>NZ_LMNL01000001.1 GCF_001422985.1 Methylobacterium sp. Leaf117
GTCGAGGTTCACGTACAGGGTCGAGGTTCACGTACAGGCCTTCGACCTTGAGCGTGACGGCCGAGGAACGGAAGAAGTTCAGGAACGAGTCGGTGGGGAGCGCGTACTCGATGCCACCACCAGCGGCCCAGCCGGTGCGGAAGTCGTCGTTGCCGCGGAAGCCGCCGAACGAACGCTCGTTGCTGCCGGCGCCGTAGGCGAAGCCGCCGGTGCCGTACACGAGGGTGCGGTCGAAGGCGTAGCCGAGGCGGCCGCGGACGGTGCCGAAGTAGTCGAGGCTGGCGGTGCCGCGCGGATCGACGAAGGTGACGCCGGGGACGGCGGTGAAGCCGGGGGTCAGGATCGAGTTGTTGCGGCTGCGGCCGAAGTCGACGTACTGGGCGTCAGCTTCGATACCGACGACCACGCCCGAACCCGGGGTGAACTGGTAGTTGTAGCCGATCTGACCGCCGCCCGTGAAACCCTCGTTGGAGTTGTTCGAGTAGGCGACCTGCGACGGACCGCCGGCGCCGACGAGGCCGTTCGGGCCACGCACGAGGCCGAACGAACGCTCGTTGCTGCCGGCGCCGTAGGCGAAGCCGCCGGTGCCGTACACGAGGGTGCGGTCGAAGGCGTAGCCGAGGCGRCCGCGGACGGTGCCGAAGTAGTCGAGGCTGGCGGTGCCGCGCGGATCGACGAAGGTGACGCCGGGGACGGCGGTGAAGCCGGGGGTCAGGATYGAGTTGTTGCGGCTGCGGCCGAAGTCGACGTACTGGGCGTCAGCTTCGATACCGACGACCACGCCCGAACCCGGGGTGAACTGGTAGTTGTAGCCGATCTGACCACCGCCCGTGAAACCCTCGTTGGAGTTGTTCGAGTAGGCGACCTGCGACGGACCGCCGGCGCCGACGAGGCCGTTCGGGCCACGCACGAGGTTCGGGAACACGTTGTTGTAGACGTTGGTGTCGCGGCTGGAGGCGTCGAAGCCGTAACCGGCGTTGAAACCGGCGTAGAAGCCCGTCCAGGTGAACACCGGCACCGGCACGAATACCGGCGGCGGAGCCTGGCGACGCGGCAGGTCGGCAGCGAAAGCGGAACCGGCGAGTGCGATGCCGGCGAGCGCGGTGGCGCCGCGAAGGAAGGATTTCATGGTCTGGTCCTCTAACCGTTGGACAACGGCACCACTTTTGCTGGTGGCGTCCGCTGCAGTTCCCCGTCTTTAATCCAGCAGCGTGCAAGAAGCTGTTGCGTTACGAACACGCCAGCCGCCGTGAACGCGGCCCCTTTGTGGCGATGCTCGTCTTATTCTTACCCACTCCGTGAACACCGAACGTCCGCGAATGGCCAAGGTTCATCTGCGGCCACGCTTTTCCGCGTTAACGACCCTGACAGATTGTCGCGGGGGGCTGGTCGGATCCGTCGGCGAGGGCGACGGCCGAGATCAGGCGGCCGTAATCCGGTTCCCGGCGGTGGGTGGTCCGGCGATAGCTGTAGAACAGCTCCGGGTCCGCGTAGGTGCAGCGCCCGAGATCGCCGGCCGTGCCGATTCCGCTCTCGGCGAGGCGCGCGGCGATGAAGCCGGGAAGGTCGAACTGCGCGTGCTCCGCGCGCAGCCCCGGCCTCAGGAAGCGCTCGAAACCCGGGGCTTCCGCATGGAAGCGCGCGATGAAATCCGGGCCGACCTCGTACGAAGCCTGACCGATCGTCGGACCCAGCACCGCGACGATGCGGCTGCGCTCGGCGCCGAGGCGCACCATGGCGTCGACCGTGGCACCGATCACCCCGGTGAGTGCACCCTTCCAGCCCGCATGGGCGGCGCCGACCACGCGGTTCTGCGCGTCGGCGAACAGGATCGGGCCGCAATCGGCCGTGGCGATTCCGAGCGCCAGGCCGGGCACGCGCGTCACCATCGCGTCCGCTTTCGGGCGCTGATCCAGGGGTATCGGCCCTTCGACCACCACCACCTCGGCGGAATGAACCTGATACAGGCTGATCAGCCGATCTTCCGCCACGCCGAGGCGGGCGCACATCCGGCGCCGGTTCTCGGCCACATGCGCGGGCGCATCATCGGAGCCGAGCCCGCCATTGAGCCCCGCATAGAGTCCCTCGGACACCCCGCCGCGCCGGGTGAAGAAGGCGTGGCGGATCCCCGGCAGGCCGGCGAGAGCGGAGGATTCGAGCGCGGAGGATTCGAGGACGGAGGAGTCGAGGGCATCGGCGGTGTCACGCGTCATGGCGTCTTCGGTCCTGAAGAGGGAAGGGGACGGGGCGCCGGAGCCGAGACCTGGGCGCTCAGACAGGAGCGGGGTGAAATCAGCTTCGGCACACCCTGACGGCGGCGTTCTTTACGCTTCGTTAAGCATGTTTTGATCGGATGATTCTCAAGAGTCGAGGACCAGCCGATGTCGGAAGCCGCCCGTCACCCATCCCCGTACGACCCGGCCGCCCGGCCTCAACCCGGGCCGCTGCGTGACTGGCTCGCGGCCATGAAGGCGGTCACCGAGACGCCCGCCGCCGCGACGCCCGTCCGCGAGGCTGCCCGCCTCGCTGAAACGGCCCCGGAAACCCGGGCGCCCGAGACTAACAAGTCGTGGACCCCACGGGTGGTGACGCCGGCACCGGCCAGTGCCGAAGATGCGGACGTCTCGGACCTGATGGCGGAGAACATCATGCTGAAGGCGAAGCTCAAGGTCGAGACCGACCGCTACGACGCGCTCCAGGGCGTCATCGCCCGCGAGCTGCGTAGCCTGCGCGCCCATGTCGAGGAGGAGATGCGCGATCTGGAGACGGTCCGGGGCGAGCGCGACCATCTCGTCGCGCTTCAGGCCGAGTTCGAGCAGGAAATCCGCGATCTGCGCGTCCGGATCACCGCCGATGCGGCGAATTTCAGCGAGATGCGCAGCGAGCGCGACCTGTGGGCGGCGCGGGCCGAGGCTCTGGCCCAGCCGATCTTCCAGCACCGCAGCGCGGTCTGAGACCACCCGTTTCGGGGGCCTGAAACACCGAAGGGCCGCCCCTCGCAGGGCGGCCCTTCCATTGCCGAACCACTCGTGTCCGGCCGAAACTGTCTCGTTCGCGTCGAGCGCTAGAAGGCTGCGCCGGAGGCGACGGTCCAGGTCCGGGGGGCCGGGGTGAGCGGCTGATGACAATGAGACACTGGATCACCTCCTTTCGTTCGTTGCGGGTGAGCCAAAGCTAGTGAGCCCCGGCGGGTTTGAAAAGGGGGTCGGCCGCGCCCATCCGCCGCTCCCCTCCCGACCCAGTCCGGGTCGGGCGAGCACTGCGCTGGCCTCGGCTTCACCGGAGGTCTAAAGCGTCAGGCCTTCTCCCCAGGGTGGAGCGGCCCCGTGTGTCGCCCACCGGCCACGGACCGACCCCACCCCATGTCCACAGCCCTGCGGATGCCGGCGCCCGACGAGGCGGCGCTCGACCCGGACGCCATCCACTCGGACGCCATCCACTCGGACGCCATCCACTCGGACGCCTTGCATCCGGATGCCATGCGTCAGCCGCTGCCCGACGCCTGGTACTGCGTCGGCCGCTCGGATGCCCTGAAGGCGGGTGCGTTGCGCGCCGTCGAGCTGAACGGGGAGCAGATCGTCCTCGGCCGTGAGGCCTCCGGCGCGCCCTTCGCGCTACGCGACCGCTGCCCCCATCGCGGCATGGCCCTGTCGAAGGGCCGCTTCGACGGCGACGCCCTGACCTGCCCGTTCCACGGCTGGCGCTTCGGCACCGACGGGCGCTGCCGCGACGTCCCGACGCTGTCGGCCCGCGACAACGCCGATTTTTCGCGCATCGCCGTGCAGCGCTTCCCGATCCGGGAGAGCGCGGGCTTCGCCTGGGTCAATCCCTATCTCGGGCCGCCGACCGGCTCACCCGCGGCCGCCCTGCCGGAACTCGGCTTCGCGCCGGCTGGCTGCGTGGTGGTGGAACTGGTGGTCGAAGCCTCGTTCGACCTGACGACGCTGAGCCTCGTCGATCCCGGCCACGTCGCCTTCGTCCACGATTCCTGGTGGTTCCGGCCCTCGAAGGAGCTGCGCGAGAAGGTCAAGACCTTCACGCCGACCCCGCACGGCTTCACCATGACGAGCCACGCCACCACCACGAGTTCCCCGGTCTACCGGCTGCTCGGCGGCGCGCCCTCCGTCGAGATCGAGTTCCGCCTGCCGGGGGTGCGCCTGGAGCGGATCGAGGCGGGCACCAAGCGGGTCGCGAACTACACCTTCGCCACGCCCCTGACCCAGAACCGCACGATGCTCACCAACGCGCTGTACTGGAACATGCCGGCCCTGAACCTGCTGAAGCCCATCGCCCGGCCGCTGATGCGCCAGTTCCTGACGCAGGACCAGCAGGTGCTCCAGCACGCCCAGGCCGGCCTCGATCGCAAACCCACCATGGTGCTGTTCGGCCAGGGCGACCTGCCGTCGCAATGGTATTTCCGCCTGAAGCGCGAGGCCCTGCAGGCCGCCCGTGAGGGCCGCGATTTCGTCACCCCGCTCGCCACGCAGGAACTGCGCTGGCGCTCGTGATCGAGCCGCGACGTTCCCCTGAATCTGCGATGCTCGGCCGCGCCGCTTGATCGCGGCGCCGCAGCCGCCATCTCGGGGGAATGAAACGGCATAGTTTGATCAAGGCGTTGAGCGCCGCCACCGTGATGACGCTCGGCGGGGTCGGCTATGCCGCGCACCGGCGGGGCCGCAATCCCTATTACCGGGGCCCCCGCAGCGACCATTTCGACGGTCTGCGCTTCCACGGCGTCGACCAGCCGGCCGATGCCAGCCTCGGTGATCTCGCCCGCTGGCGCACGCGGCGCGGCATCGACAGCCCGCCGCGCCAGACATGGCCGTCCTACCACCCGAGCCCCTTCGCGACGGACGTCCCGCCCGAGCGGCATGCAGGCCTGCGCGTCACCCTGATCGGGCACGCCAGCTACCTGTTCCAGGTGGCGGGCCGGAACATCCTGGTCGATCCCGTCTATGCCCGGCGCGCCAGTCCGGTGCGCTTCGCCGGACCGAAGCGGGTCAATCCGCCGGGGATCGCCTATGCCGACCTGCCTCCGATCGACGCGGTGCTGCTCACCCACAACCATTACGACCATCTCGACGGGCCGACGGTGGCGCGGCTCTGGCAGGCCCATCAGCCGCTGATCCTCGCACCGCTCGGCAACGACGCGATCCTGCGCGGCTACGACGACACCATGCATGTGGAGACGCGCGACTGGGGCGAGTCGGTCGATCTCGGCGGCGGTCTCACGGTTCACCTCACCCCCGCCAACCACTGGTCGGCGCGCGGGGTGAACGACCGGCGCATGGCCCTGTGGTGCTCCTTCGTCCTCACCACGCCGGTGGGCGTCCACTACCATTCGGGCGATACCGGCCTGCGCGACGGGGCGAGTTTTCGCGAGGCCCGGGCTCGGTTCGGCCCGCCGCGGCTCGCCACCCTGCCGATCGGCGCCTACGAGCCGCGCTGGTTCATGAAGGACCAGCACATGAACCCGGCCGAGGCGGTCGAGGCCGGGCTGCTCCTCGGCGCCGACCAGATGCTCGGCCACCATTGGGGCACCTTCCAGCTCACCGACGAGGGGATCGAGCAGCCGGTCGAGGCCCTCGCGGCCGCCTGCGCCGAGACCGGCCTCGCGCCGGAAAGGTTCCTCGCGATGCGGCCGGGGCAGGTCTGGCAGGCCTGAACGGCGCAGGCTCCCGACCTCCGCCCGGAATGCCGCGTCGTGACGGCTTTCCGCGAGCCTGCCGCTACAGAATAAACCGGCTCAGATCCGCGTTCGCCGCCAGGCTCTCCACCCGCGACCGCACGTACTCGGCATCGATCGGCACGGTCTCGCCGGAGCGGTCGGTGGCCGTGAAGGAGATCTCGTCGATGACGCGCTCCAGCACGGTCTGGAGGCGGCGGGCGCCGATATTCTCCACCGAGTTGTTCACGTCGACGGCGACGCGGGCGAGCGCATCCACCGCGTCCTCGCTGAATTCGAGGGTGACGCCCTCGGTCTGCATCAGCGCCACGGTCTGCTTCAGCAGGCTCGCCTCCGTCGAGGTCAGGATCTGGCGGAAATCCTCCACCGTCAGCGGTTGCAGCTCGACCCGGATCGGCAGGCGGCCCTGCAACTCCGGCAAAAGGTCGGACGGCTTGGAGACGTGGAACGCGCCGCTGGCGATGAACAGGATGTGGTCGGTCTTCACCGGTCCGTGCTTCGTCGCGACCGTGGTGCCCTCGATGAGAGGCAGCAGATCGCGCTGCACCCCCTCGCGGGAGACGTCGGCCGAGGAGCGCCCTTCCTTGGCGCAGATCTTGTCGATCTCGTCGAGGAAGACGATGCCGTTGTCCTCGACTTCGCGGATCGCTTCCTGGGTGAGGGATTCGGCATCCACGAGCTTGTCGGACTCCTCGGCCAGCAGCGGGGCGTAGGCGTCCTTCACCGTCATCCGGCGCGGCTTGCCCTTCTGGCCGCCGAGCGCCTTGCCGAGCATGTCTCCGAGATTGACCGCGCCCATGGAGGCCCCCGGCATGCCGGGAATCTCGAACATCGGCAGGCCGCCCGGCGATCCGCCGGCCAGTTCGATCTCGACCTCCTTGTCGTCCAGCTCGCTCGCTCGGAGCTTCTTGCGGAAGCTGTCGCGGGTGGCCTGGCTCGCGGTCGGGCCGACCAGGGCGTCGAGGATGCGGGCCTCGGCGGCCGCCTCGGCCTTGGCCTTCACCGAGCGGCGCTTCTCCTCGCGCTTGAGGCCGATGCCGACCTCCACGAGGTCGCGTACGATCTGCTCCACGTCGCGGCCGACATAGCCGACTTCGGTGAACTTGGTGGCCTCGATCTTGAGGAAGGGCGCGCCGGCGAGGCGCGCGAGGCGTCGGGCGATCTCGGTCTTGCCGCAGCCCGTGGGGCCGATCATCAGGATGTTCTTCGGCGCGACCTCCTCGCGCAGGGGGCCGGTGAGCTGCTGCCGGCGCCAGCGGTTGCGCAGCGCGATGGCGACGGCGCGCTTGGCGTCGCCCTGTCCGACGATGAAACGGTCGAGTTCCGAGACGATCTCGCGGGGAGAGAAGGTGGTCATCACGCTCCGATCGGATGAGGCAGCCGGACTGCCAGGGGGCGGGGGAGGGCGCGCAGCACGAGGGCGCGCAAGGGGTGCCATCCGGCGCTGAGCGCCAGGATGAAGGCCCCCAGCGTGAGCAGGCTCAGCGGGATCGTGCTGCCGGCGAACCCGGCGTCCCGCACCAGCGACCCGAGGGCGATCCCGGCATAGACGAGGCCGGAGACCAGCAGCGCGCGCCGGTCTACCGCGAGGGCGATGCCGGCGAGGCCGAGCACGATCGCCAGCACGCCGAGGGTCGCCGCCTGTCCGCCGCCGGCGGTCAGGTTGCCCAGGATCGGATGCACGATCAGGGGCGCGGCCAGGAGGTGGAGCCAGAAGGCGATATCGGTGCGGCGGGTGACGCGGGCCGGGTCGGACAGGTCGAACCGCATGGCCAGGGCGAAGACGCCGAGGCCGGCAGCGATGAACACGCCATTGTGCGCCGCAAGGGTCAGATCCGGCGCAACGGCGAGCAGAACTCCGAAGAGAAGGGCGCCGAGCGACGCCGCACCCGCCGCCACGGTGATCGGCACGGCGAAGCGCCGATAATGCAGGGTCACCAGCGCGAGGGTCGCGAGCCCGCTGCCGATCAGCGGGGCCGGGCCGAGGCGGTCCGCCGTCATCAGGTCGAACAGCGTCGGCCAGCTCGACCCGGCAAGGCCGGAACCGGCGAGCCCGAAGGCCACCGACGATTGTACCGCCAGGGCGAACAGGACCAGCAGCACGATGCTGGGCAGGGCCATGCGGCGACGGAGGGTGAAGAATTCGGCAAGGCCCCAGGCCAGGACGGCGATCAGGGCATAGCCCGCGGCCGGACCCAGCGCCGACAGTCCGAAATGCGCGCAGGCGCCGAGGAACAGGAACAGCCCGAGGGTGACGAAGATGTCGGCGAAGCCCGAGACGAAGCGCAGGCGCTCGTCGTCGCGCGGCTCTTCGAGGCCGGGTGGGAGCATCGCACCCGCCCGGGCCAAGCGATCGAGAGCGTTCGCCTGCACATCGGTGATGATGCCCTCGGCCACGGCGCGGCGGAGGTGGTCGATGGTGATCACGACGGAACCTCGCGGAGGGTCGCCCGGCGATGAGCAAGGGCGATGCCGCGTCGGGCAGGAAAGGGGTCGGGCTGGCGCACGGTCCGGACTTAAGCGCCCGGCGCCGTGCTTTCCAGTCGTGCCCGCCCCCTCATCGCGGTTCGATCGTCCGAGTCCGGTTGTTCCGGCGTCTCACGCGGCGCGGATCGACCCGACGAAGTGCGTGACCTCGGCGTCGAGGGTGTTCGAACGGCGGGCGAGTTCGGCCGCCGAGGCAAGGACCTGGGCGGCCCCGGCTCCGACCTCCACCGCCGCGCCCTGGACCTCCGCCATGGTCTGGGTCACGTCCTGGGTGCCCCGCGCGGCGTCGCTGACGCTGCGGGCGATCTCCTGGGTGGCGACCTGCTGCTCCTCCACCGCTGCCGCGACGCCGACCGCGATGCTGTGCACGCTGCCGATGGTGGTGCCGATCTCGCGGATCGCCTCCACGGTTTCGCGGGTGGCGGCCTGGATCATGGTGATCTGGGCGGTGATCTCGTCGGTGGCCTTGGCGGTCTGAGCCGCCAGTGTCTTCACCTCGGAGGCGACCACGGCGAAGCCACGGCCCGACTCGCCCGCGCGGGCGGCCTCGATGGTGGCGTTCAGCGCCAGCAGATTGGTCTGGCCGGCAATGCTGGAGATCAGCGCCACCACGTCGCCGATGCGGGCGGCGCCCTGGGCCAGGGCCTCGACCCGGGTGTTGGTCAGACGAGTGCTCTCGACGGCGTTGGCCGCGGCGGCGGAGGTCTGGCTCACCTGATGGCCGATCTCGTTGGCGGTGGCGGCCAGTTCCTCGGTAGCGGCGGCGACCGCCTGAACGTTCTGCGCGGTGTCCTCGGCGGCCTGCATCACCGCCGCCGACTGGCGGTTGGTGCGCTCGGCATTGGCCGACATGGCCCGGGCGGTCTCCTCCATCTCGGCGGCGGCGTTCGAGAGGTTGCCCACCAGGGCGCCGACGCTGCCCTGGAACCGGTCGGCGAGTTCGCTGCGCTCGGCGCGGCGGCGGGTGGAGGCGAGGCCGGCCGCTTCGTCCCGGGTCTGGCGCAGGGCCTCGGCCTCGCGCATCGAGTGGGCGAAGACCTGCATGCTCGACCAGATCGCGCCGATCTCGTCCCGGCTCGGCTTGACCGACGGCAGATCGAGGTCGCCCCCGGACAGGCGCCGGATCGCCGCCGTGACGCTGGCGAGCGGCGCTGCGATCTGGCGATGTCCGATCAGGCCGCCGAGCACGAGGCTCGCCAGGGTGCCGCCGATGGCCAGCGCGAACAGGAGGGTCAGGCGGTTGGCGTAGAGGGCGTCGGTGGCGGCGTCGATGGCCGTGACCTGCGCCTGGCCGCTCGCCACCAGCACGTCGATCGAATCCTGGAAGGCCTGCCGGTTGGCCCGGTTGGCCTCGTTGAAGCCCTGCTCGGCCGCAGCCGCAGGGGCGACCTCGGTGCCGAGGCGGGCGATCTCCTGGCGCAGGGTCGTGAAGGTGGCGGCGCCCTGGACGACGCGCTCGAACTGCGCCCGCTCCTCCGCCGGAATGCGGCCGCCCCACTCGGTGAGCAGGCGGTTCATGGCCGTCAGATTCTGGCGCAGCCGATCGGCGTATTTCCGTGCATCGGCCGTATCCTTGGCGGCGTAGACGCCCCGGGATTCGAGAACGACGTTGGTGACGAGGCGGTTGACGTTCGCGGCGTCAAGGGCGCGGCGGGCCGCCATCCGGGACGCCTCCATCGACCCGTTGAAGGCCGAGAGGGTGCTGATCCCGATCCCGGCGACCAGCAGGGTGATCGCCCCGCAAGAGAGAACGAACAACAGAATCTTCGTCTTGATCGTCATTTTCAAGAACCTGCCCCAACCTTGCACCCAAGGTGCTAGGCAGGTTCCTGAAAACTTCCGTTAACGTGTGGCGCTTGGTTAGTTTTCAGACGTTTCCAGCGTCTCGATCACGAGACTCCCATTGGTATAGACACAGATTTCAGCCGCGATCCGCATGGCGCGGCGCACAATTTCTTCGGCGTCGTGGCTGCTGTCTTCGAGCGCGCGCGCGGCGGACAGGGCGTAATTGCCACCCGAGCCGATCGCCATGACACCGCTCTCCGGCTCCAGCACGTCGCCGGCGCCCGAGAGCAGCAGGCTGACCTCCTTGTCGGCGACCAGCATCATGGCCTCGAGGCGGCGCAGGTAGCGGTCGGTGCGCCAGTCCTTGGTCAGCTCGACGCAGGCCCGGGTGAGCTGGCCGGGATATTGTTCCAGCTTGGCCTCCAGCCGCTCGAACAGGGTGAAGGCGTCGGCGGTCGCGCCCGCGAAGCCACCGATCACCGCGCCCTTGGCCAGCCGCCGGACCTTGCGGGCGTTGCCCTTGACGATGGTCTGGCCGAGGCTGACCTGCCCGTCGCCGCCGATCACCACCCGGCCGCCCTTGCGGACCATGAGGATCGTGGTGGCATGCATCTGCGGCGGGCCGTTCTGATCGTGCGCCAAGGCGGGCTCCTGAATTCGGTTGTGTGGGGAGGCAGGTAGGCGCGCCCGGGCCCGAATGCCACCGGGCCTACATCACCACGGTGATGCGCCGCGCCGCCCGGGTCAGCCCGGTATAGAGCCAGCGCGCCCGGTGCTCGCGGAAGGCGAAGGATTCGTCGAAGAGGACCACGTCGTCCCATTGCGAGCCCTGCGCCTTGTGGACCGTGAGGGCGTAGCCGTAGGTGAACTCGTCGGTCTCGCGCTTCAGGAAGGCCGGGATCTCCTCCTCGGAGCCCGACATCACGGCCTTGAGGACCTTGATGTCGACCGGGCGGCGCCGCAGGGCCGGATCGTCCTCCGGCACCACGTCGAGGCGCACCGTGTCGGAGCGTGGCGAGGAACGCTGGGCATGCACCGTCCAGGTCGAGCCGTTGAGCAGGCCCTTGGTGCGGTCGTTGCGCAGGCAGACCAGCTTTTCGCCCACCGCCGGCATCGGGTCGGTGTGGCCGGCCAGCTCGCGCAGACGGTTGTTGTAGAGCCGCCGGGTCTTGTTCATGCCCACCAGCACCTGGTCGGCCTGCAACACCACGGCCGGATCGATCGACCGGCGCGAGACGATGCGGCTCTCGCCGTAATCGCCGAGGCTGAGGCGCCCGCCCTCGCGCACCGTCATGGCCATGCGGACGATCGGGTCGTCGGCGGCCTGCCGGTGGACGTCGGTGAGCATCACGTCGGGCTCGGCTTCCGTGAAGAAGCCGCCGCCGCGCACCGGTGGCAGCTGGGCCGGGTCGCCGAGCACCAGCACCGGCTTGTCGAAGGACAGGAGGTCGTTGCCGAGGTCGGAATCCACCATCGAGCACTCGTCGATGATGATGAGTTCGGCCTTCGAGACCGGCCCGGTGCGGTTCAGGGTGAAGGCGGGGCCGCCCTCCTCGGTTTCCTTGGTGCGATAGATCAGGCTGTGGATCGTCGCCGCGTCGTGGCAGCCCTTCTGGCGCATCACGGAGGCGGCCTTGCCGGTGAAGGCCCCGAACACCACCGTGCCCTCGACATCGTCGGCGATGCGCCGGGCCAGGGTGGTCTTGCCGGTGCCGGCATAGCCGAACAGGCGAAACACCTGCTGGCCAATCGATTTGCGCCACTCCGCGATCGCCTTCAGGGCGGCGTCCTGCTGGGGGGCGAAGCGGGTCGGCAGATCGGTCTCGGCCATCAGAACACCGAGGCCCGGCCAAGGTCGAACAGATCGGTGCCGCGTCCGTCGAACACGTCCTCCAGGGCATCGCCGCCGGATTCCTGCGCGAAGGCGTACTCGGCTTCCGAGATCGGTACCGCCTGGAGAAAGGCGAGGGCCGTGTCGAACGCGGGAGGCGCCTGCAGTCGGGCCTCGAACGCCACCGGCGGCACGAACAGCACATGCGCGAGGGGGGTCGACAGGCCGGTGCCCGCGAGGACGCCCGGGAAGACGATGCCGGGGGCGAGGAACCAGCGCCCGTTGATCACCTGGAAGGCGCAGGCCGCCAGGATGCGCGCGAAATCCGGGTCGGTGCCGACGCCGAGGATCTCGCAGCGCCCGGGAAACTCCGCGCCGTCCTGGTAGAGCGGGTGATTGGCCAGGGTCACCGTCGCGCCGGCGGTGAGGCCGGGGCGGGGCGCCTCGCGGCAGATCAGGATGTCGACGTGGCTGCGCCCGGCCTCGTCGGCGTGGCGGGCGACGGAGGGGCGCCCCCCGAAGGCCCCAGCCAGCATCCGGGCCACGGCGCGGTTGGTCTCCGTGATGTCCGCCGGAGGGGCGCTCACGGCCAGCGCACCGTCGGGGGCAGCGACGACAGGATCGAGGCGACGTTGCCGCCGGTCTTCAGGCCGAAGATCGTACCGCGGTCGTAGAGCAGGTTGAACTCGACGTAGCGCCCGCGTCGGACCTGCTGCTCCAGCCGGTCCTGCTCGGTCCAGGGCGTCCCCATATTGGCGCGCACGATGGCCGGGTAGGCCTTCAGGAAGGCGCCGCCGACGTCGCGGGTGAAGGCGAGATCGGCCTGGGGGTCGCCGGTCCAGTGGTAATCGTAGAAGATGCCGCCGATGCCCCGCGGCTCGTTGCGGTGCTTGAGGTGGAAGTACTCCTCGCACCAGGCCTTGTAGCGGGCGTAGTCGGCGGCGGGCGCATGCGCGTCGCAGGCTTCCTTCATGGCCGCGTGGAAGGTGACCGAATCGGGATCGTCCTGTGTCCGTCGCCGATCGAGCACCGGGGTCAGGTCGGCGCCGCCGCCGAACCACGTCTTGGTGGTCACCACGAAGCGGGTGTTCATGTGCACGGTCGGAACGTTCGGGTTCCACGGATGCGCGATCAGCGAGATGCCGGTGGCGAAGAAGCGCGGGTCCTCGGCCGCGCCCGGCATCTGGGCACGGAACTCCGGAGCGAACTCCCCGTGCACGGCCGAGACGTGGACGCCGGCCTTCTCGAACACGCGGCCCTTGATCATCGCCATGGTGCCGCCGCCACCCGGCGCGCCGGTGTGGTCGGTGCGCTGCCAGGGGGTCTTCTCGAAGCGTCCCGGCGCGGTCGGGGCATCGGGATGAAACGGCCCGGTCGCCTCGGCTTCGATCGCCTCGAGCGCGGTCACGATCCGGTCGCGCAGGGTGGTGAACCAGGCCGTCGCCGCGCCCTTGAGGGCGTCGCGCTCAGCCTCGGGCAGGGGCGGGACGTTGGAATCTGGCATCGACATGCGGGGGATGTCCCATCCCGCCGCCCGCCCGTCAATTCGCCAGATCGCCATCAATCCTTGACGGACATCAGCAGCCGCTCCGTCTTGGCGTCTTCGATGCGGTTGACCATGCGCCGGCCCTCGTGGACGTCGCGGAGGGTCTTGGTGGCGGTGATGCAGGACTGCACCAGCATGATCGTGCCCATGGCGAGGTAGCCCTTGATCCAGATGTCGATGGGCATGAACAGGATGCCGAGGCTCACCATCGCGGCGGAGCCGATGAACGACGCGTAGGTGAAGGCAACCCAGGCGCCGGAATGCTGCGTGGTCTCGTTGGTCATGATGATGTTCCTTGGAGAGGGTGTCGTTTCGGGGAGCGGGAAAAGCGGATTTCGGGTTGGGTACGACGAAGGTCGCCGCGCTTCCTATTTCTTGCTGTGCCGGGCGATTCTCGCGGTGCCGGATGTTTTTGCGGTGCCGGAGGTTTTTGCGGTGCCGAGCGACCGCAGCAGACGTTTGGGGGCGTCGACCATCCCGGCACGCTTTGTCGTTCGGGAACCGCGCTGCGGAGCCCGAGATCGAGAAACACGGGTGGTGCCAGACAAAGCGCTGTCGGAGGACGTCAGCCCGCGTGGGCTCGGGCCGCCTCGGCCCTCGAGCGCAGGCGGTCGAGGATCGCCGACGAGCTCGGGCGGGTGCTCGGGCCAAAGCCCGCGCGCTCCATCCGTGCGGCCATGTCGATCCCGGGCTCGACCGCGCGTAAGGCCGCCTCGGTGTCCTCGGCCTCCGCCTGGAGGGTGCGCAGGCGCGCCAGCGTCGCCTCCGCTTCGGTCAGTGTGGCGCGGTCCTGCGGCGCGGAGGCGACCCGCAGGCGCCGGGCGGTCTCGGCCGCGGCGGCGAGGCGCCGGCCTCGTTCCAACTCCGCCTGCCGCCGCGTGGCGTCGGCCACCACGGCGCGGATGCGGGCCATTTCGACGGCGAACCGGGTCCGGGCTGCGCGGATGGCGTCGCGCTCCGATTCGAGTTCGGCGATCGCCTCGGCGGCTTCCCCCGCGAGGTCGTCGCGTCCCGCATGGAGCGCCGCCACCGCGCGGGTTTCCAGGTCGGCGGCGCGGGTCTCGACCGCGACGAGGCGACGTTCCTCGGCCCGATCCCCGGCCATCGAGGCCGCCAGGGCCTGCCGGCTGCGTTCCAGGGCCGCCCGGGTCTCACGGATCTGCTGGTCCAGGATCAGGAGGGCGTTGCGGTCGAAGAGGTCCTCTTCGGCCTTGGCGGCGGCGCCGCGGGCGAGGGTGCGAAACAGTCTGAGCATGATGGCCTCCGGGTGCGGGGACGCTGTCCACCACCCGGATGTCGCACGGTTTGAACAGCGTTCAAGTGCGATATTGCACGCCGTTCAATATGCCGTCGGAAAGCCGCCGGTCTGGCGCAGGGCCTCCCCGAGGATCATGGCGGCGCACACCGCGACGTTGAGCGAGCGCAGGTCCGGACGGATCGGCACCACGACCCGTGCGTCGGCGGCCGCGTGGACCGCATCGGGCACCCCCGCCGATTCCCGGCCCATCAGCAGGCAGTCGCCGGGCCGGTAGGCGAAGTCGGTATAGGGCAGGGCCCCCTGGGTCGTGGCGAGAACGAGCCGGATGTTCTCGGCCCGGCGCCAATCCGAAAACGCCTGCCACGAGCGGTGGCGGGTCACCGCCACGTGGTCGAGGTAGTCCAGCCCCGAGCGGCGCAGGTGCCGATCGGAGACGTCGAAGCCGGCCGGCTCGATGATCTCGACGGCGGCCCCGAGGCAGGCGGCCATGCGCAGGAGGGTGCCGGTGTTCTGCGGGATGTCGGGTTGGTACAGGGCGAGGCGGAGCATGGTGGCGGACACATCGAGCGGATTGGGCCGTGCGGCATCGCCCCCCGGTTGGCAGGCGGTCAAGACGGCTTAGCTAAGGAGCGCTGCAACGACCGGATGATCTCATGTTCCTCGATTGGCTCGAACGCCGAATCGACACCTTCGCGCCGTTCGACGACGGGCGCATGCCGCCGAAGACGGTGATGGGCTTCGCCGGGTTCTACCTGCGCCCGGTCCGGTCGGCGCTGATCGTCCTATTCGTGGTGGCGATCGTGGCCGGGACCGTCGAGGCCTCGCTCTACATCTTGATGGGCTGGTTCATCGACCTCCTGAACAAGGCGGATCGCGCCACCCTCTGGCAGGAGCACGGCACTGCTCTGATGCTGGCGGCCGGTCTTCTGATCGTGGTCCGGCCGATCACCATCTGGCTGCACGAGATCCTGTCGAACCAGCTTCTGGTGCCGCAATCCACCAACCAGATTCGCTGGCGCACCCACCTCTACACCCTCGGGCACTCGCTCTCGTATTTCCAGGCGGATTTCGCCGGGCGCCTCGCCAACCGAGTGGTGCAGGTCGGACCGGCGGTCCGCGAACTCGCCGTCGTGTTCATCGACACGCTGCTCTACGTGGCGATCTACGCTGTCACGGCGGTCGGCCTGTTCGGCTCGATCTCCCTGTGGCTCGCGCTCCCGGTGGTGGTGTGGATCGCCGCCTACGCCCTGCTGACCCGCTGGTTCGTGCCCCGCGCCCGCGCCCGATCGCTGGTCACCGCCGACACCCGCTCGGCCCTGATCGGGCGCATCGTCGACAGCTACACCAACATCCTGACGGTCAAGCTCTTCGCCCGCGATCGCGAGGAGCGGGCGGCGGTGCGCGACGCCGTCGACATCCACACCAAGGCCTACCTGCACCAGTTCCGGTTGGTGAGCAGCACCACGACCCTGCTCGGCCTCCTCAACAGCCTGTTGATCCTGTCGACGGCCGCCGTCTGCGTGGTCCTGTGGCAGCGCGGCGGCATGACCACCGGCGAGGCCTCGGCCGGCCTCGCCCTGGTGCTGCGCCTGATGGCGATGTCGGGCTGGGTCATGCAGACCGTGCGCGGCATCTTCGAGAATGTCGGCGTGATCCAGGAGAGCATGCAGACCATCGCGCGTCCGCACGCCATCACCGACCGGCCCGATGCCGGGACCCTGGCGGTCGCCGGCGGCGATATCCGCTTCGACAAGGTCGGCTTCCACTACGGCCGCGACGATGCCTCGATCATCGAGAACCTGAACCTGCATATCCGGGCGGGCGAGAAGGTCGGGCTCGTCGGCGTCAGCGGCGCCGGCAAGACCACCATCACCTCCCTGCTCCTGCGCCTGCACGACCTGGAGAGCGGCCGCATCCTGGTGGACGGGCAGGACATCGCAGGCGTCACGCAAGCCTCTCTGCGCAGCGCCATCGCGATGGTGACCCAGGATACATCGCTGCTGCACCGCTCCATCCGCGACAATATCGCGTATGGCCGCCCCGATGCCACGATGGCGGAGGTGGAGCGCGCCGCGCGGCTGGCCCAGGCCGACGGCTTCATCCGCGACCTCGTCGATCACAAGGGTCGCACCGGCTACGACGCCCAGGTTGGAGAGCGTGGCGTCAAGCTCTCGGGCGGCCAGCGTCAGCGCATCGCCATCGCCCGGGTGATCCTGAAGGACGCCCCGATCCTGATTCTCGACGAGGCGACCTCCGCCCTCGACTCGCAGGTGGAGGCGGCGATTCAGGAAAGCCTCGACACCCTGATGCAGGGCAAGACGGTGCTGGCCATCGCCCACCGGCTCTCGACCATCGCGGCCCTGGACCGGCTGATCGTCCTCGATGCCGGCCGCATCATCGAGGAAGGCACCCATGCCGAATTGATCGCCAGCGGCGGTCTCTATGCCCGCCTGTGGGAGCGCCAGTCCGGCGGTTTCCTCGGTGACGGTGCGACGGCTCGGACCTACGAGGCCGCTGCGGAATAGGGTTGCGGTTTGGCAGGCGCCCCATTGGAATCAGGTCTCGAGGCCGGCGTGCTGCGTCGCACATCGGTTCAGCCCTGAATGGCGCCGCATTTCGCTTTTCCGTTCAAGTGGGCGGCATCGGGGCGGAAATAACGCGTGTGCGTGGAGAGGGTTAGCGGAGATATGCTCAGAGGTTAATCAAACGCTGCCTGTTTCATGCCCACTCTGCATGGCAGCCCATCCGCATCCTCCCTCGTGCTGCGCTGCGGCAAAGCCTACATTCCGGTCATGGCGACGGGATCACACAGACCCGCCGCATCGACACGTTTGGACGTTCTCTCTCATGGTACACGCAATCCTCACCCATCTCCTGTCCTCCTGGAAGGAGAGCGCATCTGTTCGTCAGATCGCCGATCTCACCGACCAGCAATTCGCCGATATCGGCGGTGAGCGCCTCGATAGCCGCCTGCTCGACAAGGCCCGCCGTCATCGGGCGCGCGAGACCGGACACTTCCACAAGTCGGTGGGTGTGTTCTCCTACCCGACCGCCTAAACTGCCTCGCTGCCGCATCCTCCCGGTGCGGCAACGGGCAGGGGCGGGGGCGGCGATTGAGATCCTGGTGGCGACATGGCGCCGGTCTTCCTCGTCGTCGATGGGCGCTGCTGGCGATCGTCGGCTCCTTCCTGCTCTCGTCGTCCAGCCTCGTCTCGCCGGCCTGTGCTGCCGATCCCCTCGTCATCACGGTCGACCCTCAGGCCGTCGGAACGCCGCCGAAGCGAGCAGTCGACCAGGTCCGGGTCGCCAGTCTTCCCGAGGCACTGGCCTTGCGCCGACGCTGGCGCCGCGCCGATCCGCGTCAAGCGATTTCGATCGCGCTCGCTCCGGGCGTTCATCGTCTGTCCGAGCCGGTCCGGTTCGGCCGCGAAGATAGCGGCACAGCCGCGATTCCCCTGGTGGTATACGGAGCCGCAGACGGTTCGACGCGCCTCGTCGGATCCGTTCCGCTCGTGCCTGCGCCGGACGGAATTCCTCGTGACCTCGACGCGACCCTCTTGGTCGACCGAGGCGCGAAATTGCGTGTCTATCGCCTGCCCGCCTCGGTCACCGGCCAGCGCATCCAGGAGCCCCGCACCCTCGCGCGGCGCGATGCCCCGGTCCACCTCGCGCTGTTCGATCGCGCCGGTGCCCTGTGGCCGGCGCGCTGGCCGAACACCGGCTGGGCCAGGACCGCGTCCGGTTTAAGCGTCTCATCTCACAGCGAAACTAAGGCCCACTTCGCCCTGGCGGACGGCCGCTCCGCGCGCTGGCGGCGCGAGCCGGAACTCTGGGCCGAGGGCTACTGGCGCTGGAACTGGCTGTTCGAAACCTTTCCGGTCGCCGCCGTGGCACCCGACCACCTCACCCTGGAGGCCACACCCTACGAGGGCATCGCCTCGGGCGCCCGCTTCCGGATCGTCCACGCCCTCAGCGAACTCGACGCGCCCGGCGAGTGGTGGCGCGACGCCGGCTGGGGCGTCGTCCTTCTCTGGCCGCGCGATCCCTCCGACGCCGTCGAGGTGGCCGTTACCGACACCCTGCTGAGCGTGGAAGGCGCGTCACATCTCCGTATCCAGACCCTGACCCTGGAACAGGCTCAGGGCGATCTGGTTCGGATCAGCGAGGCGGCCGATGTGGTCATTTCCGGCTCACGGTTGCGGCGGACCGCCGGTCGGGCCCTGTCAATCGAGCGATCGACCGCCAGTGGCCTCGAACGCAGCACCGTTGCGGAAACTGGAATTGGCGGCGTGCGTCTGTCGGGTGGCGATCGACCCAGCCTGATTCCGGCCGGGCTCTTCGTCCGGGATTGTCGCATCAGCGATTACGCCCAGTCAGCGCGAACTCAAAGCCCGGCGATCATGGTCGATGGCGTGGGTCAGATCGTCCAGGGCAACTACATTCACGATACCGACGAGTACGCGATTCATTTGCGCGGTAACGAACACCGAGTCGCCTGGAACGAGATCACTCGTATCCTTTCGGAATCAACGGATAGTGGAGCGATTTATTCGGGTCGCGACTGGTCCGCCCGGGGTTCGGTGATCGAGCACAACTACCTGCACGATATTCGCGCAGCACCGGGCTTCGAGATCAAGGGGATCTATCTCGACGATATGGCGAGCGGCAGCACCGTCCGGGACAACCTGTTCGTTCGGGTCGATCAGCCAATCTTCCTCGGCGGTGGTCGCGACAATCGCATCATCGAAAACCTCTTCGTGGATTCAAGCCCTGCGATCCACGTCGATGCACGCGGCCGGACCTGGGCCCAGGATGCAATCACGGACCCGCTATCGGAATTGCGGGCCGCCTACGCGGCGATGCCGGTCGGCGGGAAGCTGTGGCGTGAGCGCTATCCAGGTTTGGCGACGATCCTGGCTGACAATCCGGCCGCCGCTCGCAACAGCCTAACGGACAATGTCTTTCTCAACAGCGAGCCGTTCCGTTTTGGGGATTTGGCCCGTTCCGGCGAGCAGAACCTCACGCGCAACATCGGTCCAGCCGGCCTTCGCCTGGCGCCCCTGACACGCAGCGACGAACAGGTCGCTTCACGGAAAGAGAGCGTAAAGCGATTTGAAAACGTGCTGGATGCCACGAACGCCTTGGTGCGCCGGAGAGACTACGATCGGATGGAACGTTCGATCCTACTCAAACCCTTCGAAGACAATCGACCGGGTCACCCGTAGATTTCCCATTGTTCCGGGCCAATTTCGTGAATTTTTCCAAGCTACGATGGGACTGTGCGTAACATCGTTAGCGTATGTTGAAGCGTTCTTGGCGGCACCTGCTATCAATAGGGGCAGCGACGAACGATAGGCATGTCCGATTTTTGAATACTTGGCAAAGTCTCATTGAGATCACCCTGCCGCAGCATCCCGGCGGCCTTCATGGGCTGTTTCCGAGCCGCGCCGATCGATTCCGTGATGGATCATCGCATCCTGGGCTGCTAGGCGCCACGGATCGCGGAGACGTCGGTTGCCGGGCATGCGCACCGGCAAGGAAAGGCTTGTCATGCACATCGTGATGGTTGGGTCCGGCTATGTCGGCCTCGTCTCGGGCACCTGCTTTGCGGATTTTGGCCACCAGGTGACCTGCGTAGACAACGACGCGGGTAAGATTGATCTTCTGAATGCCGGGCGCATGCCGATCTATGAGCCGGGGCTGGAAGCCCTGGTGGCCGAGAATGTTCGTCATGGGCGACTGAGGTTCTCGACCGATCTCGCCAGCGCAGTCGCTGCAGCGGACGCCGTGTTCATCGCTGTCGGTACGCCGTCCCGCCGCGGTGATGGCTTCGCTGATCTCTCCTACGTGCATGCCGCCGCGCGCGAGATCGCGCACGCGCTGAAGGGTTTCACCGTTGTGGTGACGAAGTCTACCGTGCCTGTCGGAACCGGCGATGAGGTGGAGCGCATCATCCGAAACGCCAGGCCCGACGCCGAGGTTGCGGTCGTCTCGAATCCGGAGTTCCTACGCGAAGGCGCCGCCATCGAGGACTTTAAGCGGCCCGACCGCATTGTTATCGGTGCAGACAGCGAACGCGGCGCGGCCATCATGGCTGAGATCTACCGCCCGCTCTATCTCAATCAGGCGCCAATCCTCTACACGGACCGGCGCACCGCGGAACTTACAAAGTACGCCGCGAACGCGTTCCTCGCCACCAAGATCACTTTTATCAACGAAATCGCCGATCTCTGCGAGCAGGTGGGGGCGAATGTTCAGCAAGTCGCCCGCGGCATCGGGCTTGATAACCGCATCGGCTCGAAATTTCTGCATGCAGGCCCCGGCTACGGTGGCTCATGCTTCCCAAAGGATACCCTCGCTCTTGTGAAGACGGCGCAGGACGCCGGCACCCCGGTTCGCCTCGTCGAGACGGTGGTCTCGGTGAACGACCAGCGCAAGCGCGCCATGGCCCGCAAAGTGATCCTCGCCTGCGGCGGATCGGTGCGTGAAAAGACGATTGCCATTTTGGGACTGACTTTCAAACCCAACACCGACGACATGCGCGATGCGCCTTCGCTCTCGATCATCACTGGCCTGCAAGACGGTGGCGCGAAGATTCGCGCCTATGATCCGGAGGGAATGGAAGCTTCTCGCGCGCTTCTGTCGAACGTCACCTACGCCGGGGACGCCTACGAATGTGCCACCGGGGCCGACGCAGTGGTGATCATTACCGAGTGGAATGCCTTCCGGGCGCTCGACTTCGTCCGCCTGCGCGCAGTGATGACTGCACCGGTGATGGTCGATTTGCGCAACGTTTATAAGGCCGAGGACCTTAAGCGCCGCGGTTTCCGCTACACCGGTGTTGGACAGGCGCACAGTCTGTCGCCGACCCCGGACGACGAACACGCCACCGTGTAATGCGAACAGGTTCGGGTCAGGCATGCGAGACGGCGAGACGAAGACGATTTTGGTCACCGGTGGGGCAGGTTTCCTGGGCTCCCATCTCTGTGAGCGCCTGCTGGAGCAGGGTCACGAAGTTCTCTGCGTCGACAATATGTTTACCGGATCACGTCGTAACATCGCTGCCCTGCTCGATCACCCGCGGTTCGAGTTCATGCGCCACGACGTGACGTTTCCGCTCTATGTCGAGGTCGACGAGATCTACAATCTCGCCTGCCCGGCCTCGCCGGTGCACTACCAATTCGATCCGGTCCAGACGGCCAAGACCAGCGTCATCGGCGCGATCAACATGTTAGGTCTCGCCAAACGTCTGAAGATCAAGATCTTTCAGGCGTCGACCAGCGAGGTTTACGGGGACCCTGAGGTCCATCCGCAGCCGGAGGAATATTGGGGTAAGGTCAATCCGATCGGATATCGGTCCTGCTACGATGAAGGCAAACGCTGCGCCGAGACGTTGTTTTTCGATTATCACCGCCAGCATAACCTCTCGATCAAGGTCGCACGCATCTTTAATACCTACGGGCCGCGCATGCATCCAAATGACGGCCGCGTGGTATCGAACCTTGTCGTGCAGGCCCTACGCAACGAGGACATCACCATCTACGGCGATGGCTCGCAAACCCGGGCATTCTGCTACGTCGACGATCTGATCGAGGGCTTTTTGCGCCTGATGCGAACCGATCCTGAAGTGACGGGGCCAATCAACCTCGGGAATCCCGGTGAGTTTTCGATCCGGGAACTCGCCGACCTCGTCATTGAATTGACTGGCTCCCGCTCTCGGATCGTTGCGCGCCCGCTGCCGCCCGACGATCCGCGCCAGCGCCGGCCGAACATCGATAAGGCCAAGGCCATCCTCGAGTGGGAGCCAACCGTCTCCCTGCGTGAAGGCTTGATGCGGACCATCGGCCACTTCGACCGCCATCTCGGAGCGAATGTGCCCGCCTGACAAGGGCACCCCAGTCCAATCAGTCCAGCGCCTCCGCGTCGGTGAGGACCATTCCGACGTATGGACGTCCGCCTATCGCTGCCAGAGCCTTGTCCAGGATCGCATAGCGACTCTCGCCGTTCCGGACGGTAACCAACACTGCCGTCACACGAGGGTCAGCCGCGAGCCGCTCCGCTGTGGCATCCGAGCCGATCAGTCCGGCATGGATCACGACGAGGTCGTAAGAGTCCTGAGCGCCCAGGATGCTGTCGACATAGACACGCATTTCGCTGCGTGCAGTCTGGCCGTCCTGCGGAATCATGGCGAGGCCCGAGCTGTGCCGCACAAGGACATCCGAGAGGTCTGCGCGCTTTGGCATTGAAGTTCCGCCATGACGCGGCGGCAGACCAATTTCGCGGGTAACAGTACCGTCAGCCGATGCGTCGACGAGAAGCACCCGCTCGTTCTCGTGGGCAGCCGAGGCAGCGTAGTCGAGGGCCAGACGTGAGCGACCGACGATATCGTCGGCGGACGTCACCAGGATGACGTGCGGACGCTTGGCTGGCAGATCGCGGCGAAGACGGTTCCGCAGCCGGGTGATCGCTATCTCGTAAGGGCCGCCGCTGAGACGGTCCGTTCCATTCGCGATGCCGCGGCGAAGCGTCGGCAGGAGGCCGATCACGAGACGCTGCGTCCGCGCCTCAAGGCGCTTCCGGGACCGGACGCGTCCGCTGAACTGCTCGACCGTCAGGCTTCCGCCGATGCCAAGCCCCACGCCTGCAAGCAGGGCGGCCGCGAGGACGAGGGGTGCTGGCGGACCCTGGCGTCGGGTCGGCGGAAGAGCCGGAGAAATGATGCGTGAAGTTGAAGTGTCGAGCTGCTGCTGCTCTTGCAGCTCACGGGTGCGCACGAGAAAAGCTTCATAGACGCCCCGCCGGGCATCGACCTGTCGCTCTAACTCTCGCAGCTTTATGAAGCTGTCGCCGACGTTGAGGGCGTCCGCCTTGCGCTTCTCCAGGGCCTGCGAGAGTTCGACTACATTCGCCATGTTCGCTCGATATTCGTTACGAATCGCGGCGGCGATGCGCTTTACCTCGGCTTCGAGCTGGTTGCGGGCGCTACGTAGCTGCACGTCGGATGCGTTCATTGCCGGGTGCCGCTCGCCGAGGCTCGCCGCCGCATCGGCCCGCTGGCGCTCGACCTGTGCGAGTTGTCCGCGCAACTGCCCAATGGTCTGCGACTGGAGAACCTCCTGGATCGAATCCAGCTTGGCCGGATCGCTGCTGCTCACGCTTTCGATCTGGCGCAGCTTCGCCTGCTGCTCAGCTGCTTTGGCCCGGGCAGCGCCGAGCTGATCACTCAACTGGCCAAGCTGCTGCTCGCTAACGAGTTGGGTCCGCGTGCCTACCAGATTGTTCTTGTTGCGGAACACCTGTGCAGCATTCTCGGCCTGCTGAACGCTGTCGCGCAGTTCTCCGAGACGGCTGTTCAGGCCCTCCCGAGCTCGCCGTATCGATTCGGACCGATTGCTGATTTCCGTCGAGAGGTAGGTCTCCGCAATACTCTGAGCAAGGCGGGCGGACTTTTCTCGGTCGTTGGTCGAAACGGAAACGTCGACGGCAAAGCTCCGTTCAAGGCGTCTGGCCGACATTCGGTCGCGCAAGGCTCGCAGGGCTGTGAGGGTCGGGTCGGATTCCGGCTCTGACGCTCGTCCTACCAGGTGCCCGACCCACGTCCGGAGTCGATCGATGGCGCTGGGCTCTACAAAGTCCTGATCGCTGGCAAGCTTCTGTGAAAGCACCACCCTGCGCAGGACGTCGTCCGACTGAAGCACGCGCAACTGACTATCGACCAGAAGCAGGGTCGATTCGTTCGCCTGACCTTGCGGATTGGCCTCGTCTTTCAGAACAGCGAGGCCACGTGGGTCGATGATGAGCTGGGTCGTTGCCGCGTACTGCGCCGGCAGCGCCAGATATCCAACCGCGAGAGCCGATAAAAGGAGAACCGGAAGGATTACGGTGACCCAGCGGCGGCGTAAAATACGGCCGACCTCGCTCATGTCCAGGAACCAGGGGAGGGGCGCGCTCGATACCTCGGTATCGGCACCGAAGTGCTTGAGGATTACGGGTGGGGCGCGTTCGATGACAGCCATTGACGCTTTCCGTTACGCAGTCGGCGGTGGGCAGGCCACCTGCTGGATAATATCCTGCTTCGGAACACCGAGACCCCGCGCGTCCCGGTCTGATTGTTCGATCCGGCCGATTTCGGAACAAGTTGCGGCGGAAGCAGCCTGTGTTTGAAGTGCTTTCACGAAATGCGCCACGCGTTTGCGACCGCCGCTTCGGGACGCAGATCGGTCGAGATGGGTGCCGGCCGGTAGGCCCGACCATCCGGAGGCAGCTGAACGCGAATGAAGGCGAGCAATCCCGCAAGCGCCAGAACATTGACGTTCCAGTCCTGGAAAATTCCAGGCGTTGTCATGCCGTTCAGCACCAGCATCAACACGCATGATGCGACGAAGCGGCGTCCCCCCAGATCAAGCTTCATGCCCCAGGACAGCGTCGTGAACAGGACGACCAAGGAGAAGCCGAGGCCGATCATGCCCGTGCCGGCCCAGGCGCTGAGAAACATGTTGTGCGAACTCGTGATGAACACGTCTTCCCGGCCCAAGGTTTCAGCAAGTGTCGTAGTCGGGATCAGGAGTTGGATGAACCGGTCGCCGGCCGAGAATCCCGAACCTGCGAGCCGATCCTGCGTCGCAGCGATGAAGGTGGGCCAGAAGGTCGACCGTCCAGTGCCATTCGCCAATTCGACAGCCGGCTTCTGCAGGATGGTGGCGAGGAGGTCGAGGAGAGCCGGGAATGCCGCAAGGTCGAGCATCAAAAGGACGAAACCGGCAATGGCCATGAGCGCTCCGACAATACCGAAGTTACGCAGGACCACATGACGCGACGACATCAGCATGGCCGGGCCGACTGCAACGAGTGCCCCCGTGCTGGCCGCCGACCCGGCGACGACGAAGCCAATAAGGGCCAGGCCAAGATAGGCGCCCCGCCGCTTTTGGGGCGGACGGAAGATGACCAGGAAGCCCAGCATCGCACAAACGTATGGCATCATATTATTTTTTGCTGCCGAGAAGATAGTTCCGTGCGCTAAACTCTCAAGGATAATCGGCAGTACAGCAGAGATCCAAGCTAGAATGATGATGGCCAAAATATCGGCGAAGCGGTATTCGATATCGGTCCGATCGAATATTACAATCGAAGCGTGATAAAAGATCAGCAGCTCTACGCTACGATAGAGTGTATAGGGTGGTACAATCGACCAGGCTGTGCTCAGTCCGTCCATGCCGATCATGAGAGTAAAGGGAAGGTAAGGCATTGCGAAGGGTAGCAATGCGATGCGACGGTCGAGACCGATCTTGCCAAGAAGGTAAAGTCCGGTAAGCCCAGTCAGCACCAGGGTGATGATGTTCGAAGCGCTTAGCCCTTCCTCCAGCACTGCGTTTCCGTCCTCGCGGGGGACTGTGAAAACGAGGGGCATGAAGGCGAAGGTGCAGACCAGCACCATTGGCAGGACAAGTCGGGCATCAAGCGGACGTACCGCCACCGCGAGGTTGCGGCGGGCAAGCGGATACAGCATCGTGAACCAAACTGGGATTCCCAGCACAAGAAACAGGTTCAGCAAACGTGTTCCTTCCTCAATGCTCGAGCAGATGCCGATCTCGACACTTTCCTCCAGAAGCGTTTAAGCGACGTGAATAGCCCCGGAATCGTGTTGGGACTTCAACATTATCGTAAAGGCCGGTAAAATGAGTCCGACGATGTCGGGTCACGCGGATTGGATGCGCCCAGCATTTTTGCCAATTGGCGATTAAGCGGCGTGCATCGCTGATCGGCTGTGATTTGCCGATCGTTGTCGCATAATTAGCATGAGGTGCGCCGCCGACATTGTGTGCCCGATCGTGATGACGAACGCAGCGCCGGTGATCCCGGCATAGACAATCATCGGGTACATGATCACGAGTGAGACCATGAGACTGATCACAAACGCTTGAAAGACCGGCCCAGTATCCTCGATCGCCCGAAAGTATTGGGTTACCATATCACGAATGAAAATGCAGGCGACTGCGACTGCCAGAACGCGGACATTGGTAGCATAGGCTGCGAAGGCTGGCCCGAAGACGAGGGTGAGCCAAGTCCCGGCTGGGAGCGCGATGGTGACGAGAAGAAGGCCGACCATTGGACCGAGCTTCAACGCCATTCGCTTCAGATAGGTGCGCAGGCCTTGCTCGCCGCCAGTCTCGAACGCTCGTGCCGCTGCGGTCGGCAGGATATTCTCGGTTGCAGTCAGAAGGATGATGACGAAGCCGACGAGGTACTGCGCTGCGCGCAGACCACCGATCGCTTCGTCACCCAACACGACACCGGCGATGATCCAAGCTAGTTGTTCCTGTCCGAACGTGACGAAGACCAAAGGGAACATCCAGCGTCCGATCCCCCAATGTCGGTGAGCGACAGGCCGAAAGCGCAGTCCACGTCGAGGTGTCCGCCAGATACCGTAAGCAAGGGGAACCACAGTGATGAGGGCAGTTGCCGCCAGGAGTGCGGTGGCTGACGCCGCATTGAGGACGAGTCCGCTCCACCACACTGCCACGATCGCAAAGGAAAAAACTAAGGCTCGAACGCTATCCATCGCGAAGGCGAGGAGACCGCGTCCACGGATGAACAGGATTCTGCGTACCGTGAGTTGCAGATTCTGCGCGACTGTCAGGGCCGCGCCCGAGACGACGATGTCGAACTCGACGGGATGGTGTCGCAGGGCGAAGATGGCGACGAGCGCCAGCGCTGTCCCGGTCGCTGCAACCAGCGAGACCAGCATGGCGCTGGCTAGGACGGTGGCCTCGTATGTGGAGGCTGCCCGGCGCCCACGTGCGACAAGCGTCATCATCGGTGCCGTCACCAGGGCGTTGTGCAGCCCCTGTGCGAAAGCCGTGATGATCAGGACCAGTACGAAGAGGCCAAATTCCTCGATGCCGACAAGGCGTGCAACAGCGATACCGCTGAGGAAACCGAAGCCGCTGACGGCAGCCTGATCCAGCACGGAGGCCAGGGCTGGACGCCGGACGAAGCGTTTCATCCGAGCGACGACCAGTTCGTTATCGCGCACTGGTTCGATCACAGGGACTCCGTGGCTCATCGTATGAAGCGGAATCGCAGATCAGCGATAGGCAAGGAACGCAGCGGCAGCGTCCCGCAGCCTCGGGGTACGGCCATAGATCCAGCGCGGGCCGCTGAGGGCCACCTTTTTGGTCAATCCATGCTTAAAATCGAAAACACCCCGGTTATCGGCTGGGTCTATCCCACCGAAATCGAATGTTTGCCGACCTTCCGCGTGAGCTTGCTCGACGAAGCGCCACACGGCCAACGTGGGTGCCGCGCAGGCACGCGCTCGATCGTTGGAGGCGGTGTAGAAGTCCGTAAAGCGTGTGTCAGAGACATGGGCGATCCGAATCAGCACGGGCTCGCCGTTTTCTCGGACTTCAAGCATGCGGTGATGTGGATCATGCGCGATGAGATCGCGGATAGCTGGACCGTTAAGGCTGTCTCGGAACCCCTTTCTGGCCTGAAGAGCACTGTACATCGTCCAGAACGTGTCGAATGCCGACAGGCGATCATTCGGATCGGTCAGGAAATGCGTGGTCACGTCGGGATTGCGTTGTGCCTTTTTCAAAGCCTTTCGCCAGCGCTGGTCCATTCTCTGCAGAATGGTCTCGGTACCCCCTGACACATCGATTTCCAGGGTAAAATATTTAGCCGACTGGACAGGTACGAATCGGTTTTGAAGCAGGGCCAGAATAACGGCGTCGCTCTGAAAGTGTTCGAAGCTGACGGCAAGCAGATCGAAGCGACTGAGTGCAAGGTGGTCCAGGAAGAGATTAATCGCTGCCTCAGCATGCTTCTCGCCCTGCTCCGTCAGGAGTGGCCCCCCCTGGACTAGGATGAAGCGGAGAAACCCCCGTCGCTTCACTTGATACTGTATCAGTGCGACGGGAAGGCCCTCAGTGTTACGCACTATGAGTCGGGTTACGGTCCAGCCGACTCGCGCCTTGTAAGCCCCCCACATCCACGACGAAAAGATGTTGCACCTGGGCAATGACCAGAGGGTGTCGTCCCAAATTTCGGGTACCAGGCAGGCATCGATCGCTAACGTCGTACTCATCGATTTTCATGCCTTCGACCGGCCTGTGAACGTCAGTTTGGAACGTCGTACGTCGAAACGATCGATATCGCCTCCCGTGTGGGAATGGATTTCCAAGAAAGACAGCAGGGATCCTTAATTTAACGATATGCGCAATCCGAGTTAAGGCGATCCGGCGGTTGGCTGAAAAATTTGAACGGAGGTAGTAGGATGCCTTCATGGCGAAAGCGCTCAAAACATTCATCCGCGACACGCCGCTTCTGCGCGAGATGGCATTGCGGGTACGTGCGCTCACTTATTCGATCGCTAACTCGTCCCCTGGCCTCTACACCCTTTGTTATCACCGTGTGCTACCCGAGCAGCAGAGGTCTTTTGCTCGACAGCTGGACTACCTAAGCGAACTCGGCGATTTTGTTACGGCGGATCGGGCGGCCGATCTTGTGAAGAGTAGCGCCATCCTTGATCGTCGCTACTTTCTCGTCAGTTTCGATGATGGCTATCTCGACAACCTTTCGGTAGCTCTCCCAGTCCTCAAGGCCTCTTCCACACCCGCCATCCTGTTCCTTGTAAGTGATTGGATTGATGCTCCTCCGAAGGCAAACAGGTATGGTGTGAGTTATATGGATCGTTCAGCCGTCGCTGCGTGGCAGTCCGCCGGTCTCGACATCGGATCACATTCTGCGACGCACAGAAATCTGCGCCACCTTAGCGAGACCGAGGTTACGGATGAACTCGGTCGATCGCGTCGGGACTTGGAGGAGATGACCGGCGTATCCATCCGGCACTTCGCCTGCCCATGGGGTGTTGCCAACGTCGACTTCGACCCGGCGCGCGATGTTACTCTTGCACGTCGCGCGGGCTATCGGACGTTTTATACGACAAGACGTGGTGTCGCGCTTGGGCCGGACGATCTCATGCTAATGCCGCGCCACGTCTTAGAGCCGAATTGGGGCCTCTATCAAGTCGACGCCCTGATGGGTGGACGGGCTCGTGACGCTCGATGAATTCTGATCAGGCCATTCGACTGCGAAACAGCGATCGCAGCGGCCCTATCGCGATCATTATCGGTGCACGCGCGCCCTACATGCATCGGCTCTATGAGCGTCTGGGCTCGGAACTGGACCGGCCGCTCCATGTTCTGGCGTGCAGTGCACGGGAGGCCGCGCGCCAGTGGGAGTTGCCCGATCCCAAAGCCTATCACTTTGAAGTGATCCCGGGCTTACGCTGGTATCGGAGCGCGGTCAGCAACCTCTACATCAACCCGTACATCGTACCCCGCATCATCACGCTCCGCCCGAGCTTGATCGTCGTCAACGACTTCGCTCCGACCATGCTGATGGCCGCTGCGACGGCCCGCTTGCTCGCCATTCCCTATGGTCTGCGCACCGATGGCGTGCCCGATACCGATCCCGGACAACGTTCGTGGTCACATCGAACGATGCGCCGTCTGCTGGTACCGAAGGCTCGGTTCGGTCTCGGAGCGAGTGACGGAAGTTTGCGGTTGCTAGAAGGCTATAGTTTGGCTGCCGAGCGTCTCGCCCTCGCTCCACTGTTTCCCGCCTGGGAGCCGGAAGGTCTTGAGGGCACAATGCAGTCCGACCGCGATCGACCGTATGACATCCTTTTTTGCGGGATCCTCAACGAAGAAGTAAAAGGCGCGCGCTTCTTCACGGAAGTCGTCCTTGCCTGTCACGCGCGCGGCCGGGAACTGCGGATCCGAGTCGCTGGAGACGGCCCATTGCGTGGCGAAATGCAATCGCGCTTCGCAGAGGCGGGGGTGAATGCGCACTTCGACGGCTTTGTTCAGCAACAGGGCCTGAATGCAATCTATGCGTCGGCGCGGCTCTTCCTCTTCCCGAGCCGTGGTGATGTCTGGGGGGTCGTCATCCAGGAGGCGCTCCAGTGTGGAACGGCCGTGCTGGCCTCACCGCATTCGGGGAGCGCTCGCGAACTTCTCGACGCCTATGCCTGTGGCGTTATTCGCCCGATGACCGTCGACGGGTGGGTTGCAGCGGCCCTCGATCTGCTTGACGATCCAGAGCGACGCACAAATCTGCGTCACCTGGCTGCGCCGGCGCTCGAGCGCTTTTCCCTTGCTGCTGCAACGGACGCCTACCGAAAAGTGCTGACCGATTTTCCAGATTGAGCGATGGTTCGTGTGCTGACCAGTCACGGTCGGGGGATCTGCTCCATTCGAGGCGAATAGACCTTAGTCGCGTCCTGCACGATTGAAGGCCACGATCGCTAGGAAGCGAGGGACGACCTGCGCATAGCGTGATCTGAGACGGCGCGGCTCACGGATCAGGCGATAGAGCCACTCCAACCCCCATCGCGTCATCATGCGAGGCGCTCGTGCGATCGCTCCGGTGTTGACGTCGAAAGCCGCTCCGACGCCCATGCCGATAACCCCCGGAAGGAAGGGTGTGTGGGTGTGGAGGAAGAGCTCCTGTTTCGGTGTGCTGAGCCCAATCCAGAGGATTTGGGTTCCGGCGCTTAACAGCCGTTGATGCAGATCCTGCGATTCCGGTTCGGTCAGCGGCCGATACGGAAGAGTTTCTGCTCCGGCTATGATTAACCCCGGTGCCCGATCGCGCATCTCAGCGGCCAAACGCTCGGCGACCCCGGGACCTCCTCCGAGGAAGAAGTGGCGCCACCCCGCTTCAAGACCAGCTCGACAGACGACCTCGACAGATTCGATTCCTGGGACTTGATCGATGCCCCTGTGTCCGCGGAGCCAGCCTACCCAGGCCAGGGGGCGGCCATCCGCACAGACCAGGAGGGCAGCGTCGTGCGCCGCTTTGACGGACGGCTCGTCCTGTGCCCGGACGATCCCATGTGCATCACGAAACACCACGAAGGTTCCCGGAGCGGCCGACCTGCGGGCCAAGCGACGCCGAATGGCGGATACGAGGCCGTTCATATCCGTAATGGAGATCGGAACGCCGCCGAGGTTGAAATGAGGAACATCCGGATCATGTCCCCAAGCGTAGGAAGATGGCGGACTGGATCGCGCAATGGGGCCGGTCATGCTGCGTCTCGAGCGGCGGTGTTTGCGCGACTGGCGATCGCTTCGCGATAAATCAGCAGGGCACGGGCGGTGACGACGTCAGCGGTCCATTCCTGTTCGTAGACCCGACGGGCTGCGCGCCCCATCTCCCGCGTGGCAACCGGTGCGTCGGCGATTTGGTTAAGTGCGCGAGCGAGGCTCACAGGATCGCCAGGCTCGACATGCAAACCTGTGCTCCCATCGACGATCAGGTCGGCGAGCGCTCCGATCCGCGATGCGACAACGGGCGTGCCGAGGCTGAACGCTTCGGCGATCACCATCGGCATACCTTCGTACCACTGTGACGGCACCACGAGAGCTTCAGCTCGTGCCATCATGGCCTGGACGGTAGCAGGGGGCTGTGGGCCGAGAAGAGTTACCCCAGGCGTATCGCGGAGCCGGCCTTCGAGAGGCCCTTCGCCGATCAGAGTGATAGGAATTCGGCAGGCACGAGCCGCCTCTGCGAGAGTAGCGACACCCTTCTCTGGAACCAAACGTCCGACAAACAGGACGCCGTTGCGCGGAGCTTCCCTATCGAAGCCTGGGTCCGCAAGCCCGTTGGGTTTGATCCGGATTCGATGGCCCGGAAGACCGGCTGCGAGGAAGCGCGTTCGCGCAAACGGTGTGAGTGCGATGAAACGATCGACGTCGTGCGTCCACGTCCCGGAGCGTCGATGCACGTCGATCATTCGCGCTACCGCAAGCGAACCCAAACGAGACCCTCGGTAGCAAGCGTGCCTTACTGCCTGATACGGAGAGCCATCGATGCAATCTTCGCACGGGCGCCCCTCGCGCATGAAAATACCGTTCGCACAGGTCACGCGAAAATTGTGAAGCGTCTGAACTGTTGCTACGCCTTCCGCCCGTATCGCTTGGTGCACGCCAGGGGATATCTGCGGAAAAACATTATGGGCGTGTACGACATCCGGCCTGAACGCTCGGACCGCGTCGACCACCGTGGCGATCCCACGCTGGGCGTAGGGCGCCTCATAGGCGGTTCGGAGACGGTCCCACCCTGTTCGGATGCCAGCGTTGTCGAAGAACAAAGTCTCTACGCGTTGACCCGAGCGCCGGAGGCTATCGACTTCCTGCGCCACCACTGAATCTTCACCGCCGCGAACCTGATAGCGATTGTGAATCACAAGGATCCGCAACTTGGGTAATCCCGTGTCGGTGCCAGGCTCGGCGATAGGATCGAAAGGTCCTTCGTCGGACTGGTCGAAATCGACTGCTGCCTTTGTCATCACAAGACGCCATGCTTCCGACGGCGGCGCTCTAGCTACCGGATCTCGAGAAGGAATGAGGGTAATTCTCTAAAGAAACGTCACTGCTTTCGGCCTTTTGCCACGCAGTCGCGGTCATTTGAATTACACATGCGCAGAGCAGACGCCTAGGAGGCTCGCCCATGCTGACAAATCCCAGACAGATTCCCAGTGTCCGCGCTGAGCGTTTCAGCTTAAATTCATTTAAAATTCGATAAATCTATCGTGTATCTCGAAAGTTAGTGATTACAACTGGGCGCGATGGCGTTTTCAATCTGATATCTATGTCGTTGTTCGACAAGGCTCGCCGGGCGTCATCTGGCTGAACGCAAGAGATGCCGTCTTGCGGGAATGGTCCATGCGCTCTGTGCATAGTTAGGAACATGGGCGAGAGCCTGTCGTTGAATAACAGACAGATCGAACGGGAGGCGCTGATCGCTGCCCAATCGTGATCACGTTCGGCCAAATTCCAGGCATCGTCGCATCATGCGCTCGGGATCTGAGTTTGGTCGTGTGCTCTTTGCGAAACTGAAGGACCATCCGAATGGCCGATTCCAAGTCCCAAGCCGGTAATCAGCGTCTCCATGAGACCCAGAACGGTACGAAGTCCAACGCGAAGAAGGTGTCGATCGATGTGCTGAACGCCCGTCTCTCAGATGGGATCGATCTAGCCCTTGATGTCAAACAGGCTCACTGGAACCTGAAAGGACCTCAGTTCATCGGCATTCACGAGATGCTCGATGGCTTCCGCACGGAACTCGATGACTACAATGACAAAGTGGCCGAGCGAATCACCCAACTCGGCGGGACGGCACGTGGCACCGCCACATCCGTGGCCTCAGGATCGCAGCTCGCGCCCTATCCCCTCGATGCCTATGCCGTCGCTGATCATCTTGCAGCGCTCATCGACCGCTATGGCGTTTATGCCAACGCAGTGCGCCAGAACATCGATGACACGGATGAGGCCGGTGATGCTGGCACGTCCGATCTCCTGACCGAAGTTTCGCGCGGGGTCGACAAGCAGCTTTGGTTCCTCGAGGCCCACGTGCAGGAACCGACTGGCAACATGCGCGACGGCGATCACGCTGGCCAGCGCTAAGGCAACGAGAGCGGCCTAGACGAAAACGGGGGAGCGCTGCTTGTCGCTTCCCCTTTTCACGTCGTGCTTCCGGTCGTCTAAGAGGCCGGGAATTCAGTCCCAATGTATTGAGAATGTAAGGGCAGATGCCTGCTCTCGGTATCACATACGACTTCGAAACGAATGAGGTATGTGGTGCCGCAAGAGGGATTCGAACCCCCGACCCCCTCATTACGAATGAGGTGCTCTACCAGCTGAGCTATTGCGGCTCGGTTCCGCGTCGGGCGTTGAAGCCAAGCCGAACCGTGTGGTGGAGGGTCATATCGGGCGGCGCTGCCGATGGCAAGCTTTCTGAATCCTGCTGCGAGGGTGAAAGGGCGGGAAACGATGCATCTCTGACACGGTCACGGGGCATTGTCCGATACGTCTGAGCTGATGCTTGACGGCTCATCGGCTGCCCCCAAAGGCTTCCAGCGACGCTTGAGGTTCTGATGTCCCTGATCGCCCGCCTTCGTGCCTACGCCGTCGATACACTCGGTCTCAAAGACCCTACGCACGCTGGCGGTGAGGCCGATGAGCGCCTCGCTGCGATCGCACTCCTTGTTCACGTCGCGCGCGCCGATGGCGTCCTGGCTCCGGAAGAGACGGAACGGCTTGCCCGCCTTGTCGAAGGTCGTTTCACCGAGACCCGGAGCGAAGCCGAGGCCTTGATCGCTCGTGCCGCCGATTTCGACGTCGAAACCCGGGATATGGCGCAACTGGTCGAGATGATCGGCCACGCCGTCGACAAGGAGCGGAGAGGGCGGCTGCTGGCGATGGCTTGGTCCGTTGCAGGTGCGGACGGCGTTGTTCACGAATTCGAAGAGGCGCTCGTGCACCGCCTGGGCGGTCTGCTCGGTTTCGACGAGGCTGCCATAGCCGATACGCGGCGCGCTGCCGCGGAAGGGCCCCTTGCCCTGAATTGACTGGGTTGCTGCGATGATCCTCTGCCTGACCCTGATTCTTTTCGCGCAACTTTGCGGCGAGGCCCTGGCCCATGCCACCGGGTTACCGGTGCCGGGACCCCTGATCGGAATGGCGCTGCTCCTGTTGTTTTTGATCCTAAGAGATCGGGCACCACGATTGGGTCCACGCCTGTTAGCGCTCCCGCTGATCGATGGCCGCCTGGAGGGGACCGGGAAGGGGCTCCTAGCCAATCTCTCGCTGATGTTCGTGCCGGCGGGAGCCGGCATTGTCGGGCGCCTTGACGTCCTTGCCGCACAGGGCGTGGCCCTCGGTGCGATCGTACTAATCTCGACGGTGGCAACATTGGCAGCCACTGCGGTCACGTTCGTCGCTGTCTCGTACGCGTTGGCGAAACCGAAGGCGCACCCGTGACCCCGGATTTTGCTGTCTGGGTCTATCTCTCGCGTACGCCGCTGCTTTGGCTGACGGTGACGCTACTGGCCTACGTCGTGGCCGATCGGATCGCTCAGGCAACCAACCGTCATCCCTTGGCCAATCCCGTATTGATCGCCATAGCCCTCACGGCGACGGTTCTTGAGACGACAGGCACACCCTACGCCACCTATTTCGATGGCGCTCAGTTCGTGCATTTCCTGCTGGGGCCTGCGACGGTTGCCCTGGCGATTCCGCTCTATGAATATCGCGCCACCGTGCTGCGTTCGCTCGCTCCAATGGCGGCAGCCCTCATCGTCGGCTCCGTAGTCGCTCTGGGCTCGGCTTTGCTTCTTGGCCAAGCGTTCGGCATTCCTCGCGAGGTCATCATTTCGCTCGCGCCGAAGTCGGTGACCACTGGCGTGGCCATGGGGATCGCCCAGACTTTGGGGGGCGACCCGACCTTAGCGGCCGTGATCGTCATGCTGACCGGAATGACGGGCGGTATCCTGGTCACGCCGCTGATGAACGTTCTGCGCATTCGGGACATGCGCGCTCGCGGCTTCGCGGCGGGCCTTGCTGCGCATGGGGTTGGAACAGCACGTGCTTTTCAGGTCAACGAGGTTGCCGGCGCCTTCGCGGGTATCGCCCTTGGCTTGAATGCCTTCCTCACTGCGATCCTGGCACCGATTGCACTGACCTTTCTGCGCTGACCTCTACTGAGCGACGACAGTCGAGGAAACCTCCCGAGGAGTGAACCGGCCGTCGTCGACCGGTTGCATGTCGATGCGCCGGTCGTGGAGGGCATGAAGGGTCGAGCGATGCCCGATGGACACGATTGTTGTGCCAGGAAGTCGCTCCCGCAGCATGCGATAGATCGCAGCTTCATTGGGCTCATCAAGGGCGGCCGTGGCTTCATCGAGGAACAGCCAATCCGGTTTGGTCAGGACAGCCCGGGCGATGGCGAGGCGCTGCTGCTCACCACCGGACAGGCGCCGGTCCCAGCTATCCACTTCGTCGAGCCGGTCGGCGAATTGCGGAAGCTGGGCCGCGATCAGGGCGTCTTGGATTGCCGCATCCGTGAATTGATCCGTTGTGTTCGGGTAGACCACCGCTCCACGTAACGTACCGAGCGGGAGGTAGGGCCGCTGTGGCAGGACGAGGGCTGATTGGCCAGCCGGGACGTCGACCCGACCTCGACCGAAGGGCCAAACCCCAGCGATCGCGCGGAACAGCGTCGATTTGCCGGAGCCGGATGGGCCGGTGACCAGCGTCGCTTTCCCCCGTTGGAGCGTCAGCCGTTCCGCCGTAACGATCTCGCGGTTGTCCGGAAGGGCGAGCGTGAGGTTCCGGGCGACCACCTCACCGGTGGTTTCGTTGCCTTGCACGAGGCCATAGCCCGCCGCTGAGAGGGCCTCCGCTTTCGTCATTGCCCGTTTGAACGAGCCAAGACGAATCGTATTCGCCCTGTAGGAAGCCAGCGTCAGATAGGAGGTGATGAAGAAGTTCAGCGATTCCTGCACGCTTCCAAAGGCGCTGGACGTCTGCTGCAAAGCGCCGAGGGTGATCTTCTTGGCGAAGAACGACGGCGCGGCGATGACCAGCGGGAAGATCGCGCTGGCTTGCCGATAGCTGAAGGTGAAGGCGATCAGCTTGATGCGTCGAAAGATGATGCCGACGTAGTTGTCGATGATTGCATGAAACAGGGTGGCGAGCCGCGTGCTCTCAGCCCGCTCGCCGCGCAGCAGCGCGATCTGCTCGGAGTAGATGCGGTTTCGAGCGAGCGAGAAGCGGAAATCCGCCTCGACCTGCTCCTGGCGGAAGTTGAGCCCGATGAGGGGACGCCCGATCAGATGGGTGAGCCATGTTCCGACCAACGCATAGGCGATCACCAGCCACACCAGGAAGCCCGGGATCACCATGTCGGTGAAGGGCAGGACGAAATCGCGGCTCAGGGTCCAGAGCACGACGATAAATGAGACGAGCTGAGCCGCCTGGGACAACAGGCGAATTGATACGCCAGCTGTCTGCTGGATGAAGGCGTTCACGTCGGATTGGATACGCTGATCCGGATTGTCGGCATCTTCGTCGGTGAAGGGAATACGGTAGTGCGTACCGGCGCCGAGCCAGCGCTCGTAGAGGCTGTGGGTCAGCCAGGTGCGCCAGCGGATGTGCAGCGAGGAATCGACGAACAGGTCGAACATGCCGATGGCGATGTTCAGGAGGGCCAGCGGGACGAAGATCCAGGCCAGCTGATACCAGAAAGCCTGCTGGTCGTATTCCTGGATGGAGTTGTAGAGGTCACGATAAAAAAAGTTGAACCGCAGCGTCAGCGCGACGTCCGCAAAATTGACGAAGATCGACAGCGCGACGAGCCGCTGGCCGATTTGACCCTCCGTGCGCCCGAACCACCGGAACAGGCCGATCTCCTTGGTCGGCTTGTCTCGGTTTGCAAAATACGGGTCGGCGATCAGGGTGATGTCGCGGACCGGTTTCCAATGTGAGATGGCGAGGACCACGCCGGCGAAGACCACGGCGCCCGTGGCAGCGAAGGCCGGGGGCAGCAGTGCCGCCACGACGGCGGGCAGGATGCCCATGGCGGCCAGCGTTTTCGAACCCGCGAGCAGCACGTAGCCGATCCCGTAGACCGACACGAAAACCTTCAGGTAGTCGGAGAGTTTGCCGGACGCGATGAGGATCGCCGCCATGGCGAAGCCGCTGAGGCTGACATACAGCGGCGTGGACACGCCCGGCAGGATCAGAAGAGCGAGAGCGAAGAGCGCCGTGATCCCGGCTTGCAGGCCGAGGCCTGTCCTCAATGCGGGCACGTGCGCCTCCCCTTGTCAGTGTTCTTATGGCTGGATGCCGAGACGGCACGGATTGCCGGTGGCATTGCCGTCCGGTCGTGGCGAGATCGTGGCGCTGCTCTGCGACCTCCGGCACCTCGGCTTCCGCCCGCGTCGACGGAACCGCTACCAGTCCCAGTCACCGAAGTCGGGCTCTCGGCAACGATAGCCGATGGGACATTCCGGGTTATCGCGTGTCGGAACGAAGCGCAGTTCTGCAATCTCCGTTAGATTGCACTGACTGCGGTCCCGTACGAAGCGCTCGGCGGCTGCGTTGCCGGGGTTGATCCAGAGCGATCTTCTGTCCTTCACCAAGGCCATGGCATCGGCGCAGGTCAAACGCTGGGTCGAGGGGAGGGGATTCTGAGCACTGGCCGGCGTCACCAGGATGGCGCAGAGGGCGAGTGCGAGGCATCTCGTCACGATACGCGGCGCCGTTCCTCTGTTTCGGTGCGGACAAGCATGGCAGTTTCCGTGTGACGCGGAAAGGGGTTGCCGTCCGCTTGCCGCAATCGCGCGCTCTATCCACCGAGATTGCGCCCCGCGGGCGCTCAACCCAGCGCGCGACCACCGGCTGACGGTTCGGTCCGCCGGAATGGACGAACGTCTGAGCCATGACGGGACTGTCGATCCTCAATCTCGATGCCGTGCGTGCCGCTCCCGTATCGCGGGAGCCCTACAGCTTCTTTCTCGGAAACGACGTTCTGAAGCCGGAAGCCGTCGATGAGATCCGCCAGGATTTTCCGGCGATCGCCAAGCCCGGCTATCTCACCGTCGACGAGGTCGACTTGAAGGGCCGCTTCAAAGCGCTGATCGAAGAATTGGAAAGCGACGCCTTCTCGCGGATCATGGGTGAGAAGTTCGGCATCGATCTCGTCTCATGTCCGCGCCTCACCACCATCATGAAGCGCAGTCAGCTGAAATACGGCTCGATCCACACCGATGGCCCGTCCAAGGTGATGACGATGCTGATCTACATGAACGACGCCTGGGACGCTCCGGCGGCCGGGCGCCTGCGGGTACTTTATGACGGCAAGAACTATGAACCCTTCGCGGTCGAGGTCCCTCCCACCATGGGCACGATGTTCGCGTTCCTTCGCGCTGACAATTCCTGGCACGGCCACGAGCCTTTTGAGGGCGAGCGTCGCGTCGTGCAGGTGGCCTGGGTCAAGGATGCGAACGAACTCGAGCGCAAGAAAAAGCGTAATCGTACCGCCCAGTTCCTGAAGGGCATCTTCGGCCGGTAAGGGCACCGTCCCGAAGGGTTGGGTCCAAGTTCGAAGGGGGGGGGCGACAGGTAGCAGGCGGTAGGCCACAATCTGGTTTCCGGTCGGTTTCTCCGCCGTGCCCGCCTTCTCCCCCGACATTCCACCGCCATGTTTCCTCGGCGAGTTGCACCTTGCGGATAAGCCGAAGGGGGCGACTCATGTTGAGGTTGTGTGACGCGGCGATCGTTCGCACCGCTCTCATTTGGGCAATCCTGACCTGTGGGCCGGTATTTGCAACGCCCGATGGGTCACCGTCGTCGGACCTCGCACTTCTCGACGCGCTGACCTGGGGAGCGACGCCGACGAGTTTCTCCGCGCTGCGGGCGCAAGGGCGGGAAGCCTGGCTGTCGGCGCAACTGCGGCCGTCCCACGCGATGGCACTCCCGCCCGTGGCTCAGGCCCAAATCCATTCGATCCAGCCACAGGGCGCCTTGATCGATCGCGTCGTCGCTTTCGACGCACAAGCCAAGGCCGCGAATGGGCTCGCCGATCTGAACGCCAAGAAGGCGGCTCAATCCGCCTATCAGGGCGCCTTGAACGACGCCTACCGGCAATCACTGACCGCCACGATCCTTCGAGCGCTCTATGCGCCGGATCAGGTTCGGGAGCGGATGACTTGGTTCTGGTTCAACCGCTTCAACGTGCATCAGGGCAAGGCCAATCTGCGCGTCCTCGTCGGCGACTATCTCGACACCGCCATCCGCCCCCATGCCCTTGGGCGATTCCGCCATCTCCTGACTGCGACGCTCGAGCACCCGGCGATGCTGCGCTACCTCGATAACGTCGAGAATGCTGCTGGTCGGCTCAACGAGAACTACGCCCGCGAACTCATGGAACTTCATACCCTCGGCGTCGGAGGGGGGTACGCGCAGCACGACGTGGAGGAATTGGCTCGTATTCTCACGGGGGCCGGTATCGATTCGCGGCCCGAAAACCCCAGGGTGAAGCCAGAGCTTCAGGGCGATCTCGTCCGAAAGGGGCTCTTCCTGTTCAACCCGGCCCGGCACGATTACGGCAGCAAGGTTCTGCTTGGTCATACCATCCACAGTCGTGGCTATGCCGAGATCGAGGAGGCGCTCGACGTTCTGGCCCGGCATCCCGCAACCGCCCGCAACGTCTCCCGGGCAATGGCCCTCTATCTGATGGGGCGTTCGCCCTCGAATGCTCTCGTCGATCGGCTCGCCGCGGTCTTCACTCGAACGGACGGCGATACCGCGGCAGTGCTGGGCGCGCTCGTCCACTCTCCGGAATTCGTGGACGCGGCCGGCTCGGGCTTCAAGGATCCGGTCCGCTATGTTTTTTCGGCCCTGCGGCTGGCCTATGACGACCGGGTCATTCTGAATACGACCCCAGTCCAGAACTGGTTGAACCGCCTCGGAGAGGGCCTCTTCAATCGCTCGACACCCGACGGGTACCCGCTCGACGCCGCTGCCTGGAGCGGCCCAGGCCAGCTCACGACGCGCTTCGAGATCGCGCGCCAGATCGGCTCCGGCTCGGCGGGGCTGTTCAAGTCTGGCGCCCTCGATGCGGTCGAGGAACCTGCCTTTCCGCTCCTGCAGAATGGTCTCTATTTCGGGCCGCTGATGGCGACCCTCACGCCGCGGACGAGGGACGCCTTGCGTCGGGCGGTCTCGCCCCAGGATTGGAACACGTTGTTCCTGCCCTCCCCCGAGTTCATGCATTGAGGAGGCGGATCGATGAACAGACGCGATCTCATCCGCGCTGCCGCCGCCTTCGGTGCCAGCACCGTCGCGGGCCGGGTGTGGGCGGCGCCCAAAGCCGATGCCCGCCTTCTCGTCGTCTTCCTGCGGGGGGCTTACGACGCCGCCAATGTGGTAATCCCGACCGGCAGCGACTTCTACTATCGAGCCCGGCCGAATCTGGCGGTGGCTCGACCCGATCCGGCGAACCCGGCGGCAGCCCTCCCGCTCGATGCCGACTGGAGCCTTCATCCGGCGCTGCGCGAGACGATCCTGCCGCTCTACGCGAAAGGAGAGGCGGCCTTCGTGCCGTTCGCCGGTACGAACGACCTCACCCGCAGCCACTTCGAGACGCAGGACACGATCGAACTCGGACAGCCGGTCGGTGATTCGCGAAATTACCAATCCGGGTTCATGGCGCGCCTCGCCGTGGAATTGACGCGGGTGCGCCCGATCGCCTTCACCGAGCAATCACCCCTGATCTTCCGGGGACCCGATCCCGTGCCCAACATCGCGATCCACGGGATCGGCAAGCCGGGGATCGACGAGAGGCAGGCTGCTCTGATCCGGGCTATGTACGCGGGCGGCCCCCTGGCGAGCGCGGTGAACGAGGGCTTTCGGGTCCGAGATGAGGTCTATCGGACAATCTCCGATCACCAAGCACAGGCGGATCGCGGCGCGGTTTCGCCCAAGGGGTTCGAATTGGCCGCCCGTCGCATCGGCCGCCTGATGCGGGACCAGTTCAACCTCGGCTTCGTCGATGTCGGTGGGTGGGATACGCATGTGAACCAGGGCGGTGCAACCGGCTATCTCGCCGACCGCATCGGAGAACTTGGCCGTGGCCTTTCCGGCTTCGTCCAGGAGATCGGCGCCGGCTGGACCGATACTGTCGTGGTCGTCGTTTCCGAGTTCGGTCGGACCTTCCGCGAGAACGGCAATCGCGGCACCGATCATGGTCACGGTAGCGTCTACTTGGTGCTCGGGGGCGGGGTACGGGGCGGTCGGATCGCCGGTCCGCAGGTTCGGGCCGACGAAGCTCATCTGTTCCAGAACAGGGACTATCCGGTGCTCACCGATTATCGGGCGATGCTGAGTGGTCTGTTGCAGCGCATCTACGGACTCGATGCAGCCAGTCTCGGTCGCATCTTCCCGGACGTCTCCCCAAGCGATCTCGGGCTGGTCTGAGCCCGTAGACCTCCGCGCGCTGCATCGTCGGTGCGCGCGTTTTCGTCCGGTCACGACATGGAAAAAGGGGCCGCCTTTCGGCGACCCCCTTGTTTTCGGTGTTCAGGTGTCTTGGACGTCTTAGAAGTCCATGCCACCCATGCCGCCGCCCATGCCGCCGCCGCCGCCCATGGGGGCGCCGCTGTCCTTCTTCGGAGCATCGGCGATCATGGCCTCGGTGGTGACGAGGAGGCCGGCGATCGAGGACGCATCCTGAAGGGCGGTGCGCACGACCTTGGCCGGGTCGACGATACCGGCCTGGATCATGTCAACGTACTCTTCGGTCTGGGCGTTGAAGCCGTAGGTGATCGAAGAGGTGTTGTCGGTAATCTTGCCGACCACGATCGAGCCCTCGACGCCGGAATTGGCGGCGATCTGGCGGATCGGCGCCTCAAGGGCCTTCAGCACGATCTTGATGCCGGCCTGGACGTCCGGGTTGTCGCTGGTGAGGGCGCGGACGGCCTCGCGGGCACGGAGGAGGGCGGTGCCGCCGCCGGGGACGATACCCTCTTCCACCGCAGCGCGGGTGGCGTTGAGCGCGTCGTCGACGCGGTCCTTCTTCTCCTTGACCTCGACCTCGGTCGCGCCGCCGACGCGGATGACCGCGACGCCGCCGGCGAGCTTGGCCAGGCGCTCCTGGAGCTTCTCACGGTCGTAGTCCGAGGTGGTCTCCTCGATCTGCGCCTTGATCTGGCCGACGCGGGCTTCGATGTCCGCCTTTTCGCCAAGACCGTCGATGATCGTGGTGGTCTCCTTCTCGATGCGGATGCGCTTGGCGCGGCCGAGCATCGGGAGGGTGACGTTCTCGAGCTTGATGCCGAGGTCCTCGGCGATCATCTGACCCTGGGTCAGGATCGCGATGTCCTCGAGCATGGCCTTACGGCGATCGCCGAAGCCCGGAGCCTTGACGGCCGCGACCTTGAGGCCACCGCGCAGCTTGTTCACGACGAGCGTGGCGAGCGCCTCACCCTCGATGTCCTCGGCGATGATGACGAGCGGCTTGCCGGTCTGCACCACGGCCTCGAGAACCGGCAGCATCGCCTGGAGCGACGAGAGCTTCTTCTCGTGGATGAGGATGTAGGGGTCCTCGAGCTCGGCGACCATCTTCTCCGCATTCGTGATGAAGTACGGGGAAAGGTAACCACGATCGAACTGCATGCCCTCGACGACGTCGAGCTCGGTCTCGGCGGTCTTGGCTTCCTCGACGGTGATGACACCCTCGTTGCCGACCTTCTGCATGGCATGGGCGATCATCTCGCCGATTTCCTTGTCGCCATTGGCCGAGATGGTGCCGACCTGGGCGACTTCCTCGGACGAGGCGACCTTCTTGGCGCGGCTCGTGATGTCCTTCACGGCAGCGGTGGTGGCGAGGTCGATGCCGCGCTTCAGGTCCATCGGGTTCATGCCGGCGGCGACGTACTTGGCGCCTTCGCGGACGATGGCCTGGGCCAGGACGGTGGCGGTGGTGGTGCCGTCGCCAGCGATGTCGTTGGTCTTCGAGGCCACTTCGCGCACCATCTGGGCGCCCATGTTCTCGAACTTGTCGGAGAGCTCGATCTCCTTGGCGACGGTGACGCCGTCCTTGGTGATGCGCGGAGCGCCGAAGGACTTCTCGATGACGACGTTGCGGCCCTTGGGACCGAGCGTCACCTTGACGGCGTCAGCGAGGATGTCGACGCCGCGGAGCATCTTCTCGCGGGCATCGGAGCCGAAACGGACTTCTTTTGCTGCCATGTTCAAATCCTTAAGTTGTTGAGAGCCCTGAGGCGCTCGAAACGAGAGCGCGCTCGAAGGACTCAGCTAGGATCGAGGGAAGAGGTTGGCCGCGCTTTAGGCGACGACGCCCATGATGTCGGATTCCTTCATGATCAGGAGGTCCTGACCATCGATCTTGACTTCGGTGCCGGACCACTTGCCGAACAGGACGCGGTCGCCGGCCTTGACGTCGAGCGGGTTGATACGGCCGGCCTCGTCGCGGGCACCGGGGCCAACGGCGACGATCTCGCCCTCTTGCGGCTTCTCCTTGGCGGTATCGGGGATGATGATGCCCCCCTTGGTCTTCTCTTCGCCTTCGATGCGGCGGACGACGACACGGTCGTGCAGCGGACGGAACTTCATGAGCTGCCCTCTTGCTTCAAATTCGTGGATGGCGTTGATGCGGCGCGGCAGCGCGCTCAACCCAGGCCGTTAGCACTCTCTTTGAGTGAGTGCTAACGATGGCGCCGAGTTAGGCGCGTGGCTCCGTCGAGTCAAGACTGTCGCAGGGTCCGACGACGTTCCGACGACAGGATCCTTCCTTCATTTCACACCCCGACGGAAAGTCCTTCGCGGATGATCGAGCTTCATGGACCGCAGGGTGCGGTCGAGCCTGCGGCGCCGGATACCGCCTATCCCTCCCATGCCGTCTGGATCGACCTCAACGATCCCAGCGCCGCCGAGGCAGAGCGGGTCCAACTTGCCACCGGTATCAGCGTGCCGTCGCGCAAAGCGCTGAGCGAAGTCGAGAATTCGAGTCGGCTGCGCCGGATGAAGAGCGGTTTCACGCTCTCCACGCCGATGATCACCTTCGACAAACTGGATTCTCAGCTCAAACCCCTCGGCTTCGTCCTGACGAAGGATCGCCTGCTCACCGTCCGCTTCCACGATCTGCGGGCCTTTGCGGAGGTCAAGAAGCGGATCGATGCCGGCGATGGGCCGGGCACCACCAGCACGGAGATCTTCCTTCTGCTGGTGGAGGAACTGGTCGACAGTCTCGCAGACGCCCTCGAGGACATGGGCGCGGACCTCGACGCCCTCTCGACGCGGATCTTCGATTTCGATGTCCGCAGCAGCGCCGCCACCGGGGACATCAGGCCCCCGCACCAGAACCCCCGCCGGCGCGACCTGGCCCTTCGCCGTATCCTGCGCGGCATCGGTCGACGCGGAAAGACGCTCGGGAAGATCCGCTCCAGTCTCCTCGGACTCGAGCGGATCGTGCCGTTCGTCGCAAACGAATGCGAGCATATCCTCGGGGAGGAGCAGGTGCCGAGATTCGAGGCGATGCGCCGGGACATCGCCTCCCTCGACGAGTTCGAAATTCGCCTGTCGGAGAACGTGCAGTTCCTCCTCGACGCCACGCTGGGCCTCATCAGCATCGAGCAGAACAACACCTTCCGGGTTCTCACCGTCGCTTCCGTGGTGGGTATCCCGCCGACGCTGATCGCCTCGCTGTACGGCATGAACTTCAAGCACATGCCGGAACTCGACTGGCTCTACGGCTATCCCTATGGCCTGACCCTGATCGCGCTCAGCGCCATCATTCCGATCGTTTTCTTTCGGATTCGAGGCTGGATCTGAGGGCGTGACGAATTGTTCGGTCGCGCGTGCGAAACCAACCCGGTTGCATCGCTGCCTGTCCAAGCAGCCTTCGAGGATGAAGTGTCCGCGCCATGGCCGTGATCGCTGCCTTCGTCCTCAATGCAGGTCTGAACTTCGTCCTCGGGCTCCTGATCGCCAAGCTGCTCGGGCCCGCCGATTTCGGCCTGTTCGCTTTGGCGACCGCCGGTGCGATCGTCGCAAACACCATCCTGTTCGAATGGCTTCGCCTGTCGGCGACGCGCTTCTATTCCGTTCGGGTGCGCGTCGATGAGCCTTGGATCCGCCACGGGCTCGACCATGCCTACGCGTTTCTGGCGCTGGCCCTGTTCGCTGCGGCTTTGCTCTGTGCCGTGTTCGGCGTCTCGCTTCAGCCGAGTGCGGACAGCCATTTCGCGATCACGGCCGGTGCTGCGGTGGCCGCGCTGGGCATCGGGGTTTTCGACTATCATGCCGCGCTCGTCCGCGCGCGCTTTGACGGTGCGCTCTACTTCAACCTCGTCGCGGTCAAGAATGCCCTCGCCTTTGTGCTGATGGCGGGGGCCGCCTGGTACTTTCCGCAACCGGTCTGGGTTCTGGTGGCGGCCGGTATCAGCCAGGCCGTTGCTGTCCTGCTTCTCTACGGTCCCATGCGCGACCCGGTCGTGCCGCGCCTGCAGGCCCGCGTCCGGGAGACTTGGCGGCTCTTCGTCGCCTATGGTCTGCCTCTGATTGCCGCGAATGCGATCTATCAGCTCCTTCCGTTTCTCAATCGGGGTAGCATCGCGGCCCATGCGGGTCTTGCCGAAGCCGGCTACTTTGCATTGGCTGCCGATGTCACCACCCGGAGTATCGGTACCCTCGGCACTGCCCTCGACCTGCTGTTGTTTCAACTCGCCGTCCGGGTGGAGGAGCAGGAGGGCCGTGCCGCGGCCGAGCGCCAGGTCGGGCTGAACGTCGGCGTTGTCGTCACCTTGCTTCTGCCCTGCGCCGTCGGGTTCTGGGCCGTGCTTCCCGCTCTGGAGACGCTGGTGGTGCCAGAAGCTTACCGTGGTCCCTTTTCCGCCTATGCCGGCGTGATGGTGCCAGGTTTCTTCTGTCTGGCGATGATGAATTTCGCGCTCAATCCGATCTTCCAGATCCGCAGACGGACTCGCCCGGTCATCGCGGCTGCCTGCGTTGGATTGGGTCTCAACGCCGCCGGGTTATCGTTCCTCCCACCCCTGCTGGGTCCCGAGGGCGTCGCGGTCGCGCAGACCCTGGGGCTGGCTGCCGCGACGCTGTTGCTGGGAATCCGCGCACTGACCGGCCCGGATCGGCTGCGCCTGCCCTGGTGGGAGATCCTGGCGGCCGGTGTCGCCTCCATGGCCATGGCGCTCTGCCTCCTGCCGTTGCGCCACATCGAGCCGACCCGCGCCCTCGCGCTCGGCGTACCGCTCGGCATCGCGGTCTACGGCGCCCTGGTCTGGTTCTTCGACATTGCCGGGTTGAGGGGCCACGCGATGGCACGCCTTTCCCGCAGCCTTCCCGGATCGCCCCGCCCCACCGAGCCGGCCTCGGTGGAATAGGACGGGCTCGGCGGAATAGACGGACTCGACTGGCTGTCATCGCCGTGATCCTCCTTTAAGGTGGTCGATGGCAGACAGGATCGAGGGCGCCGTAGAACGCTCCGAATCGGGCAGGAATCGATGCGTTCATATGAGCCTCACGATGAGGGCGCGGCGGCCGAGGTTGTTCGGGCCGCGGCCAGCGGTCCCGAGCGGCTTCGCCTCGTGGGTGGCGCGACCAAGAGCGCCATCGGGCGCCCGGCCCAGGACGAGGTGACGCTGTCCAGCGTCCGGCTCTCCGGCATCACCCTCTACGAACCCGCCGAGATGGTCGTCTCGGCTCGAGCTGGAACGCCGCTGGCGGAGGTTCAGGCCCTGCTCACGGAGCGCGGCCAGATGCTGCCCTTCGAGCCGATGGACCATCGTACCCTGATGGGGACGACCGGCGAGCCCAGTTTCGGAGCCGTGGCGGCCACCAACAATTCCGGCCCACGGCGGATCAATGCCGGCGCGGCGCGCGACAGCCTGATCGGCGTGCGCTTTGTCAATGGGCGCGGCGAGGCGATCAAGTCCGGCGGCCGGGTGATGAAGAACGTGACCGGACTCGATCTCGTGAAGCTGATGGCGGGCTCTTGGGGAACCCTGGGACTGCTGACCGAGGTGACCTTCAAGGTGCTGCCGCGGCAGGAGCGGGTGGCGACCCTGGCCTTCCCGGACCTCGACGATGTCCGTGCCATCGGGGCGCTGTCCGCTGCCCTCGGCTCCCCGTTCGAGTTGACCGGGGCCGCCCATCTGCCTGCCGGAATCGCGGGTGGAACCGCGCGGACGCTGATGCGACTCGAGGGTTTTTCGGAATCGATCGACTATCGGCTCGGCGAATTGCGCAGGCTGCTCAAGCGCTTCGGCGAGCCGGAGATCGTCGAGGGCGATCCAGGCGCCGAGCTATGGACCGGGATCCGCGATGTCGTGGCGCTGGCCGAGCCGCGCGAGGCTGCGATCTGGCGCATCGCGACCGCCCCGACCCATGCGCCCGCCGTGACGGCGGCGATCGCGTCGCGCCGCGAGGCCCGCTGGTTCTACGACTGGGGCGGCGGCCTGATCTGGCTTGCGACGGACGCGGCGGGAGATGCCGGAGCGGAGATCGTCCGCGCGGCCGTTCGAGCGGAGGGCGGACACGCCACCCTTGTGCGGGCGCCGGAAGCTGTCCGGGCGGCGGTCGCCGTATTCGAGCCGCTGTCGGAGGCTTTGATGCGGATCACCGCCGGTATCAAGGCGGCGCATGATCCCCAGGGGTTGTTCAATCCGGGTCGGATGTATGCCGGCCTTTGAGGCTGCGCTGCTGAGAGCGATTCCAAGGCTCGGAATCCGGCGCGATTGTCTTTAAACTGACGCCGGAAGAACGACGATGCCGACACGGGGCGGGCTGCGAGGCCGCCCCGATCGACGGCGCGAGGGTGGATCCGAGGACACGCCGTGCAGACCAATTTCAGCCTGACGCAGCTCGCCGATCCGGCCATGGCGGCGTCCGAGAAGATCCTGCGGACCTGCGTTCATTGCGGGTTCTGCACCGCGACTTGCCCGACTTACCTCCTGCTCGGTGATGAACTCGATTCTCCGCGGGGGCGGATCTACCTGATCAAGGATATGCTGGAAGGTGGAAAGCCGGCCGTGCCGGAGGTGGTCAAGCACGTCGACCGGTGTTTGTCCTGTCTGTCCTGCATGACGACATGCCCATCGGGGGTGCATTACATGCACCTTGTCGATCATGCCCGAGCGCATATTGAGGAAACCTATCGGCGTCCGCTGAGCGACCGACTGCTCCGCGCCGTCCTGGCCTTCGTCCTGCCCTATCCGAATCGCTTCCGGCTGGCGCTCCTGGGGGCGAAGATCGGGGCGCCGTTCCGGCCCCTGGTGGCGCGCCTGCCGCGCGTCGGCAACCGCCTCGCGGCGATGCTGGACCTCGCCCCGGCGCAACTGCCGAACCGCAACCCCACCGACCGTCCGGGCACCTTCCCGGCCGATACGCGAGCCCTCGAGGCCAGCGATGCGTTGCATGGGTATGCCACGCCGTCGCGTCGAGGTCGCGTCGCGCTGCTGCGGGGATGCGCCCAGAGCGTGCTGCGTCCCGATTTCAACGAGGCGGCGATCCGCCTTCTGACTCGGCACGGGGTCGAGGTGGTCCAGGCCGCGGGGGAGGGCTGCTGCGGTGCCCTGACCCACCACATGGGCAAGGCCGACGCGTCGCATGCCCAGGCCAAGCGCACCATCGACGCCTGGATCGCCGAAATGGACGGCGCCGGCCTCGACGCGATCCTGGTCACCGCCTCCGGTTGCGGCACGACGATCAAGGATTACGGCTTCATGTTCCGCGACGACCCGACCTATGCCGAAAAGGCGAAGCGGGTTTCGGCGATTGCCAAGGACGTCACGGAGTACGTGGCCGCCATCGGCCTGATGCCCCCGATCGTGGAGACCGACCTCGTGGTCGCCTACCACTCGGCCTGCTCGATGCAGCACGGCCAGGGCATCCGCACCGAGCCCAAGAACCTGCTGAAGACGGCGGGCTTCACCGTGAAGGACGTGCCCGAGGGCCATATCTGCTGCGGCTCGGCCGGAACCTACAACATCCTTCAGCCCGAGATCGCGAACCGCCTGCGCGACCGCAAGGTCGCCAACATCGAGCGCATGCGCCCCGACGTCATCGCCACCGGCAACATCGGCTGCGCCACCCAGATCGGGAAGGGCACGGCGATCCCGATCGTCCACACGGCGGAACTGCTCGACTGGGCCACCGGCGGCCCGAAGCCGGCGGCCTTGGAGGGGATCCGCGAACGGGCGCTGCTGGCGGCGGAATAGGCAGGTCGCCGCGGGAGCAGATCGCAAGATCGGCGGGCGATGCGCTTACGGCACGCGGCGTCCGACCTCGGCCAGCACGAACACCCGAATCGCCGATGACAGATTCTGGCCGTCGCGGCTGGCGTCGATGGTGCCGATCAGGGCCTGGACCGACTGGCCGCGCGCGGCCGCGATCCTGCGCAGCGCCTCCCAGAACGGGTCCTCCAGGGATACGCTGGTGCGATGGCCGGCGATCATCACGGAGCGCTTGGTGACCCCGGTGGTCATCGCCAGCAAACCCTCCCTGATGGTGTGACGGGCTTCCTGAAATGGCCCCTTGTCCCTGAGAGCCAGTCACTCTCCTCGGCTGATTTCGGGCTTACCCAACATCCGTCAAGCGTGTGGAGCAAGGGACGGCAGAGCCATCGCAGACGGCACCGCGCCGTCATTCCGGGGCGCCGTAGGCGAGCCCGGAATCCAAAGCCACCGACGGTGTAACGTTCTGCACCACCCGTGTTTCTGGATCCCGGGCTCCGGTGCGCGGCCCCGGGATGACGGGGTGCTCCACGAGGTTCTTCGGCGTGCAGAGGAACCGATGGGATTGTCCCGCCGTGGGGGTGTGCGGCGCGCACTTGTCTCGAAGTGGAATCCCGAAGCTTTGCGGAATACGAGAACCATTCTCCTCGCATCACTCCTCCGAATCCGGCCCCACCAATTTGTGCCCCTCGTGGCGCGAGACCTCGATGGCCTTCTTGGCCTCGGCCAGGGTCTTGGCCTTCTTCGGGCGACCGAAGGCGATGCGATTGTCCGCCGCCTTCGCCTCCCGTTCCCCCCGCGCCCGGTCCTTGCGGGCCTGGCGCAGGTTGATGATCTCCGCCATGCCGGTGGTCTCCCTCATTCGGCGCTGGGCGCCAGCATCGTCTCGGGGCGCACCACGCGCTCGAACGCCTCCGCCGTGACGTAGCCGAGGCGCAGGGCCTCCTCCTTCAGGGTGGTGCCGTTCTTGTGCGCGGTCTTGGCGATCTCGGCGGCCTTGTCATAGCCGATCGAGGGCGCGAGCGCCGTGACCAGCATCAGCGAGCGGCTCATCAGGTCGGCGATCTTGTCCTCGTTGGCCTTGATGCCGACGACGCAATTGTCGGTGAAGCTCACCGCCGCGTCGGCGAGGATGCGGATCGACTGCAGCACCGCGTTGGCGATGACGGGCTTGAACACGTTCAGCTCGAAATTGCCCTGGCTGCCGGCGAAGCTCACGGTGGTGCCGTTGCCGATCACCTGGGCGCAGACCATCGTCAGGGCCTCGCACTGGGTCGGGTTGACCTTGCCGGGCATGATCGACGAACCCGGCTCGTTCTCCGGCAGCGACAGCTCGCCGAGGCCCGAGCGCGGGCCGGAGCCGAGGAAGCGGATGTCCTGTGCGATCTTGAACAGGCCCGAGGCCAGGGCCGTGAGCGCCCCTTGGGTGAACACCAGGGCGTCGTGGGTCGCCAGGGCCTCGAACTTGTTGGCGGCCGAGGTGAAGGGCAGGCCGGTCAGCTCGGCGACCTTCGCGGCGAACTTCTCGGCGAAGTCGGGATGCGCGTTGAGGCCGGTGCCGACCGCCGTGCCGCCCTGGGCCAAAGCCAGCACGCCGGGCAGCGTCGCCTTCACGCGCTCGGTGCCCAAAGCCACCTGCGCGACGTAGCCGGAAAATTCCTGGCCGAGGGAGACCGGGGTCGCGTCCTGCAGGTGGGTGCGGCCGATCTTGACGATGGAGGCGAACGCCTCCGACTTCGCCTGAAGGGCGTCGTGCAGGTGCTGCAGGGCCGGCAGCAGCCGGTCGTTGATCTCGCGCGAGACCGCGATGTGCATGGCGGTCGGGAACACGTCGTTGGACGACTGGCCGCGATTGACGTGGTCGTTGGGGTGGACCGGCGACTTGCCGCCGCGCTTGCCGCCGAGCAGCTCGTTGGCAAGGCTGGCGATGACCTCGTTGGCATTCATGTTCGACTGGGTGCCGGATCCCGTCTGCCAGACCGCCAGGGGAAATTCCTGGTCGTGCTCGCCGGAGACCACCTCGGCCGCCGAGGCCGCGACGGCCTGGGCCACCTTCGGGTCGAGGGCACCGAGGTCCTGGTTGACCAGGGCGGCTGCCTGCTTGACCATGCCGAGCGCGTGGACGAGGGGCGCCGGCATCTTCTCGGTGCCGATCTTGAAATTCTGGATCGAGCGCTGCGTCTGCGCACCCCAGTAGCGATGCGCCGGGACCTCGATCGGGCCGAAGGTGTCGGACTCGGTGCGGGTGGCGGGCGTCTCGGTGGGCGACATCGTGGCCTCTTCGTCTGATCAATCCGGACCCTACTTAAACTGCACGCCAGCAAACCGCGATGCCGCATCGCGAGCGGGCCGTGTGCCCGGCGCCGAAATGTCATGGCTCCCCAGCCATACCCTGCCAGCCCTTCGCCGGGCCCGGAGTTGTCCTCGATGTCGCCTGCCGCCGCCCAGGTCTCCCCCCAAGCCCAGGTCTCTTCCCAAGCCGAGGTCCTTTCTGAAGCCCCGATCCGCTTCCGGCCGGCGGTGCCCAAGCCGTTGCGCCAGCAGCCGGGCCTGTTCGGATTCCTGAAGGCGGCGCGCGCCAACCCCCTCACCACCTGGCTCGACGTCCATTTCGAGAAACCGGTGGTGGCCGCCGACGGCGCTCTCGGGCGTGTCACGGTGGTCAGCGACCCGGCCCTGATCCGCTACCTCTACGTCGAGAACGCCGCCAATTATCGCAAGGACGACCTGCAGCGGCGCGTCCTCGCCCCCGGGCTCGGCAACGGATTGCTCACCGCCGAGGGCGACGAGTGGAAGCTCCAGCGCCGCACCCTGGCGCCGATCTTCTCCGCCCGGCACGTGCTCGGCTTCAACGCGCCGATGAACGCGGCCGGCGCCCGCATGGCCCGCCGACTGGCGCGCCGCGACGGCACCCGCATCGACGTGGCGCTGGAGATGACCCGCGTCACCCTCGACGTGCTGGAGCGGACGATCTTCACCCACGGCCTCGCCAGCGATCCCGATGCGCTGGGCCGGGCGATCACCCGCTTCCTCGAATCGGTCGGGCCGATCGATCCCCTCGACGTGTTCGGGGTGCCGGGCTTCGTGCCGCGCATCGGTCGCCTGCGGGCACGCCCCGCGATCCGGTTCTTCGCCGAAGTGGTGGATGAACTGATCGACCGCCGCCGCGCCTGGATCGCCAAAGGGGCGGCGCCCGACGACCTGCTGACGCTGCTGCTCAAGGCGCAGGACCCGGAGACGGGCAGGGGGCTGACCGACCTGGAGGTCAAGGCCAACATCGTCACCTTCATCGCCGCCGGTCATGAGACCACGGCGAACGCCCTGACCTGGGCGCTGTACTGCCTGTCGCAGGACCCGGCCGCCAAGGCCCGGGTCGAGGCGGAGGTCGATGCCGTCCCGGCGGACCAGGATTTCGATGCCGACGCGCTGCCCTTTACCCGGGCGGTGATGGAGGAGACCATGCGGTTGTTTCCGCCGGTGCCGTTCCTGAGCCGCCAGGCCATCGCGGAGGATCGCATCGGCCGGATCAAGATCCCCAAGGGCTCCCTGGTGATGGTGGCGCCCTACGTGCTCCACCGCCACAAGACCCTGTGGCCGGAGCCGGAAGCGTTCATGCCCGAGCGCTTCCTGCCCGAAGCCCGCGCGGCGATCCCGCGCTTCGCCTACCTGCCGTTCGGGGCGGGTCCCCGCGTCTGCATCGGCCAGAGCTTCTCGGTGCAGGAAGCCGTGGTGGTGCTGGCTCACATCACCCGTGCCGCCCGTTTTACGCTCGCCGACGACCACGCGCCGGTGACCCCGCTCCATCGCGTGACCCTGCGGCCGGAGCACGGGCTGCACATGACGGTGCACCCGCGGGGGTGAGGCCGGGACGACGGAGGTGGGACACGCGCAGATCGTCGCGCGCTGTCGTTCCGGGGCGCCGACCGAGGAAGACCTTGGGCCACCCGTGTTTCTGGATCCCGGGTTCCGCTGCGCGGCCCCGGGATGACGGGGTGATCAGGCGGCCTCTCGGCTCTTGATCCCGGAGATCTTCATCCCTGAGATCTTCAACCCCGAAATTTTCGTCCCGTCAGCTCTTCTTGCGGAAGGCGTCCAGGCTGACGACCTCGGCGCTGGTTTCCTGGCCGTCCTCGGACTTCTTGGCGCCGTCCTCGGATTTCTTGGCGGCCGGCTTCGCGTCCGAATCGGCCTTGGCCGTCGCCGCGGCGGTGCCGGGGGCCGCCGGGATCAGCTTCGGCACGGTGCTGCCGATGGTGGCGAGGCCGGTGCTCTTCGGCTTCATCTCGGTGGGCTCCGAGGCGGCGCCGCGCGGTGCGCCCTTGCCATTGTCGGCCGCCGACTCGTCGTCGATCGCCTCTGCGGCCATCTCTTCCGTGCCTTCGGTCAGGTCGAATTTCAGCCCGAACTGCACGGAGGGATCGAAGAAGCCCGTCAGGGCGTCGAAAGGCACGAGCAGCCGCTCGGGAACGCCCGAGAAGGACAGGCCCACCTCGAAGGTGTGCTCGTTGACGCCGAGGTCCCAGAACTGGTGCTGGAGCACGATGGTCATGTCCTGCGGGTATTTTTCGCGCAGGCGCTGCGACATCCGCACGCCCGGCGCCTCGGTGCGGAACGAGACGTAGAAGTGGTGCTCGCCCGCGAGGCCCTCGCGGGCCGCGTCGGTCAGCACCTTGCGCACCACGCCGCGCAGGGCGTCCTGCACCAGGAGATCGTAGCGGATCAGGTCGTCTGCCATCTGCGGTCGCTTATGCCCGGTCACTGCCCGCCGTCGCGCGCCGTGAGGGCGCCCCGGGTCGGATGAAAATCGATGGGGAGCGCCGGTGCCCGGCCCTCCCAGAACCTCGCCTGAACGGCTCGGGGCCGACAGGATCTCTCCCGGACGAAACAGGACATCTCGGTCCAGGACATCGCGGCCTGCGCCGTGATCTGCCGCGCGTCCGAGCTTCCGCCAAAACCTGCGGCCTGTCGAGCCTCGGGTCCTTGCGTCCAAAAGCCCGTGGTCCGGAGAGGCGCTGCCGGGTTACCCTCCGGTCGCACCATTCGCCCGACCGCGAAACCCGACCCGGCGATGCCGGATTTCCGTCCTCGCCGAGCCTCTCGGCCAACACTTTGATTATAGTGGGAGTGCCGCCGCTTTTGAAGCCCGATGATGGGGCGCCGCTGCCCGAAGCGCGGGCGGATGTCATCCAGGCAACGACCGAGCCTCCTGGGGCGCGTGCGTTCCCCGGCCGGACCGTTCTGGGCCGCGCGCGGGCCGTCGTCGGTCTGGCCTTCGCGGCGTGCCTCGCGCTGGTGGCGGCGAGCGTCCTCGCCCTGGTGATCGTGCGGGTCGGCGGCGACTGGCTCGACGGCGTGGCGCCCTTCGGCGGGGAGCGGCCGCGCCTGCATCCGCGACAGGTCGCCATGCGGGAGCTGGCCCTCGACGTGATCCGCCAGGTGATCCTGGCCGTCCTCGTCGTCGGGGCGGTGCGCTGGCGCCACGGCGCCGCCTGGCGGCGGACCCTGGCGCTTGCGCCACCGGGACCGCCGCCCTGGGGCGCGCCCGGCCTGTCGCCCGGGCGCTTCGCCCTGATCCTGCTGGCCTGGCCGCTGATCCACATCACCTGGGTGACCGGCAGCGCGGAGCTGTTCCGGATGCCGATCGGCCGGCACACGTCGCTGTCCCCGAGCCTGACCGCCGGGGCGGCGGCCCTGTGGTTCACCTACGTGCTGGTGCTGGCGCCGCTGGCCGAGGAGTTGCTGATGCGGGGTGCTTTGTTCGCTCGTGCGCGCGAACACTTCGCCCCGCCAGGCGCCATCCTGGTGACGGCGCTGCTGTTCGCCGGCGCCCATCTCACGCCCGCCGGCTTCGCCCGGCCGGTCTCCCTGATCCCGCTCGCCCTGATGCTCGGCTGGGTGCGCTGGCGCAGCGGCCGGCTGTGGCCCGGCATCGTGCTCCACGCCTGGAGCAACTTCGCGATGATCCTGTATGTGCTCGGGCCGGCCATCGGCTGAGCGGGCGCCGGCATGAAGGTGTTGACGCGCCGGTTGCCGATCTCGCCAGCTCCGGCGCGACGAGGTATTCCAAGCGCCCCGCCCCGGAGCCGCGATGCACGCCTATCACCAGCTTCTCGAACGCATCCTCCGGGAGGGGGTGCGCAAGGACGACCGGACCGGTACCGGCACGCTCTCGGTGTTCGGGCACCAGATGCGCTTCGACCTCGGGCAGGGCTTTCCCCTGGTCACGACGAAGCAGCTCCACCTGCGCTCGATCATCCACGAATTGCTATGGTTCCTCACCGGCAATACCAACGTGCGGGCGCTCCAGGCCAACGGCGTCAGCATCTGGGATGAATGGGCCGACGCGAACGGCGACCTCGGCCCGGTCTACGGCCAGCAATGGCGGTCCTGGGTGAAACCCGACGGCGGCAGCGTCGACCAGATCGCCTGGGTGCTCGACGAGATCCGCCGCAACCCGGATTCGCGCCGCCTCATCGTCTCCGCCTGGAACCCGGCCGATCTCGACCGGATGGCCCTGGCGCCGTGCCACTGCCTGTTCCAGTTCTACGTGGCGGAGGGGCGCCTCTCGTGCCAGCTCTACCAGCGCTCGGCCGACGTGTTCCTGGGCGTGCCCTTCAACATCGCCAGCTACGCCCTCCTCACCGCGATGATCGCGCAGGTGTCCGGGTTGATCCCCGGCGATTTCATCCACACCCTCGGCGATGCGCACCTCTACGTGAACCACCTGGAGCAGGCCCGGCTGCAGCTCACGCGCGAGCATCGCCGGCTGCCCCGGCTCGTACTCAACCCCGCCGTGACCGCGCTGTCCGACTTCCGCTTCGAGGACATCGCCGTGGAGGGCTATGCGCCGCATGCCGCCATCCGCGCTCCGGTGGCGGTCTGATGGCCGTGCCCCGCATCACCCTCATCGCGGCGGTCGCCCGCAACGGCATCATCGGCCGCGACAACGACCTGATCTGGCGCCTGCGCAGCGACCTGCGCCGGTTCAAGGCCCTGACCATGGGCAAGCCCCTCCTGATGGGGCGCAAGACCTTCGCGTCGATCGGTCGTCCATTGCCCGGGCGGCGCACCATCGTGCTGACCCGGGATACCGGCTTCGCGGCGCCGGACGTCGCCGTCGCCCATGACTGGACGGGCGCGCTCGCGGCGGCCGAGGGCGCGGACGAGCTGATGGTGGCCGGCGGCGGCGAGATCTACGCGCTGGCGCTGCCGCATGCCGACCGCATCCACCTCACCGAGGTCGATCTGGCGCCGGAGGGCGATACGGTGTTCCCGACCTTCGATCGCGCGCGCTATCGCGAGACCCACCGCGAGGCCCATCCGCCGGGGGAGCATGACGCCTGCGGCTTCAGCTTCGTCGATCTGGAGCGAGCCGGGTGAGGGACGCGACGCAGGCCGGTCCCGTAAACCATTCCGGCGCGACCCATTGCGCATCGGGTTCCCATGCGGTTGTCTTTCGGCGGTCCGATGCCCAAGTGGCAATCTTGACAGGATTCGGTGCGCCCAGGCAGGTGCCAGGGTCGGGTCACGACGAGATCAATACTCTTGTCCACGCGGGGGAGATCCGGCCCGCCTCCTGAGGAGGCCGGGACGGAGAGCGCGGGTGGGCTTCGTGCGCGGCGCAGACGCTGCTGGAACAGGAGAGATCGGCGAGCATGCCTTGGAGCAATCAGAGCGGCGGCGGTAGCGGCAACGGGGGAGGGCCCTGGGGCCGAGGCGGCGGCGGCAATGGCGGCGGGGGTGGCCCGTGGGGGAATGGCGGCGGCGGTGGCGGCAAGACCCCACCCGACCTCGAGGACCTGCTGCGCCGCAGCCAGGACCGGCTGCGCGGCGTGCTCCCCGGCGGGTCCTTCGGTGGCGGGCGCGGCCTGCTGGTGATCGGCGGCCTCCTGGTCGCGGGCTGGCTTCTCACCGGGTTCTACACCGTGGCACCCCAGCAGGTCGGCATCGAGACGGTGTTCGGTCGCTATCTCAGCACCACCGGCCAGGGCCTGAACTACAACTTCCCGGCCCCGATCGGCGCCGTGACCAAGCCGAATGTCGGTCAGGTCAACAGCGTGCAGATCGGCTACCGCGCCGGCTTCGGCAACCAGACCCGCACCGTCGACAAGCCCGAGGAGAGCCTGATGCTCACGGGTGACGAGAACATCGTCGACCTCGACTTCGAAGTGCAGTGGCGGATCAACCCCCTGAAGGCGTCCGACTTCGTCTTCAACCTCGAGAACCCCGAGGGCACGATCAAGGCCATCGCCGAGAGCGCGATGCGCGAGGTCGTCGGCCGGCGCAACATCCAGCCGATCCTGACCAACGAACAGTCGAGCGTCGCCCAGGAGGTCCGGGAGATCACCCAGAAGGCCCTCGACGAATACGGCGCCGGTGTACGCATCGAACTCGTCCAGCTCGTCAGTGTCCAGCCTCCGCCGGAAGTGCGGCCCGCCTTCTTCGACGTGAACGCGGCGCAGCAGGATGCCGAGCGCGCCAAGAACGACGCGCGGACCTACGAGAGCCAGAAGGTGCCGCTCGCCAAGGGTGAGGCGCAGAAGATCATCCAGGCGGCGGAAGCCTACAAGACGCAGTCGACCGCCGACGCGACCGGTCAGGCCGCCCGCTTCACGCAGGTCTACGAGTCCTACAAGGTCGCCCCGGTGATCAGCCGCGAGCGCATCTTCCTCGAAACGATGGAGCGGGTCCTGGGCTCGGTCAACAAGGTGATCATCGATCAGAACGGGGCCGGCGCCGGTACGGGCGCCAGCGCCGCCGGCGTCCTGCCGGTGCTTCCGCTGACCGAGTTCGGTCCCCGCAACGCTGCCGGTGGAGTGGCCCGATGAACAATCAGACCCTCCGCACCGGCCTGATGATCGCCGCCGCCGCCCTGGTGGTCGGCCTCTACGCGTCGGTCTTCACCGTCGGCCAGATGCAGCAGGCCCTGGTGCTGCGCTTCGGCGGCGTCCGCGCCGTCCTGAACCAGACCGGCACCGACAAGCCCGGCCTCTACTTCAAGCTTCCGTTCCTCGAGAACGTGGTGCTGTTCGACAAGCGGGTGCTCGACCTCGATCTGCCGGTCCAGACCCTGCTCACCACCGACCGCCAGAACCTCGAGGTGGACGCCTTCGCGCGCTACCGGATCATCGATCCGCTGAAGTTCTACCAGTCGGCCAACAACATCGCCCGCGCCAACACCCTGCTGGCGAGCTTCACCAACTCGGCCCTGCGCAACCTGCTCGCCCGCTCCACCCGTGACGCCATCGTGCGGACGCAGCGCGCCGAGCTGATGAACCAGATCCAGGCCGACGTGAACCGGCAGGCGAAGGAGCTCGGCGTCGAGATCGTCGATCTGCGCATGACCCGCGTCGATCTGCCGGCTCAGAACAGCTCGGCGGTCTACAAGCGCATGACGACGGAGCGCCAGCGTGAGGCGGCCGACATCCGCGCCACCGGCGAGCAGGCGGCGGTCACCATCAAGGCCAAGGCGGACCGTGACGTGACGGTGCTGCTCTCGGAGGCCAACCAGACCGCCGAGACCCTGCGTGGTCAGGGCGACGCGGACAAGAACCGCATCCTGGCGGAAGCCTACGGCAAGGACGCGGGCTTCTTCAGCTTCTTCCGCTCGATGCAGGCCTATGAGACCGGTCTGAAGGGCTCCGACACCCGATTGGTGATCAGCCCGTCCTCGGACTTCTTCCGCTACTTCAGCGATCCGCAGGGCAGGACCCCGGCGAGCCCGGCAGCACGCACCCGCGCTCCGGCCGAGCCCGGTACCACCGGTTCGACGGGCGCCACCCGCTGAAGCGGGTGACGTGATCCTGCCGAAACGACCCTGGTACGACATGTCCGGCGGCGGCCTTTGGTCCGCCGCCGGACTCTTGATCGGCGGACGGTGGGGACGATCTAAGAGCGTCCCGAGAGAGATGAGGTCGACCATGGTCCCCGTTGCGAGCGCCGTCCGGGCGCCCCGTTCCCGAGCGCTCCACTGCAGCCTGCGCTCGGTCCTGATGGCCGCCACGCTGGCGACCTCCGTCTCGGTCATGGGCCTCGCCGCCCCCGCCTACGCCAAGGGACCGGAATCGCTGGCCGATCTCGCCGATCAGGTCACCGACGCGGTGGTGAACATCTCGGCCTCGACCACCGTCGACGCCCGACCCAACACCCGCTCGGGTCCCCAGCTGCCGCAGGGCACGCCGTTCGAGGACCTGTTCGAGGAATTCTTCAACAAGCGCGGTCAGCGTGGCGGCGGCGGCGACCGCAGCGAGGCCGACCGGCCGAAGCCGCAGCAGCGCAAGTCGAATTCCCTCGGCTCGGGCTTCATCATCGATGCCTCCGGCATCGTGGTGACCAACAACCACGTCATCGGCGACGCCAACGACATCCAGGTCATCCTCCACAACGGCACCAAGCTGAAGGCCGAGATCATCGGCAAGGATGCCAAGATCGATCTGGCGGTGCTGCGGGTGAAGCCGGAGCCGAACAAGCCCCTGAAGGCGGTCCCGTTCGGTGATTCGGAGAAGATGCGCCCGGGCGACTGGGTCATCGCCATCGGCAACCCGTTCGGCCTCGGTGGCTCGGTCTCGGCCGGCATCGTCTCGGCGCGCGGCCGCAACATCGAATCCGGCCCGTACGACAACTACATCCAGACGGATGCGGCCATCAACAAGGGCAATTCCGGCGGACCGCTGTTCAACATGAACGGTGAAGTCATCGGCATCAACACCGCCATCCTGTCGCCCACCGGCGGCTCGGTCGGGATCGGCTTCGCGGTGCCCTCGAACAACGCCGCGCAGGTCATCGACCAGCTGCGGGAGTTCGGGGAGGTCCGTCGCGGCTGGCTCGGCGTCCGTATCCAAAACGTTGACGAGACGACGGCCGAGGCCCTCGACATGAAGGACGGCGTCAAAGGCGCGCTCGTGGCCGGCGTCGACGAGAAGGGCCCCGCCAAGGCGGCGGGTCTCGAGATCGGCGACGTCATCGTCAAGTTCAACGGCACGGCCGTGAAGTCGTCGAGCGACCTGCCGCGCATCGTCGCCTCGACGCCGGTCGGCAAGACGGTGGACGTGCTGGTCATCCGCAAGGGCGCCGAGACGACGAAGTCCGTCACCCTGGGCCGCCTGGAGGATACGGAGAAGCCGACGCTCGCCAGCGTCAAGCAGCCCGAGGCGGAGAGCGCCGTCCGTCAGGTGCTCGGGCTCAACCTGTCCGGCATCACCGACGAGGCGCGCAAGCGCTTCAGCCTGAAGGACAGCCTGAAGGGCGTGCTCGTCACCCGCGTCGACCCGAACTCGACGGCGGCCGACAAGCAGATCAAGCCCGGCGAAGTCATCGTCGAGGTCGGCCAGGAGGCGGTCAGCGCCCCAGCCGACGTGACCAAGCGCATCGACCAGCTCAAGAAGGACGGCCGCAAGTCCGTCCTGCTCCTGGTCGCCAGCGCGAGCGGTGACGTCCGCTTCGTGGCGCTTGGGATCGACTGATCGTCGAAACGACTCTGTGGATACCAAGCCGCCGCCCGAGAGGGCGGCGGTTTTGTCTTGTCCAGGGGAGCGCTTCCCCTCCCTGTTAGGGGAAGGGCGATTGTCGATGGCATTACACCGTCATTCCGGGGCGCCGAAGGCGACCCCGGAATGACGGAGCGGTGCCCGCTGCGCTCAGCCCACGAACTCGGCCGACGCATAGCCCTGCAGATACAGTAGCGCCGTCAGGTCGCCATGGTCGATGCGGACCTGGGCGGCGGCGGCCACCTTCGGCTTGGCCCGGAAGGCGACGCCGAGGCCCGCCTCGTGCAGCATGTCGAGGTCGTTGGCGCCGTCGCCCACCGCAAGGGTCTCGGACCGATCGAGACCGAAGCGCGTGCGAAGGTTGATCAGCGTCGCACGCTTCGTCTCCTTGTCGACGATCGGCTCGATCACCTCGCCGGTGAGGTGCCCGTCCCGTACGCCGAGGGTGGTGGCGTGGGCCTCGTCGAACCCGATCTGCGCAGAGACCGGTCCGGTGAACAGGGTGAAGCCGCCCGAGATCAGGCAGGTGTGGGTGCCGTGCGCCTTCATGGTCTGCACCAGCGTGCGGCCGCCGGGCGTGAGTGTGATGCGCTCGGCGATCAGCGCATCGATCCGGCCCACGGGCACGTCGCGCAGGAGCGCGACCCGCTCGCGCAGGGCCGGGCCGAACGCGATCTCACCCTGCATCGCCCGCTCGGTGATCGCCGCGACGCGATCCTTGAGGCCGATGGTCTCGGCGAGTTCGTCGATGCATTCCTGCTCGATCATGGTCGAATCCATGTCGGCCAGGAACAGGCGCTTGCGCCGGTGCGGGCCGGCCTCGATCACCGCCACGTCGATCGGCTCGGAGGCCAGGGCCGCGCGCAGGCGCCGGGCCAGGGCCGGCGCATCGGCGGGCGCGCCCGGCAGCAGCACCTCGGCGGCGACCTCGCCGTGCAGGATGCGGGGCTGATGTTCGGTGCGCATCACCGCGCGGGTCTCGGCCAGCACCGCATCGGTGATGGCGGGGCGGCTCTCGTTTGCTATCAGGATCGCGACGAGGGTCATCCGGGAGCTTTCCACGCCAGTGTCGCCGGTCCTACAACGCCCACACGCGCAGGTTCTGCCGGCGGCGATCCTCATCGCAGGGCCGACCGCCTCGGGCAAGTCGGGCCTGGCGCTGGCGCTCGCGCGCGATCTCGACGGGGTGGTGATCAACACCGACTCGATGCAGGTCTATGCCGATCTGCGCCGCCTGTCCGCCCGCCCGAGCGCGGAGGAGGAAGCGCTGGCCCCGCACCGGCTCTACGGCCACGTCGACGGAGCGGAGAACTACTCGGCCGGACACTTCGCCCGCGAGGCCGAGCCGCTGATCAAATCGCTGCGCGGCGAGGGCCGCCCGCCGGTCTTCGTCGGCGGCACCGGCCTGTATTTCCGGGCGCTGGAGGAGGGGCTGTCCGAGCTGCCCCCGGTGCCGGATGCGGTCCGGTCGGCCGTGCGGGCCCGGGCCGAGGGACGGGCGACCGAAGACCTGCATGCCGAACTCGCGCTCTGCGATCCGGCCGGCGCGCTCGGGCTTCGCCCCAGCGACCGGGCGCGGGTGATGCGCGCCCTGGAGGTCTTCGCGGCCACCGGCCGGCCCATCGCCGATTTTCACGGGGCACGCCAACCCGGACCGCTCGCCGGCCTGCCCCTGCTCAAGCTGTTCCTGGCGCCCGAGCGCGAGACCCTGCGGCGAGCCATCGATAGGCGGTTCGAGGCGATGATCGCCGGGGGGGCGCTCGACGAGGTCGCGGCCCTGCGCGACCGCCGCCTCGACCCGATGCTGCCGATCATGCGCGCCCACGGCGTGCCGGGCCTGATCGCCCATCTCGACGGCGCGCTGACCCGTGAGGAGGCGATCCGGCGCGGGCAGGGCGACACCCGGCGCTATGCCAAGCGGCAGTTCACCTGGTTCCGCCACCAGATGGGGGCCGACTGGCTCTGGACCCCACCCGAGGAGGCTCTCGGGCGGGCGCGGGCGCTGCTCACGTCTCCAGGCGTGCGATGAGGGACGAAGTGTCCCAGCGATTGCCCCCCATGGCCTGTACGTCGGCGTAGAACTGGTCGACGAGGGCAGTGACGGGCAATTGCGCGCCGTTGCGGCGGGCTTCGGCGAGCAGGATGCCGAGATCCTTGCGCATCCAGTCGACGGCGAAGCCGAAATCGAACGTGCCCGCGTTCATGGTCTTGCCGCGGTTCTCCATCTGCCAGGAGCCGGCGGCGCCTTTCGAGATGACCTCCAGCACGGCCTCGACATCGAGGTCCGCCCGCTTGGCGAAGTGCACCGCCTCGGACAGGCCCTGGACGAGGCCCGCGATGGCGATCTGGTTGACCATCTTGGTGAGTTGGCCGGAGCCCGACGGACCCATCAGGCGGCTGGCGCGGGCAAAGCACAGAATCGCGGATTCGACCTTCGCGTAGGTCTCAGGCTCGCCGCCGCACATCACGGTGAGCGCCGCGTTCTCGGCCCCGGCCTGTCCGCCCGAGACGGGCGCATCGATGAAGCCGAGGCCGGCGGTCTTGGCGGCATCGGCGAGTTCGCGGGCGACCTCGGCCGAGGCGGTGGTGTGGTCGACGAAGATCGCGCCCGGCTCCATGCCGGCGAAGGCGCCATCGTCGCCGAGGGTGACGCTGCGCAGATCGGCGTCGTTGCCGACGCAGGCGAACACGATGGCCTGGCCCTTGGCGGCCTCGCGCGGGGTGGCGGCGAAGGCGCCGCCCTGCGCGGCGACCCAGGCCTCGGCCTTGGCGGTGGTGCGGTTGTAGACCGTGACCTCGTGGCCCTTGGCGGCGAGGTGGCGGGCCATCGGGCCGCCCATCACGCCGAGCCCCAGAAACGCGACCTTCGCCATCATCATCCCCGTTTGTATCCTGAATACGATCGGGGTCTAGGAGCGATGCTGGCGAGCGTCAAACGTTCGCGAACGCTTATCCGCCGGTGACGCTCATGTGGCGCGGCACGGCGGCCGGGCGCGCCCGCTCGATGACGAAGTCGTGGCCCTTGGGCTTGCGCGCGATGGCGTCGATCACCGCCTGGGTCACCAGGGCGTCGTCGGGGGAAGCGCGCAGGGCCGCGCGCAGATCCGCCGCGTCCTCCTGGCCGAGGCACATATAGAGCTTGCCGGTGCAGGTGAGGCGGACGCGATTGCAGCTCTCGCAGAAATTATGGGTCAGCGGCGTGATGAAGCCGAGGCGACCGCCGGTCTCGGCGATGCGGACATAGCGGGCCGGGCCGCCGGTGCGGTCGGGCAGGGGCGTCATGGTGTAGCGCTGTTCGAGCCGGGCGCGCGCCACCGAAAGGGGCAGGAACTGGTCGGTGCGGTCGCCCTCGATCTCGCCGAGCGGCATGACCTCGATGAGGGTCATGTCCATGCCGTCGCCATGGGCCCAGGCGATCATGTCGGCGATCTCGTCCTCGTTGACGCCCTTCAGCGCCACGGCGTTGATCTTGATCTTGATGCCGGCCTTGCGGGCCGTCTCGATGCCGTCGAGCACCACCTTGAGGTCGCCCCGGCGGGTCACCGCGCGGAATTTCTCGGGGTCGAGGGTATCGAGGGAGACGTTGACGCGGCGCACGCCGAGATCGGCCAGCTCCGGTGCGAAGCGGCCGAGTTGGGTGCCGTTCGTCGTCATCGTCAGCTCTTCGAGGGCGCCCGTATCGAGATGGCGGGACAGGCGCCGGAAGAGATGCATGATGTCGCGGCGCACCAGCGGTTCGCCGCCGGTGATGCGCAACTTTCTGACGCCGCGCTGGATAAAAACGGCGCAAAGCCGGTCCAGTTCTTCCAGAGACAGCAGGTCGCGCTTCGGCAGAAACTGCATGTCGTCGGACATGCAGTAGACGCAACGCAGATCGCAGCGGTCGGTCACCGAAATCCGCAGATAGGTAATCGCCCGTTGAAACGGGTCGATCAGCGGCGCTGGCGCGATCGGAGCGGCATCGTCGGTGGCGCGGGGACCCCACATGCGGGATTCTGTGCTCTGTTGGGGTGCGGAAACGTTGGCGCGGTCGCGTGACGATCCTAACATGACGAGACATATGAGGGTTCGTACGGCCGGGGGCAAGTTTGCGCGGGGCGCAGCACCCGTGCAAGGCAGTCGGGCGACCCGGCGGAAGGATGCGACCATGAATCAACAGGCTGTCGACCCGCATGCGGCCCCGGCCGCTCCCGAGCGCTGGCCGACCGAGATCCGCCTCTCGGGCGATAAACGCACCCTGAACGTCGCCTTCGAGGATGGCGGTCGCTTCGCCCTGCCGGCGGAGTACCTGCGGGTGTCGAGCCCGTCGGCCGAGGTCCAGGGGCACTCGCCCTCCGAGCGCAAGGTCATCGGCGGCAAGCAGGACGTGGCGATCCTCAAGGTCGAGCCCATCGGCAACTACGCGGTGAAGCTGACCTTCGACGACATGCACGATACCGGCCTGTTCGGCTGGGGCTACCTCTACGATCTCGGGCGCGAGTACCGGAACCGCTGGGCGACCTACCTGTCCGAATTGCAGGACCGGGGCCTCAGCCGCGAACCCGTGCGCCGGGCTCCGAAGCCGGCCGCGCCCTCGAGCGAGGGGAGCGGAAGCTGCGGCAGCGGCTGCGGTTGCCACTGACCGCCTGATCCGCGCCCCGATCCCGAAAGCCGACCCCGAAAGCCGTCCGATGATGCCGTCCGCATGACGCCCTCGACTCAGCCGGCGACGAGCCGGCGCGTCCTCGCGCTCGCGCTTCCGATGACGCTCGCCAACGTCACGACGCCGCTGCTCGGCTTCGTCGGCGCCACGGTGATCGGCCGCCTGGGCGACGCGGCGCTCCTCGGGGCGATGGCGCTGGGGGCCGTGATCTTCGACGCGATCTTCTGGTCGTTCGGTTCGCTGCGCATGGCCACCGCCGGACTGACCGCGCAGGCGGTGGGCGCCCGCGATGCGGCCGAGGTGGACCGCACGCTGGCCCGCGCCCTGGCGGCGGCTGTGCTCGTCGGCCTGGCGATCGTGGCGCTGCAGGGGCCGATCGGCCGGGCCGCCTTCTCCCTCAGCGGCGCCAGCCCGGCGGTGATCGCCGGCCTGTCGGCCTACTTCCACATCCGCATCTTCGCCGCGCCCTTCACCCTAGCGAATTATGCCATTCTCGGTTCGGTGCTGGGGCGCGGGCGGACCGATCTCGGCCTGATGCTGCAGGTCGCCATCAATCTCACCAACATCGCGCTCACCCTGGCGTTCGTCCTCGGGGCGGACATGAGCGTGGCCGGGGCCGGGCTCGCCACCCTGATCGCCGAGGCGGCCGGCGCGGGTCTCGGCCTGATCCTGCTGGCCCGGCTCGGCTCGCGCCCCTTCGCGGTGCCGTTCCGGGTGGTGCGCGATCCCCTGGCGCTGGCCCGGATGCTCAGCGTCAATGCCGACGTGATGATCCGGACCCTGCTGCTGGTCGGCTGCATCACCCTGTTCTCCGCGCTCGGCGCACGCTCGGGCGACGTGGTGCTCGCCGCCAACGCCGTCCTGTGGAATCTCTTCATGATCGGCGGCTTCTTTCTCGACGGGTTCGCCACCGCCGCCGAGACCCTGTGCGGGCAGGCCGTGGGCGCCCGGGACGAGGCTCGGTTTCGCCGCGCCGCCGCCTTGAGCCTGCTCTGGTGCCTGGCCTTCGGTGGCGCCATCGCGGTCGGCTTTCTTCTGGCCGGCAACCTCTTCATCGACGCGGTGACCACCAGCCCGGAGGTGCGGGCCATGGCCCGGCTCTACCTGCTGCCGGCGGCCCTGGCGCCCCTGATGGCGGCCGTGCCCTTCGCCTTCGACGGCATCTATATCGGCGCCACCTGGACGCGGGCCATGCGCAACCTGATGCTCGCAGCGAGCGCGCTCTACGGAGTCGCCCTGTTGACCGCCCACGCGGCCGGCCTCGGCAATGGCGGGCTGTGGCTCTCGTTCCTGATTCTCCTGGCCGGGCGCGGGATCAGCCAGGCGCTGGCCTATCCTGGACTGGTGCGCCGGACCTTCGCCGGGCGCGACGCGATGCCTCTGGATAAACGCGTGTCGGATTTCACGCCGGCCTGACACCATTTCGCGATGCGGGTTGAATTCCCTTCGTACGGATAGGCTTTGGACACATACGAAGCGGGTATGAACTGTCGGATCATCATCGATCTACTTGCCTGTTCATGCTCTGCCTCAGTTTGGAATGGTTCTGATTAAGGAACGTGACGAAAAAGCCTCTTTGCTTGTTATGTTCGCTGGTCTACGCGCTAGCCACGATGCGCAAGATTCTTTCCTCCCTTCTCCCCGCCACCTTGGCCGCCACCCTGATTGTCGGAGGCGCCGCGTTCAGCGGGCGCGCCGAGGCGAAGGAGACGCCGATCGGTCCCCACGTGACCCAGAACGGGATCGAGGTCGGCGCCGTCTACCTGCAGCCGATCGAGATGGACCCGCCGGACATGATGCGCGCCGCCGCGCAGTCCGACATCCACCTGGAGGCGGACATCCATGCCGCCAAGGACAACCGCAACGGCTTCGCCGAGGGTGACTGGGTCCCCGCCCTGGTGGTGAATTTCGAGATCACCAAGCTCGAGGGCGAGGCCGCCACCGGGCCGAAGGTCGCCGGTTCGCTGATGCCGATGGTCGCCAATGACGGCCCGCATTACGGTGACAACGTCAAGCTGTCCGGCCCCGGGCGCTACCGCCTGAAGCTGACCGTGGCCCCGCCCGGCGCCAACAGCCATTTCGGTCGCCACGTCGACAAGGAGACCGGCGTCGCCGAATGGTTCAAGCCGTTCGACCTGATTCAGGATTTCACCTTCGCGGGAATCGGCAAGAAGGGAGCCTATTGAGCCCCATGGCCGTTCTGCACCGAACCGTTTTCGCAGCCCTCGCGGCCGGCCTCCTCGCCACCGCCCCGGCGCGGGCCGAGGATCTGCCGGTCATCAAGGTCGAGATGAAGGATGGGGCCATCACCCCGAACGTCATCGAGGTTCCGGCCAATACCCGTTTCAAGCTCGAGATCACCAACACGGGTACCAGTCCGGTGGAGTTCGAGAGCCTGGAACTGAAGCGCGAGAAGGCGCTGGCGGCGGGGGCGACCTCGTCCATCGTGTTCCGCACCGTCGATCCCGGCACCTACGACGTGTTCGACGACTTCCATCCGAACGCGAAAGCGACCCTGGTGGCGAAGTGAATCGCTCCACCCCCCTGAAGCGCGTGACGAAGTGAGCCTCCGGGGGCCGCTTCGACGTTGAACTCTAATCCCGGCGAACTCCGACCCCGGCGAACTCCGACCCTGGCGAACTCCGACCCTGGCGAACTCCGACCCCGGCACAGAACCCCTGGTGAATCGAACCGGAATGGCGGCCTCGACTTCCCTCACGCCGCGCGACGCCCGAGATGCCTGGATCGACGCGAAGCTCGCCGATCTCGGGCAGTGGCTGCAGCGCCATGGCGGCACCATCCGCACCATCCAGTGGGGCGTGGTGGCGGTCTACCTCGTGCTGGTCGCCGTGCCGGCCTTCCTGCCGCTGCCCGATCGCAGCGCCCATCTCTGGAACAATCTCACGGTCTTCGCCCAATTCGCCTTCTGGGGCATCTGGTGGCCCTTCGTGCTGGTCAGCATGGTGGTGGTCGGACGGGCCTGGTGCGGCATTCTCTGCCCCGAGGGCGCCCTGACGGAATTCGCCAGTCGCTGGAGCCTGGGGCGCGCCGTGCCGCGCTGGATCACCTGGGGCGGCTGGCCCTTCGTGGCCTTCGCCGGCACCACGGTCTACGGCCAGATGGTCAGCGTCTACGGCTATCCGAAGCCGGTGCTGGCGGTGCTCGGCGGCTCCACCGTGGCGGCGATCGTCGTCGGGCTGCTCTACGGCCGCAACAAGCGAGTCTGGTGCCGCTATCTCTGTCCCGTCAACGGGGTCTTCGCGGTGCTGGCCAAGCTGGCGCCGGTGAGCTTCCAGGTCGACCACGCCGCCTGGGCCACCTCGCCGAAACCGAAATCATCCCCGAACCAGAAAAGCGAGAGCTTCAACTGCGCGCCCCTGGTGCCGGTGAAGACCATGAACGGCGCCGGCGCCTGCCATATGTGCGGGCGCTGCTCCGGCTATCGCGGCGCCGTGCGCCTCGCGCGGCGCTCGCCCACCCACGAGATCGTCCACGTGGCCGGCTCCGAGCCGAGCCTGGACCAGACCGTGCTGATCCTGTTCGGCATGATGGGCCTCGCGGTCGGCGCCTTCCAGTGGTCGTCGAGCCCCTGGTACATCGACGCCAAGCAAGCGCTCGCCACCTGGTTGATCGAGCACGGCCTCACCTGGCCCCTCGAGACCACGCTGCCCTGGTTCATCCTGACCAACTACCCCGAGCACAACGACGTGCTCAGCCTGCTCGATGGCGGGCTGCTGCTGGGCTACATCGCCGCCGCCGCGGTCGTGCTGGGCGTCTCGCTGTCGGCCCTGGTCGGGCTCGCGACCCTGTCGCTCGGCGGCTGGTCCCTGCGTCGCTTCCACCATCTCACCCAGACGCTGATCCCGGTGGCGGGCTGCGGCGTCTTCCTCGGCCTCTCGGCCCTGACGGTGACGTTCCTGCGCGGCGACGGCATCCACATTCCCTACGTCTCGGAAATGAGGGCCGCGCTCCTTCTGGGTACCAGCCTGTGGAGTGTCTGGCTCGCCTGGTCGGTGGCGGGCCTCTCGGCCGGGGGGCTGCGCCGCCTCGGCGCGACCCTCGGCATCGCGGCGGCCTGCTCGCTCTCGGTCTACGGCTGGGCGCTGCTGTTCTGGATCTGGTAGGGCGACCGGTTCGGTCGCGCGTGCCAACACATAAGGAATCCTCCGCATGATCGGAGCCTTCGTCATCGCCTTCCGCGAAGTCATCGAGGCGGGCCTCATCATCGGCATCGTGCTCGCGGCGACGCGCGGCATCGCCGGGCGCGGCCGCTGGATCGGCCTCGGCGTGGTCGGCGGCCTCGCGGGCGCGGCCCTGGTGGCCCTGTTCGCCGAAAGGATCTCCGATGCCTTCGAGGGCGCCGGCCAGGAAATCCTGAACGCCGCCGTGCTCATCGTCGCCGTGCTGATGCTGATCTGGCACAACACCTGGATGGCTAAGCACGGGCGCGAACTGGCCGGCGAGCTGCGCGCGGCCAGCGAGGCGGTCCGCACCGGTCAGAGCACCGCCGCCGGCCTCGCCCTGGTGGTCGGCGCCGCCATCCTGCGCGAGGGCGCCGAACTCGTGCTGTTCCTCTACGGACTCGTCGCTTCCGGCACCTCCGGGTACGACATCCAGTTCGGCGCCTTGGCCGGCGTCGCGGTCGGCGCCGCCACCTCCGCGGTGAGCTATTTCGGCCTCGCGGCGATCCCGACCCGCTACGTCTTCTCGGTGACGAGCGGCCTCATCGTCCTGCTCGCCGCCGGGCTCGCCGCCCAGGCCGCGCAGTTCCTCACCAATGCGGGTCTGATCACCGTGCTCGACCGGCCACTGTGGAACACCTCCTCTGTCCTGCGCGAGGACAGCATGGTCGGCCGCGTGCTCCACGCCCTGGTCGGCTACACCGACCGGCCGAGCGCCATGCAGGTGCTGGTCTATCTCGGCACCATTCTGGTCATGGTCGCGCTGATGCAGGTGTCCTCTGCCGGCAAGCGCCGCCAGCTCCGCACCGCCTGACCGCCGATGCACGTCAGCCACGCCCCCGACGCGCCGGCCAGCCCGGCCATCGGTTTCGACGCCTTCCTGGCGGTCGACATCCGCGTCGGGACGGTCGTCTCGGCCGAGCCATTCCCGGAGGCGCGCAAGCCCGCCCTCAAGCTCGTCATCGATTTCGGGCCGGTGATCGGCCGGAAGCGCTCGAGCGCCCAGATCACCGAGCATTACCCGGCCGAGGATCTGCCCGGCCGGCAGGTCGCCGCCGTGGTGAACTTTCCGCCCCGCCAGATCGGCAGGTTCCTGTCGGAGGTGCTGACCCTCGGTTTCGCCGATGCCGACGGTGCCGTGGTGCTGTTCCGCCCCGATCAGCCGGTGCCGGACGGCAGCCGCCTGTTCTGAGGACAAAGCGTTCGGAGGGCCGCTTGCCCGGAGCGCGGTTTTTCGCCATCCCTGTCCGATGAGCGACCGCGACGACGACGAATCCGGCATCGAGTGGGACGACGGGTTCGCTGCCGAACTGGTCGGCGCCACGCTGTTCGTCGGCGTCACCTATCTCGACCACGATGGAACCCTGATCCGCCGCCAGCAGGTCTTCGGCCGGGTCGAGACGGTGGATGCCGAGGCCGGAATCACGATCCAGCCCTTCGACGGCGCCGCGTCGTTCACGATGGTGCCGATCCTGGAGGCCATCGAGCCGGCCGATCCCGGTTCGTACCAGCTTTCGCCCGAGGATCCGGTGGTCGAGAACCCGGACTATACGGTGATCTTCAGCCTCACGGCCCCGCTTCGTCACTGACGGGCGCCCGCTTCTAGCGACGCAGGGGGGTTCCATGCGTCCAGTCGGCCAGCCGGGCGGCGAGGGACGGTCCGTCGCCGGAGAGGACGACGATCTTGAGGCGGGCGGTTTCGCCGGAGGCGATCCGGATGTCGGATCGACGGAGCTTCAGGGTCTTGGCCAGATACGCGATCAGCGCCGCGTTGGCCGCGCCCTCCACGGGCGGCGCGGCCACCCGGAGCTGCAGGGCGATCCGCCCCTCCGCATCCGCCACCAGACCGTCCAATCCCTCGCGGCTCGCCCGCGGGGTCAGCCGTACGGCGAGGCGGAGACCCTCGGGGATCTGTTGATAGGGCTCGTCCATCCGTCACCGATGCGGGATCGTATCCGGTCTATCCATGTCTCGGTCTCGACTTGTCTCGTCTCGCCCGGAGCCGGACATCCCTCGGTGATCGCGCGGTGCGCTGCAACAAATTCGGTGGAATGCCACGCTAATCCGGCCGTCCCGGGGTGTCCTGGCCGGCGTGCTGCACTAAGCTTCCGGGAAAACCACAGGAAGCCCCGATGTCCGACCTCCGCCTGCGCCGCAGCGTGCTCTATATGCCCGGTTCGAACCAGAGGGCGCTCGATAAGGCCAAGACCCTGTCCGCCGATTCGCTGATCCTCGACCTGGAGGATGCGGTGGCGCCGGACGCCAAGGATCTGGCGCGCGAGCAGGTCTGCGCGGCGGTGAAGGGCGGCGGCTACGGCACGCGCGAGATCATCATCCGGGTGAACGCGCCGCAGACGCCCTGGGGCGAAGCCGACCTCAAGGCCGCCATCGAGGCGCGGCCCGACGCGATCCTGATGCCGAAGGTGTCCTCGCCGGCGGTGCTGGAGAGCATCGCCAATCATCTCGAAGCCCTCGACGCCCATGAGAGCATCGCCGTCTGGGCGATGATCGAGACCCCGGCGGCGATTCTGAATATCCAGGAGATCGCCAAGGCGCAGCGCGACCGGCGCACCCGGCTGACCTGCTTCGTGCTCGGCACCAACGATCTGGCCAAGGACACCTGGGCGCAGCTCGTGCCCGGCCGGGTGCCGATGCTGCCCTGGATGATGTTCACCCTGGCGGCCGCCCGCTCCGAGGGGCTGACCATCCTCGACGGCGTGTGGAACGACATCGAGGACGTGGATGGCTGCCGGGCCGAGTGCCAGCAGGCCCGCGACCTCGGCTTCGACGGCAAGACCTTGATCCACCCCAACCAGCTCGAGCCGGCCAATACCTGCTTTGCTCCCTCGGACGAGGAGGTCCGCCGCGCCCGGCTGGTGATCGAGGCCTTCGAGAAGGCGGAGAACGCGAAGCGCGGCGCCATCAAGATCGAGGGCCGCATGTACGAGCGCCAGCATATCAGTATGGCCCGCCGCGCGGTGAACTGGCGCGAGGCGATTGCCGCCAAGGGCTACTGACAGCCTCGTGCGGCGGCATGGCGGAACACCCTCGGGCGTCGGTGCTTGTCCCGGCTGAAACCGGGCGCCACCGCGCGCCCGCTCCATCCAGGACAGAGCCGACCGCATGAGCCCGATCCTCCAACCCTTCACCCTGGGCGATCTGACGCTCAAGAACCGCGTCGTGATGGCGCCGCTGACCCGCAGCCGGTCCTCGACCGAGGGGGTGCCGCCGGATTTCGCGGTGGATTACTATGCGCAGCGCGCCAATGCCGGCCTCATCATCAGCGAGGCCACCAACATCTCGCCCCAGGCAGTGGGCTACGCCTACACGCCGGGGATCTGGAGCGACGCGCAGGTCGAAGCCTGGAAGCCCGTCACCGCCGGGGTCCATGCCAATGACGGCCTGATCTTCCTCCAGCTCTGGCACACCGGCCGGATCTCGCACCCGGACGTCCAGCCGGACGGACAGCTGCCCGTGGCGCCCTCGGCGCTGAAGCCCGAGGGCACGGCCTTCACGGAATCCGGGATGCAGCCGCACGTCACGCCGCGTGCCCTGGAGACCGACGAGATCCCCGGCATCGTCGAGGATTACCGCCGGGCTGCCGAGAACGCCAAGCGCGCGGGCTTCGACGGAGTCGAGATCCACTCGGCCAACAATTACCTGCTCGAACAGTTCGTGCGCGATTCCACCAACCACCGCACCGACCAGTATGGCGGCTTGATCGAGAACCGCCTGCGCTTCCCGCTCGCCGTGGTGAAGGCGGTGACCGAGGTCTGGGGCGGCGGCCATCGCGTCGGCATCCGGCTCTCGCCCGCCACCACGGAGCCCGGCAAGACGCCGCTCGACAGCGACCCGAAGGCGACCTTCGGCGCCTATGTCGAGGCCCTGAACGCGTTCGACCTGCTCTACGTGCACACGATCGAGGGGGTGACGCAGCAGACCCGCGACGTGCCGGATTCGGTCGATTTCGGGCAGATCCGCGAGCGCTTCAACGGCGCCTATATCGGCAACAACCAGTACACCCTGGAGCTGGCCGAGAAGGATCTGGCGGAGGGCCGGGCCGACCTCTTCAGCTTCGGGCGCCCCTACATCGCCAATCCGGATCTGGTGCAGCGCCTCGAAACCGGCGCCCCCCTCGCCGAGGCCCCGAAGCCATACTGGTACGGCGGCGGCGCCAACGGTTACTCGGACTGGCCGGGGATGAACGGGCCGGTGGCGATCAAGCGCTGAGCCGCCGATTTCTTCTCCCCCGCCGGGAGGGAGCAAGAGTTGGGGCTTCGCTGAGGGACCTTACAGTCTTGGAAGCTGGCGGAGTCACCTGTCTCGTGACCCTTCCCACGCGGGCAGGTGATCGCAAATGGAACCTCAGGGTCATTCCGGGGCGCCGCAGGCGAGCCCGGAATCCAGAGCCGCTGACGGTGCAACGTCTTGCGCCACCTGCGTTTCTGGGTCCCGGGCTCCGCTGCGCGGCCCCGGGATGACTCGGTGGTAAAATTGATCTTTCGGCACGCACCTCAGCGAATGTCATTTCCTTCCATACCGGGAAAGGATCGACATCGCGGCGTTGGCCGGAACTTCCCAGCTCGGAACGAGATGCCTAACCGTGCAGGTGGGCCAGCACAGCGTCGCCGGCCGCGTTGAGCGCGTAGCGTGTGCGCTGGGTCCTGGCGTTTCGCTCGGTCAGTGTCAGCAGGCCCGCATCGCTCGCCAGGGTCTCGACCGCCCGCAGCACCAGGGCGTGCTCGATGCCGAACACCCGGGCGAAGCTGCGGCTGTCGTCGGCGAGCCGGAGGTGGAGGCCGGCGAGGATGCCCGCCTCCAGGGTCGTGAGCCCGGGCTGAAGCGCGGCCACCGAGTCGGTCGCCGCCAGGAAGGTCTCGGCGTCCGCGGGCGGTTCACTCATGCGGCCATCGGGGCGCGCAGGCGCACAAGGACCGACTTCGAGGTCGGCGTGTCGCTCTCCGCGCCGAAGGTCGAGAGCGGAACGAGCACGTTGAGTTCCGGATAGTACCCGGCCAGCGAGCCGCGCGGCATGTCGAAGGGCACGAGGCGGAAGTTCTCGGCCACACGGGTGACGCCGTCCGCATGGGTGCCGACGATGTCGACCCGGTCGCCGGTCAGAGCGCGGATCTCGGCGAGGTCGTCCGGATGGGCGAAGACCACCCGGCGCTCGCCGTAGACGCCGCGATAGCGGTCGTCGAGGCCGTAGATCGTGGTGTTGTACTGATCGTGGCTGCGGAAGGTCTGAAGCACGAAGGTGCCCGGATCGCGCTTCGCCTGCTGATGCTCCGTGCTCTCCGGCAGCGGATGGGCGGCGAAGTTGGCCCGGCCGGTCGGCGTCTCGAAGTTCCGCTCGGCCGCCAGATTGCGCAGCATGAAGCCGCGCGGGCGCCGGACGCGCAGGTTGTAGCCGGTGAAGCCCGGGATCGTGCGCTCGATCAGGGTGCGGATGCCGTCGTAATCGTCGGCCAGAGCCGCCCAGTCGACCCGCTCCGATCCGACCGTCGCCGCCGCCATGCCGGCGATGATGCCGATCTCCGAGCGCAGTTCGTGCGAGGCCGGCTTGTTGATGCCACCCGAGCCGTGGACCATGCTCATCGAATCCTCGACCGTGACGATCTGGGTCCTGCCCTTCGAGTTGCGGTCGATCTCGGTGCGGCCGAGGCAGGGCAGCAGGTAGGCGACGCGGCCCGGCACGAGGTGGGAGTGATTGAGCTTCGTGGCGATGTGGACGGTGAGGTCGCACGAGGCCAGGGCCTTGGCCACCAGGGTGGTGTCCGGCGTCGCCCGGGCGAAATTGCCACCGAGACCGATGAAGGCCTTCGACGAGCCGTCGAGCATCGCCCCGATGGCGGCGAGCACGTTGTGGCCGTGCTTGCGCGGCGCCGCGAAGCCGAACTCCTGCTCAAGGGCGTCGAGGAGGCTCGCGGGTGGCTTCTCGTTGATGCCCACCGTGCGGTCGCCCTGCACGTTGGAATGGCCGCGCACGGGGCACAGGCCGGTGCCGGGGCGCCCGACATGGCCGCGCAGCAGCATGACGTTCGCGAGTTCGCGGACGGTGGCCACCGAGTGCCGGTGCTGGGTCACGCCCATCGCCCAGGTGCAGATCACCTTGTCGGCGGCGAGGTAGACCCCGGCCGCCACCTCGATATCGGCACGGGACAGACCGGACTGATCCTCGATCGCGTCCCAGGTGGTGGCATCGACGACGGCCCGGTAGGCCTCGTAATCGGCGGTGTGGTTGCGCAGGAAGCTGCGATCGAGCAGCGACGGCTTGCCCGCGGCGAGCGCCGCGTCATCGGCCGCGAGCACGGCTTTCGCGATGCCCCGGAAGGCCGCCATGTCGCCGCCGAGGCGTGGTTGGTAATAGTGGCTCGCCACGGGCGCGCTCGCGCCGCGCAGCATCTCCACGGTGTTCTGCGGATCGGCGAAGCGCTCCAGGCCGCGCTCGCGCACGGGGTTGAACACCACCACCTTGGCGCCGCGCTGGGCGGCACGCCGCAGATCGCCGAGCATGCGGGGATGGTTGGTGCCGGGATTCTGACCGACGACGAAGATCGCATCGGCCTTCTCGAAATCCTCGAGCAGGACGGTGCCCTTGCCGACGCCGATCGCCGCCTGCAGGGCGATGCCGCTGGCCTCGTGGCACATGTTGGAGCAGTCGGGGAAGTTGTTGGTGCCGAAATGGCGCGCGAAGAGCTGATACAGGTAGGCGGCCTCGTTGGAGGCGCGGCCGGAGGTGTAGAACTCGGCCTGATCCGGCGACGCGAGGCCGCGCAGAGTGGCGCCGATCTCGGCGAAAGCGGCATCCCAGGTGGTGACGACGTAGCGGTCGGCAGCCGCGTCGTAGCGCATCGGATGCGTCAGGCGGCCCTCGCCCTCCAGGGCATAGTCGGTCCAGCCGCGCAGCTCGGTCACGGTGTGCTTGGCGAAGAACTTCGGCGGGGTGCGCTTGTCGGTGGCCTCCCACGAGACCGCCTTCACGCCGTTCTCGCAGAACTCGAAGGAGGAGCCGTGCTCCGGATCGCCCCAGGCGCAGCCCGGGCAGTCGAAGCCGTCCGGCTGGTTGGCCTTGAGCATCGCCCGCGCACCCGAGAGCGGCGCCCGGCTCCCCAGGAGATGCTTGCCGCAGCTTTTCAACGCGCCCCATCCGCCGGCGGCGGAGGAACGCTTGGGGGACGCGACCGGATGATCCATCGAGGGTCCTGGCTGAGACACGGGTGCTATCGAAGAGACGAGAACGCTACTCCCGATATCGCAGTGCACCGGAAGGGCTCAACGATGCAAAAACGCAGGCCAGTCCTGCGCTTAGGGGTGCCATGCGTTTCGTGCAGGGCGGCTTTCCGAGAGGTTAAACTCATTCGAAACCGCAACGCCGTTCCGGCTATGCAGGACGCATGGGTCTCGGGCATGGAGAGCGGGCCGGAATAACGAGCAAATCTGGCGGGCACGGTTTTTGAGCAAAATCCGCGCAACGAGGCCGTGGTCTCCGGGACACCCGACATGCCGATGAGATCGCAGCTGCGAAAGCCGACATCATGAGGACGCCCGTTCGGGTCTTTGCCGCCCTGGCCACCGCCATCGCCGTCGGGGTGGCGGTGATGGCGCATGATCGCCAGATCGGGGCCGAGTGGGCCGTCTCCCGCGAGCAGATCGCCGATGCCCAGGCCTACGGCAAGCCGGGCGTCGAGATCGCGCCGGGGCGGATGGTGACCGAGCCGCTGCCGAGCGAGGCGGCGGGACGCCTGCCGTTGAAGTGGATCCTGCTCGGCCTCGCGGCCGGAGGGGCGGTTCTGGCCGGCACGGGGCGACGTCGGCCGCGCTGAGCGGTCTGAATGGGTGGCGCCCCGCGATCGGTGCCGGGCCGACGCAGGTGTCAGCCCGCCATGGTCGCGAGGCTGGAGGCGTCGCGGCCGACGACGGAGGCGAGGCTCGTCGCGTGGTCGGCCTTGAGATGGGCGACGAGGCCGCGCTTGATCTCGGGGATGAGCCCCGGCCCGGCATAGACGAGGCTCGAATAGAGTTGCACCAGGCTGGCGCCCGCCCGGATCTTGGTCCAGGCGGTCTCGGCGGAGTCGATGCCGCCGACGCCGATCAGGGGCAGGCTCGCGCCGACCCGCAGGTAGGTCTCGGCCAGAAGGCGGGTCGACGCGGCGAAAAGCGGCCGGCCCGACAAACCGCCCGTCTCCCGGGCGAGGGCGGTGTCCCGCAGGCTCTCGGGGCGAGCGATCGTGGTGTTCGATACCACCAGGCCCGATACGCCGCGCCGCTGCGCCGTGGCGGTCATGGCGTCGAGGCTCGCCAGCGTGATGTCGGGGGCGATCTTGAGCAGGATGGCGGTGGCCGGATGGACGGCGTCGCGGGCATCGACGACCCGGGCCAGAAGCTCGTCCAGGAAGGCCTCGCCCTGAAGATCGCGCAGGCCCGGCGTGTTCGGCGACGAGACGTTGACGGTGACGAAGTCGACCAGCGGCGCCAGGGCGCGGGTGCAGGTCACGTAATCGGCGAGGCGGTTGGTCGAGTCCTTGTTGGCGCCGATGTTGACGCCGATGCGGCCGGGCCGTCCCTGGCGGGCGGCGAGGCGCGCGCGCACCACGTCGAGCCCCTCGCTGTTCAGGCCGTAGCGGTTGATGACCGCGCCGTCCCGCGTCAGCCGGAAGACGCGCGGGCGGGGATTGCCCGGCTGCGCCTTCGGAACGACGCCGCCGACCTCGACGAACCCGAAGCCGAGACCGAGCAGCGCATCCGGCACCTCGGCCCCCTTGTCGAACCCCGCCGCGAGACCGACTGGATTCGGAAAACGTCGGCCCAGAACCTCGATTTCGAGGCGCGGATCGTCGGCCCTCGGGTCGAGAACCGGCAGGGCGGACAGGCCACGCAATGTGAGATTGTGCGCGGTCTCGGCGTCGAGCCGGTGCAGGAGTGGTTTCGCCAGCGGAAACAGCGCGCCAATCATGCCCGTGCGCCCGAATTCACCGCCTGGGAACTCAGATCGCCCGGGAAGACGTGCCGGCCATCGGCACTGAGCGGCAGGTCGACCACGAAGCGGACCGCGCCGAGATCGAGGGGTCCGTACAGATGCGGGAACAAGTCGCCCCCTCGCGAAGGTTCGTATCGCAGGGCGTCGCCCAGGGCTTCGGCGTCGACGGCCACGAGCAGGAGGTCGTCGACGCCGGCGAAGTGGCGCGCGGCGGTCTCGATCACCTGAGCGGCAGTGGAAAAATGGATGTAGCCATCGGCCAGGTCGATCGGAGCCCCCTCGAAGCGGCCCGCCGCTTCGGCCCGGCGCCAGAGATCCCGTGGAGAGAGCTTGTAGACGATCGACATGCCCGCTCCCTAACGGGTTTCCGGGAGGCGATCAAACCACGTTCCGGGCCGCGAAACCGCAACCTCACCGACCAAGTTAACCGGATGGGTTGTCAGGGTTATCGGGCGCGGACATCCGGCCGCATTTGCATTGCTCACGAGATTGCTATCTAAACGAATTAGTTCTACTTTCCTATCACTAGGCTGGACGTCTTAGCCGTAGCACGCGTTGAGCTTTCGATGCTGTCTCATGAACAGATCTGGACCGCGATCGACCGCTTGGCGGAACGTCACGGATTCTCCGCATCTGGTCTGGCGCGGCGGGCCGGCCTCGACGCAACGAGCTTCAACCGGTCGAAGCGCATCGGACCCGACGGGCGAAAGCGCTGGCCCTCCACCGAATCGGTCTCGAAGGTCCTGTCCGCCACCGGCGCCAGCCTCGATGAATTCCTGAGGCTGATCGAGGTGCGGGAGGGGCCGGCGCGCACCATGATCCCCCTCGTGGGCATGACGCAGGCGGGGGCGGGGCGTCTGTTCACCGACGAGGGCATGCCGACCGGCGGTCCCGGCTGGGAGGAGATCGAGTTTCCCGACCTCGGCGACGACCGCGCCTTCGCCCTGGAGGTGCAGGGCGACTCGATGGCGCCGCTCTACCGCGACGGCGACGTGCTCATCGTGTCACCCACCGCCGGCGTGCGCAAGGGCGACCGCGTCGTGGTGCGCCTCGCCGCCGGCGAGGTCCTGGCCAAGGAGCTGAAGCGCAAGACGGCGCGGACCATCGAGCTGGCCTCCCTCAATCCCGATCATGAGGACCGGGTGGTGAATGTGAGCGATATCGCCTGGATCGGCCGGGTGATGTGGGTGCGGCAGTAGCCCGACCACCCGCGGCTTTGCCGCCCCTGCCGTTACGGCTATGCCTGTCGGCCACAGGGGCCGCGTGCCTCGCAGCGGCGGACAGGCCATGGCATCGCCCCGAACGGACGAGCATGCGGCGGTCGAAGAGACGGCCGGCGAGGGCGCGATCGAGGCCGGGATCGCGGCTTGCGTGGCCGCTTCGGCGGTGCCGACCGCTCTCCTGGCCTCTGAGGAAGCCGGCGGCCGCATCGTCGCCGCCAACCGAGCCCTCCACGCACTCGCCCAACGCGCATCGGACGCGCCCCTCGATGGCGACCTGCGGGCGCTCCTCGGCTTCGATGCGGACCGGTCGGCGGCGACCCCCCTCGACCCTGTTTTGTCCGATCGCTGCCCGGACGGCGTCGAGGTGCTGGTCCGCCCCGCCGGGGGCGCGGCCTTCTGGGCTGAGGTCTTCGTCGTGCCCATCCCCGGAACTCCGTATCGTCTCGCTCAGATCATCGACGTGACCCGCCGGCGCGACGCCGAGGGTGCGTTGGCGCTCTCACGTCAGCGCGAGGCGCTGGGACTGCTCACCAACAGCGTGGCCCACGAGTTCAACAACTTCCTGCAGATTCTCATCGGCTACATCGATGGCCTGAAACGTCGCCTCGGGGACCGGGAGGAGCCCTTCATCCAGCGGGCGATCCTGCGCTCGACCGATGCCGCCGAGCGCGCCACGATCCTCACCCGCCAGCTGCTGGCGTTCTCGCGCCGCATCGCCCCGGATGTCCGCCCCGTGGACCTGAACCGCCTGATCGAAGTGTTCGGCGCCCGCATCGGCCCGACGCTGCCCACGCGCATCACCCTGGAGATCCGCACCATTCCGGGTCTCGCGTGCGGCCTGAGCAATCCGAACCAGATCGAACTGGCGCTCAGCCATATCGTCGCCAATGCCTGCGAGGCGATGCCCGCCGCGGGCCGCATCACCGTGGCGACCTTCTCGGTTCCGCCCGGGGATCGGGCGCTCCAGCGTCCGGGCGACGGCGCGGTCGGGATCACGGTGACCGACGAGGGGCAGGGCATGTCGCCCGAGATGGCGGCCCGGGCGCTTGCCCCCTTCGTCACCAGCCGCGAGGCCGGCCGCGGCACGGGGCTGGCGATCGTGCATGGCCTGGTCAAGCGCCAGAACGGCACGGTGACGATCGACTCGAAGCCCGGGGAGGGCGCCACGGTCCGGATGGTCTTCCCCGCTGCCCTCTAAGCACGCTCAGGGCGGAGCGAGCGGACATCTCCGTTGGAATTCCCGAAGATCAACGGACTAAAACTCCGGCGCGAACGTCACCATATCAGGAGCGGCGTTCGCGCCGAGACTTCCGTGATGTTCATCAGAGGCGTTTTCATGCTCACCTCCACCACTCGCCGTAAGCGCGCGGCGTCCATCCTCGCGCTCGCCGCGACGCTGGCGCTCGCTGCGCCGGTCGTCGAGGCGCGTCCCGGAAGCGGCAGCAGCGGTGGCATGGGCTCGCGCGGGTCGCGCACCTACGCACCCCCGTCGGCGACCACCACGGCTCCCGGCGCTCCGGCTCCGATCCAGCGTTCGCAGACCCAGCCCGGTCCCGCCATGGGCAATCCCGGGATGAACACCGCCGCGCAGCCCGGCCGGCGCTTCGGCGGCGGCTTCATGGCCGGCCTGCTCGGCGCGGGCCTGCTCGGCGCACTCCTGGGCGGCGGCTTCTTCGGGGGCCTCGGCGGCATCGCCTCGTTCCTCGGTTTGATCCTGCAGGTCGGCCTCGTGGTCCTGCTCGTCTCCTTCGCGGTACGCTGGTTCCGCCGGCGCCAGGGCCAGCCCGCCGCCGCCGGCCACGCCCGCCAGAATCTCGACGGCGGCGGCATGAACCCCGGCCCGATACCGGGCGGTTCTCTGGGTGGTGGTCCTCTGGGTGGCGGCTACGGCAACGCCCAGCGCGGTCCCGCTCCGGTCCAGCCGGTTCAGGCGCGTCCGGTCCAGATCGGACCGGGCGATTTCGAGAGCTTCGAGATCAACCTCAACGACGTGCAGGCCGCCTATGGGCGTGAGGATGTGGCCGCACTCCGCAACCTCGCCACCCCGGAAATGGCCGGCTACTTCATCGAGGAACTGCGGGCCAACGAGGCGCGCGGCGTCGTCAACCGGATCTCCGACGTCAAGCTCCTCCAGGGTGACCTGTCCGAGAGCTGGGGCGAGGGCAATGCCGAGTACGCCACGGTGGCGATGCGCTACGCCATCAAGGACGTGACCTTCGACCGCAAGACGCAGCGGGTCGTCGAGACTGGCGAGCCCGAGGCGGTGGAGCTGTGGACCTTCGTGCGCGAGCGCGGCGGCCGCTGGATCCTCTCGGCGATCCAGCAGGGTCGCTGAAGCGACCGGCTTCGAAAGCGAGCCTGTGAACGAAAGGCCCGCGCGCGGAGACATCCGCGCAGGGGCCTTTCGCGTTTCGGAAGGCGGTGATCAGGTCGGCCTGTAGGCCTGCGCCATCGCCACGAAGGCCGAGACCGGAACCTCCTCGGCCCGTGCGGTCTCGGGAATGCCGGCCGCGTCCAGCAGCCGGGCCGGATCGGGAACTGCCGCCTTCAGACTCTGGCGCAGCATCTTGCGGCGCTGCCCGAAGGCCGCCCGGGTGATCGCCTCGAGAGCCTGGACCGAGCAGGGCAGGGGCGCGCGCCGGGGCGTGAGCCGCACGACCGACGACGTCACCTTCGGCGGCGGCACGAAGGCCGACGGCGCCACGTCGAACAGGATGTGCGCCTCCGTCCGCCAGCCGCAGAGGACACCGAGGCGGCCGTAATTGGCGCGGTCGTTCTCGTCCGCCACGATGCGTTCGGCGACTTCGCGTTGGAACATCAGCGTCAGGGAATTCCACCAGGGCGGCCAGGCCGCACCGGCGAGCCAGCCCACCAGTAGGGGCGTGCCGATATTGTAAGGCAGGTTGGCAACGATCCGCGCCGGCCCGGACCCGATCAGCGGCACCGGGTCGAAGGCGAGGGCATCGGCATCGACCACGTCGAGGCGACCGGGATAATGGGCGGCGATCTCGGCCAGCGCCGGAAGCGCACGGGGATCGCGCTCGATGGCGATGACCCGGGCGGCCCCCTCTGCCAGGAGCGCCCGGGTGAGGCCGCCGGGACCGGGGCCGATCTCGACCACGGTGACGCCGTCGAGCGGCCCGGCCGAGCGGGCGATGCGCCCGGTCAGGTTGAGGTCGAACAGGAAGTTCTGGCCGAGCGCCTTCTTCGGCTCGAGGCCGTGCTTGCGCACCACCTCCCGCAGGGGCGGCAGGCCGTCGCTGCTGGTGCTTCCGTCCTCGCTCACGAGCCGGCCTTCACGAGGCGCGCGGCAAGCTGCAGGGCCGCCATCAGGCTGTCGGGCCGCGCGATGCCCTTGCCGGCGATGTCGAAGGCGGTGCCGTGGTCCGGCGAGGTGCGGATGAACGGCAGGCCCAGGGTGACGTTGACGCCCTCGTCGAACGCGAGGGTCTTGATCGGGATGAGGGCCTGGTCGTGGGTCGGCGTCAGCGCGACATCGTAATTCGCCCGCGCCCGCGCGTGGAACAGGGTGTCGGCCGGAAGAGGCCCCCGGATGTCGATGCCCTCGGCCTGCAGCTGAAGCACCGCCGGCTCCAGCACATCGCGGTCTTCGGTGCCCATGGTGGCGTTCTCCCCCGCATGCGGGTTGAGCCCCGATAGAACGAGACGGGGCCGGGCAAGGCCGAAGCGCCGGCGCAGGTCGTGATCGACGATGCGGGCGGTGCGCATCACGAGGTCCTGCGTCAGCAGCTCCGGCACCCGCCGGAGGGCGACGTGGATGGTGACCGGCACCACCGCCAGGGTCTCGCTCCACAGCATCATCACGGGCAGCGGCGGGGTCTCGCCGGGGGGCACCGCGCAGGCGGCCAGGAACTCGGTATGGCCCGGATGCGCGAAGCCGACCTGGGTCAGGACGTATTTGGCGATCGGATTGGTGACGAGGGCGGTGGCGGCCCCGGAGCGGACGAGCTCTACCGCCGTGATGATCGATTCCAGAATCGCGCCGGCATTGGCGGCATCGGGGCGTCCGGCCTCGGCGTGGACGGCCCTGCCGCTCGGCAGGGCCATCACCGGCAAGGCGCGGCCGAACACTTCCGTGGCGAGATCCGGTCCCACATCGGCGATCGGCACCTGCAGGTTCAGCTCGCTCGCCCGCCGCTCGATGAAGGCGGGATCGCCGACGAGGAAGAACGGCGGCAGCCCCGCCCCGGCGTCGCGCAGGCGCCAAGCCATCAGGGCGATTTCAGGGCCGATCCCGGCGGGGTCTCCGAGCGTGAGGGCGATGGGCCCATGCAGGCTGCTCATCGCGATACGCTCCGGGTTCGGACGGCTGTCCGCCTCAACGGACCGTCGAGATGCCATCGGCCGTGATGGCCGTATTCAGGTTCTGGCGGAAATCCGCCTCGCCGAGCGTCTTCAGCTCCAGCCGCAGCAGCACCGTCCGGTTGCGCTCGCTGGTGCCGAGGGAGGCGGCGACCGGCGAGACGATGTAGTTGACCGAGATGGTGGTGCACTCGTCCTGGTAGCCCCCGCCGATGCTCATGCCCGACAGGTAGGCGCGGCCGGGATTCCGATAGACCGGCGCGTCCCCGACCGGGTTGGCAAGGTAGGACGCATAGGCTGTCTGGAAGTTGTCGCGCACGTCGAGATAGTGCGACAGGTCGACCAGGGCCGAGCCGGTGACGAACCAGTTTGGCGTGACGTGGTAGGTGGCCGAGGCGGTCACGCCCTCGCGCCGATTGGCAAAGCCGAGGGCCGGCTGGGCCCGGTAGTAGGAATAGAACGCCGAGAGGTCGATCGGCGCGAACGGCGCCAGTCGGGCGATCACGCCGGTCTCGACCCGGTTCACGCCGAGGTCGGCGTGATCGAAGCGCCCGCGCGTGATGAAGGTGATGTTCTGGTTCGGCGAGAGCTGGAACCGGCCGACGAAATCGGAGGCCCGGCTGTCGAGGCCGGAATCGAGGCCCACATTGGCGATGTCGCCGCGGCGGAACGAGTTGACGCCAGCGATCTGGATCGACTCGCCGAACATCACGTTCGCGTACCAGCCGGCCGGGGTCACGACGGAGTATTGCGCGCCGAGATTGGTGCGGACACCCCCTTCGACCCGGTCGTAGCCCGAGAACTTGTCCCACTCGAACAACGAGGTGTCGTCGAAGATCAGGCTCTGGGCGTCTTCGTTGGGCAGACGGCCGATCCGGGTCTCGCTCGGGCGGGCGATGACCTGGGCGATCGGCTCAAGGGTGTGGACGCCGAGGGGGCCGAAATTGCTGACGAACGGATAGCGGTAATCGAGGCCGACCGCCGGCAGGACCCGGCCGGAAAAGTCCGAATCCTGCGTCGCGATGTTCGTCGACAGGGCGTTCTGGTAGCCCGAATTGCGCGGATCGACGAAGAACGCGTCGGTGCGCAGGTAGGCGAAGGGCGTGAAGACCTGGCCGACATCGTCGATGAAGCTGCGGCGCCAGGAGAGCTGGGCCGACCCGCGGGTGTTGGTTCCGGCAAGGCCCCGGATGACGCACTGGCCGCGCGAGAACGACGTGCAGGTCTCGTAGAGGTAGTAGGTCCGGCCGTTGATGGTCGGAGTCTGCAGGTAGGCGGTCGGCGTTCCGATGGCCTGGAAGTCGGTCGCCTGCCGGTTCAGGCTGGTGATATTGGCCTCGAAGCGGACCTCGCCGCCGAGGAAGCCCGGCCCGTTGATGCGCTTGTCGTAATCGATCACCGGCGCGACGAAGGGCTGCTCCTTCTGCCAGTCGAAGCTCGACAGGCCCTTGAAGTAGTAGCCCCGCGCCTCGAACCACGAGCGGTCGCCCTGACCGATCAGGTAGGCGGTCGACACCGCCTCACGGAAGTAATCCGTCGTGATGCTCTGGTTGCGGATGCGGTAATTGTCGAGGAACCACTTGTCGGTGACGCCGACGATGTCCCAGCCCGTACGCCAGCGGTCGTTGATGTAGAACTGGCCCTTGGTCTCCACCGAGCCGCGGAAGTCACGATCTCCGGCGCCGAGCGGTCCGGGCAGGAAGGCGCTCGGCGTGGTCTGGAAGATGCCGGACAGGCGCAGGTTGTACGAGCCGGATTCCAGCCGATGCCGGAACTCGGCCTGACCGAGTACGCCCTGGTTGCTCAGGAAGGCGGGTGAGAGCGTGAGATCGTAGTTCGGCGCCAGATTGACGAAGAACGGCGTCGCGAGTCCGGAGCCGAGCGCCGTGGAGGTGAGGAAGCGTGGCGTCAGGAAGCCGGTCTTGCGCTTCACCGTCGGGTCGGCGGTCTCGAAATACGGCAGATAGGCGATCGGGATGCCGCCGATCTCGAGGGTCGATTCCTCGAAGGCGACGGTGTGGGTCTCGTTGTTGTGAACGATCTTGGTGGCGCGGATCTGCCAGAGCGGCGGCGTTTCCGGGTTGTTCTTGCACGGCTCGCAGGCGGTGTAGGTGCCGTATTCGAAGCTGGTGCTGTCGCCCTCGATCCGCTCGGCGCGGGGCGCCGAGAACCGGGTCCGCACGGTCTGGCCGTTCAGCTCGACGTTCTGCTGCACCCGCAGCGCATCGATGAAGCCGTTCCGGAAATCGTCGGTCAGCTCCATCTTGGCGCCGGTGACGACGTCGCCCGAGGCTTCGGTGAGGCGCACGTTGCCCTCGGCGAAGACCCGGCTGGCCTTGCGATCGTAGATGACCCGGTCGGCCTGCAAGACGCGCGGGCCGTAATGCAGCTCGGCATTGCCGCGCGCCGTCACGGTGTTGCGGTCGTTGTCGTAGATCAGCTCGGCGGCCTCCACGAGGAGGCGTTCGACGGGTTTGCCGGATTCGACTCTGTTGGATTCGGGTTTTCCCGCGGCGGTTTTCGGCGCGGCCTGCGCGCGGGCCGACCCTCCGAGCGGCGCGGGTGCGACGACGGTGAGCAGTGCCACGAACCCCGTGGCCAACGCGATGTCGGCGACCTTACGCAACGCCAGTCCCAACTCCTGCCAAGGCCCCTGACCCATCCCCATCGCCGAGTCCGACATCAGCCGTCCTCCTGATAGAGAAGCGTGAGCGTACCGAGGAGACTCCCTACCACGGCCGGGAACCAGGCCGCCACAGCCGGCGTCACGATTCCCGAGGCACCGAGGCCTTCCAGCACCTGTCGGGCGACGTACAGCACGAACCCCGCCGCGACGCCGCCCAGCACCAGCTTTCCCACACCACCAAAGCGGAAGAACCTTAAGGAAACGCTGGCCGCCACCAGCACCATGGCCAAGAACAGGACAGGTCTCGCGAGCAGCACATCGTATTGAAGACGGTAGCGGGTGGCATCGAGGCCCGCTCGTTCGGAGCGTGCGATGGTTTCGGGCAGTTGCCAGAAAGGCACGGATTCCGGCGGCGTGAAGCGCTGGCGCACCTGGGACGGCACCAGGGTCGAGGCGATCAGGTAGGTGTCGTAGGTCTCGGCCGGCTGGCCTTGCGCCATCACGCGGGCCTGGCTCAGCTCCCAGTAGCCATCATGCAGGCTGGCCCGCGCCGCCTCGATCTGCGCGGTGAACACGCCCGCCTCGTCGAAGGTGAAGACCGAGACCCCCGCGAGGGCGGTGGTGCCCTCCACCGCCGTATCGGCCCGGATGATCGCCTGCCCGTCGAGGCTGCGCTGGCGGATCCACAGGTCCTTGCCGGAATTGGCCTTGCTGGAGCGGGCGAAGATCTTCGCCTCGATTTCGGTGGAGCGCTGCTTCATCAGCGCCGAGACCGGATTGTAGACGCCCACCGCGAAGACCCCGATGGCGAGCGCCACGAACACGCCGGGCTGGAGGAACTGCCAGGCGGAGATGCCGGCCGCCCGCGCCACCACGAGTTCGAGCTTGCGCGAGAGCTGGAGCAGCGCGGCCATGGACCCGAACAGGATGGCGAAGGGCAGCACGCCCTCGGCCACGGCGGGGGTGCGGTAGAGCGAGAGCTGCGCCATCAGGCCTGGGGATGCACCCTCGGCGTCGCCGGCGCGCCGCAGCAGCTCGACGAAGTCGAGGGTGTAGACCAGCGTGAAGACCGTGAGGAACACCCCCAGGATCGTGCGCACGAAGCGCATGGCGAAGTAGCGGCCGAGGGTGGCGCCGATCAGGATGGACATGCGCGCCTCAGCTCACCCCGAGTCGGGGACGCCGTCCCAGGAGGCGGCCTGCGAACCGGCCCAGGGCCCGTCTCGTCCGCGCGTTCCAGTCCCGCACGGCGGCGCCCTGGAAGATCAGCAGCGCCGAGACGAGGATGGCCAGGAGGGGCACGGTGTAGACCGCGATCACGGCGCCCTGGCTGCGCGCGGCGGCGCTCGACGCGGCAAAGCCGCCGATGCGCACGACCACCACGGCGATCACCGCAGCCGCGACCGCGAGGCCGCGCCCCTGACGCGTGGTGCGCGGATCGCCCAGTGCCGCGAAGGCGATGAAGGTCAGGGCCAGCGGGTAGAGCCAAGACGAGAGCCGGTCGTGTAGTTCCGCCCGAAAGCGCCCCTTCTGCTGATTGTAGTAGGTCTCGCCGGTGTCGGGGAACAGCAGCTGCGCGGTGGCGCGCTCGCGAGGCTTGTAGACCAGCTCCGCATCGGGCGGAGTGAAGGCCGCGAGATCGACGGTGTAGCGCTCGAAGGTGATGATCGAGGCGTCGCGGGAGTCCTTCTGCTGCCGGTGGATGCTGCCCTTCTCCAAGGCGAGATAGCTCTGACCGCCATATTCGAGCGCCTGGCCGCGCTCGGCGAGATAGACCACCGACTTGCCGGCTTCCCGCTTGTCCTGGATGAACAGGCCGAGCAGGGCGCCGCCGGGTCCGCGCTCGCGGAAATGGAAGGTGATGCCGCTGTCGAGGCTGGTGAACTGCCCTTCCTTGACCACGTTGGCGATGAAGTCCCCCCGCACGCGGGTCAGCACGTCACGCAGCTCCTGGAAGGAGGACGGCATGACCTGGATCGTCAGGAAGGCCACCGCGAGGCTGACGGCGAGACCGAGGCTGAGGAACGGACGCAGGATCTGTCGCGGCCGCATCCCGGCGGCCGACATCACGATCAGCTCGGAATCACCGTTCAGCTTGTTCAGGGTGTGGACGACGGCGATGAACAGGGCGACCGGGGCGATGACGGTGATCAGGGTCGGCAGCGACAGCCCGGTAATCAGGAAGAAGATGACCAGCGTCTGGCCCTTCGCGGTAATCAGGTCGAGTTCGCGCAGGGCCTGCGTCACCCAGATCGTGCCCGTGAGGCCGACGAGGCAGGCCAGGAACGCCCCGAGCGCGAGTCTGAAGATGTAGCGCTCGATCTGCGGCATCGAATCTCGTGGATCGGGTTCTCGTGAGTCAGGTTCCGGTGGATCGACCCTCATGGACCGATCTCGCCTCACCCGGCGGGATTCCACCCGCGCGTTTCGACCTGTCCCGCCCCCCGACCGGCCAGCCCGATCCGGGCGCGCCAATTCGGGCGCTTTCACGGCCGTCCGGTCGCGTTGCGTTCTCTGCCTCAACGGGTACACAGAAGCCTTGGGAGGGGCACGTCGAAGCCCGTGTTCCTCCGCACATCCTGCGCGCATCACTTCGAACGCGCCTCTCGTTCGAGCCCAATCCTTCGGAAAGCTAGCGTCATGGCGGACGGAATTTCGATCACGTTCGGGCCTCTCGGCTCGGTGGGCCGGGGCGACGTCGTCCTCTTCGTCGGCGACGATCTCGCCCTGGCACCGTCCGTGGCCCAGGCCATCGGCGGCGGGGTCGCCGATCTCGTCGCGCGCGCAGCCGCCAGCGAGCGCTTCAAAGGCAAGTCCCTGTCGGCCCTGGCGCTACCGGCTCCCGCCGGCCTCGATGCCGACCGCCTCGTGGTGATCGGCCTCGGCTCGGAGAAGGATCGCGCCAAGATCGATTGGACCGCGCTCGGCGGCTACACCGCCAGCAAGGTCGCGGGTCGGAGCGCCCACGCCGCCCTGATCCTCGCCGGCCTCGACGTCTCGGCCGAGAATGCCGCCGATTTCGCCCTCGGCGCCCGTCTGCGGCACTACAGCTTCGATCGCTACAAGACCAAGAAGAAGCCCGAGGGCGATGACGCGAAGGGCACGTCCCTGACCCTGATGGTGGCGGATGTGGCCGCCGCTGAAGCGGCCGCCCAGGTGTCCGAGGCGGTCGCGGACGGCGTCGTCCTGGCCCGCGAACTCATCAACGAGCCGCCGAACGTCCTGTTTCCGGAGGAGTTCGCCCGTCGCGCCGAGGCGCTGACCGACCTCGGCGTCGAGGTCGAGGTGCTTGGCCCCGGCAAGCTCGAAGCGCTCGGCATGGGCGCTCTGCTGGCGGTGGCCCAGGGTTCCGCCCGGGAGGCCCGCGTCGTGGTGATGCGCTGGAACGGGGCGGATGACGCGTCGGACGCGCCGATCGCCTTCATCGGCAAGGGCGTCTGCTTCGATTCCGGCGGTGTCTCGATCAAGTCCGCCGGCGGCATGGAGGACATGAAGGGCGACATGGGCGGCGCAGCCTGCGTCGTGGGCACGATGCATGCGCTGGCGCGCCGCAAGGCGCGGGTCAACGTGGTGGGCGCCATCGGCATCGTCGAGAACATGCCGGACGGCAATGCCATGCGCCCGAGCGACATCGTCACTTCGATGTCGGGCCAGACCATCGAGATCATCAACACCGATGCGGAGGGACGTCTCGTCCTCGCCGACGTACTGTGGCACATCCAGAGCGCCTACAAGCCGAAGTTCATGATCGATCTCGCCACCCTGACGGGCGCCATCATCGTGGCCCTCGGCCAGGATATCGCCGGCTTGTTCTCGAACGACGATGCCCTCTCGGCTAAGATCACCGCCGCCGGCGAAGCAACGGGCGAGGCCGTGTGGCGGATGCCGCTGATCCCGGCCTACGACAAGGCGATCGATTCCAAGTTCGCCGACATGAAGAACTCCGGCGGTCGCCACGGCGGCGCCGCCACGGCGGCCTCGTTCCTGAAGCGCTACGTCAACGACGTGCCGTGGGCCCATCTCGACATCGCCGGCGTGGCGATGTCGTCCTCGCCGAGCGAGATCAACCGGAGCTGGGGCGCGGGCTGGGGCGTGCGTCTGCTCGACCGCCTGGTGCGCGACAACTACGAGGCCTGAGCCGCGTGTGGGCGGCCGTCATCCCGCTGGCGGCCGCGCTCCTGGCGATCGGGGTCGCCTTCGCCACGGGATTCGACCAGCGGACGGTTCTGCCGCCCGAGCTGGAGGCGCGGTTCTACGGCTTCTTCCTCGATCGCTACCCGCTCTTCACCGTGGCGATCGTGTATGGGCTGGCGCGCCTCGGCCTGCGCATCCTGCGACCCGGCCAGGCCGGCTGGCCGCGTCGGCTGATCGGCGGAACCCTCGCGTTCACGGTTTTCCTGGCGGTCTGCCTCCATCCGACCTTCGGCGGCGTCACCCTGCGCCTCGCGTTTGCCAGCGGCGGCACCGCCTTCCTCACGCAGCAGGCGATGCCCGCCGCCTATGCCCTCGGCTCGGCACTCGCCGCGATGGTCTTCGCCACGGCCCTGGCTATCGGTGCGTTGCTGATCGGAAACGCGCCGGCACGCCCCCGGACCTGGCTGCGCGCCGGCCTCGCGATCGTTCTGCGCTATCTCGCGCTGTGGTTCGCCCTCGCGGTGCTCGGCCTGGCCCATGCGGCGGGCTTCGGGAACTGGCCGCGCCGAGCCATGACAGGGGAGGATGCCGTGTTAGCCGCCGCCCTGGCCTGCATCGCCTTCCTACCGCACCTTAGCTGCGTGCGACTGACGACCCGGCGGGATCGTTCCCAGCCTGCACAAGCCGCCGCTTGATCCCGAAGCCGGGATGGCCGAGGATAGTTTAGATGTGAACTAAGGACGCAGGAAGCTGCCGAGTCGCATCGCAGGGAGGAAACACATGTTCGAGTCCCGAAGCGCCGGGCGGCCGTGGCTGTCGGCGTACGCGCCGGGTATTCCGGCGGAACTCGATATCCCCCGTCTCGGAACGCTGGTCGACCTGTTCGAAGAGTGCATGACGCAAACCGCGTCGCGTCCGGCGCTCGAGAGCTTCGGAACCCGCATCTCCTACGCGGCGCTCGGAGACACAGCCGAAGCCGTGGCGGCCTGGCTCGCCGATCAGGGCCTCGTCAAGGGCGACCGCGTCGCGATCATGATGCCCAACGTCATGGCCTATCCGGCGACGATCTTCGGCGCGCTGCTCGCTGGCTGCACCGTCGTCAACGTCAATCCGCTCTACACGCCCCGCGAATTGACGGCGCAGCTGAACGATTCGGGCGCCCGTATCCTCTTCGTCCTGGAAAACTTCGCCCACACGGTGGTGCAGGCCCTGCCGGATCTCAGCCTCGACCGGGTGGTCGTTGCCGGCCCCGGCGACGGCCTCGGTCTCAAGGGTCGGCTGATCACCCTGGCGTCGCGGCACATCAAGAAGGCGGTGCCGGCCTACCGCTTCCCCGCTGGTCTCGCGCTCCGCTTCGATGCGGTGATCAATGCCGGGACCGGCAAGCCCAAGATCCGCGCCGATATCGGGCCGAACGACCTGGCCTTCCTACAGTACACGGGTGGCACCACCGGCATCGCCAAGGCGGCGATGCTGACCCACCGCAACATCATGGCCAACGTCGAACAGAGCCGAGCCTGGTTCCGCGTCTCGGCCGAGTACGGCGAGGGCAAGGTGATGGTCACGGCGCTGCCGCTGTACCACATCTTCGCGCTCACCTGCTGCTTCTTCTTCTTCATGAAGATCGGTGCCTGCTGTCTGCTGATCCTCAACCCGCGCGACGCGGACGGCTTCATCAAGACGCTGAAGAGTACGCGCTTCACCCACTTCTCCGGCGTGAACACCCTGTTCAATCTCCTGATCAATCACCCCAGAATTACCGAGGTCGACTTTTCGAAGCTCGATTTCGTCATCGCCGGCGGCATGGCGGTTCAGGCCACCGTCGCCCAGAAGTGGAAGGCGATCACCGGCCAGGCGATCGTCGAGGGCTACGGCCTGTCCGAGACGTCGCCGGTGGTCTGCGTCAACCCGCTCGACCTTCCGGAATGGAGCGGGACGATCGGCTATCCGCTACCTTCGACGGATGTGGCGGTCCGGGGTCTGGATGGCCGCGACGTCGGCATGGGCCACCCGGGCGAACTCTGCGTCCGCGGACCCCAGGTCATGGCCGGCTACTGGAAGCGCCCGGACGAGACCGCGCGCGCGACGACGCCGGACGGCTACTTCCGAACCGGCGACGTGGCGGTGCTCCAGGAGGACGGACAAGTCCGGATCGTCGACCGGATGAAGGACATGATCCTGGTCTCAGGTTTCAACGTCTATCCGAACGAGATCGAGGATGTGCTCGCGAGCCATCCGGCGGTGCGCGAATGCGCCGTGGTCGGCGCACTCAGCGACGACACCGGCGAGATGGTGGTCGCCCACGTGGTGCGCCGCGACCCGGCCATCACCACCGAGGCGCTGAGGACCTACGCGCGCACGCAGCTCACCGGCTATAAGGTGCCGCGGCAGGTGGTCTTCCACGACGCCCTGCCCAAGACCAACGTCGGCAAGGTGCTGCGGCGGGCACTCCGCGACGAACCGCCCACGGCGTAACCTGCGCGTCCGCGTAACCTCCCGCGGTCCACCATCGAAGAAGTAACTTCGAAGGAGTGACATCGGGACAGCTTGCCGGTCGGTCGGCGCCGCACGATGTCTCGTCTCGACAGTCGTGACGCAGGGGTCACGGCACGCGGATCAGGGCAACACGCCGGCGCATCTCCGGATGTGCCGCACGGGAGGGATCGACATGCTGATCAAGCGCACGCGGGCATGGGAGATGCCCGAACATCTGGCGACGCCGGAGAGCGTTTTTCTCGATCGCCGCAGCCTGCTCGGCGGTGCCGCCGGCCTCGCCGCCGCATCGCTGGTCGGCATCGCGCGGGCCGAGGCCGCGGCCGATCCCACCGCCGACCTCTATCCGGCCAAGCGCAACGAGGCCTATACCCTCGACCGCGCCCTGACGCCCGAGAAGTACAGCGCGGACTACAACAACTTCTATGAGTACGGCACCTCGAAATCGGTCCTGCCGGCGGCCAATGCGCTGAAGACCCGGCCCTGGACCGTCGCCATCGACGGACTCGTCGAGAAGCCGATGACGCTGGGCATCGACGACCTGATCCGGAAAATGCCCTTGGAGGAGCGCCTGTATCGCCACCGCTGCGTCGAGGCGTGGTCGATGTCGGTGCCCTGGACCGGGTTCCCGCTTTCGAAGCTGTTGGCCCTGGCCAAGCCCAGCGCCGGGGCCAAGTACATCCAGATGCAGACCTTCCTCGACCGGTCCATGGCGCCGGGCCAGAAGTCGTTCCTGTATCCGTGGCCCTATACGGAAGGGCTGACCCTGGAGGAGGCCGGCAACGATCTCGCCTTCGTCGCCACCGGCGTCTACGGCAAGCCGCTCGCCAACCAGTTCGGCGCTCCGATCCGGCTCGTGGTGCCTTGGAAGTACGGCTTCAAGTCGGTGAAATCGATCACCAAGATCTCGTTCGTGGCCGAGCGGCCGAAGACCTTCTGGGAAGGGCTGCAATCGGCCGAGTACGGTTTCTGGGCGAACGTGAACCCGGCCGTGTCGCATCCGCGCTGGAGCCAGGCGACCGAGCGGGTGCTGGGCACCGACCAGCGCGTGCCGACCCTGATCTACAACGGCTACGGCGAGCAGGTCGCCGGCCTCTACAAGGGGTTGGAGAAGGAACGGCTGTTCGTCTGACCGGCGCGGCGGCGGGGCAGCCCTCTGCCCCGCCCGCGTCCGTCGATCCCTGCGGGCCTCAATAGGTCCAGCGCTGGGCCTTCGCGACGAGGAAGTCGCGGAATGCCTGGACGCGGGCGACGGTCCGCATCTCCTCGGCGTAGACGAGATAGCTCTCCATGTGGGGCATCTCGGTCTCGCGCATCACCTGAACCAGGCCTGCCTGCCCCTCCGCCGCGTAGTCCGGCAGGATGCCGATGCCGGCACCGGTTTCGATCGCGTGCTGCAGGGCGGTGATGTTGTTGACCGTGAAATGGATGGTCCGGCGCTCCTGACCCTCGCGGCCCACCGTGGCGAGCCAGTGGGTGGCCAGCAGGTAGGACGGCTCGTTGCCGCCGAACGAGACGAGCCTGTGATTGTCGAGGTCGGCGATCGTCTTCGGCTCGCCGAAGCGCTTCACGTAATCCTGCGACGCGAAGGCGTGGTAATGCACCGTGAACAGGCGTCGCTGGATCAGGTCCGGCTGGGCCGGGCGCCGCATCCGGATCGCCACGTCGGCCTCGCGCATGGCGAGGTCGAGTTCCTCGTTGGTGAGGATGAGTTCGACCCGGACATCCGGGTAGAGGTCGAGGAATTCCGCCACCCTTTGGGCGAGCCACGCGGTGCCGAGGCCGACCGTGGTGGTGACCTTGAGGTCGCCGGTCGGGCGCTCGCTGGTCTCGACGAGGCGCGCCTTGGTGTTTTCCAGGCGCAGCTTCATGTCGCGCGCTGCCCGGAACAGGAGATCGCCCTGTTCGGTGAGGATCAGGCCCCGGGCGTGGCGATGGAACAGCGGCGCCTTCAATTCGCGCTCCAGGGCGCTGATCTGGCGGCTCACGGCCGACTGGCTCAAGCCGATGTCGTCGCCCGCCCGCGTGAAGCTGCCGGCTTCCGCCACATTGAGGAAGATGCGGATCTTATCCCAGTCCAAGGCGTCCACTCCCGTACGCAACCCGACGCCGGCTGATCATGCCTCCCCGATCCGCGCCGATTGGCGATCCGGATATCCATGACAGGCCCGAGCGACCGACATCTCCCGATGCGTGCCGGACACGCGGAACGGGGCGACCTCAGTCATGCGGGTGACGCCGACGGCGCATGCCGTCAGCGCTTAGGTTAGGGGGACGACCTTGCGATTGTCTTGATGCCGCACGCAAGACGCCCGGAGCCTTCGTCCGCCGAAATCTTCCTATTCTGCGGCCGCTTGCTGCGGTGTTTCGCCGACATCGAGGGCCGCGAGGTACTTCTCGGCGTCGAGCGCAGCCATGCACCCCATGCCGGCGGCGGTGATCGCCTGGCGATAGACGTCGTCGGTCACGTCGCCGGCGGCATAGACACCGGGGATCGCCGTGTGGGTCGTGCCCGGCGCGGTATCGATGTAGCCGCCGTCGCGCATGGCGAGTTGGCCCTCGAAGACCCCCGTCGCCGGCTGGTGGCCGATGGCGATGAACACGCCGTCGGTCGTGCGCTCGGTGATCTCCCCGGTGCGGGTATCCTTGAGGCGGACATGGGTCACCGAGGGCGGCTTCTCGCTGCCGCAGATCTCCTCGATGGCGTGGTGCCACACTATCTCGACGTTGGGGTGCTTGAACAGGCGCTCCTGCAGGATGCGCTCGGCCCGGAACTCGCCCCGGCGGTGCACGACGATGACCTTGGACGCGAGGTTGGCGAGGTAGAGCGCCTCCTCGACGGCGGTGTTGCCGCCGCCGACCACCACGACCTCCTTGCCGCGAAAGAAGAAGCCGTCGCAGGTGGCGCAGGCGGAGACGCCGAAGCCCTGGAACTTGGCTTCCGACGGTAGACCGAGCCACTTCGCCTGAGCGCCGGTGGCGATAATCAGCGCATCGGCCGAATAGGTTTCGCCCGAATCCGCCTCCAACTGGAAGGGACGGACCTCGAGGTCGACCTTGGTGATGTACTCGGACACGATCCGGGTGCCGACATGCTCGGCCTGGAGCCGCATCTGCTCCATCAGCCAGGGACCCTGGATGGCCTCGGCGAAGCCCGGATAGTTCTCGACGTCGGTGGTGATCATGAGCTGGCCGCCGGGCTGGAAGCCGGAGATCATCAGCGGCTCGACCATGGCGCGGGCGGCATAGATCGCGGCGCTGTAGCCGGCGGGCCCGGAGCCGATGATGATGAGTTTGGAATGGGTGTGCGCCATCGCTCTCGTCTCCTTCAGGCCCATCGCGCGCGGTGGTCGGCATAGGCCTTGGCCATCGCCTGCGCGATGACGGGGGTCGCATCCAGGGGTGTGTAGTGCAATGCCTCCAGGCGACCGACGAAGGGCTTCAGGGCCCCTGCCATCGCCAGGCCCGCGAAGAGCCGCCTGTGACGGATATAGGTCTTCGGCAGGTCGAACAGGAGGACCGGCGCGCCGGTGCTGACGGACTCGCCGACCATGTTGGCGGAATCCGAGGTGACCACGATCGCGTCGGCGATCGCCAGCATCGGAACGTAGGGGTTCGAGCTGGCGCCATCCCAGTAGAAACCACCCTTGGTGGCGACCAGGGTTCGCAACGCGTCGCGCAGGTTCTGCGGGGTGCGCCGCGACACCGTCACCATCAGGCTGCACCCGCCATCGGTCAGCTTGGTGAGATCGCGCAGGAGCCGGCGCATGTCGGCCGGACGGTAGCTCAGATGGCGGCTGTCGCCCCCGATCAGCACCGCGATGCGGGGCCAGGGCAGGGCGGCGAGGCGTGGGTCCGGATTTCTACGCGCCTCGTCCAGGCGCTCCGGGGTGACCTGATGCGGCGGCGTCAGGGTGGTGAACACGTTGGGGCCGCGCAGATCGTCGTAATCCGGCACCCAGACGAAGTTCGCGGTGTCGTGGCCCGTACGCGGATCCTTCAGGAACGCCGTGAAGGTCCGGCCCTGCGACGCCTCGCGGACGGCGCGCAGGTATGGCACGGATCGGCGACCGGAGGCGATCAGCAGATCGGGCAGGGGTCCGGCGAGGCTCCCGCGCCTGTCGCCGGGCTGGTCGCGCGGATCGACGGGTCCCCAGGGCGCCATCCAGCCGAAGGGGGGACGGGGTGAAACCCGCCGGACCTCGAAGGGGAGATCGAGGGTTTCGGCCAGTCCCACGCACTGGTTCTCGTCACCCGCCTTGCCGTCGGTGACGATCCAGGTCCGGGCCTGCGACAGGTCGGGGAGCGGCGCAGGGGCCGCGTTGGGGGAGGGCATCGCGGACGCTGCCGACATCAGGTGATCCAGGTCAATCCTTGGGCGTCGCCGGGGGCGCCTCGTCCACCTAATCCTCGGGGAGGGCGCGCCGCAGCCAGCCGGCGTAATGCGCGGCGAGAGCCGTCACCCGCCGCCGCTCGGAGGCGGGATCGTACCAGGCTCCCCCCGAACTGGCCGGGACGGCGGAGAGCTGGGGATGGCGGGCCAGAATCTCGCCCCGCCGCCCGACAAGCAGGGCCTCGCCTTCGAGGTAGTCGCTCTGGGTTCCGCCACCGAGCCGCCCACGCCCGCCATCGCCGCCCGCGTAGGGGTTGAGCGACAGGCCCGTGATCCGCACTACCAGAACCGGCCCGCGGCCGCCGAGCTGGCGGGCGAACTCCGTCCGGAGAGCGGCGAGCAGGTCATCGCGGAGATCCTCCGCCGGAACTCCGCCGCCCTTCGCGAGCAGCGGTTGCACGTCGACCCGTACGCCGGACAGGCGCTCGCCGCCGAGGCTGGGGAGGCCCGCCGCCCGGGCGAGACCCGGAAGAAGGGCGGCCCCCAGCAGGAGGACGAGGGATGCGGCCACCGCGCGAAAGGGGCCGCGCCGCATGCCCGACTCAGACGCCGTACTGGACAGCGACGACTTCGTATGACTTGCCACCGCCCGGGGTCGTCACCTCGACGGTGTCGCCGACGCCCTTGCCGATCAGCGCGCGGGCGATCGGGGAGGTGATCGAGACGAGGCCCGAGCGCACGTCCGCCTCCGGCTCGCCGACGAGCTGGTAGGTCTTCTCCTCCTCGGTGTCCTCGTCGAGGAGCTTCACGGTCGCGCCGAACTTGATCTTGGTGCCCGACAGCTTGGTGACGTCGATCACCTCGGCCCGCGAGATCATGCTCTCCAGTTCGAGGACACGGCCCTCGTTGTGGGACTGGGCCTCCTTGGCGGCATGGTATTCGGCATTCTCCGAAAGGTCGCCGAGCGCGCGCGCCTCAGCAATCGCCTGGATGATGCGCTGGCGCTCCACTTGCTGGCGGTGCTTCAACTCCTCCTCCAGCGCTGCGTAACCGCGCACCGTCATCGGAACCTTGTCTATCGTCATCGTCTCGCGCCACAATGAATAGGCCCGGCCAGGAGCACTGTGCTCCCTCCGGGCCAGAGTAAGAAAGTCCTGAACTGCAAACGACACGGCTCCCGATCAAGACGGAAGCCGCGCGTCAATTCAGGCCGCGAAGTATTCCTGCAAGGCGCGGACCTTGAGATCGCCTCCGAGATAGGCCTTGATCCCTTCGGCCGCCGCCATCGCCCCCGCAAGAGTGGTGTAGTACGGCACTTTATGCAAGAGGGCAGCGCGCCGGAGCGAGCGCGAGTCCGAGAGGGCGCCGGCGCCCTCCGTGGTGTTGAACACCAGCTGGATGTCGCCGTTCTTGATCGAGTCGACCACGTGCGGCCGGCCTTCCAGGACCTTGTTCACCCGCTCTGTCGGAACGCCCTGGTCGGCGAGGTAGCGCTGGGTGCCGCTGGTGGCGACGATGGTGAAGCCGAGTTCCGACAGGAGCCGGATGGCCGGCAGGATGCGCTCCTTGTCGGCATCGCGCACCGACACGAACACCGCGCCGCCCTTCGGCACCAGGGTGCCCGAGCCGAGCTGGCTCTTGGCGAAGGCGACGCCGAAGCTCGAATCGAGCCCGATGACCTCGCCGGTCGAGCGCATCTCCGGTCCGAGCAGCACGTCGACACCGGGGAAGCGCGCGAAGGGGAACACCGCTTCCTTGACGGCGATGTGGTCGAGCACCTTCGGCTTCAGATCGAAGCTCGCGAGCGATTCGCCGGCCATGACCCGGGCGGCGATCTTGGCGATCGGATCGCCGATCACCTTGGCGACGAACGGCACGGTGCGGGAAGCGCGCGGATTGACCTCCAGCACGTAGATCACGCCGTCCTTGATCGCGTATTGCACGTTCATCAGGCCGCCGACCTGCAGAGCCAGCGCCATCGCGCGGGTCTGGCGCTCCAGTTCCGCGATGATCTCCGGCGAAAGCGAGCGCGAGGGCAGCGAGCAGGCGGAATCGCCCGAGTGGATGCCCGCCTCCTCGATGTGCTCCATGATGCCGGCGATGAAGACATCCTTGCCGTCGCAGATCGCGTCGACGTCGATCTCGGTGGCGTCGGACAGGTAGCGATCGAACAGGAGCGGGTTCTTGCCCAGCACCGTGTTGATCTGCCCCGTCTTGTCGTTGGGGTAGCGCGCCTTCACGTCGGAGGGGATCAGGCTCGGCAGGGTATCGAGGAGGTAGTCGGCGAACTGCGCCTCGTCGCGAATGATCGCCATGGCGCGGCCGCCCAGAACGTAGCTCGGCCGCACCACGAAGGGCAGGCCGAGATCGGAGGCGATCAGCCGGCTCTGCTCCACCGAGTAGGCGATGCCGTTCTTGGGCTGCTTCATCCCGAGCTTGTCGAGGAGGCGCTTGAACTGGTCGCGGTCCTCGGCCAGATCGATGGCGTCAGGCGAGGTGCCGAGGATCGGCACACCGGCGGCCTCCAGAGCGCGGGCCAGCTTCAGCGGGGTCTGGCCGCCGAACTGGACGATGACCCCGTGCAGGGTTCCGGCCTGGCGTTCGGTCTCGATGATCTCCAGGACGTCTTCCTGGGTCAGCGGCTCGAAATAGAGGCGGTCCGAGGTGTCGTAATCGGTCGAGACCGTCTCCGGGTTGCAGTTGACCATGATGGTCTCGTACCCGGCTTCCGACAGCGCGAAGCAGGCGTGACAGCAGCAATAATCGAACTCGATGCCCTGGCCGATCCGGTTCGGACCGCCACCGAGGATGATGACCTTCTTGGCATCGGTGGGACGCGCCTCGTCCACCACCGTGCCGGCGAAGGGCGCCACATAGGTCGAGTACATGTAGGCGGTGGGCGCCTGGAACTCGGCCGCGCAGGTGTCGATGCGCTTGAACACCGGGCGTACGCCCAGCGCCCGGCGCGCCGCTCGCACGCTGTCCTCGTCGGTCTTGGCGAGCACGGCGAGGCGAGCGTCGGAGAAGCCGGCCGCCTTGAGCTGACGCAGCGCCCCGGGGGTGTTCGGGATGCCGTGCGCCTTGACCCGGTTCTCCAGGTCGATGATCGCCTGGAGCTGCTCCAGGAACCACGGATCGATCTTGCAGGAGGCATGGACCTCCTCGTGGCTCACGCCGAGGCGCAACGCTTGACCGACCTTGAGGAGGCGATCCGGCGTCGGGGTGCCAAGGGCGGCCTTGATGGCGTTGTGGTCGTCGCCCTTGCCCAGTCCCTCGATCTCGATCTCGTCGAGGCCGGTGAGGCCGGTCTCAAGGGAGCGCAGAGCCTTCTGGAGCGATTCGGCAAAGCAGCGGCCGATCGCCATGGCCTCGCCCACCGACTTCATCGCAGTGGTCAGCGTCGGCTCGGCGCCGGGGAACTTCTCGAAGGCGAAACGCGGGATCTTGGTGACGACGTAGTCGATCGACGGCTCGAACGAGGCCGGCGTCGCGCCGCCCGTGATGTCGTTGGCGATCTCGTCGAGGGTGTAGCCGACGGCGAGCTTGGCCGCGACCTTGGCGATCGGGAAGCCGGTGGCCTTCGAGGCCAGGGCGGAGGAGCGCGAGACGCGCGGGTTCATCTCGATGACGATCATCCGGCCGGTGGCCGGGTCGATGGCGAACTGCACGTTCGAGCCGCCGGTCTCCACGCCGATCTCGCGCAGCACGGCCAGGGATGCGTCGCGCATCACCTGATATTCCTTGTCCGTGAGCGTCAGGGCCGGCGCGACGGTGATGGAATCGCCGGTATGGACGCCCATCGGGTCGATGTTCTCGATGGAACAGACGATGATGCAGTTGTCGTTTCTGTCGCGAACGACCTCCATCTCGTACTCTTTCCAGCCGAGAACGCTCTCCTCGATCAGGACCTCGTTGGTCGGCGACGCGTCGATGCCGCGCTCGACGATGTCCAGGAATTCTTCCCGGTTGTAGGCGATGCCGCCGCCGGTGCCGCCCATGGTGAAGGAGGGGCGGATGATGGCCGGCAGGCCGACCTCGGCCAGCGCGATCAGCGCCTGCCCGATCGCGTGTTCACCGTAGCGCTTCCGCCGCTCCGACTCGCCCCGGTGCCAGGTCTTCTCGAAGGCGGCAAGGGCGGCAGTGCGGGCTTCGCCCTCGTTCGCGGCCTCGATGCGGGCGATCTCGGCGAGGTACTTCGCGCGGTCGGCCTTCTTCGCCGCGGAGGCGTTGGCGAGGGCGGATTTCGGCGTCTCCAGGCCGATCTTGGTCATGGCGTCGCGGAAGAGGTGACGGTCCTCGGCCTTGTCGATCGCCTCGGTGGTGGCGCCGATCATCTGGACGTCGAATTTTTCGAGCACGCCCATCTTCTTGAGGGAGAGGGCGCAGTTCAGCGCCGTCTGGCCGCCCATGGTGGGCAGCAGCGCAAAGCCGCCCGGGATGGCGTAGCGCTCCTTCTCGATGATCTTGGCGACGATCTCGGGCGTGATCGGCTCGACATAGGTCGCATCCGCCATGTCCGGGTCGGTCATGATCGTGGCCGGGTTCGAATTCACCAGCACGATCCGGTAGCCCTCCTCGCGGAGGGCCTTGCAGGCCTGGGTCCCGGAATAATCGAACTCGCAAGCCTGACCGATGACGATCGGCCCCGCACCGATGATCAGGATCGAGGAAATATCGGTGCGTTTCGGCATCGGGCGCCTTGGCTGCAGGCACGCGCGCCCAGCCATGCACGGTGCCGGATCGGCGGCACGGGCCTGGGGGCGCTAGCGGCGTGGATTGTCGTTGATCCTGGCACTTACACGCAGCCCGTCGCCATTGGAAGGGCGCACGTTGAAGGTGAAGCGCCGTTGCGGCTCAGAAGCCGAGGTAGAGAACCGACACCGCGCGGTCGATGGAGAGATAAAACACCCCGAAGGCCACGATTGCGGCGGCGGCGAATTCAAGAGCGGCATTCGAGAGGGTCTGGCTGCGGCGCAGCATCTCGCGGCCGAAATACAAGCCGATCCAGGCGAGCGTCATCACCACCGGCAGGGCGAACAGGAACGACCAGGTGCTCTCGACCCGGTCGAGGCCGGTCGACGGATCGATCAGCGCCCGGATGTTGCGGACCCAGGGGGCGTAGCAGGCGGAGTAGAGGGCGGTCATCCACGCGAGGCCGACGGCCACGCCGAGATGGAACGTGAAGAGGCGATGCAGGCGCGAGAAGTCGTCGCGCGCGTCGTCGAACGTCATGTGGAAATCCCCGTCCAGAACCGGATGCGATCACGCCACGATCCTCGACGGACGTCGTTAGCGCGTCGTTAACGGCGCGGAAATGCCCCAAAATGCCGGGTTTTTTATGACGAGGCGGGAACCATTCTGTGATTCCCGCCTCGGGTGGTTTTGGCTTAAGATGCAATTCAATCATGCAGACGTCGCAAGGGCCGGGCGGAGTCCGCCCGGCCGCCGTCAGTCCGCGATGGTGACCAGCGTTTCGGGCTTTCCGGCCTTCATCAGGGCGACGAAGCGCTCGAACATGTAGTGGCTGTCGCGCGGGCCCGGCGAGGCCTCCGGGTGGTGCTGCACCGAGAAGGCCGGTCGGTCGGTGAGCGTAAGACCGCAATTCGAGCCGTCGAAGAGCGAGACGTGGGTCTCCAGCGCCGTCTCGGGCAGGCTCGCCGGATCCACCGCGAAGCCGTGGTTCATCGACACGATCTCGACCTTTCCGGTGGTCTTGTCCTTTACCGGATGGTTCGCGCCGTGGTGGCCCTGCGCCATCTTCACGGTGCGCCCGCCCAACGCCAGGCCCATGAGTTGGTGCCCGAGGCAGATGCCGAAGGTCGGCACCTTTTCCTCAAGCAGTGCCCGGATCACCGGAACCGCGTATTCGCCGGTGGCGGCCGGATCACCGGGGCCATTCGACAGGAACACGCCGTCGGGCTTCATCGCCATGATCTCGGCGGCGGTGGTGGTGGCGGGCACCACGGTCACGTCGCAGCCGGCTTCGGCCAGAAGCCGGAGGATGTTGCGCTTCACGCCGTAATCGATGGCGACGACCTTGAGGCCTGTGCCCGGCTTGCGATCACCGTAACCGGCCTTCACGTCCCAGATGGTCTGGGACCATTCCGAACGCTCCCGGCTGGTCACCGGCGGCACGAGGTCGAGGCCTTCCATCGGGGCGAGGGCGGCTGCCCGCGCCTTCAGGGCCTCGCGGTCGAAGCGACCGTCCGGATCGTTGGCGATGATCGCGTTCGGCATGCCGTGGTCGCGGATCAGTGCGGTGAGCGCCCGCGTGTCGACACCGGTGATGCCGACGATGCCGCGGGCCTTCAGCCAAGCGTCGAGATGGCTCGACGAGCGCCAGTTCGACGGGTTGGTCACGGCCGACGCGATCACGGTGCCCCGCACCCCGGAGGCCGGTGCCGCGTCGAGGCTCTCGAGATCCTCGTCGTTGGTGCCGGTGTTGCCGATATGCGGGAAGGTGAAGGTGACGATCTGGCCCGCGTAGGACGGGTCGGTCAGAATCTCCTGATAGCCCGTCATCGCGGTGTTGAAGCAGACTTCACCATCGGCGATTCCGGTCTGGCCGATGCCAAATCCCTCCAGCACGGTGCCGTCGGCCAGGACCAGGAGGGCGGTGGCGAGGGGTTCGGCCCAGGGAGCGGGGGGCGCGGGCACGGCAGGCGTATGGACGCCTTCATCTTGCAGCATCGGCGTGATCTCGCTTATGTCCGGCCGATCCCGGCGCCGTAGAGCGGCACATGCGGGCGGCTTGTCGTGCGGCGCTCATAGCGAGCGTGCCGCGTTAGGGTCAATGTGGCCCTCGCGTCGGCGCGTCTCAAGAACCCCGGTTCGCGCAGCAATTCGCAGACCACGCCGTCGATTCGCTACCCTGGGTTCATTTTTCAGGAGTCACACGATGCTGCGCGCCCGTCTCACCACCGAGATGAAGGAAGCCATGAAGGCCGGCGACAAGGCGAAGCTCGCCACCGTCCGGATGATGCAGGCCGCCCTCAAGGATAAGGACATCGAGGCGCGCGGCCTCGGCAAGGAGCCGGCTTCCGAGGAGGAGATCCTCGCGCTCCTGCAGAAAATGATCAAGCAGCGCAACGAATCGGCCGCGGTCTACGATCAGGGCGGCCGGCCGGAACTCGCCGAGAACGAGCGCAACGAGGTCGCGATCATCCAGGGCTTCCTGCCGCAGCAGATGGACGAGGCCGAGACCCGCGCGGCCATCGACAAGGCGGTGTCCGAGACCGGCGCTGCCGGTCCGAAAGACATGGGCAAGGTCATTGCCGCCCTGAAGGGCGCCTATGCGGGCCGCATGGATTTCGGCAAGGCCAGCGGACTCGTGAAGGATGCGCTGAACGCCAAGGCTTAAGGCCGGTCGCCCAACGCCGTTTCCGGGCGTTGGGGACTCCTTAAGCCGGGGCTGCTAAGATGCACAGTCGCAGAGGTTCGGTTCCTGCCGTGCGTTACCCGCCCCACATCCTCGAAGAGATCCGTGCGCGCCTGCCCGCATCCGACATCGTGGGGCGGCGCGTCCGGCTGAAGAAGGCCGGTCGCGAGTGGCGCGGCCTGTCGCCGTTCAATGCCGAGAAGTCGCCATCCTTCTACGTCAACGACCAGAAGCAGTTCTACCACTGCTTCTCTTCGGGCAAGCACGGCGACGTCTTCACCTTCCTGATGGAGACGGAGGGCCTGAGCTTTCCCGAGGCGGTCGAGCGTCTGGCGGCGGAGGCGGGCGTGTCCCTGCCGGCGCCCAGCGCCGATGCCCGAGAGCAGGAGACCAAGCGCGCCGGAGCGCTCGACGTCATGGAGATGGCGGCCGCCTTCTTCGAGGAGCAGCTGGCGGGCCGCGCCGGCATCGAGGCGCGCGCCTATCTCGATCGGCGCCAGCTCGGGCCGGAAATCCGGTCGCGCTTCCGCCTCGGCTACGCGCCCGGCGACCGTTATGCCCTGCGCGACTTCCTCGCCGCGAAGGGCGTGGACAAGGATCTGATGGCCGAGGTCGGTTTGCTGAGTTCGGGCGACGACATCAAGGTTCCGTTCGACAAGTTCCGCGACCGGGTGATGTTCCCGATCACCGATTCACGTGGACGCGTCATCGCCTTCGGCGGCCGGGCGCTGCAGAAGGATGCCAAGGCGAAGTACATGAATTCGCCGGAGACGCCGCTCTTCCACAAGGGGCAGCTGCTCTACAACCTGCACAATGCCCGCAAGCCGGCGCATGACCGGGGCGTGATCATCGCCGTCGAGGGCTACGTCGACGTCATCGCGATGACCATGGCGGGTCATCCCAATGCCGTGGCGGGCCTCGGCACGGCTCTGACCGAGGAGCAGATCGGTCTGCTGTGGCGGAATGCCGATGAGCCGATCCTGTGCTTCGACGGTGACGGAGCCGGTCAGCGCGCCGCTTTCAAGGCCCTCGACGTGGCCCTACCGGGACTCACGCCGGGCAAGTCCCTGCGCTTCGCCATGCTGCCCGAGGGCCAGGACCCGGACGATCTCCTGCGCTCCGAGGGCAAGGGGGCGATCGATCGGGTCCTGGAGGGGGCGCGCCCCCTGGTCGAGATGCTGTGGTCGCGCGCCACGGACGGGGCGCCCCTCGACACCCCGGAGCGCCGAGCCGGCTTGGCCAAATCGGTGCGCGAGATGGTTGCCTCGATTCGCGACGAGACCGTGCGCGGGTTCTATCGCGACGAGATCGAGGGCCGGCTTCGGGCCTTGTCGCCCCAGGCGAGCCAGGGACGGCGCGGGCCCTGGGAACCGCGCACCGCGTCCGCGCGCCCCGCCTTCCAGCGGACGCCGCGACCCGGGGACCCGCCGCCCTCGCCGCGAATCACCACCAAGTTCAACCCGCTCTTTGCCGGGGAGACCAGCGCTTCGGGGCCGGTCGCGTACCGGGATCGCGAGGCGATGATCGTGTCCAGCCTTCTGGTCCACCCGGAACTGCTCGGGATCGAGGCGGAGGATCTGGCAGAACTCGAACTCGGCGACCCGGACGCGCAGGCGCTACGATCTCTCTTGCTCGACAGCCATGCGGATGCGGATCAGCCCGGCGTCGAGGTGCTGGAGAGCCGCTTGAAGCGGGCCGGACTGATCGAAGCCGCCGCCCGCCTGGCCAGCCATGTTCGCCCCGGAGACCGATGGACCCTTGACGCGCATGCCGATCCTGTGCGTCTCGAAGACGCATTGCGTCAGGCCGTGATCTTGCACCGCAAGGCTGGCGCGCTAAATAGCGAACTCCGCCTCGCGGAACGGGCGCTGGTCGAGGACGAGACGGAGGCGAACTTCGCTTGGCTGTGCGACGTGAAGGCCCGTATGGCAGTCATCGCGGGTGCGGAGGCGGATGAAGTGGTGCCGGACGCGGATGAGGCGTCCGCATCCTGATCATCCGTCGCGAACGAATTCGGCCGCTCTTGGCGGCTATGGTTAACAATCGGTCAAGCGTCTCGCTTGCATACCGGGATCTGACATCGACGCGGCTGTCACTTCGACGGTCCGCACATCACATGCATTGCAGCGTCGATGACGCGGAGTGGGCGACACGCTCCCGCGCGACACTGACACGACAACCATAGGCGGACCATGGCGACGAAGGCAACGGAACGGGACGAAACGGATGCTGCTCCGGAGCAACAGACCGACGGGCCGCTTCTCGATCTGACGGATGCCTCCGTCAAGCGGATGGTGAAGCTCGCCAAGAAGCGCGGCTACATCACCTACGAGGAGATCAACGAGGTTCTGCCCGACGGCCAGTCCGATCCCGACCAGATCGAGGACGTGCTGTCCCAGCTGTCCGAGATGGGCATCAACGTCGTCGAGGCGGAAGAGACCGAGGAGACGACGGAGACCAAGGCCAGCGGCGAATCCGAGGACGAGGACGGCGCCGAGGGAACCGAGGTCGCCGAGATCGCGCCGACGAAGCCCGTCGCCCTGCGCGCCGAGACCACCAAGGAGCCGACCGACCGCACGGATGATCCCGTGCGGATGTACCTGCGCGAGATGGGTTCGGTCGAACTCCTGTCCCGCGAGGGCGAGATCGCCATCGCCAAGCGCATCGAGGCCGGTCGCGAGGCGATGATTGCCGGGCTCTGCGAGAGCCCGCTGACCTTCCAGGCCATCATCATCTGGCGCGACGAACTCGTCGACGGCCGGGTGCTCCTGCGCGAGATCATCGATCTCGAAGCCACCTATGCGGGACCCGACGCGAAGAACGCGATGGCGATCGCCGACGGCGCCGAGGAGACCGAAGAGGGCGAATCCGATACTCCGACGCCGCCCGAGGGCGACGATGACGACGACATGGAGAACAACGTCTCCCTCGCCGCCATGGAGACCGAGATCAAGCCGCGCGTCCTCGAGACGTTCGACAACATCGCCAACAACTACCGCAAGCTGCGCAAGCTGCAGAACGAGCATGCCGAGCTCAAGGCCTCGGGCGGCACCCGCACCGATTCGCAGGAGCGCAAGCAGGACGAGCTGAAGGACGCCGTCGTCACCGACGTGAAGTCGCTCTCCCTCAATGCCAACCGCATCGAGGCCCTCGTCGAGCAGCTCTACGACATCAACAAGCGCCTCATCTCGCATGAGGGCCGGCTGATGCGCTACGCCGAGAGCCACGGCGTCGCCCGCGACGAGTTCCTGCGCCACTACCAGGGCTGGGAGCTCGATCCGAACTGGATGGAGCGCGTCGGCAGCCTCGGCGGCCGCGGCTGGAAGAATCTCGTCGAGAAGGGCTCGGGCGAGGTCGCCCGCCTGCGCGAGCAGATTCTGACCCTCGCCTCCGAGACGGGCCTGGAGATCGGCGAGTACCGCAAGATCGTCAACATGGTCCAGAAGGGCGAGCGCGAAGCCCGGCAGGCCAAGAAGGAGATGATCGAGGCGAACCTGCGCCTCGTGATCTCGATCGCCAAGAAGTACACCAACCGCGGCCTGCAGTTCCTGGACCTGATCCAGGAGGGCAATATCGGCCTGATGAAGGCGGTCGATAAGTTCGAGTATCGCCGCGGCTACAAGTTCTCCACCTACGCCACCTGGTGGATTCGTCAGGCGATCACCCGCTCGATCGCCGATCAGGCCCGCACCATCCGCATACCGGTGCACATGATCGAGACGATCAACAAGATCGTCCGCACCTCGCGCCAGATGCTGCACGAGATCGGCCGCGAGCCGACGCCGGAGGAATTGGCCGAGAAGCTGGCCATGCCGCTGGAAAAGGTCCGCAAGGTCCTCAAGATCGCCAAGGAGCCGATCTCCCTGGAAACGCCCATCGGCGACGAGGAGGACAGCCACCTCGGCGACTTCATCGAGGACAAGAACGTCGTCCTGCCCATCGACGCGGCGATTCAGAGCAATCTTCGTGAGACGACGACACGTGTCCTCGCCTCGCTGACCCCGCGCGAAGAACGCGTGCTGCGCATGCGCTTCGGCATCGGCATGAACACCGATCACACCCTCGAAGAGGTCGGCCAGCAGTTCTCGGTGACCCGCGAGCGCATTCGTCAGATCGAGGCGAAGGCTCTGCGTAAGCTCAAGCACCCGAGCCGTTCGCGCAAGCTCCGCAGCTTCCTCGACAACTAGCGCCTCAAACCACCCGCTAGACCGTGTGCTGACGATCAATCATGGGAGGGCCGGCGCTTCGGGGCGCCGGCCTTTTTCATGGGCGGACCTTCGGCCTTGCCCATCACATCTGCGCTGGTCCCGCCCGTCAGCTGTACGGTTGAAGGTGCCGGGTCCGCGCGATACTCACAAAAGGCGTCGGCGGCCGTTGCCGGATGCCGCCACTCAACCCACCTTGGCCATATGCTCGATCGAGGCCCGCCCCAGCCTTCTCCCACCGCCGAAGCCGACGGCTCGGAGGCGGCCGACGTTCCCTTCGGCGCCCTCCAGCAATGCGTGGCCCTGCGAGACTGGCTGCTGAGCGAGGGGGCTCGGATGCCGAAGGCGGAGGACCTGCTGTCGGGTCTTGCCGAGCGCCTGATCCGCCTCGACGTGCCGGTGGACCGCGCCACCACCGCCATCGACGCGCTGCATTCCGAATATTCCGGCGTCGGCCGCTTCTGGACCCGCGAGACCGGTTCCACCGTCCGGCTGTTCCCGCACGGGGAAGCGTCCGACAAGGCCTATCGCGAGAGCCCGTTCCACCGGGTGCACGAGACCGGCGAATGGCTGATCCTCGACCTCGCCGAGACGCCGGACGACGCCTACGCGGTGATCCCGGACCTGAAGGCCGAGGGCTACCGGCACTACATCGTGGCGCCGCTGTTCTTCACCAACGGCACCCGCAACGGCATCTCCTTCGCCACCCGGTCCCCGGACGGGTTCCGCGACGAGGACGTGGCGATCATGCGCTTCGTCATGCCGACGCTCGCCGCCGTGATGGAGATGCGCAGCGTCAACAAGCAGCTCGACCACGTGCTGCGGATCTATGTCGGCGACGAGCCGCACAAAGCCATCCTCGGCGGCTCGATCCGTCGCGGCCATGTCCAGCGCATCCGCTCGGCGATCCTGTTCGCCGATATGCGCGACTACACCCGGATTTCGGCCGACATGACGCCGGAGGAAGCGGTCGACCTGCTGAACATCTTCTTCGACTGTCTTGTGCCCGCCATCGAGCGCGAGGGCGGAGAGGTCCTGAAATATCTTGGCGACGGCCTGCTGGCGATTTTTCGCGAGCCGGGAGACGATCTTGGGGGCGCGGCCAAGGGCGCACTCACCGCCTCGCAGAGCGCCATGGCGGCGCTCGCCGAAGCCAATTCACTCGGTCACTTCGCCAACCCGGTCGCGGCCGGCATCGCCCTCCATCACGGTGAGGCCGCCTACGGCAATGTCGGCTCGGGCGCCCGCCTCGACTTCACCGTCATCGGTCGCGACGTGAACCTTGCGAGCCGCGTCGCCCGCCTGAATCGGACGCTCGGTGAGCCGATCCTGATGACGAAGCCGTTCGTCGATTTCCTCTGGGACATGCCGGAACCCCTCGGCGAACATGCCCTCGACGGGTTCGCCGAGCCGATGGGCGTCTATCGTCCGACGCGCCCTCCGGTGGCCTGAGGCCACCCCGCGAGCCGTCCTCTCGGCCAAGCCCTGCTGTTGGCCAAGCCTTGCTGTTGGCGAGTCGTGGCTGTGGCCAGTCGTGGCCCTTCCCGAGTGTTGGCATCGGCCATGACGGGGATTGACCCCGGCGGGCGGACGGCCCACATCAGGAGCGTTCCAGGGAGATCCCCGGCAAGGGGCTGAGAAACCGATGGCCGTCCGTTCGCGGATGGCGGCGCGGAAATCCTTCGAACCTGACCCGGTTCATACCGGCGTAGGGATTGGACCGCGGGTTTCTCATCAAGCCCGGCACGCTTCACAGCCTGAAGCTGCAGCCCCACCAATCTCGACGCCCGTGGCGGAGATTGCGTTGGACGTGACCTCGAAGGCTTTCCTTAACCTGCGACGGACGCATGGTGCTGCGCCGCCCGTCGCCGTCCCTCCGGCGCGCAGCGACGTCGTCGTGGTCGGCGGGGGCCTGATCGGCCTCTCGGCCGCCTGGCGCCTGGCGCAGGGCGGTCGGTCCGTCACCGTCCTGGAGCGTGACACCATCGGCGCCGGAGCGAGCCTGGCCGCCACCGGCATGCTCGCCCCTGCCGCAGAGCACGAGCCCGGCTCCGATCCGCTGCTGCCGCTCGCCCTCGAAAGCCTGTCGCGCTGGCCGGGATTTCGCGACGATCTTCAGGCCGCGTCCGGTCTCGATATCGATTACCGGCAGGAGGGCACCCTGGTGCTCGCCCTCGGCCGCGACGAGGTCGAGCGCCTGCGCTTCCGCCACGATCTCCAGAAACGCTCGGGCCTCGATGCGCGCTGGCTCACCGGCCCGGACGTCCGCGCCCGCGAGCCGCGCTTGCGGCCGGCCGTCACCGCCGGTCTGTTCTGTCCGCACGATCATCAGGTCGATCCGGCTCGGGTGATGGCGGCCCTGGTGCAGGCCTGCCTTGGGGCCGGCGTCACCCTCGTGGAGGGCTGCCCGGTCGCGGCGCTCGACTGGAGCGCCAGCCGGGTCACGGGCGTGCGCCATGCCCACGGACTCACCCTCGCGGACACCATCGTGCTCGCGACCGGTGCCTGGAGCGGCGAGACCGGTCTGCTGCCTGATTCGCTCGCCCTGCCGGTCCGACCCCTGCGCGGCCAATCCCTGGCCCTGCGGACCACAGCCCGCACCGGAACCCTCGCCCATATGGTCTGGACCGAGCAGGTCCACATGGCGCCGAAGAGCGACGGTCACCTCATCGTCGGAGCGACGGTGGAGGATTGCGGCTTTGTCGCCGGTGTCACCGCCGGTGGCCTCTTTGCCCTGTTGGAGGGCGCCCGCCGCGTGCTGCCGGGTATCGAGGAGATGGCGGTCGAGGCGGTGTGGAGCGGATTCCGCCCGACTTCCGACGACGACGCCCCGATCATCGACGCGCTGGCGCCCGGCCTCGTCGTCGCCACCGGCCATCATCGCAACGGCTACCTGTTGGCTCCGGCCACCGCCGACGCGGTGGCGGCCCTGGTCGCCGACGGGACGCTTCCGGCTTACGCACGCGACTTCGGGCTCGCCCGCTTCGCGAAGCCTGAACCCGCGAGGGCCTTCGCGTGAGGCTCACCGTCAACGGACAGGCCCGCGACAGCGCCGCCGCCGATCTCGACGCCCTGTTCCGGGAGGAGGCCGAGGAAACCGGCCTCGACAGCCCGCAGGGCATCGCCATCGCGCTCAACGGCGCGGTGGTCCGGCGGCGCGATTGGGCCGCGACCCGGCTCGCCGAGGGCGACCGCGTCGAGATCGTCCGTGCCATGCAGGGAGGCTGAGGAATGACTGAACCCGCGAACGACACCGATGCGCTGGTGATCGGCGGCGTGAGCCTGGGCTCGCGCCTGTTTATCGGCACGGCCGGCTACCCGACCCAGAGCATCCTCTTCGAGGCGGTGGCGGCCTCCGGCGCCGAAGTGGTCACGGCCTCGATCCGCCGCGTCTCGCTGCAGGGACACGGATCGGACACCCTGCGCCGGCTGAAGGGGCACCGGTTCCTGCCCAATACGGCCGGCTGCGAGACGGCGCGAGACGCGATCATGACCGCTGAACTCGCCCGCGAGGCGCTCGACACCACCTGGATCAAGGTCGAGGTCATCGGTGACCGCGAAACGCTGTATCCCGACGTCGCCGAATTGTTGGAGGCCTGCCGCCACCTGGTCGATGACGGGTTCACGGTGCTGCCCTATTGCAACGACGATCCGGTGGTGTGCCAGCGTCTCGCCGATCTCGGCTGCGCTGCCGTGATGCCGATGGGCTCACTGATCGGTTCGGGCATGGGGGTGGCCAATCCCGCCAACCTGGAACTCATCTGCCGCCGCTCCCCCGTGCCGGTGATCGTCGATGCGGGCATCGGCACGGCCTCCGACGCCGTGATCGCCATGGAACTCGGGGCTGCGGGTTGCCTCCTCAACACCGCCGTGGCCAAGGCGGACGATCCCGTCCGCATGGCCCGCGCCATGCGCAGCGCCGTCCAGGCCGGCCGCGACGCGCATCTGGCCGGCCGCATTCCGAGGCGCGGCCGGGCCGAACCGTCCAGCCCGCAGCTCGGCCTCGTCGGCTCATGAGCCGGTTCGGTTTGGGCGAGCCGTCCACCCGTTGCGGGCGTCGGCCGGCATGAGATCGCTGCCGGCATCGCTGCTGGCGGTAACGGAGCGTTCTTCCGTGGCGCCACCGGACCTCGCCGCCCGCCAACTCCTGGGCACGCTCGAAGGCCTGATGCGGGGTGGTGTGCGCTGGGTCTGGTTCCGGGAGCGGGACTTGGCCCCGGACGAGCGTCGCGCACTGGCCCGCGACGTCGTCGACCTCGTCGGAGCCCGGGGCGGGTTCGTTTCGATCGGGGGTGATCCCGCCCTGGCGCGGGATCTCGGAGCCGAGGGCGTTCACCTGCCCGGCGGGGCAACCCCAGTCGATGTGGCGTCGGCACGCGAGCGTCTTCCGCACGGCTGCCTCGGAGTGTCGGCCCACAGCCTCGCCGAGGTCGAGGCTGCGGCGCGGGCAGGCGCCGATTATGTCACCCTGAGTCCGATCTTCGCGACCGCGAGTAAACCGGGCTACGGTCCGGCCCTCGGGCCGCAGGCGCTGGCGGCGGCGGGGGCGTTCGGCATCCCGGTGATCGCGCTCGGAGGCATGACCCCCGACCGCGTCGGACTCTGCCGCGAGGCCGGGGCCGCCGGCATCGCGGTGATGGGCGGGCTGATGCGCAGCCCCGATCCCGAGGCGGAGGCGCGGGCCTACGGCGCGTCGCTCGATGTGCGATCCGGCCGCGGCGGATCGGGGAGAGGTTGAGCGATGTGGGGTCCCAACCGTTTCCTCGACCTGGTGCCGGTGCAGCATCCGATCATCCAGGCGCCGATGATCGGGCCGAAGCCGGCGCTCGCAGCCAGCGTCAGCGCGGCGGGCGGGCTGGGCTCCCTGGCCTGCGCGGCGATGACACCTGACCTCGTGCGGACCGAAGTCGCGGCGCTGCGCGCGCGCTCCGAGCGGCCGTTCAATCTCAACTTCTTCTGCCACGCGCCGGAGGCGCCGGACGTCGCGCGCGAGGCGGCCTGGCGCAGCCGGCTCGAACCCTACTACGCGGAGTTCGGGCTCGACCCGGCCGCACCCATCGCCATGGCGCAACGCGCGCCCTTCGATGCGGCCATGCTGGCCGTCGTGGCGGATCTCAGGCCGCCGGTCGTCAGCTTCCATTTCGGCTTGCCGGAGCCGAGCCTCCTGTCACCCCTGCGGGCGCTCGGCTGCCGCATCCTCGCGTCGGCGACGACCGTGCGCGAGGCGCGCCGGCTCGCCGAGCGTGGAGTCGACGCCATCATCGCCCAGGGAGCCGAGGCGGGCGGCCATCGCGGCACGTTCCTCGGCGGTGATCCCGCGACGCAGGTCGGCACGATGGCGCTGGTGCCCCAGGTGGTCGATGCGGTCGCGGTCCCGGTCATCGCCGCCGGCGGGATCGCCGATGCGCGCGGGATCGCGGCGGCCTTCATGCTCGGCGCCTCGGCCGTCCAATTGGGGACCGCCTATCTCCTCACCCCGGAGGCGGGATTGTCCGCTCCCCATCGCGACGCATTGCGCCGGGCGCGGGACGAGGACACCACGATCACCAACGTGCTGACAGGCAAGCCGGCGCGGGGCGTGATCAACCGTGCGATCCGTGAACTCGGGCCGCTTCGCGCGGACGCTCCCGTCTTCCCCGCAGCCGCCATCGGTTTGCAGCCCCTGCGGATCGAGGCCGAACGGCGCGGGTCGGGCGACTTCTCGCCGCTCTGGGCCGGTCAGGCCGCGCCGCTCGCCCGCGACATCGACGCCGGACGCCTGACTGTCGAGCTGGCAGAGCAGACGCTTCGACGCCTGCGGCCGGGCTAGGGCGAGAAGCCTCGGAAGGCATGCACGCGACCCGCCGCGCTCGAGCGTCTTCCGATCGCCCCGACCTGCGATAATCGGCCGAATGTTTCGCCCGATCCTTGTCGATTTCCCGCCTGAGTTGCACAAGCCTCTTGCGCCTCCGGCCGGGCGCGATGCGACAGGTGTGACGATGCGATTGCAACAGGCTCCTCTGAGTTGGTCCTGGATCGTCCGATCGCTTCTGCTTCGGCCGGGTGCCTGTGGGGTCCTCCTCCTTCTGATGGTCGCCGGAGATGGTGTTGGCCTGATCTTCCCCATCGTCACGCAGCGCATCGTCGATGCGATCGTTTCGGGCCGGGCCGAGACGAATCTGCTCTGGCTTTCGCTTCTCGCCGTCCTGGCGATTGCCGGCGAACTCGCCATCGCATCACGGCGGAAGAAGAGCTTGACCCAACTTGGACTTTTTCTGGTCAAGCGGATCGCCCGGCGCGTGTTCACCCATCTGCTGAGGGTGCGGATTGATGGGCCAGCCTTTAGGACCGGCGACATCCTCAATAGTTTTGGTCATTTGTCTAAAATCAGGGAATTTACGCTCTACCAGGCGCCCCAATCCATTGTCGGACTAGGTTCTGGTCTCGTCGCACTCGCGCTTGCCCTGTATTATGATCGTGTCGTCGGCATTGCCTTGATGCTTTATATTCCGGTCATTATATATTTTACCTCTATCAATTTCAGGCGATGGCACTCTTCGTCGGACGCATACTATGCCGCATCGGGACGTCGGACCAGCTTGGTTTCTGAAACCGTGCATGGCCTCCCGACGGTCAAGTCGCTGGCCCTCGAAGCCGCACAGATGCAGCGTTGGCAAATCATCGAGAGAAACATCTCCGTCCAGTTCCAGGCTGTCGAGGAGAACGCCCGTCGCACGGTTCTGCGGATGAACGCACTCTCCCAGAGCATGACACTGATCGTCATAGGTCTCGGGTGCTGGCGTCTCTACGGCGGCTTCATCTCGGTTGGGGAGCTGATGGCGCTCCTGGTCCTTTCGAGCCGATTCACCGAGCCGCTCTTCGTTGCGGCCGATCTCATTCGTGGGTTCCAAGAGACCAATGTTGCGGTCACGCGTCTCCGCGAGTTCCTGGCCATGCCGCGTGAGGAGGCCGATCGGAAACCGCCACTGCGCCGGATGGAGTCGGGCCGCGTGGTTCTGGAAGAGCTGTCGATGACCTATCCGGGAGCGCTGCGTCCCGCCCTGGACACCGTGAACGTCACGATGCCGCCGCGTGGCGTCGTGGCGATCGTAGGTCGGAACGGTTCCGGAAAGTCGACACTCCTGAAGATCCTTCTCGGGCTCCGAAGGGACTATATGGGGCTCGTCACCATCGGGGGGGCGAACGTGAAAGATTACGATCCCCGGTGGCTGCGCGGGCAAATCGGAACCGTCGATCAGGAGACCTTCCTGTTCTCAGGAACGGTGCGCGACAACATCTCCGCGGGCCTTGCGCGGGACGACACGGTGTTGCGTGCAGCGCTGGACTTCGCCGGAGCCACGGACTTTGTGGAGGCGTTGCCCAACGGGTGGGATACCGAACTCGGCGAGAACGGCCGCAGCCTGTCGGGCGGCCAGCGCCAGCGTCTCTCGATCGCCCGTGCGGTGATTCGTGATCCGGCCCTGGTGCTCCTCGACGAACCGAGCGCCTTCCTGGATCCCGAGGCCGCTCTGGCCCTGGAGCAGAAGTTGGCCGGATGGGGACGGGACCGCCTGCTGATCCTCGTCACCCACCATCTCGCCGCGGCCCGGCAGGCTGACCAGATTCTCGTCCTGGACGCCGGTCGCCTCGTGGGCAGCGGACGCCACGACGATCTGATCGAGCGGGTTCCGGTCTACGCCTCGCTGTGGAGCGATTACGTCCGATCCCTGGAAAACGGGCCAGGCGACCGCTCGGCCGATGCCGTCGATCGTGCCGCTGATCCCCGTCCCTATTTTCCCGTAGACGGCCCGTAGGGCGGCCGCGGGATCGCCCGGTGGGCCGCGCGCAGGGCCGCGGACCAACGCTCGCGCAGGTCGTGGAAGTAGCTTTCGCCGGCCTCGATCCGGTGGTTCACCTCGAGGTCGAGGGCGTTGCGGCGGGCGAGCGCGATGTCGATGGGCAGGCCGACGCCGAGATTCGAGCGCATGGTCGAGTCCATTGAGACCAGCCCGACCTTGAGAGCGTCGTAGAGATCGGTCTCGTATTTCACCGCGCGGTCGAGGATGGGCTTGCCGTATTTGTGCTCGCCGATCTGCAGGAAGGGCGCATCGCCGCTGCATTCGATGAAGTTGCCGGCCGAATAGATCAGGTAGAGCTTCATCGGATCGGTGCCGATCTGGCCGCCGAACAGCAGCGAGACCGAGAAACGCAGGTTCGCCGCCTCGAAGCCGGCTTTCTCGATCTCCCGCACCCGGCGGATGGCGCGGCCGACGAGCTGGGCCGCCTGGAACATGGTCGGCGCCTCGACGAGCTTCATCGTCGGCTCGCCGGCATCGCCCTCGACGCCCTCGGACAGGAGGCTGAGAACCGATTGGGTAATCGAGAGATTGCCGGCGGAGGCCAGCATCATCACGCGCTCGCCCGGCACGTTGAAGTGGTGAAGCTTGCGATAGGTCGAGATGTCGTCGAGCCCGGCATTGGTCCGGGTGTCGGCGATCATCACAAGGCCCTCTTCCACGAGGACGCCGACACAATAGGTCATGATGCGATCTTTCCCGCGCGGCCGCCTGGAATCAGGACTGGACGCTGGCCTGTGCTTGCTCGACGCGGAGGGTCACGTCGAGGGTCTCTGTCCCGCCACCGAGGCGGCTGCCGCGGATCGGGGCCGCGCCGAGATAGTCGAGGGCGACCGCCACGCGGATATGGGCCTCCGTGGTGGCGATGCCGTGGGCCGCATCGAAGCCGATCCAGCCCAGGCCCGGCACCAGGGACTCGGCCCAGGCATGGCCGGAGCCCTGATCCGCGTCGTCGTCGGCGTGGTGGAAGTAGCCCGACACGTAGCGCGTCGGAATTTCGAGGTGCCGCGCCGCAGCGATGAACAGGTGGGTGAGGTCCTGGCAGACGCCCTTCTCCTGGCTGAAGGCCTGCGCCGCGTTGGTGCTGGCGCTGGCCGGACCCGGCACGAACGCGACCCGCTCGTGAACGGCGGCGAGCAGGCGATGCAGGCAGGGCAGGGGCGCCGGATCGCCGGCGGCCGCGATCTCGCGCGCGAAGTCCTGGATCGCGTCGTTGGCCAGGGCGAGATCGGAATCGCGCAGGTAGAACACGTCCGGCAGCCGCTCGATGGTGCCGCGCACGATGCCGTGCATCTCAAGGGTATCGACTTCGCCCGTCACCCGGATCGACAGGGCCTCGGCCGGCTCGTCCGCCGTGAACCAGTGCACCACGTTGCCGAAGCCGTCCTCGCGCTCGCTGACCCGGCCATCGACGGAGGGCTCGATGCGCCAGCGCCGCACGTACTGCCCGTCATGGTCGCGCGGGCGCAGGCGCAGGACCTGGATCAGGCCGCGAGCCGGCTGCTCGTAGGTGTAGTTGGTCTCGTGAAAGACGCGGATTCGCATGCAACGACCTTTGCGCGGCGTCGGGTTCGAGCCGGCCCTATACCAGATATTGCTCGATCACCGCGGCGCCGAGACGATTGTTCTCGACGATGAACTCCGTCACGAACTCATGGAGGCCCGACGAGAAGATGCGGTTGATGTTCTCGCCTTCGAGACGCGCCAGCGTGTTGCTGGCCAGGCGCTGGCTCGCGCCGCGCCGGCCATAGGCATCGGCGATGAGATCGAGATGCTCCACCAGCATGCCGTAGCAATTGGTGAAGGAGCGCGGCATCTGCCGGTTGAGAATCAGCAGGTCGGCCACCAGCAGGGGCTTCACGCTCTCCCGGTAGACCCAGTGATAGGCGTTGAAGGCCGAGACCTCGCGCAGGATCGTGGTCCACTGGAAGTAGTCGAGGCTGCCGCCGATCTTCTCCGTGGCGGGGAGCAGGATGCGGTACTTCACGTCGAGGATGCGGGCGGTGTTGTCGGCCCGCTCGATCGCGGTGCCGAGGCGCGTGAACCAATACGCGTCGTTGCGCAGCATGGTGCGGTAGGCCGAGCCGTCGAAGGCGAGCGAGACGCCCTTCACCCAGTCGAGAAAGCGGGTGAACTCGTCGCGATTGAGCTCGCGCCCCTCGTAGTTGCGCAACTCGAGCCAGGCCCCGTTGATCGCGTCCCACATCTCGGTGGTCAGCGCGGTACGCACGCTGCGGGCGTTCTCGCGCGCGGTCTCGATGCAGGAGCGGATCGAGGATGGGTTGTGCGGGCTGAACGCCAGGAAATCGCACACGGTGGCTTCCGTGACGCTGTCGTAGAGCGGCTTGAACACCTCCGGGTCGCCCGCCGACGCCAGGGCCGAGGCCCACTCGTTGGTCTCGCCGCCGCCATAGCTGGACGGCAGGGCGGCGAGGCGCAGAGCCGCATCGAGGATGCGGGCCACGAACTCCGCCCGCTCGGCGTAGCGCGAGAGCCAGTACAGGTTGTCGGCGGTCCGGGACAGCATGGGGTTCCATCGGGACGTCGGCCGGCGTCGGATCACGCAGGCCGCAGGGCGGGGAGGACTATGCGGGTGGGGGCACCGCGTTGAAAAGGCGTCCGACGCGAAACGTCGTGTCGGACGCCCGTCGATGTCTCAGGCGTCGAGGACCCAGGTGTCCTTGGTGCCGCCGCCCTGGCTCGAATTGACCACCAGCGAGCCCTCCTTGAGCGCGACCCGGGTGAGGCCGCCGGGCACGATGCGGATCTCGTCCGAGCCGCACAGGACGAACGGGCGCAGATCCACGTGCCGGGGCGCCACGCCGGAGGCGACGAAGGTCGGGCAGGTGGAGAGCGCCAGGGTCGGCTGGGCGATGAAGCCGTCCGGCGCGTGTTTCAGCTTGCGCCCGAACTCCTCGATCTCGCGCTTGGTGGCGTGCGGCCCGACCAGCATGCCGTAGCCGCCCGACCCGTTGACCTCCTTCACGACGAGTTCGGAAAGGTTGTCCATCACGTACGCGAAGGCCTCCTTCTCGCGGCAGCGATAGGTCGGCACGTTGTGCAGGATCGGCTCCTCGCCGGTGAAGAACTTCACGATCTCCGGCATGTAGCTGTAGACCGCCTTGTCGTCGGCGATGCCGGTGCCGACCGCGTTGGCCAGCGTCACGGTCCCGCGCTCGTAAGCGTTCATGATGCCCGGAACGCCGAGGACGGAATCCGGGCGGAACACCAGCGGGTCGAGGAAGTCGTCGTCGAGGCGGCGATAGAGCACGTCGACCCGGCGCGGACCTTCCGTGGTGCGCATGTAGACGACATCGTCCTTGGTGAAGAGGTCGGAGGCCTCGACGAGGTCGACGCCGAGTTTGTCGGCGAGGAACGAGTGTTCGTAGAAGGCCGAGTTGTAGCGGCCGGGTGTGAGCAGGGCGACGGTGGGATCGCGGGTCGCCGTCGACGGCGCCAGACTTCGCAGGGTCGCCAGCAGGGCGTCGGGATAGTTCTCGACCGGGGCGACCCGGTGGCGGGAGAACAGCTCGGGGAACAGCCGCAGCATCACCTCGCGGTTCTCCAGCATGTAGGACACGCCGGACGGGGTCCGGGCATTGTCCTCCAGCACGAAGAAGTCGTTCTCGCCGGTACGGACGATGTCGATGCCGGCGATGTGGACGTAGAGGTCGTGCGGCACCCGGAAGGCGCGCATCTCCATGCGGTAATGTGGATTGCGGTAGACGAGGTCGGCCGGGATCACGCCGGCCTTGATGCATTCCTGGGCGCCGTAGATGTCCTTCAGGAAGGCGTTGATCGCGGTGACGCGCTGCTTCAGCCCGCGCTCGAGAAAGCTCCATTCCGGCTTGGTGATCACCCGCGGGATGATGTCGAACGGGATCAGGCGCTCGGTGGATTCGTTCGCCCCGTAGACCGCGAAGGTAATGCCGATGCGCCGGAACAGCATCTCGGCTTGGCTGCGGCGCGTGTTGAAATGCTCGGGCGGCGTGGTGTCGAGCCAGTGTTTCAGGCTGTCGTAGGCTTCGCGCACGGCGGGGTTGCTCAGCGCCCCGTCGGGCAGCCCGGTCATCTCGTCGAATGCAGCGAGCGCCATTCGCGTCTCCCCCTTGAACACCGTCTAGCTAGGCAAGACACGCGCCAGCGATCGGACATCGGCCCCGAAGGTACCGCCCTGGCGTGTACGGTAGCACGTTCAGATCAACTTCAAGCCCTTGAAGCTCGCGTGTCCCTCGCGACCCAGGATAATGTGATCGTGAATGACGATGCCGAGGGGATCGAGCACTCCCAGGATCTCGCGGGTCATGCGGATGTCGGCGGCCGAGGGCGTCGGATCGCCGGACGGGTGGTTGTGGGCCAGGATGATCGCCGTCGCCGAGAGTTCGAGGGCGCGGCGCGCGACTTCCCGCGGATAGACCGGAGTGTGATCCACGGTGCCGCGACCCTGAACCTCGTCGGCGATGAGGTGGTTGCGGCGGTCGAGGAACAGGATGCGGAACTGCTCGCGCGGAGCGAAGGCCATGGTGGCGCGGCAATAGTCCAACACGGCGCTCCACGAGGAGAGCAGCGGCCGATCGGCGATGGCGCCGCGCGCCAGCCGGTGACCTGCCGCTTCGATGAGCTTCAGGTCGGCGATGACCCCGGCGCCGATGCCTTCAATTTCAGCAAGTCGCGCGGGTTCGGCGCTCACCACCTCGGCGAAGCTGCCGAAGCGCCGGATCAGGGCCTTGGCCAGGGGCTTCACGTCCCGGCGCGGAATCGCCCGGAACAGCGCCAACTCGAGCAGTTCGTAATCCGGCAGGGCATCGGCCCCGCCCTGGGCGAAGCGCGCCCGCAAACGGTCGCGGTGCCCGAGGTAGTGGGGCTCCGCCGGGCCGCCGCCGGCCTCCTCCGGCCCACCGTCCGGTCGTCGGTCAGGTCTGGGAGGCGGCCGGTCCGTCACGGCGTCGCGGTCAGGCGGCGGTGGGCGCGGGCTGGTGCAGTCCCTTGGGCGACAGGGTGAAGATCTCCGCCCCCGTCTCCGTCACCGCCACCGTGTGCTCGAACTGCGCCGAGAGCGAGCGGTCGCGCGTCACCGCCGTCCAGCCATCGGACAGCACCTTCACCGCCGGGCGGCCGAGATTGATCATCGGCTCCACGGTGAAGAACTGGCCGGGCTGGAACTTCACGTCGTAGCTCGGCTCGACGTAGTGCAGGATGGTCGGGGCATCGTGGTAGGTGCGCCCGAGGCCGTGGCCGCAGAAGTCGCGCACCACGGAACAGCGCTCCGATTCAGCATAGGCCTGGATCGCCCGGCCGATATCGGTGGTCGAACCCCCGGGCTTGATCGCCGCGATGCCGCGCATCAGGCATTCGTGGGTGATCTCGCACAGGCGCTGGGCGCGGCGCGGCACCTCGCCGACATACGCCATGCGGCTCGAATCGCCGTGCCACCCGTCGACGATGAGGCAGATGTCGAGATTGACGATGTCGCCTTCGCGCAGGGGCTTGTCGTTCGGGATGCCGTGGCAGACGACGTGGTTGATCGAGGTGCAGATCGACTTCGGATAACCGCGATAGAGCAGGGAGGCCGGGTAGGCGCCGTGGTCCATGGCGAAGGTGTAGGCGAGCCTGTCGAGATGTTCGGTGGTGACGCCGGGGGCGGTCGCCTCCATCAGCACGTCGAGGGCTTCCGCGGTGAGCCGGCCGGCCTTGCGCATACCCTCGAACCCCTCCGGGCCATGGATCGGCGGCTGGGGCGCCCGCCGTCCGCTGTCGGAGACGGCCTGTTCGTTCTGGGTCATGGAAAAATTTCGCGAAGCGGTCCGGGGCTGGCTCGACCCCTATGTACGGTGAGGTCGGCGCGAGGCCAACCCTCGCTCCGTTTTCACGCGGCTCGCGCCGTCCGCACTAGGCTTGCGCCGGGCGAGCGGCTAGAGACGGATCTCGGCAGACCCCACGACACGGATGCCCGATCGGGACGATGGCCCGGCGGGCCGGCAGGCAGGACGAGGCGATGGCTGACAAGGCGGTGCCGCATTTCCACAACGAGCCCGGCGTGGCCGTGATCCATGTCGGCTCGAAGGAGTTCATGTGCATCGGGGCCAAGCCCCCGTTCGACCATCCGCACATCTTCCTCGACATGGGCGCCGAGGACGAGATTATCTGTCAGTATTGCTCGACGCTGTACCGCTACCGCCCGACCCTGGCCGCCGGCAACGCCGACCCCGCCATCTGCGTGTGGGACGACCGGACCCCGGCCGCCGCCTGACCGGGCGGATTGGCTCCGTGCCGGGCGACTTCGTGCCAGCATTAAGCATCGCCATCGTGGGGGCGGGGATCGGCGGCCTCACGGCGGCGTTGACCCTCGACGCCGCCGGCCACGCCGTGACCCTGATCGAGCGCCGGACCGGCTTCAGCGAGGTCGGCGCCGGCATTCAGATTTCGCCGAACGCCAGCCGGGTGCTGATCGGGCTCGGCCTCGGGCCGGCCCTGCGCCGGGCGGCGAGCGAGCCCCCCGGAGTCGTGGTGCGGGCGCTCGCCTCCGGCCACGTCATCGGCGGCGTCGCCCTGGGCGCCAGCCTGCGCGAGCAGTTCGGCGCGCCCTACTATGTGATCCACCGGGCCGACCTGCAGACCCTGCTCCTCGACGCCGTGCGCGGGCGCCCCAACATCCGCCTCCTGGTCGGACGCGACGTCACCGCCCTCGCCGAACGGCCGAACGGCATCGACCTCACCCTGGAGAGCGCAAGCGGGTCGCGCAGCGAAACCTTCCCGGCCGATCTCGTCATCGGCGCCGACGGGGTCCGGTCCCGCCTGCGCGGGCATCTCGACGGCCACCGCCTGCGCTCCAGCCGCGCGGCGGCGTGGCGGGCGATCGTGCCACGCGAGGCCTTCCCGTCCGAACTCGACGGGGATTCGACGGGCTTGTGGCTCGGGCCGGCGCGGCACGTGGTGCATTACCCAATCCGGGGCGGCCAGCACGTCAACGTGGTGGCGGTCATCCCGGAGCGGACCGGCAGCCAGGGCTGGGGCCAACTCGGCGAGCCCGCCGTGCTGCGCGCCCGGTTTCGCGATGCGGCGGCGCCACTCGCGGCCCTCCTGGCAGTGCCGGATTCCTGGCTGGTCTGGTCCCTCGAGGACCGCGACGCGTCGCGGCCGATGGCCCGCGGCCGCCTCGCCCTCCTGGGCGATGCCGCCCACCCGATCCTGCCGTTCCTGGCTCAGGGCGCGGCGCTGGCGATCGAGGATGCGGCGACCCTGGCCAGGGTCCTCGACCCCCGCGAAGGCCCGCTCGATCCCGGCGCGGCGCTGGCGCGCTACAGCCGCCTGCGCACGGCCCGGGTCCGCCGGGTCCGCCGTGCCGCCCGCGCCAACGGTCGCACCTACCATGCCGGCGCTCTGGTGGCCCCGATCCGCAACGCCGTGATGCGCCGTCTCGGACCCGAGGGCATGAACCGCCGCTACGCCTGGCTCTACGGCTGGACGCCCTGATCCGGCCCGTCCGGACGGGACGTCTTGATCTCCGGATGCGGCCCCGCTACCGCTGATCCCGGCATGCGGACGTGGCGAAACCGGTAGACGCACGAGACTTAAAATCTTGCGGCTGAAAGGCTGTGCGGGTTCGAGTCCCGCCGTCCGCACCAACCCGTAATCGCCCGAACGGCCTCGCCCCCAAGCCCGCCAAAAAATCTCAAAAGCTGTAGCCGACCCTGAGTCGCATCTGGTGGCGGTCGAAGTTTGTCAGGTCGAGGGGGCCGGGCTCGGTGACGGCGGTTCCGGCCACCTGGAAACTCCAGGTGACGGAGGCCCAGGCATGGGGGGAGAGCGTCGTGTAGAGGGTCGGCCCGAGATAGACGGCCTGGCCGGCGAGGCGACCGAGGGTCAGCCCGTCATAGGTGCGCGCGTATCGCGCTTCTCCGCCGACGAACAGGCCGGGGCGAACCTGGTAGGCGAGGGCGCCTGCCCATTCGGTGCCCGAGGCGAGCGCGAGGTCGTCGCCCGCGTCGAGCCGCGTCGACGCGAAGGCGACGGTGGCGTTGAGGGCGGCGACGAGCCGGCCCGGGATCAATTCGTAATCCGCCAGCAACCCGATTTCGGTGCCGACGCTGCGGGCCCTCGCTCCGGACCCGCTGTCGACGGCGCTATAACTGGGGACGATGTTGAGGGTGAGCCCGAACGGGCCGGTCCGGCGATCGAGAAGGCGCAGGCGGGTTTCCAGGAAGGCGCCCGCCGGGCCGCCGCTCAGCCGCGCCGGATGTCCCGGCACGTCGATCTCGTAGGCATTGAAGGTGATGCCGGGGGCGAGCCGGACATTGCTCGTCAGGGGCACCTTCAGCGCCAATCCGCTGTCGATGGCGACGAACCGCCCGAGACGCTTGCCCAGACGCCCGGAGGTTTCCCATTCCAGCTCCGCCTCACCGGGGACGCCGAGGTCGCTGCCCTCGGTGAAGCCGAACAGGTGCTCGCTGTCGAGGTCACCGGGGGTGAGGTTTTCCGCGGCCGTCGGAAGGGTCTGTGCCTGGGCGCCGGATGGAAGAAGCGCCTGTCCGCCGGCCAGCGAAACGGCCGCCCATAGCGCGGCGAATGCCGAGCGCGCGTTCGGAACCTCCCAACCCTGCATCGTCACCCCTCATATTATAGCCAGTGCTATATGAGTAAGGGTGAGCGGTGTGATTAAGTCAATGCTGTCCGGCGCTGCCGAACCGTGCGCGATCGGCCACCCCGAGGCCGGCAGGATGGATCAGCCGGAGGGTCGATGACCGGACTTGACTCGACCGAGCCGGCTGCGTCGGGGGGCGGAGCAGGGCGCGGCTCGAGATGCCGCGCTTAGCGTCGCTTCCGCCGGAGATAGGCGAGCGCCGCCGCGACACCCAACACGGCCGCGCCGATCACCAGCGGCGAGGCTCCCGGTTGGCGGCGTTGGTCCCGGTCGATTCCCGGCCCGAGAATCCATGCGAGGGAGCGCCGCAGTTCCGCCGGCGCGTCCCGGTCGAACCATTGCCCGTGCGCGAAGATGACCCTGTCCGGGTGGAAGGCCACCAGCCGCTGCGCCGCGCTCAGGATTGCCCGATGGTTGGTGCGCAACAGGAGGCGGAGGTAGAGCGGCGCCTTGCCGTCCGGTGCGACGATCCCGAGGAGGCGCGCGACCGGGCGCATGATCACCGGCAGGAGGTCGCCTTCCAGGTTGATGACGAGATCGGTGAGAAGCAGCGTCCGGCTCGGCCGATGGAACAGGCAGATTTCCCGGAACACCGGCCCGGTGATCAGCACTTGGTCGATCTCCTCGGCCCAGACCCGCGGCGACCGGTCCGTCAACTCTGCATCGATCCGGACACCCGAGCGGCGCACCTGTCCCCGATCCTCGAGTCCCGGCACCGCCCAGGTGATCGCGTTGGGGCAGGCACCCTGCCAGTCCCGCAGGAACATCCAGTGCCCCACGCTCGGCGCCACCAGGTGGCCGATGCGTCCCAGCCGCTCCAAGGCGCGCTGAAGCTCCGGGCGGTACGGGACCGGCGAATGCAAAAGCAGCTCGCCGCCGGCTAGCCGCAGCACCGTCATGCGGATCGGCAGCGGCAGGCCGCCCGCATGGATCGGCGCCGCATCGACGATCCAGACACCATCGGTGACCGGCTTCGGAATGTTCAGGGGCGGATAGCTGATGTCCTGAGCATCCTGGATCTCTCGGGTGTCATGATACTCGTGGGCCAAGCGCTCGAACTCCCTCGCGGATGTGGTCGCCTGGGAGAACGCGAAGCCGCAACCCCGGGGTCCCTGCGCCGAATCGCGGGGGCGGTTTTCGGGCCGTCTCGCGAATGCCCGTCCCTCACCACCGGACCGCGACAGGGCCGGTCCCGATGCACGCATCGGTTCCGTCCGGTGCTCCGGGCGTGACGGAATTCACCGATCTGTCTCGTCGTTCGTCGGCATGGCCGGGGTTCGGGCTTGAGCGACCTTGCCGCTGACCAGTAAACGGGACCATGTCGCGCCGTATTCGCGCGACCGTCTTTCCCTGAGGAGCCCGCATGACCCCGGATCAGGTGATTCTCGTTCAGGACAGTTTCGCCAAGGTCCGGCCCATCGCCGACACGGCGGCGGATCTGTTCTATGGCCGGCTGTTCGAGATCGCTCCTCAGGTTCGCCCGATGTTTCCCGATGACATGCGGGAACAGAAGAAGAAGCTGATGGCGATGCTGGGCCTGGCGGTGACCAATCTCCACAAGCCGGAGACCGTGGTGCCGGCCCTCCAGACCCTCGGCCGCCAGCACGTGTCGTTCGGAACCCAGGCCGCCCATTACGAACCCGTCGGTGCGGCCCTCCTTTGGACCCTGGAGCAGGGCTTGGGGCCGGATTTCACCCCGGAGGTGCGCGAGGCTTGGGTGGAGACCTACGGCTTGGTCGCGAGCGTCATGAAGGCCGCGGCGGCCGAGGTCCGGCCCCCCGCCGCCCCCAGCGCAGCATGATCCGGCCTCGCGGCCTCTCGGGGGCTCCGGAACCAACCGGCCGGACACGCGTCTGCGTGATGGTTTCCCATGTGCAAAGGGCCCCGATGCGCCGCCGCCTGTCGCCCCTTCTCTCCGGCCTCGTCGCCGCCCTGGTCCTGGCCTGTCCCGCCGCCGCCGAGGTTCTGATCTCGGTCGACAAGGACGCGCAGCGCATGATTGTCGCGGTCGACGGTCAGACCCGCTACACGTGGCCCGTCTCGACCGGCGCCGACAGCTACGACACTCCGAGCGGAGCCCACCGGCCGTTCCGGATGGAGCGCACCCATTTCTCCCGCGAGTTCGACGACGCGCCGATGCCCAATGCGATCTTCTTCACCGGGCAGGGACACGCCATCCACGGTACCAACCAGACCCGCCGGTTGGGCAGCGCGGCCTCCCATGGCTGCGTCCGACTCGCGCCGAAGAATGCCGCGACCCTGTTCAACCTCGTGAAGGCCGAGGGCATGGCCCGGACGCGGGTGGTCATCGAAGGCAGCGCGATCATGGCCTCCCGCCGCCGCCGCCAGGACGACGACGGCATCATGTCGGCGGGGATGCAGATGGGACGCGAGCCCTCCGGTCGTGTCGAGCGACCGGTCGTGGCCTTTCGCGCGGTCCCGCGCCGATCGTCCGCCTACGATGTCGGCGATCCGGGCTTCGACGGTGGTCCCTACGGTGTCGGCGACGGCCTCGATTGATCCGTCAGGGCCGCGTTCACGACGCGCCTCATCGCCACGCATTCGCCCGCTGCGTGTCGTGATCTGGCGCGTCGTGGTTTGACGCATCCTCTACGGATGCGTCGTGTACTGACGCGTCTTGGACCGGCGCGGCGAGAGACAGGATGACGGTCTCGACCCGGTTCCGCCCCGCGCGCTTGGCCCGGTAAAGGGCATCGTCGGCGGATCGCAGGAGATCGTCGGCCCCGGTCGCCAGCCTTCCGAGATGACCATGGGCCGTCGCGACGCCGACGCTGACCGTGACGCAGGTGCCGCCCGGCAGTCCTGGATGCGGATAGGCGAGGCGCAAGACCGCCGCGCGCAGGCTCTCGGCGATGGTCGCGGCCTGGCCGGGATCGTTGCCGGGCAGGAAGGCGATGAACTCTTCGCCGCCGTAGCGCGCGACCTGCGCCCCATAGGCCCCGGCTGAGTCGGCCAGAGCCTCGGCCACGCAGCGCAGGCAGCGGTCGCCCTCGAGGTGTCCGGAGGTGTCGTTGAGACGCTTGAAGGCGTCGATATCGATGAGGGCCAGGGTTGCCCATTCTCCGCGGGCGCAGGCCTCCTGCCAGCCGGCCTGCAGCCGCAGCGTCGCACTGCGGCGGTTGGGCAGCCCGGTGAGCGCATCCGTTTCGGACAGGATGGTCAGGCGCGCATTCGCCTCGGCCAGGTCCACCTCGCGGGCCGCCTTCTCCAGGGTGAGCAGGAAGGATTCCTTACGGGTCCATTCGCGCGAATAGGCGAGCTTCAACGGGACCAGGATGAGGCTGGCGATCAGCAGGGGCAGGCCGGTGGCCTCGCTCCGCGGAAGTGCGATCCCGATCACGTAGGTCGCGTAGAGGGCCAGGGCGCTGCCGGACAGCACAAGGCTGTGCCGGAAGGACAGCGGTGCGATCATACCGACCACCATGGGCACGATCACCGCGATGACCAGATAAGTGTCCGCGTGGGCCGGCGGGGCGATCCGGGCGCTGTTCAGCACGATGGCCATGTCGAGCAACGCCACGCCCGTCACGAGGGCGGCCTGACGCCGGGCCGTCGTGATGCCGCCCAGGGCCAGGATCGCCAGCGTGCAGAGGGGGATGAACACGGCCAGCGTCAGGAAGGCCGGAATGAAGAACCGTTCGGAACCGAACAGGTCGTAGTCCATCTTCAGGGAAATGACGTTGAAGACGATGAAGATCAGGAGCCAGGACTGAATATAGGTGCCCGACGACCACCGGATCGTGGCGTCGAACTGGTGTTCGAGGTCTCCCGGCAGGCGAAGACGGTACCAGGGCCTGCAACGGGCTCCTTCGATCAGGCTTGGCCCGATCAGACATGGCCCGATCAGACATGGCCCGATCAGACTTGGCTCGATCAGACTTGGCCCGTTCAAAATTGGATTTACGGTGTCCATGGAGATCTGCCAGCTTCAGTGCCGGGACTATAGGCCATGGCTCGGGAGAGACCTGTAAAAATTCCACCGGTCCTGACGATTTCCCGTTCAGAAATCTCCGGCGTCGTGTCGTAGCGAGATCGGAGCGCGTTCCATCGGTCGCAGATGCGCCCGCGTTGCATTCATGCGCGATCCTGATAAGGCTGACCGAATGCTGAAGGATCGAGCCAGATTGTACGCACGGCCAACGCCGCCGTAGCCGTCGCTCTCCCACGAACATCACTCGCATCTCCGTCGCTTGCTGCCGCAATGGGCAGGTGACGTCCAATTCGTCTTTCCGTCACGCCGGTCGTGCGGGAACGCCTGGATCGTTTCAAATCATGTCCCTGACGAACCTGCGGAGCCAATGGGCTCCCGATATCACGCGCGAATTGCTGGCCGGCACCGTGGTCGCCCTGGCGCTGATCCCCGAAGCCATCGCCTTCTCGCTCATCGCGGGGGTCGACCCCAAGGTCGGGCTCTACGCCTCGTTCTGCATCGCGGTCATCACCGCCTTCGCGGGCGGGCGGCCGGCGATGATCTCCGCCGCCACCGGCGCCATGGCGCTGGTGATGGTCACCCTGGTGAAGGATCACGGCCTCGGCTACCTCTTCGCCGCCACCATCCTGACCGGCCTGTTGCAGATGGCGGCGGGTGCCCTGCGTCTCGGCAACCTGATGCGCTTCGTTTCGCGCTCGGTCGTCACCGGCTTCGTCAACGCGCTGGCGATCCTGATCTTCCTGGCGCAGATGCCGGAACTGATCGGACAGGGAAATACCGTCTACCTGATGACGGCGGTCGGCCTCGGGCTGATCTACGGGTTGCCCTACCTCACGAAGGCGGTGCCGTCTCCGCTCATCGCCATCCTGCTCCTCACCGCCGTCTCGATGGCCATGGGGCTGCCGATCCACAAGGTCGGTGACATGGGGGCGCTGCCCACCGAATTGCCGTTCTTCGCGCTGCCGCAGGTGCCCTTCACCCTGGAGACCCTGCGCATCATCCTGCCCTACGCGCTCACGCTGACTATGGTCGGCCTGCTGGAGAGCCTGATGACGGCGGCCATCCTCGACGAGATGACCGACACCGGTTCGAACAAGAACCGCGAATGCGCCGGACAGGGCCTCGCCAATGTCGGGGCCGGTCTGTTCGGCGGTATGGCGGGCTGCGCCATGATCGGGCAATCGGTGATCAACGTCTCGTCCGGCGGCCGCGGTCGCCTCTCGACGCTCTGGGCCGGCGCCTTCCTGCTCTTCCTCATCGTGGTGCTCGGCCCCTACGTGGCACAGATCCCGATGGCTGCCCTGGTGGCGGTGATGATCATGGTGTCGATCAACACCTTCCAGTGGGGGTCCCTGCGGACCCTGCTGACCCATCCGAAGAGTTCGAGCTTCGTCATGCTCGGCACGGTCGCGGTGGTGGTGGCGACGCACGATCTCGCCAAGGGCGTCCTGTTCGGCGTGGTTCTCAGCGGATTGTTCTTCGCCCACAAGGTGACCCGGTTCTTCGCCGTCACCTCCGATCGGACCGGGACGGTGCGGACCTACCGGGTCACCGGGCAGATCTTCTTCGCCACGGCGGAAGCCTTTCACGCCGCTTTCGATTTCCGCGAGGTCGAACTGACCGGGATCGTGATCGACCTGTCGGAGGCCCATTTCTGGGACATCACCGGCGTCAACGCCCTCGACCGCGTGGTCCTCAAGTTCCGCCATCACGACATCGCGGTGGAGATCGTCGGCATGAACGCCGCCACCGCCACGATGGTCGAACGCCTGGGAACCCATCACAGGCCGGGCGCGGCTCTGGCCGCGGGTGGTCATTGAGGGGCCTCGTTCGGAGGCCGCCGGGGCGGGCGACGACCGGGAAGCGGGGGCTGGCCCGCAACCTGCAGCGGGTCGGGCTGGCGCGGGTCGGGTGCGGGTCGCATCCCGGCGCCATTGACCGACCCGAGACCGGGCTGACATCAGACACAACAATCGCATGACCGTCGCGCTGGCGCGCTACGGTCATGCTGGCGCAACCTGCCGCGGCTGAGGCAAGCTGCGTCGGGATCCGCCCGGACGCGAGGAGACAGAGGTCATGAGCGCGCTTCACCCGGAAATCGCCGCCGTCACGGCGCGCATCATCGAGCGCTCGGCCCCCTCGCGAAAGGCCTATCTCGACCTGATCGCGCGCGAGCGCGAATCCGGCGTCCACCGGCCCATGCTCAATTGCGGCAACCTCGCCCACGGCTTCGCCGCGTCCGGCGAGGACAAGACGGTGATCAAGTCCGGGCGTGCGATGAACCTCGCCATCGTCACCGCCTACAACGACATGCTGTCGGCGCATCAGCCCTATGGCCGCTACCCCGAGCAGATGAAGCTGTTCGCCCGCGAGGTCGGCGCCACGGCCCAGGTGGCCGGCGGCGTTCCGGCCATGTGCGACGGCGTCACGCAAGGGCAGCGCGGCATGGAGCTGTCGCTGTTCTCGCGGGATACCATCGCGCTGTCCACGGCGGTGGCCCTCAGCCACGGCATGTTCGACGGGGCGGCGCTGCTGGGCATCTGCGACAAGATCGTGCCGGGGCTGCTGATCGGCGCGCTCCGCTTCGGCCACCTGCCGATGATCCTGATCCCGGCCGGGCCGATGCCCTCGGGGCTCGCCAACAAGGAGAAGCAGCGCATCCGCCAGCTCTATGCCGAGGGCAAGGTCGGGCGCGACGAACTGCTGGAGAGCGAATCCGCCTCCTATCATGGAGCCGGCACCTGTACGTTCTACGGCACGGCGAACTCGAACCAGATGATGATGGACGTGATGGGCGTCCACATGCCCGGCGCATCCTTCATCAACCCTGGCACGAAGCTGCGCCAGGCCGTGACGCGGGCGGCGGTCCATCGCCTCGCTGAGATCGGGGCCAACGGCAACGATTACCGGCCCCTCGGCCACTGCATCGACGAGAAGGCCATCGTCAACGCGGTCGTCGGGCTGCTGGCGACCGGCGGATCGACCAACCACGCCATCCACCTGCCGGCCATCGCGCGGGCGGCCGGCATCGTCCTCGACTGGGCCGATTTCGACCGGCTCTCGGCGGTCGTGCCCCAGGTCGCGAAGGTCTATCCCAACGGTTCTGGCGACGTGAACCATTTCCACGCGGCCGGCGGCATGTCCTACGTCATCGCCAGCCTGATCGATGCCGGGCTCCTGCACGACGACATCCTGACCGTGGCCGGGAGCCGCCTGCGCGACCATGCCCGCGACCCCAAGCTGATCGACGACCAGCTCGTCTACGAGGACGCGCCGGAGCGCTCGCATGACGAGACCATCCTGCGCAGCCCGGCGGAGGCCTTCCAGCCGGATGGCGGCATGCGCCTCGTCAAGGGCAATCTCGGCCGCGCCACCTTCAAGACCAGCGCCGTCGATCCGTCGCGCTGGACCGTCGAGGCGCCGGCCCGCGTCTTCGACGACCAGGACGACGTCATGGCGGCGTTCAAGGCCGGGGAACTCGAACGGGACGTGGTGGTGGTGGTGCGCTTCCAGGGACCGCGCGCCAACGGCATGCCCGAACTGCACAAGCTCACGCCTCAGCTCGGCGTGCTGCAGGATCGCGGCTTCCGCGTCGCTCTCGTCACCGATGGGCGCATGTCGGGCGCCTCCGGCAAGGTGCCGGCGGCGATCCATCTGAGTCCGGAAGCACTCGGCGGCGGCCCCCTGGCCAAGCTGCGCGATGGCGACATCGTGCGCCTGAGCGCGGAGGCCGGAACCCTCGAAGCCCTGGTCGACCCGGCTGAATGGGCGGGCCGGACCGACGCCGTGCCGCCGCCGCCGGCCTTCGGCACCGGTCGCGAGCTCTTCGCCTTCCTGCGCCACGGCGCCGACGGGGCCGAGCAGGGCGCCTCCGCCATGCTCGCCGCCGCCGGCCTCTGACACTCGCCTCCGCCCAGCCAAGGATGCCGTCCATGACCACCATCGACACCCTGATGCGCTCCGTCCCCGTCATTCCGGTGCTGGTGGTGGAGGATGTCGCCCAGGCCGAGCCCATCGCCCGCGCCCTGGTGGCGGGTGGTCTCACCGCCCTGGAGGTGACCCTGCGGACGCCCGCCGCCCTCGACGTCATCCGGGCCATGGCGCGGGTGGAGGGCGCCGTGGTCGGCGCCGGGACCGTCCTCAATGCCCGCGACCTCGACGCGGCGCTCGAGGCGGGCGCGCAGTTCATCGTCAGCCCCGGCCTCACCGATCCGCTGACCCGGGCCGCGCTTGCTCGCGGCGTCCCCTACCTGCCGGGGGTCGCCAATGCGGCCGACATCATGCGCGGCCTCGATCACGGCCTCGATCGTTTCAAGTTCTTCCCGGCGGAGGCTTCCGGCGGCATCAAGGCGCTCAAGGCCCTGGCAGGCCCCTTCGGGCAGGTCCGGTTCTGCCCGACCGGCGGCATCTCCGAGGCCACGGCGCCGGATTGGCTCGCCCTCTCGCCGGTGCTCTGCGTCGGTGGCAGCTGGGTGGTTCCCCCGGGCGTGCCGGAGCCGGACCTGATCCGCCGCTCGGCCGAGGCGGCCAGCCGCCTCACGGGCTAGATCCCGTCGATCTCTCCGAGACCCGCAGCCGCCGGCCGTGGAGGAATCGGCCAGCGGACACGTCGGTTTCGCGTCCGTCGGCCAAGAGGATCGGCGAGTCACGGATGCCTGCTGTGTCGATCCCGGCCGGTCTCTTGTGATCCGTCACGAAGGGTATCTGATTCTCATCCCTGGGACCCGCAAGCGGAGCTTCGCGAATCGTGCCGCGCGGCTCGTTTCCCGTCCTGAGCCGGTCATCCACATCCCAAAGATCTGCTTGAGATCATTTTGGTATGCCAGCGGACAAAGCGTCGGTTTGAGACCATTCGCTGAGCAATCGGGATGGAGCCGGATTGTCTGCGGCCTTCTCAGAAGTGTCATAAATCACAGATTATTCCGTATTTCCTGAGACTTGCAGCTCATCCCGGACCACCCGACCGGCGCGGAAAACAGGCACCGCTTCGAAAAAGCTGCCCTCAGAACAGTCACTTAGCCACCTGTTCAACGTTGCAAGCCCGCAACAGCAGGCCGGAACCGCCGCCGCGATCACGATTCCGAGTTGCCGCAAAGAAGGCGCTCGCACACAGTGATTGGGCGTTGGGGGCAACTCCGGGGCAATCAACAATTTCCGGCGGTAACGCCTGGTCATTCAAGAACAAAGGGCGACGCGACATCGAGATCCTCGAAGATCTCGGGCGTAGTACGCTTTCCTCGGGTCTCGAAGCTTTTGGAGAATTCAATGAAGCTCTTGAAGAGCTCGCTTCTCGCCTCCGCTGCAGGATTTGCCGCGGTCGCCGGAGCACAGGCAGCCGACCTTCCGGTCAAGAAGGCTGCCCCAATCGAATACGTCCGTGTCTGCTCCGCCTACGGCGCAGGCTTCTTCTACATCCCCGGCACCGACACCTGCATCCGTCTCTCAGGCCGCGCCCGTATCGACGTCGGCTACCAGCCGACCGATAGCCGCTCCGGCTCGAACGGTGACACCACCGGTTATATCGGCCTCGCCCGCATCAACGTCGATGCCCGCACGCAGACCGCCTACGGCACCCTGCGCGCCTTCGTGCGCCTCCAGTTCGCCTCGCGGACCGGTGCTACCGGCGGCCTTCGCTCGGGCACCCAGGAGCGTATCGGCAACGCCTTCGGCGCCACCGGCCAGGACCAGAACGGTCGCGCCCAGCAGTTCGTGAACACCGACAAGGCGTTCATTCAGTTCGCCGGCCTCACCGCCGGTCGCGCGTCGTCGTTCTTCGACTTCTACGCCCACGATTTCGAGTTCGCCGGCGCCACCGCCAACTCGGACCTGCAGTCCACCAACCTGCTCGCCTACACGAGCAAGCTCGGCGGCAGCGGCCTCTCGGCCACGATCTCGCTGGAAGACCCGACCTTCCGCCGCAACACCATCTATTCGCAGGTGTTCGGTGCCAACACCACGTTCACCCCCGCTGGCTCGCAAGTTGGCATCAACGTCGCCAACACCGGTGCGCCGTCGCCGATCTTCACGGGTAACGGGTTCTCCAACGTCGATGTCGCGCAGCGTAACCGCATGCCCGACTTCGTCGGTGTCCTTCGGTACGATGCCGCCTGGGGCTCGGCGCAGATCTCCGCCGCCGTCAAGGAGCTGAACACCGGCAACTTCATCTCGGGCGCCGCTCTCGGCCCGAACGGAACGGCGCTTGCTCCGAACCTCGCCGGTACCGGTTTCGCCGGTCTGGCCGGCACGCTCCAGCGTCCCGCCAGCGAGTACGGCTGGGCCGTTCAGGCCGGCGCCAAGATCAACATGCCCTTCATCGCACCCGGCGATACCCTGTACCTCCAGGGTGCCTACGGCGAAGGCGCGACGCTCTACACCGGCTACTCTTCCTACAATGGCAGCTACGCGTCGCGCGCCAGCACCATCAACGGCGCTGCGTTCGACCCTTACATGTCCGATGCCACGCTCAACCCCTTCACGGGCAAGATCGAGCTGTCGACCAGCTTCACGGTTGTCGGTTCGTTCCTGCACTACTGGGCTCCCGAGTGGCGTTCGGCCGTGTTCGCCAGCTACGGCGAGCTGAACTTCGCTCGTGGCGCCCGCGCCGCCAATGCCGCCGTGTTCCAGTCGACCGGCTCGACCGGTCAGTTCACGGGTGTTCCCGGCCAGGTGTCCTTCAACGTCAGCCCCGTGCTGCGTGACAACTATCAGATCGTCGCCGGCGCCAGCATCATCTGGTCGCCCGTCAAGGATCTCGATATCGGTCTCGAAGGCTTCTACACCAAGGTTGGTGTCCAGAACGGTCGCGTCGTCGACATGACCCGTTCCAACGGCGCCGTCACGGCCGCCAACATTGCCAACGGCAGTGTCCGGACCGTCACCGCAGACGACACCTTCCAGCTGCGCGCGCGCGTCCAGCGCGACTTCTAAGCGACGGAACGGTCCGGTCCGGGCTCCCGCTGAGCCCGGACCCTCCATCTTCGAGACAGGCGAACTGGCCCGGCTGCAAAGTCGGGCCTTTTTGCATGTGCGCAGCATCGCCCGATGGGAGCGTGGCGGCAGGACAGTCTGAGGCTCGGGACGCCATGTCTGAGGCTTTAGAAGTCCTGTTGACGCTTCGCGGCACGCCCCTTGCCAGGGCGGGAAGCGTTTCCGTCTTGGACAGCGCGAAAACAACGATTGCGGCGGCAAAGTCCCCTGCTACGTTGCTTATGTAAGTCTCAGTGATCGCCGGTGCGGCGATCGACCCTCCGGAGTCAGCCTGCAGATGCGTTCGTGCCATCAGAGATCCACCCTGCCTGCCGTCGCCCTCAGCTTCGCGCTGTTGGTGCTCGCGGGAGGGAGCGCCCAGGCGCAAGACCTCACCGGGACCCTGAAGAAGATCAAGGAAACCAATTCGATCACGATCGGCTACCGGGACGCGTCCGTGCCGTTCTCGTATCTCGACGGCGATCAGAAGCCGGTCGGTTACGCCCTTGAGATCTGTCAGAAGATCGCCGAGGCGGTGAAGACCAACCTCAAGATGCCCAATCTCGAGGTGAAGCTGAACCCCGTCACCTCCGCCACCCGCATCCCGCTGATCGCCAACGGCACCATCGATCTCGAATGCGGGTCGACGACCAACAATCCCGACCGTCAGAAGCAGGCCGCCTTCACCAACACGCACTTCCTGACCGCGACCCGCTTCGTCGCCAAGAAGTCGGCCAAGCTCGACAAGATCGAAGATCTGAAGGGCAAGACCGTGGTCTCGACCTCGGGCACCACCAACATTCGGCAGATCAACGAGGTCAACACGGCGCGCAACCTCGGCCTGACCATCCTGCCGGCCAAGGACCATGCCGAAGCCTTCCTGATGGTCGAGACCGGCCGGGCCGCCGCCTTCGTGATGGATGACGTGCTGCTGGCCTCCCTCGCCGCCAGCTCGAAGGACCCCGGTGCCTACGCGATCTCCAGCGAGGCGATCTCGAAGCCCGAGCCCTACGGCATCATGCTGCGCAAGGACGACGCTCCGTTCAAGGCCGTGGCCGACGAGGCGACCGCCAAGCTCTACAAGAGCGCCGAGGGCCGGGCGCTCTACGACAAGTGGTTCACCAAGCCGATCCCGCCGCGCGGCATCAACCTGAACCTCCCGATGAGCGAGGCCATGATCAAGGCCTTCGCCTCGCCGAGCGACAGCCCGGACCCGGCCGCCTACTGAACCGAACCATCCGGACGACCATCCACCGACGCCTCGCCCTTCCTCAGGGCGGGGCGTTTCGCGTCCTGGCGTCTGTCAGGGATCCGTCGAAATCCGATGATCCCCACAAGACAAACGAAAGACGCGAACCCCCGCGCCGAATCTCATCGCCCGGCCGTCTCACCCCCTGCGGCCGAGTGCTCTCCTCCGGCAGAGCCCGCGAGCCGTTCCATCGTGGCGAAGAGCACCGACCAGTCCACCGGCTTGGCCACGTGGGCGTCCATGCCGGCAATCCGGCAGCGCTCGATCTCCTCCGGCATGGCATTGGCGGTCAGGGCGATGATCGGCGTGCGCGGCCGGCCCTCCAGGCGCTCGCGGAGGCGGATCGCCTGCGTCGCCGCCAGCCCGTCCTGTCCCGGCATCTGGACGTCCATGAGGACGAGGTCGCGGGGACGGTCGAAGGCCGCCGTCACCGCCTGCTCGCCGTCGTCGACCACGTCGACCACATGCCCCTTCTGGCGCAGCACCGTGCCGATGATCTCCTGGTTGATGGCGTTGTCCTCCGCCAGCAGCACCCGCCAGCTCGGACCGGCCCGCCGAGCCAGCGTCGTCGGGGTCGGCGCCGCCGCGGCATCCGCGCCGGCCGCGCGGTGCAGCGGTAGCCAGAACCAGAAGGTCGATCCCTCGCCGAGCCGGCTCTCGCCGCCGATCTCGCCACCCATCAGGTGCACCAGCCGTCGGCAGATGGTGAGTCCGAGGCCGGTTCCGCCGTACTGGCGCGAGGTCGAGCCATCGGCCTGGGCGAAGCGTTCGAAGATTTGGGACAGCGTCTCCGGCGCGATCCCGATCCCGGTGTCGATCAGGGCGATCCGCAGGGTCGCGCCCGGGCGCGGCGCATCGTCGGGCGCCGGTGCCCAGGTGACCCGGAGGGTCACCGAGCCCGCGGGCGTGAACTTGATCGCGTTTGTGGCGAGGTTGAGGATGACCTGCCGCAACCGGGTGGGGTCGCCGAGAAGCCAGTCCGGCACGTCGTCGGCGATCTCCGTGACGAATCGGACATCGCGGACCTGCGCGATCTCCGCGCTGAACTCCCGGCAGGCCTCGACCAGGGCCCGCAGGCTGAACGGCACGGATTCGATGACGAGCTGGCCGGCCTCGATCTTCGAGAAATCGAGGATGTCGTTGACGATGGTGAGCAGGGAGCGGCCGGATTCCTGGGCCAGCCCGACCAGACGCGCCTGATCCGGTGTGAGCTGCGCGTCCCCGCGCAGGAGATCGTGGACCCCGAGGATGCCGACGAGCGGGGTGCGCAGTTCGTGGCTCATATTGGCCAGGAACTCCGCCTTCGCGCGGGCGCCGGCCTCGGCGGCGACGCGGGCCCGCTGCAGGTCGGCTTCCTGGCTCTGGCGTTGTGACACGTCGCGGATGGCCTGGATGATCTGGACGTCGCCCCCTTCCTCAATGCGCCGGAAGGCGGCTTCGACCCAGATGTCGGACCCGGATTTGTGGCGCATCCGATAGATGACCGACCCGGTCGGCTGCTCGGGGCCGAGGGCGTGCAGGGTGGCCGAGAGATTGGCGATGTCCTCGTGATGCACGAGGGTGCGCAGGCCGAGGCGATTGGCCTCGACGGCATCGTAGCCGAGCATCCCCGTCACGGCCGGGGAGATGTAGAGGTGGCGCCCGGAGGCATCGTCGAGGACGATCAGGTCGGCGGTGTAGTCGGCGAGCAGGCGATAGCGCGCCTCGCTCTCCCGCAACTGCTCGTCGGAGTGACGGCGGTGCGTGATGTCGGTGAGGGTCTGAAGGTGCCCGTCGCCGTTCAGCATCGGCAGCGAGCGGATCTCGATCACCCGTCCGTCGGCCCGTCGGCGCTCGGAGCGCAGTTCGGTGGTGCGCCGGTTCTCGTCGAGGTGCCAGTGCTTCGGGTCCTGGATCAGGGTACCCCAGGTGCCGGTTTCGCGCAGATGCTGGCGGAGAATGCGATAGTCCGGCTTGGTCGCCAGGATCTCGGGCGAGATCGCCAGGATCTCTATGGCCCGGCGATTGATGACGGGGATGTGCCCGGTCCCGTCGATTCTCAGCAGCCCCTGATCCATGCTCTCGAGGGTCGCTTCGAGCAGCGCGGATTTCTCGGCCAGGGCACGCTCGGCCTGCTTCAGCTCGGCGATGTCGGCAAACACGCCGAAGATCGCCTCCGGCTGGGTGCCGTCGGAGGGATCGCGGCCGGACCGCTCGGGCAGGCAGAGGCCGCGCACGAGAACGTCCCGCACCTCGCCGGACGGCCGGACCAGCCGCAGGGCGATGTCGAACCCCTCGTGCCGGCGCAATGCGCGGGCGATCCGCCGCACCATGCCGCGACGGTCGTCCGGGTGGCAGGCGGCGATACTGCCCGGGATGGTGGGAACGAAGCTCTGCGGCTCGTGCCCGTGGATCCGGTAGACTTCGTCGGACCACGTCAGGACGCGCGAGGCCAGGTGGAGATGCCAGTGGCCGATATGGGCGACCTGCTCGGCCAGGACGAGGCGGCGGTTGGCATCCAGGGTTTCGGGCTCCGCCTGTGCGAGGTGGCTGATGTCACGCCGGGTGACGAGGACGCGATCCACCGGGCCGGTGCCGGGTCGTCGTAGGGGCACACAGGTGGTTTCCGTCGCGGGCGCCGCCGATGATCCGTCCGCCGGTATCTGGCTCCGCACCGTCGTTCCGGTCGCAGCCGCCTGGGCGAGATCCCGCCGCATCGCCGCACCCTCGGATGCGGGCAGCAGCGCCGAGACGTCGCGACCGAACCGGCCGTCGTCGCCCCCGAAGGCGGCCGCTGCCGCAGCATTCCAGGCGGCGAGACGGAAACCGCCATCCGGCGAGACCGCGAAGACGAGGTGCGGATCGGCCGAGGCATCGAACACGGCGTTCAGCAGACCGGCGTTGCGGCCCGCTGCGCCTGCGGCCCGTCGACGCCGCCACCGGACGAGCCCGAGCGTGCCTGCGCCGACCAGGGCTGCCAATCCGACGCCGATCCCGAAGCTGCCCGGTGACCACGCCTGCAGGGACCCGGTTTCGATCGCGGATGCGGGTTGAGCGGCAAACAGGAAGACCGGCGTGCCGCGTGCGGCCCCAACTGCCATCCAGCGCGGGACCCCGGCGAGGCTAGGTCTGAATTCCGACGGGCGGATCTTCACGCCGTCCGATGCTCCCCAAGCAGGTGCCGTCGCAACGGGAGAGGCAGTACCGCCGCCACCGGGGAGGCTCCGATCGCGGCGCCGATGCGAGTGGCGTGGACAATCCGCGACGCGGCGGTGCCGCCCTTCTGGGCCATCGGGATAGCGACGAAGTTGGTGTGAACCGCCCGCCACAGGGGCACGCGCTCGTCGACGACGGAATCGGCCTCGTCCGTGCCGACGCCAAGCCTCGCCGCGGTGACGGCCAGCAGGACGCCGCCGGCAATTCGCAGCCCGTCCGGGGTGAAGGGCGGATCGGTGACGTCCATGAGTCTCTCGGCGTCGGCGGCCTGACGAGACGGTCAAGCTATGCGGTTCCGGGTAGCGCATCTGCGCGGTTGCGCACAGGCGGCAAAAGCGGATGCGACGCAGGGTGATCGCAACCCCTGGCCGGCAGCCATCGTCGCATGGGTGTCCAGCACGATCCGGGCCGGACCGGTCGCCGGACCCTGGAGCGGCCATCGATGGCGCCGTGAACGGAGCAGGCCGACCTGCGATATTATTCATGGTCCGGACGGCATCCGCCTCCACGCCGAGCGCATGGCAAGACCAGCGAACGCGCCCGAGACTCGCCCTTCTGCATGGCTCGGAGGACCCCCGCGCGGCACTGCCGCAACGCTGCTGCGCCAAGGTCGGAAACGGCCGATTCAGAACGGGTTCGCGCCTTGACTTCGGGTGACGCGGGGTCGCATTGCACAATGCTGTGGGATGGTGCTTCCGTCCCGCCGGGCTGACTTTCCTTTGAAAGCCTCTAAGGTCCCGTCTGGCCGATTCCGCACCCGGAATGAGGCTCATCCGGCGCAATCATGCTTGGAGTGTGACACTTGGCGAACACGGCAGCCGATCCCGAGAACTCTCACGGCGCGCCGGACGGCACGCGACGTGACTTCATGTTCCTCGCGACGGGAGCGGCCCTGGCCGTCGGCGCCGGCGCGCTCGCCTGGCCCTTCGTCGCCTCGATGGCGCCGGACGCCGAGACCATCGCGGCCGGTGCTCCGCTCGAAGTCGATCTGGCGCCGATCCAGGAAGGTCAGATCGTCAACGTGTTCTGGCGCGGCAAGCTCATCTTCGTGCGCAACCGCTCGGAGAAGGAGATCAAGGAAGCCGGCGAGGTGAAGATGGCGGATCTCATCGATCCGCAGACGGACGCCGCCCGCGTGAAGCAGGGCCACGCCAAGTGGCTCGTGGTCTACGGCAATTGCACCCATCTCGGCTGCGTGCCGATCGGCCATCAGGGCCAGTACGAAGGCTGGTCCTGCCCCTGTCACGGCTCCCTCTACGACACGTCAGGCCGGGTGCGCCGGGGGCCCGCCCCGACGAACCTGCCGATCCCGCCCTACATCTTCGAATCGGATTCCAAGATCCGGATCGGCGAAGAGGGCGGCAAGGCCGTCGCCTGACACCCTGAAACAGGATTTGGAGCGGGTCGCCCCATGAGCGGACACGGCAATATCTACGTTCCCAAGAGTGCCTTGGCGAAGTGGTTCGAATCGCGCCTGCCCCTGATCGGGCTGGTGCATTCGTCCTTCGTCTCCTTCCCGGTGCCGCGGAACCTCAACTACTTCTGGACCTTCGGCGCGATCCTGATCGCCATGCTGGTGTCGCAGATCGTCACCGGCGTCTGGCTGGCGATGCACTACGATCCCTCCGCCGCCAACGCCTTCAACTCCGTCGAGCACATCATGCGCGACGTGAATTACGGCTGGCTGCTGCGCTACATGCACGCCAACGGCGCGTCGATGTTCTTCGTGGCGGTCTACGTTCACATCTTCCGGGCGTTGTATTACGGCTCGTACAAGGCCCCCCGCGAGGTGCTCTACATCCTCGGCGTGATCATCTACCTGCTGATGATGGCGACCGCCTTCCTTGGCTACACCCTGCCGTGGGGCCAGATGAGCTTCTGGGGCGCCACCGTCATCACCAACATCCTGGCGGCGATCCCGGTGGTGGGCGACACCATCCAGAGCCTGCTCTGGGGCGGATACTCGGTCGGCAACCCGACCCTGAACCGCTTCTTCTCGCTCCACTACCTGCTGCCGTTCATGATCACCGGCGTGGTGATCCTGCACGTCTGGGCGCTGCACGTGACGGGCCAGAACAACCCGGCCGGCATCCCGATCAAGACCGGCAAGGATGCGGTTCCCTTCACGCCCTACGCGACCGTCAAGGACGTGTTCGCCTCGGTCGTGTTCTTCGCCTTCTTCGCCTACTGGATCTTTTACCAGCCGAACTACCTCGGCCACGCCGACAACTACGTGCCGGCCAACCCGGCCGTGACCCCCGCCCACATCGTTCCGGAATGGTACTTCCTGCCGTTCTACGCGATCCTGCGCGCGGTGCCGGACAAGCTCGGCGGCGTCATCCTGATGTTCAGCGCAGTGCTGATCCTGGCGCTGGCGCCGTGGCTCGACACCTCCCGGGTGCGTTCGTGCAACTACCGCCCGATCTATCGCCAGTTCTTCTGGCTGTTCGTGGTGGTCTGCGTGGTGCTCGGCTGGCTCGGCGCGAAACCGCCGGAGGGTGGCTACGTCATCGCGGCCCGGATCTGCACGGCCTATTACTTCCTGCACTTCCTGCTCGTGATGCCGCTGGTCGGCCTGTTCGAGACGCCGAAGGCTCTTCCGGGCTCGATCCTCGAGACCGTGACCGGTCCCGGCAAGCAGATCAGCGGGTCCGGCATGCCGGTTGGTGCGGCGGCCGCACCATCGTCCAAGGGTTGAGGGCAGGGGACTTTTAAGAACCATGAAAACAACCCGCCTTCTCGCCGCGTCCCTGCTCGCGGCCGTCATGAGCATCTCTGCCGTCCAGGCAGAGGAGGAGCATGGCCCACCGAACCCGCCCCGCGAAACGTGGAGCTTCGCCGGGACCTTCGGGCGCTTCGACCAGGCCCAGCTTCAGCGCGGTTTCCAGGTCTACAAGGAAGTCTGCTCGAGCTGCCACGGCATGAGCCTCGTGCGCTTCCGCAACCTCTCGGAGGAGGGGGGGCCCGGCTTCACCACCGGGCAGGTCAAGGAGCTTGCCGCCCAGTACAAGGTGAAGGAGCAGAACGATGCGGGTGAGGACGTCGAGCGTCCCGCCCGTGCCGCCGACGCCTTCCCGTCGCCCTTCCCGAACGAGAAGGCGGCCGCCGCCGCCAACGGTGGCAAGGCCCCGCCCGACTTCTCGGTGCTGGCGAAAGCCCGGACCTACGAGCGCGGCTTCCCGTGGTTCGTCTTCGACGCGATGCCGTTCATCGGCTTCTCGGAGCAGGGCGTGGACTACATCCACGCGCTCCTGAACGGCTACGAGGATCCGCCGGCCGGCAAGGAGATTCCGGCAGGGACCTACTACAACAAGTATTACGCCGGTCACCTGATCGCGATGCCGAAGCCGATCAGCGACGGGCAGGTAACGTACGCCAAGAACGACAAGGGTGAGCCGGTGGTGCCGGAGACCACGGAGCAGTATTCCAAGGACGTCGCGGCGTTCATGGCCTGGGCGGCCGAGCCCCACATGATGGCGCGCAAGGCCCTCGGCCTGCGGGTGATCCTGTTCCTGCTCGTGCTGGCCGGCCTGCTCTACTACGTGAAGAAGAAGATCTGGGCGAAGGTCGGCGGCGAGGTCCACGGCCTCCAGCCCGAGCTGCACAAGACCTACTGAGCAAGCGCCGAGCGGTCGGTTCGACCCGGCCTTGCTTCCTGGCCTCGCTTCGTTGACACGACCCGCGCCGGCGCCCCAAGGAGGGGCGACCGGCGCGAACTTTTGGAGATGGGGATGACGGCAGCGGTGCTCGGCGTGATGGGCGGGTCCGGGGTCTATGACCTGCCCGGCCTGGAGGATGTCCGCGAGGAGCGGATCGAGTCTCCCTGGGGCGAGCCCTCGGACGCCCTGCGCATCGGCCGCATCGGCGAGACCAAGGTGGTGTTCCTCGCCCGCCACGGGCGGGGCCACCGCTTCTCACCGTCCGGCATCAATTATCGGGCGAATATCGACATCCTGAAGCGGGCCGGGGTCACGGACCTCGTCTCGCTGTCGGCTTGCGGCTCGTTCAAGGCGGAGCTGCATCCCGGCCTCTTCGTCCTCGTCGACCAGTTCGTCGACCGGACCCACGGCCGCGCCGCGTCCTTCTTCGGCGACGGCTGCGTCGCCCACGTCTCCCTGGCCCACCCGATCGGTCCCGCCTTGCAGGGCCGCATCGCCGAGGCGGCGCAGGCCGAGGACATCGCGGTCCATCGCGGCGGGACCTATGTCTGCATGGAGGGGCCGCAATTCTCGACCTACGCGGAATCCACCACCTACAAGGCCCTCGGCTACGACGTCATCGGCATGACCAACATGCCGGAGGCCAAGCTCGCCCGCGAGGCCGAGATTACCTACGCGACCATCGCCATGGTGACCGACTTCGATTGCTGGCACCCGACCCACGAGGCGGTGGACGTGGCCGCCGTGGTGGCGGTGGCGCGCGCCAATGCCGACAAGGCCGCTCGGCTCGTCGCCCGTCTCGCCCGCGACTTCCCGGCCGAGCGCGTGGCCTGTCCGGCGGGCACCGAGCGGGCCCTCGACGGCGCCATCATGACCGCCCCGGCGCAGCGCGATCCGGCCCTACTGGCCAAGCTCGATGCCGTGGCCGGACGAGTCCTCTCCGCCTGACGTGATCGGCGCGCCGGTGGATTCGGCATTGGGCGCCCTTCACGGGGGCCGGTCTTCGCACTAGAAGGCGGGCTCGTCTCGAAGAACCGGAACCGATCAGTGACCCAAGAGGCCAGGCGCTTCGCCAGCATCAGCCGCAAGACGGCGGAAACCGACGTCCGCGTCTCGGTCGATCTCGACGGAACCGGACGCGCCACCGTCTCGACCGGCGTCGGTTTCTTCGATCACATGCTCGAACTGTTCGCCCGCCACGGCCTGTTCGACCTCGACGTCGCGGTGTCCGGCGATCTCCACGTCGACCATCACCACACGGTGGAGGACACCGGCATCGCCCTTGGGCAGGCGGTTGCGCAGGCCCTGGCCGACAAGCGCGGCATCGCCCGGTATGCGGACATCCACTTACCCATGGACGAGGCGCTGACCCGCGTCGCCATCGACATTTCCGGCCGCCCGTTCCTGGTGTTTCGCACCGAGTTCCGGGTCGAGAAGATCGGGCAGTTCGACACCGAACTGGTGCGCGAGTGGTTCCAGGCCTTCGCCATGAATGCCGGCCTCACTCTACATGTCGAGACGCTGTACGGCGACAACGCCCACCACATCGCCGAGAGCTGCTTCAAGGGCTTGGCCCGCGCCTTGCGCCAGGCGGTGGCGATCGATCCCCGCGAGGGTGGTCGGGTTCCCTCCACGAAGGGATCGCTCTGATCCGCCTCGGGGCGGCTCGGCAGGGAGGATGCGAGACGTGATGCGCACCTATACGTTGCACCCGGAGCGGGACGCCCTGGCCGGCGAGGCTTACGGCCTCGAACGCGCGCACCTGGTGCCGGACGGCTTCTCCTGGCCGGCCTTCGCCTTCGGACCCCTGTGGTTCTTCTTCCACCGTCTCTGGCTCGCGGGCCTCGGCGTGCTGGTGCTCCTCGCCGGCGTGGCGCTCGGTGGACGCCTCCTCGGCCTGACGCCGGTGGCGGCGTCGATCATCGCGCTCCTGGTCTCGATCCTGATCGGCCTCGAAGCCTCCTCCCTGCGGCGCTGGACCTATGCCCGGGTCGGGCGACCGGTCCGGGATGCGGTGATCGCCGCGAGCACCGAGGAAGCCGAGATGAAGGCCTCCGCCCGCTGGCTCGAAGGCGCGCCCCCCGCACGGCCGTCCTCGGCCCCCTCTGGCGGACTTGCTGTCCCACCGAGCGATCTCGCCATCGGCATGTTCCCCTTCAGCGAGACGCGCCGGTGAGCGTCGAGACCGTCGCCATCATCGATTACGGCTCGGGCAATCTGCACTCCGCCGCCAAGGCCTTCGAGCGCGCCGCGCGCGAGGCCGGCTTGGATGCGACGCGGATCGTCCTGACCGACGAGGCCGAGACCGTCGCGCGGGCCGACCGGGTGGTTCTGCCCGGCGTCGGCGCCTACGCCGATTGCCGCCGTGGCCTCGACGCCGTGCCCGGCATGGTGGAGGCGATGACCCATGCGGCGCATGCGCGGGGTCGCCCCTTCCTCGGCATCTGCGTCGGCATGCAACTCCTCGCGACGCGCGGCCTCGAATACGACACGACGCCGGGCCTCGGCTGGATTCCCGGCGATGTCGGACCGATTCAGCCGTCCGATCCGGGCCTCAAGGTGCCGCATATGGGCTGGAACACCCTGCAGGTGGACCGCGAGCACGCGCTGCTGGCCGATATCCCCACCGGCGAGGGAGGCCTGCATGCCTACTTCGTGCACAGCTACGCGCTGTCGCCGGAGCGGTCCGAGGACCGGGTCGCCCATAGCGATTACGGTGGAGCGGTGACCGCGATGGTGGCGCGCGACAACGTCGCCGGCACCCAGTTCCATCCGGAGAAGAGCCAGCACCTCGGCCTCGCGCTCCTCGCCAACTTCCTGCGCTGGCGCCCCTGAGACCCGCACCCCACTTTTGAACCGTCCACCCGAAAGCGAACCGACGCGTGATCCTGTTCCCGGCCATCGATCTCAAGGAAGGACGCTGCGTCCGCCTCGTCCAGGGCGACATGGCCCAGGCCATCGTGTTCAGCGATGACCCGGCCGCGCAGGCCGCCGTCTTCGAGGAACAGGGCTTCTCCTGGCTGCATGTGGTCGATCTCGACGGCGCTTTCGCGGGCGCCCCGATGAATGCCGACGCCGTCGACGCGATCCTGGCCCGCACCAGGCTGCCGGTGCAGCTCGGCGGCGGGATCCGCGAGATGCGTACGCTGGAGGCCTGGATCGCCAAGGGCGTCAGCCGCGTCATCATCGGCACCGCCGCCGTGCGCGATCCCGCCTTCGTGCGCGAGGCGGCCCGTCTCTATCCGGGCAAGATCGCGGTCGGCATCGACGCCAAGGACGGCCGCGTCGCGGTCGAAGGCTGGGCGACCACCTCCAGCATGACGGCGGAGGAACTCGGTCGCCGGTTCGAGGATGCCGGCGTCGCGGCCATCATCTACACCGACATCGCCCGTGACGGCATCCTGAAGGGCCTCAACATCGAGATGACCCTCGGCCTCGCCCGCGCCGTCACCATCCCGGTGATCGCGTCCGGCGGCCTCGCCTCGATCGAGGATGTCCACCGCATCCTGGAGCCGGATTGCGCGCTGCTCGCCGGCGCCATCACGGGCCGCGCCCTCTACGACGGCCGCATCGATCCGCGCGAGGCTCTGGCGGCGATCCGGCGCGCCACCGGCGCGGCCGATGCCGGTCCGGCGGCCTGATCCGGTTCGAGGACCCCCGTGCTCAAGACCCGCATCATCCCCTGCCTCGACGTCAAGGACGGTCGCGTCGTGAAAGGCGTGCAGTTCCTCGAACTGCGCGATGCCGGCGATCCGGTCGAGGCCGCCAAGGCCTATGACGCGGCCGGAGCCGACGAACTCTGCTTCCTCGACATCACCGCGAGCCACGAGGATCGCGGCACGCTGCTCGACGTGGTCAGCCGCACCGCCGAGGCCTGCTTCATGCCGCTCACCGTCGGTGGGGGCATCCGCACGGTGGCGGATATCCGCACGCTGCTGCTGGCCGGGGCCGACAAGGTCTCGATCAACACCGCGGCGGTCAACGATCCCGATTTCGTGGCGCGCGGGGCGGAGAAGTTCGGCAGCCAATGCATCGTCGTGGCGATCGATGCCAAGCGCACCTCCGCGCCCGACGCGCCGCCGCAATGGCAGATCTTCACCCATGGCGGACGCAAACCGACCGGCATCGACGCCATCGCCTTCGCCCGCACCGTGACCGCCCGCGGCGCCGGAGAATTGCTGGTGACCTCGATGGATCGGGACGGGATGCGCTCCGGCTACGACATCGGCCTGACCCGGGCCATCGCCGACGCCGTCTCGGTGCCGGTCATCGCCTCCGGCGGCGTCGGTGGTCTCGACGATCTGGTGGCGGGCGTGCGCGATGGCGGCGCCAGCGCGGTCCTGGCCGCCTCGATCTTCCATTTCGGGCAGCACACCGTTTCCGAGGCCAAGGCCCACATGGCCGCGGCCGGCCTTTCCATGCGCCTCGATCCCTGAGGCCGAGTTGTCGCAGCCCTTGCGTCATGATCCATCGTGCCGCACGCTTGGTTGCATGGCACGATAAGCCCGGTTCGCCGGGATCAGGATGGTATGACCCAATTTACTCTCAGCGACCTCGAAGCCCTGGTCGCGGACCGTGCGGCGGCCTCCCCCGAGACGTCCTACACCGCAAAGCTCCTCTCCGGTGGCCCCGCCCGGGCTGCCAAGAAACTCGGCGAGGAGGCTGTCGAGGCCGCGATCGCCGCGGTCCAGGGTGATCGCGCCGCGCTGGTGAGCGAATCGGCGGACGTGCTCTATCACCTCCTGGTTGTGCTGCGCGGGGGCGGCATCGCCCTCGACGAGGTCCTGGCGGAATTGCAGAGGCGGACGGTCCAGAGCGGGATCGCCGAGAAGGCCGCACGGAGGCCCGCGTGAACGCCGAGCCCCCCATGCCGATGGGCCGGCCCGAACGTCCCGTCATCCGGGGACAGAATCCGGTGATGGGTCACGACCCGGTCACCGGCGAGGGCTCCGAGCGGCTCTCGCCCTATCGCCTCTTCAACCGCGAGGAATGGGCGCAGCTGCGCGCCGACACCCCGCTGACCCTGGCCGCCGAGGAAGTGGCCCGGCTCCAATCTCTCAACGATCCGATCTCGGTGGAGGAGGTCGAGGCGATCTATCTGCCGCTGTCGCGGTTGCTCTCGCTCTACGTCGCGGCGACGCAGGGGCTGTTCAAGGCGACCCAGCGCTTCCTGCTGGCCGAGCACGAGACCAAAGTGCCCTACATCATCGGCCTCGCCGGTTCGGTCGCGGTCGGCAAATCGACCTCGGCCCGCGTGCTGGCGGCGCTCCTGGCGCGCTGGCCCAACACCCCGAAGGTCGACCTCATCACCACCGACGGCTTTCTCCTGCCGAATGCCGAGCTGAAGCGCATGGGCGCGATGGAGCGCAAGGGCTTCCCGGAAAGCTACGACACCGCCGCGCTGCTGCGCTTCCTCACCGACATCAAGGCCGGCAAGAAGCGCGTGGCCGCCCCGCTATACTCGCACCTCGTCTACGATGTGGTGCAGGGCGAGGAGCGAATCATCGAATCGCCCGACATCCTTATCGTCGAGGGTCTGAACGTGCTCCAGCCCGCGCGCCTGCCGCGCGACGGCACCGCGATCCCGTTCGTGTCCGACTTCTTCGACTTCTCGATCTATCTCGACGGCCACGAGGACGACCTGCATCGCTGGTACGTCAACCGCTTCCTGCGCCTGCGCCAGACAGCCTTCCGCGATCCGCTGTCCTACTTCCGCAAGTATGCCGAGGTGACGGAGGCGGAGGCGATCGAGATCGCCGACACCCTGTGGACGACGATCAACCTGCCCAACTTGCGGGACAACATCCTGCCGACCCGCCAGCGGGCCAGCCTGATCCTCGCCAAGGGGGCGAGCCACCGCATCGAGACGGTGGCCCTGCGCCGGCTCTGAGACCGGCGCGCGATCGGCCGGTCATCCCAGCGGATAAGCGGCCTCGACCACGTAGGGGCCGCCGCCCTTCGACTCGCGCGCCGAGAACAGCGCGACCCGCTCCACCGTGAAGGTCAGCGATGTGAACAATCCGCGCTCACCGAGATAGGCGGCGACATCCTCCGCGCCGGCCTCGCGGCGCAGGCGCGCCAGGGTGACGTGGGGCGTGAATTTTCGTCGCTCGGCTTCGGCCCCCGCCTGGCGGGCGAGGCGCTCGTGCTCGGCCTGGAGATCGCCGAGTTCGGCATTCGGCGCCACCGTGGCGAGGATCGCCCGGGGCTTGTCGCCCCCGAAACTCGCCAATCCGTCGAGGGTGACGGCGAAGGGCGCCCGGGGCCGCGCCTCGGCCAGCCGCGCGTGCAGGGCTTCGGCGATCTCGACCTCGACGTCGCCGAGGAACCGCAGGGTGACGTGATAATCGGATGGCTCGATCCAACGGCTGCCGCGCAGGGCACCGCGCTTGAGGGACAGCGCCTCGGCGACGTCCGGCGGGATCTCCAGCCCGGTGAACAGGCGGGGCACGGCCTCAGCGCCCCTGCGGCGTCAGGCGATCGAGGAAGCTCTCGACCGTGGGCAGGATGCCGGCCACGATGGCCTGCACCCCCTTGGCGTTCGGGTGCAGGCCGTCATCGAGGTGGGCCTGCCGATCGCCCAGGATGCTCTCGAGGAAGAACGGGTAGAGGACGAGGCCGTAGCTCTTGGCGAGGTCCGGATAGATCGCATCGAAGCGCGCCACGTAATCCGGCCCGAGATTGGGTGCGGCCTTCATGCCCGCGAGGAGGACCGGGATTCCGCGCGCCTTCAGCCGGGCGATCATCGCGTCGAGGGCCTTGCGGGTCACCGCCGGGTCGGTGCCGCGCAGCATGTCGTTGGCGCCGAGTTCCAGGATGACCCCGTCCGTCCCGTCCGGGATCGACCAGTCGAGGCGGTCGAGCCCGCCCGTGGTGGTGTCTCCCGAGACGCCCGCATTGGCGATCGAGACGGCGCGACCGCGGGCCTTCAAGGCCCGTTCCAGCACGGCCGGGAAGGCGGCATCCGCCGGCAGGCGATATCCGGCCGTGAGGCTGTCGCCGAAGGCCACGAGCTTCACGGGGGGCGTGTCGGCGGCGGCGCGCGCGGGCGTATCGCCCGGCCCGAGTGCGGCAAAGAGCGTCATCAGGGCCGCGAGGCCGAGACCGGCATGGCGCGCCGCTTGCGCCCGGACCATATCGGCGAGACGTGAGACTCCACACAGACCCATTCGATCACAACCCCGACCCTCGGTTCACCATGACCTCAGTTGCCCACAGATCGGTCGCCCGTTGAAGTCCGACAAGCCCACGGCGCCGACGGCGCGGACCATCGCCCTCTCCGACATCGACCTGAGCCTCGGCCGCGGCGCGGCGCGCGTCCACGTCCTGCGCGGAATCTCCCTCGACGTGGCGCCCGGTGAGGCGGTTGGCCTGGTCGGCCCGTCCGGATCGGGCAAATCGACCCTCCTGATGGTGATGGCGGGGCTTGAGCGGCCCGATGCGGGTCGCATCGTCGTGGAGGGCACGGATCTCGGCACCCTCGACGAGGACGCCCTGGCGCGCTTTCGCGGGCGTCGCATCGGCATCGTGTTCCAGGCCTTCCACCTGGTGCCGACCATGACGGCCCTGGAGAACGTGGCCCTGCCCCTCGAACTCGCCGACCAGCCCGATGCCCATCGCCGGGCCCAGGCCGAGCTGGAGGCGGTCGGCCTCGGCCACCGGCTGCACCATTACCCGGCCCAGCTCTCCGGCGGCGAGCAGCAGCGGGTCGCCATCGCGCGCGCCATCGCGCCGAACCCGGCGATCCTCGTGGCCGACGAGCCGACAGGCAATCTCGACGAGGCGACCGGTCGGCAGATCGTCGACCTGCTGTTCGCCCTCAAGCGGGACCGCGGCGCCACCCTCGTGCTGGTCACGCACGATCCCGGCCTCGCGCGCCTATGCGACCGCACCGTCCGCCTGCGCTCCGGCCGGGTGGAAGCGCCGGCGCCGGTCCAGGCCTGATCCGATGCACGGCACCCTTCCCGAAACCGCGACGCCCCGGCGGGCTGGCCCCCGCGTCCCGCTCACCCTGCGGCTCGCCCTGCGCGAATTGCGCGGCGGTCTCGCGGGCTTCACCGTCTTTCTCGCCTGCATCGCGCTCGGCGTCGCCGCCATCGCGGGCGTCGCCTCGATCTCGCGCTCGCTGACCGACGGGCTCGGCCGCGAGGGCGCCCGAATCCTCGGCGGCGACCTCACCTACAGCCTGATCAACCGGGAGGCGACGCCCGAGGAGCGGGCTGCCCTCGACGCCCAGGGCGGGGTCTCCGTTGTGACCACCCTGCGGGCGATGGCGGTGGCGGGCGAGACCGGTGCCGCCCTGGTCGAGCTGAAGGCGGTCGGCGCCGATTATCCCAGCGCCGGCGACCTCGTCACCGATCCGGCCGAGCCCCTGGCGGATCTGCTGGCCGAGCGCGACGGCGCCGCCGGTGCGGTGGCGGACCCCGTGCTGCTGACGCGCCTCGACCTCAAGGTCGGCGACCGGATCACCATCGCGGGCAAGCCCTTCGCGATTCGGGCCACCCTGGTGTCGGAGCCCGACCGCATCGCCAACGGCATCGGCTTCGGGCCGCGCGTGCTGATCTCGCACGCGGCGCTCGCGGCTTCGGACCTGATCCGGCCCGGCAGTCTCAATCGCTGGAGCTACCGCCTGCAGGTCCCGAACGTCGCCGATGCCGAACTCGACACCCGCGTCGCCGCCATCGCCAAGGCGGCCCCGGATGCCGGCTGGGAGATGCGGGCGCGGACCAATGCGGACCCGCGCTTCGCCAAGAGCATCGAGCGTTTCACCCAGTTCCTGACCCTGGTCGGGCTCACCGCGCTCATCGTCGGCGGCGTCGGCGTCGCCAATGCGGTCGCGGCCTTCGTCGAGCGCAAGCGCGGCGCCATCGCCACCCTGAAGAGCGTCGGCGCGCCGGGCGGGCAGGTCGTCGTTCTCTATCTCACCCAGGTTCTGCTGATCGCCGCTCTCGGCATCGCGATCGGGCTGGCGGTCGGCGCGGCGCTGCCTTTCGGCCTCGACGCCGTGTTCCACGATGCCCTGCCGCTGCCCCTCAATCCGACGCTGGCGCCGGGCGAACTGGCCCTGGCGGCGGCCTACGGCTTCCTGACCGCGCTCGCCTTCGCGATCCTGCCCCTCGGCCGCGCCCACGACATCCCGGTCTCGGGCCTGTTCCGCGACGTGGTCGATCCGGGCTCGATCCGGACGCGGCTGCGCTATCGCCTCATCCTGGGCGCGGCCCTGGCCGGGCTCGTCGCCCTGGCCCTGGTCACCGCCTTCGACCGGCGTCTGGCGCTGATCTTCATCATCGCCGCCGGGCTCGCCTTCGGGCTCCTGCGCCTCGTCGCCGTCGGGCTGATGGCGCTCGCCCGCCGCCTGCCGCGCCCGCGTCGGGCCGCGCCCCGGATGGCGCTCGCCAACCTGCATCGCCCGGGGGCGCTCACCCCCGCCATCGTGCTCTCCCTCGGCCTCGGCGTGACCCTCCTGGTCACCCTGAGCCTGATCGACGCCAACGTGCGGCGCACGCTCACCAACTCCCTGCCGGCCAAGGCCCCGAACCTGTTCTTCCTCGACATCCCGTCCAGCGACGCGGATGCGTTCCACGGCTTCCTCGGCGCACAGGCCCCGGGCGCCAAGATCGAGCGGGTGCCGATGATGCGCGGACGGATCACCGCCCTGAACGGCGTCCCGGCGGGCGAGATCAAGCCGCCGGAGGATGCCGCCTGGGTCCTCGACGGCGATCGGGGCATCACCTACGCGGAGGATCTGCCCGAGGGCTCGTCCCTGGTCTCCGGCACGTGGTGGAATGCCGAGGAGGCGCGGACGCCGCTGGTCTCGTTCGATGCCGAACTGGCGGGCAAGCTCGATCTCAAGGTCGGCAGCACCGTGACGGTCAACGTCCTCGGGCGCACCCTGACGGCGAAGATCGCCAACCTGCGCAAGGTCGAATGGCGCTCGCTCGGCATCAACTTCGTCATGGTGTTCACGCCCGGCACCTTCCGGGGCGCGCCGCATTCCGACCTCGCCACCCTGACCCTGCCCAACGGCTCGGACGCGAAGGCCGAGGCCACCATCCTGCGGGATGTCGCCCGGGCCTATCCGTCCGTCACCAGCGTGCGGGTGAAGGAGGCGCTGGAGGCCGTCAGCGACATCGTCGCCAAGCTGGTCCTGGCCATCCGGGGCGCCAGCGGCATCGCCGTGGTGGCCAGCCTGTTCGTGCTGGCGGGTGCGCTGGCGGCGGGCCACCGCGCCCGGCTCTACGATGCCGTCGTGCTCAAGACCCTGGGCGCCACCCGGTCCCGCCTGCTCGCGGCCTACACCCTCGAATACGGCGCCCTCGGGCTGGCGACGGCGATCTTCGGTCTCGCTGCCGGCACCCTTGCCGGCTGGGTGATCGTCACCCGCGTGATGAAGCTCGAGTTCACCCTTGACCTGTCGGGCGCGATCGTGGCCGCCGCGCTGGCGGTGGCCTTCGCGATCGTCCTCGGCCTCGCCGGCACCTGGCGCATCCTCGGCCAGAAGCCCGCGCCCTACCTGCGCCAGTTCTGAGGCACCGGGTTCACAGCACCTCGATGCCGGCGGTTCCACCCTCGGCATAGCGGGCACCGGCGACGGCGCCGGGATCGAACAGGGCGTCGAGTTCGGCGATCTCGGCCGGCGTCAGCGCGAGGTCCATCGCCGCGGCGTTCTCGGCCAGTCGGACCGCCCGCCGGGTGCCCGGGATCGGGACCACGCCCGGCCCCCGGTCGACGAGCCACGCGAGGGCGATCTGCCCCGCACTGGCGCCCCGGCGCGCCGCGATGGCACCGAGCCCGTCGAGCAGGCGCTGGTTCCGGGCCAGCGCATCGGCCTGGAAGCGTGGATTGCCCCTGCGGAAATCGTCCGCCGCGAGTCCGGCCGTGTCGAGGCCGCCGGTGAGGAAGCCGCGTCCGAGCGGCGAGTAGGCCACGAAGGTGACGCCGAGTTCGCGGCAGGTCTCCAGCATCCCGTCCTCGGGCGCCCGGCTCCACAGAGAATATTCGCTCTGCACCGCCGCGATGGGGTGGATCGCGTGGGCGGCCCGCAGAGTTTCGGGCGAGACTTCGGACAGGCCGAGCCCCCGCACCTTGCCCTGCTCCACCAGCCGCGCCATCGCGCCCACCATCTCGGCCAGCGGGGTCTCCGGATTGCGGCGATGGCAATAATAGAGGTCGATGGTTTCGACGCCGAGGCGGGTCAGCGAGGCTTCGCAGGCGCGGGCGATGTAGGCCGGCGTATTGTCGATGCGCCGCTCTGTGCTGTCGGGCGGGCGCACGATGGCGAACTTGGTGGCGAGAACGACCCGGTCGCGCCGGCCCCTCAGGAAGCGGCCCAGCAGGGTCTCGTTGTGGCCGAGGCCGTAGGTGTCGGCGGTGTCGAGAAAATCGTAGCCGCGATCGAGCGCCGCCGCGAGCACCGCGAGCGATTCTGTCTCGTCGGACGGACCATAGAACTCCGACATGCCCATGCAGCCGAGGCCCGGGACGGAGACGGTGAGGCCGGTCTGGCCGAGGGGTTGCTGTCGCATGGGCGGCTCCTGGTTTCGAGATTGGCCCCCGCGATGTGCCATGCGGGACCTGAGGCGATAAGATCGACCCGCCCGGACGAACCGTTGAGCGAGATTCATCAATGCAGCGCAGCGATCTCGCCGACCTCACGGTGTTCGCCGCCATCGCCCGGCATGGCAGCTTCCGCCGGGCGGCCCTCGAACTCGGCGTCTCCACCTCGGCGCTGAGCCACGCCCTCCGGGGCCTGGAGACCCGGATGGGCCTGCGGCTGCTCCATCGCACCACCCGGAGCGTCGCTCCGACCGAGGCGGGAGCGGCGCTGCTCGCCCGGATCGCGCCGGCCCTGGCCGAGATCGCCGAGGCGGTGGGGGCGGCAGGAGCGTTCCGGGCGACGCTTGGGGGCGCCCTGCGGATCAACGCCCCGCGCTCGGCCTGTCGCTTCGTCCTGATGCCGCTGGTGGCGCGCTACCTCGCCCGTTATCCGGCTGTCCGCGTCGAGGTCGTGGCCGACGATGCCATGACCGATGTGGTCGCCGGCGGCTTCGATGCCGGGGTGCGCTTCGGCGAGCATCTTGCCGGCGACATGATCGCGGTGGCGCTCGGCGGGGCGCAGCGCTTCGCCGTGGTGGGGTCCCCGGATTACCTCGCCGGGCGTTCGCACCCGGAAGGTCCGGACGACCTTGGCCGGCACCTCTGCATCCGGCAGCGCTTTCCGGGTGGTGCGATCTATCGCTGGGAACTGGAGAAGGAGGGGCGGGCGGTGGCGGTCTCCGTCGACGGACCGCTCATCGTCAACGACCAGGAGATGATCGTTCAGGCGGCCCTCGCGGGCCTCGGCCTCGGACTGGTCTTCGAGGAGGGCGTCGTCGAGCACCTGGCTTCCGGGCGGCTGGTCCGCCTGATGCCCGATTGGTGCCCGAGTTTCCCCGGGCTGTTCCTGTATTATGCCGGCCGGCGCCAGATCCCGCCGCCGCTCCAGGCCTTCATCGATCTGGTGCGCCGGCCCGAGCCCGACCTCACGGCCACACCTTGATCGCCAGGGTCCGCCGCAGGAGGTCGCGGTCGGAGGTGATGCTGCAGCCCTCGGTGCGCAGGGTGACGTAGGTCAGGATCGCGCGATCGCCGGTATCGTCGAAGTTGCGCCCCTGCGCGTCCGGATCGAGCAGTGACGGATAGGCGATCAGGCCGCCGGGCGCTCGGCAGGGATCGTCGTAGAGGGTCGCACCCGCCAGCAGCAGCCGGGGCTGGTCCCAGGCCAGGAGGTCGCGGGAGGTGGTCCAGTAGAAGCCCGATTGCGGAAAACCCTCGCCGGCCTTGGCCATGAAGACCGCGATCCAGGCGCCGCTGGCCCGGTGCCGCACCACCGCGCCGACCGGGGTCGGAAACGGCGCGATCGGCGCGCAGGTGGCCGGCCGCTTGGGCGACCTCGCATAGGGATCGGGGAAGGCGGCGGTGAAGCCGGTTCCAGTCCAGGCCCGCCACAGCGTCGGATCGGCGGGATTGTCCGAGCGGAACAGGCAGACCCCGGCCGATTGGTCGCTGCCCGGCAGGCTCCATCCGGTCGTGGAGGCCAGGAAATAGCGCCACCTTCCGTCGCCGACGATGTTCGAGGGATTGAAGAAGCCGCGATGGCGGCCCTGATCGACCTCCTGCCGGAAGGGCGCGCCGGCCACCACCACCGGGGGACTCGCCCGGCTGAAGCTGCGCCCGCCATCCGGCGACGTCGCCGCGATCACGCTGTTGTACCAGCATTCCAGGTAGACCGCGGAACGGCAGCGGCCCGGATGCTCGTTGGCCCTGTACTCGTGATGGACCAGAGCGGCGACGCGGCGCCCGTCCTCGGTCCAGGTGGCGGTGATCCAGGAGGCGTCGTCATAGGCGGCGGGATCGGCCTGACCGCCGGAATCGAGCACCACCGCGCAGTCGAGTTTGAGCGCATCCAGGCTCGGGCCGCGAAAGGCGCGGTTGCGGTAGTGCATCCCGAACAGCGCCACCGCCCCGGACGCCTCGCGAAACGCCCGCGCCGAGGCATCCGGCACGTCGTCCCCGTCGCAGGCGTCGCGGGTCGCCTTGAACATCACCACCGGAGGCCCGACCAGCGTCAGGGCCGAGAGCGGCGGTTCGGGCGCCGCCGGCGCGGACCCGGCGCCGAGCAGCCAACCGAGGGCGAGAACCGGCCCGAGGGCGGCGAGGCGGGACGGGCGCGTCATCGGGGAAGCCTGGACATCGGACCAGGATTGGGTTTTGAACCGTTACAGTCTGCTTGTCCCGGCATCGGCGGCTCCGAGCTTATCCACACCGACGCCCATTTCTCGCGAAAGCCCCCCATGTTGATCCTCATTCTCGGCCTCGTGCTGTTTCTCGGCACGCACGCCTTCTCCATGGCGCGGACCAAGCGGGCCGAGGTCGTCGGCCAGGTCGGGGAGGGGCGCTTCAAGCTGGCCTACACCCTGGCCTCCCTCCTCGGGCTGGTGCTGATCGTCTACGGCTTCCACCTCTACCGCGAATCCGGCTACATCGCCGTCTGGGACCCGCCGGTCTGGACCCGCCACCTGTCCCTGCTGCTGACGGCGCTCGCCTTCATCGTGCTCGCCTCCGCCTACCTGCCGGGGCATATCCGCGCCAAGGCCAAGCACCCGATGCTGCTGGCGGTGAAGATCTGGGCCACCGCCCACCTTCTCGCTAACGGCGACCTCGGCTCGATCCTGCTGTTCGGCAGCTTCCTCGCCTGGGCGGTGGTGGCCCGCATCAGCGCCAAGCGCCGGGCGCTCTCGGCCGGTGCGGTCGCGGCCCAGCACGGCGGCCCCGTGGCGGCGCCCGCCGGCTGGCGCAACGATGCGCTCGCGGTGATCGTCGGCCTCGGCGTCTGGTTCGTGTTCGGGAAGTACCTGCATCCGCTGCTGATCGGCGTCGCCGCCTGGCCGGGCCAGGCCTGAGCCGTTTCGAAGCCGGTCGCCAAGGGCCTAAGCCTGTGCTAGGCGCAGGCCTTCCACTTTCTTGAGCGGCCGCCGGGGTTTCGGGCGGCGTGAGACGACATGGCCGAAAACAACGAGTTCATCCGCGAGGTCAACGAGGACTATCGCCGCGATCAGGTCGCCGAGATCTGGCGCCGCTACAGCGGCGTGATCATCGCCCTGGCGATTCTCGTCGTGGCCGGCGTGGGCGGATGGCGCTACTGGCAGCACGACCAGCGCGTGCGCGCCGAGGCCGCCTCCGAGCGCTTCGAGGTCGCCAACCGCCTCGCCCGCGAGGGCAAGTCCGCGGAGGCCGACAAGGCGTTCGAGGCGATCGAGAGCGATGCGCCCGCCGGCTATGCCCTTCTGGCCCGCTTCCGCTCGGCGGCCGAGACCGGCAAGACCGATGCGAAGGCCGGTGCCGCCGAGTACGACGCCCTCGCCAACGACACCTCGGTCAGCACCGGCCTGCGCGATCTCGCGCGCCTGCGCTCCGCCCTGCTGCGGCTCGATGGCACCGACCCCGATGCCGCGCTGGGCACCCTCCAGGGCCTCGCCGCGCCGAACGCCCCGTTCCGCCACACCGCCCGCGAGATGCTCGGGCTCGTCGCGCTGAAGCGTGGCGATTACGAGGGCGCCGGCCGCTGGTTCGACCAGATCAACGCCGATTCCCAGACGCCGCAGAACCTGCGCCAGCGCATCGAAGTCTACGCGGCCTTGGTGGCCGGCGGACCCGTCACCGTGACGGCGGCGGCTCCGGCCGCGCCGGCCGCTCCCCCACCCGTCACGCGCTGAGCCCTCGACCTTCTTCTCACGTACGCCTGATCGAAACGAGCACACCATGGATATGCCGACCGTCGCGATCGTCGGACGGCCGAACGTCGGCAAGTCGACCCTGTTCAACCGCCTCGTGGGCAAGAAGCTCGCGCTGGTGGACGACCGCCCCGGCGTGACCCGCGACCGGCGCGAGGGCGACGTCAATTTCGGTGGTCTCGTCTTCCGCATCATCGACACCGCCGGCCTCGAAGAGGCCGATCCGGGTTCGCTGCTCGGCCGCATGCGCGCCCAGACCGAAGCGGCGATCCTCGAAGCCGACGTGGTGCTGTTCGTGATCGACGCCCGCGCGGGCGTGCTTCCGGCCGACCAGCCCTTCGCCGATATGGTGCGCCGGGCCGGCTGCCCCGTCATCCTCATCGCCAACAAGGCGGAGGGCGGCGCCGGCATGTCCGGCGCCTACGAGGCGTTTTCCCTCGGGCTCGGCGACCCGATCCCGTTCTCGGCTGAGCACGGCGAGGGCACCGGCGAACTGCACGACGCGCTGATCGAGGCGCTGCCCAAGCTCGACGACGAGGACGAGGCATACGACGACGATCCGTCGAACCGCTCGCTCAAGGTCGCCATCGTGGGCCGGCCCAATGCGGGCAAGTCGACCCTGATCAACCGGATGCTCGGCGAGGATCGTCTGCTGGTCGGACCCGAAGCCGGCATCACCCGCGATTCGATCTCCCTCGACTGGGAATGGCGCGGCCGCCGGATCAAGCTGCACGACACCGCCGGCATGCGCCGCAAGGCGCGGATCGACGACAAGCTCGAGAAGCTCGCGGTGACCGACGGCCTGCGCGCCGTGCGCTTCGCCGAGGTGGTGGTGGTGCTCCTCGACGCCACGATCCCGTTCGAGAAGCAGGACCTGACCATCGTCGACCTGATCGAGAGCGAGGGCCGCGCCCTGGTGATCGGGCTGAACAAGTGGGATCTTGTCGCCGACCAGAACGGCCTGCTCAAGAAGCTGCGCGAGGATTGCACCCGCCTGCTGCCGCAGGTGCGCGGCGTCGCCGTGGTGCCGCTCTCTGGCCTCGCCGGCGAGGGCATCGACAAGCTGATGCAGGCCGTGACGAACGCCGAGGAGATCTGGAGCACCCGCGTCTCCACCTCGCGGATCAACGACTGGCTGAGCGCCGCCACCCAGCGCAATCCACCCCCGGCGGTGTCGGGCCGCCGGATCAAGATCCGCTACGCCACCCAGGTGAAAGCGCGCCCGCCGCACTTCGCCCTGTTCGGCAATCAGCTCGACGGCCTGCCGAAATCCTACACCCGCTACCTCGTCAACGCCCTGCGCGAGGCCTTCGAATTGCCGGGCACGCCGATCCGGCTGTCGCTGCGGACCTCGAAGAACCCGTTCGACCGCGAGAACAAGGGCTGAGGACAGGGGTCACGGCGGCCCACGCGTCGTCTCCGCCAGCCAGTCCACCACCGCGTCGAGGGCCTGCCGGTTCGAGGTGTCGCCGTTGCGGGTGGCCTCGAAGGTGGCGACCTGTCGCTCGGCGCTGGTGCCGTGATCGAGGATGCGGCGGGCCTGCGCCACCTCCGCTTCGCAGTGAAGCGCGGCGGCGTCCTCGGCGATGAGGGTCAGCAGCGTGTCCAAAGCCTGGGAGAAGGGCACGGCCTCCTCGCTCGCCTCGTCGATCAGCTCGGCCTCGGTGCCGCTGCGCTGGGCGCGCCACAGGTTCTCCTGCGCCAGCGCGCGCGAGACGCCGTCGAGGCCGGCATTCAGCTCCGGCCGACGCACGACGAGCCGCACGAGGCAGCGATAGAGCGCCGCGATGGCGAGGGCGTCGTCCAGGCGGGTGCAGGAATCGGCGATCCGCAATTCGAGCGTCGGGAACTTGATCGAGGGACGAAGCGACCACCACAGGAAGCTGGCATCCTGGATCGAGCCGGCCTGGGTCATGATCCGCACGTAGCGCGCATAGGCGGCCGGGTCGGCGAACAGCTCCGGCAGCCCGGTGCGGGGCAACTCGCCGAAGGCGCTGAGGCGATAGGCGCTGAGGCCGGTGGGCTTGCCCTGCCAGAACGGCGAGGATGCCGAGAGCCCCAGCAGCATCGGCTGGAAGGGCAGCAGCCGGTTCATGAGGTCGACCCGCCGGTCCGGGTCCGGCACCTCGACATGGACATGCATGCCGCAGATCAGGCTGCGCCGTCCGGCCAGGCCCACGTCCCGCAGGATGCCGCGATAGCGGTCGCCCTTGGTGGGGAGTTGGCGCGCCCAATCCGCGACCGGATGCGTGCCGGCCGCGAAGACCAGGAGGCCGTGTTCGCGCCCGAGCTTGGCCAGCGCCGCCCGCTGCCGGGCCAGCACCTCCCGGGCCCCGGCGAAGTCGGTCGAGGGCGGCGTACAGACCTCGACCTGACATTGAAGCAGTTCGCGCCCGATCTCGGGCAGTTCCTCGCCGGCCTGGACGTGGAAGGGCTTCACCGAGCGCCGGGGCGTGCCGCGCGTCTCCGCATCCGCCAGGAAATATTCCTCCTCGATGCCGAAACGGAAGGGGGCGGACGTCATCGGGAGCCTTGTCGGTTGCTTGCTCCCCTCAACCCGTCAGGCGGGCATTTGTGCCCGGGCCGGGCCGCCGACGAGCCAGGCCGGATCGAACCAGCGATCGGCCTCGCCGTCATAGGGCAGGCGGGTGACGTCCCAGTGCTGGATATAGCGGGCGTAGACGTTCCAGACCGCGATGCCGCCGCCGACGAAGATGCGCCGTCCGGGATAGCGTGCCAGAACCGCCTCCGGGTCCTCGTGGCTGCGGATGACGTCGATGGTGCGGTCCTTGAACGCAAACTCGGGCACCGACGCGATGGTCTTGGGGCCGGCGATCAGGACGTGCCCCATGGTGATGGCGAAGAAGCGCGTCACGTCCTCGACGAAGAGCGGGTCGGTGTTGCCCTCCCAGGGCAGGTGTCCCTTGAGGCCGAGCTGGCCGCGAAGGCCGATGGCGCAGATGCAGCGAACGTCGATCATGAGAGGCTCGTCCGAAGAGGGGAGTGGAATGGCGCGACCTGCCGATGGAGGGTCGCACCGATGGCACCGGCAAGGATCGGGGTGCTGCGGCTCGCTCTCGGATCGGGCCGCCGCACGGACAGGGTCCATCGGCTGATGGCAGATCTGGATCGTCAGAGCGATTGCGAATCGCAATTTCGCGCCCGTGCGGGGACAATTCGTCCCGATCGATGACGCCGCGCCGGGTACCGCCAATGCCCCACGGTGAGCCCCCCAGGTGAGGGCCGGACCTCAGTTCGTCTGCGGCAGATAGGGTTTCGTGGTCTCGGGCGTTTGCAGCAGGCGCCGGCGGAGATCCGCATACGGCACATCCTGCACCGCCAGAAAGCAGGGATGCTCCGCAATCATCGCGGCGGCCATGCCGAGGGATTGGCCGACCTGCATCAAGGTCAGTTCCATCCGGAATGCGCCGAAGGCCTCGTGCGTGGCACTGACGCAGAAGGCCACCACGAGGTTTCGACATTCGGCGCGCCGAGGAACCGTGACCTCGTAGGGGATGGGGAAGATCTTGTCCTTTCCGCCATTCCCGACCTCGAAATTGCCCTCGTTGCGAACGTGCCAGACCGGGAGCGGAACCGCGATCCGTTGCGTGTGATGACTGTCCCGATTGTAACTTCCGGCCGCGATCGTACCGAGGCTGCGCGGCTCCGAGCCGTCACGAGCCGCGATATCGGCGCCGTGGAGCACGAAATCCGACACCATGCGCTGGGATTCGCGGACGTAGAGCTGGTAGGGCCAATGGCGTTCGTCGCCGGGAAACGGGTCGAGGTAGTGATTGTCCGCCAGGCCGAAGGCCCGCATGGATTCCCGGACGGATTCCGGCACCCGCGGGTCGTTCTCGTGCTGGAAGGCATAGAAGAGGCCGCGAATCCATCGCTCGTGCTCCTTCCAGATCAGGCCTCTCTCCGCATAGCTTGCGGAGGGATAGGACCAGGAACTGCCGACATGGTCGAGGGATACCGCTCCCCGGTTGTTCACGTCGTAGAGGCCGTCGCCGATGTTGTTGCAGAGCAGAAAATTCTCTTCTGCCATCGTCGAGGTCGGCTTCAGGAAGCCACCGTCCCGCAGCGCTTCGAGATAGCGGAATAGAATTTCGTAGTTAGCTTTCTTGTAGCCGTCCGGCGGGGTGCTCGCGAACGGCACCCGGGCACGCGGGTCCCGCGTCATGGTCAGGCGGAAGTTGTAGGCCTGAACGGCGCCGTCCCCCGAGGCGGAGGCCAGTTGCGGGCGTTCGCGAACGCCCGGCAACAGGCCGGATGCCGGATCGGAGGGCGTGACGAACGGATCGAGATAGATGTGGCGGTCGGCGAGGAATTTGAGGAAGAAGCGCGGCCGGACGAAGTTGTGATTGCTTCCCCCGCCGTCGTTGAAGACGTTCCGGTAGCCATTGTAGAAGTCCTGCGGCGACGCGGCCTCGCGACCGATGAAGGTCGTCACTCCGGCCTTGTCGGCCAGGTCGCCCTCGTACGATGCGTCGATGAAGACTTTCGCCGCGAAAGTCTGTCCCATCGTCGTCGCAATCGCGACGATCAGGCCGTTCTCCTTGCGAACCTGGGTGACCCCCAGTGACCAGAACACCGGAATATCGTGTCGTGCCAGCAGATCCTGGAACACGGCTTCGGCGAATCGCGGCTGGAACGCGAAGGTCCCCGGGGGATGTCCGGCGCGTTCGTTGATGCGGTCGATCACGTAACGGGCCAGCCCACCGTAGGCGCGCGGCGAGTCCACATCGGAATACCCGAGCCCGCCCGACATCATGCCGCCCAGGTGACTCTCCCGCCAACCGCCGACCAGCGCGACGGAGCGACCCTGGCGCTTGGCCTCGAACGCCGCCGCGATACCGCCGCTGGTCGCGCCGTAGACGACGATGTCGAAGCTCAAGTGTCCGGCCCGAGCGGAGAGCGGATAGAGAAGCGTTGCGGCGGCACCCCCGAGAAAAGAACGTCGCGAAACCATGATGGGGAGTCTCTCGGAGTTTCTTCAAAAGCGCGATCGACGATCATACAGAACGGAAAACCACATATCGGCTTGTCACATATGGTCAATGAGTCGAATCGGATTCTGCGCAGTCTGACCTTTCGAATTTATTCGCGATCGGAAACAGAAAAATGCTCCTGTTTATATAAGGCAACTTGAAAATTGATAAATGTGATCCCACGTTCTGGCCGACTATTTGATAAAAATTGTTTCTTCTCAAAGTGCCATCTCTCGCAGCAGATCTGATTAGATCAGCAACGATGTTTATGCCTCGGGCGTGATCGTGGGCGGACCCATCGTCTCGCGCTTCGCGGCGTTGCGAGACCACCCGGGAGACGGGAAGGAGTTCGACCGCTGGTCGGGGCGAGGCAAGGGTCCGGGCAAGGCAAGGGTCCGGGCGAGGCAAGGGGCCGGTCGAGGGGCTTCTGGCCGGGAAGGCACCCAAATACCGCATCTGCGCGAGAGACGTCCCAAGCCTTGGCCTTGGTGCAGATCGATCGCGAACGGTTTGATCCCGGCAGATCGGGATGGCCCGCTCGCTCGATGCACGAGCGGCCCTCATGCGCCGCTGTCATCCGCCTCGCCGGGCGGCGGCGACGATGCCGCGCGGGGGCATGGGTCCATCTGGTGGCGACCGAGCCTCGATAGCCTCCGCCCATGGTTCGGCCGTCCGAGGCGAACCGGGTCGTCGGAGAGAGCCAGCGGGACGATCGCGCGGAGGCGATGTCCCGGTCGCGCGATGCCGGGAGGGGGGAGGGCGGCTTCGGAACCGAGCGGGGCTGCCTTCACCGGTGATCGGTCGCGGCCGGGGTCCGGCGGCGACTGTGCCGACGCTGCGGCGTCAGCCTGCCATCTGGGGCGTCAGGATCCGGTCGCTCGGGAAGTCGTAGATCTTGCCCGATTCCGAGAAATCCGGGCTCGCGAGGCGCACGAAGTGCGAGGCGAGGTCTTCCGGCGTCTTCAGGGTCATCTCGTCCTCGCCCGGCATCGCCGCCTTGCGCATGGAGGTGCGCAGGGGGCCGGGGTTGAGCAGCATGGCGCGCACCGGTGTCGTCGCGGTCTCGGCTGCGTAAGTCCGCACCAGGGCATCGAGAGCCGCCTTGGACACCGAATAGGGGCCCCAATAGGCCCGGCACTTCTGCGCCGCCCCGGAGGTGACGAAGATGGCGCGGCCGGCGTCGGACATCCGCAGCAGCGGATCGAGGGAGCGGATCAGCCGGTAATTGGCGGTGACGTTGATCTCCATCACCTGCGCCCAGGTCTTCGGAGTCACGTGCCCGATCGGTGTGAGATTGCCCAGGATGCCGGCATTGCCCACCAGGATGTCGAGGCGCTTCCAGCGTTCGTGAATGCCGGCGCCGAGCCGGTCGATGGCGTCGTAATCGGTGAGGTCGAGGGGCACGAGGGTGGCGCTGCCGCCGCGCGCCCGAATGGCATCGTCGAGCTCTTCCAGGCCGCCCTGCGTGCGGGCGACCGCGACGATGTGGGCGCCGGCCTCGGCCAGCGCCAGGGCGGCGGCATGGCCGATGCCCCGCGACGCCCCGGTGACGACGGCGACGCGGCCGGCGAGGGTTTTTTCGGGCGTGCTCATCGGCCGGCTCAGTCCGCTTCGGCCAGCATGGCGAGGCGGCGCGGCCCCGCGATGGCCAGATCGGTCAGGCCGGTCGGGTAGTCGCCGGTGAAGCAATGGTCGGTGTATTGCGGGCAGGCCTCGTCGCGGCGGGCCTCGCCCATGGCCTTGTACAGACCGTCGATGGACAGGAAGGCCAGTGAATCGGCACCGATGTAGCGGCGCATCCCCTCGAGGTCATGGGTGGCGGCCAGCAGCTTCTCCCGCTCCGGCGTGTCGATGCCGTAGAAGTCCGGATAGGTGATCGGCGGCGAGGCGATGCGGAAATGCACCTCCTTGGCACCGGCCTCCCGCATCATGCGGACGATCTTCACCGAGGTGGTGCCGCGCACGAGGCTGTCGTCGACCAGCACGATGCGCTTGCCCTCGACCACGGCGCGGTTGGCCGAATGCTTCATCCGCACGCCGAGTTCGCGCACCGACTGGGTCGGCTGGATGAAGGTGCGGCCGACATAGTGGTTGCGGATGATGCCCATCTCGAAGGGCAGGCCGGTCTCCTGGGCGAAGCCGAGGGCGGCGGGCACACCGGAATCCGGCACCGGAATGACCACATCGGCCGCAGTCGCCGATTCGCGGGCCAATTCGTGGCCGATATTCTTGCGCACCGCGTAGACGCTCTTGCCGTTCACCACCGAATCGGGGCGCGCGAAGTAGATGTACTCGAAGATGCACGGGCGCATCGGCTGCGCGGGCGCGAAGCGGATCGACTCGATGCCCTCTTCCGAGATCACCACGATCTCGCCGTTCTCGATGTCGCGGATGAACTTGGCGCCGATGATGTCGAGGGCACAGGTCTCGGAGGCGAGGATGTAGCGGCCGTCGAGTTCGCCGAGCACCAGGGGGCGGATGCCCAGCGGATCGCGGGCGCCGATCAGCTTCTTGTTGGTCAGCGCCACGATGGCGTAGGCGCCCTCGATCTGGCGCAGGGCCTCGGTGAAGCGCTCGACGATGCGGGGCGCGCGGGAGCGCGCGGCAAGATGCAGGATCACCTCGGTGTCGGAGGTCGATTGCGTGATGGCACCGTCGCGCACCAGGTCGCGGCGGATCGACAGGGCGTTGGTGAGATTGCCGTTGTGGGCGACCGCCAAGCCCCCACTGGCCAGCTCGGCGAAGAGCGGCTGCACGTTGCGCAGGATGGTGCCGCCGGTGGTGGAGTAGCGCACATGGCCGATGGCGGCCGGGCCTTCGAGATGCTCGATGGTCGAGCGGTCCGAGAACGAATCGCCGACGAGGCCCGGACGACGCTCGGAATGGAACACCGCCCCGTCGAAGGAGACGATGCCGGCCGCTTCCTGGCCCCGGTGCTGCAGGGCATGGAGCCCCAGCGCGACGATGGCGGAGGCGTCCGGGTGGCCGAAGATGCCGAAGACGCCGCACTCTTCGCGCAGCGTATCGCCGTCGCGGTCGAGCCCGTCCACGACCTCGACCGGGGGACGGGCACTCGACTTGGCTACAGACATGATGATGTCGTTCCCTGGTTGGCCCCGTGCGAATCCCCGCGCAGGCGCCGTCAGATGACCGTCATGTAATCGGCCTTCGCCGCGCGACCAAGCGCACGGCGACGCAGATCAGCGTCGCGGGGCGGGCGTGGCTGGCGCCTCGGTGCGGCGCTGGGCCGGAACCTCGCCTTCCGGCGGCTCGACCGGATCGGCCGGCGTATCGGCCTTCGGCTTCTTGAACTGCTTCAGAAGACCCTCGGGATTCTCCGGGAGCTGCGCCACCAGGGCCTCGCCGGACTTCTCCAGCATCGGCCGGCTGCGCGCCTCGGAGGCCCAGGGCGGCATCTTGCCCTGTACCAGCCAGGCCAGGAACACCCAGCCGATGACGCAGATCAGGAAGCCGCGTCCGGCCCCGAACAGGAAGCCCAGCGAGCGGTCGATGGCGCCGATGCGCGAATCGAGGATCATGTCCGACACCTTCACGGTGAGGATGGACACGACGATCAGGGTGAGCAGGAAGATCGCCGCGATCGAGGCGACGAGGGCCACGGTCGGGTTGCTCACATGCTGGCTGACCGTGGGCAGCAGAAAGGGATGGAATTTCCACGCGATGGCGGCGGCCGCGACCCAGGCGATGATGGCAAGCACTTCGCGGGTCGCGCCACGGACGGCGGCCAGCAGCGCCGAGACCACGACAATACCCAGCACGACGAGATCGAGAACGGAGAACGGCATCTCTGACGATTGTCACTTCATGGGGCGGAGCGGCGACGATGACCGGATCGTGCGGCTTCCCCCGGCCGCGGCTCTGTATATCGTGCGGAACCTCGGCCGTCACCCTGGCGCGGGATGCCATCCCCGGCCGGGGTCCGGCCAGGTTTGACCCCGGTCGGGGGGGCGTCGCGATGCATCGTCCCTGGCAACATGACATCGTGCCCCGGTCTCCGTGGTCCGGTGGGAGGCCCTGATCTTCGGTGCCGACGAGATCGTCTTGCCGCGATCTTCCCGTTCCGGCGCGCGTCGCGCCAAGTCTGTCCCGTCAATCGTCGTCGCCATAATCCGGCGGGTTGTGGCCCCGGCGCGATCCGACCCGGCGCGGGCCGCCGCTGGCGATGCCCGCCACCATGTCGGCGATGTGGCGGAGCGCCTCCGTCGACAGGCCGCCGTCGCCGCCCTCGCCGCGCCCCTGCGGCATCACCGCCTTGGCGAAGCCGAGCTTCAGCGCCTCCTTGATCCGGGCCGGAGCCTGCGCCACCGGGCGGACGGCGCCCGACAGTCCGATCTCGCCGAAATACACCGTCTCGGGTGGCAGCGTCGCGCCGGAGAGGGACGAGACCAGGGCGGCGGCGACGGCGAGGTCGGCGGCGGGTTCGGAGATGCGCAGGCCGCCCGCCACGTTGAGATAGACGTCGTGGGTGCCGAGGCGGATGCCGCCATGGGCCTCCAGCACCGCCAGCACCATCGACAGGCGGTTCGGGTCCCAGCCGACCACGGCCCGTCGCGGCATGCCGAGCGACGAGGGCGCGACCAGGGCCTGGATCTCCACCAGCAGGGGCCGCGTCCCCTCCATACCGGCGAACACCGCCGTTCCGGGCGCGGCGTGGTCGCGCCCGGCCAGGAACAGGGCCGAGGGGTTCGGCACCTCGGCCAGCCCCAGATCGGTCATCTCGAACACCCCGATCTCGTCGGTGGGTCCGAAGCGGTTCTTCACCGCGCGCAGGATTCGGAAGTGGTGGCCCTGGTCGCCCTCGAAGGAGGCGACCGCGTCGACCATGTGCTCGACCACCCGGGGGCCGGCGATCTGCCCGTCCTTGGTCACGTGCCCGACCAGGATCACCGCCGTGCCGCTGGTCTTGGCGAAGCGGATCAGGGTCTGGGCCGAGCCGCGCACCTGCGTGACGGTGCCGGGGGCCGATTCCACCGTCTCGGTCCACATGGTCTGGATCGAATCGATGATGGCCAGCGCCGGCGGGCGCCCCTGCGACAGCGTCTCGACGATGTCCTCGACATTGGTCTCGGCCGCCAACTCGACCGCCGCCGAGGTCAGGCCCAGGCGCTCGGCCCGCAGCCGCACCTGCGCCACCGCCTCCTCGCCCGAGATGTAGACCACGCGTTCGCCGGTCCGGGCCATGGCGGCGGAGGCCTGCATCAGCAGCGTCGACTTGCCGATGCCGGGGTCGCCGCCGAGCAGGATCACCGAGCCGCGCACGAAACCGCCGCCGGTGACCCGATCGAGTTCGTTGATCCCGGACGGGATGCGCGGCGCTTCCCGCACCTCACCGGTCAGGCCCTCCAGGGCGAAGACCCGACCGCGCGCCCGGCTCGGCCGCGTCTTGACCGGACCCGATTGGGGGCCGGTGGCGCCGGTCTCTTCGACGATGGTGTTCCAGCCGTTGCAGGCCTCGCAGCGCCCGCGCCAACGGTTGTAGACCGCCCCGCAGGACTGGCAGACGAAGCTCTGTTGGATCTTGGCCATCGCGATTCCGCTGGAGGAGCCGGAGGACTCGCCCGGATCAGGCGGAGGTCAGGCCCCGGTTCCTGTCACATAATGGCGAACATAGCGAGAACCTAGCCCCGTCAGGATCTCGTAGCCGATGGTGCCGGCGGCCCGGCCGACCGTGTCGACGTCGAGGCCGTCGCCGATCAGGGTCGCGGTCGCGCCGCGCGCCGCCGCCGGCGCGTCGGTGACGTCTAGGATGATGAGGTCCATCGAAATCAGCCCGAGGATCGGGCAGCGCACGCCGCCGACCAGGGCGATGCCGCGCCCGCTCGCCGCCCGGGGATACCCGTCGGCGTAGCCCATCGACAGGGTCGCGAGCCGCCGGGGCTCGGCCGCCCGCCAGCGCCCGTTATAGCCGCAGGTCTCACCCGCAGCGACGTCGCGGATCTGCGCGATCTGCGCCTCCAGGCGCACCACCGGCCGCATCGGGTTCGGCTTCCACGGAGTCGGATTGCCGCCGAACAGGGCATAGCCCGGACGCAGCAGGTCGTGATGCGCGGCGACCCCGAGGAAGATGCCGGAGGAATTGGCGAAGGACCCCGGCACACCCGGATGGGCGGCACGCACCGCCGCGAAATCCGCCATCTGGCGCGCGTTGATCGGATCGCTCGCCAGCTCGGCGCTGACGAGGTGAGTCATGAGCAAGGCGATTCCGGCCCGCCCGATCAGCGGATCGCCGGACAGCGCCAGCGCCTCGGGCACGGACAGCCCGAGGCGGTTCATGCCGGTATCGACGTGGAGCGCCGCCGGCCGGGTCCGGCCGGACGCCTCGGCCAGAGCCGCCCATTCGGCGAGTTCGTCCCGGCTTCCGAGCACGGGCCGCAGGTCATGGGCCGCCAGGGTCGGGCCGAGGCCGGGCAGCAGCCCGTTGAGGACGTAGATCGTGGCCTCGGGCAGGAGCGAACGCGCCGCCACGCCCTCGCTCAGGTGGGCGACGAAGAACGTCCCGCACCCCGCCGCCCACAGCATCGGCAGCACCCGCGCAAGGCCGCAGCCATAGGCATCCGCCTTGACCACGGCGGCACAATCCGCCTCCGGAGCCTGCGCCGCCAGCCGGCGCCAGTTCTCCGCGAGGGCGGCGAGGTCGATGGTCAGGAGAGCGCCGTGCGTCGATGGAATGACGATCTCCTGGTTCATGGCCTCAGCTTTCCACAGAGTAGGATGCCGGGCGCACCGTGGGACCCAATGCGGTAAGGTAATCGCATATGGGGACCTGCGAGCCCAAAAGTCCTCCGAAGCACCCCGTCATCCCGGGGCCGCGCAGCGGAGCCCGGGATCCAGAAACACAGGTGGCGCAATGACTTGCGCTGTTAGCGGCACTGGATTGCACGCCGGTGGCACGCCCCTTCGGGTCCGGGCTCGCCTGCGGCGCCCCGGAATGACGGCGCGTTTTCATATGCCATCGCCCTTGCGGGAAGGAGAGGCAGAACGGCGCATGGCTTCCCAGACTTCGGGATATTCACCTGCGGCCGTCTCATGTCCCTTCGATCTTCCGGGACAACTGCCCTCCTGATCACTCCGGTCGGCAGATCACATCTGCTCCGGCAGGCGGTCGGACTGGGCAAGGTCCGAGAAGCGCGTGATGTTGGCGTCGAACTGCAGTTCGACGGTCCCGGTGGGGCCGTGGCGCTGCTTGCCCAGGATCACCTCGGCCTTGCCGTGGACGCGGTTCATCTCGGCCTCCCAGGCGAAGAATTCTTCCGTGCCTTCGCGGGGCTTCTTGTTGTTGACGTAGTATTCCTCGCGGAAGACGAACATCACCACGTCGGCGTCCTGCTCGATCGAGCCCGATTCGCGAAGGTCTGCGAGCTGTGGGCGCTTGTCTTCGCGGTTTTCCACCTGACGCGAGAGCTGGGACAGGGCGATGATCGGCACCGCCAGTTCCTTGGCCAGGGCCTTCATGCCGGTGGTGATCTCGGTCATCTCCTGGACGCGGTTGTCGCTGCGCTTGCCGGAGCCCGAGAGGAGCTGAAGGTAGTCGACGATCAGCAGGTCGAGGCCCTTCTGCCGCTTGAGGCGACGGGCACGGGCGGCGAGCTGGGCGATCGAGATGCCGCCGGTCTGATCGATGTAGAACGGGATCGTCTGCATGTCCCGGGCCGCGTCGGTGATCTTGTAGAAGTCGGCCGGCTGAATGTCGCCGCGACGGATCTTGTAGGACGGCACGCCCGACTGCTCGGCGATGATACGGGTCGCCAATTGCTCGGCCGACATTTCGAGGGAAAAGAATCCGACGATGCCGCCGTTCTTGGTCTCGGTGCGCCCGTCCGGCAGCTTCTCGGACTGGTAGGCCTTGGCGACGTTGAAGGCGATGTTGGTGACGAGCGAGGTCTTGCCCATGGCCGGGCGGCCGGCGAGGATGATGAGATCCGAGCGCTGCAGGCCGCCCATCTTGGCATCGAGGTCGGACAGGCCGGTGGCGACGCCCGAGAGCTTGCCTTCCCGCTGGTAGGCCTTGGCGGCCATGTCCACCGCCGCCGTCAGGGCGTCGGAGAACTTCTGGAAGCCGCCATCGTATTTGCCTGATTCGGCGAGCTCGTAGAGCCGGCGCTCGGTGCCCTCGATCTGGTCGCGGGGCGAGGATTCCACCGGCGCCTCGTAGGCGCCGTTCACCAGATCCTCGCCGATGGTGATGAGCCGGCGCCGGATGGCGAGGTCGTAGATGGTACGGCCGTAATCGCCCGCGTTGATGACGGTGGTGGCTTCCGCCGCGAGGCGCGCGAGGTACTGCATCACCGTCTGGCCGCCGAGGTCGGCGTCGCCCAGGTAGGTCTTCAGGGTGATGGGGGTCGCGAGCTTGCCCGCCTTGATGAGCTGAGAGGCCACCTCGAAAATCTTGCGGTGGACGTCCTCCATGAAATGTTCGGGGAGGAGGAAGTCCGAGATCCGGTAATAGGCATCGTTGTTCACCAGGATCGCGCCGAGCAGGGCCTGCTCCGCGTCGATGTTGTGCGGCGCGACGCGGAATTCCTGCGCGACGGGCTGAAGGTTGGCCGTCAGGGCGTTGGGCAGGGCCATGGGCTGATTCGAGGCTCCGACTCTTCGTTTCATGGTCCGCGCGGCGGTCCGCCACCGCGCCTCTCTATCTGCCGACCATGGCGCCGGCATGGTTAGCCGAACCTTAGCCGATTCGCGCTTGGGCCCGTCTTTTGCTGACCGGTCTTTCACGGCCACGTCTCTTCTCGAGCCCGTCTCTTCCCGAGCCCGTCTCTTCCCGAGCCCGTCTCTTCCCGAGCCCGTCTCTTCTCAGGGATGCGTCGCCCCGGAGGATCCGGCGAAACCCCTCGCAGAAACGCCCGCCATCCTTGCGGATGACGGGCGTCCATGCTGGAACAAACGAGGAACTAGTCAACCATTAAGGCTGTTCGTCCCCGTTCTTCACCGGGTGTGTGGTCCGCTTACTCGCGGTCGTCGCCAGCCTCGGCCAGGGCTGCGCCGACCTCGAGGCCGAGGTCGTCGAGGTTGAACGCCTCGCGCTCGGTGGTCGACTCGCCGCGTGCCTGACGCTCGGCCTCTTCCGGCGAACGGGCGACGTTGACGGTGACGCTGACCTCGACCTCGGGGTGCAGCACGACCGGAACGGTGTGCAGACCCAGGGTCTTGATCGGCTGGTTGAGGGCGAACTGGTCGCGGCCGACGGTGAAGCCGTCGGCGGTGACGACCTCGGCCAGATCGCGGGTCGAGACCGAACCGTAGAGCACGCCGGTCTCGCCCGACTGGCGGATGAGCACGAAGCTCTTGCCCTCAAGGGTCTCGGCGACGGCCTGCGCCTCGGACTTGCGCTCGAGGTTGCGGGTCTCGAGCTGGGCGCGCTGGGTCTCGAAGTGCTTCTTGTTGTTCTCCGTGGCGCGCAGGGCCTTGCCGCGGGCGAGGAGGAAGTTGCGGGCGTAGCCCGGCTTCACGTTCACGGTCTCGCCCATCTGGCCGAGCTTGGCGACGCGCTCGAGAAGAATGACTTCCATGGTGTTCGTCCTTTGGGGTCTGGGGTTGGTCAGGGTCGTCCGGCCGCACCCGTGGGGCGGCGGCGGTCGAGGGCGGTATCGGCGATGCCGAACAGGGTCAGGGCGGCGAGGGCGACGCCCTGGGTGAAGAAGAGGATCAGGTAGAGGCCGAACAGCAGAGCGAGGCGCCCCGGCCGGCCGCGGCTGCGATCGTGGAAGGCCGCGAGCCCCTGCATGGCGAAGGCGGCGCTCAGGGCGCCGGCGACGGCGATGCCGAGGACCCCCGGGAAACCCGGCACCAGGGCGATGAGGAGGGCACCGAACAGCACGGCCAGCACGCGTCGCGGCATCATGGTAGCGGCGAGGTCCGGCCACGGCCGTGGCAGGCGCCCGGAGACGCGGACGATTCGGGCCGCCGCCCAGAGATAGAAGGTGAGCAGAACCGTGAGGCCGTGGGCGGCGAGGCCCGGCGCGATCGCCGCCAGGGCATTGGCGACCTCGGTACGACTGGCTTCTGCGGGATCTTGTGAAGCGGAGTCCTGTTGGGGGGCGTCCTGTTGCGCCGAGTCCTGTTGCGCCGAGCCCTGTTGGCCCGATTCGGTCGGTGTGCCGGCGTCGGGTTTCGGCGTCGCCGCATTCGGGATCGGTGCGGAAGGGTTGGCGGCCCGGTCGGTTCGCACCTGGATCAGCGTCCGGGTCATGCCGCGGAGCTGCGCCTGAAAGGCCTCGTAGCTCGGGGCTGCGATGACCGCGATGGCCACGAAAGCGATGCCGGCCGTCCCGGCGGTCCAGGCGAGGAGGCGGCCGGTCGGATACCATTCCATCGTGCCGCCCGCATCGGGACGGCCGAGGAGCGCCAGGTAGGCGAGCCACCAGGCGGGCAGCGCCAGGTAGGCGAAGAAGCCGAGGCCGAGGAAGGGCTGCACGACGACAGCCAGGGCCAGCGCGCCCGTGATGGCGGCGACCAGGGCGGCCCGGTGGCTCCAGCCGAGGCCCACGATCAGGATCGGGAGCGGGGCGAGCAGGTAGAGCAGGATCGCGAGCGCTGTCGCCTTCAGCAGAACGCCGAAGAGGAGGGCGGAGACGAGGCCCGCGCCGATACCGATGCCGAGGTACTGTGCCATCACATCCCGCTGTCCCACTGTCCCGATCCGGGCAGGGTTAGAGGCGCCTGTCGCCCCAACGACTCCCGGCCGCCCTGTCGGATCGGCCGGTACGAAATCTCCTGTCCCGGACCGGATGGACCGATCCGGGACATGTTGATGCAGGCTCTCGGGGCCGCTCGCGCGTGCCCCAGGGCGCTTACTTGATCACGTAGGGGAGGAAGCCGAGGAAGCGGGCACGCTTGATCGCCTGGGCGAGCTCGCGCTGCTTCTTGGCGGACACCGCCGTGATGCGCGACGGCACGATCTTGCCGCGCTCGGAGACGTAGCGCGACAGGAGCTTGACGTCCTTGTAGTCGATCTTGGGCGCGTTCGCGCCCGAGAAGGGGCAGGTCTTCCGACGACGGAAGAAGGGACGGCGTCCGCCGCCCGCACCACCACCAGCACCGCCAGCGGCGGGTGCACCGGGTCCAGCACCAAATGCCATGACTTAAGCCTCCCCGCCGAAGCTGCGCTCGGGGCGGTCACCCCGGTCGCCGCGATCACCACGGTCGCCGCGATCGCGGTCGCCGCCGAATCCACCACCGCCGCCGAAGCCCTCGTCGTCACGACGACGGCCGCGCTCACGATCCTTGCGGTCGTCGCGGTCGCGCTTCTGCATCATCGCCGACGGCTCGGACTCGAGCTCTTCGACGCGGACGGTCATGAAGCGGAGAACGTCCTCGGAGATCTGCATCTGACGCTCCATCTCGGCGAGCGCCGCCGGGGGGGCGTCGACGTTGAGGAGCGTAAAGTGCGCCTTGCGGTTCTTCTTGATGCGGTAGGCGAGGGACTTCACGCCCCACATCTCGATCTTCTCGACCTTGCCGCCATTGGCTTCGATGACGCCCTTGTAGGTCTCGACCATGGTCTCGACCTGCTGGGCCGTCACGTCCTGGCGCGCCAGGAAGACGTGTTCGTAGAGAGGCATTAACGGGCCCTTCATATCCAAAGGGACCCGACGGCACTGCAGGAGTGCGGAAAAGGAAGCGTCGGGCCGGTTCACACGCGAGATCGCCCGGCGCCAAGCCCTTCGAGCCGTTTGAAGGCCCGAGCGGTTGATCGAAGGCGGAGACACGGGACGATGGACACTCCGTCTCCGGGTTGCCCTATGCCGATGGAATCGACACCGTCCGTTCAGCCCCCAGCCGGAGCGAACGCGAGGGATGGCGCATAAACCAATTTTTTCGGAGTGACAAGGTTTGGCAAACCGAAAGGGCATGCAGAGGCCGGCGGGATTTCGCGGAAGCCAAGGGGATTTCGCTGGACCTGAAAAGGGTCTTGCCCGGATCAGGCGTCTGGTTCGCGTCCGATCGATTCGCGGGTGATCGATTCGACACTGCCGACACCGTCGCGGCGACGCAGCCGTTCCGCGAACGCATCGACCGCGCGTCGGTCGACATGCACCAGAGACAGTGTGACCTCGTCGAAACCCTCTGGTATTCCCCGAGCGATTTCAGTCTGCCGCAGCTTCGCCGCGCAGGGTCCCGCCAGCACGCGGATCATCTCCATCGTGAGGGCGCCGTGGGCGGCGACGATCCGCAGATCGTGCTTCTGGCGACGGGCGCGATACCGCTCCTCGAACGGCTTCATCCCGGCCAGGATCGCCAGCACGATGGCGGTGGTCGCCATCGCCGGCACGAACAGCCCGCCGCCGGACGCCAGGCCGATCGCCGCCACCGCCCAGAGGCTGGCCGCCGTCGTCAGTCCCTTCACCACCTCGCCGCGCAGCAGGATGGTACCGGCTCCGAGAAAGCCAATGCCTGAAACGACTTGCGCGGCGACACGGGACGGATCGAGCGTGATGTTCGGCTGTCCCAGAACGTCCGAAAAGCCGAAGGCCGAGACGATCATCAGCAGGCATGAGCCGACGCAGACCAGCATATGGGTCCGCATGCCGGCCGCCCAGATCAGCCGCTCCCGCTCGAATCCGATGACGCTTCCCAGGAGGGCGGCGACCAGCAGACGGCCGATCATGTCGAGATTGCTCAGCATGCCCGACAATCGACGTGCCAGGAGATCAACATGGACGAAGACTTGCTGCGCCGCTGCAACCGGTCCACCGCCGAACCGGCTACTTGTCAGGCTTCTCCGACAGGATCGCGCCGGTCTTCGGGTCGGCGTGGAACTGCATCTTCATGCCGTTCTTCACACCTTCGCCTTCCCAGTGGCCGTCATCGGCCTCGAATTCGGTGATGCTGGAGTAGCCCGCCGCCATCAGCTTCTGCTTCACCTGATCGGCGGGCATCCAGTCGGGACCGGGTGTGTCGGCCAGCGCACCGGTCGCTGCCCCGGTGCTCAGCGTTACGGCGAGGAGGAGTGCCGAAAAACGGATCATGGATCACCTCTGGATCAGTGCTGTCTGATCCAACCGGGTGCAAAACGTCCGGTTCCGGACGGATCAGGTCTCGTCCGGTCCCGCAAACACGCGCGCAATCTCAGCCTCGCTGAGGATACGGTGCTCGCCGGGTGCCAGATCCGCCGGTAAAGCGAGACCACCGACGCGGTCCCGATGCAGCGCGGTGACGTGGTTGCCGATGGCCGCGAACATGCGCCGGACCTGATGGTAGCGCCCCTCGTGCAGGGTCACCACGGCGCCGGTCTCGTCTTCAGCGACGAACTCCACGGGCAGCAACGGCTTGTCTTCGCCGTCGAGCATCAGGGTCCCGGAGGCGAAAACCGCTTCCTCGTTGCCCTTGAGGGGGCGGTCGAGGGTGACGCGGTAGCGTTTCGCGACATTGGCCTTGGGCGCGATGATCCGGTGCAGCAACGCGCCGTCATCGGTGAGGAGCAACAGGCCCGAGGTCTCCTTATCGAGGCGTCCGACCGTCGACAGTGCCGGATCGCGCCGGCGCCAGCGCTCCGGCAGCAGAGCATAGACGAGGGGGCCTGCCTCCTTGTGTGAGCAGGTGACGCCCAGGGGCTTGTGCAGCATCAGGGTCAGCCCTGGCGGAGGATCGAGGGGGGCGCCATCGACCGTCATCCGCTGCGCCAAATCCGGCGTAACCGGGATGTGCTGGTCGGCGTCGCGCAGCGGCGCACCGTCGAGGACGACAAGCCCGGCCCGGGTTAGGAGCGCGATCTCGCGGCGCGAGCCGTATCCCATATTCGCCAGCAGCCGATCGAGGCGTGCGTGAACGATCTTCGTCGGTTTCGTCACCGGCGGGCCTCGTAGATCTTGTAGCCTCCCGCCGAGGCTTTCAGTGCCACGCTCTTGAAGGCCGCGTTCAGGGGCGCCTCGTAGGGCAGGTGGGTGTTGGCGGTCAGCCAGAGGGTGCCACCGGGTCGCAGCGCTTCCGCGGCTCGGGCGATGAAGGCTTGGCCCAGGGCCTGGTCTTCCGCTCCCCCGTCATGGAAGGGCGGGTTCATCACCACGAAATCCAGACGGCTCAGCCCGAGGCCACCGGCGCGGATATCCGCCCAACGCAGGCTCGCGCGCGGATCGCCGACGTTGCGGCGGGCCATCTCGATGGCGCGCCGGTCGATGTCGATCAGGGTCAGCTCCGTCACCTTCGGCGCAGCCAGAATCGCCCGGGCCAAAATGCCGAGGCCGCAGCCGAAATCGGCGCCGGTACCTGCGAGCGGCGGCAGGTTCGCCAGCAGAAGAGCCGTACCGGGATCGAGACGGTCATAGGAGAAGATCCCGGCCTGGGTGCAGAGCGCGAGATTGTCGATGTGACGCGGCCCGCCCTCAAGAATGGCCTCGTCAAGTCCGGTAAGGTTCTCGGGGCACGCGACCGTGCAGATCCGATGATGGCGGCGCGCATTTTCATGCACCGCGCAGCCGAAGCCGGTGAGTTCTTTGACCAGCCGGCTTCCCCCGCGATCCTTCGGCGCCAGAGCCGTGAGGACTCCGCCCGGCTTCAGGGCTTTCAGGGCGAGAGCCAGGACGTAGCGCCGCTCGATCGTGCCGGCCGGTGCCAGCATGTCGAGTCGGTCGAGGCTATGAGGCGCGACATCCTCCAAGCGCGCCGCGCCCGGAACCAACGGCGAGACTTGTACGGCAGTGTCGGGCACCTCCACCAGTTCCAGCGGCGGCGCGCCGTAAACGGCTTCCGAGACAGGCATTGTGGACATCGTAACGGGATCCGGCGCGACGGCGCGCGCGCCTCGACGGCTCAGGGCGTGACAGGAAAGCGGGAGGCCCGGCCCACCAGGCGACAAGAATCGCCGCCGGGGTCGGTCTCCCATTCTCTTAGCCCATGCTCAGCCGCGCGGGAACTCCAGACCCATCTCTCGGTATCGGGCCGGATCGTCGGCCCAGTTCTCTCGTACCTTCACGTGCAGGAAGAGGTGTACCGTCTGCTCGGCCGCTTCCGCGATTTCGAGACGCGCCGCTTGTCCGATGGCCTTGATGGTCTGCCCGCCCTTACCGAGCACGATGGAGCGCTGGCTCTCGCGCTCTACGAAAATAGTCTGCTCGATACGCACGGACCCGTCCGGACGCGGCTGCCACTGGTCGGTCTCGACGGTGGAGCGGTAGGGCAGTTCCTCGTGCAGGCGGTCGTAGAGCTTTTCGCGGGTGATCTCCGCCGCCAGCATGCGGATCGGCGCATCCGAGACCTGATCCTCCGGGTAGAGCCAGGGACTCTTCGGCATCATGCCGGCCAGCGTCGATTTCAGCGTCTCGATGCCATCGCCGTTCAGGGCAGAGACCATGAAGGTGTGTTCGAAGGAGATACGCTCGTTCAGCGAGGCCGCCAGGGCGAGTAGCCGATCTCGCGGAATCAGGTCGATCTTGTTCAGGATCAGAACCTTCGGGCGCTTCACGTCGGGAAGCTTGGCGAGAATCGCATCGACCTCTTCGGTGACGCCCTTGCGCGCATCGATCAGCAAGCAGACCGCATCCGCGTCCGAGGCTCCACTCCAGGCCGAATGGACCATGGCGCGATCGAGGCGGCGTTTGGGTGCGAAGATCCCGGGCGTATCGACCAGAATGATCTGCGCGGTCTCATGCATGACGATGCCGCGCACGAGGGCGCGGGTGGTCTGCACTTTCCGCGACACGATCGAGACCTTCGTGCCAACGAGGCTGTTCAGAAGGGTCGACTTGCCCGCGTTGGGGATACCGATCAGCGCGACGAAGCCGGCCGTGGTATTCTCCGGCATCGTCACGGCCGGCAGCGGGATCAGCGGCGGCGGGGCGAAATCGTCGTCGAAGTCGTGATCATCTTCAGGCATTGGAGGCGTGTCCTTCATCGACGTCCGCCGACGTCTCCTTGGATCGGGCCGGATCGGAGCCGGTTATCTCGCGCTCGAGCACGAGGCGGGCGGCCTCCTGCTCGGCGAGGCGTTTCGAGGGACCGACGCCGATACCGACCTCAAGACCCTCGACGCGCACCGCGATATGAAACACCGGCGCATGGTCGGGACCCGAGCGCTCGACCACGTCGTAGACTGGGATCGGCAGAGCGCGGGCCATCGCCCACTCCTGAAGCGACGATTTCGCATCGCGACCGCGCGGCGCGGCGGTGTCGGTGTCCGGCGTGAAGGCCGCGTTGACGATCGCCTTGGCGACCTCGTAGCCGGCGTCGAGGAACACTGCACCAAGGATTGATTCGCAGACGTCGGCCAGGATGGTCTGATTGCGACGTCCACCACTCTGGACCTCGCCGGGGCCAAGTGCGAGGTGCGGACCGACGTCCCAGCTCGTCGCGACGGACGCACAGGTTTCACGCCGCACAAGCCCCGCAAGGCGTCGCGACAGCTCGCCCTCGTCGGCGCCCGGGAAGGCCTCGTAGAGGAGGTCGCCGATGGCAAGCCCAAGGACGCGGTCGCCGAGGAATTCCAGGCGTTGGTAGCTGCCGAGTCGGCCGTTCCCACCGGCCTTACTCACGTGCGTAAGGGCGTGGAGCAGAAGCTTCGGATTGGCAAAAGCATGTCCGATCCGCGCCTCGAGTACCGCGAGGTCGGGCTTCGGACGGGGCGCGCGCCGCGCCCGGCTGGAGGGACGCGCCTCTTCGGTCACAATGCGTAACGTCCTAATGGATGGCCGTGAACAGCCGGTTCCAGCGAACCTTCGCCGGCCAGTTCCAGATCTGCCACGCCGGCGTGCCCTCGTCGATGGAGAAGAAGATCATCTCCGCCCGTCCTACGAAATTTTCGAATGGCACGAAGCCGACACTGGCGAGATCGCGCGAATCCGTCGAGTTGTCGCGATTGTCGCCCATCATGAAGAAGCGCCCCTGCGGCACGGTGTAGGGCTCGGTATTGTCCCAGTAGCCGTTATCGCCATCGCGCTCGATGACGCGGTGGGTAATCCCGTTGGGCAGGGTTTCGAGGTATTGTTCCGCCTTGGCTTGTTCGCCGTAGGGGCCGGTCGTCTCGAAAGGTGCGATCTTCTCACGCTTCACCGGCACGTCGTTGATGTAGAGGAGGCCGGCTTTCATCTGGATCTTGTCACCCGGCAAACCGATCACGCGCTTGATGTAATCGGTGGAATTGTCCTTCGGCAGTTTAAAGACGGCGATGTCGCCCCTCTTCGGCTCCGCCGCCCAGATCCTTCCGTCGGCCGTGAAGGGCAGGTATTCGCTCAAGGGTAACGAATATTTCGAATATCCGTAGGAATATTTTGATACAAACAGATAGTCGCCGATCAGAAGCGTCGGCACGAGGGAGCCCGAAGGGATGTTGAAGGGCTGGAACAGGAGCGTTCGAACCACCAGCGCGATGAGAAGCGCCTGACCGCCGACCTTCAGCGTCTCCTTGATGCTCGCCCAGGTGCTGGTATCAGCAGCCTTCAGGTCACGCTTTGTCTGCTGATCCACGTGGGCACGTTCCATCTGGCTGCCATCTCCGGTCCGACGCGCGCACCCGGATTCCGGGCGACTTCCGTCGTTGACGGTCGACCGGCGGCATAGACCATGCGGATAGGCGCCGCAACGCACGCGGCTTCACGGCTGAGTTCCGGGCGTGCTGTCCGGCACTGCCTCGATGATCACGAAGGCCTGTGCCAGGGGGGGGTCATCCGTGAGCGTGATGTGGAGTTTGGGCCGGTGACCGACCGGCATGAGCGCCGCCAGGTGCTCGGCCGCCGCTCCGGTGAGCCGGAGGGTCGGGCGTCCGCCCGGTAGATTGACGACCTCCATGTCGCGCCAGAACACTCCTTGCGCGATACCGGTGCCGAGGGCTTTGGAGCAGGCCTCCTTGGCCGCGAAACGCCGGGCATAGGACGGAGCGCGCGCCGCGCGAGCATTGCACTTGGCCCGCTCCGCTTCGGTGAAGATCCGGTAAGTGAAGCGTTCGCCGTAGCGCTCCAGCGACTTCTCGATCCGCCGGATGTCGCAAAGGTCGGAGCCGATGCCGACGATCATGCGCGTGCCTCTTCCATGGCCGCGCGCATATCGCGGATCGCTTGGCCCAAGCCCACGAAGATAGCTTCGCCGATGAGGGCATGACCAATGTTCAATTCGGCGATCTCGCGCAGGGCGGCCACCGGCCCGACGCTGTCGAGAGCGAGCCCGTGGCCGGCATGGATCTCAAGCCCGATGCCAAAGCCATAGGCTGCCGCCTTGGTGATCCGCTCAAGCTCTCGCGCGGTCCTGGCCGTATTCCCCTCGGCAACCGCGTCGCAGTAGCTGCCGGTGTGAAGCTCCACGACGGGTGCACCCAGGCGCTTGGCAGTGTCCATCACGGCCAAGTCTGGCTCGACAAAAAGCGACACGCGGATGCCTGCCGCAGCGAGGCGTGCGATGCGAGGCTTCAGTGAATCCTGAGCCCCGATGATGTCGAGCCCGCCCTCGGTGGTACGCTCCTCGCGCTTTTCGGGCACGAGGCAGGCGGCGTGTGGCCTCAATCGGGTTGCTAGCTCGATCATCTCGTCGGTGGCGGCCATCTCGAAGTTGAGCGGAATCGTGAGGGTGCGGGCGAGTGTTTCCATATCGGCGTCGCGGATGTGCCGGCGATCCTCACGCAGGTGTGCGGTGATGCCGTCGGCTCCTGCCGCGACCGATTCGCGAGCGGCACGGATCGGATCAGGTGCCGTCCCGCCGCGGGCATTCCGGACTGTAGCCACGTGATCGATATTGACGCCGAGCCGGAGACGATCTGAAGGCAGGGCACGGGATGACATCGCGGATAGCTCCGAAGGGGATCGCTGCACCCTGATGGAAGGGCGCGTGCGTCACTACATAGGAGATGCTGGGTCGCAGGGGATATGACGCGCGATGGGATTTCTAGACGGACTGCTCGGCCATGGCAGCGACCTCTCGCCCGGGGAGGTGAACGAGCAACTGGCTGGAATTCTCACGGAGGGCGAGCCGGTTCAGATCGCCTTCCGGATCATTCGCGACCTGATCGTCTTCACGGACCGCCGCCTGATCCTTGTGGATAAGCAGGGCATTACAGGTCGCAAAGTCTCGTACCTGACAGTCCCCTATCGGGCGATCACCTCCTTCTCGGTGGAGACTGCGGGAAGCTTCGACCTTGAGTCCGAACTCGCGATCTGGGTCTCGGGTCGAGCCGAGCCGATCCGCAAGACCTTGAAGCGGGGCGCCAACATACTGGGGATTCAGCAGGCCATCGCGGCATCGATCCGCTGATGCCATCCTGTATCCGATGTTTTTCCCCTGAGGGGAACTGGCCGGGGAAATCTTGCCTCAGCGCGTGGTCTCTGGTAAGGCCCCGCCCATTCCACACGCGGAGTCTGCCTCATGCCTGAATGAGGCGTTTCCGGTGGTCGTTGCCCTTAGGCGCGATCGCTTCCTCCGCGGCGGTACCAACCGGAGAGTACAAAGACATGGCCGTTGATTTCACCATGCGTCAGCTTCTCGAGGCCGGCGCCCACTTCGGACACCAGGCCCATCGCTGGAACCCGAAGATGCAGTCCTACATCTTCGGGACGCGCAACAATATCCACATCATCGATCTCGCGCAGACCGTGCCGGCCCTCCATCAGGCCCTTCAGGCGGTGAGCGACACCGTGGCCAAGGGCGGCCGCGTGCTGTTCGTCGGCACGAAGCGCCAGGCAGCTGACACCATTGCGGAAGCGGCCAAGCGCTCGGCTCAGTACTACGTCAACTCCCGCTGGCTCGGCGGCATGCTCACCAACTGGAAGACCATCTCGGGCTCGATCCAGCGCCTGCGCAAGGTTGACGAGACCCTCGACGGCGGGGCCCAGGGCCTCACCAAGAAGGAGCGGCTGATGCTGGCCCGTGAGAAGGACAAGCTTGAGAAGGCCCTCGGCGGCATCAAGGACATGGGTGGCGTGCCTGATCTTCTGTTCGTGATCGACACGAATAAGGAGCAGCTCGCGATCAAGGAGGCCCAGCGTCTTGGTATCCCGGTGGCAGCCATCGTCGACACCAACTGCAACCCGGACGGCATCACCTACGTCGTGCCGGCCAACGATGACGCGGGCCGCGCCATCGCGCTGTATTGCGATCTGATCGCTCGTGCTGCCATCGACGGCATCTCGCGCGGCCAGGGCTCGATGGGTATCGATCTCGGTGCTTCCGAGGAGCCGGTCGCCGAGGAGCTTCCGGCCAACGACGACGCGGCGGCTTCCGTCGAGTCCGGTTCGGTCACGCAAGCCGACGTCGCTGCCCTCGTGGAGTCGACCGAGCACTTCGAACTGCTTTCGGCCCCTCGCGGTGCTCCGGACGATCTGTCCAAGCTCCATGGCGCTGGTCCGCAGATCGTTCAGAAGCTCAACGAGGCGGGAATCTATCACTACTGGCAGCTTGCTGCGATGAGCGCGGATGATGTCGCCAAGGTCGATGCCGATCTGAAGCTGAACGGCCGCATCGGGCGCGATGGGTGGGTCGATCAGGCTCGCGGCTTCGTCGAGGCTGCTGCTGCCGCCTGATCCCGCATCGGCGGCCCGTCATTGGGCCGCCATCGGCAGATCCGACAATCGAAGCTGAAGCCCGGTGCTTTCCAAGAGCGCCGGGCTCATTCGCTTCCAGAGTGTCTTGCCCACCAAACACGACGCGTTTCGCCGGACACAAGTTTCGAACGACCCGCGCTTCATCACACTTCGCATTTCATACGACACGGAAAGGACCGGCCATGGCCAACATCACCGCCGCACTGGTGAAAGAGCTCCGCGAAAAGACCGGCGCGGGCATGATGGACTGCAAGGGCGCTCTGAACGAGACCGACGGCGACATCGAAGCTGCGGTCGATTGGCTGCGCAAGAAGGGCCTCGCCAAGGCCGCCAAGAAGGCTGGCCGCGTGGCCGCTGAGGGCCTTGTCGCCGTCGAGTCGGCGGGTCACCATGCAGCAATCGTGGAGGTGAACTCCGAGACCGATTTCGTCGCTCGCAATGACAGCTTCCAGGCTTTCGTTCGTGAAGCCGCCAAGCTTGCGCTGAACACCGACGGCACGCTGGAGGGCCTTGAGGCCGCCACGTTCCCGGGTGCGACGAACACGGTTAAGGAAAGTCTCGCCAACCTCATCGCCACTATCGGCGAGAACATGACTCTGCGCCGAGTTGCTAAGCTCGACGTGACCAAGGGCGTTATCGCCTCCTACGTCCATGGCCAAGTGGTCGAGGGTCTTGGCAAGATCGGCGTGCTCGTCGCGCTCGAGTCCGAGGGCGATGTCGAGGTGCTCTCCACCCTCGGTCGCCAAATCGCCATGCACGTTGCCGCCACCAACCCGGTGGCTCTCGATGCTGCTGGCGTCGATCAGGGCACGCTCGACCGCGAGATTAACATCTTGCGCGAGAAAAACGCCGGTAAGCCCGAGAACGTGCTCGCTAAGATCGTCGAGAGCGGCCTGAAGAGCTACTACAAAGAGGTGACCCTCTTGGAGCAGCCCTTCGTCCACGACAGCTCCAAGACGATCAGCCAAGTTCTGAAGGAAGCCGAGGGCAAGGCTGGTTCGCCGGTCAAGCTCACTGCGTTCGTGCGTTATGCGCTCGGCGAGGGTATCGAGAAAGACGAGGGGCCGGATTTCGCGGCTGAAGTCGCGAGCCTTTCACGCTGATCTGAAATTTCGAGCATTTTTTGCTTCGGAAATGAGAGGGGCAGCGGCAGGGATGCCGCTGCCCCTCGACGTTGAGGCCTCCGTTGGGCTAGACACCCCCCGCTTCCGATTGGCTCTCCGACCTGATCCAGGCCGGATTAGAGGGGACTGGCTCGATGCCGGAGACCGCACCGTTTCGCCGCGTACTCGTGAAGCTTTCGGGCGAGGCACTGGCTGCTCCCGATGGTTATTGGCTTCACCCGCCGACGCTCGCGGGCATCGCCGACGACATCGCCCGCACGCGCGAGGCCGGCTTTCAAATCGCGCTGGTGGTGGGAGGTGGCAACATGATCCGCGGTGCCCGTATCTCGGCGGCTGGTTGGATCGACCGGGCTACTGGTGATTCCCTGGGCATGATGGCCACGGTGATGAACTCTCTGGCTCTGGAAACGGCCCTGAATGCTGCGGGCGTGCCGGCACGCACCATGTCCGCCGTCTCAATGCCGACCATCTGCGAAACTTTTGCGCGTCAGCCTGCCCTGCACCACCTCGACAAGGGTCAGGTCATCGTCCTTGCTGGGGGCACCGGTAATCCCTTCTTCACGACCGATACCGCCGCCGTACTCCGCGCCGCCGAGTTGCGCTGTGACGCGGTGCTGAAGGCGACCCAGGTGGACGGGGTCTATTCAGCCGATCCGAAGCGCGACCCGACTGCGACACGCTACGATCGTCTGACCCATGATGAGGCGATCGCTCGCGACTTGAAAGTAATGGACACCGCGGCCTTCGCGCTGGCTCGCGAAAGCCGCCTTTCGATCGTGGTCGGCTCCATCCATGCCCCGAGTTCGGTCCTGGCTATTTTGACCGGTTCGGCGCCGGCCACGCAGGTAGTCCCATAGACCACGACTGACACGGCGCGAGGGTAGACACGCAGCGACGGCAATCAGAAATCTTGTCGATCATTTCAGCGCCGATGCCTCGCAGCACTCTTTTCGATCAATGCCATCAAGGTCGCTGATTTTATCGAACAGATTTTTCTCAAATGATGGGGTGCGTTTGCTTGGTTGACGGCGCTATCTGCATGAATCCGACGAAATGACATGTTAGAAATTCGACGCTCTCACCTGGAGCTGGAAACGTATCTCTAGCCGAGAAGCCGCTGAATTCGTGAACTGAGTGCCTATGATGAATGTCGCAATCTGTTCCGGATCATGACAGCTTTCGCGACAGCAATTCTTGCAGTCGCCGCGGATTGATCGGTCTGCGTCTTATGACGAGGTGGGACGGCGCCGATGGATTCTGCTTCGGGCTGACCCCGACGCATAAGCGCCGTAGCCCCATTTGCGGCCTCTCTGATTTTGGTTCATTGAGGCGCACGAACGGGCCTTCGCGGCTCGGCCCCCAATTTCCCCTAGTTCGCGTCGGGATAGTCCAGCATGGCAGCCATTCCAGAATTCGACCTGAATGACATCAAGCGCCGTATGCAGGGTGCCGTAGCCTCGCTGAAGGGCGATCTCGGGTCGCTCCGTACCGGCCGCGCCACGCCGAGCATCCTCGATCCGATCCAGGTCGATGCCTACGGCGCCATGATGCCGATGGCCCAGGTCGCAACCGTGAGCGTTCCCGAGCCCCGCCTTCTCAGCATCTCGGTCTGGGATCGCGGCATGATCGGTGCCGTCGAGAAGGCCATCCGGGAATCCGACCTCGGCATGAATCCGCAAACCGAAGGTCAGACCATCCGCCTGCGTGTTCCTGAGATGAACGAGCAGCGTCGCAAGGAAATGGTCAAGGTCGCGCACAAATACACGGAGGAGGCTCGCGTTGCGGTCCGCCATGTCCGGCGTGATGGGCTCGACCATCTGAAGAAGCTGGAGAAGGACGGCGCCATCAGCGAGGATGATGAGAAGCGTCAGGCCGGCGAAGTCCAGAAGGCCACCGATCAGTTCATTGCTGAGATCGACGGTGTGCTCGCCGCCAAGGAGAAGGAAATCATGCAGGTCTAGGATTTGCTGGTCCGGGTTCGAGATCACGTGTGATCGACACGAAAGACGGTTGGGGGAGAAGCGCGTTGGGTCGCTCAGAAGGCGCGCGTCAGATCGAGGCGGCAAGGGTGCACGGCGTTGAATCGTCTGGTCGTGAGCCCGCGGATGGTGCCGCGACGGTTTATGCAGGCTCTCATCAATCTAAGACAGGTCTGCAAACCGCGCCGGCTCATGTCGCCATCATCATGGACGGAAATGGACGCTGGGCGGCAAGTCGTGGCCTGCCGCGCGTCGAAGGTCATCGCCGTGGTGTCGACGCGGTGCGGCGCGCGGTACGTTCGGCGATCGAACTCGGCGTGCACTTCCTGACCATCTACAGCTTCTCATCCGAGAACTGGCGCCGCCCGCCGGCCGAGGTCGCCGACCTCATGGGCTTGCTGAAGCTTTTCGTCCGCCGCGATCTCGCCGACCTGCACGGGAACAACGTTCGGGTCCGCATCATCGGCGAGCGGGAGGGACTCAGTTCCGACATTGCTGGGCTCCTGGACGAAGCGGAGTGCCGCACGCAGGCTAATACCGGGCTCACCTTGATCGTGGCCTTCAATTATGGCGGTCGTCAGGAAATCCTTCGGGCGGTTCGAAATCTCGCACGGTCCGTAGCCGAAGGCGCCCTTGCGCCGGACGCCATCGATCTGGATGTCCTGACCGGCGCCCTCGACACTACCGGGATACCGGATCCGGATCTCGTCATCCGCACGTCGGGGGAGCAGCGGTTGTCGAATTTCCTGACCTGGCAGACAGCTTATGCGGAATACGTGATTGTCCCTGAATTCTGGCCAGACTTCGATCATGCGGCGTTCCACGCTGCAATCGAGGAATATCATCGCCGTGACCGCCGCTTCGGCGGCCTGAGCGGCAAGGTCGGGTAATCGTGGTGCCTGAAGAGGCGGCTCCCGCCTCCCGGCGCGGACTTTTTGCCAGCCGAGAGTTCCGCGCTCGGCTCGTCTCGGCAATCTTGCTCGGCGGTATCGTCGTATCGGCGCTGATCCTTGGCGGCTGGCCCTTCGCAATGATCTGGCTCGCCGCAGGCATCGTATTTGCCGCCGAGTGGATCGGCATGAGCGCGATCGCGCCGCGGCGCTTCGTTCTTTCGGTGACGGCCGCGACCCTATTCGGCCTCGTTCTCTGTCTTCACGGCGACGTTGCTCCGCTGCCAATGACCTTGGTGGGACTCGTTGGGGCCAGTCTCCTGACGGCCATCGCGAAGGAACCTGCCGGACGCCTTCGTGCCTTGGGCGGTCTCGCCAGCGCCGCTGTGATCGCTCTGGTGCCTACAGCTCTGCGCGATGATCCCGGGATCGGGATCCTGGGTCCCGCCTGGATGTTCGCCGTGGTCTGGTCCACCGATATCATCGCCTACTTCACGGGGCGGACATTCGGCGGCCCGAAGCTGATGCCGCGGGTCAGCCCGAAGAAGACGTGGTCCGGTGCCCTCGGTGGGCTGGCCGCAGGAACGCTCGCTGGAGTAGCGCTCGTGCTGATCGCCCGAGACCATGGCTGGAGCAGTCTTTCGACGACATCGCTTGCCGTCGTCGCCCTCCTTAGCGCTACTGCCTCGGTTCTCAGCCAAGGCGGTGACCTCGTTGAGTCCGCCCTCAAACGCCGGTACGGCGTGAAGGATTCGGGCCGTGCGATTCCCGGACATGGTGGCGTCATGGACCGTCTCGACGGGTTCTTCGCCGTCGCTCTCCTCGCCGGTTTCTATCTTCTCGTACGCCGCTTCGTCGCGCCCTGAAGGACCCTCCCGTTGCTGACCGTCACCATTCTCGGCGCCACAGGCTCCATTGGCCAATCGACCATCGACTTGTTGCTTCAGCATCCGGACCGCTTTCGCATCGGCAGTCTCGTAGCCGGGCGCGATGTCGACGCCATTGTTCGGCTCGCAGGTAACCTGCAGCCGGATTTCGTGGCACTCGCCGATGAAGCCGCCGGTCCGGCCCTGCGCGACGCGCTCGCTCACACTGGAATCCGCAACGGAGCCGGGGAGGGTGCCGTGCTGGAGGCGGTGGCACGGGATGCCGATATCGTCGTGGCAGCCGTGAGCGGAGCTGCCGGCCTGCGGCCCACGCACGAGGCGCTGAAGCTCGGCCGTACCGTGGCACTTGCCAACAAGGAAAGCCTCGTCTGCGCCGGCGACGCCTTCATGCGGGACGCCAAGCGCTACGGAGCTACTCTGCTGCCAGTAGATTCCGAGCACAACGCTTTGGCTCAAGCTCTCGGTGACGGCCGCCTCGACGATGTGGCCAAGATGACGATCACGGCCTCCGGCGGCCCGTTCCGAACCTGGACCCGTGAGCGTATTGCGAATGCTTCCCCAACGGAGGCGGCGGCCCATCCGACGTGGTCGATGGGCATGAAGATTAACATCGATTCCGCCTCCCTGATGAACAAGGGGCTGGAGTTGATCGAGGCGCACCATCTCTTCGCCCTCGAGCCCGATCGTCTGGACGTGATCGTTCACCCGCAATCCATCGTGCACGGTCTCGTCTACTGGCGGGACGGCGCGGTGACGGCGGGCTTGGCCATGCCAGACATGCGCGTGCCGATCGCCCATTGCCTCGGGCTCGGCGAGCGCTTGTCGATCGCACGCGGACGTCATCTCGACCTCGCGGCCGCCGGCAGCCTGACCTTCGAAGCAGCCGATGAGGTGCGCTTCCCCTGCCTGCGCATTGCCCGTGCGGCCCTTGCCGCCGGCGGCGCGGCGCCGACCGTGATGAACGCTGCCAACGAAATTGCGGTGTCGGCGTTCATCCAGGGTGCCATCGGTTTCTACGGCATCGCCGATCTTGTTGAACGCGCCTGTGAACACTTCGCCGGCCAATACAGGACCGCACCCGAGAATGTCGACGCGGCCCTGGCCATCGACGCCGAGGTTCGGCGTTGGAGCAGCCAGGCCCTCGCGGCGGCCTGAGCGAGGCTGTCAGCTTTCTGGGCCGTAGCCCTCCAGAAACACGCGCACCGCCTCTCGAACATTGTGTTCGATCTCTGCTGGGACGACCCTGTCGCCGGCGTTGAACAGGAGCCGGGTCAGCAAACCGGCCTGACAGATCTGAAGGAATTGGCGCGCGGCGAGGTTGGTGTCCGCTGGGCGGAGGCGCGTTGCCGCCACCTGCGCATCAAGGTAAGCGGCGAGCCGGGTCGTACCCTGCACAGGGCCAGCCTCGAAGAAAGCTTGGCCAAGGCGCGGGAATTTCTCGCAGGCACCGATGACCATCCGAATTACGGTGATGTGCTCCGGCCTGACCATTTCGGTGAGATAACTCAGTCCCAGCCGCGTGAGCACGCCTCGTACATCGGGATCGTCGGCATCGAGGCGAAACAGCACCTCGGCAAGCCCGCGCTTTTCGGCCAGCGCCAGCGCCTCGAATAGAGCTTCCTTGCTGTCGAAGTAGACGTAGAGCGTTCCCTTTGAGACGCCAGCCGCTTTGGCGATCTCGCCCATGCTTGCTCCGTCGAAGCCGGAGGCCATGAAGACCGCACGGGCGCCGTCGAGGATCTGCCGACGCTTGTCGGTTTCCGGCAAGGCGCGCTCACGCCCATCCATGGGGGCTTCTACGGTCGTCATGAAGCTGATCCTGATTGACCGAACGGTTCAGTCAGAATATCTAAATTTCTTGGAAAGCGCCAGCATGTGCAGTCTCAGCTCAGCATGCGCAGTCTCAGAAATGACCGAACGGTTCGGTCATTTCCGCGGAGGTCAGGATTTTCGCCATGAGCTTGCGCGAAGACGACGCATATTCGCCCAAGCCGCCTGAGCTCGATGCCGGCGGGATGACTGGGAAGTTCTCAGCGGCCGTCCCGCTTGTGCCAAAGACGCCAGCACTGATCGCGACGGAGCCGACAGACAGGCTGCGGCGCGCGCGCAAGCTGGTATTTGCCACCCTGTTGCTCGCCGGCCTCGGTGGCGCAGCCTACAAGGCGCATCATTGGTGGACGGTGGGACGCTTCTTTGTGACGACCGACGACGCCTACGTGCAGGCCGACATTTCGGTGCTTGCCGCCAAGGTCCCCGGCTATCTTGCGGCAGTGCCGGTCGTGAATGGGCAGATGATGCACAAGGGTGATGTGATCGCGCGGATCGACGACGGCGACTACCGCCTTGCCGCCCAGGCGGCGCATGACAAGCTGGTAACCCAGCAAGCAGCCATCGTCCGCATCGGCCGGCAGGTCGAAGCCGCGCAGGCGCAAATGCTCCAGGCCTCGGCTCAAATCGACGCGAGCAAGGCCGATGCGGTACGAGCAGCGGCCGATTACGCCCGCCAGCAACAGCTCGAGAAGGTCGACTTCGTCGCTAAGGCACGCATCGAGCAGGCGCGAGCCGACCGCGACCGGACCGACGCCGCGGTGAAGGGGGCCGAAGCCTCGCTGGTTGCGATGCGCGCCAATGTCGAGGTGCTTCGGGCGCAGGCCCAGGAGGCTGAGGGGCTGGCCGCCGAACTGCACACGGCCGAGGCGCGGGCGGCTCGCGATCTCGCATTCACGACGATTCGAGCGCCCTTCGACGGCGTCGTCGGCAACAAGGCCGTGGAGGCTGGCGCCTATGTCGCGCCAGGCTCTCGCATCGCTGCCCTGGTCCCCCTCGAGAGCGTTCGCATCGACGCCAATTTCAAGGAGACGCAGGTCGAGCGTATGCACCCAGGCCAGCGCGTCCATATCGCAGTGGATGCCTATCCCGATCGCGACATTCTGGGCGAGGTCGAGTCGCTTTCGCCCGCTTCCGGTTCGGTTTTCAGCCTGCTGCCTCCCGACAACGCCACCGGCAATTTTACGAAGATCGTCCAGCGCCTGCCGGTGCGGGTGCACGTACCGGCGGAGGTCGCGAGCGAGGGAATTCTGCGTCCCGGCCTGTCGGTCACCGTTCGGGTGGATACTCGAGAGGGTAGTGGATCGGCTGGCGGGGACAATCCCGTGCGCACGGCTTCACGGCGCTAGAGACGCCCATGACCGCTGATGCCGTCCCGGGGCCATCCGCGATGGCCACCGAGCCGCCGCTCGATCGCCGCCGAATGGTGGCATTCGTATGCATGGTGTTCGGGATGTTCATGGCGATCCTGGACATTCAGATCGTCTCGGCTTCCCTGGCTGAGATCCAGGCTGGTCTCTCGGCCTCGGGTGATGAAATTCCCTGGGTCCAGACCAGTTACCTCATCGCCGAGGTGATTTCGATCCCACTCTCCGGCTTCTTGTCGCGGGTGGTGTCCACGCGGTGGATGTTCGTGATCTCGGCCGGTGGCTTCACGCTGATGAGCCTGATGTGCGCGACATCGACCTCGATCAACGAGATGATCATTTGGCGCGCCGCTCAAGGCTTCATCGGCGGCGGTATGATTCCGACGGTCTTCGCGTCGGCCTTCACGATCTTTCCGCCCTCGAAGCGCTCCGTCGTTTCGCCGATGATCGGACTGGTTGCGACGCTTGCTCCCACGATCGGGCCGACAGTCGGCGGCTACCTCACCGACCTGTTCGACTGGCACTGGCTTTTCCTCGTCAACGTCGTGCCAGGCATCTTCGTGACGGTCTCGACCTATCTACTGGTCGATTTCGATGATCCGAACCTTGCCTTGTTTAAGCGCTTCGACTGGTTCGGCCTCGTCCTCATGGCGCTGATGCTCGGCTGCCTCGAATACGTACTGGAAGAAGGGCCGAACCACGACTGGTTGGCCGACGAGGCAGTGTTCGCGAGCGCCGTGGTCTGTCTCATCGCGGGGCCGGCCTTCTTCTGGCGCGCCTTCACGGCCGCCGAGCCGATTGTCGATCTGCGCGCTTTCTCCGACCGCAATTTTACCGCCGGCTGCATCTTCAGCTTCGTCCTCGGCATCGGCCTCTACGGTTTGACCTACCTCTACCCGGTCTATCTCGGACGAGTGCGCGGCTACTCTGCACTGCAGATCGGCGAGACGATGTTCGTCTCAGGGCTGTGCATGTTTGCGACAGCTCCCATCGCGGGTCGTTTCTCGGGGAAGGTCGATCCCCGCATCATGATGGGTCTCGGCTTCCTCGGCTTCGCCACCGGGACTTGGATGGTCACCGGCTTGACCAAGGACTGGGACTTCTGGGAATTGTTGGTGCCACAGGTCCTGCGCGGTTGCTCGCTGATGCTGTGCATGATTCCGATCAACAATATCGCTCTTGGAACGCTGCCGCCGGCGCGGATGAAGAACGCGTCCGGGCTCTACAATCTTACCCGCAACCTCGGTGGCGCCGTCGGTCTCGCGCTGATCAACACCGTGTTGAACGACCGCTGGGACCTCCACCTCGCCCGGCTGCACGAACGCTTCACCTGGACGAACACCGCTGTCCTTGAACGACTTGAGATGACGCGCCGGCAATTCGAGGGGTTCGGTGGCAGTGCGGACGCGATGGCTCTGAAAGCGATGATGAACACGGTTCGCCTTCAGGGATTGGTGATGGGCTTCACCGACGTGTTCCTGGTGCTGACCTTCCTGTTCGTGGCGATGGCTTGTGCCGTACCGTTTATTCGGAGGCCGCGTGCGGCAGCGGGGGCAGGGGGCGGCCATTGAGGCAGATGCCCTTTACCAACGGGCTGGGAATGCGGGGATAGACCGACGAAAGGGGTCTGCTGCGACCTCGAATCACGTCCGCCGGGTTTGCGTTCGCGTTCCACGCATCCGATCTGCTACAGCGGGACGACGGCCCCGCGAGAGGCCGAGAGGATCGACGTATGGATTTCCTGAATGCCATGGGCGGCACGGCGACCGGTTTCTTCGGTGCGGTGATTCCCTTCCTGATCGTGCTGAGCATCGTCGTGTTCGTCCACGAGATGGGGCATTTCCTGGTCGGCCGCTGGTGCGGGGTCGGCGTTCACGCGTTCTCCCTCGGCTTCGGACCGGAACTGTTCGGCTTCAACGATCGCCATGGGACGCGGTGGAAACTCTCTGCCATTCCCCTCGGCGGTTACGTCAAGTTTCACGGTGATGCCAACGGCGCCAGCGTTCCCGATCCGGAAGCGGTGGCACGCATGACGGCACGGGAGCGTGCCATTAGCTTTCCGACCCAACCGTTGCCGAAGCGGGCCGCGATCGTAGCGGCAGGGCCCATCGCTAACTTCATCCTCGCCATCGTCCTGTTTTCCGGCGCGATCTATTTCGGTGGCCGTTATGAAACCCCCGCCCGCGTCGAGGCCGTGATCCCAGACAGTGCCGCGGCCCGCGCCGGATTTGAACCTGGCGACGTGATCCGGGCCATCGGCGGATCAAAGATCGATAGCTTCACCGACATGCAGCGCACGGTTTCGGGTGCCGCAGGTTCGAGCCTGACCTTCACGGTCGAACGTGGCAGTGAGACCAGGGAACTGGTCGCCGTGCCGGAGAGCAAGGAGGACGTGACCCCGTTCGGGCGTCATCGTTTCGGGCGGCTCGGCATCCAGGGGCCGAAGGGGACAGAGGCGAAACTTGTGCACTACGGCCCTCTGCAGTCGGTGGGCCTGGGCGTCTACGAGACCTATTTCGTCGTTGACCGCACCATAGACTATATCGGCAAGCTCGTGACCGGACGAGAATCCCCCGACCAGCTATCGGGCCCCATCGGGATCGCGCGGGTCTCGGGCGAAGTCGCAAAGGTCGGTGGTATCGGCGGTCTGATCGGCCTGATCGCGCTGCTCTCCGTCTCGATCGGGCTGCTGAACCTGTTCCCCGTACCCTTGCTGGATGGGGGGCATCTGCTGTTTTACGCCTTCGAAGCGATTCGCGGCCGGCCCTTGAGCGAGAGGGCACAGGAAATCGGTTTCCGGATTGGGCTGGCTCTGGTTTTGTTCCTCATGCTGTTCGCTGCGTGGAACGATATCCTCAACCTCGGTGCATCCTGGGGCGCACGTGGGACCTGAGCTTGTCCACCTGATCTTGCGCCTGACCTGAGGACTATGACGGCCGTCCCGTTGCGAGACACGCAAACGCCTCGATCTTAACCACAATCCCCATTGCGCGCGGAACCTTGCGTTTCGCGTGCAACCGTTTGTTGACCCTATTCGACGATCGATCCGGGGCGTTAAGTGACCGGAAGGCCACGTCTCCCCAAAATCCCCAGAGTGCGGGACCTGCCGGCGTTTCCTTAACGCAGGAATCCCGATAGAAGCTGAGCTTGGGACCAGGTGTCAGGACGTCCGGAAAACGGACGCCTGACTGCGGGTGCAAACTCGCGCTGAAGATATAAAGAGACGGGCGATTACATGATGTCGATGACGGGGAAGCGCCGGCGTAAGTCGGTGGAACAGACCATCGTCCTAGTCGCCGCGGCGGCCGCTGGCCTCGTTCTCGGTGGAACCGCCCAGGCGCAGCAGATCGTCGTTCAGGGAAACAAGCGTGTCGATGCCGACACCATCCGGTCCTATGTGACCGGCACCGCCTCCGGCTCCCCCGAGGAAGCCCGCCGCAACCTGCTGGCGAGCGGCATGTTCTCCGATGTGAAGGTCTCTCGTAGCGGCGCCAGCACCGTCGTCAGCGTCCGTGAGAACAACCTCATCAATCGGGTTGTGTTTGAGGGTAATAAGAAGATCGAGAAAGCGACCCTTGAGGGCGAGGTCGAGGCCAAAGCGCGCGGCGCTTTCAGCGAGGCTGTTGTTCAGGCCGATATTCAGCGCATCAAGGAAGTCTATCGTCGCGCCGGTCGCGGTACGGCCAAGGTGACCTATCGGACCGTCGACCTGCCGAATGGTCGGCTCGACGTGATCTACGTCATCGAGGAAGGTGACAAGACTGGTATCAAGGCGATCAATTTCGTTGGGAATAGTGCCTACTCGGAATCCAAGCTCCGGGAGCTGATGTCGTCGTCCGAGATGAACTTCCTCAGCTTCATCAAGACATCTGACGTTTACGATCCGGACCGTATCACGAACGACCTCGACATCGTCCGGCGCTACTACCTGAAGAATGGCTACGCCGATTTCCGGGTCGTCAACGCCGATGCGCGCTATGTCGAGGGCGAGGGAGATGCCGGTTGGGTCATCACCGTCACTGTCGACGAAGGCGAACAGTATCGCGTCGGTGCGGTAGCGATCGATTCCCGTCTGCCGGGTCTGGATACGCAGACATTGGACGGCGAGATCCGGTCCCAGGTCGGCGACGTCTACAACGCCGAGGACGTGGAGCGGACTCTCAACGGCGTGACCAATCAGGTCGGCCGCCAGGGCTATCCCTTCGCGCAGGTGCGCCCCACTGGCCAGCGCGACCGTGCAACCCACACCGTGGCTCTTGGCTTCGTGGTGGAGGATGGTCCGCGCGTCTATGTCGAGCGCATCAACATCCGCGGTAACACTCGGACCCGCGACTACGTCATTCGCCGCGAGCTCGATATCACCGAAGGTGACGCCTATAATCGGGTGCTCACCGATCGCGCCGAGCGCCGCCTGAACGGTCTGGGCTTCTTCAAGAAGGTTCGCTTCTCGAACGAGCCGGGTTCCTCGGCCGACCGCGTGATCATCAACATTGATGTCGAGGACCAGCCGACGGGTTCGTTCTCGGTGGCTGGCGGCTACTCCACCCAGGACGGTATCATCGGCGAGGTCTCGGTCTCCGAATCGAACTTCCTGGGTCGTGGTCAGTACGTCCGTGTCGCTGGTACCGGTGGTCAGTACTCGCGCGGTTTCGACTTCTCGTTCACGGAACCGTACTTCCTCGGCTATCGTCTCGCTGCGGGTTTCGATGCCTTCTACAAGTACAGCGACCAGACCCGTTACTCGCGTTACGAGACCACGGTTTATGGTGGGCAGCTTCGTGTCGGCCTCCCAATCACCGAAGAGTTCGGGATTACGCTCCGCTACTCGGTTTACAATACCGAACTCAAGGTTCCGAATACCGTCAAGCGGCCGTATAACGACTGCTCGAACCCGATCCTTGGATACACTGCGATTACAAGAGGTGGACTCGCGACTGGTGCACCAGGCGAGCAAGCTGCCTATCCAGCTTGCGCCCTCGACGGTGAAGCCTCAATCGCGTTGAAGGGATCGCAGGGCAACACCCTGACCTCCCTTGCAGGACTTACGCTCGCCTACTCGACCCTCGACAACCTCGGTTCGCCGCGGAACGGCCTCTACGCCGAACTGAAGCCTGATCTCGCGGGTCTCGGTGGCGACTCGAAGTTCTTCCGCGTGACGGGCGATGCCCGATATTACAAGGAGTTCTACGAGGACGTGGTCGGCTTCGTCCGGTTCCAGGGCGGTCACATCTCAGCTCTGAACGACCAGCCGCTGCGGATCACCGACCAGTTCTTCCTTGGACCGTCGCTCGTCCGCGGCTTCGCGCCGAACGGCATCGGGCCGCGTGACGTCGGCATCAGCGACAGCCGCTCCAACGCGATCGGTGGTTCGACCTACTTCGGCGGAACCGTCGAAGTTCAGTTCCCGCTTCCCGGAGTGCCGCGTGATCTCGGCTTGAAGGGCGCGGTCTTTGCTGATGCTGGTACGCTGTTCGGCTATAACGGTCGGACGCAGTTCAATGTGAACGGCGACAGCTTCATCAACGGTATCGCTCCGGGTGGTGCCTGTAACTTCAACCAGCTTACCATCGGCGTTGAGCCCGAGTGCGTAAACGTTCGTGACAAGATGACGATCCGCTCCTCGGTCGGTGCTTCGATTCTGTGGAATTCGCCACTCGGACCGATCCGCTTCGATTATGCTTATGCGCTCTCGAAGGACGAAGGCGTGAAGGCCTACGATGCGAACGGCAGCTATCTGGGACGGGTCGGAAAAGATCAGCTCCAGGCCTTCCGCTTCTCCGGCGGCTCACGCTTCTAAGTCAGAGCGCCGTCTCCTTTTCGGGAGGCGGCGCGTTGTGACCGAATGTCAGATCCGATCTTCTTCTCCGCGACCTCCACCCTCAGCCTCGGCGCCATCGCCGAGGCTGCTGGCGTTTCATTGCCAGCGACGGCTGACTCCAATGCCCTGATTACCGGCGCCGCACCGCTCGAATCCGCGTCGCCGTCTGATGTCGCCTATATGGACAATGCCCGTTACGGCGATGCGCTCGCGAAGACACGTGCAGGGCTCTGCCTCGTTTCCCCACGTTTTGCGCCGCGTGTTCCTTCCGGCACGATCAGTTTGGTTCTTAAAGATCCCTATCGGGTCTATGCAGGGTTATTGGCGCGGCTCCACCCGGATGCGATGCGTCCCGGCTCACTCTTCGGTGTTGCCGGTGTCGCCCCCGGCGCTCACATCCACCCCGAGTCACGCCTCGAGCCCGGCGTACAAATCGATCCCGGTGCGGTCATTGGGCCGGGTGCGGAGATTGGCTCGGGCACGATCATCGGCGCTAATGCGAGCATCGGACAGTCCGTTCGCATTGGACGGGACTGCGCCATCGGGGCCGGTGCGACGTTGACCCATGCGCTGATCGGAAATCGGGTGATTATCCATCCCGGCGCACGTTTGGGCCAGGACGGATTTGGATTCGCGATGGGCCCGGGGGGACACCTGAAGGTGCCGCAGATCGGCCGGGTCATTGTTCAGGATGATGTCGAAATCGGTGCCAATACGACGATCGACCGGGGGGCCAGCCGGGATACAATCATCGGGGAGGGGACGAAGATCGATAACCTCGTCCAGATCGCCCACAACGTCGTCATCGGTCGGCACTGCGTCATCGTCTCAGGCGTGGGGATCTCCGGTTCGACCACCCTTGAGGATTATGTTGTCCTCGGCGGACAGGTGGGCGTCGTCGGCCACCTTCGCATCGGAATGGGATCGCAGATCGCCGGTTCGTCCAATGTGAACCGGGACGTTCCTCCTGGAAGTCGATGGGGGGGTACACCCGCAAAGCCGGTCCGAGCGTGGTTCCGTGAACTCACGACCCTGGCACGCCTCGCCGAGCGTTCGACGCCCGGCGACGAACCGAAGAGCTGACGGCGTCTGCTCGGCGGGGACACACTGGACCAAGAGCGCGTAGCGAGAGCGGGTTCGAGCGCTCTGGGAGAAGCCCGACGATAGGGCTCTCCTCCACAGCGTTCGCGCGCCATGCGAGCGGCCTGATCCCAGCCGATTTGCATCGACAAAGCTGAATGATCGCAGCCTGAGCCGGTGCACGAACCTGTCCAAATCGGGGATCTTTTGATCGGTACGTGCCTGATGGAGGCCGTAGAGGATTACCACCTCGATCCGAAGGCCGGCGATCCTTCCCTGTATCCCATTCGATCCGCAGGGGCTTGCATCCCGTCCGCTTCTGCCGAATGAAGGCGCATCCTCCAAGTTGGCGGCTGATAGGAACGAGGCGGGGCGGCGGGGGCGTCGACGCGCAGTGAGGTAATCGAATCGATGAACGACATGCCGCGTGAGCTCGGCTCGGCTGACATCCAGAAGGTCCTGGAACTGCTGCCGCACCGCTATCCCTTCCTGATGATCGACCGGATCGTGGAGATCGACGGAGACCGCAGCTGCGTCGGCATCAAGAATGTCACGATTAACGAGCCGCAATTCACAGGACACTTCCCCGGGCTGCCAGTGTTCCCCGGGGTCCTCCTTATCGAAGGTATGGCTCAGACCGCGGGGGCCATCTGCTGCCGCCACATCATGAGCGACGAACTGCGTGCTAAGCAGGTCTTCTTCATGACCATCGACAAATGCAAGTTTCGCAAACCCGTCGTTCCGGGCGACACCGTTCGCTATCACATGACGAAGATCAATCACCGAAAGACCATGTGGTGGTTCCGGGGCGAGGCGCGGGTGGATGGTACCCTGGTGGCCGAGGCCGAGATCGGCGCCATGCTGGTGACCGAGTGAGCACTGTCGGCGAGATCCATCCGAGCGCTGTGATCGAGGACGGCGCGATCCTCGGGGAAGGCGTCCGGGTCGGGCCGTTCTGCCATGTCGGGCCGTCCGTCGCTCTCGGTGATGGGTGCGAACTCGTAAGCCACGTCGTGGTGGCCGGCCGGACAACGATCGGCCCACGGACACAGCTCTATCCCTTCGCCTCGATCGGACATCCACCCCAGGACCTCAAGTTCAGGGGTGAGGCCTCCGTTCTGACCATCGGCGCCGATTGCGTGATCCGCGAAGGCGTGACCATGAACCCCGGAACCGCCGGGGGGGGGCTGGAGACGACGGTGGGCGACAAGTGCACGTTTCTCGCCAACTCCCATGTCGGCCATGATTGCCGCGTCGGTGACGGAGTCGTGTTCTCCAACAACGTCATGCTGGCCGGGCATTGCAGCGTTGGCGATTACGCGATCCTCGGCGGTGGTGCAGCCGTGATCCAATTCGCCCGCGTTGGGGCCCATGCCTTCGTCGGCGGGCTTTCCGGGTTGGAGAATGACTGCATTCCTTATGGCATGGCGCTCGGGAACCGCGCCTACCTCTCCGGCCTGAACATCATTGGATTGCAGCGGCGCGGTTTCGCCCGTGAGGATATTCACACGTTGCGGCGAGCCTATCGCCTTCTCTTTGCCAATGAGGGGACGCTGATGGAGCGTCTGGAAGACGTGGCCGCGGAGTTCGAGAGTCACCGCGCCGTCGCCGAAATCGTTGCTTTCATTCGCGCTGGCGGCAAGCGTTCCCTCTGTACCCCGCGCGAGACGCCGAGCACCTCTTGAACGCGAACCCAGCGCCCGCTGCGCAGATCACCGGGGCACCGTTATTGGTCCTGGTGGCGGGCGCCGGTCACCTGCCAGAATTGGTGGCGGCCTCGCTCGACCGCGCCGGGCGCCCATTTCGCGTTCTGGCAATTCGCGGGTTCGCCGAGCGGGCGATGCGAAGACGGGCCGAAGCGACGGTCGATCTCCTCGACATCGCCGGTATCCTGTCCGTCCTCGAGGCATGGGGACCCGCTTGTGTCATCCCGGCCGGCGGCGTGTCTCGGCCGAACCCCGCCGCGATTCTGAATGCCGCGGCGGCGTTACGGAACCGCGACGCCCTGAGGGCGATCTCTGCCGGCGGCGACGACCGGCTGCTGCGCAGCGCTCTTCTGCTTCTGGAGGAGCACGGCCATGGTGTGATGGGCGTCCACGAAGTCGCGCCCGATCTTCTCAGCCCCGAAGGAGTACTCGGCCTGCATGCGCCCGACGCTGCTTCACGCGAGTCGATCGAAACCGGCCAGGCTCTGCTGTCTACGCTTTCTCGATACGATGTCGGGCAGGCAACGGTTGTGGTGGGTCAACGGGCGCTCGCCATCGAGGGACCTGAAGGCACCGACCGAATGCTGTCCCGCGCCCGGGGACTCGGCCGCCGCCCCTTCGGTTACGGCAACGCGCAGCCCGGCACCGTGCTGGTGAAGTGCGCCAAGATCGGACAGGATCTTCGCGTCGACCTGCCGGCAATTGGACCCCGTACCGTGGTGAATGCCGCTGCGGCCGGTTGCGCAGGTGTGGCCGTCCAGGCTGGCCACACGCTGATCATCGATCGCCAAGCGACGATTGCGGCGGCGGATCGGATAGGCCTCTTCGTCGTCGGATTGAATCTCGATGCCAGAACGGGACCGGACGCATGAACGAGCCCCATCCTGAGCGAGTCATCTGGCTGGTGGCAGGCGAAGACTCGGGGGATCAACTCGGATCGAAGCTGATGCGCGGACTGCGTGAGTTGTCGGATCGCCCGATTCGTTTCGGAGGGGTCGGCGGCGAGGCGATGGCGGCAGAAGGCTTCCGGTCCCTCTTCCCCATCGATGACGTGGCGGTCATGGGCTACCTGCCCGTCGCCGCGCGGCTGCGGACCCTCCTGCGCCGTATTCGCCAGACGGTGCGTGACGTCATCGAAGCCCGGCCCGATGTGCTTGTCATCATCGACAGTCCCGGTTTCACGCATGCCGTGGCTGCACGCGTCCGTAAGAGAATGCCAGACCTTCCCATCGTCGACTATGTGTCGCCGAGCGTCTGGGCTTGGCGCCCCTGGCGGGCCGCGAAGATGCGCCCCTTCATCGATCACGTCCTCGCCCTTCTGCCCTTCGAACCAGAGGCACACCGACGCCTGAATGGCCCTGCCTGTACCTATGTCGGTCATCCGCTGATCGAGCGACTCTCGGAATTGCGCCCGTCCCGCACCGAAGCCGAGGCACGCCTCGTAGGATCACCGGTCCTGGCGATCCTGCCTGGCTCCCGCCGATCGGAAATCGAGCGTCTGATGCCGGTCTTCGGGGCCACGCTGGCGCGTCTCACGGCGCGCTTCGGACCGATCGAGGCGGTGCTGCCGGCGGTGACGCGGCACCGAGCCTTGATCGAGCGGTCGGTGCTCGCCTGGGATAATCCCGTCACGCTCGTTCACGGCGAGGCAGCCAAGCATACCGCGTTTCGCCGGGCCCGGGCAGCGCTGGCCGCGTCCGGTACGGTCACGCTCGAACTGGCCTTGGCCGGTGTTCCGATGGTGGTTGCCTACAAGGTCTCGCGGATCGAGGAGGCCGTCGCGCGACGCCTGATCCAGGTCCCGACCATCGTGCTTCCGAATCTGATCCTGGGCCACAACGCGATGCCGGAGTTCATTCAGGGCGACTGTACTGCGCCACGGCTTGCCGCAGCCCTCGAGCCCTTGCTGGCCGGCGCTTCGGAGCGCGATGCGCAGGTGGCGGCCCTGGCGCAGATCGACAGCCTCATGCGCTTGCCGGACGATGATCAGCCGAGCCGAAGCGCAGCGCGCATCGTCCTCAAAGCGAAGCGTGCAGCGTGAGCCGTTTGCAATCCAATGGGACTGCGCCGTAGCGGTTGGCCTCCCGGCTTCCGGATCGAAAGACCGTCTCGAGAAAGAACCAAACGAAGAAGCCTAGCATTGCCAGGACGAGCCCAATGACCGGGATGGGATAGCTGTCGACCACCCCCTCAAGCGGCAGAAGGCTGGTTGCCTCCGCGAGAATGTATGCCCCCAACCACCAGCCACTGCGGTTGCGGTCATGTAGCCGTCGGACCGTCTGGATCGAGGTTGCCAGGATGACGGGGAGCGTGCCGGAGGCAACGAGAATACCCGACCAGCGGAGGCCAAGGGCGGCGAGCCAGATCCCCAGGCAGAGCAGGCCAAACCCGAGGACGATCATACGCATCAGAAAGCCGCGATAGGCCGGGGCCGAGAGGCGACCGCTTGGATCGAACGGAGCCCAGGCGCGACAAAGTTCCTTGCTCATGTCCCCCTCGGCTTGACACGCCGCGTCGGAGGCTCGGCCACAGGATCTTCCGGCCAGGGATGGCGTGGGTAGCGCCCGCGCATCTCCGAGCGTACGGCGCTCCACGATCCACGCCAGAAGCCTGGAAGGTCGCGGGTGATCTGGATGGGTCGCGAGGCTGGTGAGAGCAGATGCAACACGAGGGCGATTCTTCCACCGGCAATACTCGGATGGCGTTCCAGACCGAAAAGCTCCTGCACTCGGACGGCCAGCACCGGCCCGGTCTCGAACTCATAGTCGAGTGCGATGCGCGATCCGGTTGGCACTTCGAAATGGGTGGGCGCATCCGCGTCGAGGCGGGCGCGCCGATCCCAGGGCAGCAACGCTTGAAGGGCGCGCGCGAGATCGTCGGCGGTGATGGCGTCGAGGCTCGTGCGCCCGATGATTTCCGGTGCCAACCAATGCTGGATGTTTGCCAGCAACTGAGTGTCTGACACGTCGGGCCAGTTCGCGGGGTCAGCCTCTCGCAGGAAGCGTAGGCGTGCGCGCCATTGGGTAAGTTGCGGCGTCCATGGCAGGGCGTGTAGCCCGATCTCGACGACGCCTTTGGCGAGTATCTCGGCCGCGGCAATCTCCACCGGCACAGGCAGCGGGTGGTCGCCCAGCGTCACTGATCCAAGTCGTCGCATCGACCGCGCGCGTAGGGCACGTGCCGTCCGGTCGAAGGTGATCTCTGTCTTCGCCTCGATTGCAGTCCCGAACAGCGCTTCGATCGCCCCCAGGGAGATCGGAGCCGCAGCAAGAATGCGAGCCTGGGCCGCTGTCCCGGTGATTTCCGCTACGACGAGGAACGGCTCGCGGGCCAGCGCAGAGCTCGGATCGACCCGTCCAGCTCGTCCGTTGGCCATGACGAATTCGCCATCGCGGCCACGGGCTCGGGCAACCCGATCGGGATAGGCCAGGGCGAGCAGCGTTCCGGCCTCGCTCAAGTCGAGGCCAACCGGAGCATGGTCACGGGTTCCGGCGAACGCGTTGGCTTGTCGTACCCAGCTCTGTGCGAGCCGGCGCATGTCGCTCGCCCTTTGCCCACGGTCCCGCGTGTAGCGGTCGAGCCGGGACCTGACGTCGGTGTCGTCGCCACCGAGCCCCCGCTCGACCAGCACGGCTGCAAGGTCTGCCGCCTCGCGAGCCCTGTCGTAGCCTGCTGCCTCGACAACCATACGGGCGAGTCGTGGAGGCAGAGGAAGTGCGCGCAGAGCGCGCCCAGTTCTGGTCAGGCGACCATCCGGGTCGATCGCTTCAAGGTGGCTCAGCATCGCTCGGGCTTCGGCAACGGCGGGGGCAGGGGGCGTGTCGAGAAATGCCAGGGTCGTCGGGTCCGTGACACCCCAGGCTGCGCAATCCAGAATTAGGCCCGAGAGGTCGGCCGCCAGAATCTCGGGACTGGTAAAGGGCTCCAGGGCGTTTGTTGCAGCTTCGGACCACAGTCGGTGACAGATGCCCGGCTCGGTTCGGCCGGCACGGCCTCGGCGCTGATCGACCGAGGCGCGTGAAGCACGGGCGGTGACTAGACGAGTCAGTCCAAGGCCAGGCTCGTAGATCGGCACTCGCGACAAACCCGAATCCACGACGATCCGCACGCCCTGAATGGTCAGCGAAGTCTCGGCGATACTGGTGGCGAGCACCACTTTGCGCCGGCCAGGCGGCGCGGGGCCGATGGCACGGTCCTGTTCGACAGGCGTAAGAGCGCCATACAGGGGAGCCACCTCGATGGATGCATCGACTCGGTCGGCCAGAAGAGATGCCACGCGACGGATCTCGCCTTGACCCGGCAGGAAGGCGAGCACCGAACCCGGGTCTGCCCGCAGTGCCCGTAAGATCGCCTCCGCCACGACGTCCTCGATCCGTCGGCTCGGGTCTCGATCCGAGTATCGGGTCTCGACCGGGTAGGCGCGCCCCTCGGATTCGATCACCGGCGCTCCGCCGAGAAGCGTGGCGACACGGGCGCCATCAAGCGTCGCCGACATGACGAGGATGCGAAGATCCTCCCGCAAAGCACCTTGGCTGTCGAGGGCCAAGGCCAAACCGAAATCCGCATCCAGCGAGCGCTCGTGGAACTCGTCGAACAGGACGGCGCCGATGCCGGTGAGTTCCGGATCCTCCAGGATTATTCGGGTGAAGACACCCTCGGTGACGACCTCGATTCGGGTGCGGCTCGAAACCTTCGAGCCGAGGCGGACACGCAGTCCGATGGTTTCACCGACGTTCTCACCCAGCGTCGCGGCCATACGCTCGGCAGCGCCGCGGGCTGCAAGACGGCGAGGCTCCAGCAGGATGATCTTGTCCGCCGGCCGTAACCAGGGTGCTTCGAGGAGGGCGAGCGGCACCCGGGTGGTTTTACCGGCGCCGGGCGGTGCCACGAGGACAACCGACGGACGGACCGCAAGAGCGTCACGAAGGGCTGGAAGGACGACCTCGATAGGCAGGGTGGCGACGAGAGGCGCGGGTGCAGAGTGGACCATTCCAATGCTGGTGACGCGATTGCGGACGATCCGCAACCCGCTGCGGTTCAGGTCGAGTCACGGATGTTCCACCATACTTGCCATGACCGGGGCCAATTCCATCATTCTGTTGGATCACCTGGGAACGGATTCACTTCGAAGGACTTGATCGCTCGCAGCGCAAGTGGCGCTTTGACGGAAGATGGAATTCATGAACAAGCTTGCGATCGCTTTGGCTGCCAGCACTCTGCTCGGTGCATTCGGGCTCACGTCCGCATCGGCCGCCCCCGTTATGCCGGCTCCGGCCGTTGCTGTCGCAGGTGATCAGGCGCTCGATCAGGTCGCCTATCGGCGCCATCACCATGGGATGCGCCATCATCGTCATCACCGCCGGATGCATCGCATGCCGCGTTCGCGGATGATGAGCGATCCGAATTCACGCAACCCCTCGCAGCCCGGCTACCAGCAGCAGAAGGGCAGCACCACGGGCGGTCCGCGCTACTGAGTTCCCTTTCAGTCCCTTCAATCGGCTTCGACGAGGGTCGGTCTGCGCAGGCAGGCCAACCCTTTTCATGTGGCGATGCGTGGCTCTGCGTTCTCACTGGTCGTAGACGTATCAGCTTTCTCCCCAGGCCAGACGGGCTACCGCGCTGATTCTTGCCAGCTAGGTCTGCTATGCTGGGACCATGTCACAGCGCCCCGCTCGATCCGTCGCCAAGACCGGCTCCGCCCCCTCGGACTACACGACGAGCGCTGCCGTTCTCGACACGACCGGTGCCACGCCGATGATGGCGCAGTATATCGAGATCAAGGCGGCCAATACCGATTGCCTCCTGTTCTACCGTATGGGCGACTTCTACGAGTTGTTCTTCGAAGATGCCGAGATCGCCTCGCGCGCGCTCGGCATCGTTCTGACAAAGCGCGGCAAGCATGGCGGTGCCGACATTCCGATGTGCGGCGTTCCGGTGGACCGCGCCGACGACTATCTTAGCCGCCTGATCGCGCTCGGCCACCGCGTGGCTGTCTGCGCACAGACGGAAGATCCCGCCGAAGCGAAGAAGCGCGGCCCGAAATCTGTGGTTCGCCGGGAAGTTGTCCGCCTGGTCACGCCCGGTACCATCACCGAGGATCGTCTTCTTGACCCCGCCCGTGCCAACGTTCTGTTGGCGATCGGCCGACGCAAGGCTGGTGAGACTGCTTTGGTTTACGGGTTGGCTGCAGTCGATATCTCGACCGGGCGGTTTTCCCTCAGTGAAGTCCCGGCTGCCGAGCTTGCCTCCGCAATTGCCCGACACGATCCGCGCGAGATCGTTATGTCGGAAGCGATCCATGCCGATCCGGCTCTGACCCGGTTCTGGCGCGAATGCTCCGCTCCCGTCACGCCGCTCGCACAAGCTGAACTCGAGCCCTCTTCGGCGGAGCGGCGGATCAAGGCACAATTCGGAGTCTCGACGCTCGAGGGCTTCGGGCAGTTCGGCCGCGCCGAGATCGCAGCGGCAGGAGCGGTCCTGCTTTACATCGAGCGTACGCAGATCGGCGCTCGCCCGACCTTGTCGCCGCCGTCGCGCGAAAGCGCTGGCGCGACCCTGTCCATCGATGCCTCGACCCGGGCCAATCTCGAACTTACCCGGACCCTGTCGGGCGAGCGCAAGGGCAGCCTCCTCGACGCCATCGATCGAACCGTCTCCGCGGGCGGCGCCCGGATGCTCGCCGAGCATCTGGCGGGTCCGTTGACCGATCTTGAGGCGATCCGGCATCGTCACGCCGCTGTCGAGTTTCTGGTTGAGGACGGGCCGACCCGGTCCGCCTTCCGCGCTAGCCTCGCCCGTGCCCCTGACCTTGCCCGCGCCTTGTCGCGCCTCGGGCTCGGCCGGGGTGGCCCGCGGGATTTGGCAGCCTTGCGTGATGGTCTGGACGCTGCCCAGGAACTCGCGACCCGCTGCGACGGCTTGGAGAGGCTTCCCGAGGATTTGAAGGCCCTAGCCACCTGTCTTGCTTCCGTCGATGGCGAGCTTGTGCAGACATTGCGTGCGGCCCTCGCCGAGGATCTTCCACTGAAGCGCCAGGACGGCGGCTTCGTCCGCGCCGGCTATGACGCAGAGATCGACGAGAACCGCCTCCTCGGCCAGGATTCGCGCAAAGTCATCGCTGCCTTGCAGACGCGCTACGCCGAAGAAACGGGCTGCCGTACGCTTCGGATCAAGCATAACAACATGCTTGGGTACTACATCGAAGTCCCACAGGGGGTGGGCGAGGCCTGCCTCAAAGGAGTAATGCGCGAGACCTTCATCCATCGCCAGACCATGGTCGACGCCATGCGGTTCACCAGTGTCGAACTCGGGCAGTTGGAGAGCCGCATTTCCGGCGCATCCGACCGCGCGCTGACCCTGGAGAATGCGGTGTTCGATGCCCTGTCAGGGCGCGTCCTGGAGCAGGCGAGCGCTATTGCGGATGTGGCTGAGGCGCTGGCGCGCCTCGATGTGGCGGCCTCGCATGCCGAGTTGGCCGTCGAGCGCGACTGGCGCAGGCCAATTGTCGATGAAAGCTACGCCTTCGTGGTTGAGGGTGGGAGACATCCGGTTGTCGAGGCTGCCCTGCGCGCGTCGGGAGCGCCGTTCATTGCCAACGACTGTGACTTGTCAGGGGAGGGGCGTGGACGCATCCGGTTGATCACTGGTCCGAACATGGGCGGTAAGTCCACCTTCCTGCGCCAGAACGCCCTCATCGCCGTCCTGGCGCAGATCGGAGCCTTCGTGCCGGCGGCCCGCGTCCGGCTCGGGCTTGTCGACCGCCTGTTTTCGCGTGTCGGTGCCGCCGACGATCTTGCCCGTGGTCAATCGACGTTCATGGTCGAGATGGTCGAGACCGCTGCGATCCTGAATCAGGCGACCCGTCGCTCCCTCGTCATCCTGGACGAAATCGGTCGTGGTACGGCGACCTTCGACGGGCTTTCGATCGCGTGGGCCTGTCTCGAGCACCTGCACGAACAGAATGGTTGCCGGGCCCTGTTTGCCACCCACTTCCATGAACTGACCGCTCTTGGGCAACGCCTCTCGCACCTCGACAATGCGACCCTTCGGGTTGCCGAACACAAGGGCGAGGTCGTCTTCCTGCACGAGGTGGTGTCGGGTGTGGCCGAACGCTCCTATGGGTTGCAGGTTGCCCGCCTCGCTGGCCTTCCGGCCGGGGTGATCGCGCGGGCAGGGTCGATCCTGAAGCACTTGGAGAAGGCGGAGCGGGACCGGCCGTCCCGCCCCCGGATCGACGACTTGCCGCTCTTCGCCAACCTTGCTCCTCCGCCGATGCCGGAGCCCGTTCCGGAGGTTTCGGATGATGCCTTGCGTTCAGCCCTCGATGCGATCGACCCGGACACGCTGACGCCACGCGAAGCTTTGGAGGCCTTGTACCGCCTCAAGGCCGTCGGCAGCGGACCGCATTGACGCCGCTCCCGTTCGCGTATGGGGATCGGGATAGGCGGCCCGAGCGGGAGTTCGTCAGATTGAGAAAGCGACGTCGGAGGTTTTGCAAAAAGTATCGGCGACCTGCAGGGACCTGTTCAAACGGCGCCCATTGTTCCGTGCCTCGTGGCGAAGCGAGTTCCAGAGATCCCACGCGTTTCGGCTATTCGGCCTCTTGTGATCGGGGCACGAAACGCCGGCATACGGCGCTGGGATAGCTTTCAACCCAGTCGTGAGGGGCGAGCGTTCGTGACTGCGGCAATCGTGTACGATCGACAGCCAGCATCGCCCTTTTGGTATTCCCACCCCGGTTTCGGAGGGTTTGCCTATACCGAGGCGGGTCCAACACCAAAATTGAAATCGATAGAATCAATATGCGATATTGAATCCATTTGTTTGAATCATGATGCGGTGCAAAATATCTTCGGATCATCGAACGGGGCTGTCGCCCCGGAAATTCCGAAGGAAGCTCACGATGACCACCCGTACCATCGTCCTCAGCGCACTCGCATCTCTGACCCTGATCACCACTGCGTTGGCGGATGACCGGACCTACCTCACCCCTCCCCTGTATCGTGAGCAGGCGCGCGCCACGGCAACCGTGCGTCCGGCTTCTGAACTGATCACCACGCCGTTCATCACACCGCGTGCACCGGCAACTCGGCAGCTCGTTGCGAAGACGGCCGAGGCATCGGTTCGCTAATCTCGATCTCGCTCGAATATGCCGTCAATCGAGAAGGGCTGCGCTCCGGCGGACGATGCTTCGCCGGAGCGCCTATTCACAGTCGGCGGTCACGATCTTATCGGCTGATCCTCTGACCATAATCCTGGTCAGCGATCTCTCCCGGCGCCGAATTATGTCGCGCTTTCCTCGAACGAGCGCGGCCACGCTCTTGCGAGCGGTTTGCTACCCGATGGATCAACGGAAGCGCGACCGGCGCTTGCCTTCAGGATGGAATGACCTGTGTTGCTCCTGCGGTTGCGCCGGGAAGCACTTGCGGGTATAGGCCGCGCCAGCGCTCGCCAGACACCCTTGGAGGCACGGGCGCTTCGGGATTCGGGGCTTGGCCGTCCGTTTCGGGCGGCCTTTCGCGTTTTCCGTTCATTCTCATACGCAAAAGGATCACGCCATGAGCGCAGTCAAGACGCTTGAGGCCGTGGCACGCGACCGGGTCGGCAAGGGGGCCGCCCGGGCCGTTCGTCGCCAGGGTCACGTTCCCGCCGTCATCTACGGAGGCGGCCAAGCCCCGCAATCCATCGCGGTCGACCTCATCCGCATCCGCACGCTGATCTACGCTGGTGGCTTCAAGACCACCCTGTTCGAGATCAACGCCGGCGGAAAGAAGACCCGTGCGATCCCGCGCGATTTCCACCTCGATCCCGTGACCGGCGTGCCGATCCATGTCGACTTCCTACGCGTCGTCGCCGGTCAGTCGATCACGGTCGAGGTCCCGGTGCACTTCGCCAACGAAGATGCGGCGCCCGGCATCAAGCAGAAGGGTGGTACGCTCAACGTCGTCCTCCACACCCTGGCCCTCGAAGTCGCCCCTGACGCGATTCCGGATGCCATCGAAATCGACCTGACGGGTCGGGAGATCGGCGATGCGATCCACATCACCGATGTGAAGCTCCCTGCTGGCGCGACCTTCACGGGTGAGCCCGACGCCACCGTCGCCAACATCGTACCGCCGACCGTCCTCGGCGCCGAGGTCGAGGCCGAGGAGGCTGCAATCGCCGAAGCGCAGTCCGCCGAAGCTGCCGACGAGAAGGCCGAGGAAGAGGCCGCCGAGGCCGTTGCCGAAGACGAGAAGAAGGAAGACTGAAATCTGGGCTCGCGCCCGGCTTCACGTCATCCATGACAGTGCCCCGGCCAGCAGGCTGGGGCATCTCTATTTCGAGGCCTACGCCGGCATCCGCTCACTCTCGCGGGTCCGGCCGCAAACTCGCAGGGATCCATTCGCGCCATGCGCCTGATCGTCGGTCTCGGCAATCCCGGCCCTCGCTACGCGAAGAACCGACACAACATCGGCTTCCTGGCCCTCGACGAAGTGGCCCGTATCCACCGGGCCGGTCCGTGGCGGCGCAAATTCCAGGGTGAGATCGCCGAGGTAGCGCTCGGGCCGGAGCGTGCGATCCTCCTCAAACCGCTGACGTTCATGAACGAGTCCGGTCGCGCGGTTCAGGAGGCTCAGCGCTTCTACAAGATCGCGCTCTCCGACGTGATCGTGCTCCATGACGAACTCGACCTCGCTCCGGCCAAGCTGCGGGTGAAGACCGGCGGCGGCAATGCGGGTCATAACGGCTTGCGCTCGATCACCGCGCAATGCGGCAACGATTACCGGCGTGTCCGCCTCGGCATCGGTCACCCAGGAGACAAGGCCCTCGTACACGCCTATGTGCTGAACGACTTCGGTAAGGGCGAGGAAGCCTGGGTCGACGACCTCTGCCGGGCGGTGGCAGACCAGGCGCCGCTCCTGGCGGCCGGCGAGGATGCGAGCTTCCAGAACAAGGTCCACCTCGCCATGGCGGGACGGGGCTGGGACGACGTCAAGCAGGTCAACGCCCGCGATTGACCGCGGCAGCGACATCGGATTTCACGCAGGCCGACTGCGGTCGGCTTCGCGAACGGACAGGTGACCCATGGGCTTTAAATGCGGCATCGTCGGCCTGCCGAACGTCGGCAAGTCGACCCTCTTCAACGCGCTGACGCAGACGGCCGCCGCTCAGGCGGCGAATTACCCGTTCTGCACCATCGAGCCGAATGTCGGCGAGGTGGCGGTGCCGGACGCGCGCCTTGATGATCTGGCCAAGATCGCCGCCTCGAAGGAGATCATCCCGACGCGTCTCACCTTCGTGGACATCGCCGGCCTCGTGCGCGGCGCATCGAAGGGCGAGGGCCTCGGCAACCAGTTCCTAGCCAATATCCGCGAGGTCGATGCCATCGCCCATGTCGTTCGCTGCTTCACCGACGGCGACGTGACCCATGTCGAGGGCAAGGTCGATCCGGCTGCCGATATCGAGACCATCGAGACCGAGTTGATGCTTGCCGACCTCGATAGCCTGGAAAAGCGCGTCATCGCTCTGGAGAAGAAGGCCAAGGGTGCCGACAAGGAGGCCAAGGAAACACTCGACCTCGTCCAGCGCGCCCTGCCGCTGCTGCGCGAGGGCAAGCCGGCCCGTCTGGTCCAGCGCAAGCCCGACGAGGAGAAACTCTTCCAGAGCCTCGGCCTGATGACAGCGAAGCCTGTCCTCTACGTCTGCAATGTCGACGAGGGCGATGCCGACAAGGGCAATGCCTATTCTGAAGCGGTGATGGCCCGCGCGAAGGCGGAGGGCGCCAAGGCGGTGGTGGTTTCGGCCAAGATCGAGAGTGAGATCGCGGTGATGCCGCTGGCCGACCAGGGAGATTTTCTGGAGGCGGTCGGCCTCGCGGAGCCCGGGCTGAATCGCGTGATCCGCGCCGGCTACGAACTTCTCGGACTCATCACCTACTTCACGGTGGGTCCGAAGGAAGCGCGCGCCTGGACCATCGAAAAGGGCACCCGTGCGCCCGCGGCTGCCGGCGTGATCCACACGGATTTTGAGAAGGGCTTCATCCGGGCCGAGACCATCGCCTTCAACGATTACACCACCCTGAAGGGTGAGAGCGGTGCGAAGGAAGCCGGTAAGTTCCGCCTCGAGGGCAAGGAGTACGTGGTCCAGGACGGTGACGTCCTGCACTTCCGCTTCGCCAACTGAGCCAATCCGGGCCGGATCGCGCGCGAAACGGGTGCCACTCTGCGGGGCGGCATCGGTTTCGCGTCGTCCAGGCGCGAAGACGTTCAAAGCCAGAGAGGCCCCGCATGCCCGGCATCACCTTCGAAGACTTCACCCCCGGGATGGCGATCGACGGTGGCCCTTTGACGGTCACCGAGGCCGAGATCGTCGCTTTCGCGGCGGAATTCGATCCGCAGCCGTTCCATCTCGATGCCGAGGCGGCCCAGGCGACGTTCGTGGGTCGGCTGATCGGCTCTGGATGGCAGACCGCCGGGTTCGGCATGCGACTCCTTCAGCGGCATGCGTTCCGCGGAGCGACCTCGATGGGCTCGCCCGGGATCGCCGAACTTCGCTGGCTCCGGCCTGTCCTGCCGGGGGATGCCCTCAGCATATCGGTTCGCGTCGAGTCGTGCCGGGCATCCAACACCAAGCCGGATCGCGGCTTCGTCGTCTTCGCGATGACCATCCTGAACCAGGATGGCGAGCCGGTGATGACCCAGAACTTCACGGTGATGTTTGCCCGTCGCGGAGCGACACCACTGCCGCCACGCAGGGTCGAAGCGCCGGACGACGCACCTCTCATCGAGTCCGCTGACGCCGAACCCTTGTGCTTCCTGGAAACGGCGCCCCTTGGCGCGGCCCGGGAACTTGGGGCGCATCGGTTCACGCCGGAGGCCGTCATGGCCTTTGCCCGGACCTACGACCCGCAAGCCTTCCACCTCGACCCCGAGGCGGCCCGGCAGACGCATTTCGGGGGGCTCTGCGCCTCGGGTTGGCATACGGCGGCCGCCTGGATGAAGCGTCTCCACATCACCCGTGGCCGCGACGTCGTCCATACCGCCCGCACCGGTCCGGTGCCGCAACTCGGGCCGTCACCGGGGTTTCGCGATATGCGCTGGCTCGCGCCGGTCTATGCCGGCGACACGATCCGCTACACCTGCACCCTGGTGGACAAGCGGGCCACCGCCTCACGACCGGGCTGGGGGCTCGCGACCCACCAGAACGTCGGCGTAAACCAGCGCGGTGAAACGGTTTTTTCCTTCACCGGCTCGGTTTTCTGGCAGTGGGCGCCCGAGGCGTGACGCCTCAGGCGGCCTTGCGGCGCTCCGGATAGAGCGACAGCAGGCCCTCGGAATCGGCCGACGCGACGCCGCGCTCGGTGATGATCCCGGTGACGAGGCGGCCCGGCGTCACGTCGAAGGCCGGATTGGCGACCGGGCTTCCGGGCGAGACCACTTCGATGGTGGCGAAGCCGCCATCGGACAGACGGCCCGTCAGGTGGGTGACCTCGCGACCATCGCGTTCCTCGATCGGAATCTCCCGCACGCCGTCATCGAGGGTCCAGTCGATCGTCGAGAAGGGCAGAGCCGCGTAGAACGGCACGTGATTGTCGCTGGCGGCGAGCGCCTTCAAGTACGTGCCGATCTTGTTGCAGACGTCGCCCGATGAGGTCGTGCGATCCGAACCGACGATGCAGATGTCGATCGCGCCGTGCTGCATCAGATGCCCGCCGGCATTGTCGGCGATGACGGTATGCGGGACGCCGTGGCCGTTGAGTTCGAAGGCGGTGAGCGCCGCACCTTGGTTGCGGGGGCGGGTTTCGTCGACGAAGACATGGATCGGCACGCCGGCATCGTGCGCCACATAGATCGGCGCCAGAGCGGTGCCCCAATCCACCGTAGCGAGCCAGCCCGCGTTGCAATGGGTCAACACGTTGATCGGCCTGCCTTTTTCGCGATGCAGATCGCTCAGGATCGCGGCGCCGTGCACCCCGATGGCGTGGCAGCTCGCGACATCTTCCTCCGCGATGCGCCCGGCTTCGGCATAGGCGAAGGCGGCGCGGTCGGCTTCCGGCACGGTGCGGAGCTTGGCGGCGACCCGGTCGAGGGCCCAGCGAAGGTTGATCGCGGTGGGGCGGGTCGCGGCGAGACGGTCGACCGCATGGTCGAGGCCTGCCTCGGTGGCGTCGGCCCGCAAGCCGAGGGCGAGACCGTAGGCGGCGGTGACGCCGATCAGCGGCGCGCCGCGCACCACCATGGTGCGGATCGCCACGGCGGCGTCGTCCAGGGTCGCTAAGGTCTTGAGCTCAAAAGCGAAAGGCAGGCGGGTCTGATCGATCACCGCCACGGAGGCGGCGTCCTCGGCGGGGAAGATGGTGCGGTAGGGCTTGCCGTCGATCTTCATGCAGCGTGTCCGGGTGCGGGTGGGCCGGGCCGAGACGCCCTATCGAGAGAGGCGGGCGACGGAGGTTCACAAGGAATCCGTCGCCTGTATACCAGCGCTTTTCAGGGGCGTGGTATACACGAGCGTCGCGTCACGGTCGCGGGGTCTACGCCGCCCGCGCGAGCAGCTTCGCTTTCTCCTGGGCAAACGCCCAGTCGAGCCACGGCGTCAGGGCCTCGAGATCCGAGCGCTCGACCGTGCCGCCGCACCAGATCCGCAAGCCGGCGGGGGCGTCGCGATAGGCGCCGATGTCGTACGCGATGCCGTCCCGGTCGAGGGTGTCGGCGATGCCCTTGGCGACGGCGCCGACGGCGGCATCACCGAGCGCCAGCACGTCGGGATCGGCGATGACGAGGCAGACGCCCGTGTTGCTGTAGGTGCCGGCATCGGCCGCGAGGTGGTCGATCCAGGGCGTGCGTGCCACCCAGTCGTGGATGATTCGGGCATTGGCGTCGGCCCGGGCATGCAGCGCCGGGAGGCCGCCGATTCGCTCGGCCCATTTCAGGGTGTCGAGATAATCCTCGACCGCCAGCATCGAGGGCGTGTTGATGGTGTCGCCCTTGAAGATGCCCTCGATGAGCTTGCCGTCCTTGGCCAGGCGGAACACCTTCGGCACGGGCCAGGCCGGGACGTTGCCCTCGATGCGGGCGACGGCGCGGGGGGAGAGCACGATCATGCCGTGCGCGGCCTCGCCGCCCATGACCTTCTGCCAGGAGAAGGTGACGACATCGAGCTTGGCCCAGTCGAGCGGCATCGCGAAGGCCGCCGAGGTGGCGTCGCAGATGGTGATGCCCTCGCGGTCGGCGGCGATCCAGTCGCCGTTCGGCACGCGAACGCCGGCGGCGGTGCCGTTCCAGGTGAAGATGACGTCGTTGTGCCGCGTATCCACCGCCGACAGGTCGGGCAGGATTCCGTAGGCGCCGACATGGACGCGCGGCGCGATCTTGAGTTCCTTCAGGGCGTCGGTGACCCATTCCAGGCCGAACGCCTCCCAGGCCACGACCTCGACGGTCTTCGGACCGAGCATCGACCACATCGCCATCTCCACGGCGCCGGTGTCGGAGGCCGGCACGATGCCGATCCGGTAATCGGCCGGCACCTGCAGCACGGTGCGGGTCAGGTCGATCGCCTCGGCGAGCTTGGCCTTGCCGACGGCCGAACGATGCGAGCGGCCGAGCGGCGCGTCCGAGAGGGCGTCGAGGCTCCAGCCGGGACGCTTGGTGCAGGGGCCGGAGGAGAAGTTCGGCACGCGGGGGCGCGTGGCGGGTCGGTTGGTCACGGACGTCATCCTTCCAGATGAGAGCTCCTAGGCGGGGAGGAGTGGCCCGGAGACGCCAATGGACCCGCGTCGCACCGGACGCAAGCGCTCGCCGGACCGCCGATGGGCGAACCGACACTCGACCAGGGCCGGGCGGCACCGCAGCGCCGGGGAGTGCCGGCGGCCCGGGCCGAGACGAGGCCGCCCCGACTTCGCGCCCGCCTCAAGGCTGTGCAGCCCGGTTGGGCAAGGTCGCGAAGATGCCGCCCGCCAGAAACGTGACAATTCCTAGAATGACGACGGTCTCGCGAAAGGCATGAACGTAACCCAGCGGCGTTTCGTCGAGCAGGAAGGCCTTCATCAGCAGCGTTGCGATGGCGATTCCAAGGCTCATCGAAAAATACTGCATCATCGATGCCATGGAAGACGCCATGGCGATATCGTGCTCACGAATATCGGTATAAATCAGCGTGTTCATCACGGTGTATTGAAGCCCTGTGAGGCAGCCATAGAGAAACATGTAAACCCTGAGAACCAGGGCGCCCGTGCTTGGGCTCAATGCTGCGAATCCGCCGACCGATAAGGCCACGAGCGTCGTGTTCACCAGCAGGAACGGTTTGTATCCGTAGCGGACCAGCAGTCGATCAACCAACCGTTTGGCAACGATCGATCCGATCGCTTGCGGAACAAGCATCAGGCCGGCTTCCGCGGGCGACCATGCGCAACCGACCTGAAGGAAGATCACCTGTATCAAGAACAGGCTGGAGATTCCGAGCCGTGCGAGCAGGTTTCCCGCCATCGCGACCGCAACGCTGCGCACCCGGAACAGTGCGAGGTCGACCAGAGGATGCCGACAGTGTCGGCTCCAGGCGATGTAGATCGCGAACAGGACGATCGCGCCGGCCAAGCCGGTCACCCCTTGCCACTGGGACGCCACGACGTTCTCGGAACTGTCGAGGAGCAGGACCGATCCCGCTCCGAAGAGCGCGAAGCCAAGGGTGTCGAACCGTTTCCACGCGACCGCCCGGACGTCGATCATGTGCCGATTGTTGACGATCAGCGCGAAAACCCCGATCGGGACATTGATGAAGAAGACCATGCGCCAGGAGATGTACTGCGCCAGAAACCCGCCCGCGAACGGTCCGATCGTGGCTCCGACCAGTCCCACCGTCGCGACGGTGCTGATCGTGGCGACCAGCCTCTTCGGATCGATGCTGCGGACCATGACATATCGGCCGACGGGAAGGAGGGCGGCGCCACCGATCCCCTGAAGGACCCGAGCGGCGACCAGCTGTGACACGCTCGTGGCGAGCCCGCAGAGAAGGGAGGCGACGGTGAAGACGACGATCGCGCCGCCGAAGATGCGCTTCGTTCCGTAGCGCTCGCACAGCCACGGTGTCGCCGGAATACAGACGGCCAGCGTCAGAACATAGGCCGTGAGGACCGGATGCAGTTCCAGCGGGACGGTCGAAAACGCGGACGCGATGATCGGGATCGCGGCATTGACGATCGTGGCATCGACGGCCTGCATGAACGCGCCGGTCGATACGAGCAGGAGCAGCCAGAAACGGCGCTCGCTTTCCGGTCCTTCAGGCATCCCCACCTTGTCCTGCTCGATATGCGGAACCGACGGATGCGATGTCGTCCCGATTGGCGCGCCGTCGGGTGGGAAACCCATCATGGAATCGGGGCCGCACAGTCGGTGAGGGCTATCCGACATCGAGAATCCGCGAGATCGGATTGCGCAGAGCGGTCCGGATGCATCGCCGTTCCGGCCATGCCTATAGGCTGAACTGTCATGTGTATAGCAGGTTTGCACGTGAGAAATAGCCCGCTCGAAGGGGGCGAGGATTGTCGTGTTCTCGACTCGGCCGCGTTCTATTGATCCTGGTTCAGCAATTCCGAACGTATCCGTCCTGTTGTGCGATCTGCCACTCTCGGGTTCGTCCGGGTCGAGTCACAAACCAGACGCCTGATCAAAGATCGTCGACAATCGATCGTCGAATCAAGTGTCGGGTTTGTGTTTCGATGTTCTGTTTGATCATTTCTGGTGACAGCGTCACCGAAGGAAAGATCACGGCGTTAGGAATGCCTGCGCCGTTCGACAGGCGTGTGGAGATTGTGGCGATGGGCCTGCGCCAAACCTTCGTTCGATCCCGCTTGATCGCAGGATCGATGCGCGCTCGGCATGGCTCGGATGCCGGACCCGCGCGGCAATTCCTGCGCGCATTCTCCAGCCGCGACGTTTGCCGCGCCCGCGAGGCGATACGGGCGCCGAAGCCCACGGTTCAAGCGGCCACAAACGCCAGACTATCGCCCAGACGGTATTTTCGGCGCCCGAGCCTCCACGGTCTTTTGTCGACCGTCACCAGAGTTTCACAAATGTTCTCTAGACAAATTCCATACCAAGATTTTCTTATAGCCAAATCTATATCAGTATAAAATATTTTACGATCAGAAAATATCTCCAAACGCTGCACGCCATCCCCGGAAACAGAATAAAACTCGATCTGAGAAAGAGACTACAATGCTTCTTCGTATGTCTGGCGTGTCCGCACTTGTGCTGGCTGCTTCCTTCAGTCCGGCGCAAGCGCAAAGCTTGAACACGCTACCGCAGCGGGAGGGGGCCCAGGTGCTGAACGGCATCTTGAGCCTTCCGCGGAAGACCTATCTGGAGAGCTTGCAGCGCACGATCGAGTTCAATCGTAGCGCCAGCCCGGCGCGATTCGACAAGGCGGTGATCGATGCCAACAGCTACGATCTCCGCTTCTTCGGGACGAAGGCCGCCAATTTCCTGCAGGCGGTCCCGAGCGGCAGCCCGACCCCGGTCGGCAACGCGCTCGACTTCATCTCGAAGACCGCCAACGGCCGCGTCGGCGGTGACAGCGGCGTGCTCAAATTGTACTATGGAGCCATCAACACCTACGGCACGGTCTTCGGCCTGACTCAGCCGGGCGTTCCCAATTCCCAGGGCAATCCGAGGCCGTTCCAGGTCAGCAGCGAGATCAAGCTCGACCCGCGCTACGGCCTGGTTCAGAGCAGCAATTCGGCGGCCTTTCCCAGCGGACACTCGACCGCCGCCAACACCAACGCCCTCCTCTACGCGGTGATGGTACCGGAACTCTACCAGCGTTCGTTGACGAAAGCGGCCGAGTTCCAGAACAGCCGCCTCGTGCTCGGCGTGCACTATGCCCTCGACGTCATCGGCGGCCGGATTCTCGCCTTCCAGGAAACCACGAAGCTCCTGAACAATACGCCCGGCTATCTGCAGCCCGGCGAAGATTTTGCGGCAACCGTCGCGCAATCTGCCCAGGCGCTGAACAGCTATATCCGGGCGCAATGCGGCCTCGGCGCCGGGGAGTGCGCCGCGCAGAGCCCGAACGAGTACAGCGACAAGGCGAAGAACAAGGCTTTCTACGAAAACACGCTGACCTATGGCCTGAGTCCGGTCGGCCCCACCGACCTCGCGCCGGTGGTCCCGGTGGGCGCCGAGGTCCTCCTGGCCACCCGTTTTCCCTATCTCAGCGCCGAACAGCGCCGCGACGTGCTCGCGACCACCGAACTCGCCTCGGGTCAACCCCTCGATGACGGCAGCGGCTGGGCCCGGCTGAACCTGTTTGCGGCCGCCGACGGATACGGTGCGTTCAACGGCCCGATCCGGGTCGTCATGGATGCGGCCAAGGGCGGGTTCTCGGCTTATGACAATTGGGGCAATGATATCGGCGGGTCCGGCTCATTGACCAAGGACGGCACCGGCACGCTCGCGCTGAGCGGCAACAACACCTACGCGGGCGGGACGACCGTCCTCGGGGGTACGCTCATCGGACAGGCCCGCGCCTTCGGTACGGGGACGATCACCGACAACGCCGTCGTCATCCTCGATCAGGCCGCGGATGCCACCATGGCCAACACCATCAACGGCACCGGCCGCCTGACCAAGATCAATGCCGGTCGGCTGACCCTCACCGGAAGCGGCACCCTTTCCGGTCCCCTCTCGGTGCTGGAAGGTGGTCTCGCGGTCAACGGATCGTTCGCGAACGCGCCCGTCATGGTCGGGTCCGGGGCGAGCCTCGGAGGCACGGGGACGATCGGGACCGTGACGGCGCTGTCGGGCGGTACCGTCGCGCCGGGCAATTCCATCGGGACTCTGTCCGTGGCCGGAAACGTCGCCTTCGCGGCCGGCGCCACCTATCAGGTCGAGGCCAATGCCGCCGGGCAGGCGGACCGGATCGCTGCCGGAGGTCAGGCGACGCTGTCGGGCGGCACGGTTCAGGTGCTGGCCGCCTCCGGTGCCTACAACCCCCGCACCACCTACACGATCCTCACCGCCACGGGCGGCGTCTCGGGCCAGTTCGCCGGGGTGACTTCCAACCTCGCCTTCCTAACCCCGACCCTTCGTTACAGCCTGTCCGACGTCGACCTGACGCTCACCCGCAACGACGTGCCGTTCGCCGCGAGCGCCACCTCCCGCAACGGCATGGCGGTCGCCAACGCGATCCAGGCGGCCGGGACGGGCCGGATCTACGACGCTGCCGTAGGGTTCACCGCCTCGGAGGCCGCGGGCGGCTTCCGTGCCCTCGCGGGCGGCATCCATGCCAGCACCGTCTCCACCGCCTACGAGACCGCCTTCTTCGTGCGTGAAGCGGTCCTCGACCGCCTGCGCTGGGGCAACCCCGGCACCGGCCTGGATTACGGCACCCTGCCGTCCGCCTACACGGCCGATCTGCCGGGCCGCTCGCCGGCGGTGGCGAGCGTGCCCATGCGGATCCTGGACCCGCAGGTGGTCGGGCTCTGGGGCCAGGGCTTCGGCGCGTTCGGCAGCGCGAAGGGCGGCGGCAACGCCTTCGATATGAACCGGCAGATCGCCGGCTTCGCCACCGGTGCGGACCTGCAACTGCCGAGCGGCCTGCGCCTGGGCGTGGTTGGCGGCTACACCGAGGCCTACCTGGACAGCGCCGGACGAGCCGGCGGCACCAGGGACGCGGAGAGCGCCGCGCTCAAGAGCGGGTTCGGCGGCGTCTATGGCGGCTACGCGGTCGGCCCGCTTTCGCTGCGGCTGGGCGCGATCTATGCCGGCACCGACACGCGCACCCGACGGGCGGTGCCGTACGGGCTGTCGAGCACGCTGGGCGGCCACGGCGGCGGCTACACGGTCCAGGGTTTTGGCGAGATCGGCTGGAAGATTGCGCTGGGAGCGCCGATCGCGGCGGTGCTGGTGTCGAAGGATGGCGGGACCGGTGCCGGCGTGCCGCTGGTGGCGACCTATGTCGAGCCCTTCGTGGGCGGAGCCTATGTGGGCGTCCGGCGCGATGCCTTCGCGGAGACGGGCGGCGCGGCCGCACTGGCGGGCGCGGCGGCGGATTACGGCGTCGGCGCCACCACGGTGGGCGTGCGGGGACAGACGGGCCTGGATCTCGGGCTGGGCTTGCCGGTGACGGTGCGGGGTCTCGCGGGCTACCGGCGGGCGTTCGGGGACGTGGTGCCGAAGGCGCTGCTGACCTTCGCCACCGGTCCGGCCTTCCTCAGCGCGGGCGTGCCGATCGACCGGGACGCGTTTGTGGCCGAAGTCGGCCTGGACGTCGCGGTGGCACCGAACGCCAGCCTGGGCGTGGCCTATACCGGCCAGACCGGCAGCCGGGCTCAGGACCAGGCCGTCAAGGGGAACTTCGTCTGGCGCTTCTGATCCCCCGGCCCGACGCGGTTCGATCCGCGTCGGGTCCCGCCGCGGGCGGACGGGTCCGAGCGGGACGTCAGCCCTTCGCCGGCCGGAGCAGATCCGGCCGGCGCTCGCGTGTGAGGCGCAGGGCCTCGGCCTGACGCCAGCGGGCGATGGCACCGTGGTTGCCCCCGGTCAGCACGTCGGGAATGGCCCGGCCCTCCCAGTCGCGGGGGCGGGTGTAGTGCGGATATTCGAGCTGCCCGGTCTCGAAGCTTTCCTCGACCCCCGAGGCGAGCTTGCCCATCACGCCGGGGAGCAGGCGCACGCAGGCATCGAGCACCACCAGGGCGGCGATCTCCCCGCCGGAGAGGATGTAGTCGCCGATCGACACCTCCTCCAGGCCGCGACCGGCGATGACCCGCTCATCGACGCCCTCGAACCGGCCGCAGACGACGACGAGGCCGGGGCCTTCGCTCAAGGCCCGGACCCGCGCCTGGGTCAGCGGCCGGCCACGCGGACTCATGAGCAGGCGCGGGCGCGGATCGTCGGGCGGGGCGGCGGCGTCGATGGCCGATGCCAGCACGTCGCAGCGCAGCACCATGCCGGCGCCGCCCCCGGCCGGGGTGTCGTCCACCGCCCGGTGGCGCCCCAGGCCGTGCTCGCGGATGTCGCGCGCTTCCAGGCTCCAGGTGCCCCGCGCAAGCGCCTCGCCGGACAGGGACAGCCCGAGCGGCCCGGGAAACATCTCCGGGTAGAGGGTGAGGATCGTGGCGGTCCAGGGTCGGCTGGACCCGGCGACGGGGGAGGGGACGGTCATGCCGCTTGATGGCGCGCGGAGATGCGCCCGGTCAACGTGGCACCGAACCGTTCGGGGTGGGTTGTCCCGCCATGGTCCTGTCCGGCATCGCCCATCTCCGTTCTCCCCTCGTCCGATCGCTCGCCCTGGCGGCGGCGCTCTCCGGGGCCGGCGTGATCACACCGGATACGACGCAGGCGGCCGAACCGCTGGCGCCGCCCGGCGCGCCCGCGACCGCGTTTCCCAAGCCCGACCGGCCCGTCGCCGAAATCGTGGCGCCGCTCTGGGCCTCCGAATCGCAGCGCAATTCGGTCGACGAGGTCGGGCAGGTGATGCGGCTGATGGGCATCGCCCCGGGCCAGAGCGTCGGCGATATCGGGGCTGGCAGCGGCTATTACACGGTGCGGATGGCCGAGCGGGTCGGCCCCCAGGGGCAGGTCTATGCCGAGGATGTCACGCCACGGTACCTGGCGGGGCTCGAGACCCGGATCGCCAAGAGCGCCCTGACCAACGTGACGGTTGTGCGCGGCGGGCCGCACGATCCGCGCCTGCCGGCGGGCTCCCTCGATGCCGCCGTGCTGGTCCACATGTATCACGAGATCGCCCAGCCCTTCGGCCTGTTGCACAATCTCGGCCCCATGATGAAGCCGGGTGGCAAGGTCGGCATCGTCGATGCGGACGACGTTCCCGCGCGCCATGGAACGCCGCCGAAGCTGCTGGCCTGCGAACTGGCCGCCGCCGGCTACCGCCAGACCGGGTTTTCCGTGCTCGAGGGCGGCGTCGGCTACCTCGCGATCTTCGCGGCGCCGCGACCCGAGGACAGGCCGGACCCGGCTTCGATCCGGCCCTGCCGGGATGAGACCACGCGCGCGGGCCGGCGATAGCGCGGGGCCTGGAGCGCGGTTCGGGCGATCCCCGGGCTACGATCCCCCGGACGCTGGCACGGCGCGGCGCGGGGGAAGGTCGTCGTGAGACACGCTGAGGTTGTCGTTACGAAAAGGGGTGGTGGGCCGGCCTGAACGCAGGCTGGATTCGTTCTGTGCGTGGTATCGCCTTCTGGGCTTTACAACCAGGGGATGATTCCGACGATGCGCCTGGTGGCCGGCTTTTGGCGTCGTCTCGATGCGACCAGCGCCTGGATCGGCCTCGGCATTCTCGCGCCCCTCGGCATGCTCGTCGTCTCCGGGACGATGCTGCTCAACCTGCGCGACGATGCGTGGGAGAAGGCGCAGCAGACGTCGCGCAACCTGCTTCAAGTGATCGAGCGCGATATTGCCCGCAACATCGAGGTGATCGACCTGGCCCTGCGCGGTGCGGTCGAGAACCTGTCGGCACCGGGCTTTACCGACGTCAGCCCGGAACTGCGCCAGCTCATCCTGTTCGACCGCGCGGTCACCACCCGCGACATGGGTGTGATCCTGGTGATCGACGAGGCCGGCAACACCCTCTACGACGCCAACGCCGTGCCGGCGCGCCAACTCAACAACGCCGATCGCTCCTATTTTCGCATCCATCGCGACCATCCCGAGATCGGGCTCGACATCAGCGAGCCGGTGATCTCCCGGTTCCTCGGCGTTCCGGTGGTGGTGCTGAGCCGACGGATCGCCAAGCCGGACGGCAGCTTCGGCGGCGTGGTGCAGGCCTCCCTGAAGCTCACCTATTTCAGCAGCCTGTTCGAAAACCTCGCGCTCGGGACCAAGGGGGCGATCAACCTCTACCGGGCGGACGGCACGCGCCTGGTGCGGTATCCCCCCTGGGACGGAACGCTGGGGACGAGCGTTGCCGATTCACCCGTCTTCCAGCACCTCGTCCGCGTCGGGCACGGCAGCTTCGTCGGCCCCACGATCCAGAACACGGGGTCGCGGCTCCACACCTTCATGCGGATCGGCGACCTGCCCCTCATCCTCGACGTGACCCTGGCGCCCGAGGAGATCGAGGCCGAGTGGCGCGGGCGGGCGGCGGTGCTGGGCGGCGTGCTGCTGATCCTGTGCGGGCTCACCGCCGGTCTGTCGCTGCTGTTCGGGCGCGAATTGCGGCGGCGCGCCCGGATGCAGGAGGAACTGGTCCGCCTGTCGCGCACCGACGCCCTGACCGGGTTGCCGAACCGACGCCGGTTCGAAGAGGCCTTGGCGGGGATCGGTGGGGCGGGGATCGGTGGGGGGGGCATCGGTGAAGCCGGGGCGGTGGGATCGCTGTCGCCGTTCCCCCTGTCGCTCCTGGTCATCGATGCCGACCACTTCAAGGCGCTCAACGACCGCTATGGCCACGCCGTCGGCGACGAGGTGCTGAAAGGCCTCGCGCGCTGCCTCGAGGCCAGCGTCGCCCGCGCCGGCGACCTCGTGTGCCGGGTTGGCGGCGAGGAATTCGTGGTGCTGCTTCCCGGAAGCGACGGCCTGGGCGCCGCCCGTGTCGCGGCCCGCATTCACGCGGCGGTCGGCCGCCTCGATCTCGCCGTCTCGGGCATCGCGGCGGGCACGCTGACGGTCAGCATCGGCGTGGCGAGCAGCGACGACGTCGAACCGGGGATGTGGTCGCTGAGCGACCTCTATCGTGCCGCGGATGCCGCCCTATACGCCGCCAAGGCGGACGGGCGGAACCAGACCCGCCATGCCGACCCTTCGGGCGGGTCCGCTGCTTCGGACGACGCGGCATTTTTCGAGCGACGCGCTTTGGCGCGGCCGATGCTGTCCGACCCGGACGGAGCGCCGGCGTCCGGGTCCGTCGCCTGCGACCGGTCGAGGGAGGATGGTCCGTTCTCCGACTGCTCCGGCTGAGGTAACGCTGTCGCGGCGCTGCCCTTGGCCTCCCGCGCCTCCGGGACCGATGGGCACACGCACGGTGCTTGCGAGACAGACTCGGCCGCGCTTCGACCTCGACTTCTACGATCGGGCTGTATTGCGGGGCGACGAGGGCGTGGTGTTCGACACCCGTCAGAACGGGCGCACTACGCCAAGCAGCGCCTGCCGGCGATCACGCCTGCCCACGCGATACCCCGGGGACGGCGAACGTCGGGCCTTCACCGTCTCGGTGCCGAACGCGGCGCGTCACCCGGTCCGTTCGGCCACCCGGTCCGTTCGGCCACCCGGTCGTATGGGGGACGCTGGCCGATCCGATGATCCTCCCCGAGCGTCACCGAATCGGCAGTTCCCGCTAAACGGGTTCCTCAGACGGGTTCTTCGGGCGGGCGCGGCTGGGCCGGAGCGAACAGGTCCTCCGGCGGGTCGATCACCACGCGGCCGCCGGCGATGTCGAGATCCGGCACGAAGGCCTTGGTGAAGGGCAGGAGGGCGGTGGCGCCGCCCTGGGCCGGCTTGATTTCGAGAAGGTCGCCGCCGCCGTAATTCGGCACGTCCGCGACGGTGCCCAGCACCGTGCCCTGCGTGTCGACCACGTCGAGACCGACGAGATCGGCGGTGAAGAACTCGTCCTCCTCCGCCACGGTGCCGAGGCGATCGCGCGGCAGGTACAGGGCGAGGCGGTTGAGACCCTCCGCCCCGGTGCGGTCGCCGACGCCCTTGACGCGCGCGACCAGGAGGTCGGGGGAGGCACCGCCAGCCTGCCGGACATCGGTGAGCTCGATGCGGCGGCCATCGGCACCGATCAGCGGCCCGTAGGACGCGATGGCCTGCGGGTCGCCGGTGTAGGATTTCAGCCGGACCTCGCCGTTGAGCCCGTGTGCCCGCCCGAACTCGCCCATCTGGACGAGACTTGGGTCGGTGGGCGGCAGAGGCGCGTCGACCTCCGCCTTGGGCCGGTGGGGCGAGGTGGCCGCCTCGCTGCCGATGCGGCCGGGCCGCGCACGGCGGCCGCCGTCACCGTGGGTCGATAGGCCTCCGGGACGACGCGCCATGCGGGGGACCTCAGGCTGCGGCGTCTTCGGCCGGGGCAGCGGCCTTCTCGGCGCGCTTGGCGGCGCGCTCCTTGGCCTTCTCGCCCGGCTCGGCCTTCTGCGGGTTGTTGCGCGCGGGGCGCTTGGCGAGGCCAGCGGCGTCGAGGAAGCGCAGGACGCGGTCCGTCGGCTGCGCGCCCTTGGCGAGCCAAGCCTGGATCTTGTCGGCTTCGAGCACGATGCGGGCCGGATCATCCTTGGCCTTCATCGGGTCGTAGACGCCGACCTTGTCGATGAAGCGGCCGTCGCGCGGGGCGCGGGCATCGGCGACGACGATGCGGTAGTACGGGCGCTTCTTGGCGCCGCCACGGGTCAGGCGGATCTTGAGGGACATTTTTTTCTCCTGATGAGGGGGTTTTGCGTGTGTCGGATGAGGCGTCCGGTGGGCAGAGAGGAGCGGAGAAGACGCAGGTCCCTTCGCTCGTCGCTGCGCACCGGCGCCCCGGTGCTACTTCTTCTTCCCGAACGGGAAGCCGCCAAGGCCCGGAAGCCCCTTCGGCCCGCCGAGGCCTGGCAGGCCCGGCATCTTGCCCCCGAGGCCCGGAGGCATGGGGGGGAGCTTGCCGCCGAGCTGCTTCTGCATGTCGGCGATCATCTCCGGCGTGGGCTCCGCCATGCCGGGGGGCAGGCCGGGCATACCGCCCATTCCACCGCCGCCGCCCATGCCGAACATCGAGCCCAGCGCCTGGCCGATGCCGCGCTTGCCCGAGCCCATCGCCTTCATCATGTCGGCCATGGTCCGGTGCATCTTGAGGAGCTTGTTCAGCTCCTCCACCTTCGTCCCCGAACCCGCCGCGATGCGCTTCTTGCGGGAATTCTTGAGGAGGTCGGGATTCTTGCGCTCCTGCGCGGTCATCGACGAGATGATGGCCCGCTGGCGCTTGAACATGTTCTCGTCGAGGTTGGCGCTCTCGACCTGCTTCTTCATCTGGCCCATGCCCGGAAGCATGCCCATCAGGCCGCCGATGCCGCCCATCTTCTCCATCTGGACGAGCTGCATCGACAGGTCGTCGAGGTCGAACTTGCCCTTGCGCATCTTCTCCGCGGTGCGGAGCGCCTGCTCGTGGTCGATGGTCTCGGCCGCCTTCTCGACCAGCGAGACGATGTCGCCCATGCCGAGGATGCGGTTGGCGACGCGGGAGGGATGGAATTCCTCCAGGGCGTCGACCTTCTCGCCGGTGCCGACGAGCTTGATCGGCTTGCCGGTGACGGCGCGCATCGACAGGGCCGCGCCGCCGCGCGAATCGCCGTCCATGCGGGTCAGCACGATGCCGGTGACGCCGAGGCGCTCGTCGAAGGCGCGGGCGGTGTTGACCGCGTCCTGGCCGGTGAGCGCGTCGGCGACCAGCAGCACCTCGTGCGGGTTGGTGGCGGCCTTGACCTCGGCCGCCTCCGCCATCAGCGCCTCGTCGAGGGTGATGCGGCCGGCGGTGTCGAGCATCACCACGTCGAAGCCGCCGAGGCGGGCGGCGTCCATGGCGCGCTTGGCGATCTGCACGGCCGACTGGCCGGCGACGATCGGCAGGCTCTCGACCTCGACCTGCTTGGCCAGGATCGCCAGCTGCTCCATGGCAGCCGGGCGACGGGTGTCGAGCGAGGCGAGCAGAACCTTGCGCTTGTCGCGGGCGACGAGGCGGCGGGCGATCTTGGCCGTGGTGGTGGTCTTGCCCGAGCCCTGCAGGCCGACCATCAGGATGGCGACGGGGGCGGGGGCGTTGAGATCGATGATGCCGGCTTCCGAGCCCAGCATCGCCACAAGCTCGTCGTTGACGATCTTGACGACCATCTGGCCGGGCGTGACCGACTTCAGCACGACGGCGCCGACGGCCTTCTCGCGCACCTTCTCGGTGAAGCCGCGCACCACCTCGAGGGCGACGTCGGCCTCCAGCAAGGCGCGGCGGACCTCACGCAAAGCCGCGGTGACGTCGGCTTCGGTGAGGGCGCCGCGGCGCGTCAGGCCGGAGAGAATTCCGGAGAGGCGATCGGACAGGCCTTCGAACATGCGTCAGGCTCCCTGAACCGGCATCGTCTGCATCGTCGGAGCGATCACTGGTTGACGCCCGCGCTCTCGGCCCGCCGCGCCTGCAGCGCATCCTCGAAGCCGCGGATCGCCTTGGCGAACTTGTCGCGGCATTCCGGATTGCAGAAGCCCACCACGGCGCCGTTGTAGAGGGTGAGCGAATCCGCCGCGATCGGCTTGCCCGACCACGGGCAGGTGTCGTTCACCGCATCCTCGATGCGCAGGGGCGTCTTCGCGGGGGCGTTGGGCATCGGAACTCGACGACGACGTGTGAACCGGAACCGACGCCCTGTTCTCCAACGCGAAACCCGCCCGAGGGCGCATCGCGCTGTCGGGCGTTGACCTCCGGCCTCACAGGGCCGGTCGGCGTTCGTGTTGACGATCAAACCGTCGCATGAATGCGAAGGCGGTTAATCCGATGAGGGGGTGAAGTCAAGTTTTGCGCCTGCTCGGCGATCCGCCGCCCGCCAAGCCTCATACTCAGTTGTTCGGGACGACCCGGCTATGCGTTTGCCTTGAGCCATCAGGACGATGAGAACGTCGATGGACGCCCACACCCTGACCCTGCTGCTGTTCCCCTGCGGCGCTCGCGCACTGGGTCTGTGGCCCCTGTGGCTGGCCCGTCGCGTGCCTTGAGCCGGGCCGAGCCGCCTACGACGGCGCCGTCGGGAGACCCGGGAGGGCGGTGAGCGACGGGTCCGAAAACGCCATCGCCTTGAACAGGCTGCCCATGCCGCGCCGGGAGGGGTCGGTCAGGCGGGCCACCGCTGCCGTGATCGCATCGCGCTGGGCCGGGCTGGCGTCGCGGCCGAGGCGTTCGGCGCGCTCGCGCAGGCCCAGGGCGGCGAGAACGTCGCGCTGGTCGGCCGGGCCGTGCAGGGTCGCGCCCTCGGCGCGGGCGGCGCGGCCCAGGGCAGAAAAGTCCACATGGGTGGTCAGGTCGGCCTCGCCGGGCGTGGCGAGGGGCGGCACGAAACCGTGGCCGCGCATCGCCTGGAGCGAATCGCCGAACCCGGGCCGGACATGGCCGTAATCGATGATCAGGGCCGCGCCCCGGTCGGCGACGAGGCGACGGGCGAGGCTGCGCACGATCTCGAGGGCGGCGCTCGGCAGGGTCATCAGCACCCCGTCCGGACCGGTGGCGTTGATGCGGGTGTCGGGCTCGGCAGCGAGGCCGAAGGCGAGGGCAATCCCGTCCGGGGCGAGGCCCACGAGGCGCTCGAACCAGCCGCGCGCGGTGCGCTGGAACTGGCGCACGGGGAGCGCGTCGAAGAACTCGTTGGCGATGACGAGGGTCGGCGCGCGCGGGAGGGTATCGATGCTGTCGTGCCAGGTCGGCGCGGCGGCCGCGAGGCGTGTCGCCTGGGCTTCGCGCAGGACCGGGCTGGTCTCGACGAGGTGCAGGGCGGGGCGGAGTGTCGGGGCGGCGCGTGACAAGGCTCGGAGCGCGTCCTGCATCAGGGTGCCGCGCCCGGGGCCGAGTTCCACCAAAGCGAGATCGGGCGGTGCGCCCATCGCGCCCCAGGTCGCCGCGATCCAGATGCCGATCAATTCGCCGAACATCTGGCTGATCTCGGGGGCGGTGATGAAGTCGCCGCTGGCGCCGAGCGGGTCGCGGGTGCGGTAATAGCCGTAGACCGGATGGCCGAGGCAGAGGGTCATGTAGCGGTCGAGCCCGATCGGACCCGAGGCCAGGATCTCGTCGCGAATCGCGGCGAAGAGCGGACTCGTCACGCCGCGTCGGCCTTCGCCGGATTGGCGGCGCTGGCGGTGCTCGCGGGGGGCAGGTCCTCCACCGCGACACGCGGGCGGGTGGTGCCGCGCAGCGCCATCACGATGGCGGCGAGCCCGACGAGCGCCATGGGGACACACAGCACCATCCCCATGGTGATGCCGCCGGTGGACCAGTTCTCGGTGCCGAACAGGTAGCCGAGCTGGCGGTCCGGCTCGCGGAAGAACTCGCAGAAGGTCCGGGCCAGGGCATAGCCGAGGACGAAGATGCCGCCCATCAGGCCGGGCTTGCGGAAGCCGTAGGCGCGCACCGCCAGCGCCATCACGACGAACATCAGGGCGCCCTCGGTGGCGGCCTCGTAGAGCTGGCTCGGATGCCGGGGCAGGGGGCCGCCGGAGGGAAACACCACCGCGTAGGCGAAGTCCGGGGCGATGCGCCCCCACAATTCGCCGTTCACGAAATTGGCGATGCGGCCGAAGAACAGCCCGATCGGCACCACCACGCCGGCGATGTCGAGGAAGGTGAAGGGCTGGAGCTTGCGGGCACGGGCGAACAGCAGCATCGCCAGAACGGCGCCGAGGAAACCGCCGTGGAAGGACATGCCGCCGTTGCGGATGGCCAGGATCTCGATGGGGTCGGAGAGGTAGAGCGGCAGGTTGTAGAACAGCACGTAGCCGATGCGCCCGCCGAGCACGACGCCGAGCGCCACCCAGACGATGAGATCGTCGATGTCGGTGAGGGTCGGGCGCCGCACCACGCCCCAGTAGCGGTCCGCCGCCACCAGCCGACGGGCGTAGTACCAGCCGCCGAGCAGGCCTACGATGTAGGCCAGCGCGTACCACTTGATGGTGATCGGCCCGATCGCCACCGCTACGGGATCGATGGCGGGGAAGGGCAGGGCGAGGAGCGGCGGCATGGCGAGGCGTCCCGGTTGACCCGGGGCATTGGAGCCAAGCCCGCCGGGGGGTCAAGGCCGCTGAGGACATGGCTGACGAAGCAGGGCCGGCGAGCGCCGCCGGCCCTGGTCGCGTGGGGTCGGGCGCGCGCCTCAGGCGGCCCGCACGGTGGCGAGGAAGGTGCCGACCTCGGTGCGCAGGTGCTCGGACTGGCGCGACAGGTCCGCCGAGGCGCGCTGGACCTGGGCCGCCGTGGCGCCGGCCTCCGCCGCCGCATGCGCCACCGCCTCGATGTCCTGGCTCATCGCCCCGGTGCCGGCCGAGGCCTGGCCCATGTTGCGGACGATCTCCTGGGTGGTGACACCCTGCTCCTCGACCGCCGCCGCGATGCTGCTGGTGACGACGCTCATGCTCTCGATGCGGGTGACGATGCTGCGGATCGCCCCGGTGGCGCCGGTGGTGGCGGAACGGATCGCCTCGACCTGCTCGGCGATCTCGGTGGTGGCGCGGCTGGTCTGCTCGGCGAGGTTCTTCACCTCCGAGGCGACCACGGCGAATCCGCGGCCCGCCTCGCCGGCCCGGGCCGCCTCGATGGTGGCGTTGAGCGCCAGGAGGTTGGTCTGGCTGGCGATCTGCGAGACGAGGCCGACCACGTCGCCGATCCGGGTCGCGGCCTCGGACAGGGTCTGCATGGTGGCGGCGGTGCGGCCCGCCTCCTCGACGGCCTGACCCGACATGGCGGAGGCCTGCTCCACCTGCCGGCCGATCTCGCCGACCGTGGCGCCGAGTTCCTCGGCCGCCACCGCCACCGCGTTGACGTTGCCGGCGGTCTCCTGCGCGGTCGCCGCGACCGAGCTGGAGCGACGGGCGGTGCCGGCCACCGCCTCGGTCATGCCCGAGGCCGCGCCCTGGAGGTCGGACGAAGCCTGCGAAACGGTGCCGACGATGCCGCCGACGGAGTGCTCGAACCGGTCGGCGAGGTCGCGCAGCAGGGCGCGGCGCTCGGTCTCCTGGCGCAGGCGTGCCGCCTCGGTGGTCTGGAGCTGCTGGGCGGCTTCTTCCAGGGAGATGTCCCGGATGGTGACGACCGCGCGGGCGATGTCGCCGATCTCGTCGGCGCGGCGGCTGCCCGGCACCTCGGCCAGGGTCTCGCGGCGGGCAAGCGCCTGCAGAGCGCGGGTCAGGGCGCCAAGGGGACCGACGATGGTGCGGGCGAACAGCAGGCCGAGGATCGCCGTCACGGCCAGCACCGCCAGGGCCGTGAAGGCCAGCGCCCGGGTCAGGGTTCCGACCGCCGCCAGCGTCTCGTCCTCGGATTGCTCGGCCAGGATGGTCCACGGTGCGCCGAGCACCGAGACCTTGGCGGTGGCGACCATGCGGCGCCCGGCGCCGTCCTGGTAGGTGAAGGGGCGCCCGCTCGCCAGGGCATCCTTGTCGAGGCCCAGGGTCGTCACGGGTGTGCCGGCGGTCACGGGCTTGCCGGAGTTGGCCGTGAGCGGCGGGTCGCTGCGCAGGGCGCCGTCGCCGCCCACCGCCATGACCTGACCGGTCTCGCCGAGGCCGCCGCGATCCGCGAGGGTGCGGTCGAACAGGGCCGGCGTCAGGCGCATCACCACGAAGCCGATCCGGGCCGAGTCCTGGCCGGTCCCCATGGCGACGTTGGCGCGGCGCGCGATGGCGCGGCCGATGAAGGCCGACGGCACGGCATCGGCCGAGTAGGCGCCGTAATCCTCGTAGAGGGTCGCGTCGGAACCGGAAGCCTTCAGGCGCTCCACCAGACGGACGAGGCCGGTGCCGGCCAGATCGGGTTCGGCAAGGGCGCGTCCGAAGTCCTTGCCCTTGGTCGTGGTGTAGACGATGCGGCCGTCCTCGGAGACGAAGACGAGGTCGGCATAGCCCGGCCGCTCCAGGATCTTGCGGGCGACCTCCTGGACCTTGGCGTGGCGACGTCCGTACATCGTGCCGGCCGCCTCGGCGCCGAGGCGGGCTTCCAGCGTCGCGCCCTCGGTGTAGGTGCGGACGAGACCGGCGAAATCGGCCTTGACCGGATCGAGGGCTTCAACGAGGTCGCCGAAATTGCCGCCCACCTGCGGGTTGCCCGCGATGGTGACGAGGTCGCCGCCGACCCGCTCGGCCACCAGCTCGATTCCCGCCTTGCGGGCCGAGGCGGCGAATTGCAGGCGCTCCTGGGCAGCATCCACCAGCCCGGCGCGGGCGCTGTACCAGCTCAGCCCGCCCATCACGGTGGCGCTGACGAGGGCGAGCCCGACCGTGATTGCGGGAAGGCGGAAGTTCAGACTGGAGAGACGAGGCATCGAAGGGCACCGATCGGGAAATGCGAAGCCCGATCATGCAACCAAATACTGAAGAATTAGGTTTCAGCCCGTCCGTCGCTCGGCAGCCCAGGCAGAGACTGCCGGTTACGCTCCGCCGATGCGGCATCAATTGTTGCGTTTCGGCCAGCGACGCGGCGGAGACTCTGGTCGACCACACGCCAGCTCAAACCGGGCGGCCGAAACCCATCCGGCTCAGGCAGCTTCCCGGCCGGATGCTCCGCCGTCGTCGAGAAACATCCGGTAGGCCGGGTTGTCGGTCTCGTCGATGCACGGATAGTCCAGCTTCGCGATGGCGGCATCGAAGCGGGCGCGGTCCGCCGGCGGCACACCGATGCCGGCGAGCACGCGACCGTAATCGGCTCCGTGATTGCGGTAGTGGAACAGGCTGATGTCGAAGTCGTCGCCGAGCGCGTCGAGGAACTTCATCAGCGCGCCCGGGCGCTCCGGGAACTGGAAGCGGTAGAGCCGTTCGTGGGCGAGCCCGGTGGTCCGGCCGCCGACCATGTAGCGGATATGGACCTTGGCCATCTCGTTGTCGCTCATGTCGACGGTCCGGTAGCCGGCGGCGCGCAGCGATTCGATCAGGCCGTGCTTCTCCCGCGCGCCGCCGGCGAGATTGATGCCGACGAAGATCTGCGCATCGGTGCCGGTCGCGTAGCGGTAGTTGAACTCGGTGATCGCCCGCGGCCCGAGGGTCTGGATGAAGGCGCGGTACGCGCCCTGGCGCTCGGGGATGGTGACGCCGAGCAGGACCTCGCGCTCCTCGCCGATCTCGGCCCGCTCGGCGATGTGACGCAGGCGGTCGAAGTTGAGGTTGGCGCCGCTGGAGATCGCCACCAGCGTGCCGGTCCCCGCCCCGGCGCCGTCCCCCTGGCGCGCGGCGTAGGCCTTGGCGCCGGCCAGCGCCAGGGCGCCCGAGGGCTCCGAGATGGCGCGGGTGTCGTCGAAGATGTCCTTGACCGCTGCGCACATCGCATCGGTGTCGACGGTGATGACCTCGTCGAGGAACTCGGCGCAGAGCCGGAAGGTCTCGGCTCCGGCCTCGCGCACGGCGACGCCGTCGGCGAACAGGCCGACGGTGGGCAGCACCACCCGTTTCCCGGCCGCCAGGGCGGCCGCCATGCAGGCCGCATCGTCCGGCTCGACGCCGATGACCTTGGTCTCGGGCCGCAGATATTTCACGAAGATGGCGATGCCCGCGGCGAGGCCGCCGCCGCCGACGGGCACGAAGATCGCCTCGATTGGACCGGAATGCTGGGTCAGGATCTCCATCCCGATGGTGCCCTGGCCGGCGATCACGTCGGGATCGTCGAAGGGGTGCAGGAAGGTCAGCCCGTCGCGCGCCTCCAGTTCGCGGGCATGGCCCAGCGCCTCGTCGAAGGCATCGCCGAACAGGATGACCTCGGCGCCGCGCGCCCGGCACGCATCGACCTTGATCGCCGGAGTCGTGCGCGGCATCACGATGACGGCGCGGACGTTGAGCCGTGCGGCGGCGAGCGCCACGCCCTGCGCATGGTTGCCGGCCGAGGCGCAGACGACGCCCTTGGCCAGCAGCTCGGGCGACAGGCCCGACATCTTATTGTAGGCGCCGCGCAGCTTGAACGAGAAGACCGGCTGCAGGTCCTCGCGCTTCAGGAGCACCGGGCGGCCCAGGCGCGCCGACATGCGCGGCATCGGGTCGAGCGGACTCTCGATAGCGACGTCGTAGACGCGGGCGGTGAGGATCTTGCGGATGTAGTCGGTCAAGGAGACACGGGCTCCGGCGAGGCGGCGATGCGGAAGACGGATGCCCGCACATAGGCGCTCGGCGCGCCAGAAGCGAGCGAGGTCCTGTCGCGGGCGAGGTCCTGTCGCGGGCGAGGTCCTGTCGCGGGCGAGGTTCTGTCCTGGGCGAGGTTCTGTCCTGGGCGAGGTTCTGTCTTGGGCGAGGTTCTGTCGCGGGAGCCGCCGCGCGATGGCGACGACGCCGTCCGTCGCGGGTTCGGGGCGAGGGCGTCGCCTTGTGATGCGGCGTCAGGGGTGGTCTGACAGGCGCTCGACCAGGGCGGCGATCCAGATCAGCGCGGCGATGCCCTGGGCCGAGAAGGTCCCGGCCGAGGCGAGATCCTTGACGATGCCGATCTTGGGATGGTGCCCGGGATGGAGGTGGTCGCAGAGCTTCTCGATCGCGGTGTTGAGGAACTCGGCGGCCAGCATCAGCAGCAGGCTCGCCAGCAGGGCGACCCGGACCCAGAGCGTGGAGCCGAGCAGCAGCCCCAGCGGCACCCCGAGGACCAGCAGCACGAGTTCGAGGCGCACGGCTCGCTCGGTGCGGGCGCCGTGCACGAGGCCGCGCCAGGAATTGAGGAAGGCGAGATAGAGGGCGTGCATCTCAGCGGGCCGCCGGAGCGCTGCGGGTGATCCACTTGGCCACGACCGGTCCGGTGACCAGCACTACGAACAGCCGCAGGGTCTGGACTGCGAGCACGAAGGACACGTCGACCTTCGAGCCGACCGCGATGATCGCCACCGAATCGAGCCCGCCGGGACTGGTGGCGAGGTAGGCGGTGAGAAAGTCGATGGGCAGCAGGAAGGTCAGACCGTAGGCCCAGCCGCCGCACAGGGCGATCACCCCCAGGGTGGCGATCATGATGCCCGGCAGGGCGCTCACCGTTTCGCGCAGGGTCTCGCGCCGGAAACGCAGGCCGACATACCAGCCGATGGTGGCGTAGGCGAGGTCGAGGACCGGCATGGGCAGTGCCATCGACACGAGGCCGGAGGCGTGGAGCGCCGCGCCGAGCAGCATCGGCCCGATCAGCGCGAAGGCCGGCAGGCGCAGGACCTTCGCCAGAACGGCGCCGGCGGCCGCCACCGCCAGGGTCGCCAGGATCGAGAGCGGCGCCACGCTGAAGGGGTCGGATGCCGGCACCACGTCGGTGACATCGGTGAGCAGGCGGGCCATGACGGAGGCCGACAGCACCACGGCGACCACCCGCACGTACTGCATGAAGGCCACGAGGCGGGGATCGGCGCCGTACTCCTCCGACATCGCCACCATGGCGGCGGCGCCTCCGGGGGACGAGCCCCAGGCCGCGGTGGAGCCCGGCAGGATGCGCAGGCGGGTGAGCGCCCAGCCCACCGCGCCGCCGACCAGCACCGTGACCAGCACCACCGCCAGGATCAGGGCGCCGTCCTCCGACACCGTGCGGACGATCTCGCCGGTCACCGTATGGGCGACGAGGCAACCGATCATCGCCTGGGCCGCCTGGAAGCCGAATTTCGGCACCGACAGGTTCGCGCCGCCGACGCCGAAGGCGATCGCCGCCACCATCGGCCCGAGCAGGAGCGCCGCCGGAAAATGCGCGTGGTCGAGGCCATAGGCCAGGAGGCCGGAGGCGCCGAGGAGAGCCGCCCAACGGCCGAGAAAGCGCAGTGAGAGCACGGAGAGGCCGGAAGGATGCGGAGAGACGCGAAGGCCGGGCCGTACGGCCCGTCGTGCCGGGCGCTACACCGGATCGGCCACGCTGTCACGGCGCGGGATGCGCGGGCGGGGCATACCGTCGTCGCGGCAGGCGGTGGTGCCGGACGGGGCATGGGCGCGGAAGAAGGCGGCGAGATGGGCGAGGCCGTCGCTGCGCGGATCGCTGGTGCGCCAGGCCAGGGCGATTGTACGGCCGGGGCCGTCGACGTCGAAGCTGCGGGTCACCGTGAGGCCGCTCGGGTCGGGTCCGATGGGAACCGCCAGCGTGGGCAGCAGGGTGTATCCGGCCCCCGCCGCCACCATCGAGCGCAGGGTCTCCAGGCTGGTGGCGTGGCGCCCGGCGGCGGAGCCGGCGCCGCAGGCCGCCACGGTCTGGTCGCGCAGGCAGTTGCCCTCGTCGAGGAGGAGGAGGTCCGGCCCGGCGATGTCGGTGGCGCGCAGCGCACCGCCCCGGGCAAGAGGGTGCTCGGCCGGGCAGGCGAGCTGGAACGGCTCGACGAAGAGCGGCGACACGGTGAGCCCGGAGGCCGGCACCGGCAGCGAGATCAGGGCCGCGTCGATGCGGCCGTTGCGCAATCCTTCGAGAATCTCGGCGGTGCGGGCCTCGCTCAGGGCCAGGGCCAGTAGCGGAAATTCCTGGCGCAGGGTCCGCAACACCAGGGGGAACAGGTAGGGCCCGAGCGTCTGGATGGCCGCCAGGACGAGGCGGCCGGTGAGCGGGGCGCCGCGCCCCTCGCTGGCCAGGACCAGGAGGCGCTGGGCCTCCGCCATGACGATGCGGGCCTGGCTCACGATGGTCTGGCCGGCCGGGGTCAGCATCACCCGGCGATTGCCGCGCTCGAACAAAGCCAGGCCGAGCAGGTCTTCCAGCTTGCGGACCTGGACACTCAGGGTGGGCTGGCTGACATTGCAGCGCTCGGCGGCCCGGCCGAAATGCATCTCCTCGGCGACGGCGACGACATATTCGAGATCGCGCAGGGACAGGCCCGACATATTCATAGGCTTTGTCTATCATCCCTTTCGCCACGATGCATTAGCCAAATCGCCGGCGCGGGTCCATAAGACCGGCTCGGAATGATTCCAAGATTCGGATGCGGCGGTCGCCGCGACGATCTTATCTGAGCGAGAGAGCACCGCATGAGCGATCAGCGCCCGATCCTGACCACCCGACAGGGCCACCCGGTTCGCGACAACCAGAGCACCCGTACGGTTGGCGAGCGCGGCCCCGCGACCCTCGAGAACTACCAGTTCATCGAGAAGATCACGCATTTCGATCGCGAGCGTATCCCGGAGCGCGTCGTCCACGCCCGCGGCGCCGGCGCTCACGGCTACTTCGAGGCCTATGGCAAGATCGGCAACGAGCCGGCCTCCAAGTACACCCGCGCCCGCGTTCTCAACGAGACCGGCGTCAAGACGCCGATGTTCGTGCGCTTCTCCACCGTGGCCGGCGCCAAGGAAAGCCCCGAGACCGAGCGCGACCCGCGCGGCTTCGCGGTGAAGTTCAAGACCGTCGACGGCAACTGGGATCTGGTCGGCAACAACCTCAAGGTCTTCTTCATCCGCGACGCGATCAAGTTCCCCGACATGATCCACGCGTTCAAGCCCGATCCGGTGACCAACCGGCAGGAGGCGTGGCGCTTCTTCGACTTCGTGGCGCAGCATCCCGAAGCCATCCACATGGTGACCCACCTCAAGTCGCCCTGGGGCATCCCCGCCAACTATCGCGAGATGGAGGGCTCGGGCGTCAACACCTACAAGCTGGTCAATGACCAGGGCGAAGCCGTGCTGTGCAAGTTCCATTGGGAGCCCAAGCAGGGCGTCCGCAACCTGACCTCGGCCCAGGCCTCCGAGATCCAGGCCAAGGATGTCGGCCACGCCACGCGCGACCTCTACGACAACATCAAGGCCGGCAACTTCCCCGAGTGGGAATTCTGCGTGCAGATCATGCCCGACGGTCCGAACGACCACCTGTCGTTCGATCCCCTCGACGACACCAAGCTCTGGCCGGTCGAGGACTTCCCGCTGCTGCCCGTCGGCCGCATGGTGCTCGATCGCGTGCCGGACAACTTCTTCGCCGAGGTCGAGCAGTCGGCCTTCGGCACGGGCGTGCTCGTGGACGGCATCGATTTCTCGGACGACAAGATGCTCCAGGGCCGGACGTTGTCCTACTCGGACACGCAGCGCTACCGCGTCGGCGCCAACTACCTCCAGCTGCCGATCAACGCGCCGCAGCCGGGCGTGAAGGTCTATTCGAATCAGCGCGACGGCCAGATGACCTACGGCGTCGACGGCACCGGCCCGAATGCCCACATCAACTATGAGCCCTCGACCCTGGCCGAGGGCCTGCGCGAGGCGCCGAAGCCGGCCAAAGACTATCACCAGCCGGTGCAGGGCCAGCTCGGCCGCTACCAGACCTCGCGCACCGAGGACGACTACACCCAGGCCGGCGTGCGCTACCGTTCGTTCCAGGATTGGGAGCGTGACGACCTGATCGCCAACCTCGTCGGCGACATGAAGCAGTGCCCGGAGCCGATCCAGCTGCGGATGGTCTGGCACTTCTGGCACGCCGACGAAGATTACGGCCGTCGCGTCGCCGAGGGTGCGGGGATCGATCTGGAAAAGGCCAAGGCTCTGCCGCCGCTTCCGGGCCGCGCCGCGCCGGGCAAGCGGCTCCAGGCCGAGACTTATACCGACGGCAGCCAGGCTCACAGCATCGCCGCCGAGTAAACTCACCGTCTCATCGCGAAGGCTGATCGAGTCCCGCCGGGTCCTAGGACCCGGCGGGACTTTTTCGTTGCTCGATCCTCTGCGCGCCGCAGGCAAAGGTCGGATCGGGAACGACGGGCGACGAGGGGTTCGACGCAATGACATCCATCGAGCGTTGACGGACATCCGTCGTTCGACAGGCACGGACGTGGCGGTGTGATGTGCTGTAAATCTGAAAGCTTATGCTGTTGAAGACAAGTTCTTGTTTTTGATGATTCCCCCTATAGGCTGCGTTATTCGAAAGACGCACGATATATTTACCGATTTGTCTGTCAGATAGCCGGCGTGGCAGAATGCCAGGGTGTTCGAGCGCGGGACGAAAGATCAGCCTTGATCAGGAACGAACCCAGCTCCGTCGAGGCGATCATCGAGCGCGATCGGGCGCGCGAGGTCCTGCGGGGCATGCGCCCGACGCTGATCGCGAACGTGTTCGTCTCGGTGTCCCTCGGCGGGATGATGTGGGAGCTGGTTCCTCGCGCGCTGATCCTCGCCTTCGTCGGCGTCAACGCCCTGCTCAACTTCTCCCGTGCCCTGATTGCCGCCCGATGGCTGAGGCTGAGCCATACGGACCGGTACCCCGACCGGGTCCTGGCCTTCGCGTGGATCGGCGCCCTGCTCTCGGGCCTGTGCTGGGCCGGTGCCCTGATCGGCCTCGCGCAGAACGGACACACGCAATCGGTGGCGGTCGCCCTGGCCTTCTGCAGCCTGAATGCCGGGGTCATCCAGAGCAAGGTGTCCCGGGCTCCCGCCATCGCCTTCATGCTTCCGAGCCTCTCGGTGCTCACGGTGCTGTTCCTCGTCGAGGGATCTCTCAGCGCGCAGATCATCGCCGTGAACCTGATCATCCTCGCGGTGCTGATGATTCGCGGCGCGACCGACCAGGAGGCGCATTACCTGGAGTCGAGCCGCCTCAAGCTGGAAGCCACCGCGCTGGCCGAATCGTTGAAGGCCGCCAATCTCGCCGCCGAGCAGGCCCTGCGCCGTCTCGAATATTCGGCGTCCCACGATCACCTGACCGGCCTGTTCAACCGGGCGGCCTATCAAGCCGCCTTCGAGGCACGCCTGGGAAATGGGACGGCGGATCGGGAGGAGTTCTGGATCCTGCTGATCGACCTCGACCGCTTCAAGGGCATCAACGATACCTTCGGGCATGCGGTCGGCGACGCGGTCCTGATCGAATCCGGTGCGCGCCTGAGACGGATTCTCGGCGCGGAGGCCGTGGTCGCGCGTCTCGGAGGCGACGAGTTCGCCGCCCTGGTCCCCGGTCCGCCCGGCCGGGACGACGGGCCGAGGCTGGCGCGGGAGATCGTGGCGCAGCTTGCCGTGCTGGTCACGGCGTCCGGCCAGACCGTCCAGGCGGGTGCCAGCGTCGGCATCGCCCGCTACCCGGGTGACGCCGACACCCTCGTAGATCTGCAATGCCATGCCGACCTGGCCCTCTATGTCGCGAAATCGAAGGGCCGTGGCGCTTGGTGCCGGTACGAGGAGGCCATGTACCGGGTGGCGCGGATCAAGCGGGAGATCGAGCGCGACCTCGCCGGCGCCTTGGAGAGCCGGGCGATCCGGGCCTGGTTCCAGCCCCAGGTCGAGAGTCGGACCGGCGCGGTGGTCGGGGTCGAGGCGCTGCTGCGCTGGAACCATCCGAAGCTGGGGTGGGTGTCGCCCCCGGACGTGATCGCGGCTGCCCTGGCGACGCGCCAGTCGCGCGCCGTGATGCAGGTCATCCTGCGCGACGGCTGTCGTATGGCGCAGCAGCTCGATGCCGCCGGCCATTCCCACGTCCGTGTCTCGATCAACATGTCGCCGAGTGAATTCGGGAGCTATCCCCTCGCCGCGATGGTCGCCGCCGAACTGGCGGCCCACCAGGTCGCGCCGGCGCGCCTCGCGATCGAGATTACCGAGGAGGCGGTCTATTCTAGCGAGCGGGGCGGGGCGGACGTCGAGGCGCTGATCGGGATGGGGGTCGGCATCATCGTCGATGATTTCGGCGTCGCGTACTCGTCGATCGGAGCCCTGCGCAACCTGCGCTTCGACTGCCTGAAGATCGATCGGAGCTTCATCAAGAACCTCGTCGACGAGGAACGGGACCGCCTGCTGATGAAGGCCATCCTGGCCTTCGCCCGGACCCTCGGGGTGACGGTGGTGGCCGAAGGCGTCGAGACCCGCGCCCAGTTCGACATCCTGAAGCAGCTCGGATGCCCGATCCTTCAGGGCTACCACTTCGCCGGCGCCATGCCGGAGCCTGCCGCGCTGGACTGGGTCGCCCACAACGCCGCCCTGCGATTCGGATTGTCCCGGGACGAGGGCTGGTTCGTCACGGGCCGCCGACGCCTCGCCGTGCAGGCCTGATCACCGATCGTCCGGTCGGTGGCGACGGATTCTGCTCCGAAAACGACGGAAGGCCCGCGCGATATCCCGTGCGAGCCTTCTCGTATCCGCCTGACGCGCGCGCGATGCGCCCGTCAGATGTTCATCGGATCCTGCTGCGATCTTACTCGGCAGCGTTCTTGGCCGCGCTCTTGGCGGCCTTCTCGGCCTTGCGGGCGTCCTTGTTCGCCTTCGAGGCATCGGCCTTGGCGGCCTTCTCGGCGGGGCGATCGGCGCGCTCGACGATACGGGCGGACTTACCGCGACGGTCGCGCAGGTAGTACAGCTTGGCGCGACGCACCTTGCCGCGACGGACGACGACGATCGAATCGATCAGCGGCGAGTAGAGCGGGAACACGCGCTCGACGCCTTCGCCGTAGGAGATCTTGCGGACGGTGAAGCTCTCGTTGAGGCCGCCACCGGAGCGCGCGATGCAGACGCCCTCATAGGCCTGCACACGGGTGCGCTCGCCTTCCTTCACCTTCACGTTCACCGTCACGGTGTCGCCGGGCTGGAAGTCGGGGATGGTCTTGCCGAGCGAAGCGATCTGCTCCTGCTCGAGCTGCTGGATGATGTTCATCGATGATATCCTGCCGGTGCGCGCCCGTGATCCCCGGATGGGACCGCGTGCGTCAGGATTTCGGCATCCTGTTTTGAATTGAGGCGGGCCATACACGAGGTGCGGCCCCTTGTCCAACCCGGTCCCGGCGGTTTCGGGGCGGGCTCTGCGCAGCCCGCACGGTTGAGAAAATCGCCGCTCCGGTCCACATGGAGAGGGCGGCGGAGCCTTCCGGCGTCATTCCCGGCCGGCCTTGAACCGGCGCAGCGGACGAGGATCTTTCTGAGCCATGTTCATCCAGACCGAAGCCACTCCGAATCCCGCCACCCTGAAGTTCCTGCCCGGCCGCGTGGTCCTGACCGAGGGCACCTTCGAGGCGCGGGACGCCCAGGCCGCGGCCCGCTCGCCCCTGGCGACCCGCCTGTTCGACGTGCCCGGCGTCTCGGGCGTCTATCTCGGGCACGATTTCATCTCGGTCACCAAGGCCGAGGACGACAATCTCTGGCCGCAGGTGAAGCCGGCTGTGCTCGGCGCGATCATGGAGCATTTCCAGTCCGGTGCGCCGACCCTGGCCGAGGGCCACGTCGTCGGCAGCGAGGATGCCGAGGAGTTCTTCGATCCGGCCGACCTCGAGACGGTTGAGACGATCAAGGACCTGCTGGAGACCCGCGTTCGTCCGGCCGTGGCCGGCGACGGCGGCGACATCACCTTCCGGGGCTACAAGGAAGGCGTGGTCTACCTTGAGATGAAGGGCGCCTGCTCGGGCTGCCCGTCCTCCACCGCCACCCTGCGCAATGGCGTGCAGAACCTGTTCCGGCACTTCCTGCCGGAAATCCGCGAGGTGCAAGCGATCTAAGGTCGGCGATCCAAAATCGGCGATCCGAGGTCGAGAAACCGCCCGTTCGGCGCAAAGCCGCAACAGGTTTGCGCGAATGTGTCCCTGACGGCCGCTCCGCTCTGCCGGAGCGGCCGTTTTTGTCTTAACGTCAGGCCGTCCCGGGACGCAGGCGCGCTCCGGGGCCGCGGCACGATCGGGAGTGAGTTTGCGTATCCTCGCCATTGACACGGCGCTCGACGCCTGTTCCGTCTGCATCGCCTCGGATGCCACCGACGATCTCCTCGCCCACGAGTCGATGGTCCTCGGTCGCGGTCATGCCGAGGCCCTGCTGCCGATGATCGAGCGCGTGGTCGCCCGGGTCGAGGGCGGTTTCGAGGCGCTGGACCGCGTCGCCGTGACGGTCGGGCCGGGCAGCTACACCGGCCTGCGGGTGGGGCTTTCGGCCGCCCGCGCCATCGGTCTCGCCACCGGCATTCCGGTGGTCGGCGTCACCACCCTGTCGGCCCTGCTGGCGCCGCTGCTGGCGCTCAACGGCGAGGGCCTGATCGTCGCCGCCATCGACGCGCGTCACGGCTCGGTCTACCTCCAGGCGATGAGCATGACGGACGGCATCGTGGTGCCGCCGAGCCACGTTCCGGTCGCGGAGGCGGCGGCGATGCTCGATGGCGTCGTGACGCTGGTCGGCTCCGGTGCGCCCCTGATCGCCGCCGCCGCCAAGGCCCGCGGATTCGCCGTCGAGGTCGCCGGCACCGGGGCCGCCGAGATCGGCTGGATCGCCTCGCTCGGCATGCTCGCCGATCCGGCCCAGGCCCTGGCCCGGCCGCTCTACCTGCGTGGCCCCGACGCCCAACCGCAGGACCATGCGAGGCTTGCGCGCCGATGACCCGACCCCTGACTCCCTTTTGGCCCTTCGAGGTCTGGTCCGCCTGGTGGGAAGCCTGGGGCACGGCGCCCTACGTGACCGTTCTGCGCGATTCCGGTCAGGCCCGGGCGCTGGCCCGCATCCACGCCACCGCCTTCGCCCGCCCCTGGGACGCGCACGAGTTCGAGCGCATGCTGTGCGAGCGTTCCACCGAGGCGCATGCCCTGTGGAAGAACGGTGCGATCCAGGGCTTCGTCCTGTCGCGCCGCGCCGCCGACGAGGCCGAGATCCTCACGGTGGTGCTGGCGCCGGGCGTGCGCGGCGGCGGCCTCTCGCATAAGCTGGTGAGCGCGCATCTCCAACACTTGGCCCAGACCGGCATCCGCACCGTCCATCTGGAGGTCGACGAGGGCAACGCCCCGGCGCTGAAGCTCTACGCCCGCCACGGCTTCCGGCAGGTCGGCGAGCGGACGGGCTACTACACCCGCGCCGACGGCCAGCGCGCGACCGCGCTGACCATGACGGCGGTGCTGGCGTGATCCGGCGCCACGGCGCCTGAGCGCGTGATGACCCGCGTCGGCACGGCGATCCGGCTCCTCCTCTGCGCGCTCCTCTTCGGCGCGATCGTCGGCCCCCACCTTCTCAGCCTGCGCTTCGGGCGCGGACGGATCGCGGCCTGGATGCCGGTGCTGTTCCACCGCGCCTTCCGGATGCTGTTCGACCTGCGGGTGACCCAGAGCGGCACCCCGCCCGGGCCGGGCGAGCCGGCCCTGGTGCTCGCCAACCACGTGTCCTGGCTCGACATCCTCGTCCTCGGCTCCCTGCGGCCGCTCTCCTTCGTGGCCAAATCCGAGATCGCCGGCTGGCCGGTGGTCGGCACCCTGGCGCGGCTCCAGCGCACGGTCTTCATCGACCGGACCCGCCGCGCCGACACCGCCAGCGTCAACGCCACGGTGGCTCGCCGTCTGGCGCGGGGCGATCTCATCGTGCTGTTCGCCGAGGGCACCACGGGCGACGGGACCCGGCTGCTGCCGTTCCGCTCCTCGCTCGTGGGCGCCGCCCGCGCGGCCGTCGCCGGAGAGGGCCCGGCCCGCATCCGCCTGCAGCCGCTGGCGCTCACCTATCCGCGCCGGAACGGCCTGCCGGTGGTGCGTGCCGAGCGCCCCGAGATCGCCTGGTACGGCGACATGGACCTCGCGCCCCACCTCGCCAGCTTCCTGGCCGGCGGTCCCCTCGACATCCACGTCAGCTGGGGCGCGCCGATCGCCTTCGAAGCCGGCACCGACCGCAAGCGCGCCACCGCCCTGGCCGAAGCCTCCGTGCGCGAGGCGGTCCAGCGCGGCACGACCGGACGCCCGCCCCTCGGGCCGGTCTGGTGTGGGCGCCGCCCCGCCGGAACGCGCTCCAGCACGAGCCTGCCGGGGAGGGAGTTGCCGATCCACCAGGGCATCGCGACGGCGGCGCCGATCCGTGCTATGGGCGGCCGCACATCCTCATCCTCGGAATCGGACTGTTGAAGAAAGCCTACGTCAAATCCTACGGCTGCCAGATGAACGCCTACGACGCCGCCCGCATGGCGGACGTGCTGGGCGCCGAGGGCTATGCGGCCACCGACGTGGTGGAGGACGCGGATGTCGTCATCCTCAACACCTGCCACATCCGCGAGAAGGCCGCCGACAAGGTCTATTCGGAGCTTGGGCGCCTGCGTGTGCTGAAGGGTGAGCGGGCGCAGGCCGGACGCGACACCAAGATCGTGGTGGCGGGCTGCGTCGCCCAGGCCGAGGGGGCCGAGATCCTGGCCCGCGCCGCGACCGTCGACGTGGTGGTGGGGCCGCAGAACTACCATCGCCTGCCGGATCTGCTGGCGCGCTCCGCCACCGGGCGCGTGGTCGACACCGAGTTTCCGGTCGAGGACAAGTTCGACCATCTGCCGGCCCGCCGGACCCACGGCGTCACCGCCTTCCTCACGGTGCAGGAGGGCTGCGACAAGTTCTGCGCCTTCTGCGTGGTGCCCTATACCCGCGGCGCCGAGGTCTCGCGTTCCGTGGCGGCGATCCTGGCGGAGGCCGAGAAGCTGGTGCGCGGCGGGGTGCGCGAGATCACGCTGATCGGTCAGAACGTCAACGCCTATCACGGCCTCGGGCCGGACGGCGAAAGCGCGAACCTGCCGGTTCTGCTGCGGGCGCTGGAGCGTCTGCCCGGCCTCCTGCGCCTGCGCTACACCACGAGCCACCCCAACGACATGGACGACGATCTGATCGCCGCCCACGGGACGATCCCGGCGCTGATGCCGTACCTGCACCTGCCGGTGCAGTCCGGCTCCGACCGGGTGCTACGGGCGATGAACCGCAAGCACAGCGGCGACGCCTATCGGCGGATCATCGAGCGGGTGCGAGCGGCCCGGCCCGACATCGCCCTGTCGTCGGACTTCATCGTCGGCTTTCCCGGCGAGACCGATGCGGAGTTCGAGGAGACGATGCGGCTGGTGCGCGATATCGGCTTCGCCAGCGCCTTCTCGTTCAAGTACAGCCCACGTCCCGGCACCCCGGCCGCCGACAGCGTCGATGCGGTGCCGGAGGCGGTGAAGTCCGAGCGTCTGGCCGCGCTCCAGGCTTTACTCGACGCGCAGCGGCACGCCTTCAACGCCTCGGCCGTCGGCCATGTGGTCGAGGTCCTGGTCGAGAAGGTCGGGCGCCACCCTGGCCAGGTCGCCGGCAAGACGCCCCATCTGCTGCCGGTGCAATTCGATGCGCCAGCCTCGACCATCGGCACGGTGGTGCCGGTGCGGGTGGTGCGGGCCGGCTCCAACAGCCTGTTCGGCGAGACGGTCGGCGACACGGCGGCGGCCGCTTGAGCGCTCGGAGCGCAGCGGCGACGCGTCCGGTCTCCGGTCGGGCGATACGCCGCGCCGGGGAAGCGCTGGACGTGGCGCAACGAATTCCGATGTCAGGGGCTTCTCCGGACACGCGGTGCGAAACGGCTTCGCACCCTCCGATTCGTCCCGGACGGCAATGAAGGACAACGGCGTGCCAGGAACTGAAGGGTCGGGCGGACGTGGCGGCGCCCTGCGGGGGCGCGGCCCGGCGGCGCGGATCGGGGGGCTGGTCGAAACCGAGGAGGTCGCGCTGACCTTCGACGACAACCGCCTCGCGAGCCTTGTCTTCGGCCAGTACGACCAGAACGTCGCCCATATCGAGCGCCGTCTCGGCGTCACTGCCACGGCGCTCGGCAATCATCTCGTGCTGAAGGGCAGCGTCGAGGCGGCCGAGAAGGGCCGCAAGGTGTTCGAGCGGCTCTATGCCCGGGTCAAGACTAACGGGCTGCCGCTGACCCTCGGCGACGTCGACGGGGCGATCCAGGAAACGACGCAGCAGGGCAACCTCTTTCCCGCCGCCGAGGTCAGCGCCGAGCCCGACCGGGCTGTGTTCGACCAGATCGCCACGCGCAAGCGCGGCGCCGTGCGCGCCCGCAACCCCGCGCAGGACGCCTACATCAAGGCCCTACGCAGCCACGAACTCGTCTTCGCCGAGGGACCGGCCGGGACGGGCAAAACCTGGCTCGCCGTGGGCCATGCGGTCTCCCTGCTGGAGCAGGGCCATGTCGAGCGCCTGATCCTGTCGCGCCCCGCCGTCGAGGCCGGCGAGCGGCTGGGCTTCCTGCCGGGCGACATGCGCGACAAGGTCGATCCCTACCTGCGGCCGATCTACGACGCGCTCTACGATTTCATGGAGGCGCGCCACGTCGATCGCGGTCTGCAGACCGGCATCATCGAGATCGCGCCGCTGGCTTTCATGCGCGGGCGCACCCTGACCAACGCCGTGGTGCTCCTCGACGAGGCGCAGAACACCACCTCGATGCAGATGAAGATGTTTCTGACCCGGCTCGGTGAGAATTCCCGCATGATCATCACCGGCGATCCGAGCCAGATCGATTTGCCGCCGGGCCAGAAATCCGGCCTCGTCGAGGCCGTGCGCGTGCTCGACGGCGTCGAGGGCATCGGCCGCATCACCTTCCGCGACGTCGACGTGGTGCGCCACGATCTCGTCCGCCGCATCGTCACCGCCTACGAGGCGGCGTCGCACGGGGAGGGCGATGCCGACCGGGCGCCCCTGTCCCGCCGGAGGCCCCTGTCGTGAGCGCTGCCGTTTCGGCCGAGATCGACGTCGCGATCGAGGACGCGCGCTGGACGAGCGTGGCGCCGGATCTCGAAGCGTTCGTGATCCGGGCCGTGGAAGCCGGGCTCGCCGCCGCCCCCGAGGCGCCGGAGGGCGAGGTCGAGATCAGCGTGCTGCTCACCAACGATGCGGCGGTGCAGGACCTGAACCGGACTTGGCGCGGCAAGGACAAGCCGACCAACGTGCTGTCTTTCCCGGCTGCGCCCCAGCCCACTCATCCGGGCGTGCCGCGTCCGCTCGGCGACGTCGTTCTTGCGTATGACACGATGCTGCGCGAGAGTGCCGAGCAGTCGAAACCGCTCAGCGACCATCTGGCCCATCTCCTCGTCCATGGCACCCTTCACCTCCTCGGTCAGGACCACGAGACCGGCGAGGCGGATGCCGAGGCGATGGAAGCCCTCGAAGTGGCGGCGCTTCGGACCCTTGGCGTGCCCGACCCCTATGCTGCAGAGACCTGCACGGAGTGAGCGGCGATCCCGCCCGACATCCCAGATCAGAGAGACATGACGAACGATCGAAGTCGCGGCGCGGCCCAGGCCGCGCCCAGTTCCGGCGATGGTGAGAACCAGGCCCGCGAGCCCTGGTACGACCGCCTCCTCCACGTGTTCCATCTTCGCCCGCGCGATTCGCTGCGCGACGACATCGAGGGCGCGCTGGCCGAGCCCGACACTGGCGAGAACGCGTTCTCGCCCCTCGAACGCGCCATGCTGAAGAACGTGCTCGGCCTGCACAAGGTGCGGGTCGACGACGTCATGATTCCCCGGGCCGACATCGTCGCGGTCTCGATGGACACCAGCCTCGGCGACCTGCTGAAGCTGTTCCGCACGGCCGGGCATTCCCGGCTTCCGGTCTACGGGGAAACCCTCGACGACCCGCGCGGCATGGTCCACATCCGCGACTTCGTCGACCACATCGCTGCCCGGGCCGAGGCCGGCAGCCGCCGTGCGGCGCCGACGCAGCCGGAGGGCGAGGCCGCCCCGATCCTGCCGCCGCGGGCCCGCCGGGGCGCCCGCGCTCTGCGCAGCCTCAACCTCGCCCAGGTCGATCTCTCGGCGACGCTGGCGGCGACTCGTATCCAGCGCCCGGTGCTGTTCGTGCCGCCCTCGATGCCGGCCATCGATCTGCTGGTCCGGATGCAGGCGACGCGCACCCACATGGCCCTCGTGATCGACGAGTATGGCGGCACCGACGGCCTGATCTCGATCGAGGATCTGGTCGAGATGGTGGTGGGCGACATCGAGGACGAGCACGATGTCGCCGAGGGACACCTGATCCAGCGCGTCGATGGGGAGAGCGACGTGTTCGTCGCCGATGCCCGGGCGGGCCTCGCCGAGGTCTCCGCCGCGAGCGGCGTCGACCTCGTGGCGGCGGTCGGCGAGATGGCCGAGGAGATCGACACCATCGGCGGCCTGATCGTGACCCTGGCGGGGCGCGTGCCCTCGCGCGGAGAGCTGATCAGCGGTCCCGGGAACCTCGAATTCGAGGTGCTCGACGCCGATCCGCGCCGGGTGAAGCGCCTGCGCCTGCAGCGGGGGGATGCCCGCATCACCGCCGTGGTTCCGCTGGCCCTGCCGGCGCCCACGCCGCCCGGATCGCCGGCCCCGTGACGGGTTTCGCATGACGTCGAGCGTCGTGGGACGCGCCGGTTACGGAGCGGCGACGAGGCCGCTTGCCGCCCTGGCGCAGTGGGTGATGCTGACCGCAGGCTGGCGCCGCATCGCCGTCGCCATGGCGGCCGGCGCCGCCGGCGCCCTGGCGATGCCGCCCTTCGGGCTGTTTCCCGCCCTCGTCGTATCCCTGTGCGTCGCGGTCTGGCTGATCGATGGCGCCGCCACCGGACGCCGGGCCACGCGCGGGGCGGTCCTCGCCAGCGCGGTGATCGGCTGGGCCTGGGGGTTCGGCTATCTCACCGCGGGTCTGTGGTGGCTCGGATCGGCTTTCCTGGTGGAGGCCGAGGAGTTCCTGTGGGCGCTGCCCCTGGGTGTCGTCGGCCTGCCGGCGGTACTGGCCCTGTTCTACGCCCTCGGCTTCGGGCTCGCCCGGCTGCTGTGGTCGCGCGGGGCACTGCGCATCGTCGCCCTCGCGCTCGGCCTGTCCGCCAGCGAGTGGCTGCGCGGGCACCTCTTCACCGGGTTTCCCTGGAATACGCTCGGCATGGCGCTGGGGCAGAACCTGTGGCTGATGCAGGGCGCGTCCCTGGTCGGCCTCTATGGCCTGACCCTTCTGGCGATCCTCATCGCGGCCGCCCCCGCGACCTTGGCGGTGGCGGACAGCGCGCGCGGACGCTTCGGGCCGCTGGTCCTCGCCGGCCTCGCCCTGGCGGCCCTCGCGGGATTCGGCGCCGCGCGGGTTCCGGCCGCCGCCGATCCGATCGTGGCGGGTGTGCGCCTGCGCCTGGTCCAGCCGAATCTCAACCAGGACGCCAAGTTCCGGCCCGAGAACCGTCAGGACATCCTCGACCGCTACCTCGAACTCAGCGACCGCGCCGCCGCGCCCGACCGTACCGGCATCGCCGACGTCACGCACGTGATCTGGCCGGAATCAGCCTTTCCGTTCCTGATCCAGCGCGATCCCGAGGCCCTGGCCCGGATCGCCGCCGCTTTCCCGCCGGGCAAGCAGCTCATCACCGGGGCGGCGCGGGCCGAAGTGCCGGTGGGCGACGCGCGTCCGCGCTTCTTCAACAGCATCCTGACGATGTCGGCCGGGCCGAAGCTCGGCGACATCTACGACAAGGTCCACCTGGTGCCCTTCGGCGAGTACCTGCCCGGACCCCTCGACGCGACCCTGCGCGCCCTGCACATCCGGCAGTTCGTCTCGATCCCGGGCGGCTTCACCGCGGGCGACCGGGCGACCCAGCGGATCATGACCATCCCGGGCCTGCCCCCGGTGGCGGCGACGATCTGCTACGAGGCGATCTTTCCGGGCGCGATCGTGCCGGGCGCCACGCCGAACTGGCCGCCGCCGGTTCCCGGCCTGATCCTCAATCTGACCAACGACGCCTGGTTCGGCGACACGCCGGGGCCACGCCAGCACCTCGCCCAGGCGCGTCTGCGTGCCGTGGAGGAAGGGCTGCCCCTGGTGCGCGACGCCAACACCGGCATTTCGGCCGTGATCGACGCCCATGGCCGCATCACCGCCAGCCTGCCGCTCGGCGTCGAGGGCGTGCTCGATGCCAACCTGCCGACCCGGCTCTCCGGGCGGACGCTCTATGCCAGCCTCGGCGACCTGCCGTTCGGGCTGGTCTGGATCGGGGGTTTCCTCACCACCCTGGCGGTACGGCGGCGCAGCGCGTGAAGACGACATCGCCGACGCGAGCCCGGCCGATCCTTCTCGGTCTCGGCATCCTGCTGGTCGCCTTCAACATGCGCCCCGCCCTGACCACCGTCGGCCCGCTGCTGGAGCGCATCCGCGCCGAGACCGTCCTGAGTGCCGCCGGGGCGGCCCTGCTCACCACGCTTCCGGTGCTGTGCATCGGTCTCGCCTGCACCCTCGGCCCTCCGGTGATGCGACGCTTCGGGGCCGATCGCGGCGTGCTGCTGGCGGTGGCGATCGTCGCGCTGGGTTCGGGCCTGCGCGGCCTCGGCGGTCTCGGGCCGCTCTTCGTCGGCGCCTGCCTCGCCGCCTTCGGGATCGGCCTCTCGGGTGTGCTCCTGCCGGGGCTGGTCAAGCGCGACTTCCCGGGACTGACCGGATTCGTCACCGGCCTCTACACCATGGTGCTCTGCCTCGGTGCGGCGGCGGGGGCGGGCCTCGCGGTGCCTCTGGCCGACCAGCTCGGAAGCTGGCCCGTGGCCCTCGGGGTGTGGGCGCTCCCGGCCATCGTGGCGACCGTCGCCTGGGCGCCATTCGCGACGGGCGCCGATGCGCAGGCCGGACACGCGCGCCGGATCTCCCTGTGGCGCGACCGGATCGCCTGGCAGGTGACCGGGTTCATGGGCCTGCAATCGTCGCTGGCCTACATCATGTTCGGCTGGTTGCCCCTGGTGTTGCACGACCGCGGGCTCAGCGCGGTCGAGGCCGGGTTCGTGTCCTCACTGATGAGCATCGGGCAGGCCCCGGCGGCGCTGCTGGTGCCATCCTTCGCGGCACGGGTGCGCGACCAGCGCGGCTTCGCCGCCGGGCTTCTCGGCCTGTGCATCGTCTCGCTGGTGGCGCTGGTCTACGGGCCGCTGTCCTGGGCCCTTCCGGTGGGCATGCTGCTCGGGGCGGGCCTCGGTGGGCTGTTCGGCCTCGGCCTCACCATCATCGTCCTGCGTGCCCGCGATCCGGCCGCCGCCGGCAGTCTCGCGGCGATGTCGCAGAGCGTCGGCTACACCCTGGCCTCGCTCGGCCCCCTGAGCTTCGGTCTGGCCCACGACCTGACCGGCACCTGGGCCGCCTCGACGGCCCTGTTCTGCGCCATCGCGATCGCGGCGTTCCTGTGCAGCCTGGGTGCGGGACGCGACCGCTATGTCGGGCGGGGCTGAGCGGCCCCGAGACCTCGAGATTACGGGCTGGCGCTTCGACCAACGGCCCAGACCGTCAGGGCCGATCGGGTGCCCGGAGGGGCCAAAAACCCTCCGGGCGCGCTTGGCTCAGAACACCTTCTCGGCGGTGTCGCCGCGCGGGGTCGCTCCCGCGACGCCGGCCTTGGCGTCGGCCTGCTCGGCGGCGCGCTTGTCGAGGGCGCGTTCCACCACCTTGGCGATGCCCACCATGATGGTGTCGAGGATGTAGTCCTTCGGGGTGTAGACCGCCGTCACGCCCATGTTCTTGAGCACCAGTTCATCGTCGGGCGAGATGATGCCGCCGACCACCAGCGGGATGTGATCGAGCCCGGCCTCGCGCATCTTGGCCCGGACGTCGCGCACCAGGGGCACGTGGCTGCCCGAGAGGATCGACAGCCCGACCACGTGGGCGCCCGTGGACTTCGCCTTGGCGACGATCTCGGCCGGGGTCTGGCGGATGCCGTCATAGGTCACGTCGAAGCCGACGTCGCGGGCGCGCAGCGCGATCTGCTCGGCGCCGTTCGAATGGCCGTCGAGGCCCGGCTTGCCGACCACGAGCCTGGGGGTCTCGCCCAGGCGCTCGCCGAGATCCGCGATGAGCAGTTTGGCATCGGCGGCGGCGCCCGATGAGATGGTCTCGAGGGAGACGCCGGTCGGGGCGCGATACTCGCCGAAGACCTGGCGCAGGCGCTCGCCCCACTCACCGGTGGTGACGCCGGCCTTCGCCGCCGCGATCGACACCGGCATGATGTTGGCGCCGGAACGGGCGGCCGCTTCGAGGTCGTCCAGTGCCTTGTCGACGGCCCGGCCGTCGCGCTTGGAGCGCCACTCGCGGATGCGCTGTTCGGCCTCCATCTCGACCGTCTCGGAGACGGTGAAGATCGCCCCCTCGCCGGCGGTGAGGGGCGAGGGCTCGCCGGCCTGGAACTTGTTGACGCCGACCACGACCTGATCGCCGGCCTCGATGGCGGAGATCCGCTTGGCGTTTGACTCCACCAGCGCCCGCTTGAGGGCGCCGGTCTCGACGGCCGCCACGGCGCCGCCGATGCCGCCGATCTCCTCCAACGCCTTGCGGGTCTCGGCCTTCAGGGCCTCGACCTTGGCATCGATGACCTTCGAACCGTCGAAGATGTCGTCGTATTCGAGCAGGTCGGTCTCGAAGGCCAGAATCTGCTGCATCCGCATCGACCATTGCTGGTCCCAGGGGCGCGGCAGGCCCAGCGCCTCGTTCCAGGCCGGAAGCTGCACGGCGCGGGCGCGCGCCCGCTTCGACAGGGTGACGGCCAGCATTTCGATCAGGATGCGGTGGACGTTGTTTTCCGGCTGCTGCTCGGTGAGGCCGAGGGAATTGACCTGGACGCCGTAGCGAAAAATCCGCTTCTTCGGGTCGGTGATGCCGTAGCGCTCCTGGGCGATCTCATCCCAGAGTTCCGAGAACGCCCGCATCTTGCAGATCTCGGTGACGAACCGCATGCCGGCATTGACGAAGAACGAGATGCGGCTGAACACGTCGGCGAAGCTGGCTTCGTCGAAATCCGGGTCGTCGCGCACCGTGTCCAGCACCGCGATGGCGATGGCGAGCGCGTAGGACAGTTCCTGCACCGGCGTCGCCCCGGCCTCCTGCAGATGGTAGGAGCAGACGTTCATCGGGTTCCACTTCGGCACTTCCTTGGTCGTGAACAGGATCACGTCCTTGGTCAGGCGAAGGGAGGGCGCGGGCGGAAACACGTAGGTGCCGCGCGACAGGTATTCCTTGATGATGTCGTTCTGCGTGGTGCCCTGGAGCCCGGCGAACGGCGCGCCCTGCTCCTCGGCCACCGCGAGGTAGAGCGACAGCAGCCACGGTGCCGTGGCGTTGATCGTCATCGAGGTGTTCATCTGCTGCAGCGGAATCTGGTCGAACAGGGTCCGCATGTCGCCGAGATGAGCGATCGACACGCCGACCTTGCCGACCTCGCCGCGCGCCAGCTCGTGGTCGGGATCATAACCGGTCTGGGTCGGCAGATCGAAAGCAACCGAAAGACCGGTCTGCCCCTTGGCGAGGTTGCCCTTGTAGAGCGCGTTCGATTCCTTCGCGTTGGAATGGCCCGCATAGGTGCGGATGATCCATGGCTTGTCGCGCTTGATCTCCGCAACGCCTGCCTGTCCGCTCATCCCCGAAGACTCCCTGAGACTGAATTTGATGTGATCTAAAATTGAATTTGATTGTTCTCGATCACTTGCTGCGCACCCTAGCGAAGCGCGTGCGCGGCGTCATCAGGACGAACGGCCCGGATGCTCACGGTTGCGCGCCTGCAACGATCGCGCGCTCTCGGCCTGCCATTCACGGCACAGTGGTCGGCTGCCCGATCCGGGCGCGGAGCTGATTGCGGTTGGGACGGCAGATTGACGGCGATCGCCGCGGACCTGTCGAACGCGATCGCGCAGGGCGATGGCGGCCGCGATTCCAGGCCCGACGCCGGCGGCCGTCAGCGTCTCGTCGAAACCATCGTCAGCGCGATGGGCGACAGCTCGCGCGCCATCCGGGAGCGGCTGATTGGACATTGGTACAAGGTGCATCCCGACTTCGGTCGCGGCGTCGCCGAGGGCCGGCATCGCCGTCGGTCAGGAGATCGCCGAAGAAACCTGTGGGCAGCGAGCCTTAAAGGTCCGTGGCAAAAGCATAATATTGAATACAGGAAGGCGTCGGTCCGGCCGGCGCCTTCTGCTTGTGGATCGCAAGGTTTCTTGCGCGCCAACGAAAAGATTCTTGGCCGTTGGGGCTCTTGGACGGCTTCGGGTTCGCCGATATAGCGGGCAGCACAAGAAGTCACGGGGAGAGCCAAGATGGCCGCGAGCGTTGCGTCGAGCACGACTGAAATCAAGGACCTGTACGAGATGGGCGAGGTCCCGCCCCTCGGTCACGTGCCGGCGAAGATGTATGCCTGGGCGATCCGGCGCGAGCGCCATGGACCGCCGGAGCAGTCGCATCTGCTCGAAGTCCTCCCGGTCTGGGAGATCGGCGACGACGAAGTGCTCGTCTACGTCATGGCCGCCGGCATCAACTACAACGGCGTCTGGGCCGGCCTCGGCGAGCCGATCTCGCCCTTCGACGTGCACAAGGGCGAGTACCACATCGCCGGTTCGGACGCGTCGGGCATCGTCTGGAAGGTTGGCGCGAAGGTGAAGCGCTGGAAGGTCGGCGACGAGGTCATCATCCACTGCAATCAGGATGACGGCGACGACGAGGAGTGCAACGGCGGCGATCCGATGTTCTCGCCCTCGCAGCGCATCTGGGGCTACGAGACCGGGGATGGCTCGTTCGCGCAGTATTGCCGGGTGCAGTCGCGTCAGCTCATGGCCCGCCCGAAGCATCTGACCTGGGAGGAGGCGGCCTGCTACACGCTGACCCTCGCCACCGCCTACCGCATGCTGTTCGGCCACGCCCCCCACACCGTGCGCCCGGGCCAGAACGTCCTGGTCTGGGGCGCGTCCGGCGGCCTCGGCGTGTTCGCGGTCCAGCTCTGCGCGGCCTCCGGCGCCAACGCCATCGCGGTGATCTCCGACGACACCAAGCGCGACTACGTCATGAGCCTCGGGGCCAAGGGCGTGATCAACCGCAAGGAGTTCGATTGCTGGGGCCAGTTGCCGAAGGTGAACAGCCCTGAATACAACACTTGGCTCAAGGAGGCCCGCAAGTTCGGCAAGGCGATCTGGGAGATCACCGGCAAGGGCAACGACGTCGACATCGTGTTCGAGCATCCGGGCGAATCGACCTTCCCGGTCTCCACCCTGGTGGCCAAGCGCGGCGGCATGATCGTGTTCTGCGCCGGCACCACCGGCTTCAACATCACCTTCGACGCCCGCTACGTCTGGATGCGCCAGAAGCGTATCCAGGGCTCGCACTTCGCCCATCTCAAGCAGGCCTCGGCGGCGAACCAGTTCGTCCTCGACCAGCGCATCGACCCGTGCATGAGCGAAGTCTTCCCCTGGGACAAGATTCCCCAGGCTCACACCAAGATGTGGAAGAACCAGCACGCCCCGGGCAACATGGCCTGCCTCGTCAACGCCCCCCGCGCCGGTCTGCGCACGGTCGAGGACGTGGTCGAGGCCGGAAAGCGCTAAGGTCCGATACCCGATACCCGATACCCGACACCAGACGATCACCTGCCCTTTTCGGAGGGCAGGTGCTTGGCGTATTCTTCGCGCTCTTCCTTCTGCTTGATCAGGTCGGCGTAGGCTTGGCGCATCTCGGGGGAGACCGACACCGTGCGGGCCTTCTCCTTCTTGCGTTTCGGCGCCTTCTTGAACTGGTTCGTGGTTTCGCTCATGGCTGTTCCCCTGGTGTTGCGCACAGCATAGGCCCGATGGGCGACGATCGCGAGACGCGAAGCCCCGTCTTTCGGCGTCGTCGCCCGCCTGATAGAGGTCGGCCCACATGCGGCACCTGCCTCGTCCGGGGATGAGGCCGCCGCCCATCGCGAGACCACGGCGACCGGCATCATGGACAAGTTCACCACCCTGGAGGGCGTCGCGGCGCCCATGCGGATCATCAACGTCGACACCGACCGGATCATCCCCAAGCAATATCTCAAGACGATCAAGCGCACCGGCCTCGGCAAGGGCCTGTTTTCCGAGATGCGATACCGGGACGACGGCTCCGAGAACCCGGATTTCGTCCTCAACAAGCCGGCCTATCGCAACGCCCGGATCCTCGTCGTCGGTGACAATTTCGGTTGCGGCTCGTCGCGCGAGCACGCGCCCTGGGCCCTGACCGATTTCGGCATCCGCTGCGTGATCTCGACGAGTTTCGCCGACATCTTCTTCAACAACTGCGCCAAGAACGGCATCCTGGCGATCACGGTCTCGCCGGAAGACCTGGAGAAGCTGTTCGAGGATGCCGAGCGCGGCTCCAACGCCACGCTCTCAGTCGATCTCGAAGCCCAGACCATCAAGGGTCCGGACGGCGGCACCCTGCATTTCGACATCGATTCCGGTCGCAAGGAAAGCCTGCTCAACGGCCTCGACGAGATCGGCCTCACGCTGAAGCGAGCGCCCAAGATCGACGCCTACGAGGAGAAACTGGCGGCGCGCGGGTTCGCCTGAGGAGCTGCGGCAAGACGCCTCCCGGCAAGACCGGGCGATCGAAAGTCCGTGGCGCTCCGTCATTCCGGGGCGCCGCAGGCGAGCCCGGAATCCATAGCCGCCGACAGTGTAAGGCCTGGTACCACCTGAGTTTCTGGATCCCGGGCTCCGCTGCGCGGCCCCGGGATGACGCAGTGCTCCGAGTGGTTTCCGCCATCATATCGGCATTCTGCCTGAGGTTGTGTTGGGGGCTGCTGTACGCTGTGCGCAGATCCAACAGGCTGAGTTGGCCAAGCGATACCCAACACCCCGAGAGCACCAAGCCATCACCCCAACGAATCGGTCTCGCCCTCAACCGTTCGTTAACCCTGGTATCGCCTGAATCGCCGCTCACGATCGATGGGTACGTAGTGGCGGAGAACACGATGGCATTCGGCCGACCGGGCAAGACGGCGACCCTCTCCCTCGGGATGGCTGCGGCCCTCCTGTCGATCTCCGCTCCGGCGCGGGCCGATTTTCAGGGCTGCCTCGCCAACCTCCAGGCGCAGGCCGCGGCGCAGGGCATCTCGGCCCAGACCTTCCGGGCGGCCACCGCCGGCATCGCGCATGACGAGAAGGTGCTGGAACTCTCCCAGGCTCAGCCCGAGTTCAAGACTCCGATCTGGGATTACATGGCCGCCCTGGTCGACGAGGAGCGTGTCGACGACGGCAAGGCGGCGATGCGTCAGCACGCACAGGCGCTCGCCAACGCGGAGGCGCGCTACGGCGTCGACCGCCACACCATCGCGGCGGTCTGGGGCGTCGAGTCGAATTTCGGCAAGAACCTCGGCAAGATGCCGCTGGTCCAGTCCTTCGCCACCCTGATCTGCGCCAATCACCGCCGGAAGGACTTCTTCAAGGGCGAGCTGATGGCCACCCTGAAGATCATCGAGCGCGGCGACATCGACCCCTCGCGCCTCAACGGCTCCTGGGCCGGCGCCTTCGGCCAGACCCAGTTCATGCCCACCACCTACCAGCGTCTCGCCGTCGACGGCGATGGTGACGGACGTCGCGATCTGGTCGATTCGGTGCCGGACGCCGTCGCCTCCACGGCCAACTTCCTGCGCGTCGCCAAGTGGAACAACGGCCAGCCCTGGGGCTATGAGGTCAAGGTCCCGCGCGGCTTCAACGCCGGCGCCGCCGGGCGCAAGAACAAGAAGCCGGTGGCGCACTGGGCCTCCCTCGGCGTCACTCGCATCGACGGCCGCCCGCTCTCGGGCGACGGGCCGGCGGGTATCCTGCTGCCGGCGGGCAGCGACGGGCCGGCCTTCCTGGTGACGAAGAACTTCGACGCGCTCTACTCCTACAACGCCGCCGAATCCTATGGTTTGGCCATCGCGGTGCTGTCCGATCGCCTGCGCGGCCGCGCGGGCATCCAGGCGGAGTGGCCGACCGACGATCCGCCCCTGTCCCGGGCCGAACGCCGCGATCTCCAGGCCCGTCTGACCAAGCGCGGCTTCGACGTCGGCGAGCCGGACGGCAAGGTCGGGTCGAAGACCCGCGACGCGATCAAGGAGGTCGAGCGCAGCCTCGGCATGCCGGCGACCGGCCGTCCCGGTGCCAAGGTGCTGGAGGCGCTGCGACGCGGATGAGTGCGCGCCGCCTGATCAGCTCGGGGTCGCCCTTCGAGACCGCCTACGGCTATTCCCGTGCCGTGGTGCAGGATGGCGACGTGTTCGTGGCCGGAACCACCGGCTACGATTACGCCACGATGACGATGCCGGACTCGGCGGAGGATCAGGCCGAGGCCTGCTGGCGCACGATTGACGCCACGCTGGTGGACGCGGGGTCGTCGCTGGCAGGGATCGTGCGGGCGACCTATTACGTCACCGATCGCGCGGATGCCGAGGCGGTGCTCGGAATCTGTGGGCGGGTGTTGGCCGATGTCCGGCCGGCCGCCACCATCGCCATCGTGGCGGGCCTGCTGCGCCCCGAGATGAAGGTCGAGATCGAGGTCACCGCGAGACTGCCCTAGGGAGAACCCGATCGTGGTCGCACGGCTGATCGCATTGACGGGCGCCACCGGATTCATCGGGCGCCACCTGCTCCACAGCCTGTCGCAGCGGGGCTATCGCGTGCGGGTCCTGCTGCGCCGGCCGGTCGCGATGCCGGAGGGCGCCACCAGCGCCGTGGTCGGGGACCTGACGCGGCCGATGAACATGGCGGCAGCGCTCGCCGGCGTCGACGCGATCGTGCATTCGGCCGGGCTTGCCCATGCGATGTCGGGAACGCCGGAGGACGACTTCCGCGCCTCGAACACCGAAGCCACGCTGCGCCTCGCCGAAGCCGCCGCCCGCGCCCGCGTGAACCGCTTCGTCTTCCTCTCGTCGATCCGAGCCCAGGTCGGCTTCGCGGCGTCCGGCATCGTGACGGACACAGACCTGCCGGCGCCGACCGAGCCGTACGGACGCTCGAAGCGCGATGCCGAGGCAGCCCTGGCGGGGACCGATCTCGACTGGGTCGCCCTGCGACCCGTCCTGGTCTACGGAGCCGGCGCGAAAGGCAATGTCGCCCGCCTGATGCAACTGGCCCGCTCGGCGGCGCCTCTGCCGTTCGGGCGCCTCGACGGTCGGCGCTCGCTGGTCTCGGTCGAGAGCCTGGGCGCCGCGGTAGCGGCGGTTCTCGAAGCGCCCGGCCCGCTGCGCCGGCCCCTGATCGTCGCCGAACCCGATGCCCTGACCCTGCCGGACATGATCACGGCGTTGCGGGCCGGTCTCGGGCGTGGGCCGGGTCTGGTGCCGGTGCCGAGGAGCCTGCTCGGCCTCGCCTGCCGCCTCACCGGTCGGGAGGCCCTCTACGCTCGGCTGGCCGGCGATCTGGTGGCGCGGCCCGATGGGCTGTTGGACCTCGGCTGGACCCCGGCTACCGCCGCCCGGGACGGGCTGGTGCGGCTCGCCCGGGAGAGCCTGGCCGGCCACGGACCGAACGGAAACCAGACATAAAAAAAGCCCGGCACCGCGCCGGGCTCTGTCGCGAAATAGGCTGTCGATCAGCGGCGGACGTCGAGCACGTCGCCGGAGCGACTGTCGATGACCACGGTCAGGTCGTCGCCGCGACGGTCGGAGCCGCGGACGATCATCCGGGGACCGCGCCGGTCGACGCCGTCGACATCGACGAGGCCTTCGCGCCGGGCGATCCGCGCCGCCTCGCCCCGGGACAGCTCGCTGCGCGGCGGACCGCGATCATCGTAGCCGCGACGGTAGCCGGGATCGACCTGGACGCCGCCGGGGCCGATGGAGATCCCCTGCGCGGAGGCGGGCGCGGCGGTCAGGCCGAGGCCGAGCGCCATGAGGCTGCCGGCGAGAATGGTCGAACGAATGGACAACTGGGCTTCCCCCTCTTGCGCGCATCGGGGCGGCACCATCAGCCTCAATACCTGGACGCACGAACTGCGCCTCAATCGACCGATGCGCGCGTTGGTTCCGTGGGCGCGACTCAGCGGACCGCCTTGAGGGCGGCCGCGACGGCGTCGTCCGTTTGGTCGATATCGGGCGCATCGATGTGGCGGAACCGCGCCTGGATCAGGCCGAAAGCTCCGAAGGCGAAATGTCCGGCCGCCACGATGGCGAGCAGGACCCAGCCGTAGGGCTGGGCGCGCAGGGCCGCGAAGGCACCGGCAAGCCCCTTCACTTCGGACGAGGCCTGGTACCAGGCCGCCGCGATGAAGAACCCGCCGATGATCAGGAACGCGATGCCGCGCGCGGCATAGCCGAACTGCCCGATCGGCTTGGCCCAGCGGCAATGGTCGGCGTCGAGCTTCAGGCGGTCGGTCACGTCGCCCTTGAAGGCCTTCACCAGGAAGGCGACCCCGCCGCCCATCACGCCGAGGCCGATCAGGCCGACGAGCCACAGCCCGAACGGCTTGGCGAGGAGCCAAGCGGTCCAGTCCTGCGCCTTGTCGCCGCCGCCTCGGCTCAGACCGAGGGCGAGACTCGCGGCGGTGATCGCGAGACCGGTGTAGATCACCGCACTGAGGAGATGGGCGAGGCGCACGATGCTGCCCTTGAGCGACGTGCCGCGGCGGTCAGCGTCGGTGACGCCCTCGACTAGGCGCCAGATCGCGAATCCCAGGAGCCCGACGGCGATCAGGCCGACCAGCACGGCACCGAACGGCCCGGCCAGGACCCAGCGGATGGCGCTCTCGCTGTCGCCCGCGCGTCCCCCCCGGCCGATCGCCGCCAACAGGGCGAGGCCGCCGACCAGACAGTAAACGACGCCGCGCGCGCCGTATCCGAACCGAGCCAGACGCTCGATTGTGTTGAGTCCAAGTGAAAACACGGCGCTTCCTGGTATTCCACGACTGGTTCAGTCGGAGGAACGCGCAGCCTTGCCAGATAGTGCCACGTAGAAGCCGAGGCCGTCGCCAGCCGGCAGGGTCTGCAGGCGATCGACCAGACCCTTGCGCTTGGCGTCGAGCAGAAGCCGTCCGATCGGTTGGAACAGGGTTTCGCCGCCGCCCTCCGGCGGAGGATCGAGACGGAGCGCCACCGTCTTGCCCTTCCCGAACCGGCTGCGCTCCAGCATGTCGGCAAGCGACGCTTCCGCCGTCGGTCGGTTCACCCCGCGCAGGTCGAGCACCGATTCGGCGTCGGTGACGCCGAGCGAGCCACGCAGCTTGGCGGCATAGAAATCTTCGAAGTGAGGCACCGGGCAATGCAGTCCTGGCTGGAGACGAAGACGGATCTGCGCGTCAGAGCGCGATGCCATCGTAGACGTCTGTCAGTCCAGCGCACAACGGGGTCGGGGTGCGTCGTGTCGGGTTCAGTCCCCGGCACCAACGGTGCGCCGGGAACCGATCAGGCGAGTCGCAGGCCGATCAGCCGTGAACGAGCACGTTCCGGAACTGCCACGGATCGCTGGTGTCGATGTCCTCGGGGAACAGGCCCGGGCGACCGGTCAGCGGGGTCCAGTCGGTATAGACGCCGACGACGGGGCCGAGATACGGGGTCTGCACCTCGAGGCAGCGGCGGAAGTCCATCTCGTCGGCCTCGACGATGCCGGCCTCCGGGTTCTCCAGGGCCCAGACCATGCCGGCGAGCACGGCCGAGGTCACCTGCAGGCCGGTGGCATTCTGGTAGGGGGCGATGCGGCGGGTCTCTTCGATGGAGAGCTGCGAACCGTACCAGTAGGCGTTCTTGGCGTGGCCGTAGAGGAGAACGCCGAGCTCGTCGATGCCGTCCACGATTTCGGTCTCGTCGAGGATGTGGTGCTTCTCCTGAACCTTGCCGCCATTGCCGAACATCTCGTGCAGCGACAGGACGGCGTCGTTGGCCGGGTGGTAGGCGTAGTGGCAGGTCGGGCGGTAGGCGGCGCGCTCACCCTCCAGCACGGTGTAGTAGTCGGAGATCGAGACGGCCTCGTTGTGCGTCACCAGGAACCCGAACTGCGACTGGGCGGTCGGGGTCCAGGAGCGCACGCGGGTGTCGGCGCCGGGCTGCAGCAGGTAGATCGCGCAGCGCGACCCCTTCTCCTGCTCGCGGGCGTTGTCGGGCTTCCAGGTCTCGTGGGTGCCCCAGCCGAGTTCGGCCGGCTGGTTCCCTTCGGAGACGAAGCCTTCCACCGACCAGGTGTTGACGAACACGCCCATAGGCTTGGCCGACTTGGCGCGCTGGGTGTCGCGCTCGGCGATGTGCACGCCCTTGACGCCGACCTCGCGCATGAGCGCGGCCCAGCCGGCGCGGTCCTTCGGCTCGGGGGTCTTCAGCCCGAGATCGCCGGCGACGTTGAGGAGCGCCTGCTTGACGAACCACGAGACCATGCCGGGATTGGCGCCGCAGCACGAGACGGCGGTGATGCCGCCCGGGCTCGCCGCGCGGGCGTCGAGGATGTCCTGGCGCAGGGCGTAGTTGGTGCGGTCGCCCTGGCTCTTGTTCTTGTCGAAGTAGAAGCCCGGCCAGGGCTCGGCCACGGTGTCGATGTAGAAGGCGCCGAGTTCGCGGCACAGTTCCATGATGGCGCGCGAGGAGGTGTCGACCGAGAGGTTGACGCAGAAGCCCTGGCCGCCGCCCTCGGTGAGGAGGGGCGTCAGGATTTCGCGGTAGTTCTCCTTGGTGAGCGCCACCTGCTCAAAGCGCAGGCCATGCTTGTCGGCCAGCGCCTTGTGCGCATCGGACGGCTCGACGACGGTGAAGCGGGCCTTGTCGTACTCGAAGTGGCGCTCGATCAGCGGAAGGGTGCCGCGCCCGATGGAGCCGAAGCCGATCATCACGATGGGGCCGGTGATGCGGCCGTGGACGGGCCAGGAGGTTGCGGCTTCGGTCATCAGCACTCGATCCTTCTCATACTCAATTCGTCGTCATCGCTCGGCGAGCGCCGTGCTTAGGCGCCGCAAATGACGAACAAGCGACGGGCTCAGTGACGTTTGCGGCCCGCAGGGTCAACTCCCCGACCGGATCGGCGTCCACCTGCGCGACGGGCCGGGCTCGACGCAGGGGTTACGGAACCTTGAATCGTCCCATGTGTCGGACGCGGGTCGCCGTCCCACCGCAACGGATTGCAGACCGCCTCCGACACTCCGATATTGCACTGCAACAGAACAACGCCGATCCCCGTCTTCAGAGGGGTCGACAGCGAGGAAGCGTCCGTCCCTCGACGCCACGGACCGCCGCCATGCTTTCCCTGATCACCGCACGCCTTGCCGCCCCCGTCGACGAGCCGATCGATCGCGATCCCGGCATCATTACGCTGGCCGCCTCCATCCTGCGCATGATGGGCCGTCGCCACGACGCCGCCTTTCAGCGTCGCTGCGAACTCGCCGCCAAGGCCGAGCATCACTCCGCGATCTGAGGTGCGGCGTCGGGCCGACCGTCAGGCCACTCGTCGTCGCGAGGCCGCACCGGCCACGGCGAATGGCCGCTCGCCGATGATCGGTTCGGCGATCGGCAAGGCCACCACGTCCGCTGTGTCCGTGCGGTCGGGTGCCGAATCATCCCAGGCTCCGGTGGCTCGCACGATGCCGCGCGCGCCCGATAAAGTCTCCGGCCGCAATTCGAGCCCGAGCAGGCGATCGCGCTCGAACGGACCAGGCATGAACAGCCCCTCCGCCAGCGCCGGCGAGAAGCCGAAGCGCGCATAGTACGGCGCGTCACCCATCAGCAGCACGGCGCCGTGACCGAGGATCGTCGCCCGGCGCAGAGACGCGTGCATCAGCATCGTGCCGAGACCGATGCCCTGAAGGGACGGATCGACGGCGAGCGGGCCGAGCAGCAGGGCGGACCGGCCGAGGCCAGCCTCCACGTGCCAGAGGCGGACGGTGCCGATCACCCGGTCGTCCTGCTCGGCCACCAGGGCCAGCCCCTCGGCCGGAAGACGCCCCTCGCGCAGGCGCTCGGAGGTCTTCAGGCGTCGCGCCTCGCCAAAGCAGGCGTCGAGCAGTCGTTCCCGGGCGACGAGGTCGGCGGGTTTCTCATCACGGATCTGGACCAAGGCCGCACCCTTCCCGAACGTTGGGCAGGCGACGAAACGATCCGGGCGCCATCGCGGAGGATGCGCACGGGGCGAGCATGTGGGAGGCCACCGCCGGGCACCCTCGCTGGAGGGTGCCCGACCTGCGCGTCACGACCGTAGAGTGGTTCAGATGACGTATTGCTGAAGGGGCGGGAAGCCGTTGAACGCCACCGCCGCATAGGTGGTGGTGTAGGCACCTGCGCCCTCGATCAGCACCTTGTCGCCGATCGAGAGCGACACCGGCAGCGGATACGGCACCTTCTCGTAGAGCACGTCGGCCGAATCGCAGGTCGGGCCGGCGAGGACGCAGGGCGTCATGCGGTCCTCGTCGTGCTCGGTGCGGATCGCGTAGCGGATCGACTCGTCCATGGTCTCGGCCAGACCGCCGAACTTGCCGATGTCGAGATAGACCCAGCGCACCTCGTCCTCGGCCTCCGACTTCTTCGAGACCAGCACGACCTCGGCCTCGATCATGCCGGCATTGCCGACCATGCCGCGGCCCGGCTCGATGATGGTCTCGGGCATGTGGTTGCCGAAGTGCTTGGTCAGCGCGCGGAAGATCGCGTCGCCGTAGGATTCCACGCCCGGCACCGCCTTGAGGTACTTGGTCGGGAAGCCGCCGCCGAGGTTGACCATCGACAGGCTGATGCCGCGCTGGGCGCATTCCTCGAAGATCATGGCGGCGGAGGCCAGTGCCCCGTCCCAGGCCCCGGTGTTGCCCTGCTGCGAGCCGACATGGAAGGAGACGCCGTAGGCGGTGAGGCCCTGGCGATGGGCGTGCTCCAGCACGTCAACCGCCATCTCCGGCACGCAGCCGAATTTGCGCGACAGCGGCCACTCGGCCCCGGCCCCGTCGCACAGGATGCGGCAGAACACCTGCACGTCGGCGCTCTCGACCCCGACCGCGTCGGCGGCGCGGGCGATCTTCTCGACCTCGGCTTGGCAATCGACGGCGAAGAGGCGCACGCCGAGCTTGAGCGCACGGGCGATGCAGCGCTCCTTCTTGATGGTGTTGCCGAACGAGACCCGGTCGGCGGTGGCGCCGGCGGCGAGCGCCATCTCGACCTCGACCACCGAGGCCGTGTCGAAGCAGGAGCCCATCTCGGCGAGCAGGCGCAGCACCTCGGGAGCCGGGTTCGCTTTGACCGCATAGAACACGCGGGTGTCCGGCAGGGCGCGCGCGAACGCGGTGTAGTTGTCGCGCACGACCTCGAGGTCGAGCACCATCACGGGCCCTTCGTCCTGGCCCATGTCGCGGCGGGCGCGGAGGAAATCGCGGATACGATCGGTCATGGTCGTTCCAACCCACAGGTTCGCGGCCGCCCTCACGGGGCGCGCTGTCGAATGTCAGGACGACGCGAGTCGTCCGGCGTCTGGGGGCGCTGCGTCGCGACGCATCGCGTGCTTTGGAGACACGCGAAGCGCAGCGGGCGCGAGAGCACCCGGAAGCTGCCTTGGATTGGAAGGGAGGACCCCCACCGCACGCCGGGCAAAGAGAAACAAGCCTCTTCGGTGCCGGCCTTTGGAGGGCCGACGAGACCAAAAAAGCCCGTTCGTCGTTGCTTTAAGCTGCGTCCCCCGTGGAGAGCGGGGTTCGCCGGTTTCGCCTCCGGCTGCCGGTTGTTGTCGGGGTCCGGTGTTGCCACCTGGATGCCGGCCGGAGGGAATCCACCCTGTCGACCATCGATCCTTTAAGACCCCTGGCGGCTGTCCGGCAGTTGGCCGGATGCCCACCAACCGACACGCGGCCACAGGCACGTGCGAAATTGGGCAAGGCGCATATACGGTCAGGGCGTTCCGGCCACAAGGGAAAGCCGTGTTTTTCACCAACCTTCTGCTGTGAGCAGCCAGGGCTGTTGCATAAACGCCGCGCCGGTTTTCTTGACCGCGCCGATGGGCTCTTCCCAAGGGGCCGCGGACGGGCCATCAAGCGCACGGTTTTCACGCGTGGACGCACCGGGTCGCAGGCCAATGACAGAACTCAACCGGCGCTCCGTCGTCCAGGGTCTGGCGGCGACCGCGGCCTTCGTCGCGGGTACCGCGGAGGGGCAGGCGCAGCCGCCGGACCGGCGGCCCGAAACCCCGTTCGGCTTCGCCGATGTGGAGCGCCGCGCCAGCGACCTCGCCAAACTTCCCTACGACGCCCGGATTCCGGCGCTGCCGGCGCCGATCGCCAAGCTCGACTACGATGCCTGGCGCGATATCCGCTTCAAGCCCGACAAGGCGTTCCTGGGGGAGGGGAGCCCGTTCCGGCTCCAGCTCTTCCACCTCGGCTTCCTCTACAACCGCCCCGTGACGGTGAACCTCGTGCGCGGCGGGGTGGCGACGCCGATCCCCTATCAGGGCAGCCTCTACGACCTGGGCCGGACCAAGCTCGACCGGGCGCTGCCGCTCGATCTCGGGTTCGCGGGAATCCGCATCCATTCCCCCCTGAACAAGCCGAACCTGCTCGACGAACTGATCAGCTTCCTGGGGGCGAGCTACTTCCGCTTCCTCGGGCGCGACCAGCTCTACGGTTTGTCGGCGCGCGGCATCGCGGTCAATGTCGAGGGCGTCGGCGGACCCGAGGAGTTCCCGGTGTTTCGCGAGTTCTGGATCGCCCAGCCCGAGACCAATGCCGATGCGCTGGTGATCGACGCGCTCCTCGACGGTCCCTCGCTGACGGGCGCATTTCGCTTTACCGTGCGGCCGGGCGACGAGACCAGCGTCGGCGTGACGGCGACGTTGAACCCGCGGGTCGATCTCGCCACGGTCGGTCTCGCGCCGCTGACCTCGATGTATTTCATCGGCGAGAACGACCACAGCCACACCGACGATTACCGGCCGGAACTCCATGATTCCGACGGGTTGCAGATCGCGGCGGGCAGCGGCGAGTGGCTGTGGCGCCCGCTGGAGAACCCGGCCGCGCGCCGCATCTCGACCTTCGCCGACCGCGACCCCAAAGGCTTCGGGCTGCTGCAGCGTGACCGCCACTTCGAGGCCTATCAGGACCTGGAGGCCTCCTATAGCCGACGCCCCGGCTACTTCGTCGAGCCCGAGGGCGCCTGGGGCGAGGGCGCCGTGATGCTGATGGAACTGCCCACGGATACGGAGGTGAACGACAACATCGTCGCCTGCTGGCGGCCGGCTCAAGCCTATCCGGCCGGGACGCCGGTGCGGCTCGCCTACCGGGTGCGGACGGTCGGCGGCGAGACCCTGCATCCCGGCGGGCAGGTGGTGAACACCTTCAGCGTAGCGCCGGTGGCGAGCGGAACCGCGAAGGCCGCCGAGATCAAGGGCGGTCTCGTACGCCGCTTCCTCATCGATTTCGCCGGCGGCGAACTCGGCTATTACCGTCCCGATCCGGCCAAGGTCGAGATCGTGGCCGGTACCTCGGCGGGCCGGATCACCGCCACCTCCCTGGTGCCGAATCCGCATATCGACGGCTTTCGCGCCGCCGTGGATGTGGCTCTCGAATCGACCGGGCAATCGACCGATCTGCGGGCCTTCCTCAAGGCGGGCGGCCGCGCGCTGACGGAAACCTGGACCTGTCCCTGGACCGCCACGTGAGCGCGCCTTCGCCGAAGGCGGAGCCGCCCCCCATCGTCACGCTGCGGGTCGCCACGCCGGCCGACCTCGACGCGCTGGTCGCCCTCGAACATGCGGCCTTCGCCGGTGACCGGGCCGAGCGCCGCTCCATCCGGCACGCCATCCGGTCGCCGAGCATGACCGTGCTGGTGGCGATCATGGATGACGGGGCGGAGCAGGACATTCTGGTGGGCGCGGCCACCCTGGAGCGGCGGCGCGGCAGCCGCAACGCGCGACTCTCGTCGATCGCGGTCTCGCCGCTGCGGTCGGGTCTGGGCCTCGGCAGCCGCATACTCGACGGCGCCGAGGACGATGCCAGGGCCCATGGCTGCACCCGGCTGCGCCTCGAGGTCCGGGCCGACAACGGCGCCGGCATCCGCCTCTACGAGCGCCGCGGCTACGTGCGGTTCGCGGTCATCCCGGATTATTACGAGGATGGCATGGAAGCCTGGCGCTACACCAAGGACCTCTGAACGGACATGACCCGTCCCGGCCAAGGCCGGAACGGGTCATGGATCGAGCCGGACTAAAGCGACGAAATCAGTCGCAGCTCTCCTTCGTGACCGTCTTGCGGTCGCCGAGGTCGTTCTCCTTGGTCACCGTCTTCGAGGAGCAGCCGTCGCTCGACTCGCGGCGCTCGACCGTGCGGCTCTCGGAGGCGGGGCGATCGACGACCACGGTGTCGGGCGCATCACGGTGGATCACCGTGGTTTCGGCCTGGGCGGCGGAAGCACCGAACAGCGTTGCCAGGGTCAGGGCGGCGAGAACGGGGTGGCGCATGGAGAACTCCCAAGTTGAAACTGCCGCCACAACGGAGATCGCCGTCAAACCGTTCCGCTTAACGCGGAGACATCTTGATCAATGGTTACGAATACGCGCCGAGCGCTGATGTTGCCCCGGTTGCGTCGGCGCGCATTCTGACAATCGACTCAACCAAGGGCAGCAGCGAGCGTCGTAGCAAGGGGAGTCGTCGGCCGTCCGATCAGGGCACGCAACGCATGGCCCGCGTCGAACAGGGCGTCTTTGGCGGCGCCGGCATCGGAATCCGCGAGCAGACTCGCCAGCCCCTCGGGGAGCCCCGCGGTCAGGAGGGCCGAGCGGTAATCCGCCGCCGCCAGATCCTGATAGCGCAGCGGTCGGCCGGAAATGCGGGCGGCTTCGGCGGCGAAGTCCGCCAGGGTGTAGGCCGCGTCGCCCGCCAGTTCGTAGATCCGGCTCTCGGACGATCCGGCGGTCAGCACGGCAGCCGCAGCCTCGGCGTAGTCGGCTCGCGCCGCGCTGGCGATCCGTCCCGCGCCGGCGCTTCCGAACATGACGCCCCGTGCCAGGGCAGCCGGGAGGGCGGCGGCGTAGTTCTCGGTGTACCAGCCATTGCGCAGGAGGACGGTCGGCACGCCCGACCCCGCCAGGGCCGCCTCGGTGGCCCGATGTTCCTCGGCCAGCGCGAGGGGCGAGGTGTCGGCCCGCAGCAGGCTGGTATAGGCGATCACTTTCACTCCCGCATCGACGGCCGCCGCGATGACGTTGCGGTGCTGAGCGACGCGCGACCCGACTTCGCTCGACGAGATCAACAGCAGGCGATCGATGCCCGCGAAGGCGACGCCGAGGGTATCCGGCGCTGCGTAATCGGCGACCCGGACCTCGACGCCGCGCGCCGCCAGGTCCTGCGCGGCGGGCGTGTCGCGGTTGCGGACGCCGGCGACGATCGTACCGGCTGGCACTGCGCGCAGCAGCGCCGCGATGACAAGACGTCCGAGTTGACCGGTGGCTCCGGTGACGAACAGGCGCGGAGACGGGGTCTGCGACATGGCTGGGCTCCTGGTGGTTTCTTTCCGACACAAGGTCTATAAAAGAGACCGCCCAGGCCCGTAAGACGGCAGGTTTTTGTGTCCAGGTTACCGTGGAGGAACCACCATGGCCGAAGGGCCGGACCTCGCCCGCAAGTTCGCGTCCTGGCAGGATCTCGGCTTCGACCCGGACCATTGCCCGGTCCGCGACGTGCTGAGCCATCTCGGCGACAAGTGGACGACGCTGATCATCGCCGCGCTGGCCGGTGGCGCGCAGCGGTTCGGGGCGATCCATCGGGTGATTCCCGACATCTCGAAGCGGATGCTGACGCAGACCCTGCGCGACCTGGAGCGGGACGGGCTGGTGAGCCGTCGCGTGTTCCCGACCAGCCCGCCGAGCGTCGCATACAGCCTCACGCCGCTGGGCGGCTCGCTGCTCGATCCGCTCGGTGTGCTGGTCGAGTGGGCGGAGCGGAACCACCCCGCCATCCGCGCGGCCCGGACGCGCTTCCGGGCCGATCCTTGAGCGGCGGGGCGCTCAGCCCTCGATGCGGGAGAAATCCGCCACTTCGCGCGTCGCCGCCCGCAGAGCATTGAGCAGGGCGAGGCGGTTCCGGCGCAGGTCCGCATCGTCGGCATTCACCGTGACGCGCTCGAAGAACGCGTCCACCGGCGCGCGCAGGGTCGAGAGCGCCTGCATGGCCCCGGCAAAATCCTCAGCCGCCACCGCCGCCGAGGCCTTTTCGCGGGCCACCGCAAGAGCCTCCGCCAGGGCGCGCTCCTCCGGCTCACCCGTGGCAGCCTGCCCCGCATCCGGGGCGGCGTCGTAGGTGCGGCCGTCCTTCTTCTCCTCGATGCGCAGAATGTTGGCGGCGCGCTTGTAGCCGGCGAGCAGATTCTTGCCGTCATCGGTCTCCAGGAACGAGCCCAGCGCCTCGACGCGGCGCACCACCATCAGGAGGTCGTCCTGCCCGGGCAGGGCGAACACCGCATCGATCAGGTCGTGGCGGGCGCCCTTGTCGCGCAGGTAGACTTTGAGGCGGTCGGCGAAGAAGGCGAGGAGACTGGCAGCGTCCGCGTCGCTCTCGCTCAAGGCAGCGTCCGCCTCGATCCGCGGCGTACCGCCGTAGTTTCGCAAGCCATCGGCTGCCGCCTGGTATCCGTCGTGCAACAGGGACAGCTTGACGGTGTTCTCGATCAGCAGCCGGATCACGCCGAGCGCCGCGCGCCGAAGGGCATACGGGTCCTTACTGCCGGTCGGCTTCTCGTCGATCGACCAGAATCCCACCAGGGTGTCGAGTTTGTCCGCGAGCGCCACCGCGACCGCGACCGGATCGGTCGGAACCCGATCGGAAGGGCCGACCGGTTTGTAATGATCCTCGATTGCCGCCGCGACGCTCTCCGGTTCGCCCTGGAGCGCCGCGTATTTGCGCCCCATCAAGCCCTGCAGCTCGGGAAACTCGCCGACCATCTCGGTGACGAGGTCGGCCTTGGCGAGCGTCGCCGCGCGCTCGGCCAGATCCGGGTCGGCCCCGACCAGGGGCGCCAGTTCACGAGCCAGGGCGGCGATGCGCTGCACCCGCTCCCCCTGCGTGCCGAGCTTCTCGTGAAACACGATGCTGTAGAGCTTGGGCAGGCGGTCGTCCAGCCGGATCGCCTTGTCGGTCTCCCAGAAGAACTTGGCGTCCGACAGGCGCGCCCGCACCACGCGCTCGTTGCCGGCCGTGATGGCGAGGCCGCCATCGCTGGCGACGAGGTTCGATGTCAGGATGAAGGCGGGCGCGAGGGTGTCGGTGCCGGCCCGGCGCAGGACGAAGCACTTCTGGTTGGCCCGGATGGTGGCCCGGATCGCCTCGGCCGGGATGTCCAGAAAGGTCTCGTCGAACGAGCCCATCAGCACCACGGGCCATTCCACCAGACCGGCGACCTCCTCCAGCAGGCCCTCGTCCTCCACCAGTTCGAGGCCGCGCGCGAAGGCGAGGTCGCGGGCATCGTGCAGGATGATGTCCTTGCGGCGCTCCACGTCGAGCACGACCTTGGCGCGCTCCAGGGCCTGGACGTAGTCGTTGAAGCGCCGGACTTCGATCGCCTCGGGCGCGAGGAAGCGGTGGCCGTAGGTGGTGGTGCCGGCGACGATGCCGTCGACCGCGAACGGCACCACATCCGGGGTCTCAGTCTCCGGCCCGAAGGTGGCCACGATGGATTGCAGCGGCCGCACCCAGCGCAGGGCGCCCGGCTGCGCCGAGGCCTTGCCCCAGCGCATGGATTTCGGCCACGGGAAGCTGCGGATGATCTGCGGCAGGATCTCGGCCAGGACGTCGAGGGTCTCGCGGCCCGGCCGCTCGATCACCGCCGCGTAGAACTCGCCCTTCTTCGGGTCGGTCACAATGGTGGCCTGGTCGAGGCTCGCCAGCCCCGCGCTCTTGAGGAAGCCCTGGACCGCTCCCTCCGGCGCGCCGACCCGGGGGCCCTTGCGCTCCTCGCGCACGTCCTGCCCGCGCGGCGGCAGGCCGGCGACGTGCAGCGCCAGCCGGCGCGGCGTCGCGAAGGCCTTGGCGCCCTCGTAGAGGAAGCCGCGCTCGACCAGAGCGTCGGTGACGAGCTTCCGCAGATCGTCGGCCGCACGCCGCTGCATGCGGGCGGGAATCTCTTCGGAGCGGAGTTCGAGGAGGAGGTCGGGCATGGGCGGGGCGTCCGGGAAGATGTTCGAGAAGGCGAGGAGCGTCGGCAGCGCGATGGGTCAGGCCGCCCCGCCGCCCGCCGTGCGCAGGTACGCCGCCCCGCAGGCCTTCGCGAGTTCGCGCACCCGGAGGATGTAGCTCTGACGCTCGGTCACCGAGATGACGCCGCGGGCGTCGAGCAGGTTGAAGACGTGGCTCGCCTTGATGCACTGGTCGTAAGCCGGCTGAGCCATCCGATGGCGATCGGACTCGCCCGTGGGTGCTCCCGCGTCGAGGTAGGTCCGGCAGGCTTTTTCCGCGTCGGTGAACTGGCGGAACAGCATCGCGGTGTCGGCCGCCTCGAAGTTGTGGCGCGAATATTCCTGCTCGGATTGCAGGAAGACGTCGCCGTAGGAGACGCGCTCGTCGCCCGTGCCGCCGTTGAAATTCAGGTCGTAGACGTTCTCGACGCCCTGGACGTACATCGCCAGGCGCTCGAGCCCGTAGGTCAACTCGCCGGCGACCGGCGCGCATTCGATGCCGGCGACCTGCTGGAAGTAGGTGAACTGGCTCACCTCCATGCCGTCGCACCAGCACTCCCACCCGAGCCCCCAGGCGCCCAGCGTCGGGCTCTCCCAATCGTCCTCGACGAAGCGGATGTCGTGGAGCTTCATGTCGACGCCGATGGCATCGAGGGAGGCGAGGTAGAGTTCCTGCAGGTTCGGCGGATTGGGCTTCAGGATGACCTGGAACTGGTAATAGTGCTGCAGCCGGTTGGGGTTCTCGCCGTAGCGCCCGTCCTTGGGCCGGCGCGAGGGCTGCACGTAGGCGGCCTTCCACGGCTTCGGTCCCAGTGCCCGTAAGGTGGTGGCCGGATGGAAGGTGCCGGCGCCCACCTCCATGTCGTAGGGCTGCAGGATGACGCAGCCCTGCGCCGCCCAGAACCGCTGAAGCGTCAGGATCAGGCCCTGGAACGAGGTCTTGGGCGCGAGATCGACGGCGCTCGACAGGGGATTGGCGCTCGACATGGGTCTTCCGGTCCGTGGAGGGACGGCCAGCGTTTAAGAGGCCGGTCCGGGGTGTCAAGCGACGGCGCCGCGCAGGCCCGTTTACCACGCGGGTGTGGCGGCACACACATTTCGGCCACGATTCGACATAGCGGTGGAACGGTCTCGCTTGCTGCCAAGTTTATCCGGCAATCAAGGGGTTTTCGCCGCCTCCCGGGCGGACGACAATTTGGATCTTCGCGCCATGCGCTCGTCTTTCACAGTGTTCGCCACCCTCGTTGCAGCTTCCCTCGTTGCGACCCCGCTGGTCATCACGGCGTCGAACGCGCTCGCGACCGGTGAATATTCGGATGCGGTGACGATGCCGGCAGCCGTGACTCCGATCGAGGTGGCGGCCGTACCGGCACCGGTCCTGGCCGAGACCTGCGCCCGGAAGGTTCGGGTCGTCTATGCCGGCTACGGCAACGACGCCTGCAAGCGCTGAACCGCGGCGTCTCGCAGCGACACGCTACAAGCCATAGCGGGCGAAGGCGGCGCGATCCTCGATCGCCGCCATCACCTCGCCCGCGACGCTGCTACCCGGTGCCGAGCGGCGCAGCAGCCGCGCGATCAGCGAGCCCTTCTTGTCGGCGATGAAAACCAGTTCGACCGTATCGCCGTAGCGCGCCCGAAGCGTCGAGCGGGCATCGCCGAGCCCATCCACCAATCCGAGCGGCACGGCCTGCTGGCCGGTCCAGACCGCGCCGGTGAAGAGATTCTCGCCCTGCGCCGCCAATTTCGGGCGCCGTGCGCTCACCAGCGCGGTGAAGAGCGCCTGCACGTCGGCCTGGATGACCTTGAGGCGCGCGACGTCGGCGGCGTCTTCCGGGCGGAACGGGTCGAGCATCCCCTTGGCTTCGCCCTGCGTGTGCACCCGACGGTCGACGCCGATGCGCTCGATCAGGCGGTCGAACCCGAACCCCGCCGAGACGACGCCGATCGATCCGACGAGGGACATCGGATCGGCGATGATCTCGTCGGCGGCACAGGCGATCATGTAGCCGCCCGAGGCCGCCACATCCTCCACGAAGGCGAGAACGGGAAGCTTCTTCTCGGTCGCTAGAGCGCGGATGCGCTGGTGGATCAGGTGGGACTGGGCCGGTGCGCCGCCGGGCGAATTGATAACGAGGGCGACCGCCGAGATGCCGGGTGTCGTGAAGGCGCGCTCCAGGCTGCTGGCCAGACCGCCGATCGAGAGCCCGGCCCGGAACGGCGACACGGCTCCGATCGCTCCGCTGAGCCGCAGGACGGCAACGCGCGGGACGTTTCGGCGCCAACGGCGCGGCAGGAGCGCGCGCAGGGGACCCGGCAGGGAAATCGGCATGGTGCAGCGACTCGAGGTTGCTTAAAACGCGGACCGGCGCGACCGCGCTGCCCGGGGGAGCGCGACTGGGCCGTCCCCGAGCCTGAACTGGGGCGAGCCGAACCGCTTTGCCAGCCTCGCTGTCGTCGCCCCCGGTTCAGGGCGTGTCAGAGGTCTGGCCGATCCAGCCTCGGCCGGCATTGAGCCCCTCGGTCACCTCCGTGAACCGACCGGCTTCGTCCTGCAGGATGAGCGCCGGCAGGAGCCCGAAGGGCCCCCGGCTGCCCTTGACGGCACTGACGAGGATGCGGATCGCCGGGCGGTCGGGTCTTGCCTGCACCGGCCGGACGGTCACGGCGCCGAAACGCCCCTTCAGGGCATCGAGGCAGGCGGGCAGGGCGTCGGCCCGGTGGATCAGGCCGAGACGCCCGTGCGGGCTCAGCAGGTCGGCACAGGTGCGGAGCCAGCCGTCGAGTCCGCCTTCGGGGTCGGCCATGCCATAGCCATGCGCGCTGGCCTTGGCCGTCACCGGCGAGGCGCGGTAACGGCCGGGCTCGAAGAACGGAGGGTTGGTCAGGACGAGACCGGCGACGCCGGAGGCGAGCCCGGCGGCGCGGCGCTGGGCGCCCGTTGCCAGGACATCCGCAACGATCACCGTGGTCCGGTCGCCGAGTCCATTCGCGTCCGCGTTGATCCGGGCCAGCCCGGCGAGTTCGGGCTCGCGCTCGACCAGGACCACCCGGGCGTCGGGATGGCGCAGGGCGACGGCGAGGCCGACCGCCCCGGTGGAAGCCCCGACATCGCAGACGATGGTGCCCGGTTCCGGCACCATCAGGCTCGCCAGCAGCACCGCATCGGTGCCGGCCCGGTGTCCGCCGCGCGGAGGCTGATGCAGCCGGAGGCGGCCGCCGAGCCAGAGATCGGGCGGGGCAAGAGTCAGGGGATCAGGCATCCCGAAGCTCATGGGCGAGACCCGCATCGGTGAGCAGGCGCCGCGCCTGGCGGGCATGGTCGTGCGGCACCAGGAGCCGCCGGGCGAAAGCGCCGATCGAGCCTTCCAGCAGGCTCATATGCTGGTCGGCCACGAGGACCGGGATCGACGCGCCCTCCAGAAGCGACTGGGCGAAGCCGATGAGAACGATGTCGTTGCTGCGGATCAGTTCGGTCATGCATCGTCATCCGGGGCGACATCATGGGCGCAGCTTGTCGCTGTAGCTTGCGGCATGGTGCGTGTTGCAGCGCCATCGGGCGCATGCGATGGGGTGTCACAGACGCGATCGATTGGATCGCGCCGCGTTGGCGTAGGGAAGCGGGAGGTCTCGAGGTCTTGGGCGTCGTAGTTCCGATCGATGAGAGCAGCCCCGACCCGGAGGCGAGCCTGGCCGACCTGGTCTCCCTGGTGTCCAGCGGCATGGAGCGCGTCAACGCGACCATCCTGTCACGGACCGGGTCCGACGTGCAGATGATTCCGGAAGTTGCCAACCACCTCATTTCGTCGGGCGGCAAGCGTCTGCGTCCGATCCTCACCCTGGCGACCGCCGACCTCTGCCACTATGCCGGGGACGGCGCCGTGAAGCTCGCGGCCAGCGTCGAGTTCATGCATACCGCTACGTTGCTGCATGACGACGTGGTCGACGGCAGCGACATGCGGCGCGGCAAGGTCGCGGCCCGCATCAAGTGGGGCAACGAGGCGAGCGTCCTCGTCGGCGATTTCCTTCTGGGACAGGCCTTCCGCATGATGGTCGAGGTCGGCTCCCTCAAGGCCCTCGACATCCTGTCGGCAGCAGCCACCATCATCGCCGAGGGCGAGGTGATGCAGCTGACCGCCGCGAAGAATACCGAGACGAGCGAGGACGAGTACCTCGCCGTGATCAGCGCCAAGACGGCCGAACTGTTCGCCGCCGCCTGCGAGGTCGGTCCGGTCCTCGCCTCCCGCGCCGAAGCGGAGCAGGCGGCCTGCCGCGCCTACGGCATGAATCTCGGCATCGCCTTCCAGCTCATCGACGACGTGCTTGATTACGGCGGCACCAGCGACACCCTCGGCAAGAACGTCGGCGACGATTTTCGCGAGGGCAAGATCACCCTGCCGATCGTGCTGGCGGTCCGGCGCGCCACCGTCTCCGAGCGCAGCTTCTGGAAGCGCACGCTGGAACTCGGCGAGGTGGCCGATGCCGACCTGGAGACCGCCCGCACCATTCTCCGGCGACACGGCGCCCTGGAGGAGACGATGGCGCGCGCGCGCCTTTACGGGGATCGGGCGCGCGATGCCCTGAAGCCGTTCCCGCCGAGCCCGATGAAGCACGCGCTCCTGCAGGTCGTGGATTTCTGCATCGCGCGGGCTCACTGAGCCTTCGCCGTGGGCGCAGGCCCCTGGGCTTTCAGGCCGCGACGTGATCCGGGACGGGAGGCGCGCTGAGGATCGGATTGCTGCCGCTCCGGCTCTCCGTGGTTTCCATCGGGGACGGGGCGATCACGATCCGACCGGCAGCGTCGGTCCATTGGACCAGCAGTTCGTCCGTGATGCCCTTGTCCTGCGGTTTCCCGAACAGATAGCCCTGTCCGTAGGTGCAGCCCTGGCCGGCGAGCCAGTCGACGCTCGACCCGGTCTCGATGCCCTCGGCGGTGGTCAGGAGACCGAGGCTGGAGCCGAGGGCGATGATCGCGTCGACGAGCTTCGCTCGCTCGCTGCTGAGCCGCATCGCCTCGACGTAGCTGCGGTCGATCTTGAGCTTGTCGAAGCGCAGCTCGCGCAGATGATAGAGGCTGGAATAGCCGGTCCCGAAATCATCGAGGGCGACGCGGATTCCGAAGGCCTGGAGTGACGTCAAAGCGGTCCGCGCCGCCTCCAGGTCGTTGACCAGGGCGGTCTCGGTGATCTCGATTTCGAGGCGGTACGGAGCGAAACCGGTCTCGGTCAGGATCGCCAGGATGCGCTCGGGCAGGCGTGGGTCCCGCAGCTGGATCGGCGAGATATTGACCGCGAGCTGCAGGTGAGCGGGCCATTGGCGCGCATCCGCGCAGGCCTTGCGCATCAGCCCCCAGGTCAGTTCGGCGATCTGGTCGGTCTCCTCGGCCAGGGTGATGAAGGCGTCGGGTCCGAGAATTCCGTGCTGCGGGTGGTTCCAGCGCGCCAACACCTCGAAGCCGATCAGGTCTCGGCCGGGCAGCGAGACCACCGGCTGGTAGAACGGCTCGATTTCCCCGCGTTCGATTCCGACCCGCAGTTCGCCCTCCAGGCGTGCCCGCGCCTTGAGAGCGTGGCCCATATCGAGGTGGAAGAACCGGAAGGTGGCGCGGCCGTCGCGTTTGCCCTGATCCATCGCGACGTCGGCGGAATGCAGCAGGGCTTCCGCGATTCGGCATTCCTCCGTCGCCGTCGTGATCCCGACGGTGGCGCCGATCTCCAGATGCCCCTGTTCCCAGGCGATCGGTTGCGAGATCGAGGCGATGATCCCTTGCGCCAGGCGCGCCAGAACCTCCAGATCGTCACCGGGATCGACCAGGAGGGCGAATTCGTCGCCGCCGAGACGGGCGAGGAAACCCTGGGCGGGCCGCAGAAGGCGGAGCCGGTCGGCCACCACGCACAGGGCGGCATCGCCGGCGGCATGGCCGTGGAGGTCGTTGACCGGCTTGAAGCGATCGAGGTCGATCAGCATCACGGCGATGCGCGGAACGCCCGCCGCATCCGAACCGCCCTGAATGCGGGCCTCGAGGGTTTCGCGGAACAGGCGCCGGTTGGCGAGCCCGGTCAGCGCGTCATGGCGTGCCACCGATTCGGCCTGCGCCTCGGCGCCGTCGCGATCCCGCATGGCCCGGCGCAGTTTCAGCGATTTGCGCACGCTCGCCGCGACAAGGCCCAGGCTCATGCACAGCGACAGCATCAGGAGGTCCTGAAGCTCGTAGGTCCGGGTCGCCTCGCCGAGGAAAGTGAAGAAACCGAGCCGCGTTCCGAGAAGCCAGACGCAGGTTCCGATCATCATGAGACAGAGAAGCTCGCGAAGCTCCCCTTCCCCCCATGACTTATGACCGTGATCGGGCATCGACCGCTCCTTGCGCGCGGCGATCCTGCGGAGACAAGTCTTGCTTGGGCGTAAAGTTTACAGAGGAAGTGCGCCGAAACGGACGCAAATACGCTGGCTCACGCCGATGCCTGGGGCCTTATCGCAGAAAGGCCGCGCTGACCCACCAGTTCGGTTGTGCCGCCGACAGGTGCCGGGCCGCCCGCGCCGCGTCGGAGCGATGATCGAACAGCGCGAAGACCGTGGCGCCCGACCCCGACATGCGGGCGAGCCGGCATCCGGGTTCCCGGCGCAAGGCGGCCAACGCCACGTCGATGGCTGGAGCAAGGGTCCGGGCCGGTGCCTCCAGGTCGTTGCGGGCGGGGCCGATTGCCTCGAGCAGGCCCGAGCGGGACAGGCGAGCCGCGATGACCGGATGTGCATCGGTGCCGTAGCGCTCGCCCACCGCGAGGCCGAGCGCCCGGAAGATCGGTGCGGTCTCGACCGGAACGCCCGGATTGACCAGCACTGCGGGAATGGGGGTGAGGTCGAGGGCCGGGCCGATCGATTCGCCGGCCCCTCGCATCATCCGGGCGCGCGGCATCAGGCAGACGGGAACGTCGGCACCGGTGGTGCGCGCGGCGGCGATCAGGTCGGGATGATCGGGCGCGAGATCGTTCCAGCGGCCGAGGAGGCGCAGGGCCGCCGCCGCGTCGGAGGAGCCGCCGCCGATGCCGGCGGCCACCGGAAGGCGCTTGACCAGGTGGAAGGCCCCGTGGCGCAGGCCGGGGCGCAGGCGCGCCAGATTGCGGGTCGCCTTGATGACGAGGTTGTCGTCGAGGGGGCCGGCGGGGCCGGCGGTCGGCCCGGTGACCGTCAGGGTCAGGTCGGGGCCGGGCTCCAGGGTCAGGGTGTCGCCGGCGCCCGTGAAGGCCACCAGGCTCTCCAGCTCGTGATAGCCGTCGCCGGCCCTCCGGCCGAGGACGTGGAGCGTCAGGTTGATCTTCGCCGGAGCGCGGGTGACGAGGAGGGACACGGCGCCTCGGAGCTTGAGCGTGGAACGGGTGCGGGGCCGGTCTGGCCTCGCAACCCGCGCCGCGTCAAGCGTCCCGTGTCAGCCGCCGCTCTTCTTGTCAGCAGCGCCCGGAGGCTCGCTCGGGGCCGGGGCGCCCTTCGGCAGTTCCGGGTTCACCTTGCCCTCGGGCGGGTTCTCGGCCGTGGCCGCCGGCTTCTCCAGCTCGGGCAGCCCGTCCTTGAGCTTGGCGTTGATCTTCTCGAGTTCGTCCGGCTCGGGGTTCAGGTCCTTGGCATGCTGCCACTGGAACTTGCCCTCCAGGCGGCGCCCGGCACGCCAATAGGCGTCGCCCAGGTGATCGTTGATGGTGGGATCGCCGGGCTTCAACTCGATCGCCTTCTCCAGCTCGCGCACGGCATCGTCCCAACGGCCGAGGCGGAAATAGGCCCAGCCCAGGCTGTCGATGATCATGCCGTCGCGCGGAGCCGCATCGACGGCCTGCTTCAGCATCGTGAAGGCCTCGTCGATGTTCATGTTCTGGTCGACCCAGGAATAGGCCAGATAGTTCAGCACCTGCGCCCGGGCGCCGGGCTGGCTGGCCGGCACGAGTTCCAGCGCCTTCTTCAGGTCGGCCTCGGCCTTCGGCCATTGCTTGGCCCGCTCGTAGGCGGTGCCGCGGAAGTAGAAGGTCGTCCAGTAATTCGAGGCCGGGCGGTCGCCGATCAGCGCGATGGCGCGGCTGTAGGTCTCCGCGGCCTCCTCGTACTTCTTGCGCGAGCGCTGGACATTGCCGAGGGCCGTGATGACCTCGATGTCGTCCGGATGCGCCTTCATGGCGGCATCGAGGTGGGCGATGGCCTCCTCGCCCTTGCCCATCTGCTCCAGGTTCAGGCCGACCTGCACGTCGGCATTGAGGCGGAGCGGCGAGGTGGTGGGGATCTGCGCGTAGGCCTCGTTCGCCCGGTCGGTCTGCTTCATGCGGTCGAGAAGGTCGGCCAGGGTCAGGCGGGCCAGCGCGTGCTCCGGGGCGAGGTAGAGGGCGAGGCGCAGGTAGACCACCGCCGGCAGCTCGTCGCCCTGCGTCGAACCCGCCGAACCGAGCCCGTACAGCACCTCGCCGGCGCCCTCCTGCGCGGTGTTGACGAGGCGGGTAAGGGGCTTGCCCTCCTTCAGCTTGGTCAGGGCATCGCGCACGATCGGGTGGCGCGGCAGCAGCTTGTCGAACTCGGTATAGGCCTGGATCGCCAGATCGGTGCGGCCGGCCTGCGCCTCGAAGCGCGCATAGGCATCGACGATGCGCAGGGTGTTGCGGTCGGCATCGTAGGCGGCCTTGAGGCGGCGCTCGGCCTCGGCCTGATCCCCCACGAGGCTGGCGATCAGCCCGGCGTGGAAGTCCCGGAAGGTGTTGTAGTAGCGCTCGCCCTTGAGCTTGTTGATGGTGTCCAGCGCGCGCTTGCCGTCATTGGCCCCGGCATAGGCCCAGGCGGTCAGCAGCGTGCTGGTCAGGTCGGCGGCGGCACCCCGGCCGCTACGGGCGAAGTTCTGGCGGGCCTGGGCGAACTGCCCGGCCTTGATCTGACGGACACCGAGGGCGAGCTGGGCGAGACCGTTCGAGCCGTCGCGGCTGGTCAGACGTTCGGCCGCCCGGAACGCGTCCGGCAGGGACCCGTCGGCGAGCAGGGACACGAAGGCGCGCTCCAGCAGCTCGGCGTTGCGCGGGTCGGCCTTCACCGCCTCGCGATAGTAGCTCGCGGCGGCGGCCGTGTCCTTGGAAGCGCCGGCGATGTAGGCCGAGAGGAAGTTGCCTTCGAGCGATTCGGCGGGCTCGTACTCGGAGATCGGCGCGGATTCGCGCGGTTGGGCCGCGTAGGCGGCGGGCGAGACCGCGAGGCCGATCGCGAGAGCCGAGAGAACCCGGCGACCCGTCCGGGTGGTTTTGGCGTTTCCGTTCATGGGCACCGATCACGGCTCCTGCGCACCGGCCGCGTCGGCAGCCGGGCTCGATTGCGGCGGGACACTGGACTCTTCGCGCCATCCTAGCAAGGCAGCAGGATGGCGCGCGGCGGGATCGGGCCCCGCCGCGCGAAGCCGTGATCGGGTGGGTTTCCGCAGGGCGGACGCGCGATCACATGTTCGGATAGTTCGGTCCGCCCGGTCCCTCCGGCGTCTCCCAGTTGATGTTCTGGTTGGGATCCTTGATGTCGCACGTCTTGCAGTGGACGCAGTTCTGAGCGTTGATCTGGTAGCGGACGCCGTCGCTGGCTCCCGCATCCGCGACCCATTCGTAGACGCCGGCCGGGCAATAGCGCGCCGACGGACCGCCATAGACGTCGTGCTCCGACGCCTTCTGCAATTCGAGGTTGCGCACCTTGAGGTGGGCCGGCTGGTCCTCCTCGTGGTTGGTGTTCGACAGGTAGACCGAAGACAGGCGGTCGAAGGTCAGCTTGCCGTCGGGCTTCGGGTAGACGATCGGCTTGACCTCGCTGAGCGGCTTCAGCGTGGCGTGATCCGGCTTGCCGTGCTTGAGCGTCCCGAAGGGCGAGGCATCCAGGATGGTGTTCGACCACATGTCGAGACCGCCGAGGCCGACGCCGATCAGGGTGCCGTATTTCGACCAGAGCGGCTTGACGTTGCGCACGCGCTTCAGGTCCTGGCCGATGGCGCTGTCGCGCCAGCCGTGCTCATAGGTGCTGAGCTCGTCGCCCTGGCGCCCGGATTCCAGCGCTTGGGCCAGGGCTTCGGCCGCCTGCATGCCGGACAGGACCGCGTTGTGCGAGCCCTTGATGCGCGGCACGTTGACGAAGCCGGCGGAGTCGCCGACGAGGCAGCCGCCCGGGAAGACGAGCTTCGGCACCGATTGCCAGCCGCCCTCCATGATGGCGCGGGCGCCGTAGCCGATGCGCCTGGCCCCCTCGAAGGTCTCGCGGATCATCGGGTGGGTCTTGAAGCGCTGGAACTCGTCGAACGGCGACAGGGTCGGGTTCTCGTAGTTCAGGTGCGTGACGAAGCCGACCGAGAGCAGACCGTCGTCGAAATGATAGAGCCAGGAGCCGCCGCCGGCCTTGTTCGGCAGGGGCCAGCCCATGGTGTGCTGGACGAGGCCGGACTGGAACCTGTCGGGCGCCAGCTGCCAGAGTTCCTTGACGCCCAGACCGTATTTCTGGTGGTCGCTGTGGGCGTTCAGCTTGAAGCGGTCGATGACAGTCTTGGTCAGGGAGCCGCGGGCCCCCTCGCCGAAGACCGTGTATTTGGCCCGCAATTCCATGCCGCGGGTATAGTCGTCGCGCGGTTCGCCGGACTTGCCGATGCCGAGGTCGCCGGTGGCGACACCCACCACGATTCCGGAATCGTCGTACAGAACCTCGGAGGCGGGAAAGCCCGGGTAGATCTCGACGCCGAGTTCCTCGGCCTTGGCACCGAGATACTTCGTCACGTTGGACAGCGACCCGACGAAGTTGCCGTGGTTCGACATCAGCTTGGGGAAGAACAGGTTCGGCATGGTGACGCCGCTGTTCTTGGTCAGGAACATGAACTCGTCACGCTCCACGGCCGTCTTCAGCGGGCGCGCGTCATCCGTGCGCCAGTCGGGCAGCAGGCTGTCGAGCCCGGAGGGATCGATCACCGCGCCCGACAGGATATGGGCGCCGACCTCGGACCCCTTCTCCACCACCACGATGCTGGCATCGGCGGAAAGCTGCTTGAGGCGGATGGCGGTCGCGAGTCCGGCCGGGCCGGCTCCCACGATCACCACGTCGAACTCCATCGCCTCGCGTTCGGGCAGCGCCATCCGTCATCCTCCTGTGAGGCCCTGCTGTGCCGCCGGGCCTTCGTATTGCGTCTCGCACGTCCGACCGTAGGACCGGACGCTCACGTGTCTGGCGATCACTCTCAACCCATTCCAACCTGAGAACGCAAGCGCCGCAAAGGTCCAGAGGGCGCCCGGTGACGATGTCGCGCGGGGCAAATGCCGGTGCGCAGCGTCGCATGCGCGGTTGTCCACAGCCGCGTGAGGCGCCACATCGGATGGATGAGCCAGAGCGACGACCGACAGCGGGATCTCATCGCCAGCCTCGATTTCCATGTCGAGGCGGGACTCGACCTGTTCCTCGACGAGGCACCCCACGACCGCTTCTCGGAAGCGGAGGCGCCCGAGCCGGTGCCGGCGGCGCCTGTGCGGCTCGCCCCGGCGCGCGACGGTCCGGCCCCGCAGCGCCCCCCGTTGCGCGGTGCCGACATGGTCCTGGCGGACCTGCCCGAGCGCGGTGCGGCCCCGCCTCCGCCGGCCCGGACCTTCGGCCAGTCGGCCTCGGCCAAGCCCGGAGAAGCGGCCGGCGATGCCCGGGCGCGGGCTCGCGAGGTGCAGACCCTGGAGGAACTGGAAGCGCTGCTCGCCGGCTTCGACGGCTGTCCCCTCAAGTTCACCGCCAAGAACCTCGTCTTCGCCGACGGCAATCCGGCGGCCAAGCTGATGTTCATCGGCGAGGCGCCGGGCGCCGACGAGGATCGCGTCGGCAAGCCGTTCATGGGCCGCTCGGGCAAGCTCCTCGACCGGATGATGGCCGCCATCGGCCTCGACCGGACGGCGGCCTACGTCACCAACATCGTGCCGTGGCGCCCGCCGGGCAATCGCAACCCGACCCCGCAGGAGGTCGCGATCTGCCGGCCGTTCATCGAGCGGCAGATCGAACTGGCCGATCCCGACCTGATCGTGTGCCTGGGAAGCCCGGCGACCCAGACCATTACGGGCACCAAGGACGGCATCCTCAAGGCGCGGGGCCGGTTCTATCCCTACCGGGTCGGGATGCGAGAGATCCGCGCGCTGGCGACCCTGCATCCGGCCTATCTGCTGCGGCAGCCCCTGCAGAAGCGCCTCGCCTGGCGGGACTTCCGCACCCTGCGGGCCGCCCTCGACGGCAAGGCCTGAGCCCGCTACGGCGTCTGCACAAGCGGAACCGTATTTGCGGGCCGCGACTTAACTCACGCGGTCGTGTTCCTTGCCGCGCGTCCGAACAGGGTGTCACGAGATCATGCGCTGGGAAGATTTCCGTTCTTCGGACAACGTCGAGGACCGGCGCGGTGAAGGTGGCGGCGGCGGTGGATTCGGATTCCCCGGCGGTGGTGCAGGCGGCCTCGGCATCGGCGCTATCGTGATCCTGACCCTCATCGGATGGGTCACGGGCATCAACCCCGCGATCCTGATCGGCGGGGCCGAGCAGATGTCGGGCGGCGGGCGTCCGCGCCAGGAGCAGGTCGATCCGCAGACCCAGGCCCAGCGCAAGACCAAGCCCACGGATGAGAGCGGCCGTTTCGCCGCGGCGATCCTCGGCAACACCGAGGATGTGTGGAAAGAGATCATGCCGAACCAGACGGGACGCCAGTACCGGCCGACCGCGATGGTGCTCTATACCGGCGGCACCCGCAGCGGCTGCGGTTCGGCCCAGGCCGCCATGGGTCCGTTCTACTGCCCGCTCGACAAGAAGGTCTATCTCGACACCTCCTTCTTCAAGGAGATGGAGCAGAAGTTCGGCGTGAAGGGCGACTTCGCCTACGCCTACGTCATCGCCCACGAGGTCGGTCACCACGTCCAGGACGAACTCGGCATCCTCGGCAAGGTCCAGAGCCGCCAGCAGAGCGCATCGAGCAAGACCGAGGCGAATCAGCTTTCCGTGCGCGTCGAGCTGATGGCCGACTGCCTTGCCGGCGTCTGGGCCAAGAACTCGAACGACAAGTACAATGCCCTGGAGCCGGGCGACATCGAGGAGGCCATGCGGGCTGCGAGCGCCATCGGCGACGACAAGCTGCAGAAGCAGTCGCAGGGCTATGCGGTGCCGGACTCGTTCACCCACGGCTCGTCCGAGCAACGGATGCGCTGGTTCATGACCGGCTATCGCAGCGGCCAGACCAAGTCCTGCGACACGTTTCGCGCGGCGCGTAACTGAGCCGCGTTCGCCGCGCTGTCGGGAGGAAGGCGGTTCGGCTAGACTCATCGCCGTTCCACACCCATCCGATTGAAGGCACATCACGATGGTCGCATCGGACAAGACCCGCAGCTTCATCCCGCTGACCATCGCGGTCCTGACCGTGTCCGACACCCGCGTCGCCGAGGATGACCGCTCCGGCGACACCCTCGTCGAGCGTCTCAAGGCGGCGGGTCACGAATTGGCGGCCCGGGCCATCGTGCCGGACGAGGTCGAGGCGATCCGGAACCAGGTCGAATCCTGGTGCCGCGACCCTGCGGTGGACGTGGTCATCACCACCGGCGGGACCGGCTTCACCGGTCGCGATGTGACTCCGGAGGCGATCGAGCCACTGTTCGAGAAGCGCATGGACGGCTTCTCGGCCGTGTTCCACCGCATCTCCTACGACAAGATCGGGACCTCGACGCTGCAATCGCGCGCCACTGCCGGCGTCGCCAAGGCCACCTACATCTTCGTGCTGCCGGGCTCTCCGGGCGCCTGCCGCGATGCCTGGGACGGAATCCTCGCCGCCCAGCTCGATTACCGGCACCGCCCCTGCAACTTCGTCGAGATCATGCCGCGCCTCGACGAGCATCTGCGTCGCGGCGCGTCGATCACGGTCTAGCCGATCGTCCGGCTTCGAACGGGCTGGTGTATTTCGGCTTTCGAACGCGTCGTTAACCGTACCGCAAGCGCCGCGCCGTCTCATGCGGTAGCATCGTCACCGTTCGGTTCTGCAGGGACATCATGGTCGCAAAGCACGCGTCGAACCTGGATCAGTTTCGCAGCCGCCGAAAATTCGAGCGGGTGGAGATGGCCGAGCAGGCGACGGCTGTCTTCGATGACGGAACCCGTCTCACCTGCCTGATCCACGACATGTCGAATGGCGCCGACGCGCGAATCGGGATGCGCATCGAACTGTTCGACTGTCCCGCCTCCGGCGTGCCGGAAAGCTTTCTTGTGATCATGAAATCCGGGCGGGTGATCCGCTACACGCCAGGCTGGAACGAGCGCCTTTAGGCGCCCTCGCTTACCTCATGATCGCTCGAGACGGGCCGGCACCCGGCGGACCTTGAGCCGCCGCGCGAATTTCGGCCCCGACAGCAGCCGGTCCCGGCGTACGAGATCGCCCGGTCGCGGCGCGGTCACGCCGATGACGCTCTCCCCCCGCGCGGCGAGTCGGGAGGGCAGGCCGGTATGCGGACGGCGCAGGCGCGCCAGGGACACCTCCGGTCGGGCGGTACCGATGAAGCGGTCGAGCAGGCGGATCCAGCCCTCCGCCGGGACATCGCCGGCTTCGAGGCAGAGCACCCAGTCCCGCCGCGCCGCTCTGGCGCCGGCCGACCACGGCGACGCGCCGCGTCCGCGCAGGACCACCTTGGCGCCCGTCGCCTCCGCGACCGTCTCGATCGCCGGGTTCGCACCGGCCACGATGATCACCGCATCGCCGACGAGGCCCGCCGCCACACCCGCCACCAGAGCGCCGAGGGTGTCGGCCAGCCGATCGATCGCTTCCGGGTCGTTGGGCCGCGTGACGGAGATCAGTGCCGAAATCATGCGCGCGCATACCGCATTTTTGCGTGAGGCCAAATTTCCACGTCTCTGATGGCCCATCTCACACTACGGAGGCGCGTGCAGGGGGGGAGGAATGCTGGCCTCCGACCAAACGGCCTCGCGACTTCCCTGGGACGCCCCTGTTCGTTCGTGTTATGTTCTCGTCCGGGCAACGGGAATGTTGGAGCGGATGCGGAACACGCGAACGGCCGATCTCACGGTGACGGAGAGCGCGCCCCGGCGCCTTGCCGAGACCACGCCCCTGCCGTCGGGCCGCCGCGGTCGGGGCGCCACGGCCAATCCGGGCAGCCGCTTCGAGCCGACGGGGCGGGAGGCCTTCGCGGATGGCTGGCCGGATCGCGATGCACCGGCGCCTTTGCGCACCGAGGTCCTGCCGGAGCAGGCGCGCACCCTGATCACCCGCAACACCTCGCCCGATATCTCGTTCGATCGCTCGATCAACCCCTATCGGGGCTGCGAGCACGGCTGCGTCTACTGCTTCGCCCGTCCGAACCACGCCTATGTCGGGCTCTCGCCCGGCCTCGATTTCGAGACCAAGCTGTTTCACAAGGCGAATGCGGCCGTCCTGCTGGAGCGGGAGCTGTCGGCTGCAAACTATCGCCCGGCCACCATCGCCCTCGGGACCGCCACCGATCCCTATCAGCCGATCGAGCGCGAGCATCGCCTGACCCGCTCGGTGCTCGAAATCCTGGCCCGTTTCCGCCACCCGGTCGGCATCGTCACGAAGTCGAACCTCGTCCTGCGCGACATCGACCTCCTGGCCGAGATGGCGCGGGACGGGCTCGTGAAGGTCGCGGTGTCGGTCACCACCCTGGATCCGGAGCTGGCGCGCCGCCTGGAACCGCGCGCCCCGCATCCGGAGAAGCGCCTGGAAGCGATCGGCCGGCTGAGCGAAGCCGGCATTCCCGTGATGGTGATTGCGGCACCGATCATCCCGTCGCTGAACGATCACGAGGTCGAGGCGATCCTGACCCGGGCGCGCGCCCTCGGGGCCATCGAGGCGAGCCATGTCCTGCTGCGGCTGCCCCTCGAACTCGATGCCCTGGTCGACGACTGGTTCGCCGAGCATTACCCGGGGCGGCGCCGGCACGTGATGTCGCTCGTCCGGCAGGCCCGGGGCGGCAAGGCCTACGACGCCGCCTTCGGCACCCGCATGACCGGCACCGGCGCCTATGCCGACCTGATCCGCGACCGCATGCGCCTCGCCCGCCAGCGTCTCGGTTATCCCGAAGAGCGCCGCCGCCTGCGCACCGACCTGTTCAGGGTGCCGACCGACCAGCTGTCCCTGTTCTGACATCGTAGGCGCGGGTGAAGCTGGCGCGGTGATGCGGCGAGCGGCCGAGAGCCGCCAGCCCCGCCAGGTGCGTGCGGGTGCCGTAGCCGACATTGCTGGCCCAGCCGTAATCCGGATAGCGCCCGGCGAGGCGCCGCATCAGCGCGTCGCGCAGGGTCTTGGCGACGATCGAGGCGGCGGCGATCTGCGGCACGAGCCGGTCGCCTCCAACGACGGCGCGGCAGGGCAAGGCGCGGCAGGGCAAGGCGAGGCCCGGAACCGGGTCGCGGCCGTCGACCCAGACCGGCGCATCGAGTTGCAGGGCCAGGACGGCCCGCCGCATGGCGTCGAGGGTGGCGCCGCGGACATTGATGCGATCCACGAGGGCGCGGGAGCCCGCGGCCACGGCGACGCGGGCATGGCGGCGGATCAGCGGCGTCAACGCCTCCCGTTCGGCCGCCTTCAGGCGCTTGCTGTCGTCGAGGCGTGCCAGGAGGTCGGGGGGGAGGGCGTCGGGCCGAAACCACACGGCCGCGACCACGACGGGGCCGCACAAGGCCCCGCGCCCCACCTCGTCGCATCCGATCACGGCTGGATAGGTCGCCGCCAGAAGCGGGTCGAACGGCGGCATCGCGGCAAGATCCGTGCACAGGGGGCCTGTTGGCCCGTCCCTAGCCCGGCCACGGCAACCCGTCCACGCCTCAACCGAGATGGATCGCCGCTTCCGCCTGAGTTTCCAGGGCTGGCCGGCGCGCCGGTACGGTGCCGTGCGCGACGGCGATGTTGTCGTAGAACTGGCGCGCGCTCTCCGCCCACGTATAGCTTAGGGCCTCCGCGCGGCACCGCGCCCGCGGCAGGTCCAGGGCCGCCATAGCCGCTGCCCGCAGATCGTGGTCGAGGATGCCGGCGCCGGAACCGCCGATGACGTCGAGGGGCCCCGTCACCGGATAGGCGGCCACCGGCACCCCGCAGGCCAGGGCTTCGAGGAGCACGATGCCGAAGGTGTCGGTCAGGCTCGGGAAGACGAAGACGTCGGCGCCGGCATAGAGGGCGGCGAGGTCGGCGCCGGTCCGGGTCCCGAGGAAGCGCGCGCCCGGATCGATGGCGGCGAGGCGCGCCCGATCCGGACCGTCCCCGATCACGACCTTGGTGCCGGGCAGGTCGAGGCGCAGGAAGGCCTCCAGGTTCTTCTCGACCGCGAGGCGACCGACCGAGAGGAAGATCGGTCGGGGCAGCCCGGCGAGATCGGCCGGTTCCGGCGCATTCGTCGGCCGGGGCTGGAACAGGTCGGTGTCGACGCCGCGCGTCCAGCGCATCAGCTTGGTGAAGCCGCGCGCGTCGAGGTCGCGTTCCAGGGAGGGGGTCGACACCATCGTGCCGTTCGAGGCTCCGTGGAACCGGCGCAGCCAGGCGTAGCTCCAGGCCTCCGGCACGGGCGCGCGCGCGGAGAGGTATTCGGGGAAGCGGGTGTGATAGCTCGTGGTGAACGGCCGGCAATGGGCGAGGCAGTAGCGGCGGGTGGCGTAGCCGACCGTGCCCTCGGTCGAGATATGCACATGGGTCGGGCGCAGATCGTCCCACAGCCGCGCGACGTGGCGCTTGGTGGCGTAGGCCAGCCGGATTTCCCGATATCCGGGCAGCGGCACGGAGGCGAAGTCCTGATGCGTCAGGAACACGGTCTCGAAGCCGAAAGCCGCGCCGGCCGCCGCCATGTTCTCCAGGGAGCGGACGACGCCATTGACCTGCGGGTGCCAGGCATCCGTGGCGATGAGGAGTCTCACGCGACGGCCCGGGCTCCGTCGGGGCGGGGATGCCCGACCAGATCGGCGCGGGCGGCGCGGGCGCGCAGCAGGCTCGGGTAGTGCAGCACCTCCATGGTGCCGTCGTAATGCTCGACGATGGCGGTGCAGGATTCGACCCAGTCGCCGGTGTTCAGGTAGGTCAGCCCGTTGATCTGGCGGTTGGCGGCGTGATGGATGTGGCCGCAGATGACCCCGTCAGCCCCAACGCGCCGGGCTTCGGCGCTCAGCAATTCCTCGAACTTGCCGATGAAGTTGACCGCATTCTTCACCTTGAGCTTGGCCCAGGCCGAGAGCGACCAGTAGGCGAGTCCGAGGCGCCGGCGCGCGGTGTTGACGTAGGTGTTGATGAACAGCGCGAAGGTGTAGGCGCCGTCGCCCAGGAAGGCGAGCCACTTGGCGTGGCGCACCACCATGTCGAACTGGTCGCCGTGGATGACGAGGTAGCGCTTGCCGTCGGCGGCCACATGCAGGCGCTGGTCGGCGACCTCGATGCCCCCGAAGGTCATGCCGATGTAGTCGCGCAGGAATTCGTCGTGGTTGCCCGGCACGTAGACCAGGGTGGAGCCCTTGCGCACCTTGCGCATCAGCTTCTGCACCACGTCGTTGTGGCTCTGGGGCCAGTACCAGCCCGACTTGAGCTGCCAGCCGTCGACGATGTCCCCAACAAGATAGATCTCGTCCGCATCGTAATCGCGCAGGAATTCGAGCAACAGATCGGCCTGACAGCCCTTGGTGCCGAGATGCATGTCCGACAGAAACAAGGTCCGGACGCGGGTCGTCTCGGTATCTTCGCCCACGCTCGCCTCCGGGACAGCCTCAGTTGTGGCGAGCCAAACCGGATTCCCGTATCAGTTTGATGACGCCGACCCGTGCGTCGGCGAGGGTACCGCAACGCGACGTAAGCCCTTCTTCCACGAAAAAAATTTTGATTTGGAAGTAAGTATTTCGGGTTTTCCTTTCCCCGCGAAGGCGGGCATAGTCCTCCGCAAGGTGCCCCACCGGGCGGCGTTCGAAAACGCATGGCCGGAGCCCATCGAGGCAAATCAAGGGTGCCGTTCCCGGGGACGACGACGCTGAAACGGCCCAGCGGCGCGCGCATATCCAGCGTGCGACCCGGCCCATGGAGAAGAGGCGTGAGGCATTCGGTGGCGCGCGGGACGGAGGATGTCGGAGGTCGAACTCCGGCCGGCTCATCCGTCCGCACGGCGCGCGACCGGGTCCCGAACGCCGGCGGGCTCGTCCCACAATCCGGCACATCGGCGGCCGCGTCGGCCTAGTCCCGGACGTCTCGGGACAGAGCCGCGCGGTTCGTTCAAACCATCCAGAACCTTGCATGCCGCAGGTGAATGCCTGCGGAGACGAAGAGAAAGCGGAGAAACATCATGGCGGCAACGCGACGTCCCGGCCGGAACCACCTGTTCGTCCCGGGCCCGACGAATATCCCGGATCGCGTGATGCGCGCGATGATGGTGCAGTCCGAGGATCACCGTTCGGTGGACTTCCCCTCGCTGACCAAGCCGCTCTTCCAGGACACGAAGGCCGTCTACGGTTCGACCGAGGGCACCATCTTCCTGTTCCCGGCCTCCGGCACCGGCATCTGGGAATCCGCCCTGTCGAACACCCTGTCGCGCGGCGACAAGGTCCTGGCCGCCCGCTTCGGCCAGTTCAGCCACCTCTGGATCGACATGGCCCAGCGCCTCGGCCTGGAAGTCATCGTCCAGGACGAGGAGTGGGGCACGGGTGCGAGCCCGGAGCGGATCGGCGAGGCCCTGCGCGCCGACAAGAACCACGAGATCAAGGCCGTCATGGTCGTCCATAACGAGACGGCGACCGGCGTCACCAGCGATATCGGCGCCGTGCGCAAGGCGATCGACGCCGCCGGCCACCCGGCCCTGCTATTCGTCGACGGCGTGTCCTCGATCGGCTCGCTCCCCTTCAAGATGGACGAGTGGAAGGTCGATTGCGCCATCGCCGGCTCGCAGAAGGGCCTGATGCTCCCCGCCGGCCTCGGCGTGATCTGCGTCAGCCAGAAGGCGCTCAAGGCCGCCGACACCTCGTCGGGCCAGAACGACCGCCTCGCGCACGTGTACTTCGACTGGGCCGACCACCAGAAGCAGAACCCGTCGGGCTACTTCCCCTACACCCCGTCGCTGCCGCTGCTCTACGGCCTGCGCGAGGCCCTGGCCTGCCTCAACGAGGAAGGCCTGGAGAACGTCTATCACCGCCACCACGTGCTCGGTGAGGCGACCCGCCAGGCCGTGGCGGCCTGGGGCCTGAAGACCTGCGCCAAGGAGCCCAAGTGGAACTCCGACACGGTCACCGCCATCCTGGTGCCGGAGGGCGTCGACGCCGCCGCGATCATCAAGCACGCCTACGTGCGCTACAACCTGGCGCTCGGCGCCGGTCTGAGCCAGGTGGCCGGCAAGGTGTTCCGCATCGGCCACGTCGGTGACATGAACGAGCTGTCGCTGCTGGGTGCCATCGCGGGTGCCGAGATGTCGATGCTCGACCATGGCATGAAGGTCCAGCCCGGCTCCGGCGTCGCCGCCGCGTCGAGCTACCTGCGCGAGAACCCGCTCCACAAGGCCTGAGCTTCTCGAAGCCCGACACGCGACCGGGATGGGTTCGCCCATCCCGGTCACACCCGCGACCCTATCGGTGACGTGCCCAAGCGGTGACGCGCCCTATCCGAGACTTGGCCGGATCGGCCAGAGGATTCCATGACGAAGAAGATCGTGTTCCTCGACCGCGAGTCCCTGGACGCCAAGGTCCGTGAATTCAACTTCCCGCACGAGTACGTCGAGTACGAGTCGACCTGGACGCCGGAAGAGATCGTCGAGCGCCTGAAGGGCGCCGAGATCGCCCTGATCAACAAGGTCCCGATGCGGGCCGACACCCTGAAGCAGCTTCCCGACCTCAAGCTGATCGCGGTCGCCGCCACCGGAACCGACGTGGTCGACAAGGAGGCCGCCAAGGCCCAGGGCATCACCGTCGTCAACATCCGCGGCTATGCCTTCAACACCGTGCCCGAGCACGTCATCGGCCTGATGTTCGCGCTGCGCCGGGCCATCGTGCCCTATGCCAACTCGGTGCGCCGGGGCGATTGGGCGAAATCGACCCAGTTCTGCTACTTCGACTACCCGATCCACGACATTGCCGGCTCGACCCTGGGCATCGTCGGCTACGGCGCCCTCGGCAAGTCCATCGCCAAGCGGGCCGAAGCCCTCGGCATGACGGTCATCGCCTACGACGTGTTCCCCCAGGAGGGCCTCGTCGATTTCGAGACGATCCTGCGCGAGTCCGACGTCATTACGCTGCACGCGCCGCTGACGCCCGAGACCCGCAACATGATCGGGCGCGAACAGCTTGCGAAGATGAAGAAGCATGCGCTTCTCATCAACACCGCGCGCGGCGGCCTCGTCGACGAAGAGGCTCTGGCCGAGGCCCTGAAGGCGGGCACCATCGGCGGCGCCGGGTTCGACGTGGTGATGACCGAGCCGCCCAAGAACGGCAACATCCTGTGCGAGCTCGACCTGCCCAACCTCATCGTCACGCCGCACGTGGCCTGGGCCAGCAAGGAAGCCATGCAGATCCTCGCCGACCAGCTCGTCGACAATGTCGAGGCTTTCGTGGCGGGCAAGCCGCAGAACGTGGTCTAACCTGACCTCGACGTGGTCGAGGACCGAACTGCGCATCGATAAGAACCGATCGTCATTCCGGGGCCGCGAAGTGGAACCCGGAATCCCAGAACATACGTGGTATTCCAGTCGGTGACCTCGGCGACTCTGCATTCCGGGCTCGACGTCGGCGCCCTGGATTGACAGCGCGGGTCGTGCCGCCGAACGGACATACCAACACGAACGCCAGCCGCGCCGAGACGCGGGCGAGAGGACGCCAAATGAAGAAGCTTCTGTTCCAATTCGATACCGACGCCGTTCCGAGCGTGTTCGACGTGGTGGTGGGCTACGATGGCGGCGCCGACCACATCACCGGCTACGGCAACGTCACCCCGGATAACGTCGGCGCCCTGGTCGACGGCACGATCTACACCCGCGGCGGCTCCGAGAAGAAGTCGACGGCGATCTTCGTCGGCGGCGGCAGCATGGCGGCCGGCGAGGCCGTGTTCGAGGCGGTGAAGAAGCGCTTCTTCGGCCCCTTCCGCGTGTCGATCATGCTCGATTCCAACGGCTCCAACACCACCGCCGCCGCCGGCGTCGCGCTGGTCCAGAAGGCCGCCGGTTCGCTCCAGGGCAAGAAGGCCGTCGTGCTCGCCGGCACCGGCCCGGTCGGCATGCGCTCGGCCGCGCTCCTCGCCCAGGAAGGCGCCGAGGTCATCCTGTGCGGTCGGTCGCTCGACAAGGCTCAGGCCGCCGCCGACCAGATCAACACCCGCTTCAAGGTGAGCATCAAGGCCGCCGAGACGCCCGACGCCGCCTCGCGCGCCCAGATCGTCAAGGGCCAGAACCTCGTGTTCTCCGCCGGCGCCATCGGCCTCGAGCTGCTGCCCGAGGATGCCTGGAAGGACGAGGCCAGCATCGAGTTCGTGGCCGATTACAACGCTCAGCCACCCCTCGGCTTCGGCGGCATCGAAGCCATGGACAAGGGCAAGGACCGGCACGGCAAGAAGGTGTTCGGCGCCCTCGGCATCGGCGGCCTGAAGCTCAAGCTGCACCGCGCCTGCGTCGGCCAGCTCTTCGACAACACCGAGCAGGTGCTGGACGCCGAGGCGATCTACGCCCTCGCCAAGAAGATGGCCTGATCGCCATGGCCGAGAAGGAAAATCCCGCGCACGAGACGATCCAGACCTTCCTGGACGGTCTCGCGAGCTCGGCGCCCACCCCCGGCGGGGGTGGTGCCGCCGCCATCTCGGGCGCCATGGGCGCCGCCCTCCTCAGCATGGTGTGCAACCTCACCATCGGGAAGAAGAAGTACGTCGAGGTCGAGGGTGAGCTGAAGGAAATCCTCGGCAAGTCCGAGGCCCTGCGCGCCGAACTCACCGGCATGATCGCCGACGATGTCGCCGCCTTCGACGCGGTGATGGGCGCCTACGGGCTTCCTAAGACCACCGACGAAGAAAAGGCCGCGCGGGCGGACACGATCCAGGCCGCCCTCAAGGTCGCCACCGACGTGCCGCTCGAATGCTGCCGCGCCTGCCGCAAGGTCATCGACCTCGCCCAGATCGTGGCCGACAAGGGCAACCTCAACGTCATCTCGGATGCCGGCGTGGCGGTGCTCTCCGCCCATGCGGGCCTGCGCAGTGCCGCCCTCAACGTCTACGTCAACGCCAAGGGCCTCGACGACCGGGCCTTCGCCGACGAGCGCCTGCGCGAGCTGGAAACCCTGATGGGCTCGGCCGGTCCGCTGAACGAGTCCATCTACGAGATCGTCAAGGCCAAGGTGAACTGACGCCTCAGGTTAGCTGAGGCGGTTAAACCCCCAGGCTAAGCCGCGAGGCATCGGGCCAAGACAAACCGGACGATCGGCGATATCAAGAGCTGCTCCCGACGCCATCGGGGCAGCTCTTGTGCAAACTGAATACAGTTCACCGCCCCTCAAGGCAGAGTGAACGCCAATGTAAAAAAATATAAACGGCCAAGCACTTTCCGTGAAGTGAAATTTACGAGACAGTCGGGCCAACGAAGAAACGCCGAGGAGAACGCTGATGGACGTGCACGAGTACCAGGCCAAGGAACTGCTTGCCGGCTTCGGTGTCGCCGTTCCAAAGGGCGCCGTCGCCTTCAGCGCCGATCAGGCGGTCTATGCCGCCACCGAGCTCGGCGGATCGTTCTGGGCCGTCAAGGCGCAGATCCATGCCGGTGCCCGCGGCAAGGCCGGCGGCATCAAGCTGTGCCGGACCTACAACGAGGTTCGCGACGCCGCCAAGGACCTCCTCGGCAAGCGCCTGGTGACGCTCCAGACGGGGCCGGAGGGCAAGCCCGTCCAGCGCGTCTATGTCGAGACCGCCGATCCGTTCGAGCGCGAACTCTACCTCGGCTACGTCCTTGACCGGAAGGCCGAGCGCGTCCGGGTCATCGCCTCCCAGCGCGGCGGCATGGACATCGAGGAGATCGCCGCCAACGAGCCGGAGGCGCTGATCCAGGTGGTGGTCGAGCCCGCCGTCGGCCTGCAGCAGTTCCAGGCCCGCGAGATCGCCTTCCAGCTCGGTCTCAACATCAAGCAGGTCTCGGCCGCCGTGAAGACGATCATGAACGCCTACCGGGCGTTCCGCGATTGCGACGGCACCATGCTGGAGATCAACCCCCTCGTCGTCACCAAGGACGACCGGGTGCTGGCCCTCGACGCCAAGATGTCCTTCGACGACAACGCCATGTTCCGCCGGCGCAACATCGCGGACATGCACGATCCCTCGCAGGGCGACCCGCGCGAGGCCCAGGCCGCCGAGCACAACCTCTCCTATATCGGCCTCGAGGGTGAAATCGGCTGCATCGTCAACGGTGCCGGTCTGGCCATGGCCACCATGGACATGATCAAGCATGCCGGCGGCGAGCCCGCGAACTTCCTCGATGTCGGCGGCGGCGCCTCGCCGGACCGGGTCGCCACGGCCTTCCGCCTCGTCCTGTCGGATCGCAACGTGAAGGCGATCCTCGTCAACATCTTCGCCGGCATCAACCGCTGCGACTGGGTCGCCCAGGGCGTCATCCAGGCGGCGCGCGAGGTGAAGATCGACGTGCCTCTGATCGTCCGGCTCGCCGGCACCAATGTCGAGGCCGGCCAGAAGATCCTGGCCGAGAGCGGCCTCGATCTCATCACCGCCAACAGCCTGTCCGACGCCGCCGCCAAGGCCGTCGAGGCCTGCGCCGCCGCCAAGAACAACCGCTAAGAGAGGGGAGGATACGTCATGAGCATTCTGATCGACGAGAAGACCCCGATCCTCATCCAGGGCATCACGGGCGACAAGGGCACCTTCCACGCCAAGGAGATGATGGAGTACGGCTCCAACGTCGTCGGCGGCGTCACCCCGGGCAAGGGTGGCAAGACCCATCTGGGCGTGCCGGTGTTCAACACCGTCAAGGAGGCCGTCGAGGCGACCGGCGCCACCACCTCCATCACCTTCGTGGCCCCGCCCTTCGCGGCCGACGCCATCATGGAAGGCGCCGATGCCGGCCTCGCGCTGATCTGCTCGATCACCGACGGCATCCCGGCCCAGGACATGATGCGGGTGAAGCGGTATCTGCGCCGTTACCCCAAGGATCGGCGCACCATGGTGGTCGGCCCGAACTGTGCCGGCATCATCTCGCCCGGCAAGTCGATGCTCGGCATCATGCCCGGCCACATCTACCTCAAGGGCAATGTCGGGGTGATTTCGCGCTCGGGCACCCTCGGGTACGAGGCGGCCGCCCAGATGATGGAAGAGGGCATCGGCATCACCACCTCGGTGGGCATCGGCGGCGACCCGATCAACGGCTCGTCCTTCCTCGACCATCTCGCCCTGTTCGAGCAGGACCCGGAGACCAAGGCGGTTCTGATGATCGGTGAGATCGGCGGCCCGCAGGAAGCCGAGGCCTCGGCCTGGATCAAGGAGAACATGACGAAGCCGGTCATCGGCTTCGTCGCCGGCCTCACCGCCCCGAAGGGCCGCCGCATGGGCCATGCCGGCGCGATCATCTCGGCGACCGGCGATTCCGCCGCCGAGAAGGCCGAGATCATGCGCTCCTACGGACTGACCGTTGCCCCGAGCCCCGGCGAGTTCGGTTCCACAGTGGCGCAGGTGATGCGCAAGCTGGCCGCGTGAGATCGAAAACCCTCTCCCATCCGTGGGGGAGGGTGGTCGCGGAGCGACCGGGAGAGCGGTAGGCCATCCGCGAAGCGGTCGCCTCCTCTGCCGCCTGCTCCGCAGGCACCCTCTCCCGCAGAGGGGGAGGAGGTCCGTCGCGCTTCCAGGCCCGAAGCTTGATCGTCCTGATCGCCGATCGCATGAGCCCGGCGGCTGCAACACACCAATCCATTGCCCGCCTCCGTCGCGGTCAATCGGCTGATACTCCCCTCGAGGTGGCCTTCGATGACGGATACCCTTCACGCCCCGGTCGGAGCCGTCGACCTCACCTTCGCGCCGCCCGTGATCACGGGCACCTCGTCGAAGGAAGCGCTCGACATCCTGTTCCATGCTCTCCTGGCTGTGGCGCGCCGCCATGAGCCCGAGCTTGAGGACGTGCTGCACGGCCGCGCCAACATCTCGGAATTCTCGCCCGAACTTCTGGCCCGCGCGCTGCAGGTGCAGGGCATCTGGTTTCAGCTTCTCTCGATCGCCGAGCAGAACGCCGCCATGCGCCGGCGCCGGCAGGTGGAGCGCACCAAGGGCCGCGAGGCGCTGGGCGGCAGCTTCAGCGCCGTCCTGGCCGACGCGGCGGCGAACGGCATCAAGGCGCCGGAGATCCACGCGCTGCTCAAGGACCTGCGCATCCGCCCGACGATCACCGCGCATCCCACCGAGGGCAAGCGCGTCACCGTGCTGGAGAAGTTCCGCCGCATCTACCTGGTGCTGCGTGAGCTGGAACTGCCGCGCTGGACCGAGCGCGAGCGCAACGGCCTGATGAACGAGTTGCGGGACCAGATCGAACTCGTCTGGATGACCGGCGAACTCCATCTGGAGAAGGCCACCGTCGAGCGTGAGGTCGCCTGGGGGCTGCACTTCTTCGACGAGACGCTGTTCGAGATGCTGCCCGAAGTGCTCTACTCCCTGGAGGAGAGTCTGGCACAGTATTACCCCGACGAGAAGTTCGAGGTGCCGGCCTTCTTCCAGTTCGGCTCCTGGATCGGCGGCGACCGCGACGGCAATCCGTACGTCACCTCCTCGGTCACCCGCACCACCCTGCAGCGTAACGCGCTCGCCTCCCTTCGGCGCTACCGTGACGGCGTCACCGCGCTCGGACGGACGCTGTCCCTCACCGAGCGCTCGCTGCCGGTGCCGCCGACCTTCAAGGCCGAGCTGGCGCAGATGCTCGCCGAGAGCGGTGACGGCCGCGCCATCGCCAACCGCAACCCGGGCGAGGCCTATCGCCAGTTCCTCACCTGCATCCTGCGCAAGCTCGAGGCGACGATCCTGCGCAACAAGGGCCAGCGCTCGACCGGACCCGATTATCCGAGCGCCGACGGCCTCATCAACGACCTGCGCATTCTGGAACAGGGCCTCGCCGACGCGAAATGCGCGTCGCTGGCGGTCGACCTGGTGCGCCCGGTGCGCCGCATGGTCGAGATCTTCCGATTCTCCACCGTCCGCCTCGACTTGCGCGAGAACACCACCCGCACCACGAAGACCCTGCAGGCTCTGTGGGTTCAGTCGAACGGGCAGAACCGCACCCCGCCCGACGTCGATTCCCACGAGTGGAAGAAGTGGCTCATCGACGAGCTGGCCAAGCCGCGCACGGGCGAGCGCAGCTTCGAAGACCTGCCGGACGACGCCCGCGAGACCCTGGAGACCTTCGCGCTGGTCGGCGAGATGCGCGAGCAGCTCGACCGCGAGGCCTTCGGCTCGTTCATCCTGTCGATGACCCGCTCGGTGCAGGACATCCTCGGCGCCTATCTGCTGGCCAAGGAGGCCGGCAACTTCCTCGACGCCGCCGGCACCGAGATCTGCTGCCTGCCGGTGGTGCCCCTGTTCGAGACCATCGACGATCTGCGCGCCGCGCCGGCGATCATGAAGGAGCTGTTCTCGATCCCGGTCGTGCGCCGCTCCACCCGCTGGCAGGGCGGCGTGCAGGAGGTCATGATCGGCTACTCGGATTCGAACAAGGACGGGGGCTTCGTCGCCTCGAACTGGGAGCTGTACAAGGCGCAGGACAAGCTGACCCAACTCGGCAAGGCCTCCGGCGTGCCGATCGCGTTCTTCCACGGCCGCGGTGGCTCGGTCAGCCGTGGCGGCGCCCCGACCGCGCGGGCCATCGCGGCCCAGCCGCCCGGCTCGATCAACGGCCGCTTCCGCACCACCGAGCAGGGCGAGGTGGTCTCGTTCAAATACGCCAACCGGGGCACCGCCGCCTACCAGATGGAGCTTCTGGCCTCCTCGGTGTTCGAGCACGCTTTGAAGTCGGAGCGCGAGGCCGCCAAGATCCCCCGCAACGAATTCGACGACTGCCTGGAGGCGCTGTCCGGCGCCTCGCGCGCGGCCTACGTCAACCTGATCCAGCACCCCGATCTGGTGACCTATTTCGGTGCCGCGAGCCCCCTCGACGAGATCGCGCTTCTCAACATCGGCTCGCGCCCGGCCCGCCGCTTCGGCGCCCGCTCGCTCTCCGATCTGCGCGCCATCCCGTGGGTGTTCGCCTGGTCGCAGAACCGCCACGTCATCACGGGCTGGTACGGCGTCGGTTCGGGCCTGAAGAGCTTCCTCGACGTGCGCGGTCAGCAGGGCGAGGCTCAGCTGAAGCGCCTGTTCGCCGAATCGAAGCCGTTCCGGCTCATCCTCGACGAGGTCGAGAAGACGCTGCTGATGGTCGATCTGGAGATCGCCCGCGATTACGCGAGCCTCGTCCCCGACGAGGGCGCGCGCAACAGCATCTTCCCGCTGATCGAGGCCGAATACGCCCTGACCCGCGAGATGGCCCTGCGGGTCAGCGGCGGCAGCGAACTGGCGGAGCGCTTCCCCCTGTTCCGCGATCGCCTCAACGGGCGCCTGCCGACGATCAACCAGGTCAGCCGCGAGCAGGTGGAACTCCTCCGCCGCTTCCGCTCGGAAGAGGACGAGGACCAGCGCGAGGCGGTGAAATCCGCCTTGCTGCTCTCGATCAACTGCATCGCCGTCGGCTTCGGCGCGACGGGGTGAGGATGCTGTCAGGAAACCGAGGGCCGCCCCAGGCCCTCGGGCTTGCGCTCAGGCGCATCCGGACCGGTATGGTGGCCCGACCGTCGGGTCTCATGAACGACCAGAACACTCCCAACAGGAAGGAATCCCAATGAGCTTCACCCTGATCCAGCAGGCCACCCCGCGCCTTCACCGTTCGGAGCTCGCCGTTCCGGGCTCCAACCCGACCTTCATGGAAAAGTCCGCCACCTCGAAGGCCGACGTGATCTTCCTCGATCTCGAGGACGCGGTCGCTCCGGACGACAAGGAGCAGGCCCGCAAGAACATCATCCAGGCGCTCAACGAGATCGACTGGGGCAACAAGACCATGATGATCCGCATCAACGGTCTCGACACCCACTACATGTACCGCGACGTGGTCGACATCGTTGAGGCCTGCCCGCGCCTCGACATGATCCTGATCCCCAAGGTCGGCGTGCCGGCCGACGTCTACGCCATCGACGTGATGGTGACGCAGATCGAGCAGGCCAAGAAGCGCGAGAAGAAGATCGGCTTCGAGGTCCTGATCGAGACCGCGCTCGGCATGGCCAACGTCGAGGCGATCGCGACCTCGTCGAAGCGCCTCGAAGCCATGTCGTTCGGCGTCGCCGATTACGCCGCCTCGACCCGCGCCCGTTCGACCGTCATCGGCGGCGTCAACAAGGACTACTCGGTCCTGACCGACAAGGACGAGTCCGGCAACCGCGAGACTCATTGGCAGGACCCGTGGCTGTTCGCCCAGGCCCGCATGATGGTCGCCTGCCGCGCCTACGGCCTGCGTCCCATCGACGGCCCCTTCGGCGACTTCTCCGATCCGGACGGCTACACCTCTGCCGCCCGCCGCTGCGCCGCGCTCGGCTTCGAGGGCAAGTGGGCGATCCACCCCTCGCAGATCGATCTCGCCAACGAGGTGTTCACCCCGTCGGCCGCCGAAGTCGACAAGGCCCGCCGCATCCTGGCGGCCATGGAAGACGCCGCCAAGGCTGGCAAGGGCGCCGTGTCCCTCGACGGCCGCCTGATCGACATCGCCTCCATCCGCATGGCCGAGGCACTGATCGAGAAGGCCAACGCGATGTCGGCGAGCTGACACGCGAGCGACCAGACGAATTAACCCGCACCTTGGCCGCCTCTTCGGGGGCGGCCCTTTTGTTTGGCGAGGGTTCTGGGGATGCCAGGGCACCGAATCGGGCCCTCGTCCGTTAGCAGACCGCCGTCATCGGCAAGCGTTGCTGAAAATCTACAAGATCAGCGTGTCACGCTCTCGCATGACACGACACCACGACCAGGTATTCAGGGAGATCCGATCATGCACGTGACCATCGAAGACGCGCACAAGGCTATCGAGGCGGCGCGCGCCAAGGCCGTCGAGCTCGGCACGCAGATGTGCATCGCCGTGGTTGATTCGGGTGGAAACCTGAAGGCGTTCTACCGGATGGACGGCGCCTGGGTCGGCTCCATCGACATTTCGCACAAGAAGGCCAAGACCTCCGTGTTCTTCGGCATGATGACCGGCCAGATCGGCCAGCTCTCGCAGCCGGGCGGGCCGCTTTACGGCATCGAGCACTCGAACGACGGGCTCATCACCTTCCCGGGCGGCATCCCGATCGTCGACAAGGACGGTGAGATGTCCGGCGCCATCGGCGTCAGCGGCTCCACCGTCGAGAACGACCACGCGGTGGCCCTGGCCGGTGCCAGCTCGATCGGATCGACGGAACTGCCTGCCCACCCCTGGCGGACCTGACCCGACCCCGTCACCGACGCGGGCGATCCGGCACCGAACAGCAAAAAGCCCCGCTCGCGAGAGCGGGGCTTTTCTCGTCCGGGACGTCCCGGTCCGGCGACCCCGCAGGGCCGCCGGACCGAATGATCCTAGTACGAGCCGAACTTGTAGTTGAAGCCGGCCTTGATGAGGTTGCCCTCGGTGTTGAAGCGCGAGGTGTACGAGCCGGTGGCGGGCGCACCCAGACCGGTGTTGTTCACCAGCACGTTGCGGCTGCCGAGGTCGTAGCGCAGGTACTCGGCCTTCAGCGTGATGGCGCTGGCGCCGATGAGACCGCCGATGAAGTTGAAGCGGTTCAGGAAGCTGTCGGTGGGGATCGCGTACTCGACGCCGCCGCCGTAGACGTAGCCCGTCTCCATGCCCTTGTAGCGGCCGAAATAGGCGAGCTGGCCGGCAGTGTTGAAGAAGTCGGCCTGATACTTGACCTCGCCGTAGGCGAAGCCGCCGGTCCCGTAGACCAGGAACCGGTCGAAGGCATAGCCGAGGCGGCCCTGGACGGTGCCGAGGTAGTTCAGGCGGTTCCGGTAGCTGCTCGGATCCGGGATGAAGTTGTTCTGCGCGATGGCCGGGCCGAGATAGTCGCGGCGCTTGCCGATATCGGTCCAGGTCACGTCGGCCTCGGCGCCGATGACGAAGCCGGAGCCCGGGGTGAGCTGATAGTTGTAGCCGATGCCACCGCCGATGTTGCCGATGCCGTCCTGCTCGGCCTTGAAGTTCGGCGCGCGGCGGCCGAGGGCCACGTTGTTCGCGGTGTTGACGTTATTGCCCAGCGTCCGGATGTTCTGGCTGTCGCTGAAGGTGTAGGAGCTGTGCGTTCCCACGTAGATGCCGGTCCAGGTAAAGACCGGGATCGGGGTGAAGACCGGCGCCACTTCGCGGCGCGGAAGGTCAGCAGCGTTGGCCGCGCCGAGGGCGACGAGCGAAGCAACGCCGGCCAGGAGGAATTTTGAGATCATCGGGGTGTCTGTCCCAGGGTCGGAGAGTTGTTGGCCAAGCTATCCTCGGTTGTTCATCTCGACTATGCCCCGCAAGACACACCCCCCTCGGAAGCGTCTCAGGCCGTACCGAATTTCTACGCCCGGACTTCGCGGATCGGAGAATGTGGGACGATGCGCGAGGCGGTGCGATGCGGAATCCGACAACGGCCGGTTAAGCACGTTGCGCTAGATCGATCCGGCACCCCTCCAGCCGTGACAGGAGCGACGATGACACGGGACCAGCTCGCCGCCGAACTGAAGCGCATCGCCACCGACCAGGTGAGCGACATCGAGCGCGCGGTGAAGGACGGCCACAAGACGATCGCGCTGAACGAAATCGCCGATCTCAACCGCAACCTGAAAGCCCTCGCGGCGGCCGTCAAAGGAAAGGGGCTCGTGCGAGCCTGAAACCGCCTCGTGCAAGCCTGAAACCGGCTTGTGCGCGCCTAAGAATCAACGCGTGCGCGCTGCGGAAAGCGCGTGCGTTTCTTAACGATCCCGCGCCGACACATCGTTCTGTGGCGGCGCCTTTCGAACCGACCTCGGGGAAAACCTGCGAATCCCGGTTGACCCACCCTGGCGGGTCAGACCATGTTCCTGATCTGTTCTCAATCAGGATCCGCGATGCAGCCTCGTCCCAACACCCTGTCCGAGTGGGCGGCTCCGGCGGAGGCCATCGTGTCCGCTTACCTGGAGGAGGCTGGCGGCGATGCGATCCTGGCCCTGCACCGCGCCGTGGCCGATGCCCTGACGGATCTGTGCGAGGCGGAGCGGCGAACCCTGCGGCGGGACCGCCTGATCTCGCACGGCTACGTCCGGGGCCGGGCGGATTCCGCGGGCTGAGCCCAGCTCACGCCTCGCCGTCCGATTCCTTCTGGGCCTCGACCTCCGGAGCGACCTGGCCGAAATTGAGCACCGCCACCAGGGCCGTGCCGCCGAAGACGTTGCCGATCAGCGTCGGCAGGAAGAAGCGCCAAACATAGTCGACCATCGAGGCCTCGCCGGTGAAGACGAGGTAGAACGTATCCACCGATCCGGCGACGATGTGGCTGAGGCCGCACATCGAGACCAGCCACGTGATCAGGATGATGACGAACACCGCCGCCGAACCGGTCGCGGGCAGCATCCAGACCATCAGGGCGATGAGCCACCCGGCGAACACCGCCTTGATCACCGTGGTGGCGAAGGCCGAGGCCAGCGCGTGATGGCTGATCTGCGTGAAGGCGGCATGGAGGCCGGGTTCGAAGGCGTCCGAGAAGGCGAGCACCGCCGCGATCGCCGCCGTGCCGACGATGTTGCCGAAGAGCACGATGCCCCACAGGCGCAGCACCCGCCACAGGGTCGTCCGGCTTCGATCGTGCAGGAGCGGAAGGATCGGCGTCAGCGTGTTCTCGGTGAAGAGCTGCTGGCGCCCGAGCACCACGATGAGGAAGCCTGTGGCGTAGCCGAGGCTCGTGATCAGGCTGGCCCAGGGAGCCTCCGGCAGATGCGCCTGGAGCACCCCGGGCACGATCAGCGAAAAGCCCATCGAGAGGCCGGCCGCGAGGGCCGAGATCAGCAGCGCGCCGCCACGCCGCCGCAACTCCTCGTCGCCCTCGCGGCGGATGACCTCGTGCAAGACGAAGGCGTCCGGCCGGCCGCTCTCGGCCACGCTCTCCGCTTGTTCGGCATCCTCGTTCTCCGTATGCTCCGCCATCGTGTCCGCTCCACAGGTCGCATTGATGCAAGCGGGTCACGGCGGCCCGGGTTCGGGCGGTCGCGTCAAATCCGCAAGGTGGCGAGCAGCGCCACGATCTCGGCCTTCGCCCGCGCGACGGCCTCGGCGTCCTTGCCCCGCACCACGATGCGGTTGGCGAACCCGGTCTGCGTCATCGACGGATACGACCCGATGGAGACAGCCCCGTGCGCCTTGGCGATAGCGGCGAGGCCGCCCGCATAGGTGCCCTCGGGCATGTTGCCGGCCTCGATGGTTTCCGACAGCACCCTGGCGCCGGTGTCGAGGGTCGGGCCGATCGTATCGAGCATCGCCTGCATGATCGCCGGCACGCCCGCCATGACGAAGACGTTGCCGATGCGGAAGCCCGGCGCTTTCGAGATCGGATTGGCGATCAGGTCGGCGCCGGCCGGGATGCGGGCCATGCGCAGACGCGCCTCGTTGAGGTCTTCCGGCTTGTGGCGCTCCAGCAGCATCGCCTTGGCGCGCGGGTCGATGTCGATCGTCACCCCGAAGGCGGCGGCCACGCAATCGGCGGTGATGTCGTCGTGGGTCGGGCCGATGCCGCCGGTGGTGAAGACGTAGGTGTAGGCGTGCCGGAGCGCGTCGAGGGCGGCGACGATGCGGTCGGCCTCGTCGGGAACGATCCGCACCTCCTTCAGGTCGATGCCGATGGCCGTGCAGTAATCGGCGATGGTGCCGATGTTCTTGTCCTTGGTCCGCCCGGACAGGATCTCGTCCCCGATGACCAGGATTGCGGCCGTGATGACATTGCGAGCAGCGGGTTCGGGGGCAGCGGCTTCGGCGGTAACCGCTTCGGGGAGGACGGTTCGGGTTTCGGTGGAATCGGTCACGGCATGTCCGGGGCAGGCGGCTGAGATCCTGCCACCTAGCGCGGCAAGGCCGCGCTGACCACGTCGGTCCACGCCGGGTCAGCGCGCCCCGCGCTGGAGGTCGCCGTCGATCAGGAGCGCGCTCTTGCCGTCGAGGCGGTTGCGATAGACCTGCAGGTTCTCCATCACCCGCTGGACGTAGTTGCGGGTCTCGGTGAAGGGGATGCGCTCCACCCAGTCGATGGGGTCGACGCCGCCCTTGCGCGGGTCGCCGTAGGCGTCGATCCACTTCTTCACGTTGCCGCCGCCGGCATTGTAGGAGGCGAAGGCCAGGATGTACGAGCCGCGCCAATCCTCCATCAGCTCGCCGAGATGGGCTTGGCCGAGTCGGGCGTTGTAGGCCGGGTCGCTGGTCAGGCGGTCCTGGTCGAAGCTGGCGCTGACGCGGCGCGCCGTGCGCTGGGCGGTCGCCGGCATCATCTGCATCAGGCCGCGGGCGCCGACGCTCGATTGCGCCTGCGGGTCGAACTGGCTCTCCTGGCGGGCGATGGCGAAGACCATCGCCTTCTCCACCAGGGGCACGGCGGCGGAGGCCTCGTAGTTCGGAATGCCGATGGTCGGATAGGCGTGGGCGTCCAGGGGCAGGCCGCGCTGAACCGCGGCCTTGCCGATGGCCACGAGGGCGCGGGAGTTGCGCTGCTCGGCCGCGATGTTGCCCAGCGCTTCGAGTTCGGCGGCATCGGTCAGGCGATTGGCCGCGTCGATGTAGAGGGGCAGCGCGAGATCGCGGATCGCCGCGGCTTCCAGCATCTTCAGGGCGCGCACGTAGAGGCGCTGGTCGAAGGCGCCCTGCTGCTTGGCGTCGAGGTTGGGAATGCTGCGCAGCGACAGGCTGGAGCGCCCGAGCTTGGTGCGCGCCAACTGCCCGTAATAGGCGATCGGCTGCAGGGCGGCCCGCTCGTAGAAGGTCTTGGCGGCCTCGGCCTGTCCCAGGGCCTCGGCCGCGCGACCCTGCCAATAGGCGACGCGGGCGAGCGAGATCGGGGTCTCGGCGATCTCGGCCGCTTCGGCGAAGTGCCCGGCTGCCTTGGCGGCGTCGTCCTGGAACCGCAGGGCGATCCAGCCGGCGTGGAACGCGGCCTCGATTCGCTTCTCCACCGTGCGGGCGCAGGGAGCGCGGGCGACCGCGTAGGCACCCGCGGGGTCGTTGGTATCGATCAGCTTGCGGGCCACGATCCGGCGCTCGACCCACCACTCGTCGCCGTCGACCAGGACATCCCCGTTGGTCGGCGCGGTCGCCAGCATCGCGGCCGCCTCCGCGAACTTGTCATGGCGGCGCAGGTACTGGGCCCGTGACAGGATGTAGGATGAATCGCTGCGCAGCGACGGCGGCACCGCGTTGAGGGCGGCGGGCGCGGACGAACTCTTGTCCTCCACTGCGCGGCGGGCGCGCACCAGGGTGGCGTAGCTGCCGCCGGCCAAAGCCGCGGCGCGCCCGGCGGTGTCGTAATCCTCCTTCAGGAGCGCGCGCTCCATCCGGTAGCGGTGATCGATTCGGGTCAGCACCGTCGGAAAGGCGTCGACCACCTTGGTCTCGAGGTTCCGGCCGAAGGTCTCGGACCGCCACAGGTCGCGCACCAGCGCGGCTGCGTCCTCGTCGAGCCCGTCGGCCTTGAAGGCGAGCGCCAGGGCGAACTTGCCCGGCGCACTCGCGGGCTTCGCTGCGGCAAAGAACGCCCGCACGGTCGCGGCATTGCGGCGCTCGGTCAGCAGGGCCTCCTCGGCCCGGCGCCGGAGCAGCGGGCCGGCCGGCCAGTCGGGATGGAGGCGGGTGAACGACACCGTGCGCTCGAAGCCGATGCCGGCTCCCGCCCGGATCGCCACCCATTCGAGGAGCGCGCGGGCGGCCGGGTCCTTGAAGCCGTCGCGCAGGCGGTCGCCCTCGGAGACGCGGCCCTTGCGGTAGGCATCGATGGCCTGCCGCAGGGCCGGCAGGTCGATATCCGGCGCCACCTGGGCGGCGCGGGCCGAGTCCGGCACCTCGGGGATCGGGGCGACGGGGGAGACCGCCGCATCGGGGAGCGGAAATGCGATGCCGGCCTCGGGGTCGGCCGACGCGTAGGCCTTGGCGGCGGCCGGGAGGGCCTGGCTCGGGGCGGCCTCCGGCGCCTTCGCGTCGATCTTGAGGGCGTCGGCCGCGACCGGATCGGGGATCTTGGCGTCCGGCAGGGCGGCGGAGGGCGCCACCGCATCGCTCGCCGGCCGCAGGCTCGGCTCCCCGTCCGGCCCGGCAGAGGCCGCGAGGGCGCCGGCCGAAGCCAGGCTGAGGGCCAGCATCAGGGCTGCGCGCTGCGTCGAGAACACCATGGTTCTTCCAGTCCCATCACCGTGGACAGACCATCAAGCTCACCCAAAGGGCATTAAGAAGGCATTAACCCCGGCAAAGCAGCGTTTGCGCCGGTGCGGGCGAGCGCCTATGTCTGCCCGTCCGCGACACGCGGTGCCGCTGCCGGAACACCGGCCATGACAAGACCGACGGCTGGGAACGCCAGGATGACCGAGACCTCCACCCGACGCCTCCGGGGCGCGATGACCGCGCTCGTGACCCCGTTCAAGGACGGGGCCTTCGACGAGGCCGCTTTCCGCAAGTTCGTGAACTGGCAGATCGCGGAGGGCATCCACGGGCTCGTTCCCACCGGCACCACCGGCGAGAGCCCGACCCTGAGCCATGCCGAGCACGACCGCGTGGTCGAGATCTGCATCGAGGAAGCGGCCGGCCGCGTGCCCGTGATCGCCGGCGCCGGCTCCAATTCCACCGCCGAGGCGGTGTCCCGCGCCCGCCACGCCGAGAAGGCCGGGGCCGACGCGGTGCTGGTGGTGACGCCCTATTACAACAAGCCGACCCAGGCCGGGCTCTACGCGCATTTCAAGGCCGTCAACGATGCCATCGGCATCCCGATCATCCTCTACAACATTCCCGGGCGCTCCATCGTCGACATGAGCGTCGAGACGATGGCGCGCCTGTACGAACTCAAGAACATCGCCGGCGTGAAGGATGCCACGGCCAAGCTCGACCGTGTCAGCCTGCAGCGCCAGGCGATGGGCGAGGATTTCATCCAGCTGTCCGGCGAAGATGCGACGGCGCTCGGCTTCAACGCCCAGGGCGGCTGCGGCTGCATCTCGGTGGTGTCCAACGTGGCGCCCCGGCTCTGCGCCGACCTCCAGGACGCGACGCTCGGCGGCGATTACGCCAAGGCGCTGCAGATCCAGGACCGTCTGATGCCGCTCCATGCCAGCATGTTCGTCGAGCCGAACCCGTCGCCGGCGAAGTACGCCCTGGCGCGCCTCGGCCTGATGACCGACGAGGTGCGGTTGCCGCTCCTCCCGGTCGGCGACGAGACGAAGGCGCTCGTGGATGCCGCCCTGCGCCATGCGGGCCTGCTCGACGCCTGAACCATCTGGCAAATCGGCGACGACGAACCATATTCCTCGGCCCGGTCGCGACTCTGCGACCGGCCTGACCCGACGTTGTGATGGCTCCCAAACCTGAATCGAACCGCCGCGTCGTCGCCGACAACCGCGCCGCCCGCTACCATTACGAGATCACCGATACCCTGGAGGCCGGGCTCGCGCTGACGGGCACCGAGGTCAAATCCCTGCGCAAGGGCAAGGCGACGATCGGCGAGGCCTATGCTGGTCCGTCCGGCACCGATCTGATGCTGTTCAACGCCTACATCCCCGAATACGTCGAGGCGAACCGCTTCAACCACGAGACCAAGCGTCCGCGCCGGCTGTTGCTGCATCGCAAGCAGATCAACAAGCTGATCGGTGCGACCCAGCGCGAGGGCTTCACCGTGGTGCCGCTGAAGATCTACTTCAACGAGCAGGGACGGGCGAAGATCGAACTCGGGCTCGGCCGAGGCAAGAAGCTGCACGACAAGCGCGAGGCCTCGAAGGAGCGCGACTGGCAGCGCGACCGCGCCCGCATCATGCGCGACAAGGGCTAGGATCTCCGGGGCGAGGCTTGCGTCCACCCGAATCGATGAAAGATGCGAAAAGGCCGGGCGTCGCGAGACGCCCGGCCTTTCGTCTTTCGCACGATGGCTCGGCCTGAGGCTCTACGACTCCACCGGTTCGTCGCTCTGCCGAATGCCGTAGCGGCTTTCCAGGGCCGCAGCCGGGACCGGGCGCGCCGAGCGCTCCGGGGTTTCGCCGCGCGAGCGGGTGCCGGTATCGCCCGATCCACGATTGTCTTGGCTTCGGCTATCCTGGCTTCGGCTATCCTGACTTCGAGTATCCTGACTTCTGACGTCGGGATTGCGGCTGTCCGGCGCGCGCCCCCCGGTGCGTTCGCCGGGATCGCGCCCGATCCGCGGAATGAGCTGGGCGAGGTCCACGAACTCGTCGGCCTGCCGGCGCAGGTCGTCGGCGATCATGGCCGGCTGCGTCTGGATGGTGCTGACCACCGTCACGCGCACGCCGCGCCGCTGCATGGCTTCCACCAGGGAGCGGAAATCGCCGTCGCCGGAGAACAGCACCATGTGGTCGATTCGGGGGGCGAGCTCGAGGGCATCGATCGCCAGCTCGATGTCCATATTGCCCTTCACCTTCCGCCGACCCATCGAGTCGACGAATTCCTTCGCGGGCTTGGTGACGACCCGGAAGCCGTTATAGTCGAGCCAATCGATCAGCGGGCGGATCGACGAGTATTCCTGGTCTTCGACGATCGCCGTGTAGTAGAATGCCCGAAGGAGATTATCGCGGGACTGGAATTCCTTCAGCAACCGGCGATAATCGATATCGAAACCCAGAGCCTTGGTCGCCGCGTAGAGGTTTGCGCCATCGATGAATAGCGCGCTGCGCTGTTGTGCGCTCATGAACGGATCCATTTAATAGAGAAATATTGCAAGAAATAAGTTAGAAAAGTCCGGTGGATATTGGCAGGCTATGGAATTCTTGCGCAGACTTGATCTTGGGCGCCGGCAGACCAAAGCAGGGCGAAAAACGCCGAACGGCCTCTCAGCTCAGATATAACGCCTGAAATACCTATGTTTGTTTAAATCCTGCGGCGACAAAAAGTCAAATCTTCCTGTTGAACGCCACTTTGGCATGCAACTGCAAATATCAATCGATCTTAGCCCCGGGCATTGGGGGCGCTGTGCTGCGCCCCGTCACAACCCCGAGGCCCAGGCTGATCCGTCCTGAATCACCGAACGGATGCAGCACCATAGCCGAACAGGCCGCCCCGGGCACGCCGTCAGCCGTTCACCCGTTCGACCTTGTTCACCGTGCGCTTGCCGCGCAGTTCGGCGATGATCGCGTTGAGGTGCTTCAGGTCCCAGACCGATAGGTCGATGATGATCTGCGTGAAATCCTGGGTCTTCCGCTTCATCGAGACATTGTCGATGTTGCCATCGTGGTCGGCGATGACCTGGGCGATCTGGGCGAGAACGCCGGGCTCGTTGATCGATTGCAGGGCGAGGCGCGCCGGGAAGCGCTCGCTGGCCCCAGCCTCCACATCCCAGCGCACGTCGAGCCAGCGGTCGGGCTCGTTGTCGAAATCGGCCAGGGCGGCGGACTGGATCGGGTAGATCGTCACCCCGATGCCGGGCGTGAGAATGCCGACGATGCGGTCGCCCGGCACGGCGCCGCCATTGGGCGCGAAGCTCACAGGCAGGTCGCCGTCGAGGCCGCGGATCGGAATGCCGTCCGCGCGTCCGTGCTCGGCGGCGCGACCCTCCGGGAAGGTCAGCCGCATGGTCTGGTCCTTGGCGAGACTCAGGCGGCCGGCGCCGTCGCCGGAGGTCGGCTGCGGCAGGGGCGCGGGCGCCCCGCGGCGCTCGTCCTTGTGGTCGGGATAGACCGCGCGCACCACGTCGCCGGAGAACATCTCGCCCCGGCCGACGGCGGCGAACACGTCCTCCAGGCTCTGCCGGGCGAGGCGCGGCAGCGCCCCCCGCAGCTTGTCCTCGGAGAAGCTCTTGGCGGCGCGCTCGAAGGCCCGGTCGAGAATCTGGCGGCCGAGGCCCGCATATTGGCGCCGCACCGCCGAGCGCGTGGCCCGGCGGATGGCCGAGCGCGCCTTGCCGGTGACCACCAGGGATTCCCAGGCCGCCGGCGGCGCGGCGCCGTCCGAGCGCGCGATTTCGACCTCGTCGCCGTTGACCAGTTCGTGCAGCAGCGGCGCCATCCGGCCGTTGATCTTCACCCCGACTGCCGAATTGCCGACATCGGTGTGGACCGCATAGGCGAAGTCGATCGGGGTCGCGCCCCGGGGGAGGGCGATGAGCCGGCCCTTCGGGGTGAAGCAGAACACCTGGTCCTGGAAGAGTTCGAGCTTGGTGTGCTCCAGAAACTCCTCCGGGCTGTCGCCCTCGGCCAGCAGCTCGATGGTCCGGCGCAGCCATTGGTAGGCGCCGCTCTCGGTGGCGAGGCGGGGATGACCTCCGCCGATCTCGTCCTTGCCGCCGCTCTCCTTGTAATGGGCATGGGCGGCGATGCCGTATTCGGCGATCTCGTCCATGGCGGCGGTGCGGATCTGCAGCTCGACGCGCTGACTCTTCGGGCCGATCACCGTGGTGTGGATCGAGCGGTAATCGTTCTGCTTCGGCGTCGAGATGTAATCCTTGTACCGGCCCGGCACCATCGGCCAGCTGGTGTGGACGACGCCGAGCGCCCCGTAGCAATCGGCCAGGGTCTCGACCACGACCCGGAAGCCGAAGATGTCGGACAATTGCTCGAAGGCGACCGATTTGCGCTCCATCTTGGCCGAGATCGAGTAGGGCCGCTTCTGCCGGCCGGTGACCACCGCCTTGATGCCCTGGGCCGCGAGCTTCGCCGTCAGATCGTGCTCGATGCTCTCGACCAGCCGTTCCGATTTGGCCGAGAGGTCGGCGAGGCGCTGCGCGATGGTGGCGTAGATCTCCGGCTTCAGATTGCGAAGCGCCAGATCCTCGAGTTCCTCGCGCAGCTCCTGCATGCCCATGCGGCCGGCGAGCGGGGCGTAGATGTCGAGGGTCTCCTGGGCGATGCGCTCGCGCTTGTCGACGCGCATGTGGTGCAGCGTGCGCATGTTGTGCAGGCGGTCGGCGAGCTTGACCAGAAGCACGCGCACATCGGCCGCGACCGCCAGCAGCAGCTTGCGGAAGTTCTCACCCTGCGCCGCCCGCTTGGAGACGAGGTCGAGGCGCTTCAGCTTGGTCAGGCCATCGACCAGCGCCCCGATTTCCGGGCTGAAGATCTCGCGGATCTCGTCCAGGGTCGCGGCGGTGTCCTCGACGGTGTCGTGCAGCACCGCCGCCACGATGGTGGCGTCGTCGAGCCGGAGGTCGGTCAGGATGGCGGCGACTTCGAGGGGATGGGCGAAGAAGGGATCGCCGGAGGCGCGCTTCTGGGTTCCGTGCGCGCGCATGGCATAGACGTAGGCGCGGTTGAGCAGGGCCTCGTTCGCGGCGGGATTGTAGCGCTTGACCCGCTCGACAAGCTCGTATTGGCGCATCATCCGCCGGGAGACCCTTCCGCAACGCAACGCATCCGGCAGCGGATGCCGCTTCCCGATGTGTCCCGCATCGCACGCGTCCACGCCAGCCCCACGGCGTCGCATCCGCGGAAATTCCGGGACCCACCGCAGGAAAAGCGATTCTCCCGCTCCGATCGCGGCATGAAAAAACCCGGCGCGAAGGCCGGGTTCTCGTCGCTTCGTCGCGAAGGTGGGAGGCCTACTCGGCCTCTTCGTCCGTCTCGGTGGGCGGCGCCAGGTTCTCGAGGCCGCGCAGCAGGTCTTCCTCGCTCATGCGATCGAACTGCACCGCGCCGTCGTCGCTGGACGAGGGCGGGGCGACGGCGGCGGCGGCCGGCGAGCTCGACAGCAGCGGCACGGTCTCGGCCTCCGGCTCGTCGACCTCGACATATTTCTGCATCGAGTGGATGAGCTGTTCCTTCAGGTCATCCGCCGTGATCGTCTCGTCGCCGATCTCGCGCAGGGCGCAGACGGGATTCTTGTCGCGGTCGCGGTCGATAGTCAGCGGGGCGCCGGCAGCGAGCAGGCGCGCCCGGTGGCTGGCCAGCAGAACCAGCTCGAAGCGGTTCTCGACCTTGTCGATGCAGTCTTCAACGGTGACGCGAGCCATGGCGGACGGCTCCTTCCTCGGACGGAATTTCTGGGCTGAGCCCGATACATACACCCCTTGGCGCCGGGCAACAAGCGGTGGCGAAATCCATTCGCCTATCCCCGGGACCGGCACTATCGTCGGCGGGCGATCCTCCTCTCACCGGCGAACGGAATCCCGACGCTTTTCGAAGGCCCGCTTGGAACGCGCGTTGGTCCGGTCGCCGAGGACAAGTTCATAACAACCGGAGGAGAGACTGTTTTGAATCGCGACGGACGTCCACGCTGCGCGTCCTCTGCTAACGAAATTTAAAAGTCGGAAACATTCCCAACGGCGCCAATCTCAGCAGCACGTTGCGATCGAAGCCAACCACGACAAGAGAATAGACTCTTTCTGGACATCGAGCATCCAGCTCTATGAATCCTTGGTAGGAATCATCATGGAATAGATATCAGCAATAAATCAAATTAATATTTTAATGATTGAAACGTAATATTCGTTCATCAAATTTATATACGTATTAAAATATAGAAAATTGATTCACTAAATTATAATTACCTATAAATAGCTAGATAATTCAATCACAATAAGTGGCGTCGACGTCTGTACGGTGGCGATTTTGGTCGAATTGAACCGATCAATCAACCTTTTGGGTTGCCGCGATAGACAGATCAAGGCTATTGAAGAACGACACTGAATAAGTTTTTGGGTTATTTTCGGAGCAGCCCTTGAGCGATAAGCAATAAAGGCGTGTTTGTTTGAGCGAACGCTACGGAGATCGTCAATGAGGCAGGGTAACCTTGGATTGCTGCTACTTCTGATGGCCGCACCGTCATTTTGCATGGCCTTCATTACTGCGCTTGTCTTGTCGAATGAAATTAAAACCTTATTTTATTTTGTGATTTTAGCGACTGCGCTTCTTTTGATAATGCTTATATATTTCTATGTGTATTACTACCTATCAATCGAGATGGTCATTATTCTAACGATTGGTGTCCCGCTGACGGCAGGATCTATTCTTGGATCCATCTCAAGGATCGGCTTTCTCTTTGTGCGCGACTGGTTCAGAAAGACCCGGATCTGAAAGGCATCCACGCGATGGATTTCGTAACGTAAAGACGTTTTGAAGAACAGGGCGGATCACAGTACACCGGATATCCCACCCTATTCCATCCCATGGCCCACGTTCATCGATCCCCGGCAATCCCATCGCCATCCCCCGCATAACGCCTCAGGGACCCTCCGCGTGGACCGGTTATAAAGGAGACGAGTCGCGGCGAAGAACCGGCGCGGCCGGGGGACGAACCGACCATGACTGCACATCTCACCCGCCGTGGCCTTCTCGGCTGCGGCTGCGCTCTCGGGGCCGCGTGCTTTGCCGCGACGGCGCTGCCGAATCTCAGTCTCGCGGCGGTCCCGTCCTCGAAGAAGACGACCCTGACCGCCGATCAGGCGCTGGAGGCCCTGAAGGAGGGCAACCGGCTCTACCAGACCGACAGTCCGGTCCGGTCGGTGCAGGGCCGCGAGCGCCGGATCGAGATCGCTCTGGGTCAGACGCCGTTCGTGGTGCTGGTGAGCTGCTCCGATTCGCGCGTCTCGCCCGAGATCCTGTTCGGGCGCGGCCTCGGCGAGCTGTTCATCGTGCGCAATGCCGGCAACTGCGTCGACACCGCGGCCCTCGGCTCGATCGAGTACGGCGTCTCGCAACTCGGCGTGCCGCTGGTGCTGGTGATGGGCCACAGCCGCTGCGGCGCCGTCGAGGCCGCCATCGACGTCGTCAAGAACAACACCGTCTTCCCGGGCTCCATCGGCCGGATGATCGAGCCGATCGTGCCGGCGGTGCTGTCGCAGCGCGACGTGCCGGGCGATTTCACCGAGAACTGCGTGCGGGCCAACGTCAACCGGGTGGTGGAGCGCCTGCGCAGCGCCTCCGAGCCGTCGCTGCTCGATCCGCTGAGGGCCGGCAAGCTGCGCATCGTCGGGGCGTCCTACAGCCTCGATTCCGGCACGGTCGACTTCTTCAACCAGGGCTGACACCCGCCCGCCTCGCTGCGGCGCCATGTTGACACAGGTGGCGGGCGGTGCGACTGCGCCGCCCTTCCGGTTTGGGCTATCCGGGCCGGGCAATCCCGGCCCGACGACGAGGAGATCACATGGCGCGCGCTTGCATCTTCCCCGGCCAGGGCAGTCAGGCCGTCGGCATGGGGCGAGCGCTGGCCGAGCACTTCCACCAGGCCCGCGACGTGTTCGCGGAGGTCGACGAAGCCCTGAACCAGCCGCTCTCGCGCCTGATGTTCGAGGGGCCGATGGAGGACCTCACCCTCACGGCCAATGCCCAGCCGGCCCTGATGGCCGCCAGCTTGGCGACGCTGCGCGTGCTGGAGGCCGAGCGCGGCCTGGACCTGAAGCGCGACGTCGCCTGCGTCGCCGGGCATTCGCTGGGCGAATACACGGCCCTGTGCGCTGCGGGTACCTTCTCCATCGCCGACGCCGCCCGGCTGCTGCGCATCCGCGGCACCGCCATGCAGGGCGCCGTGGCTCCGGGAGAGGGCGCCATGGCGGCGCTGATCGGCGCCGATGCCGACATCGCCCAGGCGATCGCCGCCGAGGCGGCCGAGGGCGCGGTCTGCGAGGTCGCCAACGACAATGGCGGTGGCCAGGTGGTGCTCTCCGGCGCGAAGGCGGCGGTCGAGCGGGCCGTCGCCCTAGCGCAGGCGCGCGGGATCAAGCGCGCGGTCATGCTCAACGTCTCGGCCCCGTTCCACTGCTCGCTGATGGCCCCCGCCGCCGAGGCCATGCGGCAGGCGTTGGCCGAGGTCGCGATGCACAGCCCGGTGGTGCCGGTCTACGCCAACGTGCGGGCCGCCCCCCTGTCCGATCCGGCCGCGATCCGCGAGGCCCTGGTGGCCCAGGTCACCGGCACCGTGCGCTGGCGCGAATGCGTCGCCGCGATGGCGGCCGCCGGCATCGACCAGTTCAGCGAGATCGGCACCGGCAAGGTGCTCACCGGCCTCGTCAAGCGCATCGCCCCCGGCGCCGTCGCGGGCGCGGTCGGCACGCCCGACGACATCGCTGCCTTTCCCGCCTTCGGCTGAACCTCGAGGAACGCCCATGTTCGACCTGACCGGCCGCAAGGCCCTCGTCACCGGCGCCACCGGCGGCCTCGGCGGCGCCATCGCGCGGGGCCTGCACGCGCAGGGCGCCACGCTCGCCATTTCGGGCACCCGCCAGCCGGCCCTGGAAGCCTTCGCGGCCGAACTCGGGGGCGAGCGCGTCCACCTCGTGCCGTGCGATCTCTCCGACAAGGCCTCGGTCGAGGCGTTGATCCCGGCTGCCGAAGCGGCCCTCGGCGGCCTCGACATCCTGGTCAACAACGCCGGCATCACCCGCGACAACCTCGTGCTCCGCATGAAGGACGACGAGTGGGATGCGGTCATCGCCGTCAACCTGTCGGCGGCGTTCCGGCTGTCGCGGGCGGCGGTGAAGGGCATGATGAAGCGCCGCCACGGCCGCATCGTGAACATCGGCTCGGTGGTGGGCGCCACCGGCAATCCGGGGCAGGTCAACTACGCCGCCGCCAAGGCCGGCCTCGTCGGCATGACCAAGGCGCTGGCCGCCGAGGTCGCCACCCGCAACCTGACGGTCAACTGCATCGCGCCGGGCTTCATCACCTCGCCGATGACCGACGCGCTGAACGACAAGCAGCGCGACGGCATCCTCACCCGCGTGCCCATGGGCCGCCTCGGCACCGGCACCGACATCGCCGCGGCCGCGATCTACCTCGCCTCCGACGAGGCCGCCTACGTCACCGGCCAGACGCTGCACGTGAACGGCGGCATGGCGATGTATTGATGCCGGGCGCCTCTCTCCTCTCCTCCCCCTTGTGGCGGGCAGCGGCGCCGCCCCACCCCTGGCCCCTCCGCACAAGGGGGAGGAGCCCGGTTTTTGCTGCACCGCACAGGGGATAATTTTGGGGACCGGCTCGAAAAGGCCACACCGATGAACGGGTTGTGAACCGCCCCTCGCCAGCGTCGGAACCCTGTGTTAACACCCCGGCTGCCGTGCGAGGGGGGTGCCGATTCAGCGTGTTGCGGAGGTTGGAAAATCACGGGTCACCGACTGGACAAGTCCGGTGACTTGACCGAAACGCGCGATCGATCACACCGGCCGCTCCATCCGACAGTCAGTCCCGGGACGGGACGGCGGCCACGGCACCTTCAAAAACAAGACCTCCCAGAACAAGACCTCCACCAGCAAGACTCTTCACACAAAGATCCTTGCACCATCACGACCTTGAAGAGCTAAGGACCAAGACCGATGAGCGATATCGCTGAGCGCGTGAAGAAGATCGTTGTCGAGCACCTCGGCGTGGAGCCGGAGAAGGTGGTCGAGGGCGCGAACTTCATCGATGATCTCGGCGCCGACAGCCTCGACACCGTCGAGCTCGTGATGGCGTTCGAGGAAGAGTTCAACGTCGAGATCCCCGACGATGCCGCCGAGACCATCCAGACGGTCGGCGACGCGGTGAAGTTCCTCGAGAAGAACTCCGCTTAAGGCCACGGATCGCGCGTGCGCGGGGCCGATCCGGGCCCCGCACGCCATTCGTTGTGATGACAGGACCGGTTCGGGATAGCGCGATGCGTCGGGTAGTGGTGACGGGCTTGGGGATGGTGACGCCGCTGGCCAGCGGGGTCGAAGCCACCTGGAGCCGGTTGATCGCCGGCGAGTCGGCGGCCAAGGTCGTGACGGCGTTCCCCGTCGACGATCTGGCCTGCCGCATCGCCTGTTCCGTGCCCTTCGGCGACGGCACTGACGGCAGCTTCAATCCCGACGCCTTCATGGAGGCCAAGGAGCAGCGCAAGGTCGATCCGTTCATCGTCTACGCCATGGCGGCCGCCGGCGAGGCCCTGAACGATGCCGACTGGCACCCGACCACCTACGAGGACCAGTGCGCCACCGGCGTCATGGTCGGCTCCGGCATCGGCGGCATCGGCGGCATCTACGACGCCTCGGTGACCCTGCACGACAAGGGCCCGCGCCGCATCTCGCCCTTCTTCATTCCCGGCCGCATCATCAATCTGGCCTCGGGCCAGATCTCGATCGCGCATGGCCTGAAAGGCCCCAACCACGCGGTGGTGACGGCCTGCTCCACCGGCGCCCACGCCATCGGCGACGCGGCCCGGCTGATCCAGTTCGGCGATGCCGACGTGATGGTGGCGGGCGGCGCCGAATCGCCGGTCAACCGCCTCGCGCTCGCGGGCTTCGCCGCCTGCCGCGCCCTCTCCACCGGCTTCAACGACGACCCGACCCGCGCCTCGCGCCCCTACGACAAGGACCGCGACGGCTTCGTCATGGGCGAGGGCGCCGGTGTCGTCGTGCTCGAGGAATACGAGCACGCCAAGGCTCGCGGCGCCAAGATCTACGCCGAGGTGATCGGCTACGGCCTCACCGGCGACGCCTACCACATCACCTCGCCGGCCCCGGACGGCGACGGCGCCTTCCGCTGCATGAGCGCCGCCGTGAAGCGCGCCGGCATCCAGGCCAGCGACCTCGACTACATCAACGCCCACGGCACCTCGACGCCCATGGGCGACGAGCTGGAGCTGAAGGCCGTGGAACGCCTGCTCGGCGACCACGCCGCCCAGGCCTCGATGTCCTCGACCAAATCCTCGATCGGCCACCTCCTCGGCGCCGCCGGCTCCGTGGAAGCGATTTTTTCGATTTTGGCCATCCGCGACGGCATCTTGCCCCCGACCCTCAACCTCGACAATCCCTCCGTCGAGACCGCCATCGACCTCGTGCCGCACGAGGCCAAGCGCAAGCGGGTGGATACGGTGCTGTCGAATTCGTTTGGGTTCGGTGGGACGAATGCGAGCTTGGTGATGCGGCGGTTGGATTAATATCAAGGCAATCGTTCCAATCTTTGAGAGACATCTCTGCGATACGACGCGTCCGGACAACTAAGAACTTGAGCTGCTTTTTCTTCTACAAGGTTACTTAGAGTTCTATCTATAATTTGACTGTCATGGCTGCCGCGTGGGCGGACGGAAGAAGTCCGCCGTCGCGTGTTGCGAGCGAAGCACCACGTTAGGCAACTGACGCTATAGCCTCGATGACGGAATCTTGGCTGGCAAATAAATATTCTGAGATACGTGTGAATCATCTGCCGCAATTCCTTGAATGGGACGACGGAAGGTCATCGCGTTTTACAGCCCTTGCGAAGCGGATTTGGAAGACAGCCCCGTCATTCCGGGGCGCCGAAGGCGAGCCCGGAATCCAGAGCCGCTTTCAGTAGAAAACCCCGCTGAACCTGTGTTTCTGGATCCCGGGTTCCGCTTACGCGGCCCCGGGATGACCGCGTTCTTGGAAGCAACTGATGAGCCAGGCGCGACGGCGAATTCAATGTTCTCCTCAGGGCCAATACTCCGAGGTGTCTGTCGCACAACCGCTCTGGCGCAAGGGTCGAGCCCAGAACCAACAGGAAGCGCCGATTCCGCTATCGGTGAAGCGACAGGATCGTACTTTGGCCTAACATCGTCGGCGCCAGGAAAACCTTCTGTTTCGGTGCAAACATTTTCAGAACAAGCACCAGAAAAATGAAGATATAAAGCACAAATCGTATTCGTTTCTGGTAGAGCGTTATGAACCTCAAGATCGGCGACAGGATCGGAGAGGTGTCGGCATAGCTCGCAAGCTTTTTTATGTTGCTTATTAAGATATAAAGGAAGCTCGCGAACCAAGCGATACCTCCGAAAGTCAGTCCAACCAACCAAAAGCCTCTTGTTTTTCGAGCTGATCGAAAGGTATCTTCATGAGAACAGACAAAATGATAAAGAATGGGATTTGAAAAAACAGGGCAATAAGATTTCCGCGCCTCATGTGAAAATCCTCGATTCGGCGCATAACATAGCCTCGGAAAGAGGACTGAATAGAAGTCTTGCGGTCGTTCAAGACAAGTGAGTGTGCCTCTGGAGCCGCTACGGGTCGAGCGCCGAGATCCTTCCCCACGGAAAACGGTCGCCCTCCCGCACTCCGCCGACCAAGCGGCTCGCCCAGGCCGGATCGCTTCGCTGGGTCGGCGCATCCCCATTTCGCCACAAAACCCACGCAGTTCGCGCGCCAAAATGCCCGTCCCGTGCGCCAACCCACTCGACTCGGGCGCAGGGAATCCCCAAAAAATCCGGCGGCGGCCGGGGCGGGGACCTGAGGCCCGAACAGGATGTCCATGTTCTTCCGCAAACGTCAGAATCCGGCGTCGACGCCGATCCCGTCCGACGAGCCAGCCCTGCCCAACCGTTTGTCGCCGCGCAGCCCGAGCGAGGCGATCAAGCCCACCGCCGCGCCGCCGCCGCCCGACCGTCCGGTCCGTGAGCGCGGCGGTCTGCTCGCCCGCATCTCCGGCCTGCTCACCGCCTCCGTGGTGCTGGCCATCGCGGTGATGATCGGCGTCACCCTGTTCGAGCGTCAGACCAAGGAGCCGGGGCCGCTGCCCGCCGACAAGGTGGTGGTCATCCCGCCGCGCAGCGGCACCTCCGAGATCGCCGAGGCACTGAGCCGCGAAGGCGTCATCACCCACACCGCCCTGTTCGAATGGGCCGCCCGCTTCTCCGGCAAGGCGCTCAAGGCCGGCGAGTACACCTTCAAGGCCCATGCCAGCATCGGCGAGGCCATCGACACCCTGTCCTCCGGCCGTCAGGTGCAGCACGCCATCACGTTCCCGGAGGGGCTGACCTCCGAGCAGATCGTGATGCGGCTCAACGACAACGACATCCTCACGGGCGACATCAACGAGATCCCGCCGGAAGGCTCGCTGCTGCCCGACACCTACAAGTTCGAGCGCGGCGCCACCCGCCAGCAGATCGTCAACCTGATGCGGACCAAGCAGCGCGAGGTGCTCAACCAGATCTGGCTGCGCCGCTCGGCCGAGATCCCGGTGAAGACCCCGGCCGAGATGGTGACCCTGGCCTCCATCGTGGAGAAGGAGACCGGCCGGGCCGACGAGCGGCCCCGCGTCGCCGGGGTGTTCGTCAACCGCCTCAACAAGCGCATGAAGCTGCAATCGGACCCCACCATCGTGTACGGGCTGGTGGGCGGGCGCGGCACCCTCGGGCGCGGCATCCAGCGCACGGAGATCGAGCGCGCCACGCCCTACAACACCTACGTGATCGAGGGCCTGCCCCCGGGACCCATCGCCAATCCCGGCCGCGCCGCCCTGGAAGCCGTGGCCAACCCCTCGCGCACAAAGGACCTGTTCTTCGTGGCCGACGGCACCGGCGGCCACGCCTTCGCCGAGACCCTCGAAGGCCATTCGCGCAACGTCGCCCGCTGGCGTCAGGTCGAGAAGGCGCGCCAGACCCCGACCCCGGACGCGGTGGTCGACAAGGCCGACCCGCCCGGCACCTCCGCCGCCACCATGCCCGGCGCCGCCTCGGCCTACGCTCCCGACGGCACCAACATGGCGGCGACCCCGGAGCCTGGCAGCGTCCGCCCGCGGGCCTTCGACGCCTCCGAGGGTACCCGCCTCGACCCCCTGCGCAACAAGACCTTCGACCTGAACTCGCCCAAGACCGTGCCGGTGCTGAAGCAGCCGTAGGGGTTCGGTACGCTGCTCTTGAGTCTCTTTGCGAGCCAAATAAATCGATGAACCACTCCGTCATTCCGGGGCGCCACAGGCGAGCCCGGAATCCAGAGCCGCCGACGGTGTAAAGTCTGGCACCCGTTGTGGTTCTGGATCCCGGGCTCCGCTGCGCGGCCCCGGGATGACGGGGTGCCACCCCATGCGATGGCCCTCCCTCGGCACCCGCAGGGTCGCCCAACCACCCCCACCCTCGGTCCCTCCCCACAAGGGGGAGGGAAGGCGGTCGGTCCGACGCGGACACCACGATGATCCTCTCCAGCATGACCGGTTTCGCCCGGGCCGCCGGCACCACCGGGCCGGTGCAATGGGCCTGGGAGGTCCGCAGCGTGAACGGGCGCGGCCTCGATGTGCGCCTGCGGGTGCCGAGCGGCTACGACGCGGTCGGGGAGGTCGCCCGCACCGCCCTGCAGAAGACCCTGGCGCGCGGCCAGTGCCAGCTCAACCTGACGCTGACCCGCCCCGACGCCGCCCCGCGCGTGCGCGTCAACGAGGCCCTGCTGGGCCAGCTCGCCGCCGCCATCGCCCGCGTGCCGCGCCCCGAAGGGCTGGCCCCGGCCTCCCTCGACGGGCTGCTCGGCATCCGGGGCGTGATCGAATCTGACGAGGAGCCCGGCACCGACACCGACGCCCTGGCCCACGATCTCGCCGCCGGCGTGGTCCAACTGGTGGCCGACCTCGTCGAGGCCCGCCGGGCCGAGGGGCGGGCTTTGCGCGCCGTCATCGAGGGCCAGCTGTCCGAGATGGCCCGGCTCACCGCCACCGCCGAGGCCTGCCCGGCCCGCAAGCCGGAAGCCGTCAAGGCGCGCCTCGCCGCCACCGTGGCGACCCTGCTGGAGGCCGGCAGCCTCGATCCCGACCGCCTGCACCAGGAGGCGGTGCTGATCGCCGCCAAGGCCGATGTCCGCGAAGAGCTCGACCGGCTCCAGGCCCATCTGGCCAGCGCGGCCGAACTCCTCGCCGCCGGCGGCGCCATCGGCCGCAAGCTCGATTTCCTGGCCCAGGAGCTAGGGCGCGAGTCCAATACCCTGTGCGCCAAGGCCAACGACGTCACCCTGTCGCGGATCGGACTCGACTTGAAGGCCGTGGTGGAGCAATTCCGGGAGCAGGTTCAGAACGTCGAGTAGGTTGGTCCCGAAATGCAGGCCTCATCGAAGGAGAGCGCACCGTCGATCGGGCGGCGCGGGTTCATCCTCATCCTGTCGTCCCCGTCCGGCGCGGGCAAGACCACGCTGACCCGGGCGGTGGCGGCCGACCCGAAATGGGGCCTCGACCTCTCGATCTCGGTGACGACGCGCCAGCGCCGGCCCTCCGAGATCGACGGCAAGCACTACACCTTCATCGACCGCGAGGCCTTCGACGCCCTGCGCAGCGCCGACAACCTGCTCGAATGGGCCGAGGTGCACGGCAATTTCTACGGCACCCCGCGCCGCCCGGTGGAGAAGGTGCTGGGCGCCGGCCGGGACATGATCTTCGACATCGACTACCAGGGCACCCGGCAGGTGCGCTCCAAGCTCGCCGAAGACGTGGTCACGGTGTTCATCCTGCCGCCCTCGCTGGCCGAACTGCGCCACCGCCTGGAGCGCCGGGCCGAGGATTCGCCGGACACCATCGAGAAGCGCCTCGCCAATGCCCGGATGGAGATCCAGCGCTGGAGCGAATACGACTACGTCATCGTCAACGACGACCTCGACGACGCCTTCCGCTCCCTCGAGGGCATCCTCATCGCCGAGCGCCTGAAGCGCGAGCGCCGCGTCGGCCTGACCGCCTTCGTCGAAGGCTTGCTGGCCGAGCCGGACTGACGGAAGGCCGCAGCCGCGCCAGGAACGTTCGCCGGACCGGCGTGTTGGCCCGCCGCCCCGCACCGCTTCGCCCTTGCAGGGCCCAGCGGCGCCAACCTGCGAGACCCCGACGCGATGCGCGAGAGATCCTGTGACATCGCCGTGATCGGCGCCGGCACCGCCGGCCTCGCCGCCTTCCACGCCGCCTTCCACGCCGCCCGCGCCGCCCGCGCCGGCGGCGCCGACGTCGTGCTGATCGAGGCCGGCCCAGGCGGCACCACCTGCGCCCGCGTCGGCTGCATGCCGTCGAAGCTCCTGATCACCGCCGGCAACGCCGCCCATGCGGCCCGCCGGGCCGGGATTTTCGGCGTCGAGGCCGGTCCCGTCCGCATCGATGGCCCCGCCGTGATGGCCCGGGTCCGGCGCGAGCGCGATCATTTCGTCGCCGGCGTGCTTGACGGCGTCGAGGCCATCGACGCGGAGGCCCGAATCGACGGCCGCGCCCGCTTCACCGGCCCCGGCACCCTGATGGTCGACGATCACACCCGCGTCGCCTACCGCGCCGCGGTCGTCGCCACCGGGTCACACCCGGCGATGCCCTCCAACCTGTGTGACCTCGACACGTTGCTAGTGAATACCGACACGGTGTTCGAACTGCCGGATCTGCCCGAATCCCTCGCCGTCCTGGGCGGCGGCGCCGTCGGAATCGAGCTGGCCCAGGCCATGGCCCGCCTCGGCGTCGCCGTCACGCTCTTCGACCCCGGCACCCACCTCGCCGCCCTGCGCGACCCGGGCCTCGCCGCCGAGGCCCGCCGGATCTTCGACACCGAGATCACCCTGGAACTCGGCTCCGAGGTCACCGGCGGCCGCATCGACGAAGGCCGCGCCTGCCTGACCTGGACCGGCGCGGACGGCGCCGCCCACAGCGGCAGCTTCGCCCGGGTGCTCGCCGCCATCGGCCGTCCCCCGAACCTGCATCACCTCGGCCTCGACCAGGCCGGCCTTACCCTCGACGCGGACGGCATGCCGGACGTCGACCCCCGCTCGCTGCTCTGCGCCGGCGCACCCATCTTCCTCGCCGGCGATGCCAACGCCGAGCGGCCGGTGCTGCACGAAGCCTCCCGCCAGGGGCACATCGCCGGCGCCAACGCGGCCCGGCTGATCGTCGACGGGGGCAGCTCCGTCGAGGCGCCCCGGCGCTGGACGAACCTCGCCATGGTGTTCACCGAGCCGCAGGCGGCCAGCGTCGGTGTTCCGTTCGATCCGGAGGACACCAACACCTTGATCGGCAACGTCGATTTCGGCGACCAGGGACGGGCCAGGATCATGGCCGAGAACGCCGGCGGTCTGCGCCTCTACGCCGACAGAACCGGCCGCCTCACGGGCGCCGAGATGCTCGGCCCGTCGTGCGAACACCTCGCGCACCTGCTCGCTTTGGCGATCGAGGACGGCCTGTCGGCCCAGACCCTGCTCGACCGGCCGTTCTACCATCCCACCGTCGAAGAGGGGCTGAAGACCGCCCTGGACGATATCGTCTCGCAGACGGCTAAGCCCTGAACCGAAAGCCGGCGGTTCGTCAGACCGGTGAGACCCCGACCGCCGCGCCTCTGTTCCGTCGGCGATGCACCGTGATGGTGTTACCGATGGAGGCCACCACGATGCATAGGATGGCGATCCACTCCGTGGGGGTGAGGCGCTCACCTAAGATCATGACGCCTGCAAGCGACCCGACTGCGGGCTCAAGGCTGAGGAGTACGCCGAAGCTCTGCTTCGACAGACGCTGTAGCGCGACCATCTCGAGGGTGTAGGGCAGCGCGCTCGACAGGGCGGCCACCGCGAGTCCGAACCCCAGAATCGCGGGATCGAGCAGTGCCACGCCCGCACTGGCGATGCCGAAGGGCATGACGACCAGGGCCGCCATCGACATCCCGATCGCGACGGCACAGCCCCCGTGGAGATGCCCGACCCGCTGTCCGAAGACGATGTAGAGCGCCCAGCAAACAGCCGCACCAAGCGCGCAGGCGACGCCGACCGGATCGAGCCCGCTGGAGAGGCCGCCGAGCGGCAGCAGCAGGCCGAGCCCCAGGATCGCACAGCCGATCCAGGCGAAGTCGATCGGCTTGCGCGAGACCACGAGCGCCAAGGCCAGCGGGCCGGAGAACTCGATGGCGATGGCAAGGCCCAGCGGGATGGTCCGGAGCGACAGGTAAAACAGCAGATTCATCGCGCCCAACACCGTGCCGTAGAGCACCAGTGACCGGGCATCGGCGAAGCTCAGTCGCAGGCGCCAAGGCCGCCACAGGAGTACCAGCATCACCGCCGACAGGCCGACGCGGAGCGTGGTGGTACCCTCGGCACCGAGCATCGGGAACAGGCGTTTGGCGAAGGACGTGCCCACACTCAGCGAGACGATGCTGCCGAGGAGGGCACCCACCGGCAGCAGAGTCGCGGCCAGAACACCCCGTGCTGCCATGGGCCCGCGAATGGTCGTAGACATGTCGCGCTTCAAGACGTCGGCGGCAGGATCAGTGCGCGCCGGGCCTCCAGCGCCTGCCACAGCAGCAGGGCAGGGAGGCCGAGAACCACATCGGGAACGCGCTTGATCAGCGAAAGGGCGAGCGCGGTGCCGGCATCGATGCCGAACAGGCTGCCCAGGAGGACGAAGCCACCCTCCTGCACGCCTAGCCCGCTTGGAACGGGGAACGCGGCAGACTTGATCGCTTGGCTTAGCGCTTCAATGACCATGACCTCGGCGAAACCGACATTCGCCACTCCGATACACGCCAAAGCGATCCAGATCTCGAGGGCGCCCAAAATCCAAGCCATGAAATGCAGAAGCACGGAGGCGGCGAGCCGCCCACTCCGGTTCGCGCCCCAGATCGCATCGAGAGCGTCGTAGACGCTGCCTCCCGTCTGCTTCGTCACGCCACCTTGTCCGCGGAACGTCCCGCGCAGGCGGGCGATGGCCTTTGCTGCCACAGTCCGCGCTGCAGCGCTGCGTTGTACCAGCAGGAAAGCGGTGAGCAGCAGTGCGGTGACGCCCAGCACGCGCAAGACCCAGGTCGCGAGACCCTGAGCCGAGTCCCCTCCAACCTGCAGCAGAAGCACTACCCCGCCCAAAGCGAAGAGCGCCTGGGTGCCCGCCTGGAACAGCATGTCGACCAGGATCGATCCAGCCGCGAGGGTTCCCGTCGCGCCCCAGAAGGTGAGCAGGCGGCCACCGACGACATCGCCTCCGATCGAGGCGACCGGCAGCAGCACGTTGATGCCCTCGCGGACGAATCTCAACAGGACGAAGGCGCCGGTCTTTGCTTGTCCGAGACCGGCGATGCCCCGCACGATCTGGGCCCAGGCCAGCCCGCAAAAAAGGATGATGACCACGCGAACCAGCACGATGCTCACGAGACCCACCGCTCCCACGCGCCCGAAGGCGTCTGCGACGGACCCGAGATCGTTTGTTGCGATCAGCCAGACCCCGAGTCCAAGTCCCAGCAGGGTTCCAACGAGGGGTAGGCGACGCATCACGCCATGGCCGAGACTTGTCGTTCGCGAGTCTCCTGCGGGCGAAAGTGCTTCCGCAGATGACGACTCAGGCAAGAGGTCGGTCAAGTGTTGTCCGCTCCAAGCTATACCTATCCTGGGCCGCGATGCAGGTGACGAAACTCGACCAACCTGAATCTACCGACCCGAATTCATCGATCCGCCCCCAGCGCTAAGCGGACTTTGGGGCCGAAATCGGGGAACAGTGCATCAACCGATTCAGCTGCAGAGGCGGTTGGATCGAGAAGATGGATCCGCTGATTTACCAAGCTCCCCGTGGTCGCGACAGCCATCAACCGTTTTGGACAGGGACCAAGGCAGCCGGTTTCGACGATGCGGAGCTTGCCAACCGTGGTTCGACCTTTCAGCTCACGCTTTAGAAGTTTCCGTAACGAACCCTTTTTCAAACCCTGACGCTTGACGCATTTGCTGCAGACCAGCACCAACTCCGAAAATTCAGCCCTGGCCAGGCGTAAGCGTGCCGGGTGCCCTTCCACCTCATTCTTGCTGTTCATTCACCCACCGGTTTATCGAGCGATCGAGGTCTATTGGTACCGTCACCGAGGGTGCAACGGATGACGAGGCGCCTTAAAAAGGGCCGAAAACCGCAACATGCCAGAACACAACGCCAGAGTGTCGAGAGGGCTCCGAAGGCGTGACCATATGCATCGTCGTCTGGCTTCGTCAGGATGACTGCCCTTGACGGGCCGTCCACAGCTAGCCCGCATCGAGCCGAGTCCCGGGAACCTAGAAGCATGAGCGTCGACGAGGTCAAGCAGAGGGACCGGGTGCGCGGGGTCATCGACGTCGCACTGAATTCGGTACCGGATCTGCGGCGCGATGCCGAAACCGTCCCTCCGGTCACGCCAAGCCGCGTCCCGGCCCTGTTGAAACGGGCACAGGAGCAGCTCGACTGGCGGCGCCTGCCTGGGATTCGCCCTCCATCGGCAACGCCGAAGAACCTGATAGGCGGTCTCCTCCGTCAATTCGGCTTTTTCGTTCTTCTGCCGACAGCCATCGCAGGGCTCTATCTTTTCGTCTTCGCCTCGGATCAGTACATCGCGACTGCCCAGTTTGCGGTGCGCGGCAATGTCGAGCCGATGGACGAAAGTCCGGGCGGGCAATTCTCAGACTTGATGATGAAGCATAACAGCCAGGATAGCTTTATCATCCGAGATTACATCGATAGCCAAGCAATCGTTTCAAAGGCGGAGCAGCATCTCAAAGTCTCGGAGATGTTCTCTCGGAGTAATGCAGATTTCTGGGAACGCTACCGGCCGGGGCAACCGATCGAGGAGTTGGTCAAGTACTGGCGCCACCATGTGACGACACGGATCGAGGTGCTATCCGGCATCATCACCTTGAACGTACGTGCGTTCACGCCCGAGGACGCTCTGACCATCAATCGGGAAGTGGTGGCGCGCAGCGAAGCCCTGATCAACGACATCTCGCGACGTGCTCAAGGTGACATGGTCAAACATGCCGAGATTGAAGCGGCGAAGGCGCAGGAACGGCTGCGCAACGCCCATCTGGCTCTCCAGGTCTTCCGAAACCGCTGGGGGATCATCGATCCCGCCAAGGCGGCAGAATCGACGCTGACCACGATCGCGTTGCTGCGCAAGGATCGGATCAAGGCCGAGTCCGACCTCGTTGTGCTGCGCGGCTCAAACCTCGACGAGAAATCGCGCAGCATTCAGAATCTGGTTTCCGGCATCAGCGCTTTGGATCAGCAGATCAAGAAACTGACCGACCAACTCACCACCGAGGGGTTGTCCGGCTCGGATCCGAGCACGAACATGACGCGCGCGTTGCTGGAATACGAGGGCCTGCAGGTCGAGCGCACCATCGCGACGAAGCTCAACGAATCTGCGAACCTCATGGTCGATCGGGCCAGAATCGCTGCCGGCAAGCAGCAGATCTACCTGGCGACATTCGTCGAGCCCTCTTTGCCGACCTACTCTGAGTATCCGCAGCGCGGGTACAGCCTGATGGTGGTGTTCTTCGGCTTCCTGGTCGTCTGGAGTTCACTGGCGTTGATCCTGGCCGGTATCAACGACCAACGCCTCTGACGCCGCCCCAGCGGCGTTGGTATGGACCTGCCGCAACCGCCAGTTTTTCCAAGCCAAGGGGTTCCTTCAGACCGTATGTCGGACTTCAACGATCTCATTGCCCGGGCGGTCAATCCCGCGATGTCCCGCTCGGAACGCGAGGCAGTCTACAGCGTCGTCAAAGAGGCGGTCGAGCGTCTCCAGGCGCGGGACGGCCTTACTGCGGATGATCCCCGGACTGCCCTTCAACAGCATCTGGTCCAGGAGACGATCCGCGATGTCGAGGCCGAAATCGCGCGTTTCGTCGCCTTGGAAAAGTTGGAGCGCGCCCATGCCGTCCAGATGGCGACCGAGCAGGCTTATGGCGATCGCTGAGCGCGACCGTGCGGTGAGCAGTGCACTCTATCGCTGGAAAATCGATCAGCCGTAGGCGGCGACAGCCCTCACGTTGCCGGGTTCCGCAACCGACAGGCCGGCATCGACGTACTCGTTGAGCTTGTTGCGCAGCGTCCGGATCGAGATCCCCAAAATGGTCGCAGCATGCGTCCGGTTGCCGAGACAGTGATCCAGGGTATCGAGAATTAGATCGCGCTCCACCTGGGCCACAGTCTGTCCAACGAGACCGCGGGTTGCGGCCTCGGCCACTCGGGCAGCCCGCTCGGCCGGACCTGCACAGACCGGCGCGATACTGTCCCCTTCGGGTGTTAAAATCGCATCGTGACCGATCTCGGATCCAGACGCGAGCAACACGGCGCGATGAAGAGTATTCTCGAGTTCGCGCACGTTGCCGCGCCAAGGATTGGCCCGGACGAGGCTCTGCGCCGCCTGACTGAGCGGGCGCATCGGCAGTCCATTCACGTCGGCGTATTTTCGAGCGAAGTGAGCGGCGAGTTCAAGGATATCGGCCGGGCGTTCCCGTAGGGCCGGCAGGCGGAGATGTACGACGTTCAGCCGGTAGTACAGATCCTCGCGGAATGTGCCCTTGCGAACTTCTTCCACCAGATTGCGATTGGAGGTCGCAAGGACGCGGATGTCGACTTTCACCGGTGCGGTTCCACCGACCCGGTCGATCACGCGCTCTTGGAGGGCGCGCAGCAGTTTCGACTGCAGGCGCACATCCATCTCTGAGATTTCATCGAGCAGCAACGTTCCGCCATTGGCTTCTTCAAACCGGCCGATTCGACGCGCGATGGCGCCCGTGAACGCCCCTTTCTCGTGGCCGAACAACTCGGATTCGAGCAGTGCTTCCGGAATGGCTGCGCAATTGACGGAGACGAAGGGCCGGTTAGCCCGGTTCGACTTTCCGTGGACGTGGCGGGCCAACACCTCCTTGCCAGTACCGCTTTCGCCAGTGATCAGCACCGACGCTTCGGAGCGCGCCACCTGCTCGGCGAGTTTGACCACCTTCTCCATGGACGCGTCGCGCCACACAAAGGCACGGCCATCCTCGGATACTGCCTGGAGCACTGCCGCGATCATGTCAGGGTCGGGGGGCAGGGGGATGTACTCGCGAGCCCCAGCTTGGATCGCCGCAACGGCGGCCTTGGCATCAGTGGCAACACCGCAGGCGATGACTGGCGTGCGGATACGCTCGTCGGTCAACGCGGTGACCAGATCGCGGATCGCCAAGCCGACATCGATCATGATGAGGTCGGCGCCCTTAGAGCGGAGAACGGCCAGGCCCTGCGTCAGGCTCTCCGCGTTGGTCACGGACGCACCGCGGTTCATGGCGATCTTCGACGCCGTGATCAGTTCGCTGTTCAGGCGTCCGATGATGAGAAGCCGCATGGCTCAGGGTCTCCGTCAGGTTTGGCTTCGCGCGGGTGCGCGGCGGCCGGAAAGATGAGAAGGTTCAGTGATCGCTCTTGATAATCTCGGTCATCGTAACGCCAAGGCGGTCCTCGACGAGGACGACCTCACCACGCGCCACGAGGCGATTGTTCACGAAAATGTCGATGGCTTCGCCGACCTTTCTGTCGAGTTCCAGCACCGCGCCGGGTTGGAGTCGGAGCAGATCTCCGATCGGCATGCGGGAGGATCCGAGCACCGCCGAGACGACCACCGGCACGTCGAAGACCTGCTCCAGGTCCGCAGCGCTCTTCGGAGTCGTTGGGGCCTCGCGGATCGACTCGGTCCCGAGCCCGTCGAAGGACGCATCGCCGTTATTGAGCTGGGGAAGGCTGAAATCGTCGGACATGCGGGCTCTTCCTGATCCGGTGTCGGGTTAGGCGGGGATGCCAATGGCGGAGAGCACGGCGGCCTCGATGCGGGCGCGGTCTCTCACCACACCACCATCGGCCCATTCCATGCGCGCGTCGCCCAGTGCGAGATCGGGCTCGCCGAGCACGACGAGACGGCCCTCGAAGCCGCGCTCGCGCGCCAGTCTCTTCACAAGAGCCTCAGAGTCATCGACGAGACTCTCGTGAACCCGGACCACTAGGTGAGGCACGCCGCGCAGGTGCTGGAGTGCGGCGCGGGCGGCGTCGCCGATTGCCGCCAGGGGCTGAGCATCAAGGGCCTCGCCGGCGATCTTGCGGGCAAGGGCGACCGCGAAGTCCATCGCTTCGTCCTCACGCGACAGGTCACGTGCATCCGATTGCCCGATCAGGCCGGCGGCTGCGAGCCCCAGTCGGGTGATCGCGTCCGACAGGCGCGCCTGGATCTGCTGTTCGGCCATGGCCTGCCCTTCGCGAAGTCCGCGCGCATAGCCCTCGGCCTCGGCGCGCGCGATGGTCTCCGCCAGAGCGGCCGCCTCCTTGACGGTGGCGGGGTTGTCCGGGCGGGGACGGAAATCGGTGTCGAAGAGGAAGCGACGCGCGTTCAATAGACCAGTTCCTCCTCACCGCTCGACTTGGCGATCATGATCTCGCCCTTCTCCGCCAAGTCCTTGGCGAGTTCGGTCATCTTGGCCTGAGCCTCATCTACATCCTTGAGACGGATCGGGCCGAGCGAACCCATCTCGTCGGTGATGTTCTTGGCCGCCCGGGTGGACATGTTTTTGAGGAAGAAGGTGCGCACCCGCTCGTCGGCCCCCTTGAGGGCCCGGCACAGCGTCTCGTTATCGACCTTGCGCAGGAGGGTCTGAACGCTGCCGGCATCGAGCTTGAGCAGATCCTCGAAGGTGAACATCAGCTGGCGAATCTTCTTGGCCGACCCGCGATTGGCTTGGTCGAGGGCCGTCAGGAAGCGACCCTCGGTCTGGCGGTCGAACGCGTTGAACACGTCGGCCATCAACTCGTGCGCGTCACGACGCGTGGTCTGCGCGATCGTCGAGACGAATTCGACGCGAAGGGTTTCCTCGATGTGCCGCAGCGCCTCCTTCTGCACCGTTTCCATGCGGAGCATCCGGTTGAGAACGTCGATGGCGAATTCCTCGGGCAGAATGGTCAGAACCTTGGCGGCGTAGTCGGAGCGCACCTTCGAAAGGACGACCGCGACGGTCTGCGGGTACTCGTTCCGCAGAAACGAAGCGAGGATCTCGGGGTCGATCTGCGTGAGGCTTGCCCAGACCCGCTTCCCCGAGGCGCCCTTGATCTCTGCCATGATCGCCGAGACCTGCTCGGTCGGAAAAATCTTCAGGAGCAGCGATTCGGTGCGCTCGAAATTCGACGTGATTCCGCCGCCGGAGGACAGACGCGAGACGAAGTCGACGATGAGCTTCTCGACGGTCTCAGCCTCCAGCGAGCCGAGCTGCACCATGGCGTGCGAGACGAGCTTGACCTCGTCCTCGTCGAGCATCTGCCAGATCGGTGCGCCTTCGCTTTCCCCCAGCAAAAGCAGAAGAGCAGCGGCGCGCTGAGCCCCGGTCATGCCCGGGAAGCCGCCGCCGCTACCGCCGCCGAGCTTGGCAAGTTCCGCCTGAAGGTTCAGTCCCGAGGCCATGGCCTCACCTCCTCACCGGGTGATGCAGGGAATGGTTTCCAGCCGCAATCGACATCAGGTCTCGTGGATCCAGTTGCGGAGCACTTCCACGGTCTCGCTCGGGCTGGCACGAACCATGTCGACGACACGCTGGACAGTCTCAGCCTGTACCTTGCCGTTCAACTGCGCAAAATCGACAAGCCGCGCAGTGGTATTCTCGGGCGGCACCATCAGAGCTTCGGCGACGGCGGCTCCGGCGCCCGACGCGATCGCGATCTGGATCGGCTCCGAGGCCAGGACCTTCTTCAGCAGGGGGCGCACGACCGCCATCAGGACGATCAGCGTCAGCATGCTGAGAACAGCCAGCTCGACGATCCGCATGATCTCCTCTTTGGACGGGGATAGCAGCGACTGAACCAAGCTTGGCTCGGCGAACTCAACCTGTGTCGGGGTCTCTGCAAACCGAAGGTTCATCACCTCCACCTGATCGCCGCGGGCTTTGTCGTAGCCGATGGCCGACCGGACCAGGGCAGCGATGCGATCGACCTCATCAGCCGGGCGCGGCTGGTAGACCGGCTTGCCATCCGGTCCCGGGACGTAGGCTCCGTCGACCACCACCGCAACCGAGAGCCGCTTGACCCTTCCGCCCTCGGCAATTTCGGTTTTGGTGACGCGGGAGATCTCGTAGTTCGTGGTCTCCTCATTCTTGTTCGTGGAATCTTTCGGAGTCGGAGCCGGCCCCGGCTGATTGGCACCAGGAAGCTCGTTGCCCACCGTGACCGCGCCTTCGGAGCCACTCGTGATCGAGATCTCGCTGCGTGTCTGGGTGGAGCGCATCACGCGGCTCTCGGGATCGAAGCTTTCCGAACGACTTTCGATTCGGTTGAGGTCGAGTTCGGCGCTGACCTGGATGCGAGCGCGGCCGGCCCCGACGATTCCGGCGACGATCTCCTCAATCTGCGAGCGCAGGCGGCGCTCGATGCCGACCTGCTTCTCCTCCATGCCGGCACCTGCATCGGCCTCGGTGCCGCGTGCACCGTCGGCCAGAAGACGCCCGCGCTCGTCGACGATGGACACGCGTTCCGGCTTCAGGCCCTCCACCGCAGAGGCCACGAGGTGGCGGATAGCCCGGACCTGGGAGGGGTCGAGATCTCCCATCAGCTTGAGGACGATGGCGGCGCTCGGTGTTTCACGATCGCGCTCGAACAGGCGGCGCTCCGGGATCACGAGGTGAACACGGGCGGCCTGGACCCGAGCGATGGCCCGAATGGAGCGGGACAGCTCGCCTTCCAGGGCCCGAAGGTGGTTCACGTTCTGAACGAAGTTGGTGGACGAGAAGGCGTCGCCCTTGTCGAAGATCTCGTAGCCGACGCCGGCGGCGCCCGGAATGCCCTTACCGGCGAGGTCCATGCGCAGGCGGGGAAGGTCGGCGCGGGGCGCCAGGATGGTCTGACCGGCGTCGCCGCGGGTTTCGTATTTGATGCCGCGTGCGTCGAGGTCACGGATCACGGCCGAAGAATCGGACATCGACAGGTCGGCGAAGAGCACGCCCATGTCGGGCTTGGAGACGCGCAGGATCACGAAGGCGAAGAAACCGATCAGCGTCATCGTGACGGCGGCCATGGCGGCGAGACGCGCCGGGCCTAACTTGGTCACGAGGTCGAGGACCGGTTTCACGAAGCGACGTACCCACACGAGACGCGGCACCGGACTCCCGGCACCTACTAGGCAAAATTTGCCTGGGTCGTGGTTACCGCGAAGTTAACGTTCCGTGAGGAAGGACGGGTGGTCCTATGATGGAGGACAGGTAGTCCTATAGAGGTCCCCGGAGACGCGAAAGCCGCGCCCGGATGAGGAGACGCGGCTTCCGGGTTCGGATAAGACAGACGGGATTGACGGAAATCCCGGCAGTCGGCGACTCAGTGACGGTAGTGCTGGATGCGCGTCGTGCGCAGGCCGGCCAAACCGTGTTGATCGATAGAGAATTGCCAGCTCAGGAACTCCTCGGTGGTGAGGGTGTAGCGCTGGCAGGCCTCCTCAAGGCTGAGCAATCCGCCTCTCACGGCGGCGACCACTTCGGCCTTGCGACGGATGACCCATCGCCGCGTGGTGGTCGGCGGAAGGTCCGCAATGGTTAACGGACTTCCATCAGGCCCGATCACGTACTTCACTCTCGGGCGGCTTGGTTCGGTCATGATACGCTCTACAACTCGACTGACCTGTCGAGATTGGAAGCTACTTGTGGCCGCTTAAGATATCTTGAAGCGGATCGCTCGCATTGGATTCGCCTGGTTCGTCATGTGGACAACTTCGCGCCGATGTCCTGAACCGCCGACACCGGGACCTTCGATTTGCCGACGAGAAGCACCGGTTCGGACCCGCTGAGATCGATGCTCGACACCGTTCCCTTGACCTTGGTGTCGACCACGATCTTGGTGCCGGTGACGTCGACCGCATCCACTTTAATCGAGTAGGTTCCGTTCGCCGAGGTGAACCCGCTCGACGAGCGCCCATCCCAGGTGAAGGACTGGGCGCCCTCCGCGAGGGCCTTGGTCTGAGTCGCCACCACGTTGCCCTTGGCGTCGCTGATCGTCATCGTGGCCTGCTTGGCGGCCCGTTGGGGCGTCAGCGTCCATTGGGCAGCACCGTCCTTGAGCGTGGTGGTCCTACCGTCCGCCGTGATCGTCTGGCCGATGAAGCCGGTCGCCGACGCCGCGCTCGACGACTTGGCGTTGGTGAGGATCGCGTCGAGCCGGTCGTTCGACTTCAGCTGCTGCTCGACGCCGGCATATTGCACCAGCTGTTGGGTGAACTGGTTGGTGTCCATCGGGTCGAGGGGGTTCTGGTTCTTAAGCTGCGTCGTCAGCAGCGTCAGGAACTGCGTGAAATTGCCCGCCAGTTCCTGCTGGGAGGTCTTGGTGGTGCCTTTCGCGTTCGCCGCGCTGGCGGCGCCTGTGATGCCTGAAGCCATGGTTCGGTTCCTCAGATACGGATGTCGATGCCGAGGAGGGCGCCGTAGCGGCGCATCGGAACGGCGGTGAGGGATGGGATGACGTCGGAGGCGTGGGAGCCGGCGCGCGCAGCGCCGTGCCGGTCCGAGGCGCCCCCGTCGGCGCCGGAGCCGTTCGACTGTCCGCTGGCGGCTCCATCGCCCCTCAGGGACAGGTTGATGCTTCCGTCGCCCGCGCTGAGACCGGCCTGGGCCAGCGCCTGCTGGAGATTGGCGGCATCGCGCTGGAGCAGCGCCAGGGTTTCCGGCCGATCGACGACAAGGTGGGCCTGAACCGCCCCGGTCGCCTTGTCGATGTCGAGGTTCACGTCGATGCGGCCGAGATCCTTCGGGTCGAGGCGGATTTCGAATTGATTGCTGCCGGCCAGGGATCGCAGGCCGATTGTCATCGGGACTGCGCCGAGAGGTACCGGTGCCGAGGCCTGGGCACTCGCCGGATTCTGGGCGGTCGGCTCCGCGCCTTTGGCACCCGCGGGAGCGGGGTTCACCACGGAAGAGGGCGCCAAGTCGGTCCGTGCCGTCGCATCGGGAGCGGGGCCCAGAGCCTCGGCAAAGGCGCCCTCGGCCTTGGCGAAAGGCTGGTCGCCAGCCTCCGAGCCGTCATTTCCCGCGGCTACCTTCAGAGCCGGCAATCCGGTGAGGGCCGACGCATCCGGCTTCACCACTGGCGTCGTGCCGGCCTCCACCGAACCGGCGATATCGTCACCGGCCTTCAACGGATCTCCCGGCTTGCCCGAGCCGCTCTGGGCTGCAACTGCGCCCAGGACTGCGGCCACCTGCGTTGGAGGCGGAGGGGCAAGGGCCGGCGCGAGAACGATCTGCGGCGCGCCCAGCGCCGCTTCCTTCGTCTCGTCTTCGGAGGCCCTACCATCCTCGGGGATCGCCTTGCCGTCGTCAGAGGCCGCATCCGCGTTGGATGTTTCGTCCGATGATCCGGCTGCCCCTGGGGGGGGCGTACCGACCGTTTCGGCAGTTCCCTGGCGGTCAGCGGTGGACACCCGGTCCCGAACCTGCGGGGCAGCGGCCCGCTGGCGCGCCTCCGGGGTCGACCGAGCGCTCTTCGCCCTTTCAGCCCTCTCGGCCTTTGCCGCGTCGTCCTGCTTTGCATCATGCCGGTCCTGCGCCGCTCGACGTGCAGCATCGGCGCGGTCCGACGCCACTCGGTCAATCCGAGTCGCCGCCGCCGCGTAGTCGACCCGGGGTCGCGGTGCCGCCGAACGCAGGTTGGACGAAGCGTCGCGGGATGCCGCGTCCGATGCCTCGATGCGGAAGCCGGCAAGGTTTGCCCCCGGCGACGGAACCGTTCCAGTCGGGGCTGGCCGCCGCGCCAGGGAACTCCGGTCGATTGGCGAGACAGGCATGGGTCGCTTACTCCTCGGCTCCGACAGAGCAAGGCGCAGGCCAGGAAATTTTTGATCTAAGAGACTGTGATTGATCAGGAATTTTGGTCGACTGCCGAGCTGATGAAAACGCGGGTCGGCAATTTCTGCCTTAGGGCCGGCAGCTTTCACCCCTCTCAGGGCCTACCCTTGCCTTGTTCCGCTTGACCTATCTCCCTGGAACTCCTGGGCGAGGATCGCTATAGACTCACGCGCGGGACCGGACCGGTCCTCACCGGCAAACCCTGGCGCGATGAATTCCCTCGATCTTCCCAAGGCTCCGCACGAGACGCGCGTCGTCGTCGCCATGTCCGGCGGCGTCGATTCCTCCGTCGTGGCCGGTCTCCTGAAGCGGCAGGGCTACGACGTCGTCGGCATCACGCTTCAGCTCTACGATCATGGCGCCGCCACCCATCGGAAAGGCGCCTGCTGCGCCGGCCAGGACATCCATGATGCCCGCCGCGTGGCGGAGGCTCTCGAGATCCCGCATTACGTTCTCGACTACGAGGACCGTTTCCGCGAATCCGTGATCGATCGCTTTGCCGAAAGCTACCTCGCCGGGGAGACGCCGATCCCCTGCGTCGAGTGCAATCGCTCGATCAAGTTCCGCGATCTGTTACGCACTGCCCGCGACCTGGAAGCCGATTGCCTCGCGACCGGGCATTACGTGGCGAGCCGCCCGGAGGCTTCCGGTGGCCGCGGCCTCTACCGCGCCCTCGATCCGGCGCGGGACCAGAGCTACTTCCTCTACGCCACCACGGCGGAGCAACTCGACTTCCTCCGTTTCCCCCTGGGGGAACTGCCGAAGGACGAGACCCGGCGCCTCGCCCGTGACCTTGGCCTTGCGGTCGCCGAAAAAGCTGACAGCCAGGACATCTGCTTCGTTCCGCAGGGCCGCTACGCCGATGTGATCGCCCGGCTGCGGCCGGACGCGGCCCGCGCCGGCGAGATCGTCGATCTCGGAGGGCAGGTGCTCGGCCGGCACGAGGGCATCATCCACTACACCGTCGGCCAGCGACGGGGCCTACGCCTCGCGGTTGGCGAACCGCTCTACGTCATCCGCCTCGAGCCCGACAGCGCCCGTGTTGTGGTCGGTCCACGCTCGGCCCTGGCCACCAGCCGAATTCGGATCACCGACCTGAACTGGCTCGGCGGCGACGAAGCTTTCGAGGGCCTGCCCGTGGCGGTGCGGGTGCGCTCCACCCGCGAACCCCGCCCGGCGCTTCTCACCCGTGACCCCTCCGACCATTCGGCCGAGATCGTCCTGGCAACGCCCGAGGACGGCGTCTCGCCCGGACAGGCCTGCGTGATCTACGCCGACGACGGCCCGCGCGCCCGCGTCCTCGGTGGTGGCACCATTCGGCGTATCGACGCGTTGGCGACCGGCACGGCCCAAGCCGCCTGAGCAAAAGCCGCGTCATCGTAAGCCACGCCATCGGCGCGGGCGAACCCCCATCCCCTCACAGGACGACGAGACCGACATGCTGAGCGAGCCGCGGGAGGCTGGTCCGAGCACCGCCCTGATGCGCAAGGCCTATGCCCGCTGGGCACCGGTCTACGATGTCATCTACGACAAGCTGACGGAGCCGGCGGCGCGCGACGCGGTGAACGCGGCGGTGGCTTGCGGTCCACGCATCCTGGAGGCGGGCGTTGGTACCGGCCTTTCGCTCGGCTATTACCCGCCCACCAGCTTCGTCTGCGGCGTCGACCTGTCCGAGGACATGCTGAAGCGGGCGCGCGCCAAGGTCCTGCGTCGCGGCCTGCGCCACGTGCACGGGCTCCAGGTGATGGATGTGTGCCGCCTCGGCTACGCCGACAAATCCTTCGACGCGGTGGTGGCGCAATTCCTCATCACCCTCGTGCCGGACCCTGAGGCGGCGCTTTCCGAGTTTCTGCGCGTGGTCCGGCCCGGTGGCGAGATCGTGCTGGCCAACCATTTCGGCCAGACCGCCGGTCCGGTGGCCAAGGTCGAGGAGATCGTGGCCCCGCTCTGCACCAAGATCGGCTGGTCCTCGGCGTTCAAATCGACTCGGATCGAAGCCTGGGCCCGAGCCAATGGCGTCGAATTCATCGGTGTCTCGCCGACCTTCCCCGGCGGATTCTTCAAGATCCTCCGGATGCGCAAGCCCGGGTGAGCGAGCCGCTCGCCCGTCCACCGGCATCGACGCGGACGAAACGTCTCTTCCGCTGGATACCGTTGCTGCTCCTCGTCGGTGCCTCTCTCGCCGTTCTTGTCTCGGGTGCTTCGCATCTCCTCAGCCTCGATCGGCTGCTCGCCTCGCGCGCCTGGCTCAACGCGTGGGTGGCGGAAGATCCATTCCGCGCGATGGTGGCGGCCTACTGCGTCTATGTCGGCGCGGTCGTGGTCTCCGTGCCCGCCTCGCTGTTCCTGACGATGCTGTGCGGATTTCTCTTCGGCATCGTGCCGGGCGCGCTCATCGCCCTGGCCGCCGCCACCACCGGGGCCGCCATCGTCTTTACGATCGGGCGCGGACCCGCTTCCGATCTGCTCCTACGGCGGGCCGGCCCGCGTCTCGCCGGCTTGGCGGCGGGATTTCGCGAGGACGCTTTCGGCTACATCGCTTTCTTGCGGCTGCTGCCGATTTTTCCGTTCTGGATGACCAATCTGGCACCGGCCGCCTTCGGCGTGAAGCGCAGCACCTTCGTGTTGGCGACCCTTGTGGGCCTGCTGCCCGGCGCCTTCATCTATGCCTCGACCGGAGCGGCCATCGAGGATGTCGTCGCCGTCCATGAGACCGCGAAGACCGCCTGCCTCGCGGCGCAGGGGCTCGATTGCGACAATGCCCTCACGCTGCGAGCCCTTATCACTCCCAAAATGGTCGCCGGTCTGGCCGCCTTGGCCGCCTTCGCCCTCGTCTCGGTAGTCCTACGACGTCGCCTGACCCGTCGTCAGCCTTAATTTCTGATCGAATTTAGCCATGTACCTGATCTAAAGAGTTCGGGAGCTGGACGCAGCCTTCGACGATTCGGAACGTTGGCACGGCAATCACGCGCCGAGCCTTCGCCCTGAAAACGCCGCTGGATGGTCCTCCAGATCGAATTCACGCCGTTGCACGTCGCGCCACAGGACACCGGAAACGCAAAGTGCCGAGATGGGTGTGACGTCGCGCGTCGAATTCCAGCAGCAGGTCACCTCCGTCGAGCCGACGCCGTCGCGCGGGCTCGGGCGTCACTTTGGGCTATCCGGGCGGCTGTTCCTGCTCACTGTGGCCTTCGTGGCCCTGATCGAAGTGCTGATCTACGTCCCGACGGTGTCGAACTACCGCCGGATGTGGCTCTCTGACCGGATCGCCGCGGCCCAGGTCGCGGCCCTGGTGCTGGACGCCGCCCCGGACCAGCAGGTCTCCGAGGGCCTGTCCCAGCGCCTCCTGGCTGGAGCGGGTGCTCGTGCCATCGCGGTTCGGGGCAATGGCGCCCGACGTCTGCTGTCGATCGAGATGGTGCCGGACACCGTGTCGGAAATCATCGATCTGCGTGAGGATCATTGGATCGCGTCGATCCGCGGCATCGCCCGGACCCTTCTGGCCGAAACACCACACCCGATTCGAGTCATCGGACATGGACGGGACGGCTTCGATCTCGTCGAGATCCTGATGGATCCGGGTCCATTCCGTGAGGCGGTGGCAGACTTCGCCATTCGCCTCGCCCTGTCATCCCTGGCCATCGCGGCGGCCGTGGCGGGGCTGATCTTCCTCGTGCTCCAGCGCGCGATCGTTCGGCCGGTCGGCCGCCTCGTGCGCAACATCACCGACTTCGCCGAGAACCCCGAGGCGATCGATGGCGTCATCGTGCCCTCTCGCCGGACGGATGAGATTGGACAGGCGGAAATCGCCCTGGCCCGGATGGAAACCGCGCTCGCGGGCGAGCTCCGTGAGAAGCGGCGCTTGGCCGGGCTCGGTCTCTCGGTGAGCAAGATCAACCACGAACTGCGCAATCTGCTGACCACCGCGCAGTTGCTCAGCGACCGACTGGATGGCGTCACCGATCCGGTCGTTCAGCGCGTGGCCCCGCGCCTCGTGGCGACCTTGGATCGCGCGATCCGCTTCTGCGAGGAAACCCTGGCGTATGGCCGGACCTCGGAGCGCAAGCCGAACCGGCGCACGATTCCGCTGGCTGCGCTGTTCTCGGAACAGGCCGACCTCGCCGGACGCGGCCGTGATTCGAAGATCGCCATTCACGAGATCTGCCCGGGCGATCTCAAGATTTTCGTCGACCCGGATCAGTTCTCACGGGCGCTCGCCAACATCGTGCGGAACGCGGTGCAGGCGCTCAGCCCTTCGGCCAATGGGGCGGAGGCTTCGGTTCGCGACAATCCTGCGATCACCATCGAGGCCAAGCGTGTCGGCGCGGCGGGATCTGGGGAGACCACGATCCTCGTGGCCGATAACGGCCCTGGTCTTCCGGCGCGTGCTCGCGAACACCTGTTCAGCCCGTTCAAGGGTTCGTCACGCTCAGGTGGAACCGGTCTCGGTCTCGCCATCGCGTTCGAGCTGGTCGAGCTGAACGGGGGACGCCTGACCCTCGACGAGACCGCTTGTGGAACCTGCTTCCGCATCACCATCCCGGACGCCGCCGGCGGATGAGCCGGGGCGGGTTCCGGGGGAGGGAGGTTACTCGGCCGCCGCGAGCGTCAGGCCCGGAACGGTGATGCCGATGTCGCGCAGCAGCTCGGCATCGGAATCGGTCTCGTTGTTGGCCGTGGTCAACAGGCGCTCGCCGTAGAAGATCGAGTTGGCGCCGGCGAGGAAGCACAGGATCTGCGCCTCGCGGGTCAGGCCCTTGCGCCCGGCGCTCAGCCGCACGCGGGCGCGCGGCATGACGATGCGGGCGGTGGCGCACATCCGAACGAGATCGAGGGGATCGACGGCCGGACGATCTTCCAAAGGCGTACCCTCCACCGCCACCAGGGCATTGATCGGAACGCTTTCCGGATGCGGCGCGTGGTTCGCCAGCACCTGAAGCATGCTCGCCCGGTCCTTGACGCCCTCGCCCATGCCGACGATGCCGCCGCAGCAGACGCCGATACCGGCGTCGCGCACGTTCTGCAGGGTGGTCAGGCGGTCTTCGTAGGTGCGGGTCGAGATGATGTCGCCGTAGAATTCGGGCCCGGTGTCGAGGTTGTGATTGTAGGAGGTGAGCCCGGCCTCCGCGAGGCGCTCGGCCTGCGTCGGCGAGAGCATACCCAGCGTCACGCAGGCTTCCATGCCGAGGCCGCGCACGCCGCGCACCATCGCCAGCACGGCATCGAATTCCGGGCCGTCCTTAGGCTGGCGCCAGGCCGCGCCCATGCAGAAGCGGTGAGCGCCGGCGGCCTTCGCCTCCGCCGCTTCGCGCAGCACCGCATCCACAGGCATCAGGCGCTCGCGGGCCATCCCGGTGCCCTTGTGGTGGGCCGATTGCGGGCAATAGGCGCAATCCTCGGGGCAGCCGCCGGTCTTGATCGACAGGAGGCTGGCGCGCTGGATGTCGGCGGGATCGTTGTGGGCGCGGTGAACCTGCGCCGCCCGGAACACGAGATCGAGGAGCGGCAGATCGTGGATCGCCTGAATCTCGGCCACCGTCCAGTCGTGACGGATGGCCGAGGTTTCGGCGGCCGGGAAGGGGGCGAGGGGGGCCAGAGCGTCGGTCATATGCCCAGAAGGCGAATCCTGGCCGGAAAATCAAGCCGGCCGCGCATTCAGTGGGTTGGCTCGCCGGCCGCCACCTTGGCGGTCCAGTCGTCGAAGGCGATGATCTCCTGTCGCTGCTCGCCGAGACCGTCGATGCCGAGGGTCACCACGTCGCCGTTGCGTAGGAAGCGGGGTGGCTTGAGCGCCATGCCGACACCGGGCGGCGTGCCCGTGGTGATGATGTCACCGGGCTCCAGCATCATGAAGTGCGAGACGTAAGCGACCAGCTGGGCAGGATCGAAGATCATCGTGGTGGTCGAGCCCGTCTGCATCCGGGTGCCGTTGAGGTCGAGCCACAGATCGAGCCGCTTGAGGTCGGGGATCTCGTCCAGCGTGACGAGCCAGGGGCCGAGGGGACCGAAGGTCGGGCAACCCTTGCCCTTCGTCCAGGTCCCGCCGCGCTCCATCTGGTATTCGCGCTCCGACACGTCGTTGCAGATGCAGGCGCCGGCCACGTAGGACAGGGCCTCGTTGGCGTGGACGTAGGAGGCGCGGGCGCCGATCACCAGCGCCAGTTCCACCTCCCAATCGGTCTTGGCCGAGCCCTTGGGCAGGATCACCCGGTCGTTGGCCCCTGCCAGGCACGACGGAGCCTTGTTGAAGAGGATCGGCTCGGGCGGAATGTCGGCGCCGATCTCGGCGGCATGGTCTGTGTAGTTCAGCCCGATGGCGATGACATTTCGCGTCGCGCCGACGCAGGGGCCGAGGCGTGTCCCGGCGGGCAGGGCCGGAAGGCTGGCCGGATCGATCCGGCGCAGGCGCTCCAGAGTTTCGCGCGACAGGGCGGGGCCGGCGATGTCCTTCACGTGCGCCGACAGATCGCGCAGGACGCCCTGCGCATCGACGAGACCCGGCTTCTCATCCCCGTTCGCACCGTACCGAACCAGTTTCATGGCTGATGCCTCCCTCTACTTCCCGAACCAACAGATCGATCGCCGGACAACAGGCGGCAAGAGGCGACACGCGACAGATGCCGCGGAATCTCTTCGCTTCAGAAACGTCGGAAGTGCCCGACGACGGCGCTTTTGTCGCCTAAAGGCCACACCGATGCCCGGAGATGCGTCTGCGCCGATTTTCCCGGAAGGGCGCTTACTCACAAATGAGAGAGTTTAGATATGAACCATTCTGCGACCCATCTCATACAGGGGATTACGATGATGAAATATTACGCATATTGAAGTATAAACGTGAATATTAACGCGATATTTACTTAAGTTTAACAGGATTGCGAAGTCGACCTGACCACGTCATTGTCTCACCCAAGGTGCGGGGCCGCCCCGTTCGGGACGGGACAAGCGAGCATCAGCAACAGGGGTGGGTCTTACATCATGATGGGCACGTTTCGGGGCCGTTCCATCCGCAGCTTCGCGCGGTCGGGCGTTTCGGCAGCTTTTATCTGCACGAGCGTGACCGCTGCCTCGGCCGGTGCCTTCGGCATCCGCGAGCAGAGCACGCAGGCCCAGGGCCTTGCCTTCGCGGGTGCCGCCTCCGGCTCCGGCGGCGTGTCCTCGATGTTCTGGAACCCTGCCACCGTCACCATGCGGCCGGGCTGGGTGACCGAGCAGAACCTCTCCTTCATCAACCTGTCCGGGCGGATCACTCCCGAGGCCGGCACCAACCCGGCGTTTGCCCGCCTCGGTGGCAGCGGCGATATCGGCCAGGGCGCCGTAGTGCCTGCGGGCGCCACCTCCTACCAGCTCAACGAACGTCTCTGGATCGGCATCACGACCGGCGCGCCCTTCGGCCTCGTGACCAAGCCGCGCAACACTTGGGCCGGCGAGATCTACGGACGCTCCAGCCGGATCTTTTCCCTCGCCTTCAATCCGGTCATCGGCTTCAAGGTCAACGAATGGCTGTCGGTCGCCGCCGGTCCGAACATCGAATATTTTAAGCTGACCCTGCGTCAGGGGTTTCTCTCGCCGATCAATATCGATCCCGCGAACCTGCCGAGTTCCGGCATCAAGGCGGATTCCTGGGGCGTCGGATTCACCGCCGGTGTTCTGATCACGCCGCTGGAAGGTACCGCAATCGGCGTCGGCTTCCGCTCGTCGGTGCATCACGACATCGGTGGTCAACTCATCCTTCCGGGCCCGTTCGCCGCTTTGGGCGGTGACGTGAAGGCGAAGCTCAACACGCCCGAGAAGCTGAGCGTCGGCCTCACGCAGGCGATCAGCCCGGTGGCCCGCATCAATTTCGGCTTCGAGTGGGACAACTGGAGCCGTCTCGGGGAGGTCAATGTCCTCTCCAATCGGACCGGTGGCGTCGCGACCGTCCTACACCTGAACTACAAGGACGGTTATACCTATTCCATTGGTGGCGAATACGATTGGTCTCCGGCGCTGACGGTCCGCGCCGGTGTCGCCTACGAGCAGTCGCCCATCAACGACGCGAACCGCACCGTCCGCCTCCCGGACGGCGACCGGGTCAACCTCTCCTTCGGCGGAAGCTACCGCTGGAGCGAGAAGCTGACGCTCAATCTCGCCTATTCCCACCTGTTCGTGGACAAGAACAGCATCGTCACGCGCGACAATCCGCTGGTGCCCTTCGTCGGGACGGCGAACGGCAGCGCCGACATCGTGTCGGTCGGCTTCCGCTACGTCTTCGGCGAGCCGGCCGTGGTCGCACCTGCGCCTTTGGTGCGTAAATTCTGAAGCTGGTGCCGGCGGCGGTGCAGACGCGATCTTCAACGCCGCCGAGACGCCCCGGGACCGGCCGCTCATCGCTGAGAGCCGACAGACCCGGGCCGCACGCAAGGGCGTTCCAGAACGCAACCAGAAGATCGATTGACGCCGCATCGAGATCTCCCAGCCTACAACATATCCTAGGAGATCACGGGCCGCCCCAATCAAGCAGATGATTTTTGCGCGCCGGCAGTGAGCGACCAAGGCCTGTGATGGCCATTACTTGAAAGATTTTCTGACAACCGGTCCGTATCGCAAAAAATCTGGACGACCTGACCCAGGGTCGAATGCTCATTTATTAAGAACTTTGAGAAAAGCGCGTCGATACCTTGATGGACGCGATGTCTCGCGTCACCATGGCCGATCTCGGCACATGGAGTGGCAGGAATGATCACGAATCTTGGTCCAGATGACGATCGGGTCGTTGGTTCGTCTGGCGCGGACACCCTGTCGGGAGGCATGGGCTCGGATACCCTGACGGGCAGCGGCGGAGACGATATCCTGTACGGGTTCGGGTCCGCCGATCGCGCCCTCGATTCAGGCGCCATCGACGTCCACCGCCTACCGGTCGGCTTCGCCAGTCCCGTCTATGCCGCATCGCCGCCCGGGCAGCCGGGCCTTCTCTACGTGGTCGAGCAGCATAGCGGTCGGATCGTCATCCTCGATACGGCCAGCGAGACCAAGTTGGCGATTCCGTTCCTCGATCTTCCCGACACCAGCCTCGCGCCCGGTGGAGAGCAGGGCCTTCTCGGCCTGGCGTTCGATCCCGGCTACGCCGCCAACGGCAAGTTCTACGTCTATCTGACCAACCCGACCGGAGCCGTCGAGATTCGCGAGTACACGCGATCCGCGACCCAACCGAACCAGGCCGATCCGGCCTCCGCCAAGGTCATCCTCGCCTTCGACCATCCGGGAGACCAGCATTACGGCGGCTGGATGGACTTCGGTCCGGACGGCTTCCTCTACATCGCCACCGGCGATGGCGGGTTCCCGGGACGCGTAGAGGACACGGCGCAGGACCCGAACTCACTCCTCGGCAAAATGCTGCGGATCGACGTCCGTGCCGATGGCTTTCCGAACGACTCGACCCGGAACTACGTCATCCCGGATGGGAATGCGTTCGCGCCGGGCGAGGGTGCACCCGAGGTTTGGGCGCTCGGCCTGCGCAATCCCTGGCGGAACAGCTTCGATTCCAAGACAGGCGATCTCTACATCGGCGATGTGGGCGAGGACCGAACCGAGGAGATCAACGTCGTCCAAGCCGGCACCGGTGGCGGTTTGAATTTCGGCTGGCGCGTGAAGGAAGGATCGATCGGCCCGGACGATCCGGCCTATACCGATCCGACCTTGGAGTACCAGCATGGCAGCGGCCCACTGAACGGGTCCTCAGTCACCGGTGGCTACGTCTACCACGGCCCCGGTGGTGCGCAGGATCTCTACCTCTTCACCGATTTCTCGGCCAATCATCTCTGGGCCACCCGCATCGTCAACGGCGAACCCCAGTTCTTCCGGAATCTGGATCAGGATTTGCGCATCGATAATGGCCGCTTCAGCGCCATCGTGTCTTTCGCCCAGAGCGGCGACGGCAGCCTCTACGCGATGGGCGTCGACGGGAAATTCCTCCGCCTGAGTTTCTCGGAAGGTGCCGGCGACGGGAACGACACGCTCGACGGCGGCGTGGGGAACGACATGCTCTTCGGCGGGAGGGGCGACGATCGGCTTTTCGGCGGCGCCGATGCCGATCAACTCGTCGGCGGGCTGGGCAATGACGTTCTCGATGGCGGCACCGGCAACGACATCGCCCGCTTCTCCGGAACGTTGGCGCAGCATGCCATCCGGTACGACGCCCCCACCGGACGCTTCACCATCAGCGACACGCGTCCTGGTCTCAATGACGGGACCGATATCCTGAGCGGCATCGAACGTTTCCAGTTTGACGATCAGGTGGTCAACGCGTCGAGCTACCAGCCGACGGTCTTCTCGCTCGCCGCCCTCTCGGCTGCTGCGCTGGAGGGGAACGGCGGTTCGACCCCTTTCCAATTCGACATCACCCGTGACGGGTCCGTCGATGCCGCCGCGACCATCCGCTTCTCGGTCACCAGCGATACGGCGGACGGCGCCGATTTCTCCGGTGGTGTTCTCCCGTCCGGTACCGTGACGTTCGCTGCCGGGCAGAGCACGGCGCGCGTCACGATCGCGGTTGCGGGCGATGCGCTGGTCGAGCGCGACGAGGCCTTCACGGTCACCCTCGCATCCCCCAGTACCGGCAGCATCGACCCGCTTCATGCAACCGCATCTGCGACGATCCGCAACGACGACATTGCGTCAGGGAGCTACGTTCGCGGCACGGCATCGGCCGACGTCCTCGATTTCTCGACCTGGACCACGCGCGTTCAGATCGCCGGCCTTGACGGCGACGACACGCTTCGCGGCGGCCGCGGAGATGACTCCCTGAATGGGGGCGCCGGCAACGACGTGCTGTCCGGGGGCAACGGCAATGACGTGCTCACCGGGGGCCTCGGAGCGGATCGCATGGCCGGCGGTGCCGGAAACGACACCTTCCTGATCGCGCGCGGAGACTTGGCTTTGAAGGGCGCCACGGACCTGATCGTCGATTTCCAGGGTGCGGGCGCCATCGGCGGCGATCTGATCAAGCTCACCGGTTTCACGGCCGGCTCGACCCTGGCTATGGTGGGGACATCGGGGAACGCGATGGTCTACGGGATCCACGATACCGCTGGCCTGTCCGAAGGACAGTTGCTGATCAGCACCGGCGGCACACCGGGCACCCTTCTGATCCCGAGCGACTACGCCTTCGCCTGATCGGCAGACGCGACGAAGCATCTGTTCTCTGAGGGCGGCCATGAATGCCCTCAGGGGACGGCGATGAATGCCCGCAGGGCCGATCCTTCAGGATTGGCCCGTCGTCAAAGACGATCGGAACGGCACGTCGTCGATGTACCGCGAGGGCGCAGCCCTTACGCTTTCATCCGCACGTATGTGCCGGGTGCCGGGCCAAGAGAGGCAAGGCCGGCTTCGCCGGGAATCCTGGCCGGGACGCGGGCCGGGGCCTGATGCTCCAGCCACTGGAACCAGTAGGGCCACCACGATCCCTTGGTTTCGATCGCCGCCGCCAGCCAGTCCTCGAATTTTCCTTTGGCCGGGCCGCCGGTCCAGAACCCGTATTTCGGCTTTGAGGGCGGGTTCACCACTCCGGCGATGTGACCCGATCCCGCCAGCACATAGTCGACCGGACCGCCGAACTTCGAGGAACCCTCGAACACCGACAGGGCAGGAGCGATGTGATCCTCCTTGGTGGCGAGATTGAAGATCGGAATTTTGACCTTCTTCAGATCGAGCCGCACGTTGCCGAGGATCATCTTGCCTTGCGCCAATGTGTTGTTGAGGTAGCAGTTGCGCAGGTAGAACGAGTGGTTGGCCGCCGGCATCCGGGTCGAATCGGCATTCCAGTACAGAAGGTCGAAGGGCATCGGCGACTGACCCTTGACGTAGTTGTTGACCACGTACGACCAGATCAGATCGTTCGGCCGCAGCATGTTGAAGGCTGTGGCCATGCCGGTGCCCTCGAGGTAGCCGCGCTTCTCCATCCGCGACTCGATCAGGCGGATCTGGTCCTCATCGGCGAACACCTTCAGGTCGCCCGCGTGGGTGAAGTCCACCTGCGTGGTCAGGAAGGTCGCGCTCTTGATGCGCTTGTTGCCGGTTGCGGCCTGCATCGCCAGTGTGACGGCGAGCAGCGTGCCGCCGACGCAGTAGCCCGCCGCCGCGACCTCGCTCTCGCCGGTGGCCACCCCGATCGCGTCGATCGCGCTCTCGATCCCCTCCCGCATGTAGCTTTCGAAGTCCTTGTCGGCGTGCCGCGCATCCGGGTTGACCCAGGAGATGCAGAACACCGTCAGGCCCTGGCTCACCATCCAGGCGATCAGGCTCTTCGAGGGGTTGAGATCGAGGATGTAGAACTTGTTGATCCAGGGCGGCACGATGAGGAACGGGCGCTTGAGCACCGTGTCGGTGGTGGGCGCGTACTGGATCAGCTCCATCAGATCGTTGCGGAACACCACTTCGCCCGGCGTCACCGCTACGTTGACGCCGACCTCGAAGCCGGCGGAGGGGTCGGTCTGGCGCACGCGAAGCTGACCCTTGCCGGCCTCGATGTCCTCGGCCAGCATCTTCATGCCGCGCACCAAGTTGGCGCCGTTCTCCTTCAGGGTGTGCCGGATCAACTCCGGATTGGTCATCACGAAGTTCGAGGGCGAAAGCGCGCCGGTGATCTGGCGCAGGTAGAACTGCGCCTTGTGCCGGGTGTGCTCATCGATGCCCTCGGCGTCCTCAACCAGCCCTTCGGCCCAGCGGGACGTGATGAGATAGCTCTGCTTGATGAAGTCGAAGATCGGGTTGGTCGACCATTCCGCGTGGGCGAAGCGGTTGTCCTTCGGCTCGGGCTGCGCCACGGGCGCGGCCGTTTCGCCCTGAAGCCTCTGCCAGGTCGAACCCCACAGGGTGATGAAGGCCTCGCTCAGTTTGGTCTGGGCCTCGACCGTCCGCTTCGGATCGGACAGCCAGGTCTCGGCCACGGTGCCGAGGGTGCGGACCACGTCCTTGACCTCCTCGGGCGGCTCGACCGCCTCGACCGGGAGGGCATCCGGCGTTCCGACCGGTTTCATGTAGCGAGAGGCAGCACGCCCGAATTCCTCGACCAGAAGGCTGGCGTTGCGGGACAGAGCTTCGATGTCGGGCAGCGGCGGCGTCGTCCGTTCGGTCGTCACGCGTGCGTTTCTCCCCGAGTTCGGCCTGACCCTTGTGCGTGCAACGCCTGTCGCGCGATCGTGGGAAGCCTCGTTTCCGACAAATTAACGCGCCATCGCGCAGTTCCGCCAGAGCGCCCGCTTCCGAAACGGCCGAGTACCCCCATGTCCCGGCGTCACAACCGTCAGTTTGTCGCCCTTGCGATCACCGCCGCGCTGCTCGGCGGCTGTTCCAGCGATCTCAATCTGATGCGGGCCGCCTATGGCACGGGCGAGGTGGGTCCTCAGGCCAAGGCGCCGGAATTCGTCGCCGATTCGCGGCGCAAGGATGATGGTTTCATGCCCGTCGGCGTCTCCGCCCCGGCCCGACCCACCCGCGCCAAGACAGCCGAGGGCACCAAGGCGCTGGAGGAGGAGCTGGTGGCCGCCCGCGGCCGCAACGAGGCGCGCGGCCGCTCGGCGGAGAGTGCCGCGCAGGCCGGCAAGGCGCAGTAGCCCGATCGCGCGCGCCCGCTGATTTCGTTCGGCGTCGTGGCACAAAACTGCTAGACCATTGCGAAGCGTGCGATATCTGCGATGGCCCTGTGCCCGGCAAGGTCGCCATAAGACGTCCGGATTTCCGCCCGAGGGACCTCCGGACGAAACCACGATTCCGCTCGGGTTGATGACAGATTCGCGCGTCGGGAGAATCCCGCGCCCACCTTTGATCCTGGACACCGTGAAGGCCATGACCGACTTCCACCGCATCAAGCGCCTGCCGCCCTACGTGTTCGAGCAGGTGAACCGGATCAAGGCTCAGGCCCGCGCCAACGGCGCCGACATCATCGACCTCGGCATGGGCAACCCGGATCTCGACGCCCCGAAGCACGTCATCGCCAAGCTGGTGGAGACCGCCGGCCGCCCGCGCACAGATCGCTACTCGTCGTCGAAGGGCATTGCCGGTCTGCGCCGGGCCCAGGCGAACTACTATAAGCGCCGCTTCGGCGTGAGCCTGAATCCCGACACCCAGGTGGTGGCGACTCTGGGCTCGAAGGAAGGCTTCGCCAACATGGCACAGGCCATCACCGCGCCGGGCGACGTGGTGCTGGTGCCGAACCCGAGCTATCCGATCCATGCCTTCGGCTTCCTCATGGCCGGCGGCGTGATCCGCTCCGTGCCGGCCGAGCCGACCCCGGCCTTCTTCCCCGCGGTCGAGAAGGCGATGCAGCACTCGATCCCGAAGCCGGTGGCGATCGTGGTGTGCTACCCCTCGAACCCGACCGCCTACGTGGCGAGCCTCGATTTCTATCGGGACCTCGTTGCCTTCGCCAAGCGCCACGAGATCATCATCCTGTCGGATCTGGCCTATGCCGAGGTCTATTTTGACGGTGATCCGCCGCCCTCCGTTCTGGAAGTGCCGGGCGCCATCGACTGCACCGTCGAGTTCTCCTCCCTGTCGAAGACCTTCTCCATGGCCGGCTGGCGCATGGGCTTCGCGGTCGGCAACGAGCGCCTGCTCGCGGCGCTGACGCGGGTGAAGTCGTACCTCGATTACGGCGCCTTCACGCCGATCCAGGTGGCGGCCACTGCCGCCCTCAACGGGCCGGAGGACTGCATCGTCGAAATGCGGTCGATCTATAAGAAGCGCCGTGACGCGCTGATCGAGTCCTTCGGCAAGACCGGCTGGAAGATCCCGACGCCCTCCGCCTCGATGTTCGCCTGGGTGCCGATCCCGGAAAAGTACCAGGCGTTGGGCAGCCTCGAGTTCTCGAAGCTGCTGCTGGAGAAGTCCGACGTGGCGGTGGCCCCCGGTATCGGCTTCGGCGAGCACGGCGACAACTATGTCCGCATCGCCCTGGTTGAGAACGAGCAGCGCATCCGGCAGGCGGCGCGCAATGTCCGGCGCTTCTTCGAGACCTCCGACAAGACCCTGCACAACGTGGTGCCGCTGTCCGATGCGCCCCTGTCGAAGGCGGGCTGACCGCGCGCCGGCTGCTTCCGCCGCAGCCTGTTGCGGTCGGGAGACAGGCGGCCGCAAAGCGGTCCGGCGATCATCGGCGTGCTTGTCACGACGGGGCCGGGTCAGCAGGGTCTTGCGTGGCCGCGTCCGGGTTTCCCCCCGTATCGCGCGGCCGGTTCGCCTAGGCCCGAGGAACGTATGCGTCGCCTGACCCTTGCCGTCGCCCTGGTGCTCAGCGCCTCCGCGGGAGCCTGCGCTCCGAAGCCGATCGTGGCCCGCGATCCGGTGCCGGCGCCAGAGCCGACCCTCGGCTACGAGTGCACGTCGCGCTCGACCGTGCTGAACGCCTATCACACCAATTGCGAGCCGATCCTGCAGGAGCGCTCGGTGGTGGTTCGCGCCAAGGGCTGACCCTGGCCCGGTGGATCGCGTTTGCGACTCGCCGGTCCAACCCCGCGCCGCCCTCGGATTTCTCCGCCTTACCCACAGGGTACCGTGCGAATCCTGCCGCAGCGCGTCCGATCGGACACGGACAGCACCATCGGGTTGAGGCATAAGGGGATCGGGCGCGTTTCTCCCTGAGTCTGTCTGCCCACCGGAGTTCTTCGTGCTGACCATGCGAACCGTCCTCGCCGCCGGCCTGATCGCGCTCGGGCTCCCGGGTGCCGCCTCGGCACAGATGCGTTATATCGGGGCCGATGGTCCGATCGTTCTGCCGACGAGCCCGAGCAGTGGTCGTCCGGTTCCGGACGTGCCGAACGCCATTCCGGTGCCGCAGGTGATGAACGGCGGCGGCTTCGGCCTGACCGGAACCGATTATTTCAGTGATGGGCTCAGCGAAGGCCCACTGAACAGGAAGCACCGGCCGCGCGAATTCGTCCTCGCACCCGCCCGGATCGGACCGGCGGACTACGTCCGCCCCGCTCTGCGTTAGCGCCGGTCGCGCAGCCGCCCTTCCGCTCCAGCGACGGGTCCGCGCCGGACGAAGTGCTTGCCGTACCGTTTGCGCCGCCGAGACGAACACCGGCGCGGATTCGATGCGACGTGACCATCGAGGGCGGGGACCATCGCGCGCCCGGGCGACTGATCTGCCTCACGTGTCAATTCTTGAGGTCGGCCCGCCGCGTAGGCGTCGAGGACGGGATCGGCGATGATCGGCGAGCGCATTACTCGCAAGCGAGGCACGCTGAAACCCGTTCGATTCCGGTGATGCCGCTCGCCCAAGAGACACCAGACCCAAGGTTTCGGCACGTGCCGTTTACACCATCGGGTCCGCCCGGTATCACCCGATCCCAGATCCCCAAAAACGAGCCCGAAACACCAGATGCGCGCCGAGATCGAACAACTCTCGGATGCCGCCAAGCAGTCGATCGGACTGCTGAGGAGGCATCTTTGACTGGGATACCGTCGAAAAACGTCTCGCGGAGCTGAACGCAGCTTCCGAGAACCCCGAACTCTGGAACGACGCCGAGGCGGCCCAGAAGGTGATGCGCGAGCGCACCCAGCTCGATGATGCGGTCAACGCGATCAAGAAGCTGTCCCAGGACCTCGAGGACGCCCATACGCTGATCGAACTCGGCGAGATGGAGGGCGACGAAGCCACCATTCAGGAAGGTGAGGCCGGCGTGCGCGCCGTCGAGAAGGAGGCCGCGCGCCGCCAGATCGAGACTCTGCTCTCCGGCGAAGCCGACGGCTTCGACACCTACCTCGAAGTGCATTCGGGCGCCGGCGGCACCGAGAGCCAGGACTGGGCCAACATGCTCCAGCGCATGTATGGTCGCTGGGCCGAACGCCGGAAGTACAAGGTCGAGATCGTCGAGTGGTCGGATGGCGACGAGGCCGGGATCAAGGGCGCGACGCTCCTGATCAAGGGCCACAATGCCTATGGCTGGCTCAAGACCGAGTCGGGCGTGCATCGGCTGGTGCGGATCTCACCCTACGATTCGAGCGCAAGGCGGCACACCAGCTTTGCCAGCGTCTGGGTCTATCCGGTCATCGACGACCGGATTGAGATCGAGATCAAGGAATCCGACTGCCGCATCGATACCTACCGGTCGTCCGGTGCCGGTGGCCAGCACGTCAACACCACCGATTCGGCAGTGCGCATCACGCACATTCCGACGGGCATCGTGGTGGCGTGCCAGCAGGAGCGCTCGCAGCACAAGAACCGGGCGACCGCCTGGAACATGCTGCGCGCCCGCATGTACGAGGCCGAGTTGAAGAAGCGGGAGGAGAAGGCCAGCGCCGAGGCCGCCGCCAAGACCGACATCGGCTGGGGTCACCAGATCCGCAGCTACGTGCTGCAACCGTACCAACTGGTGAAGGACCTGCGGACCGGCACGCAATCGACCGATCCCGACGCGGTGCTGGATGGCTCCCTCGATCCGTTCATGGAAGCCTCCCTGGCCCAACGCGTCTATGGCGGCGCCGACGTGGTCGAGGACATCGAGTAGGGCAGGGGCGCTCTCGGAGCGCCGCGGCAACTCTCAAAGCGCCGCGGCGACCCTCAAAGCGCTGCGGCGACCCTCAAAGCGCTGCGGCGACACTCAAAGCGCTGCGGCGACCCTCAGGAAGCGGATCGGATCGACGGGCTCACCGTCGATCCGGGTCTCGTAATGCAGGTGACTGCCGGTCGAGCGCCCGGTCGATCCGACGCGGCCGACGATCGCTCCGGGTTCGACCCACTGCCCCGGCACCACGTCGAAGGCCGAGAGGTGGGCGTAACGGGTGATCAGGCCATGGCCGTGATCGACCTCCACCATGTTGCCGTAACCGCCGTTGTAATCCGCCAGCGTGACGCGTCCGGCCGCGGTGGCACGGGCCGGCTCGCCGGTCTCCGCCCGCAGGTCCATGCCGGTATGCATGGCATAACTGCGCGTGAACGGATCGAGCCGCCCTCCGAAATTGCTCGACAGGCTGATCTCCCCCGACAGGGGTCGACGCACCGGCAGCGTGGCCGCGATGCGGCGGAGGCGCGCCTCGTCGGCGAGCGAGCGCTGGGCCTGAGCCAAGGAGAGGCCGAACGCATCGGGATCGAGCGGAACCAGGGGGCCGCCGATGCCGCTGGTGGACTTGCGTTCGAAGCGCGCGGGGTCCAGCCCGAGCCGGGCGACGAGACCGCGAAGGCGCTGGGCGCCCTGGCCGGCCCGCAGGCCGATGCGGTTGAGCACGCGGGATTGCGCTTCGGCGAGCCCGTCGAGGCGCTGCTCCATAGCGGCAAGCCGTCCCTCCACGGCCCCGGCGGACTGGCGCCCGGGTGCGAGGTCGTCCTGGGTACGAAGTTGCAGCGTGCCGGGAGTCGGATAGGGCTTCAATCCGCTGGCCGGCTTCGATGATGTCTCGGCAGCCCGCTCCTCGACCGGAGCTGCGCCGGGCTGGGACGGGCCAGGTTCCCCTGCCAGAGTGGCGATAGCGGCCTGACGGGCTTCCATCGCGGCCTGACGGCGGACGAGTTCGGCCAGGCGCTGGGTGATACCGTCCCGCGCGGCGGCTTGCTCCATCGTCACCCGGTCGAGTTGCAGGCGCAGGGCGCCGATGCGCTCCTCGTATCCGTACTGGATGGCGCTTTGCTGGGAGACGAATCGGGCGAGGACCTCGTCGTGAAAGACGAGGTAGTATGTCGCCCCGCCGGCCCAGGCCACGGCCAGGGCCAGCGCTCCCGCGAGGAGGCGTGTCCGAAGCACGGAACCCGGGACGACGGGGGTCGCCTTCCGAGATGGTTTTCGAGAGGACGATGGCGACAGTGACATGGGACGCGTGACCTGATCCACGACGTCACCCTGCCGAATCAGGGTTAACGAACCGCCAAGGCGTCCTAGCGCGAACGAGTTGCGAGATTTCGCTTCAGGCGAGGTCGCGCGCTGCCGCCAGCACCTCTTCAGCATGTCCCGGCACCTTCACCTTGGGCCAGAGCCGCGCGACGCGGCCATCGCGGTCGATGAGCAGCGTGGTGCGCTCGACGCCCATATATTTGCGGCCGTACATGCTCTTCTCGACCCAGACCCCGTAGGCTTCCAGCATCGCCTTGCTCTCGTCCGAGGCGAGGGGGAAGGTCAGGCCGTACTTGGCGCGGAACTTGTCGTGGCTTTTCACCGAATCCGGTGAAATCCCGATCACGATGGTGTCAGCGGCGGCGAAGTCGCCCTCGAGAGCATTGAAGCCCTGAGCCTCCAGGGTACACCCGCTCGTGTCGTCCTTGGGATAGAAGTACAGGATCGCCTTGCGGCCCCTCAGGGCGCTGAGACTGATCGTTTCGTCACCGGCGCCCGCAAGGGTGAAGTCGGGCGCCTGATCTCCGGTCGCGAGGGGCATCATGCCTTCCTTTCGGCTGATTGATAGTGTGCGTCTGCGGTTGCATCCCGACGGAGCCCGATGCTCCGAAAAACGCGTCGCCGCGGACCTGATAAGCCCCGCGAAAGCCGAAACCCGTAGGACAGCCGCTCGATAGCCCGGGGGGACGTTCCGATCCAGCGGCACAAGGATTGATGGACCAGGAAACGGCCAACGTTGTGCAATCCGCGCGGCCCGGCGTGCGATGGCGCGCCTTGCTCTGGCTGGTGGCAGCCCTGGGGCTCATCGTAGTCCTGAGCGTCGGCGGTCTCATCCTGCGCCTTTCGCAGGGGCCGATGCGGTTCGATGGACTCTCGGAACGGGTCGCGTCCGCGATCGCCGGCAGCATCGGACCGGGCTGGCGCGTCGGGCTGAGCGACAGTGCGGTCGAGCTGGATTCAGAGAACTCGCTGGCCCTGAGGGTCGTCGGTCTCGACATCCACAATCCCGAGGGCGACCTCGTGGTGCGTGCGCCCCAGGCCGTGGTCAGCCTGGACAGCTGGAGCCTCCTGCGCCTCTCGGTCCTGCCCCGCGCCATCGAGTTCCGCGACCTGCAGATGACGGCGCTGATCCACCGGGACGGCAGCATCGCCTTCGCGGCTTCCGACTCGACCCAGGCCGGGTCCGTCGAGCCGCACACCCTCCCGAGCGTCGATGCCGTGCTCGGCCGCGTCTCACCGATCTCCGCCACGGTCGCCTCAATCTTCGGCGTCGTGCTCGACTCGGCCGGCGTGATCGGGGCCCTGGACCGGGCGCGGATCACCAACGGGCGGCTCACCCTCATCGACGACGACGCCCGCCAGCGCGCCGTGTTCGAGCACGTCAACGGTCTGTTCCGCCGCGATGCCGTGCGGGACGCCCGTATCTTCGAATTGCGGATCGACGGCCCGCACGGCGAGTGGCGCTTCGGCGGCGACCTGCACGAGGCGGGCGGCACGAAGCGCACCGGGACGATCACCCTCGACGATCTGCCGATCAACGATCTCCTGCTGCTGTCGGGTCAGTCCAAGCTTCCGGTCGAGACCGACCTGAAGGTTTCGGCCAAGACGGACGTCGCCATCGATGCCGGCCGTATCGAGACCATGAAGGCCGAAATCCGCACCGGCGGCGGCAATGTCCTGATCGAGGAGAAGGACTTCAACCCGGTCACCATCGACAGCCTGGTGGCCGAACTCAGCTGGGACGAGGCCGGTCGCGCGATGAAGCTCGACGGGCTCGATTATCGCGGCGCCGGCAATGCGGTCCATCTCACCGGTGCCTGGACGGCGGCCCCGTCCGGCGCGGATACGGCCTGGACCCTGGTGCTCGCCGGCAAGGACGCGGTGCTGCGCGGTGCCAGCCCGGCTGACAAGCCGGTGACGCTCGATGCGGTCTCCGCCCACCTCACCGGTAAGGCCGGCGGCGTCGTCATCGACGATTTCGCCATCAAGGCGGGGGCGGCGACCGGTCGGATCACCGGGACTCTCGGAACGACCGCCGACGATGACGGCCTGACCCTGAAGATCACCGCCGCCTCAACCGACGCGCGCACGGCACTGCGGCTGTGGCCCGAACACGTGGCGCCGCCCGCACGCAACTACCTCGTCGACTATCTGCGTGGCGGGACCGTCAACGCCGTCGACATCAGCGTCGACATGAGCGGGACCGAACTGGCCGCCGCCACGCGCGGCGAGCCCATGCCCGACAATGCGGTGCACATCGACTTCGCCGTGTCGGACGCGACCCTGACGGTCGTGCCGGAATCGCCGCCGCTGACGCGCGGACGCGTGACCGGCACCATCACGGGGCAGACGACCAACATCCGCAACGTCACGGCCGATGTCCAGATGCCGGACAACCGGATTTTGTCGATCTCGGACGGATCGTTTGTCATCCCGAAGATTACCCCCGACATGGTCACGGCGCAGATCGGGCTGCGGCTCAGCGGGGGGGCGGATGCCCTGGTCTCCCTGCTCCAGACCAAGATGTTCAAGACGCTCACGGGCCTCGACCTCGATCCCGCGACGGTGAAGGGCAGTGCCGACCTGCGGATTGATTTCCCCCTCGACCTGAAGCACATCCCCGACTTGGCGGATCTGCCGGTGGGCATCAAAGGCACCCTGTCCGACATCGGTGTCGACAAGGTCTTCGGCAAGGATCGGCTCGAGGGTGGACGCTTCACTATCCTCTGCGAGCGCGGGGCGTTCTCCCTGAAGGGCGAGGGGCGGGTGATGGGCACCCCCCTGACCGTCGACCTGCGTCAGCCGAAGGCCGGCGCGCCGGGTGAAGTCAATATCGGCTTTGCCCTCGACGACGCCCTCCGCGCCCGCAAGGGTCTGCCGGTGGCGCCGCAGCTCTCAGGCTCCATCCCGGTGCGGATCACCATGCCGATCGGCCGGGCCGGCCCCGGCAAGGCGCCGGTCCGGGTGGAGGCCGATCTGAGCCGGGTCGGCAGCGACGGCCTGCTGCCCGGCGTTACCAAGGCGGTGGGCAAGCCGGGACGCGCCAGCTTCACGGTCGTGGAGGGCGCGAACGGCGCTCAGGATCTGCGCGATCTCAGCGTCGATGCCGGCCCCCTGATGGCGCGCGGCAGCATCAGCCTGAACGGCGAGGGCGGGTTCGAACGCGCGGACCTGACCGCCCTCAAGCTGTCGCCCGGCGACGACATGCGCCTGTCGGTCGACCACACCAGCGGCAACGCCTATCGGGTCTCGGTCCGGGGAGCGGTGGCCGATGCGCGCCCGTTCCTGCGCGGGTTGACCGGGCCGGCCGCCAAGGGCGGCCGCGAGACGAGCCCGAAAGACATCGACGCCGACATCAACCTCGCCATCGTCAGCGGCTTCAACGGAGAAGCGTTGACCAACGCAAGTGCCAAGCTCCTGTTGCGCGGCCGCGACCTCCGAAGCGGACGTATTCTCGGAAAGTTCAGCAGCGCGCCCTTCTCGGCCCAGATCACCCATGCCGATCGCGGCGGATCGAGCATCGCCATCGAGACGCTGGATGCCGGCTCGGCGCTCCGTTTCGCCGACATCTACAAGCGCATGTACGGCGGCAAGCTGATCATGAGCAGTTCGCTGAACGACGGGCCGCAGCCGGGCTCGGTCCAGATCCGCAACTTCATCCTGCGCAACGAGCCCGCGCTGTCGAGCATCATGGCCCAGGGACCGGCGACCAGCGAGGTCACCGATGCGCGCGGCCGGAAATACGTGGTCCAGAACGCCGGGAACGACGTAGAATTCGACCGGCTTCGGGCGATCTTTACCCGTACGGGGAGCCGGATCGACATCAGCGATGCGGCGATCTCGAATCCCGCCATGGGTTTCACCATGACGGGTTACCTCGACACCGCCAGGGAACGCACCGACATCAACGGCACGTTCGTACCGCTCTACGGCCTCAACAACGTCGTCTCGCAACTGCCGATTCTCGGCCAACTCCTCGGCGGCGGCCGAAACGAAGGGCTTTTCGCCCTCAACTTCCGCGTCTCGGGACGCCTCGCCAAGCCGGATGTGAGCGTGAACCCGCTCTCGGCACTGGCACCCGGCATTCTGCGCAAGCTGTTCAGCGCCGGCGGCGGCAACGACGGCGTCGCAGCCGGGCCGCCGATGGACGAAACCGAGCGCTGAGCGGAGTCAGTCCGAGACAGCGGTAGCAGGACCGCAGCCAGACGGGACGAGAGTCAGTCCGGTTCATTCTGAACCAGCCAGACTCTCGGGTCTTTGGTTTTCGTTTGTCTTATCGGGATAACCGATTTCCACTCATCCCTGACAAACTCTAGACCAGGATTCTGACAAACGACGGACTATGACGTGACCCTCGACATCGCTACTCTGCTCATCGCCACGACGGTGATCGACTTTGGTATTGCGGTCTACTTCTGGGTATTGTGGGTCAGCGGCCGCGCCGCCCGCATCCATCTCTGGATCGCCGCCTCGGCGACCAGCGCGACAGCGGGATGCCTTCTCTTCATGCTGCGCCAGATCGCGCCGGACTGGGTCGCGATCTGGCTCGCCCAGGTCTGCTTCATTCAGACCTTCGCCTTCCTGTGGGCGGCGGTCCGACTCGTCCACCACCGATCGCATTCTCCGATCGCGATCTGGGCCGGCACGACGATCTGGACGGTAGCCTGCCTGGTGCCGGCCTTTTTCGCGGGCGAGCAACTTCGCAATGTCGTCGCAACCCTCGGCTTCACGGCCTATTGCATCGCCATGTCAATGGAGATGCTGCGGCCGGATCAGGTACGGCCAACCCCCAACCGCGTTCTTGCCGCGTTTCTGCTCTGGCTGCTCTCGATCGCCTCTCTTGGACTGACGGCCTACACGGCCGTCCAGGAGAACATCGTCGTCCCGCTCGATCATGCCCAGACCCGGGCGGCGCTGTGGCTGATGCTGTATCTGGTGATCTACATCGTCCTGATCCTGGCCGTGACCACGCTGGAACTCGGGAACGAAGCGGAGCGCCAGCGCAAGGTGGCGACCACCGATGGCCTGACCGGATTGCTGAACCGGCGCGCGTTCTTTGATTGCGCCGAGGGGCTCGCGGCACAGCACCGGGACATGGCCGTGCTGATGCTCGACATCGATCATTTCAAGCGGATCAACGACAGCGGCGGGCATTCGGCCGGTGACGCGGCTCTGATCCGCTTCGCGGCGCTCCTGCGCCAGACGGCCAGGAGCCTGCGCGAGACACAGCCGCGGTCGACCGAAAGGCTCGGCGAACCGGTCCTGGCTCGGATCGGAGGCGAGGAGTTCGTCTGTCTGATTCCGGGTGGAACCCGCTCAGACGGCGCCCGTCTCGCCGAGGCAATTCGCTTGAGCGTCGAGACCGACGGGCCGGCCACGGGCCGGCCCGGCATGACCGTGAGTATCGGCTGTGCCGCGGCGCCGGTGACGGGCAGCACCCTCATAGACCTGCTGCAGGTTGCCGATGCCGCCCTCTATCGCGCCAAACGGGCGGGTCGCAATCGCGTCGAAGCGGAAAATTCGTTGATCGAACCGGCGACCGATACCCTCTCGGATTCCGGGGTCCAACAGCAGCGGTTTGCCTGAGCCCGGGCGCCACGCCGTCCGGGCCGCAGCCAGTCATCGGGACTGCCGGCGATATCCTGGTCCGAAACGACGTGCCGGTGACGGAACCTCCCCGCCTCAGCCCACTCGCACCAGCACGTGCTTCTTTCGGCCGAACGAGAGCTTGATCACACCGTCCGCCGTCAGGTCGGCGTGGCGCAGCACCGCCCGTTCGTCGGTGACCGGCAGGTCATTGACACGCAGACCCCCGCTCTTGATCTGACGCCTGCCTTCGCTGGTGGAGGGCAGAAGCTTAGCGTATTCGGGCCCGAAGGCCGAGAGTACGCCGAGGCCGGCGTCCAGCAGATCGGCCGAGACCGTGATGCTCGGCAAATCCTGCGCCACCGTGCCTTCCACGAAGGTCTTCCGCGCGGTCTCGGCCGCGGCGTCTGCAGCCTCGCGGCCATGCATCAGGGCGGTGGCTTCGGTGGCCAGCACCTTCTTGGCCTCGTTGATGCCGGCACCGGGCAGGGCTTCGAGGCGCGTGATCTCGTCCATCGGCAGCAGCGTGAACAGCTTGAGGAAGCGGCCGACATCGGCGTCCTCGGTGTTGCGCCAGAATTGCCAGTAATCGTACGGGCTCAGCATCCCGGCATCCAGCCAGACCGCGCCGGCCGCGGTCTTGCCCATCTTGGCGCCCGAAGCGGTGGTGAGGAGCGGGCAGGTCAGCCCGTAGAGTTGCGGCGTGCCCATGCGACGGCCGAGATCGATGCCGTTGACGATGTTACCCCACTGGTCGGAGCCGCCCATCTGAAGCACGCAGGCGTAGCGGCGATTCAGCTCGACGAAGTCGTAGGATTGCAGGATCATGTAGTTGAATTCGAGGAACGATAGTTCCTGATCGCGCTCCAGACGCATGCGCACGCTGTCCATCGACATCATGCGGTTGACCGAGAAGTGGCGCCCGATGTCGCGCAGCATCTCGATGTAGTTCAGCTTGGTCAGCCACTCGGCGTTGTCGACCATCGTCGCAGCATTGCCACCGTCACCGAAGTTCAGGAACCGCGAGAAGGTCTTCTGGATGCCGGCCTTGTTCTCCTCGATCTGCTCCAGGGTGAGGATCTTGCGTGATTCGTCGCGGCCCGAGGGGTCGCCGACCCGCGTCGTGCCGCCGCCCATCAGGGTGATCGGAGTGCCGCCGGTGGCCTGAAGCCAGTGCAGCATCATGATCGACAGGAGGTGACCCACATGGAGGGACGCGGCGGTGCAGTCGTAGCCGACATAGGCCGTCAGGCGGCCCTCGCGCGCGGCCGCGTCGATGCCGGCGAGGTCCGAGCCCTGGTGGATGTAGCCACGCTCGGTGAGGACCTTCAGGAACTCGGATTGCGGCTGGAAGGGCGCGGCGGCGGGGGCAACCTGGGTGGCGTCGGAGGACATGCGAAGTTCCGGTTCGAGGGAATCGCGGCGCGGGACAGGGTCGAAGGCCGCGTGATAGCACCGCACGGGATCTGGGCGGCTCTTAGCAGGGCTGCACACGGAAGGCACGGGGCGGAAACCATGGCGATGATGCGCGCGATCGGACTGATGAGCGGCACGTCCCTCGACGGCGTCGACGTCGCGCTGATCGAGACGGACGGCGAGACCGTGCGGGTTGCGGTGAGCCATAACGGCTATCTCGAACCCCTCGGGCCCACGGGTTATCGCGGCTACTCGGACGAGGATCGGTCCCTGCTGCGCCAAGCGCTGATCGATGCGGAAGGTGTTATCGCGCGCGAGGACCGTCCGGGATGCCTTGTCGAGGCCGAGGCCTTCGTCACCGCCGCCCACGCCGAGGCGGTCGAGAGCTTCCTGGCCGATAACGGCCTTACGGCCGCCGACATCGATGTGGTCGGCTTCCACGGCCAGACCGTGGTGCACCGGCCGGACCAGCGCATGAGCGTGCAGATCGGCGACGGCGCGGCCCTCAGCCGCCGCCTCGGCATCGCCGTGGTCTCGGATCTGCGCCACGCCGACGTGCTGGCGGGTGGGCAGGGAGCCCCCCTGGTACCGGTGTTCCACCAGGCGCTGGCCCGTGCCTCCGGCTTCGAAGGGGCGCTGGGCATCCTGAACATCGGCGGCGTCGCCAACGCCACGATCCTGTCGGCGAACGGCGACGTCATCGCGTTCGACACCGGACCCGGCAATGCCCTGATCGACGACTGGATGCGCGAGCGCACCGGCCGCCCCCTCGACGACGGCGGCCGCACCGCCGCCCGCGGCCGGCCCGACGAGCCGCTGCTGGCCTGGCTGCTGATCCACCCGTTCTTCGCCCGGCGCCCGCCGAAGTCGCTCGACCGGAACTGGTTCTCGCACAAGCTTGCGGGCCAGCTCTCCACCGAGGACGGCGCGGCGACGCTGACCGCTTTTACCGCGCGGGCGGTGGCGCGCGCCCTCGACCATGCGCCCGAGATTCCCGGACGCTGGATCGTGGCCGGCGGCGGCGCTCGCAACGGCGAACTGGTGCGCCTGCTGAACTATCATCTGCGCGCCGAGATCACGACGGCCGACGCCATCGGCTGGTCCTCGGCCTATCTCGAGGCGCAGGCCTTCGCGCATCTCGCGGTGCGTTCGGTGAAGGGCCTGCCGATCACCTTCCCGTCCACCACCGGCGTCCGTGAACCAACGACCGGCGGCGTGCTGGCACGACCGGAGGCTTAAGGTTCGGCCCGTGTCCTGGCGCACGGTCGTCCCCGAACCGGCGCATGGCCCCGCGCTGGCCCTCGGGGCAAACCCGCGCTAGAGCGGGTGCGCCATGTCGCACAATACGTTCGGACACTTGTTTCGCGTCACCACCTTCGGCGAGAGCCACGGGGTCGCCCTCGGCTGCGTGGTCGATGGCTGTCCGCCCGGATTGGCCCTGTCGGCGGAAGACATCCAGGCGGAACTCGATCGGCGCAAGCCCGGGCAGTCGCGCTTCACCACGCAGCGGCGCGAACCCGATCAGGTCCGCATTCTCTCGGGCGTCTTCGCCGACGACCGCACCGGTGGCGTCCAGTTGACCACCGGCACCCCGATCGCCCTCGAAATCGAGAATACCGACCAGCGCTCGAAGGATTATTCCGAGATCCGCGACAGCTACCGGCCGGGCCACGCCGACTACGCCTACGACGCGAAGTACGGCATCCGCGACTATCGCGGCGGCGGGCGCTCCTCGGCGCGCGAGACCGCCGCGCGGGTCGCGGCGGGCGCCGTCGCCCGCAAGGTCCTGCCTGCCGGCGTCACCATCCGCGCCGCCCTGGTGCAGATGGGACCGCACGCCATCGACCGGTCGCGCTGGGATTGGGAGGCGGTGAACGCCAATCCGTTCTTCTGCCCCGATCCCGAGACGGCAAGCTTTTACGAAGACTTTCTCGACGGCATCCGCAAAGACGGCTCGTCGGTTGGCGCCGTGATCGAGGTGGTGGCCGAGGGCGTGCCCCCCGGACTCGGGGCGCCGATCTACGGCAAGCTCGACGCGGATCTCGCCGCCGCCATGATGTCGATCAACGCCGTGAAGGGCGTCGAGATCGGCGACGGCTTCGCCTCCGCAGCCCTGCGCGGCGAAGACAATGCCGACGAGATGCGGTCCGGCAATGCCGGCGCCCCGACCTTCCTGGCCAACCATGCGGGCGGCGTCCTCGGTGGTATCTCCACCGGACAGCCCATCGTGTGCCGCTTCGCCGTGAAGCCGACCTCGTCGATCCTGACCCCGCGCATGAGCGTCACCCGTGACAACCGCGACGTCGACCTCATCACCAAAGGGCGGCACGACCCCTGCGTCGGCATTCGCGCCGTGCCGGTGGCCGAGGCCATGATGGCGTGCGTCCTCGCCGATCACTATCTGCGCCATCGGGGGCAGGTCGGCGCGCGGGACTGATCCCGCTTGCGCCCGCCATCGTCCGATCCGCGAAACGTCAAGAGACAGCCTGTGCCCCACACCCAAGTCACCGAGGCCATCGAGGCCTATGCCCGCGGCGAGATCGTCGTCGTCACCGATGATGACGACCGCGAGAACGAGGGCGACCTCGTCGTCGCGGCCTCGCTCTGCACCCCGGAGAAGATGGCGTTCATCATCCGCAACACCTGCGGCATCGTCTGCGCGCCTCTGACCCGCGCCGAGGCCCGACGCCTTCGCCTCGACCCGATGGTGGCCTCGAACGACGCGCCGCTCGGCACCGCCTTCACGGTCACGGTGGACACCAAGCACGGGCTGACCACCGGCATCTCGGCCGAGCAGCGCTGCAACACCGTGCGGGCGCTGGCCAACGGCAACATGGGCGAGGACGATTTCGTCCGTCCCGGCCATGTCTTCCCGCTGATCGCCAAGGATGGCGGCGTGCTCATGCGCTCCGGCCACACCGAGGCGGCGGTCGACCTGTGCAAGCTCGCCGGATTGCCGCCGGTCGGCGTGATCTGTGAACTCGCCAACGACGACGGCACCGTGATGAAGGGCCCGCAGATCACCGCCTTCGCGGACCTGCACAACCTCAAGCGCGTCTCGGTGGCCGATCTGATCGCCTACCGGCAAGCGCGCGAAACGCTTGTCGAGCGGGTCAGCACCTTCCCGGTGAAGACCGAGTTCGGCGAAATGACGGGCTACGCCTACACCACGCCGTTCGAGACCGTGCAACAATTCGCCTTCGTCCATGGCCGCATCGGCGATGGCAAGGACGTGCTGGTGCGGCTCCACCGTTCCAACGTGGTCGCCGACGTGATCGAGGGGGGCCGTCAAATCGAGGCGGTGATGCGCCGCTTCGCCCAGGAAGGCCGGGGCGTTCTGGTCTACCTGCGCGACGGTACGGCCGGCGTACCCCTGAAGCCCTTCGCCGAGGAGGGTTCGGAGGCCCAGCGAGTGGCCCAATGGCGGGAAATCGGACTTGGGGCGCAGATCCTGCGCGACCTCGGCGTCGCGTCGATCCGCAACCTCGCGACCTCGTCGCGCGCCTATGTGGGCCTGTCCGGTTTCGGGATCGAGTTCCTGGGTGACGAGCGCATCGACGGATAGGGCGCGCGAAGCGTCCGCTCGCGCGTCAAGCACCCGGTCCGAGCGTCGAACGCACGCGCCGAAGAGCAAGGCTTACGCCCGACCTTTCGGTTTCCCAGGCGCTTGCGAGTTTGAGGCGTAGCCCCCGCGGGCGGCGTGCTCATTCACCGGCCCATCAGGGCGTCGACATGGGCCGACACCGAAAGTCCCAGTCCCTTCAGGCTGTAGCCACCCTCCAGTACGGAGACCAAGCGGCCGCCTGAATGCTTGGCAGCGAGGTCCACCAGACGGCGCGTCGCCCAGCCGAAATCGGCTTCCGTCAGCTGGACATGCCCGAGCGGGTCGAGGTGGTGCGCATCGAACCCAGCCGAGATGATGACGAGGTCGGGCGCGAAGGCGTCGAGACGGCGCAGGATGCCGGCCTCGAAGACCTCGCGGAAGCGTTCGCTATCGTCGCCGGCGCGCAGGGGCACGTTGACGATGGTGTCGTGATTGCCGCGCTCGGACGCCGCCCCCGTGCCCGGGAAGAGCGGCATCTCGTGAGTCGATGCATACAGGACCGATTTGTCGTCCCAGAAGATGTCCTGGGTTCCGTTGCCGTGGTGGACGTCCCAATCGACAATCGCGACCCGGCTCGTCCCGTACGTCTCCCGGGCATGGCGGGCCGCGATGGCGGCGTTGTTGAACAGGCAGAACCCCATGGCGGTCATGCGCTCGGCATGGTGCCCCGGCGGGCGCATGGCCACGAAGGCGTTGGTGCATTCGCCCGACATCACGGCATCGACCGCATGGACCGCGCCGCCAACCCCGCGCAGAGCGGCTTCGAGCGTACCGGGCGACAGCAGGGTGTCGCCGTCGATCTGGACGTAGCCGTCCATTGGCGACGCTTCGATGATCGCCTGGACGTAGGGGACGGGATGGACCAGGGCCGGAACGGAGGCGTCGGCTTTCGGTGCCAGCCCGCGGAGCAATCCCGCGAAGCGCTCATCCTCCAGCGCCCGCTCGACGGCGCGGATGCGATCAGCCCGTTCGGGATGCCCTTCGGGCATGGCATGGTCGAGGGCGGACGGATGGCTCACGTACAGCGTCGTCACGGTCGTCCCTCCGGTGGCGAACCCGTGCTGCGGCATTCCCGCAACACATGGTGCCAATGTATCACATCTTGCGTGCGATCGTCGTGTTGGGATGCGCGTTCGGCCCTGGTTGTGCAAGACCTGATCCACCCAGAATCGATCGGGCCGCGTCACAGGTGGGCAGGTCGAAACCAGCCCTTCCAAGACAGGCCCCACCCATGCGCACTCCCGCCACCGCCCTGCTGTTGAGTGCCCTGCTGCCCCTTGGGGCCTGCAACCCCCGGACGACGGGGATCGCCACCGCACCGGCGGCGGTCCAAGTCGCCGCGGTCACACCCGCGCCTGGCGGCGCCGCACCGATGGACCCCGTTGCCCGCGACAAGGCTTGGATGAAGCTGGCGCCAACGGCGGTCGTCGATCCGAAGATCGCCCGCACCACCGTAGATTACCCGACGCGGGAAGCCCCCGGTACGGTCATCGTGGTCACCAAAGAGCGGCGCCTGTACTACGTGCTGGCCGACGGCAAGGCGGTGCGCTACCCCGTGGCGGTCGGCCATGCCGGCATGGCCTGGGCCGGGACGGCCAATGTCGATCGCAAGGGCGAGTGGCCCGATTGGAACCCGCCGCCCGAGATGCTGGCGCGCCGGCCCGACCTGCCGAAGCGCCTGGAAGGCGGACCGACCAGCCCCATCGGCGCACGGGCTCTGTACTTGGCCGAGGGCAGGAAGGACACACTGTTCCGCATCCACGGCACCAACGAGCCCGAGAAGATCGGCCAGGCGGTGTCCTCGGGCTGCATCCGCATGCTCAACGACGATGTCGTCGACCTCTACGACCGCGTGCCGATCGGCGCGAAGGTGGTGGTGCGCTGAGGCGCAGTGTGGAAGGTCATCTTTTCGAAAGGCTCATTCGTGATCAGGCTTTAACCTGAACGTCGATTCAGATTTGGGCGTTAACTGCTTGAACGATGCCGTCCTGCATAGTCAAACCATCGACAGGGACACAGACCGGCCAAGACAAAGCCGGGGAGGCATCAAGACATGATCAACCTTTCGCTGCAGGTTTTCTGTAACCGTATCGTCGCCGCCGGCGCCATCACCGCCGCCGACGTCGTCGCGCTGACCCGCCACGTCCTTCCGGATGGCCTCACCAGCCGCGACGAGGCCGACATGCTGATCGCCCTCGACCGGGTCGTGACTGCGACCGACGGCGCCTTCGGGGATTACCTGACCGCCGCCGTGGTCGACTTCGCGGTCTGGGGCGAGCGTCCCACCGGCTACATCAACACCGAGCTGGCGTGCTGGCTGGTCAGCTCCCTGCGCGCCGGCAGCGGCCCGAGCGTCCTTGCAGCCCGGATCGCCCGCGAAGTGGTCCGCGAGGCCCAGGTGAGCGACGAAGCGCTGATCGCATTCGCGCTATCCGCGAAGTCGGTTAATCAATACACGCAGATCGATAGATCATTTGTTAAGGCAGCGTGACTTATCCTGAGGCCGTCACCCGTTCAGGCCTTGGCAGCAGGTGCTTGTCTCAACCCGGATTTCCTGATGAGGCAGTCGACAGTCGGAAAGGCAGCGAAGATGCGGGCCAGCCGATGGCGGGCGCCCATTGATGCCCTGGACCCCGCAGGACGAGCGGAACTGCTGACCGAGGTCGAAGCCGTCCTGGACGGCCGCATCCGCGACCTCACGCTGACGAAACGTCTCGAAGCCCTCTATCACAGCAGCACCTGGCACGAACGCGCCAAACGTATACGCTCATGGCTGATCTGGGTAGCGATCCTGAATACGCCCATTTTCGCCATCGACGTCCTGCAGAATCCACGTATTTTCGAAGTGTCGCTCCTGTCGCACTTCATCTTCCTTCCGGTCATCTACGGTAGCTTGTGCTGGGCGATGACCCGGTTTCGGTCGCAGAAAGCCGAAAGTCTCATCCTGCCGGTCGCGGCCGTATCCCTGATGCTGATGTCCGGCGTCCTAGGCCACACCGGTGAGGGCGCAATCCCCGAGCGGTACTTAAGCGGTGGCTTGTTCGTCCTGGCGACCGGCTTGGTGATCTTTCCCGTTCGCCTCGTCTCGACAATCAGCGCCGCCGTCCTGGCGATCGGCATCTACGGGGCTTTCTGCCTCCGGAACCCGGCCATGGATCCCGTCATTCGGGCGACAATGTCGGTCTTCTACGGGGTGATACTGGGATGCCTGATCCCGGCGCGCCGAAGTATGAATATCCTCCATCGCCATTCCTTCATGCTCAGGCTGGAAGACCTGCTCAAGGCCGATCGATTGACCGAGATGAACACGCGCCTGGCGGTGCTGGCCGGGACCGACGACCTCACCGGTCTCGCCAATCGCCGCGCCATCCGTGGACGTCTGGTCGATGCCTGGGCCGAGGCGGCACAGCGCGACGGCAGCCTCGGCGTCGCCCTGCTCGATATCGATCACTTCAAGCGATTCAACGATACCGCCGGACACGATGCGGGTGACCGCTGTCTCATCGCCGTTGCGGAGGCCATACGTCAGGCGATGCCGGCCCAGGCGGTGGTCGGTCGCTTCGGCGGCGAGGAATTCATAGCCGTTTTACGGGATGCGACGCCGGAGAGCCTTCTAGTATTGGGCGAGGTGATCCGCTGCGCCGTCTCGGACCTCGGCATGCCTCATCCGGGGCTCGAAGGCCGGCAGGTGGTCAGCGTCAGCGTCGGGATCGCGCTGGCGACACCCGACGACTCGACCAACTGGCCGGACAATTTGGTCAAGCACGCCGACATCGCCCTCTATCGCGCCAAGGCTAACGGCCGGAACCGCGTCGTGGCGGCCTGGGATGCGCAGGCGGCCATCTCGGCGCCGGCGCGGCAGATGGCGTGAACACAATTCACGGTTCAACGGGCGCCTCACGGTTCGGTCTGCTTCCCGAAGCCGCATAACTGCTTTATCGGAGACAAGCTTGGGCGCCGACCGCGCCTCGATGTTTACCGTTTGAATACAGAGTGCGCGGATCAATGTTCGATAAAATCCTGATCGCGAACCGTGGCGAGATCGCCTGTCGCATCATCAAGACCGCCCGCCGCATGGGCATCAAGACCGTGGCGGTCTTCTCGGATGCCGACCGCGATGCCGTGCACGTCGCCATGGCCGACGAAGCGGTGCATATCGGGCCCGCGCCGGCGGCACAGTCCTACCTGCTGATCGAGAAGATCATCGAAGCCTGCAAGCAGACCGGCGCCCAAGCCGTGCATCCGGGTTACGGCTTCCTGTCCGAGCGCGAATCCTTCCCGCGCGCTCTGGAGGCGGCCGGCATCGTCTTCATCGGTCCGAACCCAGGCGCGATCGCCGCGATGGGTGACAAGATCGAGTCGAAGAAGGCGGCGTCCGCCGCCAACGTCTCCACCGTTCCGGGCTTCCTCGGGGTGATCGAGAGCCCCGAGCACGCGGTGACGATCGCGGACGAGATCGGCTATCCGGTCATGATCAAGGCGTCGGCCGGCGGCGGCGGCAAGGGCATGCGTATCGCCCATTCCTCGTCGGAGGTCGCCGAAGGCTTCGCCCGTGCCAAATCGGAAGCTGCTTCGTCCTTCGGCGACGATCGCGTCTTCGTGGAAAAATTCATCACCGATCCGCGCCACATCGAGATCCAGGTGATCGGCGACAAGCACGGGAACGTGATCTACCTCGGCGAGCGCGAGTGCTCGATTCAGCGCCGTAACCAGAAGGTTATCGAGGAGGCGCCGTCGCCGCTTCTCGATGAGGCCACGCGCCGGAAGATGGGCGAGCAGGCCGTCGCCCTCGCCAAGGCGGTGAGCTACGATTCCGCCGGCACGGTCGAGTTCGTCGCCGGCCAGGACAAATCGTTCTACTTCCTCGAGATGAACACCCGCCTGCAGGTGGAGCATCCCGTCACCGAGATGATCACCGGGCTCGACCTCGTCGAGATGATGATCCGGGTCGCGGCCGGTGAGACGCTTCCGCTCGCGCAAACCGATGTGAAGCTGAATGGCTGGGCCGTCGAGAGCCGCGTCTATGCCGAGGACCCGACCCGCAACTTCCTGCCCTCGATCGGCCGTCTCACCACCTACCGGCCGCCGGCCGAGGGCGAGTTCGGCGGCGCCATCGTCCGCAACGACACCGGCGTGGAGGAGGGCGGCGAGATCGCGATCCACTACGATCCGATGATCGCCAAGCTGGTGACCTGGGCGCCGACGCGGGCCGAGGCCATCGAATCGCAGGGCGAAGCCCTCGACGCCTTCGCCATCGAGGGCATCCGCCACAACATTCCGTTCCTGGCGGCCCTGATGGCCCATCCGCGCTGGCGTTCGGGCAACATCTCCACCGGCTTCATCGCCGAGGAGTTTCCCGAGGGCTTCGTCGCCCCCGATCCCCAGGGCGCCGTCGCCCAGCGCATGGCGGCGGCCGCGGCGGCCATCGACCACAAGATGAACCAGCGCAAGCGCGGGATCTCCGGCCAGATGCGCGATCCCGCCCTGTTGCATTTCGAGCGCGACCGCATCGTCGTGCTGGCCGGCGAATCCTATCCGGTCACCGTCGACGCCGTCGGCGGCACGCTGCTGGTCACGGGCGAGGACGGCACCACCTGGACGGTGTCCAGCGAGTGGCGTCCCGGCGAGCCGGTCTGGCAGGGCGAGATCGCCGGCACCCGTGTCGCCATGCAGGTGCGTGGCCTCCTCAACGGCGTCGCTCTGCAGCATGCGGGCGCGGCGGCCGAGGCCCGCGTCTACACCCGGCGCGAAGCGGCGCTGGCAGCCCTGATGCCGATCAAGGAGGATGCAGGCTCCGGCAAGCAGGTGCTCTGCCCGATGCCCGGTCTGGTGAAGGCGATCCTGGTGAAGGAAGGCCAGGAGGTGAAGAACGGCGAGCCGCTGGCCATCGTCGAAGCGATGAAGATGGAGAATGTCCTGCGTGCCGAGCGCGACGCAACCGTCTCCAAGATCTCCGCGAAGGAAGGTGACAGCCTTGCCGTCGACGCGGTGATCCTCGAATTCGCCTGAGGATTCGCTGAGCCGCACCGTGCACCCTCCTCCATTCGGGGAGGGCGCACGGTCGGGACGGACGCCAGGAACGGTCGATGCCCCTCTACTTCGCCTACGGTGCGAACATGGATGCCGCCGCGATGGCGGCGCGGTGCCCACGCTCGACGCTGATCGGGCAGGGACGGCTCAACCGGCACCGCTTCATCATCATGCGCGAGGGCTACGCCTCGGTGGTGCGTGACCCGCGTGCGACCGTGTTCGGAATTCTGTGGGACCTGTCCCTCGGAGACGTGCCGGCCCTGGACCGCTACGAGGGCGTCGCGGCCGGCCTCTACATCAAGGCGATGCAGCCGGTCTCGATGCAGGGCGGCGCGAAGCGGGCACTGATCTATCTCGGCGGCAGCAGCGCTACGGGCGCGCCCCGTCCGGGCTACCTGGAGGCGGTCATCGCGGCTGCATCGGCGGCACAACTGCCGCCAGCCTACTGCGCCGAGTTGAAGACTTGGCAGCGTGGCCGCGCAGGGTAGGGCGCCGGCGCGGAATGTTTCGCAGGGCCGCGTTGGTCTTGGATCGCACCATCGCCCTCCGTGATCGTAGTTTGGCCTTCCCCTTGCGTCGAGCGTCCTCAAAACACATTGAGGAAATCTGCCGATGGACTTCGTAAAACCCGCCGACATGGCCGCCGCGATGAGTGAGGCCGGTGTCGTACGCGCGGATCTGTCGATCCGGGACATGCTGGTGCGCGGCATGATGGCCGGCGCGCTGCTCGGGATCGCCACCAGCCTCGCGCTCACCGGTGCCGTTCAGAGCGGCGTTCCCTTCGTGGGCGCCATCGTGTTCCCCGTCGGTTTCGTGATGATCGTTTGCTTGGGCCTCGAACTCTGCACAGGGAATTTCGGCATCCTGGCGCTGTCCTTCATGGAGGGGCGGATCGGCTTTCGGCCGATGATGCGCAACTTCGCCTGGGGCTTCGTCGGCAATCTCGTCGGCAGCGTTCTCTACGCCGTACTTCTGGTCATCGCCCTCACCAATGCCTGGCACACGCCGCCGGCCGGAGTGGCGCAGAAGATCATCGACATCACCCTGTCGAAGACGGTCGCCTACGAGACGCTCGGCAGCGCCGGCATGCTGACCTGCTTCGTAAAGGCCATGCTGTGCAACTGGATGGTCTGCCTCGGCGTCACCATGTCGATGATGTCGACCTCGACCTTCGGCAAGATCCTGGGTGCCTGGCTGCCGATCTTTCTCTTCTTCGCGCAGGGCTTCGAACACGCCGTCGTCAACATGTTCATGATTCCGGCGGGCATGATGCTCGGGGCACACGTCTCGTTCGAGCAATGGTGGGTGTGGAATCAGATTCCCGTTACGCTCGGCAACTTCGTCGGTGGCGTGCTCTTCATCTCGGTGGCGTGGTATCTCACTTTCCGCAGCGGAACGGCTCAGCCGGTCCCGCTCGCGAGGCCGCGCGCGGGCGGGATCGTCGCGCGCTGAGAGTCGGAGCAGGTGATGGAGACCCCCGAGATCCGAACCGTTGACGTGATCATCCGCGGACGGGTCCAGGGGGTCGGCTACCGGATGTGGACGCGTCGCGAGGCCGGCCGTCTCGGCTTGGCCGGTCATGTCCGCAACCGGGCGGACGGCTCGGTCGAGGCACGCTTCTGTGGCCGACCCGACACCATCGACCGGATGCTGGAGGCCTGCCGGACTGGACCACCGGGCTCACGCGTGAATGAGGTTGCGGTGACGGATCGCACCGATGCGGTGGTCGAGGTCGGTTTCGCGATTCGGTGACGTCCGAGGCCGGTCGGCGCGGGTCCGGTCCGGCAGCGCTGGACAGGGCGGCGGAAACCGCGCTAGCGCCCGGGGGCGAGGCGCCCCCGACCCGGTCGTCGAAGAGCGGACGCGATGCTGACCCCCGACTTCTCCTATCTCGACCTCGCGGCGCTCTGCTACTTCGTGGCCGCCTGGGCCGGATACGGCGTCGCCGTGGCGCGGATGCGCGGGCGCCGCACCAGTCTCAGCCAGATCATGAACGCCCAGCGGGCGGAATGGACGCGCCAACTCATCGAGCGCGACAACCGCGTGGTCGACACCACCATCAACGCCTCGCTGCAGAACGGAACCGCCTTCTTTGCCTCCACGTCGCTGATTGCCCTCGGGGGTGTGCTCACCCTGTCGCGCTCGGGCGACGACGTGCTCACGCTGTTCGGGGCTCTGCCGTTCGGAGCCATCGCCTCGCGGGTGACCTGGGAAATTAAGGTCGCGGGGCTGGCGGTGGTATTCGTCTATGCCTTCTTCAAGTTTTCCTGGGCCTACCGGCTGTTCAACTACGGCGCGATCCTGCTCGGAGCGGTCCCACCGAAAGGGTCGAGCGCGACGGTGGAGCAGATGCAGCGCGCGGCGCGCAAGGCCGCCGCCATGAATATCGCTGCGGGCAGTCACTTCGCCCGCGGCCAGCGGGCTTTCTTCTTCGCCCTGGCTTATCTCGGCTGGTTCATCAGCCCGTGGCTGCTCGTTCTTACCACCACGGCCGTCGTCCTGGTGATGTGGCGCCGGCAATTCGCTTCGCGAATTCGCGCCGCCCTGCTAGCGGAAGACGACGGGACAGGGCAGGGGTGGCAGCCATGACGATACCGAAGAAGCCGACGCGCCAGCGCACATCCTCACCCAAGAAGCCGGCGGCCGAGCCGGCTGCCAAAACCGCCGTGAAACCGGCGGTCAAACCGACGCCCAAGGTTTCGGGCCGTCCCGAGCGGAAGGGGCCGTCCGAGGACCTCATTGCGGAGACGATCCTGCGCCTCGTAGCGGCCCGCGATGTCGGCAAGACGGTCTGCCCATCGGAAGTGGCGCGGGAACTCGGCGGCTCGCAACCCGAGGCATGGAGCCCGCTGATGCAGCCGATCCGCCGCATCGCGGTGCGCATGACCAAGGCCGGACAGGTCGCGATCCTGCGCAAGGGCAAGGCCGTCGAGGACCCCGATGATTTCCGCGGCGTCTACCGGCTCGGCGCGGTCGCCTCGGTCGCGGACGGCGCCTGAGGCGCCGGCAACCACGCGTCGGTGTAGCCGGSGAGCCGATAGGCCGTGAGGCCGATCCACTCCTTGGTCACCAGATCGAGGAGGGCCAGTCCTTCCGACGCGAACCCGTTGATGCGCCAGATGTCGTCCCAGCCGCCGGTGCGGTAATCGACCGGATAAGCGGTGACGTCGAAGCCGGCCTGCCGGAAGCAGCCGACGGCACGAGGCATGTGCCAGGCCGACGTGACGAGGAGCCAGCGCTCGTCGGGCTTCGGCTTGACCAGGTCGGCGGTGAACAGGGCGTTCTCCCACGTGTTGCGCGATCGATCCTCCAGGATCAGTCGCGTCCGCGGCAGGCCCGTGGAATCGGCGTAACGGCTGACGGTCTCCGCCTCGGACGGTTTTCTGTTTACCAAGCTGCCGCTGCCCCCGGTGAAGACGAGCCGGGTCGTCGGATAGCGCCGGGCCAGATCCGCCATCGCGATCTGGCGCTCGGCGGCATCGTTCAAGACGAGCTGACCACGCTCGCCCGAGAGCCGCGTTTCGATCGCACCGCCCAGCACGATGATCCCCGCGACCGGTCTGCCATCGTCGACGAAAGCCGGAAAGCGCTCCTCCAGGGGCAGGGCGACAGTGACGGCGAGAGGAGAGAGCCCCGCGATGAGGAGAAATAGGCCGGCGACGGCCGCCAATCCGAAACCGAATCGCCGCGATCCGGATGCGCCGAAACCGAGCCCGACGAGCATCAGGAGCACGAGCGCATTCGAGGGTGTCACCACGAAAAACAACAGCTTCGAAAGCGGAAAGAACATGAGGCGCAGCCGGACCACACAAGAAGGATGCGCTTGATAGCGCAGGGGTCGACGGCCTGTCCGCCGTCACGGTTTCGGATGGCCGCTTTCTCCGACGGGCGATACAGACCCGCGACACTGGCGGCAGATTGCGTCGATCAGGGCGCCGACAAATCTGTCCGGGAGGCGACCTAAGTGGACAGCACCAATTGCGCTCGGTGCTCGAACAGCCTAGGTTAATCATATGGAGTGGGATAAATTCCCACGGGTGTTATTGTCTATGCCGCGCTTCTTTATTGATCTTCATGACGGAGCCAATTTCGTCAAGGACAATGTTGGCTTCGAATTGGCTGATGAGAGCGCAGTGCGCAGCAAGCTTGTACGCATCATGGCCAAGATCGCGCAAGAGTTCGGCACCGAGACCGAGCGCCAGGACTATCTGGCGATCGTAAGGGGGGAGGGGGCGCAGGTTCTCTACCGCGCCCACTTGTCCCTCGACATCCAGCAAGTCGACGGTTCCGTCGAGGTTACTTCAACCGATTCTTGAGCTTCCCGTTTAGACAACAAGTCAACCGAATGTCTGCGGAGTGAGGCCGTGCGCCGACCCTCGGGGCGCCGCTTGACTGCACCGGAGGGCCGAGCCCGCTCAGGCTGTCGGACGCCGACGGCGCCGGTCACAGCCTGAGTCCGATGCCGCCGCGTCGGTCCCGACCGCTCTAGCGGCCGTAGATGTCCTCGACGCGGATGATGTCGTCCTCGCCCGTATAGGAGCCGACCTGAACCTCGATGAGCTCCAGGGGGATCTTGCCGGGGTTGGTCAGGCGGTGCATCGAGCCGATCGGCAGGTAGATCGCCTCGTTCTCGTGCACCAGCACCACGGACTCGTTCAAGGTCACCTCGGCGGTGCCCTTCACCACGACCCAGTGCTCGGCGCGGTGGAAGTGCTTCTGCAGCGACAGCCGACCGCCGGGCGTGACCATGATCCGCTTGACCTGGAAACGCTCGCCGATGTCGATGCGCTGGTACCAGCCCCAGGGCCGGTACATCCGCCGATGGGCATCCGCCTCCGGGTGAGCCTTGTCGCGCAGGCGGGTGACGAGGTCCTTCACCTGTCCGGAGCGCGCCTTCGAGGTCACCAGCACGGCGTCCGGCGTGGTGACCACGACGACGTCGTCAAGGCCGACGACCGTGGTCAGGTGCTCGCCCTCGCTGTGGATCAGGCTGCCATGGGTGTCGATGGTCTCGACCCGTCCGCGCACCGCATTGCCGTCGGAATCATGCGCGAGCACGTCCCAGACCGCATCCCAGGTGCCGACATCCGACCAGGGGAAGGACACCGGCCGGACACCGGCCCGGTCCGTACGCTCCATCACGGCGTAGTCGATCGAGGTCTTGGGCGCCCGGCCGAAGGCCGCCGCATCGAGCCGGACGAAGTCGAGGTCGATCACGGCGGCCTCGAGGGCGGCCCGCGTGGCGGCCAGGATCTCGGGCGCGTAGGTCTCGAGTTCGGCCAGCATCACGTCGGCCCGGAACAGGAAGTAGCCCGAATTCCATAACGCCCCCTCGTCGATGAGCCGGAGGGCGCCGTCGCGGTCCGGCTTTTCGACGAAGCGCTCAACCTTGTGATTGCCCTCGCCCCCCGTAAGAGCCGCGCCGACGCGAATGTAGCCGTAGCCGGTGGCGGGCGCGGTCGGGGTGATGCCGAGGGTCATGATGGCCCCCGCGCGGGCACCGGCGGCGGCGGCCCTGGCCGCCTCCACGAAGGCGGCCGCGTCGCCGATGACGTGGTCGGCGGCCATGATGAGCACGATCGCCTCCGGATCGCGCCGGGCGGCATGCAGGGTCGCGACCGCGACGGCAGCGGCCGAATCCCGGCGCTCCGGTTCGAGGATGATGTCCGCCGCGATGCCCACATGCTGCAGCTGCTCGGCGACGATGAAGCGGGCATCGCTGCTGGTGAGGATGGCGGGTCGCGAGAAGACCGAGCCGTCACCGAGGCGCAGGGCGGTATCCTGGAACGTCGAGGAATCCGGATTGACCAGCGGCGTGAACTGCTTGGGCATGCTCTCGCGCGAGGCGGGCCAGAGCCGCGTGCCAGAGCCGCCACAGAGAATCACCGGATGGATCAACGCGTTGGCGTGCTGCGACATTTCACCATTCATCCCGAAAAATCTGCCTATCGTGGATCGAAGAAATCCGCGCAGACCGCACTGCAACAATAACGTGCTCTACCAGTTCAAAGACCAGTTCGCCACCACGGGCACCTGCGCAAAACCATCGATCACGCTTAATGATCGATGCAGCGTTTGGGGGTCGACTTCCCGAAAACACAATCGTCGCCGAGGAAGCTTCCCGGGCCGGCGTCCGCTGGTCCGGCACAAACGTCAGCGCCGTGGCTTCACCGCCTTGCGGACGCCCGCTTGCGGGCGACCGATCGGCAGGCGTGGCGTTTGCGCGGCAAGGGCCGTCCGGGCAATCTCCTGCGGCCGAGGCGCCCCGCTGGCGATCCGCTTCAGCGCTTCGGCCATTTCCTCGATCATCTGAGCCGATTCGCCCTCCAGGGTCTCCTCGGCCTTGATGCCGTTCAGTTCGGGCGCGATCTCCTCGGCGGCCTCGCGAAGTTCCGCGACGAGTTCCGCCGGCGACCAGCGGGGATAGGACGTCTGTGACATTCCCTGATCATGCCAGGGTGTCGGAGACTCGACAACGGCGGTCGAACGCCAGAGCAAGGAAAACGCGGACGCTCGGCTCTCCGAGAGGGCGGATTGTCGTGCATGGAAATGGCGGGTCCGGAAGCGCGGCGAACCATTTCGATGAAGCGATCGATCGGCTGATGCCAAGACCGAGGCTAACACCGATGCCAAGAGGGGGCTGGCCGAGTTGTCGGGCGTTCCGCGTCGGCCTCTGTTCCCGTCCACCGGGCTGACACTGGGCGGGTTCGGTCGGCGCCGATCGCGCGAGGATACTCTTGTCAGGCCAGCACTGTCGGGAAGCAGCATGCTGTTCGCGGATGGATCGAAGCAGCACCTCCCTAGCCAGCTCGGCCCCCTGTCCGTCATCCGTCATCGATGATCGGTTTCTGACGGCGCGTGCCGGCGAAGCACGCCCGATCCAAGTGGCCGCCTCCGAGTGACCGCCTCCGAGCGATCTGCCGCGTCGGATGAAGACCTTGCATGCGCCGCAACCGCGTCCCGGGCTGTCGTCATGGTTGACAACGCGGGACGGATTGGTCGCTTTACCGACCCATGGACGAAACGCGACGCCCATCGCCCGAGAAGCTGCGGGTTTCGATCACTTACTGCACGCAGTGCCAATGGTTGCTGCGTGCGGGATGGATGGCGCAGGAACTGCTCTCGACCTTTCGCGACGATCTCGGTGAAGTCGCGCTAATTCCAGGCACCGGCGGCACGTTCGTCATCCTGTGCGGAACGGAATTGATCTGGGACCGGACCCGCGATGGCGGCTTCCCGGAGATCAAGGTTCTCAAGCAGCGCGTGCGGGATTGCCTCGCCCCGGGTCGGGATCTTGGCCACATCGATCGCCGGAAAGACGATCGCCCGCCTGCGGATCCCGCATGAGCGATCGTACTCCGAAGGATCCGGTAACAGCGCGCGGTTCGGCGACGGGTGCTCCGGGGGGACGTCCCAGGTGGTGGCCCCGCCCCGTGGCCGCAGTGATCGACCGGATCCGTCACCGCGGGTTCTCGACACAGGTCTACCTGGTCGCCCTTGTGGTGGCGCTGATCGGGCCGGGCCTTCTCTTCACCGCGATTCTTCTCGTCCGCTATGCCGGCACCGAGCGGGCACGATTCGAGCAGGATGCCCGTGAGAAGGTGCGGGGTATCGCCCTCTCGGTCGACCGCGACACCGCCGGCCTCGTCTCCGTGCTGCAGACCCTGGCGACCTCGCCGCGGCTCAAGGACGGCGAGTTCGACAGCTTCGACGCCCAGGCCCGGCTCGTGCGCGATACGGTCGGCCTGGAGATCCTCCTGCGGCGCCCCGACGGACAGCAGGTCGTCAACACGGTGGTCCGGCGCGGCGCGCCCCTGCCGCGCACTGGGCTTCCCTTCGATCGCGAGGTCGCCTCCGGGGCCCAGCGGGCGATCGTCTCAGGGTTCATCAAGGGCATGAAAGCGGACGACGCGACCTATGCGGTCGCGGTGCCGGTGCTCAATGCGGGCAATGTCAGCCACATCCTCAGCTTCTCGGTCCCGGTTGGGCGATTGGACAGCCTCGTCGCCCGGGAGACCGTCGAGGGCTGGACCACCGGGTTGTCGGACCGCGACGGCATCATCCTGGCTCGCGTCCCCGACCGCGACACCCTCGTCGGGTCGATGCGCCTGGGCAGCCTGCGCCAAAACCAGACGGCGACGCAGGGAGTCTGGGACGGCAAGGATCAGGGCAGGAAGCCGGTCACGGTCGTGGAAGCGCGCTCGCGCCTGACCGGATGGACGGCGGCGGCGATCATTCCGCAGGCCCTGGTGGAGGCGCGCCTGCGCAACTGGATCTGGGCCTTCTGTGGATTCGGCCTGATCGTCCTGGCAACCTCGTCGATGCTCGCGGTTCACCTGTGGTCACGGGTATCCCGGCCCCTGCGCCGGCTTGCCGCCACGGGACCGGCCTTGGCGCGCGGCGAGGTCATCCCGCGCATCACTTCGCCGATCCACGAAATCCGGCGTCTCGGTGATGTCCTCGCCGAAGCCTCCCAGCGTCTGCGCCTGCGCAGCGACGAGCGCGACCGGGCGCTCGCCGAGACGGAGCGGGGTCTGAGCGCCCTGCGCGAGAGCGAGGCGCGGTTCCGACATATGGCGGATTCGGCGCCGGCCCTGATCTGGATGACCGACGAGGCGGCCCAGATCAGCTTCGCGAACATGCACTTCGACCACATGTTCGGCGGCCAGACGGCGGCCGAACTCAGCGGGGAGAACTGGCAGCGCATCATCTTCGCGGACGATTTCGAGGCCTTCACCCGACGGTTCAACGACGCCTTCGCGGCACGGGTGCCGTTCCAGGCCGACGTGCGGGTGATCGACCGGGACGGGGTGGTGCGCTGGCTCCGCTGCGAGGGCGTGCCGCGCACGGACGATACCGGCAACTTCCTCGGCTATACCGGCTGCAACGTCGACATCACCGATGCTAAGCGCGCCGCCGAGCACCAGCAGCTCCTCATTCATGAGCTGAACCATCGGGTGAAGAACACCCTGGCCACCGTGCAATCGATCGCCGGCCAATCCCTGCGCAGACTGGACGGGCCGGAAGCCACCGCCGCCCGCGCGGCCTTCGAGGCGCGGCTGCTAGCGCTGGCCCGGGTCCACAATGTCCTGACCCGCGAGAATTGGGACGGGGCCGAGCTGGGAACGGTCGTCTCCGATGCCATCGCGCCCCTGGACAGCGGGGAAGGACAACGGTCGCGCTTCATCGCCTCCGGTCCGACTCTCCGCCTGCCGCCGCGCCTCGCTTTGTCGATCGCGATGGCGCTGCACGAACTCGGGACCAATGCGGTCAAGTACGGGGCGCTGTCGCAGGAAGGCGGCACCGTCACCATCGCGTGGTCGGTCGAGCGCCTGGCCGAAACCCGCCTGACCCTGAAATGGACCGAGGACGGCGGTCCGCCCGTCGTGCTGCCGAGCCGGACCGGTTTCGGATCGCGGCTGATCGAACGCAGCTTGGCGCGCGAACTCGATGGTACGGTCCAACTCGCGTTCGCCCCGACCGGCGTCGTGTGCACGATCGAAGCTCCCGTTCCGCCGCCGACCCTTCTGGAGCGGAAGGTCGATCTGATCGGTCCCCGCGAGGTCCCGCTGTCCCGCTCGGCCTGACCGGGAACGGGAGACCGTGCCCGACGCCGGCCTGCGTTACCCGAACGTCATCGGGTCCGGCCCCATCCGGCCGTCGGGGCGGTCGAGAGTGTCGATGGCCGTCAACTCGTCCGTCTCCAGGGTGAAGCCGAAGACGTCGAGATTCTCCGGAATGCGGGAGAGCGTTGCGGTCTTCGGGATCGCCACGAGACCCTTCTGGATCTGCCAGCGCAGCACGACCTGCGCCGGCGTCCGGCCGTGCCGCTCCGCGATCCCCATCAGGATCGGATCGGACAAGGCCTGCCCGCGGCCGAGGGGGCTCCAGGATTCCGTGACGATCCCGTATCGCGCATGGACGGCGCGCAGCGTCTTCTGTTGAAAGCGCGGGTGCAGTTCGATCTGATTGACGGCCGGGACCACGCCCGTCTCCGTGATGATGCGATCGAGGTGATCGGGCTCGAAATTCGAGACGCCGATCGATTTCGCCCGACCCTCCGCCTGGAGACGCACGAAGGCCTTCCAGGTATCCAGGAAGAGGTCCCGATCGGGACAGGGCCAATGGATCAGGTAGAGATCGACATCATCGAGGCCGAGCCGGACCAGGCTTTCGTCGAAGGCCCGCAAGGTCGCCTCGTAGCCCTGGCGGTCGTTCCACAGCTTGGTGGTGACGAAGAGGTCGCTGCGTGACACCACGCTCGCCCGAACGGCCTGTCCCACACCTGCCTCGTTCTCGTAGATGGCCGCCGTATCGATCGAGCGGAACCCGGCGCGGATCGCTGCGCCGACAATCTCCGGCGCCCGGTCGTCCGGCAGCTGATAGACCCCGAAACCGAGCTGCGGGATCGTGCGTCCGTCGCAGAGGTTGATTGCCGGGATATCAGTCGCGTCAGCCATCAGGTCGATCTCCTAGGCGTGGGGTTGCCGCCATCGGCGACCTCGGAATGTGAACCCGCCAGGGATCGACGGGTGAGGTGCGACAGACGGTCCGGAAGGCGTCGTTGCCACCAAATCGAAGCCATCGCCACGGCCGAAGCGACTTGGTTGAAAATCGAAACCGATCAAAAGTTATGATTCGCAGGAGTGCGTCGTCAGGCCGATCATCTATCTGAAATTGTATTTTATCAATTCACACGAAAAAGATGAATTGCGAGAGGAATCTGATCCATTTGGCTCACAACTAAGATGAGAACTTGTCTTCCTTAACGAAACAGGAAATCTTCTGCCGGTAGAACATGCCAGTGTATCGTGCGATGGCTGATGTCTGGTTTCCTTTCGAGGGCTTATTGTTGTTGAAAACGAGGGCCAAAGGCATCCGCCGCAGTTTTGCACGGATGAACCGGCGTTTGTGTTTTTCAGTAAGTGCTCGATCAAGAGCTAAGATTCGCCGATCACGGTCGCAGATTTCGCCACTTGCAAGTCGCGCTCCGCGCTCGTTGCGCAGATCTTTGAAACTTCGATCTCAATTCAAAACCGCAATCATTGAATAAATCGAAAGCGGCGACCTTATCGATCTTTTTGCGTTGCAACGATATCCGGATTGACAAGTCCGTGATCAACCCCCGGTTCTTCCACGGTGCTATTGCGCATAACGATAACTTAAGGGGGTTCGGCTAAACCCTGTCGTTACGCCCAACAGGACCCATCCCGATGCTCGGACTCCCCTTCGCTCGTTCCACTCCGAAGCAGCCCTCGACTGATGTTCAGTCGGACACCGGACGTGGCACAGAGGAGGTCCGTCTCGTCCGCGCCGTCGAGGCCCTGATGGCGAGCCAGACCCTTGCGGCAGTCGACCTCCCGGAGGGCGCCCTGCGCGCAGCGATCGAGCGTCTGCACGCCGAGCGTGAGAGCGACCTGCTACGCAGCCTCGCCAACACCGCCGCCGTCGCCCGCGAAGCGTCCGAGGCGGCCACCAACACGGGCTGGATGACTTACGATGTCGGCGAGGTGGCGAGCGCCACCCAGACCATCGCAGGTGCCACCGAGGAGATGGCGGCCTCCGTCGCCGAAGTTGCCCAGACCTCCGAGACCGTCGTCATGGTGGCGCAGGGCGCCCTGGCGGAGACGCAGGCCTGTATCCTGGACGCGCAGAAGGCGCGGACTGCGATGCACGAGATCGATACCCGGACCGCGCAGATTTCCGATCGGGTCGTGGTCCTCGAGCGTGCCATCGCGCAGATCGAGGTGATGGCCACAACCATCGCGGCGATTTCCGCCCAGACCAACCTACTGGCCCTGAACGCCACCATCGAGGCGGCCCGTGCCGGCGAGGCCGGCCGCGGCTTCTCCGTCGTCGCCGCCGAGGTGAAGTCGCTTTCGGCCCAGACGGCCAAGTCGACCGGCGAGATCCGCGGTCTTCTCAGCACCCTGACCAGCGAAATGGGCGCGATTTCGGAGGCGGTCGGCGAGAGCCGCAGCGCCGTCACCACCGGACGCACCATCGTCGACCATCTCGAGCACCGGATCGTCGAGACGAATACCCGCATCGCTCAGGCGAGCGACCTGAACCAGGCGATCTCGCAGATGCTCGGCCAGCAGCGCGCGGCCACGTCCGAGATCTCCACGAGCGTCCAGAACATCGCCGCGAAAGCGGCCAAGACCCACGAGGAGATCGAGAAGATCACCACCCGCCTCGTCCGTGCCGAAGCGACCGGCCAGGCGGCCCTGAGCGCCAACGCCCGCGACGTGCCGGTCTACGGGCTCGTGCGGCTGCCCGCGGATGTGGGCGCCTGGAAGCGCAAGCTCGCGCGCGTCCTCGTCGGCATGGCGCAGCCGGAGCCGTCCCTGGCGAACCTGTCGGGGCAGCCGGGCCGCAGCCTGCGCACCGACCTTGCTGGAACGGCGCCTGCCGCCCATCCGGCCTTCGCCCGCTTCGCCGCGGCCGAGACTAAGGCCTGCGCCGAGGCCGCCAAGATGCTGGAAGCCATCAAGGTCAGCAACTGGGATATCGGCACGCCCGCCTATCAGGCAGCCGCAGAAGCCATGAAGGATATGCTGTCGGCCGCCAAGGAGATCACGGGCTGATACGCTCAGGACGAGGTGGCGCAGCCGTCGGCGCTCTTGTGCCGCCGGCGGGTTTCGGTTTCCCTGCGGGCCGAACGCCACGGAGCCTGCCCGCTTGCCCCCATCGTCGGACGCCGCCGCCCCCGAATCCCGCTTCAACGGTGCTTGCTACTGTCTGGCCGAGAACGCCCGGCTCCGGCCCGACAAGGTCGCGCTGATCATGGCGGGGGCCGACGACGACGTCAGGTCGCTGACCTTCGCGGAGGCCGACCGGGCGGTCCGCGGCATCGCGGCCGGCCTCCAGGGACTCGGCCTCGCACCCGGCGCCCGGGTCATGATCCGTATGGGCAACGAGATCGACTACGTCCTGGTGTATTTCGGCGCGCTGGCGGCGGGCCTCGTGGCGCTGCCCTCCTCGCCACAATTGACCGAGGCCGAAGCGGCATTCCTGATGGAGAATGCCGATGCTTCGGTCGTCGTGGTGGGCCGCGATCACCCGGCCGATCCGGCCGGCCTCGGTGGCCGCATCCTGTTGAAGCCCGACGCGATCGCCGCGATGAAAGCGGGACCGCCGCTGGTCGACTACGCCGACACCGGCGCCGAGGATCCCGCGACCCTGGTCTACACCTCCGGCACCACCAGCCGGCCGAAGGGCGTCCTGCACGCCCATCGGGCCATTCGCGGCCGCCGCCCGATGCATGAACACTGGCTCGGCTTGTCCGAGCACGACGTGATGCTGCATGCCGGCACGATGAACTGGACCTACACTCTGGGCGTCGGCATCACCGACCCCTGGGCCTGCGGTGCCACGGCGGTGCTGTACGACGGCCCGCGCGATCCGGCTGTCTGGCCGGCACTGATGGCGCGCCATCGGGCGACCCTGTTCGCCGCCGTCCCCAGCCTGTACCGACAGATTCTGAAATACGGCGATCTCTCGTCCGTCGACCTGCGTGCCCTGCGTCATGGGGTGACGGCGGGCGAAGCACTCTCGGCCGCGCTGCACGCGGCCTGGACCGAGGCGACCGGGAAACCCCTCTACGAAGCGCTCGGAATGAGCGAGGTCTCGACCTACGTGTCGACCGGACCGACCATTCCGGTGCGGCCGGGCTCTCCGGGCAAGCCTCAGCCCGGCCGGCGCGTCGCGATCCTGCCAACGGACGGGCCGGCGGATCCGCTCGGTCCGGGCGAGATCGGCCTGCTGGCGGTCCATCGGTCCGAACCCGGCCTGATGCTGGGCTACTGGAACCGCCCCGAGGAGGAGGCCGCGGTACGGCGCGGGGATTGGTTCGTCGGGGGCGACCTCGCCAGCCTCGATGCCGACGGCTACCTGACCTTTCACGGCCGCAACGACGACCTGATGAACGCGCTGGGTTATCGGGTTTCGCCGAACGAGGTCGAAGGCGTGCTGGGCGCCCATCCAAGCGTGGCCGAAGTCGGCGTGACGGAGGTGGCGGTGCGCAGCGACCTCAGCGTGATCACGGCCTTCGTCGTCGCGAGACCGGGTGCCGAGTTGGAGGCTGAGGACCTCATCGCCTGGTGCCGCGATCGGCTGGCGGCCTACAAATGCCCTCGCGAGGTCCGGTTCCTCGACGCCTTGCCGCGCACGCCGAACGGCAAGGTCCAGCGCAAGAGATTGGCTTGCCCCTGATCAGGATTGCGGCAGCGACCGTGCCAAGCGCTGCTCCATCGGGCTCTCGGCCCTTGTGCTCCCCACGGCACAGCGCCCGCAAAGCCGCCGAATTCCCCACCGTTAGCCGAAACGCGGCTTGACCCGCCGGATGCGAAATTCTAGATCGACGGCCTGCGGAGACGTGGCCGAGCGGCTGAAGGCACTCGTTTGCTAAATGAGCATACCCCGAAAGGGGTATCGAGGGTTCGAATCCCTCCGTCTCCGCCAGACCCCAATCCCCCGCGTCGCGATCGTCAGTTCGGTTCGGGCTGAGCGGATGTGAGTGACCGCTCGCTCGCTGTTGTCAGACGTGCTTTGCCGGCGTGCGATAGGGGACCGGGAGAGCGCTGAACCGCCCCTGCCGTCGAACCTCACCTGTCCGGCTCGGGGCCGATCCGTCCGAGGCGGCTTCCATGTCGCCCCCCTCACATGCGCTCCTTGCGGCCGGTGGTGATCAGCCACCAGTTGACCGGGTAGCTGGTCAAGAAACCGCTTACCATCGCGATCTGCATCACGAACCAGAACTCGGGCGTGTTCACTGCCGCTCGCGGCGCGCCGAGGGCCGGGAGCAGGACGAACTGGGCCAACGCCATGAAGCCGTACATTCCGATCTGCCACGCGATGAGGGAAGCCGTGTCGGCCTTCACGGCCGCAACGAGTCCCTCCACCGGCGAGAGATTCCGCATCGGCACGATGGCGAAGTACTGAAACACGATGCCGAGTCCGAAGGCGAACACGAAATCGAGGATCCAGACCGCGTACATCTTCTCGGCGAACACGGTCTGCCAGCCGAACCAGACCGCCACGGCCGGGATCAGGAAAGCAAGCCACTCCGCCGCGATATCGCCGAGCATGCAGCCACTGCCGCAGTGAAGGGCGCCTTTGCCGACCATGACGGGGAACGGGGGCTCGGTCCGGTGCGCGGTCGCTGCGTCCCGATCCCTCCCCGCATGATGCACCTCCGGGATGACGGACCGTCCATAGCGGAGATAGGCCCACGCGACTGCGATCGTCCCGAACAGGGCACAGACCGGCCATACGACATTCATGATGCCCATAGGTTGGGGATGCCGGACAACGTCGATGGAGATCACGAGGGCCCAGACAGCGCCCAACAGCAGGGCGGTGATCGAAAGACCATGAAGCCATCCAGGAAACATCGGGATCCTCTCTCCATCGCACTCCCAATTCAATGGGAGGTTGTTGCGCGATCGATTGTTCCCTCAGATCTGCCGTGTCCGGACCGCGTTCAGACATCGCTCTCCTGGCGAAAGAGAATCTCCAGTCGCGCCGCCGGCTGCACCCGTTCGCTGGGTAGGCTCTATTGCCGCGTCGGTTACGATGAGTTCCAGCGATGGAGAAGCCTGTCACCGATGCAGGCGGATGGCAGCCGGACCATGCCGTTCGCCTCGGCCCTGTCGTCCTCTGCGTCGGAATGCCAAGTTTCGTCCGGCCGATCATCGCCACCATCACGCCTGCACCCGATCCGACCGCCGCGCATGCCCAAGGTCGTGCAGGCCCATCAATGCTGCGTGTCCAACTGACACTGAATTGAGGGCCATGAGGTTGAGGGCCATCGGATTGAGGGCCCTCAACCTCATGGCCATGCGGCGGCTCGGTCGACTGTCCAGGGTTTGCGAAGGACGGCTGTTCCGGAGCGCCTTGAGTTCCGCCAAGCTGATCAGCAGGTTGGGCCGCGTGTTCACCCGTCGCAACGCTGGAAAAGTCTTCATCCGTCACACGGCTGACGATCGCGATGTCCGCCCTCCAAGAGCCGGAAGTCCATAGGGACGCGCCGGCGGTCGAGACTTGCTCGGTGCATCCGATGGTGGTCGGCAGGCGCGGGCCTTCTCGCGGCTGCACACGAAGGTCTCATCGGATCGCAATGGGTGTCTTGATCCGATCGAAGCGGAGCCGGCCTGACCTTATTGCACGGCCGGGATCGTAAATTCGCCGCCGGTGGACAGGAGTGAGGTCGGGTCGGACGGCGCCGGTGTCTCGACGCTCGACGTGCCCGTCCCCGTCGCCGGTGCGGCCGCGAGGTGCAGATCTGACGGGAGAAGGGCTACGCTCGCCCCCATGAGCCCGGCAAGGGCGCGAATCTCGTCAGGTTCACGCGGATCGCGGGAAATGCGCGCGGCGTCGCGCTGCAGACGGAGATTGCAGGCACGCGATGGCAACCCGCCGGACGGGGTGCACGCATCGTGGCGGGCGCAGGCCGCGTCGAGGGCATCGATCGGTGGACGCGGAGCGTTGTTGCCGGGTCCGCAATAATTGCCATGCACCAGCAGCGCCGGTGGAGCGTCGGACAGCGCCGGTTGGGCCAAAGTGGGCACCACTGCGCCGACGAGGAGTGCGAGGGACAGGCTCAGACGAACCATGGGAGACGTCCTTCCAATATGGGTCGGCCCCCGACTGGCAGCCGACGCGATGGTCTCGGTGATGAGAAACGGCCGGTGGGGACTCACATGCGGGAGCTCGGCCGTCCGGCATATCGCTTAGTGCTGCGTTCCTCGGAACGGACGGGGGACTGGGATTGCAGGGCCGGCGTCCGAAACCCATCGCTCAGCCCATCCAACCGCGTGCTTTCCGCTGTAGTTCCGCAGCCATCGGCTGGGTTACGGCACAAATCCGGTGCATCTAACATCGGTTAAGCCACATCGAAGATGGTTATATACTGTCCATCTATCACAGCGCACGACGAAACGTTGCGAGAGATCAGACTGGTCGGGGATTGTGATTCATGCGCGGTTCTGGATCAGAACGGTCATCGCTGGGCGAGGCGCCGAGCGCCAGACGATGGGTCCGCTCCCGACTCCAGCCATCGAAGGGGCGCTGTTCTTTGGCCAACGCGGCGGTCTCGCTCAGCGCGCACCGTGATCGCACAGCCAGCCGTTCGCGAAAGGCGTCGGAGCAGTTTTGCATGCGGGAATAGGATCGGTCACACAAGTGTTTGCCGTCACAAGACGGAGCGCCATTCGGTGATGCGGCCTCAGGCCCGACGCGCCCGGTCGAGACCCGACCAAGATTTGGCGCAAATGGAAACGGCGTGCCCCGTCATCCGGGACACGCCGTACCTGCTGTCTGGTGGCGGCGGCCGCCGATCAGCGACCCTGTTGCGGCATCAGCGAACGCGCTTGCTGGACGGCCTCGCGGCAGGATTGGTCGCCCTTGGCGTTCAGGTCGGTCGCGCGCTGAAGGGCCGTCTTGGCCTGGGAGACCTTGTCCTCGGCCGAGAGGCTGGGCGAAGCCGAGGCCTCTCCGCCGTTGGCAGCCTTGGCGGCCGCCGTCGGCTTGTTCTCGGATTGCGCGCGAACGTCGGCCGGAGAGGTGGCGATCCGCCCTGAGGCAACCGAATCCGCCTGTCCGGTCCCGGTGGCAGCAGCCACGGGTCCGGAAACGCCGCCGACGGTACCCGGCGATCCACCGGCCTCACGGGACGCTCCGCCCTGCTGGGCGCGATCCGTCTCGGCATTGCCGACGGGCTTGGCGTCGGGCGATGTGTTGCTGGCCGCGCGATCCGCTGAACCGGCGTGCGGCCCCTTATGCTGCCCGGAATCCGGCTGGGACACGGGTGCCCCCATCCCCACCTGGGCCCCGAGCTCGCGCTTCAACGTGGCGATATCGTCGGTGCAGGGGCCTCCCTCCTGGCCGTAGGCCGCCGTATGGACAAAGCCGAGCGCGGACAGAGCGGCTACGCCGCACAGCATCTTAAAAGGTGACATTGGCTTCCTTCGAATAATCCGACGACCAACGCGAGCGTCAATCAGATGTTCGAATGACAACGGAAGCCTTTTTGCCGCAGATCGATGAACCATCAAAAGAAGAAAAATAAAACAAAGGCGGCACACTCGGATTTTTCCGAATGTGCCGCCAATGTTGTCGATTGTACCCCGCCCTGCAGCGGAGCTTAATTGACGACGTTAGTATCCGTAGCCATAGGCCGGGTAGCCGTAGCCATACGCCGGAGCATAGCCATAGGCGGGGGCCGGGGCGTAGCCGTATCCGCCGCCGTAATAACCGACGGGACGGCCGTAGCCGTATCCATAGCCGCCATAGCTGTTTGCCACGATCGCGCCGGCTGCCAGACCGGCGATGCCGAGGCCGATGGCGGCACCCGGGCCGATGCCGCGACGATGGCCGTAACCGCGCCCGTAGCCGCCGCCATAGCCACGATATCCACCGTAGCCGCCGCGGAAGCCGACACCGCGATAACCACCGCCGTAGCCGTAACCGCCATGACCGTAACCACCGTGGCCGTAGCCCCAACCGCGTGCCTCGGCAGGTGCCGATGCCAGAAGGCCAAGGCCGACCAAGGCCGTGGAGGCAAGGACGAACTTCCGCATCTGAGAACTCCTGTCGTGTGAACGTTAGGCTAGAAACAACCTGCGCCCCAGGCCGTTCCCTCGAACCTGTTGGTTCAACACGTCACAGGGTGAGTCTCCGGCGCCACGCCGGTTCGGGCCGCAGCCTATTTGGCCGTAGTTTGGTCTGCGGATCGTCCGAGGCACAGCGATGACGCTTCGTCTCAACTGTGCTGTCGCAGGGCGATAGAAGAAATGCTGAGATCCGTGACCGTCGATCCGGTCGCTGCAGGCACTCTGACCTGTTCAGCGATCCGACGCTCGTTGCGGCGACGTTTGAAACGCCCGGTGCGCGCGGTCTGTCCCTCGCTCATCGGTTCGATCGACAGCGCAAACGGACGCGACACCAGACCGATCACCTCCGTTTGGTCGCAGGAACAGCCCCATCCGGCCCGTGTTCACCGATCAGGATTCTTGCATGGAGGACGCCGTCATGGAGGACGCCGTGAGCATTCGTGTCGCGCTGGTCAGTTCGCTTGTCATCGGGGCTACATCGGCGGCCCCGGTTCTGGCGCAGGGTGTGTTCCTCCCGGAAGACCGAAGGGGCGTCATCGTCCAGAATCAGCCGAACACCACCGGCAACAGTCGCGATGTCGTCATCTCCTATGGAGCCACGGGGGCCGATACGGTGACGACGAACTCTGCCGCCGGCGGCAATGCGAGCCGGCCCGAACAGGCGTTTCCGAATGGAAGCGCCAACGGCGGCCCCGGGGGGCGCTGACCGGCACCTGCAGGCGGCCGGTCTCTCGGCCTGATTGCGCTGCGTGGCCTTCGCGGGAGGCAGGGCAGAAAGCAGAGGCCTGCCCAAGGCCGTTCGAAAGCGCTTGAGCCCTGTCCTTGCGCCCTGGACTTGCCGAGGTGCCTGCCGGATGGGATGCCCAAGCAGAATCTGACTGTGTAACGGCCCGGCATCAAGGACGCGGGCAGGAGCGTCGCTCAGGCCTGGCGTTCGACAAAGGTTTCACCCGGACAGAGTCCCCATCCAGCTGTTCGGCCAAGGTGGCGAGCGCGGGCGTTTCCGGGGAGAACGACGGCGCAGCACCCAAGGATCGGGTGATAACGGCTTTTCGCGGCGCCGATGGGTTTGGTACTTCGGCTTTCTCGTGGCAGGAGCGGCATCGTGAGTAGCGCGCACCGCCGCGATGCGCGGCCCCATCCCTCGGAGACTGGGGCGGGGCAGCGCCGATGCGCGGCGGTCCGGTTCCGAGGAGTTCGACGATGCACGCAGGTGTGATCACCCCCACGACCCCGTCGGTCAGATCCGGTTCGGTCGGAAACTGGCTCGGCCGGGTGCGGATCGCCGTCGCCGCCCTGACGCTCGGCATCGGCCTGTCCGGATGTGGCGCCGTCAATCGGGTGCCGACCCTGGAGGAGCGGGCGAAGTCCTCGTGGAGCGAGGTCCAGAACCAGTACCAGCGCCGGGCGGATCTAATCCCCAATCTGGTCGAGACGGTGAAGGGCTATGCGCAGCAGGAGAAGGACGTCCTGGTCGGTGTGACCGAGGCGCGGGCCAAGGCGTCAAGCGTCAAGGTCGACGCCTCGACCGTGAGCGATCCGCAGAAATTCAAGGAATTCCAGGACGCGCAGAACCAGCTTTCGGGCGCTCTCGGCCGCCTGCTCGTCACCGTCGAGCGCTATCCCGACATCAAGTCGAACCAGAACTTCCTCGCCCTGCAGTCGCAGCTGGAAGGCACCGAGAACCGGATCGCCGTCGCCCGCCGGGACTACATCGCGGCGGTTCAGGACTACAACACCGAGGTCCGCACCATTCCGGGCCGGTGGATCGCGGCGATCTTCTACCCGGATGCGAAACCGATGGAGACCTTCACGGCGACGCCGAACGCCGAGCGCCCGCCGAACGTGAAGTTCTAGCCCAGGATGGGCGCTCCGAGCATGCGGGGGATCGCGGCGCGCCGCCTCTGGATCGACACGGCCTGCCTGCTGCTGGCGCTCTGGCTCGCCCTCTGGGCCGGAGCCGCCGGCGCGGCCGAACCGACGTTTCCGGCCCTGACCGGGCGGGTGGTGGACGCGGCCGGCATCCTCAAGCCCGAGGACCGGGCGATTCTCGAGGCCAAGCTGAAGGCCTACGAGGACAAGACCTCGGACCAGGTGGTGGTCGCCACCATCCCGAGCCTGCAGGACCGCACCATCGAGGATTACGGCAATCGGCTGTTCCGGGCCTGGAAGCTCGGAGAGGCCAAGACCAACAACGGAGCGCTGCTGCTGGTGGCGCCCAACGAGCGCAAAGTACGGATCGAGGTCGGCTACGGCCTCGAAGGGGCGCTGACCGACGCGCTCTCGAAGGTCATCATCACCACCGCCATCACCCCGCGCTTCAAGACGGGCGACTATGCCGGCGGCCTCAATGCCGGCGTCGACGCCATGCTGACGATCCTGGCCGGTGACGCCGAGGAGTGGCAGCGCAAGGCCAAAGTCCGGACCGACGAGGCCGATCCGAGCCAGGTCCTCCTTTTCATCGTGCTGTTCTTCGTCATCCTGTTCGTCGTCTATCGGATGAACCGGGGCGGGCGCGGCGGTGGCGGTGGCGGGTTCGTGATCCTGCCGGGACCGGTCTCCGGGGGATGGAGCGGCGGCGTGTCCGGCGGCTTCGATGGGGGCGGCTTTTCCGGCGGCGGCGGCTCGTCGGGTGGGGGAGGAGCCTCCGGTGACTGGTAAATCGAGGGACCTCCTGGACGAGGGCGCCCGCACCCGCATCGCGGAGGCGATCCGCAGGGCCGAAACCACGACTTCCGGCGAAATCGTGGTGCTGGTCGCCGCGCGGGCCGGCTTCTATCGCTCGGCGCCGCTTCTCGCCGCGCTTGCCTGCGGGCTGGTGGTCCCCTGGCCGCTGATCCTGCTCACGCCCTGGAGCGCGGCCGCGATCGCCCTGGCGCAGATCGCCGTCGTGCTCGTCGTGCTGCTCGCGGGTCTGCATCCCCGTGTGCGAATGGCCCTGGTGCCCCGTTCCATCCGCCGCGACCGGGCTCACGAACAGGCCCTGCGCGAGTTCAGGACAAGGGGCTTGTGCCAGACCGAAGGGCGCACCGGCGTGCTGATCTACCTCGCCCAGGCCGAAGGGCATGCGGAGATCGTGGCGGATCGCGGTGTCGCCGCTCGGGTCCCGACCCCGGCCTGGTCGAACGCGATCGATACCCTGCTCGATGCCCTCCGGCGCGATGAGGTCGAGGCAGGCCTGACCGCCGCCGTCGGCCAGGTCGGCACCATCCTGGCGGCTGACTTTCCTCCGCGCGCGGTCCCTGTCGACGCCCTGCCGAATCGCGTCATCACCATCCACTGAGCGGCGCGAGTCGACCTGGGACGAAGGCCGTTCGGTTTTCAAACCGCGTCGATTGAAATCGGCTGCCCTGGCCCTTCCAGTCAATTTGCGCGAGAAGGCCCCTTGACGACCTGCCGGCAAGGACAGGTCGCGGGAGCGAGACGTCATGAGTGCGGTATCCAAGCACGGACCCTGGGTCCTGGTCGGAGGTTTGGGGGCGGCCGCCCTCGCGATCGTCGCAACGACGCGCGGCGAAACGGTGAATGCCCTCTGGATCGTCGTCGCGGCGGTCTGCGTGTACCTGATCGCCTACCGCTACTACTCGCTCTTCATCTCCGAAAAGGTCATGCGGCTCGACAACGGCCGTCGGACGCCGGCGCACGTGCACAATGACGGGCTCGACTATGTGCCCACCAACCGCAACGTCCTGTTCGGCCACCACTTCGCCGCCATCGCGGGCGCCGGCCCCCTGGTCGGCCCGGTGCTCGCCGCGCAGATGGGCTACCTGCCGGGCCTGCTCTGGATCCTGGCCGGCGTCGTCCTGGCCGGCGCGGTGCAGGACTTCATGGTGCTGTTCATCTCGATGCGACGGGACGGCCGCTCGCTCGGCGAATTGATCCGTGCCGAACTCGGCACCATCCCGGGCATCATCGCGCTGTTCGGCACCTTCATGATCATGGTGATCCTGCTGGCGGTGCTGGCGATGATCGTCGTCAAGGCCCTGGCCGAGAGCCCGTGGGGCACCTTCACGGTCGCCGCGACGATCCCGATCGCCATGCTGATGGGCCTCTATGCGCGCTACATCCGCCCGGGCAAGGTCGGCGAGGTCTCCATCATCGGCTTCGTCCTACTGATGCTCGCCATCGTGTACGGCGGCAACGTCGCGGCCGACCCGTACTGGGGTCCGGTCTTCACCTTCACCGGGACCCAGCTGTGCTGGCTGCTGATCGGCTACGGCTTCGTCGCCTCCATCCTGCCGGTCTGGCTCCTGCTCGCTCCGCGCGACTACCTGTCGACTTTCCTCAAAATCGGCACCATCGTGGGTCTGGCGCTCGGCATCGCCTACGTCGCCCCGCACATGCAGATGCCGGCGGTGACCAAGTTCGTCGATGGCAGCGGTCCGGTCTGGGCCGGCTCGCTGTTCCCGTTCCTGTTCATCACCATCGCGTGCGGCGCGGTCTCGGGCTTCCATGCCCTGATCTCCTCGGGCACCACGCCGAAGCTCATCGACCGGGAGTCGGATGCACGCTTCATCGGCTACGGCGGCATGCTCATGGAGAGCTTCGTCGCCGTGATGGCGCTGGTCTCCGCCAGCGTGATCGAGCCCGGCATCTACTTCACCATGAATTCGCCCGCGGGACTCGTCGGCACCACGCCGGAGAGCGCGGCGGCGGCGGTGACGAAGCTCGACCCGGCCTTCACCATCACGGCCGCCGAGATCGCCCAGACCGCCGTCGACGTCGGCGAGCACTCGATCATCTCGCGCGCCGGCGGCGCCCCGACTCTCGCGGTCGGAATGGCGCACATCATCTCCTCGGCCATCGGCGGCAAGGGCATGATGGCGTTCTGGTACCACTTCGCGATTCTGTTCGAGGCCTTGTTCATCCTGACGGCGGTGGATGCGGGCACGCGCGCCGGCCGCTTCATGCTGCAGGACCTGCTCGGCCTCGTCTCGCCGGCGTTCAAGGACACCACTGCCTGGGTTCCCAGCATCCTGGCCACCGCCCTGTGCGTCGGTGCCTGGGGTTACTTCCTGTACCAGGGCGTCACCGATCCGCTCGGCGGCATCTACACCCTGTGGCCGCTGTTCGGCATCTCGAACCAGATGCTGGCCGCCGTGGCGCTGACCCTCGCCACCGTGGTGATCTTCAAGATGAAGCGCGAGCGCTACGCCTTCGTCACCATCATCCCGACCGTGTGGCTCTGCATCTGCACCCTGACGGCCGGTTGGCAAAAGATCTTCTCCGCCGACCCCAAGATCGGTTTCCTGTCGCATGCCGACCGCTTCTCGGCGGCGATCGCCGAGAACAAGGTGCTGGCCCCGGCCAAGACCATGGCGGACATGCATAAGATCGTCTTCAACGACCGGATCGACGCGGCGCTGGCGATCCTGTTCGTCGGCCTCGTGGTGGCCATCGCGGTCTTCGGCATCATGGCCTGCGTGAAGGCGTACCGGGCCGATCGCTGGACCGCGCTGGAGAGCGGCGGTCCGTCCGCCGTTCCGGCGGAGTAGGCACCATGGCGCTATCGTCGGCCGAGTTGCGGGACCGCCTCAAGACCTTCTCGAAATGCGTCTGCGACGGCGCCCGGCTGATGGTGGGGCAGGGCGACTACGAGGCCTATGCCGCCCATATCCGCCGGACGCATGCGGACCAGGAGCCCATGACCGAGCGGGAATTCTTCCGCAACCGCGAGAATGCCCGCTTCGGCGTCGGCAACCGCAACGGTTTCCGCTGTTGCTGAAGGAGTCCGCTGCTGCGACTTTGGCGGGTCTTAACCGGGTCTACAGTCTGTTCGTGTGCGGTTGTGGCAGCGGCACGGCAAATCGGCTTAGCTGGAGCCTCTGACGTTTGGGGGCACGATGACACAGCCGATGCCGGGCGACGCGCGATCCGTGGCTGGCCGCGTCGGGGCGATCACCTTCGACACGCGCTTGGCCGGGCTCACCGGCCTCGCCGTCCGGGGCTTCCTGCTGTCTCTGGTCACCTTCGGAATCTACCGGTTCTGGTATGTGACCGACCTGCGGCGCTACTTCTGGAGCCGGACCGTCGTAGACGGCAGCCCGGGCGAGTATGTCGGCCGCGGCAAGGAACTGTTTCTCGGGTTCCTGGTGGCGCTCGCGGTCCTGATCCCGATCTACGTGGCGATCTTCGTCGCCACCCTGTCGGTGCCGTCGCTCGCCCCCTTCGGCGGTGCCCTGTCCTTCGCCATCCTGTTCGTCCTCGGGCAATTCGCGCGCTATCGGGGCCGTCGCTACCGGGCCTCGCGCACCCTCTGGCGCGGGATCCGGCTCGGGCAGGACGGTTCGGCGATCACCTACGCGCTGATGGCGTCGGGGTGGGCGCTCCTGACCCTGGCGACCCTCGGACTCGCCTTCCCGTTCATGCGCGCGAGCCTGGAGCGTTACCGGATCAACAACACCCTGATCGGGTCGGGCCGCATGGCGTCGTCGGCCCGAGGCCGATCGCTGCTCCTGCCCTGGCTCGCCTTCTACCTCGTGGTGCTCGTCCCGGTTCTCGCCGCCGTCCTGGCCTTCTTCGCAGCCTCGGATTTTGCCATCCCGGCCGACCTCTTCGTGGCCAAGCCCGGCGGAAAACCCGGTGAGACCGTCTTCAATTCCGCCTATGCCGGCACTCCCATCGCCACCTACGGCGCCCTCCTCATCGGCACGATCAGCGTCTCTGCGCCCCTGGGGCTGCTGCTGATCCCGTTCTATCGGGCCCGCGAGACGCGGATTTTCATGAACGCGGCCAGCCTCGGCCCCGTTCGCCTCGCCTCGACCCTCAGAGCGCGACAGTTCTATTGGCCCTACATCGTCTACATGCTGTCGATCTTCGGCTTCATCACCGTGGTCGGCGTCGTGATCGGAGCCGGCGCCGTCTCGATCCAGACCGGCGGAGCCCTCAATGGCGCCCAGTGGGTGCTCATGTTCGGGCTGGTCCTGGCCTATCTCGGCGGTGCCCTGTTCTTCGCCGTGCTCTACGTCCGGGTCATCACCGCGCGCCTCTGGGCCGCCGTCGCGACGACCACCCAGGTGGAGAACGCGGACGGTCTCGAGGCGATCCTGGCTTCCGGTCGACGGGTCGGCAGCGGGCTCAACGAGGGCCTCGCCGACGCCCTCGACGTTGGCGGCGCCCTCGAGATCGGGTTCTAGTGCAGCCGCACGGTTCGGACCGAACGGGCGCCGGGCAGGGAGCGACGCTCCACGCCGAAGGGCGCTATTTCGATGGGCTCAGCGCCCGAATCCATCCCGTGACGCTGAGGCTCGATCAGCGCCTGTGGATCGCGGGGCCGGAGATCGCCGTCGACTGGGATCTGTTCGACCTCGTGGCCGGCGACACGGTGGCACCGTTGATGCGGATCGGCCCGCGCGGCCGACCGGCCCGCGTGGAGGTCAGCGACAGCGCCTTCGCCGACGCCCTCACGGCCCGATGCCCCGATCTGCATCGGTCGGATGACAAGGGGTCCGGCGGCAATCTGCGGCTCGTCGTCTGGTCGATCGCCGCCGGGCTCTCGGTGATCCTGCTGGCGATCTACGGAGTGCCTGCCATCGCCGCGCGGCTCGCCCCCGTGATCCCGATATCGGTCGAATCGCGGCTCGGCAGCGCCGTCGCGGATCAGGTCGACCGGATGCTTGGGCATCCGCCCGTCTGCGACGACGGTCCGGCCCGCGCCGTTCTCGACCGGCTCGTGGCACGGATGGCGGGGGAGCGAGGCATGGTGGGGCAGCGCGGCATGGTGGGGCAGCGAGGCCTGCCGGGCGAGCCCCGGATCGCCGTGCACCGCCACGCCGTCGCCAACGCCCTGACCCTGCCGGGCGGCCGCGTCATCATCCTGTCCAGCCTGATCGACCGATCCGAGACCGCGGACGAGTTCGCCGGCATTCTCGCGCATGAGTTCGGCCACATCGCCGCCCGTGATCCGATGCGCGCCCTGCTGGCGGCCAGTGGCAGTTCGTTCCTCCTCAGCCTCGTCCTCGGCGATCTCGCGGGCTCGACGCTCATCGTCGCCACCGGGCAGATGGCCCTCTCGGCCGGCTATTCACGGGATGCCGAGACCGCGGCGGATGCCTACGCGGTCGAAACCCTACGGCGCTCCGGCGGCGATGCCGGCGCACTCGCCACCATCCTCGAGCGCGTCGCCCGGGATGAAGAACCGGACGGGGTCGCGAGCCTTCTGCGCAGCCATCCCTTCACCCGGGAGCGCGCGCATCACATCCGCGCCCTAGCCGGCAATGACACAGCGGGACGCCACATCCTGACCGACGCGGACTGGATCATGCTGAAGGGTATCTGCCGCAACGTCGCGACGGCAGCACCCCGATAGGTCCGGCGTCGGTTCCGCACGCTTTCGTACAGTGTTGATCCGCGGATTTACACCCGGAAACAAAAATCCCGGCCTGGAACCACAATTGCGTCGCGGCGTCACGGCTACACATGGCCCCGTGGCATGCGACGAGCGTGGTACACCAGCCTGAACGCGACCACCTGGAAACCCGATGGGCCTCGTCCAGTATGCTCTGAAGTTCCGCATCACGATCTACGTGCTGGCCGTGCTGATGATGCTCGGCGGCGCGGCGGCGGTCGTGGTGGCGCCCAAGGACGTGCTTCCCACCGTCGACATTCCGGTGGTGGTGGTGGTGTGGACCTATAACGGCCTGTCGACCTCCGAGATGGAGCGTCGCATCACCACCTACGCGGAGTTTTCACTCTCCAACAACGTCAACAACATCGCCCGGATGGAATCGACCACCCTCCAGGGCACGGCGATCCAGAAGATCTACTTCGACGGCGCCGTGAGCATCGATCTGGCCATCGCGCAGGTCGTCTCGGCCATGAACTCGATCCGCGCGACGATGCCGCCGGGCGTGCAGCCGCCCATCGTCCTGCGCTTCTCGGCCTCCTCCGTGCCGGTGATCCAGCTCGCTCTCTCCTCCGACCGGGAGAGCCTGACCAAGGTCTTCGACTACGCCCAGTACCGCATCCGCCAGCGCCTGACCCAGGTCCCCGGTTCGACCCTGCCGTCGCCCTTCGGCGGCACCCCGCGCCAGATCATGGTCGACCTCGACCTGCACGCGCTCCAGGCCCTCGGGCTCACCGCCCTCGACGTCACCAACGCGGTGACGGCGCAGAACCTCACCATCCCGTCCGGCCTCGCCAAGATCGGCGAGCAGCAATACCCGGTGCAGCTCAACGCCTCGCCGGAGGCGATCGACGCCCTGAATCAGATCCCCATCAAGGTCGTGGGGGGGCAGCCGATCCTGGTGCGCGACGTCGCCCATGTCCGCGACGGCGGTCCGCCGCAGGTCAATATCGTGCGGGCTGATGGTCTGCATTCGGTGCTGATGCGGATCTTCAAGAACGGCACCGCCTCGACCCTCGACGTGGTCAACAACGTCAAGAAGGCCCTGCCGGACATTCAGGCCGCCGCCCCCGAGGGCATGAGCCTCAAGCCGCTGTTCGACCAGTCGGTCTTCGTCTCGGCGGCGATCGAGGGCGTGATCCACGAGGCGATCATCGCGGCGGCCCTGACGGGCCTCACCATTCTGCTGTTCCTCGGCTCATGGCGCTCCACCATCGTGGTGCTGGTCTCGATCCCGCTCTCGATCCTGACCTCGCTGGCGATCCTGACGGCGCTCGGCGAGACCATCAACGTGATGACGTTGGGCGGGCTGGCCCTGGCGGTCGGCATCCTGGTCGACGACGCCACGGTGGCGATCGAGAACACCTATCGGCTGTTCGAGGAGGGCGAGCCCTTCCGCAAGTCGGTGGTGGAGGGCGCCGCCGGCATCGCCAAGCCGGCGCTGATCTCGACCCTGTCGATCTGCGCCGCCTTCGTGTCGGTCTTCGCCCTGACCGACACCCCGAAATACCTGTTCACCCCACAGGCGCTCGCGGTCGTGTTCGCGATGCTGACCTCGTACGTCCTGTCCCGCACCCTGGTGCCGGTGCTGATCGACGTGCTGGTGGCGCGGGAATACGACGCCAAGCACGGGGAGCGCGCCGCGCCGCAGCAGGGCCGTATCGCCCGGGCGCTTGGCGGGATCGTGGGCCCGGTGTTCCGCCTCGCCGGCTGGTTCCGGCACGGCTTCGAAGCGCGGTTCGCGCGCTTCCATCACGGCTATCTCGGCCTGCTCCACGTCGTCATCGCCCGCCGGATCGCGACGCTGGCCGTGGTCGCAATCGTCTTCGCCACCACGGCGGGGCTCTTCGTCTTCGTGGGCCAAGACTACTTCCCGCAGGTCGCTTCGAGCCAGATGACCCTGCACCTGCGCACCCGCCCCGGCATGCGGATCGAGACGGCCGAGCAGGTTTTCGCCCAGGTCGAGACCGTGGTCCGCGAAGTCATTCCCGAAGGCGAGATCGACCAGATCCTCGACAATATCGGCCTGCCGGCGAACAACTACAACTTCGCCTTCTCGGATGGTTCGTTCGTCGCCTACAACGACGGGCAGATGCTGATCAACCTGAAGGAAGGCCATGGATCTGTGGCCGATTATACCAAGCGCCTGCGCGAGGTTCTGCGCGAGCGCTTTCCCGATGTGGTTTTTTACTTCCAGCCCTCGGACATCATCACCCAGATTCTCAACTTCGGCACCCTGGCGCAGATCGACATCCAGGTTTCTGGCCGCAACACCGCCAAGGATCTGGAGGTGGCGCAGACCATCGTCCGACGCCTCAAGGCCACGCGCGGCGCCGTCGACGTCCACCTGCACCAGATCGTCGGCACGCCGCAGTTCTTCGTCGATGTCGACCGGCGCCTCGCCTCGGAACTCGGGCTGACGCAACAGCAGATCGCGCAAGGGCTGAACGTCTCGCTCTCGGGCTCCTTCCAAGTGACGCCGAACTTCTGGACCGATCCGAAGACCGGCATCCCCTATCAGCTCTGGGTGCAGACGCCGGAATACCGCAACGCGTCCCTCACCGACCTGCAGAACACGCCGCTTCTGGTCAACGGCAACGCGGATGCGCCGGGCGTCCTGACGCTCCTGTCCAGCGTCTCGACCATGCGGCGGGAGGGTTCGCAAACGGTGATCAACCACGTCAACACGCAGCCGACCTTCAACATCTACGCTGCCGTACAGGACAGCGACCTCGGTTCGGTCGCCAAGGAGATCCGCCGCATCGTCGCCGAGGAGCAGAAAACCCTGCCGGCCCCCGACAAGATCACCGTCCGGGGCCAGATCGAGAACATGGAATCGGCCTTCTTCCGGCTTCAGGTCGGACTCGCGATCGCCCTGGTGGCGGTCTACCTGCTGATGGCGGTGAACTTCCAGAGCTGGGGCGACCCGTTCGTGGTGCTGGCGGCCCTGCCGCTGGCCTTCTGCGGCATCGTCGCGAGCCTGTTCATCACCGGGACCACGTTCTCGATTCCCTCGCTCTTCGGCGCGATCATGTCGGTGGGCATCGCCTCCGCAAACTCGATCCTGCTGGTGACCTTTGCCAAGGAGCATCGCGAGGCGACCGGCTGCGGAGCGGTCGAGGCGGCGCTGCTCGCTGGCGAGACCCGCCTGCGACCGGTGCTGATGACCGCGAGCGCGATGTTCCTCGGGCTGATCCCGATGGCGCTCGGCACGGGGGAGGGCGGCGAGCAGAACGCCGCCCTGGCCCGTGCCGTGATGGGCGGCATCGCGGTCGGTACGCCCGCGACCCTGCTGTTCGTGCCGTTCCTTTACGCCTGCCTCCGTCGGGGCGAGGTCAAGCCGCTGGAGGACTACGCGTGAGCCGGTGGCAGGTCGAGATACGGGATGGCAGGGTGATGTCCGGTTCGGGGATGGGACAGTCGTGAAGCATCCGGAGCACGGTCCGTTCGAAATCCCACCGCCTCCCGGGAAGGTGCCCTTCGTGCTCGTGGCGCTCGGCGTCATCGGGCTGCTCGCCTGGGGCGGCTACGGCCAGATGGAGCGCCGCGCGGCGGCGGCCGAGACGCAGCGCAAGGTCAACAGCTTCGTGCCGAAGCTACGCACGGCCACAGCCGAGCGCGCCGACAAGCCGATCGAGATCACCCTGCCGGGCCAGACCGACGCCTTCGCCAAGGCCGCGCTGTATGCCCGCGCCACCGGCTACATCGCCGAGCGCCGGGTCGATATCGGCAGCCGCGTGCGCCAGGGCGACATCCTGATGCGGATCGCGGCGCCCGACCTCGATCAGCAACTGGCCCAGGCCGAGGCGCAGACGGGCCAGCTCGAAGCCGCCCTGCTGCAGGCGCGATCCATGGTCGATCAGGCCAAGGCCAACGTGAACCTCGCCAACGTCACCAACACCCGCACCTCGACCCTGGCGGGGCAGGGCTGGGCCTCGAAGCAGAACGCCGACAATTCGCAGGCCAGCGTCCTCAGCCAGGCCGCGACCCTCGCCTCGGCCGAAGCGGGCGTGAAGGTGGCCCAGGCCAACATCAAGGCGCAGGCCGCGACGGTCGAGCGCCTTAGGGCGCTGACCGGATTCAAAGACATCATCGCGCCCTTCGACGGCGTGGTCATCCAGCGCGGCGTCGATGTCGGGGACCTCGTCCAGGCCGATGGAACCGGAACGGCCCTCCTGTCCGTCGATCGCGATGACATCCTGCGCGTCTCGGTCAACGTGCCCCAGAACCTCGCGGTCGGGGTGACGCCGGGAGTCGAGGCGGCGATCAAGGTGCCGCAGATCCCGAACCGGATATTTTCCGGCAAGGTGGAGCGCAGCTCGGTGGCGCTGCTGACCGCGTCGCGCACCCTGACGACGCAGGTCGACGTGCCGAACCAGGACGGTGCCCTGCGCGCCGGCCTCTACGTCTACGTCACCTTGAAGGTGCCTCGCACCGAAGCGAACGTGGTGATCCCGGCCGAAAGCCTCGTCTTCAATCAGCGCGGCACACAGGTCGCCCTGGCCCGCGAGGATGGCACGGCGCAGTGGCGTACGGTCCGAATCCGGCGCGATCTCGGCACCACGATCGAGGTCGACCAGGGCCTGGAGGGCGGCGAAGAGCTCGTCCTCAGCCCCCCCGCCGACCTCCGCGACGGCCAGACGATCGAGCGCCAGCCGCCCTCCACCGACAGCAAGCCGCTGAAATCGGCCGCGCGCTGACAAGAGGGATCAGGCTGCGTCCGTTGCCTCCTGGTGGCGAGAGGTCAGGGGTGGGAATGGGTCCGCCAGCCTCCGCACCATGACGTTTCTCCGAACACCACCTTGAACACACAGGCTCGGCGACTTTCGTCGCTGGCTGGAGATCCGCTGAGCAGGCAAGCGGCGCATCCCGTTATACGCTGTGAAGCCGGGACTCTTTCCGAAAACGTCTGGTCCGACACTCTGCCGATCCTGTGGCTGGCGCGCAGACCTGTCCGACGCACGCACGCGTCCTGGCATCGCTCGACCTGCCAAAGACGAAACCCCCAGCAAAAGATTATTGTTTTGCAGAAATTATTTTCCGTGATATCCCATCTGTGAAGGAGCGGGGATGTCGAACGTATCGGTCATGCCGAAGCGGAATCAGGTGCCGCAGCTTCAGACTGAGGAGCATCTCACGCTTCGGCGCTGCGCCCGTTTTGCCGCACGGCTGGTCGCCATGGTCCTGGCGGCGACCCTGGTCTTCACCGTGGCCGTGCTCACGCTCGGCCTGGTTTTCAAAGGCTCGTGGCTCTGGCTTGCTCCGGGTGCGGCCTTCATCGGCGCCCGTCCCGCGGACGTTGTGGGCGTTGTGCCGTTCGAGGGTCTTCCTTGGCCGACCCGGTGGGCCTACGGAGCGAATTTCACTTTGACCCAGATGCCCGTCGCGGCCGTGCTCTTCGATCTCCACGCGCTGCTGCGCCAGTTGGCGGTCGGGACGGTCTTTGCGGCCGGACAGGTTCTACGCCTGCGTCGCATGGCGATCTGCCTCCTGGCTTATGCCGTCGCTCCGATCGGCGGACAGGCTCTGATCCGGCTCGCCGGGGGTGGAGTCGATCTCGCGTGGTTCCGCACCTCCTCGATGCACGCTCTTCTGCTCGCCGTCCTTCTGATCGTTCTGGCCGAACTTATACGGGCCGGTCAGGCGATCCAGGACGACCGGGACGGGTTCGTCTGATGCCGATCGTGATGCGCCTCGACGTGATGCTCGCGCGACGCAAGCGGAAGTCGAAGGATCTCGCCCGCGCCGTCGGAATCACGGAGGCGAACCTGTCGCTTCTGAAATCGGGCAAGGTTCAGGGTGTGCGCTTCGCGACCCTGGAAGCGATCTGCCGTGAACTCGACTGTCAGCCGGGCGATCTGCTCGAATACGTGAACGACGGCGAAAACGCCCAGAGCCGCGCCGGCTGACGATCCGATCCTCGATCTCGAACCGACCTGCCTTCACGGTGCAGGAGCGGAGACCTGTGCCCATGTACAAATTCTCAGGTGTTCGGCGCGCGCTCGTGATCGGTCTCGCCGCCGGGCTGCTGACTGCCTGTCTCCCGCCGCCGTCGCAGGTCAGTCGGGTTGCGGTGGTCTGGCCGGACGGCGGGACCTCGGTCACGCTGCCGATGGAGCGGGCGTCCGGACGCTGGCTCGTACCGGTCGCCTTTCGGAGACCGGATGGGAGCGAACGGCGCTTGCTCGCTTGGCTCAACATGGGTGCGGCCGCTCCGATCCTGTCTCAGGATCTCTATCGCGCGTTGGGCCTCGCCGAGGGCCACGATCTTCTGATGGACATCGGTGGCGTCAGCGTCACGGTCGAGGCAGGGTCGGTGAAAGATGGCCCGGGCAGCGTCGACGGACAGGATCTCTTCGGACTCCTGTTCGCACCTCGCACCGTCGAGGCCGTTCTGCCGGCTGGAGTGCTTCAGCACTTTGCCGTCACCATCGATCCAAAGACCGCATCCCTGACGCTGGCGCGATCCGGTGCATCGCGGAGCCGCGGCGTACCGGTTCCGGTCCGGACCAATCCAACGACGGGGATCACCGTGGTGGATGCGCAGGTCGGCGACCAACGCATTCCGCTCGTTCTCGATGTCGGCGCGCCCTATACATGGCTGCGTGGACGGACCGTTGCCGGGTGGCTTCTTCAGCATCCGGAGTGGCGCCGTGCCGACGGCGCGGTCGGGCGCGCCAACCTGGCGATGGCGGATCTGGCTCTCGAACGCGCTGGCACAATCATTCGCCTGCCGGGCATCGACGTCGGGGGATTGATGTTCCGGGATGTCGGGGCTTTGGGCACGGGCCCGCTCGGTGGCGCCATCGGCGACGCTGCCCTCGGCGAAATCTTCTGGGACACTTGGCAAGTGGATGCGGGCGAGCCGGTGACCGGCTGGCTGGGCAACAACGTTCTCGACACCGTGCGGCTGACGCTCGACTACGCAGCCGGCACAAGCTTCTGGGAGCGGCTGGGCGGCGACGATCCGGGCGATCTCGACGGTGTTGGCCTGACGCTGGTGCGACGCGATGCAGGCTACGCCATCGCGGCCGTCGCGACGAGGAACGGGTATCCCCTCGTATCCGGCGTCGAAGTGGGAGACCGATTGCTGCAGGTCGACGGGTATCCGCTCGATGGCCTCGCACCCGATGCCGTGCGGGCGAAACTGTCGGCGCGTCCGGGCGAGCGACGCCGCCTGCAGCTTGACCGTGCCGGAACATCCGTCACCGTCGCGACGGAAGGAACGCGCTTCTGACGATGGCGCACTTGCCGGTACGGTGCGCGTTGGACCGCTTACGCCCTCAAGCCGGGCATCGTTCGATGCCCCCCCGTCCGGGCCTCTTCATCGTTGAGTTCGCACGGAAGACGCGAGGCATCGACGAACAGACAGGACAAGGATCGGCGTGAACAGCCCGGCCCAGGCTTCAGCCATCCGCAGCCAGCCAGGGCGCCGGTTGCGTCGGCAAGCCCCGGCGTAGACAAGGCGGTCCCGGTGTCGCGCGCGACCCGCAACGGACCCCTTCATGCCGGCCCCACGTCCCGCCGATTTCCCCGATGGCTCGCGCTTCGCCTCGATTGCCGCCGCCATCACCTGCGTGGCGGTGGTGGGCATCGGGCTCAGCCTGACGATTCCGCTGCTCTCCCTCGAGATGGAGCGCATGGGCGCCTCCGGCACCCTGATCGGGATCAACACCGCCGTGGCGGGGCTCGCCGCCATCGTCACCGTGCCGTTCGTGCCGCGCCTGGCGGCCCGGCTCGGAGTTCTGCGCCTCCTCGTCGGCGCCATCGTGCTCGGCGCGCTCTGCCTCGTCGCCTTCAAGCTGCTCCAGGGCATCGGCTGGTGGTTTGTGTTGCGCTTCGTGTTCTCGATGAGTCTCGGCGCCCTGTTCGTGCTCTCCGAGTTCTGGATCAATGCGGCGGCGCCGCCGGAGCGGCGTGGGCTGGTGATGGGCATCTACGCCACGGTTCTGGCCCTCGGCTTCGCGGTCGGGCCGATCCTGCTGACACTCCTCGGCACACAAGGATACGCGCCTTACTTCGGGGGCGCCTTGCTGTTCCTCGTCGCCCTGGTCCCGCTCCTGCTGGCGCGGGGGCTGTCGCCGGTGATCGGGCACGGAGCATCGCGACCGTTCCTCGCCTATCTGCGCCTCGCCCCCGCCGCCACCGTCGCGGCCCTCGTCTACGGAGCGGTTGAGACCGGTGGATTCGCGATCCTGCCGCTCTACGGCCTGCGCCTCGGCTACGAGGCCGAGACCGCGGCCGGACTGGTCAGCGCGCTCGCCCTGGGCAACGTGCTGTTCCAGATCCCCTTCGGCTGGCTTGCCGACCGGGTCGACCGCCGCCTCGTCCTCCTCATGGCCGGGCTCGGCGGAGCCCTCGGGTCGATGCTGATTCCCCTCGCGTCGACCTGGTTTCCGGGCCTCCTCGTGCTGCTGTTCCTGTGGGGCGGCATCGCCGGAACGCTCTATACGGTGGGCCTCGCCCATCTCGGCGCCACCGTGCAGGGGCCCGAACTGGCAGGCGCCAACGCCGCCTTCGTCGTCCTGTACAATGTCGGCCTGATGCTCGGTCCGCCGCTCATCGGCGGAGGCATGGACCTGATCCCGCCCCAGGGCTTCGCCTACAGCCTCTGTCTGCTGTTCCTCGGCTACGCGGTGGTCGTCGCCCTGCGCATCGTCCAGCATCCGACGCACGAGGCGCCTTGACGAATCCCGGCCGATGAGGCAATCACCCGCCGGTATTCAGCCGGCCACCGCCGGCCCTTTTGCGTTTCGCTGATGCGGAATGCCGCGATCACAGGAGCGCCGCGTCCATGGCCAAGGCCGTCACCGTTAAAGTCAAGCTGATCTCGACCGCCGACACGGGTTACTTCTACGTCACCAAGAAGAACTCCCGCACGCAGACCGAGAAGCTGTCGATGAAGAAGTACGACCCCGTCGTGCGCAAGCACGTCGACTTCAAGGAAACCAAGATCAAGTAAGCCCGCCGGCGCCTCGCGCCGCGCTGGGGTTCGGAAGGCCGCTTTTCCGCGAGGGGAGGCGGCCTTTTTCGTTCGGCGGTGGGAACGGCAAGACGCGCCGGTTGATGTACCGCGCGGTTCGGGCGATGGAGAGCCCTCGGTGCTCCCACCCGCAGGATGACTTCCATGGCTGACGATCTGGCCCGCACCTTCGATGTCGACCTGTTCGTCATCGGCGGAGGCTCCGGCGGCGTCCGGGCGGCACGGATCGCGGCCGGATACGGCGCCCGGGTTCAGCTCGCCGAGGAATACCGGGTCGGCGGCACCTGCGTGATCCGCGGCTGCGTGCCGAAGAAGCTCATGGTCTATGCCGGGCGTTTCGCCGACGAGTTCGAGGATGCCGCCGGCTTCGGCTGGTCGGTGTCCGAGCCGCGCTTCGATTGGTCGGTGCTGAAAGCACGCCGCGACGCGGAGGTGGCGCGGTTGGAGAGCATCTACGACGCCAATCTCAGCCGGGCCGGCGTCACCATTATCCCCGAACGGGCGGTGATCGAGGACGCCCACACCGTGCGGCTGGTCGGCTCGGGCCGGCGCGTCACCGCCCGTTTCATCCTCGTCGCGGTCGGCGCCCATCCGGTCAAGGAGCCGCTGATTCCGGGCGCCGAACTCGCCATCACCTCCAATGAAGTGTTCGAGTTGGAGACCCTGCCCGCGCGCATCCTGGTGGTGGGCGGCGGCTACATTGCGGTCGAGTTCGCCGGTGTCTTCGCCCACCTCGGTGCACGCACCACCCTGCTGCACCGCGGCGACAAGCTCCTGCGGGGCTTCGACGAAGAGGTCCGCGACGCGCTCGGCGAGGCCTATGCCCGGCGCATGGACCTGCGCCTGAACCGGACCGTGGAGCGACTCGATCGAACCGAGACCGGCATCCGGGCCACCCTCGACGACGGCACGACCCTGGAGGTCGATCAGGTCCTGACCGCCACGGGACGGCGCCCGAACACCGCCGGCCTCGGTCTCGAGGCGGTCGGGATCCAGCCCGATGCGCGCGGTGCGATCCCGGTCGACGCCTTCTCGCAGACCTCCATTCCCTCGATCTATGCCGTCGGCGACGTCACCGACCGTGCGGCGCTGACACCCATCGCCATCCGCGAAGGCCACGCTTTCGCCGATACGGTGTTCGGCAACACGCCGTGGTGTGTCGACCACGGCCTCATCCCCACCGCCGTGTTCTCGACTCCGGAGATCGGCGTCGTCGGCCATAACGAGGATGTGGCGCGCGACCTCTACGGCACTGTCGATGTATACCGTTCGCGTTTTCGCCCGATGAAGGCGACCCTGTCCGGCCGCGACGAGCGCGTGCTGATGAAGGTGGTGGTCGATTGTGCCAGCGACCGGGTCGTCGGCGTCCACGTCCTCGGCCACGATGCCGGCGAGATCATCCAGGCCGTGGGCATCGCCGTCACCATGGGCGCCACCAAGGCAGATTTCGACCGCACCGTCGCGGTGCATCCGACCCTCGGCGAGGAACTCGTCACCATGCGCAGCCCCGTGGTGACCAAGCACCCCGTCGGCGTCGGCTAGATCCCGCCCTCAGCCCGGCGGCCACTTGAAATCGTCGGCCCGTCCCGGTTGCGCCAGGGGCGCCGCTCCGCGCACCAGGCTGCGCTCCACTGTTCCAGACGGGTCCCCGTCGCGTGGGCGGCCGCTGATCAGGGTTCCGCCCGGCGTCACCTCGGCGCGTCCGAGGGGCACCACCGGCCCCGCAAGGGGCTTCACGGGCAGAGCGGGAATCCCCGGCGGTTCGGGCAGGCTCGGCAGCATCGCGGTGATCTGACGGTCGATGGCTCCGGCATCGTCGAGCTTGACCGCCTCTCCTTCCAGGGGTGTCTGAGGCGCGGTCGCCACGGGGGCGGCGAGGGCGGGCGGCGGCGTGGCTGCGCCCGCGCCCATCATGCGCTTGAGCTCAACGTCGGCGAAATGCGCCATCTTGCGCGCGCCGGCTTTGGTGAAATGCACGCCGTCGGCGGTACGCAGCTTTGCCTCCTGGCCCTCGAGGTCGGGACCGGTGGCCGTGTAACGGTTGCGATCATCGACGAAGCCCGGCCAGATATCGACATAGGTCTGACCCGCCTTGGCGATGCGCTCACGGTAGATATCGTTGATCTCGGCGATGTCCTTCGTCAGTGCCTCGCTGCGCATGGGGGGCGCCCCGACCCAGATCAGCGGAATCCTTGCGTCGGTGAAGACCTTGATCAGGGCATCGACGCGTTCGGAATAAACGGTCCGCCACCGGTCGTTCAGGGGATCGAGGGTCTGATCGCCCTCGCGGATCGGCTGGCGGTCGTTAGATCCCAGCATCACCACGGCATAGTTGGTCTTGGGATTGGCCTTGACGAAGTCCTCTGCCGCCTTCGGCCAATCCACCACATCCTTGCGCACCAAGCCGCTATCGGGCTTCGAGCGGTCGACCACGCCGATCTCCGTATTGTCCTCGAACACGTTCGAGAGCCCGCTGCCGAGGTGGCTCGCCAGCGTGTCACCGAAAACGGCGATCCGGGTCGTCGGCTCGACCTTCGGCACGACCGGCTTCGGCTGTGCGACGACGGGGGCTGGGCGCGGTCGACGTCGAACCGCCCGTCCATCGTCGCGGCCGCCGCGCGGATCGTCCGCATAGCTGCGCCCGCGGGTTGGAGCCGGTCGGGCGCTCGGCACCGGGGGCGCGGCCTGGGCCGGCGCCGGGCGATCCTCCCAAGGCCAGTAGAACTGCCGCGGTGCTTCCTGCGGCGGCGGTGCGTAGCGGCGCGTGGCCTGGCGCGCCCCGTAGCCGCTGTCGTCGCGATAATAGTCGCGCGGCCGCCGGCGCGGCGGCTCGTAGTCGCCACCACGCGGCGCATCATAGGAATCACCCCACTGGGCCTGCGCCGGCACAAGTCCGGCGAGAAACAGGGACAATCCCGAGAGGAAACACCAGGCCGTGCGGGAAGCCGGCAAGGTCATGGGGCGCCTCGAAATGCTGATCGGCGGAGCGATCGGTCCCGCTACCTTAGCGGAGGATGCCGGCGAGGTCTAAGGCCGGCCCGCGAGATGAGCGAGGAGCTTCGGCGTCGCATAGCCATCGGCCGGCAGACCTTCGGCGATCTGAGCCTGCCGCACCGCCTCGCGCAATTTCGGTCCGGCGCGCCCGTCAGCTTCGCCCGCATAGAGGCCGCGCCTGGCCAGGGCCGCCTGCAGGGCCTGCAGCCCCGCTTTGTCGAGGCGCGCCTCCTTCGTCGGCCACGCCCGCGCCAAGGCCGGCCCGCCCGACAGCCGATCGGCGAAGTGTCCCACCGCCAGAGCGTAGGAATCCGAAGTGTTGTAGGCGCGAATGACCTCGAAGTTGTCGGTGATCAGGAAAGCCGGTCCGGAAAGCCCCCCGGGGAGGAACAGGCTCGCCGGGCCGCCGCTCGGGAGAGGCTTTCCGTCCGTGCGCCGTATGCCCCGCCGGCCGAAATCCGAGAGGTCGCCGCGATAGCGCGCGAGATCGAAGTCGGTGGGCAGAATGACCTCGTAACCCCAGGAGAGCGATGGATTCCAGCCCAGCGTCTTCAGATAGGCCGCGATCGAGGCGAGCGAGTCGCTTTCCGATGTCCAGATGTCGCGGCGGCCGTCACCGTCGAAATCGACCGCGTGTGCGAGGAAGCTCGTCGGCAGGAACTGCACCTGGCCCATTGCACCGGCCCAGGATCCCTTCATGCGATCCGGGGTGATGTCGCCACGCTCAAGGATCGTCAGGGCGGCAAGCAATTCATCGCGAAACAGGCTGCCGCGGAATTTGACCTCCGCCAAGGTCGACAAGGCACGGATGGTCGACATCGTGCCGGCAGTGGCGCCGAAATCCGACTCCACCCCCCAGAATGCCAGAACGATGGCGCGCGGTACGCCGTAACGGGTCTCGATTTCCGCGAGCACGCGCGCCAGCTTGGCGGCCTGCGCCTGACCACGCGCAATCCGACTGGCCGACACGGCACCGACGAGATAGTCCCAGACCGGACGGCTGAACTCACCCTGCCGACGCGTCCGAGCGACGACGTCCGGGTCCGGCCCCGAGATCCCGGCAAACGCTGCCGTGAAGGTCGCGGCGGAAATGCCCCGTGCCTCCGCGTCCGGCCGCAATGCGGCGATGAAGCTGCCGAATCTACCGGTGATCTCGCGAGCGGCGACGGGCGGAGACACGCCTGCTCCCGCGGCGAGCACCGGACCTGCGCCGATCAGGCTTGCAAGGACGAGGGCTGACCAGCGCTTCACGTGCGATTGCGGCGGGTGAGGGCTTCTTCCCAAGCGAAAGCCTGACCGACGATCTCGTCGAGATCGTCGTATCGCGGCGTCCATCCGAGAGCCCGGATGCGCTCGGCTTCCGCCACGATCTGCGCCGGATCGCCGGGCCGGCGCGGCGACAGGCGGACCTCGAAGTCCCGCCCGGAAACGCGTTTGACCACCTCGATCACCTCGAGGACCGAGTAGCCCTGGCCATAGCCGCAATTCAGGGTCAGGCTCTCGCCGCCGGACCGGAGGTGATCCAGGGCGACCCGATGCGCCTCGGCGAGGTCGGAGACCTGGATGTAGTCGCGCAGGCAGGAGCCGTCGCGCGTTGGATAGTCGGTCCCGTAGACATCGAGATGCGGGCGTTGCCCGAGGGCGGCCTGGGTGGCCACCTTGATCAGGTGCGTCGCGTTCGGAGTCGATTGCCCGGTCCGGCCGCGCGGGTCGGCGCCCGCGACGTTGAAGTAGCGGAGGATGACGTAGGAAAACCCATGCGCCTTGGCCGCATCGGCAATCATCCACTCGCTCATCAGCTTGGAGCGACCATAGGGATTGATCGGTGCCGGTATCAGGCTCTCCGGCACCGGGACGGTCTCCGGTTCGCCATAGACGGCGGCTGTCGACGAGAAGATCACGTGCTTGACGCCGCAACGGACAGCCGTCTCGATCAGCGCCCGGGTCTTCACCGTGTTCGCCAGATAATAGTGGAGCGGATCGGCGACCGAATCCGGCACTACGATCCGCGCAGCGAAGTGAGCGATGGCATCGATGCGATGCTGAAGGATGACCTCGGTGACAAGCGATTGATCGGCAATGTCGCCGACGACAAGCTTTACTTCAGGCGGAAGTGACCAATCGAAACCAGTCGACAGGTCGTCGAGAACCACAACCTCGTCGTGGCCGGCATCGAGAAGAGCCAGCACCATGTGACTGCCGATATATCCCGCTCCGCCTGTCACCAGAACCGCCATCACATCCTCTCCCCAATCATTTCACCGACGATATATCCGAAATCGAGCTTGTCGGTTATGTCCATTACGCCGGTTGCCCGATGACCTCCGTTAACAGAGGTTGTGTTGCGCCATCGTCAAACCCTTCGAGGTTTTCCTCATCCTCCCTTGTTATCGGGTCCCGCTTGATGAAACCGATTCGCAAAGCCGTCCTGCCTGTTGCCGGCTTGGGCACCCGCTTCCTCCCGGCCACCAAGGCCGTCCCGAAGGAGATGCTCACCGTCGTCGATCGCCCGGTGGTCCAGCACGTCGTCGACGAGGCCCGCGAAGCGGGGATCGAGCACTTCATCTTCGTGACGGGGCGCGGCAAGGCGGTGATCGAGGACCATTTCGATGTGGCCTTCGAACTCGACCGGATGCTGCAGGAGCGCGGCAAGACGGAGGCCTACGAGTCTCTGAAGCGCGACCTGCCGGCCGCCGGCCAGACCAGCTTCACGCGCCAGCAGGCCCCCCTCGGCCTGGGCCATGCCGTCTGGTGCGCCCGTGAGATCGTGGGTGACGAGCCCTTCGCCGTTCTGCTGCCCGACATGCTGAGCCGAGGCTGCATGCAGCAGATGCTCTCCGCCTACGAGCGTCACGGCGGCAATGTCATCGCCGTCGAGGAGGTGAAGCCGGAGGAGACGCATCAGTACGGCATCGTGGGAGTCGGCCAGACCTTCGGTCAGACGTTCGAGATCAACGGGATGGTGGAGAAGCCGAAGGCAGGCACGGCCCCTTCGAACTTCATCATCTCCGGACGCTACATCCTTCAGCCCGAGATCTTCGATATCCTCTCCCATGGCGAGAAGGGCGCGGGCGGCGAGATCCAGCTGACCGACGCGATGATCAAGCTGGCGCAGGATCAGGCCTTCTTCGGCATGCACTATCAGGGAAGGACGTACGACACCGGTTCGAAGCTCGGTTTCCTGACGGCGAACATCGCCTACGCACTGGAGCGGCGCGACCTCGCCGATGCTTTGAAGGTCGAGATCGCGCAGCTTCTCAGCGAGCACTGAACGCCCGGCAGGAGGGGCTCGGCGAGCGCCTGTGCGGCCGTAGCGCGCGGACGAAAATCTGCGTTGAACGCCGTACAATCTCCTTGCTATTTGTGCGGCGCACTTTAGATTGTGCATTGCGGGACTGCGATGGCGTCGCGGTTCGGCAGCCCTTCTTGGGCGTTTCCTCCCTAGACTTCGGGCCGCTCTTCGGAGCGGCCTTTTTTTGTCCTATGCCGTTGCTGCCGGGAACAGGGACAGACATGAAGCACGGGACGGGGGCAGAGAGCGCAGCCAGATTCTGGCCGTTTCTCGCACGCTTCATTGCTCTGGATGTACGCGTTGGGACCTGGGCACAGGCGAAAGGGCCTTGGGTCGCCGGAGCCTACGAATTTTTAAGGTTTGGCATCAAGCAGGGCTGGGCCTGCCTGTTTGGTGGCCTGCTCTGCGCCGCCGTGATCGGGAGCTATCTGTTCTATCCGCCCGATGCCGCCCTGAGCCGCTACGACGCGCTGACCCTCGCGGCCATCGCCATCCAGGCTAGCCTGCTCGTATTGAAGATGGAGACCTGGGAAGAGGCGAAGATCATCGCCCTCTATCACGTCGTCGGCACGGTGATGGAGGTGTTCAAGACCAGCGTCGGATCGTGGATCTATCCCGACGCAAGCGTCCTGCGGATCGCCGGTGTCCCGCTCTTCACCGGCTTCATGTATGCCAGTGTCGGGTCCTACATCGCGCGGGTCTGGCGCCTGTTCGACTTCCGCTTCGCCCATCATCCGCGTCTGTCCCTGACGCTACCGCTGGCCGGGGGGATCTATCTGAACTTCTTCAGCCACCATGTGATCTCGGACATGCGGATCGCGCTATTCGTGGCCACAGTGCTGCTTTTTGGCCGGACGTGGGTGTATTTCAAGGTCTGGCAGGTCCACCGCCGGATGCCGCTGCTTCTAGGCTTCGGCCTCGTGGCAGTGTTCATCTGGATTGCAGAGAATATCGGCACCTACACCTGGGTCTGGCTCTATCCGAAGCAGGTGACCGGCTGGTCGCCTGTATCCTGGCAAAAGTTCGGGTCCTGGTTCCTGCTGATGATCGTCTCGTACGTCCTCGTGACACTCGTGAGCCGGCCGCGGCCGTTTCGACAGCCGGCTCGCGCAGAGTGCGGCGCCAATCCGGCGCCGACGAACGAACGTCAGTTCAAGTAGGTGCGGATCCAGTTCGGCGAGAGAACCTCGCCATCCTCGGTGATGATCCACGGCTGCTTGGCCGGGTCGGACAGGGCACCGGCGGCGGCTTCGATCGCTTCGCGCAGGGTGCGGTAGCGGGCCGGCTGGGCGAGGGGAGCCGGAACCGGAGCCGTACGCCAGATCGTCAGATCGGCAGGACGTTCCAGGGCTTGGGTTTCCATTTTCGTATTCCTTCAATCGTGAGGGTGGTTCCCCGCGATACCGGATGACCGGCTCAAGACCTTTACGGCCTCAAACCTGAACATTCGCTGCGGGGACGTTCATCGGTATGAATGGAAGCATCTCTGAGGCGGCTTCGAGGCTATTTCAGACCACAATGAAATGTTCATTCCAGCCTGAATCCTGTCTCCCTCATACGATGCGCTTGCGCGGTGCAATTAGCGCAGAATATGGCCGCTTTTGGACGCCTTCTCGTTCGGTTTGTCACCAAGCCTGACAATGTCGGGCCGATGTTTATCTTTGGCAGCCGCCAGAATCGGTGTGCTGTCACACCCTCGCCGGCGGTGGTACCGCATCAGTTGAAGGGCGATGAGTCACTGACCAGTTAATGGAAATGACGTGCGACGCGATTTTCGCCGCATGGTGAAGAGGATGACACATGCGCGATCGGTCTTCGCCGCAGCCTCCGGCGGATCGTTTCCTGCGATGGGTCGCCGGTGCGGCGATCGTCCTGCTCACACTCTTCGTCGCGCAACCCTACCTGACCGGTCTCGCGTTCTCGGAGCGGACGTCCCGCGCCATTACCGCCCGGGGCGACCTCGCGCCGGCCGAGACGACGACGGTCGAGTTGTTCGCCCGGGCGAGTCCGTCCGTGGTTCACGTCTTCGTTCAGGCTGCTGCTCAAGGCCGAGCCCTGATGGGCGTCGACGCGGAGGATGGCGACCAGAACAACGGCGCGCAGACCGGCACCGGCTTCGTCTGGGACGCGGCCGGACATATCGTCACCAACAATCACGTGGTTGCAGCGGCTGCGCAGGGCGGCAGCTCCGTCGCAGTCCGCCTCTCCTCCGGCGCGGTGGTGTCGGCAAGTTTGGTCGGTGCGGCACCGAGCTATGATCTTGCCGTGCTCCGCCTCGGCCGCACGACCGCCGCACCGCAACCCCTGGCGATCGGCACTTCGGTTGACCTGAAGGTCGGACAGGCGGCTTATGCGATCGGCAATCCCTTCGGTCTGGATCATACGCTGACCACGGGCGTGATCAGTGCACTTCAGCGGCGTCTACCCACGAGCGCGGGCCGCGAATTGTCGGGCGTGATCCAGACCGATGCCGCGATCAATCCTGGAAATTCGGGTGGTCCGCTTCTCGATTCCGCCGGGCGCCTCATCGGCGTGAACACGGCGATCTTTTCCCCGTCAGGAGCCAGCGCGGGCATCGGCTTTGCAATCCCCGTCGATGTGGTGAACCGGGTCGTTCCCGAACTCATCCGAAACGGCCGGACCCGCAATCCCGGCATCGGGATTATCGCCGGTCAGGAGGCCACGGCAGCGCGCCTCGGCATCGATGGCGTCGTCGTTCTGCGCGTCCTGCGCGGGTCGCCGGCCGCGACGGCCGGCCTGCGCGGTGTCGATCCCCAGACAGGCGACATCGGCGACATCATCGTCGGCGCCGGCAACCAACCCGTGCATCGTCTCGCCGATCTCACCGCCGCGATAGAGGCGGCCGGCCTGGATGCGCCGATCGAACTGACCGTCGAGCGCGACGGGCGCCCACGCCGTGTCCGTGTCACGACGTCCGACGTTGCGGAAAGCCGTCTTTGACTCTCGCCCTCTCGTCAGGTGGAGCGCCGACCGGTAAAGCGGCTCGGCGATCAGCGAAAGCGATTCATGGTCTGTCACCGTCCCGTGCCGATTCTCCTTCTCTGGTTCGCCGGCATGGTCGCCGCCGATGCCGGAGAGCAGATGCCGCCCCGTCTCTGCCCGGAGAATGCGCCGGAAGGCGTGCGGCTGCCCTCGCGGCGCGGGTGCGGTAGCGAACGCGCGCCGGACCGATCGGCTCGGGATCAGGGCTTGCGTGACATCGACGGGGTGAAACTTCGGGTCGGCGGGCGGATCACCGCTGAGTACGGCGTCAGCCGGTGACGTTCATCGCCGGCATCGTCGCGCTCCTGATCCTGTGGTGGTTCGCATCCCATGCGCGCCGGCGGTATCCGGCGCTGAGCACGCGCCTGCTGCGGCAGGTGGGTGGCTATCTTGCCCTCGCGGCGGCGGGGCTTTTCCTGTTCCGCGGCCGGCTCGAGTTCGCGCTCCTGCTGGGCGCGGGTGGGGCCTGGCTGCTGGAGGGTTCCACCGGATTGAAAACCCGCCTGAACGGTATCGCTTCCCGGTTCGACCCGAGACAATTCGGCGGCGGCAGCATCCGGTTCGATCAAAGCGGCGACGGGATCGCGCTGATTGGTCCCTATGCGGGGCAACCCCTGTCGGCGATCCCCGTGCCCGGTCTTCTCGCCCTGTTCGGACGCGATGCCGTCACCGCCCGCCGACTAGAGGCGTATCTCGACCGCCGGCATCCCGGCTGGCGTGTAGACGCTCAGGGAGATGCCGACACGGGGCCGCGCCGTGCGGCGTACCCAGGGGCGATGACGGAGCAGGAGGCCTATGAGATCCTGGGGCTTGAGCGCGGGGCGTCCCTGGAGCAGGTCCGCACGGCTCATCGGACGTTGATGAAGCGGCTGCACCCCGACCAGGGGGGAACGGCCGAGCAGGCGGCGCGCGTCAACGCGGCCCGTGACAGGCTTAACAACCGACATCGCTGATACTCCACGCGCGTTGCCAGACAGGGAATGTCGAACGTACCGCCGACCGGTGGAACGAACCGGGCAGGCGTATCCTGTGCCGGACGCGCGATGAGGCGTCCGGGCCGATCGAAGGTCGCCGACGGGGACCTTAGCTACGGGTGGCGAAGCAACTGAAACCGCTGCGCTTCAGCGCGTTGCAGGCGTCCTGGGCGGTATCCTGCTCGGCGAAGCCGGAGAACCGGGCCCGGAACAGAGTCGCGCCGCCATGCTCGACCTTCACTGTGTAGGGCGAGGCCTTGGAGAGCGTCCCACCGGCACGGCTGCGGGCCTCGGCGAGCATCGACTTCGCCTTGTCCTCGTCATCCATGGCGCCGAGCTGGATCACCCAGGCGGTCGGCGTGATCTTCGCGCCGGCCACCGGCTTCGGCGCCTCGGCGCGCGGACCATCGATGGAGGCGAGGCGGGCATCGCTCTTGCCCCCCGACGGGAAGGCCGCAGGACCGCTCGTGGCCGCATAGGCCTGCGCAGAATTCGGAAGGGCACCGGACCGCCACTTCGCACCGGCGCTCCCGGGGGTCGTGGTGGCGCTCCGGTTGGGTGTGATGTCGAGCGGCTGGCCGGCACGGAGCGTCGACGCGGTGGTCTCGACATCTTCCCCGTCGTCCGCGGAAGCAACCTGCGTCCGCGTCCGCGAAGCGCCGTCCGCCACCACGGCCGGGCGCGCGCGCTCGGCGACCTCGATGGTCGAGGGCGTCTGTCGCGAACCCGCATAGGCGCGCGGCAAGGATTGGCGCACGAGGTCGGCCATGATGCGATCACGGCTGGCGCCCGACTTGCCACCCAGCACGATCGCCACGATCTGGCGATCGTCCAGCTTGGCCGCCGTCATCAGGTTGAAGCCGGAATCGCGCGTGTAGCCGGTCTTGATTCCGTCCACCCCCTGCACGTTGCCGAGGAGGCGGTTGTGGTTGCCGATGACCCGGCCGCGAAAGGCGAAGGAGCGGGTCTGGAAGTACTTGTAATAGCGCGGGAAGCGGTCCTGAATCGCCCGCGCCAGGATCGTGAGGTCACGGGCCGTGGTGATCTGGTCGGCGTCCGGCAGACCGGAGGCGTTGGCGTAGTGGGTCCGGCTCATGCCGAGGGCCTTGGCCTTCTGCGTCATCATCTCGGCAAAGCGCGATTCCGAGCCGGCAATATTCTCGCCGATGGCGCAGGCGACGTCGTTGGCCGACTTGGTCACGATCGCCTTGATCGCCTCCTCGACCTCGATGGTCGAGCCGGGGCGCAGACCGAGCTTCGAAGGAGCCTGCGAGGCCGCGAAGGACGAGATCGTCAAAGGCGACTCGAGGGTGTAGCGGCCACGCTCAAGCTGTTCGAACAGCATGTAGAGCGTCATGACCTTGGTGATCGAGGCCGGGTGACGCAGCGAGTCTTCGTTGATCGCATGCAACGTCTTGCCGGTCTTCACGTCCACCACCATGGCGGCGTAGGGCGGGTTGTAGCCACCTCCGCCGCCGCCGCGGTGATGGTGACCGCGACGGGCCTCCGCCGGAGAGGCGAGGGCGGCCAGAACGGCGGCCGCCGCGATCGCGGCCGGCAGGGCAGGCACCCGGCCGACGCGGGGAGTATGGCTACGCATCACGACTCACTGCCTCGACATGCACAGCCCGCAGGCCGGCTTGCACCGCAACATCTCGGCGGAGCGGGCGGTCGGTCCGCCCAAACCCCGCAACATCTGTCAATCAGGCTAGGTGGACGCAGTTACGGCCCGGTTAATGCCTGGACGCCAATTCGCCGGGAAAACATCCCGTGGTGCATCGCAATATAAATCTTGACGTTCGATGGTGCATCGCACACATCAGGTCACAGGCTGCTCGCAGTCGACCGGGCCTGCACCCGAAACGTCAGGGACCGGCCTGAAAAAGCCGAGAGGATCGCCAGATGACCCAAATGTTCGACAAAGCTTCCACGATGAGCAAGACGGGCCTGTCCGACGCGCTGAGAAGCGTGTCCCTGGTGGCCAAGACCAACCAGACGGCCGGGATCGAGATGGTGGACTTTGCCAAGGACTCCTACGCAGCCAGTTCGGAAGCCATCAAGAAGCTGGCCGGCGCGCGTACGATGCAGTCCGCGCTCGAGATCCAGACCGCGTATCTGAAGGCCTCTTACGAGCGGCTTCAGGCGCAAGCGAACACGATGACGGAACTCTACCGAGGGCTGGCGAAGGAAATCGGTGCGCCCCTCCAGGACAAGACCGGGTTCGGCATGCCGGCCTTCTTCGATCCCAAAACTTTCTTTGATCCGAAAGCTTTCCTAGATCCGAAAAATTTTCCGAAACTTCCGGGCTTTCCGGGCGCGCCCAAGACGCTGGCCGCCTGAGCGCAGACCCGGCGGGGGGCATCGACCTCCCTTCGCGAGACCCGGAACCCCCCCTTCGACCCTGCGCGAGTCTTCGCGCGGGGTCGTTTGCGTTCGAGCGCCGCGCGGCGGCGTTGCGGCGGACAGAACCGCTGGCCGGGCCCCACCGATGCCTTGCCGAAAGCGGTATCGGACAAGTGCGCGCATCCGACTGGCGAAGCGGCCGATCGCTCTATAGATTACTCCCGATGCGAGCGCGCCTCGCCGGCGTGACCCGCGGACCAGCAGCCTACGAGCAGCATGCCGCACTATGGGGTCGATGCGATTCAGATGACCGACGTCCTGATACGGGGCAGCGAATCCTCACGCGCGAACGGCCCCGACACCCCTACGCAGCTTCGCCGTGTCGCCGAAGTGCGCGCGGTCGACGAACCCCACGAGCCGGGTGGTACCGATGACGGGCGGTCCGGAACCGCCATCATCACCCGAACGAAGCCCAAGACGAAGCGACCGAGCCTTTATCGGGTTCTCTTGCTGAACGACGACTACACGCCGCAAGAATTCGTCGTGCACGTCGTCGAGAAATTCTTCAACAAGTCGCAGGAAGCCGCCTTTCAAATCATGATGCACGTACACCACAACGGTGTCGGCGAGTGCGGGATCTTCACCTACGAAGTTGCGGAGACCAAGGTGACGCAGGTCATGGACTTCGCCCGCAAACACCAACATCCTCTCCAGTGCGTTATGGAAAAGAAATAGGCACCCCACACAGAGGCCACGCTTTGCCCAGCTTCTCTCGCAGCCTAGAACAAGCTCTCCACCGCGCCTTGGCGCTCGCCGGTGAGCGCCGGCACGAATACGCGACGCTGGAGCATCTCCTGCTCGCCCTCGTCGACGATCAGGACGCGGCCGCCGTCATGCGCGCCTGCAACGTCGAGGTCGACACCCTCAAGCGCAGCCTGGTCGAATACGTCGACACCGAATTGGCGAACCTGATCGGGGACGGCCGGCAGGATGCCAAACCGACAGCGGGGTTCCAGCGCGTGATCCAGCGCGCGGTGATCCACGTGCAATCCTCCGGGCGCGAGGAGGTCACCGGTGCGAATGTGCTGGTGGCGATCTTCGCCGAGCGCGAGAGCCACGCCGCCTATTTCCTGCAGGAGCAGGACATGACGCGCTACGATGCCGTCAATTACATCAGCCACGGCATTGCCAAGCGGCCGGGAGCCTCCGAGTCGAAGCCTGTGCGCGGAGCCGACGAGGAAGCGGCCTCGGAGCGTCCCAGCGGTGATGAGGGCGAGGGTCGCGCGAAGAAGAAGGGCGATGCCCTCGAGGCCTATTGCGTCAACCTCAACAAGAAGGCCCGTGACGGTCGCATCGATCCGCTGATCGGACGCGAGAGCGAGGTGCAGCGCACCATCCAGATCCTCTGCCGCCGGCAGAAGAACAACCCTCTGCTGGTGGGCGAGCCGGGCGTCGGCAAGACCGCCATCGCTGAGGGTCTGGCCCGCAAGATCATCAACAAGGAGGTGCCAGAAGTCCTCATCGAGGCCACGGTGTTCTCCCTCGACATGGGCACCCTGCTGGCCGGTACCCGCTATCGCGGTGACTTCGAGGAGCGCCTCAAGCAGGTGATGAAGGAGATCGAGGCGCATCCGAACGCGGTGCTCTTCATCGACGAGATCCACACCGTCATCGGCGCCGGTGCGACCTCGGGCGGCGCGATGGATGCCTCGAACCTCTTGAAGCCCGCCCTGGCGAACGGCTCGCTCCGCTGCATCGGTTCGACCACCTACAAGGAGTACCGCCAGTACTTCGAGAAGGATCGCGCCCTGGTCCGCCGCTTCCAGAAGATCGACGTCAACGAACCGTCGATTCCCGATGCGATCGAGATCGTGAAGGGCCTGAAGCCGTACTTCGAGGAATTCCACAAGCTGAAGTACACCACCGAGGCCGTGAAGGCGGCGGTGGAACTCTCGGCCCGGTACATCAACGACCGCAAGCTGCCCGATAAGGCGATCGACGTCATCGACGAGACCGGCGCATCGCAGATGCTGGTCCCGGAGGCACGCCGCAAGCGCACCATCGGCGTTAAGGAGATCGAGGCGACCATCGCCACGATGGCCCGCATCCCGCCCAAGACCGTGTCGAAGGATGACGCGGTGGTTCTCAAGAACCTGACCGAGAACCTCAAGCGCGTGGTCTATGGCCAGCCCAACGCCATCGATGCGCTCACATCCGCGATCAAGTTGGCTCGCGCCGGCTTGCGCGACCCGGACAAGCCGATCGGTTCGTACCTGTTCGCGGGTCCGACCGGCGTCGGTAAGACCGAAGCCGCCAAGCAGCTCGCGGCGTCCCTCGGTGTCGAGATGCTTCGCTTCGACATGTCCGAGTACATGGAGCGCCACACGGTCAGCCGCCTTATCGGTGCGCCTCCCGGTTACGTCGGCTTCGACCAGGGTGGCCTGCTGACCGACGGCATCGATCAGCACCCGCATTGCGTCCTGCTGCTCGACGAGATCGAGAAGGCGCATCCGGACCTGTTCAACATCCTGTTGCAGGTGATGGATCACGGCAAGCTGACCGATCACAACGGCAAGCAGGTCGATTTCCGGAACGTCATCATCATCATGACGACGAATGCGGGCGCGTCCGACCTGGCGAAGTCCGCCTACGGCTTCACGCAGGCGAAGCGCACGGGTGACGACGTCGAGGCCATCAACAAGCTGTTCGCACCGGAATTCCGCAACAGGCTCGATGCGATCATCTCGTTCGGGCACCTGCCAAAGGAAGTCGTGGCGAAGGTGGTGGACAAGTTCGTCCTCCAGCTCGAGGCGCAGCTGGCCGATCGCAATGTCACCATCGAGCTTTCGGACGAGGCGCGCGAGTGGCTGACCGAGAACGGCTACGACGATGCCATGGGCGCCCGGCCCATGGCCCGGCTCATCCAGTCGACCATCAAGACTCCGCTGGCCGACGAGGTTCTGTTCGGACGGCTCAAGGATGGCGGCGCGGTCCGAGTCGTGGTCCGCAAGCCGGAAGGCGATGGCAAGGAGGCACTCGGTTTCGAATTCCCGGCCGGCCCGGTGACGCCGAAGCCCGAGAAGGATGTCACCAACGCCGCCAAGAAGCACAAGCGGACCCGGGCCAAAGCGTCGACGCGCAAGCAGACCGACAAGCGTGATGACAAGGGTGGGTCCGGTGGCGGCGGCTCGGGCGTTCGTACCGTCCCGAAAGTGCCGTTGGTCAAGGCCTGATCGCGTAACCAGCCGGTCTCTCCGTTCATCGGAGGGGCCGGTTTCATGGTCCTGAACGTTGAGAAAACCAGACCCGCCGGTCGACATGAGATCGCCGGATGGTTAGCAAGCGCGGGAACGGAGAGCGGGCGCTGCAACGACAGATGGGCCGGAAACGCCTCCCTATCGCTGAGAACGATTGAGGAGGACGCCCCCCGGATGAGTGACTTACACGAAGGTCCCCTCACGCCGATTTCGCAGACCCACCAGCCCGTGCCGAAGCTGACGGCCCGCGAACAGCGTCGGCTGCGTCGCAAGCGCCGGCGTCAGGGCGAGGAAATCCTGGGCTGGATCCTCGTTCCTGTCATCGTCGTCGGGATCTACTGGGGTGTGACGGCCGGACTCGACGTTCTCGGTACCTCGCCGGGCCAACTCTGGGATCAGCTGATGCAGGTCAAGGCCATGCTGGAGAAACGCAGCTGACGCCTACGGCCTCTTCAGAGCGTGAATCGAAAACAGGGCGACCGGGTCGGTCCAGACAGATCCCGCCTCCCAACCACCCTCATAAGCCAAGGCACGGAAGCGATCGATCGTATACTTGTAGCTGTTCTCGGTATGGATGGTTTCGCCTTCCGCGAAAGAGATGCGCCGATCGGCGATCTGGATCGTCTGCGCTGTCCGGCTGACCAGATGCATCTCGATGCGAGAGGCGTCCGCATTGAAGAAGGCACGGTGCGTGAAGGCATCGCGGTCGATATCGGCACCGAGCTCTTGTTTCATGCGGACAAGAAGATTGCGGTTGAAGGCCGCCGTTACTCCCGCCACATCGTCATAGGCCGCTTCGAGGACCGCCCTGTCCTTCACGAGATCGACCCCGATGATCAACGTTGCGCCGGAGCCCAGAACCTGTCCGAAGTGTTCGAGCAGACGGGCTGCTTGGGGCGGCTCGAAATTACCGATGGTCGAGCCGGGAAAGAAGCCGGCCACAGGTCCCTCCGCGAGTCCCGACGGCAGGGAGAAGGCCCGGGTGAAGTCGGCGGCGACGGGGGTGATCGCGAGATGGGGGAAATCCTGCGCCAAGGCCTCGGCCTCGCTGCGCAGGAAGCTTTCCGAAACGTCGACCGGAACGTATCCGGCAAGGTCCGGCCGATGCACCAAGAGGCGCCGTACCTTGACGGTCGAGCCGCTGCCGAATTCTACGAGCGTCGCCCGCTCCGGAAGGGCCGCGGCAATCGCCGAACCCTGCGCGTCGAGGATGCCGAGTTCGGTTCGCGTCGGATAATATTCAGGCTGGCGGGTGATCGCCTCGAACAGGTCTGAACCGGCAGCATCGTAGAAGTACTTCGCCGAGAGGAACTTCTGGGGTGCCGACAGGCCGGTGAGGACATCGTCGAGGAATTGCCGTTCGGCGTCGAGGGCCGTGATCGGCGTCGCATCCGTGAAGACGGGATTGATGGTCAAGGGATCTCTCCGGATACGCGACAGGTCGAGGGGAGCAGTCAGATGCGGGTGTCGGACAGGCGCAGGCCCGTGAATTGCCAGCGCTGATGCGGGTAGAAGAAATTTCGGTATTCAACGCGCGCATGGCCTTGCGCCGTGGCGACCGATGAGCCGCGCAGCACGAACTGGTTCGACATGAACTTGCCGTTGTATTCGCCGAGCGCTCCGTCGACCGGGCGATAGCCCGGATAGGCGGTGTAGGCGCTGCGGGTCCATTGCCAGACGAGGCCGAAGGCGTCCGAAAGTTTGTCCTCGCGGGCAGCGACCTCCCACTCGAACTCGGTCGGCAGATCCCGTCCGGCCCATCGGGCATAAGCGTCAGCCTCGAAGTAGCTGATATGGGTCACCGGGAGAGCTGGGTCGATCGGCTGGATGCCGGCCAGGGTCATGCTTGCCCACGCTTGGCGGCCACTGATCTCTTCGGCCTCCGAGACGCCGTCACGCCGCCAGTAACCCGGCGCCTCCCAGCCCTCAGCCTGGGCGGCGATCCAGCCATCCGAAAGCCAGAGTTCGGGGCGCGTGTAGCCACCATCGGCCATGAAGGCGAGCCATTGTGCGTTCGTCACGAGGGCTCTGTCGATGGTACCGCCCTGGATCAGAACCTCGTGGCGCGGCGATTCGTTGTCGAACGAGAAGCCCTCACCCGTATGCCCGATCGGGACGATGCCGCGCGCGAGATCCGAACGCCCCTCTGCGCCAACCGGTCGAGGGAAGCGCCACCCGGCGTCATAGGCTGGTCCGAGGGGGTTCTGCGCAAAGGCATGCAGGATATCGGTGATCAGCAACTCCTGGTGCTGTTGCTCATGGTACAGCCCGATCTCCAGAACCGGCAGGATCGCATCCAAGGCGCTGGCGGAAGCTTGGCTCAGAAGAGCGTCCACGGCCCGATCCACATGCGCCCGGTAGCCCGCCACGTCGTCGGCGGTCGGCCGCGTGATCAGCCCGCGCAGAATGCGGGGCTGACGGGGGCCGGCGGCGACGTAGTAGGAATTGAAGAGGTAGTGCAGCCGCTCATCATAGATGGTGTAGCCCGGCAGATGCTCGCGCAGCAGGAACTGTTCGAAGAACCACGTCGTATGGGCTCGGTGCCATTTCGTCGGGCTCGCATCGGCCATCGACTGGACCTGCTGGTCCTCGGGAGAGAGCGGGCCGGCTCGCCGCTCTGTCTCGTCGCGGACATGATGAAAAGCGGCGATCCAGGCCGAGCGATCGACAGGCTTGGCATTTCGAGACGGAGGCGGGAAGACCGCCCGGTCCGTCGCCACGTCCTGGATCTCGCGAAACGCTGCCGTCGCTGCCATGACGAACATCCTCTCTGACACTATCGTCAGGTGAGATATGTCCGATGGTGGATTCGGCAATCTCCGCAAAGCTGGGCCGTTCGTCGCGGCAACGGTCCCGCACCCTACGGAACGCGTCGCCTTTTTCAGGCCATGGTGACATCCCCTTAACCGTCGCCGGCCGACACTTCGCCATTGAAGCGAGACAGTCGGACCGAACTCGGATGCGGATCGATCTCATGGCTGGAGCGACCACCAGCGCGGTGGCCCGGAACGTGGTCCCGACGCCCACCATCCTGGTGTTCGATTCCGGGCTCGGCGGCTTGTCCGTGCTGGATCAGGTTCGGCGGGCACGGCCCGATGCCAGCTATGTGTATGCGGCCGACGACGCAGCCTTTCCCTATGGGCGCCTCGCGGAGCCCGTCCTGGTCGACCGGGTGCTCGCCGTGATGGAGCGTTTGGTTGCCGTGCACCGCCCAGACCTCGTGGTGGTCGCGTGCAACACCGCATCCACCCTGGTTCTGCCGGCCCTGCGCCAGCATTTCACCACACCGTTCGTCGGCGTCGTGCCGCCGATCAAACCGGCGGCGGAGGCAACGCGCTCGCGTGTCGTCACCCTTCTGGCGACGCCTGGTACGGTGGCGCGGGCCTACACGCATGATCTCATCGAGACCTACGCGTCCACCTGCGCGGTGACCCTGGTGGGTGCTCCGAACCTCGCGGGCTATGCCGAGGCCGAACTGGCCGGACGGCCCATCGACGATTTAGAGCTCGCCCGCGAGATCGCTCCCTGCTTCGTGACCCTGGAGGATGGCCGGCGCACCGATGTGGTCTGCCTTGCCTGTACGCACTACCCCCTGCTGCTCACACGCTTCCAGGTCCTCGCACCATGGCCGGTGACGTGGATCGATCCCGCACCGGCCATCGCCCGCCGCGTGACCCAGTTGCTCGGACCGGTGGATCGCACCGCCCCCGCGGCTGCCCCCATGCTGGGTGCCTTCACGGCTGGAGGGGGCCTGACCCAACCGCTTCGACATTCGCTGATGCTGCGCGGCATCGGCTCCATCGCCGTCGAGCCGATGCCGCTCGGACGCCAATAGCAGGACGAAGCCACGCTCGTCGGCGAACGCGCGCTGTGGGCGCAATCGGGCGTCTCCTCCATCGCTCTCGGCCGAATGAGGGTGACCGGTAACATCATGACCTTCATCAGTGTCACCCGCCTGCGCCTCCGCGCGATCCGATTTCTGCCGGGATTTGCCATGCACGCGATCCGGACTCGCAATCAGGTTCGCCAGGCCACCGGATTCAAGGCCGGTGCCCTGCTACAGGATCACGACTGGACCTTCTGGACCATGACGGCCTGGACGGATGAGGCGAGCATGCGCCGGTACGTGATGGGGGGTGCCCATCGCAGCGCGATGCCCAGCCTGGTCCGCTGGTGCGATGAGGCCTCGGTGGTCCATTGGACCCAAGCGGACACTGTCCTGACCTCCGGGAGCAACCTCCCGCCTTGGGAGGACGCGGACCGCCGCATGCGTGCGGATGGCCACCCCTCGAACGTCAGGCACCCAAGTCCGCGGCATCTGACGATGACGTACCGGCCCCCGCGCCTCACCCGCTCCGGTCCGATCCGTGCCGCCGCGGCCGGTAGCGAAGAGCCGGCTCGGCATTGACCTTGCCGCGCTCCTGCTCTAACGAAGCGCCGGTGACGGGGCTCCGACGAGGGGCCCCGAAGCATTTTCGTACACACTCGTTCTAACGCACCCGTGGGCGGCAATGTCCGCTCTGTCGTTCCGTCATCGGCCCTGTGCCACGGCGGAAAGAGGAGGGCGCGTTCCTCGATAGATCTCCATTGCGAGAGGAACCGCGATGTCAAAACGCATTCAGGCGAAGCACAAGCTCGATCGCCGCATGGGCCAGAACATCTGGGGCCGCCCGAAGAGCCCCGTCAATCGCCGCGAGTACGGCCCCGGCCAGCATGGTCAGCGCCGCAAGGGCAAGATGTCCGACTTCGGCACGCAGCTGCGCGCCAAGCAGAAGCTCAAGGGCTACTACGCCAACATCACCGAGAAGCAGTTCCGCCGCTACTACGCCGAGGCGATCCGCCTGCGTGGCGATTCCGGCGAGAACCTGATCGGCCTGCTCGAGCGTCGCCTCGACGCCGTGGTCTACCGCGCGAAGTTCGTGCCGACCCCGTTCGCGGCGCGCCAGTTCGTCAACCACGGCCACGTCAAGGTCAACGGTCAGCGCGTCAACATCGCCAGCTACCTGGTGAAGCCGGGCGACCTGATCGAGGTCAAGGATTCGTCGAAGCAGCTCGAGATCGTCGTCGTGGCGGCGCAGCTCCCCGAGCGCGACGTGCCGGACTACATCGAGGTGGATCACTCCAAGATGACCGCCCGCGTGACCCGCGTGCCGAACCTCGGCGAAGTTCCCTACCCGGTCCAGATGGAACCGAACCTCGTCATCGAGTTCTATTCGCGCTGATCCCAGCGGATCGCGCCGAACACCGGAAGGGCCGCCCCCACAAGGGCGGCCCTTTCTCGTTGACACGGTCCTGGCGTGGAACGCTCACCCATGGCGACGATCAGCGGGGGAGGGGGTTCGCCGAACCCGGCTGCGGTGTGCGGTTCCGTGCCTGAAGCGCTCGGGATGCCTCCATCGCACTCGGCGGCATGCCATTCCCTGCCGTCGCACCCGCGACCTCGCTCGCGGCATCCGGCCTAGCGCCCCGTGCGTCGCGCTCCCCCGCCCCGAACGCATAGCCCGCGTTCACGCCGGCGTAGAATCCGGTGAAATCCTCCGCCGCGGCCGACCCGGCGGTGATCATGGCCACCAGGGTAACCGTCGACATCACGGCGATCCGCATCCGTTCGTCCTCAGCCTGTCATATCCCCAACGCGAAACGGCGGCCCAAGGGGCCGCCGCTTCAGTCAAGCTCTCAAAGGTGGCCGCAACGCGACCCCGGGACGACGATCAATCGTCGACGTTGATGCTCTGGGCCTCGCGGCCCTTCTGGCCCTCGACGACACCGAGGACGACCTGCTGGCCTTCGGCGAGCGAGTCGAGACCGGCCCGCGAGAGCGCGGAGCGATGCACGAACACGTCCTTGCCGCCATCGTTGACGGAGACGAAGCCGAAGCCCTTGGCCGGATCGTACCACTTCACCGTGCCGGTCATCTCGGTCGACGGGCCGCTGGCGAAGCGGCCACCGCCACGATCGCCGCCGCCGGCGCGATCGCCGTAGCCACCACCGCCGCCGCCGCCACCGTAACCGCCACCACCGCCGAAGCGGTCGCCGCCGCCGAACCCGCCGGTGCGGGGCGGACGCGCGTCGCGCATGGGCGCAGCCTCAGCCGTCGAGGTATCCACGCTGGTGACGTCGGTCACCTGCGGACCCTTCTGGCCCTGGGCGGTGTGAACCGTCAGGCGCGTGCCGGGCAGGAGATCGGCATGACCGGCAGCTTCGACGGCGCGGATGTGGAGGAAGGCATCGCCCGAACCGTCAGCCAGCTCGACGAAACCGAAGCCCTTCTCCTTGTTGAACCACTTGACCGTCGCATCGCGCTCCGGCCCCGAGGGAGCTGCGGCAGCCCTGGCCGGGCCACGGTCGAAACCGCCGCCACCGCCGAAACCACCACCGTAGCCACCGCCGCTCGGAGGAGCCTGATCCGGCCAACGCGGCTCGGCTCCACCCTCATCGAAGCCGCGCTTCTGCGGCCCCCGAAAATCACGACCACGTCCCATAGAAAGCTCGCAAAAACCGTCCGCCGACCATCAGTTTCGATAACCGCGTGCGCGCCATCCCAGACAGCCCACGCTCCGCACTATCATTACTCCCAGCAGCGGTGACCAAGAATAACGCCTTAGTCCTGACTGAAAGCTGCCTTGATCGCAAGATGCTTCTGCCCGGGTTCGTCAGGGTTCCGTAACTTTCCTGCGGCAAAATGCGTAGCTTTTTAGCGCACCGGCGAGCTGCGGGCGCCGATGCCTCGCGTTTGGGCAATTTTCAGGCGCCTGTGCGATCGTTGCAATTTGTCGTCGCGCGTTAGCAAAGCGCAAAGGCCGGTCCGGCTAAGCTGTTGCCGGAGCACGCCTGCGCCAGCCGACCGGTCCGACCCTCACACATGATCGCCACACCGAGCTTCCCGGATCTCTCGGCCCTCGTCGTCGACGAAAGCCTCTACATCCGTCGCATCGTGCGCGACATGCTCATGCGCGTCGGGATCAAGCGCGTGCTCGAGGCGCCGGACGGAGCCGAGGCCCTCGGCGTCCTGGCCGAAAGCAAGCCCGACCTGACCATCATCGACTGGGATCTGGCAATTCTCTCCGGGGAGGAGTTCATCCGCCTCGCCCGGACGCCGACGACCTCTCCGTCGCCGACCGTGCCGATCATTCTCATGCTCGCCCAGCCACGCCGGAACGTGGTGGATCGGGCGATCTCGCTGGGGGTCAACGAGATCATCGCGAAGCCGTTCTCGCCGAAGACGCTCTGGTCGCGCCTCGATGAAGTCATCAACCGCCCGCGTCCGTTCTCGCAGGTGAAGAGCCTGCTGCGCCCCGTCCCGCGCATGGCGGCGGCCGGCAAACTCGGTTAGATTTCCCCTCGCTCCGGTCGGGCCGCCGGAATCATCCGCCATCCACGCGCCTCTGTTATCGAGGCTTTGCAGTTTGTCGGGGAGACCTGTAGCGTCCTTGCGGAATGTTGGTCCGGCTCTCCGCCTGGGGCCATGATCGAGGATTTCGGCTCGGCCGATGAGGGAAGAGAGCGCCGCGACCCTGCCGGCCCGCCCGAATGGCGGGAAGAAGCCGTCGCCGGCTCCGCTCGCGCGTGTCGAGGCTCCCCGTGTGGAGTCGGCCCGCGTCGAAGCACAGGGTCCGGCCGGTCGCCCGCAGCGCCGCAACGCCTACGCGGCCCTCGATCTCGGCACCAACAATTGCCGCCTGCTGGTCGCCGAGCCGGCCTCGCACGGCTTTCGCGTCATCGATGCGTTCTCGCGCATCGTGCGCCTTGGCGAGGGGCTCGGCAGCTCCGACAGGCTGAGCGAGCCGGCGATCGAGCGGACTCTCGAGGCGCTTCGCGTCTGCCGCGCCAAGATGCAAGCGCGCGGCGTGCTGCGCGCCAAGATCATCGCCACAGAAGCCTGTCGCCTCGCAGTCAACGGCGCCGAATTCGTCGAGCGCGTGCGCAGTGAAGTCGGGCTCGACCTGGAGATCGTCGACCGTCAGACCGAGGCCTATCTGGCGGTGACGGGCTGTGCGGCCCTGGCCGACCCCTATTCCGAGTCGGTCGTTATCTTCGATATCGGCGGCGGCTCGACGGAGATCGCCTGGCTCGACGGGGCAGCCACCAACCCCTCTGCCGACCCCACCCTGCGCATCCGCGCCTGGGATTCGCTTCCCGTCGGGGTCGTGACGCTGGCCGAGCGGCACGGTGGCAGCGACGTCACCCGCCTGACCTTCGAGGGCATGGTCGAGGAGGTCGCCGACCTGCTCGCGCGATTCGCCATCCGGGCGGCGCCGGCGGCGAATGCGCGGCACTTCCACCTGCTCGGCACCTCCGGTACGGTGACCACGTTGGCAGCGATGCACCTGCGCCTCGCCCGCTACGAGCGTCGGCGCGTGGACGGCCTCTGGATGAGTGATGCGGAAGTCGGCGATGCCATCGACGATCTTCTCGACACCCGCCTCGACCAGCGCGCGGACAATCCCTGCATCGGTCGCGACCGGGCGGATCTCGTGCTGGCCGGCTGTGCCATCCTGGAGGCCATTCGCCGGGCCTTTCCGTCCGACCGCCTCCGGATCGCCGATCGCGGCCTGCGCGAGGGCTTGCTGATGAACATGATGCGTGAGGACGGCGTCTGGCGCCGTGGGAGCTACCGGTGAGTGACAGGCGTGGTGCCAGCGGGGGTTTGCGCGGCGAACTCAAGCAGCGGGTCAAGACGGGGCGGGGCCGCACGGCCTCGCAGAAGCGCTGGCTCGAGCGGCAGCTGAACGATCCCTACGTGGCTCGTGCCCGACGCGAAGGCTATCGCTCGCGTGCGGCCTTCAAGCTGATCGAAATCGATGAGCGCTTCAAACTGCTCAAGCCCGGGCAGCGCATCGTCGATCTCGGCGCCGCGCCCGGTGGCTGGTCGCAGGTCGCGGCCAAGATCGTCGGGGATACCGGCCGGATCGTCGGCATCGATCTCCTGGAGATCGAGCCGATGGTCGGCGTCGAATTCATCACCCTCGACTTCCTGGCGCCGGAAGCGCCGGCGCTGCTGACCGACCTGCTCGGCGGGCGCGCCGATCTGGTGCTGTCGGACATGGCGGCCAACACCACCGGTCACAAACAGACCGACCACCTGCGGATCATCGGGCTTGCCGAAACGGCCGCCGAGTTCGCGCGCGAGATCCTCGCACCCGGCGGATCGTATCTCGCCAAGGTGTTTCAGGGCGGCACCGAGGGAACGCTGCTGGCCGACCTGAAGCGCGACTTCGCCACCGTGCGCCACGTCAAGCCGAACGCCAGCCGGGCCGATTCCAGCGAACTCTACGTCCTCGCCTCGGGGTATCGGGGCCCGACCGGCGAAACCGCTGATCGGGATGACGCCTGACGGCGCCGCGACCCGACCGATCGAAGCTTAGCCACGATGCGTTTGATGCAATGCAGCACGAATGTGAGTGCAGACCTTTAGACTGCCGAGATCTACGCCCGCGATCTTACCATCGGTTTATTATCATTCCAAAGACTACAGCTGCAATATAACGTCGCAATCCCGGGCCGAGAGATTGACATATAACGCATAGAGCCTGTGTTGCGCATCGCAACAGGGATGGTGCAGGACGGCATCTCCGCGAGATCGCTGTGTGAGCCCATTGAATGACCGAGACGTTTCAAATTCAGCCTGGTTCCGAGACTGAAAAACTGCTCCACCGCCGCAAGTTCTTGGAGTTCTTGTCTGCAAGTCCGGTCGTCGCCCCCGGTCTCGTCACGGCCCTGGCAGGCCTCTCGGCCCTCGGCACCGATGCAGCCATGGCCCAGAGCTACGATGTCCTGCGTCAGTCGCCGGGCAATGTCGGCGACATCATCGATTCCCCAACCCAAGCCCTCAACGTGTTCGACTTCGAGCCGGCCGCCAAGAAGGCGCTCCCGCCGGCACATTACGGATACCTCGCCAGCGGCGTCGACGGCGACGAGACGCTCAAGGCGAATCGTGACGGCTTTGAGAAGATCCGCATCCGTGCCCGTCGCCTGGTCGATGTGCGCAAGATCGACACAACCGTGAAGATCTTCGACGAGACCTGGGCGAGCCCGATCGTGCTGGCCCCGGTCAGCAGCCAGGCCGCCTTCCATCCGGAGGCGGAATCCGCCGTGGCCCGCGGCGCCAAGGTCAAGGGTCACCAGATGATCCTGTCGACCGTGGGCAGCACGTCGATCGAGGACGTGATCAAGGAGCGTGGCGCGCCGGTCTGGTACATGCTTTACCCGACCGACGACTGGGCCGTAACCGAGGCCCTGGTGAAGCGAGCCGAGAAGGCCGGTGCCCCCGCCATCGTCCTCACCGTGGATCGCCAGGGTGGCCGTAACACCGAGACGCTGTTCCGAGAGCGCCGCCTCGACACCCGCAACTGCTCGGATTGCCACACGCCCGGCTTCAAGAACGAAGTCAGCCGCAAGCCGATGTTCGACGGCATCGACGTGTCGAAGGTGACGAACCTCTACGGCACCGGCATGACCTGGGATTACGTCAAACGCCTGCGCGGCATCGTGAAGGGTAAGCTGGTCCTCAAGGGCATCGTCACGCACGAGGATGCCAAGAAGGCCCTCGATTATGGCGTCGATGCCCTGATCGTATCGAATCACGGCGGACGCGCCGAGGAGAGCCTGGAGGCGACGATCGACGCGTTGCCGGAAGTGGTCAAGGCGGTGAACGGCAAGGTCCCGGTCCTGATCGACGGCGGCTTCCGCCGTGGCACCGACGTGATCAAGGCCCTGGCGCTGGGCGCCAACGCGGTCTGCATCGGCCGGCCCTACGTCTGGGGTCTGGCCGCCTTCGGAGAGCCGGGCGTCACCACCGTTCTGGCGATCATGCAGCGCGAGTTCGAGACGATCATGCGCCAGGTTGGAGCCACCAAGCTCTCCGAGATCACCCCCGTCAGCATCAGCCGCGCCTGATCCAATACCTTCCCGGACCGCTGTCGTCCGGGAAGGTGACGTTCGTCGATCGACTTTAGATCCGACAGGCGCCCGCCAACGCCGTATTCTCGGCCTCGGTGAACAGCCGTGAGCGAATGAGGAAGCGCTTGTCGCGTCCGTTCTCCAGGGAGAACATGCCGCCGCGCCCCGGCACCACATCGAGGATGAGGTGCGTGTGCTTCCAGACCGCGAACTGGGGCCGGCTGATCCAGAAATCGGCCCCCGCCACCGTGCCGAGATGGACGTCGCTGTCGCCGGTCAGGAAATCGCCCACCGGGTAGCACATCGGCGACGAGCCATCGCAGCACCCACCCGATTGGTGGAACATCACCGGCCCATGGTCGGCCCGCAATTCCTCGATCAGCGCGACTGCCGCCGGTGTTGCGGTGACGCGCAGGGGCGTACCGTCCGCGCCGGCCTGATCGGCGGAATTCGGATCGAGGGATGCGGTCGCGGTCATCGCGGGGTCTCCGTGAACAGGTCTGTCCGGACAGATAGGGCAGGGGACGAGCACGGGAACGAAAAAGCCCCGGCCGTTGCCGGCCGGGGCAAGTCTCATTCGGGTCCCGAACGGTTCGCCGGTCTCAGAAGAAGCCGAGCTTCTTCGCCGAGTAGCTGACCAACATGTTCTTGGTCTGCTGGTAGTGGTCGAGCATCATCTTATGGTTCTCGCGGCCGATGCCGGACTGCTTGTAGCCGCCGAAGGCCGCGTGGGCCGGATAGGCGTGGTAGCAATTCGTCCAGACGCGGCCGGCCTGGATGGCGCGGCCGAAGCGGTAGGCACGGGTTCCGTCGCGGGTCCAGACGCCGGCGCCGAGGCCGTAGAGGGTATCGTTGGCGATCGAGAGCGCGTCGGCGTCGTCCTTGAAGGTCGTCACCGAGAGCACCGGGCCGAAGATCTCTTCCTGGAAGATCCGCATCTTGTTGTGGCCGCGGAATACCGTCGGCTTCATGTAGTAGCCTTCCGCGAACTCACCGTCCTTCACGTTGCGCTCGCCGCCGGTCAGGCACTCGGCTCCCTCCTGCCGGCCGATATCGACGTAGCTGAGGATCTTCTCCAACTGCTCGGACGAGGCCTGGGCGCCGATCATCGTGGCGGGGTCGAGGGGTGAGCCCTGCGTGATCGCCTCGACGCGCTTGATCGCCCGCTCCATGAAGCGGTCGTAGATCGACTCGTGCACGAGCGCGCGGCTCGGGCAGGTACAGACCTCGCCCTGGTTGAGGGCGAACATCGTGAAGCCTTCGAGCGCCTTGTCGAAGAAGTCGTCATCCTCATTGGCGACGTCCGAGAAGAAGATGTTCGGCGACTTGCCGCCGAGTTCCAGCGTCACCGGGATCAGATTCTGGGAGGCGTACTGCATGATCAGCCGGCCCGTCGTCGTCTCGCCCGTGAAGGCGATCTTGGCGATACGTGGCGACGAGGCCAGCGGCTTGCCGCATTCGAGGCCGAAGCCGTTGACGATGTTGAGCACGCCCGGCGGCAGCAGATCGGCGATGAGCTCGGCTACCACGAGGATCGAGGCGGGCGTCTGCTCGGCCGGCTTCAGCACGACGCAGTTGCCGGCCGCGAGCGCCGGCGCCAGCTTCCACACCGCCATCAGGATGGGGAAGTTCCACGGGATGATCTGCCCGACGACGCCCAGCGGCTCGTGGAAGTGATAAGCGACGGTGTCGTGGTCGATCTCGGAGATCGAGCCTTCCTGCGCGCGGACGCAGCCGGCGAAGTAGCGGAAGTGGTCGATGGCCAGCGGGATGTCGGCGTGGGTCGTTTCGCGGATCGGCTTGCCGTTGTCCCAGGTCTCGGCCAGCGCGATGAGGTCGAGATTGTCCTCCATCCGGTCGGCGATCTTGTTCAGGATTCGGGCGCGCTCGCCCGGCGCGGTGCGACCCCAGGCCTCCTTGGCGGCATGGGCGGCATCCAGCGCCTTATCGACGTCGGCGGCATCCGAGCGGGCGACCTCGCAGATCACCCGGCCGGTGATCGGCGAGGTGTTCTCGAAGTAGCGGCCAGCGACGGGCGAGACCCACTGGCCGCCGATGAAGTTCTCGTACCGGGCCGAGAACGGGGACTTGGTGCCCTGATTCAGAAATTCCGGCTTGTTCATCGCGTATCCTCCTGGTTTGTTTTTATGAACCGCAGCCAAGGCTAGGCGGCGCGTCAAATCAAGATGGACTTTTGGCCAACAGATCGACCGCGCGGCGGAGCCCGCAGGCTGGAACGCACCCGTGTCCGGGATGGCGTCCCGGCCGGCATCCGGATGCTAGTCCGGTTTCGACGGGTTGGCGACCCGGAGGGTGGGTCGCTCAGGGCTGGATCGCCCGGGCGAGACGCCGCGTCGAGATCCGGCGGGCCGTGCGGGAATCGATGCGCGGCCCGGCCCAGGTTTGGCCCGGTGCGTCAAGCATAAGGCCGGTCGCCCGCCCGTCGGGCTCGATGTCGAGGGCGATGCGGGTCCCGTCCCCGCCCACGAACACCCGGTCGCTCTCGGGAGCCAGAACCAGCCGGGGCAGATCGGTCCCCTGCGCCACCAGTCCGTCGCCCGCACGCGTCAGCCGGACGATGGACCGCGGGCCGGTGCGATACGATCCGGCGTAGCGGTCGAGTACGTTCGGCGGCACCACGATCCCGGTCGCCTCGGATTGCTCCAGAACGAGCGCCCCGAGGCGTCGCGACAGCGTCTGGGCCGGTGTCGTCTCGGTGTTTCCGAGCACCACGATCGTCAGGCCGCGATCCGGATAAGTGTCCTTGATCGCCGAGAAGCCGTGTAGAAACCCGCCATGCGACCAGAGCCGCGCCCCATAGGCTTGCCCGAGATACAGGCCGAGCCCGTAGCCGTACCCCTCGTCCTTGACCAGCTCCGCCATCGCGGCGGGTCCGAGGACGCGGCCTCCGAGCAGAGACCGATCCCACGCCACGAGGTCGTCGACCGTCGAGACCAGGCCCCCGGCGCCGAGCGCCGCCGCGGCCGTGACGGGCGTCGCGTTTCGCCACTGCCCGGCCACGCGATGATAGCCGACGGCCCGGTGGGGAACGATCCGTTCGGGATCGGCGTCGCCCGTCCGCGACAGTCCGGCGGGGCCGAGGACGAGGCCGTGCAGCGCCTCCGCGAACGATTCGCCGGTCAGGCGCTCGATCACGGCGCCGAGGAGGATGTATCCGGTGTTGCTGTATTCCTGTGCCGAGCCCGCCGGAAACAGCAGCGCCTCGCCGAACAGCCGGCCGACCACCTCCATTGGCTGGCGCGCCACGCGGGCGATCGTACTGTCGTAATCGGCGAGCGCCGTCACGTTGGGCAAGCCCGAGCGGTGATCGAGCAGCATCCGCACGGTGATCGGCGCCCAGCCCGCCGGCAGGCCCGGCATATAGCGGGAGACCGGATCGTCGAGGCCGATCTGCCCCGCCTCCTGCAGCTTCAGGATCGCCGCGGCCGTGAACTGCTTGCTCAGGGACGCGATGCGGAAACGCGTGTCGGGCGTGTTGGCGATGTCCCACTCGCGATTCGCGGCGCCGTACGCCTGCCGGAACAGCACGACACCGTCCCGGGCCACGATGACGGCGCCGGAGAACAAGCCCGCGCGCGCATACGGCCGCACCAGCGCGTCGGCCTCGTCTGCCAAGGAGCGGCGCGATCCGGCCAAAGCCGTCCGGATCGGGACGAGACCGGCCAGGAGCGCGAGCTGAACGATGCGGCGACGGGTCTCGGGCATGGGCTGGCGGCCTTACCTCTCGCATCGGGCCGATGAAAGCGATGTCCGGCGACCCCATTCCACACCTTCCCGCCGGTAACGCGAAAAGGTCGAGGCACGCTTCGCGACGATTGTGGCGCGAGCGCGCCCATCCGTCCGCGAGGCTGGCATGCGGCGGCCCCGATGGCGCCGGCGCGCGGAAGGCACCAACAGCCGGGGCGAGCGTTCTGGCTCGATGACGATCGGGCCGGCCCGCCCATCCCCCCGGCCCGCCCATCCTCGAAGGACCGTTTTCAGGTGACCAGTCCCCCGGCCACGACTCTCCACGCCCCTGCGGGACCGACCGGCGCCGCAGCGCCCCAGCCCTGGAAGGGACCGGGCTTCGGCGAGTTCGTGGGCATCGTCGCTCTGATGATGGCGGTGACCGCCATTTCCATCGACAACCTGCTGCCGGCCTTCCCGGCCATCCAGGCGCGATTCGGCGTTGTCGATCCGAACAGCCTGCAACTGCTGATCTACGTCTACATGATCGGATTCGGCACGGCACAGATCGTCTACGGACCGCTCTCCGACACCTACGGCCGCCGCTCCGTCCTGCTCGCTGGCCTCGCGATCTACGTCGTCGGCACCGGACTCGCGATGGTGGCACCGTCGTTCGGCTGGCTGCTGGCGGCCCGCATCATCCAGGGCATCGGCGCCGCGAGCGGTCGCGTACTGTCCACCGCCATCGTGCGCGACCGCTTCGCCGGTCGCGAGATGGCGAGCGTGATGTCGCTGATCATGATGGTGTTCCTGATCGTGCCGATGATCGCCCCGGCCGTCGGCGGCGCGATGCTGCTGTTCGGCTCCTGGGTCTATGTCTTCGTCTCGATGCTGGCGCTGGCCGGAATCCTGGTGGTCTGGTTCGCCTGGCGGATGCCCGAGACACTGCATCCGCAGTACCGGAGGCCATTCTCGCTGGCAGCCGTCGCCCAGGCCGTCGGGATCACGTTCCGGAACCGGATCGCGGTTGGCTATGCCACGGCGCTCGGCCTGCTCACCGGCTGCATCATGGGCTATGTCGGCTCGGCCCAGCAGGTCTTCGACACGGGGCTCTACCAACTCGGCGCCCTGTTCCCCCTGGCCTTCGGCCTCGTTGCGGGCGCGATGGGAGCCGCGACCCTGGTCAATGCCCGCCTCGTGCGCCGCCTCGGCATGCGTCCGCTGTCGCATGCGGGCCTGAGCCTGTTCGTCGTGGTGGCGGTGGTGCAGGTGGGCGCGGGCCTCGCCTATCAGGGCCACCCGCCTCTGGCGCTGTTTCTCTCGATCCTGGCGGCCAACCAATTTCTGATCAGCTTCGCCATGCCCAATTTCAACGCCCTGGCGCTTCAGCCCCTGGGCGAGATCGCCGGCACCGCCTCGTCCTTCCTCGGCTTCTACACCACGATTCTGGGCGCCTTCTGCGGCTTCCTGATCGGACATGCCTTCGACGGCTCGGTCCTGCCGATCGGCATCGGCTACGCCGTCCTCGGCGCAGGTGCTTTGGCGGTGGTGGCCTGGACCGAGCGCGGCCGCCTGTTCCGGGGCGGCGTTTCGGGTTGAGCACCGCCGACGCTTAACGTCGTCTTCAGCCGGTCCCGACAAAGCTCCGCATCTCGGATGTCAGACGGAGCCCGATACGTGACCGGCCGTGCCCAAGACGGACTGCTCTTCCTCGCACGGCTGCTGCTCGCCGCCGCGCTCCTGCCCACCGGCATCGCCCGGGCCCTCAACGTCTCGGGTTTCGCCCTCACGCTGGCGGCGACCGGTCTGCCGTCGCCGAACGCCTTCGCCACCGCGGCGGTGATCGTTCAGGTGTTCGGGCCAGCGGCCCTGCTGCTTGGCGTACTCCCGCGTCTCAGCGGATCGGCCCTCGCGATCTTCGTCGGCGTCATGGCCATCCTGCTGCATCCGTTCTGGCAGTTTTCCGGGCCGAGCGCCGTCGCCGAACGCACCCTCCTGCTGGCTGATTTCGGCTTGGCGGGCGGCTTCCTGATGTACGCACTGACCGGGCCGGGGCGCTGGAGCTGGCAGGGCTGGCGCGAAGCCGGCCGCTCCGGCGGAACGGCGGCCCGGTCGGCCGGGTCCACCAAATCCGTGGCGTCTCGGGCCGGGACCAAGCCGAAGCGTGCCGCCGCCGGGCGAACCCCGGCACGCGCCGCCGCCTGAGGTCTACGGCATCGCGTTGCGGGGCTCGGCGGCGACGATCCGGTGCCCCGACACTTCCGCACCGGCGTCCGGCCTGAGCCGGCGGAAGGAGAAGAACGACAGGGCGGAGATCAGCGCGACCGCGAAGAAGGCAGGTCCGAAATCGCCCGCCACGATGTCGGTGCGGCCGTGATAGGCGGCCGTCGCCTCCAGGGCCATGGCCCCGAGGGACACACCGAGACTGAGCGAGAGCTGCTGCGCCACGCTGGCGAGGCTGGTGGCCGCGCTCATGTCAGGCGTCTCCAGATCGGCATACGCGATGGCATTCACGCAGGTGAATTGCAGCGAGCGAACGCAGCCGCCGATCAGCAGCACGCAGATGATCACCGCGTGCGGGGTTTCGGCCGTGAACAGACCGTTCACCGCGAGAAAGCCGGAGGCCACCAGCGCATTCAGGACCATCACGCGACGGAAGCCGTAGGTACGCAGGATGCGTGGGCCGATGAGCTTGATCAGCAGGGCGCCGGCCGCCGCCGCGAAGGTGATGAGCCCCGAACGCAGGGGGTCGAGACCGAAGCCGATCTGCAGCATCAGCGGCAGCAGGAAGGGGATCGCCCCAGTGCCGATGCGGAACAGGCTGCCGCCCGTCACCGCCGCCCGGAAGGTCGGGTAGCGCAGCAGGTCGAGGCGGATCACCGGGTGGGCGATGCCCCGGGAGTGCCGGCGGTACAGCACCAGCAGCACGATACCGCCCACGAGGCAGCCCCAGGACAGGGAGGCGGGCAGAAGATGTCGCCCGATCGAGGCGAGCCCGAGCATCACCGTGGCAAGGCCCAGGCCCGAGAGCAGAAAGCCGACGACGTCCAGGGGCGGGCGCTCCGCCTCGCGGATGTTCTCGAAGTAGAACGTCGCCAGCACGATCCCGGCGATCCCGATCGGAATGTTGATGAAGAAGATCCACCGCCAGTCGAAATAGGTCGTGATGAAACCGCCGATCGGCGGCCCCAGGATCGGACCGACCAACGCCGGAATCGTCAGATAGGCGAGGGCGCTGACGAGCTCGCTCTTCGGCACGCTGCGCAGGATCACGAGGCGGCCGACCGGCACCATCATGGCGCCTCCGATGCCCTGGAAGAATCGTGCGGCGACGAAGCCAGCCAGCGAATCCGAGGCCGCACAGGCCAGCGAGCCAGCCATGAAGACCGCCAGCGCCGCCCGAAAGACGGTTCGGGCCCCGAGCCGGTCGGCCATCCAGCCACTGATCGGGATGAAGATCGCGAGACTGACCAGGTAGGCGGTCAGCGCGAGCTTCAGGGCGATCGGATCCTCAACTAGGCTCTGGGCGATGGCCGGAAGGGCCGTGGCGATGACGGTCGAGTCCGTGTTCTCCATGAACAGGGCCGTGGCGACCACGAGCGGGACGATCTGGGACGTGCGCATTCGAGCCATCTATGTCGCGGCGAGCGGTTCGGACGCTTCTTAGCTGGGGTCTCGTCGCCGATCGCAAGGGATCGGCCGGTGACGGATCAGGCTGGATGAAAATGCCATGCCGTACGTGCAGGGTTCGAGGCTCCGACGAGCGTGGCCCTGCGGCCACATCCCGTCAGCATTGGCCCTCCCGAGGGGCGCGCGGCTTTCCACATTGTTGCTGAAGTCGCTAAGCTCGACGGCATGATAGGGCGCCGCGCGACTCCGCCTCGGAGCCGTGCCGGGCGCTCTCCTCCGCGTCCTCAAGAAAGTCACCGATGCTCCCGAGGTTCGAACATCGACGCAGGCTGGCGGGCTTCGTCTCCTGCTTTGCTCTGGCGGCCGCGGTTGCCGGATGCGGTACCGTGATCCTGACCGAGGCCGGATCGCTGACCCGCTACGATCGTCTGGTCTCCAGCGACGAAACGGCCAGCTCGTCGCGAATCTTCGTCGATCAGGCAGCTCTGGCCCAGACCCGGACCGTGCGGATCGTGCCCACGACGTTCCCGGAGGCGGTCGCCCCCGGTCTGACGCCGGCGGAACGCAAGCTCGTTGCCAACGCCGCCGATCGCGCCCTCTGCTACGAGTTGTCCCTGCGCTACGACGTGGTGTCCGGGCGGAAGGCCGACCTGACGGTCCGCTCGGCCGTCACCCGCATCGACCTCACCAACGTGCCGGCCGCTGGCGCCACGATCGCCACCTCGGCCGGCATCACCGTCGCGTCACAGCTCGGCGCCGGGTTCGCGACGGCCGTCGGGCGCATCCCGATCCCGCGCATCCCGATCGGGCTCGGAAGCCTGACCGTCGAGGCCGAGGCCCTCGACAGCCGCAACACGCAGCGCGCCGCCATGGTGTGGGGCGGTGCCACCAACGCCTTCACCAATCAGGCGCGATTCTCGCCGGCCAGCGACGCTTATGACCTCGCCGGGGAGTTCGGGCAGGATTTCGGCTTCTATCTCGCGACCGGCCAGGACCCGTTCAAGGCACCGCTCACGTTGCCGACCTACGACCGCGTCCGCGTGACGACTTTAGGCGAAGCGCCCCTCGATCCGGATTGCGAAGCCTTTGGTCGCGCCCCCGGTTTCGATGGTATCCTCGGCGATTACGTCGGTGCGCCCCCGGAATGGACCGACAAGGGACCGGCGGAAGGTCTTCCGGGCGCCCCCTACAGCCTGCGCTAGGCGCAACCCTTACCGGAGAACGGCGCCCAGAGCGCCTTTTTCTGTGGCGCAGGCTGACCGGCGGCTTTGCGCCGGTTCCCCCCGCGTGATACTGGCCCGTGCCAACCCACTGACGCCGGACGGCCCGCAAGGCCCGGCGCAGGCACCCGTTCCGGAGTTGGTTCATGGCTCGCATCACCGCAGATTCCATCATCGAGGGCCTGACCTTCGACGACGTCCTCCTGCGTCCCGCCGCTTCCTCGGTGATGCCTTCGGACGTGAAGATCGCGAGCCGGCTCACCCGGTCCATCCATCTCAACCTGCCGATCCTGGCCTCGGCCATGGACACCGTCACCGAGGCGCCGATGGCCATCGCCATGGCGCAGAACGGCGGCATGGGCGTCATTCACCGTAACCTCGAGCCGGCCGAGCAGGCCGAGCAGGTCCGCCTGGTCAAGAAATACGAGTCCGGCATGGTGCTGAATCCCATCACCATCCACCCGGACGAGACCCTGGCCGACGCGTTCTCGCTGATGAAGCAGAATCGCATTTCCGGAATCCCGGTGGTCGAGCGCGGCCCCAACGGCTCGCGCGGCAAGCTCGTCGGCATCCTGACCAACCGTGACGTGCGCTTCGCCACCAACTCGTCGGAGACCGTGGCCGACCTGATGACCCGCGACCGGCTCATCACGGTGCGGGAGGGCGTGAGCCAGGACGAGGCCAAGCGCCTCCTGCACCAGTTCCGCATCGAGAAGCTGCTCGTCGTCGACGACCACTATCGTTGCATCGGCCTCATCACCGTCAAGGACATCGAGAAGCAGGTCGCTTATCCGGGCGCCGTCAAGGACGAGCAGGGCCGCCTGCGGGTGGCGGCCGCCACGACCACCGGCGACAGCGGATTCGAACGGGCCGAGCGCCTCATCGATGCCGGCTGTGACGTGATCGTGGTCGACACCGCCCACGGCCACTCGATCAAGGTTCTCGACGCCGTACGCCGGGTGAAGCAGCTCTCCAACACCGTCCAGATCGTCGCCGGAAACGTCGCCACCCGCGATGGCGCCCAGGCGCTGATCGATGCCGGCGCGGACGCGATCAAGGTCGGCATCGGGCCGGGCTCGATCTGCACCACCCGCATCGTCGCCGGCGTCGGGGTGCCGCAGCTCACCGCTCTGATGGAGGCGGTCGAGGCGGCCCAGAGCGCCGACGTGCCCGTCATCGCCGATGGCGGCATCAAATACTCCGGCGACCTTGCCAAGGCGATCGCGGCCGGGGCCTCGGTCGCCATGCTGGGCTCGCTGCTGGCCGGCACCGACGAGGCGCCCGGCGAGGTGTTCCTGCACCAGGGCCGCTCCTACAAGAGCTACCGCGGCATGGGTTCGGTGGGCGCCATGGCGCGCGGCTCCGCCGACCGCTACTTCCAGGCCGAGGTCAGCGACACCCACAAACTCGTCCCCGAGGGGATCGAGGGGCAGGTGCCCTACAAGGGGCCTGTGGCGGCAGTGCTGCACCAGCTCGCGGGCGGCCTGCGGGCCGCCATGGGCTATGTCGGTGCCCCGACCATCCCCGACTTCCAGGAGAAGGCGCAGTTCATCCGCATCACCAATGCGGGTCTGCGTGAGAGCCACGTCCACGACGTGACCATCACCCGCGAGAGCCCGAACTACCCGGGTCGCGCCTGAGCCGGCATCCTCGTCCGGTCTCGGTCGTCACCGCTCCGCGCAGGCGATGATCGGGATCGGGGCCTACCCTCTCCAGGTGACCGCTGCCTAGGTGACCGCTGCCTAGGTGACGCTGCCTGGGTCACCACCGCGCGAAAGGTCCGCCGTGACCGTCCAAGCCATCCTGGCGCCCGTCTTCGCGCAGGTGTTCCTCACCTTCGCCCTGCTGTTCTGGCTCGGTCGGGCCCGTCTCGACGCCGTGCGAGGCGGCGCGGCGAAGAGCCGGGACTTGGCGATGGGCCAGCCCAACTGGCCCGCTCCGGCGCAGCAGGCGGCCAACACCTTCTCGCACCAGTTCGAAATCCCGGTGCTGTTCTACGTCCTCGTCGGATTCGCCCTAGCGACGCGCAAAGCGGACCTGCTCTTCGTCGTTCTGGCCTGGGTCTTCGTCGCCAGCCGGTTCGTTCACGCCGGAATCTACCTCACCAGCAACCATGTGCCCTATCGCTTCCAAGCCTACACGGCAGGGACGCTGGTGCTTCTGGCGATGTGGATCGTCTTCGCCGTCCGCATCTTCGCCAGCCCGATCGGCCTCTGATCCCGCGGGAGAGCGCAGCAGCGCCACCGCCCATTTCGGCTCAAGCTCACCCAACGAACAGGGAAGGAATTTGACCATGCGCGTGCTCGTCGTCGGGGCCGGAGCCACCGGTGGGTACTTTGGCGCACGCCTGGCCGAGGCCGGGCGCGACGTGACCTTCCTGGTCCGACCAACCCGGGCCGAGAAGCTCGCCGCCACCGGCTTGGTGGTCGAAAGCCCGGTCGGCCATTTCCAGCTTCCCGCGCCGCAGACCGTCACGGCGCGCGAACTGGCGGCCGGCCAGGGTGGCGCCTTCGATCTCGTGCTGTTCTCGTGCAAGGCCTATGATCTCGACAGCGCCATCGCGGATGTCGCACCGGCCATCGGACCCGACACCGCGATCCTCCCCGTGCTCAACGGCATGCGCCACCTCGACGCGTTGGACTTGGTATACGGCGCCGACCGCGTGCTCGGCGGTTCCTGCGCGATCGTGGCGACGCTCGGGCCATCCGGCGAGATCCGCCAGATGAATCCGCTGCATACGTTGACCTACGGCGAGCGTTCCGGCGGCCGATCCGCTCGCGTCGATGCCATCGAGACCCTGATGCAGGGCGTCACGTTCCAGCCCCGGCTCAGCGAGTGTATGGTATTGGAGATGTGGGAGAAATGGAGCTTCCTGGCCACGCTCGCCGGGTCCACATGCCTGATGCGTGCCACCATCGGCGACATCGTTGCCGCCCCGGGCGGCCTCCCGTTCATCGAAGCGCTGATGGAGGAGTGCCGCGCCATCGCCGAGAGCGCGGGCTATGCGCCGCGCCGGAGTGCACTCGACAACACCCGCAAGACCCTGACCGCTGCGGGATCCGCCTTCACGGCCTCAATGCTGCGCGACATCGAGGGCGGAGCCCGCATCGAGGCGGATCACATCATCGGCGATCTGATCGCGCGCGCGTCCGGCGCAGTCGCGCATCCGATGCTCGACCGCGTCTATACGCATCTCAAGGCTTACGAGAACCGGCGCGGCCGCGAAACCGCGGCACGATCCTAGTAGCGAGGCCCTGGCGGCGGAGGCGGCGGCGCGCCGTACTCGAGCTGGGTCTTGGCATCCAGCCGGCGCGGCGGGGGCGGCGACAGATCGGGGGCGGCCGGGGCCGTGGAACAGGCGGCCACGGCAATCGCGAGAAGGCTGGCAAGGCCGAGATGGATGACGGGGGACATGCAGTTCTCTAAAGCTCCGAGTGCGTTCGACGCGGCACCGTCGCTCAAGCTGAGCCGTGAACCCGCCGGAAGCTCGACCGCACTGTGACCGACCGCCGTCCGAAGCGTGGCCATATCGCGGCGCTATTTCAATATCGAGGACCCTGCTTGACCCCGCCCGCCCGCCTCTCCGCTGCGATCGAAGTCCTGACCGATCTGTCTTCGCGCCGTCGCCCTGCCGCCGATGCCCTGAAGGATTGGGGACTGGCCCACCGCTTTGCCGGATCGGGCGATCGCGCCGCCATCGCCAGCCTGGTCTACGATACCTTGCGCCGCCGCGCCTCCTCTGCCTGGATCATGGGCGACGAGAGCCCGCGCAGTCTGGTTATCGGCATGCTGCGCCTCCAGCACGGGCTCGCTGCGCCCACGATCGCCACGATGTTCTCCGGCGATCGCTTTGCCCCGGAGCCACTGACGGTTGCTGAGCGAGCCTGCTTGACCGACGGAACGCTCGCGGACGCGCCAGCGCACATCGCCGGCGATGTCCCCGAATGGGTTCTGCCCTCCCTGGCGGTGACATTCGGAGAGGCGACCCGTGAGGAACTACGAGCTCTCGGTCGCCGAGCCCCCCTTGATATCCGGATCAACACGCTGAAGCGCAGTCGCGATGATGCCATGACCGGCTTGGCTCATCTCGCGCCGATGCCGACACCGCACGCCCCGAACGGCCTGCGCATCCCCATCGGCGAGGATGGACGCGGCCCCGCTCTTCACGTGGAACCGGAGTTCATCGACGGGTGGTACGAAATTCAGGATGAGGGCTCGCAACTCGCGAGTATCCTAAGCGGAGCGCGACCGGGCGAGACGGTGATCGACCTCTGCGCAGGCGGCGGCGGGAAGACGTTGAGTTTGGCGGCCATGATGCAGAACACCGGCCGTCTCGTGGCAAGCGATGACGATCCGCGTCGGCTCGCACCGATCCACGAACGCCTGCGCCGCGCCGGCGCAGACGCCGAAATCCGCACGCCCCGCTCCGGTAAGGCTCGCGCCGACGTCCTCGGCGACCTCGACGAGATGGCCGACCGGGTGCTGGTCGATGCGCCCTGTACAGGCTCGGGCACGTGGCGGCGCAACCCTGACGCCAAGTGGCGGTTGCGGCCCAATGCGCTGGCGTCGCGGGTCGCGGATCAGGCCACTGTCCTCGACCGAGCGAGTCGGCTGGTCCGCCTTGGCGGCCGCATCACCTACATCACCTGTTCGTTGCTCCCCGAGGAAAACGATACGGCTATCGCCAGCTTCATCAGCCGACGACCGGACGACTTCGCTGTAGTTCCTGTACAGGATGTCCTGGCGGAGCAGGCCCTCCGTCTGGCTGAAGCCGTTCGCTTGACCAACCACGGCCTCCAGATGAGTCCGGCCCTCACCGGCACTGACGGTTTCTACGTCGCGACCCTGGAACGCCTCCGCTGAAGTAAGAAATGGCCCCATGGGGGCCATTCCGAAGCGTTTGATGAGTGGCTGATCAGAAGCAGCGACGCTTGCGCACCACCGCAACGTGACCGAATGGGCCTCGACGCTTGGTGACTATCGTCTTGCAACGCGGCCCGCGGACAATCGTCCGTTCAACGACACGCGCCTGCTCGACGTTGGAGCCAGGCGAAAGGCCGGCGGCGAAAGGCAATGCTGAAGCCGACGTCGGTCCGAACCCGGTCAGGGCGAAGGCTGCAATCCCGAAGATGGTGGCTCTCACAGCGGAGGCTCCTGTTCGTTTCTGGGGAGCAGGGTTTCGACCGCTGACGGTGAACAGCCGCTTAACGCGGCGGCACGAGCATCCCCAGTCCGATACCGGTCGCGGGGCCGCTCTGCAGGTTCGTCCGTTGCACGGGATCGAGGCCTCGTCTAACTCCGGTTCCATGACGACAGAACACGACAAAATCCTCATCGTGGATTTCGGCAGCCAAGTGACGCAGCTCATTGCGCGCCGCGTGCGCGAAGAGGGCGTCTACTGCGAGATCGTGCCGTTCACCAAGGCTGCGGAGGCGTTTGCGGAGACGAAGCCAAAGGGTGTGATCCTGTCCGGCGGCCCCGAATCGGTGACCACCGAGGCATCGCCCCGCACGCCTCAGGTGGTGTTCGAATCCGGTGTTCCCGTCTTCGGCATCTGCTACGGGCAGCAGACGATGGCGGCGCAACTCGGCGGTGAGGTCGAAGGCGGTCACCATGCGGAATTTGGCAGGGCAGAGATCGAGATCCTGTCGGACTGCGCTCTCTTCAAGGGCGTTTGGCATGTCGGTGAGCATTATCCCGTCTGGATGAGCCACGGCGACCGCGTAACCAAGCTCCCGGACGGTTTCACCACCGTCGCCATGTCGAAGAATGCCCCCTTCGCGGCGGTGGCCGATGAAGCGCGGAAGTACTACGCCGTCCAGTTCCATCCGGAGGTGGCCCACACCCCGCATGGCGCACTGCTGATCCGCAATTTCGTGCGCGATATTGCGGGCTGCTCCGGCGACTGGACCATGGGCGCGTACCGCGACGAGGCAATCGAGAAAATTCGCGCCCAGGTCGGAAATGAGCGGGTCATCTGTGGCCTGTCTGGTGGCGTCGATTCCGCAGTGGCAGCAGTCCTGATCCACGAGGCGATCGGCGAACAACTTACCTGCGTTTTCGTGGACCACGGCCTTTTGCGCATGGGTGAAGCTGAAGAGGTCGTCCGCCTTTTCCGCGACCACTACAATATTCCCCTGGTCCACGTAGAGGCACAGGCGCTCTTCCTGGGTGAACTCGACGGAGTCAGCGATCCCGAGCAGAAGCGCAAAACCATCGGCCGCTTGTTCATCGACGTGTTCGAAGCCGAGTCGAAGAAGATTGGCGGCGCAGCCTTCCTCGCTCAAGGCACGCTCTATCCGGACGTCATTGAGAGCGTTTCGTTCACGGGTGGCCCCTCGGTCACCATCAAGTCCCACCACAACGTCGGCGGACTGCCTGAGCGCATGAATATGCAGCTCGTTGAGCCCCTGCGCGAATTGTTCAAGGACGAGGTCCGCGTCCTCGGTAAGGAACTTGGTCTGCCCGATGCCTTCGTGGGGCGACACCCCTTCCCGGGCCCGGGTCTTGCCATCCGCTGCCCAGGAACGATTACGCCGGAGAAGCTCGAGGCCCTTCGGAAAGCAGACGCAATCTACCTTGACGAAATTCGAAAGGCCGGCCTCTACGACACGATCTGGCAAGCCTTCGCGGTGATCCTGCCGGTGAAGACGGTCGGTGTGATGGGCGATGGCCGGACCTACGACCATGTCTGCGCCCTGCGCGCCGTAACCTCCGTCGACGGGATGACGGCGGATTTCTATCCCTTCGACATGGCTTTCCTCGGACGCGTTGCGACCCGGATCATCAACGAGGTCAAGGGGATCAACCGGGTGACCTATGACATCACCTCGAAGCCACCCGGTACGATCGAGTGGGAATGACGATCCTGAGCTTCCACAAGGTTGCAAAATTTATCAGGAATTCCCGCTTTTCATAGGCAGAATAGCTCTGGAGCCTCGGCATTGGTCTTGTCGTTTGCGACATGGCATGTAGTATACCAGCTGTCCCTCCCAGGGACCCATGTGACGCAACTTCACCCCGCAGCCCCTCGGTCTGCGGGGTTTTGTTGTCAAAGGCTACTGGCGCGCGATGACGGGCGCTACGGAACGGAATGGATAACGCGGCGCAGGCCGAGGAGCCAAGGAGCCGAGGAGCCGAGGAACAGTCCGCTCATTTCCAGAGCTGACGCGAAGACCACACCTGCGAAGCAAAAGGCGATCTCTAGCCAAAGTGATCCGGACTCGCTTGTGCCCCGGGAAGCCGACCTCTAGAGACCGATCCGCGATCCAATATGGCTTTGGATACGTGCGCGAACGCGAAGTTGCCCGAGATCGAAATGATGAGCGAACCACAGGGCTCCTTCGCTCCACTTTCCGGATTGCAGCGCCGTACTCAAATCCTGCTTTTGTTCGTTGTTGCTGTGATTTGTATCGGACCCCTTTTGTGGTTCTCCGGGACATTCGCTGGGGCTGCGATAGCACCGGCGCCGTCAGCTGTACCCTCTCCATCTATTGGAAATAAGAGTTTCGTCCTCTCTGCTGATCAACTCGCCGCCATTGAGGTTGAGACGGTGGAACAGCGTCTCTTCTACGAAGAGATCACCACTGAGGGTAAGATTGGTGTCGATGAGTATCAGGCGACACCGGTTTTCTCACCTTATCCGGGCCGAGTCATTGCCATCTTCGCTCGGACCGGAGAGCAGGTGCAAAAGGGTGAGCGCCTTTTTTCAATTCAAGCCAACGAAATGGTCCAGGCACAGAACGATTATCTGGCCGCTTTGAATGTATTGGCAAAGACACGATCGCAACTAGGCTACGCGCAGGCTGCCGAGAAGCGGCTCCATGACCTCTACGACTCCCGCGTCACAACGTTGCGCGAACTGCAATCTGCACAGAACGATCTGAACACTGCGACCAACGACGCGCGGACCGCAGAAGTAGGTCTTGAGGCTGTACGAAATCGCCTCCGCATCCTCGGCCTGCGCGATGACGATGTCGCCAATCTTCAAAAGGGATCGATCAATCCCGAGACAGCGATCAACGCGCCCTTGAAGGGTACCATTATCCAGCGAAAGATCGGACCGGGACAGTATATCGGTACCGCGGGTGGCGACCCGTCCTACATTATTGGCGACCTTTCCAAGGTCTGGCTCATCGCACAATTGCGGGAGCCCGATGCAGCCAAGGTCGACCTTGGGGAGCGCCTCAAATTCCGCGTGCTGGCTTATCCAGAGAAGATTTTCGAAGGCCGAATCAACTTCATCGGGGCTTCGGTTGATCCGGCTACAAGACGCATCACTGTTCGAGCCGACATCGAAAACATACATAATCTTCTCAAACCTGAGATGTACGCTACGGTTCGGATTATCAATGAACGCGAGAGCCTTTCGCAGTCCGTTCCGCGTGCGGCGGTGGTGCTTGAAGGCAGCAAGGCAAGCGTTTGGGTGCTGAAGCCGGATAACTCGGTCGAGAGCCGAATCGTCAAACCTGGAATCATCGACGGTAGCAACATCGAGATTCTGGAAGGTCTGGTATCCGGCGAGCGCGTCATCTCACGCGGCTCCTTGTTCATCGATCGGATGCTGACCCGAGGCTGATTCGTCAGCGCTCGCCCGCAGGAACCACCGCAAATGACTGGACTCGTCCAACTCGCGCTTCGTCAGCGTGCCCTGGTGGTGCTGGCGTTTGTCCTGCTGCTGGCGTGCGGGCTCGTAGCCTTTCGGACTCTTAACATCGAGGCTTACCCCGATCCGACTCCGCCCATGATCGATGTGATCACGCAGGCATCAGGTCTGTCGGGCGAGGAAATCGAGCGATACGTGACCGTTCCGATCGAGGTGATCACCTCCGGATTGCCAAACCTGAAGCAGGTTCGTTCGGTTTCACTCTACGGCCTCTCGGACGTCAAGCTACAGTTCGGATTTGAATTCACGTATCGTGAGGCCGAGCAGCAGGTTCTCAATCGACTGGCCCAACTCGACGCGCTGCCCAACGGTGCCAAGCCAACCATCTCACCGGTGAGCCCCATCGGCGAAATTTTTCGCTATAAGCTGACTGCTCCGGCCGGTTACAGCGTCCTTGATCTGAAATCTCTGCAAGATTGGGTTTTGCGCCGTCGTTTCCGTGCCGTGCCCGGCGTTATCGACGTCATCGGCTGGGGTGGTAAGACGAAGACCTTCGACATCGCCATCGATCTCGACAGACTCACCGCCTACGGACTGACCCTGTCGGGCGTCGTCAAGACGCTCAACGATAGCAACCTCAATGTCGGTGGGAACCGGATCAACCTTGGGACGCAATCCGCGGTGGTGCGCGGCGTCGGTTTGATCCGTTCGACCGACGACATCGCCGACACCGTCCTGACCCAATCCGGTGGCGCACCGGTCCTCGTTCGCGATGTCGCCACGGTGACGATCGGACATCAACCACGCCTCGGCATCGCCGGCATGAACGATGACGACGACATCGTCCAGGGCATCATCCTGATGCGCCGCGGAGAGGAGAGCACGCCGACGATCCAGGCTGTACAGGCGGAAGTCTCGCGCATCGCGGCGATGGAACTGCTGCCACCGGGCGTGAAGATCGAGCGGATCTACGATCGAGCCGATCTAATCGCCGTCACGACGCACACCGTCCTGCACAACATGCTCGTTGGCATCGTGCTCATCCTGATCGTCCAGTGGCTATTCCTCGGCAATTTGCGCAGTGCGCTCATCGTGGTTGCAACGATCCCGTTCGCGCTGTTCTTCGCCGTGATCATCCTTGTGCTGCGTGGCGAATCGGCGAACCTGTTATCCGTCGGCGCCCTGGACTTCGGCCTGATCGTCGACGGAACCGTGATTATGGTTGAGGCCATCTTCCGGCGGCTATCGGGTCACGGTGACCCGACAGGAACCATCATCCAGTCTGGCCTAGCCGGCAAGCTTGGGCGCATTCGTCAGGCCTCCGCCGACGTGAGCCGCTCGATTGTCTTCGCCGCCATCATCATCGTGACCGGTTTTCTTCCGCTCTTTACCCTCACGGGTGTCGAGGGCCATATCTTCGGACCAATGGCGCAGACCTATGCGTACGCGCTCCTGGGGGGGCTCATCGCCACCTTCACGGTCACACCCGTCCTCTCCGCCTACCTGCTTCCAAACCACGTGGAAGAGGTTGAGACGCTCCTGGTCCGCAGCCTTGATCGACTCTACCGGCCAGCAATCCACGCCGCGTTGAGCAACCGCATCCTGACTCTCGGCCTAGCGGTTTTGCTCTTGGCGGGAGTCGGCGTGGCAGGACGTCAACTCGGTCTGGAATTCCTGCCGAAACTCGAGGAGGGCAACCTCTGGCTACGCGCCACCATGCCGGCGACGATCTCGCTCGAAGAGGGCAATCTCTACGTCAATCGGATTCGCCGCATCATCGCGGCCGTACCGGAGGTAGAAAGCGTCGTCTCACAACACGGCCGACCAGATGACGGAACGGACGCAGCAGGATTTTTCAATGGCGAATTCTTCGCGCCGCTGAAGTCCGCAGAGGCTTGGCGTCCGGGGGTGACAAAGGACAGGATGGTCAGCGACCTCCTCGAAAAATTGCGCGTTGAGTTCCCCGGTATCGAGTTCAATGTCTCGCAATACCTGCAGGACAACGTCGCGGAAGCTGTGTCCGGCATCAAGGGAGAGAACTCTTTCAAGGTCTTCGGCCCAGATCTGGAGACCCTTACGAAGGTCGCCAATCGCGTCGAAGCAGTTCTTCATCAAGTGCCAGGCGTAACCGATCTCGGTGTCTTCACATCCCTGGGCCAACCAACGGTACAGATCGACGTCGATCGCGTCCGGGCGGCCCGCTATGGGCTGACGCCTGGCGACATCAACGCAACCGTCCGCACAGCCATCGGCGGTGACAGCGCTGGAGATCTCTACGACAGCGGTTCAGATCGCCACTATCCAATCGTGATCCGCCTTGCCGAGCAATTCAGGCAGAGTGTGGCTTCGATCCGTGCCCTTCGCATTTCGGGACAGGGCCCAAATGGCACATTGATGCAGGTGCCCCTTAGCGAGGTTGCTCAGGTCGCTCTCGTTTCAGGACCGGCCTATATCTACCGTGAGGGTCAGGAACGATACCTGCCGGTGAAGTTCAGTGTCCGCGACCGCGATCTCGGTAGCGCAATCCTGGAAGCACGCGAGCGTGTGAACACCGAGGTCTCTCTGCCGCGCGGCTATCGCCTTGAGCTGGTCGGCGAATTCAACAACATGCAAGGCGCCCTCGCGCGCCTTTGCATCACAGTTCCGATTGCTATTGGCCTGATTGCGATCCTGCTGTTCATGAACTTCGGATCCGCCATCGACATGCTGCTGGCGCTCAGTGTCATCCCAATGGCTGCGGCCGGAGGAGTCCTGGCGCTTGTCATCACGGAGACACCGTTCAGCGTATCCGCCGCAATCGGCTTCATCGCACTCCTCGGCATTGCCGTCATGGACGGCATCATCGTGCTTTCACACTACAATGCACTGATCGCGGAGGGCGAAGAGCGTGTAAGGGCCATGTTGCGCACTTGTCGAACGCAACTCCGGCCGGTGGTCATGACCTGCGTCGTGGCTGGCGTCGGCCTCCTGCCGGCTGCCTTCTCCAACGGAGTCGGCTCCCAGGTTCAGAAACCTCTGGCGCTGGTAGTCGTCGGCGGCATGAGTCTGGCGCCGCTCCTCATCCTGTTGATCCTGCCAGCGCTCATTCTCGCGCTCTCGCGGCGAAACCCTGAACAGGCCGAAAGCGAGGAAATAGAGATAAGCGCCGCGAAGCCAGCATCCGGTTTAACCTAATCGATGGGTGCTGCATTTCCCTTGGCTGGTTGCCGCGCTAAGCGAACTCAGTCCCACAAAATCTCGATGCGATTTAGGTGGGAGCCGACAGCAATCGAGAAGCCTTCTCGCGCTGATGCATTCCGGTCAAGTTATCGGTCGGGTCTCGCCAGAGCAGACACGTTGCCGCTGTCGCGGTAGTTATCCTGGCAAAGCATTACGGCCCGCAGACCAGCGGGCCGGTCGATGCAGCAGCGCCGATCGATCAGTTGTTGCTGGTCAACGCGGCCTTCGACACCGGCAACTCGGGCGGTGTGGCATCCGCGATCTGGCCGGTAGTCCGGTGGGGGGGCTGGGCGGTCATCAAGTCTACACTGATCTGGATCGTCAGCATAAACAACAGCGCCACGACCAGCGCCTGTGCGGCGCGCTGGAAAGGACGGGCGGATAAACGAACGGACGCCTCCAGTCGATCGGCATCCATCGACACGGAGGCGATCCGGTCGGAGATCGGGAGAAGCCACGGCTCACTCGGAAGAGCCTGAAGCCCTCCCATTTCATGAGCGCCCGGCAGGTTCTGGAACAGTCCGCTGGACATATCCGTACTCCTGGTTGGTGAGTGGCAGCCCAGTGTGGAAGGCTGATCGTTCATGTTCAGTTAATATGACTTTTTGTTCATTTCAAGTTCAGGGTCGGAACACTCTGATCCACCTCCCCAATCTTTCGCAGGCATGACCCGCGAGCAGGCTTCCGCGTACCAAATTTCCCCGACGGGTATCGTTCTGAGCCGAACGTCAGAATCCGTGTAATGACAGGGTTCGGTGCGTGTACTTAGCTGCGCAGCCCCGGTGCCTCCTGGCCCGTCCGTGCGACGTACTCGGTGTAACCGCCGCCGTACTGATGGATGCCGTCCGGCGTCAGTTCCAGGACCCGGTTCGATAGGGCTGCAAGGAAGTGCCTGTCGTGGCTCACGAATAGCATCGTACCCTCATAATTCGCGAGTGCCGCGATGAGCATCTCCTTGGTGCCCATATCGAGGTGGTTCGTGGGCTCGTCGAGGACGAGAAAGTTCGGCGGATCGTAGAGCATCCGGGCCATGACGAGGCGGGCCTTTTCTCCACCCGAGAGCACCCGACAGCGCTTCTCGACATCGTCGCCTGAGAAACCGAAACACCCAGCAAGCGCCCGCAGGGAGCCCTGACCCGCCTGCGGAAAGGCATCTTCCAAGAAGCCGAAGACCGTCCGGTCCCCGTCGAGGACATCCATGGCATGCTGGGCAAAGTAGCCAAGCTTCACGCTGCCGCCGACCGCGACGCTGCCGTCATCGGGCGTGGCGGTTCCAGTGACGAGCTTCAAGAGCGTCGACTTGCCGGCGCCGTTGATACCCATCACGCACCAGCGCTCACGCCGGCGGATCGAGAAATCCAGGCCGTCGTAAATGGTTCGGCTGCCGTACCGCTTGTGTACGTTCTTGAGCATGACGACGTCGTCGCCGGACCGCGGGGCGGGCAGGAACTCGAAGGCAACGCTCTGGCGGCGCTTCGGCGGCTCGACCCGCTCGATCTTGTCGAGCTTCTTCACCCGGCTCTGTACCTGGGCGGCGTGGGAAGCCCGGGCCTTGAAGCGTTCGATGAATTTGATCTCTTTCGCCAGCATCGCCTGCTGGCGCTCGAACTGGGCCTGTTGCTGCGTCTCGTTCAACGCCCGCTGCTGCTCGTAGAAGATGTAGTCACCCGAATAGGTGGTGAGCTGCCCGCCATCGATTTCGACGATCTTCGTAACGATGCGGTTCATGAACTCGCGGTCGTGCGAGGTCATCAGCAAGGCGCCCTCATAGCCCTTGAGAAAGGCTTCGAGCCAGATCAGGCTTTCCAAATCCAGGTGATTGCTTGGCTCGTCGAGGAGCATGACGTCGGGGTTCATCAGGAGGATACGAGCGAGCGCCACGCGCATCTTCCAGCCACCGGAGAGCTTGCCGACATCGCCGTCCATCATCTCCTGGGAGAAGCTGAGGCCCGCCAGAACTTCGTAGGCGCGGCCCTCCAGGGCATAGCCGTCGAGTTCTTCGAAGCGCGCCTGCACTTCGCCGTAGCGCTCGATCAGCGCTTCCATCTCATCGGCTCGGTCCGGATCTGCGAGCGCCTGCTCGACCTCCTTCAGCTCGGCCCCGATCTCGCTGACGGGACCGGCGCCGTTCATCACCTCGGAGACGACGGTACGGCCCGACATCTCCCCCACATCCTGACTGAAATACCCGATGGAGATGCCGCGGTCGGAAGCGACCTGGCCCTCGTCAGGCTGCTCCTCGCCGGTGATCATCCGGAACAGGGTCGTCTTGCCGGCACCGTTTGGGCCGACAAGGCCGACCTTCTCGCCTTTCTGTAGGGCGGCGGACGCCTCGATGAAGACGATTTGGCGGCCGTTCTGCTTACCGATTTTTTCGAGGCGGATCATGGGGTCACGGAAGTTTTGGCGGATTGAGCGGCCTTACGGCATGCTGCCTGCAAACGGTAGTGCAAGGCGGCACCGCGCCGGAACTCCAGACATCCGAAACCCTGATGGTTCCTGGCGTCCGAACGGGATAGGCTGACACATCCTTCCGCAGAATGGTTGTCCGCCCCAACGATGGTTCACACCGGCTATAACCCGGCGCTCGTCGCGCTGTCCGTCACCATCGCGATCTTCGCATCCTACACGGCACTCGATCTCGTGAGCCGCGCGCGGGGTGCGGCAAGCCGAAGACGCCACGTCTGGATCGCCGCCGCTGCAGCCGCGATGGGCGGAGGAATCTGGTCGATGCATTTCGTCGGAATGCTGGCGTTCGAGATGGGAATGCCGGCTGCGTACGATCTTGGAACGACCCTCCTGTCGCTGGCTCTTGCCGTTGCCTGCACCGGCGCCGGTTTCGCCTGGATCAGCCGGCGAGGGGCAACAAGACAAGACCTGCTCATCGCTGGCCCCGTGATGGGACTTGGGGTCGCGGCGATGCACTACACGGGTATGGCCGCGATGCACGTCCCCGGAAATCTTGCCTATGATTGGCGCCTCGTCGGGATATCGGTCGCCATCGCGATCACGGCGGCGACGGCAGCGCTGTGGCTGACTTTGCGCCAGAACAGTGTTTGGCAGACGCTCATCGCGGCCAGTGTCATGGGCATCGCAGTCGCCGGCATGCACTACACCGGGATGGCGGCGGCCACGTTCACCGCCGAGGCCGCCGGCGCCCAGGCGGCGCACATTACAGACCTGGGTCAAGGCCAACAGAACCTCGCCCTTGCGGTGGCGGGCGCGACCTTCCTGATCCTGTTCCTGGCGATGCTGGCTTCGTCGTTCGACCAGCAACGGGTGCAAGAGGAACTCCGCGGCAGCGAGGCCCGCTTTCGTGCGGCCATCCAGGCCGTGCGCGGAGTTCTCTGGACCAATGATGCCGAGGGCAGGATGATCGGCGAACAGCCGGGCTGGAGCGCCATTACGGGGCAGAGCCCAACCGAGTACGCGGGTTACGGCTGGGCGAATGCCGTACATCCCGACGATTCCCAAGCCAGTATCGAAGCTTGGAACGAAACGGTGAGGGCACGCAAGACCTTCGTCCACGAACACCGGGTGCGCATCGCCGATGGCAGTTACCGCCATTATGCCATTCGCGCGGTGCCAGTGACGAACGGCGATGGTTCGATACGGGAATGGGTCGGCGTCCATACCGACATCACCGAGCAGCGCCAAGCCGAGGCGGAACTGCGCGAATCGAACGAGGAGATCCAGCGTTACGCCTACATCGTCAGCCATGACCTCCGGGCGCCCCTGGTGAACGTAATGGGCTTCACCAGCGAGTTGGAGGCGACGCGGGCAGACGTCGGCGCCGCCCTCCAGGGGCATCCACAATCGGCCCGGATCGACGCTGATTTTGGCGAAGCGCTCGGCTTCATCCAGGCGGCCGTGACCCGAATGGAGCGGCTCATCGCGGCAATCCTGAAGTTGTCCCGCGAGGGGCGGCGCAGTTTTACGCCCGAACGCCTCGACATGACGAGCCTCCTCCAGCGCCTCGCCGCCGCGCAGCAGCATCAAATCGAGCAGGCCGGCGCGCGGGTGATCGTCGCCCCGAACCTGCCCCGCCTCGTCGCCGACCGGCTCGCCATCGAGCAGATTTTCGGCAACCTGATTGATAATGCTGTGAAATATCTCGACCCGGCTCGGCCGGGACGCATCGAGGTCACGGCTGAGGCCCTCGGCGGCGGCCGGATCCGCTACCGTATCGCGGATAACGGCCGGGGCATCGCCGAACGGGACCACGCCCGGGTGTTCGAGTTGTTCCGGCGGTCCGGCGCTCAAGACCGGCCCGGGGAAGGGATCGGCCTCGCTCATGTGAAGGCGCTGGTTCGCTCTCTCGGCGGCCGTATCGAGGTCACGTCGGAACTGGGAATCGGCACAACCTTCAGCGTGACGCTGCCCCGCGAGACCGCTACAGGTCAGGGACAGAACGGGTCGCCGATGCGGCTCGCTGCCGAATAGGGGTGGAGCGAAGCGTGAACGCCGTCGAAATCGTCATGATTGAGGACGATGAGGGCCATGCACGCCTGATCGAGCGCAACATCCGTCGCGCCGGCGTGAACAACACGATCCTGCCGTTCCAGGACGGCACCTCGGCACTGCACTACCTGTTGGGTGCGGACGGATCCGGCGAGGTCAGCGCCAAGCGGCACCTGCTCATCCTGCTCGATCTGAACCTGCCCGACATGACAGGTATCGACATCCTCGAGAAGGTAAAGGCGAACCCGCATACCAAGCGCTCGCCAGTCGTGGTCCTGACCACCACGGATGATCAGCGCGAGATCCAGCGCTGCTACGATCTCGGAGCCAACGTCTACATCACGAAGCCGGTGAACTACGAGGGCTTCGCCAACGCTATCCGGCAGCTCGGGCTGTTCTTCTCGGTCATGCAGGTCCCAGAAAATCCATGAAGCCTTCGCTTCCATGACCGCACCGACGCCCCCAGGCCGCGGTCGCGTCCTCTACATCGACGACGACCCTGGTCTGGGGCGGCTCGTGCAACGCGCATTGCAGGCGCGGGGCTACGCTGTAGACCTCGCACTCGATGGCGATAGCGGCCTCCGGCGCCTGGCTCAGGGCGATATCGACGTGGTGGCCCTCGATCATCATATGCCCGGGCAGACCGGCCTCGACATCCTCCCCTGCATCCGTGCCCTGCCGGAGGCGCCGCCGGTGGTCTACGTGACGGGATCGGAGGACAGTCGGGTCGCGGTGGCAGCCCTGAAGGCGGGTGCCGTCGATTACGTCTGGAAGGACCTGCAGGGCCAGTTCCGCGAACTCCTGGGCGAAGCGGTGGATACGGCCCTACGTCAGGAGGCATTGCGGCGCGACAAGGAGCGTGCGGAACGCGAAGTCCGGGAAGCACGGGACCGGGCCGAAATCATGTTGCGGGAGGTGAATCACCGGGTGGCGAACTCGCTGGCGCTGGTGGCGGCCCTGACCCACATGCAGACCAACGCGGTCACCGATCCGGCGGCCAAGGCGGCGCTGCGGGAGATGCAGGCGCGGATTTCGGCGATCGCCGGTATCCACCGGCGGCTTTACACCTCCGATGACGTCGAGGCCGTCGATCTCGACGCCTACCTGGCGAGCCTGGTCGAGGAGCTTCAAGCGGCGATGAAGGCGGCCGGGCGCGACCATGCCATCCGCCTCGACGCGGCGCCGATCCGGCTCGCGACGGACAAGGCGGTGTCGGTGGGAGTCGTCGTCACGGAACTCGTGACCAACGCCTACAAGTACGCCTATCCACCTGAAATACCTGGAGAAATCCGGGTCTCGATCGCCCGCCAGGGTCCTGCCGGCCTGACCCTGACGGTGGAGGATGACGGCATCGGCTGGACCGGCGAGGGACAGCCGAGGGGGACCGGCCTCGGCTCCCGCATCGTCAAGGCGATGGCGGCGAACCTGCGATCGGCCCTGGTCTATGGGACCGGGAGCGCCGGAACCCGGGCGACGCTGTCGTTTCAAGGGTGAGCCGGTTCAGACCAAGGCACCAGCGTTCATGATCCCGTCCGGGTCCAGAGCGCGCTTCAGGGCCCCGATCAGACGAAGCCGGGCCGGATCGGAATAGCGCTCCAGCAGGTCGCGCTTGAAGCGACCGATCCCGTATTCGGCGCTGTAGCTGCCGCCGTATTCCAGCGCGATCGCGTATAGGTCACGGGCAAAACCGGCCTCGATCATGCGCGTGAACGCGAGCCGATCCTGACCCGGCGGCACGACGAGATTGTAATGCAGATTGCCGTCGCCGACATGGCCGTAGACGGAGAGGCGCACCTCGGGCAGGCGCTCGGCCAGCAGAACGGCGGCGCTGGCGAGGAAGTCGGTCAGCCGCGAGATCGGCAGGGCGATATCGTGCTTGACCGAGCCGCCGGCATGCTTCTCCCCCTCGGGGATCGATTCGCGCACCGCCCAAAAGGCGCGGCGCTGCGCCTCCGATTGGGCGAGGACCGCGTCGGTGACCCAGCCGCGCTCCATCAGGGTTTCGAGGCAGCCCATCAGCACGTCGTCGAGGGGGATGCGGTTGGAGGAGGCGGTGAGTTCCAGGAGCACGGCCCCGCCGGGCCCCGCCCTCAACCCGATCTCGCCGGCGCGCAGATCGGCGACGAGGCCGAGGGAGGAAGCCGAGATCAGCTCGAAGGTCGAGGCGAGGTCCGAGGTCTCCCGGCGCACGGTCGCGGCCATGTCCGGGATCGGCGCTCCGGCGGCGAGTTCGAGCCAGGCGGTGGCGCGCTGCGTTTGCGCCGGCCAGAGCTTGAGCACCACGCCGGTGATGATGCCCAGGGTTCCCTCGGCGCCGATGAAGAGTTGCTTCAGGTCGTAGCCGATGTTGTTCTTGCGCAGGGTCCGCATGTCGGAGAACAACGTTCCGTCCGGCAGCACAACTTCGAGGCCGAGGACGAGGTCGCGGGCCATGCCGTAGCGCAGGACCTGGAGCCCGCCCGCATTGGTGCCGAGATTGCCGCCGAGGCGACAGCTTCCTTCGGAGCCGAGGCTGAGCGGCAGGAACAGCCCATCCGCCTCGGCCGCCTTCTGGGCGTCCGCCAGGATCGTTCCGGCATCGCAAGCCAGGGTGAAGTTCAGCGGATCGACGGCACGGATGCGGGTCATCCGCTCCAGGCTGACCACCAGCTGGCGCCGGCCGGGTTCCGGCGTCGCTCCACCGACATAGCCCGTGTTGCCGCCCTGGGGCACCAGGCCGAACCCGCCTGCGCGGGCGAGCCCGACGAGGGCCTGGACCTCCGCGACGCTGCGCGGGCGCAAGACGGCCGGGGTCTCGCCCTGCATCAGGTCGCGGTGGTCGCGCGTGTACCGGGCGGTCATTCCCGGATCGGTGAGGACTCCGCCGACCCCGAGCACGGCTTCGAACGGGGCCAGGTCGTCGCGATTGGGGTCGTCGCGATTGGGGGCATCGCCATTGCGGGCGTCGCGGTTCGACAGGGACTCCGACATGGGGCAGGGCTCTTCGTGGCTGGCGTCGCATCGGGTCGGCCGGTGCGGACGGACCATGTCGTGCGGCCGCGCGGAAGGGAAGCGTGCTTCCTCGCGTATCCGGCGTCCCGGCAGTTCCGGTCCTTGCCGCCATTCGGACTCTTCGGAAGGCTGGAATTCGACCTTGCCCAGGTGCGCGTGGGAGCGCCGATAGCGCCCGCGAATGCCGTCTGCTTCCCGAAACGCTGAGGCATAGTTGTGATCTACGCGGCCTCGTCCCGGGAAGACACCCGCGTCGTGAGCCAATGCTGAAGATCGGCGGGGGCCAGCGGCGGCGACATCCAGTATCCCTGTGCTTCCTCACACTGCCAGGTCCGCAGGATCTCGTAGGCCTGCCCGTCCTCGACACCTTCGGCGACGACGCGGAAGCCGAGCCCACGGGACATCTCGATGAGATGCCGCACAAGCGTTTGCCCCTTGGGGTCGTCGGCAAGATCGCGCACGAACGACTGGTCGATCTTCACCAGGTCCGCGGGCAGGTGCCGTAAGTAGGAAAGACTGCTGTAGCCGGTTCCGAAATCGTCGATGGCCACACGGATGCCCGCGCTTCGGATGGCCCGAAGCTGCTCCTCGACATGCATCCGGTTCTTGATCAGTGCGCTCTCGGTCACTTCAATCTCGAAGGCTGAGGGACGAATGCCGGCCTTTCGCAATTGCCCGATGAGGTCGGTCGCGAACTCGGATTGGTCCAAATTCGCCACCGAGACATTGACCGAGATGGCCAAGTCGATGGCCATGTTTCGCCAAGCGACGATCTGCCGAATGGCTTCGGCCATCACCCAGGCCGTGAGCGGACCGACCAGATCGGTCTGTTCGACGAGCGGAATGAATTCGCCCGGTGAGACGGCGCCGAGTTCCGGGTGCTGCCAGCGAAGCAGTGCCTCGGCGCCGATGCAGTCTCCGGTGCTCAGAGCGATGCGCGGCTGATAGACGAGCGACAGTTCCTGGCCGGAAACGAGCGCCGTACGCATGTCGCTCAGCAGCCGGAAGCGCCGCCGATGGTGATCGTCGGCGACCATCGAATAGGTGCTGACGGAATGGCCCGTGAGACGCGCCTCCTGGGCTGCGTTGTGAGCCATTCGGATCGCATCTTCGGCAAGATGTTGTCCGACCGCCAGCGGCGCGACCCCGATGACCGGGTTCAGCGCAATCCGCACCGGGGCCGAACTTAGGTGGGTGTGCAGCGTGCCAGCCAAGTTCCCGAGACGATCCTTGAACATGGCCTCGCCGTGAAACGAGGGGACAATCCATGCGAATTGGGCTGCCCCGACATGATAGACCTGTGTGCTCAGCCCAAGATTGCTGGAAATCACCCGGGTTGCCTCTCGCATGAGGTCTTCGATGACCCCGACACCCAGGACCCGTACCGCATCCGACATCTTGAGGGCGTCGATGACCTCAACCAGCGCGAGGTGACGCAGCCCTCCGTTTCCCGTGGCCGCCTGATCGTGAAGGTCCTCGAGCAGTTGATGCCGGTTCGGCAGCCCCGTGATCGCATCGACACGGCCGAACGCGTGCTGAAGTTCGACCTGCGCCATGACCATGGCGGCCAGATCGATGAGCACCGCCTGTTCCTGCTTGGAAACCTGGCGCGGCTCCGGACCGAGAACACACATGGCCCCGAGGCAGAACCCTTCGCGTGTGGTCAGCGGGGCACCTGCGTAGAATCGAATCCCGGATCGAGCCAGGAGGCTGTCTCGATAATTGGGATGCTCCATCAGGTCGGGAATCACCAGGGAACCGGACGTGTCCGCCACCTCTGCGCAGGGCGCGCGATCCCGGGGAATCGCCCAGTGATCGACGCCGACCCGGGATTTGAACCATTGCCGATCGCTGTCCGTCAGTGAAATGGCGGCGATCGGGAGATCGAACAGCTGGCTCGCCATTCGGGTGATGCGATCGAAGCTTTCGGCAGGAGGCGTATCGAGGAGCCTCAGTTGCTTAAGAGCATGAAGCCGTTCGTCTTCGGATTTAAGGGTCGCCATTGCCTAACTCATGTTAGTATTGCAGCGATGTTATCGGCCAAATACGAACGCGAAACTAATGCTTAAGGCGAGTTCTACCCTCCTGACGGCTCTGTGCGCTTGCGTCACACCTCGATTGCGGATCGCAGGGGCGCCGTCATCGCGTCGTCAGGGCGCCGCATCGGCGGCTGCTGATTCCCCTATTCCCGGCGGCCACCGTCCCGGCGGGTCCATCGGAAACACGACGTCCGAGGGCGGCCGCCGCTCGGACGAGCGCCGGTCGATTCTGTCGGGACAGCATGGTTCGGCCTCGCCCCGTGCCGCGCAGGTCCGCCGATCCGGAATAGGCACCGATCAGGCGGATGCCGGATCACTCCACATGGACGGCGAGTTTCATCTTGGGGTGCACGCCACACAGGACGATGAAGTCGCCCCGCTGCGGAAACATCATCGTGGTGCGGCTGCCGGGCGCCTGGTCGCCGAAGTCGCGCCGAACGCCATCGGCCTCGATATAGGCGTGGTGCACGGCGGTCGCTTCCTCGTTCGACAGAACGATGGATCCTCCGGCCTGTAAGCTGACGGCCTGAAAGCCGAACCGTCGCGCTTTCTGGATGACGATGCCGGCGATGTTCGACGTCTCGGCATCGGCTTGGAGGCATCCAAGACAGCCCGTCAACGGCAGGACGAACAACCAACCGCGCCTCTTGCTCAGATCGCTCATAACCCGGCGCCGCTCTCCAACCCCTGATGCAAATCCTTCATCGAGAGCCTAAACGGTCACGGTTCCGAGATCGTTGCAATTTGGCGGATGGCAAAACATTCGTCGTTCGTAGTTGTTCGAAAGTGAATCAATCCGTCGAAACCGTTCCGTCCGGAGCTAAGGCTTTCAAATCGACGCTTCGATATCTGTAACATATATCAAGTGTGCTTCATGCTCGCCTGCCATAACGTTTTTCGGAGCGAGCGTTCAGCTTGTAGGCCTGGGCTCGCCTCGTGCCCCCGGACCCGACCACTCTCCCGGTTCAGACACGCCGACATCACCGTGTCGATCCGGCGAAGCCGTGCGTTCAAGGAACCGATGCGAGGAAAATTTCTCTGCCCTACGCCTGGGTCCTGTGCACCGGGTTCGACGATGCGCCGCGCGTTCTCTGATATCGCTGCCATTCCGGCATCGTTGCACCGCCCCCATCCGAAAGAACGCCGCCCATGACCGATCATCCGGCAGGAATCCCGGACGCCGTGCGGGCGGGGCGTCCGACCGTATGGCGCAATCCCCATCGCCGGGCGGCGAGAGAGGTTCTGCCCGGTCTGGCGTTCGGCTTGGCCGAGGTCAGGGCGGCGGAGGCGCGCTGGCGCCGCTTCGATCCGCTGTTGGCCCGACTGTTTCCCGGATTGGAGACCGGGCGGATCGACTCGCCCTTCCTGCCGCTGGACCCGACACTCGCCGCCGAGGTCAGCGGCCTCGATGCGGCGCATCTGTGGGTGAAGGCCGATCACGACCTGCCGGTGACGGGCTGCATCAAGGCGCGCGGCGGCGTCTACGAGGTGCTAATCACGGCCGAACGGCTGGCCTTCGACCAGGGCTGGCTGCGCAAGGGCGAATCCTACGCGCGCCTCGCCGAGCCCCCGATGCGGGCCGCCTTCGGAGCCTACACGGTTGCGGTCGGCAGCACCGGCAATCTCGGCTTCAGCGTCGGCGTCATGGCCCGCGCCCTCGGCTTCCAGGTCGAGGTCCACATGTCCCACGACGCCAAGGCGTGGAAGAAGCAGCGCCTGCGCGATCTCGGCGCCCGCGTGGTCGAGCATGCAGGAGACTACGGCAGCGCGGTCGCGGCGGCGCGCGACGCCTTCGCGGGTCGGGCCGACGCGCATTTCATCGACGACGAGAGTTCGGTCGACCTGTTCCTGGGCTATGCGGCGGCGGCCTTCGACCTCGAACGCCAGTTGGACGAGGCCGGGGTGCGTGTCGATTCCGACCACCCGCTCGTCGTCTACCTGCCGTGCGGGGTCGGGGGCGCGCCCGGCGGCGTGACCCTCGGGCTGACATTGCTGTTCGGCGATGCCGTGCACTGCGTCTTTGTCGAGCCGGTCGCCGCCCCCTGCATGCTGGTGCAACTCGCGGCCGGACTCGACCGGCCGGTCAGCGTCTACGATATCGGCCTCGACAACCGCACCGCCGCCGATGGCTTGGCGGTGTCGAGCGCCTCGCTCCTCGTGGCCGGCACCGTCGGCGGGCTCATCGCCGGCGTGGTCACGGTGGCGGATGCGGACCTGTTCGCCTGGGTCCGCGCCCTGTGGCAGCGGGCCGAGATGCGCCTCGAACCCTCGGCCGCCGCCGCGTTCGCCGCCATCCGCCCAGCGCTCGCCAGCCTCCCCGAATTGCAGATTGCGACCCACGTGGTGTGGACGACCGGCGGTGCCCTGCTGCCCGAGGCCGAGTTCCGCAAGGCACTGGCGGGCGCTGCGTAGGGCGAGGCGACGAGGGAGCGGCCGAACCGGCAGCGCTTGCGCGGCCGGGCGATTTTCCCTGCTACCGCGACCCCTTCGGCTTCCGGACCGCCCCGCACCCTTGCTGCTGGTTCGGGACAGACCGACCGGGTGGGTGATGACCCGGTCGGAACCGGCTCGCCTCAGAGCCCCGGCGGCGCCCAGATCGGGAGGGCGGAGGCGTCGACGGCGCGGGGCAGGAGCCCTTCGGCCCGGAACGCGTCGGCGATGGTCTGCTGCTCGGACAGGCCGGCGCGGGTGACCGGCTCGACCGCGTAGCTGCGGCGCCCGTTGGCCTGCAGCACGATGGCGGGGTCGAGCTTCCACAGGGCGCCGAGGCGCGCCGCGGCGGCCTCCGGGTTGGCCTTCACCCAGGCGCCGGTCTCGCGCAGCTTGGCGAACAGAAGGGTGAGCACGTCGGCGCGCTGTGTCGCGTAATCGGCACCCGCCAGGTAGTAGCGCTTGTACTGCGACAGGCCGGTGCCGTCGCGCAGCACCCGGGCGCCGGTCTGCTGCTCGGCCGCCGACAGGAACGGGTCCCAGGCGACCCACGCCTCGACGCTGCCGCTGGCCAGCGCCGCGCGTCCGTCCGAGGGCGTGAGATAGGCCGGGCTGATCGCCTTGAAGGGCAGCGTCTCCGAGGCCAGGGCGGCGAGCAGCAGATAATGGCTGCCGGCCCCCTTGGTGACCGCGACCTTGCGCCCTTTCAGATCGGCGATGGACCGGATCGAGGACTCGGCGCCGACGAGAATCGCCTGCGCCTTGGGCGAGGCGGCTTCCTGGGCGATGTAGGTGATCCGCGCCTGGGCGGCCTGGGCGAAGATCGGCACGGTGTCGGCCACGTCCGCCGAGACGTCGATCTGCCCGGCATTGAGCGCCTCCATGATCGGAAGGCCGCTGGTGAATTCATGCCAGGAGACGGTCACGCCGAGCGGCGCCAGGGCCTTCTCCAGGGCGGAATCCTCCTTCAGGAGGGCGATCAGCGTCGAGGATTTCTGGAAGCCGATGCGGAGTTTTCCAGGCTCCGCCCGGGCGCCTCCGGGCAACAGGGCGAGGAGGCTGAGGCCGGCGGCGGCCTTCAGCGCGTGGCGACGGTCGATCATGGAAGCGTGTCTCGTTTTGTCGGAAGCATTGTGCGGATTGCGCAGCGGTCAGGGATGCTTGTGGATCGGATCGACCCAGTGGACGGTCTCGGGGCGCTCGACCGGTTCGACATCGGTGATGTTGACCACCACGGCCTCGTTGTCGGAGCGCACCAGGACGCAGTTCAGCGGCTGGTCCGGATCGGCGTTGATCTCCTGGTGCGGCACGTAGGGCGGCACGAAGATGAAGTCGCCGGGGCCGGCCTCGGCCACGTATTCGAGCCGGTCGCCCCAGCGCAGGCGGGCGCGGCCGGAGACCACGTAGATCACGCTTTCCAGAGCGCCGTGATGATGCACTCCGGTCTTGGCGTCCGGGGCGATCGCCACCGTGCCGGCCCAGATCTTCTGGGCACCGACGCGCGCGTGGTTGATCGCCGCCTGCCGGAACATGCCGGGGGTCTGGGCGGTGTTGGGATCGAGCTTGTCGCCCGGGATCACCCGCACGCCATCGTGCTTCCAGCGATCCGCCGGGGCGGCATCGTCGTGCTCTCGGTGCATATGAGCTTGATCGGTCGGGTCGTGATCGTGGTCGCCGTGCATGTCTCGCCTCCTCCTGCGGTGCGGCTCATCGTACCGCGACGGCGGCGGGCGCGAAGCTGCGGTCGAGGATCGCGTCGGCCTTGGGTGCGCGCGCCTGTGGGATCAGCCCGGAACGGACGTACAGGTCGATGTTGCGCTGCTCGTCGGCGATGACGGCCTCGTCGATCGGCACGGCACGGTACTGCGCCCGCGCGAACCAGCGCAGGGGCACCGCCTCCGGAAGGCCGATGAGCTTCGACCAGAGTGCGGCATAGGGGGCGGGGTCCTTCAGCGCCCAGTCGCGGGCCGCGACCAGACGTCGACCGAAATCGGCGAGCAGCGCACGCTTGCGCGTCAGGGCCGCATCGCTCGCGACCGCGAAGCTGAGGCCCGGCGTGATGCCGTTGCCGTCGCGCACCACGCGGGCGAGGCCGGCGAGTTCGGCCGTGGAGGTGTAGGGCTCCCAGGTCGCCCAGGCCTCGACGCTGCCGCTGGCCAGCGCGATCTTGGCATCCGCCGGCGGCAGGAAGCGCAGGGTGACCGCGCCGGCCGGAAGACCCGCTTCCTCCAGGGCCGCCAGCACGACCTGATGGCCGATGGAGCCGCGATTGGTGGCGATGCTCTTGCCCCGCAGGTCGGCGACCGTCTTCACCGGCGAGTCCTTCGCCACCAGGATCGCGAGCCCGTCCTGACGGTTGCGGAAAGCCAGGAAGGCCTTCACCGGCACTCCGGCGGCGGCCGCGAAGGTGAAGGGCGCGTCGCCCACGCCCCCGGCATCGATCGCCCCGGCATTGAGGGCTTCCAGCAGGGGCGCGGCGGCGGGAAACTCGCTCCAGTCGAGGCGATAGGGCAGGTCGGCCAACACGCCGGCCGCTTCCATCAGCGCGCGGGCGTTGCCGCGCTGATCGCCGACACGCAGCACCGCCTCGTCGGCGCGGGCCAGGGCCGTGAGGGCCGGGAGCGCTAGGGCCAGGAGCGCGAGGGCCGTCAGGACGATCCGCATCACGCCGCCTCCGCTCGGGCGCCGCGTCGGGCGAGAAGCCGGCGGAAGGCCGGGATCAGGTCGCGACCGTAGGCGATGGCGTCCTCCAGCGGGTCGAAGCCCCGGATCAGGAAGGTCCGTACGCCGAGGTCGTGATAGGCCAGCAGCGCTTCGGCAACCTGCTCCGGCGTGCCGACGAGGGCGGTGGAATTGCCGGATGCGCCGGTCTCGCGGGCGATGGCGGTGTAGAGCCGGGCGTCGAGGCGGGTGTCCTGCGCCGCCGCGGCGAGCAGGCGGCGCGAGCCCTCGTTCTGCGGCGAGGCGGCCGGACCCAGGCCCTGCGCGGCGCGGGTCGCGCGGGTCCGGGCCAGGATGTCTTCGGCCCGGGCCCAGGCCGCGTCTTCCGTCGCCGCCAGGATCGGCCGGAAGGACAGGCTGAAACGCGGGTCGCGCCCGTGCGGAGCCGCCGCCGCCCGGACCTTGCCGATGGCCTCGCGGACCTGATCCAGGCTTTCGCCCCAGAGGGCGTAGGTGTCGGCATGGCGGCCCGCCACCGCGATGGCGGCCGGCGAGGCGCCGCCGAAATAGACCGGGATGCCGCCCTGGCGCACCGGTTTCACCTCGGAGAAACCGCGCGCGATCCGGTAATGCGCGCCAGCGAAGTCGAAGGGTTTCGCGGCCGTCCAGACCTGACGGACGATGGTCAGGAATTCGTCGGTGCGGGCGTAGCGCTCGTCCTTGGTCAGGTGATCGCCGTCCTGCGCCAGTTCGCGGTCGTCGCCGCCGCTGATGGCGTGAATGGCGACGCGTCCGCCGGTGAGCTGGTCGAGGGTGGCGAACTGGCGCGCCGCCACGGTGGGGGCGGTGAAGCCGGTGCGGTGGGCGATCATCAGGCCGATCCGGTCGGTCACCGCCGCGATCTGGGCCGAGAGCAGGAGGGCGTCGGGCGCCGTCGCATAGAAGGCCAACAGAATGCGGTCGAATCCGCCCCATTCATGGGCCTGCGCCAGCAGGTTGAGGTAATCGCGATCGATGGCGGGGCCGGCAGCCGCATGGGTTTCCGACTGGTCGCGCGGGGCGGCGAACCCGATGAACTCGACGGCATCCGGACTGAGGAAGCTCATGGGGTCTCCTGGGCTTGGGGCGAGTGTCGACGGCGCAAGATTTCAAACGTGCTGGGTTCGGCCCGCTCCGACGGGTCGCAGCGATCCCCCCAATGGTCCTTTCGCAGCATCGTGAAGTCAACGAGAACGTTCGTTTTTCAGAACGATGCCTCACAGAAGATCTTTCCAATCCGCATGGCTCAGCGAGAATTTCGATTGCAAGACCAGGATATCCGGATGGAACCCGAGAAAATCCTTGACCAACCGGGCATTGGATCGACGAACACCCAAACGCCTTGTTCTTTAAAAAGGACGATCCTATGACAGCGCGACGCGTCGGGAGTGGAGCCCATGACCTCACAAACACGGCCGTTGCCCGTTGCGGTGATCGGCGGCGGGTTCAGTGGCCTGATGGCGGCGGAGCGCCTGCTGAACGCGCTCCCACCCGACCGCCCGGTGCTGCTTTACGAGCGCAGCCGCCCCTTCGGCCTCGGGCTCGCCTACACCACCGCGAACCCGGATCATCTGCTGAACCTGCGGGCGACACAGATGAGCGCCGACCCCGACCGTCAGGACGACTTTGCGGAGTGGCTGGCCCGCACCCCGTTCGATGTCCCCGAGCGCAGGGGCATCCGCGTCACCGAAGCAGGGACCTTCGCGTCGCGGGGCGTGTATGGCCGTTATCTCGCCGCCCGCTGGGAGCGCGTGGTCGCCGGGGCGGGTGACCGGCTTCAGGCGATCCATGCGGGGATCGTCGATGTCGAACGAGTCCCCGAGGGCTTCGTGCTGCACGACAGGGATGGAACGACCCGACGAGTGGCCGGCCTCATCCTCGCCATGGGCAACCTGCCGGGGCCGGTCGTCGCAGCGAGCCGGTACCGGCGCGATCCCTGGCGGCCGGACACGTTCGGGTCGCTTGACCCGGACCGCGATGTGCTGGTGATCGGCACCGGCCTGACGATGATGGATTCCGTCGCGACCCTCCGGCATGCGGGCTTTGCGGGACGCATCGTCGCCGTGTCGCGCCGGGGATTGCTACCGAAGCCCCACGCGCCGGTCGCGGCCGGGCACCGCCCGAGCCTGACGCCCGAGATCCGGGCCTCGGCGCGCAAGCTCTTCGGCGCGGTTCGGCACGCGGTCGCGTCGGCCGAGGCCGCGGGGGCGGATTGGCGCGGGGTGATCGACGCCCTTCGCCCGGTGACCGACGAACTCTGGACCGGCTTGCCCCCGACCGAGCAGGCCCGGGTGCTGCGCCACATCCGGCCCTACTGGGACGTGCACCGCCACCGCACGGCGCCACCGGCCGCCGAGGCCATCGCCGCCGAGATCCGGCGCGGGCAGCTGGTCGTGCGGGCCGCGCGCATCGTCGCCCTCTCCGATACGCCGGAGCATGCGGTGGTGACCATCCGCCCGCGCGGAACCCGGGATCGCGAGACCATCGCGGCCCAGGCGATCCTCGACGCCACCGGCTTCAGCCGCCTCGCCGAGACCGAGGATCCGCTCATCCGCGCGCTGCTGAGACGTGGCCTGATCCGGCCCGGTCCCTTCGGCCTCGGCATCGCGGCGACGCCCGGCGGCGCGGTGACCGGACCGGAGGAGGGCCGAGCGACCGATGCGCCGCTCTGGGCCTTCGGCCCGATGCTGCGCGGCGTGCTCTGGGAATGCATTGCCGTACCGGATATCCGCGGCGCGGCCGGCGACCTCGCCGACCGCGTGGCGCGACGGATCTCCGGCTGATGCGATCCACCGGCGCTCAGGCTCGCGCGTCACCGCCCGGCAGCACGTTCTCTCGAAGAGGCCCCGGCCGTCCGTTTGCGCCTACCGCCGGCCGGAACTTCAGAAGCACTTTGTCTGGGCGATACGGTAGATTTCTGCCGTCGGCGGTCCCAATCAGCCGCCGGATGGAGAGGAGTCCCGTGCCGATGCCTGTGCCGATGTCCACGTCCATCTCGAACCCCATCTCCGTCCGCCCATCCTGCTGCCGCTGCCGCTGGCCGATCGAGGGAGCATGCGCAACGGACACGAGGATCGGGGACCATCGTCATGGAACTTCACACCAGACCGACTGAGAGCGCCGGACCGGCCGGTGGCGCCGCCCTGTTCGGGCCACGCAGCCTTCGGCGCAGCTACGGCAGGGCCGCGGCCGAGGCGGCCATCGAGAATGGCCTGCTGCCGCACGAACTCTCCGCCCTTCTTGCCGGGCGCCGCGTGGTCGAGGCGTTCCCGGTGGCGGGCCGCGAGAGCCTTGCCGATTACGCCGACCGCGCCGTCGCCGAGATGATGGTGGCCTATGTGAGCCAACCCCTGGCCTGAGCCCGCCCATACCGGCAGGCGGGCGGGCCAGGTGCCGAGCGAACTCAAACGTAGAAACGCCCCGAGGATCGCTCCTCGGGGCGCGCTTCGACGAAAGCGGCCAGATGATCGGGACTGGGGAGCGCTTCGGCCGAACCGAGTGCTCTCGCGGTCTTAGTAGGCGCCGAACTTGTAGTTCAGGCCGGCGCGGACGACGGCGAACTCGGTCCCGCTGTTGCGGTTGGTGAAACCGGGCTGGCGGTAGAGCACGTTGTTGGTGTCGACGGCGTAGACGCCCGGGCTCTTGTTGCCCTGGTCGAGGTTCACGTACAGGCCTTCGACCTTGAGCGTGACGGCCGACGAGCGGAAGAAGTTCAGGAACGAGTCGGTGGGGAGCGCGTACTCGATACCGCCGCCAGCGGCCCAGCCGGTGCGGAAGCTGTCGTTGCCGCGGTAGCCGCCGAACGAACGCTCGTTGCTGCCGGCGCCGTAGGCGAAGCCGCCGGTGCCGTACACCAGGGTGCGGTCGAAGGCATAGCCGACGCGACCGCGGACGGTGCCGAAGTAGTCGAGACCGGCCGTGCCGCGCGGATCGACGAAGGTGACGCCGGGCGCGGGGGCGAAGCCGGGGGTCAGGATCGCGGCGGTGCGGCTGCGGCCGAAATCGACATACTGGGCGTCAGCCTCGACACCGACGACCAAGCCCGAACCCGGGGTGAACTGGTGGTTGTAGCCGATCTGACCGCCGCCCGTGAAACCCTCGTTGGAGTTGTTCGAGTAGGCGATCTGCGACGGGCTGCTCGGTCCGACATCGAGGTTCGGGAACACGTTGTTGAAGACGTTGCTCTGGTTCTTGGCCGTATCGAAACCGTAACCCGCGTTGAAGCCGGCATAGAAGCCGGTCCAGGTGAACACCGGCACCGGCACGAAAACCGGGGGAGCCGCGCGGCGGGGAAGATCGGCGGCCGAAGCTGCAGCCGTCAGGCCGGCGAGCACGGTGGAAGCGACGAGGATTTTCTTGATCATTGGTTTTCAGGCCCGGCTCGAAGACCGCATTCACGATGCGTGTAAAACTTGTCTATTCAGAGTCCAGGCGAGTCCCTAGTGCATCGATGCAACACTAGAGACTCGTTTGAGATTCCGATCGATTGTGTGAGGCACGGTCATATTCAGTGGATACGCCGATAAATTTCATGGAATGTTTATAAAAAGCAATCAGATCGGCTGCATAGCCCGAATCTTAGACGAAATATATTTTCTTCGACTCAGAGATATTATTTCAGTATTGATAGATAAGCCGGATGATTTGGACATAAACGGAAGAAACCATCTTCATTCAGGTCTTATCCGATTAATATTCAGACGGCTCCATCACGAAGACCTTCGGCGAGTTGCAGCGCTTCGAGCACAGCCTTGCCGATCCGGTCCGCTTCGTCTTCTCCAGCCGGGTTGGCGAGAACCACTGCCACATGCCTCGGAACCGACAGACCTTCGGCGCCGACCGTGACCTGCAACTCGTCGCCATGCGGTGCCTCGATGCGGCGCAATCCGACGCGAAGCCCCGCCGCCTCGCCGAACACCCGCTCCAGGCCCGCAAGCGCGGCCCGGCCGGTTCCGAAATCGCCGTTGATCACGTCAGCCATGAGGAAAAACCCTTGAGTTCCGCGGACGGGCCGCGGCGGACGGACGGCCCGGCATGGGCCGCCCGCGACGTCCTAGCGCTGCCGCTCAATGCAGCGCTAGGACGTCGACCATTCCCGCTTGACCTCCTCCGCCGGCCGATCAAGCCGCACGGTGCCGCCCTCGACGGAGTGCACGAAGTCCACGGGGATGAAGTGATGCAGGCCCCCGGCCTCCGGGTCCGTCTTGGTCAGCTTGATCTCGCCCTTGTCGACGTGATCGACCGTGCCGACATGGGCGCCATCGGAGCCCACCACGTTCGCGTGTTCCTTGATCTGCGCGACATCGACCATCGGTTTCACTCCCTGTTGCAATCTCAACGGGAGCGATGAGGCGGTGTTCCGAGAAGCGGACCGATCCAGCTTCAGTGGCTGGTCGAGGGCTCCCGGGGCCGTTCCCGGCGGGCCGCCCGGGCCATGTTGATGAGTTCGCGCGCCGTCAATCCGCGTGCCGGGAGATCGGTCTCCTCGGGCCGGGGGGTCATGAGGGGTCGACCCTGCGCAAGGCCGCTGGACCGGAGGTTCGAATCATGGCTGCGCCAGAGCCGGCGAAGGCGCTTCGCGCGCCCGTCCTTCGGTCCGCCCTGCGTTTCCACCGCCATGCATCGTCTCTCCGCGTCTGTTGCCGGCCGATAGCAAAGCTTGGCCGTGGGCGATATTCTTGAAGTGGGCGCGCCCCGCTCTAGGGGAGGCGGGTCGGCTGGCCCCGCGCCCTGGATCGGCGACGTTCACGCTTCCTTAACCCTGTTCGTTCACACAGGGGGCAAGCCGGTGGCGGTCTCGGACCACCTGACCGGCAACGGCCATGCTGCCGGGACCCTGTGACGCCGGATGTACGCGCACGGGAATCCGATCGGCATGGCCGTTGGCATTGGCCGTTGGCATTGGCCGGCCCATGTGCCGCCGGCGCGCGGCGCGTCTGAACCGTCTTCCGCTCATCGGCGTTGAACCGTCTGTCTCCCGGGCGTCCGCGCACAGGCGCAACGCCTCCACCCGACGGATACGGACGATCGACCATGGCCCTCTTCTTCGCCCTGTTCCTCATCGGAACCCCGATGGCTCTCGCCGCCTTCGAACTGTCCCGCCTTCGGGCGACGCGTCCCCTCTGAGCGGCGACGCCGGACGGCTGGCGCGGCCGTTCGTTGCACGTGCGGGTCAGCGGCCCTTGTGCGGCCTCAGCTTGCGCGGATCCGCAACGGCGTCGCGGCAGAACGGGTCGCCCTCGGCGTTGAGGTCGATGGCGCGCTGAAGCGCCATCTTGGCCTCGGACAGCTTGTCCTCCCGGGGGTTTTTGTCCTCCGAAGGTTTTTCGTCCTCAGGAGGGTTTTTCGGCCGCTCAACCTCGAGGCGGCTCAACTTCGGGAAAGGCGGGCGTGTTCACCGCGCTCCCGCCGGCCGGAGGGCGCAGGCGGGTCATCCGTACGGGGCGTGCGTCGCGAACAACGATGTCCTGTATTCGAAAACCGGATCTCTGAGCCTCGGAACTCGAACAACAACATTTCCTTGTATCCGCTCTCGTTATCGTCAAGCTGGAACTGGATATCCTCTGGTCGATTGATCTCGACACATCCCACCAGGGGGTCACATGCAGGACCAAACGCTGATCTTCGGCCTGGCACTGGCGACATTCGCCGTTGCCATCGCGGCCCTGCTCGTGATGCGGGTTCGCGTCGCGGCCAAGAAGAAGTCGCCGGAGCGCTCCGCCTTCGTCGAGACCCATGGCGGCCCGCCCCGGCCAAACCGGCCGGGTACCGAACACTGAGAGGCGGGAGATCGCGGGCGCCCCTGCGGCGCGGTCTCAGGGCTTTGCGGCACGCAGCTCCGGGTTTTTCAGCTGGCTGTAGGTGACGCTGGAAAAGCTGCCGATCACCGCGTGCCAGCCGGCCTTGTCGTAGCGCGGATCCTGGCGAGCGGCCTTGCAGAAGGCGGTCGTCAGCCCGTTGACGATGTCGTCGCCCTTCGCTTCCGGCGCGGCCGCCCGGATCTTCGGCAGCAGCGCGTCGATCACCGGGATGAAATTCTCCGGCTCCAGGCCGGCAAGGCTTTGGGCTGCGCCGGATTCGGCGATGGCCTTGGCCACCTCCGGCTGAGCGATCTCGGCGCAGGGCGCGCTCCCGGCCAGCATGGTCTCGGTGGCTTTGCGCGACGTGGCGACGATGCCGCGCTCGCTGATCACCGGGGCGGCGTTGCCCCAGGCATTGCGGACATAGTCGGTGACGTCGGCGACCTCCTGGTCGGTCATGCCGACGCCGATGGCCGGCATCGGCGCGTAGCCGTTCTGCGCCGCGAGGCCGCCGAGGATCACGCGGATGACCGTCTCCGGCCCCTGCGCCTGCACCGAGGTGTTGCCGGCGAGCGCCGGGATCGCGCCCTCGACGCCCCGGCCGTCCGGTTTGTGGCAGGACGAGCAGTAGCTGAGATAGGTCGCGGCGCCGGGGGCGTCGGCCTGATTGAAGGCCTGGATGTCCTTGACCTTGTAGCTCTCCTTGGCCTTCTGCGTGCGCAGGTAGGCCACCATCGCCTTCAGATCGGCATCGGTCAGCTTGGACAGCGATTCCTCGATGGTCTGGCGCATCGGCCCGGCCGCGACGCCGGGCTGCTTGCCGGGCGCGGCCCCGGTCTTGAGGTAGGTCACCACCTGTTCGTCGCTCCAGGCGCCGATGCCGGTGTGGTCGTCCGGCGTGATGTTGGGCGCGTACCACCCATCGATGACGCCGCCGCCGAGCTTGCCGGCCAGCCCGCTGTTGCCCACGATCTTGTTGGCGTTGTGACACATGCCGCAATGGCCGAGCCCCTCGACGAGGTAGCCGCCGCGATTGACCTCGGGGCTCGCCTGCGGATCGGGCTGAAACTCGCCCGCCGTGAAGAAGGCGGTGCGCCAGGTGATCAGCGCGGTGCGGATGTTAAACGGGAACGGGATCTCGGAGGGCTTGCGCGGCTCGTGCACCGCCGGCAGCGACTTCAAATAGGCAAAGATCGCGTCGGAATCGGCCCGCGTGACCTTGGTGTACCAAGCGAACGGGAAGGCCGGATAGAGATAGGAACCGTCCTTGGTGATGCCCTCGTGGAAGGCGCGGTAGAAGTCGTCGGCGCTCCATCGCCCGAGGCCGGTCTCCGGGTCGGGGGTGAGGTTGGGCGTCCGGATCTTACCGATCGGCGTGTTGAGCACGTAGTTGCCGGCGAACGGCTTGCCGTCCGGCGCGGTGTGGCAGGCGACGCAATCCCCGGCGGTGGCGAGGTACTCGCCGCGCTTGATCAGGTCGGCATCGGCGGAGGCCGGGGCGGCGCTCTGGGCCGCGGCGGCATGAGCACCGAGGGCCAGGGCAACAGCCGCGAGGGCGGGGCGATTCAGCACCCGCCAGGGCCTGAGCGGGAGAGCGGGGCGGCGATATCTCATGGCGTCTCTCCGGATCGGGCTGTGCGGGGATCGGTCAGGGGCTTGGATCGGGGGCGGCCCTGGGTTCGGGTTCGCGCCGGCGGACGGGTCGGGCAGCGAAGCGTGGCGGTCTCGCGAACAGTCCGAGGCGCAGGGCCATCTCGGCACCGTGCGCCAGCCCGGACACGGCGAGGCCTCCGGCGATGGCAGGCCACGCCGCGCCGGTCAGCGCGGCGCGTAGGGCCAGCATCAGAGCCGCACCCGAGCCGAGATTGAACAGGAGCGCGACCGGCCAGGTGCCCCGCACCCGTCGGCTCCACAGGATCAGGGCCAGGGCCTCGATCGCGACCAGGAGCAGGATGGCATCGAGGAGGTGCCCGCTGGCCAGAAGCGCCTCCATGTCAGGCGCGCCGGAACGGGCCGTTGAGGCGGACGATCGCCCGGTTGAGGCAGGCGGCGATGCCGACCCAGACGAGATAGGGCAGCAACAGGGACGCAGCCAAGCCCGAGACCCGGACGGTGACCAGGATCAGCACCGCGATCGAGAGCCACAGGAACAGCACCTCGACGAAGGCCCAGTCCGGACGGCGCAGGCGAAAGAACAGGCCGCTCCAGGCGATGTTGAGCACGGCGTTGACGACGTACGCCGCCACCAATGCGCTCCGGGCCGGGACGCTCGCGTCGGCGTTCCAGGCGAGCACGGCCGAGATCGCCGTCAGGGTGAAGATCGTGGTCCAGACCGGACCGAAGGCCCAGTCCGGCGGCTTCCAGGCCGGGCGCCGAAGCGCCTGGTACCAGGGTCCGGTGGTGGTCAGGAGCCCGCCCGCCAGGGCCACCAGGATGGCCGAAACGGCGGCGATGCCGGCTGGTCCCCACAGCACGGCCATCATGGCGAGACCCAGCGGAACAGGTGCGCCAGATCCTTGAAGAAGATGCGCGCATGGGCGGCGGGCTTGGCCCGCACCAGCTCCTTGTTCATGTAGGAATCCCAGGTGAGCTGCTGCACGTCCCGGTCGCGGCAGATGGAGACGAAGCGCTCGCGCAGGCCGTCGTTGCGGTACCAGACGCCCTGCATGATCCGCAGGATCAGGAAGACTCGGCCATGCAGGCGCATGAACCGGCGACGCGCGCCGGCAAGCGCCCTGGCCTGCCCGGTGGCGAGGAAGGCTTGCGCCGCCTCGGCCGCGAGGCGCCCGCCGAGCATCGCATAGTAGATGCCCTCGCCGGAGGCCGGTGCCACGATGCCGGCGGCGTCCCCGGTGAGCAGGACGTCGCGGCCGTTGTCCCACCGGCGCAGGGGTTTGAGGGGAAGCGGCGCGCCCTCGCGCCGGACGGTCTCGCCGCCCTCGAGGCCGGTGGAGGCCCGCAGCGCCCGGATGGCGCCCCGGAGGGAGAACCCCTTGCGGGCGCTGCCGGTGCCGATGCTCACGGTGTCGCCGTGCGGGAAGACCCAGGCGTAGAAGTCGGGCGAGAGCTTGCCCTGGTAATAGACGTCGCAGCGGGTGGCCTCGACATCGTGGGTTCCGGTCTCGGGGAGCCGGACGATCTCGTGATAGGCGAAGACCTGGCGCATGGCGGCGTGGCCCGGGATCTCGGCCCGGCCGACCGGGGAACTCGCTCCGTCGGCGCCGATGACGAGGCGCGTCCGCGCGGCGCGGGGATAGCCGTCCTGGAGATAGTGAACGGTGGTGCCGTCGCCGTCGCGCTCGATGTGGCGGAAGGTGGCCGGGCGCAGCACCGCCCCGGCGGCGGCGGCGCGCGCGCGCAGCCACGGATCGAAATCGGCCCGGTCGACCATGCCGACGAAGCCGTCCCCGATCGGCATGTCGACCCGCTTGTCCTTGGGCGAGACCATGCGGGCGGAGCGGATGCGGGCGACGAGGAGATGATCGGGAATGGCGAAGTCGCGGATCAGGCGGGGCGGGATCGCGCCGCCGCAGGGCTTGATCCGGCCCGGCTTGTCGAGGAGCAGAACGCGCCTGCCTTCACGGGCGAGGTCGGTAGCGGCCGTGGCGCCGGCGGGGCCACCGCCCACCACCACCACGTCGTAGGTCTCCCCATCGGTATCCCGAAGCGCGGCCATGGTCCGGTCTCGCAGCATGGTCCTACCTCGCAGAAAGCGTTGCCTCGAAGGATGTCGCGGATCGCCGGGCGCGCGGGACCTGCGTCGCCGGAGCGTGGGAGATCCGCAGGGCGAGCCCTGCGGCGAACACGAACAGGACAGCCTCGGCGGCGAACACGCCCGCATAGGCATCGACCACCCGCGGGGTGACGAGGCGCGCGAGATCCACCGCCACCGTGCCCAGAAATCCACCGGCCCCGAAGGCGACGCCCTGAGCCGCGCCCCAGACACCCATGCGGGTCCCGCGCTCGGCCTCGCCACCGGCACCGGCCAGGGCCATCATCGAGCCGATGGCGGCCACCGCGAAGATGCCGTTGAACACCCCGAGGGCGAAGACCGGCACCCGCAGCGGAAAGTCGGCGCCGATCAGGCCGCCCCCCGCGATGGCGAGAAGGGCGAGGGCCGAGCCGGCGCAGCCGAGCGTGGTCCACAGCTTGAGCGATCCGAGCACCGGCCCGCCGATCCCCATGGTGACGCCCGCCACCGTAAGCATGCCGGCCAGCACGCCGCCATGCTGCAGGCCGGCAAGCTTGGTGGTGACGCCGGGCGTCATCGCGAAGACGAGGCCGGCAAAGGGTTCGAGGATGAGTTCCTGGGCGCTGTAGGCCAGCATCGCCATGAAGATGAAGATCGTGAAGCGGCGCGATTCGGGTTCGGCCCAGACGCGCGCCAGCACGTCGCGGAACGGGCGCTTCTCGGTCGAGCCGGCGCTGTCGGCGATCCGGGCCGCCGGCTCGACGCCCCGGATCGCCAGCCACGCGACTCCGAAGGCGATCAGCGAGACCGTGCCGGAGACGGCGACCAGCCGGGCGCCCGAGAACGGATCGAGGAAATGCCCGGCCAGCGGTGCGGTGATGGCGAAGCCCGCGATCATCATCACCCACACGACGGTGGCGGCCGCGCCCCGGCGCCTCGCCTCGACACCGGTGGCGAGAAGCACCAGGAGCGAGGTGCCGGCGGCCCCTGCGCCCATGCCCACGGTGAGAAACGACAGCACCGCAAGGGCGAGGCCGGCGGTCTGATGCGTCTCGGCCAGCGCGGTGGCGACGGCGGCGCCGAAGCCCCCGAGGGCCAGGGCCGCCATGCCGCCGACGATCCAGGGCGTGCGCCGCCCGGTGCGGTCGGAGCCGTAGCCCCAGCGCGGGCGCAGCACCTGCACGGCGTAGTGCAGGGCGACCAACGCCCCCGGCACGATGGCCGGCAGGGCGAGTTCCACGACCATGACGCGGTTGATGGTCGAGGTCATCAGCACCACGACGGAGCCGAGCGCGGTCTGGACCAGGCCGAGTCGGGCGATGGCGAGCCAGCCGAAGGACGCGGATGCCATCAGAAACCTCCCTGGACCAGGGGCCGGAGGGCGAAGGCCGCCACCAGCATGCCGAGGACGTAGAGCGTGGTCCCCGTGCCGTTGTACCAAGCGGCTCGCTCCCGTGGTGCGGCGAGGAGCCGGCGCATCAGCACGAACTGTCCGATCAGCAGGGCGCCGATGACGGCGGCGTGCCAGGGCCGGTTCCAGGCGAACAACCCGAGAATGACGGCGACTTGCGGCACCGCCATGACCAGGCAGGCGAGGCGGGCGGCGCCGAGGGTGCCGAGTTGCACGGGCAGCGAGCGGATGCCGGTGCGGCCGTCGCCCTCGACCGACTTGAAGTCGTTGAGGGTCATGATGCCGTGGGCACCGACCGAGTAGAGCAGGGCGATCAGCAGCACCCGGCGGTCCGGCACCGACGCGGCCATCACGGCGGCGCCGGTGAACCAGGGCAGGCCCTCGTAGCACAGGGCGACCGCCGAGTTGCCCCACCAGCCATTGCGCTTCAGGCGCAGGGGCGGGGCGCTGTAGATCCAGGCCAGGACGAGGCCGACCAGGGCGGCACCGAGAATCCAGGGACCGAGCGCCGCCGCGACCAGGAGCGACAGGACGGTCCATCCGGCCGCAACGTAGAGGCCCCAGCGCCCGGGCATCCGCCCGGAGGGAATCGGCCGGTTGGGTTCGTTGATGGCGTCGACGTGCCGGTCGTACCAGTCGTTGACCGCCTGTGAGGTGGCGCAGACCAGGGGTCCGGCCAGGATCACGCCGGCGGCGATCACCGGCCATTGCCCGGAGGGCGAGGCGCCCGAGGAAACCACGCCGCAGGTGAAGGCCCACATCGGCGCGAACCAAGTGATCGGCTTCAGAAGCTCGATGAGGGCGCTGGGTGCCGGCGTTGCCATGGAGACGACGCTAGATATTTACACCCACGAGTGTCAAGTTTGATTTACAACAATGTCGCGACGTCGACCATGCCGGTCGCGGACGGAGCGACGGCGATCAGACGCGGCGCGACGGGTTGGCCCCAGAGGCGCGCAGTCGCCCCCGCCCATCAGGCGTCGTCGGCGACGTCCCGGCCATCGAGATCGCCGATGCCGTAGCGATGCATCTTGGCGTAGAGGCCCTGCCGGCTCAGCCCGAGCATCTCGGCGGCCGAAGCGCGATTGTCGCGGGTGATGCGCAAGGCAGCCTCGATGCACAGGCGCTCGATCAGATCGGTCGATTCGCGCACCAGGTTCTTCATGGAGACGCGGCCGACCAGCTCCGTCATCTGCTCGACGGAGCGCGGCAGTTCACGCCCGCCGGAGACCGGCGCGGCCCGGCGCGGCGTAGCCCGCAGGGTGAAGCCGAGGCAGGGATGGCTTCCGCCGGTGACGGAAACGGCCGCGACCTCGACATCCTCGACGCCGCCATAGGCGCCGCGGATATGGGTCGGGAAGTGCCGGACCAAGCCGTGCTGGGCCAGCGTCGCGAACAGGGCGGAGGCCTCCGATTCTTCGCGGCCCAGCCAGGTCTCCAGGGGCTGGCCCCGCACCTGCTCCTCGGTGGCGAGTTGCACCAGATCGAGGAAGGCCGGATTGGCGGAGAGCACGCGCCGGGCCGGATCGGTCACGACGAACCCCTCGGGCAGGTTGCGCAGGACATCCAGCGCGCCGATGCCCGCGCGCGCCGCGCCCGCCTCCAGCGCCACCGTGTCGGGCGCGGCGAGCCGGAGCAGCACGCTGGTGGCGTTCTCCTGCCGGAACAGCGAGGCGGCGACACGGACCGAGCCGCGACCCTGGCTGAGCGCTGCATCGAGGTCGGCGGCCTGACCGGTCACCCGCAGCCCGGCGAACAGCGATTCGAGGTCCCGCAGGCTGGCGCCGTCGAACAGGTCGACCGCATCCTGCCCGACGATGCGCTTCTCCGCCCGGCCGATCAGCCGCGAGGCGGCAGGATTGACGTCGGTGACGCGTCGGGTCGCCGCATCCACCACCAGCACCGGCTCCGACCCGAGTTGGAACAGCAGGCGGTAGCGGGTTTCGGCCCCGCGCATGCGCAGGTAGTCGCGCTCCAGGGCCTGCTGCGTCTCGGCCAGGGTCCGTTGCAGCGAAGCCATGGCCCGCAGGTTGCGCCCGAGGACAAGGATCTGCCCGTCCTTGGCGAGTCGCATGGCGGCGTAACGCACGGGCAGGTCTGTGCCGGTCGGCGAAATGTGGTTGACCTGGCGCCAGCGCGTGACCGCACCGGGAGCCGCATCCTTCAGAAGGGCGGCGATCTTCGGGCGACTCTCGACCGTGACCGTCTCGACCCAGGGCCGGCCGAGCCAGGCCTCGCACCCCTCATCCGCGAGATCGGCGCTGCCGAAGGTCGCTTCCCGGATGACCCCCTCAGCGTCGATCACCAGGGAGAGATCCGTCGCGGCAGCCACCAGCAGCCCGGCCGCCTGAGCGTCGAGAGGACCGAGGGATTTTTGAAGCGCCGCGAGCGCATGGCTCGCGGCAGGAAGCGCCAGGCTGGTCACGGATCACCACGTCGGGATGTGGTCGGATGGGTCGGATCGAGATCTTGTGATCGATGCGATCGATCGGATACGTCTTTCAGCAGGGTATGGGCGACAGATCAAGCAAGCATTCCGCCACGGACACGGCGTGTCGCGCGTCGCCGGCGCTCGCGTCGGCGCCGACGCACCGGAAGCTCTCGGGATCGGTCGCGAAGGCGGGGCCGCCGACCATCACCCGGACGGCCGCGTTGCGGGAGTGACGGCGCAGGGCCGCGACGGTCTCGGTCATCCGGGGGAACAGCGTCTCGCAGGCGAGCGAGAGACCGACGATGTCGAACCAGCCCTCGCGAATCCGCCGCAGGCTGACGTCGTCCGGCTCGGCGGCGGTGCAGGTGACGGACCACCCGGCCTCCCGGAAAAATCGTTCGACGACCGTGAGGCCGAACCTGTGGGAATCTCCGGGGCAGGGCAGCAGGAGGATCCTGCGATGACTCCGGACGACCGTCGGCTCGCCGCCGAAGCGGCTGGTCATCTCGCGCATGATTCGCTGCAGGCGACCCATGGCGCGCGTCACCTCCACGAAGTCGCAGAGATCGTCTTCCCACAGCGTGCCGAGGTGGCGCGCCGTCGGCGCCAGAAGGTCGAGGAGCAGGCTTTCGGGACCGAGACCGGTCGCCAGCAGTTCGGTCAGACGGGACTCGAGGTCGTCGCCGGCCGGGGCCAGCATCAGCGCCGTGAACGCCGCAATCTGCACGGCATCCGGCAAAATATTGCTGGTTTGCGGCGGTGGCTCGATCTGATGCGCCAGCATCAGGCGCGGAATGATCTCCGTCTCGACCACGCGCGCCAAGTCCCGCTGCAGGCGCATCGCCTGACCGAAGACCGCTAGCTGCGCGCCGATTCCGGCATCGTACAGGTCGCTGACATCACGACCGGTCGGTTCGTAGCGCAAACAATCGCCGAACTGCCTCACATCATCCATTGGTCCCTCCCAATGTCGCTGACGGGGTAAAATTCGGTTCGATCTTGCGCGTCGAATTCCGGAATTTCGAAAGATCCGCCTCGATACTCCGGCGACGGGAGGGCTGGTGTCCCAGCACTTGTGATCGAGCGACACGATACCTGCTCGAACTGCTTTTTCAATATCCGTTTTATAACTATTCTGCATTCAATCTGTCATCTCATTTTGACGTAAAGCTGGCTTGACACTCGGGGATACCCTTTCTAACCTCCCTTCAACGAGCCCCGGCGACCCGGTCGCAAGGTGCTCAGAAAGGGGGCGATCAGCATGATCCGGAAAGCGGACAGGCCCAGGCGACCCCTCTACGACGCCGATGAGCGCGCCCGGCGCGATGCCACGCCCTGGACCTTGGTTCAGGGCATTCTCGCTCCCCTCCAATTCCTGGTGTTCGCGATCAGCCTCGGGCTCGTTCTCAGGACCCTGTCGACCGGGGAGGGCGCCTTTGCCGCCAACCTCTCCGTCGTGGTGAAGACCCTCGTCCTCTACGCCATCATGATCACCGGCTCGATCTGGGAGAAGGCGGTCTTCGGGCGCTACCTGTTCGCCCCCGCCTTCTACTGGGAGGACATGGTCAGCATGCTGGTGCTGGCCCTGCACACCGCCTACCTGGCGGCCCTCGCCACCGGCGCCCTCGACACCGCGGGCCTGATGGTTCTGGCGCTCGCCGCCTACGCGTCCTACGCCGTCAACGCCGCGCAGTTCGTGCTCAAGCTCCGAGCCGCCCGGCTCCAGGCCACGCCCAGCCGCCTCGTCGCGGGGGCCGCCCGATGAACGCCCACGCGCCGCTCCAGACCCGTCCCATCGGGCCGGCCCCGCAGACCGGCTGCGACATCCGCCAGGAGCGGGGCCAGCGCGCCGTGTTCTGCGGCTTGACCGGCATCGTCTGGCTGCACCGCAAGATCCAGGATGCCTTCTTCCTGGTGGTCGGCTCGCGCACCTGCGCACACCTGATCCAGTCGGCCGCCGGCGTGATGATCTTCGCCGAGCCGCGCTTCGCCACCGCGATCCTCGACGAGCGCGACCTTGCCGGCCTCGTCGATGCCAACGAGGAACTCGACCGGGTCGTCGGGCGCCTGATCGAGCGCCGCCCCGACATCCGGCTGCTGTTCCTCGTGGGCTCGTGCCCCTCGGAGGTGATCAAGCTCGATCTCTCGCGGGCGGCCCAGCGCCTCACCCGCAGCTTCCATCCCGGCGTGCGCGTGCTGAGCTACTCGGGCAGCGGCATCGAGACGACCTTTACGCAGGGCGAAGATGCCTGTCTCGCCGCCCTGGTGCCCGAGATGCCGCGGGCAGACGAGACCGCCGCGCCCTCGCTCCTCGTGGTCGGCGCCCTGGCCGACGTGGTCGAGGACCAGTTCGCCCGCCTCTTCGCCGATCTCGGCATCGCCGACGTGGCCTTCCTGCCGGCGCGCCGGGCCGGCGATCTGCCGGTGCTCGGCGCGAACACCCGCTACCTCCTCGCCCAGCCCTTCCTGGCCGAGACCGCCCGGGCCCTGGAAGCGCGTGGCGCTGTGCGGATCGGCGCCCCGTTCCCCCTGGGGTCGGAGGGCACCACCAGCTGGCTCGCCGCCGCCGCCGAGGCCTTCGGCATCGATCGCGAGACCGTCGCGCGCGTCACCGCGCCGGGACGAGCGCGGGCCGCCATCGCCCTCGACCTCTACCGCGAACGGCTTTCGGCCAAGCGGATGTTCTTCTTCCCCGACTCGCAGCTCGAACTGCCGCTCGCCCGCTTCCTGTCGCGCGAGATGGGCGCCGAGCTGATCGAGGTCGGCACGCCCTACCTGCACCGCCAGCACCACGCGCCCGAACTGGCCCTGCTGCCGGCCGGCACGCAGGTGGTGGAGGGCCAAAACCTCGATGCGCAGATGGATCGCTGCCGGGCCGCAAAGCCCGACCTGACAATCTGCGGCCTCGGCCTCGCCAATCCGCTGGAGGCGGAGGGCCTGGCGACCAAGTGGTCGATCGAACTGCTGTTCACGCCGATCCAGGGCTACGACCAAGCCGGCGACCTCGCCGAATTGTTCGCGCGGCCACTCAAGCGCCGCGCGCGGCTGGAGGTCTGAGGCGATGCAGCTCACGCTCTGGACCTACGAGGGACCGCCCCATATCGGCGCCATGCGCGTCGCCACCGCGATGCGGGGCCTGCACTACGTGCTGCACGCCCCCCAGGGCGACACCTACGCCGACCTGCTCTTCACCATGATCGAGCGGCGCGACGCGCGCCCGCCGGTGACCTACACCACTTTCCAGGCCCGCGATCTCGGCGCCGACACGGCCGCGATCTTCCAGGATGCCGTGGCGGAGGCCTATGCGCGCTTCCAGCCGGAGGCGATGCTCGTCGGCGCCTCGTGCACCGCCGAGCTGATCCAGGACGATCCGGGTGGCCTTGCCCGCGCCCTCAACCTGCCGATCCCGGTCATCCCCCTCGAACTCCCGGCCTACCAGAAGAAGGAGAACTGGGGCGCTTCGGAAACCCTCTATCGCATCGTCCGGGCCCTGGCCGGTGGTACGCCGAGCCTGCGCGACGGGCGCCGCCCGCTCTGCAACATCCTCGGCCCCACGGCGCTCGGCTTCCGCCATCGCGACGACCTCGTGGAAATCACGAAGATCGTCGCCGCCCTCGGCATCGACGTGAACCTGGTGGCGCCGCTCGGCGCGACGCCCGCCGATCTCGGGCGCCTCGGGGCGGCCGACTTCAACATCGTGCTCTATCCCGAGATCGCCCGCGCCGCCGGAGCACACCTGCAGAAGATCTTCGGCCAGCCGATGATCGAGACCGTGCCGATCGGTGTCCAGGCCACGATCCGCTTCGTCGAGGAAGTCGCGGCCGCGGCACGTGTCGATCCGGCGCCGGTGCTCGGCGGCGCGCCCTCGCGACTGCCCTGGTACTCGCGTTCGGTCGACTCGACCTACCTCACCGACAAGCGGGTCTTCATCTTCGGCGATGCCACCCACGCACTCGCCGCCGCCCGCATCGCCGCCACCGAACTCGGCTTCAAGGTGGTGGGTCTCGGCACCTACACCCGCGAATTCGCCCGCGAGGTCCGCGCCGAGGCGGCGCTTCACGGCATCGAAGCCACCATCACCGACGATTACCTCGACGTCGAGGCCGCGATCCAGGCCGCCGGGCCGGAACTCGTGCTCGGCACCCAGATGGAGCGCCACATCGCCAAGCGCCTGGGGCTGCCCTGCGCGGTGATCTCGGCGCCGATCCACGTCCAAGATTTTCCCGCACGCCACTCGCCCCAGATGGGGTTCGAAGGCGCCAACGTCCTGTTCGACACCTGGGTCCACCCGCTGATGATGGGCCTGGAGGAACACCTGCTCGGCATGTTCCGCGAGGATTCCGAATTCCACGGCGCTGCCGCGCCCTCGCACCTGCCGAGGCACGGCGTCGATGTGGCGCCACCCGAAGCCGAGGCGCCCTCGGCGCCCCTGGCACCGCCCGGTCCGATCCTCCTGACCTGGGCGAGCGATGCCGAGAAGGAACTGAAGAAGATCCCGTTCTTCGTGCGGGGCAAGGCCCGCGCGAACACCGAGCGCTTCGCACGGGACCGTGCCCTGCCGCTCATCACCGTCGAGACCTTATACGATGCCAAAGCGCATTTCGGACGCTGAGCGCCCGGCGCTCCGGGTCGTCCTCGTGACGATGGACAATCACGTGGCGAGCGCGCTGGAGCGCGCCCGTCAGCGACTCGCCCGCGACCTGCCGGGCCTAACGCTCGATTTCCACGCGGCCGCCGCCTGGGACACCGACCCCACCGCCCTGGAGGCCTGCAAGGCCGACATCGCCCGCGCCGACATCATCCTCTCGACCATGCTGTTCATGGATGAACACGTCCGGGCGATCCTGCCGTCGCTGCTGGCGCGGCGGCCGCATTGCGACGCGATGATCGGCTGCCTGTCGGCCAGCGAAGTGGTGAAGACGACCCGTCTCAACCGCTTCGACATGGACGGCACCAAGCGCGGCGCCCTCGATTTTCTGAAAAAGCTGCGCGGCAAGCCCGGCGCCCAGGGCAACGGCGCCCGCCAGATGGCGATGATCCGGAAACTGCCCAAGATCCTGCGCTTCATCCCGGGCTCGGCCCAGGACGTGCGGGCTTACTTCCTCACCCTGCAATACTGGCTCTCGGGGTCCGACGAGAACATCGCCAACCTGGTGCGCTTCCTGGTCGGTCGCTACGCCGCCGGCCCGCGGGAGGGCTGGCGCCGGATCGCGGCCGCACCGGCGCCGCTCAGCTACCCCGAGACCGGCCTTTATCATCCGCGCATGGCCGGCCGGATCGGCGAGGATGGGGCGAGGGTGCCCACGCCCGCAGGCCCCCTGAAGGGTCGCGTCGGCCTCCTCGTCATGCGCTCCTACGTGCTGGCCGGGAACACCGCCCATTATGACGGCGTCATCGCCGCCTTGGAGGCGCGCGGCCTCGCCGTCGTGCCGGCCTTCGCCAGCGGCCTCGACAACCGCCCGGCCGTCGACGCCTTCTTCCGGCATGGAGGGCGCTCGACCATCGACGCGCTGGTCTCGCTCACCGGCTTCTCCCTCGTCGGTGGCCCGGCCTACAACGACGCCGCCGGGGCGCAGGCGCTGCTCGCCGACCTCGACGTGCCCTATCTGGCGGCCCACGCCCTCGAGTTCCAAACTCTGGAACAATGGGAGGCCTCCGATCGGGGCCTGTCGCCGGTGGAGGCCACCATGATGGTGGCGATCCCCGAGCTCGACGGCGCCACCGCCCCGATGGTGTTCGGCGGCCGCTCCAGCCGCTCGCTCGGCGCCAGTGCCCGCGACATGGTCGTGCACCCCGAACGCGCCGACATGCTCGCCGCCCGCATCGAGCGCCTCGTCGTCCTGCGGCGCAAGGCGCGGGCCGAGCGACGGGTCGCCGTGGTGCTGTTCGGCTTTCCGCCCAACGCTGGCAGCATCGGCACCGCCGCCTTCCTGTCGGTCTACCATTCCCTCCACAACACCCTCGCGGCGATGAAGGACGAGGGCTACGCGGTCGCGTTGCCGTCGAGCGTCGACGCCCTGCGCGCGGCTCTGCTCGACGGCAATGCGAGCCGGTTCGGCACCCCCGCCAACGTCCACCACCGCATCCCGGCCGACGACCATGTCCGGCGCGAGCGACACCTGGCCGAGATCGAGGCGCAGTGGGGACCCGCCCCGGGGCGCCAGAACAGCAACGGTTCGCAGATCTTCGTGCTCGGCGCCCAGTTCGGCAACGTCTTCGTCGGCGTTCAACCGGGCTTCGGCTACGAGGGCGACCCGATGCGGCTGCTGTTCGAGCGCGGCTTCGCTCCGACCCACGCCTTCTCGGCCTTCTACCGCTACCTGCGCGAGGATTTCCGCGCCGACGCCGTGCTGCATTTCGGCACTCACGGGGCTCTGGAATTCATGCCCGGCAAGCAGACCGGCCTCTCCGGTGCCTGCTGGCCCGAGCGGCTGATCGGCGCGCTCCCCCACGTCTATCTCTATGCCGCCAACAACCCGTCCGAGGGCCTGCTGGCCAAGCGCCGCTCCGCCGCGACCCTGGTAAGCTACCTGACGCCGAGCCTCGCCCAGGCCGGACTCTATCGCGGGCTCATCGACCTGAAAGCCTCGATCGAGCGCTGGCGCGCCCTGGAGCCGGAAGCCGTTGGCGAGCGCCGCGATCTCGCCGAGCTGATCCAGGCGCAAGGGTCCGCCCTCGACCTCACCGCCGCCGAACCGGCCTGGACGGATGACCTCGCGGGCCACGTCCACCGCCTCGGCGCAGCGCTGCACGAGCTGGAGCACACCCTGATCCCGCACGGGCTCCACGTTGTGGGGCAGGGGACCCCGCCGGAGGAGCGGGCCGACATCCTGCTCGCGCTCGCCGAGGCCAGCCACGGTCTCGTGGCCGCACGGGCCGGCCTCGAGGCCCTGGTGGCGGGGGAGACCATCGACATAGCGCTGGAACAGGGTGGCCTCGCCCTCACCGAATCGAACCGCGCCGCCTTCGCCGCCCTGCGCGAGACCGATGGCCTGTTGTCACAGGATCACGAGATCCAGGGCCTGCTCCGCGCCCTTGACGGCCGGTTCATCGCGCCCGTCGCCGGCGGCGACCTCCTGCGCAACCCGGACATTCTGCCCACCGGCCGCAACCTGCACGGCTTCGACCCCTACCGTCTGCCCTCCGCCTTCGCGCTGGCCGATGGCGCCCGGCAGGCGGCGCGGCTTCTCGCCCGCTACCGCGACGAAGGGGCTGCGCTCCCCGAGAGCATCGCCCTCGTCCTGTGGGGCACCGACAACCTGAAGAGCGAGGGTGGACCCATCGCCCAGGCCCTGGCGCTGATCGGCGCGGCCCCGCGCTTCGACGGCTATGGACGGCTCAGTGGCGCCACCCTGATCCCGCTCGAAACCCTGGGTCGCCCGCGCATCGACGTGGTGGTCACGCTCTCGGGCATCTTCCGCGATCTGCTGCCGCTGCAGACGAAGCTCCTGGCGGAGGCCTCGTATCTGGCCGCAACCGCCGACGAACCGTCCGAACAGAACTTCGTGCGCAAGCACGCCCTGGCGCTTCAGGCCGAACACGGCATCGATCTCGAGACGGCGGCGCTCCGGGTGTTCTCCAACGCCGAAGGCACCTACGGCGCCAACGTCAACCAGCTGGTCGAATCCGGCCGCTGGGAGGATGCCGACGAGATCTCCGAGACCTTCGCGCGGCGCAAATCCTTCGCCTACGGCCGCACCGGCGTGCCGACGGCCCAGCGCGCCCTGATGGGAGCCGTGCTCGCCACGGTCGATCTCGCCTACCAGAACCTCGATTCCGTCGAAGTCGGCGTCACCTCGGTGGACCATTATTTCGACGGCCTCGGCGGTATGGGCCGGGCGGTCGCCAAGGCCCGCGGCGAGGCCGTGCCGATCTTCATCAGCGACCAGACCCGGGGCGAGGGCGTGGTGCGCTCGCTGACCGAACAGGTGTCCCTCGAGACCCGGACCCGGATGCTCAATCCGAAATGGACCGAGGGCATGCTCGGCCACGGCTACGAGGGCGTGCGCCAGATCGAGGCGCACCTCACCAACACCCTGGGCTGGTCGGCCACCACCAACGGCGTCGCCCCCTGGGTCTACCAGCGCATCACCGAAACCTACGTCCTCGACCCCGCCATGCGCGAACGCATGGCGGCCCTCAACCCGACCGCTTCGGCCAAGGTCGCACACCGGCTGATCGAGGCGCACCAGCGCGGCTTCTGGACCCCCGACGCGGCGACGCGCGACGCGCTCGACCGCGCCGAGGAGGAACTGGAAGACCGCGTCGAAGGCATCACCGCAGGGGTCGCCGCATGAACATCGCCATCCGCAATCCGGTCGCCGCCCGGCAGCCCGAGGGAAGCGTTCAGGTCGAACTCGACCCGAACCTGAAGATCGGCACCGCCAAGGTGTTCGCCGTCTACGGCAAGGGCGGCATCGGCAAGTCGACCACTTCGTCGAACCTGTCGGTGGCGTTCTCCAAGCTCGGCAAGCGCGTACTGCAGATCGGGTGCGACCCGAAGCACGATTCGACCTTCACGCTGACCAAGCGCTTGGCCCCCACGGTGATCGATGCCTTGGAGGCCGTGCAGTTCCACTCCGAGGAGCTGCGCATCGAGGATTTCGTGGCGGAAGGGTATAACGGCGTCATGTGCGTCGAGGCCGGCGGCCCGCCGGCCGGTACCGGCTGCGGCGGCTACGTCGTCGGACAGACGGTGAAGCTCCTGAAGGAGCATCATCTGCTCGAAGACACCGACGTGGTGATCTTCGATGTCCTCGGCGACGTGGTCTGCGGCGGTTTCGCCTCGCCGCTCCAGCACGCCGACCAGGCCCTCATCGTCACCGCCAACGACTTCGACTCGATCTTCGCCATGAACCGCATCGTGGCGGCGATCCACGCCAAGGCGAAGAACTATCCGGTGCGCCTCGGCGGCGTCATCGCCAACCGTTCGGCCAAGACCGACGAGATCGACCGTTTCAACGCCGCCGTCGGCCTGGAGCGCATCGCCCATTTTCCCGACCTCGACGTGGTCCGGCGCTCGCGCCTCAAGAAGTCGACCCTGTTCGAGATGGAACCGACGCCGGAGCTGGTTGCCGTCACCACCGAATACATGCGGCTGGCGGCCCATCTCTGGGCCGGCGGCAAGCCGCTGAACGCGATTCCCATGAAGGACCGCGACCTGTTCGAATTCCTCGGCTTCGATTGAGCGGGAGCCGCATCATGACCTCGCACAGCTACGCCGCCCGCCGCTCGCAACTCACCACCTATTTCGACCGCACCGCCGTCGACGCCTGGGCGCGGCTGACGTCGGACGCACCGGTCTCGAAGATCCGCGCCACGGTACGGGCCGGGCGCGATGCCATGCGGGGCACCCTGTTGTCCTGGCTGCCGGCCGACCTGAGCGGCACGCGCCTGCTCGACGCCGGCTGCGGCACCGGGGCACTCAGTCTGGAAGCGGCCCGCCGGGGCGCGGACGTCGTCGCCATCGACGTCTCGCCGACCCTGATCGCCCTGGGGCGGGAGCGCACGGCCATCTCGGCCTCGGGTCGCATCGACTTCCGGGTCGGCGACATGCTCGATCCCGGTCTCGGCCGCTTCGACTACGTGGTCGCGATGGATTCGCTGATCCACTACGCCACGCCCGATATCGTCCAGGCCCTGGCGACGCTGGCGGCGCGCACCGATGCCGCCATCCTGTTCACGGTGGCGCCGCGCACGCCGCTCCTGACCCTGATGCACATGGCCGGGCGGGTTTTTCCCCGCGGCGACCGCGCCCCGGCCATCGTGCCCGTCGGCGAGGCGGACCTGCGCCGCCGGGTGGCGGCCGAGCCGGCTCTGTCGGGCGTCCGCATCGGCCGCGCGCATCGGGTGAACAGCGGGTTCTACCTGTCCCAGGCCTTCGAACTCCGGCGGTCAGCATGACGCGCCTCGGCGCCTCCATGGCCCGCGCCCTGCAGCGCGTCGGCCCGGGCTTCCTCCCCTTCGCCGACGCGGCGACGGTGGAGCTGCCCATGGGGCGCCTGCTGCGTCTCGCCCTGTTCCAGGTCACGGTCGGAATGGCGGCCGTGCTGCTGATCGGTACTCTCAACCGGGTGATGATCGTCGAGCTGGCGGTGCCGGCCTGGATCGTCGCCGTGATGCTGTCGCTGCCGCTGATCTTCGCACCGTTCCGGGCGCTGGTCGGCTTCCGCTCGGACACGCACCGCTCCGTGCTCGGCTGGCGCCGGGTGCCCTACATCTGGTTCGGCACGCTGCTGCAGTTCGGTGGGCTCGCCATCATGCCGTTCGCCCTGCTGATCCTGTCGGGCGACACCACCGGCCCGGTCTGGCCCGGCCACGTGGCGGCGGCCCTCGCCTTCGTCATGGTCGGCGCGGGGCTCCACACCACACAGACCGTGGGCCTGGCACTTGCCACCGACCTCGCTCCGGCCCATGCCAGACCCCGGGTCGTCGCGCTCCTCTGCGTCATGCTGCTCGCCGGCATGGTGGTGAGCGCGATTGCGTTCGGGCTGCTCCTCGCAGACTTCTCGGCGCTCCGCCTGATCAAGGTCATCCAGGGCGCAGCACTGCTCACGGTGGTGCTCAACGGCATCGCCCTGTGGAAGCAGGAGCCCCGCGCCCCGAGCCGCACGGCCCGGGACCTGCCACGCCCCGCCTTCTCGGAATCCTGGGCGCTCTATGCCGGCAAGGGCCGGGCGCGCCGCCGTCTCGTCGCCACGGGGCTCGGCACGGCCGCCTTCTCGATGCAGGACATCCTGCTGGAACCCTATGGCGGCCAGATCCTGCACCTGCCGGTGGCCGCCACCACGGCGCTGACCGCTCTGCTCGCGGCCGGCGGCGGCATCGGGTTGCTGATCGCCGCGCGCTGGCTCGACCGGGGCGGCGACGCCTTCCGGGTCGCCGCCTCCGGCGCCGGGGTGGGCATCGCGGCCTTCTCGGCGGTGGTCTTCGCCGCACCGCTCGATTCGGCTCGACTGTTCGCGGTCGGCGTCAGCCTGATCGGTCTCGGCGGCGGCCTGTTCGCCCACGGCACCCTGACGGCCTCGATGGCCAAGGCGGGACCGGAGGAGACCGGGCTGGCGCTCGGCGCCTGGGGCGCGGTCCAGGCCAGTGCGGCCGGCCTCGCCATCGCGGCCAGCGGCATCCTGCGGGATCTCGGCGCCCATCTCGCCGAATCCGGTGCGCTCGGCGAGGCGATGAACCTGCCCTCGACCGGATACCTCATCGTCTACCACCTCGAGATCGCGCTGCTGTTCGCGACGCTGCTGGCCATCGGCCCCCTCGTCCGGGCCGAGAACCGCACGCCCCGGTCGCGCGCCCTGCCTCAATCCCTGCCCCGCTCAGCCTGAAGGAGACCGGCCATGCCGAGAGGTGAAATCACGGGCTACGTCGACGTCGCGCAGGTGGTCCTCTACGCCTTCTGGATCTTCTTCGCCGGCCTCGTCTTCTATCTCCGCCGCGAGGACCGCCGTGAGGGCTACCCGCTGGAATCCGAGGCCGCCCGCGGCCGGGCGATGCCGCCGGACCCGTTCCTGATCCCGTCGCCGAAGCAGTTCCTCCTGTCCAACGGACACGTGAAATACGCGCCCCAGACCGGCGAGCGCACCCCCTGGAACTACCGCGGCCACAAGTTCGAGGTCTGGCCGGGCGCGCCGCTCGAACCCGACACCGACGGCCTGCACGACGCCATCGGCCCGGGCTCCTACGCCAACCGCGAGGACAGCCACGACGAGACCTGGGACCGCGAGAAGCGTATCGTCCCCCTGCGGGTCGCCGACCACTTCGTGGTCCACGAGCTCGGCCCCAACCCCATCGGCATGTCGGTCTTCGGCGCCGACCGGCAGGTGGCCGGGACGGTGAGCGACCTCTGGGTCGACCGGGGTGAATCGATGGTGCGCTACTACGAGGTCGAGTTGGGAGCCGGCGGTCGCCGGGTGCTGATGCCCGCCACCTTCTGCCGGACCGGGCGCTTTTCCCAGACGGTGACCTGCGAGGCCCTGCTGGCGCACCAGTTCGCCGATGTTCCCACCACCAAGGACCCGGATTCGGTCACCCTCAACGAGGAGGAGCGGATCATGGCGTTCTACGGCGGCGGCACGCTCTACGCGACGCCGACCCGCCAGGAGGCGATCCTGTGAGCGCGACCCATTCCCTTCCCGCCAACGCCTTCGACGCGCCGCGCGGCCTGCCGGCCCCGCTGCCGGCCGGCGAGCACATCCTGTGGCAGGGCCGGCCCTGCGGCTTCGGCATCGCCTTCCGGGCCCTGCATCTCGGCCTTGTCGGCCTGTGGTTCGGAGCGCTCGCCTTCTGGGCCGCCCTGCCACCACTCCTGTCGGGGGTCTGGCGCGAGGCCGCGACCCTGGCACTGCCGACCCTGGCGGTCGGGACCGGGGCAGTCCTGCTGCTCGCGCTGCTCGGCTGGCTTTCGGCCCGCACCACCACCTACACCATCACCAACCGCCGGGTGGTGATGCGGATCGGTATCGCCCTGCCGATGACCCTGAACCTGCCCTTCGCCCTGGTGGACGCGGCCGAGTGCCGGCTCTACCGGGACGGCAGCGCCGATCTGCCCTTGCGCCTGCGCCCGGGCAACCGCGTCGCCTACCTCCACCTCTGGCCCCATGCCCGCCCCTGGCGCGTCAACCGGCCCGAGCCGATGCTGCGCACGGTGGCGCAGGGCCAAGACGTGGCGCAGATCCTGGGCCGTGCGCTGGCGGCGCACCGGGCGGCGCCAGAGGAGGCGGCCGGACCGGTGATGCTGCGGCCCCGCACGGCGCCGCGGCCCCGCCTCGCCGCCGCGAGCTGACGCGATGACCCGCCCGCACCCCCTCGCGCGCAGCGCCGGCCGCACCTCCCGCACGCTTGTCGTCGGGGCCGGCCTCCTCCTCGGCTTCGTCATCGCGGCCGTCACCATCGGCCGGGTCGAGAGCGTCGGCCTGACCCGTATGGAGCCGGCGCGCCCCGTTCAGAGCCTCGCCCTCCGGGTCGACGATGTGGCGGACGGCTCGATCACCCTGCGGGATGCCGAGCGCGGCACTCTCATCGCCACGGTCCGGCCCGGCGCGGACAACTTCATCCGCGCCACCTTGCGGGGCTTCGCGCAGGGGCGCCTCCGGGCCGGTATCTCCCGCGAAGTGCCGTTCCGCCTGACCCGCTTCGACGACGGAGCGCTGCGCCTCGACGACGCGCTCACCGGGCGCAGCGTCGATTTCGGCGCGTTCGGCCCCTCGAACTACGCCGCCTTCGCCCGCCTGATGCCCGACCATGGAGCCGTACGATGATGGCCTGGCTGAACGGACGCCGAACCGTCGACGTCCCCTGCACCGTCGAGATCGAGCAGACGGCCGAGAGCCTGCACGCCCACGTGGTGCTGGACGCCGCCTTCGAGATCGAGCCGGGCGACGCAGTGCAGGTGCACGACGCCCCCACCTCGGTGCCCTACGGCGAGCGCCTCGTGGTGCGCCGGACCGCCACCGTGACCCGCGCCGGCCGCATCGAGCGGCTCTGGACCAAGCTCGCGGGCCACCTCGAACTCACCGAACTCTACGAAGTCAGCTTTTCCGAGAGGAGGCGCCTGTGACCGCAGCGATCCAGCAGCCCACCCCGACCGCTTCGCCGAAGTTCTCGCCGAAGCTCCCCATGAACGAAGGGACCAAGGCGGCGCAGGAGACCACGTTCCTGAGCCCGCGCTTCTACACCACCAATTTCGAGGAGCTCGACCGCACCGACGTCGAGCCCGTGCGGGCGGAGTGGAACAAGCTCATCGCCGAGCTGCGCGCCGACCCGAACAAGCGCCACTTCACCCGCAACGACGAATTCGATTGCGACATGTCTGGGCTCGACCCGGCCCTGCGCAAGGAATTCATGGACTTCCTGGTCTCCTCGATCACCGCCGAGTTCTCGGGCTGCGTGCTCTATGCGGAGATGCGCAAGCGCGCCAAGAATCCCGACATCCGCGAACTGTTCGGCTTCATGAGCCGCGACGAGGCGCGCCATGCCGGGTTCATCAACGACGTGCTGAAGGATTTCGGCATTGGCGTGGATCTCGGCTTCCTGACGAAGTCGAAGAAGTACACCTTCTTCCGGCCGAAATTCATCTTCTACGCCACCTACCTCTCCGAGAAGATCGGCTACGCCCGTTACATCACCATCTTCCGCGAACTGGAGCGCAATCCGGAGCGTCGCTTCCACCCGATCTTCAAGTGGTTCGAGAAGTGGTGCAACGACGAGTTCCGCCACGGCGAGGCCTTCGCCCTGCTGATGCGCGCAAACCCGAAGCTGACCTCGGGCGTGAACCGCTACTGGATCAAGTTCTTCCTCCTGGCGGTCTTCGCGACCATGTATGTCCGCGACCATTGCCGCCCGGCCTTCCACGAGGCCCTGGGGGTCGACCCGACCGACTACGACTTCCAAGTGTTTCGGATCACCTCCGAGATCTCGAAGCAGACCTTCCCGCTCACCCTCGACCTCGACAATCCGCGCTTCAAGCAGGCGCTGGACCGGCTGCTGGTCTGTTCGGAGAAGATCGCCGACGCCAAGGCCCAGGGCGGACTTCTGGGCAAGCTCCGGCACGGCGCCTGGATCGCCGCCTCGGCGGTGAACTTCGCCCGGCTCTACGCCCTCCCGACTCTCGACAATCCGATGCCGGCGGAGATCCGCCTCGAGCCGGTCTGGTAGCATGGCGGCCTATGCGCTCCCCGCCCTCTACGCGGTGCTGGTCTGGTGGTTCTCCACCGGGCTGATCCTGCTCCTCGACCATCGCCCGCGCGCCACGCACGCGGCCAGCATGGTGGCGGGCACGGCCGTCCTCGCCCTGGCGCTCTGGGCCATCGGCGCCTCGGCCGGGGATGCCAGCGCGGGCGGCGCCTACACCGCCTTCACGGCGGCGCTCCTGGTCTGGGGCTGGCAGGAGATGAGCTACTACATGGGCTTCGTCTCCGGCCCGCGCACCCTCGGCTGTCCGCCGGGCGCCCGGGGCTTCGCGCGCTTCCGCGCGGCAGCCGCCACCAGCCTGTGGCACGAGGCGGCCATCGTCGCCGGCGGCCTCGCCATCGTGGCCCTGACCTGGCGCCAGCCGAACCTGTTCGCGCTGTGGACCTACCTCGTCCTGTGGGGGATGAACCTCTCGGCCCGCCTCAACCTCTTCCTCGGGGTGCGCAACCTCAACGCCGAGTTCCTGCCCGAGCACCTCGCCTATCTCGGCAGCTACCTGCGGGTGCGCGCCATGAACCCGCTTTTCCCGATCTCGGTGATGGCGGCGGGGCTCGCCACTGGCGCCCTGGTGCTGGCGGCTTTGGGCGAAGGCCTGACCGCCCACGACGTCGCGGGTCTCAGCATTCTGGCGACCCTGATGGCCCTGGCCACCCTGGAGCACGGATTCCTGATGCTGCCGCTGCCCTCGGCCGCACTCTGGCAGTGGAGCCTGCCGAAGCTGTCGCCCCCGCGCCCGCTGGCCTCGCCGATCCCGGCGACCCGCAGCGACATCGAGGGACACTGATTGTCCGCCCCGCCTCCTGGGGTCGGATTCGTCGACGCCGCCAATGCGGCAGGACACTTGAGCGGGCTGGAAGAACCCGCCGCACACCGAGGGAAGGGGACAGGCATGACACACGAAGGGATCGACTACGAAGCGATCTTCGGCTCTGCTTTGGCCGGCCTGCACCGTGAGGGACGCTACCGCGTCTTCACCGACCTCGAACGGCAGGCGGGCCGCTTCCCGCATGCCACCCACCACACGCCGGCCGGCACGCGGCCCGTGACGGTGTGGTGCTCCAACGACTATCTCGGCATGGGCCAGAACCCGGCCGTTCTCGACGCCATGCACGAGGCCCTGGACCGCTGCGGCGCCGGGGCCGGCGGCACCCGCAACATCTCGGGCACCAACCACTACCACGTGCTGCTGGAGCGCGAACTCGCCGACCTCCACGCCAAGGAGGCGGCGCTGCTGTTCACCTCCGGCTACGTCTCGAACTGGGCGGCTCTGGGCACCCTCGGGTCGCAGATGCCGGGCTGTGCGATCTTCTCCGATGCCGGCAATCACGCCTCGATGATCGAGGGGATCAAGGCGTCCCGCGCCGAGCGCCACATCTTCCGCCACAACGACCCCGAGGATCTCGACCGCAAGCTGCGCCTCGTCGACCCGGCCCGGCCAAAGATCGTGGCCTTCGAGTCGATCTACTCGATGGACGGCGACATCGCACCGATCGCGGAGATCTGCGACGTCGCCGAGGCGCACGGCGCAATCACCTATCTCGACGAGGTCCACGCCGTCGGGCTCTACGGGGACCATGGCGGCGGCATCTCGGAGCGCGACGGCATCGCGCACCGCCTCGACGTCATCGAGGGGACGCTCGGCAAGGCCTTCGGGGTCCATGGCGGCTACATCACGGGTTCGGCCAAGCTCTGCGACTTCGTGCGCAGCTTCGCCTCGGGCTTCATCTTCACCACGTCGCTGCCGCCGGCCGTAGCGGCGGGCGCTGCCGCCAGCATCCGCCACCTGAAGGTCAGCGGAGGCGAGCGCGCCCGGCACCAGGAGCGGGCCGCCACGGTGCGGGCCCGCCTGGATGCCGCCGGCATCCCGACCCTGCCCAACGACAGTCACATCGTGCCGGTGATGGTCTGCGACCCGGTGCTGTGCAAGGCGATCAGCGACACCCTGCTCGATGAGTTCGGCATCTACGTCCAGCCGATCAACTATCCGACGGTTCCGCGTGGGACCGAGCGTCTGCGGATCACCCCCTCGCCCCTGCATTCGGATGCCGACATCGACCATCTGGTCGACGCGCTCAGCGCGATCTGGGCACGGATGGGCGTCCGGCGCGCGGCCGCGGAGTGAGGGGCAGGAGCATCCCCGGCCCCTCCCTGCCGGGAGGGTGGAACCTGCGCAGCGAAGGGGCCGGTCGGTGTCATCGGGCCAGAGACGATCGGGCCTGAAAAGATGCGAGACAGGGAAGGTGAAGCCCATGATCGTCAACGGATCGACCCACGCGAGGGCGGGTGAAAAGGTGCCCGCCACCTCCGCGATCGTGAAGCCCCTGCAAGCCGAGACAGGACGTCGTCCCAGGACGACGCCCCCCGAGTCGACGCCCCCCGAGGCGAGGCCCGACGCTGCGGCCCCCACCTTCCCGTTCTCCGCCATCGTCGGCCAGGACGAGATGCGCCGGGCGCTCCTCATCGCGGCCGTCGACCCGTCCGTCGGCGGGGTCCTGGTGTTCGGCGATCGCGGCACCGGCAAGTCGACGGCGATCCGGGGGCTCGCCGCCCTGCTGCCACCGATGGCGGCGGTGGCGGGCTGTCCCTATGCCTGCGATCCCGGCCGGCCGGCCGAGCTATGCCATCGCTGCCGCGAGCAGGCGGTGCTGCGGGCCGAGGCCGTCCCGGTCCCGGTGGTGGACCTGCCGCTCGGCGCCACCGAGGACCGGGTGGTCGGCGCCCTCGACCTGGAACGGGCGCTCACCCGGGGCGAGAAGGCGTTCGAACCGGGCCTGCTGGCACGGGCCAATCGCGGCTTCCTCTACATCGACGAGGTCAACCTCCTGGAGGATCACCTGGTCGACCTGCTGCTCGACGTGGCGGCGTCCGGCGTCAACACGGTGGAACGCGAGGGGCTGAGCATCCGCCATCCCGCCCGGTTCGTGCTCGTCGGCAGCGGCAACCCGGAGGAGGGCGAGTTGCGGCCCCAGCTCCTCGACCGCTTCGGACTTGCGGTCGAAGTGACGACGCCGACCGATCTGGCCGTCCGCATCGACGTGGTGCGCCGCCGCGACGCCTATGAGCGCGATCCGGCCGCCTTCTGCGCCCACTACGCCAAGACCGATCGCGCCATCCGCAAGACGCTCACCGCCGCCCGCGCGCGGCTTCCCGGGCTGCATGTGCCCGATGCCACCCTGGAAGCCGCAGCGCGGCTCTGCCTCGCGCTCGGCACCGACGGCCTGCGCGGCGAGCTGACCCTGATGCGTACCGCCCGGGCGCTGGCCGCCTACGAGGGGGCCGACACCGTGAGTCTCGACCATCTCGCCCGCATCGCCCCTTCGGCCCTGCGCCACCGCCTGCGCCGCAACCCCCTCGACGAGTCCGGTTCCACCGCGCGGGTCACCCGGGCCGTCGCGGAGATCCTGAGCCGATGAGTCCGGCCTGGGCCAATGCCCTGCGGGTGGCGCGGCTCGCCGCCCTCGATCCGCATGGCTGCGGCGGCGTCCTGGTCCGGGCCGGTGCCGGGCCGGTCCGCGATCTCTGGCTCGATCACCTGGCCTCGGATCTCGGGTCCCGTCCGACGCGCCGCCTACCGGTGGGGATCGCCGACGACCGGCTGCTGGGGGGGCTCGACCTTGCCGCCACCCTCGCGGCCGGGCGGCCGATCGCCCAATCGGGCCTCCTGGCCGAGGCCGATGGCGGCATCGTCGTCGTGCCGATGGCCGAGCGCCTGTCTTCCGGAACCGCCGCCCGCCTCGCCGCGACGCTGGATGCCGGCGCGGTCCGGGCCGAGCGCGACGGGATGGCGGCCCGGGCACCGGCCCGGCTCGGCCTCATCCTCCTCGACGAGGGGGAGGGCGACGACGCGCGGGTTCCCGAGACCCTGGCGGACCGCCTCGCCTTCCGCCTCGACCTGACCGGCATCGCCTGGGGCGACACCTCCGGGGCGGCGCCGGACGAGGTGCGCCCGCACCTCGGCGATCCCGACGGCGTCGATACGGCCATTGCGGACCTGTGCCGGGCGGCCGCCCATCTCGGCATCGCCTCCCTGCGCGCACCGCTGATGGCGATGCGGGTCGCTCGCCTGCTGGCGGGCGGCGCGGATGTAACCAACGCGGACGTGCGCGCGGCCGCCTGCCTCGTCCTCGCCCCGCGCGCGACGCGCCTGCCGCCCGACGCCGAGGAACCGCAGGCCGCGCCCGCCGAGCGGCCGGATGCTTCACCGCCGGACGGATCACCCGATCCTGACGCGACCCTCGAGGCGGGTGCCGACAGCCTCGTCGAGGCCACTCGCGCGGCGATCCCCCCCGACCTCCTCGCCCGCCTGACGCAAGCCGCTCATGCGCCCCCGGCACCGAAGGCGGGCCGAGTCGGCGCGGCGATGCAGGCGCCGCGCACCGGGCGGCCAGCCGGTACACGGCCCGGCTCCCTCCGCGTCGGCCGCCTCGCCCTGCTGCCGACCCTGCGGGCGGCCGCGCCCTGGCAACGCCTGCGCGCCGCGCCAACAGATGCACCAAGCGACGCCCTGCTGCCGATCCAGGTCCGCAGCGCGGATTTCCGCATCACCCGGTTCCGCCAGCGCAGCGAAACCACCACGATTTTCGCGGTCGACGCTTCCGGCTCGTCGGCCCTGGAGCGGCTAGCCGAGGCCAAAGGCGCGGTCGAACTGCTTCTGGCGGAAGCCTATGTCCGCCGCGACAAGGTCGCCCTGGTGGCCTTCCGGGGGACGGGCGCAGAGGTCGTGCTGGCCCCCACCCGCGCCCTGGCCCGGGCCCGGCGCGGCCTCGGGGCGCTGCCGGGCGGCGGCGGCACGCCCCTGGCGGCCGGCCTCGATGCCGCTGCCGAACTCGCCCATTCCGTCCGGCGCAGTGGCGGCACGCCGGTGGTGGTGGTGCTCACCGACGGGCGGGCCAACGTCGCCCGCTCCGGGGTGCCCGGCCGGGCCGCCGCGAATGCCGATGCCCTCAACGCGGCGGCCCTGCTGCGGGCGGCAGACATCCGCACGATCCTGATCGACACGGCGGCGCGACCGCAGGACACCGCCCGCCATCTGGCGGACGCCATGGGCGCGCGCTATCTCCCGCTGCCCTACGCCGATGCCACGGCCATGAGCCATGCGATCCGCTCGGCCCGTTGAAGGACATGCGATGCCTGCGCCGAGCGACCGGCCCGATTGGGAGCGCGACGGCGCGGATTGGCCGAATCGGGACGCGAGCCGGTTCGTCCGCGCTTCGGACCTCACCTGGCACGTGCAGGAATTCGGTCGATCCGATGCGCCGGTTCTCCTGCTCCTGCACGGCACCGGGGCGGCCACCCATTCCTGGGCCGGCCTCGCGCCGCGACTTGCCGATCACTTCCGGATCGTCGCCCCGGACCTGCCGGGCCACGGCTTCACCGATCCGCTGCCGGCCGGACGCCTGTCCCTGCCCGGCATGGCGAAGGCGATCCGCGACCTGCTGACGACCCTCGACGTCACGCCGGACCTGGTGGTCGGGCATTCCGCCGGAGCGGCGATCCTGGTGCGGCTCTGCCTCGACGGCTTGGCCCCGCGCCTGCTGGTGGCCCTGAACGGCGCGCTGACGCCGTTTCCCGGTCTGGCCTCGGTGCTGTTTCCCGGTCTTGCCCGGATGCTCTTTCTCAACCCCATCACCCCGCGGGTCTTTGCCTGGACCGCCGACCGCCCGGCGGTGGAACGCCTGATCCGAGGCACCGGCTCACGGCTCGACGCGCGTAGCCTCGACCTCTACCGGCGCCTGTTCCGCCGGCCCGGCCATGTGGCCGGAGCGCTGGGCATGATGGCGAACTGGGACCTCGCGAGCCTCGACCGGGAGATCACCCACTTGAGCGTGCCGACCCTGCTGCTGGTCGGCGGAGACGACAAGGCGATCGCCCCGGAGACGGCCTTCGCCCTCAAGGACCGGCTGCCGAACGCGCGCGTCCAGTTGATCCGCAACCTCGGCCACCTCGCCCATGAGGAGGCGCCGGACCGCATCGCCGAGGCGATCCTGACGGCCTTCGCGGGCGAGACCCGGACGGGCTGACCTACGCCAGACCGACGGGAGCGCGCCGGTGCCACGTGGTCGCCGACTGGTAGGCCTGCCCGATGCGCAGGGCCATCGCCTCGTCGTAGCCCCGGCAGGCGATCTGCAGCGACAGCGGTAGCCCGTCCGCGGTGAACCCGTTCGGGAGCGCCAGGGCGCATAGGTCGAGGAGGTTGCCGAATCGGGTGAAGCGCGAGGGCAGATGCCCTTCGTCGACGCTGGCGAGAGGGATCGCCGGGGTCTCGGTGGTGGGAGTCAGAAGGGCGTCGAACCCATCCATCGCCGTTAAAAACTGCCGCTGGAGATCGCGTCGCCGATGCTGGGCGCCGAGGTAGTCCTGCGCCGTAACGCTGGCGCCCGCCAGGATGCGAGCCCGGACGGCGTCTCCGAGCGGTGCGTCCGGGTCTTCGGCGAGCGCCCCGTTGACGAAGTAGGCCTCCGCATTGGTGATGGCGCTGGCCTGCGCGGTCACGAGGTCGGACAAGCGGAAGGGCAGGGCGATCTCCACCACCTCGGCGCCGAGGCGTTCGAAGGTCGCGAGGGCGTCGTCATAGGCGGCGAGCATGGCAGGCGCGACGCCCGTGCGCTCGGCCTCGGGCATCCGCGCGAGGCGCAGGCCGCGTACGCCCCGGCCGAGATCCGGCATCGGGTCGGCAGGCGCCACGCCGCGGGTCGACGGATCGAGCGGGTCGGCGCCCGCGATCGTCCGGTACAGCACCGCCACGTCGGCGACCGAGCGCCCGAGGGGGCCGGGGGTATCCAGAGTGGTGCTGAACGGCACGATTCCATACGTGCTGACGCGACCGACCGTGACCTTGAGCCCGGTCAACCCGCAGAACGCGGCAGGCAGGCGCACCGATCCGCCCGTGTCGGTGCCGATCCCCCAGGGCGCCAGGCGGGCGGCCACGGCCACGCCGGTCCCGCTGCTCGATCCACCGGGTGTGTGGGCCACCGCGAGGTCCCAGGGATTCCAGGGCGTGCCGAGGTGCTGGTTGGTGCCCCAACCGCCATAGGCGAACTCGACCGTGTGGGTCTTGCCCAGCACGATCATGCCCTGGGCGATCAGCCGCTGGGCGATGGTGGCGGTGGTTTGCGCGCGTCGGCCCCGGTGAGCGGCCGAGCCGCCCATGGTGATCCGCCCGGCGAGATCGATCAGATCTTTCAGGACCACCGGCACCCCGTGCAGGGGGCCGACGGCATGGCCGGAGCGGATCGCCCAGTCGGCCCCCTCGGCCGCGAGGCGCGCGTCGGCGGCATAGACGTCCGTGAAGGCCTGGAGCTTGGGCTCGTGCGCGGCGATCCGGGCGAGATGGGCCTCGACCGCCTCGACGGGCGAAAGGCGACGGGCCGCGATGGCCTCGGCGAGCGCCAGGGCGGTGAGATCGGTGGGGTCTGACATGAGACGCCTATGGAACGCTGACGAGGGACAGATCGAGGAACCAGGACTGGGCGGAGACGAAGCCCTTCACGCGGGGCGACATCGCGCGCGGGTTGCGGTCGTGCACCACGTAGAGCCAGGGTGGATCGTCCACGAGGCGCGCGTGCGCGGTGCGGGTGGCCTCCGCGATGACGGCGGGATCAGTCGATTCGGACAGGCGCTGGAGCGCGGCGTCGAAGGTCTCGTCCCGCCAGTTGGGAAAATTGAAGCCGCTCGGCGGAAAGCGGTCGGAGGAGAAGTAGCGAGCCATCACCCCGGCATCCGAGGTGGGCGAGCTGACGTTCAGCGCCATCGCCCCGGACAGACTCGGCGCATCCGGCAAAGCGCGGGTGGCGTTGAGGAGCACCTGCCACTCGACCACGTTGAAGCTGACCTCGACGCCGCAGGATTGCTTGAGATTTTCCTGGAGGAACTCATTCATCGGCAGGGGCAGCATCTGGCCCGACCCCGAGGTGGAGATCATGACCGGGAAGGCGAGCGGCTTCTTCGGTCCGTAGCCCGCCGCGGCCAGGAGCGATCGGCCCTTCTCCGGATCGAAGCCGTAGCGGTTTGCGGGCGCGCCGAAGCCCGGATCGTCCGGCTTCAGCCAGCCGATTGCGGGCTCGGCGGTGCCGTTGAGGAAGCTCACGATGGAATCGCGGTCGACGCAGTAGTTCAGCGCCTGCCGAACCCGGACATCGCGAAACGGGCTGTCCTTGGCGCCGATGTTGTAGAACCACGGCCAGACATGCGGATACGACCCGGTGGTAACGGTGAAGCCCGCGGATTTCAGTGACGGGATCGCATCGGCGGCCGGAACCTCGATCCAGTCGACTTGTCCCGACCGCAGGGCCGCGATCCGGGCATTCGCCTCGGGGATCGGCATCAGCCGGATGCGATCGAGCTTCGCGCGGCGACCCGCATCCCAGTAACCGTCGAAGCGCGCGAGATCGACCGCCTCGCGGGGGCTGACCCGGGTGATCCGGAATGGCCCCGTGCCGGCAGCCGGCAGCATCGCGGTGCCGGCCCAGGTACGGCCACCCTTCTCGAACGAGGAGGGCGCGGTCATCAGCAGGTAGACCATCATGTAGGGAAAGTACGATGCCGGGATCGTGGTGGTGATCGCGACGGTGCGGTCATCGACCTTGCGGTAGCGATCGATGATCGGCACCCGCGTCCGGGTGATGCCGGCTGCCGCCACCTCGTACTGGGGCGCGTCGGCCTTGAAGTAGCGATCGAGGTTCCACACCACCGCATCGGCGTCGAACGGCGTTCCGTCGTGGAACGCGACTCCGTCGCGCAGGTGGAAGAGCCAGGTCCGCTTGTCGTCGGCGGCCTGCTCCCAATGGTCCGCCAGCCCCGGCCGGAGGGTGGCCGGGCGGTCGGCCCGGGTCAGATCCCAGGAGACCAGCCCCTCGAAGATCGGGTAGCCGAGGAAGCGCAGGCCCTCGAAGCCGTTGTTCGGCATGCCGGTCGTGGTCGGGATGTCGGTCGCCGTCATGGCGATGCGCAACAGGCTCTCGGCCTGGGCAGGAGAGGCGAACGCCCCGAACGACCCGAGCGCCATGGCGGCCAGCGCCGCCCGGTTTCGACGCGTCATCGTTTTGCACCCCGTGGTGTTGCGGCGGATCATCGGCCCCTCGTCAGTTGCGCGAGGACGGGGCGTAGAAGGGCTGGCGCGGAGCATCCGGCAGGTAGCCGTCGTAGAAAGCCTTGACGTAGGGCGTGACCGCGCGCCCGAGTTCGCGCCGGGCCACCTCCTCGGGCGTGCGCGGCCTGCCCAACGTCTCGGCGATCTCGGCCAGGACCGCGTCGCGATCGACCTGGGTGAACCGGCCATCGGCGTAGACGATCTTCCCGTCGACGAAGACCGCATCGACGGCGCCGGTCTTGGCCCGCTGCATCAGCGCGTCGAGGAGGGGAATGTCGGTGTCCTGGTAGGGATAGGTCGCCCGGTCGTAATCGATCAGCACTGCGTCGAAGAAGCGGCCCGGATCGAGCCGGCCAATGCTTTGGCCGAAGGCGGTGGTCTTGGCGCCGTGCTCGGTCGCCATCCGCAGGACCTGCGGGCAGGTCGGCACGTCGTCGTCCATGCCGGGGGTGCGGTGGGCCCGCAGGACGAGGCGCAGTTCCTGGAGCATGTCGCGATCTTCGTTGATCCCGGCCTCGTCGAGGCCCATCCCGACGGTCATGCCCTTGGCCTCGTAGAGGTTGAGGGGCGCCACGCCGGAGCGCAGGCGGAAATTCGACGAGCAATTGTGGCAGATGCAGGTGCCGGAATCGGCGGCGATGTCGGCATCCTCCGCCGTCAGCCAGACACCGTGCCCGAGGGTCAGGTGCGGCCCGAGCACGCCGAGGTCGTGGAGGTGGCGCACGGCCGTCTTGCCCGTCCGGCGCCGGGCGTATTCCTTCTGATAGGCGGTCTCGAGCAGGTGCATATGCATCGGCACCCCGTGCTTGCGGGCCGCCGCATCGAGGGTCTGCAGGGCCTCGTCGCTGCACCAGTGCAGGTTGGCGGGGGCCAGCTGAATCCGGGTCAGGCGCTCGCCCTCGTTCTCGGCCTTCAACGTCTCGAACAGGGTCATGAAATCGCCGAAGGGCATCGACTGCGCCTTGAGATGCGCCATCAATTGCCCGGCGATGGGCTGGGGCAGGCGCTCGCAGAAGGCCTCGTCGGCCTCGTAGACGAGGCGGTTCTGCTCGCGCACGGCGTAGCAGTAGGAGGCGCGCATCCCGATCTGGCGATAGGCGCCGAGCACCTGGGACGCCGCACCGTGGACCTGCTCGTAACCACCCGCCATCCAGCCGTGAATGTGCTGCACGGTGGTGACGCCGGAGGCGAGCATCTCGAAGGCCGAATAGAGCGTGTCGAGCCCGTGATCGACGCGCTTGGCGGCGATCCGGGTGGCGAACCACAACTCCAGGGCGTGGTCGGGCGAGCCGAGCTGCAGGGGGGTCAGCCCGACATGGTGGTGGCTGTTGACGAAGCCCGGCAGCATCACGTGGCGCGGATAACGATGCGTGACCGCGTCCGGCGCCTTGGCGCGCAGCGACTCCGGAGGGCCGACCTCGACGATGACGCCATCCCGCACCAGCACGGCGGCGTTGTCGTGCTGGATGGGGGTATGGCGGTCCTGAACGCCGGTGATGACGGTGCGGGCCTCGACGATGATCTCGGTCATGCTGATCCTTCGGACGAATGAGGGTGGAGGTCGCGGACGTGGACGGCGCTCAGCGCGCCTCCTGCTCCGCGAAGGCGCGGTCGACCTCGTCGGCGAGGAGTTCGCCGAAGCGGTCGCGCAGGTCGTGGAAGCGCGGATCGCGGGGATTGCGCGGCCGGGGCAGGTCCACCGGCACGATGGTCTTCACGCGACCGGGACGGGCGGTGAACACCACCACGCGGTCGGCCAGCGCGATCGCCTCGTCGATGGAATGCGTGACGAGGACGATCGACGCGCCGCTGTCGCGCCAGATCTGCAGCAGGAAATCCTGCATCTTCGCCCGGGTCTGGACGTCGAGGGCGGCGAAGGGCTCATCCATCATGAGAACCTTCGGCCGCATGGCGAGCGCCCGGGCGCAGGCCGCGCGCTGGCGCATGCCACCGGAGAGTTCGTCCGGCTTCTTGTCCATCATGTCGGCGAGGCCGACCCGCCGCAGCATCTCGGCGGCGATCTCCCGGCGCTTGAGCTTCTGCACGGCCCCGATGGCCAAGCCGAAGGCGACGTTGTCGAGAATGGTCAGCCAGGGGAACAGCGAGGCGTCCTGGAAGATCAGGCCGCGCTCGGCCGACGGTCCCGTGATCGGCAGGCCATCCGCCGCCATGGTGCCGGCGCTCGCCGGTTCCAACCCGGCGATCATGTAGAGCAGGGTCGACTTCCCGCAGCCGGACGGCCCGAGGAAGACCACGAATTCGCCCGGGAGGATGTCGAGCTCGATGTCGCGCAGGGCCTGGACCGGAGATCGACCGGCGGGCGTCCAGGTCTTGCCGACGCCGGACAGGCGCACGGCCGGGCGGCGCGGCGCGGCGCGTGGAACCGGAGCGTTCATCGGCCACCTCCCTGGGGGGCGATCCACCACAACATGCGGGCCTGGATCTGTCGCAGGGCCCAGTCGAAGCTGAAGCCGAGAAGGCCGATGATCGCCATGGTGAAGAAGCTCAGCCGCGCGTTGAAGGTCGAGCGCGCCAGCGACACGATTTGCCCGAGGCCGCTTCCGACGCCCACCGCCTCGGCGATCAGCACCACCATCCAGGCCGCGAACAGGTTGAGACGCAGGGTCATGAACAGGCCAGGCAGGATCGCCGGCAGGACCACGCGGAAGAAGGTCTGCCGGGAATCCGCCCCCATGATGCGGGCGACGTTGAGGTAGGTGACCGGCACGGCCGCGATCTGCGCGCTCGTCGTGAGCGCGATGGCGAAGAAGAGCGTGATGAAGACGAGGAAGATCGCCGGCACGTCGCCGATCCCGAAGACGAAGATCGCCACCGGCAGCCAGGCCACGGGCGAGATCGGCGCCAGCAGCAGGACCGTGGGCAAGACGAGATTGCGGAACAGCCGGATGTAGTGGAGGAGCGCCCCCACCAGCACGCCGCCGACGAAGCCGAGCACGAGGCCCACCGTCACCCGCATCGTCGTCCACCCGATGGTGGCCAGCAGCGGCATCACGCCCCCGCCGCCCCCCCGACTGCCGATGCGATTGGCCCGGTCGAAATATGTCAGGGTCCCGGGCAGGTCGGACAGGAACAGGTGTGGCGGCGGCAGGAGCAGCGGATTGAGGAAGCCGAGCGCCCACAGCGTCTCCCACAGGCCGGCGAACAGGCCGAGGGAGGCGATGCTCCAGCCGAGCGTCGCCAGAGCGGAGCGGAGTTGGGGGTATCGCGCTGGCGTCGGGGAGGGCACCGATGTGGGGGCCGTTTGGGCCACGCGCACGGGAACCGGCGCCACCGCGCCGAGGGAGGCATCCGTTGCTGCCATGAGGCTGCCTTTCGGGAGATCGGGAATCGGGTCCGGCATCCGGTCGGGTGACCGCAAGGTGCGTCAGGCCGATTTCAGCTTGAGCCCATCGTAGAGGGGCCGGTTCTCGGCGATGACCTGCTCCATGAGGCGCCAGTCGAAGGCCTCGCGGCCCGGCGCCTTCTTGACGTAGCCCATCTCCTTCATCGACTGGCCGCGCGCGATGATGAAGTCGGTCTGATTGCGCTGGTCGGTGCAGACCGGCTGCTTGGCGGAAGCATCGACTGCAGCCGCCATGGTGGTCTTGTAGTAGCTGCCGACGGTGTCCTTCAGGGCGGCATCACGATCGGACTCGATCTGGGCCTGTGCGGTGAACAGCGCCTTGATCACGGCCCGTACGGCAGCCGGATTCGCTTCGATGAACGGCGTCCGGGCTGCCAGAACACAGTCGGAATAGCCTGCGCCGTAGACGTCGGTTCCATCCGACAGGAGCGTGGCGCCCGTGCGCGACTGGAGGCACTGGGTCGCATAGGGCTCGATGTGGCAGATCGCATCGACCGCACCGGCGATGAAGGCCTGGGCCAGCTCCGGCGAGGTATCGAGATAGCGCACGTCGAGGTCCTGGAAGGTCAGGCCGGCCTTCTTCAGGTAATCGAACGGCAGCACCTCGAGCGTGTCGGCCTGGAAGGTGCCGAGGGTCTTACCCTTCAGGTCGGCGGCGGAACGGATGCCCTCCCGCGCCACGATCATGCAGCCCTGGACGCCGCCGCCGGCGACGATCTTCACCGGCGCACCGGCGTCGTAGAGGGTCATGAAATTCGAGTAGGGGATCATCGACATGTCGACGAGCCCGGCCCCGAACATCGTGGTGATCTCGGCATTGGAGGGCGTCACCACGAAGTCCAGCGTGACCCCATCGGCCTCCGTCAGCTTGCGCTCGTGGGCGAGGAACATGCCGAGGTTGCAGAAGCCGGAGCCGTGGGTGGCCTTGACGGTGGTCATGGCGCCCGCGGCAGCGGCCGGCGCCATCAGGGCTGCTAGGTGGGCAGGCAGCGCGATGGCGGCGCCGGCGGTTCCCATCCCGCGAAGGAGGCCGCGCCGGGAAAAGCGTTGGAAGAACAGGCCGTCACGTTCGCACATGATGCTCTCCGACATTCGCAGAATGCGAAGATGCCGCGAACCCTCGGGTCTGCCGGACGCAGGACTGCATCGGGAGAAGGCATGATGCAGTCGGAGCGGGCAGCACCGTCCGGGACGGGCTTCCTCGGATGGGCACGCCAACCCATGAGAGCCAAAGGCTCTGCGCTGCCCGTGGGCCGACGCAAGGGCCGCGCCAACCGCCCAGGCTGCCGCGCTGGCCGCCGGCTTGGCGGAGGTGCGGAATTTGCTGGGCCGCCGATCGACGATACCGCGTTCCCTGCGGCACGTGATGGTACCGTGCGGCCCGAGCGGAATATCGGCTCGGCCCGGGACAGACCCTGATCACCCGCCTGAGACCGATGCAGCGAAAGAGCTTCCGATGCCTGATTTGAGCAGCCTGCTGGCCTTCGCCGCCATCGCCCTGGGGATGGCCCTCACACCGGGGCCGAACATGGTCTACCTGATCTCGCGGTCGATCTGCCAAGGCAGGACCGCCGGCCTGATCTCGCTCGGCGGCGTGGCCCTCGGGTTCGTCGTCTACATGCTGTGCGCGGCGTTCGGCATCACGGCCCTGCTGCTGGCCGTTCCCTTCGCCTACGACACCATCCGGATGGCCGGGGCGGTCTACCTGTTCTGGCTCGCATGGCAGGCGGTGCGACCGGGCGGGCGTTCGCCGTTCGAGATCCGGACACTGCCCGAGGACAGCCCGCGCCGGCTGTTCGTCATGGGATTGCTGACCAACCTGCTCAATCCGAAGATCGCCGTGATGTACCTGTCGCTGCTGCCGCAATTCATCGATCCGACGAAAGGCAGCGTCCTCGTCCAGGCCCTGGTGCTCGGCACGGTGCAGATCGTGCTCAGCCTCTCGGTCAATGCCGCGATCGCCGTATCCGCCGGTGCGATGGCAACGTTCCTGACGCGCCGACCGTCCTTCGCGATGGTCCAGCGGTGGGTGATGGGAACGGTGCTGGCCGGCCTCGCGGTGCGGATGGCGAGCGAAGCCCGACGCTGAGGGAAACGACCTGCGATTCCCGCAAGGATGGTCCGGATCGCGTGGAGGCGATCAGGGCCAGACCGAAGTCCCAGCCGGCCTGTTACCGCGATGATGCCTTCGTCTCGGCAGACATGATCTCTCGCGGTCCACGCGCGTCCGAAGGCTTGCCGAGCCCGGCTTCCGTCTCACCCGCTTTGGCTTTCTGCCGTGACGCGGCCTCAGCAGGACGCTCGATCACCAGAACCGCACCCAGGGTGAAAAAACTGGCACCGAACGGCGCGGCAAGCAAAGACCACAGCCCTATGATCGGCCATGTCACTGCGACCGTTAATCCTCCGCCCAAAATCGCTGCGAAACTGAGAAAACCCAAGACACATCAACCGATTTGCGATCAGATGGCTGACCGGAGGCGAAGCGTATGCGCTGGATTGTTCTTGGAACACCGTTTGATGAATAGCAACAAGCCAGGATTCGTTTTGGTGATTACCCGTCTTGCCTGTAAAGTATTTATTCCTGACGCCCTCAAAACCTGATTTATCCTAACTTTTTTCGAGCCTCCGCTATTGGTCTGCAAAAAATTCTTTATTCAGGCCCGCAAAGACATGAGAAGGCTCTGCTGCGTTGCGGCTATAACTTCGGAACGGTGCCCCTGCCGCGCGCCGACCAAAACAGCCGAAAGTTGCGGTTCAATCAATTCGACCTGCGAAATCAAGGCTAAAGCTACATATAGACTTTTATACCTAGGCTTTTTACGAAGTCTTACGTTAACGTGATACAGTTTTGCAATATCGGGGCGTAAATTTTCGGTCCTATAACGTACCATCATCGCGACATGACGGTACGGAAAGCGGGTACATCGCGTCGATCACGCACCATCCGTATCCAGTCTCGATACGCGCAGGACTCACGTAAGGAACCGTGCCGCGAACGGGCGCTCGCACCGCGACGACCGCTGATCCCGCATCGATCCTCTCAAACAAAGGGGTGATCGACTCCCATCACGCAACGGTTCGAACCTTGCGCGTGAAACGCTGCGCGCGATCCGAGTGGACCTTTGGGCTGGCCCTGGCCACCTGCATTCCTCCGAGGGATTTCGCGACGAACCTGATGTTCTCCAACCGTCGCGTCCCATCCGTCCGCATCGGTATGATGGGCGAACCGGCCTCCGAACCGACAGGACGGTTTGGCCAAATCAGCGCTTGCAACGGACGCGTTCCCGCGAATAGTGTCATTCTATGTTGACACTCGCAGACTCACCGAGCCTCGCGACGACCCGGTCTCCGCGCCCGCACGCGGTGGTAATCGGCAGCGGCTTTGGCGGGTTGGCGGCGGCGGTTCGCCTCGGTGCGCGGGGCTACCGGGTGACGGTGCTGGAGCGGCTGGAGCAGGCCGGTGGCCGGGCTCGCGTCCATCGACAGGACGGCTTCACCTTCGATGCCGGGCCGACCATCGTGACGGCGCCGTTCCTGTTCGAGGAATTGTGGACCCTGTGCGGGCGGCGCATGGCCGACGATGTCACCCTGGCGCCGATGCTGCCGTTCTACCGCATCCGCTTCCCGGACGGCGCCACCTTCGATTACAGCGGCGATCCGGAAGCGATGCGGGCCGAGGTCGCCCGGTTCTCGCCCGAGGACGTCGACGGCTACGAACGGTTCATGGAGCGCAGCGCCGCGATCTGCCGGGTCGGCTTCGAAGATCTCGGGCACGTGGCCTTCTCCTCCGTCCGCGACATGCTGCGGATCACCCCGTCCCTGCTGCGCCTCGGCGGCCATCGCTCGGTCTATGATCTCGTGGCGCGCTACATCCGGGACGAGCGCCTGCGCACCATCTTCAGCTTCCATCCGCTCCTGATCGGCGGTTCTCCCTTCCGGGCCAGCGCCATCTATTGCCTCATCGCCCACCTCGAGCGCCGCTGGGGCGTGCACTTCGCCATGGGGGGGACCGGACGGCTGGTCGACGGCCTCGTGGGCTTGATCGAGGGGCAAGGCGGGACGATCCGCTACCGGGCCGAGGTGGCCCGCATCGACGTGGCGGCGGGCTGCGCCACGGGGGTGACGCTGACCGACGGGACCGCCATTCCCGCTGACATCGTGGTCTCGAACGCCGACTCGGCCGCGACCTACCTGACCCTGCTCGGCGGGGCGGGGCGATCCTGGCACCGGGCGAAGCTCAAGGCCTCGTCCTCCTCGATGGGGCTGTTCGTCTGGTACTTCGGGACGAACCGCAAATTCCCCGACCTCGCGCATCACACCATCCTGATGGGGCCGCGCTATCGCGAGCTCATCGCCGACATCTTCGTCCGCAAGGTCCTGGCGCCGGATTTCAGCCTCTACCTGCATCGCCCCACCGCCACCGATCCGCTCCTGGCACCGCCCGGCTGCGACGCCTTCTACGTGCTGTCGCCGGTGCCGAACCTCGCCGGCGGGCAGGACTGGTCGCAGCTTGCCGCCGCCTACCGGCAGGCCATCGCGGACAGCCTCGACGCCACCGTCATGCCGGGCCTGTCCGGATCGATCGTCACCACCCGGGTCACGACACCAGCGGATTTCGCCAGCGATTTTCTGAGCTTCCGTGGGTCCGGCTTCGGCCTCGAACCGGTGCTGACGCAATCGGCATGGTTTCGGCCGCACAACGCCTCGTCGGCCTTCAAGAACCTCTATCTCGTCGGGGCGGGCACCCATCCGGGCGCCGGGCTGCCCGGCGTCCTGTCCTCGGCCAAAGTCCTCGACACGGTGGTGCCGGATGCGCGTCTCTACGCTTGAAGCCGTTCGGTACGCCCCGGTGCGGGCGCCGCTTTGGGCGATTCCGCACGCGGATGCGACCGACCACGCCGCCTGCCTGGCCGCGATCCGGACAGGCTCGCGCAGCTTCTTCGCCGCCTCAGCCCTGCTGCCGGCCCGGGTGCGCCGCCCGGCCTACGGGCTCTATGCCTTCTGCCGCCTCTCCGACGATGCCGTCGACGACGCACAGGCTCGCGACCGGCCGGCGGCCCTGGCCCGCCTCGCCGCGCGCCTCGCCCGCATCTACGACGAAGCCCCCAGCGACGCTCCAGCCGACCGGGCGATGGCCGATCTGGTCGCGGCCCATCATCTGCCGCAGGCCTTGCCCGGCGCGCTGATCGAAGGATTGGCGTGGGATGCGCAGGGGCGTCGATACGAGACCCTGTCGGACCTGACCGCCTACGCGGCGCGGGTCGCCGGCAGCGTCGGCGCGATGATGACCGTGCTGATGGGCGTGCGCGACGCCGTCGTGCTCGCCCGGGCCTGCGACCTCGGCGTCGCCATGCAGTTCACCAACATCGCCCGGGACATCGGCGAGGATGCCCGGGCGGGACGGCTCTACCTGCCGCTCTCCTGGATGCGGGAGGTCGGCCTCGACCCGGACGCGTTCCTCGCCGATCCCGTCGCGAGCCCCGCCCTCCAGGCCCTGGTCGCACGCCTGCTCGCCGTCGCGGATGCGCTCTACGCCCGGGCCGAGGCCGGCATCCCCGGATTGCCCCTCGGCTGCCGGCCCGCCATTCGCGCCGCCCGCCTGATCTACGCCGAGATCGGCCGGGACCTGGAAAGGGGCGACCTCGACTCCGTCGCCATCCGCGCCCGGGTGCCCGGCCGGCGCAAGGCCGTCCTGATGGCCCGCGCCCTGCTGCCGCTGGCGTCCATCCCCGATCATACGGCCCCGCCACTCGCCGAAACCGCCTTCCTGGTGGAGGCCGTCGCGGCCCAGCCCGTGCCAGTGCCGCCGGCCTGGTGGAACGTGCCCGGTCAGGTCGCCCGGGTCCTCGATCTGATCGAGACCCTGCGGGAGCGCGAGGGCGCGGTGCCGGTCGGCCCGTGAGCGACCCGCTCTTTGCCGTCTTCGATATCGGGCTGGTCTTCGCCCTCGCCCTCGGGCTGGCGATCTGGCAGCTCGTAGTCCTGAAGCGCAGCATTCGGCGCGACCGTGCCGCCGCCCTGGAGAAGGCGGAGGCGTCTGAGCGGTCTGGAGACCGTTCAGACTGACCGGCGATCACCCCACCCGGCGCGGCATCCGGAACGGCAGCATCAGGCGAACCAGCGGATTCGCGTATCGCCTGAGGGACAGGCTCTCGTGCATCGGCCGGACCGCCTCGCCGCGTAGAGTCGTGCTGAGCTGCGAGCGGGCATAGAACGGCGTGTCCTCAAAGGTCCGCACAATGTCGGCGCGGCCGTCGTCGCTGCGGGTCTGCCGCGGCATGCGCCAGACCCGCGTCGCCGGAAGCTCGGCGCGCGGGGGCGGATCGATGTCCCGGGGTGTCCCATCGGCGGTAAAGCACAGGGTCAGGTCCTGGCGCGAGCCGTCGCGGCGATGCACGTCGTACAGGATCGCCGCCCCGGCCTGAAGGTCCGCCCGGCACCAGGTCCAATCGCGAAACGCCGCTTCCAGGGACGTGTCGCCGTGGTTCGTGTCGAAATAGGCCGTGCCGCGCCAGTTCAGATCAGGCTCGGTGAGGGCGACCTCGACCGGGGAGGACGGCGCCATCGGCCACCAGCGGTGCTGGCCCGCGGCGTCGAGGTGATGCGGCCCGGGCGTGATGCCGCCGGGTCGCAGCCGCACGGTGCCGCGCACCCGCTTGGGAATCGGCGCCGTCACCTCGTCGATCCGGATGGTCAGCGTCGTGCCATCCCACGACAGCCCGCTCGGGCCGATCGCGATGTGGTCGGCATCGCGCGTGAGGCTGGCGCGCCCCCGCTCGGTCATGCAGAAGCGGTTGGCTCGTTCGCCGTAGAGCACCACGTTGACGGCGCAGTGGTCGAAGGGATCGCGCGTCGGGTCCCAGGCGTAGTAGGGCGAGAACACGCTGCCGATGAAGGCGATGATGGTCAAACCCTGTCGCCCGTCCGCGCTCAGGGCGTCGACGTACCACCAGACGTAGCCGTCGCGATCCACCCGCGTATCGAAGCGCGGGCGCCAGTCCGGTCCCGCAGCAGGCTGTCCGCCGCGATCCGCCCGGATTGCGCCGCCATCGGCACCCCCGGCCCCGGGTGGATGCTCCCCCCGGCGAGGTACAGGCCCGGGATCCGGGTGCGAGCTCCCGGCCGCTTGAACGACGCCATCCAGCCGTGGGAGGCTCGGCCGTAGAGAGCCCCCGCCGTCCCCGGAAACAGCCGCGCGAAATCCGCCGGTCCCGTCGTCACCGGCTCCGCCGTTTCCGCGAGGGTCAGGCCGCTCGCGCCGAGGCGCCGCCGCATCGTGGTCACGCATGTCTCGATCTCCGAGGGGCCGATGGGCCGGGCAGGGGCATTGACGAGGCAGAGGAGGCGCTCGGGCCGGTCGGACGGAGCGGCGCGGTCGGATCGATCCTGCGCGCAGACATAGACGGTGGGGTCGTCCGGCAGGTGCCCGGCGCGGATGCGGGCGAACTCGGCCGCGTAATCGCCGGAGAAGAACACCGTGTGCCGGGCGAGCGGGAAACCGTTGGTCCGCGCCTGGAGGCACAGGGTGACCGCCGAGAGCGAACGATCGCCGGCCGGTACCGCGTCGGCGGCGCGGGCGGCCTCGCGCCCGAGAAGCCCGTCGGCCAGGGCCGCGACGTCGGCGTTGCAGACCACCGCATCCGCCGCCAGCCGCTCGCCGTCATCGAGGTCGACCCCGACCACGCGACCGCCCTGGACGGCGATTGAGCGCACCGAGGTTTCGTAGCGGAAGCGCGCGCCCCGGTCGGCGGCGAGATCCGCGACCACGGCGGCCAGCCGGCTGAGGCCGCCGCCGACGTGCCAGACCCCCTGGCTTTCCACATGCGCCACCAGCATCAGGGTGGCGGGCGCCGCGAAGGGCGACGAGCCGCAATAGGTCGCGTAGCGCCCGAACAGCTGCCGCAGGCGCGGATCGGCGAAGTAGTCGCCGAGCGCGCTCCACAGGGTGGTGAAGGGTTGGATGCGCCAGAGGTCGCCGAGGCCCGAGAGCCCGGCCTGTCGCGTCAGGTCGATCGGGCTCGGGCGCTCGCCCCGGATGAACGGTCGCTCCAAGGTGGCGTAGACCTCGGCGGCCCGGGCGCGGAAGCGGCGATACCCGTCCCGCTCCCGCGCCCCGGCGAAGGTGGCAATCGCCGCCTCGGAGGCCTCGGGATCGGCATGGAGGTCGAGCTGCTCGTCCGGCCCCCAGGCGTGTCGCGCCAGGATGCCGGCCGGTTCCAGACGCACATGGGGGGCGAGATCCGCACCGCATTCGGCGAAGATCTCCTCGAACACCCACCGCATGGTGAAGACCGTAGGGCCGGCATCGACGGCCGTTCCCCCGACCGGGACCCGCCGCATCTTGCCGCCGGGATGAACGGCCTGCTCGATCACCGTCACGTCGAGCCCGGCATGGGCCAGCCGCAGGGCCGCCACCAAACCTCCGATGCCGGCTCCGATGATCACGACCTTCACGTGCGCCTCTCCCGTCACACCGATCGACCTTGACGAGTGTCAATAAATACTGACACTTTGTTTTAGCAAGAACAAGTGACAGGGAGAGACGGGTCATGGACGCCAACCGTCGCATCGAGCAGGCCCTCGACGCCGCCGTCGCCCATCTGGAAGCGCCCGGCGCCCCGCCGCGCCTGGCCGAGTCGATCCGTTATGCGGTCTTCCCGGGCGGGCACCGCATTCGTCCGCGCCTGTGCCTCTCGGTGGCCCGTGCCTGTGGCGACGACGATCCGGCGGCTTCGGACGCGGCGGCGGCGGCGATCGAACTCTTGCACTGCGCATCCCTGGTGCATGACGATCTGCCCTGCTTCGACGACGCGCCCCTGCGGCGCGGGCAGGCCTCGGTCCACGCAGCCTTCGGCGAGCCCCTGGCGGTACTGACCGGCGACGCCCTCATCGTCTCCGCCTTCGAGACGCTGGCTCGCGGCGCGGCGCGCAGTCCGAAGCGCTTGGCGGCCCTGGTCGGGCTCGTCGCCCGCGCCGCCGGCTCCCCCGCCGGCATCGCCGCCGGACAGGCCTGGGAATCGGAACCGAACGTGGCGCTCACGGAATATCAGCAGGCCAAGACCGGAGCCCTGTTCGCGGCCGCGACCGTGACGGGCGCCGCCGCCGCCGGTGCGGCATCCCTGCCGTGGCGGCTCCTCGGAGAATGCCTCGGCGAGGCCTATCAGGTTGCCGACGACCTGCGCGACGTCGCCTGCCGCCAGGAGGAGGTCGGCAAGCCGGTGGGGCGTGATTCGACCCTCGGTCGGCCGAATGCAGCAGCGCTGCTCGGCATGAGCGGCGCGCTGGCCCGGTTGAAGCGCCTCGTCCGCGAGGCCGTCGACGTCATACCGGATTGCCCCGGTGCCGACATCCTGCGGGCGGAGATCGTGGCGCAGACGCGGTTGTTCCTGCCGGCAAGCCTGGCGCGGGAACTCGCCTGACGTGGCCGGCAGTGCGACGGCCGGGGCGCCGCCCACGCTCCGCCCCCGCGGCGGGCGGTCCCGCTGGTACACGCTCAGAGCCCGCATCATCGCCGATCCGCGATTCCAGCGCTGGGCCGCCGGCTTTCCGCTGACCCGACGCATCGCGCGGTCGAACACCCGGGCGCTGTTCGATCTGTGCGCGGGCTTCACCTACTCGCAGACGCTGTTTGCCTGTCTGAAGCTCGATCTCTTCGCGCTGCTCGCCGAGGGCCCGGTTCCCGCCGATCTCCTGGCAGCCCGGATGGATCTGTCCCGCGAGGCGTCGGCACGCCTCCTCAAGGCGGCCGTTTCGCTCGATCTCATCCGGCGCCTTCCGGACGGATGTTTCGTCCTGGCCGATCTCGGGGCGGCGCTGATCGGGAACCCCTCGATCAGCCGCATGATCGAGCATCACGCCCTGCTCTACGCGGATCTGTCCGATCCGGTCGCACTCCTGCGCGGCGAGAGCGGGCCGACCCGGCTCGCGGGCTACTGGCCGTACGCACGAGGCGATGGAGCCGAGCTGTCGACGGAGGCCGTGACCCCCTACAGCGCGCTGATGTCGGCCTCGCAGGCGCTGATCGCCGAGGACATCGTCGAGGCCTATCCGTTTCGGCGGCATCGTTGCCTGCTGGATGTCGGCGGCGGCGAAGGCGCCTTCCTGTCCGCCGCCGCCGCCGCAGCGCCCGACCTCGCGCTCAGGCTGTTCGATCTGCCCGAAGTGGCACGGCGCGCCGCGGCGCAATTCGCCCGCTCGGGCCTCGCCGACCGGGCTCAAGCCGTCGGCGGCAGTTTTCTGATCGATCCACTGCCCAAGGGTGCCGACGCACTCAGCCTGATCCGCGTCGTGCACGACCACGACGACGCGACGGTGCGAGGGCTGTTGCGAGCGGCCTGGACGGCGCTGCCGCCCGGCGGACGCCTGGTGCTGGCCGAGCCGATGAGCGGCACCGCCGGGGCCGAGCCGATCACCGATGCGTATTTCGGCTTCTACCTGCTGGCGATGGGGAGCGGTCACTGCCGCACCGCTGCGGAACTGACCGCGCTGCTGGCCGAAGCGGGGTTTCAGCGTATCCGCGAGGTCGCGACCCGGCGCCCGCTCCTGACCCGCATGCTGGTGTCCACCCGTTAAGACACCGAATAACGTAAGTTCTGCTTGACGTTCGAAAGTGTCTATCTAGGATGACACATCGAGTTCGAAGCCAAACGGACCGAATCGTCGGATGAGGGGAGGGCAGGCTCGATGCAGACGAACGCCGTGCTTCTTCATGCCCCCCGCCGGCTCGACCTCGAAACTCTCGACCTCGATACGCCGACGGCCGCTGACGCGGTGGTGGCGATCCGGTGGAGCGGAATCAGCACCGGTACCGAGCGCCTGCTCTGGTCCGGGACGATGCCGGCCTTTCCCGGCATGGGGTATCCGCTGGTGCCCGGCTACGAGTCGGTCGGCGAAGTGGTCGAGGCCGGCGCGGATTCCGGTATCCGGGTCGGACAGACAGTGTTCGTGCCCGGAGCCCGCTGCTTCGGACCCGTTCGCGGCCTCTTCGGCGGCGCAGCCTCCCATCTGGTCAGTGCCGGCGACCGCCTCGTCCCCATCGATCGGGCCTGGGGCGAGCGCGGAACCCTGATCGCACTCGCGGCGACCGCCCACCACGCCCTCGCGGGCATCGACCTGACCCGGCCGCTCCTGGTCGTGGGGTACGGCGTGCTCGGGCGACTGGTCGCCCGCCTCGCCAGGACCCTCGGCGGCGCGCCGCAGGTCTGGGAGATCGATCCGACCCGCCACGCGGGCGCCGACGCCTACGCTGTGAGCACCCCCGAGGCGGATGCCAGACACGACTACGCCACGATCCTCGATGTCAGCGGCGACGCGAGGATCCTCGATAGCGGGATCGCGCGTCTCGCCCCCGGCGGCGAGATCGTGCTCGCCGGGTTCTACGAGCGCCGCCTCGGCTTCGATTTCGCGCCCGCCTTCCTGCGCGAAGCCCGCATCCGCGTCGCCGCGCAGTGGCGGCCCGAAGACCTCGCCGCGACCTTGTCCCTGGTCGAACGCGACCGTCTCTCCCTCGACGGCCTCATCACCCATCGGCGCCCGGCCTCGGACGCTCCGGACGCTTACCGCACGGCTTTCGGCGAGCCCGAATGCCTGAAGATGATCCTGGATTGGAGAGCCGCATGAACATCCAGCTGACGAATCTGCAGCTGAACGGGGCCTCCGAAGCGCTGCGGGCCGAGGCCGGCATCGAGCCGGACCCCGTTCCGGTGACGGCGACCAAGGAAACACAGATCATCGCGATCTACGGCAAGGGTGGGATCGGCAAGTCGTTCACCCTGGCAAACCTCAGCTACATGATGGCCCAGCAGGGCAAGAAGGTCCTGCTCATCGGCTGCGACCCCAAGAGCGACACGACCTCGCTTCTGTTCGGTGGCCGCGCCTGCCCGACGATCATCGAAACTTCGACGAGGAAGAAGCTCGCCGGCGAGCAGGTCGCCATCGGCGATGTCTGCTTCAAGCGCGACGGCGTCTACGCCATGGAACTCGGCGGCCCCGAGGTCGGGCGCGGCTGCGGTGGGCGCGGCATCATCCACGGCTTCGAATTGCTGGAGAAACTCGGCTTCCACGAGTGGGGCTTCGACTACGTCCTGCTCGACTTCCTCGGCGATGTGGTCTGCGGCGGTTTCGGCCTGCCGATCGCCCGGGACATGTGCCAGAAGGTCATCGTCGTCGGCTCGAACGACCTGCAGTCGCTCTATGTGGCCAACAACGTCTGCTCGGCGGTGGAATACTTCCGCAAGCTCGGCGGCAATGTCGGCGTCGGCGGCCTCGTCATCAACAAGGACGACGGCACCGGTGAGGCGCAGGCCTTCGCCGAGGCGGTCGGCATCCCGGTTCTGGCCTCGATCCCGGCGCATGACGACATCCGGAAGAAGAGCGCGAACTACGAGATCATCGGCCGGCCCGAGAGCCCCTGGGGCTCGCTCTTCGCCGATCTCGCCCAGAACGTTCACGACGCTGCGGCCAACCACCCGACGCCCCTGAGCCAGGACGGCCTGCTCGGCCTGTTCAAGGGCGAAGCGGTCGGCCGGGGCGTCACCCTGGTGCCCGCCACCTTCGAGGACATGTGCGGCACGACCCAGGTCGTGAAGCCGTCCCTCGAAGTCGTGTACGACGAGGTCTGACGCGCATGGCCGTCACCCTCGACATCGCCGATCTTCGCGCTCGCAAGGAGCGCCCGGCCTCGACCCTGGTGCCCATCGTGGCCCCGGCCGAGGTGGTGAACATCGCCGCCACGAAGGCCGATGGTCTCGGGTGTCACTCCGGCAAGGCGACGATGCGGGCAGCGGCCGAGGCGGCCGGCCTGTCCGACACCCTGGAGCAGCTCCGCAAGGACTACCCGGCGGGTCCGCACGACCAGCCCCAGAGCATGTGCCCGGCCTTCGGCTCGCTCCGGGTCGGCCTGCGCATGCGGCGCACCGCGACGATCCTCTCGGGCTCGGCCTGCTGCGTCTACGGGCTGACCTTCACGTCGCACTTCTACGGCGCCAAGCGCAGCGTCGGCTACGTGCCCTTCAACTCCGAGACGCTGGTGACCGGCAAGCTGTTCGAGGACATCCGCGAGGCGGTGTTCCAGGTTGCCAAGCCCGCCGATTACGACGCCGTCGTCATCATCAATCTCTGCGTGCCGACCGCCTCGGGCGTGCCCCTGCGGCTTCTCCCGAAGGAGATCGACGGGGTCCGCATCATCGGCATCGACGTGCCGGGCTTCGGGGTGCCGACCCATGCCGAGGCCAAGGACGTCCTTGCTGGGGCGATGCTGAAATTCGCCCGGACAGAGGCCGAGCAAGGCCCCGTCCAGGCGCCCCGCGCCGGTCGGTCCGAGCGCCCGACCGTGGCGCTGCTCGGCGAGATGTTCCCGGCCGACCCGGTCGTCATCGGCGGTCTGCTGGAGCCACTCGGCCTCGCGGCCGGACCTGTGGTGCCGACGCGGGAATGGCGCGAACTCTACGCCGCCCTCGACTGCACCGCGGTCGCCGCGATCCACCCGTTCTACACAGCCTCAATCCGGGAATTCGCCGCCGCCGGGCGCCCCATCGTGGGCTCGGCTCCGGTCGGCCATGACGGCACCGCCGACTGGCTCGACCGGATCGGCGAGGCCTGTGCGGTCCCCCGCGCCACCGTCGGGGCCGCCAAGAACCGGCTGCTGCCGATGATCAAGGGCGCGCTCGCCGCCAGCCCGATCCGGGGCCGGATCACCCTGTCGGGCTACGAAGGCTCCGAACTCCTGGTCGGGCGCCTCCTCGTCGAGAGCGGTGCGGATCTGGCCTATGTCGGCACCGCCTGTCCGCGCACGCCCTATTCGGAGGCCGACCAGGCCTGGCTCGAGGCGCGCGGCGTCACCGTGCGCTACCGCGCCTCCCTGGAGGACGACCTTGGCGCCATGATGGATGCGCGGCCCGATCTCGCCATCGGCACCACGCCCGTGGTGCAGAAGGCCAAGGCAATGGGAATACCCGCCCTCTACTTCACCAACCTGATCTCGGCCCGCCCGCTGATGGGCGTGGCGGGCGCCGGATCGCTGGCCAAGGTGATCAACGCGGCGCTCGGCAATCGCGGTCGCTTCGATACGATGCGGGCCTTCTTCGATGGGGTCGGCGAAGGTCACGCAGCCGGCATCTGGGAGGATGTGCCCAAGCTTCGCCAGAACGTCGCCTCGGCCGTGCGCGCCAAGCCCGCCCCAGGAAAGTTCGACCATTCGCCGATCGGGGAGATGGCCTGATGCTTGTCCTCGATCACGATCGGGCCGGCGGCTACTGGGGCGCCGTCTACGTCTTCACCGCCATCAAGGGCCTGCAGGTCGTCATCGACGGACCGGTCGGCTGCGAGAACCTGCCCGTCACCTCGGTGCTGCACTACACCGATGCCCTGCCGCCGCACGAACTGCCGATCGTGGTCACGGGGTTGGCGGAGGAAGAACTCGGCCGCCACGGCACCGAGGCCGCGATGAAGCGGGCTCACGCCACCCTCGATCCGGCCCAGCCGAGCGTCGTCGTCACCGGCTCGATCGCCGAAATGATCGGCGGGGGGGTGACGCCGGAAGGCACCAACCTCCAGCGCTTCCTGCCGCGTACCATCGACGAGGACCAGTGGCAGGCGGCCGACCGGGCCATGGCTTGGCTCTGGAACGAGTACGGCGCCAAGCGCTTCGCCAAGAAGGGCATCCCGGCCCGGCCCGCCCGTCAGGAAGGCGTCAAGCCGCGGGTCAATCTCATCGGCCCGGCCTACGGCACCTTCAACATGCCCTCGGATCTGGCCGAGACCCGTCGCCTCGTCGAAGGCATCGGCGCCGAGGTGAACCTGGTGTTCCCGCTCGGCTCGCATCTCGCCGACGTCCCCGCCCTGGTGAACGCGGATGCCAACATCTGCCTCTACCGTGAGTTCGGCCGCCTGCTGTGCGAGGCCCTGGAGCGTCCGTACTTCCAGGCGCCCATCGGCATCCACTCGACGACGCGGTTCCTGCGCGCGCTCGGCGAAGCACTCGGCCTCGACCCGGAGCCGTTCATCGAGCGCGAGAAGCACACCACGATCAAGCCGGTCTGGGACCTGTGGCGCTCGGTGACCCAGGATTTCTTCGGGACCGCCAGTTTCGGGATCGTCGCGTCCGACACCTACGCTCGCGGCGTCCGCCACTTCCTCGAAGACGAGATGGGCCTGCCCTGCCATTTCGCCGTGTCCCGCAAGGCCGGACAGAAGACCGATAACGCCGAGATCCGCGACCTGATCGCGACAAACCCGCCGCTGGTGCTGTTCGGCTCGTTCAACGAGCGGATGTACGCGGCGGAAGCCGGCGCCCGCGCGGTCTTCGTGCCGGCCTCGTTCCCGGGTGCGATCATCCGGCGGCACACCGGCACGCCCTTCATGGGGTTTTCAGGCGCGACCTACCTGGTTCAGGAGGTCTGCAACGCGCTCTTCGACATGCTCTTCCACATTCTGCCGCTGGCCCGGGACATGGACAAGGTCGAGGCGACGCCCGCGCGTCTGCACCGCGAATTGCCCTGGGACGAGGCGGCCCGGGCGCGCCTCGACGCGCTGGTGGAGGCCCATCCGGTGCTGGTGCGAATCTCGGCGGCCAAACGCCTGCGCGATGCCGCGGAGCGGGTGGCCCGGCAATCCGGCGCGGTCCGCGTCGACCCGGACCATGTCGAGCGCGCCCGCGCCGAGGCGAGCCTCGGAGCTGCCGCATGAGCGCGCGTCCCGGTCTCGCCCCCCATTCCCTTTCCGGCTGGAGCGGCGCGGCGCCGTCCGGCCGGTCGAGACCGACCCCGCGCGTCCCAAACCGGACGCGTCCCGCCGCGGAGCGCCACGAGGAGATCATCCCATGCAACGTTCGCTGAATTCGGTGTCGCGCCTGCATCAGGACGAGGTCCAGGCCCGGATCCTCCTGGCCACCACCTACCCGTTCTTTCTGGCCGCAGCCCTGGTGCAGCGCGTGATCCCGCAAGCCGAGACCGCGCTTCCGCAACAGCGCCGTTCGGTCTTCGCCGAGGCACGCACCATGGCGGTCTCGGCCATCCCGTTCGTGTTCATGGGCTGAGTTCGCCTTCGGGTCGAGGCGCTTCGCCCGCCCCCGATCGACCTCCCGTCCCAACAGGCGGGAAGGACCGCCGAGGCCGCTCCGCGCGGTCCGGCGTCACCCCCCGTGCCCGAACCTGCGGGCGCGACCAGTCACAGCGGAGGTTTGAACCGATGGCCAATGGCATTGTCGAAAAACCGAGCAGCCTGTCCGGGCTGACGGAACCGGAAGCCAAGGAGTTCCACGCGATCTTCTTGACCAGCTTCATCATCTTCACGGCGATCGCCGTGGTCGCCCACATCCTCGTGTGGCTGTGGCGCCCGTGGCTGCCCGGACCGAAGGGCTACGCCGCCCTCGAGACGGCCGCCCACGGCGTCGTCTCCCTGCTCTCCTGAGAAGGACCCTCATCATGCACAAGGTCTGGCTTCTCTTCGATCCGCGCCGCACGCTCGTGGCGCTCTTCACCTTCCTGTTCATTCTGGCGCTGCTGATCCACTTCATCTTGCTCAGCACAGACCGGTTCAACTGGCTGGAAGGCCCCAAGGCGCCGCGCGCCGCCAATGCGCAGACGCTGGTTCTGCCCACGATGCCCGCCTGACCGGCGCGCACCTCGAGCACGGATGATCGGCGGGCGGCCTGCAAGCCCCCCGTCGACCATCGCCGGAGAGATGTGGTGGAGCGGGGGAGGTCGCGATGGCGATGCTGAGTTTCGAACGAAAATACCGCATTCGCGGCGGCACCCTGATGGGCGGCGACCTGTTCGATTTCTGGGTCGGGCCGTTCTACGTCGGGTTCTTCGGCGTCACGACGCTGTTCTTCTCGGTGCTGGGCACGGCCCTGATCATCTACGGCGCAGCGCTCGGGCCGACGTGGAACGTCTGGCAGATCAACATCGCGCCCCCCGACCTCAAATACGGCCTCGCCCTGGCGCCCCTGCAGGAGGGCGGCCTCTGGCAAATCATCACCTTCTGCGCGGTCGGGGCCTTCTCGTCCTGGGCCCTGCGCGAGGTCGAGATCTGCCGCAAACTCGGCATCGGCTACCACGTGCCCTTCGCATTCTCGGTGGCGATCCTGGCCTACGTCACCCTGGTGGTGGTCCGCCCGCTCCTGATGGGCGCCTGGGGGCACGGTTTCCCCTACGGCATCCTCTCGCACCTCGATTGGGTGTCGAACACCGGCTACCAATACCTGCACTTCCACTACAATCCGGCGCACATGCTGGCGGTGACGTTCTTCTTCACCACGACGCTGGCGCTCTCGCTCCACGGCTCGCTGATCCTGTCCTCCACCAATCCCGGGAAGGGCGAGGTGGTGAAGACGCCCGAGCACGAGGACACCTTCTTCCGCGATACCATCGGCTACTCGATCGGGACGCTCGGCATCCACCGCCTCGGCCTGTTCCTGGCCCTGTCTGCGGGGTTCTGGAGTGCCGTCTGCATCGTGATCAGTGGTCCGATCTGGACCCGCGGCTGGCCCGAATGGTGGGGCTGGTGGCTCAACCTGCCCGTCTGGCGCTGAGCTGGCACGAAACTGATCTCGGGACAGGGGGGGCGCGTGACGCCATGGCCTATTACCAGAACATCTTTTCCGAAGTGCAGGTCCGTCCGATTCAGCCCGAACACGGCATCCCCGTGGATGTCGACAAGCGCTGGGGCACGCCGTTCAACTCCTACCTGTTCGGCCTGATCGGCAACGCCCAGGTCGGGCCGATCTATATCGGCTATCTCGGGGGGCTTTCCTTCGTCTGCGGGCTGATCGCGTTCGAGATCATCGGCCTCAACATGTGGGCTTCCGTGAACTGGGACCCGGTCCAGTTCGTCCGGCAACTGCCCTGGCTCGCGCTCGAACCGCCACGCCCGCAATACGGCCTGAAGGTGCTGCCGCCGCTCGCCGAGGGCGGATGGTGGCTCATCGCGGGCTTCTTCCTGACCGCTTCGGTGCTGCTCTGGTGGCTGCGCCTGTTCCGCAGGGCGAAGGCGCTGGGCCTCGGCTATCACGTGCCCTGGGCCTTTGCCTCCGCGATCTGGCTGTTCCTGGTGCTGGGTTTCATCCGCCCGGTCCTGATGGGGTCTTGGAGCGAGGCGGTGCCCTTCGGCATCTTCCCGCACCTCGACTGGACCGCCGCCTTCTCGCTGCGCTACGGCAACCTCTTCTACAACCCGTTCCACATGCTCTCGATCGTCTTCCTGTATGGGTCGACGCTGCTGTTCGCGATGCATGGCGGGACCATCCTGGCGGTGAGCCGCTTCGGCGGCGAGCGCGAGATCGACCAGATCGTCGATCGCGGCACCGCCACCGAGCGCGCCGCCCTGTTCTGGCGCTGGACCATGGGCTTCAACGCCACCATGGAATCGGTCCACCGCTGGGCCTGGTGGTTCGCGGTCCTCACCACCCTGACGGGCGGCATCGGCATCCTGCTCACCGGCACGGTGGTCGACAACTGGTACCTGTGGGCGGTCAAGCACGGGGTCGCCCCCTCCTACCCACAGGTCTATCCGCCCGTCGTCGATCCGCTCGCCGTCTCGCCCGGCAGCCTCACGGGGGGAGCCCCATGAAGACCTTCTTCATCGTCCTCGGGGCCTCCATCGCGTTCTTTCTCACGGTGGCGATGTTCGGATTGACCGATTGGGACCGCCCGCCGCTGGCGGTTCAGCAGAGCGGCTTTCGCGGGACCGCGATGGCGCAGATCCACACCCGAGCCGGCGCCGCGGCGACCAAGGCGGCCAACCTCGCCCCGGCTCCCGCCGATCCCGCCGAACCCGGCGAAGAATTGGCGGGCACGACCTACGAGAACGTGCAGGTCCTCAAGAACGTCAGCGTCAACGAGTTCAATCGCCTGATGGCCTCGATGACCGAATGGGTCAGCCCGGAGCAGGGCTGCACCTACTGCCACAACACCGAGAACATGGCCGACGACAGCCTCTACCAGAAGAAGGTCGCGCGTCGGATGCTGCAGATGACGCAAGCTCTCAACACCGACTGGAAGGACAGCCATACGGGTGGGGCCGGCGTCACCTGCTATACCTGCCACCGCGGCCAGCCGGTGCCGAGCAACGTCTGGTTCACCGATCCGGGCCCGAACCGGCCCGGCGGCTTCATCGCCCGCAACAACGGGCAGAACCTCGCCGCTCCCTCGGTCGGGCTGGCTTCGCTGCCCTACGACACCCTCACCGAGTATCTCGCCGACAAGACCATCGACAATAACGCGATCCGGGTGAACGCCACGACGGCGCTGCCGACCACCAAGGGCAAGCCTATCCAGGAGGCGGAGAAGACCTACGCCCTGATGATCCACATGTCGGAGGGCCTCGGGGTGAATTGCACCTTCTGCCACAACACGCGTGCGATCTCGGACTGGTCGCAGAGCACACCCCAGCGGGTCACTGCCTGGCACGGCATCCGGATGGTGCGAGACATCAACGGCAACTATCTCGAGCCGCTGCTCTCGACCTTTCCAAAGAACCGGCTGGGCGTGCTCGGCGACGTGCCGAAGGTGAACTGCACCACCTGCCACAACGGGGTCAGCAAGCCACTCAACGGCGCCCACGTGATCGATGCCTACCCGGAACTCGCCCGGGCGACGGACACGGTCGCGGCCAACCCGGCGACTCCCATGCCTACGGCCCCGGCCGTCCCGCCTGAGACGGCTCCGGCTCCGCAATAATCCGGGCACGGGGTTCAAACGAAGAAAGCCGCCGGCGCGATGCCGGCGGCTTTTTTCTCAAACTGCTCTCGTGAACGGGCCGCCGCCTACCAAACGGGACGCGGCGACACCCCGTTCGAGCCTACTTCTTCGAGGCGAGGTAGGCGATGACGTCGTCGATCTTCTTGTCGTCCGGGTAGCCGGCGAACACCATCTTGGTGCCCGGAACCTTGGTCTTCGGGTTCTTCAGCCACTCGTGCAGGTTGGCCTCATCCCAGGTGATCCCGGAGCCCTTGAGGGCGGCGGAATAATTGTAGCCCTCCTCGGATGCGGCCTTGCGGCCGACGACGCCGGTCAGGTTCGGCCCGACCCCGTTCTTACCGAAGGCGTGGCAGGCTTTGCACGGTGCGAAGGCCTTCTCGCCCGCGGCCGCATCACCTTCCGCATGGGCCGCCACCGGCAGCAAAGCGGCGAATACGGCACCGATCATCATAGACCGCATTTGGGGGGTTTCCTCTCGGATCGATTTCCTGACCAGCCATACCTAACCCCCGCTCTCGCAAAGGTATCCGAACGATCCGCCTCATCACGCGTATTTGATTATCACCGACGGGATTAAGCCGTGGCCGACCCTGGAACGCGTCATTTGCCTTCCCTAACCTGGGGTGGGATCGCACAGCCGATCGCGAAAGGTGGAGCGATGCCGGTCCGACCGTCAGACGTCTGTCAATTTCTGGATCGCTCGGGATGGAGCCAGGCGCGGTTGGCCTGGGAACTCGGGGTCAATCAGCCCCGGATATCGCGCTTCATCACCGGCATGAAGAAGCCGAACCGCCAGTTGGAACAGGTGTTGGAGGCTTTCTTCACCCGTGACGCGCGTGCGCGCGGCAACGATGGGCGCATCGGCCTGCACGCGCCCTCAGGCGTGCAGCAATCCTCGATCGTCGCCTGAACGATCGTTCGGATGGACGACGAGCGTCAGGCCAAGCCACGCGCTGATGCGGGGCCGGGTGGGCGACTTAAGGCTGTGGCGTCGAGAAGAATTTCGGATCGAGGGCCGCCAGGGCCAGGAGCTGCGGCGGCATGATCACGCCCGCGACGCGCATGGACCGAGCGGCCGCACGACAGGCCGGCTGATCGTTCGATCCGGCAGCTGCCTCGATCTTGGCAACCAAGGCTGGATCGGGCTTCGGGCTCGGGGCAGGGGCGCCGGGCGCAGGCGGAGATTTCGCGCTGGCATTGGCCTGCGTTAGCACCGTCTTGCCGTTGCTGACCGGCGCACGCGTATCGCTGGTCGGTGCCTTGGTCTCGGGATTTGCCGGCCCGCTGAGCCCCGATTTTTGCTGCGGCTCTCCGCCGGACGGGGAGGGCTGGCCATCGCTCTTGCCCGACGCGTTGGAGACGGCGGTGGCCTGCTTTGCCGGCGTCGCGGCCTCCTGCTTCTTCTCTTCCGGCTGCTTCACGAAGGCGACCAGCTCCTGGCACAGGTTGGCCGGTCCCTTCGACGGCGCAGGCGCGGGCGCCGCATCCTGGGCGAAGGCGGCCGGTGCCACGAGGCAGCCCGACAGGAGAAGCGCGGCGAAAGGCAGGCGTCGGGTCATGCTCGGGTCCCTGAAATCTCGTCCGCTGGAATCTTGGGCGCGGGAAACGTTCGGCGATGGGCTGTCGGTTCAGGACCGCTTGGGATGCGAGGGCTCGCCGGTGGCCTTGCCGTGGGCCGCCTCACCGGTGTCGTTGGTGTTCGGGTCGCCGTTCCACTTCTCGCCGACGAGGTTGGTTCCCGGCTCCGAGACGCGCGCCCCCGACGTCGCGAAGGCCTGGTAGGCGAATTTCTGATTGCTCGTCAGCGCGTACATGGCGAGGACGCCGAGCCCGATGGCCGCGATCACGGCAAGAATGAAGGCTTTCATGGTCTCGGTCCTCGCCGCTTGGGCATCGTCAGGCTGGGGCTTCGATTATTCGGCCGGGGCGGGGTGGCGCCCGGAGAGTTGCGGACCGCTTGCGGTCTTGGCCTGCTCCTGCTCGACCCAGAGATCGTGGTGGGCACGCGCCCAGGCGAGGTCGACCTTGCCGCTGCCCATCGCGTCGTAGGCGCCCTTCATGCCGAGCGTACCGATGTAGATGTGAGCGAGGATGCCGGCGATGAAGGCGATGCCGATCAGCGAGTGAATCACCTGCATGACCTGCATGCCGTTGATGTCGAGCAGCGCGAACGGGAACAGCATCATCAGGCCCGTCACGCTCATGGCGACGCCGAAGCCGGCGACCATCCAGAACACGCCCTTCTGGCCCGCATTGAAGCGGGCGGCATGCGGGTGCTTCTTGCCGATGAAGCCGCCGCCGGCCTTGATCCAAGCCCAGTCGAGGCGGTTCGGGATGTTGTCCTTGATCCAGACGACGAACATCATCACCACGCCGAACATGAACGGCCAGGCGAGGTAGACGTGGCTGTACTTGGCCCATTGCGCCAGGGCGCCGAAGGCCTCGGGGCCGATCAGCGGCATGAGCAGGCGCTTGCCGAAGATGTAGTTCAGGCCGGAGAGCGACAGGATGATGAAGCACACGGCCGTCATCCAGTGAGTGAAACGCTCGAACGTGTTGAACCGAAGGATCTTCTTGCCGGATTCCTGGCTGTGTTCGGTCAGGATGCGTCCGCGCCAAAGGAAGAACACGCCGAGGGCCGCGATCATGCCGAGGATGAAGGCCGCGCCGATCCAGGGCAGGTAGCGCTCGCGGAACGACTGGTACTCGCGACCCTGCGGCTGGATGAGGTTCGCCGCCTTCTGATCCGGGATGCTGATGCGCCCCGTGATCTTGTCGGCGTTCTTGAAGAGGAATTCCTCATTGACGGAATCCGCCGTGGGCCTGGCGCCCATCGGGTTCTGCCCGTCCCGGGTGATCGGGTTCTGTGCCCGAGCCGGTTCGAACGCCGCCGGCGCGGCCAGGAGCGTCGTTGCGACGACGAGGGTGCTGAGGAGCGTGATTGCCCGCCGCATCGGCGTTCCTTTCGATGGCGTGATGCGGGACCTCCGCCTAAGCGGAGGTCCCGAGGTCGTTTCCGCGGCGATCAGATCGCCACGGTCTCGCGGTAGGCGGTCTTCCAGCCCCAGGCGCCGGAGCCGTAGCCACGCTTGATCACGCGCTGCTTGTAGATCTCGGCGATCATCTCGCCGTCGCCAGCGAGCAGGGCCTTGGTCGAGCACATCTCGGCGCAGAGCGGCAGCTTGCCCTCGGCGAGCCGGTTCGAGCCGTACTTCTCGTACTCCGCCACCGAGAGGTCCGGTTCCGGACCGCCCGAGCAGTAGGTGCACTTGTCCATCTTGCCGCGCGAGCCGAAATTGCCGACGCGCGGATATTGCGGCGCGCCGAACGGGCAGGCGTAGAAGCAGTAGCCGCAGCCGATGCAGATATCCTTGGAGTGCAGCACCACCGCGTCGGCGGTGGTGTAGAAGCAATTGACCGGGCACACGGCGGCGCAGGGCGCGTCGGTGCAGTGCATGCACGCCATCGAGACCGAGCGCTCGCCGGGCTTTCCGTCGTTGAGAGTGACGACGCGACGACGGTTGATGCCCCAGGGCACCTCGTGCTCGTTCTTGCACGCGGTCACGCAGGCGTTGCACTCGATGCAACGGTCTGCGTCACAGAGGAACTTCATACGGGCCATGGTGGATGCGCTCCTCTCACGCGGCCTTGATCTGGCATAGGGTACACTTCGTCTCCTGCATGCCCGTCACAGGGTCGAAGCCGTAGGTGGTCACCGAGTTGACGCTCTCGCCGAGCACCACCGGGTCGGTGCCCTTCGGGTAGTAGTCGCGCATGTCCTTGCCCTCGTACCAACCCGAGAAGTGGAAGGGCATGAAGGCCACGCCCTTGCCGACACGGTCGGTGACGAGTGCCTTCATCTTGGCCTTGGAGCTGTTCTCGGCGCCCGTGACCCAGACCCAGCCTCCGTCCTTGATGCCGCGCTCGGCGGCATCGCCGGTGTTGATCTCGACGAACATGTCCTGCTGAAGCTCGGCGAGCCACGGGTTCGATCGGGTCTCCTCGCCGCCGCCCTCGTACTCGACGAGACGACCCGAGGTGAGGATGATGGGGAAGTCACGCGCCACGTTGCGCTCGACCGCCGCCTTCTGCACCGAGAAGCCGATATTGGGCATGCGGAACTGCCGCTCGTCGGGCCGGGTCGGGTACTTCGCCACCAGATCGGGACGGGGCGAATAGACCGGCTCGCGGTGCACCGGCACCGGGTCGGGCAGATTCCAGGCATTGGCCCGCGCCTTGCCGTTGCCGAACGGAATCACGCCGTGATCGAGGCAGACGCGCTGGATGCCACCCGACAGGTCGGTGGCCCAGCTCACGGTGTCGGGCTTGTCGCCGCCGATCTTGAGGATGGTGGCGAGTTCGTCCGCAGTCAGGTCCTTGTCCCAACCGAGCTTCTTGAACACCCCGAAGGTGAATTCCGGATAGCCGTCGGTGAGATCGGAATCCTTGGTGAAGCTGTCCTCGGCCAGCAACGTCTGGCCGTTGCGCTCGGTGCCGAAACGGGCCCGGAACGTACTGCCGCCGTCCTTCACGTGCAGAGAGGTGTTGTACAGGATGGCGGAACCCGGGTGGCGCAGCTCGGGCTTGCCCCAGCACGGCCAGGGCAGGCCATAATAGTCGCCGCCGACTTCCGGATCGTCCTTCGGCGCCCGCAGGGTGATCAGGTCGAACTTGTGCTGATTGCGCATGTGCGCCTTCAGCCGTTCCGGGCTCTGGCCGCAATAGCCGGTCGACCAGCCGCCGCGGTTGATCTCCCGCAGCAGATCTTCGGCCGACGGGACGTTGTTCTCGACCTTGATGTTCTTGAACAGCGTCTCGGCGAAGCCGAGCTTCTTGGCCAGGAGGTAGAGCACCTCGTAGTCGTTCTTCGACTCGAAGGCCGGCTTCACGATCTGCTCGCCCCATTGCAGCGAGCGGTTCGAGGCCGTGCGCGAGCCGTCCATCTCCAGCGACGTGCAGATCGGCAGCAGGTACGTGTTGTCCTGCCGGGCATCGAGGGCCGCGAAGGTCGTCGGATGCGGATCGGCGACGACGAGCAGTTCGAGCTTGTTCATGCCCTCGATCGCCTCGGGCAGGCGGGTCACGGTGTTACCGCCATGGCCGAAGACCATGAAAGCCTTGATCGGACTGCGCTGGTCGATCTGCTCGGGCGGCAGGTTCACGGCATCGAACCAGCGCGTCGAGGTGATGCCGGGCGCCTCCATGTTCTCCTTGCGCGAGCGGGCCTTCCGCCCGGCCGCGGCCGGAACCTCGTCGAAGCGGGATTGCAGCCACTCGTAGGGCACGTCCCAGACGCGAGCCCAGTGGCGCCAGCCGCCCTCGACCAGACCGTAATAGAGCGGCAGCGAGGTCACATCGAGGCCCAGATCCGTGGCGCCCTGCACGTTGGTGTGGCCGCGGAAGATGTTGGCGCCGGTGCCGGGCTTGCCGACATTGCCCGTGGCGAGACACAGGATGCAGAGCGCGCGCACGTTGGCGGTACCCACCGTGTGCTGGGTCGCGCCCATGCACCAGATCAGGGTGGCGGGCTTCTCCTTGGCGAATTTCTCCGCGACGCGGCGCAGCTGCTCGCCGGGCACGCCCGAGACGCGCTCGACCTCTTCCGGCGTCCACTTGGCGACTTCCTTGCGGACATCGTCCATGGCGTAGACGCGCTGGGCGATGAACTCCTTGTCCTCCCAGCCATTCTGGAACACGTGCCAGAGGATGCCCCACACCACCGGAATGTCGGTGCCGGAGCGGATGCGGACATACTCGGTGGCGTGGGCCGCCGTCCGGGTGAAGCGCGGATCGATGACGATCATGTTCGCGCGGTTGATCTCCTTGCCCGACAGCACGTGCTGCATGGAGATCGGGTGCGCCTCGGCCGGATTCCCGCCGAGGATGATCATCGTCTTGGCGTTGCGGATGTCGTTGTAGGAATTGGTCTGGGCGCCGTAGCCCCAGGTGTTGGCGACGCCCGCCACCGTGGTCGAGTGGCAGATACGCGCCTGATGGTCGACGGAATTGGTGCCCCAGAAGGCCCCGAACTTGCGCATCAGGTAGGCGGCCTCGTTCGTGAATTTGGCCGAGCCGAGCCAGTACACCGAATCCGCGCCGTTCTTCTCGCGGATGGCACCCAGCTTGTCGCCGATCTCCTCGATCGCCTGCTCCCAGGACACGCGCTGCCATTGCCCGCCGACGAGCTTCATCGGGTACTTCAGGCGTCGGTCGGACGAGACAAGCTCGCGGATCGCCGCGCCCTTGGCGCAGTGCGTGCCGCGGTTGATCGGGCTGGCATAGGACGGCTCCTGGCCGACCCAGACACCGTTGACCACCTCGGCCGTCACAGTGCAGCCCACCGAGCAGTGGGTGCAGACGTTCTTCCTGATCTGAACGTCCGGGCCGACGGCCGATGCGCCCGCAGCCCGCGCCTGACGCACGGACCCGAGCTGGATCGTTCCGGCCGCAGCCAGAGCGCCTGCAGTCAGGCCGGATTTCTTCAGGAATCCACGGCGATCCAGCACGCCGGCCGCGAGGCCGGCCGCAACGGCCTGGTGCTTGGTGCGGCTCGCCTCGCCGCTCTTGCGCTTGGTCAGCATCGCAGGCTCACTTCTTTCCGGCGTTCGTGCTGTTCTGGAGAGTCTCGTATCCGTTGGTCCGGTAGAACGCCTTCACCTCGTCGGTGAGGCGATAGCGCGACCGGGTCTCGTCCGTGCCCGGGTCGTAGGCCTGGGCTTCCGTCGCGGTCAGCGGCGCGGTGGAGACGCCGACCGCGGCCGCCACCGTGCCGCCACCGAGGGCGCGAAAGAACTGGCGACGGCCGAGCTGGTCCTTCTGATCCTGTCCCATCGCCCAAACTCCCTGACGGGCTCCGACCTGTTCAGGTCCGACGCCCCAATCCCACTGGAATGGATGCCTCAGGCATCCATCGCGAAAGCGGCCGCCTCGATCTCGAGGAAGGCCCGTCCCAATGCCCCGACCGAACGATAGAAGCGCGCCGCCCTGGCGCGCTCCAGATCGGTGAAGAACCGCATCCCCCACGGCGCGATGTGCCGGAGGAAGAGGTCGCGCGCGGCATCCGGCCCTGCCGTGAACCGGCCGGACGTCACCCCCCCCATCACATCGAAGAGAATCGCGATGTGATCCTCCGGTTCGGTCATCGACGGATCCCGCTCGATCCCCAAAGCCGCGAGATCCTCACGGACCCGGGCCAGGGGTCGCTCATTGAGGAACCCGGTCAGATAGTAGGACGCGTAGGGCAGAAGCTCCCCGCGCCCGACGCCGACGAACAGGGCGAAATACTCCCGCTCCACCGCCGCCTCGGACGTCGCAGCGGCGGCCTCGCCCAGCATGCCGACCTCCCGGCCGAGCACGCTGTCGCCCCCCTTGAGCCCCTTCAGGGCATCGAGCAGATCGCCGTTCGGCAGGCGGCCAAGCAGGACGGCCAGAAGATCGTATTGCTGGGCGCGAAGTTGATCGACCTCGTCGATGACGAGTTCGCGCGCGTCGGCCGTGATGATCGAATCCCCGATACCGACACCCATCTCCGCTGACAGCTCCGAAAGCGTCGCGCCGGAACGCACGCGCCGCCTCAATCCAACAGGTACCCGGTCACTCGACTTCGTCGTGCAGCCCAGTTTGTATTGATAATAAAAAGCGTTTGCCGCCACCGCAATCGCGTTTGTACGAATTAGCTGGGCATCGCGCCGCCATGGCGTCGCATGCGCGAAACGATTGTGGGCGATTGAAACTCTTCCCCCGCAACCGTGATCGGAAGCGCCTCCGGCGCTGCAACGTGCGGGCGATGGGCGTCGGAAACAGCGGGCGCGGGCAGCGTCTCGGCGAGTTCGACCACATCCTGGTCCTCGGCGGTCCGTTCGGTGTCCGGCTCCGCGTCCGGCTCGCGCGTGTCCCCGGGTTCGAGCGGTGTCGGCGCGGGTTTAGGGCCGGCGCCCGTCATGATCCGCTCGACCATGGCCTTGATGTCGTCCGTCGGTAGCATCGGCCCGAGGCCCGGGACTCCGCCCGGCGTGTTCCAGTCATAAGCGTATTCCCGCGCTTCGCTGACGAAGTCGCGGATGCCGGGATCGACCGACCACATCCGGCGCAGAGCGGCGTTTCGCAGGGCGGAGGGGATGCCCGCCCGGAGGAAGGGCGCGAGGTCGGTCTCGGCTGTCAGATCTTCGAGCTTCGGCAGGCGAGCGATGGCTTCGGCCAGTTCCTCATCCGCCTGGGGATTCGCCTCGATATCCGAAAGTGCCCTGGCCTCGCTATCGGCCTCGACGGCGCCACTCGCCTCGTCTGCTTGCGGAACGGCTCGCACGCGCTCCTGCTGTCGGACGGCCTGCTTGCGCCTCGCCCAGCGCGAGAGAATACCGTCGCTCATTCGCCGCGCCCCCGGCCGCCCCGCGCCAGCGCCTCCGGATCGGCCCGATCGCGCTTGCGCTTCTCGAATTTGCGCTCGACGTGGAACGCCTCGAAGAACGCCAGCAGGATCCCTTGCGATTCCGTCGGCATCGGCACCGCCTCCACGATCTCGCCGATCCCCTCGGCCATCGCTTCGCCCTCGTAGGGATCGGCCGTCACGGCGGCGATCTCATAGGCATCCTCGCCGAGCTTGCGCAGGGCGACCCAGAGGGACGGGCGACCGGAGACGAGGTTGTCGCGGTAATGCGAGGTCTCGGCCGGATGGAGCAGCACGTCGTAGGCACCGGCATAAAATACCGCCTCCTCTTCGGTCTCCGAGAGCCGGGTCCAGGCCGCCACCGGGGGAGCCGCCGGAAGAGCGGCGACGGGCAGCCAGGCATGGGTCGCCCAGGGGCCTCGCAGGCGCCGTCGCGCCACCAGGATGCCGACCTCGAAATGGTTGTCGGGCCTGACCTGTTCCTGCTCGGACACGATTTCCTGAGCAGGCCCGACCGGGATCGGTCCTCCACCCGGAGGGTCAACACGGTCGCCGTCGTTCGGCATCAGCTGGCTCCGGTGGCGTCGTTCAGGGGCAGGCCCACGATCAGGTTCTGCGGCTTCATCGTCACGAGATTGGCGGGCGTCGCGGCCAGCAGCAGGTAGACGGGCCTGTCGCCGACAGAGGAATCGACCCGCATCCGATCCTCGAAGGTCAGGCTGAAGAGGGCGACCACCCGCTCCTGGTCGGCCGCCGAGGCGGCCTCCCCCCGCCACAGGGCGTTGCCGATCCGGGTCGCCTCGGCATCGAGCCCGACGAACCAGCGCCAATCGGAATCGTCGAGGCGGTCGAGCGGCGTGACGCGCACGTCCACATGAAGGAGATGCCGGAGGAAGGCCTCGATCACGCGAGCCAGTCCGTCGCGGCTCCGGGCGCTCGATCCGAGGTTCAGGGCCATCGAGAAGGCGTCGGACCGGCTCCAGTAGGTCCAGGCATTCTCCGCGTTCAGGATGTCGAGCTCATTCGCCGCCTCCTTGCCCAGCATGGCCACCAGAGGCGACAGCGGCGCGCTGCCCTCGCGCGCCTCGATCACCTCGGCATCGGCAAGCAGGACGGCTCCGTCGAGGCGACTGACCCGCTGCGGCCGGAACATCAGTTCGGCGGCCCGCAGGACGAACGGATCATCGCAGCCGTCGAGGGCATTGCGCAGGATCAGGTGCACGAGCTGATTCAGGAACAAGGCGGGCGTGCCCTGCAATCCCTGCCGCACCAGCCCGAGATAGGCGGCCTCGATCGAGCGCGATGCGAGCAGGCGGTCGCGGAAGGCCAGCAGCACTGTCCAGTTCTCCCGCGCATCCGCATCGGCGATCGCGGCCACCATTTCAGGCGGTACGGTCCGCCGCGGGTCCGCCAGCAGATCGGCGTAGAGGCTCCGCTCCGCCCGGCAGGCCTCCTCGGGCGGCGCGAGCTCGGGCCGCGCGAGGTAGGCGAGGATCAGTTCGTCGGTGACGGCCAGGCCGCCCCCCTCGGTGCGCTGCGTCAGGTGGTGGCCGCTGGACACCCAGAATTCGGTCATTGGGGGGCGGCTCCTGACGGCGGAAAGGGCGACGGACAAGGTGGTTGCGAGCAGGCCATCGATCAGGATCCCGTCCCCGGCCGATCTCGGGCGAGACCGATCAGATCGGCCCGCTCCTCGGGCTCCTCGTCATCGGTCTCGACGAAGCGAAAGGCCCGGGCATGGGCATGCAGGCGATCGGCCCCGGGGGTCCCCGCATCGCGCTGATGGAGCGTGCGGAAGGCTTCCGATATCGCTCCGTCGACCTGCGTCCGGTGCATCGCCACCACGCTCCCCACCGGGACCCCGCACAGGGTGGCGGCGAAATCGATCTCCTCGCGCGCAGCCGCGCGGGCCATGGCCCGATCCGGAGCGCCAAGGCGCTCGTGGATGTGCCGGGCCAGATCCTCGACCGCCGCGTCGCGCTCGGCTTCGGTGGCCTCGCTGACCACCACGAGGGTGGAGAACCCCAGCGAGGAGACGCCGACGAAACCGGAGCGGAACGCGGCGCGCGCCTTCCCCTCCAGGTTCGGAAGGTCCTGATCCCAGAACAGGAACGAGCCCGTCACGGCCCACTCGCCCGGTTCGGCGGCGTGGGTGAACACGAAGGTGTCGGACACATCGAGCCGCAGGGTACGCGGAAGCCGGAGCGAACTCACAGACGGACTGTCCCGGTCGCCGGGTCCTGCCAGCCCGGCGCGCGCAGGAGAGAGGCGAGCGGCCAGCATTCGGTCTCACCCGCCCCGGCTTTTCCCGCCCCGGCTTCTCCCGTTTCGCCGCCCAGGATGACATCGCCGGTCCGGTCGATCCGCACGGGCATCCCGGCAGGGGTCGGCAGGTGGCTGAGATAACGCGCCGCAATCCCGGAGAACCCATCCTCCTCCCAGAGCGAGAAGGTCCGGATCAGGTTCCGGGCGAAGCTCTCCACCAGCGCGTTGCGGCTATCGGGTGGGAACCCCTCCTCGTCGAGGGCGGTCGATCCCGGCGTCAAGCCCGGATCGCCGGCACCCGATTTACTCAGGATGAGCATGGCAGAGAAGACGAGCCAGTCGGGCACGACCTCCTCCGAGCAGGCCTCCGGCCAACCGAGACGACCGCCGCCGAGACGCGCCCCGTCGAAGATCAGCACATCGGGCCAGCCGAAGGTCAGCGGCATTTCCGGTGGGCCGTGCGCGCCGACTGCGTCGGCCAGGGCCATCATGGCCGCCAGGAAGGCGCGCCGCGCCGAGGCCAGCGGCTCTTCGGGCACCAGCACCACGGCGACGTCGAGAACATCCGACCGCTCGGCGAGAACCAGAATCCCGGCCGCCTCCGCGCCCTCCCGGCGCGCAATCGCGCACGCTTCGGCAAAAGCATGGCGGGAGGCCGGCACCACTCGCGCCGTCAGGGACGGAGGCAGAGCGAGATCCGTCGCCGGCCGGAACTTGAGGGGTGAGGCCGTCGGAGAAGCGATCATGAACGTGAGACCTGACGGGTCGATCCAGGAGGAGGAACCGATCCCGCGTTCGGGCCGGAATGGATGTCGAACTTCGGTGACCACATGTGCTGTCGGCGGCCGGGCAACAAGACGGAGAGAAAGGCGCGAGCGCGGCCCGGAAGATCAGCGCGGGACGCAAGGTCCCTGCGCCCGTGTGTCGGATCGTAGTTTTGAACCGTTTGAGTATATAAGATACGGAGCCGGACGCGAAGGGGCAGTGATGCCGCCCGGTGTCGGTCCGATCCGCTCCCGCCCGTTCCCGAGCACTTGAATTCAGGGTCTGTTCTTGTCCGATCGTATCGTGTTCGCCTGCTCCTGCGAAAAGACGATGCCGCTCGATGCCGGCACGATCGGGCGGGGCTGTTCAGGCGACGTGAAGACCGCCGACCAGCTCTGCGGCCGTGAACTCGACCGGTTCCGCTCCGCCCTGCAATCCGGGCGACCGGTGACGGTCTCGTGCACCCTACAATCGCCGCTGTTCGACGAGGTCGCCTCCGAACTGGGTGCCGACGATCGGGTCTCCTACGCCAAGATCCGCGAGAATGCGGGCTGGTCCACCGAGGCCGATCAGGCCGGCCCGAAAATGGCGGCCCTCCTCGCCGCCTGCGCCGAGCCCGTGCCGGATGCCGCCACGGTGCCGATCGAGAGCCAGGGTGTCGCCCTGATCTATGGGCGTAATGCCACCGCGATCGAGGTCGGGCGGCGGCTCGCTGAGCATCTCGACGTCACGGTTCTGCTGAGCCGGCCAGAGGACGTCGAACCGCCACAGCGCAACGACTTCCCGGTGGTGAAGGGTACCATCGTGGGCGCGAAGGGACGTCTCGGTGCCTTCGATCTGCGCATCGACGACTATGCGCTGCCGGCTCCGTCCTCACGTTCGCACCTCGTGTTCGGACCCGGCCGTCATGGAGCGAACTCCACCTGCGACGTCGTCGTCGATGTCGGCGGCGGCACGGCTCTGTTTCCGGCCCATGAGCTCCGCCTCGGCTACCTGCGGGCCGACCCGCGCGATCGGGCGGCGGTCGAGCGGGTGATCGCCGAGGCGTCGCACCTCGTCGGCACCTTCGACAAGACGCGGTTCGTGGATTTCCATGCCGAGCTCTGCGCCCATTCGCGCTCGCGCATCACCGGCTGCACCCGCTGCCTCGAGGTGTGTCCGACCGGCGCGATCTCGCCGGCGGGCGATACGGTTGCGATCGACCCCTACATCTGTGCCGGCTGCGGCAACTGCGCCTCCGTGTGCCCGACGGGAGCGGCCGCCTATGCGCTGCCGCCGGCCGACGCGCTCATGCGCCGTCTGCGCACCCTGATGGGGGCCTACCGGGCCGCGGGCGGTCGCGACGCGGTGGTCCTGTTCCACGACGGCGAGCACGGTGAACCGCTGATCGATGCGCTCGCGCGCCACGGCACTGGACTGCCCGCCGCGATCCTCCCGGTCCGGGTCAACGAAATCACCCAGCTCGGTCCCGAGGCGTTCGCCGCCCTCTTCGCCTATGGCGCCGCCGGGGTGCGCATCCTCGCCCGTGCCCGCCCCAAGCACGATCTCGACAGCCTGCGCCGCGCGGTCGCCCTCGGCGACACCCTGGCTCGCGGCCTCGGCTATGGCGGCGAGGGCGGAGACCCTGTCGTCTCGCTGATCGAGACTGACGACCCCGACGCCCTGGGTGAGGCCCTGGCGGTTCGGATTGCCGGCGTGTCGGCGCAGGCGCCCTCACGCTTCATGCCGGTGGGCGGAAAGCGCGAGGTGCTGCGCTTCGCTTTCAACGAAATGCATGCAGCGGCCCCCGCGCCGGTGGCGCGGATCGATCTGGCCGCGGGCGCGCCGTTCGGCGGCCTGCATTTCCGCACCGACGATTGCACCCTCTGCCTCGCCTGCGTCGGCGCCTGTCCCACCCACGCCCTGTCCGACAGCGCCGACCGCCCGTTCCTCGGATTCGAGGAGAGCCTGTGCGTCCAGTGCGGCTTGTGCGCCAACACCTGCCCGGAAAACGTGATCGATCTCCGGCCGGGCGTCGATTTCGAGGCTTGGAAGGCGCCGCGCCGGGTGGTCAAGGAGGAGGAGCCCTTCGCTTGCATCACCTGCGCCAAGCCGTTCGGGACCCGCAGCACCATCGAGCGGGTGGTGGAGAAGCTGCGCGACCGCCACTGGATGTTCCGGGGCGAAGCCGGCGAGGCACGCGTCCAGGCGCTGATGATGTGCGAGGATTGTCGCGTCGAGGTCGCGGTCAACCAGGGCTTCGATCCGCATGCCGGACCGGAACGCGACCGTCCGCGCACCACCGAGGACTACCTGCGCGAGCGCGCCGCCCGGGGTGGGGCGATCTAGGCCCGTCATCGGATGCAGGTACGGCGCTGGCGCAGCATGGACACGGGCGACCTCGCGCCGGTGGTGGCCCTGGCCGACCGGTTGTTTCCCGACCATCCCGAGGACGCCGTGCATTTCGGCGAACGGCTCGCCCGGGGCACCGATTTGTGCCTGTCCTTGTGCGATCGCGAAACGGGAATCGCCGGCTACGCGATCGCCTATCCCTGGCCGCTCGGGTCGATTCCGGCTCTCAACCGGCCGCTCGCGACCCTGGATAAGCCGAACAGCGTCTACCTGCATGATCTCGGCATCGCGCCCGCCGCGGCGAAGAACGGTCACGCCCGGACGGGCGCGGCGATGGTGGGCGAGCGGGCTCGCGCACGGGGATACGCCCGCCTCGCCCTGGTGGCGGTGAACCGGTCGGTGCGGTTCTGGGAGGCCCTCGGCTTCGCGGTCCGGGCGCCTGGGGCCACCTCCGCCGCCAAGCTCGCGGATTACGGCGCGGAGGCCCGCTACATGGTCAAGGACCTGTGACGCCGGCTCACCGGATGGCGGTGGCGCTCTCCAGGAATTTCACCAGGGCCTCCCGGTCTTCGGCCCGGGTGATCGTCTGCTCCGGCATGCGCGTGCCCGGCGTGTAGCTTGCGGGGCCGACCTCGAAGAGCCGGCCGATGGTCCGGGCATCCCAGACGATATCCATACCCTTCAGCGCCTCCGAGTAGCGGTAGCCCGGCGCCGTCGCGATCCGGCGCCCCATGATACCGGCGAGGGTCGGCCCGGCGCGCGGGCCGTCCTCGGGCGTCAGGGTGTGGCAAGCGACACAGGCGCGAAACACCTCCGCCCCGCGGTCGTCGTGATAGGCCGCGAGCGCGTCGGCCGGACGCGGCATCGCCAGGGGCCCGATCGGCGCGCCGGTCTCGGCGTTCCAGCGCCGGATCAGGCGATCGCCGCCGCCGGTGAGGAGTTCCCGTCCGTCCGGCCGCCAGGCGAGGGACCAGACCGGAAGTCCCGGTCCAACGAGGCGATGCAGGATCGTGCCCCGGCTCCGGTCGATCACCGCGACGGCACCGCCGGCCGTGGCGGCGGCGATTCGGCTCCCGTCGGGGGAGGGCGCCAGGGCGATCACCGGGTTCGGGCCGACATCGACGGCCGCGCGCGTGCGCCCATCCGGCCGCAGCAGGCGCACGACGGCGTCCCCGCCCGCAACCGCGATCTCCCCGTCCGGCGTCACCGCGAGGGCGTTCAGGATGCTCGGCAGAGTGAGCACGATCGGCACGCCCCGCGGGTCGTCGGCCCGGGGCCAGATCCGCAGCGTGGTGTCGTAGCCGGCCGACACCGTTCGTCCATCGGCCAGGAAACCGACCGCGTTGACGTTGCCCTGATGGCCTGCGAGCACGCGCGCCGGGCCGCCGGTCAGGGGGCGGATGCGGACCGTGCCGTCCCACGAGGCCGAGGCCAGTTGGCTGCCGTCGGGTGAGAGCGCGAGCGCCGCGACCGGTCCGGCATGCTCGGAAAAGACACGCTCCGGCTCGGGCTGCCCGGCGCGCCACACAGCGATGCGGCCATCCTCCGACGCCGTGACGAAGCTACCATCGGGGAGGGCGGCGACCGCGTTCACCGCCCCATCGTGGAAGCGTAGCACGGTGAGGGCCGTGCCGGTGTCGATCGCCCACAGGATGGCGGCCTGATCGAAGCCGCCGGAGATCGCGAGGCCGCCACCCGGCGCCACCGCGAGCGCGCGGACGGGGCCGCCATGCCCGCGCATCTGCGCCTCGGCGGGGAAGCCGACCGCCAGGGTTGTCGCCAAGCAGAAGGCGAGTGTCCGAAAAGTCGAAGCGGTTCCCGCCGTGGCTTTGCCGACAGGCTCCAAAACTTGGCCGATACGCCGCAAGGCATTCCTCTCGTCACAGACCGGATGTGCGGTGCAGGCAGCAAGCCTAGACGATCCGCCCGCAGGATGTCGCGGCGCCCGGGCGGGACCCGGTGACGCGGCAGGCCTGCGAGGTGCTTGATCATCGCCCGGCGATAGCGCATCGCTCGGGACATGATCGCTCACGCCCGCAGCGCCATCGAGACGGAGGTCGATCCGGCCGCATCGGATCACGGGTCGCCCCCGCACCGGGCCGCCTCCGCGGCCCTGATGCCGCTTGACGAGGCCGTGCAGCAGCTGACGGCGAACCTAGTCCCGATCCCGCCCGAGGCGGTCCCGCTCGGCGAGTCCCTTGGCGGCATCAGCGCGGCCGACCTCGAAGCGCCGCGAGCTTATCCCGCCCAACCGACCGCGCTCCGCGACGGATGGGCTGTGCGCGCCGAGGCGATCGTCGGCGCCTCTCCGTACGCGCCGATTCTCGCTCCCCACCCCCTGATCTGGGTCGAGGCCGGCGCCGGGATGCCAGAGGGCCTCGACACGATCCTGTCGCCCGAAGCGATTGAGGGCGACGTCGTGGTGGCGGATGCCCCGGCCGGTGCAGGTGTCCGCCGGGCGGGTGAGGAGATCGCATCGGGTGCGCGTCTCCTTTCCGTCGGAGACCGGATCACGGCCCTGAACCGGCTCGCGCTGCAGGCGGCCGGATTCGCGAGCGTAGCCCTGCGCCGGCCCCGCCTGAGCCTGATCGTTGTCCGGTCTGCCGAAGCCGACTCCCTGTCGCCGCTGCTCGCAACCCTGGCCGACCGGGCGGGTGCCAGCATCGACGCCGTAATCGCAGCCGACACGCCGGAGGCCATCGCCGATGCGCTGCGTCAGCAGACCGGCGATGCCATCCTGGTTCTCGGCGGCACCGGCTTCGGCCGCCAGGATCACAGCGCGGCCGGCCTGTCCCGCGCGGGGAAGGTCCAGGCCCACGGCATCGCCCTGAAGCCTGGGGAGACGGCCGGATTCGGCACGGTCGGCGACCGGCCGGTCCTGCTTCTGCCCGGGCGGCCCGACGCGGCACTCGCCGCCTTCCTGGCGCTTGCCCGGCCGCTGATCGAAGCTCTGTCCGGGGCATCGCCGGACACGCCGGCTGTCCTTCCGACCCTCCGCAAGATCGCTTCGACCATCGGTCTCAGCGAGGTCGTCTATGCCCGACGCAGGCCCGACGGCTTCCTGCCGCTGGGCAGCAGCGACCTGCCGCTCCACAGCCTGATCCAGGCCGATGCGGCAATTCTTGTCGGACCCGAATCCGAAGGCGTTCCGGCCGGCCAATCCCTCACGGGGCTCGCCCTATGATGCGGGCGGCGTCCAACGAGGCGTTTCTCGACAGGCTGGCCAGGGCCGCACGTCAGGAACAATTCCTCACCGTGGTCAGCCGCGAAGAGGCCTTGGAGCGATTCCGGGCTGCCGTACCGCATGCCCCGCTCGGGTCCGAGACCGTCGCGCTGGGGGAGGCCGTCGGGCGCGTCCTGGCCGCCGACATCGCCTCGCCCATCGACGTGCCCCCCTTCGATCGCGCCTTGGTCGACGGCTTCGCCGTGCGGGCCTCCGACACCGAAGGGGCCGGCGAAGCCCATCCGCGCCGCCTGTCCCTCAATCGCGAGATCCTGGCTTGCGGCGTGGCGCCGGCCCTGGCGGTGGCGCCCGGCACGGCCACGCCGATCGCCACCGGCGGCGTTGTTCCCCGCGGCGCCGACGCCGTCGTCATGGTGGAGCAGACCGAGTTCCAGCCCGACAGCCTCGCGATCGACCTCGCCTTTGCGGCGCGGCCCGGCCAGTTCATCGGCTATGCCGGGGCCGACATGGCCTCGGGCGAGACCGTCCTGCGCCGAGGTCTGACGGTGACGGCACGCGAGATCGGGATGCTGGCCGCCTGCGGCCTGGCATCGATCGACGTGGTTCGGCGGCCGCGCGTGGCGGTGCTCTCCACCGGCGACGAATTGGTTCCCCCCGGCCAGCCCCTGCCGCCGGGCGCGATCTACGATTCCAACGGGCCGATCGTCGTCGCGACAATCATCGAGAACGGCGGAGTGGTGCGCCCGCTCGGAATCGTCCGCGACGACGAGGTCGCTCTGGAAGCGGCGCTGCGCACCGCCATGGCGGACTGCGACGTCGTGGTCCTGTCGGGCGGCACCTCCAAGGGCGCCGGCGACGTCTCGCACCGCATCCTCCAGCGTCTCGGCGAACCCGGCATCCTCGTCCATGGGGTGGCGCTGAAGCCCGGCAAGCCGCTCTGCCTCGCGGTGGCGGAGGGCACCCCGATCGTGGTGCTTCCGGGCTTCCCGACTTCGGCGATGTTCACCTTCCACGACTTCGTGGTGCCGCTGGTGCGTGCCATGGCGGGGCTGCCCCCGCGCGAAGAGGCCAGCGTGGCGGCAATCCTGCCCCAGCGCGTCGCCTCCGAGCGCGGACGCACCGAATTCGTCATGACCGCGTTGTCCGAAACCGAGGCCGGCCTGCGCGCCCTGCCGCTGCCGAAGGGGTCCGGCTCGGTGACAGCCTTCTCCCAGGCGGACGGATTCTTCGCCATTCCCGCCGCCCGCTCCGGCCTGGAAGCCGGCGAGGCCGTCACAATCACGCGTCTCGGCGCCGGCATCCGCCCGCCCGACCTCACCATCATCGGCAGCCATTGCGTCGGCCTCGACCGGGTCGTCGGCCGGCTCGCCGCGGGCGGCTATCGGGCTCGTACCCTGTGGGTCGGCTCCGCCGGTGGTCTCGCCGCCCTCGGCCGGGGCGAATGCGACCTCGCGGCGATGCACCTCCTCGACCCCGAGTCCGGCACCTACAACCGGCCCTTCCTGGGGCCGGGCATGATCCTGGCCGAGGGCTGGGGGCGCCTGCAGGGCGTGGTCTTCCGGCCCGGTCATCCCCTGTTCGCGGACCGCTCGGCCGCCGAGGCCGTGGCGGCGGCGCTGGCCGAGCCCGAGATGGTCATGGTCAACCGCAACACGGGGTCCGGGACGCGGGCCCTGGTCGAGGGACTTCTGGCGGGCGCCCGGCCACCGGGCTTCTGGAACCAGCCGCGCTCACACAACGCCGTCGCGGCGGCGGTGGCGCAGGGACGAGCCGATTGGGGCGTCGCCATCACGACGGTCGCCCGGGCCTACGGCCTCGGTTTCCTGCCGCTGGCCGACGAGCGCTATGATTTTGCCTACCGGGCCGAGCACGCCGCCCGGCCGGCCTTGGCCGCCTTCCTGGCCTGTCTCCGCGAGCCTGAGACGCGGGCCCTCCTCAGCGAGGCCGGGTTCTCGCCCGCGGAACCCGCGTGACGCCCGCCCGGGTCATCGGTCTCGCCGGGTGGAGCGGCGCGGGCAAGACCACGCTGCTGTCCCGCCTGATCCCGGTTGTGGTCGCGCGTGGGATCAAGGTCGCCACCATCAAGCACGCGCATCACGCCTTCGACGTGGACCGGCCTGGCAAGGATTCCTACGTTCACCGCGAGGCCGGAGCCTCGGAGGTCATCGTGTCCTCGGCGCGGCGCTGGGTCCAGATGCATGAGATCGGGGAAGCGGCAGAAGCGCGGCTCTCCGACTTGCTGCGCCGGCTCTCACCCTGCAATTTCGTCATCGTTGAAGGTTTCAAGCGCGAGGCCCACGCCAAGCTCGAGGTCCACCGCGTGGCCAACGGCCAGCCGCCGATGCACCCGCACGATCCCCGCATCCTCGCCGTGGCGAGCGATCGGGCATTTCCCGAGGCGTCCATCCCGGTGGTCGACCTCGACGCGATCGATCGGATCGCCGATCTGGTCCTGGCCTTGGCCGAACCGATGCCGGCGGCGCTGGCGCGCCTGGAGGAGTCATGGCCCAGCTGACCGACGACTGCTTCGCCTTCGGTGGCGCGCTGATGCGCATCGAGGACGCCGTGGCGCTGATCGGCGAGCGCCTCCCGGTGCTGGCCGGTACCGAATGGCTGCCCCTGGGGCAGGCGGATGGGCGAGTCGCGGCCGAGGACGTCACCGCCCTGCACGATGTGCCGCCCTTTCCGAACTCGGCCGTGGACGGCTATGCGGTGCGGCATGCCGACCTGAGCCCCGAAGGCGCGACGCGGCTTCCGGTGCGGGGGCGGCTTCCGGCCGGGGCCTCGCCCGAGGCCGTCGCGCCCGAAGGCGGCGCGATCCGGATCTTCACCGGCGCGCCGATGCCGCCCGGGGCCGACACGGTGTTCATGCAGGAGGACGTCCAGCGCGAGGGCGATGCCGTGATCCTGCCCGCCGGCCTGAAGCGCGGAGCCAATGCCCGCGCGGCGGGCGAGGATATCGCCCAGGGGACCTGCGCGGTTCCGGCCGGACGGCGCCTGCGTCCGCAGGACCTGGCCCTGGCGGCAGCCTCCGGTCACGACAGGATCGCCGTGCGGACGCGCCTGCGCGTGGCCCTGTTTTCAACCGGCGACGAACTCACCGAGCCGGGACGGCCGCTGCCGCCCGGAGCGATCCACGATTCCAATCGGGTGATGCTCGCGACCCTGCTCACCCGCCTCGGCGCGGAGGTGGCGGATCTCGGCATCCTGCGCGACGAACCCGCGGTGCTGGCCTCCCGGCTCCGCCAGGCAGCGCGGGATCATCACCTGATCCTGACCTCCGGCGGCGTCTCCACGGGGGAGGAGGACCATGTCAAGGCAGCGGTCGAGGCCGTCGGTTCGCTGATGTTCTGGCGCCTCGCCATCAAGCCCGGCCGGCCGGTGGCGATGGGCGTCGTGGACGGTACCCCGTTCGTCGGGCTGCCGGGCAATCCCGGCGCGGTCTACGTGACTCTGCTCTTCGTGGTGCGCCCGCTCCTCGCCCGGCTGGGGGGCGCCGTCGATCCGCCGCCGATCGGCCAGCCCGTCCGGGCGGCCTTCAGCTATAAGAAGAAGGCCGGTCGGCGGGAATTCGTGCGCGTCAGCGTGGCGCTGGCGCCCGACGCCGTGCTGGAGGCGGCCAAGTACCCACGCGATGGGGCGGGCGTCCTCTCCTCCCTGACCGAAAGCGACGGGCTGGTCGAACTGGCCGACGCGGTCACCGCCGTCGCGCCGGGCGACATTCTGACCTTCTATCCACACGCCACGCTCTGGTAGCCGAGGGTGGTCCCAGCCGCCCGTGCCGCTTCCGCGTGCAGGCTGGACAGCGCCGCGGCGTCGCCGGTGATGCGGGCCGCGAGGTAGTAGGTCTCCCAGCCAACCGACCGGAACGCGAGGCCGAAGCGCGCGGCGATCGCCGGCGTGCCCATGCCGACATCGGCCGCGCCCGTGGCGATCAGCGCAGCCACCGCCTGATGGGTGAACTCTTCCGTCTCCGCACCGAGGATCGCGCCGGGTTCCAACCCGGACTCGGCGCAGAGCCGCTCGAACCAGATCCGGGTCCCCGCGCCGCGCTGGCGGTTGACGAAGCGCAGGCGCAGTCGGGCGATGTCGCTCACGGACGCGACCGCGTGCGGATTGCCGGGCGGAAGCATCAGGCCCTGCTCGCGCCGGAACAGCGGCCAGACAGTCAATTCTGAATCCCGGAACAGCGCGTCGAACGGCGCCGGTGCCGGCCCCTCGGAGCCGTAATGGAAGCCGACCGCATCCGCCGTTCCGGACCGCAGATGCGCCAGGGCGTCGAGGCTTCCGGCGACCGCGAGCGTGACGTCGGACCGCTGCGCGATGATCCCGAGCAGCAGCGGATCGTGGCTCGCGGCCAGCCGGAGCGTGACGGGCTTTGGCGTCTCGATCGCTTGAAGTGCCTGCTCCAGCCGCTGTGACTCGGCGTCAAGCACAGGCTCGAGCCGCGCATAGGTTGCCGACAGGGCGGCGTGCAGGGCGCGGCCATAGGGTGTCAGCGTGGTGCCGTGCCCCTTGGTCTTGACCGCGACAGGTTTGCCCAGAGCCGCCTCGATGGCGGCCACCCGGCTCCAGGCCGAGCGGTAGGAAATCCCGAGCGTTCGCGCCGCGCTCAGCAGCGACGCCGATCCTACCAGAGCGTCCAGGACCGCGAAGGTCGATCGGAGCGCAAGGTTACGCCACGTCCCATCGGCCTCCAGATCGATCCGCATCGGCAAGGTCTTTCCTATTGATCTTTCGGTCCTCTCCGTATCATCCCCGAACCTTCCCTGCAGCCCGGTCCCGATGTTTCAGACTCTTCAGGAGACGATCTCGCGTCTGACGACCCTCGATCGCGACGTCTTCGCGATCGCTTGGCTGTCCCTGCGCGTCAGTCTCACGGCGGTGGCCATCGGGCTCTGCGTCGGCATTCCCCTGGGGGCGGTCCTGGCAGTGTCCAGCTTTCCAGGTCGGTCGATCCTAGTCGGGCTCCTGAACGCCTTCATGGGTTTGCCGCCGGTGATCGTCGGCCTGGTGCTCTACCTCGTCCTGTCGCGTTCGGGGCCTCTGGGAAGCCTCGGGCTGCTGTTCACCCCGGGCGCCATGGTGGCGGCGCAGGCCGTTCTGGCGACGCCCCTGGTCGCGGCGCTCACCCGGCAGGTCGTGGCCGATGCCGAAGCGCATCTCGGTGACCAGCTCCGCTCCCTCGGGCTGTCGGCACCGCGCCGCGCCCTCGCGCTCATCCACGACACCCGCTTCTCCCTCGTGACGACGGCGCTGGCCGCCTTCGGGCGGGCGATCTCGGAGATCGGCGCGGTTCTGGTGGTGGGCGGCAACATCGACGGGCACACCCGGACGATGACCACGGCGATTTCGCTGGAGACCCAGAAGGGCGATCTCAGCCTCGCGCTCGCCCTCGGGCTGGTGCTGATCGCCCTCGTCGTCCTGGTCAACGCCGTGGCGGCGATCCTGCGCGGCTACGCGCTCCGGGCCTATGGTTGAGCCGATGCCCGCCCTTGACCTCGACGGCCTCGTGCTGACCCGCAACGGCACCCGCATCCTGGACGGCCTCGATGCTCGCATTCCGGCTGCCGGCATCACCGCGCTGATCGGCCCGAACGGCGCCGGCAAGAGCGCTACCCTGCGGGTCATCGACGGCCTACTGCGTCCCGATGCCGGGTCGGTGTTGATCGTAAGCCAGGGGCCGGTCCGCCGCGCGCACCTGTTCCAGCGGCCGGCCCTGCTGCGGGCGAGCGCGCGGGCCAACGTCGCTCTGGCGTTGGTCCCCCTCGGCCTGTCCCGGACCGAGCGAGCGGCCCGCGCCCACGCCGCCCTGGTGCGGGTCGGGCTCGGCCACCGGGCCGACGCGCCGGCGACGCGCCTGTCCGGCGGCGAGCAGCAGCGGCTGGCCCTCGCCCGTGCCTGGGCGGTCACGCCCGACCTGCTGCTCGCCGACGAGCCCACCGCCAATCTCGACCCCGGGGCCACGGAGCTGGTGGAGGGGCTGATCGCCGAGATGGCGCGGCAGGGCGCCAAGGTGGTGCTCGTGTCCCACAACCTCGGGCAGGTCATGCGGCTCGCCGCCGACGTCGTGGTGCTCGCGCGCGGCCGTGCCGTCGAGCAGGGCCCGACACGCGCGCTTCTCACATCACCCGAGGCCCCCGAAACGCGGGCCTACATCACCGGAGAATTCCCTTGGACATCCTTCGCCGCGGCCTCGTAACCTTCGGCCTCCTGTTCGCCCTCGGCGGCGCCTCCGGCGTTCGGGCCGAGCCGGCCTCGATCGTCGTCGCCTCCACCACCTCCACCGAGCAGTCCGGCCTGTTCAAGCACCTGCTGCCGCTGTTCGAGGCCAAGTCCGGCATCGCCGTGAAGGTGGTCGCCCTCGGCACCGGCCAGGCCCTCGACGCGGCCCGGCGCGGCGATGCCGATGTGGTGCTGGTCCACGACCGGCCTGCCGAGGAGAAGTTTCTGGCGGAGGGGTTCGCCACCCGGCGCTGGGACGTGATGTACAACGATTTCGTCCTGATCGGGCCGAAGTCCGATCCGGCGGGCGTGCGCGGCGGCGATGTCGTGGCGGCCTTCGGCAAGCTCGCGACCGCGAAGGCGCCCTTCGTCTCGCGGGGCGACCGTTCCGGCACCCACAGCGCCGAACTGCGGACCTGGAAGGATGCGGGAATCGATCTCCCGGCGGTCAAGGGCGACTGGTACCGCGACATCGGCCAGGGCATGGGTCCGGCCCTGAACACCGCCTCGGCCCTGAATGCCTACCTGCTGGCCGATCGCGGAACCTGGCTCTCGTTCAAGAACCGGGGCGACCTCACCATCTTGGTCGAGGGCGACAAGCGCCTGTTCAACCCCTACGGCGTCATGCTGGTCAATTCGGCCAAGCACCCGGGCGTCAAGGCGAAGGAGGGTCAGGCCTTCATCGACTGGCTCGTCTCGCAGGACGGACAGGCGGCCATCGCCAGCTACAAGATCGACGGCAAGCCGCTGTTCTTCCCGAATGCCGGGCCGTAGCACGCGGCGGTGACGCCGCGCGCGACGGGTCCGGTCAGCGGATGTTGCCGGATTGGCGGCGCCGGGCGACGTACCAGATGCCGAGGGCGATGACCGCGATCACCAGGCTCAGCCAGATCCAGTTGAAATCCGTGGCCGCCGCATTGGCGGCCGTGGAGTTCGAGCCAGCGGGCCCGTTTTCCGGGATCGGCGGCGCCGGGTTGGTCTGCTGGGCGAGTGCGCCACCGAGAGTGGCCGTCCACAGGGCCACGGTCGTCGTCAGGGTGCGGATCTGGGTCATTGCGGTCTCCTCGCGTCCTGCTACTTCTCGGCCGTGCGGGCGGCGCCGTATTGGTACGCCGGCGCAGCGGTGAGTTCGGCCTTGGTCATGCGGACCTCCGCCTCGATCGGGACGCCGCCGGCCAGGACGGTGGCCCGACCCGCGGTCGGCTTCTTGGTCTCGTCGATGGTCCCGGTGGCGGGGTTGACCTGATCGGTGTGCTTGTTCTGGACCGATCCGAGCACTTCGCGAGTGGTGTCGGCCCCCGGCATGGTCTCGGGCTGGACCTTGGCCGCAGCCGCGGCGCTCGGGGCCGTCTCGGGGGTCGTCACCGAGGTCGGCCCGGAGGTGAGCGGCACATCCTTCATGTTCCAGCCAACCTTATCGAAAGGCACCGCCACGAGCTTCTCGCCGATGCCGAGGAAGCCCCCGACCCCGATGATGACTGCTTCGACCCGACCCCCGTCGCCGATGAGGACGTCGTCGATCGAGCCGACGCGGACGTGATCCATCCCTACCACCGGGAGCCCGATGATCTTGGAGCCGCGCAGGCCGCCCGGTCGAGGCTGCGCGGCCCCCGCGCCCTCCGCGGCCGGCTGTGCATGCGCGCCGCTCCCGGACAGTGCCGGGATCGCCAGCAGGGACAGGGCGAGGAGCAGGGCGCTCCGGCGTTGGGTAGGCATCGCAGACTCCACGAAAGCAGGTGGCCTCGCAGGAACGCGGACGACCGGTGGACAACGCGGCGGCGCGGTCGGGAGTTCAGGGACCGCGAGCCGCACCGCGTCCGGGAATTGACTCTCCGCGCCGGTCAGGGCTGATCTGTCCCGGCCTCCCATGCTGTTCACGCACCTCTCCGACGACCTGTTCAAGCCGCTTGCCTCGCCGAGCCGGGCCTTCAACGCGGCCCTGCTACTGCACCTGCACGCCCGCGTCTTCGGCGACACCGCCGAGCCCCTGCGCAAGAGCGAACTCCTGGGCGCGATCGGCGACTTCGCGGCGGATTTCATCGACCGGGAGATCGACGACGAGGCCGTGACGCCGGTCGAGCCGAATGAACGCCGCTCCGTGGTCTACCGGCGGCTCCTCGATGCCGGATGGCTGGTCGAGCGGCGCGAGCGCTACGTTCCGGTGGTCGAATTCGACCCCGAGGCCCGGATGGTGATCGAGGAACTCGCGCGCCTCGACCGGGGTGAGCGGCGCTCCTACGGCGGCGCCGTGCTCGACGTTCTGGGGAGCTTGGAAAGCGCCATCGCCAACCCGGCCGAGCGTTCCGAGGCTCTGGTCAACGCGGCGAAATCGGCTCGCACGTTCCTCAGCCACCTGCGCAGCCTCGCCGGGTCGATGCGCAAGAGCGAGGAACGCATCCTGCGCGAGGCGGACCAGGGCACCGCCCTGCGGCTCTACTTCGAGGAGTTCGTGGCACGGCACCTCGTCAGCGATTACCGGACGCTGCACACCCGTTTCAATCCGTTCCGCTTCCGATCCGGAATCGTGCGCGAGGCGGGCCGCGCCCTGCGCGATCCACTGACCCTGCGGGCGCTGACGGATGCGGGCCTGCGCGAGGGGCGGGCACCCGACCGGGACAGCGCCGAGCGGGCGGTCCGCAGCGACCTCGCCGAAATCCTGGCGATCTTCGAAGGGCTCGATCGGCATCTCGATGCCGTCGGCGATATCGTGGCCCGGCTCGAACGCCGCATCGCCGCGACCCTGCGCTACCTCGATCATCGCGATTCCGACCGCATCGAGCGGACCGCCGCCGCCCTGCGGGCGGTCGCCGGGAGCGACGACGTCCTCACCGGACTGCCCGACCCGCAGGTCTCGCTCTTTCGTCCGCCGATCGGGGAGCCGCATTGCTACGCCCCACGCCTGCGCCGGGCACCCATCGAATCCGAGCCCCTGCCGGAGATCGAGATCGACCCCGTCGTCGAAGCCTTCATCGCCGCCAAAGACGCCTTTCGCGAGCGCGTCGCAGTCACCCCGGAACGGGTGGTGGCGTTCATCGAGGGACGGCTCGGCCCCGAACGCGCCATTCGGGGCTCGCAGATCCGGATCGCGGACGTGGACGATTTCGTGGTGTTCCAGCGCCTGCGCGAGATCGACGTCCTGTTCGACGGCACGCTGCGGGGCCGCTACCGGTTGTCCCGCGTCGAGGGCCGCGTCTCGAATGGCTGGCTCGACTGCCCGGATTTCCTGCTCGAACGCGCGCCGGCGTTGCGACGGTGATCAGATCAGGTCCGGCCCCGGGTCGGACCTCTGCTTGATTCGATCAATCTTCGCGGTCTTCGAAAACGTGTCGATTGTTCATCGCGTTACATTCCGGCTCGTTAGCACTGGATGTTTAATCCCGGCCCTTGGCAAAATTCTGGGTCGGGTTCATGCTCCCGTCGATTTCGTGCCCAAGACGCGAAACCAAGATGCGAAGCGCAGAAGATGAAAGATTGCGGGAGCGATCGCCCATGACCACCGCCAAATGCCTGATCAAATCCGCCTGGATCGCCGCCGAAGTCGGGCGCGAGCGTTGCGAACGGGTTCTCGTGGTCGAGACCTACATCGCGGTCAGCCCGCTGGAGCCGAACTACGATCCGGCCCGTTACGAGGCTATCGTGGCCGAGGTGCAGCGGGTGCTGGCGGCCAACCCGTCCCTCGACCGCGCGTCCATCCTCAGCATGCATCGGGACACGGCCTGCCTCTCGCTCTTCCGCGCGACGCCGGCCGTCGCCGCCTGACGGGCTCGCCAGCCCCGACCCGCGTACCCATGGCGGACGGGCCGGGGAGACGGTAGAGACTGCGTCCGGCCTGGGGCGCCTTTCCGCGGCCGCGCCGGTCCGACCCGCGCGCCCGAGACCCGCCATGCTCGAACCCTTTCGTGCCATCCTGGATGGCGAGGACCCTCCGCCGCCCGGCGCCCGTGCGCCCTCCGATGAGGAGCTGACGCGCGCGCTGCAGGTGCTGCTGAAGAGCCAGTGCGTCTATGCCGGCACGCCCGGCATCGGCCGCTCCTACGAACTGGCCCGCCACTACGCGCCCTTCTTCCAAGCCTATTTCGCCTGCCTCGGCTACGGCTTCGAGGTGATGCATCGCGACCAGATGGTTTGCCTGCGGGTGCCGCCCGAGGGCATCCGCCACGATGCGCAGGCCGAGCGCCTGCGCAAGGACGAGACCCTCGTGCTGCTCGCCCTGCGCCTCGCTTACGAGGAGGGCCTGCGCGCCCACCGGGTCACCACCGACGGGGTGGTCGAGTGCACCACCGACGACATCGTCGAATCGATCCGCACCGCCACGCGCAGCGACCCGCCCGAGGAGGCTCGCCTCACCGAGATCCTGCGCCTGTTCGCGCGCAAGGGTGCGCTGCGGCTGGGCGAGCGCGACAAGATCGAGAAGATCACCCCCCTGATGGTCCTGCCCGGCATTGCCGTTCTGTCACCCGACGCCTGGATGGACCAGGTTCGCGCCTGGGGTGCCGCGCGGGGCGACGACGAGGGCGGACCGGCGCAGGACTGACCGAACAGGACTGACCGAACAGGACTAATGGAACAGCTCCGGATGCGCTTCGACCCGGAGCCGCGGCGTCACTCGGCCGGAGGGACGACGCGGCGGCGAGGCCCGCAGACGACCGCGCATCCCCAGGCCGGGGCCGGCACCGGCTTGCATCCGGGGCGGCATGCGTCCATGCCGGGACACTCATTTCAGCCCTGGGACAACCTGCACCGGCCGTGTATCGCCTCACCGACATCGTCCTCTCGAACTGGTACCTGATCCGCCGCGAGCAGATCCGGATCCGGGGCGCGGCTGCGCTGGTGGGTCCGACGGGCGCCGGCAAGTCGACGATCTTCGATGCGGTCGGCACGGTGCTGGCCGGCAACAACGCCAGCCGCCTCGCCCTCAACGCCTCGGCCTCCGGGCGCAGTGCGCGGACGGTGCGGGACTATTGCCTGGGCTGGATCAGCGATCCGGCCGAGGGCGGCCGCCCGACGCGGGAAGCCTGCGAGACGCTGATCGTCCTGGTGTTCGAGAACGAGACCACGGGCCGGGTCGTCTCGGCCGGTCTCGCCCTGGCGGCACGGGCCGAGGACAGCCGCGAAACCACGCTGTCGCGCTTCGTCCATGTGGGCCACCGCTTCGAGATCGCGGATTACGTGCGCGAGGCGCCCGGCGGCAGCTTCGTGGCGCCCTGGGCCGAGATCGCCAAGGATCTGCGCACGCGCGGCGAGACCTTCGACGAGTACCGGGCCTCCGGCGAGCGCTTCACCGCCGAACTGCTCGGGATGCTGCGCGAGGGCGCGGCGGTGCCCGAGCCGCGCCATTTCCTGCGCACCTTCTCCAACGCCGTCGCGTTCAAGCCGATCTTCGATTCCTCGGCCTTCGTGCGCTCGTTCGTGCTCGAACCCGAGCCCCTGGACGTCGCGCGCATCCGGCAATCGGTCGAGACCTGGCGCCGCCTCCTCGAGACGATCGAGGAACTGGAACGCCGGCTGTCGCACCTCGCCCGCATCCTCGGGCGCTACGAGACCTGGGCCGAGGCGAGCCTTGCGGCGTCCCTCGGCGAGTTGCGGGCTGCCGATGCCGATCTGCGCCGCCGCATCCTCGATCACGGCACGGCGCGTTCGGCCCTGAAGGATATCGCCGAACGCCTGCGCATCGCCCGCGAAAGCGTCGCCACCAGCCAGGGCTTCGTGCGCGAGATCGATGGCGAGATCGCGGGCAAGAAGGCGCTGCTGGCCGGGACCGCCGCCGAGGGACGGCTGGCCGCTTCGAATGCCGGGCTCGCCATGCTGGCGCGCGACCGGCGCGACCTCGCCGCCCGTGTCGGCGAGTTGGTCGGGATCGTCCTCGATGCCGGCAAGCTCACGGTGATCATCGGCGAGATCCGGAAGGTCTCGCCGGAGGCCGCGCGCCTGGTGGAGGCCTGCGCCCGGTCCGGCCTGCGCCGGGAGGCGAACCCGGAGGAGACGCTGCGCTCGGACGGGCCGCTGGCCGCCCTCATCGGCGGCCTCGCCGGGATGCCGGAGATCACGGCGCCGCTTGAACGGTCCGCGGAGGACGCGGCGCTGCGCGCCCGCGCCCTGGAGAACGAGGCGCAGACCCGCGCGCCGGCGCCGAGCACGGGTGGGCGAGGCGCGGCACCTCGGCTGTCATCGGACGTCGCCGCCTTCCGCGAAGAGCTCGGCCGGCTCGGCATCGTGGCGACGCCGGTCTGCGAGTTGGCCGAGATCACCGATCCGAAATGGGGGCAAGCCCTCGAAGGCCTCCTGGGCGGCGCCCGCGAGGCCCTGGTGGTGCAGCCGGACCGCCTCAACGAGGCGTTCGGCCTTCTCGAAGCGCGCAAGAGCCAGTTCTATCGCTGCCTCCTGGTGAAGACCACGGATACCGCCCGCCGCCGGGGCGGGCGCGACGACGAGGGACCGCTGGCGCTGATCGCGACGGCGGACCCGCACGCGCAGGCCTTCCTCGGAGCGCGACTCGGGGGCTACGACCTCGCCCCGAACGATGCGGCCCTCGTACATATGAGCCGCGCTGTCGCGCCAAGCGGGCGATCGACCTCCGGCATGGCCTACTCGGTGGTGCGCCCGGTCCAGCTGATGATGACCCGGGGCCATCGCGGGCCGACCGCCGAAAGCCGCCAGGATTGGGAGCAGGCGGTTGCCGAGGCCCGCCGGGCCCGGGCGGAGGCCGACGTCCTGCGCGAAGCCGCGCGGATTGCCGCCGCTCTGACGCGTCGCCTGTCCGAAACGAATCTCGACCTCGCCGAACTGCGCGCCGAGGCGGACGCGCTCGAGGGCCGCCGCCGGAGCCTAACGACGGAGCGAGACAGCGTCGAGCGGGCCGAGACCGGCGTGCTGGAGGCGGAATTGGCGGAACTCGCCAAGGAACGTTCGGCCTATCTCACCGAACTGGTCCAGGTGCTGGAGCCGAAACGCGATCTGCTCCTCGGCGAAGAGGCCGGCCTGAAGGCCAAGGTGGCGACGAGCCGCGAAGCGGCCCGCGCCGCGCTCCAGGCCCGCCGGACCGCGTATCAGCGCTGGACCGGGGGCGATTCGATGCGCATCCGGCTAGTCCGGCCCGAGGGCTTCGACCCGGCCGCGCTGGCCACCCTCCGGGCCGAGCGGGCCGAACTCGATTCGAAGGCCCTCGGGAGCCTTGCCAATGCCGCCCGCGCGCGCGCCCGGGACGCGGCGGAGACCGCGCGGACGCAGGGGCGCGCCGCCGAGCGCGATCTCGCCGAGTATTGCGTGCAGTGGCGGGTCGAGAACCCCCTCGGCACCGGCGATGCCCCCGCCTCCTTCGGCTATGGCTGGGCCAAGCGCGCCCACGACGAGGTCGCGGGCCACGAGCTGCGGCGCTACCGCGACCAGGCGCGGCGGGCGGAGAGCGAGATGCGCCGCCTGATGATCGAGGATCTGCTGACCCGCCTCGCCGACAAGTTCGAGCGGGTGCGCGCCCGCCTCGACGCCCTGAACGAGCGCCTGTCGAGCCAGACCTTCACGGGCCAGACCTACGCCTTCGAGGCGGAGGTGGACCGGCGCTACGCCGCCGTCCACGCCCTTGCGACCGAGGTGGCGCGCTCGCCGGATGCCGCGCAGGCGATCCTGCCCAACGAGGACGGCACCATCCCGGAAGGCCCGCTCTCCACCGCCATCGACGAGATCACGGCCCTGATCGCCGGGGACGAAAGCGCGACGCGGCTGGCCGATTACCGCAACTACTTCGTCTATGAGATCGGCATGCGCGACCGGGCGGGCAACCGCACCACCATGTCGAATCGGGCGCTGCGCGGCTCGGGCGGCGAGGCCCAGGCGCCGTTCTACGTGGCCATCGCGGCCTCGCTCGCCTCCGCCTATTATCCCGGCGACCGGCCTGGCGACGAGAATCCCGGCCTCGGCCTTTGCCTGCTCGACGAGGCCTTCTCCAAGCTCGACGTGCGCAACAGCCAGGCGCTGGTCGATCTCTATCAGGCCTGGGGCCTGCAACTCCTGATCGCCGCGCCCGAGGACAAGCGCACGACCCTGACCGAGGTGATGGACACCATCGTCACGGTCTACAAGAGCCCCGACCTCACATCCGTGCGGATCGAGGCCGAGCACCCGCTGGAAGCGGCCAAACGCGCGCTGGCGGCGATCAACCCCGAGCGCCAGGGTATCGAGGGGTTCCGGGTCGACGCTGCCGAGTAGGGCAGGGTGCTGCGCTACCAGACCGGCTCGGGCCCGTACCAGGTGAAGTGCTTCTTCACCGGCTCGATGACGTCCCAGGTGCCGGAGAAGCCCGCTGGCGTCACGAAGGCATCGCCTGCGCGATAGGTTCGGACCGTCCCGTCCGCATCCGTCACCGTCACCACGCCCTCGATGAGCTGGATGAACTCGGCCCGGCCGAAGTCGATGCGGAACTTGCCCGGCTCGCAGGTCCAGATCCCGGCCGCGAACAGGTCGTCCGGGCTCCTGTAGATGTAGGTCGCGGTCTGCTGCGGCTTGCCCGACAGGATGCAGGCGCGCTCCGGCCAATAGGGCGTCGCGGCCGGCTGGACGGCCGGAAAATCATAGGTCGAGCGGGTCGGCCCCTCGCGCAGGGGCGGCGGCGACGGGACCCTTCGGAAAGATGGCAGAGCACCGAGTAACGCCATCACGGGCATGGCGAAGGTGTGAATCAGGCGCGCAATTTCCATCGATACCATCCCGCGCTGTCGCGTTTCGTCAACCAAGATGATGGTCTACGAGGCAACCAGCGGTGCGCAAGTTCAATGATCCAGTCCTGCACCGATCCCTCGCGCGATCGTTAAGCAACGGTTCTGAAGACCGTCTTTGTCGTCCGCTCGTCTGACCGGAATTCCAGCACCGACGACCGAAATCGCACTCATGACTGCCGCATTGCCGAAGACCGACATGCCGATGTTCGGACGAAGGGCGGCAGCGACGCCGTTCTGGGGTCGATCAACGCGATCCGCAGCGTCACTGAGTGCGCGGCCCGATGTTTCCGCCAGACATGGCCGACGTGGCAAGCAGCCAACGCGCAAAAGCGCGCCGAAATCGAGCCCATCATAACTGCAACAAATGTTTGTCGGGTACCAAACATTTCTCCGCCGCCTGGAACTACACCAATTGGTAAGACCGACTTCACTTGCACAAGAGATCGATTAGGGCTCTATTTCAGCAGCTGGATGAATAGAGTCCAACGACCTCTGAGACCGAGGGCCGCCGCGATGGATACAAATCGAACGCTGCTGGTACTGCTGACGGAGAACAATGCGCTGGTCGGGATCGACCTGTGCGAAGCACTGGTGGAGGCGGGCTATCGCGTGGTCGGGCCTGTGGCAACGGTGGCGGAGACCGAGGCGCTCCTGGCAAATCAGGCCATCGATCTCGCGATCATCGAGCCCTTCCTGCGGGATGGCGATTGCAGGGACACCATGAGGCAACTCCGCCGGCGCGGCGTCCCGTTCGTCGTGCACGCCTCGTGCGGTCGCGACGATCCCCTGGCCCTGGGCTTCACCGACGCGCCCTGGCTCACCAATCCTGCGGTTCCCCGAGATGTCGTCATCACGCTCGGTGACATCGCGTTCGGGAGTTCCTGAGATGGCGCCTCACTTTGGCAGCCAGCCGGCGGGGGAGTGGACCTTCACCCTCACGCCGGACGTATCGGTGAACCCGTTCATCCGGAAACTCGAATGCTTCGCGCACCTGTCGGGGGAGGACCGTAGCGCCCTGTTCCGCCTGATCGCGAATGGGCGGGATTATCCGGCCCAGGCCGACATCCTCCGCGAGGGCGAGCCGGCGGACGGCATCCTTATCGTCCTCAAAGGCTTCGCCTGCCGAAACCAGTTTCGCCAGACCGGCGCGCGCCAGATCACCGCGTATCTGGTTCCGGGGGATCACTGCCATCTGGAAGCCGAACTCGTCAGCCGAATGGACCACACGGTCAGTGCGTTGTCGGCCTGCCGCATCGCCCGAATTCCCGCGGACGCCTTGCGGGCCGCGACCCGCCAGCATCCGACCCTGCGCAAGGCCCTGCGGCGGAGCGATCGAGTCGACGAGGCCACGCTGCGCGAATGGATCGTCAATATTGGGTGCCGCTCGGCCATCGAGCGCATCGCACATTTGTTCTGCGAACTGCACCTCCGACTGTCGAGCGTCGGACTCACGACCGGGATGACCTGCGAACTGCCCCTGACGCAATCCGAAATCGCGGTGACGGTCGGGCTGTCGAACGTGCACGTCAACCGCTCGCTCCAGGCCTTGCGGCGACAGCGGCTCATCGCCCTCTCGGGCAAACGGCTGACGATCCTCGATTGGACCCGCCTCACGGACCTGGCGGAGTTCAATCCGGCCTATCTGAACCTCGGCAGATCGGCCACGACATCTGAGGCGGCTTCCGCCTGAAGGACGCGGAAGCCGTGCGGGCAAGCCCCCGGGCCGGAGCCTCAGCCCCTCTGCGCGGATTGGGGATCGATGGTGCCGGTCTGGGTTTCCAGACGGTCGTCCGAGGCTTCGTCGAAGGCCTGCATCCAGGCCTCGCGATCCGGGCTTCCCTCCGCATAGGGGCAGCTTTCCCGCTGCTTGCCGTAGAGTCGGGCATTGCGGCCCTTGATGAAGGGGCTGTCGCTGGCGGTCGCGCCGTCGCTCATGTCTCGATTCCTCATCCTGTGTCCCGGCATGGGCACCCCCGCCGGGTTCCAGGGATCAACCCGGAGGCGCCGTCGCGGTTCACCGCTGCGTCGCCGGGGCAGGCAGCCGCGAGCGAATGCTGGCCGAGCGCACTCGAGGAGGAGATCCAGGCCCAGCTCAGCCTTCGCGCACGGACGCCCCGCGCAGTTCCACCGCCCGTCGCAGACTGCGCGAGAGATCCTCCACCGAGTAGGGCTTGCGCAGCAACTCGAAGCCGTGGGTCCCCTGTTCGGCGATGACGTGGCTGTAGCCGGACGCGAGCACCACCGGCAGGCCGGAGTGCCGGGCGCGGATGGCGTGGCCGAGATCGATGCCGTTCATCCCCGGCATGACCACGTCGGAGAACACCACGTCGAAGGGCGCGGGCGCTTGCCCGAGCGCCTGAAGCGCCTGCTCCGCATCGGTCACCCAGCGGGTCGCGTAACCGAGTTCCTGGAGTGCCTGGGTCGCGAAAGCCCCGACTTCGAGGTTGTCCTCGACCACCAGAACCCGCGTGCCGTGACCATCGGCCAGAGGAGCGGGTTCGGGAAGCGCCGCCTGGGTCGCCATCGCGCCGCGCACCCGCGGGAGATAGAGCGTGAAGGTGGTGCCATGGCCGAGTTCGCTCTCCACCACCACCTCGCCACCGGATTGCTTGGCGAATCCGAACACCTGGGACAGGCCGAGCCCGGTGCCTTGGCCGACGCCCTTCGTGGTGAAGAACGGCTCGAAGATCCGCTCCAGCACGTCGGGTGGAATGCCGGAGCCGGTATCGGACACCGAGACCGCCACGTAATCGCCGCGTATCCGGGGATGGGCGCGGACCGCTGGGATCGCGAGGGCACGGCTGACCCGGATTCCGAGGCGACCCTCGCCGTCCATGGCGTCGCGGGCATTGACCACCATGTTGACGAGGGCCGTGTCGAACTGGCTCGGATCGGCATCGACGAGGCAGGTGAGCGGCGCTCCGTCGGGGGCGTGGCCGGGGTCGACCTTGGTCTGGACCTGGATACGCGCCCCCGTCAGCGTCCCGACCATGTCCGCGACGGAGGCGACGCTGCGGGCGACGTCGAACACCTCCGGACTCAGGGCCTGCCGCCGGGCGAAGGCCAGAAGCTGGCCCGTCAGCTTGGCAGCGCGCGACACCGTATCGGAAATCGCGCCGATGTAGCGCTGACGCCGCTCCTCCGGCAGATCGGGCCGTTTCAAGAGATCGGTGGAGGACTTGATGACCGTCAGGAGATTGTTGAAGTCGTGAGCGACACCGCCGGTGAGCTGTCCGACCGCTTCGAGCTTCTGCGACTGTCGCAGCTGATCCTCGAGAATCTTGCGCTCGGTGACGTCGCGCCCCGCGGCGTAGAAGTGATCACCTTGCGGGATCGCATTCCAGGACACCCAGCGCACATCCCCATCCGCCGTCCGCATGCGGACGTCGAGATTGTCGAGGATGCCGCCCTCTGTCAGGCGCGCGAACGCCGCACTGGCCGCCGCAACATCGTCGGGATGAAGGAACCCATCGAAGCGGGAGCCGACCAGCGCGTCCGCCGGCCATCCCAGCATCTCGGTCCAGGCCGGATTCACGGAGCGGTAGATGCCGTCGAACCCGCAGATCACCAGGAGATCGCGGCTGGCGCGCCAGACCAGGTCGCGCTCGGTCGTGCGGTCCCGCGCCGTGGCGCGCAGGACCGTTTCCGCCTCCCGTCGCTCGGTGATGTCGTTGAACAGGATCGCGACGCGATGCTGCACCGGTTCGCCGACGCGCAGGGCGTGAACGTCGAACCAGCGACCGAGTGAGACGGCACCGCTCTCGAACCGGGCCGGCCGCCCCGTGAGCGCGACGTCGCCGTAGGTTTCGAGCCAGCGCGGCTCCAGGCCGGGAATCACGTCGCTGACCCATTCGCCGATGACGTCGCCGAGCCCGGCTTGGCGTTCGAACGCCGGATTCACTTCGAGGAACCGGTAGTCGACCGGACGACCGTCCGAATCGAACCGCATTTCGACGATGCAGAACCCTGCATCGATCGCATCGAACAGGGTCCGGTAGCGGGCCTCGCTCTCGGCGAAACGGCCCTCCTCGGTGCGGAAGCGGGTGACGTCGAGCTGACTGGCGAAGAAGTAGACCAGTTGGCCGTCCGCGTCGAAGACGGGACTGACGTAGAGTTCGTTCCGGAAGGCGCTTCCGTCGCGATGGTAGTTGACGATCTCCACCACCACGTCCCGCCGCGCCGCGATGGCGTCCCGAACGCGGGCGACCTCGGCCCGGTCGGTCCCCTCGCCCTGGAGGAAGCGACAATTGCGTCCGAGGAGTTCGTCGGCATCGTAGCCGCACAGATCCTGGAAGGCCCGATTGGCGAAGACGATCGGATTGTCGGGCTGATTGGGGTCCGTGATGATCATCGGCATGCGGGTCTTCTCCGCAGCCGTGAACAGCAGGTCCGGACTGGCGGCCGAGGTCCGCTGCCCGGAATCGGGCCTGCGGGTCATCGCGTCGCGTTGGACTCGGAGCCGGGCGATCTCGGCCTCGAGTTCTCGTTCTCTCAGGCGAAGGCGTTCGAGCGCGTCATCCATATCGGTCCGTTCTGTCCCAAACCGGCCTGCCCCAAACCGGTCTACCCCGAGCTGGGGCACCCCGGCGAAAAATCCCGCTCGTGAAGAAATGCTGGGCGCGCGCAGGAATCCGCGTCGCGCTCTGCCGGCCTTTCAGGCGCTTCGCGCTCGGTAGTTGCCTATCCGAAGCCCGCCATCCGAGAGCCCGCTATCCGAAGCTTGCCTATCCGACGTCCGGCAGGGCGTCGATGCCTTCGAACGCGTGATCGCCTGCGCCGGTTCGCTCACGCCAAGCATTTCGGAACCGGCACCGTGACGGGCGCTTTACCAGGAGCCTGTCGGTAAGCCGGCTTCCGGCCAGGAACGAAACCATCCTCGGAACGAAAGTCGGGACTGTGGATTGCGTCTGAAACCCCGGATCGCCCTGCAGCCACAGGCTATTACGGGTGGACCGTGCACAGCTCATACACCGTCGACGTCGCGAGAACCGGCGCCAGAAGACGCCGGTCACTGTTGGGAAACGATCGTTCGTGCCAAACTGCGGACCGATGCAGACGTTCGACACCTCTACGACGACCCTCCCGACCTTGCGGCGCGGGTCTCAGTTGCACGAGACCGAGCGCCGCCTGAACGCGGTGCTCAACAACGCTTCGGTGGCGATCTTCCTGATGGATGACCGCCAGCACTGCGTCTACATGAACCGCGCGGCCGAATTGCTGACCGGCTTCAGCCTGACGGAAGTGCTGGCCCGCGACTGCCCGCTGCACGACATCGTCCATCACACCTACCCGGACGGACGTCCTTTCCCGCTTGAGGAATGCGCCATCGATCGCGCCTTTCCCGAGAACAACCAGGAGCGGGGCGAGGAAGTGTTCGTGCACAAGGACGGACGCTTCTACCCCGTCGGATTCACCGCGAGCCCGATCCGCGACGACGATGCGAAAATCATCGGGACGATCATCGAGGTCCGGGACATCACCGAGGAGAAGGCCGCGGCGGAGCGCCAGCGCCTGCTCACCAACGAACTGAACCACCGGGTCAAGAACACGCTCGCCACCGTGCAGTCGATCGCTGCCCAGACCTTCCGGGGCAGGACCGACGATGCGGCCCGTCAGATGTTCGATGCCCGCATGGTGGCGCTGTCGAACACCCACAACGTTCTGACCAGCCAGAACTGGGAAGCTGCGAGCCTGCGCAGCGTCGTCGAGAGCGCCCTGGCTCCGCACGCGCTCGCCGAGGTCGATACGGCGCGGTTCGATCTCGTCGGCCCCGACACCCGCCTGCATCCCAAGGTGGCCGTGACCCTCGCCATGGCGCTGCACGAGTTGATGACCAATGCCGCCAAGTACGGTGCCCTCTCGGTGCCGGAGGGCCGTGTCGGCGTCCACTGGACGCTGGAGCGCATCGCGGGCGGCGAGCGCCTCGACCTCGCCTGGACCGAGACCGCCGGCCCCACCGTCGTGGAACCGACGCGCCGTGGGTTCGGCAGCCGCCTGATCGAACGGCAACTGCCCATGGAATTCGACGGCAGCGCGGTGATCGCCTATCCGCCGGGTGGCGTGACCTGCCACATCCGCATTCCTCTGACGGCGCTCGGCTGGCATGGACAGGATCTGGTGACCGGGCGGGCAACCCGATGACCGCCTCCCGCATGACCGATCTCGAAGGCCGGCGAGTCCTGCTCGTCGAGGATGAGAGCCTGATCGCCATGCTGGGCGAGGACATGCTGCTCGACCTCGGCTGCGAGGTCGCGGTGGCGATGCGCCTGGAAAAAGCCGTCGCGATGGCGCGCGCGACCGCGTTCGATCTCGCCATCCTCGACGTGAATCTCGGCGAGACCGTCAGCTATCCGGTGGCCGACGTGCTGTTCGCCCGCTGCATCCCTTTCATCTTCGCGACCGGCTACGGCGCCGCCGGCATCGATCCGGCCTATGGCTCCGTTCCGGTGATGCAGAAACCCTATCAGGTCGACCAGATGGCGCGGATGCTCCGGCATTTGCTCGTCTGCGAGGCGCTTCCCGCCAAGGGCGAGTCCGGGCGCGCGCTCCCCCACACCTGCACCTTCGGCGCCAAGATCACCGAACCGCACCCGATCCGGGCGGACTGACCCAGCGCCCGCTGCGGCCTTCCGTCTCCGCACCGGACGAGATCGCGCCGGACCTTTCCGAACGATCTCGCGTTCGCCTGTTGCAATGACGGGCCGGACACCAGCGCGCGGTATGCAGATTCATCTCGACGCCCTCGGTGGGGTCGCGGGCGACATGTTCGCCGCCGCCCTGCTCGATGCTTTTCCCGACCATCAAGCCGGCGTGATGGCCAGCATCGCGGCGGCTCTGCCGGCAGTGACCTGCGAACTCGTCCGCCACAATGACGGCATCCTGGCCGGTCGCCGCTTCATCGTCGCGCGCCAGGGAGCGGAACCGGTGCCGCCGCCCGGACCGATCCATCGGCATCCGGCGCATGATCATGACCACCAGCACGATCACCAGCACGATCACCAGCACGATCACCAGCACGATTCTTGGCATGCTACCGAACCCGCCACGCACGGCCACCGGCACTGGTCGCAGATCCGCGCCGCGCTCCAGGACTCCGCGCTGGAGCCGATGGTCTGCGAACATGCGATCGGCATCTTCGCCCGCCTGGCCGAGGCCGAGGCGCGAGTTCATGGCATCGCGGTCGAGGACGTGGCCTTCCACGAGGTCGGGGCCTGGGATTCCATCGCCGACATCGTGGCGGCCGCTCATCTGATCGGCGCCCTCGGCGCGGAGGCCTGGAGCGTCTCCGCCTTGCCGCTTGGCTCGGGCCGGGTCAGGACCCAGCACGGACCGCTGCCCGTTCCGGCCCCCGCCACCAGCCTCCTGCTCGAAGGTTTCGAGACCCTCGACGACGGTGTGCCGGGTGAGCGCGTTACGCCGACAGGCGCGGCCATCCTGGCCTATCTGCGGGCCATCGCGCCGGCCCCGGCGGCCATGCCCCGGACCCTTCAAGGGTCCGGCATCGGCTTCGGCACCAGGGTTCTGCCCGGCCTCAGCAACTGCCTGCGGGTGCTGGTCTACGCGACACGCACGACACCCGCCGGCAGCCCGCATCGCGACCTCGGGGTGATCGAGTTTGAGGTCGACGACCAGTCGGCGGAAGACCTCGCCATGGGGCTCGACCGGCTGCGCGATCACCCCGACATCTTCGACGTCGTCCAGATGCCGGTCTTCGGCAAGAAGGGACGGATGATGACCCATATCCGGGCGCTCGCGCGCGCCAGCGCCCTCGACGGGGCGATCGAGGCCTGCTTCCGGGAGACGACCACGATCGGGCTGCGCCACCGGGTCGTCTCGGGCGCCGCCCTGCCGCGCCGGATGCGCACCGTAACGGTCGCCGAGAGGCCGGTGCGGGTTAAGATCGTCGATCGCCCGGGCGGGCGCACCGCCAAGGCCGAGGCCGATGATGCCGTGGCGCATGAGAGCCATTCGGTCCGGGCCGGCCTGCGACGGGCCGCGGAGGAGGCTGCCCTGCGCGACGATGCGGAAGCGGGAGGCGACGCATGAGCATGGAGCAAGACCGCCTGCACCGCGTCCTGGCGGAGATCGGCCCCCTGGCGGTCGCGGTCAGCGGCGGCGTCGACAGCCTGACCCTGGCGGCCTCGGCTCATCGCCGCCTCGGCCGGGACCGGGCGCTGATGGTGCATGCCGCCTCGCCGGCCGTCCCGTCCGAGGCGACCCGGCGGGTGCGGTCGGAGGCGGAGCGCCTGGGCTGGTCCCTGCGCGTGGTCGAGGCCGGCGAATTCGCCGACCCGCAGTACCGGGCCAACCCGGTCAACCGCTGCTTCTTCTGCAAGACCAACCTGTACGGCACCATCCGCCAAGTCACCGACCGGACCATGGTGTCGGGCGCCAATCTCGACGATCTCGGCGAGTACCGCCCCGGCCTCGACGCCGCTCGCGAGCACGGCGTGCGCCATCCCTATGTGGAAGCCGGACTCGACAAGGCGGCGGTGCGGGCCCTGGCCCGGAACCTCGGCCTCGGCTCCGTGGCGGATCTTCCGTCCGCGCCCTGCCTGTCGAGCCGGGTCGAGACCGGCATCCGCATCGAACCCGAGACCCTCGCCTTCATCCACGCCGTCGAGAATCTGGTATCGCGCACGCTCGGGGCCGGATTGGGCGCCCGGCGCGCCGTGCGCTGCCGGGTCCGCGCCGCCGGCATCGTGGTCGAACTCGATCCCGACAGCCTCGCGGCCCTCGACACGCCGCACCAGACTCTGCTGGCCGAGCGCATCCAGGCCGAGGCTCCCACGAGCCTGCCCCAGGCGCCGGTCCGCTTCACCGCCTATCGCACCGGCAGCGCCTTCCTGACGGGAGCCACGCCATGAGCGCCACCGACAGTATCTCGGACGAATTCGTCCTCGATTTCGCCCGGCCGGAGCGGATCGGGTTGGAGGAAGCGATCTACGCCGCCGGCAAGTCGCCGGCCCAGATCGACGCCGTCCTGGCGGCGGCCGGCGCGCGCGGCGCTTCGCTGCTGCTGACCCGGCTCGACGCCGACAAGCATGCGGCCCTGGCGGAGGAGCACCGGACCCGGATCGACTACTGCGCCGTTTCGCGCACGGCCATCTTCGGCCGGAAGCGGGCGCTCTCCGGGCCGGCGCGGATCGGCATCGTGGCGGCCGGAACCTCGGACATTCCGGTGGCGCGCGAGGCCGAGCGCACCCTGGCGTACCAGGGCGAGGCGACCACCCTGTTCGCCGATGTGGGGGTGGCTGGCCTGTGGCGCCTGACGCGCAGGCTGGACGAGATCCGGGCCCACCCGATCCTGATCGTCGCCGCCGGCATGGATGCCGCCCTGCCGAGCGTCGTCGGCGGCCTCGTCGCCAGTGCGCTGATCGCGGTTCCGACCTCCGTTGGCTACGGCGTCGCCGAGGGCGGGCGCACGGCTCTCGATGCGATCCTGGCGAGCTGCGCGCCCGGCATCACGGTGGTCAATATCGACAACGGTTACGGCGCCGCCTGCGCCGCCCTGCGTCTGCTCCAGGCGGCCCGCGCGCTGGCCGACGCATCGTCCACCGAAGCGGCGGAGGCCTGACATGACATCTCACGCCCGCCCTATCGCCATCCCCCGATCCGGAGAGCAAACATGGAACGCCGCAGTTTCCTACAGGGCGCCGCTGCCGGCGCCGGCCTCGCCGCCACCAGCAGCGCCGGTGCGGCCGTGACCGCGCCCGGCCTGCCGAACACCCGGCCGAAGGACCCGGCCGACCTGCCCCTGATCACCGATCCGGGCGAGCGCCGCGGCGAGATGCTGTACCGCTCCTTCGGGCGCCACGCCGAGAAGATCTCGGCGATCGGCATGGGTGGCTTCCACCTCGGCAAGAACGCGGTCTCGGACGACGAGGCCACCCGCCTGATCCATGCCGGCATCGATCGCGGCATCACCTTCATGGACAATTGCTGGGACTACAACGGCGGCCGCTCGGAACTGCGCATGGGCGTCGCCCTGGCGCAGGGCGGGTACCGCGACAAGGTGTTCCTGATGTCCAAGATGGACGGGCGCACCAAGCAGGAAGCGATGCGCCAGATCGACGAATCCCTCAAGCGCCTGCGCACCGACCGCATCGATCTCGTCCAGCATCACGAGATCCTGCGCTACGACGATCCCGACCGGGTCTTCGCCGAGGGCGGCGCCATGGAAGCCTTCGTCGAGGCGAAGAAGGCCGGCAAGCTGCGCTACATCGGCTTCACCGGCCACAAGGACCCGCGCATCCACCTGCAGATGCTCGAAGTCGCCGAGGAGCGCGGCTTCCACTTCGATTCCGTGCAGATGCCCCTCAATGTGATGGACGCCCATTTCCGCTCGTTCGGGCACCTCGTGCTGCCCTATCTCGTGCAAGCCGGCATCGCGGCGCTCGGGATGAAGACCTTCGGCGACGGGGTCATCCTGAAGAGCGACGCGCCGATCAAGCCGCTCGAATACCTGCACTTCTGCCTCAACCTGCCCACCACCGTGGTCATCACCGGGATCGAGAACCAGCGCGACCTCGACCAGGCGTTCGAGGCGGTCAAAACCTTCAAGCCGATGGACCGGGCGACGGTTGCCGAACTCCTGGCACGCAGCAAGCCCTATGCGCTTCAGGGCAAGTACGAGCTGTTCAAGACCAGCGCGACCTTCGACGGCACGGCCAAGAACGCGGCTTGGCTCGGCGAGGACGTGGAGAGCGTGCAGAAGCTGGCGCCCACGATGGAGTGAGACCGGACGGCCTGATCGCGGCGGTGATGTCCGTTCCGGCCGAAGACCTTCCTCCCAGGTTCCCGGCAGCACCCCGTCATCCCGGAGCCGCGCAGCGGTGTCCGGGATGACGGGGTGCATGGCTATCCACTGTCGGCGATTCTGGATTGCACGCCGCGGGCGCGCCCCTTCGGGTCCGGGGCTCGCCTTCGTCGCCCCGGGATGACGGCGTGCTGCCTGAGTCCGGGCGGGGATGGGCGGGAGGGATCGCAATCGTCAGCGTGCAGGCGCCCATTCCTCCGACGTTTCCCGAAGGGCGAGCGCAGGCGGGACTCAGCCTTCCTTGAAGCCGTAATCCGGCACGCCTTCGTCGTTGCCATAGTATTTGTAGGGCAGGAACTTGCCCGAGAGGTTCATCTTGACCCGGTCGCCCTTGTTGTTGGGCTCGCGTTCCATGGTCATGTTGAAGTCGATGGCCGACATGATGCCGTCGCCGAACTCCTCCTGGATCAGTTCTTTCCAGGTCGTGCCGTAGACCATCACCAGTTCGTAGAAGCGGTAGATCAGCGGATCGGTCGGCGGCATCTGGGCAATCGAGCCGCGATAGGGCGCCTCGTTCAACATGCGCTCCTCGGCCTGGGACAGGCCGAACAGGGCGGCGGCCTTGGCGGCCTGGGCCTTGGGCAGTTTCATCTGGCCCATGCAGGCGGCGGTGATCAGGATCGGCGAGATGCCGCCGATCTCGTCCTGGATGTGCTTCCAGGTCCAGCCCTTCTCGCGCTTGATGTCGAGGAGCTTCTCGGTCAGGTCTTCGCGCTTCATGGATCGTCTCCGTGGCGGTTTGGAAAGAGGGAAGTCAGGCCCGCAGGGCCGGGGCCGCATCCGCCGACAGGGCGGCGGCATCGGCCTCGGTGAGCGCGGGGCGGATCACCGGCGGATGGCGCGGGTCGTAGCCGGCCGGCATCGCATCCCGCAGGGTCTTCGAGCGGGTGACCAGGAAGTCCATCAGGTGATTGCGCAGGGCGTAATAGCCCGGCGCGTGGTGCAGGTTGGCCCGGTCGCGCACCTTCGGCAGCGGGTTCTCGACGATCTCCGCCACCTTGGCCTGGGGTCCGTTGGTCATCAGCACGATGCGGTCGGCGAGATAGATCGCCTCGTCGACGTCGTGGGTGATCATGAAGACGGTCTGGCCGGTCTCGGTGCAGATGCGGCGGACCTCGTCCTGAAGCGTGCCCCGGGTGAGCGCATCCAGTGCCGAGAACGGCTCGTCCATGAGCAGGATCTTGGGCGCGATGGCGAGCGCCCGGGCGATCCCGACGCGCTGCTTCATGCCCCCCGACAATTCGGACGGGCGCTTGTGCTCGGACCCGGCGAGACCCACCGTCGCGATGGCGGTTTCCGCACGGGCTCGCACCTCGGCGCGGGTGGCCTTGCGCCAGCGCGACGACACCGCGTAGGCGACGTTGCCCAGAACCGTGCGCCAGGGCAGAAGTGCGTGGCCCTGGAAGATCACCGCCCGATCGAGGCTGGTGCCCTCGATGGCCTGCCCGTCGGCGATGACGACGCCCTCGCTCGGCGCTTCCAGCCCGGCCAGGATGTTGAGCACCGTGGTCTTGCCGCAGCCGGAATGGCCGATCATGCAGACGAACTCGCCCCGCCGCATCGGCAGCCACAGGTTCTCGAACACCGTGGTGCTCTTGCCTCCCGGCGCGGGATAGCGCCGGGCGATGCCCTCGATCGAGATGAACTTTTCGGACCCTGACGAGGGAGACGGCGAGGTCTGCGAGGACACGCGGGCGTCTCCGGGGCTGGGTGCAGTGCGGAAGCGAAGGAGCGTGGCCATGGCGCTCACTCCGGGAAGGTGACGAGGCGTTGCGCCCGCGCCAGCACCTGGTCGAGGATCATGCCGACGAGGCCGATGACCAGGATCGAGGTGATCACGTTGGTGATCGAGAGGTTGTTCCACTCGTTCCAGACGAAGTAGCCGATGCCGGTGCCGCCCACGAGCATCTCGGCCGCCACGATGACGAGCCAAGCGATGCCGATGGAGATGCGCATGCCCGTGAGGATGGTGGGCGCCGCCGCCGGCAGGATCACGGTGACGGCCCGGCGGAACGGCCCGACCTCCAGGGTGCGGGCGACGTTGAGCCATTCCTTGCGCGTGCCGGCCACCCCGAAGGCGGTGTTGATCAGCATCGGCCAGAGCGAGCAGATGAAGATCACGAAGATAGCCGAGAGCCCGGAATCCTTGATCGTGTAGAGGGCGAGCGGCATCCACGCCAAGGGCGAGACGGGCTTCAGGAGTTGGATGAAGGGATCGAGCGCCCGCCCCATCAGGGGCGACATGCCGATGAGGAAGCCGATCGGGATCGCCACGATCACCGCGAGGCCGTATCCGAGCGCCACCCGGCCGATGGAATAGGCGAGCTGGATGCCGAGCCCTTTGTCGTTCGGCCCCCGGTCGTAGAACGGGTCCCGCAGGTGCTTCCACATCGTCGCCCCGACATCGAGCGGCCCCGGCATGGCCGATTTGCCGGTCGTGGCGCTGGCGCCCATCAGGGCGGCGTATTCCGGGTCCATCGCCTCGGTCTTGCCCGTGCCGCTGACCGCGATCTGCCAGGTCAGCAGGAAGGCCAGCAGCAGGGCGAGCGAGACGAGGCCGGCGCGAACGGAGAGGCTTGGGGCCATGACTCAGCCCGCCCGCCGAATCTTGAAGGATTCGAGATATTCCTTCGGCTTGGCCGGATCGAAGGTCTTGCCCATGACCACGAAGCTCTTGGTGGTGGTCTCCGGCGGTGTCAGGCCGTTCTGCTTCATCAGCCTCGCGGCATCGGTGGCCAGATAGACCTTGGCGGCCACGGCCTGGTAATCGACCTCGCCTTTGATCTGCCCCCAGCGCTGCATCTGGGTCATGATCCAGACCGCGAAGGACTGCCACGGGAAGGCATCGAAATCGACGCGATCGGGCACCTTGCGCACGGCGCCGAGGCCGTCCGCGAAGGTGCCGGTGAGGACCTGTTCCACCACCGTGACCGGCTGGTTCAGGTAGTTGGCCGGCGCGATCTGGGCGGCGATCTCCTTCCGGTTCTCGGGCTTCGAGGCGTAGGTCGTGGCCTCGATGATGGCCCGCAGCAGGGCCGCGTAGGTGTTCGGCGTCTGGGTGATGAAATCCTGCGAGGCCGCGAAGGCGCAGCACGGATGCCGATCCCAGATGTCCTTCGACAGGATGTGGATGAAGCCGACGCCGTCATAGACCGCGCGCTGGTTGACCGGGTCCGGAGCCAGGAAGCCGTCGATGTTGTCGGCGCGCAGGTTCGCGACCATGTCGGGCGGCGGTACGGCGCGGATCTGCACGTCGGTGTCGGGGTCGATGCCGGCTTCCGCGAGGTAGTAGCGCAGCAGGTAGTTGTGCATCGAGTAGTCGAACGGCACCGCGAGCTTAAAGCCCTTCCAGTCCTTCGGGTCGCGCCGGTCCTTGTGCTTCATGGCAAGCGTGATGGCCTGTCCATTGACGTTCTCCACCGCCGGCATGGTGTAGGGCTGCGGATTCGAACCGACGCCCAGCGAGATCGCGATCGGCATCGGCGCCAGCATGTGAGCGGCGTCGTATTCGCGGTTCAGGGTCTTGTCGCGGATCACCGCCCAGCCGGCGGTCTTCACCACATCGACGTTGAGACCCTGCTTCTCGTAGAAGCCCATGGGCTTCGCCATGATGATCGGCGTCGCGCAGGTGATCGGGATGAAGCCGATTTTCAGGTCCGTCTTCTCGGGCTTGGCGCCCTCGGCGAAGGCCTCGGCGATCAGGCGGGTCGGCAGGAACTGGCTGACAGCCGCCAGGGCGGTCGCCGCCCCAACGCTGCGCAGGAACGCCCGCCGCTCGGCGTCGTGCGGAAACAGCGCCCGCATCACCGTCCCGTCGACGACACGCTGAATGGCCGCGTCGCCCACCGGCTGGGCCGCATCGTGTTCACCTTGCGAGCGGTGCGCACCACATGAGCAGCCGCCCCGGCCAAGCCGCCGGGAGGCGTCGAAAGGATTGTCGAACAGGGCCATAGCTGCCTCGCCGCTGAGAAGTACACCCTACTCCGCAACCCCCGTGCCAGGATCAGAAAAGAACTTTCTCTGAACTTTCACATAGGCTTAGGTCGATCCGATCTTGATACGAGATTTCGTGTTTTACGAGATCTCGTGGTTTTACAACGAAATCTCGTCGTGAGATAAGGCTTCATGCTTTCCGTTCCGGCACCGCTCGATCTCGGCCTCGCCTTCCGCGAAAGCCGTGAGCCGATGCTGGTGCTCGACCCGGATCAGGATCGGGTCGTCGAGGCCAACCCGGCGGCCGCCGATCTGCTGGGCTATGATTCTGCCGTGCTGCGGGGGATGCCGGCGAGCGTCCTTCATCCCGGCCAGCTGCCGACGCTGATCGTCTTCACCCAGGCGGTCCAGGCAAAGGGCCGGTGGTGGACCCACGCGCTGACTCCGCGCCACGGCGAGGGCAAAACCCTGCGGCTCGAATATGCGGGTTCGCTTCTTCTCAGCCACGCGCCGCTGATGCTGGTGACCCTGGCCGATCTCGATGCCCGCCGCCGGCGTCAGGTGGACGCCCAGGCGGATGCCCACATGCGGGCCGGCCTATCCGAATGGCAGCGGATGGAGCGGATCTTCCGCGATCTCGAGCGCGAGAACCAGCTCATCCTGCGGGCAGCCGGGGAGGGCATCTACGGCGTCAACGCGGACGGGGTGACCACCTTCGTCAATCCGGCCGCCGAGCGGATGCTGGGCTGGTCCGCCGCCGACCTCGTCGGGCGGGACATGCATGCCACGGTGCATCACACCCACCCGAACGGCGCGCATTATCACCACCATGATTGCCCGATCTACGCGGCGTTTCGCGACGGCGCCGTGCACCAGGTCGACACGGAGGTGTTCTGGCGCCGTGACGGACGCGCGTTCCCCGTGGAATACACATCGACACCGATCCGCGATCGGGGCCGCCTTCTCGGCGCGGTGATCGTCTTCCGCGACATAGGCCCCCGCCGCGAAGCCGACGAGCGCCTGCGCCAGGCCCTCGCCGAAGTCGATTCCCTGCGTGAGCGCCTGGAGCTCGAAAACGCCTACCTGAAGGAAGAAATCCGGCTCGAAAGCCATCACCAGGGCATCATCGGGCGATCTCCGGCCATCGAGGCGACTCTGCGCCAGATCGATGTGGTGGCCGGCACCGACGCAACCGTCTTGGTCACCGGCGAATCCGGCACCGGCAAAGAACTGATCGCCCGGGCGATCCACGAAGCCAGCCGTCGCTCCGACCGCCCCCTGATTCGGGTCAATTGCGCCGCCGTGCCGCGCGAATTGTTCGAGAGCGAATTCTTTGGCCATGCCCGAGGTGCCTTCACGGGTGCTGTCCGCGACCGGGTTGGCCGTTTTGAATTGGCGGATGGCGGCACGCTCTTCCTTGATGAGGTCGGCGAAATCCCCATCGATCTTCAGGGAAAGCTTCTCCGGGTCCTGCAAGAGCGCTCGTTCGAGCGGATCGGCGAGGAGCGGACCCGGGCCGTCGATGTCCGGCTGATCGCCGCCACCAATCGAGACTTGCGGGACGAGGTACGCCGGGGACGGTTTCGTGAAGATCTGTATTTTCGCCTCAACGTCTTTCCGATTGCGGCGAGCCCCTTACGCGAACGACCGGAGGACATTCCCCTGATTGCACAGCACTTTCTGAAGGGCGCATCCCGACGCCTCAACATCGCGGAACCGCGCCTGACGGAAGGCGACGCGCGCCGGCTCAGCCGCTACGCCTGGCCGGGCAACGTGCGCGAACTGGAGAACGTCATCGAGCGCGGCGCGATCCTCGCCGTCCGCGGACGCCTGCATCTGGACCTGCCGGAGATCGACGCGCCCCCCCGCCATCGTGAGCTGGCTCCGGCCGAGCCCGCGCTTGCCGTCCCAACGGAGACCGAACGGCGCGCTCGTGACCGGGCCGAGATCGAGGCGGCCCTGGTGCTCACCGGTGGCAAGATCTTCGGACAGGGAGGCGCCGCCGAGATGCTCGGTCTGCGCCCGACAACGCTCGCCTCCCGCATCAAAGCCCTGGGCATCAATCGTCGCGACCTGCTCAATCACCGGTGACGATTCACCCCGCGCCTGTCCCAAACAGCTTCTTGGGGAGCGATTGCAACTGGGCAGCCCGTGCAGGCGGTTGCCTGTCAGGCTTCCTGTGTCTCCCAGAGTCGGTCGCGGAACGCGATCGGAACGCCTTGGCACACAAGTATCGGCCGCGGTCTTCGTCAAGCGAGGTCGCGATGCTCGGCGATGCCAAATTGGAGATACTGTGCGAGCGGATCGACTCCCGCTGCCGCCACATCCGGGTTCGCGGCAAGATAGGCCTTCGTGTTGAAGAGAGCCGAGGGATTGCGCCCCTCCTTCCAGCCGAACCGATCGTAGTGAGCGAGGGTATTGGTACCAGCGGCGGCCACGTCCGGATTCGCGGTGAGATAGCCGGAGGTCGAATACAGCGGGTTGGGATCGCGCCCTTCGCGCCAGCCGAACTCGGCGTAATGCTGACCCGGATCCACCTGCGCCTATCAGACATCGCGGTTCATGGCGAAGCAGAACAGGTCATCCACGAGGGGAGGGCCTGAGGATTTGTTGATCGTACCGTCGCTGAAGTTCAGCCGCTCGATGCCGGTGACATCGTGGACCGCGGTACCGAAGCGGCCAGCCTCCTGTGCGCATGGAGTGCCGGAACGCGTGCGCGGGATGAAGCTCGAGCCTCAGAGTGACCATGGCCAGCAAGACGCGATGTTCCGCTCCGGCGCGGCCAAGATCGTTCGTGGACAAGATCGTCCGCAACCAAGATACTTCCCGCGCCGAAGTGCGCCAAAGCGCGTCTTCCTCGTCGATCAGCGAGACGCGGCCGGGAACGAGCCGATCCGAACAGTGCCGCCGATCGCCCCGTCAACCGGAGCTTGGGCCAGCAGGCCAAGCTTCGGACGAGGACCAGAGCCGCTTCCTGAAACATTGGCTGGGGCGCCAGGATTCGAACCTGGGAATGGCGGTACCAAAAACCGCTGCCTTACCACTTGGCGACGCCCCATCGCGCTCGGCGGAGGTGTGTCTAGACGCAGTGCCGGGTGCTGGCAACAGGGAGGGAAGGCGCTTTATGGTCGTTCGTCGCTTAGCGGAGGGTCGGAGCATGGGCGGGCGGATCGCGATCGTGACGGGAGCCGGCTCAGGAATCGGACGGGTGGTAGCCCTGGGCCTCGCGGAAGCCGGGTTTCATTTGGTCTTGGCCGGCCGCCGCCGCGCCCCCTTGGAGGAGGTTGCCGGCTTGGCTGAGACGTGCGGGGTCTCCGCCAAAGCTGTTGAGACCGATGTGGCTGATGCGGCTTCCGTGGCGCAGCTGTTTGCGCGGGTGTCCGCACGGTTCGGTCGCCTCGACCTGCTGTTCAACAACGCGGGCGTGTTCACCCCGGGGGCGGCCATCGACGCGGTCACCCTCGACGATTGGCGGCGGTCGGTGGACGTGAACCTCACCGGAGCCTTCCTGTGCACGCAGGCGGCGTTCCGGATGATGAAGGCGCAGGCACCACGGGGCGGGCGCATCATCAACAATGGCTCGATCGCCGCACAGGTGCCGCGCCCCCATTCGGCGCCCTATGCGGCCACCAAGCACGCGATCACCGGCCTGACCAAGGCGACCGCCCTGGACGGGCGCCCGTACGACATCGCCTGCGGGCAGATCGATATCGGCAATGCCGAGACGGAGATGACGGCTGGCATCGCCCTCGGTGCACGGCAGGCGGATGGAAGCATTCGCGCGGAGCCGGTCATGGATGCCCGGCACGTGGCCGACGCGGTGGTATACATGGCCGGGCTTCCGCTTTCCGCCAACGTCCCGTTCCTTACCGTGGTCGCCACCAACATGCCCTATCTCGGGCGCGGCTGAGTTTTGCGCATCGCGCTCGAAACGCCTACAGAACAGCCCTTCTTCGCTTAGACGTCGCGAACGCAGCGACGCCGCGCGCGGACCCGGAAATTATTGCCCGCCATGCTGATGCAGACCGAGACCAAAGCTCCGGAGACGAAGGCCGATCCGGTGGCCCGGCGCCGCACCTTCGCGATCATCTCGCACCCGGATGCCGGCAAGACCACGCTCACCGAAAAGCTGCTGCTGTTCGGCGGCGCGATCCAGCTCGCCGGCGAGGTCAAGGCGAAGCGCAACCGCGTGTCGACCCGCTCGGACTGGATGGGCATCGAGAAGGAGCGCGGCATCTCCGTGGTCACCTCGGTGATGACCTTCGAGTACGGCGACTGCGTCTTCAATCTCCTCGACACTCCAGGCCACGAAGACTTCTCGGAGGACACCTATCGCACCCTGACGGCGGTCGACTCCGCCGTGATGGTCATCGACGCCGCGAAGGGCATCGAGGCGCGCACGCGCAAACTGTTCGAGGTCTGCCGGCTGCGCGATATCCCGATCGTCACCTTCATCAACAAGCTCGACCGGGAAGCGCGGGACCCGTTCGAGCTTCTTGACGAGATCGAGAAGGTGCTGGCGCTCGACGTGGCACCGGTGACCTGGCCGATCGGCCGCGGACGCAGCTTCGCCGGCACCTACGACCTGGGCAACGGTCGGGTCCGCCGCCTGGACGCGGCCGACGACGCCGGCACCGTGGCGGTGACGGGCGTTGACGATCCGCTGTTCGACCAGCTGTTGACGGAGAACGGCGAGGCCGCGACCTGGCGCGAAGAGGCGGAGCTTGCCGAAACCGGACTGAAGCGATTCGATCTGGCGGCGTTCCGCGAGGGCCATCTGACGCCGGTGTTCTTCGGCTCGGCCCTTCGGAACTTCGGCGTACGCGATCTCATCGACGGGCTTGCTCGCTTCGCGCCGCCGCCACGCGGGCAGGATGCCGACAAGCGCCTCGTGGAGCCGACCGAACCGAAGATGACCGGCTTCGTCTTCAAGATCCAGGCGAACATGGATCCGAACCATCGCGACCGGATCGCCTTCATGCGCGTGTGCTCGGGCCGCCTGAACCGGGGCATGAAGGCGAAGCTGGTGCGCACCGGCAAGCCGATGTCGCTCTCCGCCCCGCAATTCTTCTTCGCCCAGGACCGGGCCATCGCCGACGAGGCCTTCGCGGGCGATGTCGTCGGCATCCCCAACCACGGAACGCTGCGAATCGGCGATACCCTGACGGAAGGCGAGGAGATCGTGTTCCGCGGCGTGCCGAGCTTCGCGCCGGAGATCCTGCGCCGGATCAAGCTGACCGATGCCATGAAGGCCAAGAAGCTGAAGGAAGCTCTCCAGCAGATGGGCGAGGAGGGCGTCGTTCAGGTCTTCCGACCGCATGACGGCTCCCAGGCCATCGTCGGGGTCGTCGGCGCCCTGCAGCTCGACGTGCTGAAGGAGCGGCTCCAGGCCGAGTACGGCCTGCCGATCGACTACGAACCGACACGCTTCTCGATCTGCCGCTGGATCACCGCCGAGACAGAGCCAACGCTCGACAAGTTCATCGGCAGCCACGGGTCCGCCATGGCGAGCGATCTCGACGGCGCTCCGGTCTTCATGGCGACCACGGCCTTCTCCCTGCGCTACGAGGAGGAGCGCGCGCCGGACATTCGCTTCAGCGACATCAAGGATTATCAGAAGCGGGCAGCCTAAGGTCAAGCTTTCGCGGACCATGACAAGTGCTGCGAAATTGTTTCTCCTGCATGATCTGGGTGGAGACAGGTTTTCACAAATCGGATACCCTTCCGGGTCTTCGCTCTCGGCGCCTTCACGCACGAGCAGACGCGGAAAGGCTTGGGCCTCGACGTCGTGAGCTTCACCCCTGCGAGAGGGCTTGAGCGATGACGACTCTTCCTGTCGACGATTTCGGCCATGCGATGGCGCGGCCAGCCGTGAACACGATCGATGGCCATGATCTGTCCATGGCTTTGCGACGCGGCGTCGATGATTTCCTGGCGATGCCCACCCATGCACTGTTCATCGGGTTGATTTACCCCTTGGTGGGGGTCGTCCTGGCGACCGTCGCCTTCGGGCTGGAGATCCTGCCGCTGGTGTTCCCCCTGGCCGCAGGCTTCGCCCTGATCGGACCCTTCGCGGCCATCGGGCTCTACGAACTAAGCCGCCGACGTGAGCAGGGGCTGTCCACCGAGTGGGCCCTGGCGTTTGCCAATCTCACACGGCCGGCAGCCGGCGCGCTCGCCGGCATGGGCATGTTGCTGACTGCGATTTTCGTGAGTTGGCTGGTGGCGGCCCAGGGACTCTACTGGGCGCTGTACGGCGATGCAGAGCCAGCCTCGCTGCTGGACTTCGCCCGAGATGTCTTCCTGACGCCGCGCGGTTGGGCGCTGATCATCGTCGGGAACCTCACCGGATTCGCCTTCTCTCTCGTCGTGCTGGCGATCAGCGTGGTTTCGGTGCCGATGCTCGTCGATCGGAACATCGATCTTGCGACGGCGATCGAAACCTCGCTGGCCGCTTTCCGCAGGAATCCCCGCATCCTGACAGCCTGGGGCTTCATCGTGGTCGGTCTTCTGGTGCTCGGATCTCTGCCGCTCTTCGTCGGGCTCGCGGTGGTCATGCCAATCCTCGGGCACGCGACATGGCACCTCTATCGGCGGGTGGTGCCCGCCTGAGGAGACGGCGCAATCCGTACCCGTCGGGGCCGAATTCAGAACTTACCCAGCATCGGGAAATCGATGTTCAGAGCCGATTCCGCGGCGAGCGGCGCTTCACGCCGACGCGGCTTGCGGTTGATGACCTGCTTGAGCTTGGTCTTCAGCACCGACATGTCGAAGGGCTTGAGGATGAAGGCGTCCGCACCGGCTTGGTGCGCGAGGTTGATGTCCTCGAAATCGAAGGACGCTTCGGTGAGGAGGAAGGGGGTGTTCATCAGGGCGTCGTCGGCCCGGATCTCACGCAGAAACGAGAGCCCGTCCATCGGCTCCATGTCGAGGTCGGAAATCACGAGGGAGTAGCGACGCTCACGCATTCGCTCCAGAGCCGTGACGGCGTCGGTCACACCCTCGACATCCGGGAAGCCGAGCCGGTTCATCAAGAGGATGATCAGCTTAAGCAACTTCTCCTGATCGTCGACGATGAGGATCGCGGGCGTATCGCTCATGGAATATCACGGGTTTGAGGACAGGACCCCGATGTCGGACTGAGCCGCGTCGGCATTAGACGAACAGATGGTCGATGCCCTGCTTCGTCATTGACTCAGCCTGCAGGGTCGCCGCCAGGGCGTGGATTGCGGTGCTCTTCGGGGTTCCGCGCTGGAACATGGGGAGAAGGGCGGCCTTCTGAAACAGCGCGTCATTCGTCGGACCCCGTATGCCAGTGGTGAAGGAGTTCACGAATTCCCGTTTCACGATCTCGCGCCATTCGACGATCTGAACATCGCGGTGGCGGGAATCGCTGCTGATCCGCGCGAAGGTATCGCTCACCGACGTACGCTCGCCTTCGATGATCTGGGCCGCGAAATTCTGCTCGATGATCAGGAAACTGGTGATCACCGAGAATTCGTTCTTCTTCTGCGCCTGCCGCGTGATCTCGCCGATCTGCCGGGTCCGCGTGGGCGCATCCGCCGCGAGGTTCAATCGCGAGAAGTAGATCAGATGGACGAGGGTCGACCGTTTGGCTCTCATGATAGCGATCCACCGCCTTCGATTCCGGGACACTAGCGGATTCGGCGATAACGTCGCGTAAACAAGAACCTTCGACCAAAGCGCCTCGGCAAAAGCTGCCGATCCGGCCGTCTCCCGGCCGTTCCTGCCGGGTCATCCCTGCAGAAAAACCATTACTGACAATACCTTACGCTTGGCACGTGGATTGCTGGACGAGATCCGGTCCGTGCCGCTCTGCGCCGGCGAAGCGATCGTCACACAAGGTTTTCGGTCATGGATGTCTTCTCCGCGATGCAGACGGCCGTCTCCGGCCTGAAGGCTCAGTCCTTCTCGCTGGAGAACATTTCCGGGAATATCGCGAACTCGCAGACCACCGGCTTCAAGCGGGTCGATACGAGCTTCGTCGATCTCGTCGCGGAACAGCAGTCCCCGAGTCGGCAGGTCGCCGGATCCGTCTCCGCAAATTCGCGGCAGACCACCACGGTGCAGGGCGGCCTGAACGCCACCGACATCGGAACCAACATGGCGCTCAACGGCGAAGGCTTCTTCGCGGTCACGACCAAATCCGGCGACGCCAACGGTCAATCCAGCTTCGTGACCGGCGATACCTATACAAGGCGCGGGGACTTTGCCCTGGATAAAGACGGCTATCTCGTCAACGGGGCCGGCTCCTACCTGAAGGGAAGCAGCCTCGATCCGGTCACCGGGCAGGCGACCGCAGAGGGTCCGATCCAGGTCGCGAACACGATTCTACCGGCACAGCCGACCTCCACCATCACTTATTCGGCCAACCTGCCGAAGACGCCCGCGACCGCCAAGGCCAATGCGAGTCAGCCCGGCACCGAGCTTCTCGGCACCCTGGCCTCGGGGGCCAACCCCGCCATCCTGTCCGGGACCGGCACCGCAACCGTGTCGGCGGCCGACGCGACTAGTTTCATCAACGGCAGCATTTCGGGTCCTGTCCTCACCGCCTACACTGCAGGGGGGGCCCCCGTCACCCTCACGACCCGTTGGGCAAAGGTTCAGAACGGCAATGCGGCGGCGGGGACGAATGATGTCTGGAACCTGTTCTACGCCAATCAGAGCACGGTCCTGAGCACTAATAGTACCTGGACGAACGCCGGAACGGCTTTCCAGTTCAACAGCAGTGGCCAATTGACTGCGCCCGCGGCCAGTTCGGTGACGATCCCCGCCCTCACGGTGGATGGCGTTAATCTAGGGAACATTCAGCTTTCCTACGGCACCGGGGGCCTGACTGGCTACACCTCCTCCGGCGGCACCGTCACCACGAATGCGCTGACCCAGGACGGCTCTACATCGGGCACCCTGAACAACCTCAGCATCACCAAGGACGGCAAGATCGCCGGTTCTTACAGCAACGGCAACACGGTCGCTCTGGCGAACATCAAGGTGGTGCAGTTCATCAATTCGGATGGCCTCAAGGCGACGTCAAACGGCACCTATCAGCAGACTCTCGATTCCGGCACGCCGCTGGTCGGCCTCGGTACCACCTCGATCATCGGCGGCAATGTCGAGCAATCCAACACCGACATTGCGAGTGAATTCTCGAAGATGATCGTAACCCAACAGGCGTACTCTGCCAACACGAAGGTCATCTCGACGGCGCAGGACATGATATCCGCGCTGATCAACATCATTCGCTGAGGACACCCGCGACCGGACGTGAACCGACAGGCAAGGGAGAAGCCTCGTGAGCTTTAATGCGATCAACACCGCCTCGGCCGGCCTGAAGGCGACCCAGGCCGCCATTGGCGTGGTCTCGCAGAACATCGCGAACGTCGGCACCGTTGGATACTCCAAGCGTACCCTCACGTCCGTGGCGCAGGGCATCGGCAATTCCGGCGTCTCCATCGGAACGCTCGGCCGCGCCTTCGATGCGGCGTCCCTCAAACAGTTGCGGATGGAAACCTCTGGGTCCGCCTATACGGGCTTCCTCTCGACGGTTCGCACGTCCCTCGACCAGCTCTACGGGATGCCGGGATCGTCGACCGCGCTCGATGGCGTCGTCAACGACTTCGCGCTGTCCCTGCAATCGTTGACCAACGATCCGACCTCCGCACCGGCCCGTGCCACCGTGGTTTCCAGGGCCGCGAACCTCGCCTCCACCATCGGCACCATCGCGCAGGGTGTACAGGATCTGCGCTCGGCCACCGAAAGCCAGGTCGGCAGCGACACGGCCAAGGCCAACGATTACCTGTCCTCGATCGCGACCCTCAACACGCAGATTACCAGCGCCTCCGACGAGGGCGCCCGTGCCAGCCTGCTTGACCAGCGCGACCAGGCCATCAACGGATTGTCCGCCTTTCTCGACGTGCAGACGGTGGATCAGCGCGACGGCACGGTGACGGTGATCACCACGTCCGGAATGACCCTGGTCGATCGCGGCGCGGCGGCGACCTTGAGCTTCGACGGCCGAGGCGCCCTGGATCCGGATTCCGCCTATACGCAGGATTCAGAGACGCGAGGCGTTGGCACCATCACCGCCACGACCCCCGGCGGCTCTCGCGTCGACCTCATCGCCTCGCAGGCCATTCGCTCGGGCTCACTCGCGGCAGCCATCGAGTTGCGCGACTCGATTCTGCCCCAAGCCCAGCGGCAGCTCGATGAACTCGCCGCCGGGCTGTCCCGCTCCATGTCCGACCGAGCCGCCGTCGGCACCGTGCCCTTGGATGGAACGGCGAATGCGCTGGACATCGATCTCGCCGGCCTCAGCTCGGGAAATGCGATCACGGTCAGCCTCAAGGACGCGATGGGCGTCTCGTATAATCGTGTGCTGATCCCCTACAGCTCGGCGACCCCACCGAGCGTCAATCGCGCGGATCTCAGCGATCCGAACGCCAAGATCAGCATGATCAGGCTGACCAATCCGACAACGGATCTTCGCGCCGCCCTGCAGGCTGCCCTCGGCTCCGAATTCAATGTCAGTAACCAGCCGGGCGCCGCCGCCGGCAGCTTGCGCATCGCCAGCAACCCGGCCGCCGGTGCTCCGACGCTTCTCGGCATCAGCGCCAGCGTAACTCAGGCCGCGAATCCAACGGACTTCCAGACCGGCAAGCCACAGATCCCGCTCTTCCTCGACAGCAGAGGCAAGGGGACGCTCTATACCGGCTCCTTCGAGGGCGGATCGCAACTGACCGGCTTTGCCCAGCGGATCACCGCCAACCAGGCCGTGGCCACCAACACCGCCCAACTCGTCAACACGGCGTCCAACACCCTGGCGTCAGACGCGACGCGCCCGCAATACCTCTACGGAGCGCTCATCGGCTCGAGCCGGACCTTCGCGGCGGCGAGCGGCATCGGGGGCGTCGACGCGCCCTACACATCCAGCGTCCAGGATTTCGCCCAGCGCATCATCGACACGCAGGGCGCCGGCGCCGCTTCCGCGCAGAGCCTCGACGAGGGCCAGGGAATCGCGCTGGCGACGGCGCAGGCCCGGGTCGCATCGGTGTCGGGGGTGAGCATCGACGAGGAGATGTCGAAGCTCGTGCAGCTCCAGACTGCCTACAGTGCCAACGCGCGCGTGCTCACGGCCGCCCGCGACCTTCTCGACACCCTGCTGCGGATCTAGGACGAGTCCGCGGTGTTCAGGCCTTCCCAACGCAAAGCCCGACCGAGGTCACGCATTCTCCCGAGGAACCGATGAGCATCGCTCCGTTCAACGCCAGCACCTATCTCGGCGACCGCAACACGGCCAATCTTGTCGGCCTGAAGGGTCGCCTCGATACGCTGACCAACCAGCTCGCCAGCGGCAAGACAGCCACGACGTATGGTGGCCTTGGGACGGGTCGCACCACCAGCCTCAGCGCGCATGCGGCCCTGAGCGCCCTTGATGGGTACGATGCAGCCATCACGGGCGCGACCACGCGCGTTACCCTGGCCAACCTGAGCATCACCCAGATCAACAATCTCGGTACCAATCTTCAGCGTTCGCTCGCCGCCAGCAACGGCTCGACCATCGACAACACGCCGCAGATCGCCCGCAACAGCCTGGACGCCGCGATCGATGCCCTGAACATCGACATGGGCGGCCAATACTTGTTCGGCGGGCGCGCGACCGATGCACCGCCGGTGGCCACTGCCGATACCATCCTGAACGGAGATGTCGCCCGGAACCTTGACGGACTGAAGACTCTGATCGCGGAACAGAAGGCAGCCGATCTCGGAACGGGTTCCGGCCGGATCACGACCGCGGCGAACGGCGCGACCGTCAGCCTCTCGGAAGACGGCATCGGCGCGGCCGGCATGGAGATGCGCGCCAATTTCGGGTTTCGACTGCTCGGCGCAACGAGTTCCAACCCGGCCGCGATCGAGCCGAGTGCGACCGGTGGCGGCGCACCGTCCAACGTCAGTTTCAAGTTCGCGGCGGCTCCGCAAGAGGGGGACCGCATTCGGGTGACCCTGGATCAACCCGACGGCACCCAGACCTTCGTTGATTATGCAATCAAGGCTGCAGCCACCGACGATGATCCGACAGCGCTGCGTCCGGATGTTGCCGAGGCCGTATTGAACCAGCGGTTCGGAGCGGATCGCGAGAAGAATTTTGGCAAAGCCACCGTCGCTGGAATCCAGGGGCCGGATCGGGTCGGAATCACCTCGACCTATAGCGGGGGCACGCCCGCGTCTCTGACCCTGGGCCTGATAGGGACGCCCCTTGCGGGCGACACCGTGACCGTCAGCGTCGGCCTGCGCGACGGCACGACCCAGACCTTGACCCTCACCGCCAGGGCCACCGCCGATGCCGCCTCCACGACGGAGTTCTCCCTCGAGGGCGACCGGGAGACCATCGCCAAGAGCCTGTCGAACGCCGTGACCAATGCCCTGAAGGGGTCTGCCTCGACCAGTCTCGCGGCCAGTTCGGCATCGCGGGCGGCGCAGGATTTTTTTGCCGGATCGCAATCGCCGGGCTTCGCTCCACGGCGCATCACGTTCGCCAACGGTCAGGCCACAGGTTACACCGAGCAGGCGAGCACCAAGACGGTGATCTGGTATAAGGGCGACGATACGTCTCCCGATCCGCGCGCCACGGCCACCGCTCAGATCGGCGCCAATCGAATCCTGAACATCGGCACCCAGGCCAACGAAGCGCCGATCCGTGCCGTGCTCTCGGGTCTTGCGATCATCGCGGCTGATCCGGGAACGACCGCCGTCAGCGGGACGCCGGACGCACAGCGCTTCAGCGCACTCGCCGACAGCGCCAGAGCCCTCCTGGTCACAGACTCGCGCAAAGGGGGCGGTGTTCCCGGCATTGCGAGCGATATGGGGCTTGCCGCCAACACACTCTCGAACACCAAGGCCGACAACCGGACCAATCGCGCCACCCTGGAGGGCTCGCTCGACGGCGTGGAAAACATCTCGGCCCAGGAGGTGACCGCCCAGCTGCTGCAACTCCAGACGCAACTTCAGGCGAGCTATCAGGTCACCTCGATGCTTTCGAAACTGAACCTCGTGAACTATCTCAGCTGACGCGCTCGCGCAGCGGCTTTCGGCTGACGAAGCAGCAGCTTCCGGCTGTCGAAGCAGCAGCTTCCGGCCGCCGAACTTGGCCGGGAAGGTGGGATGGCTTATCCCGGATTTCGGTTCAAGGACGGGAGACCCGGCATGACCTCTGCGATGCGTGCCGCATCGGCGATCGGCCTCGCCGCGCTTTTCGGCGGAGACCTTGCCGCGTCGGCGCAGCCGGGGGAGCGACCGAAACCGCATCCGGACCTGCGGCAGCGGGAGACCCGCCAGCCCTGCCCGAAGCAGGGTCCCGGCTTCGTGCGCGTTCCGGGCTCGCCGACCTGCATTCGCCTGAGCGGCCGGGCGGTCGGCGCCCTGGATATCGGCAGTCACGGCACTGCGCCCGTCACCGCGGGGCAGCTCTCGATCGACACCCGCAGTGAATCCGAGTTCGGGCCGGTGCGCGCCTTCGTGCGGATGGGCCACGGGCGGCCCTGACGCGCCACCCGGCCGTCGATCGCGTTCCTTGGTCCGTCGTCAGAGGCTGCGCGATAGGACCAGGGGCTGGCTGCGGGCGCCGCCGCTGCGTCCATAGGGGGAGGGCGCCTGCGAGGGGCGGCCGTAGACCGTGGGGGTTCGAGCCCGGTCGATCTCGTCCACCAGGGTCTTTACCAGGCCTTCGGAGACGCCCCGCGCCGTGGCGAGGACCGCCTGATTGGTCTCCAGCGCCTGAGCAAAGCGAAGATGCGCCGCCTTCAGGGTTTCGATGTCCTCCGGTGCGAAACGGGCGAGCACGATGGCATTGGCCTTGATCGCCTCGAGCCCCTGGAAGTAGGCCGCCGCCAGGGCGGATTTGCGATCCATATCCGCAAGTCCCTCACGCATTCGACCGACCCGGATGTGATCGCTTTCCCGGGCCAGCACGGCTTCCAGCGCTTCGAGGCTCGCCAACACGCCGGTGACCAGCGCCTGAGCGCCGGCGCGGTCTGCGATGCGAGGCGTTTGTGTCTCAGCTGACCTTTGCACCGCCACCCTCCTGCATCTTCATCATCTCACGAAACACCTGATCGGCGATGCCGACGCCGCCGCTCTTCACGATCTGGCCGGCATATTCCTTGGTCAGCATCGAACGGTACACGCCACCGCCGGTGCCGTTCTCGCCGAGCGGGCCATCGGTGCCTTCGGATTGCGACAGGCGGTCGAGGGACTGCTCGAGAAACATCGATTCGAAATCCGTCGAAGCCTTCTTCGCCTTGGCCTCAGCGGCGGTTTTGGCGGCCGTGGCGGTGCCCGAGCCGACCGCACTTTGGACGGTCTTGGCGATGTCTCCGACGATGGCCTTGCCGACCCCAAGGGCGGCGCTGGCGGCGAGGGGCGCGAACAGCATGGGATTACCTCTCGGGTCGGTTTGAGGAGATGGAGAGAACAGGCATCACATCACCTCGATGTCGGCCTGCAGGGCGCCGGACGCCTTGATCGCCTGAAGGATCGAGATGAGATCGCGAGGACCGATACCGAGGGCGTTGAGGCCGTCGACGAGTTCCCGCAGGGTCACGCCCTCCTTCACGACGGCGAGCTTGTTGCCGTCGCCGGTATCGACCTTGACGCCGGTGCGCGGCACCACCGTCGTGGCGCCGTTGGAGAGGGGAGCGGGCTGGCTGACCTGCGGCTGTTCGGTGATCGTCACGGTCAGGTTGCCCTGCGCGATCGCCACGGTGGAGACGCGCACGTCACGCCCCATGACGATGATGCCGGAGCGCTCGTCGACGATGACCCGCGCGGTCTGGTCCGGCTCGACCTTGAGTTGCTCGACCTCGGTCACGAGCCGGATCATGTTGCCGGTGTAGCGGGCCGGAATCTGCAGAGTAACCGTGGCCGGATCGGTCGGCTCGGCCGTGTCCGCCCCCATGAAGTCGTTGATCGCGGCTGCGATCCGCTTGGAGGTCGTGAAGTCGGGGTTGCGCAGGGAGAGACGAAGCGACCGCATGTCGTTCATCTTGAACGCCATCTCGCGCTCGATCATGGCCCCGTTCGGAACGCGCCCGTTGGTCGGCACGCCGCGCGTGATCTTGGCGGCGTCCCCTTCGGCGGAGAAGCCCGCGATGGCGACCGAGCCCTGGGCCAGGGCGTAGACTTCGCCGTCGGCGCCGAGCAGAGGCGTGACCAGCAGGGTACCGCCCTGGAGAGACTTTGCGTCGCCGAGGGAGGAGACTGTGATGTCGATGCGATTCCCCTGGGTCGCGAAAGGCGGCAGGCTCGCCGTGACCATTACGGCCGCCAGATTCTGAGTGCGCATGGTCGCCCCGCGGGTGTTGACCCCGAGCCGTTCCAACATCGCCTGCAACGATTGCTTGGTGAACGGGATGTTGTTCAGGGTATCGCCGGTGCCATTGAGGCCGACGACGATGCCGTAACCAACGAGCTGGTTTTGGCGCACGCCCTCGACGCTGGCGAGATCCTTGACCCGCGACAGGGCGAGGACAGGAGCCGCATGGCCGAAAACCAGGGCCATCGCTGCCAGCAAGCAGATGGTGAAGCGATGAAGCCGGGACGGGCCGTTCTGACTGTCAGGCATGGGGCTCTTCGCAGCAGGGATGTCCCGGATACCTTGCCAGGACCATGCCAAGCCAATCGTTTCTCCAATCCGTTGGAATTGAATGGTTTTCTTCTGCGAGGGAGGGAATGTTCGATCCGTCGGACTGATTGCTTCATGCCGACCCGGCATTTTCTGCCGGGCTCTTTACGCCGGCTTAACCATCATCGGCGGATTCTCACGGTGCAGGGCGCACCGCCGCCCCGATTGGTCTTTTCCCATGCGCGTCGATCCCCGCTTCGTCACCTTGAACACCGGTCCGGCGGCCGCGGGCGCTCGTCGCAACGACACCATGCGGTCCTTTACCCTTTCAGACCCCAACAAGGCGTCCACCAGCGCTGCGGCCACCCCGGCAGCCTCTCTGGCCGGACTCGATGCGATCCTGACCCTCCAGTGCAACGCGGACACCCCAGAGGAGCGTCGGCGGCGCTCGACCCAGCGCGGCAGCGACCTCCTTGATGGGCTGGACCGCCTCAAGGCCTCTCTCATCATGGGACGGGTCTCGACGCGCGACCTCCAGTCCATCGCGCGCCGCTTGGCCGACCGGACCGGGATCAGCGGTGACCCGCGTCTCGACGGTCTGATCGCCGATATTGAGTTGCGGGCCGCCGTCGAACTCGCCAAGCTCTCCCCCTCGGCAGCATTCTGACCTGCTTGGCGAAGGGCGGGGCACCAGCCAACTCAGCGCCCCGCTTCTCCCCTCGGCCTCGAGGGACCGTTCAGCCCTTGGTCTTCGCCTTGGCGCGCGGCGCCTCCTCGGCGGCCTCGGCCTCTTCGCTTCCATCCGTGTTGATCCGCTCGGCGATCTCGCTGAGGAGCGCGTCGGTCTTCTTCTCCTCCTCCAGGGTCTGTTCCAGAAGCTTGGCGGCATCCGCGTAACCGAGCTGTCGGGCCCAGGTCTTCAGCGTCCCGTAGCGAGCGATCTCGTAATGCTCGACAGCTTGGGCACAGGCAGCCAGCACAGCGTCGGCGGCCGGGCTGTCGGCGAAATCTTCGAGATCCTCCTCCATCTCGGAGGTGATGCCCTGCATCGCCTCGCAGGTTTTGGCGCGCGCCGGCTTGCCGATGATCTCGAAGACCTGTTGAAGACGCTCGACCTGCTCGGCGCTTTCCTCGGCATGCGTCTCGAAGGCGCTGCGAAGCTCCTCGTGCTGAGCCGCTTTCGCTGACTTCTTGAGGGCTCGGACCGACTGCTTCTCGGCGTAGTAAACGTCTTTCAGCGTCTCATAAAACGCATCGTGCAGAGACTTGACCTTGGTCGCCATGAGATATGCTCCGGATCGTAGGAAATAATAATCACTTTCCGAGACAGCAATCGGCACATCGACCACATGGTTTGCAGTGAATATTAAGCGATTCGCACAAAACCACGTCGATACAGCCAAACAAGCACAGCCAGCCTGACCGCCATCGGCCCCAAGTATCAACCATAAGTTAGGCCGGTTATCTTGGTTGTAGTAACCTAGGTAAAACCTTGAGGAACTTCCGCCAAGATCTCGACTGCTGAAGACTTACCGTTCTCGGCGGTGCCGAGCCCAACGTAGGGCCATCGCTCCGGTTCCGCTTGCGGCGCCCTGTGTTCGACCTCGGCCACAGGATTGGTGAGACCGGCGGAAGCCATTCAGCCTGCATTTTAACGCAGATTAGAAAGTCCATGACAAAGCGTCGCCGTTGTTGCAGCGCAAAGCGACTTGCAGAGGGTTTGCAGCCGTTGCGTGTTTGCCGCAGCGCGCAAAACATCCGAGAGGATTGCCGTGAGTAGGGATCACGATGCGTTGTCGTGGCCTGCCCCCTGCATTATAGCCACGCAAAATGATCGCCGCGAACCGGCTGCAAGAGGCGCGAATGGCGAAGATCACGATTGAGGACGGATACGTACCGAGTGAAACCGAGCCGTTCATGAATGATCGGCAGCGGGAGTATTTCCGTCGCAAATTGCTCGGCTGGAAGTCTGATATCTTGCGGGAGGCGCAGGATACGCTGGTGGCATTACAGACCGAGAACGAAAATCATCCTGACCTCGCCGATCGCGCATCTTCTGAAACCGATCGCTCGATCGAGCTGCGGGCGCGCGACCGACAGCGAAAGCTTACCGGCAAAATCGATGCGGCGCTGGCGCGTCTGGAAGACGGCTCCTACGGCTATTGCGAGGAGACCGGCGAGCCGATCTCGCTGAAACGCCTTGATGCCCGTCCGATCGCCACACTGTCCCTGGAAGCGCAGGAGCGCCATGAGCGTCGCGAGCGAGTCTATCGCGACGACTGACCCCGGATAGCCTGTCACCTGATCTCGAACAGAATCCTCTCCTGGATCGACCCGTGATCGATCGGGCTGCTGACGACACGATCTCGGCGCCCATCAACGGGGCGCCGATCGGTCTCAGAACGGCAGCAACACATCGACCAGCTGCTGGCCGTAACGCGGCTGCTGGACGTCTGTGATCTGACCGCGCCCGCCATAGGCGATCCGCGCTTGGGCGATCTTGCTGGATTCAATGGTGTTGTCCGACTCGATGTCCTCGGGACGGACCACGCCGGCGACGATGAGTTCCCGCACCTCGAAGTTGATCCGGATCTCCTGCTTGCCCTCGACCACGAGGTTTCCGTTGGGCAGGATCTGCGTCACGATCGCCGCCACGCTGGTGGTCACCGTCTCGTTGCGCTGAACCGAGCCGGCGCCGTCGCTCGACGTGTTCGAGGTGGCGGTTATGAGCTTGTCGGGACTGATCCCGGATGCCGCGATGCCCTTGCTGCTCTCCAGACCGAAGGCATTGGGCAATCCCATTCCCTCCGCGTTCGAGCGCGAGCGCTTGGTCTCGTTGTTCAGGTTCGCCTTGTCGGTGACGTTGACCTTCACGGTGACGAGGTCGCCGATCCGGGCTGCACGCTGGTCTTTGAAGAAGGCGCGCGAGCCTGTCCGCCATAGGGAATTCGGCGCGTAGGACACCGGCTGGATCTCCGGCATCGGCAGGCGCACCGGCTTGTAGCCGGCCTGAGAAGTCGGATCCTCGATGGCCGAAAGGGCGGGGGTCGCACCGATCTGGGACAGGCGGTCGGCCGTGTTGCAGGCACCGAGCGCGGTGCACATCAGCGTGACGGCAAGAGCGGGCGAGAGGCGGTAGGTCATGGGGACCGGACCTTTGGCAAACCGGAAAAGGGACGCGAACGAAGCGGATCAGCGCTGAACGGTCGGTGGGTCGAAGGCCGCACTGGCCTGGCGCAGCAGCGGTGCCGGACCAACCGAGACACGGCCGGCCCCGATCACGGTGGCGGACAGGATCTTCTTCGAGATCGGGTTGGTCACCGTGATCGATGACCCGAGACGGCCGCTCTCGTTGGCCTGCCCCCGGAGGGAGAGATTCAGGCCGGGGGAGTCGAACACGATGGTCACGGCCTCGCCACGTGCCACCAGATCGGGGGGTGCCAGGTCCCCCGAACGCAGGATCGCGCCGGCACTCAGGCTGCGCTGCGCCACCTGCCCGGCGAGATCGGCATGCGACCCCTGCGCATCGGCCGGGGTCGCCTCCCGCGGGCGGCGCTCCACCGTGAGATCCGAGGCCAGGATGGTCTCGCCGCGATTGAGGCTCCGGCCGAGGATCGCGACTTCGCGAATCTCTATGACCTGACCGGACACCCGCAGGGATGCCTGACGCTCGCCGAGCGTGATCAGGGCAGCGATTCGACGTGAGCGGGCATCGTAGCTGAGGTCGAGGGCAACGGCTTGGCCGTTCAGATCGAGGGGCGCCAGCAGGACCGGCGCTTCGCCATCGAGGCGGATGGCCAAATTGCGGGAGTCGACGCCGTAACCGGAATCGAGAGCGCGCTTGAGGGCGGCCTCGATCTCCGGCTGCGTCACCTTGCGGGCGGCGCGCTGGACCGACACCTGAAGCCGGCCGCCGGTCTCGACCGAGCCGAGCCCGAGCCCCGCGATCGCTTCGGCGATGCGGCGCACCTGGATGGTGCCGGTGGCGCCGAGAGCCGGCGCCCGGAACAGCGGACGCAGGGCCATCTCGGCGGCCGCACCCTCCACGAGGTCTCCGAGCGTCAGCACGTCGCCGCGCGCCGTGACGTCGCCGCGGAGGCGCATGGGAGCGCCGGCCGATCGCGCGTCCTGCGCCAACACCTGCAGGGTGAGGACGGACAGGGCCAGCACGGCGAACAAAGTCCGCGCGACAATGGCAGCGCTCAAGGTCGCAACGCGGGCGGAACGGCGGGGCGGGATCTGTCGCAGAGCATGCATGGTCAGGAGCCCGATCAGCTGCGGAACATCTGGGAGGTGGTCGAGAGCATCTGATCGGCGGCCGTCACCACCTTCGAGTTCATCTCGTAGGCGCGCTGGGCAGCGATCAGGGAGGAGATCTCGGTGACGGCGTTGACGTTCGCCTCCTCGAGGTAGCTCTGCTGAAGGTTGCCGAAGCCCTCCGCCCCCGGCAGGCCGTTGATGGCGGGACCGGACCCGGCGGTCTCGATGAACAGGTTGTCGCCGATCGACTCGAGGCCGACCTTGTTGACGAAGCGCGCGAGCTGGAACTGGCCCAGCGCCTGCGGAGCCGTCTGGCCCGGCACCGTCGCCTGCACGGCACCCTGGGCGCTGATCGTCACCGAGGTGGCATTGTTCGGCACCGTCACGCCGGGATCGACAAGGTAACCGTCACGGGTGACGAGCTGGCCCTGTGCCGACAGATCGAAAGAACCGTCTCGGGTGTAGGCCGTGCGCCCGTCCGGCAGGGTGACCCGAAACAGGCCCTCGCCGCGGATGGCGACGTCATATTCCTTCTCGGTGCTCGTCAGAGTGCCCTGCGACATCACCCGAGCAGTCGAGGTGGTCTTCACACCCGACCCGATGGCGAGGCCGGCGGGAAGTTGCGTGTTCTGGTCGGAAGTCGATGAGCCGGCCCGGCGCAGGTTCTGATACAGCAGATCCTGGAAGTGCGGTTGCTGGCGCTTGTAGCCGGTGGTGCGCAGGTTCGCGATGTTGTTCGAGATGACCTGAACGTTGAGTTCCTGGGCCGCCATGCCGGTGGCGGCAGCGTAGAGGGCGCGCATCTGCGGAGATCCTTACGCGACGTCGGCGAGACGGCGGATCGCCGTGCCGCGCAGGTCGTCGAGGCGCGAGATCACGCCCGAAACCATGGTGTAGGTGCGGTTCACGTCCATGAGCCGGGTCATTTCCAGGACCGGCTTCACGTTCGAGCGCTCGAGGGCACCGGCCTCCACCCGCCCGGCGAGGCCGGCGGCCTGGGGTGGTGCCGTCGAGGCGTACAGGTTCGCGCCCTCATTGGTGAGCGCCTGAGGATTGGCGAAGGTCACCAGCCGGACGCGTCCGCGAATGCCGAGATTGGTCGAGACCGTTCCGTCGGGGCCGATGGCGATGCCGGTCTCTTGCGGATTGATCTGGATCGGACCGCCGTCACCCTGAACCGGATAGCCGTCGCTGGTCACCAGCGTGCCCCGGGCGTCGGTTTCGAATGCGCCGTTGCGGGTGTACCGGTCTCCGTTCGGCGTGCGGACCACCAGGAAAGCCTCACCCCGCACCGCCACGTGGAGGGGATTGCCGGTCTGCTCAATCGGGCCCTGGGCAAGATCGAGGGCGGTGCCCTGGTCGATCACGTAGGAGACGCGTCGGTCCGGCGTCTTGAACGATTCGGCGCTCGCCACCGGCATCAGGTACTCCTGAAAGCGGGTGTTGCGCCCCTTGAAGCCGTTGGTAGAGATGTTGGCCATGTTGTTGGCGATCACGTCCAGCTCGCGCTGAAGCGCGACTTGGCTTGATACCCCCACGAACAATGCGTTCTGCATGACACTCTCAGTCCCGACGAGCGACGACGCAGACATCTCCGCATGCGGCGTGCCAAACCCGTTCGGAGTCTTTCATCGTTTAATATGAGAGCATTACGTGAGTTTGAGGAGCCTCCGGAGGCTGACCATTACCGGCCGCACGGCAACTCCAACCCGGCAGCTTTTGCCGCCTTAACGGCGCGTTAACCTTATCTGCTCGATACCATTGTGAGAGCCGCGGGAATTGAGCGGCAGCCCGTCGCGCTACCGATCCACCTGCGAGGTCCACCGATGGCCAAGAAGCCGAAAAAGGCCGTCGCCGAAGGTGAAGAGGGTGTGGAAGGCGATGCCCCGCCCGCCGGCAAGAAGAAGATCCTCATCATCGGCGCGGTCGTCGTGGCGCTGGCGGCGGGCGGCGGCTTCTTCTTCATGAAGAAGAAGGCTGGGGGCGACGGGCACGCCGACGCGGTTGCCGAGGTGAAGAAGCCGGTCGTGTTCCTCGATGTGCGGGAGATGACGGTCAATCTCGCCAACGAGCCCGGTCAGGATCGGACGCGTTTCGCCAAGGTCAAGGTCGCAATCGAGCTCAAGGATGCCAAGGTCGAAAGCGAGGTGAAGCCCCTGATGCCGCGCATCGAGGATACCCTCCAGGTGTACCTGCGCGATCTCAGGGCAAGCGACCTCGCTGGCTCGGCCGGCATCTACCGCCTGCGCGAGGAATTGTTGCGCCGGGTCAACGTCGCCATCCACCCGGCTCGGGCCGAGGCGGTACTGTTCAAGGACGTGGTGATCCAATAGGCGATCCGCGCCTCAGCACGCGCGTAAAGCGCGCGCGTTCATCCCGAGCGACCAACCAGATTGTCTGAGACGTTGCAGGTAACGAGAGTCTGATGGCCGGACCGGAAGACGAGATCGACGAAGACGATTGGGCCGCCGCGCTCATCGCCCAGAACGCCGAGGGCGGCGAAGCATCGCTCGCCGACGAGTGGGGGGCGGCCCTGGCCGAGCAGGGCACGACGACCCATGCCAGCGACGTCGCCGCCGAATGGGCGACGATGATCGAGGACGGGGAGACCGACAACCTCCCCGAACTTGCCGGCAACGACCGGATTCTGAACCAGGACGAGATCGACGGCGTCCTGGGCTTCTCCCTGCGCGAACTCTCCGCATCGGGAGCCGGCGGTGTCCGGGCGATCGTCGATTCCGGCGTCGTCCAGTACGAACGCCTGCCGATGCTGGAAATTGTCTTCGACCGGATGATCCGGTTGTTGTCGACAAGCCTGCGCAACTTCTTCCAGGACAACGTCGAGGTCACTCTCGACAACATCACCTCCGTGCGTTTCGGCGACTACCTGAACGCCATTCCGTTGCCGACGCTGCTGGGCGTCTTCCGTGCCGATGCCTGGGAGAATTCCGGGCTCGTTACGGTGGAATCGAACCTGGCCTACTCGACCCTCGACCTGCTGCTCGGCGGCAAGCGCGGTGGGTCCTCGACCCGCCTCGACGGACGCCCCTTCACCACCATCGAGATGCAGTTGGTCCGACGCCTCGTCGAGATCATCCTCACCGACCTCGAGCTCTCTTTCCAGCCGCTCTCGCCGGTTCGCTTCGCCATCGACCGGATCGAGACCAACCCGCGCTTCGCCACCATCACCCGGCCCGCCAACGCCGCCATCCTGATCAGCCTCAAGCTCGACATGGACGGACGCGGCGGCCTGCTGCAGATCCTGTTTCCCTACGCCACCATCGAGCCGATCCGTGAACTGCTCATGCAGAGCTTCATGGGCGAGAAGCTCGGCCGCGACCACGTCTGGGAAAGTCACCTCGCGACCGAAATCTGGCAGGCCGACGCCACAATGGAGGCGGTGCTGCACGAGATGATGCTGCCGTTGAAGAAGGTCCTGTCCCTTAAGGTCGGCGATACCCTGATGTTCGACACCAAGCCCTCCGACCTGATCGCGGTCCGGTGCGGCGACTGGGCTCTGACCCAGGGGCGGATCGGCCGGATCGACGACAACATCGCGGTGCAGCTCACCCGGCCCCTGCGCCGGTCGCGCACCACGCTCCAGGCCTTCGAGGCCTCCATGAACAACCGCAACGACGGGTGAGCGACCGACCATGAGCCTCCTCGTCACACTCGCCGCCGACATTCTCGTCGCCGTCCTCCTGGTTGCCAGCATCGTTTCGTCGATGCGGCTGAGCGGACGCATCACCAAGCTGAAGGCCGACGAGGCGGCGCTTCGCCAGACCATCAGCGACCTCGTCATGGCGAGTTCCACCGCCGAGCGCGCTATCGTGGGCCTGCGCGCAACGCTCGACGAGTGCGACCGGACCCTGGCTGACCGGCTCGGAACCGCCGAGCGTTACGCCACGGATCTCGCGGCCCATGTCGAGGCCGGCGAGACGGTCATCGCCCGCATCGCGTCGATCGTCGCGCAGGCTGCCCCGGGACGAGAGATTGTCCGCGCCGCCGCGCCACCGACGCAGGAGCCGCGCGACCTGGAGCGCGTGGTCGCCCCCGTCCGCATCGCCCCGGCCGGGCCGACAAGTCCCAACGGTGAGCGCCTCGGCGTCGCCGCTGCCGCTGCTCTCGCCATGTCCGAGCGCGCCCTGGGCCGCCTGAGGAGCAAAGCCGCGTGACAATTCCGGCTCGCACCCAGAAACCGAGCCGCCTGGTGCGGCTCCGCCAACAGCGGCCCATCAAGCTGCGCCTGATCGATGCCGTGACCCTGGCCGCCGTCGGATTGCTGGTGCTCAAGCTCGCAGCGATTACCGTTGAGGAATCGACCCTGCAGCCCGGTACGCCGATGCCGGATTTTGCGCGTGTGCTTGCCAAGGCTCGAACCAACTATGAGCCGGCAGACCCTGCGACCACCGGATCGGTCACGCCGAAGGAGCCGGAGAAACCAGCTCCGCAGCCCGAGAAACCCGCCGTGCGGCCGCCACCACCGCCGGAGGCGATGCCCGCTTCCGAACGCGCCATTCTCGAGCGTCTGGCCACACGGCGGGATACCCTCAAGCAACGCGGCGATGCCCTGGACCTGCGCGAGCAGTTGATCGGCAAGGCCGAACGCAAGCTGGAGGAGGGCGTGGATTCGCTGAAGCAGGGCGAGGACAAGGCGGACGGCAACAGTGCCCAGCGGGCCGAAGCCGAGAGGGCCGCCCTCAAGAACATCGTCACGATGTACGAGACGATGAAGCCGAAGGATGCCGCACGGGTGTTCGACAGGCTCGGCCTCGACATTCTCGTGCCCATCGTCCTCGCAATGAATCCCCGCAAGATGGCCGAGGTGCTTGCCCTCATGCAGTCCGAACCTGCCGAGAAGCTGACGGTTGCGCTCGCCAACCGTGCGCGCGGCCAGGGCGGCGTGACGGCGCCCACCGTCGCCTTGGGGCTCGGCGCCAACGAGCTTCCGGCGATCGACGCGCCGGGGTCGTCCGTGCCGCGCCGGTGAGATGACGAATCGGAGGCTCCGTCCACCGGGTTATGCCGCGCTCCATTGCGCGCTGCGCCGCGCCCGACTAGGGGCAGGGCTCGCGGGCGGAATACGTTTCCGCCGCGTGGTTTCGGGGGAGCCAACTACGTGTCGTCCAGCAGCTTGATCCGTTCCCTTGCCGTGATGAGCCTCGCGCTGTTCGTGGCGGGGCCCGTCGTCGCGCAGGATGCGGCGGCACCGACCGCATCGGACCCGGCGGAGGCTCCCGTCAAACCGAAGCCCCGGAGGGCGACGCCTGCCAAGCCTGCGCCCACCAAGGCGGCAGCGCCCACGCCCGCCGCCACTCCTGTGGCCGTTGCGGGGTGGCCCAATGGTGCGAGTTCCGTGAGCGAGGTCTACGGCGATTGGACCGTGACCTGTGCGAAGGCCGACACGAAGGTCGAGTGCGCCGTCATGCAAGCGCAGGGGGCGAAGGGCCGTCGCGAATTTGCCCTGGAGATCCGGCCGCCCAGCGACGGACGGGCTCAGGGCTTCATCCTGATGCCGCTCGGTCTGGCCATCGAGCCGGGCGTATCGTTCAAGCTCGACGAGGCCGTGCTGGGCAAGGGTGCCCCATTCATGTCCTGTAGCCAGGAAGGCTGCCTGGTGCCGGTCAGCCTGCCGACGCTGGCCACCGACACGATGAAGACGGCCAAGAACCTGCTGGTTTCGGCTACGAAGCCGGATGCCAAGGAGCCGGTCGTCATCACGGTCCCGCTCGAGGGATTCGCGAATGCCCTGGCGCGCGCCGCCGCCCTGGCAGGCTAATCGGCAAGCGAGCGAGCACTCCAGCGGGACTGTGCGCACCTCCTGCGTCCCACCCTTCGCTTCGAGCCAGCGACGCCATCGCCCTCGATAGGGAAGCGGACCGCAGGATCGAACTTCGAAGAAGAACCACGTGCCGGACCTGCGATGGGATCTGGCATCAGGGCGGACGCTCCAGGAGACATCTATGACGAGATCGGCTGCGCTGACGCGATACTTGACGGCCCTGGTCGTGGTCGGCGCCCTGACGGGTCACGCCAGCGCACAGGACGCATCGCCCCCCGAAAGGCCGCCCGGTCCTCCACCGACGGCGGCGGAAGCCAAGGCCGAGCAACAGAAAAACAGTGCCGCCAAGCTCGCCGGCCTGCTGGCGTTCGTGGTGGCGTCCTGCCCGGACGTCAGGCCGAACACCGAGCGCTTCAAGGCCGTCGTCTCAGGTCTCGGCGTCGCGTACGACGATCTCGCCAGCGGCGAACTGCGGATTCGCGCTCAAGCCTATACCGAGGTCTACAGCAAGGATATCGCCGCCAACTGCACCCGTGCGACGGAGAATTTCGGTCCCAATGGCCGGACGATACCGGATTTAATTGTCAAACGTTAGGAGTTCGAACAAAGCGACCGGGGGTCTTAAGCGCCCGTTAGCCCCGAAGAGGGAGGATGCCTCACTGGTGCGGCGTTCGGCGAAACGGCTCGGTGGCGAGCGGATTCGTCCCTTTAGGTTTGGTGAAAACTGCGATGGCACTCGGCGCCGATATCGCGACACAACGGCGTCGGCTTCGGACCGGCCTCGCCGCGATATCGGTCGCGGCAGCCACCCTGTGGGGGGCGACAGCCGCCTCCGCTGCGCGACTCACGGCCGTCAAGGGGGCCCAGATCGAACGTTACGGACGGATCGTCCTGAACTTCGACGGCGTCGTCTCCGTGAAAGCGCGTCTCTCCGGCTCCGTGCTGGTCCTGACCTTCTCCGAGAAAGCCAGCACGGGTCCGGAGCGGATCGCTTCCGAGATGCCGGACTTCGTCTCGGCGGTTCGGCGCGATCCGGACGGCACGGGTTTGCGGCTCGCACTCCAGAGGCCCTATCGGGTCAATGTGCAGCAGGCCGGCGAGACCGTCTTCGTCGATCTCCTACCGCAGGATTGGAGCGGTCTGCCGCCGCCCCTGCCGTCCGATGTGATCGCCGAACTGTTTCGCCGAACTCAGGCGGCCGAGGCGGCCCTTCGCGCAGCCAAGCCCCCCACCGAACCGACGCCTCTGCGCCTCGAACTCGCCCACCTGTCGACGCTCACGCGTCTGAGCCTGCGCATGCCGGCATCGGCGCCTCTCGAATTCGATGCGGTCGGTGGAGCGACCCGTCTCGTTCTCCCAGGCGCTTGGCGGATCGACGACATCGCGACGCGCGGGCGTCTGAAGCCGGCGATCGCCGCGCTGTCGGTGGAGAACGGCGTGGCCGGCGCGCGTCTCCTCGTCACTCCGGCGGCGGGCTTTGAAATCAGAACCTTCCACGATGAGGACGGGGCGACGATCGACGTCGCGCGCAAGGCGACCGATCCCAAAGCGATGTCCGCAGCCGCCGCCGGATCGACGCCGCAGGATGTTGGCGCGGCGGACCCTGACGCGAAGGCGTCCGCCCGGGCCGACGCCAAACCGATGGACGCCAAGCCGAGCGACGCCAAGCCGGCCGACTTGAAGCCAACCGATACGAAGCCGGAACGCACCTCTGCGATACCCTCGTCGCCAATGACGGAAGCGCTTGGGCAGCATCCGCCCGAGCCAGTTCAAACTACGATTCAGAGACCCGCCGGTCCAGGCCTCGTGTTTCCCTTCCGTACCCGGCCGCCCGCGGCCCTGTTCGAGCGCGCCGGCATCGCCCATCTGGTCTTCGAAACCACGGAACCGGTGGTCGTTCCGAGCGGCGATCCGCTGCTCACGCCGCTCGGGCCACCGACGCGAACCGGACGCGTCGTCCTCCTACGGTTTCCGGTCCCGCGTGATCGGCTGCTCGATCTTGTGCCCGTTGGTCCCGCAGAAGCACCCACCGGCTGGGAGCTCGTGGCGGGTGAGAACTTGGCGGCGAGCGTCGCGCTCTCGGCCGTCCGCGTCACCGACGCGGCCGGCCGGATCGGCGTCGGCATCCGGCTCCCCCATCCCGGCGTCGCGTCCTGGCTCAACCTCGACGGCGAGCGCATCGCTGTCGTCACCGGCCAAGGCCCGAAGCCGGCCGGAATCCCGAAGCGCCAAGTCTTCGTCGATTTCGAACTGTTGCCGAGCCGCCAGGGCGTCGCGGTGCTGGCGCAGGCCGATGATCTTCTCGTGCGCCCTGATCTCGACGGTGTCGCGATCTCGCGCGACAGCGGCATGGCGGTCTCCGGGGTGGCACGCCAGGACGAGGCTCCGCTCGCGACGTTGAGCGACCTCGCCGTCGATCGGACCCCATGGGAAGCGTCCCAGCGCGGCGACATCCGCGAGGTTCTCAACGCGCAGATGCAGGCCATAGCGGAAGTGCCGCGCGCGGCGCGCGGCCCTCTGCGAATGGTGCTGGCCCGCACGATGCTGGCCAACCGTCTGGCGATCGAGGCCCTGGGCGTTCTGAAGACCGCCTTCGCCGACGACCCCGTTCTGGCCGGCCAGCGCGACATCCCGATGCTGACGGTGGTCGCCGATGCCCTGCTGGGGCGCACGGGCGACATGCGCACGCACCTCGCCGCCGAGATCCTGCGCAACGATCCCGAGGCGCGGGCGTGGCAAGGCTACCTCGAATCGCTGGAGGGTCGCTGGAGCGCCGCCAACACATCGTTCCGCGCGACCGCGAGCGTGCTCGATCGCTACCCCGACGACCTTCAGGCGCTGTTGCGCACGGCCGCAACCGAAGCCGCGATCGAGACGGGCGACTGGGATGCCGCCAATCGGCAGATCATCGCGGCCACCCGCGCCGCCGATCACCCGACTCGGGAACGCCTCGCGCTGCTGCGTGCGCGGATCGACGAGGTCACGGGTCAGACCGTGGCGGCCCTCGACGCCTATGACCGGCTGAGCGACAGCACCGAGGCGCAGACCGCTGCAGCCGCCCGTCTGCGCGCGACGCTGCTGGGGCACGCCTCAGGCAAGATCCCGGTCGCCGATGCGATCGAGCGTCTCGAAACTCTGTCGCTGTCTTGGCACGGCGGCGATCTCGAGCCGAAAACCTTGTCCGGCCTCACGAAGCTCTACATCGAGGCCGGCCGGTGGCGCCAAGCCCTGATGACCGCGCGACGGGCCGATGCCCTCGGCTCGGATTCCCCCCTGGTCCGGGAGGTCCACGACACCGCGCAGAATCTGTTCGACGATCTCTTCCTCGGCGAGCGCAGCCCGAAGCTCTCGGGCGTGGAGGCCCTGGCGCTGTATTTCGATTTCAAGGATTTCGCCCCGATGGGCCGGCGCGGCGACGAGATCGTGCGACGCTTGGCGGACCGTCTGGTCGAGCTCGATCTGCTGGATTCCGCCGGCGAACTCTTGCAGCATCAGGTCGATCGCCGCCTCACGGGCGCGAGCCGCGCGGGGGTGGCGACGCGTCTGGCCGCGATCCGTCTGATGGATGACAAGCCGTTGCAGGCCCTGCAGACGCTGGACAACACCTACTTGCCGGAACTGCCGGAGGATCTTCGCCGCGCCCGAGCACTCCTCCGCGCACGCGCGCTGTCGGACCTGTCCCGTACCGATCTCGCCCTGGAGACCATCGAGGGCGAGACCGGCGCGGACGCCGAGCGCTTGCGGGCGGACATCCTCTGGACCGGCCGGCGCTGGCGCGAGGCCGGTGAGGCCCACGAGGGACTGGTCGGCGACGCCTGGCGGCGGCGTGTTCCCCTGGAGGACGCGGCGCGGACCGACATCCTGCGGGCCGCAATCGCCTACGGGCTTGCCGGCGAAACCCTCGACATGGAACGCTTGCGCGGAAAATTCGCCGATGCGATGGCCGAGAGCGGCGACGCGCGCACCTTCGCGCTGCTCACTCAGGCGAACGCCGTGCGCACGCCCGGCTTCCGGGAGATCGCCCAGAAAGCCACCAGCGCCGAGACGCTGCAGGCGTTCCTCTCGGAATACCGCAAGCGCTATCCGGACAGTGCCGTCCCGACGCCGAGTAAGCGTGACACCGATGCAAGGGCGGATGCACAGGCGAGCGCGCCACCGCCGGGCTGAGCGGGAACGCCTCGCCGGGGCGCCGGCGAAGCGCTTCGTAAAAGTCTGATCAGATTCGCGGATTTCAATTCAGCGTCGCGCAACAAACGCGGTGCGGCGACGTTCTGAATCCAATCGCATCGATCAGTGCGGCGCACGTTCCAGCCCGGCACATCAGAGGCCCACCATGTACACGGAACCGCTCGACACCAATACCGGCAAGACCCACCTCGACATCTACGACAGCCAGCAGCGCAGCTCGATCGCATCGCGCCTCGGGGTCTCCGAAGATCGCCTGAAGCGCGCCGTGCGGCTCGTCGGCAACCGGATTTCGACCCTGAAAAGCTATCTCGAGCGCTGACCGGTCACGCAGGGCGGATGTCGGACAGGGGCGCCCTCGGGCGCCCTTTTTCATGTCCGGCTCGTTCGGGCCGAGATCGCGGCCCGTCAGGTCCCGTAGCTCTGCACCAACGAACCGGCGACGAGGGTCCATCCATCGACCAGGACGAAGAAGATCAGCTTGAACGGAAGCGCCACCGTTGCGGGCGGCACCATCATCATGCCGACCGCCATCAGAATTGATGCGACGACGAGGTCGATGATGAGAAAGGGAATGAACAGCAGAAAGCCGATCTCGAAGGCGCGGCGCAGTTCGGAGATCATGAAGGCTGGCGTCACCACTTCCAGGCCGACCGCCTCGGGCCCGGCGGGCACCGGCGCCTTGGCCATGTCGAGGAAGAGCTTCAGGTCCTTCTCCCGCACGTTCCTGAGCATGAAAGTTTTGAAGGGCGCCGAAGCGCGCTCGAACGCGACGCTCTGGGTGATCTGTCCGGCGATCAGCGGCTCGATGCCGTTTCGGTAGGCCTCCCGTCCGACCGGGGCCATCACGAAGGCCGTCAGGAACAGGGCCAAGCTGGTAACCACGGCATTCGGCGGTGCGCTCTGGGTTCCGAGCGCCGACCGCAGGATCGACAGCACCACGATGATCCGGGTGAACGAGGTCGCCATCACCAGCACGGACGGCGCCAGGGCGAGGACGGTGAGGAGTGCGACGAGCTGCAGCGCGCGTTCGGTCACGCCCCCAGTGCCGAGATCGACCGACAGGCTCTGAGCCTGCGCAGCTGCGGTACTCAACGCCAGACCCGCGCCGATCAGGATTGTGCGGCGCAGGCGCCTTGGCAGGGAGGGTCGGGGCTCGATGATCATACGGGTTCCGGGTGGTGCGACGCAGCGTTGCCGCGCGCTTCTCATAGCACCCGGACTCCCGCGCGCATCCCCACGAGGCCTGACCTACGACTTCCGATCGAGCGGCCGACCGAGAAGGCGCGCGAACTCGGCCTCGATCTCTTCCACGGAAAACGGATTCGGTGTTGGCGCTGCCTTCGTCGGCTTCGGCGCCGGTGTTACGGGCGCGACGAAGGGAGGCTGGTCGTCCGTCTGGTTTGCCGTCGATCCGGGAGGATTGTCCGTGGGCTTCGGCGCGTCCGCGACGACCGCCGTCGAGTCCTGGCTGGGCTCGGGCTCCTGGACCGGCGGGGTATCTCGGACAGGCTGATTTTCTCGGACAGGCTGATTTTCTTGGACAGGCTGGATTTCTTGGACAGCCTCACGTGCCTCATCAGAATCGCGCTCCCGGACGGGCTCGGGGCTATTCTCGCGCTCGGGACTGTTGACGCGCTCGAACGGGGTGGACTCAGACTCGCCGGCCGAAGACCCGGAAGACGTGTCCGTGGCGGACGCAGGCTGGTCGCCTGCCGGACGATCGATCGCGACGGCCTCGACCATGTCGGCGAAGAAGAGATCCTGACCGGCGGACGCTTCGGACGCCGCGGGTTCCGTCGGGGCCGGGCCCCGCGCCGTGGCAGCCATGGCGGCTGCGATCGGATCGATCGAGACCGGCCTTACGCCGTGTGGCGCTGGTTCGCGTTCGCCCGCGGTCATGCCGGCTTCGGCCTCGGCCGGTGGAATGGGCGCAGGCTGGACCGGCATGGCCGGACGGACCGCCGCGGACGGACGGCGCAACGCCTCTTCCAGCTGCCGCGCCATATCGGACAGGATCGCCGCATCGATGCCGCGCGTCGCCGGAGCCGATGAGACGGGTGCCGGCGGAGGAGCTGCGGGGGGAGCAACCGGAGCACGGGGGCTTGCCTGCTCGGGCGTTCCCGGAAAGCCGACCCGCTCGGCAAGACCGGCCGGGACGAGATTCGCGATCGACGGCGGCGTCCGCCTGATCACGCGCGCCAGCTGAGATTCCCGCGGCCGTGCTGTCAGGCCCGGATCAGGGAGCGGAGCCTCAGGAGCGGAAATCTCCGAGACAGGGACCTCTGGGGTGAGGGGCTCGGTGACCGGTTCGGAATGCCCGAGGGCACCGAGCGGCCGACCGACCGTCCGGGGCGGGGCGTCGGAGCCTGGCACCGGCGCAGAGACCACCACCGGCATCTCGAAGGTTGGCTCGCGATAGGGCGCGATCGGCTGGTACGCGGGGGCAGGAGCCGGTTGCGTCTGGTGGGCGATCGAGGGTTCGGGCAGCGGATTCAGTGTCGGCTCGGGCGCCTCGTCGAACGCTGGCTCCTCGGGCGGCAGGCGAGCGCTGATGCCCCGCAGGATGTTGCGTTCGATCACCACGTCGTTCGGACCACCGACAAGCAGGAGGTGCTCGACGTTGTCGCGTCGGAGGAGGATGAGCTGACGCTGACGATCCAATTCGTAGATGTCGACAATGCCGAGCCGCGGCTGGCGTCCCCGTGCCGAGTTCTTGTCCGACAAGGGCATTCCCTTGCCGCCGAGGCGCCGGATCACGAACACGACGGCCGCCAGGATCACGAAGATCACGGCGAAAATGATCGCGAACTGGAGAGGGAACGAGCCTTCCGAGCTGAAGAACGATGGCAAGACCGGGGTCTCTCGCTTTTAGGGGCTCGTGGCCCGACGCAACACTAGAGGGACCAGTATCATGCGCGGCAGCGGCGCGGGCAACAACGTTAAGACTTCGTTAACAGCTCCTTTTCAGCTTCCCGGACCCGTAGCAGTGAGAAGCATTTAGGAGAGGTCAGGTGCCCTGCCGCCCGATCTGATCACGGGCTGGCAGGGCATGCCGTGTCCACACGACGAAGCCGATACGCAACGCGGCTTGAGTGCGTTCTGAAGCAGGTGCGGTTAGCCGCGCTTCAACGTGCATTTGCGCCACGGTCTCGAAACGGGACCCGTTGACGAGCTCGGCGCGTTGCTACGGCACAGACTCGAGCGAGGATCGACGTGACGCCTGCGGATGACCACCACCAGCACCATCTCCGCGACGCCGTCGCGCTGGCCCGTGACAACGTCCTTCAGGGCGGCCGGCCCTATGGCGCCGTGATCGTACGGGACGGCGAAGTGCTGTCGCGGGCGGTCAACACGACGGCGATCACCCAAGATCCGACCGATCACGCCGAGATGGTGGCGATCCGGGAAGTCAGCCGAACCCTGGGACGCACGAAGCTCGACGGCTGCATCGTCTACGCGAGCGGACGACCCTGCCCGATGTGTCACGCGGCCATGCGTCTGGCTGGAATCACCCAGGCCTTCTTCGCCTTTAGCGCGGAGGAGGGCGAGCGTTACGGCCTGATCGGTGCGGGCATCTACGCGGAACTCTGCCAGCCCTTGGCGGAACAGCCGATGCGCGTCGAGCACCAGCCCGTCGCCGTGGCCGAGCATCCCTACGCCCTCTGGCACGACCGTCAGACTATCACCGATCGAGCAAACACGGATTGAGCACACACTTATTGAGGATGACGCGATGACTGTCCCGCGTTGGATCTCCTTCCTGGCCATTGCGCTTTTTCTCGCGGCAGCGGTCACCCTCGGGCTCCTCTGGAGCCGGGGCACTTTGCGGCACCCCAGCGAAGATGCCCGCGGCGGCGGCGCGCCAGCGGCCTGCGCACCGCTCAATCCCAATGGCCCACCTCCGGCCGACTGTCCGCAGGTTCGGCAGCCGACGGAGCGGAATCCGTAGGCGCCGTACGCTTTAGAGAGCAGGCGGCCCGATTTTTAACGGTGCATTAACCATAGCAGTGGCAATTTCTGCCGGTCCTACCGGGCAGAGTCTTCCGGGTGAGGGGAGGGTTTCACCCATGTCCATCACCGATCTTCCAGTTCTCGGCATGCTGCGCACACGCATGCAGTGGCACCAAAGCCGCCAGAAACTTCTGGCGGAGAACGTCGCCAGTGTCGATCTCCCCGGGTTCAAGCCGCGTGATCTGGCTGACCCGAATCTCGGTCGAACCGGCCCCGTCCTGGCGCAACCGTCGGGGTCTACGACGAGCAACAGCCTCGCGATCACGAACGTCGCCCATATCGCGCCCGGCGGGGGGCCGGATGGCCCCGGCGCCGATCCCCGGCGCGTCAAGGAGTTCGAGATCCGTCCCAACGGCAACGGCGTCAATCTCGAGGACGAGATGATGAAGGCTGGCGACAACCAAGCCGACTACCAGATGGCGGCTTCGCTCTACCAGAAGAGCATCGACACCCTCAAAATCGCCATCGGCAAGCGCTGAGCGGCCATTGATCTCTTGTCGGAGCTTGTCATGGATTTCCTGAAATCGCTCACCACTGCCGCCTCGGGGCTCAAGGCTCAGTCGAGCCGGATGCGCCTCATCGCCGAGAACATCGCCAACGCGGATTCCGCCACCAGCACGGTCGGCGGGCAGCCATACCGGCGCAAGATCGCGACCTTCACTCAGCAGGTCGATCGCGAGACCGGCGCGGCGCTGATCGAGCAGGGACGGGTCCGTCGCGATACCTCGCCGTTCCGGACCAAGTACGACCCGGGCAACCCCAGCGCCAATGCCCAGGGCGAGGTGGCGATGCCCAACGTCAACGGGCTGATCGAGAACATGGATATGCGCGAGGCCCAGCGCTCCTACGAGGCCAATCTCAACATGGTGACGGCCACCCGCCGGATGGTCGCCAAGACCCTGGAAATCCTCAAGGCCTGATCCCATCCCCGATCTTCACTGAAAGCCCCACCCCATGACGACCAACGCTTTTGCCGCCGGGGCTTATTCGGCAATCCAGAACATCGGGGCCAAGGGCGCTCCCAAGATCGCGTCGCCCACGGGCGCAACGGGATCGAACTTCACCTCGCTGCTGACCTCCACCCTCGACTCCATAGGTGAGGCGGGCCGCAAGGCCGATACTCAGGCCCTGGCTGTGGCGGGCGGCAAGGCGAACGTCGTCGACGTCGTGACGGCGGTGGCCGAGAGCGAAACCGCCCTCCAGACCCTCGTCGCCGTCCGCGATCGCGTGATCTCGGCTTACGAGGAAATCATGCGGATGCAGATCTAGGGCAACGGGTCGGACATCTCTTTTCCCTTTGAATCGAGCACTTTACCCCAGACGCAAGATGACATTCCTCCCATGACCGGTCTCGCCATCATCGACGTCGCCCGCGACGGCATCTTCGTCTTCCTCAAGGTTGCGGGGCCGATCATGCTGGTCGCCCTCGTAGTCGGTCTCGTCGTGTCCCTGCTCCAGGCCCTGACGCAGATCCAGGAGCAGACCCTGATCTACGTTCCGAAGATCGTGGCGGTGTTCGCGACGCTTCTGCTGATGCTGCCCTTCATGGGCGACGCCCTCGGCAGCTACATGACCCGCATCGCGGCCCGCATCGTTTCCGGCGGCTGAAGCCTGTTATGACGGGGCATGAATCTCCTCCTGCCGGGCATCGCCGCGTCCTTCCTGGTCACCTTCGCGCGGATCGGCACCCTGGTGATGCTGATGCCGGGGGTCGGCGAACAACTCATCTCCCCGCGCCTGCGACTCGCCTTCGCGCTGCTGCTTTCGCTCATCCTGTTCCCGACCGTGCGGCCGCTTCTGCCGATGCAGGGCGGGGCCATCGCGGGGCCGGACTTGATCACGCTCCTGATCGGCGAATTGCTGATCGGGCTGGTGCTCGGGCTGACGGTTCGGATGGTCCTCGCCTCCCTGCAGACGGCCGGCATGATCGTGTCGCAGCAGCTCGGATTGTCGTATGCCATGACGGTCGATCCGACCCAGGGCGGGCAGCAGGCGGCGATCGGCAATTTCCTCGCCCTTCTCGGCGTGACGCTGATCCTCGCCACCGATCTGCACCACATCGCCCTGGACGGGATCGGACGCAGCTACGTCCTGCTGCCGCCGACCGGCCTGCCCAGTATGGGCGAGGCGGCGAGCCTCGCACTCAAGGCGATCGCGCGCGGCTTCGCGCTCGGCGTCCAGATCTCGGCCCCGTTCATCGCCTTCGGCATCCTGTTCAATGTCGGGCTCGGAGTCTTGGCGCGGCTGATGCCGCAGATGCAGGTGTTCTTCGTCGCCGTTCCGGCCTCGGTCCTCATCGGGATGCTTCTGCTGCTTGGCAGCCTCGGCGTGATGATGGGCGTCTTCCTCGACGATATCGGGCGTTACTTGGCGGACCTCGCCGGGCGCTGACGCGCAGCACGGAGTCCTGAGCCGTGGCCGACGATTCCGATCCGGAAGACAAGACCGAAGACCCGACTCCGCGGCGCATCGAGAAGGCGATCGAGCAGGGCAACGTCCCGAACAGCCCGGAGATCAACACCTTCTTCATCCTGGCGGCCTTCACCATGGCCCTGCTGATGGTGTCGGGCATGATCGCCAAGGATATGGTGGCGAGCATGCGCGGGTTCCTGATGAACGCCCACATGGTGCCGTCGGACCCGACGGCCTATACCGAGATGGGATTGCGCACGCTGATCATCTGCGCGCAGGCCCTGTGTATACCAGTGGGTCTCGTCGTGGTCGCGGGCCTGGCGGCGGGCATGATCCAGCACCCCTTCGTCTTCAGCACCGAGGCGCTCGGCCCGAAATGGGATCGGGTCTCGCCGATGGCCGGCGTCAAGCGCGTCTTCGGCATGGAAGCCCTGTTCCAGTTCGTGAAAGGGCTTGCCAAGCTCGGCATGGTCGGGGTCGTCGCCGGCACCATCCTGTGGGGCGAGCGCGACCGGATGGAGGTGTTCGCGCGCCTCGACCCGAGTGCCGTCCTGGCCGGAATCCTTACCCTCGCCCTGAAGATGATGGCGGGCATGCTCGCGGTGTTCGTGGCCATCGCCCTTGGCGACGCCGTCTACCAGCGCTTCCGCTGGCGCCAGCGCCTGCGCATGTCGAAGGAGGAGATGAAGCAGGAGCACAAGGAGAGCGAGGGCAGCCCCGAGGTGAAGGGCCGCTTGAAGCAGCTCCGTGCCCAGCGCGTGAAGAAGCGCATGATGGCCGCCGTGCCCACCGCCACCGTCATCGTCACGAACCCGACCCACTACGCGGTCGCGCTGCGCTACGAGGCCGGCATGGCGGCGCCGGTCTGCGTCGCCAAGGGCGTGGATTCGCTGGCGCTCAAGATCCGCGCGGTGGCCAAGGACCACGACGTCCCGATCCTCGAGAACCCGCCGCTCGCGCGCGCGCTGCACGCCACCGTGGAGATCGACGAGGAAATCCCGGCCGAGCATTACCGTGCGGTGGCCGAGGTCATCGGCTACGTCATGCGCCTGCGCCGGCGCGCGGCGTAAAGGAGAGCCGCGTGACGATTGGCGCGCGCGCCCGCCACCCTTTATGCACCGTCTTTCGCGAGAATTCGCGGCGACTTGCGCCGGTTGGCCCTTGCTGCGAACGGAAGCAGGGCGCTAACCGGAATGGCTTCAGGGGTGGATCGGCGGCGGATGGTTGAGTTCAGCGGACACGGAAAGCCCGCGTCGAACGCGATCGATCGCTCCGAGCGGCCGGGGCGCGTCGGGCTGCTGCTGGTGCTCGCCGGTTTGCTGGTCGGCGCGGCGGTCGGCCTGTCCTTCGTCGCCAGCGACCAGGCCCAGCCGCTCATCCTCGGCCTGCTGGCGCTGCTCGCCATGGCTGGGGTGTTCTGCCTGTTCGCCCTGGCGATCGGCGCGATCCAGTTCGCCGGCCAGACCACCCGCGACGACATCACCAAGGCGATCGTCGATGCGGCGCCGGATGGCGCCATCGTGGTGGAGGAGGGCGGCCGCCTGATCTACGCCAACGAATCCTACCTGCGCCTCGCGGGCGGCGAGACCGTCGCCAGCCTGCGGCCGGTGGAGCGGGTCTTCGTCGGCTCGCCCGAGGTGTCGGAGGCCGTCTACCGCCTGGCCCAGGCCTCCCGCGACGGCCTCGGGCACGCCGAGGAGATCCGGATGGCGCCGCCGCCGGGCAGCGCCGCCGAGCGGGCCTTCGCGTGGTTCCGCATCAGCGTGCGCCCGGTCGAGCGTCCGCGCCGGGCCGCCACCCTCTGGACCGTCAGCGACATCACCCACGAGCGCGAGCGCCAGGAGAACGTCTTCCAGGAACTCCAGCACGCGATCGACTACCTCGATCACGCCCCCGCCGGCTTCCTGTCGATCGATCCCGCCGGTTCGATCGTCTACATGAACGCGACCCTGGCCGCCTGGCTCGGCTACGATCTCGCCACCGTCGGCTCCGGCGGGCTCCGCCTCGCCGAGATCGCGCCCGGCGCCGATGTCCTCACCGCCTCCGAGGGCCTGCCCGGGGAGGTCCGCACCGATCGCTTCGACCTCGATCTGCGCCGCCGCAACGGCCATCCGCTGCCGACGCGCCTGTACCATCGCGTCGCGTTCGGCCAGGACGGACGGCCGGGCCCGTCCCGCACCTTCGTGCTCAACCGCTCGGCCGGCGCCGAGAGCGACGAGCCGCAGCGCGTGGCTGAGGTGCGCCTCGCCCGCTTCCTCAACAACAGCCCCATCGCCATCGCGACCCTCGACCAGAGCGGCCACATCGCCCGGGCCAACGCCTCGTTCGCGCGGCTGTTCGGCGGCGTGCCGCGCCAGGCGCTGCCCGATGGACGCAACGACCTGCACGGCGAGCCGACGATGTGGGAGGCCGTGGCCGAGCGCGATCGCGCGGCCCTCGAAGCGGCCCTGAGCAAGGCCGCCGCCGGCCTCGCCGAGGTGCTGCCGATCGAGATCGCCCTGTCGGGACCGGGCAACCGCTCGGCCCGGGTGTGGCTGAGCCCGGCGGGTGGCGAACCGGCCGCGGTCGGCCGCGACGGCGCCGAGGCCGACCAGGGCGACCGCGAGCGCGTGATCCTCTACGCCCTCGACACCACGGCCCAGCGCCAGCTCGAGCAGCAGGTGGCCCAGGCTCAGAAGATGGACACGGTGGGCCAGCTCGCCGGCGGCATCGCGCATGATTTCAACAACGTCCTCCAGGCCATCATCGGCTACTCGGATCTGCTGCTGGCGAGCCACCGGCCGACCGATCCGGCCTTCCAGGACATCATGCAGATCAAGCAGAACGCCAACCGGGCCGCCAGCCTGGTGCGTCAGCTGCTCGCCTTCTCGCGGCGCCAGACCCTGCGCCCGGAGGTGATGAATGTCGGCGAGGCGCTGTCCGACCTGACCCTGCTGCTCAAGCGCCTGCTCGGCGAGCGGGTCGACCTCGACCTCAAGCACGGACGGGACATCTGGCCGATCAAGGCGGACGTCAATCAGTTCGAGCAGGTCATCGTCAACCTCGCGGTCAACGCCCGCGACGCGATGCCGGAGGGCGGCCGCCTCCTCATCCGCACCGCCAACATCGCGCACGACGCCGTCCCCACGGAGAACCGGGACGGGATGCCGACCGGCGACCATGTCCTGATCGAGGTGCTCGACACCGGGCAGGGCATCCCGCCCGACGTCATGGAGAAGATCTTCGAGCCGTTCTTCACCACCAAGGAAATCGGCAAGGGCACCGGCCTCGGGCTCTCGACCGTGTTCGGCATCGTCAAGCAGAGCGGCGGCACCATCGACGTGCGCTCCACGGTGGGGGAGGGGACCGCCTTCCGCATCTCCTTCCCGCGCCACGAGCCCGCCGCCGAGCCGGCGCCCGAGCCCGAGATCGCCCTGGCACCCCCGAGCCCGCAGACGACCGCCGCCATCGCGGCCAGCCGGCTCAAGGTGACGTCGAGCCGGGCCGAGGCCGAGAAGCCCGCGCCGCGCAAGCCCGCGCCGGACCATACCGGGCAGGGCGTGATCCTGCTGGTGGAGGACGAGGACCCGGTCCGCGCGGTCAACAGCCGTGCCCTGTCGGCGCGGGGCTACACCGTGCTGGAGGCCGCCTCCGGCCTCGATGCCCTGCGGATCATCGCCGAGACCACCGAGACCATCGACCTCGTGGTGTCCGACGTGGTGATGCCCGAGATGGACGGGCCGACCCTGCTGCGCGAACTGCGCAAGCAATCGCCCGACCTGAAGGTCATCTTCGTCTCGGGCTATGCCGAGGACGCCTTCCGCAAGAACCTTCCCGACGGCGAGGATTTCAACTTCCTGCCCAAGCCCTTCAGCCTGAAGCAGCTCGTCGAGACGGTGAAGGAGATCATCGCGCGCTGAGCCGGCGGCGACGCAGATTCCTGGACCGGAGTCCCGGGAATCTGCGTCGCCGCCCTTGTTCCGTGAGAACAAAACAGGTACATAATCGGCAACCGGGGCGCATTGAGCCTTGCACCTCCCCCATGCATAAGGATGCCGACGAATGGCCCAGCCCGCGCTGAAAGTTGTGGATTCCCCGATGGTGGATAAGGACAAGGCGAAGGCGATCGACGCCGCTCTGTCGCAGATCGAGCGGGCCTTCGGCAAAGGCTCGATCATGCGCCTTGGCAAGAACGACAAGGTCCAGGAAGTGGAGGTGGTCTCCACCGGCTCCATCGGGTTGGACATCGCGCTCGGCGTCGGCGGATTGCCGCGCGGCCGCGTCATCGAGATCTACGGGCCGGAATCCTCCGGCAAGACCACCCTGGCCCTGCACACGATCGCGGAGGCTCAGAAGAAGGGCGGCGTCTGCGCCTTCGTCGATGCCGAGCACGCCCTCGATCCGGTCTATGCGCGCAAGCTCGGCGTGCAACTCGACGATCTCCTGATCTCGCAGCCCGATACCGGCGAGCAGGCCCTGGAGATCACCGATACGCTGGTGCGCTCCGGTGCCATCGACGTGCTGGTGGTCGATTCGGTGGCGGCCCTGACGCCGCGCGCCGAGATCGAGGGCGAGATGGGCGATTCGCAGCCCGGCCTTCAGGCCCGTCTGATGAGCCAGGCCCTGCGCAAGCTCACGGGCTCGATCTCGCGTTCGAAATGCATGGTCATCTTCATCAACCAGATCCGCATGAAGATCGGCGTGATGTATGGCAGCCCCGAGACCACCACGGGCGGCAACGCTCTGAAGTTCTACGCCTCGGTGCGCCTGGACATCCGCCGGATCTCGACCCTGAAGGATCGGGACGAGGCGATCGGCAACCAGGTTCGCGTCAAGGTCGTGAAGAACAAGGTCGCGCCGCCCTTCAAGCAGGTCGAGTTCGACATCATGTTCGGCGAGGGCGTCTCGAAGGTCGGCGAGTTGATCGACCTCGGGGTCAAGGCGGGCATCGTCGAGAAGTCCGGCGCTTGGTTCTCCTATGCCAGCCAGCGCCTCGGCCAGGGTCGTGAGAACTCGAAGGGGTTCCTGCGCGACAACCCCGAGATCGCCAACAAGATCGAAGCCTCGATCCGCCAGAATTCCGGACTGGTGGCCGAGAAGATCCTCGAAAACGCCAAGCCGACCGAGGACGACCTCGACGAGGGCGAAGCCTGAGATCAACGCCTCCGCCGTTCCCGCGGAGGCCGTCTGGATCAGCGAAAGGCCGCCGGACTTCGTCCGGCGGCCTTTCTCGTTCTCAAACCTGACCGGTCGGTTGGAAAAGACCCTCGCTCCCGTATGGGCGACGGTGTTCACCCACCCGTTTTCGCAAGCAGTGGCGTCCCTCTCCCCTCGTGGGGGGAGGTTCGAAGTGGGGGTGGCTCCGCCAGCCTTCGCAGCACGCGGGTCGGCCGACCACCCCCACCTGCAACGCCCTTTGAGACGGGGGAATGCCATATCCGTGCGGGACAGAGACCCCGTGCTCGCCAGCAACCAGCCCTCTGAATGAAGCCACCATCGAACCCCGTAAGGCCTATCCGGGGGGAAGAACGTCGACCTGGATCGCCGCGTAATAGGCGGCCAGATCGGCGATCTCGGTGTCGCTGAGCGGCTTGGCGACCACGTTCATGATCGCGTTGCGCCGGACACCGTCCCGATATTCCGTCAGCGCCTTGACCAGGTAGGGCTCGACCTGACCCGAGAGATTCGGCGCCTCGGGCAGCTTCGAGACCCCATCGAGGCCATGGCAGGTCTGACAGGTGATGGCGGCCTTGCGCCCGGCCTTGGCATCGCCCGCCTGCGCCGCCGCCGGGAGCAGGACCGATGCGAGGAGGCCGAACAGGGCCGCGCCTAGGCCGGGGCGGGCCATCGTCACTGGCCCTCGTACGAGATGCGGTAGATCGCCCCCGCCGTGTCGTCGGCGACGAGGAGCGAGCCGTCGAGCAGGACAGCGACGTCGGCGGGACGGCCGAGATATTCACCGTCCGCCGTCAGCCAGCCCTCGGCGAAGGGCTTGGGCGTCCCGGCCTTGCCGTCCTTGTCGAGCGGCACGAACATGATCCGGGCTCCGATCGGCTGGGTCCGGTTCCAGGAGCCGTGCTCGGCGGTGAAGAGGCCGCCCTTGTAGGAATCCGGGAACTGGCGGCCGGTGTAGAAGGTCATGCCGAGATCGGCGGCGTGCGGCGGCAGTTCGGCCTGCGGAAACACCGCGTCCGTCGGCGGCGTCTCGTCCTTGTACTCGACGGTGCGGACATGCCCGCCGCCGAACCACGGGAAGCCGAAATTCTCGCCCGCCTTGGCGATGCGGTTCAGCTCACCGGGCGGGGTATCGTCGCCCATGCCGTCGACCTGATTGTCGGTGAACCACAGGGCCTTGTCGGCCGGGTTGAAATCCATCCCGACGGAGTTGCGGATGCCGGTGGCGTAGACCTCGCGGTTCTTGCCGTCCGCCTCCATGCGGATGATGCCGCCGATGCCCGTCCGCGCGTAGAGGTCGCGCTTGGCGGCCGGCGGCACGTTGTAGGGCTGACCGAGCGAGATGTAGGTCTTGCCGTCCGGTCCGACGCGGCACATCCGGGCCGTGTGGTTGTAGCTCTCCTCGGACGCCGGGATCAGCTCGCCCTGCTTGACCAGGATGCCGGCCGCCACGTCCGGGCTCTCGTAGAAGAACTCCGCCGCCGGGAACGACAGCACGCGGTTCTGCTCGACGATGGTGAGGACGCCGTCCTTCGAGAAGCAGACGCCGTTGGGGATCTTGAAGTCGATGCCCGGGGCGAAGGCCCGAACCTCGTCGGCGACGCGGTCCTTGTCGCGGTCGGTGACCGTGTAGACCTTGCTCTTGCGGGTGCCGACGAACAGCACGCCGGCATTGGGGCCGACCGCGATCGAGCGTGCATCCGGCACCACGGCGTAGAGGTCGATCTTGAAGCCCTCGGGCAGCTTGATCTTGGAGAGGGTCCGGCGCAGCGCGTCGGCGCGCCGGCCGGTCTGAGGAATTTCCGGCGCCTCCGCGGTTCCCGTGCTCTGCATGCCGGTCAGCTTTTCCAGCGCGTCGGCCTTGGTTTTCGTGTCGGCCGAGGAAGCGCCCTGCGCCAGGGCGCCGGCGGAGAGCGCCAGCCCGGCACAGCCGGCCAGCAGCGTCGCGGTGAGGACCGTTCGCATGGATGTTCTCCCGAACTCCGCCCGCATGGTCGGGGCGGTTGCCCCGACGATATGAGCCTCGCAGACGGGCCGGCAAGAGTCCGAGTTGCGGATCGGCGGCGGCCTTAGGGGGTGTAGGGCAGGAGCTTGATGAACAGGCCCCAGAGGATGAACAGGATGCCGATGATGGAGACGAACCAGATCAGGGACCGGACCTTCGGAATGCCGAAGCCGTAGACCGGCAGGTAGACCAGCCGGGCGAAGAAGTAGAGATACGCTCCGAGCACCACCGCGGTGTTGTGGCGGCCGGTCGCCACGCAGGCGAGGACCAGGGCGGCGAAGATCGGAAAGGTCTCGAAGAAGTTCTTCGACGCCTTCTCGAGGCGGCTCGCCGCGCCCGTCACCTCGGGAGTCTTGCCCTCGCGGTTGCCGGAGGCCCAGGCGAGCCCGCCGCGCTGCTGCACGCCGCTGGCGGAAGCGGCGATGATGTGGACCAGCCCGAGCAGGCAGGACCAGGCGAGAAGGCGGATTTCGACCGGCATAAAACGATGTCCCTGAGATCAGCGAAGACGTGTTCCTAGCTCGGCCCTGGGCAAAAACGAAACCCGGTCGTGACTTGCGCCGGAACGCTCCTTATGAGTGCGCCTGCGCGGCGGAGCCCCCGGACACGGGGTGTTCGGCGCGCAGCATCCCGCGCACCGGAGCATTCCGGCGCGTCGGCATGCCGGCGGCACCCTACGACAGAGTTGTGATGCGATGAGCGGCGTCAACGAGATCCGGTCGACCTTCCTCGACTACTTCGCGAAAGAGGGCCACGAAGTGGTGCCGTCCTCGTCGCTGGTGCCGCGCAACGACCCGACGCTGATGTTCACCAATGCCGGCATGGTGCAGTTCAAGAACGTCTTCACCGGCATCGAGAAGCGCCCCTACGACCGCGCGACGACGGCCCAGAAATGCGTCCGCGCCGGCGGCAAGCACAACGACCTCGACAATGTCGGCTACACCGCCCGGCACCACACCTTCTTCGAGATGCTCGGCAATTTCTCGTTCGGCGACTACTTCAAGCCGCGGGCGATCGAGCTGGCTTGGAACCTGATCACGCGGGAGTTCGGCCTGTCCAAGGACCGGCTCCTGGTGACGGTCTACGCCGACGACGACGAGGCCGCCGGGCTCTGGCGCAAGATCGCCGGGTTCTCGGACGACCGCATCATCCGGATCGGCACCTCCGACAACTTCTGGCAGATGGGCGATACCGGCCCGTGCGGCCCCTGCTCGGAGATCTTCATCGACCAGGGTCCGGACCTCAAGGGCGGCCCGCCCGGCTCGCCGGACGAGGACGGCGACCGCTTCCTCGAGTTCTGGAACCTCGTGTTCATGCAGTACGAGCAGGTCGAGCCGGGCAACCGCCTCGCCCTGCCGCGCCCGTCCATCGACACGGGCCTGGGCCTGGAGCGCATGGCGGCGATCCTCCAGGGCGTGAAGAGCAACTACGACACCGATCTGTTCCGGGCACTCATCGATGCGGTGGCCCACGCCGTCGGCCGTCCGCCCGAGCCCGGCACCGTCGCTTCCTACCGGGTCATCGCCGACCACCTGCGCGCCGCCTCCTTCCTGGTGGCGGATGGCGTGCTGCCGGGCAACGAGGGCCGCGGCTACGTCCTGCGCCGCATCATGCGTCGCGCCATGCGCCATGCGGAGCTGCTCGGCTCGCGCGAGCCGATGATGTACCGCCTGGTGCCGACGCTGCTGCGCGAGATGGGCCAGGCCTATCCCGAACTCACCCGCGCCGAGGGCCTGATCGGCGAGACCCTGCGCCTGGAGGAAACCCGGTTCCGCCGCACCCTGGAGCGCGGCCTGGCGATCCTCGATGCCGAGAGCCGGACCCTCGGCGCCGGCCAGAACCTCTCCGGCGAGACCGCCTTCACCCTCTACGACACCTACGGCTTCCCCCTCGACCTGACGCAGGATGCCCTGAAGGCGCGCGGCATCGGCGTCGACACGGACGCCTTCGGGCAGGCGATGGAGCGCCAGCGCAAGGCGGCGCGCGCCGCCTGGACGGGCTCCGGCGAGGCCGCCACCGAAACGGTCTGGTACGGCCTCAAGGAACGCGTCGGGGCCACCGAATTCCTCGGCTACGAGACCGAGAGCGCCGAGGGCATCGTCACCGCCCTCCTGCGCGACGGCGCCGAGACCGAGACCTTGACGGCCGGCGAGACCGGCCTCGTCCTCGTCAATCAGACGCCGTTCTACGCCGAGTCGGGCGGTCAGGTCGGCGACACCGGCACCCTCACGGGCGCGGGCCTGAAGGCGCGGGTGACGGCGACGGAGAAGAAGCTGGGCGACCTGTTCGTCCACCACGTCACGGTCGACGCGGGCAGCCTGTCGCCGAACCAGCCCGTGGAGCTGGCCGTCGACCACGCGCGCCGGGGAGCCATCCGCGCCAACCACTCGGCCACGCACCTGCTGCACGAGGCCCTGCGCCAAGTCCTGGGCGATCACGTCGCCCAGAAGGGATCACTGGTTTCGGCCGACCGCCTGCGCTTCGATTTCAGCCATCCGAAGCCGATGGACGAGGCCGAGATCCGCGCCGTCGAGGACATCGCCAACGCGGTCCTGTTGCAGAACACCCCCGTGGTGACCAAGCTGATGGCGGTGGACGAGGCCATCGAATCCGGTGCGCGCGCGCTGTTCGGCGAGAAATACGGCGACGAGGTGCGGGTCGTCTCGATGGGCGCGCCGATCGCCGGCGAGGGCGGACGCACCAAGGCATTCTCGGTGGAACTCTGCGGCGGCACCCATGCGGGCCGCACCGGTGACATCGGGCAGGTCTCGGTGGTGGGCGAGAGCGCGGTCGGCGCCGGCGTCCGCCGCATCGAGGCCCTGACGGCGGGGGCGGCGCGCCGCTACCGTGCCGAGGAGAGCCGGACCCTGGCGCAGGTCGCCGGCCTCCTCAAGGCGTCGGCCACCGATGCGCCGGATCGGCTCGCGGCGCTGCTGGAGGATCGTCGGCGGCTCGAGCGCGACCTGACCGAGGCTCGCAAGAAGCTCGCCATGGGCGGCGGCGGCGGCAGCGCCGGCGACGACGGGATCGTGGAGATCGGCGGCGTGAAGGTCATGGCGCGGGTGGTCGAGGGCGTCGAGATGCGCGACCTCAAGAGCCTCGCCGACGAGGGCAAGACCCGCCTGGGCTCCGGCATCGTCGCCATCGTGGGCGTCGCTCCGGATGGCAAGGCCGGCCTCGTGGTCGGCGTGACCCCGGACCTGACGGAGCGCTACGACGCCGTGGCCCTGGTCCGGGCCGGCGCCGGGCATCTCGGCGGCAAGGGCGGCGGGGGACGCCGCGACATGGCCCAGGCCGGGGGCCCGGAGGGCGTCGGTGCCGAAGCTGCCATCGCGGCGATCCGGTCCGCGCTCACGGCCTGATCGCAGCGGACGCCGGCCCCTCGCGCCTGGGGGCGGGGGCCGGACCAGGTGGGAGCGCTCAGTTCGCGCGTTTCCAGGTCTGGCTCTTGCAGAAGACGCTCATGACGCAACCCGAGACCTCGATCACGTCCGGGCTCTTGATGGTCATGGTACCAGCGTAGGTCTTGCCGTCCTTCGGGTTGTAGAGCGTTCCCTCGAAGCCGCTGCCCGCCGCCGTCCGGGTGTTCATGATCTGCACGCCGACGAGGCTGCGGGAGCGCAGCGACGGGTCCGGGTTCTGCGCGTCGAGGCCCGGACCGGAGACGCCGGCCAGAACGCCGCAATAGCCGTTGCCGCACCGGCTGATCCGCACCTTCGAACCGCCGGTCTCCGTGAGCCAGAGCCCGGTCGGGTCCCGTCCCGGCTGCGCCAGCGCGCTGCCGCCGAGCATCAGCGTCACGGCCGCCGCCCAACCGGCGCGCTGCCAGATCCACCCTCTGGTCGTCATATCGAATGTCCCTCATCCCCCAGGTGATCGGGGCGAAGGCCATAGCGTGCCCGATCCCGGCTTTCCAGAGCGTTGCAGTTCCACACCGCCAGCGATGGGGGCCAAGGCTCATCCCTTTATCAGGACAGCCCCTGGCTCAGGACAGCGCCTCGCTCAGGGCAGCGCCCGGCTCAGGACGAAGCCCGGCCCAGGACGGCGCCCGCGTAGATCTCCGCGACCTCGCACAGCGGCAAGCCATCCTGGCGAAGCAGGAGCGCCTCGATCGCAAACAGGGGATCGTCCGGGCCTACCGATTCCGGCCTGCCGGCACCCGCCAGGAGGCGCAGGGCGAGGGTCTGCCGGGAAGGCGCCAGGGCGTGGACGACGCGGCCGAACGGCACTTCGCTCGTTTCCAGCATCCGGTTCATGTCGCGGGTCAGCCGGTCCGGAACGTACCAGTTGTCGGCCTCCGACAGGACGAGCGCTCCGCACGCGAGGCGCACCCGGCGATAGCGCACGAGGGCGTCCGGCGGCACCTTCAGGCGCGCGCGCATGGCGGGGCTCGCGGGGCGATCCGGGCCCGCAACGGCGTGGGCCACGAGGCCGGAGGCGGGCGCGAGGCCGCGTTCGCGGGACCAGTCCTCGAGAACCCGGGTGGCACTCGGACCGGCCAGCAGGCGGTCGCAGAGAACCTTCAGATCGGCCGACGCGGACCGGGCCGGGGCCGCTTCACCAGGAGGGAACGTCGCCATGAACACCGAACCACGTCCCATCCCATGACAGAACGCCGTGTCGTGGCCACCGCGCCCGCCTTACCCGTGCTGCCCCTGCGCCGTGCCATACGCAGCCGGACGGCGCCCGTCCATGTCGAAGCGCGCACCCATCACGAAGAGCATCATGTCGAAGAAGGAAGATTTGGTGGAGCCTAACGGGATCGAACCGATGACCTCTTCCATGCCATGGAAGCGCTCTCCCAGCTGAGCTAAGGCCCCACTCTCAACACCCCGGCGTCTCACGGGCAGGGTCTGAACCGCGCCGGCGATGGCGGTGTATACTGGCGGTCGGGCCGCGCCTCAACCCCTATTTCGCGTCCGCGGCGCTTTCCTGCCGCGTCATCGTCCGGTGCCGTTGTGATGCGCCGCGCCGGCTCACGCCAACAGGCGCGATCCCGCAACCAGCCAGGAAAGATCAAGGCGATCCACCCGATCGGATGTCGGTGCGTCGAAACATGATCGGGGCGTTCAGCAGCCCGGTGGGACGGGCGAGATTGGTGGAGCCTAACGGGATCGAACCGATGACCTCTTCCATGCCATGGAAGCGCTCTCCCAGCTGAGCTAAGGCCCCACTCTCAACACCCCGGCGTCTGCCGGCCACGTTGGCCGCCGTCGATGGCGGTGATGTACTGGGGCTTGTCCGCCGCCTCAACCCCCTTTGTGCCCCGCCGGCAAACTTTTTTCGCGGCGGGGCTTCGGCGGTCGTCGGACGAGACTCAGCTTTCCTCGTCGTTCTCGATGTCGCTGTCGATCAGGTCCGCGACGTCGTCGTCGCCGGTGTCCTCTTCCTCCAGGAAGGTGTCGTCGGCATCGTCGTTGCTGTCGCCATCCACGTCCTCGGTCGTGGTATCGGCATCGTCCTCGGCCGCTTCGACCTCATCCAGGGAGACGATCTCCGGACCACCCTTCTCGGCGTCCGTATCCTCGTCGTCGTCGGCCGGGACCGCGGCGGCGCGGGCCGCCAGGGCGGGAGCGGCGCGACCGGAGGCCGCCGCCACTTGATAGATCGTCCCGCATTTCGGGCAGGTCGGCGGATCGTTGTCGAGGTCATAGAACTTGGCGCCGCAGCTCATGCATTGACGCTTCAAGCCGAGTTCCGGTCTGGCCACGGGTGAACCTCTAATACGTGCAATCTTTTGGGAGAGCGGCCCCGTTAGTCGCGTGGGACGCTCCTGTCAAATCCGCTCGATCACCGCGGCATGCCGGAGCGCGGCCGTGAACTTTTCCCGAGCGTTTTCGGATCCCCGGATCCCCGCGCCGCAGGCCTCGGATGACGTCGGCACCCCCGCGTGTTAACCGGCGTCACAAAGGACGTGCAGGCCTGCCAAGGCCGCGCGCCGCTGCCCAGCTGAAAAGTCGTTGCCCGTGTCCCATGATTCCGAGCCCCAGCCGCTGACCGCCCATGCGGGCCTGCCCCTGAAGGGCGGCCTGCGACCGCCCGGCGACAAGTCGATCTCGCACCGGGCGATGATCCTGGGCCTGCTCAGCATCGGCGAGACCAACGTTCGGGGCCTGCTCGAGGGCGACGACGTCCTGAGGACCGCCGCCGCCGCCAAAGCCCTGGGCGCCGACGTCGAGCGCGTCGGCGACGGGCTCTGGCGCGTGCGCGGGGTCGGCCTCGGGGGCATGACCGATCCCGAGGAGGTCCTGGATTTCGGGAATGCCGGCACCGGCTCCCGGTTGATGATGGGTGTCGTCGGCGGCCAGCCGGTGACGGCGACGTTCGACGGCGATGCCTCCCTGCGCAAGCGGCCGATGCGCCGCATCCTGGACCCGCTCGTCCGCATGGGCGCCGAGGTGGTGAGCGAGGAGGCGGGCGGCCGCGTGCCCCTGACCCTGCGGGGCCCTCGCGAGGCGATCCCGATCACCTACGAGACCCCCGTGGCTTCGGCGCAGATCAAGTCGGCGGTGATGCTCGCCGGGCTGAACGCGCCGGGCATCACCACGGTGATCGAGGCGGCGGCCACTCGCGATCATACCGAGCGCATGCTGCGCCTGTTCGGAGCCGAGGTCACCGTCACGCCGCACGGTCCCGAGGGCCATGGCCGCGCGATCGCCCTCACGGGCCAGCCGACCCTGCGCGGCACCAAGGTGATCGTGCCGGCCGATCCGTCCTCGGCGGCCTTCCCGCTGGTGGCGGCCCTGATCGTGCCCGGCTCCGAGGTGACGCTGGAGGGCGTGATGATGAACCCGCTGCGAATCGGGCTGATCACCACCCTGCTGGAGATGGGCGCCGATATCGAGCGCCTGCGCGAGCGGGAGGAGGGGGGCGAGACCGTGGCGGATCTGCGGGTGCGGGCGAGCCGCCTGCGGGGCGTCGATGTCCCCCCCGAGCGGGCGCCGGCGATGATCGACGAATATCCGGTGCTGGCGGTGGCGGCCGCCTTTGCCGAGGGCACGACCCGGATGCAGGGGCTCCATGAACTCCGCGTCAAGGAATCCGACCGCCTCGCCGCGGTGGCGGACGGCCTCAGCGCCAACGGCGTCGCCTATCTCGTCGAGGGCGACGATCTGATCGTCCATGGCACCGGTGAGCCGGCGCGCGGCGGCGGCACGGTGGCGACCCATCTCGACCACCGCATCGCCATGGCGTTCCTGGTGATGGGGCTCGCCACCCGCGAGCCCGTGACCGTGGATGACGGCGCGATGATCGCCACGAGTTTCCCGAGCTTCCTGCCGACGATGCAGGACCTCGGCGGCCGGATCGAAGGTTGAGCGCGATGTCGATGGTGATCGCGATCGACGGCCCGGCCGCTTCGGGCAAGGGCACCCTCGCCAAGCGCCTGGCCGAGCATTACGGCCTGCCGCATCTCGATACCGGCCTGCTGTACCGGGCGGTCGCCCTGACGGTGATCGATGCGGGCCGCAACCTCGATGACCATCAGGCCGCGGCGCGCGCTGCCTCCAGCCTGATCGCCGACCGCCTCGCGGACCCGCGCCTGCGCGAGCGTGCCATGGGCGAGGCGGCCTCCCGTATCTCGGCCGTTCCGGCCGTGCGCGCGGCGCTTCTCGCCTGGCAGCAGCGCTTCGCCGGCAACGCCAGCGGAGCGGTGCTCGACGGTCGCGACATCGGCACCGTGGTCTGCCCGAACGCGCAGGTGAAGCTGTTCATCACGGCCGCGCCCGAGGAGCGGGCCCGGCGCCGTCACCTGGAGTTGCTGCGACGGGGCGAGTCGGCCAGTCTCGGCGCCATTCTGGACGATATCGTGGCCCGGGACGCACGGGACGCGCAGCGGTCCACGGCGCCCCTCAAGGCTGCCGCCGACGCGGTCGTGCTCGACACCACGGACTTGGACGCCGACGAGGCTTTCGCGGCGGCGCGGGCCGTGGTCGACCGCGCCCATCCGCACTGAACCTGCGCGACGGACGCCAAATCCCTCGCCGGACCCGCGTCCGGCGAGGCGGACCGGCTCAGCCGCGCTGGTCGATCGGGGTGTATTCGCGCTTGTCCGGACCGATATAGAGCTGGCGCGGACGGCCGATCTTCTGCGAGGGGTCCTCGATCATCTCGGCCCACTGGGCGATCCAGCCGGTGGTGCGTGCGAGGGCGAACAGCACCGTGAACATCGAGGTCGGGAAGCCCATCGCCTTGAGGGTGATGCCCGAATAGAAATCGATGTTCGGATAGAGCTTCTTCTCGATGAAGTAATCGTCCTTGAGGGCGATCTGTTCGAGCTGCACCGCGACTTCGAGCAGCGGATCGTCCTTGATGCCGAGCTGGCCCAGCACCTCGTGGGTGGTCTTCTGCATGATCCGGGCGCGCGGATCGTAGTTCTTGTACACCCGGTGGCCGAAGCCCATCAGGCGGAACGGATCGTTCTTGTCCTTCGCCTTGGCGACGTACTTGGCCACGTTCTCCGGATGGCCGATCTCCTCGAGCATCTTGAGGGCCGCCTCGTTGGCACCGCCATGGGCGGGCCCCCACAGGCAGGCGATGCCGGCGGCGATGCAGGCGAAGGGGTTGGCTCCCGACGAGCCGGCCAGACGCACGGTCGAGGTCGAGGCGTTCTGCTCGTGATCGGCGTGCAGGATGAAGATCCGGTCCAGCGCGCGGGCGAAGATCGGATTGACCTTGAACTCCTCGCACGGCACCGCGAAGCACATCCGCAGGAAGTTCGAGGTGTAGTCGAGGTCGTTCTTCGGATAGACGAACGGCTGACCGATCGAATATTTGTACGCCATCGCCGCCAGGGTGGGCATCTTGGCGATCATCCGCATCGACGCGACCATGCGCTGCTGGTCGTCCGAGATGTCGGTCGAGTCGTGGTAGAATGCCGACAGGGCGCCGACGCAGGCGACCATGATCGCCATCGGGTGCGCGTCGCGGCGGAAGCCCTGGAAGAAGCGGTTCATCTGATCGTGCACCATGGTGTGGCGCGTGATCCGGTAGTCGAAATCGGCCTTCTGGGACGGGGTCGGCAATTCGCCGAACAGCATCAGGTAGCAGGTCTCGAGGAAGTCGCCGTTCTCGGCGATCTGCTCGATCGGATAGCCGCGATAGAGGAGAACACCCGCATCGCCGTCGATGTAGGTGATCTTCGATTCGCAGGAGGCGGTCGAGGTGAATCCGGGGTCGAAGGTGAACTTGCCCGTCTTGGCGTAGAGCTTGCCGATGTCGATGACATCGGGGCCGATCGTGCCGGTCTTGATGGGAAGCTCGACGTGGTCGTCGCCCACGGTGATCGTGCTGGAGGCGCTCATGGAGACCTGGACCCTTTCGTGACAGCGGGGCGGCGCCGGCCCGCGTGGCGATGCAGTCAGCCACCCGGATCCGGGGCGCAACTGCAGCCTATGCTGCACTTGCTCACACGAGCATGGGGGTAGCGGATCGGCGAACCGTCATCAACCGACGGTCCGCCTCTCACCGGCATCGAAGCGAAATCCAGGCCGATTTGTCATGCCTCGGCGCCCGGGGAACGCCTGGTCCGGTCACCGTTTCGGGATCGCCCTCAGCCCGTCTGGTCGCGGAGACGGCCGAGGCATTCCTCCCGCCCGAGCACCGCCATGACGTCGAAGACCGGCGGCGACGTGGCGCGGCCGGTCAGCGCCGCGCGGAGCGGCTGGGCGATCTGGCCGAGCTTCAGGCTCTCGGTCTCGGCGAAAAGCCGGACGGCGCCCTCGGTCGCCGCCGCACTCCAGTCCGGCAGTGCCTCCAGGGCCGGGACGAGGGCGGCGAGCCGCGCCCTGGCCTCCTCGCCGAGGAGCCCCTTGGCCTTCTCGTCGGGGACCAGGGGCCGGGCCGCGGTGAGGTAATAGGCGCTGTCGAGGAGTTCCACGAGGGTCTTGGCCCGCTCCTTCAGGCCCGGCATCGCGACCAGGAGTTTCTCGCGCAGGGCGGGCGTCAGCGGCACCGCGATGCCGCGGGCCGGCCCGAGCGCCGGAAGCACGTCCTCGATCGACCGGACGAGATCCGCATCCGCCGAGCCACGGATGTAGAGACCGTTCAGGTTCTCCAGCTTGGCGAAGTCGAAGCGCGCCGGGGAGCGGCCGATCGCCTTGAGGTCGAAGGCCGCGATCATCTCCTCGGTGGAGAAGACCTCCTGGTCGCCGTGGCTCCAGCCGAGGCGCACGAGGTAGTTGCGCAGCGCGCTCGGCAGGTAGCCGAGGTCGCGATAGGCATCCACCCCCAGCGCCCCGTGGCGCTTCGAGAGCTTGGCGCCGTCCGCCCCGTGAATCAGCGGAATATGCGCCATGGCGGGCGCCGCCCAGCCGAGGGCGTCGGAGATCTGGCGCTGGCGCGCCGCGTTGGTGAGATGGTCGTCGCCCCGGATCACCTGGGTCACGCCCATGTCGTGGTCGTCCACCACCACGGCGAGCATGTAGGTCGGGTTGCCGTCCGAGCGCAGCAGGACCAGATCGTCGAGGTCCTTGTTCTGCCAGACGACGCGGCCCTGCACGCCATCCTCGACCACGGTCTCGCCCTCGGTCGGCGCGCGCAGGCGGATCACCGGCTTGACCCCGGCGGGCGCGTCGGACGGATCGCGATCGCGCCAGCGGCCGTCGTAGCGCAAGGGCCGGCCTTCGGCGCGCGCCGCCTCGCGCATCGCCGTCAACTCCTCCGGCGTGGCGTAGCAGCGGTAGGCGTTGCCGGTGGCCAGCAGGCTCTCGGCCGCCTCCCGGTGTCGGGCGGCCCTGGCATACTGATAGATGACGTCGCCGTCCCAATCGAGGCCGAGCCAGCGCATGCCGTCGAGGATTGCGTCGATGGCGCCCTGAGTCGAGCGTTCGCGGTCGGTGTCCTCGATGCGCAGCAGCATGCGACCGCCGAATCGGCGCGCATAAAGCCAGTTGAACAGGGCCGTACGGGCCCCGCCGATATGCAGGTAGCCCGTGGGCGAGGGGGCAAAGCGCGTGACGACGGCTGACGACATCAATCTGGACTTGAACTGCCTAGTGGAACAGGCGGGAAGCGGATCGACCGGCCTGGAGCGGCGCGTGTAGCATGCGCGACGCCCAGCGTTAAGAAATCGTCCCCTGGAAATCATGTCTTCCGAAATGGACTAAGGTCGCTGGCCCGACGGTGCGACCGGAAAGCGTGAACGATGGCGCAGGTGCGCGCGGCTGCAGCGGTGGGGCGATGGACGCGCCGCTTCGCCGCGCGCCGGGCGGTCTGGCGGCTCGTTGCGAACTGGGTCCGGGCCGGTTGGACCCGGGAGATCGAGCAGCGTCGCCTGTTCGCCTGGCTGGCGGTCGCCTTCGGGGCCGGCATCCTGGTCTTCTTCCTCGGGACGCAGGGCGCGCCGTCCCTCGCAGCCCCCCTCGTGGCGGCGGCGCTCCTCGGTGCCCTCACGCCCCTGCTGGTGGCGCGTCCGGTCGGGCTCGCGCTGGTTCTCGCCGGCATCGCCGCCCTCCTAGGCTTTGCCGCCGCGACGTTCCGCGTCCAGCAGGTCGCCGGCCCGATCCTCGCCCGGACGACGATCGCCCCGCTGGTCGGCACCATCGAGGGGCTGGACGAGCGGGAGGAGGGCGCGCGCCTGATCGTACGAGTGGAAAGCTTCGGGACCCTTGCCGACGCGGTGCGACCGAGGCGCGTGCGCGTCTCCTACCGCAAGGCCATCCTGCTGAAGCCGGGCGACCGGATCGCCGCGACCGCTCGCCTGCTTCCGCCCCCGGACGCGGCCCGCCCGGGCGGCTACGACTTCGCCCGCGACGCCTTCTTCCGACAGATCGGCGCGGTCGGCTCCCTCGTCGGCACGGTCGAGCGGCGTCCGCCGGTCCTCCCGACGCCGTGGACTGACCGCCTCGCGGCCGCCGTCGACGACGCGCGCAACGCCCTCACGCGACGGATCACCGACGCCAATGGCGGGCAGGCGGGGGCGGTGGCGGCCGCGCTGGTCACCGGCAAGCGCGGCCTGATCAACAGCGACACCAACGACGTGCTGCGCGCGGCCGGGATTTATCACGTGGTGTCGATCTCCGGACTCCACATGGTGCTGGCCGCCGGCGTGGTGTTCTGGCTGGTGCGGGCCGGGCTGGCGATCGTGCCGTTCACCGCCCTGCACTGGCCCATCAAGAAGATCGCCGCCGGCATCGCCATGGTGGGGGTCACCGCCTATTGCGTGTTCTCCGGGTGGGACATCGCGGCCGAACGCTCGCTGATCATGACCCTGGTGATGCTCGGCGCGATTCTGGTCGATCGGCCGGCCCTCAGCATGCGCAACCTCGCGCTCGCCGCGCTGATCGCCCTGGCGCGGGAACCGGACGGGCTCCTCGGCCCCAGCTTCCAGATGTCCTTCGGCGCCGTTGCCGGGCTCATCGCCTGCGCACCGCTGATCGCCGGACAGGGCGGCCGGCGCGAGGGCGCCGGTCCCGTCACCCGCGCCGTCGCGTTCCTGATCGCGGCGATCGTCGGAACGCTGGCCACGACCCTCGTGGCGCAGATCGCCACCGCGCCCTTCGCGACCTATCATTTCCAGACGGTGCAGCCCTTCGGCCTCGTCGGCAATGCGCTCACCCTCCCGCTGGTCTCCCTGGCGGTGATGCCCGCGGCGGTGCTCGGCATCCTCGCCTATCCGTTCGCCCTGGATCAGCCGGTGTGGTGGGCGATGGGTCTGGCGGTGCGCGGAATGCTGTCGATCTCGACCTGGATCGCGGGCTTCGGACACGCCGTCGTGGTGGTGCCGGCCTTCGGGGCGGGGGCGTTGGGGCTGCTGGCGGCCGGCCTCCTCCTGCTCACCCTTCCGGCCTCGTCCCTGCGTTGGCTCGGGTTCATCCCGGCAGCGATCGGCATCGCCTTCGCGGCGTCGCCCGATCCCTTCGACATCTACGTCGAGCGGGAGGGCACCGGGGCGGCGATCCGGGATCGCAGCGGACACCTCGCCACTCTGGGGCGTCCGCCGGCCTTCGTGCTCGAACAATGGCTGAAAGCGGATGGCGATGCCCGGAAGGCCGGCGCCGTCCCGGCCTTTCCGGACGCCCGGTGCGATGGCCTCGGCTGTACCCTGACCCTGCCGGATGGGCGCAGGGTCGCCCTCGTCACCGACAAGCGCGCCTTCCCGGAGGATTGCGCCCGGGCCGACATCCTGATCAGCCGCCAATCGGCCCCGCCGGGCTGCGCCGCGGCGTTCGTCCTCGACCGGGCCTTCCTGGCGGCACACGGCGCGGCGGCCTTGCGCCTCACGCGCGAGGGCGCCCGCATCGTTACGACCCGGCGCCCGGGAGAAGCCGTTCCCTGGCGACCCGTGGCACCTGCCAACACGGACGCACCGGCGCGTGCCGCACCGGACATCGTGCCGGCAGCGCCGATCGGGCGAGCGAAGGACGCAACGGGTTCGCCCGGCGAAGGGCCGGGCGAAGGAATTGGCGAAGGGACCGGTGAAGAGCCTCAGTAACGGCGCACGAGACTGACGAGGCGCCCCTGGATCTGCACCCGATCCGGGCCGAGCACGCGGGTCTCGTAAGCCGGATTGGCGGCCTCGAGAGCGATGGACGATCCCCGTCGGCGCAGGCGCTTGAGGGTCGCTTCCTCGTCATCGATCAGGGCCACGATGATGTCCCCGGTGTTCGCCGTGTCCTGCTTGCGGATCACCACGAGATCGCCGTCGAGAATGCCGGCCTCGATCATCGAATCGCCGCGCACCTCCAGGGCATAGTGCTCGCCACCCGCGAGGAAGTCCGGCGACATCGTCACCGAATGGCTCTGCTCCTGGATGGCCGAGATCGGCGTACCGGCCGCGATCCGCCCCATCACCGGGATCGTCACAGCCCGGCCGCTCTCGTCGGTCGCCTGGGTGGTCGGCAGGCGTGAGATGGAGGCGCCGGCCGGCACGCCCTTGCCCTTGCCGCCCTCGACCACGCTCGGGGTGAAGCGACGGACTTCCGCCGCAGGCGCGGTCCGCGCCGAGGCGGATTGACCGCCGAGGCTCTCGGGCATCCGGATCACCTCGATGGCGCGGGCCCGGTTCGGCAGACGCCGCAGAAAGCCCCGCTCCTCCAAGGCCGTGATCAGGCGGTGGATGCCCGATTTCGACTTCAGATCGAGGGCGTCCTTCATTTCGTCGAAGGACGGGGGAACGCCGCTCTCGCGCATCCGAAGCTGGATGAACTGGAGCAAATCCAGTTGCTTACGCGTCAACATGCGGAACACTCTTCGTTGGAGACATTGGCTGCGGCGGACGACCACAGAAACAAACCACGAACACGTTAAACGTTCCGCAAGTGTTCTGCAAGAGTTCCTTAAAGAAGGCGGAATTCGTGCGCGGTGGCGCGCGTCCGATCCCAATTCAGGGCCGGTCGGGTTGGTCCGGTCACCGGTCACCAGAGCATCCGGACGCAACTCTGGCAATATCCGGATCGGGCGGAAAGGCCGCCAGAGCGCTGACCTTGCCCCGCGATCGACGGCGCTCAGGTTTCGTGCGCGTCGGGCAGGCATGAACCGGGAAGGCGCGCGTTTCTCGACTCTGTCGCACCCGGATCGGCCGTTCGCCGCATTCCGCAAAGGCACGGCGCGATGCGATGCGATGGACGGCTCGCGCTACAAAGCATCATAGACTGCAAGCCTTGCCTCTCATCTCTCCTTAACCAAGAGAAAACCCCGTCGTTGTGTCCTTTACTGCCTATATATAGATATTCCCCTTATAGAAAAACGCCAGAACAACGACAAGGCCAAGCAAACATGTCGAAAATCATTGCGTATTGGGACAGTGAAAGTTCCCGCAATGCCGCTGGCGGCCAAGCAGACCTCATCCTGGCGACGGCGCAAGGCGCGGCGGATGGCTGGGCGAAACACATCCAGGGCGACGCCGTGATCGAGATCGCCATCGCGATGGGCAATTTCGCCGGCGGAAATGTCCTGGCCAATGCCGGTCCCAGCTATGCCTGGGACGGCCAGGGATGGACCTTCGCCCCGATCCTGGAAGCGCGCGAGGGTTGGGATGGCAATGGAGGCGAGGCGGACGGCAAGGTCACCCTGGGCCAGGACAAGCTGGGCGATCTCTTCTTCGATCCGCAGGGACAAGCCGGTGTCCCGTCCAACAAGATCGACGCGTTCGGGCTGTTCCAGCACGAGATCGCCCATGCCATCGGGTTCATTGATTTCCAGCCGGCCTGGTATGAAAACGGATCGATGGTGTATTACGACGAGAATACAACCACGGTCCTGGGTGGCCCTGCCAAGCTCGACGATGCGCGGGCGCATGTCTCGGGCGTCGAAGATCTGATGGACCCCTATTCGCCCTGGGGGTGGCGCCCGCAGATCTCGGATCTCGACCTCGCTCTCCTTCAGGACAAGGGCCTTCCGATCGCAACGGATCGCAAGGACCAGATCTGGCTCGGCAGCAAATCCGACACCTTCTCGGCCTTCGGCGGCGACGATTACGTCGAGGGCGGACGGGGCGACGATCACATCGACGGTGGGGCCGGCAAGGATTGGCTCTATGGCGGCGTCGGCAACGACACCCTTCTCGGGGGTGCGGGCGCCGACGGGCTCGATGGCGGCGAGGGCGATGACCTTCTCGAGGGCGGCACCGGCGCCGATCGGCTCTATGCCGGCCTCGGCGACGACAACCTGCGTGGCGACGCGGGGGATGACGTTCTGGAAGGTGGCGACGGCACCGATATCCTGAACGGTGGCGCCGGCGCCGATCTCATCATGGGTGGTCGCGGCGGCGACCGGGTTGCCGGCGGAGCCGGGGATGACACCTTCGTCATCACCTTCGGCGATCTGGAGACGAAGGGCATTCGCGACCTGATCGTCGATTTCCAGGGCGCGGGGCAATCGGGCGGCGATGTGATCCAGTTCAGCGGGTTCGCCGTCGCCTCGACCCTGGACCTCATCGGAACGTCCGGCAACGCGCGCGTCTACGAGGTTCACGACGCCGCGGGCGGGTCCCAGGGGCAGCTTCAGGTCAGCGCGGGTGGAGCCCTGGGCCCGTTGCTGACGCTGAACGACTTCCTGTTCGCCTGATCCGATGTCGCGGCGGCCTGCATCGGGCCGCCTCGAACGAGCCTCGCTCTTCGTTCCTGGCCTCGTCGCGGCCTTCAGGCCGGGGCAAGCGGGGCGCGGACGCAGTCACCTCAAGCCGATCCGTCGCGATCGACGTGGAGAAACCCGATCGGGCCGGCCTGCCCTTGGTCGAAGATGCCGGCCGTGAGCTGCCGGCCATAGACGCAGGCGGTGTCGAGATTGGTCCGGTAGCGCTTCTGATCGGGAATTCCGGTCCGCTGCGGCGTATGCCCATGGACCACGTGCTTGCCGAAGTCGAAACCGGCGCCGAGGAAAGGCTGGCGAATCCAGAGGTGGTTGGCGACATCGGGATCCGGTCCGGTGCGCCCCGGACGGAAGCCGGCGTGAACGTAGTAGCGCAGGGCATCCTCGTGGAACGTGGGGAGCGACGCCATCCAGCGCACCACCTCCGACGGAAGCGCGTCCGGCTCCGTGACGCCGAACGAGCGGAGCGTGGCATCGCCGCCATTGGCGAGCCAGACCGCCGCGTCCGCCGCATCGCGATACGCATCGATCATCATCCGCTCGTGGTTTCCCATGAGGCAGACGACGGCGTTCGGTGCCGAGGCCTGCAGGTGGCTCAGCATCGCGACGACCCGTGCGCTTTCGGGGCCGCGGTCGACGTAGTCGCCGAGGCAGACGATGCGGGCGCTGCGGTCGCCCCGATGGGCGTTGATCCGTTCGAGCAGCCGCATCAGGGCATCGGCGCATCCGTGAATGTCGCCGATCGCGTAAGTCAGGTCGTTCATGGGGGTGTCGGGGCGCGGGGCGTGCGGAGTGGCTGGACTGAGCATCGCACCCGCATGGCAGGAATTCGGCGCCACGAAAATCCTCGACGCGCCCGGGCTGCCGCCGCACCGCTCGCCCGGTCGGGGCTCCTCAGGGGTTTGACCCGCCACCGTGAGCGGGGAATGCCGGGTCAGGGCCGCGCACGGGTCGGATCGGGCTCCGGCGTGGGTCAGCGAAAGACCTGGATCATGGCGGGCGTCAGGATGACGACGAAGAGCACGGGCAGGAAGAACAGGATCATCGGCACGGTCAGCTTCGGCGGCAGGGCCGCCGCCTTCTTCTCGGCCTCGTTCATGCGCATGTCCCGGCTTTCCTGCGACAGCACGCGCAGGGCCTGGCCGACCGGGGTGCCGTAGCGCTCGGCCTGGATCAGCGCCGTCGTGACCGCCTTGATCTGGTCGAGGCCGATGCGGCTGGCGAGGTTCTCGAAGGCCATGCGCCGGTCCGGAAGATAGGACAGCTCGGCGGTCAGCACCGCGAGTTCCTCGGCCAGAACGATGGACTGCCCGGAGACCTCGGCGCTGACGCGGCGAAAGGCGTGCTCCACCGACATGCCGGATTCGACGCAGATCAACGTAAGGTCGAGCGCATCCGGCCAGGCCGAGCGAATTTCCGTCTGGCGCTTGCTCGACGCGTTGAGAAGGTAGAGTTCCGGCGCCTTGATCCCGAAGAGAAGGACCGCGATCACGATCATCGCCCGGATCGCGAAGGGCTGGTCCAGAACCCCGAGCACGAACAGGTAGAAGATCGCCACCACCGCCAGAACGACCGGCGTCACGAGGCGGAAGAACAGGAAGGCGGTTTCGGCGCCCGGCGAACGGTAGCCCGCCATCATCAGCTGCTTGCGGGCCGTCTCGGTCCCGAGCCAGCGATCGAGGCTGAACCGCTCCACCACCCGCTTCATGTAGGCTTTGGGCGCGACCCGCAGGGTGACCTTCGAGGACATCCGCTCGCGTTCGCGGCGGCGAATCTCCTCCCGCTCCTCGCCGATCAGCTTCATGCGCTTGCCCAGGCGGTCGGGCTCGAACATCGGCTGGAGCAGCGCGAAGGCGGTCGCCGCGGCGGCGACGCCGGCCAGGACCGTGCCGAGGAAGCGCGGCTCGGTGACCTTGGCGGCGATCAGGTCCAGCATGCGGTGTCTCCGTACGATCCCGCCGGGCGCGGATGGGGGTGAGCGGGGAGCCCGCGCGTGGAGCGCGGACGGCGGAGAGTGCGGGTCGGCGGCCTCATCAGACGTCGAAGTTGATCATCTTCTTCATCGTGAAGACCCCGATCGACATCCAGATCGCGGAGCCCACCAGCGCGAGCTTGCCGATATCGGTCCGCCAAAGCAGCGAGATGTAATCCGGGCTCGACAGGTAGGTCAGGGTGGCCACGATGAAGGGCAGGGCCGCGATGATGCCGCCGGAGGCCTTGGCCTCCATGCTCATCGCCTGGATCTTGCCGGCCATCTTCTTCCGCTCGCGCAGGACGCGGGACAGGTTGGCCAGGGCCTCCGAGAGGTTGCCGCCGGACTTGGCCTGGATGCTGATCACGATCGCGAAGAAGTTCACGTCGGAGACCGGCACGCGCTCGTACATCTTCAGGAGGGCGTCCCCGAGCGAGACCCCGAGGGTCTGGGATTCCACCACCTGCCGGAACTCGCTGCGGATCGGTTCCTCGGCCTCGCGCGAGATGATCCGGAAGCAGTCGCCCACCGGGATGCCGGCGCGCACGCCGCGGGTGATGATGTCGATCGCGGTCGGAAGTTCCTTGATGAAGGCGGCGATCCGGCGCTTGCGCAGAAAGGTCAGGAGCCAGAGCGGCAGACCGAAGCCGCCGGCGAACACGGCGCCGAGACCGGCCAGGGGGTTGCCGGTCATGATGAAGATGGTCGCGCCGAAGACGAGCGCGATCCCGGCCGAGATCAGGTAATACTGGTTGCGGGACCAGGACAGGCCCGCGCGGGCGATCTTCAGCTCCAGGGTCACTTTGGTGCCCTCGCGCTTGGCCTCGACCTCCTTCAGGCTCTTCGCGACCTGATCCCGCCGGCTGACCGTCGCCGCACGGGCGCCCGGGGCCGCGACGACGCTCACGGTCCGGCGCCGCTCGGCGGAGCGCCGCTCGCCCGAGAGGTAGGGGGATACGAAGACATAGGCCAGTCCGCCGGCCGTCAGGGCCAGGAGACCGGAGGCGAGGGCGAGGCCGCTGGCGTTCACGATCCGCTCCCGCCCTCTCCGGCCGCGTCCAGCGCGGCCGCCAGCGCCTCGTCCTCACCGTAATAGCGCGCGCGCTCCCAGAAGCGCGGGCGGCCGATGCCGGTGGAGCGATGGCGGCCGATCAGCTTGCCGTTCGCGTCCTCGCCCAGCACGTCGTAGAGGAAGAGGTCCTGGGTGATGATGACGTCACCCTCCAGGCCCAACACCTCGGTGATGTGGGTGATCCGGCGTGAGCCGTCCCGCAGGCGCGTCGCCTGCACGATCACGTCGATGGACCCGCAGATCATCTCGCGCAGAGTTCGCGACGGCAGGCTGAACCCGCCCATGGTGATCATCGATTCGATGCGCGCCAGGGCCTCGCGCGGCGAGTTGGCGTGCAGGGTGCCCATCGAGCCGTCATGGCCGGTGTTCATGGCCTGGAGGAGGTCAAAGGCCTCCGGTCCGCGGACCTCGCCGACGATGATCCGCTCGGGGCGCATGCGCAGGCAGTTCTTGACCAGATCGCGCATGGTGACCTGACCCGACCCCTCCATGTTGGGCGGCCGGGTTTCCAGGCGGACGACGTGGGCCTGCTGCAATTGCAGCTCCGCCGCGTCCTCACAGGTGATGATGCGCTCATCGGCGTCGATGTAGCGGGTCAGGCAGTTCAGCAGCGTGGTCTTGCCCGAGCCGGTACCGCCCGAGATCACGACGTTGCAGCGGACGCGCCCGATGATCTGCAGGATGCGGGCGCCCTCGGGCGAGATCGCCCCGAAGGAGACGAGCTGATCGAGAGTGAGCTTGTCCTTCTTGAACTTTCGGATCGTCAGCACCGGCCCGTCGATGGCGAGCGGCGGCGCGATGATGTTGACGCGCGACCCGTCGGGGAGGCGCGCGTCGCAGATCGGGGAGGCTTCGTCGACGCGGCGGCCGACCTGACTCACGATCCGCTGACAGATGTTCATCAGCTGCTGGTTGTCGCGAAAACGCACGTTGGTGAGCTGGATCTTGCCGCCGACTTCGATGAAGGCCCGGGTCGCCCCGTTGACCATGATGTCGGCGATGTCGTCGCGCGCCAGCAACGGCTCGAGCGGTCCATAGCCCAGCACGTCGTTGCAGATATCGTCGAGCAGTTCTTCCTGCTCGGCGATCGACAGGACGATGTTCTTGAGGCCGATGATCTCCGAGACGATGTCGCGGATTTCCTCGCGCGCCGATTCGGCATCCAGGCGCGAGAGCTGAGACAGATCGATGGCCTCGATCAGCGCCCCGAAGATCATGCTCTTCGTGCGGAAATAGTCCTCCGACTTCGCGGTCTCCTGGATCTGCACCGGCTCGGGCCGGCGGGGCGCCTCGGCTTTCGGGCGCAGAATCGAATCATCGTGGATCGGCAGGGAGACCGGCGCCTTCGCAAGGTCCGTCATCGGCCGCGGGGCCGGCACCGCGGCGCTGCCCGATCGTCTACCGAACATGGCGCGGGCTCCTGGGTATCGGGTCCTTGGGGATCGGGTCCTTGGGGATCGGGTCCTTGGGGATCGGGTCCTTGGACGACAGATGGCGCATCAGGAGGCCTTGCGCCGGGCGAGCCGGGACAGCAGGGGCTCGAACAGGTTCGGACGCGCGCGCTTCAGCTCCGCCCGGCCGGTGATCGAGGCGGCGAGGGAAGAGAAGATTTCCGCCGCCTTCGAGCCGGCCTGCACCTCGCCGATCATCTGGCCGTTATTCGCGGCCGTTCCGAAGAGGGCCGCGTCGAACGGGATCGCGGCGCCGATCGTCGTATCGAGGGACTTGGCGAACTCCGCCAGGGCGATCTCCGGGCGCTTCGGAACGCCGACGCCGTTGAGGATGACCCGGGGCTTGCGGTCGTTCGGCCGGTTCTGCTGAAGCAGGGTGAGCAGGTTCTTGGTGTTGCGCAGGGCCGCGAGTTCCGGGCTGGCGACGATGATGATCTCGTCGGCGCTGATCATCAGGCGCCGCGACCAGGCGGTCCATTGATGCGGCACGTCGAGGACGACGCACGGCACCGCGGCCCGCAGAAGGTCGAGCAGGTGGTCGAACGCCGGCTCGCCCAGATCGGTGGTCCGGTCGAGGGTGGCCGGCGCTGCCAGCAGGGACAGCCGGTCGCTGCACTTCGAGAGGAGGCGGTCGAGAAGAATCGAATCGAGACGGTCCGGGGCGAACACCGCCTCGGCGATGCCCTGGGGCGGGTCCTGGTTGAAGTTCAGGCTCGCCGTGCCGAAGGCGATGTCCAGATCGGCGATGACGGTGGCGGTGTCCTGCTCGCGGGCGATCGTCCAGGCGAGGTTGTGGGCGAGGGTGGACACGCCGACGCCACCCTTGGCGCCGACGACGGCGACCGTCCGCCCCACCGGCTTGGCACCCGGAGCGGTGAAGAGGTCCGAGATGGCCTGGATCAGATCGATCGGGCGCACGGGCGCCATCAGGTATTCGCTGACGCCGCGCTGGATGAACTGCCGATAGAGCGCCACGTCGTTGACGTGGCCGATGACCACGACCTTCGTTCCCTCGTCACAGACCTCCGCCAGTGAATCGAGGTACTCGAGCGGGCGCGATTTCATGCCCTGGGTTTCGATGACGATGACGTTCGGCGTCGGCGCGTGGCGGTAGGCTTCGACGGCGGCGGCGCCGCCCCCCATCTGAACCTTGATGTGCGCCTTGTTCATGCGTCGATCCAAGCCGACCGATTCGACCAGGGTCGCACTCTCCTGCGTCTCGCAGAACGCCTGGATCGTGATGCGGGGCACGGGGGCGATGATGCGCTCGGACGTCTCGTTCGGATCCGTCATGAGGGTGGTTCCGGTTCAGGTTGGTGCAGAGGCGGGAGCGAAGGCGGATGACGTGATGAGCGACGTGGCGGGTAACTTAGAGGGTGGCGCCGGGCCACCCGCCCCTTGCGGTTATTGCGAGACCTGCGACTTGACCGAGGTCTTGCCATCCTGACGCCATTCGATTGACGGATCCTTGCCGTCCCGGATCTTGCCGATGTCGTTGGTCCGCCGGATGGTGTCGATGCGCCCCTCGGGCCGGGCCCGGACGAGGTCGACGGGGTCTGCGACCTGGGCGGCGAAGTTCGACTGCGAGGCGCACCCGAAATTCCAGTAGGTTTCGTTGCGTCCGTTGAAGGGCGCATCGCCGACGCCGAGATCCTGCGGCCAGGTCCCGCATTGGCTGGCAACCTTCGCCTCCATGCGCTGGAAGCTGAGACGCAGGGGCGAGGCGAGGTTCGGGTTGGCCACGGCGTAGTGGGAGATCACGATCTGCCGGCCCGGGACGCCGCCATCCGCGCCCATCCGGCGCAGGGCCGCTGCCGTCCGCTCGACCGCCGCCCCCTGGGCCGGGGCGATGCCGCCCGGCAGGTCGAGCACCAGAGTCCCCCGGCCGTAGCGCCGAAACTCGAGCAGGAACGCATCGACGTCGGCGGCCTGGCGCGGATCGAGATGGCCGGTTCCGGTGACGAAGACGTCGAGGGTGCGGACCCCCTCGGTGAGGGCGATGGGGTGCCGGGCGCGGTAATCGACCGGATAGAGCGAGCCCGTGGTCGCCACCGGATTGGCGCGGCAGGCTCCGAGCAGCGCGGCAAGACCCGCGATCGCCGCGAGAGCCATCGGGGTACGGGGGGACGAGTGGGACATCGGGGTCGGGTCCTGCTGATGCCGGGGCCGCGGCGCTGTGGGTTTCGGACGCGGAGATTCTGAGAAGATCTCGAAGCGGGACTGTGAGCCCGTGCGGCGCGGGCCTAGTCGGTGATGAAGCCGACGCGGCCGCGATAGGCGGTGCCGAGGGGCTTCGCGCCCGCGACGCCGTAGAGCCGGTTGAAGCGCCCGAGCAGGATCGCCTGCGCGTCCTGCGCATCGACGAAGCCGTCATCCGGGCGGGCGATCTGGCGCGGCTCCATCGGCTTGGCGATGTAGGGGGTGACCATGATCATCAGTTCCGTCTCCTGGCGCTGGTAATCGCGCGAGCGGAACAGGGCGCCGATGATGGGAAGGTTGACCAAGCCCGGCAGGCCGGTGATCGCGGCCTTATTGCGCTGCTGGATCAGGCCGGCGGTCATCATGGTGGCGCCGGAGGCGAGCTCGATGGTGGTTTCCGACTTGCGGACGGTGAAGCCCGGCACCGCCGTCGTCGTACCGGTGAAGTTGAGGTTCAGGGCGTTCTGCTGGTCGATCTCGGTCACCTGGGTTCCGACCCGCACCGAGATCTTGTTCTCCGCCAGGACGACGGGGGTGAAGTTCAGGCTGACGCCGTAATCCTTGTAGGACAGGCTGGGGACGCAGGACTGGATCGTGCTGGTCCCGATGGTGGTGCAGCTCAGGTTGGACGGCACCGGGATCTGCCCGCCGGCGGTGAAGGTGGCGGATTCGCCGGAAATCGCCGTCAGCGTGGGCTCGGCCAGGACGCGGGAGACGCCGGCCTGCTCGAAGGCCCGCAGGGTGGCGGTCAGGTTCGCGCCGCCGGCGCCGTTGATCGTGCCGGACAGCAGGTTGCCGTTGGGGAACTGGCCGCCGTTGATGGCGAGGGGTGTCGTGTTGGCGAGGTTGAGACCGGACCATCCGCCGCTCAGGTTGACGCCGAACTGCTTCAGCACCGTCCGCGAGACCTCGACCACCGTGACGCGCAGCATCACCTGATCCTTGCCGCGGATCGTCAGGTTGTTGATGACGGCCCCGCGGGCGGCCGGTCCGGTGCCCGAGATGCCCACGAAGGCATTGGCGATGTCGAGGGCCTGCGCCGCCTCCGAGGCCGAGTTGACCGTGCCGGTCAGGACCACCGAATCGCCCGCGGCCCGGACATCGAAGCGTCCTCCGGCGATGCTCTGGTTCAGCGTCTGACGCAGGACGTTGAGGTCGCGCGCGACCGTGACGTCAAGGGCGGTGATCTGCCGGCCCTCGGCGTCCATGATGAAGATCGAGGTCGCGCCGTTCTCCATCCCGATGATGAACACCTTGCGGGTCGAGCGGACGACCGCGTTGGCGACCTTCGGATTGGCGACGAAGACCTCCTTGGCGTCGCGCGGCAGGTCGACGACCAGCGACCGGCCCATGGTGAGATCGACCCGGCGCGAGGTCGCCGTCTCGTTGCCGCCGACCGCCAGAACGGGGGCGGCCGTCAGACCGCCCGATGGTTGAGCGACGCTCGGCGTCGGCACCGACAGGGCGAGAAGCCCGGCCAGGATTCCAGCCTGAATTCGGGAACGGCCCGCGGCTGGCTGGGGAATGAGGGTCATCGACGCTTCCTCGATCATGGTGCGGGCGCCGATCTCAGCGTCGCGACTGCTGCTTCGCGACGCCGAACCGCACCACGGTCAGGGCCGTCTCGGGGCGTCCATCGACGTTCGCGTCGGCGGAGCGGCCGCTATCCACGAGGCTGCGGAGGGACAGCGACAATTGCCCGACCTTCTGCGCCAGGGTCACGGTCTCGGCCTGGCCCGGGGTCAGCGCCAGGGTCGCGGTCTGGCCGGTGACGACGGTGTTGCCGTTCTTTTCCTGCACCACCTGCCCGATGGCGAGGACGCGGACATCCTGGAGCAGGGTTTCGGACAACTGCGTTTCGGTGGTCCCGCGCGCGGAATCCTCGTCGCGATAGGTCCGGATGATGTCCACGTGATCGTTCGGCAGGATGAACCCGCCGGCGGTGTTGCTGCCCGCTGTGTCGATGTTGATCGCCACCGCGCGCATCCCGGTCGGCAGGATCGCCGCCATGAACCCGCCATCGGAGCGGGCGAGCTTCTGCGGCCGGATCGGTTCGCCGGCGAGGAAACTCGACCGGGCGATGGAGCCGACGATCTCCTCTATGCCCTTCGGGGCGTTCTCGCGGGTGATGTAGCCCGCGGTGACGGCCTCGCTCGGCCAGGGCTGCCAGCGCAGGTCGGGCGCCTGGATATTCTGGCCCATGGGAAGCTCGGCGGCCGCGACGAGCACGTCGGTCATGGCGACGACGGGCGGCGGAACGACGGCCGCCGGCTGCACCGCCGGTTGATCGTCCCCACTGATCAACAATGCCGCTCCGCCACCTGCCAGGAGGGCAATGGCAAGGACGGCTAGTCTGGCTGGTTTCATCGCCGAACTCGACCCCGGAACGGCAGGACGCCGTATTGGTCGAGAATGGCCCGCCATTCCTCAAATTACGGTTAACAAGTGGTAATTTCAGCTAAGCCTTTTGCTTGGCCTATTGGGACCGATCAGGCCGGCAGCATCCGCAGCCAGATCGCGGTCTCGGGCAGCACGATCAGGGCCGACAGCGCCAGGGCGATGCCGTAGGGGACACCGGTTTTGGCGTCGTGCAGATGCAACGCGAAAGGCAGCCGGGCGACCGCAAACGGAAGCGGATGCGCCCGGATCGCCAGCAGGCCCAGCGTCAGGGCCCCCCCGGCCAGCGACGCGATGATGAGATAGTCGCCAAGCTGGTCGAAGCCGATCCACAGCGCCGTGGCGGCGACGAGCTTGGCATCGCCACCGCCGATATAGCCCAGGGCAAACAGCGTGAAGGTGACCGCGAGCGCTGCTAATCCGGCGCCGAGGTGCCACGCGACGACGTCCCACCCCAATCCACCGGAAATGGCGAAGGCCGCGAAAGCGACGACCAGGGCGATCGAGACGGTGTTGGGGATCAGCATCGTCAGCAGGTCCCTGACAGCGGCATAGGCCATCAGAAACGGGAAGACGACGAGGAGACTGATGCTGTTCATCATGTTGGCATCCCGGGCAGTTCGATCGAGGCGCGGCACGGATCGCCGGAGGCCTCCGGCATCGACCGGCCCGGCACGATCATGGCCCCGAAACCCTTAGCCGTTCCTCAACGGAGCGAGGAGCATTGCGGGTTGTCCGCAATGCTCCTCGAAACCACCGGCGTGCAGGATATCAGGTATCTCTGAAGAGTTCGGCGACTTATCGCTGCCGGACACGTCCGGCCTGTGCTCGGCGATTAAGAGGTCTTCAGGTTGTCCGCGACCTTCTGCAGGGTCGTGGTCAGCTTGGTACCGACGGAGGTCAGCACGGTGATGATCGCTACGGCGATCAGCGACGCGATCAGGCCGTACTCGATGGCGGTGGCGCCGGACTCGTCGGCCGCGAAACGCTTGAGGATGGACGACATGGCAAAGTTCCCCTGGAAGTAGCTGTGCCGGTCACGCTCTCAGCGTCATCCTCGGCCACGGACCCACTATGCCCAGGCCCTCTTGCGATAGCGTTAAATCGGCCGGTGAAACCGGCACCCGGCTGGCCGGTTCGCACCATGGTGAAACAATCCTTAAGGCAATAGGGTGGCCTTTCGACATTCGCTTTGTTGGAATGCACCTCGAATACATCCAGCCAATGCTTCACCAAGTCGAGACAAACTCACCCTGGGCGCCCGGCGTTTTCGACGATGCTGTCGAACGGTAATTTATGGGTTTGTTTACCGTGTCCGTGGTTGATATCGGCTCACTCGCGGCGATGGGGTCCGTCCTCGGACGCGGAGAACGATCACGACATGCGTCGTGCCATCAGGTCCGAGTGAGCATCCGATGCCGCTGTCCATGAACCCCACCCAGATCCCTGTCCGGTGCATCACCGCGCTACTGGTCGCGGCTTACGGGATCTTCGTCTGCGGCGACGCCCGAGCCCAGGACGCGGTCGCGGTTCCGACCGTGGTGGCAGTCTCGGTCGACAACGCCAAGGTCATGCGTCTTCCGGAGAAGACCCAGATGGTGATCGTCGGGAACCCGATGGTCGCCGACGTGGCACTCCAGAAGAACGGCGTCCTCATCCTGACCGGCAAGAGCTTCGGCAGCACCAACCTGATCGCCCTCGATGCCGCCGGGACCATGCTGGCCGAATCCACGATCAGCGTTCAGGCGCCGCAGGCCTCCGTGATCACGGTGCAGCGGGGTCTGGAGCGCGAATCCTATTCCTGCACCCCGAACTGTCAGCCCTCGATCCAGCTCGGGGACGCCACCAAGTTCTACGGGGAAGTCAGCAGTCAGGCCGAGTCGCGCCGCAACATGGCCACGGGCGCGGCCGCAGCCGGAAGCCGGTAGGCGGCCGCTCAGCGGATGAGCGGATGCCGACCGAGCGCCTCGCGCGCCGCCAGGCGAAACCCGTCCAATCCTTCGACCGTGGCCTCGAGGCCGGCGCGCCGGTCGGCCACATAGCGCAGAGCGCCGGCAACCACCCGTTCCGAATAGGGCTTGGCGATCACGCCGACCGCGCCGGCGAAGTCGTCCGGGATGCGCTTGGCGTTCGCCGTCATGAACACCACCGTCGTGTGGGGATCGGCGCTGAGAGCCCGGGCGACATCCACTCCGGTCGGGCCATCGACGAGGTGGATGTCGACGAAGGCCACGTCGGGCGCCGTCGATTGCCCCAGCGCGATCGCCTCCACCGAACTCCCCGCCACCCCGACGATGACATGACCGAGATCGTCGAGAAGGCACTCGAGTTCGAGGGCGATCAGCGCCTCGTCCTCCACGACGAGGATTCGGAGGGGGACATCGGTCATCGGGAGGCCCAATCCGGCTCGGCGGCGCGATCGGACATCACGCTCTGCAGCGAGATGGCATCGAGGGGCACGGTGATCTCCACACGGGTGCCGGGCGACACGTCGCTCCAGGCAATCACCCCGCGCAGCTGGCGCACCACCATCTCCACCAGGGACCGGCCGAAGCCGGCGGGATTGGGCGTCCCACTGGCCATGCCGATCCCATCGTCTTCGATCAGCATGCGCAGGCCGCCCGCGCTGCGCTGCGCCGTGATCGTGATCCGACCCGGCCGGCTACCCGGAAAGGCGTGACGCACGGCGTTGGTCGCAAGCTCGTGCATCATCAGCGCGAGGGGCGCCGCCATGGCGGCCGAGACCGCGATCGAGTCAATCTCCGCACTGACGGCGGTGCGGTCGGTGTCGAGACCGGCGACGAGTTCCGAGACGAAATCCTCCGCGAATTCCCGAAGGTCGAACTTCGTCACGTCGCCGGTGGAGTAGAGCATCCGGTGGACCGTCGACAGGGCGCCGATGCGCTCGGCCATCCCCTGCAGCGCGTCGCGGGCTTCGCCCTGCGGCGTGCGCCGTGCCTTCAGCAGCATCAGCGACGAGATCACCTGGAGGTTGTTCTTGACGCGATGGTCGACCTCGTGGAGCAGCGCCGTCTTCTGTTCCAACGCGGCCCTGAGGTCGGCCGTCTGCTCGCCGACGCGCCGCTCGAGTTCGTCGTGGGCATCCCTCATCGCGACTTCGTGACGGTGCTTGCCGGTCATGTCGGCCTGGGCCGAATAGAAATGCACGATCCGGCCCGTCTCGTCATGGACCGGCGCGACGGTCATCCCGTTCCAGAACGAGGACCCGTCCTTGCGGTAATTGACGAGTTCGACCTCGAGCGGGCGACCGGCCGTCACGGCCTCGCGCAAGCGCCTGATCGCACGCGGATCGGTTTCGGGCCCCTGCAGCATCCGGCAGTTCCGGCCATCGATCTCGTCCCACTCGTACCCGGTCAGGGCCAGGAACGCGTCGTTCGCCCAGACGATGGGATTATCCGCCTGTCGCGGATCGGTGAGGACCATGGGCGTCGGACTCGCGGTGAAGGCCGCCACAAACGCGCCCGCATTGACTCCGAGACCGCGTGCCCTGGTGACCGGCGTTTCCCTATGCGTCATGATCGGCTTCAGCCAAGACGAAACACCCGTTGTAGACCTGGACGCCGATCCGTCGCACGTCCCCACGGAGACGAACCCAGACTTGAACTGCCGGGATGCCCCGCCGTCAACACCTGGATCGCTGAACCCCCGGAGGGCTGGCAGACCGCTAACAGGAAGATGCGAGACCTCGCGTTAAGAATTCGGAAGGCATGTTGTGGACGGTAATCGGCCGTAAACGGCCGACATCCTCGTCGCCGGCCCGACGATCGGGCCGGCGACGAGGCCTGCTCAGTATGCGGGCATCAAGCCGTTCGGACCTCAGGAGTTCCATGTCATGGCTCAAAGCGACGTGCGGGGTGCTCGGAGCCGCCTTCGCCTGAAGGACATCATCGAGGACCCGCGCATCCTGCTGATGCTGGCCCTGGGCTTCTCATCGGGGTTGCCGCTGCTGCTGGTGCTCGGCACCTTCTCGACACGGCTCGCCTATTCCAACGTAAACATCAAGGCCATAGGCCTGTTCAGCTACCTGGCGCTTCCCTACACCCTGAAGTTCTTCTGGGCGCCGATCATCGACCGGTTCGACGTTCCCGTCCTGAGCCGCGCCCTCGGGCGGCGGCGTGCCTGGATGATCGCGAGTCAGTGTGCCGTGGCCCTGGCGCTGACGTTGATGGCCTTCGCCGATCCGGGCACCAGCCTCGCGCTGCTCGGCCTCGGGGCATTCCTCGTCGCCTTCTGTGCCGCGACGCAGGACGTGGTGATCGACGGCTGGCGCATCGACGCCGCCGGCACCGACCTGCAGGGCGTGATGGCCGCGACCTCGAACCTCGGCTACCGCCTTGCCCTGATGTCGGCCGGAGCCGGCGCCCTGTTCATCGCCAGCGCCTACGGCTGGCCTGTGGCCTACCTGTCGATGGCGGCCCTGATGGGCGTTGGCATGATCGCGGCCCTGCTGGCACCGGCCTACGACCGCGCCGTCACGACCACGGCGGCTCACCTGAAGGTCTGGACCTTCCGGGGCGCGGTCCTCGAACCACTGACGGAGCTGCACACCCGGTTCGGCGCCAGCCTCTGGGCCGTCCTGCTGCTGGTCGCCTTCTATCGCCTGCCGGACTTCATCTCCGGCGTGATGGCGAGCCCCCTGTACCGGGAGGTGGGGTTCAGTCTGGTGGAGATCGGCGCCGTCTCGAAGCTCTACGGCATCTGGATCGGCATCGCCGGCGCCTTCGTGGGCGGGTGGGCAATGACCCGGTTCGGGCTGTTTCCCACCCTCGTGGTCGGGGCTTTCCTGGGCGCAGCCTCCAACCTCGCCTTCTCGTGGCTCTCCTTCGGCGGCCCCGAGGTATGGCGCCTGACGGCGGCGATCTCGATCGACAATTTCTGCGGCTCCTTCGCCGGCATGGCGCTGATCGCCTACATGTCGAGCCTGACCGCGCCGGGCTTCGCCGCCACGCAATACGCCCTGTTCTCCTCGCTCTACGCGCTGCCGGGCAAGCTCATCGCCGGAAGCTCCGGTTTCATCGTCTCGGCCTACGGCTACCCGGTGTTCTTCGCCTTCACGGCCGCCGTCGGCATTCCGGTGGTGATCCTATGCCTCCTCGTCGGTCGCGCCGGCGAGCGCAAAGCCGCCGCCGCGGCCGCCACGGCTCGCGCTCCCGTCCGCCCGGAGGCCGCGGCCGGCGACGAGATCGGCGGGAACCAACTCCGAGGCCCCGAGCTTGCTTCCACCGGCACCGACCAACCTGGGACGGGTCGTCCCGAACGTCCCCGCCCGGCACACGGATGAGACCGCAGACGTGAGCAACATCAAACTCGTCGACGACAACACCACCGCACCCGCCATCGCCCCCGGCGCACCGCCGCTCAGCGACGCCGACCGCGCAGCCCTGCGCCGGGCGGTCGAGGCCCTGGAGAAACCCGGCCTCGCCGCCCGCCTCTCGGGGATCGCCGGCGCGCCCCTCGACTTCATCGGACGGGCGCTTCCCGCACCGGTGACCGACGCGGTGTCGCAGGCGACCGAGAGTGCGATGCGGGCCTCCCTCAAGGTCGCGCTGGCGACGCTTCCGGCGCACGTTGCGGCGCCCGTTGCGGCGGGCCGGGAGGGTCCGCTGGCGGCGAGCGCCGAAGCCCTTCTCGAAGGTCCGGTCGCCGAGCCGTCCGCCGCGATGCGCACGGTGACGCGTCTCGCCAAGTACCTCCCGTCGAGCACGTTCGGCCACAAGGCCATGGCGGCGGCCTCGGGTGCGGTCGGCGGCGCCTTCGGCCTCGCCACCCTGGCGGTGGAACTGCCCCTCTCGACCACCCTGATGCTGCGGTCGATCGCCCAGATCGCCCAGGAGGAGGGCGAGGACCTGAGCGACCCGGAAAACGCGCTCGCCTGCGTGCAGGTCTTCGCCCTCGGCGGACGCGAGGCCGCCGGAAGCGCGCTCACCGAGAGCGGCTACTTCGCGGTCCGCGCGGCGCTCGCCAAGACCATGGTGGAAGCCGCCCGCTACGCCGGCAACCGGGCGCTGCTCGACGAGGCGGCCCCGGCCCTAATCCGGTTCTCGACCCAGATCGCCGCGCGCTTCGGCCTCGTCGTCTCGCAGAAAGTGGCGGCCCAGGCCGTGCCGATCCTGGGGGCCTTCGGCGGCGCGGCCGTGAACGCTGCCTTCATGGACCATTTCCAGTCCACCGCCCGCGCCCACTTCACCGTGCGGCGCCTGGAGCGGATCTACGGAGCCGCTCCGGTGCGCGCCGCCTACGAGTCGGAGAAGGCGATGCTGGGGGTGTGACCCGGGCTTACGCCCGGGGGTAGCGCCGCGACAGCAGGGCGTGGACCAGACGCGCCGTCTGGACCTCGCCCCCCTCCGGGCGTCCCGGCTTGGTCGACGGATTCCAGCCGTAGAGATCGAAATGGACATGCGCCCGCGTCGCGGGCGCGAAGCGGCGCAGGAAGAGAGCGGCGGTGATCGCCCCCGCGAAGGGGCCGCCGGACACGTTGTTCAGGTCCGCGATTTTGGAATCGAGCAGGCTCGCATAGGGCTTGTGCAGCGGCAGGCGCCAGACCGGATCGGCCACCGCCGCTCCAGCCTCGGCCACGGATTGCGCCAGGGCCTCGTCCTCGGTGAAGAAGGCGGGCAGGTCGGGGCCGAGCGCCGTCCGGGCCGCCCCCGTCAGGGTGGCGAAGTCGATCAGCAGGTCGGGCTTCTCCGCATCGGCCAGCGCCAGCGCATCGGCCAGGATGAGGCGGCCTTCGGCGTCGGTGTTGCCGATCTCGACCGTGAGGCCGGCGCGGCTGCGGATCACGTCACCCGGTCGAAACGCGGTTCCCGACACGGCATTCTCGACGGCCGGGATGATCAGGCGAAGGCGCAGATTCAGCCCGGACCCCATCACCATCTCGGCGGCCGCGAGCGCGGCGGCACTGCCGCCCATGTCCTTCTTCATCAGCAGCATGGCGCTCGACGGCTTGATGTCGAGGCCGCCGGTGTCGAAGGCGACGCCCTTGCCCACCAGGGTGACCCGAGGCGCATCGACCGGCCCCCAGGTCAGGTCGATCAGGCGCGGCGCGCGCGGCGACGAGGCGCCGACGACGTGCACGAGGGGGAAGTCCCGCGCCAGATCCTCTCCCGTCACCACCGTGACGGCGGCGCCGTGCCGGTCCGCGACGGCGCGGATCGCGGCCTCGATCTCGGCCGGGCCGAGGTCGTTGGCCGGAGTGTTCACGAGGTCGCGGCCACGGGCCACGGCCTCGGCGATGCGGGTCACCGCCTCGGCGTCGACGCTCTCGGACACCGCGAGGGCAGGGCGCTCGGCACCCGCAGCCCGGTAGCGTCCGAAGCGGTAGCTCCCGAGCAGCCAGGCCAGGGTCGCACCCTGCACGTCGAAGCCACGCAGCTCGGAGCCCTGCACGTCGGAGTTCTGCACGTCGGAGTTCTGCGTCGGGCTGAACCGGTAGGTGCCGGGGGGCAGGAGGCCGGGGAGCTTGCCTGCGAGAAGTGGGTCCGCACCGTCGCCGAGGCCGAAGAGAACCGCGGCCACTCGACCCTCCGCATCGGGGAGGAGGGCGAGGCACCCGGCCTTCGGGCTGAAGTCGGTCGCGCGCGCGTAAGCCGCCTGCGGGGCGGGGAGCGCCGCCTCGATCCCGGGCCAGGATTCCCGGGTGACGCAGGTGATCGGCACGGCATCGGCGGCCTCGCGGACGAGGCGGGACAGGGTCTGGCTCATGGCTCTCGCACAGGCAGGAAACGGACCGCCGGGGGATTAACGGCGGGTTAGGGTTAACGCTCTATCACCGGCTCTACGGCGGCGCGAAGCGTTCCGCCGGTCACGTCCAGACCCGAGGGGTCGTCGCGGAGCGCGCCATGGTCACGCCGCTGTTGAAGTCCTCTCGCATCCGGCCGGCCCGGCTGGCCGTGGCGGTCCTGGTGGCCGCCCTCGCGGCGGGATGCCAGTCCCGCTCGCCCGAAACCACCGGCTCCATCGGGGGCATCTCGCTGCCGAGCTTCGGCCGGGCGCAGAACCCCGCGGTGATCAGCCGCCGCGAGGTCGAGAGCCTGGGCGAGAAATACGCCGGGGACCAGAACGATCTGCGCCTCGCGCTGCGCTACGCGCAGGCCCTGCGGGCCACCGACCAAAAGCCGCAGGCCGTCGCGGTGCTGCAGCAGGCGGCCCTGCGCAACCCCAAGAACACCGCGGTGCTGGCGGCCTACGGCAAGAGCCTCTCGGAAGTCGGCCGCTTCCAAGAGGCATCGGACGTCCTGCAGAACGCCCACACGCCCGCCCGGCCCGATTGGCGGGTGCTCTCGGCGCAGGGCGCCGTGGCCGACCAGCTCGGCGACAACGCCCGCGCTCAGGCCTTCTACGAGGCGGCCCTGAAGATCCAGCCGGACGACCCGGTCATCCTGTCCAATCTCGGGCTCTCCTACGCGCTCGGCCGTCAGCTGCCCCAGGCGGAAGCGACCCTGCGGCGGGCCGCCGCCCAGCCGCGCGCCGACGTGCGGGTTCGCCAGAACCTCGCCTTGGTGCTCGGCCTTCAAGGCAAGTTCGCCGATGCGGAAACCGTGGCGCGCCAGGATCTCTCGCCCGACGAGGCCGCCGCCAACACCGCCGCCCTGCGCGCCTTCGTGGCCCAGCCCAACAGTTGGAAGGCCCTGAAGACGGCCGATGCCCGCGCGGCGAAGCCCGTCCGCCGGCTGGCGGAAACGCCGACCGAATGAGCCTTCGCATGGACGGGGCCAGTGACTTGAGGTTAACCGAAGGTTAAGGCGCACGGCCTAGCCAGGACCGGACGGGACTCGATCGGAAGAGAAGCCGGCAAGATCCGAAACGGCAAGATCCGACCCGGATCGGACTCGACCTGAACAAGACTCGGCGCGGCGCCGGTTCGTAGGCGTTACGTTGAAAGAGGAGACTGCGTGCGTTGGGGGGCTGATCGCTGGCGGTTCTATCGGCTGATCGGACGCGAAATCGCGGGCTCGGTGCGCAACACCTATGCGCGCCTCACCGGCCGGCCCGATATCCTCAGCCGCGCCCGCGTGACCGGATTAGTCATCGCCCCGCACGATCTGCGCACCAGTGACGCCACCTTCGCCGACGACATCTATGCCGGCCTCTTCGTCTTCGCCGGTCGCTCGCTCTCGGTCAGCGGCCGCTCGCCCTTCGACTACGCGCCGCCCTCGCCGGAATGGGCCGACATCCTCTACGGCTTCGGATGGCTGCGCCACCTCAGGGCCGCCGACACCGCTTTGGCCCGGGCCAATGCCCGCGCCTTCGTGGCCGATTTCATCGCCGGACGCGGCGATGCGACGTTCGCCCGTCCGACCCCGGTCGCGGCCCGGCGGCTGATCTCGTTCCTGTGTCAGTCGCCCCTCGTCCTGGAGGGTGCGGACCACGCCTTCTACCAGGCGTTTCTCAAGAGCCTCGGCAAGGCCGCCCGCGACCTCGAGGGCGACCTGCGCCGCGGCATCTCCCCGCAATCCCGGCTTCTGGCCGCCGTCGCCCTCTGCTACGCGGGCCTGTGCTGCGAGGGCATCCAGCCGATCCTGCGCCGGGCCACGCGCATCCTGGTGCGCGAACTCGACCGGCAGATCCTGCGCGACGGCGGCCATCGCAGCCGCGACCCGCGCTTCGCCATGGAACTGCTGCTGGACCTGCTCCCCCTGCGCCAGAGCTTCCTCTCCCGCAGCGTCGACCCGCCGGTGGCGCTGCTGCACGCCATCGACCGGATGCTGCCGCTGCTGCGCCTGCTGCGCCACCCGGATGCCTCGCTCAGCCACTTCAACGGCATGGGCGCGACGGCGGCCGACCACCTCGCCACGCTCCTGGTCTATGACGGCGCCCTGGCCCAGCCGATGATGCACGCGCCGAATTCCGGCTACGAGCGCCTCGAAGGCGGGCGGGTGCTGGTCGTGACCGATGTCGGCGCGCCGCCTCCGCTGCCCGATTCGATCAATGCCGGGGCCGGCTGCCTGTCGTTCGAGATGTCGAGCGGCCCGCAGCGCATCGTGGTCAATTGCGGCCTGCCGGCGAGCGGCCCGGAACTGCGCCGCCTCGCCCGCAGCACCGCCGCCCATTCCACCGCCACGGTGGCCGACACCTCCTCCTGCCGCTTTCTGGTCGGGGGCGGGGCCTGGTACGAGCGCTGGGCCGTGACCTGGCTCTCGCGGCGTATCGGCCCGGTGATCCTGCGCGGCCCCCGCGACGTGAAGGCGGAGCGGACGACCGAGCCCGGCGCCACGATCCTGGCGGCCCGCCACGACGGCTATGCCGGCGACCACGGCATCATTCACGAGCGGCGCTGGCGCCTGACCAGCAACGGCCACCTGCTCGACGGGGAGGACGCCTTCGTGCGGCCCCAGCCGACCCGGCGCGGCAAAGTCCGGTCTGGCAAGGCCCGGTCAGGCAAGGCCCGGCACCGGCCGCAGGAGGTGGCGGTGCGCTTCCATCTCCACCCGGCCATCGCGGCCCGCGGCCTCGACGACGGCCGGCTCGAACTCACCTCGCCGATCGGCGAAATCTGGCATTTCGGAGCCGAGGGCGCGCAGGTCGCCCTGGAAGAGAGCGTCTACTTCGCCGGTCTCACCGGGGCACGGCGCACCGACCAGATCGTGCTCTATGTCTCGGTGACGGAGGACACCCGGGTCCGGTGGGGCTTCGCCAGGGCGCCCGCCCGCGAAGGCTGACGAGGCGTCTGGCCGCAGCGCACAAATCCGTGGTAGGCGCGGCGCAGGTTCCACCGTCGATTGCCTCGGACGAAATGCCATGTCGCACGATCAGGTGCGGGTTACCCGCGCGCTTCTCTCCGTCTCGGACAAGGACGGCCTCGTCGCGTTCGCCACGGCCCTCGACCGACTCGGGATCGAACTCGTCTCGACCGGCGGCACCCACAAGGCCCTGCGGGCGGCCGGACTCCCCGTCACGGAAGTCGCCGAACTGACCGGCTTTCCCGAGATGATGGACGGGCGGGTGAAGACGCTTCATCCCGGCGTCCATGGCGGACTGCTGGCGGTGCGCGACAACCCGGAACACCAGGCCGCGCTCGCCGCCCACGGCATCCGCGCCATCGACCTGCTGGTGGTCAATCTCTACCCCTTCGAGGCCACCGTGGCGCAGGGCGCCGACTACGACGCCTGCGTCGAGAACATCGACATCGGCGGCCCTGCGATGATTCGCGCCGCCTCGAAGAACCATGCCGACGTCGCGGTCGTGGTCGACGTCGCCGATTACGGCGACCTTCTCGGCGAACTCGCGGCGCAGGGCGGCGCCTTGAGCGCGCGCACCCGCCGCCGCCTCGCTCAGAAGGCCTATGCGCGGACCGCCGCCTACGACGCCGCCATCGCCAATTGGCTCGGCAGCCAAATCGAGACGGAGACGACGCCGGTCTTCCGCGCCTTCGGCGGGACCCTGGCCCAGTCGCTGCGCTACGGCGAGAACCCGCACCAGAGCGCCGCCTTCTACCGCATGCCCGGCCCGGCCCGGCCCGGCGTCGCCACCGCCCGCCAGCTTCAGGGCAAGGAACTGTCCTACAACAACCTCAACGACACCGATGCGGCCTACGAATGCGTGGCCGAGTTCGAACCGGCGCGGTCGGCGGCGGTGGCGATCATCAAGCATGCCAATCCGTGCGGCGTGGCCGAGGGGGCCAGCCTCCTGGAAGCCTACGAGCGCGCGCTCGCCTGCGATCCGACCTCGGCCTTCGGCGGCATCGTCGCCCTGAACCGGACGCTCGACGCCGACGCGGCCCGCAGGATCGTCGAGATCTTCACCGAGGTGATCATCGCCCCGGACGCGACCGAGGAGGCGGTCGCGATCGTGGCCGCCAAGAAGAACCTGCGCCTGCTGCTGGCCGATGGGCTGCCCGACCCGCGCGGCGGCGGCGAGACCGTGAAGACGGTTTCGGGCGGGCTGCTCGTCCAGGCGCGTGATTCCGCCGTGGTCGACGACATGCCGCTCCAGGTGGTCACGAAGCGCGCACCCACCGACCGGGAATATGCCGACCTGCGCTTCGCCTACCGGGTCGCCAAGCACGTGAAGTCGAACGCCATCGTGTACGTGCGCGACGGCGCCACCGTCGGCATCGGCGCCGGACAGATGTCGCGGGTCGATTCCTCTCGCATCGCCGCCTGGAAGGCCGCCGAGGGCGCCAGTCGCATCGGCGCCGCCGAGAGCCTAGCCAAGGGTTCGGTGGTGGCCTCCGACGCGTTCTTTCCCTTCGCGGACGGGCTGATCGCGGCGGCCGAGGCCGGCGCCACGGCCATCATCCAGCCCGGCGGCTCGATGCGCGACGCCGACGTGATCAAGGCCGCCGACGAGGCCGGCCTCGCCATGGTCTTCACGGGTCACCGCCATTTCCGGCACTGACGATCGGCAGCGCACCTGCCACCGGAACACGGCCGGGCGCCCACGCCCGCCGCATCGACGAGGCCTCCCATGACCCACATGCCCATCCTGTCCAGCCGCGAGGAGCGCCGCGCGGCCGGCAAGCGCCTGCGCGAGCACGTGTCCCGGGAATCCCACGGCCAGTGGCAGCCCACGCCGCAGCGTGATCCGCTGGCGGTGCTGCGGGCGAGCGACGCCGGTCGGCTGCCGAGCCTGATCCCCCTGCGCTACGAACGGATGCGGGACAATGCCTTCGCGTACCTGCGCGGGGCGGCGGCCGTGATGGCCGCCGATCTCGAGGGCGTGCCGGTCCCGGGTATTCCGGTCCAGGCCTGCGGCGATTGCCATGTCGGCAATTTCGGCGTGTACCGCAGCCCCGAGGGGCAGACCCTGTTCGACATCAACGACTTCGACGAGACCCTCTGGAACGTCGATTTCACCGTCGATGTGAAGCGCCTCGCCGCCAGCGTGGCCCTGGCGGCCCTTCCGCGCGGCGTGGAGAAGGCCCGCAAGGCCGCGAAGGCCAGTGCCTGCGCCTATCGCGAGCACATGCGCGACCTGTCCAACCTGTCGCCGCTGGCGATCTGGCACAGCCGCATCGATATCGACCGTGAGGTCGGACGTTTCGGGGACGGCGACCTGTGCCGGCGCCTGCTCGCGGAAGCCTCGATGGAGAATGCCGACGGCCTGAGCCGCGGCGACACCCCCAAGCTGGCCTCCGAGCCGGATCGCCAGAACCCGGCCGATTGGCGCATCGCCGACAAGGATCGGACGATCTTCCACGAGGGTCCGGACGGGCTGACCGAGGCCGTGCAGGACGCCGAAGCGGCACTCCAGGCCTATCCCGACGCCCTGAGCGCCGATCGCTGGACCCTGGTCTCGCGCTACGCCCGTCGCGACGTCGCCTTCAAGGTCGTGGGGATCGGCTCTGTCGGCCTCGTCTGCGCGGTCGGCATCTATGCCGATGCCGATGGCGCGCCGCTGTTCCTGCAGATCAAGGAGGCCCGGCCCTCCGTGATCGGGCAGCTCGCCCTGAAGCCGTTCTCGATCGTCTCCGAGGGCCAGCGGGTGATCGACGGCCAGCGGATCATGCAGGCGGCGAGCGACCTCTTCCTCGGCACCGCACAGTCCGAGGCGAGCGGTCGCTCCTACTACGTGCGCCAGCTCAAGAACCGGAAGCTCTCGGCCGTCGGCGAGATCCTGTCCGAGAGCGGGGCCAAGGCCTACGCCCAGCTCTGCGGCACCACGCTCGCCCGCGCCCATGCCCGGTCGGGCGACGCCGTGATGATCGCCGGCTATCTCGGCAAGGGCTCGGCCTTCGACGAGGCGATCGCGGATTTCGCCATGGCGTATGCGCGCCAGAGCGTCGAGGACCACGCCCTCCTGATCACCGACTTCCTGACGACGCCGACGCCGCAGGCCGCCTGAACGAAAAAAGGCCCCGCCGGGTGGCGGGGCCTTCCTCAGAGCCCGGCGATCAACGCACCGGGTTCTCGTCGTAGGTGAAGATGTCGCGATCCTTGGTCTCCGGGATGAACAGGAGACCGATGACGAAGGTCATCGCGGCGATCGCGATCGGGTACCACAGGCCGTTATAGATGTTGCCGGTCTGGGCCACGATGGCGAACGAGGTGGCCGGCAGAAGGCCGCCGAACCAGCCGTTGCCGATGTGATAGGGCAGGGACATCGAGGTGTAGCGGATACGGGTGGGGAACAGCTCCACCAGGGCCGCCGCGATCGGGCCGTAGACCATCGTCACGTAGAGGACGAGGATCGTCAGGATGCCGATGACGATGAGCTTCTGGCCCGTGAAGATGTCGATCGGGTTGGCCACCTTCACGATGGTGGCGTTGCCGGCGGGCGCCGGGTAGCCGGCGGCCGTCAGGGCGGCCGGGACCGCCTTGGCGAAGGCCGGATCGGCGACCGGGAAGTCCTTGCCCGCGATGGTCACGATGGTCGGCGCACCGGCGGCGACCGGCTCCGTGGTGTAGTTCACGGCCGAGCGGGCGAGCAGCGCCTTGGCGACGTCGCACTCCTTGGTGAACTTGGCGGTGCCGACCGGATTGAACTGGAACGAGCACGCATCCGGGTTGGTCTTGACCACCACCGGGACCGTGGACTGCGCCTGGTAGAGGGCCGGGTTGGCGTTGGCGGTGAGCTGCTCGAACAGCGGGAAGTAGGTCAGCGCCGCGATCAGGCAGCCGCCGAGGATCACCGGCTTGCGCCCGATCTTGTCGGAGAGCGCGCCGAAGAACAGGAAGCCGCCGGTGGCGAGAAGCAGCGACCAGGCGATCAGCACGTTGGCGGTGAACTGGTCGACCTTGAGGATGCTCTGCAGGAAGAACAGGGCGTAGAACTGCCCGGCGTACCAGACCACGGCCTGACCGGCGGTGAGGCCGAGCAGCGCCAGCAGCGCCCACTTGGCGTTGCGCCACTGGCCGAAGGCCTCCGAGAGCGGCGCCTTCGAGTGGGTGCCCTCTTCCTTCATCTTCTTGAAGGCCGGGCTCTCGTTCATCTGCATGCGGATCCAGACCGAGATGCCGAGCAGGACGCAGGAGACGAGGAACGGGATGCGCCAGCCCCAGGCCTGAAAGGCCGTGATGGTGGTCTGGGTGCCGTCGGCGGCCGTCGTGACCGTCGGCGCGTAGGCGCCGTTCACGTAGCCCTGCGTCGACAGGATGATCACCAGCGACAGCAGCAGGCCCAGCGTCGCCGTGGTCTGGATGAAGGCGGTGTAGAAGCCGCGACGGCCGCGGGGGGCGTGCTCGGCCACGTAGACGGCGGCGCCGCCATACTCGCCACCGAGCGCGAGGCCCTGGAGCATGCGCAGGGCGAGCAGGGTCACGGGAGCGACCCAGCCGATGCCGTAGGCGTTCAGCGTGTCATAGGACGGCAGCAGGCCGACCATGAAGGTCGAGATGCCCATGATCAGGATGGTGATCAGGAAGGTGTGCTTGCGTCCGACCATGTCGCCGAGGCGACCGAACACCAGGGCGCCGAAGGGCCGGACCAGGAAGCCCGCCGCGAAGGCCAGCAGCGCGAAGATGTTGCGGGTCGCTTCCGGGTAGGCCGAGAAGAACTGTGCCCCGATGATCGTCGCGAGCGATCCGTAGAGATAGAAATCGTACCACTCGAACACGGTACCGAGGGATGAGGCGAGAATGACTTTCTTCTCGCCGGCGCTCATCGGCCGTGTGGCCGAATCGCTGACGGGAATTGCGCTGGACGCAACCATGGGACGTTTCTCCAAGTCTTGTTTTGCCCAGGCGTAGTCCGCCCGTGATGTGTTGGACCCTGCGGATGCCGCAGCATTGCTGCCGGACCCGCGCGGACTGATCAGTCCCTCGCGTGCCGGCGGCTAGTCTGAGTACCCGCGTGGCGATGCTAGGCCATGCCACGTTTTCGCCCAAGTCCCCATCGCGGCCGAGGAGTACCGAATTCAGATATTTTTTGAGTCTTGAGGAAGTCTTTTTTGGATCGCGCCGGGATTAGACCGGCCAGCCGACATGATAAGGGGCGCGACTTGCGTCGCGCCCCCTCGATCCCCACCCGATTCGGAGCAGCTTCGGCTCAGTGCGCGTGGGCTCCGTCGGCACCGATTCCCGTCTCGGAGCGGACGAACTGCGCGTCGAACAGTGCCCGCTCGCGCTGGGCCCGCTTGGTGTTGTCGAGCTTCGAGACGACGATGATCGTCAGGAAGGCCAGCGGCATCGAGAACAGGGCCGGGTTGTCGTAGGGGAAGATCGCGGCCGGGTTGCCGAAGGTCGTGACCCAGACGGCCTTCGACAGCACCACCATGCCGACCGCCGCCACGAGGCCGACGAGGCCGCCGATGAGGGCGCCCCAGGTGGTGGTGCCCTTCCACAGGATCGACATGGTCAGGACGGGGAAGTTGCAGCTCGCCGCCACCGAGAAGGCGAGGCCGACCATGAAGGCGACGTTCTGGTTCTCGAAGACGTAGCCGAGATAGATCGCCACGATGCCGATGACGACGGCGGCGATCTTGGAGAGCCGGACTTCCGCCGCCTCGTTGGTGCGTCCCCGGGCGATCACCTGGGCATAGAGGTCGTGGCTGACCGCCGAGGCCCCCGCGAGGGTGAGGCCGGCCACCACCGCCAGGATGGTGGCGAAGGCCACGGCCGAGATGAACCCGAGGAAGTACGGGCCGCCGACCGCGTTGGCCAGGTTCACCGCCACCATGTTGGTGCCGCCGACCATGCCCTTGAGCTTGTCGAAGGCGCCGGCCGCGTCGAGGTTGAAATAGGCCGGATCGGACATCAGCAGGGCGATGCCGCCGAAGCCGATGATGAAGGTGAGGATGTAGAAATAGCCGATCAGGCCGGTGGCGTAGAACACCGACTTGCGGGCGGCCTGGGCGTCCGACACCGTGAAGAAGCGCATCAGGATGTGCGGCAGGCCGGCGGTGCCGAACATCAGGCCGACGCCGAGCGAGATCGCCTCGACCGGATTGCTGACGAGGCCGCCCGGCGCCATGATGGCGTCGCCCTTGGGGTGGGTGGCGACGGCGGCGGCGAACAGGGCCTCGGGGTTGAAGCCGTACTGGTAGAGCACCGCGCCGGCCATGAAGGTGGCGCCGCCCAGCAGCAGGCAGGCCTTGATCACCTGAACCCAGGTGGTCGCCTTCATGCCGCCGAAGGCCACGTAGACGATCATCAGCACGCCGACGATGATGACGGCGTAGAGGTAGGGCAGGCCGAACAGCAGCTGGATCAGCTTCCCCGCGCCGACCATCTGGGCGATCAGGTAGAACGCCACCACCACCAGGGTGCCGGTGGCCGAGATGATGCGGATCGAGGTCTGGTCGAGGCGGAAGCTGGCCACGTCCGCGAAGGTGAACTTGCCGAGGTTGCGCAGGCGCTCGGCAATCAGGAACAGCACGATCGGCCAGCCGACCAGGAAGCCGGTGGAGTAGATCAGGCCGTCGAAGCCCGAGGTGTAAACGAGCCCCGAGATGCCGAGGAACGAGGCGGCGGACATGTAGTCGCCCGCGATCGCCAGGGAGTTCGTGCCGGCCGAGATGCCGCCGCCGGCGGCGTAGAAATCGGCGGCCGACTTGGTGCCCTTGGCGGCCTTGTAGGTGATACCGAGGGTGAAGAGCACGAAGAACGCGAACATGCCGATCGCCGGCCAGTTCGTCGCCGACTGCTTGACGGCGCCGAGATCCGGTCCGGCCGCATAGGCGACCGTTGCGGCGAGCGCCGCCATCACGGTGCCGAGGACGAGGGGGTGCTTTGCGCGGATCATCGGGCGAGGTCCCGCTTGAGGGCAGCGGTCAGCTGGTCGAAGCGGCCGTTGGCGCGCTGGACGTAGATGCCGGTGAGGATGAAGGCGAGCACGATGACGGTGACGCCGAGCAGCAGGCCCAGGGAGGCCGTACCGCCGCCGATCTTCACCGCCAGCAGCGCCTTGTCGAAGGCGATCAACCCGATGAAGCCGAAATAGATCAGCAGCATGATGATGGTGAGCGTCCAGCCGAAGCGGGTGCGCTCGTGGACGAGTTCCTTGAAATGCGGGCTCTGCGCGATCCGCGCAGTCTCGAGATCGGCCATGACGTGTCTTTCCCAGGGATCCGCGTCTTCGCAGGGCGGCGTCCGGATTGCAGGCGTTCGATTGTGGGAACAGCAGGACGCGCGAACACGGGGTCACCGTGTCCGCGCGATCGGAGGGACCGTGGCGCTCAGTGCGTCCGGTTCTGGCGATTCTCGATCAGGTCGTCCACCACCGCCGGCTCGGCGAGGGTGGAGGTGTCGCCGAGCGCCGAAAACTCGTCCTCGGCGATCTTGCGCAGGATCCGGCGCATGATCTTGCCCGAACGCGTCTTGGGCAGGCCCGGAGCGAACTGGATCAGGTCGGGCGAGGCGATCGGCCCGATATCCTTGCGGACCCAGGTGACGAGCTCCTTGCGCAGCTCGTCCGAGCCGTCCTCGCCCTCCATCAGGGTCACGTAGGCGTAGATGCCCTGGCCCTTGACGCTGTGCGGATAGCCCACCACGGCCGCTTCGGAGACCTTCGGATGCGCGACCAGGGAGGACTCGACCTCCGCCGTGCCCATGCGGTGACCGGAGACGTTGATGACGTCGTCGACCCGGCCGGTGATCCAGTAATAGCCGTCCGTATCCCGGCGGCAGCCGTCACCGGTGAAGTAATTGCCCGGATAGGTCGAGAAGTAGGTCTGCTCGAAACGCTCGTGGTCGCCATAGACCGTGCGCATCTGGCCCGGCCAGGAATCCTTGATGCAGAGATTGCCTTCGCAGGGACCCTCGAGGGTCTTGCCCTCGGCATCGACCACGATCGGCTGAACGCCGAAGAAGGGCCGCGTCGCCGAACCCGGCTTCAGCTTGGTCGCGCCCGGCAGCGGCGTGATGAGGATGCCGCCGGTCTCGGTCTGCCACCAGGTATCCACGATGGGGCAGCGGGAATCGCCCACCACCTTGTAGTACCAGTCCCAGGCTTCCGGATTGATCGGCTCGCCGACCGAGCCGAGGACGCGCAGGGACGCCCGCGAGGTCTTCTTCACCGGGTTCTCGCCGCCGCCCATGAGCGAGCGGATCGCCGTCGGGGCGGTGTAGAAGATGTTGACCTTGTGCTTGTCGACCACCTCCCAGAAGCGGGAATTCGACGGATAGGTCGGGATGCCTTCGAACATCAGCGTCGTCGCGCCGTTCGCAAGCGGTCCGTAGACGATGTAGGAATGCCCCGTGACCCAGCCGACATCGGCCGTGCACCAGTAGACCTCGCCCTCCCGGTAATCGAAGACGTATTGATGCGTCATCGAGGCGTAGACGAGATAGCCGGCGGTGGTGTGGACGACGCCCTTGGGCTGACCGGTCGAGCCCGAGGTGTACAGGATGAACAGCGGGTGCTCGGCCTCCATCGGCTCGGCCGGGCATTCGTCGGTCACCTGGGCGGCGGCCTCGTCGTAATAGACGTCGCGGCCGGGCTCCATGGCGATCGACGAGCCGGTGCGGCGCACGACGACGACGTGGTCGACGCTGTCCTTCGGCAGGCGCGCGATGGCGGCATCGACATTGGCCTTCAACGGCACCTTGCGGCCGCCGCGCAGGCCCTCGTCGGCGGTGATGACCATCTTGGAGGCGCAGCCCTCGATGCGGCCGGCCAGCGAATCGGGCGAGAAACCGCCGAAGACGATGGAATGGATCGCGCCGAGCCGTGCACAGGCCAGCATGGCGTAGGCGGCCTCGGGGATCATCGGCAGGTAGATGGTGACCCGGTCGCCCTTGGACACGCCACGGTTGCGCAGCACGTTCGCCATCTTGCCGACTTCGGAATGAAGCTGGCGATAGGTGATGTGCTTGGATTCGTTCGGATCGTCACCCTCCCAGATGATGGCGACCTGATCGCCACGCGTCTCGAGATGACGGTCGACACAGTTGTAAGCGACGTTGGTACGCCCGTCTTCGAACCACTTGATCGAGATTTTACCAGGTTCGAAGCTGGTCTCCTTCACCGTCGTGAAGGGGGTCATCCAATCGATGCGCTTGCCGTGCTCGCTCCAGAATGCCTCTGGATCGGCGACGGAGGCCTGATACATGGCCAGGTACTTGGCATCATCGACGTGAGCGCCTTCGCTCCACGTCGGACGCACTTCGACTACCTTCTCGTCCATCGCGTTTTCCCTGTCGGCGCCCGATCGTATCGCGACTGTTCACGCAGCCGGGACTTCCGAATATCGTCATAGGCTCAACGACATATCGGCCGCAAGCACTCAGGCGGCCTGTTGGGAGACAGATTGACGAGTTTCTACGCGGTGCTTCAGTTACAACCGATGCAGATCCCGGTCTCGATCTTGCGATCCAGGGACTTCTGCTTCTGCACGGCATCCGACCCGACATCGTCGGAGCCTGCGCCGGCCCGGCCTGGCGGCTTCGTCACCCCCGTGGAGGTGATGTTACGGAACTGGCCGGCCGAATTGAGATTCTGTTCGGTCGGTCCTGTGCCGGTCTGCTGAGCCAGGGCGAGGCTCGGAGCACCGAGGCCGAGACCGGCGATCAGGGGCAGGGCGATCAGGGGCAACGTCCGCATCGGTTTCTCCATCCCAGGTTCTTGATCCCAGGTTCTCGATCCCAGGAGAGCCCGCCTCCCTGGCTGCCCACATAACGCGCGCTGACATCGCGGGTTGCGCGGGTACAACCGGAATCAGGCCCGCATCGTCGCGGGGCGAGCGGGGAACGACATCTCGACCAGGGTGCCCTCGTGCTTCCGGCTGTCGATCCGGAACCGCCCCTGATTGGCCTCGACCAGAGCCTTGGTCAGGGGAAGGCCCAGCCCGGTTCCTCTGCGCGTATCCGCCTGCAGGCCCTCCCTGAAAGGCAGGCTCTCGCTGGAAGGCAGGCTCTCGCTGGAGGACAGCTCTTGCCGGAACGGATTGAGCACGCCGTCAACCTCGTCCGGCGTCATCCCGGCTCCGGTATCGCGGACCCGAAGGGCGATCTCGCCGCGATCCGCCATGGTGGTGGAGACGATGACCTGGCCGCCCGCCTCGGTCAGGGCGATGGCGTGGGCGAGAACGTTGAGCGTGGCCTGATGCACGGACCGCTCATCGGCCAGCAGGGGCGGCAGATCGACGGAGAAGCTGGTGCGCAGCACGATCCGCTCCCGCGCAGCCTGGGGTTGCAGCAGGGCGACGCAGCGCGACACCACGTCGTTCAGCGGGACCTCCGCGATGTCGAGATCGAGGCGCCCGGCCTCGATGCGCGCCAGATCGAGGAGATCGTTGATGAGGTCGAGGAGGTGGGTTCCGGAGGCCCGGATCTCCTGCAGGGCCGCGCGGTGGCGTTCGGAATCCGGCGGCCCGAACGTCGCGTCGAGCAGACCGTCGGTCAGCCCCATCATGGACGTGATCGGTGCCTGGACGGATTGGCTGATCCGGGCCAGGACGTCCGCCTGCCGGACGCTGCCGGCCTCCGACGCGCGCGCGCGCGACGCCTCGTCCCGAACGTCCGACCCACCCTTCTCGGGACGCAATCCGTCGTTCCGAATCACGGCGCAGAGACGGCCCTGCGCATCGCCCGCCAGGGGCAGGATCTTGACCCGGAGGCGCACCCCGGTTCCGCGCGCGGTGACCGGGATCTCGTCCATCGCGGCGGAGGCGGGGTCGGCGTGCAGGCGCGCCAACAGGGCGACGGCGTGCTCGGCCGCGAACAGGCTGAGGAAGCTCGCCCCGACGACCTCTCGGGAATCGAGCCCGAAAGCCTCGGCGGTCCTGCGATTCAGCGTCAGGATGCGGCCGCGCTCGTCGAGGAGGGCGACCCCGTCCTCCAGCGTTTCGAGCACCGCCAGGGCGTCGGCACCGCGCCGTGCGGCGAAATCCTGCGCGATGGCCACCGCCGTGGCGGCGCGGGCCTCCTCGCTCGGCTCGGCATCGCGGGCGAGGAGCAGTTCGGCCGGCTGCCCGGCCCAATCCAGGACCGAATGCTCGACCAGGACGCTCGCACGGCCCCCATCCCGGGTGACCAGGACGAGGGGCGTATCGACACTCGAACGCGCGTGGGGGTCCAGGCCTCCGAACAGATGTCCGACCCCGCCGGCCGCAGCCAGTGCATCGCGGTCCGCATACCCGACGAGGTCGAGCAGCGGCCGGTTGGCGAACAGCACCGCATTGTCCCGGTAGACCAGGACACCGGAGGGAATGCGCTCCAGCGTCGCCACCATCGCGGCATCGGGTGCGGCGGGGTCCACCGGACGCGCGGGCGGGACCGGGAACGGCATCACCGCACAGGGCAGACCCGGCTCGGTCTCGGGCTCCGCCCGGTCGTCGCCGGCGAAACGGGCACCGAGGGCGCGGGCGATCTCGCGGAAGGCCGCGTGTTCATGGCTCGACAGGTGCGGATCGGGCTCGGGCAGAGGCGTCTCTACGCGGCCCGAATCAGGCGGGAGGACCGCGCCAAGGGCTTCCTCCGCCTCGGCCGGAGCCGGGACAGGCGTTGGAACCGGTGCAAGAACGGGCGCAGACACCGGGATGAGCATCGCTGACACGGCCGGAGGCGCCGATGCGACGGAAACGGCGGGCCGCACGATCGAACGGACCTGTCCGAAGCCGCGGAAGCCGTTTCCGCTCCGGTCGATCGGGGCGCCGGACAGTTCCAGTTCGCAGAGAGCGCCGTCCGGCTCGATCAGCGTCACCGGAATGGCCCGGAACGTCCGCGCCCCCTCCAGGGCGGCGAGCAATCCGCCGGCATCGCGGAGAATTTCCGCCTGCGCGAGGTCGCGCCAGGTCCGGCCCTGGAATCGGCGGCGAAACGCCGAACCGGCTTCCTGCGAGATCCGCACGATGGCGCCGCCCGCGTCGCTTTCCCAGGTAAAGCGCTGGCGAAGCACCAGGGGGTCATCGCCCTCGAGGTCCGGGTCCGGGTTCGGGTTCGGGTCCTGGTCCTGGTCCTGGTCTGCGATCTCGATCGCGTCGGGCACGGGCGGGATCGCGGCAGAGGGCGGCACCGGCTCCGCGCGGCTCTCCGCAGCCCGCCGGGGGCGAAGGTTCGGGAGCGGCGCGCCGGCGACGAGGACCACCGCCTCGCCGTCTTCGGCCAGTGCCGTGAGCAGGAGGCTGACCGTCACCGGTGGAGCGAGGCGCCGGGGGTCGAGGTGGAGCCGTACCAGCACGGGATGATCCCGGCGCAGACGCGCACGGGCGATCTGCTCGCCGAGCCGCAGATCCGGGTAGATCCGCCCGTCCGCATCGCTGATCGCGCGGAGCAGCGGGTCCGTGCCCGCGGAGGCATAGAGAACCCGCGCGCCGGACGCATCGAGGATCAAGGTTGCGGTCGATGGATCGGCCATGCGGGTCGCGAGGCGCGAATCATGGGCGCACCGGCGCAAGACGGCCTGCAGCGCCGGATCCTCAACCAAGCCCGGCCGTGAAGCTCCAGTCTCGAACATCCGCACCTGTTTCGCGTGACGATTTTTGCAACGTGACGTCCTTTTTAGTGCGTCACGCCCTCTTCGTAAGCCACCAGCGTCTCAAGCGGGCGTTTACCTGTTGTCAACCTTAATGCGCCCGAGCAGGGTGGCATAGGGCTGGGCCTGTGCTATTGTGCAGCGCACAACAAGCCATCAACAATCACCTGTGAGGAGAGGATAATGAGCAGCACCCCGAATTACGAGGTTCCCGCCGAGATGCGCGACTTTGCCGAGAAGAGTGTCGATCAGGCGCGCAAAGCGTTCGACACCTTCATCAGCGCTGCTCGCCGCACCGCCGATACCGTTCAGGGCTCCGCCGAGATGGCGCGCACCAACGCCCACGACGTTTCGGCGCGCGGCTTCGAGTTCGCCGAGCAGAACGTGACCGCCGCCTTCGATCTCGCCCAGAAGCTCGTCCGCTCCCGCGATCTGCAGGAAGCCATGCAGCATCAGGCTGAATTCGTGCGCAGCCAGTTCGCCGCGATCCAGGCCCAGGCCAAGGAGTTCGGCGGCCTCGCCCAGACGGCGATGCAGCAGAGCGCCGAGAAGGCCAAGGGCGCCATGCAGGAGGGTGCCGAGCACGCCCGCAAGGCGATGGAGCAGGGCACCGAGGCGGCACGCAAGGCCGGCAGCGACGCCGAGCAGGCCATGCGGAACGCCACCAACTCCTGAACGCGCTCCGCGCGTGACGTCCTGATCAACGGCGCCCATACGGCGCCCAGTCACAGCCCGCTCGGCCCCTGGCCGGCGGGCTGTTCTCGTTCGATGGGCGGCGCCGGACGGCCATCAGCCAGAGGAATTGCCTCGGGCCAGAGGACTTGCCCCATGTTGGACGATTTGCCCCGCGCCGCAGGGCTTGCCTCAGGCCAGAGGGCTTGCCTCAGGCCAGAGGACTTGCCTCAGGCCAGAGGACTTGCCCCCAGCCGACCCGTCTCCTACCGCTGGCAGCGTTCCGATTTCGGGCCGCTCGGCCCTTCCGCCTCCCGCCCGAAGCGGGTGTGGCGGGCAGGGGCGCCGACATCTTCCAGCGGCGCACGACTCCAACAGAGGTGCACATCCATGCAACGCATTTCCGGACGCTGTCTGATCCTCGGCCTCGTGGCCGGACTGCTCACGGCCCAGACCGCGCAGGCGCAGTACTACGATGACGGCTACGACCAGCCGCCGCCGCGCCGGTACGAGGAACGCCGGCTGCCGCCGCGCCCCTATGACCGGGACGATCGCTACGAGCGCCGGGCGCCACGCCGCGAGGTCGGCCTGAATTGCGATGCCGTCCAGTCGGGCTTCACCGGGTATCAGCCCTATTCCTGCCCGCTACCGGGTCCGCGCCCGCTTGGCGCGCGCTGCTTCTGCAACATGCCGATCGCGCCGCTGAGCGCACCGCAGACGGCCGTCGGCCGGGTCGTCCCCTGACCGGTCGGCACGTCTGACGTCCGATCGTCTCCAATAAGAAGGCCGCGCCATCCTCCCGGACGGCGCGGCCTTCTCGCATCTGACGGTCCGAGTGTGGCTGCCGAGGCAACCTCGCTCAGCGGGTCCCGATCAGTTGTTCAGCACGACGACCTTGGCGCCGACCTTCACGCGCTCGTAGAGGTCGGTCACGTCCTCGTTGGTCATCCGGATGCAGCCCGACGACACGGCCTGGCCGATCGTGTCAGGCTCGTTCGAGCCGTGGATGCGGTATTCGGTGTTGCCGATATACATGGCCCGCGCGCCGAGCGGGTTCTCGACACCACCGGCCATGTAGCGCGGCAGGTCGGGACGACGGGCAATCATCGCGGCGGGCGGGGTCCACGACGGCCATTCCTTCTTGGCGGTCACGGTCTTGACGCCCGACCACGTGAAGCCGGGACGACCGACACCGACGCCGTACCGGATGGCTTCGCCGTTCGGCATCACGAAGTACAGCCGACGCTCGGCGGTGGAGACCACGACCGTTCCCGGCTTGTAATTGCCGTCGAAGGCGACGATCTCGCGCGGGATCGGGGCGACCTGCGCCTGCGGGGCGGCTTGATAGCCCTGACCGACGGCGCCCGGGAAGCTGTAGGGATCGTCGGTGAGACGGCCGTTGGCATAGGCCGGATCGGCGGAATAGTAGTCATCGCCGGCATTGCCGCCGAAGGGATCGTAGGGAGCTGCCAGAACAGGGCTCGTCGAGAGGACGCAGACACCGAGTATGCCAGCCAGGGCGGTCGCCAAGGTCTTCATCTGTGGTCCCTTACCTATGCCGTAACCTTTGCTATACAAGCGTAAGCATAGAGCGGAGGTTCCACCGGCCGCGCAGATTTCGTCATCATTGCGGCAGCGTCGGTCGCCGGGCGACGATCGTGCTTAACGATCGCCGTAAGACCGGCGCGACCCGTATCCCTGTGAGGTGCCGTATCCGCAGCCATAGCGATAGCGCGAGCACCCGACCGAGAAGTCGTTCCGCGCCCGGGCCTTCGCCCGCTCCTGATCGATCACGAGATCGCGCTCCCGGTTGCGCTCGGCCGACAGCGAGGAGCCGTAGCGTTCGGCCGCTTCGGCTGCGGTCCCCCCCACGAGCGCCAGGGTCAGGCCGATCGCAGCGGCCCTTCCGCACCGGCGGGTCTTTCCATCAAATCTGGTCGTCATGCGTCGCATCTCCCGATCTGTCCCTCCTGAGCGGCCTCAGCCCGGCAGGCGCCAGACCGTGACGCGCTGGATCAGGTACTCGGCCGGCATGGGCGTCGAGGCGTCGGGATACCCACCCCACGATCCGCCGATGGCGAGGTTGACCAGGATGTACATCGGAACGGACTTCATGTCGGACGGCGTCGGAATGCGACGGACCTCCTTGCGGTCGACGTACCACACGATTTCGTCGGCGGTCCAAGCGGCGCCGTAGGTGTGCCAGTCCGCCCCGGGTCCGCCCACCGGGAAGGGCAGGGCGACCTTCTGGTTGCGCTGCTTCGGCGCCTCGCCGGTGTGGAGCGAACACCAGATCTCGTTTGGGACACCCAGTCCCTCGAAGATGTCGAGTTCGCCGTTCTCCGGCCAATTGCCCTTCGTCGGCATTAGCCAGAAGGCGGGCCAGACGCCCTTGCCCACGGGCAGCTTCGCCCTGATCTCGAAGTACCCGAACAGCTGCGAGAAGCTGAACCGCGTGGTCAGCACGCCGCCCATGAATTGCTTTCCATGCGCGAGCGGTTGCAGGTTCTCGGGTATCTTCGAACCCAGGATGGTGAGGTGTTTACCCGGATCGAGCTTAAACGGGTTCAGACCGAGCGGCGTGTCGAGGACCTTGTCGTCCTTCACGCCGGTAAAGCTCGGGTCGACGTAGATGCTGCCGGCGCTGCCGGAGCGGTACTCGAGTTTCGTCGGACCGCCCGAGCCGAGCACGGTTCGCCACCGGGTCGGGGAAGGGGGCTTCTTCGCCATCTCCGAGGCATCGAGCGTCTGCCAGCGCTCGTCGAAGGTCGGAGCCCCGAAGGTCGCCGGATCGATCTTGCCGGGCAGCGGACCGGCTTGCGCCAGGACGGTGCCGGCAAGCGTCGCGGCGACGAGACAGGCGAAGCGTTGGAACATCACAGTATCCTCGAAACGATGCCGGACCACTGACGCCGACGGGCCTCCGCCCCCATCCTTGATAGGGCGCCGCAAGGGTCCGAGCCAGTGCAGGGAGGCCTATGGCCGGCGCAGGGGTGCCACGACGACTTCACAACGCGGCGATCTCATGGCGCCAGCGGGATCGCGCATTCTCCCGTTTCTTCGGAAGGACAGCGACAGCGTCGCATCGCAAAGATCCCGGCAGGGACATCGCGGGCGCGGCTTCAGAAGCGCCCCGCGAGGGTCAGACGAAACGCGGTGGGCTCGACCGGATGGACATGCCGGTCGGCCACGCCCGCGGGGCCTTCGCCGCTCAGGCGCGAGGTGTAGAAGTAAGCGATCTGGTCCGCCCTGGCGTTGGTCAGGTTCAAGACGTCGAGGGACAGGCTGATTCCGTCGTCGAAGGCGTAGCCGATCCGTCCGTTCAGGAGAGCCGTCGCTTTCGAGCGCACCGAATTGTCCTCGATCAGCGGACGCGGCCCGAAGTAGCGAAAGCGCATCGAACCGAACCAGCCGGGACCCGCACCGAAGGTGAATCCGGCCGACGCGATGGTGGTCGGTGCCTCCGGCACCCGGTTGCCGATCGGGTCCCGGTCCGAGAAGCGGGCGTTGGTGACCGTCAGGTCGCCCTCCAGGGAGAGCCAAGGCGTCACCGCGTAGCGGTTGGTCCACTCGATGCCGAATCGGCGGGTGGGGCGGCTCGGCTCGGTGGTGCCGCTGTCGCCCTGGAACAGGTTCTCGGAGGCGAAATCGAGTTGGAACAGGGCGACGGCGGTCTCGAGCCCGGCGATGCTGCGGTTGCGCAGGCCGATCTCCGAGCCGGTCGAGGGCACGAGGAAGGGCGAGCGGCTGATGTTGAAGAGCGGGCTCGTCGGATCGACCGTGGCGGTGACGCCGCGGGCGTCGTTGGAGTGGAAGCCGCCGCCGTAATTCACGAACAGCTCGGTCTCGAACCACGGACCGAGCACGAGGCCGAGCTTCGGGTTGACGATGCCGTCCCGTGCCGTGCCGGAATTGGCCGGCGTGTCCGAGCGGACATCGGCGGTGAACCCGTCGGCCCGGACACCGACGCTGGTGCGCAGCCAATCGGTCCAGCGCACCCGGTTCTCGACGTAGAGGGCGGCGCTCGCCTCCAGCACCCGGTCGTCCAGCACCGTCGAGCGGACCTGCCGCGCGGTGGTGTTGAACAGGCCGACGCGGATCGAGTCCGTGCGGGTCTGAAGCCCTATCTCGGTCTCCATCGGCAACCCGAAGAGATCGCCCTGGACCGTGTGGCTGATCTCGCCGCCGCCCAGCACCCGGCTGTCGCGCTGGCGGAACTGGTCGCCGCTGACCGGATCGTTGAGAAAATACGTGAAGTCGTTGAACAGGTTCATCCCATAGCGGATGACGTAGGCGTTCGCCCGGGTGATGCCGGCGTCGCTCGTCCGGCTCCAGCGTCCGGAGAGCGAGAAACGGCCGGTGTCGCCGCCATCCGTGGGGTTCAGGGCGCCGAAGCGGCCGATGATCCCCTCCGCGACGGCGCGCTCCGGGATCTGGTTGGTGGCGTTCCACCGGGCCCAGTAGGCCATGCCCGTCAGGGCGAAGCCGTCCAGGGCCGTGCCCTGGCTGTAGCGGACGACGCCGTTGAGCTTGGCCAGACGGTCCGGCACGTCCCAGGGGCCGTCATAGGTCTGGGCCTCGCCCGCCACCAGAAGGGTGCCCTGCCCGAGCGGTGCCGACGCGATGGTGAGCGCCCGCTTGTAGCCGAAGCTGCCGAAGGAGGTCAGGGCGAGGTTGCGGTCGGTCTTGTCGAGATAGTCGATCCGCACCGAACCGGCCGAGGCGAAGTCGCCATCGCGCACGAAGTAGGGACCCTTGTGGAACTCCACCGCGCCGACGAGTTCCGGGATCAGGAAGTTGAGGTCGGCATAGCCCTGTCCGTGGGCGTGGGTCCGCATGTTGACCGGCATGCCGTCGATCGACAGCGCGATATCGGTGCCGTGGTCGAGATTGAACCCGCGCAGGAAGAACTGGTTGGCCTTCCCCTCCCCGGAATGCTGGGTGACGATGAGACCGGGCACGCTTTCCAGCACCTCTCCCGGTCGGGTGATCGGGCGGCTGTTGATCTGCGCACCCGATATCACCCCCGCGCTCGCCGCATCGACGGGCCTGAGACCGCCGCCGATGCCGGTGACGCCGCCGACGAAGCCCGCCTGCGCGACCGGTCCGGTTCCGGGCGGCGCCGATGCCTCCGCCGTGACCGAGAGTTCAGCCAGGTTCGCCTCGGCCGCCTGGCCAAAGACCGGCCGGATCTGCGCGCCGTAAGGCACCAGGCCGGCGCAGGAGACCAGAAGGAGCGTTCGGTAGGGGGGCCGTGACGGAGCGGGCGACATGAAACCTCGGGCGACGTCTGTGGCACGTCACCGCGACGAGGTCGGTCCGTTCGCCGCGTGCGAACGCCCCGACACCCACCAGGACACCCCGCCCGATGCGTTTCGCGTGTGACCACGATGGACGGCAGGTCTCCTGGCTCGCGGGTCACCGCCCTCTCATCGTCTTCCCAGGTGCCGGGGCACCCAGTGACGTGTTGATGATGGGCTCGCCGCTTACAGTTGCGGGGGCAGCCGCGGCGTTGGGCTCTCGCCCGCACCGCGTTCCCTTTTGATCCTCGATCCGAGGAACCGTCCGAGGCCAGAAGACCAGAGGAAGCCCGACAGCGTCAATCGAACGCGCGGGAAATCGGCGTCCTGTGCTCCCTGTGCGACAGCCCGGGCCGAGCCCAGCGCCGGGGGGTCGGGGACAGGCCGGGTGAAGGCTGGATGGGCGGCCGCCCCTCCGATCAGAGCGGGCGATCCCGATCCTGGTACGGGCTCCAGCTTCGCAGCGGCGAGGGTCCGATCTGGCGTTCGGCGCGGGGCGCCGGCTCGTCCTCGAGCCAGGTGCGGGGGCCATTGGCATTGCCCCGGACGACGTCACCGGCGACGATCGCGTGTCCGGAGGCGACCGCCACGATCAATTGGGTGGCGTAGGCCCTCGGACCGCTGCCCTTGAGGGACATGCCGGGTCCGCCCGGACGGAGCTTGCTGCCGAGCGCGCCCCAGAGGGGCGGTGTCTTGATCCGGCGCAAACCAAAGCCCTGGTCGATCAAGGCAGCGGCCGCCTCGATCTGGCCGTTGAGGAGAAGCAGGCCCGGCCGCGTCAGGCGGAAGGCATAGCTGCCTTCGTCGTCCTCCTCGACGAGGTTCACCAGCTTCAACGACAGGGCCTGACAGGCCGTGTCGACGTTGTCGCGGGTGAACTCGGCGTCGACGGCCAGCGGCCTCAGGGCTTGGCCCGAAATCCGGCAGGAAACCCGTTGGAGGAAGAAGCGACGTCTGGAAATCTGGCTCAGGCCCCATCCAAGCGCGATCGCGCGACGTGGGGCGATCATCCGCCGGACAGCATGGCGCCCGGAGGTTTCGGTCTGGTTGAGACGATCCGCGAGTTTCGGTGGCGGAATGCACGCCGTGGTTGACGATCCAGCACCCGGCCTGATCCCGCGGGGACCCCGGTCTCGGACACCGAGGCGGCGCGGGCGCTCGCCCCCGCGAGCGGCCGATCGAGGCCGGCCCTCTTGCTGTTCGCCCGTCACCGCCCTCTGTGAGCGGTCATCACCGCCGGGAGACATCGGACATGACGAAGCTGTTCATCGCCAACATCAGGACCGCCGAGGGACCCAAACCGCTGGTGACCGTGCGGGCCGCCGCCGAGGGCGAAGCCAGGCTGTTTCTCGAAGCCGCCTATCCGGACGACGAGATCCTCGACGTGGCGGAGCCGAGCGGCTGGGCCAGCGACGCCGACACCGGCAGCGCGGCGGGCGACATCCGCGAGCATGCCGGCGTGCAGTGGCAGGCGCCCTCCAGCCATTCCGGCTGAAATTCAGCGCCGCCGGTTGAAGCCGGCGCTTGCCAGCGCCAATCGTGCCGTGACCATTGCCGACCATGCCGATCCGCCGCGAGCATCGCTTCTTCTATCCGATCGACTGGCCCGAACTGTCGGCCGTCATCCGGTTCACCCGCGCGCGGGGCCGGTGCGAGTCCTGCGGACGGCCGCATGGCCGGCGGGTCTTCCATCTCGGCGATGGGCGCTGGTGGGACGACGATGCCAGCGCCTGGCGCGATGGGGCAGGGCGGTTCGTCTGCCTCGCGGTCGGGATCGACGACGTGCTGGGAACCGTGCGGACGACGCGCGTGGTCCTGGCGACGGCCCACCGCGACCACGATACGGCGAACAACGCCGCGAAGAACCTCGCGGCCTTCTGCCAGCGCTGCCACATCAACCACGACCGACCGGAGCATCAACGCCGGCGCTGGCGCACCCTGTTCCGGCGCAAGGCGTTGGGTGATCTGTTTCGCGGTCCGTATCCCAGCCCCTGAAACGCGCGGAACGGCTGGTTTCGAACAGGACATCAGACAGCACGACAGGACGTCAAGACGAGGATTCCGGTGCGGAACGGTTTCTCCCCTGATCGAGGACCGGATCGGCCGCCGCGATACCTTGTGCTCCACCGACAATGCCGCTCGATTTGATTCCATGCCCAAATCTGCTCAGCCTCGTCCGAGCGCAAGACTTATCGGTCTTTTTGACTAATCTCGATTCGCATCCACCTAAATAGACTCCGACCCGGAGGGTTTTTTCAGCAAAAATACAGCAGCGCCCGTCACGGCGATGCTTTACACAGAGCCTGACCTTGCCCTGGAGTGAGCCCGTGACAACAAGCCTGCCGAAATCCGCCAGCGTGGCCGCCCTCGCCGTCCTGCTGATGGGCGCCGTCGCGATCGCCAAACCCGTCACCGTCGTCCCCGGACAACCACCGGTCACGGTGGACCTCCCGGCCGGCTGGACATCCTCGGCGATCAAGCGTGGCATCCAGGCCAAGACGTCCGACGCGGAGGTCTTCGTCTGGTTCGAGAGCTTCAGGCCGGCCGAACTGAAGGAGCTCCTCGCGGAACACGAGAGCGACTTCAAACGCCGGGGCGTGACGGTCACCGGCGAAGCGAATATCGAGGAGAAGGACTTTCCGACCTATTTCCTCAAGATCACGGACGTTCCCGCGACCTACGAAGGCAAACCAACCCTTTTGCGCTACGTCGCGGTCTCGCCGAAGGACCCGAACAAGCGCCAACTCCTCGTCAGCGTCTGGGCCTTGCCCCAGGGCGGGACCCGCTATGCCACAGACCTGAACGCGATCTTCGACAGCTTCCGGATGTCCGTCGAAGCGCTGTAATCCCGCCGGCGCGTCTCAGGCTGCCCGGTTCGCGCGCTATCCCGCCGGATCGGTGAGGACCAGCTTGCCCTCGAAGGGGGCCTTCTGGTTGCGGTTGCTGGTGCAGGCATAGGTTTCCTGCCCGGCCTTCAGCGTGCGGATGCGCAGAACGCCCTTGCCGTTCTGCTTGACGAGATAGCCCTTCTCGCTCGCCACATGGACGAGATCGCCATCGGCGTGCAGCACGTTCGCGTTCTCGAACTGCCCCGGGGCGGTGATCGTCACCGGCTCGGCCGCCTGACTGACGATGTGGAGTTCGACGTTGGTGTTGGCCGGAAGCTTCAGCTCGGCCGGCGCGCAGACGGGCTTGTCCCCCTCCATCCGGATGGTCAGTTCGACGGGCGGCATCACATCGGAGGAGGCGGGCGGCAACGGCTTGCTCTGCGCGACGACCCCCGTGGCGAATGACGTGACCGCGAGCGCGCTCAATCCGAGCAAACCATAGCGCATGTGACTGACCTCGACCGATCCGGGTTGGATATCGAGGAAAGGGCCGCGGGAGTCCGCGAGTTCCGGTTTGCGGCGGCACGCCGCAAGGCCTCCTGGCAGGGCGGCAAGGCCCCCTGGCGGGTCGGCAAAGCCTCCTTGCAGGTCGGCAAGGCCCCCTGACAGGTGGCGGGGTCTCGCGGCGTGGCTCGCCCGATGGCCTCAGGCGCGCACGAACGCCAGCAGATCCGGATTGATGATCTCCGGATGCGTCGTGCACATGCCGTGCGGCAGGCCCTCATAGGTCTTGAGCGTGCCTCGCTGTAGGAGGGGGTGCGAGAGCATCGCCGAATCGGCGATTGGCACGATCTGATCGTCGGTCCCGTGCATCACCAGGACCGGTACCGCGATCGCCTTCAGATCCTCGGTGAAATCCGTCTCGGAAAACGCCTTGATGCAATCGTACTGGGCCTTGGCACCGCCGATCATGCCCTGGCGCCACCAATTGTCGATCACGCCGGGCGAGACCTTCGCGCCCTCCCGGTTGAAGCCGTAGAACGGGCCTTCCGGCACGTCGCGGTAGAACTGCGCCCGGTTGGCCGCCAGCGCGGCGCGAAAGCCATCGAAGACGTCGAGGGGCAAGCCGCCGGGATTGGATTCGGACTTCACCATCACGGGCGGCACCGCGCCGATGAGCACCGCCTTGGCCACGCGACCGGGCTCCGAGCGGGCGACGTAGCGCGCCACCTCGCCGCCGCCGGTCGAGTGACCGATATGGACGGCGTTGCGCAGGTCCAGCGCCGCGGCGAGTTCGATGACGTCGGCGGCGTAGGTGTCCATCTCGTTGCCGGTCGCCGTCTGCGAGGAGCGGCCATGGCCGCGGCGGTCATGCGCGATCACCCGATAACCCTGGTTGACGAAGAACAGCATCTGGTTGTCCCAGTCGTCGGCGCTGAGCGGCCAGCCATGATGGAAGGCGATGACCTGCGCGTCCTTGGGACCCCAGTCCTTGTAGGCGATCCGCGTGCCGTCCCGTGTCGTCAGGAAATCCATGGTCTCGGTCCTTCCTCGAGGGTGAACTCTGTGGTGGGGTGAAGTCTGTTCCGCGGCCCCGACGAAGCCCGGTTTGACGGGTGCCGGATCGGGCTGGCCGGCGCGAACGGGAGGCGTGTCCGGCTGGACGCTGAGGGCACAGGCCCGGGCCTTCGCGATCAGCCGGTCTCCGTCCGCAGACCGACGACAGGGTTCGGAATTGCGACTTCGGGATGGAGAATTCGATCCGCCCGATCATGCAGTCTTCGCGTGTATCGCCGATGATGTCTGACGGTATCATCGCAGATCGTCTTGCCGGCAGCGTCGATGTCGTCGGCGAAAGCGACCCGGCCCAAGCGATACAAGCTGCGGGCGACGGGCGAAACCATACGAAGGTAGAGGGTTCCTCTCCCCACAACGTGTCGGCCGCGCAGGCGACCCTCACGTACCGGCGCCTCCGATGATCGACGTCCCAGGTGCGTCAGGACAGCGGCTCACCCCGTCGCTTCGGCGCCCCGCGCTTCGCCGGCCCGGGCTTCGGCCGCCTGCACGAGGGTGCTCAGCAGCCGGTTCACCGGTGTGGGCACGCCGGTCTCTGCCCCCTTCCGGACGATCAGACCGTTGAGATGCGCGATCTCGCTCGGCCGGCCCCGGGCCAGATCCTGCGCGGTGGAGGAATGCTGGTCCGGCATGGCGGCCGCGAGAGCGAGGACGCGGTCGAGGATGTCGCCCGGCACCGCGACGCCGGAAGCTTCGGCGACGGCAACGCATTCGGCCACCACGTCGGCCATGACGGTGGCGATGCCGGGGACCGCAAGCAGGCGTCCGTACGGGAGTTGCGTGATCGCCGACAGGGCGTTGTAGGCGCAATTGACGACGAGCTTCCCCCACAGGGCGTCGACGGCCCGGGCGGAGACCTGCGTGGGGATGCCCGCGGCGGCGAACGCGGCGGCGATCTCCGGGCTCGTCGCGGAGGCGCCGATCACTAGGTCTCCGCGCCCATGGTGCTTCACGTGGCCCGGCCCCACCATCTCGGTGGCGACGTAGACCGCCACCGGCACCACCGGGCGATGGAGAACCGCCTGCAAGCGCTCCGGATTGTCGACCCCGTTCTGGAAGCTCAGCACCGTCGCGTCGGGCAGCAGGTGCGGGGCGATGGCCCGTCCGGTCGCCTCTGTATCGCCGGACTTCACGCAGACCAGCACCCATTCGGCCCCGGCGACGGCGTCGACCGCCGTCGTGGCTCGGACCGGGACCACGATCCGCTCCTCGCCGATCTCCAGCCAGAGCCCACGCGCCTCGACCGCGTCCACGAGCGGGCGCCGCCCGACCAGGACGACTTCGAGCCCCGACCGCGCCAGCAGGCCGCCGTGATAGCATCCGACCGAGCCCGCCCCCACGATAGCGACCTTCTTGCTGGCAACCTTCTTGATGGCGACCGTCATGCCCTGGGAAACCTCGTGGCGAACCGGTGCCGGCGCGACGCCGGCCGGAGCGCCAGTCTGGACCCGCCGGGCGGCCGGGACCAGACGCAGGCGCGGGACAGCAGGCCCGCGCGGCGGACCGGAGCGGGCGCGATGCAGTCGGAAATCCGATCGCAGCCATCAGAACTATGCGTTTCTCAAATGATCGCGTTCGAGCGAGGGTCCTCCCGCGGTGCCGACCCGACAGGTGTTGGCAGCTTTCCGCATCGCCGATCAGGAGCATCCCCATGAAGGCCGTCGGGTTTCACACCTCCCTGCCCATCACCGAGCCCGAGGCTCTGATCGATCTCGACCTGCCGGAGCCGGATCTGCGCCCGCGCGATCTTCGCGTCCGCATCCAGGCGATCTCGGTCAATCCCGTCGACGTGAAGGTCCGGGGCCGCGTCACGGCCGAACCGGGCCGGCCCCACATCCTCGGTTACGATGCGGTCGGCATCGTCGCGGCGACCGGCCCGGAGGTCCGCCTGTTCCAACCGGGCGACGCCGTGTTCTATGCTGGCGCCCTCGACCGGCCGGGCACCAACGCGGAATTCCACGCCGTCGACGAACGCCTGGTCGGTCTCGCCCCGAAGACCCTGACCCCGCAACAGGCCGCCGCCCTGCCGCTGACCGCGCTCACCGCCTGGGAGTTGCTGTTCGATCGCCTGCGCGTGCCCTACGGCGTCATGGCGGGCTCCGACGCGCTCCTCATCGTCAACGGCGCCGGCGGCGTCGGCTCGATCCTGACCCAGATCGCCCGGCGCCTGACGGGGCTCACCATCATCGCGACGGCCTCGCGTCCCGAGACCGAGGCGTGGTGCCGCGCCATGGGCGCCCACCACGTCATCGATCACCGCCAGCCCCTCGACCAGGAACTCGCCCGGATCGGCATTCCGCAGGTTCGCTATGCCGCCAGCCTGGCGGGCAGCGACCAGCATCGGGACGCCCTCGTCGCCGCCCTGGCGCCGCAGGGTGCGCTGGCGCTGATCGACGATCCGGAGACGTTCGACATCGTGCCGTTCAAGCGAAAGAGCCTGTCGGTGCACTGGGAACTGATGTTCACCCGCAGCCTCTTCGGCACGCCGGACATGGACCAGCAGCACCGTATCCTGACCGAAGTGTCGCGTCTCGTGGATGCCGGGCTCCTGCGCAGCACGTTTCGCGAGGAGATGGGCCCGATCAACGCCGCGAACCTGCGCCGGGCCCACGCCGCGCAGGAGAGCGGACGCAGCATCGGCAAGACCGTGCTGACCGGCTTCTGAGCACGCGCGGCAGGGGCGGCAGAGGCCGCTGGGGGGAAGGGCCGCCAGGGGGCAAGGGCCCCGCAACGGCGGCGCCATCTCCGCGTCAGGCCACCAGGGCGAGGCCGTCGCTGCCCGCGAGGCTCTCGGTCAGGAAGGTGATCAGCGGCCGGATCAGGGCGCCGGCCCGGTCCTCGCCGATCACCGTGACCTCCGTCATCGGCAGGGCGGGCCAGAGGTCGGGCGCGCGCAGGATCTGCAAACCCTCCTGCAGGAAGGAGCGGCCGAGCAGCGTCACCCCGAGGCCGCCGGCCACAGCAGCCTGCACACCCATCAGGCTGCTTGCCGTACAGGCCGCGACCCATTCGCAACGGACCGAGTCGAGCGCCGCGATCATCATGTCGCGATAGCTGCAGGGGGCCGGCAGCATCACCAGACGGGCGGGTCTGCTGAAATCCGGCTGGTAGTCGGCGGCCGCCAGCCAGACCAGCGGCTCCCGCCAGATCACCCGGCCGCGCGGGCTCGCGCCGCTGCGCTTGGCGATGACCGCATCGAGCCGATCGGCGTCGTAGGCCTCGAGCAGGGTGCAGCTCAGGCCGGTCATCAGGTCGATATGCACGCCCGGATAGAGCCGTCCGAACCGGGCCAGGAGCTTCGGCAACTGGCCCGGGATGAAATCCTCCGCCACCCCGAGACGCAGCGTCCCGCTGGCCGGGGGTTCGTGCCAGGCGCGGATCACCGCATCGTTGAATTCCAGCATCTGCCGGGCCGCCACCAGCAGGCGCTCGCCGTCCGGGGTCAGGCCGAGGGTCCGGCTGGTGCGCTCGAAGACGCGCTGCCCCAGGATCTCCTCCAGGCGCAGGACCTTCTGGCTCACCGCCGATTGTGAACGGTGGACCACGTCCGCCGCGGCCGTGAAGCTGCCGGTCTCGGCCACGGCCACGAAGGCGCGCAGGAGATCGATCTCAAGATCCGGGCGGCGCATGGCTCAATCGCGATTCTGCTGGATGCCGATCCATCTATGCAGATGTCGCATCGCTCGCAACGCGGACCCGGTCATCTCCGGGTGCGCCCGACGAGATCGGGCTCGTATCCCCGTGGCGGGACGCGTCGCTGCCGGAGCGCGTCCCGCCTTTGCCCTGAGTCCGGACCGCGCCGAGCCGATCAGTCGATGATCTCGACCACCCGGCGGGTGCGCGGCTCCACCAGCACCGGGTGATCGTTGACGATGGTGTAGTTGTAGCCCGAGATCGCGAATTCCGCCGGGACGTCGTAATAGACGATGCCGTCCTCCGGCAGCACCGAGCCGACCCGAAGGTTGCCCGCATAGGCATAGGAGGGCCGGCGCTCGGCCGTGGTGTAGATCCGGAAGCGCTCGCGCCGGTCGATGCCCAGGATGCCGTTGGCCGTGCCGACCGCTGCCCCGATGGCGCCGCCGACCACGGCCCCGAGCGGCCCGGCCGCCATCCCGCCGCGCGCCGCCCCTTCCTCCGCCCCCTGGACGAGGCCCTGCGCCTGCGCGGTGGCGAGGCCCGCCAGAACCAGGGCGGATGCGGCCGTGAAACGCGCGAGGGTCATGGGGAGGGTCATGGGATCAACTCCAGGCAGGCCCGAACCGGGCCGGTCAACGAGGGGGGATGAACGGTTTGGGATACGGTCTCACCACGGCGCGGCGGAGACCGGTAACCCTTGGCGGCAGCCAGGATGCGGAGCCTGGCTGACGCGGGGCTTGGCTGATGCGAGGCTTGGCTGATGCGGGGCTCGGCTGATGCGGAAGACCCCGACGACATCCCAGGACGCATAGCGGAGCGGACCGAAGGGCATCATTCGGGCGTGCCGGTGACGGCCCGCATGGGGGCGCCGGCCAGATCCACCGTCGAGCCGACCGTATCGGTGACGCCGTGCCCGACATTGGACAGGTGCTGCCCGTAGGTTTCCCGCGTCTGCGGATCGAGGATCGCCACCGGCGCCGCCACCGCCAGCGCCGCTCCGGTGGCGACCGTCGAGGCCGCTCCGGCCGCCGTCTGGACCAGCTTGTCGCCCAGCCCGACATGGCTGTCGGAGATCGGCTGTCCATCGGCCAGTCGCTTGCCCAGGAGCGCCACCACCTCGCTCGATGCGAACTTGCCGTGGTTCAGCGAATCCCCCGACTGCACCCCGGTCAGGTTCAGGATGCCGATGTTCTCCCGCTCCAGTTCCGAGCGGTAGGGCTCCTGGTTCGGGTCGATGGCGCCGAGGCGGACCGAATCGCCCCAGACCAGGCGCGACACGGCCAGGGCCCGGTCGTCGCCGGACACCATCAGGGTGAGGCGGGGCCGGTCCTTGCCCATGTCGTGGAACGCCGCGCGGGCGAGGTCCATGTCGACGTCGGGGGCGGCCAGCATCACGTTGCGGATCTTGGCGGCGACGCGGCCGTCGCGGATGGCCATCTGGCGCAGGCTTTCCAGCGCGAGCCAGTTGCCCATGGAATGGGCAAGGACGGTGATTTCGCCGACCTTCGGGTCCTTGGCGAGATCGCGCAGGAGGGTCTCCAGGCCGTTGCGGGAGAAGTTGGTGCTCTCGCGGTCGTAGCCGTAGGCGAGGACGCTGCCGCGGGACGGCCAGGTGAACAGCACCGGCACCACCTCGGCCCCGGAATCGTGCACGATCTGGGCGAAGCGGAAGACCGCATCCTCGAACCGGTTGTTGAAGCCGTGCACGAAGACCAGCACCTGGCGCTTGCGCGATTGCTTCAGGGCACGCCCGGTCCAGGCCGGCACGTCCTTGCGCGCCAGGGGATCGGCCCGCAGGGCGACGAAGTCGGTGGCGGGATTACCCGGCAGGGCCTTCGGCCATTGCACGGTCCCGGCTGCGCGGGTCGCATCGGGCGGAATCGAGACGGCGAGATGGGTGTAGCTCACCGCCGCGCCGCGCTCGCCGGAGAACAATTCCCCGGGCGCGCCCGCACTCTTGCGGTTCGTCACCACCAGCATCTCGACCTGCGAGGTTCCGGGCGCCGTCACCCCGGCGGCCACCGGCAGAAGCACGCCGGTCGGGCGCCCGGCGCAGGCGGGCAGGGCGAGAAGCAGCACCAGGACCGGCATCAGCCGTCGCGCCCGGACTCTACGGTCCGCTGTCGTCCCGATGGTCATGCTCGCCACGCGTGTCTCCCTGTGACCGGACCGAGACGGCCCGTCGGTTAACCAGAGGTTAAGCCCGGGCTGGAGCCCTGGACCGGTATTGCGGCGGGGACGCGGTCGCCGCACCGCCAAACGGCGCTTCCGCCTTCCGAATCGCCTCGCGACCTGCCAGGAAACGGGCGATCACACGATGACGTGAAGGCGCCGCCCCGCCTGCTGGGCCGCCGTGGTTGCGAAATCGCGACGCGTCGGGTGAGCTTGGCGCTGATGATGCATCGGCGCCTGCCCTGACCCCGACCCCACCGGACCTGATGATCGCCTCACCGTTGCCCGCTTCACCGTCCGTCGCCGCGCCGCCCCTCCCTTTCGCGGCGACGGCGGCCCGCATCCGCGCGCCGCGTCCGGCCGGCGGCGAACGGGGGCGGACGTGAGCGAACTCGACGGCTGGGCCGAGCGTCGCCGCATCGCCGAGCAGGGACGCGGCGAACGCCCCTGGTCGCTTTGGGGGCCGTATCTCAGCGAGCGTCAGTGGGGCACGGTGCGGGAGGATTACAGCCGCGACGGCAATGCCTGGCGCTCGCTGCCGCATGACGAGGCGCGCTCGCGGGCCTATCGCTGGGGCGAGGATGGCCTGGCGGGGATCTGCGACGAGCGCGGGCAGATGTGCCTGGCGCTCGCCCTCTGGAACGGGCGCGACCACATCCTCAAGGAGCGACTGTTCGGCCTCGCCAACGAGGAGGGCAACCACGGCGAGGACGTGAAGGAGGTCTATCACTACCTCGACGCGACCCCGAGCCACGCCTACCTCAAGTTCCTCTACCGCTACCCGCAGGGCGCCTACCCCTACGACGATCTGGTGCAGGAGGGGCTGCGGCGCGGGCGCGACCAGCCGGAATACGAGATCGAGGACACCGGGCTGTTCGCCGAGAACCGCTTCTTCGACGTCACCGTGGAATACGCCAAGGAGGACGCGGAGGACATCCACGTGGTGATCACGGCGGTGAACCGGGGGCCGGAGACCGCCGACCTGCACATCATCCCGCAGCTGTGGTTCCGCAACACCTGGTCGTGGCGCGAGGAGGCGAGCCATCGCCGCCCCGCCCTGACCCTGCGCCCGGACGGCGCGATCGCCTGCGACCACCCACGCCTCGGGCTCTACCGGCTCAGCTTCGACGGCTATCCCGATCCGCTGTTCTGCGAGAACGACACCAACCTGCGCCTGCACGGCTGGGAGCCCGATGCCCCCGGCCCGTTCAAGGACGGGCTGCACGCGGCGATCGTCGACGGCGACGACGGCGCCGTCGGGCGGGAATCCGGCACCAAGCTCGGCCTGCATTACTTCCGCCAGCTCGAACCCGGCGAGACCACGCGGGTCACGCTCCGGCTGTCCGCGGGCACCCGCGCCCGTCCCGTCGACCGCGAGGGCACCATCGTGCATCGCCGGGTCGCCGAGGCCGATGCCTTCTACGAGTCGCTCCAGGACGGCCTCGTGGATGCCGATTCCCGCACCATCTACCGTCAGGCCGCCGCCGGCCTGATCTGGTCGAAGCAGCTCTATTCCTACGACGTCCGGCTCTGGCTCAAGGGCGACCCGCTCCAGCCGGTGCCGCCGAAGGAGCGGGACAGCGGCCGCAACGTGCATTGGCGCCACTTCGCCGGGGCGGACGTGCTGTCGATGCCGGACAAGTGGGAATATCCCTGGTTCGCCGCCTGGGACCTCGCCTTCCACTGCCTGCCGCTCGCCCTGCTCGACCCGGACTTCGCCAAGAAGCAGCTCCTGCTCCTCACCCGCGAATGGTACATGCACCCGAACGGCCAGCTGCCGGCCTACGAATGGGAGTTCGGCGACGCCAACCCGCCGGTCCATGCCTGGGCCACCTACCGGGTGTTCGAGATCGATCGGGACCGGCGCGGCGGACGCGGCGACATCGCCTTCCTGGAGGGCGTGTTCCACAAGCTCCTCATCAACTTCACCTGGTGGGTGAACCGCAAGGACGCGGACGGCCGCAACGTGTTCCAGGGCGGCTTCCTCGGCCTCGACAATGTCGGGGTGTTCGACCGTTCGCGCCCGCCGCCCGGCTTCGGCCGCATCCATCAGGCCGACGGCACCGCCTGGATGGCGATGTACGCCCTCAACATGATGCGGATCGCCCTCGAGCTGGCCCTGCACAACGACGTATACGAGAGCACCGCGTCGAAGTTCTTCGAGCACTTCCTGCTCATCGCCGAGGCGATGACCGACATGGGCGGCGAGGGCTTCGGCCTGTGGGACGAGGAGGACGAATTCTACTACGACGAGGTCGATATCCCCGGCGGCGGCATGCTGCCCCTGCGGGTGCGCTCGGTGGTCGGTCTGGTGCCGCTCTTCGCCGTCGAGGTGATCGAGCCCTCGGTGCTCCAGCGCCTGCCGGACTTCGCCCGGCGCCTCAACTGGCTCCTGGAGCACCGCCCGCACCTCGCCTGCCTGGTGTCGCGCTGGGACGAGGGCGGCGTGCAGGACCGCAAGCTGCTGTCGCTGCTGCGCGGCCATCGCATGAAGGCGCTGCTGCGCCGGATGCTCGACGAGGCGGAGTTCCTCTCGGCCCACGGCGTGCGCTCGCTGTCGAAGGCGCACCGGGACCAGCCCTATGCGCTCAACGAGTTCGGCGCCTCCTTCACGGTGCGCTACGACCCGGCCGATTCCACCTCGAACATGTTCGGCGGCAACTCGAACTGGCGCGGCCCCGTGTGGATGCCGATGAACTACCTGATCGTGGAGGCCCTACGCCGCTTCCACACCTATTACGGCGACGACTTCCTGGTGGAATACCCGACCAGCTCCGGCGCCCACCTCACCCTCAGCGCCATCGCGGACGCCCTGGAGGATCGGCTGATCGCCCTGTTCACCAAGGATTCCGAGGGCCGGCGCCCGATCTTCGGCGACCGGCCCCCGATCGCGCCGGCGCCCGGCACCGAAGAGGCGCTGCTGTTCCACGAGTTCTTCGACGGCGACACCGGCCGCGGCCTCGGCGCCTCGCACCAGACCGGCTGGACGGCCCTGATCCTCAACCTGCTGCACACCCGCGCCCGGCGGGCGCCCGCGTAGCGCCGGGCCGGACCACCGCGCGCCAGCACCGTCTTCCGCTCGGGGAAGATGCCGCTGAATCTGCGACGGTTCACCCGGAAACTCGGGAACTCAACCGGTAGAATTAGGGAACCCGTAAATTCTACCGGTCATTGTGGAATCAAGAAGGCGAATTTAAGCGTCGCGAGCAGGGCCGCAGGAGGCATCGACCCCCTCCACGGTCCACGTCAAACCCAACGTGCGACAGCTCGCACTCACTCTAAATCCGGCGTCCGCCGACACGCTCCACCCGATCGCACCCGCCCCGGCATCCGGTTCGCTCGATCAGTCCGCAGAAGGGCCGTTATGCACGTTGTTCTGGTCGATTCGAGCCGGCTAATGCGCAAGGCGATCGCCCGGATGCTGGTGCATGGGGGCCATACAGTCGTCGAGTTCGCGGATTCGGCGGCGGCGCTCGCCTATGTCGCGGGCAATCCGGCCGCGACCTGCGTCCTCACCAGCCTGGAGGTTCACCCCCTGGATGGACTGGAACTCTGCTGGTCCTTGCGCGCCCTCGCGGATGACCGCCGCCCGCTCACGATCCTGGCGATGTCGTCGGCACGCGACACCCGACCCATCGACGAAATCCTGGACAGCGGGGCAGACGACTTTCTGGCCAAGCCGCCGAGTTCGCGGGAGCTGTACGGACGGCTGCGCGCGGCCGAGCGGGTCCTGAAGCTGCAGCATGCCCTGATCAAACAGGCCGACACGGATCACCTGACGCAGCTCTTCAATCGCGGCGCGCTGCTGCGTCTGGCCCGCGCGGAACTCCACGCCGCCTCCGCCGATCAGCCCCTCTCGGTGCTGCAGATCGACATCGACCATTTCAAGAGCATCAACGATCGCCACGGTCATGATGTCGGCGACCTGGTGATCCGCAGCGTCGCCCAGATCCTGCGCGAAACCGGAAGCCTCGCGGGCCGGATCGGGGGCGAGGAATACGCTTTGGTCATGCCGGGGCACAGTCTCGGCGGCGCCTCGGTGGTGGCGCACCGCATCCGTCGGCAATGCTCCGCACGCCGGATGCTCGACCGGACCAATTCGCTGCGATTCACGGTGAGCATCGGCGTGAGCAGCTGGGTCGAGGGCGACGAGGTCGGAACCCTGCTCAAACGGGCGGATCTCGCGCTCTACGCCGCTAAGGCCGCGGGACGGGATCGCGTCGCCGTCACCAGCGCCAAGCTGACGACCGAGTTCGTCTGATCGCGCCTCCCGCCGCGGCCTCGGACACGCGATCCCGGACCACCCGCGTTCCGCTTCGGCCATCGCTGATCGCGGCATCCGAGGGAGGTGCCGATGCCGGGCCGGCGGCGGGCCGCGCCTCTGATCGTCACGGCAAAGCGATGAATCAGTCGAGCCGGCGATGGCGGCGGGTGCCATGGCGTTGATGCGGCGCCCAATCCGTCGCTTCGCGCGAGTCCGCGGGAAGAACCCGCTTGGGGACCAGCTTCGCGAACTTCACGATCCGCACGCCGACGAGATTTCCCACGCGCCACGCGAGCGCCACCGCGCACACATAATCCATTCCAACAACTTTGAGCATGAATTCGTACGGGAGCTGGATGTTCTCGGAGACACTGAGCTTGGCTCCGGTCGCCGAAACATCTTTCACGCCGCAGGGAATTTCAGTTCCCTCCTGCGTCCTGATCAGACCGATCCATTCCGTTTTGCTCCTGCTTGCTCGATCTTCGTGCAATGCAGCATCTTGATCTTGAGTCAAAGAACTGTTCCCAGGCTCTTATCGTCAATATACCACCCGACCATCGGTATTCAATCATGCCTTGTCTGTATCGGAAACGAAACTGAATTTCAGCTCCGCCTCCCGGTGACGCACCAACAACCCCGACAGACCAGAGTGGAAGGCCGCCGGGCGCGATCGGCACAGGCATCGGGAACCCGGCCACGTGTCGACGATGGCCTCTGCAGTCGGGGCCGCTCCGATCAGAGCGCCGCCGGCAACGTCTCCCTGCGGCAGCCACGCGCTCGTCAGGGCGGCACCGATACCGGACTCGGCCCATCTCGACGTCGGCCCATGTCGAAGTCGGCCCATGTCGAAGTCCGACGCACGGCCCTAGATGAAGCTCCGCACCCGTCCCGCCGGAGACCCTGCCGATGCCTCCTTCCCGACGCGCCGTCCTGGCCGGCGCCGGCCTGCTGCCCCTGTCGCTGTCCCGCTTCGGCACGTCCGCCGTCGCGGCGGAGCCGGCCGCCCTGCTGCGACGCCCGATCCCGTCCACGGGCGAGACTCTTCCGGTGATCGGCATCGGCACCTCGCGCCGCTACGAGGTCGAGCCCACCGCTGAGGCGATCGCCCCCTTGCGGGAGGCGGTGCAGCGGTTCGTGGCCCTGGGCGGCAGCGTCATCGATACGGCGCCGAGCTACGGCACCGCCGAAGACGTGCTCGGCCTGATCCTCGCTCCCGATGGCATCCCCGGGCAGGGCAGCCTGCGCGAAAAGGTCTTCCTGTGCAGCAAGGTCGGAACGCCGGGCCGCGAGGCCGGCGCCGCCGAGATCGCCCGCTCGTTCAAGCGCCTGAACACCGGGATGATCGACCTCATCGCGGTCCACAACCTCATCGATCCGTCGGCGAATCTCGCCACCCTGCGGGAGCTGAAGGCGCAGAAGAAGATCCGCTACGTCGGCGTCACGGTCTGGCGCGACAGCCAGTTCGGGGACCTCGAAGCCCTGATGAAGCGCGAGACCCTGGATGTCATCCAGGTCAATTACGCCCTCGACGACCGCCGCGCCGCCGAGCGCATCCTGCCGCTCGCCGCCGAACGCGGCATGGCCGTGATGGTCAACGTGCCGTTCGGGCGCGACCGCCTGTTCAAGGCCGTGCAGGGGCGGGCGCTTCCCGCCTGGACCGCCGAGTTCGATTGCGCGACCTGGCCGCAATTCTTCCTGAAATACGTCCTCGGGCACGCGGCGGTGACCTGCCCGATCCCCGGGATGGCCAAGGCCGCCTATGTCGAGGACAACCTCGGGGCCGCGCGCGGCCGCCTGCCCGATGCCGCCCAACGCACCCGAATGGAGGCCTTCGTCGATGCACTCTAGGTTCATTTCCCGCCGCGTGATCCTGGCGCTCGCCGCCATCGCGCTCGGATCGGCGGCGCCTGCCCAGGCCCAGACGGCGGCACAGCCGGCCCGGATCGGCATCATCGGCGCCGGCAATATCGGCGGCACCCTCGGGGGGCTGTGGGCGAAGGCCGGGCATGAGGTGATGCTGTCCTCCCGCCATCCCGAGACGCTGACGTCCCTGGTCGAGGAACTCGGACCGAAAGCCCGCGCCGGCACGCCCGCCGAGGCGATCGCCTTCGGCGAGGTCATCCTGGTCGCGGTGCCCTACAAGGCCTACCCGCAGCTCGCGCAGGATTACGCCGGCGCCTGGGCGGGCAAGGTCGTAATCGATGCCGGCAACGCGACCCAGGCCCGCGACGGCGAGGTCTACGGCGAAGTGCAGGCGAACGGCATCGCGGCGATCTCGGCCAAGTATCTCGCCGGCGCCCGGGTCGTCCGGGCCTTCAATGCGGCCAACTACAAGGTCTTCGCCAAGAACGCCCGCCGCGACGGCGGCCGCATGGCCATCCCGATCGCCGGCGACGACGCCGAGGCGCTGAAGAGCGTGGCGCAGCTCGTGACCGATGCGGGCTTCGATCCCGTACCGGTCGGGCCGCTGGCGAAGGCGGACAGCTTCGCCATGGGGTCGCCGGGCTTCGGCCTGGACCTGACCGCGCCGGAACTGGCAACCCGTCTGGGCGTGTCGCGGTGACGGCCGGGGCCGGCGCCGACCCGCGCGCATCGACCTGGCTCGGGCGCCTGGTCGATGTGCGACCGGGAGAGGCGCCGGCCCTCGCCTGGTCGTGGGCCTACATCTTCTCGATCCTGGCCGCCTACTACGTCCTCCGCCCGATCCGCGACCAGATGGGCGTCGCCGGCGGGATCGAGAACCTGCCGTGGCTGTTCACCGGTACGCTCGTGGGCATGCTGGCGCTCAACGTTCCGTTCGCCTGGCTGGTCAAGACGCTGCCGCGCGCGCGCTTCGTGCCGCTGACCTACCGGTTCTTCGCCGCCAACATCCTGCTGTTCGCCGGCGGGCTCTATCTCGCCGGCCCCGAGGGCGACGTCTGGATCGGCCGGGCCTTCTTCATCTGGCTCTCGATCTTCAACCTGTTCGTGGTCTCGGTGTTCTGGGCCACCATCGTCGACGTGTTCTCCACCGAGCAGGGCAAGCGCCTGTTCGGCTTCATCGCCGCCGGCGCGACCCTCGGCGCCATCGCGGGCTCGGCCACCACCGCCATCCTGGCCCGCGACGCCCCGACCTGGGCGCTCCTGCTCGGCGCGGCGCTCCTGCTCGAAGTGGCCGTGTTCAGCATGCGCGGGCTCGCGCGTCTGTCCGACCGCCTGCACCGGGCCCCAGGCGCCGGCGCGGCGATCGGCTCAGAGGCGCACCCCGCGGAAGCGATCGGCGGCAGCGTCTTCGCGGGCATCACCCGCACCGTCCGCTCGCCCTATCTGCTGAACATCGGCCTGTTCCTGCTGCTGTTCTCCGTGACCTCGACTTTCCTGTATTTCGAGCAGGCCGGCATCGCCAAGCGCAGCTTCCCCGATCGCGGCGCCCAGACCGCCTTCTTCGCCAGCGTCGACCTCCTGGTGAACCTGCTGACGCTCGGGGTGCAGTTTTTCCTCACGGGGCGGATCGTACGCCGGATCGGCGTCGGCCCCGCCCTCGCGCTGCTGCCCGCCGCCAGCATCCTCGGCTTCGCCGCGCTCGCGGTCTCGCCGACCATCACCGCCATCGTGGTGTTTCAGGTGCTGCGGCGGGCCGGGAACTTCGCCATCGCGCGCCCGATCCGCGAGGTGCTGTTCACCGTCGTGCCGCGCGAGGATCGCTACAAGGCCAAGAACTTCATCGACACGGTGGTGTATCGCACCGGCGACCAGCTCGGCGCCTGGTCCTTCGCCGGCATCGGCGCCCTGGGGCTCGGCTCGACGGCGGTCGCGGTGACCGCCATTCCCCTGTCGGCGCTCTGGCTCCTGAACAGTCTCTGGCTCGGCCGCCGGCAGTCGGAACGCCAGCGGGCGGCGCTGACGGACGAGCGGACCGTACCCGAAGTCACGAAGTCTTAAGCATCCGGGGCGGACTCTCCTGTCGAGGCCGCCGCGCGCGCCATCGCTCCGGTGCGATACCGGCCGTTCCGGGGCGTGGCGATCAGGCCCGCTCAGGCGGCGAGCCGCATGGCAGAGCGCCCTGCACCCGACAGATTCACCGCTTCGCGCTGGAACAATCCAGCAATATTCGTGCGGAACAACCTTCACGGTAGCCTCGGAGTTGTGGACATCTCCTATCCGAATCGTGCATATCTGCCCTGTTGGTCGACGGAATTGGCGGCTGGCGCTTGATAAATGCCTTCGGATGGGCGATTTGCCGTCTGGGGGCGCAGGAAAAGAAAAGTTCGCATGTCCGAAAATACCGAAATTCAAACAACTGACTTCGTCGACCTCGCGGCTGACATCGTGGCGGCCTATGTTTCGAACAACCCGGTTCGCCCGAGCGATCTGCCGGATCTGATCCGCAACGTGCATGCGTCCCTGAGCGGCCTCGCCGGCGGGGTCGCTCCGGTTTCCGAGGAAGCCGAGATCGAGAAGCCGAGCGCCGCCCAGATCCGCAAGTCGGTGACGCCGGACGGCATCGTCAGCTTCCTCGACGGCAAGAGCTACAAGACCCTGAAGCGTCACCTCAGCAGCCACGGTCTCGACCCGCACAGCTACCGTCAGCGCTACGGCCTGCCGGCCGATTACCCGATGGTCGCACCGTCCTACGCTGCCATGCGCTCGGAACTGGCCAAGTCGATCGGCCTCGGCCAGGTTGCCAACCGCAACGAGGACGAGGACGTGCAGCCGAAGGCCAAGGGCGGCAAGAAGGCCGCCTGAAGCGCGTCCCCGCGCGCCGAGACGTCCGAAGCCCCGCTGCCGTCACCGGCGCGGGGTTTCCTCGTTTTCAGGGGTCGGGCAGGGGCGTTGCGCCGAACAGCCAGCGCTCGTCGAGATCGGTCGCGTTCCGCGTGGCCATCGCCTGGGTCTCGTCGCCCTCGGCGAAGATCACCACGTCGTCCGGGCCGACATCGCGGGTCGCGTAGAAATCCCAGCGCCGGTGGATGACGCGCGGGCCGCCGAACACCCGGTAGGCGTTCTGGTAGCGATCGTCGCGGAAGCCGACGTAGTGGACGCAGCGCGGCGGACGAGCCCCGCCGCTCACGATCGCCGATCCGGCCATGCAGGGTGCCGGGGCGACACGGGCTCGCGCCGGTCCGATCCCGCGCAGGCCGGCTTGGGAAGTTCGGTCGTCGGATAGCGCTCGCGAGAAATCGGACCCATCGCCTGAACATAGGGCGGCACGCACACGGGTGTTGCGACAGCGGTCACGAAGACGTCAGCGATGGAAGGGCGGTCGATTGGCCCGTAGGCCTGAGCAAAATGGCGCGCCCTACGGGAATCGAACCCGTGTTTTCGCCGTGAAAGGGCGACGTCCTGGACCGCTAGACGAAGGGCGCTGCTGCGGTGAGCGGTTCTATAGGCGGCTTCGGCCGCGGGGGCAACGGGGGAGGCGACGCTAGTTTGCCGCTTGACGAAAACGGCCCCGGCCGGTTTGTCGGACCCCAGACGCGGCGCGCCTGTTTCAGAGGCGGCCGGAAAGCGGATCGACATCCCATGACGACGCGACGCGACGGCCCGCCGGGCCCGAGGACGAACAAGCCCGGCTTCTCGCGAGGCCCCTTCCGGCGCGGTCCCCCGCAGAACCAGCGCGGCGCCGCCAGCGTGGCGGCGGCGTCGGGCGACCACGTGGTGCTCTACGGCTGGCATCCGGTGGCGCAGGCGCTGGCCAATGAGGGGCGCAAGCTCCACCGTCTGCTCGCCACCGAGAACGCCATGACGCGGCTCGCCGAGGAGATCGGTCCCCTGCGGATCGATCCCGAGATGGTGCGGCCGAGCGCCATCAACGCCCTGCTCGGTCCGGACGCGGTACACCAGGGCCTGTACCTGGAGGCCGACCCGCTGCCGGGGCCGGACCTCGACGAACTCGGCGACGATGTGCTGCTGCTCGCCCTCGACCAGATCACCGATCCGCACAATGTCGGCGCCATCGTCCGCACCGCCGCCGCCTTCGGCGTGGCCGGCATCATCACCACGGCCCGCCACTCGCCCAACGCCACCGGCGTCCTGGCCAAATCCGCCTCGGGCGGGCTGGAGCACGTGCCGCTCATCGTGGTGCGCAACCTGTCGGACGCGCTGGTCGACCTCGGCAAGCGCGGCTTCACCCGGATCGGCCTCGACTCCGACGCCGAGACCGCCCTCGACAGCATCGGCCCCAAGCGGCCGGCGGTGATCGTGCTGGGGGCCGAGGGCAAGGGCCTGCGCCAGCGCACCCGCGACAATTGCGACGTGCTCGCGCGCATTCCGTTCAGCGGCGAGATCCGCAGCATCAACGTGTCGAACGCGGCCGCCATCACGCTCTACGCCCTGAGCCCGCGCGAGGCCTGACGCCCACCCGGGGCGCCCGGCCTCAGCGCCAGAACGGCTTGACGTCGAGCAGCTCGGCATGGGCCGCGGCGGCGGCCTTCAACAGGGCCTTGGCGCCGGCCTCGTTGTCGCCGGCGGCGAGGCCGGCCGCGAACACGGTCTCGCCGGGGATCTCCGACGGATCGGGGCCGGTGACCAGGCTGGACAGCACCATATGGGCGGTGGCCTGGTCGTTCAGGGTGCCGAGGTGGTCCTGCAGGTCCGAGAGCGTCGAGACGAAGGCCTTGTGCCGCTTGTGGGCCTTCTTGCCGGCATAGAGGCTGCCGAAGAACTCGGCCCCGTAGCGCAGCTTCTTGGCCTCGATCCGTACCCGGTGCCGCTCCTCGGCCTCCAGGCGGGCGAGATGGCGGCCGCGCTTGCGGATGCGCCGCAGAACCTTGTTGAGGACCGTGGCGGCGAAGTCGCGGGCGGGCGCCTGCGGGTCGACGCCCTCTGGGACGGCTCCCTCCCGGCCGGCTCCCTCCGCCGCCGTATCCTCTGCCGCCTCGGCCTCGCGCCGGGTGCGCCAAGCCCCCGTCTCGAGCCAGGCGGCGATATCCAGGATGAGGCTGCGCCATTCCTGCGCCTCGAGGGTCGCGATCACGCCGTCATGGGCGCGGTCGCGCTCCGCCTCGAGGCGCCGGCGCAGGTCGTCCAGTCCGGCCTCGTCCGGGCGCCGGGCCATCTCGGCCGGCAGGGTCTCGGCCAGGAAGACGTCGAGGTTGCGGGCATGTCCGAACGGCTCGGAGATGCGCTTGATCTCCTCGCGCAGGGGCGCGGCCACCGGGTCGTTCGCCAGCATCGGCTTGAACAGGGTGAAGGCGGAGCGCAGGCGGCGCAGGGCGACGCGCAGCTGGTGCAGGGCCTCCACGTGCCGGTTGTGGAGGAAGACGTCCTCGTTGCGGCGCAGATGCGCGAGGCAGGCCTGCGCGATGGCCTGGAAGGCCTCCCCCGTGGTGGCCTCCGGGGACAGCCGCACCGGCCGCGCCTTGCTCGGCCGCCGCAGGGTGCCGTCGAGGAGGCTGAAGCCGCGGGCCGACTTGCTGAGGGCGCCGAGGCGCAGCGGCACCGTCTCGGCCAGGGCCTGGGCCAGAGTGAACAGGTCGTCGGGGCGTCCCTCGATCAGTTCGAGTTCCAGCTCCCACAGGGGAGCGTCGCCGTTCCGGGTCTCGATCCGGCCCTCGTCGAACGCGGCCTCGATGCGCGAAGCCCCGTAGCGCACGATGCGGGTGCGCCGCTCGACGCGGGTGACGAAGGCGGGCGCGAGGTCGGCGTCGGAGGCGGCCTCCAGCACGGCGGGCACCGGCGTGTCGCCGAGAACCGCGAGATCCGGAGCCTCGTCCGCGACGGGCATCTCCCACTCGGCCCGGTCGAACAGCCCCGCTCCCGCCGAGGCGGCCTTCACGGTCTGGACGAATCGGTCGCCGTCGCGGCGCACGCGCAGGGTCAGGCCGGCGGCACGCAGGTCGCCCTCGGCCGTGTCGAAATAGGTCGAGGTGAGGAGAGCGGTCTCCGGGCGCGGCGCATCCTGGTCCGACGCGGCATCCTGAGGCGAATCCTGGAGGAACGGGTGCCGGCTCAGTTCGGCGAGGTCGCCCGCCTCGCACTGCAGCTTCAGCTCGATTTCCTGCGGCACATCCGATTCCTGCGGCACACCCATGACTCGTCCTATGTCTCGACCGAGATCCGGCGCAGATCGAATCCGTCGCCCGCGACGGACCGCTCGGCTCCTGCGTCCGGGCACAAACCCGGTCCAGCGCAACCGTTCCGCGCGCGACCTGAGTCGCATCCCCTCCACGTCTATGGCGCAGAGCGCCCCGGAAGGGCGACCGAAATCGTCACGAATTTCGTTCGCCCCCGGGATGTTGTGGTGTAGCGGGAAGAAACGGCCCGGAGGCCGGCGGGATGTCAGTGCGTTGGATGGGGTGATGAATCGGGACCGGCTGAGGGCCGACCGCCTGCTGGTCGAGCGGGGTGTGTTCGAGAGCCGGGCCCGGGCCCAGGCCGCCATCGCCGCCGGACTGGTGCGGGCGGACGACCAGCCGGTGGCGCGGGCTTCGGACCTGCTCGACCGCGACGCGCGGCTCGAGGCGACCGCCCCGCACCCGTTCGTTTCCCGCGGTGGCGTGAAGCTCGTCGCCGCCCTCGACGCCTTCGGGCTCGATCCGGCCGGCCGGGTCTGCCTCGATGTCGGCGCCTCCACGGGGGGCTTTACCGACGCGCTGCTGCGCGCCGGGGCCTCGCACGTCTACGCCGTCGATGTCGGGCGCGACCAGTTGCACGCGTCGCTGCGGACCGACCCGCGCGTCACCAGCCTGGAGGGTGTCGATATCCGCGCCCTCGACCGGTCGTCGATCCCGCGCGCGCCCGAATTCTGTACGATCGATGTCAGCTTCATTTCCCTGCGCCTCGTGCTGCCGGCGATCCTGCCGCTGCTCGCCCCCGGCGCGGCGCTCGCAGCGCTGATCAAGCCGCAATTCGAGGCCGGTCGGGCGCGGGTCGGGCGCGGCGGGATCGTACGCGATCCGGCCATCCACGACGCCGTCTGCGCCGAGATCCAGGCCGTGCTCACCGCCGCCGGGATGCGTGTGCTGGGGCTGATCCCGTCCCCCGTCACCGGCGGCGACGGCAACCGCGAGTTCCTGATCGGGGCCAGACTGGGTCCGGAACCGCGCACTTCGAAGCGCCTGACTTCGGAAAACCCGGATTCGGAAAACCCGGCCTCGGACCCTCCGACCTTGAGACCCTTGGACCCAACTGCATGACCGAGTCCCCCGTGGAAACCCTCGAGATCCGCCGCCTCGGCGCGCGCGGCGACGGCCTGGCCGAGGACGGCACCGCCGTTGCCCTGGCCCTGCCGGGCGAGCGGGTCACGATCCGACGCGCCGGCACGCGCGGCGTCCTGGTGGCGGTGGAGCAGGCCTCGCCCGACCGGATCGCGCCGTTCTGCCCGTATTTCGGTGCCTGCGGCGGCTGCGCCGTCCAGCACCTGGCACCCGAGCCCTATCACGCCTGGAAGCGCGGGCATCTTCTCCAGGCCCTGTCACAGGCGGGGCTGGCTGTCGCGCCGGAGCCGGTGGTCGACGCGCGGGGCGAGGGCCGGCGCCGCCTGACCCTGCATGTCCGCGCCGTCGAGGGGGCCGCCCAGGCCGGCCTCATGGCCGCCCGCAGCCACGACCTCGTCGCCATCGATCTCTGCCCGATCACCGTCCCGGCCCTGCACCGGGCCCCGGCGGTCGCCATCGCCCTCAGCGCGCCGCTCGGCCACGGCCGCAAGCCCCTCGACGTCGCCTTCACCGCCACCGAAGCCGGCCTCGACGTGGATATCCGGGGCCACGGCCCGGCCGCCGAGGGGGTACGCGCGGCCCTCGTTCGCCTCGCCGACGACCTCGATCTCGCGCGCCTGTCCCTGCACGGGGAGGTGCTGGTGGAGCGCCGCGCGCCGGCGGTCGCCAGCGCGGGCCTGCGGCTGGTGCCGCCGGCGGGCGGCTTTCTCCAGGCCACGCAGGCGGGCGAGGCGGTCCTGACCGAAGCGGTGATCGCCGCCCTCGACAAGAAGACCAAGCGGGTGGTCGACCTGTTCTCCGGCAGCGGCCCCTTCAGCCTCGCCATGGCCCGGACCCGCGACGTCCACGCGGTCGAGGGCGATGCCGCCGCGCTGGCGAGCCTCGACCGGGCGGTCCGGGCGGTGCCGGGCCTGCGCCAAGTGACCACCGAGCGCCGCGACCTCTTCCGCCGTCCGCTGCTGCCCCTCGAACTCGACGCCTACGACGCGGCGGTGTTCGATCCGCCCCGTGCCGGAGCCGGTGCCCAGGCGGCCCGCCTCGCCGAATCGAAGGTGCCGCTGGTCATCGGCGTGGCCTGCGACGTCGGCACCTTCGCACGCGACGCCGCCACCCTGGTGGCGGGCGGCTACACCCTGGAGCGGGTCACCCCCGTCGATCAGTTCGCCTATTCCGGCCATCTCGAGGTGGTGGGGGTGTTCCGGCGTCCGCGTCCGCCGCGCAAGCGCCTGTGACATTCGCGGCCGGAGGCATCGGCGCGTGCGCGCTCGACAAGCCGCCGCTGGCCCTTAGATGGACGGACATGCGCGCCCCCATCTCCGCCTTCCTCCTCGTCCTCGTGCCCGCCCTGTTCCTGGCCGACCCCGCCGCGGCTGATTCCTGCGGCGACCTCATCGACCGGGTCGTGGCCGAGACCCAGGCGCGCCTGGTGAACCGGACGACGGATTTCGCCGAACTCGGCGCCGCCGACGGCATCGGCATGACCCTGGCGTGCGGCGACCTCTCGGCCACCGGCGTGCAGTACAAGGGCACGCCGCTGCCGGCCGGCTATTTCGCGCTGGTCGGACGGGCGGGGCATGCCGTGACGGGGCTGGGCGCTGATTCGATCGCCGCAGCGGCCACCAAGGCCCACGAGGCGGCCACGGCGACGCGCCACAGCAAGGTCGACCTCGGGGCGGCCCTCGTGACCTGCTCGGTCTCGGAGATGGGTGGTCGCCCGGTCACGGCCTGCGCGGTGATCCAGAAGGGTGATCGCACCTGAGCGACCGGCGACCGGGGGTTTCCCGCTCCATCTACGACCGCATGGCGATGAGCATGTAGCCGGAATACGCCAGGGCGGCGGCCATCAGGAGGTAGACGTTGGGTTCCATGGCGTCCTGTTAGGCCGTGGCTCCGGCGGGGGTCGAGCCGACGCGCTGCCGCTGCGGCATCCGGTTCCCTTCAGCACCTGTTAACCCTCTTCGGCGGAACCATGTGTCAGGCCCCGTCGGTATCCATCGGGCGCAGGTCCGATCCATGCAGGTCCGATCCATGCAGGTCCGATCGAGGAGTCGATGCAGCTGAGCTTTCGCACCGCCCTGGCAATCACCGGTAGCCTCGCGACCCTCGCGCCTGCTATCGGGGTGGCGACGGCGGGCATGGCCCAGGCCCAGGAACCGCTGTTCCTGCGCATCCGTCCCGCCGGCGAGTCGCTCACCGGCCTCGGCGGCGCGGCGACCTCGGACGACGCGATCGCACAGGCCGCGCGGGCCCGGAGCGAGGCGGTCTGGCAGCGGGCCGAGGCACGGTCCCGCATCGCCATCGCCTCCGTCTGCACGGGATGCCTCGCACCCCTGCGCCCGGCCACGCCGCCGGTTCCGGTGCGCCCGGAGGCGGACGCACCGATTCCCATCGCGGCCGGTCTCGCGGCCGCGACCCCACCACCCCTCGCACAGGCAGACGCTCCATGACGCAGTCCCATCCGACCAGCGGCGCCGTTCCGGACCCGGATTGCCCGGTTTCCCTCGAACTCCTCGGACAGGTCTACCGGGCCGACGAGGACGACCTGCCCGAAATTCTCGACGCCATGTCGACCACCACGCGGGCGCGCCTCGCGGTCTACCTCTACGGCAAGAGCCACATGCACCAGCTCGGCCTGCGGGTGGCGCGGGCCTGCGAGCGCGAGGATCTGGTGCGGGTCGCCGACGAGATCGGCTCCGTGGTCTACGGCCAGTCCCGCCTGAAGCCGGCCCGCCCCGCCGTCCCGAGCCCGGCCGCCGCGCCGCCGAAGAAGATCAGCCTCGGCGGATCGGGCGCCAAGAAGATCAGCCTCGGCGGATCGGGCGCGAAGAACCGCCTGTTCGATTGATCCCCAGGCGACCGTCGGCGCGGCGGGAACGGATTGGCCCGGCGAAAGCTTGACGCTGGCTTTGGGAGTGAGGCTGCATGTTCGGTTCGTGGTGGAAGCTCGGCATGGATGCGACCCTGCTGGCGATGGAATCGCAGCAGGTGATCGGTCTGCGCCTGGCGATGATGACTGCGGGCGGTGCGGCGGCTCAGATCGAGGCCGAGCGCATGGTCACCGAAAAGATCATGGCCGCCAATGAGGCGGTCCTGCTCATGGCGACCGGCGGCTCTCCCGCCCGGGTGGTCGCGGGCTACCGGCGCACGGTGCAGGCCAATGCCCGCCGCCTGTCCGAGCCCTCGGCCAAGGGACGCGGTTAACGCTGGCTTAACCATCCGGTTTCATCTTCGGCGGCACACGGGACCGCACGGATGAGGAAACCGCGATGAACCCCTTCGACCATCAGGTGCGCGAGCGCGCCTATTTCATCTGGGAGGACGAGGGCCGGACCTTCGGCCAGGCCGAGGCCCACTGGCTGCGCGCCGAGCGCGAGCTGCAGGCCGGCTTGCGTTCCGAGATCGCCGTGGTCCACAGCGTCGCCCCGGATCTGACCCTTTTGGCCAGCCCGGCCGAAGTTCTGTCCGGGACCCTGAAGGCCAAGGCGAGCCGGAGCCGCAGCGCCGGCGCCGCCGTCGAGGTCAAGGCCAAGGCGGCCGCCAAAGCCTCGGACAAGGGATCGGCGAAGGATGCCGGCGCCGGCAAGTCCGCGTCGAAGAAGGCGGAGTCCAAGACTGCGTCGGCCAAAACTGCTGCGACCAAAACTGCTGCGACCAAGACTGCTTCGTCAAAGGCTGCTGCATCCAAGACCCAGGCGGCCGACAAGGCCGGCACGACGAAGAGCGCTTCCACCAAGAGTGCCGCAACCCGGGCGCCCCGTGCATCCGCCCGTCACCTCGGTGCCGAGAGCGTCGCCACGGTGCACTGAGCTTCGCCCGAGGCTTCTCGGACTGCGATGAGAGCAAAAGCCCGCTTCCCCTGGGGGAGCGGGTTTTTTCGTATCCGTCGCGACCCCGCCCCTGCGGCGGAACGAAGCGGAACCTTGACCGTTGACCGCGTCAAGGCGGCGATGCGCCGGCCGGTTGCGCGCACCCTCCTGTCTCCGCGAGGCATCATGAAGACCACCCTCTCGACCCTCCTGGCCCTCAGCATCGCGGGCCTTCCGATCGGCGCCGTGGCGGGTCCCGGCCCCCTGCGGGACGGCCCGGTGATCCTCGATGTCGACAGCACCGGCGGCGTCGGCGGCCGTGCCCCCTGGAGCCGGCCCTACGAGTACGATTCGGGCGGCGACAACGACCGGCGCCCGGAGTTGCCCTATTACCAGCAGGGCCGCGGCCAGCAGACCGGCGGTCCGGCCCGCAATCTCCTGCCCGACGACGGCCTGCACATCTTTCCGCGCTAGACCCGCCCCGCACGCCCCGGAAAACCGAGGCGACGGCGGAACAGTCGGGATCATCACCGGTTCGCCCCCGGAGCCCCGGCCGTCCGGCCGGCGGACGAATCCGGGACCGGGACGACGTGATGACCAAGACCGTGCGGGCGGTGATCTTCGATATCGACGGGACCTTGCTCGACAGCGTCGATCTCCACGCCCAGGCCTGGGTCGACGCCTTCGCGCATTTCGGCGTGACCGTCTCGCACGACCAGGCCCGGAGCCAGATCGGCAAGGGCGGCGACCAGCTCCTGCCGGTGTTCCTCGACGCGGAGCGGATGGAGCGTGAAGGCGAGGCGATCGAGGCCTATCGCTCGGACCTGTTCAAGCGCGATTATCTGCCGAAGGTGAAGCCGTTTCCCGGCGTTCGCGCCCTGTTCCAGCACCTCAAGGAGGAAGGGATCACCCTGGCCCTGGCCTCGTCCGGCAAGGGCAGCGAGGTCGCGCATTATCAGTCGCTCCTCGAGATCGAGGATCTGACCGACGTCGTCGTCAGCTCCGACGACGTCGAGCGCTCGAAGCCCTTCCCCGACATCTTTCAGGCCGCCCTGACAAAGCTCGCGCCGCTCTCGGCCGAGGCGGCGATCGTCATCGGCGATACGCCCTACGATGCCGAGGCCGCGAACAAGGCCGGGCTGCGCACCGTCGGCGTGCTGTGCGGGGGATTTCCCGAGGCGGGTCTGAGCGCGGCGGGCTGCATCGCCCTCTACCGGGACCCGCAGGATCTTCTCGACGGCTACCGGGATTCTCCCCTGGCACGGTGAGGTCGATTCGCATCGCCTGAGCCGGCATCCGGATCACAGGCGGTGCGGGATCTGCAGCGATCCACACATTTCCCACTTGATCCGTGTTTGTTCCGGTGCGCAGGACAGGATTGCGTGCCGGCTATGGATAGATGGCAAAAAACTCTGGCGCCCCGTCAAATGATGGCGTAGCGAGCCGGCCGTGATCGCGTCCGATCACGCAACGGATCCGCGGACCATGCCCCAGCCGGCCCAGACGAACCCGACCTCTCAGATGCCCTGCGAGCAGGCGCCCCTCCACTCCCTGATCGATGCGGCGGTCCAGGACCGGACCACGCCGATCAGCCGCCTGCTCCGCCTGATGTCGGCCCTGGATGCCGACACCACCGCCAACGAGAACCTTCGGCACGTCCTGCGCGCCCGCATCGGCGCCCCGCTCAGCGTCTGATTTCGACCCGCCGGGGCGTCATGAGGCCTCGGCGCTAGGTCCGGGGCCGTTCCCGCCGGCGCGGGGCGGCCGGATTCCGCTTCATGCAGGCGAAGTAGAGCTGACGACCGATCGCGTAGAGGCCGAGGCCCTTCGGATCGGGGGTGGAGAACACCTTGTCGCGGGCCTCGTCGCGGCAGGCCGCGTCCTGCGGGCTCTGGATCGGCGTCGAGGCGCCCTGGGCCAGCGCCCCCGTCGCCGCCACAGCCACCGCCATGGCAAGGCTCACGCAGCCCAAGATTCCCACACCGCGCGCTCGTATCGGTCCCGACATACATCCCCTCATGGTCTGGTCTCGCGTCGTCCCGTCCGGACGCGCGGCCGGTTTCAACTTATGGCAGAATCCACGCGCACGCACTCGCCTGCGTGACGGCGAGGCATTCGAACGGGGCACCGCCGACCATGGCGCGATGCTCCGCCGCCCCGATCCGAGCCCGTGCGATCCGGCGACAGCCCGGATGGCCGGGAAGGGCGGCTTCGATCGCCGCGTGATCACCCCGCGCCATCAGAACCCGAAGCTCGACCAGGGTGTCGCAGCCGATGACATCGGTCGATTCGGCGGCCCGGGCCGGTGCCGCCACCCCGGTGGCTCCCAGAAAAAGGAAACTTGCGAACAGACAGGGACGAATCATCGGCGGGCTTTCTCCGATGGCGCGGCTTTCTCCGGCGGTGCGGCTTTCTCCGGGGCACGCCCCTTGTCGCCGGATCGGGATTTGCCCGGCGTGGCGCCGGACGGCGCAACCGTGCCGGCGACCACCCATTGGCAGATGGCGGTGGTCCTCAGGGTCAGGCAATCGTACGCGTTGCCGTTGAGCGAGAGGTGCTCCGAGATCCCCGAAACCGTCTCACGGGCGACGACGGCGCAGCCGAGGTGATCGGCCTTGTCGTCGGCCAGCATCGCGGCGGCCCCGCCGGCATCGTTCTTCGCCTGCCGCAGGAGCAGGCGCAGATTGGCCAGCGACGGGCAGCCGATGGCCGGGGGCGGCGCCACCGCCGCGGCCGGTGCGGCCGAGGCACCGAACGGCACGACGGCGCCGAGGGCGAGGACGAGCAGGAGAAATCGCATCGGGTCTATCGGGCCGATCTGCGCGCGAGCGGCGCTCAACAGGGGGAAGGGGCGTTCCGCTGCCGTGCGATAACGCATGGCGGCCGAATCCGACCCACGATCGGCCTCAGGCACCGGCTCGGCGCAGCTTGGCGAAGCGCTTGATCGCGCGCTCGCGGCGCAGGCGGGACAGGCGCTCGATCCAGAAGAGGCCGTCGAGCTGATCGATCTCGTGCTGCAGGCAGGCTGCCCGGAACCCCTCCGCCTCCTCTTCCCGCTCCGTCCCGTCGAGGTCGCGGTAGCGGACCCGGACCCGCACGGCGCGATCGACCACCTCCATCACCCCCGGCATCGACACGCTCCCCTCCGTTTGCGGGCCGCGCTCCGGCGAGGCCCAGACGATCTCGGGGTTGACGTAGGCTGTCACAGGCTCCCCCGGCTCCATCCGCAGCAGCACGAGGCGCTGCGGGCGACCGATATGCGGCAGGGTCAGCCCAAGGGCCGAAACCGCCAGCATCACCGCCTCGAGGTCGCGGGCGGCGGCCCGTAAGGCCTCGTCGACGTGCAGGACAGGCTCCGCGACACGGCGCAGGCCGGGATCCGGGTAGATCAGCAGGGATGCGGCGGTCACGGGATTGGGCGTGTCCTGACGGAGTGGGGGGACGGGCGAGCCGCAGCCTTCACGGTTGCGCGAGAGGCCGGCGAAAGCCGGGTCTCGAACACAGGCTGGCCCATGCCTTGCGGCGGGACACGTCAGATCAAACCCGCTCCGGAGACGCAATGGCCAACCGCGCGCACGATCCCGTTTCTCCCTCCATGTCCTCCTCCGTCGCCCGTCGCTTCCTGCGGCTGCACGAATCCGGCGAGGTGATCCTGCTCGGCCTCACCACGCTTCTCGGCACGCTGTGGGCGATCGTTCTCGTCACCCATTTCCACGAGCCGATGAGCCGGTTCGGCCAGGCACTCTGGGTGATGCGCTGAGGCTGATGCGTTCGGGCTGATGCGCTGAGGCTCAGTATTCCCACTCGGCGCCGACACCCACCGCCGTGCGGCCGTCGCTGCCGGCCTCGCCCTGGATCTTGATGCGCCGGGTCACGTCGTAATCCACCGTCGCCGCCGTATCGGCCGGCTTGGCGCCGGCCTTCACGCCGACGCTGAGGCGGTCGCTGAGATAGCGCGAGGCGCCGAGCGCCGGTCCGCCGCTGGCGCCCGTGGAAACGTCGAGGCTGTCGAGCCCCAGGCCCTTGCGGGCCTGCTCGAACACGTCCACGCCGCCGGCCCCGCCCGAGAATTGCGCCACCGCCTGCGCCAGCTGCAGCGCCTGGAACGGCGACAGGCCGCCCGAGGCCTTCTTGAACAGCAGGCGCGACAGCACCTCGTCCTGCGGCAGGCTCGGGTCCGAAGTGAGCAGGAAGCTCGGCTGGTTGGCCGGCCCGGTGACGGCGATGCGCGCCGTGACCTCGGCGGCCTTGGTCTCGGCGACGAAGTCGAGGTCGGGGGTAGCGATCTCGCCGCCAAAAACCAGGCGCCCGCGGGTGAAGTCGAGGCGCTGGCCGACCACGCTGAGGCGGCCGCGCCGCATCTCGAAATCGCCGGTGGCGACGGGGTCGCGCGAGGAGCCGGTCAGCCGGAGCGATCCGCCGAGTTCGGCATCGATGCCGCGGCCGCGCACGAAGATGCGGTTGGGCGCGTTCACCGCCACGTCGAGGGTGGCGTCGAAGGGCGCGGCGGCCTTGCCCTTGCGGCCCAGGGCCGCGATCTTGGCGCGGCGGTCGGCGCGCGCGGCGAGGCGGGCGCGGACGTCCGGCGGCGTGTTGACCCGGCGGATCTCGGGCAGGGGCTGCACCGTGGCGGGCAGGCGGTCCGGCACCGAGACGTCGACCGAGACGAGGTCGATGCGGCCGGCCACCTTCGGCGTCCGGGCCAGCGGCCCCGTCAGCGCGAGATTGAGGCTCGCCACCGCCGTCATCAGCGGGCTGGAGACCAGTTCGGCGCGCTCGGCCATCACCCGGATGGAGCCGGGGAAGCCGGCGGCGGGATCGAGCGCCACCTTGCCGTCGCCGCGCAGGCTGCCGCCATTGCGGGTCAGGGCGGTCAGGCGCTCCACCACCAGGGTGTCCCCGCGCCCGGTCACCCGGCCCTCGATGTTGGTGAGGCGGATGCCCTGGAGCGGGTCGGTGAAGGAACCACCCGTCAGGGTGGCGCTGCCCTCGGCCCGGGGGGCCGCGAGGGTGCCGGCCACGCCGGCATCGAGGGCGATGCGGCCGGCGACGCGCTGGCCGCCGACGCTGAGGAAGCTGTTGGCGAGCGCCGCGTCGAGGGTCCCGCGCAGCTTCACCGCCAGGGCCTCGCCCGGCGCCACCGGCAGCGAGCCCGTCACCGTCATCTCGGCCCCGCGTCCGGCGGACACCCGTCCGTCGATGCCGGCCCGTCCGTCGCTCACCGTGCCGCTCGCCCGCGCGTCGATGGGCGGGAGGCCGGCCTTGCGGGTCTCGGGCGTGACGAGGCGGGCGACCGTCAGGGCGTAGCGACCCTCGGGCCGGCTCGCCGAGCCGCGCAAGTCGGCCTCGCCGTCCAGGGTCCCGGTCAGGGCGAGGTTGGGCGAAGCGATCCGCGCCAGGGCCAGGGGCAGGCTGCGGATACCGAGCTTGAGGTCGAGGGCCTGTCCGACCCGACCCGACAGGCTGAGGCGGCCGCTGCCGGCGGCGACCACGAGATTGTCGATGACGGCCGAGCCCGCGTCGAGGGTCACGCTGGCGGGGCCGGCCAGGGCGAAACGGTCGCCGCCGCGCGCGGCGGAGAAGCGGGCCAGCTCGATGCGCGTGCGCTCGCCGGGCACGAGCCGGGCGGCGCCGTCGAGGTCGAAGCCCCGGGCTTTGGCCGTGAGGGTGATGTCGCTGGCGCTGGGCGAGCCCACGGCGACGAGCCGCACGGTGTCGAGGCTCTGGCCGGAGGCGAGGATGCGGTCGGCATTGACCCGCCCGTCGACGACCGGACGGCCGAGCAGGTCCCGCCCTTTCAGATCGGCGTCGAGGCGCGACAGGCCGAATGCGCCGAACCGGAGCGACGCCCCGTTCGTCAGGATGGCGGCATCCTGGCGCCCGCCCGCGCGGGACAGGGTGATGGCCGCTTCGACGTTGCCGCCCATGGGCGTCAGGGCCAGGGGGGCGAGATCGTCGAGGTTGCCGGCCTTGAGGGCCAGCGCCCCCTCGGTGAGAAGGGTGCGGGCGTCGAGGGCGGCATGGCCGTCTAGGGCGACGGAGCCGAGGCCGAAGGCGAGGCGGTCGAGGATCCAGGCATCGGGCGACGGCCGGGCCACGTGGGCATCGCCGCGCAGGGCCTTGCCGCCCACCTCGCCGGACACCCGCAGGGTGCCTTCGAGGGCGCCGGTGACGTCCGTCAGCGCCGTCTCGACCCGGAGGTCGCGCAGGGGCCGCCCGAGGGCGCGGGCGTCGTCGGTGGTGAGCGTGGCTTTGAGGTCGGGCTTCTCCAGGGTGCCGGTGAGGCGTCCGTCGAGGAGCGCGCGGCCGGCGAGCTTCGGGTCGAGGGTCGAGAGGTCCTTCAGGTCGACCACCAGCTTGGCGTCGGCCAGGCGCGCGGTGGCGCGCCCCTCCAGGCGGCCGACGATCTCGGCCCCCTCGAAGCGGGCATTGTCGAAGGCGTAGCCGTCATAGACCTGAGACAGGCGGCCGCTGAAGCGCGGCGAGGGACCGAGCGTGCGGTCGAGCGCCGGCAACGACAGGACGAGGCCCGAGGTGCGCAGATCCACATCGGCGTTGACCGCCTTGCGGGCCGGATCGCCGCTCAGCGCCGCCCGCGCCGTCAGGGTGCCGGAGAGCGGCCGCCCGGCCACCTCCGAGAAGGCCGCGAGATCGGACAGGGCCGCGTCGAGCGTGCCCGTGAGGGTGTTCTGCCCGACCTTGCCGGCATAGGTCGCGCGGGCCGTCGGCCCGTCGAGCGTGAACGCGGCGACATCGACGACGCCGTCGGGCTGCAGCGTGCCGCGGAAGGTCAATCCGGCCCGCGATCCGATGGCCCGGCGCAGGGCCGGATCGGCGAGGCGCAGGCCGTCGACCTTGGCGTCGGCGGAAAGCGCGAAGCGCGCGGCCGCCGGGTCGGTGCCGGCCGGCACCATCGACAGAGCGGCGTCGATCCGCTCCAGGGCCGAGCCGCCGGCGCGCAGGCCCGCGGCCTTGAGGGTGCCGTTGACGATGGGACGCGCGATCGGTCCCTTCAAGCTGCCGTCGAACACCAGGGTGTCGAGTTCGGCATCCGCCGCCTTGGTGACGCCGCCCTCGGTGGGCACGGCGCGGGCGGAGACGAGGAAGTCGGCGACCCGATCGGCGGTCAGGGTACCCCGGGCCTCGAGGCGTGCCGTGCGCGAGGTGAGTTCCAGGCGGTCGATACCGAAGGCGCCGCTGTCGGAAAAGCGCAGGCCACCGTCGAGCTTGGTCGTGCCGGAGAAGATCGCCGCGGCCGGGCCGGGCAGCAGCCCCTCGATCCGCGAGGCGAGGTCGAGGGCGAGCCGCCGCTCCGCACCGATGCGGGAGATGCGGGCGGTGCCCCGGGCGCCGAGATCGGGGCCGGCATCGAAGTCGAGGCGGGCATTCCAGGCGTCGAGGCTGCCGCGCCCGTCGAGGTCGAGATTGATCGCCGGCGTCCCCGGCAGGTTGGCGGCCTTGGACAGGAGCCCGCCGGCGGGCTCCACCAGGGTGGTCTTCAACTCCAGAATCTCGCCCTTCGGCACGAACAGCAACCGGGCGCCGAACCGGCCCTCGGCGTCGAGGCGGCGCACGGAGACGTCGAGGTCGAGGCCCTCGGACGGGGCACCGAGCTTGGCCCGGCCCTCGGCGGTGAGGCGGGCCGGCTGCCCGGCCAGGGCCTCGCCCAGGATCAGTTCGGCGAGCTTGAACGTCTTGATCTCGACCTTGACCGGCAGGTCGGGCAGCAGCGACCCGTCGGGCTCGGGCGTCGCCGAGACCGGAGCGGGAAGGGGGCGGCGCAGCACTTCGAGGCGCCCGACTTCCAGGCTCTCCACCTCCAGGCGCCCCGACAGCAGCGCCAGGCGGCGCCAGACCAGGCGCGCCCGGTCGAGCTTCAGCCAGACGCCGTTGGCGTCGCTGATCGCCACGTCGCGGATGGTGGCGTCCGACGACAGGGCACCGTCCACCGCCCCGATGGCGACCCGCGACCCCGGCGTCGACAGGGCCTTCGACAGCAGGCCGCCCAGCACGGTCTTCTCGCCATCATCGGCACGGGTGAGGGTGGCGGGCGTCGCGGCGAAGACGGACAGGCACAGGGTGGCGGCGAGGAGGCGCGCTTTCCCGCCCCTCCTTGCGAGGGAGGGTGACGCGCGGAGCGGGTCGGGAGAGGGGAGCGACGTGTCCGGACAGGGCGCCCCCTCTCCCGCCTGCTCCGCAGGCACCCTCGCCTGCAGAGGGGAGAGGGTCGCTATCCGCGCGATCGAGATCCCCGCATGGGAACGCTTCCGAAATCCCATCAAAAGGACTGTCCCAGGCTGATGTACAGGGCCACGGGGCGCTCGCGGTTGCCCTTGATGCGGTCCATCGGAAAGGCGACGTCGACCCGGATCGGGCCGATGCCGGTGTAGTAGCGCAGGCCCAGGCCGACCGCGTAGCGGATGCGCTCGTCGAAGTCGGGGACGCTGCCGGCGAAGGCCGTGCCGGCGTCGATGAACGGCACCACCCCGATCGTGTCGGTGACCTTGATGCGCGCCTCCACCGAGGCTTCGAGCAGGCTGCGGCCGCCGATCGGCAGGTTGAAGGGTCCGCGCGGCCCGAGCGTCCGGTAGGGGAAGCCGCGCACCGAGCCGCCGCCGCCGGCGAAGAAGCGGATATTGGCCGGGATATCCTCGAGGCTGGCCCCCGAGATCGAGCCGAAGCCGATGCGGCCGGCCAGGATGTAGCGGGCCTCGTCGTCGAAGGCGTAGTAGGTCGAGCCCTGCGCCTTGGCGACGAAGATCGACGGGTCGGAGCCGAGGATGCCCGCATAGGGCGTCGCCGAGGCGGTCAGGCGCACGCCCTCGGTCGGATCGAGCAGGTTGTCGGTGGAATCGTAGGACACCGAGACCGGCACGCCGATGAGGCGGTAATCGACCTTGCCGAGGGCATCCTGCGAGCGCCCCGCCTGTCCGTCGAGGCCGACCTGGGCGAAGAAGGTGTCGGAGAAGCGGTGGCGCAGGGCCACCGTGCCGCCGGCCGCATCGCTGACGTAGGATTGCTGCGCCTCGCGGCCCGCGAAGACGTTGGCGATGAAATCGTTGCGGGTGCCCCACAGGGCCGGCTTGACGAAGGTGGCCGAGAGCCGCCCGCCGAGGCCGTTCGAATCGATACCGGCGGCCTTGCGCTGCTTGGCGTAGAGATCGTTGCCAAGATAGTAGATGTCGGCATCGACCCGGAAGGTCTCGCCGCCGCCGAACAGGTTGCGGTTGGCGTAATAGGCCCGGATGCCCGGTCCATCGACGGTGGAGTAGCGGGCCGCGACGCCGATCAGGTTCTTCTCGCGTTCCGTGACGTCGACGAAGATCGGCAGGTTGCCGGAGGGGTCGAGGGTCTCGCCCTCGCGCACCCGGATCGAGCCGAGGCCCTCGACCTTGGCGACCGAGCGGCGAATGTCGGAAACCGCCTTGGGCGAGTAGGGATCGCCCGGCTCGGCGTAGATGAACGAGCGCACCACCGCCGGATCGATGTCCTTGGTGCCGCGCACCGCGACCTCGCCGAGGCCGGCGATCGGACCCGGATCGATGGTGTAGGTCACGTCCATGACGTGGGCGGCGTCGTCCACGACGGGATCGCGCGCGGCCGCCTTGGCGAAGGGATGGCCCAGCGCCCGGAAGCGGTCGACGATCTTCGCCTCGCGGGCCAGCACGGTGGCCGAGCGGGCCGGCACGTCGGCGCCGACACGGGTGAAGCGCTCCGGCAGGATCTCCTCGGGGAACGGGTTGCCCCGGAGGTCGCGGGCCGCGATCGAGCGCAGGGTGTAGAGCGGGCCGGGATCGACCACGATCTTGACCGGCACCAGGGCGCGGGCGCGCGACGCCTCCGCCGCGCGGGCGGCCGGGACGACGCTCGGCTCGCCGGCCAGCACCACGCCGTCGATGCGGATCGTCACCGTGCCCTGGCAATAGCCGTAGCCGGACAGCACGTCGGAGAGGCGGCGCTGGTCGGCCTCCGCCCGGCGGACCAAGCCCTCGCCGTCCGGCGGCGCTTCCTGGCGCAGGCGATAGAGGGTCGAGGTGTCCTGCAGCGCCCGCAGGACGTCGTTATCGTCGATGCCGGAGATCTTCACCGTGTAGGGCAGGGCCGCGGCGCTCGGCGCCGGCGGCTCCTCCTCGGAGCCGAACAGCCCGAACAGGTCGAAGGCCGCCGCCGGCACGGCAGCGCCGCCCGCACCGGCGAGACCGGCGGCCAGAGGCCAGGCGGCGCGCGCCAGCCTCAGCAGCGTCACGTGTCGAACCCGCCCCCGAATCCGCGTCACGAATGGCTGTTCCCGACCGGGCCCGGCATCAGGCCCCGCTTTGAGCCCCGCGTCGGTCCCCGGATGCATCGTCGCTGACTCACGGACCCCGTCATTCCACCTCCGCCCCGACCGCACGGACCCAGGATCGGGCGCCGCCCTCTCCAAGCCGTTAAGGCCATGGCGGCCTTCGAAAGCCCGTTCGGGCCAGATCGTGAAGGCCGTCAACCTATCGATGCGGCGGCGTGGCAGCAACCGCGTCACCCCCCACCTCGCCCGGACGTGATGCCGCCGTCCCCGTCCTCCACCGGTTCGCAAACCCGGTCTGGCGAATCCCGTTCAGCAAGGCGCGATCGCGTAAGCCCCTGTGGCGGGATGCGCTTTCGTCGATCGGCGAGGGAACCCGATTCACGCCAGCGCCTTGTCCTCCCGTCGCAGGCTTCCGAATTTTGACCCCATCGCTCCATGGCCGGTTCCCACCGGGTAGCACATTCGTCATTGCGTCGAGCCTGCCCGCCAGGCCCGTCCACGGATGCCGCTGCGATCGCAATTCCATTCGAAGACCCTGCGCCTCGGGTGCCCGTGCGAGATCGCGCGGGTGCCGGGCAGCCGATGGCAGGCAAGATCACGCTCCACCCCAAAACGCTTCAGGAGGATTCCCATGAGCACGGGCACCGTGAAATGGTTCAACGAGACCAAGGGCTACGGCTTCATCCAGCCGGATGATGGCGGCAAGGACGTGTTCGTCCACATCTCGGCCGTGGAGCGCGCCGGCATGCGCAACCTCATCGAGGGACAGAAGGTGTCCTACGAGATCGAGAGCGACCGCCGCACCGGCAAGCAGTCGGCCGGCAATCTCCAGGCGGCGTGAGCCGCATCGACCGACTTGCGGCGTGAGCCGCATCGTTCAACTTGCGGCGTGAGCCGCATCGGTTGAATTTCGGCGCTGCGATGCCGAACTACTGAGGCATCGTTTCAACAAGCTGTCAGAAGCCGCTCGCCCATGGGCGGCTTCTGTTGATTCCCGCCAGTCCCTCAGGCATGGGGCTGCTGCGATTTGAACCACCCGAAACGATCATTCCCCCACGGCCCCATGCCGCGCGTGCACCACGCCGGATGCGGGCGACTCACCACATGAGAAAGGTCAGATGGGCGCCTTCGACTATCGGAATTTCGACGACCGCCGTAAGAACTCCCTCAGCGCCAAGCAGATGCTGCTGGAAAAATTCAAGGCCCGCCCGCCGGCCGACGATCCGGAGATGATCGCCAAGGCCCAGGCCCGCGCCGAGGTGGCTCGCGCCCGCGAGGAGCGCGCCCGGGAGCGGGAAGCCGCCCGGATCGCTGCCGAGAAGGCCGCAGCCGAGGCCAAGCGCGCGCGCGAGGAGGCGGAACTCGCCGCCCAGATCGCCCGCGAGGAGGCCGAGGCTCTGGCCGCCGCCGAGCGCAAGGCGGCGGAACTGGCCGAGAAGAAAGCGGCCCGCGATGCCCGCTACGCGGCCCGCAAGGCCAAAGCCCGCCGCTGACATCCGGCAATCGGCCGACATTTGGTTCCGGGCCGGCACGCCGCTCCGGGCCGACATCACCCCGAAACGACAGAAGGGCCGGCGATCCCTCGCCGGCCCTTCTGTCGTTTCGGCACCGCCCGGCAGCGGGCGATGCGAACCGGTCGCGATCAGGCGTCCTTGTGATCTTCGGTCTCGCGGTCCTCGGTCTCCGAATCCGCAACCTCCGATTCTTCGACCTCCTGGCCCTCGTTGCCCTCGGTCTGCGGCTCGGCCTGCTCGCTGGTCTCTTCCTCGGGGCGCGGACCGGCCTTGAAGGTCCGGCGCGGCGCGTTTCCGCGCTTCATCTGGATCGGCTTCTCGATCGCACCCAGCCGCTCGGACAGCTGCTTGGCGCGCTCGTTGAAGTCATTGGTCGAGCGCGATTGCGACGCACCGCTCTTGAACGCGTTAGCCACTTGGGCCTCATGGAGTTGCCCAGGACACGGGGTCGTGCGGGGTTGGGTTCTTCTAGCACGCCCGCGTCGACACGTCGGCCTTTATCTTCGCGTGTCCAGGTTGAGACCAAGACCGGCGGAAGAAGGCCATCACAAGAGGGCCGTCAGAACCGGGCGGTCAGGAACAGCCTGACGTTGCGGCCCGGCAGCAGGATCTCGTCCTTCTTGAACGAGGCCGAGTTGCGGATGCGATCGTCGAGCAGGTTGCGGCCCTGGAGGCCGAGGGTCACCTCGCTCATGCCGTAGAGGCGCGGATCGAGGGGCTTGGTGTAGCTGACTTCCGCCCGCAGGTCGTCGTAGCCCGGCGTGACGGTCTCGATCGGGGCGATCTCGGTATGGGCGAAGGCATGGAGCAGGTTCACCCGGGCGAACCAGCCGTCGGCCCGCACGAACAGTCCGCCGCCGAGGCGGTGGGGCGGGATGCGCGGCACGAAGGTGCCGTCGTCGAACTGGGCACGCACGAAATCATACTGCGCGTCGAGGCCGGCAAAACCGTTGCCCACCCGGATCAGGTCGAGCTGCGCGCCGATCTCGGCGCCGTAGAAGGTGGCGTTGCGCTGAGAGTAGACGATCTGCTGCAATTCGTCGTCGCTGCCGCACGAGGCGAAATCGTCGCCGCAGCGAGTGCCGGTATCGCGCTTGTAGATGAACCCGGTGTAGCGGGTGAAGTAGCCGGTCGCGTCGAGGCGCAGCGGCCCCTCGGCCCGGCGGATGCTGGCTTCCACCGTGCGGGCCAGCTCCTTCTTCAGAGTCGAGCTGCCGATCTCGAAGGTCTCGGTCGCGTCGTGCGCGCCGCGCGAATAGAGTTCGTAAGCGGTCGGCGCCCGCTCGACGAACGAGCCGTTGACGCTCGCCACGAAGCCGTAAGGCAGGTCCTGCAGGACGCCGAAGCTGGCGCTCTTCGGGGCGAACTTGCGGCGGCGCCCGAAGGCCAGGGGCTCTTCGCCCTCCACCGGCAGGTAGTCGCCGGGGAACGCCGTGGCGGTGCCGGTGGCGCGGTCGCCCTCGATGCGGCCGGCTGCCTGGAAGCGCAGGCCGCCGCCCACCGCCAGTTCCTCGAACAGGTAGACGGCATTGCTGCGGGAATCGGTCGGGGCCAGCAACCCGCCGGCCTCGCCGGCCGTCCCGAGGGTGCGCCGGCCGGCCTGAAGACCGAGGGCGCCCGTGAGTGTACCGAACGGCAGGGCGACGGGCACGTGCTGGAGCTCGACCCGCCCCTCCGCCTCGCGGTTCTTGAAGGTGGCCTGGATGCCGTCGACCCCGTTCTCGCCGATGCCGATCTCGTCATGGCGATAGATCGACCCGCCGAGCCAGAAGCGCACGGCCGCGATCGGTCCCTCGACGGGGCGGTACTCGCCCCGGGCCAGCAGGCGGTCCTGACGCGGATCGAGGCGCGTGCGGCTCTCGACGGCGTCGCCGCCGGGGATCTGATAGACCGCGTCGTAATGGCTGTAGGACAGGCCGACGAAGCCGCGCTCGCCGATGAACGACATGCCGACTGCGCCGCCCTGGCTCTCGTTGGCCGAGTTGCGCTGGATGCCGCCCGGAATGGCGTAGCTGTCGGCGGCGGTGCGGAAGCCGTCGGCATGGACCGCGACGTTGCCCGATCCGCCATCCACCGTCACGGCGGCGAGGCGGCCATTGTCCACCGAGGAGTAGCCGGTGGTGGCCGAGCCCGACACGCCGTTGGCCGGAATGTAGGTCGGCACCCGGTTGTTCTCGGCGCTGACCACGCCGCCGATCGCCTGCGAGCCGAAGCGCAGGGAGGCCGGCCCGCGGATCACCTCGATGCGGTTGGCCACCAGCGGGTTGATCGGGACGCCGTGATCCTCGCCGAGTTCGGAGACGTCCTGGATGCCGACGCCGTTCTCCTGGATACGGACCCGGTTGTTGTCGAGGCCGCGGATGATCGGGCGGTTGGCCGCGCCGGGCGCGTAGCTCGTGCCCGAGATGCCGGGCCGGTCGAACAGGGCGTCGCCCAGGGTGCGCGGCTGGTCGCGGGCGATCTGCTCGGCCGTCACGACCGTCACCGGCGAGAAAGTGTTGGTGACGACGGGCAGCACGCCGATGGGCGGCCCGGAGATGGGACCCGTCACGGGACGGGTCACGATCGGGCTCGGCGAGGTGACGCTGAGTTCTTCCAGGGTCGCCTGCGCCTGCTGCGCGCCGGCCGGCTGAACCGTCATCCCGGCTCCCGCCAGCATCGCGCCGGCCAGAACTGTCCTTGATCGCTGAACGCGCATCTCGCCTCACACACAAACGTTATAATGTTTCGTGGCCGAAGTGTAATAGTATTACAATCGCGATGTCGCAGCCCGCCGCGCTTGGCCGCCCGGTGTGGCACGGACGCATCACTGTGACGCATCGGTCTCTCGCGTCACCGACGTCGTCCCCCCGATCGCCGCGGCCGGTTTGGTGTGCCGTGCCCGTTTCCCGTTCGGATGACCCGATCGACACGGTTCTGACGAGGCGACCGTCGATCAGGACAGTGGGATGGTGGTCATTCCAGGTGAGTTCGCGGTGCACCGGCTCCCCTTCTATGGGAAGGCTATTCTTGGAAGGCTACCGGAATGGCAACTCCGCGTCTTCAAGATCTCGACGCGTCCCTCTCCCCCCTGTGGGGAGAGGTTAGGAGTGGGGGTGGCTCCGCTGGCCTCGCCGGCTGTAAGGTCACCCATCCACCTCCTCCCCATAAGCTCGACGGATCTCAGGCTTGCCCCCAATCCACCGGGGAGGAGACCCCGCAGACATCCCAGCCCTTTTCGCCTGCACCCGCATCCGTGGCGTTCACGCGGAACCGGTAACGGCCCGATCACAGTCGGCTTCCTGCCGTATCGTGGCGATCGAGGGCCGTCCGCGAGCGCGGCCGATCTGCCCACTGCCTTCCTGACCACCCCCCGGGAGCCCGCGCGATGACGATCACGATCCGACCGGCCGGCCCCGCCGATGCCGACGCCGTCTGGGCGATCCTCGAACCGACGATCCGCGCCGGCGAGACCTACGCGCTGCCCCGCGACGGCAGCCGGGCGGCGATGCTGGCCTACTGGTTCGCACCCGCCCACGGGGTTCTGGTAGCCGAAGCGGGGGGCGATGTCCTCGGCACCTACACCCTGCGAGCGAATCAGGCGGGCGGGGGAGACCACGTGGCCAATGCGAGTTTCATGACCCGGCCCGACGCCACCGGGCGCGGCGTTGCCCGGACCATGGGCGCCCACGCCCTCGACACCGCCCGTGCCGCCGGCTTTACCGCGATGCAGTTCAACTTCGTGGTGGCCACCAACACCCGCGCGGTCGCCCTGTGGACGAGCCTCGGCTTTGCCGAGGTCGGTCGCCTGCCGGGGGTGTTCCGGCACCCGGATCTCGGCTTGGTCGATGCCCTGGTGATGCACCGCGTCCTGTAACCACGCCCCCGGGGCGGAACCCCGGCCGGGTCGGGTCCATTGCGCAAGCATGACCGACGTTCCCGAACCCGCAGCCTCCCCGCCCGATGCCCGCCATTCCGCCGGCGGACTCCGGGTCACGGTCGACCTCAACCTCTGCCAGGCCTATGCCCAGTGCTGCTATGCGGCGCCGGACCATTTCGTGCTGAAGGGCCGCGAGGCCCTGCATTACGATCCCGCCCCGTCCGCCGGCGCCCGCGACGACATCGAGCGCGCCCGCATCGCCTGTCCGGTCCAGGCCATCCGCGTCGAGGATGCCGGGGCTGCCCGTCGATGAGCGATGCCGAGACGCGGGTCGTGGTGGTGGGCGCCTCGCTCGCCGGCCTTCGCGGCGCCGAGGCCCTGCGAGAGGCGGGCTACGCCGGTGCCCTCACCATCGTGGGGGCCGAACCCCATCGCCCCTATGACCGGCCGCCCCTGTCGAAGGCCGTGCTGACCGGCGAGGTCGCCGCCGACGCCACGACCCTGCCGAACCTCGTCGCCCTCGAGGCCGACTGGCGCCTCGGCGCTCCCGCCACGCATCTCGACCGGACTCGCCGGCTGCTCACCCTGGCGAGCGGCAAGACCCTGCCCTACGACCGTCTCCTGATCGCCACCGGCGCCTCGGCCCGGCCCTGGCGCGATTCCGCGCAGGCAGCATTCCGGGGCGTCCACACCCTACGGGGCCGCGACGAGGCAGAGGCCCTGCGGCGCGATCTCGCCGCCGGCCCCGGCCACGTCCTGATCATCGGCGGCGGCTTCATCGGCTGCGAGGTCGCGGCCGCGTGCCGGACCCTCGGCCTGCCGGTCACCCTGGCGGAGACCGGGCCGACCCTGCTCGCCCGGGTGCTCGGCCAGCATCTCGGCGCGGTGGTGGGAGCCCTGCACGAGCGCCTCGGCACCACCCTGCGCAGCGGGGTGAAGGTCGAGGCCCTGGAGGATGACGGCACCGGCCGCGTCGTGCGCGCCCGCCTTGAGGACGGCAGCGTCATCGCGGCGGACGTGGTGGTGGTGGCCCTCGGAGCGGTGCGAAACACCGCCTGGCTCGAAGGCTCGGGCCTCGCCTTCGACGCGGGCGGGATCGATTGCGACGCGCAGGGCTACGTCCTCGACGCGGCAGACGCGCCCGACCCCCGCATCGCGGCGGCGGGCGACGTCGCCCGCTTCCCCCACCCGCTCTATCCCGGCCGCCGCATCGCCCTCGAGCATTGGGGCCATGCCGTCGCGCAAGGGCGCCATGCCGGGCGCCTGCTCGCCGGGCTTGCGCCCGAGCCCTATCGCGACGTCCCCGCCTTCTGGTCGAGCCAGGGCGGGATCACCCTCAAGTCGGTGGGACTCACCGAGGGCGCCGACGGGTTCTGCATCGCCCGCGGCAGCCTGAAGGAGGGCCGCTTCCTGGCGGTCTACGGCCGCGAAGGCCGCTGCATCGCCGCCGTGGCGTTCGATTGCGCCCGCTGGCTCCCGGCCTATGCGGACCTGATCGCCGAGGGCGCGCCGTTCCCGCCGGAGCCCACCGGCGTCGATGCCGGCCCCTTCACGGTGCTGCCGCCCGACTTCCCGGAACCCGCCCGCAAGGATCGGTCATGACCGACGACACCCTGTTCGCGCGGATCAAGGACGAGGCCAACCGGCCCGACCCCTATCCGCTGTTCGCGCAGCTGCGCACCTGCCCGGTCTCGCGCCAGGAGGACGGCACCTATGTGGCCGCCACCCACGCGGCGATCACGCGTCTGCTGCACGATCCGCGGGTGAGTTCGGAGACGCTGCCGCCGGCCGACCGGCCCAAGACCGGCAACCCCTTCAAGGACTGGCTGGTCAAGCCGGTGCGCGACCACCTCACCGACACCCACCGGCCCTTCATCTTCCGCGATCCGCCGGACCACGACTGCCTGCGGGCGGCGGTGATGCAGCAATTCACCCCGGAGCGGGTCCAGGCGATGCGGGCACGCTCGCATGTGCTGGTCGACGAGATCCTCGACAAGCTCGGCGATGCCACCAGCATCGATATCGTCGACGACCTCGCCTATCCGCTGCCCGTCACGGTGATCTGCGAACTTCTCGGAATCCCGCCCTCGGACGAGGAGCGCTTCCACGGCTGGGCGACGCAGCTCGCCACCGCTCTGGAGCCCGACACTCTCCAGGACGACGCATTGCGGGCCGAGAACAGCCGGACCTTCGATGCCATTTCCGAATACATGCAGGGCCTGATCGCCGAGAAGCGCAAGGACCCGCAGGACGACATGCTGTCGGGGTTGGCGACGGAAGGCGTCGACGGCCGCCCGCGCATGAGTGATTTCGACCTCATCGCCACCGCCATCCTGATGCTGGTCGCCGGCCACGAGACCACGGTGAACCTCATCACCAACGGCATGCTGACCCTGCTGCGCCACCCGGACGAGCTGCGCCGCCTGCGCGAGGACCCCACCCGCGCGCCCCGCGTGGTCGAGGAGTTGCTGCGCTTCGAGCCCCCGGTCCAGTTCCGGACCCGCACGACCCTGTGCCCGATCACGCAGGACGGGGTCACCATACCGGAAGGCGCGCCCCTGGTGCTGCTGCTCGCCTCCGGCAACCGCGACCCGGCGGTCTATGCCGAGCCGGAGCGCTTCGACCCGGACCGCACCGACAACCGCCATCTCGGCTTCGGCGGCAGCCTGCATTACTGCGTCGGCGCCCCGCTGGCCCGCTTCGAGGTCGAGGCCGCCCTGGTGGCGCTCGCCCGGCGCCTGAAGAACCCGCGCCTGACCGCCGACCCGCCGCCCTACCGGTCGGGCTCGGCCCTGCGCGGCCCGAAGCACCTGCGCCTCGCCATCGACGGCATCGCCCCCTAGGCGACACCGGGACGAAGCCATCGCGAAGATCAGGCGGGAACTATAGGCAATGGTCCGCGACATTTATGAGGCAATAGACTGATATTTTAACCGAATTTTACGAGCTATATTGTACGAAAGGTCTCACGGAAAAATCTTACCCAGCGAGACCCTGCAATGAAGTTTGGTATTCGCACCCGCCTGTATGCCGGCTTCGGCACGCTGATGGTCATCATCGCCGCCCTGGGCATTGCCTCGCGCCATCAGCTCGCCGAGCTTACCGACCAGTACGCGCGCCGCAATCGGGTCGAAACGAATACGCGCAACATCTACACTGTCACGGGCCTGACTGACCGGTTCATCGCCCAGTCGCTCGAATATAAGGCCACGGCCAAGCCGGACATCCTGGTCGCCCTCGAACAGACCCGCCGGAGCATCATCGAGACCGGCGACCTGGTGATGGGGAACACGATCTCGGAGGAGCGTCGAAAGCTCTATGCCCAGCTGCCCGACGGCGGCCGGAGCCTGGAGCAGGACGTCGTCCGGCTGGGGACGAGTGGTGCCACCCTGGTCGAGGCCCGCACCCGCCTGTTCGAGGGGGGCAACGTGCTGAGCCGCCTGAATCAGGACCTGCTGAAGGACATCCGGGCCAACGGCAGCGTGGCCCAGATCAGCCAGGCCCAGGCGTTCGAGAGCGCGGTCCTGCTGACGCGGATGTCGAACTGGCGCTTCCTGGCGACGCTCGACCCCAAGGGTCCGGCCACCTTCGCGGAGAACGCCCGGAAGGCCGTGGCCGCCGGCAAGGCGTTGCGGGGCCTCGATCCCGATCAGGCGTTCACCGCGGCGATCACCCGCAGCGAGGCTGCGCTCAACACCTATGTCGACGCCTTCCAGGAGGCCGCCACGGCCATGGAGGAGAGCCGGGTCGAGTTCGAGCAGAAGATCAAGCCCAAGATCGCCGCCATCGAGGCCGCCGGTATCCGGGCCCGCGCCATCACCGAGACGCGGATGAAGGAGATCGCAGCGATGACCGACTCGACCGTGGCCCTGTCCGAGCGGGTGCAGCAGGCCCTGATCGCCCTGGCGCTGGTTCTGGGCGGCGGCATGGCTTTCCTGATCACCCGGAGCCTGATCCGGCCGATTACCGGAATGACGCACGCCATGAGCCGCCTCGCCGCCGGCGAGACCGAGATCATCGTGCCGTCGCAGGACGCCACCGACGAGATGGGCGAGATGGCCAAGGCCGTCGACGTGTTCCGGCGGAACGCGATCGCCCGCCGCGACCTGGAAGCGCAGCAGGTCACCGAGCGATCCGCCCGCCAGCGCCGGGCCGACCGCGTCGACGAACTGGTGCAGGGCTTCGAGCGGACGATCGGGGATTCCATCGGCATCGTCACCGCCGCCTCCACCGAACTCGACGCCACCGCCCGGTCCATGACCAGCGTGGCCGATGCGACCAGCACCCGGGCGATCGCCTCCAGCGCGGCGGCCGAGCAAACCTCCGCCAACGTGCAGACCGTCGCCTCCGCGGCCGAGGAGATGGTGGCCTCGCTGCAGGAGATCGATCGCCAGGTGAAGCAATCGAACGTGGTGGCCGCCGCAGCGACCCGGGACGCGCAGGCGACGGATGTGACGATGGCCCGGCTGACCGAGGCCGCAGACCGGATCGGCGAGGCCGTGACGATGATCTCGGGCATCGCCGGCCAGACCAACCTGCTGGCGCTCAATGCCACCATCGAGGCGGCGCGCGCCGGCGAGGCCGGACGCGGCTTCGCGGTGGTCGCCACCGAGGTCAAGGAACTCGCCGGCCAGACCGCCCGGGCGACCAGCGAGATCGGCGGACACATCACGGCGATCCAGCAGGCGACCGGCGAGGCCGTCGCGGCGATCCGGCAGATCAGCCAGACCATCGTGTCGGTCAACACCATCACGGGCTCCATCGCGACGACCGTGGTCGAGCAGACCGCCGCCACGGGCGAGATCTCCCGCAACGCCATCGAAGCCGCCCGTGGCACCCAGGACGTCTCGATGAACGTGGCCGGGGTGCTGGCCTCGGCCGGCGAGACCGGCACCGCCGCCCAGCAGGTTCTGATGGCGGCCGGGGAACTCTCGACGCAGTCGGTGAACGTCCAGCGCGAGGTCGCGACGTTCCTCCAGGCCATTCGGGCGGCCTGACCGGGACACGTCTCCATCGAACGCCGCGGCGCGAAAACGCTGCGGCGGCCCGGAATCGCTGCGGCGGCTCGGAAGTCCTGCGGCGGCATGCCGAGGAACCCGCCCTTCGCCCCAGCCGAACCGCCGAGGTGGCGGCACGCCGGGGCCGTTCGGCCGTACCGATCCTGGTCCGAACGGGAACCCGATGGCCGGACGAACGGAGATGCGCGCGATCGATGCCGCCCCCCGCATCGCGTTGCCTGTCCTCGCGGGAGTTCGGACCGGTCCGACCCGTTCTTCACCGCAGCCGGCGTCGTTCATGCGCCATCCGCCGACATCTCGCGGGATCGTGCTGAAGCCGGACGAACCTGTCTTGGAGACGACGGCAGATCTCTTCTGACGGTGAGCAGGTCATTGAACGTTACGGACCGTCAATTCCTGGGACGGGCGGTCGGGCAATCGGCTCCGCCCCTTCGTCCCAACTGATACGCGTTGTCCGCCGTATCGCCGGACGGGGAACGAACCCGGTCGCGCGAACGGCCGGACGGTTTCGCTCGGGTTTGGATGTTGGTTGCGGGGCAGGGAAGCTGGTGCGGGGCAGGGGAGCCGCATCAGGTCGGGATGCGGGACGTGTGAGCCACCCCGACCCGAGGAAGGCGGCAGACCGGGCGTCGACCCCTTCCACGGCGCCGGGCTGTCAATGGACCTGGGCTTCGATCCCGCTCCGATCCGGTCCCGCTCAGGGTTCCGAACGACCGAGGGCGGGTGCCGGTGCGGCGACGGGCGCGGGCTGCTCGATGATGCGGCGGGTGATGGTGCGCCCGAGGTCGATGGCGGGCGCTTCGATCCAGCGATAGACCAGGGCCGCCACCGCGACGGTGGCCAGAGCGGTCGCGCCCGCGAACAGGTGGATCGGGATCACCGCCTCATATCCGGCGAGCGCGTGCTCCAGCACGACCTGCACCACCGGCCCGAACAGGTAGATCGAATAGCTGATGGCGCCGAGATAGACGAAGACCCGGCCCTCGATCCGCAGCCCGACGCTCAGGAGCCAGAACAGCGCCATCGCGAGCCAATAGGTGATCGTGTACTTCATCCAGTTCTCCTGGAAGCCCATGTCCCGCCCGTAGGCGAGCACCGACACCAGGGGCACCGCGCAGACCAGCGCCCCCGTGACCAGGGCCAAGGCCCCGCCCCAGCCCGGGCGCCGCTCGAAGACATGGTAGCGCAGGCACAAACCCCACAGCATGACCGCCAGCGCGAGGGGAACCGCCACCGGGACCTTGCGCTGGAGGTGATAGCGCAAGCCAGCCAGCACCACGGCGGCGGCGATCATCAGAAGGGTGGTGGCGACGACGCTGCCGCGCCGGTCGAGGTGACCCATGGCGAACAGGGCGACACACAGGCCGTAAAAGATCAGCTCGATCTGCAGGGTCCAATACAGGCCGATGATGTTCTCGACCCCGACGAATTGCTGCAGCATCGTGATGTTGGCCGGGACCAGGAGAGCCGGAATGTCCCGCCCGGCCCAGACGAACAGCACCAGCAGGCCGCACGGGATCGACAGCCAATAGGCGGGATAGAGGCGGAAGAACCGCGAGATCGCGAAGGCCAGGATCGGCCGGCGGCTCGGCTTGAACAGCGAGAACGGCACCACGAAGCCCGACACCGCGAAGAACATCGTCACGGCGATCTTGCCGAGGTCGAGCCACTCCGTGAGCCCGGCCAGGACGGCCTGCTCGGCGGGAAACGGCCCAAGCCGGGTCTTCAGCCCGAACTCGACGGTGTGCGCGTAGATCACAGCCAGCGCGGCCAGGCCGCGAATCGAATCGATGCTGTGGAGGCGGCGCATGGCAGACGCGAGTGTTGCGCCCCCGAGATTGAGGACCATCCGAGGCTTGCAGGTGGCGGCCGCGGAGACAAGGCGCATCCCTCCGCGTGGTAAATAGCGCACGGGATTCCGCGGTTCGTCCTGAGGCACGAGCGCCACACCGGGCGGCAAATGTCGGGCCGTCCCGGCAAAACCCGTGCTCGCCCCCTTCGGCGCCTTGCCGCCAGCGCAATTGACGGTGACGCAGGCCATAACGCGGGGCCTCGGCCCCGACCCAACTCCCCTTCGGATTTTGCCATCGATGCCGCGTTCGCTCCTGTCGACAGCCGCCATCCTCGCGCTCGCCGCCGGCCTCGGCGCCTGTGCCTCGCAGCGCCTCGAAGGCCCCGTGCGCGGCCGGGCCGCGCCCGGTCCCCAGGCCGCCCTCGAGCCGATCGCCCCGGCCATGCCGTCCGGACCCGTCACCTCCGAGCCGCTGGCCCCGCCGCCGGGCGCCTCCGCCTCCCCGGCCGACTTTCCGCCGCCGGTCGGCGCCAACGTCGCGGTCGCCCCCTCGACGCCGGTGATCGCGCCCGACCCGACGCCCGTCGCGCCACTGCCGCCGCCGGTGGTCGCCAGCGGCAGATCCTCGGTGGTCGGAACCTGGAACGCCAAGGACGCCACCGGCGCCAGCTGCAAGGTCTCGCTGTCGAGCGCCCCCGCTCTCGACCTCTACAAGGCCAGCGCCTCGGGCTGCCCGAACAAGGACCTGTCCAAGGTCACGGCCTGGGATTATCGCGACGGCGAGGTCTACCTGTACCAGCCGGGCGGCACCGTCGCGGCCCGTTTGCGCCAGAGTGGCGCAGCCCTCGACGGCGCACTTTCGAAATCCGGCGCCTCCCTCGCGATGGTGCGCTGACCGGCCGTGACCGCGACACGACCCTGCGGGTATTCCAAGGTCCGGAACGCCCGTCAGGTCCGTCACCGCGACGCGTCGCTTCGGTATACCAAGGCCCGAAACGCGCGTCGCGTCCGTCACTCCGGACGCGGCATCGCCGCTAGGGATTGACCCGCAGGCCGAGCAGGAACGTGTTGGCGTGGAAGCTCGATCCCGCCGATGAGCTGTCCAGGCGCTGATAGATGTAGCTGCCGCGCATCGCCAGCCAGCGATTGAAGCGATAGTCGAGGCGCGCCGTCGCCGAGAATCCGCGCTCGGTGATATTTACCCGGTCGTAGTCGTTCGACAGATACGTGACCCCGCCGATGAGCGAGAGATTGCGCAGGAGGTCGTGTTGGACTTCCAGGGTCGCGGTTTGTGTAAGAACTCCGCTCGAACCCGGTACCGACGTCTCGATGACGCCCGTGGCTGCATTGAGCCGCACCGTCGTGAGCGGGCTCGCGCTCCAGATCAGCGCCGCGTTCACGACCGGCGCCGTCAAGTCGCGCAGGGACGGGTCGACATAGGTCCGGTGCTGCAATCCGCCCGAGATTTCGCCGGTCACGAAACGGGTCAGCGCAAAGGTCGCGCCGCCCGCTAAGGTCACGCCATCGGAGTCGCGGCGAATTCCCGAGGAATCCACCCGTAGATCGTAGACGCGGGTATCGGCCAGGACATCGACGAACGGCGTGATGACTGGCGAGATCTCGTATCCGGCCCGGAGCTGCAGGCCGTACTGGTTCAGGTTGCGGTCGCTCTGACGCACGATGGTGCCGTCGGACAGTTGCGCATCCTCGAATTCGGACCGGTCGAGCAGGCCGCGCACCGACACCTGCACCCGGTTGAAGCGCTCGGTGACGCCGAGCGTGGTGCCGTAGCTCGCAATCAGCGGCCGGGTTGCCGTCGCGGCCGCCAAGTCGGGGGTGCCAGTGCGTTGTGTTTCCAGGAGAAAACGGCCCTCGACATCGATCCGCGTATCGCGGTTCGCGTCGATCCGCAGCCGGGTCACGCCCGACCCGTTGGGGCGGCTCGCCCCCTCATTATCGGGGAAATCGACATAGCCCCCCCGCAAATCGCCAGTGAGTTCGCTCGACGACCAGTCGCTTCGGAAGCTCACCTCACCGTCCGTCCGCAGCGCCAGAGACGGCCTGGCCAGGCGGTTGGTGATCTGGTCGGGGTTGGTGTCGTAACCCATGCTCTGCTGCAGAGCGGGCAGGATCGTGAAGGTGCCGAACTTGATACCGAGCGGCGCGTAGGCCTCGTCGATGGTGATCGGCCGGCGCAAAGCCGTCGACAGGAAGAACCCCGGCGTCTGCACGCCGGCCAGGGGGAGCAGCGTCGGCAGCGGCACCCCGCTGACGGCGCTGCGCACCACCGGCGTTAGGCGCAGGTCGTAGCTCGGCACCTGCGTGATCGACCGGACCGGACGGACGGTGGCGCTTCCGAACCGGCGTGGCGGAATCGCTCGAAGTTTCAGGATGTTGGTCGGGCCGCGATTGTTGGCCCCATTGGTCCCGCCGGACGCGATGGCGCTGCCCGAACGGCTGCCGGCCAAGGCGCGCGTGGCGAGCCCGCCACTGCCGGCCCCGTCGTCGGTGGCGCTGCCGTTGCTGTTCAGGACGCCGCTACCCGAAATCGTGCTGCCGCGCAGGCCGGAATTGAGGGGCAGGACGTCGCCCACATTGGCCGCTCCGGACGCGCTGTCGGGGGCCCCCGACGGCAGGGTCTGCGCCGCAGCCGCCAAGGGGGGTAGTATCAGGAGGGCAGCCAGCGCGAAGCCCGAGCCTCGAACGCGCCATCCTGAAATCGGCCCTGCACCTGTCACGGATCGACGTCTTTCCGCTGACCTTCGCGCCGGATACGGCGCTTCGAGACGAGGACCGCCAGCGGGACCGTCTGGCGGGCAGTCCGTGGCCACGCTTGGCGTGAGCGGCCCGGCACCATGGTTAAAAGGGCTACAACGAGCACGGTTAATGGCCCGTCAACGCAGGCAGCCAGACCCGCATAGGCTCATCGGAGTCGCCATCCGACCACAATCGCTGTTCATAGCGAGCCTACACCGTCGCGGCTCACGCGCGCGCGATCAGACCAGAAGGATACGGGCCGGGATGGCTCCAGCAGACACCGCCTTGGCCGCGCGCCATCCCATCGACGCCGCTGGGAATTCCCCGTCTGCCGCCGTGGCCTCCGCCCTGCGCACCATCGAGACCGAACGCGACGGTCTCGCCTGCCTGATGGACTCGATCGGCAATGGGCTCGGCGACGCCTTCACGGCGGCCGTCTCGCGGATCGCGCGGGCGCAGGGTCGCGCCATCCTGACGGGCATGGGCAAATCCGGCCATATCGGGCGCAAGATCGCCGCGACGCTGGCCTCCACCGGGACCCCGGCGCTCTACGTGCATCCAGCTGAGGCGAGCCACGGCGATCTCGGCATGATCCAGCCGGAGGATGTCGTCGTGGCCTTGTCGTGGTCGGGTGAAACCACGGAACTCGCCGACATCATCGGCTACGCGCGGCGATACCGGGTCGGCCTCATCGCCATTACGGCCAATGCGGGATCCACCCTGGGCCGCGAAGCCGACGTTTGCCTGACGCTGCCGAAGGCGCGCGAGGCTTGCCCGAACGGCCTTGCCCCAACGACCTCCACGGCGATGCAGCTGGCGCTCGGCGACGCGCTCGCGATCGCTCTTCTGGAGGCGCGCGGATTCTCGGCAAGGGAATTCGGCATCTATCATCCGGGCGGACGCCTAGGCGCCTCCCTGCGACAAGTCCGGGAGGTGATGCACAGTGGCTCGCAGTTACCGGTGGTCGCACGCGGAACATCGATGCGCGCCGCCATCGCCGAGATCGACGCCAAGGGCTTTGGATCGGTGCTTGTGGTCGAGACCGACGGTCGGCTCGCCGGGATCGTCACCGACGGCGACCTGCGCCGCAACGTGTTCCGCAGTGACCTCGACAGTCTTGCGGTCGAGGCCCTGATGAGCGGCAAGCCCCGCACCATCGCGCCCGAGACACTCCTGGCGAAGGCGCTCGAAATTCAGGAATCGATGAAGATCACCGCGCTGATCGTTGTTGAAAACGAGCGCCCGGTCGGCCTCGTGCACTACCACGACCTCCTGCGCTCGGGCGTTGCCTGACCGATCAGATCTGCCGCCGAAGCCAGCGCCCGACCCGCTGCAGGGGCGATACCCGTCCGGCATGCCGTCGGACCGCGTCCTCCTCCGCATCCCGGGTATCAAGGGTATCGAAGGCCCGCGCGCGTGCCAGCATTTCAACGGCGACGGCGGTCGGATCCGGCAGGGACCAGCCGAAGTGGAAGCCAGCCTCTTCACCTGTTTCAGTGCCGATGGCGGAGTAGTAGCGCGCCTGGGTTCCGTTCAGGGCATCGAGGAGCGGGAAGTTGGCGTTGATATGCGCCGCCCAGTTCAGGCCGAGAATGCGCCGGCCCGGCGCAGCAAAGACGGCAGTGTGGAAGGCCGACCCCGCCGTCCCGAGCACCATGCGCCGCTCGGATAGTAAGCGCGCAAGTTCGGACAGACGTAGACTCTCCGGATAGACGATGTCGACGCCTCCGCGCTCCAGCGCCTCGCATAGGACCTGCTCGTTGCGAAGGCGCGAGATTCCGGTGCCCAGACGCGTTTTGGAAAGGTAGACGGGTCGCGGTTCTGTATCGACCAGGGCCGGGTCCCAGAAAGGCTGTCCGACGAAGCGCGCCAGGGTGCCGTGCACGTCGTGGACGAAGTCCTGCTCGCGTAAGCTCGGCCCAGGCACCATGAGGCGCGGAATGCGGGTCGGCCGCTCGAACGTCGCGAGATCGTCGAGCGTCATGTCGAACCGGGAGAGAATCTCGATCAGGAAGGGCAGCGCCGCCCAGGTCTCGCACCGTATTTCAGGTGGCCCGAGCGGATGACACAGTAGGCGCGGCTTCGGGCCGTCCCAGGTGAGGAGCGGCCACAGTCGTGCAAAGGTGCCAAACAGGAAGTGGCCGTAATGGGTGATCAGCGGTCCGACGTAGAGAGTTGGTCGATCCTCCGCACAATCGGTGACCTCCGATACGACCGGTTCGCCACTCGCCTCGATCGTGTTTCCGGCAGCATCGAGCAGGCCCCAGCGGCCGTCTGCGGTCACGGGTTGATACACGGCATCGGTGACGACCCGAAGGCTGGGAAGGGCGTCACGATGCTCCGTCCGCCCCCAGACCGTACGGCAACGCTGAAGTGTCACACTCATGGATGGACCGGACCTTAAGGTTGAGACCGTGAAGGCATCGGTCCGGCAGCCTCGCCACGGTCCGACAGACGCTTCATGGTACCGAACCGCTATGTGGCACGAGGGCTCGGTTCGAAGACGACCTTTCGGGCAGGTCCTTGTACACCTATAGTTTCTCCCACATGTCCACGCCGCTTCGTCCTGTCCGCCGCCTCGATCCAATTCTCGTCGACCGCATCGCAGCGGGCGAAGTGGTTGAACGCCCTGCCTCGGCCGTCAAGGAACTCGTCGAGAATGCCATCGATGCCGGCGCGCGCAGCATCGAGGTGACGATTGAGGCCGGCGGACGGCGGCTCATCCGCGTCGTCGATGACGGCGCGGGCATGAGCGCCGACGACTTGGCTCTTGCGGTGGAGCGCCATGCCACATCAAAACTCCCGGGCGGCGATCTGACCCGTATCGAGACGCTCGGATTCCGCGGCGAAGCGCTGCCCTCGATCGGCGCCGTCGCCCGCCTGACCCTGACGAGTCGCACGGTCGAGGCCGAAACTGGCGCCACCCTAACGGTGGATGCCGGCATGAAGGGCGAGGTTCGGCCGGCACCGAGCGCGCGCGGAACCCGCATCGAGGTGGTGGACCTGTTTTCCGCCACCCCGGCGCGCCTGAAGTTCCTCAAATCCGACCGGGCCGAGACGACGGCGATTGGCGATATCCTACGCCGGCTTGCTGTGGCGCAGCCGCAGATCCGTCTGGCGTTGCGCTCGGAATCTGGAACACCGGCGGTCTTCCCCGCGGAGGCCGAGACCGGTCCGGCCGCGACCCTGCGGCGGCTGACCGCGGTGTTCGGGACCGATTTCGGCACGAATTCGCTGGTCCTCGACATGGCGCGCGAAGGCTTTGCCCTGTCGGGCCATATCGGCTTTCCGAGCTACCATCGCGGGGCGGCCAACCAGATCCACTTCACCGTCAACGGCCGCCCGGTTCGTGACCGGCTCCTGCTTGGTGCCGTTCGGGGTGCCTACGCGGATACCATGAGTTCGGATCGGCATCCTGTCCTGGCACTTACGATCCGGTGCGATCCGGCCCTGGTCGACGTCAACGTACATCCGGCTAAGACAGAGGTACGCTTTCGCGACCCTGGCCTGATCCGAGGACTGATCGTCAGCGCGATTCATGAGACGCTGCGGCAGGCAGGCCTACGCGGTTCGACCACAAGCGCCGCCCGAACCCTTGACGCGCTGCGACCGGCGAGCCTCCACGTTCATACTGGCGCGAGCCCATATCCGGTACCGAGCCCGAGCCAAGCCCGAGGACTTCCATCCTTCGCGGCTCCGATCGGCTATCGCCAGAGCTCGTACCAGTCTTCCGCCTTCACGGGGTTCGGGGAAACGCCCCAAACGCTGATCGACGAAGCGCCTGCGGCCCAACGCAGCGGCCCAACTCAGGCTCAGTTCGCTGATGAATTCGCGCCACCCTCGGCCGATCTGCACCGGGAGGCAGAGTTGCCCGAGACAGTCGGGCATCCGCTCGGCGCGGCGCGGGCGCAACTGCACGAAACTTACATCGTCGCCCAGACCGCCGACGGATTGGTGCTGGTGGATCAACATGCGGCGCATGAGCGGCTCGTCTACGAGCGTCTGAAGCGCGAGCGGGCGCTTGGCGGCATTGCCCGCCAGGGCTTGCTTATTCCTGATGTGGTGGAGATGGCCCCGGGAGATGCGGAGCGTCTGGTTGCGGCGGCACCCGACCTGGACCGACTCGGCCTCACCCTGGAAGCTTTCGGTACCGGTGCGGTCCTGGTGCGCGAGGTGCCGGCGGCCCTGGCGAATGCCTCGATCCGGGGTCTCGTCACCGATATCCTCGATGCGATGACCGAGAGCGGGCTTGAAGACAGCAGTCCCGATGGAACCGATGGCAGCGGCGGCCCCCTCGGTCGGCGCCTCGACGCGATCCTGTCGCGCATGAGTTGTCACGGCTCGATCCGAGCCGGGCGCCGCCTCCGCCCTGAGGAGATGAACGCTCTGCTGCGCGAGATGGAGGCGACGCCGCTGTCAGGCACCTGCAATCATGGCCGCCCGACCTTTGTGGAGCTGAAGCTCCACGACATCGAGCGGCTGTTCGGCCGGCGTTAGATCGCGGGGCCTGTGATCCTTAAGCCGCCGGCAGGTTGGCGGCGGCCTTGAGAGCTTCGGCGAGCGCCTTCTCGCGGGCCTCCGGACCGAGCGCGATGCCCTCGGCCACAATGATTTCCGGCTTGGTGACGCCGATGAAGCCAAGGACGGCGCGGAGATAGGTTTCGGCGTGCTCCGCCGCCGCATTCGGGGTGCCAGCCCCGTAGAGGCCGCCCCGCGCCACGGCGACGATGACCCGCTTCTCGGGTACGAGACCGACAGCGCCAGTCTCCGTGTATTTGAAGGTCCGGCCCGCCACAAGGATGCGGTCGACCCAGGCCTTGAGCTGCGAGGAAATCGTGAAGTTATAGAGCGGTGCGCCGATCACCACGATGTCGGCAGCGAGGAATTCCTCAAGCACCTCGCGCCCCAGGGCGACGTCGTTCTGAATGTCGGGGGTGTTGCTCGCGTTCGGCTGCTGGCCGGCCAGGTAGGCACCCGACAGGTGCGGGATCGGGGTCGCCGCCACGTCGCGATAGGTGACGTCGAGATTCGGCGCCCCAGCCTTCAAGTGCGAAACGATCGCGGCCGAGACGGAGCGGCTGACGGAGTGATCCCCCAGGATGCTGCCGTCGACGTGCAGAAGCTTCATGTTCAATCCCCGGTATCAGAAGTGTACCGAGGCGCTATAGAGGACCAGACCCGCGCGAGCGCAAGGAGGCACATTCGTGAAACCCGGGCACATCGAGGATACCGCGACAGCGCGCGATCACCGCCCCGCCGACTGTCGAATCGTCGGGACCGTGCTGGCACGCATTGGTGACAAGTGGAGCATCCTCGTGGTGATGACGCTGACGGATGGACCGCGGCGCTTCAACGAGTTGAAGCGAACGATCGGCGGTATCTCGCAGCGGATGCTGACCTTTACTCTGCGCGGCCTGGAGCGGGACGGACTGGTATCGCGAACGGTACATCCGACGATCCCGCCGCGCGTGGATTACGAACTGACGGCGTTGGGTCGCTCGTTGCAGGACCCCGTTCAGGCCCTGGGAGCCTGGGCCTTCGCCAATCTGCAGGCAATCCAGGATGCGCGGACGCTCTTCGACGGCGAGCAGATCTCGTGACCGCCCCACTCCGTCAGGTCCAGTACAGCACCCGCGCACGTGGCAATTCGCGTGCAACGGCAGCCGTGATTGTCTCGCGCATCTGTCGCATCAGGTCACGCGGGTAGACGTATTTCAGTGAACCGAACTTGGTCATCTTCCGGGTGCGTTCGTCCTCTCGCATCGGAAGGTCGGAGCCCGGATACCAACCCTGCAAAACGTCTTTCGAACCGGGAGTGAACCGATGCGTGATCAGCTCGACGGTCAGATCGACGTCGGGCAATCCGGCGAGGGCATCGGCAACGTCCCGCAGAAGCGCGGCATAGGCGTCCGGCCAGTTCGGCACGGGGAGGATCGGCGCGATCGTGAGCCCGACCGGGTAGCCGGCGCGCGCCACCGCCGCGAGAGCGCCGAGACGCTCATCGAGGCTGGCGGTGCCGCCCTCGTAGCGGGCTGCCGCGCGGGCATTGACCGAGAAGCGGATACGGGTACGTCCGCGATGCGGCAGGTCCAGCAACGGCGCCACGGCCGCGAATTTGGTGGTGAAGCGTAGTTGTACCGGCGCGTCCCACGCACCGAAGTACTCAATCGCAGCGGAGAGTGATCCCGTCAGGTGTTCGATGCCAAGAGGGTCGGTATAGCACGAGGCCTCGAAAGTCGTTCCCTCCTGCGCGCGCTCTTCCTGGGCTGACGTTATCCCGCCTTGGCCGAGATAAGCTGGGAGGTTGCCGAGGATCGCGTCGAGATTGGCGTAGGCCCGGGTCACCGGCGGACCCGAGAGCGAACCCGCGAGGTAGCAATACTGGCAATGCGCCGGGCAGCCTTCCGCGAGGTCGAAGCGCCAGTCGGCGCTCGGCGGGATCGGCTGAAGTTTCAGCTTGGTGGGTGGGGCAACGACGATCGCGAGGGTCGCCTTGGCCTCGCGATAGGCGATGCGCGGATCCGGATTACGTAGGCCCGTCAATCGGTTGGCACTCAGGTGCTCGACCGGCAGCCCGAGCGCGGCGGCGCGTTCCACCATGGCACGGCCATGGGCGTGCTCGAGGGCGGCGGGGGTCACGAGGACGCGGCGCGGCCGCCAGAGGCGGGTCGGGCGCGGCGCGATAGGAGGTGCGGACGGAGCCCATTCCGCGGCGTCGGCTCGGGGTTCGGCGAGGACCATGCGGGGTGAACGCATCGGCCGCCTCAGGGGTCCGAACTGCGCAAAAGTGCCGCCGGTATACACCGAGGGTCACGTCGAGGTCGCGCTGGTATACGACGCAGAACGCGAAACGTCGTAGTCGCGTCTCAGCCGGTATAGCGCGCATAGGCAACGGCCGTGTCGCCGTAGACCCGGCGCTCCAGCTCGGTGAAGCCGGGTGGCAGAGCGACGTGCACGCTGGCCGCCTCCTCGACCACCGCGAGGGCGCCGGGCGCGAGCCAGCCGCCGGCCGCTGCGCCGGCCAGGGCCGACGGGGCGAGATCGCGCTGGTAGGGGGGGTCGCAGAACACGAGGGTGAAGGTGCCGCTGGTGCCGACCGGGCCGAGCCGGGTGGCGTCCCGCCGGAACAGGCGGGTCGACCCCTCCGCCCCGAAGGCCTCGATGTTCTCGCGAATCAGAGCCCGGGCCTCGACACCCTCGTCGACCAGGAGCGCGTAGGCGGCGCCGCGCGACAGGGCCTCGAAACTCAGCGCGCCGGTGCCGGCGAACAGGTCGAGGACCCGGGCTCCGGCGACGGCATCGTCATACGCGTGGGCAAGGACGTTGAAGATCGCCTCGCGCAGACGATCCGAGGTCGGACGAATCGCGTCGGTCTTCGGCGTGGCGAGGCGGCGCCCGCGATGGTCGCCGCCGACGATCCTCACCGGCTCCCACCGCGGGGCGGACGACCACCGCCGCCGGGCCTGCTCCCACCCGGCTTGCTGCCGCCTGCGCCGCCCCGGCTGAAGCCACCCGGCTTGCCACCGCCGGGCTTAGCGAACCCGCCGGGCTTGCCGAACCCGCCTGGCTTGCCGAACCCGCCGGGCTTGCCACCGGCCTTGAAGCCACCGCCCGGCTTGCCGGCTCCCTGGAAGCCGCTGCGCTCGCCATCCTGGCGCGCGGAACCGCCCTTGAAGCCGCCGCGATCGCTGCGGTCGGCGCCGGAGCGATCGTTACCCCGAAACCCACTCGGTTTGTCGCTCTGGAAGCCGCGGGGCTTGTCACCCTGGAAGCCGCTGGGCTTGTCGCCTCGAAAACCGCTGGGCTTGTCGCCCCGGAAACCACTCGGCTTATCGTCCCGACGGTCGTCGCGAGCCGGCGCGCCACGGGCGGCCGGGCGAGCGCCGCGGGCGTCGTCGCCTTCGGAGCGGTTCGGATGGGTGCGGAAGGGGCCACGCGGGCGGTCCTCTCCGCCGCGTGGCGGGCCGCGACGCTCGGCGCCGTCCTGAGGCCGGAAATTCCCCCGTTGGCGGTCGTCCTCCCGGCGCGGCGGCCGGCCCTCACCGCCGAAACTGCGGGCGGGACGGTCGCCGGCGGAACGGTCCGAACGGTCTTCGGTCTGCCGGAACGGGCGGGCCTGCGCCTCGGCACGGGGGAAGCGGCCCTCGCGGGGCGCGGCCTCATCACCCCGGCGTCGTCCGGCGCTGTCGCGGCGGTGCGGCTCGGCAGCGGATTCCTGCGGGCTCGACTTCAGCCGCTCCACGAGGACGCGGCGCTCGCCGGTGCTGATGGCGCCGACACGCTCGCGGCCGCGGACGGCTGCGGCTTCGCGCTCGGCCTTCGGATCGGCACCCCGGCGCGGGATCTTCACCCGGCGCGGTGCGTCCTCGGCCCGGCCCTCGTCCTCGGCCCGCCAGACCGAGCGGCGCGGACCGGCGCTGTTGCCGCCGGTGGGCACCCGGGCGGGCTTGGCCGGCGCCATCGGGCGATCGCCGCCGCGGGCGCCGCGCGGCGCCCCGTCGTCGCTGCCATAGGAGTCGCGGCGCTGGGCGGCCGAGGCGCTGCGGGCGGGCTGCTTGGCCTGCTGCTTCGGCGAGCCGAAGGGCGCGATCGGCTCCCGCACCGGGCTCTCGAAATCGACGCCGGCCTGCTCCGACAGGGCAGGACCGAGCTGTTCCTTCAGCACCTTGGTGCGAATTTCTTCCGCCAGGCCGGCTTCGAGGTCGCCGAGCTGGAACGGCCCGAACGAGAGCCGGATCAGCCGGTTCACCGCCAGTCCGAGATGCTCGAGGATGCGCTTGACCTCGCGATTCTTGCCCTCGCGCAAGCCGAGGGTGATCCACAGGTTGTCGCCGGACGACCGGTCGAGGGTCGCCTCCACCGGCCCGTAATCCATGCCGTCGATGGTCACGCCCCGGCGCAGCTTGTCCAGCTCGGCCTGGGTGGTGTCGCCGTGGGCGCGCACGCGGTAGCGGCGCAGCCAGCCGGTATCCGGGTGGGCGACGACCTTGGCGAGACCGCCATCGTTGGTCAGGAGCAGAAGCCCCTCGGTGTTGATGTCGAGGCGTCCGATCGCCACCACGCGGGGCAGGTCCTCGGGCAGGTTGTCGAAGACGGTCTGGCGGCCCTCGGGATCGCGCGCCGTGGTCACGAGACCGCGGGGCTTGTGGTAGATCCACAGGCGGGTGCGCTCGCGGGCCGGCAGCGGCTCGCCATCGACGGTGATCCGGTCGTCGGGCGTGACGTTCATCGCCGGCGAGGTCAGCACCCGGCCGTTGAGGGTGACGCGGCCCTGCTCGATCATCGCCTCGGCATCGCGACGCGAAGCGATGCCCGCGCGGGCAATGGCCTTAGCGATGCGGTCGCCCTCGGGCGTCCCGGCGTCGCGGGACGGTCCATCGGCGGAGGCTGCCTCGGGCTTCGCGATCGGCGCCTTCACCAGCGGGGTCTTGCGGCGCAGGGGCGCGTCGCCGCCGCGCGGCATGGCGGCGTGCCGAACCTTGGGCTTTTCCTCGGCCGAAGGCCCGGGAATGCCCGCATCGGTCGCCGGCGCCCAGGCCTCGGCCTTCTCGGTGGATTTCGGTTCCGGGGCTTGCGGCGGGGTCACCGCGTCAGCGGCCTTCGCCTTGGCGCGCTTGGCTGTTTCGGGCTTGGCTGTCTCGGGCTTGGCTGTCTCGGGCTTGGCTGTTTCGGATTTGGCAGTCTCGGGCACGCTCGCCACCGGCTCAGCCGTCTGCGTTTCGGGCTGAGACGGCGCAGCTTTCGGCGCCTTGGATTTGGCGGCTTTGGATTTGGGGGATTCCGGTTTGGCCGCCTCGGAGGCGGGGGCCTCGGATTCGGGCGTCGCCCCCTCGCTCGACGGCGCCGCCTTCAGCTTCCGGGGCTTGGTCGTCGCGGACTCGTTCGCGCCGGGTTCATCCTTCGCCGCCTCCGACTTCGCCGACTTGGCTGTGTCGGACTTGACCACTTCGGACTTGGCCTTCTCGGACACTGCTTTGCGGGACACTGCCGTGTCGGATTTGGCCTTCGCAGGTCCAGGGGCGACGATCTCAGGCGTCGAGGTATCGGCTGTTGCGTTGCCGGCCTTGGCAGACTTGCCGGCTGCAGCCTTGGTCTTGGAGGCTTTCGCTTCGGATGCGTCGGTCATCGAGGGGCCAGCCTTCGAGGAACCAGCCTTCGAGGAACCAGCCTTCGAGGAACCAGCCTTGGCATCGAAAACCTTGCCATCAGACGCCTTGCCGCCGGCCCCTTTGGCGTCAGACGCCTTGGCGCTCGAAGACTTCGTCTTCACGGGCTGGCTCGCGGAGGCCGCGGGTGGCGCAGCAACGGGCGGAGTCGCGCCGGTCTCGGGTGCTGCCTTCGTCGAGGCCTTGGCCTTCGAACGGGAAATCTTGGCAGGCGCGTCCTCGGACCCGCCCATCGTCTTATCAGTCTTGTCGGTCATGCCTGCCCCATAACAGAGCGGACGCGTTGTTGCGAGTGATCCCGCGCGCTTGAGCCGCGGGTTCGCGCTAAGACCGGGCCCCACACGCGAAAAGGCGGCTCGCGCCGCCTTTCCTGTCCCGCCTGACGGCGCCGCCCGCGTGAGGGGGCGCGCGGTCTGGAGGTGCTTAGAGCTTGCTCTTCACGGTGTCGGCAGCGTTCTTCACGCCGTCCTTGGCATCGCCGACCGTCTTCTGGGCTTCGCCCTTCAGCTCCTGGGCCTTACCCTCGGCCTTCAGCTTGTCGTTGTCGGTAACGTTGCCGATACCCTGCTTGACGTTGCCGACGGCCTCGTTGGCGAGACCCTTGATCTTGTCGGTGGTGCTGCTCATCGTGCGCTCCTCGTCTGTCGTTGGCAGCCGAACCATTCATCGATCCAGCCGCATCGGGCTTTCCAACGGCCACGTCACGGCGATGTTCCCAGGCGTAACATTCGCATGGGTTAACGTTGGTTTCCGTGGTTTGCCGAACGCGCTACGCTTTTCCCGATGTCCGAACCGATCCCCGTCTTTCCCCCGACCCACCTAGACGCTGACGATCCCTTAAGCCTCGCCTTCGATGCCGCGCGAAAGGCGGCGGCGGAGGGCGAGGTCCCGGTCGGGGCCGTGGTGGTGAAGGACGGGGCGGTGATCGCGGTGGCGCACAATCGGCCGCTGGGCCTGCGCGATCCGACGGCCCATGCGGAGATCCTGGCGATCCGCGCGGCCTGTCTCGCCCTCGGTGACGAGCGCCTCAGCGGATGCGACCTCTACGTGACGCTCGAACCCTGCGCGATGTGCGCGGGGGCGATCTCCTTCGCCCGTATCCGGCGCCTGTATTTCGGGGCCTACGACGCCAAGGGCGGTGCGGTGGAGCACGGACCGCGCTTCTTCGCGCAGCCGACCTGCCATCACAGCCCCGAAATCTATGGCGGCTTCCGCGAGACGGAAGCCGCCGACCTGCTGCGCAGCTTCTTCGCAAACCGCCGCGAGCGCTGAACCCTCAACTTCCGCCGGCGCCCCCGCCGCCGCCGGTGTTGGCGATCGGCTTCTGGTTCTGCTCGGCATTGCCGGAGGCGGCCGAATTGTTCGAGATGCTCGACGCGCCGGTGGCTCCGGGCGCGATGGTCCCGACCGAACCCGGACCGCCATTGTCGATGCCGCCGGGCTTGACCACCGGGCCGCCCGCGACCCCGGGCGCCGTCAGGCGTGGCGGCCCGGGCTGCTTGATCTCGGCCGGCGCATTGCCCTGGGCGAGGGTGAAAGACGTGCTGGCCAGAACCAGCGCGAGCGTGGTGGGGATGATCCGCATGAGGTCCCTCCGAGCTGAGTGTGACACCATCAGTCTCAGACCAACACAGACCATCCCCGGCGGTTTCAAGCTTTGCCGGCGTCGGATGCGCCGGCGTCAGGCCGCTGCCAAAGGTTTCGAGACGTCCTCCAGGGATTTGCCTTCCGCCGCCGTGCCGAACAGGCCGCCGACAATAGCCGCCACCGCCATCAGGGCCGCGCCGATCAGGTAGCCGATCAGCACGTTGTCGCGTGAGCCGGTCTCCACCAGAGCGCCGAACAGGAGCGGACCGGAGACACCGCCGATGCCGGTGCCGAGCGCATAGAACACCGCGATGGCGAGCGCCCGGATCTCCAGCGGGAAGGTCTCGGCCACGGTGAGATAGGCCGCACTCGCCGCTGCCGAAGCGAAGAAGAACACCACCATCCAGGCCGCGGTCTGGCCCACCGGCCCGAACACCTCGATCTTGAACAGGTAGCCGGTGATCGTGAGCAGAACCGCCGAAATGCCGTAGGTGAAGGCGATCATCGGGCGTCGGCCGATCGTGTCGAACAGACGTCCGAGGAGCAGCGGACCGAGGAAGGAGCCCAGCGCGAATGGCAGCAGGTACCAGCCGACATGGTCGCCCGGCACGCCGTAGAACCGTTGCAGCACCAGCGCGTAGGTGAAGAACAGAGCGTTGTAGAAGAACGCCTGCGCCACCATCAGGGCCAGACCCACCAGGGTCTGTTTGCGATGGCCGACCAGCATGGTGCCGAACACCTCCTTGAGGGGGGTGTGGCTGCGGGTCCTCAGCTTCATGCGCTTGCCCTCGTCGATGGGCGGCAGGGTGTGGCCCTCGTCGGTGAAGCGCTTCTCGATGCCGGTGACGACGCGGTCGGCCTCGGCGACGTAGCCGTGGGTGGCGAGCCAGCGCGGGCTTTCCGGAATCCAGGTGCGCAGGAGGAGGATCACCAGGCCGATGCCGCCGCCGACGAAGAAGGCGATGCGCCAGCCCCAGGCCGGGTCGATCATGCCCGGACGCAGCACCACGATGGACAGGAACGAGCCCATCGCGGCGCCGATCCAGAAGGAGCCGTTGATCACGAGGTCGGTCCAGCCGCGCACGCGGGCCGGGACCAGTTCCTGGATGGTCGAGTTGATGGCGGTATACTCGCCGCCGATGCCGGCCCCGGTCAGGAAGCGGAACAGGCAGAAGCTGTAGATATCCCACGACAGCCCCGTCGCGGCGGTCGCCGCGAGGTACAGCGCCAGGGTGATGAAGAAGAGTTTCTTGCGGCCGATGCGGTCGGTGAGCCAGCCGAAGCCCAGCGCGCCCGTGACGGCGCCGACGAGGTAGGAACTGGCCGCGAGCCCGATGTCGAATTCGGTGAAGCTCATGGGCTCGGCCCGCAGCGCCCCCACGAGGGAGCCCGCCAGTGTCACTTCGAGGCCGTCGAGCACCCAGGTGATGCCGAGCGCCACGATGACGAGGACGTGGAAGCGCCCCCAGGGCAGGCGGTCGAGCCGGGCGGAGATGTCGGTGTCGATCACGGTGCCCATCGGGACCCGTTCCGGCGCCGCGCCTTGCGCGCCACCCCGTTCCGCCACGGCTCTGGTTGCCATCGAACCCTCATTAACCTTGTATCACGACAGTTGTTGGCAATCCGCGCCGCGCCCCGGGAGTTCCGCCAAGCTTCGCCCGAACGGTTAAAGACTTTTGGCTGAATTCGGGATGTTCGACCGGACGCCCCCGATGCCTTCCTGCTTCTTCCGCCGACCCTTCCGCCTGATCCTCGCCGTCACCGCCCTCGGGGTCATGCCCGCCGCGGCGTCGGAGGCGGGGCGCGGTCCCGCTTCGGGCAATCCCGATCCGTGGCGCCTGCGAACGAGGGACGTGGCCGTGGCGACCCTCGACGGGCGCGCCGGGAAAACCCGGCCGGCCTCCGCGATCCCGGAGGCGCGGCGCGTGGTCCGGGTGGTCTATCCCGGCCTTACCGAGCCGCGCTGAGACGCGGGTCGAGGGCATCGGCGAGGCCGTCGCCGAGGACGTTGAGCGCCACCAGCGTGGCGACCAGGAACCCCGCCGGGGCGGCGAGCATCCAGGGCGCCGATTCGATGGCGCGCGAGCCCTCGGCGATGAGGGCGCCCCAGCTCGTGGACGGCTCCTGCACGCCGAGGCCGAGAAAGGACAGGAAGCTCTCCAGCAGGATCACCCGGGGCACCAGGAGGGTCGCCGCCACGGTGACGGGTCCGAGGGTGTTCGGCACGATGTGCCGCCGCAGGATCGCCCCGGTGGAGAGACCGAGCGCCTCGGCCGCCCGCACGAAGTCGCGGTGGCGCAGCGACAGGGTCTGCGCCCGGGTGATGCGGGCCATGTCGAGCCATTCCACCGCCCCGATGGCGACCAGGATCAGCCCGAGCCCGGCCCGGAAGAACACCAGCAGCAGGATGACGAAGAACACGAATGGCAGGGCGTAGAGCCCGTCGACGAGCCGCATCATCGCGGCGTCGACCCGGCCGCCGGCATAGCCCGCCACCGCCCCGTAGGTGACCCCGATGAGGAGAGCGACGCCGGTGGCGACGAGGCCGATCAGGAGCGAGACGCGGCCGGCGACGAGGCTGCGGCTGAGGAGGTCGCGCCCGAGCATGTCGGTGCCGAGGGGAAACACCAGCCGCCGCACCGGCGCCTCGACCACGAGGCGGCGCCCCTCCGCCGCGCGCGAGACGACGGTGGCGGGGCCGAACAGGTCCGAGCGGGGCAGGTAGCTGAGCGCCCGCTCGTTGATCGGGGTCGCCGCCGACAGGATGACGTACAGGACCCCGTCCGCGACCCGGATGTCCTCGGCCGTCACCCGCATGCGGAAGGCGAGGCGCTCCACCGCGGGGGCGATCGTCTCAGGGCGCGGATGGGGCGAGAGCGAAGGCGGGGTGCGCACGAGGTCGGGATAGATCCGCGCCGGATCGTGCCCGGTGAGCAACGGGCCGACGAGGCACGCGAGGGCGATCAGCACCAGGACCGCGAGGGCCGCGACGGCGCCCGGGTCGCGGACGAGGCGCCCGAGGGCGCGCCTCACCGGGCGGCCCTGAGGCGCGGGTCGAGGAGGCCGGAGAGGAGGTCGGCCACGAGGTTGAGAACGATGACGAACAGCGCCACCAGCACGACGGTGCCCATCACCAGGGTGTAGTCGCGGTTCAGCGCCCCATCGACGAAGTAGCGGCCGATGCCGGGCAGGCCGAAGATGGTCTCCACCACCACCGACCCGGTGAGCAGGGAGGCCGCCGTCGGCCCGAGGATCGCCACGACCGGCAGCAGGGCGCCGCGCAGGGCGTGGCGGGCGATGCGCCGGGGCGGCAGGCCCATGGCGCGCTGGGTGCGGATCGGCTGGGCCGCCAGGACCTCCGCCATCGACGCGCGGGTGAGCCGGGCGAGCGCCCCGACCTGGGGCAGCGCCAGGGTGATCACCGGCAGGACGAGGTTGGCCGGGGCACCGTTCTCCCAGCTGCCCACCGGCAGCCAGCGTAAAGACAGGCCGAAGACGATCTGCAGCAGGGGCGCCACCACGAAGGTCGGCACCGCCAGGGTGAGACCGGCCAGCAGGCCGACCAAGCGGTCGACCAGGCTGCCCCGGCGGAAAGCCGCGAAGGCGCCGAGCCCGATGCCCAGCACAAGGGCGAGCGCCAGGGCGAGGGCGCCCAACGTCATCGAGACGGGCAGGCCACGGGCGAACAGGTCGCCGACGGTGAGGTCGCGAAACGAGAATGACGGCCCGAAATCGCCGGTCAGCAGGGCGGCGAGGTAGCGCCCGTATTGGACGATCAGCGGCTGGTCGAGGCCGTAGACCCGGGCGAGGTTGGCCATGGCGGCCGGGGGCAGGGGGCGTTCGAGGTCGAAGGGGCCGCCGGGGGCGAGCCGGATCAGGAAGAAGCTCACGGTGACGACGGCGAGCAGGGTCGGGACCGTCTGAACCAGACGGCGCAGCACGAAACCGATCACGCGGTCAGCCTCAGGAAGCGCGTCGGCGACGCGTTGCGCAGGTTCGGGTGATAGCCGGCAAGACGCGGGGCGATCAGCGCCTTGGAGCGGGTGTGCATCACCGGAATCCAGGGCAGCTCGGTGACCACGATGGTCTCGGCCGCGTAGAGGAGGTCGGCCCGCCGGCCGATGTCGCGCTCGGCGGCGGCCTGCCGCATCAGAGCATCATAGGCCGGGTTGCCGTAATGGCCGGGGTTGAGGCCGTCATTGCCGGTCTCCAGCAAGAACAGAAAGTTCTGGGGATCGGAATAGTCGGCGATCCAGGACATGCGCGCCACGTCGAAGTCGCCGCCGTCGCGCAGGTAGGCGAAGTGAGTCTTGGCGTCGGTGTAGACGAAGCGGGAGACCACACCGATGCAGCGCCACATGTCGGCGATGGCGAGCGCGGTGTTGCGGTTGTTGTCGCTGGTGTTGAAGCGATACTCGACGCGCAGGGGCTTGGCCTCACCGAACCCGGCGGCGGCCAGGAGCGCCCTCGCCTCGTCCTCGCGGTCGATCGGCAGGGCGTCGCGCCCGGCGGTCTCGGGCGGCTGGCGATAATGGTCGAGGCCTGGCGGGCAGAGGGAGTAGGCCGGGTCCATGGTCTCGCCCCAGAGTTTCTGGGCCAGGAACTCGCGGTCGATGACCAGCGAGAGGGCGCGCCGCACCCGGACGTCGTCGAACGGGGCCTTGCGGGTGTTCACCGCCAGCGCGTAGAGGCCGAGCGCCGGGCCGAGAACCACCTGATCGGCGAACCGGACCTTCAGCGAGGCGATCTGGTCGCCGGGCAGGTCGGCCAGCGAGTCGATCTCGCCCGCCGCGTAGCGCCGGACCGCGCTCGACAGGTCCGGGGTCGGCAGGAAGGCGACCTGTGGGATCGCCACGGTGGCCGCCGCGTGGAAATGCGGGTTGCGCTCCAGGGTGATGCGATCGTTCGGCACCACGTCCCGCAGCCGGTAGGGACCGTTGGTGACGCTGTTGCCGGGACGCGCGAAGGCGTCGCCGTGGCGCTCCAGGGAGGGCGGGTGCACCGGCAGGGCGGTCTGGTGGGTCAGCAATTCGAGCAGGTACGGCGTCGGCTGCTCCAGGGTCAGCACGAGGCGCCTTGCCTCCGGTGCGGCGGCCCCGAGAGCCTCGGGCGGCAGCGCGCCCCGGTTCACCGACCGGGCGTTCTTCAGCGGGAACAGGACCTCGGCGTATTTCGCCGCCGTGGCGGGGGACAGGATGCGCCGCAGGGCGAAGACGAAGTCGGAGGCCAGAACCGGATCGCCGTTCGACCAGCGCCCGTCCGGTCGGAGTTCGAAGTCGTAGGTGAGGCCGTCGTCGGAGACGGACCAGCGGATCGCGGCGCCCGGGATCAGGGCGCCGTGATTGTCGTAGGTCAGCAGGCCCTCGGAGAGGTCACGCAGGATATGCGCCTCGGCGACGGTCGAGGATTTGTGCGGGTCGAGGGTCTCGGGGTCCGCATCGTTGCCGCGCCGATACACGTCGGCCGGTGCGGCGGCGGCCCGGCCGACGCCTCCGGCGGCCAGGAGCGCCGCACCACCGACCAGCCATTGGCGCCGATGCGGGCGCATGCGCGGATCAGGCGCCGGTCTGCGCGATGAGGCCCGCCGCCTCGATGCCGGCCACCGCGCAGAGCTCGTCATTGTCGGAGGTGTCGCCCGAGATGCCGACCGCGCCGATCACCGCGTCGCCGGAGCGGATGAGGACGCCGCCCGGCACCGGCACGAGGGCGGCGGGGCCGACGAGATGGCTGACCGCGGCGACGAAGTAGGCCTGCTCCTCGGCGCGCTTGTGGATCGCGCGGCCGCCGAGGCCGAGAGCGAGGCAGCCATTGGCCTTGCCCATCGCCACCTCGGTCCGGCGCAGGGAGGTGCCATCCTCCGCGCCCAGCGCCTTCAGGGCACCGCGCGCATCGTAGACCACCACCGCCAAGGGCTTGAGCGCGTGGGCGCGGGCGGTCTCCAGGGCGGTGGCGACGATGGTCTGGGCAGCGGCGAGGGTGAGGTCGGACATCGGGGCTCCGGGCTGTTCTCAAACGGGCGTACCCCTCGACTAACCCGGAGCGACGCGAGCGACCAGGGGCTCAGCGCCCGAGCCGGGCCAGGAAGGCGTCGTAGCGGGCGGTGACCGCGTTCAGACGCTCGAAATGCGGGAAGGCGCCGGTCTCCAGCACCTCGACGGTCCAGCGCGGATCATCCCGGAAGCGGTCGGCATGACGGTAATCGACGAAGTCGCCGCGGGTGCCGTGGACCATCCAGACCGGCCGGTCGAGCCGGGGATAGACCTGGCCGGTCTCGGTGGCGAAGAGGTGGCCGGCGAGGAACGAGAAGGGTGCGAATTCGGCGCCCGGCTGGTGGGCCGAGACCTGGTCGTAGGCGAGCAGGCCCTCGTCGATGTCGCGCGAGCCCCAGGTCTTCTCGAGGAAGAAGCGCATGCTGGGGCGGCTGACCAGGAGGTCGAACAGGGCCCGGCCCCAGAGGGGACAGGCCGCCACCGCGCGGGCCGTGTCGCTGCCGGACGGGTTGCGGCGCGCATAGCGCTTGTCGAACCCGGTCGGGCTGATCAGGCCCAGGCTGCGGTAATCGTCCGGCCGCTCCAGGGCGGCGCGCGCGAGAAATTCCGCCGACAGCGACAAGGCCACCGCATCGATGGCCGTGCCGGGGTGGCGCCGCCGGATCTCCGCCGCCATGGCGTGGATCGCCTGCGTCATCAGCTCCGGCGTGTAGATCCGGTCGCTGCGCTCGGAGAAGCCGAAGCCGGGCAGGTCGAGGGCGTAGACCGGACGTTCCTTGGCGTAATGGCGGTAGAGCGGCCGGACCTCGTAGGCGTTGGCCGCCGCATTGACCGAGTGGATCAGCAGCAGCGGCACGCCCTCGGCGGGTCCGGCCGCAGCGAAGCTGAGGCCGCCGGCCGCGCTGGCCAGGCATTCCTGCCGGCCGGGGAGGGCCGGGTGCATGCGGCGGCGATGATCGATGCCGAGGCGACTATAGGCGATCCAGGCGCCGGCAGCACCGAGCGGCAGCAGCGCCAGCAGAGGCCCGATCCGGCGGCGGGGTCGATGGGGCATCGTCGGGTTCCCTCCGGTTGCACGCGGTCGGAAACGCCCCGGCGGTGGGGAATGTTGCCGGGCCGGAGGCGGGATGGAGGGGAAAATGCGCGGGTGTCTGCGGCAGCAGAACGCGTCCCTCTCCCCCTTGTGGGGAGAGGTTGGGAGTGGGGGTGGCTCCGCCGGCCTCAGCAGGTCGAAGGTCACCCGACCACCCCCGCCTCCAACGCCTCCCCGCAAGCTCGACGAATTCTGGGCAGGCCGGAGATCCACTGGGCGGAGAGCCGCGTCACATCAAAGTGTGTGCCATCGATCCTGTCGGGTGCGGTCACGCGGCGTGAGGGCGGTGACGCGGGTGATCAGCCAGTGACCCGAGACGGATCGAGGAGATCCCAGGCGCAGGCGAGGATGATTCGAACACGGGTCCCCTCTCCTGGAAGGAGAGGGGGCGCGGTCGGCTCGCACGGTCCCGGGCGATTGACGGACCTTTGCGCCTTACGGGCTGCTCGATCCGTCGGCGGGCGGATCGGTGGCCCGCATGAGCGCGACACGGGCGGAGATGCGTGCGTCGGCGCCATCCCCGGAAAGGCGAAGGCCACCGCGCCGTCATTCCAGGGCTCCAGAGGCGAGCCCGGCCCCGAAAGGGGCGCGGCAAGGGTCTGCAATCCCGAGCCGGCCACGGTGCAAAGTCCTGCCCCCCTGTGTTTCCGGCTCCCGGGCTTCCGCTGCGCGGCCCCGGGATGACGCGGTGGAGCAAGCGGGTTTTCGAATGGGAAACATCCCACCCCGCAGGGAGCGGCGCGATTCCCGCTCAGGCCGTCGCGCCCTCGATCTCGCCGCTGAGTTCCAGCCACTCCTCCTCGGCCGCCTCCAGGGCGGCGGCGGCGTCCGAGCGCATCTTGGCGATTTCGCCGGCTTTGGCCGGGTTGGCCTGGAAGGCGGTGCCGTCGGCCAAGGCCGCGTCGATCTTGGCCATCGCGTCGGTGAGCTTCTTCATCCGCGCCTCGACGCCCTCGAGCTTCTTGCGCAGGGGCGCGAGGGCGACGCGGCGGTCGGCGTTGGAGCGCCGCTCCACCGCCTTGGCGCTGCCGGTCGACTCGGCCGTGCCCTTCTCGGCCTCGCGCTCCGGGCCGGCCAGCACGAAGCGGCGGTAATCGTCCATGTCGCCGTCGAAGGCCTTCACGCTGCCGTTCGAGACGAGCCAGAGCCGGTCGGCGCAGGCCTCCACCAGGAAGCGGTCGTGGCTGACCAGGATGACGGCGCCCTCGTAATCGTTGATCGCCTCGACCAGGGCCTGACGGCTCTCGATGTCGAGGTGGTTCGTCGGCTCGTCCAGGATGAGCAGGTGCGGGCCGCGGAAGGCCGCAAGGCCCATCAGCAGGCGCGCCTTCTCGCCGCCGGAGAGCTGAGACACCGGCGTCTCGGACTTGGTGCCCGAGAAGCCGAGGCGGGCGGCCGCCGCGCGGGCCTTCGATTCCGGCACATCCGGCATCAGGTCTCGGACATGGGCATAGGCACTCTCGGCCGGGCGCAATTCGTCGAGCTGGTGCTGGGCGAAGTACGCGACCTCCATCTTGGAGGAGCGCCGCATCTCGCCGCTCAGGGGCGGAAGCCGCCCGCCGATGAGCTTGCAGAAGGTCGACTTGCCGTTGCCGTTGGCGCCCAGCAGGGCGACCCGGTCGTCGGGGGCCAGGCTCAGGTTGAGGCCCGAGAGCACGATCCGGTCCGGGTAGCCGGCCTGCACCCGCTCCATGGCGACGATGGGCGGCGACAGCGGCCGCTCCGGACTCGGCAGGCGGAAGGCCGGCACGTCGTCCTCGATCACCGAGGCGATGATCTCCATCTTGGCGAGCCGCTTGACCCGCGACTGGGCCTGCCGGGCCTTGGTGGCCTTGGCCTTGAAGCGGTCGACGAAGCTCTGGAGATGGGCCCGCTCGGCATCCTGCTTGGCTTTCGCCTTGGCCTGGAGCACGCGCTTCTCGGCCACCTGCCGGGCGAAGGACGTGTAGCCGCCCTTGTAGATGCTGAGCTTGCCGCGATCGAGGTGCAGGATGTGGTCGACGCACTCGTCGAGGAGGTCGCGGTCGTGGGAAATGATCACGGCCGTGCGCGGATAGCGCTCCAGGTAGTCGTAGAGCCAGATCGTGCCCTCGATGTCGAGGTAGTTGGTCGGCTCGTCGAGCAGCAGCAGGTCCGGCTCGGAGAACAGCACGGCGGCCAGCGCCACGCGCATGCGCCAGCCGCCGGAGAAATCGGCGCAGGGGCGCCCCTGCGCCTCCGCGTCGAAGCCGAGGCCGTGCAGGATCGCCGCCGCGCGGGCCGGCGCCGAATGCGCCTCGATGTCGACCAGCCGGGTTTCGATCTCGGCGCGCCGGAGGCCATCGGCCTGCTCGGCCTCCGCCATCAGGCGGGCGCGCTCGGTATCGGCGGCGAGCACCACGCTGTGCAGGGTTTCGGGGCCGGCGGGGGCCTCCTGCGCCACCGCGCCGATGCGCATGCCCTTGGGCATCGACACCGTACCGCCCTCGGTGGGCAATTCGCCGAGGATCGCCCGGAACAGGGTGGTCTTGCCCGCACCGTTGCGGCCGACCAGCCCGACCCGGGCGCGGTCCGGAATGACGAAGGTGGCGCCGTCGAGGATCAGGCGCTCGCCGATGCGGTAGGTGAGATCGTTGACGCGGAGCATGGCGCGCTTTTGCGGGGTCGGGGCGTCAGTGGCAAGCGGGCGCCGCATCGCGCCCCGCTTCCGGCGGGGTTGGCGCCGTTGGCGCGCGTTTCGCAGAACTGGCGCGCGTTTGGCATCCACGCCTATCGGCAGGTGGGACGAGCCGGACAGCTTGACCCAGGAATTGCACGGCGTATCGATCAGGTCCGACAAACGAGGGGGCAGGACGCGTGACCACAGGACGGCTGACGACCATCCCGTTCTTCAAGGAGCCGGGAATCGAGCTGTCGGTCTACGAGACGCGCTGCCACTGGCGTCGCTTCGACGAGAACGAGGTGCTGGTCGATTACGACGACGTCTCCACCGACGTGTACTTCCTGGCCTCCGGCGAGGTCCGCATCCTCAACCGCTCGCAATCCGGCAAGGAAGTGATCCTCGGCGAGATGCGCGGCGGCGCCTTCTTCGGCGAGCTGGCGGCTTTGGACGGCATCGGCCGCTCGGCCAACGTCACGGCGCTGACCCGCGGCGAGGTCTGCGTCGTGCCCGCCCCGGTGTTCCGGCAGATCATCTTCGCCTCCGAGGCCATCGCCGACCGGTTGTTCCGGCTGCTGGCCAAGCGCGTGCGCGAACTGAACACCCGCCTGATGGAGCACGCGCTGCTCGATCTGCGCCACCGGCTCTATGCCGAGCTGCTGCGCCTGTCGGTGCCGCGCGCCGGCGGCGACGGCGAGCGGGTGGTGACGCCGCCGCCCTACCACCACGTGCTCGCCGCCCGCATCGGCTGCCGCCGCGAGCAGGTCACGCGGGAATTCACCGTGATGGCGGCCGACGGCCTGATCGACCGGACGCGCGGCGCCCTGGTGATCCGCCGGCCCGACCTGCTGGAGGCCCGCGTCGCGGAAGCGCTGCGCGAGGACGGCTGAGGCGCCGGCGCACGCGATGGCGTCGACGCCCGATCCCGCCGGCCGGCTGACCTGCACCGGCCTCGGCAAGCGCTTCGGCGCGCATGCGGCCCTTGCCGAACTCGACCTGACCCTGGAGCCCGGGGAGTTCGTGTGCCTGCTCGGACCCTCGGGCTGCGGCAAGAGCACCCTGCTGCGCCTGATCGCCGGCTTCGAGACCCCGACCGCGGGCACGATCCGCCTCGGCGGCACCGACATCACCGCCGATCCGCCGCACCGGCGGCCGGTCAACATGATGTTTCAATCCTACGCCCTGTTTCCGCACCTCAGCGTCGCCGCCAACATCGCCTACGGGCTGAACGGGCTGGGGCGCGCGGCCCGTGCCGAGCGGGTGGCCGAATTGCTGCGCCTCGTGCGTCTCGACGGCTTCGCGGCCCGCCGGCCCGACACCCTGTCGGGCGGCCAGCGCCAGCGGGTGGCGCTGGCCCGGGCGCTGGCGCGGGAGCCACGGGTGCTGCTGCTCGACGAACCGCTCGGCGCCCTCGACCGCGCCCTGCGCGAGGAAACCCAGGGCGAATTGCGCGCCCTGCAGAAGCGCCTCGGCACGGGCTTCCTCGTGGTCACCCATGATCCGGCCGAGGCCCTGGCCCTGGCCGACCGGATCGGCGTGATGAAGGACGGCCGCCTCGTCCAGATCGGCGACGGCGCCAGCCTGTACGAGCGCCCGGCGAACCGCTTCGTCGCCGCCCTTCTGGGGGATGTGAACCTGATTCCCGGTCGGGTGCTGGCGCGGGAGCCCGGCGGGCTCGTCACCCTCGAGACCGCGCTCGGGCCGTTGCGGGCCTCGCGTGTTGCCTCGGATCTGGCCGAGGGGGAGGGGGTGATCGCCCTGCGGCCCGAGCGCATCGCCCTGGCCGGCGCCCCCTCCGGACACGATCCAGCACTGGCCGGACAGGTGGTCGAGACGACCTATCTGGGCGACCGGGTTCGGGTTCAGGTCCGCCTCGCCGAGGGGTCGGTCTGGCGCGTCAGCGCACCCACGGGATCGGACACCCCCGCCGTGGGGCAGACCGTCGCCGTGACCTACGCGCCGGAGCGGGCCTGGCTGATGCCGGCGGCGGGGTGAGCATGAAGCGCCTTCTGCCGGTCCTGCCCGCCCTGTGGCTTGCCGCCTTCGTACTGCTTCCGGTGATCCTGACCCTGAAGATCAGCCTGTCGACCCCGGCCACCGCCCAGCCGCCCTACCTCCCGGTGCTCGACTGGAGCGCCGGGATCGAGGGCTGGGGCAGCTTCCTCGAAGCCCTCGACTTCACCAATTTCGAGACCCTGGCGAGCGATGCGCTCTACCGCGACGCCGCCCTGTCCTCCCTGACCCTGGCGGGCCTCGCCACCGCGATCCTGGCACTGGTCGGCACACCGATCGCCCACGCCATGGCCCGCGCCCCCGCGCGCCGGCAGCCGCTCCTGGTGGCGCTGCTCATCGTGCCGTTCTGGACGAGCTTCCTCATCCGCATCTACGCCTGGATCGCGATCCTGAAGCCCGAGGGGCTGCTGAGCGCGGGCCTGATGAAGCTCGGGCTGATCGGCCAGCCCCTGGAGATCCTCAACACGCAGGGGGCGGTGCTGATCGGGCTCACCTATGCCTACCTGCCCTTCATGGTGCTGCCGCTCTACGCCGTGTTGGCCAAGAGCGATCCGCGCCTGCCCGAGGCCGCGGCCGATCTCGGCGCCGGGCCGGTGCGGGTGTTCTGGACCGTGACGCTGCCGCTGGCCCGCCCCGGGCTGGTGGCCGGGGCGCTGCTCTGCTTCGTGCCGATGGTCGGCGAATTCATCATCCCGGACCTGCTCGGCGGCTCCGACACCCTGATGCTCGGACGCGTCCTGTGGAGCGAGTTCTTCTCCAACCGCGACTGGCCGCTCGCCTCCGCGGTGGCGATCCTGGTCCTCATCCTGGTCGTCGGCCCGCTGATCCTGTTTCGCGATGGCGATGCCGCCACGGCGCAGGGTGGCGCGGAGGCGAGCCGATGAGGGCGCTCGACCGCATCGCCCTGATTCTCGGGCTCGGTTTCCTGTACGGCCCGATCCTGGTGCTGGTGGCGTACTCCTTCAACGCCTCGGCCCTGGTCACGGTCTGGGGCGGGTTCTCGACGCGCTGGTACGGCGTGCTGTTGGCCGACATCCCCTTGCGGGAGGCGGCCTTGGTCTCGCTCGTCGTGGCGCTGGCGGCGGCCAGCCTCGCGACCGTTTTCGGAACCCTGGCGGCCCTGGCCCTGGACCGGGGCGGCCGCTTCGCCTGCCGGCGCCTCTTCACCGGCCTGATCTACGCGCCGCTGGTGATGCCGGAGGTGATCACCGGGCTGTCCCTGCTGCTGCTGTTCGTGGGCTTCGGGCTCGACCGGGGCATCCTGACCCTGGTGGTGGCGCACGCGACCCTCGGCCTCGGCTTCGTGGCCGTGATCGTCGGCGCGCGGCTGCACGGGCTCGACGGCGCGCTCGAGGAGGCGGCGGCCGATCTCGGGGCGAGCCCGGTCCGCGTCTTCGCCACCATCACGCTGCCGCTGATCGCCCCGTCCCTGGCGGCGGGGTACCTGCTCGCCTTCACCCTGTCCCTCGACGACCTCGTGATCGCGAGCTTCGTGTCCGGGCCAGGGGCCACCACCCTGCCGATGCGGCTCTACAGCCAGGTCCGGCTCGGGGTGAACCCGGAGATCAACGCGGCCTCGACGCTGCTCATCGGCCTCGTCACCGCCGTCGTCCTCACCGCCTCGTGGCTCAGCGGCCGCAAGGGCCTCGCCTGACCGGCGGCTGGGTCGCCGCCCCGGCCCGTCACGGCGCGTAGGCGCGGGCTCCGGCCGGGAGCGCCCATCCGGCGGCGGGGCTGCGCGGGCCGTTCGGCGGCACCATGGCGCCGCCGCGCAGGTCGGGCTCGGTCTCCCGGGTCAGGCTCTGGACGTCGAGGCCACCGAACGGCCCGGCGATGCGGAAGCGCATCGGTGCCCGCTTGGCGCCCTCCGGTTGGCCGCCGCGCGCGGTGATCTCCGCCAGGGTGTCGCAGCGGCGGTCCGGCAGGGACACGGTCCCGCGCAGGGAGGCGGCCATCAGGACGCCCTCCATCGTGCCTTCGGTGATCTCGCCGACGCCGTCGCGGAAGCGCAGGCCGAGGACGGCGCGGTCGAAGGCCGTGCGCCCGACCTGCCGGACCGGCGCCCGATGGCGCAGGGCCGCCTCGATCAGGTCGAACCCGACCAGGGTGCCCCCGTCGATCGCCAGGGTCGCTTGGCCGTCGAGTTGACGCAGGAAGGCCTGCAGATCGGCGCCGGAGGCCTCGGCCTGGAACTGACCCTGCGCGGCGCCGAGAATCCAGGGCTCCGGGCGCAGGTCCGCCGGGACGGCGGCGAGGTCGAGCCGATCGAAGGCGCCCTGCAACCGCGCATCGGTCACGGCCGGGTTTCCAGGCGCGGCGGCCAGCACGAGGCGCCCCTTCAGCGTGCCGCCGGCCAGGGTGGCGCGGCCGAGAGACGCCTCGATGTTTCCAGAGCGGACCAGGACGCTCGCCGCCAGATCCTCCGCCAGGACCGGTCCGAACCGGGCGGCCCCCGCCGAGATCCGAAGGTCGAGGTCGCCGCCGGTGTAGGGGCCGAGGTCGAGGGGGCGCGTGCGCCAGTCCGGCGTGCCCTCGGAGACGGAGGTGATTCCGGCGGTCCGGAGCACGTCGGCCAGGGCCGGGGCGAGATTGAGCGTCTCGGCCGCCAGGGTCGCCTGCACCGCCGGCCGATCCGGGCCGAAGACGATGGAGCCGGCCCCTTCGAGCTGGTTGTCGCCGAACGACACCCGGACGTTGGGCAGGAGGAGGCGGCGCCCGTCCACCTCGAAGCTTCCCGAAAGACCGAACGCCCCGACGAAGGGCGACAGCGCAACGGTGCCGCCGGCCCAGGCCAGGGTCTCCGGCAGGGACCGCGTCTCGAGCTGTCCGAGGCCGGTCAGCGTCAGGCCGTCGGCGCGGGCGAGACCGTTGCCCTCGGCCGTCAGGGTTCCGGCGGACCAGGTCGCGGAGAGCGCGAAGGGGGTCACGCCGCCGTCGAGGAGGTCGACCACCCGCAGGCCCGAGAGGGTGAACCGGGTCGGCATCGCGCTCCACTGGAAGCTGCCGGACAGCTCGGCCTGTGCGCTCCAGAGCGGCCAGGACAGCGTGAGGTCGAGGTCGCGGGCGGTCTGGGGCGATCCGTCGCGCGGATCGAAGCCCGTGACGGTGGCGCGCGACAGGCTGATCCGGCGCGGATGCGCGGCGCCGTCGGCCGCGAGGCGGGCCTGAAGCAGGCGGATCGGCTCGGCCCAGCGTGAATCCCCGTCGCCGGCGGGCAGATGCACCGCCGCGCCGTCGAGCGTCAGGGTGTTCACGTCGAGGCGCCCGGTCAGCAGCGCGAGAAGGTTGAGCTGCAGCGACAGCGTACCGCCCTGCGCCAGGACCGGCCCGTCGCGGCCCCCCGACGCGAGGGTCACGTTCCGGAAGCCGAGGCGCGGCAGCGGCAGCAGCGTCACGTCGGTCGGACCTTCGGCCGTCAGGGCGAGCCCGTAGGCGCGCACGAAGTCCCGGGCCACGATGCCCTTCAGCCGCGGCGTCGAGACCGACCAGGGCAGGCAGGCCGCCACCAGGGCGGCTCCGAACGCCCCGAGGCTCAGTATCGATAGGATGCGGCGCAGCGGCATTCCACTCCATCCGGCGCCTGACCCGAGCGACGCGGTGCGCGATCGTCGCGGGGAAAGGCCCATCGGCCCCGGGCAGCCGCGACGCCGGATGAACCGGCGACCATCCCTGATAGTCCTCGACGGCCGGCTTGTCTCCCCGAGCCGGCCGGCTGCGGGAGTCTCATCCACTGCGCAGAAGGATGCACGCCGAAGACGCATGCACGTCGCCGAGGGGGTGAACACGCACATCGCCGGACATCGCTTGCCCGCCGGAGTTCGACGCGCTCAAAGGCCGGGCGGCATGCCGCGCCCTGTGAAATGTAACGGCGGCCTCGTCACAAGGGCTTGGCAGGACGCGACTTTCGCGTGACGGTCGCGCCGACGAAGAACAAACCCACCAGGAGGGCTTCCATGAAGAAGGTTTATCCGGACGCCACGGCGGCGCTCGCCGGCGTGCTGAAGGACGGCATGATGATCATGTGCGGGGGCTTCGGCCTCTGCGGCATTCCCGACGCCTTGATCGACGCGATCCGCGAGTCCGGCGTGAAGGGCCTGACCGTGGTGTCGAACAATGCCGGCATCGACGGCGTCGGCCTCGGCAAGCTCCTGGAGACCCGACAGGTCGCCAAGATGATCTCGTCCTATGTCGGCGAGAACAAGGAATTCGCCCGGCAATACCTCGGCGGCGAACTGGCGATCGAGTTCAACCCGCAGGGCACCCTGGCCGAGCGCATCCGCGCCGGCGGCGCCGGCATCCCGGCCTTCTACACCAAGACCGGCGTCGGCACCCTGATCGCCGAGGGCAAGGATGTCCGCGAATTCGACGGAGAGGACTACGTGATGGAGCGCGGCCTGTTCGCGGATCTGGCCATCGTGCATGCCTGGAAGGGCGACACCGAGGGCAACCTGATCTACCGGAAGACGGCGCGGAACTTCAATCCGATGATGGCCACCGCCGCCAAGGTCACGGTCGCGCAGGTCGAGCACTTGGTGCAGCCCGGCGAGATCGACCCCGACACCATCATCACCCCCGGCATCTTCGTGAAGCGCATGGTTCACGTGCCGGTGCGCGAGAAGCGCATCGAGCAGCGCACCACCCGCACGCGCGGCGAGCCCGCCGTGCCCGCCGCCGCCGTCTGAGAGCCGACAAGGAGACCACGATCATGGCCTGGACCCGCGAACAGATGGCGGCGCGCGCCGCCAGGGAGCTGCAGGACGGCTTCTACGTGAACCTCGGCATCGGCATCCCGACCCTCGTGTCGAACTACATCCCGGACGGCATGTCCGTGCAGCTGCAATCCGAGAACGGCATGCTCGGAATGGGGCCGTTCCCGTACGAGGGCGAGGAGGATGCCGACCTCATCAATGCCGGCAAGCAGACCATCACGGCGCTGCCGACCACCAGCTACTTCTCCTCGGCCGAATCCTTCGGGATGATCCGGGGCGGGCACATCAACCTGTCCATCCTCGGCGCCATGCAGGTGGCCGAGAACGGCGACCTCGCCAACTGGATGATCCCCGGCAAGATGGTGAAGGGCATGGGCGGCGCCATGGACCTCGTGGCCGGCGTCAAGAAGGTCGTGGTGGTGATGGAGCACACCGCCAAGGGCAAGGACGGGTCGGAGAGCCCGAAACTGCTCGAGGCTTGCGACCTGCCGCTCACCGGCACCCACGTGGTCGACATGGTCATCACCGATCTCGGCGTCTTCCTGATCGACAAGAAGGGCGACGGCGGCATGACGCTGGTCGAACTCGCCGACGGGGTCACCGAGGACGAGATCCGCAGCAAGACCACCGGGCGGTTCACCACCAAGCTCGCCTGACCGCCGCAGGCACCCTCGCTCGCAAACAAGCCTCCAAACCCGCCCGACGCACCGTCGCGGCGGGTTTTTGCCGTCCGGCCGGTCCCCGCTCGTGCTCGGCCCCCTAGCTGACGCAGGACGACAACAGGGGAGCGAACCACATGGCGGCGATTTCGAAGCAGGTTCTGGAGGAAGGCCGGGCGGCCAAGGCGGCGGGGCAGCCCGACGACGCGAATCCCTACCCGGCCGGCTCGCAGAACAGCGCGGATTGGCTCGAAGGCTATACCGTCGACGAGCCCGAGCAGAACACCGACCGGGCCGAGAGCGACACCTGAGCGGAGCCCAAGGAGCGGGGCGGTCCAAGCCGCCTCGCGCGCCCGTCGCCGGTGCCGGACCGGTGGCGCCAGCCGCCCCCCTCGGGGCACGATCTCGCGGCCGCGTCCACGGCCCGTCGAGACCGGATCATCGGGCCATGGTCACAGCTCTGGATTGCACGCGAACCGGCCCAGGCTGAATAGTCCGCCGGTCAAACGGCACCTTACTAAGATGACGCTAAATGTTTGTCGCGCTCGGTGAAAATCATCGTGCCGGGATGAACAAATGAGACACGGCCGCGTTTGTCCACCACATACCAAGAACTCCACCACGTACCAAGAACTTGGAGACAACGCAGCATGTCCATCAAGACCTTTGCCATCGCCAGCTCCCTTGCCCTCGCCCTGACGGGATCGGCCTTCGCCCAGACCGCCGCCGGCGGCGGGTCTGCGGAAGGCAACATGAACAACCCGGGCAGCGTGAAGAGCAACAGCGAGAAGTCGATGGAGCGCACCGGCGCGCCGGCGAGCACGGGCTCCACGATGGCGCCGGCCGGAACCTCGGGCGGCCCGAGCACCGCGACGGTGGGTGCGCCCGGCGGCGGCAACGGCGAGACCGGCAGCGGCGCGGCCCCGAGCGGCAAGTAAGCGCGCGATCAGCTCAGCGCTGAATCAACCGGCCCGGTCGTTCGCGACCGGGCCGCCTCGTGACATTCGGCCCCGCAGCCTGAACGGCTGTGGGGCCGTTTGTCGTCGGGCCGTCAGGCACCCGTGTAGCCGAGGGACGCGGCGGCCGCCTTCAGGCGACCGAAGGCCTCGGCATAGGCCGCGCGCCGCGCCTCGCCGTCCTTGAGGGTGCGGTCCGGGCTGAGATTGTCCTCGGTGTCGGACATCTTGATCAGGATCGCGCCGAGGTTGCCCTTGGCGATCAGCGCGGCGATGCGTACGTCGTAGGGCAAGGGCATCGGCTCCGGCGGCTTGGTCAGCATCACGACCATCGCGATCACCGCATCCGGGAAACCTTCGGCGCGCAGGGCCACCGGCGTCGTCGGGGTGTCCTCGAGGACGTCGTGCAGGATCGCCGCCTGCATCACCTGCATCGGATCGAGGGCGAGGCGATCCACCGACTTGGCATGGCCCGCCCGTGCCACGGAGGCGTTGGCGACGCGCTCCAGGTGCCGGATATAGGGCTGCCCGCCCTTATCGATCTGTCCCGCATGCGCGACGATCGCGAAGCTGTGGGCCTCGAAGATGGATGCCATGACGCGTCCTTCGGCAGGGCCGCCGCCGGGCGCGGAAACGCCCGCCGTTGACCGCTTCCGCCGTGTCTGCCCCGATTCCGCGGGACCGTAAACCATCCCGCGCGCGGACGATCGCCGCATCGCGCGGGGCCTCTGGAACGCGATGGCCCGGAAACGGGACGCCGCCGTCCGGCAGCGTTAGCGGCCCATTAAGCGGAACCATCGAAATCAAGGGATCATCAGGGGGCGTTCCCCGGCCTTCGGGCACAGCGTGAGGACAGTGGCGTATGGGCAGCGTTCCGGCGACGATGGACAATGTGGTTCCCTTCCGACGCGCCCTTCGCACCCAGCACACGGAAGCGGCCGCACCCCGGGGTGGTCTGGCGGCCCGCCGCAGCGAGCAGCGCGCACTGATGGATTCGGTCTACGCCACCGGCAGCCTCCCGGTGGCGGCCGGCGACCGAGAGACGAAGCTCATCGCGGCCCGGCTCCAGGTCTACGGCTTCGTAACGATCGAGGAGATCGCGACCGACGGCACGGCGCGCCGCCTGCGTCCCTCCGAGGCCATCCGGGCGCGGACCGATTCGCCGTGGCGCCTCACCAAGGCGAGCTACGGCGCCGGGGCCGGCCTCGCCGTCACCATTCCGGCGATCGACGGCTTCCTGTTCGACCAGCCCTCCGGCGTTCCCGCCTGAGGCTCGACGGAGGTCGCCGGACCCGGCTGTGGCGGCCGGGAGACATCGGCAATTTCCTCGCCGGCACCGTAGTCGGGATCATCGAATTTTCAGGGCGGCCGTGACATGAGTGGGTTCGTTCCACACCCGGCCATACCGCCATGCTGTCCGCCTCTGAAAACCTCGTCATCCAGCACCGTGAGATCGTCGCCGTCCTGGCGACGTACGGGATCTTCCTCGCCGGCGTGATGGCGGTGGCCTGGCTGATCGCCTGAGGCCAGGCGTGCGGGTCGCGCCGTCGCGGGCGCGGAACCCGCGGGGTTTCGCCCCGGTTTCTCGCCCGACTTTTCGGGAGACGACACCATGGCCAAGGCCGACGACCACGCTGAAACCTACGCGGCCTTCCACGAAGCCGTGAACATGACCCCGGCCAAGCTGGAAGCCTACCTGGAGACGGACGAGAGCCAGTCCGTCGGACAGAAGACGGGCGGCGGCGAGGCCACGGGCCATCGCGAGGGCCGGCGCATCGTCGCGCTGCTGAGGACCAAGAAAGCCGATCTCAGCGACGACGATTACGCCCACATGGCGAAGGTCTTCGGCTACGTCCACCGCCACCTGAAGCAGGGCGGCCCGGAGGACAAGAGCGCGGTGAAGGACTCGCCCTGGCGCCTGTCGCTGATGAACTGGGGCCACGATCCGCTCAAGCACGACTGACCGGACCGGATCGGCCGTCGCGATGTCTCGCGAGCAGGGTGTTGGAAAAAACCACCGGCAGCCCCCGCGCCTGGGGGTAACCTGGTGGAGCTGAGCGGGATCGAACCGCTGACCTCCGCAGTGCGATTGCGGCGCTCTCCCATCTGAGCTACAGCCCCGTTCCGGGGTGGCGGCCTTTTAGGCTTGCCCACGTCGACCTGTCAATTCCAGAAATCCTGCAGCTTTGCGTGCGCGTGATGCGTCCCGCGAGCGCGGGCCACGAGGACATCGTTTCCGCGCATGAACGCCTTCATCTGGCTCTTCGACACCGTCGTGCAGCTCTACATCTACGTCCTCATCGCCAGCGCGGTCCTGAGCTGGCTCGTCGCGTTCAACGTGGTGAACGTGCGCAATCCGATCGTGTCGCAGATCGGTGAGGTGCTCTACCGCCTCACCGAGCCGGTGCTGCGCCCGATCCGCAACATTCTCCCGAACCTCGGCGGCGTCGACCTCTCGCCGATCGTGCTGGTGCTGCTGCTGCTGTTCGCGAGCCGCCTGCTGCACGAGTTCGTGCCGACCCAGACCGTCGTCTATCCGGGCTGACCCGGCACCGTGGCGGCGAGCCGGTCCCGGCTCGCCGCCCAGCCTGACACAACAAGAAACGCGAGCCGCCGCGCCGTTCGAGGGACGCCCGAATCATGAAGACCAATCCCGGCCGCTTCTTCGAGGATTACCGCCTCGGCGAAACCATCCGCCATGCCACCCCGCGCACGGTGACCCTCGGCGACGTCGCGCTCTACACCGCGCTCTACGGCCCCCGCTTCGCCGTGCAATCCTCGGACGCCTTCGCGCGCGCCATCGGCTATCCGCAGAGCCCGCTCGACGACCTCCTCACCTTCCACGTGGTCTTCGGCAAGACCGTGCCGGACATCTCCCTCAACGCGCTGGCCAATCTCGGCTACGCCGAGGGCGGCTTCCGCCGGCCGGTCTATCCGGGCGAGACCCTCTCGACCGTGTCGGAAGTCATCGGCCTCAAGGAGAGCTCGAATCGCCAGACCGGCGTGGTCTACGTGCGCTCCACCGGCTCGGACGCCCAGGGCGAGACCGTGCTGAGCTATTGCCGCTGGGTGCTGGTGAAGAAGCGCGACCCCGAGGCGACGATCGCGCAGGAGCACGTGCCGACCTTCGCCAAGGTGGTGGACCCGGCCGACCTCGCCAGCGCCCTGCCGCCCCTGAATCCGGGCGCCTACGACGTCGAACTCGCCGGCTCGCCGCACCGCTTCGGCGACTACGTGGTGGGCGAGAAGATCGACCACGTCGACGGCATGACCGTGGAGGAGGCCGAGCACCAGATCGCCACACGCCTGTACCAGAACACCGCCAAGGTGCATTTTGACGGCTACGCGGCCAAGGACACCCGTTTCGGTCGGCGCCTGATCTACGGCGGCGTCGTGATCTCGCTCGCGCGCGCCCTCAGCTTCAACGGTTTGGGCAACGCCTTCGCGCTGGCGGGCATCAATGCCGGGCGCCACGTGGCCCCTCTGTTTGCCGGCGACACCGTCTATGCCTGGAGCGAGGTGCTGGAGACCGCCGACCTGCCCGGCCGCACCGACATCGGCGCCCTGCGCCTGCGCACCGTCGCCACCAAGAATCAGCCTTGCGGCAACCACCCCGACAAGACCGGCGACGGCTACGACCCGTCGGTCATCCTCGACCTGGATTACTGGGCCTTCATGCCGCGCTGATCCGCGTCGAAATTCGCGACCAGAAAGTCGACGAAGACGCGGAGCTTCGGCGACAGGTGGCGGTTCGAGGGCCAGACGAGCCAGAAATCGCCGCCCTCGGCCAGAGCCTCCGGAAGGACTTCCGTCAGCGCGTCCTGTGACAGCGCCTCGGCGGCCAGGAAGCGCGGCATCGCGGCGATCCCCAGACCCGCGATGGCGGCGGCGCGCAGGGCCTCCATGTTGCTGGCGACGAGGGGGGTCGGAAAGGCGTCGGCGGCCGTCGCGGCCATGCCGCGCAGGACCCAGGGCTGCGGGTTCGCCGCCGATGCCTGCCGGAAGCGCAGGCAGGCATGGGCGCTCAGATCGTCGACGGCACGGGGGGTTCCGGCCCGCGCGAGGTAGGACGGCGCCGCGCACAGCACCATCCGGAAACCGCCGATCCGGCGCGCGACCATGCGCGAATCCGCCGGCACGCCGCTGCGGATCGCGGCATCGAAGCCTTTCTCGACCAGATCCACCATCCGATCGCTGAAATCGAGATCGAGCCGGATGTCGGGATAGAGTCGGGCGAAGCCCGGCAACAGCGGCACCAGGAAGCGATACCCGATCGTCGGCAGGCTCAGTCGCAGCCGTCCGCGTGGGGACGACGCCACCGCGCTGACGGCGAGATCCGCCTCGGCCAAGGCGTCGAGCGCCCTGCGGCACGGTTCGAGGAACAGGGCGCCTTCCGCCGTGAGGCTGACGCTCCGGGTGGTGCGCTGGAGCAGGCGGACGCCCAATTCGGCTTCCAGCTTGGCGACGCTCTTGCCGATGGCCGACGGGGACAGCCCGAGGGTGCGGGCGGCGGCTGCGAAGCTGCGGGCATCGGCGGTGCGGACGAAGGCGGTAAGGGCGGCGAGGCGGTCCATGTGTGGGATCATAGCGTATCCGTCCGCAGTGCCAGTCCCGGGCGAGCCATTGTTTCCAAAGTTGCGGCGATGGACCCTGAGCGCCCGCATCCCGACCGGAAACAGCCATGGACCACGCGACGCCCCCCTACGCCTTCGTGGAGAACGTTCCCCATCCCGAGGATCTCGTGCGCCTCGACGGAACCGCCTGGATCGTCGTCAGCAGCATGCCGTCGCCCCGGGGCGGCGGCGGCCGCCTCTCCGTCGTGGATGCGGAGCATCCGGACCGCCCGCCTTTCGCCCTGTTTCCCTCGGCGGACATGCTGACGGGCGCCCCCGTCGCCGGCACGTTCTCACCCCACGGCATCAACACCCGGGCCACCGGCCCGGGCGCGTTCGAACTCTACGTCGTCGATCACGGCGCGGGCGAAGCGGTCGACATCTTCGATCTCGCAGTGACGCCCTCCGGCCCGCGCGGACGGGCCGTGCGCCGGGTGGCGATGCCGCCGGGCACCTGGGGCAACGGCATCGCGCCGACCCCGGAGGGCGGCTTCGTCGTGACCAGCATGTTCGATCCCGGCGATCCGGACTTCCTGGCGAAATTCGAGGCCGGCACGCCCACCGGCGGGGTCTGGCACTGGTCGCCCGAGGGCGGATGGGCTTCGATCGCCCCACGCCCGCTCTCCGGTGCCAACGGGATCGAACTCACCCGCGATGGCCGCTTCGTGATCGTGTCCGAATGGGCGACGCGTCGGCTCTGGCGCTTCCCGCTGATGGGGGAGGGCGGCATCACCGCTGTCGACCTCGACTTCCTTCCGGACAACCTGCGCTGGGGATCGGATGGACGCCTGCTGCTGGCAGGCCAGAACGCGACGCCGCGCGCGGTGTTCGGCTGCGAGGCCGCCGGACGGCCCTGCCCGATGGCCTTCACGGTGATGGAGGTCGATCCCGAAACCCTGGCGACCCGTGTCGTCGTGCGCGGCGGGGATTCCCGCTTCGGCGGCGCGACCGGAGCCCTCGGGGTCGGCGGTGAGGTCTGGGTCGCCAGCTTCACCGGCCAGCGCGTCGCTCGCTACCTTCGGCCCGGCCGCCCGTGACCCGACCGGCTCCGTGCCATGGTTGCGAAGGCGGCAGGATGTGTTCAGGTTGGCTTGTTCACATTGAAGTCATCCGCCTGCACGCGAAGGACGACGCGCCGTGGCAACCGAGACGACCAAAGGTCCGGCCTCCTATTTCCCGTCGATCGAGAAGACCTATGGCCGGCCCATCGCCGTCTGGCAGCAGATCGTTCTCGACAGGCTTCCGGCCAAGCACATGGAACTCGTCGCGATGCTGAAGACCCAGCATGGCATGGGCCATGGACACGCCAATGCGATCGTGGCGCATGTCCTGGCGACGCGGAAAGCGTGACGCCATCCCGCCGAGACACCGACGTGCAGCGACGCTCGCGAAGCCCTCGGCTTTACGGGCGACCGCGTTCGGCGATCACCCCCCGAACCATCCGGCCACGGCGCGGCGCAGCGGATTGGCCGGATCGGACAGGAGGCGCAGAGCCATCAGGCACGCGATGGTGACGAGGAGGGGACGGATCAGGCGGGCGCCCATGCGGATCGCCAGGCGCGAGCCGATCTGCGCGCCGACGAAGGCGCCCACCGCCATCACCAGGCCGATGGCCCAGACCACGTGGCCGCCGAGCGCGAACAGGGCGAGGCTGCCGAGGTTGCTCGCCGCGTTGGCGAGCTTGGTGTGGGCGGTGCCCTTCACCACGCCGAGGCCCAGCAGGGTGACGAAGCCGATCATGTAGAAGGCCCCGGCACCGGGACCGAACACGCCGTCATAGAAGCCGACCGCCGGCGCCCAGGTCAGGGCGAACCAGTTCGGCGTGATGCGGGCGGTGGCGTCCTCGTTACTCATGCGCTTGGCGGTGGCGAAATAGATCGCGATCGCCACCAGAAGGATGGGCACGGCCGCGTCGAGAACCGGCCGCGGCAGCAGGCTGACGCAGAGCGCGCCCGCGATGGAGGCGCAGCCGGCGCTCACCGCGATTTTCCAGGCGTCCGGCCAGTGGATCAGGCGGCGGCGGGCGAAGGCGAGGGTGGAGGAGACCGCGCCGGCGCTGCCCTGGAGCTTGTTGGTCGCGATGGCGGAGACGGGATCGAGACCGGCGAGCAGCAGAGCCGGCAGGGTCAGGAGGCCGCCGCCGCCCGCGATTGCGTCGACGCAGCCGGCCGCCAGCGCGACCGCGAACAGACCCGCGATCAGGCCGATATCGACTCCGAAGATCATCCCGTCCTCACGTCTCAGGTCCAGCGAGGCCGGCCGGCGGCGGTCTCGCCGGGGTGGTGGCCGTCCTCAGTTGCGGACGACGACCTTGGTGCCGACCTTGGCGCGATCGTAGAGGTCGACGATGTCCTTGTTGGTCATGCGGATGCAGCCGGACGAGACGGCGGCGCCCATGGTCTCGGGCTCGTTCGAGCCGTGGATGCGGTAGAGCGAGGAGCCGAGATAGAGGGCGCGGGCGCCGAGCGGGTTGTCCTGGCCGCCGGCCATGAAGCGCGGCAGGTCGGGCCGGCGCGCCAGCATCTGCGCCGGCGGGCGCCAATCCGGCCATTCCTTCTTCATCGTCACCGTCTTCTCGCCGGACCACGAGAAGCCCTGGCGGCCGACGCCGACGCCGTAGCGCACGGCCTGGCCGCCGCCGAGCACGTAGAAGAGCCGGCGCTGACTCGTGGAGACCACGATGGTGCCGGGCTTCTCGGCGCCCTTCCAGGCGACGGTCTCGCGCGGGATCGCCTGCTCCTTGAAGATGTTCATGAAGTCGGCGATCGGCCCGCTGTCGAACGGGTTGCCGGCGAAGGCCGGTCCGGTCGCAAGGGTCAGGGCCGCCGCCAGGGCGGATGCGGCGAGAGCGCGGCGCGTCTGCATGGTCTGTCCTCCAGCCGATAACCGGGGGAGCGCAGGCGCGAGCGCCCGGCGTGTCCGGAAGGCATGTGGTCGAGGGCGAGAGCCTTGGCGGGATGGGAGAGGGCGGTCAACCGAGCCAGGATCGAAGGCGCCGCCCCTGTGTGATCCCGGCAACGCCCGCGACTCGGGCTCTCCGATCCGCCCGTCCGCCCTGACACAATGCCGCAGGAACTTGCGGCCAAGGCCCTTTGACCCCAGACTCGGAACCGTGAGTTCCGCAGATTTCCATACCGCGCGCGCCGCCGACCCGGCTTCGCCCGAGCGCGTCCCGGCTTCGCCCGGGCGTCTTCGGGCTTCGCCGATCCTGGCGCGCCCGGTCCTGCGGGCTCTCGGCGTGCTCGCGTCGGGTCTCCTCGCGATGCTGCTTCTGGTCTGCGCCGTGCTGCCGCTCCTGCGGATGGCGGGCGAGGTCCCGCGCGGTTTCGAGCGTCAGGCCGTGATGGCCGCTTCGACGCTGCCGCCGAATCGGGACACGAACCTGCGCATCTCGGCCGCGATGATCGACCTCGACGACAGCTACGGCAACGTCGCGGCCCTGCGCATCCCGCAGGCGACCGAGCACCGGACGGATCGCCTCGTCCTGCCGCGCGTCCTGCCGGCGCCCGCCACACGGGCGGTCGCGCCCCCCGATCGGCCCCCCAGGCTCGCCCTTCCGGCCTGAACCGTCTGCCGCTTTCCGGCGGACGCGGGATTCGACCTGACTTTTTCGTGTCGAATACAACCTGCGTCGTCGGAACGCCCAGATTGTGCGCCATCCCAGCCTCGTCATCGGACGATTCGGACCGGGTCCGGCCGATCCGCGCCCCCTGGGCACGGGCCAAGCCGCCGCACCTGTGACCGCCACCACCCCACGTCCGGCCATGCAGAATGGCCCGGCGCTTGCCATGGCCCCAGCCGCGCGCGGCGATCAGGGGGCCCGGACCTTGAACGCGGCGATGCCGGCCCGTGTCTGCGGGCCATCCGCCGGAATTGCGCAGGAGCGACGCGATCGTGACGTCTTTCAACCACCGCCTGTTCGGGGCCCGGCCGACCGCGCTCGCCGCGGGCATCGTCCTGGTCGCCCTATCGGCCTGCAATCAGAAACAGCAGGCGGCGGCCCCGGTCCCCGGACCGGTGCCCGAAGTCAGCATCGTCACCGTCCGCGAACAGCCGATCCCCTACGTGCGCGACCTGCCGGGCCGCGTCGCGCCGCTGCGCATCGCCGAGGTGCGCTCGCGCGTCTCCGGCCTCGTGGTGAAGCGCACCTTCGAGCAGGGCAGCTTGGTCAAGGAAGGCGACGTTCTCTACAAGATCGACCCGGCCCCGTTCGAGGTCGAGCTGCAGAGCGCCGAGGCCGCCTTGGCCCGGACCGAGGCCGCGCAGGTCCTCGCCGGACAGCAGGCCGACCGCCTGGAGCAGCTGCTCTCGCGCCAGACCGCGAGTCAGGCGCAGTACGACGCCGCCTATGCGGGCCTGAAGCAGGCCCAGGCCGAGGTCGCGGGCGCCAAGGCGACGCGCGACCGGGCCAAGCTCAATCTCGGCTACACCGATGTCCGCGCCCCGATCTCCGGCCGCATCGGCCGCGCGCTGCTCACCGAGGGCACCCTGGTGGAGCAGGGCGGCGCCGCCAACCTCGCCACCATCCAGCAGCTCGACCCGATCTACGTCGACATCACCCAGTCGGTCGGCGAGCTGAACAAGCTGCGCCGGGATCTCGCCAGCGGCGAACTCTCGCGCCTCTCGGCCGACACCGCCAACGTCCACCTCATCATGGATGACGGGACGCTCTACGGCTCGGCCGGCAAGCTGCTGTTCTCCGATGTCACCGCCGATCCGAGCACCGGGCAGGTGACCCTGCGCGTGCTGTTCCCGAACCCGCACGACGAGCTCTTCCCCGGCATGTACGTGCGTGCCCGCATCAAGCAGGGCATCGACACCGATGCGCTCGCGGTGCCGCAGCAGGCGATCCAGCGGACCAACGACGGCAAGGCCGAGGTCTGGGTGGTGCGCGACGACAGCAAGGTCATGCTTCAGCCGGTGGAGGTCGGCCCGGTGGTCGACAACCAGTGGGTCATCCGCTCCGGCCTGAAGGCCGGCGACCGCGTGGTCGTCGAGGGCGTGCAGAAGATCACCGCCGGCCAGCAGGTGAAGACCGTCGAGCTGCGGGTCGCCACCGCCGACGCCGAGCCGAAGCCCCGCGACACCGAAGTTCCGGAGCCCGAGGCCGCCGAGGTGCCGGGCGCGCCCAAGCCCGCGTCGCCCATGCCCGCGTCGCCCAAGCCCGCGTCGCCCCAGACGGCGGCACCCAATACGGCTGCCCCCAAGCCCGTGTCGCAGGTGCGCTGAACCATGGCTCGCTTCTTCATCGACCGGCCGGTCTTCGCCTGGGTCGTCGCCCTCTTCATCATCCTGGGCGGCCTGCTCACGATCCCGCAATTGCCGGTGGCGCAGTATCCCGTGATCGCGCCGCCCTCCATCGCGCTCTCGACCGCCTATCCGGGCGCGTCGGTGGAGAACCTCTACACCGGCACCACCCGGCTCATCGAGGATGAGCTGAACGGTGCCGCCAACATCCTCAGCTTCGAATCGGCCAGCGATGCCTTCGGCGTGGTCGAAATCACCGCGCAATTCCAGCCCGGCACCGATTCGAGCCTCGCGGGCGTCGAGGTGCAGAACCGCCTCAAGCGCGTCGAGGCCCGCCTGCCGGCGGAGGTGCGCCAGCAGGGCACCCTGGTGGAGGAGGCCTCCGCCGCGACCCTGCAGATCATCACCCTGGTCTCGCCCGACAAATCGATGGACGAGATCGCCCTCGGCGACTTCCTGATCCGCAACGTCATCAACGAGATCCGCCGCATCCCGGGCGTCGGGCGCGCGACGCTGTATTCCACCGAGCGCAGCCTGCGCATCTGGATCGATTCCGACAAGCTGCGCGGCCTGTCGCTCAACGCCTCCGACGTGTCGAAGGCGATCTCCAACCAGAACGTCCAGATCGCGTCCGGCGCCGTCGGCGCGATGCCCAGCCCGCAGAGCAACCCGGTCAACTTCCCCATCATCGTGAAGGGCCAGATGACCGCGCCGGAGGAGTTCGGCGCCATCGTGCTGCGCGCCAATTCCGACGGCTCCAACGTGCGCCTGCGCGACGTCGCCCGGATCGAGCTCGGCGGCGAGGACTACAAGTTCACCACCCGCCTCGACGGCGGCGAGGCCGCCGGCATCTCGGTGACCCTGGCCCCCGACGGCAACGCCCTCCAGACCGCCTCGGCCATCCGCGCCAAGATGGAGGAGCTGTCGCAGTTCTTCCCGTCGAACGTGAAGTGGGACATCCCCTACGACATCACCCCGGCGGTCGAGGCCTCCATCGAGAAGGTTCTGCACACCCTGGTCGAGGCGGTGGTGCTGGTCTTCATCGTGATGTTCGTCTTCCTCCAGAACATCCGCTACACGCTCATCCCCACCATCGTGGTCCCGATCGCCCTGATGGGCACCTGCACGGTGATGCTGCTCGCCGGCTTCTCGGTGAACGTGCTCACCATGTTCGGCATGGTGCTGGCCATCGGCATCCTCGTCGACGACGCCATCGTGGTGGTCGAGAACGTCGAGCGCATCATGAACGAGGAGGGCCTCTCCCCGAAGGAGGCCACCCGCAAGGCGATGACCCAGATCACCGGCGCCATCATCGGCATCACGCTGGTGCTGATCGCGGTGTTCATCCCGATGGCGTTCTTCCCCGGCTCGGTCGGCATCATCTACCGCCAGTTCTCCATCGCGATGGTGACGTCGATCGCCTTCTCGGCGCTGCTGGCCCTGTCGCTGACCCCGGCCCTGTGCGCCACCCTGCTGAAGCCGATCGAGAAGGGCCACGGCCATTCCAAGGGCGGCATCTTCGGCTGGTTCAACCGGGTGGTGGACCGCGAGACCGCCCGCTACGGCCGCGGCGTCGCCGGCCTGATCAAGCGCTCCGGCCGGGTCATGCTGGTCTACCTCGCCCTGGTCATCGGCCTCGGCTACGCCTTCCTGCGCCTGCCGGAGGGCTTCCTGCCGGTGGAGGACCAGGGCTTCTTCACCGTCGACATCCAGACCCCGCCCGGCTCCTCCTTCAACCGCACCGAGGCGGCGGTGAAGAAGGTCGAGGAACATCTCCTGGCGCAGCCGGGCGTCGCCACCGTGACCGTCGTCAACGGCTTCTCGTTCTCGGGCCAGGGACAGGTCACCTCACAGGCCTTCGTCACCCTGAAGCCCTGGGGCGAGCGCGATGCCGACAACTCGGCCGCCAAGCTGATCGAGGGCACCAACAAGGCGCTGGCATCCTACAAGGACGCGGTGATCCAGGCCCTCGAGCCGCCGCCGATCGACAATCTTGGCAACGCCTCCGGCTTCAGCTTCCGACTCCAGGACCGCGCGCAGAAGGGCTACTCGGCCCTGATGGCGGCCCAGGAGCAGTTGCTGTCGCTCGCCCGCAAGAGCCCCGTCCTGCAGAAGGTCTATGTCGAGGGCCTGCCCCCGGCGCCGCAGGCGGAACTCGTCATCGACCGCGAGAAGGCGGCCGCCCTCGGGGTCGATTTCGAGGAGATCAACAACACCATCCAGGTCAATCTCGGCTCGGTCTACACCAACGACTTCCCCAATCGGGGCAAGATGCAGCGCGTCATCGTCCAGGCGGAAGACGCGCAGCGCCTGAAGGCGGCCGACATCCTGAATTACGGGGTGAAGAACGCCTCCGGCACCATGGTGCCGATGTCCTCCTTCGCCGACCTGAAATGGGGCGTCGGCCCGGCCCAGATCATCGGCTTCAACGGCTACCAGTCGGTCCGCATCACCGGCGAGCCGGCCCCGGGCTACACCTCGGGCGACGCGCTCAACGAGATGGAGCGGCTGATGGAGCAGCTGCCGAAAGGCTTCGGCTACGCCTGGACCGGTCAGTCGCTGCAGGAGAAGCAGGCGGGCTCGCAGGCCTCGCTGCTGCTCGGGCTGTCGATCCTGATCGTGTTCCTGTGCCTCGCCGCGCTCTACGAGAGCTGGTCGATCCCGTTCTCGGTGCTGCTCGTGATCCCGCTCGGGGTGATCGGCTCGGTGGCGGCGGTCTACCTGCGCGGTCTGCCCAACGACGTCTACTTCAAGATCGGCATCATCACGATCATCGGTCTCTCGGCCAAGAACGCGATCCTGATCGTGGAATTCGCCAAGGACCTGTGGAAGCCCGGGACCTCCCTGGTGGACGCGACCATCGAGGCGGCGACGCTGCGCTTCCGGCCGATCGTGATGACCTCGCTGGCCTTCATCTTCGGCGTGGTGCCGCTGGCGATCGCCACCGGCGCGGCCTCGAAGAGCCAGCAGGCGATCGGCACCGGCGTGCTCGGCGGCATGGTCTCGGCCACCGTGCTGGCCGTGCTGTTCGTGCCGGTGTTCTTCGTGGTGGTGATGCGGATCTTCCGGCGCAAGGACGCCACCGAGGGCATCCGGTCGGAGGCCGAGCCCGGTGCCGTGCACGTGCCGCACCACGCACCCGCCGAGTAGGACGCCGCCACCCTGAGGCCGCTGCGCGGCCTCAGGGCAGGCTACGAACATCGGGCAATGGACAATCAAAAAGGGCGCGCGGTTCAGAACCGCGCGCCCTTTTCAGTGGGTCTTACGAGGAGGGGGAAAAGCTACACCTCTCGGGCGATCATCATCTTCTTGATCTCCGCGATGGCCTTGGCCGGGTTCAGGCTCTTCGGGCAGGCGTTGGCGCAGTTCATGATCGTGTGGCAGCGATAGAGCCGGAACGGATCGTGCAGGGCGTCGAGGCGCTCGCCGGTGCTCTCGTCGCGGCTGTCGATCAACCAGCGATAGGCTTGGAGCAGGGCGGCCGGGCCAAGGAAGCGATCACCGTTCCACCAGTAGCTCGGGCACGAGGTGGTGCAGCAGGCGCAGAGGATGCACTCGTACAGGCCGTCGAGCTGGGCCCGGTCCTCGGGGGTCTGCTTCCACTCGCCCTCGGGCGCGGGCGTCTCGGTCTGGAGCCAGGGCTCGATCGAGGCGTGCTGAGCGAAGAAGTTGGTCAGGTCCGGAACGAGGTCCTTCAGCACCGGCATGTGCGGCAGCGGGTAGATCCGCACCGCGCCGGTCTTCTTGCCCTTGGCGTGCTCCTGGCACTCGTCGATGCCCATGGTGCAGGCCAGCGCGTTCTGGCCCTCGATGTTCATGGCGCAGGAGCCGCAGATGCCCTCGCGACAGGAGCGGCGGAACACCAGGGTCGAGTCGACCTTGCTCTTGATCCACAACAGGGCGTCGAGCACCATCGGCCCGCAATCGTCCCGGTCGACCTGGTAGACGTCGACGCGCGGGTTCTTCCCGTCGTCGGGATTCCAGCGATAGATCCGGAATTCCTGAAGGTTGTTGGCCCCCGCGGGCCGAGGCCAGGTCTTGCCCTCGGTGACCTTGGAGTTCTTGGGAAGGGTGAATTCAGCCATGATTAGTCGTCGTCCTCATCATCGAGGGCAATCATCAGATCGTTATTTTCTTCGATTCGGAGCATCCGGATGTCGCGAACGGATGGTTTGAACCAAGCATAACGGCGGGAAAGTTTTTGGATCACGCGCACACAACGAACAGCATCGACGGTTTCATCGCCGAAATACGCGCTTCCTTGCTTCCACTCGAAGCCGCGAGACGTCAGATAGTTTCGGACATCGGCGTAAGGGTTGTTCCAGGATGGATTTGGATAGAGCTGCCGCAGGGTCTCTGTGTCGAAATCGAAGACGATAGCGTACACCCGCCCACCCCCTCGGCTGTTATGACCTATTGAAGCAGATCGTGACGCCATCAGCTCAATACACCCGTGCCTTCGGCTCGATGTACTGGATCTCGTTCGACATCGTGTAGGTGTGGACCGGGCGGTAATCGATGCTGACCTGCTTCGACGTGTCGTCCATCCAGGCGAGCGTGTGCTTCATCCATTCCTTGTCGTCGCGGTCCGGGAAGTCCTCGCGGGCATGGGCGCCGCGGCTCTCCTTGCGGTTGGCCGCAGATTCCATGGTGACGACGGCCTGACCGATCAGGTTGTCGAATTCCAGGGTCTCGAGGAGGTCGGTGTTCCAGATCAGCGAGCGGTCGTTGACGTGGATGTCCGGAATGCCGGCGGCGACCTTGTGGATGAGGGTCTTGCCCTCCTCCAGAACCTCGCCGGTGCGGAACACCGCGCAGTTGTTCTGCATGGTCTTCTGCATCTCGGCACGCAGCTGCGCGGTCGGGGTGCCACCGTTGGCGTAGCGGAAGCGGTCGAGGCGGGCGAGCGCCTTGTCGGCGGAGTCCTTCGGCAGGTCCATCTGGCGGGCGCCCGGCTCGACGATCTCGGCGCAGCGCAGCCCGGCGGCCCGGCCGAACACCACGAGGTCGATCAGCGAGTTCGAGCCGAGGCGGTTGGCGCCGTGCACCGAGACGCAGGCCGCCTCGCCCAGCGCCATCAGGCCCGGCACCACCGTATCGGGGTTGCCGTTCTTCAGGGTCAGCACCTCGCCGTGATAGTTCGTCGGGATGCCGCCCATGTTGTAGTGCACCGTCGGCAGCACCGGGATCGGCTCCTTGGTTACGTCGACGCCCGCGAAGATCTTGGCCGATTCGGAGATGCCCGGCAGGCGCTGGTGCAGGATGGCCGGGTCGAGATGGTCGAGGTGCAGGTAGATGTGGTCGTTGGACTTGCCGACGCCGCGCCCGGCCCGGATCTCCATGGTCATCGAGCGCGAGACCACATCGCGGGAGGCGAGGTCCTTGGCCGAGGGAGCGTAGCGCTCCATAAAGCGCTCGCCCTCGGAATTGGTCAGGTAGCCGCCCTCGCCGCGGGCGCCCTCGGTGATCAGGCAGCCGGCGCCGTAGATGCCGGTGGGGTGGAACTGCACGAATTCCATGTCCTGCAGCGGCAGGCCGGCGCGCAGCACCATGGCGTTGCCGTCGCCGGTGCAGGTATGGGCGGAGGTGGCCGAGAAGTACGAGCGGCCGTAGCCGCCGGTGGCCAGGATGGTCTGCTGGGCGCGGAAACGGTGGATCTCGCCGCTGGCCTGGTCGATGGCGATGACGCCGAGGCAGCGGCCCTCCTCGTCCATGATGAGATCGAGGGCGAAGTACTCGATGAAGAAGTTGGTGTGGTTCTTCACCGCCTGCCCGTAGAGGGTGTGCAGCATGGCGTGGCCGGTGCGGTCGGCCGCCGCGCAGGTGCGCTGGGCGGTGCCCTTGCCGTAATCCGTGGTCATGCCGCCGAACGGGCGCTGATAGATCTTGCCCTCTTCGGTTCTGGAGAAGGGCACGCCCCAATGCTCCAGTTCGTAGACCGCCGCCGGGGCGTTGCGCACGAGGTACTCGATCGCGTCCTGGTCACCGAGCCAGTCCGACCCCTTCACGGTGTCGTACATGTGCCAGCGCCAGTCGTCCGGTCCCATGTTGCCGAGGGAGGCCGAGATGCCGCCCTGGGCCGCAACGGTGTGCGACCGGGTCGGAAACACCTTGGAGATGCAGGCGGTGCGCAGGCCAGCCTGGGAGCAGCCCACGGTGGCGCGCAGGCCCGCGCCGCCGGCGCCGACCACCACCACGTCGAAGGTGTGGTCGTTGATGGTGTAGGCGGGGGCGCCGTTGCCGTCGCTGGCGGTTCCGTTGGTGGCCATGGGCAGATCCTTCGGGTTCGGGATGCGGGTCAGACGAGCGTGCCGGGCTAGACGAGCTTGCCGAGGCTGACGCGGAGGATCGCGTACAGGCAGGCCACGGCGACGATGACCGCGTAGAAATTGTTGGCGAAGAAGGCCGTGAGCTTCAGTCCCTTGTGGTGGACGTAATCCTCGATGACGACCTGCATGCCGATCCTCATGTGGAGCGTGACCGAGATCACGGCGAGGATCAGGATGAGCGCAACCGCCGGGTGCGACATCAGGGCGATCGCCTCGGGGTAGGAGCGATTGGCCATCAGCGCGACGATGACCACGAACGCGATCATCAGGGGAGCGTTGGAGGCGGCGGTGAGCCGCTGCAGCCACCAATGGCCGGCGCCGTGGCCGGAGGCGCCGAGGCCCTTCACGCGGGCGCGCGGCGTACGCATGGTGACGTTGGTGTTCTGGCGGTTATCGACCATCGGGACGGCTCCTCAGCGCAGCACGAGGGCGAGCGCCCAGATCAGGACAGTCAGGATCACGGAGCCGATGAGCGTGCCGCGAGCGAGCCACATGCGGCGCTCCCGGTCGAGGCCGTGGCCGAAATCCCAGATGAAGTGGCGCAGGCCCCCGAGCATGTGGTGCATCAGGATCCAGGTGTAGACGAACAGCACGAGGCGCCCGACGATCGAGCCGAAGAACCAGGCCACGGTGCCGTAGGCGCTCGGACCCGAGGCGAGGGCCACCAGCCAGATCGCCACCAGGGCCGAGCCGCCATAGAGGGCGGTGCCGGTGATGCGATGGAACACCGACATCGCCATGGTCCAGGTCCAGCGGTAGATCTGGAGATGGGGCGAGAGCGGTTGGGCGACCGTGGGACGGACGGTGGGAGCCATCGTGCGGAAGGTCCTCGACTGGGCGACGCCATCCTTTTTTCAGATGGGCCACAAGAAAAATTTGGACTGTCTCTAAAGTGCTAGCGGGCACCCGCCAATGCGCAACCCCGGCTTGCTGCAGTGCACATGCGACACAGCCGCCGATTCGTCATTCGTCCATCGGACCCTCATGGCAGCCACCCGAGCGCACGCCACCAGAGATAATCCAGGGGTGCGACGACGACGAGCGAGGCGAAGCCCATGGCCAGGGTCAGCTTCGTCGCGGCCCGCAGCGGCACCGTTCCGAGCTCGATCGCGAGGACGATGGGCGGCGCCTGATACGGCAGGAACAGGGTCGAGTAGCCCACGACCTGGATCATCACCACGGCCATCAGGTCGAGGCCGCCGGCCCGGGCCATCTCGCCGGCGAGCGCGGTGTAGAGCGCGGGCGCGCCGTTGGCCGTGACCGCGATGGCCAGGATTGAGGCCAGCCCGGTCAGGATCGCGAAATTCGCGGCCGGGGCGTCGGGCGTCAGCGGCGCGACGTGGAGCAGGGCGTGGCCGAGGCGGGCGCCGAGCCCGGTCTCGTTGACGGTGGCGACGAGGCCGAGGAGCGCGGCGACGTAGAAGCAGGTCCGCAGATTGACCGCGCCGAAGGCCTCGGCCGGCAAAACGCCGATGCGCGGCATCAGGCACAGGATCGCCGCGACGAGGCCGACCCAGGCGGGGGCGATGTGGTGCAGGCTGTCGGTGACCCAGAAGGCCAGGGTGGCGGCCAGGATCACGGCGAGGCGCCGGGCCTCGGGGCGCAGGGGTTCAGGCGGTAAGGGCTCCGTCGCCGAGGCGGTGCCGGTCGAGTCCGGGTCGAGCCGATCCGGAAACAGCCAGAGAATAGCCAGGACGAGAAGGGCGCCCTTCGCCAGCGCCAGGACCGGTGCGTGCAGCAGCAGATAGGGCAGGTAGGCGATGTGCAGCCCGTACTGCGTCTCCGCGGTGCCGGCCATCACGAGATTCGGCACGTTGGCGGGCAGGATCGCGGCCGAGAGGAGGGGGGTTGCGAGGCCCACCGCCAGCACGGCGCCGTGGCGGCCGGCCCGGCCGGCACCGAGGCCGAAGGCATCGCAGAGGGCGAGGACGACCGGGACCAGAAGGGCGATGCGCCCGAGATTGGACGGCATCACGAAGGCGACGGCGAAGGACAGGGCGACGATGCCGGCGATGAAAGCCGGGTAGGAGGCCGAAAGATGGCCCGAGAGGCTTCGCGCCAGACGGTCGCCGAGGCCGGACCGCGTCATGGCGAGCCCCACCACCATGCCGCTCAGGACCAGCCAGAACGCCGAGGAGGCGAACCCCGAGAACACGGTCGCGGGGGGCGCCAGCCGGAACAGCATCGCGCCGGCGAAGAACAGCATCGCGGTGACGATCTCGGCGACGAGGCCGCTCGCCCACAGGCCCATGCAGAGCACGAGCAAGAGCGCGGTCACCGCGACCGTCGCCTCCCCGCCCATGAACGTCCCTGCCGGCATCGACCGCTGCCATCCCGATGATGAGCCGGGACACTGCTCCTACCTTGGACCGGTTCGCAATTCGAGATTTTCCGATTCAGCCTTCGCGTGCGGCGAAGGCTCAGAAGCGCGCGGGATCGAGTTCGAAGGTCGGCGGCAGGGCTTCGAACCATTCGCCATAATAGGGATCGCGCGGGAGCTTCGCCGCCCAGCGATCCCGGAAGCGCCGGTGCTCGGCCGGGTCGACGATGCGTGCCCGGTTGCGACTCTCGTAATGGTAGAGGCTGGCCTGCGGGCAGTAGACGCTGCGCAGGTTACGCTCGCGCAGCCGAAGACACAGATCGACGTCGTTGTAATTGACCGCGAAGCCTGCATCGAACCCGCCGATGCTCTCGAAGTCGGCGCGGCGCACCATCACGCAGGCGCCCGTGACCGCGAGATAGTTGCGCGTTCCCACCGTGGAGAAGAAGTGCCCGGGATCGTCGCCCGGATAGCCGCGCCGGACATGGTCGGGCGTCGCATCGACGATCGAGACGCCCGCGTGCTGGATCTCGCCGGTCTCGAACAGGAGCTTGGGGCCGACCGCGCCGACGCCGGGGATCTGCAGCTGCGCCAGCAGGGCCTCGATCCAGTCGGGGGTGATGACGGCGATGTCGTCGTTGAGGAAGACCAGGACTTCGCCGCTCGCCGCGGCGGCGCCGAGATTCATCTTGGCGGCCACGTTGAAGACCGGCTCCGCCCAGGTGACGCGCCGGGCGCCGTGGCGGACGAGGGCCGCCTCGGTTGCCGGGCGCAGGTCGCCGTTGTCGACCACCACGAACTCGATGTCGGGGTAGGTGCTGAGGGCCGCCACGCTGTCGAGGCAGGCGGCGAGGAGATCGACCGCCTTGCCGCCGACGAGGCTGTCGCGCCCGGCGGTGGGAATCACGATCGAGACGCGGGGGCGCGCGGTCAGCCTGCGCCGCATCTCGAAACAGCCCTTGAACGCGCTCGGGCGGGCGAAGTCGAGCTCGCCCGTGCGCCGGGCACGGTCCTCCAGACCTCGGATCGCCGCGGCGATGACGTAGTCCTTGTTGTCCATGGTCTGGGCGGTGGAGCCCGGAATCGCGCGCCAGTGATAGAGCACCTTCGGCACGTGCACGACGTTGCGGACGTGCTCGGTGTAGCGCAGGGCGAAGTCGTAATCCTGCGCGCCGTTGCAGGCATCGCGAAAACCGCCGATCCGCCGGACGATGTCCATGCGGTAGAGCGCCAGATGCGCGGTGTACATGCAGGCTTCGAGGGCTTCCGGCGACCAGTCCGGCTTGAAGAACGGCTCGTAGCGCACGCCGTCGATCGAGATCTTGTCCTCGTCCGAGTAGATGAAATCGACCGTGTCGTCGGCGTTCAGGACGCGGGCGAACGCGTAGAGCGCGTTGTCGGGGATCAGGTCGTCGTGATCCATCAGCGTCATGTAGGCGCCGGTCGCCAGCGCCATGGCGTCGTTCGAAGCGCCCGAGATGCGGCCGTTGGTGGCGCGGCGATGGATCTTGATGCGCGGATCGGCGGCGGCGTAGGCCTGGAGCATCGGCCAGATATGCGGTGCCGGCGAGTTGTCGTCACAGAGGCACAGTTCCCAATCCTCGTACGCCTGCGCCTGCACCGACGCGATGGCGGCCTCCAGCCAGCGCTTCGGCGTATCGTAGACCGGCATGACGATCGAGATGCGCGGACGCAGGCGAAAACCCGCGATCTCGGCGCGCATCGCCGCCACGCTGAGACGGGACGGGGTTTCGACCTTCTCGATCCAGGCGGTGTAGGAGGCTGGCACGGGGCGCGGCCGGGCGCTGGCGCGGAAGTCGCGCCAGAGGTCGCGCACCGGTCGTTCGCGCGCGGCGGCCCGGATCGCGGACACGATGCCGGCGGCCGTGCGCGCCTCCGCCGGCAGCCGGTCCAGAAGTCGACGGGCGGTCTCCAGTGTGGCGCCGACGACGCCGAGATGCGTCAGGCTGACATGGCCGAGGTGGAAGCGGCCGGCACCGCTCATCGGATCGAGGCGCAGGCCGCGGACGCGACGGGGCAGGTGCACCAGGTTGTCGATGCCGGCGGCATCGGCCTCGAGCGGGATGGTCAGCGTCTCGCGAAACCCCTTGCCGTCATCGACGTAGAGGATCGGGACGAGCTTGGTCCGGTCGAGGGCGGTGAGGTCGGCGCGGATGCGGACCCAGCCGCCGCGATGACGCCTGCGTCCGGCCGCCGGCCAGAGCCGGAAATGCGGGTCCGACCCGGTCGCGCGCCACGTGTCGGGGGAACCGTCCGCCTCGATCTGGCTGAACGGGTCGAGGCGACAGCGTAGAATGCGCGGCAAACCCGGATCCTCTTCGATGCGGGCTCAGGGCTGGCCGAGCCGGCCGGCAGGCCCTGAGCCCGCCGCGCCCGGGGTTTAGGGCATGCCCGCCGACCCTCGCAAGGGCGGCCGGGGCCGCCTCAGGCCGACTCGGCCGCGAGGTAGGCGCGCCAGCCCCCGTACCGGGTGATCTCGGGGGCGCCCGCCACCGCATGCGCCTCGCACAGGAAGCCCGAGACGGATTCGCCGTCGGCCAGGGTGATCTTGCCGATGCCGAGCGGCGCCGGGATCGCGGCGGCGAAATGCCCGAAAGCCGCCGGCTCGAGGCCCCAGACCTCGACCTCCAGGCCCGGGCCATCGAAGCCGGGTGCGCGCACGAGGCCGGGCTTCGGCGGCACCGTACCGGGCAGGGCGTAGAGCCGGTAATCGGACGCCGTCCGGGTGGCGCGCAGAAAAGTGGCGCCGAGATCCTGAAGTTGGTGGTTCAGGGCGAGCCCGGTGAGATGGGCGCCGACCACCACCAGGGGGATCTGCCCGGAGGCGACGGGCGGAACCCGGCTCGCCTCGGGCAACGCGCGCCCGCGCTCGATGCCCATGCCCGCGCCCGCGCCCGCGCCCGCGCCCAGCGCGCGATGCAGCGCATCGGCCCAGGGTGCCAGTGCCTCGTCGCTGAAGCCCGGGCCGACCAGCATCACGCCGGCCGGCAGCCCGTCGCGGCGGAACCCGGCCGGGACCGCGATGGCGGCCATGCCGAGCAGGTTGGCGAAATTGGTGTAGCGGCCGAAATGACTGTTCCGCGCGATCGGCTCGGCCTGCATCTCGGCCACCGTGTAGATGGTCGGGGAGGTCGGCAGCAGCAGCACGTCGAGATCGGCCAGGATGGTGTCGGTGCGGCGTTTCAGGGCCTCGAAGGCGTAGCGGCCGCGGAAGGCGTCGACCGCGCTGTAGCGCTTCGCGGATTCGACGATGGCGCGCACGCTCGGGTCGAGGGCGTCGGGGTGGTCGGCGTAGAATTCGGCGATGGCCGCCAGCCGCTCGGCGACCCAGGGGCCGTCATAGAGCAGCGCGGCGATAGCGCGGAACGGCGCGTAGTCGAACGGCACCGCGACGCCGCCGAGGCGCTCGAGCCGGGCGATGGCGCCGTCGTAGAGCGCCGCCGTCTCGGCATCGCCGTAGAACTCCCGCTCGGCGGGGCCGAGCACCCCGAAGCGCAGGCCCGTGCCCGGGAGCGGATGCGGCCGCGCGGTCCGCGAATAGGGATCGGCCGGATCGAAGCCCTCGGCGATCCGTCGCACGGCGATGCCGTCGCCGACGGTGGCGGAGAAGATCGTAATGCAGTCAAGGCTGCGGCAGGCCGGGACAAGGCCGGTGGTGCTGAGCGCCCCCGGCGTCGGCTTGATGCCCACGAGATTGTTGAAGGCCGCCGGCACGCGGCTGGAGCCGGCGGTGTCGGTGCCGAGGCTGAAACAGGCAAGCCCCGCCGCCACGGCCACGGCCGAACCGGAACTCGATCCGCCGGAGACGAAATCGGGGTTGAACACGCTGCGCGGGGCACCGTAGGGCGAGCGGGTGCCGTTCAGGCCGGTGGCGAACTGGTCGAGGTTGGTCTTGCCCGTCACCAGGGCGCCAGCGGCCTTCAGGCGCGCCACCACCGCGGCATCGCGCTCCGGCACGGAGGCGAAGGCCGGGCAGGCGGCGGTGGTGGGCAGGCCCGCCACATCGATGTTGTCCTTGACGGCGAAGGGCAGGCCCCAGAGCGGCAGGGAATTCGGCTCCGGGTGCGCCTGCATCAGGGCGCGGGCCGCCGCGATCAGGTCGGCGCGCGGCACCGGCGTGATGAAGATGGCCGGGTCGGACGCGGCCGCCATCCGCTCGGCGACGAACTCGGCGAGACCGACCGGGTCGAGACTCCCGTCGGCGAAGGCCGCGCGCAGACTCGCGATGTCCAGGATCGTGGGCAGCATGGGTTCAGATCTCCTCGATCACCGCGACCAGGTCGCCGCCGCGCAGGGTCCGGCCGGGCTGGGCCCGGATCTCCCGCACGGTCCCGGCCACGGGCGCGACCACGGCGATTTCCATTTTCATCGATTCCAGGATCGCCACGGTGTCACCCGCCGCGATCCCGTCGCCCGGGGCTACCAGAAGCTTCCAGACATTGCCCGGCACCGTCGTCGGCACGCCGACGCAGCCGGCCGGGATCGCATCCTCCGTGCCGTCCGAGATCGCCTCCTCGGCCACGAAGCTGTCGAGCCCCTCCGCCTTCCAGCGCTGGCGCTCGGCTTCGTAGGCCGCCTGCTGGCGCGCCTTGGCGGCCGTGATCTCGGGCGCGTTCGCCGCCAGTTCGGCGCGGTGCGCCGCATAGGAGAACGTCCCGTCCTCGATCGTCACGGGATAGGCCCCGTGCGGGAAGGCGGCGCGCGCTTCGGTCAGTTCGGCCGGCTCGACCGGGAAGAACCGGATGCGATCGAAGGGGCGCAGCAGCCAGGGATGGCCCGGCACGAACTCCCGGGTGGTGCGCCAGGTGTTCCACATCTGGATGGTGCGGCCGAAGAGCTGGTACCCGCCCGGCCCCTCCATGCCGTAGATGCACATGTAGGCGCCGCCGATGCCGACGGCGTTTTCCGGCGTCCAGGTGCGGGCGGGATTGTACTTCGTGGTCACGAGGCGATGGCGCGGGTCGACCGGCGTCGCCACCGGTGCCCCGAGATAGACGTCGCCGAGCCCCATGACGAGGTACTGGGCGTCGAAGATGATGTCCTTGACCGCCTGCTCGTCGGCGAGCCCGTTGATCCGGCGGATGAACTCGATGTTCGAGGGGCACCACGGCGCATTGGGGCGCACCAGCTCCTGGTACTTGCGCATGGCCAGCGCCGCCTGCGGGTCGTTCCAGGACAGCGGCAGGTGGACGATCCGGCTCTCGACCGTGACGTCCTCCACCCGCGGCAAGCCGGCCTCGATCTCCCGCAGGGCGCCGAGGAGGCGCTGCCGGGGCAGGGCTGCGCCGTCGTAGTGGATCTGCAGCGAGCGGATGCCGGGGGTCAGATCGATCAGCCCCGCCAGCCGCGCCTCGGCGACCGCCCGGGCCAGCAGGTGGACGCGCATCCGGATGCCGATGTCGAGGGCCATCGGCCCGTACTCGACGAGCAGGTTGTCGTCGCCCTGGCGGCGGTAGACCACCGGGACGGGACCGGATTCGTCCCGGGCCAGGATGGGCGAGCCGCGCCGGATCGCAGGCGTCGGGAGGCCGGCGGTTGGCTCCACCGCGGCGTCGTCCTCCGGCCGTGCCACGGCCTCGAACCGGACCCGGTCGCCGGGGCGGAGCTGACCCATCTTCCACAAATCGTCGCGGGCGATCACCGCCGGGCAGACGAAGCCGCCGAGGCTAGGGCCGTCCGGCCCGAGCAGGATCGGCATGTCGCCGGTGAAGTCGATGGCCCCGATGGCGTAGGCGTTGTCGTGCAGGTTGGACGGGTGCAGGCCGGCCTCGCCGCCATCGGCCCGGGCCCAGCGCGGGGTCGGCCCCATCAGGCGGATGCCGGTGCGGGCGGAGTTGAAATGCACCTCGTAGGTCGCCGAAAACAGGTCGGCGATGTCGGCGTCCTGGAAGAAGTCCGGCGCCCCGTGCGGGCCGTAGACCACCCCGAGCGTCCAGTCGTGGGTCAGCGGCGCCGGCGCCGGGGTCTCGGCCGGGACTTCCGGGACTGCCCCGAGATGCAGCACGTCGCCGGCCTTCAGCACGCCGGTGGCGTGACCGCCGAAGGCCCCGAGGGCGAAGGTGGCGCGCGATCCGAGTACGATCGGCGCCGTGAGCCCGCCGTGCAGGGCGAGGTAGCTGCGCTGTCCGGGGCCGGCGATCGCCCCGAGGAGGAGGGTCTGGCCGGCCCGCACGGGGAAGGCGGCGTCGTGGGGCTGCGCGATGCCGTCGAGGGTCGCCGGCATCCGCGCCCCGCACAAAGCCACGATCGTGTCGGCGTGGAAGCGCAGGGTCGGGCCGGAGACGGTGAGCTCGAGAGCACAGGTGTCGGGCGGGTTGCCCACCCGAGCATTGGCCGCGCGGAACGAGCGCGCATCCATCGGCCCGCTCGGGGGCACGCCGACGTGCCAGAGCCCGATGCGCCCGGGCAGCTCCTGCAGGCTCGACTGGGCACCGGGCAGCAGCACCTCGACGCTGCGCGGATGAAACGCGAAGTCGCGCAGCGCGGTGGTGGCGACCCGGCCCTCGGCGAAGAAATCGGAGCCCGCGATGGTGCGCAGGTAGTCGCGGTTGGTCTCGATGCCGGACACCGCCGTCCCGTCGAGGGCCGCGCGGAGGGCCGCGAGCGCGGCCGGACGGTCGGCCCCGGTGACGATGATCTTGGCGAGCATCGGATCGTAGAACGGCGTCACCTCGGTGCCGGTCTCGATCCAACCGTCGATCCGGGGGCCTTCGGGAAAGCGCACCTCGGTGAGCAGGCCGGCGCTCGGGGCGAAGTTGGCGTGCGGGATCTCGGCATAGAGCCGCGCCTCCATGGCGGCGCCCCGCGGCACCAGCGGACCGGCATCCGCCAGGACGTCCTCGCCGGCGGCCTGGCGGATCATCCACTCGACGAGGTCGATGCCGAACACCGCCTCGGTCACCGGATGCTCGACCTGGAGGCGGGTGTTGACCTCCAGAAAGGCGAAGTCCTCGCGCACCGGATCGTAGATGAACTCCACCGTCCCGGCCGAGGCGTAGGCCACGCTCGCCCCCAGGGCGACGGCCGCCGCGTGCAGGCGGGCGCGCACCGCATCGGGCAGGTTCGGCGCCGGGGTCTCCTCGATCACCTTCTGGTTTCGGCGCTGGAGCGAGCAGTCGCGTTCGCCGAGCGCCACAACGCGGCCGCGGCCGTCGCCGAAGATCTGCACCTCCACGTGCCGGGCCTCGCCGACGAAGCGCTCGAGATAGACCCGGGCGTCGCCGAAGCTGGCCCGCGCCGTCCGCTCGACGGCGCCGTAGTGCTCGGACAACTCCGCGGCGGAAGCGCAGAGGCGCATGCCGATGCCGCCGCCGCCGGCCGTGCTCTTCAGCATCACCGGATAGCCGATGGCCTCGGCCTCGCGCAGAGCCGTCGCGAGGTCGGGCAGCAGGCCGGTGCCGGCCAGGAGCGGCACCCCGCTGGCCCGGGCGAGGTCGCGTGCCGTGTGCTTGAGTCCGAAGGCGGAGAGGTGCTCGGGCTTGGGGCCGATGAAGACGATGCCCTCGTCCGCCAGCCGCTCGGCAAAGGCGACGTTCTCGGACAGGAAGCCGTAGCCCGGATGCACCGCTTGCGCGCCGGTGGCCCGGCAGGCGGCGATCACGGCCTCGACGTCGAGGTAGCTTTCGGCGGCGGGCGCCGGACCGAGACGGACTGCCCGGTCGGCCTCCAGCACGCCGCGGGTGAAGCGGTCGGCATCGGAATAGACCGCCACCGAGGCGATCCCCATGCGGCGGCAGGTTCGCACGATGCGGCGGGCGATCTCGCCCCGGTTGGCGATCAGGAGGGTGTCGAACATCAGGCCGCGTCCCGGATCGTGACCCGGATCGGCGTCGGGTTGAAGCCGTTGCAGGGGTTGTTGATCTGCGGGCAGTTCGAGATCACGCAGATCACGTCCATCTCGGCCGTGACCTCGACATAGTCGCCGGGCGCCGAGACGCCGTCGACGATGGCGAGATCGCCGTTCTGCTCGATCGGCACGTTCATGAAGAAGTTGATGTTCGGCGGGATGTCGCGCTTGGTCAGCCCGTACTTGGCGACCTCCAGAGCGAAGTTCTCGCGGCAGGCATGGAGGTACTTCGTGGCGTGGCCGAAGCGGACGGTGTTGCTCTCGCACGAGCAGGCCCCGGCCGAGGTGTCGTGCCGCCCGCAGGAATCGGCGGTGACCCGGGCCATGATCCGGCCCTCGCTGGACACCAGGGGCGTGCCGACGGTGACGTAGGCGGCGCCCTGCACCCGCACGGTGTCCTGGGAGGAATAGCGCTCGCCCATGTCGTCGGCCCGGTAGAACAGGGTGTCGACCGCCTGGCAGCCTTCGCTGTCGGTGATGCGGATCGTCTGGCCCCGGCGCACGAGGCCGGACCAGGGTGCCTGGGCCGGCACGGTGACGTCGAGGATCACGGTGACGTCGAGGATGGTGGGTGCGTCGGTCATCGTCATCTCCCCTCAGAACCCGGCCCGGGCGTTGTTCTCGAAACCCCGCACGGCCTCCGGCGTGGCCGTGCGGCACAGGTCGTCGGCCCCCGGGACGGGCGCCCGGAAGCGCGTGACCTGGACCGGGTTCGGCGCATAGGTCGGAGCCGGATCGAGGGGATGCGGGCAGTTCGACAGGGTGACGGTCAGGTCCATCTCGGCGCGCAGGTCGACGAAGTCGCCGGCCCTGCGTCCGGCCTCGTTCCACACGAGGCGGCCTTCCGGCCCGACGCCGACGGGCGCGAAGACGCTGACCAGGGCCGGGATGTCGCGCCGGTCGAGCCCGGCCTTCAGGGCGGCGAGGACGAGGTTGTCGCGGGTGTTGCGGTGGGGGCCGCCGGGATAGCGCGCGGCGTTGGACGCGGCGTTCGACCCCCCGGCCAGCGAATCGTGGGCGCCGCAGGAATCCTCCGTCAGCGCGAGCATCACCCGGCCCATGTCGGAGAACAGAACCCGGCCCTTCTGCAGGGCGGTGGTCCACTGCACCTTGACGGTGTCGGCGTAGTTCAACCGCTCGGACGGGTCGGCCGCGCTCCAGGCCACCAGGGCGACGCTTGCCGGGCCGTGCGCGAGGGCGATGCGCAGGGCTTCGCCGCGCGCCAGATGCGTCGTCCAGTACCAGCCTCCCGGGATGGTCTCCACATGGAGGGCCGCGCCGGGGAGCGGCAGCCCGTGCGGGGAGGGCGGCGGCAGGGCGCGGGGCGCCTGATCCTGCCCGGCGCGCTTCAGCGCTTCGTAGCGCTGCCGGTACGCGGCGATCGTCTGGTCTGTGGTGGTCATGCCCGTTCCTCAAACGTCCGCCGGGTCGTCCCGGCCGATGGTGAGCCCTGTTCGCGGGGCCGGGTCGTCCCGGCCGGGCAGGTGAGGGGGTTTCGGAGGGCGCCTAGAACAGGTGGCTGTAGCGCTCGATCTCCCAGGCGCTGACGGTCAGATGATAATCCTGCCACTCGGCGGTCTTGTAGCGGATGAACTCGTCGCGCAGGGCCTTGCCCAGGGTCCGTTCCACCAGGGGATCGGCCGCGAAGGCCTCCACCGCCTCCATCAGGGTCTGCGGCAGGAAATCGATGCCGCGGGCGGCGCGCTCGGCGTCGGAGAGATCGTAGAGATTGTCCTCGTTCGGCGCGCCGGGATCGATCCGCTCGCGCACGCCCTCCAGCCCGGCGGCGAGCACCAGGGCGGCGGCGAGGTAGGGGTTCACGGCACCGTCCGCGTTGCGGCTCTCGCAGCGCCCGCCGCCGGCCGGCACCCGCACCGAGTTGGTGCGGTTGTTCGAGCCGTAGGAGTTGAACACCGGCGCCCAGGAGAAGCCCGCCATCGCGCCCTGGCGCACGAGGCGCTTGTAGCTGTTCACCGTCGGAGCGAAGGCGGCGCAGAGGGCGCGGCCGTGCTTCAGCACGCCGCCGATGAAGTGATAGCCGGTTTCGGTCAGACCGAGGCCGCGCGGATCGGTCGAGGGGTCGCACGCGAAGGCGTTGCGGCCGGTCTCGCGGTCGAACAGCGACATGTTGAAATGGGCGCCGTTGCCGGTGCGGTCGGCGAAGGGCTTCGGCATCATGGTGGCCAGCAGACCCTCCTCCTTGGCGTAGTGCTTCGCCATCATGCGGAAGAAGGTCAGCCGGTCGCACATGGTCAGCGCATCGGCGTAGTTGAAATCGAACTCGAACTGGCCGCAGGCATCCTCGTGGTCGAAGGAATACAGGTCCCAGCCGAGGTCGTTGATCGTGGTGGCGACCTTGTCGAGCCAGGAGAAGTTGTCGGTGAAGCCGCGGACGTCGTAGCAGGGCTTCACCAGCTTATCGTCCGGCACCGGCGTGTGCAGCGAGCCGTCCGCCGCCTGCCGCAGCAGGAAGATCTCGCACTCGATGCCGAGGTTGAAGCCGAAGCCCATCGCCTCCGCCTGGGCCAACACGGATTTCAGCGCGACACGGGTGGAGAGGGGGTAGGGCTTGCCCTGGAAGGTGAGGTCGGCCGGGGTCCAGGCCAGCTTCGGCTCCCAGGGCAGCTGGATCACGTGGGCGAGGTCCGGCACCGAGGCCAGTTCGTCCTCGTTGGGGGCCTGGCCGAGGCCGTCGAGGGCGTAGCCGGTGTAGCGCTCGGAGCCGGCGGCCATCTGGGGCAGGTGGTCGATGGGCACGACCTTGGCCTTCTGGGCCCCGTGGATGTCGACATAGGCGCCGATGACGTATTTCACGCCCTTTCCCCGCAGGTCGTCCTGCAGCGCGCGGATATGGGGATCGATGTCAGTCGTGTGAGCCACGGGCTCGCTCCTCTGGACCGGATGGGTCGTCGGGTGGGGACAGGGGCGGGGTCTCGGCGAGGCCGCGCCGGACGAGAGCGGCGAGGTCCGCGACCATCCAGCCGAACAGGCGCTCGCCCTCGGCGAGGCTCGCCTGCGACGGACGGCCGGTGACGCCGTTGCGGCTGGTGCGGTTGACCGGGTGGGCGAACACCAGCCCCTCGGTCCGGTCGGGATCGTCGGCGGCCGTGATCCGGTCCGGGCGGACCAGGGCCGGGGCGGTCGCCATCATCAGCGCGGTCTCGGCGGCATTGGCGTGCCAGTCGGCGGCATCGGCAAAATGGGCCGCGCGCACCCGCTCGCTGATCGTCGCCGAGTTCACCAGGGCGACCATCAGGTCGTCATGAGCGGCGCGCAGCATCTCCAGGGCACAGCGCAAGGGGGCCGCGTTGGTGACGTGGGCGTTGACCAGGAACAGGCGCCGGACGCCCGAATGATAGGCGGAGGTGCCGATCTGCGTTACCACCTGGGTCATCACCAGGGGATCGAGGGTGATGGTGCCGGGCCAGCGCCGGCTGTGGCCGAGCGAGCAGCCATAGGGCAGGGTCGGCAGCACCGGCACGCGGGTCTGCGCCGAGACCGCGTGGGCGAGGCGCTCGGCCAGCACGAAATCCATGCCGCAGCCGAGATGCGGTCCGTGCTGCTCGGTGGCGCCCACCGGCAGGATCGCGGCCTGCGACGCGGCCGCGAGGTCGCCCGGGATCTCCTCCCAGGTGCGGTCGGCCCAGAGCAGGGCGGAGGCGTCCATCACTCGACCTCGTCGCCGGTCGGCGCCATGCGGGTGACGAGGGCGGTGGCGGCGGGCTCGTCGGCATCGGCCTCCGCCTCGTCCTTCGCCGGGTGGATCAAGGCGTCGAGCCGGGCGCGGGTGGCGCGGAATTCCGGCCCCAGCATCTGGTCCGGGCTGCGCGGGCGCGGCACCGGCACCTCGATGAGTTCAGCCACCTCGCCCGGATGCGCCTTCAGCACCAGGATGCGGTCGGCGAGGTACACGGCCTCGTCGAGGTCGTGGGTGATGAACACGATGGTGATGTCGATCTTGCGCCAGATCTCGATGAGGTAGGCCTGCATCCGGGCCCGCGACTGGGTGTCGAGGGCCGAGAACGGCTCGTCCATGAGGAGGATGCGCGGCCGGGTGGCCAGGGCGCGGGCGATGGCGACGCGCTGCTTCATCCCGCCCGAGAGCTGGTGCGGGTAGGCGTCCGCGAAGGCTTCGAGGCCGATCAGCGCCAGCCATTGCCGGGCCTCGCGCTCGGCCTCGCGCCGGGGGGTGCCGTTCTCCTCCAGGCCGAAGGCGACGTTGCGCAGGACGCTGAGCCAGGGGAACAGCGTGTAGCCCTGGAACACCATGCCACGATCGGCGCCGGGGCCGGAGACCGGCACGCCGCCGACCCGGACCACGCCGGAACTGGCCGTCTCGAGCCCGGCGAGAATGCGCACGAAGGTGGACTTGCCGCAGCCGGACGGGCCGACCACGCAGAGGAATTCCCGCCGGTGGGTGACGAGATCGATACCCCGCAGGGCCGTGGTCTCGCCGCCGGCGGAGCGGAACACCTTGCCCAGCCCCTCGACGCTCAGGGCCACGTCCCGGCTCTTCAGCTTGGCGAAGCGCGCCCGCACCGGCTCGCATTGGGTGCGGTAGTCGCAGGGCTCCACCGGCAGGGGAATCGTGCTCCCGCGCGTCATGCCTCGCTCCGATCGTAGGGGAACAGCCGGCGCCCGATCCACGCCAGGGCAAGGTCGGTGGCCGATCCGACGAGGCCGATGACGAGGATCGCCGCGTAGACGTTGTCGAAATGCTGGTAGCGGGCCTGCTGCGTGATGAAGAAGGTGATGCCCGACGAGGTGCCGATCAGTTCGGCGACGATGAGGTAGGTCCAGGCCCAGCCCAGCAGGATGCGCTGGTCGCGGTAGAGCTGCGGCAGCATTGCCGGCACGATCACGCGGCGGATCAGGCGGAGGTTGCGCGCCCCGAGGGTCAGGGCGGCCTCGATCAGCAGCGGCTCGATCCGCCGCGTGGTGTTGGCGATCACCAGCACCTGCTGGAAGAAGGTCCCGATGACGATGATGGCGATCTTCGGCCCGTCATAGATGCCGAGGATCGCCACCATCAGCGCCCCGAAGGCGGGGGCCGGCATGTAGCGGACGAACTCGATCACCGGTTCGGTGAGGCGGGCGAGCGTCGGCTGCGCTCCGCACAGGATGCCGAGCGGCACGCCGACCACCGACGAGAGCAGGAAGCCCCAGACGATGATCTGGATCGAGTGCCACAGGCTCAGAGGCAGGCGGATCGCGTCGCGCTGGGTCGGCGTCGCGGTGAGGGAGGTCCAGAGCGCCGCCGCGACGGCGTGGGGCGTGGGCAGGTAGACCGGGTTGGCGGGAATGCCGACAGGCGCCGCGCCGTTGGCGGCCCCCGCGCGCGCGACCTCCTCCGCGAAGGCGGCCTTCGGCACCCGCATGCCGGGCTCCATCCAGGCCACATCGCCGGGCTCGGTCACCTCCACCAGGGGATGCCACAGGAACGGCACGTAGGAGACCGCCGCCCAGGCCAGGACCGGCAGCAGGAAGGAGAGCACCGCCAGCACGGTCCGGCGCCGGGTCGAGAGCGGCCGGGCGACCCCGATCCAGGAGCGGCGCCGGGCGCCGGTCCGCACCGGCGCGGCCATGGCCTGCTCCGGTCGGGCACTGGTCGCCTCCGCTGGCGCGCCGGCCGCCGGAATGGGGCGCTGCCTCTCGTCGCTGCGCGGCGCGGCGCTCATTTGCCGTCCGTCAGCGCCGGATCGATGTAGCCCTTCACGTCCTGTGCGGCTTTGTAGACCTCGTACCGGACGTTGAAGGCGTCGGCGTAGCGGCTCGACCCGTAGAGCGAGCCGAAGCCCTCGGCATCGGCCATCACCTTGCGGCCGTCGGCCAGGGTCAGGAGCCGGGTGCCCTTGAGGAAGCGGGTGAAGGTCGCGGGCTCGATGCCGACCTTGCCCGCCATGATGGCGACGGCGTCGGCCTGGGTCTTCGGGTCCTGGATGTAGGCGACCACCTTGTCCCAGACGGCCACGAACTTGATCCAGTCGGCGCGGCGGGCGGCGAGGCTCGCGGGCGTCACCGTGACCACGTCGTAGATCAGGCCGGGCTCGTCGGCGGAGGTGTAGAGCGGCCGGGCCCCGGCGGCGCCCTTCATCGCCTGTCCGGCGATGGGCTGCCAGGCGCCGATGGCCGACACGTCCCCGGAGGCGAGGACCTGGGGCGTCTCGTTGGTCTTGACGTTGACGAAGGTGACGTCGGTCTCCTTCAGGCCGATCTTGTTCAGCCCGTTGATGAGGAGCAGCTGCTCGACCAGGCCGACTTCGAGACCGACCTTCTTGCCCTTCAGCTCGGCCAGCCCCTTCACGCCCGGCTTGCCGACGATCATGTCGTTGCCGTTCGAGTAGTCGGTCAGCATGATCATGACGTTTCGGGCGCCATTGCCGCCCATCACGAGGGCATCGCCGTTGGTGCAGGTCACGGCGTCGAGCTTGCCCGCCGAGAAGGCATCCATGGAGGCGGAGTAGTCGAACCACTCGAACGTGACGTCGAGGCCGGCCTGCTTGAGCCAACCCTTTTCGATGGCGACCTGCCAGGCGACCCAGCCGGGCCAGTCGCTGTAGCCGATGCGCAGGGGCTCGGCGGCGTAGGCGGGTGTGACCGGGCCGGGCAGCACTGCGAGCAGGCCCAGGGCCATGAGGCCGCCGGCGACGTTCCTGCGGGTGGCGGCGAGAACCGAGGACAGGCGCATCTGTGATCTCCAAGACGCGTAATACGATCATTGGAAATCGTAATACCGACGGGATTTCACGCATACAAAAGCCGTGCCAGAATGGGCGAGTGGGAGGAAATCAGATGTCCGACAACGCGACCGCGACGACCGGCCCGGAGGAGGCCGAGGGGACGCGCAAGCGGCCGGTGAGCCGGATCAGCCTGTCGCTGTCCGAGGACCTGCTCTGCGAACTCGACACCATGGTGGGCGAGCGCGGCTTCGCCAGCCGCTCCCAGGCGGTGGCGACGATCCTGCACCGCTCCCTGGTGGAGCACCGGCACGAGGTCGGCGACCGCGTCATGGTGGGCACCATCACGCTCTGCTACGACAACCTCGCCCATGGGCTGCAGCAGCGGCTGGCCGAATTGCAGCGCCGCTTCATCGCCGAGGTGATCTCCTCGCTGCACGTGCACCTGATGCACAACCAGACCCTGGAGGTCGTGCTGGTGCAGGGTCCGGCCGACACGCTCCAGACCATCGCGGACGCGATGATCACCGAGCGCGGCGTCATCTCGGGGCGGCTCGAACTCGTGGCGGCTTTGATCCCGCCGATCCACCCGTTCCCCGGGGCGCCGGCGTGACGGCCCCTTAACTCTGCCAGACCCGGGGCAGGGGTCGTTCGCGATAGGCGGTGAGGACGCGCTGGGCGACGCTCCGCAGGGCGTCCGGATCGCGGCCGAGGAGGCGCAGGACGAGGTGGCCGTTCCAGGCGCTGGCCGCTGCCGCGACCCCCTCCGCCCCCGCCGCGTCGAGAAGAGCGCGGGCCTCGTCCAGCCGGCCCTCCGCCGCGGGCGAGACGTCGAGCATCGTCGCCATGGCGCGGGCACCGTTGCCAATGGCCGCCCGGGCGAGCTGGTCCGACACCGCGCCGTCGAGGCGCAGGGAATCGGCATAGACGAGGCGCCCGTCGCGGCGGATGCGCCAGGTGTCGGAGAGGTGGCCGCGCGTGATCGACTCGTTGCGGGCGGTGCGTCCGAAGGTGACGGCCTCGAAGGCGAGGAGATGCGCATCCGGCGCCAGATCGGCCTCGAAGCGGCGCGCCAGGGCGGACCGGTCGAACAGGATCGTCTCCTGCGGGAGGTGCGCGAGACGGGCGCCGGCCCCGAGCGTGACCCGCGTCTCGAACCGGCTCACCGGGCCGTCGGAGCGGTAGACCTTCTCGGCGGCGGTCGTGGTCAGGGTCAGGTCGGCGCCCGCCTCGGCCTCGATGGTGACCCGAAACGCATCACCGCAGGCGATGCCGCCGGCGGTGTTGAGCAGCACCGCCTCGCACGGCCCCTTCGGCCGGCGCGGCAGGCGCAGACGCAAGGGGCCGCCCTCGCCGATGTCGAGGATGCGGGTGTCGTGCCCGTCCACGCAGGCGACGCGCAGGTGAATCCGCCCCTGCGAGCGTTGCCGCTCCGGCGCGGCGACCGGGCACGCCGGAGGGTCCGGGTTCAGCAAGGCGGAGGCTTCAGGCCGGGCCGGTGGCGACGGGACGCTCGGGGTCCGAGCCCCATTCCGACCAGGAGCCGTCGTAGAGGGCACGGGGGGGACGCCCCAGGGTCTCCAGGGCCAGTCCGACGATGGCGGCGGTGACGCCCGAGCCGCAGGTGGTGACCACGGGCTTGCCCACGTCGACGCCGTTCTCGGCGAAGACCGCGCGCAGAGCCGCCTCGTCCTTCAGGCGCCCCCCGCTCTGGAGCGCGGAATAATGGACGTTGCGGGCGCCCGGCATGTGGCCGGGGCGGACGCCGGGGCGCGGCTCCGCCTCCTCACCGCGGAAGCGCGGGCCGGAGCGGGCATCGACGACCTGGGCATTGCCGGTGTCGAGGGCGCGGGCGATGTCCCCGGCCTCCGCCACGGCGCCGTTGTCGAACCGTGCGGTGAAGTGACGGCGGGTGCGCAGCCGGCCCTCGCCTTCCTCGACCGGATAGCCCGCCGCGACCCAGGCCGGGAATCCGCCGTCGAGGATCTCGACGTCGCGGACGCCGTAGGTCTTCAGCATCCAGCGCACCCGCGGCGCCGAGAACAGGCCCATCCCGTCATAGACCACGAGGTGGGCGCCGTCGCCGATGCCCAGAGCCCGCATGCGCGAGGCGAAGACCTCCGGGCGCGGCAGCATGTGGGGCAGGGGAGAGGTCTCGTCGCTCATCGTGTCGATGTCGAAGCGGATCGCGCCGGGGATGTGCGCGGCGAGATACTCGGCCCGGGCGTCGCGGCCCTGGGCCGGCAGGTACCACGAGCCGTCGAGGATCACGATGTCGGGCGCGCCGAGCCGGGTGTGGAGCCAGTCTGCCGTGACAAAGGGCGTCGTCGCCATGGGGTTCTCTGTTCGATGCGGCGGAGGGCTCCGCCGGGAAACGGCTTCCCGCCGGACTGCGCCTCGGGTCAAGCGGGAGGTACCACCAAATCACATCCGGCGGCGTGTTGCACGCCTTGCGGACCGGGCGGCGATCTGAACCGGCCCATCCCGCGCCGCGTTGACGGGGTACGATCGATCCCATCCGGTTCAGGAGACCTCGCCAATGCGTCACCTCCCACTCGCCCTCGCCCTCGCCACCGCCGCCGCGCTCACCCTCGGGGGCGCCGCCCAGGCCCAGTCGACCGCACCGGGTGCCGGTTCGGGCAGCGTCGGAAATTCCGGCAGCGTCGGAAATTCTGGCACCGTCGGCAACTCCGGCACAGCCGGCAGCTCGATCGGCAGTCCCGCCGCAGGCGGCATCGGCGGATCGCCCGCGACCACCGGGACGGCGCCCGGCGCCGGGGCCGTCCGCAACCCGAGCGCCGCCCCCATCCCGAGCGCCGGCCGGGGCATCGGGCCGGGTTCGGCGCCCACCACCGGCACCCCGGCGCGCTGAGCCGACGCGCCGGACCGCGTGCGGGCCGGGCCGACAGGCCCGGCCTTTTTCGTCGCAGCCGGGCCGGCGCCGGTGCCAAGGACCGGCGCCTGTGCGTATGGATGGTGGAGACCGAGCCAGCCGGATGGAGCCGTCGTGAACCCGCGCGAGACCTACCACATCGAAGTCCTCGCCTCCGAGGACGAGGCCGGGGCGCGCGGCGAGGACCTGGTGCGCCAGCGCATCTCGGTGCGCACCGGCACCGTCGAGGCGGCCAAGGAACGGGCGCTGACGCTGTTCGCCAGGGCCCGTGCCCCGCAGCGCTCCGGCGCTCCGGCCGAAGCGGTGCGGGTCATCGACGGGGCCGGCACGGAGGTGTTCCGCTGGAGCCGGTACGACGAACCGGCCTGACGGGGAGCGATCGGCCATGCCCACCTCCCGCCTTCGCACCCTCGTCCATCCGGGCCTCCTGATGCCCGGCCTCGTCCTGCTGTTCGCCGCCCTGTTCCTGCGCAGCTACACGGTGCCGCCGGCACCCGACCGGCGCGGCGGCACCGCGGTCTCGCTGGCCTGGCCGAACCGGCCGTTCTTCGGAAGCCCCCGGGCGGACTGCCTTAGCTTCCCGGCGGACGAGCCCGTCATCGCCTGCCTGATCGGCTCGGTGGCACGGGCGCGGGCCGATGGCCTCCCTCTGATGCAGTTCGGGTTCTGCGGGACCTGCTACGCCCTCTCGCAGCGAATCGCCGGCCTCGGACGCGACGAGGCCGCTATCCGGGCGCGCCTCGACGCGATCGCCCGCTTCGGCTGGTGAGGCGCGCCGGATCGGATTGACCGCGCCGGCGATCCCGCCCTAGAAGCTCGCACCATGACACCGTCGTTCCGCCCCGCCTCCTATTCGGCGCCGCACCCTTAGCGGCGCGGGGCTTGTCATGTCTCAACCGCTGCATCGTCGGCGGTTGATCTCTTCCTCAGGACCATCGTCGACGGCCCGGCTCCAACCGAGGTTCCGTCCGTGTCGTCCGCATTCCCCGCACACCTCCGTCCTCCCCTCGGCCTGATCGGCTTTGGGGCCTTCGGCCGCCTCATCGCCCTCCATCTGGCGCCGCATTTCGCGATCCAGGCCTACGATCCGGCCATGTCCGCGGCATCGGTCGACGACGTCACGCGGGCGACCTTGCGCGAGGCCGCCGGCTGTCCCGTCGTCATCCTGGCGGTTCCGGTCGCGGCGATCGCGGCGGTCGTGGCCGAGATCGGCCCGCACCTGCCTCCGGGCGCCCTCGTGCTCGACGTCGGCTCGGTGAAAGTGGCCGCCGCGAACGCGATGCGTGCCGGCCTGCCGGGTCACGTCGCGATCGTCGCCACCCACCCGCTCTTCGGTCCGCAGAGCGCGCGGGGCGGCATCCGCGGGCTGAAGATCGCGCTCTGCCCGGTGCGCGGTGGACGGCCCCGGCGGGTCGCCGCCTTCCTGCGCCGCCGGCTCGGGCTCGACGTCATCGTGACGACGCCCGAGGCACATGACCGCGACGCCGCCGCCGCCCAGGGCCTGACCCACCTGATCGCGAAGGTGACGGTGCAGATGGAGCCGCTGCCGACCCGGATGACCACGCGCAGCTTCGACCTGCTGATGCAGGCGGTGGCGATGGTGCGCCACGACGCACCCGAAATCTTCGAGGCGATCGAGCGCGCCAATCCCTATGCGGGCGCGGTCCGCCGCCGCTTCGTCGCCCACGCGGCACGCCTCGCCACCGACCTGTCGGAGATGCAGGATCAGGAGGGGCAGAATCGGGAAGTCCAGGATGCGGATATCCAGGATCAGACCATCCAGGATCAAAACGTCCAGGATCAAAACATCCAGGATCGCGCGGTGCGCGCCGCCTGACCCCGCTCTCAGCCGCCCGGCAGGAACCGGCGCAGGCGGTCGCGCCACGCCCTGAGGCATCGATTGGCCTCGGCGCGCCCGCGCTCGAGGCGGACCGCGAGGGCGAACAGCGGATCGCCGCTGCGGCTCTCCACGAGGATGTGAGCGAGGGGCAGCCGCCCGGTCCAGAAGGTCTCGGGCAGCGGATAATGCGGCGGCGCGCAGGAATCCGCCGTGGTGAGCGCCGGGTCGGCGGCGATGGCCTGTGTCAGGCGCTGGAAGGCGAGGGCGCCGGGCGAGTGCTTGGCCGCCGCGGCCGCATAGGAGATCTTGAGGGTCCAGACCTGCTCGCGCGTGACGAAGCTGACCAACGCCGCGAGGGTCCGGCCGTTCTGGCGAAGGCGATCGATGCGGGCACCGCCGCGCGCGCCGAAGCGCAGGACGAGGTCGCGCATCATCCGGGTCTGGGCCGCATCGCCCGCGATGGCGGTGCCGCGCGCGCCCTTCCAGCCCGCGCCCTCGAGCGCGATGTAATCGTCGAGGGCGGCAGGCAGCACGGCGGGATCGCGGATCGTCTCGAAGGTGATCGGTCCGTCCGTGCTCAGGCGATCCCAGGCCTGGCGCAGCTTGCGCTGCTTGCGGGATGAGAGATGCGCGAGATAAGCGGCGCGGGCTGCCGCGTCGCGGCCCGCGAGGTCGAGGAAGGCGCGCTCATGCGGCCAGAACCGGGCATGGCGCAGCCGGCCTGCGGCGAGGCGCCCCCAGAGGAGATCCGCGAAGGGGCCGGCGGTCGGCACGTGCGTCAGCATCAGGCGCGGCCCGAGGAGTCGGCTCAGGCCGAGGAACAGCGCATCGAGGGCGCGGCCCGGCTCGGCGCCGTCGAGGAGCGGTGCACCGAAGATGCCGAAATCATGCATCCAGCCCGTGACCAGGCTCACCGGCAGACCCCAGCGCCAGCGCCGTATCCGCACGGGCCAGACGGCCACGAGGCGCAGACCCGGCTCTTCGGGCGCACGGTCTCCCACCAGCGCCAGCTGCACGCCCTGCCCGAAGACCGCGGAGGCGGGACGCGCGTAATCGGGATCGTAGAACAGATTGTCGACCAGCGCCCGGTGGCCGAGGTCGCGCCAGGCCGCGATCCAGGGCGCGTCGTCGGTGATCGGGCGCAGGCAGACCACGAGCCCGTCCGGCGTGACCACGCTCGGCGCGGGTCGGCTCACGGGGTAGCCCTGCGGGAGCGCTCCCCCCGGAGACGCGTCAGCAGATCGGCGACGCCGAGGATGTTGAACCCCCAGGCCGTCCCGGCCGAGACCAGGGCGAGGCAGCCGAGCCGGAGGCCGAGGGCGAGACCCGGATCGAGGGGGAGCCGCTCGAGGCCGGCGATCACCCCCGCACAGGCGAGCGCCAGCCCGCCGATGACGGCGAGGTCGCGCAGGGGCACCGGCATGCGGAAGCGTTCGCGGGAGCCGAGGATGAAGACGAGGCAGGCGAGGCCCTGGCCAATCGCCATGGCGATGGCCGCTCCCTCGACGCCGAGGCGCGGAATCAGCACCGCCGACAGGCCGCCGATGGCGATCAGCAGGGTCACCGACGCGATCGCGTCGAGGTGGCTCTTCTGGGTGAAATAGATCACCTGCCCGAAATAATACGACCGGAACATCTGCAGGATGCTGGCGGCGACCAGCAGGGGCGCCACCCGCAGGGCGGTGTCGCGGTAATCCGGCCCGAGCAACAGGGTCACGAGGATGTCGTCGAAGGCCAGGAAGAACACGGCACCGAAGGCGGCGATCACCGTCAGCAGCCGGATGGCATCCTCCAGCACCGGGCGGGCGGTGGCGATGCCGCCGTCGCGGGCATCGCGCTTGGCGATCGAGATCAGCGCCAGGGCGACGCTGTCGCCGAACACGACGAAGCTCTGGCGCAGGAAGTCGGCGAAGGCGCCGTAGGCGCCGAGTTCCGAGACGCCGATGCTGGCGCCGATGACGAGGCGGTCGGCCGTCTGGGCCAGGGCGGCGGCGCCGAACGAGAGCACCAGCGGCCAGCCATAGGCGAGAAGGCGGCGCGCCTCGGCCCAGCTGCCGCCGCCGCGCAACAGGACGCGAAGGACGTAGAGCGTGGGCAGGGCCGCCAGCATGTTGGCGCCGGCGGTGGCGAGCAGGAGGGCGATGGCCCCGCCGCCGAGGAGGAGGGCGGTGCTGCCCAGTGCCAGGACCAGGACCGCGCGCATCACCACCGAAAGGGCGACGGCGCCGACCTCCAGGCGGGTGCGCGCGATCTCGGCGGCGCCCTCGAAGGCCATCATGCCGAACACCGCCGTAAAGATCGCGAGCGCCGACCGCGGCTCCAGCAGCCCCAGCCCGGCCGCGCCGGCCGCCACCAGGGCCGCGAGGGTGACCATGCCGCCGAGCAGGCGCACCACGGTGCCGACCTGAACGGCGGCCCGGTCCTCGGCATAGAGGGCGAAGAACGAGAATTTCGGCCATTGGCAGGTGGCGCTGTAGAGCACCAGCGCCCAGGACAGCACCAGCAGGTAGAGCCCGAACACGTCGGTGGGCGCGAGCCGGGTGAACACCGCGAGAGCGCCCATGTTCAGGGCTGCGGCGACGCCCCGTGAGCCGACATAGGTGAGGGTGTGGCGCGCGATCATCCGGACCCGTGACCTGCCGGGCGGCCCGGCTCGGGATCAGAGGTAACACCCCACGGGTGCGGCGGCGTCAAATCATTCCGCATCCGGCTACTCCGTATCGGCTTCCTCCGATGGCGCCAGCGCCGCCGCATGCGTGGGCGGAGGACCCGCCCTGCGTGGGCCGCCGGCCAAGGTCGGCCACACGGATTGACTTCGCAGGCGCGAAGGCTCATATCGCAGGTGCAGCGTCAGCGGCCGTCATGGTTCCGCTTGAGAGGGCTGCGTGACGGATTGCCGGATCGCATCTGCGGCCCCCGAGCGACCTGAGCCCCTCTCTTCAACGTGCATGCACCCGGACTGCCCCAGCACGCGGGCGGCTCCAGCTCAACGGACCGACCACACTCTTCGACGTTTCCCCTTGCCACGAGGGCGTCCGGCACGGTCCCGCTGCCTGAAAGTACCTCCTTGACCCAATTCACCGATTTCGGCCTCGCCCAGCCCGTGCTGCGCGCCCTGGAAGAGGCCGGCTACAAGAGCCCGACCCCGATCCAGGCCCAGGCCATCGCCCCCGCCATGCAGGGCCGCGACCTCTGCGGCATCGCCCAGACGGGCACCGGCAAGACGGCGGCCTTCGCGCTGCCGATCCTGCACCGCCTCGCCGAGACCCCGCGCAAGGCGATCCGTCGCGGCTGCCGCGTGCTGGTGCTCTCGCCCACCCGCGAGCTGGCCAACCAGATCGCCGAGAACTTCTCCGATTACGGAAAATACCTGTCGTTCACCAACACCGTGGTGTTCGGCGGCGTCACCATCTCCCGCCAGGAGAAGGCGCTGGCCAACGGCGTCGACATCCTGGTCGCGACCCCCGGCCGCCTGATGGATCTCATCGAGCGCCGCTCGCTGACCCTCGAGGCCGTCGAGATCCTCGTCCTCGACGAGGCCGACCAGATGCTCGACCTCGGCTTCATCCACGCTCTCAAGCGTATCGTGAAGATGCTGCCGAAGGAGCGTCAGAGCCTGTTCTTCTCGGCCACCATGCCGAAGAACATCGCCAGCCTCGCCGACCAGTATCTGCGTGATCCGGTCCAGGTCGCGGTGACCCCGGTCGCCACCACCGCCGAGCGCGTCACCCAGGAGGTCATCTTCGCCCATACCGGCGCGAAGCAGGCCCTGCTCAATCACATTCTGCGCGATCCGGTGATCGAGCGCGTGCTCGTCTTCACCCGGACGAAGCACGGCGCCGACCGCGTCGTCCGCGGCCTGGAGAAGGTCGGGATCAACGCCTCGGCCATCCACGGCAACAAGTCCCAGCCGCAGCGTGAACGGGCGCTCGCCGCCTTCAAGGACGGGTCCTGCCGGGTGCTGGTCGCCACCGACATCGCCGCCCGCGGCATCGACGTCGAAGCGGTGAGCCACGTCATCAACTACGACCTGCCGAACGTGCCGGAGAGCTACGTCCACCGCATCGGCCGCACCGCGCGCGCCGGGGCGAACGGGCTCGCCATCTCGTTCTGCAACGACGAGGAGAAGGCCTACCTGCGGGATATCGAGCGCACCACGCGCCAGAAGATCCCCGTCGGCGCCTTCCCCGAGGGCTTCACCCCGCCGTCCCGCCAGGAAGCGGCCGACAACGCCCAGGCCGAGGAGCGCCGTCCGGCGCCGCACGGCCAGCGTCCCGGCCAGCGCCAGGGCCAGCGTCCGAGCAGCCGCCCGGGTGGCCGTCCCGGCCAGGGTCGTGGCTTCGACGGGCGTGGCGGCGAGGGTCGCGGCGGCGAGAACCGCGGCGGCGGACGCCCGAGCCGTCCCGAGGGTGCCGCCCGTCCCCAGGAGCCGCGCGGCGATCGTCGCCCGGCCAGCGCCGGCGAGGCCCGCACCGAGCCCCGTGGCGAGCGTCCCCGCACCCCGCGTCCGCAGGGCGGCGGCGAAGGCCGCGCCATCGGCTGGCTCGACCGCGGCCCGCGTTCCTGAACCCAGTCTCCTGACATCGTGATGCAGCGCCGCCCCGGTCCGCCGGGGCGGCGCTGTCATGTCCGGGACCCGCGTTGCAGCGAAGACATCGCTCAGCGGAGACATTGCCAATGCGGTGCGTCTCGCCATTTCAGGGTGAGCCGGACGGTGCGTCCGGCCGCGTGGAGGCGGGACGATGCGGTTTGAACTCTACAGGGATTCTGCTGGGGGCTGGCGCTGGCGCCTTCGGTCTCAGAACGGAAACGTCATCGCGGATTCGGCGGAAGCTTACGTCCGCCGGGAGGATTGCGAACACGGGATCGCGCTGGTCAAAGGCAGCGCCGAGGCCGCTGTCGTCGACATGACGCTCAAGATTGCCTGAGGGCGTCGGCGCCCAATGCTTCGCAAGCCTTCATTGACCATTACGGTCACGCTTGGGTGAGCCGAGGGAAACGCTTTCGGCGTTTGTGCGTTTTCTGCGTCCGGGCCTCGCGGACAAGCGGGCACGGAATGTCGAGTCTCGACAGATCCAGGGAGTTGAAAACGTGCTGAGGAAACTCGTGCTGGCCGCGCTGCTGGCCCTAGGCTTCGCTGCCACGGCGCCGCAGGGCGCTTCGGCCGCCCCCATCGGCCCCGCCCTCGCCCTCCAGAGCGAGGCTGCCCCGGCCGCCGTACAGACCGTGCAGTATTACGGTTACCGCCGCCGCTTCTATGGCCCGCGTCGCTTCTACGGCCCGCGCCCCTTCTACGGCCGCCGCTACTATGGCCCGCGCCGCTTCTACGGCCCGCGTCGTTTCTATGGTCCGCGCCGCTTTTACGGCCCGCGCCGCTTCTACTACTAAGCGTCCCGAACCGGTCCCCTTCGGGGACGTCTGATCTCTCGCGGCCCGGCCTTCGTGAATCGAAGGTCGGGTGTCGTCGTTTAGAGCACTAAAATTCGTATCTTCGGATGGGAAGTGGCGTCATCCTGCGCTAAACTGCCGAGCTGGAGACGACCCGCATCAGACGGCATCGCTCCCGAGGGAACATGATGAACGCCATCGCCGCCCGGCGCGCCTCCGCGCGCCCGATCTGGGAGTCGATCCCCCTCGAACTCCTCGTCTCGATCAGCGCCGTGATCCTTGCGGGCGCGCTCAAACTGGCCGACCTGATACCCTGAGGCGGTGAAGCGCGGTCCGGCGTCTCTCCCGAGGAACGCTGTGCGGGGCGGGATCGGCCGCCACGCGGGCTGGCCCCCGGAATGCAGGCGAAACGGCGCGCGATTGGGCGTGGACGTAGGCGTGGACGTAGGAATGAGTGGGATCATGGCGGAAACCGAGGCGGTGCGGCTCCCGAGCGGCGACCTGACGGTGCGCACCATCGCGATGCCGGCGGACACCAACGCCAACGGAGACATCTTCGGCGGCTGGGTAATGTCGCAGATGGATCAGGCCGGGGGCATCGCGGCCGTCGAGCGCTCGCAGGGGCGGGCGGTCACCGTCGCGGTCGATGCCATGACCTTCATCCGCCCGGTGCGGGTGGGCGACGTGCTCTGCGTCTACACCCGGATCGCGCGCGTCGGGCGCAGCTCGATGAAGATCGAGGTTCAGGCCTGGGCCCGGCGCTTTCGCACGCAGTTGCGCGAACAGGTCACCGAGGCGACCTTCACCTTCGTGGCGATCGACGACGAGGGCCGGCCGCGTCCGCTCGAAACCGCCTGACCGAGCGCGGCGACGGTCGGACCGCGCCTCACGCGTTCGGGGCCGCCACTTTCTGGCGCAGGCCGGAAATCACCGCTTTGAGGATGTCGGCATCGGAATCGTTGCTGCCCATGCAGCGGACGGATTCGATGCGCTCATGCACGAAGGACAGCTTGGCGATCACCGCCGGCGTCAGCTTGAACGGGAACAGGGCCGGCTGGCCCATGCTGCGGCTGAGGGAATTCACCGCGTAGGTCAGGGGCAGCCAGGCCTCGACGATGCGGCTGAAATCCGTGGTCCGGTACGGGTCGAAATCGATCACCACCGGCTCGGCCGGGCCGTGGCGCAGGCGTGGGCGCACGCGCATCTCGAAGGTGCTGGCGGTCTCCAGGGTGTCGACGATGTGGAGGTACTGCGCCCAGGTCTCGGCGAAATCCTCCCACGGATGGGCCGTGGCGTAGGCGCTGACGTAGCCTTCCTCCCAGTCCGCCGGCGCTCCGTGCGCATAATGACGCTGCAGCGCCCCCGAGTAGTTCAGCCGCTCGTCGCCGAACAGCGACCGGAAGGTCCACAGGCTCTGGTCGAAGCGAACCAGCACATTCCAGAAATAATGCCCGATCTCATGGCGGAAATGCCCGAGGAGCGTGCGGTAATACTCACCGAACAGCATCCGCCGGCGCTCCCGCTCGACATCGTCGGCCTCCGCGATGTTGAGGGTGATGAGGCCGCTGCGATGCCCGGTGAGGACGGGCGGTCCGATCTGGTAGCTCTCCGAGGGATCGACCAGGAAGTCGAAGGCGAGGCCGGTGGTGGGGTTCTCGTCGCGGGTCATCAGCGGCAGGTCGAGCCGCAGGAGCGAGTAGAACAGCCGGTGCTTGGCCGCCTCGATCTGGCGCCAGCGGGTCAGGTTCCAGGCGATCGAGAGATCCGGCACGACATGGTTGTGCCGGCAGGTGATGCAGTAGCGGTTCGGCGAATCCTCCGGCACCAGCCAGTTGCAGGCGTCGTGATCGGCGTTGGCGCAGAAGCGGTAGCGGCGTCCGGGATTGGCATAGGCGTGCCACAGGCCGCCCACAGGCTCCAGGGCCGACATCTCGTGGATCTCGCAGGCATAGCCCAGCCGGCGCTCGCAGCTCTCGCAATGGGTGCTCTCGAAGCTGATCGGCTGGTCACAGGCCTGGCACTGGAAGATTTTCATGGATTCGTCGCGAAACGCCTTTCCTGTCTGTCGATCACGCGTCGCATGCCGCCCGTGAAGGAACCCTCATAGCCTATTCGCGTGCGGCAGGGGGGCAAAGCATGGGCCGAGGCCGAAGTTCCTGTCCCCCGCACCGCATCGGGACTGCCGGCCGACCCTTCGGGGCAGGATGCCGGCAGCATACGGGAACACACACGAAGCGCCTGCGGTGCACGAAACTTGCTAGTCGATGGCGCCCGTACACGTCCTGGCTGCTTCCGGCCCGCCGGCGGCGGGCGCGGCGGGCGGGTCGCCCCGAAGGCTTGCAGCCCGGCGGGCCATCGCTCCGAAGGCCATCGCGTGCGGGTCGCCGTTCGCGTATGTCTCTGGTGAAGCTTCTTCCGGGTCACCGCAGGGTGGTGCCCCGTTTCTCCGCCGCCGGTGCGTGCCCCGCACATGTCCGGCGCCCTGTCCAGATACAGCGGGAGCCCCCGTGTCGATCAAAGCCGCCCTGCACCACGTCACCCACTACACCTACGATCGGCCGATCGCGCTCGGACCGCAGGTGATCCGCCTGCGCCCGGCGCCGCACACGCGCACCGCCGTGCCGGCCTATTCGCTCAAGGTCCTGCCCGAGAACCACTTCATCAACTGGCAGCAGGACCCGAACGGCAACTGGCTCGCCCGGCTGATCTTCCCGGAGAAGACGACCGAGCTGAAGATCGAGGTCGACCTCACCGCCGACATGTCGGTGATCAACCCGTTCGACTTCTTCGTCGAGGATTACGCCCAGGCCCGCGGCTTCACCTATGCGGACGACCTCACCGCCGAGCTGAAACCCTACCTCGTCCTCGACGACGCCATGGCGCCGGAAGTCGACGCCTTCCTGGAGCGCCTGCCGGCCGAGCCCAACACGGTGCTGTTCCTGGTGGCGCTCAACGCCCAGGTGGCGGGCGAGATCACCTACGGCGTTCGCATGGAACCCGGCGTGCAGAGTGCCGCCGAGACCCTGACGCTCAAGAGCGGCTCCTGCCGCGACTCGGCCTGGCTGATGGTGCAGATCCTGCGCCGCATCGGCCTCGCCGCCCGCTTCGTCTCGGGCTACCTGATCCAGCTCGTGCCAGACACCACGGCGGTCGACGGCCCGGCCGGCACCACCACCGACTTCACCGACCTGCACGCCTGGGCCGAGGTCTACCTGCCCGGCGCCGGCTGGATCGGGCTCGACGCCACTTCGGGCCTCCTCTGCGGCGAGGGGCACATCCCCCTGGCGGCCACCCCGCACTACGCCTCGGCGGCCCCGATTTCGGGCCTCGCCGAGCCGGCGAAGGTCGAGTTCGGCTTCGAGATGACGGTGACCCGCGTGGCCGAGGCGCCGCGCATCACCAAGCCGTTCTCCGAGGAGGTCTGGTCCGCCATGGACGCGCTCGGCGAGCGCATCGACGCCGATCTCGCCGCGCAGGACGTCCGCCTGACCATGGGCGGCGAGCCGACCTTCGTCTCCATCGACGACTTCGAATCGGCCGAATGGAACGCGGCCGCGGTCGGCCCGACCAAGCGCGGCCTCGCCGACAAGCTGATCCGGCGCCTGCGCACCCGCTTCGCCCCCGGCGGCATGCTGCATTACGGCCAGGGCAAGTGGTATCCGGGCGAGAGCCTGCCGCGCTGGGCCTTCGCCCTGTACTGGCGCCGGGACAGCGTGCCGGTCTGGACCGATGCCGACCTGATCGCCGCCGAGGACGGCCCGCGCGACGCGACCATCCACAAGGCCAAGGACCTGATCGACGGAGTCGCCAAGCGCCTCGGTCTCGGCGCCTACGTGTTCCCGGCCTTCGAGGACCCGGTCTACTGGACCGAGAAGCGCGACGAGCTGCCCGTCAACGTCACCACCGCCGAGCCGCATTACCCCAACCCCGAGACCAATGCCCGCATGGCCCGGGTGTTCGAGCGGGGACTGGGCGAGGCCGCCGGCTACGCCCTGCCGCTGGCCAGCCTGCCCACCGGCAAGGATGGGGATTCCGACCGGCTGTGGATCTCCGAGCCCTGGGAGTTCCGCCGCGGCCACGCCTTCCTGACGCCGGGGGACTCGCCCGTGGGCTATCGCCTGCCGCTCTCCGCGCTGCCCCACGTGCCGCAGGAGCACTATCCCTACTACCAGCCGCAGGACACGCTCGAGGAGCGCGATGCGCTGCCCGAAAGCCATCCCGGCCCCGAGACCGTCAACGGCTCCGGCGTCACCGGCGTGGCCGTGCGGACCGCCTTCGCGGTGGAGCCGCGCGACGGCATCCTGCACGTCTTCATGCCGCCGCTGCAGCGGGTCGACGAGTACCTGGAACTGCTCGGCCACCTGGAGGGTGCCGCCGCCGAGTTGAAGCAGACCCTGCACATCGAGGGCTACGAGCCGCCCTTCGACCCGCGCCTGAACGTCATCAAGGTCACGCCCGACCCCGGCGTGATCGAGGTCAACGTGCATCCCGCCCCGACCTGGCGCGACGCGGTGCGGATCACCACCGACCTCTACGAGGATGCCCGCCAGATCCGTCTCGGCGCCCAGAAGTTCATGACCGACGGGCGCCATACCGGCACCGGCGGCGGCAACCACGTGGTGCTGGGCGGCGCGACCCCCAACGATTCGCCGTTCCTGCGCCGGCCCGACCTGCTGAAGAGCTTGGTGCTGTACTGGCAGCGCCACCCGGCCATGTCCTACCTGTTCTCCGGCCTCTACATCGGTCCGACGAGCCAGGCGCCGCGCATGGACGAGGCGCGCCATGACGGGCTCTACGAGCTCGAGATCGCGATGGCGCAGGTACCCAAGCCCGACGAGCCCAACATCCCGCGCTGGCTCGTCGACCGCATCTTCCGCAACATCCTGGTGGACGTGACCGGCAACACCCACCGGTCCGAGATCTGCATCGACAAGCTCTACTCGCCGGACGGCCCCACCGGCCGCCTGGGCCTGCTCGAGTTCCGCTCCTTCGAGATGCCGCCGGACCCGCGCATGAGCCTGGCGCAGCAGCTCCTCCTGCGCGCCATCGTGGCCTGGCTCTGGCGCGAGCCGCAGGCCGGCGGCTGTGTCCGCTGGGGCACGGGCCTGCATGATCGCTTCATGCTGCCCCACTTCTTGTGGGCCGACTTCCTCGGCGTGCTGGAAGACTTGCGGGCAGCCGGCTACGACTTCGACCCGGCGGCTTTTGTTGCGCAGCGCGAGTTCCGCTTCCCGGTGTTCGGGACGGTGGAGCAGGGCGGCGTCAAGCTGGAGCTGCGCCAGGCCCTCGAACCCTGGCACGTGCTGGGCGAGGAGGGCGCGATCGGGGGCACCGTGCGGTACGTGGATTCGTCGGTGGAGCGGCTGCAGGTGAAGGTCGAGGGCTATGTCCCCGGCCGGCACATCATCGCCTGCAACGGCCGGCGCCTGCCGATGACCGGCACCGGGACCTCGGGCGAGGCGGTGGCGGGCCTGCGCTTCAAGGCGTGGCAGCCGGCCTCCTCGCTGCATCCGACGATCCCCGCGCACTCGCCGCTCACCATCGACATCCTCGATGCCTGGAGCGGCCGGTCGCTCGGGGGCTGCCGTTACCATGTCAGCCATCCGGGCGGGCGCAACTACGAGACCTTCCCGGTCAACACCTACGAGGCGGAGGGGCGTCGCCTCGCCCGCTTCCAGGCCCACGGCCACACCCCGGGCAAGATCGCGATGCCGCCGGAGGAGACCAACCGCGAGTTCCCGATGACGCTCGACCTGCGCATGCCGGCCCCGCCGGGCGTCACGCCCCGATGAGCGAGGCGGCTACGGCGGAGAGACAGGGACGGGCCGAGCGCCTCGCGCGCTGGACCTCCGCCTATCGGCCGCAGCCGGGCGTGCCGGACGAGTTCATGGACCGCGATGGCCGGCCGAAGGGGGCTTGGCTACGCTTCCTCGACCGGCTCGGCGACCTCGACGAACTGGAGATCGGCGCACGCTTCGTCTCGGCGGTGCGCCGTATCCGCGACACCGGCATCTCGTACCGGATCTACGGCGACAAGCGCGAGCACGCCTGGCCGCTCGGATCGCTGCCGCTGGTCATCGAGCAGGGGGACTGGGAGGCCCTGAGCGCCGGCATCGTCGAGCGCGCCGGTCTGATGGAATCGATCCTTTCGGACCTCTACGGCGCGGGCCGGCTCGTCGCCGGCGGCCTGCTGCCGGCCGCCGTGGTGGCGGGCAGCCCCGAATTCATGCGGCCTCTCGTCGGCGTCACGCCGCCGGGCGGGCGCTACCTCAAGCTCTACGCCGCCGACGTCACCCGCGGGCCGGACGGGCGCTGGCGCATCCTGGCCGACCGGACGCAATCGCCCTCCGGCCCCGGCTACGCGCTGGAGAACCGCCTCGTCCTGACGCGGGCCTTCCCGGACCTCCACGCCGATCTCCGGGTCGAGCGTCTCGCGGCCTTCTTCCAGGCGTTTCGCGATGGCCTCGCGGTGGGGGCCGAGCGCAGCGACCCGCGCATCTGTCTCCTCACCTCCGGGGTGTTCAGCTCGACCTATGTCGAGCAGGCCGCGCTCGCGCGCTATCTCGGCCTGCTGCTGGTGGAGGGCGACGACCTCGTGATGCAGGACGGCGCCCTGCATGTCCGCACCGTCTCGGGCCTCAAGCGCGCCGACGTGCTGTGGCGCCGGATCGATTCGGACTACATCGACCCCCTCGAACTGAACCCGGGCTCCCGCCTCGGCGTGCCCGGCCTCGTGGAGGCCCTGCGCAACGGCAGTCTCGTGGTCGGCAACATGCCGGGCTCCGGCATCCTCGAATCCGGCGCGCTGGCCGCCTACCTGCCCGGCATTGCCCGACACTTCCTCGGCCGCGACCTGCAGATCGCCGGGCCGCGAACCTGGTGGTGCGGCGACCCGGATGCCCTGGCGCAGGTGCGCGACAACCTCGACGGGCTGAGCCTGCGCCCGGTGGCCACCCCGCCGAAGGGCGCGGTGCGCGACGCGATCCTGGCCCCGCACGCCCTCGATGCCGAGCGCGACCGGCTGCTCGCGGCCCTGCGCGACCGGCCCTTCGACTACGTGGCCCAGGAGACCATGCCGCTCGCCACCATGCCGGGCTGGGACCGGAGCGGCGGCGGTCTCAGGCTGGTGCCGCGCCCCTTCGTGCTGCGCGTCTTCGCGGCGGCGACTCCGGACGGCTGGCGCGTGATGCCGGGCGGCTTCTGCCGCATCTCGGAGCGGCCGGAGGTCGAGCCCCTGGAGATGCGCGCCGGCATCAAGTCGGCCGATGTCTGGGTGCTGTCGCGCGATCCGGTCGATACGGCGACGCTGATCCAGCCGGGCTCCGCCCGGGTGCGCCGCATCGCCGGCCACCTGCCGTCGCGGGCCGCCGACAACCTGTTCTGGTTCGGGCGCTACGTCGAGCGGGCCGAGGCGGTGATCCGCCTCGTCGTCGCCCATCTGGGCAGCGTCGGCTCCGCCGTCATCGCCGACATGGCGGGCGACGCCAAGGCCCCGACGGCCCTGCGCATCCGGGCGCTGCTCGACGAGTGGGGCGCCATCGAGGCCCCGAACCTGCCCACCGCCGCCCTGGCCCAGCAGGCGCTGAGCGGCGCGGACGCCTACGGCTCGGCCCTGCGCCACAGCCTGTCGGCCCGGGCCAACGCCGCAACCTTGCGCGAACGCCTGTCGGGCGAGGCCTGGCGGGCCCTCGCCGATCTCAAGGACCTGCTGGAGATCGACGCGGGCCACGTCCTGTCGGAAGCGGAACTGCTCAGCCTCGCCGAGCGAGCGCTCAGCCACATCGCGGCCCTGTCGGGTCTGGCGCAGGAGAATATGAACCGCACCGCCGGCTGGCACTTCGTCGATCTCGGCCGCCGCATCGAACGGGCGATCAACACCTGCGCCTTCGCGACGCGCTTTGCGGGCGACGAGGCCACGGCGGAGGATCTCGGCGTGATGCTGTCCCTGTGCGATTCACACGTCTCGTTCGGCGCCCGGTACCTTCAGGGCGTAGCCCTGGACCCGGTGCGCGACATGGTGCTGCTCGATCCGTTCAATCCGCGCTCGGTGGCCTTCCAGGTCGAGGCGATCGTCCGGCATCTCGGGGAGTTGCCGGTCCTACGGGTCGACGGGCTGCCCGAGCCGCAGCAGCGCCTCGCCGCTAGGCTCGCGGCCGAGTTCGCCACCGGCGAGGCGGCGGAGTTCGACGGCGCGGCCTTGACCCGACTCGAGAACGCGGTCGAGGGCCTCGCCGACGCCATCGCCACCCGCTACTTCCCCAACGGGCCGCACGCCCTGCGCCCCGAGAAGCTGGTGGGGCTCGCGTGATCTATACGCTGCGCCACCTCACCACCTACCGCTATGCCCGCCCGGTCCGCTTCGCCCGCTGCGCCCTGCGCCTGCGCCCGCGCGACGGCGAGGGCCAGACGGTGCTGGAGAGCAGCCTGACGATCGCGCCCGACCCGCGCACGCGGGTGGTGCGGCGCGACTATTTCGGCCTCGACGTGACCGTGGTGACGATCGACGCGCCCCATACCGAACTGCGGGTCGAGGCGCTGTCGCGGGTGCGCGTCGAGCGCGCGCCGCTGCCCGCCCCCGAATCCGGCCGCGCCTGGGAGCAGGTGCGCGACGAGTCCGTCACCGGACGCCGCCTCGGTCCCGACGAGCCGGTGCATTTCCAGTTCCCGAGCGTCCGCGTGCCCCTGGTGCCGGCTGTGACGGACTATGCCCGCGTCAGCTTCCCGCCCGGCCGCAGCGCCTACGGGGGCGCCGTCGATCTCATGCAGCGCATCCGGGCGGATTTCCGGTTCGACGCGAAGGCGACCACGGTCCACACGCCCCTCGCCGAGGCCTTCGCCCTCAGGGCCGGCGTCTGCCAGGACTTCACCCACATCATGATCGCGGGCCTGCGCGGGCTCGGCCTGCCGGCCGCCTATGTCAGCGGCTACCTGCGGACGATCCCGCCGGTCGGGCGCCCGCGCCTGCGCGGCGCCGATGCGAGCCACGCCTGGGTCTCGGTCTGGTGCGGCGACAGCTGGATCGGCCTCGATCCCACCAACGGCATCGGCATGTGCGACGATCACATCGTGGTGGCGCGCGGGCGCGACTACACCGATGTCTCACCCATCGACGGCATCGTCTCCTCGTCCGGTCCGCAGAAGCTCAAGGTCGAGGTCGACGTGGTGCCGGACGGCGAGCCGATGCCCGAGGCCGCCGCCGCCCCCCAGACCGTCCCGGCCTGAGCCGGTCCCCGGCGCACGCCCCGCAAGAATTTCGCACCGGTCAGGCCGACTTCGCCGTGAACAGCCGAAACGCCTCCAGGGTCTCGGCGCTGACATGGTGCTCGATGCCCTCGGCGTCGCGGCGCGCGATCTCGGGGCTGACCCCGAGAGCGCACAGGAACTGCTCGACGATGCGGTGGCGCTCGCGGCTCTGCACGGCCAGGGCCTGACCCGCCTCCGTCAGGAACACACCGCGATAGGGGCGCTGCTGCACCAGGCCGTCCTCGGCCAAACGCTTGAGCATCTTGGCCACGGTGGGCTGGGCCACTCCGAGGCGGGCGGCGATGTCGACCTGACGCGCCTCGCCGCCATCGCCGATCAGGTCGGCGATCAGCTCGACGTAATCCTCCACCAGTTCGAGCCGGCGCGCCTCGCGGGCCTGCCGGAAGCTCTCCACGTGGACGTCGGGATCGACGAGGGCCGTATCGGGGGCGGGGGCGGTCGAATCCTGCATCTGGCCGGCGAACTCCCCCGAATTCAGGCGCCCGGGATAGGCGCCCGAGCCGGGTTGTACCGAAGCGATGTCCCTGATGGGAGCCCCCAGGCGTCCGAAAGCCGCCTTAACCGCGCAGGTCGGCCACAAAATCCCGCGTGAACCGCGGCAGGTCGGCCAGCGAGCGCACGCAGATGGTGAGGTCGCGCAGGGCCCAGGCATCCTCGAGCGGAACGATGGCCAGCGGCATCGTGCGGGCGGCCCGCGCCGCCGTGGTCTCCGGCACGATGCCGAGCCCGACGCCGCAGGCGACGAGCCGGCAGATCGCGTCGAAGCTGCGCAACTGCACCCGCAGCCGCATGGGCGGGCGCCCCGTGCGCGCCGCCTTGTCGGCGAGGAACCGGGTCAGCGCGCTGGTGCGGTCGAGCCCCACCAGGGGATGCTCCATCACCTCCGCGAAGGCGACCGCGTCCCGCGCCGCCAGGGAATGGTCGGCAGCCGCCACCATGACGAAGCGGTCCTGGCGGAACGGGTAGGTCTCCAGCGCGCCAGTATCCACCGTGCCGGCGACGATGCCGAGATCGGCCGAGCCCTCGGCCACCAGCCCGACGATCTCGTCCGAGGTCCGCTCCTCGATATCGACGCTGACCCCCGTCCGGCGGGCCAGGAACGCGCTCAGAACCTCGGGCAGGAATTCGGTCAGCGCATTGGTGTTCGAGACCAGCCGGATCTGCCCCACCGTGCCGCCGGAGAACGCCGCCAGGTCCTCCTGCATCCGGTCGATCCGCTCCAGGAGCCCGCGCGCATGGGCGAGCAGGCTGCGCCCCGCCGGGGTCGGGACGACGCCCTGGCGCCCGCGCGTCAGGAGGGCCGCCCCCAGGGTCTCCTCCATGGCGCGAATCCGCACCGAGGCGGCGGCCAGCGCGAGATTGGCCCGGGCCGCGCCGTGGGTGATCGATCCCGCCTCGACCACGTGGCGGAACAGGCCGAGATCGACGAGGTCGAACCGCATCATCGCATCCGCATACCCGTGCGCAGAGCCCTGTGCCGCATGGCCCTGTACCGCATGGTCTCGTTCGCCCTGGTCCTGGTCCCCATGCTGGTCCTGATCTCCATGCCGGTTCTGATCTCCATGCTGGTTCTGATCATCATGGCCTCGAACATTATGGCCCAGCCTCATCGTCGCGTCAGGACTTCCTTAACCGTACGCGCGCATCGTGCCCGCATGGTGGTCCGTCGTCGTGTCCGTGCTGTTCTGATGCCCCTCGGCCTCTACGCCGTGTCGGGCCTCGTCGTGGGCTTCTTCGTGCATCAGGCCGAGAGCGGGAATCGCGGCCTCGAGGCCAAGCGCGCCCTCAAGGTCCAGGCCCGGGCCCTGAACCAGGAACTGAACGCCGCGAAGGCCGACCGGGCGATCTGGGAGCATCGGGTGGCCCTGCTGCGCAGCGATCAGATCGACCGCGACCTCCTGGAGGAGCGCGCCCGGGTCATGCTCGGCCGTGTCCATGCCAACGACGTGGTCATCATCGATCCCTGACCCCCGCGGCGACACGGGACAGCGCGGCGAAACCATCCCGGCCCCGCCTGACAACTTCCCGGTTCTGTCGGGATGCCGGCCTCGCTTTCCCGAAGGGCGTGTCCTAGAACGCCGATGAGAACAGATGTTCCCCGGGGAGTCCGCCGATGGTTGCCGCGAAGGATGCAGGCCGAGCCGCCTCCGACACACGTCCGCCGGAGAGCAGCGAACCTGCGAAGACGGGCCAGTCCGGCGGGGCCGCGAGCCCGGCCGAGATCCATGCCCCGGCTGCGAATTCCCCCCAGTTCACCCGCGAGGAAGACCTCCACGCCTATCACGAGATGCTGCTGATCCGGCGCTTCGAGGAGAAGGCCGGCCAGCTCTACGGCATGGGCCTGATCGGCGGGTTCTGCCACCTCTATATCGGCCAGGAAGCGGTCGTGATCGGCATGCAGATGGCCTCGGTCGACGGCGACCAGGTCATCACCGGCTATCGCGACCACGGCCACATGCTGGCCTGCGGCATGGACCCGAAGGGGGTCATGGCCGAGCTGACCGGCCGGCGCGGCGGCTACAGCCGCGGCAAGGGCGGCTCGATGCACATGTTCTCCCGCGAGAAGCAGTTCTTCGGCGGCCACGGCATCGTCGGCGCCCAGGTCTCCCTCGGGACCGGTCTCGCCTTCGCCGACGCCTACAAGAAGAACGGCAATGTCAGCCTGACCTACATGGGCGACGGCGCGGCCAACCAGGGCCAGGTCTACGAGAGCTTCAACATGGCGCAGCTGTGGAAGCTGCCCGTGGTCTACGTGATCGAGAACAACCGCTACGCCATGGGCACGTCGGTGGCCCGGGCCTCGGCACAGACCGACTTCTCGCGGCGCGGCATTTCCTTCGGCATTCCCGGCGAGCAGGTCGACGGCATGGACGTCCGCACCGTGCGCGAGGCCGCCACCCGGGCGATCGAGCACGCCCGTTCGGGCGAGGGTCCCTACATTCTCGAGATGCAGACCTACCGCTATCGCGGCCACTCGATGTCCGATCCGGCCAAGTACCGGACCAAGGACGAGGTCTCGAAGATGCGCGAGGAGCACGACCCCATCGAGATGGTGCGCAAGCGCCTGATCGAGATGCACGGGGTGCCGGAAGCCGACCTCAAGACCACGGACGCCAAGGTGCGCGAGACCGTCAACGAATCCGCCGAGTTCGCCACGCACGATCCCGAGCCGGACCCCTCCGAGCTGTGGACCGACATCCTGCTGGAAGCCCGCGCCTGAGACCCATCACGTGTCGGAGACGGGGGCCGCGTCCCGCATGCGCGGCCGCGCCCCTGCCTCCGAAGGGCTGACCGCCTCATCCTCGATCGACGAGCATTCCATGGCGACCGACATCCTGATGCCTGCCCTGTCTCCCACGATGGAGGAGGGCAAGCTGTCCAAGTGGCTCAAGAACGAGGGCGACGCGGTCAAATCCGGCGACGTGCTCGCCGAGATCGAGACCGACAAGGCGACGATGGAGGTCGAGGCCATCGACGAAGGCATTCTGGCCAAGATCCTGATCGCGGAAGGCACCGAGGGCGTGAAGGTCAACACGCCGATCGCCGTCATCGCCGCCGAGGGCGAGGACGTCTCGGCCGCCGCGGCGGGTGGCGGCGCCCCGAAGGCCGATGCCCCGGCACAGGCGGCGCCTGCACCCGACATGCAGGCGGAGGGCCAGGCCGAGAGGCCGGCGCCGAGCGCCAAGACCGCGGACGATGCGCCCAAGGCCCCGGCCGCCCCCGCCACCATCACCAACAAGGCGCCCGCGCCCGTGATGGCGGAATTCCCCGAGGGCACCGAGATGGTGACCACGACCGTCCGCGAGGCCCTGCGCGACGCCATGGCGGAGGAGATGCGCCGCGACGACGCCGTCTTCGTGATGGGCGAGGAGGTCGCCGAGTACCAGGGCGCCTACAAGATCACGCAGGGGCTGCTGCAGGAGTTCGGCGCCCGCCGCGTGGTCGACACCCCGATCACCGAGCACGGCTTCGCCGGCATCGGCGTCGGCGCCGCATTCACGGGCCTGCGGCCGATCGTCGAATTCATGACCTTCAATTTCGCCATGCAGGCGATCGACCACATCATCAACTCGGCGGCCAAGACCCTCTACATGTCCGGCGGTCAGCTCGGCTGCCCCATCGTGTTCCGCGGCCCGAATGGCGCGGCGGCCCGCGTCGGCGCCCAGCACAGCCACGACTACTCGGCCTGGTACTCCAACGTCCCCGGCCTCAAGGTGATCGCGCCCTACACCGCGTCCGACGCCAAGGGGCTGCTCAAGGCCGCGATCCGCGACCCGAACCCGATCATCTTCCTGGAAAACGAGATCCTGTACGGCCAGAGCTTCCCGGTGCCGAAGCTCGACGATTTCGTCCTGCCGATCGGCAAGGCCCGGGTCCACCGCACCGGCAAGGACGTGACCATCGTGTCGTTCTCGATCGGCATGACCTACGCCCTGAAGGCGGCGCAGGCGCTGGCCGAGGAGGGCATCGAGGCGGAGGTGATCGACCTTCGGACGCTTCGCCCGATGGACACCGAGACGGTGGTGGAATCGGTCAAGAAGACCGGCCGCTGCGTCACCGTGGAGGAGGGTTTCCCGCAATCGGGCATCGGCGCCGAAATCTCGGCCCGCCTGATGGTCGATGCCTTCGACTACCTCGATGCCCCGGTCCTGCGCGTCACCGGCAAGGACGTGCCGATGCCCTACGCCGCCAATCTCGAGAAGCTTGCGCTGCCCAACGTCGCCGAGGTGATCGAGGCGGTGAAGGCCGTCTGCTACCGCTGAGGGCGTTGCGCGTTCCCCTCCAACTCTTCCCGGTCCGGGGAGAGACCGGAGACGAGATGATGACCCAGAAATTCGAAGAACTCTCCGCCCCGCCGGATGCCATCGAGAACGGTGGCATCGAAGTGTTGCGGGCCAGCGTCGTCGACGGCGCGGTGAGCATCGCGCTGCGGCGCTCGTTCGACGATCCGGCGACCTGGGGCCGCCTGCTGGCCGACCTCGCCCGGCAGGCGGCGCGGGTCTACGCGCTGGAGACCGAGATGTCCGAGGACGAGGCTTTCGCCCGCATCGGCGCCGGCTTCGAAGCCGAAAGCCTCGACCCCGACGCACCGATTCTGAACTGACCGCCGCCCTTTGACGCCGCCCGCCACCGACCGCTGACGCTCAGGATCTTCACCCCATGCCCATCAACGTCCTGATGCCCGCCCTGTCGCCCACGATGGAGAAGGGCACCCTCGCCAAGTGGCTCAAGAAGGAGGGCGACGCGATCAAGTCCGGCGACGTGCTCGCCGAGATCGAGACCGACAAGGCGACGATGGAGGTCGAGGCCATCGACGAGGGCATCCTGGCCAAGATCCTGGTGGCGGAGGGCACCGCCGACGTGCCGGTGAACGACCTGATCGCCATCATCGCGACGGATGGCGAGGACCCCGCCGGCGTGCAGGCCTCCGGCGGCGGCGGGGCGGCTGAAGCTCCGAAGGCCGAATCCGCGAAAACGGATGCCGCCGCGAACGCGACGCCCGGCGGCGGCACGATGGCGTATGCCCGCGTCAACGAGGCGCCGGACGGCGCCCAGCCTCGCGACGCCAAGCCCGAGGGTGGCAACACGGGGGGCAACACGGGGGGCGCGACGTCCGAGAGCGGGCGCGTCTTCGCCTCGCCGCTGGCCCGCCGAATCGCCAAGCAGGAGGGCGTCGATCTCGGCGCGGTGACGGGCTCCGGTCCGCGCGGGCGGGTGATCGAGCGCGACGTCCGCGCAGCGCTCGCCGCAGGCACCGGCAAACCAGCCGAGGCTGCCCCGAAGGCGGTCGACACGCCGAAGGCCGCCGCCGCGCCGGCCGCCCCGGCGCCCGCCAAGGCGGCGGCACCGGTCGGCCTCACCGTCGATCAGGTCCGCGGCTTCTACCCGAAGGGCACCTTCGAGGAGGTGCCGCTGGACGGGATGCGCAAGACCATCGCCAAGCGCCTGACCGAGGCGATGCAGGTGGCGCCGCACTTCTACCTCACGGTGGATTGCGAACTCGACGCCCTGATGGCCCTGCGCGAGCAGCTGAACAGCAGCGCGGGCAAGACCAAGGACGGCAAGCCGCTGTTCAAGCTCTCGGTCAACGACTTCGTCATCAAGGCGATGGGCCTCGCCCTCATGCGGGTGCCGGCCGCCAACGCGGTCTGGGCCGAGGACCGCATCCTGCGGTTCGACAATGCCGAGGTCGGCGTCGCGGTGGCGATCGACGGCGGGTTGTTCACGCCGGTGATCCGCCGGGCCGACCAGAAGACGCTCTCCTCCATCTCCAACGAGATGAAGGATTTCGCCGCCCGGGCGCGGGCCAAGAAGCTGAAGCCCGAGGAATACCAGGGCGGCGTCACCTCCGTGTCCAACCTCGGCATGTTCGGCATCAAGCACTTCACCGCGGTGATCAATCCGCCGCAATCCTCGATCCTCGCGGTGGGGGCCGGCGAGAAGCGCATCGTGGTGCGCGACGGCGCCCCGGCCGTGGCGCAGGTGATGACCGCGACCCTCTCCTGCGACCACCGCGTCCTCGACGGTGCGCTGGGTGCCGAGCTGATCTCGGCGTTCAAGGCCCTGATCGAGAACCCGATGGGGATGCTGGTCTAGGCGGAACGCAGAGACCGCTAGGCGAATACGGCTGAACCACCCTCACCCCGGTCCCTCCCAGAGCGTGGAGGACGTAGGAGCGCCCGATGGCCGACACCTATGACATCCTCATCATCGGCGCCGGCCCCGGCGGCTACGTGGCGGCGATCCGGGCGGCGCAGCTCGGGTTCAAGACGGCGGTAATCGACCGCGAGCATCTCGGCGGCATCTGCCTGAACTGGGGCTGCATCCCGACGAAGGCCCTGCTGCGCTCGGCCGAGATCTACCACTACATGCAGCACGCCGCCGATTACGGGCTGTCGGCCGAGAAGGTCGGGTTCGACACGGCCGCGATCGTCAAGCGCTCGCGCGGAGTTTCGAGCCGCCTCAACGGCGGCGTCGGCATGCTGCTGAAGAAGAACAAGGTCGACGTGATCTGGGGCGAGGCCACCGTGACGGCCTCCGCCAAGGGCAACCAGCCCGGCCAGGTCACCGTCAAGGAGACCACCCGCGCCCCGGCCCCGAAGGGCGCGCTGGCGGCCGGCTCGTATTCCGCCAAGCACATCATCGTCGCCACCGGCGCGCGGCCCCGCGCGATCCCCGGCATCGAGCCGGACAAGAAGCAGATCTGGACCTACTACGAGGCCATGGTGCCCGAGACCATGCCGAAGAGCCTGCTGGTGATGGGCTCCGGCGCCATCGGCATCGAATTCGCCTCGTTCTACCGCACCATGGGCGCCGAGGTGACGGTGATCGAGCTGCTGCCGCAGATCCTCCCCGTCGAGGATACGGAGATTTCAGGCCTCGCCCGCAAGCGCTTCGAGAAGCAGGGCATCAAGATCCTCACCGGCGCCAAGGTGACGAAGGTGGAGAAATCCGCCGACGCCGTGACGGCGACGATCGAGACGGGGGACGGCAAGTCCCAGCAACTGACGGCGGAGAAGCTGATTTCGGCGGTGGGCGTCGTCGGCAACATCGAGGGCATCGGCCTCGAAGCGCTCGGCGTTACCATCGAGCGCGGCATCGTGGTGACCGACGGGCTCGGCCGCACCAACGTGCCGGGCCTCTACGCCATCGGCGACGTCGCCGGCCCGCCGATGCTTGCTCACAAGGCCGAGCACGAGGGCGTGCTGTGCGTCGAAACGATCAAGGGCCTGCTTACCCACGCCATGGACAAGGCCAAGATCCCCGGCTGCACCTATTGCCAGCCTCAGATCGCCTCCGTGGGCCTCACCGAGGCCAAGGCGAAGGAGCAGGGTTTCGCCGTCAAGGTCGGCCGCTTCCCGTTCGCGGGCAACGGCAAAGCCATCGCGCTCGGCGAACCGGACGGCCTGGTGAAGACCATCTTCGACGCCAAGACCGGCCAGCTCCTCGGCGCCCACATGGTCGGCGCCGAAGTCACCGAGCTGATCCAGGGCTACGTCGTCGCCATGAACCTGGAGACCACCGAGGAAGACCTGATGCACACGGTCTTCCCGCACCCGACGCTCAGCGAGATGATGCACGAGAGCGTGCTCGATGCGTACGGGAAGGTGATCCACAGCTAGGGCGACGGACCGGATCGCCCAAACAGAACCCCGCCGGAACGCTCTGTTCCGACGGGGGAATCACCCTCTGGTTGTGGTGCGATCGGCGATCAGACGTGGGCCGACGCCCGCCACGTCGAGAGGAAGTGGGCATTCACTCGTGCGGGGCGGCGTGGTCCCGCGTCTAACGCTCCGCGCGCCAGTGTGACGGCTGCGGCGCCGAGAACGGCGAGGCTTCCGCCGAGCGGAGCCGCGATGACGGCTTCGAGAAGGCCGTGCGACCACATCAGCGCAGAGCCGCCCAGAGCACCCAGAAGCGCGACAGGAATGAATCCAACGATCATGATCTTGCCTCCGTGGTTCGTATCGGGCCAACGCCCGGACACGGAGCTTGTTGCACGTGGGCGTTGCGTTTTCGGCGGACCTGACGACGCAGATCCGGGCCGGCCTCGGCGCACGGCTTGGGCAGCGCACCCGCCCGCGACCTGCCACGATTGAAAATCCATGGCGGCCGCCGCAGCGAATGCCGCGACCGCCCGCGCGCCAAGGCTCGGGTCAGGCGGCGTCCGGCATCTGCCCGAGCAGCTTATCGAGGGTGATCGGGTAGCTCCGCACCCGCACGCCGGTGGCGTTGTAGACCGCGTTGGCCACCGCCGCGCCGACGCCGCAGATGCCGAGTTCGCCGACGCCCTTGGCCTTCATCGGCGAGGATTGCGGATCGACCTCGTCGAGGAAGATCACCTCCTGATGCGGGATGTCGGCATGCACCGGCACTTCGTATCCGGCCAGATCGTGATTGACGAAGAAGCCCCGCTTGGTGTCGACCGCGAGTTCCTCCATCAGGGCAGCGCCGACCCCCATGGTCATGCCGCCGATGACCTGGCTGCGCGCCGATTTCGGATTGAGGATGCGGCCGGCCGCGCACACCGCCAGCATGCGCCGGACCCGGATCTCCGCCGTGTCGACGTCGACGCCGACCTCGACGAAGTGGCCCGCGAAGGTCGATTGCTGCTGCTTCTTGGCGAGATCGCCGTACTCGATCGAATCCTCGGCCACGAGTTCGCCGTCGCCGGCTGCCTTCGCCAGCGCTTCGGTCCGGTTGCCCGAGCGGACCTCGCCGTCGGCGAAGGCGGCATCGGCCGAGTTGAAGCCGAGGCGCTGGGCCACCGCCTCGCGCAGCTTCACGCAGGCCGCGTAGACGCCCGCCGTCGAATTGTTGGCGCCGAACTGACCGCCGGAGCCAGCCGAGACCGGGAAATCCGAGTCGCCGAGGCGCACCACCACCTTGTCGAGGGCAACGCCCATCATCTCCGCCGCCGTCTGGGCGATGATGGTGTAGCTGCCGGTGCCGATATCGGTCATGTCCGTCTCGACCGTGACCACGCCATCGCGGCCGAGCCGGACGCGCGCGCCCGATTTCATCAGCAGGTTGTTGCGGAAGCCGGCGGCCATGCCGATGCCCACGAGCCAGCGCCCGTCCCGAACCTGTCCCGGCTTCGGGTTCCGCTTCGACCAGCCGAAAGCCTCCGCCCCGCGCTCGAGGCAGCCAACGAGATTCCGGTGCGAGAACGGACGCTCCGGGTGGCCCGGATCGACCTGGGTGTCGTTGCGGATGCGGAAGGCCACCGGGTCCATGCCCAGCTTCTCCGCCATCTCGTCCATGGCGACCTCCAGGGCCATCAAGCCAGGCCCCTCGCCGGGCGCCCGCATCGAATTGCCTTCCGGCAGATCGAGATGCGCGAGCTTCATGCCCGTCAGGCGGTTGGCGCCCGCATACAGGAGCTTGGTCTGGTCGACCGCCGTCTCGGGCTTGCCCTGCGGGAGGTTGCCCGAGGTGCTCTCGTGCGCGATGGCGGTGATCGTGCCGTCCGGAGTCGCGCCGATGCGGATGCGCTGGATGGTCGCCGGACGGTGCGTGGTGTTGTTGGCCACCAGCGGACGCGTCAGCGCGACCTTGACCGGGCGACCGGCAGCCTTGGCGGCCAGGGCCGCCACCACCGCGTCGGAGCGTACGAACAGCTTGCCGCCGAACCCGCCGCCGATATAGGGCGAGTCGATCCGCACGGATTCCGCCGGGATGTTCAGGATCTTGGCGATGCTGCCCTTGGTCCAGGCGATCATCTGGTTGGAGGTCCACAGGGTGAGCTTGTCGCCCTCCCAGGCCGCGATGGTGGCGTGCGGCTCCATCATGGCGTGGCTCTCGTCGGGCGTCGTGTAGGTCTCGTCGAACGTGACGGGGGCCTTCGCGAAAGCGCCCTCGAAATCACCCGCCCGGTCCTCGCCGCCGCTGCTGCTCCCCTCACCGCTGTCGCCCGGGACCGGCTTGGCCGAGGGCGCCACCGCAGCGAGGTCGAACTGGCCGGCCTCTCGGGCATAATCGACCTTGACCAGGAAGGCGGCGGCCCGTGCCTGCTCGAAGGTCTCGGCCACCACCACGGCGATCGCCTGATGGTAGTGCTGAATCTCCGCGCCGCCGAAGAGGTTCGCGGCGTTCATCTTGCCGAGGCCGAGCTTCGGCATGTCGAGGGTGGTCACGATGGCGACGACGCCGGGCGCGCGCTTGGCGGCCGCGGTGTCGATGGCGCGCACCCGCCCCTTGGCGATGCCGGCGCCGAGCACGTAGCCATAGGCCTGGTTCGCCGCGACGTCGTGGCGCTCATAGGCATAGGCTGCCGTACCGGTGGTCTTGTACTTGCCGTCGATGCGGTCGGTGGCCTTGCCGACGAGCTTGAGCTGGTCGATCGGGTTCTGCCCCGCGGGGGTGTCGAACTTCATGGCTCTAGGCCCTCGCTTCGGTCAGCGCCGCCGAGAGGGTGCGCTCGGCCAAGGTCAGCTTGTAGGCATTGTCGTGAGTGGGTTTGGCCCCGTCGAAGGCCCGGGCGGTCACCGCCTTGGCACCGCGCGCCATCTCGCCCTCGGCGGCTTCCACCCGCCACGGCTTGTGCGCCACGCCGCCGAAGGCCGCCCGGCCGGAGCCGTCCGGCTGCACCACCGCCGCCACCGACACCAGCGCGTAAGCATAGGAGGCCCGGTCGCGGACCTTGCGGTAGATATGGGCGCCGCCGAGGGGCTTGGGCAGCGTCACCGCGGTGATCAGCTCGCCCGGTGCCAGCGTGGTGTCGACCTCCGGCCGGTCGCCCGGCAGGCGGTGGAACTCGGCCATCGGAATGGTGCGCGTCGCGCCCTTGGCGTTCACGGTCTCGACGGTGGCGTCGAGCACCCGCATGGCCACCGCCATGTCGCCCGGATGGGTGGCGATGCAGGCCTCGCTCGCGCCGATCACGGCGAGCTGGCGCGAGACACCGTCCAGGGCCGAGCAGCCCGAGCCCGGCTGGCGCTTGTTGCAGGCCTGGGCCGTGTCGTAAAAATACGGACAGCGGGTGCGCTGCAGGAGGTTGCCGGCCGTGGTCGCCTTGTTGCGGAGCTGGCCCGACGCGCCAGCCAGCAGCGCCCGGCTTAGCACGGCGTAGTCCTTGCGCACCCGGGCATCGGAGGCGAGATCGGTGTTGCGCACCAGGGCGCCGACGCGAAGACCGCCCTCGGGAGTGGGCTCGATCTGATCCATGCCGAGGCCATTGACGTCCACGAGATGGGTCGGGGTCTCGATCTGCAGCTTCATCAGATCGAGAAGGTTGGTGCCGCCGGCAATGAACTTGGCGTTCGGGTTGCGGGCAACGGCGGCGGCCGCCTCGGCGGCGGAGGCCGGGCGCTCGTACGTGAAGGACTTCATGCCTGCTTCCCCGCGACTTCGGTCATCGCTTCGACGATGTTGGAATAGGCGCCGCAGCGGCAGATGTTGCCGCTCATGCGCTCGCGGATCTCGGCGTCGGTGACCTGCATCGGTGCGTTCAGATCGACGGTGACGTGGCTCGGGATACCGGCCTTGATCTCGGCGAGCACCGCGACGCCGGAGCAGATCTGGCCCGGCGTGCAGTAGCCGCACTGGTAGCCGTCATGTTTGATGAAGGCGGCCTGCATCGGGTGCAGGGCGTCTGGCTGGCCCAGACCCTCGATGGTGGTGATCTCCGAGCCCTGATGCATGACCGCGAGGGTCAGGCAGGAATTGATGCGTCGGCCATCGACGATCATGGTGCAGGCGCCGCACTGGCCGTGGTCGCAGCCTTTCTTCGAACCGGTCAGGTGCAGGTGCTCGCGCGCGGCGTCGAGCAGGCTGGTGCGGGTGTCGAGGTCCAGATCCCGGCGCTGGCCGTTCACCGTCAGCGAGACCTTCGCCATCACCGGCTTGTCCGGGCCGGACAAGGGACCAGCCTTGGGACCGGCCTCGGGGCGGGATTCGGCACCGGCCCGGGACGGCACCGCCGCCAGAGCTGCACAGGCCGTCGCACCGGCCATCACGTCGCGTCGACTCACGTCATTCTCTCCAGCACTGGCCTTCTCCCGGAAACTGGCCTTCTCTCCGGGACTGGCCTTCTCTTGGAGACTAGACTTTTCTCCACGACTCGACATGGCGATCTCTGCATCTGTTGGAGAATGGAGCTGACGGCGGGGCGCCCGAAACGAGGATGTCGCAAGAACAACGCAGCCTGACAGTGGGACCGGATGCCGGCCTCGGACGATCCCATCCCGGGGGCGGAGCCGCATCCCGAAATGGCATGTCGGATGTGAACGCAGAACTCGTCGTCTTGGTCCCTGGAATTTCTCCAGACTGCCCGCCCCGGCGGAACGATGTGCTCGCTCGCACACGCCTGTGCCTCACCCGGATGCGGCCGATTCTCGCGCTAACCATCCGCTACCGCGACCGAGGGGTCTCCGGGAACCATCGAGGCCCCGCAGCGCTTCGGCCTTCCGAAGAGCGCGAGCCGGGGCTCCCTTGAGCCATCTCGTCGCGGACGGACACGTGCCCTAGCTCTCCGCCAGGGACCTCACAGCGAAGGTGCGCGATGCAAAAGGGATTTCGGTGGATCGGCCGGGTGGCGGTGCCGATGGCGGCCCTGATCGTCGGGGCCGGCACGGCCAGCGCCGACTGCATCCGGCACGTCTACAACCGCTCGCCCCTGGTGTTGGTCGGCAGCCAGGCGGGCGGCCCGTCCTTCACGATCCGTCCTGGAACGTCCCGGGCGATCCGGCTGTCCGGCCCCGGGGGCCTGGACCTCGCCGGTTACTGCGCCCCATACGGACGCGGCGACGGCGATCCGGCGGCTTTCGGCCCTCCGGCGGTCCAGACGGCCCTACGCTACACCGCCGTTCTCGACCGCTGCTACATGGAGATCGGGCACGATTTCTTCGATCGCGAACTCGGCCGCGGCTTCCTGCCCCGCCGGGATACAGCTCCGTTCACCGTCAACAACCCAAAGCAGGGCGACGTAGTGCTCTACACCGACACGGCTGTGTGCGGCCCGCGCTGACGGGGCCTCGGCCTTTCAGATCGGGTGCGGCACCTCGGGCTTGAGCTTGAGCGGCCGCGCCAGCTTCTTCGAGAGGCGTCCGGCGGCCTCGATCGCAGCGCCTTCCGGGTTGGCCGCCGCCACGATGCCCAGGGCCTCGTCCTGGGAGGCGGCCCGAACCGCATAGACGCGCAGAGGCTCGCGCCGCTGCTTCACCGCCACGAGGAAGACCTGGCTCTTTCCGCTCCGGCGGGAGCGGGACTTGTCGGTCCCGGGCGGTTCGGTCCCGGGCGGTTGCTGGCGCTGCAGGTCGGAAACGACCGTCTGGGGCATCGTGCATCCTGGCTCATGTCGCATCCGGCCCCCGCAAGGGGGCTTCGTCCCTCGTCATCGCACCAGGGCGGTCAGGCCGTAGCAGGCGGCCCCGATCCCGGCGGCGGCCGGCAGGGTCAGGACCCAGGCGACGACGATATTGCTGGCAACGCCCCAGCGCACCGCAGAGGTCCGGCGCGCGGCGCCGACGCCGATGATCGCGCCCGTGATGGTGTGGGTGGTCGAGACCGGCACTCCGAGCCAGGTCGCGGTGAACAGCGTGATCGCCCCGCCGGTCTCGGCGCAGAAGCCCTGCATCGGGTTCAGCCGGGTGATCTTCGAGCCCATCGTGTGGACGATGCGCCAACCGCCGAACAGCGTGCCGAGCGCCATGGCGGACTGGCACGCGATCACCACCCAGAGCGGCACGTGGAACGCGCCGCCGAGATGCCCCTGCGAGTAGAGCAGCACCGCGATGATCCCCATGGTCTTCTGCGCGTCGTTGCCGCCGTGCCCGAGGGAGTAGAGCGAGGCCGAGACGAACTGCAGGGCGCGGAAGCGCCGGTCGACCACGAACGGCGTCGACCGCACGCACAGCCACGACACCGCGAGCACCAGCACGAGGGCCAGCAGGAAACCGATAAGGGGCGACAGCACGATGGCGGCGGCCGTCTTGGTGAGACCGCTCCAGACCACTGCGTCGAACCCCGCCTTGGCCATGCCCGCCCCGATGAGGCCACCGACCAGGGCATGCGAGGAACTGGACGGGATGCCGAAGATCCAGGTGACGACGTTCCACGCGATAGCGCCCACCAGCGCACTGAAGATCACCTGCGGGTCGATGATGCCGGCATCGACAATGCCGGTCCCGAGGGTCTGGGCCACGTGCAGACCGAAGAACAGGAACGCGATGAAGTTGAAGAACGCCGCCCACAGCACCGCATATTGCGGGCGCAGCACGCGGGTCGACACGATGGTGGCGATGGAATTGGCCGCGTCGTGCAGGCCGTTGAGGAAATCGAAGACCAGCGCCACGGCGATCAGGCCGACGAGAGCGGGCAGGGCGAGCGCGGTGGCCTCTGTCATCGGATGCCCTAAATGTTCTCGATCACGATGCCGCTGATTTCATTGGCGACGTCCTCGAACCGGTCGACCACGTCCTCGAGGTGGCCGTAGATCTCGGCGCCGATGAGGTAGGCCATGGTGTCGCCGTCACCGCCATCCTTGCGATGCGCCTGGTAGAGGGCCTTCAACCCGCGCTCCTGCATCTCGTCCGAACGGCCTTCGACCCGGGTGATCGCCTCGGTCAGCGTGTTGATCCGCGCCGCATGGGTGCCGATGGCGCTGAGAAGCGGGATCGCCTCGGCGGTCAGGCGGGCCGCCTCGATCACGGTCCCGCCCATCTCGCGCATCAGCGGATCGAAGGTCCGCACTTCGTAGAGCGCGATCGTCTTCACGGTCTTGTTCATCTGGTCGATGGCATCGTCCATCGACTGGATCAGGTCCTTGATGTCCCCCCGGTCGAACGGCGTGATGAAGCTGCGGCGGACCGCGAGCAGGACCTCGGCGGTGATCGCGTCCGCCTCGTCCTCGTGGGCAACGACCTGCTGGCAGTAACCCGGAACCGCCTCGCCGCCCCGAAGGACATTCTCGAGCGCCTCGGCCCCGGCCACCAATGTCCGCGAGTGCCGCTCGAACAGATCGAAGAACCGATCCTCGCGCGGCATCAACGCCTTGAACCACCCCAGCATCCCGGACTCCGCCACCGAACGAGTTGGTTAGCCAACTAGTGTTCTGCGGATCGCCGGACCAGGGCGGCTGGGGCGATTTCGCGCTCGTCCGCGGGCCTCTACCGGCCGACCACGGTGCGGATGGTGAAGCTTGATTGGATGCGGGCGACCCCGGGCAGCTTCGACAGCACCGCACGGTGCAGCTGCTCGTACTCCGCCATGTCGGCGACCCGGATCTTCAGCAGGTAATCCGAATCGCCGGTCATCAGGTGGCAGTCCTGGATGTCGGGGCATCGGCGAACGGCGGCCTCGAAGCGGTTGAGGCACTCCTCCGTCTGCCGCTCCAGCGCGATCCGGGTCATGACCACCAGGCCCGCCGAGCCGGGCCCGTCGAGGAGCACGGTGTAGCCCCGGATCGTCCCGTCGCGCTCCAGGAGGCGCAGGCGTCGCAGGCAGGCGGAGGCCGAGAGCCCGACGCGTTTGGCGAGAGCCGCGTTCGGAATGCGCGCCTCCTCACGCAGGATTCGCAGGATCGCGGCATCGATCTCGTCCGCCGGCATGTCCGTTTCCAAGCTCCCACAACGATCGGCCGAAGAAGTGCAGGATCGTGCGCTGACAGAGCACATGATCGCATGATCTGCGAAAGGTTGGCAGCAACGCTCGCACGATTCGGTATTTCTGTGGCGCGTGATCCCGTCGGCTCGAGCGGCCCGGTTCACCCTGGCCCTGCGCGTGCATCGCCCACGCGATCCCCGGGGCGGGATTTCCGGAGGGGAGACGGTCGGATGCGGGTCCTGGTTCTCGGAAGCGGCGTCGTCGGCGTCACCACGGCCTATTACCTCGCCAAGGCGGGCCACGCCGTCACGGTGGTGGACCGTCAGCCCGCCGCCGGGATGGAGACCAGCTTCGCCAATGCGGGCCAGGTCTCGCCGGGCTACTCGGCGCCCTGGGCGGCGCCCGGCATCCCCATCAAGGCGATGAGATGGCTGATGATGCGCCACCGGCCCCTGGTGCTGTGGCCCTCCGTCGAACCGCGCTTCTACGGTTGGCTGGCGCGCATGCTCGCGAACTGCACCGAGGAGGCCTACACCCGCAACAAGGGCCGCATGGTCCGCCTCGCGGAGTATAGCCGCGACGTCCTGCGCGACCTGCGCACCGAGACCGGCATCGCCTACGACCATCGCACCGGCGGCACGCTGCAGCTCTTCCGCACCCGGAAGCAGCTCGACCATATCGGCGACGACACCCGCGTGCTCGACACCTACGGCGTCGCCTACACGGTGCTGGACCCGGCCGGCTGCATCGCCGCCGAGCCGGCGCTCGCCGGGGTTCAGGCCAAGTTCGTCGGCGGCCTCCGCCTTGCGGGCGACGAGACCGGCGATGCGCACCTGTTCACGCAGCGCCTCGCGGCCCTGTGCGAAGGTCTCGGCGTGCGCTTCCGCTACGGGACCCGCATCGACGGGCTTCGGACCGAGGGCGATCGGGTCACGGGTGTCGTCTGCGGCGCCGACACCCTCCAGGCCGACGCCTACGTGGCCGCCATGGGCTCCTTCACCGCGGCGCTGCTGCATCCCCTCGGCCTGCGCCTGCCGATCTACCCGGTGAAGGGCTACTCGCTGACCTTACCGGTGACGAACCCGGAGGGCGCACCGGTCTCCACCGTGATGGACGAGACCTTCAAGGTGGCGGTGACCCGCCTGGGCGACCGCATCCGGGTGGGCGGCACCGCCGAACTGGCGGGTTTCAGCGATGCCCTGCGGCCGCCGCGGCGGGCCACCCTCGAGCATTGCGTGCGCGACCTGTTCCCGAACGGCGGCGACCTCGGGGCAGCGCGGTTCTGGACCGGTCTGCGCCCGATGACGCCGGACGGGACACCGATCGTCGGCGCAACGCGCTACGCCAACCTCTACACCAACACCGGGCACGGCACCCTCGGCTGGACCATGGCCTGCGGCTCGGGCCGGGTTCTCGCCGATCTCCTGTCCGAACGCGCGCCCGAGATCGACCATGCCGACCTCGCTTTGGCCCGCTACGCCGCCTGATGCCCGATCAGGCGGTGAACCGCTCCAGGATCAGCAGCACCAGCGGGATGGCGAGGCCGGCCAGTACCGTCTGCAGGGCGAGGATGCCGGCCATCAGGGGCGCATCACCGCCGAGCTGGCGCGCCATGATGTAGGACGAGGAGGCGGTCGGCAGCGACTGGAACAGCAGCGCGGTCGCGGCGGCCGGCCCGTGCAGGCCGGCGACGCGGCAGGCCAGGATGGTCACGGCCGGCATCAGGATGAACTTGGCCGCCGAGGCGATCAGGACCGGCCGCAGCCAGGTCCGCACCGTGGCGGGATCGAGGGCCGCGCCGACGCAGAGCAGCCCGAGGGGGAGGGAGGCCTGGCCGAGGGCCTTCAGCATCGGCTCCAGGCCGGGCGGCAGGCCGAGGCCGCCGGCCTGCAGGAGGATGCCGATCAGGCAGGCGACGACCAGCGGATTCAGCGCGAGCTGCCGGGCCACCGACCCCGGGGCGAGCCGGCCGGCCGAGCCGTACCGGGCGAAGACCAGGACGCACAGGATGTTGACGGTCGGCACGATGGCGGCGTTGGCCACCGCCGCGAGGGCGATGCCCTGCGCGCCGAAGACCCCCGCCGCCGCCGAGACGCCGACGTAGTTGTTGAAGCGCACGCCGCCCTGGAACACCGAGGTGAAGGCGGCCCCGTCGAGGCCGAGCCTCGGCCGCAAGGCCAGCAGGAGGCCGGCCACCATCAGGGTCGAGGCCACGAGGACGCCGGCCAGTGCGAAGACCGGGACCCCGTCGAGGCGGGCGGTGGCGAGGCCGTGGACGAACAGCGACGGCAGCAGCACGTAGTAGCCGAGGCGTTCGGCCTGACCCCAGAAGGTCTCCGCCACCAGCCCGCTCCGGCGCAGCACCATCCCGAGGGCGATCAGCAGGGCGATCGGCACCAGGGCGAGAATGACGGTGACGGTCACGCGTCGCCCCGGTCGGGCATCGACGCGGCGGCGGGTAGGAAACCCATGGGACGGGGACTCAGGGCAGAAGTTTTAGGACGGGAACTCAGGGAGCCATCGAGGCCTCGGGGGGAGGGCGCCGATGCGCGGACCGGAGCCCGCGCATCGGCCGGCGGCCTATTTGAGGCGCGCCGCCGCCCAGGCGATGTGGTCGGCCATGAAGGTCGAGATGAAGTAGTACGAGTGGTCGTAGCCCTCGCGCATGTTGAGGGTCAGGGCGATGCCGGCCTTCTTGCAGGCCTCTTCCAGCAGCCACGGACGCAGACCGTCGTCGAGGAAGCTGTCGGCGGTGCCCTGGTCGACCAGGAACTCCGGGAAGCGCCTGCCGTCCTCGATCAGCGCCGTGGCATCGTGGGCACGCCACGCCGCGGTGTCGGTGCCGAGGTACTTCTCGAAAGCGGGCTTCGACCATCCGGCCGTGGAGGGCTGGGCGATCGGCGCGAAGGCCGAGCACGACTTGAAGCGCTCGGGGTAGGTGAGGGCGATGGTCAGCGCGCCGTGGCCACCCATGGAATGGCCGAAGATGCCCTGGCGCGTCATGTCGGCCGGGAATTCCTTGGCGATGAGGGCGGGCAGCTCCTCCGTCACGTAGCTCCACATCCGGTAGTTGGTGGCGTAGGGCGCCTGGGTGGCGTCGAGGTAGAAGCCGGCGCCGGAGCCGAACTGCCAGTTGCCCTCCTCGTCGGGAATGCCGGGGCCGCGCGGGCTGGTATCGGGCGCCACGATGATGACGCCGTGCTCGGCCGCCGCCTTGCGGTACTCGCCCTTGTCCATGACGTTGGCGTGGGTGCAGGTGAGGCCCGACAGGTACCACAGCACCGGAACCGGACCGGCCTCGGCCTGCGGCGGCACGAACACCGCGAAGGTCATCGGGCAGCCCGTCGTCTGCGCATCGTGCTTGTAGACGCCCTGCGTGCCGCCGTGGGCGCGGGCCTTCGAGATGGTTTCCATGGACCGTGATCTCCTGTCCGAGGGCTGGCCCCGCTCCGGGGCATGGGGTGGGTCACCGAGAGAACGTGCAGGGGCGTGCCCCTCCCCCGCGGAGGGGAGGGGATGGACCGAGCCCGATCCTAGTAAACCACCACCGACCGGATCGACTTGCCCTCGTGCATGAGGTCGAAGCCGTGGTTGATGTCCTCGAGCGGCATGGTGTGGGTGATCAGGTCGTCGATGTTGATCTTGCCGTCCATGTACCAGTCGACGATCTTCGGCACGTCGGTGCGGCCGCGGGCGCCGCCGAAGGCCGAGCCCTTCCAGACGCGGCCGGTGACGAGCTGGAACGGACGGGTCGAGATCTCCTTGCCGGCCTCGGCCACGCCGATGACGATCGACTCGCCCCAACCGCGATGGCAGCACTCGAGGGCCTGGCGCATCACGTTGACGTTGCCGGTGCAGTCGAACGAGAAATCGGCGCCGCCGCCGGTCGCATCGAGGATCGCCGCGACGACGTGATCGTTGCCGACCTCCTTCGGGTTGATGAAGTGGGTCATGCCGAACTTACGCGCCATCTCCTGCTTGTCCGGATTGATGTCGACGCCGATGATCTTGTCGGCGCCCACCATCCGGGCGGCCTGCAGCACGTTGAGGCCGATGCCGCCGAGACCGAACACCACCACGTTGGCACCGGGCCAGACCTTGGCGGTGTAGATCACCGCGCCGATGCCGGTGGTGACGCCGCAGCCGATGTAGCAGATCTTGTCGAAGGGAGCGTCTTCGCGGATCTTCGCCAGGGCGATCGCCGGCAGGACCGTGAAGTTCGAGAAGGTCGAGCAGCCCATGTAGTGATACACGGTGTTCGACCCGCCCGGGCTGCCGCCGGTGGAGACGCAGGAGAAGCGGCTGGTGCCGTCGGGCATCACGCCCTGGCCCTGCGTCGCGCGGATCGCGGTGCACAGGTTGGTGCGCTGTGACAGGCAGGACTTACAATTGCGGCATTCCGGGGTGTAGAGCGGGATGACGTGGTCGCCCGGCTTCAGCGCCGTGACGCCGGCGCCGACCTCGCGGACGATGCCCGCGCCCTCGTGGCCGAGGATCGCCGGGAACTTGCCCTCGGAATCGAGGCCCGACAGGGTGTAGGCATCGGTGTGGCAGATGCCGGTGGCCATCAGCTCGACGAGAACCTCGCCGGCCTTGGGTCCTTCGATGTCGATCGTCTCGATGGTAAGAGGCTTCTTGGCCTCCCACGCGACCGCGGCGCGCGTCTTCATAGCGTTGTCCTTGTTGCTGTGATGATCACGGACGGCGGCGATGAATGCCGGCGCTTCACCTCGCGACACCTGGACGGTGACAAGGCGAACGGCCCGAAAATCTGGGTCGTGTGTGATGCCTCCGGCGCCGAGATGCAACAGCCGTACGGGATCGTTTGCGCGAGGGTTGCGAATTTGGAATGACGCGCGACACGCGGACAGGAGCGGGTACGATGACGGATTGGGATCGAAACGGGGACGCGCTGGTCGCGCCGGCGGTCGCTCGCAACCGGGCGGCGATCCTCGACGTGCTGCGCGGCGTCCTGCCCGGCGCCGGCACGGTGCTGGAGATCGCCAGCGGATCGGGCGAGCACGTGGTGCATTTCGCGGCCGCGCTGCCCGGCCTCGCCTGGCAGCCGAGCGACCCGGACCCCACCCATCGCCGCAGCATCGACGCGCATGCGAGGGCCGCCGGCCTGACCAACCTGCGGCCGTCCGTCGATCTCGACGCGTCCGCCGCGACCTGGCCGATCGCCCGCGCCGACGCGATCCTGTGCATCAACATGATCCACATCGCGCCCTGGCCCGCCACCGAGGGTCTGATGGGGGGCAGCGCCCGGCTCCTGGCGCCGGGCGGCGTGCTGTTCCTCTACGGCGCCTTCCGGGAGAACGGCCGGCACACGACGGAGAGCAACGCCGCCTTCGACGCAGACCTGAGGAGGCGGGACGCCCGCTGGGGCGTCCGCGATCTCGAGACCGTGGCGGACCTCGCCGCACGGCACGGCCTGCGCCTGGAGACCCGTCTCGATCTGCCGGCTAACAACCTCGCCCTGGTGTTGGCCCGGAGCTGATGGGTCGCCGGGGCCGACGCGAACAAGAACCCCGCCGCGGCGCGAGCCGGGCGGGGTGTCGAGGTGCGGGTCGGGTCGGATTTGGTCTGAAACTATTCGTGAGCCCACGACGTTATNCGGGTCAATGATGCGCCGACGGGTCAATGATGCGCCGATCGTACGGCTGCGCCAGCGCTTCTTCGAGCCCAGTCGCGGTTCTAGATTCCGGGCTCGCTTGCGGCGCCCCGGAATGACGGGTTTGGTTCGCGGAGCTGGTGTTGGCCCGGAGCTGATGGGTCGCCGGGGCCGACGCGAACAAGAACCCCGCCGCGGCGCGAGCCGGGCGGGGTGTCGAGGTGCGGGTCGGGTCGGATTTGGTCGGGTCGGCTACAGGTTCAGGAGGGCCTGGGTCGAGCCGATCACCGTGAAGGCGAGGCCGCCGGCGAAGGCGGCGATCATGGCGTAGGAGAAGCCTCTCAGCAGCATCGGGTGATCCCGCTCCTGCCGATCAGCAGCGGTTTCCGCCCGAGGTCTGGCCGTATTGCTGGGTCGGGAAGTTCTGCTGGTTGGCGTTGCCTTCGGCGGCCGAGCTCATCGGGCAATGGGAGGGGTGACGCAGGGGCGAGAGGCCGCGTCCGTCGAGGGACCCGGTGGTCTCGACGTCATAGGGCGAGAAGGCGGTGTAACGCGACGGGGTATCATAGGCCATGGCCGACGAGATCGGAGCAACGCCAAGGACAAGGGCGGTGGCGAGGGCGGCGATACGGGTCTTGATCATGGGTTCTGGTTTCCTTCTGCAGTACGAACCGTCCTGGCGGCCCGTTTCTCTGCGTCTGAAACCAATATAGGGATCGTCTTTCCGCCATGACGTGCGACCAGGCACGTGGAGAGCCGGATTAAATCGCAGCCCAAGCCCAGCAARATCTCRAGCCCAGCAAGATCTCGAGCCA
>NZ_LMNL01000002.1 GCF_001422985.1 Methylobacterium sp. Leaf117
GACCCGACCCGCACCTCGACACCCCGCCCGGCTCGCGCCGCGGCGGGGTTCTTGTTCGCGTCGGCCCCGGCGACCCATCAGCTCCGGGCCAACACCAGCTCCGGCGAAAACACCAGGGCGAGGTTGTTGGCCGGCAGGTCGAGGCGGGTCTCCAGGCAATCAGCAGCGCGTGAAGCGCGGAGATCCTGCAGCAAGATTGCTCAATCTCGGCCAAGACCGGTCGAAGAGGGCGTGAGCCCTGCCGCACCCGCGGCCAAGCCGCTGGAAGGCCAGTGCGAGCGCTCATGAAGCCTCGTGCGGTCAGCGCTCGCCACTGCGCCCGTCCCTGGCTATACCGACCGTGGCGTGTGTCCGCGCTGCCGCCGCTTCACCCTGCCGACCTCCGTATCGAGGATGGCGCTCCCCTCCAATCCAGGCGGGTCCCCCTCAGGCAGGCGGGCACCCCTCAGGAGCGTGCCGCCGAAGGGATTGCCCGTGTCCGACCGCGCCTGCCATTGCCCGAGCTGATGCCGCCACACCTCCTTCTCGCCACCGCCGCGATCCTGCCCTTCCTCGGCAGCGTGGTCGCGATCTGTCTGCCCGGACAGGCGCGCAACGCCGCCGCGATCCTGGCCGGCTTCGTCATGGTGGTGTCCCTCGTCTGCATCGGGCTCCTGTATCCGGAGATCGCCGGCTCCGGCACCGTCGCCTGGACGGTGGACTGGCTGCCGACGCTCGGCGTCCGCTTCGTCCTGCGGCTCGACGGATTGTCCTGGCTCTTCGCCGTTCTGGTGCTGGGGATCGGCGCGCTCGTGGTGCTTTATGCGCGCTACTACATGGCCGCCGAAGACCCGGTGCCGCGCCTGTTCAGCTACCTGCTCGCCTTCGTGGGCGCGATGCTGGGCATCGTGCTCGCCGGCAACCTGATCCAGCTGGTGGTGTTCTGGGAGCTGACCAGCATCGTGTCGTTCCTGCTGATCGGCTACTGGACCGACAACGCGTCGGCGCGCGACGGGGCGCGGATGGCGCTCACCATCACGGCGGCCGGCGGGCTCTGCCTGTTCGTCGGCATGGTGCTGATCGGCCAGATCGTCGGCAGCTATGACCTCGCCGTGGTGCTCGCCTCGGGCGACACGATCCGCCGGAGCCCGCTATACCTGCCCGCCCTGGTGCTGGTGCTGGCCGGCGCGCTCACCAAATCGGCCCAGTTCCCGTTCCACATCTGGCTGCCGCGCGCGATGGCGGCGCCGACGCCGATCAGCGCCTACCTGCACTCGGCCACCATGGTGAAGGCCGGCATCTTCCTCATGATCCGGCTCTGGCCGGTGCTGGCCGGCACCGAGAGCTGGTACTGGATCGTCGGCACCGCCGGCATGGTGACCATGCTGGTGGGCGCCTGGAGCGCGATCTTCCAGCACGACCTCAAGGGCCTGCTGGCCTATTCCACGATCAGCCATCTCGGGCTGATCACCCTGCTGCTCGGGCTCGATTCCCCGCTGGCGGTGGTGGCGGCGATCTTCCACACGGTGAACCACGCCACCTTCAAGGCCTCGCTGTTCATGGCGGCCGGGATCATCGACCACGAGACCGGGACGCGGGACATGCGCCGCCTCAGCGGCCTGTGGCGGGCGATGCCCTACACGGCGACGCTGGCCATGGTGGCCGCCGCCGCGATGGCGGGCGTGCCGCTTCTCAACGGCTTCCTGTCGAAGGAGATGTTCCTGGCGGAGGCGGTCGACAATGCCGGCGAGCACCTGCTGAACCTCGCCCTGCCGGTGCTGGCGACCCTGGCGAGCGCCTTCACCATGCTCTACTCGGTGCGCTTCATCCGCCAGACGTTCTTCGGCCCGGCGCCGCACGACCTGCCGCACGCCCCCCACGAGCCGGTGCGGTGGATGCGCATCCCGATCGAACTGCTCGTGCTGGTCTGCATCGCCATCGGCCTCGTGCCCAACCTCACCATCGGTCCGCTGCTGGCCGGCGCGGTCCGGTCGGTGCTCGGCGAGCGCACGCCCGATTACGACCTCGCGATCTGGCACGGCTTCAATGCGCCGCTGGCCCTCAGCATCGTCGCCCTGGTGGGCGGGGTGGCGCTCTACCGCGCGTTCGGGCGGCGGATCAACGCCAATCCCCGGGGCGGTCCCTGGCTGATGGACCGCCTCGACGGCGGCCGCCTGTTCGAGCGGACGATGACCGGCCTCGTCCTCGGCGCCCGCCACTGGGAGCGCCACCTCGGCAGCGAGCGCCTCCAGGTGCAGCTGCGCATCCTCTTCCTCACCGTGCTGCTGGCGGCCGCGACGGCGGGGGCCGTCCGGGGCCTCGACCTGTTCGCGCCCGGCCGCAGCACGGCGTTCGATCCCGCCTTCGCGCTGATGTGGCTCGTCGGCGCGGCCTGCGCGATCGGGGCGGCGGAGCGGGCAAAGTACCATCGCCTGTCGGCCACGATCTTCGTCGGCGGCGCCGGGCTGGTGAGCTGCCTGACCTTCCTGTGGCTGTCCGCCCCCGACCTCGCCGTGACCCAGATCCTGGTCGAGATCGTCACCGCCGTCATGCTGCTGCTCGGCCTGCGCTGGCTGCCGAAGCGCGACGCGGCGATCCGGGTCCCGGCCTCCGAAACGGCGCGAGCCCGGCGCCGGCGCATCGTCGATTTCGGCATCGCCGCCGTCGCGGGGCTCGGCCTCGCGGGCCTCGCCTACGCGGTGATGACGCGGCCGGCGGTCGACGGCATCGCCCGCTGGTTCGTGGAGGAGGCCTACCCGAAGGCGGGCGGGCGCAACGTGGTCAACGTGCTGCTGGTCGATTTCCGGGCCTTCGACACCCTGGGCGAGATCTGCGTCCTCGGCATCGTCGGCCTCACGGTGTTCGCCCTGCTGCGCCGCTTCCGCCCCGCCGCCGACAGCCTGGAGCGGCCGCGGCAGCAGGTCAGCCACGACGCCTACGACGCCGCCCGCGCCGGACGCAGCCCCGGCGACACCGCCGCCGACGCGCTCCTCGTCCCCCGGGTGGTGATGACGTGGCTGTTCCCCTTCATCGTCCTGCTCGCCCTGCACCTGTTCCTGCGCGGGCACGACCTGCCGGGCGGGGGATTCGCCGGCGGCATCACGCTCACCATCGCGTTCATGCTGCAATACATGGCGCAAGGGGCCGAGTGGGTGGAGGCGCGCCTGCGCATCCAGCCGATTTCCTGGATCGGCATCGGCCTGCTGGTCGCCGTCCTGGCCGGAGCGGGCTCCTGGCTGTTCGGGCGCCCCTTCCTCACCGCCTTCTTCGCCTATTGGGAGCCGCCGCTGCTCGGCAAGGTACCGGTGGCGAGCGCGCTGCTGTTCGATCTCGGCATCATGGTCCTGGTGGTGGGGGCGAGCGCCCTGATGCTGGTCGCTTTGGCGCACCAGTCCCTGCGCCGCACCCGCACCGTCGAGGCCGAGGCCGAACGGGCCGCCGAGAGGGAGATTGCCTGATGGAAATCGTGCTCTCGCTGGGAATCGGCGTCTTCGCCGCCTCCGGCATCTGGCTGATGCTGCGGCCGCGGACGTTCCAGGTCGTGCTCGGGATCTCGCTCCTGAGCTACGCCGTCAACCTGTTCATCTTCGCCATGGGCCGGCTCACCGTCGGGGCGCCGCCGGTGCTCGGGGCAGGCGCGGAGGTCGTCTCCGTCGACGATCCGGTGCCGCAGGCCCTGGTCCTCACCGCCGTGGTGATCAGCTTCGCGCTGACAGCCCTGTTCCTCGTCGTCCTGCTCGCCGCCCGCGGCATCACCGGCAGCGACCACGTGGACGGTCGCGAGCCGCATCAGGCCGATTCGCAGCCGGACTTCCCGCAGCCGGACTTCCCGCAGCAGGACTTCCCGCAGCAGGACTTCCCACTCCCGAAATTTCCGCAATCATGAGTCCCGCAATCCTGACTGCCTCCGCCGACACCGCCTGGTCGGATCATCTCGTGGTGCTGCCGGTCGTGCTGCCGATCGCGGTGGCGGGCCTGATGTTCCTGCTGGACGAGCGTCGGCGCCGCCTGAAGGCGGCCCTGAGCCTCGGCACGGTGCTGGTCCTGCTCGGCATCGCCCTCGTGCTGGTCGGGCGCGTCGAGGCCGGCGCGCAGGTCTACCGCCTCGGCAACTGGGCCGCGCCCTACGGCATCGTGCTGGTGGCGGACCGGCTCTCGGCCCTGATGCTGGCGCTGGCCAGCGTGCTCGGCCTGTGCGCCCTGGTGTTCTCCTTCGCCCGCTGGGGCCGGGCCGGGCCGCGCTTTCACGGCCTGTTCCTGCTGCTGCTGATGGGCGTCAACGGCGCCTTCCTCACCGGCGATCTGTTCAACCTGTTCGTGTTCTTCGAGGTGATGCTGGCCGCCTCCTACGGCCTCGTCCTGCACGGCTCGGGCGAGGTCCGCATTCGGGCCGGGCTCGGCTACATCGCGGTGAACCTCGTCGCCTCGCTGTTCTTCCTCGTCGGCGTCAGCCTGATCTACGGCACCATGGGGACGCTCAACATGGCCGACCTCGCCCGTCGGCTCGCCGGCCCGGCGACCGAACCGGCCCTGTTCGAGATCGGCTGCGCCGTGCTGGGCATCGCCTTCCTGATCAAGTGCAGCGCCTGGCCGCTCGGGTTCTGGCTGCCGACGACCTATGCGGCGGCGAGCGCGCCGGCGGCCGCGATCCTGGCGATCCTCAGCAAGGTCGGCATCTACGTGGTGGTCCGCCTCAGCCTGCTGCTGTTCGGCGCCGGGACCTCGCAGGGATTCGGACAGACCTGGCTGCTGGCCGCCGGGCTGGCGACCATGGCGTACGGCACCATCGGCCTGCTGGCCGCCCGCGACCTCACCCGAGCGGCGGGCTACGCGGTGATGATCTCGTCCGGCACGGTGCTGGCCGCCCTCGGCACCGGAGGCGACCGGGCGCTGGCGGGAGCGCTGTACTACCTCCTCGGGTCGACGCTGGCGGCCGCCGCCCTGTTCCTGCTGGCCGAGATCCTGCAACGCGGCCGCGACCCGGGCGACGCCCGGCAGGCGGTGTTCGCGGACGAGTACCGCGATCCCTTCGACGACGCCGACGCGACCGAGATCGGCCGGGCGTTTCCGGCGGCGGTGGCGATCCTGGGCTGCGGCTTCGTGGTCTGCACGCTGATGCTGGCCGGCCTTCCGCCGCTCGCCGGGTTCGTGGGCAAGCTCGCGCTGTTCACGGGGCTGGCCGCCGGCCCGATCACGGCCTCGGCCTGGGCCCTGATCGCCGCCCTGACGCTGTCGAGCTTCGGCACCCTGATGCCGCTGGTGCGCCTCGGCATCCTCACCCTCTGGGTTCCGAGCGACGACCCGCCGCCGGTGCTGCATCCCACCGAGTTCGCGGCCCTGGCCGGGCTGCTCGCGGCCTGCATGGCGCTCGCCCTCTGGGGCGGTCCGGCCCTCGCCTACGCGGACGAGACCGTGCGCTGGCTCGCGCAGCCGCAGGCCTACATCCAGGCCGTGCTCGGCAACCAGGAGGGCGCCGGATCGTGACGCGGCTGCTGCCCTATCCCTGGCTGTCGCTCGGCCTCGCCCTGACCTGGCTCCTGCTGAACGCACCGCTGACCCCGGGAAGCGCCGTGCTGGCGCTCCTCGTCGGCCTGGCGGTTCCCGCCGTGATGCGGGCCTTACGTCCCCCGGCGGTCCGGGTGCGCGCGCCCGGCACCCTCGTGCGGCTTGCCGGACTCGTGGTCTACGACATGGTGCGCTCGAACATCGACGTCGCCAGGATCATCCTCGGGCTCCGCCGCGGCGAGCGACGGACCGGCTTCGTCACGATCCCCCTCGACCTGCGCGATCCCTTCGGACTCGCGGCGCTGTCGATCATCCTGACGGGCACGCCCGGAACGCTCTGGGTCCAGTACGATTCCCAGAGCGGGAGCCTGCTCCTGCACGTACTCGACGAGACCGGCGGGGACGAATGGGTGCGGCGGGTCAAAGACCGCTACGAGCGCCCTCTCATGACGATCTTTTCCTGATGGAGTTTCCGGCATGACGGCCATCGCGGTGCTCGATGGGGGGCTCGGCCTCGCGCAGGGAATGCTGGTGCTGGCGATGGCCATCGCCGCCTGGCGGATGCTGCGCGGCCCGCGCGCGCAGGACCGGATCCTCGGCCTCGACACCCTCTACCTCAACGGGATGCTGGCGATCGTCGTCCACGGGATGCGGACCGGCAGCGGCCTCTACTTCGAAGCGGCGCTGATCCTCGGCATGGTCGGCTTCACCGCCACGGTGGCGCTGGCCAAGTTCCTGATGCAGGGCGAGGTGATCCAGTGACCGGCGCGGCATTGCCCGTCTGGGCGGCCTGGCTGGTGGTCGCGCTGGCGATCACCGGCGCCGGTTTCTCGCTGACCGGTGCCCTCGGCCTCATCCGCCTGCGGACGTTCTACGAGCGCGTCCACGCGCCGACGCTCGGTGCCACCCTGGGCATGGCCCTGATCCTGACGAGTTCGATGGTGCTGCTGTCGCTGATCGAGGGGCGCCTCGTCCTGCGCGATGCCCTGATCGGCATCTTTCTCACCATCACGACCCCGGTCACCCTCCTGGTCCTCGCCCGGGCCGCCGCCCAGCGCGACCGCCACGAGGGCAATCCCGGCGCGCCGCCCGAACTCTAATCCGGCAGGGCTCCGGCACCCGCCCGGACGGCGCCCGGATGCCGCCACCTTCCGGGTGGATCAGGGTCCGTCGGCAAACCCGGCGCCCAACGCCGCGATACCCAGATCTCGACACCCAGATCCCGCCACCCAGATACCGACAGCCGGATTTCGACAAAGGCCCCGACACCCCGTTCGGACAGCGCGTTCGTCCCGTCCCGGAGAGCCCCCCCGCATGCGCCTCGATGCCGTCACCGCCGCCCTGGGGCTCGCTTTCGCGGGACTCCTCGCCGCGAACACGCGTCCCGCCCCCGCCCTGGCCGCGCCGGCCGCGTCGGCTCCCGCCCAGCCGGACTCCACCCCGGCCAACCGCGCGCCTGCCCAGATCGCCCCAGCCGAAGTCGCCCCAAATGAAATCGCGACATCCGGGATCGCCGGGCGCCTCGACGGAGTCCATCTCTGGACCCTGCCGGACACGCCGAACGGGCTGCACCCGACCCAGAGCTGGCACGCGACGGGCTCGGCCCCGAACGGCGACCTCTACGTCGCCGGAATGGACCACCGCACCAACGCGGCCCTGTACCGCCTGCCGGCCGGCAGCGACATGCTGCGGCTCGCCGGCGATGCCCGGTCCGCCTCGGAAGCCGCCGGCAACTGGAAGCCCGGCGAGACCGCCGAGAAGTTCCACACCCGGCCGCTGTGGTTCGGCGGCAAGGTCTATGTCGGCACCATGGACCGCTCGACCCTGGACGACGGCTACCGCGACCGGCGCGGCTTCCACCTCTACGCCTACGACCCGGCCACGGCCCGCTTCACCGACCTCAGCGCCGCCGAGCCGGGCGGCACCGGCCTGCCGCATGGCAGCCTGGTGACGCTGGCCGGCGATCCCGCGCGCAACGTGATCTACGGCGCGGTGGTGCCGACCGCCGAGATCGTCCGCTACGACGTCGCCGCCGGCACCACCGCGTCTCTCGGGCGGCCCGCCGCCTACGATCGCCCCTTCGTCTATACCGGCCGCTTCATGTTCACCAATGCGCGCGGGCGCCTCTACTTCTCGGCCGGCAACCCGCTCACCGGGCCGGCGCACGACCCCGCCATCTACGGCCACCTCTACAGCTACGATTCCCAGCAGGGCATGGTGGCGCGGCCGGACTTCGCCCTGCAGGCGCCGCGCGCCCTGGAGGTCGGCCGCTGCCTGCCCGCGCGCGGGCTCTGCTACGCCGCCGACGACAAGGGCTACCTCTACCGCTTCACCGAGGCCGCGGCGGGGACGCCCGAAACCTGGACCGCCCTCGGCCGGGTGACGCTCGACTGGACCGCCAGCTTCTTCTGGATGTTCCAGGTCGCCCCCGACGGCCGGACGGCCTATGCGGCGGTGACCAGCTACGTCCCGGGCACAGGGCCGTCCTCGCTCTACGAAGTCGACCTCGCGACGGGCGCCGCGACCCGCCTGTGCAGCCTCGCCGACCTCGATCCCCGCCTGGAGCGGCTCAACGTCCACACGGGCTCGGATGCCTGGGACGACCAGGGCCGCTTCGCCTTCGCGAGCTTCGCGGGCGACGGATCGAGCGAGGTGGTGCTGACGCGGGTCGATCCCGTGCGCCTGAAGGCGGCGCTCGCCCGACACTGACGCCGGCGTGCTGCGCGGGCGCACCCGTTCGTCGAGCGGGCGTGTCAGTCGAGCGCGCGAAGCTCCTCGCGGTAGCGGCGCCCGTTGGCGACGTAGCTCTCGGCCGTGCGGGCGAGCCGGGCGGCGGCGGCCTCATCGAGGGTCCGGGCGACCCGGGCGGGGGCGCCGACGATCAGGCTGTTGTCGGGAAATTCCTTGCCCTCGGTCACCAGCGCGTTGGCGCCGACGAGGCAGTTGCGGCCGATGCGGGCGCCGTTGAGGATCGTGGCGCCCATGCCGATCAAGGTGCCGGCCCCGATCGTGCAGCCATGCACGATGGCGCGGTGCCCCACGGTGACGTCGTCGCCGAGATCGAGGGGAAAGCCGGGATCGACATGCAGCACCGCACCGTCCTGGATGTTGCAGCGGTCGCCGATCCGGATGGTGTCGTTGTCGCCCCGCAGGGTGGCGCCGAACCAGATCGAGACGTCGCGGCCGAGATGGACCTGCCCGATCACGTGCGCCCCGGGCGCGATCCAGACGCGGCCCGCCTCGGCGAGCTGCGGGTGATGGGGGCCGAGGGCGTAGAGGGTCATGGCGATCCGATCCGGGTTCAGGTGCCCGTCCAGGCGGCGGGCCGCCGGGCCAGGAAGGCCTCGACGCCCTCGGCGAAATCCCGGCTGCCGTAGCACTCGGCGATCAGGTCGGTCGCGTCCGCTTCCGCGTCCCGGGCGAGGCGGCGCAGCATCGCACGGGTCACCCGCAGGGTCACGGGGGCATGGCCGAGAAGCCGGTCGCAGATGCCGGCGACCTCCGCCTCGAGGGCGTCCGGCGCCACCACGGCGGCGAGGTAGCCCAGCGGCGCCAGGGTCTCGGCACTCGGCATCTCGGCCAGCAGCAACATGCGGGCGACGAGGCTCGGGCCGAGGGTCGCGGTCAGGCGGCGCAGGTTGGCGGGCGACAGGCAATTGCCCAGGGTCCGGGCGATCGGCACGCCGAAGCGCGCCCCGGCCTCGGCGATCCGGATGTCGCACGCATTGGCGATGGCGAGGCCGCCCCCCACCGCGAAGCCCTCGATCACCGCCACGGTCGGCACCCGGACGGCTTCCAGACCGGCGATGTAGCCGTCGATGCGGGCCTCGTAGGCGACGCCGTCCTGTCCCGTGAACCCAACGAACTGCTCGATGTCGGTGCCGGCCACGAAGGCCTTGCCGCCGGCGCCGCGCAGCACGGCGACCCGCACCGCCGGGTCGGCCTCGATCCGCCCCAGGGCCTCGGCGAGGGCCTCGTACATCGCAAACGTCATCGCGTTGCGGGCGGACGGGCGGTCGAAGGTGAGATGGGCGACGCCGCCCTCGACCCGGTAGCGGACCGCGCCGTCATCGGCGGGGCGGGTCATGCGGCGAAGGCCCCGTCGTCGCGCAGGCGCGCGATCGCCTCGCTGGTCAGCCCGAACTCGCGCAGGACCTCGTCGGTGTGCTCGCCGAGCAGCGGCGCGTGCCGGCGCACCTCGGCGGGCGTGCCCGAGAGCTTCACCGGGAAGCCGATATTCGGAACGCTGCCCTCGATCGGGTGCGGCACCTCGATCCGCATCTGCCGATGGCGGCCGTGTTCGCTCTCGAAGGCCTCCGGGTAGGTGTTCATGCGCCCGGCCGGGATGCCGGCGGCGAGCAGATCGCTCACCCAATCCTCGGCGTTCCTGGCCGCGAAGCTCGTCTCCAGCGCGGCGATCAGGGCCTCCCGGTGGGCAAGCCGCCCGGCGATGTCGCGAAAACGTTCGTCGGCCAGAAGGTCCTCGCGCCCGAGCACGTCGCAGAGCAGGCGCCAGAGCTTCTGGTTGGTCGCCCCCATGACGAAGTAGCCGTCCGCCGCCCGCACCGCCTGATAGGGCGCGCTCATGCGGTTGGCGGTGCCGAGCGGCTCCGGAATCCGGCCGGTGCCCCAGTATTCGCTCGTATCCCAGATCGAGAAGGCCAGGGCCGAGTCGAACAGCGACGCGTCGATGTACTGGCCCGCGCCGCTGACCTGCCGGCCGATATACGCACTGAGGATGCCATAGACCGCGAACAGCGCGCAGCCGATATCCGCCACCGGCACGCCGGCCTTCACCGGCGGCCCGCCGGGATGGCCTGTGACGCTCATCACGCCGGACATGGCCTGGGCCATCAGGTCGTAGCCCGGGCGCTTGGCCCAGGGACCCGACTGTCCGAAGCCCGAGATGCTGGCATAGATCAGGCCCGGATTGCGCGCCCGCATCGCCTCGTAACCGAGGCCGAGCCGGGCCATGACGCCGGGGCGGTAGTTCTCGACCACGATGTCGGCGGTCTCGGCCATGTCGAGCAGGAGGTCGCGCCCGGCCGGGCTCTTCAGGTTGAGGGCGAGGCTGCGCTTGTTCCGGTTCATGTTGAGGAAGCCCATGCTGTCGGGCCCCTTCATCTTGAACCCCATGGCGCCCCGGGTCTGGTCGCCGGTGCCGGGCGGCTCGACCTTGATCACGTCGGCCCCGAGATCGGCCAGCAGCATGCTGCAGACCGGACCGGCCATCACCTGCGTCACGTCGAGGACGCGCAGGCCCGCGAGGGGCAGGGGGCGCGGGGTGAGGGTGTCGTGCACGGCTTGGTCCATCGTGCCGGGTTCCTGTGTTGTGCCGGAATCGGGCGCAGCCCGCCGGCTGGAATGTCGCTGACGGCGGCAAAGTCCGCCCGCATTTCCTCGCCTCGCTCGCCGGGCACCACGCCGTCATTCCGGCGCGCTGGAGGCGTTCAATCCAGACACTCGGGTGGTGCCGGATCTGACGCCGTCGGCGGCTCTCGAGCTCGGGCTCCGCTGCGCGGCCCCGGGATGACGTGGTGCTGCGCCTGGGTTTCCGACGAGCACAGCGCCAGCCGTGGGGAAACGGGAACGCCCGCTACTCCGCCGGCACGACCCGCCCCAGAGGCACCTCCGGCGCCTCCACGAAGGGCTGCTCGGGGTGCATGGTGAAGGCGAGGCCGGCGCCGAGCAGGCACAGGCCGATGGAGCCGGCGAAGGGCAGGGTCCAGCTTCCCGTCATGTCGACGATCATCCCGAAGACGATCGGCGAGATGATCGCCGCCACCGCCGAGCCGGTGTTCATCAGGCCGGCGGCCGTGCCCGAATATTTCGGTGCGATGTCCATCGGCACCGACCAGATCGGGCCGATCACCAGCTCGGCGAAGAAGAAGCCCGAGCTGAGCAGCAGCGCCACCAGGGTCAGGTCGCGGGTGAAGAACACGCCGGTGAGGCTCGCGGCCGCGCCGAGGAAGCCGACCACGATGACGCTGAGCCGGGCCAGCTTGAGGTTGCCGGTCTTCTTGAGAATGCGGTCGCTGAAGACGCCGCCGAGGGTGTCGCCGACGACGCCGGCGAAGAACACCCCCGAGGCGAACAGGGCCGAGTTCTTCAGGTCGAGGCCGTAATTCAGCTTGAAGAAGCTCGGCAGCCAGCCGAGGAACAGCCACAGGGTCCAGCCGTAGCAGAAATAGGTCACCGTCACCGGCAGCATGCGCCGGGTCAGGCGGCCCCAGGGCACGGTCTGCTTGGCGCCGACCTTGCTCGGCGGCGGCAGCACCGCGAGTTCCTCCGGCGTGATCGCCGGATGGTCCTTGGGGTCATCGCGGAAATACGCGTACCAGACGACGACCCAGGCGAAGCTCGCGACGCCCAGGATGACGAAGCCGATGCGCCAGCCGAACTGGTAGATCAGGAAGGCGACGATGGGGGGCGCCACCGCGTTGCCGAGCCGCGCGAAGGCGTGGGTAATGCCTTGGGCGAAGCCGCGCTTGCCCGGCGCGGTCCAGTTCTGCATGGCGCGGGTGGCGGTCGGGAAGGTCGCGCCCTCGCCGAAGCCGAGCAGCACGCGGGCGAGGAACAGACTGATCAGGCCGCCGACGAGACCCGTGAGGATCGTCGCCGAGGCCCAGATCAGGCCGCAGACCAGCAGGGTCCGGCGGGCGCCGAACTTGTCGCCGACCGAGCCGCCGATGACCTGGAAAATGGCGTAGGGGTAGGCGAAGGCGGAGAGGATCAGGCCGAACTGAGTGTTCGACATCCCGAGATCCTTCATGATCTCGCCGCCCGCCGTCGCGATGTTCACCCGGTCGAGATAGGTGACGAAGTACATCAGGCACAGCAGGAACAGGACCATGTTCGACGCGGAGACGCGTCGTTTGGCAGGGACTGACGCGGAGACGCGTCCAGTTGCTGGCGTCATCGGGGTTTCCTCCAGTTGAACGCGACACCCCGCCCGGTCTGATCGCCGGGCTTTTTTGCGGGGGCACGCAGGATCGGTTTAATCGGCTGGCGTTAGGGGCTTTCAGTTTTACGAAGTCTTCGTCCCAGGCCCTTCGTCATCCCGGGGCCGCGCAGCGGAGCCCGAGATCCAGAACCGTAGGTTCGATCGCGTCCGGCACCGTCGGCGGACCTGGATTCCGGGCTCGCCTTCGGCGCCCCGGAATGACGGTCTGTCGGGTCCGCCGGAGGTGTTGTTCAGTCGTCGAGGCCGGAACGGAGCGCATCCATCGCCGCCAGCACGCCGCCGCGCGTGTGCGGCACGCCGCCCGCCTTCAGGCCCATCTCGACGCCGGACAGGGCCGCCATCAGCATGAGGTCGTTGGTCTCGCCGAGATGGCCGATGCGGAAGACCTTGCCGGCGACCTTGGCGAGCCCGGTCCCGAGGGACAGGTCGTACTTGTCGAGGATCAGGTTGCGCAGGGCGTCGGCGTCGTGGCCCTGCGGCATCACCACGGCGGTGAGCACCGGCGAGTATTCCGACGGCTCCTGGCACAGGACCTCGAGGCCCCAGGCCTCGACGGCGGCACGGGTGGCGGCCGCAAGGCGCTGGTGGCGGGCGAAGACCTCGGGCAGGCCCTCCTCCATCAGGATGGCGATGGCCTCGCGCAGGCCGTAGAGCAGGTTGGTGGCCGGCGTATAGGGGAAGTATCCGGCCGCATTCGGCTTGAGCATCTCCTGCCAGTCCCAGTAGGAGCGCGGCAGCGTCGCGGTCTTCGTGGCGGCGAGCGCCCGGTCCGACAGGGCGACGAGCCCGAGGCCGGGCGGCAGCATCAGGCCCTTCTGCGAGCAGCTCACCGAGACGTCGACGCCCCAGGCGTCGTGAGCGTACTCGGCCGAGCCGAGACCCGAGATCGTGTCGACCAGGAACAGGGCCGGGTGGTTGGCCCGGTCGATGGCCTTGCGGATCTCGGCGATCCGGCTGGTCACGCCCGTGGAGGTCTCGTTGTGGACCACCATCACGGCCTTGATCGACTTCGCGCGGTCCTCGGCCAGGATGGCCTCGACCCGGGCCGGGTCGACGCCGCGGCGCCAGTCGCCGGGCATGAACTCGACCTCGATGCCCCAGCGGGCCGCCATCTGGCGCCACAGGGTGGCGAAGTGGCCGGTCTCGAACATCAGCACCCGGTCGCCGGCCGAGAGCGTGTTGACGATGGCGGCCTCCCAGGCCCCCGTGCCCGAGCCCGGATACAGGATCACCGGGGCGCGGGTCTGGAACACCGCCTGGGCACCTTCCAGAACCGCCCGGCCGAGCTTGGCGAAATCCGGCCCGCGATGGTCGATCACCGGCATGTCCATGGCGCGCAGGACGCGCTCGGGCACGGGGCTCGGCCCCGGGATGTGCAGGAAGTGGCGTCCGGTGCGTGTCGTCATCGCGGGCCTCGCAGGGCGATTGGGGAGCAGGCGACGGGGAAGTCCGGGTCCGAGGCGGAACCGGTCCGACCGGCGGTGCCGGACCGTCCCGAGGACCAGAACGGTGCCGGAAATCCTGCGCGGTGCCGGAACGCAGCGCGCGATTGTCGGCGACGAGCCCCGGTTTCAATTGCGTTGCCCCGAAATTTGCATTCATTTTTCGAACGCACAAGCACTATTTTGCGAACGGTTCCGCTCGACCCCGCCGCTTCGGGCTGATAAATCTGGAACGATGATGCTTGAGTCCGCCCCGGATCCCGCGACCGACGCGGGCGCCGCCGCCGCGCCCACGGGACTGCCAATCCTCGCCGTCGCCTCCCTGCACGGCACGCTCTTGGCCAACCTGCGCGACTACATCGTGGAGGGGAACCTGGCGCCCGGCGCCCGGGTGCCGGAGCGCCTGCTGTGCGAGCGCTTCGGCATCTCCCGCACCCCGTTGCGCGAAGCCCTGAAGGTGCTGGCCTCCGAGGGGCTGATCGATCTGTTGCCGAACCGGGGCGCCCGGGTGCGCCAGCTCGGCGCCGACGAGATGGTGGCGCTCTTCGACGTGATGGGCGGCCTCGAGGCCCTGGCCGGCCGGCTTGCCTGCGAGAAGATCAGCGACGCGGCCTATGCGGAGATCGAGCGCCTGCACCACGAGATGTACGCGTCGTACCTGCGCCGGGACCTGCACGGCTACTTCGCCTGCAACCAAGCGATCCATGACCGCATCGTGCGCGCCGCCGACAACGAGCCCCTGGCCACCACCTACGCCAACTTCGCCGGCCGCCTGCGCCGGGTGCGCTACTCGGCCAATCTCGACCAGAACCGGGACCGGTGGGGCGAGGCGATGCGCGAGCACGAGGAGATCCTCGACGCCCTGCACCGGCGGGCCGGCCATGAGCTGAGCGACATCCTGTTCCGGCACCTGCGCAACAAGCGCAAGGCCGCTGCCGTCCGCGAAGCCGCCCCCGCCCCCGACGCGACCGAGGGCTGACCCGGGGCGATGGCGGTTGCCCTGGCGGTCATCCTGCTCGGTGAGGGTTCGGACCGCGTCCGGTCGATGGACCCGGATGGGCAGAACACGACCGGGTTGGCGAAACCCGGCCCCGAACGACGCTCCTCCCCAGAGGTCATCGCGTCCACGCCTCGATCTCGCAGACCCCGCGAGGGTCTCGTCCCGGCACGGGTCGACCCATCCCCCTCTGCGGGGGAGGGTGGTCGCGCAGCGACCGGGAGAGGGGGTGCGCGGACCCCGCGCTGCGGCCAGACCCGTCTCCGAATCGCGCGAGCGAGCCCCGTGTCAGCCCCGCAGGGCCGACAGCCGTTCGGCCTCGGCCCGGATCACGTCCGCCGCCCGGAGGATTCCGGGTTCGTCGACCTCCAGATGGGTGGTGGCGCGGATCTCGTGGGCGCCGATCGCCCGGACCCGGATGTCCTGCGCCAGGCAGGCCTCGGCGAAACGGGCGGCCGTGACCCCGAGGGGCGCCACCGAGAAGCACAGGATGTTGGACTGGGCCGCCCCGGCCGCGATGGCGAGGCCCGGCGCGCCCGCGATCCGGTCGCGCAGCAGGGCCGCGTGGGCGTTGTCGCGGGCCAGCTGGTCGACATGGTGATCGAGCGCGTAGAGCCCCGCCGCCGCCAGGATGCCGGACTGGCGCATGGCGCCGCCGAGGCGGTACTTCCAGCGCCAGGCCTGGGTGATGAAGTCCCGGTCGCCGCACAGGACGGCACCGACCGGGCAGCCGAGCCCCTTGCTCAGGTCGATCCAGGCGCTGTCGAAACCCTCCGCATAGGCTTTCGCGGCGATGCCCGTGGCCGCCACGGCGTTCAGCAGGCGGGCCCCGTCGATATGGGCCTTGAGCCCACGGGTTTTGGCGATGTCGCGGATGCGCCGCATATCGGCCAGATCCCAGACCGAGCCGCCCGAGAAGCTGGTGGTCTGCTCGATCGAGACCAGGGCCGAGCGCGGCGCGGTGCGAGCCGGAACCCGGATCGCGGCCTCGAACGCCTCCGGCGTGTAGACCCCCGCCGGGGTCTTCAGCGCCGCCACGGACACGCCGCCGATCGCCGCCGAGCCGGCGGCCTCGGTGTTGTAGATGTGAGACTGGTCATCGACGATGATCTCGTCGCCGGGCCGGGTCTGCACCAGGATCGCCACGAGGTTGCACATCGTGCCGGAGGGCATGAACACGCCGGCCTCCTGCCCGAGCAGGTCCGCCACCCGCGCGCACAGAGCCAGGGTGGTCGGATCGGAATCCGATTGCTCGTCGCCGACCTCGGCCGCCGCCATCGCGGCCCGCATCCCCGGCGTCGGCCGCGTCTGGGTGTCGCTGTACAGGTCGATCATGGTGCCCCCCTATTTTGCATGCAGATTTTGCGGGTTATCTTATCCGCATCGCGGCGGGCCGCCACCCTGTCAGGCCTCGGACGCATCGGGTCTTGGACCCGTTCCCCCGGGCGTTCTCCGACTCGCCTTCGTTTCGTCTTGCCTTCCCCCGTCTTGCCTTCCCCCGTCTTGCCTTCCCCCCGTCTCGCGGCGCGGAGGCCCACCGGCCCCGCGCGAGGACCCGATGCATGACCGCCACGGCTGAGCCCTTCGTCGCGCCGCGCGCCGCCACCCGCCGGAATGCCGGGCTGCCCCGGCGGCTGGCCGAGGCGCTGGAAGGAGAGGCGCGCTTCGACGCCTTCACCCGCGGACGCTACGCCACCGATGCCTCGATCTACCAGATCGTCCCGGCCGGCGTGGTCCTGCCCCGCTCCGCCGCCGACATCGCCGCCACCCTGAAGATCGCGGCCGAGCACGACGTGCCCGTCATCCTGCGCGGCGGCGGCACCTCGCAGAACGGCCAGCCGATCGGGCGCGGGCTGGTGGTCGACTGCTCGCGCCACTTCAACCGCATACGCGCCTACGATCCGCAGGCCGGCACCGTCACGGTGGAGCCCGGCATCGTGCTGGAACAGCTCAACAGCCAGGTGAAGGCCGACGGCTGGTTCTTCCCCGTCGAGCCCTCCACGGCGACCCGCTGCACCATCGGCGGCATGGCGGGCAACAATTCCTGCGGTGCGCGCTCGCTGCGCTTCGGCAAGATGAGCGACAACGTCCTCGCCATGGAGGCCCTGTTCCACGACGGGGTTCCGTTCGGCTTCGGGCCGACCGGAAACGACAGCACGGGCGTAACAGGTCTCGGCGTAACAGGTCTCGGCGTGATCGGTTCAGGCGTGACAGGCTCGGGCCGCGCCGAGTCCCTGGCCGCCGCCATGCGGGCGCTGGCCGAGTCGGAGCGCGCGGAAATCCTGGCCCGCTTCCCGCAGGTCCAGCGCCGGGTCGGCGGCTACAACCTCGACGCCCTGATCGAGCCGCGGCCGAACCTCGCCCACCTGCTCGTCGGCTCGGAGGGCACGCTGGCGGCCACCACCAGCGTCACCCTGAAGCTGTCGCGGCTGCCCGCCCACCGGGTCATGGGCGTCTGCCATTTTCCGTCCTTCCGCGCCGCCATGGAGACCACGAAGGCGCTGGTGGACCTCGATCCCGTGGCGGTCGAACTGGTCGACAACAACGTCCTGGTGCTGGGCGCCGACATTCCGCTGTTCCGCACCACGCTCGCCGACATCACCCGCGGCACCCCGAACTGCCTGCTGCTGGTGGAATTCGCCGGCGACGACCGGGCGACGCTCCTGGCCGACCTGAAGCGCCTCGACGCCTGCATGAGCGATCATGGCTTCACCGGCGCCGTCGTGGAGGTGCCCGAACCGGTCCGGCAGAGATCCGTCTGGGAGGTGCGCGAGGCCTGCCTCAACATCATGATGTCGATGAAGGGCGACGCCAAGCCGGTCTCCTTCATCGAGGATTGCGCGGTGCCCCTGGAGCACCTGGCCGACTATACCGACGCCGTCACCGCGGTGTTCACCCGGCACGGCACCCGCGGCACCTGGTACGCCCACGCCTCGGTGGGCTGCCTGCATGTCCGCCCGATCCTCGACATGAAGCAGGGCGGCGACGTCGCCAAGATGCGCTCCATCGCCGAGGAGGCCAGCGCCGCGGTCCGGCGCTTCAAGGGCTCCTATTCCGGCGAGCACGGCGACGGCATCTCGCGCTCGGAGTACATCGAGCCGATGTTCGGGGCGCGCCTGACCCGCGCCTTCGAGGCGGTGAAGGACGGATTCGACCCGGACAACCGCCTCAACCCCGGCAAGATCGTCCGGCCGCTGCGCATGGACGACCGGTCGCTGATGCGCTTCCAGCCGGGCTACGCCGTGACCGAGCCGACCGTGCCGGCCCTCGACTGGTCCGACTGGGGCGGCTTCGGCCCCGCCGTCGAGATGTGCAACAGCAACGGCACCTGCCGGAAGCTCGCCGGCGGCGCCATGTGCCCGTCCTACCGCGTCACCAAGGAGGAGCAGCACCTGACCCGGGGCCGGGCCAATTCCCTGCGGCTCGCCATCTCGGGCCAGCTCGGACCGGACGCCTTCACCGGTCCGGAGATGAAGCGGACCCTGGACCTCTGCGTCTCCTGCAAGGCCTGCCGGCGCGAGTGCCCGACCGGCGTCGACATGGCCAAGATGAAGATCGAGTTCCTGCACCATTACCATGCCCGGCACGGCCTGCCCCTCAAGGAGCGCCTGGTGGCGGCGCTGCCGCTCTACGCCAGCACGGCCGCCCGGCTGGCCCCGCTTCTCAACCTGCGGGACCGCCTGCCGGCCCTGGCCCGCCTGTCCGAGCGGCTGGTCGGCCTCTCGGCGCGCCGGACGCTGCCGCAATGGCGCCGGCCCTGGCGCGAATCGGGCGAGCCCGCCCATCCCTCCGACGTCACCGGCGATTTTCGCGACATCGTCCTGTTCGGCGACACCTTCAACCGGGCCTTCGAGCGCGAGAACCTGGAGGCCGCCGAGCGGGTTCTGCTCGCCGCCGGCTATCGCCTGCACCGGGTCTTCCCGCATCGCGGACGCCGTCCGCTCTGCTGCGGCCGGACCTACCTCGCCTCCGGCCAGACCGACCGGGCCCGGGCCGAAGCGCGGCGGACGCTCACGGCGCTGCTGCCCTATGTCCGGGCCGGCGCCCGGATCGTCGGCCTCGAACCGTCCTGCCTGCTCACCTTCCGGGACGAGTTCGCCTCGCTCCTGCCCGGACCCGAGGCGGCCGAACTCGGACGGGCCAGCCTGCTGTTCGAGGAGCTGCTGGCCGCCGACCTCCAGGCCGGCCGAATCGACCTGCCCCTCGCCGATCAGGGCGGCCGGGTCGCCCATCTCCACGGCCATTGCCACCAGAAGGCCTTCGGCGCGATGGGCGCCGTCGAGACCGTGCTGCGAGCGGTGCCGGGCCTCGACGTCCGGGTGATCGAGTCGAGCTGCTGCGGCATGGCGGGTGCCTTCGGCTACGGAGCCGACACCATCGACGTGTCCCTGGCCATGGCCGAGCTGTCGCTGTTCCCGGCCCTCCGGGCCGCTGGTCCCGACGATCTCGTCGTCGCGGACGGAACCAGCTGCCGGCACCAGATCCACGACGGTCTCGGCCGAGACGCACGTCATGTGGCCCGCGTCCTCGACGAAGCCCGCGCGACCTCGACGCGACCCTCGGGGAATACACGGGTCTGCAATCCCGCGATTTCACCCTGAAGCGCGCGCCGCAGACGCGACGGAAACTCAGCTGACGAGAGCCTGAACGGGCGCAGACGTGCGGCGCAGCACGCGGCTCCGCTTGCCATTTTAAATTATATACGTCATTTATAAAGGGACAGGCCGACAGGTTGGCCCTGCCAGGAGAGCGCCATGGGCCAAGCCATCCAGAAGACCGCCATCGTCACCGGAGCCTCCTCGGGCATCGGCCTCGCCACCGTTCGGGCCCTGCAGGCCGCCGGCTATCGGGTGTTCGGGACGAGCCGGCGGCCCGGCGCCGCCCTGGGAGATGCCGGCACCCTGCTCACCTGCGAGATAACCGACGAAGCCTCCGTGGCCGCCATGGTCCGCACCGTTCTGGACGAGACCGGCCGGATCGATCTCCTCGTCAACAATGCCGGCTACGGCATCAGCGGCGGCGCCGAGGAATCCTCGGTCGCGCAGGCGCAGACGCTCTTCGACGTCAATCTGTTCGGCGTCATCCGCACCATTCGGGCGGTCCTGCCGACCATGCGCGCCCAGAAGAGTGGCCGCATCGTCAACATCAGTTCCGTCCTCGGCTTGGTACCGGCGCCCTACATGGCGCTCTACGCCGCGAGCAAGCATGCGTTGGAAGGCTATTCGGAATCCATCGACCATGAGATCCGTGGCCAAGGCATCCGCGTCGTCCTGGTGGAACCCGCCTATACCCGGACGTCCTTCAACCAGAACCTGGTCGTGCCCGATGCACAACTGAGCATCTACGCAGAGGCCCGCGCCGGTGCGGACACGATGCTGCGGACCGTGATGGCGACCGCCGACGCCCCGGAGGTCGTCGCCCGAACAGTGGTTGAGGCCGCCGCCGCAGCCGTGCCCCGCCGCCGCTACACCGCCGGGAAGGTCGCCCGTCAGGTGAGCCTGCTCCGCCGCTTCGCGCCGGCCCACCTCTTCGACAAGAGCCTGCGTAAGCAGATGGGTCTGCCGAACTGAGCGCCGGACGCCGCCGCGGGATCTAGAATTCCATGCCGAATTTAACCCGAAGGTTGTGCCGCTCGAACTGGTTCAGGCCCAGGCCGCGACTGGCCAGGGTCGAATCCCTGTCCCGGCCCCAGACCTGTCCGGCATAGGCCAAGGTGAACCAGGTCTTCTCGGTGAAGCGGTGATGGAGGGCCGGGCCGACGAAGACCGCCTGGCTCTCCAAGTCGTTGAGAAACGTGCCGTTATAGCCCCGCAGGTAACGGACTTCCGGCCCCAGATAGGTGCTGTCCCCGACCCGCGCCACAAGGGCGTTCGACCAGAGGAAGGTGGACGAGCGATAGCCGGATGCCCCGACGCCGCGCTGGCGCCCGGCCGCCGGCTCGAAGCTGATGTTGCTGCCGTACCAGAGTTTGTCCGGCACCACCTGGACATCGAGTTGCAGCACGCTCTCGATGTCGAAGATGTCGGCTCCGTTGCCCTCAATCGGCAGCACGCGGGCAAACCGGGGCCTCACTTCGAGGGCGAGGCCCAGGGGCTGCTCCTTGCTGCTCTTGAGAAACTGATATTTCACTTCGACGGATATGCCATCGAAGGTGCCGTAGGACTTGTCGTCGAGGTCGGTGATGTTGCGGACGTTTCGAAGGTTGCCGAAGGCTCCGATCTCGATGCTCAACTTGTCCATCGGATCGAACTGATAGCCGAGCTTGGTGTCGAGAACGCGGTAGCGGCCCCGGCCGGGACCGGCCGGCCGCTTGCCCAGCCGGGACACCGTATCGACCACAACCTCCTGCTCGCCCTTCTCGCCCGTATCGGCGCCCTCGGTGAAGCCGAACAGATGTTCGGTATCGACCTCCTTCGCGGCTTTGTCGTCGCCAGCACCGGAATCCGCTCCGGTCTTGGCCGTGCCATCGGTTTTCGGAGACGTGCCCGAAGGCTTCGACCCCGCTCGCTCCGCAGTCCCGGAAGCCTGGACGGCATGCGCGGAGACGTTGGCCAAGACCGCCGCAATCAGCCCGAGCAAAACCCCGACCGGACGCGTGTAACGCGATGTCATCATTGAGAAACCCCGTGGCGTCGCACAACCCGATGACGGTCCGGCAACTGCCGGCACCTTAGATACGCTTCGGCTTATGTTGCCTGCGGCCGCCTGGACACAGATGCAGGAAATGTGAATTTTCCGGGATTAACCCCGCAGCATCACAGCCGTCGCTCCCCGCGGGGAGGGGCCCGGATTCCCGCGCGCGCTGCCGTATCGACCCGGGGAACGGCGCAGGGGCAAGGCTGTTTCTTCGACACAGCAGCCAGGAGTTTCACCATGCGGATCATTGCGACAGCGTCGGCCCTCGCCCTTCTCACCTTCGGCAGCGTCGGGGCGGCGGAAGCCAAGGGGTGCATCAAGGGCGCCATCATCGGCGGGATCGCCGGGCACTACCTCGCCGAGCGCGGCGTCGTCGGTGCGGTCGCGGGTTGCCTCGGCGGTCGCTATCTGGCGAACCGTCAGGCGCGGCGTCAGCGGGAGATCGATTACGGTTCGCGAGTCGAGCCACGCGGCACGGGCTACGGCCAGCCCGCCTCCGGTCCGCGTCGCAACTACAGCTACTGATGCGACGTCGGCTCGGCCCTCATCGAAGGCCGGGCCGACCCAGGGTCAGGGTGCCGCGAAGGTCAGAGGCGCCTCGGGCCGCGTCGCCATCCAGAGAACGTGACGAGGCCCGTCGTTGCCCTCTTTGGCATGAACCCGGACCTCGTCGACCCCGTATCCATGCAGGCGCAGGCGCGCCTTGAAGCGACGATCCGGTTTGCCCGACCAGACTCCCAGGATGCCGCCCTTCCGCAGGGCGTAATGGGCTCGCTTGAGACCCCAGGCATCATACAGGCGGTCATTCTCCCGCCGGGTCATCCCCGAGGGGCCATTGTCGACATCCAGCAGGATGGCGTCGAACTGCTCCGGTCCTGACTGGATCAATCGGTTCACATCCTCCTCCACGATTGTGACGCGGGGATCGTCGAGGCTGCCCGCGAAGAGGTGGGCGAGGGGGCCACGTGCCCAGGTCACCACCGCGGGAATGAGTTCGGCGACGACGATGCACGCCTCCGGCCCAAGCGCGGCGAGCGCCGCCCGAAGGGTGAAGCCCATGCCGAGTCCACCGATGAGGACGCGCGGGGCAGGGCGATCCCGGAGCCGCTCGCAGGCGATCGTGGCGAGTGCCTGTTCCGAGCGACGATCCAGATTGGTCATCAGCTCCGCATCCCCGACCTGGATCGAGTAGGCATCGCCCTGTTGCAGAAGGGTCAGCCGGGCCTTGGTGCCCGGAATGGCGCTGGTGTCGATGGAGACCCAGGGAGGCGAGGGGATCAACGCTGAACTCCGTCCGCGCAGGCATCGGGCCGCGCTCGCACGGGCCTCATCCGAATCCCACCCGAAGGTCAACCGGATTGCGGGCCTGCACCGGGCGGATCAGCGCGTCAGGAATTCGCGGAGCGCCACGTTGACGGCGTCGATCGCCTCATGGTGCAGCCAGTGCGTCGCCTCGGGAAACCAGGTGAGCTGGCCCTGCGTGCAACGGGCCAAACTCTCCGTGGCAAGGCCGGGCGAGAGGGCGAAATCCTTCCGGCCCCAGAGGATGTGTGTCGGCACGCCGATCGGCCCGTCCTGCGTCCGGCGCTTCAGGCGCAATGCCCGATACCAGTTCAGCATGCCCGTTGGCGCACCGCGCTGTGTCCAGGCCTCGGCATAGCGTTCGAGATCCGCTTCGATGAAGGTTCCGGGCCGGCTCGTCAGACGCAAGGTCTGGCGTAGGGCACGGAAGTTTCCCGCACGAAGAGCTGCCTCCGGCAATCGAGGGATCTGGAAAGCGGCGACGTACGAGGATCGGAGTGCCTGGATCGGGTGTCGACGCGTATAGGCCCCGATCACGTCGGGATGGGGCGCATTCAGGATGACGAGGCGACGAATGCGCTCGGGGTTACGGGCGGCGAGCCACCAGGCGACGATCCCGCCCCAATCGTGCCCGATCACCTGAACCTGCTCGGCGCCGAAATGGTCCGCCAGCGCCAGGACATCGTCGGCGAGCCGGTCGAGATGATAGGCCGAGAGAAGCCGAGGCTTGCTGCTCCGGTTGTATCCGCGTTGATCGGGGACGATGATGCGCAATCCTGACGCTGCCAAGGCGTTGATCTGATTGCGCCAGCCGAACCAAGCCTCGGGAAACCCATGGAGAAGGATCGTCGGCGCTCCATCCCGAGGGCCTGCCGTGGCGACCTGCAGGGTGACGTCGGGCAGGGTCAAGAAGCTTAGATCCGGATCACGCGGCGCCATGGTGCCGTCTCTCCTCGGGTCAGGGAGAAGCGAGGGGAACGACCGGCCACTCGGCGCATCCCTCGCCCACGAGATGCCAACGCCGCCCGGACGGCTTTTTCTCCCCTCGCGCCTGTCGAACTCCCCTCGCTCCTGGCGAAATGGGGCTCGCCCATGAACCAGGGGCTCGTCGCAAAGCCGGCCCGGCCGAGGCCGAATTCCCGTCAGGGGATCATGCTGCCGGCTGATGCGGTTGAAAGTCGGGTCAGCCGTGAAACACCAGCCTCCTGCCCCGCCCGATGCCGATACCCTTTGGACGTCCAAAGCTTCCCTCCAGCCAGCAGGACCTCGAGGAATCCGCGCGGCCGACCTACCGGCCGCCCCAACCGTCGGGCCTATCCCCGGTCTTAGCGCGCAACATCGAGGCCTTGCAGCAGCGGCGCGCGGCCGAGGAGCGCCGGTCGAGCGCGGCGGACCGGATCGCGGAGACGATCACCCGCTTCACCGGCAGCATGCCCTTCGTCGTCCTACACGTGGTGGTGTTCGGTCTCTGGACGCTGATCAACACCGGCCTCCTGCCGGTCCTACCGAGATGGGATGCGAGCTTCGTCATCCTCGGCACTTCCGCATCGGTGGAGGCGATCTTCCTCTCGACCTTCGTGCTGATCAGCCAGAACCGCATGGCGGCCGCAGCCGACAAGCGCGCCGACCTCGATCTGCATATCGGACTTCTGGCCGAGCATGAGGTCACGAAGCTGGTCACGCTGGTGTCGGCGATCACGGATCATCTCGGCATCGCCACGGAGGCGGACGCGGAGGTCGGCGAACTCAAGCAGGATGTCTCTCCCAACCTGGTCCTCGATACCATCGCGGAGACGCAGCCGGGCAGAACCTGATGTCCCGGTACCTCTTGGGTCGAGCCTTCAGACCAGGGCACCGGATTGCGCCGGCGCGGCCGCCCGGGCAGCGTCGGGCCCTGGAGTGGGCACTTCGACGGCGGGCGGCTGGACGACCTTAGCGCCCGCCTGCCGCTCGAGTGTCACGACGGTGCGGAAGGCGAGAACGATGCCGGCCAGACCGAACAGGACGGAGCCGGCACCGACCCCCGCGATCACGCCCTTTGGTCCGTAGTAATGGGCGCCGATCAGGGCCGGCGGCACGGTTCCCAACGTGGCGCGGCCCCAGTTCAGGGCGGTCGAATAGAACGGGAAACCGAGGTTGTTGAACGAGGCGTTCGCTAGGAACAGGAGCCCGGTGAAGAACCAGACACCGCCGCTCACGAGGCAGAAGAACCCAAACAGGTCGGCCGCGACGCCCTGAAGTTCGAAGAGCCTGATGAGAGGAGCCGCGCCCAGTGCCAAGGCGAGCCAGACCACCAACACGTAAGCCGCCGTCACCAGGGTGCCGTCACGCAGAACGCCGCGCATCCGGTCGAAGCGTCCCGCGCCCCAGTTCTGGCCGAGGATCGGCCCGATCGACCCCGACATCGCGAACAAGCCACCGAAGGCCACCGGGGTCAGCCGATCCACCACAACATTGCCGGCCACCGCGACGGCGCCGAACTGCGCCAGCGCATGGGCGATGAAGGCACTGGCCACGGAGGGCGCCAGGTTCGTCAAAACGGCGGGCAGGGCGATGCGCATGACGACGGGCGCATCCGCGATCACGTGGGCGAGGCGCGGCCGGGCGAGCATTCGATGCTGACGCACGCCCCAGAAGCCGATGATGGCGAAGGTCGCGCGCGCAAAGCAGGTCGTGATGGCCGCCCCGTCGACGCCGAGGCCCGCGCCAAAGATCAGCAGCGGGTCGAGGCCGGCGGTCACGATCGCCCCCCCGAGCGTGACGTACATGGCCTGACGCGCAGCGCCAACGGCGCGCAACAGGCCGGAAAACATCATGCCGGGTCCCATCAGCAGGTTCGACGGCAGCGTGATCCAGAGGAAGCGCGTCGCCACCGGCAGGGTCTCGGCATCGGCCCCGATCCAGCCCAGGAACATCGGCAGGAACGGCAGCATCCCGAGCACGAGAAGCCCCGACACGACGATGCCGTGGATGGTGCCAGAGGTCGCCAGCCGACGGGCGCCCTCTCCATCGTCGGCGCCGATTGCCCGTGAAACCAGGGCGCCGGCCGCAATCATCAGGCCGATATTGATGGCGATCGCGAAGAACTGGACGATGGTGGCAAAGCCGACGGCCGCCGTGAGGGTCGGATCACCGAGCTTGGAGACGTAGAGGAGAGACAGGAAGTCGACGACGAAGATTGCCATCAGTCCGACCGAACCGGTGGCGCTCATCGTCACGACATGGCGCAGGATCGAGCCTTCGACGAAGCGCGCCGAGCCGCTTCGGGTCACTTCAGCCATCCGATCAGGCATCCGATCAGGCATCCGAGCGAACATCCTGGTGGACGTCGTGCACTTCGAGGGTGCGGGTGGCCGCCTCCCGCTTCTTCGAGCCGATGATGTCGCGGGTCTCGGCGTTGAGCGCGCGTGACGGACGTTGAGGCTCGGTCAGCGGCTCCGGCTTGATCTCGGACACGCCGCGCGTCCAGATCGTCGTGTCCGGCAGGGTGCCGGCCTGTTGCAGCACGAGACGGGCGACGTCGCGCTTGCGAACATCCTCGGCCGTCGCGGCCGCAGCCTCGGCGCTGAGGCCGAGACCTTCCAGGGTCGCGCGTCCGAAGGCGAGAGCGGATTCGACCGTCTCACGCAGTTGGAAATCTACGTCTCGATTCATCAGTTCCACCGCATGCATGCGGTCATAGGCCCTGACGTAGGTCCGCACGGTCGCGAACTCCTCGTGGACGATGTCGATGATTTTCAGGGCCGCCTCGCCGTCGTCGACGCAGACGCAGAGGAGTTCGGCCCGGCCGATGCCGGCGGCACGTAGCACATCGAGGCGGGTTCCGTCGCCATAATAGATGCGGAAGCCGAAGCGCGACGCGCTGCGGATCTGTTCGACATCCTTGTCGATCACCGTGACGCTGATGCCCTCGGCCAGGAGAACCTGAGTCAGGATCTGACCGAACCGGCCGAAGCCCACGACGAGGACGCGGGCCTCGGTACTCTCGATGGCTTCCGGCATCGCCTCGGGGCCTTCGGGACGGCGGGCGAGCACGGTGTCGAGGGCCTTTGCGGCGACCGGACCGACCAGCATGGTGAGGGCGGCGAGCGCGACGGCGAAGCGCGTGCTGGCCGAATCGATCAGACCGAGTTCACCGCCAGCCGGGAGCAGCACGAAGGCGAATTCGCCCGCCGGCGCGAGGATCGCGCCCCCGCGCACAGCATCGAGCCAGGGTGAGCCGAACAGGCGGAACAGCCCCGCCACCAGTGCCACCTTCAGCAGAATCGCGCCGGCCGTCGCCCCGAGAAGGGTCGGCCATTCCGACTTCAACAGACCTCCGTCGATCGACATGCCCACGCTCATGAAGAACAGGCCGAGCAGCATGCCGCGGAACGGCTCGATGTCGGCCTCGAGCTGGTGCCGAAAATTCGACTCGGCGAGCAGCACGCCAGCGAGGAAGGCGCCCATCGCCATCGACAGCCCGACATGCTCCATCAGCATCGCGGTGCCGAGCACCACCAGGAGGGCCGCCGCCGTCATCACCTCGCGGGCGCCGCTGGCCGCCAGCAGGCCGAAGAACGGATTGAGGCCGTAGCGGCCGACCAGCACAACGGCGAGGATCGCAGCCCCGACGGTTCCGGTGGATTGCAGGGCCGAGAGGAGCCAACCATCGCCTCCGCCCATGCCCGAAGAGGCGAAGAGCGGCATCAGCGCCAGGATGGCGACGACCGAAATGTCCTGGAACAGCAGCACCGCGAAAGCGCGCCCGCCATAGGGCGACCCCAGATCGCCTCGCTCCTCCAGCAATTGCAGCGCGACGGCCGTCGCCGACAGTGCGAGCGCGATGCCGATGAGCAGGCTAGCGGAGGGCTTCGCTCCCATGAGGATGCCGACACCTGCGAGCGCCGCCGAACAGACGAGCAGTTGCGTGGTGCCGAGCCCGAAGATGTCGCGGCGCATCGAGACGAGGCGCGAGATCTGCAGTTCGAGCCCGACGATGAAGAGCAGTAGCACGACGCCGAGTTCCGCAACGCTGGCGGCTGTCTCGGGCTCGGCAATGAGCGAGAAACCGAACGGGCCGATCACGACGCCGGCCACGAGGTAGCCCAGTACAGCGCTCTGCCCGATGAGGCGGAAGATCGGGACGCCGATGACCGCCGCCGACAGAAATGTCAGCACGGGTGGCAGGAAGCTGACATGGGTCGTGGCGCTTGCCATGGGAATCCGAGACTGGAGAAATCCGAGACTGGAGGAATCCAGGGCTGAAGGAGGCCAACCTCGATCGAACGTGATCCTGGAGTGCCGGGCAGGCCCGTCTTACCCACGGCCGGGCCATCCGTCACGTCCACGGGTATCCCGATGGCATCTGGGACTGGGTCCAGCGGTGCGAATCATCACCTCACACCGTCCCGGCTGGTATGGGCAGGGTCGGTGCCACCACGCCTCTCAGCGATCGTGCGGAGACCGCGTCTCGACCGAAATGCGGCCACGGCCCTGTCGACGCTCCTCACGACGTCCGATCAGGAAGGTCGATGCATCGCCTTCCAGCAGCAGCATTTCCGAATCCCACACATCCTGGCGGATTAGGCCAATGTCCTTCAACTCTCGATCGGACATCACCGAGAGTTGCCGGACCACGCGGCGGTTGAGAGCGGCCCGTGACAGGCCCTCCGCGATGGCGGTCCTCAAACCAAGCACCCAAACCCTGCATCGCACCGCTGCCGCTCGGACCGCAGCTAAATGTCCGTAACGGATGATCGTCCCTTTCCTCCGGGTTGTGGTGATGGTGTCCATGATGCGCGTCCTCCTTGATGGGCGTGCAAAGCCGCCGCGCGTCAGTCGCGAGCGCCAATGCCGAACAGTGCGGCGACGGTCCTGGCGCCGACAGGGACAATCCAGTACAATCTGGTAAAATTGTCCGGGACAAGGAGCAGGACAGATGAAGGCCGTTCCGCAATCGGCACCAACGCTGGTCGAGACCGTCGCGGCCGTCATCACCGAGAGAATCGACGGGCGTCAGCTCATGCCGGGGGCACGCCTCCCCTCCGTCCGAGCCTTCGCGGAAGCCATGGGTGTCTCCAAGTCCACGGTCGTCGAAGCCTATGACCGCCTCGGAGCCGAGGGGGCGATCGTCGCGCGTCGAGGCTCCGGTTTCTACGTGGCCGGAAAGTTGCGCCCGCTCTGCCTCAAGGCAGTGGGTCCGCAACTCGATCGTGCGGTCGACCCGCTGTGGATCACCCGGCAATCGATGCAGGCCGGCTCGGATCTGGTCATGCCGGGGTCAGGCTGGCTTCCCCCAGCCTGGATGCCTGACGAGGCAGTCCGTCGAGGCCTGCGACAGCTCGCACGCGGAGCCGAAGCGAACCTCGTCGCACACGATCAGCCCCTCGGCTTTCCGCCCTTGCGCGCACAGATCGCCCGGCGTCTGGCCGAGAAGGGGGTGGAGGCGGGCGCCGACCAGGTCGTGCTGGTCGATTCGGCAACGCAGGCCCTGGATCTACTCTGCCGCTTCCTGCTTGAGCCGGGCGATACCGTGCTGGTCGATGACCCCTGCTACTTCAACTACCACGCCCTGCTTCGGGCACAGCGGGCGCGGATCCTGGGCGTGCCGCTGACGCCGAACGGCCCCGATTTGGCAGCCTTCGCGACGCTGCTGGCCGAACACCGGCCGCGCTTCTACGTCATCAATTCCGCGCTCCAGAACCCCACCGGCTCGACCCTTTCCCCCGCTGTTGCGCACCGCATCCTCAAGCTTGCCGAAGCGCACGACACCCTCATCATCGAGGACGACATCTTCGGGGATTTCGAGAGTGAGCCGTCTCCGCGCCTTGCTGGGTTCGACGGGCTTGAGCGGGTGATCCAGATCGGCAGCTTCTCGAAGACCCTTTCCGCTGCCATCCGCTGCGGGTTCATCGCCCTGCGCGATGATTGGGTTGAGCCGCTCGTCGACCTGAAGCTCGCCATGAGCCTGGGCAACAGCCATCTGTCGGCAAGCCTGATGCATTGCCTCCTCACCGATGGGACCTATCGTCGGCACCTCGCAGACGTCCGGGAGAAGCTCGGACGGGCCATGGCGCCGGCCCTGCGGCAGCTGGAGGGCTGCGGCCTCAAGGCTTGGCTGGAGCCGTCAGGCGGGTTCTTCCTCTGGATGCGTCTGCCCGACGGCCTCGACTCGGCCGATGTCGCCCGGTGCGCCCTGGCACGCGGGCTCGTGCTCGCCCCGGGGGGAGCCTTCAGCCCGTCGTCGCTGAGCAACCGCTTCCTGCGCTTCAACGTGGCCCAGTGTGCCGATCCCCGGATGGTCCCCCTGCTGAAAGCAGCCTTGGCCGAATGCGCGGCCGTACGCCCCCTTCCGGCGACCCGAGGGCATGTTCCTGGCGCGTCCTCCGACGTTTGAACGCCATACGGACCCGCTTTCGTGGCACCGCAGGTGCCTGTCCGGGAGTTTTCCGCTATGACAGGTTGACAGGGGCGTCCCCGCCTCGCCACATCCCGGCTATCATGAGCGACGCGAATCTGACGACCTCCCCCGTTTCCGGCGAAGCGGTCAAGCCGCCCCTGGAGATCCTGCTTTGCGCACCACGTGGCTTCTGCGCCGGTGTGGTGCGGGCGATCGACGTGGTGGAGCGGGCGCTCGCCATCTACGGACCTCCGGTCTACGTCCGTCATGAGATCGTCCACAACAAGTACGTGGTCGAGAGCCTAAAGCGGAAGGGCGCAGTGTTCGTGCGCGAACTCGATGAGGTTCCCGACGGCTCCGCCCCGGTGATCTTTTCGGCCCATGGCGTGGCCAAGACCGTTCCTCACAACGCCGATTCCCGCGGTCTCACCACCATCGACGCGACCTGCCCGCTGGTAACCAAGGTCCACCGCGAGGCGGAAATCCATCACAAGCGCGGGCGCCATGTGCTGCTCGTCGGCCATTCCGGCCACCCCGAGGTCGTCGGGACCATGGGTCAGTTGCCAAAAGGCTCGATCACTCTGGTCGAGGATCTGGAGCAGATCGCGGCCCTCGAGCCGGAGAACCGCGACAACCTCGCCTGGGTGACGCAGACGACCCTGTCGGTCGACGACACCCACCACATCGTGGAAGCGCTCAAGAAGAAGTTCCCGACCATCACCGGGCCGCATAAGGACGATATCTGCTACGCGACCACCAATCGCCAGGAAGCGGTGAAGCAGGTGGCACCGCTGGTCGACGCCGTCATCGTGGTCGGTTCGTCGAACTCGTCGAACTCGCAGCGCCTGCGGGAGGTCGCCGAACGCGTCGGCTGCCCCATCACACGCCTGGTGTTGCGGGCCGAGGAGATTGACTGGCCTGCCTTCGAAGGCATTCGCAAGCTCGGCCTCACGGCTGGCGCTTCCGCACCAGAAGTGCTGGTCGAGGAAATCATCGACGCCTTCGCGGCCCGCTACACGGTCACGGTGGATACGGTGTCGACGGTCGTGGAGGACATGTCCTTCCCGCTGCCACGCGAGTTGCGCAGCGAAGCCGCCGAATAAGCCTCACGTCCATTTGGAAAATTGCCGTCAGCAAGGGCGCCATCTGGCGCCCTTGTCCTTTTCATCCCTAAGAATTCAAGCGAAGCGCAGTGGCTGTCTACACAGAGGTCTCCGACGCGGCGCTGACCGCCTTCCTGGCCGCCTACGACATCGGCACCCTGCTGTCGTACAAGGGCATCGCCGAAGGAGTGGAGAACACCAACTACTTCCTACACACCACCGGCGGCACCTTCATTCTCACCCTCTACGAAAAGCGGGTGCGCGCCGACGATTTGCCGTTCTTCCTGAACCTGATGGAGCATCTCGCTGCGCAGGGCCTTGCCTGCCCGCAGCCGATCCGCGACCGGGCCGGGATCGCACTGGGAGAGCTTTGCGGCAAGCCGGCGGTGATCGTCACGTTTCTTGAGGGCGTGTCGGTCAAGCGCCCCGGGATCGACCATTGCCGGGCCCTCGGCGGAGCGCTTGCGGGTCTGCACGCCGCCGGCGCCGACTTCGGCATGCGTCGCGCCAACAATCTCTCAGTGGAAGCCTGGGAGCCGCTGTTTCATCTGGCGGAGCCAGAGGCCGATAAAGTCTCGCCGGGCCTCGGCGAGCGCATCGCCGGCGACCTTGCCATCCTTGAGGCCGGCTGGCCCTCGGGACTGCCCTCCGGGGTGATCCATGCCGACTTGTTCACCGACAATGTCTTTTTCATCGGCGACGATCTGTCGGGCCTGATCGATTTCTATTTCGCCTGCACCGACGCGTTCGCGTACGATCTCGCGATATGCCTGAATGCTTGGTGCTTCGACGCGGACGGCACGTTCCATCGCGAAATGGGCGCGGCGCTGATCGCGGGCTACGAGGCGGTGCGTCCGCTGACCCCCGCAGAGGTCGAAGCCTTGCCGATCCTGTGCCGGGGTGCCGCCCTGCGTTTCCTGCTCACCCGCCTCGTCGACTGGCTCAACGTGCCGCCGGGAGCCCTGGTTCAGCCGAAGGACCCGCTGGAATACGACCGCCGGCTGACCTTCCACCGGAGCATCACGCACGCGCGGGATTACGGTTGGGGCGGGGTGGCCTCGGCCTGACGACACCGACGGCTCGCTGCCCCACCACCCTGAGCCCGCCACATGGGGCACAGGATGGTGCGGTATCGTCGGGCGTCAGAGAGGTGCCCGGAGGCGAAGGATCTTCAGATTACCTTGAGCAGAGCATCGACGCCCGAGATCTCGGTCTTGGCCGGGGAATCCTCCACGTTCAGGATGCGGACGACGCCGTCATCGACGAGCATGGCGTAGCGCTTCGAACGAGGCCCGAGGCCGAAACCGGCGCCATCCATGTCCAGGCCGATGGCCTTGGCGAACTCGGCGTTGCCGTCCGCGAGAAACTCGAGGCTCTCTGCACCGCTGGCCTTCTGCCAGGCGTCGAGAACGAACACGTCGTTGACGGAGGTGATTGCGATCGCGTCGATGCCCCGTGCCTTGATCTCCGCCTGCTTCTCGACAAAACCGGGCAGATGGTTGCGGTGACAGCTGGGCGTGAAGGCGCCCGGGACGCCGACGAGAACAACGCGGCGCCCCTTGAAGAGGTCATCGGTGGTCTTGGCTTCCGGTCCGTCCGTGCCGCTCACACGAAACGTCACCTGGGGGAGGTGGTCGCCAACCTGAATGGTCATCCGTCGTCTCCTGAAGATCGCTGGGGCACCCGAACCATCGGGACCCTGGTCGTGCCACGCATTCCGGCCGTGCGGAACCCGTTGCCCCGCCGCGCAGGCCCGCTTCGCACCGCGCTCGAGCCCCACGAAAAACCGTCTAGCTCGCAGGAGTTAGCGTGTCGAGTTGCAGATCTGTTGCGTCGAGTGCGGCCGGCCTCGGACGTGACCCGGTGGCCCATCCGACACGGCTGCGCCCTGGACAAAGCCGCCATGCGGCGTAGCATGCCGGCATGCAGACGCCTCGACCCCGTGCGGGTGATCCCGCCTATCTCGACGGTCAGTTCCTGGTAGCGATGCCGGGGCTTACGGACTCGCGGTTCGCGCGTTCGGTCATCTACCTGTGCGCCCATTCGGCCGATGGAGCGATGGGGATCATCCTGAACAAGGCGGTATCCGACCTCAATATGCCGGACCTGCTGATTCAGCTCGACATCGCCAGCGAAACCGACGCCATCCGCCTTCGTGAGCGCGTCGGGCACATGCCCGTCCTGATGGGTGGCCCGGTCGATGCCAAGCGCGGCTTCGTCCTCCACACCGATGATTTCCACATCGATCAATCGACATTGATCATCGATGACGGGATCTGCCTGACGGCGACCGTCGACATCTTGCGGGCGATCGCGACGGGCGATGGGCCCGCAAGCGCGGTCCTGGCCCTCGGTTATGCCGGGTGGCAGGCTGGCCAACTGGAGGATGAGATCCTGGCCAACGGATGGCTGGTTTGCCCGGCCGATCCCGATATGATCTTCCATACGGCGCTCGACGCCAAATATGAGCGGACTCTTCGCAACAACGGCATCGACCTCGCGATGCTCTCCGTCAGCGCGGGCCATAGCTGAGCTAAGCCAAGTTTTACGGCTCGACGAAGGGTGCTCCACCGGAGTCGGGGTTCATGCCTTCCACCGGGGGCTTACGGCGCGGGCGGGGTGGGGCCGCCGAGGCGCTCGGTGCCGCCGTGCCGATCGTGACGCCAAGACGGGTGGCGAGGGCGAGCGCCCGCGCTTCGGTGAAGCGTAGATTGCAGAAACCGTGCGTGCCCTCTCGGGCGTAGGTCCGGCACATCTGCTCGCGATCCGAGGAGAAGGCGGCCTGCTCCGTCACCACCGGACGCAGATCCGAGCCCCGGAGACGCTGGCTCATCAGCTTGTAGTTTTCTCGCACCGCCCGATCGGCCCCGCCGCGCGCAGCCTCGAACTCGCCGGCCCGTGGAAGCAAGGTCGCGGCGGCAGGCCCCCAGAGGCCGTTCGGGGTCGTGGCGCAATCGTCTGCCGCGAAGGTGCAATTCGGCCCGGAGAGCGACCGAACCAGCACGGCGCCGTCGAGCACCTCGAAGCGCAGGGGGCACTCCCCACCCGTTATTTCAAAGCGGCTGACACCCTCCGGACGTCCTTCGGAGGAGACCGCGATCGGCGCGCCGCCGTTCAGGGGAACTTTACAGGTCTCGACCGGCTGCGAAATCTTGTTGCCGGGCAGGGTGATCCGGGCCGTCGTGCCACCGCCTGCCTTTTCCAGCTTGAGGCTTCCATTGAGGCCATTGAGCTGCAGGTCCTGCCCCATCACGCTCTCCTCCGATGGAGCCTTGAGTACCACGGGCTGCCGCGGCGCCGGAGGGGCACGAGGGATATCGGCGGCTGGCGGCGGCGCTTCGCCCGGGGCACCCGGCGGCGGAGCCCCGGGTGCGGTGGGAACCCCGCGCGGCGGTACCGGAGGCTTGGCAGCACGCCCGATACCGAACAACTCCTCGAAGAACGACTGAGCGGATGTCGGTTGAGGCATCAACGCCAGCACCGGCAGAAGGAGAAGCACGCGGGTCAGACGCATCGAGACTTTCGGGCCTATGGCAGGGGAGGTACAGGACTGCGCAGCCAAGCATGTTTACCTCATGCTTACCATGCGTGAACCGCCCAGCCGCGGCGGCGACGACACTTTAGCACTGAGCGGATCCTAGTCTGAAGCCGTGGCACGATCCGATCCGCAGCGTGAGCGAACGGCAGACACGACACCTTGGAAACTCCAAGGCGCTGAGACGGGTAACGCGTTTTGCCCGGATCGGATGCACCTCGTCGCGGCACTTCGCCTTGCGGCCCTGAGGCACCCTTCTTATATCGGCCGAGACGCGGGATTAAGACCCGGCTCCGCACCGTTCCGGGGCGCGAACCGGTGCCCGAACCCGTTCTCATACATTCAGTTTCGCACAGCCATGGGCCGAGCTGCTTCGGGGCTCGGCGGTCTGCTTGACCAAACGACAACAGAGGGATCCCACCATGGGTAAGGTTATCGGTATCGATCTCGGCACCACCAATTCCTGCGTGGCCGTCATGGAGGGCACGCAGCCCAAGGTCGTCGAGAATTCGGAAGGTGCGCGGACCACGCCGTCCATCGTTGCCTTCACCGACGAGGGCGAGCGACTCGTCGGCCAGCCGGCCAAGCGCCAGGCGGTTACGAACCCCGAGCGCACCTTTTTCGCCATCAAGCGTCTCGTCGGTCGCACGTATGACGACCCGATGACGCAGAAGGACAAGGGCTTGGTTCCCTACTCGATCGTGCGCGGCGACAACGGCGACGCCTGGGTCGAGGCGGACGGCAAGAAATACTCGCCGTCGCAGATCTCGGCCTTCACCCTTCAGAAGATGAAGGAGACGGCAGAGGCGCACCTCGGGCAGCCCGTGACCCAGGCCGTAATCACCGTGCCGGCCTACTTCAACGATGCTCAGCGTCAGGCCACCAAGGATGCCGGCAAGATCGCTGGTCTCGAAGTGCTGCGTATCATCAACGAGCCCACCGCGGCGGCCCTCGCGTACGGCCTGGACAAGAAGAAGGCCGGCACCATCGCGGTCTACGATCTTGGCGGTGGCACCTTCGACGTCTCGATCCTTGAGATTGGCGACGGCGTGTTCGAGGTGAAGTCCACCAATGGCGACACCTTCCTCGGCGGAGAAGACTTCGACAACCGCGTGGTCGAGTACCTGTCGGCGGAGTTCAAGCGTGAACAGGGCATTGACCTGACCAAGGACAAGCTCGCGCTTCAGCGCCTGAAGGAGGCGGCTGAAAAGGCGAAGATCGAGTTGTCTTCGGCGACGCAGACCGAGATCAACCTGCCCTACATCACGGCCGACGCTTCGGGACCAAAGCATCTCGCCCTGAAGCTCAGCCGCGCCAAGTTCGAGTCGCTCGTGGATGATCTCGTCCAGCGGACGATCGAACCGTGCCGCAAGGCGCTCAAGGATGCGGGTGTTTCGGCGTCCGAGATCGATGAGGTCGTTCTCGTCGGCGGCATGATTCGCATGCCGAAGATCCAGGAAGTCGTGAAGTCGTTCTTTGGCAAGGAGCCCCACAAGGGCGTCAATCCGGATGAGGTCGTGGCGATCGGTGCTGCCGTCCAGGCCGGCGTGCTTCAGGGCGACGTCAAGGATGTGCTACTCCTCGATGTCACGCCGCTGTCGCTCGGCATCGAGACCCTTGGCGGCGTGTTCACCCGCCTGATCGACCGCAACACCACGATCCCGACGAAGAAGTCCCAGACCTTCTCGACGGCCGAGGACAATCAGAACGCGGTCACGATCCGGGTCTTCCAGGGCGAGCGCGAGATGGCGGCCGACAACAAACTGCTCGGCCAGTTCGACCTGATGGGCATTCCCCCGGCGCCGCGCGGCATGCCGCAAATCGAGGTGACGTTCGACATCGACGCCAACGGCATCGTCAACGTGACAGCCAAGGACAAGGCGACGAACAAGGAGCATCAGATCCGGATCCAGGCCTCGGGCGGCCTGTCGGATGCCGACATCGAGCGGATGGTGAAGGACGCCGAAGCAAACGCCGAGGCCGATAAGAAGCGCCGCGAACTGGTTGAGGTGAAGAACCAGGGTGAGAGCCTCGTCCATGCCACCGAGAAATCGGTGAAAGAATATGGCGACAAGGTCTCGTCCGACGACAAGGGTGCCATCGAGACTGCGATCACCGCTCTGCGGACCGCTCTTGAGGGCGAGGACGTCGAGGTCATCAAGACGCGAACCACCGATGTGATGCAGGCTTCGATGAAGCTCGGCGAGGCAATGTACGCTGCCAACCAGGCCGATGAGGCGGGTGCCGCACCGGGCGCCGACGAGGCGAAGAAGGACGACGTCATCGATGCCGACTTCCAGGAAGTCGATGACAAGGACCAGAAGAAGCGGGCATAACGCCAGCATCTGAAAGCGGGGCCGGAGCGATCCGGCCCCGTGTCATGTCCGGGTCCCTTCCACGTGTGCGATGGGGTCGGGACAGCGCTCCTGCAATCATGAAGACGGCGCGGTCCCGTTGGATCGGCGCGCCGGGGGACTTTGAGGACGGGAATGTCGAAGCGGGACTATTACGAGATTCTGGGCGTCTCCAAGACCGCAACCGACGGCGAGATGAAGATCGCCTTCCGTAAACTTGCCATGACCTACCACCCGGACCGCAATCCCGGGAATTCGGAGGCCGAGCTCAAGTTCAAGGAAATCAACGAAGCCTATCAGTGCCTTTCGGACGGCCAAAAACGCGCAGCTTACGACCGTTTCGGCCATGCGGCTTTCCAGCAGGGCGGCGGGGGAGGACCCGGGTTCGGCAACGAATTCGGCGACTTCATGTCGGATATCTTCGACAATTTCTTCGGCGACGGTCGCGCGGCTCCGGGAGCAGGACGTGGCGGCGCACGCAGTGGCCCCGCCCGGGAGCGGGGCGCCGATCTTCGGTACAATCTCGAGATTTCCCTGGAGGAAGCCTTCAGCGGCAAGGCCGAGACCATCAAGATGGCCACGTCGGTCACCTGTGAGGTCTGCTCCGGGTCCGGCGCCAAGGCGGGCTCCAAGCCGCGTCCTTGTCAGACCTGCGGTGGATACGGCCGCGTGCGCGCGGCGCAAGGCTTCTTCGCGATCGAACGCACTTGTCCGAATTGCCATGGGCGCGGCGAGGTGATCGACGATCCCTGCACGGCCTGCAGTGGGGCGGGTCGCGTCACACGGGAGCGCACCCTCTCAATCAATGTGCCGGCTGGCGTCGATGATGGACTGCGGATCCGCCTTGCCGGGGAGGGCGAGACCGGCCTGCGAGGCGGGCCGGCAGGCGACCTCTACGTTTTCCTGTCGATCAAGCCGCACGAGTTCTTCCAGCGGGATGGGGCGGACCTGTTCTGCCGCGTGCCGATCTCGATGGTGACCGCCGCCCTTTCCGGCGAGATCACCGTTCCGGTGATTGACGGCTCGCAGACGCAGGTTCGGATCCCGGCGGGCACCCAGACGGCGAAGCAGTTCCGCATCAAAGCTAAGGGCATGCCGGTGCTTCGCTCACGCGATGTTGGAGATCTCTACATTCAGGTTTTTGTCGAGACGCCGCAGAACCTCTCCAAGCGCCAGCGTGAACTTCTCCAGGAATTCGATCAAACTGCGTCGGATGAGAACCATCCGGAGAGTGCAGGCTTCTTTTCGAAGGTTAAGGACTTCTTCGACGGACTTGGCGGTACCGCCCGTACTTGAGTCATCACAAACCTGCGGATCAAATTGACGCGGCCCCGGTTATCGGATGTGGCGTGCCGGCACCGCCACCCCAATCGTTGTGTGCGCCGGGGTCTGTTCCATGGATGCGCGCTTGACTGCCGAAGAGCTTCGTCGTCTAGCCTTTCCCTCCCACCCGTGATCTGAGGACATAGGGTCTTGCCGCCGCTACGCCGCCCCAGCGCAAAAGCCGACCTCGCCTCCGGTGCCAACCGTACGCGACGGGACCCGCTGGAGGACGAGGCGCGATTTCTACGCTCCTGGTTCGAGCGACCGCTCGTCACCGGAGCCGTGACCCCTTCGGGCAAGATGCTCGCGCGGACCATGGCGTCCTATGTCGACCCGCGCGTCACCGGTCCGGTCATCGAACTCGGTCCTGGTACGGGTCCGGTGACGGAAGCCCTGATCCGCCGCGGCATCGAACAGGAGCGTCTGGTCCTGGTCGAGTACAATCCCGATTTCTGCAAGCTTCTCCAGAAACGCTTCCCGCGCGCGACGATCGTCCGTGGTGACGCTTACAACATCCGCGAGACCCTCGGCGCGATGCTGTCGGACAAAGCTGCAGCGATGGTCTCAAGCCTGCCGCTGTTCACAAAACCCCTGGAGCAACGCCTCGATCTGCTCAACGCTGCTCACGCGATGATGCACGCCAGTGCGCCGTTCGTACAATTCACCTATGCTGTGGTGCCGCCCATCCCGGCACGCTGCGATGCCGGCACCTACACGGCGAGCCGATCGAATCGGGTCTGGCTTAACCTGCCGCCTGCCCGCGTTTGGGTCTACCGCCGCCCCTGACCCATACGCCCGGAAGATCAAATCCGAACGGGAGCTGAAGGGCGAGCTGGGGTTGGGTTCAGGGCTTTCCCTCTATCTCCGAGGTGAGAGCGGGAGGCGCCCGCTCGTTCGAGATAGGATCCGACCATGACCACATCCCCCCTGGGATTGATGCGGGCCGTCAAGGCCTCAATCGTGGTGGCTGCCATCGCGTGCGGCCTCGCGGCCGGAAGTTCGGCCACCGCCATGCCTGCGTTCGCACCCCCTGCCGCTTCGGAGCCGGCTGCGATCAGCACCGTTCAGTACTGGGGTGGGCATGGCGGATGGGGACATCACCGTCACCATGATCGCTACGATGGCGGTCACGAGCGGGGACGCCATCGCGGATGGGGGCACCGCCGGCATGGCTGGGATCATCACGGTGGCTGGGATGAGCGCCGCGGCTGGCACGAGCGCCGGCACCACCATCGTGGGCATGGCCGTTACGAGTACTAAAAGCAGCGATTCCAGCTCCCGACGACTGCGCCCCGTAGAAACCGGGACGGCGTCATTCGGCGATCCGCTCGAGGATGGCGTCGGGCTCTGACATCGGGGCCGGATCGATGCGATAGGCTGCGGACACGGCAATTTCCGCACGGTCCGCGGCGGTCGCATCGGGCGCATGGATCATTGCGAGCACCTCGCCCCGCTCCACTCGCGCACCAACCCGAGGAAGCCGGGTCAGACCGACCCGAGGGTCGATATCATCCTGGGGGCGAGTTCGCCCCCCCCCGAGCCCTATGACGGCCAGCCCCAGCTCTCGGGTGGCCACCGCGGTCACAAACCCACTCGTAGGCGCCGCGATGGTCCGGATGACAGGAGCCACCGGCAGATGGCGCCCGGGACTCTCGACAAGATCGCTCGAGCCTCCAAGCGCGGCGACCATCCGACCGAAGGTTTCGGTCGCACGGCCGGAAGCCAGGGCTTTCTCCAGGGCCGTTACGGCGTCTGCGATATCAGCACGCAGTCCGCCGATCACCAGCATTTCGGCGGCCAGTGCCATGGTGACAGCGTGGAACGTAGGCTCCCGTGATTGTCCGGTGAGATACTCCAGGATGTAGGCGACCTCCAGGGCATTTCCGGCGGAGGAGGCGAGGGGCGAATCCATATCGGTGATCAGCGCCACCGTGGGCAGGCCGGCGCCGTTGGCGACGGCGACGATGCTGCGCGCGAGTCCTTGTGCCTCGGAACGCTGAGCCATGAAGGCTCCCGAGCCGGTCTTCACATCCATCACCAGACCATCGAGGCCAGCCGCAAGCTTCTTCGAAAGGATGGAGGCGGTGATGAGGTCGAGGGACTCGACCGTGCCGGTGACGTCGCGGATGGCGTAGAGCCGACGATCCGCGGGAGCCAGATCTGCGGTCTGCCCGATGATGGCGCAGCCGACCTCCGCGGTGACACGCCGAAAGCGGTCGAGATCGGGCGTCACATCGTAGCCCGGGATGCTCGCGAGCTTGTCGAGGGTGCCACCGGTGTGGCCGAGACCACGGCCCGAGATCATGGGCACATAGCCGCCGCAAGCCGCCACCATCGGCGCAAGCGCGAGGCTGACGGCATCCCCGACGCCCCCAGACGAGTGCTTGTCGAGAACGGGCCCGGGCAAATTCCAGTGCAGAACCGTGCCCGAGCGGGTCATGGCTTGGGTCAGGGCGACGCGCTCCGCCCGCGAAAGCCCCCGGAAAAACACCGCCATGGCGAAGGCCGCCGCCTGTCCCTCGGTGACCCGCCCATCGGTCAGGCCGGCGATGAAGTCGGCAATGTCTTCGGACGGGAGTTCGCCGCCATCGCGCTTCGCCCGGATCAGTTCCTGCGGCAGCCTCATCGGGCCGGCTCTCCGCACGCCGACACCAGTGCGGCGTGCAGACTGCTGGCGCCGAGACGGACAGTGCGGGGCGAGACCCAGGCGGGTCCCATGATGCGATCGGCGAGTGCGAGATAGCGACCGGCATCGGCGACGCTGCGCAATCCGCCCGAGACCTTGAGCCCGACAGAGCGCCCATCTGCCCGGTCCCGGATGGCGAGAAGCATCGCTTCGGCCGCTTCGGGCGTAGCGGAAACCAGACTCTTACCCGTTGATGTTTTGAGGAAATCCGCGCCGGACTCGATGGCGAGGCGACTGGCTGCGGAGATCGCCGTCGATGTCGCCAGCTCGCCGCTCTCGAGGATCACCTTGAGCAGTCGGTCGCCATCGCAGACCTCGCGGATGGCGCCGAGCATCGACCGGCATATCCCGGTCTCGCCAGCGAGGAAGCTGCGATAGGGCAGCACGAGGTCGATCTCGTGCGCGCCGTCCGCCAGGGCCTCCGTCGTGTCGTCCACCGCCCGCTCGATATCGTCGCCACCGGCGGGAAAGTTGATGACGGTGGCGATCCGCACCGGGCTGCCGGCGAGAAGCCGGGCGGCCCGGCTCACGTAATGCGGCCAGACGCAGATGGCGGCGACCCGGCTCGCGCGAGCGTCTCGGCAGAGCGTGTCGATGGCGGCTTCGGAGCAGGACTCGCTGAGATCGGTGAGGTCGAGCAGCGGCAGGGCTCGCCGGGCGATGGCGGCATCGTCGGTCATGAGGGCGTCCTTGCGGGCAGGCGGGCCACGAAGGCCGCGACGAGGCGGGCGAGGTCGTCGCCGGCATCAGCGGCGACCGCCTTGGTCTCGGCATGGTGGGGATTGCCGTCGCCGATGCCGGCGCCGAGGTTGGTCACCACCGACACGGCGGCGACGGGCAGGCCGTAGAAGCGGGCCAGAATGACCTCCGGCGCCGTGGACATGCCGACGAGATCGGCGCCGAGGCGCCCGGCCATGCGGATTTCGGCCGGCGTCTCGAAGCTCGGGCCGGAGAACCAGGCGTAGATCCCGGTGTGGAGTACCAGGCCGGATTCTGCTGCTGCGGCAAGGAGATGGCTCCGGAGCGACGCGTCGTAGGCCTCGACCATGGGCACGAAGCGGCCGTCGCTCGGCTCGCCGATGAGGGGGTTAAGGCCCGACAAGTTGATGTGGTCGGTGAGCGTGACGAGACTGCCGGGACCGACCTCGGGCCGCAGCGAACCGGCCGCGTTGGTGAGAAGAAGGGCTTCTGCGCCAAGCACTTGGGCGACGGCGAGGGGCACCCGCATGATGGCGGCGTCACCCGCCTCGTAGGCGTGCGCGCGGCCCTCGAAGACCAGAACACGGCGGCCGGCGAGGCGGCCGGCATGCAGGCGGCCGCCGTGGCCGCTCACCCCGAGCGCCGGAAAGCCCGGAATCTGCGCGTAGGATACCGAGAGGGTTTCGACGAGGTCACACACCCAGGCACCAAGTCCGGTCCCGGTCACGATCGCACAGGCGAACGGGCCGCCGAACCCCTGAGCGCGAAGCAGGCCGGCGGCGGCCTCGACGGTCGGCTCGGGCTCACCCATGATCGAGACTCTCGGCAGAGACGAGATTTTCGGGCGAGACAGGATTTTCGGGTGAGCCAAGGTTCTCGGGTGAGCCAAGGTTCTCGGGTGAGCCAAGGTTCTCGGGGCCAAACGATTCGGGCAGCAGCGTCCCGAGGGTGAAGGCCGCGCGGATACCCTCGGCATCGGCGACGTGGACCAGAACCGCCGGTCCGGCGAATTCGCGGATGCGCTGGCGGCAGGCGCCGCAGGGTGTCACGAGGCCGGGGCCCGGACCGAGCACCAGGAGTTCGGCGATGGCGCGACCGCCCGCCGCCACCATGGCGGCAATGGCGCCGGCCTCGGCGCAGGTCCCGACCGGATAGGCGGCGTTCTCGACGTTGCAGCCGACATGGACGGCGCCCGAGTCGTCGCGCAGGGCCGCACCGACGGGGAAGCGCGAGTAGGGCGCGTAGGCCCTGGCCTGCGCGGCCCGGGCGGCGTCGAACAGGCGGGCGAGATCCGGGTTCATGAGAGCAGGACGCGGAGCGGCATCCCGCGACTTAAGGCACCAAGTCGCGGGTCTGTCGAGGGTCGGGCGTCATCGACACCGGGCCGGCGCGCTCCTAAGACGGGGGCCAGTGGGCGAATGGGCCGGGAGGCGGCAGGATCATGTTGGGACGTTTCGAGCGCGGAGCCTCCGGCGAGGCGGTGGTGGAGTACGGCGACGGCACCATGCGGGTGGTCAAGCCCGGCAGCTTCGTGCGCTGCGCGGTGACCGGCGAGCCGATCGCCCTCGACGCCCTGCGCTACTGGAGCGCCACCCTGCAGGAGGCCTATGCCAGCCCCGAGGCCGCGATGAAGCGCCTCGCCCAGACCGGGCGGCCGGCTTGATGGCGCGGTCGCCTTCGGCCCGCCGGCGGGCGCGGGGGTGATCGATTCGCCCGGTTGCCGAGCGCCAGCAACCCCGTGATCACGGACGGTCTGCGTCGAGCCCCCATCGCTTCAGGGGGGTGGCGTGTGAAGCTCGGCCGCGACGAGGTCGATGAACCGCCGCACCTTGGAGGCCAGATGGCGGCGGCTGGGGTAGAGGGCACAGATCGGGATGGGTGGGGCGGCATAGTCTGAGAGAACGACGCGCAGGCGGTCGTTCGCGATGTCCTCGTCGACGACGTAGCTCGGCAGGTAGGCGAGGCCGGCTCCGGACAAAGCGGCATCGCGCAAGGCCTCGCCGCTATCGAGCGCGAGCCGCGCACGGGGCCGGATCGCGATCGTCTTGCCCTCGGCGACGAAACGCCAGGCCCGGTGCCGCCCGGCGCTGAGATAGCTCAGGCAGGTCTGCTCGGTCAGGTCGTCCGGGTGCCGGGGCAGCGGCCGCGTGGACAGGTAGCCCGGGCTTGCCACGACGAGGTCCTGCTGGCGCGTCAACGTCCTGGCGATCAGGGTCTTGGCGATCAGGCTGCCGTTCTCGCGCGGATCACCGATCCGGATCGCCAGATCGTAGCCGTCGTCGATGATGTCGTTGACCCGGTCGGTGAGACTGACCTCCGCACGCAGCTTCGGCCACGCCGCCAGGAACCGGTTGAGCACGGGCAGAACCACCACCCGTCCGAAGGTCGCCGGGGCCGTGAGGCGGAGGATGCCCTGCGGTTCGCCGCCCCCCTCGGCCAGCGACAGTTCCGCATCCTCGAGATCCGAGAGGATCTGCGTACACCGATCGAGGAAGAGGCGGCCGTCGTCGGTCAGGGCGAGGCTTCGCGTCGTGCGATGGAACAGCCGCACGCCGAGGCGGCTTTCGAGGCGCCCGACGCTCTTGGCGATCCCGGATCGCGTCATCGACCGGAGGCGCGCCGCGGCGACGAAGCTTCCGGCCTCGGCCGCGGCGACGAAGGCTGCGATGTCGCCGACATGCCCGAATGACATCCGCGCCGTTCCATCCCCGCAGTGTTGACGCCCATTCGCCAATCGTCGGCGTATACCGGCCATTCGACGCAATTGACAGCACTTGCGACAAGACTTGCAACAGCACTGGACGGGTGTCTCATGGCCTTCAACGATCTCGTGACCCATCGGCTCGCACAATGGGCCGGCAGCCTGCAGGACCTTGGACCGGTCATCCTCGGCGAGACCCGGGGCGCGACGCTGGAGGAGATCCGTCGCGCCTACATCGACACGATGGCGCAGCATCCGACGCCCGAGGGCGTTCGGATCGAACCCGTCGATATGGGCGGCGTCCCGGGCACCCTGGTGACGCCGGACGACGTCGTCGGCGACCGCGTGCTGTTCTACATCCACGGCGGGGCCTACATCGTCGGAGGACCGGGCGGATATCACGGCCTGGCCGGCGCCTTCGCCAAGGCGATGAAGGCCCGCGTCTACCTGCCGGATTACCGGCTGGCTCCCGAGCATCCCTTCCCGACCCCGATCGACGATACCTTCTCGGCCTATCGCTGGCTGATCGACCAGGGCCAGGACCCGCGTTCGGTCACCGTCGCGGGAGATTCGGCGGGTGGCGCCATGGTGGTCACCGTGATGGTCATGGCGCGCAACGCGGGCGTGCCGTTGCCGGCTGGCGGGGCCGCCCTCTCCCCATGGGCGAACCTGGAGCATACCGGCGCCTCGATGTTCAACCGCGAGGGCCTCGATCCGCTGAACACCAAGGCGGGTCTCGACCTGATGGCCCGGACCTTCCTCGGCGGGGCCTTGCCGAACAGCCCGGAGGCTTCGCCGGTCTTCGCCGACGTTCGCGGATTGCCACCGATCCTGGTGCAGATCGGCGAGGCCGAACTGATGCTCAGCGACGCCATCCGGCTCGCCAGCCATCTCGGCGAGAATCGCGTCCGGGTCTCCCTGGAGATCTGGCCGAACATGTTCCACGTCTGGCACATGTTCCAGGCCGAGCTGGCCGAGGGCCGGGCAGCGATCGGAAACGCCGCCACCTTCCTCGAACAGGCGATCGCCTCGGCGCAGGCCGGATCGTGACCTGACGGTCGAAGGGGCGGGATCGCGTGCCCGCTTCTCTCGCGGGTCGAAGGGCCTAATCGTCGATCGGTCGTGAAGACGCGGATCGACCGTGAACCGTCCCCGAATCTGGCGTTTTGCTTTGTCGGGTCAGGATAACGGGTTTCCGCCGATCCCCGACACATTCTAGCCCGAGGCTCGGCCGAGCAGCGAGCGCAGCTGCGCGAGGAGCGGCGCTTCGTCGGCGAAGGCGAGGGTGACGGGCAGGATGGCGACGCGGGCGGCGAACGGGGCCTCGAGGCGGACGTGGTCCTTCTCGGTGGTGACGAGGTCGGCGCCGAGGCGTCGCGCCTCCGCCGTCAGCGCCGCCGCGTCGGCAGCGGCGTAGGGGTGGTGATCCGCGAAGGCGCGCCGGCCGACGAGGGTGGCGCCGGCCTCGGCGAGGCTCGAAAAGAACTTGTCGGGGCGCCCGATGCCCGCGAAGGCGAGGACGCGCCGACCCGCGAAATCGGCCCCCGGGATCAGGCGGGCGCGGTGGACCGGCAGCCCGCGCGCCCGCGCCGCCTCGGCCACGACCGCGCCGCGCGGGCCGTCGCCGATCAGCACGATCCCGTGGACGTGGCGCCACTGGCGCGACACCGGAACCCGCAGGGGGCCGGCCGGGAAAGGCCGGCCGTTGCCGAGCCCGGCTCCGGCATCGACCACGGCGAGCGACAGGGTCTTGGCCAGGCTCGGGTTCTGGAGGCCGTCATCCATCACGATGACGTCGGCGCCCTCCGCCACGCACAGGCGGGCGCCGGCCGGGCGATCGCGCGACAGGATGGTGGGAGCGGACCGCGCCAGCAGGCGAGGCTCGTCGCCGGTCTCGGCCACGGTCTGCATCGTCGGATCGACCCGGATGGGACCGGCGAGGCGTCCGCCATAGCCTCGGGTCAGGAAGGCCGGGCGGGCGCCGAGGTCGCGCAGCAGGGTCGCCAGCGCCAGCGCGGTCGGCGTCTTGCCGGCGCCCCCCAGAGTGAAGTTGCCGATGCACAGGACGGGGCAGGGCGCGGCGGCACCGGGGCGATCCATGCGGGCGGCGGTGTGGCGGCCGTAGAGGGCGCCGAGGGGCGCCAGCAGACGGGCCGCCGGGTGGCCGGGCCGCGCGTCCCAGAAGGCGGGGGGCCGCATCAGTCCGGGCTCACGAGGCGGTCATCGCCGTCAGGGTCATCTGGGCGATGAAGGGGTCGAGCACCGACAGGGTGCGGGCGACCGCGCCCTCGAAGGGCTGGAGTGCGGCGGCGCCGGCCTGGTTCAGCGCCGCAATACGGGGCCGGTCGCCCAGCAGGTCGTCCAGGGTGACGGCGAGGTCGTCGGCATCCAGCACCAGCAGGGCGCCGCCGGCGCCGTCGAGGGCGCGGTAGACCTGGGTGAAGTTGTGGACGTGCGGCCCATGCAGCACAGCGGCACACAGGCGGGTCGGCTCGATCGGGTTCTGCCCGCCATGCGGCACCAGGGAGCCGCCGAGATAGACGATGCGGCTGAGCCGATAGAACAGGCCGAGTTCGCCCAGCGTGTCGGCGACGTAGAGGTCGACGCCCCCATGCGGGCGCCCGCCCTGCGAGCGCCGGGCGCTGCGCAGACCTTCGGCGCCGGCGCAGTCGGCCACGTCGCCGCCACGGTGGGGATGGCGCGGCACGACGATGGTGAGGAGACGGGGCCAGCGCGCCTGCAGGCGGGCATGGGCGCGGGCCGCCATCGCGTCCTCGCCCGGATGAGTGCTGGCCGCGACCCAGACGGGCCGGTCGCCGATGAGATCGCGCAGGTGGGCGAGTTGCTGCCCGTCCGCCGGGGGCACCTCGGAATCGTATTTGAGATTGCCGGCGATCTCGACCCGCGGGGCACCGAGGCGGCGGAAGCGGTCGGCATCCTCGTCGGTCTGGGCGAGGCAGATCGCGATGCGGGCCAGGAGCGCCTCGGCGGTGCGCGGCGTGCGCGCCCAACCCTGGAACGAACGCTCCGACAGCCGCGCATTGACCAGAAGCAGCGGGATGCCGCGCCGGTGCAGGGACAGGATGGTGTTCGGCCAGATCTCGGATTCGGCGATCAGCGCCAGATCGGGGCGCCAATGGGCGAGGAAGCGCTCGACCCAGCGCGGCGCATCGAGGGGCATGTACTGGTGTACAGCCCCGGCCGGCAGGCGGCGCCCGATCAGGTCGGCCGCGCTGCGCGTGCCCGTCGTGACCAGGACCGAGAAGCCGCGCGCGATCATGCCGTCGACGAGGCCGACGAGGGACAACGCCTCGCCGACGCTCGCCCCGTGCATCCAGACCAGACGCCCGAGGGGGCGGGCCCGGCCCGGCAGGCCGCGCCGCTCGGCGAGGCGGCCGCCATCCTCCTTGCCCCGGCGGGCGCGCCAGCCGAGCAGGCCCACCAGCGCCGGCTCGCCGAGATAGAGGCCGTAGCGGTAGGCCCCGAGGAGCGCCGTGAGGGGCGGGGCCTTCGCCATCGCCTTCATGCGGGCGTCCCGGCGCGGGGTTCGGCCGCGCCCCGGTCCGGATGGGTGACGCGGTCCGGATGGGTCACGCGATCATGGGGTCCGACGCGGTCGGGGCGGCCGACCAGGGTGTAGGCGCGGTCATGAACCCGGTTCATCTCGGCCTCCAGCTGCCGGCGCAGTGTTTCGAGGACATCGGGCGCGACGTCGCGGGGCACGACGATCGGGTCTCCGAACACCATCGCGCCGCGGCCCAAGGGCAGGCCGAGGCAGGCCCGGTCCCAGCTGTTGAAGCGCCAGTGCCGGCTCGTCACCACCGCCACGGGAATGATCGGCCGGCCGGAGAAGCGCGCCAGGGTGAGGATGCCGGCATCGGCGCGGCGCGAGACCTTCGGCACGTCGGCGCTGAAGGCGACCGATTCGCCGTCCTTCAAGGCCCGCAGCATGGCGCGCAGGCCCTCGGCCCCGCCCTTCGCCTTGGCGTCCCGCAGCACGCGGCCGCGCGCGCCCGAGGCCCGGATGACCCGCACGCCCATCCGGGTGAGCGCGATGGCGTTGATGTTGCCGTCGGCCGACCGGGAAATGATGGTGGCGATCCGGTCGTGCGGCCGGCGCATGAACGAGATCATCGTGTGCTGGCCGTGCCACATGCCGGCGATGAAGGGGCTGTGCCGGTCGAGCCAGGCATCGGGGCCGGCCGGCTCCACGGTGAAGCGGTTGGTGCGGCGGACCAGGCGCAGGTAGCCGCCGGCGAGGATGCCGAGGGCCTGCTGGACCGCCGGCGCGCGGCCGATGCGTTTGACGAGGCTCATCACTTCGCTTTCGCGGCGCCGAGGGGCCGGTCGCGGAGCCGTCCCGCACCTTGCGGCGACGACCGGGACGGACGGGCAGCCGGCTGTCTAGCTCCGATCGCCGGACCGGTGCAACGCCGCGGGAAGGCCGAAACCTTCGCTTTGGGTGACAGAAAGGGGCATCCGGCGCTTGTTTGGAGCCGTTCCAATCTATAGATTGGAATCGATCTAAACAGGTCGCGAGGCCGGAGAGGATGCACGCGATGACGATGTCACAGGCCCACGGAGTCGCGGGATCGGCGGCGCCGCTCGACCCCGCAGCGGCAGAAGCGCACCGGGCTTTCGTGCTGCGCTACGTCCAGCCGGGCCTCGCCGGGCTGATCGACGGCTCGGTCTCGACCCTGGCGCCGATCTTCGCCGCTGCCTTCGCGACCCACAGCAACGGGGCGACCTTCCTGGTGGGGCTCGCCGCCTCGATCGGGGCCGGCATCAGCATGGGCTTCACCGAGGCGCTCTCGGATGACGGGCAGATCACCGGGCGGGGCACGCCGTGGATGCGCGGCCTCGTCTGCGGGGTGATGACCACGCTCGGCGGTCTCGGCCACACGCTGCCCTACGCGATCCCGGACCGGTGGCCGAACGCCTTCGGCCTCGCCACCGCCCTGGCGATCGTCGTGGTGGTGGTGGAGCTGCTGGCGATCGCGGCCATCCGCACCCGCTACATGGCGACGCCGTTCTGGCGCGCGGCGATGCAGGTGGTTCTCGGCGGCGCCCTGGTGCTGCTGACCGGGATCGCCATCGGCAGCGCGTGAGCGTTGGGCGAGAGCTTTGGGGGCGAGAGCCTTGGGGGCGAGCAAAGCCGTGAGCCCCGGTGCGGGTGGCGAATCGCCCCGCGTGGGTTGACCCTCGGGGCCGGATGAGGCGATGCGGAACCCCGAAATCCCGATCATCGATCGTGCACCGGGGGATGATGTTCCGCCTCGCCCACCTGACCGACCCCCATGTGGGACCGCTGACGCGCCCGCGCCTGCGCCAGCTCCTCAGCAAGCGCGCCACCGGCTACGTGAACTGGCAGCGCGGCCGCAAGGACGCGCACGACATGGAGGTGCTGGCCGCCCTGGTGGCCGACCTCCAGGCCCAGGCGCACGACCACATCGCCTGCACCGGCGACCTGTGCAACATCGGTCTGCCGAGCGAATGGTCGACCGCCAAGGTCTTCCTCGAAGCGCTCGGCACGCCGGACGCGGTGAGCTTCGTGCCGGGCAACCACGACGCCTACGTGCGCGGCTCCCTCGAAGGGCTGCTCCTCGCCTGCGGGGCCTGGACCACGGGCGACGACGGCACGCACGGGCACTTTCCCTACCTGCGCCGGCGCGGGCCTGTCGCGCTGATCGGATTGTCCTCGGCGGTTCCGACCAAGCCCCTGATGGCGAGCGGGCGCCTCGGGCCGCAGCAGATCGCCGCGACCGAGGCCCTGCTTCGGGCGCTCGGGGCCGAGCCCGAGCCCCCCTACCGCGTCGTGATGATCCACCATCCGTCGCATCCCGGCGGCACCTCGTCCGGGCGGGAATTGAAGGATGCGGGCGCGTTCACCGCCATGGTGGCACATGCGGGGGCGGAGTTGATCCTGCACGGGCACAACCACGTCCGCAGCGTGGCGTTCGTGGCGGGGCCGGGGGGCCGGTCGATCCCGGTGGTGGGCGCCGCCTCGGCCTCGGCTCGGGGCGATGCGCGGCACCACCGCGCGAGCTACCACCTCTATACGATCACCCGCGCGGCGGCGGGCTACACCGTCGCCGGCATGGAGCGGGGCCTGACCGAGGCCGGCATCATCGCGGATCTCGGACCCCTGGCACTGGTCCGGGCCTGAGGCGCCCGGTGCCGGGTCGAGGGGGCGTCAGGCGTCTTCCAGCACCGGCTCCTCGGCCAGATTCTCCCGGTAGCGCTCCGCCTGGAGGAGCGTCAGACCGCTCACCAGCACGGCCTCGCCGCGATAGACCGTGTAGGTGCCGTCATGGGTCGGCTTCACGCGAATCACGTTGGACATGGCTGTCACCTTGTCAAAGGAGGTTAAGCGCGAGTTGATTTGGAACGAGCCGGAACCTTAATCCGCCGTTCAGACTACGCAAGTGATTGGCTGGAGATATTCAGTATTTCGATCCCGCATCGCAGCGACGACGCCTGGGGAAAGTCACCCGTCGGGCGAAAACCGCAACGTCCTCAACGAACCGCTACGCTTGCACCGCAGCACCGATGGCGGGGGATGACGGACTCGCCGATCGTGCGGCTGGCTCTGCCCGGGGTGCGTGGGACCGGAAGCGATTCGCGGATCCGCCTCGTCGACGGAGGAACCGCCTCTACCGGCCGAGGGTGGATTCGAGGAAGTCGCTGATCTTGCGCAGGTAGGCCTGGAGCCCTTCGACTTCCGCCTCGGCCTTGCGCACTTGGCGCCGGGCCTCGTGGGCGGCCTGTTCGGCCTCGCGGCGCGCCATCTCGGCCTCGCGCGCCCGAAGCTGGGCCTCGCGCGCCAGCAGCTCCGATTCCATGGCCTGACGCCGCCACTCGGCCGCCTCGGCGCGGGCCTGGGTCAATTCGACCTCCCGTTCGGCCCGCTCCCGGTGGGTGAGGACGATCAGGTCCCGGGTCTGGGCCGAGATGCTGTCCACGCGCCGATGCAGGAGCCGGATGGTCTCCATGCTGCGCTCGACCAGCCGCAGGGTGGTGGCGCCGAGAACCGAGCTTGGGGGCGCCGCCTCGTAGGGCACCAGCGCCTGCGAGCGCGACAAGTCCCGAACGCCCTCGCGCGCGGCCTCCTGCGCGACCGCAGGGGCCATTGTAGGAGAAATGGCAGGAGCGAGGGCAGGAGCAAGGGTCTGGGCGTCGGCGTCCTGAAGGACGACCATCGGGGCGAGCACGGTGCCCATCAGCGGCGATCGAGCAGGGGAGGCGGCTGCGGACATGGTGGCACGGACCCGTTTTCGGGAGGGTCGAGCGCGCGGGGCGGGGTGGCCTGGCGCGGTTCAACGGGAGCCGGTCGGGACCGGACCGGGGCGAACAGGATCAGGCGGCGGAACTCGTGGCCTGCGCCGCCGGCGGGGCGGCCTTGCGGGTGAAGCCCTCCACCACGGCATCGTGCAGGCGCGCCAGCCATTCCTCGGCCTCCTCGGCCCGGCGCTCCGCCTGCTCGGCCCGGGATTGGGCGGCAGCAACCTGCGCTTCGAGAGCCGAGGCCCGCTCCAGGGCGCGCGCCACGGTGCGCTCGAGCTCCTGTTCCAGTTCGGCCGCCCGCTCCTCGCTGATGCGGATCGCGGCCGTCGCCTCGTGGATGAGATCGAGGGAGGCGGACCAGTCCCGTCGCGGGCCAGCCTCGGCGCCGGGCGTCACGTCCCGCATCGCACCGGGCTTCGCCGGCTCCGTGGGCTGAGCCGGTTCGGGCGTGCCGGCCGGACGATGCGGCGTCGGCAGGCTGCGCATCAGCCAGGCCCCGGCGGAAGACGTCTCTCGGTCGCGTAGCGCGGTCTCGGACATGGCTGCTTTCCTGCGCGGGGTGTGCTCGCGCGGCATCGCGGTGGGGTGGAGGAACGGGTCGAGCGGGAGATCCGCCCGGCCGATCGACCGGCGGGCTTACTTCTCGGACGGGGGCGTGAACGGTCGGACGTTGCTGACCTCGGCGGGGGCAGAGGCTTGGGTTTGCGCTTGGGTTTGGGCGGGCGCCGATTCGGATCGCGCCCCGGCCTCCTCTCCGGCGAAGTTGCGGGCGGAGCGCCGCAGGGCCTCGTGCTGCTTCTGGAGCGAGACCCGGCTCTCGCGGGCGATGTCGAGGGCGCCCTGGGCCAGCTTCCGCTCGGAGCGCTCGTGCTGAAGCTCCTCGATGAGACGATGGTTGACGGTCTCGAAATCGGCCCGCTCGACCTCCTGGCGATGGACCAGATGGTCGATCCGGTCGGACAGGCTGGAGACGCGGCCGAGCGCCTGTTCGAGGGCCGCATCCTTGGCCGCCATCGCCTTGGTCAGCATCTCGCAGCGATGCTCGAATTCCGAGCGGGCGCGCTGCATCTCGAGGAAACGCTCGGTCTGGCGGGCGAGATCCGCCTGGGCGCTCTCCAGGCGGCGGTCGAGGGTCACCCGCTCGATCAGGGCCTCCTTGAGCCCGCGCTCGGCCGAGCGGCCGGCCTCGTCGCGCTCGCGCAGCTGGTTGCGCAGCTGCGCCAGCATCTGCTCGGTGCTGGCGAGGCGGCTCGTGCTCGCCTCCGCCCGCATGGCGAGGCTCGCGCGCTCGGTGCGATGATTGGCGACCTCGGCCTCGTACTGGGCCTCGGCTTTCTGCGCGGCGGTGACCTCGGCGGCGAGCTGCTGCTCGACGTTGCGCAGGGCGATGCGGCCGGCTTCGGCCTGCGTCTCGAAGTCCTGCGCTCGTGCGGTCAGCTCGGCCAGCTGGGCGGCCTGGGCCTCGCTGAGGGTCTGGAGCCGCAGATTGTCCCGATCGAGGGCGTGGCGGCTTTCGCGCAGGTCCTGCAACTCGCTGTCCGAGCGGGCCAGCGCCTGATCGAGGGCCTTGGCCTCGCCTCGCAGGGCCTTGCTCTCGCCCTGGAGGGCGCGGGTCTGCTCGGTCTCGGCAAACAGGCGCCGCTCCAGGTTCTCGACCTGCAGGGTCTTGTCGCGCAGGGCGAGGCGTACTTCCTCCGCCGCGGCGTCGCGGGCCTGGAGGCTGGTTTCGAGGTGGTGCAGCTGGATCTTGGCGGCCGACACGTCGTTCGTGGCCACGGCGAGCCGGCCCGTCGCATCGGCGAGGTCGCGCCGCAGGGTCGCGGCATTGGCCTGCTCGACGCCCAGCAGCGTCTCCAGCTCGGCCGTCCGGACCTTGGCCCGGGGCAATTCCTCGGTGATCGCCACGATCGGCACCAGGAGAGCCGAGAAATCCGATTGCAGCGACTTCAGGTCGTCGAGCCGCTCGGACATCTCCGCCACGCGGAAACGCAGGCTCTCGTTGTGCTGTCCCAACGAATCCAGCGACAGGTCCTCGACATGAGGTTCAGGCTCTGAATTGTCGACTTCCTCACCGACCCGCAGAAAGGGTGTCGTGAGTATTGGAGCGCGCAACATCGCATCCGTCTGCTCGGGAGACTGCGTCTTGGTCTCACCGGCGGTAAACTTACGGAGCGAGATCCAGCTCATTTCTGTCGTCCATCCCCATCGCGGATCTGCCACGACATAAGGTGATCAAAGTTGTAATTTGCCAGCGCTGTCAATCACGTCAAACCGGATGCGTTAGCAAAATTTTAACGTATGGCTTTTGTGGCGCATGAGGCGCTCGAAGCGCGAACGCTCGGATCGACTTCGTCGATACCAGCGCGAATCTGCCACCCCGCGGGCGAATGCGCAGCGCGGGCGTCGAACATCCAGCGGCGCGCGACGGTGCGGGGCTGGGTCCAGGGCTGGGTCCGGGGCCGGGTCCGCCGCGACGGCGGGGCAGGATTTCGACCCGTCCCCGGCGTCATCGATGGGGTCGGCATCACGCAAGCGTGATGCGTCCACGGGGTGACCGGGGCGGCCGCAGCGCAGGCCCGGCGGGCGCAGCGGGTTAGGCTTCGTCGGACTCGGGGTCGGTCGGGCCTGGGAGCGGGGCTGCAAGGCGGCTGAAGTCTCCCCAGGCCTCGCGTGCCGCACGCCAGTCGTTCAGGTTGTCGAGGGGCAGTCGGACCTCCACCACGAGGTCGTCGTCCAGCAGACCCGGAACGATGTCGGTGGTGGCGCCCGGGAAGGTGGCGACGACGATGGCCTGGATACGCCCGAGGCGCGCCATCTGGTCCGCCGTCGGCTCGACGATGATGTGTTTGATGACCCGGATCATGCCCGCTCATCGCACGAGGGAGACGAGTCCGTCAGCCGGACAGCTTGTCCTAGTGGCCGGACGTCTGCTTCGCCGCGTGCCGGCGCAGGTCGAGCCTCATCGCGGCGCGGACGACAAGAGAACCGTCAGGGGAAAGTTGTTGGCGCGCCCACGGGGAATCGAACCCCGGTCTGATCCGTGAGAGGGACCTGTCCTAACCGCTAGACGATGGGCGCGGATCGGAGGGAGGGGCGCGGTCATCGCTGCTGCGATCCGTGCTTCCCGGCCGATGGGCGATCGTATAGCGAGGGTCGCGCGACGCCACAAGGGCCGAAATCGCCTCCGCGTCGCCCAAGCGACATTTTGAACCTCGGAAACGCCGCTTGTCGGGAAAGGAACACCTCGTGTCGGGACAGGAACACCTCGGGCCGGGACAGGACCCGGTTTCGGGACAGGACTTGCTGGATCTCGAAGCCGAGGTTCTGGATCACGACGCCCTCGATCAGGACTCCCTCGATCAGGACGCAACCGGCGAGCGCCGCGCGACGATCGCGGAACGCCGCGCGACGATCGGGGAGGAGGCCGCGACCGAGCGCCTCGACCGCGCCCTGGCGCGGATCTTCCCCGACGTCTCGCGCTCGCGCCTGCAGGATCTCGTCAAGGCCGGGCAGGTCCGCCGCAACGGCGCCGTCAGCCTGGACCCGTCCGTCAAGGTCGGCCCCGGCACCGAACTCGCCGTGACCATCCCCGAGGCGGTGGCGCCGGAGCCGCGCGCCGAATCCCTCGACCTCGTCATCGTGTACGAGGACGACGACCTCATCGTCATCGACAAGCCGGCGGGCCTCGTCGTCCACCCGGCGCCCGGCCATGAATCCGGGACCCTGGTGAACGGGCTCATCGCCCATTGCGGCGACAGCCTGTCGGGCATCGGCGGCGTGCGCCGGCCGGGCATCGTCCATCGCCTCGACAAGGACACCAGCGGCCTGCTGGTGGTGGCCAAGAACGACCTCGCCCATGCGGGGCTGACGGCGCAGTTCGCCGATCACGGCCGCACCGGCCCGCTCGAGCGGGCCTATCTGGCCCTGGCCTGGGGCGTGCCCGAGCCGCGCGTCGGGACCATCGAGGCGAATCTCGCCCGCAGCGTCCGCAATCGCGAGAAGATCGCGGTGGTGCGCGGGGAGGGCGGTCGCCACGCCATCACGCATTACCGGGTGGAGAGGGTCCTGGGCACCGAGGCCCCGGTGGCGCTGGTGCGCTGCATGCTGGAGACGGGGCGCACCCATCAGATCCGCGTGCATCTGAGCCACCGGGGCCATCCGCTCCTGGGCGATACGGTCTATGGGGGTGCCTTCAAGACCAAGGCGAGCCGGCTCACGCCGGAGGCGCGCCTGGCCCTCGACACCCTGGGCCGGCAGGCGCTGCATGCCAGCGTGCTGGGATTCGCCCATCCGCGCACCGGCGAGACCCTGCATTTCGAGAGCCCGCTGCCGCCCGACATGACCGACCTGATCGCGCAATTGAGCGCAAAACGCTGAGCTTCGGCTCGTAGCGGCAGTGTCACAGTCAAGCCGGTGCGGGCGTGCGCCAGGACACGGCGGGCTGCGGCCATTCGTGTCATCACAGACCCAACCGAGGTCCCGCGCGTTGAAGACGAACTCGCCCTGCGCGTCGCCTTCCCGAATCCCCCGGTTTCCCGCTAGACTAGGGAATCGGACGGTCGGCTCAAGGGAGCGGCGGTTCGCCCGGACCGCCCCGATGGGGGTCCTTTCAAGGAGGTAAGATCATGGCCGGCGCATTGCCAGTGCTCGCCACCGAGGGTGGCCTCTCCCGCTACCTCGACGAGATCCGCAAGTTCCCGATGCTCGAGCCGAACGAGGAGTTCACGCTCGCCAAGAACTGGCGCGAGAAGGGCGACCGGAACGCCGCGCATCGTCTGGTGACGTCCCATCTCCGCCTCGTGGCCAAGATCGCCATGGGCTATCGAGGCTACGGGCTGCCGATCGGCGAAGTCGTGTCCGAGGGCAATGTCGGCCTGATGCAGGCGGTCAAGCGCTTCGAGCCCGACAAGGGCTTCCGTCTGGCCACCTACGCCATGTGGTGGATCAAGGCGGCGATCCAGGAATACATCCTGCGCTCGTGGTCGCTCGTGAAGATGGGCACCACCGCCAACCAGAAGAAGCTGTTCTTCAACCTGCGCAAGGCCAAGGGCCGCATCTCGGCGCTCGACGAGGGTGACCTCAAGCCGGATCAGGTCGCCCAGATCGCCGTCAAGCTCGGTGTGCCCGAGCAGGAGGTGATCGACATGAACCGGCGCCTGTCGGGCGACACCTCCCTCAACGCGCCCCTGCGCGAGGAGGGCGAGGGCGAGTGGCAGGACTGGCTGGTGGATAACAGCCCGAGCCAGGAGACCGTGCTGGCGCGCGAGGAGGAGGGGCAGAACCGCCTCTCGGCCCTGCGCGACGCGCTCTCGGTGCTCAACCCGCGGGAGCGCCGGATCTTCGAGGCCCGTCGCCTCGCCGACGATCCGATCACCCTGGAGGACCTGTCCGGCGAGTTCGGCGTCTCGCGCGAGCGCGTCCGCCAGATCGAGGTCCGGGCCTTCGAGAAGATTCAGGAAGCGGTCAAGCGCAACCTGGCGACCCGCGAAGCTCCCCGGGCCGAGTTGCACGCCTGAGGCGGTCCCCGCCGTCGCATGGACTTCGAAAAAGGCCCCCGGCAGCGATGCCGGGGGCCTTTCTCAATTCCAACGGTTGATGGAGCGGCATCAGGCTCCGCGCCCGGCCGGCCCTAGCGCCACTGGTCGAAGGCGTTCTGCAGCACCTGGGTGCCGGCGGTCCCCTTCTCGAAGGCCACGATCCCGCGCGGACCGGAGGCGAACTTGAGGGTGATGTCGAACCAGTTCTTGTGCAGCAGGATGTCGGTGTTGCGCTCAATGTCGTTGGGCAGCGACGAGAGCCCGATCAGGAACAGGTTTTCGCGGACCCGGACCGGCAGACCGGAGACCGGGGAGCCGCGCGCACCCTCCTCGTCCTCGCCCTGGAGCAGGCCGATATCCTGCACGTTGTGGCGCGCGCCGGCCGGGCCGCTCGGCGTGAAGGCGAGTTCGATGGTGTGGGAGGCCGGCAGGGTCGCGTCGAGGTTGCGCCGCAGGGTCATCGCCAGGGTGAGGCCCGCATCCGGAAACTCGGCCGTGGCCCTCACGACGGTCTCCAACGGCTGGCCCTGCTCGCCCGGCACGGTGTCGAGGCGCCAGACCACCCGGCCCTGGGTCGCGCTGGGCGCCGCATTGGCGCCGCCGCCGACATTCTCCTCGTAGAGTACCGCCCGCTGGGTCACGGCGAGGTCCGGCTGGGCCTGCGACGGGGCGGCGGGCGTCGGTGCCGTGGGAACGGTCGCCGGGCGACGGGCCGGCGCGGCGCGCTCGGCCGGCGCCGCATCGCCGCCGACGCGGTCGGCGAACTTGGAATCCGCGCCGTCCTGGGCCCCGTCCTGCTGCTCGGTGGCGATCGGCTGGAGGTCGGCCGGCTTGTCGCGCAGGAGGAAGGCGGCGACCGCGATGAGACCGATCACCGCGATCAGGATGCTCCCCACCAGTACGTTGCGCAGGAGGCGGGAGCGGCCGGTGCGCGGACCGACCACCGCGATGCGGGGCCGCTGGCGCTGGCCGTTCCCGTCGACCACCAGGGTGTCGGCGGAGGCCTCCTCGGAACCGGGCGCCGGCTCGGCCCCCTCGGCGTCGGCGTCAGGCCCCAGGAAGGGCGGCGTCTTGGACTTGCGCGGCTGGATGCGGACGGGGGGCGGCACCACGTCCGGCGCGGCCGATCCCGCGCCGGGCGGCGGCGCGGGCAGGAACGGCTCCGGCGGGGAACTCGGCGCGACCTCGGGGGACGGTTCCGGTGCGCGCGCGGCTGGCGGGCTCAGGGGCACGCCGAGATTCGGCGGCGGAGCGGGCGGCAAGGTCGCCGCCGGCTCGGAAGATCCTACCTGAGATGGCCGCGGCCCCGGCGGGGACGCTTCCGGCAACGACGCTTCCGGGAGATCGCTCGCATCGTTGGCCGGGCTCGGCAGGAAGGGCTCCGGTTCCGGGGCCGGCGGTTCCGGCTCGGGCGGTGCCGACGCGACGCCGCCATGGTCGCGCTCCAGCCGCAGGATCGCCGCCTCAAGGGCATTGCGCTCCAGGTCGATGTCGTCCTCGGACAGGGGCGGATCGAGGGAGCGGAGCTGCCCGATCAGGGCCCCGCGCGCCCGCTCGTAAACCGCCTGGCGCAGGGCCAGGGAGCGGTCGGGCATGGCGTCGAGCGCCCGTGCGAGCAGTGGATAATAGTCGGCCATCGTGCCTCAGATCCGCCTTCTCGCCGGCGGCCGGACGGCCGCGTCGTCCGGCTCTCCCCCGATCGAAGGGACGCCGCGCGGCCGAACGGCCATCGAGACCGCATCATCCCTACGCGATCGCCCGTGCATCAAGCGGAAACCGCCTCAATCCTCGAAGGGGTTGTGCATGAGGATGGTGTCGTTGCGCTCCGGCGAGGTCGAGAGCAGCGCCACCGGTGCGCCGATCAGCTCCTCGATCCGGCGCACGTACTTGATCGCCTGGGCCGGCAGGTCGGCCCAGGAGCGGGCGCCGGCCGTGGTGCCCGACCAGCCCTCGATGGTTTCGTAGATCGGCTCGACCTTGGCCTGGGCCGCCTGGTTGGCGGGGAGGTGGTCGACCACCTGCCCGTCGAGGCGGTAGCCGGTGCAGACCTTGATGGTCTCGAACCCGTCGAGGATGTCGAGCTTGGTCAGGGCGATGCCGTCGATGCCGGAGGTCCGCACGGTCTGGCGCACCAGCACCGCATCGAACCAGCCGCAGCGCCGCTTGCGTCCGGTGTTGACGCCGAACTCGCGGCCCTTGGCGCCGATGGTCTCGCCGATCTCGTCGAACAGCTCGGTGGGGAAGGGGCCTTCGCCGACGCGGGTGGTGTAGGCCTTGGCGATGCCCAGCACGTAGCCGATGGCCGAGGGACCCATGCCGGAGCCCGTCGCGGCCTGGGCGGCGACGATGTTCGACGAGGTCACGAACGGATAGGTGCCGTGGTCGACATCCAGGAGGGCGCCCTGGGCGCCCTCGAACAGGATGCGCTTGCCGGCACGGCGCTCGTCGTCGAGGAGCTTCCACACCGTGTCGGCGTAGGGCAGGATCGTCGGCGCGATCGCCTTCAGCTCGGAGAGCAGCGCGCCCGCATCGACCTCGGCGATGCCGAGGCCCCGGCGCAGGGCGTTGTGGTGGGTCAGCACCCGCTCGATCTTGGCCTCGAGAGTGTGCTCGTCGGCGAGATCGACCACCCGGATGGCCCGGCGGCCGACCTTGTCCTCGTAAGCGGGGCCGATGCCGCGCTTCGTGGTGCCGATCTTGAGACCCGCGTTGGAGGTCTCGCGGAAATGGTCGAGCTCGCGGTGCAGCGGCAGGATCAGGGTGGCGTTGTCGGCGATGCGCAGGGTGCGGGGCGAGATCTCGACGCCCTGGGCCTGGAGCCGGGCGATCTCGTCCACGAGATGCCAGGGATCGACCACGACGCCGTTGCCGATCACCGAGAGCTTGCCGCCGCGGACCACGCCGGAAGGCAGCAGCGCCAGCTTGTAGGTCACACCGTCGACCACGAGGGTGTGACCGGCATTGTGGCCGCCCTGGAAGCGGACCACCACGTCGGCCTGCTCGGAGAGCCAGTCGACGATCTTGCCCTTGCCTTCGTCACCCCACTGGGCGCCTACGACGACGACGTTTGCCATTCACTCAAGACCTGTGCGTGCCCGCGCGAAAGCGGCCCGACCTGTCGGGCGGACCGTTTTCGCTGTCCTCGGGTCTTTCCGCGATCCGTGGGCGGAAATCAAGCAAGCCGCCCGTTCCTGCTTGGATAGGCGGGCTTAAAATAGGCGGCTTGGATAGGCGGCTGGGACGGACGGGTATGACCGTTCAGCGCGCCTCGGTGCCGGGCTGGCGGCCCGGCAGGTCACCGGGCTTGATCACCGGCATGCCGCCGGGATTCGGATCGGGCGGCGTCACCACCATGCCGGGGGCCGCGTTGCCGGGCGGCTTGATCACGCCGTCGCTCTTCTCCAGGCGATCGCTGAGGGTGCCCTTGTCCCCCGACCCGTTGGTGCCGGGGGCGTTCTGCCCCGAGGACTCATCGGATGGCCGGATCTTGTCCGGGATGGTCTGGTTCGGCGGCGGCAGGGCCGGGTCGGTGTCGCGGCCCTTCAGGGGCGCGTCGGGGGACTGGGCGAAGGCAGCGCCGGCGATCAGGCCGAAGCCGACCGCGAGGGTGAGGATCGAGCGCATAGGATCTCCCTGTCTCGGATGCGAGGTTCGAGGGAGAACAGAGCCGGGCACGGAAGCGTTCCTGCCGTATCGGTCCTGTGATGGGAGGATGATCCTGTGCGGAGGCGAATGCCTCTCGGAGCCGATGCAAAGGTTCGAACGATCATCCGCGTCCCTCTCGCCGCTGCGGGAGAGGGTGGCCCGCGAAGCGGGTTGGGTGCGAGGAAGCACCGGATCCGGAGAGGTCGCCCCCTCTCCCGGTCGCTCCGCGACCACCCTCCCTCGCATTGGGGGAGGGCCCCGACCACGCCTCGAAGGGAACGGTCAGGCGCTCTCGCGCGCCATGGCGAGATAGAGTTCGCGCAGGCGCCGGGTGTGCGGGCCGGGGCGGCCCTCGCCGACCGCGTGGCCATCGATCGAGACCACCGGCATCACGAAGGCCGAGGCGCTGGTATAGAAGGCTTCTGCCGCCGACAGGGCCTCGGAGACGCTGAACAGGCGTTCCTCCAGGGCGAGGCCGGCCTCCTCGGCGAGCCGCAGCACCGCCTTGCGGGTGATGCCGGGCAGGAGTGCGGTGGAGAGCGGGCGGGTGACCAGGGCGCCGCCCTTGGTGACGATGAAGGCCGTCGAGGACGAGCCCTCGGTGACGGCGTCGTCCTCGACCATCCAGGCCTCGGCGACCCCGGCGGCGGCGGCCTGCTGCTTGGCCAGCACCTGGGCCAGCAGGGCCACCGACTTGATGTCGCGGCGCTTCCAGCGCAGGTCCGGCACCGTGATGATCTTGGCGCCGGTCTCGGCCAGGGGGTTGGCCGCCACGGTCTTGGCCTGCGTGAACATCATCACGGTGGGCGCGGTGCCGGCCGGCGGATAGGCGAAGTCGCGCTCGTACACGCCGCGCGTCACCTGCATGTAGACCAGCCCCTCGGCGAGGCCGTTGCGGGCGACGAGATCGGTCTGCAGGCCGATCCATTCGGCCATCGTGTGCGGGTTGGCGATGTCGATCTCACCCAACGAGCGGTCGAGGCGGGCCAGATGCGCCTCGTTGTCGACGAGGCGCCCGTCGAGCACCGCCGAGACCTCGTAGATTCCGTCGGCGAAGAGGAAGCCCCGGTCCATGATCGGCACGCGCGCCTCGGCGAAGGGCAGGAAGGCGCCGTTGAGGTAGACGATGCGGGCTTGGGACACGGGCTGACCTCTTCTGACCGGAACTACGGGTCTTCGTTGGGACGCACGAACCGTGCGCGGGCGGGGATCAGGCGGCCTCGAACACCCGCGAAAAGATCGTGTCCACGTGCTTGAAGTGATAGCCGAGATCGAAGCATTCCTCGATCTGCTGCGGAGTCAGCGCCGCGGTGACGTCGGCATCGGCCTTGAGGAGCGTGAGAAAGTCGCCCTCGCCGCGCCAGACCGGCATCGCGTTGCGCTGCACCAGGCGGTAGGCATCCTCGCGCGAGACCCCGGCCTGGGTCAGGGCCAGCAGCACCCGCTGCGAGTGGACGAGGCCGCCGAGCTTGTCGAGGTTGCGCTGCATGGTCTCGGGGTAGATCAGCAGCTTGTCGATGACGCCGGTGAGGCGCGCCAGCGCGAAATCGAGGGTCACGGTGGCGTCCGGGCCGATCATGCGCTCGACCGAAGAGTGCGAGATGTCGCGCTCGTGCCAGAGGGCGACGTTCTCCATGGCGGGCAGGGCGTAGCTGCGCACCATGCGGGCCAGACCCGTGAGGTTTTCAGTGAGCACCGGGTTGCGCTTGTGCGGCATCGCCGAGGAGCCCTTCTGCCCCTCCGAGAAGAACTCCTCCGCTTCCAGAACCTCGGTGCGCTGGAGATGGCGGACCTCGATCGACAGACGCTCCACCGAGGAGGCGACGACGCCCAGGATGGCGAAGAACATGGCGTGGCGGTCGCGCGGAATGACCTGGGTCGAGACCGGCTCCGGCGTCAGGCCCATGGCCTTGGCGACGTATTCCTCCACGCGCGGGTCGATGTTGGCGAAGGTGCCGACGGCGCCCGAGATGGCGCAGGTGGCGATTTCCTCCCGCGCGGCGACGAGGCGGGCGCGGTTGCGCTCGAACTCGGCGTAGGCCTGGGCCAGCTTGAGACCGAAGGTGACCGGCTCGGCGTGGATACCGTGCGAGCGGCCGATGGTCGGCGTCATCCGGTGCTCGAAAGCCCGGCGCTTGAGGGCGGCGAGCAGGGCATCGACGTCCTTGATCAGCAGGTCGGCGGCGCGCACGAGCTGCACGTTGAGGCAGGTGTCGAGCACGTCCGACGAGGTCATGCCCTGGTGGACAAAGCGCGCCTCGGGTCCGACGATCTCGGCCAGATGCGTCAGGAACGCGATGACGTCGTGCTTGGTCACCGCCTCGATGGCGTCGATGCGGGCCACGTCGAAGACCGCGTCGCGGCCCTTCTCCCAGATGGTGTCGGCGGCCTCCTTCGGAACCACGCCGAGTTCGGCCAGCGCCGTGGTGGCGTGGGCCTCGATCTCGAACCAGATCCGGAAACGCGATTCGGGCGACCAGATCGCGGTCATCTCGGGGCGGCTGTAGCGGGGGATCATGCGGGCGCCTCGGTCAACGCGTCGGAACCGGCCGTGTGACGGGCCGTAGGGAAGGGCAACGGGATCAGGCGCGCCTAGCATGGGCGGCGACCGCGCTCAACGCACGCCCCCGGCCGGCGCCGACGCCGTCCCGCACGAAGCGCAACGCCTGCGACCTACCGCAGTGCAGCATTTTGGCATCAGGCGGCGGCTTTCGGGACGGAGCTGGACTCATTCCAGGAACCTGATCCTAGAGGTATTTGTCTTTTGTTGCACGCGCTTACGCGGAAGATCCCGACACCACTCTGGACCAACTCCAGACTATACCAGTCTCAGACGACTGGTGAGCGTCGGTTCGTTGCAATACCGAATCGTACAGATCCAATACAAGCCCGTCCCGCGGCGGACGTTGCTTGTCTTGATTCGCATCGCTCCTGCACCGACGAGACCGCCCATGCCGCGCACATCCGATGGCTTCCGCCGCATCGCCGTCTGGCGCGCGGTGCTTCTCGGCGCCGTGGCCTTGGACAACACCGGCCTCGGCACGGCGGCGCTGGCACAGGAACAGGAACACGCCGTCGCTCTCGACCAGATCCACGTCGAGGGGAGCCCCGGCACCACCGTTAGTTACCTGACCACCCGGATGCGGACCGCGACGAAGACCGACACGCCCCTGCTCGATACCCCGCAATCGGTCACGGTCGTCACCCAGCAGCAGATCCGCGACCAGGGCATCCAGAGCATCGCGGATGCGATCCGCTACGTCCCGGGGGTGGTGGCGCACCAGGGCGAGGGCAACCGCGACGACGTGGTGATCCGGGGGCAACGCTCGAATGCCGACTTCTTCGTCAACGGCATCCGCGACGACGCCCAGTATTTCCGCGATCTCTACAACGTTCAGCGCATCGAGGTGCTGAAGGGTCCCAACGCCATGATCTTCGGGCGCGGCGGCGGCGGCGGCGTGATCAACCGGGTGCTCAAGGAGGCGGACGGGGTGCCGCTCCGCGAGGTCGTGGCCCTGGGGGGCGCCTACGGCACCAAGCGGGTCGCCGTCGATCTAAGCGACCGCGTCGGCGACAGCGACAGCGTGTTCTTCCGCCTCAACGCGATGTTCGAGGACAGCGGCACCTATCGCGACTTCGTCGACCTGCGCCGCTATGGCATCAACCCGACCCTGACCGTCCTGCTCGGTCCGGCCACGACCCTGAAGCTGTCCTACGAGTACTTCCACGACGACCGGACGGCGGATCGGGGCATCCCCTCCCAGTTCGGCCGGCCCTATCGCTACCGCCAGAACATCGCGACGTTCTTCGGCAATCCCGACCTCAGCTATGCCCGGGTCGATGCCCACATCGCCACCGCGACCCTCGATCACGCCTTCGAGTCCGGTGTCACGATGCAGAGCAAGCTGCGCTTCGCCGATTATGCGAAGTTCTACCAGAACGTCTATCCGAACATCGGCCGTGCCGGCGCCGTCAATGCCGCCGGTACGGCCCTGACCCTGGCAGCCTACAACACCGACTCACCCCGGACGAACTCTTTCAGCCAGACCGACTTCACCTACCGCTTCGAGACCGGGCTCCTGAAGCACACGCTGCTCGGGGGTTTCGAACTCGGCTACCAGGAGGGACTGACCTTCCGTCAGGACGGCTTCTTCGCCACCACCGGCACCCAGGCCCTGGTGGTGAATCCGCTCTCGCCGGTGAGCCGCGTACCCGTCACATTCCGCAACATCGCGAGCGGGGCCGACACCCGCTACGACCTCGGCCTCGCGGCAATCTATGCCCAGGACCAGATCGAGATCGGGCCGCACCTGCAGTTCATCGGCGGGCTGCGCTACGATCATTTCGACTTCGCGGCCACGGACCGGCGCTCCACCGTCACCAATGCCCGCGTCGACGACCTGCTGTCGCCCCGGCTCGGGCTCGTCCTGAAGCCCGTCGAGACGCTCGCCTTCTATGCCAGCTACAGCATCTCCTACCTGCCGTCCTCGGGCGACCAGTTCAACGCCCTGACCCCCGGTCTGGCGATCGCCAAGCCGGAGCGCTTCGAGAACACCGAGGTGGGCGTGAAGGTCGACGTCGCGCCGACGCTCCAGCTCACCGGCGCGCTCTACAATCTCGATCGCATCAACCAGCGCCTCGCCGACCCGAACAATGCCGGCTTCTTCATCACCAGCGGCCAGACCAGCACGCAGGGGGCGGAGATCGGCGCCAACGGCTTCGTCACCGAGTGGTGGCAGATCGCCGGCGGCTACGCCTTCACCGATGCCCGCATCGTCAAGGGCTTCAACATCGGCGGGACCTCCGTCAGGGCCGGCAACCAAGTGGGCCTGGTTCCCTTCAACGCCTTCACCCTGTGGAACAAGTTCGACGTGACGCGGGACTTCGGCATCGGCATCGGCTTCGTCCACCAGACGCACAGCTTCGCAGCCTCCGACGACACCGTGCGGCTGCCGGGCTACACCCGATTCGACCTCGGGCTGTTCTATCAGGTCACCGACGGCGTGCGGGCGCAGCTCAACATCGAGAACCTGTTCGATCGCGGCTACATCGCCACCGCCGACGGCAACAACAACATCAGCCCGGGCGCGCCGCGCCTGATCCGCGCGCAGGTCGTGGCCCGCTTCTGAAACGGCCGACCGGCGCAGCGTTGCATTCATGCAACAAGTCTTGCCAGATCGTCCCACTCTGGAATATTTCCAGGACTAAAATCCGAAGGGACTTTGCCAAATGTTGCAAAGGCCTTGGCAGACTGTTTCGAGTGCTTCTTAGAAGCTCTGTAAAACAAAGACCCGGAAAGGCCACCGGGCTCGCTTGATCCTGTCTTAGACCCCCTTCAAAGGGTGCGCCGTGCCCATCGACTGATTTCGGGGGCGCAAAATCAACAAGACACGGTCTCTCGAGCGGGCAGTACGATCATGAACATTGGAGCAGCATCGCGGTTCCTCGCAACCTTCCTGTGCGGGACGGCGCTGGCGACGGTGGCCCGGGCGCAGCCGGCGCTCCTGCCCGAGGGCACGGCCGTGACCCTGGACCAGCTCAGCATCGAGGGCGTGCGCGGCAACACGGTAGGCTACCTGACCCGCGCCACCCGGAGCGCGACCAAGACCGACACGCCGCTCCTCGACACGCCGCAATCGATCACCGTCGTGAGCCGCCAGCAGATCCGGGACCAGAACGTCCAGAACCTCACCGAGCAGCTGCGCTACGTGCCGGGCGTGATCCCGGCCCAGGGCGAGAACAACCGCGATGAGGTGATCATCCGCGGGCAGAAGACCAACGCGGACTTCTTCGTCAACGGCGTGCGCGACGACGTCCAGTACTTCCGCGATCTCTACAACATCGAGCGCATCGAGGTGCTGAAGGGGCCAGATTCGCTGATCTTCGGGCGCGGCGGCGGCGGCGGCGTGATCAACCGCGTCCTTAAGGAAGCCGACGGCCTGCGGGTGCGCGAGATCGTGGCCGGCGGCGGCCAGTTCAACCAGAAGCGGGTGGCGCTCGATGTGGGCGACCGCATCAGCGACAGCGTGTTCTTCCGCCTCAACGGCATGTTCGAAGACAGCCAGACCTACCGACAGTTCGGCGACCTGCAGCGCTACGGCATCAATCCGACGATGACCTTCCTGCTCGGCCCGGCCACCACCCTGAAGCTCTCGTACGAGTTCTTCCACGACGACCGCTTCCCGGATCGCGGCATCCCCTCGCAGAACGGCCGGCCGTACAATTACCGGAACAACACCCGCACGTTCTTCGGCAACCCGGACGTCAACACCACCCGGGTCGATGCCAACATCGCCACGGCGACCCTCGACCACACCTTCGAGTCCGGCGTGCAGATGCGCAACCAGCTGCGCTTTGCCGATTACAACCGCTTCTACGCCAACACCCTGCCGGGGGCGCCGGTCAACGCCGCGGGCACGCAGGTGCCGATCACCGGCTACCGCAACGAGACCGACCGGACCAACTACTTCAGCCAGAACGACTTCACCTACAAGTTCCTCACCGGCACGGTGAAGCACACCCTGCTGGCCGGCTTCGAGCTCGGCTACCAGGAGGGTCTCGCCTTCCGGCAGACCGCGTTCTTCAACACCGGCAACAGCCTCGTGACCAGCGTGGTGGTGAACCCACTCGCGCCGATCACCCGGGCACCGGTGACGTTCCGCAACAACGGCACCACGGACGCCAATGTCCGCTACGATCTCGGTCTGGCCGCGGCCTATGCCCAGGACCAGATCGACCTCAACGAGTACGTCCAGATCGTCGGCGGCCTGCGCTACGACTACTTCGATTTCTCCTCGCAGGGCCGCGCCACCGGCCTGACCAACGAGCGGGTCGACAACCTCGTCTCGCCGCGCGCCGGCCTGGTGATCAAGCCGCTGGAGAACCTCGCCTTCTACGGCAGCTACAGCGTGTCCTACCTGCCGTCCTCGGGCGACCAGATCGGCGCGTTCACGCCGGGTCTCGTCATCGCCAGACCGGAGGGCTTCCAGAACCTCGAGGTGGGCGTGAAATATGACGTCACCCCGACCTTCCAGGTCACCGGCGCGCTCTACAACCTCGACCGCACCAACCAGCGACTCAACGACCCGAACAACGCGGGCTTCTTCATCCTCTCGGGCAGGACCAACACCCAGGGGGCCGAGATCGGCGCCAACGGCTACGTCACCGATTGGTGGCAGATCGCCGGCGGCTATGCCTTCACCGATGCCCGCATCGACAGCAACGTCTCGACGACCATCGTGAAGGGCAACACCGTCGGGCTGGTGCCGTTCAACAGCATCTCGCTGTGGAACAAGTTCGACATCACCCGCGAACTCGGCATCGGCATCGGGGTGATCCACCAGACCCACACCTTCGCCACCTCGGACGATTCCGTGCGGCTGCCGAGCTACACCCGCTTCGATCTCGGACTATTCTACAACATCACCGAATCGGTCCGCGCGCAGGTGAACATCGAGAACCTGTTCGACCGGCGCTACATCTACACGGCCGACAACAACCAGAACCTCACGCCGGGCGCGCCGCGCACCATCCGGGCGCAGATCGTCGCGCGGTTCTGACGGTCACGCGGCGGGTGGACTACTCCACCCGCTGCCAGCCCGGCCCCATCAGCCGCTCCTGCGGGGTGAAGCGGGCCTTGTAGTCCATCTTGCGGGAGCCCTCGACCCAGTAGCCGAGGTAGAGATAGGGCAGGCCGAGATCGGCCGCGCGGCGGATGTGATCGAGGATCATGTAGGTGCCGAGCGAGCGGTTCGCCTCGGCCGGATCGTAGAACGAGTAGACCATCGACAGGCCGTCGGCGAGAACGTCGGTCAGGCACAGGGCCACGGTCGGGCCAGTACCGCGCCCGTTGATCGCGGTGTCGGGTCCGCGTCGGCGATACGTCACCAGATGGGTGTCGACGTGGCTGTCCTCGATCATCATGGCGTAGTCGAGCACGGTCATGTCGACCATGCCGCCGTCGCCGTGGCGGGCATCGAGATAGCGCCGGAACAGCGCGTATTGCTCGGAGGCCGGCCGATTGGGCTCCGGCGTGCCGACAAGGTCGGCGTTGCGCTGGAGGATGCGGCGCTGGCTGCCCGAGGGCTGGAAATCGGCCACCACCACCCGCACCGAGATGCAGGCGCGACAGGATTCGCAGGCCGGCCGGTAGGCGATGGTCTGCGAGCGGCGGAAGCCCCCCTGCGTCAGGATCTCGTTGAGGTCCCGGGCCCGGCGGCCGACGAGATGGGTGAAGACCTTGCGCTCCTCCTGACCCGGCAGGTACGGGCACGGCGAGGGCGCCGTCAGGTAGAATTGCGGGGTGTCCCGGGAATGGCTCGTCACGCTTGTCTGTCGCTCGCCGCGCGAGGGGGCGCCGCGGCCCCCAAGACTTGAGTGTATCCGCAACGCGGGCGGGCTCAACACCCCCCTGAGGCGTCCGCGACGATTTCGTATGAAACCCGTCAGATCTCGCGATCCGACGCTGTCCCGGAGAGGCTCAGCCGGCCCGCACCACGGCGAGCCCGAGAAGCAGGTCGTGCCCGAGGCGCCGGTCGGCCCGCACGAGGCCGATACCGACATCCAGCATCCACAGCAGGAAGGCCGAGGCCACCGCCACGTAGAACAGCAGGGCGTGGATCGCCGCCGTGAGGTAGTCCACCCGGGTGCCGCTCTCGGGAGCCACGACGCGCAGTCCCATCATGCGCATGCCCCAGGTGCTCTGGGCCGCGCCCCCCACCGTGATCGCGCTGTAGAGGATGCCGCTCGCCGGCAGGACGGCGAACAGGGTCCAGCCGAGGCCGAAGGTGAGCACGCCGATCACCGTGATCGCCAGGGTCAGGAGGGCGGTGAAGCCGAAGATGAACAGGATGTCGAGGAGGTAGGCGACGAAGCGCGCGCCGAGGCTGCCCCGGACATAGGGGATCGGGAATTGGGGGGCGTAGCCGGTCTGGACGCGATCGGCGTAGGGGCTTTGCGTCTCGCGCATGGGGCGCTCCTGGGTGTCGCCCCCGAGCGGCGGCGGCGGACATCTCAGGCGAGAGATGGGCGTGGCCTGCGCAACTCTCAAGATCGGCGTTTTCAGGGCGCCGCGCGGCCGGCCGGCGAGGTCCGCACCCCCGGATCGGCGACGGCCGCCTCCGGGGTGTCGAGATAGTAGTGGCGCAGGAGAAAGAGGCGGGCACCGTTGACCGGGCCGGTCTCCGTGGCGAGGCCGAGCAGTTCGGCTCCGGACCCGAAGCTGCAGGTGACCCAGCGCTGGCGCGCCGCCTGACCGGGCCGGCCCGCCACCGCGTAGTCGACCCGCACGTCGTCCAGAGTCGCGCCCGTGCCGATGCGGAGCAGCTTCACCTCGGTCTCGGGGGGCGCCAAAGCGGGCACGACGCGCCGGCAGATCTGAGCGCGCTGGCGATCGACCGAACTCTCGCAGGCACCGAGGCTCACGAGCAGCGCAAGCCCCAGCGCGAGAACGCATGGCCTCACGTGCATGTCCTCACGCGCCCGGCCTCACGTGCATGTCCTCACGTGCATGTCCTCACGCGCCGGCGCGCAGCCGCTCGGCGACCCGCAGCGCGTAGTAGGTGAGGACGCCGTCGGCGCCGGCGCGCTTGAAGGCCAGCAGGCTCTCGACCATGGCGCGGTCGCCGTCGAGCCAGCCGTTGCGGGCGGCGGCCTCGATCATCGCGTACTCACCCGACACCTGGTAGGCGAAGGTCGGCACGGCGAATTCGTCCTTCACCCGGCGGATGATATCGAGATAGGGCAGGCCGGGCTTCACCATCACCGAATCGGCGCCTTCGGCGAGGTCGAGGGCGACCTCCCGGATGGCCTCGTCGGAATTGCCCGGGTCCATCTGATAGGTGCGCTTGTCTCCGACCAGCGCCGCCTGGGTGCCGATCGCATCCCGGAACGGACCGTAGAAGGCGCTGGCATACTTGGCCGCGTAGGCCATGATCTGGACATCGCGAAATCCGGCCCGGTCGAGCCCGGCCCGGATGGCGCCGACGCGCCCATCCATCATGTCGGAGGGCGCGATGATGTCGGTGCCGGCCTCCGCCTGGATCAGGCTCTGCTCCACCAGCAGGGCGACGGTCTCGTCGTTGAGGATGGCGCCATCCTCGAGGAGGCCGTCATGGCCGTGGCTGGTATAAGGATCGAGGGCGACGTCGGTCATCAGGCCGAGCTCCGGCACCGCCGCCTTCACCGCCCGCACCGCCCGGCAGACGAGGTTGTCGCGATTGAGCGATTCCGAGCCGGTGGGATCGCGCAGGCCTGGCTCGGTGTAGGGAAAGAACGAGATCGCGGGAATGCCGAGGCGGGCCGCCCGCTCGGCGTCGCGCACCACCTCGTCGACGCTGAGGCGCTCGACCCCCGGCATCGAGGCGATGGGCTCGCGCCGGCCGGTCCCCTCGATGACGAAGAGCGGCCAGATCAGATCATCCACCGTCAGCGTATGCTCGCGCACGAGGCGGCGCGACCACTCGGCCTTGCGGTTGCGGCGCGGGCGCTGGGTGATGCCGAGGCCCGGCGCGCGGGCGGATTCCTGTGCCGTCTCGACCGCCAGGGGACGCGGGGTCGCTGGTGCGTGGGTCATCGTGCTCGAACTCGATGGAGCCGGGCCACGGCCCGGGCGGAGGGCCACGGGCCTATCACATCCCGAAAAGCCTTCGAAACCCGCATTGCCGACGCAGGGATGCGGGGGCAAGCCCATGGAGGACCGCATCGCGCACAAGCGTGGCCCGAACCCCGCCGAGCCTGCCAAAGGGGCGCAACGCCCGGCCCTAATCCTGCAGGTCCAGCTTGCGGCTCCAGTCGCGATATTGCTTGCGCCAGGTTTCGGGGGGAGTCTCGGCCATTCGCTGCAACAACGCGGAGCGGGATCGGGACCATTGCCGAACCCGAAAAATCCCGCGAACCCGAAAAATCCCGAGCACGAAGGACGCAAGCATCCCGCCGATCCCCCCGGAGACGAATTTCGCGACATCCCAGCGCAAAACAAATTCGTTCGCCTCGGGACCATGGGTCACCATCATCCCGCAAGCGACGACAAGGCAGATGACCAGGAGACGGATGGAATCGTTTGCGATCAGGGTGCAGAGCGTGAGCGAACTGTATTTCATCGCAAGACTCGCGCGAGAGGACCGGCAACGTCAGGCGTGAGCATATCGCTCATGGGTGAGAGATTTCTGACCGGAACCGGTCACATCCACCGTCCCGCCGCAGGAGTCGGCGGTTCGCATGCCCTGCCGCCTTCGTCACGTCGCCCACGCCCAGGGGCAGCAATTGACGTCGCGCGCCAAAACCTCGTCTAAACAGGCCCTCCCGTGAGGGGGGACGATGGCGGCCGAGCCACCGGACAGTCCGGGACAGGCGGCCCGGACCGACCCGGCCGAGACGAAACGGCCCTGAGCCAACCCGCAACGGAGCGTTCGAGCGATGAGACGACCGATGAGACGAGGCTTCGCGTGCGCGGCTTGACCAAGATTCCCGGCCCCCGCGAAATCCGCGGCCGCAACGTCGAGGGCGGCGGCGACCGGATCGAGCGGTCCTCGCAATTGCCCCGCACTGGCTGGGACGTGGTGCTGATCTGGTTCATGCGCGCCGTCGCCCTGTGCTGGCTGACGAAGGCCGTAATCACCTGGGCCAGCATCCTCGACGTCATTCCGGGTTTCAGACCCTTCGAATCGGAGTCGATCGGGCGCCAGAGCGTGATCGTCTATTTCGCGGTGCTCGACCCGATGGCGGCGGTCGGCCTCTGGCTCACCAGCGCCTGGGGCGGCGTGGTCTGGCTGCTGGCCGCCACCAGTGGGTTGACGCTCGCAGTCCTAACTCCGCAACTGCTGCCGGTCGCGACACCATACTTGGCAATACAAGCGGGGATTATTGCGGTGTATTTTATCTTTTCCTTCCTGGCGGCGCGAGAAATCCGGTAAACGACCGGTTACGGGATTGGTTTCATCTTGTATTTACCCAGAGAGGTAAATCGCAAATTCATCCTATCGCTTAAACCGTCTTTCACCTGCGGCGCTCTAGTTTGGCTTCATGAGCGGTGGCAAAGAACACCGGCCCTGAAGCATCGATACCTGATGAGGCCCATGATGAAGTCCCAGGCTGCGAAGGTTAGCAAGACCAACACCGCTCCCGAGACCGCCCCGGCACACGGCTCGTATCTGGAGGCCCTGCACCTCGTCGAGCGCCTGCATCGCCGCCTCCTCGACGTGATCAAGGACGAGTTCGAGCGCCGCGAGCGCGAGGACGTCAACAGCGTCCAGGCCCTGCTCCTCTACAACATCGGCGACAAGGAGCTGACCGCGAGCGAGCTGCGCACCAAGGGTTACTATCTCGGCTCGAACGTCTCCTACAACGTCAAGAAGCTCGTCGAGGCCGGCTACCTGCACCATGCCCGCTCGAAGACCGACCGCCGCTCGGTCCGCATCAGCCTCACCGACAAAGGCCGCCAGGTCCACGACATCATCCAGACCCTGTACGACAAGCACGCCCGCACCATCCAGCCGATCGGCGGCATCTCCGACGACGATTTCGGCCGCCTCAACACCGCGCTCACCCGCCTGGAGCGCTTCTGGACCGACCAGATCCGCTACCGCCTCTAGGCCACGCCTCCGGCCTGGCACTCTCCAGTCTTTCGTTCCTGTTGTCGGGATAAACGGTTTCCACGGATCCCCGACAAACTTCAGGCGCCGGCCTGTTCGTGGGTCTCCTCGCCGGCGGGCTTGCCGTCGTCGCGGGCGCGGTGGAGCATGAAGATCGCCAGCACCATGGTGAGGATCAGTCCGGCGAGGACGCCGAGCTCGATCATCGAGGCCTGGAACAAGGCCTGCTTCTCGGGTGACCAGTCCTTGGCGTGGGTGATCTCCGACGATTGCAGGGTGATCACCAGCACCCGCCGGATCGACGCGATCAGCCCGACGATCAGGAACGGCTCGCAGGTCAGCTTGCCCGAGCGCATCGACACCCGCACCGTGTGCAGGATCTCGATGAGCATCAGCAGGAACAGCAGACGGTCCACCACCTCCAGGATCTGATCGGCACCGCCGAGGCTGCGCAGCGCGCTCCAGGTCAGCTGGGCGGCATCGATCAGGGCGACGAGGGCGGTGAGGGCGAGGAGCGCGCCGAGCGCCGCGTAGATCGCGTGCTCGGTGTGGAGGAAGATGAAGCTCGCCGCGCGCGTCAGCCGGCCCTGATCGTCCCGCTCGTCGGACATGGCGCGCTCTCCCCCGCGTGATTGTCCCGATCAGACAGGATCGGCGTCCGGGCGTCCAGGGTGCTCCCCGGTGAGAATCGGCCCGCCACGGGCCATGAATCCGGTCGCTCCGGTCACGAAGGCGTGGGGCAGGCCGGGGGCCGGCCGGCGCCCACGTCGCGCGTCCCGGTCACAGCATGTCCTCCACCCGGATCGGCAGGGCGCGGATGCGCCGGCCGGTGGCATGGAACACCGCGTTGGCGATGGCCGCGTTGACGCCGATGATGCCGAGTTCGCCGAGCCCCTTGAGTCCGAGGGGGTTCACGGTGTCGTCGGGGTCGGGCACGAACAGCGCCTCGATCTCGGGCGCATCGGCGGCGGTGGCGACGAGGTACTCGGCGAGGTCGGCGTTGCGGTAATGGCCCCGGTCGAGGATGGTCTCCTCCAGCAGCGCCGAGCCGAGCCCCCAGATCATGCCGCCGGTGAGCTGGCTCCGGGCGGTAAGGGGGTTGAGCACGCGCCCGGCCGCGAAGGCGCCGAGGAGGCGCGCCACCCGGATCTCGCCCGTCTCGGCATGAACCTGCACCCGCGCGAACTGTGCCCCGAAGGCCCAGGATACGGCTTGGCTGCCCGCACCGGTGCCCAGCGCCATCCGGCCCGATCCGATCGCCTCCAGGGCTTCGGGACCGGAGCCCTCGGGGGTGAAGGCCGCAACGGTCTCGATCCCGCTCGGGTCGAGGCCGGCGACGAGCATGTCCAGCGGACAGGCGCGCCCGTCCGGCGCCGCGAGGCGGCCGGACTCGAGGCGAAGGCTGGCGGGATCGGCTCCGGCCAGCGGCCCGGCCACGGCGGCTTCGGCGAGGCGGACCCGCAGCGATTCGCAGCCCTGCGCCAGGGTGTGGAGCAGGCTCGTGGTGGTGGACGAGCCGCCCGATAGGCCGGCGGCCGGCAGATCGGTGTCGCCGAGGCGGACCGTCACGGCCTCGGGCAGGAGGCCGAGCCATTCGGCGGCGCCAAGCGCCAGGAGAGTGGTGATGCCGTTGCCGATCTCGTGGTGCGCGCTGGCCACGATGGCGCGTCCGTCGGGTCCGAGGCCGATCCGCATCGTCGCGGGGGCGATCTTCACCGGGCGCACCGAGGCGGCGCAGCCGAGGCCGATGCGCCAGGGGCCGTCCCGCATCCGTCCGGGTTCCGGGTCGCGCTCGGCCCAGCCGAAGGCTTCGGCGCCGGCTTCGAAGCAGGCCATCAGGGGGCGTGAGGAGAACGGCTTGCCGGAGATCGGATCGGTCAGCGTGTCGTTGCGCCGGCGCAGCGCGATGGGATCGAGCTTGAGCGCATGCGCCATCTCGTCGACGGCGCTCTCCAGGGCGAACAGGTAGGGCACCTCCGGGGGCGCCCGCATCGGCCCCGGCGTGTTGCGGTCGACCCGGGCGGCGCGCTCGTCGGTGCGGACGTTGGGGCAGGCATAGAGGCTCGCGGTGACGTCGGTGCCCTCCATGGCGAAGGGGTCGAAGCGCGAGGCGATCACCTCGGCCTCGTGCACCAGGGCGGTGAAGCGCCCGTCACGGGTGGCGTCGAGGCGGAGGTCGTGCCGGGTCTCGGGCCGGTAATTGGCGATGGTGAAGCAATCGCGCCGGCTGGGCACCAGGGAGACCGGCCGGCCCAGGGTGCGGGCCGCGAGAGCGACCGGCGCGGTGTATTGGGCCAGGCCGAACTTCGCGCCGAAATGCCCGCCGATCAGTCCCGCCACCACGCGGATGTCGGCGGGGTCGAGGCCGAGCTGGGCGGCGAGCCCGTGCCGGACCGCGCCGATGTAGCGCGAGGGTTCGTAGACGGTGAGGCGCGGGCCGTCCCAGGCGCAGGTGGTGGTGAACAGCTCGATCGGGTTGTGGTGCTGGATCGGCGTCTCGTAGCGCGCGGCGACCGTGACCTCGGCCGCCGCCAGGGCCGAGTCGGCGTCGCCGCGGCGCGGGTCGTGGTGCTTCGGCTTGAGATCCGCGAGCCGCACCGTCTCGGAGCCCGGTGCATCGAAGCCGTCGGCGAAATCGTCGCGTCGATAATGCACGACCGCGCGGGCGGCCGCCTCGCGGGCGGCCTCGACGGTGTCCGCCACCACCAGGGCGACGATCTGGCCCGCATACGCGACTGCATCCGAGTCCAGCGGCCGATGCCCGCTATTGGCGTGGCCGCCCGCCATCAGGTGCTTCACCGGGCGGATCGCGCCGGCGAAATCCCGGTGGGTGAAGATGCGCAGGCAGCCCGGGACCGCCTCGGCGGCGGCCAGATCGAAGCCGGTGATCCGCCCGCGCGGGATGGTGCTGGTGACCAGGGCCGCGTGGGCGAGGCGCGGCAACCGCGTGTCGGAGGCGTAGAGCGCGACCCCGGTGACCTTGGCGGCGCCCTCGACGCGCGGATGGGGCTGGCCGAGCGGGGTGGGACGGTCGCGCGCGTCGGTCGGTCTCCCCATCGGGTTCTCACTTCCCATCGGGTTCTCGCTTCCCATCGGGTTTTCCTCGCCTGCCGCGAGGAGAACCGGCGGGGGCACCGCCGCGGTCCAGGGCGCGACCCCGAGTCGCTCAGACATCGATTGCTCAGACCGAAGTCGCCCGGACTGAAGTCGCCCGGACCGAAGTCGCTCCGGCAGATGTCGCCCGGACAGAAATCGCCCGAGGCGCGTGTCCCGCCGACTCAGCCCTTCCAGTTCTTCAAGGCCGCGAAGGGGCTGAGCGCGGGATCGGCAGCCGGCGGATTGAGCACCGGTTCGACCTGCGCGATGGCGTCCGCCAGGGAGAAGGCCGAGCCGCTGGTCAGCTTGCCACCGGCCGCATCCTTGTGGCCGCCGCCGCGGAAGCGCCGGGCGCCGTCGAGGGCGGTCTCGTTGTTCGAGCGGAACGACATGGTGCCCGCCCGCTGCACGTTGAGGACGCGCTTGGCCCGGCCGCTCTCCATGATGAGGTCGGAGACGCGCTGGAAGGTGCCGGAATCGAGCCCGAAGGACATCAGCGTGCCGTCCGACAGGGGGTGGAACAGGTCCGAACGGGCCAGCACCCGGGCGATTCGCATGCGGGTGGTGAGGCTGCGGTCGTCGTCGGGCGCATCGGCCAGATAGGCGTCGAGGATGGCCTTGCGCAGGGCGGGCACCTGCCCCTCGATGACGGCCGGGGTGGCGCCGTCGCCGAGGAGGCGCGCCACCCCGAGGAGGAGGTCGCCGACGAAGCGGTCGTGCCAGGGATGGCCGATCGGCACCAGGTTCGAGACGTTGTCCCAGAACACCTCGTCGAGGCTGAGGCCGATGCGGAACTCGGGACGGTCCTTGCGCCAGAGATCGACGGCATCGACCGCCGTCACCAGCGCGCCGAGGATCGGGTCCTCGCCGGTCTCGCGGGCCGCGTAGAGCGCCCGGTGCTCGTAGGCCATGCGGGTGGCGCAGCGGGTCTCGTCGATCAGCACGACGACGTCGGGGTCTTCGAGATCGAAGCGCAGCAGGCCCGGCACCTCGGCATCGGCCTCCGGCGCGAGATTCTGCGCCCGCATCTGGTCGACCGACGAGGCGTGGTGGTCGAGCACGATCAGCTTGTGGCGGGCCTCCGGCTCGCGGCGACGGTTGAGGGCGGCGAAGTTGCGGATGAAGGTGACGGCCACCGCCTCGAGGCCGAGGTCGGTCATCAGGATCATCTCCGGCACCGCCACCTTGCCGAGGCGCTTCAGCTCGGTCTCGACCACGGGGCCGACATCGGAATAGCGCGGCACGTGGACGATGCGGGCGACGTCGACGAACTGGCCCGCGACGGTCGAGGCACCGTAGCCGTCGAGGTCGTGGTGGGTGATCTGGGTGATGTTCAAGAACCTGTCCTCGGGCGAATCGCGAAGCCGGCGCTTCGGCTGTCCTGGCCGCCCTTATGCGGCAGCCCTCGGCCGGCGGCGAGCCCCCCGCACACGCTGCGTCGGTTACGCCGTGGATCGGAACGCCACCGGGCTTGATTCCCGCGCCGAGACCGGGATTCTGCGAACAGACCACGAACACGGGCGAAACGATCGGGAGGGGCGTCCGCGATGGACCCGGGCGAGGCGGACGCGATCCGCAAGATCATCCACATCGACATGGACGCGTTCTACGCCTCCGTGGAACAGCGTGACGATCCCGCCCTGCGAGGACGCCCGGTGGCGGTGGGGGGATCGCGCGAGCGCGGCGTGGTGGCGGCGGCGAGCTACGAGGCGCGGGCCTTCGGGGTACGCTCGGCCATGCCCTCGGTGACGGCGCGCCGGCTCTGTCCCGACCTCGTCTTCGTCAAGCCGCGCTTCGAGGTCTACCGCGGGATCTCGGAGCAGATCCGGACGGTCTTTGCCGAGCATACCGACCTGATCGAGCCGGTCGCCCTCGACGAGGCCTATCTCGACGTGACGCGAAACCGGCAGGGGCTGCCCACCGCCACCGCGGTGGCTCGCGCGATCCGGGCCTCGATCCGCGCCCAGACCGGGCTCGTGGCCTCGGCGGGCGTCTCCTACAACAAGTTCCTGGCCAAGGTGGCGTCCGACTTCCGCAAGCCCGACGCCCTCTTCGTCATCACCCCCGCGATGGGGCCCGGCTTCGTCGAGGACCTGGCCATCGGGCGCTTCCACGGGATCGGCCCCGTCACCGAGGCGCGCATGAAGGCGCTCGGCATCCTGACCGGGCGAGACCTCCGCGCCCTGAGCCTCGACGCCCTGACGACGCGGTTCGGCGCCGCCGCCCCCTATTACTACGGCGTCTCGCGCGGGATCGACGAACGGCCCGTGCGGGTGAACCGGGTGCGCAAATCGATCGGGGCGGAGAACACCTTTTCGGAGGATTCGGCGGATTACGACGTGCTCGCGGGCCGCCTCGTCCCCCTGCTCGATAAGGTCTGGGGGGCGGCCGCCGCCAAGGAGGTCCGCGCCCGTACCGTGACCCTGAAGGTGAAGTTCGCGGATTTCGAGCAGATCACCCGCGCCCGCTCGCTGGCGGGCTTCGTCGCCGACCGCGCCTCGTTGGAAGAGATCGTGCGGGTGCTCCTGCGCGACCTGTTTCCGCTCCGGCGCAGCGTCCGCCTGCTCGGCGTCTCGCTCTCGGCCCTGGAGCACGGACCGGCTCCGGAGCCGCGACAGCTCGGGCTCGGCCTCTGAGGCGTGCGTCGGCAGGCCGGCTTCACGGGCAGGCCGTCGCCACGGCGATGCGCCGGCCGCGCCGCAGGACGACGATCAGCGCGAGGCCGAGCGCCGCCATCGCGGCTCCCGCGACCGAGACCGCCGGATAGCCCCAGCCGAGATCGATCACGCCGCCGCCGAGGGCCGCACCGATCGCGTTGCCGAGATTGAAGGCGCCGATGTTCAGCGCCGAGGCGAGGTTGGGGGCGCGATCCGCCTCGGCCATCACCCGCATCTGCAGGGGCGGCACCAGGGCGAAGCTCGCGATGCCCCACAGGAAGATCAGCGGCGCCGCGCTCAGCCGCGAGGTCATGCCGGGCGCGAACAGCAGGAGCAGGACAATCAGCGCCAGCAGCGACGCCATGATGGTGCCGTCCACAGAGCGGTCGGCCAGACGGCCGCCGGCCCAGTTCCCGACCGTCAGTCCGACGCCGTAGATCACCAGCATGGCGCTGACGAAGGCGGCACCCGCCCCCGCCTCGATGCGCAGGATCGGGACGATGTAGGTGAAGACCGTGAACATCGCGCTCGACCCCAGCACCGTGAGGGCCAGGGCGGCGAGGACCGGGGCGCGGGCGACGACGCGCAGTTCCGAACCCATGTCGGGCGCGTCCGCGACGGGCAGCGGCGGCAGGGCCAGCCGCAGCGACACCATCGCGATCACGCCGATGCCGGCGATGCCCCAGAAGGCCGCGCGCCAGCCCAGTGCCTCGCCGACCCAGGCGGCGAGCGGCACGCCCCCGATGGTCGCGATGGTCAGGCCTGAGAACATCGCCGCGACGGCGGCCGCGCGACGCTCGGGCGGCACGAGGCCGGCCGCCACCACCGAGCCGATGCCGAAGAAGGCTCCATGATTGAACGAGGTGACGATCCGGGCGCCGAGCAGCATCGTGTAGCTGTCGGCGAGCGCCGAGAGCAGGTTGCCCAGGGTGAAGATCCCCATGAGGCCGACCAGAAGGGCGCGTCGCGGCATCCGGGCGAAGCCCAGGGTCATCAGCGGTGCCCCGATCAGGACGCCGAGCGCATAGGCGCTGACCAGCAGCCCCGCCGTCGGGATCGAGACCCCGAGATCGCTCGCGATCAGCGGCAGCATACCCATCGGGGTGAACTCTGTGACGCCGATGCCGAAGGCACCGATGGCCAGGGCCAGCAGGGATGGATGGAGGGTCATGGCATGACGTCCCGGCACGGGGTTTTTGAGCAGTTGTTCCGGACATGCACATGATACCATCCGGGACAGGGCGGTAGTCCCGTTTCCGGATCGACATCTGTGCGTCAGGAGCACGAATGCAGCGCGACAAAATCGATCGTACGGGGGAGATGGCGACGTTCCTCGCGGTGGCGCGAGACGGCAGCCTGTCCGCCGCCGCCCGCACGCTGGGACTGACCGCCTCGGCCGTCAGCCGCATCGTGGCGCGCCTCGAAACCCGCCTCGGCGTCCGGCTGATCGTGCGGACCACCCGTACCCTGCGCCTCACCGCCGAGGGCGAGAGCTATGCCCGGGCGGCGCGGCGCATCCTCGCCGACATCCAGGAGAGCGAGAGCGCCATCGCCGATCAGGCCTCGCCCCGCGGCCGGGTGCGGATCAGCACCGCCTCGGCCCATGGCCGGCTGGTGATCGTGCCGCTACTGGCGGAGTTCGTGAGGCGCTATCCCGGGATCTCCGTCGACATCGATCTCAGCGACCAGATCGCCGACATCCTCGACGGACGGGCCGACGTGGCGATCCGCTTCGGAACCCTGCCCGACAGCCCGCTCACGGCGCGACGGCTGGGCGAGACGGGCCGCACGATCGTGGCCTCGCCCGCCTATCTGGCGCGTGCCGGGGTGCCGGTCGTTCCGGCCGATCTCGCACGGCACAATTGCCTGGATTTCAATTTCCGCCGCGCCGAGCCCGGCTGGCCGTTCCGCGAGGCGGGGCGCGATTACCTGTTGGCGGTCGGCGGCAACATGACCGCGAATAACGGCGAGACGCTGGTGCAACTCACCCTCGACGGGATCGGCATCACCCGCGTCGGCCATTTCCATATCGTCGACGATCTTGCGAGCGGTCGCCTGGTGCCGTTGCTGGAGCCCTACAATCCGCAGGACCGAGAGGCCATTCACGCGGTCTTCGTCGGCGGCGCCGCGATGCCGGCCCGCATCCGGGTCCTCATCGACTTCCTGGCGGAGATGCTGCGGGCGCCGACCGGGGCGGAGGGCACCCCGCAGGAGGACGGCGCAAACGAAAGGGGCGCTACCCTTTCGGATAGCACCCCCTCGGATCGGCAGGCCCCGCGAACGGGGCACGCGATCTCCCTTAGTTGAAGGGATCGATCTCGGCGGACTCGTAGCTGGTGACTTCCATGCCGACGCAGATCTCGGAAACGATGGGGGCGGACCACTTCATGACGTCACTCCTGGTTGGTTATGGTTGGAAAGAGCCGAACCCGACAGGTTCGACGCGTCTTCGAACTCAGGCCGGGCCTTAGTTGAAGGGATCGATCTCGGCGGACTCGTAGCTGGTGACTTCCATGCCGACGCAGATCTCGGAAACGATGGGGGCGGACCACTTCATGGGATAACTCCTTCGTGCTCGACGCCCTTGATATGCCGTTGGGTTGGGCACAATACAAGTGGACGCTACACTTATATTTCTCATAGGGTTGGCGGATATCGCGGGTCCAACCCTGGGTTTCAGTGGAAACTCTACGCCGTCCGAGGCTCGAACCGGCGATATGGTGCTGGATTGGAACCCGCGCGTGTCTCGCGTGCGATCCGCCTCGGAGATCGCGCGGTGGCGACGGCGCGGGATCCGACCCGCTCCGCCGGGGGAAAGATCCCGGCCCGGTCGGATTCGGCTTGACGCCCCGGGGAGGGGAGGCGCACTCACGCGCCGCCGAGCGGTTCCGCGCGTGATTCCCTGGTGTTTCACAACGTGCGGCGCGCCCCTCGGCTCCCTCTCGACGAATCCAATGCCCAGCGACAGTCCCGACCGATCGCCCGCGCCGTGCCCGGCCGCCTCCGCCCCTCGCGCCTGACGCCCCGCTGACCGGGCGCGGGTGCCCGATGCGGACGGCCGTTCACGGCCGGATCGCGCGCCCCTGCGAGGTGAGCCCATGAACGAGATCGCCCCCTTCCCGGCCGGCATCGACCCGGCGGTCCTCGCCGCCCGCCTCTCCGACGAGCGTGCGCCCGACATCGTCGAGGCCCTGAACGAGGAAGCTCCCGAGGTCGCCGCCGCCATCCTGCTGGGCCTGCCGCTGGAGCGGGCGATCGAGGTGCTCGACCAGCCGGAACTCGATTGCGCGGCCGACATCATCGAGATGCTGCCACGCGACCGCGTCGCCTCCTACCTGTCGGGAATGTCGGCGGACCGGATCACCGACCTGTTCCGGGAGATCGAGGAGCCCGGACGCTCGGACCTGCGCGCCCGGCTCGACGCGGAGACCCGCGGCGCCGTCGACCATCTGAGCGCCTATGGCGAGGAGACGGTCGGCTCGCTGATGACGACCGAATTCGTCGCCGTGCCGGGCAACTGGACCGTGCAGCAGACTCTCGACCACGTCCGGCACGTCGAGAAGACGCGCGAGACCATCTACGCGATCTTCGTCCTCGATCCGCGCACCCGCGCCCTGACCAAGGCCGTACCCCTGCGCCGGCTGATCTCGGGCGATCCGGGCGACAACGTGCTCTCGGTGGCGCCGAACCGGCGCCCGCTGGCGGTGTCGCCGACGGCCAGCCGCGAGGAGGCCGCCCGCCTGATCTCGAAATACGACCTCCTGGCCCTGCCGGTGATCGACGCGGTCGGCCACGTCATCGGCATCGTCACGGTCGACGACATGATCGACGCCATGGTGGAGAAGCAGACCCAGGACGTGCAGCGCTTCGGCGGCATGGAGGCACTGCCCGAGCCCTACATGGATATCGGCTTCGGCACGATGATCCGGAAGCGGGCCGGGTGGCTCTGCGCCCTGTTCCTCGGCGAGATGATGACCGCCACGGCAATGCAGGGCTTCGAGGGCGAGCTCGAAAAGGCCATCGTGCTGACCTTGTTCATCCCCCTGATCATGAGTTCGGGCGGCAATTCCGGCAGCCAGGCGACGTCGCTGCTCATCCGTGCCCTGGCGCTGCACGAGGTGCGCCTGCGCGACTGGTGGCGGGTGGCCCTGCGCGAACTGCCCACCGGCCTCGTGCTCGGCATGATCCTCGGGGCGATCGGCATCATCCGTATCGTGATGTGGCAGAAGATCGGATTGTACGATTACGGCGAGCACTGGATGCTGGTGGCCGCCACGGTCGGAGCGGCGCTCGTCGGCATCGTCACCTTCGGCTCGCTCACCGGCTCAATGCTGCCGTTCCTGCTTCAGCGACTCGGTTTCGATCCCGCCACCGCCTCGGCGCCCTTCGTGGCCACGCTGGTCGATGTGACCGGGCTCGTCATCTACTTCTCGGTGGCGATGCTGATCCTGCGCGGAACGCTGCTGTAGGGTCGACCGGGCGGGCCGGCCGATCCCGTTCGGAAGGCCGGCATCCGACTACGTCCGTCGCGACAGGTGGGGTTCGGCCGCAGGGTTCGGACGCGGGCCTCAGACCCGGGGCCGCAGGCTGACGTCGCTCAGCACCGAATTGGCCAGGCGGTCGGGACCGATCTCGTTGGCGGAATAGCCCACCAGGGCCGCGAGGCTTTCGCGGGCACGCCAGACCCGGCTCTTCACCGTGCCGATCTTGCAGCCCATCACGGCGGCGGCCTCGTCGTAGGTCATATTATCGATGGCCACCAGGGTCAGCGCCTGCCGCAGGGTGCTCGACAGGCGCCCGATGGCGGCGTTGACATCCTCCAGGTCGAGGATTCCACCCTGCGCCGGCAGAGTGACCAGCTGGGCGGCGTAACTGCCGTCGCCATCCTCGACCTCGTGGACCCGCTTGCGCTGGCCTGAATAGAACGTGTTGCGCATGATGATGGTGAGCCAGCCGCAGACGTTGGTGCCGGGCGTGAAGCTCTCGCGGTACATCCAGGCCCGCAGCATCGTGTCCTGCACCAGATCGTCGGCGCGCGCGGCGTCACGGGTCAGGGAAAGGGCGTATTTGCGCAGCCCCGCCGCGTGATCCTGCAGACCCTGACGCACCTCCGCGGTGAGCGACTCGCCCCGGGCCGCCAGCACCGCCTCGAGGCGGGCGAGGAGGACGTCGAACCGGTCGGGCTGCTCGTCCTCCAGAGAGGCGTAGGTCTCGCGCAGATGCTGGCCGAGGGATCGTCGGATCGACGGCGCGATCTGCGGCGCCTCATTCGAGGTCAAGCGAGTCGGTACATCGGATGCGGATTGCGCTGTCATCCAGTCTCTTCTCGGGCAACTGGGAACGATAAAGGCCAGCAACTGGCCGGTTCCCTTCAGTTGCCGAGAGTGTGCAAAACCAGGAACACACTCGCATCAACACAGGTTAATGGGAAGACTTTCGTAGATCTACGGCACGTTTCCGTACCATTCCGTGCCAAACTCATTGGATACAGCGAAGATTATTTAGTTTCCTCATGGAACAAAGCCGCAAAAAGCCCGCCGCGGCCGAAGCCGGGCGGGCCAAGTCTGGGGAGGAACGCATGATGCGTAGTCGGTCAACCGGCGCACGCGGCACGTGTTCACTGCCGAAAGCGCCGAGCTCATCGACGTCCGGGAGCACGACAGCGTGGTGGTGGTGACTGGTGGGTGCCGGCCCTGCCGGCTGGCCCGTCGAGATCAGGCTTCGTCGATCAGCCGGATGTATTCGGCCTCGGGCACGCCGTAGCTGTCGCCCGCGACCGCCAGCAGACCGGCCCGGTCGAGCACCTCGATGCGGCCGCGGCGGGCCTTGATCAGGCGGTTGCCCTCGAGCATCTGCAGCGCCAGCGTCACCGTCGTGCGCTGGACGCCAAGCATGAATGACAGGAAGTCATGGGTCACGGTGAGCTCGTCGCCGATGACCCGGTCGTGGCACATCAGGAGCCAGCGGGCGAGCCGGACCTCGATGTTGTAGCTGGCATTGGCGAAGGCCGTCTGCGCCGTCTGAACCAGCAGCGTCTGGACGAAGCGCAGCAGCAGCTTGCGCAGGGTCATGCTGCGCTCGGTGGCCGAGGTCAGCTCCGCGGCCCCGATGGCGATCATCTCGCCGGCATTCTGCACGAAGTGATCGTAGGGCGTGCGGTCGCTGCCGAGCAGCACCGGCGCGGCTCCCACCACACCCTCGGGCCCGATGATGCCGACCTCGACCTTGCTGTTCCCCGACGTGGTGATCGAAGCATAGCCCGCCTCCGGGAAGAAGAGGTCCCGGATCGGCTGATGCGGCTGGATCAACCCCTGGCGCAACTCCGTCGGAAGCGAGCGCAGATGCGGCTGAAGCAACGCGAAATCGCTTGGCGCGAGACGTTTGAGCAAACGGTTACGAACGGCAGATTGCTCTAGCAGCGACACGGCCTTGTCCCTTGGGGCAAGAGCACAAATAGTCTCTCGTGAACCCATACACAGGAATATATACAAGCGATCCCCGACTATCTGTACGATGCGAGACAAAGGCAAGCCCGCAAAGACGTCTGTCGGGTAGTCGACATTCGCCAAGTGTCGGGCACCACACCGAAGCCGAAGACCGGTGTTCAACCCAGCAAATTCGGATTTATAAGCCAGGAAGCTGGGGCAAATTCGTGGGAAATCCCTGGCTTGGTCGATGCTGGAAGACGCTTGCGCCTGCCGATGCAAGGGAACGATGCGCTGAGCGTCGCCTCTCCTTGCCCGGCTCTCGGCGATAGGACGCGCTAGTCGGCCCATGGGCAGGATGAACGGGCCGAGGATCAAGCAATAGTGACAGGTCATGCGAAGTGGAGCGTGAGCATCCATCACCTTGCTTCCTCGCATGCGTTGCGTGCGGGTCGATGAGGCCGGCATCACGCAGGACGGGATTGGTCCTCGACGCCGGCTCCGAAGTGGAAAGCCGCGCGGTTCGACCGCTCATCCATAAACTCGAGCGCTTCGGACCTCTTGCGGAGCCCGAACGGGACCTGCTGACCCGTCTCGCCGCCGAGGCCAGCCTGGTCGCCCCGCGGACGGATCTCGCCCACGAAGGCGAAATTCCGAACTGCCTCTTCGTCTTCCTCGAGGGCATGGCCTGCCGCTACAAGGTCCGAAGCAGCGGTGCGCGTCAGATCCTCGCCTATCTGGTGCCGGGTGATTTCTGCGACGTCGATGTCGGCCTGCTGACGCGCCGGGATCATGCGATCAGCACCCTCTCCAGCTGCCGCGTGGCCCGGATCGAACTCGATACCCTCCAGGACCTCATCGTGAATCAGCCGTCGCTGATCCGGGCGATGCGTCGGGCGACGCTGGTCGACGACGCGACCGCGCGCGAGTGGCTGGTCAATGTCGGGTCCCGCTCCGCGATCGAGCGCATCGCCCACCTGTTCCTGGAACTGCTCCTGCGCTTGCGGGCGATCGGGCTGACGCGCGGCGACAGCTACGATCTGCCGGTGTCGCAGCTTGATCTGGCCGAGACGACCGGACTCTCCACCGTTCACGTCAATCGCACGCTCCAGGACCTGAAGCGCCAGGGCCTCATCGAGCTGCGGTCCCGTCTCCTGACGATCCGGAACGTGCCACGACTGGTCACCCTCAGCGGCTTCAATCCACGGTACCTGTCGCTCGAAACGGTCGGGCTGCCCTGAAGGGCCTCGTGCGGCCGGGCGGGGCCGCTCGCAACAGCCAGTCGCAGCCGTGCCTTCCTCCTGGGAGCCTTCCTCTTACGGGCCTTCCTCCTGCGGGCCTTGCGCCCGCGTGCCGTGTGCCGACCTGAACCACCGTCCAGGGGCCCGATTTCCGAAGCGCCCCGTCTCTGCTATCGCGGTCCGATCTGCAGGAAGCCGGGAGGCGCGGGCGAACGCCCGGCCGGATACCGGGCTCAAGGATCCGGCCATCCGATGACGTCATCCACCGAACGGTCCGGGTCCTACGATCTCACCGGCAAGCGCGTCCTGGTTGCGGGGCATCGGGGCATGGTGGGTGCGGCGCTGGTGCGCCGGCTCGCCTCGGAGAACTGCACCATCCTGACCCTTGGGCGGGACAATGTCGATCTGCGGCGCCAGGCCGAGGTCGAGGCCTGGATGGCGGCGGAGCGGCCGCAGGCCCTGATCCTGGCCGCCGCCAAGGTCGGCGGGATCGTGGCCAACGACACCTATCCGGCCGACTTCCTCTACGACAACCTCATGATCGAGGCCAACCTGATCCAGAGCGCCCATGCGGTCGGCGTCGAGAAGCTGCTCTTCCTCGGCTCCTCCTGCATCTATCCGAAGATGGCGGCCCAGCCGATGACCGAGGACGCGCTCCTCACCGGGCCCCTCGAGCCGACCAACGAATGGTACGCCATCGCCAAGATCGCCGGGTTGAAGCTGTGCCAGGCCTATCGCCGCCAGCACGGGGCCGACTTCATCTCGGCCATGCCGACCAACCTGTACGGGCCGGGCGACAATTACGATCCCCAGGGCAGCCACGTCCTGCCCGCCCTCCTGCGCAAGGTACACGAGGCCCGGCGCGACGCCCGCGACCGCATCACGCTCTGGGGCACCGGAACCCCGTTCCGCGAGTTCCTCCACGTCGACGATCTGGCCGATGCCTGCATCTTCCTGATGCGGTCGTATTCGGGCGACGGTCCGGTCAATGTCGGCTCGGGCCAGGAAGTCACCATTCGGGCGCTGGCCGAGACCATCGCGGACGTCCTCGACTGGCAGGGGCAACTGGACTTCGACACCACCAAGCCCGACGGCACCCCGCGCAAGCGCCTCGACACCTCCCGCCTCGAGGCCCTCGGCTGGCGGCCGCGGATCGGCCTGCGCGACGGGATCGCGGAGGCTTATGCGTGGTTCCGCCACCATCACCCCGAGGCCTGACCCGGCCGGTCCCGGGGGCGCCCCCGGCGAGCCCCGCCCGGCCCGGCCGCTCCACGCCCCTCACTCCCCTCCCGACGCCCTAAGGAGCGACGCATGTCCACGACGCAGAAAACAGCTTTGATCACGGGCGTCACAGGACAGGATGGCGGCTATCTCGCCGCCCTGCTCCTCGCGAAGGGCTACATCGTCCACGGCATCAAGCGCCGCTCGTCGTCCTTCAACACCGGACGCGTGGACCATCTCTACGACGATCCCCGCTTCGCGCGGACCGACTTCCACATGCATTACGGCGAGCTGACCGACGCCACCAACCTGATCCGCATCATGCAGGAAACCCTGCCGGACGAGGTCTACAACCTCGGTGCCCAGAGCCACGTCCAGGTCAGCTTCGAGACCCCGGAATACACCGCCAATTCCGATGCCATCGGCACCCTGCGCCTGCTGGAGGCGATCCGCATCCTGGGCCTGAGCGAGAAGACGCGCTTCTATCAGGCCTCGACGTCCGAACTCTACGGCAAGGTCCAGGAGGTGCCCCAGCGCGAGACGACCCCGTTCTATCCGCGCAGCCCCTACGCGGTGGCCAAGCTCTACGCCTACTGGATCGCGGTGAACTACCGCGAGGCCTACGGCATGCACGCCTCGAACGGCATCCTGTTCAATCACGAGAGCCCGACGCGCGGCGAGACCTTCGTCACCCGCAAGATCACCCGCGCGGTCGCGGCGATCGAGGTCGGCCGTCAGCCGACGCTGTATCTCGGCAACCTCGATGCCATGCGCGACTGGGGCCATGCCCGCGACTACGTCGCGGGCATGTGGCGCATCCTCCAGCAGGAGGTGCCGGACGATTACGTGCTGGCCACCGGCGAGATGCACTCGGTGCGCGAATTCGTCGAGCGCTCCTTCGCGGTGGTCGGCCGGACGCTGGTCTGGAGCGGGGAAGGCGTTGACGAGCAGGGCCTCGACGCCAAGACCGGTCAGGTGCTGGTCAAGATCGATCCGGTGTATTTTCGGCCGACGGAGGTCGACCAGCTTTTGGGCGACCCCACCAAGGCCCGCGAGAAGCTCGGCTGGACCCACACCGTCACCTTCCCGGACCTCGTCGACGAGATGGTGCGCGCCGACCTCGCCGCCGCCCAGGCCAACCACTGAGGGACGACGTCCCGATCCTGCTTGTCCAACGCGAAACGCCCTCCTGTCCGATCGGACGGGAGGGCGTTTCGCTGATGGTCGACCGGGCTTGGAGACGACCGGGCTTGGAACGGTCATCCGGCGGCGAATCAGTCGATGGCGCGGGCCACCGGGCAGGCCGAGCGGATCGTCTCCGGCAGAGCCGTGTAGTCGGAATACCCGGCCTCGCGCGCCATCGCGTCCAGGGCAGAACTCGCGTCGAGAGCACTGCCGGTCCAGAGAACGGCGCCATTGGTCTGCTGACGGACCTCGAAGATGCTCATGATTGGTTAACCCTCGCGAAGGAAAGGTCTATCCCTCTCTCAACGTGATGCGTGGCGAAAAGTTGCAGGGTTTCTTGCTCCCCGACCGCTCGTCGGTGCCGCGATCGGCCGTGCCCGGGGATACGCCATGAAAACGCCGGCCTCCTGCACCAGACATCGGCCTCCCGTCGTCGCCGAGCGAGTCATGCAGCCCCTTCGCTCCCCGATGTGCGGTCCCGGATCCCGCTTCGCCATCGCTCTCGCCGCTTCCCTCATGGCTGGCGCGTTCGCGACAGGTGGCAGGGCCTGGGCCGCCGAGCCCGCCTCCGTGCCGGAGCCCGCCGCGGTGGCGCCGGCCGTCACGGTGGTCGCAGCCGTGGAGCGCGCGGTGATCGAGCGTGCGGTGGTCACCGGAACCCTGGTGCCCCGCGACGAAATCCTGGTGGCTCCGGAGATCGAGGGCACCCGCATCACCGAATTGCTGGTGGAGGAGGGCGCGCAGGTCGCGCGCGGCCAGCCCCTGGCCCGCCTCTCCCTCGAGATGATCGTGACCCAGGAAGCCGCCAATGTCGCCACCCTGGCCAAGGCGCAGGCCGCGATCATCCAGGCCCGCAGCCAGATCGTTCAGGCCGAGGCCGCGCAGGTGGAGGCGAACCTGGCGCTCGAGCGCACCCGCAGCCTCGTCCGCACCGGCAACGCCACCGCCGTGACCTTGGAACAGCGCATCTCGACCGCACAGGGCAACGAGGGCCGTCTCGCCGCCGCCCGCGGCGGCCTTCAGCTCGCCCAGGCCGATCTCGAAACCGCGCGGGCGCAGGGCGCCGAGATCGCCCTGCGCCGCGCCCGCACCGAGATCCGGGCCCCCGAGGCGGGGATCGTCAGCCGGCGCACCGCGCGGGTCGGTGCCACCGCCACGGCGGCCGGTGAGCCGATGTTCCGGCTGATCGCCCGCGGCGAGATCGAGCTTGAGGGAGAGATTCCCGAGGTCTGGATGCCGCGCCTGCATGTGGGCGACCCGGTCCAGCTCGATTGGGACGAGGGCCGGACCCTGCGGGGCCGCGTCCGCCGCATCGATCCGGAGATCGACCGCGCCACCCGCCTCGGCCGCGTCCGCATCAGCCTCGATCCCGACCCCACCCTGCGCATCGGCGCCTTCGCGCGCGGCAAGGTCGAGGTCGCCCGCCGAACCGGCGTCGCGGTGCCGCTCTCCGCCGTGCTCTACGCCGCCGATGGTGCCGCGAGCGTCTTCGTGGTGGCGAAAGACCACGTCGAAGCGCGCCGCATCGTTCCGGGCCTCGCGGCAGAGGGCTTCATGGAGATCCGCTCCGGCGTGCAGGCGGACGAGGCGGTAGTGGCCCGCGCCAGCAGCTTCCTGCGCGACGGGGATCGCGTCCGGGCCGTCGTCCCGCCCCTGAAGGCGGCCGATGCCGCTCCCCGCTGATCGGACCATCCCATGCGGTTGAACATCTCGGCCTGGGCGATCCGCAAACCGATCCCCTCGCTCGTCCTCTTCCTGGTGCTGGTCGTCCTCGGGCTGGTCAGCTTCCGCGCCCTGCCGATCACGCGCTTCCCCAACATCGACATCCCGATCGTGTCGGTCCAGGTCCTGCAATCGGGGGCGGCCCCGTCCGAGCTGCAGACCCAGGTCACCAAGGTGGTCGAGGACGCGGTGGCGGGGGTGAAGGGCGTCAAGCACGTCATCTCGACGATCTCGGAAGGCGTCTCCAGCACCACCATCGAGTTCCGCCTGGAGGTGAACAGCGACCGGGCGGTCAACGACGTCAAGGACGCCCTCTCGAAGGTCCGGGTGAACCTGCCCCGCACCATCGAGGAGCCGATCATCAACCGCGTCGAGATCGCGGGCCTTCCCATCATGATCTACGGCGCCTCGGCGCCCGCGATGACCCCGGAGGACCTGTCCTGGCTCATCGACGACGTCATCGCCAGGCAAGTCCAGAGCGTGAAGGGCGTCGGCGGCGTCGAGCGCCTCGGCGGCGTCGCCCGCGAGGTCCGCGTGACCCTGAAGCCCGACCGCCTGCTGGCCCTCGGCATCACGGCGGCCGACGTCAATCGGCAACTGCGCCTCACCGCCGCCGACATGGCCGGCGGGCGTGGCGAACTCGGTGGCCAGGAGCAGTCGATCCGGACCCTGGCGGGTGCCGCCAGCCTCGACACCCTGGCGGAGACCTCGATCATCGTGCCGGGCGGCCGCAAGGTGCGCCTCGACGAACTCGCCACCCTGGTCGACGGCTCGGAGGAGCCCCGCACCTTCGCCCGCTTCAACGGCGAGCCGGTCGTCGCCTTCGCGATCTCGCGCTCCACCGGCGCCAGCGACGCCGAGGTCGCGGTCGGCGTGGCCAAGCGCATCGCGGAACTAGGGAGCCGCTACCCGGGCGTGCGCTTCGACCTGATCGACACCTCCGTCATCAACACGGTGGGCAATTACCACTCGGCGATGCTGAGCCTCGTTGAGGGCGCCGCCCTGGCGGTGATCGTGGTGTTCCTGTTCCTGCGCGACTGGCGCGCGACCCTGATCGCCTCGATCGCGCTCCCGCTCTCGGTGCTGCCGACCTTCTGGGTGATGAGTACCCTCGGTTTCTCCCTGAACGCCGTCAGCCTGCTCGCCATCACGCTGGTGACCGGCATCCTCGTCGACGATGCCATCGTGGAGATCGAGAACATCGTCCGGCACATGCGCATGGGCAAGTCGCCCTACCGCGCCGCCCTGGAAGCCGCCGACGAGATCGGGCTCGCCGTCATCGCCATCACGGCGACGATCATGGCGATCTTCGCGCCCGTCTCGTTCATGAGCGGCATCGCCGGACAGTATTTCAAGCAGTTCGGCCTCACCATCGCGGCGGCGGTGTTCATGTCGCTCCTAGTGGCGCGCCTGATCACGCCTCTGCTCGCCGCGTATTTCCTGCGCGACCACGGCCCCGACCTGACGCGGGACGGGCCCGTCATGCGCGGCTACACCCGCGTGGTCGCCTGGTCGGTGCGCCACAAGTTCATCACACTGGTGCTCGGTTTGGCCTGCTTTGCCGGGTCGATCCTGTCGACCGGGCTGCTGCCGGCGGGCTTCCTGCCGGCGGAGGACGCGGCCCGCACCATCTTCGTGGTCGAGTTGCCGCCCGGCGCGCGCCTCGCCGACACCACGCGGGTCACCGACAGCCTGGTGGAACGCATCCGCGCCCTGCCGGAGGTACGCAGCGTCTTCATCGACGGCGGCCGCCAATTGCCGGGGAAGAAGGAGGTGCGGCTCGCCACCTTCACCATCAATCTCACCCCGAAGAACACCCGCCACCGCACCCAGAAGCAGGTCGATACCGCCGTGCGGGCGATCCTGCACGAGGAGCCCGACATCCGGTTCTGGGCCCTGCGCGAGGGCGGCCAGCGCGACGTCACCCTGATCGTTTCCGGCCCGGACAAGACCGTGGTGGCCGATACGGCGGCCAAGCTTCAGCGCGAGGCGGCGCGCGTTCCCCACCTCGTCAACGTGCTCTCGACGGCGCCCCTCGACCGCACCGAGATCCGCATCCGCCCGAAGCCCGGCGTCGCGGCCGAACTCGGCGTCTCCACCGATCTCATCGCCGAGACCGTGCGGGTGGGCACCATCGGCGACATCGGTGCGAATCTCGCCAAGTTCAACACCATCGACCGGCAGGTGCCGATCCGCGTGCAACTGCCCGAACGCCTGCGCGGCGACCTCTCGCAGCTCGAAACCCTCAAGGTCCCGGTGAAGGGCGGGGGGGCGGTGCCGCTCTCCACGGTGGCGGATCTCAGCCTCGGGCGCGGCCCCACCGCGATCGACCGCTACGACCGCGCCATCCGGGTGGCGCTGGAAGCCGACATGGAGGGGTCCGATGCCCTGGGCTCGCTCATTGCCGCGATCCTCGACCTTCCCACCGCGAAGGACCTTCCGCCCGGCGTGACCATCCGGCAGACCGGCGACGCCGAAGTGATGGGCGAGGTGTTCGAAGGCTTTGCCCTCGCCATGGGCGCCGGCCTGATGATGGTGTTCGGCGTGCTCGTGCTGCTGTTCGGCAACTTCCTGCAGCCGCTGACCATCCTGTTCTCGCTGCCGCTCTCCATCGGCGGCGCCATCCTGGGCCTGCTGATCTTCAACAAGCCGATCTCGATGCCGGTGGTGATCGGCATCCTCATGCTGATGGGCGTGGTGACCAAGAACGCCATCATGCTGGTGGACTTCGCCGTCGAGGAGATGGCACGCGGGGTCGACCGCGTCACCGCGATCGTCGATGCGGGCCGCAAGCGCGCCCGGCCGATCGTGATGACCACCATCGCGATGGCGGCCGGCATGGTGCCCTCAGCCATGGCGCTCGGCATCGGTGGCGAGTTCCGGGCGCCGATGGCGATCGCGGTGATCGGTGGCCTCATCGTCTCCACCGGCCTGTCGCTGATCTTCGTGCCGGCGATCTTCATCCTGGTGGACGACCTGTCGCGCCTGTTCGTGCGTGTCTTCGGCCGCTTCATCGGCGCGGTGGACGAGCCGACGGAAGGCGCCTTCGCGCTGCCGTCAACGCCCTCGGCCAACGACCCGAAGCCGTTCCAGCCCCGCATCGCGGCGGAGTAGGGCGAAGCCAGCGACGCCGGGATGGCCCTTGAACGAAAACGCCCGGACCTCTCGGCCCGGGCGTTTTCGTCAGTGTCGCGAAGAGGTTCGCTGCCGCGAACCCAAAAGCTTCAGCCCTCGGTGCGGGCCGCGAGGCGGCTTGCGGCGAAGCAGAGGCCGCCGGCGACGATGAACAGCACCACGAAGGTCTTCACAGTGGCGTAGAACAGGGCCGGCTCGATGCCCGCATCCGTATACAGCACGGCGCCGATGGCGGTGATCGGCAGGAGCAGGAGAATCAGGAGGGGGGTCAGCGGGCTGTTCATGCGGGTCTCTCAACCTCTGTCGGACCCGGTTCACCGGACCGTGTGGCGTTCACTGCCTTCCCCATAGCATCGCGGGGCAGTGCGCGCCAAGATCGTCTGGCCAAGCTCCTGCGGGACCGAGACGCTACGGCACGAACGAAGAAGCCCGGTCAGGCGGGAATTCGCACGGTCGCGCGCAGGCCGCCGAGCGGACTGTCGTGCAGGGCGACGTCTCCGCCATGGGCGCGGGCGATGTCGCGGGCGATGGAGAGGCCGAGCCCGGACCCGCCGGCATCCTGGCGCGCGTCGTCGAGGCGCACGAAGGGCTTGAACACCTCCTCCCGCTGATCGGCGGGAATGCCCGGTCCGTCATCGTCGATGGAGACCAGAAAGGCGCGGTGCTCGCGCCGGCCCGTGATCAGCACGGTGTCGCCGTAGCGGGCTGCGTTGGCGGCGAGGTTGAACAGGCAGCGCCGCATCGCGTCCGGCCGAAGTGTCACGTGGAGGGACGTCACGTCCGGGTGATGGTCCATTTCCACCGCGTCCACATGGGCGCCGAGGCGCTCCACATCGGTGCGCAGGTCCTCCAGCAGGGCGCGCATGTCGGTCGGCACCGCCGCCTCGCCCGAATCGCCGCGCGCGAAGGCGAGATAGGCCTCCAGCATCCGGCTCATCTCATCGACGTCGCGCTGCAGATCCTCGACCTCCGGGGTCTGCTCGACCAGCGCGAGGGAGAGCTTGAAGCGCGTGATGATGGTGCGCAGGTCGTGGCTGACCCCGTTGAGCATGGTCGTGCGCTGCTCCATCGCCCGCTCGATGCGTCGCTTCATCTCGATGAAGGCATGGCCCGCCTGACGGACCTCGCGGGCGCCGCGCGGCCGGAACTCGATCTCACGCCCCTTGCCGAAGCTCTCGGCCACGGCGGCGAGACGCAGGATCGGCTTGATCTGGTTGCGCAGAAACAGGATGGCGACGCCGAGCAGCACCAGCGACGATCCGCTCATCCACAGCAGGAAGATGTGCGAATTCGAGGCATAGGCCATGCTGCGCCGGGCGGTGACGCGCATCACCCCGTCGGGGATCGCCACCCGGATCTCGATGAGGCTGGAGCGGCCCACCGTATCGATCCAGTAGGGCCGGCGGATCTGGCGCCGGATCTCGTCGGAGAGGGCTTCGTCGAGGATCGAGAAGAACGGGCGCGGCCCCGCCGGCGGGAGCTTGGCCCCTTTCAGGATGTCGACGTCGAGGTTGAGCCGGTCGTTGGCGATCCGGGTCAGGGTCTCGGAATCCTTGTCCTGCGGATAGCTCTCGTAGATGTCGATCAGCGCGGCGACGTCGGCCGTGACGGCGGCGGAGAGACGCCGCGTCACGAGCTGCCAGTGCCGCTCCATGAAGGTGTAGGCGATCACCGATTGGAGCAGCACCACGGGCGCGATGATGATGATCAGGGAGCGGGCATAGAGCCCCTTGGGCAGCACGTCGCCGATGGCGCGGCTGAGCAGCCGCCACAGGCGGGCCGGGCGGGGCAGGGCGGCGAGACGGGTCGCGGTGCGCTGCAGGAGGCCGGAGGCGGCCATGCGGATCAGTCGATTGCGAGGCGGTAACCGACGCCCCGCACCGTCTGCAGGAACAAGGGATTGGTCGGATCGACCTCGGTCTTCCGGCGCAGACGGTTGATCTGCACATCGATGCTGCGTTCGGCGGCGAGGCCCCCGCTCCCGGCCAGCGCCTCACGCTCCACGTTGGCCCCACCGGCCTGCGCCAGGATGGTCAGGATTTCCCGCTCCCGCTCGGTGATGCGGATGGTCTCGTCCTCGCGGCGCAGCTCGCCCCGGTCGATGCGATAGGAGAACGGGCCGAAGGTCACGGTGTCGTGCCCCCGGGCCCGGCCGCCATCGTCGCTGCGCCGCTTGATGATGTTGGACAGGCGCAGGATCAGTTCGCGCGGCTCGAAAGGCTTGGGCAGATAGTCGTCGGCACCGATCTCGAGACCCATCACCCGGTCGTTGGGGTTCGAGCGGGCGGTCAGCATCAGGATGGGGACGCGCGAGGTCTGGCGCACTTCGCGGGCATAGTCGAAGCCGCTCTCACCCGGCATCATCACGTCGAGCACCAGGGCGTCGAAGACGAAGCACTGTGCCTTGATCCGGGCCTCCGGGACGTTGCCGGCGGACGTCACCCGAAATCCCTGTTCGTAGAGGAAACGGGACAGCAGCTCGCGCACGCGGCGGTCGTCGTCGACCACCAGGATGTGCGGCGCATGGTCGGGCAGTTCGCTGCCCAGGCGCGGGCTGGGCGCGGCCATCAGGCGGCGCTCCGGGTGCGGCGCGCCATGAGGCGCCGGACGGCCGCGCGCGCGTCGGGTTCGATCATGCCGAACAGGAAGCTTTCGGCCGAGAGCGGCCGCTCGCCGCCATGCTCGGAATCCGTCAGCGCCCGTGCCACCCGGCGGCTCTGCAGCCGGATGAGATCGCCCGCGAGGTCGGCACCGGCGGCGGTGCAGAACAGAAGGCGTTGGCGGCGATCGTTCGTGCCGGTCTTCTGCGCGATGTAGCCCTGCTCGATCAAATCCTTCAGCACCCGATTGAGGCTCTGCTTGGTGATGCGCAGGATATCCAGAAGTTCGGCGATCGTAAGACCCGGATAGCGATCGACGAAATGCAGCACGCGATGGTGCGCCCGCCCGAAGCCATACTGGGCCAGGATGCGGTCGGGATCACCGACAAAATCCCGGTAGGCAAAGAACAGGAGCTCGATCAGATCGTCACCGGAGCCGGGGGTCGGCAGCGGCGCATCGGGATCGGCGTCTCGCATCACGGGGGCACTCACGTCGGGGGCGACCTCGATTTATGTCAGTGATGTTGACATGTTCCAGCCCCCCGATGACCCGTCAAGTCTCCTGGTCGGGAACGGCATCGGCTGGATCCGTCAAGCGATTCCGGCCGGCGTCCCGCGTTGGCCGAACCAGCCTCGGCCGGACAGCACCGCATCAGCGTGTGGAACCCTGCACCGAGACCTGGGACACTTGCCTGGGACACTTGCCTGGGACACGGCGATCCGCAGCGCGAGACCGCTGGAACCCGTCTGCGATCGCCGCGTTCACAAGAACATTTCGTGAACTCGAGGAACACACCATGGCCAAGACCCAGCATGCCGAGTCGGACACCAACCCGAAGACCGACCCGAAGGACACCTCCAATCAGATCAAGGATCCGAGCCAGTGGACCACCGGCGGCGAGCCGATGACCGGCGCGCAGGCCTCCTATCTCAAGACCCTGTCGGAAGAGGCGAAGTCGCCGGACTCGTTCGATCCGGACCTCGACAAGGCCGAAGCCTCGCAGCGGATCGATGCGCTGCGGAAGGAATCCGGCAAGGCCTGACGGGCGCCGACCCGAGCCTCCCCAGGACGGACCGGGCCGTCGCGGGCATCGCCCCGACGACCCGGTGCCAGCCGAAGACCCGGTGCCAGCCGAAAATTTCGCCACCGGCAAAATCTTCCGAAAGGATTTTTCGGAATTTACCTCCGGGCTCGCCCATCAGCTTAAGGCCTCCGCAAGAAAGACCCTTTACCCATCAGCCGGCTAGGCCAGACGAAAGACACGATGCGACCATGACCGATCTGGTATCCAAACGATCCAGCCTGCGGTCACGGACTGCCAATTCCGCTCTCGTCGGACGATTCCTCAAGAACACGACCGGTTCGACGGCGATTGAGTACGGCCTGATCATGGGCCTGGTCTTCCTCGCGATCGTGACGGCGATCCATTACATGGCCGACCAGACCGCTGCGATGTACACCTATATCGGCAGCAAGCTCGTGAGCTCGTCGTCCTGATCCCGCCGACCGGCCCTCAGCGCCGGCCCGTACCCCCTTTTGGCGTGGGTCTGGAGGAATCTCCGGAAACGGCGTTATCATGGGGCGGCGAATTATCGGCGGCTTTCTTCGGCGCCTGCCAGAACGTGTCGAACAGGCGTTGCATGGCCCGCGCGTTTTCCTGCTGCACCTCCAGGCCGGTCTGAAACATCTGCTGCATCAGATCGAAGCCTGCATCTGCGCCAGCCTTGCCCTCTGCGTCGGCCGGGGCCTTCGCGGAGGTTTTCCCCGAAGTCGTCGTTGAGGTCGCAGCTGTCGGAATGCGTGCCGGAGCCGGACGAAGTGGCGTCCGAGGTGCGGGCGCAGCGCTCGCGCCCGGACCACCGCCCGTCAGAAAGGCCTGCATCATGTCCGACCAGGCATTGGGCGAAAATCCGAACGGATCGGGCATCGCACGGGGCGCCGGCGCGGGCTGCGGCGCCTGATTGATCATCACGTGGACGATGCCCGCCACCACCATGCCGGCCATGACGGGCAGCATCTGCTTCAGGGCCGGCATCGCCACCCCGCTCACGGTCGCCGCCTGCTGAAGCACCGCCTGGCTGAGATGGGGCGACCCGAAGAGCTGCTTGACCAGCATGTCCATCTGCGACGGCGGCGGCGGCGCGGCAGGGCCGACGAGGTTGAACATCTGGGCGAAGCCCATCGGGTCCTGGGCCGCATTGCGCTGCAACCCCATGGTCAGGGCCGGCAGAAGGGCCTGCATGGCGCGCAGACCCTGTTCCTGCGACAGTCCGAATTGGGGCCCGAAGCTCTGCAGGCCGCCCCCCGGAAACCCGAACCCTGGAATCGCCGAGCCCTGAGCCTGGGCGCCCGCCTGCGCCTGGAGAATGTCGAACAGGTTGAACATGGCGGCCTCGCGGACGAACACAGACGATCCCGGGCGACGATCCGGGAATGTCCCATGGAGCGGGACTCTCCGATGGAGTCTGTCGCATCCGGCCAGCACTGACCAGCCCGGACGCCTCATCGCCGCCCGATTCCGGGGCGACGGGGGCGGACATCAACCTGTTTGTGACCCCGGATCCGCCGATGCGCTTCGCCGCGCCCCTGATCGAGGCGCGCCTCGTGCGTCGCTACAAGCGTTTTCTGGCCGACATGGCGCTGGAGGACGGGCGCATCGTCACGGCCCACTGCGCCAATCCGGGAGCGATGCTGGGCCTCACGGCTCCGGGCGCGCGGGTCCTGCTCTCCGAGGCCCACAGCCCGACACGCAAGCTCGCCTACTCGTGGGAGCTGGTGGAGGCGGACCTGCCGGGCGGGCCGCAATGGGTCGGCATCAACACGATGCGGCCGAACGCCCTGGTGGCGGAGGCGTTCGCCGACGGGACCCTGCCGCCGCTTGCCGGCTACACGGCGCTGCGCCCGGAAGTCCGCTACGGCCGCGCGAGCCGGGTCGACTTCCTGGCCTCCGGGGAGAGCCCCACCGGTGCTCCTGTTCCGGCTTGCCACGTTGAGGTGAAGAACTGCCACCTCATGCGGGTGCCGGGCCTGGCGGAGTTTCCGGATTGCGTCGCGGCCCGGAGCGCCCGACACATGGCCGAGCTGGCCGCCGTGGTGGAGGCCGGAGGCCGAGCCATGGTCATCATCGTGGTGCAGATGTGGGCCGAGCGTTTCGACACCGCACGCGACCTCGATCCGGCCTTCGACCGCGCCTTCCAGGCCGCCCGTGCGGCGGGTGTCGCCGTCCATGCCCATCGCTGCCGGATCGACCCGGCCGGCATCACCGTGGCTGATGCCATTCCGGTGCTGTAGCGCGGCGCATCCGGGCAAAAGGCCCTGCCGTCAGGGCGTGCGCTCGAAGATGAGGTTCAGGCGGGTCTGGGCGATCCGGCGGTAGCCGTGCTGTTCCAGCAGGGCGGGCAAGTCGATCTGCCACTGGTCGATGCCGTTCTCGACGATGAGCAGCCCGGGATGGAGCGAGGCCGGGGCGGCGCGCAGGAACGGCTCGAGGATCAGATCCTCCGCCCCCTCGACGTCGAGCTTCATGGCATCGATGCGCTCGATGCCCTCGCCGCGGGCGAGGTCCAGCAGGGGCAGAGCCGGGACGCGGATCTGAGCGCCCTCGTTGGTGCCGACGATCTTCAGGCTCGATTCGCCCCGGTTGCGCGGATCCACGAACAGGGTCAACTCGCCGGCCTTGTCGGCGACGGCGCAGGCCACGGCCTTGACCGTCCCGAACGGGTTCTGACCGATGTTGTAGGTCAGGCGGTCGAACACGTCGGGCTGGGGCTCGACGGCGAGGATGCGGGCGCGCGGCCCCGCGAAGGCGGCCACGAACAGCGCATAGGCGCCGATATTCGCCCCGATATCCAGGAAGGTGCAGCCCGGCTGCAGCTTCGCACGCAGACAATCCCGCTCCTCCGGATCGAAGAATTGCGGCGTGAAGAGCACCTTCTTCTCGCAGTTGTTGTTGTAGGGGTAGAGCCGCATGCGGGCGCCATAGCGCTCGACATCGAGAGGCGCCCCGCGGAGCAGGCCGATCGCCACGCGGCGGAGGAACAAGGCGAGGCGCCGACCCGCCCAGCTGCCATAGGAAAGCCGGCCCGTCCGCCGGGCAATGCCCGCGACGAGGCCGGTGGGAGCGTAGGTGCCGAAGGGCTGGGAGTCTTTCATTGCGCCTGCTGATGCCAGCGCAGGAGCACGGCGGCAAGCGGACGACGCCCGCGGCGCGGCGAACGGCACCTGTGGCAGCGCCCTAGGAGGTCGCAGCGATGCGACGGACACGAGGCGTGATCAAGGCTCATCGCTGCGAGACTGAACCGATTCATCTCAACCGACGTGCGATCCATCGAGCTGAGGCCAGTCGCAACCTGTTCCATTGTGGCAACACCACGACCCAAACCGCGGCGCGCAGGTCTAATCTGCCTCAAAAGTAGGCGGATGCACAAAGGATAGCTTTGCCGCGACGCAGGTACTTTGAGACGTTCAATGCAACATCGATCCCGCCTCAGAGTTCCCCAATGACCATCAAGCAACCGCTCCTTGCTCTTACGGCCATCCTTCTCTCCTCGGTGTGTGCCTACGCCGCCGATCTGAGGGTGCCCGTAGCTCCGGCTCCGATCCCGGCGTCCTGCAAGGCTGAGATCACCTTCCCGGCCTATGGCGGCATCATCAAGCAGAACCCGAACCCAGCCTGCCTGACCATCGGCGGCTTCGGCGACATCTATGTCGGCGGCGCGGTGACCGGTTACTTCTACACGCAGCCGAACCAGTACACGTTCTCGCCCGCGCCTCTGCCGAGCGATCGCGCCGGCCGCGTCGACGTCTCGAACCTGATGGGCTTCATCCAGAAGGCTGACGGGCCGTTCCAGTTCTATGCCGCCTTCGGTGCCTACTCGATCCCGGGTCTCGGTCTGCCGATCTACGGCACCTTCGATCAGACCGATCTGCTGTACTCTCCCGCCCCGATCGTGTTCGGCAAGTACGTGATCAACGACAACTGGTCGGTCCAGGGCGGCCGCATGCCGACCCTGATCGGCTCCGAGCTGCCGTTCACCTTCCAGAACCTGAACATCTCGCGCGGCCTCCTCTTCAACCAGGAGAACGTGATCAACCAGGGCGTGCAGGTGAACTACTCGGACGGTCCGTGGGCGGCATCGTTCGCTGCCACGGACGGCTTCTATTCGGGTGAGATCAACTGGGTCACGGGTGCGATCACCTACAAGATCGACGCCGCCAACACGGTCGGCATCAACGGCGGCACCCACTTTTCCACCTACACCAACTTCGACTTCGTCAACCCCTTCGGCCGCCGCGGCCTGCGCTACCAGTACGCCACCCCGGCGGCTCTGCAGAACAGCAGCATCATCAGCGCCAACTACACCTATGCCGACGGTCCGTGGATCGTGACGCCCTACGTCCAATACACCAACGTCGAGAGCAGCGTGGTGCTCGGCCTCGCCGGTGCCGAGACGATCGGCGGCGCACTTCTCGCCAGCTACGCCTTCACCGACAACTTCGCCCTGGCCGGCCGCGTCGAGTACATCAGCCAGAGCGGCAACCGTGGAAACCCGTTTGGGCAGACGTCGGTCCTCTACGGTGCCGGCAGCTCGGCCTTCTCCTTCACCGTCACCCCGACCTTCACCTTCGACCGCTACTTTGTCCGCGGTGAGTTCTCGACGGTCCAGCTCTACGACATCACCCCCGGCCTCGGCTTCGGCCGCAGCGGCCTGAAGACCTCGCAGGAGCGCTACATGCTCGAGACCGGTATCACTTTCTGATCCTCGCGATCCGACCGGTCTGACGAAAAGCGGCGGCAGGGGAAACCTGCCGCCGCTTTCTGTTTGAACGAGGCGGTCCGGCAGAGACATCTGCCGTTGAGATTTTCCGGCGAGCAGCATCGCGGGGCTTTCGTCAGGGCGCCGCACGGTCCAAGGAGGCAGGCACCATGCCCCGACCGATAAGGCCCGAGCCCATGCAGAGCTTCGATTCCGATGGTGTCGCGATCGCGTATATCGACGTGCCGGCCGAGGGCGGCACCGGCGATCCGGTGTTGCTGATCCACGGCTTCGCCTCGAATCATGCGGTGAACTGGGTCAATACCCTGTGGGTACGGACGCTGACCCAGGCCGGCTACCGCACCATCGCGTTCGACAACCGCGGCCATGGCGAGAGCCAGAAGCTCTACGACCCGGATCTCTACGGGGCCGACCTCATGGCCCAGGACGCGCGCCGCCTGCTCGACCATCTCGGCGTCGCCCGCGCCGACGTGATGGGCTACTCGATGGGTGCGCGCATCGCCGCCTTCCTCGCCCTCGACGCGCCGGAGCGGGTGCGCTCGCTGTTGCTGGGCGGTCTCGGCCTCCACCTAGTCGAGGGCAGGGGGCTTCCGGACGGCATCGCCGAAGCCCTGGAGGCGGAGCCCGGTGCGCCGGCCCCGAACCCGACCGCCGCCGCCTTTCGGACCTTCGCCGAGCAGACGAAGAGCGACCTGCGCGCCCTGGCCGCCTGCATGCGCGGCTCGCGCCAAGCCCTATCGCGGGCCGAGGTCGCGGAGATCCGCGCGCCGACCCTGGTCACCACCGGCACCCTCGATACGGTCTCGGGTTCCGGCCCGGCTCTGGTCGCTCTCCTGCCGAACGCCACCGCGCTCGAACTGCAGAACCGCGATCACAGTACGGCGGTGGGTGACCGGGGCCATCGGGCCGGCGTCCTCGATTTTCTCAAGCAGCGGCCCTGACCGGGTGCCGCCGGACCTCAGCTCTTGAGGCGATAGCCGGTCCGGAAGATCCAGGTCACGCCCGCGAGGCACAGGGCCAGGAAGACCAGCGCCATGGTGAAGCTGACGCCGACGCCGACATCCGAGGTGCCGAAGAACGACCAGCGGAAGCCGCTGATCAGGTAGACCACCGGATTGGCGAGGCTCACCGCCCGCCAGAACGGCGGCAGCATCTCGATGGCGTAGAAGCTGCCGCCCAGGAAGGTCAGCGGGGTGACGATGAGGAGTGGCACCAACTGCAGCTTCTCGAAGCCGTCGGCCCAGAGGCCGATCAGAAAGCCGAACAGGCTGAAGGTCACCGCCGTCAGGAGCAGGAACAGCACCATCACGAACGGATGCTCGATGCGCAGGGGCACGAACAGGGTGGCGGTGGCAAGAATGATCAGGCCGATCAGAATCGACTTCGAGGCCGCTGCGCCGACATAGCCCAAGACGATTTCCAGCGGTGACACAGGCGCCGACAAGATTTCGTAGATCGTGCCGGCGAAGCGCGGGAAGTAGATGCCGAAGGAGGCGTTGGCGATGCTCTGCGTGAGCAGCGACAGCATCATCAGCCCGGGCACGATGAACGCCCCGTAGGCGACGCCGTCGACCGAGGCGACGCGTGAGCCGATGGCCGCCCCGAACACCACGAAGTAGAGCGAGGTGGCGATGACCGGGGCGACGATGCTCTGCAGCGCTGTGCGCCAGAAGCGGGCCATCTCGAAGCCGTAGATGGCACGGACCGCATACCAGTTCATGCGCGCTCCTTCACGAGGTCGACGAAGATTTCCTCCAGCGACGACTGGCTGGTCTGGAGATCGCGGAACCGGATGCCGGCCTGGGCCAGGTCCGCCAGCAACGCCGTGATGCCGGTGCGCTCGCCCTTGGTGTCGTAGGTGTAGACGAGGTCCTGGCCGCCCGGCTTGAGGGTGAGATCGTGGCGGGCCAGGGAGTCGGGCACCGCGGTGAGCGGTTCCTGCAGGTTCAGGGTCATCTGCTTCTTGCCGAGCTTGCGCATCAGCTCGGCCTTCTCCTCGACCAGGATGATCTGTCCCTTGCGGATCACGCCGATGCGGTCGGCCATCTCCTCGGCCTCGTCGATGTAATGCGTGGTGAGGATGATGGTGACGCCCGTATCGCGCAGGGACCGGACGAGCCGCCACATGTCCCGCCGCAATTCCACGTCGACGCCCGCCGTCGGCTCGTCGAGAAAGAGGATGCGCGGCTCGTGGCTCAGCGCCTTCGCGATGAGAACGCGCCGCTTCATCCCACCGGACAGGGTCATGATCCGGGCGTCGCGCTTCTCCCATAGGGAGAGGTCCCGCAGCACCCGCTCGATATGGGCCGGATCGGGCCTGAGGCCGTACAGGCCGCGACTGAAGCTCGTGGTGGCCCACACCGTCTCGAAGGCGTCGGTGGTGAGTTCCTGCGGCACCAGGCCGATGAGGCGGCGCGCCTTGCGGTAATCCCGGGCAATGTCGTGCCCAGCCGCCAGGATGCGCCCCTCGCTGGCGGTGACAATGCCGCAGACGGTGCTGATCAGCGTGGTCTTGCCGGCGCCGTTGGGGCCGAGAAGCGCGAAGATCTCGCCCTCGGCGATGTCGAGGCTGATGTCGTCGAGGGCCTTCAGGCCGGAGGCGTAAACCTTCGACAGGTTCTGGATCGAGATGATCGGCTGCATCGGGACTCCGCTGCGGCGTGGCGCCGGCACGATCGGGCCGGCGCTATAGCATGCCGCCGACGGGCAGGCGCCCGGAAAACGAAAAAGCCGCCTCGCGGCGGCTTCTGCGATGTCGCAGAGGATCGGTGTGCCGATGCCCGGTGCGGGAAAGACCCGGCATCGGGGATGCGACCTCAGGCCTGGAGGCGGTTCCGGACCTCGCCGAGGCTCTGGCGGACCAGACCTTCGGCAGCTTCGCCCTGCATGCGCTCGCGCAGGATCACCTCGGAGACCTTCACGGCCGCGTCGGCGGCGGCGGCACGGACCTGGGCGGTAGCCTGAACCTCAGCCTGGGCGATCTTGGTCTCGGCCGACTTCGTCCGGCGGGCGATGAAGTCGTTCAGGCGGGCATGGCCCTCCTCGGCGATGCGCTGGGCCTCCTCGCGGGCGGACGCCACGATCGCCTCGGCCTCGCGCTCGGCCTCCGAGCGGCGCTTCTTGTAATCGGCGAGTACGCCGGCAGCCTCTTCACGAAGCCGACGAGCCTCGTCGAGTTCGTGCCGGACGCGCTTGGCGCGGCCGTCGAGGCCCTTGGTGACCTGGTTGAAGCCGCCGACCTTCCAGACCACGGCCATGAACAGCACGAAGGCGACTGCGACCCAGAACTCGGCTTCCAACAACATGCTCGTCGTCCCAACGTGGTGGCGTCCGGCGGGTGAGCCCGGGTCGGAGGACCCTCAGGCTCGGCCGGTGAGGTTTGGTTTGGCGGTCCGCCTCAGTGCGGGAACGCGACGCTGTCGAGGGCCCTGGCGAGGGAGGCCTCGTCGGGGCTGCGGCCGGTGAGGCGCTCGACGATGGCCGAAGCCGTCTCGCCGGCGATGCCGCGGACATTGCCCATGGCCTCGGTGGTCCGGGTCCGCAGCGTCGCCTCGGAGGCGGCGATGCGGGCATTGAGCTCGGCCTCGAGCGCCTTGCGCTTGGTCTCGGCTTCCTGCGTGAGGGCGGTGCGGGTCTCGAGGGCGATGGCCTGCGCCTTGGCCTGCGCGTCGCTCAAGGATTTCTCGTACGCGGCTCCGGCGGTGTCCGCCTCGGCCTTCAGGCGCTGGGCTTCGTCGAGGTCACCCGACAGGCGCACGGCGCGATCATGCAGGATCGCCTGGATGCGCGGCAGGGCGATCTTGTCCATCAGGTAATAGAGCAGCCCGAAGGCCAGGGCGAGCCAGATCAGCTGCGATGCGAAGGTATGGCTCTCGAAGGGCGGAAAGCCGCCGCCGTGCTCTGCAGGCGGAGTCGCCATGAAACCATCCTGTGTTGCGGTTGGGTGCGCCGGCTGAGCCATGACGTCCTTCGGAAAATGAGTTGGTCAGGACCGGACGCGTATCGCATCCCCTCGGGGACGCCGCGTCCGGTCCGATATCGGTTCGCTTCGACTAGACGGCGAACAGGAGCAGCAGCGCGACGAGCAGCGAGAAGATGCCGAGCGCTTCCGTGAGCGCGAAGCCGAGGAGCAGGTTGCCGCGCTGGCCGTCGGCGGCCGAGGGGTTGCGGAGCGCGCCGGCGTAGAACTGGCCGAAGAGGTTGCCGAGGCCGATGGCGGCGCCCGCCATACCGAGACAGGCGAGGCCGGCACCGATGTACTTGGCAGCTAAGGGATCCATCAAATTGCTCCTGGTGTCCGTATCGTCGTTGCGTGGAGAGAAATCCGGCCGCGATCGCGAACCGGGGACGGAAGGGGATGGCGTCCCGGCGCCTTAGTGGCCGGGATGCAGCGCGTCGCTGAGATAGATCGAGGCGAGCGTCGCGAAGACGTAGGCCTGCAGACCGGCGACGAGGAATTCAAGGGCCGTGACGGCGACGCTGAGCGCCAGCGGCAGCGGCGAAATCGCACCCCAGGCACCGGCGGCGAGCAGGGCCGGGACGAAGCCCGCGAAGATCTTCAGCGCGATGTGGCCCGCGAGCACGTTGGCGAAGAGACGAACCGCGAGGCTGATCGGGCGCGAGATGAACGACACGATCTCGATGGCGACGATCATCGGCAGCAGCCAGCCGGGCACGCCGGAGGGCACGAAGACCTTCAGGAATTTCGTGCCGTGGGCCATGAAGCCGTACACGATGACGGTGCCGATCACGAGCAGCGCCAACGCGAAGGTGACGATGATGTGGCTGGTCACGGCGAAGGCGTAGGGGATCATGCCGAGCATGTTCAGCACGAGCACGAACATGAAGAGCGAGAAGATCAGCGGCATGAACCGCTCGGAACCGTGGCCTGCGGATTGGCGCAGGGTCGAGCCGATGAACTCGTAGAAGATCTCGGCCATCGACTGCATGCGGCCCGGCACCACCGAGCGGCGGGATGTGGCCACCACGGTGATCAGCGCGATGATCCCGACGGCGGCGAACATGTAGAGCGCGGACTGCGTGAACGCGATCTCCTGGTTACCGATATGACCGAAGGAGACCAGCGGCTTGAGCTCGAACTGGTGGATCGGATCCATCTTTACGGCCATTGCCGCTCCCGCCCTTCTGAATCTTGGCGAGCCAGACGACCCGCCACCACCGGCGCCGCCGAAGCGGCATTCTGAAAAACCCTGGTCCGGCCGCGCGTGCGGCGTTCCCCCTCGGGACCGCTCAAGGGTCCCGTTCCGTCGTCGGCGCCTTCGAGAGCGATCCCGCGGCACGCATGACGTTGTAGACGCCGGTCGCGAAGCCCAGCATCAGCAGGACGATCAGCCCCCAGGGTTTCGTCCCAAGGAAATGATCGAACATCCAGCCGAGAATGCCCCCGGCCAGGACGCCTGCGATGAACTCGGTCGAGAGCCGCATCGCTTGGCCGAGAGGAGAAGGCCCGGTCGCAGGACCGGGACGCGTGGAATGACCGGGAGGGGCGCTGGGCCGCTTCCGCTCAATCTGCGTCTCAAGACGTTTGAGCCTCTGGGAGAGGTCGGCGTCCAGTGCTTTCTTCCGTCCGTCCCCGCCTTCGTCCCCTGTTTCGTTGCCGCTCACGGCGAAAACTCACATTGGCGAGAGGGTTGGGAACCGGTCGGAACGCCTCCGTCAGGCGGGGCGCACCATAGTTTCGCCTACCTTGGGTGTCAAGGCACCCTCGACACAGCGTAAGATCCTGGCAACACACGAGAAATTCGTGTTTTACCGATCCGCCCCCGGGCGTTCGCAAAAGCCGTGGGCCGGTGGGCGATCAGGCGCCGAGGAGCGGCTTGATCACCTTTTCCATCCCGTCGATGGTCATCTCGCCCTTGAAGCGCTCGCCATTGATGAAGAAGGTCGGCGTCGAATCGACCTTGAAGGTGTCCATGCCCTTCTGCTTCACCGCGTTGACGGCTCCGTAGATCTTCTGATCCTTCAGGCAGGCCTCGAACTTCTCCTTCGAGAAGCCCGCTTGGCGGAGCATCTGCTCCAGGGCATCGACGGGCGATTGCGGCTTCTGGACGTAGGCCCAGCCCGCCTGCTGGTCGAACAGCAGGTCCGTGATGGGATAATATTTTGCATCCCCGTCGCAGCGCGCCAGCATGAAGGCCGCCGTCGCCAGAGGGTCGAGGGGAAATTCCCGGAGCGTGAAGCGCACCTTGCCGGTGTCGATGTAGCGCTCCTTCAGGGCCGGCCAAGTGTTCTTGTGGAAGGCGGCGCAATGCGAGCAGGTCATCGAGGCATATTCGATGATCGTCACCTTGGCGTCTTTCGGTCCGAGCCAGACGTCCCCGAGCGGGCCGGGCTCCATCAGGGTCGAGAGGTTTGCATCCTCGGCCACGGCCGGGAGGGTGAACCGGGGCAGGAGGATCGCCGCGCCGACGGCAAGGCCGGTGGCTTTCAGGGCGTCGCGTCGGGTGATCATGCTCGGGGCGGGCTCCGGTCGCGGACCAAATCTGTTCGTCAGCGATGCGGTAGAATCCCGCAAGCGTCCTGACAAGGCAGCATGCGCCAACTTGCGCGCAGGAGCATGCGCCAATGCGCGCGAAGCCGAATGCGTCGACTAGCGCTTGTGGGTCGTCGCAATGATCGCGGTCCCGAGGCGATCGAGCGCATCGCGCAGGGCATCGTGCTCGATCGCCTGCACGGCGAGCGCCACTTCGCCGCGGCGAACGGGGTCGATCACCGGGGGCGGTGGCCGGCGGCCGATCCGGTCCACCCGGCCCTGGCGCATCACGATCTTGCCGATGCAGGCCCAGCCGTAATGCGCGTTGATGCGCTGGATCACCACCGGCGCGAGATGCTGCAATTCGAGGGCGAACACGCCCTCCACCCGGACCACGAGGGTGCCGGGATCGGGACGACCCTCCTCCTCGCGCCGACGCCGGCGCGGCCATTCGAGCTTGGAGGGCTGGCAGTAGCGCGCCAGCCGCTCCCCGACGATCTCGGGCCAGGCGGCCAGGATATCGGTGGAGGCGAACCCTTGCGCCGCGAAGGCCGGGCCGATGCAGCCCTCCAGCAACTCGGCAAGGGGTTTGACACGCGCCATGCGCAGGGTTCCGTGGGTCGGTTCGCGCCGGGTCCGAGACTCCGGTATCGCGTGCAATGGTTAGCATGCGGTTCCGGCAGGCCGAAGCCGCATTCCTCCGAGCGGCTTCGCTCGAAGGCGCATCGCTCGAAGCCGCACCACTCGAAGCCGCTTCGCCGAATGCGCGCTTTGAAGCGTCCGGCCGGACGGCTATGGACGGGCATCCCCACCACGCGCCGGTGCCCGTGTCCCACACAACACCTCTCGCCCCCGAGGCCGCGGACCTTCTGACCTGGTACGACCGGCATCGTCGGGTCCTGCCGTGGCGGGCGCTGCCGGGTGAGACACCCGACCCTTACCGGGTCTGGCTGTCGGAGGTGATGCTGCAGCAGACCACGATCGCGGCGGTGAAGCCGTATTTTCAGAAGTTCCTGGGGCGGTTTCCCACAGTGGAAGCCTTGGCGGAGGCGCCGGAAGAGAGCGTGATGTCGGCCTGGGCCGGGCTCGGCTATTATTCCCGCGCCCGCAACCTGCACGCCTGCGCCAAGGCGGTAGCGGCCGCCGGCCGGTTCCCCGATACGGCGGCGGCCCTGCGCAAGCTTCCCGGCATCGGCGCCTATACGGCGGGCGCCGTGGCGGCGATCGCCTTCGACCGGCCGGAAGCGGCGGTGGACGGGAATGTCGAGCGGGTGATGACGCGGCTCTTCGCCATCGAGACGACGCTGCCCGCGGCCCGCCCCGAAATCCGTCTCGTCACGCAGGCTCTGGTGCCGTCCGACCGCCCCGGCGACTTTGCCCAGGCCGTGATGGATCTCGGTGCCACCATCTGCACGCCGAAGCGTCCGGCTTGCGCCCTTTGCCCCTGGATGGCGCCGTGCCGCGCCCGCACCCTCGGCCTGCAGGAGACCTTCCCCCGCAAGGTGAAGGCGGTGAAGGGCACGCTGCGACGGGGCGCAGCCTTCGTGGCGATCCGCAGCGGCGACGAGGCGATCCTGCTGCGCACACGTCCCCCCGAGGGCCTGCTGGGAGCCATGGCCGAGCCGCCCATGAGCCCGTGGGAGCCGGATTACGACCCGGCCCAGGCCCTCCTCGACGCGCCGCTGGATGCCCGCTGGAAGCGCCTGCCGGGGCTGGTGCGGCACGGCTTCACGCATTTCCCCCTGGAGCTGACGGTGTTCTGCGCGAAGGTCGCACTCAGCACGGCGGCGCCCGCCGGCATGCGCTTCACGCCGCGCCGCGACCTCGACGACGAGCCCTTGCCGGGCGTGATGAAGAAGGTGCTGGCGCACGCCTTCGACCCGAAGCCCGAGCCGGAGAAGGCCGCCAAGCCCGGTCGGCCGAAGGCGATGCGGAGCGTGCCGGACACACCGCTCTTCGCCGACCCCAAGCCGGAATCGATACCGCCTCAGCCGCGCTTCCGTCCCGTGCCGAAGCCGACCCCACGCCCGGCACCGGCGCCGCCGCGGGATATCGACGACGAGATGGGTGGGTTCGAGGCACCGGCCGACGCTGCACCCCCGGTCGGTCCGCGCAAGCGCGGACGACCCCGGACGCGTTAGAGTTTTTCGTTTTCGCTTGTCTCGTCGGGATAGCCGGTTTCCACTGATCCCTGACAAACGCGAGCGCGGCTCAAGCCGCCGAACCCATGGCGATGCGCATCTTGGCCCGGAACACGTCGATGAGGACCGGCTTGCCGTCGCGGGTGGCGTGCCAGAAATCCCAGCCGTTGCAGGCGGGGAAGCCTTGCACCAGGGCGCCGATCTTGTGGATCGAGCCCGTGGCCGGCCCGGCCATCAGGGTTCCGTCGGGGCGCACGATGGCGCTGTGGCGGCCGCGCGCGTCGGTAAGGGTTTCGCCGGGACGGATATGCCCCGCCTCGATGACGCTGAGGAAGGCCACGCGCGGCTCGGCGCGCTTGCTCGGCGCCACCAGAAGGGCCGCCTGCGACAGCGGCTCGACGGCATCGATGCGGGCGCGGGCGGCTTGCGCATAGGCCGTCTCACGCTCGATGCCGATGAAGCGGCGGCCGAGACGCTTGGCGACGGCGCCGGTGGTGCCGGTGCCGAAGAACGGATCGAGCACCACGTCGCCGGGGTTGGTCGCCGACAGGAGGGTGCGGGCGAGCAGCGCCTCCGGCTTCTGGGTCGGGTGGACCTTCTGACCGTCAGCGCCCTTCAGGCGTTCGTCGCCGGTGCAGAGCGGGATGAACCAGTCCGAGCGCATCTGGACGTCGTCGTTGCCGCCCTTCAGCGCCTCGTAGTGAAAGGTGTAGCCCTTCGAGTCCGCCGAGCGGGAGGCCCAGATCAGGGTCTCGTGCGCATTGGTGAAGCGCTTGCCTCGGAAGTTCGGCATCGGGTTGGCCTTGCGCCAGACGATGTCGTTGAGAATCCAGAAGCCGAGGTCCTGCAGCGTGGCGCCGACCCGGAAGATGTTGTGATAGGAGCCGATGACCCACAGGGTGGCGTTCGGCTTCATCACCCGGCGCGCGGCGGCGAGCCACGCATGGGTGAAGGCATCGTAGGCGGCGAAGGTCGAGAACTTGTCCCAGTCGTCGTCGACGGCGTCGACGCGGCTTTGGTCGGGACGCAGCAGCGAGCCCTCTCCGAGCTGGAGATTGTAGGGCGGGTCGGCAAAGACGCAGTCGACGCTGGACGCCGGAAGGGCGTTCATGGCCGCGATGCAATCGCCGACGAGAATCTCGTCGAGGGGAAGACGCTGAGCGGGGGGTACGAGACCCATCCGCGGCGCTGACACGAGCCGCCCGGCACGCGAGACACTTTTCCGGGCGGCGGTGTCGGCGACCGCGGTACGCAGGGAAGCCATGGCAAACACCGGTTACGCGACTGACCGGCAGACCTTGGCCCCGTTAACGTAAAGGCCGGGTTGCCGGCATCCCGACAAGACGTCTCGATTTGGGGCTGCAATTTTTGCCGGGTTGGTCGTTCCGTGCAGAAGCAGGCTATTCCGGCGGTCACTGCAAATATCGGCTTTGCAGATCCAATGTCATCGCACGTCAACCTCAGGCAACGGCTCGCTTGACGCCACACCTGATCTCGGCCCGTCGGAAGACCCGCTCGGGCCGGCGGATTCACCTCTCGCTCGATCGGGAGAAAAATTCTCTCCGTCCGCCCGCTACGTTCGCCTGCAGGACAGGGTTTCGCTCAGCGCATCGGTAGTTTCGTTCTGTCGCAGCCCAACGTTGTACCGGAGGGCCCGTCACAGCCCATTTTCACCGGCTTGATCTATGCGACAGCAAGGCCTCCGCATCATTGGAATCCGCGCGGTTATTCGACAATATCGCCGCACACAACTGGAGATTAAGAAATCGTTATAGCCTCAAACAAGGCACCTGAGGCCACATTTCGCCGGTCTCATTTTGGCCCCGTTCCGCTTCATTTTGCCGGCCATCCGAAACAACAAAGGGAATGCGGATGACTATCAAGCCTGTTCGTGGGGCCGCTGCCATCATCGGGACCGTCGTGACACTCGCCGCCGTTCAACCAGCCAGCGCCCAGAGCGGCGCCGCGTCCTGGTATGCGAGCGGGCACCGGACGGCGAACGGCGAGCGCTTCAATCCGAACGGGATGACGGCCGCCCACCGCAGCCTGCCGTTCGGCACCCGAGTCCGGGTCGAGAACAAGCGCAATGGCCGCTCCGTGGTGGTACGCATCAACGATCGCGGCCCCTTCGTGCGCGGTCGAATCATCGATCTTGCTCGGGGCTCGGCCCGTGCGCTCGGGATGGGCGGCACGACCTATGTCGCCTTGAGCGTGGTGAACTGAGCACGTGGTGAACTGAGCGCGTGATGACCTGAGCTCGTGGGGAACTGAGCTTATCGGGCCGGTCGGCGTTGTGAGATGGACCGGCCGGCCCCATCTCGCCGGCAGAACCGAGAGCTCAGAACCCCATGGCAAAGCCGCTGATCGTCGAAATCCCTCATGAACTCGGCCTGGCCGAGGCCCGCCGGCGCATCGCGGATGGCATCACCCAGGCGGACGGGCTGTTCGCCAAGGCGGGTGTCGCCGTGGAAAAGATGGCCTGGACCAACGACCGGCTCGACTTCGCCATGACGGCCCTGGGCCAGAAGGTCGACGGGCAGGTGGATGTCCGCCCCGAGACCGTGCGGGTCGAGGTCCGGCTGCCCCTGCTGCTGGCCCTGTTCGCACAGCAGATCCAGAAGAAGCTCGGCAGCGAGGGCAATCTGCTCCTGACCAAGAAGTGACGGCGAGCGGGAAGTGAAGTCGGGCCGCCGCCGCTCGGAACCTCCCTCCGGGGCGGACTGTTCCACCGGTCCGTTCCTGAGGCTCTGAGAGGCGCTAAGCGATGTCGAACCCCGGCCCGATCCCGGAAGCCCCGGTGCCTGAGACGCCCTACGAGGCCCCCCAGACGCCGGCACCCGGCCCCGACACCCCCGGCACCGACGTGCCGGGCACGACTCCGACCGAGGCCCCGGACGTGACGCCCACCGAGATCCCGGTCAACGATCCGGATATCGGCCCCGCCATCGCCCCGGACCCGATGCCGACCGGTCCCGCCAACCCGACGATGTGAGCCCGCCCGGATTGCGGGTTTGTTCGGAGGCGCTGTCGCTGCCATAAGCCGGCCCCATGGCCGCTCCTCCGCTCCTCACCCTCCAAGACGTCGCGCTCACCTTCGGCGGAACGCCGCTGATCGAGCGCGCCGAACTCGCGATCTCGCCCGGCGAACGCACCTGCCTCGTCGGGCGCAACGGCTCGGGCAAGTCGACCCTGATGAAGATCGCCGCCGGGCTCGTCGAGCCCGACAAGGGCAAACGCTTCATTCAGCCAGGCACCACCATCCGGTACCTGGCTCAAGAGCCGGACTTCTCGGGCTTCGAGACGACCCTGGATTTCGTCGAATCCGGGCTCAACCACGACGACGACGCCTACCGCGCCCGCTACCTGCTGGAGAGCCTGGGCCTCACCGGCGCGGAGAACCCGCGCAGCCTGTCGGGCGGCGAAGGACGCCGCGTCGCCCTGGCCCAGGCCCTGGCCCCCGAGCCCGACATCCTGCTCCTCGACGAGCCCACCAACCACCTCGACCTGCCGGCCATCGAGTGGCTCGAATCCGAACTCAAGAGCGTGCGCGGCGCCCTGGTGCTGATCAGCCACGACCGGCGGTTCCTTTCCGCCCTGTCGAAGACCACGATCTGGCTCGACCGCGGTGTGACCCGGCGCATCGAGCAGGGCTTCTCCACCTTCGAGGCCTGGCGCGACGCCTTCTTCGAGGAGGAGGAGCGCGACCGCCACAAGCTCGAGCGCAAGATCGCGGACGAGGAGCACTGGCTGCGCTACGGCGTCACCGCGCGGCGCAAGCGCAACGTGCGCCGGCTCGGCAACCTGCATGCGCTGCGCAAGGAGCGTCGCGACGACCGGCGCCCCGTGGGCACCGCCACCATGACCTCGACCGAGGCCGAGAGCTCCGGTGCCCTGGTGATCGAAGCCAAGCACGCGGCCAAGGCCTACGGAGAACGCCGGATCGTCGACGATCTGTCGCTGCGGGTGATGCGCGGCGACCGCCTCGGCATCGTGGGCGCCAATGGGGCCGGAAAGACCACCCTGATCAACCTGCTCACCGGGCAGGTACCGCCGGATTCGGGCACGGTGGCGCTCGGCACCAACCTCAAGATGATGCTCCTCGACCAGGCTCGCGCCGTGCTGGAGCCGAGCATGACGGTCACCGAGGTCCTGACCGGCGGTAGTGGCGATTCGGTGATCGTCGGCGGCGTCAGCCGCCACGTCATCGGCTACCTCAAGGACTTCCTGTTCGCCCCGGAGCAGGCACGCACTCCGGTGAGCGTGCTTTCGGGCGGCGAGCGCAACCGCCTGCTCATCGCCCGCGCGCTCGCCCAGCCCGCCAACCTCCTCGTCCTCGACGAGCCCACCAACGACCTCGACCTGGAGACCCTCGACCTCCTGCAGGAGATGCTGGCGGATTATTCCGGCACGCTGATCCTGGTGAGCCACGACCGAGACTTTCTCGACCGCGTCGTCGGGAGCGTTCTCGTCAGCGAGGGGGAGGGGGCCTGGGTCGAATATGCCGGCGGCTACACCGACATGATCGCCCAGCGCGGGGAGGGCGTGCAGGCCCGCGCCGTCGCGCAGCGCGCCGGAAAGGCTGAGTCGCGCGGGGATGCGCGAGACCGTGCGAAGACCCCGGAGATTGGGACGTCGGCCGGCAAGTCGAAGCTCGGCTTCAAGGACCAGCACGAGTTGAAGACCCTGCCGGACCGGATGAAGAAGCTCGAGGCGGATATCGGCAAGCTGCGCGAGGTTCTGGCCGATTCGGGCCTCTATGCCCGCGACCCGGCACGCTTCGCGAAGGCTTCGGATCTCCTCAGGGTCGCCGAGACCGAACTCGCGAAAGCCGAGGACCGATGGCTCGAACTGGAGATGCTGCGCGACGTATGAGCGGCCATCGGCCTTCATGATGCCGCGATGCGCCTGTGGAATACCATCGACGTGCGCCCGCTTCCATGCGCCACCTGCCACCGGGGTCCGACGTGTCCGCCGCCTCTCCATTTCGCGACCGATGCCGTCGCCTCGGCTGGGCCGTCGGTCTGCCCGGGCTCGCAGCGATCCTGGGCGTCTCCGCCGCCTGGATCACGCCGCGCGTCGAGGATCGCCTCGGCGCGGAGGCCGATGCGATCGCGCGGGCGACGGCCGAACCCGGTGCGGAGCCGTGGTTGCGCGTCGCGGTCGCCGGGCGCGACCTCATCCTCAACGGTGAGGCGCCCGATGCCGCGACCCGCGACACCGCGCATCGGCGCCTCGCCGACCTGCCCGGCGTTCGGCGTCTGGTCGGGCCGGTCGGATTGGTGGCGCTGGCCTCGCCCTTCGTCTGGATCGCGACGCGAAGCCGGGACGGGGTCGACCTGACGGGATCGCGCCCGGCCGAAATCGGGGTTGGAGCCTTGGCCGAGCAACTCGCCCCGGCGCTGGAGCCGGGAACACCCCTGCGAGACCAGGCCCATGCCGCCCTCGGGGGCCCGCCGGACTTCACCACCGCCGCCACCTACGCCCTGGCCCGCCTGCGTGCCCTCACGCCCGGCAGCCGGATCATGCTGGAGGACACGCGGCTTTCCATCCTCGGAGAGGCGGCGTCGGTGTCGGACGACGAGGCCCTGAGAGCAGCCCTCACCGATCTGCCGATGGGCTACAGCCTCGGCCGGATCGCGATCCTACCGGCTATGATTCCCAACTTCCGCTTCGTCGTGACGCGCTCCGCCGAAGGCGGACTGGACCTGTCCGGCTACGTGGTGTCGGACGCGGTGCGCGCCGAGATTCGCGGCGAAGCGGCGGCCGCCGCGGAGAACGGCCAAGTCACGGATCGGATGCGCAGCGCCCGCGGACTCCCGCCGGAGATCGATGCGGCCGCGATGGCGCGCGTGACGCTGCAGCTCGCCGGCCTGATGCAGGAGGGCAGCGTCACCGTGGCCGAGGCGCGCGTCTCGCTCAGCGGAGTCGCCCTGGACGCGCAGGCGATCCCCGAGATCGACACCCTGCTGCGCACCGGATTGCCCGCCGGCCTCGCGCGCGGCGACGTGGCCCTGACCACACGTCCGCTCTCGCCCTATCGGGTAGCGATGCGGCGGGATGGAGACAGCGTCACCCTGACCGGGCACCTTCCGGATACCGCAACCCGGGAGGCGCTGCTCGGCACCTTGCGGGCGCGGCTGTTTCGCGAACGCCTGATCGACAGGACCCGCCTGGGGCAGGGGGCGCCGGCCGAACTCGCCCGCGCGCTTCAGGTCACCGCGGGCTCCTTCACGCTCCTGGCCAAGGGCGAGGCCCGCATCGCCGACCGCTCCGTGACCCTGATGGGCGAGAGCCTTTACCCGCAGGGTGCCCGGCGCATGGCGGTCGATCTGTCGGCGGCGATGCCGCAGGGCTGGAATGCCGAGACCACGCTGACCTCCCCCGGGGCGACAGCGGTCCGGCCCCCCGAGGCCTGCGTGACCGCGTTCGACGCCGGCGCGGCCGGCCCGGGCCCTGTGTTCTCGCCGGGAAGCGCCACGCTGAAACCGGCCTTCTATCCACGTCTCGATGCGATCGCCGTGTTGGCGAAGACTTGCCCGACCCTACGGCTCCTCATCACCGGCCATGGCGATCCGAGCGACCCCGCGGCATCGGCCAAGACTGCTGTCGCCAATTCCACCCTCGACAAGACTGCGGTCGACAAGACTGCAGTCGACAAGCCCGCTGTCGAATCGGCGGTGGAGAGCACCGCGTCCCTGGAAGCCACGCGTTTGGAAAAGCCGGAGACCGTCAAGAGGCCGGGTGACAAGGGCTCGGACAAGCAGGACTCGAAGGACAAGTCCCTCGCCAAGACCGCCCCGAGGACGGCACCAAAGACCGCGCCGAAAACCGACTCGGCCAAACGCGCGCCGGGTCAGACCGACGCGAAGCCGGCGGCAACGGCGGAACCGGGGCCGGACCTCGCCCAGCAGCGGGCCCTGGCGATCGTCGACTACCTGCTTCAGGCCGGCTTGCGACCGGACCAGGTGGCGATCGCAGCGGGCGGGACAGTACGGCCCGCCGCCGAGGGCGTGGGAATCGCGAACCGGTCATGACGCACGACGCGAGGCAGAATCCGTGCCCCTTCTGATGACGTTGCTGTGGCCCGTGCTGGTCGCCAGCGCCCTTCTCGGAGCCGCCGTCGGTTGGCTGACGGGACTTCCCCGAACGCCGATGGCCCGCGGGATCGCAGTGGTTCTGGTCGCGGCCGTCGCAGCCGCCGCCGGCATCGCGGTCTTCGGCCTGGTTCCGGGCCGTGCCGGATTCTGGGTCGAGAGCACGGCGCTTGCGCTTGCGGCCTACCTGATCGGCGCGACTTTGGTCGCGGCCGTTCTCCACGGCAGCGGCGAACGGCCATGACGGGCCGCACCCGGTCTTTCCCGCTGGACGAACCCTTTTCCCTTCGGGACATGCGTTGCTCTTTTCGGCGCAAGCGTTGCCTGACCGTCACATTTGCGAAGGATTTGCGTCCGGTCCCCGACAATCGACGGGACTTTCCCGGTGTTCTGTCGTTGTTCCCGGGGCGCGCCACCCTCCGGTACCAGCGGCCCCCAGCACACCAGACCTGATGACGGATCACGCAGAACGAACCCAGCCCCTGGATCTGTCATCCTGCGACCGTGAGCCGATCCACATCCTGGGTGCGGTTCAGCCCTTCGGTTTCCTGATCGCCGTCTCGTCGGACTGGATCGTGGTTCGCGCGTCGGAGAACGCGGCCGTCCGTCTCGGTCTGTTGGAGCCGGATCTCCTCGGACTTCCCCTGTCCGACCTGATCGACGGGGAGACGATCCACCTGATCCGCGGCCATCTGCAGGCCCTGCGCGGACCTGACGCCATCGACCGGATCTTCGGCACCCCCCTGCGACCGGGCGGCACACCCTACGACATCGCCCTGCACCTCTCCGATGGGGCCATCGTCATGGAGATGGAGCCGAGCGTCAGCGAGCATCTCAACGCGGGCAACCTCGTCCGCAGCATGGTCGGGCGGCTGCAGCAGACCATCGGCTTCAATCCCTTCTGCCGCGAGGCCGCGCGCCAGATGCGCGCGCTGACCGGCTTCGACCGGGTGATGGTCTACCGCTTCGATCCCGATGGCTCGGGCGTGGTCATCGCCGAATCCGCACGGTCCAGCCTGGATCCTTATCTCGGGCTGCATTACCCGGCCTCCGACATCCCGAAGCAGGCGCGCGCCCTCTACGAGCGCAACTGGCTGCGCATCATCGCCGATGTCGATGCCGAGCCGGTCGCCGTGCTGCCGCAGCGCGACCCGCATGGGCGCCCGCTCGACCTGTCGATGAGCACGCTGCGGACGGTGTCGCCGATCCACCTCGAATACCTGCGCAACATGGGGGTGGCGGCCTCCCTGTCGGTGTCGATCCTGCGGGGCGGCAAGCTCTGGGGCCTGTTCGCCTGCCACCATACCGAACCGCGCCACATCTCCCTGGAGCGCCGGACCGGCGCCGAGCTGTTCGGCCAGATGTTCTCGCTGATTCTGGAGAGTCGGGAGCGCGAGGCGGAGGCGGCTTACGAGGGAAGTTCCCGTGCCCTGCACGATCGCCTCATGGGCGCCCTCGCCTCCGGCGGCACCAGCCTGGAGAATATCACCGACTTCCTCGACGACATTGCCGGCATCGTCACCTGCGACGGCATCGGAGTTTGGGTGAACGGGCAGATCACCCTGCGGGGTGCGACCCCGACGGCGGAGGAATTCACCGGCCTGGTCCGCTTCCTCAACCGGACCGCCACCAGCCGGGCCTTCGCGACGCAAGAAATCGGTGCGGTCCATCCGCCGGCTGCCGACTACACCGAACGGGCGGCCGGTCTCCTGGCGATTCCGATCTCGCGAGCGCCGCGCGACTTCCTGGTGTTCTTCCGGACCGAACTCGCCCGGACGGTGACCTGGGCCGGCAATCCGGAAAAGCCCGCATCGCTCGGCCCGAACGGCCTGCGTCTGACCCCCCGCAAGAGCTTCGAGGCCTGGACCGAAGTCGTGCGCGGCCAGTCCGCGCCCTGGAGCGCGGCGGACCTGCGCATCGCCGAGGCGCTGCGGATCACGCTCCTCGAAGTCATCCTGCGGCTCACCGATTCGGCCGAGAAGGAGCGCAAGACCGCGCAAGAGCGCCAGGAGCTGCTGATCGCGGAACTCAACCATCGGGTCCGCAACATCCTGAACCTCATCCGCGGCATCGTCGCCCAGAGCCGATCGCGGGCGACCAGCGTCGAGGAGTTTTCCAGCGTGATCGGGGAGCGCATCCAGGCTCTCGCGCGTGCACACGACCAGATCACCACCACGAACTGGGGACCGGGCTCGCTGCGCGACCTGATCACCCTCGAGGCCGAAGCCTACCTCAACCAGCAGGCGGTCCGGGTTCGCCTGGAGGGAACCGACGTCCTCCTCGAACCCCAGGCGTTCTCCACCCTCGCTCTGGTCATCCACGAACTGATGACGAATTCGGCGAAGTACGGCGCCCTGTCGGAGGCCGCCGGGCAGGTGGACGTGGCGTGGGAGCGCGATCCGTCGGACTGCCTCGTCATCCATTGGTGCGAGAGCGGCGGCCCTCCGGTGAAACCGCCGAGCCGGCGCGGCTTCGGCACGACGCTGATCGAGCGCTCGATCCCATACGAGCTGAAGGGCGAGGCGGAGATCAGCTACGCGTTGACCGGTCTGCGCGGGCGCTTCGCAGTGCCGGCGCGCTATGTGCGCCCGGCCCCGATTGCACAGCCCCAGGCGGCGCCAGGTCGCGAATCCATGCCGGACCTCGATCCCATCACCCTGTCGGGCACGGTCCTGGTGGTCGAGGACAACATGATCATCGCCCTCGAGGCTGAGGAGATCCTGGCCTCTCTCGGGGCATCGGCCGTCGACATGGCGGGCTCCGTCCACGAGGCTCTGCGGCAGATCGAGGCGGCGCGCCCCAGCTTTGCGCTTCTGGACGTCAATCTCGGATCGGAGACGAGCCTACCGGTCGCGCGTCGCCTGCTGGCCTCCGGAATTCCGTTCGTCTTCGCCACGGGCTACGGCGAGAGCTTCCGCATCCCGCCCGAACTCGGCGCCGTGATGATGATCAAGAAGCCCTATACGGCCGACACCCTGCGCCGGGCCCTGGCGTCTCTTCCCGGAAGGCAGTGACATCTTGCGGCCCAGCATCGACGATGCGTCGGCCGCAGCGGCGCAAAGCCGGAAAAGCGATGGTCTATCTCGTGGATTGCGCCGCCGCGAACAGCGCGAAGGCGCGATGCGCGCCCCGAATGGCGGCCTCGTGCCCTTCCGCGGGGCGGGCTGCCAACCAGGCGGCGAAGCTCGGCCACAGGCGCTGGCCCTCGCCATGGCGCAGGAAGCGGGCATTCGCCCGAACCTGCGGATCGATGCTGGTCACGACTTGTCGCAGCAGGACCTGACCGCCGAGGCGCGATCCCTCCAGAACGTAGAGCAGACCCGGCGCCTCAGCCTCAGACGGCCTCTCGGCTCCAGATTCGGCGCCTGCGGCGGGATCGAATGCAAGCCCCAGGCCTTCCAGGTCGGCGCGAAGCTCGGGAAAGCGGCGGCGCACGGGCCAGTCGGTCGGCAGGAACGCGGCCTCGATCCCGTCGAGCCATCCCTCGATCTGCCAGAAGGGACCGGACATCGCCGACAGGAAGGCGACGTAATCCGCACGGCGCGTCAGGTCGTGGGCGGCAAACCCCGCATCGAGGCGACGATGGGCCGCGTCCGTCGCGTCCCGAAGCACGAAGCGGAGATCGCGTGGCTCGGCCACACGTCGCTCCCCCGGCTCCCTCGGCTCCGGCATCGCATGCACCGCGAACGGCACCTGTCCCTCGTCCATGCCCAGATCCCCCAGGTAGCCCGATTCTTCGCCATCGGGTCCGCTGCGCCGGATGGTCCCGACGGTCTTAGACGATCCGACGCCGCCGCCAAGGATCGATCACAGGATCACGGTGACATCCGCGCCCGTTCACCACGCACTTCATCGTCCGTTTCCTCGCCCATTTTCCCGCCCAGGATTCTCCAGGATTCCCCATGTGGCTCCTCTATGGCTTCGCCCTCGTGGCCGGCATCGCCAACGCGGTCCAGTCGGGAACCAACGCGACCCTGTCGAAATCCCTGGGGCAGCCCTTCGCGGCGGCCATCGTTGTTTCGCTGGTCGGCGCCGGGACCCTGCTGGTGGTCAGCCTGATGCTTGGCCGCTTCGCCCTGCCGACCGTCGACGAGATCCGGTCCGTGCCGCCCTGGGCCTGGCTCGGCGGCACCCTGGGGGCGCTCCTCATCCTGTCCCAGCTCTTCGTAGCCCAGACCATCGGGGCCGCGCCCTATTTCGGTCTCCTGGTGACGGCCGGAGTCGTGACGTCGATGCTCCTCGACCATTTCGGCTGGATCGGGTTCGAGCAGCACGGCGTGACCGTCTGGCGCCTCCTCGGAGGTCTGCTGATGATCGCCGGGATCGCCCTTGTGGCGATGTTTTGACTCCGTCGCACAGGACCCGAAATCGTTCGCCCCGCTTGTCATCCGGCGCCGGACCGGCAAAGCCTCTCCGCTACGTCGACGCCCCCATTCTCACCGACCCGACCGCTGCCAAGGCTGCCATGACCATTTTCCAGGATCTCGTCAGCCGGTTCAGCCAGACCGTGACGGCCTATGCGGGTGACAAGGCGTTGATGCAGGCCATGGTCTCGGCCGCCGCCAACGTGATCGTGGCCGACGGGGAAGTCGCGAGCGAGGAGTTCGACATGGCGTTGGCGGGCATGCAGGCCAACCCGATCCTCGAGAAGGGCTACGACCGGCTGATGCTGGAAAGCGAACTTTATGACGGGATCGCCCGGGCCAGGACGCGGGCCGGCCGGGCCGAAAACCTGCGCCTCGTCGCCGCCATCGAGGACCGGGGGCAGGAGGACCGCGAGGCGACCTTCCTCATCGCCGCGGATGTGGCCGACCTCGATGGAATCGTCGACGTGGAGGCGCGGGCCCTGGACGAGATCGCCGCGGCACTCGGCCTCGACAAGGCCGCGCTCCTCGCCGCATCGCCGGTACGGCGCCCGGTTCCATAGAGGGCGGCCGGCCCGAATTCGGCAAAGCCCTTGATCAAAGGACGGCAAGCCTCTAAGCGAGCCACCGTCTTTCGCCCGGCTCGACATCGCGTCGAGCGACAGCCCGGGCGACCGCTCGTGTGAGCTTGCCGCAGGAAAGAGACGATGGCCAAAGAGAAATTCGCGCGTACGAAGCCGCACTGCAACATCGGCACGATCGGTCACGTTGATCACGGCAAGACGTCTCTGACGGCGGCGATCACNATGGCCAAAGAGAAATTCGCGCGTACGAAGCCGCACTGCAACATCGGCACGATCGGTCACGTTGATCACGGCAAGACGTCTCTGACGGCGGCGATCACGAAGGTCCTGGCGGAGTCGGGCGGTGCGACGTTCACGGCCTAYGACCAGATCGACAAGGCTCCCGAGGAGAAGGCGCGCGGGATCACGATCTCGACGGCGCACGTGGAGTACGAGACGGCCAACCGTCACTACGCCCACGTCGACTGCCCGGGCCACGCCGACTACGTGAAGAACATGATCACGGGTGCGGCGCAGATGGACGGCGCGATCCTGGTGGTGTCGGCGGCCGACGGCCCGATGCCGCAGACCCGCGAGCACATCCTGCTCGCCCGTCAGGTCGGCGTGCCGGCCCTGGTGGTGTTCCTCAACAAGGTCGACCTSGTCGACGACGCCGAGCTCCTCGAGCTCGTCGAGATGGAGGTGCGCGAGCTCCTCTCCAAGTACGACTTCCCCGGCGACGACATCCCGATCACCAAGGGCTCAGCCAAGGTCGCCCTGGACAACGGCGACAAGGCCGTCGGCCACGACGCGGTGCTGGCGCTGATGGCGTCGGTGGATGCCTACATCCCGCAGCCGGAGCGTCCGATCGACAAGCCGTTCCTGATGCCGATCGAGGACGTGTTCTCGATCTCGGGTCGCGGCACGGTGGTGACGGGTCGCGTCGAGCGCGGCATCGTCAAAGTCGGCGAGACGGTGGAGATCGTGGGCATCCGCGACACCCAGACCACGACGGTCACGGGCGTCGAGATGTTCCGCAAGCTGCTCGACCAGGGGCAGGCGGGCGACAACGTCGGCGTGCTGCTGCGCGGCACCAAGCGCGAGGACGTGGAGCGCGGCCAGGTCGTGTGCAAGCCCGGCTCGGTCAAGCCCCACACCAAGTTCAAGGCCGAGGCCTACATCCTCACCAAGGAAGAGGGTGGCCGTCACACGCCGTTCTTCACCAACTACCGCCCGCAATTCTACTTCCGCACCACGGACGTGACCGGCGTGTGCGTGCTGCCCGAGGGCACCGAGATGGTGATGCCGGGCGACAGCGTGACCATGGACGTCACCCTGATCGTGCCGGTGGCCATGGAAGAGAAGCTGCGCTTCGCCATCCGTGAAGGCGGACGCACCGTCGGCGCCGGCGTCGTCGCCGCCATCAACGAGTA
>NZ_LMNL01000003.1:0-94437 GCF_001422985.1 Methylobacterium sp. Leaf117
CGCAACCCGAGAGCCTGAAGACGCAGCGGCCCGATGGTGGAGAAGGCCACGTCGTTGCGGGTCAGGGTCAGGTCGACCGCGTTCGCGCCGTAGCCGAGGGTCGGCGTCAGGAAGGCGAAGTTGGCGCTGACCCCGGCGAACCGGCCCTGCACGCCGYYGGCGGCGGTCAGGACGGTGTAGCGGGTGCGCGGAGCGTAGGCGCCRTCGGCCGCCAGCACCTGCACGGTGCCGCCCGCCAGCGTCGCGGTGCCGGCCACGGYGAGGCGGTCGGCCCGRCCGTCGGCGTCGGCCTCGACCCGGAGGGTCGTGCCGGCCGCGAAGGCGGCGTTGCCGGCGACGGTCAGGGTGCCGATGGAATTGCCCGGCGCCACCACGGCGCCGGCCTGAACCGCGAGGCCGCCGATCGTGCCGGTGCCGCCGAGGCTGGCCCCGTCGCCCACCGTCACGAGCGCGTTGGCCAGGCTGCCGTCGACCGCGAGCCGGCCCTGGGCGACGCCGACCGGGCCGGACAGGGTGCTGAGGCCGGTCAGCGCGAGGCTGCCGGCGCCGGTCTTGGTTAGGGTGCCGCGGCCGGCGATCGGGTTGGCCAGGGTGGCGTCGGTGGCCTGGTGGAGGATCAGGCTGGCATTGTCCAGGATGGCGCCCGAGCCGAGGCCGGCGGCGGAAGCCACGAGAGTGCCGCCCGCGATGGTGGTGCCGCCCGCATAGGTGTTGGTGCCGGTCAGCACCAGGGTGCCGCTGCCCGCCTTGGTCAGCGAGCCGCGACCGCCGATGTCGTTGTTGAAGCTGTCGAGGGCCGAGACCCCGCCCTGCGCCGCATCCATCGTCACCGTCACGGCGTCGTTGAACGCGCCGTACCCGTCCGCCGCCGCGTACAGGTTCAGGCGCCCCCAGCCGTCATAGGTGTTGCCGCTAAGCAGCGGATAGCCGGAGGGCAGGCCCGTGGTCGCCAGAACCTCCCGGCGCTGCGCGTCGCTGAGATAGGGGAAGCGGGTGAGGAGGAGCACCTGCGCCTGGACCGGAACCTCCGCGGCCGTCAGGGGCGTGCCCGCTCCGGTCGGCCGGAAGCCGTAGGTCATCCGGGCGGCGTAGTCCGCCTTGTTCTGCGCGGCATTGCCGAAGGGATCGGCCGCCCGGTTGGCTGCCGTCCCGGCGAGACAGCCGGACACGGTTCCCGCCCCGCAGCTCGCGGCGAGGTAGGCCTGCGTCTGCTGGTAGGCCTGATAGACCGCGTAGGCACCGGCATTGGCCGGATTGGTCCAGTCGATCCGGTTGCCCGCCGCGTCATAGAGGGCGGCGTAGATGTTGGTGGCGGCGATCGCCGTCGCCTGCATCCGGCCGCCGATCACGTCGAGGGGCGAGTGCATGCCGGCCAGGATGCGGTTGTTGCCGACCTCGGAGGCGCGAGTGAGGAGTTCCTGCATCCGCTGCGGCACGAGGAAGCCGACCCCCAGGGTTTGGAGATACCCGGAATTGGTGTGGCCGCTCGGATAACCCCCATCCGCGTAGGCGTTCGTGGTGTTCTTCCGGGGATTCAGCAGCACCGGCACGGCGACATCGGTGGTGACGCGGTAGGGGCGGGGCGCGGTCCCGATTCCCGGCACGTAGGCACCGACCCCGAAGGTCGTGGGGGTGAAGGCACCGGCTGCGTTGAAGGACCCGACATCGGGGGCCACGAGGGGGCGTCCGCCGTTGGCGTCGATCATCGCCTGGGTGACGGTGAAGCCCTTCACCCAGCGCTCCGCGGTTCCGTAGACCGCCGGGACGGGGAAGTTCGCGAGGTAGCTCGGAACCACGAAATTCGCCGTGTCGGCGGCGGATAGGGCCGTCTTGTTCGTGGTGGCATTGTAGTCGTTGAAGCGGGCCGCCAGGGGATCGAGGGCCGGATTGAGGCCCTGATAGCGCCCGAAGACGCGCTTCGAGGGTTCCGTCGAGGCATTGGCCCGGACCGTGTTGTCGATGAAGCCGACGGCCGCCGCCAGGGGCGTCGCCGTCCCGTCGCCGAACGTCGTCGCGCCTCCGTTCGCGTTCGAACCGGTGTTGAGGCTTCGGCCGTAATCCGCCAGCGTCGTGGTCGCGTAGGTGGTCGGCGTCAGCTTCGCCGGCCGGGTGCCGGTGAACGAGGCCCCCGCGCCGGTGAGATAGGCGGCGGTGAGGGGACCGAGCCCGTTCAGGATGCTGTAGGCCTGCCCGGTGCGGTCGTCATGGATGGCCGCCAGCGTCTGGTCCGCGGTCCGGGCCTGCGTCATCTGAACGACGGTCTGGTAGTTCTGGGTCATGACGGCGGGATTGGCCGTCATCAACCCGACAAAGCTGTCGAGGACGCGCGGAACGACCGTTCCGGGTCTGACCGAGGTGCTGTTGGTGAAGCCCACCGGCGGGGATGTCGGGATCTGCTGTGCGGTTGCCCCGAGCGGCAGAAGGCCCGTCGCAGCCAGCAGGGCGGTCTTGAGATGTCTGGACACGAAGCCTCGCACGGAAAGCAGGCCGAAGCCTTGTTGCGGTGCAGCGCTAGCTTGGCCGTACGACGGGTCCATGACGGAATCGACTGCCGCGCCGTCGTGAGCCGGACCACCAAATTTCCCGTTATGGTTGTGTTAAAATTGCCGCGATCGGGATGTCTGCGGTTGACGGAGGACCGCGCTGGAGGCCGGTCGAGGTGCGTCCCCGCGCTTTCACCGCGGCGGACGATCCTCTAAGCCGCAGCCATGCCCCGTGTCCCGGGGCGTCGTGGACAGGGTGCCGATGGACCGCGATCCGATCGCCTTCACCTGGCGGACCGCGCGGCGCGAGCATGCCGCCGCGGTCGGGCTGGCGCTCGGCCTGGGCGGGCCGCTGGCGCTGCTCGCGCTGCTGTGCCTGCGGGATCTCGTCGGCGTCCAGGTCCACGACACCGAACCGGTGGGCCAGTTCCTGCGGATCGCCGCGACGCTGCCCTGGCGCTCGCCCGCGGAGGGGCCGTTCGTCGCCTTTGCCGGCTGGAGCTTGCCGCCGGCCGACCTCGTACGCGCAGCCTTCGTCGGACTCGCGGCCGCGGCGCTGGCCTCCGCCGGCCTCGGCTGGGCCGTGGCGCGCCTCTGCTTCCACGCCCAGACCCGCACGGTGGCGGCCCTCCAGGGGCGGGTCATGGAGGCCATTCTGCATGCCCCCCCGAGCGCCCGCGACGAGGCCCGTGCCCTGGCGCAGGCCATGGGCGATCTTCTGGCGCGCCTCGACACCCTGTTCGGATTGGCGATCCTGGTGCCGGCGCTGGCCGTCGGCGCCACCGGCCTCGCCCTGGTCCTGTCCTGGCTCGCCGCGCCGCGCCTCGTCCCCACCGTGGCGGTCGGGCTGGTGGCGGCCGGGCTGGCCCGGGCGCTGATCCAGCGCCGGATGCAGGACCGGGCCGCCCTCCGGCTGCGCGCGGGCGGTGCGGCCGGGCGCGCCCTGGCCGATCTGATCCGCCGCATGCCGGCGGTGCGCGCCCACGGGGCGGCGGCCTTCGAGCGCCAGCGCCTCGCCGCCAAGGGCGCCCACACCCGCGATGCGCTCGAAGCCTCCGAATCCGCCCTGGCCTACGCCCGCGCCCCATCCATGGCGCTGGCGATCCTGCTTCCGGCGATCGTGGTCGCGGTGGCGCTGTGGCGCGGCCATGACGGCACCACCGCGCCGGTCGAGCCCGGGGCACTGCTGGCCGCCGGCGGCGGCTTCGCGCTCGCGGTGGTGGCGCTGACCGTGACCCTGCGGATGGCCAGCCTCCACCGGGCCGTCGCGGGGCCGTTTCGCGAGGTCGCCCTCGACGTGCCGGCGCTGGAAGGCCGGGCCCCGGTGCGGCCGGGCACGATCACGGCCCTGCCGGAAGCGGGAACGCTGGTGGCGCAGGGGGTCGGGGCCTACGACCCCGCCACCGGCGAGCGTCTGGCCGGCGTCGACGCCACCCTGCCGATGCCCGGCCACGTCGCCATCCTGGGCGAGCGCGGCAGTGGCAGCCGGGTCCTGGCCGCGATCCTGGCGGGCCAGCTCGAACCTTCAGCCGGCGCCGTCAGCTACGGTGGCACCGACCTGCGGGCCTTCGAGCCGGAGGCGCGCGCCCGGCGCATCGCGCTGGCCGGCGCCGAGGCCATCCTGATCGAGGGCACCCTGCGCCAGAACATCCTCTACGGCGCCGCCGTTGCGCCCGACCGCGACGAACTCATCGCGACCCTGCGAATCACCGGCCTCGACGCCTTCGCGTATGCGCGGGGCCTGGAGGGCACCGTCGACCCGGCGGCCGAGCCGGAGATCGCCCGCGCGGTGGTCGCCGCCCGCCACGCGGTGCGCGAGGCCCTGGCCGCCGACAAGGCCGGGCGTCTGGTGGAACCCTTCGACCCCGCCCGTTACAACCACCAGGCCACGGTCGGCGAGAACATCCTGTTCGGCGAGGCGGTGGGGCCGGCCTTCGCGCAGGACCACATCGCCGCCCATCCCTATCTGCGCGCCGTGCTGGAGGCCGAGGGACTGAGCCGACCGCTCACCGAGATCGGGCTTCAGGTCGCCCGCAGCCTCGTGGAGATCTTCGCCGACCTGCCGGACGACCACCCGCTCTTCGAGACGTTCTCGCTGTTCCCGGCCTCCGAGCGCGGCTTCTTCGAGGATCTCGTCGGGCGGCAGCCCGAGGCCAAGGGCTGGCGCCGCGGCCCGGCCGGCCAGCGCGACCGCAAGCGCCTGATCGGCCTGGCGCTCCGCTACAGCGAGACCCGGCACCGCTTCGGCCTCATCGACGCCGCCTTCGAGGAGCGGCTGGTGGAGGCCCGGCGCTCGTTCGCGCGCCTGATGCCGCCGCATCTCCGGGGCAGCGTCGAGTTCTACGATCCCGCCCGGCTCACCGCCGCCGCCAGCCTGGAGGAGAATATCCTGTTCGGCCGCATCAACGGCGAGGAGGCCGGCGCCGAAGCCCGGGTGCGGGCCCTGGTACGCCGGGTGCTGGCCGACGAGGGACTTGAGCCCGCCGTCTATCGCCTCGGCCTGGAGAGCCGGGTCGAGCCGGGCTTGGCCGGAGGCGGCGCCAGCCTCGGCGAGAACGCCATCGGCCCGCGCGAGCGCATCGCCATCGATCTCGCCCGCTGCCTGGTGCGCCGGCCCGACATCGTCGTCATCGCCATCGCGCTCGAGGATGGACGGTCCGACGAGATCCGGGCCCGCCTCGGAGCCCTTCGGACCGCCCGGGCCGGCCGGGGTCTCGTCGTCTGCCTGCCCGACGCTCGGGCGCTCGACGGGATCGCGCCGTTCGACGCGGTGCTGCGCGTCGAACGCAACACGGTGATGGCCGCCTGATCGCCGAGGAAGCAGCGAGGAAGCAGCACGGGAGCCCCTCACGTCCCCGGGATAACCGAGCGGCCCCTATTGCCGCCCCAATGGGATGCGATAGGCAGGTTGGCGTGCATCGTGCACGGCCGTCCGCGACCGAGCGGACGGGGCGCTCTTCAGGGCCGCGCATGGTCTGTCTGTCCCGGAACCCGGCCCGCCGGATTTCGCTTCTCACGCGTCCGAACCGCCTCGCGGTCCCGGTGCTCCTCGCCCTCGGGGGCCTGATCACCGTCCCGGCCGCCGTCGAGTCCGCCTCGGCCGCGACGGGCAAGGCCTTCGCGCCGATTCCGGCCGCCACCCTGGCGCTGATGCAGGCCAAGGGCACCACCGCCGCCGCGCCGGTGCTGTTCCGGGCCTACAAGAAGGAATCCGAGATCGAGGTCTGGAAGCGGGCCGCCAGCGGCCGCTTCGTCCACGTGAAGACCTTTCCGATCTGCCGCTGGTCGGGCCAGCTCGGGCCGAAGCGCAGGACCGGCGACCGCCAGACGCCGGAGGGCTTCTACACGGTGCCCCAGCGCCAGATGAACCCGAATTCGCGCTACTATCTCTCCTTCGACGTCGGCTACCCCAACGCCTATGACCGCGCCCACGGCTCCACCGGCTCGGCCGTGATGGTGCATGGGGTCTGCTCGTCGATGGGGTGCTTTGCCATGACCGACCCGGTGGCGGGCGAGATCTACGCCATCGCCCGCGAAGCCTTCGCGGGCGGTCAGGCCGCGTTCCAGTTCCAGTCCTATCCGTTCCGGATGAATGCCGCGAACATGGCCCGCCATCGGACCGATCCGAACATCGATTTCTGGCGCCAGCTCAAGGAGGGGGCCGACCGCTTCGAGGCCCTCGGCGAGGAGCCGGCCGTCAGCGTCGTGGCGGGGCGCTACGCCTTCGCGCCCGCCAGAGACCCGGCCAAGGAGGCCATCGTCGCCGCCCACCGCAGGGCCGAGGAAGCCCGCATCGCCACCCTGGTGGACGAGGGCAGCGCGGCCGTCCGCACCACCTATTCGGACGGGGCGCAGCACCCGTTCTGGGCGGCGCTCGCCGCCAAGGGCACCTCGCTCGGGGACGTCAGCCGGCCCGAGGCCCTGGCCTATGCGGGGCAGGAGGTGGTGGTCATCGCCGCCCGGCCGCGTCCGGTCCAGGTCGCCGAGGCGGTGTGGTCGCGCTGGATCGCACCGGATTCGCTGTTCTCGCGGACCCGGATGCCCGGCTTCGTGCCCGCCCACGAGCGCCCGGCGGCCCGCTTCGCGCCGGTGCTGACCACGACCGGCGCCGAACCGGGTGGCTATCCGGTCGCGTGGCCGCGTCTCGTCCGCCTGAGCCTGTCGGGCACTCTGCCGCCGCCCGCGACGGGTCCGATCCGCGACGTCGTCGACGTGCTGGCCCAGCGCTGACGGGGTGCTGTGGCTCGTCAGACACGACCCGGCCTCGGACCGTCGTGCGGATGATTCCGCTCCCGGCCATGTGCGGGCTCGCACATCGGGGGTCTCGGGGGATTACTACCTCAGAGGCGTTCCACTTCGATCCCTGCACCTGCCCATCGCCGATCTGCTCGAACTGGATCGCGTCGGCGCGACGAAAGGCACTCGACCTGAACGGGATCGGGGCACATGGTAATCGAACGATGACCCTCTTCACCCATCCCGCCGCGGAGGACGGCCTCACCCTCACTTTCTGGGGTGTGCGTGGTTCGACGCCCGTCAGCGGCCCGGATTACACCGAGTTCGGCGGCAACACCCCGTGCCTGGAGGTCCGCTGCGGCGAGCGCCTGTTCCTGATCGATGCGGGCTCGGGCATCAATGCCTGCGGCCGGCACCATCGCGACGCGATGCCGAAGGCGATCGACCTGCTCTTCAGCCACCTGCATCTCGATCACACGGCCGGGTTGCCGTTCTTCAAGCCGGTGGTGCTGGATCCGACCCGGACCCTCAACACCTATTGCGGCAATCTCGACGGCGCCAGCGCCTCGGAGGCCCTCGATCGCCTGTTCGCGCCGCCGCTGTTTCCGGTGACCCTCGACATCATTCCGTGCCACCTCGCCCATCACGGCTTCAGGGCGGGCGAGCGACTGACCTTCCCGGACGGGACTTCGGTCGACACCATCCTGCTTAATCACCCGCAGGGCTCCGTCGGATACCGGTTCGAACATGCGGGCCGGCGGCTCTGCGTGATCAGCGACATCGAGCACAGCGACCCCTGGCCCGATACCGCCCTGACGGATTTCGTGCGCGACGCCGACCTCGTTGTCTATGACGGCATGTTCACCGAGGGCGAGTATCCGGTCTGCCGGGGCTGGGGTCACTCAACCTGGCAGAAGGGCGTGGAACTGGCCCAGGCCGCCGGTGTCGGGGCGCTCGCCATCATCCACCTGCATCCGTGCCACACCGACGCGATGCTGCGCAGCGTCGAGGCCGACATGCAGGCCGTGATGCCCACCGCGTTCATCGCCCGCGAGCGCCAGAGCGTGGCCGTGGGCGAGCCGGTCCGCGCGGTTCCGCCCCTGGCTCTGGCCCGCAGCGCCTGACGGGCGCCCCGTCCCGAGGGAGGGGCGGCCGGCCGATCAGGTCCTTGGCGGGTTACGTCGTGGTCTCGCGCCCGATGCGGCTGTGGTGACGGCTCCAGGCGAAGTAGATCACCAGTCCGATGGCGAGCCAGACGATCAGGCGCAGCCAGGTCTCCGCATCGAGCGACACCATCATGGCAAAGCAGCTGACGATGCCGAGGATCGGCACGAGGGGTACCAGGGGCGTACGATAGTCGCGGCGTGCATCCGGCTGGGTCCGGCGCAGAATGATGACGCCGACGCAGACGAGAATGAAGGCCAGCAGCGTGCCGATGCTGGTCATGTGGCCGAGTTCGGAGATCGGCAGGAATCCGCTGAAGGCGCTGGTGAACACCATGAAGAACAGGTTCGACCGGTAGGGCGTCTTCCAGGTCGGGTGGATCTTGGAGAAGAAGCCCGGCAGCAGGCCGTCCTGGCTCATCGAGTAGAACACCCGGCTCTGGCCGAGCAGCAGCACCAGGATCACGGTGGAGAAGCCCGCGATCACCCCGAGCGTCACGAGGCTGCGCAACCACGGGAACGGGGTCTGGCCGATGGCGGTGTTCACCGGGGCGGCGTCGCCCTTCATCTGGTCGTAATGCACGAGGCCGGTGAGGACGCCCGCGAAGGCGATGTAGATCACCGTGCAGATCGCTAGCGATCCCAGGATGCCGATCATCATGTTGCGTTGCGGGTTCTTGGCCTCCTGCGCCGCCGTCGAGACCGCGTCGAAGCCCACATAGGCGAAGAACACCACCCCGGCGCCCCGCATGATCCCGCTCCAGCCGTACTCGCCGAAGGTGCCGGTGTTCTCGGGGATGAACGGCACGTAGTTCTGCGCCTTGATGTAGAACAGGCCGACGCCGATCACGACCGCCACCACGGCGAGCTTGATCACGACGACGACGGCGTTGACGCGGGCGGATTCCCGGATGCCGATCATCAGGAGCGCCGAGGCCGCCACGATGATGAAGATCGCCGGCAGGTTGACGAGCCCGTGCGCCATGGTGCCGTCGGGAAGCGCATAGGTCTCGAACGGGGAGCGGACGAGGCTCGGGGGCAGGTTGATGCCCAGGGTGTCGTGCAGGAAGCGCGTGACGTAGCTCGACCAGCTCACCGAGACGGTGGCGGCGCCCACCGCGTATTCGAGCACGAGATCCCAGCCGATGATCCAGGCCACGAACTCGCCCATGGTGGCGTAGGAATAGGTGTAGGCCGAGCCCGCCACCGGGATCATGCCGGCGAGTTCGCTGTAGCACATGCCCGCGAAGGCGCAGCCGATGGCGGCGATGACGAAGGAGATCACCACCGCCGGGCCGGCATACTCGGCCGCCGCGATGCCGGTGAGCGAGAACAGGCCGGCCCCGATCACCGCGCCGATGCCGAGGGCGATGAGGCTCCAGGGACCGAGGGTGCGGGTGAGCTTGTTCTCGCCCCCTTCCGCGTCCCGGTTCAGCCGTTCCAGCGATTTGACGCGTGTGAGGTCGCCCGCGAAGCCTGCCGCCATGGGTTTGTCCTATCCTGGTCAGAAGCGAAGATCCGCGCGACGCCGCGCCGATCCGGGATGCGATGATCTCGCGGGAAAGTCTCGTGCGATGAATCCGTATGCCAGTCCTTTGCGATCCCGGCGCCTGCCCGCCTGAGTGGCAGATGCCGACGTACGCACCTGCAGGTTTCGGGCCGAACGGTCGTCACGGGCGCGCAGCCATCGCCGCAGCCGCCGCTTCCGAACCCGCGATCAGCGGGCCCAGGATCGCCCGGGCTCGGGCCGTGATGGCCGGGCCGGCAGCCGCGGGCGTTCCGGCGTCGAACGGCGGCGCCGGGGCGTATTCCGCCACGAGCTGGCTCGTGCGGGCCGCGTCCCCGCCAGCGAGGCGCGCGGAGAGCGCCAGGGCGAAGTCGAGGCCTGCCGAGATCCCCGCCGCGGTGACACGGTTGCGGTCGAACACCACGCGCGCCTCCACCGGGATCGCCCCGAGGCGCGGCAGCACTTGGTCCCGTACGCACCAGTGCGAGGTGGCGCGGTAGCCCCGCAGCAGACCGGCGGCGCCGAGGATCAGCGAACCGGTGCACACGCTGGTGATCCAGCCGGCCCGCGCCCCGCGATCGCGCAGGAACGCCAGGGTGTCGGCGTCGCGCATCTGGCCGGGCGTGCCGTCGCCGCCCGGCACGAACAGCACGTCGAGGTCGCGCGGGCAGGTTTCGAAGCTCTCCTCGGCCACGAGCGCGAGCCCGGTATCCGAGGCGACGCGTCCGGCCGTGCGGGCCACCAGGTGGAGCCCGCCTCCGGCGATCCCGGCCAGGAGCGCCTGCGGCCCGACCAGATCGAGGGCGGTCATGCCGGGATAGAGCAGCATCGCGATGCGCAGCGGCCGTGCGGATGCGGGGACGGGTGCGTCCGGGGCAGACCCATCTCCGGCCTGGGCCATCCGGGCCGACGCAGCCGTCAGCGCCGCCGCGGTGCCGGCCAGCCCCGCCAGGGTGACCCGGCGGTTGGGACGGTTCGGCGGCGTCACGCCGCGTCCGGCCCGACCTCGAAGGACGCGATCGCCTTGATCAGGCTCACCGCCCGATAGGGCTTGGCGAAGAACACGCTGCCCTCGATCAGGCGGGGCGGCGTCTGCGAGAAACCCGTCGCGTAGATGACCGGCAGGCCGGGACGCAGCCGTCGCGCCGCCTCGGCGAGCTGCCACCCGTCCATCTGCCCGGGCAGCCGGATATCGGTGAACAGGATGTCGATCGCGGTCTCGGCCTCCAGGATGGCCATGGCGCTCTCGGCGGTGGTGGCCTGGACGACCGTGAACCCGAAATCTTCGAGATCGGCGGTAATGACTTCGAGCAGAAGCGCCTCATCCTCGACCATCAGGATTCTGGGTTTGGGCGAGCCGCTCATCGTCGTCGCGTTCCGTCAGGCAAAACCGAGGCGGGATACGCGGTCGGCTGGTGCCGTCTTTTCATCGGCAGGCACTGACGATAGCTGGGTTCCGTCGCGTGGCAAGTAGATCCACACCGAGGTTCCCTGGCCGGGACGGCTCACAATCTCGGCATGTCCATCGGACTGCTTGGCGAATCCGAAGACTTGGCTCAGGCCGAGCCCGGTGCCCTCGCCCACCGCCTTGGTGGTGAAGAACGGCTCGAAGACGCGGGTCAGGGTCTCCGGGCTCATGCCGGTGCCGCTGTCCTCCACCACGATGGCGACGTGATCGATCGCCGGCAGGTCGGCGATCCGCGCCGCTTCGGCGGCCGGGATGTTGCGGGTGTGGATCACGGCGCAGCCGCCGTCCGGCATGGCGTCGCGGGCATTCATCGCCAGGTTCAGCAGGGCGTTCTCGAGCTGGTTCGCATCGACGCAGACGGGCCAGGCCTGCGGCTCCAGGACCAGCTCGGGCTTCTCGACGGCGCCGAGGGACCCGCGCAGACGCTCTGTCAGGTCGTGGATCAACCCGTTCGGGTCGAGGCGGGCCGGCCGCAGGGGCTGGCGCCGCGCGAAGGCGAGCATCTTCTGGACGAGGGCCGCCGCGCGCTCCGCCCCCGTGAGGGCGCCGCGCAGGGGGCGATGCATGCCGCTCTCGGCCGGAAGGAAGCGCTCGATCTGGTCGAGATTGCTGATGACGACGCCGAGCAGGTTGTTGAAATCATGGGCGACGCCTCCGGTCAGGGCGCCGATCGCCTCCATCTTCTGGCTCTGGCGCAGCATCTCCTCCGCCCGGTCGCGCTCGGCCGAGGCTTCGTGCAGGGCGGCGAGCGCCGCGTCGCGCTCCTGCACGCGGGCCAGCAGGACGGCGTTGGCCCTGCGCAACTGCTTGGGCGACGGCAGGGCCAGGGCCCTGCGCAGCAGCATCCACAGGAGGGCGGCCGTCACGATCGAGGCCACCGCCGCCTTGACCGCGGCCTCGGCGGCGTAATCCGGCACCCACAGGGTCCAGATTGCCAACAGATGGGTGATGCCGCAGGCCAGGATGAAGAGCGCGAAGGCCCAGACCATCCATCCGAAGACGAGATCGCGCCGCCGGGTGACGAGGACGCCGAGGGCGACCGGAATGGTGAAGTAGGCCAGCGCGATGATCGCGTCGGAGACCATGTGGGTCCAGATCAGCTCCGGCCGCCACGACAGGCAGATCCCGTGGGGAGCCAGGCTGGTGCCGTCGAGGAAGCCGGTCAGGGTCTCGATCATGTCGCGTCTCGACGGGATGGAATCAACCGCCGCAGATCAGTCCGGCGCAGCGGGCGGCCGTTCCGAATAGGATAACCCGAAGATCAGCCGTCGTTCCAGGTAAAAATATAAACTATATCATGAGCCATTTCAGCTCGGTCATGCGCGAGCCTGGGACTTATTGGTTCTTGCACGCATGAATTGTGCTTTGGTTTTTTCCTAATCTCGAAAACTCAAGTCTATCGTGCTTCAGCCGATATCCGGGGCGGGCGCGCACGGTCGACGGGGCGGACGACGGGCGGCGGAGCCGGGTAACGGCGCCGCCTATTCGACCACGACCTTGTAGGCTTGGCCGACCCGGAGGTGCGCGCCGCGCTCGAGGCCGTTCAGCACCTGGAAGCGCTCCAGCGGCTTGTCCGGTACCACCATGCGCTGCGCCAGGGTCTCGACGGTGTCGCCCGGCCCCGCGGTCACGACCACGAGGCGCAGGGCGCGCAGGGTGCGGGTCTCGGCCGGATCGATCGACGACAGGCTCTCGGTCCAGCGTCGGAAGGCCCCGTCCGGATCGGTGCTGCCCTTGGCCGCCATGATCATCCGGAAGGTCGTCTCGCCGGTCCGGATCGCGGCGAGGCGGAAGGTCCAGTCCTTGCCCCGCGACAGGGCGGTGGCGGCCGGGTAGCCGGCCACCATCCGGTTCTCCAGGGAGCCGGGCTCGATCACGTCGCTCCAGGTCGCCTTCAGCACCTCGTCGAGGCCCTGGCCCGGATGACTCTCGACCTGGTCGAACAGCAGGCGGCGGCTGCCCTCGCCGGTGGTGCCCAGCACCGCGTTGCGGGTGTTCTCGATCGAGAAGCCTTCAGGCACCTCGAAGGCGATGCCGAGGCCCGGATGGAGGAAGCGGCGCCCGCGCACGACGCCGTCGCCGGGATTGTCGCCGTAGGCGATGCCGTCGATGGCCGCGAGGTAGCGGGCGCGCTCGTCGACGCCGAGGCCCGGCGCACCGATCAGGCGGCCGGCACGGGTCACCAGGGTGATCCGCTCGGTGGTGCCCGGGTGGGTGGCCAGCATGTCGGGCTCACCGGCCATGCCGGTGCCGGTCTTCAGCGCCGTGGTGCGGTTCAGGGCGGTGAGGAAGCGCCCGGCCCCGAACGGATCGTAGCCGGCCCTGGCCAGAGTGCGCACGCCGACGGTGTCGGCCTCGAGTTCCTGGTCGCGCGAGAACCGGGCGAGGGCGAACTTCGACTGGCTCTGCAGCTGCGCGCCGGTGACGGGATCGTTGAGCACGTCGGCCACCACCTTGCTGACCAGCTGCGAGCGCAGGGCCAGTTCGGTGCGCGCCGTGGCGTGCCGCAGGGTGACGTGGGCGATCTCGTGGGCCAGCACAGCCGCGATTTCCGAGGTGTCGCTGGCCAGGGCGAGCAGGCCCCGGGTCACGTACAGGCGGCCGCTCGGGAGCGCAAAGGCGTTGATGACGGGCGAATCGAGCAGGGTGACCGCGTAGGTCTCTTCCGGCCGCTCGGTCGAGCGCACGAGGCGGTCTGTCACGTCGCTGACGAGCTTGAGCGCGGCCGGCGAGCGATACTCGCCCCCGAAGGACGCCACCAGCTTGGCGTGGTCGGCATCCGAGGCGGTGCGCTCGCGTCCGGTGGTGCGCGGCGCCTCGCGTGGCACCGCGACCGCTGCCGTCTGCGGCACCGCGCCGGTCTGATCGCCGAGGCAGCCCGAGAGCAGCAGGCCGAGGACCGGCCAGGTGCCGGCGCGGACGCCCCGCCGGGCGCCGCGACGGGCCGCGCGCGGCCGGGCGGTCGCGCGCATCGTGAGGCGGAGGATCGAACCCATGCCGTTCAGCGCCGCTGCGCCTGCTCCCCGTCCAGAACTTCGATCATGTCGGCACTCGCGATGTCGAGGGTCGGGCCGCGCCAAGATTCGAGGATGCCCCGGACCCGGAGGTGACGTCCACGCCAAGCGGTGGCCCGCGGCGCAGGCGTCTTCCCGTCCGCACCCCGGCCACCCGCATCTTGGCCAACGACATCTTGGCCATCCGTGTCCCGGAAGACCGGTCTCTGCAAACCACGTTCCTGCAACTGGCGCCAAGTGCGTTTCGACACGGTTACCGTAAGCCCGTCCTCACCCTTGCGGGCGAAGTCGAGATAGGTCCGCCGCGCCCGTTCGCCGACCCACAGGACGGTCCCTTCCGCCACCACGAAACGGCCGATCCGTTCGCGCAGGGCGGGCCCGTCCCGGACCTCGGGGCGGCCTTGACTCCAGAGACCGAGCCGCTGGCTCCGGGCTCCGGCCTCGACGGCCAGGAGGGCCGGGCGACACAGGCTGTCCCGCTCACCCGCATCGACCTCGGCGAGGCCGCCCGCCACGAGGCCGGCCGCGAGGTCCATGGCCTCCGGCTGTCTGCCGGCCTCAGCCTCGCCCGCCCTCGCATGGATCGGGATCGCTTCGACCGGGATCGCGTCGACCCGTGACCGGCCCCAGCGGTCGGTGTCACCCCGAGGCACGACGGTCAGGGCGCGGCCCTGTCGCGCGATGAGCCAGGCCCGCGCGGCTTCGGCGCTCTCCGGGCCGTCCGGCCAGTGCACCCCGTCGAGCACGGCCCGCGCGCCCGAGGCGAGGATCAGTTCGCCCCGGGGGCCGAGCCCAACGAGGCGGTCCTCCCGCGCGGGCGCCTCACGGCATTCCGGCGCCACGGCCCTGGCCGGGCTCGACAGCGCCGGCAACCCGCTCATGGCAAGGCCGAGGAGCCAGCCCGCTCTCCACCGGCAGGGCGATGGTCGCTGCGCGATCGTCACGAACCCGGCCCCCGGCTCCCGTTGCGAATCCGGCGCCATTGTCCTCCGCGATCGGGCCGAGACAAGGAAGTCTCGGTGTCTCGGAGCGGTTCAGGACGCGTTGCGGCAAGATCGCCACACAAATCGATCGCCACACAAATCGATCGCCACGCAGGAGTTTGGGGCGGAGCCCGGAATGCGCCTGCCCGGTTGGCGGCCCCGTGCGATGGTGTTAGGAACGCTCCCGGTGAGTCTCCGTAGCTCAGCTGGACAGAGCACAGGTTTCCTAGATCACAATTGGGCGTCGCGAGGGGAAACCGCGCGGCGGATCCGCTCAAATTCGGGGAACGCTCAACGTCCGCTTCCCGCGGACACAGCCAATCCCGAGCCAAGCCCGATGCCCCGACGGGGACCGGGACGGTGTAGAGACTAGACGGGCGGCACCTAAGGACCTCGGCGACGAGGTCTACGGTGAAGGGATAGTCCAGACCACGAACGCGCCCTCGGGGGTGCGGCGGCGGAAGCCGAAGTGGGATGAAACCTGGGGTCGCAGGTTCGAGACCTGCCGGGGACGCCACCATCTTTGCTCGGGCGTGCGACGTGTCGCGGCGCCGAGCGCTTCCCCTGGCGGGCTGGCGGGGCTGCGTCTCACGTAGGACGGATCAGGGCCGCCCGCATACGCCGTGAGGTATGTGTTCGCAGATCGGCGACCACCGGGTAGGCGAATTACCCAATGACACCCGCCTGATCGGCGCGCATCTCGTGATGGTCGATGCGGCCGGCGACGTGAGCCTGACGGTTCCCTTCGCCAAGGACTTGATACCGCCCGACTTGATACCGCCCGGCAAGGGGGGGCGAGACCCGTCAGTGAAGCGTGGACGCGAATCTGAACATCGCATCCATAGCGCGGGCGAGCCGACGTCAGGGCATGCGGGTGTCAGGGTATGCGGGTGTCAGGGTTTGCGGGTCCGCGACGCGTCCTCGATGGCGGCCTGATGATACCAGCTGTCGAAGGCAACCGCCGGCGGCAGGCGTTGCGCCTTCGCCTCCGTCTTGCCGATCAGGCCCGAGGCGTCGGTCGCCAGATCGCGACGGCTGCGGAACGGCAGAATTTGGGCCGTCTGCTGATGATGTCCACTCGTCATAGGTCGCAGAGTCCTTCGTGTGTCGGGACCTTGTGCGCGGGTCCTTGCCTGCACTGCCATTGCGGTGCCGTATGGCGAGAGTATAGGCACGGAAGAGCAGGTTTGCATCCTGCAAACCTTGAGAAATCATGAAGTTGCGAGAAATATAGGCGTGCCACATATTCTTTCAGGATCGGTCAAGACTCCTGACCGATCCGGTCGACGACGGGGGCATGAGTGTTTCTTAACCGTGTTCGCCCGGATTTCTGCCCGGGGCGAATCGAGGTGCGCTGGCGCAGCGTCTCTGTCCGAACGCCGAAGCTAGACCGCCCATCCCTGAACGGATGGGACCGCGGTGATGAGCTCCAAGATCATTCTGGCACTGACGCTGATCGTCTTCCTGACGACCGGCCGGGCGCCGGGCATGCGGGAGCTGCGCAATCCGGACGCGGAATCCGGCGCGGCCCGCCTCGTGCACGCCCTCAAGCGGGACGGCGTCTGATTGTCCACATGATCGGCGGTCAAGAGGCGGGCCGCGCAGGGATGCCGGTTTGACGCCCGGGAGTGCCGGTCATACCGTTCGCGCGCTTACGAGGGTCGGGCGGAATGGCGGGACAGAAGACCGATGCACGCGACGTGCATGTGGGACAGCGGATCGCGGAGCAGCGCAAGAAGGCTGCGTTGACCCAGAAGCGCGTCGCCCAGAGCTTCGGGATGTCCGCGGCCCAATTGCAGAAGTACGAGAAGGGCACCAACCGCATCAGTGCCATCCATCTCGACACCTTCAGCCGGATGACCGGTGTTCCGATCGCGTATTTCTTCGACGGCCTCGACCACGGGGAGACGGCGTCGGCCGGCGAGGGGAGCGGCCCCGGTTTCTCCGAGCCGGCCCAGCAGACCTATGCCTCCGAAAATCCCTGGTTGGGACTGGCCGAAATCGTGGTGCGCCACGTCAGGGCGCATTTTCCCGAGGCGGAGCGCCGCCAGTTCGCCGCTGCGCTCCAGGTCATCGACGACAAGCTTGTGGGCTGATCTATCGTCCGGTTCGTTCGCTATGGCGGATTTATCCGGTCTTTCGGCTTGACCCTCTGCGCCGTGACTGCCAGACATTCGCGCCTGAGACGTTCAGAAAAGGCGCCCCATCCGTCCGGGCGCTCAGTCCATTGGGGGCTCCATGCCGCGTTCCAACTACCTGTTCACCAGCGAGTCGGTCTCCGAAGGTCACCCGGACAAGGTCTGTGACCGGATCTCCGACACCGTCGTCGACGCCTATCTGGCGGCCATGCCGGAGGCCCGCCTCGGCGTCGAGACGCTGGCGACCACCAACCGGATCGTCATCGCGGGCGAGGTGCGCGGTCCCGATTCGGTGACCTTCGATCACCTGACCGAGCTGACCCGCGAGGCGGTCAAGGACATCGGCTACGAGCAGTCGGGCTTCCACTGGAAGAACAACGACATCGCGATCCACCTGCACGCGCAGTCCGCCGACATCGCGCAGGGCGTCGACTCGTCCGGTAATAAGGACGAGGGCGCGGGCGACCAGGGCATCATGTTCGGCTACGCCTCGGACGAGACCCCCGAGCTGATGCCGGCGCCGATCTACTACGCCCACAAGATCCTCAAGGACCTCGCCGACGCCCGCAAGGGCCGGAAGGGCGATGCCGCCAAGCTCGGCCCCGATGCCAAGAGCCAGGTCACGGTCCGCTACGAGAACGGCCGCCCGGTCGGCGTCACGCAGATCGTGCTCTCGACCCAGCACGTCGACGAATCGCTCGATTCAGCCGACGTCCGCGCCATCGTCGAGCCCTACATCCTGGCGGCCCTGCCGCAGAACTGGGTCTCCGAGGAGACGGTCTGGCACGTGAACCCGACCGGCAAGTTCGTCATCGGCGGTCCCGACGGCGATGCCGGCCTGACCGGCCGCAAGATCATCGTCGACACCTACGGCGGTGCGGCCCCCCACGGCGGCGGCGCCTTCTCGGGCAAGGACCCGACGAAGGTCGACCGCTCGGCCGCCTACGCGGCCCGCTACCTTGCCAAGAACGTGGTCGCGGCCGGCCTCGCGACGCGCGCCACGATCCAGCTCGCCTACGCCATCGGTGTCGCCAAGCCGCTGTCGATCTATGTCGACCTGCACGGCACCGGGCAGGTCGACGAGGCCAAGCTCGAGGACGTGCTGATGAACGCCTTCGACCTGTCGCCTCGCGGCATCCGCACCAAGCTCGGCCTCAACAAGCCGATCTACGCCCGTACCTCCGCCTACGGCCATTTCGGCCGCGCCCCTGAGGCCGATGGCGGCTTCTCGTGGGAGCGCGTCGATCTCGCCGACAGCCTCAAGTCGGCGCTGGCCTGACCCCATGACGCTGGGGCGGGATCCACACCCGCCCCAGCGAGGCGGGACCGAAGGGGAGGGCGCCGACCGCGCCTTCTACGGGCGCCGCAAGGGCAAGCGCCTGCGCGCCGGCCAGGAGCAGCGCCTGACGGAGCTGCTGCCGATGCTGCGGCTCAGCCTGCCGCCCCAGGGCGAACACCTCGATCCGCACGCGTTGTTTCCGGTGCCGACCGACGAGGTCTGGCTGGAGATCGGGTTCGGCGGCGGTGAGCATCTCGCGGCCCAGGCGTCGGCCAACCCCCGCACCGGCCTCATCGGCGCCGAGCCCTTCGTGAACGGCGTGGTCAAGCTCCTGCGCGCCGTGGATGAGGCCGATCTGCGCAACGTCCGGGTCTGGGACGAGGACGCCACGGCCCTGCTCGCGGCCCTGCCGACGGCGAGCCTGTCGCGGGTCTACCTGCTCTATCCCGATCCGTGGCCGAAGCGCCGGCAGCGCAAGCGCCGCTTCGTCTCCGACGCCGCACTGGCCGAGATCGCTCGCGTGCTCAAGCCCGGGGGCATCTTCCGCTTCGCCAGCGACATCGACGACTACGCCGGCTGGACGCTGGTCCGCGCCGCGCGCTGCCCCGATCTGGCCTGGACCGCCGAAGCGGCCGGAGACTGGACCCGGCCCTGGGCCGACTGGCCCGGCACGCGCTACGAGGCCAAGGCGCTGGCCGCCGGTCGGCCGCCGAGCTATCTGGAGTTCCGCCGCGTCGCGACAGTTTCGGGCGTCGCACCGGGCGCCTGAACGAAGCCGAGCCCCGGCATCCCCAAGATGTCGCACAGGACATCGTCCGACAGGCTGCAACTCTCGCACGAAATCGACCCGGGGGATCAAAGATCCGACGCCGTCATTCGGAGGGGGGTTGTTCGTCGAATCTGGATTGCCATCTCATTCCTGCCTTATTCCATCCGATCTTCAGCGGTCTGATGGTCGACGATGGCGTGCGCGCTTGTCGGTCGGACTCGCCCGCGAGTCCGTGACACGAGGTCGGACCCCGCTGAGCGAGGATGTGGCGTGGACGACGCTTCAGATCGGCAGAAGGCTCCGGGTCTGCAGGAAGCTTCAGGCTCGCGAGAAGCTCCGGGCTTGCGAGAAGCTTCGGAACAGGCTCCGCATCGGAGTGCGGACCTGCGCGACACCGCCTTCGCACAGGCACCGATCGGCATTCTCGTCAGCGATGGCGCCGGCCTGATCCGCGACGTCAATCCTTACCTGTGCGACCTCCTGGGTTATCCGGCCGGTGCCCTCGACGGGCGCTCTCTCTCGGTCCTGGGCGCCGTGGCCCCGCGGGCCTGCATCCGGCGCTGGATGCGCGCGGACGGCACCGGTCTCGACATGCGTCTGCGGCCCTCGCCGATGCGCGACGACCGGCAGGTCTTCGTCGTCGAAGCCGTCGACCCGGACGAGGTCGTGCGGGCCGAGGAGAATCAAGCAGCCCTGACGGCAGCGGGCCTCGGCGAGTGGCGCTACGATTTCACCGACGGGCGGGTCGTCCTCTCGCGCCGCGCCGCGCACCTTCTCGGCTACACCCCCGGCATGCCGGTGTCCTGGAATGCCCTCAAGGCCACCCTCGACGTTGGCGAGGCCGCCCGCATCCGGGTCCAGGTCCGCGCCGCCCTGAAGGACGGCCAGCCCTTCGCCTTCGAATGCCGCCTGCGCCGCGCCCGCGACGGGGCCGCCGTCGACGTGGGGGTCCGGGGGCAGGCCATCCCGGCGGCCGAAGGCCATGGCCGGACCACCGCCCTCGTCGGTGTGGTCGAGGACGTCACCACCCGGGTCGAGGCCCGCAACGCCCTGCGCGACGGCGAGCAGCGCCTGCGCATCGCCACCTCCCTGGCGGCCCTGGGGATCTTCGAGTGGCACATGCTCGACGATCAGGCGATCTGGGAGAACGAGCGCATGTTCGCGATCTTCGGGCGCAGCGCCGCCGACGGCGCCCTGGGCAAGCGCGAATTTCTCGAGACCGTGCTCCACCCCGAGGACCGCCCGGCCTTTCGCGCCGCCATCACCCAGGCCCTGCGCGAGGACAGCACCCTGGCGGTCTCGGGCCGCATCCGCCGCCTCAGCGACGGGGCGTGGCGCACCCTCGACTTCGCGGGGCGCTTCGAGCGCGATGCCCCCCACCGCCTGCCGCGCCGCCTGATCGGGGTCGTCGCCGACGTGACCGAGCGCCGGCTCGCCGAGGAGCGCCAGACGCTCCTGATCCGGGAATTGCACCACCGGGTGAAGAACACCCTGGCCACCGTCCAGGCCATCGTCGGATCGACCGCCCGCACCGCTTCCAGCATCGAGAGCTTCTACGAGGCCTTCGTCGGGCGGATCATGTCGCTGGCCCATACCCATTCGGTTCTCACCGAGGACACGTGGCAGACCGCCTCCCTGCGCACTCTGCTGGCCAACGAACTCAAGCCCTATGCCGAGGGCGCCCTGACCGGAACGGATGACGGGGATGCCCGCATCCAGCTGTCCGGGCCCCCGATCGACATGTCGTCCGAGATCGCGGTGCCGATCGGCATGGCGATCCACGAACTGACCACGAACGCGGCCAAGTACGGCGCCCTGTCCACCCGCGACGGGCGCGTCGCCATCACCTGGGCGCTGGAACCCGGCGGCCCGGCCGGGACCCTGCGCTTCTCCTGGGTCGAGAGCGGCGGCCCGCCCGTCAGCCCGCCAACCCGCCAGGGCTTCGGCTCGCGCCTGCTCCAGCGGGTGCTGACGGCCCAGGTCCGGGCGGAAGTGTCGATGGCCTACCCGGCGGAGGGCTTCGCCCTGACGATGCTCGCCCCCCTGCCTGTCCGCAACGCCGCGCTCAATCCGCTGGCCTGAGTGCCGGTCGGGGCGCCGCTCAGGCGGCGCCGCGGTTGTCGGTTTCACCGCCGGCCTCGACGAAGGCCTTGAGCTCGTCGAGGGAATCGAAGGTGTAGCGCCCGCGCGGCGTCTCCGCCTCGATCACCCCGTTGGCGTACATGACGTAGGTGTTCCCGCCCGACTTGTAGGTGCCCACGACCGGATGGTCCGGCTCGGGGACGGGCTCGGCCTCGTCGGTCGGAACCGCCGCAGTCTCTGAAGCGCTCGCAGGGGCGCTCTCCCGGACGCTCTCCGGAGCAGGCTCCTCGGCCGGAATCTCCACGAACGGCACCGTTTCGATCGGGGCGGCGGGCGGGGGCGTCGCCGCCGCTGCGTCCGGCTCGATCTCCGTGAACGGGGTTTCCGCCTGGGGCGGTTGCGGGAGCAAAGTGTCCGGGGGCGAGGCTCCTTCGACCAAGGCTGTCCCGTGCCGGGCTTCGTCGTGCCGGGCTTCGTCGTGCCGGGCTTCGTCGTGCTGGGCTTCGTTGTGCGGGGCATCCTCGTGCGGGGCTTCTTCGAGGGGCATGCCGGGGCGGAGGGTGTCCCTCAACGGAGCCGCGAAGAGGTCGTGGTCCGAGGCGGAGGCGCCGTCCGGCCGCGCGTCCTCGGGCAGATGGTTCGGCAGCAGCGGTTCGACCGCACGCGGCTGCGGCTGCGAGGGCGGGTCGGGATCGAAGAAGGTCGGTTCGAGGCCGTGACGGCCGGTGGTCCCAAGCCCTGCGCTTGATCCAAGCCCCGCGCCTGATCCAAGCCCTGCGCCTGCGCCGAGCCCTGCCCCGGCGCCAAATCCTGCGCCCAGGCTGGCAGCCGTGGCGGCTAGGCTCGGGCGGCCGCGGGCACCTACGCCCGGCTCCATCCCCCCGGTGAAGCTGTCCGGGTCGGTCGCCGCCGTCGGCGGCTCCGGAGGCGCGGTCTCCGGCGCGCGGGTGGCCGCCATCGTCCGTTCCAGCCCGCGCAGGCGGCCGGCGACGACGGCGAGGCCGAGCAGCACGGCTCCGGCCGAAGCCGTGGTGGCGCCCGCGATGGTCATGGCGAGACCGCTCTCGAGCCGAACGTAGGGGAATCCCTGGATGACCGATACGATGCCTCCGACGATCATGACGGCGGCCAGCGCGAACAGCGCGATGCTCATGGACTTCTCGACAAACGCCTGCATCTTACAGATGCGGCGCGCACACTAAAGGCCTGACCGGCATTTGCAAAACGCCGAATGGCGCGGCGGGCGCCTCCGCGCACGTGGCGCGCGGTCAAGATGATCGACCGGATCGGGCTCCGACCGGGAATGGGGCCGGCCCCGGAAGGGCATCGACTTCACCCGGGCATCGACTTACGTAACGACGCGTTGGTGCGAAGATCGCGCGCGGGTCGCGCGCCTGATCGTGTCCGATGACTCACGAGCCGGAGAGTTGCCCATGACCTTCACCCTGCCCGAACTGCCTTACGCCTACGACGCGCTCGGCCCCTACATGTCGAAGGAAACCCTCGAGTTTCACCACGACAAGCATCACAAGGCCTATGTCGACACCGGCAACAAGCTGCTCGAGGGCACGGGCCTGGAAGGCAAGAGCGTCGAGGAGGTCCTGACTTCCGCCTACGGCAACAACCAGCCGCTCTTCAACAATGCCGGCCAGCACTACAACCACATTCATTTCTGGCAGTGGATGAAGCCCAATGGCGGCGGCGCCGCTCCGGGTGCGCTCGCCAAGAAGATCGACGAGGATCTCGGCGGCTTCGAGAAGTTCAAGGCCGACTTCATCCAGGCCGGCGTCGGCCAGTTCGGCTCCGGCTGGGCCTGGCTCGCGGTTAAGGACGGCAAGCTCGCCATCATGAAGACCCCCAACGGCGAGAACCCGCTCGTGCACGGCGCCAAGCCGATCCTCGGCGTCGACGTCTGGGAGCACTCCTACTACATCGACTACCGCAACCGTCGTCCCGACTACCTCAAGGCGTTCATCGAGAACCTGGTGAACTGGGAGCACGTCGAGAAGATGTACGGCGAAGCCACCGCGTAAGACCCCACGATCCTGCGGCCTCGGCGCGAGGCTCGGGACAGGCGCTTGCGCCCGAACGATAGGGCTGTCGCTGACGGAGACCGGCTGACCGGAATTCTCCAGCGGCACGCCGTCATCCCGGAGCCGCGCAGCGGAGTCCGGGATCCAGACACGCGGGGGTGCGAGATTTCGCACGGTCGGCGGCTCTGGATTCCGGGCTCGCCTCGGGCGACCCGGAATGACGGCGTAGTGGTGTAGGCGCTTGTCCTGCGACGGCGCCGGGACCTGTGAAGGCGGGGAGACCTGCTGCGCGGGGGCGGACGGACCCGGTTCAGCGATCATCGACCGTTCGTCAGTGCGACGTGCAAGCCATCTCTCCGTCGAACGGTTCCGCGTTTGCGCCGTGCGCGCCGGCATGGTCTAGGGCTCGCCCGATCCTCAAAGCCCCGTGCCCCGGCAGCCCCACCCATGATCCGCAGCATCCTCTCCGTCGGTGGCTGGACGCTGGTCTCCCGCATCACCGGTTTCGCCCGCGACGTGGTGATGGCCGCGATTCTCGGCGCCGGGCCGGTGGCCGACGCGTTCGTGGTGGCGTTCCGCCTGCCGAACCATTTCCGGGCGATCTTCGGCGAGGGTGCCTTCAACACCGCCTTCGTGCCGAGCTACGCCAGCCTGTCGGAGAGCGAGAAGGCCGACCCGGCGGGGAGCGCGGCCCGGCGCTTCGCCGACCGCATCTTCACCCTGATGCTGTTGGTGCAGATCGGCTTCCTGGCCCTGGCGATGCCGGCGATGCCCTGGGTGGTCCGGGCCCTGGCGCCCGGCTTCTCCGAGGACCCGGAGCGCTTCGCGCTCGCCGTCTCGCTGACCCGGATCACCTTTCCGTACCTGCTGTTCATGACGCTGGTGACCCTGTTCTCCGGCCTCCTCAACGCGCATCGGCGCTTCGCCGTGGCGGCCGGGGCGCCGGTCCTCCTGAACCTGTCGATGCTGGCCGCCCTGGCCTCCGCATCGCTGTTTCCGAACGCCGCCTACGCCGCCGCCTGGGGCGTGACGGTGTCGGGCGTCCTGCAATTCGCCCTGGTGTGGTGGGATTGCCGGCGCGCCGGCATCGCCCCGGCCCTGGCCGCGCCGACCCTGCGCGACCCGGCCATGCGGCGCTTCTTCACGGTGCTGGGTCCGGCGGTGATCGGCTCGGCCGGATTCCAGATCTCGTCCTTCGCCGACACCATCATCGCCAGTCTGCTGCCCACCGGCGCGGTCTCGGCCCTGTACTACGCCGACCGGCTCTACCAGCTGCCCTTCGGGGTCATCGCCATCGCGGCCGGCACCGTGCTGCTGCCCGAGATGAGCCGGCGCATCGCGGCCGGCGACGTCGCCGGGGCGCACGCGGCGCAGAACCGGGCGGCGGGCTTTTCCCTCGCCCTCTCGGCGCCCTTCACGGTGGCGTTCCTCACCCTGCCGGCCCTGATCATGACGGCCCTGTTCCAGCGCGGCGCCTTCGGGGCGGAGGATGCCGCGCGGGCGGCCTCGGTGCTGGCCGCCTACGGGCTCGCCCTGCCGGCCGTGGTGCTCCTGCGCAGCGCGCTCGCCAGCTTCTATGCCCGGCAGGACACGATGACCCCGCTCATCGCTTCGCTGACCGCCATCGCGGTCAACGTGGCCTTGAAGGTGGTGCTCACCGGCCCCTACGGCGTCACCGGTCTCGCGCTCGCCACCGCCATCGGCCAGTGGATCAATCTCGGCCTCCTGGTGGTGCTCGCCTGGCGGCGCGGCTGGATGGCACCGGGCCGGACGCTGGGCGTCACCATCCTGGGCGTGACCGTGGCCTGCGCCGCGCTGGCCGCCACCGCCTCTTATGGCCTGCCGCTCGCCGAATCCGTGGTGCCGGCCCTGCCGCGCCTGCGCGAGATCGCGGTGCTCTGCGTGCTGGGGCTCGCCGGAACGCTGGTCTATGCGGGAGTGTTGTTGGCGACGCTGCGCGTGTGCGGGGTTCGCCTGCGGCGCGCCTGAGGAGGCCGCATGGCAGAAGAAGCATCCCCGCGCGTCGCCGTCTTCGACGCCTACGGCACCCTGTTCGACGTGCACGCGGCGGTGTCGCGCCATGCCGGGGCGATCGGCCCGGATGCCGCCGCCCTGTCCGAGACCTGGCGCGCCAAGCAGCTCGAATATTCCTGGGTGTTCGGCCTGATGCAGCGGCCGGTTCCGTTCTGGAGCCTGACCGAGCGGGCGCTCGACCATGCGCTGGCGACGTATCCCGACGTCGATCGGGCTTTGCGGCCCGCCCTGCTCGATGCCTATCGCGATCTCGCTGCCTATCCGGAGGTGCCCGGCACGCTCCGGGCCCTGCGGGCGGCGGGCTGGCGCACCGCGATCCTGTCCAACGGCGACGCCGCGATGCTGGAGCGCGCCGTCGCCTCGGCGGGGCTCGCCGACCATCTCGACGCGGTGCTCTCGGTCGAGTCGGCCCGGACCTTCAAGACCGCCCCCGCGGCCTACCGCATCGCCACGACGCATTTCGGCGTCCCGCCCGAGGCCGTGCTGTTCGGCTCCTCCAACCGCTGGGACGTGGCGGGGGCGGCCGCCTTCGGCTTCCGGCCCGTCTGGGTCAACCGCAAGGGGGTGCCGGACGAGTACCCGGATTTCCCACCCGAGCGTGTGGTTCGCAGCCTCGACGCCCTGCTCTGAACCGGGGCCGATTGCGCCCTGGCGTCAGGATCGTCCGAGAGCGGCCTCGATCAGCCTGACGCCGTCGGGGCTGTCCCACTCCGCCGGTCCCTTCATCACCCCGAGGGTGCAGCCGCGTCCGTCGACCAGCAGGGTGGTCGGCAGGCCGAGGGAGCCGGTGGCCTTCTGCAGGGCCGGCAGCACCCGCCCGGCCGGATCGGCGTAGTAGGCGAGCTGCCGGATGCCGTTCTGCTTGAGCCAGGCCGGCGGCGCGTCGAGGTTGCGGGTGTCGACATTGATCGCCACCACGCTGAAATCCGGACCGCCGAGCTTGCCTTGAAGCCGGTCGAGGGCCGGCATCTCGGCCTTGCAGGGCGCGCACCAGGTCGCCCACAGGTTCACCAGGCGCAGGGCCTTCACGTCGTCGAGGGTGGCGTCGGCCCCGTCCGGCCCCTTGAAGGCGAGGGCGGGGGCCGGCACCGGCCGGGGCGCGACCGCGAACGCGGCGACCTCGCCCCGGGCCAGCGGCGCGATCCGGGCCGCCGTCGCGGATGCGTCGGCGCACGGGGTTGCGGAAAGGTCAGCGGAGTTGCCGCCGGTCGAGCCCGTCCCGTATACGGCAAGCCATCCGCCGAGGATGGCGACGAGGGCGGCTCCGCCGGCGACCATCGCCCGGGTGCCGGGCATCATCGTTGCTTGCCCGAATGGCGTTGCTTGCCCGGATGGACGGGCCGAAGGGCTGGAAGGGTCAGTGAGAGCATGAGCAACCGGATGTGGGGCGGGCGCTTCGCGAGCGGCCCCGCCGAGATCATGGAGGAGATCAACGCCTCCATCGGGTTCGACAAGCGCCTCGCGCCCCAGGACATCCGTGGCTCGCTGGCGCATGTGGCGATGCTGGGACAGGCGGGAATCCTCCCCCCCGCCGATGTGGCTGCGATCGAGGACGGTCTCAAGGCCGTGCGCGACGAAATCGAGGCGGGGGGCTTCGTGTTCAAGCGCGAACTCGAGGACATCCACATGTCCGTCGAGAGCCGGCTGACCGAGATCGTCGGCCCGGCGGCCGGGCGCCTGCACACGGCGCGCTCGCGCAACGATCAGGTCGCCACCGGCATGAAGCTGTGGGTGCGCGACACCCTGGACAGCCTGGACGCCCAGGCCGCCGGCCTGCAGAAGGCCTTGGCCGAGAAGGCGCAGGCCCATGCCGCCACGGTGATGCCGGGCTTCACCCACCTGCAATCGGCCCAGCCCGTCACCTTCGGCCACCATTGCCTCGCCTATGTCGAGATGCTGGCCCGCGACCGCGGCCGGTTCCGCGATGCCCGCGCCCGCCTGAACGAGTGCCCGCTGGGTGCTGCGGCGCTGGCCGGCACCTCGTTCCCCATCGACCGGCATGCCACCGCCGCCGCGCTGGGCTTCGACCGGCCGACGGCGAACTCCCTCGATTCCGTCGCCGACCGCGACTTCGCCCTGGAATCGCTCTCCGCCGCGGCGATCTGCGCCGTTCACCTGTCGCGCTTCGCCGAGGAGCTGGTGGTCTGGACCTCGGCCCAGTTCAACTTCGTCCGGCTGTCCGATGGGTACACCACCGGCTCGTCGATCATGCCGCAGAAGCGCAACCCGGACGCGGCCGAGCTGGTGCGGGCCAAGTCCGGCCGCGTCATCGGTGCGCTCACGGGACTGCTGATCGTGATGAAGGGACTGCCGCTCGCCTATTCGAAGGACATGCAGGAGGACAAGGAGGGCACCTTCGACGCGCTCCAGGCCCTCTCGCTGTGCCTGGCCGCCATGACCGGCATGGTGCGCGACCTCGAACCGAATGCCGCGGTGCTCGCCCGCGCCGCCGGCTCCGGCTACGCCACCGCGACCGACCTCGCCGACTGGCTGGTGCGGGAACTCGGCTTGCCGTTCCGCGAAGCGCACCACGTCACGGGCCGCCTCGTCGGCACGGCCTCCGCCCGCAATGTCGGCCTGGAAGACCTGTCGCTGGCCGAGATGCAGTCCGCCGAGCCCCGCATCACCGAGGCGGTCTACGCGGTGCTGGGCGTCGAGAACTCGGTCTCGAGCCGGACCAGCTACGGCGGCACCGCCCCCGACAACGTGCGCGCCCAGGCCGCACGCTGGATCGCGGCCCTCGCGGACGCATAGGCCGAAAGAACCGGCCTCGGGGCAGGTGCGTTCACGGCTTAGCTATGTGATGCTGTGTAAGACCTGACCCGAGCCCTTCGGAGATCTTTCCATGACCCCTGAAAGCGCGATTGCGCCGGATGATGTCCCGGCCCTCGCGGCCGATGCCACGGCCCTGATCGACGTGGCCCTGAGCCGGCTGCCCGAGGCCGACCGGGCCGCCTTCTGGGCCTCGGTGCGCAAGTGCTACAACACGCCCTACAACGACCCGAAGCCCCGGGCGCTGCCGCGGGTCCAGGTACCGGTCCAAGGACCGGTCCAAGGACCAGTCCAGGTATCGGTCCAAAGACCGGTCCAAGTACCGGTCCCGGTGCCGGTCCAAGGGGAGGCTCAGGCCGTCGCGCCCGTCGCCGAACCGGCTCGCACCACGGTCTCGAGCCTCGCGGCAGCCGTGATGGCGACGCTGCCGAGCGCTTTTCCGAGTGCCGTGCCGGCGGAGCCGCACGCCGCCTGACGCGTGCCGGCGGCGCCCCGGAGCGGGGGCGGCGCCATCGTCCTGTTTCCTGAAGTCCGCGTGCCTTCGCGCCGCAAGTCCGGACGCGTGGGCGGGGCCTCCCGGCCCGGCACCGTCCCGAAGGGTCCTCCATGCTTCCAGTTCTGCGGCGCGGTCTCCGGCTCGGGGCCGTCACGATCGTCCTGGCCGGTCCGGTCTCCCTCCTGCCGATGCCGGCCGTGCCCGGCGCGCTTCTCGGCGCGGCGCAGGTTTTGGCGCAGGATGCCGCGCCCGAGGCGTCCGAAGCGCCCAGCCGGAAGCGCGGCCGGCGCGGGCGCGAGAAGGCCCCCCTGACGGCGCCGGGCATGCAGCAGGCCACGCCGGTCGCGATCTTCGGCGACTGGAACGTCTTCGCCAACGGCCAGGGCAAGACCCGCGTCTGCTACGCCATCGCCCAGCCGCAGACGCGTTCGCCCAAGACCCTGAAGCGCGACACGGCCTATCTCTTCGTGACCGTGCGCAAAGCCGAGAACGTGGCCAACGAGGTCGCGGTGATGCTGGGCTTCCCCGCCAAGCCTGCCAGCAGCCAGGCTAAGGCCAATGCGGGGCCGGCGCCCACCGACCCGACCCTGATCCTCGGCGCCACCCGCTACGGCCTCGTCACCAAGGACAACAACGCCTGGCTCCAGAACCCGGCGGAGGAGACCCGCGTGGTCACCGAGATGACGCGCACGGCCAAGCTCCAGATCAAGACCACCTCGATGCGGGGCAATCCCACCCAGGACGATTACGCCCTGGCGGGCTTCGCCGAGGCGATGAAGCGCGCCCGCGACGAGTGCAAGTAGACAGACGAGCCGCAGGTCTGCGAGCCGCAGGTCTCCAGGCTACAGGTCTCCAGGCGCGCAGCAAGCAGGCGGGTCTACGCCCGCGTTGCGGCGTCTCCCGCCTGGGCCGCTTCGTCCCGGATCGATGACAAGGTGAGATGGGCCGGCGCGCCGTCGCCGGTCAGGTCGAGCCGGTCGGCGCCCGTGGCCAGCAGCAGGGACAGCGCCTCGCGCACCGAGGCGCCCTTGTCGAGGGCGGGCGCGCCCGGGGCGGCACCGGGGCGCGCCAGGGTGCCGGCGGGGATCAGGGCGAGGCGGCGCAGCGCCCGGTCCTGACCGGTGAAGCCGGCCACGAAGGCATCGGCCGGTGCGGCGAGGAGGCGCTCCGGGGTGTCGGCCTGGACGATCCGGCCGGCGCGCATCAGCACCACCCGGTCGCCCATCCGCATCGCCTCGTCGATGTCGTGGGTAACGAGGAGCACGGTCTTGCCGAGGCGCCGCAGGATGGCGCCGATCTCACCCTGGAGCCGGTCGCGGGCGACGGGGTCCACGGCCCCGAAGGGCTCGTCCATGAGGAGGACCGGCGGATCGGCCGCGAGCGCCCGGGCGACGCCGACGCGCTGGCGCTGGCCGCCGGAGAGCTCGTGCGGGCGCCGCCGGCGATACTCGGCCGGGTCGAGTCCCACGAGATCGAGCATGGCATCGACCCGCTCGGCGATCCGGGAGCGGGGCCAGCCGAGCAGGCCCGGCACGGTGGCGATGTTGTCGGCGACGCTGCGATGGGGAAACAGGCCGACGCCCTGGAGCACGTAGCCGATGCGTCGGCGCAGGGCGACCGGATCGCCCTGCATCACGTCCACGCCCGCGACGAGGACCCGGCCCGCATCCGGCTCCACCAGCCGGTTGACCATGCGCAGAGTGGTGGATTTCCCGCAGCCCGAGGGGCCGATCAGGGCGCAGACGCTGCCTTCGGCGACCGCGAGGTCGAGATTGTCCACGGCGGGGCGCCCGGCATCCGGGAACCGCTTGCTCACGCCCTCCAGGCGGATCACGGCACGGTTCCGACGTGACGCACGCCGGTCTGCGGCTCAGCAGCCCTTGCAGATCGAGCCCATGGTGGTGCGCATCTTGTTGTCCCAGGCCTTGTCGCGGGCCGCCGAGGCGCGCTGGGCCTTCACCATGTCGGCCTCGGTGGAGGCGCGGGTGTAGGGAGCGCCGCCCCGGTCGCCGCCGCTCGGCGGCTTGGTCACGCCCGATGCCGTGATGTTCCGTGGAACGGGCGCGCCCGGCGCGGGCTGGGCCAGCACCGGAGCGGCACCGAGGAGAACGGCGAGGGTCGAAACGACAAGGATGCGGGACATGAGGGCAGACGATCCCCGACAGATTTCAGCGCATGGAGCCGAAGGACGGATCGGTCCGCAGGCCTGACGGCCTGGCGATCCGCCACTCGCTTCGTTCTGATCCCTACGATGGACAGCGCTTGAAAATATGGCGCCTTGACCATGCCGGACCCCGCCGGAGCCCTGATCAGGTGCGAAATGGCACCCCTGGGCGGCTTTCGTCGGTCAGGCAGTGCCGTCACGGACCGCTGAGAAACCCGATCCGCTGGCGGGCCGGCTGGCCGAGCCAGAGCAGGACGGCCCCGATCACCAGTCCGACCAGGGCGGCGGGCGCCAGGGTGAGCGGCAGAACCAGGATCTTCCACAACCAGGGGGCGACGCCCTCGACCGTGCCCTGCAGGGCGCTCGCCCGGTCCTTGAACAGGGTGAAGGCGAGATCGCTGACGCTGGTGACGCGCACGGCGTCGTTCGCGATGGAGCGCGCGCCGTCATAGACGAGGCAGACGAAGCCCGCCGCGAGGAAGACGAGGCCGAGGAAGCGGCTGAGGAAACGGACCATCGCACCCGATCGCACCGCCGGCATCCGGGCCGGCCCCGGAGGCTGAGTAGGAGGGCACGTCGCGGTGCGCAAGCCACCGTCGTCCGAGCGGCGGGCGCTGCGGTTTGCGCGGGATCGCGATCGCGCCATATGCGGGCACGGGGCCGCGCGGCGCGGGGCCCATCCGCAGCCCGAGACCCGATCGAAGCCCATGCGCGACGCCTCCCCCCTCCTCGATCCGGTGCCCGCCCCCGGCGAGACCGCACCCGCCCTCGCGCTGGTGATCTTCGATTGCGACGGCGTCCTCGTCGACAGCGAGCCGATCAGCCTCGGGCGCCTGACTGCCGGTCTCAACCGCATCGGCGTGCCCATCGACGTCGAGACCGTGCGGGCGCGCTTCGCCGGCACCTCGATGGTTTCCATCATGGGCCACATCGCCCGCGATTACGGAGTCACGGCGCCGGAAGGCTTCGTCGAGGCGGTGAAGGAGGATACCCTGCGGGCCTTCGACACCGAGCTGCGCGCCGTGGCGGGCGTCGCGACGGCAGTGGCCGAACTCGGCCTGCCGTCCTGCGTCGCTTCGAGCAGCGACCCCGTGCGCCTGCGCCACTCCCTCGGGCTCACCGGCCTGCTGCCCCTGTTCGAGGGGCGGATCTTCTCCTCGACCCTGGTGGCGCGGGGCAAGCCGGCCCCCGATCTGTTCCTCCACGCCGCCGCCGCCATGGGCGTCGCCCCGGAGGCCTGCCTGGTGATCGAGGACAGCGTTCCGGGCGTCACCGCCGCCCGCGCCGCCGGCATGCGCGTCGTCGGCTTCAGTGGCGGCGGTCACTGGAGCCACGATCCGGCGGCGGCCGACCTGACCCGGGCCGGCGCCGCCCGGATCTTTCGCGACTATCAGGACCTTGCCGCCATCATCGCGGCCGCCTGACGCCTCCGGCGCGCGGAGTGCGGGCGCGCCGCGAAAGAAGCACGCGCCCCGCGCGTCGAGCGGGGCCGTTTGTGCCACGTTTCGCCCTGCATTCGAAAGATCGATCCGTTGACGAAAGCTCGCCGGATGAGCATCTTGAAGACGTTCGGTGGCCCCCAATCGGGTCGCCGGGCCGCGGTGATTTGAAGTGTGTAGCTTGCGCCGCGTCATCAAACGCTAAAGCACCGCGATGCGCGCGCGCCTCGTGGTCCTTCTTAACAAGGATGACTTGCCGTGACTGTCTGCACTGCGCTCCGATCTCCACAGAACGCCCGGTTCCAACGCGGTTGTTGTCGACGCTGACCTCTCCGTCGCGTCCCACGATCCTGTCCCTGCCGGCCCAAAGCCGGCCACCGGAGTTCCCGTCATGCCGCATGCCCAGACCGACGCCGATCGGGCATTGAACCGCCTGCACGCCACGCCCGCTTTCCCGGACCACCGGGCGGACCGCGCCCGCAACCGCCTCCATGCCGAGCCGACCCGCATCATCGAGATCGGCGAGGTCACCGCCGGCATCGCCGTGCCGGAGCCGGGCGGGGTCCGCTTCTTCGCATCGAGCCGCGACTTCGCGCCCCTCGAGGGCACGGTGTTCCGCAGCGTCGAGCAGGCCGCCCGGGCCGCCCGCGACCGCTTCCGCAGCCAGACCCGCCCGCGGGCCGGCGCCCTCGGGGAACGCCTGCGGGCGGTGTAAGCGGGCGACCCGGGCGCATCGCGACACCGGGGGGCGGCGTCAGACCGGCCAGGCCGCATCCCGGTAGGCGCCGTCCCAGAACAGGTATTCGAGCCGGGTGGCCTGGCGGTAGGCCCGGTGCATCCGCGCCCGGACGTCCGGCGAGGCGCCGCGGGCTGCCGCGTCGGTGGCGGCGATCATGGCGGCGACGGCCTCGGCGAAATCCTCGCCCGCATAGGTGTCGATCCAGGCCCGGTACGGGTTGTCGGCGCCAGCCCGCGCAACGATGTCCCGGCCGATCTCGGCATAGATCCAGAAGCATGGCAGCAGGGCGCCGAGCACCACCTCGTAGGGCTCCGCGTAGGCGGTGGCGAGGAGGTACGACACGTAGTGATCGCAGGGTGGCGAGAGCGGTGTCTCCGCGAAGGTCGTGGCGTCGATGCCGTAATCGCGGAAGAAGCCGCCGTGCAGCGAGCGCTCCACCACGATCGCGGTCTCGGCCGCGCGGGCGAACTGCACCATCCGGTCCGGGTCCGGCGCCTTGGCGGCGGCGAGGGCCAGCGCCCGGCCGAAGCCCACGAGGTAATGTGCATCCTGCACGATGTAGTGGATGAAGCGCGCCCGGGTGAGGGTGCCGGCGGCGAGTTCGGCGTTGAACGGCATGGTGCGGATGGTCTCGTAGGCCTCCGCGTTGCGCGCCCAGGCCTCTGCTGAGAACGCCTCGCCCGATCCAGCGTCTGTCGAGACGGCCCTCGTCATACCCGGCTCTCCGGCTCGAAGGACAGGGTGACGCCGTGGCGGGCGCGCTGGCCCGGGGCCAGCATCCGCTGCGAATCCCGCCGCGTGAGGTCGCCGGCGAAGCCCGCCCAGTCGGCATGGCCGGTCCAGCATTCGAGCGAGAGGAACGGGGCCGTCGGCTTGGTCCAGACCGCCAGATGGGGAAAGTCCGAGACCGCCAGACGGATCGCCGCGCCGTCGGGCCCGGTGAAGCGCATCCAGGCGCTCGCCGCATCCCGGAACACCAGGGCCTCGGTGAAGAGGGCCGGATCGAGGGGCAGAGTGTCGCCGTCGAGCGGGACCGGCCGCTCCGCGCGCAGGAGCAGGCCGCCGTCCCCCACCTCCGGCACGAACGGACGTTCCGGGTGTTCGAACCGGACCGCGTAGCCGCCGCCCGCCGCGCGGGTGCCGCCGGCGAAGGGCCACGGGAAGGCCGGGTGGAAGCCGAGGCCGTAGGGCAGGGGCACCGTGTCGGTGTTCTCGATCCAGATCTCGAAGTCGAGCAGGCCGGGGCCGACCCGGGCGGTGATGTCGAGGCGGAAGGCGTAAGGGAAATGCGCGCGGGTCTCGGCGCTGTCGGTCAGGCGCAGGCCGACGCTGTCCGCGGCCCGCTCGATCACCGTGAAGGGCAGGTCGCGGGCAAAGCCGTGCTGCGGCATCGGGTAGGCCTGGTCGCCCACCTGCACGGTGCCGCCCGAGGAGGCGCCGACCACCGGGAACAGCCACGGCGCGTGGCGATTCCAGTGCTGCGGATCGCCGCTCCAGAGGTATTCGCGTCCCGCCACCTGCCAGGACACGGGCTCGGCGCCATCGACGTCGATGACCGCCTGCGTGCCGTCGCCGGCGCTGATCGTAATCCGTTCGCCCATCTCGCGTCCTGTCGTCCGGCTGGCCGCTCCCCAGATGGGGGCGGCGGGAGGGGTCCTCAGCGCGCCTTCAGCACCGCCCGGCAGGCGGAGGGAAGGGCGGCCATGGTCATCGGAGGCTTCGGGCGCGGCGGTTTCGTCGCCGGTTTCGGATTCAGGATCGCGTCGCTGAACCAGTAGGCCAGCTCCTCGCCGCAGCCGTCGCCGGAGGGCGGCGGGGCCTGGTCGCCGCACTGGTCCTGGCCCGCCGGGCAGGCGAGGCGGATGTGGTAGTGGTAGTTGTGCCCGTACATCGGCCGCACCTTCGAGAGCCAGGCCCGGTCGCCGCCGGCCTCGCGGCACAGGGCCTTCTTGATCGCCGGATTGACGAAGAGGCGCGCCACCTCGCGCTCCTGCGCGGTCATCCGGATCAGCTTGAGGTGCTCGGGAGTCCAGACCCGCGGATCGATGTCGAGGCGGTCGGCCCGGACCACGTTGGTGGCGGAGGTCTCCTCGCGTTCGGCCCGGCTCATGCGGTGATCGGGCATCGGGGTCAGCCAGATGTCGGCGTCGAGGCCGAGCTGGTGCGAGGCGTGGCCGGTGAGCATCGGGCCGCCGCGCGGCTGCGACATGTCGCCGACGAGGAGGCCGCTCCAGCCGATGCGGGGCGCCTTGGCGGCCAGCCGCTCCAGGAATTCCACCAGCGGCGGGGTGCCCCACATCCGGTTGCGCGACAGGCGCATCACCTGCCAGTTCGGCCCGTCGACGGCCAGCGCCTCGCCGCCCGAGAAGCAGCCCTTGGCGTAGGAGCCGTAGGCCTCGGCGGGGCCGGGAGCGGGCGTGGTGGCGCGGCCGAACAGGGCCTTGGCGGGGGTGTCCGGCGCGTCCGGATTGGCCAGTGGCGGCAGGGGTTTCGGGTTGACGCTGCCCCGGTCCTGGGCCTCGGCGCACAGGGGCAGCCCGAGGACCGGGGCGAGGAGCAGGAGGGTCGCGAGGCGGAGACGGAGGGTCAGCGGAAGGCTCCCGGAATCGCGTCCCCACCGAGCGGGGCGCCGTGAATCAGGCCGAGGATCCAGGCCGAGGTCGAGACCCCCGGGGTGAATCCTGGATCGTGGCGCCACGCTAGTCGATCGGGGCTCGGCCCGTCGAGGGCACGCAGCGAAGGTTCGCGAACGCCCCCGGGTAGGACGGAGAAGCCCGGCCTAGTCCACCGGCGAGACGGCGATGCGGATCGAGTCCGCCGCGGCGTTGCTCACCAGCAGGGTGATGGGGGCGGTGCCGAGCTGGAAGCGCACGCTCTTTGCCAGCATCGGGCAGCCGTGCCGCTGCGTATGCGCCGTGGGCGGCCGGGTGGTGTGTCCGTCCTGGCTTACATCGACCCAGGCCCGGTCCGACAGGGTGACCTGATAGGCACCGGGCGCCAGCGGCGCATCGAGGTGGAGCACGCCCGCATAGGTGCCGGGCTTCGCCTCCCGCGATGGCGGGAAGGGCGACGCGCCCTCCGCCAATGGCTTCAGCCCGAGCAGAGCCGCCGGCATCGCTGCCGCCAGCCTGCCGCCGGATTCCACCCGCGGCAGGCCCGCGGCCGAGAACCAGGCCTGCTCGCGCAGGAGCGACCAGTCGAACTGCGTGCAGGCTGCCGGATCGGCGGTCGGCTGCTGCGCCTGCGCGGCGCTGGCGACCAATGCGAAAACCGCGATCGCGGCGATGCGGCGCATCGGCCTCAATCCACCGCGACCAGAACGTCGGAAGACTTCACCACCGCATAGGCGTCACCGCCCACGGTCAGCTTCAGGCTGTCAACGGATTCGTTTGTGATCGAGGCGGTCACCAGCTGGCCGCCCGCGATCTCGATCTTCACGTGTGCCGTCGTGGCACCCTTCTCGACCGAGACGACCTTGCCCTTGAGGACGTTGCGCGCGCTGATCTTCATGAAACCGTGATCCTTGAATTCTTTGGGGCCGGGCGAAGACGTTTCCTCCGGCGGATCGGGACGATGCCGCGCAGGCAGCCGTGGTGCAAGGCGGCGCGACGCAACCCTGCATCGGAGGTCGGGACCGGAACCGGAGCGCCGGGGCCGCTCAGGCCTCGGGATCGTCCTCCGTCGCGGTTTCCACCTCGGAGACCCGGCGGCGCGACCCCCATTCGGCAAGCACCGCATTGAGGTCGTCGAGGACGAAGTGTCGGGCGCTGTCGCGATCGTAGCCCTCGTCCAGCAGGGTGTCGTACTCGGTGAAGACGTGGCGCCCATAGGCCACCAGGGCGAGCCAGGCGGCGGTCTCGGGCTGCGCATTGCGCAGGCCCGGGCTCGCCAGGGCGCGGTCGATCACCGCCTCGGTCTCGAAATCGGGCAGGCGTGGCGCGAGTCGCGCCAGCGCCGCGGCGACCACCTCGCGCCGGTTCATGCCTCGCCCTCCGTCACCGCCATCCGCCCGGGATCATCGATGCCCTCCGCTCCGCGCCCCGCCGAGGCGCTGGGGTGCGCGACCGCGCGGGAAAAGTCCACGCCTGTCAGGACTCCGGATGGCACGCCGTGCCTGGCACGGCCCCGGATAACACGCCGTGCCCGGCACGGCCCCCGGATGGCACGTTGTTCGCTTGAGCAGGGCGCCGGACGTGCTGTCCCGGATCGGGTCGCCAGCGGACGACGCGCGGCCGCGCTCTGCTTCGCTCACCGCGTGTGCGGGGCCGAACCTATGCAAGCTTTGTGCGCTCTGCGCCCGAACTGATCTGTTTCAGAACGGGTTCTCGCGGCCCGAAAAGGCTCACTGATCCGCAGAGATCGCGTAGACGGCCGGATGAATTGCCTGCTGCTTTGCCGTGAATTGTTCGATAATAATTTCATGTCACATGTGTCGCGTCGGGCGACGGAGCCGGACCGCGCATCCGTTGACGGACCCTCTCGTGACCCAGGACAGTTCCGTTCTCATCGTCTCGGACAGACCGCAACTTGCGGCCCTGCTGTGCCGTGCCGTCGAGACCGTGGTGACCTGCCGCTGCATCGAGCCGTTCGAGTCCCTGCCGTCGGTGCTTCCCCTCGTGGCGGTGGTCGACATCGGCGGGGATGCCATGCTGGCGGCCACTTGGATCGCCCGGCTGCATGGCTCCCGCATCGCCAGCCTCCAGCTCACCAACCACCCTCCGGTCGGCGTGGGCCGGTCCGCCGCCGCCACCCGGACCCTCCCGTCGAACGCGCCCCGCACCGTGGTGCTCGCCGCCCTGTTCGGGCTCGTCGGGACCTGGCAGGCGGCGCGCCGGAGCAATGGGGTCAAGGCGGCGGCCAAGTTGCCGGCCAAGTTGCCGGGCGAGACGCCGGCCCATACGCCCACCGATGCGCCGGCCGAGATGATCCTCCCTCCGGCCGCGAAGGCACCGCGGCGGCGGAAGGTTCGCGCCACCGCCGAGCGGGCGCGGGCCGCCGTCGCCCTGGTGGCCGACGCCTTCCGGGCGGCCGAGGCCGGGCAGCCTCTGAACCCACAGGAGATCGATGCGGGAACCGACCTCATCCTGGAGGCCGTCTCGGAGGCCGGCATCCGGACCTGGCTCGACGTGCTCCAGGGCCATGACCAGCAGCTCTATCAGCACTCCCTCAGCGTCGCGGGCTATGCCGCTGCCTTCGGGGCCGGCTTGAGGCTGGCCCGCGCCGACCAGAAGCGTCTCGCCCGCGCCGCCCTGCTGCACGATGTCGGCAAGGCCAAGATTCCCCTCGCGATCCTGAACAAGCCCGGCCGCCTCACCACGTCGGAAATGGCGGTGATGCGCACCCATCCGGCGCTCGGCGCCGACCTGCTGGGTGCCCAAAGCGGCTTCGACGCAGCGACCCTCGAGGTGGTGCGCTCCCATCACGAGATGCTGGACGGCAGCGGCTATCCGGACGGCCTCGCCGGGGCGGCGATCCCCGACCTCGTGCGCCTCGTCACGATCTGCGACATCCATTCGGCCCTGACCGAGCGGCGGCCGTACCGCGATCCGCTTCCCCACGGCGAGGCCTATGCGGTGATGCAGGGCATGCTGCCGAAGCTCGATTCCGACCTCCTGGCCGCCTTCCAGCGGCTGGTGCTGCAGGGCGCGCTGGCCGACGCCGTCGCCTGAGGTCCGAGGTCCGAGATCTGCAGATCTCGGCCCGGTGACCCCGAGGACAAAGCCCCCAAGGACGAAGCCCCCGAGCGCGAAGACCCCGAGCGCGAAGACCCCGAGGGATGAGGATTCCGGCACGATAATGCGTGTCGAACGCGTTCATCTCCCGATCCGTCGCGACTCAGAGAGATCCTCTCCGGCGCATCACGCATTCAAAAGAACGTTTCATTGATTCTCGGGCGCGCAACGGGCACGTTTTCGTCAGAACGGCGCTGCGAAAACACCGACAAACCGGTTGGTTTCACAGGGCCTATATCTCCCCCTGCTGAGCCAGGATCTTCGGAATAGTCGTTGTCGTCCAACGTTCGTCTTGAGCGGTGACGCAATGCATCCGAAAAGCCCGGCGCCAGATCTTTTCGACTGCGCCAATCGGATCGTTGAGCCCGAGCGCGTCGCCCACGAGAGTGAGCTCATGTCTGTGCCCCGCTTGTCACTGCCCCGCATCGTCGGCTTCACCGCCAATCTCCAGCGCCCGTCGAAGACCCGCGCTCTGGCCGAGGCGCTGGCCGAGGCGGTCGGAGCCCAGGTCCGGGCCGACATCCGTCTGTTCGACATGGTCGATGCCGGCACCGGCCTCGGGGCCGCCTGGTCGCGGGATCTGCTGCCGCTGCCGGCCCGCCGCATCGTCGAGGCCATCGAGGGCGCCGACGCGCTCATCGTCGGCTCGCCGGTCTACAAGGGCGCCTATACGGGCCTGTTCAAGCACCTGTTCGACTTCGTCGATCCGGCGGCTTTGGTGGGCAAGCCCGTGATTCTCTCGGCAACCGGCGGCGGCCCGCGCCACGCCCTCGTGGTCGAGCATTCCCTGCGTCCGCTCTTCGGCTTCTTCAGCGCCCACACCATCCCGAGCGCGGTTTACGGCTCGGACGCCGATTTTCGCGAGGGCGTCCTGGTCGATGACGGCGTGAAGGCTCGCATCGGCGACGCGGCGAACCAGCTCGCGGAACTCCTCACGGCGCGGGCCGCCCGCGCCGCGTCGCCGGAGGCCGATGCGCCGGTCTCGGCCTTCGCCAGCGCTGGTTGAGGGCGCGCCCGCAATGCTGTCCCGACGCAGCCTCCTCGCCGGTGCCGTGGCCGCCGCCATGCCCGGATCGGTCATCCTGCCGGCCGCCGCAGAAGCCGGCAGCTTTCGCATCGGCTACCAGAAGAACGGCATCCTCGTCGTCGCCAAGCAGCAGGGCACCATCGAGCGGGCGCTGAAACCCCTCGGGGTCACGGTGCGCTGGACCGAATTCTCGTTCGGGCCGCCGGTGCTCGAAGCGCTCGGCATGGGCGCCATCGATTTCGGCCAGACCGGCGCGCCGCCCCCGGTCTTCGCCCAGGCCGCCGGCAACACCCTCCTGTACGTCGCGGCGCAGGATGCCGGCGGCTCCGGCGAGGCGATCCTGGTACCGCAGGGCTCGCCGTTGACGACGCTCGCCGACCTCAAGGGCCGCCGCGTCGCCTTCGCCAAGGGATCGAGCGCCCACTACCTCGTCGTCCGCGCCCTGGAGACGGCGGGGCTGACCTACGGCGACATCGAGCCCGTGACCCTGGCGCCCGCCGATGCGGCGGCGGCCTTCGCGCGCGGTGCCGTGGACGCCTGGGCGATCTGGGACCCGTACTTCGCTATCGCCGAGCGCCAGCCCGGCACCCGCATCCTGGCCAGTGCCGCCGAGATCGAGAGGCCCACCAACTTTTTTCTCGGCAACCGGGACTTCACGCATGCCAACGCCCCCGTGGTCCAGGCGGCGGTCGCAGCCCTGGCTGAAGTGGCGGCCTGGTGCGAAGCGAATCGCCCGGAGGTGGCCGCCCTGCTGTCGAAGGGCACCGGCGTGCCCCTCGATGCGACCCGGCGCGCCGTCGACCGCAGCGTCTACGTCATCGCGCCGCTCAGCGAGGCCGTGATCGCCGGCCAGCAGCGCGTGGCCGACCGCTTCCAGGCCCTGGGCCTGATCGCCAACCCCATCCGCGTGCGCGCCGCCGTGTGGACGCCGCCGGCACCTCCGGCAAGCAAGGGCTGACCCATGACTCCCTCTTTCGGCACCCGCACCCTCGAGCGTCTGACGCCCTGGCTCGTGCCCGCCGTGATCCTGCTCGGCTGGCAGGTCGCCGCCTCCACGGGCCTCGTCTCCACCCGGTTCATGCCGGCCCCCTCGGGGGTCGTCGCGGCGGGCTGGCAGGCGGCGCGCAGCGGCGAACTCTGGACCAACCTGTCGATCAGCTTCGCCCGTGCGGCCGTAGGCTTCCTCATCGGCGGCGGCATCGGCTTCGCGCTCGGCCTCGCCAACGGCCTGTCGCGCCTGTCCGAGCGCCTCACCGACACGACGTTGCAGATGATCCGCAACATCCCGCACCTGTCGCTGATCCCCCTGGTGATCCTGTGGTTCGGCATCGACGAGGAGGCCAAGCTCTTCCTCGTGGCGATCGGGGTGTTCTTCCCCGTCTACGCCAACACCCTGCACGGCATCCGCTCGGTCGACCCGCAGCTCGTCGAGATGGGCCGGGTCTACGGCATGTCGGCGACCACCCTGTTCACCCGCGTGGTCCTGCCCGGCGCGCTGCCCTCGATCTTCGTCGGCCTGCGCTACGCGCTCGGCATCATGTGGCTGACGCTGATCGTCGCCGAGACGATCTCGGCCTCGTCCGGCCTCGGCTACATGGCGATGCAGGCCCGCGAGTTCATGCTGGTCGACGTGGTGGTGCTGGCGATCGTGATCTACGCCGGCCTCGGCAAGGCTGCCGACGCCGTCACCCGCCTGCTGGAGCGCCGGTTCCTGGCCTGGAACCCGGCGTACGGGAACGCGTGATGCGCCGTTGGCACCTCTCCTCCTCACCAAGCGGGAGGGAGCGCCAGACCTTCGACCAGACCTCCGACCAGACCTTCGCGGCGTGCCGCTTCACGCCAGCGGCGCTCCCAAAACCCCCTTCTCCCATTCGACGGTCCGCCCCATGCTCGCCACCGCCCTTCGCGTCCCTGACGATTCCCAGCTTCGCGAGGACACGCCGATCCGCGACCTGAAACCGCGCGGGGTCGCCGCCCCGAAGGCGCCGGCCCGGGTCGCGCCGCAGGCCTCCGCCACCGGCATCGGCGTCACGATCCGGGATTTGCGGAAGGACTTCGACGGCCACACGGTGATCGAGGGGCTGGACCTGCACATCCCCGCCGGGCAGTTCGTCGCCGTGGTCGGGCGTTCGGGCTGCGGCAAGAGCACCCTGCTGCGGCTGATCCTCGGCCTGGAGCAGCCGAGTGCCGGCCGCATCGCCCTCGAATCCGAGGCCCTGCGCACGCCTTCGAAGCGCATCATGTTCCAGGAGCCGCGCCTGCTGCCCTGGGCCCGCGTCGTCGACAACGTGGCGGTGGGTCTCGGCGAGGGGGGCCGCAAGGCCGAGCAGCGCGCCAAGGCCGAGGCGGCCCTGGCCGAGGTCGGCCTGTCCGAGAAGGCCGGCAACTGGCCCGCGACCCTGTCGGGCGGCCAGCGCCAGCGCGTGGCCCTGGCCCGCGCTCTCGTCAGCGGTCCCGGATTGCTCGCCCTCGACGAGCCGCTCGGCGCCCTCGACGCCCTGACCCGCATCGACATGCAGGCGATGATCGAGCGGATCTGGCGGGCGCAAGGCTTCACCGCCATCCTGGTCACCCACGACGTCGCCGAGGCCGTGGCGATGGCCGACCGCATCCTGGTGGTGGAGGCCGGCCGCATCGCCCTCGACGTGACGGTCGACGTGCCCCGGCCCCGACGCCGGGGCGACGCCGACCTCGCGGCTCTCGAAGGCCGCATCCTCGATCACCTGTTGTCCGAGCGCGCGCCGTCCTGAGCGCCGCCGCCTCCCACCACACGAGAGCCCCCATGACTGGACAGACCGACGTTCTCTGGTTCCTCCCCACCCACGGCGACGGCCGCTATCTCGGTGCGCAGGAAGGCGCCCGCGACGTCTCGATCGCCTATCTCCGCCAGATCGCCCAGGCGGCGGACGAGCTCGGCTATTACGGCGTGCTCCTGCCCACCGGTCGCTCCTGCGAGGATTCCTGGGTGGTGGCCTCGGCGCTGGCGCCCCTGACCAAGCGCCTGCGCTTCCTCGTCGCCGTGCGCCCCGGCCTGCAGGAGCCCGCGATGGCCGCCCGCATGGCCGCGACCCTGGACCGGATCTCGGACGGGCGCCTGCTGATCAACGTCGTCACGGGCGGCGACCCCGTCGAACTGCGCGGTGACGGCGTCTTCCTCGACCATGACGAGCGCTACGTCGTCACCGACGAGTTCCTGCACATCTGGCGCGGGCTGATGTCGGGCGAGACCGTCAGCTACGCGGGCAAGCACCTCAAGGTCGAGGAGGGCCGGGTGATCTTCCCGCCCGTCCAGACGCCTTACCCGCCGCTCTATTTCGGCGGTTCGTCGCCGGCCGGCATCGAGGTCGCGGCCGAGCATTGCGAGGTCTACCTGACCTGGGGCGAGCCTCCGGCCGGCGTCGCGGAAAAGATCGCCAAGGCCCGCGAGGCGGCCGACCGCAAGGGCAAGACCTTCTCGTACGGCATCCGCCTGCACGTCATCGTGCGCGAGACCGAGGGTGAGGCCTGGGCCGCTGCCGAAAACCTGATCTCGCGCCTCGACGACGAGACCATCGCCAAGGCCCAGGCCACGCTCAAGCGCCAGGATTCGGTCGGGCAGAGCCGCATGATGGCCCTTCACGGGGGCGACCGCACCAAGCTCGAAGTGTCGCCGAACCTCTGGGCCGGCGTCGGCCTGGTGCGCGGCGGCGCCGGCACCGCCCTGGTCGGTTCGGCCGATCAGGTGGCCGACCGCATGAAGGAATACATCGACCTCGGCATCGACCGCTTCATCCTGTCGGGCTACCCGCACCTGGAGGAGGCCTACCGCTTCGCCGAGCTGGTCTTCCCGAAGCTCCCCCTGCGGGCCACCACCGGCGTCGCGCCCAGCAACGCCCGCAACAACGGCCCCTTCGGCGAGGTCATCGCCAACGACATCGTGCCCAGCCGCCGCATCGCGGCGCATTGAGGGGGCGACGTCCCCGAACGACGAGAGCCTGGCGGACAGGAGAGCCACCGTCATTCCGGGGCGCCGCAGGCGAGCCCGGAATCCAGAGCCGCGACAGCGTCGGATTCTGCCCCACCTGTGTTTCTGGTTCCCGGACTCCGCTGCGCGGCTCCGGGATGACGGAGAGCAGAGGGAAGCCGAGCGGCTGGGTTCATCCATCGAACATCGAGCCCGAGCATCCCCGCGTGAAGGAGCCCCCCATGCCCGCCGCCACCCGTGCCCTTGCGCTCCGCCCCGACGGCACGCGCCGCGCCTGGATTCTCCTCACCGCCCTGGCGCTGCTGACCTTCGGCACCCTGCACGCCCGCGCGGACGAGAAAGTCATCCGCATCGGCTATCAGAAATACGGCACGCTGGTGCTTCTCAAGGGCAAGGGCCTGCTGGAGCAGCGCCTGAAGCCGCTCGGCTACCGCGTCACCTGGGCCGAGTTCCCCTCGGGGCCGCCCCTGATGGAGGCGCTGAATGCCGGGGCCGTCGATCTCGGCTCGGCCGGCGAGGCGCCCCCGATCTTCGCCCAGGCCGCCAACCCGGACCTGCTCTATGTCGGGCATGAGCCGGCGGCGCCGAAGGGCGAGGCGATCCTGGTGGCGCAGGACAGCCCGATCCGCACGGTGGCGGACCTGCGCGGCCGGAAGATCGCCCTGAACAAGGGCTCGAACGTCCACTACTTCCTGGTCCGCGCCCTCGAGCAGGCCGGTGTGCCCTACGAGGCCGTGAGCCCGACCTTCCTGGCGCCGGCCGACGGGGCCGCCGCCTTCGCCCGGGGCGCGGTCGACGCCTGGGCGATCTGGGACCCCTTCCTCGCCTCGGGCGAGCGCAGCACCGGCGGGCGCATCCTCGTCGACGGCACCGGCCTCGTGCCGAATCGCCAGTTCTACCTCTCGACCCGCGCCTTCACGGCGGCCAACGGCCCGGCCCTCGACGCCACGCTCGCCGCCATCGGCGAGATCGACGCCTGGGCCAAGGACAACACCGACGCGGTGGCGGCCGAGCTCGCGCCCTCGGTCGGCATTCCGGCCCCGATCCTCACGGTGGCGCTGCGGCGCCTCACCTACGGGGTCACGCCCCTGAACGCCGAGACCACCGCCGACCAGCAGCGCGTCGCCGACACCTTCCACCGCCTCGGCCTTCTGCCGAAGCCGCTCGATGTCGCCTCGGCGGTGCGCAAGCCCGGAAGCTGAGGGCTTGCTGCATCCTTTGGTTGCGTTCCGGTGAGAGAGGTTTAACCTCGGCGCCTCCCTGCGGATGGGAGGCGGGCATCGCTCAGGCCATGCGAATCTTATGACGGGCCGGACGCTCGTCATCCTCCTCGGCGGGGCGGTCCTTCTCACGGTGACGACCTTGGTCGCCGTGCCGTTCTGGGCCGTCCTCACGGCCATGCCGGATCGGGCGCGGCCATCCCTCGTGCAGAACCTTCCGCCCGAGTTTGCACGGGGCGATGCGGCTTTTGCTGCGCGCATCGCCGACACATTCCCGCTCGGCTCGTCGGAAGGGGGCCTGATCTCGCGCCTGCGGGCCGAAGGTTTCAGCAGCGATCCGCCGGCCGCGAATCCGGCCGAAGGGCGTCGGGCATGGTTCGTGCTCTCGGAGCCATCCTGCACCCTGACGTGGCGCGTAGGCTGGCGGGCGGAGGACGGACGCCTCGCTTCGGTGGCCGGAGCGTATGGCGGAACCTGCCTGTGAACCGCGACCGGTCCGACAGGCTGACCACGCTCGCTCATCATCGCGGTGACCGCCGCACGCGCCGCCATCGTGGTCCTGCGCCTTCGCGGTCCGAGACCGCCCGAACCGGTCCCACGCGGTGCTTCGTTCCACGGCAGGCGGTGATCGACGCCGGCTCCCGTCCTGTGGCCGGCGCAAAGGCGGAAACGTCCCCAACCCGCCGGCGCGTCGGGCGGCCTCAGGCCGCCTTGCGGCGCAATGCGTTCAGGAACACGCTCTTCTGTTCGCGGGGCAGCATGACATAGTTCGTGCGGTCGGCCACGAACTCCTGGGCGCCGAAGGATTCCACCTCTTCGACCTGGAATCCCGGCAGGGCGCGCAGGCAGACATAGTCCAGCGATTCGATCAGGCGGGTCAGTTCCTCGCAGCGCTGCCTGCGCCGCAGCATCGTCGCCTGCTCGGCGACGTTCTGCCGTTCGACGAATGGCAGCACCTCGGACAGGATGAGCGGCCGGTCGCGCCCGATCGTGTCGACCAGGCCCTTGAGGACCTCCAGTTCGCCGCCCTCCACGTCGATCTTGATGATCCCGACGGTGTCCGTCCCCAGGGTCGCCAGCACCTCGTCGCCTCGGCTGACATAGATGAACCGCTCGTAGGAACGCTGATTCGCGCCGGTCCAGAAGCCCTGCACGATGGTGGCCTGGGGATCGACCGCGCTCGAATAGTAAAACGGCACCAGGCAGGCCTGATCGCTGAGGCCAAAGGGGATGATCTTGCATCCCTTGATCGCGTTGGCGTCGATCAGATCATACACGTAAGCGCAGCAGGGAACCGACGCCTCGAAGCCGACATAGGCCCGCGACGGCTCGATGGACTTCATCTTGAGAAGGATCTGCCCGACATTGACCCCCACATCGACGAAGAGTCCCGGATTCAATTTCAAAGACAATTCAATGAAATCGTGGAAGTAATCTTCGTATGACTTCAGATGTTGGGAATGAAAGCTTTTGTTGACCGGAATGTTGAATTTTGTCCCCGATATCATTGCCTTTTTGTAGCTGCCCTCTTTATAGAAAACCGATTTCAGTATATCTTTTGCTTTTGAGGCGGCTGAAGACATCGTCTATAGTCCCGGATGGATTGAAAAAGCCATCAAGGTCGATATCATCCGCAGATTGATCCGCAAGACGAATGCGTACTTAAAATTGCTGATCCATCGCCTGTTGCGCGCCAGACACAGGCGATGATCCCGAGTTGAACGGGTGCAGCCTGGACATGAGAGCGCTCCAACGACGCGTCAGGCGGCTGCATCGGCGGCCATCTGCTGGCGCGAGACCGGAGGATTGGGGCGACGGCGGTGGCCGGACTGCGCAGGGCCGGATCGTGACGCGCCGAAAAGGTTGAGGCGACGGTGGCCGCCGTCGGTGGCTCGCGTGATTCAGGCCTGTGAACGAGGCACCTCGCACGCTGCGGCAGCCGGATTTCGGCCGACCGCCGGCGCGACGCTCCGGGCGCGGCCATCCCGCCCACGGCAGGGATGGCCGCCTGACCGGTGCGGACGGTGTCGATCGGGCGTCCCGCCCGATCGCTCGAGGCGTCAGCCGGCCGTCGCACCGGCTCTGCGTTCGCCCTGCGCCGTCAGGCGCTCGAGGAAGGCAGCGGCGAGGCGGCCGCGCTCGGCCGGGTCGTCGTGGCCCTGGCGCAGGAGCACGCGGTTGTCCCGGCGCTCGATATGGGCGTGGGCCGGCACGGCCAGCGGCGGCGCGTTGGGCCGGAGGTCGGCCGCCAGACCCTGCGGGCCGCCGCTGAGGCGATGGATGCCGAGCGCCAAGCAGCCGACCCGGAGCCGGGCGAGGGCGATCAGGTCCTCGAAGGGCGTGGGCGGCGGGCCGAAGCGGTCGACCACCTCGCTGCGTAGGGCCTCGACCTCTTCCGGATTGGTGAGGCGCAGGGTGCGGGTATAGAGGCTCAGCCGCACTTCGGGCTCGGGCACATAATCCGCCGGCACGGAGCCGGAGAGGCCCAGCCGGATCTCGGGGTTCCAGTCCTCCGCCGGCTCGCCCTTGGCCGCCCGCAGGGCCAAGTGCAGCAGGTGCTGGTACAGCCCCAGGCCGATCAGCTTGACGTGGCCGGCCTGGTTCTCGCCGACGAGGTCGCCCGCGCCGCGCAGGTCGAGATCGCGGGCGCTGATGGCGAAGCCCGCACCAAGGCGGTCGAGGGCCTCCAGGGTCCGCAGGCGTTTCTCGGTGGCGGACGACAGCGGCCGGTCCGGGCGGTGCAGCAGATAGACGACGCCGCGGCGCTGGCCACGCCCGACCCGGCCGCGCAGCTGGTGCAGCTGCGACAGGCCGAAGCGCTCCGCATCCCAGACGAGCATGGTGTTGGCGCGCGGTACGTCGAGTCCGCTCTCGATGATGCTGGTGGCGAGCAGCACATCGCCCTCGCCATCGGCGAAGCGCACCATCACGTCATCCATCTCGGCGGCCTTGAGCTCGCCATGGGCCACCATGGTCGTCAGGTCCGGCACCAGCTTGGCGAGGCGCGCCGCCATCGGGGCGATGTCCTCGATGCGCGGGCAGACGACGAAGCTCTGGCCGCCGCGCCGATGCTCGCGCATCAGCGCGTCCCGCATCGCCGCGTCCTCGAAGGCGGCGATCACGGTGCGGATGGGCTGCCGCACGGAAGGCGGCGTGGCGATGACGCTGAGGCTCTGGAGGCCGACCAGGGCGCTCTGCAGGGTGCGGGGGATCGGTGTCGCGGTCAGCGTCAGCACGTGGCCGTCGCCGGCCGCCTGACGCAGGCCCTCCTTGATCTTGGTGCCGAAGCGCTGCTCCTCGTCGATGACCATCAGGCCGAGATCGGCGAAGGCCACACCCTTGGCCGCGAGGCAGTGGGTGCCGACCACGAGACGGATCGAGCCGTCGGCGAGCCCGGCCTTCACCCGCTTGGCATCCGCCGGCGAGACGAGGCGCGAGAGGTGCGCGACCTCCACGCCGAAGCGCGCGAAGCGCCGGGTGAAGGTCTGCACGTGCTGGCGCGCCAGGACGGTGGTGGGAGCGACGATCGCCACCTGCTTGCCGGCAAACACCGCGGCGGCGGCGGCGCGCAGGGCCACCTCGGTCTTGCCGAAGCCGACATCGCCGCAGACGAGGCGGTCCATCGGCCGGCCGGAGGCGAGGTCGGCCATCACGCCGCTCACCGCCCCGGCCTGGTCGGCCGTCAGGGCGAAGCCGAACCCGGCGGCGAAGCGCTCCATCTCGCGGTCCGGCGGCGCCAGCACCGGTGCGCGGACCGCCCGGCGCTTCTCGGCATCCGCCAGCATCACCCGGGCGGCCCGGGCCATGCAGGCCTCGGCTTCGAGGCGACGACGGCCCCAGGATCCGCCTTCCAGCTTGTCCAGGGTCACGGCCTCGGCCTCGGAGCCGTAGCGCCAGATCCGGTCGGCCTGGGACACCGGAACCATCAGGATGCCGTCCCCGGCAAAGCGCAGGCGCAGGGCGTCTTCCTGGCCGCCGGTGCCGGTGCTCACCGCCTCCAGCCCCTCGAACACGCAGAGCCCGTTGTCGCGGTCGACCGCGACGTCGCCGATCCGCAGCTCCACCTCGCCGATGGGCAGGATGGCGCTCGGGCCTCCGCTCGCCACGGTGGCGGCGCGTGCCCCGAAGAGATCGGCGGCGGCGATCACCGCCATGCCCTGGTCCGGCACCCGGAAGCCGGCCTCGATCGGGGCTTCCAGGATGAGCAGGGCGCCGGACTTGGCCGCGGTCGCCTCGGCCCAGGCGCCCACCGGGCGGGCCTTGCGGCCGAGCGCCCGCTCGGCGATGCGCACCAGCCGCGCCAGGGGCTCGGCCGGCCCCGTGAGAAGGATGCGGTCGCCCGCCGTGAGGCGCTCGCGCAGGGTCTCGGCCAGCGCGGTGTTCGGCCGGGCCTTGCGCACGAAGGCCGGCATGGTGAGATCCTCGCCCTCCGCCGTCTCGGCGTCGGCGACGCGCCGCGCGGCGAGCTGGGTCGCCCAGGCCTCGGGGCTCAGGTAGAGGCCGCCATCGTCGGCCGCCCCGCGCCGGGACCGGGCTGCGGATTCCCGCCCCTCGGCGATCTGCTCGAAGAAGGCCTGCGCCCGCTCTTCGGCCCCCTCCTCGACGACGAGGCGGGCGTCGGGCACCTGGTCGAGCACGGTGACGAGAGCCGGATAGAACCGGGCGAGGCCGTGCTCCTGCCCGGTGAAGGGCTCCAGCCGGTGCTCCGAGCCCTCGGCCAGGAGGATCTCGGTGGCGGGATCGATGACGAGGACCTCGGCATCGGCCAGCGAGCGCTGCGAGACCGGGTCGTAGGAGCGGATCGCGATGACCCGGCCGGCTTCGTACTCGATGCGGCAGGGCCGGTCGGCGGCGGCCGGGAAGACGTCCACGGTGCGGCCCCAGACCGCGACCTCGCCGGGCTCGTCGACCCGGTCGTCGAGGATGTAGCCGAGGCGCTGCAGGGCATCGGTGATCGCGGGCGGATCGAGGGCGTCGCCGATGCGGATCTCCAGGTGGGCGCCCGCCCAGGTCTCGGCCGGGGGCACGCGCTGGATCAGCGCCGGGGCGGTGGTGAGCACGATGTCGGGCAGGGCCGCGGTGTCGGTGAGCCAGCGCAACACGCCGGTGCGCGCCCCCATCACCCCGCGCGAGGGCGAGGCCCGGTCGTAGGGCAGGCAGTCCCATTCCGGATAGAGGGCGACTGTGCGCTCCGGCGACAGCGCCCGGAGGATGCCCGCGATGGCCTCCAGGCGATGGCTTTCGCGGGCCATGTGGATCAGGGGCCTGCCGCACTCGGTCAGCCCCAGGAGGGCCACCACCAGGGCGCCGGTGGGCACGAGGGGCGCGACGATCTCGGGACTGGCGGGGGCCGGGGCCGGCTCGGTCCGCTTGGGCGCGACGGCGTTGCGACCGGCGGCCTTGCGGGGGCGGGTTCTGGATGCAGACGTGTTCGGCGCGGATGTTTTCGACGCGGATGTTTTCGACGTGGGTGTTTTCAACGTGGGCGTTTTCGGCGTGCGTGCCGGAGCGGGGGAAGCGTGTGCGGAAGACGTCTCGGTCCTGCGTTTTGCCATCGGAGAGGTGCGCTGCCCGGCTTGAGATCTGGACTCAGGCAACGCGGTCCAAGGGGGCCGGGCTCCGTCATTCGCCCCGCCGTCCCCAGTTTGTCGCAGCACCCTCTGGGTGACCTGTGGGTGACCTGTGGGCAGACCTGTGCACAGATCCTTGGATGCCCTCCGGGACGCCCCTTCGGATCACATCTCCGGGTCGGGCGACGCCTCGAGCCGACCGTCCGCGATGGCCGCCCGGAAGGCGGCGTAGTCGGCCTCGTTCTGGTCGCCATAGGCGAAGGCCCAGTCGGCCAGGGCCTCGCGCAGGTCGCATTGACGGTCGCGGCCGCAATAGCCCGCGATGGCGGCCGCATCCCCGGTGCGCGCATGCGCCCGGGCGAGCAGGGCGCCGTAGGCCCAGGAGAAGTAGATCAGCGGCTGCCCGGTCAGGCCCGCCACCGGGATGTCGCCCTTCATGTTCTTCATCTGACGTACGTAGAACGGCCGCCCGTCGATGGTGGTCCAGCCGAGCAGCGGATCGCCCACCGCCTGGAGCAGGCGCTGGCCGTAGATCACCCGCTCGCCCTCGTGGTCGCCGTAGGAATCCGGCATCCCGGACAGGTAGGGCGCGTGGGCCGGCGTCACCGCCTCCTTGACCTGGAGGAAGAGCACGTCCTGGTCGGAATTGCCGCACAGGAGCGCCACGTAGGCCCGGGTGCCGACGCTGCCGACGCCGACGACCCGGTGGGCGACGTCGACCACGTGGTAGCGGCTCAGCATGAAGCGGCGCTCGCGCGGCAGGGTCTCGGCGTAATGCTCCAGGCCGCCGATCACCGCCTCCCGGGTCTCGGCATCGACGCCGGTGAGAATGGGAGGGGCTTCCTTGAAGCGCCAGCCGCCGTCGGTGCGGCGCTCGCCGACCCGGGCGAGCAGGCTCTTGTTGTGCTTCTTGCGCGCCTTCTCCACCGCCCGGGCGATGACCGCCTTGGAATCCTCGTCGATGGAGAGGCCGGCGAAGTCGAGCTGGTCGGCCCGCGCCGCCTGATGCCAGACGTCGAGGGGGCCCTGCGGCGCCAGTTCGGTCATGGTGTGCTGGTAGCCCGCCACCGCCGCGAGGGCAGCCTCGCGGCGCTCGGGCTTGGCGACGCCGTCGGTCCTGGCCGCCACCTCGATGCTGGCCACGAGGCGCTTCAGGTCCCATTCCCACGGGCCGATCGTCACCTCGTCGAAATCATTCAGGTCGAGGACGATGTCGCGCTGAGGCGTGCCGAACAGGCCGAAATTGGCCAGATGCGCGTCGCCGTTCATCACCACCGCGATGCCGCTGCGCGGGGTATGGGCGAGGTCCCACGCCATCACGTGCGCCGCGCCGCGCAGGAAGGCGAAGGGCGAACTCGCCATCCTGGCGACCCGGAGCGGGATCAGGTGCGGCTGGCGCCCGTCATGCGCCGCCTCGATCAGCGAGACCGGGTCGGGCCGGTTGGCGGGCGGGTGCCACGCTCCGTGAGCCGCGTGCGGCACCGCCTCGCGCAGGGCCTTGCCGGCGTGGCGGCGCTTGTCCCAGGGCTCGCCCGCCTCGCGCAGGTTGATGCGCGGAATGTCGGCGAGCGGCGCCAGCAGGATGTCGTCGGCCTGAGGCTGCATATCGGTCGCGCTCGACGCGTCAGCGCGCAGGCTGACATCCTGGGGGCATTCCATGCATGGTCCTCACGCGCGAATTCGTGAAGGACAAATCTTGACCGTTTCGGATCGTTCCCGGGGCAACACGTCTCAGCGGGGGGATTCATCCCGAGCCGGGACGGTGCGCCCCGTGCATCGGCGGCCTCGCGCAAGTCGACGTTGTGCGGACCGGGCGGAGAGGTCGGATGGAGGCCGGGGTCCGGATTTGAACCGGACGTGCGAATCCTTGCGGGGATCCTGGCTCGACACTCACCCACCTGGCCGAGGGCTATCAATCATGGTGGTCTTGCATGGTGGTCTTGACGATGCAAGCGGGCCTCGTCTTACGGGCGCAGGAACGGTTGCGAAGTCATGAACGACACATCCATCAGCTTTGCTCGCCTCGACTTGCCGTTCCTCCAGATCGGGTCGCGCGATGCTTGGCTGACGCCGGCCGATGCGGGTGCCGGAGGCCCGGTCCGTCCCACAGGACCGTCGGCGATTGACCCGCGCGGGCAAACCGCGTTCTTGAGCGCGGGATTGAGGAGTGCCAGAACGATGTCCGTAACGACCGTGCCGACGACGCCCTTCGACGACCAGAAACCGGGCACGTCCGGCCTGCGCAAGAAGGTGCCGGTTTTCCAGCAGGCACGCTACGTCGAGAACTTCGTCCAGGCGATCATCGACTGCATTCCCGACCGGGCGGGCGCCACCCTGGTGCTCGGCGGCGACGGCCGCTTCCTCAATCGGCAGGTGGTGCAGACCACCCTGCGGATCGCGGCGGCCAACGGCTTTTCCCGCGTGCTCGTCGGCCGGGGCGGCCTGCTCTCGACGCCCGCCGCCTCCTGCGTCATCCGCAAGCACGGCGCCATCGGCGGCATCATCCTGTCGGCGAGCCACAACCCGGGCGGCCCGGACGGCGATTTCGGCATCAAGTACAACACCGCCAATGGCGGCCCGGCCCCCGAGGGCGTGACGGCAGCGATCTACGCCCGCACCCAGGCCCTCACCGAATACCGCATCGTCGAGGGGCCGGACCTCGACCTCGACACCCTCGGCGAGACCCGGATCGGCCCCATGACCGTGGCGGTGATCGATCCGGTCGCCGATTACCTGGCGCTGATGCGCGACCTCATCGATTTCGACGCCATCACCCGGCTGTTCGCCGGCGGCTTCCGCATGCGCTTCGACGCCATGAGCGCGGTCACCGGCCCCTACGCCCACGCCATCCTGGAGGGTGTGTTCGGGGCGCAAGCCGGCACCGTGGTCAACGGGACGCCGCGGGAGGATTTCGGCGGGCATCATCCCGACCCGAACCCGGTCCACGCCCATGACCTCTACGACCTGATGCTGAGCGCCGACGCGCCCGATCTCGGCGCGGCCTCGGACGGCGACGGCGACCGCAACATGATCGTGGCGCCGGGCCTGTTCGTGACCCCGAGCGACAGCCTCGCGATCCTGGCCGCGCATGCGCACCTGGCCCCCGGCTACGCGCAGGGACTCGCCGGCGTCGCCCGCTCGATGCCGACCAGCCGGGCGCTGGACCGGGTCGCGGCCTCCCTGGGGATCAAGGCCTACGAGACCCCCACCGGCTGGAAGTTCTTCGGCAACCTGCTCGATGCCGGTCTCATCACCCTCTGCGGCGAGGAGAGCGCCGGCACCGGTTCGAACCACGTCCGGGAGAAGGACGGCCTCTGGGCGGTGCTGATCTGGCTCAACATCCTGGCGGTCACGGGCAAGCCGGCCCAGGACGTGGTGCGGGGCCACTGGGCGCAGTTCGGGCGCGACTACTACACCCGGCACGATTACGAGGAGATCGAGTCCGCGGCCGCCAAGCGCCTGATGGAGGGCCTGCGCGCCAAGCTCGCGACGCTGCCCGGCACCAAGCTCGGCGATCTCACCGTCGCGGCGGCGGACGACTTCCGCTACGTCGATCCCGTCGACGGCTCGGTCACCGAGCAGCAGGGCATCCGCGTCACCTTCGCGGAGGATGCCCGGGTGGTCTACCGTCTGTCCGGCACCGGCACGGCGGGCGCGACCCTGCGGGTCTATCTCGAGCGCTACGAATCCGCCCCCGACCGGCTCGAATTGCCGGTGGCGGAGGTGCTCGCCCCGGTGGTGGCGGTGGCGAACGCGCTGGCCGACATCGCCGCCCTCACCGGCCGCTCCGAGCCGAGCGTCATCACCTGAGCCGAAGCCATGCCTGATCCGGGACGATCGGCGCCCGGAACAGGACCGGGCGTCGCGTCCTTAGTCCTCGCATCGACCCCCGATGCGAGGAGACCGGCTCACCATGAAGCTGCACGGCAAGCGCGCGCTGATCACCGGCGCGGATTCAGGGATCGGCCAGGCGGCGGCCGAGCTGTTCGCCCGCGAAGGCGCCGACGTGGCGATCACCTACCACACCGATGCGGACGGAGCCCGCGAGACCGCGCGCCGGGTCGAGGCGGCGGGCCGGCGCTGCCTCGTGATCCAGAACGATGTCGGCGACCCGGCCTCGGTGGAGGCGACCTTCGCGGCGGTCGCCCGCGACCTCGGCGCCCTCGACATCCTGGTCAACAATGCCGGCCAGGCCATGAGCGGCATGCCGGTGGCCGAGATGGACGACGCCACGCTCGAGCAGATCCTGCGCGTCAACCTGATGGCGCCGGTCTTCTGCGCCCGGGCCTTCATCAAGGTCCGGCGCGCCGCAGGCGGACGCGGCAAGATCGTCATCGTCTCCTCGGTCGCCCAGCACCTGCCGACCCCGGAGAGCGCCCCCTACGGCATGTCCAAGGCCGGCGTCGGCTCCCTCTGCCGCAGTCTGGCGCGGGAGCTGGCCGAGGATCGGATCAACGTCAACAACGTGGCGCCCGGCCTGATCGAGACGCCGATGACGAGCGATCGCTTCGAGAACCCGGACAAGCTCGCCCAGTCCCTGGACCGCATCCCCTGGCACCGGGCGGGCCAGCCGGACGAGATCGCCAAGGCGATCCTCTACCTCGCCTCGGACGATTCCGACTACGTCACCGGGCACACCCTGGTGGTCGACGGCGGCCTGACCATGCAGTGGGGCGGCGCCTGAGGCGCGCGTTGTGGATGGTGGAGCTTGGGCGACTATCCAGGCCGCCGAAGCCCGACGTTCGGGACCGTCTGCGTCCGACCCAACACGGCCATTCGAGATCTCTTTGTCGATACCCTGAAGCGGACACGACATTCGTTGGGCATGATCAGGCAGCCAAGCGCCAGTACGATGGACTGGTGGACCGGAACACCCGCCGTGACGCCGTCCGCCACGGCCCAACTCACGCCGTGGGGCGCCCGCGCGATGTCCCCGGTCGCATACACCCCCGCCTCCGTCATCAGATTGGCGGCATCCGTGCGGATGACCGGACCGAACGGTCCTTCGTCGAGCGCGCAGCCGAGCCGTTCCGCCAGCGGACTGTTCATCTGCGTCCGCGGGGCTTCGTGAACTCCGGTTCCTCCGTCCCCCGGGGGGCGATCAGGATGGCAATGGTCTTGTCCTGAAGGGTCATGGTTGGCTCCTCTATCGGTGGCGGGAAAAGGGGTCGGCCTCAGGCCGGAATGCTCTCCGGCGAGGCGGTGCTCTCGGCGGTCACGCCGTTCTCCCGGTGGCGGAAGTCGCTCAGCGCCCGGTAGACCTGGAGCCGAGCCCGCATCACCGAACCGAGCGGCTGGTGCGCCGCGAGGCTGTGCGCGGGGCGGAAGGTCATCACCTCGTCGAAGTAACGCACCCGTTCAGGGGAGTAGGCGTCCTGCCGGGGTAGGCGGAGCGTCGCCACCGTGCGGTACGGGCTGACCGCGACCGGCCAGTCGACCGACGCGTCCTCGATGGGCTGGCGCTCGGCGTCAGCCCACAGTTGAGCCTTCAAGTCGAACACCACGTCAGTCTCGCTAAAGAACGCAGCCGCCGCGTGGCGGAAACCATTCTCGTCCCCGTGCGGATCAAGGCGCCATTTGGCGAGGTCCCGTTGGGCAGGCGAAGCCGGGATCGCCCCGAGCTTGGCGACGTAGTCGCCGAACCGCATCGGGGCCTGGCTGAAGTAGCTGTCGGCGAGCGGATGGCTGTAGGGATGGCCGAGGAAATCGGCCATGGCGCTTTCTGTGCCGAAGGCGTGCAGCACTCGGTTGAGGTTGCGGGCTGTGGCCGCGACGGCGCTCTTCACGCCCTCCGGCAAGCCAGTTGATTTCCCGATGACCGTGCCGTCCCGCAGGAAGCCCGCCGCCGTGCCCGACGGGAAGGTCGTGCCGGTGGCGAGCACGAAGTCCTGGGTCTCGACATCGTGGCCCGGCAGCTTCTCGCCGGGTACCCCGAAGACCTTGATCGACATGCCGCGGTGGGTCGACACCCGGTCGCCCAGGATCTCACCGGGCCCTTGCGCGAAGCGCACCGCCACCCTGTGCCTCCCCGGTTTGGCGAACAGGCCCTGTGCGAGTTCCGGAGGCAGGTTCTCCGGAACGACCAACTCCCCGACGACGCAGGCCGAACTCTTGGCGTGGCTCGCACGTACCGCGTGGTGCTCGCGCTTCTCCACGGTCTGCGACTGCTGGGTCATCCCCTGGATGATGCCGTCGATGGACTTCTGCTCGTCCGGGGCGGGCGTCTCGATGTCGGGGGCGTAGCGAAGGTATGTCATCGGCGTCTCCTCGACGTGTCGTCCGCCTGCGGGGTGGTTTGACGAAAGCTGGGATCGGGACGTGGGGTCCGAAGGCCGCCGGATTGCGGCCGTGCCTGGGCGGAGAGAATGACCGCACCGCCGAAAAGCCGCGCCAGCCCCCTGCCGTTCCACACCTCGTTCAGGGGCGATTGAATGCCGCACAACCCGGAACGTCGCCGGGTTAACGGGTGTTCTGTCCTGGCCGCCAGCGGGAGACAGACCTTGCGATCACCGGTGCGATACACTCCCGACGTCGAGGCAATGATGCCGAACGAAGGGCAGACCATCGAGCAGCTCAACCAGACCTTCGATAAGATCCTGAACCGGGTCGCGGAAGATTCCGGGCACGCCGTGCGTTCAGTTCACGCCAAGTCCCACGGCATCCTCGAAGGTGTGCTCAACATCGATGCCGGGCTTCCGCCGGACCTGGCCCAGGGGCTGTTCGCCAATCCCGGCGAGCACAAGGTCTACATGCGGTTGTCGACCAACGCCGGCGACATCCTCCCCGATGCAGTCTCCCTGCCCCGAGGCCTCGCACTCAAGGTGCTGGACGTCGAGGGCGAGCGCCTGCCGGATGCGGAGGGGACGACGCAGAACTTCATCATGGTCAACGGCAAGGTGTTCCAGGCGCCGAACACGGAGAAGTTCCTGGGCAGCCTCAAGCTGCTGGCCGGTACCACGGACCGCGCCGAGGGGCTGAAGGTCGCCGCCTCCACGGTCCTGCGCGGCGTCAACAAGGCTTTGCATGCGGTGGGCATCGACAGCCCCACCATCGGTTCCCTGGGCGGCGCGCCCAATGTCGATCCGCTCGGCGAGACCTATTACAGCCTGACCCCGTTCCGGTACGGCGACTACATCGCCAAATTCTCGCTGGCCCCCGTCGCGCCGGCTCTAACTGCCCTGACCGGTACTGAGATCGACGCCTCCGGCCGCCCGAACGCCATCCGCGAGACAGTGCAGTCCGAGATGATCGGTATCGCCGGCGAATGGGAGTTCCGGGTCCAACTCTGTCGCAACCTCGAACGCCAGCCGGTCGAGGACCCGACGGTGGAGTGGAAGGAGGACGAGGCACCGTTCCAGCGGGTCGGGATTGTCCGGGTTCAGCCGCAGAACAGTTGGGACCCTGCTCGGGTCCAAGCGGTGGACGAGGAGATGCGCTTCAGCGTGTGGACCGGCCTCGCAGCGCACCGACCTCTCGGCAACATCAACCGCGCCCGCAACGCCCCCTACAGGCATTCGGCCGAGTTCCGCGAGCGGTTCAATCGCTGCCCGATCCACGAGCCGGGCGCGGTGAGCTGAAGCGACATCCTGAAGTTGCAACTGCTGAAGGTATCGGGAACGGGCGCGACGGCGATGTCTACTTCATCGCTAATCCGCTCGAAAGCCGACAGGCAGAGATCCACCCAACTCGGACGGTCGGCCCGCGTTCCGAACGGTGGAGATATCCCGCTACCGCGGGTTCCGCCAGGTGGTCGTGGCGGGCGCCGTCGTGACCGGCGTGAGGCTGCCGGTGGCGGCTGGTCCGGCCGCGCGGACCGGGGCGGCGCTTTCCTCGGCCACGTGCAGCCTGCGCGGTGCCACGGAGGCCCGGCGGGCGGCGCGGACCCGGCGGCGGCGCGGGCGGGGGCTCTCGGAGGTGGCGCCGATATAGCCGCCGACGATGCCGCCGACGACCGCGCCCACCGGTCCGCCGACCAGGGCGCCGGCCACCGCGCCGGTGCCGACGCCCACCGTGGTCTTGCTCGCGGCGAGCGCAGCCTGCGGCGCCGCGAGCGCGCCCGCGAGCAGAAGCGCGGTGGTGATTGCCTTCATGATGACCCTAACCCCCTGATTCCGGACGCGTCCCTGGCGGGAGACCGTGACGAAATCGGGGCCGCGCCGCGTCGCCGCGCGGGTCTGCCCGGTCGGCGGCTCGCGACGGAAGACGCCTGTGCTTTGCGCATCTCAGGCGGAGCGCCGGCGCGCGCCTACGCCTCGGCCTGCGGGAGATGCGCGAGGATGTCGGCGAAACCCGGTCTCTCCCCGATCTCGGGCCGGGTGCAGGCCCCTTCGAGGTGGCGCCAGGGACCGCCCCTGATCCCGGCGAGGTCCAGGAGTTCGCCGAGCAGCAGGCCCCAGGCCCGCACCTCGACCCGGCGCAGGGCCGCGCCGACGGGGCCGTCCGGCAGGATCGAGGCGGCGCCGAAATCGCTGACGACGGCTTGCCCGTCCGTGCCGTCCCACAGGATGTTGTGGCCATAGAGGTCGCCGTGCAGGATGCGGCGGGCGTGGAGATGGGCGCAGGCCTCGGCCGTGCCGCGGGCGATGCGCAGGGCCGCCGCCGGCGTCAGGGTCAGGCCGGGCGCGTAGACGTCGCGGCTGCAGCTCTCCAGGCTCGGCGGCCCGGCCAGCACCCGCCAGGACTCCGGCAGGAGCCGCATCAGCAGGCCCTCGCTGCCGTCCGGATGATCGACGACGCGCCCGAGGGCGCCGGTGAGGTGCGGGTGCGCCCCGGCCGCGAGGCAGGCTTCCATCTCGCGGGCGGGCAGGCCGTCGCTGGTCATGGTGCCCTTGAACAGCTTGAGGGCGACGGCGTCGGCCGCGCCCCCGTCGCGGCGCCACAGCGCCCGGTGCACCCGGCCCGAGGTTCCCTCGCCCAGGAGGGCGCCGGGTTCGAGCTCGCTCCAGGCCACCGCCGGCACCGCGGGCAGCACCGGCTCGTCGGCCACGGGATTGCCGGCATAGGAGGTCCAGGCGAGGGCCGGCAGGGTGGCGAGCCAGGGCGGAAGCGCCTCCAGCCGGTTGGTGGCCAGCCGCACCAGTTCGAGGTTGGCGGCACCCTCCAGGCTGTCGGGCAGGCGCCGCAGGCGATTGCCCGACAGCATCAGCTTCTGCAGCATCGGCCGCTGCCCGAGGGCGTCGGGCAGGGTGGCGATCTGGTTGTCCGTCAGGGTGAGCCAGCGCAGGGCCGGCGGCAGGGCCTCGCCCGGCACCTCCACGAGCCCGGTGCCGCGAAAGCCGACCTGGCTCAGGGCCGGGCAGTCGCCGAGCACCGGCGGCAGGCGGGTGAAGCGGTTGCCCGAGCAGAACAGCACGCGCAGGCGCCGCAGGCGGCCGAAATCCTCTGGCAGCGCCGTGAGGGCGCTGCCGCTCAGGTCCAGCCGTTCGAGACTGTCGCCGAGGTCGAGGATCTCGCGCGGAAACGTGGTCAGGCCGGGGGGAAAGCGGAGGGCCGTGGCCCCGGCGCAGTCGCCGCGGCGCAGGGCGGCCAACAGGTCCTGTTTCGCGGGAGCGTGTTGGGTCATCGGCGGGGCACGAACAGGCGGGGGCGGATCATGCCCCCGGTCCTAGCGCGGGGCGGGGACCCGGCGCACGGCTTTTCTCGCGCAGCGCCGCCGCCCGGAGCGGGGCCTGGCCCGCGCGCGGATGGGCGGCATCGAAGGCCTCCATCAGCCGGGTCGCGTCGATCTTGGTGTAGAGCTGGGTGGTGGCCAGGGAGGCGTGGCCGAGCAGTTCCTGGATCGCCCGCAACTCGCCCTGGCGCGCCAGGAGGTGCGTGGCGAAGGAGTGGCGCAGGGCGTGCGGCGTCGCGCTCTCGGGCAGGCCGAGCCCGCCGCGCATCGCCGCCACCGCGTATTGAATGATCCGGGGCGAGAGCGGACCGCCCTTGGCGCCCACGAAGAGCGGACCGTCCGGGGCCAGGGCGTAGGGGCAGGCGGCGCAGTATTCGGCCACCGCCGCCGCGACCACCGGCAGCACCGGCACCATCCGGGACTTGCCGCCCTTGCCCAGCACGGTGACGGAATCGAGGCCCGGCAGGGGCGCGTCCCGGGCCCGGAGCCCGAGGGCTTCCGAGATGCGCAGGCCCGAGCCGTAGAGCAGGGCCAGCACGGCGGCGTCGCGCGCCAGCACCCAGGGCTCGCGGGCCTCGCCGGCGCGCAGGTCGGGGCTGCTCATCGCCCGCGCGGCGGCGATCGGGATCGGACGCGGCAGGCGCCGTTCCACCTTGGGCGAGCGCACGGCGCCCAAGGCCGCCACGGTGCCGTGGCCCTCGCGCTCCAGGTGGCGCGCAAAGGAGCGCAGGCCCGCCAGCGCCCGCATCAGCGAGCGCCCGCCGACCCCCTCCGCCCGGCGCGCCGCCATGAAGGCGCGCACATCCCGCGGTTTCAACGCGACGAGCTGGGCGATGCCGGGCGTGCCGTGCCGCCCGGCGCGATGGACCAGGAACTGGCGCAGGTCCCGCACATAGGCCTCGACGGTGTTGGGCGACAGGCGCCGCTCCCGTGCGAGCTCGTCCTGCCAGGCCAGGGCCTCGGCGCGCAGGGCTGCCTCACCCGGAAACGCCAGGGCGTCGGCGGGCAGCGGGGAGGGGCCGGATGCGGAGGATGCCATGCCGCCACTGAAGCCCGAGAGGCGTTGACGCTCCGTTGCCGAAGGGGCGCGGAGCCGCGCGGGTGGGAGGATTTGATGGCCGGAATGTCGGCTTCCGACCCAAGCCGGGTATGCGGGGGGATCGTCAAGGCGTCACGAAAGCGATCACAGGTCGGCCTCTCGTCGAAGTTGGCTCGGAGTGGGCATCAGTTATTTAAGCAGCATTGCTAAGACGATCTCCAAGATTACGCACCTCTTCAAGAATGCCACCTTTCGGTGCACCTTCGTCTGAGAAGGCGCGTCGCATCGCATGCGTAAGCAGATAGAGTGGCGGTTTCTGGTTCATTTCTTCGAATGTGACGATTTCCGGCCATCGGTGTACCTGATCAATCAAAGATAATATTCCATGCGCCTCCTTAGAGCAGTCGGTCGTGAAAGATGCTGGAAATGCTGAGTGATAGGCAATGAATAGAAGCGATCCATAGAAACTTGCGAGGTCTTTGTAGTATTTACTGATGTTAGAGGTCGAGAAGGAAAAAGGCCCTTCTTGATTCCCCCATCCCATTCTCAGCAAAGATTGTGGATTGAAATGGACAAAATTTGATGCCGCGAAATAGATATACTCGTAGGTATGAAGCAAGCCTATGTCGGCTGCCATATCTCGCATAGTCGGCCCGTCTCGACGCGTAATACAACGTGCCGCCCAGAACTCTCGCACCCGTCGCCGCGCCACTAACGCTGCGTCCTGTCCCTCGTCTTTCCGCGGTGACAAGACGGGTTGAAATGGATTGTTCGCCGAAAAAAACTCCCTTTGTGTCTGGATGCCCTCAGCAAGGGCCCGGCCAATCAGCAGGGAAGTAAGTTCCTCTTTGTCCGAACCAAGATTTTTCTGCATATATGCTAAAGATATCAGGTCCTCACAAATGCCTCGGAGGCTGCTAACAAAGACGAACTCTTCGTCCTGATACTTCCTGGTCCTATTGACGGCAACATTGAAATCCACGCATTTGGCTATTGCTGCGGCGGTTAGAGCATCAAACATTCTTTCCTTCAAAGCGGGCAGAGCTGGTGAAAGAAAACGTTCGCGGCGCCGGATTGACCTGAAGGCTTTGCCGAAAGCGGAGGTGATGGGCGGTTTTTTGGCGTCGTCCATAAAATTCTCAAACAAATGGAGGTTTCGGCGGAAAAACTGTGTCTGCTTGTGATGTTTTTAATACGTTACGAGCGGGCACGGAGGCGACGTCCGCTTCAATGCATTGCCGTTCAGAAGCAGAAAGTCCCAATTCGACTCATTACCGACGCACAGCGTCGGGCCTAACGCCCGCCCTCGATCCGAAACGGGCCTCCACGGCGCCTCCGGAGCGCGAAGGGCCACCCGCGCTCGCCCCTTCACCCCCGCCCCATCCGCTCCGCGAGAAACGTCCGGATCCGCACTTCGGCCCGGCGCGATTCCGGCAGGCCGAGCAGGGGGTAGACGTGCATCAGGCCGGGTTCCTCGTGGTAGGCGAGGGGGGCTTCCTCCGCTCGGGCGCGGGCGGCGAGGCGGCGGGCATCGGCGACGAGGATGTCGTGGCTGCCGCAGAACAGTTCGATCGGGGGCAGGTCCCGCAGGGTGCCGAAGAGGGGGCTGACCCGGGGGTCCGTCCTGTCCCACGCGCCCGCGTACCAGCGCCCGAGGGTCCGGACGCCCGGGCGCATCAGCATCACGTCATCGGGTTCGATCCGGGCCTGCGCGGGCCTCGATGTGGAGACGTCGAGCCAGGGCGAGATCAGGACGAGGCCCCGGGGCAGGGGCAGCCCGGCATCGCGGGCCTGCATCGCCACGGACAGGGCGAGTCCGCCCCCGGCGGAATCGCCCATCAGGGCGATCGGCGCGGCATCCCGCATGTCCCGGTAGAGCGCCAGCGTGAAGGCGGTGATGTCGGCGCAGGCGTGCTCCGGCGTCAACGGATAGAGCGGTACGGTGACGGTCAGGCCCGTCGCGTCCACCATGCGGGCGATGAAGCGCCAGTGGATGCGGGTGATCGGGCTCGTATAGGCGCCCCCGTGCAGGTAGATCACCCCGCCCGCGCGGGCCTCCCGGCCGGCGCCCGGGCGCGGCGCCAGGGTGTAGACCTCGCGGCCGTCGCGCAGGCCCCAGGTCACCGCGAGGCGCCGGCGCAGGGCGCGGCTCGGCCGGGCGGGGTGGGGCCGCTCGGCGATGGCCCGTTCCGGGTCGAGGTCGTCGCGGGCAAGGTGGCGCCGCCGCCCGGTGAGGCGGATCGCCAGGGCGGCGAGGCGCGCCGTCAGGCTGGTCACAGCCGGCCCGCGATGGTGTCGCCGACCCGCAGGGCGTTGGCGATGATGGTCAGGGTCGGGTTCACGGCGCCGATCGAGGGGAAGAAGCTCGCATCGGTGACGTAGAGATTGTCGATGCCGTGCGCCCGGCAATCGAGGTCGAGCACCGAGGTCGCCGGGTCCGTGCCGAAGCGCAGCGTCCCGGCTTGATGCGCCGTGCCGCCGATCGGCGTGTCCTTGCCGAGGTAGAGCGAGCGGTCGAACAGGTGCGGATGCACGTCGAGCTTGCCGCAGAGGTCGCGCAGCTTCTGCTTCAGCCGCCGATGCCCCTCCATGTTGCTCTCGGTGAGATCGAGGCGGACGCGGCCGCCGTCGTAGAAGATCCGGTTCTCCGGCCGCGGCAGATCCTCCGAGGTCAGCCAGAAATCGAGGGAATGCTTGGCGATCCAGTCGAACGGCTTTTCGGGAAACCATTGCAGGAAGCCCGGCAGGCCCTCGCCGTGGATCTGGGTGCCGTCGGACTTGCCGACCATCTGGATGTGGCCCAGCGGAAAGTCCCAGTCGTCCGAGCCGAAGTAGAAGTCGTTGAGCCCGAGGGTCTTCTGGAACTTCGTCGGGTTCGGGGTGCGCGAGACCGCCAGCACGGTGGCGTTGTTGTGGCGCATGTAGTTGCGCCCGACCTGGCCCGAGGCGTTGGCGAGCCCCTGCGGGTGGGCGTCGTTGGCCGAGCGCAGCATCAGCAGGGCCGAGGACAGGGCGCCGCAGGCCACCACCACGATGTCGCCCGAGACCGTCCGGCTCCGCCCCTCGCGCACCAGCTCGACGCCGGTGATCTGGCGCCCGCTCGGGCTGGTGAGGAGGCGCTCCACGTAGGCGCCGGTCCAGAGGGTGAGATTGGGGTGCCGGGCCAGCGCCGGGTCGACGCAGATGATCTGCGCATCGGCCTTGCCGTTGGTCAGGCAGGGATAGCCGTCGAAGGCGTCGCAGCGGATGCAGGCCGAATGCGGCAGGGCCTGGCCGTCGCGCTCGTCGAGCAGCACGCCCACCGGCAGGTGGAAGGGCCGGTGGCCCTCGCGCTTCAAGCCGTCGAACAGTTCCTGGATGCGGGGCTCGTGGGAGACCGGCGGGTAGGCATAGGGCTTGTCCGCCGGGGGCTCGGTCGGGTCTTCGCCGCGCAGGCCGTGGACGTGGTAGAGTTCCTCGGCCGCCTGATAATAGGGCGCGAAGGTGTCGTACTTCACCGGCCATTCGGGCGCATCGCCGTCGGGGTGGCGCACCACGTCGAAGTCTTGGCTTCGCAGGCGCAGCAGCACCGAGCCGTAGACCTTGCTGTTGCCGCCGACATAGTAGTGCAGGCCCGGGTGGAATTCCCGGCCATCGGCGCCGTACCAGCTCTCCGGGGCCTGATAGCGCGCATCCACGAACACCGCCTGGCTGTCCCAGTTCTCGCGCTCGCGCGGAAGATAGCCGCCGCGCTCCAGCAGCAGCACGCGCTTGCCGGTCTGGGCGAGGCGCCAGGCCATGGTGCCGCCGCCCGGCCCCGAGCCCACGATGACGACGTCGTAATGGTCCTGAGTCATGGGGGTTTCCACGGGGGTTTCCACGGGGGGCCTTCGGGGTCCGGTGTCTCGGGTAGGTCGGTTCCGGATGCCGCGATGCAGCATCCGAGACTTCGAACGTTTGAACCCCCGCGCGAGTGCCGCGTTCAACCGCCGATAGCATCACGTTCCGCCGAGCCGTCTCATCCCGGCGCGTCGCTCCTTTCAGGTCAGGACCGAATCTTGGTCGCTCTCAGCATCGGCATCGCCTTCGCGGTCCGGCTTCTCCTGGTCCTGCTGTTCCTGCCCTTCAGCGCGCTGGACAAGATCCTGAATTTTCGGGGCGCGGTGGGTCAGGCCCGCGAGCGCGTCGCCCGCACCGGGCTCGCCCGCGCGCTCATCCTCGCGGGGCTGTTCGTCGAGGTGGTGATGTCGCTCGGCATCCTCACCGGCATCGCCGATCGGGCCGCCGCCTTCGTGCTCGCCGGCTATTGCGGCGTCACGGCGCTGCTGTGGAAGCAGTTCTGGCGCCCCGGCGACTTCTGGGCCGGCGGCGACAGCAAGGGCCGGGGCCTGTTCTGGGACTTCCTCAAGAACTTCGCCCTCGCGGGCGGATTTCTCCTCATCACCTTCGGCACCGGGGCCGACACGGTGCGGCTCTTTCTCGCCGATCCGCTCGCCTCGTCGCAGCCCTACCGCACCGCCTCTGTCCCCGAGACCGTCAGGACCAACCCATGAGCGACGAGACGACGCCGGAGAAGCCCCGCGTTCCCTACTGGCACCTGTGGACCGACGCCGAGGGCGTCAGCCACCAGACCCGCTGCGCGCTGACCGATTTCGACATGAAGTCGATGCAGCCGCCGGCCGACCCGCAATGGCAGGGCACCAAGACCCATGACGGCGCCACCGTGATGGTCACGGTGCAGCCGGTGGGGTGGACCGGCGCCTGGCACGAGAACCCGAAGCCGCAATGGATCATCCCGCTCTCGGGTCGCTGGTTCGTCGAATCCATGGACGGGACCCGCGTCGAGATGGGTCCCGGCGAGATCTCCTTCGGAGAGGACCAGAACACGAAGGCGGTGGACGGGCGCCAGGGGCACCTCTCCGGCACGGTCGGCGACGCGCCCGCCGTGCTGATGGTGGTGCAGTTCGATGCGCCGCCGACCCTCGCCACCCCGTGCCGGTTCCGGTAGCCCCATGGCGTCCAGGCTCCAAAACCCGGGGTTCGAGGTCGTCGATCCGCGCTTTGCCGGGTACATGCTGGGCAATGCCGAACTGGAGGAGATCGCCAGCGGCTTCCGCTGGATCGAGGGGCCGGTCTGGTTCGGCGACGCCGACTGCCTGCTGTTCCAGGATCTGCCGCGCAACCGCACCATGCGGTGGAGCGAGGCGGAGGGGCTCTCGGTCTATCGGGCGCCCTCGGACTACGCCAACGGCCAGACCCGCGACCGGCAGGGCCGCCTGATCGCCTGCGCGCATCGCGGCCGCTGCCTGTATCGCACCGAACAGGACGGCGCCGTCACCACGCTGGTCACCCACCATGCCGGGCGCCGGCTCAACGCCCCCAACGACGTGGTGGTGGCCTCGGACGGGGCGATCTGGTTCACCGACCCGGTCTACGGCATCTCGAACGACTACGAGGGTGGGCGCCAAGTCTCCGAGCAGCCCCCGGCGCTGTATCGCCTCGACCCGGCTTCGGGCACCATCCGCGCCATGGCCCGTGATTTCGACGGGCCGAACGGGCTGGCCTTCTCGCCCGACGAGCGCCGGCTCTACGTGGCCGAGACCGGCGACCAGACCCGGCCCAACCCGCGCCAATACATCCGCGCCTTCGACGTCGGCCCCGACTTCGCGCTCTCGGGCGGCGAGGTCTTCCACACCGTCGCGCCCGGCTACTGCGACGGGATGCGGGTCGACGAGGACGGCAACGTCTGGAGCAGCGCCGCCGACGGGGTCCACTGCATCGATCCCTCCGGCAACCTGATGGGCAAGATCTTCGTGCCGCACCGGGTCTCGAACCTGACCTTCGGCGGCCGGATGAAGAACCGCCTGTTCATCGGCGGCTCGCACACCCTGTATGCCATCTTCCTCAACCGGCGTGGGGTTCAGACCCCATGATGGCGGGCGGGACGCCGGGCCTCGGAGCCGGACCGCTGCGCCTCGAGCGGATTCGCCTGGTCAGCGCCGACCCTGAAATACTGGCGCGGTATTTCACGGCCGCACTCGGGTTTTCGCGCACGACCTCGACACGACCTTCGGTCGACCAGCGAACCACTTTTGGCACGCATGGGGTGTCCCTCAGCCTCGGTGCCCAGGCCCTCGACCTCGTCGGATTCGACCGGCCGGGCCGTCCCTATCCCGACGACGTGCCGGGCTGGAGCCCGCTGTTTCAGCACATCGCCATCGTGGTCTCGGACATGGCGGCCGCCTTCGCGCGCCTGTCGGCGACCCCGGGCTGGCGCCCGATCTCCACGGCGGGACCGGAGCGCCTGCCGGCGGCCTCGGGCGGCGTGAGCGCCTTCAAGTTCCGCGATCCCGAGGGGCATCCCCTTGAATTGCTTGCGTTTCCCGCCGGACATGAGCCGGAGACCTGGCGCGGCGGCGGACCCGATCCCTGCCTCGGCATCGACCATTCGGCGATCTCGGTGGTGGATTCCGCCGCCAGCCTCGCCTTCTACGAGGGCCTCGGCTTCTCGGTGGCGTCGCGCTCCACAAATGTCGGTCCCGAGCAGGCGCGCCTCGACGGCGTACCCGACCCGCGCGTGGCGGTGACCGGCCTGCGCCCGCCCGGCGCCCCGACGCCACATGTCGAACTCCTTGACTATGCAGGGCTATTTCCCCGTGCCGGTCACATCTGCGGCGACCACGACATCGCCGCCACGGTCCTGGTCTTCGCCGGTGAAGCCTCGGTCGCCGGTCCGCGCCGCCTTCAGGACCCCGACGGCCACCGGCTCTGGCTGCCCTGAGCGTCAGGCTCCCGCGCTTCGGAACAGCGCCCCCGCGGGTCCGGTTGGCCGAGCACGCAAGGCGGCGCGCGGCGCCTCCGGGACGGGGAATTCCAAGGCATGCGGGACCTGCGGAACAGCGTGGTGGTGATCACCGGAGCATCGAGCGGCATCGGGCGCGCGGCCGCTTTCGCCTTCGCCGAACGGGGCGCCCGGGTGGTGCTGGCCGCCCGCCGGGCCGAGGCGCTCGCCGATCTCGCCCGCGACTGCCGCAAGCTCGGGGGCGAGGCTCTGGCCGTCCCGACCGACGTCACCGACGCGTCCGCCGTCGAGGCCCTGGCGAGCGCCGCCTACCACGCCTACGGGCGGATCGACGTTTGGATCAACAATGCAGGCACCGGAGTGTTCGGCCCCTACCAGGACGCGCCCCTCGACCTGCACCACCGCACCATCGCGGTGAACCTGCTGGGCGGCATGTACGGCGCCTATGCGGCGCTGCCTCACTTTCTGCGCCAGGGTCGGGGGACTCTGATCACCAACATCTCGCTCGGCGGCTGGGCTCCGGCGCCGTTCGCCGCCGCCTACACGGCCAGCAAGTTCGGCCTGCGCGGCTTCACCGCCAGCCTGCGCCAGGAGCTGCGCCGCCATCGCAATATCCACGTCTGCTCGGTGTTTCCCGCCATGGTCGACACCCCCGGTCTGGATCACGGCGCCAACGTCTCCGGCCGGACCATCGACACCGGCCCCCTGGTCTACGCCCCCGAAGACGTGGCCGAGACCTTCGTGCACCTCGCCCGCCACCCGCACGACGAGGTCGCGGTGGGCTGGCCGGCCCGTGCGGCGCAGGTCGCCTACGCCCTGGCCCCCGGGCCGACCGAACATCTCATGGGCATCGCGATCCACAGCGCCCTCGATCGGGCGAATCCGGCGCCGCGCACGCACGGGGCCCTCCGTGCGCCGCTCGGCGATACGCCCCGGGCAAGCGGCGGTTGGCGCGCCCGCAAGGGCGTTCCCTCGGCCCGGCCGCTCAGCGTTGCCGGTGCGGCGCTGGTCGGAGGGGCCGCGCTCCTCGCCCTCGGCTGGCGTGCCCGGACGTCATCGCGCGAGTACCCTCAGGGGCGCTGATCGCAACGCTGCGTGATCCAGTCGAGCGCTGTCGTCAGGTCGAGAAACGCCGGTGGTCTGGGATAAGCCAGGCTGCCGAACCCCGCCTCCAGGAACCAGTATCCCGCCGCAGCGCCATGATCGGCCGAGAGCCGGGCGAGGATGGCGACGAGGACACCCTCGGCCAGCACCAGGCGCCCCTCACCGTCGTTGCTCTCCGTACGGATCCGGATGGGCTGGAGGCTCAGAATCATGGGCTGGGCCGCCGCTCCTGATGCAGGTAGGCCGGATCGAATTCCGCACGCTTCGTCAGCTCGTTCCAATCGTGAATGACGAGGCGCTGTCCCTGAAGGGTGAGTAAGCCCTGACCGCGCAACTCCTGCAGGACGCGGTTCACGTGGACGTTCGACACCCCGATCGCGTCGGCGATATCGCTCTGGGTCAGAGCCATCTCGCAGCTATGGTCCCGAGCGAGATCCATGGCCTCCAGCTTCAGGTAGAGTTCGCAGAACAGGTGGGTGATCCGGCCGAGCGTCGAGCGCCGGCCGATATTGGTCATCCACTCTCGGAAGATCGCGGCATCCACCAGTGTGTCGCGCCATAGGGCTGCGGTGACGCCGGGGTGGTTGCGGGTGAGATCGAGCAACGCGTCATGCGGAATGAAGGCGAGCGTGCACGCGGTGAGGGAGCTCAGGTTGTGATCCATGACCGGCAGATGGAGACTCTGCAGGTCCGGAATGTCGCCGGGGATGTGCACGGAGAGGATCTGGCGCTTGCCCTCGTCCAGCAGCTTGTAGCGGAAGGCCCAGCCCTCGATCAGGAGGCAGCATTGCGTGGGTTGATCGCCGTCGCGCACGATATCCTGGTGTGCGCCGAGCTGGCGACGCATCACCGGCAGACGCTCGATGGCATGACGCTCCGCATCCGAGATCGTGATGATCGTTTCCAGCTTCCGAATGAGCAGGCTGATGTCGGCGCCGGCGGCGAAGCTCATTGCGAAGATGCCTTTCTTGGATAGGACGGAAGCGTCGGGACTGCGTGAATGCAGGGGATCGCACGACCGGCGTCGTGCCTAGCATGGGAGCATGATGGCGCGCTCGCCGTCCCACGCCGCCGCCACCGCACGCTTCCTCTTGCCGCGAGTATAAACTGTGGCGGCTCAGGTCTCGACAAGTCTTGCATTAACAAAAAGCAGGGCTGTTGAAAGGGCCGTCGGCCACTCCATGATGTCACGCCAATGTGATCGTGGCGCTGACTGAGGGAGCGGGATGTACGACCAGGGTGCGAGGGGGTGCGGATCAGAAGTGTCGATGCGACAAGCCTCTTTCTGCAGCCCTCCTCTCACAAGCTTGGAGCCGGCGGATTTTGGCCTCCTGTGACCGTCCCCATGCGGGTTTGGACTCACCGTCGCCGAACCCTGATCGCCCCCCAGTCGGGGGGCCGTTGTGCGGTTCTGGGAGCCCCTACCCCTTGTCCAAGGTGCCTTCGGGTCTGTCTGCTTCGCTTCGTTCAGATCTCGCGGTCACTTCCGGTTCGCAACGCCAGCGCGTGCGCCGATCGATGGCGCTTTGATGATGTCCGTATGCCAGGCGAGCGCGAACATGTTTTCAGCGCGCCTTTCGTCGCGAGGAATGGCTGTGGACTTGGTCGACCACGGTACCGTACGATCATTCCAAAGACGGAGCCGGCGCTGCGGCCTTTCGCGGAGCGCAATCCACGGCCGAACACCATGGCAGGAAACGCATGATCCGTTTGAACGTGAACGGTGCCATCCGCGAGGTCGAGGCCGAGCCTGACACCCCGCTCCTCTGGGTCATCCGTGAACAGGCGGGCCTCACCGGTACGAAGTACGGTTGCGGCATCGCCCAGTGCGGCGCCTGCACGGTGCATATCGATGGCACGGCTGTGCGCTCCTGTTCGATGCCGGTGTCCAGCGTCACGCCGGACCAGAAGATCGTGACGATTGAAGGCCTGTCGCAGGACCGCTCGCACCCGGTGCAGAAGGCCTGGGCCGAACTCGACGTCCCGCAATGCGGCTTCTGTCAGTCCGGGATGATCATGGCCTCGGCGGCGCTTCTTGCGCAGAACCCGCATCCCAGCGACGCGGAGATCCGCTCCGAGATCACCAACATCTGCCGGTGCGGCACCTACAATCGCGTCTTGGCCGGCATCAAGCTCGCGGCCAACGGTGGTCAGGCCGGTTGAGGAGAGAGCCATGAACGCGCTTCCCAGCAAGCCTTCCCGCCGCACGTTCGTAGCCGGTGCCGTCGCTGCAGCCGGCGGCCTCAGCCTGGGATTCCATGTGCGGTTCCCGGGTGAGGCCGTCGCCCAGGGGGCTCCGACCGCTCTCACCCCCGAGGTGAATGCCTGGGTGGTGATCAGGCCCGACGAGACCGTAGTGATCCGCATCGCCCGGTCCGAAATGGGGCAGGGCACCCTCACGGGACTCGCTCAACTCGTGGCCGAGGAACTCGGCTGTGACTGGAGTAAGGTGGTCACCGAGTACCCGACGCCGGGCCAGAACGTCGCCCGCGGCCGGGTCTGGGGCGATTTTGGCACCGGCGGCAGCCGCGGTATCCGCGAATCTCAGGATTACGTCCGCAAGGGCGGCGCGGCCGCCCGCATCATGCTGGTCGAGGCCGCCGCCAAGGGCTGGGGCGTGGCCCCGGACATGTGCCGCGTCGACAAGGGCGTGATCAGCCACGCCGGCTCCGGCCGTACCATCACCTTCGGCGCGGTCGCGATGGCGGCGGCCAAGATCACCCCGCCGAAGGACATCGTCCTCAAGGACCCGAAGGATTGGACCATCGCCGGAAAGCCGGTGAAGCGCCTCGACACCGTCGAGAAGACTGACGGCAGTCAGATCTACGGCATCGACCTCAACATGCCCGGCCTGCTGAACGCCGCGATCCGCGACTGTCCGGTCTTCGGCGGCACCGTGAAGAGCTTCGACGCCAAGGCGGTCGAAGGCATGCCTGGCGTCAAGAAGGTTGTGGCGGTCGGCGATTCGGCCGTAGCGGTGGTCGCCGACACGTTCTGGCGCGCCAAGACCGCCGTGGAGGCCCTGCCGATCGTCTGGGATGACGGGCCGAACGGGCAGGTCTCGAGCGAGACCATCGCGGCGACCCTGCGCGAGGGCCTCGATGCCGAGGAAACCTACGTGGGCAACAAGGGTGGTGACGTCGCAGCCGCCCTGAAGAACGCGGCCCGGGTTGTGGAGGCGACCTATGGCGTGCCGTTCCAGAACCACGCCACCATGGAGCCGATGAACGCCACGGTACGCTGGACGTCGGAGCGCTGTGAGGCCTGGGCGCCGACCCAGAACGGCGAGGCGGCACTCGCTGCCGTCGCAGAGGCTGCCGGTCTCTCGGCTGCCAAGTGCGACGTCTACAAGCTCCTGCTCGGTGGCGGCTTCGGCCGGCGCGGTGCCACGCACGACTGGCTGCGCCAAGCTGTGCTGATCGCGAAAGAGATGCCCGGGACGCCGATCAAGCTGATCTGGACCCGCGAAGAGGACATGACCCACGGGCGCTACCATCCGATCACGCAGTGCCGAATGCGTGCCGGGCTGGACGAGGCCGGCAACCTGACCGGGCTGCACATGCGCATTTCCGGCCAGTCGATCCTGGTTTCGGTGGCGCCGAATCGGATGGTCGACGGCAAGGATCCGGTGGTGTTCCAGGGCCTCAACGCTGGCGGCGCGGAGGCGGCGATCGGCTACGCGATTCCGAACATCCTCGTCGATCATGCTATGCGCAATCCGCACGTCCCGCCGGGCTTCTGGCGCGGCGTGAACATGAATCCCAACGCCATCTATCTCGAATGCTTCATGGACGAACTCGCCCATGCGGCTGGTCAGGATCCTTTGGCCTTCCGGTTAAAGCTGATGGAGAAGCACCCAAAGCATCGGGCGGTGCTGCAGGCGGTGGCCGACAAGGCGGGGTGGGGCGAAAAGCCTCCCGCGGGCGTCCATCGAGGCCTCGCTCAGATGATGGGCTTCGGCTCCTACGTGGCGGCGGTGGCCGAGGTCTCGGTCGGTGATGACGGGGCGGTCAAGGTCCATCGCATCGTCGCGGCCACCGATCCGGGCCACGCCCTCAATCCGCAACAGATCGACGCTCAGATCGCGGGGTCTTTCGTCTATGGCCTGTCTGCGGCGCTCTACCAGGAATGCACGGTCAAGGACGGCCGCATCGAGCAGACGAACTTCGACACCTACCCCGTGATGCGGCTTCAGGAGATGCCGGTGGTCGAAACGATCGTGATGCCATCGGGCGGGTTCTGGGGTGGGGTCGGCGAGCCCACCATCGCGGTCGCGGCCCCTGCCGTCCTGAACGCCATCTATGCAGCCACCGGCAAGCGCGTGCGCCAGATGCCGGTGAAGAACACGGATCTGCGCCGAGCGTGACGCGCTTGTCGATGGTCGCGGCCTGGCTGCTGGCCGGACCGATGGGCATGGCCCTGGCGGCGGAGCGCCCGCCGCCAGGCGCCTCCTCCTGCGCCGGGTGCCATGCCGAGGGGGCGGCGATGGGGGCGATCGACGGTCGCCCGGAGACCGAGATCGCGGCGGCGCTCACCGCCTATCGTTCGGGCGAGCGGCCCGCGAGCGTGATGAGTCGCATTGCGAAGGGATTTTCGGACGCGGAGTCCCAGGCGATCGCCGCCTATCTGTCGCGGCAGCCTGCCGCCGCCGTAGAGCAGAGCAACGCGACAAGCCAGGAGCGACCATGAGCCCGACGCGCCGCGCTCTCCTCGCCACAGGGACGGCCCTTGCCCTGGTAGGGCCCGCCATCGCGAAGGCCGTGCCGAAGGTGGTGGTGATCGGCGGCGGATTCGGGGGGGCTACGGCCGCCCGTGCGCTCCATCGGGGTGGCCTCGATGTGACACTCGTAGAGGTCAACCCGACCTACGTCTCCTGCCCGTTCAGCAACGAGGTCATCGCTGGCCTCCAGCCGATGGCGGCGCAGCGTTTCGGCTATGATGGTCTCGTCCGTGCCGGCATCCGCGTGGTACACGAAGCCGCCACGGGGATCGACTCGGAGGCCCGCCGGGTGACGCTCGCCGACGGCACGGCACTCCCCTATGACCGCCTCGTGCTCTCGCCGGGCATCGACCTGCGCTTCGATGCCATCCCGGGCTACGACCAGGCCGCTGCCAGCCGTATGCCCCATGCCTGGAAGGCCGGTGAGCAGACGCTGCTCCTCGCCCGGCAAATCGCCGCCATGCCGGAAAACGGCACCGTGTTGCTGTCGGTTCCTGGCAATCCCTATCGCTGCCCGCCCGGCCCCTACGAGCGGGCGAGCCTGATCGCCCACGTGCTGAAGACCCGCAAGCCGCGGGCAAAGCTGATCCTGCTCGATGCCAAGGACACTTTCTCGAAGCAGCGCCTGTTCCAGTCGGCCTGGGCGACGCTTTATCCGACCCAACTCGAATACGTGCCGCTGGCCGAGGGCGGCCAAGTCAGTGCCGTCGATCCGGATGCCATGATCGTCCGCACCGACTTCGCGGACTACAAGGCGGATGTCGCCTGCATCATCCCACCCCAGCGGGCGGGCCGGATCGCCGCCATCGCCGGAGTCGCCGACCGCAGCGGCTGGTGCCCCATCGATCCGGTCACCTTCGAGTCGCGGTTGATGCCCGGCATCCACGTCATCGGCGACGCGGCCATTGCCGGGGCAATGCCCAAATCCGCGTTCTCGGCCAATGCGCAGGGCAAGGTCTGCGCCGATGCGGTGATCGACCTCCTGGCCGGGCGCGCGCCCGAGACGCCCAAGCTGATCAACACCTGTTACAGCCTGGTGGCGCCCGGCTACGGCATCTCGATCGCGGGCGTCTACCATCCCGCGGGTGGTGTCCTCGCTGACGTGGAGGGCGCTGGCGGGATCAGCCCGGTCGATGCGCCGATGACCCTGCGCGCCCAGGAGGCGCTCTATGCCGCCGACTGGTACCGCACCATCACCCGGCAGGTTTTCGGGTGATCGGACGCCCCGGATGGGTCTGGATCGGCGGGCTGCTCCTGGCCTCGGCGGCGGTTGCGGGGGAGGGCGCCCTGCGTCCCGTCACCATCGTGGGTCGGGAAATTCCGGAGCCCTTGACCACGGCGCCGGGCGACCCCGAGCGGGGCCGGACCCTCGTCGTCGACCGCACCCGGGGCCTGTGCCTGCTCTGCCATGCCGGGCCGTTTCCCGAGGAGCGCTTTCCGGGCAATCTCGGCCCTGACCTCTCGGGCGTCGGCGACCGGCTCTCGCCCGGCGCGCTGCGCCTGCGGCTCGTCGATGGCCGGGCCTTGAACCCGGACACGATCATGCCCTCCTATTACCGCCTGCAGGAGACGGTGCGGATCGGCGCAGCCTGGCGCGACCGGCCGGTGCTGGAGGCCCAGGCCATTGAGGACATTGTGGCTTTTCTCATAACCCTGCGCGACACACCTTCGGAAAGGCCGGTGCCGTGAGCCCGCACAATCCCCGGGGTCCGAGCCGCCGCCGCATCCTCGCCCTCGGGCCCGGGGCCGCTGCCGCGGTGGTGCTGCGCCCGGTGGCGGCGGAGGCCGCGACGCGTACCGAGAGCACCGCCGAGGCCATCCGGCGCTTTGCCGGAGCGGCGGAGATCCGGCCGGGGCGGGTCCATCTCGACCTGCCGCCGCTGGTGGAGAACGGCAACGCGGTGACCATCACGGTGACGGTCGACAGCCCGATGACGGAGGAGGACCATGTCCGCCGCATCGCCGTGTTCAACGATAAAAATCCGCAGCCGAATGTCATCACCGTATACCTGGGGTCGCGTGGAGGTCGCGCGGTTTTGACGACCCGAATCCGCCTCGCCGACACGCAACGCATCACCGCCATCGCGGAGACCAGCGACGGCCGCTACTGGTCGACCACGGCGGATGCCATCGTCACCCTCGCCGCCTGCCTGGAGGGCTGACCGGCCATGGCCCGCACCCTGATCAACGTTCCGAAAGCTGCGACGGCCGGCGAGGTCGTGACGATCAAGACCCTGATCTCGCATCCGATGGAGACCGGCTTCCGGCCGGGGGCCGACGGGCGGATCCGGCCGCGCGACATCATCACCGACTTCACCTGCCTGTACGACGGCGAGCCGGTGTTCCGGGCCGAGCTGTTTCCGGCCGCAGCCGCCAATCCCTACCTGACCTTCACCCTGCGGGCGACGCGGACCGGCACGCTGACCTTCACCTGGCGCGGCGACAACGGTTTCGTCCAGACCGAGACCGCGACCCTGACGGTGACGTGAGGCGGGCCGCGCTCCTGATGCTGGCGGCGCTCGCGACCGGGTCGGCCGGGGCGGGGGAGATTCCACCGGCCGAGATTCCGCCGTCCGAGATTCCGCCGGCCGAGCGGCGCTCGAGCTTCGACGGGATGAGCCCGGACATCCAGGCGATGCAGCGCGATGCGGACGCCAATCCGGGCCTGCTCTGGCTGCAGGACGGGGCGGACCTCTGGAGTACGGCCCCGGCGCCCGACCGGCCCGCCTGCGCCGGCTGCCACGGAGAGGCGGCGACCGCGATGCGTGGCGTTGCCGCCCGCTACCCAACCTGGGACGAGGCGACCGCCGCCCCGATCGACCTCCAGGGCCGGATCAACGCCTGCCGCCGGCGCCACCAGGGCGCGGAGCCCTACGCCTACGAGAGCCGGGAGCTTCTGGGCCTCACCGCCTACGTCGCCGCCCAATCCGCGGGCCTGCCGATCACAACCCCTGCCGACGCCCGCCTCGGCTCTGCCCGATCGGCGGGCCGGGCGCTGTTCACCCGGCGCATGGGCCAGCTCGGCCTGTCCTGCGCCGCCTGCCACGACGGCAATCACGGGCGTCGCCTCGGGGCCGCCCTGATCCCGCAGGGCCATCCCACCGGCTACCCGCTTTACCGCCTCGAATGGCAGGGACTCGGCTCGGTGCAGCGGCGCCTGCGTAACTGCATGACGGGGATGCGGGCCGAGCCCTTCGCCTATGGCGCACCGGAATTCGTCGCCCTCGAGCGCTACCTGATGGACCGCGCCGCACCCCTTCCGATGGAGACCCCGGCGGTGCGTCCGTGATCGCCCCTCAGGCCCAGGACAGGGCGACGCCCCCGGCGGCGGTGACCAGCACCACGATCCAGGGCGGCACCCGCCCCACGGTGAGCAGGCAGAAGGCCAGCACGGCGACGGCGAAATCGCGGGCGTTGCCGACGGCGCTGATCCAGACGGGATCGTAGAGGGCGGCGCCCAGGAGGCCGACCACGGCGGCGTTGGCGCCCCGCATCGCCGCCTGGGCGCGAGGCCGGGCGCGGAGACCGTGCCAGAACGGCAGCGCGCCGTAGACCAGGAGCAGCCCCGGCAGGAAGATCGCCACCAGGGCGATCGCGGCTCCGGGGAGGCCGTGCGGCGCCGGTCCGACGGCGGCGCCCAGATAGGCCGCCACGGTGAAGAGCGGGCCGGGCACCGCCTGGGCGGCGCCGTAGCCGGCGAGGAACCCGGCCGGGTCGATCCAGCCGGGGCCGACCACCTCCGCCTGGAGCAGGGGCAGGACGACGTGGCCGCCGCCGAACACCAGGGCGCCGGCGCGGGCGAAGGCCTCGAACAGGGCGAGCCCCTGCCCGCCGAACCCGGGCGCCAGGAGGGCCGGCCCGAGGAGCAGCAGGGCGAGCAGGAGGGCAAAGACGAGCAGAGCCGCCGCGCCGGCCCGGCGCGAGACCGGAACCCCGAGCGTGCCGGCGGGCCGGGCGGTGCCGTCCGCCGGCTCCGCGCCGGCCCGGCACAGGAGCAGCCCGGCCGCGGCCCCGAGGGCGATCGCCAGCGCCTGTCCGACAGCGCCGGGCAGAAGGACGACGCCCATCAACGCCGCGACCGCGATTCCGGCGCGGGGACGGTCCGGGGTGAGCGACCGGGCCATGCCCCACAGGGCTTGCGCCACCACCGCCACGGCCACCAGCTTGAGGCCGTGCAGCACGGCCGCCGCCCACGGTCCGCTCAAGGCGCCGGCCGAGAGGGCGAAGGCCAGGAGCGCCAGGGCGGAGGGCAGGGTGAAGGCTGCCCAGGCGGCGAGCCCCCCGAGCAGGCCGCCGCCGCGCAGCAGCCCGAGAGCGAACCCGACCTGGCTCGAGGCCGGCCCCGGCAGGAACTGGCACAGGGCGACGAGGTCGGCATAACCCGCCTCGTCGATCCAGCGCCGGCGCTGCACCAGCTCTTCCCGAAAGTAGCCCAGGTGGGCGATCGGGCCGCCGAACGCGGTCAGGCCGAGCTTGAGGAACACCCGGAACACCTCGGCGGGCCGTCCGGGAGCCGGGCGCGTCTTGGGAGCCGTGCGCGTCTTGGAAGCCGGACGCGCCTCGGGAGCCGGACGCGCCTCGGGGGACGGGAGCTGTGCCTGCCCATTCACGCGGTGATCCTCATCGTCGACACGTCTCCGGCATCCATCCAGCGCTCAAACGACCATGGATTGGTTCGGCGGGCGGATACCATCCGGCGCGGCCCGAGTCCCGGCGATTCCCGCCGGCCGGTCCGTCCCCGGGGCGCAGCGCACCGACGGACCGCCGGCGCGCCGCGCTGGAGACGCCGGATCGAGGCTCAGAGCGATCGAATTTGGCTAAAGTACGCATCGTCCTAAGTAAAGGACGGACTGTCACCTAATCAATCGATTCGGAAGTCTGTACTTACAAGCCCATAAACCAATCCCGTCCGAGATTGATGTGCCTAGACGGCATCTATAGCTCCGGACCAGGATTGCATCACATGAACTATTCTATTGGTCTAACCCAGTCTGCCCGTGACGGCGTGCTCTCTTTGCAGAAAACCGCGTCGCTGATGGCAACCAATCAGGAACGTCTTGCGACCCGAAAGAGCGTCAACAGCGCATTGGATGATCCGGTTAAGTATTTCACCGCGCAGGCGCTCACGGATCGCGCCGGTTCCCTCACGAGCCTGCTCGCGGGTATGTCCATGGGCATCCAGACCATCAAGGCGGCATCGACCGGCCTCGACACGATCTCCGACTACGTGAAGTCGATGCAGGCGATGGTGCTGCAGGCCCAGAGCAGCGCCGCTGTAAACCTGCCCAAGATTTCCGGGTCCCAAGCCCTCGGTAGCTTGGCCCAGGCCACTACCGCCGGCAAGAGCCAGCGTGACTACGCCCTCGGCATGACCCTGAAAGCCCCAGTCGCCCCGGCCACGGCCGGCCCCAACGGAAACGTCGGGCTGGCGACGACCGTCAACACGATGCAGATTTCGGCGGGCAACGCGAGCTACAGCTACACGATCTCGGCGACCGACACGGTCGCCGACCTCGTCAGCCAGATCAACAAGTCGGGCCTCGCCACTGCGTCGGTGGATGCCCAGGGCTTGATGCAGGTGGTCGGCGAGGGCTCCGATCCTCTGACGATCAGTCTCGGTGGGGCCGCGACGGCACCCGCGACCGGCTTCGTCGCCAACGCACAGGCGACGACGCGGGTGTTCGGTACGAGGACGAGTGCCGTCGTCGGAGGCCTCACATCGGCCGCCCGGACGGCTCTGGTCGATCAGTTCAATATCCTGCGCGGCCAGATCGATTCGACCGCCAAGGGGGCCGGCGTCAGCGGCGTCAATCTGCTCAACGGCGACAAAACCTCGGTCATCTTTAACGAGCTGACCGGGCCGGAACAGGCAAAGCTCACCGTGCAAGGCACGTTGACCAACTCGACCAACCTTGGGATCGGTCTGATGCAGGACGCGGCTACATCCGCTGCTGGGGCGAATTTCAGCGTTCAGAACAATGCGGACCTCACGAAGGCGTCTGAAGCGCTAACCAACGCGCTCAACACGCTGAAGGCACAGTCGAACGTGCTCTCCTCGAACATGTCGATCATCATGACGCGTCAGGACTTCACCAAAAGCATGACCAACATCCTCAATACCGGCGCCTCCAACCTGACGGCGGCGGACATGAACGAGGAGGCTGCCAACTCGAACGCCCTGCAGATTCAGCAATCGCTCGGCGTCTCGGCGCTGTCCCTCGCCAATCAGGCGAACCAGAGCATCCTGCAGCTGCTGCGCTAAACGGACCCAGCAACTCGGCGCGGTTCGATGACCGCGCCGAGTTGCACCCGGAAATCCCGCACGCCCGTGCGGTCACGGCCCCTCTCACGGCATGATCCGGCCGGCCATGGCTCTCGTTTCCGAACTGTCCCGATGGCTAGCCGCAGGCGCAGGGCTGATGGGCGCCACCCTGATGATGACGCAGTCCGGCCCCTCGTGGGAGGGTGTGCGGATCGGGATCACGTGCGTTGCCTTATGGGCGATTTTCATGACGATCGGATTTGCGACACTCGGCTCCGGTCGGACCCGCAAGCGGGCCGGACGTTCCTCGACCGTGCGTCTGGCAAACCCGGACCCGGCCGGACCCCTGCTGGACGGCCCCGCCGCGAACGAGCGGAAATCGCCGGAAGCCTTGTCCCTTTCGGCTTCCGCCTCCTCTTCGACTTCAGCTTCGTCCTCCAGATCCCTTCCGGCACATCGGGAGCGGATTCTGCAGCGGAGATTTCGATGACTTCGATGGTCTGACAAGTCTTGGATCGATACCAACACAGTAATTTACAAGATCATTCAAAATCGATCGAACGTCTCATGCGAATGGCATTGGGTGTCGTGTCGATGATCCGCGATGGAGGTTGATCGAATTGTGTTCCGATGCTGCGGCAGGCGTTCCAAGATCACGCGCCCGCGACATGCTGGATTAGCCTCTCGCTGCGCTCTGAACCCGATCCTGCTGGCTTCGATCGGAGCGTCCGACCGGGACCACCGGTCTCGAACCGCTCGGCCTCCGCTTTCCCTGTCAGCGTGCGAGCAGGCTGTCGTCCGAGGTCGACGCGGGCCGTCAGGCCATCTGTCCCGTCAGGAGCGGAGGATAGTCTGTCTAGATTTGGATATCGGGTTCGCTGCCGCAGCCTATTGACCCAGAGATACTATCCTTTAAGACTAGTTTCGAACCTCCAAGAAAATATAGGCGACGCCAAATCTTTCTCTATCCCAATCGGGAGGGGCGATTGCATGGCTGTGCCGATTCCACCGAGATTGCAGGCTTGGGCGGACGAGCTTCGGCCGCGGGCACGCTCCAGGTCGAGCGGCTCGCGCCGCCGAAACCCGTGTGCGTGTGGCGCTGGCGAATCGACCCAGTGCCATTTCAGCCGACCAATTGGCCTCGCTGCACGCAAAACGTGCACCAGGGCACATGCGTGCCGGTCCGCGGATGATGATGGCGTGTGCACGGACGGACGTTCCATCCGTCAATACAGACGATCCGTCCTGGATCCTGCGGAAACGCGGCAGCGCTATTCACTGCGCCTGAGGCGATCAATAAGTTTCGCGAGGAACATAAGCAGGGATTGTTTATCGTAATTCAGGCACTAGCGAGGGCCAGTTCTTGGCTTGAATGGATGATCGAATATCTATTCCAGAACATCGCCGACAACAATACGCGCCGAAGAGCCTGGATCGATGGTTTGGCGGATCTGTTCGAGGTGCGTTGCGAGCAGGATGTCTTCGTTCCGCAAACCGTATACCAGAGATATTATAATCTGAAGAAAATGATGTTTACCGAGGCCGACGGCTTCAAGCAGGTCGCGGAGAGAAAATCGTCGCAAATCGCGAACCAGAACATCGATCACATCTGTATCTCGCTTCAGCTTTCAGGTCAGAAAAAGATTGCAACTGGAGGGTGCGTTTCGGAGATCGGGCAGGAGATGCTGGTCGTCTTCGATCTTTCTCAGGAACTTTCGATCGACCGCGCGGGCGGAGGGGCCGAATTGGGCGCGATCGTGCCGCGCCGTGTCCTGGATGCTTGGCGCGGCGATCCGTCGAGTTGGCATGGACGGATCATCCCTCCGACGACCACGCCCCTCACCCTGCTGCTCGCGGACCATCTGAAAGGCTTGCGGACCTGCCTTCGGACGGCGGCGCCGCTGCAGAAGGACCGGCTCGCCGAGGCCTCCATCGCCCTCTGCAACGCGGCGTTCATGGCGGAGTCGGACAGCGCCTACAATCACACCGGCGTCCTCGGGATCGCCGTGCGCCAGGCGATCGACCAAAACCTCGCCACGATCGACGCCGAGACCCTGATGGCCAAGTTCGGCCTGTCGCGGACGCCCCTCTACAAGCTGTTCGAGGCCGATGGGGGGGTCTACGCCTATATCCGCAGCCGGCGCCTCGCGCACGCCATGCAGCAGATCGCCAGCGCCCCCGGCGGGCGCCGCCCGAAGATCGCGCAACTGGCGTTCGAGAGCGGTTTCGAGAACGAGCAGGTGTTCAGCCGGGCGTTCCGGCGCAAGTACGGCCTGAACCCGAGCGAGGTCGACGCCACCTACCAGGTCTGCCCGCACGACGACCGCGCGTCACGCCTGATGTCCTGGCTGCGTGAACTCTAGCGTTTGTCAGGGATCCGTGGAAACCGGGTATCCCGATCGGACAAACGAAAACGACAGAGTCGAGCCGGGCGCGGGTCCTGCTCACGACGCCGCGCCGTTCGCTCCCCGCCGGCTTAACAGGTCCTTCCGGAACTTGGCGTCGAGGCGCTGCATGAAGTGCTCGGCGCAGCACATGTGGTTGTGCATCTCGCGGCGGACGGCTTCGGCATCCTCGGCGCGGTAGGCGGCCACGAGGGCGCGGTGGCTTTCGAGATTGTGGGCGCCGAAGGCCTCGTGCTCGGTGAGGCTGTCGCTGCGGAATTCCACGAGGTCGCGCAGCAGGCTGTTGAGAAACCGGCACATGAAGGCCAGCAGTGGGTTGTCGCTGGCGTCGCACAGGATGTCGTGGAAATCGACCTCCACCACGCGGCCGAGGCCGCGCTGATCGCCCGCGTTGGCGGCCGCGCAGGCCGCCATGTTCGCCTCCAGGCGGCGGAACTCCGCGTCCCCGAGGCGGCCGACCACGCTGACGCCGAGCGTCACCTCCAGGCTGCGGCGCAGGGCGTAGACTTGGGCGAAGTCGAGTTCCTGGAAGTGAAGGAAGCGGCGCAGCTGCTGCGCGGCGGCGTCCACCGAGATCGGGCGGATCTCCGGGCCGCCGTTGGGGCCGGACTGCATCGTCACCAGCCCCTGGACCTCCAGGGCCTTCAGGGCCTCGCGGATCGTGCCTTTGGCACAGCCGTAATGCTGCATCAGGGCGCGCTCGTTCGGCAGGCGGTCGCCCGGGGCCAGGCGCTCGCGGGCGATCCGGTTGCACAAATCCTCGGCGATCTGGTCGGACAGCTTGATCCGCCGCAGCGGCGCGGGCGGACCGGCGTCCTCGGGCGCGCTCATCGGGCCGCCGGGCTCGCCGGCGTCCAGGACACGTCCGCGTCGAGGGGAAAGATCGGGCGGGCCAGCTTGCCGAACGGGAACAGGCCGTAATCCGAGCTGGTGACGCCCCGGCTCGCGCATTCCACCACCGCGCGGGCGAGGGGCTCGAACACCGGCCGGCAATACATCCGCGACTTCAGGATCAGCACCCGGGCCGCTGCCGGGTCGAGGCCGAGGCTGGTGAACACGCCGAGGTCCCAGGGCTCGTGCGGCTCCTCCGTGACAAGGATGCGGGCGGCGCCCGTGTCCAGCACCGCCGCCCGGCCCATGCGGCAGCGTTGACCCGTATAGGTCGGGCCGGTGATGACGTAGGTGCCGTCGCCGAGGGCCGCCACCGTCCCGGCGACCATCAGGGGGGCCTGAGCGGAAAACCCCGGGAGCGGCACGCGGTTGCCGACGCCGATCGCGACCGCCGCGCCGAGGCCGGCCGCGTGCAGGGCGGCGACGGCCTGGGGATCGCAGATCGGGCCGGCGAGGAGGCCGTCCAGGCCCGCCTCGAGGGCGGCGGCGAGGACATCCATCACGTCGCAGGTGCCGCCCGACATGCAGTTGTCGCCGTGGTCGAGGAGGAGCACCGGACCCGTGCCGGGCTGCGCCAGCGCCGCCTTGGCCGCCGCGATCGATGCGCCGAGCGGCGCCTCGGCGTAGACGAAGGCGTCGCGCGCGGACCAGAGTTCCGCGGCGAGATCCTGGGCGGCCTGGTCGGCGGCCTCCTGCGTCTCGGCCGTGACCGTGACCGAGACGCCCGCTTCGAACAGGTCGGCCAGGGCGAAGCCGCCGAAGATCGTGGCGGCGAGCACGCCGGGGCGGGTCTCCGCCGCGCGGGCCGCCGCGACGGCGTCCTGCATCGGGCCGGGCACGCGGGTGTCCATCCGCAGGGTGTGGGCGAGCATGGGCGGGTGGACCCAGGCGCGGTGGGGTTTGAGGTCTTCGTCGAGCATGCGCCCGACGATGCCGGCGACCAGGGCGCCGGTCTCGGCCATGTCGACGTGCGGATAGGTCTTGAAGCCCGCGATCGCGTCGCAGTTCGCCACCATCCGGGCCGTGATGTTGCCGTGGAGGTCGAGGGCGACGCCGAGCGGCACGCCCGGCGCCAGGGCGCGGATGCGGGCGAGCAATTCACCCTCGCCGTCGTCGTGGCTCTCGGTCACCATCGCCCCATGCAGGTCGAGCAGGATGGCGTCGCAGCCCGGGCCGATCGCCGCGAGGATCGCCGCGCTCAGCGCCTCGAAGGCCGCGTCCGCCACCGGGCCGCTCGGGTTGGCATGGGCCGATACCGGAACCACGACGGTGGCGCCGCGCGCCTCGGCGAAGCGGATGAAGGCGCCGAGCGCCGTGGTGGCGTCGCGCCCCGCCGCCAGAGCTTCCGCCCCCCAGAGCGGGTTGAAGGCCGCCAGGGGGGTGGCCAGCGGCGAGAAGGTGTTGGTCTCGTGGTTCACCCGGGCGGTGACGATACGCATGGCAGCAACTCGCGTCGTTCGATCAGGCCGAGGCGGAATGGCGGGAATCGTAGTCGAGCACCGCGTCGAGCAGCACCTGCGCGCCGGCGGCGCATTCGGTGGGCGAGGTCGACTCCGCCGGGTTGTGGCTGAGGCCCCCGGCGCTCGGCACGAACACCATGGTGGTGGGCACCAGGGCGGCGACGTGGGCGGCGTCGTGGCCGGCGCCCGAGACCATGTCGCGGGTGGGATGCCCGCCCTTCTCGGCCGCGCGCCGGACGGAGGCGATGCAGTCCGGATCGAAGGCGACGGGCGCGATCCGGGAAATGGGTTCGAGCCGGGTTTCCAGGGCGAGGTCGGTGGTGACGCGTTCGACGGCCGCCCGCAGGGCCGCCTCCATGGCGTCGAGCACCGCGTCCTGCGGGTGGCGCAGGTCGACGGTAAGGAAGACGTGGCCGGGAATGACGTTGTTGGAATTCGGCGTCACCGTGAGGTGGCCGACGGTCCCGACCGCGTCGGGGGCGTGCGCGTGGGCGGCGGCATCCACCGCTTCGACCAGGCGGGCGGCGCCGACCAGCGCGTTGCGGCGCAGCGGCATCGGGGTCGAGCCGGTGTGGGACGACCGGCCCTCCAGGGTGACTTCGAACCAGCGCATGCCCTGCACGCCCTGAACCACACCGATGGTGGCCCCCTCCGCCTCCAGGATCGGACCCTGCTCGATGTGCAGTTCGAACATCGCCCCGAACGGCACCGAGCCGGGGACGGCCGCGCCGCGATACCCGATGGCGTCGAGGGCTGCGCCGAAGCTGGTGCCGGCGCTGTCCCGGCGGGCCTCGGCCCAGGCGCCGTCGTAGATGCCCGCATAGACGCCGGAGCCCAGCATCGCGGGGGCGAAGCGCGCTCCCTCCTCGTTGGTCCAGTTGACCAGGAGCAGCGGCGCCTCGGTGACGTAGCCGGCCCCATCGAGGGTGCGTAGCACTTCGAGCCCGGCCAGCACGCCCAGCACCCCGTCGAACTTGCCCCCGGTGGGCTGGGTGTCGAGGTGGCTGCCCAACGCGATGGGCTTCAGGTCCGGGTTCCGGCCGGGGCGCAGGGCGAACATGTTGCCGGCGGCATCCACCGTGAGGGTGCAGCCGAGCGCCGCGACCTGGGCCTTGAGCCAGTCGCGCACCCGGCGGTCGTCCTCGCTGAGGGTCAGGCGGGCGATGCCGCCATCCGGCGTGCCGCCGATCGCGGCGGTCTCCGTCAGGGTGTCCCAGAGGCGCTCGGCGTTGATGGTCAGGTTCGACATGGTGTCCCGGGTTTCCTGGTGCTCACGCGGTCCGCGATCAGGCGGCCTTGACGCCGAGGAAGCGGTCGCGCGCGGCGTCGTCGGCCTTGAATTCGGCATTGCCGGCCGCGTAAGCGACGCGGCCAAGCTCGAGGATGTAGTGGCGGTCGGCGAGGCTCGTGCAGACCGCCAGGTTCTGCTCCACAAGCAGGATCGGGACCCCGGCGTCGCGGATGGCGCGGATCTGGGCCACGATCTCTTCGACGATGACGGGGGCCAGGCCCTCCACCGGCTCGTCGAGCATGAGAAGCTTCGGGCCGCTGAGCAGGGCGCGGGCGATGGAGAGCATCTGCTGCTCGCCCCCCGAGAGCTGCGCGCCCCCGTTGCGGCGGCGCTCTTCGAGGCGCGGGAACATCGCGTAGATCTCGGCCATGCCCCAGGGCGAGCCCCTGCGCACGGCGATGCGGAGATTCTCCTCGACGCTGAGCAGGCTGAAGATGCCGCGATCCTCCGGCACGAGGGTGAGGCCGGCCCGCGCGATGCGATGGGCGGGCCAACCCGCCACGTCGGTGTCGTGGAAGCGCACGCGGCCGCCGCGCGGAGGCAGGAGGCCGCTGATCGCCTTCAGGGTCGAGGTCTTGCCGGCGCCGTTGCGGCCGAGCAGGCAGACGATCTCGCCGGCCCGCACCTCCAGGCTGACGCCCTGGAGGATGTGGCTCTTGCCGTAATAGCCGTGGACGTCCTCCACGCTGAGGGCGGCGGGACCACTCACGAGACCAGATCTCCCGTGATCATGTTGCCGAGATAGGCCCGGCGCACCTCGGGGTCGTCGCGGACCCGGGCCGGCGGCCCCTCCACCAGCACGCGGCCGGCGCGCATCACCGTCACGGTGTCGGAGATGTTCATGACGATGCCCATGTTGTGCTCGATGAACAGCACGGTGTGGTCGCGGCCGAGGTCGCGGATCAGCGCCGTCATCGCGGCGATGTCGTCGATGCCCATGCCGGAGGTCGGCTCATCGAGGAGGATGACCTTCGGCGCGGCCGCCATCGCCATACCGACTTCGAGGCGGCGCTGCTGGCCGTGGGAGAGTTCGCCGGCGGCGCGGAGCGCCACGCGGGTCAGGTCGAGGCGGTCCAGCATCGCCTCCGCCATGGCTAGGGCCGGCCGGTTCGCTTCCGCCCGGCGCCAGGGCGCGAGCGCTTGCCAGGGCGTCCGACCCTGTGCCGCCAGCCGCAGGTTCTCGCGAACACTGAGCGTCGGGAACAGGCTGGTGACCTGGAACGAACGGGCGAGGCCGAGGCGCACGCGCTCGTGGTCCGCGGTCCGGGTGATGTCCCGGCCGGCCAGGGCGATGCGCCCGGCCGAAGGCGCGATCCGGCCGGTGAGCGCGTGGAACAGGGTGGTCTTGCCGGCGCCATTGGGACCGATGATCGAGTGGACGCTGTTCTGCCTGATGCGCAGGGTCACGTCCTGCAGGGCGACGAAGCTGCCGTAGCGGACGCTCAAGGCGTCGGTGGCGAGGATGGGCTCGCTCATCGGTTCGCCTCCGGGGCCGGCCGGGCACCAGGCTGCCCTCCTCCCCCTTGTGGGGAGGAGTTGGCGGTGGGGGTGGCTGGGTGGCCCTCGACCGGCGGAGGCTGGCGGCGCCACCCCCATCCCTGGCCCCTCCCCACAAGGGGGAGGGGAAGGCTCTCCGCGGGCGGCGGCGTCCGCGTCACCAGGGCGACGGCGCGCTCGATCAGGCCCCAGAGGCCGCGCTGCAGGAACAGCGTGATGACGATGAGGAGGAGCCCGAGGAGCAGCAGCCAGCGCGGCCAGATCGCCGAGAGGGCGTCGGCGGCGAGCAGGTAGGCGCCGGCGCCGAGGAGCGAGGCGAACAGGTTGGCGCTGCCGCCGATGATCGTCATGATCAGCAGGGTTTCGCTGGTGTGATAGTCGATGTTCGACAGGGGGGCGACGCCGATCAGCATGGCGTGGAGCGCGCCCGCCAAGGCCGTGACTGCGCCCGAGATCGCAAAGGCCGCGACCTTGAACGCCCGCACCGGATAGCCGATGGCCCCGGCCCGACCCTCGTTGTCGCGGATGGCGAGCAGCGTGCGCCCGAAGGTCGAGAGCGCGACCCGCTGCAGGGTGGCGAACAGCACGAGGAAGAGCACGGCGACGTAGGCGTAATAGGTCCAGGCGTCGCTCAGCACGGTGCCGCCGAGGCGCGGACGGGGGATGTCGAGGAGGCCGTTATCGCCGCCGGTGACGCCGCTGAAGGTGTAGGCCAGGAAGTAGAACATCTGCGAGAAGGCCAGCGTCAGCATCACGAAATAGACGCCCTGGCGCCGGATCGAGACCCAGCCCACGGCGGCCGCCACCAGGGCGCCGAGGGCCAGGGACAGCAGCAGCATGACGGGGGCGGGCAGACCGGCCCGCATGAGGCCGAGCCCGGCGACGTAGCTGCCCAACCCGAAGAAGATGCCCTGTCCGAACGAGAGAAGGCCGGTATAGCCCAGCAGCAGGTTGCAGGCGGCGACCGCCAATCCGAAGATCAAGATCTCGCTGGCGAGCGTGCCCGAGCGCATGGCGAGCGGCAGGATCAGCACGGTGGCGAGCGCGAGGCCGAACTGGACGAGGGGCCGGTCGAGAAAGGGGATCATGCGAAAGGATCCTGCTCAGGCCCGGCCGAACAGGCCGCGCGGCATCGCCATGATGATGCCGGCCATGCCGAGATAGATGACGAGGCGCGCCCCCTCCGGCCACAGAGTGGCCATCAGGCTCTGGGCGACGCCGACCAGGATGCCGGCGGCCAGCGCTCCGGCGTAGCTGCCCATGCCGCCGATCACCACCACCACGAAGGCGATGCCCAGCGCTTCGACGCCCATGAAGGGCTCGACGCCGCGGATGGGGGCCGCCAGCGCCCCGGCCAGCCCCGCGAGCCCGGCACCGAGGGCGAAGACCGCCGTGTTGATGCGCAGGGTGTCGTAGCCGAGCAGCGCCATGTTTGACGGGGATTCCGACCCGGCCCGCACGATGGCGCCGAGGCGTGTGCGGTCGAGGAGCCACCACAGGCCCGCGGCCAGGATCGCCGTGAAGCCGATCACGAACAGCCGGTACTCGGGATAGACGAAGTCGCCGAGGATCATCACGCCGCTCAGTTCCTCCGGCGGGGCAACGTTGCCGCCGAGCGGTCCCCAGAGGATGATGACGAGTTCCTGCACCACCAGGGCGAGGCCGACGGTGACGAGGATGTGGAAGGTGTGGGGCAGCTTGTAGACCCGGCGCAGGAGCAGCCGCTCGGTCAGGCCTGCCAGAACCGCCACGACGAGGGCGGCGAGCGGCATCGCCACCCAGAAGCTCAGGCCGCGCTCGACGCCCTCGTAAGCGAGGTAGGCGCCGAGCAGATAGAACGCCCCATGGGCGAAGTTCACGAATTGCAGCAGCCCGAAGATGATGCTCAGGCCCACCGCCAGCAGGAAGTAGAGCATCCCGAGGCCGAGACCGTTCAGGATCTGGAACAGGTAGGTCACGGGGTCTCCGGGTGCACGTCAAGTCTTGGTTCGAGAGCGACGCCGATCGGCGCGCCACCGCGTCATTCCGGGGCCGCGAAGCGGAGCCCGGAATCCAGAAACACAGGTGGCGTCTTGCTTGGCTCCGTCAGCGGCTCTGGATTCCGGGCTCGCCTGCGGCGCCCCGGAATGACGCAGCGCTTGACCGACAACCGGTTTGGTGAAGAACCTTGGTTTCAGGTCGCCCTCACGCCATCTTGCAGCCGGCCGCCTCGGGCGAGAGGAACGACTTGCCGGACTGGATGACCTCGGCGAAATCGTCCTTGTCCTTCATGGCGGACTTCGCCTTGCCCTTGAGCAGGTAGTAATCCTTGATGACCTGGTGATCGGCGGCGCGGATTTCCTCCTCGCCGGTGAGGCCGGCATAGCGCAGTCCTTCGAGCGCCTTGATCACCGCGGGGCCATCGGCGCTGCCGGCCTTGGTGGCGGCGTCGAGCAGCAGCTTGGTGATCTGGTAGGAGCCGGCGAAAGAGTAGTTCGGCGTCATCTTGGCGGTCTCGCGGACCTTGGCGACCAGGGCCTTGTTCAGGGGCGAGTCGATGCCGTGCCAGTACTGCGCGCCGAAATAGACGCCCTCGCACAGGTCGGCGCCCAAGGCCTCGAACTGCTCCAGGCCCGAGGCCCAGGCGAGCACGATGGTCATGCGCTTCTTGAGGCCGAAACTGACCGCCTGGCGCAGCGCGTCCGAGGATTGCGAGCCGAAGTTGAGGAGCAGCAGGACGTCGGGTTTCGCCGCGATGGCGTTGGTCAGGTAGCCGCTGAATTCCTTCTCGGCCAGCGAGTGGTAGCTGTTGCCGACATGCTCGATGCCCTTCTCCTGGAACACCGCCTTGGCGGCGCTGAGCAGGCCTTCGCCGAACACGTATTGCGGGGTGATCGTGTACCAGCGCTTGGCCTGGGGCATCTGCGCGATCAGGGGCCGGACGGTCTGCGCGATGGCGCCGAAGGTCGGTACCGTCCAGCGGAAGGTGCCGCGGTTGCAGTCGGAGCCGGTGATCTCGTCGGCGCCCGCCGTCGTGATGAAGACGGCGTCGGACTTCGCCGCCTCCTTGCCCATCACCAGGGCCTCGGAGGACAGGATGCCGCCGGCGAAGAGTCGCGTGCCCTGGGCCATCGCCTCCTGCATCTTGCGGGCGGCCGGGGCCGGCTTACCCTCGGTGTCGATGTCGGCGATCGTGACGGTGCGGCCCAGCACCGAGCCGGCTTCCTTCGCGGCGAAGGCGGCGCCCAGCGACGCGTACTTGCCGTTGGCCGCGAAGGCGCCCGAGATCGGCAGGGGCGCGCCGACGACCAGGGGCCCCTCGGCGGCCCGGGCGCTGCGCAGGAAACCCGAGATCGGCACTCCGGAGGCCGCCAGGGTCGCCGCCGTCAGCGAGGTTTTCAGAAACGCGCGACGATCCCGCATGACACCGCTCCTCGAGGGCCGAGCCGACCGAACTATCCAAACTATACGTATAGAATATCGGCGGGCGCAGGCCGTCAAGGGGCGGATTTATGGTGCGCTGCACTTGTGCAGATCGCCAGCATACGCTCAGATCTTAGGCGCCCGGTGCCCAAATCGGCGGCGGATATCTTGCGGCGCAGCAGAGATCGGCGGTGATGACGTGGTGGTGCGGGCGCATCGAAGCGCTCTTCGACGGGCTGTCGGTTCTGGCGGGTGATGTCGGAATGGCCGCCTCACACGGCGCCGGCATCCTCCCAGTAGCCGCGGACGTCCGCCGCCGTGGCGGTGAGGTGGACCTGCTCGTCGACCCGCTCGACCCAGGACAGCGGCAGGAGATGGTGCCGGCCATGCGCGACCGGATCGGTCCGGGTCAGCTTGATCAGGGTGTCGCCGTCCAGGTGATCGACCGTGCCGACATGCAGCCCGTCGGACGATCTCACTTCCATCTGCGCCTTGATGTCCGAGGGCTCTGCCATGTCGGCCTTTCCGTGGTGGGGGTTCACCGTCGTCAACAAGCCGGGTCGGCCAAGGTTCAGAGCGGTGTGGGCCGCAACGGTCACCGACCGACCCCTGATCGGAGCCCGGGCGCAACAAACGTGAGTGCGGGCCGCCGGACGATGCCCGAAGGTGGCTCCTTCGCAGGAGGCTCTGGGGGCGGCGGATGACGGCGGCGTGGGACGAGGGGCTCGGCGCGGTGGAGCGGATCATCGCCACGGCCGAGGCACGGCGGATCGAGCAGATGCTCCGCATCGCCGTCCACCTCGCCGAAGATCGGGACGCCGCCGAGGCCGAGGCGGAGCTTGGCCGCACCGAGCGCCTGCTGAAGATCATGCGAGGCCAGCGCACCCTGCTGATCGGCGCGCGGGCGCGCCGGCCGGCCGACGACGGGACCATTCGAGACGCGACCATTCCGGATGCGCTTCGTCCGCCCGATCCAATGCGGGGCAGCCCGACGCCGCCCTGATCTCAGCGGCCCAGCCGCACCGGAAAGCTCAGATCCGTCGTGCCCGCCCGGGTCAGCAAAGGGGCGGGCGGCGGGCGAAACGGGCCGGCCGCCCGGATTAGGGCCGTCGCCCGCTGATCGAGATCCGCCGAACCGGAGCTGCGCTCGACCGCGACGCGGTTCACGAAGCCGTCCGCCGCCACCTGGACCCGGACGGTCACGGTGCGGCCCCGGCCCGGGAAGGCCTGCTTCTGGACGGCCCCGTCGATGATATCGATGACCTCCGAGACCCAGGCGCGCACCACCGCGCCGGTCCGGTCGCGGGCCTGGCTCGCGACCGTGCCGAGGAGAAGGAGGGCGAGGCCGAGCCCGCGGGCCCTGTCGGCCGCTCTCATCTGCGGTGCTCCACGACGTCGGGACGCGCGGCTCCCGGCCCGTTCCGGGGCAGACGCGCGTCCGCCGGCCTGAGAGATCCCGTCGGGTCGGAAGAGCCGGTCATGTCAGCACCGAACATGCGAACGGCGCAGGGCCTGCGAGGGCCGCTGCGCCGCTGGTTTCGGCCGCCGAGGGGGCGATGACGGCCACCCCCGTGATGCACTCGGACCATCCGCGCCGATGTGCGGCGCGGCACAGGCCCGGCGAAGACGTGCCGGAAACGCCGCGCCTCGGGGGCTGACGGGATGGCGGCAAAAGCCGGCGCGCCTCCCTATCTAAGGCAAAGCCCGATGACGCTTTCATCGTAGAGAGGTTGAACCATGAGCCACGAACGCGCGATCCTGGCAGGCGGCTGCTTCTGGGGCATGCAGGACCTGATCCGGCGCCAGGAGGGCGTGATCTCCACGCGGGTCGGCTACACCGGCGGCGACGTCCCGAACGCGACCTACCGCGATCACGGCACCCATGCCGAGGCCATCGAGATCGTCTACGACCCGAGCCGGACGAGCTTCCGCCGCATGCTGGAGTTCTTCTTCCAGATCCACGATCCGACCACGCCCAACCGTCAGGGCAACGACCGGGGCCTGAGCTACCGCTCGGCGATCTTCACCACCGACGAGACGCAGCGGCAGATCGCCGAGGACACCATCGCGGACGTGAACGCCTCCGGCCTGTGGCCCGGCAAGGTGGTCACCGAGGTAACGCCGGCGGGCCCGTTCTGGGAGGCCGAGCCCGAGCACCAGGATTATCTCGAGCGGCGTCCCGACGGCTACACCTGCCACTTCATCCGCCCGAACTGGACTTTGCCGGCCCGGGCCTCCACTCCGCAACTGTCCTGAGACGTGAAGGGCGCCCCGCATCCCGGTGCGGGGCGCACCACGACGTGGGGCCGCCCCCCCTTTCCCAAGTCGCTGACGCAGGTCCCTGATTCACGTCTCTGATCGGTCATGCAGAAGGTGGAGCTGCCGGACCGGATCGAACCGTCGACCTCCACATCCGCGCCGGCCTCGAAACCGCAACCGATCCAATCCGGTCGGACCCCGCTTCCGGTCGGCACGACATGCATCCGTGTTGATCCCCGGCAACATCCTTTCTGCTCGACACGCGCTGCGAAAGGGTAAGTTGTCGCGCCGACGCAATTTGGTTCCGGGATTTTATAGTTAATTCCGAGCATTTCTCGGCTAAGTAACGATCAATTCACAGAGTTGAATTGAAGTAACGTCCTTCATCAAGGGCGAGCTCGATGCCTGCAACATACCTCAACGCCGCCGGGGCGCTGCTCTCGGTGGGCGAAACCTATGCTCGTGGTTCCGTCGGAACTGCCAAATCAACCCTTTCAGGGACGACCGGCAACGACGGCCTTCGCACCGGAGGCAATAGCACGCTCACGGGTGGGTTGGGAGATGATACCTATTTCGTTTACACCCAGAATGACGTCGTCGTAGAGAACGACCGGGAAGGCATCGACACGGTCGTGTCGACGTCGAAATACTACACACTTCCGAATGGTACCGAGAATCTCACGCTGGCCGGCAATAATTCAAGCGGTGCCGGCAATCACGTCGACAACATCATCAGCGCGCCTGGCACCGGAAGCCACACGTTGAATGGCGGCGCCGGCAACGACGTTCTGATCGGTGGGAGCGGCGTAGACACCTTCATCGTCACGAAAGGCGAAGGGTCCGATGTCGTGATCGGGTTCGATGCGGCCAAGGACTTTCTACAACTGCAGTCCTATTCCAGCCTGACAAGCTTTTCCAAGGTCAAGTCGGCGATGTCCCAGGTCGGGGCGGATACAATCATCAGACTTGAGACAGGCGAGACGCTGACCCTGCGCGATCACAAGGTCGAAGATCTGTCCGCGGCGAATTTCCGCCTGCCCGTCGATCTGTCGAAGTATCAGCTGACCTTCTCGGACGAGTTCAACACCTTTTCGGGATCCGCAACCGGAGTCGCGACAACGTGGCAGACGAAGTATCCGCAGGCCGGACTCCGCACCCTGCCCAACAACAAGGAAGATGAATACTATTCCGACAGCTCGGTCGGGGTGAACCCCTTCAGCGTCAAGGACGGCGTCCTCGATATCACTGCCGCGCGCGCGACCCAGGGCGTCGAAACCCCACTCGGCTCGGGCCTGGATTGGACTTCCGGCGTCATCACCACCTACAAGTCCTTCTCCCAGCTGTATGGCTACTTCGAAATTCGCGCCCAGCTTCCCGCCGGCAAGGGCTTCTGGCCGGCCTTCT
>NZ_LMNL01000003.1:94489-128980 GCF_001422985.1 Methylobacterium sp. Leaf117
AAGCCGATGTACATGCTGCTGAATCTCGCTGTCGGCGATGCAGGCTCGTGGCCCGGGGCCACGGACGCCACCACGCCTGCCGAAGGCCACATGCTCATCGATTCTGTGCGAGCCTACGCGCGGAATCCGGGCGTCGTCGCGGACGTCCAGGATGCGTCTCCGGTGCCGGGGGGGCACGATCCTGCAGGATCCAACGCATCGGTGCAGGCGGCAACGCCGTCACAAGGCCTTGCTTCGACGTCTGGGGTCCCTACTGCGGAGGGGAGCCACGTCACGGCCGTTTATCGGTTCTTCGATACCCGCACGGGCGATCACTTCTACACGAACAGTACTGCTGAGAAGGCGCAGATCCTGCAGACCTTGCCGTGGTTCACCTACGAGGGAACCCCGTGGGCGACCCCGACCCCGGGAGCCGACACCATCGACGTATTCCGGTTCTTCGACACCGGCACGAACGCGCATTTCTTCACGACCAGCGTCGGCGAGCGCGACCAGATCATCAGGACCGCGCCGTCCTACAAGTACGAGGGCGTCGCGTTCGAGGCCTATGCCGATGCGGGCGCGCCCGGCACCGTGACGCTGGAGCGGTTCTTCAACACCAAGACCGGCCAGCATCACTTCGCCGGCAATGCCGAGGAAACCGCCGGCATCAACCAGGGCGCTGCCGGTCCGGGCTGGATCGACGAGGGCAAGGGCTTCACCGTACACGCGCCCGGCGACGGCATGCTGTTCGCCTGAAGGCCTTGGCTCCGGCGTCGACCTGGAACATCCAAGGAGCGGAGCTGGCCTGACGGGGAGGCGGGCCGGGTCGACGAAATTTGAGATGCGCAGCCCGCGTCGCGCCACACGCAGGTCGACGGATTGGCGACGGCGCACGCCTGATCACCGCGTCTCCGAGCGCCGGGGGACTTGGGGGGGCTCAGTTGGCAGGAGCCTGCGCCGGATCATCGACAATCCGTCCCTCAGGCAGCGCGGTCGCTTCGACGCGTCGCGGGTAAGCCTTCATCTCCCGAAAGGGGGGCGAGCAGCCGACACAAATCGAGGCGATCGCTTGCTGCGCGCTCCGAGCGACGCGCCCGTCGAAGGCGTCCATCAGCGCGGACGCCTTGGCGTTCGCCGCCTCCAAGGCTCCTCTGGTCTGAGGCACGGCCGCCCCGCCCCGGTCGCCCTCGACGGCAAGCGGCGGCAATCTGACGAACATCGGTTTCGGCAACGGCTCTGACAGCGACGGAGTGATCGACGAGATCAGCGCCACGAGGCAGAGGGGTGCTCGGAGCATGGCATCAATCCCCCAGATGGTGCCGCACTCTCAGGGATCTTGCTTTCGCGAAGCTTGTGGGTCCGCTTTGCTGAAGGGGGCGTCGGTTGCGTCACCGCCCGAAGGTCCGGAGCGGTCGAGTGCTGGTCGGCCGCCCCGGCGCGACACGACGTCGGTCGTGTCCACGAGGCGCATGCGTGTTTCGACGTTTCCGGACACGCGCCCGGCGCCAAGCACCACACCACCGCAGAAATCGCACCGGATAGGTGCGGGGGAGGGGGCTGAGGCCGCCGGGACTCGACCTGCCACGACGACGGACGGTGCAAATCCGGTCGGCACACGGCTACGACCCGGCCGTCGCGGTTGGTGTCGCCCGGATCGCAGGTGACCCCGGATCGCAGGTTACAAGGTGACGATCCGGGGCTCACCCGCGAGGGCAGGGCTATTCGCCGCCTCGGACAGCGAAGGCTACCCTGCGTCTCCTCAGACTTCCGGGGGGCACCGGGCGCCATCATCTTCGCCCGCCCAGGGCATTCCGAGGCAGGTTTTGCATGGGGCCGCTTGTCGCCTCCGAACCGCCTGCGCTATGACTTCGGCCATGAAGATCTCGCGCCTCATCCAAAAGCTGGCCTCCAACACCTCTGAAGGCCGGATGCCGGGTTTCGATGAGGTCTATTACCGTTACTGGTATCGCGATGTCGCGCAGTTCCCCGGAACGCCTCTGCAGCATTACCTACAGCACGGATGGAAGGAAGGCCGCGACCCCAGCGCCGGCTTCAGCGGTGACGGCTATCTGACGGCCAATCCGGATGTCAAAGCCAACGGCTTCAATCCGCTCGCTCACTTCTTGGAGTTCGGTTTGGCTGAGGGGCGGATCGGTTGGCAGAAAGACCCGGCATCGCCTGCACCACCCGGACGATTCATCGCGAACGCTGAAGCGCCGAAGCTTTTGGCTCCTCCGCAGAAGCGTTGACCGTTGCCCGCCCGGCTTCTGCGCCTTCGCTAGAGTTCGTCAGGGCCCAGCGGAAACCGGTTCTCCCGACCAGACAAACGAAAGCAAAAGACTCTCGCGCAGCCCCTCCCTGGTCAGCCCCGATGGAATCCCCAGCGCGGGGCTTGTCCCGTTTTCGCTCTGCTCGCGAGGGGCGATCCCTGGTTCACGATCCGTCAGCCGTGCTTGCGCGACGGGGTTCGCGTCTTCTCCTCGAACGATACGCTCTATGGCGACCTCGGCGCCCGCAGGAAGGCGGTCTACCGCGACTTCGCGCCGTCCGTGTTCGGGAGGCGCAGCCCGCGGCACCGGACGCCGTTGGCCGAGCGACCGACGGCGCATGCCTGTGCCTGAGGGACTGCTCGGCGGATCTCAAGGCCGTGTTCGGGTGAGGTTTTAGTTCTTGCGACCCAGCGGACGCAGCAACGCCCCGAGCATGAAGGCCAGCTGGGCGCAGATCATGAGTGCGGCGGCGCGTCTGAAGCCCCCATCAAGGCTTAGACCGTAGAAATAGGCGCTGTAGGCAATCTCAAGAGCGACGACGGGGATGAATATGATGGCCTGCCGGATCGTGCCAAGCCGCCCCAATCCAAGACCAAGCAGCACGTTCAGTAAGATGGCCTTCACTGGGTTTCTCCACCGACCCAGCTTCGGGCCGGTGTGCTCCGTGACCTTGATCGCTCACCGGAGCACGGGAAGGGTCAGCGGCTCCCGCGCTGCGCGAGTACGGCTGGAACCGTGCGCAGCATGATGGCGACGTCGCGCGCGAAGCTCCAGCGGGTGGCGTAGTCGAGGTCCAACGCGACCCGCTCCGCATAGGTGCAATTGCTACGGCCTGAGACCTGCCAGAGCCCGGTCACGCCGGGCGTGACCGAGAAGCAGGTCTCGAACGCCGTGCCGTAGCGCTCCAACTCGGCGGTTACGATCGGACGCGGGCCAACCAGGCTCATTTCTCCGCGGAGGACGTTGATGAGCTGGGGCAGTTCGTCGAGGCTGGTCTTGCGCAGCACCGCGCCCAGAGGCGTCACCCGGGGGTCGTTGGTCAGCTTGTGGGTCTCGTCCCACTCGCGCTGTGCCGCGGGATTGGCGGCCAGATAAGCGCGCAGCACGTCATCGCCGTTGGTGACCATCGAGCGAAACTTGAGGCAGCCGAAGCGACGGCCTCCCTGTCCGATCCGCATATGCCGAAAGATCGGGCTCTTGCGATCCGCGGACCAGACGAGCGCCCCAATGAGAAAAAGCAGCGGCAGGAGGAGGACGAATGCCGTGCCCGCGATGGTGATGTCGAGGGTACGCTTGGCCAAACGCTCCAAGCGGCGAGCCTCTCCGACAGGCGTATCACGTGTAAGGACCGCTACGTTCAACTGCTCGTTCCGATGCTGAGATGCAAAATGAGGGGTGAGAGCATTTTCGTTTCGCAGCATGGTCTCAGACCCTCTCACAGGCTGGGGGGAGGCTGGTTAACAATTTCTTGCTGCACTGCACCTAACGCATAAAAAGGCCGCTCGCAAGGTGATGGCTTGCGAGACGCAATTGTCATCGATTCTCATAAAGTAGAAACAATAAAAGTACGCAGCTTCGTGGAACCGTCTGCTCAGCAACGGAGTTCACGAGGCCCGTACTCTGAGCAAAGACCGCTTGATCGGTGCCGAACTGCTCTCTTATCGGGCTGAAGGAGCGGGATTTTTCGGCATGAGAGATGCAGCTGATGCATGCCAGCTCAGTGTTGGCCGTGATCAGGCGCCCCGCTCCCGTGCACGGTTCATCACCCGGAGACGCAGCGGGCGGCCTGCGACGGCACCGCCGAGGCCGTCCGTGATCGCGAGCGGGAAGCAGCCGGCAATGCCCTTGAGCGCTTCGGAGAGGAACTCCTTTTGCGCAGCGACATCACCTTTCAGGTTCGCGTGAGTAATCCGCGGCTGCCCCTGCAGGCTCCCGTCCCGCTTGATGCTGAACAGGACCGTGACTTCCGAGCCGGCCGACCCCGCAGGGCCACCCACCGATTGCGCACAGGAGCCGAGCCGCTGCCACAGCCCATCCAGGGTCGAGGCCGGCTCAGCGCGGGCATCGGCGGTGGCCGCGACGATCAGCGTTGTGGCGAGGGCAAGCAAGCGCATGACGGTGGCGCCGATCACCGAGGCTGCGGCTTCGAGGGCTCGGCGCCGCGAAGGGCCTCGCCGAGATCGCTGTCTTCGCTGTCGTCATCGGGTTCCTCGGTCGAGTACCCGTCCTTGTCGGGCGCCGACAGCTCCCGCTGCCCCCGCGGCTTCGCCTCCAGATCGAGATCCCGCTCGCGCTTCGTGCGCGGCGCCTCGCGCGGGCTGTCAGACCCAGGCTGAAGGCTCTGCGCATCGGCAGGCGCCGCCATGAAGAGGCCGATGGCTGCCAACGAGAGGACGGCGCGGTTCATCGGTTTGCTCCAGGACCACCGGTTCGCGGCCACATCCGACCCTACACCCTGGCGGGCGCGGCGTCCGCTCCGTCGGCGATTGTCGGCGCGGAAGACCGTTCCGGAGACATCGACGGCAAGACCCTGTGCGGCATGCGCCGGTTGATGCAGGCGGATCTCTCGCGCGTTCGAAATCTCTCGCGCGTTCGGAAGGGCATTCCCCACGACAGCGAGGGATCGGCCAGCGGCCGGCACCACCGTCCCCAAGGTCTTGTTGCGATAAGGGAAAGGTGGTGCTGCTGGACAGGATTGAACTGTCGACCTCCTCATTACCAATGAGGTGCTCTACCACTGAGCTACAGCAGCGAAACGTCCTGGGTTGCGGCGAAGGCCGTGCGAACCGGACGGACGGGCAATTAGCCGATCATCATGCCCTTGGCAATCGCATCGCGGCGAATCTTGTCGGTTTCTCGCGCGTTCGCATTCGAATCCGCATCCGGCCCTGCGTTGCCGTCAGGCGAGGGCGCCGGTTTCGCGTTTGCAGGCCGCGCGGATGATCGCCGCCAGACCGGCCTCCGCCACGGCCTCGGCCGCCTCGGACGGCGTGAACCAGCGATCCTCGCGCTGGTGCCGCTCGGGCCAGTGCTTGAGCTGCTTGCGGACCTCCAGGGGAAACACCTTCACCTGACACAGAACCGCGTCGCGGCTCTTCAGGCGCTTCTCGTAGAGGTAGAAGCCGAGGGGGCGCTTGCCGATGGTACCGAGGAGGCCGGCCTCCTCGTAGGCCTCGCGCGCGGCGGCATCGTAGGGCTTGCGCCCCTTCATCGGCCAACCCTTCGGGATCACCCAGCGACGGCTCTCGCGGGAGGTGATCAGCATGATCATGTAGCCGCCATCCGGCATCCGCCTGAACGGCAGCGCGCCGACCTGCCGGCGCGGGTCGATATCCGCGTCTCCCCCATGCACACTCATGGCTGAGAAACGCCGAACGCAACCGCGAGTTCGCCCTTGGTCCGTCGATGCCGGACCGCTCGACCCTGCGTCCCCCAGCGGGCGTGGAGGCGAAGCGCTCGGGTCCGAGGCGGAGCGGTTCGCAAAAATCCGGTTCGCGGAAGCCTCGTGCGCAGAACCGTCGGTTGAGCATTCACGATCGGCAGGGTCCCGCAAAGGTGAGAAGAAGGGCCTGTCCGCAGCGCGCCGCAGCCGGCAGGATGTCCTGCGGCATAGCGGGGTTTCCGGCGACCCGGCAAGAAGAACTTAACCGGCAAAGTTTCGGGTCTGGCCCATGGTGCCGCGCATCATCCGCCGACGCTGAGATTGGCGATGAGCGCGTTGAGGTCGGCGCGCATGGCCTGGACCTCGGGCTCCGACATGTTGAGCTGGCACATCACCGATTCCCGCACGGCTGCGGCTTCGGTGCGCAAGGCCTGGCCGCGCGGCGTCAGGGCGATCTCGACCTCGCGTTCGTCCGAGCGCCGCCGGTTCCGCACCAGGAACCCCGCCGCTTCCAGACGCTTCAGCACCGGTGTCAGCGTGCCGGAATCGAGGCGCAGGCGCCGTCCGATCTCCGAGACGGTGATGCCGTCCGTCTCCCACAACACCAGCAGCACGAGATATTGCGGGTAGGTCAGGCCCATGCGCTCCAGCATCGGCCGGTACGACTTCGTCATCCGGTGGGCGGCCGCGTAGAGGGCATAGCAGAGCTGGTTGTCGAGGAGCAGCGGATCGGTGAGTGGCGCTGTCGTCTCGCGGGGAACGTTCATCATGCACGCATGCTACCGAAAGTCCCGGCTACCGAAAGTCCCAGTTTCTGAAAGCCCCAGTTTCTGAAAGTCCCGGTCATTGGAGGTTCCGACCACCGGGAGTTTCGGGCCTCCAGGCTCGGGTTGGCTAAGCGCCGGAATCCATCAAGGCGACGACCCCGGATCAGAACCATCGCGCGCCCCGGCGAAGAAGCGACGATAGCGGAGCCAGGTCCCTCCAGTATATGGCTGTTTCGCCGCACGGACGAATCCTTTCCCGCATGGCCCTGGAGCCTGCTGGCGGCCGGAGCCAGACCGGGCGCGTCCCTCCGACCGCAAGCCCTCCAGACGGTTGCGCTTCGCCCCGGACGGCGCGCTTCGCCGCGCCGGAGCGGCCCGGGCTCCCCTGTCTCTGCCCGGTCACACCGATCCCCCGCACGCGAAATCCGTCGCGCCGTCTCGCAAAGCGCCGCCGACCCGATCCGCCGCTTGTGAAACCCGAAGCACTCGTGCTAGTCACCCCTCGTCTCATCGAGGCGCCTTCGCGGAGAGGTGGCAGAGCGGTTGAATGCACCGCACTCGAAATGCGGCATGCCTGCAAGGGCATCGGGGGTTCGAATCCCCCCCTCTCCGCCATTTAAATTCTAACAGTAATATCAGATATTTGGCTTGGCACTCGTGAGGTGCTTTGTAGCGCTTTTGTAGGCAGACACACCGTGCTCGGCAACGACGTAGTCGACACAGGCCCGGCGGCGAGCCCGACTCAGAAGTCTCTCGAGGCAGCCTCCTTCAGGATCAGCTTCTCCAAGCTCGCGTCCTTGACCGCCGTGTCCTTGATCGTGCGGTTCATTCGCTCGACCTGACCGTTGGTCCAGGGGTGGCGCGGCTTGGTCAGGCGATGGTCGATATCGTTTCGGGCGCAGGCGGACTCGAAGCTGTGGGCTCGGAAGGTCTCTCCGGCCTCGATCGCCACCTTGATGATGGAGGCGGCCGAGGCAACGTTGCCGGATCGCCTTCTCGTGCAACTCGACGAAGGCGGACTGGGTCGTACGGTCGATGGCGACAAGTAGGTAGAGCCGCCCTTCCGCCGTGTGGACCTCGGCCAGATCGATGTGGAAGTCACCGAGCGGGTAGGCCTTGAAGCGCGACCGCTTGGGCTTGTCGCCGCCGACTTCGGGCAACCGGCTGATTCCGTGGCGCTGCAAGCAACGACGCAGCGACGAGCGGGTCAGTAGGATCGTGGCCTGAAGTGCGTAGAGGCTGGCGTCGAGCGGCAGGAGTGTGTGACGACGAAAGGCGACGACGATCGCTTCATCCTCGGGTGACAGCACCGTCGAGCGCGGATCCTTCGGTCCCGTGCGCGGGTCGGCGACCGAGGTCCGCTGCTTCGACTTGGCGACCGTCTTTGGGTTGATCCCGTAGCGCTTCGAGAGTGCCCTCAAGCTCGCTTGACGATGCTGGTTCGCTCGACGGACCGCCTTCGTCGGTGTGGCGCTGCAGTGAAGAACCTGGCCCATGGCGCGTCCCTCCACTCCGACGTGAAGAGTGCACCATCAAACCCGGGGATTACAACTGCTAGAATTTGTAAGGGATTGGTGGAAACCGGTTATCCCAACAAGACAAACGAAAACGAAGGACTCGGGAGTCTCGCTGGTTCAGAATGAAGCTGACAGACTCTCGCGCGTCTGAGCGGCAGGGCCGGACCGTCACGCCACCGGTCGGCGCAGTCCCACGAGAGCGGGTGGGGTCCGAGATGGATAAAAGTGTTGCGGAGCGATCCTATCAGGAAAGCGCATTGGTTGATCAATATTACGCAAAATTGACGGAGGGTAAGTTTCGGCACAGAAAATCGAAGCGTGTTATCTCTTCCTGTGAGTAGAAACTTGAGTCTCGAAGCAAGTGCAACCTTCAGTTCCGGTTTCGTTGTCGATCGGCGACCTCGGGAGCCATCGGACTTTCCGGTTCTTCGCGGCCCTGCGCGCCCCCGGGTTCGTCCGGAGGCCGATGCGTCGATGCCGGAAGCGGCCCGGGGCATCGAAATCCCGAATGCCGCGCGCGTCTCGCTTTCGCCGGTCGGATCGGAGGCCTCCGCTGTTCGACCCGATACTCGGTTCGACGCCCAGTCCGACGCCCAACTGGCTCTGCAATGGCGCCTGGGCGGAATGGTACTCTCGGCCTTGAGCGAGACGCTCGCGCCCTCGCCACCGCTCTCGTCCGCGATGGGGGACGACGAGGTCGATGGGGATGTCACGGGAATGCACCTGCGTGCCGCCCGGGCGATGCTCGGCTGGGCGATGTCCGATCTTGCCAGCCGGAGCAGCCTGTCGCTGTCGACCATCAAGCGCCTCGAGCAGCATGTGGATACGGTCAACGGAAAATCTCGGACCATCGCGCTCGATACCCTGCGGGCGAACGGGATCGCGTTCCTAAGACTGGGCGATGGGACGATCGCGGTCGCCCGACCGAAATCGTCGGGTCTGTCGAAGCTTCGCGACCGGCCGCGAACGGGGCCAGCCCCGGACGGGAGCGAGGCGACGGGCTGACCCTTCATGGTCGCTGCCGGCCCGGGGGTTCAACCGCGGTCGACCAGGCGGCGTCAGATGAGCGGGATGGGATGGCAACGCGGGCGTCCAGACGTCTGGTGTCGTAGCGCGGGTCGATGGCCGTCGCGTCTGCTCCTGCCGCGCCCGATCGTATCGGTGCCGCGCCCAATGGGAACGGGCGTGGTCCGCGCCGATGTCTCCGAGTGCGACGGCGGACATGGATCTGGACAGTTTCGGCCGTAACGATCCGGTGCCGATATTGCTTATTCGCAAAGGTGATATCAATTCTTGTCCCAATCGTGGACAAGCAGGCAAGCTGGCCAGGATCGGCACAATGTCGCTACTGATACCGTCTCTTTCGATGCCCCCTGACGCGACGGAGTTGACGGGCCTAGCTCGTCGGCGGGCCATCGCCATCGGCAATGCGAACTGGTTCCGGGCCGTTGCCTGGAAGGCGCTCCGGGATGGCAGTCCGAACGCGGGCGTGCGGGCGGCCAATGCCCGCGCCGCCGCCCGCATCGTGCTCCGGCAGGCGCGCCGTGACGCTCTCGTCAACCGCATCACCTCCGAAGCCTTGGCCTATGACCGGCCTGCAATCCTGCCCGCAACCCTGCCCGAGAGCCTGTAGGTCCGGCGGCGCCGGCCCTGACCGGAGCGGCGAAGCCGGTCAACCGAGCGGGTCAACCGAGACGGCCTGACCGGGAGAGCGCGGCAGGCCGTCGGAACGGAGCGATCAGGCGGTCATACTCGGCCTCGGCGGGCCCATAGCTGTCCCCCGCATGCGCGACGAGCCGGTCCCGGTCGAGGATGGTGATCCGCCCGCGCCGGGCCCGGATCATGCCGACCCCCTCGAGGGCCTGGATCGCCAGGGTCACGCCGGAGCGCTGCGTCCCGAGCATCACGCCCAGGAACTCGTGCGTCAGGGCCAAATCGGCGGTGCTCAGCCGATCCTGCGCCATGAGAAGCCAGCGGGCCAGGCGCTCCTCGATCGAGCAGACGCCGTTCGACAGGGCCGTCTGGCTGAGGGTCATGATGAAGACGTGCGCGTAGCGCAACAGCACGCGTCGCAGGCCCGGCAGGGTCTCGAAGGCGTCGCGGAGGCACGCGGCGTCGATGCGCAGCCAGGGGCCGCCGACCTGGACGACGATCTCATGGGGGGTGCGCTCGGACCCGAGGAACACGGCGGTGCTGATCATCGCCTCGTAGCCGAAGCAGCCGACCTCCAGCCGGCGGCTCCCGTTGGCCGTGGTCAGGTTCGACGACAGCCCGTCCTCCGGGAAGTAGGAGAACGCCATCCGGTCGCCCTCGTTAATCAGGCGTTCGCCTTTCCGGACCTCGATGCGCTCGAACAGGGGAAGCATCCGGGCGCGCTCCTCCTCCGGCAGCGACCGGATGAGAAGGTTGTGGGTGGCGCCGATGCTCATTCGACGGGCTTCCTCGTCCGGTTCAACCGGGACAACCGGCCCCGCCCACGCGGAGGTTCAGCGCGCAGCGCACGCGATATCCGCACGGCTGAACGGGATCATGCTCGGGGGCATGCCCCAGAAAGTCACGCCCGGCCGCTGCGCGTCAGTACGGCGTGCCGTAATAGGGCTGCCGGCTCGGACGGACGCGTCCCCGCACCGGCCGATCGTAGCGATCTTCGTAGGCCCCGAGATACGGGTCGAGGGCCGGCGAGCGATAATTGCCGTTGTTCACCCCGGCGGAGCGGTCGTTGCCGCTGAGCGCCGCGTAGGGCGACAGGCCGTCGCCGCCGCTTCCGCCGCCGCCGCGGGCCATGGCAACTCCGCTCAAGCCGAGTGCCAGCATTGCCGCCGCCGTCGCGAGAGCGAGGGCGCGCGACCCGTGCGAGGGCGGGGACTGCGAGAGTGAGGACTGAGAAGGCGATAACTGCGAGAGAAGTTGGGTCTTCGTCATAACACCCTCCTCGTTGACATTGTGCCGCGTCGGCCAGGACAGGGCGGGCCGACCGTCAGCGCTCGGCGTGCACGCTCTTCAGGAAGCGGCGCGCCACTTCCCGCACGGCCTCGTCGTCCCGGGTGTCGTCGTCGGCCTTGTCCCAGAGGTGATCGAGGCTGGAATCCAGGTTCGTCAGCAGGTCGGGATGGGCCTGGGCCAGGAAACGGATCGTCCCGAACAGGAGGTGCTCCATCGCGAGTTCGCGGTGGCGGGCCTCCGCGATCTGGGCAGTGGCAGGCGAGACTTCAGATGTGGAATTTGTCATGACATCACAACGAACAGCTCCGCCCGCGGTTCAGGACGAGACGAGCTTTCATAAGATTTCGCGCTTCGGGGTCGACGCATCAGATCTCCGGTCATCTTCCGTCGTCCTCGCGCGGAGGTCGCCTGCCCGGATACGGTCCGATGGAGGACGGATGCTTCCGTTGACCGGCACTTTCGGCCAGAACCGGCCATCCCTCGCAATGCGCGATCAATCAGACGGCAGCGATGACACCGACACGCCCACCCAGCGCGAGCGGCTCCGCGCAAGTCCGCCCCTCTTCGAAGCCGCGTGGCGTCGATCCGGATCTGGCCGCGGGGATCGGGCTTGCCTTCGTGGCGGGGTTCGTCGATGCAGCGGCCTTCATCGCCCTCGCGGGCCTGTTCACGGCCCATGTGACCGGGAACTTCGTGCTGCTGGGCGCCGAACTGGTGTCGACCTCGGTCGGGGTGGTGGCCAAGCTGCTCGCCCTGCCGGCCTTCGTCATCGCGGTCGCGGTGACGCGGTTGCTCGCCCTGGCGCTGGAGCGCCGCGGGGCGGCGCCCCTGCGCTGGCTCCTCGCCCTGGAAATCGTGCTGCTCGCCGGATTCGCCGTGATGGGCCTCGCCCTGTCGCCCCTCGGCTCGCCCGACGGCGCGGCGGCGGTCACGGTCGGGATGATGGGGGTCGCCGCGATGGGCGTCCAGAACGCCATCGGCCGGCTCGGCCTCGCCCATCTCGCCGCCACGACGGTGATGACCGTCAACATCACCCAGGCGGTCATCGACCTCGTGGATTGGGCGCGGGGCGCCGTTCCGCCGGACGGCCCGGCGCGGGGGCGCCTGCGCCGGATGGTGCCCGCGGTGCTGGCCTTCGCCATCGGGGCGCTGGCGGGCGCCTTCGGGGTGGCCGCCTGGTCGTTCGGGTGTCTCGCGATTCCGATCGCGGCCCTGATCGGGCTCATGCTCCTGCGTCTCGACTGACGGGGGAGGGGCGCGACGGGTTTGGAGCCGCTGAAACCTGCCCGAGCCGTGACGTCAGGTCCGGCAGGGCAGCAGCCCGTAGGCGACCGGGTGGCGCCAGACCATGCCCCCGACGGCCGGCATGGGTTTCGCGGGGGGGCGATTCACCGGGAACACACGGGCTTTCGCGGGCGGGACTTGGCCATCCGCCAGCGGCATCACAATCCAGGCCGGTGCGTCAGGGGCTGCACACAGGGTCTGGACCGCACCGGCGGGCAGATCGGCAGATCGCGCCGGGATGGGGGCTCCGAACGGCGCGCGTTGGGCCTCCGTGGCGAGACCGAGGGCGATGAGCCGATCCGTCCGCTCCGACCAGGCCATCGCGAGGGGGCGCGAGAACACGATGCTGGCGCCCTGCAGGGTGTTGCTCCAGCTCGGGCGCCCCAGCACCAGCCAAGCCTCGGCGCCGCTGTCGAGCCAAAGTACCTCGCCGGGGCGGCTCCCCACTGCCCGGATCAGATCCGCTCGCGCGGCGCGGTCCTCGACCCGGCTGAAGGCCGGCGCGCGCTCGTCCCAGAGGTTGAGGAGTGCCAGGAGGAGCGTGAGCCCGAGGATCGCCCGCGCCGGCCAGTGCCAAGGCCGGTTCCAAGGGATGCCGATCCAGACGAGCCCGGCGGCGAGGGCGAGCGGTGCCGCGAGCCCGAAATTCCGGATCAGCGTGAGTTCGAGGTGGACGCCATCGGGCAGGCTGGCGACCAGCCAGGCCACGGCGATGGCCTCCAGCACGGCGCGGCAGGTGATGAGCGCGCCGACCAGCCAGATGCTCGTCAACATCAGGGCGCGGGTGGGCGCGATCCACCGGTGGCGGACGGCCGCATGCACGGCGACCGCGAGGGCACCCGCGCCTCCGGCGATCAGGACGTCGTCGGAATAAACCCAGCCCAGGACCAGGACCGCGAGGGTGATCCGCTCGCCCGCGCCGCCGCGCGACAGCGTGGTCACGCACATCCCGAGCGCGGCGGCGCCGGCAACGGAGGTCACCCAGAGGAGGCGCCAGGGTTGGGCCTGAATCACCAGGAGCGACGATCCGAACTCTTCGAAGACGATGGTCGCCGCCACGCCGCAGAGGCCGGCCAGGAGTGCGGCGTACAGAACCCGGCGGACCGGCCGCGGCACGAGGGTGCCGGCGATCAGGATCGAGGCCGCCTGCACCAGCGGGGACGCCCAGGCCTGGGCTGGCCAGAGCAGGGGGAAGAGATCGGCGCATCGCTGGCGCAGGATTCCCAGATATGCGGGATCGACCGGCTGCAGCAATCGCCCGAACAGCGGCAGGCCGAGATAGGCGGCGAGCACGATCGCGGGCAGCACGGGAGCCAGGAGCGCCAGCCATCGCCGGTCCTCCGCCACCAGCACGATGGCGAGCACCCCCAGGCCGGCGAGGCCCATGATCGGGTGGATCAGGCATGCGACCAGCATGAGAAGGGCGGCCGACCAGAACCGGCCCGAGAGCTGGGTCGCTAGGCCCGCCAGGACCGCCGCCTCCGCCAGGGTCCGCGGTGTCGCCAGGGCTTCTCCGATCCGGAACGGACCCGGATGGCCGTAGAGGGCCGGGAGCACCACCAGGGCAATCAGGATGCCCCAGCGGCGCCGATCCGCCGCGATGGCGCCCGCGAGGAAGGCCGCGGCGCAGAACCAGGCGAACAGGCCCGCGACGCTGACGGCCAGGGCCGCGGCGTCCGGGCCGAGGCGTTGCACCAGCGCCCGGAGGACGATCGGGAACAGGCTGAAGCGCGACTGTCCGTCGAGGGCGAACATGAGGTCGCGTCCGACCCCGTCCGGATCGAGATCCGCGAGCGCCCGCCCGACATAGATGCGCGCATCTCCTTCGATGCCGCCGTAGGGATGCATCAGCAGGTAGAGGCCCGCCGCCCCGAGGACAGGCCAGGCGGAGCGCGCTGCAGCCTGCGCCCAGCGCCCGCCCCATCCTCGCGCCGGGTCCGCGGCCGCCGCAGGGTCCGGTGTCGCGGCCTGCGCCATCGCCGTCAGGCCGCGCGGCGCGGAACCAGGCGCTCGCTCGCCAGCGCGTCCTGCGCCCCCGAGACGCCCGCCTCGGTGTATTCCGCGTCCTCGTTCACGCACCACGGATCGTAGCGGCGCTCTCCCGCGAGGATGTTCTCGACCGTGAGCATCGCGGTCATCATCGCGTGGTCCTGGTTGTTGTACTTGTGCATGCCGTTGCGCCCGACGAGGTGCAGGGTCGGATAGGCATGCTCGAGGTCGCGCCGGATGGTGGCGACGTGGGCCTTGTAGTCCTCGTCGTAGACCGGATAGGCCTTGGGTTGCCGCACCACGCAGGCATCGACCATGTCCTCGGAGCGGATCAGCCCGATCTGGCCGATCTCGCGCTTGGCCAGGGCGATCAGGTCCGCGTCGGACGCGGTCCAGAGGCCGTCACCCTCGAAGCAGAAATACTCGAGCCCGAGGCAGGTATGGTCCGCGTCCGGCACCATCTCGGGCGACCAGGAGCGGAAGTTCTGCACCCGCCCGACCTGCACCGACGGATCGTGGATGTAGATCCAGTTGTCCGGGAAGTTCCGGTCCGTGCGCGCGATCAGCGCCACCGTGAGGAAGTCGCGGTACTGCAGAGACCGCGCCTGGAAGGTGCTGATCGGGGTCGGCGAGATCGAACCGACGAGTTCGCGCAGGGGCGCGGAGGAGATGACGTTGCGGGCCGTGAAGGTCTCGCGGGTGCCGTCCGCACCCTTGGCCGTCACGGTCCAGAGCCCGGTCCGGGCCTCGTAGTGCAGGCCGTCGACGCCCCGGTCGAGGCGCAGCGTGCCGCCCTGGGCGGCGATCTTCGCGGCCGCCGCCTCCCACATCATGCCCGGTCCCTTGCGGGGATATCGAAACGACTCGATCAGCGTCTTGATCACCGGTTCGCCGGCGCGCGGGGCCTTGCGCAGGCCGAGCGAGCGCACCAGAGCGTCGCGGATCGCCGCGCCGAGATCGAGGCCGTTGATGCGCTGGGCCGCCCAATCCGCCGAGATGGCGTCGCAGGACATGCCCCAGACCTTCTCGGTATAGGTCTTGAAGAAGATCGAGAACAGGCGCTCGCCGAAGCGGTTGCGGACCCAGTCGTGAAAGCTCTTCGGCTCCGCGATCGGCCGGGCCCGGGCGTAGAGATACGACGCGACGCAGGCCGTGCTCTCCAGGAGTCCGAGGTTGCGCAACGCTTCGAAGGCCTTCAGCGGGTAGGCGTAGTACTTGCCCTTGTAGAAGATCCGCGACAGGCGCGGCCGCTCGATGAAGTCGTCCGGCAGCAGTTCGTCCCAGAGATCGACCACGGCCTTCGACTTGGAGAAGAAGCGATGGCCGCCGATGTCGAACAGGTAGCCGTTATGCGCGACGGTGCGGCTGATGCCGCCGACCTGCACCGGGTCCTTCTCCAGGACCGTGACGGAACGGCCCGCCTTCGTCAGCAGGTAGGCGGCGGTCAGGCCGGCCGGTCCCGCGCCGATCACGAGCGTTTCCGTGTGGTGGCTCATCGGGGCGAACTCGTGGGTTAACCGAAGCGCGAAACAGCTTCGACATATCGACGGAACGGTTAAGAAACGCTGAGGCTGGGCGGGGAACCGATCCGGGGCCGGGGATTTGCGTTCTCGCTGTCACGGACCCGTGATGGGTCGAGACAGGAGCCGCACCATGGACACCAGCCCTCTGACCGCATCCGCGTTCGACGCGCCGGCCATCCTGCTGTCGGGGCCGGTCGACCACGACATGTACAGGGACTTCCGGCGCCAGCTCGATGCGATCGACGGGCGCGCCCTCGTGGTCGTCGAACTCACCACCCTCGGGGGCGACCCCGAGGTCGCGCGGATGATGGGCGAGGACATCCGCTTCAAGAGCGGCCTGATGACCGACCGGCGTTTCGTGTTCCTCGGCAAGGCCGCGATCTACTCGGCCGGGACCACCTTCATGAGCTTCTTCGCCCGGCCGAACCGCTTCCTCACCCGGGGCACGCGGCTGATGGTCCATGAGCGCAAGCTCGACAAGCAGGTGGTGCTCAACGGCCCCCTGACCACCTGCATCGCCTCCGTGAAGGCGGCCCTGCACGAGATCGAGTGCTCGATCGAGATCCAGAACGAGGGCTTCGCCAACCTGGTCGCCGGTTCGCGCGTGTCCCTGGACGAAGTCCTGCGGCGTGCTCCCGAGAACTGGTACATCGAGGCCGCCGAGGCGCAGGAGCTCGGGCTGATCGAAGGCATCCTCTAAGGGTCGGAGCCCCGCTCGCAACCACTGGGGCCGAGTGCTGGCGCCGGCCTTGCTCAGCCGACCGGATCGCGATCGAGGCTCGGGGCAAGCCCGAGGGCAAACTCCAGATCGGGCGGTTCACCCGCCCGGCCGCGCGCGGCCTGCCGACTCTGAGCCCGCTCGCCGGCTTCGAGGCCGCACTTCTCCACGTGGACCGCCCGATTGACGACCTGGAGGTTCGGGGCACCCCAGAAGCCCAGCAGGGTCGGCCAGGCCGCGTCGCGATGCTCGCGCCAGACGCGGTAGAGCGGCACCCGGTGGTCGACTTCGGCGGTCTTGAACAAACGCTTGCCGGAGGCGGCGCAGCGGTGACGCTGGTGCGCCTTCAGCACCTTGACCTGGTCGCTCGGGGCGACCCACAGCTTCCAGGCGGCGACGCAGGCCGCGTGCCAGCGGGCGTTCTTGTTCGGCACGCCCGTGCCCCAGTGGTCCCGATGCCAGCCGAAGCGGTAGACCGGCTGTCCGCAGATGCAGCAATGGCCTTTTCCGCGTGCGTGGGCCGGCTCCCGGAAGGGGGAGGGCGGCATCCGGAAGGTTGCGGCGAGTCCCGACCCCTTCTCGGTGCCGAGACGCCAGGTCCAGCCCTCGGGCTGGCCCGAGCGCGCGGCCAGCGCCCGGGCGAGGCGATCGGCGCGCATCAGGTGGGCGCGCCAATACCCCTCCACCGCAAGGCGCGGCGTCGGCGGGATCAGCGGCCGCGACAGGGCGTGGCGCAGGACCGTGGCCGGGAAGACGGCGGGCAGGGCCCGGTCGAGCCGGGCGCGCGCCGCGACGTTTCGGGACGCGCGCCACTCCGATGCCGCGCTCACGCCTGGACGCGGGTTTCGTCGGGTGCCGCGGGCGGGGGTGAGATCGCCTGCGGCGGGCGGCCGGCGACAGCATCCGCAAGTCGGTTCAGGCGCCTGCCAAGATCGACCACTTCGTTCAACGCAATCGACTTCTCACCATTCTTGACGGCGCGTGTAATATCGCTGAGCTGCAGTTTGGAAATACGGAGCAACTCGGCGGCTAGCTGGTCTCTGGTCATTCAGCGCATCGCGGATCAGGGAGGGCGGGCGGGTTCGCCAGATTTAGGGCGTAACGGTTACCGAGGCGTTGCAGCGCCCGACACCATTTCCGGGTCAACGTCTTGGTCCACGTTCTGGCTCGTCTCGGCATGGCCGGTTCGAGGATTGGATAAATAAAGACCGCCACGGGATCAATTCGGATTCTTACAGGCTACAATAAGAAAAAATATTATGAAAATTCTGTGTTGGCCCTTGATTGCAAATCGAGCAAGCCCACCGCCGCTGGTCGGGCTTTGTGGGTGCTCGGGTTGGGATATATCAAACAGAATACTCAACATTTTTTGACTTCACGAAACCGTGCCTTGTCGTCTATCCGGGAACCACCCTAATCAGGAAGACTTGAGGTCGAATCGTTTGATCTCGGTCGGCCGGTCCTCCTGATGACTCCCACCGGGTTCAGCCAGACGTGTCGCTTCCGTCCTTCGCCTTCTCCACGCAGCGGCTGGGTCCCGAATTCGCATTCGAGGCGTATCGGGAGCTCTATTCCGGCGGCGCCGATGTCGCCAGGATCGGATCGGACTTCCGCGCCCAGGTCCAGGCCTACCGCCTGGATCGCATGATCCTGTTCAAGCGTCACCTCAACGGCGTCCAGCACAGCCGCTCTCCGCAGCGCGTCCGGCAGGACGGATTCGATCATGTCACCCTCCATCTCCTGCTCGCGGGCGAATTGGTGGCCGGGCCTCCCGGACAGGAGCGCCGGGTGCGGCCGGGAGAAATCCTCGTCTGCGACAACACGCTGCCGCACCTGAGCCGGGCCCACGACGTCCACCAGATCTCGACGCCGGTGGCGCGGGAGCTGATCGAGCCCCTGGCGCCCGACGTCCGCCATTTCCACGGCGCGATCCTGCCGGAGCGCGTCGGAGGCCTGGTCGCCGATTTCATCGTCTCCCTGACCCGGCGCTCGGAATCGCTGGATCCCACGGTCGCGTCGCGATCGAGCGCCGTTCTGGGCATGCTCCTGGCCGCCGCCCTGCGCGGGCAGGCCGCTCCGGCCGAGGCCGTGGTCTGGGCGGCAGCGCACGACGCTTCCGATGACGTGGTCCGGCGCCGGGCAGCGGAGGTCCATGTGGAGCAGCACCTGGGCGATCGCGACCTCGGCGCGGACACCATCGCGGCCAGTCTCGGGATCTCCCGCAGCCTGCTCTATCGCGCGTTCCTGCGCGACGGCGGCGTGGCCCGCTTCGTCCAGCAGCGACGGCTCGAGCGGGTGCGGGATGCCCTTCGCCGCCAGGGCGAGACGCGCTCGATCGCGACGCTCGCCTACGCCTACGGCTTCACCAGCGAGCAGCACTTCAACCGCGCCTTCCGCACGACCTTCGGCCGTCCCCCGGGGCAGTTCCGGGCCTCCATGCAGCAGATGCGGACCCAGACGGGGGTGCGGGGCGACCAGACATGGCCTCTCGCCGAGTGGCACAGCGAGCTGTATTGATGCGCGCCGCCCGGACGATCCGCCCAGACCGTCCGCAGCGCGCCGCGCATGCGTGAAGGCCCGGGCAGGGCGGCCGCGTCGGTCCCGAGCCGGACGCTCCTGGGCATCGGCTCGCTGGTGCTGATGGCGCTCGCGCAGCTCTCGGCGGCCAGCGACCGCTTCCTCCTCACTCTCGTGACCACTCCGGTGAAGCAGGCGCTGGCCCTGAGCGACGCCCAGCTCGGGGTTCTCCACGGCTCCGCCTTCGTCGCCTTCTACGCGCTGACGATGCCGCTGTTCGGCAGCCTGGCCGATCGCGGCCACCAGCGTCGAATCCTCGTCGCCAGCATCGCGATCTGGACCCTGGCGACCCTCGGATTCGGCCTGGCCGGATCGTTCTGGGGCCTGTGTCTCAGCCGCCTGGCTCTCGGCTTCGGCCAAGCCGGCCTCGCCCCGGCCTCCCTCTCGCTGATCGCACACGGGTCGGCTCCGCGCCGGATGGCCTTCAACGTGTCCCTGTTCACTGCGGGCGGCAGCCTGGGCCAGAGCTGTGCCCTGCTCGCCGGCGGCGCGACCCTGGCGTGGCTTGCGGGGCGCGGCGGCATGGTCTTTCTCGGCCTCGGTGCCCTGTCGCCGTGGCGGGCGCTCTTCGTCCTGGCCTGCCTGCCGAACCTCCTCCTGATCCTGGCCGCCATCCGCCTGACGCCGCTCCGGGCTCCGCCGGCCCATCGGGGCGGGTTGAGGCCGGCCTGGGCCTGGATGGGCCGCCGCTGGAGGCTTTATCTGCCCCATTGCGTCGCGGCGGCCTGCGCCGTCCTCATGGGCCGGACCCTGGTGGCCTGGGGGCCGACCCTCTACGTCCGCAGCCACGGCATGAGCCCATCGGAGAGCGGGATCGTGCTCGGCCTGCTGCTGCTGATCGCCGGTCCGCTCGGCCACCTTTCCGCCGGCCTGATCCTGGGGCGGATCGACCGCGCCCGTCGGCGGGCGGCGAGCTCGCGGATGCTGGGCCTCGGCCTCCTCGCCGCTCTGCCATTGGCGGTCGTCATGGCGGTGGTGCCGGACCGGACGTTGTCGCTGTCCGCCTTCACCGTCCTGACGGCGATGCTCGGGCTCACGGCTCCGGCCGCCGTCACGGGGGTGCAGTTGCTGACGCCGGTGGCGCTGCGGGGGCGGGTGAGCGCGCTCTTCATCGCCGGTGTGACCCTGTCGGCCTCGGGCACCGGTCCGCCGCTCCTCGGCCTTCTGTCCGATACGGTCTTCGGGGCCGATCATCTCGGGCGGGCCCTGATCACGCTGTTCGTGCTGGTGGGCTGTCCCGGGATCGGTCTGGCGTTCCATGCTGCGCGCCTGTCGAGCCATGCTGCGCGCCTGTCGAGCCCTGCTGCGCACCTGCCGACTTTCGCTGCAAGCGTGTTCAGCGCCGCCAGGCGCCGAACCAGGACGAGACCGGATCGATGACGTCGCTGGCGACGGAGGCGGCCCAGGCCCGGGCCGCGAGCGCGAGATGCCGGCCGATCCGCTCCTGCGGCCGAGCCGTCTCCGCCGTCATCGCGGCGGCCACGAAGGCGTCCTCCTGGGCCTGACATTCGTCGAGGGCGCTGCGCTGAGACGCGGCCCTGCTCTGGGTCCGGGGCTGATGCGCAAAGGCCTCCCGGACGCAGTCGTGCCAAGCGTGTTCGAGGGCCGCGAGCCCGACCTCGGACCCGGAACCCGACGCGGCGACCGCGGGCTGCGGCGCGAAACTCATCAGCAGGAGGGCAGACCAAAGCATCAGGCGCATGCCGAAACTATGCCCGATTGCCCCGCCCATCGCCTAGAACAAAAGCGCAACACGCGCGCCTCGGCGATGACGATGGTGGGGCCACTTGAGCGGTGACGGCTGCCCAAATCGCGCAGGCGATCCCGTCGAACGAACGCCACGTCGCAAGAGCGCGGTACGCCGCTGTGGCGAGATCGAGAGAAGAAGGAGCGGGTTGCGGGCCTGGAGCCCCCGCCTCCCCGTTGGGCATCCGATTCGCGCGAAAACATGCGTGCACTGAAACGACCGTCCTGGTTGGCTTACCGAGGAGCTGTTCTAAAGGAGGTTCGTGAGGCAAGCGTCTCCCCATCGATGTGTCCGGGTCCCGATGTATCGCTCCTGCGGGTCACGCGCTTCTCTTCGCGGTCGGCCCGGAGCCGCCGCGTGATGGGGGGCAGGAGAGCGAAGCGTCTCAATCTGTTTCACGACCTGGCCTGCTGTCCCGGGCCGGTTCCTATGGGGTGATTGGGGTCTGGCTGCGGGTCGGCTGAAGGCGGCTGCTCCGATCGAGATGTGAGATCGTGGTCGAGGTTGGATCGCCACAGCATCAGGATGGAAGAGCCAGGAGGTACTTTTCCGGGCTCGACGTCCCTCTAGAGGAAACGCGATCTGCCGAGTCGATGAGACGGGACGGCTCATGCAGGAGCCGCGAGCCGCATCGACACAGGTCCGGAGCGGAAGCCGACGCCGGTCTCGTCGGCCAGGGTGTGGCGCGCTCGAGACCCTCTTCTCTCGCAAAGCAACAACATAGTTTAACTTGGCCTAGCGGATGCAAATCACAACGCCGTGAAACAGTCTGTGTTGATGATTGAATGTAGATCGGCGCTCGCCTTTAAGATGTTTCGGTTTTGTTTAATCGAAGTCGATTAGGGAGAGCCCAGATGCGAACGCGCATCGCAGGAGCGGCTCCGTGGCGTTTTTCGACTCTGACTTGCGCGCGCTGATGGCCGCTATCGACAGGTCCAGAGCCCGCATCGAGTTTACCCCTGACGGCACGGTGCTCACCGCCAATACGCTCTTCCTCGACCTGATGGGGTACACCCTCGGCGAGTTGACGGGGCAGCATCACGCCCGGTTCGTGTCCCCCGCGGAGCAGGGAAGCGAGGCCTATCGCGCCTTCTGGAACGCCTTGGGTCGTGGCGAGCCGCAGACGCGCGAGTTCAAGCGGTTCGCGAAAGACGGCCGCGCGGTGTGGATCCAGGCCACCTACAACCCGGTTCTCGACCGCGCCGGGCGCGTGACCCGGGTGGTCAAGCTCGCCACCGATGTGACCCCGCAGGTGCTGCGCAACATCGACCATGACGGGCAGCTCGAAGCCCTGCAGCGCTCCCAGGCCGTCATCGAGTTTGCCCTCGACGGGACGATCCTCGATGCGAACGCCAACTTCCTGGCTGCTGTGGGCTACGGGCTCGACGAGGTCCAGGGACGCCATCACAGCCTGTTCGTGGATCCGACCGAGCGCGAGGGGGCGGCGTATCGCGCCTTCTGGGCGGATCTCGGCCGAGGCGAGTTCCGCTCGGGCGAGTTCAAGCGCATCGCCAAGGGTGGGCGCGAGATCTGGATCCAGGCCACTTACAATCCGATCCGCGACCGGGATGGCGTCCCGATCAAGGTGGTGAAGTTTGCCACCGACATCACGGCGCAGAAGCTGCAGGTCGCCGACGCGATGGGTCAGCTGGCGGCTGTCAACCGGTCGCAGGCGGTGATCGAGTTCGCGCCCGACGCGACGGTCCTCGACGCCAATGCCAACTTCCTGTCGGCGCTCGGTTACGGGATCGAGGAGATCCGGGGGCGGCCGCACGCGATGTTCGTCGAGCCCGGCTATGCGCAGACGGCCGACTACGCCGCGTTCTGGGACCGCCTGCGCGCCGGCCACTACGCCTCGGGCATGTTCCAGCGTTTCGGCAAGGGCGGCCGGCCCGTCTGGATCCAGGCGAGCTACAACCCCATCTTCGATCCCGCCGGCCGCCTGACCAAGATCGTGAAGTACGCTAGCGACGTCTCGGCCAACATGAAGGCGCGCTCCGTTGCGGTCGAGGCCGCCGAACGCACCCTCGACAACGTCCAGGCGGTCACGGATGCGGCGGACGCCATGAACGCTGCCGCTCTGGAAATTTCCCGCAGCATGGCTCAGTCCAAGACCGTGGTGGACGACATCCATGGCCGGGCCGGCGAGGCGGATGCCGCCACCGAGCGGCTGCGCGGCGCGGCGCGGTCGATGAGTGGCGTCGCCACGATGATCACGGACATCGCCCAGCAGATCAATCTCCTGGCCCTGAACGCGACGATCGAGGCGGCCCGCGCCGGAGAGGCCGGGCGCGGCTTCGCGGTCGTGGCGACCGAGGTGAAGAACCTGGCCGGTCAGGCGGCGGCCGCCACGAACCGGATCAGCGACGAGATCGCCGGTATGCAGGCGGTCTCCACCGAGGTCGCGACGACCCTGGCGACGATCACGGCGGCAATCGGCACGATCAGCCAGCATGTCGATGGCGTCACCGCCTCGATGGATGAGCAGGCGCAGGCCACGGGCAAGATCCTGGGCAGTATGCAGCAGGCCGCCGACGGGGTGTCGAGCATCAGCACGGGACTGGACAACTGGACCATCGGGATGGAGGAGCGGCGCACCGAGCGAAGAACGCGCGTCCTCCTGCAGGCCGGGATCCGCCTGCCCGGTGGCGAACGCATTGCCTGCTCCATCCGCGACCTGTCGGAGGGCGGCGCACGATTGCATCTCGATCAGGCGGCGCAGGTGCCGGATCGGTTCGAGATCATCATCGATGCCGACGGACGCCAGTTCGACTGTGCCGTGCGGCATCGGTTGGGCATGAGTCTGAACGTGCAGTTCCTGTCGGCGAAGAACGGACGATCGGCGGGCGCAAGCGCTCGGTAGGGTAGGCTGCCCTCCTACGCCCTCGCTTTGAGGGGCGGGCTTGTCCAATCGGCCAGAGCCGGCCCCGATCTGTTGGCTGCAGATTGCCAGCCTCAGGAGCTGGGTACTCTCCGGTGACGGGTCTGTCGCCAAAGGGCCAAGTCCTCGAGCGAAGCGGCGCCGGGCGATTGATCAAGAGCGCATCTGTTCCGTGGCCTGCGCTCTCGGTTGCCCCATGGCGCGGGAGCCTGGAATCGGCGCAGGCTTCGCGTCCGCCCGGCGGAGGGATCGGGACACAGGATGTCGGATCATGTCCGGCAGCCTGGAACGACAATCCGACCCTCGTCGGACCTCATTGTTGGACGGCACTGGCGAAGCCGGATCGTGCATCGAGACGGCTCGGCGTCGTCGCTCTCCGTTCGATCTGCTGCATGGTTTCCCTTGGGTTCGGCCGCAAAGCGCCGAGCCAAGGTCAAGCAACTGCGTTCCAATCACCCGGCCCCACGGGATCAGCTTTGACACAGGCTCAGGTCGAGTTGAGCGCTTTCCGTGTCCCGCCCCATCCGTCGATCGAGGGCGCGCAACACCGGCGTGACCGTGACGCCGTGCAGGAGGATGGAGATCAGCACGGTCAGGCCGGCCGTCGCCCAGAGCAGATCCGCCTCCGGGAACGTTGCATGGCTCATGGCGAAGGCGAGATAATAGACCGTCCCAAGGCCACGAATGCCGAAGAAGCTGACCACGGCGCGGTCCTCCCGGGATCGCCCGCTTCCCAGAAGACCGATCCAGCACGCCAGGGGTCGAACGACCAGAAGCGCCAGCATGGCGAACGCGAAGGCGTGCCACGTGAGAGCCTGGAGCAGGCCTCCGGCAGCGAGCATGGCTCCAAAGCCCACGAGCAGGACCATCATCAGCAGCCGTTCGAGCTCCTCGGCATAGTTGTGCATCTTGCGGTGGTAGTCATGCCCGTGGCTTGACGCGCGCAGCGCCAGGGCTGCTGCAAAGACGCCCACGAAGCCGTAGCCGTCGACAGCCTGGACGCAGCCGTAGGCGATGCAGGTCACCCCCAGGGCGACGAAGCCATCCCCCGTTCGGGACAGCTTCGACAGGTTGGGCAGGTGGAAGGTCAGCCATCCCAGCATCCGTCCGATCAACGCGCCGAGGACGGCGCCGACGAGGATCTTCCAGAGCACGTCGACCGCCAACCAGTGCGACCAGGGCACATCCGCGAGGCTGCCGGAACCCGCCAACGCCATCGCGAGATTCACGAACGGGAAGGCAAGCCCGTCGTTCAGGCCGGCTTCAGAGGTGAGGGCGAAACGCGGCTCGTCCTCGTGGTCCTCGGCCGGATGGCCAACCTGGACATCGGAGGCGAGCACCGGGTCGGTCGGTGCCAGTGACGAGGCGAGAAGCAGGGCTGCCGCGGCGCCCAACCCCAGCAGGGCCGATCCCAGAACGGTCAGTGCCAGGATGGTCAGTGGCATGCCGATGCCGAGCAGGCGCCACGTCAACGACCAGCGCTTCCAGCCGATGAAGCGGTCGATCTTCAGACCGGCGCCCATCAGCGAGATCACGACGACCGCCTCGGTGGCATGTTCGATGAGCTTGAGGTGCGTGCCCGGATGTGGCGTGACTGCGCCGATGGCAGGGACCAGCGACAAGGCCGCACCGATGCCGACGCAGCAGATGGGCAAGGACAACGGCAGTGCCCGAAGCACCATCGGCAACCATGCCGTCAGAAGCACCAGGACACCGAACCCGGCGACGACGATAACATAGGTTTCCATCGGGAGGCGAACCGCTCTCGATGGAGTCTCGTTCCCGATCGTCGAACCTCTGCGACTCTGGCTCTGGTCGGCATGCTCGCCCGTCACCGGCCGGGCGAGCCGGCGCGTGTCAGTGCCGGCGCGGCATGACCGCGTCGCCATTGCGCAGGATGCCGGGTCCCACCGCGTCGCGTGGCCGGAAAACACCGCCCCTCCTGTCCGCACGGAGAAGGGCCGAGCCTCTATGCGGGTCGATGATCACGCTCAGTCAAGCATCGGCTCACACATCCGGGGTCGGAACGACATCGACGGGAACGGGCTGGACGGGAACGACAGCGCGCGAACGCGGGACCGGACGGATCTCCGAGGCTTTCAGGACGCGAAACAGCGCAAAGCCGGCAAGCGCCGCCGCCGCGAAGGTGACGCCTGGACGGCGGCGGACGACGGCATCCACCTCGTCGTAGATTTCGCTGAACGTGCGCCGGTTGATGCCGTCGGCGAACTCCTCGATTCCTTCGGCGGCCGCATCGAAGAAGGCCTTGATGTTGGGCTGATCGGAAAAGCCGGACCCACCTGCCCGGATGGCATCCCCAACATCCGACACGACCCGAGACACATCAGCCTTCCGCTTCCCGGCGTAGCCGACCGCCTGCATCCGGATTTCGTCAGCGAAGCCACCGATCGTTTCAGGACTCGTCTCGGCTGAGCCCAGCGGCTGGTCCTTGGCGGTCTCATGCATCGTAGCCCACTCCGCACGACAGGTTTCTGTCAAAATCACACGGGAAAGCAAAAGCCGATCCTTCGGGTTCCATGGGGGCCGATCCCGGTGCCTCCCAGATCCGATCTGGGTACCGCCAAGACTTGAACCGGCGTCTTACGCGACACAACGCACGCGCGTGCCGGGAAAAGGTGCCCCCTGCAGAGTGGCGCGGGTTGTCGATAGGGGCAGCTGATCAAACCCTCAGCGTGAGCGTTGCGACGCGGACGGGGGCTGAAAGCGGTCCGATCGCGTTAAGGGCATGCGTCGTGAAGCCAGGCGCGACGGTCCGGGAGTCCTCTGCATGCACACCGACGACGATGCTGTTGCCGTCCGCCCGCCTGCGCAGGTTCCTCCACCTCTCGTGCCGGGCTTTCGTGGGCTGCTGACGCTCGCGGTCGGCGTGGTTCTCGTGGCGGCGCTGTATTTCGGGCGCGAGGTGTTTATCCCCCTCGTGCTGGCCGTCCTTCTCAGCTTCGTCCTGGGACCCGTGGTCAATCTCCTGAGGCGGATCAAGCTGGGACGCGTGCCCTCGGTGATCGTCGCCGTCCTCCTTGCCCTCGCGGTGATCGGCGGCATCGGCGCTCTCATCGGCACCCAGGTCGCTGGCTTGGCCGGGAACCTGCCGCAGTATCAGGCCACCGTGCACAAGAAGTTCGCTGGCCTGCAGCAGGGCTGGCTCGGGGAGGCCAATCGGGTCCTGCAGAAGTTCAACCATCAGGTTCACGACGCCACTCAGAAGGCCGACGCGGCCGGTACCGCTGCGGTGACCGGCCCGGCAGGCGATACGCCCGAGGCGCAACTGGTTCGGGTCCAGGAACCCGAGGTCTCGCCGCTGACCCTGGCTCGGAATGTCCTTGGTCCCATCGTCGAGCCGTTGACCACGATCGGCATTGTTCTTGTCGTGGTGGTGTTTCTGCTCCTGCAGCGTGAAGACCTCCGCAACCGTATGATCCGCTTGCTCGGGTCGAGCGACCTGCACCGGACGACCGTTGCCATGGACGACGCCGCAGGCCGGCTCGGCACCTACTTCCTCGCACAGCTCGGAATGAATGCGGCGTTTGGTTTCATTATCGGCGTGGGGCTCTGGCTCATCGGGGTGCCGAATCCGCTCCTGTGGGGGGTCTTCTCCGCCTTGATGCGCTTCGTGCCCTATATCGGCGCGTTCATCTCAGCCCTGCTCCCCCTTGCGCTCGCGGCAGCCGTCGATCCCGGTTGGGGCATGGTGATCGCCACCGCCGCCCTTTTCCTGGTTGCCGAGCCCTTGTTCGGCCATGTCATCGAACCGCTCCTTTACGGTCATTCCACTGGCCTCTCGCCCTTCGCAGTCGTCGTCTCGACCCTGTTCTGGGGGTTCTTGTGGGGACCCATCGGCCTGATCCTCGCGACGCCCTTCACCGTGTGCCTGGTCGTCCTCGGACGCCACGTCGAAAGTCTGGAATTCCTTGACGTGCTGCTCGGTGACCGGCCGCCGCTCACGCCCATCGAAAACTTCTACCAGCGGATGCTGGCGGGCGACCCGGACGAGGTGCGCGATCTCGCCGAGGCGATGCTCAAGGAGCGCTCGCTCTCCTCATATTACGACGAAGTGGCGTTGAAGGGCCTGCAACTCGCGGCCAACGACTTCGGTCGCGGGGTCGTCACGCCCGCACAGCTGGAAAACATCAGAGCATCCTCCCGCTCCCTGGTCGCGGATTTCGAGACCCATCCCGACATCGAGCCTGATGGCGAGGCCAAGGCGTTCAACCCGAAGGAGACTCCAAGCCTGGCCGAGCGCGCCCATCCCAAGAACGAGGCCGTACCGGGTCACGCGCCGCCTCCCGAGGCCTTGCCGGAAGCGTGGCGTGGCGAAGCACCTGTCCTCTGCGTCGCCGGCCGCGGTCCTCTCGATGAGGCGTCCTCGGCAATGCTGGCTCAGCTGCTGCGCAAGCACGGACTCGGCGCTCGAGTCGCCGACCACGACGCGGTTTCACGCGACCGTATCCGTGATCTCGATCTGAACGGCGTGGCGATGGTGTGCATCTCCTACCTCGACATCACCGGCAACCCGGCGCACCTGCGCTACCTGCTGGAACGCCTGAGGCGGCGTGCGCCGAACGTGCCTGTGCTGGTGGGCCTTTGGCCCGTCGGCGAGAAGATTCTCACCGACGCTGCCATTGGTCGACAGGTTGGGGCGGACGTCTACGTGTCCTCGCTGAGGGATGCCGTCGAGGCTTGTCTGAAGGCGGCGCGCGGCGAGGCCGACCGTGAGCTTGCGGCCTGATCCGCATCAGGGCCTCGTTCCCAGCGTACCTGAGCCGTTGGCCCCGGGGTTGATGATGCACGCTTCACGGTGGCGTGGAGGGACGCGCTATGGCGCAGTTCGACATGGCCGCTTTATCATGCCAACGCCACAACGACGGAGCGCAGCCAACTCGTCGCAATGATGAAAAGCCCTGACGGTATTCAGAACCACGGCCGGGGCTGTGACGGACTTGGAGAGGCCATTATCGCTCCCCTGATCAGTATCCGCGCGAGACCTGCGTCGTGCCTTCGGGAACCTGTGTCGAGCCGACAAGGGCGCCGCCGACGCGGGATGACTGAACGTTGCCTTTGCGAGAGGAGCGAGAGCGTTCCACTGCGTTAAAATCATACGCGTAGACACCGGCAATCGTGAACAGAAGGCTCATCGTACCAAATCCTCCAAAGAGCTGGATATCTTGGTATTGGCTGACGATCATGACTGTGGCGCAGGAGAAATAGAAAACACTCGTGATGTTCGCCGAGTAATAAACCCACCGGTAGCACATCAAGAATGTCCACGACAGCATCGTCGCCACGATCAGGAGGCCGAACAGCCCCAGGTCAATCTGGGATTGATAGAACAGATTGTGGAAGTGGAAGCCCATACGACTTTGAACATGGTTTTCGAGCCATAGCATCTCGGCCAGAGGGTTACCTTGGACCCAAAATCCGTTGTAGCCCCATCCCAGCCAGAATTTGGTGGGAATGATTTTGCTGGCCCAATCCCAAAGCACCGTGCGGCCTGTCAACGTCGGAGATTTGCCGACGAGTTGAAGCAATTCACCGGAAAAATTCGAGAGAACAAAAAATCCGACGCCGCTGAATATCACGATGACGATCGAGATCTGCTCGATCGTCGATCGAAACATGCGTCGCGGGAGCAGGAAGGCCAGATAGATCGACGTCATCAAACCGAGGCCGATCGTCAGAATGACGATCATGGCGATCGATTTGGCGGAATAGCACACGACATAGGACAGCGGCAGAATTGCCAGGTAAAACAATCTGATCGGAACGAATCTCTTCGAATCCATCGCATGGTGGGCGCAGCACAGGCCGAACAACGCTCCGATCATGGACATCGAGTTTTTATTGTAGTAGACGCCAGACCAGTTTATTTCGTTGGTCATACTATCAAGAACACGACGATTGACGATAAAACCAAGTAAAATTGCCAAGATCAGGCTAAGAAACATGATATGAACGAATTGTTTGGCGGGGACCAAACGACATAACATGACCCCAAACGCGATCATCAGCACGGCCTGCAAGGCCGTTCGCGCCGTCGATTCCGGGACTGCCGACCATAACGTCGACAACAGAGCGTAGGCAGGAAGCAGAAGTAGGATGGCCTTCTGGCTCTCGAACTCCCGCAAAAATGCGGTTGGATACGCGGCGACGATGACGATCATCACGATGAAGAGGAGATACAAGAAGGCGGAGCCGATCACCTCGTTGTAAATCATTCCATTGAGACAGAGCGCAGCAAACAACCAGCTGAAAACGGACGTTTTCTGCGCCGTGTTCCTATAGGATTGCGCGTGCGTTGGCTGTGTCACTCCGGTTCCCTCTTTGGCAGCAACGCTCATCGACATCAGACCCGCAAATTCCCAGGAGCGACGAGGCTCGTAGCGTTGGGCACCCCTGCCTGTATCCAGGCTGCCCTTCGACTGCACAATTCGTAAGATTTCAGACTGTCGGCGACAATGCTCGCGGCGGATCACGTTGTTGCTTCTAGCACATCGGTCGATGAGGCTGATACCCTGCGCCACGTCCGAATCGCGCGGGCGGACGCGGCGTGAAGCCTGATTTCGAAAGACTCATCAGCACCTTGCCGCGCTCGACCGCGCTACCGAGAGCGCGGCACCGGGAGCGCGATACGGGGACCCGCAGGAAGGCTGTGGGACCACGCTCTGCCTGCTTCAGTGGAAGCCCCGCCCAAGGGCGAGGCTTCGTGTCTCGCCTCCGGCTGGAAGGGGCGGCGCTGGATCCCTCACGGACGCGCGGCGGCCGATGATGTCATGGCATCCGCTGCTGCGGACAGTCCCCACCGCACCAGGTCTTCAGCTTCGACCGAGGTGTTGGCCTCCGCGTAGCACCGCAGTTCCGGTGCATTCCCGGAGGCGCGGAAATGGAGGGTCCGCCCGCCATCGAGTTCCATGCGGACGCCGTCCTGGGTATCGACCGCGCGTGCGGCTCCGATGGGTTGCAGGAAGCGGCTTCGGAAGGTCTCCTGGCCGAGTTGCTGCAGGAAGGCGCTGCTGTGTTCAGCCGGCGTTTCCGGCAACCGATCGCTCGCGGTTTCCCCGGCATGCAAGGAGGCCACGAGCCCGGCCAGCGTCAGGCCGCTCGCGCGCGTGGCCGCCAGGGTCGCCAGGATCGGCAGCATCGCGTCACGTGTCGGTAGGGCGGCCAAGGTCCGGCCGTTCACCTGGGCGTCCGACCCGAGCAGGAACCCACCATTCGCCTCGAAGCCGACAACGAGCGCCGAACCGTCCTCCTTGGCCTGCGCCATGCCGGCGATGACGAAAGGCGAGCCGACCCGTGTGCGGACCACACGGCTGAACCCACCCGCACGCTCCATGGCCGAACCGGCCGTGACCGGAACCACAACCGTGTCGGCGTTCAGGTAGCGGGCTGTGATCAACCCGAGGACGTCCCCACGAACGATCCGGCCGGCTTCGTCGGCCACCAACGGTCGATCGGCATCGCCGTCGGTCGTGACGAGGGCGTCGTAGGTGCCGGAGGACATGGCATCGCGGACGAAGGCAATATCCTCCGGCCGATGGGCTTCGGTGTCGATCGGCACGAACGTCTCCGAGCGGCCGATGGCTGTCACCTGCGCTCCCAAGGATTCGAGCGCGTCGACCAGCACATCACGGGCGACGGAGCTCTGTTGGTAGACGGCGATCCGCTGTCCCGCGAGGGCGTCCTGCGCGAACACATCGCGATAGCGCCGGAGGTAGCGGTCTCGGGCACTCGATTCCGGTGTGGCGGGAACGATCCCCATCGAACCCACTGCCGAGACGTCCCCGAGAGCATCCAGGATCGCGACTTCGTCGGCCTTCGTGATCTCACCGTCGGGGCGATAGAATTTCAGCCCATTGCGGTCCTGAGGGATGTGGCTGCCGGTCACCATCACCGCGCAGCTCCCGCGGCGCAACCCTTCCAGCGCGAGAGCCGGCGTCGGAAGCGGACCGCAATCAATCGCCGTAAACCCTGCCTCGGCGGCAGCGGCGGCGACGGTCGCGGCGATCCCTTCGCTGCTGTCGCGCAGGTCGCGTCCGATGACAACGGTGCGGTTGGCCCCAGCCGTAGTCGCAACAGAACGAAAGAAGGCGCGGGCGTAGGCGTAACTCGGCCACCCGACGAGGTCGGTGACGAGACCGCGTAAGCCGCTCGTCCCAAATTTCAGACTGCTCATGATGTTTTTACTCGCAATCGGCGCGCCGGCGCTTTCGGTAAGAGTGCAAACGCCAGCTTCTATGGAAAGCCGGGCGCCTCCTCAAACGGTGCCATCCGAAACGCGTTCATTTTACGTCGCCGGATCGGACTGCATCTCTTGTTTGACACGCAAGCCTCGGACGGATCGCGCGCCAATCGTTTTCGACCCCGGTTCTCGTTCGACGGCATCATTCCGCACGCCTGCCATCCGACGGGCCGGGATGTCTGGCAGGTTCCGCCCCGGAGGATCGCCGACGGAATGCCGTGGAGTGAAGCTCGATATCCGCCGCAGCGCGAGGCCGTCCGGCGCCGCAATCGGGCAACGGATCGTCATCTTCGCTTGTCTGGCGTCAGAGTGCCGAGACCGCGCTGCACGCCGCCGTCAGATTTTCAAGAAAGCCGACGCGCTGCCTGAGATACTCAGATTTGGCAGAAACTATATTTTCCGTCTGTGAGCGAGATCGCAAATAAGGGAAGCTTTGGAAGGGAGATTCCGCCATCTGAGTTCATTTCCCAGAAGCGCGAAAACTTGCATCTGCTTTTGCCGTTGTGTTGCAGTCCTTTGCGACATATGGGTGATGCTTCTTGGGGCTCGCGGCCAACCGCCTGCGTGCCATCCCGCAAATCAAGGTTTTTTCATGCGCAGTGCAGTCTTGCTTGGTAAAGGTCGCTACGCTGATGAAATTCGCGGCTTTGAAGCAGAGGACGGCCCTCGCACAGAATTCATTACCGTTGCGCGCAGGATAGACGCGAAGGTTTTTTCGTTTGCTACGGCCCGGTCGGAGCGGAGTGCTTTGTTCGGGCGATTGTTTGGACGAAAGCCAGTCATTGGATCAGTCGTGAACTTCGTCATACAGGCTGGCTCAATCGATCGGTGCTATGTGACGGGCGAGGATATCGGGATCGTTGCGGCAATACTGCTGCGATTGAGAGGATGGCAGGGAAAATTGTATTGTGTTTTCCATGCAATGACCCCGAAAAAAGCAAAAATACTTAGGCTTATCGGTCACAAAATGTTTGGTGTCTTCATTGTGGTGAGCGAGAAGCAGCGACGTCTTCTCATCGAGGAAGGCAACGTGCCGCCCGAGAAGGTCCTCACGGTTCACAACTGGGTGGATGATCGGTTTTTTCATCCGCGCGACCTCGCGCGCGCGACCTCGCCAGGCGCAAAGGTCGTGATGGCGTGCGGTGCAGAAAATCGTGACTATCCAACCCTGGTTCGGGCGATGAAAACCGTCGATGCCGATCTCAAACTCTTCGCCCATGGATTTTATGGAACGCATCAGGGCACCGTCGATCCATCAGCACAGGATCGGATCAGGCTGATGCCGCGGGTGTCCTTCTCGGATCTGCTCAAAAGCTACCAGGATGCTGACGTGATCGCGGTTCCGCTCAACGAAGTTGATTACGCCGCGGGCGTCACCGGCCTCGTCGAAGCCATGGCGTGCGGGAAAGTCGTCGTGGTCAGCGCAACGGCGGGTTTGGACGGCTATCTCGATGGCATCGATCCGACGCTGCTCGTGAAGCCGCACCAGCCGACGGACCTCGCGCAGGCTGTCTCGAAAGCCTTAGCCATCGCCCACGACCCGGCGCGCCAAGATGGCTCTCGCAATCGTGATTGGGTCGTGAAGCACTGCAGTCTCGATAACTATGTACAAAAGGTCGCGAATTTGATGGCGGCGACTTAGATGGTTTGTCTCAGGGCTGGGTAAGGTCACTTTTGTTTAGAATCGGTCGCGGTTCTGCCGCGGCTCGACTTTCTTCGTGTCCGGGTGTGGCTGCGTCAGGGCACTGGTCTTCGGGCGGCAGGGACGCTTGGAGAAAGCCTGGGGAGGATCCCCATAGGGGGTTCGTTCGATCTCTGACCAACGGGAACGCCGAGGCGTCGGGCTCATCCCTCCGCAAGACCGACTGACCCGGTTGCGCCACGTTGACACAGTTCGAGACGAAAATGCTCCCGAGCCCAGCTCGGGCCAAGCATTTGAAGAATCGCTGCAATTGATGAGGGCAGTAGCCCAGGCATTGAGTAGCTCTCGCAGCGACGCCGCCACAATTTAGCCGCACCCAGCAACAAGCCGCCAAATTTACTACTTAGGCCTGGGAATTGCGAAACTATTCGTGAGCCCACGACGTTATGGTGGAAACTGAGGGGAAGCCCTGTTAACGACAGGCTAACCGCACTTCCCAGCCTCTGAGGAACACCGCATTGGCAACCCTTGATTATGCCGGCAACCCGATGCCGGAGAGCGGCCCACGGACAACGGCGGCCACCTTTGGCTCGGTCAAGGGTACGACCTATATGGGGACTGCCGGCAACAATGCGTTCCGCAGCACAGCCAGCGATGTCACGTTCGTCGGCGGGGCAGGCGATGACGCCTACATTATCGCCGCTGCGAACACGAAGATCGTCGAGAATGCCGGTGAGGGCACCGACACCGTCACGGTTTATGGCGGGCGCTACACGCTGGGCGATAACCTCGAGAACCTGAACTTTCAGGGTGTGGGGACCGGTTTCGGCAATGCGACCGCTAACCTCATCGTCGGCAACGCGGACGCCCAGACCTTCGACGGAGGCCTCGGCAACGACGTGATGACGGGCGGTGGCGGCGCCGACGGCTTCGTGCTGACCAAGGGCACCGGGCATGACGTGGTCACCGATTTCGTGTCCGGGATCGACCACATCCAGCTCAACAACTATCC
>NZ_LMNL01000004.1:0-86023 GCF_001422985.1 Methylobacterium sp. Leaf117
CTCACCGTGCCAGGAGGGAGGCCTGATCTTCCTTGGCGAGCTTGAGCAGGTTCTGGCCGTAGGCGGTCTTGGAGAACAGGTTGCCGCGGGCGATGAGCTGGTCCTTGCCGATGAAGCCCTGCAGGTAGGCGATCTCCTCCAGGCAGGCCACCTGGAGGCCCTGGCGGTGCTGCAGGGTRCGCACGAACTCGGCCGCYTCCAGCAGGCTGTCATGCGTGCCGGTATCGAGCCAGGCATAGCCGCGGCTCATCCGCTCCACGTGGAGCTGGCCCCGCTCGAGATAGGCCTCGTTGATGCTGGTGATCTCGAGTTCGCCGCGCGCCGAGGGCTTCACGGCGGCGGCGATGTCGAGCACCTGGTTGTCGTAGAAGTACAGYCCCGTCACCGCCCAGGGGCTCTCGGGSTCCGTCGGCTTCTCCACGAGCCGCAGGGGACGCCCCTCCGTGTCGAGGGTGACGACGCCGTARGCCGCCGGATTGTCGACATGGTAGGCGAACACCGTGGCGCCGGTCGTCCGGGCGCGGGCGCTGCGCAGCAACTCGGTCATGCCCGAGCCGAAGAACAGRTTGTCGCCCAGCACCAGGGCGACGCTGTCGTCGCCGAYGAASGCGCGCCCGATGAGGAAGGCCTGGGCCAGTCCTTCCGGCCGGGGCTGGACCGCGTAGCTGAAGGACAGGCCGAACTGCTCGCCGGTGCCGAACAGGCGCTTGTAGTTGTCGAGATGCTCGGGCGAGGAGATGATCAGGATCTCGCGGATGCCGGCCAGCATCAGCACGGAGACCGGATAGTAGATCATCGGCTTGTCGTAGACCGGCAGCAGCTGCTTGTTGATCGACAGGGTGGCCGGGTGCAGGCGCGTGCCCGTGCCGCCGGCCAGAACGATCCCCTTCATGCCCGCGTCTCCGTCTGTGTCCGTTCAGGGCCGACCAGTCGGTCGAGGATGGCGTCGACGGCCTCGGCCCAGGGYCGCGGCGTCAGGCCGTAGGCGGCCGTCAGGCTCGCCGTCGAGAGCACCGAGTTGGCCGGGCGCCGCGCCGGGGTCGGGAAGGCGGAGGTCGGGATCGCATCCACCGGCACGGAGCGCCCGCCGCGCCGGGCGTTGCCGGCGATGATGGCGCGRGCAAAGCCACACCAGGTCGTGGCCCCGGCATTGACGTAGTGATGCGTGCCCGTGGGCGCGGCCGGATCGGTGGCCAGCGCCTGGGCGACCACCGCGAGCCCCGCGGCGAGGTCGCCCGCGCTGGTCGGGCAGCCGTGCTGGTCGTCGACCACGCTCAGGCGCTCGCGCTCGGCGGCGAGGCGCAGCATCGTCTTGACGAAGTTGCCCCGGTGCGGGCTCACCACCCAGGCGGTGCGGATGATGGCGTGGCGCGGATTGGCCGCCCGCACGGCGATCTCGCCSGCCGCCTTGCTGGCYCCGTAGACGCTCTGCGGGTTCACGGCCGCGTCCGAGGGATAGGCGCCGGTGCCGGAGCCGTCGAAGACGTAGTCGGTGGAGACGTGGACGAGCGGGATGCCGGCCCGGGCGGTGGCGGCGGCCAGGAGCGCCGGCGCCACCGCGTTSAKGRCCCAGGCCGCGGCGATCTCGCTCTCGGCCCGGTCGACGGCGGTGTAGGCGGCCGTGTTGACCACCGCCGCGTAGGGGCGCTGCGCCAGGGCGGCCTCGATCGCAGCCGCGTCGGTGACGTCGAGTTCGGTGCGGCTCGGGGCGTACAGGCGCACGCTCGGGTCCCAGAGGCCGGACGCCTGCAGTTCGGTGCCGACCTGGCCGGCGCCGCCGAGGATCAGGATGTTCATGGATYCAGGCATGTTCACSGGGTCAGGCATGTTCACCGGGTCAGGCATCTGCCGGGCTCACCCGTGCCCGGCGGGCGATGCGCTCGCGCCGAGGCCGAGGCGCTCGCCGGTGTAGCGCCCCGCGCGGATCGGGCGCCACCAGGACTCGTTGGCCAGATACCAGCGYACGGTCTCCTCCAGCGCCTGYTCGAAGTCCTTGGTCGGGTGCCACCCCACCTCGGCCTCGGCCTTGGACGGGTCGATGGCGTAGCGCCGGTCGTGGCCGGGCCGATCGGTGACGGAGGTGATGAGGCGGTCGTGGGGCGCGTGCTCCGGGCGCAGGCGGTCGAAGGCGGCGCACAGCGCCTTGACCACGGCCARGTTGTTGCGCACCGAGCGCCCGCCGAGCAGGTAGGTCTCGCCGAGCCGCCCCTTCTCGAGCACGGCCACGAGGCCGCGGGCATGGTCCTCGACATGGATCCAGTCGCGCTCGTTGAGGCCGTCGCCGTAGACCGGCAGCGGCTTGCCCTCGAGCGCGTTGAGGATCATCAGGGGRATGAGCTTCTCGGGGAAGTGGCGCGGGCCGTAATTGTTCGAGCAGTTGGTCACCAGCACCGGCAGGCCGTAGGTYTCGTGCCAGGCGCGGGCCAGGTGGTCGGAGGCGGCCTTGGAGGCCGAGTAGGGCGAGCGCGGATCGTAGCGGCTGTCTTCGGTGAAGAAGCCGTCCGGCGGCAGCGAGCCGTAGACCTCGTCGGTGGAGACGTGGAGGAAGCGGAACCCYGCCCTGGCCGTGCCCGARAGCCCGTCCCAATGGCTGCGGGCGCCGTCGAGCATCACCTGGGTGCCGACCACGTTGGTGCGGATGAAGGCGCCCGGATCGGTGATCGAACGGTCGACGTGGCTCTCGGCGGCCAGATGCATCACGGCCTCGGGCCGGAARTCSGCRTAGAGGGCGTGGACCGCCTTCGGGTCGCAGATGTCGGCTTCCACCAGGCGGTGGCGGGGATCGTYGGCCAGGGGCTGGAGCGAGATCGGATTGGCCGCGTAGGTCAGCGCRTCCAGGGTGRCCACCTCGTGTCCGAGATCCTGCACCAGGTGCAGCACCAGGGCCGATCCGATGAAGCCGCAGCCGCCGGTTACCAGGATGCGCATGGGATGAACGGTCTCTCGTGAARTCGGGACGGGCGGACGATCGGGCGGTGCGGCGCTGTCGTCTCCGGCCGCGCCCCCCCTGTACAGGCTTCAGAAAAGCGGCGGAAGATCGGCCAGCCGTGGGGCGATCCGGTCCTTGGCYGAGAGCTGCGCGTCGGCGTCCGTCACCGGCCAGTCGATGCCCAGCGCCGGATCGTTCCAGAGCAGGGCGCCGTCGTGCTCGGGGCTGTAGACCCCGCCGGCGACCTTGTAGGCCACCATGGTGTCGGGCTCCAGGGTGCAGAAGCCGTGCCCGAAGCCGACCGGGATGTAGAGCTGCTCGCCGCCCTYCGCATCGAGCCGCACGGCCACGTGGCGGCCGTAGGTGGGCGAGGCGCGCCGCAGGTCGACGGCCACRTCCAGGATGGCGCCGGCCAGCACGCGGATCAGCTTGGCCTGGGCCATCGGAGGGCGCTGGAAGTGCAGGCCGCGCACGGTGCCCTGCGGGGCGGAGAAGGATTGGTTGTCCTGGATGAAGACGTCGTCGATGCCGCTCGCGGCCAGGATGTCCGCCCGGTAGGTCTCCGAGAACCAGCCCCGCGCATCGCCNGGAGAAGGATTGGTTGTCCTGGATGAAGACGTCGTCGATGCCGCTCGCGGCCAGGATGTCCGCCCGGTAGGTCTCCGAGAACCAGCCCCGCGCATCGCCAAAGCGCGTCGGCACCACGCGCCGCACCGCAGGAATGGTCGTCTCGATCACGCGCATACCCGGATCCTCAGCAGGGGCGTCGAACGGAAAAGAACCGCGACATCAGAATGGCACGCGTTCTAGGCGGGGTTCCACCGGTGACCGTCAAGGCCCGAGGCGATTTTTCGTCCGAATGCAATCCGGGATTCAAGTCGGGATCGACCGCCCCCGAACCGCGCCGCAGAAGGTGGCCCTGTTTCCGACACAGGATGTCGCGACACGGGAACCAAGGTTCGATCTCACGGACGTCCCCTCCCCCGGAGGATCGCCCGGATGGATAAGGAGCGACGATGGAGATTCAGGTCACCGCCGGATCCTGCGGCATCGGTTCGGCCTCCTACGAACTCGGCCTCTTTCGGCTTCCGGATGGAAGCCTGCGCGGCGTCGAGGATCTGGAGGCGCTGGTCCTGCCGACTCCGGAGCGCCCGGCGCCCCGGCGCAGCGGCATCGCCCGCGGCCTGCGCGAGGCCTTGGCGGCGACCGGTCCCTTGCCGAATCCCTTGGGTCTGGCCGCCTCCCTCGTGGGCGTCGGCCTGGACGTGCTCGGGGGCGAGGGCCCGAGCCTGTCCGTGGAACTCCGGTTCCGGGATGGCGCCACGGCACTGATCCGGGTGGCGGCCGACATGGCCGCGCAAATCGAGCGCGACCGCGCGGTGGTTCAACACGCCACCCTGCGCCTGTCCCCAGCGCATCCCTCGGTGCCCGACGTCGCGGCCGACGACGCTCCCCCGGCTAATGGAATCGCGGCGCATTCGGGTGAGGCACACTCCGGTGAGGCACACTCGGGCGAGGCACATTCGGGCGATGAGCGCGCGATCGAAGAGATCGCGCCGGACGACCGCACCCTCGCTTCGCTCTTCGCCTACGAGAAGCGCGGCGGCCGCGTGCGCCGGCTGTCGAAGGCGCTGGACAGCTGAGGGCTACGCCGCCCGGTCAGCTCTCGATGACGCTCACATGGGCCGCGACCACCTTCCAGCCGCCGGGGAAGCGGATCCAGGTTTGGCTCTGGCGTCCGATGCGCCCGGGAGCGCTTGACCGGGTGAACAGCGTCATGGCGATCCCCGTATCGGCGCCGTAGGTGGTGATCACGGTGTCCCGGAGGTCGCGGGCGAGGCCCTCGGAAGAGCGCGCCCGGCGGAAGGCCCGGATCGCCTCCATGCCGTAGAGGTTCTCGGCCCCGCCATACCGGATGGTGCGGGGATCGTCGTGGAACAGCGCCTCCAGCGTCGGGACGTCGTTGCCCACCAGTGCCGCCTCGTAGGCCGCGAAGGCGGCTTCCACCTCGGCCTTCACGGCCGGATCGTCGATGATCATCGGGGTTCCGCTCACAGGTTCGCCACGGGGGCCCGGGCGACGCCCGCCCGCTCGAGGTGGTACGCGATCCGCAGGGCGACGTCCTCGCGCCAGGGGGCGGCGATGACCTGGACGCCGAGCGGCAGGCCCGCGTCGAGGCGCACCGGCACCGCCACCACCGGCAGGCCGATGAACGAGATCGGCTGGGTGAACACCCCGATATTGGCCCGCACCGGCAGGGTCACCCTGTCGAGCACGAAGGTGGTCTGGCCCGAGCGGGGGGCGCGGCACGGCGTGGCGGGTGCCAGGATGACGTCGACCTCGCGGAACAGGTCGAGCACCGCCGCCCGGTACCAGCGGCGGAAGCGCTGGGCACGTTCGACCATCGGGGCCGGGATCATCGCCCCGGCGATCAGGCGGTCGCGCACTGCCGGGTCGAAATCCTGGCCCCGCGTCCGCAGGCGGTCGAGATGGAGGGCGGCCCCCTCGGCGGCGGTGATGAGGTAGGCCGCCGCCCGGGCGCGGGCCGCTTGCGGAATCTCGATCTCGCGCGTCGCATCCAGCGCCCGGGCGACGGTCGCCACCGCCTCGAACGCCTCGGCATCGCCGCCGCGCGCGAAGTAGCCGCCCGCCACCGCGACGCGCAGGGTGCCGAGGCCGTCTGCGAGGCGGGAGGCGGTGAACTCGGCCGGCCGCGTGGTGGCGACCGGGTCGTCCGGGTCCGGCCCCTGCATCGCGTCGTAGCTGATGGCGAGATCCCTGACGCTGCGGGCCATAGGCCCGAGATGGTCGAGGCTGCCCACGAAGGGAAAGCTGCCGGCCCGGGTCAGGCGGCCGTAAGTGGGCTTGAGGCCGAAACAGCCGCAGAAGGCCGAGGGCACCCGGATCGATCCGTTGGTGTCCGAGCCGAGGGCGATCGGCACCAGCCCCGCCCCGATGGCGCCGCCGGACCCGCCGGACGAGCCCCCGGACATGTGGCCGAGGGCGTGCGGGTTGCGGGTCGACCCGTCATGCACGTTCTCGCCCGTGAAGTCGTAGGCGTATTCGCCCATGTTGAGGCCGCCGACCAGGATGGCGCCGGCCGCCTCCATGCGGCGGATCAGGGCGGCGTCGCGCGACGCGGGCGCCCGTGCGCGGTTGATCGTCGATCCCGCCCGTGTCGGCAGGCCGGCGATGTCGAACAGGTTCTTGACCGCGAAGGGCACGCCCGCGAGCGGCCCGAGGGGTTCACCGCTGGCACGAGCCGCGTCCAGGGCCTCGGCGCGGGCCGCGGCGCGTTCGGGCAGCACATCCGTGAAGGCATTGACCGCGCCGTCGACGCGCGCGATCCGCGCCAGGCAGGCCGCCACGATGGTGCGCGCGCTCAGCGTGCCGTCGCGAAATGCGCCCGCCAGCGCCTCGGCCGTCATGGTGCCCGGATCGCGGGCCTGCTCCACACCCTCCATGCGGCTCATGCCTCGTAGACCGGGGCGGCGTCCACCGCGTCGGCCAGGGGGAATTCGGCCACATGGGCCGCGGCCGCGCGCAGGACCGCGAGGTTGCTGCCGATGGCGCCGATCCAGGTCGGATCGAGAGGAATGGCGAGCAGCCCGGCCGCCGCTTCGATGTAGGCATCGAGGCCGCCGGTCGGCGGTTCGTTGCGCTCTGACATGAGCTTTCTCCCAGTGATGTTTTTTCGTGCCGCCGGGACGCCGCGCGGACGGGGATCTATTCTGCCGCCGCGGCGGCGTGAGTCGCAGGCGGGGTCGACGGCGCGGCCGCCAGGGAGCGGGACGCGGCGTAGAGCAAGGCCGCCACCATCGCGTAAGCAAGCGCCAGGCCGGGCGTCACCGCCACGCCGACCGCCGCTCCGTGCATGAAGCCGAAGAAGGTGAGGACCGCCCCCGCCAGGGCGAAGGCCGCCGCTTTGGCGAAGGCCCGCTCGATGATGAACACCGTGATGGCCCCGAGGACGAGCCCGCCCAGAATCGCGCCTTCGCCGAGGATGCCGAGGCCGGCATAGAGCACGCCGGCCTGCCCGAGTTTGTCGAGGCCCACCGCGGCGGCACTGGTGCCGGCCGCACCCAGCGCCCCGTCGATCAGGGTCTTGGCCCAGGCCGCCAGATGGGGCGCGAAGGCGAGCACGATGGCCGGCGCATGGGAATGCGGCGTCTCCTGGAAGGCCTGCGCGCCGATCAGCATGCCGATGTAGAGCAGGATCGGGGCGATCGCGACCACGGGCACGAGGCTGGACAGCAGCGAGACCAGGTTGAGCCAGCACAGCAGCAGGATCACCGCTCCGGTGGCGAAGGAATAGCCGATCCGCCCGCCCATCGCCTTCCAGCCCGGATGGCCGATATAGACCGCGTTGATGAAGGGGTTGCCCATCAGGCAGCCGATCAGGCTGACGACGCCGTCGGCCGTGAGCACGCGGGTGGTGGGATAGGGGTCGCCCGCCACCTCGGCGCTCTCGACGTTGTCCATGGCCTCCACGAGGTCGTAGATGCCGAACGGGATCGCGGTGACCAGGATGATCCCGATGAAGTCGAAGCCCGAGAAGACGTGGCCGAGAGCCGGCAACGGCACCGAGAAGCCGATGCCGTGGAGCGCCGCCGCGAGGCCGGGGCCGCTCACCCCGCCGATGTCGAGGCCGAACAGCTTGGCGCCCCAGGCGATTCCCATCCCGAACAGGATGGCAACGAGGCCCGCCGGCAGGCGGCCGGGATAGCGCAGGCCCCCGAACCAGGCGAGCAGGATGATGGCGAAGGCCACCACGCCGATCACCGGCGTGGTGATGAGTTCGAGCGCCGGGCGCATGGCGATGAAGGTGACGGAGACGCCGGCGAGCGTGCCGAGCAGCGCCGCCCGCGGGGTGATCCGGCGGATTGCCGGGGCGGCAAAGCCGCCGATCATCAGGATGAAGCTCTGGATGAAGACCCAGGCGAGCCCCGCCTCCCAGGCTTTCACCGGATCGCCGGTGGCGAGCTTGATCGGCAGCATGATCACGAAGACCACGATGAACATGTGCGGCACGCTGATGCCGGAGGGCAGCGCGCAGACGTCGTTGCGCCCAGTCGCCGCGGCTAGCCGATAGGCGAGCCAGCCGTAATAGGCAGTCGAGAGGCAGAGCATCAGTCCGATGGCCGGCAGGATGCGCCCGAACGTGATGGCGTCGGGCATGCCCAGCACGAAGCGCAGCAGGCCGGTGAGCACCAGGAGGTTGACCAGGATGTTGGTGCCGAAGCCGAAGAAGGCGTTCCAATCCCCCGGCACCCACAGGCTCGGCCCGTGGCGTCGCCCGATACCGGATGTCGCTGGCCCCGTTCCGTCCGCGCCCGCCGCCATGATCGAGGTCCTTCCTGCTGGTATGCCGCGCCCGCGTGCCGGGGCGATGATCCGGTCGCGTCGTGAGATCGGGGCTGCGCCCGCGCCTAGCGCGCACCGGCGAGGGCTTCGACCACCGCACCCGAGGACGTGACCCAGCCGAAGATGCCGCCCTGGGCGGCGATCATCGCGAGGCCGACTCGGTGGAATTCAGGGCAGTAGGAGGCGCAGCCATCGCCGATCGCGATGCAGCGATAGCCGCGGTCGTTGCCCTCGCGGATGGTGGTGTGCACGCAGACCTCGGTGGTGACCCCGCAGACCAGCAGGGTCGCGATCCGGCGGGCCGACAGGACGGCCCCGAGATCGGTGGCGTAGAAGGCGCCCTTCCCGGGCTTGTCGATGACCACCTCGCCCCGGATCGGCGCCAGTTCGGGCACGATGCCGTGACCCGGCTCGCCGCGGATCAGGATGCGGCCCATCGGACCCGGCGCGCCGATGCGCGCGGTGGGCGTCCCTCGTTCCAGCTTGGCCGGCGGCGCATCGGAGAGGTCGGGCTTATGGCCCTCGCGCGTATGCACGATGAGGAGGCCGGCGTTTCGTGCGGCGGCCAGCACCGACCGGATCGGCGGCACCGCCGTCTGCAGCAGGCTCACGTCGTTGCCGAGGGTCTCGCCGAAGCCGCCGGGCTCCAGGAAGTCCCGCTGCATGTCGATGATCACCAGCGCGGTGGTCGCCGGATCGAAGGAGGCAGGGGCAGGTTCGGCCGCGATGACGGGACGCATGATCGGGGCACCGGGCCGGAGGAGTCTCGATCCGGGAGGGGCGACGTCCGGCCCCAATCTCGAATCTCCGGTGATCATGGATCGAAGCTCTGCCGGAGACACGCCCAAATGATGCGCGGCGCTGCATCCTTGCCGTGCAGGTTGCGCCGCGCTTGTCCGCCCCTCGGCGCGCCCAGCGTGACGGGACCTGTCCGCCGGGACACGCGGGGGGGCAGTCCACGCGACCCGGCGCCATCGCCAGCCGCCCGGAAAGCCGCGGAACGGACGGTCCGGGGCGCGTGCCACGAGGCCATGGACGCTCGAGCCGTGGACGCTCCGATGCCTACCAATGATGCAACCCTGGCTAGAAATTAGACCATCTGGTCCGACTATCATTTGGCGCGCGGCGTTTCCGGGTCGCGAGCGGCCCGGTGTGTGGGATGGCGCAGGTCCGTTTCCGTAGGGGAGCGCGCCAGGATTGTTGCATTTTTGTATCACCCCGCCTGGTTGCGTGGACGGACCGGCCGGATGGCACATCGGTTGCGGTCATTTGCCCCAACGGATGCTTAAATCCGAGGGGGACGTTATCGATGATCACGACATTCACACGACCGCTGCTGGCTGCCACGCTGAGCCTCGCCGCCCTGGTGCCGGCCCTGGCCGCAGACCTCACCAAGGAGAAGGCGCCGATCGCACCCGTGGTGGTGCCGTCCGGGTTCTTCCTGTTCTCCGATACGCAGATCAGCTACCGCTACCAGTTCCCGGCTGCCAGTCCCGGCGCCCAGGTCCAGCGGTCCGACGGCAGCTTCCGCAACCAGGACGCGCCCAAGCACATCCTCAACCTCTCGCATGCGGATGCCTGGGCCTACGGCACCAACTTCTTCACCCTCGACATCCTGAAGTCGGGGTCGCAGTTCCCGGCGGGCACCACCGATGGTTTCGGCGTGCCGACCTACTTCGAATACGGGAACACCGAGGCCTACGGCCTCTATCGCGGAACCTTGAGCCTGAACGCCCTGACGGGGACGAAGGCCTTCATGGTGCCCGGCATCATCAAGGATGTGTCGCTCGCCTTCGGCTTCGATGCCAATGCGCAGAACGACGCCTTCGGCTCCAAGAAGCGCGACGTGGTCGGCGGCCTGAACTTTGCGTTCGACGTCCCGGCCGGCTTCCTCAGCGCCTCGGTCCATGCCTACAAGGAGTGGAATCGCAACGGCTTCAACGTCGCCCCGAACCGGGATACCAGCTTCAACACGGTCCCGGAATTCGAAATCGTCTACAGCTTCCCGCTGGCCTTCACGGGCCTGCCGCTCAGCATCGCGGGCTTCAACAACATCGTCCTGCCCAAGGGGCGTGGCGTGAGCGATCCGTCCGCCTTCGCCTCCAACCCGAAGACGGGCCTCGAATTCCTGTCGCGGACCAACCTGGTCCTCGACGTCGGCAAGCTGATCTACAACCAGCCGAACCGGGTCGACGTCTTCATCGGCTTCCAATACTGGCTCAACAAATTCGGCAACGTCGAGCGCGCCAACTTCAAGGGGACCGAAGAGAAGAGCTTCCTGGCCGGCGTCTCCTTCCACGTGTTCTAAGGGTAGGCTCCAACGGCAGGCGCCTTCTCACAGGACAGGCACCTTGATCGATGGTCTGCAGGCGAGGTCTGCAGACCATGACCTGAACGACGAGGCCGGACCGCCGTCCGGCCTCCCGATTTCCGGGCGGGCCAGGGTGAGGGCCGGTCCGCACCGAGGGAACACCGGATCAGCATGGTCGAAACCCCCGCGACGCGACGAGTCTGGATCCGCAACCCGCTGGCGATCCTGGCGCCGGATTCCGGCGGTGGCCTCGTCGTCGCAGGTACCCGCATCGTCGAGCGCGTGCCCGCAGGCGGCACGCCCGCCGCGCCCGTCCACGAGACCTTCGACGCCAGCCGCCACGTGGTCGTGCCCGGCCTCATCAACACCCACCACCACTTCTTCCAGACGCTCACCCGCGCCCACCCGGTGGCGATCAACAAGCCGCTCTTCCCGTGGCTGAAAGCGCTCTACACGGTCTGGGACAGGATCACCCCCGAGGCGTTCCGGCTGGCCACCCGGCTCGCTTACACCGAGCTGCTGCTCTCCGGCTGCACCACGGCCGGCGACCACCATTACCTGTTCCCCAAGGGCCTCGAATCCTCCGTCGACATCCAGGTCGAGGAGGCCGGCCCCCTCGGTATCCGGGCCTTCGTCACCCGCGGTTCGATGAGCTTGTCGGTGCGCGACGGCGGCCTGCCGCCCGAATGCCTGACGCAGGACGACGACACCATCCTGGCCGATAGCGAGCGGGTGCTGCGCCTGTTCCACGACCCCAAGCCGGGCGCGATGGTGCAGATCGGGCTGGCCCCGTGCTCGCCCTTTAACGTGACGAAGCGGCTGATGCGCGAGAGCGCGGCCCTGGCGGACGCCCACGATTGCCGCCTGCACACCCATCTCGGCGAGACGCTGGACGAGGACCGCTACTGCGTCGCGATGTTCGGCCAGCGCCCGGTGGACTACCTCGAGGAGGTGGGCTGGATGGGGCCGCGCACCTGGCTCGCCCACGGCATCCACTTCAACGACGCGGAGGTGAAGCGCCTCGGTGCGGCCGGCGTCGGCGTGTGCCACTGCCCGACCTCGAACATGACCCTGGCCTCGGGCCAGTGCCGGACCTGCGAATTGGAGGCGGCCGGCTCGCCCGTCGGCCTCGGGGTCGACGGCTCGGCCTCCAACGACAGTTCGAACCTGATGGAGGGCGTGCGCCACGCCCTGATGATCAATCGCCTGACCTACGGCGCCGAGGCCGTCACCCATCTCGACGCCCTGCGCTGGGCGACCGAGGGCTCCGCCGCCTGCCTCGGGCGCAGCGACATCGGCCGGATCGCGGAGGGCTGCGAGGCGGATCTGGCCCTGTTCACCCTCGACGAGCTGCGCTTTTCCGGCGCGCACGATCCCCTCGCGGCCCTGGTACTGTGCGGCGCCCACCGGGCCGACCGGGTGATGGTGGCAGGCTCCTGGCGGGTCATCGACGGCCAGCCCCTCGGGATCGAGACCGGCCAGTTGCGCGAGGCCCATACCCGCCTCGCCCACGCGCTGTTCGGAGCGCTCTAGCGTGGTCCCCGTCGTCCCCCCTGTCCGCACGGAGGGGCCGACACCCCTCTTCGGCGCCTATGGCATCGTCAAGCGCTTCGGCGCCTTCACGGCCAATGACGGCATCGATCTCGAGATCCGGGCCGGCGAGATCCACGCCCTGCTCGGCGAGAACGGCGCCGGCAAGTCGACCCTGATGAAGATCCTGTACGGGCTCCTGGAGCCCACCGAGGGGGTGGTGACCCATCGGGGCGACGTCGTGCGCCTCGCCCATCCGGAGGCCGCCCGCGCGCTGGGCATCGGCATGGTGTTCCAGCACTTTTCGCTCTGCGAGAACCTGACGGTCGCCGAGAACATCGCGCTGGTGATGCCCAAGGGCCTGAGCGGCCGGACCCTGAAGGCCCGGATCGCGGAGGTCGGGTCGACCTACGGCCTGCACCTCGACCCCGACCGGCCGGTCTGGTCGCTCTCGGCCGGCGAGCGCCAGCGCATCGAGATCATCCGCTGCCTGCTGCAGAACCCCAAGCTCGTGATCCTCGACGAGCCGACCTCGGTGCTGACCCCGGGCGAGGCCGAATTGCTGTTCACCGTGCTGGAACGCCTGCGCGACGAGGGCCGGGCGCTGCTCTACATCTCGCACCGCCTCGACGAGGTGCGCCGGCTGTGCGCGCGTGCCACCATCCTGCGCGGCGGCCGGGTGGTGTGGGCCTGCGACCCCCGCGCCGAGACTGCCCGGTCCCTCGCCGCCATGATGGTGGGTGTCCAAGTGCGTGAGGTGAAGCCACCTTCCGGCGTGGCGACCGGGCCGGAGCGCCTGGTCCTGTCCGGACTCACCCTCCCCGCCCCCGGCCTGCACGGCACCGCCCTCGACGGCGTCTCCCTGAGCGTGCGCGGCGGCGAGATCGTCGGCCTCGCGGGGATCGCCGGCAACGGGCAGGCGGAGCTGTTCGATGCCCTCTCGGGCGAGACCCTGGCGCCGGAGGCCGGCATGGTGCGGTTCGACGGCGTCGCTTCGGGGCGCCTCGGCATCACCGCCCGGCGGCGCGGCGGCGCCGGTTTCGTGCCGGAGGAGCGCAACGGCCACGGCGCGGCCCCGACCTTGAGCCTGTCCGACAACGCGATCCTGTCGCGCCACGCCACCGCAGGCCTGAGCCGCTTCGGAGTCCTGCGCCGCGCCGCCGCCAAGGCCCTGGCCCGGGACGTGATCGCGGCCTTCGACGTGCGCAAGGCGGGACCCGATCCCGCCGCCGGAACGCTGTCGGGCGGCAACCTGCAGAAATACCTGATGGGGCGCGAGATCCTGGCCGAGCCCGGCATCCTCGTGGTCAACCAGCCGACCTGGGGCGTCGACGCCCTCGCGGCCGCCCATATCCGGCAGGCGCTCCTCGATCTCGCTTCCCGCGGCGCCGCCGTGCTGGTGATCAGCCAGGACCTCGACGAATTGTTCGAGATCGCCGGCCGCATCGCCGTGCTGCATGACGGCACCCTGTCGTCGCCGGTGCCGGCCGCCGAGACCACCCGCGAGGCCCTGGGGCTGCGCATGGGCGGGGCGAACCCCGCGGAAGCCGCCGAGGGTCCGGTGGCGGGCGCGCCGGATCACGCCCGGGAGCCGGCCCATGCGCATTGACCTGACCCCGCGCACCAACCGGTCGGCCCTGATGGACGCGCTCTCGCCCATCCTGGCCTTCCTGGCCGCGCTGGTGGTGGGCGGGCTCGTGGTGGCCGTCATGGGCCGCTCGCCGGCCGCCGCCTTCGTCACCTACTTCGTGGCGCCCTTGAGCGAGGTCTGGTCGCTGCAGGAGGTGGCCGTCAAGGCCGCGCCGCTCGCCCTCATCGCCACCGGCCTGGCCTTCTGCTACCGCGCCAATATCTGGAATATCGGGGCCGAGGGACAGTTCGTCGTCGGCGGTCTGTTCGGCGGCTGGATCGGCGTCGCCAGCCACGGATCGCCCGGCGATCCCCTCTGGGTGCTGCCCCTGATGCTCCTCGTCGGCACGGGGGCCGGCATGCTCTACGGGCTGATCCCGGCCCTCCTCAAGGTGCGCCTCGGCGTCTCCGAGATCCTCACCAGCCTGATGCTGGTCTACGTGGCCGAACTGCTGCTCGACTACATGGCGCGCGGCCCGCTGCGCGATCCGGCCGGCTTCAACTTTCCCCAGAGCGTCACCTTCGATGACGCCGCCCGCCTGCCCTACCTGATGGAGGGCGGCACCCTCCATGCCGGCGTCGCCATCGCGCTGGCGGTGGTGGTCCTCGCCACCCTGGTTCTCGGCCGCACCCTGTTCGGCTTCACCGTGCGGGTGGTGGGGGCGAGCCCGCGCGCGGCGCGCTTCGCCGGCTTCAGCGACGGGCGCCTGACGCTCGCGGTCTTCGCCGTCTCCGGGGGCGCCGCGGGACTGGCCGGAATCTGCGAGGTGGCGGGCCGGATCGGCCAACTCCAGCCGTCGATCTCGCCGGGCTACGGCTTCACCGCCATCATCGTGGCGTTCCTCGGGCGGCTGTCCCCGATGGGTATCCTGGTGGCGGCCCTGGTCATCGCCCTCACCACCATCGGGGGCGAGGGCGCGCAGATCGACCTGAAGCTCCCCCTCGACCTGACGCGGGCCTTCCAGGGCCTGCTGCTCGCCCTGGTGCTCGGGGCCGACGCCCTGTCGCGCTACCGGGTCCGCCTCGTGCCGGGAGCGACCGCATGACCATCCACGGCGTCAGCCTCGATATCGTCCAGATGGTGCTCATCACCATCGTGGCCGCCGCCACCCCGCTGATGATCGCGGCGCTCGGCGAACTCGTCGCCGAGCGCGCGGGCGTGCTCAACCTCGGCGTCGAGGGCATGATGGTGCTGGGCGCCGCCGCCGGTTTCGCGGTGGCGGTGGAGACCGGCTCGACGCTGCTCGGCGCGCTGGCGGGGGCCGGGGCGGGCCTCGCCCTCTCGGCCCTGTTCGGACTTCTCACGGTGGTGCTGAGCGCCAATCAGGTCGCCTCCGGCCTCGCCATGACGATCCTGGGGCTCGGGCTCTCGGGCCTCGTCGGCGCCTCCTATGTCGGCCTCAAGCGCGATCCGGCGCCGCACCTGTCCGTGCCGGGTCTTACCGATCTGCCCGGCCTCGGCGGCCTGCTCTTCGGGCAGGACGGCTTCGTCTACTTCGCCTTCGCGCTGGCGGCCGGGGTGTGGTGGTTCCTGTGGCGCACCCGCGCCGGCCTGATCCTGCGGGCCATCGGCGACGACCACACCGCCACCCACGCGCTGGGCCTGCAGGTCCGCAAGGTGCGCGTCCTCGCGGTGCTGTTCGGCGGGGCCTGCGCGGGGCTGGCCGGGGCCTACCTGTCGCTGTCCTACACCTCGTTCTGGGCGCCCGCGATGACGGCCGGGCGCGGCTGGATCGCCCTGGCCCTCGTGGTCTTCGCCTCCTGGAATCCGCTCCGGGCGGTGGCCGGCGCCCTGCTGTTCGGCGGCGCCACGGTGCTCCAGCTCAATGCCCAGGCGGCCGGCCTCGGCCTGCCGGGGCAACTCCTCTCCGCCCTGCCCTACCTCGCCACCATCCTGGCCCTGGTCTTGCTCTCCCTCGGCAGGCGCCAGGGCGGCTCCCTCGCCCCGGCGGCCCTCGGCCGCGTCTTCACCCCGCACCGGTAGACGTGCATTCTGGAAGGATATCGGAACGATGCGGATCGTGCAGGGTGCCCTGGTGGCCGTTCTCGCCCTCGGATTCGGGGCCGCGCAGGCCCCGGACGCGCACGCGCAGGAGAAGAAGCCCGGCGAGAAGCTGAAGGTCGGCTTCGTCTATGTCGGGCCGGTGGCCGATTACGGCTACTCGTACCAGCACGACCAGAGCCGCAAGGCCCTCGCCGCCGCGCTGGGCGACAAGGTCGAGACCAGCTTCCTCGAGAACGTGCCGGAGGCCGACAGCGAGCGGTCCATCGAGAGCTTCGCCCGCTCCGGCTACGGCCTGGTCTTCACCACCTCGTTCGGCTTCATGGAGCCGACCCTGAAGGTCGCCAAGAAGTTCCCCAAGGTGAAGTTCGAGCACGCCACCGGCTACAAGCGCGCGCCCAACGTCTCGACCTACTCGGCCCGCTTCTACGAGGGCCGCTACGTCTGCGGGGTGATCGCCGGGCGCCTCTCGAAGACGGGCACGCTGGGCTACATCGCCTCGTTCCCGATCCCCGAGGTGGTGAGCGGCATCAACGCCTTCATGCTCGGCGCCCAGTCGGTGAACCCCGACATCAAGATCAAGATCGTCTGGGTCAACACCTGGTTCGACCCGGGCAAGGAGGCCGAGGCCGCCAAGGCGCTGCTGGCCCAGGGCGCCGACATCCTGTCGCAGCACACCGATTCCGCTGCGCCGTTGCAGGAGGCCGAGAAGCAGGGCAAGCTCGCCTTCGGACAATCCTCGGACCAGATGCGTTTCGCCCCGAAGGCCCAGCTCACCTCGATCGTCGACGACTGGGACAGCTACGTCATCGGCGAGGCCAAGGCCGTCCTGGACGGCACCTGGAAGAGCCACGACACCTGGGGCGGCATCAAGGACGGTATGGTCGTGCTGGCGCCCTTCGCCAACATGCCCGACGACGTGAAGGCCCAGGCCGAGGCCACCAAGACGGCGATCGCGAACGGCACGCTCCTGCCCTTCCACGGCCCCGTCTTCAAGCAGGACGGCACCGAGGCGGTGAAGGCCGGCGAGAACGCCCCCGACCCGATGATCCTCGGCATGAACTGGTACGTGAAGGGCATCGCCGACACGCTGCCGCGCTAGGGCCGTCGCGAACCGACCCGTGGGGGAGCGAGGAACCGGCGTTCGAACACGAGAGGCCGCATGAGACACGCGATCCGCTTCCTCCTCGGCCATGAGGCGCGCACGATCGAGGCCTGCGATCCGACCCTGACGGTGCTCGACTGGCTGCGCGGCCCCGAGCGGCTGATCGGCACCAAGGAGGGCTGCAACGAGGGCGATTGCGGGGCCTGCACGGTGGTGGTGGTGCGCCCCGAGGGGCCGCCCGGCGCCGAGCGGCTGCGCTACCGCACGGTCGATGCCTGCATCACCTTCCTGGGTATGCTCGACGGCTGCCAGCTCCTCACCGTGGAGCACCTGCGTGGGAGCGACGGCACGCTCCATCCGGTCCAGCGCCTGATGGTGGAGGAGCACGGCTCGCAATGCGGCTTCTGCACGCCGGGCTTCGTGATGTCGCTGTTCGCCATGACCAAGGATTGGCCCGCCGCGGCCGGGGAAGTCTGGACCTCCGCGAGCCCCATCGACGATGCCCTCGCGGGCAATCTCTGCCGCTGTACCGGCTATGCCCCGATCGTGCGCGCGGCCGAGCGGGCGCTGGCCCTGCCGGAAGCGGATGCCTTCGACGCCGCCCACGACGCCACCCTCGCCCGGCTGCTGGCCGTGCGCGACGACGAGACCGTGGCGGTCTCCGGGCCGAAGGGCCGCTTCTTCGCCCCGGCCACCATCCAGGCGCTCGTCGATCTCATGGCCGAGCACCCCCAGGCGACGATCGTGGCCGGCGCCACCGATGTCGCCCTCTGGGTGACCAAGGGCCTGCGCGTGCTCGACCCGGTGATCTGGCTCGGGCGGGTGCGAAGCCTGCGCGTCGTGGGCGAGGCGCCCGATCACCTGTATCTCGGAGCCGGCGTGAGCCTCGCCGAGGCCGGCACGCATCTCGCCGGACTGCATCCGGATCTCGGCGAACTCTTCCGCCGCCACGGTGCCGCCCAGACCCGCAATGCCGGCACCCTCGGCGGCAACATCGCCAACGGCTCCCCCATCGGCGACGCGGCGCCAGCCCTGATCGCCCTCGGGGCAGGCCTCCATCTCATCGGCCGGGGGACCGAGCGCGAGATTCCCCTCGCGGATTTCTTCGTCGCCTATGGCCGGCAGGACCTGCGCCCGGGCGAGTTCGTCGCCGGGGTGCGGGTGCCGAGACTCGGCCCGAAGGCGATCTTCCGAGCCTACAAGATTTCGAAGCGCTTCGACGAGGATATTTCGGCCGTCCTCGGCGCCTTCCGGCTGACGCTCGACGGCGGCACGATCGAGGAAGCCTGCATCGCCTATGGCGGCATGGCCGGCACCCCGAAGCGGGCCGTCCAGGCCGAGGCCGCGCTGGTGGGGCAAGCCCTCGACGCCGCCGTGATCCCGGCCTTCAAGGCCGCACTCGCGCAGGACTTCACCCCGCTCACCGACATGCGGGCTTCGGCTGCCTACCGCCTCAAGGTCGCCGGCAACCTGATCGAGCGCCTGATCCACGAGAGCGCCCCGGAGGCGCCGGAAACCCGCTTGGCGAGGGTGGGAGCACTGGCTCATGCTTGATCGCACACCCCCTGCCCCGAAGGCGGACGACCGGATCGCGGGCGGCGCCCACACGCCGCGCATCCACGACAGCGCCGCCCGCCACGTCGGCGGTTCGGCGATCTACATCGACGACATGGCTGAGCCGGCCGGCCTGCTGCATGTCTGCCTGGGCCTGAGCGAACGCGCCCATGCCCGCCTGGTCTCGGTGGATCTCGACCCCGTGCGCAGCGCCGAGGGCGTGGTCGCGGTGTTCACCGCCGCCGACGTCCCGGGCGTCAACGACATCTCGTCCTCGCACCGGAACGACGAGCCGATGCTGGCCGAGGACACGGTGTCGTATGTCGGCCAGCCGATCTTCGCGGTGGCGGCCCTGACCCGCGATGCGGCCCGCCGCGCCGCCCGCCACGCCGTCATCGCCTACGAAGACCGCGCACCCGTCCTGACCTACCGGGAGGCCCGGGCGGACGGCACGCTGGTCTGGCCGCCCATGACCCTGACGCGCGGCGATTCCGACGCGGTGCTGGCGGAGGCTCCCGGCATCGTCCGGGGCCGGATGGCCATCGGTGGCCAGGAGCACTTCTACCTCGAGGGCCAGATCGCGCTGGCCATTCCGGGCGAGGACGACGAGGTCACGGTCTACACCTCGACCCAGCACCCCTCGGAGGCCCAGGCCCTGGTCGCCAAGGTGCTGGGCACGGTCAATTCCGCGGTGACGGCCGAGATCCGCCGGATGGGCGGCGGCTTCGGCGGCAAGGAGAGCCAGTCGAACCTGTTCGCCTGCGTGGCGGCCCTGGTGGCCAAGACGACCGGACGCGCCGCCAAGATCCGGCCCGACCGCGACGACGACATGATCATCACCGGCAAGCGCCACGATTTCGAGGTCGATTACCTCGTCGGCCACGATGCCGCGGGCAAGATCCTGGCGGTCGACATGCAGCTCGCCGCCCGCTGCGGCTGGGCCGCCGACCTGTCGGGGCCGGTCACCGACCGCGCCCTGTTCCACGCCGACAATTGCTATCACTACCCGGCGGTGCACCTGACCTCGCGGCCCTACCGCACCCACACCCAGTCCAACACCGCCTTCCGGGGCTTCGGCGGCCCGCAGGGCATGGTGGCGGCCGAGCGGGTGATCGAGGAGGTGGCCTATGCCTGCGGCTTCGACCCGTTGGAGGTGCGCAAGCGCAATTTCTACGGCACCGAGACCGACAACATCACGCCCTACCACCAGACCATTTCCGACAATTGCATCCGGGATTTGGTGGCCAAACTGGAAGTGGATTGTGAGTATGCTGGGCGCCGCGCGGCCCTGCATGCGGCAAATGAAGCGAGCCCGGTGATCAAGCGCGGCATCGCCCTGACGCCGGTGAAGTTCGGCATCTCCTTCACCTCGACCGCCTACAACCAAGCCGGCGCCCTGGTGCACATCTACAACGACGGTTCGGTCGGCCTGAACCACGGCGGCACCGAGATGGGCCAGGGGCTCTACGTCAAGGTCGCGCAGGTGGTGGCGGAGGAATTCCAGATCGATGCCGACCGGGTCCGCATCACCGCGACCACGACCGGCAAGGTGCCCAACACCTCGGCCACCGCCGCCTCGTCGGGGGCGGATCTCAACGGCATGGCGGCCCGCGCGGCCGCCCAGACCCTGAAGGACCGCCTCGTCGCCTTCGCGGCCGAGGCCTGGAGTGTCGCGCCCGAGACGGTGCTGTTCCTGCCCAACCGGGTCCGGGTCGGCAACCAGGAGATCGCCTGGGCCGAGCTGATCCACAAGGCCTACCTCGCCCGCGTCCAGCTCTCGGCCACGGGCTTCTACAAGACCCCGACCATCCACTGGGACCGCGATGCCGGCCGGGGCCACCCGTTCTACTATTTCGCCTACGGCGCGGCCTGCGTGCAGGCGGCGGTGGACACGCTGACCGGCGAATACCGGATCGAGCGGGCCGACATCCTGCACGATTGCGGCCGCTCCCTGAACCCGGCGGTGGACCGGGGCCAGATCGAGGGCGGCTTCATCCAGGGGCTGGGCTGGCTCACCACCGAGGAATTGTGGTGGGACGGCAAGGGCGCCTTACGCACCCATGCGCCGTCCACCTACAAGATCCCGGCCTGCGGCGACCGCCCGCGCATCTTCAACGTGGCCCTCTACGAGAACGCGAATCGCGAGGCGACGATCTACCGCTCGAAGGCGGTGGGCGAGCCGCCGCTGATGCTCGGCATCGCCGGGCTGCACGCCCTGTCGGACGCGGTGGCGAGCGTCGCCGGGCACCGGCACTGCCCCCGCCTCGACGCCCCGGCGACGCCCGAACGCGTCCTCGACGCCGTCGAGCGGATGCGGGCCCTGGCGGACCATCCGCGAACCGCGCAGCCGTGAGCCTCGACCCGTCGGAGGCGCTGTCGGAAACCCTGGCGGGCGCCCTCGCGGCGGGCGAGCCGGCGGCCCTCGTTACCCTGTCGGAGGCGCGGGGCTCGACGCCGCGCGCCGCCGGCACCGCCATGCTGGTGATGCCCGGCCGGGTCGTCGGCACCATCGGGGGCGGCACCTACGAATGGGCGGGCATCGCCCGGGCCCGGCAACTCCTGGCGGCGGGCGAGCGGGAGGCCACCCTGCCGATGCCGCTCGGGCCGGAGACCGGACAATGCTGCGGCGGGCACGTCACCCTGACGATCGTCCGGGCCGGGGCCGAGACGTGCGCGAGCCTCAACGCCCGGGAGGCCGAGGGAGCGGCGCGGGCGCCGTGGGTGCTGATCTACGGCGCCGGCCATGTCGGGCGCGCCCTGGCGCTGGCCCTCGACCCGCTGCCGTTCCGCACCCGGATCATCGACGACCGGCCCGGAGAGATCGCCCGCGTCGAGGGCGCCCGCATCCTCCGGGAGGTCGGCTCGGCCAGTGCCGTGGCCGAGGCCGCGCCGCCGGGGGCCGCGCACGTGGTGCTCACCCACAGCCACGCCCTCGACAGCCTGATCTGCGCCAGCCTGCTGGAGGCCAACAGCTTCGCGTATCTCGGCCTGATCGGATCGGCCACCAAGCGGGCGACCTTCCTCAGCGCCTTCCGGGCGATGGGGCTCGACGCGGCCGCCCTCGACCGCCTCGTCTGCCCGATCGGCGGCAGGCCGGTGCGCGACAAGCGCCCGGCCGTCATCGCCGCCCTGGTGGCGGCCGAACTGATCGGCGTCTTTGCGGGCTGATCTGGAGGCTCGACCGGCCGATCAGGGACGCGGCGGCGGGACGTTCGCTCCGCGTGTGGGCATCGACTCGGCAGGTATCGACTCGGCAGGCATCGACTCGGCAGGTATCGACTCGGCCGCAATGCCGCCGGCCCGGGGCGGGACCGGGATCGCGTCGCCGCTGCGGATCGCCTCGGCCTCGTTGCGGGGGCCTGCCCGGCCCTCGGTGCCGCCCGGCGCGGTGGCGGCATCCATGCCGGCCGGCGCGCCGGCGCCCTGGGCCAGGGCCGCCCCGGCGAGGCCGAGCGACAGGGTGAGGACGGTGATCAAACGGATCGGGGTGGGCTGGATCATGGCAGGCTCCAGAATTCGCAAGGAGGCGGAGAGCGTCGCGCGATGTCGCGTCGGGCTTTCGGAAAGGTCGGCGTTCGGCGCGGCTTCGGCGGAAGCGGGCTCAGCGGTGACGTTTGTGCCGGGGTGCCCGGTGCCGGGCTGCCCGGTGCCGGATCGCCCGGTGTCGGAGGGCCGCGCGTCCGCGCAGGCCGCCGGGGGCCGTGACCCGGGACTGGCCGCCGGGAGCGATCAGGGTGCCCTGGGCCCGGGGCGCCGGCGTCAGCATGAACAGGCCGGCCGTGACGAGCGCGGCCGCGAGGCTCCGCCCGAGCATTCCAACGCTTGCAAACCTACGCTTCAGGAACAGCTGCGGCACATCACGTCCTCCCGCGAGCCCGGCGCCCGCATGATCGAGGATGGTCCTGGCAAAGGACGTGCCGGACCGGCCCGACATCACCGAGGCTTGTTCCGCACATCTCGACGTCTGCGCACGCGTGCCGGCGGTCTTCAGGATGGTGCTGGTCGATATCTTGCGCGGATCAGGCTGGATCGATGATGGCTGCTTCGCTCGGCAACGGATCGACTGGATGGGGAAGCGCGGGCGCTCCGCGTCGGGACAGCGCATCCCAAAGAGCGAAGGATTCGGGTGCTCAGAAGTCCAATGCTCAGAAGTCCGGGGCTCAGGAGTCCGTGGCTCAACTGCCCCGATAGGTCTGGTAGCTCCACGGGCTCGCCACCAGCGGCACGTGATAATGCCCCTCCGGCTCGGCGACGCCGAAGCGCAGCGTCACGATGTCGAGGAAGGGCGGTTCGGGCAGGCCCGGTTGGGTCGTCCGGAAATGGTCGCCGATGTGGAAGCGCAGCTCGTAGGCGGCGATCGGCACCGGACGGTCGGCGATGAGGGGCGCGTCGGTGCGCCCGTCCGCGTTGGTCACGGCCCGGGCGATGAGGGCGGTCTCGGTGTCGGAGACCCATTCGTGCAGTTCCACCGCCACGCCCGACGCCGGCCGTCCCGCCGCAGTGTCGAGGATGTGCGTCGAGATCCGCCCGGTGGTGCGCAGGGCGCCCGGTCCTTCGACCAGGGCACCGAGGCGGATCGCGGCGATGCGGAACACCTCCGACAGGGCGGTGGCGCGCTCGGTCTCGGCGTCGGAGGCGAGACGCGCCGCAAAGGCGCGCGGGAGCGAGGCGCGGCCGTGGCGCCGGATGCAGAGGATGAAGGGAAACCCGAAGCGCGCCACGTAGGCCGCGTTCAGCGCCGCGAACCGCGCGTATTCCGCCTCGGACAGGCGGTCGAGCCCGGCCGAGGCCTGCTCGGCGATCGAATCGGGGGCGATCCGCCCGTCGCGGGCGGCGCGGCCCGCGAGTTCGGGGTGGCCGGTCAGCAGGCCGAGGCGCGCCGCCTCGGGGGCGGCCTCCACCGCGGCTCGCATGGCGGCGAGGAGCGCCGTGACCGTGGGAAATGGGCGCTGCCCGGCCGCCGCCTCGGCGACCCAGGGCGCGTGCTCGAACACCGCCCCGAGGGCATCGACGAACGCCGCGGGCGAAGCCCGGTTCAGGTCGTCGAGAATCGGCATTGGAATCTTTCCTGCTCGGGGCCGCTTTCGGCAGGCCGGCATAGCAGGCAACGGGCCATCCGGCGCGCGTGGCGCTCGCCAGGGCCGCGGAAATGTGGTCTTGCGCGCGATCCTGCCCGCCGGGCGAAGTCCGCTCGGTCCGCTGGACCATGAGACGAGGGCGCCATGATCCGCAAGACGCATCTTCCGCCCGACGCGACCCTGCTCCAGGTCGCGGGCGATCTCGCCGCGCCGGAGGAGTACCTGCGCCGCCTGCTCGGCAACATGCGCTTCTGCCAGAAGCGGCACGGCGACGCCCGGGTGCGCATCGGCGTGACCGGCAAACAGAAAGGCAAGGGGTTCAGCCCCTCGTACCGGATCGACTATCACCAGGCCGGAGTCGAGACGGTGTTCAACGGCTTCGGCGGCACCTCGCACAGCGCCTTCACCGAGACCAATGTCCGCGAGACCAACTGGAGCCGGGGCCATGCCACGATCCAGGAGGTCCAGCGCCTCTACGACGAACTTCGCAAAAGCGATTCGCACAAGGGCGACCCGAAAACGGACGGCGCGAGCCGGCAAGACGCGAGCCGGCAAGATGGAAGCCGGGACAACGTGAGCCGGGACGACGTGACTCAAAGCGTGCCGCGCGAATCCTGACCTTCCGTCAGGCGGCCCGACAGGCAGGGCCGCGATCCGGGCCGCGATCCGGCGCCCGCCCGGGCGCGGGTGCCCCGCCCCCGGGCGGAGTAGGGTTCAGCGATCCCGCGTGTGGGTCGTGCGCGAATCCTGGGTCTTGTTGCCGTCGGCGGCCGGCGATGCACCGGGGACGCCGGTATTGCCCGATCCGCCGCCCATCTCTCCGGCCTTGAGCATCTCGCCCTTCCGCATCTCTCCCGCCGTGCCGGCCGGCGACGTGCCGGACGGGGCGGGGCCGGCGGACCGGTGCGCGGCCTCGGATGGTGCCGCGTGATTTCACCCGGTCGTACGGGTCCGCCCTTCCGGGGGACGAGGCCTTGGGCTGGCATGTGGCTTGCGGACCCGGACTGCCGCGGCCTTCCCGGGCGCGCGCGAGACGAGGGACCGTCGCGTGGATCACAGCTCTTCCGCATCCGGCTCTTCTTCAACCCCCGCATCGTCCCAGCCCGGTCCAGCCGGCCGCTCCGCGCCCACCGCCCCACCATTGGCCCTCCTGCTTCTCGGGCTTCAGCACGTGCTGGTGATGTATGCCGGCGCCGTCGCGGTGCCGCTCATCGTCGGGCGCGCCCTCAAGCTCCCGTCCGAGCAGGTGGCGATGCTGGTCAGCGCCGACCTGTTCGCCTGCGGCCTCGCCACCCTGATCCAGAGCTGGGGCCTGCCCGGCATCGGCATCCGCATGCCGGTGATGATGGGCGTGACCTTCGCGGCGGTGACGCCGATGATCGCCATGGGCACCAGCCCGGATCTCGGGCTCACGGGCATCTACGGGGCGGTCATCGTCGCGGGCCTGTTCGCCCTCCTGGCGGCGCCCCTGGTCGGGCGGCTGCTGCCCCTGTTTCCCCCGGTGGTGACCGGCACGGTGATCCTCGTCATCGGCATCTCGCTGATGCGGGTGGGCGTGAACTGGGCCGCAGGCGGCCTCGGCAACCCGGCCTACGGGGCGCTGCTCTATCTCGGCATCGCGCTGTTCGTCCTTCTCGTCATCCTGGGCCTCACCCGCTACACCCGCGGCTTCGTCGCCTCGGCCTCGGTGCTCATCGGCATCGTGTTCGGCATGGGGGTCGCGGGCGCCTTCGGCCTCGTCGACCTGTCGCGGGTGGCCTCGGCGCCGTGGTTCGACGTGGTGCGGCCCTTCGCCTTCGGGGTGCCGAAGTTCGATCTCGTGGCCAGCCTCACCCTCTGCCTCGTCATGGTGGTGGTGATGATCGAATCCACCGGCATGTTCCTGGCCCTGGCCGAGATCACCGGCGAGACCGTGGACGAGGCCCGCCTGATCCGGGGCCTGCGCGCCGACGGCCTCGGCACGGTGCTGGGCGGGGTGTTCAACACCTTCCCGTACACCTCGTTCTCGCAGAACATCGGCCTCGTCGGCGTCACCGGCGTGCGCTCGCGCGTCGTCACGGTGATCGGCGGCGTGGTGATGCTCGGCCTCGGGCTGGTTCCGAAGCTGGCGGCCCTGGTGGAGGCGGTGCCGCCCTGCGTCCTGGGGGGAGCCGGGCTGGTGATGTTCGGCATGGTGGCGGCCACCGGCACACGCATCCTCGGCGCGGTCGATTTCGCCGCCAACCGCAACAACCTGTTCATTGTCGCGGTCTCGGTCGGGTTCGGGCTGATCCCACTGGTAGCGCCGGCCTTCTTCAAGCAGATGCCGGACGTGCTGCATCCGCTGCTGGAATCCGGCATCCTGCTGGCGGCTCTGTCGGCGGTCGCCCTGAACCTGTTCTTCAACGGTCTCGGCAGCCGGGACGGCGCCCGGGCCGAGGCCGCCCGCCTCGCCCATGCCGCCGAGGCGTGAGCCGCCGGACCCGGTCCGGGAGACCATCGATCGTGAGAGGACCCGCACCATGGCGCTGACGAAGGCACGATACGGCAAGGGCCGCGTGCGGGTGCTCCGGCTGGTGCGCGGGGACGCGCGCCACAGCGTGCGCGAACTCACCCTGACGGTGCTGCTGGAGGGCGATTTCGGCGCCGCCTGGACGTCGGGCGACAACCGGCAGGTGATCGCCACCGACAGCATCAAGAACATCGTCAACATCACCGCCGCCCAGCAGGTCGAGGCGGAGACCGAGGCCTTCGTGGGCCATGTCGCCGACCTGTTCCTGGAGCGCTACGCGCAGGTCGCCACCGTCACCATCGAGGCGCTGGAAACCCGTTGGCTGCGCCGGACCATCGCGGGGGCGCCGCACGCCCACACCTTCACCCTCGACGGCAACGGCGCGCCCTTCGTCCGCCTCGTCGCCGACCGCTCCGGCGCGGTGCTGCAATCGGGCCTGCGCGGCTACACCCTGATGAAGACCACGGAATCCGGCTGGGCCGACTTCGTCGACGACGCCTTCCGGACCCTGCCCGACACCCACGACCGCATCTGCGCCACCAGCATGGACGCGACCTGGACCTGGACCGCGCCGCCGGCCGACCCGGTGGCGGCCAACGCGGCCATCCTCGACACGATGATCACGGTCTTCGCCACCACCTACAGCGCCGGCGTGCAGGACAGCATGTACCGCATGGGCGAGGCGGTGCTGGAGGCCCGGCCGGACATCGCCGAGATCCACTTCGCGATGCCCAACAAGCACTACATCCCGATGAACCTGGCGCCCTTCGGCATCGCCCATGGAGGCCAGGTCTTCCTGCCCACCGACGAGCCGCACGGCCAGATCGAGGCCACCCTGGCGCGCGACGGCTGACCGCCGCGAAGCCGAGCCTCCTGTTGGACGCCGATCCGTGCTTCAGACCTCGGTTCGCCCGCAGGCCGGGCCGGCGTTTCGCGTGCCGAAGTCGAGAAATCCAGCCGTCCGGGTGCGGATTCGCACGCGGCGTCCAGAACCATGCCAGATCCGCCGCGATGCCGCAGAAAACGGTGATGTTCGATCAAGTGCCCGGAGCAAATGAGGAATTTTCAAGACTTCGAGCGCATCGGCGGGAGATGAGCGTTGGAGTTCGTGCCGCTTTGCTCATCCTTAATGCACAATCCTCAAGCAGAGTGTGTTGTTTTCGGCGCCATACGCGCACAGATTGCAGGAACTGGAGCGCACCGCCTCGCGTCTTTGCGACACGCGTTCCGATCGAGGATTCCTGCCATGACCCATCGTCGTCTCACCACTGCCGTCTCCGCCACCCTCGCCATCGCCCTGGGCCTGTCCGCCTCGGGCGCCGTCGCCCAGAGCTACAACGCACCCGCCGGCATCCCGGCCGCCGTGGCTCCGGGTGGTCTCGAGGGACGGGCCGCCGCCCACAACCTGCACGCGATGCGCCGGAGCCACGGCGATACGATCGTTCAGCGGAACGTCACGGGCGATCTGACCACCGGTTCGGTCCGCGCTCCCCGCGCCGACCGCTGGTAAGTCCCGGTCCCGATCCTGAGGATGGCCGGTGTTCCCAGGCGGGGCGCCGGCCTTCGTCGTTCCGGAAGCGGAGCGGTTTTTGATGCGCCGGAGTCTCTGCTTCGCCAGAGGACGGAGGCCGTTCAGGCCGCGGCTTCGCGCGGGGCTTCGGGCGGGGCTTCGGGGCTGAGCGGCACGGTGTGATAGCGCCGGTCGGCGTAGACGAGGCCGTGCCCGTCGCCGGGCTCGGCCAGGCCCACCACCTCGCAATAGAGGACGTCGTGGGTGCCGACCGGGTGCCGGCCGACGATGCGGCAATCGAAGGCCGAGAGGGCTCCGGGGAGGACCGGAGCGCCGGTCACGAGGGTGGTCCAGGTGGCGGCGGCAAAGCGCGTCTCCATCGGGGTGCGCCCACCGAAGGCCGTGGCGATTCCGGATTGCTCCGCCGCCAGGGTGTTCACGCACAGCACGTCGTTGGCGCTCACCGCCGCATAGGCCGAGGACGACCGGTTGATGCAGACCAGCAGCGTCGGCGGCCCGTCGCTGACGCTGCACACCGCGGAGGCGGTGAAGCCGGCCCGGCCCCCGTCCCCGTCGGTCGTGATGAGGTGGACGGCGCCGGCCACGCGCGCCATCGCGCCGCGATAGGCGTCGGCCTCGACGCCGGGCAGGTTTGCCGCGCCGGGGAAATCTGCCGCGCTGGGGTTCGTCTGGCTCATGGGGATCACTCCTGGGATGCGAGGAACGCCACGAGCGTCCGGTTGAAGGCGTCGGCGCGGGTCACGCTGTGGGCGTGGCCGCCGCTCGGCACCCGGTCGAGGCGCGCGTTGGGCAGCCCCCGCGCCAGAGCCTCCGAGCACAGATAGGGCACCAGCACGTCGTCCTCCGCCGCCATGACGAGGGTCTCGTGCGCGATGCCTGGGAGATCCACCGTCAGGTCGAAGGCTTCCAGCGCCGCGATCCGAGCCAGCACCGTGTCGCGCCCGGGGAAATGCGCCAGGGCGTGCGCCTCGTCCTCGGCCACGCGGTCCGCGTGCTCGGACAGCCAGGCCGCCGGGTAGAGGAAGATGGCCTGCGCCCGGACATAGGCCTCCGGGCTCTCGGCCAGCAACACCTTGCGGGCGGCAAAGCAGCGCCTCGTGGCGGAATCCGCCCGGGCCCAGCCGTTGATCACGACGAGGCGGCCGACCCGGTCCGGATGGGTGCGGGCGAGTTCGAGGCCGATCAGCCCGCCGAGCGCGTGCCCGACGATGTCGCAGCGCTCGGACCCGCAGGCATCCATCACGGCGAGGGCGTCGCGCGCCATGGCGGCGATGTCGTGCCCGGGCTCCAGGGGCCCGCCCGAGCGGCCGGTGCCGCGATGGTCGTAGGTGATCACGCGCAAGCGCGCGGTCAGCGCGTCCATCTGCGGCGCGAAGTAGCCGGCCGAGCCGCCGAGCCCCGGGGAGAGCAGGACCGTCCGGGCGCCGGAGCCCTGGACCGCGTGATGGATCGCCATCGATGCCTCACGAGAATGGGTCAGGAGGAATGCCTCGGGCAGGATGAGGCTTGAACGAAGGACGAGGCTTCAGCGAAGGATGAGGGCTCAGGCCTTGCCCACATGCGCGACCGAGGCGATCTCCACCAGCGCGTCGGGCTTCACCATACCGCACTGGATGCAGTAGCGCGCCGGCTTCTCGCCGGGAAAGTACGTGGCATAGACCGTGTTGATGGCGGCGTAATCGGCCCAGTCCTTCAGGAAGATGTGGTTGAAGGTGATGTCGTCCATGGTGCCGCCGGCGGCGGTGACCACGCCCTTGATGGTCTCCAGCACGTGCCGGGTCTGCGCGGCGGCATCGCCCACGTGGACGACGTTCGCCTCCGCGTCGAGGGGCAGCGTGCCCGAGACGTAGAGCACGCCGTCGGCCAGCGTACCGGGCACGTAGGGCGCCAGCGGCTTGCCGGTGCCGGGCGGAATGATCACGGTCTTGGGCATGGTCGGAGGTCTCCTGGGGCGGGGAAGGCGCCTTTGTCGATGGAGCTTGCAGGCGAATCGCGGCGGGCGGCCCTATTCCGCCGCCGCCGGGCGCGCGAGGTCCGGCCGCAGGGCCGCCTCGAAGGCGGCGACGTCCGAGACCCAGCCGAAGAAGGTCTCGATGTTGGCGAGCGCCCCCGCCTGCAGGGCGGCCGGCCCTGCCTGATGGGTGGCGTCGGCCAGCACGATGCCGAAATATTCGAGGAAGAAGCCGTCGCGCAGGGTCGATTCCACGCAGACGTTGGTGGCGATGCCGGTGAGGACCAGGGTGCGGATGCCGGCCGCGCGCAGCAGGCTGTCGAGCTGGGTGTTGTAGAAGCCGCTGTAGCGCGACTTGCCCAGCACGATGTCGCCGGGCTCCGGCTTGAGGGCGTCGACCAGGGCGTAGTCCCAGGTTCCCTTGGCGAGCAGGCGGTCGTTCATGGCCGGCTTCGCCCGCATGGTCTTGAGGGCGTTGGACTTGTGCCAGTTCGGTGAACCCGGGCCGCCGGCCTCGACGTAATCGGGGTCCCAGCCGTTCTGGAACCAGACGATTCGGATGCCGGCGGCCCGGGCCGTCGTCACCGCGCGGGCGATCTGCGCCACCACCGGTCCGGTGCCCGAGACGTCGAATCCCGCCAGATCGAGGTAGCCGCCCGGGCTGGTATAGGCGTTCTGCATGTCGACGACGATGAGCGCGGTGGCCGCGGCGTCGAAGGCGATGGGCTCGGGCCGTGCCGCCAGGGTGATGGCACCCTGGCGACCTGCCGCGTCGGTGTAGCCGGCCGGTTTCGCGGTCTGGTCCATCACGCCACCTTCGCCATGCTCTCGGCGTCCGCGGCGATATGGGCGCGGCTGGCCATCAAGGGCTGGATGCGGGTGCCGTAGGCGTCGAGCCCCTTGAGGAAGTCGTCGAACACCAGCAGCACGCCCTCGGTGCCCGGCACGGTGGCGACCTCGTCGAGCATGCGCGCCACCTCGGCGTAGGAGCCGACCAGCGTGCCCATGTTGATGTTCACCGCCGAGGTCGGGTCGGCCATCTGGCGCACGTTGGTGTCGGTGCCCGACTTGGTGTCGGCGGCGCCCTGCACCCCGAGCCAGGCGATGGCTTCCTGGTCGGCGCCGGCCTTGTAATGCTCCCAGGTGGCCCGGGCGGCCTCGTCGGTCTCGTCGGCGATGATCATGAACAGCACGTAGGAGGAGACGTCGCGGCCGGTCGCAGCCTTGGCAGATTCCAGCCGCTCCACCGTGGGGGCGAAGGCGGTGGGCGTGTTCACGCCCTTGCCGAAGCAGAAATTATAGTCGGCGTACTTCGCCGTGAACTCCATGCCGGCGCTCGACTGGCCGGCGCAGATGATCTTCATCTCGGCCTGCGGGCGCGGGCTGAGACGGCAATCGTCCATCTGGAAGAAGTCACCCTTGAGGGTACAGGTGCCGGTCTCCCACAGGTCGCGCAGAACCTGCGCGTATTCCGAGAGATACTCGTAGCGGCGCGAGAAATATTCGTCGCCGGGCCACAGGCCCATCTGGGCGTATTCCGGCCGCTGCCAGCCGGTGACGAGGTTGAGGCCGAAGCGCCCGTTCGAGATCGAATCGATGGTGGCGGCCATCCGGGCCGTGATGGCGGGGGGCATGCACAGGGTCGCGGCCGTGGCGAACAGCTTGATCCGGCTGGTGACGGCGGCCAGACCCGCCATCAGGGTGAAGGATTCGAGGTTGTGGTCCCAGAACTCGGTCTTGCCGCCGAAGCCCCGCAGCTTGATCATCGACAGGGCGAAGTCGAAGCCGTAGCCCTCGGCCTTGAGCACGATCTGCTTGTTCAGCTCGAAGCTGGGCTTGTACTGCGGCGCGTTCTCCGACAGGAGCCAGCCGTTGTTTCCGATCGGGATGAAGACGCCGACGTTCATGGCAACCTCGCTCGCACCGGGCAGCCCCGGCTGAAGGACAAGACTTCGCAACAGGCACGGACTGGACAAAGCAAGACGAGGGCCTGTCGAGACCGGACGGGAGACTGACATCACCCCCGGCACCGACGATCCAACTCTATTTAGACCAAATGGTCAAACTCCATTCGGCGCTTTTCCGGTGGTTGCATAAAGTCTCTCCGGTTTGCCTAGCGGTTGAGCGGTCGCTGCCCAGATGGATGGCGGATTCGGCCCGCTACCGCGCGGGATTCAGGCCGAGCCCGGCCAGAATCAGGTCCTGCGTGCTGGCGACGACCGATTCGAAGAAGGCCGGATCGTCGAGGCTGCGCCCGCTGACGGCATCCACCTGCACGGCGAAGTCGGCGTAGTGCTGGGTGATCGCCCAGATCGAGAAGATCAGGTGATGCGGGTCGTGCGGGCCGATTCGCCCCTGCGCGCTCCAGCTTCGGATGACGGTGGCCTTGGCCTCGACGAGGTCGCGCAGCGGGCCTTCCAACTCCGGCCGCAGCAGCGGCGCTCCCTGAACGATCTCCAGGCAGAACAGGCGCGAGGCTTGGGGCGCATCGCGCGACAGGGTCAGCTTGGCGCGGATGTAGTGCCGGAAGGCCTCGGCCGGCTCGCTGTCGGCGTCGAAGGCCTGGAGCGGATCGAGCCAGACCGCGAGCACCCGGCGCAGGACCGCAATGTAAAGCTCCTCCTTCGAGGGAAAGTAGTACAGCAGGTTGGTCTTCGAGAGGCCCGCCCGCTCGGCGATGCCCTCGACGCTGGCGCCATGCAGCCCAACGCTCGAAAACAGGGCAAGCCCTGCATCGAGGATCATCACGCGGCGCGCCTCGCCGTCCTTCCGACGCCGACGTGCGGGTGGGGGGGCGACGGCGGCGTCCGGGCTGGTCTCGGTCATGGCGCGCATCGAAGCCCGCGGCGGCGGCGGCTGGCAAGAGGGGCGATGCGGCGTGTCCCGCGTTATTCCGGCGCGCCGCCGTCAGGCGGGCGGGTGCGTCCGCATCCAGTGCTCGGCGATGTCGATGCGGCGGGCGACCCAGACCCGGTCGTGGGCGGCGATATGGTCGAGGAAGCGGACCAGGGCGCCGATCCGCCCCGGCCGGCCGACGAGCCGGCAATGCAGGCCCACCGACATCATCTTGGGCGCGTGCTCGCCCTCTTCATAGAGCGCATCGAAGGTGTCGCGCAGGTAGGTGAAGAGGTGGTCGCCGGTGTTGAAGCCCTGGATCGCCGCGCATTTCATGTCGTTGGCGTCGAGGGTGTAGGGCACCACGAGGCCCCGGCCGCTGGGCTCCGCGATCCAGTACGGCAGGTCGTCGGCGTACGAATCGGCGAGATAGGTCATCCCGGCCTCGATCCCGAGGTCGAGGGTGTGGGGCGAGGAGCGCCCGGTGTACCAGCCGCGCGGGCGCGCCCCGGTGAGATCGGTGTGGATGCGGATCGCCTCGTCCATGTGCGCCTTCTCCTCGGCGCGGGTGAAGTCGCGGTAGTCGATCCATTTCAGCCCGTGGCAGGCGATCTCCCAATCGGCCTCCCGCATGGCGGCGGCGATGTCGGGATGGCGGGCCAGCGCGGTGGCGACGGCGAACGCCGTCACGGGAATGTTGCGCGATCGGAACAGCCGCCACAGCCGCCAGAACCCGGCCCGCGCACCATACTCGAACAGCGATTCGAGGCTCATGTGACGCTGGCCCGGCCAGGGCTGCGCGCCGACGAGCTCCGACAGGAAGGCCTCCGAGGCCGCATCCCCGTGCAGGATGCAGTTCTCGCCCCCCTCCTCGTAGTTGAGCACGATCTGCACCGCGATCCGCGCGTTGCCCGGCCAGTGCGGATGCGGCGGGGTGCGGCCGTAGCCGACGAGGTCGCGGGGATAGGTCACGGGGCCGGCCCTTGGCTTGGCGTGAGGATCGACTTCGCTGTTCGGCCGGGGAGGCGCCTGCTGTCAACCGGCTCGGGGTCCTTGCACTCGCGGCGCCGGAATGCATCCATGCGCGCCGCGCTGACTGCGGCGAGCTTGCCGCGCCGAACCCTCACCGCGCACGGTCCTTGCCTTCACCGGCGGCTGACCGGCCCGCGCCCAACCCCCGAGGTCTCTCCCGTGCTCCTGACCCCTCGCGAAAAGGACAAGCTCCTCCTCGCCATGGCCGCGCAGGTGGCCCGCAACCGGCTCGGCCGGGGCGTGAAGCTGAATTACCCGGAGGCGGTGGCGCTGATCAGCGACTTTGTGGTCGAGGGCGCGCGGGACGGGCGCTCGGTCTCGGAGCTGATGCAGGCCGGCGGGCACGTGCTCACCGCCGAGCAGTGCATGGACGGCGTGCCCGAGATGATCCACGACATCCAGGTCGAGGCGACCTTCCCGGACGGGACTAAGCTCGTCACCGTGCACCACCCGATCCGGGGCGCGGCCTCGGCGGAGGTGCCCGGCACCGTGACCACCCTGCCCGGCGAGATCGTGTTCAACGAAGGTGCGCCCCGGACCCTGGTGACGGTCTCGAATGTCGGCGACCGGCCGATCCAGGTCGGCTCGCACTACCACTTCTACGAGGTCAATCCCGGCCTGACCTTCGACCGCGAGGCGGCGCGCGGCCAGCGCCTCGACATCGCCCCCGGCACGGCGGTGCGCTTCGAGCCCGGCGTGACCCGCGAGGTCGTGCTGGTGCCGCTCGGCGGAAACCGCACCGTGTACGGGTTCCGCGGCGACGTGATGGGAGCGCTCTGACACCATGGCCAACATGCCCCCTCGCGCCGCCCTGCCCCGGGCCGCCTATGCCGACATGTTCGGCCCGACCACGGGCGACCGCATCCGGCTCGCCGACACGTCCCTCGTGATCGAGGTCGAGCGCGACCACACCACCTATGGCGAGGAGGTGAAGTTCGGCGGCGGCAAGGTGATTCGCGACGGCATGGGGCAATCCCAGGTCACCAACCAGGACGGGGCGGTGGACACCGTCATCACCAACGCGGTGGTCCTCGACCATTGGGGCGTGGTGAAGTGCGACGTCGGGATCGTGAAGGGCCGGATCGCCAAGCTCGGCAAGGCCGGCAACCCGGATATCCAGCCCGGCGTCGACATCGTCGTCGGCCCCGGCACGGAGGTAATCGCCGGCGAGGGCAAGATCCTCACGGCCGGCGGGTTCGACAGCCACATCCACTACATCTGCCCGCAGCAGATCGACGAGGCCCTGTGCTCCGGCATCACCACCATGCTGGGCGGTGGCACCGGGCCGGCGCACGGCACCTTCGCCACCACCTGCACCCCCGGGCCGTGGCACCTCGCCCGAATGATCGAGGCGGCGGATGCCTTCCCGATGAACCTCGCCTTCGCGGGCAAGGGCAACGCGGCGCGGCCCGAGAGCCTGGTGGAGATGGTCCGCGCCGGGGCCTGCGCGCTGAAGCTGCACGAGGATTGGGGGACCACGCCCCAGGCCATCGACACCTGCCTCACCGTCGCCGACCTCCACGACGTGCAGGTGATGATCCACTCCGACACGCTCAACGAATCCGGCTTCGTCGAGGACACGATCCGGGCCTTCGCGGGGCGGACCATCCACGCCTTCCACACCGAGGGGGCGGGCGGCGGCCACGCGCCGGACATCATCAAGGTGGCGGGGCTGGCCAACGTGCTGCCGTCCTCGACCAACCCGACGCGGCCCTACACGAAGAACACCATCGACGAGCATCTCGACATGCTGATGGTGTGCCACCACCTCGACCCGGCCATCCCGGAGGACCTCGCCTTCGCGGAGAGCCGCATCCGGCGCGAGACCATCGCGGCCGAGGACATCCTGCACGACATCGGCGCGCTCTCGATGATGTCCTCGGACAGCCAGGCCATGGGCCGGGTCGGCGAGGTCGTCATCCGCACCTGGCAGACGGCCGACAAGATGAAGCGCCAGCGCGGCGCCCTGCCGGGCGACACCTCCGGCAACGACAACCTGCGCGCCCGCCGCTACGTGGCCAAGTACACCATCAACCCGGCCATCGCGCACGGCGTCTCGGGCCAGATCGGCTCGGTGGAGCCGGGCAAGCTCGCCGATCTCGTCCTGTGGAATCCGGCCTTCTTCGGGGTGAAGCCCGATCTCGTCATCAAGGGCGGGGCCATCGCCACCGCCCCGATGGGCGACCCCAACGCCTCGATCCCGACGCCGCAGCCGGTGCATTATCGGCCGATGTTCGGGGCCTACGGCCGGGTGCCCTTCGCCACCGCCCTGACCTTCGTGTCGAAGGCGGCGATCGAGGATGGCCTGGGCGAGAGGCTGGGGGTGCAGAAGCGCCTCGTCGCCGTCGAGAACGTGCGCGGCGGCATCTCGAAGAAGAGCATGATCCTCAACGACGCCACCCCACACATCGAGGTCGACCCCGAGACCTACGACGTCCGCGCCGACGGCGAACTCCTGGTCTGCGAGCCCGCCGAGGTGCTGCCGATGGCGCAGCGCTACTTCCTGTTTTGAGGTAGGATGCGGTCGACGCGCGCGGAGTCCCACATGTCCAAGGCGGCCCTCAGCCCATCCCAGGGGCACGACCTCTACGAGACCGACCTCTACCTGTGGACGCAGGATCAGGCCGCCCTTCTGCGCACGGGGGGGCGGCAAGCCGGTGGCCAGCAAGCCGGCGACCAGCAAGCCAGCGACCGGCACCGCATCGACTGGTACCATCTTGCCGAGGAAATCGAGAGCTTGGGTGGATCCCAAAAATCCGAGATCCGGAACCGCCTCGCCGTGCTGCTCCAGCACCTGCTGAAATGGGAATTCCAGCCGGACCATCGGAAATACGGCTGGCGCGCCTCGATGGTCGAGCAGCGTCTCCAGATCGAAGGTCTTCTCGATGTCAGCCCGAGCCTCCGGGCTTGGCCGGAGAGGGTCCTGGCCAAGGCCTATCACCTGGCGCGCGTCCGCGCGGCGAGCGAGACCGGGCTGGCGGAACAGACATTTCCGCAGGCCTGTCCCTACACCCTGGCGCAGATCCTGGACGACAGCTTCTATCCCGGCCCTCTCGAGCCTCGCTTCACCTGATGAACTCTGCCGATCCCGTGACCACCTGCACCGTATCGTCCCACGCCCCATGATCCGCGCCACCCACGTCCAGCGCCGCGATGCCCTGTCCGGCGAGATCGTCGATCGCATCGTCCTCGACCATGGCGACCGGCACCGCCGGCGTATGGCGATGCGCGCCGCGGGCGGGCTGTCCTTCCTGCTCGACCTGCCCGAGCCGACCGTCCTCGACGACGGCGACGCCCTGGTGCTGCAGGATGGCCGGCTGGTCTGGGTCGAGGCCGCGCCGGAGCCGCTGCTGGAGATCCGGGCGGCCGACGATCACGCCCTCAAGCGCCTGATCTGGCACATCGGCAACCGGCATATCCCGGCCGAGATCGGCACCGACGCGGTCTATATCGGCTTCGACCACGTGCTCGCCGAGATGGTGCGTGGACTGGGCGGCAGCGCCGAACCGGTCCAGCGCCCGTTCCGGCCGGAGGGCGGCGCCTATGCGGGCGAGGCCGCAAGTCAGCATCACCACGCCCACCATCATGGTCACCACCCGCACGACCACTTGCACGACCACTTGCACGACCATCCGCACGCTCATGATTGAGGCCCTGCGCCTGATGGCGTGGCTGTCGCCGGGCTATCCGGTGGGGGCCTACGCCTATTCGCACGGGCTCGAGGGCGCGGTGGAGAGCGGCGAGGTCGGCGACGAGGCCTCGCTGACGGATTGGCTCGCCGACGTGCTCGAGCACGGCTCGGGCCGCAACGACCTCATCCTCCTGGCCGAAGCCCATGCGGCGGCGTCGGCCGGAGACGCGCCGAGGCTGTCCGAGGTCAACGACCTCGCCCTGGCCCTGGCCCCCTCGCGCGAACTGCACCTGGAGACGAGCCAGCAGGGCCGCAGCTTCCTCGACGCCACCGTGGCGGCCTGGGGCACGCCGGGCCTCGATCGCCTCGCCGCGGGCCTGCCCGGCGCGGTCGCCTACCCCGTCGCCGTCGGGCTCGCGGCCGGCGCCCACCGCATGGCCCTGGCGCCGGTGCTGGCCGGGTTCGGCCTCGCCTTCCTGCAGAACCTGGTCTCGGCGGCCCTGCGCTGCGCGCCCATCGGCCAGAGCGCCGGCACGCGGATCGTCGCCGCCCTGACGCCGCGGGTGACGGCGCTCGCCGTCACCATTCCGGCGCTCACCCGCGACGATCTCGGCAGCGCCACCCTGAATCTCGACCTCGGCTCGTTCCGGCACGAGACCCAGTATTCCCGGATCTTCCGGTCCTGAGCCCCCCGCATGAGGAATGTGCGATGACGTCTCTCAACGGCCCGCTTCGCGTCGGCATCGGCGGCCCCGTCGGCTCCGGCAAGACGGCCCTGATGGAGCAACTGTGCAAGCGCTTCCGCGACACGTACGAAATCTGCGCCATCACCAACGACATCTACACCAAGGAGGATGCCCGCCTCCTCACCGTGGCCGGCGCCCTGCCCGAGGAGCGGATCATGGGCGTCGAGACCGGCGGCTGTCCGCACACGGCCATTCGCGAGGATGCCTCGATCAATCTCGCGGCGGTGGCGGAGATGCGCCGGCGTTTCCCGAAGCTCGACCTGATCCTGATCGAGTCGGGCGGCGACAACCTCGCGGCGACCTTCTCGCCGGAACTCGCCGACCTGACCCTCTACGTCATCGACGTGGCGGGCGGCGAGAAGATCCCCCGCAAGGGCGGCCCCGGCATCACCCGCTCGGATCTTCTGATCGTCAACAAGACCGACCTCGCGCCCCTGGTCGGCGCCGATCTCGGCATCATGGAATCGGACACGAAGCGGATGCGCGGCACCCGGCCCTACGTGTTCTCGTCCCTGCGCGACGGCCACGGGGCGGACGCCATCGCGCGCTTCGTGGTGGAGGCCGGCGGGCTGAACGCCTGAGCGGCCTTCTTCGGACGGACCGTCCTAAGACCGGCCCACCGGCGCCCTGGTCCCGGCCGACGTTCGTGCAGGCGACGCGGTGCGGAGGCGGTGGACCTGCCAGGTCAGCATCATGCTGGCCACCATCAGGGCGGCATGCAGCAGGTGGAGCAGAACGGGCGTCTCGTGCAGCGTGTCTGGCATCGGCGGGACCTGCGGGCGCATCCGGCGCGCCGGGAGCCGAGGCGTGCAACAAGCGGGCCAGACGTCCCCGCTCGGAAGGCCGGTCCCGCTTCAGGAACCCGGATCCGGCTCAGGAAGCCGGCTGCAGAGCCGCTCCCCGGGGCGCTACGTCCGGCGCCTCGAACGCCTTCGCCGAGACCAGGCGCGTCAGGACCGCGAGCAGGTCGGTCTGGGTGACGATTCCGAGGATGCGGTCGTCCGGAGCGGTAACCACCACCGCATGGCTATGGCCGTTGGTGAGGACCTCGACCAGGCTGAGCACCGGCGCGTCCGGCTCGGCCGTCCGCGCCTCCGACATCACCCGCGCCAGCTCCGGCACGGGATTTTGCCCCGAACGCCCCTCGCTCCGCAGCGACAGCTCGCGCAGACCGACCGTGCCGACGAGCTGGCCGGATTCCGACACCACCGGCAGCGTCCGGATGTTGTGCCGGAGCAGCAGGTCGCGGGCTCGCTCGGGCGATTCGTGCAGGCCGAGGGTGATCACGTCGCGGGACATCACCGCCCCGCAGGTCAGGGTTCCGTGGGTCCTCTGCAGGGCCTGGGCCTCGACCTCCCGCAGCAGACGGTCGAGGTCGGTGCGGTCGATGTCGAGGGTTTCGTTGAGGGTCAGCAGCGCCGCGTCGACGTCCCGGACGTTGAAGCCCACCCGCACCGGGGCGGGCGCGTCGGCGGTGCCGTGCGGGTTGACCGGGGTGGCGGGTGCGACGTGCGGATAGGTCCGCCCCGAGACCCGATGGAAGGCGATGCCGAGCCCGACCAGGATGAGGGAGTTGAGGCAGACCGGGACGAACGGGAACAGGAAGCCGGACGAGGCGATGGCGGGGCCGCCGATCAGGGCGGTCAGGGCGGCGGCTCCGCCGGGCGGATGCAGGCAGCGGGTGAACGACATCACGGCGATGGCCAGCGAGACGCCGACCCCGATGGCCAGGACCGGGTTGGAGATGAAATGCGCGGCCGTGACGCCGATCAGGGCCGAGATCGTATTGCCGCCGATGATCGGCCAGGGCTGGGCCAGGGGGCTGGCCGGTACGGCGAAGAGCAGCACCGCCGTCGCGCCCATGGGCGCGACGATCAGGGGGATGTGCGGCCCCTCCCCGACGATCCAGCCGCTGACGAGCCCCGTGAGGGCGATGCCGATGAGCGCGCCGAGGCAGCCGATCAGCCGCTCGCGCAGGGTCGCGCCGGCCAGGATCGGCCGGAACACCCGGGCGCTCAGGGATGATCCGAGAGGAACGCCGGCAGGGACACCACCGACAGGGATTCCGGTCCGGCGTTCAGGGCCAACCCCATGCGACATCTGACACCCCACATTCTCGCGCCGTCCGCCTTCAGGGTCGGCCATCGCCGACGATGCGGGTAGGCATCTCTGGTATACCAGCGAAAAACTGACAGACCGGCTCCGAAAATGCAACGCGCTTGGGCAGAATGCCTGCCATGAAGGCAGAGCCTTATGCCTGCCATGAAGGCAGGTTCTTCGGCTTCAGATGCCCGCGTACCAGGGGAATCCGAGTTCGGCGACCATGCTGCCGCGACCCTGGCCGAGGCCGTCGACCCGGTCCACCGCCTCGATCGCGCTGAGATATTTCAGGCTCTTGTAGCCGAGCTGGCGTTCCACCCGCAGGCGGACCGGGGCGCCGTGCGCCACCGGCAGGGGGGCGTCGTTCATGCCGTAGGCCAGGATAGTCTGCGGATGGAGGGCATCGAACAGGTCGTAGCTGTCCCACCAGCCATCGACGCTGCGCACCACGATGAAGCGGGCCTCCGGCTTCAGGCCCACCGTGGCGAGCAGGTGGGCCAGCGGCACGCCCGTCCACTTGGCGATGGCCGACCAGCCCTGCTCGCAGGCGTGGAGGGTGATCTGTGCCCGGGCCGGCATCGCCCGGAGGTCGGCGAGGGAGAACGCGCCCGGGCGCTCGACGAGGCCGCCGACCGGGAGCCGCCAATCCGTGAATCCGAGGGCCTTGGAGCGCCGGTAATCGGAATGGTCCGGGTCCGTGGTGTTGATGGTCGGGAACACCGCCGAGATCGCCTCCGGCCCGAACTCGCGCACCAGGGGCTGGTGGCGCTGGAGCCAGCGCTGGACCGCGAAGGTCAGGCCGTTGCTCCAGTCGTAGGGGGTGGCGAGCCGCGACAGGGCCGGCGCCTCGCAGCCGCCGAGCAGCCCGGCGCCCAGCAGCGTGCCCGAACCGGCGAGGAGGCGGCGGCGCGAGAGGTCACGCATCGGGGGGCTCCGCAGCAGGAATTCGGGAAGGAACTCGGGAAGGAACTCGGGAATCGTCTCCGGGAACGCGGAAGCGTCCGGTGATCATCGAGCGCATCAGGTTGCCGGCCCCGCCGACGAAGACCTGGGCCACGTGCACCACCAGGAACGCCACCAGCAGGCAGGCGGTGAGGAAATGCAGCGTGCGCGCCGATTGCCGGCCGCCGAACAGGGTGAACAGCTCCGGATAGGCGGCCGTGACGCCCGGCGACATGGTCAGCCCGGTGAGCACCATCAGGGGAAACAGGCCGAACAGCACCGCCAGGTAGGCGAACTTCTGCAGGGCGTTGTAGCGCAGGGCCTCGCGGCCGCGCGCCGGCCGGAGGCGGACATGGTCGGCGATCTCGCGGGCGAGGTGGCGCGGAGCGAGCTGGTCCCGGTCGGGGACGAGGTCTCGGGCGAAGTGGCCGCCCACGAAGGCGACGATGCCGTAGACGATCCCGTTGAGCACCAGCACCCAGGCGGCGAGGAAGTGCAGGTTGCGGCCCCAGCCCGTCTGTTCGAGGTTGACCGGCAGCGGCAGGTCGAGGGCGGCCGGCGCCCCGTTGGCCCCGGTCTCGCCCCAGAACAGGCGCGGCAGGGCGAGCAGGATCGCGACGCCGCTGACCAGCAGGGCCAGGAACGCGGCGGCATTGAGCCAGTGGGTCAGCCGCACCCAGGCGGCGTGGCGATGGACCAGGGACGGGTCCGGAGCCTCTGCCGGGGGCGCCCGCCTCACGCGGGGGCCTGCGGGGCCGAAACCGGAGGCGCCTGCAGCACGTCGAGGCGGTAGCGCTCGGTGCGGCTCTGGTGGCGGGGCGTCAGGCCGGGCGCCGTCAGCCCGATCAGGGTTTCCACGGCCGCATCGGCGCTGAGGGGAAAGTCCGTCTCACCGAGCCAGTGCACCAGGACGACCTCGCCCCCGGGCTTCAGCGACGCGGTGAGATGTTGGGCGATCCGGGACAGGTCCTCGGGGGTGAAGAAGTACAGCACCTCCGACAGCAGCACGAGGTCGAACCGGCCGGGCGGCCATTCATCCGGCACCGCCGCCCGCAGGAAGTCGACCTGCGGGCTGTCGGCGCAGCGCGCGCGGGCGGTGTCGAGGGCGCTCTCGGCCACGTCGAGGGCGAGCAGGCGCCCGCAGCGATCGGCGAGGCGCCGGGTCATGACGCCGATCGAGCAGCCGATCTCCAGGGCCTCGGCGTAGGTCGGCCGGCCGAGCGCCGCCAGGGTGGCGGCGTACTTGGCGTGCTCGTAGGGCGAGGTGGTGAAGTCCCAGGGATCGGGATTGGCGGCGTAGAGGTCGGTGAAATAATCCGCCGGCAATGTCCGGGTGGCGCGTGTCGGGATGGAGCCGGTCATGAAAGCCTCGCCGATGGGACGCACGGCCCCGAGCCTGAAGCGGACGGGAGGGGAATCGGTGGTCCGGACGCCATCATGCGCGGACCGCGCTGCACCTCAAACACCCGCCGATCGCGCCTCGGGCGCAAGCATCCCGGGGGGATCGCGCCACAGGAGGTCCGCCGGCCGCGCCTCGGCGAGGATATGGGCCGCCGCGGCGGTGAGCGCCCGGTCCGGCCCGGGCTGGCGCAGGTAGGTCGCCAGGTCCCGTGCCAGGCGCTCCAGGGGATGCGGGCTGAGGAAGCCCGAGAGCCCGACCGAGCGCTGGGCCCGCTCCAGCACGTCGAGCCCGGCCCGTTCCACCGCCAGACGGGTGAGGTTGACGTAGGCGATCACCCGCTCGGGCTCCGCCGCCGGGTCGCTGGCCAGCACCGCCGCCCGGGCCACGAACAGGCGCGCCGTTTCCACCGCGATCGCGGCCTCCCCGAGGCGGGCGGCCTGGTGCGGGTCGCCGCCGCGCCCGGTGGCCCGGAGATGGGTCCGCAGGGCGTCGAACACCGCCTCGATGCCGCCGAGCTGCACCGCGGCGAAGCGCCAGGCCCCGCCGGAGAAGTGCGGCTCGGCGAAGTAGGCGTCCGGTCCGCCGACGAAGCCGCCCGGATCGGCGGGCAGGCCGGTGAAGTCGAGGATGCCCGAGGTGGAGGCGCGCATGCCGTGGGCCTGCCAACCGGAAAGGTCGGCCCGGGTCCCGGCCACGAGGTTGGCCACCAGCATCTGCTGGCGCCCGTCCGGCCGGCGCGCGGTGACGAGGGGGCGGGTGACCGATCCGGCCCCGGAGGCGAACGACTTGACCCCGCGCAGCCGCCAGCCGGCCTCGGCTCCTTGCGGAGCTTCCAAGCCTTCCAGGCCTTGCAAGTCTTCGACGCCCGGCAAGCCTTCCACGTCCGGCACGTCTTCCAGACTGAGGCCGCCGGTCTGGGGCTGGGTGTTCCAGACCCCGAACAGGTGCCCGGCCCGGACGTCGCCTGCGAGGCGCTCGGCCACCGCCGGGTCGGCGTAGCGCAGGATCAGCAGCAGGGCGTTGACGTGGCCCTCATAGAGTCGGCCGAGGGCGAGGCTGCCGCGCCCGACCCGCGCCAGGACGTCGGCGAGGACCGGCGCCCGCTCGGGCGCGTCGAGGCCGGCGCCGCCGAGGGACACCGGCAGCGGCGCCGCCAGCAGTCCGGCCTCGTATGCGTGGGCCACGTCTTCGGCCGGAAACCCGCCCGCGCGGTCGAGGGCGTCGGCGCGCTCGCCGGCCCGGTCCGCCACCGCCCGGGCCGCCGCCAGAATCCTCGCCGGGTCGGGGGCCGAGCAGTCCTGAAGATGTCGATGAAGGGGGATGAAGTTCATGGACAGCACATGGATCACGCCCGCGCGATCTCCAGACGCTGATTGCGTACACAAGCTCCGTTTTTCCCCGTCGAAGCCCGGTTCTCCCGCGTCAAAAAGCACCTGGGTTGCCGAGGCGCACGACGGCGCGGCGGGGGCGCCGCCGCGCTCCGTCCGGTTCCCCCGCGTCAGCTCCAGGCGTGGAAGGGCGGGTTCACGCCGTTGAGGGCGTGATTGCCGACGATCGCGTATTTCCAGCGCACGGGGTCGTGGAGGGTGTGGGTGCGGGCGTTGCGCCAGTGCCGGTCGAGGTTGTGCTCGGCTAGGGTCGAGCGGGTGCCGGCGAGCTCGAACAGGGTGTTGGTCGTGCTCAGAGCCACCTCGGTGGTGAGCACCTTGGCCTCCGCCACCGCCAGCTGCGCCGCCGCCACCGTGTCGGCCTGCGGTGCCGCCACGGCGGCGTCGAGGGCGAGGCCCGCCCGGTCGAGCAGCGCCTCGGCCGCGTGCAGCCGGATGGTCAGGTCGCCGACGATGCGGATGGTGTGGGGGTCGTCGGAGGCCCGCTCCAGGCCGCTGTCGACCCAGGGGCGCGACCGGGTGCGCACGAACTCGATGGTCTCGGCGAGCGCCGCCCGGGCGATGCCCGCATCCACGGCCGCCTGGATGATCTGGAAGATGGCCCCGTCGGCGCTCGGGGCGGCGTAGCCCTTCCAGGCCGGCACCAGATGGGTCTTGGGCACCCGCACGCCGTCGATCCGCACCGTGCCGCTGGCGGTGGTGCGCTGGCCGAAGCTCGACCAGTCGTCGATCACCGTGAGGCCCGGGGCGTTGCGTTCGGCGATGGCGTACCAGGCTCGGCCCGCGTCATCGAGGGCCACGATGGGCACGAGATGGGCCAGCAGCGCGCCGGTGGCGTAGAACTTGGTGCCCTGGACCACGACGTGGTCGCCGTCCTCGACGAAATGCGTCTTGAAGTCGGCGGCCCGCGGCGTGCCGATCTCCGAGAAGGCATTGCCGAAGCGGGTGCCGGCCAGCACCAGCCCGAACAGCAGCGCCTTCTGGTCCGCGTCCGACACCGTGTCGATCGCCGCCACGATGCCGAGGTGGTTCTGGGCGATCTGGCCGATCGACGGGTCGGCCGCCGACACGATGGCGATGACCTGGGCCACGGTCCGGTACGACAGCCCCGGCCCGCCCTGCGCCCGCGGCACGTTGATCGACCACAGGCCGCTCTGCGAGAACGCGTCGAGTTCGGCCAGGGGGCGGCGCCCGGTGCGGTCGCGCTCCGAAGCGCCGGCCCGGAACCCCTCCGCCAGCGCGTGGGCGATCCGCAGCGCCTCGGCGTCGTCGCGGACAATGTGGGCCGGGGCGGCGGGGCGCTCGGGACCGGGCGCCCCGGTGGGCCAGCGATGGGTCTCCCGTGATGTCTGGCTGGCGGCGATGTTCGGGCTGACGGCGATGGTCATGGCGTGTCTCCGGATCGGGGGCGGTTCGGCGGAGGGCCGCGCGTCAGGCGGCCCGCGCCCGTTCGCGGCGGGCCGCCTCCAGGGCGCGCACCCGCGGGATCACATGTTCGCCGAAATAGGCCACGTCCTCCTGGAAGTGCAGGAAGGCCAGCAGCGCCAGGTCGGCCCCGGCATCCTTGAGCGCCACGATGCGCGCGGCGATCTGGTCCGGCGTGCCGATCAGGTTGGTCTTGAAGCCGTCATTGTACTGGACGAGGTCCTCTAAGCTCGATTTCGCCCAGTTGCCCTCCCCTTCCGGCGAGGCCTTGCCGGCGTTCTTCGCCTCGTGGCCGAAGGCCTTCACGGCGTCCGGGTCGGCCTGGTCGATGATCTCCCGCAGGACGGCCTGTGCCTCTTCCTCGGTGTCGCGCGCGATGACGAAGGCGTTGACGCCCACCTTCACCGCATGCCCGTTGGCCTTCGCCTTGGCCTGGAGGTCGTCGACCTGGGCCCGCAGGCCCTCCGGCGTGTTGCCGTTGGTGAAGTACCAGTCGGAGACGCGGGCGGCCATGTCGCGGGCGGCGCGCGAGGAGCCGCCCTGGAAGATCTCCGGCTGCGGGTCGGCCGGCTTCGGCCGCAGGGTGTAGTCGCTGTAGCGGTAGAAATCGCCCCGGAAGGTGAAGTTGTCCTGGGTCCAGATCCCCCGCAGGGAGCGGATGAACTCCTCCGAGCGGCGGTAGCGCTCGTCGTGGTCGAGCCACGGTTCGCCGATGGCGCGGAACTCGCCCGAGAACCAGCCCGAGACCACGTTGACGGCGATGCGGCCCTCCGAAAGCTGGCTGATCGTGGCGATCTGCTTGGCGGCCAGCGTCGGGTTCCACGGGCCGGGCAGCAGCGCGGCGATGACCTTCAGCGTGCTGGTGGCGGCCAGCAGCGCGTGGCTGAAGGCGACGGATTCATGCTGATACTCGGCGCCGTAGCCGGCGGTGAAGCGGATCTGCGTCAGGGCGTAGTCGAACCCGGCGGCCTCGGCGATCTGCGCGAGGCGGCGGTTGTAGGGGCCGTCCCAGCTCGTGCGCTGGGGAATCTTGCTGATGACGAGGCCGCCCGAGACGTTGGGCACCCAGTAGGCGAAGCGGATCGGATCGCTGTCGTCGTGGTGCGGCGGTTGGAAGCTCATGTTCGGATCCATGCGTTTTCAGCGGGCGCGCAAGGTCGGCGGCCCGGCAGGTTAGGTTTTCGGATTGAATACAAAAGACGAGGCGTCGACATGATTGTCTCACGTCTCCGTGACGCCGAGGCCTGGACTTGGTCTTTGTTGGTGCTTGCTGTTCCGCGTCTAGAATTGCCCGGACGCGTGTCCGCGTCAAAGGAAGCAAACGGCTTTTTTCAGGCCTCCGGCGAAAACCCGTTCCCCCGAACGCGACCGGCGCCGAAGGTTTGTGTCGTGGGGCCGTTCGGGGACCGGCGCGCCGCTGCGGCCCGGTCATGCGCGCGCCTTCCGGGCAGGTCCGGGGCGCGGGACAGGGCTGATCCGGCGCCGACGATGCCCGGATTGCGGGCGCTGCCGGGATGCCGAATTCAGTTGCCGGGGCCGGATTGCTTGTTCCGGCGCCTTTCTGGGCAGCTGAATGCTGATAAGGTGGGCAATATCGAAAATTTGCCGATCTTGTAAGCTTGCCCTTCAAAATGACATTGCTTCGCGAAACCGGTCGTTTAAGCACGCGTTAATTCATCGCCCCTTACGTTTGGCTCCATCTCCAAGGGATCGCCGAAGTCTCCGATCTCGGTTCACCCAGGACTTTCATCCAGGAACACCGTCCATGCTGGCCGCGTCCCGACGACCGCTCGTGGTTCTCCTTGCCGGAGACGAGCTGACCCGTTCCATCACCACGAGTTGCCTCGAGATGTCGGGCTACGACGTGCTCGGCGCCCGCACCGCCGGTGAGGTCGAGAGCCTGCTGCTCGCCCGGCCGGACGAGGGCCGGGTCGACGTGCTGGTGACCGATGCCGACGTGCGCGACACGGTGGACGGATTGTCCCTGGCGGGCGTGGCCCGCTGCCTCGATCCGACCGTAGGGGTGATCTACACCGTCCGCTCGCCGCGCCGCCTCGACGGCGAGGCCCTGGAGCCGGGCGCCCTGCGCCTGCGCACGCCCTATCACGGCCACCAGCTCGTCGCCCTGATCACCGACCTCCTGGCCAGCCCGGCCAATCGACGCGAGCAGACCCGCGCGGCCGCGTGAGTCGGGGGGCTGCGCCCCCGACCGCCTGCCCGTTTCACACCGCGCCGATTCCACCCGCCCGTTGCCCTCCCGCCTGTTGCCCTCCCGCCTCTGCGCGTCTCGATTCACACACCTGATCTTGCAGGCAGACTCTTGCAGGAAGAATCTCGCAGGCAAACCGCGTCCCGCTCCCCCCTTGTGGGGAGAGGTTCGGCGTGGGGGTGGTTGGGTGACCCTCATCCGGCGGAGGCTGGCGGGGCCACCCCCAGCTCCAACGCCACCCCACAGGCTCGACGGATCGCGGGCAGGCCCGAGATCCGCTGGGAAGCAGGGCCGCGTCGTGGTGAGATGCCGTGAATCCAGGAGCCCGCGGAGAGGGAGCGTGCCCGTCCCCGACGCACCGGCCCAGGCGCCCGCCCCCGGTCGCCAACCCCCAATGTCCAACCCGCCTGTCCGTCCGGCGCCGGGCGGTGTATCAGGCGGTTCCCGCCCTGCCCCGCCCTGCCCTGCGACGTGACCGCCCACCGGCCCGCCGGCGGCGCGCGCTGGCGCGGATCGTGCCCGGCTGTCGGGCCCCAGCGCACCGCGAGAGCCGATGATCAGCGCCTTCGACCTCTTCAAGATCGGAATCGGCCCGTCGAGCTCCCACACCATCGGCCCGATGGTGGCGGCGCGCCGGTTCCGCACGCGGACGCGCGGGTTGCCCGGCCTCGCCCGCATCCGGGCCGAGATCTTCGGCTCCCTGGCCTGGACCGGGCGCGGGCACGGCACCGACACCGCCATCTTCCTCGGGCTCCTCGATCACGAGCCCCACACCGTCGACCCGGACGGGGTCGCCGGCCACGTGGCGGTGCTCGGCGCCGAGAAGCGGCTCGGACCCGGGGGGGCGGCCTTCGACCCGGTTGCCGACCTCACCTTCAATTTCACCGATCTGCTGCCCCTGCACACCAACGGCCTGCGCTTCTGCGCGCTCGATGGCGACGGGGCCGTCCTCGACAGCGAGGAATACTATTCCGTCGGCGGCGGCTTCGTGGTGACCGAGGCCGAGGCGGCCCCCAATGCGGAGGCGGCCTGCCCCGTGCCCTATGCCAGCGCGGCCGGCCTCCTCGCCCTCTGCGTCGCCGAGGGCCGCACCATCGCCGAGGTGCAGTTCGCCAACGAATGCGGCGCCCGCACCCCCGCGGCCGTGGAGGCCGGCCTCGATGCCATCCGCGACGCGATGTTCGCCTGCATCGACCGGGGCCTGCGCCAGGACGGCGAGTTGCCCGGCGGCCTCAAGGTGCGCCGGCGAGCCCGGCGCCTGCACGACGACCTGACGGAGGGGCGCCTGCGCAACACCCGCGCCGCCCACGAGATCGTCGATTGGATCAGCCTCTACGCCCTGGCGGTGAACGAGGAGAACGCGGCCGGCGGCCGGGTGGTGACGGCGCCGACCAACGGCGCCGCCGGCATCATCCCGGCGGTGCTGCGCTACGCCCGCGATTTCTGCCCCGACTGGTCGGATGCGCGGTCGCGGGAATTCCTGCTCACCGCGGCGGCGGTGGGGGGCCTGATCAAGACCCGGGCCTCGATCTCGGGCGCCGAGGTCGGCTGCCAGGGGGAGGTCGGCTCGGCCGCCGCCATGGCGGCGGCGGGGCTGGCGGCCTTCCTCGGCGGCCATGCGGCCCAGGTGGAGAACGCCGCCGAGATCGCGATGGAGCACCATCTCGGCATGACCTGCGACCCCATCGGCGGTCTGGTGCAGATCCCCTGCATCGAGCGCAACGCCTTCGGGGCCAACAAGGCGGTGGTGGCGGCCTCCCTGGCCCTGCGCGGCGACGGCATCCACCGCGTCACCCTCGACGAGGTCATCGAGACCATGCGCCAGACCGGCCACGACATGCAGGCCAAGTACAAGGAGACCTCGCTGGGGGGCCTCGCGGTCAACGTCGCGGCCTGCTGAGGGGCGGCCCGTCCCGGAGAAAGGGAACGGATGCGTTTCCCGTTTCGCTCCCGATCACAGGCTCGGTCCGCTCCCGCTGACTCGTATCCGGCCCGGGTTGGTCCGGCGATCGGTCCGATTCAGCGCTTGATCTGGGGGCAAGATCTGGGGGCAAGATCTCGGGGCAAGATCCGGAGTACAGCGGGGCCGGATCGCGTCGGGACGGTCTCGCTCGCGTTCGGTGCCAGACATATGGAACGGAGCGGTTCCGATAGGGTTGTCCCGTCCGAGGGGACTACCGGATGGCGGATGCGGGCTGCGCGCACCCGACCCATCCCGCCGACATGCGAGACCGTTTCCATGACCATCCTTCCGCACGCGGCCGGCTCCAGCGTGAGCAGATTCGCGATCCCGTCCGGCCGGGTCCGGGCCGAGACGCGCATTTGGGCCGAGACGCGTATCCGGGGCGCCACGCCGGCCTGACGGGCGCATCCGCCCCCCCCACGCTCCCGACGCCTGACCACGCGCCCGGCCGCTGATCGCGCCGAGCCCGAATCCGACGCTCGCCCTCCCCCGATCCGACGACCGGAGACCCGCCATGCGGACCCTGACGCTTGCCCTGCTCCTCGGAGCGCTGACGCTCACCCCCTGTTTTGCCCCGTCCTTCGCACCGTCCTTCGCCCTCGCTCCATCCCCCGCCGCCGCACAGGACCTGATCGTCCCGCAACATCCCGGATCGAACGGCTTGCAATCGGAGGAGCCGGGACCGAGCGGACGCGGACTGGAGCGGCCGGGAGTGCCCGTCCCGCCGGACGCGCCCCTGCCCCGGCAGACCCCACGCCCGACCCTGCTGATCCACGGGCATTATTGCGGCCCCGGCAACGACGGCATGGAGGTCACGCCGATCGACGCCCTGGATGCCGCCTGCCGCAAGCACGATGCCTGCACGCCCGACGGCGGCCTGCCCTCCTGCGGCTGCAACCGCGCCCTCAAGCGCGATGCCGGCCGCGTGGCCGCGAGCCCGCGCGAACCGCAGGATCTCCGCGCCCTCGCCGGCGTGGTCGCCGGAGCCAGCGACCTGATGCTCTGCACCGACGACGTCGCGGGGCTGGGCCACTGAAGCGGGCGGCCGGAGGCCGGCGGCGGCCCCCGCCACCCTCTCGCGCAGCGGCTACGGCACGCACATATCTCGCGGGCTGCGCGGGTCCCCCTCCCCCTTGTGGGGAGAGGTTCAGAGTGCGGGTGGCTCCGCCGGCCTCAGTCGGCTGAGGGGCACCCAACCACCCCACCCTCCAACGCCTTCCCACGGCGCGACGGATCTCGGGCAGGCCCGAAATCCGCTGGGGAGGTGGGCCGCGTCGCGCTGCGATGTGTGAATGCCGGAGCCTTCCAGGAGAGGGAGCCCCGGTTGCGCCTCACGGCCCACCCGCAGATGACCGCCATCACGCTGTTTCTGATCGAGGGTCTTCCCGTCAGAGCTGCGTGAATCCGGTAGCTGAGGGGGGCGCGGGCTGCATCCACGATGGGTCAGCCTGGATGGGTCAGCCTGTAAGCCGTCTTGCGGGCGATGCGCCGGGGCCTCGAAGCGACCGGAGCCGTGCCCCCGGGAGGGCACAGGTCCCCGGTCGCTTCAGCTCGACCGATCCCGCGGGGTGAACCGGCGCGCGCGCTCAGTTTCCGTCGATACGCTGGCCGAGCAGCGCGATGGCGCGCTGGTAGACCGAGGCGGCGTTCCAGCCCTGGATCGCGGCGAAGTTGGGCTCGCCCGGCTGGTAGCCGGCGCCGGCACGCCAGCCATGGCCCTTGAGGAAGTTCGCCGTGGAGTTCAGGGCGTTGGACGAGTTGTCGAGGCTGCCGCCGACGCCGTAGTTCAGCACGTTCTTGGGCAGGAACTGGGTGTGGCCGACCTCGCCATGGGCCGCGCCCCGGGTGCCGGCGTTGAGGACGCCGCGATCGACCAGGGTCAGGGCGGCGTAGAGCTGGTCGGTGAAGTAGGCCGAGCGGCGGCAATCGTAGGCGAGGGTCGCGACCGCCGAGAGGGTGTTCACGTTGCCCTTTACCGCGCCGAAGCCGGTCTCCATGCCCCAGATCGCCAGGAGCGGACCGGGCGGCACGCCGTAGCGCTGCTCGATCGACGCGAACAGGGCGGCGTTCTGCGCCTTCAGGGCGCGGCCGCGCGACACGATGGTGTTGCCGCCGCGCTTGGCCAGGAACTGGTCGAGCGAGAGCTTGAAGCTCTTCTGGCCGCGATCGGCCGAGATCGTCGCCGTCGAGTAGGACGTGCCCATCAGGGTGGCGAGGCTGGCGGCGCTGGCCCGGCCGCGCGCCTCCTCGGAGAATTCCCGCTTCCAGGCCTCGAAGCCGGCGGCGGTGTTGCCGCACTGGGCCGCGTTCGCCCCACCCGTCGCGCAGACGAGCGCCGTGAAGGCCGCCGCGATCCACGGCGTCCGATACCCACGTCCGATCATGTCAAAACTCCCTGGCCCTGCGCCTCCGGATGCCGGACTCGCAGGCACGATGACTTCCCCTTGCGCGGAGCAAGGCGACAAACCGGTCGGGAAGTCGAGACACATTGCGGCAATTTTGCCTGCGATCCGGACCGGCGGCATCACTTCGCCGCGCTTGGTTACGTGACGGTGTCCGGCGATGCGATCCGGCATTCGGCCGGTTTCCCCCGCGGGACGGCCCACCCCCTGCAGTTTCGACCAAGACAAACCGTCTCCTGTCCTGGGCCGCAACGATCATGTCCCATTCCAATACAGGCCGTTCCACATCGGGCCGGCGCCCGTCCCTGGCCGTGGTCCTGATCGCCTGCGTCACCGCCGCGCTGCTGTGGGTGCCGATCCTTGCGCTCAGCCCGGCGCCGATCTGGTTCTGGTGAGCCTCAGGTCTTCTCCAGAGCGGCTCACGGCTCCTCGTCGCCGTAGCGCCGATAGGCGCCCGTCAGGTAGCCCGCCTGCAGCGCGGTGAGATGGGCGAACAGCACGAGGGCGCCGACGACGCCGACCTCGCCCCGTGCCAGCCAGACCAGCCCCGACAGGGCGAGCACCACCGCCGAGATCCCGAAGATCAGGCGGATGCTGCCAGCGAGGCCGACCGCCAGGCCGCCGAAGAACAGGATCAGGGCGACCAGCATCGGCGACTCCTGGCGCGGCGGGTCGGATCGCGGTCAAGCATCCTTCGGCATTCGGGTACCCTTCACCAATCCGAACCATCGCGGCGATCCCGGACCAATCCGTCGCCGGGCGGTGATCCGCGCGTCACCGATCGTCCGACCCTAGCGCCCCAAATCGAAACGGCCGGTTGATGGCGCCGGTCAATCTCTCCCGGTTCCGGTCTTCCGCCCCCGGGCCCGCGCCGCTACCCTGGCGGCCCACTCCGGCATCGAAGGAACCCCTGCATGCGGTGTCGCCGGCAACGCTCCGGACCTGCGTCTCGGCCGACCCCCGGGCCGGGCCTCTCGCTGGTCCTCTCGCTGGTCCTGGCGACGCGTGCCGCGTCGGGCGAGGCCGGGGCGCCGGATGCGGGGCAAACCCCTGTGACCGTGACGCGACCTCCGGCGTATACCGCCTGCACGGATGCGATCGCGGCCGAGGCCGAAACGCGCGGCGTCCCCCCGGCCGTGGCGGCCCGACTGCGCACCCTCGCTCCCGACCCCGCGGTGGCGGCCGCCACCGGAAACCAGTCGGAATTCGTCACGCCGATCTGGTCCTACCTCGATGCCGCCGTCACCGAGGCGCACATCGCCGAGGGCCAGCGCAAGCTGGCAGACTGGGCCGCCACCTTCGCGGCCATCGAGGCCCGCTACGGGGTCGACCGCTTCACCCTCGCGGCGTTCTGGGGGGTGGAATCGACCTACGGCCGCGTCCTCGACAACCCCGGCATCGTCCGTCCGGTCCTGCGCTCCCTGGCGACGCTGGCCTGTGCCGAGACGCCGCGCGCGCCCTATTGGCGCTCGGAACTGATCGCGGCCTTGCAGATCCAGGCGCAGGATCATCCTCCGCCCGAGCCGCTCACCGGGTCCTGGGCCGGCGCCATGGGCCACACGCAGTTCATGCCGACGGTGTATCAAGCTTACGCGGTGGATTTCGACGGTGACGGCCGGCGCGACATCTGGACCTCGGTCCCGGATGCCCTCGCCTCGACGGCCAATTACCTCAAGGCCATGGGCTGGCGCTCCGGAGAACGCTGGGGCAGCGAGGCGCGCCTACCGGACACCTTCGACTATGCTCTCGCGGACGAGACCACCGAACGCAGCCTCGCGGCGTGGCGCCGGCTCGGGGTCGACCCGGTCCAGCCCCTCCCGGACGACACCGTGCCGGCAACCCTGATCCTGCCCGCCGGTGCGCGCGGCCCGGCTTTCCTGCTCCAGCCCAACTTCCGGATCATCCTGCGCTACAACACGGCGCTGGCGTATGGCATCACCGTCGCCCATCTGGCGGACCGCCTGCGCGGCGCTCCCGGCTTCACCCGGGACTGGCCCCGCGGCGATTCGATGCCGACCCCCTCCGACGTGCAGGCGCTTCAGGCCCGCCTGGCGGAGCGGGGCTTCCCCGCCGGAACCCCCGACGGCAAGATCGGCCCGCGAACCCGCGCGGCGGTCCGGGCCTTTCAGGCCGCGCACGGCCTGACGCCCGACGGCTACGCCGACGCCCCCTTGCGCGAGCGAATCCTGGCCCTTCCCTGACACACTGGCCGATTTAGCGGTGGTCGCGCCGCAGGGGTCGCGATAGAGCAGCGCCCGGCGTCCAGGTTCCGGGATGCGGCGCGAGGCCGGGAGGGCGAGCGGGAATGAGTCGAGCCACCGTCGCGCCTGGCACCCCCCGACAGACCGTTGTGACCTACTGGGAAGGGCCGGTGACCTGGCTCGAACGGCTCAGCGCGGCTTCGATCGTCGCGGCCGGGCACCCGCTGCACATCTACTCGCACGACGTGGCGGGCCTGCGGCGGCAGGGGCTTCCCGGCACGGTGATCGATGCCCGCGAGGGGATCGGCCCGAACGTCATGGCGGACCTCTACCGCCGCCGCGGCGTCCTCGCCTTCTACGCCGATTACCTGCGCCTCAGCCTGATCCGCGATGGCAAGGGTGTCTGGTCGGACCTCGACTGCGTGTTCCAGCGTCCCCTCGACCCGTCCAGCGGCGAGGCCGGCTACCTGTTCGGGTGGCTCAACCGGAGCCGCCTCAACAACGCGATCCTGTCGGCGCCGCCCAACTCGGAGCTCGTCGCCCGCTACTGGGACGCCATTTCCACGGTGCCGATCCGGGCCCCGTGGGCGACCGGCCATATCCGGGTCAAGCGCAGCCTCGAACTCCTGATCGGCAAGCGCATCCCGGTCCATCCGGAGCGCCTGGCGATCGGTCCGCGCGCCCTCACCTACTTCGTGCGCCAGCTCGGCCTCGAGGGCCATGCCCAGCCGCGCGCGGTCTTCTATCCCCTCGGCGACGACGACGCCCATCTCCTCGCCGAGGCGGACGACCGGGCGGCGCGCGCGCGGATCCTGCCCGAGACCGTGGCGGTGCATGCATGGCGCGGCAAGCTGTGGTCGATCGGCCGGGATGCCCCGCCGCCCGCCGCCTCATGGCTCGGGCAGCGGTGCCGGGACCTCGGGCTCTGATCCGTCCGGGAGTTTCCCCTCAACCGCCTCGAAACCGGTCCGGAACCCGTCCCCTGGAGATGTCGATGCGCCGGATCCTGTTCATCTGCGCGACGCCGGTCGCCTTCGGGCTCGACACCCCCGCGGAGGTCGGTCTCGGCGGCATCGAGAGTACGAATATCGCCCTCGCCGAGGCGCTCGCCCGGCGCGGGTGGGCCGTGACCCTGGCTACGCGCCGGATCGGGACGGTGGTGCGCGACGGCATCCGCAACATCCCCCTGGAGGCGGCAGCGGACTGTGCGGCGGATGCGATCGTCACCAGCAACGATCCGCGTCCCCTCCGGGACTTCCCCGGGCGGCGGGGCATCGTCTGGGTTCACAATCCCCTGAACGTCGAGAAATCCATCCGCAAGGGATACCTCCGGCCCTTCCTGTCCCTGCGGCCGGAGGCGGTCTTCGTCGGCAGCCTGGCAGCCCGGACGATGTCGCCGCTCTACCCGTTCCGGCGTCGCCACGTCATCCCGCACGGGGTCTCCCCGGTCTTCCGCACGCCCGAGCCGACCCGCGGGCACAGCCGCGATTTCGTCTACGCCTCGCAGCCCCAACGCGGCCTCGACCGGATGCTCCGGCTCTGGCGCAACGCCGCGCCCCTGGTCGCCTCGGGCGCGACGTTGCATGTTTTTGGATCGGAAGGGCTTTTCGGGTCGGAACAGCCCGATTCACCTGAGGAAAGTGGTCCGGTCGTGTTCCACCCGCGGGTCGGAGCCGCCGCCCTGGCCGCGTTCTATGCCGGGGCGCGGGCCATGGTCTGTCCCGGCTCCCCCGACGAAACCTTCTGCCTCGCCGCCGCCGAAGCGCAGGCCATGGGGCTGCCCGTGGTGACCGCCGGCATCGGAGCGCTGGCCGAGCGGGTGCAGCACGGGGTGAACGGGTGGATCGCGGCGAGCGATGCGGACTTCGCCGACGCCGTCGTCGCTCTCGCGGTCAACGACGACCTGTGGTCGGAGCTCAGTGCCGGCGCCCTCCTGCAGCGGCACGCTTTGACCTGGGAGCGGGCCGCGATCCTGTGGGAAGCCGTCCTGCGAGACCCACCCGGAATGCCGCCCGCTCGGGGCGCCTGATCACCCCGGTATCCAGGCCTACGGACACCCGTGACAGAATTCGGTCCGCCACAAGCCGCGGCCGCGCCGCCACTGGACGCCGCTCGGACGGCGGCGAATACTGTGTTCAAGAAGAGATCACATCGGGAGGATGGCATGAGGCTTCGGCTTGGTCTGGCCGCGCTGGCATTCGCGTGGGCGGGGAGCGCGCTCGCGGACCCGCTAACCTTCCAGGTCGATCCGGCCTGGCCGAAACCGCTGCCCAACAACTGGATCATGGGGCAGGCTTCGGGCGTGGCCGTCGATGCACAGGACAACGTCTGGGTAGTTCAGCGCCCGCGCAGCCTCACCGACGACGAGAAGGCCGCGAGCCTCAATCCGCCCCGCACCAAGTGCTGCCATCCCGCGCCCCCGGTGCTGGTGTTCGATCAGGCCGGCACCCTGATCCGCAGCTGGGGCGGCCCCGGCGAAGGCTACGACTGGCCCCAGAACGAGCACGGCATCCACATCGACCACAAGGGCTTCGTCTGGCTCGCCGGCAATGGCGACACCGACGGGCAGATCCTGAAGTTCGCGCCCGATGGGACGTTCGTGCTGCAGATCGGCAAGCAGGGGCCGCAGACCAACAGCCTCGACACCAGCCGCCTCGGCAAGCCCGCGGCGATGCAGGTCGACCCTGAGACCAACGAACTCTTCGTCGCCGACGGCTACTTCAACCACCGGGTCATCGTGTTCGATGCCGAGACCGGCGCGTTCAAGCGGATGTGGGGCGCCTACGGGAAGCCGCCCACCGACGAGACTCTCCCGGCCTACGACCCGACCGCCGCGCCCACGCAGCAGTTCCGCAACCCCGTCCACTGCGTCCAGATCGCCCGGGACGGGCTGGTCTACGTCTGCGACCGCACCAACGACCGGGTCCAGGTCTTCCGCCGCGACGGCAGCTTCGTGAAGGAGTTCTTCGTCGAGAAGAGCACCCGCGCCAACGGCTCGGTCTGGGAGCTGGCGCTCTGGCCCGATGCCGAGCAGAGCTACCTCCTCAACGCGGACGGGGCCAACAACGAGGTCCGGACGCTCAGCCGCGACACCGGCGAGGTGCTCGGCGCCTTCGGCCGCAACGGCCGCATGGCGGGCGATTTCCACTGGGTCCACAACCTCGCGGTCGACAGCCGCGGCAACGTCTTCACCACGGAGGTGGACACCGGTAAGCGCGCCCAGAAATTCCTGTTCCGGGGCGATCTGATCCTGCGCAAGCGGGCCGCGCTGCCCTGACGCTCACGGCGCCCGCCCGGCCCGCCTCTTCCCCAAGGGGCAAGAGGCCTCGGCGTGGCGCCGAGACCCGTTTCCCGTCCGTGGCTCAGTAGACCCGCGTGACCCAGCCATGGGGATCGGGAGCGTTGCCGCGCTGGATGTCGACCAGGGCCGAGCGCAGGCGCTTCGTCACCGGACCGGCGACGTTGTCCGAGACGGAGAATTCGCCGTCCGGGCTGCGCACGGTACCGATCGGCGTGATCACTGCGGCGGTGCCGCAGGCGAAAACCTCGCGCAGGCGGCCGCTGGCAGCATCGGCCTTCCAGTCGTCGATGGAATAGGGCCGCTCGGCGACCGCGATGCCGTCGGCCTTTGCCAGCGTCAGGATCGAGTCGCGGGTGATGCCCGACAGGATGGTGTCGCTCAGCGGCGGGGTCACCATCGAGCCGTCGTCGAAGACGAAGAAGATGTTCATGCCTCCGAGCTCCTCGACCCAGCGGCGCTCGACCGCGTCGAGGAACACCACCTGGGCGCAGCCGTGCTCCACCGCCGCAGCCTGGGCGCGCAGGCTGGCGGCGTAGTTGCCGCCGCACTTGGCGGCACCCGTCCCGCCGGGGGCCGCGCGGGTCTGGTCCTGCGAGACCCACACCGTCACAGTTTCGGATCCGCCCTTGAAGTAGGCGCCCACCGCCGAGGCGATGACGAGGTAGAGGTATTCCGAGGACGGCTTGACGCCGAGGAAGACCTCGCTGGCAATCATGAAGGGGCGGAGGTAGAGGCTGCCGCCCTCGCTCGACGGGATCCAGTCGCGGTCGGCGCTGACGAGCTGCTTGACCGACTCGACGAAGACCAAATCGGGCAGCGCCGGCATCGCCAGGCGCTCGGCCGAGCGGCGGAAGCGCAGGGCATTGGCCTCCGGTCGGAACAAGGCCGCGCCGCCATCCGCCGTACGATAGGCCTTCAGGCCCTCGAAGATCTCCTGGGCGTAGTGCAGCACCGCCGCCGCAGGATCGAGTTGGATCGGGGCACGCGCCTCCACCCGTGCGTCGTGCCAGCCGCGTCCCTCGACGTAGCGGATCGTCACCATGTGGTCGGTGAACACCCGCCCGAAGCCGGGATCGACCAGAAGCTCGGCCCGGCGTTCCGGCGAGACGGGCGAGGCATGCGGCTGGGTGGCGAAGGGAAGATCGTCGGGGGCGGTCATCGTCAGTCCTTACTTACGTCTCGTCGGATCAATCAAGAGCCGGTGCGGCGCCGGCCACGGCGGGGGCCGCCGGGGGCGTCCGGACGGCGGCATCATCCGGACGGCGGCAGCATCCGGGCGACGGCAGCATCCGGGCGACGGGACGTGTGCTGCTGCTCTGATACGACGATGTCCGCTTGCGATCAAACGGCTTGCATCCTAATAATACGCAAACGAAAAGAGGGCCGGATCGTCCACGGTCGGTGCGCACAGGAGCCTCGCGCGTGTCTGCCCGAAAGCCGCCCGTCAGAACTCTGGACCAGCTCCGCCTCGCCTACACCCACACGCTTCTGCTGACGGGCCGGCACTGGCGCCGCGCGGCCAACACGGTCATGGAGGCGCATGGTCTCTCCGACGCCACGGCGGTTCCGCTGATCATGATCGGTCGCCTCAATGGCGCGCCGCGTCAGAACGCCCTAGCGGAGGCCGTCGGCATTGAGGGGCCATCCCTGGTGCGCCTCCTCGACCAACTCTGCGAAGCGGGCCTCGCGGTCCGCCGAGAGGATCCCACCGACCGCCGGGCTAAGGTGCTCAGCCTCACCACCGCCGGGACGGCCGTGGTCGCCCGCATGGAAGCCGATCTCGTGCGCCTGCGGGCCGAAATCTTTTCCGAGGTCAGCACCGCCGATCTCGAAGCGAGCCTGCGGGTGTTCGCGTCGCTGCAGGCCTCCTGCATCCGGTGATGCGCGAGGGGTTGCCCCGCCCTGCGCTCCGTCTCTGTCTTCAGCCCATGCGCTCTTGGCGGGAGCTTTACGTCCGGCCGAGGTTCGTTCCAACCGGGGGATGCTGCCGAACGCCGCGTCCCGGCTGACTTGAAGGGACGACGTCGTGCGCTCTTTGCAGCGCATGTCTAACACATCATCCGGCCGGCCGGTTCTCTATTGCCTTCACTATCTCGGCGGCAGCGCCGCAACCTTCGACGCGGTGGCGGAGCACCTCGCGGGTGCGGTGGACTGCGTCGCCCTGGACTTGCCCGGCTTCGGCGCCGACGGGAGCGGTCCCGCCCGAGACGTCGGCGCGATGGCCGACGGCGTGGCGGCCCGGATCCGGGCAGACGCCCCGGCCCGATGGCTGCTGGCCGGCAACAGCATGGGCGCCAAGGTCGCTCTCGCGGTCGCCCGGCAGGCGGAGGATGGCGCACCCGGTCTCGAAGGCCTCGGAGGCCTCGCGCTGATGGCCGGTTCGCCGCCCTCCCCCGAGCCGATGTCCGAGGACAAGCGCGCCGCGATGATCGCCTGGATCGATGCAGATTCAGCCGCGCGCGCGCGGGAGGCGGACGCCTTCGTCGCTCAGAATGTCGGCGCTCCCCTCGATCAGGCCCTGATGGACCGGACCGTGGCGGATGTCCTGCGCGCCAGCCCCGAAGCCTGGAAAGCCTGGCTCGCTCACGGCAGCCGTGAGGATTGGTGCGCGCGGATCGGCATCCTGCGCAGCCCGGCGGTCATCCTGGCCGGTTCGGAGGATGCCGATCTCGGCGCGACCGCCCAGGCTGCCCTGACGGCTCCGCACCTTGCCCAGGCCCGTCTCGTCACCCTGGAGGGCGCCGGGCACCTCATTCCTCTTGAGCGCCCGCAGGCCGTGGCCCTGGCCGTGGGTACGCTCCTGGTCGAACCGGCCTGGCAGGAAGCGCCCGCCCCTGCCCCCACCTTGCCGCAGGCCTATGCGGACCTGATTCGGTCGGAACGCGTGAACGGCCGCCTGCGCGAGGCACTGCTGGCGCGGGCGGAGGCGGACGACCCGGCCTATCAGCCCCGCGCCCTCGATCCGGTCGGTCTGTCGATCCTGCGAGCCGCCTGTGACCGGGTGCTGCCGCAGGATGGGCCGGACCGTATCGATCTGGCCGCCCGCATCGATGCCCGGCTGGCGAGCGGGGCCGGTGACGGCTGGCGCTTCGCCAAACTGCCGCCGGACGCGGAGGCCTACAGCCTCGCGCTGCGGACCCTGGACGCCGCCGCCCGCGCGGCCCACGCGAAACCCTTCGTGGTTCTCGACGCCAAGGAGCAGGATGCCCTGCTGGAAAGCCTGGAGACCGGCACGGTCTCGGGCGATCTCGATGCCGAACAGATGGGGTTCTGGTTCGAGGATCTTCGCGCCGACGTGGCGCGCACCTATCTGGCCCACCCATTGGCGCTGGCTCGCATGGATTTCAGCGGCATCGGTGCGGGCGGCGACACCGACCCCCTCCCGGGCTTCCGCGACATCGGTATCGGCCAGCGCGAAGCATGGGAACCCTGCACGCTTCCGGAGACCACCCGATGAACCTCGATGCGATGCATCGCCATGCAATCCACGAGACCGTCGACGCGGTGGTGATCGGCACCGGCGCCGGCGGTGCGCCCCTGCTGGCACGCCTCGCCCAGGCCGGCCTCTCCTGCGTCGCCCTGGAGGCCGGGCCGAACTTCGATCCGAAGGGGTTCGCCTTCGACGAGACACTGGCCGACGAGATCTATTGGACCGAGGAGCGGATCAGCGGCGGCTCGACGCCCGAAGCCTTCGGCGGCAACAATAGTGGCACCGGCGTCGGCGGCTCGACCTTGCATTGGGGCGCCTTTACGCCCCGGGCCGATGCCCGCGATCTGCGCCTCCACACCGAGACCGGTGAGGGCGTCGACTGGCCCTTGGACTATGCCGAGCTGCGGCCGTTCTACGAGCGTGTCGAAGCCTTCATCGGCGTGTCCGGTCCGGCCTCCTATCCCTGGGACGAGACCCGTGCCTACCCGCTCGGCCCCGTCGCCCGCAACGCACCGGCCCAGGCCATGGCCAACGCCTGCACGGCGCTCGGGGTGCGATTCGCCGATGCCCCAGCGGCGGTCGTGTCGCGCGCCTTCCCTCAGGAGCATGGCCCGACCCGGCCCGGCTGCATCAACTGCGGGTATTGCCACCAGGGCTGTCGCACCGGCGCCAAGACCAGCATGGACGTCACCTACCTGCCGCTCGCCGTGCATCACGGCGCCGAGATCCGGGCCGAGGCCCGGGTTCACGGCATCGAGCGGTCGAAGGACGGCCGCGTCACCGCTGTGATTTACCGCCAGGGCGGCGTCGACCGTCGCCAGCCCTGCCGCAACGTCTTCCTGTGCGCCGGCTCGGTGGAATCCGCACGCCTCCTCCTGCACCTCGACCTCTGCAACGGCAGCGGTCAGGTCGGCCGCAACTACATGGGCCACGTCGCCACCCAGGTCTGGGGCACCTTCGAGCCCGAGATGCGGATGAACAAGGGCTATCCCTCCTCGCTCATCACCGAGGATATGATCCGCCCGGCCGACGCGGATTTCGCTGGTGGCTATCTCGTGCAAAGCCTCGGCGTGGTCCCGCTCACCTTCGCCAATTCCCTGGCGCGGGGGCGAAAGCTCTGGGGACGGGCGTTGGCCGACCAGCTCGCGCGCTACAACCACATGGCCGGCATCGGCATCAACGGCGAGACCCTGCCCTGCGACGCCAACGTGCTGACGCTCTCCGACGAGGTCGACGCGTTGGGGATGCGCAAGGCGACGATCAGTTTCGGCTACAGCCAGAATGAAAAGCGCCTCAACGCGCACGCCACCCGATTCCTGAACCAGGTCTGGGAAGCGGCCGGCGCGACGGATCTCTGGACCCTGGAGCGCGTCGCCCACACCATCGGCACCTGCCGCATGGGCCGCGACGGCGACACCGCGGTGGTCGATCCCTATGGCCGCAGCTTCGAGGTGCCGAACCTGTGGATCTGCGACGGCTCGACCTTCCCGAGTTCGCTCGCCGCCAACCCGGCCCTGACCATCATGGCCATGAGTCTGCGGAGCGCCGAAGCGTTCCTGGCGGACGGACGCTAGAGCTTTTCGTTTTCGTTTGTCGTGTCAGGGATAACCGGTTTCCGCTTATCCCTGACAAACTCTGGGCTGATGGACTCGGGCGGTGGCTCAGGCCACCGCCCGGGCCACGATGTCGGGGTAGCGTCCAATGAGCCGGACATCGGCAATGCTAAAATCCGGCGCTGTCGCCCGCGCCTGCTCCCAGTCGCGCAAGGTCCCGACAGGAACCCGAAAGCGGTTGGCGAACTCCGACTGCGACAGTCCGAGGCTGGTCCGCGTCCGACGCATCAGGCAGGCACGCTGGCCCCGGTCCAGGGCTTCGGCCGTCGCGTCGAAGTCCTGGTCGTCGGCCGGATCAGCCGAAAGCGCAATCGGCGCGTTCTTCACTCGTGTTTCCCATTCCCCTCAATACATCGGGGTCCCGCCGGTGACCGGCACCAGCGCGCCCGTCATGTAGCTGCCCTCCCGCGAGGCGAGCAGCACGTAGGCGGGGGCCAGTTCGGCCGGCTGGCCGGCCCGGCCGAGGGGCGTGTCGGCGCCGAGGGATGCGATCTGCTCGGGACTCTTTACGATGGGCTGGATCGGGGTCCAGACAGGGCCGGGCGCGACGCAATTGACCCGGATGCCCTTGGGCGCGAGCAGGTTCGACAGGCCGATGGTCAGGCTGGCGATGGCGCCCTTGGTGGAGGCGTAGACCAGCATGGTCTTGTCGGCGATCTTGGCCTGCTGGCTCGTGGAATTCACGATGGCCGAGCCCGGCTTCATGTGCGGCACGGCGGCCTGGGCGAGGTACAGCATCGCGAACACGTTGGCGCGGAACGAGCCTTCGAGATCCTCCGGCGTCACATCGTCGAGTTCTTCGTTCACCACCTGGGCGGCAGCGTTGTTGACCAGGATGTCGAGGCCCCCGAGTTCCGCCACGGTGCACTCGACCAGCCTCCGGCAATGGGCCGCATCGCGTAAATCACCGGGCAGCAGAAGGACGCGGCGCCCGGCTTTGCGGACCCAGTCCGCGGTATCTTCGGCGTCCGACTGCTCGACGGGCAGGTAGGAGATCGCCACGTCGGCGCCCTCGCGGGCATACGCGATCGCCACGGCCCGGCCGATGCCGGAGTCACCGCCGGTCACCAGGGCGACGCGGCCGGTTAGCAGGCCTTTGCCGACGTAGCTCGTTTCGCCGTGATCGGGCGCCGGATCCATGCGCGAGCTCAGACCCGGCCGCTCCTGCTGCTGGTCGCCGGGAAAGGGCGGCCGCGGGCCGGCGTCACGGGGGTCGATGGTCATCGGCTTTCGGGCCTTCCAGGGCTGTCTTGGGAGCGAGGCTTTATCGGGAGCGAGGCTGTCGCAAGGGACCGGGAGCCCGCGGGGGCGGGCTCCCGGGATCGGTCAGGCGCTCGCGTCGTCGGCTTCCAGGATCGTCTCGAGGTCGCCCGTGAGGGCATCGAGCTGGTCGGCCGTCGCCCGGATCTTGAAGGTGGTGCCGTCCTCGGCCTCGACCGCGATTTCCACGTGGTCGTCGACGCGGGCGGCTAGGGCCTGCTTGAGAATGTAGGTCGTGACGTCTGCCGTCTTGTCCGCCGTCTTATCTGCCGTCTTGGCCATGCTGCCGTCTCCTGCTGTGGTCCCGGGCAACGCGGCAGAGCCTGGGGCGGATCTGCGACCAAAGCTCTCGCTCGGTCCCGAGGCCTACAGACCCTGTCCCGATAGGGTGGCGGCGGCCTGGATCAGGGCGAGGTGGGTCAACCCCTGCGGCAGGTTGCCGAGATAGGTTCCACTGACGGGGTCGGCCATCTCGGCATAGGTGCCGGAATTCCGATCGAGAGCCGCCACCAGGGCCTCGAAGGCGGCTTCCGCCTCCGCCTGCTCCCCGAGCAGGGCCTTGGCCTCGATCAGCCAGAACGTGCAGGCGAGGAAGCAGCCCTCTTCCGCCTCCGCGCCGGTGTAGCGGTAGTGGTAGGGACCGCGCCCCAACGCTCGGTCGACGGCCCGGCAGGTGGCGGCGAGGCGGACGGGATTGCCGAAGCGGAATCGTACCGCAAGGGTCAGGGAGGCATCGAGCTTTTCGGTGCCCGGATGCATGACGTAGGATTGCTGCGCCTCGGACCAGCAATGCTGATCGATCCACTCGGCGACCCGGTCGCGGGCACGCGCCCAGCGCTCCCGGCACGCCCCCGGAAGGTGTCCGCCATCGGCGAGTTCCACCGCCCGGGCGAGGGCCTGCCAGCAGCTGATCTTGGAGCCGGTGTAGTGTTCGGCATCCGGCAGTTCCCAGATGCCCGCATCCTTGAGCTTCCAGGACTCGGCGCATTGGTCGGCGAGTTCGGCGAGCAGCGCCCCGGTGCGCAGGTCGAGCATGTTGCCGTCGGCGACGAAGCGCTCTGCGGTCTCGAAGATGTCGCCGTAGATGCCGTGCTGGTGCTGACCCGTCGCCAGGTTTCCGGTCCGCACGGGACGCGAGCCGCGATAACCCGGAAGGTCGATCTCCCGCTCGCCGGGCACGCGCCCGCCGTCGAGGGTGTAGAGCACCTGTGCCCCGTGCTCGCCGATGTGGCGCATCAGCCAGGACAGGGCGGCGTTGGCCTCGGCCTGCGCGCCCAGGCGCAGGAAGGCCTTGATGACGTAGCCGGCATCGCGGATCCAGGCGTAGCGGTAATCGTAGTTCTTGGAGCCGCCGATGCCCTCGGGCAGGGACGTCGTGGCCGCCGCCGCGATGGCGCCGGTGGGCGAGTAGAGCAGCAGCTTCAGCGCCAGGGCGCTGCGCTCGACCTGCTCGGCGTAGCGACCCCGATAGGCGAGCCGTTCGGTCCAGTCCCGCCACTCCCCGCACGACACGTCGATGCGCCGGTCGATCTCTTCGATGGGCGCCACCACCAGGGGCTGGTCCTCGGCCGCCACGATGGCGACGACTTCGCGCTGGCCTGCGCGCACCTCCACGAAGCCCAAGATGGCGTGGTCGTTCTCCGCCTCGATCCGGATGCCGTCGCTGGTCCGGAACAGGCCCATCATGCCGGCGACGTGGAAGGCGGTGCCGTTGCTGTTGCCCGACAGGTAGGGGGCGGCCGTGTCGCCCCGGGTGCCGAACACCAGCGCCACCCGGAAGCGCACGCGCCCCTCCAGGCCCTCGATCCGGCGGGCCAGCTCCGCCCAGGGCAGGCGTCCGGCCGGGCCGCTGTTCAGGCTTTCGGTGAGCCGCGCGCGCCCGGTCTTCGTGGTAAAGACGGTCTCGTGGACGTTGCTGCCTTCGCGATAGCCGATCTCGGCCGTGAACGGCTCCTCCGGGGTGATCGCGAAGTAGCCGCCTTCGTCTGGGCTCAGCAGGCGGTCGAACAGCGGCGGCGAGTCGAGATTGGGGCAGCACCACCAGTCGATGGAGCCATCCGCGCCCGAGAGTGCCACCGAGCGGCCCTCACCGATGGCCGCGTAGGCTTCGAGTGGGAGGTAGCCGTCGGTGCGGGTGACGGCACCACCTTCGCGGGGAAAAGGCTTCAGCACGGTACGGATACCCTTGGTGGGGAAGCGGACGGCACGGGTCGGAGGCGGGCGCGCCGCCACGGGCAGTGCGTGCGCGTCGCGAGTGTCCGAACCAAGCCGACCGGAAGCCTCCGCGGAGACCTGGTCGAACCCGCGCCGTCATCCGCCGTTCCGGCCCGGACTTGCTGCATGTTGACACGGCAGTGCGCGTGAGAGGCCACGCCTGTGGCCCGGAGGCCGCATCGCCGTGCCCTTCCGTACGATCAGAATGAACGCTCATTGACCAGTGAATGAACATTCAATACGTTGATGGGGTCGGATGGAGGATGCGATGCAGCGGACCCACGAGGATGCCTGGTCTCAGGCGCTGATGCGGCGGGCGCGGACACTCGTCGCGCCGGAGCAGCTGCTGCTCGGGGCCGTGCTGGTGCTCGGCTGGGCCGCCCTGATTGCCTGGACCGGCAACGGCTCGGTCGGCTGGCAGGCCCGTCTCTGCGCCGATGCGGATGCCTCGGTTACCGCCTGCCGGATGGTCGCGCCGTCTGCGGACGGACGGGTCTCCTGAGCATGGCCTCGCCGGTCGGCACCCTCATCGATGCCCGCGCCGGACAGGCCGCGCGTCGGGAACAGATCCTCGACGCCGCCTGCGCCTGCTTCGTGCGCAACGGGTTCCATCGCACCACCATGCAGGATCTCGCCCGCGAGGCCGGGATGACGGCGGGCAATTTCTATCACTATTTTCGCTCGAAGGAGGCCCTGGTCCTCGGCTTGGTCGAGCGCGAGCGTGAGAGCGGCGCCCTCCTGGTGACGCGCCTCCAGCAGGAGGGCGACCGGCGCAGTGCCCTGTTCGGGGTACTCGGACAGTATTTCGGGTCGCTGACCCGCGAGGCGGCGGTGCTGCGCCTGGAGATCTGGTCCGAGGGAACCCGCAATCCCGCAATCGCGGCCCTGACGGCGGAGACGGAGGCGGAGGCGCGGGCTTGGTTCGAGGAGACCTTCGCCGACCTCGCCACCGCTTCGGACTGCGACCCGTCCGGCCTCTACGCCCTGCTGGCGCCCCAGCTGAAGGGCATCGTCCTGAGCCGCGCCATCCTGCCCGATTTCGATACGGGCATGGCCGTGGCGCAACTCCAGGCCCTGATCGAGGCAGGGCTCGCCGGCCGCGCGCCTCTCCCAGCCGGGGAGCCCCGCTCATGCCCCGCCATGGAGTCCCGCTGATGAACTTCGCCCGCCTCGGCTTCGCCCTTCTCGCCCTGGCGCTGCCGGCTTCGGCGGCCCTCGCCGGCCCTGCGCCGGCGGGGGCCGTGCAGCCGAAATCCACGCTCGTGCCGACCATCAGCGTGGTCGAGGCCCGACGGCGGGAGATCGTCGAGTCGGTGGTCGTCACCGGCACCCTGGTCCCGCGCGACGAGATCCTGGTGACGCCGGAAATCGAGGGCTACCGGGTCACCGAGGTGCTGGTGGAGGAAGGCGCGCGCGTGGCCCGGGGCCAGGTGCTGGCCCGCCTCTCGCACGACCTCATCGACCGGCAACTCGCCCAGCAGGCCGCCCTGGTGGAGAAGGCCGAGGCCGCCGTGCCCCAGGCCCAGAGCAGCATCGAACAGGCGGAGGCCGCCGAGACCGAGGCACGCCTTGCCTTCGAGCGGGCGCAACAGCTCCTGAGGACCGGCAACGCCACCGCCGCCGTGATGGAAGGACGCACTGCGACCCTGCGCCAAGCCGAGGGCAAGCGCGCCTTCGCCCGCAACGGCCTGCGCATCGCACGGGCCGACCTCGCCCAGGCCCGCGCCGTTCTCGACGAACTGAACCTGCGTCTGGCCCGCACCGAGATCCGCGCGCCGGAGGCCGGTATCGTCAACCGCCGCAGCGCCCGCGTCGGCCTCGCGGCTTCGGCCTCGGCCTCGGCCGAGCCCCTGTTCCGCCTGATCGCCCGGGGCGAGATCGAGCTGGAGGGCGAGGTGCTCGAGACCAAGCTGCCGCAGCTCCGCGAAAACGCCCCGGCCTGGATCGAACTCGGCGACGGCTCCCGTGTCTCGGGCAGCGTGCGCACCGTGTACCCCGAGGTCGACAAGGCGACGCGCCTCGGCAAGGTCCGCGTCCGCCTCGATCCGGACCCGCGCCTGCGCATCGGCACCTTCGCGCGCGGCGCCGTCGAACTTGCCCGCACCCGCGGCGTGACCGTGCCGCAGGCCTCAGTGCTCTATGGCGGGGCTCAGCGCAGCACCGTCCTCGTTGTCGCGGACGACGTGGTGGAGGCCCGGGCCGTCCGCACCGGGCTGTCCGACGACGACGACATCGAGATCCGCGCCGGGCTCGGCGACGGTGAGCGCGTCGTGGCCCGGGCCGGCAGCTTCCTGCGCGACGGCGACCGGGTCCACCCGGTGGCCCTGGCGGTGCCGGAGCCCGCCCTGGCTTCGGGCCCCTCCCCGCGCGCGACCGCCGAGGCGGGCACGCCCTGATCGGGCGGGCGTGTCGCCTACCGCTCGCCCGAATTTCTCTCGCGGTGCTCCGCCATGCCGGGTCCGCCTTCGGCGACCCGGCATGGCGGCGTGTCCATTCTTGAGAGTGCCCTGTTTCCCGAGGCGGGAAGTCCGTTGCGCTCCCGCCGGCCGGCCCATGAACCCTGAACCCAACCCGCACCGAGCCGCCCCATGCGCCTGAACCTTTCCGCCTGGGCGATCCGCAATCCGATCGCCCCCCTCGTGCTGTTCATGGTGCTGATCGTGCTCGGCCTCGTCAGCTTCCGCAGCCTCGCGGTGACGCGGATGCCGAATGTCGACGTGCCCATCGTGTCGGTGACGATCACGCAGAGCGGGTCGGCCCCCGCCGAGCTGCAGACCCAGGTGACGAAGTGGGTCGAGGATTCGATCGCCGGCGTGCGCGGGGTCAAGCACATCACCTCGGCGATCACGGAAGGCTCGTCCGTGACCACGGTGGAGTTCCGCCTGGAGGTGAACACCGACCGGGCCGTCAATGACGTCAAGGATGCGATCTCGAAGATCCGCATCAACCTGCCCCGCACCATCGACGAGCCGGTGATCCAGCGCGTCGAGATCACCGGTCTGCCGATCCTGATCTACGGCGTGAGGTCGCCCGGCATGACGCCGGCCGAATTGTCCTGGTTCGTGGAGGACAAGGTCGCCCGGTCGCTCCAGGGCGTGAAGGGGGTCGGCGGCGTCGAGCGCGTCGGCGGTGTCGCCCGCGAGATGCGCGTCACCCTGCTGCCCGACCGGCTGCTGGCGCTCGGCATCACCGCCGCCGACGTCAACCGGCAGCTCCGCCTCACCTCCGCCGACATGGCGGGCGGGCGCGGCGAGGTCGGCGGGCGCGAGCAGTCGATCCGGACGCTGGCCGCGTCGCGATCTCTGCGCGACCTCAAGGCCACCTCGATCATCCTGCCCGGCGGCCGCAAGGTCCGCCTCGACGAACTCGCCACCCTGGAGGATTCCATCGAGGAGCCCCGCACCTTCGCGCGCTTCAACGGCGAGCCGGTGGTCGCCTTCGCGGTCTCGCGTGGCTCGGGGGCCAGCGATGCCGAGGTCGCGGAAGGCGTCGAGAAACGCATCGCCACGTTCCAGGCCGCCTACCCGGACATCCAGTTCGAGACCATCGATTCTTCGGTCGCCGCCACCATCGGCTCGTACGATTCGGCCATGCACACCCTGATCGAGGGGGCGGCCCTGGCGGTACTGGTGGTGTTCCTGTTCCTGCGCGACTGGCGCGCGACTCTGATCGCGGCCCTCGCGCTGCCGCTCTCGGTCTTCCCGACCTTCTGGGCCATGGAGGCCATGGGCTTCACGCTCAACGGCATCAGCCTGCTTGCCATCACGCTGGTAACCGGCATCCTGGTGGACGACGCCATCGTGGAGATCGAGAACATCGTCCGCCACATGCGGCTCGGCAAGTCGCCCTACCGCGCCGCCATCGAGGGCGCCGACGAGATCGGGCTCGCGGTCATCGCCATCACGGCGACCCTGATCGCGGTGTTCGCGCCGGTTTCGTTCATGGGCGGCATCGCCGGCCGCTACTTCATGCAGTTCGGGCTGACCATCGCGGTCTCGGTCTTCATGTCGCTGCTGGTGGCGCGCCTGATCACCCCGATGCTGGCCGCCTACTTTCTACGCGACCACGGCCACGAGGAGGGGCAGGACGGCCCGGTGATGCGCGCCTATGGCCGCCTCGTCGGCTGGTCGGTGCGCCACCGCGTCATCACGCTCATCGTCGGGCTTGCGCTGTTCGCGGGCTCGCTGGCCTCCACCGGCTTGCTGCCGTCGGGCTTCGTGCCCAAGCAGGACAATGCCCGCACGCTGTTCATGGTGGAACTCGCCCCCGGCGCCCGGCTCCCCGACACCGTCGCGGTCTCCGACCGGGTGGTGGCCCGCATCCGCGCCCTGCCCGAGGTGGTCTCGGTCTTCGTCGACGGCGGTCGCCAGGCCGGCGGCAAGCGGGAGACTCGGCTTGCCACCCTCATCGTCAACCTGACGCCGAAGAACCAGCGTACCCGTAAACAGGCCGCCATCGAGACCGAGATCGCCGGCCTCCTGGCGCAGGAACCCGACATCCGGTCGTGGACCCTGCGCGACGGCGGCCAGCGCGATCTCGCTCTCGTCGTCGGCGGTCCCGATGTCGATGTGGTCACCGAGGTCGCCGCCCGGCTCCAGCGCGATATGGCGGCGATCCCCCACCTCGTCTCGGTGATGTCGACGGCACCCCTCAACCGCACGGAGGTCCGCATCCGTCCGAAGGAGAGTGCGGCCGCCGATCTCGGCGTCTCCACCGACGCCATCGCGGAGACCGTCCGGGTCGGCACCATCGGCGACATCGGTCTCAACCTCGCGAAGTTCAACGCGCCCGACCGGCAGGTGCCGATCCGGGTGCAATTGCCGGAGAGCGCCCGCGCTGCGGTCTCGCGTCTCGAGAACCTCAAGGTGCCGGCCAAGAACGGGGCCGCCGTGCCGCTGGCGGCTGTCGCCGACATCGAGCTCGACCAGGGCCCCGGCGCCATCGAGCGCTACGACCGCGTGGTGCGCGTCGCCGTCGAGGCCAACATGGAAGGGTCGGACGCGCTCGGGTCCCTGATCCAGCAGGCGCTGGAGACCCCCACCGCGAAAAACCTGCCGCCGGGCGTAACCATCCGGCAGACCGGCGACGCCGAGATCATGGGCGAGGTCTTCTCGGGCTTCCTGATGGCGATGGGCGCCGGCATCATGATGGTCTACGCGGTGCTCGTGCTGCTGTTCGGCTCGTTCCTGCAGCCGCTGACCATCCTGTTCTCGCTGCCGCTCTCCATCGGCGGCGCCATCCTGGGCCTGCTGATCCTGAACATGCCGATCTCGATGCCGGTGGTGATCGGCATCCTGATGTTGATGGGGCTGGTGACCAAGAACGCCATCATGCTGGTGGACTTCGCCGTCGAGGAGATGGCCCGCGGCGTCGACCGCGTCACCGCGATCGTCGATGCGGGCCGCAAGCGCGCCCGGCCGATCGTGATGACCACCATCGCGATGGCGGCCGGCATGGTGCCCTCCGCCATGGCGCTCGGCATCGGCGGCGAGTTCCGGGCGCCGATGGCGGTGGCGGTGATCTCGGGCCTGATCGTCTCGACCCTGCTGTCTCTGGTGTTCGTGCCGGCGGTGTTCCTGTTGATGGACAGCCTCGGCGCCCTGCTCGGGCGGATCTTCGGCCGCTTCGTCGGCGCCCGGGACGAGACGGGCGACGCGCCCCTCCCGGTTCCGCACACGTCGGGATAGGCCGGGCGCATCGCGCTCGCCTCTTCCGTCCGACCCTTGCCCACGCCCAGCCACAACGCCGGCCACGCCGCCGCCGCTCGGGCGCTCCTTCAGGCTGATTCGGATGGTTGCACGGCGCGCCACGCGAGGTCCTCGGACAGAAGACGGCATGGACGAAGCCGATGATCTCCCGCGACCCATCGGCGTAGCCGTTGGAATGCATCGCATCAGAGTGGCTCCAACGATGGATCTATCGGGTCTAGATCATTGCCACCGGCCCCGTTCGTCCCTGGGGCCTGCCCCGATGCCTCCCGGAGTTCCCCCGTGTCCCAGACTCTCAGTGCCCACGCCACGCCCCTGTCAGGCGGCCGCAACATCCTCGCCTGGTCGCTCCAGGTCCTCCTCGCCCTCGTGTTCCTCGCTGCGGGCGGCGCCAAGCTCGCGGGCGCGCCGATGATGGTGCAGATCTTCGATCAGATCGGCCTCGGTCAGGGGTTCCGCATCGTCAGCGGCCTCGTCGAGGTCGTCGGCGCGGTCGCCCTGCTGGTCCCCGGCCTGGCCGCTATTGCGGCGATCTGGCTTGGAATCACCATGGTGGGCGCCGTGCTGGCCCATATCCTCGTCCTGCCGACACCGGTCGCCCCGGCCCTCGTGCTGCTCGGTCTCGCCGCTCTCCTGGCCTGGATGCGCCGGGGACAGGTGACGACGCTCCTGGCCCGCATCCGCTGACGCACCGTCCGGCTTCACGACCCCTCCGCCGGGAGGGCTCGGCTGGACCGGACCGTTCCGGGGGGCCGCCCCCGCGATCCCGCCGCCCATCCGTGACCCTCCGGCTCCGCCGGGTCTGGCGGAGCGCAACCGCCCGGCGGCGGCGGGCGTTCGAAGGCTCCGCTCACGGGCGATCGCGAGGCCGGGTGATGAAATCCACGAAGGCCCTCAGCGGTGCCGGCAGGTGGCGACGGCCCGGATAGTACAGGAACGGCCCCGGGAAGGGCTGCCACCAGGATTCCAGTACAGGCTCCAGCGCCCCGCTGGCGAGATGCGGGCGCAGCCAGTCCTCGAACAGGGTGATGATCCCGGTCCCGGCGATCGCCGCGGATACCGCCAGGTCGGTGGCGGCCCCAGCCCGGACGATGAGCGGTCCGCCGGGTTCGACGCGCACCACCTCTCCGTCGCGCTCGAACTCCCAATCCGTCATCGCGCCGCTGGCGAAGCGTCCGCGCAGGCAGGCATGGGCCAGGAGGTCGCGCGGGTGGGCCGGACGACCGTGGCGATCGAGATAGGCCGGCGCGGCCGCCGTGGCGAAGCGCTGCCGACGCGGGCCGATCGGGATGGCGATCATGTCCTGCTCGAGCCGGTCGTCGTAGCGAATGCCCGCATCGCACCCGGCCGCCAGAACGTCGATGAAGCTGTCCTCCGCCACCACGTCGAGGCGGATCTCCGGATAGGCGGCGAGGAAGGCGGGCACGATCCCGGGCAGGACGAGGCGGGCCGCGCTCACCGGCACGTTCAGCCTGAGGGTGCCGGCCGGGCGATCCCGAAGCCCGTTGACGACGTCGAGGGCCGCTTCGATCTCACCGAGCGCCGGGGTCAGCCGCTCGAGGAGGCGCGCGCCCGCCTCGGTCGGCGCGACGCTGCGGGTGGTGCGATGGAGCAGTCGGACGCCCAGCCGGGCTTCCAGGCGGCGCACGGCTTCGCTGAGGCCGGAGGCACTGAGGCCGCTCGCCCTGGCGCCTTCGCGGAAGCCACCGGCACGGGCGACCGCCACGAAGGCCGCGAGGTCACCGAGATCGGCCGCCATTGTTCGCCCTTTCGCACAGCCTGTGCCGATTGGGGCATGTTATCACGCAACCCCCATCGGCCTACATCCGCCGTCACCACGACGGAGAGAGACCATGACCGACATCGCACGCGCCGGGACCTATGCCCTGGGGGACCGCACCGTGAAGCGCCTGGGCTATGGCGCCATGCAGCTGGCCGGCCCGCAGGTGTTCGGGCCGCCGAAAGACCGGGCCGAGGCCGTCGCGCTTCTGCGCGAGGCTGTGGCTTCGGGCGTCGACCATATCGATACCAGCGACTTCTACGGCCCGCACGTCACCAACGAGATCATCCGCGAGGCTCTCCATCCGTATCCGGACGACCTCGTGATCGTCACCAAGATCGGGGCGATGCGCGGCGACGACGCTTCGTGGAACCCGGCCTTTTCGCCCGAGGCGCTGACGCGCGCGGTCCATGACAACCTGCGCAACCTCGGTGTCGAGGCCCTCGACGTGGTGAACCTGCGTCTCATGTTCGACGTCCACGGTCCGGCCGAAGGCTCCATCGCGGCGCCCCTCGCCACCCTGGCCGAGCTTCAGCGCCAGGGCCTCGTCCGCCGGATCGGGCTCAGCAACGCCACCGCCCGGCAGGTCGCCGAGGGGCGGACCATCGCGGAGATCGTCTGCGTCCAGAACCAGTACAATCTCACCCACCGGGCCGACGACGCGCTGATTGACGACCTCGCCGCCTCGGGCACGGCCTACGTACCGTTCTTTCCGCTCGGCGGCTTCACGCCGCTCCAGTCGGCGACCCTGGACGCGGTCGCGGCCGATCTCGGCGCGACCCGGATGCAGGTGGCGCTCGCCTGGCTGCTCGCCCGCGCGCCCAACATCCTGCTGATCCCAGGCACCGCGTCGCGTGGGCACCTCCGCGAGAATCTGGCGGCGGCCGGGCTGACGTTGCCGGACAGCGCCCGTGCGGCCCTCGACGGGATCGCCGGCCCGGTCGCTTGAGGGCGGGCCCCCGTTCCACGGGCTGTGGCGCCGTCCGCTGCAAAGCACGCCATGGCCGGATTACGAGCCGACGAGAAGGCTCGCCGACTGGAACATGACGAAGACGAGGGTGCAGAGGGCGGCCGCGGCCAGGGCGTAGGACAGGCCCTTCATGAATTTGGTCACGTTCGGAGATCCGTTCAGCGAAGGCGGGCATGGCCCGGGAGGCGTCCCCTCCTGGGCCGTTCGCACGTATCGGAGGGGATGAGAGGTGGATCCGCCCCCTTCCGGCCGGCGCCGCGCGGCGCCGGCCGGGTCGGGAGGGAAGCGTCAGGCGGGCTTGCGGCCGTCGGCGGCGTAGCGGTCGATGGCCGAGGGAAGTTCCCGCGAGAGGCGCGCCAGCAGGGCCGGACGGCTCAGACCGGTCTGCTGGGTGAGATGGTCGAGGGTGTCCGGGCCGATGGCGCGCTCGAGATCGGCCTCGGGGATGTCGCGGTTGGGGCCGTGATTGACCCAGGAGGTCGCCGTCTCGCCGTGGCCGCCCTTGGTGAAGTGGTCGACCAGTTCGCTGAGGCCATTGGCGATCAGGCCGCCGATGCCGGCCGTACCGACGCCGCCGAGGAGGCTGCCGAGATTGCCGAGGCCGCTGCCGCCGGACTGTGTGCTGGTCGAGGAGGTGTTCGGAAGGTGCGGGATCGAGCCCTGCGTCGGGGTGCTGTCGTGACCCTTCAGCAGTTCGGCGAGCTTGTCGCGGTTCTGGTAGCCGGCCACGGCCAGCAGGCCCAGCAGCGCGGTCATCGAAGGATAGCCCTTGCTCATCGTCGGTCTCCGTTTCGGGTCTGTAACACTTGGTTTCGGGATCGGTTGGTTTCGGGATCGTTTGGTTTCGGGGTCGGTCCGGGCTGGGGCGCCCGGGGTCTCGCCGTCAGCCCGCCGTGGCGGCTTCCGTCGATGTCGTGCGCCCGGCCAGATCGCTCGGTTCGGCGGCGTACTGGCTGGCGGCGATGGTGCGCTTGACCGTGGAGCGGGCCGCGTCGATGGCGATCGCGGCCGCCGACAGGGTGCGGGCCTCGGTCGGGCGCTCGAGCGCGTGCTTGGCGATCTCGCCGGCCAGATCGTCGATCTCGCGGGCCAGATGCTCCAGGCGCGGGGCGTCGGTGGTGTCCTGGGCTTCCTGCCGGATCTCCAGCAGGCGGTCGGTGGCCTCCTCGATGCGCTCGCGGCGCAGGCGCGACAGGCGCTGGCCGACCCAGGCGAGCGCCGAGCCGATGCCGCCGCCGAGAAAGGCCACGAGGTAGATCCAGGTCTCGTAGCGTTCGATGAAGCCCTGCTGCTCACGCTCGAAGAAGTCGACGGCCCCCGGATGGATGGGCAGCCGCGCGCTCGTCGCACCCGCCGTGCTGTCGTAGCTCGGGGCCTGGAGGTAGTCGGCGGCCGGCGTCACGTTGGCCATGCCGCTGCGCGTCTCGAACAGGTGCTGGGTCACATCGGCCGCCACTGGGCGGGACAGGCTGGCGCGGGCCATCAGGCGATAGGACGCCCCCACCGTATGGACATCCTCGGCCGGGACCTTGGGACTGCCGCCGAAGGTCTCGGCCGGCATCGTCACGGCCTGGAGGCGTGGCAGGCGCGCGATGATGGCGTCGGCGTTCTCGACATCGACGAAGGCGACCCTGCCGGTACGGCTGACACGCTGGACGATCCCGACGATACGTTGCGCGGTCGGCGAGGTCGGAGCGATCACCGACACCACCGCGTCGATGCGCTTGGCGGTGAAGGCCGCGCCGAGGTCGGCCTCCGCCATTTCGACCAGCACGACGTGACGCGGCGGAACCGGTCCCTCGGGCTCCTTGTCGAGCAGCACCAAACCGTAATGCTCGACCATGGATCGGATCAGCGCCTGGTCGGCGTCCCGGTGGGCCAGGATGGCCAGGCGCTTGCGGTCGAGCTGGGGGAACCGGGTCAGGCCGGACCCTTCGGGCGAAGCGATGATCATGGCCTGGTCGCGCAGGATCGCGAGGGTCAGGCCGTTGTCGGGCAGATCGACGTCCGGACGCACCACGGCGAGGTCGGCGCGACCCTCCTGGAGGGCGGCGGCGCTGTCGCGCACGTCGTCGAGGTCCAGGACCTTCAGCCGGATCTCCTTGTGGCGCTTGGCCAAAGCATCCGCATAGGCATGGATCAGGGCGGGCTCGGTGCCGTCCCGCGGGGCGACGGCGACCGTCAGCACCGTGGCCCGCGAGACCCAGTAGGCCACCCCGGCCGCGAGGCAGAGACATACCGTGAGCATCAGGAACACGAGTTCCGGGCGCAGGACGAACTTGGCGAACTTCATCGGTCGGCGTTCGCTCCCTCTCGGCGACCGGCAGGTCCACCTGCCCGGACCTTGCCGGACAGGTGCAAGATGCGAGGCACCGGCCCAACGGGCAGGCGCAAGGCGCGACTCGCCAGCCCTATGGGCAGGCGGAAGGCGCTCGGCGCGGGCTACGGGCAGGTATGGCGGTCGCCGTCATTGCCCAGGTAGGTGCCGCTGGCCGCGTCGTACGAGCGGAAGCGGCGGGCACAGGCGGCCACCGCCTCGGCGGGGATTCCGCGCGGGGCGGCTTGGGCCTGCGAATTGGCGATGGCGCCGCCGATGATGGCCCCGGCGGCGAGACCGGCGACGCCGGCACCGACGGCCGCGCCGACGCCGGGTCCGCGGCGATAGCCGTAGCCGCGACGATAACCGTAGCCCCGGCCGTAGCCTCGTCCGCCGCGCCATCCGTGGCGGTGACCGAAGCGACGGTACTGGGCGTAGCCGGTCGGAAGGTCACCGCGTACCAGCGCCTCGACCGGCGCAGCCGTGGTGGCCGAAGCCTGGGCCGGCAGCCCGACGAGGGTGGCGACGACGGTCGCGGCAAGGGCGAGGGTCAGCTTCATCGTGGATCGGTTTCCAGGCTGGGTTTCGTGGGAGCGCGGCGGATCAGAAACGCGGATGCTCAGTAGCCCCGACGGTTCGGCGGAGTGGAGGCCCGGCCGCCGAAGCGGCGGCTGACATAGGCGATGACCTTCGGGAGCAGGAAGGCGGTGAGGAGCTTGCGGATCATGGGATGGTCTCCGTGGTGGTAGGATCGTCGGGCTGGGATCAGCGCCTGAGAGATCAGCGCTTCGGACGGGCGAGCCAGCCGACCGCGAAGGCGACGGCGGCGAGTCCGAGCAGGGCCGAGGTCCGATTGTCGTCGGCGTAGCGCGCCGCCTGTCGGCCGTAGGTCGCGCCGCGGCTGCGGGCCTGACGGGCGTAGTCGCGCCCCTCGTCGATGAGGTTTCCGGCCCGGTCGCGCGCATCGCCGACAAAGTGGCGGCCGTCCTCGATCAGGTTTCCGGCCCGGTCCCGGACCTCGTGGGCGAGGTGACGGCCGTCCTCGGCCAGATCCTCGGCCCGGTCGCGGGCGCGGCCATAGGCGTATTGCGCGCCGCCCGCGACCTGGTTGACGGCACCGCGGACCTGGCGGCCCGGATCACCGGTGACGCCGCCGAGGGCAGTTTGGGCGCGACCCTTGAGGTTGCGGGAAGCCCCGCGGAACTGATCGCGATTCATGAGTTTCTCCTGATCGTTCGGATGGGATGGAGCGGCGAGGCCGCCCCATCGGAGCGCGGAGGAATCCGCATAGTGAATGCGGTCGGCGCCTGCCTACGCCTCAGTGCTTGCCGGTGACCTTGTCGACCACCGAGGCGACGCCGTCCTTGGCCTCGCCGACGGTGCGCTGGGCCTCGCCCTTGAGTTCCTGGGCCTTGCCCTCGGCAACGAGCTTGTCGTTGCCCGTGACCTTGCCGACGCCTTCCTTGAGGTTTCCGACGGCTTCGTTGGCGAGGCCCTTCAGCTTGTCCGTGGTGCTGCTCATGGGATGGCTCCTTTGATGTGAGGGATCGCGATCTTCGCAGAGGGACCGGCCGGTCGCGGGGACCGGCCGGGGATGGGCTCAGACGCGGCGGGCGTCGTAAGCGTCGGCGAGGGTGTGGAGCTTCGGGGCGCCGATCCGGCCACCGAAGAAGCCGGCGAGCGCGCCGAGGATCAGGGCGAGCGCGCCGTAGAAGGCACCCTGGGTCGCGGCGGACTTGGCGGCCACGGCGGCGGCCTCGGCCTTCACCTTGGCGGTGGCGACGGTCTCGTCGTACTGCTTCTTGTAGTCCTGGATCTGAGCCTTGGCCTGATCGACCGGGATGTTCTGCGCCTTGGCGAGAGCGTCGGCGGCGCGGTTCTCGGCCTGAGCCTTCTGGGCCGGGTCACCCGTGAACAGGGCGCGGATGGCGGCCACAGCCGCATCCTTGGCGGCCTGCGGGTCCTGGCCGGCGGTCTGGTTGCGGACCGACTGCTCGATGCCGTCGAGCGGGTTGGTGATTTTCGACAGCGAGGGCGCTGCGGCCTGGGCCGCCGTCTGTACGGTTCCGCCGACGAGCGAGCCGGCGCCGCCGAGCGTGCTGGTCACGCCCGAGAAGGCGCCGCCGATGAGGCCACCGGCCGCCGAGGTCAGCAGGTAGAGCACCACGAGCGTGGTCACCGCCCAGGAGACGAGGCCGTGCAGGCCGGCCGCACCGGTGACGGGCTTGCCCGAGAGGCGGCCGGCGATGAAGCCGCCGGCGAGCGAGGCGACGATGCCGGAGCCCACGAACCAGATGCCGGCGCTCATCGACAGGGTCGAGGCGGCCGGGTTGTCGGCAGCCACCGGGCCGACGCTGGATAGGCCGACGCCGACGCCGACCATGTTGAGGATGACCTGGGTCACCAGGGCGGTGACGGCGCCGGCGAAGATGGCGCCCCAGGAAACCTGGTTCAGCAGGACGGTGCGGGTGTCGGCCGAGGCGCCGGGGGTGGCGAGGATGGGGGAAGTGGACACGTAGAGGTACTCCGGGTGGTCGGTCGTCCGAGAAGTTCGGTCGTTCGAGGGGGGGCGTGAGGGTGGGAGGGCTGCACGACCGCGCGTCAGGCGCGGCCGTGAAGGTCGGGTGCGGCGCGGCGGATCAATCGCGGCCGTGGATGAGGAGGCCGAGGCCGTAGCCGAGGAGGCCGGCGACGAGCAGGGCGGCGACGGGGTGCTCGCCGATCTGGGCAACGGCTTCGCGTCCGCTCTGGCGCAGGGTGTGGCCGCCGTTTTCGTAGGCGTCCTCGGCGTAATCGTAGGCTTCGCGGCCGGCATTGCGGACCGAACGCTCGGCGCGCTCGTAGGTGTCGCCGGCGGCGCCCTGTGCGTGGCGGGCCCGATCCTTGATCGCGCGTCCGTCGGACCCGGCGACGTCGTCGACGGCATCGCGGACCCGCGCACCCACGTCGCGCGCCGTATCGGCGACACGGTCGGCCGCATCGCGCACGGCGTCCTTGGCCTGGCCGTAGAGGTTCTCGGCCGTGCCCTGAACCTCGCGGGCGCGGCCCTCGACCGAGTCCCGGTTCGAGCCGGTCAGGTCGCCGACGGCGCCCTGGATCTTGCCGCCGAGTTCCTGTGCGGCGCCGGTGATCCGGTTGGTATCGACCATGATGTGTCTCCTGTGTGTGATGCGGGTGGATGGGGTGAAGGTCTGCGACGTTCCAGCAAAGCTACGGCTTAGGGGCGGTCTTTGTTTTCACGTCGGAGTTCGGTGGTTTCTGGCGAGGCTCGGCTTCATGCCGCGTCGTCAGGTCTTTCTGGGACTTGGAGTCTTGCTGGGACTTGCCTTCCGCCTCGACCCGGCCGTCGCCGATCAGCTTGCCGATGGCTTCCTTGACCGAGCCCTTGAGCGTCTCTGAGGTCGGCCCCACCCCAGTCTTGTTCTCGGTCCCGGTCTTTATCTCCGTCCCGGTCCTGGATTTCGGCTCGTTCATGCAGGCGCGCTCCTGAAGGACTGTCAGGATCGAGACCCCTGACGCGGGATGGCCTGGACAGGCTGGGCGACACTCGTCCGCACCCCAGGTGGCATCGGAATGACGCCAGACAATGGTTTATCCGTACTAGTATAATGAGTTTTCTTAACTAGGTGCGGCCGTTGGAAATCCATTGTTCCGCCCCCACACGATGGCCTCGGAGCGCTTGTGGACATCGAGTTTCCGGTAGAGCGCGGCGGAGTGATTGCGCACCGTGTTCTTCGACAGGTTGAGACGCTTGGCGATGACGTCGTCGCTGAGGCCCTGGCAGATCAGGTCCAGAATCTGGCGCTCCCGCACCGTCATGTTGGGCGAGACCGCATCCTGGTGGTCGCCGCCGGGCTGGCGCAGGTTGGCCAGCTTCTCGATCAGCCCGCGGCTGAACCAGGAGGTGTCGGCCATCACCGCCTCGATGGCCTCGAACAGGTCGCGCTCCGTGCGCTTGCGGTCGGTGATGTCCTGCAGGACGAGGAGCGCGAAGGCCTCCTCGCCGATCTCGACCCGCTCGGCCGAGATCAGGCAGTCGAGATTAGTGCCGTCCTCGTGCTTGAGGCAGGCCTCCAGTCCGAGCACGTAGCCGGTGCGCGCCACCGCCGTCTCGAACCGGATCCTGGCCGCCTCATGGACCCAGAGGCCGAGATCGGCAGGCGAGCGTCCGCTCACCGTGTCGCTGCCGTAGCCGAAGACCCGCGCGAAGGCCTCGTTGACGCCCGTGATGGCAAAGCCTTCCGCCCGCGCCAGGAGGGTCGGCACGGGTGTCAGGCGAAACGCCTTGGCGAAGCGCTCCTCGCTCTGGCGCAGGGCCGTCTCGGCTTTGCGCCGGAGGTCGAGGTCGGCGAAGGTGAAGAGCATGCACGGCTCGTCGCCGAGATCCATGGGCTGGCCGGCCACGATCACGTAGCGGCTTCCGCCATCCGGCAGGTCGAGGCAGGCCTCCATCTGGGGAATGGTGCCGCCTTCGTTGAGCCGCGAGATCGCCAGATCCCGGCTGCGGGCATTGGCCAGGACGTCGACCTCGTAGACGCTGCGGCCGATCACGGCGTCGCGGGTGTAGCCGGTCATCTCGAGGAAACCGAGATTCACCTTGACGTGACGCAGGTCCGACAGCCGGCAGATCACCGCCGGGGCCGGGTTGGCGTTGAAGGTGGCCTCGAAGCGCGCCTCGGCCTCGAACTGCTCGGAAACATCCTTGAGGATCAGCGCGAGGCAACTCGGGTTGCCCTCGCGGTCGGTGGCCACCAAGCTGCGCAGCGAGTGGACGAAATCGACGTCCGGCCGATCGGTGCGCTTCACCTCGACGATGACGTCATGGAAGCGCTCACCCGAGACCACGCGCTCGATCGGATACTGGTTCGGAGCGTGGTTGTTGCGGTAGCGCAGGGCGAAGCGCTCACGATAGGCGTCCACGGTCTCGCCGAGCTCGCCGACGGTCTCAGCTCCATGCATCGCCAACGCGGCCTCGTTGGCATACGCGATGGTCTGGTCGGGCTCGACCAGGATCACGCCCTCGCTGAGGCCGGCGATGATTTGCCGGAGTTCATGCCTGTCGACGCCGAGGGTCACGGTGGCTCCCTGGGGACGCTGCCCCGCACAATGGTCCCGCTCGTAACAAGAACGCGGGATCGCAGTTCCGCATCCGAAGCCCGAATGTCTGGTATATCTGGATCATTGACGTGAACGTGATGGCCCAATCACAAGCTGAACGCGGTCTTGTCCCGTAAAGCGACAGGCGATCTGGATCGTGCTCCAGACACAAGGGCGGTCGTTCGTGCTGTCAGATCTCCAACACCAAAATCCTGTTTCGGATGAAGCGGGATTGTCCCGGCACATCCAGGATCGCATCGGCCGACGACTGAGCACGGTCTTCCCATGTCCCGATGCTGTTGAGGACACCTCGCGCCTCGGTCAGGTTCTGCTTCGGCTGGCGCAGGCCCTGGCGCCGGCGCCGGCGGGCAATCCGGTTCCGGATTCCTTCCGGACCGATCTGCTCGCCGCCGTGCCGCAACTCCGGCGCTACGCGCTCGCGCAGTGCCGGAACGCCGCCGAGGCCGACGACCTCGTCCAGACGACCCTGATGCGGGCCTGGGAAAACCGGTCGCGGTTCGAGCCGGGGACCCGGCTGATCGCCTGGCTCTTCACGATTCTGCGCAACGCGTTCCTCAACCAGCGCAAGCGCCTACGGCGCGAAGTCGAGGATGTCGACGGCGCTTTCGCCGCAACCCTGAGCCTGGAGCCCGAGCAGGAGCGCCGCGTCGAACTGATTCAGCTCCAGGCCGCCCTGAACACCCTCACGGCCGAACACCGCGAGACCCTCCTCCTCGTGATGGTCGACGGCCTGCTCTACGAGGAGGCCGCCCGGGTCCTTGGGTGCCGGACCGGCACGGTGAAGAGCCGCGTCAGCCGGGCCCGTGAACGCCTCGCTCTAGCTCTGGGCACGGATTGAACGACGCCGGGCGCGCCCAGCGAGCGCCGTGGAACTGGTGGGGACGCCGCTTCTCTGACTCGACGCGCCGGTCCCCGCCCCCGGAATCGAAGGAGGCGGGAATCGGACAGCCTATTCCGCCCGATCGGCGTGGCCGTTCAGACCGAGAGCCGGAAAGCCGGCTCCAACAGTCCGCGACATCCAGCTGCAACCACGAGGGTGCGTCCGTGCTCCGGGTCAGCTTCCCGCTCCTCGGGACTCATGCCCTCGTAGGCACTGGTGATGAGCAGGCGATCCAAGTCGGGGCCTGCGAAGGTGGGGCACGAAGGACGCGTCACCGGCAGGGGGATCGTGCGCACGCGCAGGCCTTCCGGACTGTAGGCATCGATGCAAGCGGCGCCCCAGCGGGCGCACCAGATCCGGCCTTCGGCATCGACGGCGGCTCCATCCAGGCCCCCCTCCCCACCGCGATGATCGTAGAGCGTCGTTGGCTCCCCCGTCGGCAGGCCGGTGCGGGAATCGAGGGCCACGCGCTGGAGCAGGCCCACGTTGGTGTCGGCGAAGTAGCCGGTTCTGCCGTCGGGCGAGAAGCAGATGGCGTTCGGGATGGTCAGGGCACCGAAGAGGCGCGTCACCTGGGTGCCGGCGACGTGGTAGATCGCGCCGCGCCCCGACTCGGCGTCCCGCCCCATGGTGCTGATCCAGAGGGCGCCGCTGGGGTGGACCCGACCGTCGTTGGAGCGGGTGCCGTGATCCTCTGCCTCCAAAGGGCAGAGCAGCGCAAGCGCACCATCCTCGAGGCCGCGCAAGTAGAGCCCGTTCTCGGCCGCCAGAAGGTGCCGTGTCTTGTCCACCGCGACTACGGTGCTCACCATGATGGGCAGGCCATGTACGCGGGCCGCCCCTCCCCCTGCCAAGGGCGCCTCGAACAGGCGCCGTTCAAGGATGTCGACCCACCAGGCGGTGTCAGTTCGCGGGTCGTAGCAAGGCCCCTCGCCGAGGTGGCAGCGGGGTGCGTTCAGGATCCGTAGACCGTCCAGGGGCTCGTTGGTCCTCACATCCATCCTCCGGTCATCGCGCTGGCTCGGATCATCATACTCGAGACGGATGCGGAGAGCCCCTCACCAGAGAACCTCCGATCGATCGGCTCCAGTGCAGGGCTATCGATTTTGTTCGGTAAGCTGCACGACCGGCTGTGACCCCAGTCTCCTACCGGGTCGCGCCGGACGCGGTCATTGCCTGTGACATTCGGCAACGAACGGCTTCACACAGCTGGGAAAAGTCCGTGTGCGTTTGGCGTCGCGCTGCATCGGGTTGCGAGCCCAATCATTCCGTCCTCAATTGGGTTCGTTCTGCCAAAACGGTCCTCTGTGCGCCTCTATGAAATCTGACTGGCAAAAAGAAAACGCAGGCGTCACGTGTGCGAAATATAGAAATACCTAAATTTGCGGTTGTTTTGTGCCAATCGTAAGTCGCGATTGTACCGAAGCTTAAATACGATAAATTTTGTAAATCATAAACAATAAATCCCTATCTGATAATCGCTTTAACAATCAGGAAACGTGTCAAAACCTGCGCTGGGTAGAAAATACTTAGAGCTCGAATACAAAAATATCGCATGCGAATTACTACAATAAAAATCTTTACTACGGATCTACGTTAGTAATTACATCTGGTTTTCTAATGATAGATGATGCTCCTTTTTTACGGTTTTATTATTAATTAATTGTGGAGGCCTTTAACAAGTCGCGTAAGCCGCGCGTCATTGGCTCGCCAAGCTCAAGGTGTGAGGTTTTTGATCGTTGGGCAGGCGAACGTCGCCGTATGCGTAATGCTCAAGACTGGAAGCGAACTTCGGAGCAGCGCGTCCGGGTAGCGGTCGGGATCGGATGTCTGGAGGCGCAGGAGTAGCTGTCCTCCGGTTTGCGTAGGATCCGCCTCGAACCAGGATCGCAGGTCGTCGGTGACTGCGATGAGAGGATCCGGGCGACGGCGTCCGCGCTTCGGCTTCAGCGCGGGCTGTGCCGTCGGTTGAACCTCACCCATCCGCCAAGCCGTGCGCAGCCCCGGCAGGAAGTCGGCGACCGGGATGGCGCGGCCGACGTGTCGAGCGGCAGGATGACGGTGCCCTCTCTGGTTAGTTCGGACTCGATTTCCTGCTGGAGATTCTGCTGACGATCGCGACGCTGAACATTCTCCTGTCGCTGATCGTCACCCGCCGCACCTTCGGCGCTCAGGTCCGATAGGTGGCAGAGGTTGCGCGCGTCGGCCTTGGAAGGCCGCGCCGTGCGATCCAGGCGTACCGCCGGATGCTCAGCCGCAACATTATCCGTTTGCAGCAACTGGCCGAATTACTGGAATCGACGGACGACGGTGCGTTCCATGAGCAAGCCGAGGCAGAGAGATCCCGAACCCCAAGCCATAACGTAGAAATAATCGACCGTGATTCCGAGCGAAGGATTGTAGGCGAGCCGGACCCACTCGATGATCTGGACGACCGGATTCCACTTTAGAAGGTCATAAATTTCGGTTGGAAGCATATGTGGTAAGAAAAAAACGCCGGATGTCATGTATAATAGAATACTTAAGACAATATATCCCCATAGCCATCCGGGGAAAAATGACATCATGCCGATGTTGATAGCACCCATACCAAGTCCCAGGAGAAGGGCCATGAGATAGCCTTCGATTGCTCGAGCCGGATCTTCTGGCATAGGGTCGACACCCAGCAGCAAAAGTATCCCGATGATGATCAGCAGGCCCTGGAAGCCTTTCACAGTTTCGACGATGAAACGCGCGATCATGATGTCGAAGGATTTTACCTGCGGGTAGTACATTAACGGTCTATTGACAAGAATAGCTTTCATTGCTTCGCGAGACGTGTACTGAAAAACCAGAGCTGGAACGGCGCCCGTCGCAACGAACAGGATCGGGTTGTTGCCCATTGGAGATGGCATGTTGCGGAACAACATGATCGTAACCATCAGAAAGATGTGCGCTACGGGCCACAGAACCACGACGACGTAGCCCCAGTAGGACGCGCCGAACCGCGTGCGCATGTCTCGCAGCATCAGGGCGCGAATGACCTCCGCGTACACCGCCAAGTCGCTCCGTTTGGTGGAGATGGGTGACGTCGGTGGCAGCATGTCCGGTCCTGATTGGCGTGCACTGAACACCATAGCTGGGCACTTGGACCAAATTGTGGGTCAGGCAAGAAGGCTGCCGGCACCGCTGAAGGTCGACGACGCCCGATGATGACCGGAGTTTGCAGGGTTGTGGTGCTGGACCCAGCCTCAACCCCGGCAGATCGCCGCCTGACAACCGGTTGGAAACACGACCGCGGCCTTCACCGCAGGCGTACGAGACATCGGGAATTCCGTCGTTGCAGCTGGCACATCGGCAGCTCTGCTCTTTGTGAGAACTAGGGTCTGGACTCGATCAGCACCAGAAGGCGATGACGGCAGCGAGTGCGACGGCCGAGGCGTAGTTTCGGGCCAGCTTGTCGTAGCGGGTGGCGATGCGGGTCTGGACTCGATCAGCACCAGAAGGCGATGACGGCAGCGAGTGCGACGGCCGAGGCGTAGTTTCGGGCCAGCTTGTCGTAGCGGGTGGCGATGCGACGGAAGTCTTTCAGGCGATTGAAGCTTGCTTCAATCCGCCAGCGCTCGCAGTAGCGGCGCTTGTCGTGGCGGATCTTCCGCTTGCGGCCGCGCTTGCCGGGGATGATCGGCGTGATGCCTTTTT
>NZ_LMNL01000004.1:86051-97479 GCF_001422985.1 Methylobacterium sp. Leaf117
AGCATCGCCCGCCAAAAGCCGCGGCGGGACCAGCGATTGAAGCGGTTGTAGACGGTCGTGCGCGGACCATACGCGGCCGGGCAGTCGCGCCAGCGGCAGCCCGAGGTCAGCACGTGCAGGATGCCGGAAATGACCTGCCGATCGTCGTTCCGTTCCGGCCCGGGCTGGTTCTTGGGCATGAACGGTTCCATCACCGCCCACTGCTCATCCGAGAGCCAGAACAGGTCCGCCATCGCCGCCTCCGTGCTGCAAACGGCGGCTCTGAATCACAAAACCAGAATTCTCGCAACGTCTTGGTTCGGTTCACACCCTAGAGCCGTGCCCTGGCGGGTTGAATCGTTTGGGGTAGGCGGTTTGGCTCGCGTGTGATTCACTGGTTGGGCTTATGAGGGAGGATCACCATGCCTTCAGCTCTCTGAACCGCCCCGGGTTTCCCGGAGGCCATTTGGTTTGGGTCAGGCCGCCAAGGCTTGGACCTCGCCCTGGGCATAGTAGCGCGCTTCGGCCTCGGCGGGCGGGATATTTCCGATCGGTTCGAGCAGGCGGCGGGTGTTGAACCAGTCGACCCATTCGAGGGTGGCGAACTCAACGGCCTCGAAAGACCGCCACGGGCCGCGTCGATGGATCACCTCGGCTTTGAACAGGCCGTTGATCGTCTCCGCGAGGGCATTATCGTAGGAGTCGCCAACGCTGCCGACGGACGGCTCGACACCAGCCTGGGCGAGCCGCTCGGTGTAGCGCAGCGCAAGGTATTGCGAGCCCCTGTCGCTGTGGTGCACGAGCCCGCCGCCCTGGACGGGACGACGCTCGTGCAGGGCTTGCTCCAAGGCATCCAGCACGAAGGCAGCGTGAGCCGTCCGAGAGACCCGCCAGCCGACGATGCGGCGGGCGAAGACGTCGATCACGAAAGCCACATAGACGAAGCCAGACCAGGTCGCCACGTAGGTGAAGTCGCTGACCCATAGGGCGTTGGGGCGCGGTGCCTTGAACTGTCGGTTGACACGGTCGAGCGGGCACAAAGCTGCCGGATCGGGGATCGTCGTCCGGACCGTCTTGCCCCGCACGACGCCCTTCAGTCCCATCGCCCGCATCAGCCGCGCCACGGTGCACCGAGCCACCACGATCCCGTCCCGGCCGAGCTGCCGCCAGACCTTGCGCACCCCGTAGACGTGGAAGTTCGCCTCGAACACGCGCCGGATCTCGACCATCAGCGCCGCGTCGCTCTTGGCCCGTGCCGGTAGCTTCCCGGGATCGGCACGCCGCGCAGCATGGGCATGGTACGTCGACGGGGCGATCGGCAGCACTTTGCAGATCGGCTCGACCCCGTAGGCATCGCGGTGCTCGTCGATGAACGCCTTCATCGTTTGAAAGGGCGGTCGAGCTCCGCCATCGCAAAATACGCGCTGGCCTTCCGGAGGATCTCGTTGGCCTGACGCAGCTCGCGGTTCTCGCGCTCCAGTGCCTTGATCCGCTCGCGTTCGTCCGTGCTCGGGCCGCCTTGCAGACCCTTGTCTCGCTCGGACTGCCGGATCCAGTTCCGGAGCGTCTCGCCCGAGCAGCCGATCTTGGCCGCGATCGAATTGATCGCCGCCCATTGCGAGGCATGCTCGCTTTGGTGGTCCAGCACCATCCGCACCGCGCGGGCACGGACCTCAGGAGAATACGGTGGGGTTCGCTTCGTCATGGCTCCATCCTCTCAGGAGTTGGAGCCTCCGGGAAACCCGGGGCGGTTCACTCTCTGTCGATCTGCGTGAGCGTGTGGTTGCCGCGATTGAAGCGGGCACATCGCGGCGTCAGGCAGCCAAACGCTTCGGTGTGGGAGCGGCCAGCGCGATCCGCTGGCACGACTGCTTTCGGCAAGAAGGGCGGATCGCGCCCAAGCCCATGGGCGGCGACCGCAACTCGCAGCGCCTGGAAGCGCAGGCCGTCCTGATCCTTCGGGCCAACGAAGAACACCCGCAATCCTTCCTGCGCGAGCTCCGTGACGTCCTCTCGGAACGCGGTGTCCAAGCGAGCACGAGCAGCCTGTCACGCTTCTTCGCCCGGCACCGCATCACCCGTAAAAAGGGGCTGTCCACGCGGCCGAGCAGGAGCGGCCGGATGTGAAGGCCGCACGCGAGGACTGGTTCGAGCGCCAACCCGACCTCGATCCGGATCGCCTGGTCTTCCTCGACGAGACAGCCGCCACGACGAAGATGGCCCGCCGCTATGGTCGTGCTCCCCGCGGCGAACGCTGTCGGATCGCCGTGCCGCATGGGCATTACAAGACCACCACCATCACCGCCGCCCTGCGGGCCACGGGCCTGATCGCCAGGAGCGTCTTCGATGGAGCCACGAATGGCATGCGCTTCCGTGCCTACGTCACCGACACCCTGGCTCCTGTGCTGAAGCCCGGCGACACCGTCATCCTTGACAATCTGAACGCCCACAAGGTCGCCGGGGTGCGCGAAGCCATCGAGGCGGTCGGTGCACGGGTGCTCTACCTCCCGCCCTACTCGCCCGATTTCAATCCCATCGAGCAGATCTTCGCCAAGTTGAAAGCCCTCCTCCGGACGGCCGCAGCGCGAACCGCAGACGACCTGGTCATCGCCATTCAAGACGCGTTCGCGGCCTTCAGACCTGACGAATGCCGCAACTCTATCACCGCCGCTGGATACGATGCCTATGATCCAAACTGACGGGGCGCGGCTCTAGCCGGTAATGTTGCTAATTCGTTCTTGCCTTCGAACCACCTATGCGAGATGGTGACAGTGTACATGTTGCCAACGCCACGTCCGGTCTGGACGTTAGTTCTTAACAGCGCTGAGTTCAGAAGCTGGTTGACCAACCAGACTGACAGCTGACCCGAGAATTTTTATGCCACGCACGATGCGAGTTGCGGCGGCAGTGCCGCCCGAAAAAACCTCACCAAGAACATGGCTTTCGAAGCCGGCTGCTTGTCTCACCGAGGCGGACGTAAGGCAGAAACCCTCAAAGGGTGCTGGTGATAATATCCTGGAGGCTGCCGAGAGCGCGTTGATGCAAAAGGCCGTTGCAATGGCGCTTGGCGGTAACTCTACGATGATGCGGTACTGTTTGGATCAGCTCTCGGCATGGCGAATGCGAACTGCGGAATTTATGCTGCCGGAGATCACCAAGATGGAGGATCTTTCGAAGGCAACATTGGGTATCCTAGAGGCTGCAGCAGCCGGAGTTATTACCTTTCCGGAAGCAAAGGAACTTTCCGGCCTCGTTGCTGTCCATGCTGAGGCATTACGAGATGGCGATCTCGCTATACGAGTAGCCAATCTTGAGGCTCAGCAGGCCCAATGAACGGTCGAATTGGATTGGAGCGCCGCGTCCAACGACTAGAACACACAATACGTTCGCAGGGCCGCTGGTTCATCATACGTTGCCTAAACGGCGAGGATGACAGCGTCAGAATTGATGAACTATGCAATAAAATCGAAAGCGAGCACGGGCCGCTCAGTTCTGCAAGGGACCAAATTATAATCATACCAGTCTTTGGCCATAATGCCGCGGATGTTTCCAGTTTCACGGTGCAGTATTTATCAGCTTGATCACAAGAAATTGTGGGTAGTGTCGAGCAATATATTCATTGTATAATAATAGTTATATAGAAGACGGCGGATGTTACTTGGTCTTTCGCTTTTCACGAAAGCGGACACCAACACCTCCTCCGTTCTCTGGAATAAAGTCGATACCTGCTTCGTCGAAAGCGCGAACAACGTCGGCGAGCGTCCGGTCATATGGAGTTCGCTTGCCGGCTTCGAAATCTACCAGAGTTTTTTTCGAAACCGATGACGCTTCAGCGAGGCGATCTTGCGTCCACTCCAGAAGGGCCCTCGCCGCGCGACACTGCTCCCGAGAAATTGCCATTTTTGCGCAACATGACTTTTTTAGGTTGACTTAACGCCTTATAGATAGCACTAATATGGTGATGTTTCCCCAAATGAGTGCAGTCGATGCGTCAGCGATTGATTTCTTGGACAGCTGCCATACGCGATATCCGAGCGGACCGCATCCATTTCGCTCCTGAAGATCGACATGCAGCATTGCGGCAACGAGCGTTCGCCGATCTAGCCTTTCGTCGGGCACAGTCATCAGCTGGCGTTTGTCCTCTCCTGGTTTCTGCAACTTACGACCGCAGAGCGATCATGCTCCTTGCTGTAGCTGCTGCGAAAGCTCGCCGCGCAGCAACTGGCGAAGCCTGGCGGATTTGTCTGTCAGCGGCTCTGCAGGGAACGTGGCGGGCCGCCAAGGCGGCTCGCGTAACGGTCGGATGGAATGCGAGCCGTCGGGTGGTGACCATCAATGAGACGTCGGGCCGTATCGGACCTAATCCGGCGCTTCCGGCAACACGACCGGTTTCAGCTCTACAGGCTGCGGATGCATCATCCAAGCAATCGCCGCGGATGGCGTTGAGCCGCAAATCTCTCCCGCGGCCCATCCCACCAGATCGGGTCCCTGACGCTACGTTCAGAGCAGGACCGTTGCCACAAGCGTGATCGGTAATTGAACGCAACGCCTGCCGCTGTCCACCTGTCGCGGCCGCCTGATCTTCTCACCAACCCAACTTAGACGGAGGCTTACCATGCCCCACAGCAAACCGCGCCGGAGCGCGGCCGATCCCGCACGTCCGACGGTGGCTTCTTTGGGGCTCCAGGTGAAGCTCGTAGCCCGTGAGGAGGACGAACAGCTCAGAGCGTTGATCGAACGCTATGAGCAACTTCTCTGCGACTGGGAGCACCTATCCTATCAGGCACTGAAGGCGCTTGCGGACCGTCCGACTCTGAAAAATGAGCGCCTTGATGCCGTACGTCGCGCTTGAGGACGTTGGCACAACGCGACGCGGGGCGTTGTCGAGCCGCCGTCGGCTGCAAGCGTGGGAGCGGACGGGCGGAACCTGCGTGGTTTGCGATCGCCGCATCGACGGTGTGCGAGACCGCTGGATTGTCGAGCACATTCGCGCCCTCGAACTCGGTGGTCCAGATGAGCTCCACAATCTTGGGCCGGCACATGAGGCGTGTGGGCGTGAGAAAACGCGTGATGATCACGCGCGGGCTGCCGAAGCAAAACGACAAAAGCTCCAGCATTTGGGTGCAGATGTCACCACGCGTCCGATGCCCGGATCACGGGCTTCTGCTCTCAAGCGCAAGGTCGATGGAACGGTTGTCCGTCGGGAGGAGCATACACGGTCTCGTCGCCCTTCTGTGTATGTCGAGTCTGAACCGGGGAGCGAACAGGCTCAAGCATCTGCCGCAAAGCCGTTCGTGGTGGACGCCGTGACCAATGAGGCGGAACGCCTTTGTCCTCGGGGGATCCTTTCGGATAAAGTGATTGAGGCAGGAGCGGTGGATCAAATGGCGACCCGAGGGACAGCGAAGGGCAAACTGGCCAGCCTGAGCCAAGGCGATGCATCGACTTCAGGAGACGTCCTACCTGCGATCCCGGCTCACCTCGACTTTCTGTTCAGCGACCCTCCCCTACTGCCAGGCGAAGATGCAGATCAGTACGAGACCCTCCTTCGCAGCATCGTTGATCAGATCCGCCCTGCTGACGTTATCGAGGCACTTTGGGTCAAAAACATCACTGACCTGATCTGGGAGGCCAATCGGATCCGGCGCTGGCGGAGGCAAATTTTGGTCCAAGCTCAGTTGCAGGCAGCCGAGGATTTGATCCGGCCTGCCCTTCAGAACGCAGATCCCATGGGATTGAACCAATTCGTGGCGCCATCGGCTGATAGCCTTGCCTCAGGCTGGATGGCTGGCCAAGCGGAGCAACGGGCTCAAGTCGAGGACCTTCTTGAAGACCGTGGCCTTACGGCAGAAAACGTCGCAGCTCACGGCTTTCTTTTAAATCTACCTTCACTCGAACGCATTGATCGAATGACTTTTCTGGCCGATCAACGGCGAGATGCACTGTTGCGCGAAATCGAGCGCAAGCGACAAAGGTTCGGCCTGCTTGCCCAGAAAGTTGCAGCCGACGTCCTTTGCGTCGAGGGTGCCGACGAACGCTAATTCGTGCTCTTCAATTTTAGAGGTAATAGTGACATCTGAGCGTTCCAATTTTGCCAATCGAAATAATTCTATGAGTAGTACTGGGCCTCGTACATCCGAAGGTAAGGCGCGATCAAAGCAGAATGCACGTAAGCACGGCCTCTCGATTATCTATCCTAATTCACAGTTAGGAGTGGAGACAGAGCGTCTTGCTGTGCTCATTGCTGGAGACTACGGCGACAATATTGGTATCCTATCTGCCGCTCGTACTGTCGCTGAGGCGCAGATTTACCTTCAGCGGGTACAATCATACAAGACTGCAATGTTGAGAACTGCCGCCGCGGATAGGTTATCGCGAGTCGAAGTGGGACAAAAGTTGTTAGGCGAGTTATTGCCAGTAATATTTGTTCAGCTTGAGAGAATAGACAGATATGAAGCTCGAGCATTGTCGCGGCGAAAGGTTGCTTTACGGCGTTTTTCGGAATTAATTGAACAAAATTAGATATTTTACTAATTTATTCAGTAAAATTATCAGAATATATTATATTTATAATTGTTTCAAATTGAATAATGGCGCTGTTTGATATTTTATACATGATACATCTGGTGCTGGTTCAGTTTTTATTGTGTCGACCTCTGGCTTTTTTCTTTGATCTTGCCTCTTTGAAGCGCAACGTGCTAAACAAATTATGACAGCCAAGTAGAGGTCGTAAAATTAATAACCGTACAGTGTGAGTTCTTAGGGAGGTCGTATGCCGTACTCTTATACAACTAACTCAAATCTTTTTCATCTTGTATCAAGACATCTAGATAGTAGCTGCATCCCTCCTGAATTAGATATAGATTTTTACAAGCTTTTGCACGAAGATTTGAAAAATCTAACAGACGAAGAAATCAAAAATCATTTCGAAGAATTTGGCAGGTCTGAAGGTAGGTTTGCTAGCCCCGCCGCGCATCGTAGCGGCTTTGTCAAATTATTACCGACTGAGGCTGATGTTTTAGAGATCGGACCGTTCACTAAGCCTGTCCTGACTGGAGCTAATATCAAGTATTTTGATGTGCTTGATAAGAGCGGTCTTCTAGCTCGAGCAAGGGAGATCGGGTTCCCGATACAGGCCGATTTTGATATAGATTATGTATCAAGCGTTGGAGATTTAAGTATTGTTCCAGAAAATGAATTTGATGCAGTGTTCAGTAGCCATTGTATTGAGCATCAGCCCGATCTAGTCCGACACTTGGTAAATGTTTCTAGAATTCTAAAAGAAGGAGGCCGTTATTTTCTTATAGTACCCGATAAAAGATATTGTTTTGATCACTTTCTTGAGGCAAGTAGTCTTGATAATGTGCTAAAAGCATTTGAAGAACGAAGAATGGTGCACACTATGACAAGTGTTTTCGAGCACCATGCGCTTACAACGCATAGTGATCCTATAGGGCATTGGAGTAATTGGCACGATGATCCAAACGCATCTGATATTGCTCGGCGCGCTGCTCATGCCGTAAAAATCTTTGATGAAGCGAGAGGCAGCTATATAGATGTTCATGCCTGGCAATTTACTCCTCAGTCGTTTCGGTACATCATAGACGAGCTCAGAAAACGCGAATTGATAGATTTATCTGTTGAAAGAGTGTATGATACGGTTTGGAGTCAGTATGAGTTCATGGCGATTTTGAAGAGTAGTTAATCGTTGAATCGAAATTGAGTTTTATCTCAGCTAATGTCTAATCACAAAGGCTGCGCGGTTGGAGCGTTAGATGATAGTGATTTTTCCAGGAAAATAGCTGAGATTTCCCGTGAGCATGATCGCGCGAGGGTATTCGGGCCCTTGCTATGTGCCCCCCGGATACCGAGCGGTGCAGCAAGGCCGGCGTGCCCGAGGATATCGGCTTCCAGACCGAGCCAGACATCGCGTTGGATCAGATCCGAGCAGCCTTGGCCGATGGGGTGGCGCCCGGCCTCGTTCTGGCAGATGCCGGATACGGGATCGACATGGCCTACCGTACGGACACCTCGAAATACCCCCTTCCGTGCGGGGCGGTGTCGTGATTCCCTGACGGTGTCGACGTTGGGGAGGCTCGGATGGTTCAGCCAGGGTTCTTCGATCTGGATGAGCGCTATCAGCGTCTGTCGGAGAACGGCGACCCGCTGGTGAAGCTCGCGGCCCTAATCGACTTCGAGGCTTTCCGCCCGAAGTTGGCCACCGCACTGAAGCGGTCCGACGGATCGAAGGGGGGCCGCCCGCCCTACGACCCGGTCCTGATGTTCAAGATCCTGGTCCTTCAGACGCTCTACACGCTGTCGGACGACGCCACCGAGTTCCAGATCCGCGATCGGCTGTCGTTCATGCGCTTCCTTGATCTCGGCTTCGAGGATGGCGTGCCCGACGCCAAGACGGTGTGGCTGTTCCGGGAGCACCTGACCCGGGCCGGCGCGATCGAGGAGCTGTTTGCCGCCTTCGACGCCTGGTTGAAGGGTAAGGGTTACCTCGCGATGTCAGGGCAGATCATCGATGCCTCGATCATCGCGGCTCCGCGTCAGCGCAACACCGATGCGGAGAAGGCGGCTCTCAGGGAGGGCAAGATCCCTGACGCGTGGGCGGCCAAACCAAAAAATCTCGCGCGAGATGAGACCGCGATGCCCGCTGGACCCTAAAGCGGGCCAAGGCGCGGCCCGCAAAGGCGGACGGCACCAAGGCCAAGGTTGAGATCGCCGTTCCGATGTTCGGCTACAAGACCCACGTCTCGATCGACCGCAAGCACGGGTTCGTCCGCCGCTTCACCGTGACCAGCGCGGCCGCCCACGACGGGGCACAACTGGCCAACGTCCTCGACGCGACCAACACGGCGAGCGCCGTCTGGGCCGACACCGCCTACCGCTCGAAGACCAACGAAGCGCATCTCGCCAAGAATGGCCGGCGCTCGAAGGTCCACTTCCGGCGGCAGCCTGGCCTCGATCTGACGCCGGCGCAGCGCAAGGCCAACCGCGCCCGCTCCAAGGTCCGCTCGGCCATCGAGACGGTGTTCGCCGGCCAGAAGCACCGCTTCGGCCTGTTCGTGCGCACCATCGGTTTGGCGCGAGCCCGGACCAAGATCGGGCTCGCCAACCTCGCCTACAACCTCAAGCGCTTCCTCTGGATCTAAGCCCGGCCGGTGGCGGCCTGAGGCAACTTCGGGATGACCCCCGAGCCCGTTCACGGCCACCACCAGACTGCCAGAACGTCAGTCCGATCTCGCCAAAGCTGCGAGGGGCGTCAAATCGACGGCCAACCCTCGCAACTGCGTAGTTCTTCGAGGTGTCCGTACGGCGCTGACGGCTTTGGGCTTGCCCTACAGTCTGGGTGTTCAGTCCTCCACGAGCCTGTGGGCTCCCGGAACGGCACCGCTGCCGCCCAAACCTTGGAACGGACGCGGGCGCCCACCCACCCGGGTACGACGGAGCCCTGAGCAAAAACCATTCTCGGCAGAGAAGCTGGCTCGGTCTCTGCCGGAGAACCGACACGTCAATGCGAGGACACGAAGGTCAATCGTAAGCAAGGGTCAGGTCCTCCGGGCGACGCTCACACTCTCAAAGTCGTAGCTGTCGCCGACGCTGCCGACGGAGGGTTCGATGCCCGCTTCAGCACGGCGCTCGGTGTATCGGATGCTCACGTATTGCGATCCGCGGTCGGAGTGACAGAAGAGACCGCTGCCTGCGATGGGGCAGCGCTCATGTAGAGCCTGCTCCAAGGCATCGAGGACGAAGTCCGTCCGCGCCGAGCGCTACACGCGCCAGCCCACGATCCGGCGAGCGAAGACATCGACCAGGAAAGCTTCCATTGTCGAAGTCGCCCCAGGTGGCGACGTAGGTAAAATCCGCGACCCACAGCCTGTTCGGGTACGCGGCCTTACACTGCCGGTTGGCCCGGTTGAGTGGGCACGCCGCAGCCGGATCAGGGATCGTCGTCCGGACCGTCTTGCCTCGCACTACGCCTTGCAGACCCATCGCTCGCATCAGCCGTGCGACGGTGCAACGGGCCGGAGTGATCCCTTCATGGTCAAGCCCCCCAGATCTTGCGCACGCCGTAGACGCAGAAGTTCGCCTCGTACACGCGCCGAATCTCGGTCATCAGCGTCGCATCCCGCTTGAATCGGGCCGGCAGCCTGCCGGGATCAACCCGGCGCACGATATGGGCGTGATACGTTGACGGGGTGATCGCCAGGACCTTGCAGATTGGCTGGCCCCCGCGGTGATCGTCGATGAACGCGATCATCGCCTGAAGGAGCGATCGAGCTCCGACTGGGCAAAATACGCCGATGCTTTTCTCAGAATTTCGTTGGCTTGCCGGAGCTCACGGTTCTCCCGCTCCAGCGCCTTTATCCGCTCGCCCTCGGCCGTCGTCGGGCCAGCTCGCTGACTTTGATCCCGCTCGGCCTAGCGTACCCAATACCGCAGCGTCTCTCCCGAGCAACCGATCTTGGGCGCAATTGAGCGGATCGCTCCGTACTGGGTGTCGTGATAGCCCTGATGCTCGGACGCCATCCGCATGGCGCGCTCACGGACCTTAGAGGAAAAGGGTGGGGTGAGCTTCGTCATAGCTCCATCCTCGCAGGATCAGGAGCCTCCTGGAAACCCGGTGCGGTTTGCCCGCCGTTGGCCGACTTCTTCGACACGCGGGCTGCCAGCGTGGCATGGCTGAGCTTGCTGGTGTGGATCGGGCCGTTGTCGAGGACCTCACCCCTCGCTTGTACGGCTGGCCGGGCCTGAGCCCATAGAGGCCGTCGACTTGCTCCAGCAGGTTGATGAAGTCGTTGCTGCGCTTGGTCCGGGCGGCTCGCCCGAAAGCCGCAGCGCCAGAACCGCACCGTATTTTCCTGCACCCCAAACGCTTCTGCGACGCGCGAGCTGGTCCAGCCCGACAGGGGCAGGAGGAACGCCCGAGCCCGCTCCGCCTGCAGACGGTCCGCGCCGCTCGGCGGCACTCTCAGTTCCGCGCGTGGTTCAGCTGTCGCCGTCATTCTGGATCGTCCCGCCATGATCCGCCTCGCCTCCATCCAGGGACAAGCGAATCATCGCGTGCGTTCGTTGGTAAGCTCAAACAAACTGCTTAGTGCTGATCGAGCCCGAATCCCCGATTTGGCTTCTCCAGAACCCTTCCTCGCCCATTCACTAAATGCACCTTATGATTGAACAAGGTTCGGTGCCGCGCGTCCATAAATCTCTCCTTTACCCTTGACAGCGCCAAGCTAAGACCTGCCTAGGACAAATCGATGCTATGGTTTCGAGGTCCTCCGAGCATGCGCGTGATCGAGACGACCATTCCTGCGGTGCGGCGCGTGGTGCCGACGCGCTTCGGCGATGCGCGGGGCTGGTTCTCGGAGACCTACCGGGCGGACATCCTGGCCGCGAGCGGCATCGACGACGTCTTCATCCAGGACAACCAATCCTTCTC
>NZ_LMNL01000005.1 GCF_001422985.1 Methylobacterium sp. Leaf117
GCTCATCGCCCGCGGCAACCTGTTCTCCAAGACCGCCTACGGCCAGGCTCATCGCCCGCGGCAACCTGTTCTCCAAGACCGCCTACGGCCAGAACCTGCTCAAGCTCGCCAAGGAAGATCAGGCCTCCCTCCTGGCACGGTGAGAATGAGCATAGCAAAAGCCTGAGACTGCGCTATTATCTACAAGAAATAATAGTAATCTCAGCAAAATAAACAGAAATCTCAAGGATTTGAGGGACCAGATGATATTCAATAAATACAAAAAATTAGTTCCAGCTAATTTTAAGGCAGAAGAGTATTTTCAACTTAATCCAGACGTCAGAGAAGCAGGTGCTGATCCCTATAGGCATTATGTTGAACACGGCGCAAAAGAGGGTAGAATATACAATATAAAAGAAAATCTGCCTCCAAATTTTGACTATAATACGTATTTTCTCCTTAATCCTGATGTGAAGGCTTCGGGGATTGACGCTGGCTTACACTATGTCCGCTTCGGGGTGTCTCAGAACAGACCCTACCAAATTGACAATGATGCCACGTTCGATCCCATGTGGTATATCGAAGAGTACCCCGATGTATCAACTACAGGAATGTCACCTTTCGATCATTATCAGAAAGTCGGTATATTTGAAGGCAGGCATAAAAAGTTCGACCCCGTTTGGTATTTGAGCGAGTACCCAGACATTGCAAACTCAGAATTAGATCCATTAGTTCATTATAGAAGTTATGGTCGTGATGAATGCCGTCATCCTGCATTTCACGAGTTCTGGTACAACCTTGAATATTATGATGTAAAAGAGTCCGGGTTGAATCCGGAAGACCATTATAACTTAGTTGGCAGAGATGAAGGAAGATTGCCAGCTTTCAACGCGCGTTGGTATGTCGATGAATATCCAGAAATTGCAGAAGCGGGTGTTAACCCATACCAGCATTATCTTACAAATGGACGCGGAGAAGGAAGAAAGCCAGCTTTTGCAACAAAATGGTACGTACAGGAATATCCAGATGTAGCAGCAAGCGGTCTTGGCTCGTACGCTCACTACCGGAAATACGCAAAACAAGTCGGATATAGTTCAGGGCCAACCCGATCGCAAATAATCGAGCATAGCGTTCGCCTGAAGGATTTTCCGGACCCATATGACGCTAGGTATGAACCCCAGAAAGATTTTGATAATTTATCTACCACAATAAAAGCAATTACATTTTACTTGCCACAATTCCATGTATCGGAACATAATAATAAATGGTGGGGCGAGGGATTTACTGAATGGACAAATACGAAAAAGTCTAAAGCTCGATTCGAGGGGCACTTTCAGCCCCGAGAGCCACATCTAGATATTGGTTACTACGATTTGAGTAATCCAGAGGTAATCAAGCGTCAGGCTGAACAGGCCCGTAAGCATGGAATATACGGTTTTTGTTTCTATCACTATTGGTTTTCAGGGGAGCGTCTGCTAGAAAAACCAGTAGATATACTATTGGCGAATAAAGATATAGACATAAAATTTTGCTTATGTTGGGCAAATGAAAATTGGACGAAGACATGGGATGGGCAAGAAAGTAATGTACTTATAAAGCAGCAATACAGCATGGAGGACCCTAGCAAGTTCATTAAAGATATATCAGTCTACTTGCTGGACGAGAGATACATTCGTGTGGCTGGTAAACCAGTAATAATGGTTTATAAACCTCATTTGATCCCCGAGGTAGGTAGGGTATTTGCTACTTGGCGGCAATTTTGGAAGATAAAGACTGGAGAAGATCTTCTGATCTGGTGCAATCGTACCGAACCGTCTGACTATAGTTTCGAGCAAATCGATGCAGAGATTGACGCTGTGGTGGAGTTCCCTCCACATGTAGTTCCGCATAGTCGGCATGTACCAAAATATAGGATGATTCAAAAGTTCGCCGGTATAAAGTCCGAGGGCAACTTCTACGATTATCGTCGATTGGTCGACGACATCGTATCCGGGAAGGATTATGCCCCTATTCCCGTTAACATACCCTTCTATCGTGGGGTTACGTTAGGATGGGATAATTCAGCACGTCGCGCGACTGGGCAATCGATCTGGTTTGGCTTCTCTCTTGCTTATTACTATAAATGGTTACGGTATGTAGTGGATTATACAGTGTCTACCTTCGATGATGATAAACGGTTTGTCTTCATAAACGCCTGGAATGAATGGGCGGAAGGCACCTATCTTGAGCCTGATGTGGCTACGGGCTATGCGAACCTAAATACGACCTCGAAGGCTATTTTTGGAGAGCAGCTTAAAAGTTTGCCAACGTTCTCGAGTGCAAAAATAAGTACTAATCTCAACTTAAAGATTGCTGTTCATCTGCATGTATACTTCTTAGACCAAGTTGATTTTTTTGTGGAGCAACTAAATCAAATTGATGCAAATTTTGACTTGTTTATTACGACCGATTCAGATGCAAAAAATGCATTCATAACAGAAATATTCAGTACAAGGGGAATTCAAAAACAACTAAAGGTTTTGACGACGCCTAATGTTGGCCGAGATATTGGCCCTATGCTCATGTTTGTGTCGAAATATTTGTTGGAATATGATGTTATAGGCCATTTCCATACGAAAAAATCTTCAACGGTTAAGTGGGGGGATCGGTGGTGTAAGTATCTAGTCAGCAATCTACTCGGAAGTACAAACAATATTAAGGGAATCTTCGCAGAATTTACTACGAATGAATCCCTTGGCTTGGTGTATCCGCCCACTTATCCGCTGATATCTCCGCATGTCAGCTGGGGTGAAGTAAAGGATCGATGCTATGAGATTTTAAAAACCCTGAGACTGAACGTTTTGCTTCCAAGTGATCCTGAATTCCCGGCTGGAAATATGTTCTGGGCTAGAGTTCCGGCAATCATTCCGATTTTGAGGCACAATTGGGAAATCGACGACTTTGAAACTGAAGCGGGCCAGATCGAAAAGACTTTGCCGCATTGCATAGAGAGGCTATGGGGATACGTTGCAAGTGCTTCAGGCTATGAATCCAAGGAAATTCTCAATGGTTTCTCTCTGGATAAATCTGACTGTTGCCCGCAGCCGAGACGGTTGACACTATTCGTCCATTACAATGCCAATGATGTTCACATCACTGATGCTGATCTGTATCTCCTCATGCAGCTTAAGCGCATCTCGGCTTATATCTGTGTAGCTTCCAATTCTGATTTATCCGCCGAATCAAAATCTAAGGTACTTTTATATGCAGACGATGTGTTCATAAGACCGAATGCCGGTCTTGACTTTGGGGCGTGGAGGGACTGTTTGAACCAAATTGGGTGGACGAAAGTCTCAAGTTACGATGAGATTATCTTCGTTAACAACAGTTGTTACGGTCCTATATTTCCATTTGAGACGATGTTTGATCAAATGTCTGTACCAAGCATCGATTTTTGGGGGGTTACTTCTTTCCCTGAGGTGAAAAACTCTGGTAGGCCAGAAGCTGTCTTCCTAAAAGATAGAAATATTCCAGCCCATATTCAGAGTTATTTTATGGTAGTTAAAAAAAATGTTGTTAACTCCCCAGAATTCTATAGGTTCTGGAGTAACGTTGAAGACAAGCACGACTTCATGGATGTTGTCACATCTTATGAGATGGGCTTTACCGCGAAAATGACTGCAGCAGGATTTCACTGGGGAGCCTATATCAAGGAAGCATCGGAGATGCAGTTGGACATGATAAATGACCATAGATTTAATACTCCGTACAATAAGCCATTTGATCTTATTATATTGGGGTCTCCGTTGTTAAAGAAGAGATCTTGGGATTACAATTCTCAAAGCTTGCTTGCCTGCCGAGAATTATTAATTAGCTCGTCAAACTTCCCTGCCCATTATATATGGCGTTGAATGAGAAGCGTGGGTCTTTAATCTTTTCTGCTTCTCAGATCTATCTGAGAAGCAGAATCGGTCGCTCAAAACTTAGGATGTCGTCGACATTCGGGGTTAGTTGCGGTATGCCTTTGATCTGTAGGGATCGGTCTGGTATTTACCTTTTTTGTTGTGGTTTCATTAGCCTCCCTGCAGCGGCCGCACTCCGAGAGGTTGTTGTGCCGCGAGATCAGCCGTCGGCCTGAAGCCGGTGAAGACCTGCCCGGCGATTGGTTCTGCTAAACTTATAAATTCGGCTTTTTCCATAGCGACCTTGCGCAGGTTCGGATCAGCGATTACAAGCTAGAGGCTGTTGCTCCTAGTCTGGACTATTCGGCTATAGCCGAACCGATCTCTCTCCATCGCCCCCGGTCGGACACCTCGAAATACCCCCTTCCGTGCGGGGCGGTGTTGTAATTCCCTGATGCCGTCGGCGTTGGGTCGGCTCGGATGGGTCCGCCAGGGTTCTTCGATCTGGAGGAGCGCTATCAGCGTCTGTCGGAGAACGGCGATCCGTTGGTGAAACTCGCGGCCCTGATCGACTTCAAGGCGTTCCGACCGAAGCTGGCCACAGCACCGAAGCGGTCCGACGGATCGAAGGGCGGCCGCCCGCCCTACGATTCGCTCCTCATGTTCAAGATCCCGATCCTTCAGACGCTCACCGCGCTCTCGGTCGACGCCCTGAGTTCCAGATCCGAGACTAGCTGTCGTTCATGCGTTTCCTCGGCCTCGGTTTCGAGGATGGCGTGCCCGACGCCAAGACGGTGTGGCTATTCCGGGAGCACCTGACCCGGGGCGGCGCGATCGACGGGTTGTTTGCCGCCTTCGACGCCTGGCTGAAGGGTAAGGGTTATCTCTCGATGTCGGGCCAGATCATCGATGCCTCGATCATCGCGGCTGCGCGTCAGCGCAACACCGATGCCTAGGAGGCGGCTCTGAATGAAGGCAGGATCCTGGAGGCGTGGGCGGCAAGACCGAAGAAGCTTGCACAAAAGGATCGCGATGCTCGCTGGACCCTGAAACGAGCCAAGGCACGGCCCGCAAAGGCGGATGGTGCTTAGGCCAAGGTCGAGATCGCCATTCCGGTGTTCGGGTATAATACGCACGTCTCGATCGACCGCAAGCACGGGTTCGTCCGCCGCTTCCGCGTGACCAGCGCGGCTGCCCATCATGGAGGGCAACTGGCCAACGTCCTCGACCCAGCCAACACAGCGAGCGACGTCTCTCGCTGATACCGCCTACCGCTCGAAGACCAACGAAGCTCATCTTGCTAAGCATGGCCGGCGCTCGAAGATCCACTTTCGACGGCAGCTTGGCCACGACCTAACGCCGGCGCAGCGCAAGGCTAACCGCGCCCGCTCCAAGGTCCGATGGGCCGTCGAAACGGTGTTCGCCAGGCAGAAGCACCGCTTCGGCCTGTTCGTGCGCACCATCGGCCTAGCTCGAACCCGGACCAAGATCGGGCTCGCCAACCTCGCCGACAACCTCAAGCACTTCCTATGGATCGAGGCCCGGCCGGTGGCGGCCTGAAGCAACCTCGGGATGGGCTCCTGAGCTCCTCGCGACTACCGCCAGACTGCCAGAACCTCAAACCGAGCCCACCAAAGTTGCTGCTGTCGTTAAACCGACAACCAAACCCCTCAATGACGCGGTTCTTTGAGGTTTCCGGTCGTTACTCGACTTAAGGTGCCGAAAACTGTGGATATTGCAAAACTATTCTACGCCAGGAGGTGGACCTTCTGTGCCCGGCCGACTAAGGCACCCTTCGTTTGTGCTGCGGCCGTATCTGATACCATCTTGGAGTAGCCAGCTAGGTCATCGCAAGCCTTCGCCGCGAGTTCGCATTCTAACCCAGTCGCATGAACCTCCGGACCATCTGATGCGCAAGCTCCTTCTAGCAGATATCGCCACGCTCGCTGCATTGGCGATCGTTGCTCCGGTAAAGGCTGATCAGCTTCTCCGTCAGGCTCGAGTCGACAATAGCGGCCGTGTGATCCCGCCTGATGGTCCGATTCTTGGGCGATGGCAGGGCAACAAGTACACTGCCACTCCCGATGCCCTTGTGCTACCACCCACCGACCAGGGCTCCACGGGCAACCTGTCCGGGATGAGCGTCACTCCCTCGTCGACCGCTTCCATTAATACCTTAGGGCGGCTGTTCGGTGATATCTCCGGCTTTAAAGCGCCTGGCCTAACGGGGTTCGCAAAGCTGGATGCCGCCTACTTCACGGTCAATAGCCGAATGTTGGTCAACTCGCCGCCATCAGGGCACCCTACAAACTGGCTAGGGAATGCCGCGGGCGGGTCGGCCTTGCAATACGCTTACGGAGGAATCGGTCAGATCGTTTCTTTGTCTAGCATCGGCGATGTTGGCATTGTCGGCGCAACGCGTACCACGGACATGGCATCATCCGGGCGCCTCCCGGTCGGCACCATGGGTTGGGGCTTCAACTTCCGCACAGATGCCTCAGTCGTTCCACTTACGTCAGCCTGGGGCGGCTACTTTGAAGCGCGCCGAAAGACTGGCGCGGGGTCTGCGCAAGCGATGGAGATCAACGTCACCGAGCTTAGCTCGTCCGACGTAGCTGATATTAGCGCAAAGAACACTGCACCGAATGCCTATTTTAACTATTCTTCAGCAGCGCTCAATCTCGCTTCAGGTGGGAACTGCACGACGGTTGCAGGGTCCTGCTGGGATGGAATGAGGCTTGCCAACGCGGTTGATGCTTCCGTTGCGCTTGTAATCCACAGCAACGGGGCGAAGTTCCGGAAGGGGCTCATCTTTGCTGAGGACGGACTGACGGGCTGTGACGGAGCCGGTGGTAAGACCTGCACAGCGATTGAAGCGGGTCGCGGCGCGACCTTCGCTTGGATTGATGGAACTCCGCGTCAAGCCGTCAAGATCCGGGGTGACGTTTCCCCCGCTGGGGATCCCCTTAGTATGACTTTCACGGATGGCGGTGTTCAGTTTGAAGGCGGTGGCGCGGTGACGATGCAGGTCGTGAGCAAGGCTACCGATGTGAACGGGGTGCAGGTTCTGGGTGGCAGTGCTGCCGGTAACCCCGCGCGCGTTATGGCGACGGGCAGTGCGAACGCCAGTCTCGCCCTTTCCCCGAGTGGGATGGGTACGGTCCAGATGCAGGCGCCCGTCCAGCTTGCCATGTTCAGGGTAGGAACTCTCCCCGCCTGCAACGCAAGCCTCGAAGGTGCGATGGCCTACGTTAACGATGCAAGGAACATCACCTACCGCGGCGTTCTAACGGGTGGCGGCGGTGAACGGGTACCGGTGTTCTGCTCAGGTACTGCCTGGGAGGCACATTGACATCCTGATTTGGTGCGCTGCGCTGCGCAGCCCGTCTCTTCGAGTACTACCTGGGCACTTTGATGTTAGAGGGCAGCGTGAAGCGTCTCTGGCAGTTCGGACACAGGACTGGCGGGACGAGGCTGGCAAACAGGTGACCGATGATGGCCTGCCGCACGGCGGGCAGGCTGGGTGATGGCGGCGGCCCCGGAAGGCGGGTCGTCATGTTTTCCCCGCCCCGTCCGACAATGTTCGGCGAGGCGTAGGTTCTGCAGGTAGGTGCAGGCGATACACGACTGAGATTGCCCCGATTTGGCGGCTCTTGCTCACTTTGCGTGGATCATGCGGCCAGAACTAAGCGGCGCTGGAGCAGATTGAGGCCCGCTCGCCCGTAGCTTTGGCGCTTGATGAGCTTCAACCGATTGATCTGGCCTTCCGCCTGTCCGCTGCTCCAGGGCTCGGTCAGGGCGGACCGAACCGCGGCGTCACCGTCCAACCCCGAGGCAAACGTCGCGACCACTGGGGCGGTGCAGACCTTCGCCGTCGTGATCCAGGCCGCCAACTCCGCTGCGGCATCGCGGCCCTGAGTCGACGCCCTACCCACGCCCGACGCGCGCACGAGCGCCGTTAAGCGGCGCGCCAGATCGGCGACGGCGCTGGCCGTCGCGTCCTGCTCGACACGAGCCACGACGGCGGCCGCGACGGCGTCCAGGGCCGAGGTCGCTTGAACCAACAGCCACGCGAGTTGCCGGGCACTCGGTAGGTACCGTTCAACGGCTGGCGCCTCCAGCACCGGTATGATTTCGCCTCGGGGCTTGCGGCCCGACCGGATCGGCTTCGTCCGCCGCTCGGCGACGAAGCGGTGCACTTGCCGGCTCGTGCCCGGATAGCCGCGCTCCCGGAATTCGCGCCAGAGCGCCATGGCGTTCTCGCAGCCCTCGCCGATCCGAACCAAGAGATAGTTCACGTGCGGGTCGAGCAAGCTCGGGCCCGGGCCGTGAGGCAGCCGCGCCGGGAAGGTGTCGGCGGTCGCGTATTTGCGCACTGTAGCTCGGGCCAAGCCCATGGTGCGGCCGATGCCGAGCAGCGTCTGCCCATCGGCGTGCCGACGCCGCACCTCGTCGTAGGCGGCCTTCCACCGCGCCCGGCTCTCTGCGCCTGCTTCGCATTCCGACGCCGTGCGTGGGAAGGCGCGATCTCGTCGGGGAGCAAGCGGTGGTCCAGGGATAGGTGGCAGGCGGCGAAGCCTCGCATGAGCGCTTTGCAGCCAGCGTTCGACGGCTTGGCGCATGTTGCCGAGAAGGTGCCAACGGTCGGCAACCTGTACGGCTTGGGGCGCACCGAGACTGGCGCCGCGGGCGTACTCGATCGAGCGGTCCCGGGCTACGACTTTGATGTCCGGTTGCTGCAGGAGCCAGCCGGCCAACGTCGCCGCGGTAAGGTCCGGGAGAAGGTCGACGACGCGGTGCCGGTCCAGGTCCACCACGATGGTTCCGTAGCTGCAGCCCTTCCTCATCGCCCAGTCGTCGACGCCAACGTGTGTAGGTGCCGGCGCGTCCGGCATCGGCATGGCCCTGACCAGGCGCAGCACGGTGGCTCGGCTCGCTGGCATGCGCAGGTGCGTCAGGAGCCGCGCCCCGGGGGCGCCGCCGCAGACGATGCCGACCCGAAATTGCGTTTCGGCCAGCCGACGCGTCCGCCGAGCCGACGGCGCAACAAGATCGGATGCGGGCTCGGCGAAGGTACGTCGGGGGCAGCAGGGGTTCGAGCAATAGAAGCGTCGGACCTCGATGTTCAGTGTCGTTCGTGAAATGGAGACCGGCAGATTAGCCGGGCGACGATGATAGCGGCTATGGACGGATCGGCTCGCCTGGCCACACTCGAGACACCGACCAACCTCTCCGTCAAGATGAACCTCGACCGTGAGGTGGTTGGAGCGCTGCTCGACGCAACGACCGATGCGGCACTGGGGCATGGCAAACGGGATAGGTATGCCTTCCACGATGGGAAGCTCAGCCTGAGCCGTCACCGACCCGAGTCAATCGGCTGCCATCCACGCAAAGTGAGCAAGAGCCACAAAAACGGGACAATCCCAGACGTGCTGCAACTGGTCGTGGCCCGACGGCTTGAGCCGCATCGCGATCGGCTGCAGACTCTTGCGATCCCCCGACCCCAGCAGACCTCGGAGGTAGAGCGGCGCCCAGGTCCGTCGGGTCTTGCGTCCCATCGCCGCCAGAAACGGCGCCAGCCACGTATCAAGCCCGTCCGTCCCCTCGCGATCCAAATTCATCGCCGCTCCCGAGCCATCGTAAGGCAGACAACGCATCACGAACCTTCAAAGTGCCCAGGTAGTACTAATTGTTTCCTGCTTCATGAAGTCATAATGGACTTCATAGATTTCTGTCTCTGAAGGCCGACTCAGTCTCCATCGGAAATACTGCGGCACAAACAATAAATCGTAGGGAATTAGATAAGAAAAAATGAACCAATTCAGCCAACGATGGTAATCCGCGGGGGCAACAGGTGCGGTTTTTCGCTCCAGCGACGATGAACCGGCGGAAAAAGGGGAATCGCCAATTAGATAAGTTGGCTTTCCGGCTAACAGCGCTTCAAAGCCAATGTTCGAATTCACTGTAAGGAGATTATTTATTTGAGACAAAAACTCCTCTGACGAGCTGTGCTCGCTCCAGTCGACAGGCAGATCGCTGAAACGTTCAGTGTCGCTTGGATGGAGTCGAACGATGGGCCGGCCAAAAGGAAAGCTCAGGCTAAGCGCAATTAAGTCACGATTAGTTACACCGTTAATTGCAGCATCTCCCGTTGCATGGAGAGCAACGCCAAGTTGATGGGTATTCGCCAGGTCTTCGACCGTTGTAATTTTGTCAAAGCTCATAAACCTTAAAAGACTTTGGCGATCCATTATTGGCAGATTAGAATTTTCTTGTTTATACTTGTCATAGCGTCGAGCTGCCTCTGTGGCCGTTACAAGCCCCTCCATGTCAAAGTAGGCTGTTGGCCTGAAACGTGGAGGCCTCAATGGACCCAACTCGTTATGAATGACTGGGATTCCGAGGTTCTTTGCGACCAATGTCAGCGAAGGGCAGTTCACCCAGGTCATCACAGCATCTACTTGGCCAAATTGACGAAGCGCCTGTTCAATTTCCCTCATTAGACCTAAATGAGGAAATAGTAGAAGCTTTGACCAAACTTGACTGACGTCGCAGCACTCGGCTATGAGGTCGTCGACGACGTCCGACGCTAGGTCATATTTAGCTAGTTTATCAAAATCGCTTTGTGCTATGTCTAAGGTTTTAATGTAATCAGTAGACTCGCTGGGAGCCGTAGAAAGAGTTGATGAAACGATTTCGTCCACGTTGTCCCAATAAGATTTTGGCATTAGAAGAGCAATATCGTCTTTCATACGCGAGACTGCTTTGTAAACCACCCATAAATAGCTAAGTGGATTGCCTTTTGCGTTGAACGGGAGCACGAATTGTACAAACATTCGATCTTAATTACCATTGCATGAACAACTATCATCTATAGCGGATGCAGCAGTGGAATTGCACCATATCCCGGCGATGGGATACTTCCGTCATATCAAAATCAGCTGGGCATTCCGCAGAGTCCGTCCGAAAAGTTAGGTTGATCGGGCGAGGCGCTGATGAGGATCATGACGGCTGCGGCATAGAGGAAGGCTCTAGCGGATGCGAGGGTCGCTTCCGTATCCTTCAAGAAACGGTGGTTGCGAATAATACAACGAAAGAAGCGCTCAACAACCCACCTGCTTGGGTGAACAGCAAAGCCAGCCTGATCCGACGACTTGCGCACGATCTCGATCACGATGATTGACACACGCGCTGACTTGTCACCGGCATAGCTGGTGTCGGCGAAGGCCTTAGTGATGAATGGGAAGCTTCGGCGCGAGAGGCGCAGCATTGGAACGGCTCCGCCCGGGTAGTACACGTCGGCAAGCTGCAGATCGAGGACGAGTGCACGCCCGCCCGTGTCCGCCAACGCTTGGCGCTTGCGGCCTTTGGCCTTCATATCGGCGTCGTAGCCGCGCGGGCCGCTGCTCTCCATCAGTTCGACGGTCTGGCTATCGAGCGCTGCGGCAAACGGCGACGCTTCACTTCCGACACCCTCGCGGTCCGCCATGCCGAGGTCGTGGTCGACGCGAGCAAACAAGCCATGTCGCGCCAGCGGCTGAAGTAGCCGAACGTGGCCGAACGCGGCGGCAATACCAACTCTCACTGATCAGAACTTATGAGCACATTGGCGCAGTCCGAGGGACGTGATGCGCCACGGCTGGGCGATGATCTACTTCCATGTGTTGCAACTGTGGTCGAGAATGTCGCCATGGGATCGGAAGATGTGGTTGCCGAGCCAGTTGCCCGCATGAACTGCAAAAGGTTTTCGACTGGGTTGAGTTCGGGTGAGCGCGCCGGCAGGGGCAGCAAGGTGATGTTGTTGGGGACGGTCAGCTTCCTGGTGGTGTGTCAGCCGGTCTAATTGAGCAGGAGCACGGTGTGGCCCCCCGGAGTAACGGCGATGGCGATCTCTTCGAGGTGGTGGGTCATGGCCGACGTGGTGCATCGGGGCATGACCAAGCCTGCGCCGACGCCCCGGGCCAGACAGATCGCTTCGAAGATGTAGGCCGAGACTATGCGCTGGTCCTGCGTAGCCGAAGGACGCGTTCCGCGCTTGGCCCAGCGTAGGGGTAGGGTGGTCTTCTGTGGCCGACACGCCCCTCGTCTCAGAACCAGATTTTACAGGCTTAGCTCCGACAGCCTGCGCGATCTGCACCGAACCGTCGGGGAAGCGTTTTAAAAACAGGCAGACCTCGTCCACCATCGCACCATTCTCCGCTTGGCGCAGGGCAAAGGCGATCTGCTCATTTGTTAGGCGCTTCCGAAACATGGCATCCACCCTCCTTTCGGGTTCAGGATGCCCGAAAATCTGAGCCTTAGCTCGGACCCGTTTGCTGGGTCAGGAGCATAGCATCAAGCCAAACCTGAGCGGCCTTTTTTCTCTTACTCATCCTATTTCTCCGGCGGTGCGAAACCAGCGTTCAGCACCAGCATCATATAGATCAGCTTCAATCGTGTCGCTCATCAACGTCAGAGGCCGGTTCCAAGGTTCAACTAGCACATCGCGGTGCAACTCATTCTCGTTCCAGCAAGACGCGTGTTCAGTGACTTTTTGAATAAGCAAAGGTAGTGGGTTTGCTGTTCCAACTCCAAACTCACGGTGTGCCTCGATGTCGGAGGCAACGACCGGTAAGCCCATGGCGCGGGCTTGGCCAATACACAGATTGTATCCTTCCCAACGCGAGAGGCTGACGAAAAGATCGGCCGCTGCATAGAGCTCGGCCATCTCTGCGTCGGACACATTCGTGAAGACGACGATTCCCGCCGCGCTCACGTAGGCTTCATCAGACGCATTCCCACGGCCGGCCAAGACGAAGACCGGTGAGGCGCCTCGTGGATCAGCATGGAACTGCGCTTCGGCAGCGAGTTCCATGTAGCTGTCGATTCCTTTGTAGTGCCGCTCAGCTTCACCAAAGCGTGCGACGTTCAGAACGACGAAGCGTCCTGTAAAACCGAACTTTTTCCGCAGGTTCCCGCGCTGCCGCGACCACTTATCGGACCAAGTCGACAGATGACTGTTGCCGTTTCGGATGACGATCGCGTCTTTCCGGTATTGTTGATTCTTGATGGTCTGCGAAATCGTGAAGACCCGGCGTGCCAACGGGGCGCAGAGACGCTTTTCCCAATCGATAGAAAGTCGCTCCTCAGCGTCGGGAAAGAGGTAAGGCGGTGGTTCGCCGTGGTCCATGAAATAGACGAAAGGACGGCGGCCCAGATACCGCGTGATGGAGAAGAACGGCGGCGTGTGCGCAATGATGACGTCGATGCCCTCATTGATCGCGAACTCGGCAGCATCCCGCTCATTCTGACAGTTGGCGCGCTTACATCCAAGATAATCTATGTCGTCACTGGTTTGCGGTCCTCCGACGAATACACTCCATCCGCGGCGCCGCAGGAAGGCTGCCTGTTCAGCCACTACCATGGCCACGCCGTGACCAAGCCCGTGGACACGGCTAAGGAGTAGAACTCGGGGTTGTCCCGGCTCACTCCTCCGCCACGGCCGGATTGTACGTGGCGGGGTCGCTAGCTTACCAATCTGCTGAAGAGAAAGATTTGGATTATAGTAAGGGTCGCTCTGGAAGAAGCCCGGATACCTTTCGCAGACATAAATTGCCTCACGTCTATTTCTTGCCTTTTTGAACGTCGACTGATCAAACCCGCGAGATTTTGACTCGTGATGGATGAGCAGCGCATCACTCACGTAGAGGTTCCGATAGCCAGCTTGCCGCGCATCAATGCAAAACTTCACATCGTTGAATGCAACTTTCAGCACGGGATCAAACCCGCCGAGTTCTTCAAAAATCTCTCGGCGGATCGCCAAGCAGGCTCCTGTGACGGCTGACATCTCGCGTGTCACGTCGAAAGCGTCGGCATCTGTGTGGTCGACCCCGACCAGCCGGTGAGCGCCTACTCCCTGAATGCCGATAACGACGCCGCCATGCTGGATCGTGCCGTCCGGGTACAGGAGTTTCGCGCCGACGACTCCGACGTCCGGAAGCGCGGCGAGCGACACGAGTTGCCGAATCCAATCGCCCCGAATGATGCTCATGTCGTTATTCAGAAAAATAAGGATGTCACACGCTATGGCGGCGGCGCCGGTATTGCAGATCTTGGCGAAGTTGAACGGACCGGGAGCCGGAACGATCGTGGCTGTCCGTTCTGCCGAGAGCTTCGTCAGGTAGGAGATCGTCTCCGCCTCGACCGAACTATTGTCGACGATGACGATGTCGAACGCCGCCTTGGGATAATCCGTCTTGGCCAGAATGCTGTCGATGCACTCCTTGAGCAGATCGACCTGGTCTCTCGTGGGAATGACGATTCCGACGCGGGGGACACTAGCCGGCTCAAGATTCACAGACGGAGGGTCGGATTGCACCGGAGCGCCCTGCCGGATCGGTTCGTAGAAGGGCTCGGGGCTGCGCGGCGGAGCCGTGAGAACGTGTGAGAGAATCAGAGGGACGTGGACGACCTGCCGCGCATCCGCGTCCAGGAGCAGATCGGCGCCAGGCTGGTCGAGGGAACCTGTCCGGAGAAGGCTGCGCAGCAAAAGCTCGGGCATCTGCGAAGTGACGCGGAGGCTGATTACCGACCCGGCATAGGGTGTCTGTCGCATAAATTCCGGAGACATCACCGGCTTGAAAACGGGATGGGATCGCGTGCCGGCTCGGTCGCATTGATCGTGGTCAGCATAGGCACCGGTCACACCGTCGGATTCCAGCGCCAGCGCGAAGACGGTGCTGGCGTGCGGTCGCAGAGTCGAGGCGCCGCTGCAGAGCAGGAGCAGGTCGCCCTCTGACAGGGCCTCCACGACGGAGGCAACGTCGGCAACGAAGTCGATCTGTCCCTGCTTGGCATGCTCGGCCTTGCAAGCGTTCCAGGCTGCGTCGCCGATGCCCGGGCCGCGCAGGAAACGGACCCGGACCTCCAGCCCGACCTGGTTCTGATATCCCGCGATAATCGCCCTGATGTGCGTGCAGCCTTCGGCGTCGAGACGGTGGAGACTCGTTATGTGGGACGCGACAATGGCCTTGGCGTCGGCTGCGACCCTGTCAAGATCGGGCTGTGACAGAGTATCAAAGGCATCGACCCACCGCTGATATTTCGGCAGTCCTTTAGCGGCGTTCCCCTGTCGTTGACCGATTCGAAGGTAATGCTCGATTGGACTTCGAGTGTATGTTGAAAATTCAGGATAGGTCTCCGCATAGTAATCGCTCTCGAAATTAGGGCCGGGATCGCGACCTTCATCAGCTCCGTAATCAACGAAATGGTCGAAAGGGGCCATCCCGATCTTTGCTACGTCTTGGTTCTCAGCAAGATAGAAGGTCTCATTGAAAAGATTGCTTCGTTTCAGCAGATACGTGAATGTCGTGATGCTGTCGGAAAGCCAAGATGGACGCTCGTGATCGATGTGTGGCGTCGACAAAGCATGGAGGAAGGGTGCGCGGCGTACCGCCTCGTTATCCGGATGCGCTGCCAAATACCGGGCTGTATCAAAATTCGGTCCGGGATCTCGATGTTCGAAGATGCCATATTCACAGAAGTGACCCAACGGACCGGACGCGAACTTCGAAACTTCAGGATAGGTTTGGACGTACCATTCCGGATCAAACAGGTTGGAATTTTCGACTGCCGCAACCAGCGCCGGGTCAACGGGCGGCTTCGACGCACGTTTTTTTCTGGCAAAAAACATCAGAAACGTACCCTGCAATTCACAATCAGTTCTGATAACTCGATGGTCGGCATCATTCGGCTCGTTGTCTGGCCGCGAGAGACGTGGCCGAGATGTGCATCGGCCACATCCCCTTCGGCAACCCCAGTCGATCTGCATCCCCCCGCTTCGGTCATTCTGAGGCGTAAGCACCGCGATGCCTCTTTAGTGCTCGGTTCGACATCCGTTTCTCAGAGGATCTGGTCAACTCGGTGGCGTTTGGGGGGGGGCGCCGATTTCCCTCGTATGACGATCGTCCACCGTGCGCGGTTCGGGCGGCCGTCGCCCGCTCTTGCCATAACGCCCGGAGGGTTTGAAGACCGGCCCAAGTCGGGCGCAGTTTGGGAGGCCTTGTAGTTTTGAGATTCCGGGTCATGACGGCGTGTCTCCGCTTCGGAAAGGGCTACCCATCCGAGATCACGCTACAGGACGGGGCCTGCTTTCGCCGCCGAGCAGGCTGCTCGATGTTGGGCGCCCTGCGCTGGCATTAGGGAGCGGAGCCGCCGCGACATGTCATCATCACCGGTCTTAAATCTTGAGTTCATGGACGTCGAATGAAAGCAATCTACACGGCCCGCGGCGATGGCCTTGGCACCCGGATGCTCTCGGCGCTCTATGCCCGCATCCTGGCGCAACAGGTCGACCTGCCGCTCAAGGTGATCTGGTCGCCGCTGGGCGGCGCGAGCATCTATGCCGATTACGTGCTGATGCATCCCAGATATTTGCTCGAGATCTTTGCTGATCGAGCCATATTCACCGATCTCGATCCAGGTCTTCGCGGAGAGATCCTGACCAGCGAAGAGGCCGCGCACATCAGGCTTCGAAGCTTGTATCATTCCAGAGATGCGCTCGCCGGTCTGAGCCGTGAGGAGCTGCTTGCTGCCCGGGAGGAGTCCGAGGAGCTGCTCTACGATTTTCCAGGTCCGCTCATCGACTTCCTGTCCACCGAGATCGACCTGGGGAGCGCCCTGGCCGCCGCGTGGTCGGCGGTGAACTGGAGCGCGCCGGTCCGTGAGGCCATCGACCTCGTCGGCAGGCGCATCGACCTTCCGACCTGCACCGCGGTTCATGTCCGCCGAGGTGACATTCTCGATGTGGTCAATCGCGGCGACCTGGAGCATCTCGTTCATGACGGGATGATTCAGATCCTGCAGCGCTACACGTCCTTGAAGGCGTTCTTCCGGCGGATCGACACGTCGAGTTTCTCGGGCGACATCCTGGTCTGTACGGAAGACGAGGATGTGGTGCGTCGATTCGGCGATCGTTATGGAAGGGCCCGCGTTGCCTCGAGTGTCGGACTCGACCTGACCGAGAACCAGCGTGCGGCAACGGATCTGCTACTTCTCTCGAAGGCTCGGCAGATCTTCGCGCCGGCCGTCAGCTTCTTCTCGCATTGTGCCGCCGCCGTCAGCGGAGCCCGCCTTACGAACATGGCATGGGACCTCGAGGCGAGCATCGAAGAAATCCTGACGTTCGTCGATCGGAGCGACACCGCACGGTTGCGGCAGGTCTCATCCATCGCTTATGCGGCCGCGAGTCGTTTGGTCGCTGGGCAGGACCCCGACCTCGCGCTTCGGTTTCGGGCGCAAGCCTTCGACTTCGACGCGGCATTGTGCTGCCGCATCCTGGGCGAACATCAGCCCGCTGCTTGATCCGTTGCGGCCTGGGCATGGCGTGTTCGGTGCTGGCCCGGCCGTTCGTTCGGATCCGGTGCCTAGCCGCCGACCAGGGCTTTGACGCCGTCTGGCGACGCATCGTGTTGTGAAAGACGGCATCCCACCGGTGATCTCTAGAGCGCGGCCGCTAGCGCCGCATCCAACTTGGTTGGCACCATGACTGCGCGCCAGCACGGCGCGGCGACCGCCGGCCGCCTCGGACTTCCCATAAATTGCAACGCGCGACGACATGCCGTTCTGCAAGTTCGCCACAGCCATCCCCGTGTCCGCCGTCATCACCTTTTGGTGTCGAGCCGATCCAGAGCCTCCTTTCAAGCTTGCAAAAAATTAATATTAAGGAATATCGTACTCGAGATTATCAACTTGAGCCCCGAGCGTAATCGGGCTCGCAATCTTCAGGATGTATACTGCCATGGTAGATACGTTTACTTTCCGGGTATCGGAAGATAAGTTCCAGTTACAGGCCGATGCAGAGTTTGTGATTAAGATAAACGGCTTGGTTTATGGGGATGTTTTGACCGCGACTGCATCGCATACAGCGGGTCGTTTTCAGGACTTCAGTTTTGCAGGCGACTTCAGTAGCGCTCAGCAGATTTCAGTGACGTTTTTGAATGACACTATCACTGCAGGCGCAGATAGAAATCTGTATGTTGATAGTTTTACCTACAATGGCGCCACAGTGAGCGGCGCAAGCGCTGCTTTTACGAATGGTGCCCAGTCTGGCGCAAGCACAGGTCTTTATAAAACCTTTGATACGGCGGCATTCAACGTCAACGGGTTTGGGGGCAACACGGAAGTCGCTACGTTTACGTCCGAGGGCGTGAACCGGTTTTTCAATATGCAGACCGGCGGGCACTTCTTCACGATCTCGGCCGGGGAAAACGCACAGGTGCTGTCCACCCGTCCTGATCTGCGGCCCGAAGGCATCGGCTTTGGCGGCTTTGCCACGGACCAGGGTGCGGCAACGGAGGAGGTCTACCGCTTTTTCAACACGAAGACGGGCGGGCACTTCTTCACCACTTCGGAGGGTGAGCGTGACGAAGTGATCGCCACCAACCGCGACTATAAGCTGGAAGGCGTAGGCTTCTACGACTTCGTTGTGGACAAGGGCGCGGCGACGGAGGAGGTCTACAGGTTCTTCAACATGAAGACCGGCGGACACTTCTTTACCGCTTCGGAAGGTGAGCGCGATCAGGTGATCGCCACCAACCAGGACTACAAGTTCGAGGGGATCGCGTTCTACGCTCCGGACCATGCGGGCACGTTCGTCGTCTAAGCCGGGGACGCGATACCCCTGGCGGGCAGGCGCCCGGCGGGCATGACGGCCGCGATGGCGCGCGATTGTCACGCTGCCGCGGCTTCCCGGCGACGGGCGGACTCGATGATGCGAGCCTGCACTGCTTCCCCAATTGGCCGGACGTCAGTCCGGCCAATTGAGTCTGAAATCCAGAGTTTGGAAGTGCGGGCGACCTTTGCCTGACCGGTCCGTCCGTTACTTTACCCCCGGAGACGTTCGGGTTATTGCTCCATCCCCTCCCCTTCCTGCCCGAACGTGCAACGGTTATCGCCGCGCCGACGTTCTCGCTTCCGACCCGCATAAGTCGCGGTCGTGGGAGCAGATGACGATGGGACGTTTCGGGTTGAGCTTGGTCCTAGTGGCCGCTGCTACCGGTACTGCACTGGCTGCACCGATGGGCGCCGAGGATAAGGCCGTGCTGCAGCAGCAATGCGCCGGCGACTTCACCACTTTCTGTGCCGGGCTGCCGCCCGAGGATGGTCCCGAGACACAGGCCTGTTTCCAGAAGAACATGTCGAAGCTGTCGCCGGGATGCCAGAACGCAATCCAGGCCTACAAGAAGAAGGGCTGAGGCGGCGCCGGGGCCCTGGGCGATCGTCCAGGACCCCGCGTGATGGTCCTGCCAGTCTTCGCGTGAGCGACCTTCGGGCCCGCGACTTTCGAAGGGGCAGAGCAGTCGAGCGAATCCGGACAGGGCACGCCCGGCCGCCGTCGCAGGGGGGAGCTGACGCGGTTCCATCCATCCTGATCAACCTCCCGCTGCACTCAGTCTGATCTTTCCCGGACAGATTTGAGAAGCATTTGGGAGAGCGACAAGGGAGCGCAAGGTCTATTCGATCCGTGCTCGAATAGACTTCATGATTTAATCCCGCTTCACGAAAATGTCATACCGGATCGTAAGCACAGTTTTATGTTGCGCATAAACCACGCTTGCCCGCGAAAGCGCGCGATCTACTGGTAAGTCGTCGCGCTGGGCGTCGTCAGATCTATGCGGGCACTTCGAGTGAAAGGTATGTCGGGTTTGGTCGGGCGCCGTCCTGCCAGCCCGGACGTCCTGAATAAGAAAGCCCTCGCGATGCTCAAGACGCTGCTCCTTGCCGGCAGTGCCGCTGCGCTTCTCACCAGCGCTGCCGCGGCCGCCGATCTGCCTCGCCGGGAAGCACCCCCGCCGGTGTTCACGCCCATTCCGGTGTTCACCTGGACCGGCGCCTATTTCGGCATCAATGCCGGCTACGCCTTCTCCGAGGATCAGACCGTCCGGACGATCGGCAACAATGGTCCCGGCGCTGCGCCCGTCGCGGCCCCCTTCAATACCAGCACGGTCGGCAACGTGGCCTCCCTGCGCCGCACGCCGGCGATTCGCTCGGAGCAGGAGGGTTTCACGGGCGGCGGTCAGGTCGGCTATAATGTCCAGCTGACGCCTGGCTCAGGTTTCGTCATCGGTCTCGAGGCGGATGCGGCCTACACTGACCTGTCCCGCACCCGCTCGTACCTGAGCGCCCTCAACGATCCCTCGACCTTCCGCCAGAGCCTCGATTTCCTCGGCACCGTGCGCGGTCGCGTCGGCTACGCCTTCGACCGGTTCATGATCTACGGAACCGGCGGCTTCGCCTACGGCAACGTGAGCTACGACGCGCAGTTCTTCGGCAACGCTGCGGCCCGTCCCCTCGCCTATGCCGGCACCTTCAGCGACATCGAGACCGGCTACACCTATGGCGGCGGCATCGAGTACGCGCTCGCGACCGACAGCATGTTCAATTTCTTCCGGTCGAGCGCCGTGACGATGAAGGTCGAGTACCTGCGCTACGATCTCGGCTCACGGAACGTGCTGGTCAATTTCACTGGCGCAGCGCCCGTCAACGGCTCCTACACCAGCCGCTTCACGACGGAGGGCAACATCGTCCGCGCCGGTCTGAACTACAAGTTCAGCGGCTTCTAGGCTCTCATCCGAGCGGGCCGCCGAGAGCTGATCCTTCCAGGGTCGACCCCTCCAGGGTTGGCCCTCGGAGGCCCGCTCCAGCTCTCCCCGAGACCAATCGTTCCTGCGAGGCTGGCGATACAATGACATCGAACCTGTTCCGTCTCGGCTGCGTCGCCGGTCTTGCCTGGGCAACGACTGCGGTCGCCGAACCCGAGACGCAGGCCATCGTGGATGCGCTCTTTAAAGCCGGTGGCAACCAGCCGAACGTGCGCGGAAGCGGAGCCAAGGGCGTGTGCGTCCGGGGCAGCTTTACGCCTTCGGCGGAGGCGTCCGGCCTGTCCAAGGCGCCGCACTTCAGCAAGGACGGCACCGGGAAAGCCCTGCCGGTGACGGCCCGCTTCTCCATGGGGGGCAGCAATCCAAAGGTGTCGGACAAGGCGAAGCCGGTGACGCGCGGCTTCTCCATGCGGATTGGCGACCCGTCCGGCGACATGGTGTTCGTGTTCATCTCGGCGCCGGTCTTCGGCACGAAGACCCCGCAGCAACTGCTCGATTTCGCCACCGTGCGGGCGCCCGGGCCGGATGGCAAACCCGACGCCGACAAGATCAAGGCGTTCGCGGCGGCCAACCTCGAGACGACCCGCCAGGCTGCCTGGTTGAACGCGCGCCCGGTGCCGGCGAGCTATGCCGGGGTCGATTACTGGGGCGTCCACGCCTACACGCTCACCGACGCCAAGGGGACGGCGACCGTGGCCAAGCTGAAGACAGTGGCGGCGGCCGGCCAGCTCGGCCTCTCCGACGACGAGGCCAAGGCCAAGCCCGACGCCTTCTACGCCGACGAACTGAAGGAGCGTCTCGCACAGGGGCCGGCCAGCTTCGACCTCGTGGCCATCCTTGGCGAGGCCGGCGACCCGACCGCCGACCCGACGGCACAATGGCCGGAGGCGGATCGGAAGTCGGTCAAACTTGGCACCCTGTCGATCGCCGCCCTGGAGCCGGCGGCGACCTGCGACGCGGCCACCTTCGATCCGGTGGTCGATCTGCCCGCGGGCGTGGCCGGCCCCGGCGACGACCCGATGTTCGCCATCCGCTCGCCGGCCTACGCGATCTCGCTGTCGCGGCGCACGAACTGAGATCCGGCCTCGCGAGACCAGTATCCAGAGACGCGTCCGTCGAGAATTGCCTGCCAAGCTTCGGCAGCCGAGAGTCGCCTTAACCGCAGCGTCGGGTCGCCCGCTCTTTTCGGGCGCCCGGGATGGCAGGCCTGCGCATCCACCTGGTCGATGGGCGCACGGGTTGCGGGATACGGTCTGGCGATGCCATAGAACCCTTCGGGTGCAGGGTCCGGAGGGTCGGACCCGCAGGCTTCAGCGCTGGTCGGGCCGCCAGCGACGGAGACCTGCGCCCATGTCCCTGCCCACGCCCCTGCCGGTGCCGCGTCGCTTCCGCCCCGCCTCGGTCCTGCGCAGCTTCCTGACCAGTGAAGCCAGCGGCGGGATGATCCTGATGGCGAGCGCGGCCCTGGCCCTTGCCATCGCGAATTCCGGCTGGTCCGACGCGTACTTCGCCGTCCTCAAGACCTATGTCGGCGGGCTCAGCGTGCTGCACTGGGTCAATGACGGCCTGATGGCGCTGTTCTTCCTGCTGGTCGGCCTGGAGATCAAGCGCGAGGTTCTCGACGGGCGCCTGCGGACCTGGCCGGACCGCATCCTGCCCGGCATTGCCGCGCTGGGCGGCATGGTCGTCCCGGCCCTGGTCTACGTCGCGGTCAATCGGCACTCGCCCGAAACCCTGCACGGCTGGGCGATCCCGACCGCCACCGACATCGCCTTCGCGCTCGGCGTGCTCGCCCTGCTGGGATCGCGCGTGCCCGTCTCGCTCAAGATCTTCCTGACCGCGCTCGCCATTATCGACGACCTCGGGGCGGTCCTCATCATCGCGGCGTTCTACACCGCCGACCTGTCGCTGCCGATGCTGGGCGGCGCGGCACTCGTGTTCGCCATGCTGTTCGGGATGAACAAGGCCGGGGTGAGCCGCCTGACGCCCTATCTCGTCCTCGGCGCCGTGCTGTGGTTCCTGGTGTTGAAGTCAGGCATCCACGCCACCATCGCGGGGGTGCTGCTGGCCCTGACGATTCCGCTGCGCCTCAGCCTCGGCGAGCCGGATGACCCAACTTCGCCCCTGCACACGCTGGAACACGCCATCCACCCGTGGTCCGCCTACCTCGTGCTGCCGCTGTTCGGCTTTGCCAATGCGGGCGTCTCGTTCGCGGGCATGTCGGCCGGCATGCTGCTCGATCCGGTGACGCTCGGCGTGGCCCTGGGCCTGTTCGTCGGCAAGCAGGCCGGCGTGTTCGGAGCAATCCTCGCGGCGGTCAAGCTCGGTCTGGCGCAGCGCCCCGCCCATGCCGGCTGGTGGCAGATCTACGGGTTGTCGCTCCTGTGCGGCGTCGGCTTCACCATGAGCCTGTTCGTCGGCCTGCTGGCGTTTGCCGGCCGACCCGAACTGGAGGCTGAGACGAAGATCGGCGTCCTGCTCGGCTCGGGCGCCTGCATGCTTACCGGGGCCCTCGTCCTCATCCTCGCGGCCCATGCCCATCGCGATTCGGATGCCGGGACGCGCGAGGCCGCGGTTTAGACGCGGGTGCATGTAACAAAGACTGTAAAATCTCTCATCGCGTGCTGAACTCGGCCCAGCTTCGCGCTAGGAAGCAGACGTAAGCGCGTCGAACAATGACCCCAGGAAGAGGACGCCCATGCTCCGCTTGAGCCACTGGATCGACGTGCTGAACGAGCGCATCGGCAAGCTCGCCGCATGGGCGATCGTGGCTGCGGTGATCGTGTCCACTCTGAACGCGATCGTGCGCAAACTGTTCGGCACCTCCTCGAACGCCTGGCTCGAATTGCAGTGGTACCTGTTCGGCGCCGTGTTCATGCTGTGCGCCGCCTGGACGCTCAAGGACAACGAACACATTCGCATCGACATCGTCTCAAGCCGTCTGTCGAAGCGCGGGCGCGACCTCGTTGACGTGTTCGGGCACCTGTTCTTCCTGCTGCCGTTCCTGGCGGTGATGATCTGGCTGACGACGCCGTTCTTCCTGAACTCCTTCAACTCCGCCGAGGTCTCGACCAATGCCGGTGGCCTGCTGATCTGGCCTGCCAAGGGCTTGATTCTCTTGGGCTTCGTCCTGCTCGGGCTGCAGTGGCTCTCGGAGCTGATCAAGCGCCTGCTGATCCTATCTGGGCGGATCGAGGATAGGACGAACGCGGGCGGCCACCACGCCGCCGCAGAATCCGAGGCTGAGCGCCTCGTGGCGGAACTCGCTGGCGAACCGGCGAAGGCCGCTTTCGCGGCCGATCCGAAGGCGGGTCCGAAGCCTGCACCGAACCTTGCGCTCAAGTCCGCGCCGAAGGCCTGACCGACCAACACCGCCGCCCCCAGTCCTCGCACCCACCAAGGTCCGATGCTCGCCGAGTTGATCGCCCATAACCTCGCGCCGATCATGTTCGCGACGCTCGTCGTGTTCCTGCTCCTCGGCTACCCGGTCGCTTTCGCGCTCGCCGCCAACGGCCTGCTGTTCTTCGTGGTCGCCGTCGAACTCGCGCCCTACGCACCGGACACGATCAGCCTGTCCTGGCCGCTGCTGCAGGCCCTGCCGGAACGCGTGTTCGGGGTCATGTCGAACGAGGTGCTGCTCGCGGTCCCGTTCTTCACTTTCATGGGGCTGGTGCTGGAACGCTCCGGCATGGCCGAGGACCTTCTCGACACCATCGGGCAATTGTTCGGGACCATCCGCGGCGGTCTTGCCTACGCGGTAATCTTCGTCGGCGCGCTGCTGGCCGCCACCACCGGCGTGGTCGCGGCCTCGGTGATCTCCATGGGGCTGATCTCGCTGCCGATCATGCTGCGCTACGGCTACGACCGGCGGCTCGCTACCGGCGTGATCGCGGCCTCGGGCACGCTGGCACAGATCATCCCGCCCTCCCTGGTGCTAATCGTCATGGCCGACCAGCTCGGCCGCTCGGTGGGCGACATGTACGAGGGCGCCTTCGTCCCCGGCCTCATCCTTTCGGCCATGTATGCCGGTTACGTCCTCCTGGTCACCCTGATCTGGCCCAAGGCCGCCCCCGGCCTGCCTAAGGACGCGATCGGCTTCCGGGAGGAGAACGGCGCCCGCGGCGTCTGGCAGCTGGGGGTCTTGGTCCTGTTCTCCGCCGGGATCGGCATGGCGGTGATGACCCAGACCGGCACTAAGGGCGGAGCCGACTACGTCATCCTGACGATCTGCATCGCCACCGTGGTCGCGCTGGTCTGCGCGGTGATGAACCGCTTCCTTGGTGCGCAGCGCATTGTCGCCTCCGGCATTCTGGCCGCGGCCCTCGTCGCGCTCAGCCTCTACCTCCGGGCCACCGATGGTGGCACCTGGGGCCTGCTTGCCGAACTGGCCGCGGCGGGCGCGCTCTATGCCCTGGTCGTCGGGCTGGTTGAGCGCCTGACTGGCCTACGCCTGATCTCGCGCATGGCCCAGCAGGTCACCTTCGTGATGGTGCCGCCCCTGCTGCTGATCTTCCTCGTGCTGGGGACGATCTTTATCGGCATCGCGACGCCGACCGAGGGCGGCGCCATGGGGGCGCTCGGCTCCCTAGTACTCGCCGGCATCAAGCGGATCCTCGACCGCAACCCGGCTCGCCTGAACTTTAGTCTCGTGAAGCAGGCAACGGAATCCACGGCCAAGCTCTCGACCTTCGTGCTGTTCATCTTGATCGGCGCGCGCGTGTTCTCGCTGACCTTCTACGGCGTCAACGGACACGTCTGGGTCGAGCACCTGCTGACCAGCCTGCCCGGCGGCCAGGTCGGGTTCCTGATCTTCGTCAACATCCTGATCTTCCTGCTGGCCTTCTTTCTCGACTTCTTCGAGCTGGCCTTCATCATCATCCCGCTGATCGGGCCGGCGGCGGACAAGCTCGGCATTGACCTGATCTGGCTCGGGGTGATGCTCGGGGTGAACATGCAGACCAGCTTCATGCATCCCCCCTTCGGCTTCGCCCTGTTCTACCTGCGCTCGGTCGCCGCCAAGGTGCCCTACCTCGACCGCGTCACTGGCAAGCGCATGGAGCCGATCACCACCGGGCAGATCTATTACGGGGCGATCCCGTTCGTGATCATCCAGTGCATCATGGTCGCCCTGGTCATCCTCTTCCCCGGCATGGTGACACATTACAAGTCGAGCGGCACCAAGGTGGATCCCGCTGCGGTTCAGCAGCAGCTCGACAACCTGCAGGGACTGGGCGCCGGCTCCGGCGACGATGCGCCGCCGATCGATCTGGGCCCGCCGAAGATCGAGTGAGCAGGCCCGCAGGCTGATCGGTTCGGAGAACCGCACCCGCGTTCACAGAGTGCGACCCGGAAACACACGGAGGAAACCATGAAGAGACGCGAATTCCTGAAGAATGCCGGGCTCGGCGCGGTCGCCGCGGGTACGGTCGCCGCACCCGCCATCGCCCAGTCGGCGCCGGAGGTGCGCTGGCGCCTGAGTTCCGGCTTTCCGAAATCCCTCGACACGATCTACGGCGCGGCCGACGTGCTCGCGAAGTTCGTCTCGGATGCCACCGACGGCAAGTTCGTGATCCAGCCCTTCGCCGCGGGCGAGATCGTCGGGACCTTCCAGGCGGCGGATGCGGTCAGCAACGGCACCGTCGAGATGGTCCATACCGCCGGGTATTACTATGTCGGCAAGGACCCGACCTTCGCCATCGGCGCCGCCGTCCCGTTCGGCCTGAACAGCCGCCAGCAGAACGCCTGGCTCTACCACGGCGGCGGCAATGAGATCGTCAACGAGTTCATGGCCAAGCAGAACATCTACGCGCTGCCGGGCGGCAACACCGGCACGCAGATGGGCGGCTGGTTCCGTAAAGAGGTCAAGACGGTCGCCGACCTGCAGGGCCTGAAGATGCGCATCGCCGGCATCGCCGGACAGGTCATGGCCAAGCTCGGCGCGGTTCCGCAGCAGGTCGCGGGCGGCGACATCTACCCGGCACTGGAGCGTGGAACCATCGATGCCGCCGAGTGGATCGGCCCCTACGACGACGAGAAGCTCGGCTTCAACAAGGTGGCGCCGTTCTACTACTATCCGGGTTGGTGGGAAGGTGGCCTGACGCTCCACTTCTACATCAACAAGGCCAAGTGGGAGAGCCTGCCGAAGAACTACCAGGCCATTCTTCAGGCCGCCGCCATGGCGGCCAATGTCGACATGCTGGCCAAGTACGACGCCAGGAACCCGGCCGCTCTGCGCCGCCTCATCGGCACGGGGGCACAATTGCGGCCCTATTCGAACGAGATCATGGAAGCCGCCCTGAAGGCGACCAACGAGGTCTACGCCGAGATCTCCGCAAAAAACCCGGACTTCAAGAAAGGCATCGACAGCCTGCGCGCCTTCCGCGGCGAGGAATATCTCTGGTTCCAGGTCGCCGAGTATACCTATGACGGGTTCATGATCCGGAACCGAACCAAGAACTGATGCGGGATCGGGCTGAAGCGTTGCCTGTGACGTAGCGGTTAAGATGTCCCGGGGCGTGATCCGCAGGTTAGGACCCGGGACGCATCGTTTCTCCGAACTGACCATCCTGCGCCGCGGCGGCGCGTTTCGGTTCGGCAACAAAGTCTTACGTGCCCGCCCGGTTCTCGCCCTGGCCAAGCTTAGCTCCAAGTTACATGGGCCCCGCTAAGTCTGCGAATGCCGTTATCGCTGATATGGCGCCGTTCTTTGCAGTGCTCCACCCTGTTGGGCGACATTCTGTCGTCTACTGCGTCGGTCACAGCGACGCCCCGTGGAGCTTGAGGCCTGGATCGCGACGGGCGTGCGGACGCGGAACTCGAAACTGCTATCACGCATCCCAGACGTGCTAAGTTTTCTCGACTTTGACGACAGCAGGGAATGCCCTTTTCGAGCAATAGGTAGAGCTGCTTACCCACAACCGCCCGCGAGATAGTGCATGATCCAAAAACTGGGGGCAGCGACGCTCGGCCTTGCGGGAGAAATCTGAGTTCACCGGTCGCTTCATCGCGATCTACTGTTTAGGCTCTGTCGTGGCGGATGTCTGGATGACAGCATCGAGGACTTCGTCTCGCTCGCCATCGAATATCCGTTCATCAATTTAGCGCTTGGGGCCCGGTCACTCTTCGTCGCGGCAGGCCGCGGCTCCGTCCCCCTGTCCCGTCAAACTAAACCTGTCGCCCTCTCGACGTTCGCAGCACTGAGCGACGCCGACCTACTCGAACCACTGACGGCTAGCGACCTCTACCTGAAACCGTAACGCCGGCAGGGCGTCGAGTGCGGCTTCGAGCACGTTCTGTTTATCGGGCTGCCGATGATCGTATCGTACACCGTGGCTCATTGTACCGATGCTCTAGACCGCCTCGGACCTGCCAGGCTTGTGTGGACTGATCGCGTCCCACGCAGAAAGCTAGAGCTGCACCCGATCAAGTTGGGTCAAAGGCATCGTAGCCTGCGGCCATCAGGTAGTTACGGCATTCGTCCGGTGTGAAGCGGCCGAAGGCTTGCTTGATGGTGTCGGAGAGGTCTGCGAGCGTGCTAGCAGCGTGGGCACGCAGAAGGGCTTTGAGCTTGGCGAAGGCGAGTTCGATGGGGTTGAAGTCGGGGGAGTAGGCCGGCAGGTAGAGCAGGCGGGCACCGGCCACGCAGAAAGCTAGCATGCCAGGCTTGTGTGGACTGATCGCGTCCCACGCAGAAAGCTAGAGCTGCACCCGATCAAGTTGGGTCAAAGGCATCGTAGCCTGCGGCCATCAGGTAGTTACGGCATTCGTCCGGTGTGAAGCGGCCGAAGGCTTGCTTGATGGTGTCGGAGAGGTCTGCGAGCGTGCAAGCAGCGTGGGCACGCAGAAGGGCTTTGAGCTTGGCGAAGGCGAGTTCGATGGGGTTGAAGTCGGGGGAGTAGGCCGGCAGGTAGAGCAGGCGGGCACCGGCTGCCTCGATGCGCTCGCGGATGCCGCTGACCTTGTGGGCGGGTAGGTTGTCGAGCACGACCGTGTCTCGAGCGGGGTGACCGCAACGGGAAGCAGGATCGACTGCACATCGTGGAAGTCGAGAGACCGCAACGGGAAGCAGGATCGACTGCACATCGTGGACCGGCTGCCTCCGGGGGAGTAGGCCGGCAGGTAGAGCAGGCGGGCACCGGCTGCCTCGATGCGCTCGCGGATGCCGCTGACCTTGTGGGCGGGTAGGTTGTCGAGCACGACCGTGTCACCGTGCTTCAAGGTCGGGATCAGGGTCTCCTCGACATAACTGCGGAAGCGAGCGCCGGTCATCGGTCCGTCGAAGAGCGCGGTCGCCGTCAGGCCGCTGGCCCGTAGCCCCGCCGTGACTGTGATGGTCTTCCAGTGATGGGGTGGACGCCCCCCGACGGCATTGATGTGCCAGAGTGGTGGTGTTGTGAACCACCCGAGGGAGGCGTCCGTGACAGAGGTGAGCACCATCGGCCTGGATCTGGCCAAGAACGTCTTTCAGGCGCACGGCGCAGATGCCGCCGGTGCACCGGTTTTCCGCAAGAAGCTGCGGCGCGATCAGGTACTGGCATTTTTCGCGGCCCAGCCGCCCTGCCTCGTGGCGATGGAGGCCTGCCCCGGCGCGCATCATTGGGGCCGCGAGATCGGCAAGCTCGGTCACACGGTCAAGCTGATCGCCCCGGCCTACGTGAAGCCCTTCGTCAAGCGCCAGAAGAACGACGCGGCCGATGCCGAGGCGATCTGCGAGGCCGCGCAGCGTCCGACCATGCGCTTCGTTGCCGTGAAGAGCGAAGCCAAGCAGGCATCCGCGGTGATCTTCCGGACCCGCGACGTGCTGGTCGGCCAGCGCACCCAGCTGATCAACGCCATCCGCGGCCATCTTGCCGAGTACGGCCTGATCGCGCCGCAGGGGCCCGCCCACATCGAGCGGTTGATCGCGCAGATCGAGGATCCCGCTTCGGACATTCCTCCGGCCGCCCGCGCAAGCCTTGCCGTGCTCGTCTGTGCGTTCCGCCACCTGCAGGAACAGACCGCAGCCCTCGATGCCGAGATCGCCACACGCGCGAAGGCCGACGATACGGCTCGGCGGCTGATGAGCGTGCCGGGCATCGGCCCGTTGATCGCCACCGCGATCGAGGCTCTGGCCCCGCCCGTAGAGACGTTCCGTTCGGGTCGCGACTTCGCCGCCTGGGTCGGGCTGACTCCAGTACAACGCTCGACCGGCGGCAAGGAGCGCCTCGGCCGCACCTCGCGCATGGGCGAGCGAACGCTGCGACGCCTGCTCATCATCGCGGCCAGCGCGGTGGTGCGCTGGGCTAAGCGCAAGGGCGTCCCGGCCGACTCATGGCTCGGCCAAATGCTCGCGCGAAAGCCGCCGATGCTGGTCATCGTGGCTGTGGCGAACAAGAACGCGCGCATCGCGTGGGCCCTTCTGACGAAGGGTGGGATCTACCGAGCTCCGGCCGTCACCGCGTAGGCGGGGCGGACGCGAGGCAGTCGGAGGGTGTGAGGAGGTCGACGGACAGGTATGGCGCAACGTCGGTGAGACGGGGTCGAGAAAACCAGCCGTTCGGGGAGCGCTTCGAGCGCGTTCCAGTGATGTGGTCTTGACCTTCGTACTCCCATACGGGCCCGCGGCATGTGACCCGCCGCATTAGAGGCCGGACACATGGCAGCACCCGATCACGCACCGCGCCCGTCCAGAGATTCTGCTTGCATCCAAAGGGGCGTCCACACATGTCCGAACGGCACGGCCACCCGGCAGCGTTCGCCCCGTGGAGCCCGCCCGTAGCGACGCGCCATCTTCGTGTTGGTCGCGGTCTCGTCGAGGAACACGAGGCTGTCCGGATCGAGGTCGGGCTGGCCCTCGAACCAGGCCAGGCGGGCCGCCTTCACGTCCTCCCGATCCTGCTCGGCGGCGTGACCGGTGTTTTTTTACGCGTGATGCCGTGGCGCCGGCTGGCCCTCGAACCAGGCCAGGCGGGCCGCCTTCACGTCCTCCCGATCCTGCTCGGCGGCGTGACCGGTGTTTTTTTACGCGTGATGCCGTGGCGCTTGAAGAAACGGGACAGGCTGCTGACTCCGACCCGCAGGCCGTGTTCGGCCAGTCGGGCGCGTAGCTCGCGCAGGAACAGTTCGGGCTTCGCCTCGTAGGTCTGCCGGATCAGGTCGGCCTGGGCCTCGATGGCGTGCGAGCGCTGATCGCCGCCCATCGGCTTGGCCCATGTGCGTCCTTCCCGCACGAAGGCCTCGTACCAGCGCACGGCGCTGGCAGGGCTAACCTTGAACCGTCTAGCGGCTTCCCGGCGTGAGGCGCCTGCCTCGATCGCCACCACGACGCGTTCACGCAGATCGGCTGACAGGGCTGAGGGCATCCAGCTCTCCTCCTTGGAAAGCCGCGCATCGAATCACATCTGCGCCGCCCTCGAAACCCCACCTCGCGCAGGAACAGTTCGGGCTTCGCCTCGTAGGTCTGCCGGATCAGGTCGGCCTGGGCCTCGATGGCGTGCGAGCGCTGATCGCCGCCCATCGGCTTTGCCCATGTGCGCCCTTCCCGCACGAAGGTCTCGTGCCAGCGCACGGCGCTGGCGGGGCTGACCTTGAACCGTTTAGCGGCTTCCCGGCGTGAGGCGCCTGCCTCGATCGCCACCACGACGCGTTCACGCAGATCGGCTGACAGGGCTGAGGGCATCCAGCTCTCCTCCTTGGAAAGCCGCGCATCGAATCACATCTGCGCCGCCCTCGAAACCCCAGTCGACTCAAGCCGATCGGACACCGCTCTAGCAATTGGGCACTTTAAGGTGGTGCTCATGCCCGGCACAGATCCTCTGTCTGTCCCAGCGGACGCCATCGCTCTCGACCTAAACCGTATTTTTCTTCGAACACTACATCTGAGTGTCTCCCGCGACGCCTCGAATTCGACGCGCTTGGATGAAAGTGCTTCATTCATAAGCGGATTTCCCGCGGCCGAATTTCCGCCGCAGGGTCAGGATTCTCGAATAAGCGCATGACACCAGTCGTCGCCTCCTCCCGCGAGAAAGATGCGGGCTTCACTTTGATCGAGATGACGTTGGTCCTGGCGATCATCAGTCTGATCGCGGCGCTCTCCCTGCCGCGGGTATCGTTCTCCGGGAGCGCGACCAGCCTGCGGGTCAAGGGTTTCGAAATTATAGCCATCCTCCGAGCCGACCGCGACCAGGCAGTCAGGAGCGGGCGTCCAGTGACGAGCATAGTCGATTTAGCCGGTGGCCGCGTGCTGTCCAGCGGCGAGAATGGCGTGGTCGCTATTCCGGCCAACCTTCTGCTGCGCGTTTCCGGCGCCGCGCTTGACGGCATCCGCTTCCTACCAGACGGGCGGGCGTCGGGTGGGGAGATCTTCCTGATGCGGGCTGACCGGGCCGGCATCCTGTCGGTCCGAGTCGATCCGCAGACCGCCGCGATCGTAATCGACCGGGGCGCTCGCTTTGAGAAGTGACCGGAGTGCCCATGCGGCACGCATAGCACGCCGTTTCCGCGCCGCGCCAGCACGGCCGTCTTCGGCCGGCTTCCTGCTGGTTGAGGCTCTAGCGACGATGGCGATCGGCGCAATAATCCTCGTCGCGGTCGGGTCGCTGCTGGGATTGATGTCTCGGCAAGCCGACCAGACGGCGGAGCGCACCGAACGCATGGATGTCGCCAGCCACGCTCTCTCCGCGCTCGCCCGCGATATAGGATCGATCGCGCGAGCGCGCTGGGCGGGTCCCGGCCCACGGAATTTCGTGTTCACGGGGCTGCCAGATCGAATGCTGTTTTCTCTAGACCGCTCCGACGCGGATCGCCCTCCCAGCAGCTTCGCAATCCGACTGCAGGGAACAGAAACAAAGGACGGCAGCGCCATCCTTCGCGCCGAGGCGTCGCTCTCGCCCCTCGACCGCGACGAGGCTGCCCTCGATTTTGCCCCCCCGCACACGATCTACATCGGCCCTGCCCCAGTCCGCTTCGCCTATGTCGTAGCGCCCAGTGCTGGCGGTCCTGAACTCGTGCTCGATGCCTGGCCAGGGGGCGAGGCGCTGCCGATCGCAGTTCGCGTTTCATTTACTGATCCCGCGAGCGGCGAGATCCTGTCGAGCCTTCGCGTCCCTCTCCGGATTGAGGCAGAGGCGGGCTGCGCTGCGCCGCAAAAATCATTTTGCAGCCGCTTTGATCCGCGCTCGGTCGAAGAACAGGGAAAGCATGGAGCGCCGACGCGCAACATGGGCGCGACGGGGGGGCGCTGAGATGCGTAGTGGCCGGCAGGCCGGCTTCATCCTGGTGGCAGTGCTCGGCATCATGGCCCTACTCCTGAGCCTCGCCGGCGGGACGGCGCTGATGGTCCGCTCCGCGATCAACGGCGTCCGCGGCAGCACCGACGACCTGAAACTGGAAGCGATGGTCCGCTCTGGCATCGATCTCGCAGCCCACGAATTGTTCGCATTGAAGCTCTCCACGGCGAGGATCCGCGACCAGCGCATCGTTCTCGACGGCGGCACGATCACCCTGTACGCGGTCGATGAATCCGGCCGGATCGACTTGAACTGGTCCGATCCCGTTCTGCTGGCAGGCGCCTATCGCACCGCTGGGTTGACCGGGCTGAAGCCCGAGGCCTTCGCTGCCCGTGTGGTTCAATGGCGCGACCGCTACGAGGACAAGCAGCCTGAAAACATTGATCCGGCCAAGATCAATCTCGCCGCCAAGCCCGTTGGCCGCGGCAAGGACGGCTTCCGAACCGTGTCAGAACTCCGCTGGGTGGCCGACGTTTCGGATGACGACGTTGCAGCTCTCGCGCCCCTGCTCACCGTCGACAACGCACAGGGCCGCGTGAACGTGCTGGAAGCCTCGGAAACGGTTCTGATGGCACTCCCTGAGATGACTTCAAGCCTCGTAGCGCAAGTCGTGGCCCTTCGTTCCGCGCCGCGTACGACGATGGCCGATCAACTCAAGGTTATAATGCCAAAACAGCAACCGCTTATCACTACGGCGCGGGGCACAGCGTTCCGCGTTCGGGTCACGGTCGCCACAGCGTCAGGGGCCAACCGCAGCGTTGCTGTGATCTTAGCCCGTGCTCCTGCCCGCGACGCGCCGTACTACGTCACTGCTTGGGAGCGCTGATCGGTCTTAGCGGGTGTTGCGATCATATCCGATTGCTCGGCTTCACCACAAAATAGAGGTCGTCCGAGGCGACAAGCCGGGTCTCGATCGCGATCCGCTCTATCATCATCGTGAGGTCGAGGATCGCCATGTCGCTCTCACTGCGGAAGTTTCCGGCGCGGTCGGCCAGCAGATTTCGCAGTAGGGTGCCGCCCATCGGCAGCACCTCGACCACGTCGAAAGCCGCAAACAGCATCGAGCGAAGGTCGGCGCTGCGGGGTGCTTCGCTCGGATCGTAGCTGGCCACCGCCGGGATCGTTGGCAGCGTCAAGCGCACGTCGATCCGATCGTCTTGCTCTGCTTTGAGGTTCCGCCGCAGGTGCTCAGGCATGTAGGCAAAAATTTCGTCGGCGAGCCGGCGGGCATCCCGGTCCATCTGAAGGCGCGGCGGTCCAAAATAATCGAGTCCGAGGATCAGGCCGTCCAGCGAAACGATCCGGTTGAGAAAAGGCAGGAACCGTTCGAGGTCGGCACAATGGTGGAGCGAGTGGCAGAAGAACACCACGTCGAAGCTGCGATCGATCGGGGGCGGGTGGTTGAAATCGAAGGCCAGGAACTCAGATTCGATCGGAAACGGTTCGATCTTACGCCGGGCGTCCGCGAGCAGGGCCGCGTCGTATTCGTAAAGCGTGATCTTCGAAAGCGGCCAGTTTCCCTGACGCAAGATTGCCTCCTCGATCCCGCCCGGACCGCAGCCGAAGGAAGCGAGGCTGAGATCGCGACCGAGGCGCTCGCGTAGGGGTGCGAGGTGGCGGTCGAGAGTCCAGTCGAGCCACAATCCACGCTCGGCGGTGGAGCGGCCGGTCATAAGCCGAGCGACGTAGTCGTGGATCTTCGGCAGGCCCTTCCAGTCGAGCACTTGGCGCCGTGCCTCCCAGTCGGGGTCGAGCACCTGCCGCCACGTGGTCTCGTCCGGCGCGACCGGCTCGCTCGAGAGCGTTTCGTCCGCAGCAGATGCTGGTTCCGTTGGGGCTGGCGCAGACCGAGTAGAGGCTGCCTCCAGCTTAGGAGGAATCGGATCTGGAATCTGGCGCGCATCTTTCTTGAAGCGTTTTAGGAAAGTTGCGAGAGCCATCACACGGATTGCTTTCCGCCTGCGCCGCGTCGCAAGACTGGAGGTTTGGAAGTGAGCCAGTTTCGGCCGGGTCGCGATGGCTTTGGCTCTGTCTCAGTCGCGATCATGTTACCGCCCCGCGGCATCGGCCGATGCCGTTTGCCCCAGCCGGATCGTCTCAACCGTAACGGCCGTTCCGCGGCGGGTCAAAACCTCAATGTCCTGGCGCATTGGCATCCAGCGAATATGTCTCGCGAGATCTGCCGGATCACAGGCGCTGACTGCTAGCTGGCAGACGTCCTCCGCGTCTCGCTCGGGCTCAGGCAAGGGAAGCTCCAGAGCCCCTAGACGAATGGTGTAGTGGTAGCCATTCAGGGTACCGGTGCGTCCGCCCCTGTTGATATCCGTTACGTGCAGCGGTTCAGCGAGAAGCGAGCGGGCGACGCGCTCGGCGGCGAGTCTGTCCTCCACCGCCACTAGTCCAGCGCGCGACTGTACTACACCCCGCTGCACCACGAGGCTCAGGACCGCCACGATGGCGAAGGCCGCGAGCGCCTCGACTAGCGTGAAGCCCGCCGATGCCCCGCGATCGCGAGGATGCCTTCGAACCCTGGACATCATTCCTTGCCAATTACGCCGTTGCCGCCCTTCACGCCGTCGGCGCCGAGCGAGAGAATGGCGTATGGGGCGGTCTTGCCTGGCGTCCGGTACTCGTAGGGTCGTCCCCAGGGGTCCGCCGGCACGTTGCCCTGCTTGAGGTAGGGGCCGCTCCAGTTATCGGCCGCCGCTGGACGCTGAACCAGAGATTGCAGGCCCTCGCTCGTTGACGGATAGCGACCGTTGTCGAGGTAGAACAAGTCAAGCGCCGACGCGAAGGACTCCATCTGTAGCTTGGCCGCCTTGTCGCGCGAGCTCGATAGGTAGCCAAGAACGCGCGGACCTGCGAGGCCCATGACGAGGCCAAGGATCACCAATACGACTAGCAACTCGACCAGGGTAAATCCTCCCTGCGCATCGCGCCGGGGACGTCCGGATCGGTCAAAGCGGGAACGCACGGAAACCATCATCGGCGTGAAACCTCAGACCAGAAGGTCGTTGATGCTCATAAGCGCGGTCATCACCGAGATGATGAGCCACGCGATCAGGAGGCTTACCACAACCATGACCGTCGGCCCCACGACTGCGATGACGCGACCCAAGGCTGAGTCGAGCTTGGCCTCGTAAAACACTGCAACGCGGCTCGCACTGTCGGCGAGATCGCCGGATTCCTCACCGACGCGCAGCATCTGGACCACGTGGCGGGGAAAAAGCTTTCCGCGCGACAGGGTCTCGGAAAGGCGCTGGCCCTGGCGTACGTCGGCTACGACCCGGTCGATCTCGAGGCCCGCACCGGGAAGGCGCACGACGCCGCGGATTAGGCGGAGCGCCGTGGAGATGTCGACGCGGTTGCGCACCAGGATCGCTAGCGTTCGGCAGAAGGTAACGGTGAGTTCGTTGGCTAGAACCGCGCGACTGAATGGTAGGCGCGCGAGCAGGGCGAGCCAAAGCCCGCGCTCGCTGCCGATCCGGTTGAGCACCACGGCGCTTCCGAGAAGGCCGGCCATTGATAACACCACGACGTCGAAGTTGCGGTTAAGAAATCCCGACATCTCGAACACTACGAGGGCAGAAGGGTCAATCTTGTCGCGGAAGCCCTGCAGCGCGACCTCGAATTTTGGAATCAAGTAGATCAGGATAAAGAACAGCACCCCCACCGCCGCGACCACGAGGAAGCAAGGGTAGGAGATCGCAGAGATGAAGCGCTTACGCAGGCGCTCACCGCGCTGGCGCTCGGCGGCAAGGCCGCTCAACGCCTCCTCCAGCCGCCCGGAGGTCTCAGCGACCTCAACCATTTTCACATAGATGGGTGGAAACAGCTTCGGGTGCGTGGAGATCGCCTCAGACAGGCTCTTGCCGTGGCTGAGCGCCGCGTGAAGGTCGCGCAGCACCCGCACGAGCCAGCTACGGCTCTCCATCTGAGAGAGGATTTGCAGCGCCTCGGTGAGCGCGACGCCGCCCTTGAGCAACATCGCCAGATCTAAAGTTAGACTGGTAATGTCCTCGGGCCGCGGGTCCGGCGTCAGCCAGTCCCGCAGCGAGCGCCCTGTCGACCGCGTCCCTTTGGTTTCCGCCTTCACCGAGATCGGGGTGCACCCGACACGGTCGAGATGGGCGAAGACCTCGCCGCTCGCTCCGGCCTCCATCGTCCCCTCAAGGATTTTGCCCGAAGCATCCAGGGCCATGTAGGCGAAGGTCGACATCTACGGATGCCCCAGTGCGCTGGGCAGGATCTGCCCCACGAGCCACGTCGCCCAGAGCGCGGGGGCGAGGACAGCGCCAAAAGCGATCCGGTCGGTCACCTGAACTGCACGCGCCAGGACGGGCAGCATCCGGCCCGCGCCGACGATCGCGAGGCCGGTCAGACTCGCGCTAAGGATCGCTAAGGAGAGCCCAACGGTCCCGAGCAGGACGCCACCGGCGGCGGCGAGCTTTACGTCGCCAAGGCCGATGCCGTCATGCCCGCGGAGGCGGTAATAGGTCTCCCGTAGTGCAAGCAGAACACCGCCGCAAATCGCGGCGTCAACGGCTGCGAAACCGATGGTCGTGACCGGGTGGGTGCCCAGAAAGGCGCCGTCGCCGATCCTACCTGCGAGGCCGATCAATCCGAGAGCAAGGGTCGCAGCGTCAGGAATCGTAAAATCCGCCAGATCCTGCCAGACAATCCGCAAGCCGATGATGGCCAAAGCGATGGCGACGATGCCGGTAGCCATCGGACCCGGACCAGCCCACGCTGCTAATGCCGCGCTGGAGACTGCAACGGCAATCACGAGCCCGGCGAAATCGTTCGTCTCGATGCGTCTGACCAACATGCGCGGTCGATCAAGGCTTGTAGACCGGGCGGCGAGCGGGCAGTGCGGCACCGCGTCGGGCGCCTGCATCGAGCAGTTTACCCCGGTAATCCTCAGCCACCCGCTGCGCGTCCCGTCCCGAGCGGACAACAACGGGACGGATGAATACCACCAGTTCGGTCCGCTGTGCGCCATTGTCTACGGAGCTGAACAGGTCCCCCACGCTGGGAAGCCGATCAAGGAACGGGATCCCGTCGCGGGACACCTGCCGCTTCTCACTGATCAAGCCGGCGAGCAGAACCGTCTGTCCGTTGGCCACCGAGATCGTGCTCGCGACCCGCCGCTTCGAGATCGTCGGGGTCAGGGTGTTCGAGGCGCTGACCACCGCCGAGATCTCCTGCTCGATCTGCATGGTAACGGCATCGTTCTGGCCGATACGCGGGACCACGTTGAGGATGATACCGGTGTCACGGAACTCTACTTGGCTGACAAGCGGCGCGCCGGGTACGGTGATGCCCTGTGCCTGCGTGGTTGTGATCGGCACAGAATCGCCGACCTGGAGTGAGGCGGGCTGGTTCTCCAGCACCACGAGGGAGGGCGAGGACAGGATCTTCACGTCGGTGAAGCCATCAAGCGCCGAGAGCACCACGTCAGGGCCGGAATAGCCACCGACGAGGAAATTGAAGCCCCCGCCGGCGCTTGCCGTCAGCGCGTTGGTGGCGCCGCCTGCCGTTGCTGCTGCTGCGCTCAGCAGACCGATCGATCCCCTGCCCTTGCCCAGCCCAATATTCTTTGAGTCGAGGAAGTATTGCACCCCGTACTTGAGCTGATCGGTGAGCGTTACCTCGGCGATGGTCACGTTGACCGCCACCTGCGCTGGGGTTGCGTCGAGTTGGCGTAATGCTGCGTTGATCTTCCTGTAGGTCTCGCCGTCGGCATAGGTGATAACCGAGTTGTTCGACGGGTCCGCGCTGATTGAAACGCGCCGCGCCCCGTTGCCCCGTCGGGTTAGATCGAGGCTGTCGCTACCACCACCGGTCGCAAATGAACCGCCGCCGTCGGCCATGCCATTGTTCGGCATGGTATCGCCAAAGGCCGACGCGAACCGCGCTCGGAGGAGGTCGGCGCCGGTGTTCTGCTGGCCACCGCCTTGATTGCCGGAAGCGCCCTGTCCAAGCCCGCCATAACCGGAGCTAGAATTGCCTCCGTACAGACCGCCGCTCTGGGTGCCCCCGGAAAAATTGCGGCCCTGTCCTTGTCCACCGCTGTTAAAACCGCCGAGCCCAGCGCCCTGCGTCGGGGTGTTGGTGTTGGAGTTGCCCGTTCCGAATAGGCCGTTGATGACGCGAGCCAGCTCCTTCGCGTCTCGATAGCGAGCCTTGTAGATGAACACCGTTTCCTCGGCTGCCTCGACAGTACTGTCGAGCTTGCGCACAAAGGTTTCCGCGCGCCGGATTAAGGACGGGTTCTTTGACATCGCCATCACGGCGCGCAGCCGAGCGATCGGCTTGAACTGGATCAGGCCCGAACTCGCCCCGTTTTCGCCGGTGTCGAACAACTGCGTGAGGTCGGCGACGATTGCCTCCGGCCGCGCGCGGCGCAGCTCGAACAGGCTCACCGATTGTCCCCGCATCCAATCTGCATCGAAGGCTAGGATCGCGCTTACAGCCTCCTGGCGACGTGGCCCAGGACCTTTCACGATGATCGTGTTGCGGCCGGTATCGAAGCGAAGGCCATCGGCCTCTGTGACAAAACCCGACACCAGCTTCGACATCACCGCGGCTGAGACGTAACGGAGCGGAACTACCGAGACTCCATAGCCCGGCGCTTGCGCGTTTCCAAAACTGACGTTGCCGATGCTGGTGGCGGCTGATGTTATGCGGTAGCCGCCGGTGTTGCGGGTCATGGTGTAGCCCTGGCCCGACAGAACCGTCTCTAGCGCTGAGAGTAATTCGGCGCGGGTCATTGGCCGGGGCGAAGAGATCGTAATCTGACCGGCGACGTCGGAAGCCATTGTGTAGTTAAGGCCGAGCGTATCGTTCAAAATGGCATGGACCACGTCCTTCACTTCAGCCCGCTCAAAATTCAGACGGTAGCTGCCAGCTTCGCCGGGCTGTGTCCCAATCTCCACGGCTTCGGAGCCGAGGCTCGCTGTTGCCTCAACATCCTCGGGACTAAAATTATACGTCCGCCCCTCGCCACGATCCGGTGCGACGACCGCATCCCGTGACGGCTTGCCCGCGACCATCCGGCGGAGCGGACGCGCCGATAGGTCCATCTGGGTTTCTGGGCCCGTCAAGCTTGCGCGTGGGGGAGTGGCATCACGGGCGAAGGCGACGGCGCCGAGAAGTCCCACGCAACAGACCGAGGCGAGGCAGAGTCGCATCAAGAGCATGAGAAGATTTTCCAATCCAGGCGTTACGTTAACGTACCCCTCATTCCTGCCCGTGCCCACGGGGACAATCACTATAAATAGGCTTTCTCAACTCGCTGTGCCTGATTAGACACATGCTTTACAAATTCTGTTCAATTAAAGATGTTTTAGCATCTCCGTCATTGTCGCGAATCCATCTGCAGCTAAGTTGGCCTCGACGCTAGAGTAGCAGCGTGCGACCTGCCGGGAGAAAACAGACCATGACTGAGAAACTGATCAGCACTGAGAGTGAGATGTCTGGCCTTGAGCCCGGCACTTGCGTCGTTAACCTCGAAAAAGGCCGCCGTGCGTTCCTCCAAACGCTCGGCCTTGGCATTGCCGGTGCCGCCATCCTCGGCAACTCCACAACCCAGTCCCAGGCCCAGGGGCTGCCGACGGATATTACCGATGCAGACATCCTGAATTTCGCGCTGAACCTCGAGTATCTCGAGGCTGAGTTTTATCTTAACGCCGTGAACGGCTCCGGTCTGAAGGCTGCGGATCTGCAGGGCGTCGGCGCCATTGGTGCTGTCAATGGCGGTGGCCGTGCCGTGCCGTTCACCGATCCGAACGTCCGCAAGTACGCTTTTGAGATCGCCGCCGACGAGGAGGCTCACGTCCGCTTTCTGCGCGCAGCGCTGGGCAGCGCCGCCGTCAGCCGGCCGCGTCTTGATATCGACTTCGCCTTCACCGCCGCCGCCCGCGCAGCCGGCCTCATCGGCCCAAATGACCGCTTTGACGCCTACGCCAACGACACGAACTTTTTGCTCGCCTCGTTCATCTTCGAGGATGTCGGCGTCACCGCCTATAACGGCGCCGCCGGTGCGATCCAGAATAAGACTTTCCTCGGCGCCGCCGCGAGCATCCTCGCGGTTGAGGCCTATCACGCTGGCATCATCCGCGCAGTGCTTTACTCCAAGGGCCTGATCAATCAGGCTGATGCCATTTCCAATGCCCGCGACTCACTCGATGGTAGTGCGGATCTTGATCAGGGCATCAGTGGAACTCAGTCAGCGACCCCAGGCTTCCAGTTCTCAGATGCCAACTTAGTCCCGACCAACGCTCAGGGCCTCGTGTTCGCCCGTACCCCCGGCCAGGTACTGAACATCGTCTACCTCAACACCACCCAGAGCCCGGGCGGCTTCTTCCCGGGCGGTCTCAACGGCACCCTGCGCTAGTCTCGACGCAGTGATCGTCGTCGGAGAGCGAGACATCGCTCTCCGACGACACGAATTACAGTCGATTTATAAATTCAATCACAAGGAGGACTGGCGAAACGCCTATCCAAATGCCTCTGCAGCCCCGCCTATGCGTGTGTTTCGTCTTAGATCGGCCTGCCGCGCGGACCTCTGCAAAAAAGCGTGATCGACCGTTCGCGTCGCTGGACTGATTTGAGATTCCGCGCTGAAACTAACCCGTGTCTCGCAGCGTAGTCGCCTTCAGAAAACTTTTGTTGCAGGCAGGCGATGTCACAGGTTCACTACGTCGTGCGGCGCAGCCGATCGGGCAGGTTCAACTTTACACTTATGAGTGAAGGGGGGCGGCTCACGGGGTCAGTCATCGTAGTGACGACGGGCAAAACCGGTTCCGAAATTGAAGGCGATGCACACGACCAGATCCTACATCTCGCCAAGATGTTTGCGGAAGCAGCAGCCTCAAACAAGCTCGACGGGATTGATTCATTGTCGAAGAATAGTGGGCAGGCCACAAGTCGCCCCGTCAGCGCGATCGCACTGGACGATTGTAGCATTGCGCATTCAGATAAATGCTGATCGAACATCCACTTAAATACGTCGTTGCAGGACCGGCGGACCAGTGCTTTGCCTATTGCTGAATTTTTCTGCGGCTTTTGGTTGTAATACCAACCCTCACTGATCAGCACCCATGGGCCCATCGGCGCAGTCCGATGGACATGATGCGCCAGGGCTGGGCGATGAGCTTTTTCCAGGCGTCGCAGCAGTAATGGAGGATGTCGTCGTAGGATTGGAAGATCCGGTTTCCGAGCCAGTTGTCGCGAAGGAACTGCCAGAGGTTCTCGACCGGATTGAGTTCGGGTGAGCGCGCCGGCAGGGGCAACAGAGTGATGTTGCTGGGAACCGGCAGCTTCCTGGTGGTGTGCCAGCGGGCTTGATCGAGCAGGAGCACGGCGTGGGCGCCAGGAGCCACGGTCGCCGAAATCTCTTCGAGATGATGGGCCATCGCTGACGTGGTGCAGCGGGGCATGACCAAGCCTGCACCGACGCCCCGGGCCGGACAGATCGCTCCGAAGATGTAGGCCGAGGCCGTGCGTTGGTCCTTGGGGGCCGAGGGTCGCGTTCCGCGCTTGGCCCAGCGCCAAGTCAGCGTGTTCTTCTGGCCGACACGGGCCTCGTCGCAGAACCAGATCTCTACGGGCTTGCCGCCGACAGCTTGCGCGATCTGCGCCAAACGGTCGGGGGAGTCTTTTTAAAAACAGCCGCGGCGTCCGGATCCTGGGCGTGATGGCGCGGGCGGGCTGAGAGTTTGCGGTAGCCCATGGCCCGCAAGACTCGGTTCAAGGTCTGCTCGGAGACCGACACGCCGTGATCCTCGAACAGGATCTGGGCCAGATCGCACAACCGCCACCGCACCAAACCGTGTGCGGCCGGCGTCGGTCCCTGTTCGACCAGCGCCTTGAGGACCTCGCGCTGGTCGGCGTTCAGGCGCGGACGGGCTCCGGGGGCCTTGCCGTCGATCAGTCCGTCCGGTCCATCGGCGTTGAAGGCCACGACCCAGTCGCGCACCGTTTGCAGCCCGACCCCGCCGATCTCGGCCGCCTCCGAACGCGAGCCACCCGCGGCGATCACCGACAGCGCCAACAGGCGGCGGGTCTGCGCCGGGTCTCGCGAACCCTTGGCCAGACCGCGCAAGGCCTCGGCATCGAAGTCCGATCGCAGCGGCACCGGAGCAGCCATCGCATCCTCCTCAGGCTTCAAATCCGAAGAAAAATCACGACCGAGATGCCAACGCTACCCCGCGTGAGTCCTGCTCAGCGAGGTTTGGTATAAGTACCCCACAACGTGCATGGCGACAGCGTTTGGGCTCATCGCGCTGTTGGAATGCCGATGGGTGGGGGAACGCCGCCGCGTAGACCTTGCGGGCTTGATGGGCCGACGGTGAACAACCGGTAGGTGACCTCGCGTGTCCCTTCTCGAAGCGTCGCACGATCGGGGCCGATAGCATGGACGCGCCACGTTCCCACGACGTCGCCGATCTTAAGGCTGAGCGAGGATCCGCCTGCCGGACGGCGTAGGATCGCGACGGCCTTATCTACCCCTGCGACGACTCCAACGAGGCGCAGATCCGGCGGTGGAGTGTCCACCTCGGTGGACGCTGGTGGAGCGACGAAAGCCTGAGGCGGCGGCGGCGGCGGGCGCCGCGATGGTGCGAAGAGTGGTCGTCCGCGGAAGGCATCCAAAGCAGCCGGATCGAGCGTACTTAAAGGATTGAGGTTTTGCGGTGGGCCCAATGGAGGGCGCATGTCCGCAACCTGTGCTGAGACGGTCGCGATCTTTGACACGAGCAGGGCAAGTACCAAACCGGCAGCAGCAGACCATCCGGCATGACGATGCGGGCGGATCATTGCGTGTTCTCACGGCAGTAGCCGCGGATCGCGAGAGCGACGCGCAAGGTCGGATTTGCTTCGTCGCTCCCTGGGAGTCGCCCAGACACTGGGCGGATGTTCGCGGCCTCGACTGTCAGTAGCGGCAGTCCGGTCTCCACCGCTCTAAGCAGATCGAACAACCCATCGTTACCGATGTCGAGGCTGAGGCGGAGCTGAATGCTGCGCTGTACCGTTAGGTCGGGCGTGTCGTCGCTGCGAACCTCGATAAGGCGGCCACCGGCGCGTTCGACGAGACTAGCGAGGCGCTGCTGTAATTCGGCGCGTGCGAGGCTCCCGGTCCTTGCTGTCAGATAAAGGGCCGAGAAGTCGCCCTCGGTCGGGACTGAACGAACGGCTTCCGCCCGGATGCGCGACTCGACTTGTGCAAGATAGCCGGCCGAGGCAGTCGCCTCGTCACCAGCCTCCGACCAGCGCGCAAGGTTGGTCAGCATCACGAGGAGCAGCAGCAGCGGTGTCCCAACAAACAATGCGACGGCCAGCGGTCCGAACCAGCGGGCCTCCCGAGCTTCTGCAAGCGTCATTGCCCCACGTCCATTACGTCGCCACGGGTCGCCACCAAATCGAAGGCGTCGCGCTTCTCGGCATCGCGGATCACCGGCGCGGCGAAACGCGGGTTTTTAAGGCCTGCCTCAGCTTCGAGGCGGGCGATCAGCGCTGGCGCATCAATGGAGCGGCCGACGAGGCGGATCCGGGCTGGGCCGATATCAAGTTCGCGCAGCACCGTGCCGTCCGGCAACGCACGGCTCAGCTTGTCGATGAGCACGATTGTCGCGTTTTCAGTGCGCTTGCCCTCGATTAGGATCCGTTCGCGCGACGTGCCGACGCCGCCGCGTAGCGTGAGCTTCGTGCGCAGTGCGGTCAGCCGCTGCCGGACTTCCTCCGCGTTAGATGCGGCCGAAGCCGCGACGACCGCCGAAAGCAGGCAGGCGACCGTCAGCCCGCTGAGCAGGATCGCTAAGCCGCGGCCGATACGGCCTCGGAGCCGGTCGTCAGCTGGTTGCGTACGCCCCTTGTAGAGGTCGAAACGCAGTGGCGCGTCGAGCGGTTCGGCCGCACTGCCTAGAGCCGTCGCTGTAAGCCCTGCATTGGCGAGGCGTGCCAGGAACGGCGCTACGAGATCGACGGAAGTTGCGAGAAGATCGACGCCGATTGTACCGTCTTCGGAAACGCCGTCAACGACACTGTAAGCGTAGAGGACTTGATCTGCTCGCCATGGCGTCAGGCGTTCTAGGCGATGTGTGATGATCGGCTGGAGATAGCTCCGCCCGGCATCGGGGAGGCGCAGCGCGCGCGTCAGGAACACCTCCGGTGGCAGTCGCAACTCCACCGCGCCCTTGTGGAAAGTTTCCGGCGCGCGCACGTTGCTGTCTAAGTGCTGCGGCGGGCCTAGGCGATCCTTCTGCGAGGTGTGGAGCACGAGCCCGTTCGGCGCAATCGTTACGACGTGGCTCAGGCCTGTAGAGAAGCGGCCCAGAAGCGGCCGGATGGTCGCGACTAGGGCGTCGAGTAAAGCTGCGCCGATCGCTTGCACAATGTTCGCGGCGCGATGGAGCGGGGCCGGCATCGTTCCCTTGGAAAACGTCATCCCGAAATCCGCATGACCTCGTCGAGTGAGGTGAGCCCGAGGCTGGCCTTCTCGATCCCATCGTCGAGCATCGTGGTCATCCCGATCGCGCGCGCCGCCTGGAGCAGGATGCGGGGATCGGGCTGGCCGCGGATTAGGTCGCGCAGATCGTCGCCGACGGCCAGCGCTTCGAACACTCCGATGCGCCCGCGATAGCCGCTGTCGTTGCAGTAAGCGCACCCTGTCGCAGTGTGAAAGTTGCGGCCCGTCGCCTCGGGGCCGCCGCGCCGGGCGCGTAAGTCGCGCGCGACGGTGGAGCCCTTCGGATCGGGAACCCGGCAGCGCTCACATAGGCGACGCACCAGCCGCTGGCCGATCACCCCTCGCAGGCTCGAAGCAATGAGGTACGGCTCAACGCCCATGTCGACGAGGCGTACCACTGCGTCAACTGCGCTATTGGTGTGCAGCGTTGTCAGCACGAGGTGGCCGGTGAGCGCGGCCTGGATACCGATCGCCGCAGTCTCGCGGTCGCGCATCTCGCCGACCATTATCACGTCAGGGTCGTGGCGCAGGAACGAGCGCAACGCCGCGGCGAAGGTCAAGCCGATCGCCGGCTTGATCTGGGTCTGGTGGATGCCGGGGAGCTGGTACTCTACAGGGTCCTCAACTGTGACGATCTTGCGCGCCGGATCGTTCAGCAGCGAGATTGCGGTGGCGAGCGTCGTGGTCTTGCCGCTGCCGGTGGGGCCGGTGACGATGATGATGCCGTGAGGCTCAGCGAGCAGCTTGACTACCACGTCGAGGTCGCGATCGGACAGGCCGACGCGCTTGAAGTCGAGTAGCCGCGTGTCCTTCAGCAGAATGCGCAGCACCGCCGTCTCGCCGTAGAGCGTTGGCATGATCGCGACGCGCAGATCCGCCTCGGTGTTGCCGACTTTTATGTTAGTGCGCCCATCCTGCGGCAGGCGGCGTTCGGCTATATCGAGGCCGGCAAGGATTTTCATTCGCGAGATCACCGCGGCTGCCATGTGGCGTGGCATCGTCTGCTGCGCCCGCAAGTGACCATCAACCCGAAAACGTACCTTCAGCTCCTCGCGGCCAGTTTCAATGTGGATGTCGGTGGCGCCTGCTTGAATCGCACGTTCCAGGAGCCCATCAATAACGCGCACAATCGGTGCGCCGCGGGCGAGATCCTGCAGCGTTTCGATGTCGTCGGAGAGGGCATAGTCGGACTGAGTCTCAGTTTCAGCCACTTCGCGCGGCGCATCTATGGGGCGACTACGCTCGAAGAGGTCCTCAATTTCCTCGAACGACAGCACCTCGAGTGGCACTGGTCCACCGAGCGCAAGCGCAACAGCGCGAATTGGTTCGAGATGTCCGGGGTCTGCGGTCACCAGCAGAATTTGCCCTTCTCGTATAACCGGATAGAGAAAGGCTTCGCGCAGGAAGTCGCGGGAAAATTTGTTTAAAGCGTGGGGAAGAAGTGCGATTGTGTCACGGTCAGCCCGCGGTATTCCGTTGAAGGTGGCGACTGCATCAGCAAGATCAATCGCCGACACGGTACCGCCCCGCCAGATCGCCTCGGCTGTTCCACCATTCACTCGCATCAGCGTCGGCACCGTCGTCAGACCGCGACGCCGCCGAAGGAACTCCGCGAGCGTCTCGCCTTGGATGGCAACCACGTTGGCGTTCGTCTGCATACGTCGCCTTTCACTCCCACAGCCGACTCAGACCTGCATCATTCTAGGAGATTCGCTCACGCAAGAAACGAATAAAATTGAAGGTTACCAGCAATACTATATACTGTGCCAGATTAGCGACACTGAAGATAATATGGTCTGTGCGATTTTGGCAGTCATCGTAGACCAGGTGACTTCGCGGCTGAAAAAACGATTTCGATGAGGGTTGCACGCGAAGGAGGCCTGCCATACCAAACCCCCGCTCGGCGGCGCGCAATCGAACGCGCTATGTCCCATGGGAAAAAGTCTGAATGCGACGAGAAGGTCGGGATTTGCCGATCAACACCGGTTGCTTCGATGGGATTGTTCGGAGAGACAACGGATGACGGCGTCAGTCAAGCCTAAAAGATCCTCCAATATTTGCGAAGGACGTCTCTTCGACTTTGGTTCCGATTGGGTCTTATGTAGCTTCCGCCTTCCAACCTCGATGCCGATACCGCTTGCGGTGGTTGCGCCTTCTAATATCGCGCTTGAGACCTGGGCATTCACCGGCATGACGTCGAGGGCAAATCGGCCGATTTGTTTGATGTTGTTGCGGATGGAGGACGCTGAAGCGAGAGCATCGTTGGCTCGTGAGATGCGGCTCGTCGTTGCCACGCATTTTCACCTAATCACCGTTGCGACTACACCGCCCGAGCCAGCGGACGGCATAGACCTGAATGATCAAAAAGTAATGGCCGAGGCCGTTCTGTCAGCTGTGACGCCTCGGAATGCTAGGGCGCTGGCCGATCCAATCGCTCTGTTAGCTCCAACTCTCCGTGCTGTGCCCCTGCCGAAAAGTGCACCCGAAATTATGCTAGGTTCTGAACCAACCGAAGCCTGCACTGTGTCGGGCACGGATGTACCTAACTACATTCTCTTTGATGCCGACGCCGGCCTGCGCCTTACACGCGTTGCGACTGCGCGGCTAACTTTCTCACCGATCCCGCGAATGGATCTCGATCTCGAACCACTCTGGGGGGCAAAAATTGAGCTGCCGCAGCGCACGTTCCTTGTTGGGCACGGGCGCTTCACAACGGCGCGCCTTCGTACGGGCACAGCATGAGCATCGAACATACCCTTGGTTCTCCGACATCGACAGTCCTCGTCGTTGCCCCAATGCCTGCCGCGCCGGCCAGTGCAGGTAATCGTAAACGTCTCTCGCTGATTTGTTCCGCACTGCAACGAGCGGGCTTTGCTGTTGATTTTGCCTATTTCGCTCATGAAGATCAGGTTTATCGTCGTTTCGGTCAGCACCCACCGACCGATCTCGCAAAGATGTCGACGACTTTTCAACGCACCTTCCTGATTGAGACTCAAGATATAATTCCGTTAAAAACACGCTCACCTGCGTTTGGGATCGACGAATGGGGTTCAACGGCGCTTGATAGGTTCGTGTCTTGGTACGCGGAGGAATACTCCGATACCGTAGCAATCCTCGTCAACTACGTATTCTTGTCGCGCTGCCTTGATCACGCGCCAAACATGCTCAAGATCATCGATACGCACGACCGTTTTGCTGACCGACAGTTGCAGTACCGTCCATTCCGCGCCGAACCAAACTTCTACTACACCGACAGCGCCAGCGAGGCAGCGGCGCTCGATAGAGCCGATGTTGTGCTGGCGATCCAGTCGGAGGAGGCAGCTCATTTCGCTGCACTAACCGACCGCCAGGTGTTGCTGCTGCCGCCAATGTTTCCTGTCCGCTCACAGTTCTCGGCGCCGTACGGGATCCGAAAAATCGGTTTTGTCGGACACGGAAATGACCCTAACTTATTTTCAATCGGCAAGTTCGCTCACGAATGGGCAGCTGGCTGGACGCCGGACAGACCCGAACTGAGGATTGCGGGCGAGATCTGCAACGCGCTAGGTAGCCTCAACCTGCCAGGGGTGAGTCTGCTCGGCTACGTCGACGATCTCGCGGCTTTCTATGCAGATACCGACCTGATCGTCGCCCCAATGCTAATGGGTAGCGGCCTGAAAATGAAGGTCGCCGAGGCGTTATCGTATGGCGTACCGGTGGTTGGAACTGAGATCGGGTTCGAAGGGTTTGACGCCGAAGCGCCCGCCCATAAATGCGCAGGAGTAGCTGCAGTTAAAGCGACGATCCTGAAGCTGCAATCGAACCCCGTGGCACTCAAGGCCTTAACGGAGGCTTGTGCCGAGCTTCTAGAGCGCTTTAACGCGATGTCGCAGCAAGCCGAAGCTGAGCTCGCTAGCGTGATCAAAGCCTCAATACGTGGGCGCTCCGCTTCCGTTGTGCCCGCGGCAGCGTTCGCGCTTTCGGCTGCGTCCGTCGAATCGGTAGGGCAGTCATGGCCAATCTGCGTGCGCTCGGCGAACTCCTTACTCTCAGACGATCCGGCTCATGGGCAGTTGCTGGCGACCGAGCGCTTCGGGGAGGACGCCGCGCTGGCGACCCAGTACTCGCCGGAGCGCCGACGCTGGTTTGCCGGATCTACGCCGCCGCTGGAGAAGCAATCGTCGATCGGTCCGGTCAGCGTGGCATTGTCACCTGAATGGGTTCGCGGGAAGCGTCTGACAAGAGAGATTCGTGAGAGTGCTGCCTATGCGTTTCGGGATATCTTAGCTGACTGGACCACTCAGTGCCGATGCGTCGGCGTAAGCTCCAAAGGTTTCGTCCTTGCAGTCCCGATGCCAAGCCACCTGCTCACCGGTACCCCCGCAATTGCTGCCTTCCTAATCGCGGCCGATGGCGCGCACGCGCACGAACTAGCAATCGACGGGATAGCTCCGCTCTCGTTGTCGCCTGGTTACGCCTTCAAAGCATCGCGCCTGGACCTTACTCCAGTGCCTGCAATTGTTAAGATATCCTGCATGGGACCAGCTTCTGTCGTCGCAAATGGCACGGTCTTGTTCCTTACCGATGACCTTATCGGCCGTATCACAATCGTGCCTCCGCCTATCCGTGAAAATATTCGGCCATGAACGCCATGCAAAAAAATGATATAAAGCAGCATAGTGCTATAAAAAATGGTGCCATCAAAGGTGACGTGTCATCGAGCGAGGTGACCATGAAGGGCGCGGTCCGCAGCGACGCCCTTCCGGTGGAGCCCTTCGACGCTGTTGATGCTAGTATTGGACGCCGAGTAGTAATCGCCGAGGCGCAGTTAATTTATGACGCCATATTTCTCAACGAAATGCGGATCGACTTTCTGATAGAGGACACGCCCCTAGTATCAATTGTCATTGTTTCTCTAAATGCGCGATATATTTTGGCTCTTACTCTATGGCGCTTGGCGGCTCAGCAGCGTCTCGCTGGCGTATCGTTCGAAGTCATCATTGTTGACAATGCGTCGGCTGCTGAGACGCATGCATTGCTCGACTACATCGATGGCTCGACGATCATCCGTCAATCGACCAACGTCGGGTTTGGACCGGCCTGCAACGAAGGCGCAGCACAAGCACGTGGCCGTTTTATACTTTTCCTCAACCCAGACGTTGATCTAATGCCAGGCGCGATGCGAGCGATGGCACAAACCTTCACTGACCAAGACCATGTCGGAATTGTTGGCGCACGTCTCGTGTTTCCTGGCGGCATCCTCCAAGAGGCTGGCGCGAACTTCCAAGCGGATGCACAGGTCACTCACCCTTATCTAAGAGGTGTACCCGACCCATTCACCCCGGAGGCGAGTTTCACCCGTGAGGTAGGCTACGTCTCTGGCGCCGTGCTAATGATCGAGGGAGCATTGTTCAAGGCGCTCGGTGGCTTCGACAATGCATACGCACCAGCCTATTTCGAGGATACAGATCTGTGCGTACGCTGTCATCAGGCCGGGCGCCGAGTTATCTACCAAGCTCGTGCCACTGCGATACATTTTGAAAATGCCACAAGCGTCAAGCGCGCCGATGTGGAGGTTCTACTCGATCGTAATCGAGCGCTGTTCCTCGACCGACATCGCAACTGGCTGTTCGAACAGGGACCGCGGCCCATCGGCTTTGCTATCCGCGATCATGAACCGTGGGGATTACGTGTTCTGTTTGTCGACGATACCGTACCACATCTCGACATGGGCGCAGGCTATCCGCGCGCCAATCACATCGTCAATACCATGGCACAACTCGGCTACCGAGTTACGCTATACCCTGTCTATCGAGCGGACGCCGAGCAGGCCCAGCGTTACCGCGATATTGATCAAAGAGTTGAGATCTTAGCTTCAGAGGAGCGTGAAGGGATCGCCAAGATAATTGGCGAGCGGTCCGATTATTTTGACGTTCTGTGGGTCAGTCGGCCCCATAATATTGGACTTGTCATTCAGATTTTTCGTGATTCCGGACTGAGCTTGCGTGATTTTGTCAAATCTCGTATCATTTTCGACTCTGAAGCTCTTTTTGCCTCTCGTGCCTTTGTTACCGACATGGTATTGGGAGGTTCCGGCATTGCTGCTGATCTTGCCCGGCACGCAATCTCAGAAATACAACATTATGCAGTTGCAGATCAGGTCGTCTGCGTCTCAGATGCCGAAGCGCGCCTGCTTGCTAGCTACTCCCACGTCAACGCGACGGTCCTCGGTCACGCTATGGCATTGCCTGAGGTTGCGGCCCCGCCTTTCTCCGAGCGAAGCGGCTTTCTGTTTATAGGTGCGCTCTCGCAGGACGGCCAGCCGAACGTAGATTCGCTGGACTGGTTCTTCGATGCTGTATGGCCCCGCCTGCGACTGTTAATGCCCGATGCGACACTTCATATCGTTGGTACTATCGGTCCGGCTATCCGCGCCCGCTACACACGGCCTGGCGTTTGGGTGATGGGCCGTGTGACTGAGGCTGAACCATTCTTCGATGCTGCTCGTGTTTGCATAGCCCCGACACGTTTTGCCGCCGGCATCCCGCACAAAGTTCACGAAGCAGTGCGGCAGGGAATACCATCTTTTGTTACACCAATCCTTGCGGAGCAGATCGGCTGGGAGGAAGGCGTTGGATACGTGAGCTGCGACTGGCTTGATCCGGACGCTTTCGCGGAAGGGCTTGTCCGCCTTCATGAGACTGCCAGCCTCTGGAATAGTGTCCAGGCCGCTGGGTTGATGCGCATTAGTTCTGAATGCGCGCCGGAGGCCTATCGGGAACGCCTTCGCCGGATTTGTGAAGCTTCGACCTTCTCATGAGAAGCCTGCGCAGGGTCGATGCCAAAATGACCGATACTTCCGCTTCTCGCTTCAGCCGTTGGCTCACCGGCACGCTGCGCCGTATTTTATTCGGTCGAGTTCCAAAACTATTCGACACTACCTATTACACACGTAATTCTTCGTATTGGACAGTTTCGGCTCTTGACCCTTACCTGCACTACGTCCTGATCGGCGGTCGCCGAGGGGACGATCCAAATAGCGATTTCGATACGACTTTTTATCGGACGCAGGTGAAGCCCGGCCATAACCCTTTAAAGCACTATATAAACGTCGGCGCAGCCGAGGGTTTCGACCCACATCCGCACTTCAGTACGTTTGGATATCTCGGGCGTTATCCAGATGTCGGCGAAAGCAAAGTCAATCCTTTATTGCATTTCCGTGAAAATGGTCGACCGGAAGGCCGCATCGCTGATCCCTCGACGCGTTTACCTCGGTCGATTATTGCCTTAGTTGGTATTCCTTCATCCGATCACTGGGTACTTCCGAAGCACGGAAAAAACACTATAGATATCGCCCTACTTCGGGAAGCTCCTGAAAAAGCTGCCATTGAGGTAATTGAGCAGTTACGTCTCTCCATCGGCCTAGATTTTGATGTAGTAGATCGGGTTGTTGATGTGCTGACCCAGTTCCCAAGAGGCGTCCAGGACGTAATGCATCTTGCTTTACCAGCAAGCGGCGTACGCGGTGGCGGGGTAGCAAGCTTAATCCTGGCTCTCGAACACTGCTACGTTCAAGCCATCGCAGTAGATGGAACGCGTACTATCCAATACGCACAAGGTATAATCTGGGATATTAGGCCGTCCCTGCCGCGCGTAATCACAATCTTGCCAGACGGCATTATCCGTATTTGATTAGCCTAAGGATGCTGCTGGCTTAGAAAGTAAACTGTATTGAGAATGTAGCGCAGAAGCTCTGCGATCTGTCGGAGCTTCGTAGGCTAATGTCTGAGAATATCACGCGATTACGGTTGTGCCCACTCGAGATAGGCCGACGCTACTGGACGGTTCTACACTCTGCTTCTGCAAGGGCGTAAGCGTATCCTCGACCGTTTGGGCGTGGGTAGCCCATGCGTCGCTGCACGCGGCGCGATGATTGGTGAGCGTAACTCTTCCGATTCCATCAAATGTGCAGTATAAGAATATTATTTCTGCATAATTTGATAAACTATCATTCATCATTACAAAATTTGAAGTGTGCAGTCGCTAATGCGGTGCTGCTACAATTGTGATGTTTGAAGGTGGGTGTCCGAGACGCTTATTCTTGAGCCGCGACGGCGCGGGGATCGTTCGCTAGACGGATCGGCTCGCCGTGTGGGGTTGCGGCGGCGGCCCGCGCGAAGGCGGCCCGGCGCTCCGAGAGGCGTTCGGGTTCGGCGATCCCGCGCGCCGCGAGCAGGCCCTCGAGTGTAGCGAGCCAGGCGGCATAATCCGCCCCCTGCCCGGTCCGCTGCGTCTCTGCCCCCAAGGCTTCGGCCCATTCCTTCCAGTCGAACAGCCCGCCATCGTGAAGCGCCACCACGAGGGCGAAGGCCTGAGCCTCCCAGGGCTCGGCGAAGACCGGGGCGACCGCGTCGTCCAGGGGTATCCGGTCGGCATCCTTCATGCGGTCAGCTCCGGAGCGACGGGTTCCAGGTAGCTCTCGAACGCGTTCACCGAGACGGCATGGCCGGCTTCGGCTTGTTCTCCCCACAGTTCGCGGCCGGAGAACCGGACGGTGTAGAGCCATTGCGGCGCCTCGCCAGCGAGCCGCGCGTTCGTGTCGGGAAAGACGAAGCCGCCATGCACCGTTTCGACGGTCCCGAGTCGGCCCCGCACGTAGCGCGGCAGGCGCGTATGTCCGACCGGATGGAAGTTCCGGGCGCGGACGCGGTCGCCCATCGAGAAGCGCGCGGGCTCGGGAACCGGCCGGTCGCTCGGGAAGCCGCGCCCGAAGAGCGGCGCCACCTCGGGTCCCCGAAGCACGCGCTCGACCGGGGCGGCCGGCGTCGTGATCGTGCCGGTGGACAGTTCCTTCGCCGTGGCGAGGCCGTGGGCCTGGACCTGGCGCTCCAGGGCCTTGAGCCAGATCGCGTAATAGCTGGAGGTGAGATATTCGCCCGGCGGCAGCGCCTCGCGGGCGGACCGGCTCGCATCGAGGGTCCAGGCGCGGCAGAAGCCCATGGCCATCGCGAGGCCGAAGACCCGCTTCTCCCAGGGGGCATGGAAGCGCGGCTCGTCCGCTTCCGGCGCCACGGGACCGAACCCGTGCAGGCCGCCGAGATCCTGGCCCCCGTTCATGCGCCCACCTCCGGCAGACCGGTGCCGATCATCGCATCCCGGGTGACGAGGGCCGCGAGCGCCGCCTCGTCGAGGGCTTCCGTCCCGGCAGGGCGCATCGGCAGCACCATGTAGCGAAGCTCGGCGGTGGAATCCCAGACCCGGATGCGCTGGCCGGCGGGCAGGGTCAGGCCGAACTCGGCGAGCACCGCACGAGGCTCGATCACGGCCCGCGCGCGGTAGGGCGGCGACTTGTACCAGACCGGCGGCAGGCCGAGCACCGGCCAGGGATAGCAGGAGCACAGGGTGCAGACGACGAGGTTGTGCGTCTCGGGCGTGTTGGCAACCACCACCATGTGCTCGCCGCCGCGCCCGCCGACACCGAGTTCGCGCATCGCCGGGGTGGCATCCGCGAGCAGGCGCGCCCGGAAGTCGGGATCGACCCAGGCCCGCGCCACCACGCGGGCGCCGTTATGCGGGCCGACCTGGGTCTCGTAGGTCTCGATCAGCGCGTCGAGGGCGGCCGGGTCGACGTAGCCCTTTTCCACGAGGACGGATTCGAGAGCGCGCACCCGCAGTTCCATCGGCGAAAGCGCGCTTCCGTGATGGGCCGCATGCGGGTGGTCTCCCTGAGAGTGGTCCGAATGCGGGTGGGCATCGTGATCGTGGGTTTGCGCCATGCCAAATCTCCGGGCTGCACCTTACGGGCAGAATCCGCGACCGTCATGATCCGCGCCCGTCATGATCCACGCCCGTCATGCGCACTCCACGATCGGCGCCTCCCGGGTTCGCGCGCTGTCCCGCCCGTGGCGAGCCCGGCAACGATCGCCGAGGCGCTCAGGCCGAGAGCCGCTCCTCCGACAGGCCGAGCGAACCGGCCAGGAAGGCGCGCGCGCGGCTGACCCGGCTCTTCATGGTTCCGGTCTGCGTGCCCACGAGGGTGGCCGCCGCCTCGTAGGTCAGGCCCTGGCCTGCCACGAGCAGCAGGGCCTCGCGCTGCACGGGCGGCAGCTTGGTGAGGACGGACCAGACCTTCTGCAACTCGATGCCGTGCTCCTGGGAGGGCAGCGCGATCATCTGGGCGGCCGCGGCCCCATCGGCATCCTCGACCTCGCGCCGGGCCTTGCGGCATTCGGTGTAGAACTGGTTGCGCAGGATGGTGAACAGCCACGCCGTGAAATTGGTGCCGGGCTGAAAGCGGTGCTGGTGCGTCCACGCCTTCAGCACCGTCTCCTGCACGAGATCGTCGGCCCTGGATGGCTGCACCGCCAGCGACTTGGCGAAGGCGCGCAGGCCCGGAAGCGCGGCGATCAGGTCGTCGCGGAAGGTGGAGGTCGCGGCCGGACTCTGCCGAGACAGAGTCGCCTGGAGCTGGTCGATGAGGTCGAGGAGGCGCTGGGGCGGCGCGTCGTCCAGGCTGGCAGCGTAGAAGGTCTGCAACTCGCGGCTCAGGTGGTCGCGCAAGGCCGGGGGCAGGCCGGGCCGGGTGTCGGACACGGCATCCATCCGGCACGCTACGACCTTCCGACCCGAGGGCCTCTCACCACCTGGCACCATGGCCTTCTCCTCTGCCGCCCGCGACACCCTCCCGGGGTGTACAGTGAATACAATATGGCACTCTCAGGCAATTCTCAAGATCGGACTTGGTCCGGAATCGACCAGGAGGAACCGCCTGCGCCCTGGGTCGGTCCCGCTGCCCCTGTGCCGATGCGCCCCTTTCCACCTCAGGGCGCGTGGCTTATGGCTCGCGCATGCCACGCGGTGTGTCCTACCGGATCGAGGACAGGTTGGACGGCCTGTTCGATGTCGTCGTCACGCTCGACTCGGGCAAGGTCTTCCGGCGTGCCGGCAGGGCCTCACGCGCCGAGATCGATCAATGGATCGAAGATCTCCGGGCGCTGATGGCGGCAATCGGTGCCCCGGTCTCACCGGCCGACACCGCATCGATCGAGACCCCCGGGGTGGTTTCGAACGCCGTCCACCCGGCGAACGATAGAGACAGCTGAGGGGCTGGCTCAAGCGAGGCCCTGTCTTAAGCGCCGAACTGGCGCGAGGTCCGGTGCGCCCCGGAGGGCCGCAGGCCGGGATGCCTCAGGCGTCCGCTGGCCCGGCCGTCTCGTCGCTCTGGAACAGGATCCCGTAGGTAATCGGATCATAGAACCGCATCAGGTTCTGGACGAGGTCCTTGGGATCGACGTCGAGCGCTTCGGCCCAGGCGCGGTAGCGATCGGGCGGAATCCGTCCACGCCCCGTCTCGAGCTGGGAGATGAAGGTGTAGTACTCGGCGCCGACGAGGTTCGCGAGCTGCCGCTGCGACAGGCCGCGCGCCTCGCGCAGCTCCTTGAGATAGCGCCCACCCTCCCGGCGCAGTTCCAGCACGCCCTCGGAATCCAGGCGTTGGTGATGAGCGTACACGAGAGGCGGCCTTCCCGGATGCGACGGCTGAGCGACGCTCAGCTTGTACAGTGAAGTTCATATAGGTGAACACCGGCCGCGAAGTCCAGACGTTAACGCTGTTGGACGAAAACCGCCGCCGCCCGTACGCCGGGCGGGTTCGTGGACGCGCAACGGGTTCCTGGGCAAAATACCGGTTTCCAGGCAAGATGCTTGGAAAGATTCCAGTCTGCGCTATGGTCCGCTCAAGCGTTCGCACTCGGACCTGGCGTAGAGATGGAGTCGATGCACCGGATGCAGTCCCAGGGTGCGCTGACGAAGGACCCGGCTTTGCTGAGCGGGATACGTCGGCCGAGTGTGGAGCGTCCTGTGCAGAACTCGGGCTCGGAAGTGTTCACCGTCGCTGTCGTTGCGGAACGTCTTCGCCAAATTTCTCGGCGGCCCGCTCCCGTCGTCGCTTCCCGCCCGGTGAGCGCGCGCGATGAGCGATGACGCGGTGCGATCGATTCTGGGCAACGGCCTCCGGGCGATGCGGCCGGTGCTGGCGACGGCCGTGCTGTTCGGCTTCTTCATCAACCTGCTGCTCTTCGTCAGCCCGCTCTACATGCTTCAGATCTACGACCGCGTGCTGCCCAGCCGCAACGAGACGACGCTCGCCGGCATCACGCTGATCGCCGCCTTCGGCCTGGCCGTCTACGCGGCGTTGGAGATGCTGCGGTCGCGCCTGCTCGTGCGGGGCGGCATGATCTTCGATCAGCAGATCGCGAACCAGATCTTCGATGCGGCCCATCGCGGGACCTTGCTGAGGCCGGGCGCCCAGCACGAGACCGCCTTGCGGGACGTCGACATCTTGCGCGAATTCCTGACCGGGAGCGGCATCCTGGCCTTCTGCGACCTGCCCTGGACGCCGATCTTCCTCGTCGCCTGCTTCGCCCTGCATCCCTGGTTCGGCTGGATGGCCTTCGTCGGCGGCGGCACCATCCTGGCGCTGACGCTGCTCAACGAGGTCGCCACGCGACGCCCCCTCCAATCCGCCAACCAGGTGTCCCGCGTCGCCGGTCAGCAGGCCGGGGCGACCTTCCGGAACGGGGAGGTGCTTCAGGCGATGGGCATGCTCGCCGCCATGCGCACCCTCTGGCGCTCCCGCCACGACGAGGTGCTGAGGCTCCAGGCGCGGGCGAGCGACCGGGCCGGCATCATCATCGCGGCGACGAAGTTCATCCGCCTGCTTCTGCAGATGCTGGTCCTCGGCGCCGGCGCCTACCTCGCCATTCACCGGGAGATCACGGCGGGATCGATGATCGCCGCCTCAATCATCATCGGCCGCGCCCTCACGCCGATCGAGGGGGTGGTCGGCAACTGGAAGAGCTTCACGGGCGCCCGGGCCAGCTACCGCCGCCTCGCCGCCCTGCTCGCCGTGGCCGGCCCCGAGCCGCGCCGCCTCGCCCTGCCGCGCCCGCGCGGATTCATCGAGGCCACCGCCCTGTCCGTGGCGGCACCGGGCGCCTCCCGGCCGATCCTGAGCGAGGTGGCCTTCACCTTCGAGGCCGGCAGCGTCGTCGGCATCATCGGCCCCAGCGCGGCGGGCAAATCCACCCTCGTCAGGGCGATCACGGGCCTCTGGCCTCTCCTCGCCGGCAGCGTGCGCATCGACGGCTCGGACCTGCGCCATTGGGACCAGCAGGAACTCGGCCGCCACGTCGGATACCTGCCGCAGGACGTGGAGTTGTTCGAGGGAACGGTGGCGCAGAACATCGCGCGCTTCGATGCCGGCGACGATGCGGCGATCCTGGCGGTGGCTCAGCGCGCCGGTTGCCATGAGCTGATCCAGGCGCTTCCCGACGGGTACAACACGGTGATCGGACAGGGGGGACACGGATTGTCGGGCGGCCAGCGCCAGCGCATCGCCCTGGCCCGCGCGATGTACGGCGACCCGAGCCTGATCGTTCTCGACGAGCCCAATGCGAGCCTCGACCAGTCGGGCGAGGTCGCGCTGATGCGGGCCGTGGCGGACCTGAAGGCGGCCGGGACCACCATCGTGATCGTGACCCACAAGCTCAGCCTTCTGACGAACGCCGATCGGGTGCTGGTGCTGAATGGCGGCACCGTGCAGACCTTCGGACCGGCCGAACAGGTCCTCGGGCAGATCGCCGGTCCGCGCGCGGTGCCCACCCGGGTGCCGGCATCCGGCAGTGCCGCGCTGCCCGAACCGTGTCGCGCCCTCGACGCGCAGCGGAATGCGGGGTGAGCGATGGCCGAGGCCCGGATGACGACCCCGCTCGCAGACCCCGTGCTCGTGTCCCCGGCCCGCTCCCGCAATCCGGCCGGGATGACCGACTGGCGCTGGTACGCGGCGGCCGGTTACGCCCTCATCCTCCTGACCTTCGGCGTCGTCGGGACCTGGGCGGCCTTCGTGCGGCTCGACCGTGCCGTCATCAGCCCCGGGGTGATCGTCGCCGAGGGCAGCCGTAAGAGCGTCCAGCATTTCGAGGGCGGGATCGTCCAGGCGGTTCTGGCGAAGGACGGGCAGGCGGTCCGGGCCGGCGATGTCCTCCTGCGCGTCGACCCGCTGCAATCCCGTGCCAGCGCGGACCTGTTCCGCAGCCAGCTCGATGCCGCCCTGATCCTGGAGGCCCGGCTTCGGGCCGAGCAGGACCAGGCCGCCGAGCCGGCGCTGCCGCCCGAGATCCTGGAGCGGCGGACAGACGGTCCCATCGCCCACATGATCGCCGACCAGGCCAGCCAGCTCGCGGAGCGGCAGGCCTCGTTCCAGCTCCAGCTCTCGCTCACCGAGGCCAAGGTCACGCAGCTGAACACGGAGATTTCAGGCCTCGCCGTCGAGAAATCCGCTGTCGAGCAGCAGGTCGCCCTGATCCGGCAGGAATTGGAAGGCCTGCGCAGCCTGCGCGAGAAGGACCTGATCCCGCTCTCGCGCGTCCTGATGATGGAGCGTGAGCGGACGCGTCTCGAAGGCGTGATCGGGCGCTCGGTCGCGGAGACGGCGAAAGCCCGGAACGGCATCAACGAGGCCGGGATGCAGGCCGCGCAGCTTCGGCAGAAGCGCCAGGAGAACCTGACCGCCCAGCTGCTCGAGACGCGCCAGAAGATCGTCGAGCTGCGCGAGAAGCTGGTCGTGGCGCAGGATGTCCTGCGCCGGCACGAGGTTCGCGCGCCCTCCCCCGGTGTGATCCAGGACCTGAAGGTCTATACGATCGGGCAGGTGATCCGTTCGGGCGAGCCCCTGATGGAGATCGTGCCCACGAGCGACCGACTGGTGGTCAGCGTCCAGTTCGCGCCGAACGACCTCGAATCCGTCCATGCGGGGATGCGGGCGGAGATCAAGTTCCCGGCTTTCCAGAGCCGCCGGATGCCGGCGATCTTCGGAAGCCTGACCACCGTCTCCCGCGACCGTCTGATCGACGACCGGACGAAGCAGGCCTATTTCGCCGGCACCATCGAGATCGACGACCGGGCGCTGCCGGACGACGTGCGCCCGCGCCTGATCGCGGGCCTTCCCGCCGAGATCGTCGTCTCGGCGGGCGAGCGCACCGCGCTCGACTACCTTCTCGCGCCCTTCTTCGACGCAGTGGGACGCGCCTTCCATGAACGATAGGATCGGGTTGATGGTGACGTGCGCGCAGGTGAGGTCCCGATGAGTGCGATCATCTCGTTGTTCCCGCCGGCTTCGACGCGCCGGGGCGGCTGGTCGCAGCAGGAACTCGCGGAATTCTACCGGGTCGAGGCGGCGCTCCTGCGGGCCGGCCTGTCCATCGCCAGCGAGCAGGGCCTAAGCGACGAGGGCGATCCCTGGTTCGTCTTCTGCCGCCCGGACGGCGACGAGATCATGCATTTCGCCCGGATCGACGGCAGCTACCTGATTGCCTCGGAGGCCCTCGACGGTCTCGCGCGCGGGCGGGATTTCCGCGCCCTCATCAATCACGTCGCCCAGCGTCATCCCGAGCTTCTGCCGATCCCGAGGGCCGGCGATGGCACCCGCCTCGCCGTCCATCCGGCCGCCCTGCTCGCCGCGCTGGTCGCGGCCGCGGCCTTGAGCCTGTCGCCGGACGACGCCTTCGCGAGCGAGGGGCCAGCCCGCCTCCCGGGCCTCGCACCGGCCGGGAGCGCGGGACCCGACGCGCATCTCGGCTCGCCGGACGTGACGCGAACCGGGACTTCCGAGGAGCGGGACGGCCATCGCAAGCACGCCGACGCCATCCTGCTCTCGGCCATGATCTTGGCCGCCAACGCGTTCACTCCGGATTCCGCCGAGGCCCGCACCGGCCCGGATCTCCTCTCCGGAGCGTCGGCGGACGGCGATCCCGGGTTCGGAAGCCGTGGCGAGTCGCTTCAGGGTCCCGTGGCCGACGAAGCCGGACGGGCCGCGACCTCGGGCGGACCGCTTCCCGCGCGCGCGGGCGGACCCTCGGGCAGCGGCTCCCCTGTGGCGGCCGTCGAGGCCGGCGGCGCCCCCGGGCGCCACCAGGATCTGCCGGAGCTGGCGAAAGCCCCGGGCCCCCAGTTCGGCCGGGACCTTGGCCAGGATCTGGGCCGCGAGGCGGATGGCCTGGCCCGACGACAGGCCGCGCCGGCCGGCGACGCGTCGCGGACGTCGCTACAGGCCGAGACCAAGGCGTCTTCCGGTGCGACCGAGGCGGATGCGGCGCACCGCACCGCGACGTCGGGCGCGCCGGGACCGGCCTCGGAGGGGGCCGCCGGCGCCCCGGCGGCGGCGGCCGGAGCGGAACCGGGAACCGGGCCGGTTTTCTCGTTGGAGGCGGCGACGCACGAGGGCTACGCTCCGGCCAAAGCCGCGTCGGCGCCTAAGGCCGCGACGGGCAGAGGCCCGGATCGCTCCGAGACCGCTTCTTCCCAGTCCGTATCTTCGCAGACCGTGGCCGCGCAGACCGAACGGGGCGAGTCGGGCCGGTCCGATGGGTCATCGGAGAAGCGAGGCGCCGGCTCGGACAGCCGTGGCGAAGGCTCGGACAGTCGTGGCGCCGGCTCGGACAGCCGTGGCGAAGACTCGGACAGCCGTGGCGCGGCCTCGGAGCATCGCGGCGAAGCCTCGGACAAGCGGGGCGCCGCGTCCGAGACGGACAACGCGACCGACCCGGCCGCCGCGGGGCGGGGACAGAAAAACGCGGACACGGGTCGGTCCGCCCCGACCGCCGACAGCCCTCATTCGCCGGACCGCGATAACGGCTCGTCCGGGTCGTCGCAGCAGGCGGGTTCCAAGGCACCCTCCTCGTCCTCATCCTCATCCTCCGGCGACCGAGATACGCCCGACGCCGCATTGTCGAAGACCGCCGAAGCGGGTTCGAGCGCCGAGCGGAACGCCGCCTCCGACAAGCACATTGCCCAGGACCCAAGCCACACGCAGGCCGCCTCGGCAGCCGAGTCGGAGACCGGATCGCACGCCCAACCCGACACGGGTGATCGGACATCCGCCGAGGCGGGCCAAGGCCAAAGCGAAGGCCAAGCCGGGTCCGCCCGCAGTGCGGGCGGCGGAGCGTCCGAGCGTGGCGCTTCCGGCAATGGCCGGGCCGAGGCTGGCCGGGCCCAGGCTGGCAGTGCCGGCGATGGCGACCCGGACGGCGTGACGCTGCGCGGGTCGGAGGCGCACGCCAGCACCGAGTCCGAGGCGCCATCGCGCGGTGCACCCGGTTCGGCCGGGGCGGCCCACGCGCAGGCCGAGACCGGAGCGGCCGCCGACGCCGCGACCGCCGATTCTGCCAAGGGCGAGCGAGCGGATGCACACCCCTCTGGCAGCCACGCCGCACCGATGGCTGCCGAAGCGTCGTCGCACGCCAAGGTCAAATCGGCTGGGTCGGACTCGTCATCGGCCGGTTCCGCGACCGGCGACCCGGAGGAGCGGCATACCGGGACGATGGCGGACGGCTCGGCATCATCGCACGCCCCGGCGGGGTCTTCGCACGCATCCGCAGCATCTTTGCAATCATCGGCGGGGTCTTCTCACGCTTCGGCAGGCGCTTCGCACGCATCGGCGGAATCGTCGCGTGCCTCGGATGGCGACCACCCGGCCCCCGCCGGTCCGTCCGGCCATTCGGAGGCTGCAGCGAGAGGCGCCGAGGCTCCGAAGGCCGATCCGGCGTTCGCCACGGCGTCACCCGCCGCCGGGCACGGCGCCGACGAGGGGGCGTCTTCGACCCAAGGCGACCTTGCTGGGCACGGCCACAGCCACGCGGCCACACCGAGGACGATGCCGTCGGAGGCCGCGTCCGCGCATTTCGCTCCGGAGGCAGGACCCGCCCCGGAGGCAGAACTCGCTTCGGAGACGGGACCCACACCGCCGGCTCCGGCGGGTCAGGCGCCGGGCGCCAGCGCCAAGGCACCCGGTCACCTCGACGATTCGGGCTCGGGCGCCGGCGCGGCGCAGGATGCCACCCTCACGGGAACCGGCGACACGGCCGCCGACCGGGGCGCTCCGCCCCCCGTGGCGAGATCTTCGGCGATCGACGGACACGGCCAGGGCGCATCGGGGGCGGCTCCGGACGTGCCGGCCGCCGCGGACCCCGCGCCCGAACCTGCAGGCCCCAGGTCATCGGCACAAGAAGACACCGGCAAGGCACCGGGGCACGACACCGGCAGGGCGCCCCCACAAGACGCCGGCGATACGGCGACCCAAGACACCGGCAAGGTGCTGGCGCAAGACACTGGCAAGGTGCCGGCGCAAGAGACCGGCAAGGCACCGGGGCACGACACCGGCAACACGGCGGCCCACAGCCCCGGCGACGCGGCGGCCCAGGATCAGGCGTCTCACCTCAAGGACGCGAATCCCCCGAAGCCGCTCGCCGCCAGCGTCGATGACGGCGGCAACCTGGTGTTTTCCGCTCCGAGCCCGGATGCGCCGTCGCCGGCCTTGGGCCACAAGCCACCGGACGATCTCGGACACGCCAAGATCGGGCTGGTGGGCATTCAGGATCACGGCGGGGCGCACCACCTGGATTTCCATACCTGACCGGAACGGTGGGACACCGTCGCCTCGGCCGCTTCCGACAGGGGGCGTGGTGCCGTGCTCCGCGCCGTGTCAGCTGCGATGCTGGTCGCGCATGAGGGTGAAGGCCCAGGCTTTCAGGTCGGTGCCGGGCGGAAAACGGTCCTGGTCCTGCCAAGCCTTCAGGAGCGTCTCCTGCACGAGGGCTTCCGCCCCACCGGTCCCTCTCGCCAGCGCATGGGCGAAGCGCCGGAGATCCGGAAGGAGTGCGAGAAGGTCGTGGCGGAAGGTGTCCGGCTGATGCCGGTCGTACGCGTCCAGGGCGGTCTTCAGCCGGGATACGCGGTCCTGGAGATCGTCCGACATCCGGACGCCGAAATCGGTCGCATAGAGCCGGCGTAAACCGGCGCCCAGACCCAGGCGCAGACCCGCACGGAGGGGCGGCCGGCGGTCCGGCTCGTCCTGGCGGCGCGCCGCGGAGGCTTCACCGGGGGATTCGGGCAAAGGATCCGATTGGGACGCCATGGCCGACCCGGTACTCCATCGTTCCCGATCCATCGTACAGTAAGTTTGTAATAGATGTTCGCTGTATGGCTATCAAGGCCCGAGGCCTTGGGCGGTCCGGGGGCATCCGAACGGCAGGAAGTCTCCGGTGCGGCGCTCGGTTCAGGCTGCGGCCCGAGCTTCGTCGACAGGTGCGCCGTCGACGGGCGATGCGGGCGCTTCCGGGTTCTCCAACGGTCGACGCGGCCGCTCACGGCATGTGCGGCCGCTCACGGCATGTGCGGCCGCTCACGGCATGTGCGCGCGCTCACCGCGTCCGTTGGAGCGGATGCCGTAGCCATCCCGGATGAGCATCAGCATCCACGACGTCAGCGTCCCGATCTTCGTCAATGCGCTTCGCAGCATGAGCGCGTGGCTCGACAAGGCGGCCTCGGAAAAGCCGGAGGCCGAGCTACTCCTCGGGCGCCTCGCGCCCGACATGCGGGCCTTGCCGGCGCAGTATCAGATGGCCTCCGACAGCGCGAAGAACGCCGTGGCGCGGCTGGCCGGGATTTCGGCGCCCGCGATGCCGGACACCGAGGCCAGTTTCGCCGAACTCAAGGCACGCTGCGCCAGGACCATCGCCTTCGTCGAGAGCATCGACCCGGCGGCGCTGGCGTCGAGCGCGGACCGCACGGTCGAGCTGACATTCCCGAACGGCACGGGATACCGCTTCACGGGGCAGGCCTATCTCACAGGGTTCGCGCTTCCGAACTTCTTCTTCCACGTCACCACCGCCTACGGAATCCTCCGCAGCGCCGGGGTGAGCCTCGGCAAGCCCGATTTTCTGCAGCATCTCGGGCCGCCCAACATCAAGGCCGCGCCGTAGGCGCGTCAGGTCCCGCCCTTCCCTCGGTCCCCGGGAGGATGGGTGCCCCTCCTCGGTTTCCAAGAGGATGGGCGCCAGCTAGAGTCGAACTGCCTCGCGGTAGTCCCGTGGTGCGAGGCCGAACCGGTTCTTGAAGGCGCGGCTGAAGGCCGAAGCATCGCGGTAGCCGCAGGACAGCATGATGTTCGTGATGGTCTTCTCGAGGGCGCCTCGAAAGGACAGCCGGCGGCGAGCCCGGTTGAGCCGTGCGTCCCGGATCGCGGCGGCGAGGCCGCCATTGGTGGCGAAGGCCTTGTATAGACGGGTCCGGGAGACCTTCAGCGCCACCCGGATCCCATCGGGCGTCAGCGCCGGATCGTGGAGGCGGCGTTCGATGTAGGCGCCTGCCAGCGAGCGAAGACCGACCGTCGAGAGCGCGTCGCCGGGGGATCCGGTCTCCCGATCCATGACGCCCCTCAGGAGATGCAGCACGGCGCCGAAACCATGGGCCGTCTCGGCTTCGGACATCCGCTCCATCGAACCGGCGAACGATCGCAGGTAGCTGGCTAGCAGTTCGGACAGGGGGCCGCCGCCCCGGATCATGCTGCCGGCGACACGCCCGACGCTTCCGATGTGCGAGATCTGAACGGCATAGGCGAGGCGATGCGCCTTCCGTGAGGCGAACCAGGCGCCACCCTGCGGCAGGAATAGATCCGCGCACAACAGCCTTGTTAACCAGAATTGCAGCGGCACTCAATTGCCCGGTCCAGGCGTTCTCAGAACCTGCCGCGGATGAAATTGCTCTAATGGCCGAGCTGGTGCCGCTTTGGCTCGCGATCAAGCACCAACAGGATCGCATGAAGGTTCTGAGTATCGCTCGCAGTGTTGCGCCGACGATTGCCGCGGCAGAAGCTCACTGAAGCGGACGGGTCTTACAAGCGCCCACTCAAAAAGTTATTTTTGAAGGTGTTGGCGCAGCGTATGTATCCGACGGCTGGGTCAGGGGGCTGTGGCCCGACATCCGCACCTAATCCGCTGGATCCTTTCGGGCTCCCTTCGCGACAATCCGCATCATGGGGTCTGGCAGGGGGCGTTGAAGATCTAAGGCGATCTCGGTCGGGGCGCTGAGCCAGGTGCTCCACTCCTCAGGTGTTGTCAGTAGCACCGGCATCGCCTTCCTGTGGATCGGGCCGACCACGCCGTTGGCCTCGCAGGTGAGGAACGAGAACAGGCGGTGTGCTTCCTCGACGCGGTCGGGGTTCTCGGCCTTTGTACCGCGCACGCCCTTCTAGGGCCGCCAGATGCCCGCAAACGCGAACAGTGGTCGGTCCTCACCGAGAGCAAACCAGTTCGGCGTCTTCTTCGGTTTGGTGTCGGCGTACTCGCTGAAGGATGATACGGGCACGAGGCAGCGGTACTCCGGCTTCAGCCAGGGCCGCCAATGCGGGCTCTTCACGTTGCGCACGTTGGTGACAGGGTGCTCACCGAACTGCTTCGGGCCCGGGATGCCCCAGCGGAACATCTCCAGGACGCGTTCGCCGTTCTCGGCTGCACGCACGATGGGCGCCCGCTGGTCCGGGAATATGCCCGGCAGCGGCGGCAGGTTGCCGGCATGATCCACCAAAACCCCGAACGAAGCGCGGATCTCGGCTTGGGGCGTGACCAGGTTGTAGAGGTTGCACATGGCTGAGCTCCTCGCTGCGTCGGCTATCGCCCCCCCAGAGACGCAGGCTGACCCGGTAAGGCGATGCGGGTTCCGGTGTCCGTGAGGGTGTCCCCGGTGATTTGATACACGCCGAGCGTCCGGTCGACGTAGTTGCCGATGTAGACGTAGGTGCCCGACGGGCTGAACACGATGCCCTGGGTCACCGCTCCAGCTTCAGCCTCGGCGACGCGCCGAACGCGGCCCTCCGGCTCGATCGCCAGGAGAGCTATGGAACCGCTTGGCGTGTAGCCGGGGCTGACCTGCGGCGCGCTCGCGCCCCGGACCACCGATACGGCCGCGTGGCGCCCGTCGGGTGCGATCGCCAGAGCTTCGGGGGTGTCGCCGATCCCCACATGGTCGATGACGACGGGGCGCTTCGCATCCGCTCGGATCACGCTCACCGTATCGGCGTGGCCGTCGCTGGGCTCGGGACCCGTGTTGCCAGTGAGCGCAAGCGTGCCGTCCGGCGTTAGGTCGAGGCCGTAGACGCCGGATCCAACAGGCATGTCAAGGCTTCGGTCGTAGCTGACTTCCGTGCGGTCGATGGCAAGGACGCCGATCTTCCCAGCCTTGTTCTTGGCGAAGAAAGCCCGCTTGCCGTCCGGCGCGAAGGTGACAGCAGCGGCCTCGTCACCGACATCAACCGTGACGACTGGGCGAACGACGGTGCCGCCGATTGTCAGCGCCGTAACGCTGCGCCCCTCGCGGTTGGCGATAAGCATGAGGTCGCCCACCTTGTTGATGGCGAGGCCGGACGGCTGCAGGCCGACCTTCAGGGTCTCGATCAGGCGCGGCGGCTCGGCTGCGAGGTCGATGACGTGGAGCTGGTTATCGGCTTGCGCGTACCAAGCCGGTCCCTCCTGACGCATGAGGACTGAACTCGCCACCAGCCCAAGCTGTCCATCTGGCGTGATCCGAAGGTTCGTTGGCGGCCCATAGACCGAGTTGTCGAGGGGAAGAGTGTGAACGAGCCGTGGGTTCGCCTCGTCGCTGACATCGAGGATGCCGACCGCGTCATGGCCGTTCGGCCCGTTTCTCCCGCCTTGCGCTTCGAAGAAGGTTTTGCCGTCGAGGCCGACGAGGATGAAAGCTCTCGTGTCCGCTATGGCTGCGCTGGGAACAGCCAAAGCCAAGAGCGCAGCGGTTCGGAGCGTGTTGGCGTGGGATCGTCTCATCAGCCGAATATAGGGCAGACGCGGCCGGAACACTGGACCCTCGCTGATCCTGGCCGCATCGAGCCGTTCATGGACTAGGGCAACCGGCCGGATGAAGCGGCCGAGCGGGATAGCCTTCTCGAAGCCCCTCCCCTCCAGATCCGTCTTTGAACGCCGTACAATCGCGCGCAGGCCGAACGAGGCCCTATGTCGCCTTCGCGCCGCGTGCCCGCCAACTCGCCTGGATCTGCGCTCTAAGCTTCGCAATTCGCGTCTCGTGCGCAGCCCAGTACGCCTTCTCGAACTCAGGCGTTCCTCGCTTTAAGCCTTTCGGCAAAGGCGTTTGAGCTAAGGACAGCGAGGCGGATCGGGGCGATGAGGGTGCAGGCGCTTGTACCACTCTCATGGCCTCAGGGATCTTGAGGACCGCTTGCGCCCGCAAGCAGTAGCTCACGGACAAGGGCGACATCGTCTCCGACCCATGACCGGCCCTATACTTCATCAGAGCGCGGCAGAGGTCGCCCTTTGCGAGACGCCATGCCTCTGCCAGATACCTGACACCATAGCGAATGTTCACCTCAGGCTGCGCGAGTTCGGCTGTGCTGCCTTTGAAGCCTAGCATAGCCGCTGTCGCTGGCCGGACCTGCATCAGGCCGATCTCTCCGACGCCTCCGATGACAGAGGGGTTGTAGCCGCTTTCGATCTGGGCGACGGCATCCGCGATCTCAACGGGCAGTCCCGCTGACACCGCTTCACGGTGGATGATGGACAGGTAGGCAGCACGAGCACTCTTACCCGCCGGGTGGGGCGTGGTGCTATCCGGGAAAGAGGCCAGACCATTCTCATGAGCCAGGACCATGCTGGCTGGCTGCGCCACTGCTGCCGATGCCAAGCAAGCTAAACCCAGCGCCATAAGCGAACGAAGCATCGGCTCTCCTCACATGAGAGAGCCTCGTACCATCGCCGCGCTAACAAGAAGCTGCATTCCTTTGAACGCTTAGTCTCGTAAGGAAAACGACGTGACCCTGTTGGCGAATTCCGAGGGGTGGTGGTCTGGGTGTAGGATGGCCGTCCCGCCCGGAGGCCACTCATGTCGCTCCGCCCGCAATCCGTGCTCCCCATGATCAGGAAAGCGATGACNATGCCGGTCGAGACCTTCATGCAGCTCGGCAACCGTTCCGTGCTCAATGCCGGTCGAGACCTTCATGCAGCTCGGCAACCGTTCCGTGCTCAGCTATCTCACCAAGCCCCTGACCGACCAGATCGCCAAGGCGTGGAAAGAACGCTGATGCGTCCGAAAAACGACTGGACCCTGTTGGCGAATTCCGAGGGGTGGTGGTCTGGGTGTAGGATGGCCGTCCCGCCCGGAGGCCACTCATGTCGCTCCGCCCGCAATCCGTGCTCCCGCCGGTGCCTGAGGACACCGCCCGGATCGCTCGAACCGCGTTTCGCCGCGGCAATCCCTACCTGCTGCTGCGGGACCGCCTCGGTCCCATCTTCACCGACGCGACGTTTGCCGACCTCTATCCGGCGCGCGGGCAGCCCGCCTACGCGCCCTGGCGTCTGGCCCTCGTCACGCTGATGCAGTTYCGCGAAGGCCTGAGCGATCGCCAAGCCGCCGAGGCCGTCCGAGCTCGGATCGACTGGAAGTACCTGCTGGCGCTCGACCTCATCGATCCCGGCTTCGACCACAGCCTCCTGTGCGAGTTCCGGGGCCGGCTCCTGCAGCACGCGGCCRGCGAACGCTTGCTGGSCCGCATCCTTGACGCCGCGCGCGATCAAGGCCTGCTCAAGGCGCGGGGCCGTCAGCGCACCGACAGCACGCACGTGCTGGCGGCCGTGCGCGACCTCAATCGGGTCGAGCTCCTGGCCGAGACACTGCGTGCGGCCCTCAATGCCATCGCAACAGCCGCCCCGGCTTGGCTGCGTGCTCTCGCCCCGCCCGAGTGGCACACCCGCTACGATCATCGCGTCGAGGAAACGCGTCTGCCGGAGACCGGCGCGAAGCGGGAGGCTTACGTGCTCCAGGTCGGGGCTGATGGCCATCGCCTGCTCGACGCCCTGGACGACGCGGCTGCGCCGCCATTGGCCGCGGCCTTGCCCGCCATTGCTGTCCTTCRGCGGGTGTGGGCGCGCCACTTCGAGCGGTGGAACGGCACGGACGGCGAAGCCGACCCGGTGCGATTACGCGACGCGCGCGGGCGTGGTCCGGGYGACCGGGTCGAGTCGCCCTATGACATCGACGCCCGGTTCCGGGCCAAATCCGGAACCGACTGGACCGGGTACATGGTCCACCTGACAGAGACCTGCGATCCCGGCCTGCCGCGGCTGGTCGTCCACACTGACACCACGCCGGCCAACGTGCACGAAGCCGTTCGCACCGGCGCGATCCACGAGGCGCTGTCCGAGGCAGGCTTGGYTCCATCCGAGCATCTGGTCGATGCCGCATACGTGAGCGCCGAGCAGCTGGTGGTGGCCAACGCACGGCACGGGATCGACCTGATCGRCCCGACGCGGTCCAATCATAGTTGGCAGCGGCGCAATGCCGAGGCGATCCAGGTGACGGACTTCGCCGTCGACTGGGAACGCCGCAGCGTGCGTTGCCCGGAGGGGCATGAGAGCACGAGCTGGGGCGAGTACCGGGACACAGTGARCGGTCGCCCGTTCATCCGAGCCGGCTTCAGCCCTGGCGATTGCCGGCCCTGTCCGGCCAAACCGCGCTGCACCCGAGCGGCAAGCCGTCGGCTGACCCTGCATCCGCGTGCCGAGCACGAGGCATTGGCGGCAGCGCGCAAACAGCACGAGAGCAAGCAGGGCCGGCGCCTGTACGCGCAACGGCAGGGCATCGAGGGCACGATTTCTCAGGGYGTGCGCAGCTTCGGCCTGCGCCGCTCCCGCTACCGCGGACTGGCGAAGACGACCTTCCAGGGGGTGGCCACGGCCGCTRCCCTCAACCTGGATCGTCTGGCCGCCTGGTTCGGGCACAGACCCCTGGCCTCGGCCCACACCTCACGATTCAGCGCTCTCGCCGCATAGCCGCCGACTTCGCCAACAGTGTCCGATCGGTTTCTCGGCTGCCCTGTC
>NZ_LMNL01000006.1 GCF_001422985.1 Methylobacterium sp. Leaf117
AGCTCATCGCCCGCGGCAACCTGTTCTCCAAGACCGCCTACGGCCAGAACCTGCTCAAGCTCGCCAAGGAAGATCAGGCCTCCCTCCTGGCACGGTGAGCAGCGCTTTTGCCGACCCGGTGAGCGGACGGGATCCGCAACGGAGAGGCGGATGTCCTGCGCCGCGCGGACAGGGGGGTCTCCCCGAATCCGAGGGGGTCGGGTATAGGGACGGGCATGGACAACATCATCCGCCCCACCTTCGGCGCCCCGCGCCGCACGGAACAGACCGATCCGCGCCGCGTCCAGGTGCTGACGCAGCGGGTCTACGGCGAGGCTCACGGCTGCCGGGTCTGCCTCGTGCATGACGAGGCCGCCCCGGAGGGTGACGTCTACAAGGTGGTGGTCGGCTTCCTGACCGACGACGAGGTCAGCACGGTGGCGATCCTCCCGGCCACGCCGGAAGGCGAGACCGATTGCGAGATCGTCGCGCTGGCCATCCTGCGCACCCTCGGCATGATCGAGGCCCGCACCGAGCCACCCGGCATCGCCTGAGACCCGGGCCGGTGCCCCATGTCAGCGGAACGGACCCTATCACGGACCGTCAGAAGCGGGGTTGCATCGGTCCGGAAAGCCATGCTATCGCCCCTGCACCGGAACGGACCGGGTCGAAACCGCCGGGTATCGCATCGGCGCAGACGCAAAAACCGGATCCATCCTCGTGCCACGCGGGGATTTTGGGGGATAGTTTAACGGTAGAACAGTGGACTCTGACTCCTCTAGTCCAGGTTCGAATCCTGGTCCCCCAGCCACTGTCAGAACTAAGTTATTCTCGGCATTCGATACTTCGCTGAGCCGCCCTGCGGTCTGAGCCCTTTGCGACACTGGCTGTCCGCACGAACGGCGGGAGCACGGTTTGGGTTCGGTCGCCAACGTCGTTCAGCGCGGACGCACTTCCCATTTCAGACGCCGGGTTCCAGCCGACCTGCGGCAGCGCCTCGGCCGCCACGAACTCGTGTGCAGTTCGGCACGAACGACCTCCGCACTGCCAAGCTTGGGTCCTGTCGGCTATACGTGGGCGCGGAAGAGCTGTTCTCGACTCTACGCGCCCTGCCGATGCTGACCGACGACCAACTCGCCCACCTCGTCCGCGATTTCTACGACACCATGCTGTCGGACGAGAACGCCGGCCGGCTTACCCGCGGACCGCTGCCTGAGTGCGGACGCGAAGCCCGCGTTAGGCAATACGCGACGATGGCCGCTTAAGGGTCGCGAGGCGCTGCCCGGCAACCGTCTCGACGAGGCGGCCTTCGCGGAGATGATGTTGAAGTGTCAGGGAATCGCAGTCCGGGATCTGACGCCCAGAGAAGCCGCCAAAGCTTGCCCCTGACCCAGCAAACCGGTCCGCGCTGAGCGCAAGCTTTTCGGGCATCCTGAACCCTGAAGGAGGGTGGATGCCATGCCTCGCAAACGCTTCACGAATGAACAGGTCGCCTTCGCCCCGCATCAATTGAAGCTCCTCCAGATCATCGACGCCGGCGCGGGCAACGACGCCACTCCAGTCGAACGCGCTTGGGCGACCTCGTCGACGCGCTCGCGGCGCACGAAGCCGGGCGCAACCGGCTGGAGGACGAGGTCCTGGCCGTGCTCGACCACCGGCGCGTGCCGCTGCTGGCGGCTGCGGACGGGGGCGGGGGCGGGCTCGCCTGCGCCGCTGCCCCGAAGACGATGGAGCGTTGGACGAGCATGCCGAGGATGGCTGCACAGACCCCACACCGGAGAACTGAATTTACCCATGGCGTACAAGTCTAAACCGGCGCACCCGGCGGTAACGTTTCGTTTACCATTTCCGATAATGACTCGTTAACCCATCTTCGACCCGCCGGTCGAATGCGGCACCTCCGCTCGTTTGGCAGGCCTATGCGTACCGGACTGTTTTCCTCCCTCCGCAGCCTGCTGGCCTTCCTGCTCCTCCTAGCCACGGTGTTCGGCGGGCTCGCCGTCCTGAGCACGAGCGATCGGGTGACCGGCAACCCCCGGCGCATTGAGGCCGAGTGGCGCGTCCAGGCGGACTTCGTTGCCGAACGCCTGGAAGGGGGCCTTCTAGCGGTCGAACGGGAACTGCTCTTCGCTGCACAGAGTCTGGCGATCCAGGCGCCCGGCGGTGATCCGGACGCGCCGGCGCGCCTGCTCGCGGCCTGGCAGCGGCTCCATCCCGAACTGGCCGACGCGCTCTTCGCCGACCGGGCTGGTGTGGTTCTGGCCGCCTCGCGTCGGAGCATCCAGGGGGCAGACGTCTCCAGCAGTCCTTGGTTCGCCAAGGCGCTCTCGGGCTTGGTCGTCGGGGAGGCCGCGCAGGGAAGCCGGGCCGGAATCGGAGTCACCCGCAACCTCATCGTGGCGGCCCCCGTGGGCGAAGCCGGCGCTCCCCTCGGCATCGTCGCCGTCCAGCTCCCGCCCGAATGGACCGATGGAATCGTTGCCGGCGCCCGGCGCATGCTTCCGAACGGGGGGCGGGGCCTGTCGATCCGCGTCATGAACGGATCGGGGCGCAGCCTCCACGACTCCGGTCCAGACGCGCTGGGCCCCGAAGTTCGGGCGACCGTCGGCGACGTCGAGCGGGGCGGCGTGGGATGGCTCGTGACCCTGCGCCCTCCCGAGACCGCGGCCCCGGCGCTTCCCCTTCTGGTCCTGCTCGGCGCCGGCCTGTTCGCGGCCGCGGTCGGCTGGCTCCTCGGCGGATGGGCGACATGCAGCCTCGACCTCGCCGAGGCGCTCTGCCGTCAGGAGGGCCAGAATCGGACGGTCGCGTTCCCCCTGACCCGCGACTTGAACCGCCTCACCGGGTCGATTCGCGCGGCCATCGAGCGGAGCATGGTGCGCGAGCGCCTGCTCCAAGAGAAACGCGCGGCCCTCGCGCGCAGCCGTGATCGGATCCGGGCCATCCGGTCCCTGTCGGGCTCGACCTGCTGGGAAATCGATCTCTCGACCGGGAAAGTCGTCTGGACGGACCGCGAGGATGAGCAGGGCGGGACCACGCCGGAGCGGGTCTGCAACCTTGAAGATGTACTCGCGCATGTCGAGCCCGAGGATCGCGCGATGATGAGCGACGCCCTCGGCACGGTTCAGGCCAAGCACGGGGCCGTCCGCGAAGTGATCGTACGGACCCGGTCGGGCGCGGAACGGATCTCCGGCCGCCGGCTCGCCTTCCGCCTCTCGGCGCTGGGGGGAGCCGGCACGGGCCGCATCTACGCCCTGAGCCGCGAGTACTTCGAGCCACTCCTGATCGCCCCGAGCGTCGAGTGCAGCGCGGTAAGCGTCGAGCGCCGCAGCCCGGGCCTGGCGCGGCCGCGCCACGAAAGCGCGATTCGCCGCCTTGGCTGACCCTGCGGGGTAGGGGACGCAAGGCCGGGAACGGCACCGAGCGGCTGACGCGGCACGCGGCGCGTCCGCGACCTCACGTCGAGCTTCAAGCCCGAAACTCTGCAGAAAGCTTCCAGATTTCGTCAGAGCGTCATCGGCGTCGCGAAAACACCGTCCCGCGCTCCGAAATCAGTTCCTCATGAAATGGGACGTGAAACGCTAAACTTCGATATTGAATCGCTAGCAACGTCGCTTTTCCATTCAATGCTCTCGAGTGTTACGAGCACGGACTTCACGCACGGCGATGCTGCCGAAAACAGTCTTCGCACGCGCCGGCGGCGCAAGCCGAGGAATCTCGATTAACCAGCAATTAACTATACAAGCGCTTAATGATGCAGCGCGAAAAGAGGCGCAAATTTGCCACCTCTCGGGGTTCAGCACAAGTGTTCCACCGTCTCAGAAACGTGTCGTTCCTGCTCAGTGCTCTGGCCGTGGCGCCGACCTCTCCCCGCGCGGCCGACTGGTATACGGGCGCCGCTCAGCCAGAAGTCGCGGGTGACGAATGGATCGTGGCCGTCGATGCCAGTGCGACCGTTACAACCAATAGCTCCGCTTTTGGAACGATCACGGCGACGATCGCGCCCGTCGGCAACCTCCTCAACGACGGTCTCCGCGTACGCCTGCAAGGCGTAGCCGGCACCTATTCCTATCCGGGCGCGGCAGTCCGTCAAACCGTCAATGGCGTTCAGCAGGAAGGCACGGTCCTGCTCGGCTACGAGTGGATCTGGCAGCAGGCGGCGCTGGCCGGCTACATCGGCATGAACGTGCGCAGCAACGAGCTCTCCATCCTGGACCCCGGCAATCCCGTGGTCGGCACGGGCCTGGGCGTGAAAGTGGCGGCGGACCTTTATGTGAACCCCACCGAGAACACGCTGTTCTCGGCCAATGCCTCCTACTCGACGCTGTTCAACGCCTATTACGCGCGCTTCCGCACCGGCGTTGCGGTGGTGCCGGGCGTCTTCGTCGGCCCCGAGGCCACACTCCTGGGCGACGAATTCTTCAACGGCTGGCGAGCCGGCGGCCACATCACCGGGTTCGCCATCGGTCCGATGAAGTTTTCGCTCGGGGCGGGCTACGCATTCGACCGTATTCGTAAGGGTGGATACTACACCAGCGTCGATGGTCGCATCGCATTCTGAGATCACGCTGGAGGTATGCCGCGCGGGCGGCATCTCATCCTTCCTTCGCCTAACCCATCCTTCCTTCGCCTAACGCGGAGTGGCCCCATGCCACCCTTTCTCGTCCGAACCATCTGGCTCGCCAGCGCCGCGGTGACCCTGCTGTTGCTGTCGCAACCTCTGGGAACGGACGTTCAGCTTGAGATGAGCCTCGGCGCCATTGCGGTCATGATCCTCCTGTGGCTGTTCGCCAAGGGGCGCACCGGGCGTCTGACCTTCCTTGCCATCGGCAGTCTCGTGGTGCTGCGCTACATCTATTGGCGCCTGTCGAGCACGCTGCCGCCTGTCAGCGATCTTCCGGGTTTCACGGCCGGCGTGATCCTGATCGCGGCGGAGCTCTACTGCTTCTACATCCTGGCGGTCAGCCTCGTGATCAACGCCGATCCCCTGCGGCGTCCCCCGCCCCCGCAGGACGCGGAAGACGACCTGCCGACCGTCGACATCTTCGTCCCGACCTACAACGAGGACCGGCACATCCTCGCGACGACACTCGCGGCCGCAAAATCCCTGGACTACCCGGCGCACAAGTTCACCGTCTGGCTCCTCGACGACGGCGGGACGGACCAGAAATGCGCGGATAGCGATCCCCGCAAGGCCGAGGAGGCGCGTGCGCGCCGCAAGGTCCTGCAGGCCCTCTGCGCGGATCTCGGGGTGTCCTACCTGACTCGACGGCGCAACCTCCACGCCAAGGCCGGAAACCTCAACAACGGCCTCCAGAACTCGATCAGCGAGATCGTCGTGGTCCTGGATGCGGACCACGTGCCCTTCCGCTCGTTCCTGCTCGACACGATCGGCCATTTCGGCGTGGATCCGAAGCTGTTCCTCGTGCAGACGCCGCACGCCTTCCTGAATCCCGACCCGATCGAGCGGAACTTGAAGACCTTCGAGCGGATGCCCTCCGAGAACGAGATGTTCTACGCGGTGGGGCAGTGCGGGCTCGACAAGTGGAACGGCTCGTTCTTCTGCGGCTCGGCCGCGCTGCTCCGGCGCAGCGCGCTGGACGAGGCGGGCGGTTTCTCCGGCATCACCATCACGGAGGATTGCGAGACCGCCTTCGAGCTGCATTCGCGGGGCTGGACCAGCCTCTACGTCGACAAGCCCCTGATCGCCGGCCTCCAGCCGGAGACCCTCTCGGCCTTCATCGGGCAGCGTTCGCGCTGGTGCCAGGGCATGCTGCAGATCATGCTTCTCAAGAACCCGCTCTTCAAGAGTGGGCTGAGGCCGATCCAGAGGCTCTGCTACCTGTCGAGCATGACGTTCTGGTTCTTCCCGCTCCCGCGCCTGATTTTCATGGCAGCTCCACTGCTGTACATCTTCTTCGACATGAAGATCGTCGTCGCCAACGTCGACGAGGCCATCGCCTACACAGCCACTTACATCGTCGTAAACCTGATGATGCAGAACTACCTCTACGGACGGGTACGCTGGCCCTTCGTCTCCGAACTGTACGAGTACGTGCAGGGCCTGTTCCTCATCAAGGCGACCGCCGCCGTCATCCTGTCGCCGCGCAAGCCGACCTTCAACGTAACGGCCAAGAACGTCAGCCTGGACCACGACCAGCTCTCCCCCCTGGCGCTGCCCTACTTCATCGTCTTCGCGGTCCTCTTCCTCGCTCAAGCCTTCGCTACCTACCGCTACAGCTTCGAGCCCGGCGTCACGAACCTGATGCTCGTGGTCGGCCTCTGGAACCTCTTCAATCTCATCACGGCCGGCGCCGCTCTGGGCGTCGCTACCGAGCGGCGTCAGACGGAGACGGCCCCCTCGCTGCCGGTCGACCGGCCTGCGGTGCTGAACCTCAACGGCACGACCATCGACGTCACCGTGGAGCGCATCTCCAGCGCCCGATGCCGGATCCGGATAGATGCGGTGGTTCCGATGCGCCGTAGCGACGACGGTTCGGTCGGCACCCTCGCGGCGACCCACCAGGGACACATGCCGCTCCTGAGTCATGCCCGGACGATCCCGGTGCGGGTGGCAGGAATCACCGCCGCCGGCGAGGAATCGATCTGCGATCTTGTCTTCGAGCCCCTGACGCCCGGCAGCTACTTCGCCCTCGCGGACATCATGTACGGCGATGCCGACGCGATGGTCCGCTTCCAGCAACGCCGCCGCACCCACAAGGACATCCTGTCGGGGACCGGGCAGTTCATCGGCTGGGGTCTGTACGGACCGATCCGGGCCCTGGCCTGCCTGATGACGGGAACGGCACAGCGCCCTGTCGAGGAGGAGGCCCCGAAGGCCGCCGCCGCAGGCGCACGCCGCCGCGCCGCCGATTCGGACACGCAGACGGCCCCCAGGCCGGCGGCGGCCGCGCCACCGGCCGACGGATCGCCGAGCTGGCTCCAGCTGATGGTCGAGACCGAGACCGGGCAGGACGAGGCGGAGCGCGGACGTCGGACCTCAGACCGGATGGTCGCTGCCCCGACGGGGCTGCGCAGCTGAGATGGCGCGACCGCAACCCCACCCACGGACAGTCCATTCCTCGGACACGAGCGCGAACCCGGCCATGCCCGTCACATCCCAGCGTCGCCCCAGATCGCACGCGGCCTCAGCGCTGACGCTGGCCGGCCTGCTCCTCGCAGTGTCCCACCCGGCCCTGGCGCAGAGCTTCATCGGTCGCGGCGCACCGCGGGTCCTCGCCGTTCCCGATGCCGAGCGCGCCGGCCGGCCGGCCGCCGCCGGCCGGGCGGAGGCGGAGCCCGCGTCTCCTCCCGCTGCGCCGCCGCTGCCGCAGCGCCCGTTCCCGGCCCTGTCCAGCAGCCTGCGACTCAGCGGCGAGGAGAGCGGTCTGCAATGGCCGGTCTACCTCACGGAAGCGCAGTCTCGGGAGCACCTGCGCCTGCGCATCGGCTACCTCGCCGCGATCTCGGTGGTGCCCGACGCCTCGTTCCTCACCGCGAAGGTCAACGGCGTGGCCGTGGGCCGCAGCGAGATCAAGGCACCGGGCGCGATCCGGATCATCGAATTCGACATCCCCGGCGACCTCCTGAAGCCGGGCTACAACGCCCTGGAAATCGCCGGTGTCCAGCGGCATCGGGTCGACTGCTCCCTCGATGCGACCTACGAGCTCTGGACCCAGATCGACCCGGCCTGGACGGGTCTCGTCTCGGTCTCCGGCGCCGCGATGGCCAACTCCCTGCGCGATCTGCCCGCCATCGCGCCGGATGCGCGCGGCATCGTCCCGATCCGGATCGTCCTGCGCAACCGGCCGGGCTTCGCCACCTTCGAGCGCCTGATCGGCCTCGTCCAGCGCATGGCGCTCGCCGGCAGGTTCAGTCAGGTGTCGGTCGAGTTCGCCGGCGAAACTCAGGGGTCGGCCGGCCTCGAGATCCACGTGGCGGATGACGATGGCCCGGGCGGTCTCAGCCGCCAGCCCCTGACCTTCGAGCCGCCGCAGGGTGACCGGGCCGCTCGCATCACCCTCGCGGGCGACACGCCCGCCGAGATCGAGGCGGCCAGCAGCATCGTCAGTGGCCTCGCCACACGCGAACCGATGGGTAGCCCGCAGGGCCTCCAGGCCCTCGCCTTGGCGCGCGGCGTGCCGGCCCAGGGCCGCGAGACGTTGCCGTTCTCAGCGTTCGGCATCGAGAACCGGGAATTCAGTGGCCGCCTGTTCCGGACCGGCTTCGATCTGACCCTGCCGACGGATTTCGTGCCGGCGGATTACGACAAGGTCGCCCTCACCCTCGCGGGTGGCTATGCGGCGGGGCTGGAGCTCGGCGCCCAGATCATCGTGGACGTCAACGGGCGCAACGTGGCCAGCGTGCCCCTGGCAAATGCGGGCGGCGAACTCTTCCGGGACGAGACGATCGCCCTGCCGCTCAGCCGCTGGCGGCCTGGACGGAACAAGGTCGAGGTGAAGGCCCTGCTGCCGGCCCCCTCGGACCGCGCCTGCGAGGGAGGCAGCACGAAGAGCCGCTTCCTGCTCCTCAACCGGTCGACCCTGGCGGTTCCCCAACTCGCCCGGGCGATCCGCCTGCCGGACCTCGCCGCGACGCTCGGTGGCGGCCTGCCGAAGGTCGCGCCCGGCCAGCGCCCGCGCCTCGTCGTGCCGGCGCCCGACCGGGAATCCATGGCCGCCGCCGCGACCCTCGCGGTCCAGATGGCGCTCTCGGCCGAGAAGCCCATCGACTTCGAACTGACCAACGATCGCGCCCTCGAAGGGCGGACGCCGACCGTGGTCGTCGGGCCGGCCCGCGCCCTCGATCCCGCCATCCTGCGCACCACCGGCCTCGATCCTGACCAGATCCGCCAGATCTGGCAGGGACGGGCGGCCACGACGCAGCTGAGCGAGCCCGGCCGTCGCTTCGCCGTGATGGACGGCGCGAGTCTCGATCGCCTGCGCAACGACCGCCCCCCGGCCTGCGCGCTTCCGGCCGCGGGTCCCCGTCCGGCCGGCGCGGTCGGCCGGTCGCGTCCCGATTCCGCCACGGACCGGCGCGAGCGCGATGTCATCGCCGAATGGAACGGCGCCACCGCCTCGCAGGACCGCCTCTCCGACCAGGTCGCCACGATGTCGGCGAGACTCGGCGCCGCGGCGCGCGAGAGCTGGGCCGCCACCAAGGCCTGGGCCGAGGATCAGGTTCGCGAGCCCGAGATCGAGATCGGATCGCAGGCCTCCCTGATCGTCAGCCAGGGCCTGCCCGGACGCGATCCGAATGGACTCCTGACCGTGTTCACGGCCCCGAGCGCGGCCACCCTCCAGGCCTCGGCCATCTGCCTCACGACGCCCTCGATCTGGAACCGGATCGAGGGTCGCGTCGCCACCCTCGACGCCAATGACGGCGCGCTCACCAATCACGCGGCCAAGCAGGCCCGATTCGTGGAGAGCGGGCCGGCCTCCCTGGAGAACCTGCGCCTCGTGGTTGCGGGCTGGTTCTCCACCAATCCGAGCATGTTCACGCTCATCATGTTCGCCGCCGCGATCAGCCTCGGCCTGAGCACCTCGGCGATGCTACGCGGCCTGGGCCGGGCCAATCCGGGCACCGCCGCACCGGCCCGATCCGACGATGAGGGAGTTCCGCGATGAAGCGGTATCGGGCGCAAGCGTATGCGGCTTCGCTCTGTCTGCCGCTGCTGGCCATGGTGCCGGCGGCTGCGCAGGGCCCCGCCATCCCTTTCGGGACGAAGACGGGCGAAGCCGGACCGGGTGACGCCAAACCCATCGAAACGAGGCCCTACGAAGCGCGGCCCGGTGAGATCCAGACCACCGATGCCAAGCCCGTCGGGCAAGGCAGTCCCCAGCAAAGCGGTCCCCAGCAAGGCGGGGCTCGGCAAAAGGGGCCTCAACAAAGCGGGGCTTGGCCGGCCGAGGTGCTTCCGATGCTGAACAGCCTCGGGAACACGCCGGGCTGGCGCAGCTACAAGGCCCGCTTCGTCACGGACCAGGGCCGGGTCGTCGACACGGGCAACGGCCGCATCAGTCACAGCGAAGGGCAGGGCTACGGCATGCTGCTCGCGGTGGCGGCGGGCGACCGCGACGCCTTCCAGCGGATCTGGAACTGGACCCGCGCGAACCTGATGGTCCGCGACGACGCCCTGCTGGCCTGGCGCTGGGAGCCGGACAAGCGGCCCGCCGTCGCCGACATGAACGACGCCACGGACGGCGACATCCTCGTGGCCTGGGCCCTCGCCGAGGCCGCCGAAGGCTGGTCGGACGAGGGCTATCGCCTCGCCAGCCGGCGCATCGCCGTGGACATCGCCCGTCGAACGGTCCTGTTCCGTAACGAGGGCTTGCCCCTGCTGCTGCCCGCCATGAGCGGCTTCTCGGCCGAGGACCGGAACGACGGTCCGGTGATCAACCTGTCCTACTGGGTCTTCCCGGCCTTCCCACGGCTCGCCGGCGTCGCGCCGGAGTTCGAGTGGAGCCGCCTCAGCGCCGTGGGCCAGGAACTCACCCTGCGCGCCCGCTTTGGTGCGGCCCAGCTGCCGACCGAATGGATCTCGATGCGCGGGGGCCAGCCTCAACCGGCCGCCGGCTTCCCGCCGCACTTCTCCTACAACGCGGTGCGGCTCCCCCTCTACCTTGCCATGGCGGGCATCACGGAGCGGAACTACTACGAGCCCCTGTTGAAGCTCTGGGCCGAGCCGGATCCCGCCGGGCTGCCGATCATCGACACCGCGAGCGACACCGTCGCGGGACGCATGGCGGAGCCCGGCTACGCGGCGATCCCGGCCTTGGCCGCCTGCGCCGTCTCCGGCACGCCGCTGCCTGGCGGGCTGGCGGACCCGGCCCCGAACGAGAACTACTATCCCGCCACGCTCCACCTTCTGGCCCTGACGGCCACCAACATGAGGTACCGCTCATGCCTCGGCCGCTGAACCTGCGACCCGGCGCGGCGCCGCTCCTCCTCGCCCTCGCGGGCGGTCTCGCCTGGGTCGGCCCCAGTTTGGCGCAGCAGGCCCCCGTCCGCACGGGGGTGCTCCAACTCAACGAACGGCGCGCGCCGGTCATCCTCGACACGCCGCAGAACGCGGGCGGCGCCGAGATCATCGACGAGAGCGCCCTGCGCTACTACGCCGCCCAGCGCCAGGGCGAGCGCGTCCAGGCCGAGATCGCGCGGCTGCGGCGGCGCCATCCGAACTGGACCGTCCCGGCCGATCTCGACACCCTGAAGCCGAGCCCGCCCGAGGAGGCCCCGATGTGGGACCTCTTCACGGCCGGCCGCTTCGATGAGCTGCGCACGGCGATCAGCGTCCGCCAATCGGTGGATCCCGGCTGGCAGCCGTCGGAGGATCTCGCGCGCAAGCTCAACCGCGGCACCCTGCGCAGCGCCGCGCGGGCGGCCGCCCGGGACGGATCCTGGGACGACCTCATCGCCCGGGTGAAGGCCACCCAGGAGGGCATCCAGAACCTCGACATCGACATCGCCTGGACGCTGGCCGAAGCCTATGCGCGGACCGGCGACATCGCTTCGGCCTCCGCCCTGTACGGTACCCTGTTGAAGGAGCAGGCCGATCCCGGCCTGCGCCTCGCCACGGTGCAGAAGGCCATGGCGGCGATGCCGATGGCCGCCGTCGAGCCGCTCCTGGCCATGCGGAGCCCCGGCACCGAGGGCACGGACGAGTTCCGGTCCATCCATCAGGACGTGACCCGGGCCCGCATCACGGCGGTCCTGCACGGGCAACCGGCCGGACGCATCGAGCCGGCCGATCTGGCCGCCCTCGGCGAACAGGCCCGCCGCGTGGGCGAGCCCGCGCAGATCGCGCTGCTCGGCTGGTACGCCTATCACCGACGCCAGTTCCGCGAGGCCCTCGACTGGTTCAAGACGGCCCTGGCCCGCGGCGGCGATGCCGCGGTGGCGACGGGCCTTGCCCTGTCGCTGCGCGAGATGGGACAGGATCGCGAGGCGGAGGAGGTCGCCTTCGCCTGGCGCACCGCCTCGGTGACGAACCTCTCCCTCTACGTCGACATGATGGAGCGGCGCCTGGGCGAAGGCCCCGCCTCGCCGGTCGAGACCGAGCGCCTCGACCGGTTTGCCAAGGTCGTCCTTGCCACGAGCGCTCCCGAAGGCGCGCAGGCGCTCGGCTGGTACGCTTACAATGCCTGCCAGTTCGACGCCGCCGCGGACTGGTTCCAGAGGGCCGTCAGCTGGCGGCCGCGCGAATCCGCCGTGCTCGGCTACGCCCTCAGCCTGTCGCGCCTCAAGCGCACGCGGGACTACCTGGAAACCGTGAACCGGTACGACGGCCTGTTCCCGAAGGTGGTCGGACTCGTCTTCGCCGAGCCCGATCCGCAGGCGCGCGACACCGGCCCGTGCGGCCCGGCCCCGGCCGTTCCGCAGCAGGCGGCGCCCCCCGCCCCGTCGCGCGTGATGGTGCCGAAGCCGGCCGTCGCCACCGCGCCGGTCCGACCCCTGGCCGTCCAGCGTGGGGAATTTCCGATTACGGTCGCGGCTGAGAACCCCCTGCGCTTCGGCGAGGGCGCCTCTCTCACGCCGCGTGCGCGGGACTCGGAATACTTGCGTGAGGTGCGCGGGCCGCAGCCCCTGATCGCCCGCCGCGTCGTGGGCGTCGGGGCCATGCCCTACGAGCGCTACGGCTTCACCCTGCTGCCGGGATGGAACGGCCTCGCTCGGGCGAGCCTTCAGGCAGGACCGCCGGCCCCGCCTGTGGGCACCCTCGCGCAAGCTGAGGGTGGCATTCTTGCGCAGACCGGCTCGCCCCGGTCGGTGCAGCCCCGGGACGGCGACCGCTTCGGTCCGTTCGATACCGCCAGCACCGAACGGAGCGGCCAGCGAAATCCAGGACTGGATCGATGAACGGACCGAAGTTCTCCTCCGGCCGGCCGCAGGTGCCCTTCCGGAACACGCTGCTCCGGATGACCGGCCTCGCCCTCGGCCTGAGCCTGCTCGGGGCTTGCCAGACCGCGAAGACGAGCCGGAACGCCCCCCGATTCGAGACGGCCTTCGCCTCCACGGGGTCCGCCGGCAACCAGCCCCTGGTCTTCGTTCCGAACAGCGGCGCCATCGAGTCCGTCGAGGAGACGCGATCGAGCGCGAGCCTGCGGCAGCGCATCGTGTACGGACAATCCCGCGGCCGGGTGGATCTCACCATCGCGTCGGGCCGGGTGTGGGACGATCCGGCCATGGCCAAGCCAAGCCGCGCCGGAATCGCGGCCGAACTCGGAAGTCTGGAAGACGGGTCCTCCTACCGCATCGTCCGCCAGCCCATGCGCAACGCCTACGGACCCATCGGGGTCGCCGTGAGCCAACGCTGCGCCTATGCTTGGCAGTGGATCGACGACCTTCAGCGGGTAGAACTCGGCCGTGCCGCCCTGCGCGGGCCGGTCGCGGTCTCGCTCCGCGTGCAGCATTGCGGCCGCAGGCCGATGGCCGCCGAGACGCTCCTGGCCGACCTCACGCGCATCCGCCTTGGGGTGTCGACCGAAGCTGTGGCCCGTGCCACGCGTCCCCGGATCGTACGGCCGAGACCGGCCGCCGAGCCCTTGACCGCCGAGCCCGTGGCCACCCTGGCCCCGGTCGCCCCTGCCATCGCTGCGCCGACCCCAGTTCCGGGCCCGCCCTCGGTCGCAGTCAACAGCAGTCGCACCCTGGTGACGCTGCCACCGGCCCCGGCAGGCCAGTCCTACCTCGCGCAGCCCGCTCCGGCTCCGGCCGCGCAGACCGTATCCGTGGTTCCCCGGCCGACGGCCTCGGGGGGCTCGGATCGCGCGCGTTACCTGACCGACGCCCTGTCGGCCTCAGGCCGTACGCCGCCGCCAGCTGGCTGGTAGGGGTCCCGGACGGCGAGGATGCCCATCGCGTCGTGGCGGACGATGCAGGATTGTCCGACTCACGCTCGCTGCGCTGATCATTGCAGGCGAGCCCAGACCAGACCACACGACCTCGTTCCAGCGGTGACGGCAGGTGCTCGCCGACGATAACAACGCTTTTTCGTTCGAACCGAAACGTCGAGCCTGAGCGTGGGAAGGGTCTGCGGAGTGAGCCTGTCGCGGCGATGCGCGGCCACAACGCGCGTTCGAAGCTGCCACGCGGCCTCGGACATCGCCGGTCTCGTTATCGCACCCGGACCGGGTGTGGGTGAAACCGGCAGCCGATCGGTCCTCGCGGCGAGGCCGGAGGCAGGCGCCCTCAGTTCGACACCGATCCCGGCGCCAGCCCCGCGAGGGTGAAGAGATCGACCGACAGCTTGGCGCCGACCACGAGGGCGTCGGGGATGTTCCGGGTGTAGGCCGGGAAGCGGGTCTGGTCCGGGTTGATGATGTACTGAAGGTTCGGGGTCAGGCGGATCGCCGGGGTGACCTGGATGCCGTAGTTGAGCTCCATCATGATCTGCTGTCGGGGAATCGACCGGTCGAGGCCGAGGGCGTTCTGCGCGGCCGTGATGTTCGAGAGGGCCAGGGGCGAGAAGCGCTGAGTGTTGATGACGAAGCCCAGGGTGTCGAAGGGGCGGCCCGCGAAGGTGCCGGTCTGGAGAGCGCCGATCTCCAGGAAGTAATCCTCGACGAGGCGCCCGGAGGTGCCCGCCATGGCGACGCCGAACAGGGTCAGGCCCTGGATGGCGCTGGGATCGGGACGCCAGACCATCTGGTCGAAGCGGGCATAGACGCCCGAGCGCCCGAAGCGGCTGGCCGGGGCGAGACCCGTCAGGACCGCGCGCTGGCCGGTGATGTCGCGCACCGGGTCGGCATAGTCGGAGGCGTCGTACCAGCCGCCGATGCCGTAGTTGCGCGGCAGGGGGTCGTTGGCGAAGGTGGTGGAATAGCCGAGCTCGACCGGCAGGATCGCCCCGGTGGCGCCGCGGGTCGAGAGGTCGAGGCCATTGTCGCCGGGCTGCTGATGGCGGGGATTGACCTCGTAGACGCCGGCATGGACGAAGACCCGGTCGGTGAGCCAAGCCTTGGCGTGGGCGCCCCAGCTGGAGACCGGCCAGAAGGTGAAGTTCGAGGTCTTGAACACGAAGGTCGGGTTACCGCAGGCGGAATTCGACTGGAAGTTGCAGTAGATTGGTGAGTTCAGGAAGGCGATGTTGGCCACCAGGCGGCCGAACTCGATCACGAGCCGATCGTCGAAGAGCTTCTGCTCGTAGCTGAGCAGGGTGAGCCGGGTGGTCTGGCCGCCACCGTAGATCTCCTGCACGGAGGTGTTGTTGCCGATGAAGTCGCCGGCGAGATTGTCGCCGTGGCGGTTGGTGACGGCGATGTGGAAGGCGCCGCCACGGATGCCGGCGAGGCGGTTCAGGTCGGCGTCGATGCCGAAGAACAGCTGCCCGGCATAGGCGCCGCCCTGGCGGATGCCGCCGATCGGGTTGGCGGCGGCCTGACCGGTGTAGTTGGCGCTGAGCGTCAGGCCGTGGCCGAGGTCGAACACGCCCGTGGGCAGGGTGGGGGGCGTCGCACTCTGGCCCAGGGCGTCCGCCGCACCGGCCGCGCTCTGGGCCCCCGCGATGCCCTGGCCGCCCGGACGGGGCGGCAGGCGCCGCGGGCGGCGCAGGACCTGCCGCCGGACCGTCTCCGCCACGCCGATCCCGACCGCTTCCACCGCCTGCGCCCGCGCCTCCGATCCCAGCGTCATCAAGCCCAGGCTTACGACAGCAGCCCTCAATCCCTTGCTCATCCGGTGTCCCCTTCGATCGCGTGGTGTTTGCGTGGCCGGTCTTGATGCCGGGTAGGGTGCTGGCCGCCGGTCCCCGTGCGGGGCCGCCGGCGGCCTCAGGCGGCGCGCTTCTTGAGCAGGCCGACGAGCAGACCGGTGACAAGGGTTCCGACCACCAGGGCGATCAGCGCACCCGGGACGTTGGTCACCGCGTTGGGAATCGGCAGGACGAAGAGGCCGCCATGCGGCACCTTCAGCTCGACCCCGAGGCTCATCGCGATGGCACCGGCGAGCGCCGATCCCACCACCATGGAGGGAATCACCCGAAGGGGGTCCGCCGCGGCGAATGGGATCGCGCCCTCGGTGATGAAGGCCGCTCCGAGCACAGCCGCCGCGCCGCCGGCTTCGCGCTCGGCCTTGGTGAAGCGGCCGGGGAACAGCCGGGTGGCGAGCGCGATTCCGAGCGGGGGCGTCATGCCGCCGATCATCACGGCGGCCATGGGCGCGGTGATGCCCGATGCGATCAGGGCGGCGGCCGAGGCATAGGCGGCCTTGTTGACCGGGCCGCCCATATCCACCGCCATCATCCCGCCGAGCACCAGGCCGAGCACCAGGGCGCTCGCCCCCTGCATGCTTCTCAGCCAGTCGGTGAGGGCCGCCAGGATCGCCGCCACCGGTACGCCGACGACGTAGATCATCAGCAGGCCGGTGACGGTGGTGGCCAGCAGCGGCAGGATCAGGACGGGCTTCAGGCCCTCCAGGTTCCTGTGCAGGCGGATGTGCCGGTTGAGGAAGGCGGTGGTGGTCCCGGCGATGAAGCCCGCCGCGATGCCGCCGAGGAAGCCGGCCTGCAGGTTGGCGGCGAGCATGCCGCCGATCATGCCCGGCGCGATGCCGGGCCGGTCCGCGATGGAGAACGCGATGTAGCCGGCCAGCACCGGCACGATCAGCGCGAAGGCCGCCTTGGCGCCGATATCGCCCAGGGCGAAGCCGAGGCTGCCGGCGTGGTCGGGTTTCATCGCGTCGATGCCGCCGAAGGCGAAGGCCAGGGCGATCAGCAGGCCGCCCGCCACCACGAAGGGCAGCATGAACGAGACACCGGTCATCAGGTGCTTGTAGGCCCCGGCCTTCTTCTCCTCCGGTTCCGGCCGGGCCGACCCGCCGGCCTCGGTAGCGATTCCGGCAGCGGTTCCGGCATCGGGCTGGCGCTGCGCCTCGGCGAGCGCCGTCGCGAGCAGTCCCTTGCCGTCGCGGATCGCCGCCTTGGTGTTGGTGACGTAGAGCCTCTTGCCGGCGAACCGACTCCGGTCGACACCGGTATCGGCGGCGATCAGAACGATATCGGCCGCGGCGATCTCGGCAGCCGTGAGGGCGTCGCGAGCGCCGACCGACCCTTGCGTCTCGACCCGAACGTCGTGGCCGAGCGCCTGAGCCGCCGCCTGGATGCCCTCTGCGGCCATGAAGGTATGGGCGATGCCGGTGGGGCAGGAGGTGATGGCGACGATCCGCCGGCGCCCCTTCGGCGCCACGTCCTTCGGCGCCACGTCCTTCGGCGGACCCGCCTCGCCCGACCCGGCGAGGAAGCGGTCGAGCACCGCATGGGCGTCGGTGAGCACGTCCTCGATGCGAATCCGGGCGCGGCGCATGGCGCCGAAGCGGCCTTCGTCGAGGTCGCCGTCGCCCACCAGCAGGACGGCGTCGGCGCCCGCGATCGCGTCGGCGCTCAGGGCGTTGCCGGAGACGCCCTTGCCGCGCAACTCGAGGTCGAGGGGCTGGTTGCGCCGGCCGGCCGCCTTGCGCAGGGCCTCTCCGGCCAGCACCGCGTGCAGGCCGAGATCCCCACCTCCCACCACTGCGAGCACCTGCGTCATGGCTTCCTCCCGTTGCGTCGCGCGCCGCTGTGCGGATGCGTCGGTGTCATGATCCGGAGTCCGAGGTTTCAGACCGGGACGTCGAGCGATTCGACCCGCACCGTCCTGGCGATCGCCAGGACGGTCTCGCGGGCGGGCAGGTTGGCGCCGGCCAGGCCGAGCTTGCCGGCCGCGAAGGCCATGGCGAGGCGCGCGGTCGCGACCCGGTCGAGGCCCGCATGGAGGCCGGCGACGAGGCCGGCCACGAGGGCGTCGCCCGCCCCCACCGTGCTGGTCACCCGGGTCGGCGGGGGATGGGCGTGGACCATGCTGTCGGCCGCCGCGAACAGCGCGCCCTCGGCCCCCAACGAGACCACCACCAGGGGGATGCCGCGCGCCACCAGATCGCGGGCCGCCCCGACCACATCGGCCAGGGTCGGTAGCGGCCGCCCGACCCAATCCTCGAGTTCGTGCCGGTTGGGCTTGACCGCGAAAGGCAGGGCTTCGGCCGGGGCCGCCAGGGCCGCCGCCAGGGCGGAGCCGGACGCGTCGAGGACCAGGCGGGCGCCGCGCGGCCGCAGCTCGGCGGCGATCTCCGCGTAGATCCCGGGCACGACGCCGCCCGGCAGGCTGCCGGCCAGCACCACCAGGGCATCGGATGTCACATCCCGGCGCAGCAGCGCCCGGACGAGGTCGAGGGTGGCGGAATCGACGGCGAGCCCCGGCAGGTTGAGGTCCGTGGTGTCGCCGGTCTCCGCGTCGAACAGCTTCAGGTTGGTCCGGGTCTCGCCCGGGATGCGCACGAAGCGATCCTCGATGCCCTTGGCCGCCAGCAGGGCCTGGAACGGCGCGGCGTTGTCCTGGCCGAGGATGCCGGCGGCGGCCACCGGCACGCCCCAATCGGCGAGGCAGGCGGCGACGTTGACGCCCTTTCCGCCCGCATCCGAGCGCGTGCCGCGCGCCCGATGGACGTGCCCGGGCCGCAGGGCGTCGAGGGTCACGGACCTGTCGAGGGCCGGGTTCAGGGTGAGGGTGACGACGCGGCTCATGCGGGCTCTCCCTCGTCGGGCGCAGCCAGGGCTCGGACCGCGGCCGCGTCCTCCTGGGCGCAGGCCCGGGCGGCCAGCGCCCGCAGGGCGCCGATCTCGCTCACCCGCAGCCGGGCCTTCACGGCGGCCACGTCGCGCGGGGTCATCGACAGCTCGTGGACGCCGAGGCCGGCGAGCAGGCCGGCGCCGAACGGATCGCCGGCGATGCCCCCGCAGACGCCGACCCACCGCCCGTGCCGGGCCGCGCCCGCGCAGGTCATGTGGATCAGGCGCAGCACCGCAGGATGCAGGGAATCGGCCTCCGGCGCGAGCTCGGTGTTCTGGCGGTCGATGGCCAGGGCGTACTGCGTCAGGTCGTTGGTGCCGATCGAGAAGAAGTCGCAGTGCCGGGCCAGGGCGTCGGCCTGGATCGCGGCGGCCGGCACCTCGATCATGATCCCGAGCGGCAAGGCCGGCGCCTCGAGTTCGGCCCGGATGCGCGCGCAGTGGGCGCGGAGCGCGAGCACCTCCGGCACCGAGGTGATCATCGGGAACATGATGGAGAGCGGGGCCTCCCTGCCGGTGGGCGCACCGGCCGGAATGCCGTCTCGTGCCGCCCGGTACAGGGCGCGCAGCTGCGGCTCCATCAGGTCGGGCCGGCGCAGGAGCAGCCGGGCGCCGCGCACGCCGAGAAACGGGTTCTCCTCCCGCGGCAGGTGCAGGTGAGCCACCTGCTTGTCGCCGCCGATGTCGAGGGTGCGCACGATCAGCGGCCGGCCGGCGAGGGCGTCCAGCATCGCCCGATAGGTGGCGTACTGGTCGTCCTCGGTCGGCGTGTCGCCGCGCTCCAAAAACAGGAACTCGGTGCGCATCAGGCCCACGCCCTCCGCGCCCTGGTCGAGGGCGAGGGGCACCTGTTCGGGATTGTTGACGTTGGCCCCGATGGCGACCGTGTGCCCGTCGCGGGTGCGCGCGGGCAGGGACCGCTCGCGGGCCTCCGCCTCGGCCCTGGCGCGCTGGCGCGCACCCCAGGCCCGGGCCGAGGCGAGGTCGGCCGCGCTCGGGTCGAGGTAGAGCCGGCCGGTGCCGCCGTCGAGGATCGCGGGCGTGTGGTTCTTCAGGGCGAGCAGGGTGGGGCCGCCCGCCACCATGGCGGGAATCCCCAGGGTGCGGGCCAGGATCGCGGTGTGCGAGGTCGGGCCGCCCTGGGCGGTGGCGAGGCCGATGACCCGGGACGGGTCGAGCCCGGCGGTGTCGGACGGGGCGAGATCGGGGGCGATGAGGATGCAGGGCGCGTCCGGCAGGTCGTGGCGGCTCCTGAGCGACGGATCGATCTGCGCCAGCACCCGCCGGCCGACGTCGCGCAGGTCCGCCGCGCGGGCGGCGAGCACGGGATTGCCCAGGGCCGAGAGCCGGCCGGCCATCCGCTCCACCGCCTGGTTCCAGGCGAATGCGACCCCGTGGCCCTCCACCATCAGCTGGCAGGCCAGGGTGATCAGGTCCGTGTCGGCGATGAGCTCGCCTTGCGCCCGGAAAATGCCGGCATCCGCCTTGCCGAGGCGGCGCTCGGTGTCGTCGGCCAGGGCCCGGAGCTGACCCTCGGTGGCGGCGAGGGCCGCGTGCAGGCGGTCGCCGCCGGAGGTCAGGGGCTCGGGCACGTCCGGGACGGTGACCTCCGCCTGGCTCAGCACATGGATAGGCGCGATGGTGAGACCGGGGCTCGCGCCGATGCCCGCCAGCACGCGCGGCGCGTCGGCGGGATTCCAGCCGGCCACCGGGCCGGCCGCACGAGCGGCGGCTTCCGCAGCGGCCCGCGCGGCGGCCTTTTCCCCGGCGCTCAGGCCCGTCACCGCCGCGCAGATCCGGGCGAGGGCACCGGCCTCGTCGTCCCCCTCCGACGAGATCGTCACCGCGTCGCCGCAGCGCAGGCCGAGCTGGAGCAGGGCGATCAGGTTCTTGGCGTCGGCGACTTCGGCGCCGTGGCGCACCTGGATCCGGGCGGAGCAGGCGCGGGCCGTCTCGACCCAATGGGCGGCCGGGCGGGCATGGAGCCCGGTGGGATAATCGACGGTCCAGTCGAAGCGCTGCCTGAGGTCGCCCGCCGGGCCGGCCGCACCGGGCGCAGGCGCATCTTCGGTGAGGGCCGCGACGATCTCCTCCTTGCGGGTGGTGGTGCGCAGGGCGGCGAGGCGCGCCTCGTCCTGGATCAGCCGGGTCAGGCGACGCAGGATGGTGATGTGGGTGTCCGACTGGGCCGCGATGGCGACCACGAGGTGGGCGACCTGGCCGTCGTGCCACGCGATGCCGCCCGGAACCTGCAGGACCGCCAGCCCGCTGTCGCGGACGTGGTGACGGTCGTCGACCATGCCGTGCGGGATGACCACGCCGTGGCCCAGATAGGTGTTCGCCACGCCCTCGCGCCGCAGCATGCTGGCTTCGTAGGGCGCCTCGATGCAGCCGGATGCGATGAGGAGCTGGGCCGCAGCCCGGATCGCCGCTTCCTTGGTGGCCGGCGCGGCACCCAGCTGAATCAGCAGGCGCGGAGAAAGGGTCGGCGTCGGCGCGAGCATGGCGTGCTCCTCCCGTGAACATCGTTGCCGGTGCAGTTGTTGGCTGTATGAAAACGTTTTCACAAATCGTGTCAACGGAATTCGGCGCAATAATGCAAATCGGACCCTTGTCGATCACCGGTCCCGGTGCCAGAACGGCGCTATGACGCTGAAAACGTTCTCTTCCCGATGAGTGCCAGTATTCGTGACGTGGCGCGCGCGGCCGGTGTCTCGACGGCGACGGTCTCCCGGGCTCTGGGGCGGGGACCGGTCAGCGACGTCCTGCGCCAGCAAGTCGAAGCCGCGGTTCGAGCCACCGGATACCGCCCGAACCTCTCGGCCCGGCGCCTGCGCTCACAATCAACGCAGACCATCGGGTTGATCGTCGCCGACATCCGCAATCCCTTCTTCACGGCCGTGAGCCGCGCGGTCGAGGATGCCGCCTACGCCGCCGGCATGCGGGTGATCCTGTGCAACACCGACGAGGACCCCGAGCGCGAGCGTCTGTACCTCCGCTTGATGGAGGAGGAGCGGGTCACCGGCGTGATCTTCGCGCCCACCCGCGTCACCGCCGAGTCGCTCAAGGCCGACAGCCTGGACGTGCCGGTGGTGTTCATCGACCGGACCGGCCCCGCGGGCACCTATGACAGCGTGGTGCTCGACAACGCGGCCGCGACCGGCACCCTGGTCGATCATCTTCGAGCCCGGGGCTATCGCCGGATCGGCGGCCTGTTCGGCTCGACGAGCTCCACGGCGCAGGAGCGGCAGGCCGGCTACGAGGCGGCGATCCGGCGCCTCGGCGCCGAGCCCCTGGCGCGCGTCGCGCCGCCCACGGCGGAGGCGGCCGAAGCCACGCTGACCCGCTGGCTGACCGAGCCGGACCGCCCCGATGCGCTGATCCTGTCGAACGGCCTGATGCTGATGGGAGCAGTGCGGGCCGCGCGCGCGCTCGCCCTGGCGGTGCCGGACCGGCTCGGCCTCGCCGGCTTCGACAACGACCCTTGGACCGACCTCGTGGAGCCCGGACTCACGGTGATCGAGCAGCCCGTCGCGCAGATCGGCGCCCAGGCGATGGCGCTGCTGTTCGACCGGCTGAAGGCGCCGGCGGAAGCGGTGCGCAAGGTCACCCTGAGCGGCCGCCTCGTCGTGCGGGGATCGTCGGGGCGCGTTTAGACCCGTTCCGGAGCGCGGGACCACGGAGGGGCGCCCGAGGAGGATCGGAGACATGACGGGTCGGGCGATCCGTATCCCGACGGCCGGATGGTCCGGCCCACCCGGAGCCAACGATCATGCGGGAAGATCACGCCATTTGCGTCGATTTCCGATATTCAAAATACACTTGAGGATCATAGCATGGTTCACCGAAGGATATTATTTTTATGTTAACCTTCTGTTTCGCCCATCGTCGAAGAATCCCGGCTACAGGGCATATTAAGAGTTTCCACCTTTAGTTCCAGGTCTACAGACGCTCAGCAAGGGACGTCGGTGTCGTTCGAGATGTTGATTTCATTCCTGGTCGACACGGATCGGCGGGGCGGACCCCTGGATTCCAGTCTGCGCGATCGCGTTCGTCTCGAGCAGATCGATGTGGCCCTGCGCCTCGTGCCCTTCACGGTGCTGGTCAGCCTCAGCGTCGTGCAGGTCATCGTGTACCTTTACTGGAACTCGCCTGAGCGGACCTATCTGGCCCTGCTCGAAGCCTTCATCCTCCCGCTGGCCGTCGGCGCGCTGGAGCAGTGCTGGCGCTGGCGCTCGCGCGCCAAGCCGACCGAGGTGAATCTGCGCTTCGTCCGCCGGGTGACGCTCGCGGCGTTTCTCTACGGGTGCCTCCTGGCTTCGATCCCCGTCATGCTGTTCGGCAAGGCCGACGCGGATGGCCGCCTGCTGATCGCGGCGAGCTGCGCCGGCCTCATCGCCACCGGCATGAGCGCGGCGGTCCTGCCCCGCGCCGCCATCGCGTATTCCGGCCCGATCATCGTCGGTTCGTTCGTCGCCCTCGTGATGACGGGCGAGCAGTTCTACATCTATGTCGGCCTTCTCCTCACCTTCTATGCCGCGTTCGTCTGCCTGACGATCATCCACCTGAGCCGTCTCGTGACGATGCGGGTGATCGCGCAGGCCGATCTCGAACGGCAGCAGGAATTCACCCACCTGCTGCTCAACGAGTTCGAGGAAAGCGCCAGCGACTGGCTCTGGGAGACCAATTCCGACCTGCGCCTGCAATACGTGTCCCCGCGCCTGATCGAGGTCGCGGGCTCCTCCGAGCGCCAGCTCCAGGGCCTTCCGCTCGAACGGCTGCTCCTGCCCTCGCTTGCCGCGCCGTTCGGGCATCCGAGCGCGAGCCTGTGGAAGCATATCGAGGAGCGCCGCGCGTTCCGGAACATCCTGCTCCCCATCGACATCGCCGGCGAGGCGCGCACCTGGTCCTTGAGCGGCAAGCCGACCTTCAGCCGGAAGGGCGAGTTCGCGGGCTTCCGCGGCGTCGGCTCAGACGTCACCGAGAAGCGGCGCTCCGAGGAGCGGCTGTCGTACCTGGCTCTGCACGATTCCCTCACCGACCTCCCCAACCGCGTCCTGTTCCAGCAGCAGCTCGACAGCCTTCTCGCGGACCTCGGGGAGGCCGACCGGTTCGCCGTGCTGGCCCTCGATCTCGACGAGTTCAAGAGCGTGAACGATACCTTCGGCCACGCCACCGGAGACGCGCTGCTGCGCGCCATGGCCGAGCGGCTGCGCCGGGCCGCGCCCGACGTGCTCCTCGCGCGCCTGGCCGGAGACGAGTTCGCGATCCTGGCGACGGGGTCGCACCTGCGCGACGACTACGCCCTCGAGGCCCTGGCGAGCGGGATCGTCGAGGCCATCGCCCTGCCGTTCCACATCGAGGGCATCTGCGTCAGTGTGGGCATCAGCATCGGCATCGCGATCGCCCCGAAGGATGGGCGCCGCGAGATCATGCACCGCGCCGACCTGGCGCTCTACCGGATGAAGAACGAGGGCCGCAACGGCTACCGCTTCTACGAAGCCGAGATGGACGAGCGCATCGAGGCCCGGCGCGCCCTGACGGCGGATCTGCGCGGCGCGCTCGATCGCGACGAGTTCGTCCTCTACTTCCAGCCCATCGTCAGTGCGGCGGACGGCCGGATCCACGGCTTCGAGGCGCTGCTGCGCTGGAAGCACCAGATCCGCGGCTTCGTCTCCCCGGCCGAGTTCATCCCCCTGGCGGAGGAGACCGGCATGATCATCCCGATCGGGGAATGGATCATCCGGGAGGCCTGCCGGATCGCCGCGAACTGGCCGCGGGGCCTCCACATCGCCGTCAACCTGTCGCCGATCCAGTTCCGCCACTCCGACCTGACCCTGATCGTGCGCTCGGCCCTGCGGGATAGCGGCCTTCCGGCCGGCTGCCTCGAACTCGAGGTGACGGAATCGGTGTTCCTCGAGGCGACGCCGGCCGTCCACACCACCTTGATCAAGCTGCGCGAGATGAACGTCCGGCTCTCGCTGGATGATTTCGGGACGGGCTATTCGAGCCTGAGCTACCTGCGCCGCATCGCCTTCGACAAGATCAAGATCGACCAGAGCTTCGTGCGCGACCTGCCGCACGAGAAGAGCGGCGCCGCGATCGTGCGGGCCATCGTCGACCTGGCGATGAGCCTCGACATGACGATCACCGCCGAGGGCGTGGAGACCGAGGCGCAGCGCCTGTGCCTGGCCCAGCAGGGCTGCCACGAACTCCAGGGCTACCTGTTCAGCAAGCCCCTGCCCATGAAGGAGGCCGCGGCACTGGCGGCGCTGCGGGTGATCCGCCCGAGGCAGCCTCACGCGGCCTGATCCCGGCTCAGCGTCCCCCGATCGCCGCACTCTCCGCGGCCTGCTGCGGCTGGACCGTATGAGGCGAGGATTTCGGCCAGTAGGGCAGGAAGCCCTCGACGATCGAGCGGGGGATATCCAGGGGCCGGAACAGCTGCGTGTCCACGAACATCAGCGACTGCTCGCCCCGGCCGAGAAGGCCGTGCCGCTCGCTGTGGATCTCGTGGGCGAGAGTGACGAACTTGCGATTGTGGTTGGCGATCCGCAGTCGGACGACGATGGGCTCGAACTCCGCGGCCTCGCGCCGGAAATCGTGGGTGAAGGACTTGGTCAGGACGTAGAAGCTCGTCGTCTTCAGATCGAACCGCGGCATGCAGATGTTGAAGAACAGCTCGCGCGTCTTGCCGACCCAGCGGACGTAATTGGCGAAATAGACGTTCCCGACCGAATTGGTGTCGTCGTAGGTTGGGATCATCCGCATCACGAACCATTGCCCGTCGAACCCGTGCGACATGACCGCGTCCTCGCGCGCCATCGTCACCACGGGGGCGGCGGTCGGGACGGGCGCCTGCGGGACGGCGTTCGGGTCGGTCGCCGGGGCGACGGTCTGGGGCGCGGTCCAGCCGAAGAGATCCAGGATCGCCGGCAGCGCGCCGATCAGGCCGATCAGCGGCGCGACCGCCAGGAAGGCCGGGACGGGCGTCACGTAGCCGGCGAGGAAGATCAGCGCCGCGGTCAGGCCGATCATGTAGCTCAGCACCGGATCGTAGGGCCGTCTGGCACCGAGGGTCTCGCCGACGAGGCTGCCCGCAGCGCCGACCAGGAGCGTGGCGAAGGGGAGCATCAGGTACATCATCGACAGGTTGGCGGCGATCATCGCGAAGGCGAGCGCCAGCGCGGCGAACACGATCCAGACCGGGGAGGCGATGAGGCCCGCCGGGATGAAAGCGAGCAGCGGGGAGGAACTCCGCGCCGTGACCGCCGTCATGAACCAGCGCGTCGCGCCGTAGAAGCTGTCGAAGGTCGAGGCCGCCGCGATGACGGTCCACACCACGAAGGGCAGGACCACTCCGTCGAGGTGGCCGCGAGCGATCGCGAGGGCGACCGCCGGCTGCAATCCGGTGATCCCATCGGCCGACACGATGCTGCCGGCGGACCCCGCCGCCGCGGCCAGCAGGGCGTTCATCGACAGAAGCCCGAAGAACAGGATCGCGCCGACGCCATAGGCCAGCCGGATCGACGCGCCTTCGCGCCGGATCTCCACCGCCCGCTGCCAGTGCTGCACGTCCATCCACGGTCCGAGCAGGAAACCCACGAGGGTCGGGACGACGAGACCGGTGAAGCGATCGTCGAGGGCGAACAGCGGGAGGCTAGCGGCCTGCGAGGCCGGCCAGAAGCGCAGGAGCGCCACGCCGGCGGCGATCAGCCCGATGACCAGATAAGCCGCGTGGAGTGTCTTGAGCCTCCGCAACGGAAGCGCGTGTCCGATCGAGCAGGCGGCCAGGATCAGAACGGAGAGTCCGAGTTCGGCCTGCGGGCCGAACAGCGGAATCCACGCGTAATACGCGAAACCGAACACTGTGATGGCGAAGGCAAACAGTTGGCACAATTGGAACAGGAGCGCGTATCGCGACCCGACATCGGCCAGGATCTTGGCGGGATTTCTCTGAGGCGCTCCGAGCATCCACCCGAACAAGCAAAGACCTCCCGCATTAGGCAGTGCAAACGCAAGGAATCCGAGCCATCCATTGGTCAGCGTCACGTGAATTGCGTAGAAGAACCCTAACCCCCAGAACCATGACAAGGCGATGGTGGGCGACCACATCAGGGATCGAGAAAAACTAGACTGCATTTTAATCACTTGGCAGAGGATTACCTCGCGGTTTTTATCTGATCAGATCTCCAAGTGAAATACGATTATCATAAGAAAGGACGGGACGCCGAGCGTCGGCCGACAGACCTTCGAAAGGTCGCGGTGCGCCGAGGCGCCGGGCCCATCGGGCGCGCGGATGAGGTGCGGATCACACGCGGATCGAAACGTCAGGATCCAGCCCTGATCAGGCCGGGGCGACGACCGGGCGAGCCCGGTTCCGGGTCCCGCCGGCGGGCGTTGCGGTTCAGTCCACCGCGGCCCCGTGCAGCTCCGCGCTGGTGAAGCGCTGCTGCTCGGCCATCACCAGGCCGGCGAGTTCGCGCTTGAGGGCGTTGAACTCGCCCGAGGCGGTGTCGCGCGGGCGTGGGATCTCGACCGTGAGGTCGCGCTTGATGCGGCCCGGCCGGTAGGTCATCACCAGGATGCGGTCGGCGAGGTAGATCGCCTCCTCGATCGAGTGGGTGACGAAGATCACCGTCTTGCGGGACTCGGCCCAGATCCGTAGCAGCTCGTCCTGCAGGGTGCGGCGGGTCAGGGCGTCCAGCGCCCCGAACGGCTCGTCCATCAGCATCACGGGCGGGTCCAGCGCCAGGATGCGGGCGATGGCCACGCGCTGGCGCATGCCGCCGGACAGGTCCTTCGGGTAGCGCTTGCGGAAATCCGACAGGCCGAGGGTGGCGACGATGCGGTCCACCGTCACCGTGGCGTCGGCACGCGGCACGCCCTGGATGTCGAGGCCGAAGCGGACGTTGTCCTCCACGTTCATCCAGGGAAACAGGGCGTATTCCTGGAAGACCATGCCCCGGTCCGGGCCCGGCTCCGTCACCGGGCGCCCGCCCATGCGGATCTGCCCGGCGCTGAGGGGCATGAAGCCCGCCACCGCGTTGAGCAGGGTGGACTTGCCGCAGCCGGACGGCCCGAGCAGGCAGAGGAACTGCCCCTCCGGCACCGTCGCGGTGATGTCGTCCAGCGCCGGCACGGCGCCGGCGCCCGTCCCGAACACCTTGCTGGCGTGGGCGATCTCGATCTGCGCCGACCTGATCAGCCGTCCCGGTTCAGCGTTCAAGGCCGCGATGCCAGCGCAGGAGGTGGTCGTTGAGGCGCGACATCGCCCCGTCGATGATGAGGCCGAGGATGCCGATGGTGAGCATGCCGCCGATGATCTTGTCCGACCACATGTACTCGCGCGCCTCGAGGATGCGGTAGCCGAGGCCGTCCGAGACCGCGATCATCTCGGCCACGATGACCACGATGAAGGCGGTGCCGATGCCGATACGCATGCCTGCGAGCACGTAGGGGCTCGCCGCCGGCAGGATCACCCGGCGGAACATCGTACAGGGCTTCGCCCCGAGATTGCGGGCGGCGCGGATGTAGATCGAATCCACCTGCCGCACGCCCGCGATGGTGTTGACCAGCACGGGGAAGAAGGTCCCGAGCGCGATCAGGAACAGGGCCGGCGGGTTGCCGAGGCCGAACCACACGATGGCCAGCGGGATGTAGGCAATGGGTGGAATCGGCCGCAGGATCTGGAGAAGCGGGTTGAACAGCCCATAGAGCCGGTCGCTGGTGCCGAGGATGAGCCCGACCGGCACCGCGAGCCCGGCGCCGACGCAGAAGCCCATGAGGACGCGCGCGAGGCTCGCCACCGCGTCGTGCGGCATCTCGCCGGAGACCAGCCACTGCCCGTAGCTCTCCGTCGCCGGATCGTAGGGCAGGCCGGGCAGGAGGCCCTGGTACCACTTCACCGCCACCGCGCTCGGCGGCGGCAGGACGATCGGGGAGAACACGCCGGCCCGGCTGAGGATTTCCCACAGGACGAGGAGGACGAGGGGGACGAGAGCGCCGCGAAACCGGTTCATGGTCCGCTCAGTTCGTCTTGAGCTCGGCCTTGGCCTTGTCGAGGAGGTCGGTCTTCACCCACTCGGCGTCGGATTTCGGCGGGTTCACCATCTTCCCGAGGCCGTACTTCATCATGTAGTCGGTCGTGGTCTGCATGTGCCCGGCCGGCACGTCGTAGGTGTACTTCGCGTTGGCCATGCCATCGCGAAAATCCTGGCTCGAGAGCTGGCCCTTGAACACCGTTTCACGGACGTACTTCTCGGCGAGCGCCGGATCGTCGATGAAGGCCTTGGTGGCGGCCACGAACAGCTTGAGGACCCTGGCGGCGACCTCGGGCCGCTCGTTGTACATCTTTTCGGTCATCACCAGCGGGCGCACCGGCACGCCGATGGGGGTGTCGTAGGGCTTGACCACCTCGGTGGCGTAGCCCGCGCTGATGGCCTGGGTCGATTGGGGCTCGCTCTGGCAGATCACGTCGACGTATTTCTGCGCGAGCGCCTGGTTCAGGTCGGCGTAGTTGTTGAAGTAGATCAGCTGCACGTCCTTGCCGGCCCGCTCGGACCAGGTCATTCCGTGCTTGTCGAGCTCGGCCAGCAGCATCAGATCCTGGGTGCCGCCCCGCACGGTGGCGACCTTGAGGCCCTTCACGTCCTTCAGGGTCTTGACCGTGTCGAGGTCGGGCCGGCGCAGGATGCGGACGCCGCCATTGGCGAAACCCGCCACCACGTAGAGCTTCACGCCGTTGCCGCGCGCCGCCACCGCGCCATCGGCGCCCGAGGCCGAGATGTCGATCTGGTCCACCGCCATGGCGGGGTAGATGTCGGCCCCCTTGGCGAAGACCTTCTCGTCGATCTTCAGGCCGTATTTCGGGGCGATCTCCTTCATGTAGGAGATCGCCCCGTAATGGGCGAACTTCAGGTTGCCGAGGCGCACCACGTCGTCGGCCCGGGCGCTGCCGAGAGCCCCCAGGGTCGCGAGAACGAACAGGGCTGCGCGCGTCGTCGCGTGGCGCTTGAACATCGGTGTCCTCCGGTCGCGGGTCGTGGCGCCCGCTTTGTCCGCCGTGAAAACGGTCGGTACAGTCTTGAGTTAAGCGTATTCTGGATTCGAATGTAAAGCGCCGGGAGGGAGAGTTTTGGCAGGCCTTGAAACGGATGAAATCGGCCGGGTCACCGTGCTGGGCTGCGGCACCCTGGGTGCCAGCTGGGCCGCCCTGTTCCTGGCTCACGGCCTCGATGTGGCGGCCTGCGATCCTGCGCCCGGGTTCGAGGCGAGCGCCGGCCGGGCGATCGAGGCGGCGCGCGCGCAGTTGGCCGAGCTGGGCTTGCGCGGGCAGGGCGCGCTGCAATTCTACGGCCGCCCGGAGGACGCCCTCGCCGGCACGGACTACGTGCAGGAGAACGCGCCGGAGAACGAGGCGGTGAAGCGCACCCTGCTGGCGGAGGTCGATCGCCTGCTGCCGCCCTCGATCCTCGTGGCGTCGAGCACCTCGGCGATGCTGCGCAGCGCCCTCGTGGCCGATTGCGTCCGGCCGGAGCGGATCCTGGTGGCGCATCCGTTCCACCCGCCCCACCTCGTGCCGCTGGTGGAGATCGTCGCCGGCACGCCCGCGGTGGCGGCGCGGGCCGCGGCCTTCTATGCCCGCCTCGGGCGCCGGCCCGTGATCCTCGACCGCGAGATGCCGGGCCACATCGCCAACCGCCTCGCCTCGGCCCTGTACCGGGAGGCGGTGAACCTCGTGGCCGAGGGCGTGGCGAGCGTCGCCGACATCGATGCCGCCCTGTGTAACGGTCCCGGCCTGCGCTGGGCCGCGATGGGCCCGCACATGACCTATCACCTGGGCGGCGGGGCGGGCGGCATCCGCCACTATCTCGACCATCTCGGCCCGAGCCAGGAGCGGCGCTGGGCCAGCCTCGGCACCCCGAGCCTGACGGAGGCGGTCAAGAACCGGATCGTGGACGGAATCGAGGCCGAGGCCGCCGGCCGCTCGCTCGAGGTCCTGGCCGAGCGCCGCGACCGGTCCCTCATCGAGATCCTCAAGGCCCGCATCGAGGTGGCAGGGGAGGGCTCCTGAAGCCTCGCGCGGACCGCCCGATCCGCGGCCGGCCGCGGTCCGACCTCGTCACCCCGGCAGCGCCGACGATCCCCCGACAATCCCCTGCCACTTCCTCGTCACTTGCCCGTTCCTCGGCCCCGCCGACCCCCAAGGAGGACACCATGGCTCTGACCAGCGCGATCAAGGGGGTGATCCCCATCGCCCCGACCCCCTTCCATCCCGACGGCCGGGTCGACGAGGCCTCCCTCGACCGGATGTGCGGGGTCTTCTCGGGCGCGGGCGTCGATGGCGTCACCATCCTGGGCCAGCTCGGCGAAGCGCCGAAGCTCGACCATGCCGAGGCGGTCGCCATCGCCAAGCGGGTCGTCGGGCGCCTGGATATCCCCGTCCTCGTCGGTGTTTCGGCACCCGGTTTCGCCGCCATGCGGTCGCTCGCCCGCGAGGTGATGGATCTGGGTGCGGCCGGCGTCATGATCGGGCCGCCCAACACCCTGCGCACCGACGATCAGGTGGTGGCCTATTACCGCAACGCCGCCGAGGCGATCGGCGCCGACGTGCCCTTCGTGATCCAGGATTACCCGCTGACCTTCTCGGTGGTGATGACCCCCGCGGTCATCCGCCGGATCGTCACCGAGAATCCGTCCTGCGTCATGCTCAAGCACGAGGATTGGCCGGGGCTCGACAAGATCACGGCGCTGCGCGCCTTCGAGCAGGACGGTTCGATGCGCCACATCGCGATCCTCACCGGCAATGGCGGCCTGTTCCTCGACTTCGAGATGGAGCGCGGCGCGGACGGCGCCAACACCGGCTACGCCTTCCCGGAGATGCTGGTCGACGTCGTGCGGCTGTCGAAGGCCGGCGCGCGCGATGCGGCGCACGACCTCTTCGACGCACACCTGCCGTATCTGCGATACGAACAGCAGCAGGGTCCCTTAGGCCTCGCGGTGCGCAAGTACGTTTTCCAGAAGCGCGGCATCTTCGCCTCGGATGCCCAGCGCAAGCCGGCCGCGAGCCTGTCGGCGCAGGGTAGGGCGGAGGTCGACTACCTTCTGTCGCGCATCGCCCGCGTCGACCCGCGCGCCCGCGTGGCGCCCTGACATCCGGAACGGGACACGCATCATGAGCAAAGGTCTGCGCAAGGGCCTCACCAGCTACGGCGACGCGGGCTTCTCCCTGTTCCTGCGCAAGGCCTTCATCAAGGCGGCGGGCTACTCGGACGATGCCCTCGACCGGCCCATCGTCGGCATCACCAACACGGCGAGCGACTACAACCCCTGCCACGGCAACGCCCCCGCCCTGATCGAGGCGGCCAAGCGCGGGGTGATGCTGGCCGGCGGCCTGCCGATGGTGTTCCCGACGATCTCGATCCACGAGTGCTTCGCCCACCCGACCTCGATGGTCCTGCGCAACCTGATGGCCATGGACACCGAGGAGATGCTGCAGGCCCAGCCGATGGACGCGGTCCTCGTCATCGGCGGCTGCGACAAGACTCTGCCGGCGCAGATCATGGCGGCGGCGAGCGTCGACCTGCCCACCGTGGTCATCCCGGTCGGCCCGATGGTGGTGGGCCACCACAAGGGCGAGGTGCTCGGCGCCTGCACCGATTGCCGCCGGCTCTGGAGCGCTCATCGGGCCGGCGCGATCGATGCCGAGGAGATCGAGCGGGTCAACAGCCGCCTCGCCCCCTCCGTCGGTACCTGCATGGTGATGGGCACGGCCAGCACCATGGCCTGCGTCACGGAAGCGCTCGGCCTGTCGCTGCCGATGAGCGCCACCGTGCCGGCGCCCCATGCCGAGCGCATCCGCATCGCCGAGGCGAGCGGTCGCCGCGCCGCCGAGATGGCGGTCTCGGGCGGCCCGCGGCCGAGCGAACTCCTGACACCGGCCGCCTTCCGCAACGCCCAGGTGGTGATGCAGGCGATCGGCGGGTCGACCAACGGCCTGATCCACCTGACCGCCATCGCCAATCGGACGCCGCACGGCATCGATCTCGACGCCTTCGACGCAATCGGCCGGGCCGTGCCCGTGCTGGTCGACCTCAAGCCCTCGGGCCAGCACTACATGGAGCATTTCCACCATGCGGGCGGCCTGCCGACCCTGCTCCGGAACCTGGGATCGCTGATCGATCGCGACGCCCGCACCGTGGCGGGCGGCACCTTGCGGGACGTGGTGGCGCAGGCTGAGGACGTGCCGGGCCAGACCGTGATCCGCTCCGCCGGAGACCCGATCAAGCCGGTCGGCGCCATGGCGGTCCTGCGCGGCAATCTCGCCCCACGCGGCGCCCTGATCAAGCACAGCGCCGCAAGCCCCGCCCTGCTTCAGCACACCGGCCGGGCGGTGGTGTTCACCTCGATCGCCGACATGACCACCCGGATCGACGATCCCGACCTCGACGTCGGACCGGACGACGTCCTCGTCCTCCAGAACGGCGGACCGAAGGGCGCCCCCGGCATGCCCGAGGCGGGCTACCTGCCGATTCCGAAACAGATCCTGGCGCGCGGGATCAAGGACATGGTGCGGATCTCCGATGCGCGCATGAGCGGAACCGCCTTCGGCACCATCGTCCTCCACATCACGCCGGAATCGGCCGTTGGCGGCCCCCTCGGCCTCGTCCGGACCGGCGACCTCATCCGCCTCGACACCGCGGGCCGGCGCATCGACGTGCTGGTCGACGATGCGGAGCTGGAGCGGCGCCGGATCGCGCTCGGACCGCCCGTCAGACCGGATTGGGCCAGGCGCGGCTACTTGCACCTGTTCTACGAGACGGTGCTGCAGGCGGACGAAGGCTGCGACTTCGATTTCCTGCGGGCCGAGCCTTCTCCGGACAGGGCGCGCTGAGGAAAGAGGCGCATTCGGGCGCAGGAATCCGGTAGAGAATCCGGGAGGGGATCGGTCGCGCTCCGCTCCGCCCGACAGCAAGGTCCGCCATGCCCGATACGTTCGATTCCGATACCTTCGATCCCCGGCCCGCCGCGGAGCTGCTGCGGGATGCCTATCGCGACGGGCGGCCCTTCGTCGAATTGCCGGAGGCCGTCCGCCCGCGCACGATGGCGGAGGGCTACGACGTCCAGGATCGGCTCCTGGCCGCCCTCGGCGCGGAATCCGGCGGCTGGAAGCTCGCCATCGGCAGTCACAAGGGCAAGCGCAGTTCCGGCGTCGGCCGCTCCATCGCGGGCCGGGTGCTGAAGGATCACCTTCACGCCGACGGCGCCGCGCTCCGGATGCCGCATGCCGGCGCGGTCACGATCGAGTTCGAGATCGCGTACCGGATCGCCCGCGATGTCGCCCCGGACGCTCCCGTGGTCCCGGCGGCCGACATCGTCGGCGAGACCTGCGCGGCGTTCGAACTCGTGCTGTCCCGGTTCTTCGATCGCCGCGCCGTCGGCTGGCCGAGCTTCGCCGCCGACAATTCCGCCTTCCAGGCCCTGGTGCTCGGCCCGGCGATTCCGGCGGCCGACCTCGCCGAGGTGGCGCGCAGCCTCGTGGTCGAGGTCGACGGGACCGAGCGGGTCCGCGCCGTCACGGGCGACGACGTGACCGACCCGCTCGCCGCGCTCACCGACCTGATGGCCGTGGCGCGCGAGCGCGGCATGACTCTTCCCGCCGGCAGCATCGTCTCCACCGGCACACTCTCGGTGCCGTTCGACCTGGCGGGGCCGGGCCGGATCACGGCGCGCTTCGCGGGCCGGAGCCTCGGGTTCACGCTGCTGCCGGTTTGAAGACGCCTGCGGGTTCGAGGGATCGCCCTCGGGTCGCGCTACGGTTTTCCGTCCACCGGCTCCGCCCGGATCTCTCCCACGCGCCGCGCGTCGGATTCCGCTCGGATCTCGGCGCTCGACGCCCCGAGGGCCGGCGGCATCAGGCGGACGGGCAGGCGCTCCCCGTCGAGGCGATAGGGCGGGGCGAGGACGTGGGCGCCCGGATGGGCGTCGCCGCCCTGGGGCAGCACGAGGGTACCGGCCCGCGCCCGATCGGAGGTCAGGGCCTCGTGCAGACCCAGCACCTCGCCGCAGGGAATACCCGCCGCGTCCAGCCGGGCGACGAGATCGGCCCGGGTCCAGCGGGCGAGTTCGGCCTCGAGCGCCGGCAGGAACTGCGACCGGTTGCGCGAGCGCTCCAGGTTGGTGGAAAAGCGCGGATCGGAGGCGAGGTCGGGACGCTCCAGCACCTGCTCGCACAGGCGGCGGTACTGGCCGTTGTTGCCCACCGCCAGGACGATCGGGCCGTCCCCGGTCTCGAACACGCCGTAGGGCGCGATCGACGGATGGGCGTTGCCGGCACGGACGGGATCGTGCCCCCGCACCATCGCCTCCAGGCCGCAATAGGCGGTGAGCGCCACGCCGCAATCGAACAGGGCCAGTTCGACGTGGCGCCCGAGCCCGGTGCGCTCGCGCTCGAACAGGGCGGCGAGCACCCCCTGGGTCGCGTATTGCCCGGTGAAGAGGTCGACCGCCGCGAGGCCGAACTTCAGGGGGGGCCGGTCGGCCTCGCCGTTCAGCGCCATCAGGCCGGCCTCGCCCTGCACCACGATGTCGTAGCCCGGCCGCGTCGCCTCGGGGCCGTCCGAGGCGTAGCCGGAGATCGAGCAGTAGATCAGGCGCGGGTTCTCGGCGCTGAGGTCCGCGTAGCCGAGGCCGAGGCGATCGGCGCCGCCGGTCTTGAAATTCTGCACCACCACGTCGCTGGACCGGGCGAGATCGCGCGCGGTCGCCAGCCCCTCCGGGGTGGCGAGGTCGAGGGTGATCGAGCGCTTGTTGCGGTTGGCGCTGTCGAAATACGAGGTGTTGGTGGCGCCCGTGCGCAGGCCCCAGTCGCGGGTGTCGTCGCCCCGCTCCGGGTGCTCGACCTTGATCACCTCGGCCCCGAGATCGCCCAGGCACATGGCGCACCAGGGGCCGGCGAGCACGCGCGAGAGATCGAGCACGCGGATGCCGGTCAGCGGCAGGGCCGGCGATGAAGGCTGTGGGCCGCCGTCCTGCGCCGTCGTCTCGCCCATACGTGTTCTCCCATCCCTGCGCTGCCCCGGCACGACGCCCTCCGGCGCGGTGCCTGTCTACCAGGAATTCGCCCCGTTCCACTCCGGCGCCGCGCGGGTGGCCTCTCCGGCGCGGCCTGATAGGATCGCCGGAACAGACAATTCGAGGAACGCCGATGAACGCTCCGACGCGCCCGCCCGGCTCAGCCGCGCCGACAGCCCCCGCTTCCGCCGGCTTCGCCTGGGACGATCCCTTCCTGATGGACGACCAGCTCACCGAGGACGAGCGCGCCATCCACGAGGCGGCCCGGTCCTTCGCGCAGGAGGAACTCCTGCCCGGCATCGTCGAGGCCTACGCCCACGAGACCCCCAACCCTGAACTCTTCGCCAAGATGGGCGCGCGCGGGCTGCTGGGCGTGACCCTGCCGGAGGAATACGGCGGCGCCGGCGCCACGTACGTCGCCTACGGCCTCGTCGCTCGCGCCGTCGAGGCGGTGGATTCCGGCTACCGCTCGATGATGAGCGTGCAATCCTCGCTGGTGATGTACCCGATCCACGCCTACGGCTCGGACGACCAGCGCCGCAAGTTCCTGCCCAAGCTCGCTGCCGGCGAGTGGATCGGCTGCTTCGGCCTGACCGAGCCCGATGCCGGCTCGGACCCGGCCGGCATGAAGACGAAGGCCGTGAAGACCGGCGGGGGCTATCGCCTGTCGGGAGCCAAGATGTGGATCTCGAACGCGCCCTTCGCCGACGTGTTCGTGGTCTGGGCCAAGTCCGAGGCGCATGAGGGCGCGATCCGGGGCTTCATCCTGGAGAAGGGCATGCCGGGTCTCTCGGCCCCGACCCTGAAGGGCAAGCTTTCGCTCCGCGCCTCCACCACGGGGGAGATCGTGATGGCGGATGTCGAGGTGGGGGAGGACGCGCTTCTGCCCAACGTCTCGGGCCTGAAGGGGCCGTTCGGCTGCCTCAACCGGGCACGCTACGGCATCGCCTGGGGCGCCATGGGGGCGGCGGAGGATTGCTGGCACCGGGCGCGGTCCTACACCCTGGAGCGCCAGCAATTCGGCCGGCCGCTCGCCCAGACCCAGCTCGTTCAGAAGAAGCTCGCCGACATGCAGACCGAGATCGCCCTCGGCCTCCAGGCCGCACTGCGGGTCGGGCGCCTGTTCGACGCGGGGCGGATGGCGCCCGAGATGATCTCGCTGATCAAGCGCAACAATTGCGGCAAGGCCCTCGACATCGCCCGGGTCGCCCGCGACATGCACGGCGGCAACGGCATCATGGGCGAGTACCATGTGATGCGCCACGCCCAGAACCTCGAGACGGTGAACACCTACGAAGGCACGCACGACGTCCACGCGCTCATCCTCGGCCGGGCGCAGACGGGGCTGCAGGCGTTCTTCTGAAACGGCAGGAGGGGCGAGCCGGATCAACATGGCGGAACCGGGTCCACATGGCGTTGGTGCCGCCGCCCTGGTGTTCGCCGGGCAGGGCTGGCATCGTTTCCCCGGGGGAGGACATCGCGCCGTGACTCAGAGGGACGTGACGCCGTCGCCGGTCCGGCGCCTCGGCCGCCCGCCGCGCGGGACCGAGGGCGACGTCCTGCTGCGCGTCCTGGCCGCGGCCAAGGCGGTGTTCCTCACCGAGGGCTTCGAAGCGGCGAGCATCGACGCGATCGCGGGTTCCGCCGGCCTGTCGAAGAAGACGATCTACACGCGCTTCACCTCCAAGGTCGATCTTTTCGAAGCCGTCTGCGTGCGCTTCATCGAGGAGAACGTGCCCTCCATCGAGCGGGTGGCGGCCAAGGCCGGCTCCCTGGAGGAGCGGCTCCACCGCATTGCCCTCGCCATCCTCGAGACGGTCCTGACCCCCGACTGCATCGCGTTCCGGCGGGTGATGGTGGCCGAGGCCGCGCGCTTCCCGGAATTCGCCCGCGCGCTCCATGATTTCGGATTGGCACGCGTGGTACCCCTGGTCGAGCGCTGCCTGGAGGAGGGGGTCCGGTCCGGCGAGATCGCCGTGGAGGATGTCCGTCACGCGGCGGACGCCTTCCTGGGGCTGACCATCCGGGGGTTCGTCGACCGGACGGAACTCGGCCTGGAGCGGCCGGGCATGACCCACGTCAAGCGCGAGACGTTGAAGCGCTCGCTGGATTTCTTCCTGCGGGCCTGCCGGCCCTGAACGCGGTCCCCGCCGTGCGACGCGGGTCCTACGGCGCCTTGGCGGGCGGGAAGGCGGTTCCCGGACAATTGGCGGCGAGCCCCGTATCGCCGACCCGGTCGGGTGCGCAGGCGGGAATGGCCGGGCGGCCGCCATTCTCGATGCGCGCCTCCTGCAACCGCTCGAACTTCCACAGGCCGAGGCCGATCACCACCAGGATGGCGAGCAATGCGGCGCCCGCGAGCGGCAGCCAGCGCGGCATCAGCGGGCGCTCGCGCCGGCTTCCGGCACCGGCTGGGTGTGGGCGGTGTCGCCGTGCTTGACGAAGGTGAACAGGATCACCCCTGCCAGGAGAGCGACGGCGGCGATGAAGACGGGAAACAGGCGACGCATCGGAAGAAGACCACGCTGATCGAACGGAGCGCCGGGTGTGCGCCGGCGGAGGTGTGTAACGCGCGGACCGGCGCCTGGGTCGCAGGATCCGTCATCACGAATTGGGCGGCGGGGAAGATGGCGTCAGCCGCCCGCCGTGAGCCGCTGACCGGCCTCGCCGTAGCCGAGCCGCGCGCCCTCGCGATTGACGATCCCGAAGCGCAGGGTCGCCTGTTCGAGGTAGTCGATCGCCGCGACGAGGGCGCGGCGCGCCGGCTCGACGGCCTCGGGCTCGTCGTCGGGCGGCGTCTCGGCGAAGTTGACGGCGGCGATGAGCACCCGGTCGCGCTCGTCCTCGATCCGGCGATCGCGTTCGACGCGCCCGCGGATGTCGGCGTCGAAGGCGGCCACGACCGCGAAGGGAAAGTCGTCGCGGCGCGACCCCTTCGGGTAGGCCAGGGTCAGCCTGCGGGCGAGGTCGGCCGCGTGCCGGACCTGATCAGCGAGTTTGGCGTCCATCGGGGCTCCGGGGCCGGCGTGGGAGCCGGCACGTTACGCTTGCACCAGACCACCCTGCACAAGGGTTCGGCGCCGGGGCAACGCGCCTGGGCCGGCCGGGGGTTCCGGCCGTGCACCAATGGCGTTCCGCCGCGTTATCGCCCCATGACCGATTCAACACCCCGCCTCGGCTTCTGCTGCAAGTTCATCCTCGAGGCCCCGCCCGAGAGCTTCAAGACCCTGAAGGCCGCCCGCGAGGCGACCCTGCAGATGAATCTCACCCACGCCACCATGGCGCATCTGAAGACGCTGGCGCCCGCCGCGCGGCGGGCGAAGCTCGAGGGTCTGGTGCGCCACAACCTCGGCGCCCTGGAGCGGCAGGTGGCCTGGGTCGCCGCCCGGCCCGTGATCGAGCGCCTGCTGCGGATCGCCAGCAACGTCCTGCCCGGCTACACCCACGCGGTGGCGCAGGACATCTACGCCGAACCCGAGATGCGCCGCCTCGTCGAGGACGGCCTCGCCCGGATCGGCGCCATCGCGCGGGACGGGGCGGTGCGCCTGAGTTTCCATCCGGGGCCGTTCTGCGTCATCGCCTCGCAGAACCCGAATGCCGAGCGCAACGGCATCGAGGAACTCGAGCACCACGCCGAACTCATGGCGATGCTCGGCTACGGCCAGGGCTGGCATCCGCACGGGGCCCACATCAACATCCATGTGGGCGCCCGCGACCCCGGCATCGCCGGCTTCCGGGCCAGCCTGCCCAAGCTCTCGCAGACGGCGCGCGACCTCCTTACGGTCGAGAACGACGAGAACGTCTTCGGGCTCGACACGGTGCTGGGCCTCGCCGACGTCGTTCCGGTGGTGCTCGACCTGCACCATCACTGGGTCGAGAGCCGGGGCGCGTATATCGAGCCCGACGACCCGCGCGTGATGCGCGTGCGCGAATCCTGGCGCGGGGTGCGCCCCGTGGCGCATATCAGCGTCTCGCGCGAGAGCCTGCTGGAGGGCCACGCACCCGACGCCCTGCCGGATTTCGCCGCGCTGACGGAGGCCGGCCACAACTGGCGCGACCTCGCCGCCCATTCGGACATGATGTGGAACCGGGCTGTCAACGCCCTGGTGGCCCGCCACATGGCCTGGGCCGATTTCGAGATTGAGGCGAAATCCAAGAACATCGCCTCGGTCGGCATCGCCGCCGAGATCGCGGCCGCCCTGCCGGGGGCGCAGATCGAGGTGGCAGCCTGAATCGACGCCGGTCGCGGTCTCAATGCCCGTGGTCGTGCCCGTCCGGCTCCGGCAGGGTCAGGCCGAAATGGCTGACGAGATCCTGGACCTGCCCTGGGCTGAGGTGGCGCGGATTGAGGTTGCGCAGGAGGAGGTAGAGCTTGGCCGTCTCCTCCAGCTCCTCGGTGGCGAAGACCGCGTTCTCCAGGGTGGTGCCGGCCACCACCGGGCCGTGATTGGCCAGCAGCACCGAGGCGTAGCGGCCGGCGAGCCCCCGGATCGCGTCCGCCACCGCCGGATCGCCGGGTCGGTAATACGGCACCAGGGCCGTGGCGCCGGCCCGCATCAGGTAATAGGGCGTCAGCGGGGGCAGCACCGCCTTCGGGTCGATCTCCGGCAGCATCGAAACCGCGACCGCGTGGGTCGAGTGCAGGTGGACGATGGCGCGCGCCTCCGTGCGGCTGTCGTAGAGCGCCGCGTGAAGCGGAATCTCCTTCGTGGGCGCGTGGCCCGAGACCAGGGCGCCCGTCGCGTCCAGGCGCGAGATCGTGGCCGGATCGAGGAAGCCCAGCGAGGCGTTGGTGGGCGTCACCAGCCAGCCGCCGTCGTCGAGGCGGAGTGAGATGTTGCCCGACGAGCCCGGCGTCAGGCCGCGCTCGAACAGCGAGCGGCCGAACCGGCAGATCTGTTCGCGAAGCCGGGACTCGCTCGGTGTAGTCTCGCTCGATGTTCTCTCGCTCGATGTTCTCTCGCTCATGGCGTTCCTTGATCGTGAGGGGCGATCTCAGGCGGTGGCGCCGGGGATCAGTTCATAGCCGAGATCGATCACCTCCGGCGGGCCGTCCGCTCCGAGGCGCTCGGCCGCCATCGCGCCGATCTCCAGGCGCGGGGTGCGGATGGTGGCGAGAGGCCGGGGCATCGCCGCGGCGATGTCGAGGGCGTTGAAACCGAACAGGGCGAGGCGCCCCGGCACCGCGATGCCTTCGGCGAGGCAGTGGAAGTAGCCGCCGAGCGCCATGTCGTCGTTGGAGAAGTAGACCGCGTCGAGGTCGGGCCGGCGGGCGAGGAGTTGCCCCAGGGCCTCCCGCCCGGCCGCCGCCGAGGAGGGGCCCGACGCGATCGCGCGCTCCACCAGGGGATGGCCGGCCTGGACCAGCGTCTCGCAGAACCCCGCCAACCGCTTGGCCGCGCGCAGGTCCCGCGTGATGTCGTGCCCGACATAGCCGATGCGGCGGTAGCCCCGGTCGAGCAGGTGCCGGGCGCTGTCGCAACCCACCGCCCGGTTCGAGAACCCCACCACGATGTCGAGGCCGGTGCCGTCGGTATCGATCATCTCGACGACACGGATGCCGCTCGCCCGCAGGCGCGCGACCGCACCGGGCGTGTGCTCCAGGCCGGTGACGATGAGACCGGCCGGGCGCCAGGAGAGCAGGGCGCCGATCAGCGCCTCCTCGCGGCTCGGGTCGTAGTCCGAGACCCCGATCACGCTCTGGAAACCGTCGCGGTCGAGGGCGGCGTTGGCGCCGCGCAGGAGATCCGGGAACACGATGTTGGTGAGCGACGGGATGATGATGCCGACCAGCTTGGCGCCCGCCGTGGTACCGGAGCCCGCCAGCATGCCGGCCAGGCGGTTCGGCACGTAGCCGAGGCGCGCCACCGCCTCCGCGACCCGATCCTGGGTGCGCTTCGAGAACGAGCCCTGGTTGCGCAGGACGCGGGAGACCGTGCTCTCGCCGACCCCGGCCGCGCGGGCGACGTCGGCCAGGGTCACGAGCCGGCGCTCGGGCTCATGCACGTTCATCGGCGACCTTCATCCTCGGGGCAGGGACGGCAGAGCCATAGCAAGGTTAGCGACCCGCAACAATCAGATTGGCAGCGCTGCCAATCGCTGTTATCCAAGATGCAAGCGCTGCCAACAGGAGTCGCGCACCGATAAAATTCTGCAACGCCAGAACGGTGATCCGCAAAGCGGGCGCCCGCAGGAGGAAACATGACCGTGCAAGCTTCAACGGCGAAGGCTTCGACCATGCCGGGCGCATCCGCGCGCGGCGCCGGCGCGCCCTCGTCGGATTTCGTCGAGCAGACCTACGCGAAGGTATTCTGGCGGCTCGTGCCGTTCTTGATGCTCTGCTACGTGGTCGCCTATCTCGACCGCGTGAACGTGGGCTTTGCCAAGCTGCAGATGTCCCAGGAGCTGGGCTTCAGCGAAACGGTCTACGGCCTCGGCGCCGGCCTGTTCTTCATCGGCTACTTCCTGTTCGAGGTGCCCTCGAACGTCATCCTGCACCGGGTCGGCGCCCGGGTCTGGATCGCCCGCATCATGATCACCTGGGGCATCATCTCGGCCGGGTTCATGTTCGTGAACTCCGCGACCTCGTTCTACCTCATGCGCTTCCTGCTCGGCCTCGCGGAGGCCGGCTTCTATCCGGGCGTGATCCTCTACACGACGACCTGGTTCCCGGCTCATCGCCGCGCCCGGGTGATCGCGGTGTTCATGTCGGCGATCCCGGTCTCGGGCATCTTCGGCAACCCGCTCTCCGGCTGGATCATGGACACGTTCAACGGCACGCACGGCCTGTCCGGCTGGCAGTGGATGTTCCTGATCGAGGCGGTGCCGGCGGTGCTGGTGGGTCTCGCCGTGTTCTTCTATCTCGACAACCGCCCCTCGGAAGCCAAGTGGCTGAACGCCGCCGAGAAGCAGGTCATCGAGCGCGACATCGCCGCCGACGGCGCCGGCAAGGAACAGAGCCCGCATTCCATCGCCACCGTGTTCCGCAACGGCCGGATCTGGTTCATGAGCCTGATCTACTTCGCCTTCGTCACCGGTCAATACGGCCTGACCTTCTGGATGCCCACCATCGTCAAGGCGTCCGGCATCCAGGGCAACCTCAACATCGGTCTCGTCAGCGCGATCCCGTTCCTGTTCGCGGTCTTCGTCATGATCCTGCTCGGCCGCAGCGCCGACCGGATGCGCGAGCGGCGCTGGCACCTCATCGTCCCGGCCCTCTGCGGCGCGGTCGGCTTCGTGGTCGCGGCCAGCACCGGCAGCACGGTCGTGGCCATCGCGGCGCTGGCCGTGGCGGCCGGCGGCGTGCTCACCTGCGCGCCGCTGTTCTGGTCCCTGCCCACCGCCTTTCTCAGCGGCGCGGGTGCGGCGGCCGGCATCGCGCTGATCAACTCGGTGGGCAACCTCGCGGGCTTCGCCAGCCCCTACGTGATCGGGGCCCTGCGCGATTCCACCGGCAGCACCGCCGCCGGCATGTACGCGCTCGCCGTGATGCTGGTGATCGGCGCGGTCTGCGTGTTCGTCACCCCGAAGCACGTGGTCAATCGCTGAGCCGGACGGATCCGAAACCCACACCGTGATTCCGGGGCTGCGCAGCAGAACCCGGGATGACGGGGTGAGTGGCAGGAGCATCCGTTCGATCCGCCTTCCCCTGATTTCGAAATTCCATCCGACAGGTCCCTCCATGAGCACGAACACCCAGAACCGCTGCGTAGCCGTGATCGGCCTCGGCTCCATGGGCGCCGGCATGGCCGGTTCGCTCCTCCGGGCCGGCTTCCAGGTCACCGCCTGCGACGTGAACGCGGAAGCGGTCGCGCGCTTCGCCGAGAGCGGGGGACAGGCGGCGGCGAACCCGGCGGCGGCGGCGGCGGGGGCCGACGTGGTGGTCTGCGTCGTGGTCAACGCCGCCCAGACCGAAGCGGTGCTGTTCGGGCCGGACGGGGCTGCCGAGACCATGCCCGAGGGCGCCGTGTTCGTCTCCTCCGCCACCATGGACCCGGCCATCGCCCGTCGCCTCGCGGCCCGGCTGGAGGAGACCAGACGGCACTATCTCGACGCCCCGATGAGCGGCGGCGCGGTCCGGGCGGCGGACGGCGAACTCACCTTCCTGGCCTCCGGCAGCACGGCGGCCTTCGATGCCGCCCGACCGGCCCTGGAGGCGATGGCCGGCAAGCTCTACGCGCTCGGCGACGCGGCCGGGCAGGGGGCCGCCTTCAAGATGATCAACCAGCTGCTCGCGGGCGTGCACATCGCGGCCGCCAGCGAGGCCATGAGCTTTGCCGCCAAGCAGGGGCTCGACCTGCGCAAGGTCTACGAGGTGATCACGGCCTCCGCCGGCAATTCCTGGATGTTCGAGAACCGCATGCCGCACGTGCTCGACGGCGATTACAGCCCGAGAAGCGCGGTCGACATCTTCGTCAAGGATCTGGGCATCGTGCAGGACATGGCGCGGGCGGAAAAGTACCCCGTGCCGGTGGCGGCCGCCGCCCTGCAGATGTTCCTGATGGCGTCGGGCTCCGGCATGGGCCGGGACGACGACGCCTCGGTGGCCCGCCTCTACGCCCAGGTGGCCGGCGTCACCCTGCCGTCGCCCAAGGCCTGAAGGGAGAACAGCCGATGCCGCGTTTTGCCGCCAACCTCACCCTGATGTTCACCGAACGCCCCTTCCTCGACCGCTTCGCGGCGGCCCGGGAAGCGGGCTTCACCGCCGTCGAATTCCTGTTCCCCTACGACCATCCGCCCGAGGCCATCGCCGAGCGCCTGGCGCAGTACGGCCTTACCCAGGCCCTGTTCAACCTGCCGCCGGGCGATTGGGCGGCGGGCGAGCGCGGCCTCGCCGCCCTGCCGGACCGGTTCGCGGAGGTGCAGGCGGGCGTCGAGACCGGCCTGACTTACGCGAAGGCCACCGGCGTGGCCCGGCTCCACCTCATGGCCGGCATGGCGGATGCGCAGGATCCGGCGGCGCAGGCGGCCTATCGCCGGGCCGTGGCCTGGACCGCCGAGCGGGTGGGTCGCGAAGGGCTCGACCTCGTGCTCGAGCCGATCAACGCCCGCAACATGCCGGGCTACTTCCTCAACGACTTCGCCATGGCCGCCCGCCTGATCGAGGACCTCGCCCTGCCGAACCTGAAGCTGCAGTTCGACCTCTACCATTGCCAGATTCTGCACGGGGACGTGACCACCCGCCTGCGGACCCTGATGCCGATGGTCGGGCACGTCCAGACCGCGAGCGTGCCCACCCGGCACGAGCCCGGCACCGGCGAGATGAACGACGCCTTCCTCTTCGCCGAGCTCGACCGCCTCGGCTATGCGGGCTTCGTCGGCTGCGAGTACAACCCGGCCGGCGGCACGGGGGAGGGCCTCGGCTGGTTCGAGCCCTACCGCGCGTCGCAGGGACAGCAGGCGCAAATCCGGGAGGCCACCCGATGAGCCTCGCCCTCGGATCGGTGGCCGACGACTATACCGGCGCCTCGGACCTCGCCAACACGCTGACCCAGGCCGGCCTGCGCACCGTGCAGACCATCGGCATCCCGGCCGACGACCTCGATCTGGCCGGGGTCGATGCCGTGGTGGTGGCCCTCAAGAGCCGCTCCATCCCGGCTGCGGACGCGGTGGCGCGCTCCCGCGCGGCCGAGGCCTGGCTGCGTGGCCGGGGCGCCGCCCATGTCCTGTTCAAGATCTGCTCGACCTTCGATTCGACCGATCAGGGCAATATCGGTCCCGTCCTGGACGCCCTGCGGGGCGATGCGGGCGAGGCCATCGCCCTCGTCACGCCCGCCTTCCCGGAGACCGGGCGCACCGTCTACCAGGGCAACCTGTTCGTCGGCGCCGTGCCGCTGAACGAGAGCCCGCTCAAGGACCATCCCCTCAACCCGATGCGCGACGCCAACCTCGTGCGGGTGCTGGCCCGCCAGAGCGCGGCGCCCGTGGGCCTCGTGGATTTCGCCACTGTGGCGAAGGGGCCGGACGCCGTCGCCGCGCGCCTCGACGCGCTCGCCGCCGGCGGCGTGGGCGCGGCCATCGCGGACGCCGTGAGGGAGACCGATCTCGAAATCCTCGGGGTGGCGGCGCTCGGCCATCGCATCTCGGTGGGCGCCTCGGGCCTCGGCCTCGGCCTCGCCCGCGCGCTCGTGGCGGCCGGCCGGGCGGCGGCGCCGGACAGCGCCTCGGATCTCGGCGCGCCCGTTGGGGGCCTGGCCGCCTGCCTCGCCGGAAGCTGCTCGCAGGCGACGCTCGGACAGATCGCGGCGGCGCAAGCCGTGATGCCGGTGCGGCGCCTCGACCCCGAGCGCCTGCTCGCCGCGGGTGAGGCCGAGATCGAGGCCGCCGTGGCCTGGGCCGGCGATCATGTCGGCGCCGGCCCCGTTCTCATCGCCAGCAGCGCCGAGCCCGAGACCGTGCGCGCCCTCCAGGCCCGCCACGGTGGCGACCGGGTCGGCCATGCCATCGAGGCCGCTTTGGCCCGCATCGCCGGGGACCTGGTGGCGCGCGGTGTGCGCCGCCTCGTGGTGGCGGGCGGCGAGACCTCCGGCGCGGTCGTCGACACGCTCGGGCTGAAGGCCTTCCGCCTCGGTCCCGAGATCGCCGCCGGGGTGCCGGTGCTCCGGACGATGGGGCAAGGGGCAGCCGGCCTCGGCGATCCCATGCTGCTCGCTCTCAAGTCCGGCAATTTCGGCGGCCGCGACTTCTTCTCCCGCGCCCTCGACCTGATGCGCTGAGCCCGAAAGGACGCCCCATGCACGCTCTGATCCTCGGCGCCGCCGGCATGATCGGCCGACGCCTCACCGACGCCCTCGCCGCGCAGGGCGATGCCCGCGCCCTCACCCTGGTGGACGTGGTGGAGCCGACGCCGCCGATGGGCTTCACCGGCCCTGTCGCCACGGCCGCCGCCGACCTCGCGAGCCCGGGCGCGGCGGAGGCCGCCATCGCGGGCCGGCCGGACGTGATCTTCCACCTCGCGGCGATCGTGTCGGGCGAGGCGGAGGCCGACCTGGAGAAGGGCTACCGGGTCAATCTCGACGCCACGCGCCTGCTTCTCGACGCGATCCGGCAGGCCCACGGGGCGGAGGGCTACCGGCCCCGCGTGGTCTTCACCTCATCGCTGGCGGTGTTCGGGCCGCCGCTTCCGGGCGTGATCCCGGACGACATGATCCTGACACCGGCCACCTCCTACGGCACCCAGAAGGCGATGGGCGAGTTGCTGCTCGCCGATTACACCCGGCGCGGCTTCCTCGACGGCATCGGCTTGCGCCTGCCCACCATCTGCGTACGGCCGGGCAAGCCGAACAAGGCGGCCTCCGGGTTCTTCTCCGGGATCATCCGCGAGCCGCTGGCCGGCCAGGAGGCGATCCTGCCGGTGCCCGACAGCGTGCGCCACTGGTTCGCCAGTCCACGCTCGGCCACCGAATACCTTCTGCACGCCGCCCGCATCGACCTTGGTCCCCTCGGCCTGCGCCGCAGCCTGACCATGCCGGGGATCTCGGCGACGGTGGCCGACGAGATCGAGGCCCTGCGCCGCGTGGGCGGTGATCCGGCGGTGGCGCTGATCCGGCGTGAACCGAATCCGGCCATCCAGGCGATCGTGGAGACCTGGCCGGAGGCCTTCGATACCCGCCGCGCCCTGGAACTGGGCTTCAAGGGTGACGCCAGCTTCGACGCGCTGGTGGAGTTGCACCTGGCCGAGACGCGGGGGTAAGCAGGCTGAACGCGTCTCCCTCCCCCGCACAATGGCGTTTTACCCCCGTACGCGCCCCTCGATCGGATAGGCCGGATCGTTGTAGCCCGGGGTCGAGGGGTGGCCGGTGACGACGTGGGCGTCGACCAGCGCCTCGTCCTCGTCCGTGAAGGTGTAGCCGAGAGCGCCCAGATACTCGTCCCACTGCGCCTCCGTGCGCGGCCCGGCGATGACCGAGGTGACGGTGCGGTTGGCCAGCACCCAGTTCACCGCGAACTGCCCCGCCGTCAGCCCGCGCGCGGCCGCGTGGGCCTGGAACGTGCGGGCGATCACCAGGGATTCCGGGCGCCACTCCGTCTGCATCATGCGGGTGTCCTGGCGCCCCGCGCGGGTGCCTTCGGGGGGCGGGGCATCGGGATCGTACTTCGCGGTCAGCACACCGCGGGCGAGCGGCGAGTACGGCACCACGCCGAGGCCGTAATGGGCGCAGGCCGGCAGGTGCTCGGTCTCCGGCATCCGGTTCAGGGCGTTGTAGTAGGGCTGGCTCACCACCGGACGGTCGATGCCGAGATCGTCGCACAGGCGGCAGATCTCGGCGACGCGCCAAGCCCGGTAGTTCGAGACGCCGAAGTAGCGGATCTTGCCCTGGCGCACGAGCTGCGCGATGGCGCCGATGGTCTCAGCCAACGGCGTCGTGTGGTCCTCCTTGTGGAGGTAGTAGATGTCGATGACGTCGGTGCCGAGCCGCCGGAGGCTGGCCTCGGCGGCGCGCAGCACGTGGGCGCGGGACAGGCCCCGGTCGTTGACGCCCGGCCCCATCGGGTTGGCGACCTTGGTGGCCAGCACCCAGGCCTCGCGGTCCCGGGCGATCGCCCGGCCCACCACCTCCTCGGAGCGGCCCTCGTTGTAGACGTCCGCCGTGTCGAGAAAGTTGATCCCGGCGCTCCGGGCGCTGTCGATGATGCGGCCGGCGGTGGCCTCGTCGGTGGGGCCGCCGAACATCATGGTGCCGAGACAGAGCGGCGAGACCTTGAGGCCCGAACGGCCGAGATTGCGATACTGCATCGTGTGCGTTTCACTCCGTCGGGGTTCAGGCCCCGTCCTCGATCCATTGAATCACACCGGCGGACCTCCGAAAATCCTCCAATGCATGAACCCGCGCGTCGGGCAGGGCCGCCCGGGCCATGGTGGCGAGGGCGTGGCCGGGACCGAGCTCGAGAACGTGGTCCGCGCCGAACTCGCCGATGCTCTCCAGGCAGGCGGCCCAGTCCAGGGTCTGCGAGAGCTGCGCGGCGAGCTTGGCCAAGCCCACCTCCGGCCGGAACACCGCCGCCCCGTCGAGGCCGCTGAGGAGGCGCGGGGCCGGACGCGGGGGCGTCGCCAGGGGCGCTTCGGCCAGCCGTTCGGCGAAGCGGGCCGAGGCCTCGGCCAGGAGCGGCGTGTGGGAGGGGATATGGACGGGCAGGCGCACCGCCCGCGCGGCGCCGGCTGCGAGCGCGGCCGCGCAGAGCCTGTCGAGGGCCTCGACGGGACCGCCCACCACCACGCTGTCGACGGCGTTGCGGATCGCCGGGTGGCACCCATGCTCCCCCGCCATCGCGAAACACCGCTCGGCGGGCAGGCCGCGCAGGCCCGCGAGGCCGTAAGGAATGCCGCGGCCGGAATCCGGACCCGCCACCGCATCCATCGCCTCGGCGCGGGCGGCGGCGAGGTCCAGCACCGTCTCGGGCGCGAACAGGCCGGCGCAGCCGAAGGCCGCGAGATCACCGATGCTGTAGCCGGCCACCACGACGCGCGCGGGTCTCGCGGCTTGCGAGGCTTGGGCGGCTTGCACCAGGGTCCAGGCGGCGAGACCGGCGACGCAGCACAGGATCTGCCCGGTGCGGTTGGCGTGGAGGTCCGCGCCCGTGCGCACGAGGTTGCGCGGGTCCTGGCCGAGGAGCGGGGTCGCCGCCGCGAAGATGCCTTGCGCCTCCGGCCGATCGGCGGTGAGGTCGAACATTCCCGAATGCTGGCCGCCCTGGCCGGACAGCAGGATCGCGAGGGTCATGACGGCGCGACGATCATGGTCGCTCCCAGGCGTCGACGAACAGGGTCATGGCGAGAAGGTCGGCGGCCCCGCCGGGGCTGAGGCGGCGGGCGACGAAGGCCCGGTGCAGCGCCTCCGCCCGCGAAAACCAGTCGTCCGGCGCGATACCGCCCGCGGCGATGAAGCGGGCGGCTTCCGCCCGCGCGAAAGCATACCCTTCGGGGCCGCCGCGATGCAGCAGGTTGGTGTCCTCCAGGCAGGCGACGAGGGCGAGGCAGGCCTCCACCCGCGCGGCCTCGGGCGCATCGGGGCGAAGAGCGCGGGCCCGGCGCAGGGCCGGCAGCCCGGTGCCGTAGAGGCTCGGGAACCCGGCCGCCGCCTCGGCCGGCGCGCCCCCGACGCCGTGTCGGCGCCGCGCCCGCGCGCCCGGCGCGTGCAGCAGTTCGGGGCCGTCGAGGATCGCGTCCGCGTGGCGCGCGCGGACATGGGCGCCGAGGCTCCCGGCCGCCGGGCGCATCCCTGAGGCGCCGGCCGCGGCACTGAGGAGGCCGAGGCCGAAAATGGCGCCCCGGTGGGTGTTCACGCCCCCGGTGGCCGCCCGCATCGCCGCCTCCGCCGCGAGGCCGATCCGGCGCAGATGCGCCATCTCGGCCCCCGCCGCGCCGGCCTCGGCGAGCTCCGCGAAGAAGGGCTCCAGGGCATCGGCACTCGCCCGGAAGCGGCCCGCGTCCATGTCGGAATGGCTGCCGCTGTCCACGTGGCTGACGAGACCGGGCTTGGGATAGGTGGCGAGCTCGCGGTGCAGGCATGCGGTGGCGAGGCGGGCGATCCGCCGCGACAGGCCGCGGGGTCGCGCCGGGTCGGGCGTCGCGGACGGGATGGCAGCTCCCTGGATCGCAGGTGCGGAGGCGGACGGCATCGCTCAAGCTGCCGGGGACAGGGCGGCGCGGAGTGTCGCGACGGGCCGAAGCTCCAGGCGCAGCAGGCCCTTGACGAGGACCGCCTCGTCGGGTCCGGCCGCGTGCAGTTCGCGCCAGTTCACGGCGCAACCGTCCGGTAGACAGATCTCGCCGTCGAGGCGCATCGGCGCCGGTCCCGCGATGCGCGCCAGACCGTCGAGGAAGGCGCGATCGAGGGAGTCGGGCCAGAGCAGGTCGAGGTCCGAGGTGTCCGAGAGATAGGGCAGGCCGGTCAGCGCCTGCCAGAGCAGGCCGCCGAACACGCGCGGCACGCAGCCATGGGCCGCCCCGTGCGCGACGAGGGCCGCGATGGTCGGGTGCCAGGCGGCGGGGGCGGCCCCGCCGGCCTCGGTCAGGGTCAGGCCTGGGCGGGGCGTGACGGAGCCCGGATCGAGGGCGAGGCCGATGCGGCGCTTGCCGAGGGCGGGCGGCAGCGGCAGGCCGGCGGCGACGAGGCCGGCATCCTCGCCGGGCCCGCGGCGCCGGGCGATGACGGGCCAGCCGCGTTCCGCCCAGCCGGCGAGATGGGGAATCTCCGCGAGGTCCGGCCGTCCCGCCAGCACTCGGCTCCAGGCGCCGGGCGTCACGGTGAGAAGGTCGTGGCGCGCGAGGGGCGACAGAGGCGACAGGGGCGACACAGGATCACGCACCCTGCGCCTCGCGCACCACCCGGGCGGCGATGTCGTGGGCCAGCGGACGGCCGCCCCGCTCACAACCGAGGGCGTCGCGGGTATCGCGGATGTCGGCTGCAGCCCCCTGCGCGATCAGCGCGGCGACCTGGGGACCGAGGGGCCGTGTGGGATCGAGAACCGCCTGCACGGCACCGGTCTGGACCATGTTGTCGAGGCCGGGGGCGAAGACCGGCGTAGCGCGAGCCATCTCTTCCAGCTTCTCCAGGGGCAGCTTGGTGACGCGGGCCACCGAGGGCAGATCCATCACGCTCGGATGGGCGCCGGGCAGGGCCACGAGCACGCGGGTGGCGAGCGCGGTGGCGATGAAGGCGCCGGCCGCGCTGTGGCCGTAGAGCAGGCCGATGGTCGGATGGCCTTGCGCGTCGGCCAGCAGCAGCGCCTTGGCCAGATGGGCGAGATACTCGTTGAGGCCGAGCAGTTCGTCGCGCCGGCTCATGCGCTGGCTGTCGGAATCGATCAGGACGAGGATCGGCGTCTCGCCGCCGGCCCGCACCACGTCGAGGACGCGCCCCGCCAGGTGGCAGGCGCCCTCGATCCCGAGGGCCGTGTTCCCGTCGATGCCGACCACGGCGATCCGGCCGGCCCCGAGAGGACCATCCCCGGTGATCAGACCGTCCGACACCGTGACGGCGTGGCCCGCGGGAAAGAGCGCGGCGAGGATCGCCTCGAGGGCCATCTTATCGGGCATGGTGCGGCTCCTCCGGCAGGCGGGCGAGCAGGGCGTCGAAGCCCTCGGTGGTCAGGCCCGGCACGGCGGCGGGGTCGGCGATGCCGAGGCCGCCCCAGATCTCGGTGGCGTCCCGGGCATCACCGAAGCGGTCGAGGCGGGCTTCCAGGCGGGCCTGCTCGGCTTCGAGCGTGGCGAGGTCGAAGGAGGGGGCTGCCGGGATCGCCGCCAGGACGGCCTTGCGGAACGCCCCGATGGTGTCGTCGACGAAGGCGTCGGCGGCGCCGATGAGACGCCGGTGCTTGCCGCCCATGGTGCGCCACACCAGCGCCCGGTCGCGGGAATCGAATTCCTCCGCCCCCCGGTTGGTCTCGATCACCTCGGGACCGGAGACGCTGAGGCGCCCGCCCTCGGAGATGACGAGGCGCGCGCAGGTGCCGGCGATGAGCCCGCCGCCACCGTAGCAGCCGGCCCGGCCGCCGATCAGCCCGATCACCGGGATGCCGGCGGTACGGACCTGCGTGATCGCCCGCATGATCTCCGCGATGGCGGTCTCGCCGGCATTGGCTTCCTGCAGGCGCACGCCGCCGGTATCGAACAGGATCAGCACGGCGGCCGGCTTCACGGCCAGCGCCGCCCGCAGCAGGCCGACGAGCTTGGCGCCGTGGATCTCGCCGAAGGCGCCTCCCATGAAGCGGCCCTCCTGGGCGGCGATCAGCACGGGTCGCTCTTCGAGCAAGCCGCGCCCGACGATCATCCCGTCGTCGAAGGCGCGCGGCAGGTCGAACAGCGGCAGGTGCGGGCTCATCATCCGCTGCTCGGGGCCGATGAATTCCTGGAACGTGTCCGCGTCGAGGAGACCCGCGAGGCGGGCGCGGGCGCTGGCCTCGTACCAGCTCTGGTCGAGCGGAGAGGTGGAGAGAGAGACGGGTTTGAAATCCATCACGGCATCTCCATCAGGCGCGCGCCCTGGGCGAGGCGCAGGGACACGGTGTCGGGGCGCGCGCCCCCGTCGTTGATGGTGATGGTGAGCCCGCCGGGCTGCCGGCGCGCCACGAAATCCGCCACCACGGCGGCCCAGACCGCCCCGTAACCGGCGATCGCGGTGTCGATCTCGACGCGGCAGGCATCGGGCGCGAGATTGCGCTCCAGCAGCACTTCGAGGTTGCCGGAGGCGACGACCCCGGTGATCGCGCTGGCCCGGGTGCCGGGGAGCGCCGTACGGGTGGCGTGGCGGAAGCTCAGTTTCTCCATCGGCGAACCCTCCTCACCAGTTCCGGAACTTGGCCGGGGGCTCGTAGAGACCGCCCGACCAGTGCACGAGGTCCTTGATCGAGCGCGCCGCGAGCAGCGAGCGGTCGGCGTCGAGGGGCTCGATGCCGAGGTCTTCCGGCCGCTGGATGATCTTTCGCGCGCGCAACGCCTCGACCATCGCGTGATCGCGGCCCCGGCCCACATCGGTGTAGCCGGCGACCCCGCGGATCGCCTGCTCGCGCTCGTCGAGGGTCCGGCACAGCAGCAGGTTGGCGATGCCCTCCTCGGTAACGATGTGGGTGACATCGTCGGCGTAGACCATCACGGGGGCGAGTTCGAGGTTGAGCTTTCTGGCCAGTTCCAGGGCGTCGAGACGCTCCACGAAGGCCGGCACCAGCTTGTCGCCGAAGGTTTCGACGAGTTGCACCACGAGCTTGCGTCCGCGCCGCAGGGCCGGATCACCGGTGCCGCCGGCCTCGCGACCCGCCTTCATCCAGGTGTCGGAGGGATGGCGCCGGCCGTGCGGGTCCGAGCCCATGTTCGGCGCACCGCCGAAGCCCGCCACTCGGTTGGTGGTCACGGTGGAGGAATGGCCCTGGAGATCGATCTGCAGGGTCGAGCCGATGAAGAGGTCGCAGGCATAGAGCCCCGCCGTCTGGCAGAAGGCGCGGTTCGACCGGAGAGAGCCGTCGGAGCCGGTGAAGAACACGTCCGGCCGGGCACGGATGTAATTGTCCATGCCCACTTCGGACCCGAAGCAGTGGATCTGCTTCACCCAGCCGGATTCGATGGCCGGGATCAGGCTCGGATGCGGGTTGAGCGCCCAGTGGGTCGCGATCCGACCCTTCAGGCCGAGGCGTTCGCCGTAGGTGGGCAGCAGCAATTCGATGGCCGCTGTGCCGAAGCCGATGCCGTGGTTGAGGCGGCGGATGCCGTACGCGGCATAGATGCCCTTGATCGCCATCATGGCCATCAGGATCTGCGTCTCGGTCACCGCCGCCGGGTCGCGGGTGAAGAGCGGCTCGACGTAGAACGGCGTGTCGGCCTCCACCACGAAGTCGACCCGATCACCCGGGATGTCGACGCGCGGCACCCGGTCGACGATGTCGTTCACCTGCGCCACCACCACGCCGTTCTTGAAGGCGGTCGCCTCCACCACGGTGGGCGTGTCCTCGGTGTTGGGGCCGGTATAGAGGTTGCCGTCCCGGTCGGCCGAAACGCCCGCGATCAGGGCCACGTTCGGCGTGAGGTCGACGAAGTAGCGCGCGAACAGTTCGAGGTAGGTGTGCACCGCCCCGAGTTCGATCTGGCCGCCATACAGCATCTTGGCGATGCGGGCGCCCTGGGGGCCGGAATACGAATAGTCGAGCCGCTTCGCGATCCCCTGTTCGAAAACATCGAGATGCTCGGGCAGCACGATGCCGGACTGCACCATGTGCAGGTCGTGGACGCGGGCCGGATCGCAGGCGGACAGGCCGCGGGCGAGGCAATCGGCCTGCTTCTGGTTGTCGCCCTCCAGGCAGACCCGGTCGCCCGGCTGGAGGATCGCCTCGAGGAGGTCGACGACCCGGGACGCCGGCACGACCTTGCCATCCGCGTGCGGCCGTGCCCGTTCCAGGCGCGCCTCGCGGATGTCGCGCTCCTTCTGCCACTGGCTCATCGGATCGGCTCCCGAACTCTAACCCGCTTCGTATACATGATAACGCGAATTCCGGCCATCGATATCCCAAACCAGAGGAAAACGACTTCGTGACGTCATCTGACGTGCTATAGCGGCTCCTCCGTATACGCAGTCGGGCACCGCCCGGCCTCCGCGAGGCGACCCGATGGACGAACACGGAACGGAACGCGGACTCCTGTCGGACCAGATCCGCAACGCGCTCACCGACGAGATCGCGGCCGGTCGTCTGGCTGCCGGCACCGCCCTCGACGAGCAGGATCTGGCCGACCGCTTCGGCGCTTCGCGCACCCCCGTGCGAGAGGCGCTTCGGCAGCTGGCGTTCAACGGGCTGGTCGAGCTGCGCCCCCGCCGGGGCGCCGTGGTCACGCGCATGACGCCCGAGCGGATCATGGACATGTTCGAGACCACCGCCGAGTTCGAGGCGATGTGCGTGCGGCTCGCCACCTACCGGATGACGCCGCTGGAGCGGAGCCACCTGATGGACCTGCACGCGCTCTCCGGTGCCATGGTGGCGGCCGGCGATGTCGACGCCTACGACAGCCTGAACCGCAGCTTCCACGAGGCGCTCTACGGCGCGACGCATAACGGCTTCCTGAAGGAGCAGGCGTTGGCGCTCCGCACCCGCCTGTCGGGCTTCCGCCGGACGCAGCTGCGCCACGGCGACCGCATCCGCGGCTCGCGCGAGGAGCACGGAGCGATCCTGGCGGCGATCGCGGAGGGCGACGGCGAGGCGGCGGCCCGGCGCATGCGCGCTCACATGCTCAATGCCGCCAGCGCCCTGCGCCACTACATCGACGCTCACTCGGACGCCCACTCCGACGCGTGATGCGTCAGGCGCATGAAGAACGGCAAGAGCGAGGGCAGAAATGCGCCCGGCACATGCAACGGGTGCTGCAGCGCACGCTGTCCTCGAAAAGCCCGGCCTATATCGAGACTGTACCAAGAAGAACGGCCCCCGGACATCCTGAGCTTGATCCAGGATCGTTTGACGGAGACCGGACCTGTACATCTGGATACTAGAGCTATGAACACCCGCCTTGCTTCCGCCGCCGTCGCCCTCGTCCTGACCCTCGGCGCCCCCGCCACATCCGCCCTCGCGCAGAGCTACAACGCCCCGGCCGGCATCCCCGCCGCCGCCGCGCCCGGCAGCCGCGTCGTCGGCGCCTTCGATGACGTGACCACCGGCTCGCTCGGCCGCCGCGCCGACGACTCGGCCAAGGCCGGCAACGCCGAGCAGAACAACAAGCCGACCGCCAATTACGGCACCACCTCGGGCGGCCCGGCCTATTGAGGGCCGCGCAACACCTGAGCTGACAAAGGCGGGGCGCGAGCCCCGCCTTTGTCATAGGGACGCGATCTCCTCCGGTGGCGCGCTTCAGCGCGCGAGGTAATCGGTCAGCGTCATCCCGAACAGAATCGCGACCCAGAAGAAGCCGACCCCGGCGAAGAGCCGGACCAGGGGCGCCTCGTGGCGGACCTCCATCGACACCAGGATGATGATCGCCGCCATCACGGCGACCACCGCGAGTTCGACGATCCAGGCCTGGGCGAAGGGCCGCGTGGCCCCGAGCGTCACGTTCACGGCGAGCAGGGCCAGGAGCGCCAGGAAGGTGCGGGCCGGCCTGCGCAGGCGGCTCCACAGGAGGGCGCGATCCTGGGGACCGAGAGCCTGGGGACCGAGAGCGTGAAAGGGGTTGCGCATCGCCGTCTTCCTACCGGTTGACCACGTAGAGCACCGGGAAGGCGATGATCCAGATCAGGTCGATGAAGTGCCAGTACAGGCCGTAGACCTCGATCCAGTTCTGGTGCCGCAGCAGGAATCCGGGACGCGAGGCCTTCCAGGTGAGTCCGAGCAGGATGGCGATGCCGGTGACGAGATGGACCGCGTGCAGTGCGGTCGCCACGTAATAGAGATTGACGAAGAGCCGCGTCGCCGGCTGTTCGGCCAGCGCATAGGGCCGGCGGGCCAGGAAGGGCATCATGTGCTCCTCGTAATCGGCGACATACTCGTAGCCCTTCAGAACCAGGAACAGCAGGCCGAGGCTGGCGGTGGCGAGGAGGCAGCCGACCATCAGCCGCTGCAAGCCGAGACGCGAGAGTTCGATCGCGGCCGACATGGTCAGGCTGGAACAGAGCAGCACCACCGTGTTGACCGCCCCGATCCAGAACTTGAGGTGCCCGGCCGCCGCCTGCACGGCCTCGGGATGGAGCAGGCGCAGGATCAGCGCCGTGAGGAACAGGCCCGAGAAGAGCAGGAGTTCGGTGAGCAGCCAGGCCCACATGCCGAGGGTGGCGGCATGACGCTGCTGAGCCACCGCGGCGAAGTGCTCGGCACGCGTCACGCCGACCGGGTCGGCACCGATGCAATCAGCGCTCATGTGTGCTGCCTCCCGGTCTCCTGCGCCTGGATCGGGTAGTCGTAGGGCACCTCCGGCACCTGCGGCGGCTGCGAAAAGTTGTGCGGCGGGGGCGGGGAGGTCGTCTCCCATTCGAGCCCCTTGGCGTCCCAGGGATTGCCGGGTGCCCTGCGCCCGAACCACAGGGCATAGACGAGGTAGACCATCGGGAAGAGGTAGCCCGCCGCCAGGATGGTCGAGCCCGCCGAGGACAGCACGTTGAGGAGCTGGAATTCCGGCGGGTAGGTCGCGTAGCGCCGCGGCATGCCGAGATAGCCGAGGATGAATTGCGGGAAGAAGGTGACGTTGAAGCCAAGGAAGATGAACAGCGCCGAGATCCGGCCCCAGGGCTCGCTGTACATCCGCCCGGTGATCTTCGGCCACCAGAAGTGCAGCCCGCCGAGGAAAGCCAGCACCGTGCCGCCGACCATGATGTAGTGGAAATGCGCCACCACGAAGTAGGTGGCGTGGACGTGCTGGTTGATGGCCAGCGTCGCGAGGTAGAGCCCCGTCAACCCGCCGAGCACGAACAGGCCGATATAGCCAATGGCGTACAGCATCGGGGTATCGAGGCGCAGGCGGCCTTTGTGGATGGTGGCGGTCCAGTTGTAGACCTTGACCGCCGAGGGCACCGCCACCGCGAAGGACAGGGCCGAGAAGGCCAGCGAGGCGAGGTCGCTCTGCCCGTTGACGAACATGTGGTGGCCCCAGACGAAGAACGTCACGGAGGCGAGCCCGATCGCCGCGTAGGCGACGAAGCGGTAGCCGAAGAGCTTCTTCTGGGCGAAGGCCGGCACGATCTCGGAGATGACCCCCATCCCGGGCAGGACCATGATGTAGACCGCCGGGTGCGAATAGAACCAGAACAGGTGCTGGAACAGCACCGGGTCACCGCCATAGGCCGGGTCGAACACACCCACGTGGAAGGCCCGCTCGGCGATGAGCAGGATCAGCGCAATGGTGATGACGGGGGTCGCCAACAGGAAGATCAGGCTGGTGGCGTAGTGGGTCCAGACGAAGATCGGCAGGCGGAACCAGGTCATGCCGGGCGCCCGCATGGTGTGGATGGTGACGACGAAGTTGAGCCCCGTCAGGATCGAGGAGAACCCCACGATGGTGACGCCGATGAGCGCGGGCAGCACCCAGGTGTTCGAGAAGGCGGTGGAGAGCGGCGCGTAGAAGGTCCAGCCGGTATCGACCCCGCCCAGCACCACCGAGACCAGGGTGAACAGGGCGCCGGCCATGAAGACGTACCAGCTCGCCAGGTTGAGCCGCGGGAAGGCGAGGTCCTTGGCCCCGATCATCAGCGGGATCAGGAAGTTGCCGAAGGTGTTCGGAATCGACGGAATGAGGAAGAACCACACCATCACCACCCCGTGGATGGTGAAGGCCTTGTTGTAGGTGTCGTTGGTCATGATCGCGCCGTTCGGCACGACGAGGGCGAGGCGCACGAAGCCGGCCGCCACCGCGCCGATGACGAAGAAGGCGGTGATGCTGGCCAGATACAGGAGCGCGATGCGCTTGTGGTCGGTGGTGAAGAACCACGAGCGCAGGGTCGATTCGGCGTGGAGATAATCCTCCGGCCGGTCCAGGGTCGGCGCCGGGATGTGGGGATCGCGCGCGGCGGCGTCGCCGTGCAGGGTTCCGGCGCTGCTCATCGGGGGGTTCCTCGAGACGTTTCCTGGGGCATGCCTTCGGCGACGCGATCATAGGATCTGAGGTAGCCGACGAGACGGTCGAGGTCGTCGGCCGGGATCACCCCGCGAAAGCTCGGCATCACCTGCTTGCCGCCGCCGGCGAGCCGGTTGGCGTTGGGGTTGAGGATCTTGGCCCGGATGTAGTCCTCATCCGCCGTGAGGGTGCGGCCATCGGCGAGGTGGACCGGGCGGCCGTAGAGGCCGGCGAGGGACGGCGCCTTCACACCCGCGACCGCGCCGTCGTGGCAGCCGGCGCAGCCATAGGACTCGTACAGGACGCGGCCCGCTGCCACGTTCGATTGCTGCGCGCCCGCATGGGTGAGCCAGTGCTGGTACTCGGCCTGGGTCATCAGGGTCAGGTTGCCGTCCATGACCGAGTGGTCGGTGCCGCAATATTCCGAGCAGTAGAGCCGATAGGTCCCGGTGCGGTCCGCCTTGAACCAGATCTCCGTCGTCCGGTCGGGCAGGGCGGCGATCTGCAGGCGCAGGGCCGGCAGGTAGAGGGCGTGGATCACGTCCTGGCTGGTGATGCGGATGCGGACCGGCTGGTCGATCGGCAGGTGCAGGTCGTTGATCTCGGACTGGCCGGTCGGATGCTGGAACTTCCACATCCATTGGCGGCCCACCGCCTCCACCACCATGGCCCCCGGCGGCGGATGGCGGGACTCGATGAAGAGCTTGGCGCCCCAGCCGAAGAAGATCAGCGTCAGCCCGTAGGGGATCAGCATCCAGCTGATCTCGATCAGGAAACTGCGGCGCTCGTCGGTGCTGCGGTCGACCTGCTCGCCGGCCCGGTAGCGCAGGGCGAAATACGTGATGGCGAGGAAGACCGGCACCGTGAGGAGCAGGGTCAGCACCGTGAAGCCGAGGATGATGTGGTCGGTCTCGACCGCCGTGGCCGAGGCGGCCGGGGGCCAGAGCGCGAGGGCGGATTGGGCCTTCATGGCGCCGGGACCCGCGGGGGTTCCGGGTCGAAGGACCGGCCGGCCATCAGCGCCATGGCCCGGTCGATCGGGATGCGGGCACGGGTGCGGGACGCGTCGAGATAGGCGTAGCCGGACAGGCGGCCGGCTTCGTCCGCCTCCTTCGCGTCGATATCCGCATAGGGATCGGGCTGCAGGTTCGGGGGCGGCGGCCGGATCGCCACGATCTGCTGGGGGGTGAGCGGGGGCAGGGCGCGGCGCTGGTGGCCGAGGACGACGTGGTCGAGAAGCAGGACCGCGCCGATGGTGGGGAGCACGGCGCCGGCGAGGCCGAGCATCACCCAGGCGGTCTTGCCGGCCGCGGCGTCGCTGTGCTCGTAATCCCAGTCCTGCGCCGGAGGTTCGGAGCCTGAAGCCTCGGCGGCGCGGGCCGGCACGGCGCCGGTGCGACGCAGGATCAGGCCGGCCAGGATCGCCGGGAGGAGGCCGAGGCTTGAGCGGCGGGTGTCGTTCGGCGCGCTCATGCGGGTCTCTCCGGGGCGAGGCGAGCGGGGTGGCGCAGAGCGGGATGGGAAGCGAGGCCGAGGGCGAGGCAGGCGACGGCGAATCCGGCGAGGCCATCCTGCCCCGTGACCACGAAGGCCCCGCGCGAAGCCGGGGTGACGAGCCAGGCCATCTCGGCGCCATGGACCACGAGGGCGAGCCCCGCCAGGAGTCGGGTCGTCCACGGCCCCGGCCGCAAGGTCAGGAGGGCGGCGAACACCGCGACGGCTCCGCCCGCGACGCTGAGGGCGCGCCCCAGGAGGCCGCCGCGCGCCAGGTACCAGGACACCTCCGCGGGCAGGTTGGCGGACCAGACGACGAAGAACTGCACGAAGTGCAGGAAGACCCAGGCCGCCAGCAACAGGGCGAGCGGCAGCAGCCCGGCCTCGGGGCGCTTGCCGGGCGGTAGAACCAGAAGCGCCGCGGCAAGGGCCGCACCGCTCCAGGCCACCATCATGAGGAGGCCGATCAGGCTGGAGCCGAGGCGGGGGTCGAGGGCGGTGACGAGGTCGAAGCTCACGAGGGTCGCCAGCACGGCGTGCAGGCCGAGCACCAGGGCGACCGGTCCACGGCCGGCGGCGACCCGGAGACAGAGCCAGACCCAGAGGGCGAGGGCGGCGACGATCCGCGCGGCGAAGAACGGGGTGGTCAGCCAGATTTCGGCGAGTGGGGTCGCGGCGGGGGTTCCGCCGGCGAAGGGATAGAGCGCCGGCACCACCCCGACGAGGGGGAGGGCGAGGAGGGCCGCCACCGGCATCAGCCCGAGGCAGCGCCGCAGAGACGGGCGCAGGGACAGGAATCCTCGGGGCGCGAGCGCATCGAGGCCCGCCGCCAGGGGGAGGGCGCCCAGCGGCAGGGCCAGGAGGCCAAGCCACGCGGCGAGATAGGACGCCTGCCAATCGCCGAGACGGACGGCGAGGCCGAGGGCGGCAAGGCCGGCCAGGAGTGCGGCGAGCGAGCGGCCGGCGCTCATCGGGCGGTCTCCGCGAGCCGGGTCCGGTCCAACTCCGGCAGATCCGCCACCGCCGCGCCCTGGCTCAACTGCAGGGCGCGGATATAGGCGACGATGGCCCAGCGGTCGGCCGGGGCCACCTGCGCGCCCATGCCGAACATCGCACCGTGCCCCTGGATGATCGCCCTGTAGAGCGCGTCGGCGCTGGCGCCCCGCAGGCGCGCGTCGGCGAAGGACGGCGCGGCGGGAAAGCCGCGCGCCACGATCATGCCCCGACCGTCGCCGCTGCGACCGTGACAGGGCGTGCAGGCGATGCCGTAGCGCTCCCGGCCCCGCGCCAGAAGGGCCGCGTCGATGACGGCCGGGCGCGGCACGAAACGGGCCGGATCGGTGCGGGGCACGGTCCCGGCCACGGGTTCGCGCATGGTCATGCCCTGCGGGAAAAAGCGGTTGGCGTCCCAGGTGTTGGCCTTGGCCTGATCGCGCATGTTCGCCTCGCCGCAGCCGGCCAAGGTCAGGGACAGGCTCACGGACAGGACGAGGGGGAGACTAGGGTCGAGCCAGCGCCTCATCGCGGCACCCGCCGGATGGCGAGGGGACGTCCGCCTCCCTCGGGAAGGCTCACGAGTCGGCGCTCGATGCGCGCCGCGTCGAAGTCGGTGCTACGGGCCTCGGCGGCCAGGAAGTAGCGGTCCTGCGACGCCCGCCCGAATTCCGGGATGTTGAAGGCCGGGTGGTTGAGACGCGGCAGGCGGTTCACGAACAGGAAGACCGCGTGCACGGCCAGCGTCCCGCACATCACGCCGAAGGACAGGCTCGGCACCACGAACGAGGGCCAGGAGAAGCGCGGCCGCCCGCCGACATCGAAGACGTAGCCGTAGGCGGTCGCGTAGACGCACATCCCGTAGAAGGCCGCGCCGCCGGCCAGCGACGCGCCCAGGGCATAGGGGAGGATCGAGCGGTTCCGGCGCGCGAGCCCGTCCAGGGCATCCGGCATCGGCACGGGGCCGAAGGCATCGAGGCGCACCGTCGTGCCGTGATGGGGATGGGGGCGGGCCAAAGCGCGCATGGCACGGGCCATGTCCGCCTCGGTGTCGAACTCGGCACTGACGCCCCAAAGCGGCGTCTCGGCGCCGACCGGCCGGTCGGCGGGCACGGGTCCGGCCGGGGCGCGCGGCTCGGCCGGCGCAGCTGCGCGCAGGTCGGCGATCGAGATTACCGGCAGCGCGCGCAGGACCAGGAGCAGCAGCACGAGGAACAGACCCACCGAGCCGGCAAACGTCGCCACGCCCCACAGCCCGACCCGATACGCGAGGGCGGAGGAGGGCAGGAAATCGTGCGAGAGGGTCACCACCAGCACCATGACGTGGTCCGCATAGGCTCCGATCGCCACGAGGCCGCCCACTAGGGCCAGCGTCGGGCCCGAGCGCCGGAAGCGCGCCCACCAGAACAGGTGGACGGGGAGCAGCGCGCAGGTCAGCACGGTCCAGAACGCCCAGGCCTGCGCCCCGGTGAGCCGCCGCACCAGGGTCGCCCGCTCGAAGGCGTCGCCGTGCAGGAAGCCGGACAGGAACTCGGCCCCGTGGCAGTACAGGCTGGCGAGGCCGAGGCCGAGGAGAAGCCGGGCGAGACGCTCGACGTGCCGCTCGGTGATCAGATCGTCGAGGCCGTAGACGGCGCGGATCAGCACCGCCAGGGCGGCGATGACGGCCACGCCGGAGAACACCGCGTTCACCAACTCGGTGACGGGCAGGATCGTGTCGTGCCAGCCGGGAAGGACGGAGCCGGCGAACATCACGGAAGCCCCGGTCTGGAGCGCGACCACGAGGAGCAGGCCGAGCAGCGCGACGATGCGGTAGGCCTGCCCCCAGAGCTGCCAGTGCGAGGCAGAGCCGCGCCAGCCCGCCGCCGCGATGCCATAGGCCTGGGCCTTCAACCTCGGCCAGCGGCGCGGACGCCCGGCGCGCCGGGACTTGATCTCGGCCTCGGCATAGGCCCGGTCGCGCAGGGTCGCGAGATCGGGCAACAGGCCGAGATACCAGAGGCTCACCGTCACGACGAGGAAGCTGACGATGTCGACGGCGTCCCAGACCAGGGGCGAGCGGAATTGCGGCCACAGCCCCAGCGTGTTGGGATAGGGCAGGTTCCAGTAGAAGAACCACGGGCGCCCGAGATGGATGATCGGGTAGAGCCCGGCCGCGAGGGTGCAGAGAAGCGCATTCGCCTCCGCGATCCGGCTGATCGCGCCGCGCCAGGGCGCATCGGTGAGGCGCAGGGTTCCGGCGACCACGACGCTGCCGCAGGCGATGCCGATCCACCAATCGTAGGAGGCGATGTCCAGCGCCCACACCACGGCATTGTTGTTGTTCCAGATCCCGACGCCGGTGAAGAGCAGGACGAGGATCACCCCGAAGAACAGGGCGAGCAGGCCGGAGGCCGCCGCGAAGGCGATCCACCAGCGCCGTCCCGGCGGATTGTGCAGGGCCCGCACCGCGATCGCGCGCGCGATCCCGGCGCCGGAGCGGGTCGAGGTCTCGGGACCGAGGACCGCGTCGGCCATGCCGCTCAGCCCTCCCGACCCGGCTCGGCATCGGGCGCCCCCGGCGCCAGGCTGGCGAGGTAGGTGGTGCGGGGGCGGGTGTTGAGATCGCCGAGCAGGGCGTAGTTGCGCGGGTCCCGGCGTGCCGCGGCGACCCGGCTCGCATCGTCCGCGAGATCGCCGAACACGATGGCCCGGGTCGGGCAGGCGCCCTGGCAGGCAGTCTCCACCACCCCGTCGGGGATCGGCGCATGCGCGTCCTTGGCCGAATCGATGCGCGCGCCGGCGATGCGCTGGAGGCAGTAGGTGCATTTCTCCATCACGCCGCGCGCCCGCACGGTGACCTCCGGATTGCGCTGCTGCTGCTCCACCGGCGCCGCCCCGCCGGTATAATCGAGGAAGTTGAAGCGCCGGACCTTGTAGGGGCAGTAGCTCTGGCAGGTGCGGGTGCCGATGCAGCGGTTGTAGACCTGCAGATTCAGGCCCTCGCTGTCGTGCACCGTCGCCTCCACCGGGCAGCCGAGCTCGCAGGGCGCCTGCTCGCAATGCATGCAGGGCACGGGCTGGAAATGGGTCTTCGGCGCGTCGAGCCCGCCCGCGTAGTAGCGGTCGACCCGAAGCCAGTTCATCCAACGCCCACGCGCCACCTCCTCGCGCCCCACCACCGGGATGTTGTTCTCGGACTGGCAGGCGGTGAGGCAGGCATTGCAGCCGATGCAGGCGTCGAGGTCGATCACCATGCCCCAGGCCCGGGCGCTCTTGCCGCCCGCCGATGCCTCGCCCCGCCCCGCCGACGGCGCCTCGGGGTAGAAGGACGGCACGGCCGCGCCCGGTGGATCGCCGACGCTCGGCGCCCCCACCGCCTGCACGCGCACGAAGTCGTGCCCCTGCATCGTGCCGAGGTCCTGGGTCGTCACCGGCTTCGCATGGCGGCCGGTCCGGGTCAGGGTCACGCCGGAGAGCCCGTAGGGCGTGGCGCTCGACCGGAGCGCGTTGGCATCGTAGCCCAGCCCGTGGGCGAGATGGTCCGGCACCCGCCGACCATAGCCGAGGGTCAGCGTCACCGTGCGCTCGGCCTGCCCCGGCAGGATCCAGGCGGCCCCCTCCAGGCGCCGACCGTTCGCCTCCACCGCGACGATGTCGCCGGTGGTGAGACGGAGGCGTTCGGCGAGCGTCGGGCTCAGCGCGACCACGTTCTCCCACACCACCTTGGTGAGCGGTTTCGGCAGTTCCTGGAGCCAGCCGAGATCGGCCTCCGCTCCATCCCAGACGCAGGGATCGGGGCGGAAGACGAGGTCGATCCTGTCCCCCGAATCCGTGCTCGGCGCCGGCACGACACCGCCGGAGAGGGTGACGGCTTCCACCGCCAGCGCGGAATCGGGCAGGAAGCCGAGGCGCAGGGCCTCGCTGAAGCGCGCCGCGAAGGCGGCGTCGTCCTCGTCCGGACCGCGCCACTGGCGCTCCAGCAGGACGCGCCCCTGTCGCGCTCCCTCGTTCACGGACGCTTCGTTTGCGGGCCCTTGTGTTCCGGGCCCTTGTGTTCCGGGCGCCTGAGGCGCGGACGCTTCGTTTGCCGGCGCCTCGGCCTGGAAAAGGGTCAGGATTTCGTGGGCCGAACGGCCGCCATAGAGCGGTGCCACGGTCGGCTGGATCAGCCCCACCGTGCCGTCGAGGGAACGCGCATCGCCCCAGCTTTCCAGCGGGTGGGCCAGGGGCAGGTGCCAGTCGGCATGGGCCGCGGTCTCGTCGAAATAGGCGGCCGCATGAATCTTGAACGGCACCCGCGACAGCCGTTCGGCGAAGGCGAGATCGCCCGGCGCGGCATAGGCGGGATTGACCCCGAGCATCAGCAGGGTGCCGACGCTCCCCCGTGCCATCGCATCGCCGAGGTCCGACAGGCTCTCGGCGCCCTGGACCGGAACCGGTGCGGTGTGCAGCACCGTGACGCCGGTGTTTCCCAGCGCCCCGTTGATCCGGTGCACGAGGGCATGGACCTCCGCCGGCTGGCCGAGGCCCGCGGTGACGACGCTGCGTCCGCGATCGGCCAGCAGAGCCGCGCCAGTTCGTGCGATCCAGGCCGCCATCGGTCCATCCGGGACCTCCGGCCGGCCGCCCTCCGCCAGACGCAGCAGGTTGTGCGCGAGGCGCACGAGGTCGTCGGGCTCGGCCGCGAGGGTGTGGTCGGCCTTGCTGCTGGTCAGGCCCGGCGTGGAGGCGGCCGCGTGGAGGGTGAGGAGACCGCCCGCGGCCTGCGCCGCCCGGCGCGCCTCGATCCAGCGTCGGGACAGGCCGACCTGCCCCGGCCCGACATCCAGGAAGTCGCCATCGAGGGCAACCAGGGTGCGGGCCCGGTCGAATCGGATCTGCGTCTCCAGGGGCCGGCCATAGGCCTGCCGCGCACCCTCGTAGAGGCCCGTGCGCGGCACCGTCTCGGCGACGTGCCAGCGCAGGCCCGGATAGGCCGCGCGCAGCCGCGCGATCCCGGCGGCCAGCGACGGCGACGTGACCGGACCGGTGAGGAGGTGGAAGCCGGCGCCCCCGGTCTCGCGCAGGGTCGTCAGGCGCGGCAGCAGCGCCCCGCGAAAGGCCGACCACGCGGAGGGGCGGCCGAGATGCTGGACCGCTTGGCTGCGGAACGGATCGTAGAGCCCGAGCACCGAGGCCTGGGCCAGAACGTCGGTGCCGCCCCGGCTCCAGGGATGCTCGGGATTGCCCTCGACCTTCAGGGGCCGGCCGTTGCGGGTGGTGACCAGGATGCCGTTGGCAAAGCCGTCGAACAGCGCCGAGGAGGCGTAGGCGAGGGGAGCGCTCGCCACGATGCGCTCGGGCTGCACCACGTAGGGCACCTCGCGGCCGCGGCCGTCGAAGGCATCGCAGGCCGAGAGGCCGGCAAGCGCGAAGGAGGCCGCCATCAGCTTGAGGAAGCCGCGCCGTTCCGGTCCCTGCGCGAGAGCCAGCGCACCCGGAAACTCGGATCGGAGATAGGCCTGAAAGGCGCGGGTCTCCGCGACCGCGTCGAGGCTGCGCCAGAAGGCGGGTCCATCCCCGGACGCGAGGCGGCGGCGCAGATGCGCGAGGTCGTGGGCTTCGGCCATCAGCGGTGACAGATCCCGCATTCGGTGAGCCGGTCGCCGCCGTGAATGTGGTTTTTCGCCACGAGTTCCGGCCCCCGCGTGGCCTGATCGGCGGGCGGACTCCAGTTCATGTTCCAGACCTGATCGGGTGGGCGGACGTATCGGTCCGGCGCCCGGTGGCAATCGAGGCAGAAGCGCATCTCGAACGCGTTGGCACGGAAGGTCATCTGCATGGTCGTGACATCCCCGTGGCAGGTCGAGCAGCCAATCCCCTTGGTCACGTGCACCGCGTGGTTGTAGTAGACGTATTGCGGAAGCTTGTTCAGCCGCGTCCAGCGCAACGGCTCACCGCTGGAAAAGCTGTCGCGCACGGGCTTGAGCATGTCCGACCCGGTCCAGATCTGCGAGTGGCAGGTCATGCAGGTCTGGGTCGGCGGCAGCCCGGCGCTGGCCTGGGTCTCCACGGTGGTGTGGCAGTAGCGGCAATCGATGCCGAGTTCCCCCGCATGGTGCTTGTGGCTGAAGGGCACCGGCTGGGCCGGTGCGATCCCGACGCCGGTGACGTAGTCCGAGCGCGCGATCCCCGCGACCACGACGGCGCCCCCGGCGAGCAGGGCCGCCCCGGACAGGACCGCGAGGCGCAGGAGCGCGTCGGCCCCGGGCGCGAACAGTTGCGCCATCAGGAGCGGCGCCGACCTGACAGCACGGTCGGGCGCGGGGTGTCACGATGCCGTCTCATCCGCTTTCCACAACCCAGTTTCCCACAACCCAGTTTCCGACGACAACCACAGGCCGGAGGCACCGGTTCACTCCGCGGCGGCAGCCCATACGGGTTGGCGGGCCGGTCATCGGGGAGGGGGTCGGGGGGAGAAGATCGGGGAACGTTTGGGCCGCGTATCCGCTTGCCGTCATGAGAGTGCCGTCCGCAGAGATGTCCCCGCCCTGGGTGCGCTTGGATCCCCGTCCTGGGTGCCCTTGGGATGTGGACGCGCAAGCGCCCGGGCCGGCCGAGACCTCAGGACCGAGCACACGATCCCCATGCGCGTTCGCGACCCGATACGGGCGATCCGGATGAGGTCGCGACTGGCATCCACCCTGTTGTTCGGCCTGATGGGATCGGTCGTGCTGCCCGGCATCGGGTGGGCGCGCCTGGCGGAGAACGACCTCGCGCGCGTCGCCATCGCACCCGCGGCCGATGCCCGGGTGGACCTGGATCTCGCCTTCACCGATGCGGCGACGGGAGCGACCACGCTGGGGGCGGCGATGGGCGGACGGGCGACCCTGTTGCTGCCCGTCGATTACACCTGCGCCAACGTCTGCGATCCGATGCTGGCGATGTCCGCAGCAGCCCTCGCGGCCAGCGGGCTCGCGCCCGACCGCGACGTCAGCTTCGTCCTGGTCGGCCTCGACCCGAAGGACGACATCGAAGCGGCGCGACGCATGCCGCAGGCATCGTCGGGCGGGCTGGTGGCGGCGCGGGCGCTCGTGGGCGATGCGCAGGCCATCGCGCGCCTGACCGGAGCACTGGGCTATCGCTACATCGTGGACCGCGACAGCGACAGCATCGCCCATCCGGCCGCCGCGATCCTGTTGACGCCGGAAGGACGCGTCGCGCAGGTGCTGTCGCCCCTGGCCCTCAACGGCCGCGACCTGCGCCTCGCGCTGATCGAGGCGGGGGAGGGGCGGGGCAGCACCCTGGCCGATCGCCTCACCCTGCTGTGCTACGGCTACGATGCAGCCCGCGGCATCTACACGCCGCTGGTGGAGCGCATCCTCAGTCTGGCCGCCGCCGCGACCGTGGTCGTCCTCGGTCTCGGCATCGTCCTGCTTCACCGGCGGAGCCTGCGCGGAACGGACGCTTGAGACACGAAAAAGCCCGCCCTGGTTCTCCCGGGGCGGGCTTTTGTGTTTGGTTGCGGGGACAGGATTTGAACCTGTGACCTTCAGGTTATGAGCCTGACGAG
>NZ_LMNL01000007.1 GCF_001422985.1 Methylobacterium sp. Leaf117
CCTGATCGTGCCGGTGGCCATGGAAGAGAAGCTGCGCTTCGCCATCCGTGAAGGCGGACGCACCGTCGGCGCCGGCGTCGTCGCCGCCATCAACGAGTAATCGTCCGCCTCAACGGTCACGTCTGCAGGGAACGATTGAGGGGCGGGTCCTCGCGCCCGCCCCACATCGCCCCGCCAAGGTTTCAGGTCATGAACGGTCAGAATATTCGTATCCGCCTCAAGGCGTTCGACCATCGCATCCTCGATGCATCGACCCGCGAGATCGTCTCGACGGCCAAGCGCACCGGCGCGACCATCCGTGGTCCCATACCGCTGCCGACGCATATCGAGAAGTTCACCGTCAACCGCTCGCCGCACATCGACAAGAAGTCGCGCGAGCAGTTCGAGATGCGCACCCACAAGCGCGTCCTCGATATCGTCGATCCGACGCCTCAGACCGTGGACGCGCTGATGAAGCTCGACCTCGCCGCCGGCGTGGACGTGGAGATCAAGCTCTAAGTCCCGCCGGGATTTAGAGCTTACCGTAGAATCGCGCGAGGGAGACACCTATGCGCTCAGGCGTCATCGCACAGAAGGTCGGCATGACCCGCATCTTTACGGATGCAGGCGAACATGTCCCCGTCACAGTGCTCAAAATTGATCAATGTCAGGTGGTTGCCCACCGCACCGTCGAGAAGAATGGCTACGTCGCCCTTCAGGTCGGCGTCGGCAAAGCCAAGGTGAAGAACGTGTCGGCTGCAGAACGCGGCCGGTTCGCAGTTGCCAAGGTCGAGCCCAAGCAGAAGCTTGCCGAGTTCCGCGTGTCCGAAGACAAGCTGATCCCGGTCGGCGCCGAGATCACCGCCGACCACTTCATTCCGGGCCAGTTCGTCGATGTGACGGGCACGACCACCGGTAAGGGCTTCGCCGGCGGTATGAAGCGCTGGAACTTCGGCGGCCTTCGCGCCACCCACGGCGTGTCCATCTCGCACCGTTCGATCGGTTCGACCGGTGGCCGCCAGGATCCGGGCAAGACGTTCAAGAACAAGAAGATGCCCGGTCACATGGGCGTCGATCGGGTCACCACCCAGAACCTGCGTGTCGTGCGCACGGATCCTGAGCGTGGCCTCATCCTCGTCGAGGGCGCCGTCCCCGGTGTCGCTGGCGGTTGGATTCAGATCCGCGACGCGGTGAAGCGTAAGCTCCCCGCGGACGTTCCGCAGCCTGGTAAGTTCCGTGAGCTGGGCGCTTCGGCTCCCGCGACCGAGGCACCGGCTCCCGAGGCTCCCGCTTCCGAGGAGAACGCGTGATGCAGATCGATATCACCACGCTCGACGGCGAAGGTGCCGGGTCGGTCGACCTCAACGAGACCATCTTCGGTCTCGAGCCGCGCGTCGACCTGCTCCAGCGCATGGTGCGTTGGCAGCTCGCCAAGCGTCAGGCGGGCACCCACGCGGTGAAGAACCGATCCGACGTGAACCGCACCCGCAAGAAGCTGTACAAGCAGAAGGGTACGGGTAACGCACGTCACGGCGCGGCGTCGGCTCCGCAGTTCCGCGGTGGTGGACGCGCTTTTGGACCGGTTGTTCGCAGCCACGCACACGACCTGCCGAAGAAGGTCCGTGCTCTCGCTCTCAAGCATGCCCTCTCGGCAAAGGTGAAGGATTCCACCCTCATCATCATCGACGACGTAAAGCTGGCCGAGGGTAAGACCAAAGCGCTGGTCGAGCGTTTCGAGAAGATGGGGCTGTCCAGCGCTCTGATCATCGGCGGTGCCGAGGTCGATGTGAACTTTGCCCGCGCCGCCCGGAACATTCCGCAGATCGACGTGCTTCCGGTCCAGGGCATCAACGTCTACGACATCCTGCGTCGCGAGAAGCTCGTGCTGACCCGCGCAGCGATCGATGCGCTGGAGGCGCGTTTCCAATGAGTGCCGATCCGCGCCACTACGACATCATCGTCTCCCCGGTCATCACCGAGAAGGCGACGAACCTCACCGAACAGAACAAGGTCGTGTTCCGGGTAGCCCCGAAGGCGACGAAGCCGCAGATCAAGGAAGCGGTCGAGAAGCTGTTCGACGTCAAGGTCACGGGCGTGAATACGCTCGTCACCAAGGGCAAGAAGAAGATTTTTCGCGGGCTTCGCGGACAGCGCTCGGACGTGAAGAAAGCGATCGTGACCCTCGCCGAGGGTGAGACGATCGACGTCACGACCGGCCTCTGAGACAAGTCGGGTTAAGGATTACCACCGATGGCCTTGAAGACATTCAAACCGGTCACGCCGAGCCTTCGCCAGCTCGTGCTCGTCGACCGCCGTGAGCTCTACAAGGGCAAGCCGGTCAAGAAGCTCACCGAGGGCAAGTCGTCGTCCGGCGGCCGCAACAACCTCGGCCGCATCACGGTTCGCTTTCGCGGCGGCGGTCACAAGCGCACGCTCCGCAACGTGGATTTCAAGCGTCGCGAGCAGATGGGCGTGTCCGCCACCGTCGAGCGGATCGAATACGATCCGAACCGCACGGCGTTCATCGCGCTGATCGCCTTCCCCGATGGCACGCAGAGCTACATCTTGGCTCCGCAGCGTCTGTCGCCCGGCGATAAGGTGATCGCGGCCGAACAGGTCGACATCAAGCCCGGCAATGCCGGTCCGGTCGGCAACATGCCGGTGGGCACGATTGTCCACAACGTGGAGCTGAAGATCGGCAAGGGCGGCGCAATCGCCCGCTCAGCCGGCAACTACGCCCAGATCGTGGGTCGCGATCAGGGCTACGTGACGCTTCGTCTGAACTCCGGCGAGCAGCGCCTGGTCCATGGTCAGTGCTTCGCCAGCGTCGGCGCGGTTTCGAACCCGGACCACATGAACATCTCGCTCGGCAAGGCCGGCCGCAACCGCTGGCTCGGCAAGCGCCCGCACGTTCGCGGCGTTGCCATGAACCCGGTCGACCACCCGCACGGCGGCGGCGAGGGACGCACTTCCGGCGGCCGTAACCCGGTCACGCCCTGGGGCGTTCCCACGAAGGGGAAGAAGACCCGCTCGAACAAGCGGACCGACGTCTTCATCCTGTCCAGCCGTCATAACCGTAAGAAGTAACGCCCATGGCACGCTCGCTCTGGAAGGGGCCGTTCATCGACGGCTACCTCCTCAAGAAGGCTGAAGCCGCTCGCGGTTCCAGCCGTAACGAAGTCATCAAGATCTGGAGCCGCCGCTCCACGATCCTGCCGCAGTTCGTTGGCCTCACCTTCGGTGTGCACAACGGGCAGAAGCACATCCCGGTCTACGTCTCCGAGGAAATGGTGGGCCACAAGTTCGGTGAGTTCTCGCCGACCCGCACCTTCCACGGTCACGCAGCCGATAAGAAGTCGAAGAGGCGCTGATCATGGGTAAGCCCGCCACTCCCCGCGCGCTCCCCGAGAACGAGGCTCAGGCCGTCGCGCGCATGCTGCGCGTCAGCCCCCAGAAGCTCAATCTCGTCGCGCAGCTCATTCGCGGCAAGAAGGTCGATTCGGCATTGGCCGATCTCGAATTCTCCCGCAAGCGGATCGCCCGGGAGGTCAAGAAGTGCCTCGAGAGCGCGATCGCCAATGCTGAGAACAACCACAACCTGGACGTCGACGATCTCGTCGTCACCCAGGCGTTCGTTGGCAAAGCCCTCGTGCTGAAGCGGTTCCACGCCCGTGCGCGTGGCCGCGGCGCCCGTATCCTGAAGCCCTTCGCGAACCTCACCATCGTGGTGCGCGAAGTCCCGACCGCCGAAGCGGCGTGAGGAGGACCTGATGGGCCAGAAAGTCAATCCGATCGGTCTCCGGCTCGGTATCAACCGGACCTGGGATTCCCGCTGGTTCGCCCAGAAGGGTGAATATGCGAAGCTCATGCACGAGGACGTCGCGATCCGCGCCGCCCTCATGAAGCAGCTCAAGCAGGCTGCAGTTTCGAAGATTGTCATCGAGCGTCCGCACCGGAAGTGCCGTGTCACCATTCACTCGGGTCGTCCGGGCGTGGTCATCGGCAAGAAGGGTGCGGACATTGAGAAGCTGCGCAAGCTGGTCGGTACGCTGACCAAGGCCGAGGTGACGATCAATATCGTCGAGGTGCGTAAGCCCGAAATCGACGCCACGCTGGTGGCCGATTCGATCGCTCAGCAGCTCGAGCGCCGCGTCGCTTTCCGTCGTGCTATGAAGCGCGCTGTTCAGTCGGCGATGCGTCTCGGCGCCGAGGGCATCCGGATCAACTGCTCGGGCCGTCTCGGCGGCGCCGAGATCGCTCGCCAGGAATGGTATCGCGAGGGACGCGTCCCGCTGCACACGCTCCGCGCCGATGTCGACTATGGCGTCGCGACCGCCTTCACAACCTACGGGACGTGCGGGATCAAGGTTTGGGTGTTTAAGGGCGAAATCCTCGAGCACGACCCGATGGCACAGGATAAGAAGGCGCAGGAAGAGGGTGGCCGTTCGGGCGGCCGTCGCGAGCGCGATGGTGAGGGTGGCCGCGAGCGCGGCCGGCGCGAGCACGCCTAACGGCGTGTTCGTGTCCCCGTCACCCAGAAAGGTGTTGAGAGGCTGCCATGTTGCAACCCAAGAAGACCAGGTTTCGTAAGCAGTTCAAGGGTCGCATTCACGGTGCGGCCAAGGGCGGTTTCGACCTTAACTTCGGGACGTTCGGCCTGAAGGCCATCGAGCCCGAGCGCATCACCGCGCGTCAGATCGAGGCGGCTCGCCGCGCGATCACCCGCGAAATGAAGCGCCAGGGCCGTGTCTGGATCCGGATCTTCCCGGACGTTCCGGTCACTGCCAAGCCCACCGAAGTCCGCATGGGCTCCGGTAAGGGTGCTCCGGAGTTCTGGGCTGCTCGCGTGCATCCTGGACGAATCATGTTCGAAGTCGACGGCGTGGCCGAGGACGTTGCGAAGGAGGCCCTGCGCCTCGGCGCAGCGAAACTTCCCATCCGCACGCGCGTCGTCCAGCGCATCGCTGATTGAGGGAGGGGATCATGAAGTCGTCGCAAAGACAGTCGGATCTGGCCGCCTTGTCGCCCGATCAGCTGACCGATGAGTTGCTGAACCTGAAGAAGGAGCAGTTCAACCTGCGCTTCCAGGGTGCCACCGGTCAGCTCGAGAACGTCGCGCGTGTCCGCGAAGTCCGCCGCGATATCGCCCGCGTTCGCACGCTTCAGCGTCAGAAGACGCTGAAGTCCGCGCAGGCCTGAGGAGTACATCATGCCGAAGCGCGTATTGCAGGGTGTCGTTGTTAGCGACAAGGGCGAGAAGACCATCGTCGTCAAGGTGGAGCGTCGCTTCACCCACCCGGTGATGAAGAAGACCGTCCGTCGTTCGAAGAACTACCACGCTCACGATGAGACTAACATCGCCAAGGTCGGCCAGACCGTGTCGATCGAGGAGTGCCGTCCGTTCTCCAAGACCAAAACTTGGAAGCTCGTCGAGGGTGCTCCCGCCAACGAGGTGGCTCCGGCTTAGGCCTGACTGAGATGCATCGACGTCGAAGCGGGCGCAGATCCCTGCGCCCGCTTTTTCGTTGTGGCGGCCGATTCTGGATCGGCTGAGGCTGTGCCCGATGGTTCCCGGCTGTACCGCCAGTTACGGAAATACACCTTGCGTGATTTGGCCTGCCGGTGTAATGGCCATGCCTTCGCGACAGGTGAGAGGGGTGTTCGCACCCTTCGTACGCGGCGACCGCGCCGGGGTCTACGGACACCGATAGCGCGGTGCTTCATATGAGCCGGGGACATCAGATCCCCATCAGGCGTCGTCCGCCGGACAATACCGTCCGCGTGCGGAAACCCGCCTGAAACAAGGAAAGGTCACTGCCCGTGATCCAGATGCAGACGAATCTGGACGTCGCCGACAACTCTGGTGCGCGCCGCGTGATGTGCATCAAGGTTCTGGGCGGGTCGAAGCGTAAATACGCCGGTGTCGGCGACATCATCGTGGTCTCCGTCAAGGAAGCAATTCCCCGGGGCCGCGTGAAGAAGGGCGACGTCATGAAGGCGGTCGTCGTTCGCACGGCTAAGGAAGTGAAGCGTCCCGATGGGTCGGTGATTCGCTTCGACAAGAACGCTGCCGTTCTGATCAACAATCAGAAGGAGCCGATCGGCACCCGTATCTTCGGACCGGTTCCGCGCGAGCTGCGCGCCCGCAACCACATGAAGATCATCTCGCTCGCGCCGGAGGTGCTGTAATGGCCGCTAAGGTCAAGAAAGGCGACAAGGTCGTCGTCCTCACCGGTCGCGACAAGGGTCGTTCCGGCGAGGTCATCCAGGTGCTCCCCAAGGAAGATCGCGCGCTCGTTCGCGGCATCAACCTGGTGAAGAAGCACCAGAAGCAGACGCAGAACCAGGAAGGCGGCATCGTCTCCAAGGAAGCTGCGATTCACCTGTCCAACATCGCCGTCGCCGATCCCAAGGATGGTCAGCCCACGCGCGTTGGTTTCCGCATTCTCGACGACGGCCGCAAAGTCCGGTTCGCCAAGCGCTCGGGGGATCTGATCGATGGCTGAGAAGAACACTGACGGGTACACCCCGCGCCTGCGCAAGCACTACGATGAAGTCGTGCGCCAGAAGCTGATCGAAGAGTTCGGCTACAAGAACCCCATGCAGGTTCCGGTCATCGAGAAGATCGTGATCAACATGGGTGTCGGCGAGTCGACCGCGGACTCTAAGAAGGCTTCGGTTGCCGCCGGCGATCTGGCCCTCATCGCCGGCCAGAAGCCGGTCATCACCAAGGCCCGTAAGGCCATCGCGACCTTCAAGGTCCGTGAGGGAATGCCGATCGGCTGCAAGGTGACGCTGCGCAAGCAGCGCATGTACGAGTTCATGGATCGGCTGATCACGATTGCCCTCCCGCGCGTTCGCGACTTCCGCGGCCTGAACCCGCGTTCTTTCGACGGCAACGGCAACTATGCCCTCGGTCTGAAAGAGCACCTCGTGTTCCCGGAGATCTCGTACGACAAGGCCGAGGCCACCTGGGGCATGGACATCGTCATCCAGACGACGGCCCGTACCGATGCTGAGGCGCGCGCGCTCCTCACGCAGTTCCGATTCCCGTTCCGGCAGTGAGCCCCCGCTAGGGTCTCAGACGCGGACACCGGAGAGAGAAATGGCAAAGAAAAGCTCGATCGAGAAGAACAAGCACCGCGAAGCGCTGGTTAAGCTCTATGCTCCCAAGCGCAAGGCGCTGCTTGCCACGGCGAATGACGAGTCCCTGGAGATGGAGGAGCGCTTCGAAGCGCGCCTGAAGCTCGCGGAACTGCCCCGCAACTCGTCCCCCACCCGCATCCGCAACCGTTGCGGCATGACCGGCCGGCCGCGTGCCTTCTATCGCAAGATGGGCATCTCGCGCATCGCGCTGCGCGAACTCGGCAACCAGGGTCTGATCCCCGGTCTCGTCAAGTCGAGCTGGTAAGGAGCAACCACCATGGTCAACGATCCCGTGGGTGATATGCTCACCCGCATCCGCAATGGTCAGCAGCGCCGTCGCAACGTCGTCCAGACGCCCGGTTCACGTCTGCGCGCCAGCGTGCTCGACGTCCTCAAGTCCGAGGGCTACATCCGCGACTACGCGACCACGGATTACGGCAACGGCCGTACCGAGTTCGCGATCGAGCTGAAATACTACGACGGCCAGCCCGTCATCCGCTCGATCCAGCGCGTGTCGAAGCCAGGTCGCCGCGTCTACTCGTCGGTTGGCGAGCTGCCGCGCGTCGCCGACGGTCTCGGCGTCACCATCGTGTCCACCCCGCAGGGCGTCATGGCCGACCACGAGGCGCGCGAGCGCAACGTCGGCGGTGAAGTGCTCTGCAAGGTGTTCTGATCTCGGACTTGGAGGAATAAGGCGATGTCTCGCGTAGGCAAGAAGCCCGTTCCCGTCCCGTCCGGTGTGACGGCCACGGTGACCGGTCAGACGGTTAAGATGAAGGGCTCCAAAGGCGAGCTCCAGTACGTCGTTCCCAATGTGGTCGACGTGAAGTTCGAGGATGGCGCCGTTTCGGTGCAGCCCCGGAACCAGACGAAGGAGGCCCGCTCGCTGTGGGGGACCTCCAGAGCTCAGGTGGCGAACCTCGTCGAGGGCGTCTCGAAGGGTTTCGAGAAGAAGCTCGAGATCACCGGCGTGGGTTACCGCGCCGCGATGGCCGGCAAGGCATTGAAGCTCTCGCTCGGTTACAGCCACGACATCGAGTACGAGATCCCCGCGGGGATCACGATCGCGGTGCCGAAGCCCACCGAAATCGTCATCACCGGCATCGACCGGCAGGTGGTCGGACAGGTGGCAGCCGAGATCCGCGACTATCGCGGCCCTGAGCCCTACAAGGGCAAGGGCGTGAAGTACGCGGGCGAGTTCATCTTCCGCAAGGAAGGCAAGAAGAAGTAAGGGCCGGCCAACATGTCACGCAAATTCGATGCACTCGACCGCCGCAAGGCGCGTGTGCGCCGCGCGCTGCGGGCGGCGGCCAATGGGCGGCCCCGGCTTTCGGTGTTCCGTTCATCCAAGCAGATCTACGTTCAGGTCATCGACGACGCGGCGGGCAAGACCCTCGCTTCGGCTTCGAGCCTCGACAAGGATCTCCGCACCGGCCTCAAGACCGGTGCCGACGTTTCCGCCGCGCAGGCGGTTGGCAAGCTCGTCGCCGAGCGGGCCAAGGCTGCGGGCGTCACCCAGGTGATCTTCGATCGCTCGGGCTACCTCTATCACGGGCGCGTCAAGGCGCTCGCCGACGCTGCCCGCGAGGGCGGCCTCGAGTTCTAAGATTGGCGGAGGAGGGCGGCTTCGGCCGCTCTCCGTTCCAGACGATTCAAGCGAGCGGGTCCGCCACCCGCGCCAGTGAGATGGACATACAGAATGGCACGTGAACGTGAAGGCGGGGGCCGCGGCCGTCGCGATGAGCGCGAGGAGCGCGACAGCGAGTTCGTGGACAAGCTCGTCCACATCAACCGTGTCGCCAAGGTGGTGAAGGGCGGCCGTCGTTTCGGCTTTGCTGCACTCGTCGTCGTCGGCGACCAGAAGGGCCGCGTCGGGTTTGGCCACGGCAAGGCGCGCGAAGTGCCGGAGGCGATCCGCAAGGCCACGGAAGCTGCCAAGCGCGGTCTCGTCCGCGTGGCACTGCGCGAGGGTCGTACGCTCCACCACGACGTCTATGGTCGTCATGGCGCCGGCAAGGTGATTCTCCGCGCTGCCCCCCAGGGTACCGGCATCATCGCGGGTGGTCCGATGCGCGCCGTGTTCGAGACGCTGGGCATGCAGGACGTGGTGGCGAAGAGCCTGGGTTCTTCGAACCCCTACAACCTGGTGCGGGCGACCTTCGAGGCGCTCAAGAATGAAGACAGTCCGCGTTCGGTCGCGGCCCGTCGCGGTCTCAAGGTGTCGGCCCTCCAGGCCCGTCGTCGTGATGCCGATCCGTCCGACATGTCCGAAGCAGCCGTAGCGTAAGGGAGGGTCCGATGGCACAGAAGACTCTCCGGGTTGAGCAGATCGGCTCGCCCATTCGCCGCGAAGGTGACCAGCGCGCGACGCTGATCGGCCTGAAGCTGAACAAGCTGCACCGGGTTTCCGAGCTGGAGGATACCCCCTCCGTGCGCGGCATGATCCGCAAGGTGCAGCACCTCGTGCGCGTCGTCAGCGACGCGGCCTGAGGGAGGGCATCATGAAACTCAACGAACTTCGCGATAACGACGGCGCTACCAAGAACCGGATGCGCGTCGGTCGGGGCATCGGCTCCGGCAAGGGCAAGACCGCGGGACGCGGCGTGAAGGGTCAGAAGGCCCGGACTGGCGTTTCCATCAAGGGCTTCGAGGGCGGCCAGATGCCGTTGCATCGTCGTCTGCCGAAGCGCGGCTTCAACAACCTGTACTCGACGGACCTGAACGAGGTGAACCTCGGCCGCGTCCAGCAGGCTGTCGATGCCGGCCGCATTGAGGCGGGCGCAACCGTCACCGTCGAGACCCTGATCGCCGCCGGTGTCTGCGCTCGCGCCCGTGACGGCGTGAAGCTGCTCGGCGTCGGTGAGCTGACCACCAAGCTGACGTTCGAGGTCACCCGCGCGTCGAAGTCGGCGATCGAGGGTGTCGAGAAGGCCGGCGGTGCGGTCACCGTGACCTACGGCGACGGCGTTTCCACGCGCGGCAAGCCCGCCCGCGTGGTTGCGTAGCCCCGAGTCTGACTTTAAGTCGATGCTCTGAGCGGCGGCCCGTGCGACCTCGCGCGTGGCCGCCGTTCCCGTTTTATCGGGGAGCGTGAGCGTCTCGTCTGAGGCGATCCGCAGCTCCCGTATGACCCATCTCAGGAAACGGTGTCATGGCCTCAGCCGCCGAGCAGCTCGCCGCGAACCTCAACTTCGGGGCCATCGCCAAGGCCGATGAACTCAAGAAGCGCATCTGGTTCACGCTGGGTGCGCTCATCGTCTTCCGTCTGGGCACCTACATCCCGATCCCCGGGATCGATCCGGAGCAGTTCGCGCGGAACTTCCAGCAGCAGGCGGGCGGCGTGCTCGGCCTGTTCAACATGTTTTCGGGCGGTGCGGTCGAGCGCATGGCGATCTTCGCGCTCAACATCATGCCCTACATCTCCGCCTCGATCATTATCCAGCTCCTCACCTCGGTGATCCCGAGCCTGGAATCGCTGAAGAAGGAAGGCGAGTCGGGCCGTAAGGTCATCAACCAGTACACACGCTATCTCACGGTGGTGCTGGCGCTCGTTCAATCGTGGGGGATCGCCTTCGGCTTGCAGAGCTCGAGTGCGGCGATCGACCCAGGTCCGTTCTTCATCCTGTCGACGGTGATCACGCTGACGGGAGGTACGCTCTTCCTGATGTGGATCGGCGAGCAGATCACCTCGCGTGGCATCGGCAACGGTTCGTCCCTGATCATCTTCGCCGGCATCGTCGCACACCTGCCGGTCGCCATCGTGGGCGCTCTCGAGCTCAGCCGAACCGGTGCGCTGTCCTCCGCGGTGATTCTCGGGATGGGCGTCGCGGCGATCGCGCTGGTCTACTTCATCGTGTTCATGGAGCGTGCTCAGCGCCGCCTGTTGATCAACTACCCGAAGCGGCAGGTCGGCAATCGGATGTACGAGGGTCAGACCTCGTTCCTGCCCTTGAAGCTCAACACCGCCGGCGTCATTCCGCCGATCTTCGCCTCATCGCTGCTGCTGCTTCCCGCGACCGTCGCGAGCTTCTCGGCCAACAATGGCGGCACCGGTATCCTGGCGACGATCACGACCTATATCGGGCATGGCCGGCCCCTCTACATGGTCCTCTATGCGGCGCTGATCATCTTCTTCGCGTTCTTCTATACCGCGGTGGTGTTCAACCCCGAGGAAACCGCGGACAATCTGAAGAAGCAGGGAGGATTCATCCCCGGCATCCGGCCCGGTGAGCGTACGGCTGCGTTCATCGACAAGGTTCTGACGCGGATTACCCTAATCGGCGCCCTGTACCTGACCTTCGTGTGCCTGGTGCCGGAGATTCTGGCCTCCTACTCCTCAGCCAGCATTGGCTTTGGCGGGACCTCGCTTCTGATCGTTGTCTCCGTGACCATGGATACGGTGGCGCAGATCCACGGTCATTTGATGGCGCATCAGTACGAGGGCTTGGTCAAGAAGGCCAAACTGCGTGGGGCATCGCGCCGTCGCTGACATGACGGCCGCGGTGGTTTTCCGGCTGCCGCGCCCGTTGCTAGACTACCGGCTTTCCCGGGTCGGACTGCCGAGCGATCAAGACAAAACGTACTGAGGAAACGACACCATGCGCATCATCCTGCTTGGGCCCCCCGGCGCGGGGAAGGGGACGCAGTCTGAGCGGATCGTTGCACGGTACGGCATCCCACAACTATCGACCGGCGACATGTTGCGGGCGGCGGTTTCGGCAGGAACTCCGGTCGGCCTGCAGGCGAAGAGCGTGATGGAGGCGGGTGGACTGGTCTCGGACGCGATCGTGGTCGGGATCGTCGCAGACCGGATCGAGGAGGCCGACGCCAAACGTGGCTTCATCCTCGATGGCTTTCCGCGCACCGTGGAACAGGCCAGGGCCCTCGATGCCATGCTGTCCGAGAAGGGCATCGCCCTGGATACCGTGATCGAGTTCGCGGTCGATGAGAATGCCCTGGTCGGCCGCATCGCCCGGCGTGCCGAGGAGACTGCGGCGCGCGGCCAGCCCGTCCGTAAGGACGATACGCCGGAGGTGTTCAAGACGCGCCTCGATGCGTACCGGAAGCAGACTGCGCCGCTTTCCGATTATTACGCCGGTACCGGTCTGCTGCAGACGATCGATGGCATGAAGGCGGTCGATGCCGTAACCGAGGATCTTGTCGCGAGCCTTGATCGTCTGTCGGCCGCCGCCGCGTCCTGATCAGGCGCCGGTAGCGTCTTCGATTTTACCCGCTGCTCGGGTTGACACATTTTCTGGTCCGCGCTAGTGGGCCGGTCTTCGTTCAGCGGAAGTGGGTTCGGATCGCCTCATTGAGGGGCTGATGCGGGCCGATTTTTCGTTTCGGACGGCGTGCATGGGCCGGTCTCCACCGGACGCGCGTCACACTCTGGCCCGTGCCTTCGCCCGGTGCCTCATGGAGAGTTCCCTTGGCTCGTATCGCCGGCGTCAACATCCCGACCAACAAGCGCGTTGTCATCGCGCTTCAGTACATCCACGGCATCGGCCCTAAGAAGGCCGAGGAGATCACCGGAAAGGTCGGTATTCCGGCCGAGCGCCGCGTCAACCAGCTGACCGACGCCGAAGTGCTCTCGATTCGTGAGACCATCGACCGCGACTACATCGTCGAGGGCGATCTGCGTCGTGAAGTGTCGATGAACATCAAGCGCCTGATGGATCTCGGCTGTTACCGAGGCCTGCGCCACCGCCGCAACCTGCCCGTCCGCGGCCAGCGCACGCATACCAACGCGCGTACCCGCAAGGGCAAGTCGAAGCCGATCGCCGGCAAGAAGAAGTAATCATTCGAGATTGGCAGGTCGGCTTCGTACGGCCCCCCTCTGTTGTGTCGCGGATCCCGTTATCGGGAACCACGTGGCGGCACGGCGGTCCTGGATCGTTCATCCAGTGCTCGCTTGCCGAGATCAGAAGACTCCCGAGCGCCTGGAATCACGGGCGCGCCTGAAGGACGAGAGAACACATGGCCAAGGAAACCACCCGCGTTCGTCGCCGCGAACGTAAGAACATCGTCTCGGGCGTCGCGCATGTGAACGCGTCGTTCAATAACACGATGGTCACCATCACCGATGCCCAGGGCAACACCATCTCGTGGTCGTCTGCCGGCGCGATGGGCTTCAAGGGCTCGCGTAAGTCGACCCCTTATGCCGCTCAGGTTGCGGCCGAAGACGCTGCCCGCAAGGCGGCCGAGCACGGTATGCGGACCCTCGAGGTTGAGGTCTCCGGTCCTGGATCGGGTCGCGAGTCGGCTCTGCGCGCCCTGCAGGCCGCCGGCTTCACCGTGACCTCGATTCGTGACGTGACCTCGATCCCGCATAACGGCTGCCGCCCGCGCAAGCGTCGTCGCGTCTAAGCGAAAGCGAACACGAACTCTTGGGGCCTGCCACGGAGACGCGCGTGTCGAATGCTCAGAATCCGCTTCCGGGTGTGCTGCGGTGGAGCTTGGGTGATCTCACGATCACGGTGATGAATGACGGCTACCTTCAGGGGTCGCTCGATCTCGTCACCGGGATCGAACGCGAGGAGGCCGGTGCCCTGCAGGCTGCCGGCTTTCGCGCGCAGGATCCTCGCATCACGCTGAACGCGTTTCTAATCACGGGCCCCGGTCGCAAACCGGTCCTGATCGACTCGGGGATGGGCAGCTTCGGCGGACCGTCTCTCGGTCGCGTTCCGGCGGCTCTCGCGGCAGCGGGTGTGGCGCCCGCCTCGATCGAGACGGTGCTGCTCACGCATCTGCATCCAGATCACGCCGGCGGGCTGCTCGCCGGCGAAGGGATGGCGGCCTACCCGAATGCGGAACTCGTGCTGCATTCCGACGAGGCGGCACATTGGCTCGACGACGGGGCGCTCTCGCGTGCATCCGAGGAAGCGAAGCCCTACTTCGAGATGGCGAGAAAGGCGACGGCACCCTACGCGGAACGCATCCGCACGATGACGGGCGGTAGCGTCGCTCCGGGAATCGAGGCTGTGCCTTTGCCGGGGCATACTCCGGGACACACAGGCTATCGCATCACATCGGGTAATGCGTCGCTTTTGATGTGGGCAGATATCGTTCATCTGCCGGCGATCCAGTTCAAGCAGCCGGAAGCCGGTATGGTCTTCGACGTCGATGAAAATCAGGCACGCGACGTGCGTCGCCGGATGCTTGATTCGGTCTCTCAGGACCGGGCCTTCGTGGCAGGTGCCCATCTGGAATTTCCCGCTCTGGGCTTCGTTGCTCGGGATGGAGCCGGTTACCGTTTCGTCCCGGAACTCTGGGTCGCTGCGCAATAATTGTCGGCGCTCAGCGCGGACACATCAGTTTCAGGCCCGCCGGGCGCCGATGGCGCGGCGTCGACGGGCGACGCGCGGACCACGTGTGGGGCCCGCGCCGATCTTGCGAGAGGTAGCATCGTGGTCATTCAGAAGAACTGGCAAGAGCTCATCAAGCCGAACAAGCTTCAGGTCTCGACCGGACACGACCCCAAGCGGGTCGCCACCGTCGTTGCCGAGCCCCTGGAGCGCGGCTTCGGCACGACGCTCGGAAATTCGCTGCGCCGGGTGCTGCTCTCCTCGCTCCAGGGCGCGGCCGTGACCTCCGTGCAGATCGACGGCGTGCTGCATGAATTCTCGTCGATCCCGGGCGTGCGTGAAGACGTCACCGACATCGTCCTCAACATCAAGACCATTGCCATTCGCTCCCAGACCGAGGCGCCCAAGCGCCTGACCCTGCGGAAGACGGGTCCCGGCATCGTCACCGCCGGTGATATCGGTACGGTGGGTGACGTCCAGATCCTGAACCCGGACCTGGTAATCTGCACCCTCGACGATGGCGCCGAGATCCGCATGGAGTTCACGGTCGCGACCGGCAAGGGCTACGTGCCTGCCGAGCGCAACCGCCCCGAAGATGCGCCCATCGGCCTGATCCCGGTGGATGCCCTGTTTTCTCCCGTCACCAAGGTGTCCTACCGCATCGAGACCACCCGCGAGGGCCAGGATCTTGACAAGGACAAGCTGACGATGACGATCGAGACCAATGGTGCCGTTTCGCCGGAGGATGCACTGGCCTATGCCGCACGCATCATCCAAGACCAGCTCCAGGTGTTCGTGAACTTCGAGGAGCCCCGCAAGGAAGAGGCTCAGCCGCTCGCGCCGCAGCTTCCCTTCAATCCGGCCCTGCTCAAGAAGGTCGATGAACTCGAGCTTTCGGTGCGTTCGGCGAACTGCCTGAAGAACGACAACATCGTCTACATCGGCGATCTGATCCAGAAGTCGGAGGGCGAGATGCTGCGCACTCCGAATTTCGGACGCAAGTCTCTGAACGAGATCAAGGAAGTGCTCGCCGCGATGGGCCTGCACCTCGGCATGGATATCCCCGGCTGGCCGCCGGAGAACATTGAAGACCTCGCCAAGCGCTTCGAAGAGCACTACTAGGCAACACCGCACGTCTGTCCCGGCGCTGCGCCGCAGAGCCCGGACAACCAGAACGCCGATGGTTTCGACCGTTCGGTGTTGTGGTATCCGCCTCCCGGGATCGCCTTGGGAAGCCCGGGATGAGCAAGGCCTGACGCAAGCCCGGTTCGGTCAGCGTCAGGGTGAAGGAATCCCGCCGCAGGGTTACGCGGAATCAACAGCCCCGAAGATCCATTCTGAGGGGCGCTTGGCCGTACCGTGGCACGGCGGCCATCAACCAAGGATCAGCCATCATGCGTCATGGATTTCGCGGTCGTCGCTTTAACCGCACCACCGAACACCGCAAGGCGATGTTCGCCAACATGTCGGCCGCGCTGATCAAGCACGAGCAGATTGTCACCACCCTGCCGAAGGCCAAGGACCTGCGTCCGGTCATCGAGAAGCTGATCACCCTCGGCAAGACCGACACGCTGCATGCCCGTCGTCTCGCCATGTCGCAAATCCGCGACCAGGACATGGTCCGCAAGCTCTTCGCCGTCATCGGCCCGCGCTACAACGCGCGTCCGGGCGGCTACTGCCGCATCATGAAGGCGGGCTTCCGCTACGGCGACAATGCCCCGCTCGCGGTGATCGAATTCGTTGATCGTGACGTCGACGCTCGCGGTAAGGATTCCGGCCCGGTTTTGGACGACGCCGCGTAAATCACGCGTCCGCGTCATTGGATAGGAAAAGGCGGCCCTTGGGCCGCCTTTTTTCGTTGTCGCTGCGGTCGCCACGGCCACGTCATCCATCCCAGATGGGTTGCCGTGAAGAGCAAGTCTCTACTTCGCTCAGGCCGCCCTATCGAGCAAGCGCGAGACCTCTGCGGCGAGCTCGGCGGATTCGAAAGGCTTGCGCAGGACAGGCAGATCCGGAGGAATCGGGATCGCCTCGGCATGGCCGGTGACGATGAGCACCGGCACATCGGACCAGCGCGTCCGCACGATCTCGGCGAGCTCGACGCCCGTCATGCCCGGCATCGCGAGATCCGCCACCACGAGATCGAAGGCGTCCTGCTCCATCAGGGAGACGGCCGTCGATCCATCGGAGGCTTCGCGTTCGGTATAGCCGAAGCTCGACAGGAATGAGGCGGTGACATGCCGGACCTCCGGGTCGTCATCCACCACGAGGATACGGGCACCGCGGACTGCTGGAGTTGTCGGGCCGGGCGCCAGGACCTCAGCCGGTCCCGCAGCTTCGACGCGCGGCAAGGTGATCTGGACCCGGGTTCCGGCACCAAGCTCGCTCTCGATGCGCAGACGACCGTGGGATTGCTGCGCAAGACCGAAAACCATCGCAAGCCCGAGGCCCGTGCCTTGGCCGACCGCTTTGGTGGTGAAGAACGGCTCGCACACCCGCGCGAGGATTTCGGGCGCGATGCCGCTGCCAGAATCGGCGATCTCGACCATCATGTAATCCCCAGGGTCCAGGTCCGGATCGTCAGCTACCCGGAGGTTGCGGGTGCCGATCGCAATCTGGCCGCCCTCCGGCATCGCATCGCGGGCGTTGATGCACAGGTTGAGGATCGCGAGCTCGAGCTGATCGGGGTCGACACAGGCCGCCGGCGCTTCGGGAGCGAGCGTGGTTTGGATGGTGACGAGGCCGCCGAGACTGCCAGCAAGGAGATCGTTCATTCCCTCGATCAGGCTGTTCACGTCGACGGCGCGGGGACGCAAGTCACGCGATCGGCTGAAGCTGAGCAGGCGTTTGGTGAGGGAAGCGCCTCGCTGGGCCGCCTGCATCGCGTTCCCGACGAGGCGCTGCACCCGCGGCTGATCCGCAACCTTGGGCGCCACCAGCTCGAGGCTCCCCAGGATCGCCATCAGAAGGTTGTTGAAATCATGCGCGATACCGCCGGCCAGGGTCCCCAAGGCCTGCATCTTGTCGGACTGGCGCAGGCGTGCCTCCAGGGACTTCTGCGCGGTGACGTCCCGCTCGATCGTCGCCAGATGTGTGATCCCCCCAGCCGCGTCACGGATCGGCACGCGGGTGACGTGGCGCCAGCGCTCAGCTCCCACCGCCCCTTCGGATACCAAGCTGTCGCTCGGCGCCCCAGTGGTGATCGCGGCTACGTCCGCAGCCTGGATGATGCCATCCTGCCCGAGCACGTCGTCCTCGGTTCGCCCCATGCAGTCGGAGACGTCGCTGCCCAGGCTCTCCGCCTTGTAGGCATTGAGACGGATGAAGCGGCCGGCGGAATCCTTGAAGGAAATGGCATCCTGGGCATTGTCGAGGAGCCCACGCAGCAGTGCGCGCTCGGTTGCGAGTTCCCGGGCGAGCTGGTGACGCTCGAAGGCCTGCCGCACCGTATTGCGCAGGAGGTTCGCGTCCCACGGCTTCGTGGCATAGCCGGTGATGCCACCCTGGTTCAGGGCTGCGACCACGGCGCTCATATCGGCGTAGCCAGTGAGCAGGATCGCCTGGGCATCGTGGAACCGGCGTGCCTCCGCCAGCATGGCGTCGCCGGTCATGCCGGGCATGCGCTGATCCGAGAGGATGACGGCGATATCCGGATTGCCGGCCAGAATTTCGAGGGCCTCCGCCGGCTTCGTTGTCGTCAGCACGCGGAACGCGTCCTCGAACAGGTCTTCGAGGGCAACGAGGATGTCCGGTTCGTCGTCGACGGCGAGGATCGTGCCTTGGGACATGCTCAACCCGTCTGCCGTGGAATGCCGATCACGAAACAGGCTCCGCCTCCGGGAGCGGCCTCAACACTGAGCGTGCCGCTATGCGCCTGGACGACACTGTAGGCAATCGCGAGACCCAGGCCCGTCCCCGAACCGACGGGTTTCGTGGTGAAGAAGGGTTCGAAAATCTTCTCACGCAGGGGTTCAGGGATGCCCGGTCCGGTGTCGCTGATGCGGATCAGATCAAGGTCAGGGCTGCTGCGGGTCTCGATGACGATGGTCCCGGTCTCCGGCATGGCATCGGCGGCATTCCCAAGAATGTTCATCACCACCTGGTTGAGCAGGGCCGGCGTGCAGTGGATCTCCGGCCGCCCTGAGAAATCACGCACCACAGCGATCCGGTCGCCAAGCTTGTGTTGGATCAAGGCGAGGACCGTTTCGATCGCCTCAGGGACATGCACGAGAGTCCGCTCGCCCTCGTCCAAGCGCGAGAACTTTCGCAGGTTGAGGACGAGATCCTGGATCCGGGTCAGGCCCATCCGCATAGCGCCGACGCGATCGCCGCATTTCTTCAGGCGACGGGGATTGTCGGCAGCATCGGGTGCCGTGGACACCTCACCCAGGATGCGCTCCACCGTACCCTGATGGGCGAGGATGAAGGCCAGCGGATTGTTGATTTCGTGGGCGATGCCCGCGACCAGCTCGCCGAGGGACGCCATCTTGGCCGCCTGGACCAGCTTGGCCTGGGCGTCGGTGAGCTTGCGGTTGGCCGTGGCAAGATCGGCATTGGCCTGCTCCAGGGCACCCGCGAGAGCCGCGCGCGCTTCCGCGGCCTCGGCTTCGGCGCGGGCACGTTCGAGGGCCCGCTCGCGTGCACCAAATTCTCCGGCGATCCGGCGGTTGTCCTCCTCGAGCAGCTTGCGGCGGACGAGACTGCGGACCCGCAGAACGAGGATCTCGCCGTCGGACTTCGAGACGACGTCATCGGCCCCCGCCGCAAAGGCCTCGACCAGGAAGTCTTTCGCCGGGCTGGTGCCGGCGATGCCGACCACCTGGAAAGTCGGGCCTCCAGCTTCGCGGCGCGCAAGCTCGGCATTGCGATGCTCGCTGATCGCCCGGCACAGGGCGAGGCCGTCATAGCGGGTGGCGAGAAGGTCGATCGTCACACAGTCGAACGCCGCCCCCTCTGTGCTCAGCGCTTCCATGGCGGCGGCGTGAGTGTCCGCGGTGGCGACCTCGTGGCCCTCATGGGCGAGGAGGCCCGCCAGGAAGGTCCGGTAGGTCGCGCTCCCGTCGACCACGAGGACGCGGCCCCGCCGAAACGCCGAGATGCCCGGACCGTCGCTGCCGCCCGTGCGCTCGCGCAGAAGCGCACGGATGCGGAGCACCAGAAGGTCGCGATCGGCGGATTTCGCTACGTAGGCATCGGCGCCGCTCTCCAGTCCTTGCCGCTCCCCGTCGCGGGCACCGGTGAGCATGAGGAGCGGCAGGGCGCGGGTGCGCAGGGAGAGGCGAAGCTGCCGGGCGAACTCGTCCCCGTTCATGCCGGGAAGGTGGTGGTCGGCCACCACCAGATCGGGCAGGCGGGTGTTCAGGTGATCGAGAGCGGCTTCGGCCGTGGCGCAGCGCTCGACCACGAACCCCTTCGATTCGAGCAGGAGCCGCAACTCCAACGCCTGGGTCTCGGAATCTTCAACGAGCAGGAGGCGCGCCGGATTGGTCTCGCTCACGGACCCCCCTCCGCAAGGCGGACGAGGTGAGCGGCGATCCGGTCCAGAGGCAAGACGCTCCCGGCCGCGGAGAGGCGGATCGCGGCCGCCGGCATACCGAACACGACCGCCGTGCTCTCGTCCTCGGCGACGGTCAGGCCACCGGCCAGGCGCATGTCGAGGAGCCCGGTCGCGCCGTCCTCGCCCATCCCCGTCAGCAGGACTCCGATACCGCGCGTTCCCGCGTGCCGGGCGACGGAGCGAAACAGGGCGGTAGCGGCCGGGCGCTGGCCTCCGACCGGTGCGGCATCGGTGATGCGCAGGTGACCACCCCCGCCGAGCTCGAGATGCCGGTCTCCCGGCGCAACGTAGACACGACCGGGCGCCACCCGTTCACCCTCCTGAGCCACGGACACGGTGAGTCCGACGACGCCGTTCAGCCAGGACGCGAAGCCCTCCATGAAGGCCGGGCCCATGTGTTGGACCACCAGGATCGGCAGAGGAAAACTTGCCGGCAGGGCACCGATGACCCGGGCCAGCGCTGGCGGACCGCCCGTGGACGCCGCGATGGCGAGCACACTGGCCGATTCAGGCACCTTGAGTGCGGCGGCGATCGGCACCGGGTTGACCGCCCGGCCGGCCCATTCCGATCCGATCGGCCGGCGCCGGATGACCGGAACGGCCGCCATGATGCGCAGCTGCGTACAGATCTCGCTGGCCGCCGCGTCATAACCCGCATGGGTGGTGGCTACGGGCTTCTGTACCACGGACAGCGCACCGGCCCTGAGGGCGTTCATCGAGATGCGGAGGGATGAATCCTCGATCGAGTCCGCGATCACCACGATGGGCGTCGGATGCTCGGCCATGATCCGCCGCGTGGTTTCCAGACCATCGATGCCGGGCAAACGGATATCCATCGAGACGACATCCGGCCGAACCTGGCTGATCGTCGCGAGGGCTTCCTCGCCGGACGCCACCGCCGCCACCACTTCCAGGCGCGGATCCCGTCCGACGATGTGGATGAGGAGTTGCCGCACCACCAGGGAATCCTCGACCAGCATCACGCGCACCCGCGCCAATCGTCCCTCCTGAATCGCTCCGTCCCGTCCCTGTCCGCTCACAGCAATTGCCCGATGGTGTCGAGGAGCTTGCGCTGATCGAAGGTCTGCTTCGTCAGGTAGGCATCCGCGCCGAGGTCGAGGCCGCGTGCCACGTCTTCCGCATCGCCGCGCGAGGTCATCAGGATGATCGGCAGGCGCGCGAACGCCTCCTCGGCGCGCAGCGCCTTCAGGAGGCCGAAGCCGTCGAGGCGTGGCATTTCCACGTCGGCGACGACGAGGTCGACCGGCTCGATGCCCGCCCGCAGACGATCGAGCGCATCCTGACCGTCGACACAGACGACAACGCGGTATCCTGCGGCTTCCAAGATACCTTTCTCCAAGGTGCGCGTGGTGATGGAATCGTCCACGACGAGGATCGTCGAACGTGGTCCCTGCGCGATCGTTCCGTGTGGGCCTATCGGCTGCGGCGCCGCGGCGCGGCCTGCCTCACCCGCTCGTGCGACGAGGCCGTCGGCATCGAGGACGACGGCGGGCCTATCCCCGGCCAGGATCACGGTTCCGGAAATCAGGCGCGGATCGGTGCCGATGGGGGGCGCCGGCAACACCCGCAGCGACACGACATCCGAGAGCGCATCCACGGCAAGCACGCAGCGGCGCCCGCCGCCGCGGAGCAGAATCGCCGGACGTGTCGTCCCCGTCTCGTCGGACTGGGCCGCCAATCCAAGAAGGCTCCTCAGATCAAGGACCGGCAGACTGATGGCGCGTCCCTCGATCTCCACCTGTGTCACAGTGCGGCCCATGACGGAGATCAGGTCGAGTCGGTCCAGCCGGAGCAACCGCTCCGCCGATCCACTTGGAATCGCGTAGGTGATACCGGCTGCTTCGACGAGGAGCATCGCCCGGCGCGCAGCCGAGAGCGGCAGCGTCATGGTCAGTTCAGTACCGAACGGCACGCGTGGCGCGAGCCGGACGGCACCGCCGAGCCGGCGCACCGCATCGGCCACTACCGAGAGGCCGATCCCGCGCCCGGACAGGGTATCGACGGCGGAGGCGGTGGAGAATCCGGGTTCGAACACCAGGGCGAGAAGCGCCTCCGGCGCGGGATCGGCGCCGCCATTCAGCAGCCCTCGGTGCCGGGCGGTCTCGGCGATGGCGGCAAAATCGGGTCCACGCCCATCGTCCTGCACGCGAACGACGAGGCGGCCGCCCTGAACCGCGACGTCGAGACCGATCGCCAGTGCGGCCGGCTTGCCGAGGCGTCGGCGCGTCTCGGGCGGTTCGGCGCCGTGGCTCAGGGCGTTGCGCAGGGCGTGTAGAACAGGGTCCTTGAGGACCTGAAGCATCGCTCGGTCGACGGGAAGGTCGAGGCCGTGGACCGTCACTTCGATCTCGCGCTCTTCGCCGCGCGCATGATCGCGCAGGGTCCGGGCAAAGCCTCCAAAAGCGGTCTCAGCCGGCACGAGCGCCAAACGCTCGGCTTCGCCCGCAACCCGGGCCATGGCGCCGTCGACGGAGGAAGCGAGGGCGCCGCGCACCCGCGCCAAATCGGCAGCATCGCGAGCGAGCGCGAGAAGACCGGTCTCGAGGGCGCGCGCCTCCGCGTCCGAGCCGGCCTGTCGGAGTGCCCCGCGCGCAACCGCGGTTCGACGCCTCACGCTGCCGCGCTGCGTCTCGATCAGGCGGGCGAGATCGTTGGCACGGCGGCCCAGCCGCGCGAGGCCTTCGGCCAGCACGGCCTCGCCGCCAAGCGCACTGGCAAGTTCATGCGTCGCCCGGGTCAGGGCTTCAACCGCGTCTGCCGGGACCCGCAGGAGGGTCTGAACCCCCTCGGCCGGTGGCTCCGTCGCCGTGGGCTTGGCAGCGGCAACAGGAGGAGGGGATGGGGCCGGGGGTACTGGCGGCGCTGGTTCCGGCGCAAGCGCGGCCTTCGAGTCGAGCGCTCCGTCCAGCGCCGCGAGGGCATCGCCCGGCATGTCCGGGCCGGCTCCATCGGTAAGGCCGGCGACATAAGCCTCGATCCGGTCGAGGGCGAGATGCACGGCAGCGGCGGCGGCGCGCGACAGACCCCCGTCCTGTGCGACGACGCGCTCGAACAGGGTCTCCAACCGATGAGCAACGGCCTCCACCGCTGGCAGGTCAACGGCGCGTGACGCACCCTTCAGGCTGTGCGCCCGCCGGAAGATATCGTTCCAATCGGGGGCGTGCGTGCTGGCCTCGCCACCCAGGGCGGCGCGAATCGCATCGACATGCTCGCGATGCTCGACCTCGAATGCCGCAAGAAGAAGCTGGCGAATATCCATCCGTCGCCTAGGGCCACCTCGGAGTCAGCGCGGCTCCCAAAACTTCGGAAGAGCCGACCACCCATTCGTGAGCGATGAGCTTCGCCGGCTTCTCACGACCGGTGAAGTGCGAAAAACGTCCCATCCCAGATCCATCCGCCCGGATCCATCCGAATGAGTGATCCGAGCCGCCCCCAGTACCGCACCGGGTCGAGTGACCCGGCAGCGACTTTCCCGACAGTGACTTGCCCAATAGAGACTTGCCCGACAACCGCTCGGTTCGTGCGGATGCCGTATCAGTGCCGGTAGCGCTCGGCGAGCGTCATCAGGGCTTGCGCGAGTTCGGTCAGGTTGGCCGAGGCTGCCTCGACCTCGCGGGTGCCGGCCGCAGTCTGCTGGCTCGCCTGACGGATGTTCTGCAGGGCGCCCATCACCTGCTCGATGCCGAGTTGCTGCTGGTTCGTCGACGCGACGATCTGCTGGAAGGTCTGGACGCTCTCCTCGACCCGGGCGGTGATCTCCTCGATGGTCCGCTGCGTCGTGTCGGAGCGGGCCTTACCGGTCGCGGCACGCTTGACCGCCTCCTCGGTGAGCATCACCGAGGTATTGATGCCACGCTGGATCTCGCCAAGGATGGTGCGGACCTGTCCGGTGGCCGCCTTGGCCTGATCGGCCAGGAGCTTCATCTCGGACGCGACGACGGCGAAGCTGCGTCCGCTCTCGCCGGCCGCCGCGGCTTCGATGGCGGCGTTCAGCGCCAGGAGGTGGGTGCGCTCCGAGATGTCGTTGACGGTGGTGATGATGTCGCCGATCGCCTGCGTCTTCTCCGAAAGGGCGACGATGTTGCCGGCCACAGCCTCGGCCTGCTCGCGAATCGAATCCATCGCCCGCGCGGTGTCGGCCACCGCGCGCAGACCGGCGCGGGAGGTCTGGGCCGTCGACTGTGCGGTGGCGATGACCTCGCCGGCACGCTTGCCGATCTGAGCGCCCGAATGGGTGATCTCGTCGACGGTGGCGGCGGTCTCCTGCACAGCGGCGAACTGCTCCTCGACACTGGCCGCCTGTTCCTGGGCGGAAGCGCGGATCTCGGCGGCCGCCGCATTCAGGTCGGAGGTGGCGGCCCGGTTGGTCCGCGCCAGATCGGCAAGACCCGAGACCATGCGGTTGAGAGTTCGCCCGAGGCGTCCGATCTCGTCCTTGCCCCGCGCATCCAGGGTGCCCGACAGGTCGCCCTCGCCGACGCGCTCGGCAAAGGCCATCACCTCCTCGAGGGGTCGCACGACCGCCCGGCTGATGAGGATGGTGATGAGGACGCTGAGGAGAATGCAGGCGCCGAGGGTCGCCAGAATCAGGAAGCGGCTGTGATCGTACACGTCGGCGACCCGGTGTTGTCCCGCCGTGATGCCCTCATCAAGGGCAGAGCGCGTGCGCTCGACATCGGCGAGGAACACGTCCTGACTGCGATTCACCGCGTCGTTCCGGGACTCGACACCGTCGATATCCTTGGCGGCGACGGCAGCGAGCTGCGCCTCGCTGGCGGAACGCAGCTCGCGTAGATCGGCCGCGGCCTCGAGCGCGATGCCGTTCACCTTGCGCCAGGCCCGGCTGCGCTCCTCGGATGCTGAGCGGCTCTGATATCCATCGCTCGCGCGGATCAGGTCGGCGAGGATCGCATCGGCTTCCGTCGCCGCCCGGCGCCAGCTCCCGGAGACATCCTCTCGCTCCGGTCCGCCACGCGCGCGCATCAGCAGGGCGATGATCGCGTTGCGCCGCTGAAGACCCATATCACGGGCCTTGTTCGCGAGTTCGTCGAGTTGACGCGCCACGGTGAGATCGCGGGTGACGATGCCGTCCGTGGTGTCGCGCACGACGGCGATCTGGCCGAGGGCGTAGAGGCCGAGCGCGATACTCACCACCGTGATGGCGACGAAGCCGAGGAGAATGCGTTTTCCGATCGAGATCGACACAGGTGGCTCCAGGCTTCGCTAAATCGACTGACATCCCGGCTGGCGGCGCCCGGGTCAGCCTCACAAGGGTCTCAGCCGAAGCGGCGCCTCAGCGAGACACGCAACGGGACGAATTCACGGCAGGAATTGGCGCAGCAGGCGCGGCAGGTCGACGACGACGAACCCGGACGTCGCGTCAGGTCCGGCGCCGGGGGCGGCATAGCCCGAAACCGCCTCGGTGCTCAAACCCGCCTCGCCGAAGGTCAGGTCAGTCGAATCCTCCGCCACCTCCGCAACGCCGAGCACCCGATCGACAGCCAGCGCGACGGGACTTCCGGACCCGCGCATCAGGACCACGTGCCCGGCCTCACTTCCTCCATTCGCAGCACGCCCGAGCGCGCGCCCCAGGGCAATCAGACTGACGACCCGGCCGGAGATCGCGATGAGCCCGAGGATCGCGGGAGGAGCGTCCGGCAGTGGCGTCACGGTTCGGGCCGGCAGCACCTGAGCGACATGGGTCAGGGGGAGGGCGAAGCGTTCGTCTCCGCAGGCGCAGACGAGAAGGGCGCGCATCGCGCCCGCGGCCCCCGCCCTCGCGTGCCCGCGACGGGCGAGCAGGCGAGAGCGCTCCTCACGCAAGACCTGCAGGTTCAGAGAGGCGGTTTCGCCGCCACCAAACTCCGTCACGGCACCTTTCCTTTCGCGGCAGCGCGGGCGAGGGCTGCGCTACGCGCGAGCTCGTACGGACCGATCCCGTCGCCCTCTGCCACCCTGGCATCGGGCGCCAGGGCTTGGGCCAGACGGATGGCATTGTCGAGGGCCCGGACCGCTTCCGCGGACCGACCGAGGCCGAGCATCAGCAGGCCGAGTTGGTAGTGGGCCATGACGAAGTCCCGGTCGAGATAAAGTGCGCCGCGCCAAGCGCGCTCGGCTTCCACCTCGCGTCCGAGGCTGTGGGCGAGAAGGCCGTCGTAATAGTGCAGCACCGGATCGGCGGGTGAGGCGGGAATTGCCCGCCGCAGAGCCCGCCAGGCCTCGGCCGTGTCTCCGGAATCCGCAAGCACGCGGATCTGCGCAAGCACAGCCGCCGGCTCGCTGGAATGAGATCCTGGCTCGGGCCGTGGATCGGGCAAGGGATCGGACGAAGATTCGGCCAGAGATTCCCGGGCATCAGAGGACATGGCCTCGGACCTGGACGACGCCCCGGTGGCCATCGCGGGGGGAAGCGGGTCTGCCAGCCGGAACGTTGCAGCCGCCGCAACCACCGGCTCCGGCCGCCAGGACGGGGCAGGGGCGATCGGAGCCCGTGCACCCCAAGGACGGTAAGCCACGGTTCCGGGCAGGTTGACGGGTTCGAGCAGGGCGGAGATGGCCGGATTCGGCTCGGCATGGCCGATGAGGAGCCAGCCCTCCGGGGTCAGGCGCCGACCAAGACCGCGCACGATCCCCAGGACCACCTCGGCCTCGAAATAGATCAGCACGTTGCGACAGAGGATCAGGTCGAAGTCGGCCAGGGGCTGAACCGCCCGGACGTCGATGAGGTCCATGAGGTTGCGCCGCTCGAAGCGCACCATCCGGCGAAATTCCGGCCGCAGGGCATAGGTGCCATCGCGGCCCGATCCCGCCACGGGCGGCCCCGGGACGAAATAGCGGAGGCGCTCCCCGGGGGGCAGGGTCCGCAGGGCCCAGCGACCATAGATCCCCGCCCGGGCGGTCTCGAGGGCCGCCGTGCTGATGTCGGTCCCGAGAATCGAGAGGCGCCAATCGGGGAGGGCGGGGCCGAGAAGCTCGTGCAGCAAAATGGCGATGGAGTAGGGCTCCGCCCCCGTGGAGCAGCCGGCACTCCAGACTCGCAAGGTACGTTCGGTCGAACGAGCGGCGATCAGGGTGGGCAGGATCGTGGTGCGCAGGGCGGCGAACTGCTCGGCGTAGCGGAAGAAGAACGTTTCGCCGATGGTGATCTCGGCCTCCAACGCAGCCCATTCCGGGCCGCCCGCCAACCGGTCGTCGAGCCATGCGGCGTAAGCTGTCGAATCGGTGAGCCCGAGCACCCGGAAACGCTTGCGCAGGCGATCGAAGAGAAGATCGTCCTTGTCGGCGTAATAATGGTGGCCGGTGCGGGCGATGATCCGGGCCTTGAGAGCCGGGAAGCCCGGATCGACCTCCGGACCGGAGCGCGGCGGACGCGTCATGGGCGCTGCATTTCGCGTCGCTGTTTGCTCAGGCTGCGGACAACGCGGCGAGGCGCTCGGCCGCCGCATCGGCCAGCGCCGCCAAGCGCAGGCGCTCCTCCGACGTGAGGAGATGGGACAAGCCGAGCACGTGGATCAGGCCGTCGTCGTGCGCGATCTCGGATATGACGCAACCGTTGAGGGTCCGCTCCGGTGAGACCGCCCGGATCGCGGAGGCCTCGATCGAGATGAGGTCCTCGACCCTGTCGACCAGGAAGCCGGTGCTCCCCTGCGCATCGAGCACGATATGCCGGTAGGCACTTGTAGCCTCCGACTCGGTGCCGCCCGCGCGGAGGCCGAGAAGACGGGCGAGGTCGACGACTGGAATCGGATTGCCGCCGAGGTTGAGGAAGCCCTCCAGGGGACCGCCTCCGGCTGGCGGAGCATGTAGATTTGGCAGCGGCAGGACCTCGCTCACCGACGTCCGCGCCAGAGCGCAGGCGACACCCGCCACGTCGAGGAGGAGAAAGGCGGTGGTCTCGGGCAGGATTGGATATCCTTGTTCGGTAGAGGACCGGGGTCGGGCGCGAACCTCTCGCAGCCTCCGGCCTTGATAGGACGGGGAGACGGGACCGGGCAAATCTGAATCTCCGGCCGAGCCCGCCGTCTTGCGATGTCGGGTATTCCCGGTCAGACCACGCCATCCACGGGCGTCACCGTTCGCAAAGCCTGTTTCGCAAGAACCGCCCTACCCAGACTCGCCTTGCCAGACCCGTCTCGCCAGGCCCGCCCCGCCAGATTCATCCTGCAAGGATCGCCCGCATGTCCCGTCCAATCCGATACGGTCTCGCTTTCCTGGCGATCGTCGCATTTGCCGCGCCTCTGCCGGCATCGGCCGAGATGCCGGGTGCCGACTGGCTGACCCCGGCGCAGACGAAGGAAGCTCTGAAAAGCGCGGGCTACAGCGAGATCACCAAGCTCGAAGCCGATGATGGTCACTGGGACGGCGAGGGCATCAAGAACGGGCGGCGGATGACCTTCGATGCCGATCCGAGAACCGGTGCGATCCTCGGCGAGGTTCCAGTCGAATAGGGTGGCCGGTTTTACCGTCGCAATACCCACATCGCGACGTCTGAACCTGCACGATTGTGCGCCCTGCGCGTTGACCGGGGACCTCGCCTCCAGTATGACACCCCACACGATTTTCGATTCGCCGTCTTGGCGAACGAACAGGGCAGACGACAACGCGATGCGTGCCATCCTTATCGTAACGGAAGCGCCACCGACGGGGCGGACCTGACAGCAGGGTCCGCGATCCGGATGGTGGCGCATGCAGGGTCCCTCGGGACCCTTTTTTATTGCCGCGACGCGCTGGACGACACGAGCAGCACAGACAGGTTTCAAGGAGCAGGACGATGGGCGGCGAGGTCATGACCGGGGCCGAAATGGTCATCCGGGCGTTTCAGGATCAGGGTGTCGATACGCTGTTCGGGTATCCCGGCGGCGCGGTGCTGCCGATCTACGATGCACTGTTCCACCAGGAGACCCTGAAGCACATCCTCGTGCGCCACGAGCAGGGCGCCGTCCATGCGGCGGAGGGCTATGCCCGCTCCTCCGGCAAGGTCGGCTGCGTCCTCGTCACCTCGGGACCCGGCGCCACCAACATCATCACGGGCCTGACCGACGCGCTGCTCGATTCGATCCCGCTGGTCTGCATCACCGGTCAGGTTCCGACGCACCTGATCGGAACGGACGCCTTTCAGGAGTGCGACACGGTCGGCATCACGCGCCACTGCACGAAGCACAACTATCTGGTCAAATCGATCGACGACCTGCCGCGCATCCTGCACGAGGCCTTCTACGTCGCTGCCAACGGGCGGCCCGGCCCGGTCGTCATCGACCTGCCGAAGGACATCCAGTTCGCGTCCGGCGTCTACGAGCGCCCGACCCAGAACGGCCACAAGACCTACAAGCCGGCCTTCAAGGGAGACGCGGCCCAGATCCAGGCGGCTGTCGAACTGATGGCTTCCGCACGCCGGCCGATCCTCTACACGGGCGGCGGTGTCATCAATGCGGGGCCGCACGCCTCGGCGCTGCTGCGCAAGCTCGCCGCCGAGACTGGTTTTCCCGTTACCTCGACCCTGATGGGTCTCGGCGCGTTTCCGGCCTCGGACGACCAGTTCCTGGGCATGCTCGGCATGCACGGAACCTACGAGGCCAACCTGGCGATGCATGATTGCGACGTCATGGTCTGCATCGGCGCTCGCTTCGACGACCGGATCACCGGCCGGCTCGATGCCTTCGCGCCGTTCTCGAAGAAGATCCACGTCGATATCGATGCCTCCTCGATCAACAAGGTCGTCAAGGTCGATGTCGGGATCGTCGGCGATTGCGGCTCGGTGCTGGAAGACATGCTCGCCGCCTGGACCGCGCTGCCCCGACAGCCGGACAAGGCTCGCCTTGAGGATTGGTGGACCAAGATCCGGACCTGGAAGGCGCGCGACTGCCTCGCCTACTGGCCATCGGGCACGATCATCAAGCCGCAATACGCCGTCCAGCGCCTCTACGAGGCCTGTAAGGATCGCGAGACCTACGTCACGACCGAAGTCGGTCAGCACCAGATGTGGGCGGCGCAGTACTTCAAGTTCGACGAGCCGAACCGCTGGATGACCTCCGGCGGCCTCGGCACCATGGGTTACGGCCTGCCGGCGGCCATCGGCACGCAGCTCGCCCACCCGAACGGCCTCGTCATCGACATTGCCGGCGAGGCCTCGATCCTGATGAACATGCAGGAACTGTCGACGGCGGTGCAGTATCGCCTGCCGGTCAAGATCTTCATCCTGAACAACGAGTACATGGGTATGGTGCGCCAGTGGCAGGAGCTGCTGCACGGCTCGCGCTACTCGCAGAGCTACTCCGAGAGCCTGCCCGACTTCGTCAAGCTGGCCGAGGCCTACGGCGCCAAGGGCATCCGCTGCGAGAAGCCGGGCGATCTCGACGCCGCGATCGCCGAGATGCTCGACTATGACGGTCCGGTCGTCTTCGACTGCATCGTCGACAAGAAGGAGAACTGCTTCCCGATGATCCCGTCGGGCAAGGCGCACAACGAGATGCTGCTGTCCGACTACCTCGGCGAGACTGGGGTCGAGATCGGCGACGTTATCTCCGAAGAGGGTAAGATGCTGGTCTGAGCCTCCAGGCGCAGCCGGGCCGGGCGGTGACACGCCCGGCCGACCCCTTCATTCTCCATCGGCCCCGCCGGGCCACCCACGACACGCCATCGCAGACGAAGATCCGGGGCACGCCCATGAACGCCATGAATACGCACTATCCCGATGCCGGCCGGGTCGAGCCGATCAACCGGCACACCCTGGCTGTCATCGTCGACAACGAGCCCGGCGTGCTCGCCCGGATCTCGGGTATGTTCTCGGGACGCGGCTACAACATCGAGAGCCTGACGGTGTCGGAGACCGAGGTGGCGCGCCATCTCTCCCGCATCACCATCGTCACCGCCGGAACCGACGCGGTGATCCAGCAGATCAAGGCGCAGCTCGACCGCCTCGTGCCCGTGCACCGGGTGGTTGACCTGACCCTCCAGGGCAAGGCCCTCGAGCGCGAACTGTGCCTCGTGAAGGTCGCGGGCACCGGCGAGCACCGCACCGAATCGCTGACCCTCGCGGCCGCCTTCGGCGCCAAGACCCTCGACGCGACCCTGAACTCCTTCGTGTTCGAGGTCACCGGTACCACCGAGGAGATCGATCGCTTCATCGGCCTGATGACGGTGATCGGCCTCGTGGAGATCTCCCGCACCGGGATCGCCGCAATGGGACGTGGCGCCGAGCCGATGTGACGGGAATTCGCAAACAGAGAGGGCGGATGGCGGTTCCGACATCATCAAGGACGACGATCCCCACTGGTCTCCTGGACCGCCAGCGATGGGACGCGCGTTCATTCCGATCCAGGTCCTAAATCTGAACACTTAGATCTGAAAGCTTGGATCTGAACGCGCGGAAGGCGTCCGAAGCGATCCTGGTTGATCAGGTTCGCTTCATCGATCTCCGGACCGGAACAGACCGACGCCTCGGCAGAGTTCCGAGAAACATCCTTGCAGAAGCCTGATCGAAACTGGCTACCCTCATCGGCGTACCGGTGATCGACCTGGCGGAGGAAGACGAAGCCACATGACCACCCTCTACTACGCCCCCGGCGCCTGCTCGCTTGCCTCCCATATCGCGCTGGAAGAAACCGGCGCGCCCTACGAGACCGTGCGGCTCGACCTCGCCAAGGGCGATCAGCGGGCCCCACAATACCTCGCCGTTAACGAGCGCGGCCGCGTGCCGGCGCTGGTGGAGGCCGATTGGGTGCTCACCGAGAACACCGCGATCCTTCGCCACATCGCGCGCCTTCACCCGCAGGCCGGCCTGTGGCCCGAGACGCCGCGTGACCAGGCCCGGGTCGACGAATGGCTCGGCTGGCTCTCCACCGGCCACCACATCGCTTACGCGCATATCCGCCGGGCGGAGCGCTACAGTGGAGACGAGGCAGCCTATCCGGGCATCCAGGCCAAGGGTGCGGAGACCTGCGGCGACCTCTTCACGATGACCGAGGTCAAGCTCTCCAACGGCGGCTGGGCCATCGGCGAGACATACAGTGTCGCCGATCCCTACCTCCTGCTGTTCTGGACCTGGGGCCGCGGCCCGGCCCTCGGCTTCGACATGGCGGCGCGCTTCCCCGCCTGGACGGCGCATGCCCGCGCCATGGCTGCGCGTCCCGCCGTGCAGGCGGTCTTCGCCCGCGAGGGATTGAAACTGCCGGCCTGAGTACCGGAAGGCGAAGCAAAGCGCGGGGCATGCGACAATTCCCCTTCCGTCAAGGGGATCGCCTCGCTAAAAGCTCCGCGGATCGCACGGCCGCGCGGATGTCGTTTCAGATGAGGGCGCCGGAGCGCACTCATGCTCAATCGAGAGAAAAGAGAAGGTACCGCCATGCGGGTCTATTACGATCGTGACGCCGACCTGAACCTGATCAAGGGCAAGAAGGTCGTCATCGTCGGCTACGGCAGTCAGGGCCATGCCCACGCCCTCAACCTGCGCGATTCGGGCGTCAAGGGCATTGTCATCGCCCTGCGCGAGGGCTCCGCCACCGCCAAGAAGGCGGAGCATGAGGGCTTCACGGTGATGAACGTCGCCGACGCCGCCAAGCAGGCCGACGTCGTCATGATGCTGACCCCGGACGAGCTACAGGGCGACATCTACAAGGAGTCGCTCGAGCCGAACATGAAGCAGGGCGCCGCCCTCCTGTTCGCCCACGGCCTCAACGTCCACTTCAACCTGATCGAGCCCCGCAAGGACCTCGACGTGCTGATGGTCGCGCCGAAGGGCCCCGGCCACACCGTGCGCGGCGAGTACCTCAAGGGCGGCGGCGTGCCGACCCTGATCGCCATCGCGCAGGACGCTTCCGGCAACGCGCACGATCTCGGCCTGTCCTACGCTTCGGCCAATGGCGGCGGCCGCGCCGGCATCATCGAGACCACCTTCAAGGAAGAGTGCGAAACCGATCTGTTCGGCGAGCAGGCCGTGCTGTGCGGCGGCCTCGTCGAGTTGATCAAGGCTGGCTTCGAGACCCTCGTCGAGGGCGGCTACGCCCCCGAGATGGCCTATTTCGAGTGCCTGCACGAGGTGAAGCTCATCGTCGACCTCATCTACGAGGGCGGCATCGCCAACATGAACTACTCGATCTCGAACACCGCCGAGTACGGCGAGTACGTCACCGGCCCGCGCATCGTGACGCCGGAGACCAAAGCCGAGATGAAGCGCGTCCTCAACGATATCCAGTCGGGTAAGTTCACCCGTGACTGGATGCTCGAGAACAAGGTTGGCCAGACCTCGTTCAAGGCCACCCGCGCCAAGCTCGCCGCTCACCCAATCGAGGAGGTCGGCGCCAAGCTGCGCGGCATGATGCCGTGGATCTCCGAGAAGGCCCTGGTCGACAAAGCCAAGAATTAATTCGGGATTGGGAGGCCGGCTTCGCTCGGCCTCCGGTTGCGGATGAAGCCGGCGTCGCGCAAGCGGCGTCGGCTTTTTCATGCGTCGATCATCGGACACGCAGCCGTCACTGAGACGTGATCAAGACGTCCCGCCTGTTGTGCTCAAACAGCTTTCCCGCGATCATGCTCCGCAACGGCCGCCCATCTTGAGAGCAGCCGAAACGCGGAGGACACCCATGGCATCGCTATACTACGACGAGCATCGCGCGCTGCAGGAGGAGTACAAGACCGTCAAGCTCGCCGAGCGCCTGGATACCGGCTGGGTGCATGACGCGATCGGCAAGGATGAAGCCGCCTTCATCGGCAACCGAGACATGTTCTTTCTCTCCACCGTCGATCCCGACGGCATGCCCACCGTCTCCTACAAGGGCGGCAGCCCCGGCTTCGTGAAGGTGCTCGACGACAACACCCTCGTCTTCCCGGGCTTCGACGGCAACGGCATGTGGTACTCGATGGGCAACATTGAGGGGCAGTCCAAGGTCGGCCTGCTGTTCATCGATTTCGAGACCCCGCACAGGGTCCGCGTCCAGGGCCATGCCCGGATGCTTCGCGACGATCCTCTGATGGCCGAGTACACCGAGGCCAAGTACCTCGTACGCGTCGAGGTCACGAAGGCCTGGGTCAACTGCCCACGCTACATCCACAAGTACCAGAAGGTGGCGCAGAACAAGTACGTACCGACCCCGGACAAGGAGACGCCTCTCGCCCTGTGGAAGCGGCTCGACATGGTCGCGGACGTCATTCCCGAAGCGGACAAGGCCCGCGTCGAGAAGGAAGGACGTCTCGAACTTCCGGAATACGAGGCCCGGGTCGCCCGCGGCGAGAGCTGACATCACGCCCCGCCCTCTCCCTGCATGGGAGAGGGCGGAACGCCTCACACCATCCGCAGGCGCGGTCCCCGGCGGACGAACCCGACGATGTCCTTGACCGCATCGAGGGTTGGGGCCGCGATGGCCTCGGCGCGTTCGGCGCCATCGGCCAGCACGGCATCGATCTCGGCCGGATCTGAGACCAAGCGCTTCATTTCGGCGCCCAGGGGCGCCAGAGTTTCGACGGCGAGTTCGACCAACGCACCCTTGAAGGCCGAAAACTGCGCGCCGCCGTAATCGCGCAGCACGTCCTCGCGCGAGATATCCTTCAGGGCGGCGAAAATGCCCACCAGGTTGTCGGCCTCGGGCCGGCCGCTGAGGCCCTCAACCTCGGAGGGGAGGGCATCCGGATCAGTCTTGGCCTTGCGCACCTTGGCCGCGATGGCGTCCGCATCGTCCGTGAGATTGAGGCGCGAATTGTCGGAGGCATCCGACTTCGACATCTTCTTGGTGCCGTCGCGCAAGCTCATGACACGGGCGGCCGGCCCACCGATCAGCGGTTCGGTGACGGGGAAGAAGCCAGCGCCCTCGTCGTGCCCATGCGCGGCGATTGATTCCGAAAAATCGTTGTTGAACTTCTGCGCGATGTCCCGCGTCAATTCGAGGTGCTGCTTCTGGTCCTCGCCCACCGGGACGTGGGTCGCCCGATAGGCCAGGATGTCGGCTGCCATCAGGACGGGATAGGCGTAGAGCCCGATCGAGGCGTTCTCCCGGTCCTTGCCGGCCTTGTCCTTGAATTGGGTCATGCGGTTGAGCCAGCCCAGGCGCGCGACGCAGTTGAAGATCCAGGCGAGCTCGGCGTGCTGGGGCACTTGGCTCTGATTGAAGACGATCGAGCGCTTCGGATCGATGCCCGCGGCGAGGAAAGCGGCGGTGACCTCGCGGATCTGCCCCTTGAGCGCGGCCGGGTCCTGCCACAGGGTGATCGCGTGCATGTCGACGACGCAGTACAGGCACTGCGCGTCGCGCGCCTGCATCTCGACGAAGCGCTTGATGGCGCCGAGATAGTTACCGAGATGCAGGTTCCCAGTCGGCTGTACGCCCGAGAACACCAGTTCCTTGAACGCGCTCATCGCGGCGTGGTCCTCGTAGGGATAGGGGTGAGGCAGCCGCCGGCGAACAATCCCGCAGCCAAGCGCCGGTTTCTGGACGCCGCGCCGGGACCGGTCAAGGCTCCAGGCCCGCGAAGGCACCCGCGTTCAGGGCTCGCGGATAGCGCCTCCAGCACCCATTCGGGCCTGCCCCTCGGGGCAGAGGTCGAGGAGCACGCAGCGCCCGCAGGCCGGATTGCGATGGTGGCAGATCTGCTGGCCATGCAGCATCAGCACTTCATGATTGTCGTAGAGGGCCTGCGCGCTCCAGTCAGCGGGCAATTGCGCCCGCAGAATCGGATGCGACGGTCCGACGTCGACGCGCGAACCGATGAGTCCGGTGCGCTGGGCGACCCGGTGATGGTGGCTATCCACTGGCAGGGCCGGCATCCGCAGGACGCTGAAGGAGAGCACGGCCGCGCTGGTCTTCGGCCCGACACCCGGAATCGTCTCCAGCCAGTCCCGGGCTTCGTCCACCGCCATGTCCCTGAGGAAGTCAAGGCTGAGACGGCCGTGGCGCGCCTTCACGGCGGACAGGATCGCCTGGAGCCGCGGCGCCTTCAGTTCCGGCCAGGTCACACCCGCGATCGTCGCCTGGATTTCGGCGACGGGAGCCGCCAGCATCATGTCCCAATCGGGATAGCGGGATCGCAGGGCTTTGAAGGCACGTCCCGAATCCGCGTTGCGCGTCCGGTGCGAGAGGAGCGACGAGACGAGTTCGCTCAAGGGATCGAGCGCGTGGAAGTACGGGATCGGACAGCCATAGACCGGACAGAGGCGCGCATGGATCGCCAGGGCCTTGTCGGTCAGGGCCGGATCGACCTCCGTCTTGGGCGGTTTCGAGGAACGGGTCCGGCGAGGGCGGGGGCCGGCGAGGTCGTGCCCGGATGGGGTCGGCATGCGGAGGGAATCCCTGCCGAGTCTTCGCGGTTCCCAGGCGATCGTCAGCTGCCGGCAGACCATTCGGAATGACGGATCACCACAAGCGTCACACGCTTGCGGGGTCGGGCGGCTTGCCTGACGCGGTGCGGTGTGGAACCTTGTCCGGGTCAGCAATGACGATACGGGAGAGCCCAGGCCGCAAGTTTCGCTGAGCGAATCGTCCGGACCATGGCGCCGACGGAGCAACCACCCCCGGAAACTCTCAGGCACAATCACCGTATCGTTGGACAATCTGGAGAGAGGCGCCTGACGGCGTCCACCGAAGGAGAAATCCTGGGCCGCACTCGCAGCCCGGGAGAAACTCTCAGGTAACCGCGACAGATGGGGGCAGCCGGAAACGCTCAACCGAGCATCCGGAAGCTTTGTGTCGTGGAGTCATCCGATGTCCCCTGATGTTGCCTGCACACCTCTGCACGGGCTGCACTTGCGCCATGGCGGCCGGATGGTGCCATTCGCGGGTTATGCCATGCCGGTGCAGTACCCGGCCGGCCTGATGAAGGAACACCTGCACACCCGGTCTCATGCGGGCCTGTTCGACGTGTCGCATATGGGTCAGATTCGACTTACGCCGCATTCCGGCGACGTCGAGGACGCGGCGCGCGCATTGGAAACTCTGCTGCCCATCGACGTGCTCGGCTTGAGGCCAGGTCGCCAGCGTTACGGACTCCTCCTCGACGCATCCGGCGGCATTCGCGACGACCTCATGGTCGCGCATTGCGGCGACAGCCTCTTCCTCGTGGTGAATGCGGCCAACAAGGTTGCCGACGAGGCGTATCTGCGGGCCCACCTGTCCCATGCCTGCAAGGTGACGGTCCTCGCCCGCGCCCTCGTCGCCCTCCAGGGGCCAGGCGCCGAAGCGGCCCTGTCCCGCCTCGTGCCGGAGGTGACGGAGATGCGCTTCATGGACGTGCGGATGCTCGGCCTTCTCGGCACAGCCGCCATCGTCAGCCGCTCCGGCTATACCGGCGAGGACGGCTTCGAGATCTCGGTGCCGGAGGACCGGGCCGAGGCCCTGGCCGAGGCACTGCTGGCCGATCCGACCGTGCTGCCGATCGGGCTCGGAGCCCGCGACTCGCTCCGCCTCGAGGCGGGTTTGTGCCTCCACGGCAACGACATCGATGCGGGAACCGACCCCGTGGAAGCCGGGCTGTCTTGGGCGATTTCCGCCGTGCGACGGCGTGGCGGCGCTCGGAGCGGCGGCTTCCCCGGCGCCGCGCGCATCCTGGACGCCCTGGAGAACGGGCCGCCCCGCAAGCGCGTCGGCCTTCGCCCCGAGGGACCGACGCCCGTTCGGGCCGGCGCGCCGCTTTTCGGCGACGAGACTGGCGAGGCGATCGGCCACGTCACCTCCGGTGGATTCGGACCGAGCCTGCAGGCGCCCATCGCCATGGGCTACCTGCCGGCAGCGCTCAGCACCCCCGGCACCCGCGTCTTCGCGGAGGTGCGCGGCAAGCGCCTCGCCGTCGTGGTCTCGGCACTGCCCTTCGTTCCGGCGGGCTTCAAGCGCGCCTGACCCCCCTTTCACGTCGACCCCCAACGCACGTCAACAATCAGGAGAGAGCGATGCGGAAGTTCACGGACGAGCACGAGTGGCTGGACTGCGCCGGCGACGTGGCCACGGTGGGCATCACCAGCCATGCCGCCGAGCAGCTCGGTGACCTCGTCTTCATCGAGCTGCCGAAGATCGGCGCCCGGCTGACGAAGGGCGAAGCCGCAGCGGTAGTCGAGTCGGTGAAGGCCGCCTCGGACGTCTACGCACCCGTCTCCGGCGAGGTTACGGAGGTTAACGAGGCAGCTGTGGCCGACCCGTCCAGCGTGGGTGCCGATCCGCAGGGCGCCGGCTGGCTCTATCGCATCCGCCTCGACGATCCCGCCAGCCTCGACGAGCTGATGGACGAGGCGGCCTACGCGGACTTCGCGAAGTAGCGCCCCGCTGGCGCATGACGACGACCGTCTCCCTGCGCGCGCCTTCGAAGTCGCCGCAGGCGAGCCCGCACCCGAAGGGGCGCTCCAGTGGCGTGCAATCTAGAACCGCCTGCGGCGCCGGACCGCGCCCCCCATGCGGTTCGGGATCCGGGGCTCCGCTGCGCGGCCCCAGGATAACGCGGCGCTTCAGGCGATTACCGGACACGCCATTCGCGACGTCCGCTCCCTTTCGGAAAGACCCGTGAGAGCGTCGGCGCAGTCCCGACAATTCACCATTCGAGGCCCCCATGACCACCGACCGCTACGACCCCTACGATTTCGCCAACCGCCGCCACATCGGTCCAACGACGCAGGAAATCGACGCGATGCTCGGCGTCGTGGGCACGGACAGCCTGCACGCTCTGATGGACGAGACCCTGCCAGCCGACATTCGCCAGGAAGAGCGCCTGGACTTCGGGATCGCCATGACCGAGCGCCGGGTCATCGAGCACATGCGGGGCATCGCCGACAAGAACCGGCTCCTCGTCTCGCTGATCGGACAGGGCTATCACGGGACGACGATGCCGCCCGTGATCCAGCGCAACATCTTCGAGAACCCGGCCTGGTACACCGCCTACTCGCCCTACCAGCCGGAGATCAGCCAGGGTCGGCTGGAAGCGTTGCTGAACTTCCAGACTCTGGTCTGCGACCTCACCGGCCTCGACATCGCCAACGCGTCGCTCCTGGACGAGGCCACCGCCGCGGCGGAAGCCATGGGCATGGCCTATCGCATCGCCGGCAACGGGAAGACAACCTTCTTCGTGGATGCCGAGTGCCTGCCCCAGACCATCGCAGTGCTGCGCACCCGCGCCGCGCCCCTGGGCTGGACGATCATTGTCGGCGACCCCGCGACCGATCTCGATCCGGGGCAGGTCTTCGGCGCGATCTTCCAGTATCCCGGCGTCTGCGGTGGCATCCGCGACCTGACACAGCCCATCGCCGACCTGCACGCGGCCGGCGCGGTCGCCGTCGTGGCGGCCGACCCTCTGGCGCTGACGCTGCTGACGTCCCCCGGTGAAATGGGCGCCGACATCGCCATCGGCTCGATGCAGCGCTACGGCGTACCGATGGGCTACGGCGGCCCGCACGCCGCCTACATGGCGACCCGCGACGCGCACAAGCGGACCCTGCCGGGGCGCTTGGTCGGTGTTTCGGTGGATGCCCGCGGCAACCGGGCCTACCGTCTCGCGCTCCAGACCCGCGAGCAGCATATCCGGCGCGAGAAGGCGACCTCGAACATCTGCACCGCGCAGGTCCTGCTCGCGGTCATCGCCGGCATGTACGCGGTGTTCCACGGCCCGCGCGGTCTCAAGGCCATCGCCGCCCGCGTCCACCGCGACGCCGTGCGCCTCGCCGCTGGGCTGGAAGCCCTCGGCTTCACGGTGGAACCGGAGCACTTCTTCGACACGATCACCGTGCGGGTCGGCGCCTTCCAGAGCCTGATACTCGGACAGGCGGTGGCCAACGGCGTCAACCTGCGTAAGGTTGGCGACGACCGCATCGGCATCACGGTGGACGAGCGCACCCGCCCCGACATCCTCCAGGCCGTGTGGCGCGCCTTCGGAGCCAAGGACCCGGCCTACGACGAGGCCTGGCCCGAAGCCCGCCTACCGGAAGCCCTGGTGCGCACCTCCCCGTATCTGACGCACCCGATCTTTCACATGAACCGGGCCGAGAGCGAGATGACGCGCTACATGCGCCGCCTCGCGGATCGTGACCTGGCGCTGGATCGAGCGATGATCCCCCTCGGCTCCTGCACGATGAAGCTGAACGCCACCGCCGAGATGCTGCCGATCTCCTGGCCGGAATTCTCTGAGATCCACCCCTTCGTCCCGCTAGACCAGGCGCTGGGTTATCGGGCGCTCATCGACGACCTCTCCGAAAAGCTCTGCGCCATCACCGGCTACGACGCGATCTCGATGCAACCGAACTCGGGGGCGCAGGGAGAGTATGCCGGGCTTCTCGCCATCCGGGCCTACCACCTGTCGCGGAACGAAGCGCACCGTACGGTCTGCCTGATCCCATCCTCGGCCCACGGCACCAATCCGGCCTCGGCCCAGATGTGCGGCATGAGCGTGGTGGTGGTGGGCGCCGACGCCCAGGGTAACGTCGACCTCGCGGACTTCCGCCGGAAGGCCGAGCAGCACGCGGACAAGCTCGCTGCCTGCATGATCACCTATCCGTCGACGCATGGGGTGTTCGAGGTGCAGGTCCGCGAGATCTGCGACATCGTCCACGGCCATGGCGGGCAGGTCTACCTCGACGGAGCCAACCTCAATGCGCTGGTGGGCCTTGCCCGGCCCGGTGACATCGGCGCCGATGTCAGCCACCTCAACCTGCACAAGACCTTCTGCATTCCCCACGGCGGCGGAGGCCCCGGCATGGGTCCGATCGGCGTCAAGGCGCACCTGATCCCGTTCCTGCCCTCCGACCCGCAAACGGGTGAAGAGGGCGCGGTCTCGGCCGCTCCCTACGGCTCGGCCTCGATCCTGCCGATCTCCTGGAGCTACTGCCTGCTCATGGGCGGGCGCGGCCTGACCCAGGCGACCCGCATCGCCATCCTCAACGCCAACTACATCGCGGCCCGCCTCGCGGGCGCCTACCCGGTGCTGTATTCCGGCGCAGGAGGCCGCGTGGCGCACGAATGCATCATCGACGTGCGCGCGTTCCAGAAAAGCGCGGGCGTCAGCGTCGATGACATCGCCAAACGCCTGATCGATTGCGGCTTCCACCCGCCGACCATGTCCTGGCCGGTGGCCGGTACCCTGATGATCGAGCCCACCGAATCCGAGACCAAGGGCGAAATCGATCGCTTCTGCGATGCCATGCTGGCGATCCGCGAGGAGATCCGCGCCATCGAGGAGGGGCAGATGGACAAGGCGAATAACCCGCTGAAGCACGCGCCCCACACGGTCCGGGACCTCGTCGGGACCTGGGAGCGTCCCTATTCCCGCGAGGCCGCGTGCTTCCCGTCTGGCAGCCTCGGGATGGACAAGTACTGGCCCCCGATCAACCGCGTCGACAACGCCTATGGCGACCGCAATCTCGTCTGCTCCTGCCCGCCGATGGATTCCTACAGCGAGGCAGCGGAGTAGGGCGCGCGTGCCGGCGCCACCTGCTCCATCCCGAGCGCGTGGCGCCGTGCTAGGGTCTGGACTCGATCAGCACCAGAAGGCGATGACGGCAGCGAGTGCGACGGCCGAGGCGTAGTTTCGGGCCAGCTTGTCGTAGCGGGTGGCGATGC
>NZ_LMNL01000008.1 GCF_001422985.1 Methylobacterium sp. Leaf117
CATCGCCACCCGCTACGACAAGCTGGCCCGAAACTACGCCTCGGCCGTCGCACTCGCTGCCGTCATCGCCTTCTGGTGCTGATCGAGTCCAGACCCTAACAGAACGGCACGGAGTTGGACGTTCCGCGTTGGTTTGGTATGGCCAGACCGCTTCTCCCCGATGATCGCTGGGACGAGATCGCTCCGCTCCTCTCGCCGCCTCGGACCCGTCCGAAGGGCAGGCGTCGTCCCATTGAGAACCGGGCCGCACTGACGGGCATCCTGTTCGTGCTGCGCTCGGGCCTTCCGTGGGAGATGCTGCCGGCGGAGATGGGCTGCGGCTCCGGCATGAGTTGCTGGCGTCGGCTGTGGGATTGGCAAGCGGCGGGCGTGTGGCACCGCCTGCATCACCTGCTCCTGGAGCGCCTACACGCCGCAGGTGAGATCGACTGGAGCCGGGCTTGCCTGGACAGCGCATCGGTCCCAGCCAGAACGTATGGCCCGCCCCGTCCGCAAGTGGCTTATGATCCGCTGGTCTGAGCAATCTGCATATGATCCTCCCCCGCTTGCAGCCCGACAATCAGGATGGTGACGGCGCGACAATCAAGATGAGGCACTGATCTCGTTCGCGTCCCGGAGGGAGGGCGAAGCCCGAGCGTAGGGACGCGAACGAGATCTGGCGATCACGGCCGACCGGCTGTGCGGACGGCCCTCCTCGCCGAGGAGGGGTCCCGCATGCCCGGCCGCCATGTGACCGATCGCCAGATGAGGCTCTACATGCAGTTCCGTCAGACTGACCCGCGACGTGCCGCGGCCGCCAAGGCCGGCTTCAGTCCCGCCACCGCCGACCGCATCGAGCAGGATCCACGCCTGCCGTCTCTGAAGAAGGCTCCCAGGGGTCGGCGGCGGCCCGATCCTCTGGCCGAGATCTTCGAGGCTGAGGTCGTACCCTTCCTGCAGGCCTCCCCCGGCCTTCGTCCCATCGCCCTGTTCGAGGAGATGATCCGGCGTCACCCCGAGCTCGATGCCGGCGTCCGGCGCACCCTGGAGCGCCGCATCCGGTCCTGGCGGGCGCTGCACGTTGCGGAGCAGGAGGTCATCTTCCGCCAAACCCACGAGCCCGGGCGGATCGGCTTGTCGGACTTCACCGACATGAATGCCGCCGGCATCACCATCGCGGGGATCGCGCTCGATCACCGGCTCTACCACTTCCGGCTCGCCTACTCGGGCTTCGAGCATGCCCACGTGGTGCTGGGCGGCGAGAGCTTCGTGGCGTTGGCTGAGGGGATGCAGAATGCGCTCTGGAGCCTGGGCGGCGCACCCGGCGAGCACCGCACCGACAGCCTCTCGGCCGCCTTCCGCAATCTCGACGCGGACGCGAGCGCCGACCTCACCCGCCGCTATGAGGCGCTATGTGCCCATTACGGCATGACCCCGACCCGCAACAACGCCGGCCTCGCCCATGAGAACGGGGCCGTCGAGGGGCCACACGGCCATCTCAAGCGCGCCATCGCCGACGCGCTCCTGCTGCGGGCGAGCCGCGAGTTCCCGGATCTCTCCGCCTACCGGCGCTTCCTCGACGAGCTCGTCGGGCGCCGGAATGCCCGCAACGCCCGACGGATTGACAGCGAACGGGCCTCGCTGAAGGCGCTGCCCCGGCATCGGAGCTGCGACTATGAGGAGACGGTCGTACGGGTCACCAGTTCGGGCGGCTTCACCCTGCGCAAGGTGTTCTACACCGTGCCCTCGCGCCTGATTGGGCACCGCCTGCGCGTGCGCCTCTACGACGACCGCCTCGCACTGTTCCTTGGCGGGACCCCACTCCTGGAACTACCCCGTGGGCGAGCCCATCCCGATGGGCGCCACGATCAGGTCGTGAACTACCGCCACGTCATCCACGCCCTGCGGCGCAAGCCGATGGCGCTGCTCAACCTCGTCTACCGCGACCGGCTCTTCCCACGGGACGCCTACCGCCACGCCTTCGACGCCCTGTTGCAGGCTGGTCCCGAACGGCAGGCCTGCCGCGTCATGGTCGAACTCCTGGCGCTCGCCCACGAGCGAGGCTGCGAAGCCGAACTCGCGGTGAGGCTCGCCGCGGATCTGGAGGCCCGACGTCTGCCCGACCTGGCGGCCCTGCGCGTCACCTTCGCACCGGACCCGGCCGGCATCCCGCACGTCAGCGTCCATCTGGCGACGCTCGCCAGCTACGAGGGGCTGCTGGGTTCCACCGTCCAGACGGGAGAGCTCGCATGAAGACCGCCTCCGCCGCCGACGTCGCCCGCCTCGCCGTCATGCTAGGCGACCTGCGCTTGCCCACCATCAAGGCCGTCTGGCCGAGCTTTGCCGAAAAGGCCGACACGGAAGGCTGGCCGGCAGCCCGCTTCCTGTCCGCTCTCGCCGAGCACGAGCTCGCCGAACGCGACCGGCGTCGCATCGAGCGTCATCTCGCCGAAGCACGCCTGCCGCCGGGCAAAACCCTGGACACCTTCGACTTCGAAGCCGTCCCGTCCGTCTCCAAGGCTCAGGTCATGGCCATCGCCGCCGGCGACGCCTGGCTCGGCACCGGGGCCAACCTGCTCCTGTTCGGGCCGCCCGGCGGCGGCAAGAGCCATCTGGCGGCCGCGATCGGCCTGGCACTGATCGAGAGCGGCTGGAAGGTGCTGTTCACCCGCACCACCGATCTTGTCCAGAAGCTCCAGATCGCCCGGCGCGACCTCACCCTGGAAGCGGCCCTCGCCCGGCTCGACCGCTTCGACCTGCTGATCCTCGACGACCTCGCCTATGTCACCAAGGATCAAGCCGAGACCAGCGTGCTGTTCGAGCTGATCGGCGCCCGCTACGAGCGGCGCTCGATCCTCATCACCGCCAACCAGCCGTTCGGTGAATGGGGCAAGGTCTTCCCCGACCCGGCCATGACGCTGGCCGCCGTCGACCGCCTCGTCCATCACGCCACGATCTTCGAGATGAACGTCGAGAGCTATCGGCGGCGTGCCGCCCTGGATCGCAAACGCGGGCCCGGCCGCCCACCAACCCGCGCGACAACAAAGACGGCGCCGTGATCGCCGCGCCGCGTCAATCAAACGGCCGATCCGCCTTGCGCCGCGCTCACCAGAGGACCAAACTCCTCCCGCCGCGACGCCGATGTGCCTCATCCAGATTGTCGCTGACCAATCATCCAGATTGCCGCGCTACACCCGCTTTTACGGACACCTCTGATACCCTTTCCGGTTGATTAGTTCGGCATGATTTTCTGTGGCCACCAGTGGAAGAGGGTGTTGGCCCTAAGGGTATCTGGATCGGCTTCAAGGTCTTGGCAGCGTTTCTCGATGCGATCTTGGATTTCAGCCAGGTGGTCGAAGTGCCGGTTGACGATGGGTTCGTCGACGAGGCGCCAGAGGTGTTCGGCGGGCTGGAGTTCTGGCGTGTAGGGCGGCAGGTAGACGAGCCGCAGACCGTCCGGCACGCGCAGTCCGGGTTCGGTGTGCCAGCCGGCTCCGTCGAGCAGCAGGATGACGGTGCGTCGCTCGCCCGCTCCGGCTTCGCGGGCGAACAGCGCCAGCAGGCCCTCGAAGAGCGGCTTGGAGACGCCGTTGCCGACGTACCAATGGCTCTCGCCGGTGGCGGGCGCCACGAAGGCGGTGACGTAGAGCCATTCGTAGCGGTGATGGCCAAGCGCGGTCGGCCTCTGCCCGCGTGGAGCCCAGACCCGGCGGATGATCGGCTTCAGCCCGATGCGGTGCTCGTCCGTGCAGAAGAGCGTGACCGGTGGGCCGGGATGGCGGGCTTCTTCCTCGGCGAGGGTCGCGGCGAGTTTTTTTAAAGGCGGCCTGCTCGTCGGGGCTGGCCGCCGCCGGGTTCTTGGGACGTGGCGCCTGGATCGACCAGCCGAGCGCCCGCAGCGCATCCCAGGCGCGTTGCGGGTAGACCGAGGCGAGGCCGAGTTCCTGGGCCATGAAGGCAGCGATCTTGGTCGTATTCCACGCCCCTCCATCGGGCGGCGGCGTCTCCAGGCGCGTGCGCAAGCGATCCAGAAGCTCAGGCGTCAGAAGCCGGGCGGGCGCGCCGTTGCGGCGCCGGCGGTCGCCCAGCACGTCGGGACCGAACTGGTTGTAGCGGCGGGCCAGTTGCTCCAGCCAGCGCGACACGAAGCCGGTCACGGCGGCGACCTCCGCCACAGTCTGCCCCTGGGCCAGAAGCCAGATCGCCTGATAGTGCCGCGCCGCGCAGGCGTCCTCGCTCGTGCGAGCCCGCCGGCCCAGTTCCTCCACGCTCAGATGTTCGGCGATGTGAGCCATGTCCGCCTCCCCAAGACTATGCGGAGGCTAAACCCATGACCGACCATTGGGAATCCAGCCCGAATCAATCAGCCGGAAACAGTATGATACGCTCCTTGCGGGCTGGGAAGGTGTTTGATGGCCAAGACGAGACGCGAGTTCACCCCCGAGTTCAAACGCGAGGCGGTGGCCCTGCTGGACAGCAGCGGCCGGCCGCAGATGCAGATCGCAGCCGAGCTCGGGATCCAACCCTCGATGCTGAGGCAGTGGCGCTCGGCGCTGATGGGTGGCTCCTCACCACCGCGGATAGCAGGGTCACCGGGAGCCGCGCCTGCGAGCCCGGTGGCGTCCCCCTCCGACCAAGCCGCTGAGATCGCCCGTCTGCGGCGTGAACTCGACCGGACGCGCATGGAGCGCGACGTCCTAAAACGTATGGCCCGCCCCGTCCGCAAGGGGTTTGTCAAAGACGGCATGATGGTCTGCATCAACGTATCCCGTCTCAAGGCTGAAGCCCTGGCCAAGCTGGATATCCGCACAGTCTGGTCCTCATAAAAGCGCCGGTGCCAGGCACCACATTTAGAACCAGGTTTCCAGACTGCCGGTACGACCCGTTATGCCATCTTCAGTTCACCTCACGCAGACATTGTGAGCGACCGGCATTGGCGCCGTCCGCAATCTTTGACGATCAGGCAGCGACGGGCGCTTGCCGATCGAAATCCTTTTCATGCCGCAGCACGGCCCACGCGATACGTGCCAGTTTCGCGGCCAGCGCCACCACCACGACATTGGGATGAGCGCGCGTCAGCATGGCCTGCAACCAGCCGCCGAGTTGGCTTGGCCTAGCAGCGAGATGCGGCATGGCGGCGCGAGCACCGTGGATCAGTTGCTTGCGCAGATAACCGTTCCCGCGCTTGCTGATCCCCAGCAGCTTCGTCTTTCCGCCGGTCGAGTGTTGCCGCGGCGTCAGGCCAAGCCATGCCGCCAGATCACGCCCCTTGGCGAAGGCGCTGCCGTCGCCGACGGCGGCAAGCAAGGCGGTCGCGTTGATGACGCCGATACCAGGGATGGTCGCCAGCCGCCGCGCCTGCTCATCCTCACGAGTCAGCGCCGCGAGCTCATCGTCATAGGCCTTGATCCGTTGGTCGAGCCCCGCCCACTCTGCACGAAGGTCGGCCAGCAACGCGCCGGTGCGAGCGCTGACGGCCGGATCGCCAGCCATGAGCTCTTCGAGGCGACGCATCAGGTTGATGCGCCCCTTGGGCAGGATGATCCCGCGCTCGAGCAGCACCGCACGCAACTGGTTGATCAGCGCCGTGCGCGCATTGACCAGCCGCTCGCGCACCCGGTGCAGGATCTGGAGGTCGAGCTGCGCTTCGCTCTTCAGCGATACGAAGCGCATCGTCGAGCGCGTCGCGGCTTCGGCGATCGCCTCGGCATCGCGGTCATCGGTCTTCTGCGCCTTGACGTAGGGCTGGACATTTTCCGGCGACATCAGCCATATCGTGTGTCCATGAAGCGCCAGCGTCCTGCCAAGGAAGTGGGCACCGCAGCACGCCTCCATCGCGATGACGCATGATGGCAAGGTCGTCGCGAACGTCACGATCGCATCCCGCGTCATCCGTTTGCGCAGCACCACTGCGCCGGTGGTATCCATGCCGGCTAAACTGCAGCTGTTCTTGCCCAGATCGATCCCGAGCACGGCGATAGGTGTCTTCGTCATCGGTCCTCTCCTACCGTTCCGGCGCCATCATAGCGCCGTAGGTTAAGGGGCGGGCCATTCCATAAAAGCGATCGGCATCTTCGCGGAGATGCCCAAGTGACGTTTGCCTTTATCGAGCAGCATGCGAGCACCTGGCCGGTGCGTCTCATGTGCTGCGTGCTCGAAGTTTCCCCCAGCGGCGACTACGGCTGGCGGTCACGCCCCGAGAGCGCCCGGTCGGTGTCGAACCGTCAACTCCTCGACCGACGTCCGGCGGATCCATGCCGAGCATCATAGGCGCTACGGCACACCTCGGGTGCACGCGGCCTTGCGCGCGGAGGGCCGAACAGCCAGTCGCGGACGCGTGGAGCGCCTCATGCGCCGCCAAGGCATTCGGGCCCTGGCTGGGCGTCGGTTCCGGCCCTGCACGACCGACAGCCGTCACGATCTGCCGGTCGCACCCAACCTCCTGAAGCAGCTCTTCTCGGCTGCCCTGCCTAACACGGTCTGGCTGGCGGACATCACCTACCTGCCCACCGGCGAGGGCTGGCTCTACCTAGCCGCCATACTCGATCTCGCCACCCGCAAGATCGTTGGTTGGTCCATGCGCGATCATATGCGGACCGAGCTGACATCGGCCGCCTTGATGATGGCCACCCAACGGCAGCGACCGGGGGCCGGCCTCATCTGTCACTCGGATCGCGGCAGCCAATACGCGGCAGAAGCCTACCGAAACCAGCTCGCTGACATGAGGGCGACACCCTCCATGAGCCGAACGGGCTGCTGTTACGACAACGCCCCGATGGAGAGCTTCTTCCACACCCTCAAGGTCGAACTCGTCCACCAGCGCCGATGGGCGACCCGGGACGAGGCCCGACGCGACCTGTTCGCCTACATCGAAGGATACTACAATCGGCAGCGCATCCACTCGGCCCTCGGTTACATCACACCCGAGCAGGCCGAGCGGAACGCGAGCTAAACCCCCGTCCGTCGAAACGGGGGAGGATCAAGCTCGCCCTCGACCATTTCGAGGGACGGTCCTGGACCGGGCTGCATCGAAACGCGCTGATGACGTGCATCGCCTGCGCCTACCTGCAGCACCTGCGCCTCGCCGAACATCGTCGGACGGGGCGGGGAAAAAATGATGACCCGCCTTCCGGGGCCGCCGCCATCACCCAGCCCGCCCGCCGTGCGGCAGGCCATCATCGGTCACCTGTTCGCCAGCCTCGTCCCGCCAGTCCTGTGCTCACACGTCTAAAGACGCCTCACGCTGCCCTCTGACATCAAAGTGCCCAGATAGTGCTAAATCCGACGACTCACGATCGCATCTCTCGTCAAGGAAATCGCGGCAATGAGATGAGGATGGTGCTCGATTTCTTCGTCGCGCGGTCAAGATTGCTCTATAATCGCAGTTTAACGTGTGAAGAGTTTGAGGCGCACGACGACGTTGGGTCATCACGATAGATGACCTTCTGGAAGTATTCTGAGTTCCGTCTGAGACTGGAATTACTATAGACACCGGTCGTCCGTCTCGTAAGTGACAAAGCATCTGAATTGAAAGGTGGGCTGGGTCTGCGCTATGGAGCCGGTACGCGTAGCTCGAATGTCTGCTGCGTCTCATCCCTCTCTCGCCACCATGGAAGAACCGCTTTATAAGCCGCGCTTTACGCGGGGTTTGTTGCCACGCGGAGCCGACCGAAAGGCGGAACGGAGACGACAATGGCTGAGCGTTGGACACCGAAGACCTGGCGAAATCTGCCGATCCAGCAGGTTCCCGCTTATCCGGACGCCGCTGCCTTGCATGTTGTCGAATCGCAGCTCGCAAGTTTTCCTCCGCTCGTTTTTGCAGGGGAAGCTCGGAAGCTGAAAGCCGCCCTGGCGCGAGTCTCGTCAGGCGAGGCGTTCCTTCTTCAGGGCGGCGACTGTGCAGAAAGCTTCGACGAGCACTCCGCCGACAACATTCGCGATTTCTTTCGCGTATTCCTTCAGATGGCTCTGGTGCTTACCTTCGCAGGCGGCTCTCCCGTGGTGAAGGTCGGTCGTATCGCTGGTCAGTTCGCAAAGCCTCGCTCTTCGCCTACCGAGACGATGGATGGCGTGACACTGCCGAGCTACCGCGGCGACATCGTCAATGGACTGACATTCACGGAAGAGGCACGCGTTCCCGATCCGCGCCGACAGCTTGAAGCGTACCGTCAGTCCGCAGCGACCTTGAACCTTCTTCGGGCGTTTGCGACCGGCGGTTATGCGAACCTAGAGAATTCGCATCGTTGGATGCTCGGGTTTGTGAAAGATTCTCCGCAATCGTCACGATATGCTGATTGCGCAGAGCGGATGACTGAAACTCTAGACTTCATGCGAGCTATCGGCATCAACCCAGAAACACATCAGGAGGTCCGCACGACGGACTTCTACACAAGCCACGAGGCCCTCCTGTTGGGTTATGAAGAGGCTTTGACACGGGTCGATTCTACCACCGGGGACTGGTATGCCACTTCTGGTCACATGTTGTGGATCGGCGATCGCACGCGCCAACCGGATCACGCCCATGTCGAGTATGCGCGCGGTGTCAGAAATCCGATCGGCTTGAAATGCGGGCCTTCAATGACCGCAGAAGGTCTGATAACGCTAATTGACAAGCTCAATCCGTCGAATGAGGCTGGCCGTCTCACGCTCATCTGCCGCTTCGGGGCCGACAAGGTTGGTGAGCATTTACCGAAGTTGATCCGAGCAGTTGAGCGAGAGGGGCGCAGCGTAGTCTGGGTTTGCGATCCGATGCATGGCAACACGATCTCCGCCGGAGGCTACAAGACCCGTCCCTTCGAACGTGTGATGCAGGAGATCGAGAGTTTCTTCGGCGTTCATCGTGCCGAAGGCACAGTCGCGGGTGGCATCCATCTGGAGATGACCGGGAAGGATGTGACTGAATGTACCGGTGGCGCCCGGGCTTTGACGGCGGAAGATCTACGCGATCGGTATCACACCTATTGTGATCCGCGGTTGAATGCCGAACAAGCGCTGGAAGTCGCGTTCCTCACGGCGGAACTCGTGAAGCGCGAACGCTCGACGATTGAACGTCCACGCCTTGATGCTGCTGAATAGTAACTGTGGTAGAACAGGATCGACTAGTCCAATTTCAGCTAGCCGATCCTGCTTTTTGACATTAATTGGCAGCTCGAAGCATTGCATCGGCGAAATGATGCACAAGGCTTGCCTCCAGCTTTCCTGTCATGCTGGTCAGGATGGCAATTGCTTCGCGCGCTGGCATCGGCTCTTTATAAGACCTTCTTTCGGTCAGTGCCGAGAAGATGTCGCAGATCGTCAATAATCTGACTGTATCGCTGATCTCATTGCCAATCAGACCATCTGGATAGCCGGAGCCATCGAGCATTTCATGATGATGGCGCACCGCACCTAGAGTCGTGGCATCACATCCGCTCTTACAAAGGATATCATAGCCGATGACTGGATGAAGACGCATGATTGCTACTTCGTCGGCGTCCAGACGGCCGGGCTTGTTGAGAATCTCGAGAGGGATCTGCGCCTTCCCGACATCGTGCAGCAGTGCCGCTCGGACGAAGTGTTCGCGATCTTTGGCTCCAAAACCAAGATGCAAGACGAATTGTGCAGCCACGCCGGCGACGAGGAGGCAATGTTGATAGGTCGCGTCGTCGTGCGTCCACACAGTCTCTAACCACCGGGTCAACCCGTTTTCTTTCACGGCCGCAAGAATTGGATCAAGGCCTGCATCGACCTGGACGAGCGAGATTGGTCCACCGGTCCGGACTCCTTCGAAAAGGTCGGTCAGAACTTCCCGCGCGCGCGATACATTTTTGATGATGGGCTGAGCGAGGACGTCGGTCTCCCTCTCTGTGATTTCCGCGAGAAGAGCTTGAGCAACAATATGCGGAGCGGTGTAAGCAGGGAAGCAAATGGTAGCGCCGAGGTCTCGTGCTTGACGGAGATCCTGATCTGTTGTCGACCGCAACAAACAAACAACCGGTAGCGCGCTATCACCCTTCCGGCGTAGGAAGGCCCGGAGTCGATTTGCCGCCTCGCGCCGACTCAGTGTCATGTCCGAGACAATGGCGCGGGGTGCCACATCGAAAGGCTGCTCCTGACCAACGCTCAAGACTTCGCAGCGTCCAATCGCTTTGATCAGTGTCTCTAAAGCAACGCTACGGTCTGGCCGGTCGGTAAGTAGATAGATGGCCGCGTCCACCATGGCGTCCTGATTTCCTAGCTCAACTCTCAATTTCTAAATTTCTTAACGATCCAACACGACCTGGAAAAAACGCATTAATCAGCTAAACTCGATTTCAAAACAGCGAAGATGGATGTCCTAAATTATAATGGAGCAAGAATATTTTATGCTGGCGAAAGTCAATTCATAAAGTATGGCAGGGGCCTCCGTCTGAGATCGTATCCAGAGAATAAACTAGAATCGTTTTCGGACTGTGAATCTTTTTGCATGCGTCGACACAGAAAATGATATTCCATTCAATCTGGCAACCTGAAATGAGGCAATGGAAACTTGTCGATCAATAGACATAAAAATTCTTCATCGAGAAAAATAAGTGTATAGCATGCACATAGTAAAAAACTATTGGTTGTTTATATTCAACTTGTGATATTTTATAATTCAATCATTCAAATGATAAGCGTTGCATAATTCGTGATATATTGAAACTAAAACGGTATCTTTAAGTGATTTCTATTCACAATTAAATAATACATAAGAAATGCTGATTTTATATCAATAAATACTATCTAAAAAATAGCTATATTGGTCAAAACGTTTCAAATACAGTGCTTCAAATTATTTGCCTTGTGGTCATATCTCCGCCGGGCAATCGGCCGCCCACCAAATTTCGGCGGTGGTCCACCACATACAGATCTTGCTTCTTGTTCACGTTACGTTGTGGTTCGGCATGGCCTAGTACGCCGCGCCGACATCCAAGTGATGCGCAAAAACCATGGTGCGGGTGAAGTTTCATTCTCACACGTCAATTCCTCGAACATCGCGTCCGCATCCTGTGAAGATCGCCATCATCGCGCATCTGAAGTTTCCGATCGCCCAACCATTTTCGGGAGGGCTGGAAATGCACACACATCTACTCGCATCCGCGCTTCAAGCCCGAGGACATGCGGTCACGTTGTACGCATCGGAGGGGTCCGTCGGTAGCTTCGCCCTTGTTCCGGTATGTGCGCCGACGGGTTGCGCGTTCGACGATGTCTCGGAGGCTCGCATCGATGCGACAGAGCACGCCGCTTACGTCCGGATCATGGATGCGGTCGCCGCAGAGGGCTTCGACCTCGTGCATAATAACAGCCTGCACTTCTTACCGCTTCTGCGAGCTGGCGAACTCCCGTGCCCCATGGTGACAGCCCTCCATACCCCTCCGTTCGAACCATTTGTTCGGGGTGTACGGGCGCGGGCGCGAGACATGGCGTTTGCTGCGGTTTCGCCCTCGCTCGCGCGGGAGTGGTACGATATCATCAGTGAGCCGCATGTCATCGGAAATGGCATTGATCTCAGCGCCTTCGCCTACTCCGCGCGCCCTTCGGGCGAGCCACACGCGATCTGGATGGGGAGGCTCGTTCCCGAAAAAGGAACGCACCTCGCCATCGACGCTGCTCGAGTTGCAGAGCTGCCGCTGAAATTTGCTGGTCCACGCTCGAATCCGGCCTATTGGGATGCCGAAATTGCCCCCCGGCTCGGAGACGACGTCACTTATCTCGGTCACCTCGGACACGATGATCTCGCACGTTGCGTAGGAGAGGCCCACGTCGCTTTGTGTACGCCTCGTTGGGAAGAGCCTTTCGGGCTCGTGCTAGCTGAATTTCTCGCGTGCGGAACGCCGGTTGCAGCGTTCCGTCGCGGTGCAATTCCAGACATCCTGGATTCCTCGTGTGGGGTGCTGGCCGCTGCGGATGACGTTGCAGATCTCGGCTTTGCCGTCACGCGAGCGATACAGCTTTCGCGTACCGATTGCCGCCGCCGAGCGGAGCAACTGTTCAATGCAGAGACGATGACCGATCGCTACGAGGGCCTTTATAGAAGCGAGCTTGAACGGATTCCGAAGGCCACGATCGCTGCCCGTGTCAGCAATGGCTGAGCTTGAAAGCTCTTTGGCGCGAGCTGTGGTGTGCGTGCCCGCTCGCAACGAGGCCGATACGTTGCCGCGCCTTTTGCGATCCCTTGATCGACAAAAGGGTGTCCCTGATGGCGCACGCCTGCGTGTCATCGTCGTGGCCAATAACTGTACAGACTCCACCGTCGAGACCTTAAAGGCTCTGTCGACGCGCTCTGAGATGGTTCATATCGAGTTGCGGGTTCTTGAGGTTACCATCCCATCGGAACAAGCACACGTAGGCACTGCGCGTCGTCGAGCTCTCGATGCTGGTGCGGACTGGTTGGACCGGGACGGTGTCAAGAACGGTGTTCTTCTAAGTACCGATGCTGACGCGATCGCGCCGGAAAACTGGGTGATTTCCAACCTGCGAGCGCTGCAGACAGCGGAACTCGTGGGCGGCCGTCTGGTAATTAATAGCGACTTAGCAACCGAAGACCCGCGTCTGAATCAAATCCATGCGGAGATTGAGCGATATTGGTATGCTGTTCGCCAACTCGAAGAGGTCCTTGATCCACCGTTTCACGATCCAGCACCCCGGCACGGTGATCATGTCGCTGCGAGCCTGAGCTTAGGTGCGGATTTATATCGTCGGGTTGGAGGCTTGCCGACGCTTCCTTGCGGCGAGGACAACGCTTTGGTCTCGCGGGTGCGCTGGTTTGGCGGCCGGGTTCGGCATTGCCCAGACGTCTGGATTTCGGTCTCCGATCGCGGCGTTGGGCGTGTGATCGGTGGAATGGCCACAGAGATGATACGCCGCTCGCGTGTTGCCGACGGCCGTGAAGCCTATCTTCTGCCGGATGCAAACCATTGGCGAACCTTGATTCAGAGACGCCAGAAGTTAGCTCAATGCTTCGATGATCCTGTCCGCATGGTCCCAGCCTTGAAAGCGTTCGGGCTCTCTCAGGACGATGTCGCATCTCTCGATCTCGTAGAATGTCCCAACGCGATTGCGCTTGTGGAACGGGTCGAAGCCGCGATTGGGGAGGGAATTCCCCCAGCGGTTCTAGTGCCTCTGGAATTAGCACTCGCAAACCTCGAGGAGATGCTGGCCGAACTTCGATCATTGTCCGACCCGCGAATGTCATGAGTAGGAGACCAATCGGCTATTATGTTCATCATCAGGGCGCTGGCCATTGGCAGCGTGCATGTCTGATCGCGAGCGCGCTTGACCGTCCTGTGACATTGATCGGAACGTTTGCCACGAATGACACAGAGGCGGCGCCTGTTCCCGTCCTCGATTTACCGGACGATCGCGTTGGCGTGTCCTTTGACGGGCAAGACGGAGCAGATACCCGTCCCCTGGGTCTGCACTATGCACCTGTCTGTGCTGACAATGTCCGGACGCGAATGGGTCAGTTCGCTTCGTGGGTTGCTGAGGCCAATCCAGCTCTAATCGTCATTGACGTCTCAGTTGAAATCACCCTTTTCGCCCGCCTGATGTCTGTCCCGACATTGGCGGTTCGCCTAGCCGGAACGCGCAGCGATATGCCCCATCTGGAGGCGTTTCGCGCTGCCGATCGATTGCTGGCGTTTTTTCCGGTGGAACTCGACTCGCCTACAACACCTGACTGGGTTCGTGCGAAAACATTTTACACCGGCCTGCTCACATCGGAGAGGCCCACAACGCCAGTTGCAGACGAAGATGGTTCGATCTTGGTCATCTATGGGCGCGGTGGCGCTGGCGGTAGCCTGAGAGATCTGGCGGCTGCAGCTCGAGCGGTACCCGATCGTCCATGGCATGTGCTTGGGCCGACAAGTGGAAGCGCATCGGATTTGCCGCCGAATCTCCACCATCACGGCTGGGTTGCCGACCCGACTCCATTCATAGAGCGGGCCACTCTGGTCATCGGCGGTGGTGGCGATGGCGTGGTCTCCGCCGTAGCTGCAACGGCTAAGCGTTTCATCTGCCTTCCCGAACCCCGACCTTTTGACGAGCAATTCGAGAAGTCTCTCGCGCTGTCAGGCATGGGGGCAGCCATCCATTGTCCGATGTGGCCCAGCCCAGAAGCATGGCCGGAACTCGTCATGGCGGGCCTCGACCTGAATCCAGCCGTGATCGGTGGACTTGCACGACCGGGCGCGATCTCGCGGACTGCTGCCTTCATCATGGAAGCGGCTGAGCGAGCCGACAAGAGACGCCGTTAGGCCGAGGATCGATGACTCAGAAAGGCTGGTCGTACGCAACGCGCGCGGCGACAATCTCGTCCGCTGTTGGCAGGCGCAGGACTGTGATGGCATTGCGCCAATCGGGGTTAATCAGGCCGCAGCCTGCGAAGCTATCGAGCCAGCCATCCATCGGCCAGAGCCCGTGCCGCGCTCGGAAGCGCGACGCGTTGCGGATAATGTCGGCAAAATACTGGAGGGGTGGATCGCAGGCGCCGTGGTGCTGGTGAAAGGCTTGTCCGCTGGCGCTGAACAGCACCGGAATACCCAGAGCATCGGCGCGAAAAGCAAGATCCGTATCTTCAGCGCCGTAGCCGTCGAAACCCTCGTCGAAGCCGTTCAGGCGATCGAAAGTGGCCGTCCGGACCCCAAAGGCGAGCGACCAGAACAATCCGGGATTGTCGCTGCGTGCCATTCCGTGGGCTGGAAAGTGTCGGACGGGATGAGGATGGCCCGCCGCCCGCAGTCCGACCTCGGTCCAGCCATCCATGACCGATCCAGCCGGTAAGTATCGGATTTCACAACAGATTAGGCCATCAGCCTCGCCCAGATCAGCGCTCAGCCGCGGGACGAGATCCGCCGAGGGGATGCAGTCGACGTCGAGGAAGATCAGGTTGCCGGTCGCAGCGGCCTGCCGTCCAGCATTGCGTGCCCGAGCCAGCGGCAGGCCTGGACTGTTCAAGACGATGCGGCGAATTGGGAAGCCGTAATCAGGCAGGGGCGGGGGCTCGGCGCCCATTTCGACGACAATGCAGGCCTCAGGGTGAGGGCCCCGGGCAACGCCTTCGAGAAGGCGGGCGAGATGGGCGTCGCGACCCTTGTTCAGGGTGATGAGGGTGGTGCCGGCGATCACGGGGTGAGGCCGTCCATGGCGACAAAGATCTCGTAGGGACCAGTGAAACGCGCGATCATCTCGGGTTCGAGGCGAAACCCGGTGGGATCGTCGGCGATGAGATCGGTGGTTTGGGAGCGGTGAGCGCCGATTGCGGACGTCTTGGCGGCGCGGTGGACTGTGACATCGACCCGGAAACCGGTCGGGCCGGGGCCGACTTCGGTTCCTTCAGGAAGGGTCCAACCCCATACCGGATAAGCGAAAATCCGGATCGGGCCGAGCGCTGGCCGGGCGAGTCGGACGAGGGCTGCGGAGGCCTGATGGTCGCAATGGGGATCGTGCCCCCAGGTGACGCAGACGGCGCCGGCATCGGCGTCGTGGGCGATCGCGGCGATCCGCTCGGCGGCGTCTTCTGCCATCGGACCCGTGCTTGGGACGCCGGCATCGGGCAGGCGCAGGAAGGTCACGGCTTCCGCTGGAACGCCCAGTAGACCAGCTGCGTCGACCAACTCCGTTTCGCGGAGGTCACGCAGTTTTTCGGGGGAATACAGTGCCGAGTGCGTATGCGAGCCGCAGCCGTCGCTGACGATGACAATCCGCACGTCGCGTCCCCGAGCGCGAGCCTCGGCGATGATGCCACCGCAGCCGAGGCTCTCGTCGTCCGGATGGGGAGCCACCACGACGAGGCCCTTGCCGCCGATCAGAGCGTCAAGATCCGCAACCGGCAGGCGCTCGGCGGCGGCGAGGAAGGCATCGGCATGCATCGGGTGGCTCAAGGTCGGCGACAGCGTGAGCCGTCCCCTTAGCGGCGCCAGCCTGATCGGTGGCTGAACGGACCCGTCCAGCGACTCTTCACAGGGCCGTTCCGCTGTCTTCGGAGAAGACAGCGATGCCGCCGGCGGTGGTCAACCAGATCTCCTCGCGCCGCGCTGCGATATGGGCGAGCGCCCGGCGCAGGGGACGCAGACGGTGCGGCTGGCCGACGATGTAGGGATGGAGCGCGATGCCCATGACGAGGGGGGCGGTGCGCGACTGCTCCAGCATCTCGTCGAAGGCCTCGACGAGGGCGTCGGCGAATTGCTGGCCGGTCTCCTTGCGCGCGACGATAGCGGGGATGTCGTTGAGTTCCTGGGGGTAGGGCACCGCCAGGATGCGGCCGCCGTTGCGGGTCGCGAACCAGGTCGGCTGATCGTCGTGGCACCAGTCGAGGAGGTAGCGGTAGCCGGCTTCCGCGAGGAGATCCGGGGTGAACCGGCTCTGCGAGATCCAGGGACCGAGCCAGCCCCTGGGGGCATGGCCTTCCTGAGCGGTGAGGATGGCGGTGGCCTCGGTGATGAGGGCGCGTTCGTCGGCCTCGACGCGGTCGCCCTGGCGCTCGGCATTGGTGCGGCCGTGGCCGACGATCTCGTCGCCGCGCGCCCGGAAGGCCTCGATCAGCCCGGGGCAATCGGCGTAGAGGCGACTGTTGACGAGGACGCTCGCCGGCATCCCGAGCCCATCGAGGGTGTCCTTGATGCGCCAAGCCCCGATGCGATTGCCCCAGTCGCGCCAGGCATAATTGAGCACGTCCGGCTGCGGACCGCCGGGCGCCAGTTCAGCGCCGAGGCCGCCTCCGAAATCGAACCCCTCCAGATTGAGGGCCAGGTAAACCGCCAGACGCTTGCCCCCCGGCCAGTCGTAGACCGGCCGGTTGGGCAGAGCGCTGTAGGCGTAGCGGCCGTGATGCGGCCGGGCGTTGTCGGTCATGGGGAATCTCGAACGGATCAGGAGAGGTCCAGCAGCGCAGGTCTGCGCATCGACACCCAGTTCGTGGCGGCGTCGTAGGCGGCCCCGAGCTGCAGGCAGGCACGCTCGCCGTTGTTGGGGCCGACGATCTGGATGCCTGAGGGGCGCCCGGCCGGGTCGAAGCCGGCCGGCACGTTGAGGGCCGGCAGGCCGCTCATGGTCACAGGAATCGTCACCTCCATCCAGCGATGGTAGGTGTCCATGGTCCGGCCGCCGACGGTCTTGGGCCAGCGTTCTTCGATGTCGAAGGGGAACACCTGGGCCGAGGGCATGAGGAGGAAGTCATAGCGCTCCTGGAATCGGCGCACGGCCTCGTACCAGGCGGTGCGGCCCTCCTGCGCGGCGGTGACCTGATCGGCGGAGAGCGCCAAGCCGCGCTCGACCTCCCAGACCGCCTCCGGCTTGAGCAAATCGCGATAGGCCGGCTCGTCGTAGAGGGGTCGCAGGTTGGAAGCGGTCATCCAGGCACGCAGGGTGAGCCAATCGCGCCAGACCTTGGCCATATCGAAGCGTGGGCGGTCCCACTCCACCTTGGCGCCAAGCGCCTCGAAGGCCGACAGCGCACTGCGGTCGAGGTCGAGCACGCCCGCTTCGAAGGGCAGGTAGCCGCCGAGATCGTCGAACCAGGCGATGCGGGCGCCGGTGAAGTCCCGCTTCAGATCGTCGGCGAAGATCGCGGGGTCCTGCGTATTCGAGTACGGCACCCGCGCGTCGTAGCCGGCCTGGACGGAAAGCAGCAGGCCGAGATCCGCGGGCGAGCGCCCAATTCCGCCCGAGACGCCGAGTCCCGCCGTGAAGGCGTCCTTGGTCTCGATCGGGATGCGGCCGTAGCCGGTGCGCAGGCCGAACAGGTTGTTGAAGGCGGGCGGGTTGCGCAGCGATCCGGCATGATCGCTGCCATCGGCGACCGGCTGCATGTGGAGCGCTACCGCCACCGCCGCGCCGCCGCTTGAGCCCCCCGAAGTCTTGGTCGGATCGTAGGCGTTGCGGGTGGCGCCGTAGACCGGGTTGAAGGTCTGCGAGCCAAGACCGAATTCCGGCATGTTGGTTCGGCCGGTGAAGATCGCGCCGGCCTTGCGCAGGCGCTTGACCATGATCGAATCCGCCGCCGCGATCCGGTCGCGGAAAATCGGCGACCCTTGCGTGAAGGGCAGGCCCTTCACCGCATCGATGTCCTTCACCGCGTGGGGAAACCCGTGCAGCGGCCCGAGGAATTCGCCGCGCGCGGCTTGCACGTCGCGCTCTTCGGCGGCGGCCATCAGGTCGGCCCGGTCGCGCAGGGCCACGATGGCGTTGACGGTCGGGTTCACCCGGTCGATCTGGTCGAGACAGGCGGACATGACCTCGACGCAGGAGATGCGCCGGGCGTGGATCGCGGCCGAGAGGTCGACGGCGCCGAGGCTGAGGATGTCGTGGTCCGAAGCCGTGAGAGCCGCCGTTTTGGCCACGGCGATCGATGGGTCTGTGCTCATGCTCTGGCTCTGGAACGCGCCCGCGCGGAAAACCGGCCGTCAGGCCGGCAACCGCCGCTCCTGAAAGGCGTGGCAGGCCACACCCTCGACCAGGGTCGGGACCTCGGTGCGGCAGCGCTCGTTTGCGAAGGGGCAGCGCGGGTTGAAGGCGCAGCCCGTCGGGGGGTCGATCGGGTTCGGGATCTCGCCGGAGACGGGGATGCGCTTGCGCCCGGTGAGGCCGATATCCGGCACCGAATCGAGCAGCATGCGCGTGTAGGGGTGTTTCGGAGCACGGAAGAGTTCCCGTCCGTCTGCGATCTCGACCACCCGCCCGAGATACATCACCCCGATCCGGTTCGCCATGTGGCGAACGACGGCGAGGTTATGGCTGATGAACAGATAGGTCAGCCCGAGGCGGTCCTGCAGGTCGCGCATCAGGTTGAGAATCTGAGCCTGGACCGAGACGTCCAGGGCCGAGGTCGGCTCGTCGCCCACCAGGAACTCGGCTTCCGAGGCGAGCGCCCGCGCGATGGCAATGCGCTGGCGCTGGCCGCCGGAGAACTCGTGCGGGTATTTGACCCCGTCGTCGGGGTGCAGGCCGACGAGGCCGAGGAGTTCGCCGACCCGGCGCCCGATGGCGACGTCGCCCTGCAGGAGATTGAAGGCCCGGATCGGTTCGGCGATGATGTTCCGCACCCGCCAACGCGGGTTCATGGACGCGTAAGGGTCTTGGAAGATCATCTGGATTCGGCGGCGCAGCCGGCGCCGGGCCGCGGCCTCGCGCGGATCGGTCATCGACACGCCGGTGATCCGCACATCGCCGGCGCTCGGCGGCAGCAGGCCCACCACCATGCGGGCGACCGTCGATTTTCCCGAGCCCGACTCGCCGACGAGCGCGAAGGTCTGGCCGCGGCGAATGGCGAAGCTCACGCCGTCGACGGCGCGCAGGATCTGCCGGGGCTGACGCTCGATGACCCGGTTGAGCCAGGGGCGAGATACGTCGAACGTGCGGCGCAGGCCTTCGATCACGACGTAAGGCGCATCGCCGGGGCGGGTGTCGGGCTGGGGCAGGGGCATGACGGGCGCGTTCATGCGGCGGAGGCCTCCGATCGGTCGTAGAGGTGGCAGGCCACCCGGTGCGCGCCAACCGGGATCGGATCGGGTCGCTCGACACGGCAGCGTCCGAAGACGGAGGGACAGCGCGGATTGAAGGCGCAGCCCGGCGGAATGTTGGAGAGGCGCGGCATCGATCCCGGGATCTGGGCGAGGCGGTCGGTGTCTTGAGCCAGCGTCGGGATCGCCCCCATCAGGCCCTTGGCGTAGGGATGAAGCGGGTTCTGCACGACATCGCGGACGGGGCCGATTTCCGCGATGCGCCCGGAATACATCACCGCCACCCGGTCGGCGGCTTCCGCGATCACGCCCATGTCGTGGGTCACCAGCATCACGGCGGTGCCGCGCTCGCTGCCGAGGCGCTTCAGGAGCGCGATGATCTGGGCCTGGACCGAGACGTCGAGGGCCGTGGTCGGCTCGTCGGCGATGATCAATTCCGGCTCGGCGGCGAGCGCCAGGGCGATCACCACGCGCTGGCGCATGCCGCCGGAGAATTCGTGCGGGTAGCCGTCGATGCGCCGCTCCGGGGCCGGGATGCCGACCTCGGCCAGGAGATCGATGGCGCGCTGCCGGGCCGCCTTCTCGGAGAGGTCGGTATGGGTGCGGATCGTTTCCACGATCTGCCGGCCGACCCGATAGAGCGGATTGAGGCTGGTGAGGGGGTCTTGGAAGATCATGCCGATGCGCCGGCCCCGAATGCGCCGCATGGCCTCCGGCGACAGGTTGTCGATGCGTTCCCCCTTGAGCAGCACCTGACCGCCGACGATGCCGCCGGGCGGATCGATGAGACCGATGACGGCGGAGCCGGTGACCGACTTACCGGCGCCTGACTCGCCGACCACGCCGAGGATTTCACCCGGCGCAATGTCGAACGAGACGTCGTCGATGGCGGTGAGCGTGCCGCGCCGACCCGCGAAGGCGACGCGCAGGTTGCGAACCGAAAGGACGGGCTCTGTCATGGCGTTGCGATCATTGCAGCTTCGGGTTCAGGGCATCGCGCAGCCAGTCGCCCAGCAGGTTGATCGCCAGGACGAGGCCGGCGAGCGCGAGGCCCGGGAAGGCGACGATCCACCACTCGCCGGAGAACAGAAAGCGGTTGCCGGTCCGGATCAGGGTGCCGAGGGACGGCATCGAGTCCGGCAGGCCGGTGCCGAGGAAGGACAGGGTCGCCTCGGTGATGATGGCGAGGGCGAGATTGATGGTGGCGATGACGAAGACCGGGCCGAGCACGTTCGGCAGGACATGCCGGACCATGATCACCGGCGAGGACAGGCCGATCAGGCGCCCGGCCTGGACATAGTCCTTGTTCTTCTCCACCAGCACGGAGGAGCGGACGGTGCGGGCGTACTGCACCCAGAACGACAGACCGATCGACAGCACGATCAGGCCGATGGCGGCATCGGTGTCCATCTGGCTTCCCAGCGCCGCCTTGGCGACGCCGTCGACCACCAGCGCGATGAGGATGGCCGGGAAGGTCAGCTGTACGTCGGCGATCCGCATGATCAGGGTGTCGACGAAGCCGCCGAAATAGCCCGCCACCAGTCCGAGCACGATGCCGAGGAATCCAGACACCACGACCCCGAGCAGCCCCACGATGAGGGAGAGCCGGAGGCCGTAGAACACCGCCGAAAGGACGTCCCGGCCCTGGTCGTCGGTACCGAGGGTGAAGGGCGCGACCCCGTCGGCGTACCAGAGCGGCGGCAGGTTCGAGTTGATCAACTCGAGTTCGGCCGGATCGTACGGATTCTGCGGCGAGATCCAGGGCGCCGCCACCGCCAGCACGACGAAGACCAGCGTGACCGCGAAGGCGCCCATCGCCAGCTTCGACCGGCGGAAGCTCGCATAGACGTCGGAATCGAGGAAGCGGGCCCAGGTGGAGCGCTTCGCCGGCATCGGCGGCGTGACGGGAGCTTCCCGTGCGGTTTCCTGCACGGATACGCTCATGTGGCCCGTCCGGTGGAGAGGCGCAGGCGGGGATCGACGATGGTGTAGAGCACGTCCACCACAAGGTTGATGACGACGAAGATGGCGGCGACCAGCAGCAGGTAGGCCGCCATGATGGGGATATCGACGTTCTGCACGGCCTGGACGAAGAGCAGGCCCATGCCGGGCCACTGGAACACCGTCTCGGTGATGATCGAGAAGGCGATGACCGAGCCGAGTTGCAGGCCCGCGATGGTGATGACCGGCACCAGGGTGTTCTTCAGGGCATGGCCGAGATGGATCGAGCGGGTGGTGAGCCCCCGCGCCCGGGCGAAGCGGATGTAGTCCGTGCGCAGCACCTCCAGCATCTCGGCCCGCACCAGCCGCATGATCAGGGTCATCTGGAACAGCCCGAGGGTGACGGAGGGCAGGATCAGGGCGCGTAGCCCCGAGCCGGTGAGAAATCCGGTCGTCCACCACCCAAGGCGCACGGTGTCGCCGCGCCCGAACGAGGGCAGCCAGCCGAGGGTCACCGAAAACAGGAAGATCAGCAGGATGCCGATGAGGAAGGTCGGCAGGCTGATGCCGATCAGCGAGATGGCGAGGAAGACCTTGGCGAGCCACGTGTCCCGCCGAAGGGCGCAGTACACCCCCATCAGAATGCCGACCGTCAGGGCGAACAGAGTGGCGCAGAGGGCGAGTTCCAGGGTGGCGGGCATGCGTTCGGCCAGCAGCGCCGAGACCGGCTGGCGGAACTGGTATGAGGTGCCGAACTCGCCGCGCACGACGTTGCCGGCGTAGCGCAGGAACTGCACCGCCACCGGATCGTCGAGCCCGAGATCCTTCCGGATGGCGACGCGCTCGGCATAGGGCGTGTCGACGCCGACGATCTGGTTCACGGGATCGCCCGCGAAGCGGAACATCGAGAAGGCGATCAGGCCCACCGCGAACAGCACCGCGATCGACTGGAGCAGGCGCTGGAGGATGAAGGCGATCATCGGTGGGTGCCTCGCGCGTCACCGAAAGGTTGATGTTCGTTCGCGTATGACCCGGACACACCTTGATCCTCGACGCGGCCCTCTTCCCGAGCGGAACTCGGGCCTGCCCGAGATCCGTCGCGCTCGTGGGGAGGTGATGGGGGTGGTTGGGTGACCCTCCGCCGACTGAGGCGAGCGGAGCCACCCCCACCCCTAGCCCCACCCCACAAGGGGGAGGGGGACGCGTTCGGAACCCGCACCGCCAAAATGATCACGGCTGCTTCGAGACCCAGTACAGCATCAGCATGTTGTCAGGCCGCGCCGTGAGGGTGACCTTCTTGGAAACGCCCCAGGCGAGCGCCTGCTGGTGCAGGGGAATGAAGCCCCAATCGGCCTGGATGGTGTCGAAGCCCTCCTTGATCTCGGCATTGCGCTTGGTCTGGTCGGTCTCGGCCTCGACGGAATCCGCGAGGGCATCGACTTTCGGGTTGCAGTAATTGCCGAGGTTCCAATTGCCGCGGCCCGGCTTGGAGCCGTTCCGGCAACCGGCGATCTCGAACAGGATGTTGTGCGAATCCTGGGAGGAGGGGGTCCAGCCGACGAGGTAGAAGGAGGTGTCGTAGGCCGGTGCCAGCACCTTGGCGAAGTATTTTGCCTTCGGCTGCGCGTTGAGGTTCACCTTGACGCCGACCCGGGCCAGCATCGAGACCACCGCTTGGCAGATCGCCTCGTCGTTGACGTAGCGGTCGTTGGGGCAATCCATGCCGAGCGAGAAGCCGTCCGGATAGCCGGCTTCGGTCAGGAGCTGCTTGGCGCGCTTCGGATCGTAGTCGGGCCGCTTGAACTCGGAGGCGCGCGGAAACAGCACCGGTGCGATCAGCAGGGCGGAGGGCGCCGCTTGGCCCCGCATGACGCGCTTGGCGATGGTCTCCTCGTCGATGGCCCGGTAGAAGGCCTCGCGCACGCGCACGTCCTTGAACGGGTTCTTGCCCTTGACGTTCGAGTCCTTCAGCTCGTCGCGGGACTGGTCCATGCCGAGGAAGATGGTGCGCAGTTCGGGGCCGGCCATCACCGTCGCGGTGCCGCTGCCATTGACCCGCTGCGCGTCCTGCAGCGGCACCGGGTCGATCCAGTCGACCTCGCCGGAGATCAGGGCCGCGACGCGCGTGGCGTCGTTCTGGATGGTGGTGAAGACCGCCTCGTCGAGGTTCGACTCGATCTTGCCCCAGTAGTTCGGGTTCTTCTTGAACACCGTCCGCACGCCGGGCTGGTGCTCGGTGATGATGAACGGCCCGGTGCCGTTCTCATGCAGGGCGGCGTAGCTGGTGGAGGTGGCGCTCGGCAGAGTCGGGGCGACGGCGCCGTTCTTCTCGGCCCAGGATTTCGACATGATGTACCAGGTCGAGAACTGGTACAGGGCGATCGGGTTGGGGCTCTTGAGTTTCATGTCGACGGTGTGGTCGTCGATCTTCACCCACTCGGCGTCCGACGGCACGTTGGTGGTGAAGTTCGAGCCCGGCGCCCGTACGCGCGTGGCCGAGAAGATCACGTCGTCGGCGGTGAAGTCTGAACCGTCGTGGAACTTCACACCCTTGCGCAGGTGGAAGCGCCAGCGCGTCGGCTCCGGATTCTCCCACGATTCCGCCAGCATTGGCGCCAGCTTGAGGTCCTTGTCGCGGGTGATGAGCGAGTCGAAGACCGCACCATGCATCCCGATGGTGAAGCTTTCTTTCAGCGAGTAGGGGTCGAGGGACTTGATGTCGCCCTGGAAGGCAAAGCGGAAAACGTTGGCGGCCTCGGCCGGAGCGACGGTTCCGAGGCCGAGACACCCCGCCAAGGCGGTTGCCGACACGAACGCTTTCACGGTGGACTTCAACAAGGCAGGCATCCTTTTCAAGCCGACTTCCCACGCTGGCGTGAGCACCTTGGCACGGATCGGGCCAACCTCGAACGGTCTTTCGAATTCAATCCACTCCGATACGCCGCCGCGGATTTCACGCCCGGCAGCGCCTATCTGATTCGCGCAGTGATGCCCAAAAATCGGTCAATAGCCACGAAACGGTCAAGTCCCGCATCGCCAGCCGGATACCGCAGGGCCGACGGCCTCGTGGGAACGGCTGAACACGGCGAGGTCTGCACCGGTTGAACCGGCAGTCCCGATCGAACCGACGCTTTCAGGAGACCGGCCGCATGTTCGCCACCCGTAAGCCCCTCGACCAGCAAGTCATCGTCATCACCGGCGCTTCGAGCGGCATCGGCCTCTCCACGGCCCGGATGGCCGCAGCGGCCGGCGCCAAGGTGGTGCTCACCGCCCGCAACGGCGACGTCCTGGCGGAAATCGCGCGCGAGATCGAAGCGGCGGGCGGCGAAGCGACCCACGTGGTGGCGGATGTGGGCGAGCGCGCGCAGGTTCAGGCCGTGGCCGACCGGGCGATCCAGCGCTTCGGGCGCATCGACACCTGGGTCAACGATGCCGGCCTGTCGATCTTCGGGCGCCTGGAAGAGGTCAGCGATGCCGATCACCAGCGCCTGTTCCAGACCAATTTCTGGGGGTTGGTCTACGGTTCGCTGGTGGCCCTGCCGCACCTCAAGCGCTCGGGCGGCGTGCTGATCAACCTCGGCAGCGTCGCCTCCGACATCGCCTTCCCGTTGCAGGGCATGTACTGCGCCAGCAAGCACGCGATCAAAGGCTTCACCGATGCCCTGCGCATCGAGTTGGAGGAAGAGGGCGCGCCCGTGGCGGTCACGCTGATCAAGCCGGCCTCGATCGACACACCGTTTCCCCAGAATGCGCGCAACTACACCGACCACGAGCCGAAACTGCCGCCGCCGATCTACCGCACCGAGGAGGTGGCCAACGCCATCGTGCACGCGGCCGTGCATCCCCAACGCGACATCTATATCGGCGGCGGCGGACGGGTGATGAGCGCGTCGAAGCGCATGGCGCCGCGCGCCTTCGATCGTATCGCACGGACGATGACGGCGCAGCAGCAGCGCGACGAACCCGCCCGCGACCGGGGCGGCGCGCTCTACGAGGCGGGCCTCGGCGGGCGCGTCGCCGGCGATCATCCGGGCTACGTGATGCGGCGCAGCTTCTACACCCGCTCCGCCCTTCATCCGCTGACCACGGCAGCGGTGGTGGCGGGCGTCGGGCTCGCGGCCGCGAGCCTGCTCGGCGCGGGGCGTCGACCGTGAGCGCCTGCGAGCCGAACCCCCTCCGCCCTCGGGCCAGTGGGGCCGCCGTGTCGGGATGCATCCACGGGGGATCTCGCTGATGGCCGATCTTGAGCACACGCTGCAACGCTTTCAAAGCCTTATGCTGGCGGAGCAACCCGTCGATGTCGGCGAGGCCGAGGACGCGATCTGGGCTTATCTCGCGCAGGCTCAGGGGCTGAGCGCGCAGATCGGAGCCCTGGACCGGCTCCAGGCAGCGGTGACGCGGTGGGACAACCGTTCGGTATTCCTGCCCCAGTTACGCGCCGCACTCGATCGCCATCGTGCGCGTCTCGCCGAGCCGTCGGCCTGAGGGCGCTGGGGGGTACTGGTCCCAGTCCTCGTGGCGCTTCGAGGGCTTGCCGAATGAAATTCGATTGCGACAGGGGAATGGCACTGGATCGTGCCGTTCCCCTGTGGCATTGCGATAGGGTTATCTCGGCGGTGCAGCATCGTGTGTTCGCCCGACACGGCAACGCGCGAGCTTGGCATGAACCTAGACGCTGTTCATCGCTCGATCGCCTTCGCGAAACCATTCAGGACGGTTGAGACCGACATCATTTCACAGGATAGCGAGATCACTTTTCGCGGGCGCGGTCTCGCGACCCTCCGGGACGGACGCCTTCTGCTCACGGTCTGTCCGCTCTGCTCTCAAGCCAATACGCCCCGTGGGACGACGAACGGCCAGTGCGCTTGGTGCGCCTACGTTCCCTCTCTGGCAGATGCCGAGCCGACCGCATCGATGCAGGCCGCGGCCGACGACACCTGACACGCCGACGGTCACTGCGGATCAAACGAGGCGTGGGATGCTTGACGGAGCGTCTGGCTGACGGGCCGCTCGCAGTCTCGCATCCCGGGCGTTCGAATTCTAACGTTGCTCTTATCCCACGGACGTCTCCTCACCGTCAGTTCGACGGATTTCGGGCAGTTCGACGGATTTCGGGCAGTTCGACGGATTTCGGGATCGACAGCGCTGAACGTCCGGTCGCTGCGGACGGGAAGGCGGGGCGGCCCCGCGAGACTTTTGTTCTCGTTTGCCGTGCCGGGATAACCGGTTTCCAGTGATCCCTGACAAACTCTAGGCTTTGGCGAACAGGCGCTCGTAGGTCGCTTCGGCAACCCCGTAGCTTTCGCCCGCCGCGACACGCAACTGAGTCCGATCCAGGATGGTGATGCGGCCGCGACGAGCGCGGATCGACCCAGCGCCTTCGAGATTCTGGACTGCCAGAGTCACTCCGGGGCGCTGTACGCCCAGCATCACCGCCAGCACCTCGTGCGTCAGGAGGAGTTCGTCGCCGTCGACGCGGTCGTGGCACATCAGCAGCCAGCGGGCGAGCCGCGCCTCGATGCCGAAACTGGCATTGACGAAGGCGGTCTGCCGGGCCTGGAACAGTTCGGCCTCGAGAAAGCGTAGCACTGGCTTGCGCAGGCCGGGCCCTTCCGCGATCGCTGCGGCCATGTCCGCCACCTCGATCGCCAGTGCTGACCCTGCAATCTGAACGATATGCTCGTAGGGCGACGTCTCCGCACCCAGCATCAGGGTCGAGGCTCCGATGAGGCCCTCCGGTCCGATCATCCCCACTTCGAGCCGGGTCGATCCGATCTGCATGATGATCGAAATCAGTCCCGATTCCACGAAGTAGACCCGATCGGGCGCCGTGTCGGGATGGACCAGGACTTGACGAACCGTCAACGCGGCCGGACGCAGCCGCGGCTGCAGCAACGTCCAGTCGCCCACCGAGAGCATTCGCAACAGACGGTTACGAGGTAAGATTTGCATTCGTATAGGCCCGAGTCCTGCTCTCCTGGGGAAGAGAACAGAGCCCCACCCTCCACTGCGCGGCCATATCCAAAGATCAACATTAGATCAATGAAAGATGGTGATCTTCCAATCGGCGCATGAAAACGATCTTGGATAATCTGATAAACATAGGTTAAGTGTTTGAAATCATACAAATGCGTTGGCGGTGCTTACAACCGCTCGTTCCGCGAGTTAGAACGAGATTGATTGTGGGCGACCTATCTGCACGTGCGTGGCATGGAAGACCGTGACCTGGACTCTCTGGATCGACGACGCGCCTTGTATCGGCGGCGATCGCCTGGGGCTTCGCTCCGCCCGTTTTCGTCCCGGATCGCAGGGCAACCGCTCAGCCGCTGATCGCCGCACCTCGGGACTCGCGTAAGCGAAATCCGACACCCGTTGCCAAGATTACGGACACCGTCTTGTCATCACATTCCTCGACCCCGCCTCTCGACGCCATGAACCCGTTGATCCGGAAGCTCGAAGGGTTCGGTCCCCTCTCGGATCAGGACCGAGCCATCCTCACGAGCGTCAGTGCCAGCGGCCATCTGATCGGGCCCCGCGTCGACCTGATCCGGGAGGGCGACGCACCGGATGGCGTCATCCTCATCATGGAAGGCATTGCCTGCCGGCAGAAGCATCGGGCGAACGGCGCTCGGCAGATCACCGCCTATCTGGTGCCGGGCGACGCCTGTGACCTCGATGTGGCGCTGCTCTCGCGGATGGACCACACCATCACCACCCTGTCCGCCTGCCGCGTGGTGCGCGTTCCCCTCGACGTGGTGAAGCGCCTGATGGAGGAGCATCCGGCCATTGCGCGCTCGTTGCGGATGTCCACCCTGGTCGATGAGGCGACCTTGCGCGAGTGGCTGGTCAATGTCGGGTGCCGGTCGGCGATCGAACGCATCGCTCACCTGTTCTGCGAACTGCTGCTCCGGTTGCAGGTCGTGGGATTTGCGAGCGAGGACACCTACGAGTTTCCCGTGACGCAGCTCGACCTGGCCGACACGGTCGGCCTGTCGAACGTGCACGTGAATCGGTCGCTTCAGGAACTCAGGCGCCAGGGCGTGATTGAACTCAAGGGGAGGACCCTGAGGATTCTCGACCGTCAGCGACTGAAGTCGATCGCCGAATTCGATGCCAAGTACCTGCACCTGGGAACGCGGGCCGCAGCATGACCCTGAAACTTCAGCCCGTGCAGATTGCGACGGGCAGCAACGACCGCGAAAGCCGTCTGGTTTTCGAGGACGGCCGTCTCGTTGCCGTACTGGTCCAGCTCTCCAGCGAGCATGATTCCCATGCGGGTCACTGGTTCCTGGAGGCGGGGTTCGGACGCGTCGAGGATCCGCACGCGCCCATCTTCGCCGACCTCCGAGAGGCGCAGGCCTGGATTGCCCGACAGCTGGCGGATGTCGATCCCTCGTACTGACTGCACTCCGTCGCGCCGTGACGGCAAGACCTGAGAGGTCTTCCTGCAAGCCCCAGACGTTTTCTGAGCAGACATCGCGAAGACGATTGATGTGTGTGAATGCATCATCCGCGGGTCTGCGTCACGATCATTCCCGTTACCCCTTCATGGGTGTGACCGGGGTCTCGCCGATGCCTTACCCCCCGATTGTGTCGGCGAGACCACGCTCAAAACTCCTTGTATCGTCGTGGTTCAAGTATTATCATTCGTTTTCCATAATAGCTTAAGTTCGGTCAAGGCATCGCTTGAATACGTTTCAGCATGAATTCTTGTAGATGAACGCGTCGTACTGATCAAAACAACAATTGAAACATTTTTCAATCGCTGATTTCGATCTCAAAACATCTTTATCGTAATATTCGAAAACTGATCGTTTACTTCTCGGTGGCATCCATGGCTCGCGGACATGCTGTGCGTAGGCCGATGGAGCATCACGACCATGCGTTCGGTTTCGAGTCTCACGGCCTTTTCTTCGCCGGGCCCTGCGCCTTGCCGCTCCGAAGCCGCCGTCCTTGCCTCTTATCTCGACGTGGTCCGACAGGGATTTCTGCTGTTCGAGGGTGGGCGAGTGATCCTCTGCACGGACCCGGCCCGCGATATTCTCACCGCGTTCGATCTCTCCACCGATCCCACTGCCCGGTCGGCCCTTCGCACCCTGTGCCGCCTCCTCGCCCTTCATCCGCGTGCTCTCTTCGCGCAGGTACGGCAGGCCTTCGAACGCCACGAGCCGGTCGCCTTCGAGGTCGCACGTCCGGCGATGACGGTGGACATTCGATTGCATCCGGTCGGTTGCGGGAATGCCGCCGCCACGCGTTGGACCGTCACCCTCGAGGACGTCACCACCCGCCGTGCCGCCGAGGCTGCGGCCAGCAGCCATGCCCGCCTCGATCCGCTGACCGGCCTGCCGAACCGGCGCCATCTGCGCGAGCGCCTTGAGGAGGCGCTGGCGCGAGTTGGCGCCTCCGCCGCCAGCTGCGCCGTGCTGCTGGTCGATCTCGACCGCTTCAAGCCCGTCAACGACACCCTCGGCCACGCCATCGGTGACGCCCTGCTGGCGAAGGTCGGCGACCGGCTCAGCGCCACCCTTCGACCCGGTGACACCGTCGCGCGCATTGGCGGCGACGAGTTCGTCGTGGTCCAGAGCGCTCCCGCGAACGTCGAGGAGACGCGCGCCCTGGCCCGACGGATCGTCGATCTCGTCGGCCGCACCTACATGGTCGAGGGTCACCTTCTGACCATCGGCGCCAGCGTCGGTGTCGCTCTGGCTCCGGAGGACGGGATGGATGCCGACCGCCTCCTCAAATGCGCCGACCTCGCTCTCTATCGGGCCAAGCTCGAGGGGCGCGGGACTTTCCGTTTCTTCGAGGCGGAAATGGATGCGCGCATGCAGGCCCGCCGTCGCCTCGAACTCGACATGCGCCAAGCTCTGGGGCGGCGGGAGTTCACGCTGCATTACCAGCCGCAGATGAATCTCGGCAGTGACCGCCTGACCGGCTGCGAAGCGCTGCTGCGCTGGCAGCACCCGGAGCGGGGTACCGTTTCGCCGGCGGATTTCATCCCGCTCGCCGAGGAAATCGGCCTGATCGTTCCCATCGGTGAATGGGTGATCCGCCAAGCCTGTCGCGACGCGGCAACCTGGCCGGCACCGATCACCGTCGCGGTGAATGTGTCGCCGGCGCAGTTCAAGGGCGACCGGCTCGTGGAGGTGATCGTCTCGGCCCTGGCGAGCTCGGGCCTGCCGGCCGAGCGCCTGGAGATCGAGATCACCGAGGGCGTCCTGCTGCAGGAGAACGCGCGCACGCTGCGCATCCTGCATCGCCTCCGCGCCCTGGGAATCCGCGTCTCGATGGATGATTTCGGCACCGGCTACTCGTCGCTGAGCTACCTGCGGTCGTTCCCGTTCGACAAGATCAAGATCGACCGCTCCTTCGTGGCCGACATCACCCGCAAGCCGGACGGCGATGCGGTGATCCGCGCCATCGCGGGGCTCGGGCGTAGCCTCGGGATGACGACCGTGGCCGAAGGGGTCGAGACCGAGGACCAGATGCGACGCATCCGGGCCGAGGGCTGCACCGATGTCCAGGGCTACCTCGTCAGCCGACCGATCCCCGCCGAGGCCCTGCTCACGTTCTTCGCGAGCCGGGGTCAGCACGGCCTTGCCCACGCGTAGGGCCTCGAACCACGACGCTCTCCCGCTTTCGGAAATCCGCCATGACCCAGCTCTATCGACTCGTCTATGCCAGCAAGAACCTGTTGGCCGTGCCGGAGGCCGAAGCGAACGCCGCCGTCAGCCAGATCCTCGCCGCGTCGCAGCGGAACAACGCCGCGGCCGGAGTGACCGGCGCCCTGATGTTCAACGGCGGCGCGTTCGCGCAGGTGCTGGAGGGGCCGCGCCAGGATGTCGAGCGCACCTTCGAGCGAATCCAGCGCGACGAGCGGCACGGCGACGTCACCGTCCTCGAATGCGGGCCGACCGAGGCCCGCGGCTTTGCCGACTGGTCGATGGCCTATGTCGGGCGAGCCACGGCGGGGGAGGCGCTATGGAGCGACCTCGGGCGCGAGAGCGGGTTCGACCTGTCACGGCTCGACGGCGATGCGATCTTCCGGATGCTGCACGGTCTGGTCCTGGAGGAGGAGGGACTGACTTCGCCCGCCCCGGCCTTCGACGCCGACCGGGTCCGCGCCGAGGTTTCCGAGCTTCGGCCTGACCTGCATGCGCCGCTCGAGAGGGGGGTCGTCGAGCGGGACGCTTCCGCCCTGGCGGTGCTGCGTCAGGCCCTTGCCGAGGAGCGTCGCCGAACCACTGAGCTGCGCGGTGCACTCGACGACGCGCGCATCGCTGAGGCACAGGCGCAGAATCGGTGCGAGTCGCTTTGTCGGGAGCGCGACCTGTGGGTCGAGCGAGCCCGCAGCCTCGCCGCCGCTTTGTGCCGGGAAGCCGAGGCGGTCCGCCGGGGCCCCGCGCCCGATCAGGATGCGGCGACCCGCGCCGCCTGACCGGGCGGCCGCTACACCTTGAAGTTCATCAGCAATGCGCCGGCCGCAGCCGAGACCGTGCGGGCACCAGTGGCACCGTAGGACGCCCCCTGGTCCTGCCGGACCTGCAACTGCTTCACGAAAGTGGCGAGCAGATCACCGGTGCTCTGGCCGGACGGACCGACCGTTGCGGATTCCGATGCCACCCGAGGCGCCCCATCCGTTTGGGACGGGTCGGGGTCGCCCCGCAGGACCGAGTTCAGGGTTCGGGCTTGGTCGCCGGTGAGCGCTCCGCTCTCGACTTGCCGGCCGATCAGGTCATCGATGCGCGTTCGCAGGCCGGACGGGTCCAGGCGCGCCGCCTCAGGGCCACTGCCGATGCCCTGCGTCAGCGCGGCATCGATCGAGTCGACCGCGGTGTTCAGGGCGGTCTGATCGGCGCTGCTGAGGGTGCCGGCTGCCGTCCGCGCCGCGATGTCCTCGTGTGCACGAAGGCGCGGCGATGGCGGAAATGTCCCGGCCTGTGCGGAGATCGACGTCATGTCCTGGCCCTGGCGGGACCTTATCCCATCCTCCTGATGGCGCGGATCCGGTTAATGTTCGGTGAGAAGCCGCCCCTGTGATTTGACGCACCGTGAGCCCGACCGATCAGCGAACGGCTTTTGCCGACCTTGTCTTCGGTGCGAAAGCCAGCCGACGAATTGTCTCCCAGCCTACCCCGGCAAGGGCAGCCCCCTCCCAGACGTGCGACAGCTGGTTCTCTTCGCAGGTCCTGTGTCTATCGCGGGACAAGACGCGTGCCGTCCGGGACCCCGAGGGCGGTGCCGAGGCGGGTGCGGCAGTGCTTGAGGCTCCGGAAGGCACGTCCGGAATCGCGGGCGAGCCGGATCAGGGCACCGACTTGGCCGGGCTGGCGCGCGACGGCGCCGAGAACGGCGAGGATATCGGGCTCACCGTTCGGCTTCAGGGCCGTGGCGGCGAAGGCCGGGATCGCCCGCTCGGCCGGGTCGCAAACGACCCGGAGAGCCGCGAACGGCAACCCGTGCGCCTGCGCGAAGGCCGCTGCCGCGTGCGATTCCATGTCGACCGCGGCGCAGGCGGTCGCAGTCCGAAGCGAGGCTTTCGCCGCGACGCTGAGCACGGCGGCATCCACCCCGGCGATGGCAGCGGTGCGGACCGATACGCCAATTCCCGCAAGGGCCCGTTCCCAGGCGGCCACGATGGCAGGATCGGCCGGGTAGCGTGCCTCGGCGGTGACGATGGCGCTCGCAATCAGGACGTCGCCCGGCTCCAGGTCGGGATCGAGACCACCAGCGATACCGATGCTGACGACCGCGCGGCATTCCGGGGATAGACGATCCGCCAGCATGCGACGCAGGCGTTCGGGATTCCCGCCCGCACCGATGGCGACAACGTCGTCGCCTGAGGCGAGGCGCGCCTCCTTGGCCAGCCCGGTCACGGCGAGTACGGGCTGTGCGCCGGATGCGGAGTTTGAAACCATGCCGTCACCCGACCTGTGTTGCCTTGGCGTTCATCGCTCGACGCCTTCGGATGCCGGATGGATCCGGCGAGGCCGGCGATCCGATTCCCGCATCCCGTTCGATGCTTATCGCTCCCTCACCCCTCTGTGAGTCGCGGGAACTCACCCCTCCGCGCTCTGCAAAGCAGAGCGCGGTTCACTTTGCACAAGCTCAATAGATTTCGGACAGGCTTGAGGTCCGCCTTGGAGGAGAGTGCGACCGTCGGTAGGGGAGGGCGCGATACAGCGGGAGACTCACCCGTTTCGCAGGATCAAGCCCCTGCCCAACGGGCACGCCGTCCGACCCATCGCTGCGCCCATCACATCCCGAAGGCGACCTTGCGGGTGTTGCTGCGCTGGAGGTTCCGGTAGCGGGCCATAGCCCAGAGGGGGAAGAACTTCGGGTAGCCGTGATAGCGCAGGTAAAACACGCGCGGGAAGCCGGTTGCGGTGTAGCGCTCCTCGGACCAGAAGCCGTCCGCGCCCTGAGTGCGGGTCAGATAGTTGATGCCACGCGTCACCGCCGGGTCATCGGCTTCGCCCGCTGCCATCAGGGCGAGCAGCGACCAGGCCGTCTGCGAGGCGGTGGAGTAGCCGGGCTCGAAAGCAGGGTCGATCTTGTAGGACGAGGCGTCCTCGCCCCAACCGCCGTCCGGGTTCTGGATGCGGATCAGCCAGGCGACCGCCTTGCGGATCTCCGGCGCAGCCGGATCGACGCCGGCGGCGTTGAGCGCGCACAGCACGGACCATGTTCCGTAGATGAAGTTCATGCCCCAGCGGCCATACCAGGAGCCGTCCTCTTCCTGGTCGTTCAGCAGGTAGGTGACGCCGCGATCGAGGGCCTTCGAGCTTTCCCGAGTCTCGCCAAGCTGGGCCAGCATCGAGACGACGCGGGCGGTGACGTCGGCCGTCGGCGGATCGAGCAGGGCGCCGTGATCCGAGAATGGGATGTGGTTGAGGTAATGGTGGTTGTTGTCCGCGTCGAAGGCAGCCCAGCCGCCGTCGCTCGACTGAAGACCCTCGACCCACTCGCGCGCGCGGGCGATGGCGTTGCCGTAATCCGGGACATCGGCGACGAGGCCGTGCTGGCGCGTGGCGCGATCCATCGCCATGACGACGACGGCGGTGTCGTCGAGGTCCGGAAAGTGCGGGTTCGCGTATTGGAAAGCCCAGCCGCCGGGACGCACGTTCGGCCGACCGGCCGCCCAGTCGCCCTTGATGTCGAGGACCTGGAGCGGCTTCAGCCAGTCGAGGCCTCGCCGGGCCTGATGTTCGGCATCCGGGCCGCCGGCTTCCAGCAGCGCGTGGCCAGCCAGCGCCGTATCCCAGACCGGGGATAGGCAGGGCTGGACGTAGGCCTCATGCTCCTTGACAACGACGAGCTTCTCGATCGCCTCGCAGGCGATCCGCACTTGCGGATGGTCCGCCGGGTAGCCGAGCACTTCGTACATCAGCACGGTGTTGACCATGGCGGGGAAGATTGCGCCGAGACCGTCGTCGCCGTTCAGGCGCTCGCTGACCCAGGCCACGGCCTTGTCCATCGCGCGCGCCCGGCGCTTCTTGGGGAAGTAGTCCTGTGTGACCTGGAGCATCCGGTCGATGGCCCCGAAGATCGGCGTCCACGGCCAGGTCGCGTGCGGGCTCCCGGGCCAGGTGCGGACGGTCTCAGGCGGAGCGACGAACAGCTCCGGAATGCCGATTCCGCGCGGGTTGCGGGCGCGCGGCTTCTTCGCCTGAATCACCAGCATCGGCACGATGACGCAGCGGGCCCAGTAGGAGACCTTGTCGAGGTGGAAGGGGAACCACTTCGGCAGGTGCATGATCTCGACGGGCATCACCGGCACGGCACGCCAGGGCACCTCGCCGTAAAGCGCGAGCAGGAACCGGGTGAAGACGTTGGAATTCGCGGCGCCGCCGCGGGACAGGATGGCCTCGCGGGCGCGGCGCATATGGGGCGCCTCGATCGAGTCGCCACTCATCTTGAGGGCGAAATAGGCCTTCACGCTGGCGCTCATGTCGAACGGCCCATCATGGACCAGGGCCCAGCCGCCATGCTTACCCTGCGTGCGGCGCAGGTAATTGCCGATCTTGTTTTCCAGCTCGGGCGCGATCTCGGTGGCGCGGAACTGGTGGAACATGATGTATTCGGACGGAATGGTCGCATCGGCTTCGAGCTCGAAGCACAGATGGCCGTCCTCGTGCGACAGCGCCGTCAGGGCCTGGGTCGCACGCACGACGCCACGATCGACGTCCTCGAGGGAGATCTCCTGGGTTTTCGGGCGCTGCAGCGCCTCGACCTTCCTGTATGCGTCCCGCATCGTCCTCGCCTCACAGGCCGCCCAGGCGGCCGCCTTATCTCACGCCGCGCCGCGCGCTCGTGCTTGTCCGCACGTGTCTGTCCTCTTGGCGAGGGCCAGCGCGGCGGTCGTTCCTGAACGGATGGCTCCCTCGATCGTCGATGGCAGGCCGGTCGCGGTCCAGTCGCCTGCCAGGACGAGATTTTCATGAGCCGTCACGGCGCCGGAACGCCGCGCGGCCTCGGCGGGCGTTGCCGCGAAGGTCGCCCGCTTCTCCTTGACGATCTGCCAGCTTGGCAGTTCGGGTGCAAGTCCGGTCAAAGTTACGATCTCCGACCAGATCTGACGTCCCAAATCCTCGCGCGGCACATCCAAGAGACGATCCGCTCCGCTGATGGTCACGGACAGACGATCCGGATAAGCAAACAGCCACTCCGTAATACCGTTCACCACACCCAGAATTAACGGCGCACCCGGCGGCGGGACCACAGCAAAATGGGCGTTCACGATCGAACGGTGGCTCTGCGGGGCCGGCAGGCCCGGCAGCAGGTCGCACGCGACCCACGGCGGCAGCGCGACGACGACCGCATCCTCCGGTGCCAGGGTGATGGTTTCGTCGCTGAAGACGAGGCCGTCGATGCGGCCGGCGCCGAGGACAAGGCTGCGCAGGCGGTGCCCGAAGCGCAACTCCGTCCCCCGCCGGGTGAGATAATCGATGGCAGGATCGACGAAGGCGGCCGACAGGCCACCGACTGCAACGAGGGGCCGGCACGCCTTGCCGCCGGCGCCCAGCGTCTCGCGCAGGATGGTGGCCGCAAGACCGGTGTCACTTTCCTTCGGGTCGGTGTTCAGGGCCGCGAGCAGGACGGGGTGCCACAGCCGATCGTAGAGCGTGCCTTCGCAGGTCATGCTCTCGCCGATGGTGCCACCCTGGCCCGGCGCCTTGCCGGCCGCTGCCTTCAGGATACCGAGAGGCGCTAGGTAGTCGCGCGCTGCGGTGCCGGGCACCCGACGGGAGGCCTGAAGCACCCACCACGGCACCCGGCCGGCATTGGGGCGCAAGGTCCAACGCTCGCCGGTCTTCAGGTCGGCGAAGGGAAACGCCGCTTCGTCCGGCCCGGACAAGGCACTCTCCGGGGCGCCGATCGTGCGCATGAAGGCGAGCGCCGAGGTATTGCCCGACAGCAGCAGGTGGTTGCCGTTGTCGATGGTAAGGCCGAGGGTCGGATCGTAGTACGAGCGGCAGCGGCCGCCAGCTTGCTTGGCCGCCTCGTGCACGACGACGCGCGCCCCGCGATCGACCAGCGAGACGGCGGCGGACAGCCCGGCGAGACCCGCCCCGACGACGTGGACCGTTCCCACCATCAGACGATCCCGTGCCGGAGGACGACGCCGAGAAGCGCGAGCTTGCCGGGCTTGACCCGCGCCCGCGGCTTGGCCCAGCCCCGGGTCAGGACAGCGTCGAGGTAGAGCCGATAGGCCGCCGCCATCAGGCGCGGCGCCTTGGTGACCTTGCGCGGGCACTTCGCGATGATGTCCCAAGTCTTGGCGTAATGCGCTTCGGCCTCACCGGCCACGGCGATGCAGACCTCGCCGATTCGCGGATGATCGATGGCGGCCTGGGGCGTCGGCGCGGTGAGGCCGATGGCGGCCAGCTTCTCGCGCGGCAGGTACAGGCGATTGCGCGCAGCGTCCTCGTCGATGTCGCGCAGGATGTTGGTGAGCTGGAGAGCGCGGCCCTCGTGATGGGCAAGCGCGATGCCCTCCTGCTCGGACAGGCCGAAGATCCGGACGGACAGGCGACCGACGGCGCTGGCGACCCGGTCGCAATAGAGGTCCAGGGTCGCCTCGTCGGGGGCGATGATGTCTTCGAAGGCATCCATCGCCATGCCGTCGATCACCGCCTGGAAGTCTTCGCGCAGGAGACCGTAGCGGCGGATGGGTACGACGAGGTCTTGCACCCGCGGCGTCGGGCGGCCGGCATAGAGTGCATCGATCTCGGCGCGCCAGCGGTCGAGTTCGGCGGCGCGGACGGGCGCGGGCCCGCCGTCGTCGGCGACGTCGTCGACAGCCCGGCAGAAGGCGTAGACCGCGTACATCGCCGCGCGGCGATCGGGCGGCAGGAGGCGCATCGCCGTATAGAACGAGGACGACTTTGCCGGGAGGGCGTTGACCTGAGGAGACGCGGATTCGGCGGCGGGGGACAGGGTGGCGCTCATGCCCGGCTCTCCCGTGCCACTTTCGCGGCTTGAACCCGCAGCGTTCGGCCGCGGAGGGGACGACGCGCGAGGGTGGTGGCGATGCCGCCGAGCGCGGTCAGCGCGAAGGCGGCTTTGCCGTGGTGCACCTTCTCGCTCAGAGGGTCGCGCTCCATCAGGCCCCGGCACAGCACGACGGCGAGGCGGTGGATCGCAGCGATCTCCAGGCTGAGGCGCAGATCGGCGATGAGATCGGGCAGCACTGCGCCCTCCTCGAGCAGCCCCATGGTGCGCTCCGCCAGTTCCCGGATCGCGCCCCGGAGCGCCGGCGATGCTTTGTCGGCAGACAGCTCCGAGATCTCGGCGCCATGCGCGTCGAGGGTCTCCTGCGGCAGATAGACCCGATCGATGGCGCGAAAATCCTTCCCACAATCCTGCAGGTGGTTGATGATCTGAAGGGCGGCGCAGATCGCATCGGACGGCCCCCAGACCACGCTGCGATCTTCGCCATGCACGTCCAGGACGTAGCGGCCGACCGGCATGGCCGAGAGGCGGCAATAGGCGATCAGCTCGTTCCAGTCGGCGTAGCGGTTCTTGCGCGCGTCGAGCCGGAAGGCGTCGAGAAGTTCGAGGGCATGCGTCGGGGGAAGCCCGCGCGCCGCCAGTTCCCGCCGCAGGGGCTCGGCAGCCGAATCGGTCGGACGGGTGCCCGTCAGGTCGTCGGCCAGGGCGTCGAGGAGTTCGAGCTTCCGCTCCTGATTCAGACCGGTATGATCGGCGACGTCGTCGCCGGCGCGGACGAAGTCGTAGAACGCCAGGATCGCACCGCGATGCTTGGGATGGATCAGGTGGGAGGCGACGGGGAAGTTCTCGTCGCGATAGCCCTTGCCGGTCCGCGCCTCGGTGGCGGTGTGGATCGTCGCGCTCATGGCAGGCGTCCCTCCTGGCGGAACCAGGCGATCGCGTCGGACAGGCCCTGTGCGTAGGGCCGCGCGGTGTAGCCGAGTTCGGCCCGCGCCTTCGCGTCGGAGAAGAACATCCGGTAGCGCGACATCCGGATGCCGTCGATGGTGGCGAAGGGGGCCTTGCCGGTGAACCGCGCGATCTGCTCGGAGACGAAGGCGATCGGGTAGACCACCGCCCGCGGCAGGTTCACGGTCGGGGCTTTGCGGCCGACCATGCCGGCGATGTCGGCCAGCATCTGCGACAGAAGCACGTTCTCTCCGCCGAGGATGTAACGCTCGCCGGTCCGACCGTGCCGGAGCGCCAGCAGGTGCCCGGCCGCCACGTCGTCGACATGGGCCAGGTTCAGCCCGGTATCGACGAAGGCCGGCATCCGGCCGAGCGCGGCTTCGAGGATGATGCGGCCGGTCGGGGTCGGCTTGACGTCGCGCGGGCCGATCGGGGTCGACGGATTGACGATGACCACGGGCAGGCCGTTGCGGGCCGCCATCTCCTCGACCACGCGCTCGGACACGACCTTGCTGCGCTTGTAGGCGCCGATGGCCGTGCCGGGGGTCAGGGGCCGGGTCTCGTCCGCCGGAGTGCCATCGTCGTGCGGCTTGATGGTGGCGACGCTCGACGTATAGACGATCCGCTCGATGCCGGCGCGCAGAGCCTCTTCCATCAGGATGACGGCACCGTCGCGGTTGGTCGCCACGATCTCTTCCGGATCGGGTGCCCAGAGGCGGTAATCGGCGGCGGCGTGGATAAGATAGCGCTGCCCCTGGAGGGCCCGTGCGACGGCGGCGCGGTCGCGCATGTCGCCCTCGACGATTTCGACGTCGTTCCAGGTCAGGTTGGTGCGCGGGGAGGTGGCCCGCACCATGATCCGCACGGGAAAGCCCGCCTTGCGGAAGACGTCGACCAGGGCCGCTCCCAGGAAACCGCTCGCGCCCGTGATGAGAACCGGGCCGGCATCGAACGGGCCGGAAGGGGTCGCCTGTGGCATTTCTCTCGTAAGGGTCTGAGGATCTTATGCGAGCGCCGGGCCCGAAGCGAACTTCGGACCCATGGATGGCGCGCTTTTGTCATCGAAATCGCTGCCGGACAAGCGCAACGGAGACACACCCGGGCCGCAAAGCCCGGGCAACCGTCATGCGCCGGCAGCGGATCAGGCGAGGCGCAGGCGACCCGACTGCCCGGCCTTCCGTTCGGGCAAGGCGGCCTTGACGGTGTTGAGGATGCCGGCGGCGTCGAGGCCGGCCTCGGCGTACATCGCGTCCGGCGCATTGTGGTCCTGGTA
>NZ_LMNL01000009.1 GCF_001422985.1 Methylobacterium sp. Leaf117
TCCGCAAGGACAATAATCGCCGCCCACGCTTCTCTTTCTCAGATTCACTTGTCAAAGAACACCAACAACAGACAGAAATACCGCCCAGATCACCAGGCGACAACCCATCAACAGTCAGGAGATGTAAAAGCAAGCCGCCAATCGCCTTGGCCGCTCGCCGATGAAGGGGGTATACCCACAGACCCAGCGCCTGTCAACAGCGTCATGACGGAAAAGCGACAGCCCGGTCAGGCGGCATCGCGGCAGCGGACGAGGAAGCGCCTCGCTTCGTCTGCCGGCAGGGGCGTGCTGATCAGAAATCCCTGCGCCTCGGTACAGCCTTCCTGGCGCACCCGCGCCAGCTGTTCGTCGGTCTCGATACCCTCCGCCGTGATGCTGGCGCCGAGCTGGGTCCCCAGGCCGACCACCGCCCGAACGATCGCGGCCGTGCCCGGATCGGCGATTTCTCGGACGAACGACCGGTCGATCTTGATCCTGTCGAATGGAAACCGTCGCAGGTAGCTCAAGGAGGAGTAGCCGGTGCCGAAATCGTCGAGAGCGATGCGCACGCCGAGCGCCCGCAGGCGATGAAGGCAGGCAATCACGGCCTCGGCGTCCTGCATCAACACGCTCTCGGTGATCTCCAGCTCCAGACGCCGCGCGGGCAGCCCGGAGGCGGACAGCGCCCCGATCACGCTCTGCTCCAGGGCGGATTGCCCGAACTGCACGGCGGATACGTTGACTGCGATGCGCATGTCGCCCGGCCAGGAGGCGGCCTCGATGCAGGCCTGACGCAGGGCCCAGGTCCCGAGTTGGCGGATCAGCCCGGACTCTTCGGCCAGCGGAATGAATTCGCCCGGCGCGATCATCCCGCGAACCGGATGCGGCCACCGCAACAGGGCCTCGAAGCCCCGGACCGTGCCGCTGTCGAGATGAAGCACCGGCTGATAGACCAGACTGAAGCCTCCGACCCGGACCGCCTCCCGCATCTCGAGTTCGAGCAGATTGCGCTGGGTGGTGGCGGCATCCATCGCCGCCTCGTAGAACCGGTAGGTGTTGCGACCCGCGGTCTTGGCTCGATACAGCGCGATGTCGGCATTCCGGAACAGGGTATCGGCGTCGACGCCGTCCTGGATGCCGAGGCCGATGCCGACGCTGACGCCGATACCGACGCGGTGGCCGTCGAGATCCACCGGCTGCTCGAGGGATTCGATGATGCGCCGGGCGGCGAGCCCGGCCGCCTGGGGATCGTCGAGATCGACCAGGATGACGGCGAACTCGTCGCCTCCGAGGCGGGCGACGGTATCGCCCACCCGGACCACGGCATTCAGGCGCTCGGTGACGACGCGCAGGAGGGCGTCGCCGGCCGGGTGACCGAGGGTGTCGTTGACCGCCTTGAAGCGGTCGAGGTCGCAAGCCAGCACGGCGAAGCCTGCAAAGCCGTCGGTCCGCCGGTCGGCGCGGGCGAGTTCGCGGTTCAGGCGCTCCTTGAACAGAAGACGGTTCGGCAACCCGGTCAGCCCGTCATGCAGCGCCATGTGGGCGATGCGGCCCTCGGCCAGCTTGCGCTCGGTGATATCCATGGTGAGCCCCACCACCCGGAGGGGATCGTCGCTCTCCGTATCCCGAACGATGCGGGCGAAGGATTGCAGCCAGCGTTGCGGGACCCCGTCCGGCACCGCCAGACGGAACTCGCAGTTGTAGGAAGTGCCGTCCGCGAGGGAGCGGTAGATGTGTCCGTACAGGACGGGAACATCGTCCGGGTGGATGCAGCCGTCCCATTCGGCCACGGCGACCTCGACCGGCGCGTCGGCGGTTTGCCCGTCCTTGACCGGCAAGCCGTACATCCGCGCGCTGTCGGCCGAGAGACGGACGATGCCCTCCCTCAAGTCCCATGACCAGAGGCCGGCTCCCGCCGATTCCTGGGCGAGCCGCAGCAGGTTCGAGGTCTCCTCCAGGGCTTTGCGTGCCGTAACGATGTCGTCGATGTCCAGGGCGGTCCCGAGCAGGCCCACCACGACGCCGTCCTCCCGGATCGGCAGCATCACCAGCTTGTGCCAGCGATAGGCGCCGTCCTGCCGGCGCAGGCGTCCCTCGACCTCGTAGGGATCGCCCTCCCGCGAGGCCTCGCGAAAAGCCTGCTCCATCCGCTCGGCATCGTCGGGATGGTTGCAGGCCAGGCGGGCCGCGCGCGCCGAACCGATCGGGCCGTAGAAGTTCTCGAAGCGCTGGTTGACGTAGGTGGCCTCCCCGTCCCGGAGGGACACCACCCAGACGATCTGCGGCAGGGAATCGGCAAGCGCCCGGTAACGCGCCTCACCGAGGCGCAGGGCCTGCTCGGCCGCCATCCGCTCGCTGACGTCGCGCGCGGCCGTGATGGTCTCGTGGGGACGCCCGGCCGCGTCGCGCACGAGCCGCGTCTGGGCCTCGATCCAGATCCAGCGCCCATCCCGGTGCCGAAGGCGATGGGTGATGCGCCCGCCCTCGGTCCGGCCGGTCCGGAAGCCCTCGAGAAACCCTAGCGTGGCGGCCCTGTCATCGGGATGGAGCGAGTCATTCAAGGGAAGGCGCAGCATCTCCTCGGGGGTGTAGCCGAGGAGGTCCTGCGACGCGGGGGAGACGTAGGTGCGAACATCCCGGGCAGGGACATCCAGGCTCGGAGCATCCCCCTCGCTCGACGCGGCGACGCTGCGGCGGACGATCATGTCGGAGACGGAATCCGCCAGGAGCCGGTAGCGCCGCTCGCCGTCCTGAGTCCGGGCCTCGGCCGCGCGATGCTCGGTGACATCGGTAAAGGTGTGGACGATCCCACCATCCGGCAGGGTCACGCCCCGAACCTCCAGGGTCGCACCATTGGGCCGGCGCCAATCGAATCGCAGCGGCGCCCAGGCACCTGCCGCGTCGCGCAGCCGCGGCGGCCCCTCCGGAAAGACCGCCGCGGCGAGGTCGCCCCGTCCGGACAAGACGGCGAGGATCTCGGACAGGGGCGCGGATTCCCGCAGGACGGTGTCCGGCAGCGCGAGGAGCTGCTGCGCCCGGGGATTGAGCAGGCGCACGCAACCCTGGGCATCAAGCATCACCAGCCCCTGGTCCATATTCTCCAGGATGGCGCGCAGGCGCAGATCCTTTTCGCGGAGCTGGGCCTCGGACGTGACGAGGTCGGTGACGTCGAGGATGAGGCCGTAGAGCGCCACCTGCCCGCCGGCCAAGGCCCGTTCGGCGACGCCCTGGACGATGGCGTGGCACAGGCTTCCGTCCGGCCGGACGATCCGCGCCCGTCCCTGGTAGGTCGCGCTGTCGGGTCCCGCCTCGTCCAGGGCCGCATCGATGCGCGCGGCCACCGCCGCACGGTCGTCCGGATGATAGTAGCCGAGGTGGCGCTCCAGGGGGATCTCGCCACCGGGCGGCATCGGACGTCCGAAGACGCCGCAGACGCCCTCGGACCAGGAGACGATGCGGGTCTTCGGATGGATGCGCCAATACCCGATATGGGCGACGGATTCGGTCATCCGTTGAGCGCTGACCACGAGCTTGAGATCGGCGGCCTTCGCGGCCAGCAGCGTTTCGGCCCGGTGGCGCTCGGCCCGCTCGGCCTCGCTCGCGCGCTGGGCAGCGGTGAGACGCAGGTGAGCCTCGACGATCGTCCCGAGGTCGCGCAGGCGTGACGCGCTGACCGCATCGAAATCGTCGCGCGGGACGGTGTCGATCACGCAGAGCGTGCCCAGCGGCAGGCCATCCGACAGGACCAGCGGAACGCCGGCGTAGAAGCGGGCATGGGGCGCCCTGGTGACGAGGGGGCTGACCGCGAATTCGGCATCGGCCAGGAGGTCGGGAAGCACCAGCACCGCCCCCGGCTCTCCCAGGATGGTGCGGTCGCAGAAGGCGCCAGCGCGCGGTAGGGGTCCGCTCTCAGCGATGCCGCAGCGGGCCTTCAGGGTGTAGGTCTCGCTGCCCGCCAGGTTCACGAGGGCGATGGGCACGCCGAACAGGGCGCAGGCCATGCGGCAGACGGCATCGAGATGCGCCTCCGGCGGGCTCTCCAGCAGCCCCAGATCGTTCAGGATCGCCAGACGCTGCGTCTCGACGGGGGCGCTCGGCACGTCACTTCCCTCTCGCCGACCCGCGGCCCGCGGCACATCCGCGTGTCTCCCGAATGCCTGCAGAAGCCGGTGTCGATGACAGGCTCCCGCAGCGGCATGATTGCCGTCGGTGACCTGCGGGAGCCCCCTACAGAGTCGCCGACGTCCGATCATGCGGCAGCAGCCTTTAACGTTCGTTTATACGGGCGCGCCCGGATTGGCAGTGGGCACGGGCCCGATCCGCCTCTCGCCAGGATCGCTCCGGGGCCGGATCAGGCCGGCAGTTGCAGCCGGGCGCTCAAGCCTCCGAGATCAGAGCGTCCGAGTTGGAGCCCTCCGCCGTAGAGTTCCGCGAGTTCAGTGGTGATCGACAGACCGAAGCCATGGCCCGGAACGCTCTCGTCGAGGCGCCCGCCGGGCCGGATCGCCCGCGCGGCGGCGGCGGCATCCAGTCCGGGGCCGTCATCCTCCACCGTCAGGGTGACGCCGGCCTCGGCGGGCCGTCCGGCGATGCGGACCCAGCCGCGGCTCCACTGGCAGGCATTGTCGATGAGGTTGCCCAGCATCTCGTCGATGTCCTGGGGGTCGCAGGCCGCCGCAAGTCCCTCCGGAAGATCGAGATCGATGACCAGCGTCTTCTCGGCATAGAGCCGGCCGAAGGTGGTGCGCAGGTCGGACAGGGGGCCGGCGAGATCGGTCCTGGCGCGGGTCGCGCCGCCGAGGGCGGCGGTGCGCGCGCGCCGCAGATGATGGCGCACCTGCCGGTCCATGGCCGCAACGAGAGCCGCCAGACCGCCATCCGGGTCGCGCGTTCGGTCGGACAGGGCGAGAGTGAGGGTGGCCAGCGGCGTCTTCAGGCCATGGGCGAGATTCGCCACATGGGTGCGCGCCCGTTCGAGGTTGGCGGCGTTCTGGTCGAGCAGAGCATTCACCTCCGTCACCAGGGGACGGATCTCGGCGGGCTGCTGGCCGGGAATGCGGGGGCGCCGGCCGGCCCGGACCTCGGCGATGTCCCGGCGCAGGCGCTCCAGGGGGCGCAGGCCGAGGCGAACCTGCGCCACGGTGCCGGCTACGAGGCAGAGTCCGAGGATGCCCAGGATGGCGGCGAGGGCACGGCCCGCCTCGCGCAAGGGGCCGTTGAGGGCCTGGGCGGGGGCGGACGCGACGAGAATCACCGGCGGACGGCCCGCCTCAGCGGGCAGCACGCGCGTCCGCAGGATGAGCGCGTCACCCCAGGGACCTGCCGCGTCGCCGGGCTGGGCGCGGTCCGGGTCGGGATCATGTGCCGGCCGATCCGGTACGGGAAGGTCGCGCCCTTCGAGGGAGTCCGCCCGCAGCGTGGTGCGCCCCTGCCGGACCTGCCAGTACCAGCCCGAGCGCGGGCGGTCGAAGGGCGGGCCATCGAGGGTGCGGTCGAGGCGGAGGTGCTCGCCGGGGCCGCGTTCCAAACTCGCCGCGATGGCGACGAGCTGGCTGTCGAGTCGGCTGTCGAGCTGCGCCCGCACGAAGCGGTGCAGGATCACCCCGATCGCCAGGCCGGCGACCACCAGCGCGAGGGTGACGAAGGCCAGGGCGGCCAGCAGCAGCCGGCGCTGGAGGGACCCGAGCTGGAGAAGCCCGGCGGGCTTTGCAGGTGGACTGGGCTTGTCCGGCGCAGCGGGCTTCGTCAGCCCGGCAGGCCGCGGACCCCGCCCCGAGGGTGGCGGCGTCATGCGGGATCGCCCGGCAGCAGCCGATAGCCATGGCCGCGCACGCCCTCGATCCGCGCGGGGGCGATCTTGCGGCGCAGGCGCGTGATGATGACCTCGACCGAGTTTGAATCGACGTCGGCATCGCCGTCATAGACCCGTTCGATGAGCTGGCTGCGCGGCATCACCCCGTCCTTGTGCAGGATCAGACAGGACAGGACCCGCCATTCGAGGCCGGTGAGCCTGAGGGGCAGGCCGTCGCGCTCGAAGGTGCCGAGGCCGGATTCGTAGGAAAGGGGACCGCAGGTGACGCGGGACGCCCCATGCGCGCTCGCCCGGCGTACCAGAGCCCTCAGGCGGATCACCAGTTCCTCGACCCGAAACGGCTTGACCAGGAAGTCGTCGGCACCCGCCTTGAAGCCCGCGACCTTGTCGCTCCAACCGTCCCGGGCCGTGAGGATGAGCACAGGGACGGTGAGCCCCGCGATGCGCCAGGCCTGCAGGACGGAGAGGCCGTCGCGCCTCGGCAGGCCGAGATCGAGCACCACGGCGTCGTAGGTCTCGGTCTCACCGAGATGCTGCGCGTCCTCGCCATTGACGGCGTGGTCCAGGGCGAAGTTCTCGGCCCGGAGCGCCTTGGCGATCTCGGCGGCTAGCGGCGCGTCATCCTCCACCAGCAGGAGTTTCATGGAGTCGGGTCCGGGGATGGAAGGGCGGGAAGCGAGGGCAGGGCAGGCGTGCGGGAGCGGCCTAAGCCGCGTCGTTTAACGGGGGCTGAACCGTCCGGTTCAGATCGGGTTGGAGGCCCCGACCTAGAACGCCGTCAACCCGAGAGGGCCACCGTCGAACCCCGGAAGGACAGGCCACCATGACCGAGACTCTGCAGAGCAGCACACCCGCCAGCCCCACGCCGACCCTCACCCCGGCCCCGAAGCGCTCGCGCCGCGGCCTCGTCGTCGGCGCCATCGCGGCGCCCCTCGCCTTCGGCGCGGTCGGCCTGTCGCTGGCCCAGACCGGCGCCTCGGTGATGACGCCGGTGGCGCCCACCGCGATCTCCGCCCTGAAGGCCTCGGGCTCGATCGCCGCCAAGGGCGACGTCGCCGAGATCTACGGCAACAAGTTCGTGATGCAGGACGAGACCGGCAAGGCACTGGTGGAGACCGGGCGCCAGGGAGAGGGAGGCACCCTCGTCAAGCCGGGCGAGGCCGTCACCGTGCAGGGCCGGTTCGAGAACGGCTTCCTTCACGCCCTGCTCATCACCCGCGCCGATGGCAGCCAAGTCCGCATCGGCCCCGCCGGCGGCCCGCCCGCCGGAACCCTCGACTGGGCCAAGGACAAGGTCGGCCTCGGGGCAAAGCCCGACGTGCCGGCCCTGACCGCCGGCGTCGCGGCGGCCGGCTACTCCGACATTCGGGTCACCGGCCGGGGGCCGCGTCACCTCGAGGTCGCCGCACGCGGCAGCGATGGGCGCGAGCGCCAGCTCCATGTCGGCTTCGACGGTCAGGTCCGCGAAAAGCGGGTGTTCTGAACGCCCTGTGACACCATTCCCCACCCTTCGATCTCCCCGGACAGGACGTCCATCATGACGAAGACCACAGCCCTTCTCGCCGCCGCCACGATCCTCGTTGCCGGCGCGGCCGTCGCCCAGCCGGCCCCGCCGCCCGGTGGTCCGCGCCCCGGACCGGAGGCCGGTGCGCCTCCGGGCGGCCCTCGTCGCGGCCCCGATGCGCCGCCGCCCCCGCCAAAGGCCGCGCATTTCCGCCTGGAACGGGGCGAAATCGCCGTCGACGTCAAATGTGTCGACGACGAGCCCATGAGGGCCTGTGCCGATCTCACCCTGCAGATGCTCGACCGCCTAGCCGCACTACCGAAGCCGGACCCTTCGAAGCCCGAAGGTCACAAGCCGGAGACTGCCAAGCCGGAGACTGCCAAACCTGAGACTGCCAAGCCTGAGGCCCGCTGATCCCCGCACCCCAGGACCGGTGCGGCGGTTCCCGAAGCCGCCGCATCTCGGCCTGCCTGCATCCCGGTTTGCCCCCAATCTCAAGGAAGCACCATCAGCCCATGTCCCCATCACGCAGCACGCACGGAACCATCTGGGCCCTGTTCGGCCATCGCCTCGCACTCGAGTGCCCCGAAGGCCGCGTCCTCGTGGATCTCGGCCCGGAGGGCGCCGAGGCGCTCGCCCGCGCAGCGGCGACCCTGAAGCCGGGCGATGCCATCGCGGTAACCGGCGAGCAAAAACCCTCGGAGATCAAGGCCAGCGCCATCACGGCTCCGGACGGCACGCGGCACCGCATCCCCCGGTCTCGTCCCGAGGACGGAGATGCGGGGAAGGCCGATCCGGCGCTCGCTCTCGCGGCGTTGCGGCAGGCGGGCTATCAGGTCGACGGGGAGGCCCGGCGCAAGCCGAAGCATTTCGAAATCCATGCTCGGAAGGACGGCGGGCATTTCGAGGCGCACGTCACCTTCGCGGGGGTGATCCGCAAGACCAAGACGATATCCAACGGCGCCACCGTAATGGACTGATCGCCTGCCATAGGGCGGGGCGGGAGCGGGACCAGCAGTCTGGAAGCGATACCGCGTTGCAACATGAATCTTTCGCCGATCCGTTTCGGCGTGATAGATTGGCAATCGTTATTGCTGATACGGAGTTCTCTGCATGTCCAACCTGTCCCGTCTCGCCGGCATCCTCGGTGCCGCCGCCCTCGCGCTTCCCCTGGCCATCCCGGCTTCGGCCAAGGAAGCCAGCACCGCGAAGGTGATCACGATGGTCGACACCGACAACGACGGCACCATCGATCTCAAGGAAGCCCAGGCCGTGGCCGGCGCGCTGTTCGACAAGCTGGAATCCGACAAGGATGGCACTCTGGATACCAAGGAGCTCAAGGGCCGGGTCAGCAAGAAGGCCCTGAAGGCCGCCGATCCGGATTCGGACGGTACCCTGGACAAGGCCGAGTACCTCGCCCTCGTGGAGGCCCGCTTCAAGGCCGCCGATCCGGACAACGACGGCACCCTCGACGCCAAGGAGTTGAAGACCCCCGCCGGCAAGACCCTGGTCTCGCTGCTCAAGTAAGTCCGACCGGTGCCGAAGGCACCGGACTCCGACGCTTCCGTTCGACGGCCCGGCGCTCCACGCGCCGGGCCGTTCGCGTTTCAGGAATCGGGGAGGCTCAAGCGTCGCGCCGCGGTGAGGATTGACCGGAGGCGTTTGTTCAGAACATTCCAGGCTGGCATGCCATTCGCACATGCTATCCCCGTTCTCACATCTCATTCGCGAATGGCCGCGGCGTCGAAACGAAGGCCGGTACATGGAATTTTTCGCCCAGCAGTTCATCAACGGCCTGACGCTCGGGTCGATCTACGGGCTGATCGCGCTCGGCTACACCATGGTCTTCGGCATCATCGGCATGGTGAACTTCGCCCACGGCGACGTCTTCATGCTGTCATCCTTCATCGCGCTGATCTTCTTCCTGATCCTGACCACCTGGCTCGGACTCACATCGGTCGCCCTGGTGTTCCTCATCGTGCTGGTCCTGGCGATGATCCTGACCGCGCTCTGGGGCTGGGCCATCGAGCGGGTAGCCTACCGTCCCTTGCGCGGCTCGTTCCGCCTCGCACCGCTGATCTCGGCCATCGGCGTCTCGATCTTCCTGTCGAACTTCGTCCAGGTGGTGCAGGGCGCCCGCAACAAGCCGGTTCCGCCCCTCGTCCGCGACGTGATCGTGCTGTACCAAAACGAGCAATACACCGTGACCCTGTCCTACAAGCAGGCGATCATCATGACGACGACGGCGCTCCTGCTCGCCGGCTTCTGGTACCTCGTCCAGCGTACCTCGTTCGGCCGGGCCCAGCGCGCCTGTGAGCAGGACCGGCGCATGGCGGCCTTGCTCGGCATCAACGTCGACCGGACCATCTCGCTGACCTTCGTGCTGGGCGCCGCCCTCGCCGCCGTCGCCGGAACCCTCTACCTCCTCTATTACGGTGTGGTCTCGTTCTCGGACGGGTTCGTGCCCGGCGTGAAAGCCTTCACGGCGGCGGTGCTCGGCGGTATCGGCTCGCTTCCCGGCGCCGTCCTCGGCGGGCTGATCATCGGGCTGATCGAGACCTTCTGGTCGGCCTATTTCTCCATCGAGTACAAGGACGTGGCCGCGTTCCTCATCCTCATCGTGGTGCTCATCTTCAAACCATCCGGCATCCTCGGACGCCCCGAAGTCGAGAAGGTCTGAACCATGGCCACAGGATCGACCATCGGCGCGGTGGCCCCCACCGTCGCCCGGCGCTCCGGCGCGGCGCTCCCTGAGATGCTCAAGGATTCGGCCCTCTTCGCCCTGGTGACGCTCGGGTTGAGCATTCCCGTGGTGGCCTACCGCACCGATCTCGGGCAGGGCACCGGCCTCGAACTCACCGGCCGCTGGGGCGTCGTCGCGGGCTTGTGTCTCGCCGTGTTCGTGCTGCGCCTCGGCCAGCGCCTGCTGCTCGGCGAGGTCGCGCGCCGGCGGGAAGTCCACCGTCTCGCGACCCTCGATGCGGCGCCGGTCGCGAGGCGGGCCGGCCGCGTGCTCGGTCCGGTGACGCTCGCCGTCGCGCTGACCCTGCCGCTGCTCGCCGCCCTCGGTTCGGGCGGCCTGTCGGAGGGGCGCTACTGGATCGATCTCGGCATTCTCATCCTCACCTACGTCATGCTCGGATGGGGCCTGAACATCGTCGTCGGCCTCGCCGGGCTGCTCGACCTCGGCTACGTCGCCTTCTACGCCGTGGGCGCCTATTCCTACGCGCTGCTCTCCACGGTGTTCGGGCTCTCGTTCTGGATCTGCCTGCCGCTGGCCGGCCTGTTCGCCGCCGCCTTCGGTGTGCTCCTCGGCTTCCCGGTACTGCGCCTGCGCGGCGACTACCTCGCCATCGTGACGCTCGCCTTCGGCGAGATCATCCGCCTCGTTCTCATCAACTGGGTCGACTTCTCCGGCGGCGCCGCCGGCCTGTCCTCGATCCCCCGCGCCAGCTTCTTCGGCATCCCGTTCACGGCCGGGGAGGGCGGGTTCGCCCAGACCTTCGGGCTGAGCTTCAGCCCGATGCACCGGATCGTCTTCCTCTACTACCTGATCCTCGCCCTGGCGCTGATCACCAACCTGGTGACGCTCCGCATGCGCCGCCTGCCGCTGGGCCGCGCCTGGGAGGCCCTGCGCGAGGATGAGATCGCTTGCCGCTCGCTCGGCATCGACACCACCATGACCAAGCTCACCGCCTTCGCGCTCGGCGCCATGTTCGCGGGCTTCGCCGGCTCGTTCTTCGCCGTGCGCCAGGGCTTCGTCAGCCCCGAGAGCTTCAACTTCCTCGAGAGCGCGATCATTCTGGCGATCGTGGTGCTGGGCGGCATGGGCAGCCAGATCGGCGTTGCCATCGCCGCCATCGTGATGGTCGGCGCGCCGGAACTGCTGCGTAATCTCACCTTCCTCAAGGCGGTATTCGGCGAGGGCTTCGACCCGAACGAGTACCGCCTGCTGCTGTTCGGCCTCGCCATGGTCTGCATGATGGTCTGGCGCCCGCGCGGGTTGATTTCCGAGCGCTCGCCCTCGGTCCGCCTGGGAGGGCGCACCGCATGAGCCTCGCCACCGGCACCACCCGCCTCGCCACGCTGCAGGACGCGCCGCCGGCCGCGATTTCCGGCGGCCCGGCCGACCCGATCCTGGTGGTCGACCACCTTACCATGCGGTTCGGCGGCCTCACCGCCGTGGGCGACCTGTCGTTCGAGGTCGGGCGCGGCGACATCACCGCGCTAATCGGTCCGAACGGCGCCGGCAAGACCACGGTCTTCAACTGCATCACCGGCTTCTACAAGCCGACCGAGGGCATGATCCGCTTGTCGCAGGCGGGTGGCGAGACCTACCTGCTGGAGCGCCTGCCGGGCCACGACGTCAACCGCCTCGCCCGGGTCGCCCGCACCTTCCAGAACATCCGGCTGTTCCCGCAGATGACCGTGCTGGAGAACCTGCTGGTGGCCATGCACAAGCCGCTGATGCGGGCGTCCGGCTTCTCGCTCGCGGGCATCCTCGGCCTGCCGGGCTATCGCCGCGCGCAGGATCAGGCCATCGCCAAGGCCGCCGGCTGGATCGAACGCATCGGCCTGACCCACCGGGCCGACGAGCCGGCGGGCGACCTGCCCTATGGCGACCAGCGCCGCCTGGAGATCGCCCGCGCCATGTGCACCGACCCGGTGCTGCTCTGCCTCGACGAGCCGGCGGCCGGCCTCAACCCGCGGGAATCGGCCGATCTCAACACCCTGCTGCGGATGATCCGCGACGAGTACGACACCTCGGTCCTGCTGATCGAGCACGACATGTCGGTGGTGATGCAGATCTCCGACCGCATCGTGGTGCTCGACTACGGCATCAAGATCGCGGACGGCACGCCGGACGAGATCCGCAACGACACCCGGGTGATCGCGGCCTATCTCGGCGTCGACGACGAGGAGGTGGCGGCGGTGGAAGCGGAAGTCGGTCTGGCGGGAATAACGGCATGAGCGTCGCGGGCATCAACGTGCTGGTGGACGAGACCCGCGCCCGGATGGGGAAGACCGACGGGGAGGGCGCGAAAGCGCCGCTGCTCAGCGTGCGCGGCGTCTCGGCCTATTACGGCAGCATCCGCGCCCTGAAGGGCGTCGACATCGACGTGCACGAGGGTGAAATCGTCGCCCTGATCGGGGCCAACGGGGCCGGCAAGTCGACCCTGATGATGACCATCTTCGGCCAGCCCCAGGCGCGCGAAGGCTCCATCACCTTCGCGGGCCAGGACATCACGAAGCTGCCGACCCACGAGATCGCCCGGCTCAACCTAGCCCAATCTCCCGAAGGTCGGCGCATCTTCTCCCGCATGACGGTGCGCGAGAACCTGCAGATGGGCGCGGCCGTCAACGGCGGCAAGCACTTCGCCGAGGACCTCGAGCGCATGTGCACCCTGTTCCCGCGCCTGCGGGAGCGCATCGATCAGCGCGGCGGCACCATGTCGGGGGGCGAGCAGCAGATGCTCGCCATCGCCCGTGCCCTGATGAGCCGGCCGCGCCTGCTCATGCTCGATGAGCCCTCGCTCGGATTGGCGCCCCTGGTGGTCAAGCAGATCTTCTCCGCCGTGCGCGACCTCAACGCCCGCGAGGGCCTGACCGTGTTCATCGTCGAACAGAACGCCTATCATGCCCTCAAGCTCGCGCATCGCGGCTACGTCATGGTCACGGGGGCGGTCACGATGAGCGGCACCGGTCAGGCGCTCCTCGACGACCCGCAGGTGAAGGCCGCCTACCTCGAGGGGGGATCGCATTGAGCATGGCCGATGGTTTCAGCCTCGATCTGCGTACCCTGGGCATCTTCCTCCTGATTACCGTGGCGATGGGGGGCGGTGCCGCCTGGATGACGGGCAGCGGACTCGCCCGCGGCTGGCGCCCGTTCTGGCACTGCGCCCTGGCCCTGCTGCTGATCGCGGCGGTGACGCGGTTCCTGCACTACGCGCTGTTCGAGGACCCGCTGCTGTCGCTTCCGGCCTATCTGGTCGACGCGGTGGTTGTCCTGGCCATCGGGGCCGTGGCCTATCGCTACACCCGCACCGGACAGATGACCCGGCAATATGCCTGGCTCTACGAGCGCACCGGACCGCTGAGCTGGCGGGACCGGACGAGCGCGCCGACGCCGTGACGGCGCGGCGCGAGACCACACCGCGTTTTGGCGACCGTACCGGCGAAGCGAACGCCCGGTCCGGCGCCTGAAGAGGGGAAACGAGCATGAAGTCACTGTTTTCAGCCGGTGTCGCCCTCAGCCTGATGCTGGCGGCAACCGCCGCTCAGGCCGAGATCAAGATCGGCGTCGTGGTTCCCGTCACCGGCCCGAACGCCGCCTTCGGTGCACAGATCAAGACCGGGGCCCAGCAGGCCATCGCCGACATCAACAAGGCCGGCGGCGTCAATGGCGAGAAGTTGGTGATGACAGTGGGCGACGACGCCTCCGACCCGAAGCAGGGCGTGTCGGTCGCCAACAAGTTCGCCTCCGAGGGCGTGAAGGCCGTGGTCGGCGCCTTCAACTCAGGCGTCTCCATCCCGGTCTCGGACGTGCTGCAGGAAGCCGGCATCGTCGAGGTCAGCCCGGCCTCCACGGCGATCAAGTATACCGAGCGCGGCAACTGGAATACTTTCCGCACCTGCGGTCGCGACGACCAGCAGGGCGCGGTGGCGGGCGCCTACCTCGCCGACAAGTTCAAGGGCAAGAAGATCGCCTTCGTCCACGACAAGACCCCCTACGGCAAGGGCTTGGCCGACGAGACCCTGAAGGCCCTCAAGGCCAAGGGTGGCACCAACGTGCTCTATGAGGGAATCAACCCGGGCGAGAAGGATTTCTCGGCTCTGGTCTCCAAACTGAAGCAAGCCAATGTCGACGTGGTCTATTTCGGTGGCCTCTACACCGAGGCGGGCCTGCTGATCCGCCAGATGCGCGACCAGAGCCTCAACGCACCGCTGATGGGGGGTGACGGCATCGCCGACCGCGAGTTCGCCCAGGTGGCGGGCCCGGGCTCCGACGGCACCCTGATGACCTTCTCGCCGGATGCCCGCAAGAATCCGAAGTCCAAGGCCACGGTCGACGCCTTCAAGGCGATCAACTTCGATCCCGAAGGCTACACGCTCTACTCCTACGCCGCCATGCAGATCCTGGCTGACGCGATGAAGGCGACGAAGTCGACCGACGGCCAGAAGGTCGCCGCCTACATGCACGAGGGCAAGCCCTTCAGCACGGTGATCGGCGACATCTCGTACGACAAGAAGGGCGACATCACCCGGCCGGACTACGTGATGTACATGTGGAAGAAGGGCGCCGACGGCTCCATCAACTACGCCGGCAACGAACAGCCGTAGGCCGGGACGCACCGACGGGGAGGCCGGGGGGAACGCATCCCCCGGCCTCTCCTATTTTCAGGGCTGACCATCGACACCACGCTTCCCCCGCGACCACGCGCGCACCCAATCCGCCGGGAACGGCGCCCACCGCCGGCCGGTTGGCTGAGAACGATCGCGAAGCGCCGGACAAGGCGCCGAGCCCTCATCAGTGGGAGCAGACATGTCGAACAAGCATCTGAAGACCGATGTCCCAAGCGATGCCGATTTGAAGGGCAATCCAGGCATCGGCGCATCGAAGGGCATGACGGGGCGCGACCCGGAGGACATCGCGGCGGATTCGAACTTCGAAGGCGATGTCGACAACGAGACCACGCCCGAGGGCGGGATCGACCCAAGCCATCGGCCGCGCAAGAACGCCTGACCACAAACCCGCTGCCGGATCTTCGATCGCGGCCCCCGCCGCGATCTCTCCGATGCGTGGTCCCGTCATCCCGCTACCGCATGGCAGATGCGCCGGAACCGGGCAGCGGCAGGATTCACGAATCCGTGTTCCTCAGGTACCCCAAGCTGTGCCTTATCCGCGGCACGCTGCTTGAGGAGCCTGGATGAGCAAAGACGTGCAGCACGATCGCCCCGACTCGCCGCTCGCATCTGTCTCTGACGAGATTTTCCCGCAAACCCTCTCCCGAAAGCCGGACACGCCCGCCGACGACATCGCTTCCAATCCGGTCGCGTGTGAACCGCCCTCCACCTTCGACAGCGACAGCTTCGAGGGCTTCGGCTCCTTCGGTTGAGCCACGGCGTCCCGTTGCGAGCACGCGATGCGCGGTGGCTGCGGGACGCCTCCGACCGGGCGAGGGGCACCTCGCATCCGGATCGTCCCAAAGGATTCGGCGGTTTCCAGGCCTGTGGTGCCCCGTGTCAGCCCCGATCCCGCCACGTTCCCGCGCACAGTGCGCCCATCGCACCACCCGGGAATGCCGATGTCGTTTCTCTCAAATCTTCCAATTGCAGACCTGATCGCGAGCTACGGCTACATTGCGATCTTCGTCGTCATCGCTTTGGAAAGCGCTGGCGTGCCGTTGCCGGGCGAGACCATCCTGATTTCTTCGGCCGTCTATGCCGGCAGCACCGGCCACCTGCAGATCGGCCTGATCATCCTGGCCGCCGCGGCCGCCGCGATCCTTGGCGACAACCTCGGCTACTGGGTCGGTCGACGCTGGGGCATGCCGCTCCTGCTCCGCTACGGTCACCTCATCGCCCTCGATCACGGGCGGCTGAAGCTTGGCCAGTATCTCTTTCGCGAGCATGGCGGAAAGATCGTGTTCTTCGGCCGCTTCACCGCGATGCTGCGGGCCTACGCGGCCGTGCTAGCCGGGGTGAACAAGCTCGACGCCCGCCGCTTCCTGGTCTTCAACGGTCTCGGCGGCATCGCCTGGGCGACGATCATGGGGCTGGGATCGTATTATTGTGGCCGTTCGATCGAGCATATCGCCGGTCCCGTGGGCCTTAGCCTGCTCGCCGTGGTGATCTTCGGCGGCCTCGCCCTCTGGCTGTTCGTGCGCAAACACGAAACGCGCCTGCTCGCAGAGGCGGAGAGCGCGATTCCGGGCCCACTCACCTGATCGACGCGAGCTCGCGCACCTTTGAAACCAACTTCGCCGGCTCTCGGGGCTGGCGAGGTTCGTCGTTCAAAGGACGAGCGCGAGACGCGTGACAGAGAGAAAAGGGTTCACGAAAACACCGCAACGGTGGCGCACGCGATGGGCGCTTCGGACCAACTGTTGCGAGTATGCAGGGCCAGATCTCACAATCGGCTCAACCGCTATAGCTGCCTCGTCAAGAGTACAGCCAAGTCTTGAAGAAAGATTGGCTCCCCGAGCAGGACTCGAACCTGCGACAAAGCGATTAACAGTCGCTTGCTCTACCAACTGAGCTATCGGGGACCGCGATCGGGGGTCTACACAGCGCTTCGCCGGGACGCAAGGGTGTCCGGACCGGTGATTTGACGATTCCGTCACATTTTTTGGCCGGTGCCCCGGGGCGCTGCCTGAAATTCCCGCGCTTTGGCCCGCGACTTGGCCCGCGACTTGGGTAAGGGGCCGCGTCGGATTGGAGGCGGTGGATCGCAGCACCGGGTCGAAGCGGTTTGGGCCGAGACGCGAAAGCGACCGCCTCCTAATTTGCGGAGATCGTCCAAAGGCCGTTGCCCTCACGCGGGGGGCTCTGCTAGAGACGCCTCTCCCCGAGCCGGCCGCCCGGACGGGGGTCGCCAAACGGGCCCTTCGGGGTCGCGCGACAGAGGCCTCGTGGCGGAGTGGTTACGCAGAGGACTGCAAATCCTTGCACGGGGGTTCGATTCCCTCCGAGGCCTCCAAAGTCGATTTCCCCCTTCATAGAGCTTCGCGATCACGTCCAGATCCGGGTCGCCCTCCCACGTGGGAAAGCCGAGCCCAGGCTCATAAGCAAAGGGTTCTTCCGCGAACGGTTCTCGCAAGAGAGGTTCGTCGCGCGTCTCTGGAGACGGGATGACGCCGGCGAAGCCGGATCGCACCGTCTCGGATCGTCGGACGGGCAGGGGCGTCGAGAACCTTGCGTTTTGGCAGTCGATCCCCGACAACCCGCAAGCTTCGGCGTGGCCGCTCGGGCCGCCCGGAGGGATAGACCGGCGTCCGGCGTCGGCTCAGCGTCGAGGAAGACAGCTACCATGCTCGATTACGCGCAGGCGCGACGCCTCATGGTCGATTGTCAGTTGCGGACCTTCGACGTGAACGATGTCCCGGTCCTCGACGCTTTCGAGGAGATCGCCCGCGAGCGCTTCGTTCCGCCCGGGCGCGAGGATTTCGCCTATATCGATCAGACCCTGCGGCTCGGCTCCTCGGGTCGGGCGATGCCGGCGCCGATGCTGCTGGCTCGGATGGTCCAGGCCCTGGCGATCCAGCCCGGCGAGACGGCGCTCGACGTGGCCACCGGCTACGGCTACGCCGCCGCGATCCTGGCACAGATCGGAGCCGAGGTGGTGGCCCTCGAATCCGATGCGGACCTTCTTGCCGGTGCCCGCGAGCGTCTGGTGGGCCAGGACAGCATCACACTGGTCGAAGGCCCCCTCGACGCGGGGGCGGCGCAGTCCGCGCCCTACGATGCCATCCTGGTCAACGGCCGGGTGGAAACCCGCCCGCAGGCCCTGCTCGACCAGTTGAAGGATGGCGGTCGCCTCGTCTGCGTGATGGGGCAGGACCGGGCCGCCAAGGCGACTCTGTTCGTCCGCGCCGGAGAGGCCTTCGGTGCGCGTCCGCTCTTCGATGCCGCCCTGCCAGCCCTCGGTGCTTTCGCGGCCGACCCCGATTTCGCGTTTTGATTCGCGCCTGACGAAGAGCCGCAACGCCTCGCATTCCTGACGCCCGCCTGAAATCCCTCTGGCTGTGTATCAAATTGACACCAACCCTGGGTAGTGTCGCTTTTTTACGGCACCGCACACGGATTCGTGCGGCGGACTGGAACCACCCGGTGCTCTGCCGGCCAAGGTCGGCTACTCTCCGCGCTGAGGCGGGCAATCCGGATTCGCGCTGTGGCGCGGTGACCATCTCGTATGGTCGTCCGGTTCATCTAGAAACCGCAAGGGTCGACGAGCGTGAGAGATTCGAAACCTGCGATGCGCACGAGGCTTCGGCCGATCGGCTTCGCCCTGTTGGCCCTCGCCGTGGCGAGCCCGGCCGGTGCCGAAACGCTGGAGAGCGCCCTGTCGCGGGCCTACGCGGCCAATCCCACTCTGAATTCGGGCCGCGCCGGCGTGCGCGCGACCGACGAGACCGTGGCGCAGGCCAAGTCCGGCTATCGTCCCACCGTCAGCCTCGATGCCGATATCGGCCTTTCTCAGACCCAGGGCCGAACATCTGGTTTCCAGCTCAACCAGGTCACGCGGCCGGGCGGCGCGGGCCTCACGGTGAACCAGACCCTCTTCAACGGCTTTCGCACCGACAACCAGACCCGTCAGGCGGAATCGGATGTGCTCCGCGTCCGGGAGGCGCTGCGCGCCACCGAGATGAACACCCTGTTCAATGCCGCCCAGTCGTACATGTTCGTTCTGAGCGATACGGCGAACCTCGAACTGCGCCGCAACAACGTCGAGGTGCTCGAGGAGCAGCTGCGTCAGACGCGTGACCGCTTCAACGTCGGCGAAGTCACCCGCACCGACGTCGCCCAGGCCGAGGCACGCCTGGCTGGCGCACGCTCCGAGGTCAGCGGCGCCGAGGCCACCCTGCGTGCCAGCATCGGCAATTACCGCCGCTATATCGGCGTCGAGCCGCGCCAGCTCGCGCCCGGTCGGCCGCTGGACCGCTTCGTCCCGTCAAGCCTCGATACCGCCCTGAACATCGGCCTGAAGGAGCATCCGCAGATTCTCTCGGCACTGCATCTCGTCGATGTGTCCGAGGCTCAGGTAAAGGTTCTCGAAGGCGCGCTGTATCCCACCGCCGGCCTTCAGGGCTCAGTGCAGCAGCGTTACGACAACCAGTTCCCGGGCGACAACGCGGTCAGCGCCTCGATTGTCGGTCGCCTGTCCATCCCGCTCTACGAGGGCGGCCAGACCTACTCGCAGATCCGCCAAGCCAAGGAGACCGTGGGCCAGCGCCGGCTCGACGCCGAGGACACGCGCGATCAGGTCCGTTCGGCGATCGTCACCGCCTGGGGCCGGCTCGAAGCCGCCAAGGCGCAGGTCATCGCCTCCCAGGCGCAGGTGCAGGCCAACGAAGTGGCGCTGAACGGCGTGCGTGAGGAGGCCCGCGTCGGCCAGCGCACCACCCTCGACGTCCTCAACGCGCAACAGGAACTGTTGAACGCCCGCACCAATCTCATCATCGCCCAGCGCGATCGGGTGATCTTCTCCTACGGCGTGGTCCAGGCCGTCGGCCGCCTGACGGTGCGCTACACCGCGCTGCCCGTCGCGGTGTACAGCCCGAAGGAACACTTCGATCAGGTCAAGGACCTCTGGTACGGCGTGCGCACACCCGACGGCCGCTGACCTCCGAAAACCGGTCGCGAGCGCAGCAGCCCGCCGGAGCGGATCGGCTGCTGCGCATATCTGGATCCGATGCGGGCTTATCCCGCGTCGCGCGGCGGCCAGCGCTTGTATCGGGACGGGAGCGTGAAATACTCGCCCCCGTCATCAACCGTCCATCCCAGATCCCGAGCGTCGTCCGGATGAGTGCAGCGAGCCCCAAGGTGTTGGACAAGACGCAGGAACCCTCCATGGAGGAGATCCTGGCCTCGATCCGTCGCATCATCGCCGACGATCAGAATGCCAAGGCCGAGGTGAGCCCGCCGCAACCCTCCGTGCTCCAGCCCGAGAACGACGACGTGCTGGACCTCGCCGAGGTGGCCAAGCCGGTGCGCCGGCCGGCCCCCATTGAGGAGCCCGAGATCGCGTTCCGCAAGGAGCCGATCGAGGACGGGCAGATCGATTTCGATGCAATCTCCTTCGATGACGACGAGCCGGAGCCCGAGCCTCTTCCGCCGATCCGTGCCGCCGCACCCGTCGAGCCGCCGCGCGCCGCGCCGCAGCCCGCCGTCCGCGAGCCCGATCCGGAGCCCGTCCCGACGCCGACAGAACGGCTGACCTCGGCCGTTACCGACGCCAGCGTCGCGCAGGCCTTTCATATGCTCTCGCACACCGTGATGAGCAGTCAGGCCCGAACCTTCGAGGATCTGGTGCAGGATATGCTCCGACCGATGCTGAAGGGCTGGCTCGACGAGAACCTGCCCGGCATGGTCGAACGGCTGGTCCGGGCCGAGATCGAGCGCGTGGCCAGAGGCCGCTGAGGACCGCCACGGTCGAATGACCGGCCTCGCGAGTTGACGCAGGGGCCGTGACGGGTTGAAAGCGGGCCAACCTCCGCTTTCTCCGACACGTGAACCGACCCCGCCCATGATGGACAAGACCTTCGACCCCGCCGCCGTCGAGGCGCGCATCGCCGCCGCCTGGGAAACCGGCGGTGCCTTCAAGGCCGGGCGACCCGAGCGGGCCGGGGCGAAGCCCTTCACCATGGTGATCCCGCCGCCGAACGTCACCGGCAGCCTCCACATGGGGCACGCCCTCAACAACACGCTCCAGGACATCCTCTGCCGCTTCGAGCGGATGCGAGGGCGCGACGTGCTCTGGCAGCCGGGCACCGACCATGCCGGCATCGCCACCCAGATGGTGGTGGAGCGTCGTCTGGCGGAGGCACAGGAGCCGGGCCGGCGCGAGATCGGCCGAGCCGCCTTCGTCGAGAAGGTCTGGGCCTGGAAGGCGGAATCGGGCGGGGCGATCGTCAACCAGTTGAAGCGCCTCGGCGCCTCCTGCGACTGGTCGCGCGAGCGCTTCACCATGGGCCTCTCGGGCGCGCCCGACGACCAGATGGTCCGCGCCGTCACACGCACCTTCGTCGACCTGCACGCGCAGGGGCTGATCTACCGCGACAAGCGCCTCGTGAACTGGGATCCGAAATTCCAGACCGCGATCTCAGACCTCGAAGTGCTCCAGATCGAGGTGAAGGGCCATCTCTGGCACTTCGACTACCCGGTCGTCGACGCGGCGGGCGCGGAGACGGGGGAGGTCATCACGGTCGCCACCACGCGGCCCGAAACGATGCTGGGGGACACCGCCGTCGCGGTTCATCCGGATGATGAGCGCTACACCCACCTCGTCGGCAAGCGGGTTCGCCTGCCGCTGGTCGGACGGCTGATCCCCATCATCGCCGACACCTATTCCGACCCCGAGAAGGGGACCGGTGCGGTCAAGATCACGCCGGCGCACGACTTCAATGACTTCGAGGTCGGCCGCCGAGCCGGCTGCACGCCGATCAACATTCTGGATTCGGAGGCTCGCATAAGTCTTGACGGTAACGCGGCTTTCCTAGCCGATGCGAACCCGGAGCCGGAAGCCCTCGCCCTGCATGGCCTCGATCGGTTCGAGGCCCGCAAGCGGGTCGTCGCCCTGATGGAGACACGCGAGCGCCTGCGGCTGATCGAGCCCAACACCCATGCGGTGCCGCACGGCGACCGCTCGAACGTGGTCATCGAGCCCTACCTCACGGACCAGTGGTACGTGAACGTGAAGCCCCTGGCCGAGCGCGCCCTGCAGGCGGTGCGCGACGGGAAAACCCGTTTCGTGCCCGAGAACTACGAGAAGACCTTCTTCCAGTGGCTTGAGAACATCGAGCCCTGGTGCATCTCGCGCCAACTCTGGTGGGGCCACCAGATTCCGGTCTGGTACGACGAGGCTGGCGGCATCTACGTCGCGGCGAGCGAAGCGGAGGCGCAAGCACGGGCGGACGCGAAGCGCGGGGCGTCGGTGGCCCTGCGTCGTGATGAGGACGTCCTCGACACCTGGTTCTCCTCCGCCTTGTGGCCGTTCTCGACGCTGGGCTGGCCGGACGAGACGCCGGAACTCGCGCGCTACTACCCGACCGACACGCTGGTGACCGGCAAGGACATTATCTTCTTCTGGGTCGCCCGGATGATGATGCTCGGCCTGCACGTGACCGATCGGGTGCCGTTCTCGACGGTCTACCTCCACACGCTGGTGCGCGACGCCTCCGGCGCCAAGATGTCGAAGTCGAAGGGCAACGTCGTCGACCCACTCGGCCTGATCGACCAGTACGGCGCCGATGCCCTCCGTTTCACGCTCGCGGCGATGGCCGCGCAGGGGCGGGACATCAAGCTCGCAGTCAACCGGGTCGAGGGCTACCGCAACTTCGCGACCAAGCTCTGGAACGCCTCGCGCTTCGCCGAGATGAACGGCTGCGTACTACGCCCCGATTACCGGCCCGAGGACGCCGCCGAGACCCTGAACCGCTGGGCGCTCGGCGAAGCCGCGCGGGCGGTCGCCGAAGTGACGGCGGCCCTCGAAGCCTACCGCTTCAACGATGCGGCGGCGGCGGCCTACCGGTTCGTCTGGAACATCTTCTGCGACTGGTATCTGGAACTGGCCAAACCCGTCCTCCAGGGGGACGGCGTCGCGGCGGCAGCGAAGGCCGAGACGCAGGCGACGGTGGCGTTCCTGATCGACCAGATCGCCAAGCTGCTGCATCCGTTCATGCCGTTCCTCACCGAGGAACTCTGGGCCATCAAGGGCGAGGGCATCGCGGATCGCGGCCTCCTCGCCCTGACGCCCTGGCCCGACCTCGCCGCGCTGAACGATTCGGATTCGGAAGCCGAAATCGGCTGGCTGGTCGATCTTGTTTCCGAGATCCGCTCGGCACGTTCGGAGACCAACGTACCGGCGGCGGCCCAGATTCCCCTCGTGGTGGTGGGAGGCGACGAGGCCTTGCGGGCTCGCGCCACACGCTGGGGCGACACTCTGGTGCGTCTTGCACGACTCTCCGAGATCCGCTTCGCGGAGGCAGCGCCGAAAAACTCCGTGCAGTTGCTGGTGCGCGGCTCGGTGGCGGCCCTGCCCCTCGAGGGCATCGTCGATCTCGGTGCCGAGGTCGCGCGCCTGAAGAAGGAGGCGGCGAAAGCCACCGCCGAGATCGCCAAGATCGAGGGCAAGCTCGGCAATGCCGACTTCCTCGCCCGTGCGCCCGATGAGGTGGTGGACGAGCAGCGCGAGCGCCGGGACGGGGAGGCCGCCCGCCTGGAGAAGATCACGGAGGCGCTGACGCGTCTCGCCGGTTGAGGGCGTCGTGAAGACCGCCCACACCCTCGCCGAACTCGGCTGGTCCGCATTCTTCGCGGACCAGTGCCGCACGGACGAGGCTGCCTTGCTGCCACAGCGCGTCGCCACCGTGCATCGCGCCCGCATGGGTGCCCTCTCCAAGGCAGGGCCGGCGAAGCTCATGCTGCCGATCCACACCAACACCGGCGACTATGCCGTGGGCGACTGGGTTCTCGTCGAAGCGGGCACGCAGATGCTGCGCCGCCGCCTGGAGCGGCGCACCGTGCTGGAGCGGCGGCGCGAGGGCAGCGTAGCGCCGCAGCTCGCGGCGGCCAATGTCGACGCGCTCTTCATCGTCACCTCCTGCAACGCGGATTTCAATCCGACCCGCCTGGAGCGTTACCTCGCCCTGGCCAACCAGGGTGGACCCAAGCCCGTCATCGTCCTGACCAAGGCGGATGTCGCGGAGGATGCGGAGCGCTACCGTCGCGAGGCCATGGCGCTGCAGCGGGACCTTGCCGTGGTTCTGGTGAACCCCCGTGAGCCCGACGCGGCGACACATCTCGAGCCCTGGTGCGGTCCGGGCCGGACCGTCGCGGTGGTGGGCTCGTCGGGTGTCGGCAAGTCGACCCTCGTGAACACCCTGGCGGGCCCGGACCACGCGGCACCGCAGGCAACGGGCGGCATCCGGGAACACGATGCCAAAGGGCGGCATACCACCACCAGCCGCTCGCTCCACGCCATCGCGGGGGGCGGCTGGGTCATCGACACACCGGGCATCCGCTCGCTTCAGCTCGGCGACGCAGCCGAGGGGCTGGAGACGCTGTTCGCCGAGATCACCGAACTGGCCCCGGCTTGCCGCTTCCGCGACTGCACCCATGCCCATGAGCCCGGCTGCGCCGTTCAGGCTGCCGTGGCGGAGGGCCAGCTCGATCCGGATCGGGTCGCACGCTGGCGTATCCTGCGGGCCGAGAACCGGGGCAACACGGTGGTTCCAACGGGCCCACGCGGCAACAAGCGGCGCTGACGGCCGGCGGTCAGATCCCGCCGCCCGCGACCTCGCGGGCTACGGCCCGGCGGCCGATGTCGCGGCGGCAGAAGCCCTCCGGCCAGTCGATCCGGGCCACCGCCGCGTAGGCGCGGGCCTGGGCCTCCATCATGCTCTCGCCGAGCGCGGTGACGGCGAGCACCCGGCCGCCATCGGCGAAGAGCCGCCCGTCCTCGGCACGGGTGCCGGCCTGGAACACCAGGATGTCGTCGCTCTGGCCCGCCGCCGCGAGGCCCCGGATCTCCGACCCGCGCAGGACCGTGCCGGGATAGCCCGCCGCCGCCATGACCACTGTGAGGGCCGCGCGTCGCAGGTCGAACTCGAGGGCGATCCCGGACACGTCGCCCTCGCAGGCCGCCAACAGGGCGGGCACCAGGTCCGAGGCGAGGCGAGGCATCAGCACCTGGGCCTCCGGGTCACCGAAGCGGGTGTTGTACTCGATCAGCTTCGGACCATCGGCGGTCAGCATCAGACCGGCATAGAGGATGCCGGTGAAGGGGGTACCGCGCGCGCGCATGCCGTCCAGCGTCGGAGTGATGATGGTGTCCATCACCTCCTGCTCCAGGGCCGGCGTCAGGATGGTGGCCGGGGAATACGCGCCCATGCCCCCGGTATTCGGGCCGCGGTCCCCGTCGAAAACACGCTTGTGGTCCTGGGCCGTGCCCACCGACACCGCACGGGTGCCGTCGCAGAGGGCGAAGAAGCTCGCCTCTTCGCCGAACAGGCATTCCTCGATCACGATCTCGGCGCCGGGCTCCTCGAACAGGGCGCGCACCGCGCTTTCCGCCTGATCCCGGGTCTCGGCCACGACCACGCCCTTGCCGGCGGCAAGACCGTCGGCCTTCACCACGATGGGGGCGCCGTGCTCAGCGAGGTAGGCCAGAGCAGGCTCGAGAGCCTGGAAGCGGGCGAAGGCGGCGGTCGGGATGCCGACCTCGGCGCAGAGATCCTTGGTGAAACCCTTCGACCCTTCGAGCTGCGCGGCGGCCCGGGTCGGGCCGAACACCCGGACGCCCGCCGCCTGGAGGTCGTCGACGAGGCCTGCCACCAGGGGCGCCTCCGGCCCGACGACGACGAGGCCGATGCGCTCGGATGCACAGAAAGCGCGGACCGCCGCATGATCGGAGACGGCGAGGTCCGGCCGGTTCTCACCGAAATCCGACGTGCCGGGATTGCCCGGTGCGGTGAACAGTCGGCTGCAGAGGGGGCTCTTGGCGATGGCGTAGGCCAGGGCGTGTTCGCGCCCACCCGAGCCGATGAGGAGGATGTTCATGGGGGTGATGTTCCCCAAAAGCCGTTCGTTGAAAAGGCCGATTCACCGCTAAGACCGTCAATGTGCACGGGAAGCGCTCTGCGGAAGGGGGGGAGGGCCGTACTCTCGCCGCAGAACCGAGATCCAATGGCATCGGTTCTCCTCCTTTGGCGTGGAACGAACGAACCGGAGTCACGTTGTGACAATCATGCCAGGCTGTCGCAAATCCGTTCCGTATTTGATGGCGCCGCCTCCGACCCGAGGCGTCAGTGCCTCACATTACCTGACATGGGGCCGTGTGCCGGTGCGGGCGTGCAACGACAATCACAGCCTGGACGCACTGCCGATTTGGCGGATGGCCCTGGCGATCTGCGCTGTTCCAGTCGCTTCCGTCTTGGTGATCCTGTCGATTCTGATGTGACCCGGCGGCGAACGCGCCTCCTACTTTACCTGGGGCTATGCCAGGCCTAGCGTCCGCCGCCATGGCCGTCCCCCCTCCGCCTTCCAAACCTGCCGCATCGTCCGGCCCAGTGTCCAACGTGCCCGAATGGTCGGTCGGCGACCTCGCCTCCGCCCTGAAGCGAACGCTGGAGGATGCCTTCGGCCATGTTCGGCTGCGCGGCGAAATCTCGGGTTTCCGCGGCCAGCACAGCTCCGGTCACGCCTACTTCTCGCTGAAGGACGGCTCGGCTCGCATCGATGCGGTGGTCTGGAAGGGCACCTTCAACCGCCTGCGGCAGCGGCCTCAGGAAGGGCTCGAGGTCGTCGCCACCGGCCGGATCACGACCTTCCCGGGCAAGTCCTCCTACCAGATCGTCATCGAGACCCTGGAGCCGGCTGGCATCGGGGCCTGGATGGCATTGCTGGAGGAGCGCAAGCGGGTGCTGGCGGCCGAGGGCCTGTTCGCCTCCGAGCGCAAGCGGCCGATCCCCTACTTGCCCCGCATCGTCGGAGTGGTGACCTCGCCCACCGGCGCCGTCATCCGCGACATCCTGCACCGGCTCGCAGACCGCTTCGCCCGGCCCGTTCTGGTCTGGCCGGTGCGGGTGCAGGGCGAGGGGGCGGCCGAGGAGATCGCGGCGGCGATCCGGGGCTTCAACGCCCTGGTGCCCGGGGGCGCGATCCCGCGTCCCGAGGTCCTCATCGTGGCGCGGGGCGGCGGTTCGATCGAGGATCTGTGGGCCTTCAACGAGGAATGCGTGGTGCGCGCAGCCTCGGAGTCGGAGATTCCGCTGATCTCGGCGGTGGGCCACGAGACCGACACCACCCTGATCGACTTCGTTTCCGACCGGCGGGCACCGACCCCGACGGGGGCCGCCGAGATGGCGGTTCCGGTGCGGGCGGACCTGGTGGCCGAGGTGGTCGACCTCGGGCGGCGCCAGCGCGAGGCGGTTCAGCGCCGTCTCGACCGGGAGCGCAGCGACCTGCGCGCCCTGGTGCGGGCGATGCCGGATGTCGACGCCTTCCTGGCTGGCAAGCGCCAGCGCCTCGACCTCGCCGAGGCCCGGCTCGGACCGGCTCTCGCGGGCAATGCCCGGGTGTTCCGGCTCCGCGTGGCGCGCCTCGTGGAGCGCTTCGCCCGGCACCCGCCGACCCTGGCTCTGGCGCAGGCGCAGGGCCGGCTGGCCCGGATCGGCGAGCGGCCCGGCGCCGCGCTGCGCCATGACGTGGCGCGAAAAGGCGAGGGATTGTCGTACCTTGGCCGTCGCCTCGTGTTGGCCCGCGAGGGCACCCTCGGGCGGGTCCGGGCCGAGCAGGCGCGAAGCCGCGACCGCCTCGGCGCGCTGCAGGCCCGCCTCGTCCAGGCCGGGGACCGCCTGACCGAGCGCCGGGCGGACCGGCTGGCCGGGCTGGCGGGTTTGCTCGGATCGCTGAGCTACCGGGCCGTGCTGGCCCGGGGCTACGCCCTGGTGCGGGACGCCGAGGGCCAGCCGGTCCGCATCGCCGCGCAGGCCACACCGGCGATGACCCTCGAATTCGCCGATGGATTCGTCGACGTGCGACGCGATGAAATACAACGAGGGTTTCGTCACGGTCACGGCGATTCGGGCTCCCCGCGCGCACCGGACCCGGCCGACGCGGGCCTGGACCCCGCGCCGCGAAAATCCGCCGCGAAACGGGCCCCGCCCCGGAAGAAGGGCGCCGCCCAGGAGCCGCAGCCGGAGGTCGCCGCCGCGACCCGGCAGGGGACCCTGTTCGAACTCTGACCGGATGACCGGAGCGGTGGCCGGGGCGCAACGCCGGCGATGGCATGCGTCGGCCGGGGAGGACCTGCGTGTTCCGCGGCACCCGCAGCGGGTTGACGAACCGGGCGGGGTTTGCGACCGCACCGGCAGCACGGCATGGCGCATGCCTTCGGGAACCTTGCCTGATCAGGAGCCCGCCTCGCGGGACACCCGGCGGGATGCGACCGCGGCCAGGCGGCAGGAGAGGCGGAATGACGACGACGATCGACAGCGCACAGAAGCTCCACCTCGTCTTCGGAGGCGAGCTGGAGAACCTGGACGGCGTGAACTTCCGCGACGTGAAGGATCTCGACATCGTCGGCATCTTTCCGGACTACGCCTCGGCGCAGACGGCCTGGAAGGCCAAGGCACAATCGACGGTTGACAGCGCCCAGACGCGCTACTTCATCGTGCACCTGCACAGCCTGCTCGAGCCCTGAGACCCGCGACCTGGCTTCGTAATCCAGGTGAAGGCTGCGTGAAGGCATTGTGACGCCCCGGTCGCGGCTGGTATGAGCGCGACAGCGAGGGCTTGCCCGAAGCGACGACGGGACGCCCCCCCAAGGATCGCGAGATGAAGACCCCGGCATGAAGTCCTCGATCAAGATCATTGCCGGCAATGCGAGCCGGCCATTGGCCGAGGCGATCGCAGCCTATCTCGAATTGCCGCTGGCCAAGTGCATGGTCCGGCGTTTCGCCGATATGGAGATCTTCGTCGAGCTCCAGGAGAACGTGCGCGGCGAGGACGTGTTCATCGTCCAGTCGACCTCGTTCCCGGCCAACGATCACCTGATGGAACTGCTCATCATGATCGATGCGGCGCGGCGTTCCTCGGCCCGGCGCATCACCGCGGTGATCCCGTATTTCGGCTATGCCCGCCAGGACCGGCGCACCTCCGGCCGCACGCCGATCTCGGCCAAGCTGGTGGCCAACCTGATCACCGAGGCCGGCGCCGACCGTGTCATGACCCTCGATCTCCATGCCGGGCAGATCCAGGGCTTCTTCGACATCCCGACCGACAACCTGTTCGCCGCTCCCGTGAAGGTGCGCGACATCAAGGAGCGGCTCGACCCCAAGGACTGGATGGTGGTGTCGCCCGACGTCGGCGGTGTGGTCCGCGCCCGCGCCATCGCCAAGCGCATCGACGCCACCCTGGCGATCGTCGACAAGCGCCGCGAGCGCCCCGGCGAATCCGAGGTGATGAACATCATCGGCGAGGTCGAGGGCCGCTCCTGCATCCTCGTCGACGACATCGTCGATTCGGGCGGCACGCTGGTGAACGCCGCCGAAGCCCTGCTCAACGCCGGCGCCAAGGACGTCTCCGCCTACATCACGCACGGGGTGCTCTCGGGCGGCGCGGTCTCGCGCATCGCCGCCTCCCGGATGAAGGAACTGGTGATCACCGATTCGATCCAGCCGACGCAGGCGGTCAAGCTCGCCCGCAACATCCGGGTCGCAACCATCGCGCCCCTGCTGGGCGAGGCCATCGGCCGGACCGCGACCGAATCGAGCGTGTCGAGCCTGTTCACCTGAGGCGCGGCCCCGAAAAAATCCCGAACCGCTTTCACGGCCGTGCCCGATCCTGCGGGTGCAGCGGATCGCAATTGCCTTGACCCCACGGAAACCTGTATAGACGGCGCTTCCCTATTGCAGCGTTGAGACGGGATGCTGCCGGCCACTCTCGGGCCGGAGCGAGCGACGCCCTGTCGGCGGCGCCCCGATGACCCGTCCCGCCCGAACCTGTTGGAGTAGCCCGATGTCCCAAGGCCCGCTGATGCCGAAGGCCACCGCCGTGTGGCTGGTGGAGAACACCTCGCTGGCCTTCGAGCAGATCGCCGATTTCTGCAAGCTGCACCCCCTCGAGGTGAAGGGCATCGCCGACGGCGAAGTCGCGGCCGGCATCAAGGGCCTCGATCCGATCACCACGGGCCAGCTCACCCGCGACGAGATCGAGAAGGCGCAGAAGAGCCCGAACTACAAGCTCAAGGTCGCGGTCTCGAAGGTGAAGCTGCCCGAGGTCAAGCGCACCACCAAGGGTCCGCGCTACACGCCCCTGTCGCGCCGCCAGGACCGGCCCAACGCCATCCTGTGGCTGCTGCGCAACCACCCCGAACTCAAGGATGCGCAGATCATCCGCCTCGTCGGCACCACCAAGTCGACGATCCAGCAGATCCGCGAGCGCACCCACTGGAACTCCGCCTCGCTGCAGCCGATGGACCCGGTGACCCTCGGCCTCTGCACGCAGATCGACCTCGATTTCGAAGTCCAGCGCTCGGCCAAGGATCGTCCGGCCAACATGCCGGTGGACGGCGGCGCCACGCTGCTGCCGACCGAGGTTTCGACCGCCACCGACTACACCGAGTCCGACGAGCACCACCGCACCGCCCGCGACGAGAAGCTCAACGCCGATTCGGTGTTCGCCAAGCTCAAGGGCATGCGCAGCACCGAGGACGACGACGAGGACTGACACGTCCCGTACGCGCCGTGCAGACCGATCCCCGCAGCCTAGCCGCGGGGATTTTTCGTTTCCGAGACCGAAGCGGCCCGGGCGCCCGGCCAGTTGCCGGATGACCGGCAATCGGCTATGCAACCGCCGTTCTCCGATCGGAATCGACGAGTCTCGGCAGGGTCCTGCCGGGCCGCGTCCCCGTTGGAGGACCGCTCTCGACCATCGCTTGAGAATGCGTCGGCCCTCCTTCGGGAGGTTGAGCCCGTCGGGTCCAGGACCCCGGGCGGCGACGTCGAGGGTGTCCCGTCACACGAGCCGCCGATGCCGGCCTCCCGATGAGGCCTGTCAGGAGACAGAATGACTGCTGGTAACGCCCTACAGCGTAGCCCGAGCCGCGACGATTTCGCAGCTCTTCTCGAGGAGTCCTTCCTCGAACACGAGATCACCGAAGGGTCCGTCGTCAAGGGTCGCGTCGTCGCGATCGAGAAGGACGTGGCCGTCATCGACATCGGCGCCAAGACGGAAGGCCGTGTCGCTCTCAAGGAATTCAACGGCCCCGGCCGCGAAGGCGAACTCGCCGTCGGCGACGAGGTCGAGGTCTATGTCGACCGCATCGAGAATGCGCTCGGCGAGGCCGTCATCTCGCGCGACAAGGCGCGCCGCGAGGAGAGCTGGGTCAAGCTCGAGAAGGCCTTCGAGGCCAACGAGCGCGTCACCGGCGCGATCTTCAACCAGGTCAAGGGCGGCTACACCGTCGATCTCGACGGCGCCGTGGCGTTCCTGCCGCGCTCCCAGGTCGACATCCGCCCCGTGCGCGACGTCACCCCGCTGCTGGGCACCCCGCAGCCGTTCCAGATCCTCAAGATGGATCGCCGCCGCGGCAACATCGTCGTGTCGCGCCGGACCGTCCTCGAGGAGAGCCGCGCCGAGCAGCGCTCCGAGCTGGTGGCCAACCTCGAGGAAGGCCAGGTCATCGACGGCGTCGTCAAGAACATCACCGAATACGGTGCGTTCGTCGACCTCGGCGGCATCGACGGCCTGCTCCACGTCACCGACATGGCATGGCGCCGCGTGAACCATCCGTCCGAGGTCGTGACCATCGGCCAGACGGTCAAGGTCAAGATCATCAAGATCAACCACGAGACCCACCGCATCTCGCTCGGCATCAAGCAGCTGCTCGCCGATCCGTGGGAGGGCATCGCCCAGCGCTACCCGGTCGACGCCAAGCTCAAGGGCCGCGTGACCAACATCACCGATTACGGCGCCTTCGTGGAGCTGGAGCCGGGCATCGAAGGCCTGATCCACGTCTCCGAGATGTCCTGGACGAAGAAGAACGTCCACCCGGGCAAGATCGTCTCCACCTCGCAGGAAGTGGAAGTGCAGATCCTCGAGGTCGATCCGGTCAAGCGCCGCATCTCGCTCGGCCTTAAGCAGACCCTCCAGAACCCCTGGGAGGCCTTCGCCCAGCAGCATCCGGTGGGCTCCGAGGTCGAGGGCGAGGTCAAGAACAAGACCGAGTTCGGCCTGTTCATCGGCCTCGACGGCGATGTCGACGGCATGGTCCACCTGTCGGATCTCGACTGGAACCGTCCCGGCGAGCAGGTCATCGAGGAGTTCAAGAAGGGCGACATGCTGCGCGCCCAGGTTCTCGACGTCGATGTCGAGAAGGAGCGCATCTCGCTCGGCGTGAAGCAGCTCGGCGGCGACCCCTTCACGGAAGCCGGTGACCTCAAGAAGGGTCAGATCGTGACCTGCGAAGTGGTGGACGTGAAGGATTCGGGCGTCGACGTGAAGATCGTCGACACCGACCTGACGACCTTCATCCGCCGGGCCGAGTTGGCCCGCGACCGTGGCGACCAGCGCCCCGAGCGCTTCGCCGCCGGCGAGAAGTTCGACGCCCGCGTGATCCAGTTCGACCGCAAGGCGCGCCGGGTCCAGCTCTCGATCAAGGCCCTCGAGATGGCCGAAGAGAAGGAGGCGATGGCCCAGTTCGGTTCGACCGATTCGGGTGCCTCGCTCGGCGAGATCCTCGGCGCGGCCTTCAAGAAGGCCCGCACCAGCGACGACAAGGACGAGTCGCAGGACTAAGCTTGGCGCGCGTGCCCCGGTCCTTCGGGACCGGGGCATCCGTCCCTCTCTTCGACGCCCGCGCGGGATCGCTTCCCGCGCGGGCGTTTTCGTATGCGCCCCGTCGCCGGATGGCCGGCCGCCCCCGCGACAGGCGCGACCGCCCCGGCCAGACGCCGCCCCGCAGGCCCCGCGACCTGCCCTCTTGTGGGTCCGGGCCGGGCAGCGCTAGAACACGGACCAAGGATGGTTTGCCCCGGGGTTTGCCCTGAGGACGCGTGACGCGACAAAGGCTTGGTGCAAATCGGCGGGGAGTGTGGGACAAGGATCGCCCGGCGCGCGGACGCGAGTCGGTGCGGGTCCCGCATCCGAACCCGGGCCTGAAAAACAATCCGCCGGTTCAGCCGGCGCGAGGGAGCAGAACCAGCGCATGGCCGCGGATGCCGAACTTCTGATCGATCGCCGGCGCCTGCGCCGCAAGCTGTCCCTCTGGCGGGTGCTCGGCATCGGCGGCCTCGTGGTCGCCGTGGGCGCGGTCGGCCTGCGGGTCCGCAGCGGCGACACCTTCGGCCTCGGCGGTCTGCGCCCGCAGATCGCCCGGATCTCGATCGGCGGCTTCATCGCCGGCAGCGAATCGACCACCAAGCTGATCGAGCGCGTGCGCGACGACGCCGCGGTCAAGGGCGTGGTGGTGTCGATCTCCTCGCCGGGCGGCACCACCACCGGCTCCGAGGAACTCTACCGCAACCTGCGCGCGCTCGCCGAGAAGAAGCCCATGGTGGCCTTCGTCGACGGCACGGCGGCGTCGGGCGCCTACATCGCGGCGATCGCGGCGGACCACATCGTGGCGCGCGAGACCGCGCTCGTCGGCTCCATCGGCGTGCTGTTCCAGTATCCGGACCTGTCGGGCCTGCTCGACAAGGTCGGGGTCAAGGTCGAGTCGGTGAAGTCGGCGCCGCTCAAGGCCGAGCCCTCGGGCTTCACCCCGACTTCGCCCGAGGCCCGCGCGGCGCTCGCCGCCGTGGTGGGCGACACCTACGGGTGGTTCAAGGGCCTGGTGGCCGACCGGCGCAAGATGTCCGACACGGAACTCGCCACCGTCTCGGACGGACGGGTGTTCAGCGGCCGCCAGAGCGTGCCCCTGAAGCTCGTCGACGGCCTCGGCGGCGAGCGGCAGGCGGTCGCCTGGCTCGAGTCGCAGAAGGGCGTGGAGAAGAACCTGCCGGTGCTGGACTGGGAACCCGCCAAGAAGAGCGATTTCCGCCTGTGGTCGGCCCTCGGCCTCGGGGCCGATCTGATCGGGCTCGACGGCCTCGCCGCCCGCCTGCGCCAGGTCGGCGACGAGACGGCGGGGCTGGCTCAGGGCGGCCTCCTGGTGCTGTGGCGGCCCGGCCCCGCCGAGGCGGCCCGCTGAGGGTCCGCGCCCCGTCTTTCGTGCATGATTTCGTGAAGGCCCTCGCATGATCAAGTCGGAGCTCGTGCTCAAGATCGCCGAGCAGAACCCGCATCTCTACCAGCGCGACGTCGAGACCCTCGTGAACGCGATCCTCGATACCATCGCGGACGCGCTCGCCCGGGGCGACCGGGTCGAGCTGCGCGGCTTCGGTGCCTTCTCGGTCAAGCGCCGCGATGCGCGACGCGGGCGCAACCCGCGCACGGGTGCGGCCGTTGCCGTTTCCGAGAAGGCCATCCCGGTGTTCAAGACCGGAAAGGAGATGCGCCTGCGCCTCAACGAGGCCGGCATCGGGGACGGCGAGGCCGCCGCTTCCTGACCCGCCGCCCCGTCCCAACCGTTCGGAGTTCCTCTCGATGATCCGCTTCCTCAAGGGTTTGCTGCTGCTCCCCGTCGCCGTCCTGGTGGTGGCCTTCGCGGTGGCCAACCGCGACGTGGTGCGGGTGTCGTTCGATCCCGTCTCGCCCGACATGCCGGTGTTCAGCGCGGCGCTGCCGCTCTACCTGCTGCTGTTCATCGCGGTCGCGATCGGCGTGCTCCTGGGCGGCTGCGGCGCCTGGCTCGGGCAGGCGGGCACCCGCCGCACCAGCGCCGCCCGCCGCCGCGAGATCCGCCGCCTGGAGAGCGAGACCGCGCGCCTCAAGACCTACGCCCCGCCGCCGACCAACGAGGGTCCGAACGGCATCTACCGCAACGCCTCCGACCGCGTCGCCCTGCCGGCGCCGCACTGAGGCCGAACCCCGGTTCCCCGCCCGCATGTCCGCCGTCGCGATCAAGATCTGCGGGCTCAGCACCCCGGCGACCCTCGACGCCGCCCTGGAGGCCGGGGCCGACCTCGTCGGCTTCGTGCACTTCCCCAAGAGCCCCCGCCACGTCGATCTCGAGACCGGCCGGGCCTTGTCCGCGCAGGCGAAAGGCCGGACCGAACGGGTGGTGCTCCTGGTCGACCCCGACGACGCCCTGGTGGCGGCCGCCGTCGCGGCCTTCGATCCGGACTGGATTCAGCTCCACGGCCGCGAGACGCCCGAGCGGGTCGCGGCCATCCGCGCCGCCACCGGACGGCGGGTGATGCGGGCCCTCGGCGTCGCCACCGCGGCGGATCTCGACGCCGTGGCGGCGCAGGCGCGCGCGGCCGACCGCATCCTCCTCGACGCCAAGGCGCCCCCCGGTGCCGACCTGCCCGGCGGCAACGGCCACGCCTTCGACTGGAGCCTGCTCGACGGGGCCACGCTGCCGGCGGGCTACATGCTCTCGGGCGGTCTCACACCCGACACCGTGGCGGCCGCGCTCGCCCGCACGGGTGCCCGCGCCGTCGACGTTTCGTCGGGCGTCGAGATCCGGCCGGGCGAGAAATCGCCGGCCCGCATCGCCGCCTTCGTGGCGGCCGCCCGGGGTGCCTGACGCTCAGGCATCTTCGACGACTCGGCATTTCTGATCGTCGACGGCCTTGCAATCGGGTCGAAAAACCCTTGATTTCAAGGATCGACGTGTTGGCCGCATTGTCGCCGCCCCCCGCGCGGGTCTAGGCGTTGGCCAAACGCATCCGCCCGTCTCGCATGCATCCGTCTTGCATGCCTCCGTCACTCCGAGGATCATGCCCGTGACCATCGCTCCCCCTCCGAACTCATTCCGCAACGGCCCGGACGAGCGCGGCCGCTTCGGTATCTTCGGCGGACGCTTCGTGGCCGAGACCCTGATGCCGCTGATCCTCGACCTGGAGGCGGCCTACACCGCCGCGAAGGCCGACCCGGCCTTCCAGGCGGAGATGAACAGCCATCTGACCCATTACGTCGGCCGGCCGAGCCCGCTCTACTACGCCGAGCGCATGACCGAGCACCTGCGCGCGCAGGCGGCCCCCGGACACGGGGCGAAGGTCTTCTTCAAGCGTGACGAGCTGAACCACACCGGCTCGCACAAGGTGAACAATGTGCTCGGCCAGATCATGCTGGCCCGCCGCATGGGCAAGCCGCGCATCATCGCGGAGACCGGCGCCGGCCAGCACGGCGTCGCCACCGCCACCCTTTGCGCCCGCTTCGGCCTGAAATGCGTGGTCTACATGGGGGCCGTCGACGTCGCGCGTCAGGCGCCCAACGTGTTCCGCATGAAGATGCTGGGCGCCGAGGTGGTGCCGGTGCAATCCGGCACCAAGACCCTGAAGGATGCGATGAACGAGGCCCTGCGCGACTGGGTCACGAACGTCGCCGACACCTTCTACTGCATCGGCACCGTGGCGGGCCCGCACCCGTATCCGGCGATGGTGCGCGACTTCCAGTCGATCATCGGCCGCGAGACCAAGACGCAGATGCTGGAGATGGAGGGCCGGCTGCCGGATTCCCTCGTCGCCTGCATCGGCGGCGGGTCCAACGCCATGGGCCTGTTCCACCCGTTCCTCGATGATCCCGAGGTCAAGATGTACGGCGTCGAGGCGGCCGGCCACGGCATCTCCAGCGGCCTGCACGCGGCCTCGCTCTCGGGCGGCAAGCCCGGCGTGCTCCACGGCAACCGCACGTACCTGCTGCAGGATGGCGATGGCCAGATCGCGGACGCGCACTCGATCTCGGCCGGCCTCGATTATCCGGGCATCGGCCCCGAGCACGCCTGGCTGCACGAGGCCGGCCGTGTCACCTACCTCTCGGCGACGGATCAGGAAGCCCTGGACGCCTTCAAGCTGTGTTCGATGCTGGAGGGCATCATCCCGGCCCTGGAGCCGGCCCACGCCCTTGCCAAGGTGCGGGAACTGGCACCGCAGCAGCCCGAGGATCACCTCCTGGTCGTCAACTTGTGCGGACGCGGCGACAAGGACATTCCCCAGGTCGCCGAAATCTTCGGGACCCGGCTCTGACAGGGCGACGGGACAGGCCATTTTCCTGGGGCCGACCCCGTTGACACCCAACGGCGGGGTTCCCTATACCGCCGATCTCATCGCGGCCCCGATCTTCGGCGGCCGCGGTCTGGCGGGGTAGCTCAGCTGGTTAGAGCAGAGGAATCATAATCCTTGTGTCGGCGGTTCAAATCCGTCCCTCGCTACCAAGATTTAAGCCTGCTAGGTCAATGACTTAGCAGGCTTTTTCTTTGCTCTTTGAGACCCATAAAAACTGCTTTATACGCTAGCTCAGTGCTAGCGCACCCCTCGGAAAAAGCTGTTTTGGATGAAGGGCCTAGCCGCTGGCACTGAGAGTACCAAATAGGGTTTCTAGCGCAGTTTTAGCGCACCCTCGGGCACCGCAGTAACCAGACAGGCCTCGTCGTGAGCACTCCAGCCAGCAGCCAAGCCGAGCGTTTTCAGCTGTTTCAGCGCGCGGGTAGCATGAAGTGGCAGATGCGTTTCAGCGTGCGAGGGCAGGGGCAGATCAAGCGCTCTCTGGATACGAGCGACCGGGCGGAGGCTGAACGCCGGGCTGACGCCATCTGGTACGAGGCCACTTACCGGGCCAAACAGGGTCTCACCGCCCGCGCACACGGCTTTGAAGCCGTCGCTGAGGAGTTCATCACGCAGATCCTGCGGGAGGTGGAGCGGGGCGAGCGCCGAGCCGACCAGGGCAAGAGCGAGCCTGCGATGATTCGGCGCTTCTTCATTGGCTACTTCGGCTCCAAGCCGGTTGATGCCATCACGGACACGGATCTGGAGCGCTACGCGGAGTGGCGGCGCACTTACTGGACCGAGGGCCCGGGCAAGCTCATCGAGCATATCGAGTACGAGCGTGACGGGCACCGTCTGCGCCGGCCCGTGCGGCGCTCAGCACCGTCCATCAGCCGCCAGCGCGGTGAGACGGTGGTGCTGCGTGCGCTGCTGCGCTGGGCCTCACGGCAGGGCTACCTGAAGACACCGCCTGAGATCACCATCAAGGCTCGCCGTTCGCCTGACAACCGCCGTCCCAGCTTCGAGCCCCACGAGTTTGCCCGGCTGGAGGCGGTGAGCCTCAGCCGGCTCGTTGATCCCATCATGGACGGCATGGGCGCGGAGGTGCGCGCCAGTGATCGACGCACCTGGCGCATCAAGCGGCTGGATGACCACACCCGCAGGGATCGCACGCTGCTGCACGCATACGTGATGATCGGCGCGTTCTCAGGACTGCGACCCACCGAGATGTACAATCTCACCTGGGGTGACGTGCTGGGCTACCGAGCGGGCAGGGGCAAGCCCGTGGACCAGCGGGACATCCGGCTGCAAGTGCGGGGCAAAGGCAAGAGCGGCAAGGCCATTCCACAAAAGGCAGCCATCCCCTGGTTCGACACCTTGTGGATGCTGTTCGAGCGCAGCATGGGCCGTGAGCCGTTGGACACGGACCCGGTGTTCGCCAGTGAGCAGGGCAAACGCGTGAGCTCGGTGGCCAACGGCTTCACGGAGCTCCTGAAGGCCGCAGGCCTGGTGCGGGATCACAGGGGTATCAAGCGTACGCCGTACTCGCTGCGCCACTTCTACATCAGCGAGCAGCTGGCCAACGGCGCGGAGGTCATGGACGTGGCCCGCAACTGCCGTACCTCGCTCGTCATGATCGACAAGCACTACGGGCAGGTACGGCTTGAGCGTGTAGTGGATCGGCTCCGGCCGGAGTGGACGCGCGCCTGATTTCAGTCGGCAGCTGCCCTGGCAAACCACGGGGTTGGCCTGCGAACGCCAGCCCTCACTTCCTGAGAGGCGATGAGGCTTACTGCACCGACCCACTCTGTGGAGCCTGCAGCATGCGAAGCGCTTCGCAGAGCAAAGCATGAAGGTCGGAGACTGTCTGCAAGTCCATGAGAATGCCGACGCGCTGACGCTCCTGCGTTGGGACAACGATCACGAGCAGATCCTAGGGTCTGGACTCGATCAGCACCAGAAGGCGATGACGGCAGCGAGTGCGACGGCCGAGGCGTAGTTTCGGGCCAACTTGTCGTAGCGGGTGGCGATGCGACGGAAGTCCTTCAGGCGATTGAAGGTTGTGGAATACTACGATCCCCTGATCGGCNCTAGGGTCTGGACTCGATCAGCACCAGAAGGCGATGACGGCAGCGAGTGCGACGGCCGAGGCGTAGTTTCGGGCCAACTTGTCGTAGCGGGTGGCGATGCGACGGAAGTCCTTCAGGCGATTGAAGGTCGCCTCGATGCGCCAGCGTTCGCGGTAGCGGCGTTTGTCGTGGCGGATCTTCCGCTTGCGGCCGCGCTTGCCGGGGATGATCGGCGTGATGCCTTTTTCCCGCAGGTCGGCCCGGAGCCAATCGGCGTCGTAGCCCTTGTCGGCGGCCAGACGACGGACCCGACCGGGAGCCTCGGCGAGCACGGCTGGGGCGGCGGTGACGTCGCTGGCGTTGCCAGGCGTCAGCAGGAGGACGCCGGGGCGGCCGAGGACATCGGTGAGGACGTGGATCTTGGTCGTCTGGCCGCCACGCGACGGGCCGATGCCTTGCGTACGAGCCCCCCTTTACCGCCATGCGCCGAGCGGTGGGCCTTGACGTAGGTGCTGTCGATGGCGGCCGCCTCGCCCGCCCATCCGCTCTTGGCCAGCGCGGTCAGCATCGCCCGCCAAAAGCCGCGGCGGGACCAGCGATTGAAGCGGTTGTAGACGGTCGTGCGCGGACCATACGCGGCTGGGCAGTCGCGCCAGCGGCAGCCCGAGGTCAGCACGTGCAGGATGCCGGAGATGACTTGCCGATCATCGTTCCGCTCTGGCCCGGGCTGGTTCTTGGGCATGAACGGTTCCATCACCGCCCACTGCTCATCGGAAAGCCAGAACAGGTCCACCATCGCCGCCTCCGTGCTGCAAACGGCGGCTCTGAATCACAAAACCAGAACTCTCGCAACGTCTTGGTTCGGTTCACACCCTAG
>NZ_LMNL01000010.1 GCF_001422985.1 Methylobacterium sp. Leaf117
GGCGCGGCACCGAGGTGTCGTTCCTGCCGTCCACCGACACCTCATGGAACGACGCTTGCGCCACCACGCGCAGGCCGCCTAACCTCTCACCCCAGATGGACCAGAGCCTCCGCTCCTGAACACCGCTGAATGTCCCAAATCATCTGACGACGGACAGGCTGGAAGCGATAGGTCAGGCGCGCCACCATCGGCGGGCCCGGATCGACCAGGCAGTCGCAGAGATGCGCCATGAGGCGTTCGTCGCCGTCGAAATCCGTGAGGTCCACCGAGATCTCGATGACCGCACCGAGCTTGTCGTCGCCAAGCCCGTCCCAGAAATGCTCCAGGCCGAGTTGCCGGTCGCGCTCCGACAGTCCCGGATCCAGGATCAGTCGCAGGGCATGGATCAGATTGCTCTTGCCGACCTTGTTCTCGCCCACGACCACGATGTTCCGGCCGGTCTCGATCTCGAAATCCGCGAAATTCGCGAAGTTCCGTATCTTGATCCTGGAAATCCGCACGGCATCGAGCCTTCCCTGCAGGACGTTTCGCCGGAGGATGTCGCACCCGGCACGGGACGATCAACTTAGGCATATATGTCGCCAGGCGGCGCCCGCCATGGAATCTCGGCGGTGAAATCGTGCCCGCTGTTTGCAGTCACCAACTCCGATGACGTCCCGAAGGCGACGCTTCGCTTCGCATATACTCACGGCATCTCGCGACGATCCTCGAAACGCTCCAGCCGCTCCCGCATCCTCCCCATTTCCGCCTCCGCTACGTCAAGCCCCGCCAGGGCCTCGTCCAGCACCTCGTCCGACGCCCGCATCCGGGCCGCCATCTCCTCGCACTCCCCCGCCAGCAGTTCCGCCGCCTTCGCCTGGGCCGCCTCCCACGCTCGCCCACCGCCGTCGCCAGGCGGCCCTGGACCCACTCCGGCAACCCGCCGCCCTCCAAGGCCGACCGGGTATGCCCGCTCCGTTTTCCAGTCCAGCAGCGGACCCACTACACGGTTCGAGCCCCCGCGCCGAAGCTCCGGGCTCACGTTGGGCATAGACAGCCGCACCCCCTTTGCGTGCAGACGGTCCGCCCCCGCGAAAACCTCCACCTTCGTCGGCATCGAAAACCCCCGTGGACAACCCGAGGGATCTCGCGCGAACACGGTTACCCCACGACCCGTGAGCTCGCGACCGCAGGGCGCCACTTCTACGTCTGAGCCCCGTCTCGGGACGTCCCGTGACGCCTCGGGATCCCTAGTCCCACACCGGGAAACCGGCCTGGGGCCATGCCTCCTGGATGGCGTCCGAGGCCCTCCCGTAGAAATCCCACGTGGCCTCGTACCGGGTCTCGCTGGCGATCACGGCGAGGACCTCCATGCGCATCCCGGGACGCTTCCGCACCAGGGCGGGCGGCTCGCCGGGACGAAGGGTGACCCAGGCGACGTCGGGATCCTGCAGGGCCTCGGCGACGAAGTTGCGGGGCAGCCCACCGAAGCGGTCCTTTGGCGCCCGCGCCCCAGGCACCAGGGGCCCGAGGCGGGTCGTCCCCACGTCGCCGGCGCGCCTGACGCCCCCGTGCATCTCCAGGTCGAGATATCCGGCCTGGGTCTCGCGCACGAAGACCAGCGCCGAGGGCGTTCCCCCGTCCGTCCGGGGCGTCGCCTTGTAGACGGCGATGCCCTTAAGGGTGAACGGCTTGGGCCGGTCGAAGGCCGTCAACATCGAGTTCCGGAGGGCGATCCTGACGCGTTCCGCTGTCCCGTTCACCGCGCCGACGAGGGCGGTCTGCACCTCCCCGTTCACGAATGAATCGGCGGCGCTGTCGAAGGCTCGACGGTCGAATTCGAGGGTGATCTCAAGCATGCCGGAAGGGTTGGCCGGCCCCCTGCAACGGCCAACCCTACGCGCGAGATCGGCCGGATTTTCGATTCAGTCCATAGGAGTAACGGGGGGAGCCGATGGGTAGGGCTGAAAAGTCAGCCGTGGTGAGACGAAGGGAGAGGATGAAGGGGATCAGGGCGGAATAGGGTGGCGGGCTGATATGGGCGCACGTCGGCCTGAAAAAGGCGCACGGGGCAAGGCACAAGAGCCCAGGGGATCGGTAACCAGCTTTTGTGGATAAGGCGCACGGATTCTTGACGGGGAATCGAGCCCAGGTGCCTTCTGTGTGGGTGAGATCGCCCAGCCCGGAGAGATGACCGTGTCCCACTTTTCGCACCTCTCCCTCGAAGCCGGCAGCCGAGTCTTCCAGAGCGTCGCCCTCGTGTCCGCCGGTGTCGACGCCGCATTCGATGCGGTCCGCCGCCAGCAGGATCGCGATCGCGGCGCAGTCGAGACCCTCGCCGTCACGCATGCCCGTACTCGGCAGGCCCTCGTCGCCGCCCGGGCTGAGACCGCCGCTGCTCGCGAGACGGCGGCGTGCCTCGGCCGCGAGCTCTCCGCTGCCAACGACCGCGCCGCCCGGGCTGAGGCCGCCCTCGCGCGCCTCATCGCCGCCCTCCACGCATAAAGAAGCCCGCCGGCGGGACCGGCGGGCTTAGGTGGTCGGGTCGTCTGTGGGGCGTCAGCGCGCCCGGGCCCTGTGCGCCACCGGGCCGTAGCCGAGCTCGGCGAGGACGCTGTTCAGGTCCGCGCCCCGGATCCCCCGCGGCGCCGGCATCGCATCCGGGGCGGGCACATCCGGTCGGGCGACCACGACGCCGAGGCTCTTGAGCTGTCCGTCCGCGCCGGCGTTAACGTGAGCTTCGAGCAGCTTCGCCGGAGTCGTGTGGACCCGGCGCAGCGTGGCGACGTCCATGCCCGCAAGCCAGGTCGCCACCAGAGCCGGCAGGGTCCCGAGTTCGGGGGCACCCGGACCCGCACCGTAGACCCGCCGCTCAGCGTGGGCCCCGATCAGGTCCCCGAGGGTGAAGCTCGGCTCGGCGTCGGCCGGAGCCTCATCGAGCGCCCCGTCGAGCGCGGCCGCCGCGAGGTCGGCTGCCGTCATGCGCGGGCCGAAGCCGAGCAGGCGGAACGGCGCCGACAGCATCGAGAAGATCGCCCTAATCAGCGCCGCCAGAAATCTACCCATGTCATGTCCCCCGGGGGCGGGATGCCCCTCTGGGAGGCAGTCTGCCGGAGGGGTCAGCAAGGCACCATGGCGTCGGCGTACCATCATGACTCAAGTATTTAATTGTGCGTTTTCTGCACAATTAAATACTTGCCTTGAGCGCTACTGCATAAACCCAAGAAACGTAGCGGGTTCACGCCTTAGGGGGCTTTGCAATGCTGCGAGTCTATCCTATGTCCTCCTCGCGGCGAGGCATTAGGCGCGCCGCCCCCCAACCATCGGAGGTACAATGGCCTCGACGAGCGCACCCGTTTGCGCGAGCGCTTCCGCTCGCGTGGTTTCCGAAGCAGACGTCCGCGCCCTGCTGCGTGCCGGCGTCGACGAGGCGGGCACGCAGCTCGCCTATGCCCAGCGTCATGGCGTGAACGCCAACGACTTGTGCCAGGCGCTGCGGGGCCGGAAGGCCCCGACGCGATCCCTGCTCCGCTCGGTCGGCGTCACCCGCGCCCTCGTCATCGAGGGAGGCGTCGCATGACCTGGACCCCCGCCCTCGTCGAGCAGGTGAAGGGCCTTTGGCTCAAGCACCACAGCGGCACCGAGATCGCCGTGGCCCTGAGTAAAGAGCACGACATGAAGCTGACGAAGAACTCGATCATCTGCAAAATGCACCGCCTCGGCATGTCCGGTAAGGGCGGGACCCGGCAGTCGATCTGCCGCCCGCCGCCCGTGCGCCGGAAGGACATGACGCCGTCGGCGCTGGAAGCTCTGCGGGAGAGAGAGCGCATCACCCGGGCGCAGCGTAGGGGAGCCAATCCGGTTCCCGCCGCCCGTAGGGAGCGCCCCGCCCCGGCACCGCGCCCCGCCCCGGCTGTCCCGGCGCGCCCCGCCCCCGTCGCCCCGCCCCGCCCCGTCGGGATTCTGCCTTCCCTCGACATCCCCTTGACCGCGCTGCGCGAGGGCATGTGCCGGTTCATCGCTGTCGATCCGCTGGATGTCGTCCCAGCCCCGTGCTGCGGCCACCCGACCGCCGAGGGGTCCTCGTGGTACGAGGGTCACCGCCGGATCTGCACCGTCCCGACCCGGCCGGCCGCCTTCATCCCCAGGAGGGCCGCCTGATGCGCAGCATCTACGACGACGGGTCCAACCCCTCGCTCCTCTTTCACGAGTGGCAGGACGCCGTCTCGGGCCTGCACGACGACGCCGACCCGTCGTGGCCTTACGAATCCGGACAACAGTCCGGCGCGGCGTTCCGCCGGGAACAGCTCGCCCGCCGGGAGGCCCGCCTGGATGCGGCGACCACGACCCTCTTCGGCATGACGAGGGCCGAGGTCAGGGATCAGGACGCGCGCGACACCATCCCCTTCTGAGAGCGAGCCCGGCCACCGCCGGGCATCGCCTTTGATATACGATTGTCTACGAATGGGCCTTGAGATACGCAAAATCTGATATACAATCGTCTACATGGGCCGGGGGTTCGGCGCCCGTTCGAGGGAGCGTGACATGAGGCAGACATCTGACATCGCCGCCGCGAAGGCACAGGCGGACCGCGACCTTCGCGCCGTCAAAGACGCTGCAGCGTCGCTCTCCGCTTTCCGGTGGTCCGTCGAGCGGGCCATGCAGCAACTCGTCGATCGGGCGTCGACCGCGCGGGCATCACTCGACGCATACGCAGATCTGACTGGTTCTGCCGAGGCGCAGGACGCGATCGCTCTCCTCAGCGTGACGGCGGAAAGCGCCGGCGAGGAGGCAGTCCGCGCCATCCTCCAGGGCATTCCCGAGCAGCTGCCGCAGCGTCCGTGCCCCGTGCCTGCCTGACGTTCCCATCGCCGGGACCCTTTGCCCCTAACGAGGAGCCGTGACCCATGACCGAGTACAAGACCTACACCGCTGCCCGCCTCGCCTACCTGACCACCAAGTTCGCCACGGCCGCTGCCTACTTCGAATTCATCAACTCCCGCGATGAGCGCCCGAACGTCGTGGCCGGCAACCTGCCGGGAGACGCCGGGATCTGCTGGACGAATGAGGAGCGGGCCGAGCAGCGATACCTCGATGCGCGCGACGCCCAGCGAGTTGCCCGCTGCGAGATGGAGGCCGCCTACGCCGACCTGCCTACGGACGAGGAGGTCGCCCACGGTGAGGACCACCGTGAACCTTGCGAGCGAGAGTCTTTCGACGGGCACGCCCAGAACGACGCCGGCGAGTATCTCGGAGTCCACTAGGCACAGCTGCCGGGGCCCACGTGCCCCGGCCCTTCGCGAGACTGCGCCCGCCGCCGTCTCGCCGAGGGCCGGATCCGGACTCCCTCGCAAGAGGATCACACCACAGAAGGAGCCAAGACGTGAACGATCAGAACGACTGCCCCCGGGCCCGGGCGAGACAGACGGCCACCGCCCTCAATGACCAGATCTGGGCCCTGAGCGCGGCCGTCATGCGCGTCAGCACGATCAACGGTCTTGCGGCTGCGGACCGGGATATGTGGAAACACATCTTCTTCGACATCAATGACTCCCACCGCAAAGTCATTAGCGCGGTGTTCTGCCTTGAGAAAAGCTACGTGAAATGCGTTTCGGATCGCTTTGACATTAGCGATTGCTACCGGTTGCTTGATTGCGCCGGGATGATCAGCGCCCAGTATTTCGCATCCCAGGCGTCGGACCTGGACTACGCTTCCCATCGGATGGTGTTTTCGGCGCGGATCGACGTCACCACGAGTGTAGCTCGCCTCATCGCGGATCTGCATCGCATCCAGTCGCTGTCCGAGCCCCAGCCCGCCTTAGCTGCCTGAGATCACGCCGGGGCCACGTGCCCCGGCCCTTCGCGAGACTGCGGCCGCCGCCGTCTCGCCGAGGGCCGGCCTGCCTCGAACGAGGAACCCAGACGAAGGAGCATCCCCATGAAACAGGCCAAGACGAACATTCTTGATACGGCGACCCCCGGGATGAGGGCGGTCGTCCTCGCGATCCGGAAGGACTATGGCAGCGGGAGCAATAACCGCTGCAGGGCGATCATCCGGGACATGCCGGCCGAGGCGAAGGCCGGCTTCGTGGTCGCGCGTCATCTCGATGATGCGATCGCGCTCGCCTACAGCATGGACAGCCGGCGGGCGGACAAGAAGGGCCGCGATGTGGGTTGGCGGTCACGCCCGTTCTACGGGCGAAAGTGGATCTTAATGCAGGGAGCCCAGGCGAAGCTCCGGGACGATCGCGCGAAGCTGGCCGAACGGCTGAACCGACCGATTCGCGTCCGCCAGAGCACGCGCCGGGAGGACCTCGCAATCCCGGCGGCCAAGGCGGTGATGAAGCACGGCGCCCCAGGCGGCACGCGTTTTCATGTGCGGATCGCCGAGGTCGCGTCCTATGAGGTCCGGACGGAGAAGAACTGGTTGCGCGTGAACCGCGGTAGGGACCAGTGGGCATCCCTGCAGGACGAGCACTTCATCGAGTTGCTGCCGACCTGGACCGCCACCATCCGGCGCCTCGGGATGGCCACCGTCGAGAAGCGCTTCATCCTCGACGCGACGCCTTTCCTGGAGACGCCCGGCCGCTCGGTCTGGGAGGCCCGGACCGCCCGCACCGGCAGGGGCTACCAGGCCGTCGTCGAGACCGTGTGGCTGAGCTTCTACGGCAAGGCCGTGACTGTCCACACCAGCCTGCACGCTGCGCTCAACGCGAAGCTGCCCGCGCTGCAGGTCGAGATCGAGCGCCCACTGCCGGATGAGGACGACGCCGCCCTTTCCGCCCTCGCCTTCGCCTGAGGAATCCGCCCATGCTTATCAAGAGCAATGACCCGGAGGATATCTGGGAAGAGCCCGAGTACGACCTCTCCCGTCTCGATGCGGAGGCCAAGGTCGCCCGCGAGCATCTGATTGCCATTGGCAGGATCGGATACGGCAGTCGCTGGCAGGCCCCGCTCGCACGTGATCTCGGCCGTCGAGTCGGAGCGGAGATCTCTCGGGCGCAGGTCAATCACTGGGTCACGGGAGAGCGGTCTGTGCCGCTGCACATCCGGCCGCACCTGCTCGACCTCGGTATCCGCATCCGGGATCTGATGCGGATTGGGGCGGACGCACTCGACCGCCTCCTTGTCCCGCCCAAGCCAAAGTTCAAGCGAAGAAGCATCCCCGCCGCCTCGAAGCCGGAGGAGTCCTGATCATGCCCCGTCGCCCCATTCTCCCCGCGGACGACTCGGCTGCCCATGCCGCCTGGATCGCCGAGGCGGTCGCCGCGGTGTTTCACTTCCCGAGGCTTCTCCCGATTCTGAGGCGGCGGGCCGAGCCCCGATTGCCCGAGCCCCGATTGCCGGACCTGTTCATCGACCTTCCCAACGCTCAGGCCGCCCAGCCTGAGTCAGACATGCCGGCCCCTGTTGCGGAGGCCCTCTCCCCGGTTCCGGCCGGCAGCACCATGGAACTCACGTTCGACATGGGGCGCTTCCGGGACGCCCCCAGGCTCGACCGGTGCGAGCCTGGGGACCATGGGTACAAGGTGGCGAGCCCGCCGTTCTATCTGCACGACGAGGATCACTTCGAGCCGTTGGACGAGTTCCTCGGGCAGGTCGTCGGTTTCAGGTCCGCCCGTGCTCTCCTGTTCCGGCGGCGGGATCCCTGCGTCATGGACGGCTGCGAGGTTGGGCAGCGGTACGTCATGCTCAGGTTCTGGGACGACGAGGAGGGCGAGGCTTGGTGCATGCCCGTGGAGGGCGACTGCGATACGGCTGTCAGCACCGCGATGCTGAGAACCCTGACACTCTATAGACGGGGGCGTCGCAAGGCAGCCTGACCCAAGGGGCCTCCTCAGATCTGAGGAGGCCCCTTCTTCATGCGGCGGCCGAGAGGATTCCGGCGGCGGCGTCACCGCGTTCCCGTGCCTCGTTCTCGGCGAGCGCCTCCATGATCTCGGCGATCCGCACCGGGCGGTAATCCCACGCGTCGACCCCGACGTCGCAACTGCGGGCCGTCCCGGGGAGGCTGCCGTGGGAATGCCCGTAGCAGTGGATGTCCCCGCGCCAGATGCCGTCCCAGGTCCTATGGGCGTAATGTGAAAGCCAGACGCCCTGTCCCTTCGTCATGCCTGGGTCCTGGATCACGATCCGACGCGCCTGGACCGGCGGCTCCGACCACGGGAGCCGCATGGCCTTCTCCTCATGGTTCCCGATGCAGAGGTGCTTCCGCCCTCGGAGGCGATCGAAGATCTCACGGGCCTTCACGTGGGAGCAGCCATAGGCGAAATCCCCCACGTGGTGGACGATGTCGTCGTCCCGGACCCTCGCGTTCCAGCGTGCGATGAGAACCTCGTCGTGCTCGTCGATGGACGAGAACGGACGGGGCTTGGCCATGTGGGGCGAGAGGATGCCCTTGTGTGAGAAGTGGCTGTCGCTGGTGAGCCAGGTGACGGGCATGGAGGCCTCCGGATGCATAAGGAAACGCGGGCCGACCGGGGGGACCGGCGGCGGTGGCTGGCCTTCAGGCCAAGCAGCGTTTCGATAGGCGGAGGGTGTGCGTCATGGGCGGATCCTGCCGGACCGGGACTCGGCGGGCAAGGACGGATTCGCGTCGTGGTTACGGCTTCCCTGGCCTGCGGATACAACGCGGCGCACGGCCGGCCGTTGTATCCCCGTTGTATCCCGGGGGGATCAGCAGCAGCAGATCGCTTGAGGGTACGCCCGTAAGCGCCCGTGTAGTCTAGGAAAAAGGAGTGGAGCGGGTACCGGGAATCGAACCCGGGTATTCAGCTTGGAAGGCTGCTGCTCTACCATTGAGCTACACCCGCATCGATGACCAGACGAGCCGATCAGCGAGGTTCGAGACAGCCCAGATTGGGACTGGATCTCGACAGGTTTGGTGGGGGAAGTAGGACTCGAACCTACGAAGCTTACGCAGCGGATTTACAGTCCGCCCCCTTTGCCGCTCGGGACATTCCCCCAAACCGGCCGCCTTCCGGCGGCGCGCCGTCCTTATGATGACGGGTCGGGTCCGAGTCAACCGCGTCGCTCACGCGAAATGCGCGAGATCGCAGATCCGCATCTGCGCCCGTTCGGCCCCGCGCCAGGTATCGACCGACAGCGTGCCGGCGATATGGACCTCGCGGCCGAGTCCCGAGAGGATCGCCTGTCCGAGCGGGCCCTGCGCCGCCCGGAACGCGATGGCGCCGATGGCCTGGCCATCGCGGCTGCGCAGGCGGGCCCGGACGTGTCCGTTGCCCACGATGGCCGCATCGACGATGCGGTGGCGCGCCAGGACGAAGGTGGGTTCGGGCGCCGCCGAACCGAACGGCCCCGCCCGGTGGATCGTCCGGACCAGTTCGGCGGTGACGCCGCCCGCGCTCATCGCCCCGTCCACCAGCAGCGCCTCCACGGACCGGGCCTCCGCCACGGTAACGGCCAGGGCGCCGGCAAGATGGTCGCCGAAGCGGCTCACGTCGAAGCCCGGCAGGGTGACGCCCGCCGCCATGGCGTGGCCGCCGCCCTTGAGAGCCAAGCCGGCCTCCACCGCCGACCGCACGGCCTGACCGAGGTCGGCCCCCGCGATCGAGCGCCCGGAGCCGGTCGCGGTCCCGTCCGGGCGCAGGGCGAAGGCGAAGGCCGGGCGGCCGAAGCGCTCCTTGAGGCGGGCCGCGATCAGCCCGACGATGCCCGGATGCCAGTCGGCCGAGGCCGCGACCAGGACGGGTCGCTCCGGGTCGAGGCTCAGGGCATGATCCATCTCCGCCTCCGCGGCCGCGACGGCCTGAGCCTCGATGGCCTGGCGCTCGCGATTGAGCCGGTCGAGATCGGCGGCGATCCGGGCGGCCTCCGCCGGGTCGGTGGTGGTCAGCAGGGTTGCCCCGAGGGCAGCGTCGCCGATGCGCCCGCCGGCATTGATGCGCGGCCCGACGAGGTAGCCGAGATGCCAGGCTTCCGGCGGCTCGCTCAGGGACGCGGCGTCGAGCAGGGCCGCGAGGCCGACCCGTCCGCGCGCCCGCATCACCTTGAGGCCCTGGACCACGAAGGCGCGGTTGAGGCCGGCGAGCGGGACCACGTCCGCCACCGTGGCGAGGGCGACGAGATCGAGGGATTCGGCGAGGTCGGGCAGCGAGCCGACAAGACCTTCCTGCCCGCGCAGGCGCCGGTTCAGCGCCACGAGGGTGAGGAAGACGACGCCGGCGGCGCAGAGGTGGCCGAGCCCCGACAGGTCGTCGAGGCGGTTCGGATTGACCAGGGCGCAGGCCGGCGGCAGCTGCTCGGGCGCGCCATGGTGGTCGAGCACAACGACGTCAAGGCCGAGCGCCGCGGCGGCTTCGAGGGGCGCGTGGCCGCTGGTCCCGCAATCGACCGTGACCAGCAGGGTGGCGCCGGCCGCGTGCAGAGCGGTGACGGCGGCGACGTTGGGGCCGTAGCCCTCGGTGATCCGGTCGGGGATGTGGATCTGGACGGTGAGGCCGAGGTCGCGCAGGTATCCGGCGAGCAGGGCGGCGCTGGCCGCACCGTCGACGTCATAATCGCCGAAGATCGCGACCCGCTCGCCGGCCATCACCGCGCGGGCGAGGCGGTCCGTCGCCGCCGGCATGTCGACGAGGCAGTCGGGGTCCGGCATCAGGTCGCGCAGGCGCGGGTGCAGGTGGGCCTCGGCCTCGGCCGGACGGATGCCGCGCCCGGCAAGGACGCGGGCGAGCATCTCCGGCAGGGCGTGCGCCTGCACCATGGTGGCGGCGTAGGCCTGGAGCGCCGGATCGGCGCAGCGGTCGCGCCAGGGCCGCCCGAGGACCGAGCGGGTGACGTCGAGGAACGCGCGGGGCGCGTCGAGGGCATGGGCGGCTGACACGGGCCGGAGCATAGCCGCAACCGGGCCGCACGGCTGCATCCGAAACGACAAAGGGGCCGGCGATCGCGCGCCGGCCCCTCGGTTTCGCGGGCAGGTCGTCCGACCCGCCGCGTTTCAGAGGTTCTTGAGGATCTGGTCGACCACCTTCTTGGCGTCGCCGAACAGCATCATGGTGTTGTCGCGGAAGAAGACCTCGTTCTCGACGCCGGCATAGCCGGAGCCCATGCCACGCTTGATGAAGAGCACGGTCTTGGCCTTCTCCACGTCCAGGATCGGCATCCCGTAGATCGGCGAGGCCTTGTCGGTCTTGGCGGCCGGGTTGGTGACGTCGTTGGCGCCGATCACGAAGGCCACGTCGGCCTGCGGGAACTCGCCGTTGATGTCCTCGAGCTCGAAGACCTCGTCGTAGGGCACGTTCGCCTCGGCGAGCAGCACGTTCATGTGGCCGGGCATGCGACCCGCAACCGGGTGGATCGCGTATTTCACGTCCACGCCTTCCTTCTTGAGCATGTCGACCATCTCGCGAAGGCTGTGCTGGGCCTGGGCCACCGCCATGCCGTAGCCCGGCACGATGATGACGCGCTCGGCGTTCTTCATGATGTAGGCGGCGTCGTCGGCCGAGCCCTGCTTGACCGGACGGGTCTCCACCGCGCCGCCCGCGCCGGCCGCCGCGGCATCACCGCCGAAGCCGCCGAGGATCACGGAGATGAACGAGCGGTTCATCGCCTTGCACATGATGTAGGACAGGATCGCACCGGACGAGCCGACCAGCGCACCCGTGATGATGAGCGCGAGGTTGCCCAGGGTGAAGCCGATACCGGCTGCGGCCCAGCCCGAGTAGGAGTTCAGCATCGACACGACGACGGGCATGTCGGCGCCGCCGATCGGGATGATGAGCAGGCCGCCGAGCGCGAAGGACAGCAGCACGATCAGCCAGAAGACCGCCTTGCTTTCGTTGCCGATGAAGATCGCGATCAGCACCACCAGGGCGATGCCGAGGCCGATATTGATGAGGTGGCGCTGGGGCAGCATGATCGGCTTGCCCGACATGCGGCCGTCCAGCTTCAGGAACGCGATGACCGAGCCCGTGAAGGTGATGGCGCCGATGGCGACGCCGAGCGCCATCTCGAACAGCGACTCCTTGTGGATGTGGCCGTTCTCGAGGATGCCCACCGCCTGCGGTGCGTAGAGCGTCGCCGCCGCGCCCATCACGGCCGCGAGGCCGACGAGGGAGTGGAAGGCGGCCACGAGTTGCGGCATCGCCGTCATGGGCACGCGCTTGGCGATGATCGCGCCGGCACCGCCGCCGATGGCGAGGCCCAGGATGACGATGACCCAGGCGCCGAGCCCGGCCGGCGGATGGCCGACCAGGGTGGTGAGCATGGCGAGACCCATGCCGATCATGCCGTACAGGTTGCCCTGCCGCGACGTGGTCGGGTGGGACAGGCCCCGCAGCGCCATGATGAACAGGACGCCGGAAACGATGTAGAGAAGGGATGAGACGTTCTGGGACATGTCTCAGGCCTTCTTCTTGTACATGCCGAGCATGCGCTGGGTGACGAGGAACCCGCCGAAGATGTTCACGCTGGCGAGGATGATGCCGACGAAGCCGAAGAAGCGGGCCCAGCCGGTGCCGTGCTCGATGTAGGGAACGCCGGCGGCCAGGAGCGCGCCGACGATGATCACCGAGGAGATCGCGTTGGTCACCGACATCAGCGGCGTGTGCAGGGCGGGCGTGACCGACCAAACCACGTAGTAGCCGACCAGGATCGCCAGCACGAAGATCGCGAGCTGGAACACCGTCGGGTCGACGGCGCCGTGGGTCACGGCGCTGAGGCCGTGGCCGATGCCGTCTGCGTATTTCTGGGCCTGGAGCGCGTGCTGCTGCGCGATGTCGGCAGCGGTTCGGGCCGCGGCGGCGGCGGCGCGCGCCTGCTCGGCGGCCTGATCGGGGGGAAGCATAGCCATCGTATCCTCCGGCGGGATCAGGATTGGGTCTGGAACGAGGGGTGCGAGACCTGGCCGTCACGGGTCAGGTTGGTCGCCTTGACGAGTTCATCGTCCCATTTAACCGCCAGAGCCTTGGCGTCCTTGTCGACCAGGGTCTCGACGAAGGCATAGAGGTTGCGCGCGTAGAGGCTGGAGGCCGTCGCCGCGAGACGGCCGGCCACGTTGAGGTGGCCGACGATCTTCACCCCCTTGTCGGTCACCACGACTTCGCCGGGCTTGGCACCCTCGACGTTGCCGCCGCGCTCCACCGCCAGGTCGATCAGGACGGAGCCGGGCTTCATCGAGGCGACCATCGCCGCCGACACCAGCTGCGGGGCCGGACGCCCCGGAATCAGCGCCGTGGTGATGACGATGTCCTGCTTGGCGATGTGGGTGGTGACGAGGTCGGCCTGCTTCTTCTTGTACTCGGCCGACATCTCCTTGGCGTATCCGCCCGAGGTCTCGGCCTGCTTGAACTCCTCGTCCTCCACGGCGACGAACTTCGCGCCGAGGGATTCGACCTGCTCCTTGGTGGCCGGGCGCACGTCGGTGGCGGTGACCACCGCGCCCATCCGGCGCGCCGTGGCGATGGCCTGGAGGCCGGCGACGCCGACGCCCATGACGAAGACGCGGGCGGCCGGCACGGTCCCGGCGGCGGTCATCATCATCGGCATGGCGCGGCCATACTCGGAGGCGCCGTCGACCACGGCGCGGTAGCCCGCGAGATTGGCCTGGGACGACAGCACGTCCATCACCTGCGCGCGGGTGATGCGGGGCATCAGCTCCATGGCGAAGGCATCTAGACCGGCTTCCGCCATGGCCCCGAGTTCGGCCTCGTGGCCGTACGGATCCATGATGGCGATGACCGTGGCGCCGCGCGGCAACAGGGCGATCTCCTCGGTCGAGGGACGACGCACCTTGAGCACGAGGTCAGCGGACCCGGCGGCTTCGGAGGCCGATCCGGCCACGGAGGCTCCGGCGGCCTCGTAGTCGGCGTCCGGCACGCCGGCCTTCAGGCCGGCGCCGGACTGGACGGTCACGTCGGCTCCGAGCCCGATGAATTTCTTGACCGTTTCTGGCACCGCCGCGACCCGCGGCTCCGCGGGATCGGTTTCGGACAATACAGCGATGCGCATGCAGGAGTGCTCCTTAAAGGACGGCCCGAAGGCGACCCGCAAAGTCAGTCAGAGATTCAAGGTTGTTCAGGCGAAGAAGAGGTACAGCAGCAGCAGGATGCCGACGGCGGCCGGGGCCTTGTAACCGATGGCGGGTGCCAGGGCGCCGACGGTGCCGGCGACGCCGGACAGGATCACGCCGAAGATCGCGGTCAGCCACGCTTCGCGAATGCCGCCGATGGCGAGAGCGAGGACCCAGCACAGCACCACGCCGGTGCCGATTTCGACGAAACGAACGAAGCCGCGATAGGTCTGCTCGTGAGTCTTCTCGTCCATTGCCGGGCTGTAATGCACGCCGGTCACGGTCTTGGTATCGGCCATCTTGTGGGCGTCCCCTTGGGTATCATCTTGATTTGTTCCAAGGGGATTTAGCGCATGCCAAGGTCGCTCGCAATCGAGATGCGTGCCCCGCATTCGCCACGAACGCCTTTTTATGGCCGCGCTTTCAAGCCGGCCAAGCACCTTTGCGCTGCACCATCAATTCAGGTCGCAGTTCAGGTCGCAGTTCAAGTCGGAAGCCCGAGCCCGGCTTTGGTCAGGGCCTCGCCCTGGCGCGTCTCGAGTTCCGCAAGCGAAAACTTGTCGATCTCGGCTTCGAACAACCGGTGGTAGTTCAGCTCCGAGCGCAGGTGAAGGAACACGGCGCCGAGCCCGACGGCCGCCCGATCCATGAAGACGAATTCCTGCGGGATTGTGACAGGACCGCGGGCCTTGAGCGCCTGATGCACCTCGAAGGCCTGGCGCCGGCCGTATTCGCCCGGCTTCACGCCGTCCGCGACGGTGCGTGTGCGATCCTCCAGAATCGGGCCATAGATAAAGCGGGCCCAGATGTTGAGGATCTCGACCAGTTCCTTGTTGAGGTTCTTGAAGCCCCAGGTTTCATAGGCGTGGACGATACGGGCATTGTCGTTGGTCAGGAGGCCTCGGTAGAGATCCACCACGCCGCCGACGAAGCGCGGATGGAAGATGCGGACGCAGCCGTAATCGAGCAGGTTGATACCCTGTGCCTCGCCGCCTTCCGAGAACACCGTGTAGTTGCCGAGATGGGGATCGCCGTGGATCACGGCGGCCCGGCTGAAGGGATGCCACCAGGCCTTGAACATGGACCGCGCGAGGCGGTTGCGGATCTCCACCGGCGACTCGGCGAAGTTCAGGATGCGCTCGCCGTCGAGCCAGCCCAGCGTCAGCAGGCGCTTCGTCGACAGATCCTTGTGGATGGGCGGCACCCGCACGGCATCGACGTCGCGCAGGACGTTGCCGTACAGCACGGCGTGCTTGGCCTCGCGCTCGTAATCGAGCTCCTCGCGCACGCGGGCACCGATCTCCTTGGCGATTTCGCGCGTGTCGAGCCAGGACGACATGCGCCGATGCAGGGCGAAGGCGATCTCGAGCTGCTTCAGGTCGGCCTCGACGGCCGACTGCATGTCGGGATACTGGAGCTTGCAGGCGAGCCGGGTGCCGTCGAGGGCCGTCGCCCGATGGACTTGGCCCAGTGAGGCGGCAGCCGCGGGCTTCAGGTCGAAGGCCTGGAAGCGCGACTGCCAGTCGGCCCCGAGTTCGGCCATCATCCGGCGCTTGACGAAGGCCGCGCCCATGGGCGGCGCATCGGCCTGCAGCTTCTGCAGTTCGGTGGCGTATTCCGGCGGCAGCAGATCCGGCACGGTGGCGAGGAGTTGGGCCACCTTCATGATCGGCCCCTTGAGCCCGCCGAGGGCTTGGGCCAGGGCGGCCGCGTTGGTCGGGGCCTCCTTGCCGCCGAACAGCTTGGCGCCGGCCATCCGCGCCGCGACCCCGCCGACATTGGCCCCGACGCGGGCATAGCGGCCGGCACGGGCGGAGAAGCGGTTGGCTTCGCGATCGATCTCGCTCATCGGAATCATTCAACTCGTCGGGAGAGGCTCCTCCCGAGATAAGCGCGCCGCCCGCGCTTGCCAGGGCGGCGGGCTCATGGGTCGCGGACCCGCGCTTACGCCTCCGGCCAGTTGTCGCGAATCCAGCGGGTGAGCCCGGCCTCGTCGATCTCGCCGGCGGCGAGGCCGAGGATCATCACCACGGCTTGTGCTTCCTCGACGAGGAAATCGATCCCGTTCAAGCCGAGAAACGTAATCAGAGACAGGAAAGCCGCTCGCTTGTTCCCGTCGATGAACGGATGGTTCTTGGCGATGCCGAATGCGTAGGCCGCTGCCAATTCGGCGAGGTCCGTCTCACCATAGGCCGCTCTGTTGATCGGGCGACCAAGGGCCGATTCGAGTGCGCCTACGTCACGAAGGCCTCCGGGGCCGCCAAAGAGCCTGAGTTGACGGGCGTGGATGGCCTGAACGAGATCGCTCGTTAGCCAGACGATCTCGCTCATTTGGCGAGTTCGGTCAGAGCATTCCGATACGTCTTCATCGCGCGCTCGGCGATCTCCAATCCCTTCTCGAAGGTCGGGTCGAGGGGAGAGAGACGGATCGAACCATCGGCATGTTCGCTGACGGACAGCCAGTCGCCCTGGGACAGGTTGAGCTTTGCCATCAGCTCCTTCGGCAGGATCAGCCCGGTCGAATTGCCGATCTTCTTGACTTCAAGCTTCATCGCGAACCGCCTCCCGTTGTACGAAGCGTACAACGGGAGGCGGAGATCGTCCAGCGTCAAGCGCCGAGAGCTAAGCGGCGTTAGGCGTCTTCCATTCCTTCCAGCTCGACGATCATGCCCTCGATCATCGACAGGCCGATCTGCCAGAAGCCCGGATCGCGGGCGTCCAGGCCGAACGGGGCGAGGAGTTCGCCGTAGGGCTTGGCACCGCCCGCCGACAGCAGGGCGAAGTAGCGCTCGACGAAACCGTCCTCGGCTTTGGCGTAGACGCCGTAGAGCGAGTTCACCAGGCAGTCGCCGAAGGCGTAGGCGTAGACGTAGAACGGCGAGTGGATGAAGTGCGGGATGTAGGCCCAGAACGGCTCGTAGCCCGAATCCAGGGCGATGGCCGGGCCGAGGCTCTCGGCCTGCACCGACATCCACAGGCCGTTGATCTGCTCGGCGGTCAGCTCGCCCTGCGCCCGGGCGAGGTGGACCTTGCGCTCGAAGGCGTAGAACGCGATCTGGCGCACCACCGTGTTGATCATGTCCTCGACCTTGGCGGCCAGCATCGCCCGGCGCTGCGAGACGCTGGAGGTCGCCGCGAGCAGGCGGCGGAAGGTCAACATCTCGCCGAACACGCTGGCGGTCTCAGCCAGGGTCAGGGGCGTCGGCGCCATCAAGGCGCCGTTCGGGCCCGCGAGCACCTGGTGCACGCCGTGCCCGAGCTCGTGCGCGAGGGTCATCACGTCGCGCGGCTTGCCCTGGTAATTGACCAGCACGTAGGGGTGGGCCGAGGGGACGGTCGGGTGCGCGAAGGCGCCCGGCGCCTTGCCGGGCCGGGTCGGCGCGTCGATCCAGTTGCGGTCGAAGAAGGTGCGGGCGATGTCGGCCATGCGCGGCGAGAACGCCCCGTAGGCGTTCAGCACGGTGTCGCGGGCCTCGGTCCACGGGATGGTGCGCTGTTCCACCTTCGGCAGCGGCGCATTGCGGTCCCAATACGGCAGCGCCTCGACGCCGAACCACCGGGCCTTCAGGCGATAATAGCGGTGCGACAGGCGCGGATAGGCCGCTTGCACCGCCTCCACCATCGCGGCGACCACCTCCGGCTCGACGCGGTTCGACAGGTGGCGGGCATCGGCCACGTCGGCGAAGCCGCGCCAGCGGTCCGAGATCTCCTTGTCCTTGGCCAGCGTGTTGGTGATCAGCGTGAAGGTGCGCAGGTTCGCCCGGAAGACGTCGCTGAGCGCGCCCGCGGCTTCCTTGCGCACGGTGCCGTCCGGGTCCTGGAGCTTGTTGAGGGTGGGCTCCAGGGTCAGCTGCTCGCCCTGGACGGGGAAGCGCAGCGACGCGATCGTGCCGTCGAAGAGCCGGTTCCAGGCCGAGCGGCCGGTGACGGATTTTTCGAGGAACAGCTTCTCGGTGCGGTCGTCGAGCTGGAACGGCTTCTCCCGGCGCAGGTCCTCGATCCACGGCGCGTAATGCGCCAGCGGTCCGTCGGCCATCGCCCGGTCCATCTCCGCATCCGGAATCCGATTCAGCTCCAGGGCGAAGAACAGCAGATGGCTGGAGGCCGTGGTCAGGCGCTCCTGGGTGTCGCCGTAGAACTTCTCCCGGCGCTCGTCGGTGGTGTCGCCGGAATAGACGAGGCCCGCGAACGACATCAGCCGGCCGAGCAGGTCCTCGATGCCCTCGTAGGCCGCCACCGCCTCGGCGAGCTGGGCCGACGCGTCGGGGGCGGAGGCCATCGCGGCGAGACGGCCGGCATAGCGCTCCGAGAACCGGGCGCAGTCGGCCTCCGCGCGGGCGAGATCGGCGGTGAAGTCGGGGGCGTCGATGCCCGCGTAGAGGTCGGTCAGGTCCCATTCGGGCAGCACGCCGAGATCGGCTGCGTGGGCGGCGGCCCGCGCCGCGCTGGCCCCTTCCGCATTCGCGACGATGCCCGACAGGCTGGCATGGGCGACGGCTCGGCTCGGCATGATGGTTTCTTTCTTCGCGACACGACCTGGGCGACTCGACGGTGCCAGGCGCTGATATCGAGCGCCCGGCGGGCGCGATCAATCCGGCGTGAGGAGAATCCTGCCGCTTGCAGCGCTTTCCCGGGGGGATTCGGCAAAGGGTCACACCCACCCTGGTCTTCACCGCGAAAAGTCTGATCGTCGTTAAGCGCGGCTTTACGGTCTTGGGTCACCCTACGGTTCGAAACGAAACAAACCGGCGGTGCGCAGCCGGGCGAACCCGTGTCGCCCGCTCTCCTCCGCTTGCGAAACGCGAGGCGCTCCCATGTCGACAACGGTCCTCATCGTCGACGATGATCCCGTCCAGCGCCGTCTCGCCGAGGCGATGGTGCGGCGCCTCGGCTTCAACGCCAAGGTGGCCGAGAGCGGCGAGCAAGGTCTCGAAACCCTGCGCGCCGGCGATCCGATCGACGTGGTGCTCCTCGACCTCGTCATGCCGGGCGGCCTCGACGGCCTCGCGGTGATGGCCGAGATGCGCAAGACCGGCCTCGACGTTCCGGTGATCGTGCAGACCTCGAACGGTTCAATCGATGCCGTGGTGACGGCGATGCGGGCGGGCGCCGTCGATTTCGTGGTCAAGCCGGCGGGTGCCGAGCGGCTGCAGGTCTCGATCAAGAACGCCCTCAAGGTCGATCAGCTCGAGGAAGAGGTTCGCCGCATGCGCCGGCGCGCCTCCGGCGCCCTCAGCTTCAAGGACCTGACCTCGCGCAGCCCCGACATGGACCGGGTGATCCGGCTCGCCGAGCGCTCGGCCAAATCGAACATCCCGGTCCTGATCGAGGGCGAATCCGGCGTCGGCAAGGAAGTGCTGGCCCGCGCGATCCAGGGCTCGGGCGACCGGCGCGGCAAGGCCTTCGTCACCGTCAATTGCGGCGCGATCCCCGACAACCTCGTCGAATCCACCCTGTTCGGCCACGAGAAGGGCGCCTTCACCGGCGCCACCGATCGTCACGTCGGCAAGTTCGTCGAAGCCTCGGGCGGCACGCTGTTCCTCGACGAGATCGGCGAACTGCCGCTCGACGCCCAGGTCAAGCTTCTGCGCGCCCTGCAGGAAGGCGAGGTCGATCCGGTCGGCGGCAAGCGCAGCGTGCGCGTCGACATCCGGCTGATCTCGGCGACGAACCGCTCGCTGCTCGATCTCGTCAAGCAGGGCCGCTTCCGCGAGGACCTGTATTACCGGCTCAACGTGTTCCCCATGACGCTGCCGCCCCTGCGCGCCCGCCGGGAGGACATTCCCGATCTGGTGCGCTCGTTCTGCGCGCGCTTCGCCGCCGAAGAGGGCAAGCGCGTCCGGGCCATCACCCCCGAGGCGATGGCGCTGCTCACCCGTTACGGTTGGCCCGGCAATGTCCGCCAGTTGGAGAATGCGCTGTTCCGGGCGGTGGTGCTGGCCGATGGCGACGAGCTGACGGTGTCGGAATTTCCGCAGATCGCCGCACAGGTCGAAGGCTTCGACGTCCGGATTCCCGCCGCTCCGCTGCAGCCGATGGTGCAGCACGGCGCCCCGGAACCGGTGCGCGAGATCGTTCGGGTCGAGGTCCGCGATCCGCACGCCATGAGCCTCGTCGCCGAGGAGACCGGCGAGATGAAGACCATGGAAGGGCTGGAAGCGGAGATCATCCGGTTCGCGCTGCAATATTACCGCGGCCGCATGTCCGAGGTGTCGCGCCGCCTCGGAATCGGCCGATCCACCCTCTATCGCAAGCTCAAGGACCTCGGCCTCGAGGACGGCGACAAGGCCGACGAGGCCGCGGCCTGAGGTCTTGCTCCGAAATCTCGGCTTGAGACCGCACGATGCGGTCTTAAGCCGGGGTCTCGACATGGCGTGCGGGTCGACGCACCCGTATCGCCCCGGGACGGCCCAACGGCGCAGGTGCATTTGCACACGCGCCCGCTTGGCCCGATTGTCCTAATCCGATCGGCCTGCCGGGTCGGTCCTGAGGAGTTGCCATCATGGGCGTTTCGCGCTCCGCCTCCGTTGCGCTGTCCGCCCTGCTGGCGGGCTGCATCGGCTATACGGCCCAGGCTCAGACCCAGGCCCAGACCCTGCCCTCCGACGAGGTGACGGCTCAGGCCAAATCGGCCGAAGCGGCCCAGGCCAAATCGCCCGAAGCAGCCGTCGCGCCCGTCGTGAAAAGCGTCTCCGTCGATGCGGCCGCCCCGGCGGTCGAGCCGGCCGCGCCGCAGGCGGGTGCTGCGGCCACATCGACAGGATCCGCACCCGACGCAGCCGCGTCCGCACCGGTCGCCGAGGCGCCGCCGCCCCTCCCCGCCGATCCCCAGGGGGCGGCCGTCGCCGCACGGCTCCTCGATCCGGCACCGCTTCTGCCACGCCTCTCCACGAAGGAGCGCGAGGCCATCCAGGCCTTCTACGCACTGGGCGCCTTCAAGCCGGTCTGGATCGTCGACGGCGCCCTGACCCCGGCGGCCAAATCCGCCGCCGCCCGCCTCGCCGCCGCCGGCGAGGACGGCCTCACCTCCTCGGCCTACCCGGTGCCGGTCCTCGGCACGCAGGGCGCCACCGAGGCACAGATCGCCGAGGCCGACCTGAAGCTGTCGGCCGCGGTGGTGCTCTACGCCCGCGACGCGCGCGGCGGCCGCATCCACCTCGCCAGCCTGTCCCGGCTGATCACCCCGACCCTCGACCTGCCCGCCCCCGACGCGGTCCTCGGCCGCATCGCCTCCGCGGGAGCCCAGGCCGGCGCGCTGCTGCAGGGCTACAATCCGGCTCAGCCCGGCTACCTCGCCCTCAAGGCGCGGCTGGCGATCCTGCGCGGGCACGGTGAGACCCCGGCCGCCCCCAGCGTCCAGCTGCCGCCCGGTCCCGTGCTGAAGCTCGGCATGAGCGATCCGCGGGTGCCGGCCCTGCGCACCCGCTTCGGCCTGGAGACACGGACCGCCGGCACCCTCGATGCCGGTCCCGGCGATCCGCAGACCTACGATGCCCGGGTGGTCGCCGCCGTCACGGGTTTCCAGCGCGCCCGCGGACTGGCGCCCAACGGCCATCTGACGCCGCAGACCGTGGCGGCGCTCGCCCGGCCGGACTCCGCCGCCCGGCCCGATGCCGGCGAGGCCGCGCTGATCGTCAACATGGAGCGCTGGCGCTGGCTGCCCTCCGACCTCGGCCGCGACTACGTCCTGGTCAACATCCCCGAGTTCCGCCTGCGGGTGATCCGGGACGGCCGGCAGCGGGATGAGGCGCGGGTCATCGTCGGCAAGACGGAATCGCCGACGCCGATCTTTTCCGGGATGATGGAATACGCGGTGGTCAATCCGTCCTGGAACGTGCCGCCCTCGATCCTGAAGAACGAGTTCCTGCCCGGGCTCGCCCGCGATCCGAACTACGCGGCGCGGCGCGGCTACGAGGTGGTCTATCGCAACGGCAACGTCTCGGTGCGCCAGCCGCCGGGCGAGCGCAATGCCCTCGGGTTCATCAAGTTCATGTTCCCGAACAACCATGCGGTCTACCTGCACGACACACCGAACCGCAGCCTGTTTTCGTCGTCCCAGCGCGCCCTCAGCCATGGCTGCGTGCGCGTCGACGACCCCTTCCGCTTCGCCGATGCGGTCCTGCCCGAGGCCTGGTCGAGCGAGCGCCTGAAGAAGCTCATCGGCAAGGGCGAGCGCCAGATCCGCCTGCCCGAGAAGCTGCCCGTGCACCTCGCCTACTTCACCGCATCGGTGGACGAGACCGGGAGCCTGCGCACCCTGCCGGATCTCTACGGCTACGATGCGCGCATGAAGATCGCCCTCGGCCTCAGCCCCGGCAGCCTCCTGGTCGCCAAGGCGAAGGAGGGCAAGAGCCCGGATCAGGCACGTCGCGGCACTCAGAAGCCGACCGTGACCGGCCGGACCGGTCCCGCCCTCACGGGCGCCCCGAAGCCGATGGCCGAGGTGCGGCGCCAGCGCGTCCGCGAGGTCAACTCGGAGACGGGATCGGCCGCGCGGGGGAATCCCGGCCGCGCTCCGGGCGATTTCGGCGAGCCCGACCTGTGGACGCCGCGTCCGGGCCGGCCCCTGAACAGCTGGTGGTAGGCCCGACGCGCCGGGGACGATGCTGAAGCGGGGTTTCATCGACCGCGCCGGCACCGTTTCGACCGGCCGACATCTTGGCGACGTCATTCCCATCGCGGGCGAATAGTCTCGACGACAGGACCATAAGCCTGGGTGTGCGTCTGCGCACAGCCGGGCACGATTTCGCCACGGTTGAGACCTAGCCGTTAACGCCTGAACCGACGACGCGTCGAGGACCCGATAACCGGACGTTTACGGTTTTCGGCAACCTTGCGTTCACCATGATCCGTGCCCCGCATGCGATCGGGAGAGGGTGAGACAACGGTGGGTAAGCTTCTGCGACACGGTCGGACCACGCGTCGACGCTTCCCCGCTCCGGCGCGTCTCCGGCGCCTCGCGGTCATCGCGGCCGGCATCGGCCTCGCGGTGGTCGGCGGAACCCGTGGTACCCAGGATGCCGTGGCCAACGGCGACACCCGGACCCTCTCGATCTATCACACCCACACGAAGGAAAGCCTGACCGTCACCTTCAAACGGGATGGCCGCTACGACCGCGCCGCCCTGGAGCAGTTGAACTGGCTTCTGCGCGACTGGCGCATGGAAGAGCCGACCAAGATGGACCCGCGCCTCTTCGACACGGTGTGGGAGGCCTATCGTTCGGTGGGCTCGCAGGAGCCGATCAACGTCGTGTCGGCCTATCGCTCACCCGGCACCAACGCGATGCTGCGGCGGCGTTCGAAGATGGTGGCCGAGTACAGCCAGCACATGCTCGGCAAGGCCATGGATTTCTACCTGCCGGACGTGTCGATCGATCAGATCCGCGCCATTGGCATGCGGATGCAGCGCGGCGGCGTCGGCTGGTATCCGCGCTCCGGCTCTCCCTTCGTCCATCTCGACGTCGGCTCGGTCCGGTCCTGGCCGCGCATGACCCACGATCAGCTGGCCCGGCTGTTTCCGGATGGCAAGACCGTCCACCTGCCGAGCGACAATCGCCCCCTCCCCGGCTACGAGATGGCGCGGGCCGAAATCCTGCAGCGGGGCGGCACCGTGCTCGGCGTCACCGAAGTGGCGCAGATGGACGAGGATGACGGCCCGAGCATCAAGGGCTTCTTCGCCAGCCTGTTCGGCGGTGGCCGCACGCAGGAGACCGCGCCGCCGGTCCAGGTTGCCGCCAAGGCCTCCGACCGGACGTCCGAGCGAATGAGGGCGAAGCCCTCCCCCGTCGTCGTCGCGAGCGCCGACCCCGAGGATGCGGTCGGCGCTCGCGCCGCCCTCGCCTACGCGGCGCCCGCCGCCGACGAGACCCTCAACGGCGCCCTCCTCCGTCGCGACGGACGCGACGCCCAGAGCCTGCTGACCGCCGAAGCGCCGAATGCGGCTGCCTCCGAACCCGCGAAGGCCACTATCGTCCTGCCCCTGCCGCCCCGGCGTCCGGCGGAGTTCGCAGCCGTCACCGCGGCCTTGACCATGCCGCTGCCGCCGTCGCGGCCGGCCGTCCAGGTGGCGAGCCTCGGTGCCGTCGGGATGGCCAACCTGCCGTCCTCGTCCACGCCGAGCCGCTCCGCGGCAATCCCGGTGCCGGCCAACGCCGATTCGCGCACCCAACTTCGCGCCCTGTTCGCGGCTGCCGCTTCCGACGCGGAGCCCGCCAGCCGCGCGGCGCCGGTCAGGCTCGCGAACGCGAAGGCCAAGCTCGACGGCGCGCCCGGTGCGGTCGTGGCGCGGCCGGCCGGTGTCGCCACCCGCTTCTCGGTTCGCAGCCCCGGCGACGACCTCGCCGCGACCCGCTTCACCGGGTCCTCGACCCGAGGCGTTCCCGGCACCCGCTGACCGGGTCCGGTCCGCGATCGGACGATCGGGACGGGCGGTGTTCGCTCCGTCCCTGTCCCGCCCGGGCATGTGGAACGGTCGGCGCCGCGTGCCTTGGCCGGCGCCGGACAGTCTTACGCCATGCCGTTCTGGTGTTATCCGGTGGCAATACGGGCGATCCCCGTGTGTATCCGTCTCGGCGAGGCGACCTGTCCTGATGGCGGCCGGACATGCCGCGATGGACGTGAGCAACGGCATCGACGCCGGACCTTGGGCGTCGGACCCGTGTCCTGACCGTTCCTGATCTCGAGTCCGCCAGCCTCGCGCGGATGAAGCAGCGCTTGGCGCTTCGACAAGTCTTGATCCGAACGACTGCGTTTTATCGGGCTCCAGCGCCGCGCAGAATTGGAGAGATCCGGCGCTATACGTAGTTTCCGGACGGGGGGAACGCCCCCGCATCACCCATATGGTGTATGACGCCGCCCCGCTGGCTCGGGACAAGGTGTGAATCCCTCAGATCGGGAGGATTTGGCAACCGTCTTTCGCGAGATGGCGTTGCAGGCGGTGCGGAGGACCAGGGATCGTGATGTTTTCGATCAGCGCGACGTGCCTGCTGGCGGGGATCGTCCTCGCGCTGGTCGCGCAAAGTTACCCGCGCCGCCGGGTCGCCCTCGAATGGGCCGGCGGCACGCTCCTGATCGCGGGGCTGGGGCTGCTCGGCGCCGGTCTGCGCCTGTTCCGCTGACGGTCCCGGCTCAGACCATCCCGAGCGCCTGCATGTACAGCTCCAGGATCGCCTCTTCCTCCTGGCGCTCGGCATGGTCCTTCTTGCGCAGGGAGATGATCTTGCGCAGGGCCTTGGTGTCGAAGCCGGTGCCCTTGGCCTCGGCGTAGACGTCCTTGATATCGGAGGCGAGGCCGGCCTTCTCCTCCTCGAGGCGCTCGATGCGCTCGATGAAGCTCTTCAGCTGGTCGGCGGCGACGGAGGAGGCGTCGACGGCGGGTGCGGCGGATGCGGCCATGGTGGTTTCAAGTCCCTGACATGCGAGGCGCGGTGCGGGGCGCCGGAACCGCCTCGATAAGCCGTCAAGCTTACCGGGACCTTAGTGCGGCTCGGCCGCCGCCTTGGCGAAGGCCGCCTGTTGCTCCGGGGACGCGTCCGACTGGTACAGCCGCTTCCACTCGGCGAACGGCATGCCGTAGACCGCCTCCCGGCTCTCGTCCTTGCTCATCGGCAGGTCCTTGGCCTCGGCCGCGTCCTTGAGCCAGTTCGACAGGCAGTTGCGGCAGAACCCGGCCATGTTCATCAGGTCGATGTTCTGCACGTCGGTCCGGGCCTGCAGATGGGCCACGAGGCGCCGGAACACGGCGGCCTCGAGTTCGGTGCGGGTGGCGGCGTCGATCTCGGTCATGGTGCGGTGTCTCCGTTTGTCGGCTTGAGGTCGGGCGGCCCGGCCCCGCCGTCAAGCGGCGATCGGCAGCATCGGCCGGAGCAGGCGCGCGAAGCGGGACGCCCATTCGGCCTGTCCCGCCTCGCCGACGATGAGATCCTGGCGGATCTCCACCAGGGCGTTCGGCAGCCCGCGCGCCATGGCGTGACGGTCGATGGTGTCGCCGGGCAGGCCGCCGCCATAGGGCTCGTTGTCGCCCACCGTCAGCCCCGCCGGATCGGCGCGCAGGCCCGCGATCAGGGGCGCGCTCATGCGGTCGTCCCGGTCCCACAGGATGCCGACCTCCCAGGGCCGGGGCACGCCGCGCCAATAGGGCGTGAAGCTGTGGATGGTGACGATGGCCGGGCGCCTGCCGGTGGCCTCGGCCTCGGCGATGCCGGCGTCGATCGCTTCGTCGAAGGGCGCGTAGAAGCGCCGGATGCGCTCGGCCTTGCCGTCCTCGTCGATGCGGGCATTGCCCGGCACCACCGCCCCGTCGGAGAGGCGCATCACCAGGGTCGGGTCGGCCCGGCCCCGGTTCGGATCGATGATCAGGCGCGAGAACCGGGTCAGGATCGCCGGCACGCCGAGATCCGCCGCCAGCCGGCGCGTCACTGCGGCGGCGCCGATGTCGTAGGCGATGTGGCGGGCGAATTCGTGCTCCGGCACCCCGAGCTGGTCGAGGTCGGCCGGAACGTGGTTGGAGGCATGGTCGCAGATCAGGAGCAGGCCCCGGGCGGGATCGCCCGGGATGGTCTCGACGGGATGCGGTGGCTGCATGGGAAGGCAGGGTCCGGTTGAGCGCGGGCGGCGGCGTTGGAACGAACGGCACCGGTTTCGCCGGCAGGAAGCAAGGCCCCGGCCGCATCGCGGGGGATGCGCCGTCACGCACGGCTTACCCGTCATGCGTGGCTTGCCGAGGCGGCGAGCGTCGGGCACAGCACGTATCGCGGATCGCGCCGCGACGGCAACAATCCGGCACCATGCCGGGGGCACAACAATCCGGAGGACAACCACCGGGCCGCCTTCGCGATCGACCACCGGAATACGGAAACGCCATGACCGACTCCAACTCGACCGACTCCAACTCGACCGACTCCAATTCGACCGAGACCGCCCGCGCCCTGCTCCTGCATTGCCTCGACGAGGCGATCGCCGCCGCCCACCCGGCGCGCTGCCTCGTGCCGCACCTGCCGGCGCCCGGCCAGGGCCGCCTCATCATCCTGGGTGCCGGCAAGGCCGGCGGCAGCATGGCGGCCGTCGCGAGCCGGTTCTACCGGGAGGAGCACGGCGTCGATCCGAGCCGCATCGTCGGCCTCGCGGTCGCCCGCCACGGCTACGGCGAGGAGGCGCCGATGATTCGCATGGTCGAAGCCGGACACCCGGTGCCGGACCAGGCCGGCATCGACGCCACCATCGACACCCTGAAGATCGCCGCCGACGCGGGGCCGGACGACGACGTGCTGGTGCTGCTCTCGGGCGGCGGCTCGGCCAACTGGATCGCCCCGGCCGGCGACCTGACGCTCACCGAGAAGCAGGCCATCACCAAGGCCCTGCTGCGCTCGGGCGCGCCGATCAACGAGATCAATTGCGTGCGCAAGCACCTGTCGCGGATCAAGGGCGGCCGGCTCGCCATGATGGCGCGCAACGCCCGCTCGATCCTGACGCTCGCCGTCTCCGACGTGCCGCACGACGACCCGGCGGTGATCGCCTCCGGCCCGACCGTACCCGACCCGTCCACTCTGGCCGATGCCCGCGCGATCTGCGAGCGGCGCGGCATCCCCCTGCCGGAGACCGCCAAGGCGCTCCTCAACGATCCCGCCAACGAGACACCGAAGGCCGGCGACCCCGCCTTCGCCCGGGCCGAGTACCGCATCATCGCCCGGCCGATCGACGCCCTGGAGGCCGCGGCGGCTGCCGCGTCCGCGGCCGGCTACGAGCCGGTGATGCTCGGACCCGACGTCGAGGGCGAGGCCCGCGAGGTCGCGGCCGAGCACGCCGGCATGGCCCGCGAGATGGCGGCGGCCGGGCGCAAGGTCGCCATCATCTCGGGCGGCGAGCTGACGGTCACGATCAAGGGCGAAGGCCATGGCGGCCCGAACCAGGAATACGCCCTGGCGCTCGCCCTGGCGCTCGACGGCGCCCCCGGCATCCTCGGCATCGCCGCCGACACCGACGGCACCGATGGCGGCCGTGGCGAGGCGACCGATCCGGCCGGCGGCCTGGTCGACCCGACCACGCTGGCCCGCGCCCGCGCCGCCGGGCTCGATCCCGCCGCGATGCTGGCCGACAACGATTCGACGAAGTTCTTCGCCACCATCGGCGACCTCGTTCAGCCGGGTCCGACACGCACCAATGTCAACGATTGCCGCATCATCCTCGTTGGCTAGGTGCGCCGGCGGGCGGTCCCGGGTCTTCGATGGGTCCACGGTCACCTCGGGTCCCCTCTCCTGGACGGAAACGGGCAGGGTGAGGCGTATGGATTCTCCGGACACGACCCACGCCTCACCCCAGCCCTCTCCTTCCAGGAGAGGGAGCGGCGTCGCGGCGTCGTCCGGCGGGGTCCTGCCCTGGGTTGCCGCGCTTCGGGCTGGAAACGGCGACCAACGCGGCGGACAGCTGGCCCGGCTCGCCCGCGCGGTCGCTGGCACGGTCGCCGTCACGTGCCTTGCGGCGATCCTCGTGCCGGTGCCGGCCCGCGCCGACCTGCGCATGTGCAACCAGACCGCCAGCAAGGTCGGGATCGCGCTCGGCTACCGCGACCCGCAGGGCTGGGTGACGGAGGGCTGGTGGGACGTCGCGCCCAAGGTCTGCGAGACGCTTGTGAAGGGAGCCCTCGCGGCGCGGTTCTACTACGTCTACGCGGTCGACTACACGCGCGGCGGCGAGTGGAGCGGCCGCTCGCTGATGTGCACCAAGGACCGTGAGTTCACGATCCGCGGCGTCGAGGATTGTCTCGCCCGGGGTCTCGACCGCAACGGCTTCTACGAGGTCGACACCGGCGAGCAGAAAAGCTGGACCATCCAGCTCACCGACCCCAACCAGCCGGTGACGCCGACGCCGTGACAGGCGGCCAAAGCCCGTGTCGGGACGGCGAGCCCCCGGAGCGGACGTCGCGGCTCGGGCCACCTGCGCCCTCCTGGTGGCGATGAGGCCACGTCCGGCCCCACCCTGTCAGGTTCGGCCGGGCCGGGGGATCGTTCTCACCGGCTCGCGGGCCGGCTCAGGGCTCGCGCGCCATGGTTCGCCCTCAGGCTGTCGCCCGCTTCTCGACGACGGTCGTGTTGACGGTGTCGGCGGGCTCATACAGCCACCGGGCCATGGCGCCGGCCGCGATCGCGCCTGCGATCGGCGCGAGCCAGAACAGCCACAACTGCATCACGGCCTCGCCGCCCGCGAACAGCGCGGGTCCGGTGCTGCGAGCCGGGTTGACCGAGGTGTTGGTCACCGGGATTGAAATCAGGTGGATGAGGACGAGAGCAAACCCGATGGGGATGCCGGCAAAGCCAGTGGCGGCGCCCTTCGAGGTCGTGCCGACGATGATGAAGAGGAAGAAGAACGTCGTCAGGAATTCGATGATCAGGCAGGCCGCGAGACCGTACTTGCCGGGGCTGAGATCACCGTAGCCGTTCGACGCGAACCCGTTCGGGACCCAGCCGGCCTTGCCCGACGCGATCACGTAGAGGACGCCGGCCGCGACGACGGCGCCGATCACCTGGGCGATGATATAGGGCAGCACGTGCCGGTTCGCGCAGCGGTGGGCCGACCAGAGTCCGAGGGTCACGGCCGGGTTGAAGTGCCCGCCCGAGATGTGCCCGACCGCATAGGCCATGGTCAGCACGGTGAGGCCGAAGGCGAAGGCCACCCCGAGGAAGCCGATGCCGAGTTCCGGAAAAGCAGCCGACAGAACGGCGGCGCCACAGCCGCCGAAGGTGAGCCAGAAGGTGCCGAAGAACTCGGCGGTCGCGCGCCGCATGGTATCGTAATCCATCCTGAAACCTTTCGCTGCAAGAGTCCGCGAAGTGCTCGCGATCGGTCAGGACTGAAGATTTCAGTCGGCAAAGCGCGAGTTCGAGTTATCGACGACGGCATCGGCCGAAACGCCTTGCGCGAAGGTTGCATGTGCCCGTTGAGGTGGCAATTGTCGCTGCTGTGAATATTTTGGCAGCCGATCGCTGCCGTGCCTGATTATTGGGCTGATATGCTCGAAGGATCATGAGCAAAGCGCCGCATTCAAAATCCACTGGTCATTCTGAGCCGAATTCATAGCTCCGCCGACGCGGCGTGGCTTTCGTAAAAAGCCGGCGGGTCTGGGCCACGCCGATACTGGGACGGACGAGGCCGAAACGATGCCGAATCTTGCAGCCGTGCGGTGGATGTCGGGACCTGAAGTCCGATACCATCCCGGTCCGTTCCGGCAAGACCGCGCGTCGAAGTCCTCGTTTCCGCAGTCCGGCTGTCGTGAATCCTGGCGCGGAGGGCCGCGCAGAACGTCGAATGCCCATCCACAAAAACATTGACAATATTCCTATTTCGTGCTTTCCTGCCGCCACTCGCCTCCCCCCGACGGGAGGCCCTTCGGCGGACCGGGTCGAGGGGTTTGGGAGGACGAGACGGCGCCCGCGCCGATGGCCCGGTTTCGCCATCGCCCCGGGCAGCGCCGCGCGACGCAGGGTGTCTCGGCGCGGGTTGGGCCTCTTCAGGCCGGACCCGCAAACCTGGGGCACCTCCAGACAACGGACGACCCGCCCACTACGAGGCGGGTACGGGGCCGTGGGCCATGATCAGCCGGCCGCCAGGGGCCGCCGCCTTCCAATAGGGGGCGACGGACCGTGGAGGAGGGCCGCCATAAGCCGAGTCGCCGACGCCGTAGAGGACGCCGTGACGTGACAGGTTCGACCCTTCGGGGCCGCGCCCAGGGACGCCGGGAGACCGGCTTCGTTTTCCCTTCGTGGTTTCGCGGCGTCCCGCGTCTCCCGCGTCGGTGAAACCCCGCGCCGGGATCGGCGGCGGGGCCGCGCGCGCATGCCGGCAGCGCATCGCGACCCCCTGGACGGGGGTCGGGGGCGGCCCGGCGTTCTTGACGCGCCGGCCCCATCGGTGCTTGTGGCCCTTCGCTCAACGCCGGTCGTCTGAAACCGGCGAGGCCTGATTTCGGGGATGGAGACCACAGTGAAACGCTCACGCCGCACCAAGATCATCGCGACCCTGGGTCCCGCCTCCGATACGCCGGAGATGATCGAGAAGCTGTTTCGCGCCGGCGCGGACGTCTTCCGCCTCAACATGAGCCATCTGCCCCGGGAAAAGCTGCCCGAGAAGATCGAGGTGATCCGCACGATCGAGCGGGAGTTGAAGCACCCGATTGCGATCCTGGTCGATCTCCAGGGACCGAAGCTGCGCGTGGCGGCCTTCGCCGAGGGTGCGGCGATGCTGGCGAACGGCGCCACCTTCGTGCTCGACAGCGACCCGACCCCCGGCGACGTGTCGCGGGTGTTCCTGCCCCATCCGGAGATCCTCTCCGCCCTGGAGCCGGGCCACGTGGTCATCATCGACGACGGCAAGCTGCGGCTGACCGTGACGGAGGTGTCCGAGGGCCGCGCCGTGACCCGCGTCGAGGTCGGCGGCCGGATCTCGAATCGCAAGGGCGTCTCTCTCCCCGACACCGTGATCCCGGTCGCCGCCATGACCGAGAAGGACCGCGGCGACCTCGAGGCCGGCCTCGCGGCGGGCGCCGACTGGATCGCCGTCTCGTTCGTGCAGCGCCCCGAGGACGTGGCCGAGGTGAAGAAGGTCGCGGCCGGCCGGGCGCTCATCATGGCCAAGATCGAGAAGCCGCAGGCCCTGACCCGGCTCGAGGAGATCATCGAGATCTCCGACGGCCTGATGGTGGCGCGCGGCGATCTCGGCGTCGAGATGCCCCTGGAGCAGGTGCCCGGCGTGCAGAAGCGCATCACCCGCGCCTCGCGCCGCATGGGCAAGCCGGTCGTGGTCGCGACCCAGATGCTCGAATCGATGATCACCGCCCCGGTGCCGACCCGCGCCGAGGTCTCGGACGTCGCCACCGCCGTCTACGAGGGAGCCGACGCGGTGATGCTCTCGGCCGAGAGCGCATCGGGTTCGTTCCCCATCGAGGCGATCTCGATGATGAGCCGGATCGCCGAGCAGGTCGAGCGCGACGCCCTGTACTGGACCATCCTGACGGCCCAGCGCTCGGAGCCCGACGCCACCGCCTCGGACGCGATCGCGGCGGCGGCGCACCAGATGGTCGACGCCCTCAACCTTACGGCGATCATGGCCTGGACGCATTCCGGCTCGACCGCCCTGCGTCTCGCCCGCTCGCGGCCCAACGCGACGATCATCGCGCTGACCCCGAAGCGCGAGACGGCCCGGCGCCTCGCTTTGTGCTGGGGCACGCACCCGATCGTCACCAAGGACGCCAGCGACGTGGACGACATGGCGTTCCGCGCCGCCAAGTTCGCGGTGCGCGAAAACTTCGCCGAGATCGGCGGCCGCATCATCGTGGTGGCGGGCGTGCCGTTCGGGACGCCGGGCGCCACCAATCTGGTGCGTATCGCCTTCGTGACCCGCGAGCACGCCGCCAAGGCGTGAGGTTCATGACGGAGCCGCGCCGCCGGTTCGTTGCGGCGGCGCGGCTCAGTGAGTGGTGACGGATTCGGACAGGCGGACCACCTCGTCGACGACCGCCTGCGTCGCCACCGCGTGGACCATATGGCCGATGCCGGCCAGCTCCACGAGCCGTGCGCCCGGGATGAGCCTGGCCAGCGGACGGGCATGCCGCTCGGCCGGGACGATGGCGTCGCGGTCGCCGGTGACGATCACGGTCGGTACCGCGATGCGCCCGTAGGCGGCGCTCTGCTGCTGGAGCGCGGCCGGCAGCGCCATCAGGTCCTGGACATTGGCCAGCATCGTCGCCGGTCGCAGGACGAGGGCGGCGCGGCTGGCCTCCAGGTAGCCCGGCGGCGCGCTCTGCGGCTTGAACACCGATTGCCCGGCCGGTCCCAGGTAATAGAGACCGACCGGCGTGGCGACGGTCCGGCTCAGCAGCCACGTCACCGGCGGGACCAGGGCAAGGCGGTAGTACCAGGGGATCGGCCCCATTTCGGGCAGCGGCATCACCGCCGGCGACACCAGGACGAGCCCCGAAACGCGATCCGGATGATCGAGGGCCAGTGCGGTCGCCAGCGCTCCGGACCAGGAATGGCCGAGCACGAGGGCGGGGCCGATGCCGAGATTCGCCAGCGCCTCCGCGATCACGGCGGCCTGGGCCCGCGGCGTCGCCAGGGCGCTGCCGCCGGGGCGGTCGCTCCAGCCGAAGCCCGGCCGGTCGAGGGCCACCACCCGGAACCCCTCGGCGGCGAGGCGCCGGCCGAGATCTGTCATCGGATCGGCCGCATTGGCCGAGGCCCCGTGCAGCAGCACCACGGTGCCCCGCGTCGAGGGATTCGGGCCGGCCTGGATCGTGGCGATGCGGCCGCCCGTCACCGCCACGAAGGGGCCAGCCGGCGGATAGCGCGCATCGATGCGCGCCGAGATCAGCAGGGTGATGCCGGCCGCGATCAGCGCCAGCACGAGGCCGCCGGCCAGGAGACCGGCGATCAGCTTGAGGAGGAACATGGGGGCTACAGGTCGCGACCGTCGACGTCGGGCGCCAAGCGGTCGATGGCGGTCTGGAGCCGGTCCATGCGGGGATAAAGGGCCGATGCCCGCCGGAATGCCTCCAGGGCACGGCCCTTGTCGTCGAGGCTCTGGTAGATCCGCCCCAGGGCCGCCCAGGCCTCGAAGTGGCGCGGCTCCAGAACGAGCGTACGCTGGAGGTCGGCGATGGCCGCCGACGGATCGGACAGCATCCAGAACACTGTCGCGCGCCGATTCCAGCCCTCGGACCAGCCGGGCTCCAGGGTCGTCGCCCGGTCCATCAGCTCGATCGCCAGCGGAAGATCCTGGCCGGACATCGCCTGCCGGGCCCGCTCCGTGAGAAGGTCGGCAGTGGCGCTGCCGGACCGGCCCAGCCGCTGCTCGATCAGGCGGGCGACGCCCTTGGCCTCGGCATCGTCGCCGGCGGCCTTCAGGCGAGCATAGAGGTCGTCCAGGGAAAGCGGCTGGCTCTTCTCCGGCTTCGCCGCCTCCCGGACCGGAGCCGCCCGGACGAGCGGCACGGAGAGAACGCAGAAAGCCGCGACAAGCGCGGCTCTCAGGCAGGGTCGGGCGGGATCGTGTGGCGACATGGGCGAAGCTTCCTCGCCTCGCATCGCCACGTCAACGTGCGCGCTTGCCGCGTCCCCTCGGGGGCGGCAGCAAACCCTTCAGCCCTGACGGGCCTTGAAGCGCTTCTGCGTCTTGTTGATGATGTAGACACGGCCCTTGCGACGCACGATCTGGTTGTCGCGATGACGGCCGCGGAGGGACTTGAGGGAGTTGCGAATCTTCATCGGTCTCACGTCGGTCGAGCGATCAGCCCGCCGCCTGTCCATAGGGTCTCGGGAACGAGGCACCTGACGGCGGCCTCGGCGATGTGTCGATGCATCGCGGAAAGGCGGTTGCCTTATCAGGATTCGCGCCGGCAAGGCAAGGCTTCCGGGGCGCTTCCGCCGCATCTCCGCGCTTGTAGCGCTCGATTGGGCGATCAGGGAAACCAGATCCGTCGGTCACTTGCACTTCGAAAGGCCGGGACGCTCGCCCGCTGCGAATGACCATCGTCAAGCCTTTCGATCCCGGGTTTCGCGAAAACGTGAAGGGAGAGCCGTTTCCCGCGCAGTCAAACCGGCCTTGCCCGAGAAACACTATCCATCTGTAAAGAGTCTCGGCCCTATAGAATTCGAGCGCGAGCCGATCGCGGAGATGGGGCTTTGACGACCGACATGGAGCATTCGGAGCAGGCTCAGGACGCGCCGGTACCGCGCCGCGAGGAGCGCAGCCCGACCAATTGGATCGCCACCATCCGGTTCCGGGACGGGACCGAGATTCCCTGCACCGTCAAGGACGTCTCGAAATCCGGCGCCCGGATCTGCATCGGGGCCAAGCAGGACCTTCCACCGGTCTTCATGCTGCGGATCATCGGCCGGGATTTTCTGTGCCTCGTCCGGGTCGCTTGGCGGCGGGGCGACTATGTCGGGGTCCGCATCGAGCGCGTCGGCAAGGTTCCTTCCGCAGCCGCCGCAACAGCCCCTGTTGCTCAGGCTGTCCCGGTGACGTCCGAACCGACGACACGGGCAGCCGTTCCCGATGGCGGCGGGCTTGGCGTTCCGTCCCGCAAGCGCGGGATTTCGGCTTTCTAGGGTCTGGACTCGATCAGCACCAGAAGGCGATGACGGCAGCGAGTGCGACGGCCGAGGCGTAGTTTCGGGCCAGCTTGTCGTAGCGGGTGGCGATGC
>NZ_LMNL01000011.1 GCF_001422985.1 Methylobacterium sp. Leaf117
CGTCGATCATCTCGGTGCGGCGTCGATCATCTCGGTGCGGACCGCATCGGCCACCGCCTGCAGCTGGCTCTCCGGCAAAAGCCGCAGGGCCGCTGGCTCGGACAGACCGTCCAGAATCGACGGACCCTCCGACAGCCCCGACGCGGACGCGGAGGACGCTGGCGAGGTTTCGCCCGTGGTTTCTTGCCGTGACACCGAACCAACCTCACGTCCGGAGGGAAAACATGCGCGCAATTGCTTGGCGCCAATGAAGAAGATCGACTTGCCCTAAGCTAGTCGACATCAAGCGGTGCGACGCCGGCCGCCTGGCCGTCGGCTCCGAGGGTGATCTTCTGAATGCGGGCCTCGGCCTTCTGCAGAAGGCCCTCGCAGTGGCGCTTCAGCGCCTCGCCGCGTTCGTAGATCGCCACGGATTCGTCGAGCGGCACATCACCCTTTTCCAAGCGACGCACGATATCCTCGAGTTGCTCCAAGGCTTTCTCGAACGGCAGGTCGAGGGCCGGCTCACCGGCACTGGCCGTCGACGCAACGGCGGGTCGCGTGACACTCATCCTAAAATACCCCTTGATTCTGTCGGTCTAAGCCGGTCGCCCCGAAGCCGGCAACCCGATCCCAGGAATCCGGCTTCGTTTCATGGGCCGGGCGGCCTTTGCGCCACACTCCCGTACAAGCCCGCAAAGGCCCCGAGATGCGACACCAACCAGAAAATATTTTTGTCACCTCCTCAGTGCCTTAGAGTCATATCCGGACATTCGACTTCAGGTTCAAGCTGAATGGCTCGCCCTCGAACGCATCGGCTCCGCGCCCGATCTCCGCGATGGCCGCGACCATGCGCCCGTCACGGCCGAGCAGACGATCGGCGATCGACACGAAGAGCGCATTCGGCGTCGCCGAGGGCGAGGCGATCCGCAGGGCGCGGGCGATCTCGGCCTCGGCGCGCTCGGGCGCCAGCGCACAGGCCGCGATGTAGGCCGCCGCGGTCGAGCGGCTGATCCCCGCATAGCAGTGGATCAGCAGGGGCTCCTTCCGATCCCAAGCTTCGGCGAAAGCGAGGATCGCGGCCACATGCCCGTCACCGGGCGTCACGTGTCCGTCCATCGGCACGACGATGTCGCTGACCTCGACGACGCAGTGGCGTCCCTCCGCGATGCCGGCGGGCCGGGAAATCGCGGTTCCGACCTTCATCAGGGTCATCAGATGCCGGGCGCCGGACCCCTCGAGCGTCTCCGGCAACCGTGACAGGGGGCAGACCCGAAGGTACGGCATCAGGCGACCTCCTCCGGTCCGACCAGGGCGTCAAAGCGGGCGAGGAAGCGCGCCTGCGCCACGTCGCTCGACCACGGATCGAGCAGCGCATCAGCCTCCGGGGAGAGGGCCGCGCAGGCGTCGAAGATGGCATCGGCCTCGTCGCGAGAAAAGCCGGCGAGCCGGATGGCCTCGTGATAGGCCGCGCTGCCGTCCGCTCGCTTGACCAGCATGACCAGGTCTCGGCCAGGCTCAGGCAGGCCGAAGCGCTGCCGGATCGCGGCCAGGAGCCGACGCTCGACGGCCTTGTAGGAATCGCCGATGGCCGCTTTGAACGGCGAGATGATGTCGCCGACCACGTATTCGGGTGCGTCGTGCAGCAGGAGTTCGAGGCATGCGCCGGCGCCCAGGTCCGGTGCGAGGGCGCGGCCGATGGCTTCCACCAGCAGGGCGTGCTGGGCCACCGAGAAGACGTGCGGCCCCGCGGTCTGCCCGTTCCAACGGGCGACGCGGGCGAGCCCGTGGGCGATATCGGCGATCTCGATGTCGCGCGGAGACGGATCGAGCAGGTCGAGACGGCGCCCGGATAACATCCGCTGCCAGGCGCGCCCGCGATCGGCGCTCATGCCCGGCCTCCGAGGGTCGCGCAGGGTCCGTGGCGATGGCAGCCGAAGAGGTGATCGTTGACGAGGCCCACCGCCTGCATGAAGGCGTGAACGATGGTGGGGCCACAGAACGCGAAGCCCTCCGCCTTCAGGGCCTTCGCCATCGCCCGCGAGACCTCCGTCTCGGTGGCGATGGCGCTCCGGCTCGCGGCGCGGCCCTGGATCGGCACGCCATCGACGAAATCCCACAGGAAGGAGGCGAAGCCGGGTCCCCGGGCCTCGATGGCGAGGTAGGCACGCGCGCCCGCGATGGTGCCGACGATCTTGGCCCGGTTCCGGATGATGCCAGTATCCTGCATCAGGCGCTCGACATCGGCGTCGGTGAAGCGCGCGATGACCTCCGGATCGAAGCCCGCGAAGGCGCGGCGGAACCCCTCGCGGCGGCGCAGAATGGTGATCCAGGACAGACCGGCCTGGAAGCCGTCGAGGATGAGCTTCTCGTACAGGGCCCGGCCGTCGCGCTCGGGTACACCCCACTCGGTGTCGTGATAGGCCACATAGACGGGATCGAGCCCGGCCCACCAGCAGCGGGCGCAGCCGTCGGGATGATCGATCAGGCCGGAAACATCGGTGCGCATCGCCGAGGGTTTAGCCGGGTGACGGCTGCGCGTCGATGTCGGCCCATCAGCCCAGGGGGCAGGCCACACCTCAGCCGGCTTGGGCGACCTCGGGAAAACCGAAGGTGGCGAAGGCCGGCTTTTCCACGCCGATCAGGGCATGACCGGCGCGCAGAGGCTCGCCGGCCGCGAGGGCATCGGCGAGGCGGTCGAGGCGCAGAAGGCCGAGGCCACGCCGTCCGGCGACGCTGCCCACCGTGCCGAGCGTCCGCGGTCCGGCACTGATCTCAGCCCCCGTCTCCAGCCCATGGTCTGAGACCGCCACGAGGGGCACGATCCGGGTGCGGGCGGTGCCGCGATGCTGCATGCGTGAGACCACCTCCTGCCCGACATAGCAGCCCTTGCGGAAGTCGACGCCGCCGAGCTGATCCATCAGCGCCTCGTGCGGAAAGGCGTCGGACCAGGGAAAGTCGCGCCCACCCTCGGGGATGCCGTGGGCGATGCGATGTGCATGATAGTCAGCCTCCGTGGCATCGGCCGAGAAGGCTCCGGCTGCGAAGAACAAGCGCTCGCCGAGGGCGGCGAGGCGCCCGTCGCGGCGACGCAGCACGGTGGCGCTGGTTTCCGCACCCTCCCAGGCCGCGGCCACCCCCAACGTCGGATCGAGGGTGATCGCCACCTTGGCCCGCAATCGGTAGAGTCCAAGGCGCTTGGCAAGATCCGGTGCCCGCTCGGTGGCGACGTCGAGCAGGAAGCCATCCCCGGCACCGCGGGCGATCAGGAAGTCGAACAGGATCTTGCCCTGGGGCGTCAGCAAGGCGCCCAGGCGGGCCTCGCCAGCCTCCAGGGTCTCGACGTTGCAGGTCACCACGCTCTGCAGGAAGCTCGTCGCATCCTCGCCCGAGACGGTGACGATGGCGCGGTCCGGCAGCAGGGCGATCGGCATGGCGGCTCCTTCAACAAGCGGCAGCGGCATTGCGCGCCGTCCGGGCCTGACATAAGCCGCCCGCGACCCCGTCTCAATGCGCATCCCGGGAGCTTCGGCATGGACCGGCCCTTCGACCTCCTCCTCACCGGCGGCACCGTGGTGAATCAGGACGGCGCCCACCGTGCCGACCTCGGCATCCGCGCCGGCCGTATCGCGTCGATCGGCGAACTTTCGGGCGCGACGGCCGCGGAGCGGCGCGATTGCACCGGCCTGCACCTGCTTCCCGGCGTCATCGACAGCCAGGTGCATTTCCGCGAGCCGGGGCTCGACCACAAGGAAGACCTCGAATCGGGCTCGCGGGCCGCCGTCATGGGCGGCGTTACGACGGTGTTCGAGATGCCGAACACCAACCCGCTCACCACCACCGCCGAGGCCCTCGCCGACAAGGTCGCCCGCGCCCATCACCGGATGCATTGCGACTTCGCCTTCTGGGTCGGCGGCACGCACGAGAACGCCCACCTGGTGCCGGAACTGGAGCGGCTGCCGGGGGCAGCCGGCATCAAGGTGTTCGTCGGCTCCTCCACCGGCTCGCTCCTGGTCGAGGACGATGCCGGCGTCACCGAGATCCTGAAGCGGACCCGCCGGCGGGCCGCCTTCCACGCCGAGGACGAACCGATGCTTCGTGCGCAGAAGGACCGGCGCGTCCCGGGCGATCCGTCCTCGCATCCGGTCTGGCGCTCGCCCGAAGCGGCCCTGAAGGCGACCCAGCGTCTCGTGCGCATCGCCCGGGCCACCGGTGCCCGAATCCACATCCTGCACATCTCGACGAAGGAGGAGATGGCGTATCTGGCCGAGGCCAAGGACGTCGCGACCTGCGAGGTCACGCCCCACCACCTCACTCTCGATGGCGACGAGGCCTATGCACGCCTCGGCACCCTGGTGCAGATGAATCCGCCGGTGCGGGGCGCCGACCATCGCGACGGAATCTGGCACGGCCTGTCGCAAGGCGTCGCCGACATCCTCGGCTCCGACCACGCGCCGCACCTGCTGGAGGAGAAGGCCAAGCCCTATCCGGATTCCCCCTCGGGCATGACGGGTGTGCAGACCCTGGTACCGATCATGCTCGACCACGTAGCGGCGGGGCGGCTGTCGCTGAGCCGGTTCGTCGACCTCACCAGTGCCGGCCCGAAGCGCCTGTTCGGCATCGCCCGGAAGGGACGCCTGGCAGTCGGCTACGATGCCGACGTGACGGTGGTCGATCTGAAGCGCCGCGAGACGATCCGCAACGACTGGATTGCCTCGAAATGCGGCTGGACCCCGTATGACGGCGTCACGGTCACGGGCTGGCCGGTGGGCACCCTGGTGCGCGGCAACAGCGTGATGTGGGACGGCGCGCTCACCGCACCGTCGCGCGGTGAGGCGGTGGTGTTCGAGGAAGCGCTGGCGCCGGCCTGAGCGCGAGCGCGTCGGCATCAACGAACTCGGAACCAACGAGAAGGGCAAGCGCGGATGCGCTTGCCCTGGATCTGCCGAGCTTGGCGATGTCGGCGCGGGAGGTGGTTACGCCTCCGACCTCACGCCTGGGATCTCAGTGCTGAGGACTCGTGGTGAAGGCGCCCCCGCGGATGCGGTCCGGAAACCCCTCGGCGTAGCGGGCGGTGGCCTCCTCGCCATAGGTCGTGACGAGCTCCTGGAACGCCGCGAACAGAGCGGCCTGAGCCATGCAGTCCCCATCGAGGCCATCGAGACAGCCTTCGGCGAACGCCTCCGAGACGTAGCCGAGCGCGGCGCGCTTGTCGTCGAGATCCGCCTCGAAGGGCGCGGAGACCGTATCCATGTGCATGGGCCACATCATCGTTGGGCCGGCGAACCAACCGGCCAGTGACCATGAGGATAGGGCGAGCCGAGGGGTTCGCAAAGCCAGGAATTGCGAAGCGGTTAACGCGGGCACTCAAATTCTTCGTTTCTGGGCGAGGCGCACGATCTGTGACCGCGCCGCATCACCTATCCGCCGAACCGACTCGCCAAAGCGTGGGACAGGCGCTCGCCCTCGGTGACGTACCGGGCGGCGGCCTCCGTGGCCGCGGGCGTGCAGACCCGGTAAGTCAGGCTGTAGCCGCGATATCCACGGTTATAGGCCCCGGCGAGGCGGTCGCGTCGGCCCGGGGTTACCCCTTCGGCCTCGATCAGGGCCTTCATGCGCGCCGGCCATTCCGAGGCATCCGCAGCACCGCAGAGGTCGCGCAGGAAGGCCAGGGAGCCGGTGACCTCGGAGAGACGCAGCAGGTCGCGATCGTAGGGAGCCGGCGGCGGCTCGGCGGGCGGTGGCGGCTCCTTCTCCTTCTCGACTGGTTTCGGAGCGGACCGGGCCGAGCCGCTACGGGATTGCTGAGCCAGCCCCGCGTCCGGAACGGCCATCAGCACGGCCATCAGCACGGCAGGTCCGGCGAGCGTCGCCAGCCTGGCTCCGCAAGTCCTGATGCCGCAAGCCCTGATGCCGCGAGCCTTCATGCCGCAGGCTCCGCCCGCGAGGCGGCCCGGGCGAAGGCCTCGCGGACGGTGTCGGCGAGGCCGGGCGTGGTCGCCAGCGTCTCGAGTTCGGCGAGCGTGGCCCACCGGACTCCGAGCGCCTCGGGTCCAGCCACCGGCTCGCCCCCGATCCACAAGGCCGCATGGGGATGGACGACGTAGTGGTGGCGGACGCGATCCGTGCCGTCGCGCAGGATGATCTCGGTGGGACTGAGCACGCCGATCACTGCGGCATTGAGGCCGACTTCCTCCTGAAGTTCGCGCAGAGCCGCCTCGGCCAGAGCTTCGCCAGCTTCCACGAGACCGCCCGGAAGGGTCCACACGCCGCGCATCGGCTCGTTGGCGCGGGCCGCGAGCAGCACGCGCTCGTCGCGCAGGACGGCAATCGAGGTGCCGACGAAGGGGCGCGTCGGAAACAGCCGCGCCTGAGGATCGTCCGGATCCGTCCCGGTCACGGCGTCACCACGGCGATACGGCCATCGGCGAGGCCCACCAGCAGGCGGGCAGCGGGTCCCCGGCCGAGGCTGGCGAGTCCGAAGGCGGCAAGCCCCGGCAGCGGGATGCGCAGGCGCTCGCGGATGCCGTCCTTCAGGACCAGGATTGCGAGGGCGCTTCGGTCGGCCACCGGCAGGGCGAGTTCGGGCGGCCCGGCTCGCTCCGGCTCCACCAGGGCGGCAAGGTCGACCTCTCCCTCGCCGGGAGAGACGTTGGTGTAACCCAGAGCCTCGTGGACGCGGCGTAAGGCACCGGCGTCCAGGCCCCAGAGCTGGAGCAACCCGGCGCCCTCCGGGTTCGCGACGGCCGCGATCTGCGGTTGCCCGGCGCCGGCGAAATCCGCGATTCCCGCCGGCTTCAGCGGCTGACCGTCGGGTCCCGTCTCTTGAGCCGGACTGCGGGCCAGAAGCAACCAGGGGACGCCTGGTTTCGAGTCGGGCTTCGCATCGGCTGGCGCCCGGCCGAACAGCGCCAGCTCGGATGCTCCGGTGGTCGTGACAGTGACGGCGACGATGACGGGCTTCTCCGCGAACCGGGCGATGCGGGGGCGGCGCAGGGCGAACGCCGTATCGGGGGCAGCGGCCAGCGTCGTGGTGACGATCGGCACCGGCTTCGGGTCCCCGCCCATCGCCACGGGTTGACGCTCCCGGATGACCAGGCTCGCCGCCTGTTCGGGCCCGCCCGCGAGCCCCGGAACCGGGTTCGCCAGGTAAGCGCTCAGGGGACCCGAGACCGCGCGCCGCGAGCCGGGCAGGGCGCCGCGGGGAGTTTCCGCGGCGGCCAGGCCCTCGATCGCCTCGGCGCCCAGCAGGGTGGTGGCCACCTGTCCGTCGACCAGGCTGAGCGCGGCGCCTCCGCCATCGCCCCAGACCACCACGATGGGAGCCTCCTGCTCAATGCCGGTCGGATTGGGGTTGCGACTCCGGGCCAGCGGCAAGAGGCCCGAGGTCGCCACCGCGATGGCGACCTCGCTGCCCGGACCGCGCAGGGCCTTGGCCCGGAACGGCAGGTCGAGAATCGTCACGGAGGGTTCCGCGAGGGCGGGGGCGGTGAGGACCAGGAACGCGACGAGAAGCGCCGAGCGCGCGACCCGTTCAGACATGCTGGCCGCCGTTGATGTGCAGTTCGGCGCCGTTCACGTAGGACGACGCTTCGGTGCACAGGAAGTAGATCGCCTTAGCGACCTCGTCGGGGGTGCCGAGGCGGCGCTGCGGGATGCCGGCCACGATCTTGTCGGTGCCGGGCGACAGGATCGCGGTGTCGATCTCGCCGGGCGAAATCGCGTTGACGCGCACGCCGAGGGGACCGAAATCGCTGGCCATCTCACGGGTCAGGCCGGCCAGCGCCGCCTTGGACGTGCCGTAGGCGGCGCCCGCGAAGGGATGGACGCGCGAGCCGGCGATGGAGGTGACGTTGACGATGGAGCCCTTGGCGCGGGTCAGTTCCTCGCAGAGGCCTCGGGCCAGGAGCAGGGGCGCGAACACGTTGACCTGGAATACCCGCTGCCAATCCCCGAATTCGGTGGCGATGGCGCCGAGGCGCTCGCCCTGCGGCCCTTTCGGCGAAATCCCGGCATTGTTGACGAGCGCGTGCAGAAGCCCCCCCTCGGCGGCGAGGCGTCCGGCCACCTCCTCGATGCCCCGCACCGTATCCTGGGGGTCGGAGAGATCGACCTGCAGGTGATCCTCCGGTCCCATCTCCCAGGGGCAGTTCTCCGGAAAGGGGTGCCGGGAGCAGGTGATCACCCGCCATCCGGCAGCCGAGAAGCGCTTCACGGTGGCATGCCCAATGCCACGGCTCGCCCCCGTGAGCAGCATGACGCGCCGGCGTTCGTTGGATGAGGCCAAGACCGTTCCTTCAGGATCGGGAGACGTCCGGCAGGCGAAAACGCCGGACGACCTCCACGCCGCGTTCAGGTCTAAGCGGCGCGGGGTCTAAAATCCAGGGTCCTGCCGCGACGCAGCAAGACGGTGATCCGCGGCTCTACGGTGATCCGCGGCTTCAAGGATAGAGCCGCGCCCCGCGCCAGCCCTCGCCGTCGCGGGTGAAGCGGACCCGGTCGTGCAGGCGGAACGCCCCGTTCTTCCAGAACTCGATCGAGACCGGCGCGATGCGAAAGCCCGTCCAGTTCTCGGGACGCGGGACCGGTCCCTCGCCATAGCGCTCCGCCAGGGCCGCCACCTCGCGTTCCAGGGTGGCGCGGTCGGCGAGGGGGCGCGACTGTCGGCTCGCATGGGCTCCGAGGCGACTGTTTCGCGCCCGGCTGGCGAAGTAGGCATCCGCCTCCTCGGGGGTGACGGGGGTCACCGGCCCACGGGCACGGACCTGGCGGCCGAGGCTCTTCCAATGCAGCACCAGGGCGGCCTGCGGGTTCTGGCGCAGTTCGTCGCCCTTGGCGGAATCGACGTTCGTATAGAACACGAAACCGTGCGCATCGACGCCCTTCAGCAGCACAACGCGGACGTCCGGCAGCCCGTCCGATCCGGTCGTCGCCAGCGCCATGGCGTTGGGATCATTGGGCTCCGACGCCTCGGCCTCGGCCATCCACGCGGCGAACAGAGCCCACGGGTCGGCGGCACGCGTGAAGTCGCCATTGGGACCCAGGGGGTCCGGGCCTGAGTTGGGGGAGGCGGGATCATCGATCCTTAACCGTTCCAAGGCGTAATCCTGTGGTGAGATCCGGGTCGGGGGCACCGACGTGGGACACGAGCGTTATCGGCCCAACACGTCGTTGAGATCAGGTGTAATGCGTCGGCGCGACTGTAAAGCCCAGGCCGTACGGGACCGTGCGGCAAGAGACGATATGGCTCAAGATGGTATGGCTCGGGAGCACGACCGGGACGTGCGTATCCTCGCCGGGGAGCGACTCGTCAGGCCGGAACGCTGGGCCTCGGCCCTTGCTTTGACGGCCTTGCTCGGTCTCGGCGGCTGCGGCCTGCCGATTATCACCTTTCAGGGTGAGGAGACGGCGGAGGCCGGACCGAAGGCCCCGAAGGTCGCCCGCGCCAGTACCGTCCTGCCCGAAGAGCCGATCAGCACCGGCAGTATCGACAAGCGTCCGCTCGGTTTCGGCAACGATCTCGGTGCGGAGGATTGGCGGAGGGCGCATGCGGCGCTTGCCGTCGCCCTCGATCCGCAGGGCAATGGCCGCCCGGTGAAGTGGGACAACCCTGAGACGACCCTGCGTGGCTCGGTCAACCCGACCGGCCTGCCCTACGTGGCCAACGATCTCGTCTGCCGCGACTTCCTGGCCTCCGTCATCACACCGGCGGGCAGTCGCTTCGTGCGCGGCACGGGGTGCAAGCCGTCGGGTGGAGACTGGACCCTGACCCGGATTCGGGCTGCGAAATCGGCAGCCTGATCGAAACCCGCCGTGCGGGAGCCGGACTCCCGGCCCGATCGGGATCAGAGTACAGCTCCAGGCGTTGACGGCGCGCGATTCGAGGCGAATTCTCGCGCGAGACCGTTGCAGAGAAGCAACAGGCCGTCCACATGACCGACGAATCCGAAGGCGCCGGGCCATCGCCCGGCCTCAGGCGGCACCGAGAATTCTGAAGACCGATGCGAAATCCCTATGACGTGCTGGGTGTCCCCAAGGGCGCCAGCGAAGCCGATATCAAGAAGGCCTACCGCAAGCTCGCCAAGGCCTACCATCCGGACCGCAACCAGGACGACGCCAAGGCGAAGGACCGCTTCGCGGAAGCCAACAGCGCCTACGAGATCCTGGGCGATGCGGGCAAGCGCGCGCAGTTCGATCGCGGCGAGATCGACGCGGACGGCAAGCCGCGCGCCACCGGCTTCGAGGGCTTCGGCGGGTTCGGCGGACGCGGCGGTGGCGGTGGCGGCTTCGATTTCGAGAGTGCCGCCCGCGGACGCGGCCCAGCCGGCGGCGGCGGCGGCATCGGCGAGGACATCTTCTCGCACCTGTTCGGCGATGCCTTCCGGGCTTCCGGCGCCGGCCCGAGCGGTGGCCCGCAGCGCGGTCCGGTCAAGGGCGAGGACGTCGCGGCCGAGCTCAGCGTCACGCTGGAACAGGTTGCCAGCGAGGAAAAGCTGCGCCTGTCGCTGCCGGGCGGGCGCGATGTCGACGTGGTGGTGCCTCGGGGCGTGGTCGATGGTCAGACCATCCGTCTGCGTGGCCTCGGCAATCCGGGCGGCCTGCGGGGAGCGCCGGGCGATGCGCTGCTCACCATCCGCATCCTGCCGCATACCCGCTTCACCGTGGAGGGCGCCGACCTGCGCGCCTCGGTGGAGGTACCCCTGGAGGACGCGATCCTGGGCGGCCCGATCCGCGTGCCGACCCTGACCGGTGCCGTGGAGATGAAGATCCCGCCCATGACCGGGTCGGGGCGCACGTTCCGCCTCCGGGGCAAGGGCCTGCCGAAGAAGGACGGAACCCGGGGCGATCTCCTCGCCGTCACGGCCGTGATGCTGCCGAGCCAGGAGGATGCGGCGCTCGTCGAGTTCGCCCGCGCGCGCCGCGCTGCCAAGGCCGGGTGAGTTAAGCCCGGCGGAACCAAGATCAGCTGAGCATGCCCCCCGCGGATCGGGTGTCCCAACCCATCCGCGACGGCCTCCCGGCGCTGTCAGGTCCCGGACTTCCGTCCCAGGCGCGGCTCCGCTAAGGATGCCCGGCGCGAATACGCCGATCCGTCGCCCGACGGGACCGTCGGCGCGCGCCACGGCTCTCGCTCAGGTGACACATGGCGGACACGCACCCGGTTCACGATCACGTCGGCGGACTTCTCGCCGGCAAGCGCGGCCTGGTGCTCGGTGTCGCCAACAACCGCTCGATCGCCTGGGGCATCGCCAAGAGTGCGGCCGCCCACGGCGCCAAGCTCGCCTTCACCTACCAGGGCGACGCCCTGAAGAAGCGCGTCGAGCCCCTGGCCCGTGAACTCGACGCCCACGTGGTCGGGCATTGCGACGTCACCGATCCGGCTTCGATCGATGCGGTCTTCGCTGCGGCCGCCGAGGTGTTCCCTGAGGGGATCGACTTCGTCGTCCATTGCATCGCCTTCTCGGACAAGGACGAACTCACGGGCCGCTACGTCGAGACCTCGGAGGCGAACTTCACCAAGTCGCTCCTGATCTCGTGCTACTCGTTCACGGCGGTGGCCCAGCGCGCCGAGAAGCTGATGCCGAACGGCGGCTCGCTCCTCACCCTGACCTATTACGGCGCCGAGAAGTGGATGCCGCACTACAACGTCATGGGCGTTGCCAAGGCAGCCCTCGAGGCCTCCGTGCGCTACCTCGCCGCCGATCTCGGCCCTTCGAAAATCCGCGTCAACGCGATCTCGGCCGGCCCGATCAAGACGCTGGCCGCCTCCGGCATCGGCGACTTCCGCTACATCCTGAAGTGGAACGAGTACAACGCCCCCCTGCGGCGCACCGTGACCATCGAGGAAGTCGGCGAGACCGCCACCTACCTCGTCTCGGACATGAGCAAGGGCATGACCGGCGAGATCCTCCACGTCGATGCCGGCTACCACGTCGTCGGCATGAAGAACCCGGAAGCCCCGGACCTCAGCCTCGACAAGGATTAGCGCCCGGCGATTGGCGGTCCACGCCTAATCCGGCACGGTCATTCCGGCGATGTCGGCCTGCGCTTCCGGAAACCGCGGGTCCATCGCCTCCAGGGTGTCGGCGATGGTGCGGGCGATGAGGAGGTTGCGGTACCACTTCCGGTTGGCCGGCACCACGTGCCAGGGCGCCTGCGGCGTCGAGCATTCGGAGAGCGCATCGGCGAAGGCCGCCTGGTAGGCGTTCCAGGCCTTGCGCTCGACGAGGTCGGCCGGGTCGAACTTCCAGTGCTTGTCCGGGTTCGCGATGCGGGCCTCCAGCCGCTCCTTCTGCTCGTCCTTCGAGATGTGGAGGAAGAACTTGAGCACGGTGGTGCCGGCCGCGCTGAGCATCCGCTCGAAATCATTGATCTGGTCGTAGCGCGCCCGCCAGACCGGCTCCGGCACGAGATCCTTCACCCGCACCACGAGGACGTCCTCGTAATGGCTGCGGTTGAACACGTTGATCATGCCGCGTGCCGGCGCCTTGGCGTGGTAGCGCCACAGGAAGTCGTGGTCGCTCTCCTCGGCGCTCGGCACCTTGAACGACCAGACCCGGCAGCCCTGCGGGTTCACGCCCTCGAACACCGCCCGGATGGTGCCGTCCTTGCCGCCGGTGTCGATGGCCTGGAACACCACGAGCAGGCTGCGCTTGTGCTCGGCATAGAGCCGCTCCTGCAGGGCGACGATGCGGGCGCGCTCGGCGGCGAGTGCCGCCTTGGCCTCGTCCTTGTCGAGCCCGCCATCCGTATTCGCATCGATCGCGTCGAGGTCACACCGTGAACCCGGCCGTACGGTGACGATGCTCTTCGCCGCCGGCGCGAGCGCTGGGCCCGGAGGGGGCTCGGCGTGGGGGGCCAGGCCTTCCGTCTCTCGAGCCCACAGAGCGGAGGAGGGCGGCCGATGGCCGGGGTGGCGCGCCCGGGTCTTGCCACCCTGCTCGCGGGTCTTGCGGCCCTTCTTGCGGTGCGAAACATCACGTTGCGGCGCGGAAGCGTCCGTTTCCCCGGGACGTTGGCCCTGCCCGTGCTTGCCGTGGCGCTTCGACATAATGAGACTCGCTTGCTCGGTTGGGGGCGGGGAACGGCGGCCGCCGGCATGCAGGGCCAGGATGTGAGTGCGAAAACGAATTCCCGGCTCGGCCGTTCCAGCCTGCGGCGGGGCCTGAGACGGTGACCCCGATCTACTTCATCCGCCATGGACAGACCGACTGGAACGCGGAAGGGCGCCTCCAGGGGCAGCGCGACATCGCTCTCAACGCCGAGGGCCTGCGTCAGGCCGAGGACGTGGCCCGGCGCCTCGCGGCCGTGGCGGAGGCCGACGTCGCCACGATGGACTATGCCGCGAGCCCGCTCGCGCGGACCCGGCGCACGATGGAGACCCTGCGGGCCGCCCTCGCTCTGCCGCCGGAGGACTATCGTCTCGACCCCCGGCTGAAGGAGATCAGCTTCGGAACCTGGGAGGGCTCGACCTGGGCCGAGATCCGCCGGCGCGACCCCTCCGGTGCGGCGGCCCGGGACCGCGACCGCTGGGGTTATCGCCCGCCGGGCGAGACCGGAGAAAGCTACGCCATGCTGGTGGAGCGCGTGACTCCGGTGGTCACCGGCCTGACGCGCCCCACCGTGATCGTCGCCCATGGCGGCGTGGCCCGGGCGATCCTGGTGATCCGCGGGCATCTCGGGGTGCGGGACGCCCCGCGCATCGGCATCCGCCAGGGCAGCGTCCTGGTGCTCGACCGGGCCGGATGGCGCTGGGCCTGACCGGCCTCGTCCTGCGCGTTCAACCCCGGTTCAAGCCTGCCCCCCAAACGTGCTAGACGCGCCGTGATTTCGGCGCGATCCGGGCGCCTACCCGGCCAAAAGGACGGCCCTCGATCGATCGGGGGCCGACAGCGGAGCAGCGGATGAGCAGTCTCGCCGAGACGACCCGGCCCCGGGCGGAAACGCGCGGGCCTGAGGACGAGGTTTCTTCCGTCGTATCCGGGGCCTCCGCCATGCTGCGCGGGCCGGCGCGGCCCGACCTCATCCGCGACGAGGTGCTGGGCGAGATCTTTCGCGAGAGCGCCCGGGCACGGGGTGATCACCCGGCCCTCATTGATGGCGCGCAGGCCGGCGTCGACGGAACCCATCCGGTCCTGACCTACGGCGAGGTCGAGGCGCAGGCCGCCGCGATCGCACGCGGGCTGTCCCATCGCGGCATCGGCCCGGGCGACGTCGTCGGCCTCTGGATGGCGCGCGGGACCGACCTGCTGATCGCCCAGATCGGCATCACCCTGTCGGGCGCCGCCTGGCTGCCGTTCGATGCCGAGGCCCCGGCCGACCGGGTCGCGGTCTGCCTGGAGGATGCCGCCGCCAAGGCGCTGCTGGTCTCGCCCGCCCTGGAAGCCCAGGCGCCAGCCGGCACCCCGGCAGTGACCGTGGCGGCCCTGGCCGCCGGAACGCCACGCGACGCGACCGTGCCCGATCTGCGGACCCTCGGCCTGACGCCGGATCATCCGGCCTACCTGATCTACACTTCGGGCTCGACCGGCGTGCCCAAGGGCATCGTCATCAGCCACGCCAACATCTGCCACTTCCTGCGCTCGGGCAACGCGCTCTACGGCATGCGCGCCGACGACGTGGTGTTCCAGGGCGCCTCCGTCGCCTTCGATCTCTCGATGGAGGAGATCTGGGTGCCCTACCTGGTGGGCGCGACCCTGTTCGTCGCCTCGCCGGCCATGATGGGCGATGTCGAGGCCCTGCCCGGCATTCTGGCCCGGGCCGGCGTCACCGTGCTCGATACCGTGCCGACCCTCCTGGCGATGATCTCCCAGGACCTGCCCACCGTGCGCCTCGTGCTGCTCGGGGGCGAGGCCCTGCCCGAGCCCCTGGTCGCCCGCTGGGCCACGCCCTCGCGAAAACTCTTCAACACCTACGGACCGACCGAGGCCACGGTGGTGGCCACCGCCGCCGAGATGCGCCCGGGCGTGCCCGTCACCATCGGTGGCCCGATCCCGAACTATTCGGTGTACGTCGCGGGCGAGAACCTGGAGCTTCTGAGGCCGGGCCAGCAGGGCGAACTCCTCATCGGCGGTCCGGGCGTGGCGAAAGGCTATCTCAAGCGCCCCGAACTGACGGCGGACAAATTCATCGCCAACCCGTACGACTCGGACGGGACCGACCCGCTGCTGTACCGCTCCGGCGATGCGGTCTCCCTCGATGCCACCGGCAACATCGTGTTCCACGGCCGGATCGACGACCAGGTCAAGATCCGCGGCTTCCGGGTGGAACTCGGCGAGATCGAATCCCGCATCCAGGTCCTGCCCGGCATCAACCAGGCGGCGGTGGTGCTGCGCCAGGACGACGGCGTCGACCGCCTCGTCGCCTTCCTGGTGCCCGACCGCGGCACCACGATCGACAAGGCCGCCCTTCGGCAGACGCTGGCCGGGCAGATGCCGCCCTACATGGTGCCGGGACATTTCGAGACCGTGGAGGTCCTGCCCCGCCTGACATCCGGCAAGGTCGACCGCAAGACCCTGCGCATCGCCACCCTGACGGTGGCCGACACCAGCGGCGAGCAGGAGCCTCCGCGCAACGAGACCGAGGCGGCGCTGCTCGCCGCCGCCAACCGCATCTTCGGCAACCAGGCGATGCCGTTCGACGGCGACTTCTTCGCCGATCTCGGCGGCCATTCCCTGCTCGCCGCCCGCTTCGTCGGGGCGGTGCGCGAGGTGCCGGCGCTGGCCGCCATCACCCTGCAGGACGTCTACGGCCAGCGCACCCTGCGGGCCATGGCCGACACGCTCATCGCGCGGACCGGCGGCGCCGGCACCGAGATGGCGATCCGCGATCTCAGCTTCCCGGCGCCGTCCCTGAAGCGTCGCTTCCTCTGCGGCCTCGCGCAGGCGGCGGCCCTGCCCTTCGTCATCGCGCTGGCGACCGCGCAATGGCTCGGCATCTTCGTGACCTACCTGCTGCTCACCGGCGGCAGCCTCGGGTTCTTCGGCGAACTCGCCGTGATGCTGCTGGTCTATATCGGCATCAACGCCGTGACGGCCACGATCGCGGTCGCGGCCAAGTGGTTGATCCTCGGGCGCACCAAGCCCGGGCGCTATCCGCTCTGGGGCACCTACTACTATCGCTGGTGGCTGACGCAGCGCCTGACCCCGCTGGTCCACATCAAGTGGCTTCAGGGCTCGCCCGCCATCGCGTTCTACCTGCGCATGCTCGGCGCCGAGATCGGCAAGGACGCCCTGATCTCCGACATCGAGGTCGGTGCGCCGGACCTGCTCAGTATCGGCGCGGGCGCCTCGCTGGGCGGCCGTCTCGTCATCGCCAATGCCGAGGTGGTGGGCGACGCGCTGATCATCGGCCGCGTGGCGATCGGGGCGGACGTGGCGATCGGGGCCTCCTGCGTCATCGGCCCCGACACGGTCATCGGCGACCATGCCGAGATCGGGGACCTCACCACCATCCCGACCGGCACGCGGGTCGGCGCCGCCGAGATCTGGGACGGGTCCCCCGGCCGCAAGGTCGGCGAGGCCGACCCATCGGCGCTGCCCGCCCCCGCCACGGCCTCGCCCCGGCGGCGCTTCGCCTTCGCGGCGCTCTACACCTTCCTGCTGGCGGCGATCCCCGCCATCGGCCTGCTGCCGATCTTTCCGGCCTTCTACCTCTTCGACCAGATCAGCGATTCGCTCGGCGACATCACCGACATCGATTATCACTGGTACCTGCCGCTGCTGACCTGGCCGACCGCCATGCTGATGACGGCCGGCACCGTGCTGCTCATCGCGGGCATCCGCTGGCTGGTTCTGCCGCGGGTGTCGTCGGGGACCTACTCGATCTACAGCGGCTTCTACATGCGCAAGTGGGCGGTGGCCCTGGCCGCCGAGGTCACGCTGGAGACCCTCTCGTCCCTGTTCGCCACCGTCTACATGCGGGCCTGGTACCGCCTGATGGGCGCCCGCATGGGGCAGGGGGCCGAGATCTCCACCAATCTCGGCGGGCGCTACGACCTCGCCGATATCGGCGCGCGCAATTTCGTCGCCGACGAGGTGGTGTTCGGCGAGGAGGAGATCCGCCGCGGCTGGATGACGATGCACGAGGTTCACACCGGGGCGCGCGTCTTCGTCGGCAACGACGCCGTGGTGCCCCCCGGCACGGTCATCCCCGACGACGTCCTCATCGGCATCAAGTCGAAGCCGCCGGCCAACGCCCTGATGAGCCCGGGCGATACCTGGTTCGGCTCCCCGCCGATCAAGCTGCCCTCCCGGCAGCGGGTCGATCTCGGCTCGAACACCCAGACCTACGAGCCCGGCGTGGGCCCGAAGCTCCGGCGCGGCATCTTCGAGGCGTTCTCGACCTCGTTCTCGCCGATGCTGTTCATCAGTCTCGCGATCTCGGCGATCGATTTCTACTTCTATCCGGCCATCCTGGCCGAGAACTGGACCAGCCTCGCGGTCAGCTTCGTCGCCGTCTCCGTCGCCATCGCGTTCATCCAGTCCTTCACCGTCATCGCGGTGAAGTGGCTGCTGATGGGTGTCTACAAGCCCGGCATGCAGCCGATGTGGTCCTGGTGGGCCATGCGCACCGAGGCCGTCGCGGTGCTGTACTGGGGTTTGGCCGGCAAGGTGCTGCTGGAGCACCTCGTCGGCACGCCGTTCCTGCCCTGGATGCTGCGGCTGCTCGGCGTGAAGGTGGGCCAGGGCGTGTGCATGCTCACCACCGACATCACAGAGTTCGACTGCGTCACCATCGGCGACTACGCCACCATCAACCGCACCTCCGCTCTCCAGACGCACCTCTACGAGGACCGCATCATGAAGGTCGGCCGGGTCGTGGTCGGCCGCGGCGTCTCGGTGGGTGCGTTCTCGACGGTGCTGTACGACACCAAGGTCGGCGACTACGCCCGCCTGCGCCCGCTCACCATCGTGATGAAGGGCGAGTCGATCCCGGCCCATTCGGAGTGGGAAGGCGCGCCGGCGGTGCCGGTGGTGCACGCGAAGGCGTGAGGGTGAGGATCGGGTTCGTTCAGCGCTAGGCGGTCATGGGAATCACTGTAGGATACCCGCATGAACGACATGGCGCCCGCCTCATTCCCGAACGTCCAGGCCCTCATCGGGACTTGGCGGCGCTTCGGGCAGGTCGGCCCCGTCTACGAGATCGTCAGCGTGGGTGACGCACTCGCGGGCGGCGATCGAATGATGCGGATTCGCGTGCTGGAGACCTGCGAGGAGGTCGATTACCGGCTCGCGGACATCCTGGACGATCCCCGGGAGCGCTGATGTTCGCCATCGCGTTCGACCTCGTGGTCGCGGAGGCGCAAGCCCACATCCCAAGGGCATATCGAAGGCCTACAGCGACATCCGCACGACGCTCTCGGGCCACGGCTTCGATTGGGTGCAGGGAAGCCCCTACACCAGCAAGGACGAGGATCTGGCGAGGCTGTTCTCTGCCATCGCGGCCCTGAAGGGGCTCACGTGGTTCTCGCGCTCGGTCCGGGATCTGCGGGCCTTCCGCGTCGAGCAAGGGTCGGATTTCACCGCCTTCATCAAAGCGTAGGCTCGACCGACATCCTGCACGTCTCGCGTTGGGGGAAGCCGGCCGCCCCCGCATAAAAACCGGCGAAGCCGAGGGCTCCGCCGGTATTCGCTTCCCGATCGCCGCGCCTCGGCGTTGGCCTTAGGCGGCCTCTGGCTTCGGGCCGAGACGCTTGTCGAGGTAGGTGTCGACGGTCTGGGTCAGTTCGTCGACCTTGCCGTCGAAGAAGTGGTTGGCGCCCTCGACCATCTGGTGCTCGATGATGACGCCCTTCTGGGTCTTCACCTTCTCGATCACCGGCATGACCTCGCGGGCCGGGGCGACCCGGTCCTCGGAGCCGTGCACGAACAGGCCCGAGGACGGGCAGGGGGCCAGGAAGGTGAAGTCGTAGCGGTTGGCCATGGCGGCGATCGAGATGAAACCCTCGATCTCGGGCCGGCGCATCAGCAATTGCATGCCGATCCACGACCCGAACGAGACGCCGGCGATCCAGCAGGCGCGGGCCTCGGGATTGACCGACTGCACCCAATCGAGGGCGGACGCCGCATCCGAGAGTTCGCCGGTGCCGTGATCGAACGCGCCCTGGCTGCGGCCGACGCCGCGGAAGTTGAAGCGCAGGGCCGCAAAGCCGCGATTGGCGAAGGTGTAGAACAGATTGTACACGATCTGGTTGTTCATCGTGCCGCCGAACTGGGGGTGCGGATGCAGCACGATCGCGATCGGCGCGCCCTTCTTCTTGGGCGCCTGATAGCGGCCCTCGAGACGACCGGCGGGACCGGTGAAGATGACTTCGGGCATGGCAACCAACACTCCTGGGCGGATACCGCGATCGGGCATCGCGCGGGGGATCGCCGGCTCGACGGGACGACGCGCGGATCCGAACGCCGGGGCAAAGCCGTGAAGCGTGCCTTGACTCGTCCGGCCACGAACCTAAAAGCGCTCTTAGAATAATTCTAGCTGACTAGAATTGTTCTAAACAAGCGCCGTTCGAGCCAGCTTCGGATCGGCGCGTTCCCCGCACGTTGGGCGACCGGAACACGTATCGTGCCCGCGCCTTAGCATGATCGTGGGGGGCAAAAGCAAGGATTTGTCGCGTTCGCACTTGACGCCACCAGTGGTTTTTCGTCCGCATGACTGCACGCCGCGCCTATCTCGACCACAACGCGACCTCACCGGTTCGACCGGAGGTCGCGGCTGCCGTGGCGCGGGCGCTTACCCTTCCGGGCAATCCGTCCTCGATCCACGCCGAGGGCCGCGCCGCCCGCGCCGCCCTGGAGGCGGCACGGGCCGCGGTCGCTCGGCGAATCGGGGCGGCCAGGGGGCGGGTGGTGTTCACCAGCGGCGGGACGGAAGCCGCCAACGCGGTCCTGTCCGGCGCCCTGGCGCGCACCGGCCAGGCGGCTCCGACGCGCCTACTCGTCGGCGCCACCGAGCACCCCTGCGTCGCGGCCGGGCACCGATTCCCGGCCGACGCGGTCGCGGTGATCCCGGTCGATGCATCCGGGGTGATCGACCTCCCGGCCCTGAAGGGTCTGCTCGACCGGCATGCCGAGACCGATCTCCTGATCTCGGTCCATGCCGCCAACAACGAGACCGGCGTGATTCAGCCGCTCCAGGCGATCGTCGCCCTGGCCCGCGCCCATGGTCGCGCCCTGGTGCATTCGGATGCGGTGCAGGCGGTCGGCAAGATCCCCCTCGACATGGGTGCGCTCGGCCTCGACGCCCTGACCCTGTCGGGGCACAAGTTCGGTGGTCCGAAGGGGACCGGTGCCCTGGTGCTCGCCGAGGGCGTGACCCTGAACGCCGCGTTCCTGCGCGGCGGCGGCCAGGAGGCGCGCCTTCGCGGCGGCACCGAGAACGTTCCGGGCCTCGTCGGGCTCGGCGTGGCGGCCGACCTGGCCGACCCGGCGCTGTCGGACCGTCTTGGCATCCTGCGCGACGGCATCGCGGACGCTCTGTGCGCGAGCGCGCCCGGGTGCGTCGTGTTCGGCGCCGGTGCCCCGCGCCTGCCCAACACCCTGTGTTTCGCGGTTCCGGACCTCGACGCCGCGACGGCGCTGATGGCCCTGGATCTCGCCGGCGTGGCCCTCTCGTCGGGCTCGGCCTGCGCCTCCGGCAAGGTCGCCCGCTCGCCGGTCCTCGCGGCCATGGGCGTCGCCCCTGCGCTGGCCGCAGGGGCGCTGCGCGTGAGCCTCGGGTGGAACAGCACCGAAAGCGACGCCGCGCAGTGTCGCGCCGCCTGCGAAAGGCTGGTGGCGACCCTATATCGTCGGCAGGGGCGCGCGGCATGAGCGCCGCTCTCCCAAGCCATCTCACCAACACCCGGTCCTTGACGCCGGGCATGTCAGGAGACGCCTAATGCCTGCAGTGCAGGAAACCATCGATCGCGTCCGCTCGATCGATCTCGATCAGTACAAGTACGGATTCGAGACGACCATCGAGATGGAGAAGTCCGCAAAGGGCATCTCCGAGGATGTCATCCGCTTCATCTCGGCCAAGAAGGACGAGCCCGAGTGGATGCTGGCCTGGCGCCTCGACGCCTATAAGCGCTGGCAGACCATGCAGGAGCCCGATTGGGCCCGGGTCTCCTATGACAAGGTCGATTACAAGGACATCTACTACTACGCGGCGCCGAAGCGCCCGGCGGCGATGTCCCTCGACGAGATCGACCCCGAGATCCTGAAGACCTACGAGAAGCTGGGCATTCCCCTTCGCGAAGTCGAGGTGCTGGAGGGGATCGCCCCCGAGCGCCGGGTGGCGGTCGACGCGGTGTTCGACTCGGTGTCGGTGGCCACCACCTTCAAGGCCGAGCTGTCCAAGGCCGGCGTGATCTTCATGCCGATCTCCGAGGCGATCCGCGAGTATCCGGACCTCGTCAAGAAGTATCTCGGCTCGGTCGTGCCCGTGACCGACAACTTCTTCGCGACCCTGAACTCGGCGGTCTTCTCCGACGGATCGTTCGTCTACATCCCGCCGGGCGTGCGCTGCCCGATGGAGCTGTCGACCTACTTCCGCATCAACGAGCGCGACACCGGCCAGTTCGAGCGCACGCTGATCATTGCCGACAAGGGCTCCTACGTCTCGTATCTCGAGGGCTGCACCGCTCCGAAGCGTGACGACAACCAGCTCCACGCCGCCGTGGTCGAGCTGGTCGCCCTCGATGACGCCGAGATCAAGTATTCGACCGTCCAGAACTGGTACCCGGGCGACAACGAGGGCAAGGGCGGCATCTACAACTTCGTCACCAAGCGCGGCGATTGCCGCGGCGCCAACTCGAAGATCTCGTGGACGCAGGTCGAGACCGGCTCGGCGATCACCTGGAAGTACCCGTCCTGCATCCTGCGCGGCGACAATTCCCGCGGCGAGTTCTACTCGATCGCGGTGTCGAACGGCATGCAGCAGGTCGATTCCGGCACCAAGATGATCCATCTCGGTAAGAACACCACCAGCCGGATCATCTCGAAGGGCATCTCGGCCGGGCGTTCGCAGAACACCTACCGGGGCCTGGTCTCGGCGCACCGGAAGGCGACGGGCGCGCGCAACTTCACCAATTGCGATTCGCTCCTCATCGGCGATCAGTGCGGCGCGCACACCGTGCCGTACATCGAGTCCAAGAACGCGTCGGCCCAGTTCGAGCACGAGGCCACCACTTCGAAGATCTCGGAAGACCAGATGTTCTACTGCCAGCAGCGCGGCCTCTCCAATGAGGAAGCGACCGCGCTCATCGTCAACGGCTTCGTCCGCGACGTGCTGCAGCAGCTCCCGATGGAGTTCGCCGTCGAGGCCCAGAAGCTGATCTCGATCAGCCTCGAAGGCTCGGTGGGCTAAGCGTTTCGTCGTGACATACGAAAAGAGCATGCTGAGAGCTGCGCATATTCACAGTTCTCAGCATGCCAAAGAGGTCAGAAGTAGTTCTATATGCGGATGCTTCTTTTGCCTCAGCATATTCCCACCGGCCGAGATCAGGGACTGGCTTCCTCGCGAGGAAACCGCCTTGTGTCCCCGGTGTAACATCGATGCGGTGATCGGCGATTGTTCGGGCTTTCCGGCCGGGAACGCCGCGTTCCTCGAAGCGATGCACAATGAATGGTTTGAAGGACTTAGACTAAAATGATCGAAATCAAGAACCTGACCGTCGCCATCGAGGACAAGCAGATCCTCAACGGCCTCAACCTCACCGTGAACGACGGCGAGGTTGCCGCCATCATGGGCCCGAACGGCTCGGGCAAGTCGACCCTGTCCTACGTCATCGCCGGCAAGGAAGATTATGAAGTGCTCGACGGCGAGATCCTGCTCGACGGCGAGAACATCCTCGAGATGAGCCCCGACGAGCGCGCCGCCTCGGGCGTGTTCCTGGCCTTCCAGTACCCGCTCGAGATCCCGGGTGTCGGCACCATGACCTTCCTCAAGGCCACGCTGAACGCCCAGCGTCGGGCCCGCGGCGAGGGCGAGCTCTCCACCCCCGACTTCATCCGGAAGGTGAACGGGGCGGCCGAGAAGCTCGAGATCAACAAGGAGATGCTCAAGCGCGCCCTCAACGTCGGGTTCTCCGGCGGCGAGAAGAAGCGCATGGAGATCCTGCAGATGGCGCTCCTGGAGCCGAAGTTCTGCGTCCTCGACGAGACCGATTCCGGCCTCGATATCGATGCCCTGCGCATCGTCTCCGGCGGGGTGAACGCGCTGCGCGCGCAAGGGCGCTCGTTCCTCGTCATCACCCACTACCAGCGCCTGCTCGACTACATCGTGCCGGACGTCGTCCACGTGATGTCGCAGGGCCAGATCGTGAAGTCGGGCGACAAGGACCTCGCCAAGGCCCTCGAAGCCTCCGGCTACGCCGAGTACCGCACGGGCGAGGCCGCCTGATCATGGCCGACATCACCCCGCTCCGCACCGCGGCCGAGACCGGGCTGTCCAAGCTCTTCGAAGCCACGAAGATGAAGTACCCCACGGGCGTCTCGATCGCCCGCGAGGAGGCCTTCCGCTACTTTGAGGCGGTCGGCCTGCCGACCCGCCGCGTCGAGGCCTTCAAGTACACCGACCTGCGCTCGGCGTTTCGCGATGCCGCGCACCCCGCCGACATGCCTTCGGCCGAGGTCGCGAAGGCGGCCGTGGCCGATGCGAAGGGCTTTGCCGGGATCGAGGCCGTGCGCCTCACCTTCGTCAACGGCCATCTGATCGAAGCGGAATCCGATCTCGGTCGCATTCCGGCCGGCATCACCGTGACCCCCCTGAGCCGGGCACTCACCGAGGGCCATCCTCACCTCGATCGGTTGACGCCGGTCCGTCAGGCGTCGGAGAACCCGATCTATCAGCTCAACACCGCCTTCCTGGCCGATGGCGTGCTGATCGCGGTGGAGGCCGGCGCCAAGGTCGAGACCCCGCTGCACCTGCGCTTCGTCGGCACCGGGACGGAGGCCTATTCGACCGCCACCCGCGCCCTCGTAGTGCTGGGGGAGGGCGCGGAGGCGCTGGTTCTGGAGAGCCATGAAGGGCCGGACGGGATCGCCTACCAGCCCAACGACGCCCTCGACGTGACGGTGGCCGACAACGCCACCTTCCGGCACGCGCGCCTGAACGCGGAAGGGCGCGAGGCCGTGGCCCTGTCGACCCTGTCCGTCAAGCTCGGCGCCGCATCGGCCGTCGAGACCGTCAATGTGGTCGTCGGCGGCGTCCTCTCGCGCCACCAGGTCTACCTGAACTTCGCCGGCGCCGACGCCCGCGCGGTGGTGAACGGGGCGGCCATGCTCAACGGGCGGCAGCTCGCCGACACCACCTTCCTGGCCGACCATGCCGCCACCGGCGGGGTCAGCCGCGAGCTGTTCAAGACCGTGGTGGATGGCGAGGCCACGGGCGTGTTCCAGGGCAAGATCATCGTCCAGCAGGCGGCCCAGCAGACCGACGGCAAGATGATGTCGGCCTGTCTCATCCTGTCCGACGAAGGGCAGATGATGAACAAGCCCGAGTTGGAGATCTTCGCCGACGACGTCGCCTGCGGCCACGGCGCCACCTGCGGCGCCCTCGACGAGGACCTGCTGTTCTACCTGATGCAGCGCGGATTGCCGAAGGCCGAGGCCGAGAGCCTGCTGGTCCAGGCTTTCCTCGGGGCTGCCATCGAGTCGGTCAGCCACGACGGCGCCCGCGAAGCGCTGATCGGCACCATTGAGGCGTGGCTGAAAGCGCGGGGCTGATCGCACCCCGCAACGCCCCTCTCCCGCAGGGAGAGGGGCGCGCGTCCGACACCACACAGGTCCCCGCATGAACGCACCCGTCCCGAATATTCCCTACGACGTCGAGGCGATCCGGGCGCAGTTCCCGATCCTCGGCGAGAAGGTCTATGGCCGGCCGCTGGTCTATCTCGACAATGCGGCCTCGGCGCAGAAGCCGCGCGCGGTCATCGACGCGATGGTGGCCTGCATGGAGACGGGTTACGCCAACGTCCATCGCGGCCTGCACTTCATGGCGAATGCCGCCACGGAGGGCTTCGAGGGCGCGCGCGAGACCACCCGGCAGTTCCTGAACGCCGAGTCCACCGACGAGATCATCTTCACCCGCAACGCCACCGAGGCCTACAACCTCGTGGCTTCGTCGATGGGCCTGCTCGGCCAGATCGGGGAGGGCGACGAGATCATCCTGTCGATCATGGAGCACCATTCCAACATCGTGCCCTGGCACTTCCTGCGGGAACGGCGCGGCGCGGTGATCAAGTGGGCGCCGGTGGACGATTCCGGCAACTTCCTCATCGAGGACTTCGAAAAGCTCTTCACGCCGCGCACCAGGATGGTGGCGATCACCCATATGTCGAACGTGCTCGGCACGGTGACCCCGGCGGCCGAGATCGTGCGCATCGCCCACGCGCACGGCGTGCCCGTGCTCCTCGACGGGGCCCAGAGCGCCGTGCACATGCCGATCGACGTGAAGGCGCTGGATTGCGACTTCTTCGTCTTCACCGGCCACAAGGTCTACGGCCCCACCGGCATCGGCGTCCTCTACGGCAAGAAGGAGTGGCTGGAGCGGCTTCCGCCCTATCAAGGGGGCGGCGAGATGATCCGCACGGTCTCCCAGGACAGCATCACCTACAACGACCCGCCGCACCGATTCGAGGCGGGTACGCCAGCCATCATCGAGGCGGTCGGCCTCGGGGCCGCGCTGGAGTTCATGATGCAGGTCGGCCGCGACCGCATCGCGGCGCACGAAGCCTCGCTGCTGGCCTATGCCCAGGAGCGTCTCGGCGCCATGAATTCCCTGCGGATGATCGGCACGGCCGAGGGCAAGGGTGGCGTCATCGCCTTCGAGATGAAAGGGGCGCACGCCCATGACATCGCCACGGTGATCGATCGCTACGGTGTCGCGATCCGGGCGGGGACGCATTGCGCGATGCCGCTGCTGACCCGCTTCGGCGCCACCTCGAGCTGTCGCGCCTCCTTCGGCCTGTATAACACCACCCAGGAGGTGGACGCCCTGGCCGAGGCGCTGGCCAAAGCCGAGATGATGTTCGCCTGACCGATTCTGGAGCGGCCCGGCCGCTCCCCGCCATCGCGAGACCAGGACAGAGACCCATGAGCGATTCAGCCATCACCGGGGGGGCCAACACCCCCACCATCGCGAGCGACTCGGCGATCCCGCCGGAGGAGCTCGATCGCCTCACCGATGATATCGTGGTCGCCCTGAAGAGCGTCTACGATCCGGAGATCCCGGCGGACATTTACGAGCTCGGCCTGATCTACAAGGTGGACATCGCCGACGACCGCAAGGTCGCCATCGACATGACCCTGACGGCCCCCGGCTGTCCCGTGGCCGGCGAGATGCCGGGCTGGGTCGAGACCGCCGTGGCCGCCGTGCCGGGCGTCCAGTCCTGTGCCGTCACCATGGTGTTCGATCCGCCGTGGGACCAGAGCCGCATGTCGGACGAGGCCCGCGTCGCCCTCGATATGTGGTAGCGGACGCGCGGTCAGCCCTCGCTGGCGAGATCCCGGCGCGGCGGGAAAACGGCGCCATCGTAGATGTCCGCCATCGCCAGCGTCGCGCCGATGGCGGCCATGTCGATGACAGCGTCAAGGCCCTCGAAGGTCTCGATCTCCCAGCCATCTCCGACGCGCCGGTACAGCAGAGCCTGCGGCTTCAGCGTCTCCACGAGAAGGATGTAAGCCAAGGTCGGGTGACGCTTGTACTCCTCCACCTTGCGAGTCTGGTCGATCGTGGTGGTCGAGGGCGACGCGACCTCCACGACGAGCTTGGGTTCGCGTGCCTCGTAGGTATCCGGCACCAGGGGGGCGCACTCGACCATCACGTCGGGCCGACGCAAGCCCCGGATGCTGGTCCGGATCGAGATATCGGCCGTCGTCGGGCGGCAAGATTTCCCGCGCAGTTGCATTCCCAAACTGACGATGATGTTCACCGTCGCGCGATCGTGCTGCATACTTGCCCCGGTCATCATCCGGTGCCGCGGCACCGGGTGACCATCGACGAGTTCGTAGAGTTCGTCCTGATCGCGCTGCCAGATGAAAAAGTCTTCGGGCGTCATGGTGAGGCGTACGGCATCGGCCATGGTGATCCCTCCGTCCAGCCACCCTATCATGCAACATCGATCCGATGCGCATCAGGCCAGCGCGCTTCAATCCATCTGCGCACGATGGATAGACCCCGGCCTCCGCAATCCCTATCTTAACCGGGTTCCACCACCCTCACCCGCCCGGGCCTTGAACCCGGCTGTCGGAGAGACATCATGGCATCGAAGTTCAAGGTCCTGTCGCTGACTGACGCGGCAGCCGATCGGATCAAGGCGATCATTGCGGATGCGGACCAGCCCATCGCGGGTGTCCGGGTCGGTGTGAAGAACGGCGGCTGCGCCGGCATGTCCTACACCATGGAATATGCCGAGGCGCAAAAGCCCGGCGAGGACAAAGTCGAGGACCGCGGCGTCACCGTCTTCGTCGATCCTAAGGCGCTGCTGTTCCTGCTCGGTACGCAGATGGACTTCCAGACCAGCAAGCTCGCGTCGCAATTCGTGTTCAACAACCCGAACCAGACCTCGGCTTGCGGCTGCGGCGAGTCCGTGGCGATCACGCCGGTGAATCCCGAGGCCGTGCTGGCAAGCGCCTGAGCGCGTCGAGCCCGGTCCGTCACTCCGGGACCATCAGGCCGGAACCATCAGGCCGGAACCATCAGGCAACGTTCGGCAGGTTCCGGTCTAAGACGGCGTCGGCCGGAATCCCGTCGGCGTCGTCCACCGTGCGGTTTCGACCGTCGCGCTTGGCCCTGAACATGCACTGGTCGGCACGCTCCAGGAACGACACCGCCGTATCGCCCGGCTGGTGCACCGCCAAGCCGAGGGAAATCGTGATCTTGCCGAGCGACTCGCCGGTCGAGCGCTTCACCAGTTCGCGTGCCATCACGCTGGTGCGAACCGTCTCGGCGATGGCATAGGCCGCCGCCCGCCCGGTATCCGGCAGCAGCATGGCGAATTCCTCGCCGCCGAAGCGGGCCAGGATCGCCCCGGCCTTGACGTGCTCGCGCATGACCAGGGCCACGAGGCGCAGGACCTGATCGCCCGTGATGTGACCGTAGACGTCGTTGAAGCGCTTGAACGAATCGACGTCGATGACGATCAGGCAGGCCGGCGTGGCCGCCGAGGCGCCTCGGACCAGTTGGCCCAGGCTGTCCTCGAAGTGCTTCCGGTTCGACAGTCCGGTGAGCGGATCGGTCAGGCTCTCCAGGCGCGTCGCCTCCAGGGTCTCGCGAAGGGCCTCGATCTCGCGCCGGCTCTCGCGCATCCGGGCCTCGAGGGTGCGGTTGTTGGCGGTCACCTCGCGGGTCGTCGCCACCAGAGCGGCGACGACTTCGCGCACGCTGCTGGTCTGGTTCGACGGCATGCCGTCGAGATCCTGCGTCAGGGTCCGCAGGGAAGCCGCATATTGCGCCGAGGACCCGAGCGAGAGGTCCAACACCTCCATCACGCCGGCAATTTCCGAGAGCACGCTGCTGCTGGCCCGCTCGGTGGCGGCCGAGAGGCGTGCCGGATCGAGATAGCTCGCGTAGAGGCTCTCGATGTCCTGGCCGGTCAGGCACCCGGACGCGCCCGTGAGGCGTTTCAAGGCATCGTTCATGTGCGGATACGTGCCGGCGACGTAGGCGTACCAGACGGCATAGGAATGCGGCGTCGCCGAGGGACCGTAATCCCGCATCAACGCGTTGGCGCGCTCGGCCAGCGCAAAGCTCCGTTCGCGGTCGCCGTGTATCCCGTCCATGATCCGCCCAACTGTCCCGCCCCCCGGTCGTCTCACAGGGTGGCGCATCTCCGCGTTTTGATCGTTTTACGGAAATGTTCGTGCAGAGGCCGTTAAGGGCTCGGACGAAAGGCCATTTCGGCTCCCGAGAACGGTTGGCGTACCGATCTCGTCGCGCTCCATTCTCTCTCGACGGGTTATTTGGACGGCTTGACCACCGCCGGACGCAGGAGAAACGCCGGCACGTGCGAGCCGAGACCGATCGGGGTATCGCCGTCCTCCTCGTCGCCGCGACGGCGGGCCTGCGGGCGTCGATCGTCACGCGAACGCTCGGCCGTCCGCTCGCGGCGGGGCGACCGTGGCGGCGTCTGCTGTGGCGCAGGGGCGGCGGCCACCACGTCCCGCTCGGCCTCCGCCGCGGGTGCGGCGCGCTCGGGCGCGGCGCGGCGCGGCGCGGCCCTGCGGCCGCCCGCCTCGGCACGGCCCTCCCGCTTCGGCGGCCGGCTCTCCGCCTTGCCCTCGGCAGGCGCACGGCCTTCCTGATTACGAGCTTCCGGATTACGAGCTTCCGGATTGCGGCCTTCGCCACCGCGGACCCGCCGGCCCGTGCCGGTCTTGCCGCGATAGCGGGTGCGCGTCGACTCGCCCTCCTCGGACGGTACCGATACGGGAACCGAAGCGAGGTCGCCCTCCGCCCAGGGAATCGGCTGCCCGATCAGCGCCTCGATGGCGTGGAGCGAGCGCTCGTCGGCCCGGCTCACCAGGGTGAAGGCGTGCCCGGCGCGACCCGCGCGCCCGGTCCGGCCGATGCGGTGCACGTAGTCTTCCGGGTGATGCGGGACGTCGAAGTTGAAGACGTGGCTCACGGCCGGGATGTCGAGGCCGCGCGCCGCCACGTCGCTCGCCACCAGCAGCGGCACCTCGCCGGAGCGGAAGCCGTCGAGGGCGATGGTGCGGGCGCGCTGGTCCATGTCGCCGTGCAGGGCCGCCACGTTGAAACCGTGGCTGGCCAGCGACTTCTGCAGCAGTGCCACGTCGCGCTTGCGATTGCAGAAAATGATGCCGTTGTTCAGGTCCGCCTCGCCGCGGATGAGGCGGCGCAGCAGGTCGCGTTTCTCGTGGCCTTCGGAACTCGTCGCCACGAGCTTCTGCACGATGGTCGAGGCGGTGGAGGCGGGACGCGCCACCTCGATCCGCTGCGGCGTGTGCAGGAACATGTCGGCCAGCCGCTCGATCTCCGGCGGCATGGTGGCGGAGAAGAACAGGGTCTGGCGGGTGAAGGGCACCATCTTCACGATGCGCTCGATGTCCGGGATGAAGCCCATGTCGAGCATGCGGTCCGCCTCGTCGATGACGAGCAGCTCGACGCCGGTGAGCAGCAGCTTCCCGCGCTCGAAATGGTCGAGCAGCCGGCCCGGCGTCGCGATCAGCACGTCGGTGCCGCGCATCAGCTTGGCATCCTGCTCGGCGAAGGAGACGCCGCCGATGATCAGCGCCACGTTGAGCTTGTGGTTGATGCCGTAGCGGTCGAAGTTCTCCACCACCTGGGCGGCGAGCTCGCGGGTCGGCTCCAGGATCAACGTGCGCGGCATGCGCGCCCGGGCGCGGCCGTTCTCGAGCAGCGTCAGCATCGGCAGCGTGAAAGCCGCCGTCTTGCCGGTGCCGGTCTGGGCGATGCCCAGAACGTCGCGGCGTGCGAGCACGTGAGGGATGGCCTGGGCCTGGATCGGCGTCGGCTCGGAATAACCGGCCGCCGTGACGGCCTGGAGGACCTTGTCGCTCAATCCGAGGTCGGCAAAAGACATATTCTATGAGAACCGTTGCGCGCGGGAATGGACCAACCGGCGCGGAGGACATCGACACGGCGACGGCTGGCTCAAGGGCGGCTTCGACACACGACCCGCCGCGCACACGCGTTGCGGGGACACTTAGGGCCTTGCACGGCCTTGTCAATCGAGAGCCCCCGTCCGCACAGGCTTATCCGCAACGCGGTGCGCGAATCGGGCTCGCCCCTTGGCCGCATCCTTGGCCGCTCCCCCTTGGCCGGCCCCTTGCGTCGAGGCGGACGCCCGAGACCCGGCCTGCGCCGGTCCGTCCCACCTCCCACGCGACCGCCACCTGAGACGCAGCATCCCCCTTACCGAAGGTCCGACCGGTCTTGCGCATCCTCCTGATCAATCCGAACACCACCCCGGCGGTCACGGACCTCGTGGCGCGGCACGTGCGCACCATCGCGGGGGCGGCGGCCACCATCATTCCCGTCACGGGGCGATTCGGCGCCCGTTACATCGCGAGCCGCGCGGCCTCGGCCATCGCGGCCCATGCCGCCCTCGACGCCCTCGCCGAGCACGTCGCAGGCTGCGATGCCGTCTATCTCGCCTGCTTCGGCGATCCGGGTCTTGCCGCCCTGCGCGAGGTCTCGCCCGTGCCGGTGATCGGCATGGCGGAGGCGGCCTGCCTGGCCGCCAGCGCCGGAAGCCGGCGCTTCGCCATTGTCACCGGCGGGGTCCTGTGGGGGCCGATGCTGACGGAGTTCGTCACCGGCATCGGCCTCCGCGACCACCTGACCGGCGTGCGCACCGTTGCTCCCACCGGGGGTGAGATCGCGGCAGACCCGGAGGCGGCCCTCGGTGCGCTCGCGGCGGCCTGCACCGCCTGCGCCACGCAGGATGGGGCGGAAGCGGTCATCCTGGGCGGCGCGGCCCTGGCCGGGCTGGCCGCCCGCATCCAGCCGGACGTGCCGGTGCCCGTGCTGTGCTCGGTGGAGGCCGGGACCCGCGCCGTTCTGATCGCAGGCACGGCTCCCGAGACCCACGGTGGCACAGGGGAGGTCCCGACGCCGCTCGCGACCCTCGGCCTCGCCCCCGCCCTATCGGCGCTGCTCGGGCGCATCTGAACTCCGCCGCCTCATCTCGGTCCCTCGTTGGCTTGGGCCGCAGCCATCACAAACGCGTCAGCCGCGGCCCCTGCGAACCGAGCGACAGCGCGGTCGAGACGCGATCCAGAAGGCCGCCCAACCGCGAAGAAAGGTCCGCCCGCGACCACGTTCCCACAGGCGAGTTCTTTCCCCGAGCGAGTTCGTTCGGAATACACGCCAGCGAATTCCCGGATGACCGAACCTCGTCGCCGGCGACGATCTGCGGCAATATGGGTCCCTTCAAGCCCCAAACAGGCATTAAAACGCAAAAATCCCCTTTGCGAGGCAGGATCGTGCCGATAATTCAGATCTGAAGAAAGTCTTTCTCGGCCCCTTGAATCCAGCAATTGATGCACAGGGGCGAGTTCCTGTGTTGAGCTGGATGTGCGTGATGGCACGATCGCGAGAAGGCAAAAATGACGGCCCACTAACCTTTACCCTTCTTTGACATCTGCGCTCCTAAGAGATGACCTTGTTGCAGGAAAGCGACAGACCTCGCATCGGCCAGGGACTACAAGCGCGCCGGCTCTCGCCAATCAGGACCAGGTAAAACAATGAAAAGACTGCTTCTCGCCTCCACTGTGCTCGCCGGCCTGACTGCCGTCGCTTCGGCCGCGGATCTTCCGCGCCGCGCGGCTCCCCCGGTGTTCGTGCCGGTGCCGGTGTTCACCTGGACCGGCTTCTACGCTGGTTTCAACGCCGGTTACGGCTTCGACGCCTCCAGCCGCGACACCAACGTCTACAACAACGTGTTCCCGAACCTCGTGCGTGGYCCGAACGGCCTCGYCGGCGCCGGTGGCCCGTCGCAGGTCGCCTACTCGAACAACTCCAACGAGGGTTTCACGGGCGGCGGTCAGATCGGCTACAACTACCAGTTCACCCCGGGTTCGGGCGTGGTCGTCGGTATCGAAGCTGACGCCCAGTACGTCGACTTCGGCCGCCCCGCGCGCCGCGCGGCTCCCCCGGTGTTCGTGCCGGTGCCGGTGTTCACCTGGACCGGCTTCTACGCTGGTTTCAACGCCGGTTACGGCTTCGACGCCTCCAGCCGCGACACCAACGTCTACAACAACGTGTTCCCGAACCTCGTGCGTGGCCCGAACGGCCTCGCCGGCGCCGGTGGCCCGTCGCAGGTCGCCTACTCGAACAACTCCAACGAGGGTTTCACGGGCGGCGGTCAGATCGGCTACAACTACCAGTTCACCCCGGGTTCGGGCGTGGTCGTCGGTATCGAAGCTGACGCCCAGTACGTCGACTTCGGCCGTAGCCGGAACAACTTCGTCCTGACCCCCGGCTTCGCTCCGATCGCCGGCGTCACCTTCGTCGATCCGCGCGGCAC
>NZ_LMNL01000012.1 GCF_001422985.1 Methylobacterium sp. Leaf117
CCTTTTTGTCCCAACCTGCCGACCTCTCGTCGAGCCCTTCTCAACGTCCGCTTCTAGGGCCTGTCGTCGCCTGAACAGATTGGCTGGGCTTGCGTTTTCGTCTCTCTGATGGAGGAGGGACGATGCTGAGCGACGCGCAATGGGCTGATCTGGAGCCCCTGGTTGAAGCCTGCCGGCCCAAGGCCAAAACGCCTCCGCAGGATCTGCAGCGCACGCTCTCGGCCATCCTTTGGCGGCATCAGAACGGAGCCAAATGGCGAGCTATTCCCGAGGAATTGGGACCCTGGTGGCGGGCTGCCCAGATCTTCATCCGCTGGTCGCGTGCCGGCGTCTGGGAGCGGCTTCTTCACCTTGTGCAGGAGCGCGGTGTCCAACTCGGTATGGTGTTCCTCGACGGCACGAACGTTCGGGCGCACCAAAAGGCGGCGGGAGCCGCCAAAAGGGGGGATCTNCCTTGTGCAGGAGCGCGGTGTCCAACTCGGTATGGTGTTCCTCGACGGCACGAACGTTCGGGCGCACCAAAAGGCGGCGGGAGCCGCCAAAAGGGGGGATCTGCAGCCGAGCGAGACGCTCGTGAAGCTGTTGGCCGCTCGCGTGGCGGGTATGGCACCAAGGCTTGCGTGATCGCCGACGGGCAGGGCCGCGCCATCGCCTTCCGGCTGGCGCCCGGTCAGGCCCATGAACTTCCTCACGCTGTTCCCCTGCTCGACCAACTGCCGGGGGTGCCCAAATGGGTCGTGGGGGACCGCGGCTATACCAGCCACGTCTTTCGCGAACACATCTGGGATATGGGCGCTCGGCCTGCGATCCCGCCTCAGCGCCACGAAGCGCCCGTGGCCTGCCCGGATTGGATCTACAACAACCGTAACCAGGTCGAGCGTCTCTGGGCCAGGCTCAAAGAGTGGCGCGCCATCGCCACCCGCTACGAGAAGACTGCCGTCAGCTTCATGGGCGTCCTCTCCCTCGCAGCCGCCCTCGATTGGCTCAAGCGATAACACGCCCTANGCGCCATCGCCACCCGCTACGAGAAGACTGCCGTCAGCTTCATGGGCGTCCTCTCCCTCGCAGCCGCCCTCGATTGGCTCAAGCGATAACACGCCCTAGCACTACCTGGGCACTTCGAAGGGGTGTGATGCGTTGTCTCTCTGATGGTTCGGGAGGCAGCGATGGATTGGGATCGCGAGGGGACGGACAATCTCGATACCTGGCTTGGGCCGTTCCTTGCGGTGATGGGGCGCAAGACTCGACGGACCTGGGCGCCGCTCTATCTCCGGGGCCTGCTCGGTCCGGGGGATCGCAAGAGCCTGCAGCCGATGGCGGCACGGCTCGGGCTGTCGGGTCACGACCAGTTGCAGCACTTCATCGCCAGCCCGGCCTGGGACGATCGCCCGCTCTGGAGGGAACTGTCCCGTCAGGCGGATCGGCTGGTCGGTGGCCCCGATGCCTGCCTGGTGATTGACGACACCGCCCTGCCGAAGAAGGGCACGCTCTCGGTTGGCGTCGCGCGCCAGTACTGCGGTGCGCTGGGCAAACAAGCCAACTGCCAATCTCTGGTCTCGCTTACTCTGGCGCAGGGCGAGGTGCCCGTGCCGGTGGGCTTGCGCCTGTTCCTGCCCGAGGCGTGGACGAGCGATCCGCAGCGTTGCGCGCAGGCCGGCGTGCCCGAGCCCGAGCCCGCGCCGCGAAGCAAGGGTGAGATCGCGCTCTCCGAACTCGATCGCCTGAGGGCGGAGGGGCTACGCTTCGGCACGGTGCTGGCGGATGCAGGCTACGGCGTCAGCGCCGCCTTCCGTCACGGCCTGGATGCCCGGGGCCTGCGCTGGGCGGTCGGTATCGTCAGGAACCAGAAGGTCTACGCGTCCGACGTGCGGCTTGTGCCGCCGACCGGTCGCGCCCGCAAACCCGCACCGGACCGGGAGCCGCGGGAGGCCGAGGCAGTACTGGCCGATCTGACCTGGCGGCGCGTGACGTGGCGTCAAGGCACGAAGGGCAAGCTCTCGGCTCGGTTCGCCGCCATCCGGGTGCGGGTCGGCGACGGTCCGCTCTGGGGCAACGGCCGGCACCTGCCGGGCGCGGAGGTCTGGCTCGTGGGCGAGTGGCGCTCGTCGGGCGAGCGCAAGTACTACCTGTCCAACCTGCCGCCCGACACGTCACGGCGCGCCCTGGCGGGCACGATCAAGGCGCGCTGGGTCTGTGAGCAGGCCCACCAGCAACTCAAGGAGGAACTCGGCCTCGATCACTTCGAGGGACGGTCCTGGACCGGGCTGCATCGACACGCGCTGATGACGTGCATCGCCTGCGCCTACCTGCAGCACCTGCGCCTCGCCGAGCACCGTCGGACGGGGCGGGGGAAAAATGACGACCCGCCTTCCAGGGCCGCCCCCATCGCCAAGTCTGCCCGCCGTGCGGCAGGCCATCATCGGTCGGCTGTTCGCCAACCTCGTCCCACCCGTCCTGTGCCCCCACTGCCGAAGGCACTTCAGGCTGCCTTCTGACATCAAAGTGCCCAGGTAGTGCTAGGCGTCAGGTTTAGAAGCCGGAACGACCAGGTCGGGTCGGCAGCTGTCCGTCCGCTCTACGACCGGGTTGGGTGGTTTCCTGCCCGTCCGGTTCTGGACGGGAGATGCATCGAAGCGGACATAGCCGCGGGGCCACTCACGATCCTTTGCAGACCTCCAGCAATGATGGCTAGATACCGTGCATGNGGTTCTGGACGGGAGATGCATCGAAGCGGACWTAGCCGCGGGGCCACTCACGATCCTTTGCAGACCTCCAGCAATGATGGCTAGATACCGTGCATGACGCGCGATCAACCCGTTCCATCCATGCCGGATCAAACCCCAACTGGCGTTGCATTCTCTCCGTGGCCTACGGATGTCGAGAACGACGACTTATGGCTTGGAAGATTGAGTTTTGATGTCGGGGCCCCGCTAGTTACCTTTGCAAAAGACGGTACCAGCTACTCGTTACCGTCCACGAACCCAAGCCACGACCACAGCTTAGAAGCAGATTTCGTTTCAACTGATAAGAAAGCAATAATACGGTTTGCGTTTCGGAGCGTAATTGCATTCCGCATGCTGGATGAGAACGGCCTNCGTTACCGTCCACGACCCCAAGCCACGACCACAGCTTAGAAGCAGATTTCGTTTCAACTGATAAGAAAGCAATAATACGGTTTGCGTTTCGGAGCGTAATTGCATTCCGCATGCTGGATGAGAACGGCCTTTTGGAATTATGGGACGCTTCAAGTGCTGATCCGCGTCCCGCCAAAACAACTTTCCGAGTGCGGGGGCACAAATGGTCAGATGAGAGTTTCCTCGTTTTCATGGCAGGAGGTTCTGAACAGCGGTCAAGTTATTTCATCGCAACAGACGCGCACTGCCTTGAAGTCGTTTGTGATGAGGAGCCTAGCGTGACAACTATTGGTCCGGCACTTGTCACGCACGCTGAACCAAAGGGCTGATACCCACCCCGAGCCGAGGTTGCCGGACGGCCGACGAACGACCGCTTAGGAGAAGCGCCCGTAGTGAACCAGGCGACCGGGTTGGGTCGGGACCCGCAATGGCTGGGTTGGGTGGCATTGCGCCGGTCCGCTTTCGGGCGGGAGTTTGCAGAGGCAGACACTGTCATCGCGCCCGCCCAAGCCCCACGGTTCTGGGATCATGGGGTCCTGGGGTCTTCAGCTCTGCTCCAGTGAATGAGGCCGATCTTCACCAGAGGCGCGCAGTTTTGGCGAACGCTTTGCCGGCTACCGTGATCCCGTCGATCACCGCAGTTCCGTCTGACGCCAGGCGCGCCTCGACGAGAACGTCCTTGCGCGCTGTGCGATCGAGCTTGGCCGGAACGCCCTGCGTTCCGTACCATCGTTCGATGCCGTAGCTCACCACGCCCGTCAGGCAGGCGGAAAGCTGGCAGGTGGCGGGCTCGGACGGCTGCCCGCCGGTCCTTGTGCGGATGCCAAGGGAGACCCCGTGCCGCACAAGGGTGGCCGAGCCCAGATGACCCTTGATGAACGGGACATCCTCCGTCGGAGGCTCGAAGAACACCTCCTCCGCATGGTGCACACCATCGGCATCGGGGGATAGCCGAAGATAAACGACGCGTCCGGAATCGGGTCGGCAACTCTCGCGGGCATCGAGGTCGCAGCCCGGTGGCGCCGCTCCTACGCCTATCCCCTGCAGGCGCCCGATCTCGTAGCTGAGGACGCTATATTCGCCCCGCATCAGGTCGCGTGGATCTCGCGTTTCGACAGCGAGGCGGACTGATAGCCCCTCGTTCAGCCGCTGCGTTTGCTGCCATGCCAAGTTCACCGACGGCATCACCTGGATCGCCAGCAAGCCGGCGAAGGCCACCCCGAAACCAAAACCTTTCATGCGGCTCTCCCATTGATGCGCCGAGCGGCCCAGCGACAGGCCACCAGACCGAAACTCAGGAGAACTGCGCAGAGTAGGAGGTTGCCTGAGAAGGCGATCAGGTTACGGGAGGCGGCGAGCATACCGATCGTGATGCCAGCGGTCAGCGCCAAGCCCCAGCCATACAGTTCACGCCTACCATCCAGGTCCCCCGCTACGACGAGCATGAGTGCCGGGACGATGCCGCCCCACACGGTCCAGAAGGTCGATGCCTCGCGACTCCACCCGGCGATCAGCCAAACCAGAAGCGTCGATGCAGCCGATGCGAGCACCAGAAGATCGCTCAATGGGAGAGTTCTAAAGCCGGCTGATTGGAAGCGGGCCAAGATGAGCGCCGCGAGCGCGATCGCGGCGAGGGCGAAAACTGCGGCGAAGGTTGGCCGCGCACCGCCGAAGCCGAGCGTGCGGACGGACACCATGACGATGCCGAGCAGGCACAGGCCGACGGCCGCCCGTGCGAGTGCATGCGCCCCGTCCCGGAGGCGAGAGGCCCACTCTCCCTGAGGCCCGATGCGGGAGAGCACATGGCCGAGGGCGAGGGCGAGCGCGGCCACAGTGAGAATGCGATCAGGCGGCAGGAGAAACATCAGACCCGCAGATGTGCCTCCGAGATGGTTGGTGAGCACGATCAGGATCAGGAGAAGTGTGAACCGGCGGGCGGGCAACCATCCGGATAGGCTCGCCAGGAACAGGGCCGGACCCACTGCCCAGAACAAGATCCCTGCTCCGGAGCTGGTGTCCCCACGCAGCGTTGCGAGGTCGAGCACACCGAACCCCACGTCGGCTGCGATGAGGGCAAGGCAGGCGACGATGGCCGCGCCGCCCGAGCGAGCGACGACCGCTGTCGCCATGCCGAGAACAGCGACGGTGCCCGCGAAGCCGCGGGGATCCGCAGCGACATGAAAGGTCTGTCCGACCAGGGCCAGGGTGGCCGCCGCAATGACCAGGGTTAGCGTTGCCAGCCCATCTGCGAGCCTGCTGGCCGAACCCGCTCGGTCCCGGGCATGGCGGCGCGCAGCGATGTAGGTGCCCGTGACGGCTGCCGCATCCGCGAGGAACAGCACGACGAATCGGGACGCAGGTGACATCCCGGACCAATTCGCCGCCACGAACGCGATGATGGAGGGAGCCACGAGCAGGAGGATGCAAAGAACCAAGGCGGCTTGCAGGTTCATAAAACCGCGCGGTGCGAAGGCGTGGGCGGCGATGCGTTCAGCCTGCTCTGGCTGGATCAGGCCGCGTTCCTGCCAATCCTGAAGATCACGCCGCAGGCGTGCGGAATAGGACAGCGGCATAAGCAACCTTCATTCGACGCCGCATACTGTAAGCGACGACACCTTAAACCTGGATTTCCGACATTGAATGCGATTTTTGAACGTTGGGTCATGCTTATCATCGGCTAAATAAATCGGACTTTATTGATGGATTTGGTCGATCCCCTACCGACGACGATGACCATTCCGGCGTCATCCGCAGGCCGGGACGGGCCTGTCAACACCAGTTCGGAGCTGGTACGCCGCGGCGGCCGTCAACGGCGTCAGCGCCGCGGGGACCTTCGCCTACCAGCGGGACAGCCTCACCGGGACGACATGGCTCGGGTTCACGCCGATCCAGAACACCGAGGTCGACTTCGCCGCGGTCCTCGGGTCCGGCGGCCGCACCACCGTTCCCCTGACCGATCTTCCGTTCCGCTGGGGAAACGGGACGTCCATCGGCGTGCGGGCCTATACGGCGACGATAGCCGGCGCGTCGCCGGCGCGGCATTCCTCCGGGGCGGTCCGCCTCGCCACCACCGTGACGACCTACGAGTTCTACGATGACGGCCCAACTGGAACCTTCGCCGGGGATGGTCGCCCGATCCGGTCCATCCGGAAGAGCGAGCGGAAAACTCTCGGGTGGCTGGTCCTGTCGGGTGGCCGGGTTCGGTTCGTCGCCCGTCTCGTCATTGCGGAATCGTGGATCTCCGCGACCGCGGCGCAGTACGGCGGCAAGTCCAACCAGTGGCAGTTGGTCAAGGCCGGCGGCGGCGGCGGTTGGGCCCAGAACCAGGAGACGAACCTGGAGGACACCGGCTGGCGGACGCGCCTGCTCACGCCGGACGGTCTCGTGGCCAGCGACGCCAACGCGCAGATCATCCACGCCGACAGCACCGGCGCCACGGTGCTCACCCCTCCGCCGGTCGTGGCCAACAATTTCGCGCGGGCGTTCCCCATCCCCGGCCTCGGCGCCATCATCGTTCCGACTTCCGATGGCAGCGCCGCCCGCGCCGGGCAGGCGTACGTGTCACTCGATGGAGGCGTCACGTGGAAGGGCCCGGCCAAGACCTACACGGCCTCGGCGTCTTTCCCGACCGCCCAGCTCAACGACGTGTCCGACTACGCGCTGCTGCCCTTGTACCCATCCTAGCGTGACCCGGCCGGGGTGGCCGCGTCACTTCAGGTACTTGGCCACGGCGGCCGGGGCCTTCTCCATGACCGCCTTCTCGACGATGGCGATGAACGGGAACCGCGCCTTGTAGGTGGTCTTCTCGGTGATGACGGCGAGGACCTGCAGGCGGTCGCGTCCGGGCAGCACTAGGATGGGCGGCCGTCCGGGCTTGGATTCGATCCACTTGACGCCGCGTGAAATCGCGTCGGAGACGTAGCCGTTGGGCAGGTTCCCGTGCTCGTCGAGGACGGCGTCACGCCCGGGGACGAGGGGCCCCTGATCCGTCGTCGCGAAGTCGCCGGCGACGCGCTGTCCACCGGAGACCTCCAGGCCCAGATATTCGGCGCGCCCCGGCAGGACGTAGACCAGGGCCTCCGCCGCCTTGGACCCCTCGACGCGCTCGAAGGCGAAGGCGTCGACCGTCCAGTCGATGGGACGGTCGAAATAGACCTCGGTCGCCTCTGAGAGCTGCTTCCGGGCGGACGCCGCCATGTACAGGACCGCCTCGCCCAGCGCGGGCGTCACCGTCTTCTGGACGTATGCCTTGGCCTGCCTGGTGAACGCGGCGCTGTCGAAATCGATGGAGAAACGCATGCCCGGGAGCGTGCGCCCGCCCCATGCATCCGCCCACACATGGGGGCGGAGCCGGTGACGCCGTACCGCGAACAATTCGATTCTGTCTGAAGAAGTAACGGGGCGCTAACCACCCTCAGAATGGATCGCCTGTTCCTGCGTACGGCCCAGGGACAGGTGTTGACTCCCCATCGACGCGGGAATCGTGAGCTGCGATCGTCTCCTCACACCGAGCCTGAGGAGGCCCCCGATGAGCATCTCCGCCCACTCCATCGCCGCCCCTTTTGATGCCGGTGCCCAGGGTCTGGCAGGCGTGCTTTTCAGGGCTCGTCAGGACCGCCTCGCCGCTCAGGCCCACGCCGACGCCGTGCAGCAGGACCGCAACATCACCGCCGCCACCCGCGCCGCCCGGGCTGTCGATGCCCTGCGTCGGGTCCTCTTCGCGACCCAGGCTGAGAACGTGGCGCTGACCCAGGAGAACGCCCGCCTTCAGCGCGAGCTCGCGGCCTCGCGGGCCGAAACCCTCCGCGCCAAGGGGCTCCTCGTCCGCGTGATGAGGGCCGCCTGACGCAGCATTCGGTGTGCGCACGTCAGCACGCCGTGTGTGCAAGGGGGGTGGCACAACCCTTTTCTTTGGGGTGTGCGCCGATGTCGCAGCCCGGTATCCAGACATGAAAAAGGCCCGCTCCGATCATCTCGGGCGGGCCTTTTGCTGAGCGTGCCGGCTCACATCGCCGGGGCGTACCGCTCGGGCTCCTGCTCCAGCATCTCGTCGATGACCCGGCGCAGGGTCTCCTCATGCTCCTTCACGTTCGCCCGCTGCTCGGGGGTGACCTGGGCAGCAGCGCAAAGGGCGCTCCGATACTCCGCCGGGGTGGGCGTTAGGGGCAGGCCGTCGATCAGGCGGAGGCCGGCCATGTGGCTGCCCACCCGGTGGGCGCCGTGCCTGTCGATCTGCATCAACTCCGAAGCGTTGAGGGACCCCAGCCACGCCGCACTGGCCTCGTCCAGGCCCTCGGCGGTCGGCTCGGCGTCGATGTTCAGCATGTCGTGGGCATACTGCGTGGCGATGCGGCCCTTCGCCAGGATCGGGTCGAGGGGAATCGGCGCGGGGGCCGGCTTGGCGGTGACGGCTGATTCGGCTGCGGGGACCGACACGGCGGCGGTGGCGGATTCGGCCTTGGCGGCGATGCCATCGAAGGCGTCCTCGATGTCCGCGCCGGCGCCGACGGGCGGGCGGAGGCTGTCCCGAACGCTGCGGAGGACCCAGCGGCCCCCCTCCCAGACGGCTTTGACGGTGACGGCGGCCAGCATGGCCATGGCGAGGGCGAAATAACGGATGGATGCTCTGATCATGAGGGGTGGTGATCCTGCTCTAGGGGGGTGAAGTTCGATTTTCGGGACGGGGACGAAAACGACCAGCGCGATCAGGGGCTGACGCCGAGGGCGACGATTTCCTCGTACGTCGTCGCCCTGATCCAGACCTGCCTGCCTGACCGCTTCGTGCAGGTGACGTACGCGCCCGCCCAGACGGTGTCGGGATACGTGTCGCCCTCGACCCACTCGTCGTCGCTGTCCGCGGGCAGGATCATGCGCTTCGGCTTGCGCGGGAGGGTGCCTAAGCGCGCCTCGTATCTGCGCCGCGGGACGCCATCCGGATCGAGCTCGTCCAGGGCCTCGGCGTACGTCACCGGGACGAGCTCGCCACCAACGAGGCGGTGATGGGAGCCTCCGTGGCAGACCGGATCGCGCATGAAAACGAAGCTGCCACCGGGCGCGTCGACGTTCGTGATCCGGCGGTACGTGATCGAGCGCTCGTCCTCCGTCCGCGTGATCTCAAGGGTCGGGAACGCCTGCTCCACGGCGAGCCTGCCGTTCCTCACGCGCACGGGGTGGAGGGTGACGAAATTGGGGGTCGTGAAGGTGGCCATCGTTGGGGGCGCTCCGTCAAATCCGCTGATTGAAGGATTCTCCCACTCGGCCCAGCAAGAAGGAAGGGGGCGACTGAAGTATTTTTAAAGATGTCATCTCGACACCATGTCGAATTGCCATGATGTCAAATTGACATGTCAAATTGACAGGCCTCGCCTTCATCAGAAAAAGTTGCAACTCAACATCGGTATGGGCCTTGCGGATCAGCGGATCAGGTCTAACATCTGATTCGTCCCCCACCGCATCTTCCGGTCACGCCATGAAGCACGACGTCCTACGCACTGGCGAAGTGATCCTCAAGCTGAGGACGGCATGTGCGGATGCGGGTGGGCAGACTAACTGGGCAAAGTCACAGGGTATCAGCGCGCAGTACGTAAGTGACGTCCTCCACGGTCGTCGTCCGCCTGCGAATGCCATTCTCCGGGGTCTCGGGCTGCAGCGGGCCGAGCCGACCTTCGTCCCGAGGCAGCCCGAGGACGTCACTCTGTATGACGCCGACGGCCTGACGCTCGTGACCGCCCAGCGAGTCTTCGACTGAACTCCCCACACCGACCAGATCAGCAGAGGTGCACCCCGTGAACATTCAGATCCAGAACCTTCGTTTCGGCCACGAGGACGGCGCCCCTGAAGGCGTGGTCAACGTCCGCATCTCCGGCCGCGAGGCCGGGCTCGACGCTCTCGCGGCGTCGATCCTCGCGCTGGGCCTGATCCAGCCGCTCGTCGTCGTCCCAGGTGAGGGCGAGCTCGCCTACGTGGTCGACGGGAATCGGCGATTGGCCGCGCTGCGTGCCCTCGTCGCCGAGGAGAAGCTCTTCTCCGACCGCGAGGTCCCCGTCACCGTCCGCGAGGCGGCGTTTGCCCGGGAGATCGGGCTCGGCGCCAACATCAATCAGGCGCCGATGCACGATGCCGACCGGGTGCAGGCGTTCGCCGAACTGCGGCGCTCGGGCGCCAAGGAGAAGGACATCGCCGCCAGGTTCGGACAGCCGCTCACGCAGGTTCGCCGGCTCCTCGCGCTTGGTGGCGTGTCGCCCGCGGTGCTCGATGCATGGCGCGCCGGGAAGGTCAGCGAGGATGTGGCACGGGTCTTCACGATGGCGCCCCACGCCGATCAAGAAAGGGTCCTGTCGAAGGTCCTCCAGGAACACTGCGTCTATCCCCATTTCGTCCGCCGCGAGCTCGGGCTCGATCAGGATATCTCGGGGCTGCTCGCCTACGTCGGGCCCAAGGCGTTAAAGGCCGCCGGCGGCCATGTCGTCGAGGACCTTTTCGGCGGAAGCAACGCGGTGTCCGACCCGGTCCTGCTCGCCCGCCTCGCGGATGAGCGCCTGGAGGCCGAGTGCGAGCGCCGGCGCCGCGAGGGTTGGGCCTGGGTCGCCAAGGCGACGGACCTGCCGATGGGCTGGCGCTGGTCGTGGCCCCAAGTGAAGCCGGCGGAGCGTCCGCTGTCGGCCGAGGATCAGGCCCGTCTCGCCGAGATCGAAACGTGGCTGGATTCCGACGACGAGGGTGAAGAGGCGACCGACGAGGAGATCCGCGCGGCGCACGAGGAGGCAGACGCGCTTCGGGCCAAGGGCTTCATCCAGCCGGGTGCCGCTGATCGCGCCCGATCCGGGAGCGTGATCGTTCTCGGTCGCGACGGCAAGATTGAGGTTGTCGAGTACGTCATCCGCCCCGAGGACGTCCCCGCGGTCGCGCCGAAGGACGACAAGCCGGCCGAGCCCGAGGAGAAGGGCCTGCCGATTTCCCTGGTCGAGACCCTTTGCGGGACTGCGACCGAAGCCGTGCAGGCGGCGCTCGGATCGTCTCCGACCGCCGGACTGGTGGCGCTGTTGGCCGGGGCGATGTGCGCGGGCCATTGGTCGGCCCCGATGAAAGTGCGGCTCGACGGCGTCGGGGGGCAGGCCTCGTCGCTCCACGACAAGGAATCGTTCCAGGACCTCGTCGCCCGGCTGTCCACGATGACGGTCGACGAGCTTCTCGTGGTCGCGGCCGGTGTCGCCGCCCGGGGCGTACAGACGCTGCACCGCGAGCACGGGACCCGGCCCCTCGCCCCGTCGGAGCGTGCGAGCGTTCAGGCGCTGATGGGGCTGCCGGACCCGGTGGCGATGCAGGACGCGCTGATTTTCAAGTTCGATGGTGAGGCCTTCTTCAAGTCGGCCCCCAAGGCCATCACCCTGCAGATCGTCGCGGAGATCCTCGGCGACGCTGCGGCCAGGCGCGTCAAGGACAAGAAGAAGAAGGAGCTCGTTGAGTTCGCCGTCGCCTCGGTCCTGCCGCTCGGTTGGCTCCCGGCCGAGCTCCGGCATCCCGGCTACACGGGTCCCGGCGCCGTCGGTGTCGAGCCGTCCCCCCAGGCCCTGGCCGCCTGAGGAGGCACCCATGCTCGATGGCGCCATCCCCGACTTGACCGCGCTGGCCGGCACCGACGTCGCCATCGAGCAGGCCCCCTCGCAAAGGGGGAGGCCTGGTTCGAGTGCCAGATCGCTGGCCTGCAATTCCATTCGTACGACGTCATCGACGATCTGACCGGCGCCCGCCTCCGCCCCGAGGCTGGCGACCGGCTCCACCTCGTCCGGGAGCCTACCAACGCCTACGACAAGAACGCCGTCGAGGTCTGGTGGAAGAACAGCCACCGGCTCGGCCACCTGCCGCGCCTGGTCGCCGCCGAGATCGCGCCCCTGATCGACGCCGGGGCACCGGCCCGGGCGTACGCCGTCTCCGGTGGGACCGGTCGGGCGTGGAGCGTCCGCGCCCTCGTCATCGGGGCCGCCGCGGCCCCCTTCCACCAGAAGCATCTCGAACGCCTTCGGTCCCAGCAGCAGGAATCCCCGATGCCCGTCAATGCACCCTCGTTCGTCGACGGGCTCGTGGCCCTGGACGCTTCCCAGACGCGCAAGCGCCTCGCCGCGGCGCTGGCCGAGGCGCGCCTCCACGCTCAGTGGACCGCGGGCCCGAGCGGCGACGGCATCGCCGAGGCCATCCGGCACGTCGATTCGGTCCTGCTCGAAAGCGCACGATGGGCGATCAGGCGCCTCGACGATGCCCTGCTCGCGTCCCGCTCCGCACCTGCTCGGCAGGAGACGCTGGCGGAGGCCCACGCCGCCGTCGTGGCCGCCCTCGACCGCGACGACGACCCGATCACGCCCGTCAGGCCGAGCAGGTCCGGATTCGTCTCGGGCGCGTTCGGCCGGCGCAGCGAGGCCCCGTCGCCGGGCTGCTGAAGTTCCGACGTCGCGCGCCCGGCGACAGGGGCGTTCAAGACCTCACCCATCATCGCCATGACACGGAGGAAGGCATGACCGACCCGTTGATCCTCACCGTCGAAGCTTTGCTCGCGGCCCACGCCGGAGGGGGCCGCCGCTTGATGCTGACGCACGCCATCGTCGACCGGGGGACGGGCCTGATCGTTTCACGGCACCGGTCCTTGATCCTCGCCAAGAAGGCGTGGCGCGGACGCGGGACCGTCCGTCAGGGCGGCCGCATCGTCCTGACGGCGTGGGCGGCCAAGCACATGGTCGTGCCCCTCTCCAGCGCCAACGCAGCCCTTGCCCGGAGAAAAGCGGCGCCGGCTACGCGGGTGACCGTCCTTTCGCATCCCCACGTGCACAGGGCATTCGCGGTCGTGGCCGAGGACGCCGGGGAATCCCCGTCCTTCGAGTACGTGGTCCCCCGTGAGTTCGAGCACCGCCTCGGGCAGGCCGAGGTTGCCCTAGGCGAGCTCGACGAGGACGGATTCGAGACGCTCTGCCTCGGATCGCCGAGCGCCGTCCGGGCCCTGATCGGGGCCGATCCGGGACGTCGGGCCGCGGCGGATCTCCTCGCCGGCTTCTTCTCGGACTGGCACCCACGGACCCATGCCGGCGTTGCCCCATCGCCGAGGCCGTCCGCCTGACCATCCCGAGATCCCATGTCTCCGTTCTCCCAGCGTCGCCTGCCTCCCGCCGTCGTCGGTGTCTGCCGCGCCCTCGATGGCGTCCTGACGCTGCCCGAGGCCGGCCCGGCTCCGGACGGCGATCTCTCCCTCGCGGAGGTCTTGGCCGGGCACGCGCGAATGCTGGCCGCGTCGGTGGAGGAGGCCGCGCCGGGAACGATGGCTGCTATCTTAGGCCGGATGGAGTCATAACAAGTTAACGTTTGATTAACCGTGTTCTCTAGATCCGCTTCACCTGATGAATTTCCTCGCGTAGATTGGCCGGGCCGAGGGTTGTTAACCGTAGACCAATGTACGACTCCACCTCGAAGCATGTATGTGCTCTTATCCTGCCAGCGAGGGCGTTCCTCAGCAGGAGTTCGCACGACATGATGTACGTCACCCCGTTAGATCTCGCGAACATCATGATCACCAAGTCCCAGGAGAATTTCTCTTACCTGCAGAGCTTTGCAGCCGAGAGGCAGGGCTCCGAGATGGCCAAGATCATCGACGAGAACGATGTGGTCTTTGTTGGATACTACGACGAGGAGATGCCCGGCAGGGTTGGACTTGTCTACCTCAAGGGGAGTAGCGAGGACCTGAATATTCGGGAGCATGTCGACGAGGCTCTCACCCGGAAGTATCGGCTCGCTAACTGGACCGAGGTCGAGCGCGATGCCTTCGAGGATTATCTCAGCCGGACGACTTGTTTAGACTCACAGCACAAAGCAGCGGCCAGGGCTTTCATTGAAATCTATAACTGGCGCCAGGCCGAGATCGGGTCCATGGGAAAGGTGAGCCCCCATATAGAGGCTTTTTGGGATCGCCTGACCCCGCATGGGTCCCGCCACAACCTTCCGGGAGTCCCGGGTACTTTTGCTCGGGATTGGGAGACATTCAAGGAAACCACGGTGGTGGTACGGGATTAGTTCAACGGGATCGTCCGGCCCCCCTAGGCATCGACCCCATACCTCGGATGACGGCCCCGGTAGATTCGGGGCCGTCCTCGTTTCAGCCCTCCCACACGACGGGATTCGTCGTGGCGCCGTCCGGGCAGTCCTCTGCCCGGGCCGGCCGGAATTCCCGCCTACCGCAGCCCATGCAGACGTACTTCTCGACGCTGGGGCCCTCTGGGGACCAGCCCCGGCGATCCTCGGCCGACAGGGTCGCTAGGTACGCCCGCATGCGGGCGACCTCGTTTTCCGCCTCGGCCCGCGTCACCGCGTATGACACCCACCCGCATGCCAGGCGAGGTGACCTCGCCGGGGCCGATCTCCCGCTCACGCCTCGCCATCCTCATCCTCCTGCGGCTCGCCCAGCAGGCGCTCTTCGGGAATCGCGGGCGTGGCTGCGAGGCGCTCCATGATCTGCCCCAGGCTGATCGGCGCGTACGACCAGCGGTCGACACCGACGTCGCAGGACTGGGAGGTGTCCGGGAGGCGTCCGTGAGTATGCCCAAATAGCTGAAGGCTCCCGCGGAACGCACCGGCCCAGGCGCGCATCGGGTAGTGAAAAAGCACAACCCGGGTCCCCTCGACCTTGGGTGTCGCCAGGTCCTGCCGGGAGTACCATGGCAGGTCGAGGACCCGCTTCTTGTCGTGGTTGCCCCGGATGAGGTGCTTGCGACCGCGCAGGCGCCGAAAGATCGCCTGGCATCGCTCCGGGGTGGCGCCCATCGCGAAATCGCCGAGGTGGTAGACCTCGTCGCGGGGGCCGACGACGGCGTTCCAGGCCGCGATCAGGGCCTCGTCGTGCTCCTCGATGGAGGCGAAGGGGCGCGCGGACATCGCGAGGACGCCCTTGTGGCCGAAATGGGTGTCGGCGGTGAAAAAGGTATGCATCGGGGCAGCCTCCGTGAGGGGGCTGCCGCACGCGGTCACGCCCCGAGAATGGGTCTCGTCGTCGGGCGGGGCGTGCGTATTCGTTTCACGGGATGCCTCGTGGGCCGTGGGGAATCGACGGGATCGCAGCTCACGAATCCCGGGGCAAGCGGGGCTTCGCGACACGGTTACGGATTCCCTGGGCGGATAGGGAAGCCGCTATACCCAGGTAGGTATCGGAACCGCGATTATGCCGAAGTAGGTATACGCCGCCCGTTAATCATGCCGGTCCAGTCGAACCAAGGCCTTAGCGCCCGCGGGACCTCGGGCCGTTAACGGACTGAGGCGTCTGAGGGCCGTCGAAAGGCCTTGAATGCCGCCTCTTGTCCCTATACGATAGGGACATTGGACGAGGGCGATGCCCAGTTCCGTTAGGGAGACCCCGATGAACAGCACCAAGATCAGCAACGCCGACCGTGCCGGCGTCATCCGCGAGTCCTGGAACCGGGCCTACCTGGCGGCTGTCCTCGCCGTAGAGCCCGTCCGCCAGCACATCAGCGCCGCGATGCGCAGCGCCTGGATTGACTTCCGACAGGCTCGTGCCGAGGGGATGGTCCTGGAGAGGATGACGCAGACGTTCGAGGATCAGCACGCCCGCGCCGGCCGTGCCGAGGCCCGCGCCTACCTGAAGGGCCTGCTCGCCGCGAAGGCCGAGGCGGCGCCGGTTCAGGTCGAGGTGGCCGAGGTCGACGCCGTTCCCGAGCTTGTCGATGAGGCCCCCGAGGAGGCCCAGCTTTCCCTTCTCAAATGGATCGTCGCCGACGCCATCAGGGCCGGCGAGCCCGGGCTCTACACCGTCGATCAGGTCGAGCCCGTGGCTCCCGCGATGGTGGTGGCGCCGGCGAGGCCTGCGCCGGTCGAGTCGAAGCCGGTCCAGCTTTCGATCCTCGACCTGATCGACGCCGACGTACTCCAGGCCACCGGAATCCCCGAGGCCGTAGTTCCCGATCAGGACGACGAGGATGCCCTGGATGCGGTAGTGATCGAAGAGGTCGTCGACCCGCGCCAGGAACTGCTCGACCGGATTGCCCGCAACGACGCGGCGATGGATCGCCTGAGCGAGAGCATCAAGCAGGACATCGCGCTCTACGGCAGCGACGCGAGTCATATTGAGTGGATGTACGACAGCCTCGACGGCCTGCACGCCCACGGCATTAACCTGCGCGACGACCTGAATGAGCTCGGGCACCAGCCCGTGCCGATGGTGCCTCAGGCCGCCCCGCCGGCTTCCTTCCTCCACCATATCAGGTAGCCCGTCATGGATCTCGCAACTCTCGTCGACCTCGCGCGGACGATCTATGGCGAAGACTGGCAGAGGCCTCTCGCCCGGGCTCTGGGGCCGCTGCATCCCGACGGTGCGCGCGAGGCAATCGACGACCGCCTCGTCAGACGGTGGGCCGCGGGCGAACGGCCGATTCCCGAATGGGTCGGGCCTGCGCTGGTTCATATCCTTGAGAGGCAGGCCTTCCTCTACGTCAAGCGGGCGTCCCTGCTCCGGGAACGGGCCGGCGAGCTTCGCATCGAGCTACGCCCGGTCCCGGATGAGGCGCCCGAGCCGGACATGCGGCCCTAGCGATCCGGCCGTCACCGTCCGTGGATGCCGTTGAACATAAGGAGCCCTGGATTTTCGGGTTCATGTTATGTCCCGCACATACGGGGGCCGCCGTCGTTATATCTTGCACATAAGCCTCATCGAGCCGTCGTCAGACCCGTTGATGCCGCCCACCGCGTTCCCTATCTGTTCTCAAGGACGGAGGGGCAAATGCTCGGATACGACGACATCACAGCCGCAGCCGCCGGCGAGGAACGGGACGCCCTGATGCGCGCCTTTGCCGAGGACGTGGCGGAGGCCTCCGGGCGGGGGCGCAGAGGTCGTGGATTCGTCCCGGCCGAGCGCCCGGCCGACGTGGCGCGAGCCCTCGGCCGGGACCGTCGAGTCAGGCAACCGCGGGCTTCCGCTTGGTCGAAGGCTTCCTGATCGTGCGCGGCCGGGGAGGGGGCATGGGCACGCGGGCGACGGCCTCGCGCTCGCGCTCGTACGCCTCCAGGATCGCATCGCACCACAAGGCTAGTCCCTCGGCCTTGAGCTCGATTCGCTGGGCCCGGTCATAGTGAAGGCGTGTCACCGGGGCCGTCCGCTCCCTCTCCTCCGCCTTGCCGTCCACATGGTCCAGGATGGCGGCCGCGGCCCCGCCAAGCCGGCGCTCGCCGAGGAACGTCGCGAGCCCCCTGCGGACGTCATGCGGGGTCCAGCGTCGGATCTCGTAGCGGGCGAGCAGGTCCACGTGGCCCGGGTTCGGCTTGCCCTCACGGAGTCCCTGCAGGCGGCTCAGGAGTTGGTTGATCGCCAGGTAGGAGACGTGGCCCTTGCCGCGGCGAGACGGGAACATCCATGGCCTCGGGGCCTCGCGGGCCCAGGCGTCCTCCTGGCGGTAGCGCTCGATGACGGCCCACGCCGCCGGCGGGATCGGCAGGCCATGCGGCATGTCGCTCTTCATGACCGCGCCCGGCCAGCCGATGACTGTCCACCCGGGAAGCTCATTGGAGAACTGCGGGACGCACGAGCTCACCCGGGTCGTGACGAGCGCGCCGGTCCTCTGCCCGCTCAACACGAGGGCCCACAACGCCCCGAGCAACCCGGCGCCGGTGGAGTGCTCGGTCTGCCCAAGGGACCGGTGACGCTCGGCGACCGCTAGCGTCCGGGCGAGTTCCTCGACGGTCGGGACGTGGTCCCGGGTCCCGGAGGCGTAGTCGACGGTGAGGCGGTCCCACCAGGGCACCTCCATCCGAACGAGTCTGCATCGAAGGGCCTGTTCCTTCCAGCCCCAGGTCATCGCGTCGCGGAACTGGCCGATTACCCGCTTGGCGGCGGACCGCTTCGTGTCGCCATCCTCAAGGAGACGTTGGCGAACGCCCAGCATCATTTCGAGGTCCAAGCCGGCGACGGTGACCATCGACAAGCTGGCGAGTTCCGGGTGGCGCAAGTATCCCGCGTAGCTCGCGCGCCAGCGCCCCTCCTTCAACTTTGGGAGCTTCCAGGTGAGGTAGGCGTCGATCAGGTCGCCGACTACCCAGGGCCCGTCCCGCCGGCGCGCATCTGCGGTCTGCGTCTCGGGCTCCTCCTCGGGCCACGCGGCGTCCAGGGCCGCCTTCTCGCTGCCGGTTTGGCGCAGGGCTTCCTCGAAGATGCGGGTTTCCAGCTTGGGCTGGTGCAGGCCCGGCACGGCGAGGCGGATTCGTTCGGCCTGGTCCCGGGCCTGCGCCAGTGTGATCACCGCGCTGTCGCCGATGCGCACCGTCCCGGCCTTGGACTTCCTCATCCAGGTCGCGGAGTTCCGGGTCACCCGCAGGACGAGGCCGGCGCAATCGTCGTCGACGAGGTCGAGGCCGCGGCCGGGGACCTCGCCCTTCCGGATCATCGCTCTGGCCTTGTTCACGTGACCCTGCGTCAGCGAGATCCTCTGGCGCGCGTACGATCCGCGTCCCCCTTCGACGGCCATTCAGTCCCTCCCGATGGATACCACCGGGATACCACCCGACCCTGGGCGCACCCGCAACCCCGGCGTTAACCCTTGGAGGTGGATTTCCCCTGTATTTTCGGGCGGTTGGTTACCGAAACCCTGGGCGGATGGGATGCCGCGAGGTTGGATATTTGGCCTTCCAAGCTGAATACCCGGGTTCGATTCCCGGTACCCGCTCCACATCCCCTTGTTCCCGACGAAACCGTGATGAACCAAACCGGGCGACCAGGTTTGCGCATGATTGCCTGCGCCCCACGCCGGACAGCATCCTGCACGCGTGGTCGCGGGTTGCCCCGACCATAGCCGGGATCGGGAGAACCCGGCTTAACGCGTCCCTCGCGGTTAAACCGCCTTGAGATGCCATCGCAGCGGCAGCGCAACCGCCGTGAGGCAGGCGATGCCGCCCGCCGGAAGCGCCACGAACCAGCCGACGCAGCGCGCGGCATCGTGACGGGTGATGATTACGCTCCTCAAAGGTAGCCCAGCGCGTCGGCGGTGACCTTGCCGCGGAACAGCCAGCAGACGTGAGCGGCGTTCTCCAGGATCACCGGCAGGAGCACGATCGTCCCGCCGAGGAGGACGCGCTGGCTGCTCGGGTGGGTGGCCGCCATAGAACAGCAGGAATGAGCCGAGCCGGCTCAGGAACGGCATGACGTCGTCGCGCCGTAGGTGTTGGCGCAGTGACCTTAGCCGATGATGAATTGCGTCGGCGCCACGAGCGCGGCCATCTCCGACGAGCTTTGCACCTCGTCGCCGGCATTCTCACCCAAATCCCGGCACCATCCGGATGCGATCTCAGCCGCGACGATCCCGAGACATGGCAGGTCCGGCCCCGATCTCTCGACATCTGGAAGCCGGTGCGGGCTCGACCGACGCACGGAAGCTGCCATCGCGACACCCTTTTCGACGCGCTCAAACGACAATGCGACCGCAGATTTTGAGTCCTGGAAAGAAAGCGCTAATTAATCATAGCCGACATTGCGTAGTTTTATGTTGGAACAAACGCCAATGGCGGCCTTGTCATAGTTGTGGCGCTTCGTGCATTCTCCGATGACTAAATCAGATGGAGGATCACATGCCCGAATCGGCATTGTTTCAGGGCGAATACAGTGAAGCGAACGGGCAGATCAATCGTACATTTTTGCTTGCCGAGACCTTCGACTTGATTGATTCACGTGCGAAGATCGAGCAGCTCAAGCGGGCGGTCGAATGGATGCGTGAGGCGGCAGCCAAGGTCTGCGAAGAAGAAGTCGCTGTCCTTGCGCCTCAGGCGGCTTGTGAGTGGGGCGTGATCACCTCCACGGAAGAAAGTCGGCGCGTCCAGAAGCTTTGCGACGCGATCCGAGCCCTGCCGCTTCCCCTGTCGGACAATAGCAGTTCCCACGAAGGCGCCCAGAGGGTCGTCCTGGTCGAGGGAACATCGAACACCTTGAGCGTCGATCGTCTCTAAGCTGTTGGCTCAGAACTCTACCGGCGGGACACGCATCCTCAGCAAGAGCTTGCACTCGTCCCGCCAGAGCTGAGCGGCATGCGATATCGCCAGCGCGAAGCGTCTGGCTCTTCCCTCCGATCTCTCCGGCCGACAACGGATCGAGGCCAGCAATCCCTTCGCGTCTCCGTTGGGCGCATGGTTCGCGATGACAGAAGTCCCGCGGAGGTCGCGACCCCTGCGCCACGGCCAATGATCCGACAGAAAGACGGGCCTAGCGGTTCATCATTGTCCAAACAGAACCCGCACGAACTTTGCTCTGACGAGTAGGCTAGGATCGAGACCTTGGCACGGGACCGCGAATCGACTTTTTTCGGGACGATCTGGCTCGTCGGATCCAACCTTTTTCGGCTCGGGATGGCCTTTGCTCTCATTCCTGTCCTGACGCGGCTCCTGTCACCTGAAGATTATGGGCTCTTCAATCTCGTCTTTCCGCTGATCATCACTCTCACCTGCGCGGCGGATCTTGGATTCTCTCCTGTCCTCGTACGATCCGTGTCGAAGAATCCAACGCAGGAAACGACGGTTCTTCTCATCAGTATTCTCGGTGGCGCCGTTATCTCGCTCATCTTGTTCGCCAGCAGCGAAGCGATCGAACGGCGGATGGGCCAGCCGGGCCTGAGCGTTCTTCTGCGAGAATGTACGATCGTTCTGGTGCTCGGCGCAGTCTGTAGCGCACCCTTCGCTCGCTTGCAGCGGGAAGGGAAGATGCTTGGTTTTGCGATCGGCGACGTTGCGGGCGTCGTTCTCGGCGGCGTGGTGGCGATCGTCGCGGCCTGGAATGGTGCCGGCGTTCAGAGCCTGGTGCTTCAGCAAGCCGTTTCGATTATCGCGCGCTTATCGATCGCCGTGTTTATCGGAAAATTCGAAGTCGTTTTTGCCCTCGATAAAGAGTTTATTTCCAGGAACGCCAAGTTTGCTTTCTATTCCTTCAATTCGATTGCGATGAATGTCATCACGAAGAGCGTCGACAGCCTGCTGATCGGATTCCTGCATGGGGCATATGCCCTGGGCCTCTATAGCATTGCGATGCAAGTCGTCCGGCTCCCCGAGTCATTGGTAGTCGGTCCAATTTACACGACATTGCTGCCGGCGTTTTCCCACGCGGTCAGGGAACGTCGGGATTTCGTGAATCTCTACACGGCCTCAATGTTCCTCGTTTTCTCCTTTTGCCTCTCGGCGCTGTGTGGGATCGGCCTCGTCTCAGCGGATATCGTGGCGCTCTTTCTGGGTTCGAAGTGGGAAGGTGCAGCGCCGATCCTGATGGTGCTCATCATCTATGCGTTCGGAAATTGCATCAACGTCGTTCAGCAGGCGGCTCTCCTGGGCTTGGAAAACGCGAAAATCCCGTTCCAGATCTCATGTTTTTCGACGATGGGGGTCGTTGTCGGGATCTTGGTCGGATCACAGTGGGGCGTTCTCGGAGCGGTGATCGGTGTAAGTCTGTCGAATCTCGCCACCGGCTTGGCAATGATGGTTGCCGTGTGTCGCCTCCTGGAAATACCGACCTCGACAGTTTTGCGGCAGGCCGTCTTGCCCCTCGCTGCGGCAGTCACGATGGCCATGTCGATCGTGATCTCGCGAGACCTGCTGCTCGCAGTCGATCCCTTCGTCAGGCTTGGAAGCTTGATATCGATCGGGGGGTCGGTCTTTATCTCGGTCTATCTTCTCGGGGGCGGGTATACAAAGCTGCAGATCGCACTCGGATCTTTGAGGATCAGAGGTGAGATACCCGGCCATATCGACGTCGACGGATCTTCTCCCTCTCTGAGGCCTGCGCGCTCGTAACACGGCTCGTGCAGGGCAATCGGAGGGCCGGGATTCAGCGCCCCGATTTGGGGCCTTATCCCTGAGATCGGCGCGTTCCCGAGTCACGGGGCGGTCGAGCCGAGTGTCTATCCGGGCGCTTTGCCAGAGCCTGCCCGATGCCGGGACGGTGCTCGCTCCGTACGGGGTGCTGCAGGTCATCAGCCGCTCGCCACCAGAGCAGGGAGGGGCTGACGGTGGTGCCGACGATCGCCACCGCAATGGTCAGGGTTGCTCCGCAGCCGTCGATACGCGGCAATGTCCCATCCGAGCCCGGAGACGCGAAAGGGGCAAACATCAACTTGCCACGAGAGGCAGACAACTTCCGCATCGGTGAATTCGGCAAGGCGGTCTCGGGCGCGTAGGACCGCCCATTGCCGCCGCCGCCAACGCACTGGTTCCGTCAGATCGAATCCCGTGACGACGCTCCCGGTCCGAACGCGCCTACGTGCGTTGGTCCGGCACTTGCGCCACGTTGCAGGCATCCGCCTGAAGCCGCCAATCCGCCAAACGGTGGGCTTGGCAGAACAGGGTCCTCCCGGTCACGACGGCAGAGTCCCGCGACGGGGCCGAGACGTGGATCGAGGACCGAGGGGCGACGCGTCGCTGGCGCGATATCGTCCGGGCTGCTTCGATCCGACGCCTCAGACTGCCTTGATCAGTTTGCATTTGCCCTCCTGGGACCAGGGTCCTTGGACGCGGACCTCTGTGCAGAAGGCGTCGACCGCACGGGTGACACCGGGGAACCGCCCACCGAGCCGGTCGTAATCGTCGGCGATCAGGAGGCCTCCCGGGCGCAGAACCGGCCACCACGCGCGGAGATCCGCCATCACGGACGCCTCCTCGTGACCGGCGTCGAGATGGATCACATCGGCCGCCACGCCACGCAGATGCAGCAACTCGGCCGCGTTCACCGAATCCAGCGGAAGCGGCAGGATTCGGTCGGCCAGCCCTTCGCGCAGCACGTTGGCGAGGAAGGTCCGGTACAGGCTCGGATAGCCATGTTCGGTGGCGAGTTCGGCGAACAGGGCTGGGTCGGCCCAGTGGTCGACGGCGCCGAGCCAGGTGTCGACCGCGATGACCGTTCCGTCGACGCCGTGCGCCGCCATGGTCCGGGCCATATTCAGGCTGCTCGCCCCCTTCCAGACGCCGATCTCCACGACCACGGCGGGGCGGAACTCGGTGATCGCCGCGTCGAGATAGGGATGGACGCTGCGCCAGCCCTGCAAGTCGAGGGGGCGCAGGTTGTCCGGTGGATTCGCGAACGGGTCGCGCCCGTGCCAGAGGGCATCGAGGAGGCGGTCGCGAGTGGTCGGGGGTTGGCTCATGAGGTCGGCTCGCGATGGAGGTTGCGCCGATCGGGGGGATCGGGCCTGAGGGATGGGGGTCAGCCGCGCGGCGCCCGCTTGGCCTGCGCGTAGAGGGCTTCGCAGCGCGACAGCCAGAGGTCGCGGGTGAACAGGCGCAGGACGCGTGCGTGCGGGACCATGCGCGGGATGGCGAGGGCCGCTACGACCGCCCGGGCGAGCGCCGGTCCGTCGCCATGGGGCGCGAGGCATCCCGCCTCGCCGACGACCTCCTCGGCGGCGCCGCAAGCGATCCCCGCCACGGGAACGCCGCAGGCCATGGCCTCGATCGCCACGAGGCCGAAGGGCTCGTCCCAGCAGGGCGTGAACAGGAAGACCGAGGCGCGGCCGATCTCGCGGGCCAGGGCGTCGCCGGCGAGGTGGCCGCCGTAGCGGACAGGGCCGCCGAGCCGTGGGGCGATCTGTGCGTCCCAATACGCCCGATCCTCGATCGGGCCGAACAGGGTCAGCGGGAGGCCGGCCTCTCGGGCCGCCGCCACCGCCCAATGCGGCCCTTTGACCGGCGCGATGCGCCCGGACCAGACCGCGCTGCCGTCGCCGCGCTCGCGATAGGGCCAGGCCGCCGGATCGACGCCGTTGTGGAGAACGGACACGCCTTCGGGCGGCGCATCGGGCCACCAGGCCCTGCCATGAGCCTCCGACGTCATGGTGATCCGGTGGCCGGGGACGAGGCTGTCCTGAACGAACCAGCGCAGGGCGTCGTACGGGGGCACGTGGAGCGACGTCACGGTCGGCACCGCGGCGAGGCGCCGGCGCTCCAGGGGCAGTCGGCTCAGGGAATTGTTGTGCAGCACGTCGAAACCGCCGGCCGCGATCCGGTCGCACGCTGCCGCGTAGCCGTCATCCACATGGGCGACGAGGCCGGAATCGGCCCGGTGCTCGCGCCCGGGGAAACTGCGCTCGTGATGCACCGGGATCACCGGGTCGATGGTGAATCGCGGGTCGCTGTCCCCGGCGGCGAACAGGACGACTTCGTGTCCACGCGCCATCAATCCCTCGGCCAGGACCCAGGCATGGGCTTCCATGCCGCCCGCGAACGGCGGGGCCACCGGATGGCGCAAATGGGCGAGGAGGGCGATCCTCACGCGGTGCGCGCCTGCGACGCCCCTTGTGACGATTCTTGCGACGACCCCTGCAACGATTCTTGCGACGTTCTTTGTGCTTCGAGGAAGCGGATGACGGAGGCCGCGTTGCTGTAGGGCTGATGGCTCTGCTGGCCGGTCAGCGCAAGATCTCCGACTTCGGGGCGGCGCAGGATTCGGATTGGCCGATCGGGGGTGTCGTCGATCAGGCCCATCACCTTGAACGCATAGAGCCAATGGCCCATCGTGCGGTATCCCCACTTGGCCTCGAACAGCTCCGCATTGCGCACCACGCTGTCGAGGTGATGGACCGGGGGCATGTGGTGCGGATGGTACTGGTGATAGGCTAGTCCGCCCTTCATCCAGGCGATCGGGGTGCCCCGCTGGTCGAGGAGCTTTCCAAAATCCGTGTCCTCGCCGCCGTAGCCCGTATAGCGCTCGTCGAAGCCGCCGGTGGCCAGGAAGGTGGCGCGCCGGATGGCGAAGTTGAGGGACCAGAAGCAGCGGTAATCCGGGCAGATCTCGAGGCCCGAGGCCGGGGGGCCGCGTCGATCGGAGTGGCGCTCGGCGACGCCCGCGAGGGTTTCATAGGTCCAGTCCCCCGTGGTGGCGCGCTCGGGCAGGTGGAGGACCTCGCCCATCAGCAGCCCGTCGAGCTCGCCAAGTCCCCGCGCATAGTCGGCGACGAGGTCGGGGGCCGGAATGCAGTCGACATCGAGGAAGACCACGGCGTCGCCCCCCGCCGCCGCGACGCCCTGGTTGCGGGCCGCCGCCAGGGGCAATTCGGGACCGGGTACCAGGATCTGGCGGACCGGAAAGCCGAATTCGGGCAGGTCGTACGGCGCGTCCTGCATCACCGCCACGATGACCTCGGCGGGCTTCCGGGTCTGGCGCTCCAGGCCCAGGAGCTGGTTGCGCAGGTGGGCGGGCCGTCCCTTGGCCAGGGTCACGACGGAAACGGTGGACATGGTGCGGTCTGACTCCGGGAGATTTCGAGGGCCGAGAAAAGCAGGCGCGTGACGGGACGTGGTCAGCCGGTGACGACATCGAGCGCCGGGCGCTCCGTCGCCCCGCGCCAGAGGTCGTCGGTCAGGCCCTCGAGCCAGCCGGCGGCGCGGGCGGCCGCGTCCGGCGCGTAGAGGCTGCGCAGGGGACCCGTGTCGAGGCTGCGCGCCAGGGCGAGAAGGTCGCGCCAGCCCTGCAGGTCACCGGGCCAGACCGGGGCCTGAACGGCGGCGCCAAGCCGGACCAGGGCCTCGGCCTTGCGGGTCTGCTCACCGAAATAGCGCCATTCCGGCATCACGATCAGGCGCCCGCCTACGCGCGCCACCTCGTGGATGGTGTTGTCGCCGGCCGACGCCACCACGATGTCGGCGGCGGCGAGGTAGTCGGTCACCGAAGGCACCCAGCCGAGTTCGCGCAGGTTGGAGAAGTCGGTCTCGTGGCCCTCGCGGTGGGTCGGCCCGAGGGTGAGCCAGAGGGCGTCCGGGACCGCGCGGGCCGCCACCGTCAGGGGGGCGTAGGGCGTGCCGCTTCCGCCGCCGCCGGTCATCGCCACGACGATCTCACGCTCCGGATCGAGGCCGAGCTTCGCCCTCGCTTCCGCCCGACCCGGTACGCCGTCGACGCTGGTGCAGAGGCCGCCGCTGTAGAAGGTCTTGGCGCGCAGATGGGCCGGGTAGTCGTCCTGCTCCATACGCTCGTCGAAGGGTGCCAACATCCCGACGCAGGCCTCGTAGGCGCCGACATGGCCGATATCGGAGCGGTCGCCATGCATGCGGATCTGCACCGCCGGCACGCTGGCGATGCGCGACAGCAGGGCGATCTCCGCCGAGACGTCGACCACGAACAGGCCGACGTCGCGCTCGTCGAGATGATCGAGGATGCGCCGCATGGTCCGGCGCATCTCGGTCAGCCCGAGCGGCACGCAATGCATCACCTGCGGCGTCGGCTCGGCATAGAGGCGCACGGTCGGCACCCCGGCGCCGATCATGTTCGGGAGAGCCACGATCTCGATGTCGCGGGAAAACCCATCGAACAGCTGCGGGCCGGCGGTGAGCACCGAGACCGGCCGGTCACGGGAGAACTCGGCCGCCACCGCCATCGTACGGTTGGCATGGCCCCGTCCCTGGTGATGGACGAAGAACGCGATGGGCTTCTTCATGGCTTGAGATTCGCAAATCGTCAGGAGAACAGGGCGTCGGGCCGCAGGGCGGCGGCGATCTCGGCGGCGTCCGGGACCCGGATGACCCGGATCGCGGGAGCCCCCATATCCCAGGCGATCAGTCCGGCGGCCCGGAACTGACAGAGCCAGTAGGTCATGCACCAGCGCCCGTGAGTCCGGTGGAAGCGCGCGGCATTGGCGAGGATCGGTTCGAAGTGCTGGAGCGGCGGCACGTGGACCGGATGGTGCTGGTGATAGGCGCGCGCTCCCGCAACCCAGAAGATCGGCAGGCCTCCGGCATTCAGGCGGACGGCGAGGTCCGTCTCCTCCCCGCCATAACCCGCATAGGCCTCGTCCATGCCCCCGACCGCCTGCCAGGCACGTGCCGGCAGCGCGAAGGACAGGCCCCAGAGCTGGCCGGGATCGGGCTCCCGTCGCAGACCCGTCGGCGGCACCGCCGGCCGGGCCGGATGCACCTGACCGAGGCGGGCCAAGGCCGTTTCGTCGGACGCCGTCGCGAGGTCCAGCCCCGGCGGCAGATACAGGACTTCGCCGAGAAAGAGGCCTTCGCCCTGCATTGCCGCGTGCCGGTAGGCGTCCACCAGGGTGGGAGATGGAATGCAGTCCACGTCGAGGAAAAGCAGCAGGTCGCCGCCTGCCGCCTCGGCGGCACGGTTGCGGGCGGCGGCCAGCGGCATCGGTTCTCCCGCGACGAAGAGGTGGCGGACCGGACAACCCGGGTTGGGCAGGTCCGGGGCCGGCTCGGGCTGCATCCAGGCGATCACCAGTTCGCGCGGAGGCACCGTCTGTCGGGCCAGGCCCCGCATGAGGTTGCGCAGGCGGTCGGCCCGGCCCCGAACCAGCGTGAGTACGCTCGGCGAGAGCGGCGCCGATGCCTCAGCCGGCATCGGCCAGCATCCGGCGGAAATGGCCGACGCCCTCAATGATGCCGCGAGCGTGCGAGGTGCGGGCCACGTAGGAATGCTTCAGGGCCGCGTGGCTCGCCAGATCGTCGGAATAATTCGCCACGATGATCGCCTGGGACTGGGCGCGCAGCATCTCGACATCGTTTCCGGAATCGCCGGCGACGAAGACGGCTCGCCCGGGCAGGCCGTAGAGGTCGCGGACATGGCCGACCGCCGTGCCCTTCGAGGCCGCCTGCGGCAGGACGTCGAGGTAGAGGCCATGGCTGTGGATCACGTTGGCGCGCAACCCCGCCTGCGCCAGGGCTGCGCGCACGGTCTGGACGGTTGCCGCATCCGCGAAATAGCTGAGCTTGTGCCCGCGCTGCTCCAGGGAGCCCTGCGGCATCAGCCCGTCGAGACCGGCGAGCGCAGCCGCCACCGCGGAACGCTCCCAGCCGGCGGATACGACGGCGCGCCAGGCCAGATCGGCCGTGTAGGTCACGCCGTTGGGGTCGAGATGGTAGATCTCCGAGCCCACCGAGGTGATCATCACCTGCGGTCGCGGACTGTCCTGCTGTTCGAGGATCGCCATCGCGCTGTGGAAGGAGCGACCTGTGGCGACACCGAAGGCCAGCCCTGCCTGCCGGCTGCGCCAACGCCGGAAGATGCCGAGCGCCGCCGCGCAACCCACCAGCGTGTTGTCGATGTCGCACACCAGCAATTGGCGGGGCGCCGCCAGCGGCGGCTCGGGTGCCAGCAGCGCCCGCAACAGGGCGTGGTAGCGCGCGGCGTGCTGATCCCAGTCGTAGGCGGCCGCGGCGCGGGCGCCGCCCGCCACGCAGCGTGCGTACAGGGCGGGCTCGTCGAGGAGCCGCAGGCAGGCGGCCGCGATCGCGTCGGGCGCGCGCGGATCGACCAGAAGTCCGTTGCCGCAGGTCTCGACGATGTCGTTGGGGCCGCCGCTGTCGGTGGCGACCAAAGGTAGCCCGGACGCCGAGGCCTCCAGTAGCGTCAGGCCGAAGGGTTCGTTGAGGGCAGGGTTGACGAAGAGGCCTCCCCGCGCGCGCGCAGAGGCATAGATCGCCGGCACGTCCTCCGGACCGTGGGTCTTCGGATAGGCCACGCGGCCGTAGAGATCGTAGCGGTCGATCAGCATCAGGATCTCCCGCATGGTGTCGGCCATGTCGCCGTCGAGCGCGTCGATGTCCTCGCGCGTCCCGGCCATCAGCACCAGGTTGGCCCGGGCCTGAAGGGTCGGACTCTCCCCGTAGGCCCGCACAAGGGCGCCGAGGTTCTTGCGTGCCACCGGCCGGGCCAGAGCCAGGAGCGTGGGCTTCCCCGGGTCGCGCAGGAAGCGATCGATGGTGGCGTCCACGCGTGGCAGAGGCTCGGCCGCCGCGAAGCGGGCCAGGTCGCTGCCCGGCGGCAGGACGCGGATGCGGCCGGGATCGTAAGCCGCATATCCGGCATACTGCACCTCGGCCTCGTCGCGGGAGGAGGCGATGACGAGGCGCGCGCGCGCCAGCGCGTCCTCCTCGGCGCCGATCCGGCGGGCGAGGTCCGGGTCATCCTCGGCGCCCGAACCCAGCATGGAGGCCTTGACCCGACCCAGGGAGTGGGCCGTGAACACGAAGGGAATGCCGCACTCGGCCTCGACGATCGCGGCGACGGACGCGGCGTCGGCGTAGTGGGCGTGGATCATGTCGGGCGCGCGCGGCTGTAGGGCGATCCAGGCCATGAGGCTGCGCGCGAAGCTGGCGACCTCCGCGTGCATGTCCTCTTTCGCGCGGTAATCCGGTGACGCGCTCGCGAGCCGCACGAGCGTGACCTTGTCGGAGATCGGCTCTTCGGGCACGGCGTAATCAGGGCCGTGCGCGCCCTCGAACAGGCGCGTCGCCATCACGATCCGATCGAGGCCTACGTCCTGGGACGAGGCCGCCACCAGATCCAGCAGATAGCGAATGTGGCCTCCCGTGTCGGCGGTCAGGCCAAACACGACACCGCCGCCGCGCAGGCAGCCTTGCAGGGCGACATGTAAGATAAACATCAGGCCGCCAGCGACTCACGAACAATCGAATAAATGTATGTTAAAGTCGAGGAAGACGTTTTGATCCGTGTCGCCCAAGTCGCCCCGAACATTTTCCCCGTTCCCCCTGAGCATCATGGCGGTACGGAGCGGGTCATTCATGACCTAAGCACGGCACTACGAAGCCTGGGCGTGGAAATAACGCTTTTTGCATCATCCGACAGTGCGACAGACTTGCCGCGGGTCGGCGACAATCCGAGCCTCGCCGCCCTGGAGCGCCGTCACGGACGCGTCGCCCCCGGCGTCCCGGCGGCCCTGGACGCCCTGCAATTGGAAGCTTTGCGCGTGAGGCTCGACACCTTCGACATCGTGCATGGCCACGGCGAATTCGCGCATGCCGCGCTTCTCGGCGCACGCCGGCGCCACAGCCTGACCACCGTCCACTGGCGGGTGGACGAACTCGACCGGGCGCTGTTCTTCGCGGGGTTTCCCGACCTGCCGGTGGCGGCGATCTCGGCCGCGCAGGAAACCGGCATACCGGTCGCAAATCGTGCCGGGATCGTCCACCACGGCATCGCGCGGGATCGCTATGCCCTGCGGACGCAGCCCAGCGACCACGTCGCCTTCGTAGGCCGGATGACTGACCAGAAGCGGCCGGACACCGCGATCCGCGTGGCGCGCGCCGCCGGCATCCCGATCCGTCTCGGGGGCACCATCGACGTCGGCAATCCCGATTATTTCGAGGACCGGGTGCGGCCGCTCCTCGGCGACGACGCGACCTATCTCGGACCGGTGGACGATTCCCGGAAGGCGGACCTCCTGGGCGGCGCGCGGGCGCTGCTCTTCCCGATCGACTGGCCCGAACCCTTCGGACTCGTGATGATCGAGGCGATGGCCTGCGGCACCCCCGTGGTGGCCTGGAACCGGGGCTCGGTGCCGGAGATCGTCGAGGACGGCGTCACCGGGTTCATCGTCGGCTCCGAGGCGGAAGCCGTGGCGGCCCTCGGGAGGATCGACCGCCTCGACCGAGCCGATATCCGGCGCCGCTTCGAGGCGCGCTTTACCGCCGAACGGATGGCAGCCGATTATCTCGCGATCTATCATCGCCTGCTCGCGGCCTGATGCGCGTCGCCCTTCTCGCGTGGGATTACCCGCCGGCCCCGAGCGGATTGTCGACGGCGGCCCGGGAGATCGCCGAAAGCCTCGCGGAAGCGGGAGCCGAGGTCACGGTCTTCACGCTCGACCGGATCGGCCGTGACCGGATCGGCGGCGTGACGGTGGTGGGCGCCGCCCTGCCGCCCGGCGGCGGATTGGCCCGTCTGCGGCTCTGGGGCTCGGCCGGGCACCTCGCCGCGCCGCTGGCCTTTCGCCGCGTGGTCCTGGCCGACCATGCGCGCGTCCCCTTCGACATCGTCGAGGCGACGAACTGGTACGCTCCCGCCGTGATGCTGGCCGGGCGGCGGGACCTGCCGCTGGTGACCCGAAGCTCGACGCCGGCCGCCTTCACGCGGGATTCACGCGGCTCGCTGCGCGACCGCCTGGATGGCCAGAGCGCGGATGCCCTGGAGCGCCGCCAGGCCCGCGGCAGCGCCGGGCTCATCGCCAACACCGCCGAGCACGGGACGGTGATCGCCCGAGCCTATGGCCTGTCCGGCCGGCAGCCCGAGGCGGTGATCGGCCTCAGCCTTCCCCCGGAGATCCTGGCATCGGCGCGCTGCGCGTCCTACCCGGATGCGGACGGGCCGGTGCGCCTGCTCTTCGTCGGCCGGGCGGAGGCGCGCAAGGGCTTCGACGCGCTTCTCGACGCGGTCGCGATCCTCGGCGACGAGGCGGAGCGGGGTGCCGCTCCCGCCTTCCGGCTGGATCTGATCGGCGTGCCCCCGGAGGATCTGCCGACCGACTTGCCGGAGGCGGCGCGCGCGCGAATCTACGCCCGGGGGCGAGTGCCCGCCGCGGCTTTGGCGCAAGCCTATGCGGCGGCGCACGCGGTGCTCGCCCCCTCGCGCTACGAGAGTTTCGGCCTCGTCTACCAGGAGGCGCTGGCCTATGGCCGGCCCGTATTGGCTTGCGCCGAGGATGCGAGCGCCCGCGCCTTCGTGGGTGTGCCGGGAGCAGGTCCCCTGGCGCAGGAGGCCACCGGCCCGGCTCTCGCCGACGCCCTGCGCCCGCTCCTCGCCGATCCGGCTTTGCGCCGGGCCTATCGCAGCCGGGCGCTGGCGGCATCCGGCCGGTTCACCCGGGAGGTCCTGGCTCGCGAGACGCTCGCTCTCTACGCCCGGGCCATCGCGGCGGTCCGATCTCGCGTCGAGGGCCACACGCCTGGAGACCCGGAGCCTCAATCCCGGTAGGGGCGCAACAGCGCGGCTTCCTCCTCGGGGCGTCCGCGCCCGGGCTCAAGGCGCTCATAGTGCCGCGAGCGCGCCAGGACATGGGCTCGGTCGAGATGGTGCTCGATCGCCCCGTGCAGGCTGATCAGGCTCCGCGGCCAGCCGCCGTCGAGCGCCGGCCGCTCGTGCACCCGCCCCGCATATCGCACGGACCGGTGGTTCAGTCGGTATTGCACATCCGGATAGACGTCCGCGAGGAGGCCGTCGACCCGGTTCCGGCGCGCCAGCCCGACCGAGACGACGTCCCCCGCCTCGGCCAGAGCCGCCAGAGCCGCCAGGCGCCGGCCGGCCTCGACGGCCAGGGTCTCGTCGGCATCGAGTTGCAGCATCCAGGGATGGCGGGCGAGGTCCTGCAGGGCATTGCGCTGGGCGGCGAAATCACCCGCGAGCGGCCGGGCTCCCACCCGGACGCCCCCCGGCGGAATTCCGGCGGCTGGCACCACATCGGCTGGACGCACAGGCGCATCGAGCAGAATCACGACGTCGTCGGTCCAGGCGGCATGGATCGCGAGCGTCGCCAGGACCGCGTCCAACGCGTCGGGGCGGCAGAGCAGGCCGAGGGAGACCGGCATCCCGACGGCCCGGTCGAGCCCGTAGAGTGCCGCCCGTGCGGCGTGTTGGCCATGGGGGTGGCGCAGGGCGGTCTGCCCCGCCGCGTCGCAGGGCCGGACACCACGGGCGTGGCCGGTCGCGGCGCTGCGCAGGGTGTAGAGGTCGAGGCCGTAGGGCGCGCGCGGGTCGGACTCGAAGATCGGGCCGGCCAGGCGCTCGGCCAGATGCGCGCGACACGCAGCGGGATCGGCCTCCACCTCCAGCAGGAGGCCGCAGGAGCCGCAGGCAATCGGAAACAACCGGTCTTGCCCGTCGGGATAGACGAGGTGCCGGGTGCTCGGTCCGAGCATGTCGGCCCCGCAGACGAAGCATCGCCGCATCATCGGTCCCGGGCTCCTTCACCGAAGGGATTTTACCGTTGCTGGATGGATGTTTCCATCACTGAAAGGATCTTGCCGCCACGGAAGGGATCTTGCCGGGCCGGGCCAGCGCCATACTTCGGTTGCTCCGCAAATCCCTGCCGCAAGTGATGGCTCAGGTCGACCCTCCGCACATGCTCGACCTGTCCTCTTCCGCACCGGGCACGCTCGCCATCGTGGGCAATGCGCCGGGTCTCGATGCCGCCGCGGCGATCGATGCCGCCACCAGCGTGGTGCGTTTCAACAATGCGCCGGGCTTCGGCGGCCGGACCGGCGACCGGGTCACCCACCTCGCCCTGGTCAACCGGGGTGGACAGATGCGCGAATGGCTCGCCGACCCGCGCTTTCTCGATCGCCCGGTGGTCCGGCGCGCGGCGGCGTTCATCCTTCCATTTCCGATGCTGCCGGCCGAGCACAATCGGCCCGAACAGGTATGCTGGACCCGCGAGGCGATGGCGCTGCTCGCCCCCCTGGGCAAACCCGTTCACATCCTGCCCGAGGATCTGCACGAGGCGGCGCGGCGCGACCTGGCACCGGGTACCACGGGACGTCCGAACCCGAGCACCGGCTTTCTCGTGACGCGGGCGTTCCTGCAGGGTCGGCCCCTCCGGCACAGCCCGGCCGAAGTTTATGGCTTCGGCTTCGACGGCTGGCCCGGGCACCCGTGGGCCGCCGAGCGGGCCTGGTTCCAGCAGGCTGAGACGGCCGGGCAACTCCGGCTCTTCCCCTGTTCTTCTTGACCGCATCGATCAGGATCACGCTCATCCGATGACGACTCTCATCACCGTCCTGAAGAGCGGCGGACGTTACGATGCGGCCTGGGTCGAGCGCTTGGCACGCGGCGTCCGCCGCCACGCCCCGGCCTTCGACCGCATCCTCTGCCTCACGGACCTTCCTCTCGCGGTAGCCGGTGTCGAGCGGGTGCCGCTCCGGCACGACTGGCCGGCGTGGTGGGCCAAGATGGAGGCGTTCCGCCCGGGTCTGACAGACGGGTTGACGGTGCTCTGCGACCTCGACACCGTCCTCACCGGGCCGGCCGATGCCCTGGCCGAGCCGGGCCTGGCCGCCATGGAAGACTACTTCCACAAGGGCCGCCTCTCCAGCGCCCTGCTGCGGTGGCACGGCGCCGAACTCGACTTCCTCTACGCCACCTTCGCGGCCGAGCCCGAGCGCTGGATGGCGGCCGGCTCCTGCGGCCCGGTGCCGAACGCCGTGCACGGCGATCAGGTCGTCATCGATCACCTGCTGCGCCGGGAAGGCCTCTGTCCGGACTTCATCCAGGAGCGCTCTCCCGACCTGCTCGACTTCTACGACCCGCGACGGGCCGAGCACGGTCCGGTGGTGATCTTCATCGGCCCTTCGAAGCCGGATACGGTGACCGGCCCCGTCCGGACGGCCTGGGAGAACGCATAGCCATCGCGCAGCGACGAACCCGTCGGATTGCCGCGGCAGAAGGCCTCCGTCATGGGTGGCCAATCGAAGAGTCGCGGATGTCGCTCGGCCGGACAAGATCACAAGTTCAGAGGCCCATCACGGCCGACACCTTCAAAATTCACCTTCACATGTCGTCGAAGGCAACGCTCGAAGATTGAGCTACGAAGCCGTTGATGACAAAAATTCGTCCTTTACTGGAACGATCCGGTGAAGCTGAGGCGGAATGCTACGAAAACGCCCCCGGAATCCACGGGATGCTCCCGCTTTTCGCGGATCGGCTTGAACCGTCGGCAGCTTGTCACTGCGATACATCACCCGACAGCGGCGACATGACGTCGAACGGGGGGAAATGAAAGCCATGTCGGTCTCCGACGACGCAGTGTTCCACGGCGATGGATCGAATGTGCCGGGCGGCAATGACGATCGCTTCAAACGGCACATCCGCACGGCGTTGCTTCGCGAGACCCTGCACCTCGCCAACTTTTCGGCCGTCACGCAGGCCGCCGTGGTCGTGGCGCTCGCCTGGATGTTCTGGGATATCGCCCCGAACACCTATCTGATGGGACTCGCGATCAGTGTGACGTCCCTGTGCGCGGCGACCTTCGTCGCCACACGGCACCACCGGAGGCGGTTCCGCGATTGCGCGACCCCAACGGCGGTCCGCCGCGGATTCCTCCTCGCGAAGGTGCTTTCCTTCGGCCTCGGGCTCGTCTGGTCGACGATGCCGGCGATGCTGCTTCCGTCGGTGGACAACGCCTATCGGATCGTGGTGGTCGCCGTCTGTGCCGGGCTGATCTCCGACGCCTACGTGGTCGGCCCGATTTTCTCCGTCGCGATCCTGCTCGTCGCTCCCGTCGTCGCTGGGGCGATCGTCGGATTGGCCGGAACGGACGCGCCGGTCGGCGGATACATCGCGGTTCTGCTGGTCATCTATGCGACGTTCGTGTTCATCAGCGCGCGCCGCATGTGTCGCCTCTCTCACCAGCGCATCCTCGACCGTCTCAAGGTGCAGGAGCAGAACGAGACCATCGGCCTGCTCCTCAATGATTTCGAGGAGGGGGCGAGAGACTGGCTCTGGGAGACCGACAACACCGGTCGCTTGCGGCATGCCTCCGGACGACTTGGCGAGTTGCTCGGTGTCGATGCCACCGGCCTGCACCATTGCACCCTTACCGATATCCTCTATCGCTACGCGGACGGCCCCCAGGGCCGTGCGAAAATCGACGCGGTCGTCGCGGCGATCGAGGCGCGCGCGCCGTTCCGTGACCGGACGGTACGGCTGCGGACATCGGACGGCATCCGCTGTGTCCGTCGTCAGATGATTTTGGACAGTCTGCGGTGTTCAGGAGCGGAGGCTCTGGTCCATCTGGGGTAAGAGGTTAGGCAGCCTGCGCGTGATGGCGCAAGCGGCGATCCATGAGGGTCTGGCGCTTGATGCGTTCCCGCTCGGCCAGGATCCCTTCGCCGCGTCCGAAGTAGACGTCGGCGGGTGTGAGGTTGCCGAGGCTCTCGTGCGCCCGGCGGTGATTGTAATGCTCGACGAAGGCCGCCACCCGCGCTTCGAATTCGCCGGGCAATTAGGCGTGTTCGAGCAGGATGCGGTTCTTGAGCGTCTGGTGCCAACGCTCGATCTTGCCCTGCGTTTGAGGATGGCATGGCGCGCCGCGGATGTGGGTCATGCCCCGAATGCCGAGCCAGTCAGCCAGGTCGCTGGCGACGTAGCTCGGTCCGTTGTCGGAGAGCAGGCGGGGCCGCTGCATCACCCGCGCCTGATTGAGTTCAGCCGCACCCAACGCCAAGTCAAGCGTGGCGGTGACGTCGCTGGCCTGCATCGTCGTGCACAGCTTCCACGCCACGATGTAGCGTGAGAAGTCGCTACGCGGTCCTTTGGTTCGTCCAGCACCGTCGACAGGTCGTACCAGCCCCAGCCAACGACCTTCAGGTAGGTGAAGTCCGTCTGCCAAAGCTGGTTGGGCGCGGTGGTCTTATCGCGGAACTCGTCGGCGGTCTTGATGACGATATAGGCCGGGCTTGTGATCAGGTTCTGAGATTTGAGCAACCGGTAGACGGTCGCTTCCGAGACGAAGTAACGGCGCTCGTCGGTGAAGCGCACCGCCAGCTCACGCGGACTGAGTTCAGGCTGCTCCAGAGCCAGGGCAACGATCTGCTCGCGGATCTCTGCAGGTAGACGGTTCCAGACCCGGCTCGGCTGCGAAGGATGGTCCTTCAACGCCTCGGGGCCGCCGCGCTGGTAGGCATCGTACCACCGGTAAAACGTCGAGCGGGTGATGCCGAGCTTGTCCAGGGTGGCACGCACCGGCAGGTGGGATTGCTCGACCAGCCGGATGATCTCCAGCTTCTCGGGGGCCGGGTACCTCATGCCTCGTCGCCCCCAGCCCCGCTCATGCTTTTTTTAAGCAGACGGTTCTCCAGCACGAGATCAGCCACGACCTCCTTCAGCGCCCCCGTCTCGCGGCGCAGATCTCGCACCTCGTCCGTCGTTGCCGCGCGCGCCGTGTTGCCAGACAGGCGCTTCTTGCCCGCCTCCAGGAACTCCTTGGACCAGCCGTAGTACATCGGGGCGGCGATCCCCTCGCGCCGGCACAGCTCGGCAATGCTGTCCTCGCCGCGAAAGCCTTCCAGTACGACGCGGATCTTCTCCTCGGACGAGAACTGTCGACGTGTGGCCCGACGGATGTCCTTGATCACCGCTTCTGCCGGCTTCTTGGCCGGTCCGGATGTCTGCTTCATCTTCGCTCCTCAGGGGCTACGATGAACCAGCCATCCTCCGTTCGTGAAGACCCTCAATCGGTCCCACAGGTGCTGACGTCGGACAATCATGGGCTACACCCTCGACGAGGTTCGCGGGCGCCATCATGGCCTCTTCGTCGAGGCCGGGTATCGGGACAGCCGCGCCTACGCCGCGTTCTGGGAGGGTCTGCGTTCGGGCAGATCGGAAGTCGCGGCGTTCAAGCGTCTCGCCAAGGACGGCAAGGCGGTCTGGATCCAGGGTTCCTACAACCCGATCCGCAATGCGGCCGGCGACGTCACCGGCGTGCTCAAGTACGCCACCGATGTGACGGCGCAAACATTCGAGGCCAACGCCCTTCGCGGACAGGTCGATGCCATCCGCAAGTCGCAGGCGGTGATCAGCTTCGACCTCGATGGACGCATCCTCGAGGCGAACGCCAACTTCCTGGCCGCCGTCGGCTATGCGGCCGCGGAGGTCGTCGGCCACCATCACGGCATGTTCCTCGACCCGGAGCATCGCGCGAGCCCCGAATACGCCCGTTTCTGGGAGGCGCTTCGCCGCGGCGAGCGCCAGGCCGGGCAGTTCCGCCGCCTCGGCAAGGGCGGCCGCGAGGTCTGGATCGAGGCCAGCTACAACCCCGTGCTCGATGCCGACGGACGACCCGTCCAGATCACCAAGTTCGCCATCGATGTCACCGCCCAAGTCGAGCAGCGTGACAAGGTCAGGCGAATGGAGGAGGAAACGGCGAGGGACCGCGTCGCCGCCGAAGCGCGCCACAAGGCGGACCTTCTGCGCCTCGCCGACGGGTTCGAGCAGACGGTCGGGGCCGTCCTGGCCTCCGTCGCGTCCGCCGCCACGGAACTTCAGGCGACGGCTTCGAGCATGTCGGGGATCGCGACCGAGACCGCCCAGCAATCGACCGCGGTGGCCGCGGCGGCCAGTCAGGCCGCCGCCAATGTCGGCACGGTTGCGGCGGCTGCGGAAGAGCTCGGGGCTTCGGTCAACGAGATCGGGAGGCAGGTCGCCGGTTCCGAGCACCTTGCCGGCCAGGCGGTGGCGGAGGCACAGCAAACCGCGGACCTCGTCCAGGAACTCAGCGATGCCGTGCGCAAGATCGGGGACGTCGTCGCCATGATCTCGGCCATTGCGAGCCAGACCAACCTGCTGGCGCTCAACGCCACCATCGAGGCGGCGCGGGCCGGGGAAGCAGGGCGCGGGTTTGCGGTGGTCGCGTCCGAAGTGAAGGAACTCGCCAACCAGACCGCCCGGGCCACGGACGAGATCACGGGCCAGATCGGCCGCATCCAGGGGGCGACGGGCAGCGCCGTCAGCGCCATCGACGGCATCCGGCGCCGCATTCAGGAAATCAACGGCGTCGCGGGGTCGATCGCCGCAGCCGTTCAGCAACAGGGGGCGGCGACCCAGGAGATCGTGCGCAACGTGACGGAGGCCGCCACCGGGACGGGCGAGGTGACGAGCAACGTGTCGGGTGTCGCCCGCGCGGCCGAAGAGACGGGGGCCGCGGCCACCCAGGTCCTGACCGCCGCCTCGGACCTCTCGCGCCAGTCCGAGCACCTGGATGGCGAGGTCAGTCGGTTCCTTGCCAAGATCCGCGCGGCGTGAGGGGGCCATGACCGAGATGCTCATCCTCCCCGTCGATCTGTCCCCGAGCGGCATGAGTCGCTTGGGAGCCCAGCTCGAACGGGAGATCCAGGCCGGCAGGGATCTCGGCTCGCGCCACGGCCAGATTGCCTGCCTGTCCGAGGCGATCATGCGCTCGGTGGAAGGCTTGCGGGAGGCCGTGATCCTGCTTGCTGCCGACTTGCCGCCCGACGACCCGATGGTCTGTCAGCTCAGAGATGCGGCGGCAAACATGACGCGGCTTGCGAAGGCCGTCATGGATTACGCGGCCCTTCACGGCCCCATCACCAGACCCGGCACCTGACGCCGGACCAGACACGGGCGTTGGGCCAAAAATCGGTCGTCGGACATCGCCCCCGATGTGGGGTCCTTTCGCCCTGCATCCGGGTCGCCGCGGATCGCGCCGCATATCACGCCTCTGGATATCGAGAGCCGCGTGAGACGCTGTCGACACCAGGGGGGGAGGGCCGCCCCGTCTCCACCGCGCGTCGATGGGGGCGTGCCGGTCGATCCCGGACAGCCAGTGTCCCGCCGGACTGCGACCAAGTTTGGGACAACCGAGCCTCAGGCCTCCCGCACCCCAGGCTTCACCCCATCCTCGAACGTGAACTCGACCCCGGCCTTCTCGAGGGCACGGCGGACCGCGATGGCCGTATCGTTCCGGGTCCGGATGGACGAGTTCGGATCTTCCAAGCGATTGATGGTCGAGACCGAGACGTTCGACAATTGGGCAAGATCCTCCTTCGACAGTCCGGCAAAGGCGCGCGCTGCGCGAATCTGGCCCGGGGTCGGCAGCTCGTCACCCGGCGGAGGGGAGGCGGACGTGCCCCGGGGCGCGGAACTGCGGGCGGTACCTTCGGACGAGCCGTAGCGGTTGCGCCCGGGTACGTTGAGGCAGACGCCGACCCATTCCCGGACCGAGCCGTCCTTGTTGAGCACCGGTGCGCCGCGGGCATTGAACCATCGATAGATGCCATCGGCGCAGAGCACGCGGTAATCGGTGTTGTAAGGAGCGGTATGCTCGACGGCCGTCACCCAGGCCGCCTGGGTGCGGGGGCGGTCGTCGGGATGCACCGCGTCGAGCCAACCGAAGCCCTGCATCTGGCTATGGCTCTGCCCCGTCAGCGCCATCCACTGAGGCATCTCGCTCGGCTCGCCGTTGGCCTTGTTGATCCAGAACACCGTGGCGGTGGCGGCGATCAGCGCGTTGAGCCGGTCATGCCGCTGCATCAGCGCGTTCATGGTGTCGTGCTGCGCGGTCACATCGAACACCACGCCCATGCCGTGGCTCGGTGCGCCGTCCGGACCCAGAATGGCCTCGGCATGGTGGAGGATCCAGCGCTGGGTCCGGTCGGGCCGGATGATCCGGAACTCGCGACTGACCGGCTGGCCCGAGCGCAGCACCGCGATCTGGTCCCCATGCGTCGCCTGGTCTTCGGGATGGATCATGTCGAGACCGAAGCCGAAGGTCATCTCTGCGGCCGGATCGAGCCCCAGGATGCGGTAGAGTCCGAGAGAGAGATCCATCCGGTCGGCCCGAAGATCGGCGGACCAGAAACCCACCTTGCCCGTGTCCTCGATGAGCTTGAGGAAATGCCGCGACGAGAACGCCCGGGGCGCAGAGGCTATCCCGCCGGAATTGCCGGGCCGCATGAGTGAACGTGTCGGCATCGCTGGTCCTCGGATCGCCCACTCGCACCCGATCGGGGCATGAAATAGTTCAAGTCATGAATTTGGTGCTCGGACTCTTAAGAGAAACGAATTGGCCCACGCTGAAGTTGTAAATTCGCTGACGATGTCAGGGAAGTGCCTTTGCCGGATCCAGAAAGGCCGACATGGCGTAGAAAGTCCGTTGGCACGCGCACCGATCGCAAATCCGGTCGGGGCTTTGGGTGCGGAACCAGGAGCGTTTTAAGAATTCACTGGGCGGCTCCCACCGGTCCATCCCATTATGAAATAGAACCTTCCTGATTCTGGCGATCGATCGAAGCCGCCATGACGATGAAACGATAGATGCCATGACACTTGCACGATGCAGGCGGAATTCGCAGATCGGATCGAGGCTTCGTCAGCAGGGGTCGTCACCCTTCGTCGCATGATGGCGGCTCGTCCATCGAATGAAAGAAATGCTCGATGGTCTTCGGTAGCCATGCGCGGATTTCCAAGCTCAACGCGCTCGACGATTCTCAGGCGCTCATCGCGTTCGACCTCGACGGCAAGGTCGTCACCGCCAACAAGACCTTCCTGGACGCGCTGGGCTATCGTCTGGCCGAAATCCGGGGTCGCCATCATTCCATGTCCGTCGGTCCGGCCGAGCGGGAGGGCGACGATGATCGTCTTTTCTGGGAAGCCTTGGCCGCGGCGAGTTCCAGGCGGCCGCGTACAAGCGTATCGGCCATGGGGGCGGGAGGTCTGGATTGAGGCCAGCTACAATCCCCTGATCGGACCTAGGGGCAAGCTCAGCGGTGCGAGTCGGTGAGGCCGGTCGGGGGTTCGCCGTCATACCCGCCGAGGTGAAGAGCCTCGCGGCCCAGACCGCAAAGGCCACCGAAAGTATCGCTCGTCAGATCGCCGAGACGCAGTCGGCCGCGCACGTGGCCGCGACCGCCATTGCGGGCATCGGCGGAACCATCGGTGAGATCAATGCACTCTCGGCCGCGATCTCGACGGCCATTGAGCAGCAGGCGGCGGTCGCCGGGAAGATGTCCGCGAACATGCTGGCGATGATCAGCGCAGTCACCGAGATGAGCCTGAGTGTCGGGTTGACCGCCGCGTCGACTTGGGAGGTCGATGCGTCGATCCGCCTGGTTCGCGAGGCCTCGCGGAACATAACGGCGTGAGCGCCGCGCCGGACGGTTCCTGACGAGGAGCACGCCTGCCGTAACCACCGCGGACGCCGTGGTCCGCCTCCAACGTGACCCTGGCGAAGTGGCGATATCGGGAACACGGCTGACGGACGCTGAAGCGGGGTTAGACGGCCTCAGGGTCGCGATCATCCGTGCGCGCTGCAACAAATACACAAACGTTTTTGTGTCCCGCGGAAAGCATGAAATTCGTTCTTTCTGCGGAATATTGCTTCTAAAACCATTCAAATCTGGCAAATCATTGAACCGAGCGATGTAATCCCAGGAGACACGATGGGTGGAACCCTGCAGGCCCCGGCCTCGGTCGAGGATCCGAACGAGCTTGCACATGAGCGGTACAGCGCGCTTGTCCGCGCGGTCGCCACCGTCATCTGGACCGCGACCGCCGACGGGGGGACAAGGGTCGGATCGGACTGGACTGGACTGACCGGCCAGACATCGCGCGAGATGGCCGGCTACGGCTGGCTCGACGCCATCCATCCGGACGACCGGCAGCGAACTCGGGAGGCCTGGCGAACGGCGGTCCTGCATCAGGGCATCTACGACACCGATTACCGCATCCGGTGCGCGGACGGCGTCCACCGCTGGTTCAACGCACGCGGCGCCCCCGTCCTCGCCCGAGACGGCACGATCCGCGAGTGGGTGGGGGTGTGCTTGCCGATTACGGGCAGCAAGCGGTTCGAGGTTGACCGGGTCTCGGCGGAGGCCGGGCCTGGACGCCTGACGACGGAACAGGTGCGGGGCGCGCGGGCGATGCTCGGCTGGACCATCGAGCGCCTGGCGGAAGAGGCGGACCTGTCGCCGTCCACGGTTGCGCGCATCGAGGACGCGGCCCGCATCGACAGCGTGCGTCCATCAAAGGTCGATGCGGTCCGTCGGGCCTTCGAACGGAACGGCGTCATCTTCACCTGGACCACGGGGACACGCGGCGGCCTGTCCCTTCGCGCCGGATAGGCTCGACGACCCGATTTCCACAACGGCCAGCAAGGACCATCGTCCATTGATCGACATGGAAACGACGGAGGCGGTCAACGCGCCAACCGTGAGCGAGTCCACCTTCGTCAGCCGGAGCGGAACGGCGCTGGCTCTGCTGCTTCCCGCCGCCGGACCGCATCGTCACCCGAGGCTCTCGATCCCGGTCGGGATTGCCGCCTTCCTCGCCGCTCTCCTCGTGCGAAGCGTCATACACCCCCATCTCCCGCCGGGCTTTCCCTTCATCACGTTCTTCCCGGCCGTCATCCTCTCGGCCTACCTGTGTGGGGCCTATGCGGGCATCGTCTGCGCAACGCTGTCCGGGCTTGCAGCTTGGTACTGCTTCATGCCGGGCCAGTACGCGTTCGCACTGAACGGCTCCGTCATCACCGCCATGGCGCTCTATACCTTCGTTGTCGGCATCGACATCCTGTTGATCCACTTCATGCAGAGCGCGGTGGCAGACCTGATCAAGGCCGAAGTCGCCGGCCGGTCCCTCCTCGACCAGCGGCGGCGCCTCGTTTCCGAACTGCGGCGGGAGACCGAGCGCCGTCTGCTGCACGAGCGGATGGCCGACCAGTCCCTTCTGCTCGACCTCGCGCTGAAGGCCGCCGATGCCGGGACTTGGCACTACAGCGTGACCAGCGGGCGAGCCCTGTTGTCCGCCGAGATGGCACGCCAGCACGGCTTCGGCGACGACGAGATCGAGATCGACGTGAGACGGGACTGGCGGCCTCTCATCCACGCGGACGATGCGGACCGTACCCTGACCGACCTCGACCTCGCCATTGAAGCGCGCGGGACATTCGTGTCCGACTTCCGCATCCTCCGGCCCACGGGCGACACGCGCTGGCTGAGTTGTATCGGACGGGTCGTGGTCGGCGAGGGGGGCGATCCGGAATGGGTCGTCGGTCTGACCCTCGACGTCACAGCCCGGAAACTGGCTGAGCGTCGCAGCGAACATCTCGCGCGGCATGATCCGCTCACCGGCCTCGCCAACCGCATGCAGTTCCAGGAACGATTCCTCCAGGAGCTGGCGTTGGTCCGGCGCGGCGGGCCGCCATTCGCCCTGCTGTGCCTCGACCTCGACCGGTTCAAAGCGGTCAACGACACCCTCGGACACGCCGCGGGCGACACCCTGCTGACGATGGTGGCGGATCGGCTGCGCTCCGTCGTCCGGATCGAGGATACCGTGGCGCGGCTGGGCGGCGACGAGTTCGTCATCATTCAGACCGGGGCGGCCTGCACGGACGACATCGATACCCTCGCCGGCCGGATCGCCCAGGCCATCGAGGTGCCCATGGTCATCGAGGGGCACCCCGTCGATGTCGGGGTCAGCATCGGCATCGCGCTGGTCCCCCTGGACGGCGAGGACCCCGACACGGTCTATCGGATGGCGGACCGTGCTCTCTACCGCGCCAAGACGGACGGCGGAGGCACCCATCGTCGAGCAACGTAGGCGTTCCCCTCAGACGACCGGGTGAACCAGCGCGGCGATCCTGCCGATCACGTCCTCGATACCTGACGAACACGCGGGCCTGTCGCGCCACGACGACGCGGCGGGTTTGCGGAGGCCGGTCCCAGGCCTTAAGTCGGGGTTACGCGCCGGCGTCTTGCGGGCGAATCCCGTGGATTGTCATGGCCGTCGTCCTCGATCTTCTGCGCAATGATCAGCGCCCGCGCCACCCCGAGAAGGCGCATCGCCCGGACAAGCCGATCCAGCGCAAGCCCGATTGGATTCGCGTCAAGGCGCCTGGCTCGAAGGGCTGGGAGGACACGCGCAAGATCGTGCACGAGCACGGTCTGGTCACGGTCTGCGAAGAGGCGGGCTGCCCCAATATCGGCGAGTGCTGGGAGAAGAAGCACGCCACCTTCATGATCATGGGCGACACCTGCACGCGAGCCTGCGCCTTCTGTAACGTCCGCACCGGCCTGCCCGAAGGCCTCGACGCGAGCGAGCCCGACAAGGTCGCGGATTCGGTGGCCAAGCTCGGCCTGCACCACGTGGTGATCACCTCGGTGGATCGCGACGACCTGGCGGATGGCGGGGCCGAGCATTTCGCCCGTACCATCCGGGCGATCCGGGCGCGCAGCCCGGCCACCACCATCGAGGTGCTGACCCCGGACTTCCTGCGCAAACCCGGCGCCCTCGAAATCGTGGTCGCCGCCCGCCCCGACGTCTTCAACCACAATATGGAGACGGTGCCGGGCAATTACCTCACGGTCCGCCCCGGCGCGCGCTACTTCCACTCGGTGCGCCTGCTTCAACGCGTGAAGGAACTCGACCCGACCATCTTCACCAAGTCCGGCATCATGGTCGGTCTCGGCGAGGAGCGGAACGAGGTGGTCCAGCTCATGGACGACCTGCGCTCGGCGGATGTCGACTTCCTGACCATCGGCCAGTACCTCCAGCCGACCAAGAAACACCACGCGGTGGTGCGCTTCATGCCCCCGGACGAGTTCAAGGGCCTGGAGACCACCGCCTACACCAAGGGCTTCCTGCTCGTTTCCGCAACGCCCCTGACCCGCTCCTCCCACCACGCCGGTGAGGATTTCGCAAAGCTGAAAGCGGCCCGTCTCGCCCGCATCGCCAACGCCTGAGTCTCGATGCCCTCATTTCGGATCAACCGCGCGGTGCGGCACTCGCCGCGCCAGATGTATGACCTCGTGGCCGACGTGGAACGCTACCCGGAATTTCTGCCGCTCTGCGAATCCCTGCGTGTGCTGCGGCGCCAGCCGGGGCCGGACGGCACCGAAGTGCTCGTGGCTGAGATGGGCGTCGGCTACAAGGCCATCCGCGAGCGCTTCACCACGCGCGTCACCCTTGACCCCGACAACCTGCGCATCGTCGCTGAATACATCGACGGTCCGTTCCGCCACCTGGAGAACCGCTGGGCCTTCAAGCCCGGCGAGGGCGATACTTGCACCGTCGATTTCTTCATCACCTACGAGTTCAAGAGCCGGACTCTTGGGCTGCTCATGGGCACGATGTTCGACCGCGCCTTCCGCAAGTTCACCGACGCCTTCGAGGCACGGGCCAACCGGGTCTACGGCGCCGCCTGAGCCGCACCGTCGATTCATCCGTCCGTCACGCCTCGATGACCCCGCCGGCCTGGCGCTCGAACAGGGCGCGATACCGGCCCTCCGGTCGGCCGAGCAGGTCCGCGTGGGTTCCGTCCTCGACGATGCAACCGCGATCGAACACCAGGATTCGATCGAGCGACCGCACGGTGGAGAGCCGGTGCGCGATGACGATGGCGGTGCGGCCGCGCATCAGGCGTTCCATCGCCTCTTGAATCAGTGCTTCCGATTCCGAGTCGAGGCTGGAGGTCGCCTCGTCGAGGATCAGGATCGGTGCATCGGCCAGGAAAGCACGGGCCAGGGCCACGCGCTGGCGCTCGCCGCCCGAGAGCTTGACGCCGCGCTCGCCCACCAGCGTGCCGTAACCCTTGGGCAGTCGGGCGATGAAGTCGTGCGCGTTAGCGAGCCGCGCCGCGCGGGCGATGTCCTCCGCCGAGGCGCCGGGACGCCCGTAAGCGATATTCTCGGCCAGTGACCGGTGGAACAGGACCGGCTCCTGCGGCACGATGGCGATGTGCGCCCGCAGGGATGCCTGCGTGACCCCGGCGACGTCCTGCCCGTCGATGCGAACATGGCCGGACGTGACGTCGTAGAGGCGCTGCACCAGCTTGACGAAGGTGGTCTTGCCGGAGCCCGACCGGCCGACGAGCCCGACCCTCTGCCCCGCCGGGATCTGCACGGACAGGTCGCGGTAGAGCGGCGTCGCGTGCCCGTTGTAGTGGAAGGTGACGCGGTCGAAGCCGATCGTGCCGCCCCGCACGGCGAGGGGCGTGGCGTCCGGCCGATCGGCGACCCCGTAGGGCTCGGTGTCGAGGGCGACCAGTTCCTCAATCTCGTTCACGCCCCGTTGCACCCGGTTGATGTGACCGCCGATGTCGCGCAGGTAGCCATGCACCACGAAGTAGGTGGTCAGCACGTAGGCCACGTCGCCGGGCGTCGCATCTCCCGTCCACCACAGCCAGAGCGCAGTGCCCACGATGGCGGTGCGGAGCAGGAGGAGCAGCGCGAATTGCGCCGTGATGCTCCAGGTGATGCGCATCCAGGTCCGGTGGGTGCGGCGGTTCCACTTGGCCAGGAGGCGGCCGAGGCGCGCATCCTCGCGGGCCTCGGCCCCGAAGGCCTTCACCACCGCGTTGGCCCCGACCGCATCGCTGAGCGCACCGCCGAGGCGCGAATCCCAGACGTTGGAGAGCTGCGCCGCCGGAGCGATGACTTGGATGGCGAGCAGGACCACCACGGCGAGATAGACCAGGGACCCGAGCCCGATCACCAGCCCCATGACCGGCCATTGCACGCCGAGCAGGATCATGGTGCCGAAGAGCACCACGATGGCCGGCAGCAGTTCCAGCAGCAGCGTGTCGTTGAGACCGTCGAGCGCCCACATCCCGCGGGAAACCTTCCGCACGGTCGAGCCCGCGAAGCTGTTGGCGTGCCAGTCGGTGGACAGGCGCTGGACCCGATGAAAGCCGGCCTGCGCCACCGCCTGCATGGTGGACAGGCTCAACGGCACCACGAAGGTCCAGGCCACGTGGCGCAGGCCCAGGGTGAGGAGGCCGAGCCCGCCCATCGCGGCGAATGCGGTCAGCGCATCCCAGCGTGCCGCTTCGCGATCGGCGGTCGAGAGGGCATCCACCAGCCGGCCGGCGAAGAGCGGCAGGAAGACGTCGGCGAGGGTCGACCCGACCATGGCCGCGACGAGCCCGAGCAGAAGACCGGGCCGAGTGCGCCACTGGCGAACGAGAAAGGCGAGGACGGCGCGATAGGTTTGCGCGCCCTGAAGGCGGTCGAGGATCATGGAACGCGATCGCGGCGCGGGATGCGCGCCGGCTCCGTGAACGGCAATCGGCCCCGGACGGGCCGGCCGAAAGGATGGACGAACGGGAAGAGGGAGACGGCCGCGACGCGCTCGGGCGCGTGGGCTCCGTCAGGCCGGCAGGCGCGAGAAGCGCGGGCGGACCGGGGCGGCGATCAAACCTGATGTCATGCAGCCTCCCCAAGGGTTCGTGAGCGAACCCGGCGCGGATCGATGCGCCGTGATTCGCAGGCTGACGCCCAAGCGTGTCAGTTTCAAGACGCCGGGGCGAGACCGGGAGCGAGAATCGATTCGAGGAGACCGAGCGCATCGCCCACGGCCAGCCGGCGGATCTCGGTGCGGCCGAGATCGCCGTAGCGGCGCTCGAGGTGGCGCACGGTCGCGCCCGTCACGGCCAGGCCGAAATGCACGAGGCCCACCGGCTTGTCGGCGCTGCCGCCGCCCGGGCCGGCGATGCCGGTGATCGCCACCGCGACGGTGGCCCGGGACCGTGCGAGGGCGCCTTCCGCCATGGCGCGGGCGACCGGCGCGCTGACCGCGCCGTGGGCGGCGATGAGATCGACGGGCACGCCGAGGCTCTCGGCCTTGGAGGCGTTCGAATAGGTGACGAAGCCGCGCTCCACCACGGCGGACGAACCTGGGATTGCGGTGAGCAGGCCGGCGACGAGGCCGCCGGTACAGGATTCAGCCGTGGCGATCGTCAATTCCGCCGCCGCATAGGCGGCGACCAGCGCCTCCGCCCGAGCAAGCAAGGCGGGATCATCAATCACGAGCGGCGCTCGGCCGTCTCGTCGGCCGCGTTCAGTTCGGCGGTCACTTCGGGCAGCCGCACGGTGGCGGCAGCCTGCGCGGCCAAGCCCTCGGCGCGACCGACGAAGCCCAGCTTCTCGGTGGTGGTGGCCTTGATCGAGACCGAACTCAGCGGCACCCCGGCAATTTCGGCGATGCGGGCGCGGATCGCCTCCCGATGGGCGCCGATGCGCGGGGCCTCGGCCAGCACGGTGATGTCGAGATGGTCGATCTTGCCGCCGCGCGCCCGAACCAGCTCGACCGCATGCGCTAAGAAGCGATCGGAGGAGGCGCCGCGCCACTGCTCGTCGCTCGGCGGGAAATGGGTGCCGATATCGCCATCGGCGATCGCGCCCAGCAGGGCGTCGGTGAGGGCGTGCAGGGCGACGTCGCCGTCCGAATGCGCAAGCACGCCGCGATCGGCCGGGATCTTCACCCCGCCAAGCCAGACGTGGTCGCCGTCGGTGAAGGCGTGGACGTCGAAGCCGGTGCCGAGGCGGGTGACGTAGGTGGTCATGGGCTGGGCCTCGCTCAGGGCGGTGGGGTGTTGGCCGGAGAAGCCGCGATCGGCCTCGATCAGGTCGGCCGGCTGGGTGATCTTGCGATTGCGCGGATCGCCTTCGAAGACGACGACGGGCAGGCCGGCCCATTCGGCGAGGGCCCCGTCATCGGTGAAGGCATGAAGGTCAGCCGCGGCCGCCCGGCGATGGGCGTCGCGCAAGAGGCCGTAGACGAAGGATTGCGGCGTCTGAACAGCGCGCAAGCCCTCGCGCCGGGGCGTCTCGCGCACCCGTCCGCTGCCATCGCCGAGATCGTCCACGATCTTGATGGTGTCGGTGACGGCGATGCCCGGCACAGCGGCACGGTGATCGCGGCCGGCCACCAGGGCCCGCTCGATGAGTGCCACGTCCACATGCGGGCGAGCCGCGTCGTGGACCAGGACGAGGTCGGGCGCCTGCGATCCGTCCAGCGCTTCCAAGCCGGCTCGAACCGATTGCTGGCGGGTGGCGCCGCCGGGAACCGGCGCGGCAAGTTTATCGCGGGTCGCGGCGTCGAGGTCGGCGAGGCAGGCGCGGTAGAATTCGGCCGCATCCGGCGCGATCACCGGCTGGATGCGGACGATGCCCGGATGGGCCGCCAAAGCCGTCAGGGTCCGGGTCAAGACGGCCTGACCGCCGACGCTGCGGTACTGCTTCGGGGTGTCGCCGCCGATGCGGATGCCGCGACCGGCCGCGACGACCACCGCGGCCGCATTCCATGCGGTGCCGGACATGCGTATGCTCCCGCGCTTCGGGGGGTGAGGAACCGCGCACCTGCCGATCGCCACGCCCACGGGGCACCGCGCGTCTGCGATGCGTAGGCCTAGAAACCCGCCGATGGGGAGACCTGTCGTTTAAGCGCGGGAGAAGCTGAAATCAAATCCACCGAATCGCTTGCGCGCCGGGTGGATTTGTCTATTTGTTGAGCACAATGGCCACTGATGATTATTTAAGCTTCCTTCGCCCGGCGGAGGGTGAGCGCAGCATCGCAATCGATAAGGGTGAACGCCCGATACCGGTGCTGCTGGCGCCGCTTTCGGGTGTCACCGACCTGCACGTCCGGCGCATCGCCCGCCGGCTCGGCGCCAGCGCGGTGGTCTCCGAAATGGTGGCGGCCGCCGAACTGGCGCGCGGCGATCAGGAGGCCCAGCTGAGGGCCGAGGGCAGCGGCGTCGATCCGCACATCGTCCAGCTCGCCGGCTGCGCGCCGGAGCCGATGGCCGAAGCCGCCCGGATCGCCGTGGCGAACGGCGCCGACGTGATCGACATCAACATGGGCTGCCCGGCCAAGGTGGTCACCGGCGTCGCCTCGGGGTCGGCTCTGATGCGCGACATCGAGGGGGCGACCCGCATCCTCGCGGCGGTGCGAGGCGCGGTACGCATTCCCGTGACGGTGAAAATGCGTCTCGGATGGGACCACGCCAATCTCAATGCGCCCGATCTGGCGCGCCGGGCCGAAGGGCTCGGGCTGAACGCCGTCACGGTGCATGGGCGGACCCGGCAGCAATTCTACAAGGACCGGGCCGATTGGCGCGCGATCCGCGCCGTAGTCGAGGCCGTGGCGATTCCGGTGATCGCCAATGGCGACATCTCCACCCTGACCGAGGCGCGCACCTGTCTGGAGCGCTCCGGCGCCGCCGGGCTCATGGTCGGACGGGCGGCGGTGGGCCGGCCGTGGCTCGTCGGCGCCCTGGCGGCAGGCCTCGCCGGGCGCCCGGTGCCGACGCTGTCGAGCGCCGAGAAGGCCGCGCTGGCGATCGAGCATTACCAGGGTCTTCTCGCTCTCTACGGGCTGCGCATGGGCGTGCGCCACGCCCGCAAGCACCTGGCGGCCTACGCGGAGGCGGGTGGAGGGCTCGATGCGCCAGCGCGAATGCGGCTCCTGACCACCACCGACCCCGCGGTGGCGACGCACCTGCTGGCGCGCGCCTTCGAGACGCGGGACGCATGGGCGATGCCGGACACCAGCGAGGAGGCCGCATGAGCGCGGGCAAGCCGATATCCGGCCGGGGCGGCGGCCAGAAGCCCGAGGTCGTGCCGACCAACGAGGCGGTGATCAACGCCCTGCCGCTGCCGGTGCTGACGGTCGGGGCCAACGACCACATCCTGCACGTCAATCATGCGGGCGAGACCTTCTTCGATCATTCGGCCCGGCTGATGCAGCGGCGCCGCCTGTCCGACATCATCCCGTTCGCGTCGCCGATCATCGCCCTGGTGGCTGAGGTGCGTCGCCGTCGGGCCAGCGTCAGCGAGTACGGGGTCGAACTGGTGCAGCCGCGTTCGGGCCTGGAGCGCAGCGTCGACGTCTTCGCCACGCCCCTCGGCGACGACGAGGAGATCGTCGTGCTGATGCTCCAGGAACGCACCATTGCCGACAAGATGAACCGCCAGCTCACCCATCGGGGCGCCGCGCGCTCGATGGTGGCGCTCGGCGCCATGCTGGCGCACGAGATCAAGAATCCGCTCGCCGGCATCCGCGGGGCCGCGCAGCTCCTCGAGCAGTCCGGCAACGAGGACGACCGCCTGCTGACCCGGCTGATCTGCGACGAATCCGACCGGATCGTACGCATCGTCGAGCGGATGGAGCTGTTCGGCGACGAGCGCCCGGTGGAGCGCGGCTCGGTCAACGTGCATGGCGTGCTCGACCAGGTGAAGCGCTCGGCTCAATCTGGCTTCGCCCGCCATATTCGCTTCGTCGAGACCTACGACCCGTCGCTGCCGCCGGTGCTCGGCAATCGCGATCAACTCATTCAGGTCATCCTCAACCTGGTGAAGAATGCCGCCGAGGCGATCGGGGCCGATGCGGTCGATGGCGAGATCACCCTGTCGACCGCCTTCCGCACCGGCCTGCGCCTGCAGGTTCCAGGCTCGCGCGAGCGCGTGAGCCTGCCGATCGAGGTGGCTGTGCGCGACAACGGCCCCGGCGTCTCGGCGGATTTGCTGCCCGACCTGTTCGATCCCTTCGTCACGACGAAGGCGCAGGGTTCCGGCCTCGGACTTGCATTGGTCGCCAAGATCATCGGCGACCACGGCGGGATCGTTGAATGCGATCCGGTCCCGCGCCGAACCACCTTCCGCCTTCTTCTCCCCATGTCGAGCGCCCGCGACGGGCGCGAATCGTCCGCGGAGCTGTAGAGTCGCGTCATGCCCAACGGACACATCATCGTCGCGGATGACGACGCCGCCATCCGCACCGTCCTCAATCAGGCCCTGTCGCGGGCGGGCTACGAGGTCCGCTCCACCGGCAATTGCGCCACTCTCTGGCGCTGGGTCGCGGAGGGAGCGGGCGACCTCGTCATCACCGACGTGATGATGCCCGACGAGAACGTCTTCGATCTGCTCCCGCGCATCAAGCGCGTGCGCCCCGAGCTGCCGATCATCGTCATGAGCGCGCAGAATACCTTCATGACGGCGATCCGGGCCTCGGAGCGCGGCGCCTACGAGTACCTGCCCAAGCCCTTCGACCTGAAGGAGCTGATCGCGATCGTCGGACGCGCTCTGTCCCGCCCGCGCGGAACCGCGCCGGTCGGGGCCGATCCGGGCAACGAGGACATTCCGCTGGTCGGGCGCTCCCCGGCCATGCAGGAGATCTATCGGGCGCTGGCCCGGCTGATGCCGACGGACCTGACGGTGATGATCACCGGCGAGTCGGGCACCGGCAAGGAGCTGGTCGCCCGGGCTTTGCACGATTACGGCCGGCGCCGGACCGGCCCCTTCGTGCCCGTGAACATGGCCGCGATCCCGCGTGACCTCATCGAATCCGAGCTGTTCGGCCACGAAAAGGGGGCCTTCACCGGCGCGCTGGCGCGATCGGCCGGACGCTTCGAACAGGCGGAAGGTGGCACGCTGTTCCTGGACGAGATCGGCGACATGCCGATGGAGGCACAGACCCGCCTCCTGCGCGTGCTGCAGCAGGGCGAGTACACCACCGTCGGCGGACGCGTCCCGATCAAGACCAACGTCCGCATCATCGCGGCCACCAACAAGGACCTGCGGGTCTCGATTCAGCAGGGCATCTTTCGCGAGGACCTGTTCTTCCGCCTGAACGTGGTGCCGCTGCGCCTGCCGGCCCTGCGTGAGCGCTCCGAGGACGTGCCCGACCTGATCCGCCACTTCTTCATCCTGGTGGAGCGCGAGGGCCTGAGCCGCAAGCAGCTCGATGGTGAGGCCATGGAGCGCCTGAAGCGCTATCGCTGGCCGGGCAACGTGCGCGAACTCGAGAACCTCGTCCGGCGTCTCGCTGCCCTCTACCCGCAGGAGACGATCACCGGCCCGGTGATCGAGGCCGAACTCGATACCCTCCCGCTGGCCCAGAGTCAGACGAATGGCACGGGCACCCCACGCAAGAGCAACGGTGAGGCCGAAACTTTGTCGGGCGCCGTGGAGCGGCATTTGGCCGACTATTTCAGCAACTATCGCGACACGCTGCCCCCGCCCGGACTCTACCATCGCATCCTGCGCGAAATCGAAGGGCCGCTGATCGGAGCGGCGCTCGCCGCCACACGCGGCAACCAGATTCGCGCGGCGGAGCTGCTCGGCGTGAACCGAAATACCCTGCGCAAGAAGGTGCGGGACCTCGACCTCCAGGTGTTTCGCAACGCCCGGTGAGCACCAGAGACGCGGCGACGGCGAGTAATGCCTGCCCGTCGCTTTTCCACTTCAGCGAGGATCCGGACATCCGGGTCTTCGTACCGCGCCCGGTGCGGGTCGGCATCGACCGGGGAGCGGAGCGCGCCTGGCTGAACGGGGCTCTGGTCTGGGCAATCGATGGCGCCCACAGCCTGCTCTACCTGTTTCCGCGTGACTGCCCCAGGATCGTGATCTGGCCCACGGCCGAGACGTCGCCGGAGGACCGGGAGACGTGGTTCGGCGACGTCTCGGGCCGCGCGGTCGCCTATGTCGAGGAGGCCTGGGCGGACCGGATCGAGGCCGGCGTCCTCGAACGCTACCAGATGCCATCCACTACGTTCGAACCTTCCGGCGAGGCCGGCACCTGGGTTTCACGCCAACCGGTCGTCCCGGACGGCCACGACACCCTGCGGGATCTGCCCGGTGCCATGACGACGGCGGGCGTGGAACTCCGCATCCTGCCTCGCCTCACCCCCCTGGCACCGATCTGGCGCTCGAGCCTCCATGCGAGCGGGCTGCGTCTGCGCAATGCGCGGGACTGGGTAATGCCTGAAGGCGGACCGCCGAAACCGATCGGTCCCGACCGTTAGACCGGGCGCTTCGAATGTACGATTGCATCTCCGTCTCTCGGCAAGCCTGATCGGTAAGCTTCATGCGGCACTAGGCGATCACCCTCGGATTGCTGCAAGGGGAGCACGCTCCTCCAGCCTGCGAAACGGGAACACTCCATGGCCATCGTCGAGACAGTGGCGGACCTCGAGACCATCTACGGTGCCTGGGACGCTGTCTCCGAGGCCTCCACCGCTAAGGTGGCCGACCACATCACGCCGCATTACCGCCGCTTCATCGAGGTCTCGCCCTTCGCGAGTCTCGCCACCGTGGGTCCGGAAGGCCTGGATTGCTCGCCCCGGGGTGACCGGCCTGGATTCGTACGCGTCGCCGATGCCCGTACGCTCCTCCTGCCGGATCGCCGCGGCAACAATCGGATCGACAGCCTGCGCAACGTCGTGCGGGACTCGCGGGTTGGCCTGATGTTCCTGATCCCCGGCATCGGCAATGCCCTACGGGTGAACGGACGTGCGGTGATCGAGGACGATCCGGCCCTCCTCGCCACCTTCGCCGTCGAGGACAAGGCACCCCGGACCGTGATGGTGATCACCGTCCACGAGATCTACTTCCAGTGCGCCCGCGCCCTGGTACGATCCGGCCTGTGGCGGCAGGAGAGCCACGTGGACCCGACGTCGCTTCCCTCACCGGGGCAGATCCTGGCCGAACGCAGCGAGGGCCGGGTGGGCGGCGAAACCTATGACAGAACCTGGGGCGAACGCGCCCGCCAGACGATGTGGTGAACGCGAGCTCTTGCTCATTTACCCAGCCAAAATCCTGCACCCAGCCAAAATCCTGGCTGATTCCCCGAGGAAGGCGCGGACGGGCTCCCCCATCCGCGCCTGTCCCAGCCTTAATCAAGCCAGCGCGGGCTTGCCGACTAGGATCGGAGCCTCGACTTCGCCGAGCCAGCGCCGACGCATCGGCTTGAGCACGAAGTAGGCGAGGATCGCGGTCAGCACATCGAGCGTGATGATGATCGCGAAGACCGGCAGCCACGAGCCCTGCACGGCATAGATCCAGGCCGCGATCGGGCCGCCGAAGAGCGAACCGATCCCTTGAGCCATGTAGAGGAAGCCGTAATTCGTCGTGGCGTGCTTGGTGCCGAAGGTGTCGGTGAGGATCGACGGGAACAGCGAGAAAATCTCGCCCCAGGCGAAGAACACGACACCGGAGAGCAGCGCGAACGCGTAGGCGTTCTCGCGGAAGACCAGCAGCAATGCGATCGCCACCGCTTCCGCCGCGAAGGCGATCCCCATGGTGTTTTCGCGACCGATCTTGTCCGAGACCCATCCGAAGAACGGGCGGGTCAGGCCGTTGGTGATGCGGTCGAAGGTCAGCGCGAAGGGGAGGGCGACGAATCCGAAGATGATCGCATCGGCCACGCCGAAGTCGCGGGCGAAGGAGGCGAAGTTCGCCACCACCATCAGGCCACCGGTCGACATCATCGTCATCATGACGAACATCAGCCAGAAGAGCGGCGTCCGCAGCATCACCCACGGGGGCGTATCATGGACGCAGGTCGAGAGATTGACCGCCGGGGACGGCAGCACCTCACCGGCGCGCGGCGCGCGCAGGCCCAGGGCCGCCAGGGCCCCGATCGCCCCGAGCACGATGCCGAACACCGTGAGCGTGTGGCGGTAGCCCGAGGCGGTGAGCATGTCGCTGATCGGGAAGGTGCTCAGCATGGCGCCCATGCCGTAGCCGGCTGCCACGACGCCGACGGCGAAGCCGCGCCGGTCCGGAAACCACTTCACCATCAGGCCGACGATGCCGACATAGACGATGCCGGTGCCGAGGCCGCAGAACAGGCCGTAGGTCGCGTAGACGCCCAGCAGGGTGTCGACCCGGGCCGCCAGCACCCAGCCGAGGCCGGACAGGGCTGCGCCGAGCGCGATCATCAGCTTGGGGCTGAACCGGTCGATCAGGTAGCCCTGCACCGGCGAGAAGAAGGTCTGCAGCACGATCAGGATCGTGAAGGTCCACTGGATCTGCGGCAGCGTTGCGCCGGTGGTCGCGATCAGCGGTTTGGTGAACAGGGTCCAGACATATTGCGGACTGGAGATCGCCATCATGGCGACGAGGCCGAGGCCGAGCTGGATCCAGCGTTGGCGGGAGAGGTTCGTATCCATTATTCGCTCCTTGCGACGCGAACCACCTCGCAAGGACGATGCCAGGATGATGCGTGGTAAGTCTTTGCCACACAACGTGTTCGCGAAGATGGCCTTTGGTTACAGCCCCTCCGAGCCTCCGTCCGATCGGGGATCGTGAACAGCCGCGATCGACCCGTTGCCCGGATGGCGGATCAGCATCCCGGCATGCCCGAGGGAGTCGATATAGGCGCCGCCGAGTTCCTCGATGTCGTGTCCGAGGCTGCGTAGGGCCGCGATGCAGGCCGGATCGAAGCGGTCCTCGACCTTTACGGACAGCGATTCCGCGCCCCAGGTCCGGCCGTAGAGAAGGCGGGGTGCATCGACCGCTGCGGCTGGGCTCATGCCGTAATCGGCGTAGCGGGCGAAGATCTGCGACTGGAATTGCGGCTGTCCGTCGCCACCCATGCTGCCATAGGCCATGACGCGGCCGTCATCGAAGCAGGCCAACGCCGGGATCAGGGTGTGGAACGGCCGACGGCCGGGCTCCAGCGGGTTCACCGCCTTCGGGTCGAGGGAGAACGAGGTTCCGCGATTCTGCCAGTGGATTCCGGTCTTGGGCAGGACGATTCCGGAGCCGTACTCCCAGTAGATCGACTGGATGTACGACACCGCGAGGCCGTCACGGTCGATCGCCCCCATCCAGACCGTATCGCCCTCTCCGGGGTTGCGCAGGGGCACCGACGCGGCGCGGCGCATATCGATCTGAGCCGCTTCGCGGTCGAGGGATTCGGGCGTCAGGAAACTGGCCGGGTCGACGCTCAGGCGATCGTAATCGGTGACGATCCCGTCGCGGATGGCGAAGGCCCGCTTCGTTGCCTCGATCAGCCCGTGATAATGCGCGGTGGTCTCCGGCCGGTCGATCCGCAGGCGATCGAAGATGCCGAGAATCAGCAGGGCGGCGATGCCCTGGGTCGGCGGCGGGAAGTTATAGAGCATTGCGTCCCGGCGGCGGATCGAGAGCGGCGTGCGCTCGCGGGGCGCGTAAGCCTCGAGATCGGCCCGGGTGACCGGGGTTCCGAGCGTCTCCAGGTCCGCGGCGATCTCGCGGCCGAGATCGCCGCGGTAGAAATCGTCGAGCCCCGCATGGGCGAGGTGATCCAGCGTCGCGGCCAGGGCAGGCAGCTTGCGGATCGCCCCGGCCGCGTAGGGCTTGCCGCCGTCGAGGAACGTCTCGGCGAAGTGAGGCTGGTCGTGCAGCGTATCGAGTTCCTTCGGCACGTAACGCGCTTCCGAGGGCGAGACCGCGACGCCGTCCCGGGCATGGCAGATGGCGTCCGCCAGCAGCGTGTTCAGGGGCAGGCGTCCGCCCAGAGCCTTCGACAGGTCGAGGGCGAGGCGCCAACCACCAATGGCACCCGCCACCGTCAGGGCCGCGTCGGGCCCACGCGACGGCAGCACCTCGTAGCCCTGCTCGCGGTAGCGCTGGATCGTGGCTTTGCGGCCGGCGGGACCGCAGGCCTCGATCCCGCGCACCCGGCCGCCGCGCTCGCGCACCAGCCAGAAGCCATCGCCGCCGATGCCGTTCATATGCGGGTAGACCACGGCGATCGCCGCGGCCATGGCGGTCATCGCCTCGATGGCGTTCCCCCCCTGCGCCAGGACGTGCTGCCCGGCCTGGGCCGCGAGACGGTGAGGCGCCGCAACGGCGGCCGTGGCGAAGACGGGCGTGTCTGACATTCTGATCTCTGCGCGATGACGAACGGAAGGATAATGTATTTTTACGCTACGACGGAAGGGTGCGGACCACGCTTCGGGCTGAGCGTTCGGCCGGCCCGCCGGCGGTTTGCGCAGCGATCCGTGCCCCATCCGTATTAATTTCGCCACACTGTTGTGGCGACGCATCAGCCATGCCGTGGCTTCGATCTTCCAGCACTTCGGCCCCCTCCGCGGAGGGGGCGAACTCTCCCGAGCCGGGGCAGGCCAACGGGTCCGACCGGCTCGAGAGCGCCGTGCGGGTGCCCCCGCGTGGCCCCGGGCTGATCGGCGCCCTGGTGGTGATCACCGCCCTGATTTCGGCCATCGCAACCTTCCTGATCCTGGCGGGGATCATTCAGGTCATCCGGACGCCGACCCTCGGGCTGACGCTGCTCGGCATCAACGTGTTCCTCGTCCTCGGGCTGGTGGTGATCATCGCCTGGGAGGCGCGGGTCTTCCTCTATGCCCGACGTACCAATGCAGCGGTGGCCCGCCTGCACACCCGCATCGTCGGCCTGTTCAGCATCATCGCGATCCTGCCTACGCTTCTGCTGGCGGTGGTGGCGGCGATGACCATCAATCTCGCCCTCTCCCTCGGCTTCACCGACCGCGTCCGGGACGTGGTGCTGAAATCGGTCGAGGTCGCTGACGCTTACCAGGAGAACCAGTGCCAGAGCCTGGCGCGCGAGATCCGCATCCTGACGGACGACCTGACCCGGGCACGCCCGAACTTCGACGTGAACCGGACGTGGTTCGAGAGCTTCCTGACCACGCGGGCCACCGCGCTCGGCCTGCCCGTGGCCGAGATCATGCGCGGCCCGACCGAGGTGGTCGCCCGGGCCAAGATCGACATCCTGAAGGACCGCCGCCTGCCCTCGGCAGCGGCCTTCGAAGACGCGGCGAAGTCCCCCGATCCGATCTGCCTGGTGCCGAACGAGGGCCGGGTCTTCGCCGCACTCCTGCGAATGCCGGCCTATGACGGCGCCGTGCTGCTGGTGCAGCGGGAGGTGAGCCAGCTCGCGGTCGAGTTTCCCGGCGTGTCGCGGGCGGCGGCGGCGGAATACCTGACCTACGACTCGTTGAAGCGCTCGATCCAGCTCACCTTCGCGCTGGTCTTCGTGCTTATCGCGCTGATCGCGCTGCTCTCGGCGGTGTGGTTCGGCCTCAACTTCGCCAATCGCTTCGTCGCGCCGATCCGGCGCCTCATCAACGCGGCCGATCAGGTCGCGTCCGGAAACTTCTACGCTCAGGTGCCGGCCCGGAAGAGCGACGGAGACCTCGCGCACCTGTCCGAGAGCTTCAACAAGATGACCCAGGAGCTGCGCCGCCAGCATGACGGGCTCACGGCGGCGAGCGACCTCATCGACCGTCGGCGCCGGTTCACGGAGGCCGTGTTGTCCGGGGTATCGCCGGGCGTGCTCGGCGTCGATGCGGCGGGCAATGTCACCATCGCCAACCCGTCGGTGGAGCGCACGCTGGGGCTGACCGCCGACGAGATCGTCGGGAAGCCCCTGACCCAGGCCGTGCCCGAACTGCAGGCGCTGTTCCCGGAAGGCGGCGAGGCGCGCCTGCGCACCCTCCAGCAGCAGATCCAGCTCACCCGCGACGGGCGCGAGCGCACCGTGACGGTCCGGGTGACCAGCGAGCAGGCCCAGGGCGGTGCGCGCGGCTTCGTGGTGACCCTGGACGACATCACTGACCTCGTCGCGGCCCAGCGGACCTCGGCCTGGGCCGACGTCGCCCGGCGCATCGCCCACGAGATCAAAAATCCGCTGACCCCGATCCAGCTCTCGGCCGAGCGCATCCGGCGCAAGTACGGCAAGGTCATCACCACCGACAAGGATATCTTCGACCAGTGCACGGCGACGATCGTGCGTCAGGTCGACGAGATCAAGCGCATGGTCGACGAGTTCTCGTCCTTCGCGCGGATGCCCAAACCCGCCATCGCCCGGAACGATCTCAGCGAGATCACCCGGCAGAACCTCTTCATGATGCGGGTGGCCCATCCCGATCTCGATTTCTCCTTCGCGGAGGAGGGCGGTCAGCCGATCCTGGCGGCCTTCGACATCCGGCTCCTGTCGCAGGCCATCACCAACATCCTGAAGAACGCCGTCGAGGCGGTTCAGGCGGTTCCCGAAGCCGATCTCGGCAAGGGCCGGGTCGATGTCCGCCTCGTGCCCGAGGACGGATTCGTGGTCATCGAAGTGACGGACAACGGCAAGGGATTTCCGACCGAGGGGCGCCAGCGGCTGCTGGAGCCCTATATGACCACCCGCGAGGGTGGCACCGGCCTGGGGCTGGCCATCGTCAGCAAGGTCCTCGAAGAGCATGGCGGCGGGATCGAATTGAACGACAATCCGGAAGGCCGGGGCGGACGGGTGCGGCTGCGCGTGCCGCTCGAAACCTCTGGTGACGCCACCGACCCAACGACGCCGGGGGGCAAACCCTCCGTGCAGGATGAGAAGGGTGCCGCGCGGACGGCCCCCCCAATCGCGGAGATCCATTCATGAGCGCCGATATCCTGATCGTCGACGACGAAGCCGACATCCGCGACCTCGTCGCCGGCATCCTCGACGACGAAGGGCACCGCACCCGGACGGCCGGCGGTTCCGACGAGGCCCTGGCGGCCATCGAATCGCGCCGGCCGCATCTGGTCTTCCTCGACATCTGGCTACAGGGCTCGCGCCTCGACGGCCTTCAAGTGCTGGACCAGATCAAGGCCGGCCACCCGGACCTGCCCGTGGTGATGATCTCGGGCCACGGCAACATCGAGACCGCGGTCGCGGCGATCAAGGCGGGCGCCTACGACTTCATCGAGAAGCCGTTCAAGGCGGACCGGCTGATCCTGGTGGCCGAACGCGCCCTGGAGGCTTCTCGCCTCAAGCGCGAAGTCCGCGACCTGAAGGCTCGCTCGGGGCAGGCGAGCCGCCTCGTCGGCGCCTCCGTGGTGGTCAACCAGTTGCGCCAGACCGTGGAGCGCGTCGCGCCGACCAACGCCCGGGTAATGATCCTCGGCGCGCCGGGCTCCGGCAAGGAACTGTCGGCGCGCACGCTCCACGCCCTGTCGACCCGCGCCAGCGGGCCCTTCGTGGTCATCAACGCGGCCACAATCACGCCGGACACCATGGAGGCCGAGCTGTTCGGCGTCGAGGCCGGCGAAGGACGGGTGCGCCGCGTCGGCGCCCTGGAAGAGGCGCATGGCGGCTCCCTCTACATCGACGAAGTCGCCGACATGCCGCGCGAGACGCAGAACCGCATCCTGCGCGTCCTCGTCGATCAGAACTTCCAGCGGGTGGGCGGCACCGCCCGGGTCCACGTCGACGTGCGTATCATCTCGTCGTCCTCGCGCGACCTCGCCGAGGAGATCGCGGGCGGCCGATTCCGGGAGGACCTGTTCCACCGGCTCTCGGTGGTGCCCATCCGGGTGCCGTCGCTGTCCGAGCGGCGCGAGGATGTGCCGGAGCTGATCTCGTTCTTCATGGAGCAGATTTCGGGGGCCACCGGCCTGCCGCGCCGGCGCATCGCCGAGGATGCGATGGCGGTGCTGCAATCGCACGATTGGCCGGGCAACATCCGGCAACTGCGCAACAACGTCGAGCGCCTGATGATCCTGACCCATACCGATCCGGAGCAGGAGGTCACTTCGGAGATGCTGCCGACCGAGATCGGCGCCCTGGTGCCCACGACACCGAACGGCTCGGGCGGCGAGAAGCTGATGAGCCTCGCCTTACGCGAAGCACGCGAGATCTTCGAGCGGGAGTACCTGGTGGCCCAGATCGCCCGGTTCTCGGGCAACATCTCTCGCACGGCGGAGTTCATCGGGATGGAACGCTCGGCGCTCCACCGGAAACTCAAGTCGCTCGGCATCGGCCCCTGAGAACACGCGCGCGATGCACTTGCATCGGGGGCGGGATACACGTGTAATGTTGCGGGATCGGCATGTGACGTCGGGTGCGCCCGATTCGTGTCGAGACCAACTGATGAGAACCCGCTACGACGGCGGGCGGCGATGCGAACCAAGGATAAGAAAAAATGGCGGGCGAACGCGCTCAGAACCTCCAGGACACGTTCCTGAACCATGTTCGCAAGAACAAGATTCCGCTCACGATCTTCCTCGTCAATGGCGTGAAGCTTCAGGGCGTCGTGACGTGGTTCGACAACTTCTGCGTTCTGCTGCGGCGAGACGGTCATTCGCAACTCGTCTACAAGCACGCGATCTCCACCATTATGCCGGGACATCCTGTTCAGCTCTTCGAGCCCGACGAAACGGCCCCCGACAAGGTGTGAGCCCAGCACATTCCATTGGCGCAACAGTGAAACGTTTGTCGCGCCCTTGTCTGTGGCCGGCAAACGCCCATTGTCCTGAGGACAGGCCGAGCCTGACGAAACGGCAAGACAGGGCGGATCAAAGGAATTGATGACTGAACCGATGACGGCCGGCGAAGCCCGGCTCCAGGCGATGGCCGCTCCCGAGGGTGACATCGCGGCGGCCACCCACACTCTCGTCGTCGGCCCCTATCTCGGCCGGGCCGCGGCGGCACGCAACACCACGGGCCACACGCCCGAGATCCTGCGATCCACCGATGCCCGCCTGGACGAGGCTGCTGGCCTCGCCGCCGCGATCGAGCTCGACGTGGTCGAGGCGATTGTCGCCCCGGTGCAGCGGATCCGCCCCTCGACCTATCTTGGCAAGGGCCGCGTCGAGGAACTTGCAGGCGTGATTCGCGCCCGCGAGATAGGCTTGGTGGTGATGGATTGCGCCCTCTCCCCCGTGCAGCAACGTAACCTGGAAAAGGCTTTCGGCTGCAAGGTCATCGACCGTACCGGGCTGATCCTCGAGATCTTCGGGCGACGGGCTTCGACCCGCGAGGGCACGCTGCAGGTCGAGCACGCGCATCTCGCCTACCAGAAGAGTCGTCTCGTACGGTCCTGGACCCACCTCGAACGCCAGCGCGGCGGATTCGGCTTTCTCGGCGGCCCCGGTGAGACCCAGATCGAAGCCGATCGGCGCATGATTCAAGAGCGGATGACCAAGATCGAGCGCGAGCTCGACAGCGTGACCCGCACGCGCGGCCTGCACCGTCAGAGCCGGGCCCGGGTTCCGTATCCGATCGTCGCCCTCGTCGGCTACACCAATGCGGGCAAGTCGACGCTGTTCAATACCCTCACCAAGGCCCAGGTGATGGCGCAGGACATGCTGTTCGCGACCCTGGACCCGACAGCGCGGGCCACCAAGCTTCCGCATGGCGAGACCGTGATCCTGTCGGACACGGTTGGTTTCATCTCGGAACTCCCGACCTCGCTGATCGCCGCCTTCCGCGCCACGCTGGAGGATGTGATTCACGCCGACATCCTGCTCCACGTCCGGGACGTCTCGCACGGGGACAGCGAGGCCCAGGCGGAGGATGTGGGCTCCGTGCTGCGGGAGCTCGGGATCGAGACCTCCGCCGCGCGGATCATCGAGGTCTGGAACAAGGCCGACCTGCTCGATGGGGACGAGCGCACCCGCCTGCTCAACCTCAGCGGCCAGGGCCGCAGCGATCGCGACAGCGACGCGCCGGTTCTCGTCTCGGCGGTGACCGGCGAGGGCCTGGGAGTCCTGACGGCCCGGATCGAGGCGCGGATCGCGCGCCAGCGCTCGACCTTTGCCGTGGTCCTGCCACCGGAGGACGGCGCAGCCCTGCACTGGCTCTACGAGAACGCCGAAGTGCTCGATCGGCGCGAAGAGGAGGGCGGTACCATGCACCTCGCGATCCGCATTGCACCGGAGAAGGAGCCACGCTTCCTCAACCGATTCGAAGGCGCTCGCCGTCTCAACCGGGTCGGCTGAGCGACCCGCACGGGACAGTCATGAAAAACGCCCGCGATCCTGATGGGTCGCGGGCGTTTTCCTATGCTTCGGACGGGATCGAAATGCCCGATCAGGGCTGCAGGACACCGTTGATGACGTGGATGACGCCGTTCGACTGCATGACGTTGGCAGTGGTCACGGTGGCAGTGCTGCCCTTGGCGTCGGTCACGTAGACCTTCTTGCCCTTGCTCTGAACGACGAGCGGCTCACCCTGGACCGTCTTCAGCTGCGCTTCGCCGCCGCCATCCTTGGCGAGCTTCATCAGATCCTTGGCGGTGTAGACACCCGGGACCACGTGATAGGTCAGGATCTGGGTGAGAGTAGCCTTATTCTCGGGCTTCACCAGGGTCTCGACCGTGCCGGCCGGCAGCTTGGCGAAGGCGGCGTTGGTGGGCGCGAAGACGGTGAACGGACCGGGGCCGGACAGGGTATCGACGAGACCGGCAGCCTTCACGGCGGCGACCAGCGTGGTGTGATCCTTCGAGTTCACCGCGTTCTCGACGATGGTCTTCGAGGCGTACATCGGCGCACCGCCGACCATCGGATTCTTCGCGAGAGCCGGGGACGCGACGCCGACGGAGCAGGCGAGGACGACGGCGGCGAACGTTGACGCGATCGGGCGACGGGCGTGACGGTTGATCATGAAGCGCTTCCTCTGAAAACGGGTGCCCCTTCGAGGGGGTCTTGCTCCGTTACGGAATGCAACCGGCGAAAGTTTCAGGGACGCGCCGGCTTCCGATAGAAATCATCGACTCCAATGCCGTATCGGCGCCGGTTTCTCCGGGCGTTGCGGTGTCCGCCGAACATGCGAAAGCCCGCCCGACACTGAAGTCGGACGGGCTTTGCCTATGTCATGCAGCGGCGAAGCCAGGCCTCGCCGCCGATGTCCAGATCAGTACTTGCGGATGATCGGCGCAGCGACGGCGGCGACCGGGGTCGGCGAGTACAGCGGCACGATCAGGCGGCCGGAAACTTCCGTGCTGTCGAAGCTGCCGATGCTTCTGACGACGGTACGAGCAACGTAGACCTGCGCCGTAGCGAAGCCCAGGTCATATCCAACAAGGCCGCCCATCAGGAACCGGCCACGATCGGGGGTACCGGTCGGGTTGGCAGCGTTGATGATGTTGCCGCCCTTGAAGCTGGTGTCGAAGTTATAGGTGCCATACGCGATGGCGCCGATCTCGAACTTGCCGAACTTCTTCGTCGCGGTCAGATCGAGGTTCAGAGCGTCGGAGATCGAGTAGGACTGAGCGAAGCCACCGGGTCCGAGGTTTCTACCGCCGCCACCGAAGGTTGCCGGCGAGTCATAAACGTTGGCGGTCAGGTTCGCGGTCAGATTCCAGCCATCTCCGGTGTAGCTGGCAGCAACGCCGAAGCGGTAGGTGTTCGAAGCGAGCTGCGGCAGAATCGTCGGGAGGACGGTGGTACCGTTGTTGGCAACAAGAACGCCGCGATCGCCATTTAGCTCGTTGAGGTAGACACCGCCGAGCAAGCTGACGCCGAAGTTGTTGCCGAGATCGAAGGCCCAGATGCCGCCGACGAAGGTGCCGACGTTGACCGACAGGTCACGCAGGCCCGAGTTGCCCTTACCGAAGGCGAAGACGGTCGGAGGAGCGACGAGGAGCTCGATGCGGCCGCCGAGCGGAACCAGCGGGGTCGACCAGACCAGCACCGGGACGTTCACTCCAACGTCGAGGGGCGACGGGTTATCGCGCATCTGGTAGACGAAGGTGTTCAGGGCGTAGATGCCCTCGGGCAGCGGCGCACCGGTGGCGAGGCCGACCTGCTCACCCGGAACCGTGGTGCTCTGCGCGTAGGCAGCGGTGGCAGTCATGCTGGCGGTGAGCGCGAGCGCTCCGGCAACGAGCCAGTTCTTCGACATCTTATTCATTCCTTCCCAAGGATTTCAGGCGTCCGCCACGCAGCCGTCCGAACCATTCTGCCGATGCGCCGCTTGCGTGCGGCTTGTTTGCAGTGGATTCGGCGGCCCCCCTTGCGGCCCGTTTTCAAGTCTCAACGTCGAGAACTATTCTACAGGACGCCGCGGAAGGACAGCGGAATGCTTGGAAACGGGGCAGATCGACCCTGACCGTTGCTCAAAAGTCGCATTTTCGGTGCAGTGCAGCGGAAGGAATTGTTAACCATTTGAGCAGGTTGGCGCGGCTATTTGAGCACCCGTGCGAACCAACATCGGCAAAATACCGCTGGGCTCTCAAGCTGTTATGGTCTGGCTTGGGCGTCAGGAGCTTCCGGCAAAGGACCCATGGCCGATGCGCAGTTGGCGTAGCCCCCGTACCCCGATTGGTGCGGGTGGGCTCGGTCGTGACGCTGTGCCGAGCTACTTTTGCCTCTCCGACGCGGACGAATCAGGGCCGCCTTCTCCGTGTCCTGCGCGAATCCGGGCTCGCGGATGATCTACTCGGCAGCGGCACGTCCCTTGACGAGGGCCGTAGCGGGACGGCGGGCCAGGACGTCACGCAGGAATCGACCTGTATGGCTGGCGCGGGACTTGGCGATCTGCTCGGGCGTTCCTTCAGCCACCACGACGCCACCGCCGTCGCCGCCTTCTGGCCCCATATCGATAACCCAGTCGGCCGTCTTGATGACTTCGAGGTTGTGCTCGATGACCACGACGGTGTTGCCCTGGTCGACGAGCTCATGGAGCACCTCCATCAGCTTTGCAACGTCGTGGAAGTGCAGTCCCGTCGTCGGCTCGTCGAGGATGTAGAGCGTGCGCCCGGTGGCGCGCTTCGACAGTTCCTTCGACAGCTTGACCCGCTGCGCCTCGCCGCCCGACAGGGTGGTCGCCTGCTGCCCGACCTTGACGTAGCCGAGACCGACCCGCGCCAGGGTCTCCATCTTCTCGCGGATCGTCGGCACCGCCTTGAAGAGGTCGGCCGCCTCCTCGACGGTCATGTCGAGCACGTCCGCGATCGAATGGTCGCGATACTTCACCTCCAGGGTCTCACGGTCGTAGCGGCGGCCCTTGCAGACGTCGCAGGTCACGTAGACATCCGGTAGGAAATGCATCTCGATCTTGATGACGCCGTCGCCGGAGCAGGCTTCGCAGCGTCCGCCCTTCACGTTGAAGGAGAAGCGCCCGGCCTGGTAGCCGCGCGCCTTGGCTTCCGGCAGGCCGGCGAACCAGTCACGGATCGGCGTGAAGGCTCCCGTGTAGGTCGCGGGGTTGGAGCGCGGGGTGCGCCCGATCGGCGACTGGTCGATGTCGATGACCTTGTCGAGATGCTCCAGCCCGTCGAGGCGTTCGTAGGGCGCCGGATGCTCGAGGGCTCCGTTCAGTGACTTCGCCACAGCCTTGTACAGCGTGTCGATGATCAGGGTGGATTTGCCGCCGCCGGAGACGCCCGAGATGCAGGTGAAGGTTCCGAGGGGGATGTCCACGGAGACGTTCTTCAGGTTGTTACCGCGGGCGCCAATCAGGCTCAGCGTGCCCTTGCGCCCTTTGCGACGCGCCGTCGGCACCCGCACGCTCATCTCGCCGGTGAGATACTTGGCGGTGAGTGAGTCCGGGTTCTTCAGAACCTCCGCGGGTGTGCCCTGGGCGATGATCCGCCCGCCATGGATGCCGGCGCCGGGGCCGACATCGACGACGTAGTCCGCTTGCAGGATCGCGTCCTCGTCGTGCTCGACGACGATCACGGAATTGCCGAGGTCGCGCAGGCGCTTCAGGGTGCCGAGCAGGCGTTCGTTGTCGCGTTGATGCAGGCCGATCGAGGGTTCGTCCAGCACGTAGAGCACGCCGGTAAGCCCGGAGCCGATCTGCGAGGCGAGGCGGATTCGCTGGCTCTCGCCGCCGGAGAGCGAGCCGGAGCCGCGCGCCAGCGTCAGGTATTCGAGGCCGACATCGATCAGGAAGGTCAGACGGTCGCGAATTTCCTTGAGGATGCGGAAAGCGATCTCGTTCTGCTTGTCGGTGAGCTTACCCGGCAGATCCGAGAACCAGGCATGGGCGTCGCGCACGGACAGCGCGGTGATTTCGCCCACATCCTGCATCGCGACCTTGACCGAGAGCGCTTCGAGCTTCAGGCGCTTGCCGCCGCAGGTGGCGCAGGGCGTCTCGCTCATGAAGCGCGCGATCTCCTCGCGGGAGGTGTCGCTCTCTGTCTCCTTGTAGCGCCGCTCGAGATTCGGGATCACGCCCTCGAACGGCTTGTTGACCTCGTAGGCCCGCATCCCGTCATCGTAGGCGAAGCGCACCGACTCATTCTGCGTCCCATACAGGACGACCTCTCGGGCTTTAGCGGTCAAATCGCTCCACGCGGTCGTGGTCTTGAACCCGTAATGGCGCGCCAGCGCGTCGAGGGTCTGTCCGTAATAGGGCGACGTCGATTTCGCCCAGGGACCGACAGCGCCGCGTTTGAGGCTTAGCTTGGCGTCGGAGATGACGAGTTCCGGGTCGATCCGCATTTCATGGCCGATGCCGCCGCAGGTCGGGCAGGCACCGAACGGATTGTTGAACGAGAACAGACGCGGCTCGATCTCCGCGATGGTGAAGCCGGAGACCGGACAGGCGAAGCGCGACGAGAAGGTGATGGGCTCGCGCGGGGCTTCGCCCTCCGGCGCGTCGGCAAACTCGATCAGGGCGATGCCATCGGCCAGTTCCAGGGCGGTCTCGAACGAATCGGCCAGACGCGCGGCGATGTCAGGCCGGACCACGATGCGATCCACCACAACGTCGATGTCGTGCTTGAGCTTCTTGTCGAGCTTCGGCGCGTCGTCGATGGGATAATACTCCCCGTCGATGCGCAGGCGCTGGAACCCCTTCTTCTGGAACTCGGCGATCTCCTTGCGGTACTCACCCTTGCGGCCTCGGATCACCGGCGCGAGCAGGTAAAGCCGGCTCTTTTCCGGTAGGGCCAGCACGCGGTCGACCATCTGGCTGACAGTCTGACTCTCGATCGGCAGGCCAGTCGCAGGCGAGTAGGGAATGCCGACCCGCGCCCACAGGAGCCGCATGTAATCGTAGATCTCGGTGACGGTGCCGACTGTCGAACGCGGGTTCTTCGATGTGGTCTTCTGCTCGATGGAAATGGCCGGTGAGAGGCCGTCGATCTGATCGACATCGGGCTTCGACATCATCTCGAGGAACTGCCGCGCATAGGCCGAGAGCGACTCGACGTAGCGGCGCTGCCCCTCCGCATAGATCGTGTCGAAGGCGAGCGACGACTTCCCGGACCCCGACAACCCGGTGAAGACCACCAGCCGATCCCGCGGGATCGTCAGGTCGATATTTTTCAGGTTGTGCTCGCGCGCGCCGCGCACCGAAATGACCCGCGCATCGCGCGCCGCCGCCCCGTCGAACAATGCCTCGATCTTGGCTTCGACCTTCTCGGCCTCGGCTTGCGATTTCTTGGCGGCGGCTTTGGCTTTGGCCATGGAGTCTCTTCGGAAGGTCTGCGGTGCGGGACCCGGCACGTCTCGGAACGACCCGTTCGCCGCATGTCGGGCGCAAGGCAACCGCGGGCAAGGCGCACACCGCGCATATCGGCTCTTCAGCTAGAACAAAAAGCGTACAACCACAATATCGGCGGCCGCCGCCAGAGACCGCGCCGGATCGGGGGAACAGCGGTCGATCGACATGCCGGCTTCGTTGTCTCCGTTGCGCCGTCTCAAATCCGACAAAGGTCGAATGCGATCCAGTCTCCGCCTGACTCATCAGGATCACGACCGGGCGTAAGGACGGCGTCCATTCCACGGCTTGAGTCATGAGCGACTACACGGAAGACGCCAGATTCCTGGAGGGAGCAACCCAGAGTTCGTGGAACGCAAACGGCTCATCGTTACCAAATTTGTATCAGATATGACCAAATTTTCATCATAAGATACCAATGCAACGCAACCTTTACCCGATGAATGAAACCATCGCTGCATCATCTTGCAAGCAGGTTCGTCTGATGTCCGCCGGTTTCATTTCATCGCTGCGCTTCCGAATCCTGCTCGTTGCACTCGCTCCCTGTCTCGCCTTCGCGGTGGTGGTGGGTCTTGCCATCACCGAGCGGATGAGCCTGCGATCTCAGATGGTGCAGGTCGAGGATCTTGTCGGGATGGCGGGTCGGATCAGTGCTTTGGTGCACGAGACCCAGCGGGAACGTGGAGCCTCCAGTCTCTTCCTCGGCGCGAAGGGCACCAAGTTCCGGGCGGAACTGGATGCGCAGCGCTTGCGCACCGACGCAGCCCGGACGGCCCTCGATGCAGGGCGAGCCGGCATGGATGTCGGAGCCTTCGGCGCGGGCGTCGCTCGCCGGAGCGAAGCCTTGACCGCCCAGATCGCCGCCATTGGCCCGCATCGCGCGGCGGTCGATGGCCTAACGCGCACGCCGGCCCAGAACATGGCCGCCTATTCCGGCGTGATCGCCAGCGCCCTCGACCTCGTCCGCGAAGTTTCCCAGGTGGCCGCGAGTGCCGATCTCGCCGGTCGCATCGCCGCCTATTCGTCATTTCTCGCCCTCAAGGAACTCGCAGGCCAGGAGCGCGCCACCGCCTCAGCGATCTTCGGCGCCGGACAGACCGATCTCGCGGGGCATGAGCGCTTGGCGGGCCTGAGTGCAGGCCAGACCACCTACGAATCCCTGTTCCGCCTCGGAGCAGGTTCGGCCCAGGCAGCATTGCTCGACGGCGTCAAAACGGCTGCTCCGGCCCGCGAAGTCGAGCGCCTGCGTCGCATCATTCTCGACACGATCCCGGGAACGGCCCTGTCCTTCACCGATGCACCCGCCTGGTTCGGCGTCGCCACGCAGCGGATTGACAGCCTGAAGACCATCGAAGACCGGCTCACCGCCGATCTCGGGATGGCAGCCGCGGATGCCCGCGCCGAAGCCGAGCGCAGCGTCCTGCTGTGGGTCGCGGCCGGTATCGCGACGCTGGCTCTGTCTTGCGGGCTGGCCTACGCTTTCGGAACGGCCATCGCCCGTCCCCTGACCCGGATCGCCGGCGCGCTCACGGCGATTGGCCGCGGCGAGCAGGCCGGGGCAATTCCGCGGAAGGGAGCGCGCGAGGTCCGGGCGATCGCTGCGGCGGCCATCGATTTCGAGGCCAGCGTGACCGAGCGCCGCCGCATCGCCGGGGAGGCCGACCAGTTCGCCGCGAAGGCCGCTTCGGTCCGCCGGGCCGAGATGGTCGCGCTCGCCGATCGCTTCGAAGCCCAGGCCAGCGGCATCGTGGAGGCGGTTTCGGCCGCATCGAGCCAGCTCGAGACCGCCGCCTACGCCCTCAATCAGGCCGCGAGCGACACCTCGTCCCTAAGCCAGTCGGTGGCCACGGCGTCCTCCGAGACCGCCGCGACGGCCGATACGGTCGCGGCCGCGACAGAAGAGTTGAGCGCTTCGGTGCGGGAGATCGGCAACCGCGTCGAGACCTCGACCGCCGTCGCCGGCGAGGCGGAACGCGATGCCGGCCGGATGGCCGAGGATGTGAACCGTTTGGCGCTTGCCGCCAGCAGCATCGGGGAGATCGTCGGACTGATCACCAGCATCGCCGGGCAGACCAATTTGCTGGCGCTGAACGCCACCATCGAGGCCGCCCGCGCCGGCGATGCCGGGCGCGGTTTCGCGGTGGTCGCCAGCGAGGTCAAGAATTTGGCAGCTCAGACCGCCAAGGCCACGGAGGAAATCGCCGCCAAGGTCGCCGAAATCTCGCAGTCGACGGAGGCCTCCGTCACGGCCATCGGGGGAATCACCGAGGTGATTCAGCGCCTCAACCGGATCTCCGGGGACATCTCGGCCGCAGTCGATCAGCAGGATGCCGCGACGCAGGAAATCGCCCGGAACACCGTGCGAACCTCGGAGGGCACGCGCGCCGTGTCCGGCCACATTACAGGTGTTCGCGAAGCGGCAGAAGCGGCGCGAAGCGGCTCTTCCCAGGTTCTGTCGGCGGCAAGCGACTTGGCGCGTCAGGCCTCAGACCTACGTCGCGAGGTAACGGGCTTCCTGGCCAGCGTCAGGACAGCGTGACCCTGCCGAAACTTTCAGTCCGGTCTAGCGAGCGGTCGTCCATGGATTGATCACCCGCATTGCCGTCAGTTCGGTCTTGGCTTGCAGTTCGGTATTGGCCGGCATGACCTTGCGCGCTTGCTGCATCATCTTCCGGGCTTGATCCGCCGGCATCGCTCCGATGGGCAGCATCATCGCGGTCAACTGGGTGCGCGTACGCCGATCGATGAAGTCGGACCGGCCGATGCTGGCAAAATCGGCTGCCGTATGCCGGTCGTCAGTGCGGCCGACGAAGACCTTGGGTCCGTCCTTCATCACCACGATATCACCGGGCCGAAGTGTCTCGTCCCGCATGAAGGCAGCGGCCGGTCCGGCTGTCATGTCGATCGGAGTCTGGCGGTCCGTCACCTTGATCTTGAGGGGCTCCGATTTCGGCAGGGCCGCATAGCGGATCTTCGGACGCGGGCGCCCGGCATGGGCTGCCCGCCGAATGGAGCGGCGCGCCTGTCCGTAATCGAAATCCGGCGCGGGCGCCGGTGCGACTTGCTGGACGGGGCGGGCAGGCGCAAACAGCAGATCGAACAATCCACCTTCAGCGCTCTGGGCCTGGGCCGGCAGAGTCAGCATCAGCATGCCGAAAGCAGGGGCGATCACAGCGCGCGACGCAGCTGGCAGCGAGATCGTCGGCATCGATGTCTCCGATGAGGGCGCCCGGCCGCGTGCCGAGATGATCCCTTAACAAAAGCACAACCTGAACAGTTCCAGGGTTTTCAAAACGTGGTGAGGATGGCGGCAAGATCTCCCGAGTATGGTTGCAAAGCCCCGACGAGAATAAAATCCGACGCTTCGTGCCGGGTCAGGAAACACTCCTGATGGTGGCTAGCGAACGTCTGATCCCGCGCCCTCATCAACAGGCGGCCAGCGCAGCAATCCTGGCCGCGCGGAACGCGGGGCGTTCGGGTTTTCTGCTCGGAGACATGACGGGGCTCGGCAAGACTCTGTCGGTCTGGTGCGCTGTCGCCGCCATGCCGGAGCGCGAGGTGCTGATCGTCTGTCCCAAAGGCGCGATGCCTCAGTGGCGGCGGACGATCGCCCTGTCGGGCCTCGCCGAGAAGGACGTGACCCTCACGAACTACGAGCGGACGAAGGGCCTGATGGCGCCTCCGCCGCCGAGCAATCGGCGCTCGACCCGGGCCAGGAACAATGCGCTGGCCAAGCACGGGACGCCGAAACGCGCATGGTCCCTGGTGGTCTTCGACGAGAGCCACCGCATCCGCAATCCCTACGCCCAGCAGAGCCTCGTCTGCCGACAGATCGCGGAGGGTGCGGCCTTCACGATCTATCTCAGCGCCACGGCGGGCCAGGCCCCGCACGAACTCTCGTATCTCGGCCGTCTGCTCGGCGAGGCCGCAGGCCAGCCGACCGGGACACTGGCCGAGTTCCGCACGCTGATGCAGCATCTCGGCATCGGCCGTGCCAAGGGGCGCTGGACCAACTGGTCCTGGGAGGCAAACCCGCGCGACTGTACGATCATGGCCGACCTCCTGTTCAAGGGTGATCGAGCGATCGGGCTTCGGCGGCGACCGGGTGACATCGCCGGTTGGCCGGAGGTGCAGCGTGCCCTCAGCGCAGTCGCCCTCAGCCCCGCCGAGCGCCGGCTCTACGACGCCACCTGGCGGGAATTCCGCCGCGAATGGGGGCTGCTGGGTGGCAGTACCCGCAAGCCAGCGGGCTGGGCCGCCGACCTGCGCTTTCGCCAGAAGGCCAGCTTGCTCCGGGTCTCGGGAACCACGGGCTTCGCCGACCTCCTGATGCAAGAGGGCCATGCAGTGGCGATCTCGGTCGCTTTCCTGGAGACGGCCGCCGCGCTGGTCGAGGCGCTGCGGACAGCCGGCTGGCGGGCGGAGACGATCACCGGCACCCAGTCGGGCGAGGCCAACGAGGCGGCACGTCTCGCCTTCCAGACCGGCGGGCTCGATGCCATCGTCTTTACCGTCACCGAGTCGATCTCGCTCCACGCCGGCGAGTTGCCGGGTGGCGAGCGGCCCCGTGCTCTGATCGTCCACGACCTGCGCCACAGCGCGATTCAGCTCGCCCAGATTGAGGGCCGCTGCCATCGAGATGGGCAGAAGGCGACGATCTACTATGCCCTGGCCGAAGGCACCGTGGAGGAGAGCATCGCCACCACCGTCGTCGGTCGGATGGCCTCGATGGAGGCGATGGCCGGTGAGGACACCGCACTCCTCGATGCGATCGCCCTTGCCCTGTCCGAAACGCGGGATGCGGAAGCCGCCTGACCGAATCGCGGCTGGCTGGAACGGGATCGAACCGTCACGGTTGTGGCCTTCGAGGTCCGGCGCATGCAGGATGCTTCGGCCAACGAAAAGGACCCGCCCCGATGGCCCCACCGACGCCGAGCCTCGGCCGCCTGATCAGTGAGGGCCTGCGCCACGGCGGAGATCTCGTGGGGCAGGAACTCGAACTGATGCGCCGGGAGACGGATGGCAACATCCGCGCCATCCTGGGCGTGTTCGCCTGCTTCGGTACAGCCGTCATCCTGCTGGTGGCTGCGTTGACGATGGTGCTCGTGGCTCTGGTGAAGGGTCTGGCGGCTCTGATCGGGTCGGAAATCCTCGCGGCGCTGATCGTCGGCGCCCCGTTTGCGGCCGTTGCCCTGATCCTGATGATGCTCGGACTGCGTCGGATGGACCGCTCGAACCTGCTTCCGCGCCGATTCGAGCGTCAGATCGAGAAGGATGCCGCCTTGATGACCGGCCGGAATGACGACTGAGCACTACATACGAGGTCTGCCGGCCGGCGTCGCAGCACCGAGCAGAGCGTCCTTGTCGACGCCGAGCGCAGTTGCAATCTCAGCCAGCGCCACGTGCTCGAGCTCGCTGATCCCGGCCTGATCGGCGACATCCGCCGCGATCAGGAACACGCTCGTCCGCTGGGCAACGTCCCGCTCGGCGATGGCCGAGACGAAGCTCAGGTTCTCCGCGCGCCCAGCACGCGTCCGCGCGCGGGCAATGCCCTCGAACAGCTCCGATTCCAGCTTCAACGTGTCGTAGCCCCGCTCCAGGATCGGATTGGAACGCATGCCGGCGAGCGCTGCCTCGATCTCCTCCTCGTCGATTTCGTAATCCGCCAGGATCACATTGGCCGAGGCCGAGACCGCTGCCTCCATCAGGGGGCGGTCGCCGAGAAAGGCCCCCATGGTCTGGGAGAAACGCCCGACGAACTCTTGAAACACACCCATTCGTTTCCCCGAACACCTGGCGTTCCGCCTGCGTCGCCCTGGCTGGACCGTCGCATGGCAGATCGACCGCATCAAAAGCTTGGCGCCGAAGCGCTGTCAACGCACCCGCGGCCGGGACCTACGGACGCGCCGGCTTCGGCGGATACGCGTGAGTGGTGCCCTGAGGGTCGGTGACCCGCCAAGTCGTCCCGGCCGGCTCCAGGTAGTCCGGTCCCACCGGGACCTTGCCGTGCCCGCCGGGGATGTCGAGGACGTAGGTCGGCTGCGCGAGGCCGGACAGACCGCCCCTCAGGGTGCGGACGAGATCGCGGCCGGCCGCCAAGTCCGTCCGCAGGTGTCCGGTCCCCGGTGCGAGGTCGCCGTGATGCAGGTAGTACGGCTTGATCCGGTTCTCGACGAAGCGACGCATCAGGAGCGCCAAGGTCGCGGGATCGTCGTTGACGCCTGCCAGGAGGACCGTCTGGCTCACCATCGGGATCCCGGCATCCACCAGCCTCGCCACCGCCGCCATCGCCGCCGGAGTGAATTCCGCGGGATGGTTGGCATGCAGAGCCACGAAGACCGCGCCGCCGAAACGTTTCAGGGCGCCGATCAGGTCGTCGTCGACCGTGCCCGGATCGACGACGGGGACCCGCGTGTGAAAGCGCAGGACGCGCACGTGCGGGATGGCCCCGAGAGCGCCGGCGAGGTGTGCGAGGCGGCGCACCGAGAGTGCGAACGGATCGCCCCCGGTAACGACGACTTCCCAGATTTCCGGCCGGTCCGCGATGTAGGCGAAGGCTTCGGTGAGTTCGGCTTCGCTCAGGGTCCCCTGGCCCTCGGGGCCAACCATCTCGCGCCGAAAGCAGAAGCGGCAATAGACCGGGCAGACGTGCAGGGGCTTGAGCAGGACCCGGTCGGGATAGCGATGCACGAGGCCCGGCAGGGGGCTGTGGGCCGCGTCGCCGATGGGATCAGCGTCCTCCTCGGGCCGGGTCACGAGTTCTTCGGCCCGGGGCAGGAACTGCCGCGCGATCGGGTCGGCGGCATCGCACGGATCGATCAACTCGGCCATGTCAGGTGTCAGCGAGACGGCATAGCGCGCCGCGACGGCCTCCAGGGCCGAGAGATCGCCGGGCGCCACGAGGCCCGCACGGACGAGGGCGGCTGGACTGCGCAGGGCCGTCTTCATCGAGCTCCGCCCGCCACCGGCGTCCAGATCACATCCTCGATGTGGCGGGCATCGGTTGCCAGCATGACGAGGCGATCGAAGCCGAGGGCGATGCCACTTGCCTCCGGCATGATCGCCAGGGCTTCGAGGAAGTCCTCGTCGATCGGATAGGTCTCGCCATAGACGCGAGCCTTCTCGGCCATTTCCAGCGTGAAGCGCCGGCGCTGCTCGTCGGCATCGGTGAGCTCCCCGAAGCCATTGGCGAGTTCAACGCCGCAGGCATAGAGCTCGAAACGCTCGGCCACGCGGGGATCGTGTCGACTCGGCCGCGCCAGCGCCGCTTCGCTGACCGGGTATTCATACAGGATGGTCGGCCGCCCGATGCCCAGATTCGGCTCGATTCGCGCTACCAGCACCCGACTGAACAAATCGGCCCAGGTGTCGTCCTCCGCCACCCGGAGGTCGGCCCGACGTACCGCCTCGGCGAGCGCATCGCGGTCGGTCGAACCGTCACGATCGACGGTGGCGAGGAGATCGATGCCGGCGCGCTCGGCAAAAGCCTCGGCCAGGGTCAAGCGCTCGAACGTCGCGAACGGGTCGGCCTCCCGATCGCGATGGCGCAGCGTGCCGACGCCGGCGGTGTCGGTCGCGAGCGCCAGGAGGTCGGCACAGTCCTGCATCAATTCCATGTACTCGGCCCCGGCCCGGTACCATTCGAGCATCGTGAATTCCGGATGGTGCAAGGGCCCGCGCTCCCGGTTGCGATAGACACGGGCGATGCTGAAGAGGCGCGGCTCACCGGCCGCCAGCAGCTTCTTGCAGGCGAATTCCGGCGAGGTGTGCAGGTAAAGCGGCTGACGCGCCCCGTCCGGTCCGAGTGCCTCCGTACAGAAGGCCGAGAGATGGGCCTCGTTGCCTGGAGATATCTGGAGGGCGGCCGCATCGATCTCAACGAACTCGGCCGCCGCGAAATGCGCGCGGACAGCGGCGACGATGCGGTTGCGCGCCATCAGGGCCGGACGGCGGTCGGCGTGGCGATGGGGTGCCCACCAGGGGGAGGGGGTGTTCATACGCGAAAACTTTGCGGCCCGCACGGGAGGACATCAGGGTCTCGGGAGTGCCGCCTTGCGGTGCGACTGGCAACGGTGGCGCGGATAGGTTAGTGGCGGAGCCAAGATGTCGCTCCCGCGGAGGATCCCGCGTCGGGGCGCCGCGTCCGTTTTTTCAACGAACACAGCAGGACCAGACCCCGTGAAGGTGATCGCCTCTACGCTCCGCAAGGGCAACGTCGTCGACAAGGATGGCAAGCTCTACGTCATCCTGACGGTCGAGAACATCCATCCCGGCAAGGGCACCCCGGTGACCCAGCTCGACATGCGCCGCATCACCGACGGCGTGAAGGTCTCCGAGCGCTACCGCACCACCGAATCGGTCGAGCGCGCCTTCGTCGAGGACCGGGAGCACACCTTCCTGTACGAGGACGGCGAGGGCTTCCACTTCATGAACCCCGAGAACTACGATCAGGTCGCGATCCCGAAGGACGTCGTCGGCTCCGCCGCGCCGTACCTGCAGGAAGGCATGGCCGTGATGGTCTCGACCCATAACGGCGTCGCGCTGACCCTGGACCTGCCGCAGCGCGTCGTTCTCGAAGTGACCGAGACCGAGCCGGCGATGAAGGGCCAGACCGCCTCGTCGTCCTACAAGCCCGCCATTCTCTCCAACGGCGTACGCACGGCCGTCCCACCCCACATCGCCGTCGGCACCCGCGTGGTGATCATGACCGAGGACGGCTCCTACGTGGAGCGCGCCAAGGACTGAGCGATTCCGGGAACGGCCCTCCGCCTCACGGGGCTGGGGCCGTTCCCTCAGCGGCCTCGTAGCAGGTCTGCGACAGGCTCTGGGCTCGCTGGCGCTCCGCCTGGGTGAAGCTTCGGGGCCGGTCGGCCCAGAGGTTCTCTCGCCGAAAGGCGTCCGAGACGCAGGCGGCGGCCCGGCTGCAGGCTGTGACCTCGCCGCCAGTGGCAAGGCAGTTTCGCACGTAAAGCGCCCGAAACTCGGCGACACCAGCCTGCGGATGCGGTCCGGTCAGGGTGACGAGGCCCGTCAGCAGAGCCATCAGAATAGGCTGATGGATGAGGTAGATCGCCAGACTGTGGCGACCGGCCCAGCTCAGACCACGCCCGAACCAGCCAGTCCCGGACCAGTCGGCCAATTGCGATCGGCCGACGGCGTCCCGCCCGTATCGGGCCAGCGCCACCCCCACCAGTACCATGCCGAACCAGGGAAACAGCGGCACGTAGTCGTTGGTCTGCGGCGTGCCGCGTCCCAATCCGATGAAGGACAGGATCGGCGCATCGAACGGACCGCCGGAGGCCCAAAGCGGAGCGGCGATCACGACGGCTGCTCCAGCGGCGGCAACCCAGCCGGGCGCTCGCACAAAGGGCAGGGCCAGCACGCTCGAGGCCGCGATGCAGTGCAGGATGCCGAAGAAGATATAGCTTGATGGATCGGTGAGGTAGGTTGCGACTGTCACAAGGGCGGCCGCAGCCGCGATGCGGGCGAATCGCAGGCCGAAGCGCTTGGGCGCGAAGCAGCCGCCATTCATCAGAACGAGCCCGATGCCGACGAGCACGAGGAAGGTTCCGGCGATTCCGTGAGCGATCATGCGCCCCGGCGGCGTCAGGGCATAGTTCTCCGGCGTGAGCCGTAGAGCCCCGAGATCCCACGTGGCGTGGTAGAGCGCCATCGCCAGCAGTGCGAGGCCACGCGCGGCATCCAGAGCAGCGTACCGGAAGCGCGGCGCAACGGAGGTCAACAACCAGGATTTCATCGCAGAGGCCGTACCATCGAATGATGGCCTCCGCGACGACGCGACGATCTCCGGTCTCGACGGACGCTTTCGCGCAATAGCGCTAACGAAATTTCAGCTTTGCGCGCTCGATCGAAAAAATCCTGAGCCCCCGCCGGTCTTTGCGCCGGAAAATGGCAAGGTGCGCTGTTGCGCGCGCACAGCCCTGCCGAACAATGCGGCATCGGGAAGCCGGCGGACGCATGAAACGGGCTTCCGCCGAGTCATGACTTTGTTAATCTCTGGCGCGGGTCGCGTGACGTGATTCGGTGTGGGTTGCTGACATGTCTGACGATTTCGGTTCAGGCCCGTTTGGGCAGCGTTCGTCGGGGGAGCAGGACGAGAACCGCTCCGTCGAAGGACAGAGCATCGATGCCCAGCGGCCCCTCGACCTCATGGAGGTCGCCGGTCGGATCAAATGGTTCGATGTCTCGAAGGGCTTCGGATTCATCGTCCCCGACGACGGCTCGGCCGACGTGCTTCTCCACATCACCTGCCTGCGTCGCGACGGGCACCAAAGCGCCAGCGAGGGCGCACGCGTCGTCGTGGAGGCCACCGAGCGGCCGCGCGGCTGGCAGGCTTTCCGGGTGATCTCGCTCGACCAGTCGACGGCGCTGCACCCCTCAGAGCTGCCGCTTCCGCGCACGCATGTCACGGTTACACCCACCAGCGGGCTCGAAACCGCGGTGGTGAAGTGGTTCAACCGTCTCCGCGGCTTCGGCTTTCTCAGCCGCGGCGATGGGACACCCGATATCTTCGTTCACATGGAGACGCTTCGCCGCTACGGGATCGCCGAACTCAAGCCGGGCGAGATGGTTCTCGTCCGCTATGGCGATGGTTCCAAGGGCAAGATGGCCGCCGAAGTCCGGCTCCTCGACGGCGCGCTGCCCGCCTCACACTGACGGATGGTTCGGTGCTCTCCAGACACGTGATCGACTGGCGCGATGGATGTCGCGCGCTTCTCGCCCTTGTGCTCCTCGCCCTGATCCTCGATCCAGCGGTGGCGCAGGATGCGCGTTCGGGACCGACCGAACCGCTGAGCATCGTGGGCCGCGAGGGACGGCACGTCTTCGCCGTCGAGGTGATGCGCACCGACGCGGAGCGTTCGCGCGGCCTGATGTACCGTCGCTCGATGGCGCCCGACCACGGCATGCTGTTCGATTTTCAGGCTTCCGCCCCGGTGGCGATGTGGATGAAGAACACCTACCTGCCGCTCGATATGGTGTTCATCCGGGCCGACGGCACCATCGCAAAGATCGCGGCAGATACCGAGCCGCTCTCGACAAAGGTCATTCCGTCGAACGAACCGGTGCTGTCCGTGCTCGAACTCAATGCCGGGACCGCGGCGCGTCTCCGTCTGCATGCCGGAGACCGGGTGGAGCACTCACTCTTCGAGAAGCCGGCGCACTAGCGTCGGTTCTTCCGGGTCCCACCCTCGAACACACCGAGAACAAAGGCTTGACGTCGCCGAGGTTTCCGATCAGTGTTCCCTTAATGTTCTGATCCATTTCGGGACTGCCAACAGGCAGGCGCGGGACTGGCGGCGAGGGGACATCATGTTCGATCTCACTTTAGACGACGCGTGCCGGCCGAGCCCGATCCTCTTCGAGAATGCGGACTGGCGTGTGGCTGCCGATGGTCTCGAGCATCGCGAGACCGGGTACTTCATCGCACGAGAGGCGATTGGGATTCGGCGCGACAATCTTTGGGAATGGCCCCTGCACTTGGCCGAGAAGAACTGGTGCACGGTCCGCCTCTTCCGCGAGGCGTTCCTGGCTGCGATCGATGCCTTCGGCGTCGCGCGCGATGCCGATCTGGCGCAATCCTTCGCGGTCGCCTTCGGTTTCGTGGCATCGGGCGCTTCGCAAAAGAGCGAGGAGGACTTCGTATCGCTCGGTGATCTCGTGCGACCGAAATCAACGGTGACGGGCACCTCTCGAAAGCGCAATCCGGCCTCCGAGGGGCGGGTCATAGCGCGGCGGATGGGATCGCCGGCGTCTCAGCGGATCGGCGAAACGAGCCGTCACCGTATCGCCCTCTGACGTCTGGTCGCTGCTGCTACATGCCCTAAGTGCTCCACGACGTCGAAATGCGCCGCGGGGATCTCATGTCGCAGACACCGGATCATGTTGAGGACAGCTCAAACCTCGAAGGTCTCGACGGCCTGCTGACACCCCCCTTCTCGCGACGCGGCTTTGTCATGACCAGCTTGATGACCGGTCTGACCCTGGCAACCAGTTCGGTCGATGCTCAGGTCATCCACACGGATGCCGACTCGATCGTGGCCGGCGAAGTCAAGATCCCAGCCGTCGACGGTCCCATGCCAGGCTACCGAGCCATGCCGAAGGGCGAGGGGCCATTTCCGATCGTGTTGGTCATCGAGGAGATCTTCGGCGTCCACGACTACATCAAAGATATTTGTCGTCGCCTGGCTCAAGCCGGCTACTGTGCGGTCGCGCCTGAACTTTATGCGCGTCAGGGCGATCTTTCGACAATGACCGATGCGAAGGCGATCATTCGCGACATCATTTCGAAGACGCCCGACGCGCAGTGGATGGCCGACCTCGACTCAGCAGCCGCCTGGGCCATTTCGACGTCGCGCGGAGACCAGGGGCGGATCGCCGCCATGGGGTGGTGTCGTGGTGGGCGAGGCGTTTGGCTCTACGCCGCACACCGAAAGGACCTGAAAGCGGGAATCGCCTGGTACGGGCCGGTCGGGGGCGAACGCTCAGAGATTCAGCCGAAAACCGCATTGGACGTCGCCGCCGATATACAGGCGCCACTGCTCTGCCTTTACGGCGGTGCCGATTCCGGCATTCCGGTCGCGGCCGTGGAGGCTGCACGAGACAAGGCAAAAGCCGCAGGCAAATCGGTCGAGCTCGTCGTCTATCCCGAGGCACCCCACGGCTTTCACGCCGATTATCGGCCAAGCTATCGTGAAGCGGATGCCAAAGACGGATGGACACGCGCCTTAGCCTTTCTGAAATCTCATGGTGTTGGCTAAAATCCTTAGAAAAGCGTGACGCCGAAAGCACAGGACGAGTCCGCAAGCCTCGATCCGGATATTCGGTTGGTTCCGCCACATTGACAGCGATGCGCCCCCATGGCGCAAGATTGCGCTTGGCCCGCCGTTCTGGCCCGAAGAGCGTACCGGACCCATGAGCGCTGTGAATTCGTCTGATGCACGTCCCGTAATCCTCGTCGTCGAGGACGAACCAGACGAGCGATTCCTCGCGGCTGAGCTGCTCGAGGAAACCGGTTTTCGAGTTATCGAGGCCGAGACAGCCGAGCGCGCCCTCGCGATCCTGAACGACCGGGGCGACGAAGTCAGTGTCGTCTTCTCTGACGTGCGCACACCCGGTCCGATCGGGGGCTTCGAGCTGGCCCGCATCATCGGCGTAACTTGGCCGCGTGTCCGGGTCCTTCTGACATCCGGTGATGCCGGCGATCAGCCGAGTGACCTGCGTGTCTCAGCGACTTTCATTCCGAAGCCGTGGCGAGCCGCCGACATTCTAGCCTGGGTGCAGGAAGCCGCCGGCCGAACCGATAGCAGCGTTTCCCGGCCTGACATCATCGGTTCGTCGGCCCCCGGCAACTGAAAATTATCGTAAATCAAGGGAAACATTGACGCAGAAGACCGTTGTCCGGTCTCTGAAATCGAGAGGCCGAGCGATGGCCCGAAAGCCAGCGATGACCTTTGCGCAGTCGGTGAACGCTCAACGTCCGGATGAATTCTGGTCCTCGTTGACAGGCCTATCGGATGATCGGCTACTTGCCACCATCGGACACAGTCTGCGGAACATCTATGAGCCGATGACGGATTCTGATCAGCCGAGGGATCTTCTGCAACTCGCCGTCCTGATTGAGGAGCGGGTCAGAGACATCGGTCGCTGAAGCCTTGCATTCTACCGGCCGGGTGCGGCGGGAATACCGCACTTGTCCGCTGCGACTTGACGTATGGTTCGGATCACATTTCCTCCGTGCTTCGCCAGGACCGGCTTTTCGAGCTTGGGACATGAGACGTACGGGCCTGCGTCACCGGATCAATCATGCGTCTGAACCTGAGTTTCGGTGTCGCCGCGATCAGCGCTGCCTGCCTCATCTCTCTGGTCACGCCGGTGATCGCTGCCACTCCGCCGAACCAACCGGCTGAGGGTCCCGGCGGGGTCGGCGATCGAGCTGCCGCGATTGTGAAGCGCGGTCTCGGCAAGGCGGGGTCTGGTAGCTTCGTGTTCTACAAGTCTGGTGACGCGCCGGCCCAGGGACGACCGGTCGTCATCCTCCTGCATGCTTGGGGCGCCCCGAACCCGCAGGCCTATGGGAGCTGGATCGACCACCTTGCGCGGACCGGGTCCCTGGTCATCTTCCCACGGTTCCAGGATCTCAATCGCACACGCCCATCCGAATCGACCGCCATTGCCGAGCGCATCGTCAAGGCGACCCTTTCGGACTTGGCGGCCGACGCAGAGGCAAAGCCCGATGTGAAGCGTGTCGCCGTGATCGGCCATCTTGCCGGCGCACCCATTGCGGCAAATTTCGCTGCTGATGCCTCAGAGCAGGGCCTGCCCATACCGCGGCTAGTCTTTGCCGTGATGCCGGGCGGGATCGCCAGCGATGCGCGGGCGCGGGGCGTGGTTCTGCACGATCTCAGTCGGATTGCGCCGGAGACGCTGGTGGTTACCGTGATCGGCGATCGTGATGCCCGGGCCGCCGATCTTGCCGCTCGACGGCTGCTGCGGGATGCCAGCGCAGTTCCAGCTGAGCGTAAGCTGTTCGTGCGGGCGCTGTCGGATGACCATGGCTTTCCCGCCTTGGCTGCCACGCTGACCTCCCCAGCGGCGGTCGATACCGCGTATGACGGGGCGGCGATCAAGCTCCCGCCTGAGCCGCCACGCGATCCGAAGCAGCCGGCCCCGCCCTTCAAGTGGTCTCCGGACATGGCGTTGACCGGCGAACAGACCACACTGGTTTCACAGATCAACAACGCACGCGCCGATAGCTTGGACTATCTAGCCTACTGGAAGACCTTCGACCTTGCCGCCGCATCGGCGTTCTCCGGCACCGATGCGACAGCCCTGAAGGGCAATCCTCGTTTCAGCGACATGGAACGCTGGGCCGATGGCTGGCCGGTGAAGCGCTTGGTCGTCGAAACCCCACGAGCGCCGGCTGTCCAGCCGACGGCATCGCAACGAACGCCTGCGGCGGCCGCCGATCGACCTAAATCACAGCCGGCACGACGTCCCTGAACATTCCATATCGGATTTCTTCGGTGGCACTCCACGCGCGCCGATAAAGCGTCGGTATTCAGTGGATGCCAAAATCCACCGACGCCGGCGTGGGTTGCTGAAGTGCCGCCAAGATCGCGAGACGTGGCGCAAGCTTTGCGTGACCTACGTCCGGATCGACCGGACAGGCCATCATGCCCGATTTCATCGCTATCCTTGGCGCGTCGACACTGTTCTGCGCCACAGTCATCGTGCTGAACGGCCTCACGCGACTGGCGATTCAGTTCAATTGTGCGACTGGAGATCTCGCCGAGAACGGATTAGCGCAATTTGGCGTGGCGATCGCCATCGCGGGTCTCGCCTTGCAGAGATCCTTTCGTCGAAAAGGTCTTGAGGGTCCGTTGTCCGGACCCGGCGAAAACCGTCGGACCTGAAGAACGTTTTCGGCTTTTCACGGCATGTTGAAAACGTGGCGATCCTGTGACGGGATCAGGAACCGTCCAGCTAAGTTGGCGTTATGCTGTCATGAGGTCGCAGCCCATGCTGCACCGTACTTGTTCAAGGGGTGAGTCACATGCTCGGATGGGCCGTTACGTTCCTGGTCGTCGCCCTCGTCGCGGCGCTTCTTGGCTTCGGTGGTATTGCCGGCACCGCAATGGAAGCCGCCAAGCTGGTCTTCTTCGTTGCGATCGTTCTGTTCGCCATTTCGGCCGTCATCGGCCTGATGCGCGGCCGTTCGCCGACACTCTAACGAGCCAAGCGGCGCGTTACGCTTCGCGACTCTGACGTGAAGGCCGCCCCAAGACGGGCGGCCTTTCTTATTTCGGCAACGGTCCAATCGAGAGATGTCCTCATCCCGACACTGAAACAGGTAATTGTGGGTCCACCATCACCTGGAGCCTAGGGTTCGGAAGGGGGAGAAGACGTGTCGAGCTGCGCGATCAGATCGCGGAAACGGTCCGGCACGGGTTGCTGAACGATGGTATCGTACATCGCGCGCAAATGTAGACCGATGCGTTTCTGGGTGTGATCGCTGAGGCCTTGTCCTGCCGACGAGGCGTCCGCCTTCGAGGTAGAACCTTCCGCCGAAGGCCCATGCCTCGATTCGTCATCATCCATACTAAGGTCCCCTTGGATGTCGACAAGCGACATCGCCGCGATTGTTTTGCGGCTTCACATAGGCCATGGCTGCACCTGCAACGCTGGTGTGAACAATCGGTTCCCGACCAGCGGAACGGAGCCCTGCATTCCGCGTTGTGGCGGAGGCGCCCGAGAGAACGGCAAAGCCAAGGGGATATAATGTCGACAGCTCAACTCGTCGTTCAGCATCTGCCGTACCTGCGCCGTTATGCGCGGGCGCTGACCGGCAGCCAGGTTGCTGGCGACGCTTACGTAGCGGCCACCCTGGAGACTCTCGTGAACGAGCCGGAGACGCTCGGTCGCAGCTCCAACGTGAAGGCCGACCTGTTTCGTGTCTTCACCCGAATCTGGAATTCGCTGTCCGTGAATGGCCAGAGCGAACAGGTGCAGCATGACCTTCCGGCGGAAGTCCGGCTCGGACAGATCACGCCTCTGCCACGCCAAGCCTTCTTGCTCTCCTGCCTCGAAGGGTTTTCCGAAGAAGACGCGGCGATCATTCTCGACGTCGACGTCAGCCAAGTCCGCGACCTCGTCGACGAGGCAGGCCGCGAACTTGCCGCTGATATGGCAACCGAGATTCTGATCATCGAGGACGAGCCTCTGATCGCCATGGATCTCGAGGCTTTGGTCGAAGGACTCGGCCACAACGTGATCGGGGTCGCGCGGACCCGGACGGAGGCTATCAAGATCGCGTCCGGTGGAACTCGTCCAGGTCTGATCCTCGCTGACATCCAGCTCGCCGACGGGAGTTCGGGTCTTGATGCCGTTAACGATCTCCTCAAGACCTTCGAGGTCCCGGTTATCTTCATCACCGCCTATCCCGAGCGCTTCCTGACGGGCGAACGGCCGGAGCCGGCGTTCCTCATTGCGAAGCCGTTCCAGCCTGCCAACGTCTCGGCCGTGATCAGCCAAGCCCTGTTCTTCCAGCAAAGCGCTCGGCGACGTGAGGCGAAGTCCGCCTGATACACCCCAGCCCCTGAACGTCGCGTTCGCGCTGGATCTCCCATCCGATCGCTCATCAACCCCGGTGTCCGCACCGGGGTTTTTTCGTTGCGGCGCAATCGGCTGTCGCGTGGTGGGCCGGCATAAAAAAACGGGTCGGAAAGTCCGACCCGTTTGGAAGGTTCCGGCCTGTGCACAAGGGGAATGCGGGGGAGGACCAGGCGGCCGGGTGCTCGAACAACGGCGTCGAGAACCGCAGGTTCCGAATGGTCCAGACCCTGCTGCATTTTTCTCCGCTGTGATGCGTCGAGGCCACAGCGGAAGCGCTCCTGAAGCCGATCTTTCGTTACTCCAGACAAAGCCATTTATTCGGCTAACGCCATCATACCCACGATCGAACGGTTAAGGAACCGTTGTGACAGCCCTGCGTTACCCCGTTAGCCTGTCAAGCTCCATATGGAGATTACGACGATGTTTCGCTCCGGCTTGTTTCTCAGTGTGAGTGGGCCGGCTGCGCTGTTGACACTGTTGACACATCCGGCCCTGCGCCAGAGCGCTGATCAGAACATCGTCCAACAGCGCTCAGACATATCAGCGTCAGCCAATGCCAGTGTGGAGGCAATGTTTCCTCCGCGGACCGGACGTCCCGTTCACATCGCGTCGATACCGAATATTCGAGACCGATCGATGCTAGTTGGTCCCTCAATCGGTCAAACAGCAAGCGAACGGGAGATCCCTCGTGTTCGGAAGCCGCTTCAGGAAGGTTGTGAACGCTCGATCAGCTCTCTCGCGGGCCCCGAGGCCCGCCGCATGGTGCCCGGCCGGTGCATGACATAAAACGTTCGGTTGTCTTCCAAGGCTTCAACGAGAAACACCCCGTTTCATAGGAACGGGGTGTTTCTCGTTGCGTAGAATGGCTCGCGTGAAACGGCGTGCACCCTATTGAGGCTGCACGCCGTCCCGAAATTACTCGTCGCCGGGACGACCGGACCCACTGGACTGGCCGCCCTTACGGCCGGCATTCGATGCCAATTCGCGGTCCTGCGAAAACGAGCGCTTTTCCGCCGGTACGCTGCGGCCGCCCTTGCTCGCGATCTCGCGCTGCCGTTCGAGGTCCATCGATGCGAAACCTCGCTTCGAGGTGGAATTTCCTGATGCCATCAGTGCCTCCTCAGCTATGCGTTCACTGTCATCACAACCTTTGCCAATATCGATGGTTCCTCGTCTGATGGCTGAGCCGACAGTTAGTGCCGCCACCACTGGCATTTAATCCGAGCGTAACCATTGAACCTGCGTTGGGTGGTCTCAGCCCGTCGGCCGTAGACCGGCGTCAGGGTTTCGCTAGCCGTGACCCCACTCGCCGGGGCTGGACAAAGCCTGTTTGGCTCGCATTGGATACATGACGATCGTGGCGTGCCCGCAAGGACGTCGCGCCGCTGGAGCCCGCCCTATGACCCTCGAAACCGAGGTTACGTCCCTTCGCCAAGTGCCGTTGTTCAGGGGTGTCGAGCCCTCGCGCCTCAAGTTGCTTGCCTTCACAAGTGAGCGAGTACATTTCGAGGCGGGGCAGCAACTCTTCGCGCGCGGCGACGCCGCCGATGCAGCCTACCTGTTGCTGGAAGGGTCGGCCGAGGTCGCGATAGAAGGGCCGCATGGTCCGTTTCGCCTTGCGCTCCTTGGCGCCAATGCCCTGGTTGGCGAAATGGGCATCCTGGCCGATCAGCCGCGCTCCGCCACGGTCGCCGCGGTAGAACCGGCCACCGCACTGCGGATCGACCGCGCCGTGTTTTTGGAGTTGCTGGCTCAGTTCCCTCCGATCGCCATCGCGGTGATGCGGGAATTGGCCCTCCGTCTCGAACAGACTAATCAACAGCTTGCCGAGACCCGGGGTTAGGCGAGGTCGGGGTAGCGTAGACCTGTTGGTTCAGGCAGCCGGATAGGTGATGAATTCCATCAAGGACCCATCCGGGTCTCGGAAATAGAGACTGACGCCGGATCCGGCGGCTCCATTGCGCTCGACCGGTCCGAGTTCCACGGTTACGCCTTGCGACGCCAGATGGGCGGCGGCCTGCTCGATCGTCCCCGACCAGCGGAAGCAGAGATCGCTGTTGCCCGGCATGACAGGCCGCTCGGCGAGCGGGGTCGCATTCACACCTGGCCCATGAACGTTCAGTTGCACCCCTCCAAAGCGGTAGGCGAACGCCGCTCCGCGCGGGATGAGTTCTGCGCCCATGACGTCACGATAGAAGGCATTGGACCGCACCCAGTCGGTTACATGAATGACGCAATGGTCCAGGTGCACGGCCGGGGCGAGATCGGTCAGGAATGTGCCGGTTGCAAAATCTGCCAGCGTCTGCGTCTCGACCATGCGCGATCGTGCCTCGTTCCCAGGATGGGGAGTCCGATCATGCGAGGCCGCTTCCTTCGACGCAATGGCTCCAAACGCCGGCCGATCGTAGGCACCTCGAAAACGTCGCTTCCCGGCCCGACAGAGCGAGGACTACTTCCGGGAAGGTCAGCAACATCATGACTGCGGCGGGAATGACACAACGTCGGGCGGCCGGGAGGGGTAGTCAGGGGACAGTGCCGTCGCCCAACGCGTCGAAACGTGGAGTTGTCCATGCCGTCCCGCCGCCTCGTCCTCGGGCTGATCCTGATCGCACCCCTCGCCGCATGCCAGTCGCGCGGTCCCATGAATCTCGCACAGGACGATGAGGCGGCCTGGTACACCGGAACGATGCCGGACAAGCCGTATGACGTGCCACTCGTCGACAAGAACCGGCTCGACCCAAAGTACCGACGTCAGGTTGTGCGGTACACCGGGCCGGAGAAGCCGGGCACGATCGTCATCGACATCGACAACCGACAACTCGCCCTGGTGCAGGAGGACGGTTCCGCCGTGCAGTACGGCGTCGGCGTCGGCAAGCTGGGTTTCTCGTGGAAGGGTCAGGCCCGGGTCGGACGGAAGGGCGTCTGGCCTGACTGGAGCCCCACCACCACCATGGTGTCGCTCAATCCGGACCTGCCGCGCACCCGCAAGGGCGGTGTCGACAATCCCCTCGGCGCCCGTGCCCTGTACCTCTACCAGGGCAATCGTGACATCCTGTTCCGTATCCATGGCACCAACGAGCCCTGGAGCATCGGCGAGCAGATGTCTTCGGGGTGCGTCCGCATGCTCAACGAAGACATCGTCGACCTCTATGAGCGGGTGCCCGTCGGCACTCAGGTCCTCGTCAAGCGCAACGGCAAGTACCGAGTTTGAGGTCGACTGCGAGTCGTAGCTGACGGTCACCCTGGAGCCCTCATCGGATCTGCGGTGACCGGGCGAACCCGGGAAAGCGTTTCATGACCTTCACGATTTCAAGCGTTCAACCAGTGATAGCGCTCGTAGCCGGCGTGTTGATCCTGATCATGCCGCGCCTGCTCAACTTTATCGTTGCGATCTATCTGATCCTGGTGGGGCTCACTGGCCTCGGCGTCTTCCGCTCGTTTGGATGATCGCCTGACGGCCACGTTACAGCCGGACCGAAGCGTCACGGTGTCGGCCCCTGAATGATCCATTCATCTTGCGTTGCAGCATGAGATGGTCCAACCCGCCGTGTTAGGCATGGGGCAGTGTTCACTCCTGCAAGCGGACGGATACAGATGGGCAAATGGGTCTACTCCTTCGGTGATGGCAAGGCCGAGGGCCAGTCGTCCATGCGCAACCTGCTGGGCGGGAAGGGCGCTAACCTCGCAGAGATGTCGAATCTCGGTCTGCCGGTTCCTCCCGGGTTCACCATCACGACCGAAGTCTGCACCTACTACTATGACCACGGGCAGCAGTATCCCGACGAACTGAAAAGTCAGGTCAAGGCCGCCCTGGACGCCGTTGGTGCGCTCACGAGCCGCGGCTTCGGCTATCCGGAGAACCCGCTCCTCGTCTCGGTCCGCTCCGGCGCCCGCGCGTCGATGCCGGGGATGATGGACACGGTGCTCAACCTGGGCCTGAACGACGTCACCGTCGAAGCCCTGGCGCACGGTGCCGGTGACCCACGCTTCGCCTACGATTCCTATCGGCGCTTCATCACCATGTATTCGAACGTCGTCCTCGGCGTGGAACACCACGCCTTCGAAGAGGCCCTGGAGCACTACAAAGAAGGCAAGGGCGTCAGCCTCGACACGGAGCTCGGGGCCGAGGACTGGAAGCACCTCGTCGGCAAGTACAAAGCCATCGTGAAGGCTGAGCACGGTTCCGACTTCCCGCAGGCACCGGAGGATCAGCTCTGGGGTGCCATCGGCGCGGTATTCGATTCCTGGATGATCCCGCGTGCCAAGAAGTATCGTGAGCTGAACAGCATCCCGGAGAGCTGGGGTACGGCCGTCAACGTCCAGGCCATGGTTTTCGGCAACATGGGCGACACGTCGGCCACCGGTGTTGCCTTCACCCGCAATCCCTCGACCGGCGAGCGCGCCCTCTACGGCGAGTTTCTGATCAACGCTCAGGGCGAGGACGTGGTGGCGGGTATCCGCACCCCGCAGGACATCACCGAGAAGGCCCGCATCGAGGCGAAGTCCGATCGTCCGTCGATGGAATTGGCGATGCCGGATTCCTACGCCGAGCTGGTGCGGATCTACGGTCTTCTCGAGAACCACTATCGCGACATGCAGGACATGGAGTTCACCATCGAGAGCGGAAAGCTCTGGATGCTCCAGACCCGCAACGGCAAGCGCACCGCCAAGGCGGCCCTGCGCATCGCCGTCGATCTCGCGGCGGAAGGCCTGATCACCGAGGAAGAGGCTATCGGCCGCGTCGAGCCCGCGGCTCTCGACCAGCTCCTTCACCCGACCATCGATCCGAAAGCCGAGCGCAAGGTCATCGCCGCCGGTCTTCCAGCTTCGCCGGGTGCGGCCACCGGTGAGATCGTCTTCAATTCCGAGGACGCCGAAGCCGCCCGCAAGGCCGAGCGCAAGTGCATCCTCGTGCGTGTGGAGACCTCTCCGGAGGACATCCACGGCATGCATGCCTCCGAGGGCATCCTGACAACGCGCGGCGGCATGACCAGCCACGCGGCCGTGGTGGCGCGCGGCATGGGCAAGCCCTGCGTCTCCGGCGTCGGCTCGATCCGCGTCGACTACAAGGCGGGCACCCTCTCGGTCGCCGGGACCACCCTGAAAGCCGGCGACAAGATCACCATCGACGGCTCGACCGGCCAGGTCCTTCTCGGAGAGGTGGCGATGCTGGAACCCTCCCTGTCGGGCGAATTCGCCACTCTGATGGGGTGGGCCGACAAGGTCCGCACCATGAAGGTCCGCACCAACGCCGACACGCCGACCGATGCGCGCGCCGCTCGCAACTTCGGCGCGGAGGGTATCGGTCTGTGCCGCACCGAGCACATGTTCTTCGAGGGTGACCGCATCGTCGCCGTTCGCGAGATGATCCTCGCCGATGACGCGGAGGGCCGCCGGGCCGCCTTGGCCAAGATCCTGCCCTACCAGCGTCAGGACTTCGTCGAGCTGTTCACCATCATGTCGGGCCTGCCCGTCACGATCCGTCTCCTCGACCCTCCGCTGCATGAGTTCCTGCCTCATACCGACGAGGAGGTGCGCGACGTTGCCACCAGCACGGGCGTGTCGGAGGACAAGCTGCGCCGCCGCATGACGGAGCTGCACGAGTTCAACCCGATGCTCGGGTTCCGCGGCTGCCGCCTCGCCATCGCCTTCCCGGAAATCGCGGAAATGCAGGCGCGGGCGATCTTCGAGGCCGCCGTGCAGGCAGCCAAGGAGACCGGCGCACCCGTGACCCCCGAGGTGATGGTGCCACTCGTCTTCACCAAGATGGAGTTCGACATCGTCAAGGCACGCATCGACGCCATGGCGAAGGCCGTCGCTGCCGAAACGGGCGGCATCGTCGACTATCAGGTGGGCACGATGATCGAGCTGCCGCGAGCGGCCCTGCGCGCGGGCGACATCGCTGAAACGGCGGAGTTCTTCTCCTTCGGCACCAACGACCTGACGCAGACCGCGCTCGGCATCTCGCGCGATGACGCCGCGACCTTCCTGGGAGCCTACACCCAGAAGGGCATTCTCTCCGCCGATCCATTCATTTCAATCGATCAGGAGGGCGTCGGTGAGCTCGTGCGCATCGGCGTGGAGCGTGGGCGGGCGGTCCGGCCCGACATCAAGCTCGGAATCTGTGGCGAGCACGGCGGCGATCCATCCTCGATCGCCTTCTGCCAGGAGGTCGGCCTCGACTACGTGTCGTGCTCGCCCTACCGCGTGCCGATCGCGCGCCTCGCTGCGGCTCAGGCGGCCCTTGCCGCAAAGGCCTCGAAGTAAGCGGACGCTTCGGTCCAGGCTTTCCCGAAGCTTACGACATCCATCCGGGGCGGTCTGTGACCGTCCTGAGCACCCAGCGCAGCGTTCCGTTCAACAAATTGTCGAAAACGCGGCGAACTGATTTCACGCGGGCACGTTCAGTGCTAGTGCCGATCCGTTGCGCGCAGGCCATCCTGCCCAGAGGGGCGGCAGCCAACGCGTGGGATCGCCGTTATGAACGATACCAGCCCACCCCCTTTGTTTCTCACTGAGAACTCCGTCGCCGCTCCACTTCCGCGAGCGGTGCAGCAGGTCTTTCTCTGGGTCGTCGCCAGCATCGGCGGGCTGGCGACCCTTTCCCTGTTTGTGTTCGCCGTCGCCACACAAAGCGGCGCCGATGCCGAACGCATCGCGAGTGCCCAGAATGGCGATCGCTCCGGGCTTTCGGCACTGGTCGATAGTCTGGCGGCCACGCATGGACGACCCGGCTCAATCTGAGCGGCGGCCTTAACCGGTCCGCAACCATACCGCACGATAGTTCGATCGACCGGTAGGCATCCCGAGTGTGGGATGAACGACCGGGCGGTAGGGCATCCTGGTGCGAGTCGGTTGCGTGGGTACGAAACGATCACGACGGACGTCGCATCTTCGCTGGCTGAGTGCCGCGATGACCCCGTGGGCGGCCGGCGTCGGCTTGCTGGTGTCCTTCACGGCAACGGCCGGCACCGACATGGCGCCTGGCATCGCGGGCTCTCTCGCGCCAAGCGCCCGGCTTCTTGCCACTGCATCACCGGGCGCACGCCTCTCCGGGACGGAGACCCGCACGCATCCGGCACGGCGGACGGTGAGCAGAGCAACCTTCGATCGCCCTGGCGAAACCGACAGCGAAGCGATTCTGGTTCGGGCCAGTCTGACCGAGATGAGTGGGGGATTGCTGCCGCCAGGCAACGCGGGACCGAGCCTAGACGTCGATGCGGGCTTCGTGCCGACCCCGGATCTCGGACGCGTCCGGAGCACGGAGGTAGAGGGTTCGGTCGTCGTCGTCGACGATGGAGCGACTCCGGCCATTCCACGCGCCGAAGCCTTGTCGTCCACCACGCCAGCGCCTGCCGACGCAACACCGATTGAAATCGCGGCCGCGAGCCTCGTGTTCCCAGGCCTGTCACCGCGGGCTGGACAGACCGATGGTGGGACATCGATTCCGGAGACCCCACCGGACGTCGCGCGGCATCGCTACGCCGACCTGATCGGTGCCGATGCCAAAGATCGCGAGCAGCGTTGCCTCGCCGAGGCGGTGTATTTCGAAGCGCGCAGCGAATCCGAGGAAGGCCAAGCTGCGGTTGCGCAGGTAGTTCTGAACAGGGTCAAGAGCGGGCTCTATCCGGGAAACGTCTGCGGTGTGGTGTATCAGAACCGGCATCGTTACATGGGCTGCCAGTTCTCCTTCGCATGCGAGGGCAAGTCCCTACGCATCACCGACGATGGATCCTGGCAGACGGCCTCCCGCATCGCGAGCGCGGTGATCGACGGCCGCACTTACTTGGATGAGGTCGGCGGAGCGACCCATTACCATGCCGATTACGTAAGACCCGGCTGGTCGCGTCGCTTGAAGAAAATGGACGTCATCGGGCGGCATATTTTTTACCAGCTGAAGCGCGGACAAACCTGAAACTCGGTATTGTTCCGGGGCGTTTAACAGAAGCGGGGAAACACCTAAGTAGTCCTAAGCTTGGGTTAATTTTACCTTGAGTCTCGATAGAGCTTGATCGGACGGCAACTTGGCGGCCTCTGGGACGTCGAGAGGCGCGCGGACTCCGCGCACCAGCCCGTCCCGTAGAGCGTTTCGCGCCGAGGTACCCCCATGACCACGCCGGTCGCCCCCCGCCTTCTTCTCGCTGCCCTCGCGGGCGCCGTCGTGACCATCTCGTCGGCCCAGGCCGGCGGCTGCGGCGGGGCCGAATGTTACCGCCACGTCAACACGCCTCCGGTCTATGGTGCCGTGTCCGAGCGGGTCCTGGTGCGGCCTGCCGAAACGATCTATCGCACGATCCCGCCGGTCTATGAGACCGTCTCTGAACGGGTCGTCGTCGCGCCGGGCGGCCGCGTCTGGCAGACTCGCCGCGATGCCTATGGCGAGTTGATCGGCTGCTGGGTCGACGTCCCGCCCCAGTACGCCGTGCGCCGCCGACGCATTCTGGTACAGCCCGCCCAAACCGTTCCGGAGACGATCCCGCCGGAATACGCCAGTGTCCGGCGCCGCGTCCTGGTCCAACCGGCACGGTCGGGCTGGGTGCCGGCGAATTACGGCCAGGGCGGCTATCCGGGCACCTACGGCCCCAGCCTCGCCGTCGGTTCCATTCCGGACGCTTTCGGCATCACTGGAGCCAGTTCGGCGGATGTCGGCGTCGGTCTCGGCTTCTCCTCCGGCAGCATCTACGACGGCTATTGAGCGGGCGGCCATCACACGCGCCTCTGACGGCGGACACGCTCGGCGGCGCTTGATTCGGACAGGTGCCGCCACACCTCTGATAGAGGAAGCGGAGATACGCGATGGGTCACTTCAAGGCTTGGGTCGTCGAGAAGACGGAAACGGGCCAGTCCCTAACCTTCAAGGACTTCGACGAGGCCGACCTCATGGACGGCGACGTCACGGTGCGGGTCACCCATTCAACGGTGAACTACAAGGACGGCTTGGCAATGACCGGCCGCTCACCCGTCGTCCGGCGCTTTCCGATGATTCCCGGCATCGATTTCGCCGGCATCGTCGAGCACTCCGACCATGGCGACTATAAGCCGGGCGATGCCGTGGTGCTCACCGGCTGGGGCGTCGGTGAGAGTCATCTGGGGGCCTATGCGCAGCGGGCCAGGGTGAAGGGCGACTGGTTGGTGCCGCTGCCGGCGGGACTCAGTCCGGCTCAGGCGATGGCGATCGGCACGGCGGGCTACACCGCGATGCTCTGCCTGATGGCTCTCGACCACCAGGGGGTGACGCCGGACCAGGGGCCGGCGCTGGTGACCGGCGCATCCGGCGGTGTCGGATCGGTGGCGGTGGCACTGATGGCCCGGGCCGGATGGCATGTGATCGCCTCGACAGGGCGCGATGCGGAAGGCGAATACTTGCGCGGGTTGGGCGCATCCGAAGTGCTCGATCGCGCCGAGCTGTCCAAACCGGGCAAACCGTTGGCCAAGGAGCGTTGGGCGGCCGCCATCGATGCAGTTGGATCGACGACGCTGGCCAATGTTCTGGCCAGCACGAAGGCGGATGGCGCGGTAGCCGCCTGCGGACTGGCGCAGGGCATGGATCTCCCGACTTCCGTGGCACCGTTTATTTTGCGCGGCGTCTCGTTGCTCGGGATCAACAGCGTGACCACGCCCCAGCCGAAACGTCGCGAAGCCTGGGCGCGGCTGGCGCGCGAACTCGATCACGATAAGCTCGCGGCGATGACCCAGACGGTGCCGCTGCCCGGCGTCGACACCCTGGCGGAGGCCATACTGGAGGGGCGGGTGCGGGGGCGGACGGTGGTGGAGATCGCCTGAGTATACCAGGAACGTCGTGTCGAGGTCGCGCGTTTTTGCACGCACAAGTCACGGAATACCATGAGCCAAGCATTTGTACGTGAGCGCGAGGGCGGCGAAGCCTTCGAGGATCTCCCCGACCGCCCGATCTCGCCGCATCCGAATTTCGTAACCCCGGACGGCTTGGCCCAGATCGAGGCCGAAGTGGCGCGATTGCAGGCCGAATTCTCGGCGCTGGAGCCGGGGGCCAAGGCCGACGAGGCGCGGGTGACCCGCGACCTGCATTACTGGACGGCACGGCTCGGGACGGCCCAGCTTGTCGAAGGGGAGACAGGGGAGGGCGCCCGCTTCGGGTCGACCGTGACGATCCTCCGCGAGGACGATAGCCGCCAGACCTTCCGGATCGTCGGCGAGGATGAGGCCGACCCGGCCAAGGGTTCGATCTCCTACGTTTCCCCGATGGCGCGGGCCCTGACCGGCAAGACGGTCGGCGACGTCGTCGAGGTCAACGGGCACGAGGCCGAGATCACCGAAATCGCCTGACGCTGTCTTCGCGCAAACCGCGCAAGAAAAAAGGCTCGGATTGCTCCGAGCCCTAGAAGGAAAAAGGCCATTGGGGGCTGAACTGGCCTTCGTGTTGGATCAACACCCGGCCGCCCTCGCGGTTCCCGATGATTTTGAAAAAACTTCAGCGCGGGGCGGCAGCCCGGCGGAGCCGGTCGTTGATCGCCTCACCGAGACCCGTTTCGGCGATCGCCGCGACCGCGATGGTGTCCGCTCCGACGCCATCGAGCTGGCGCAAGGCCGAGAACAGGTGCGCCGCGGCTTCGGCCAGATCGCCGGTCGGACTGAGATTGATGCGGGCCCGCGCCCGGTCGGCGCCCGGTACGGGGTCCGGCCCGAACAGCAGCACCGCCTCGTCCGGCGCCACCTCGGTCGCGTCGAGGCGCACGCGGGCGCGCGGGGCGTAATGTGAGGCGAGAAGGCCGGGGCCGACCGGGTGGGCCGCATCCCCGGCCGCCAGTCCGGCGAAGTCGAATCCGAGATGCGCCACCAGGGCGGCCCGGGTGATGCCGCCGGGGCGCAGCAGGCGCGGTGTTCCGCCAAGGCACGCCACCACGGTGGACTCGACCCCGACCAAGCTCCGCCCGCCATCGACCAGGGCGGCGATCCGGCCGTCGAGATCTCCCAGCACGTGGCCGGCATCGGTCGGGCTCACGCGCCCGGAGCGATTTGCCGAAGGCGCGGCGACGGGGCGACCGACGGCCCGGAGGAGATTGCGGGCGACGGGGTGCGCCGGCACCCGCAGGGCGACGCTCGGCAGCCCGGCGCGGGCGAGATCGCAGACCCGGCAGGTGGGCGAGGCCGGAACGACCAAGGTCAGGGGGCCGGGCCAGAACGCCTCGGCGAGGCGTCGGGCATCGGCGTCGAAGATCCCCTCGGGAAGGGCTGCGTCGAGATCGGACAGGTGCGCGATCAGGGGATTGAAGCGCGGGCGCTCCTTGGCGGCGTAGATCCGCGCCACCGCCGCCGGATCGCCGGCATCGGCACCGAGCCCGTAGACGGTCTCGGTGGGGAAGGCGACGAGCCGGCCCGCGCGCAGGATCGCGGCGGCCTCGGCAACGCCCGCGGCATCGTCGCGAAGGCGACGGGTCGGCTCGGACGTGGCATCGGCGCCGATCGAGCCTTCGGGGATCGAGCCTTCGGGGATTGACCGCAGATCGTTCATATCTAAACTATCTTCGCTGTCGGGCGCGCGGTCCGGCCGGATTCGGGATTCGACCGGGCCTAGCGCCGGGTCGGGCCATGCGTCAAACACGGGGCGACACGCGTCGCTCTCAACCAAGGCGCGGGAGGAAACATCATGACGTATCGCGCCCCCGTCGCCGATATGCTGTTCAGCCTGCGCCACGTGGCCGGGCTCGAGGCGGCTCTGGCGTCCGGCCTTCATGGCGATCTCGCCGTCGCGGATGCCGAGGCGATCCTGAGCGAGGCCGGCAAGGTCGCGGAATCGCTGATCGCCCCCCTGAACCGGATCGGAGACCGCCACGGCACGCCGCTGAACGACGGCGCCATCACCACGCCGCCCGGCTGGCGCGAGGCCTACCAGACCTGGATCGCCGGCGGCTGGAACGGCCTGAGCGCCGACCCGGACCACGGCGGGCAGGGCCTGCCACTGGTGCTCAATGCCGCCTGCAACGAGATGTGGAACGCGGCCAGCATCGCCTTCGGCCTATGTCCGCTGCTCACGGCCGGTGGCATCGAGGCCCTGGCGCAGCACGGCTCGGACGATCTGAAGACCCGCTACCTCGACAAGCTGGTCTCGGGCGAGTGGACCGCCACCATGAACCTCACCGAGCCGCAGGCCGGCTCGGACCTCGCGCTCTTGCGCAGCCGCGCCGAGCCCACCGGTGACGGACGCTATCGGATCGTCGGCGCCAAGATCTACATCACTTATGGCGAGCACGACCTGACCGACAACATCGTCCACCTCGTCCTGGCGCGCCTGAAGGATGCGCCGGCGGGTACGCGCGGCATCTCGTTGTTCCTGGTGCCGAAGGTCCTGCCGGACGGCAGCCGCAACGACCTGCGCTGCTCCGGCATCGAGCACAAGCTCGGCATCCACGGCTCGCCGACCTGCTCGATGGCCTTCGGCGACAACGGTGGCGCCATCGGCTGGCTGATCGGCGAGGAGAATCGCGGCCTCGCCTGCATGTTCACGATGATGAACTCGGCTCGCCTCAATGTCGGCCTCCAGGGCGTCGGCATCGCCGAGCGGGCCTACCAGCAGGCGCTGGGCTATGCCCGCGACCGGCGTCAGGGCAGGGCGCCCGGCGCTCCCGAGACCAGCCCCATCGTCGACCATTCCGACGTGCAGCGCATGCTGCTGACCATGAAGGCTTTCACCCAGGCCGCGCGCGGCATCTGCTACCTCACGGCCGCGGCCCTCGATGCCGCGCAGGGCCCGGAAGGGCAGGGGGCACATGACCGCGCCTCGCTGCTCACGCCGGTCGCCAAGGCCTTCTCCACCGACATCGCCAACGAGGTCACGTCGCTCGGGGTCCAGGTCCATGGCGGGATGGGCTTCGTCGAGGAGACCGGCGCCGCCCAGCACATGCGCGATGCCCGCATCCTCGGCATCTACGAGGGCACCAACGGTATCCAGGCCATCGACCTCGTCGCGCGCAAGCTGCCGCTCAATGGCGGCGCCACGGTGCGGGCGCAGATCGCCCGTTTGCGCCAAACCGCCGAGGGCTTCCTCAAGGCTCCGGATCCGGCCTTCGGCAGCCTCGGCGCCCGGCTGCGGGCCGGGATCGAGAGCCTGGACCGGGCGACGAGCTTCCAGCTCAAGGCCCTTGCGTCGAACCGGCCCGAGACGGCGCTGGCGGGCGCGACGCCGTACCTGCGCCTGTTCGGCCTGGTGCAGGGGGGGGCCTGCCTCGGTCGTCAGGCGCTCGCCGCCAACGCCGCCCGGAAGGCGGGGGACACCGATCCCGCCCATGCGGGCCGGATCGCGCTGGCCCGCTTCTTCGCCGACAACCTGCTGACCGCTGCCGGCGGCCTGGAAGAGAGCGTCATCGCCGGCGGTCGCTTCACCGAGGATGCCGGTCTCGCCCTGGCGAGCTGATCGGCGCGGCGACCGGGGCACCGATTCTCAAGACGGCGCAGAGACCCATCCACGCACCTCCGTTCCGTGACGAAACGGGGGTGCACACGCAGCGACGGCATCCGGGGGCAGCATGAGCGAGCACATCGCGATCGAGGATACGGCCGATGGCGTCCGCCTGATCCGGATCGACCGTCCGGAGAAGAAGAACGCGCTGACCGGCGCGATGTACGACACCATGCGGGAGGCTTTGGCCGGGGCCGACGCGACCGATGCGATCGGGGCCGTGGTCTTCGCCGGTGCGTCCGGGGCGTTCAGCGCGGGCAACGATCTCGCGGATTTCGTCGCCGGGGCGGGCAAGCCGTTCGGCGAGGCGCCGGCACTGCAGTTCATCCGCCAGCTCGCCCGCACCCGCACGCCGATGATCGCGGCGGTGGACGGGATCGCGGTGGGGATCGGCACGACCCTCACCCTGCATTGCGACCTCGTCTATGCCAGCCCGGCATCCCGCTTCCGCATGCCGTTCGTGGAACTCGGCCTCGTGCCGGAGGCGGCGTCGAGCTACCTGCTGCCGCGCCGGGTCGGCCTGCTCAAGGCCACCGAGATGCTGCTGCTGAGCCAGCCCTTCGACGCGGACGAGGCGCTCGGCCTCGGGCTGGTCAACGGGGTGATGCCGGCCGGGCTGCTGCTGGAGCACGCCCGGGCGCAGGGTGCGCGCCTCGCCGGGCTGCCGCGCGGGGCGGTGGCGGCGACGCGAGCCCTGATCCGGGGCGATCAGGCCGCCCTGGAAGCGGCCCTGGAGGCCGAGGCCGTCGCCTTCGAGGAGCGCCTGCGCTCGCCGGAGGCCCAGGCGGCCTTCATGCGTTTCCTCGGCCGGGTCAAGCCGGCGTGAGCCGGATTCCGGATCTTCGTGGAAAGGTCTGTCTCGTCGCCGGAGCCTCGCGCGGGGTCGGGCGCGGGCTGGCGCGCGGTCTCGGTGAGGCCGGCGCCACCGTCATCGTCACCGCCCGGTCGAGCGAGACGGGTCCGCGCACCGAGGGGCGGCCCGAGACCATCGAGGACACCGCCCGGGTGGTCGATGCCGCCGGGGGCGAGGGCCACCACTACCTCTGCGACCATACCAGCGAGCGCGCCGTCGATACCCTGGTCCATTGGACTCTGCGCCGGTTCGGCCGCATCGACGTGGCGGTATCCAGCGTCTGGGGCGGCAACGAGGGCTATGACGGCGAGCGCTACGGCGACGGCGCCGCCTGGGGCACGCCGTTCTGGCGCCGCTCGGCCGAGCCGCTGTCGGATTTCTTCGGCAGCGGCCCCTATCCGGCCCTGCTGCTGGCCCGCGCGGTCGCCCCCGCCATGGTCTCGGCCGGGGACGGCCTGCTGGCCTTCGTCTCCTTCGACACCGAGCCCGCCTATCTCGGCGACATCTTCTACGATCTCACCAAGGCGACCACGAATCGCCTGGCTTTCGCCTGCGCCCAGGAACTGGCGCCGCACGGAGTCACGGCTCTCGGCCTGTCCCCCGGCTTCGTGCGGACCGAGCGGGCCGTCGACATCGGACATGCCGACCGGGCGACGGAGAGCCCACTCTATGCCGGCCGGGCGCTCGCGGCCCTGGCGGCCGACCCGGCGATCGCCGCCCGGGCCGGGCGCATCCTCCATGCGGGCGATCTCGCCGCCGAATATGGCTTCACCGACGCGGACGGCACGCAGCCGGCCCGGTTCCAGATCCACGCCGAGGAGACCTGAAACATGCGTGATTCGCTGCAGGGCAAAACCCTGTTCATCACCGGAGCCTCACGCGGCATCGGCCTCGCCATCGCCCTGCGGGCGGCCCGCGACGGCGCCAACATCGCCATCGCGGCCAAGACCGATGCGCCGCATCCGAAGCTGGAGGGCACCATCCACACGGCGGCCGCCGCCATCGAGGCCGCCGGCGGCCACGCCCTGCCGCTGCTGGTCGATGTCCGCGACGAGGACAGCGTCGCCTCCGCGATCGCGATGACCGCCGAGACCTTCGGCGGCATCGACATCGTGGTGAACAACGCCAGCGCGATCGCCCTGACCCGCACGCCGCAGACGGAGATGAAGCGCTTCGACCTGATGCACGGCGTCAACACGCGCGGCACCTACATGGTCAGCAAATACGCGATTCCCCACCTCGCCAAGGCGGAGAACCCGCACATCGTCATGCTGTCGCCGCCCCTCGACATGGCCGAGAAGTGGTTCGCGCCGCACCTCGCCTACTCGATCGCCAAGTACGGCATGTCGCTCTGCGTCCTCGGCCTCGCGGGCGAACTCCGGCGCCAGGGCATCGCCGTCAACGCCCTGTGGCCGCGCACCACCATCGCCACCGCCGCAGTGCAGAACCTGCTCGGCGGCGACGCGCTGATGCAGGCGAGCCGGACGCCCGAGATCCTGGCCGATGCGGCGCACGCGCTGTTCCGCCTGCCCGCCCGCGCGGTGACCGGCCGTTTCCTCATCGACGACAGCTTCCTGGCGGAGCAGGGTGTCACGGACTTTTCAAAATACCGGGTCACACCCGGCATTCCTCTTGCGCCGGACTTCTTCGTGCCGGATGCGAGCACACCGCCTCCCGGGGCCTTCGCCTGAGACATCCCGCGTGATCTTCATCCACCAGCCGGTCGCCGGCGCCGGGCAGACCCTGCTCGAGCGCCGTTCCCTCGAATTGCAGGAGCCGATTCCCGACGACACCGTCTGGCTCGACATGGTGCGGCCGAGCCGCGAGGAAGACCTGAAGGTCGAGGTCTTCATGGGCATCTCGGTGCCGACCCGCGAGGAGATGAAGGACATCGAGCCCTCCGAACTCCTCTACGTCGAGGACGGGGCGCGCTACATGACCGGCCGGGTGCTGAGCAAGGTCAGTGAATCCGAGGAGCCGGGCCTGGCCGGCATCACCTTCATCCTGCGCGGCAACCGCCTCGTCACGGTGCGCTACGAGGAGCCGCAGGCCTTCCGGATGTACACCCAGCGGGCCGGCCGCTCCACCGGCAACGGCCCCTCCGCCGTGCCCTCGGGCGAGACCATCCTGGCCGGACTGATCGAGACGGTGATCGACCGGGCGGCGGACGTGCTCCAGCTCCAGGGCGAGCGCATCGACCGGCTTTCCGGCAAGATCTTCGAGGAGAAGGAGGACCCGAGCGCCCGCAACACCGCACTCCAGGACACGCTGCGCGCGCTCGGCCGCCACGGCGACCTGATCTCCAAGCAGCGCGAGAGCCTCGTCTCGATGGAGCGCATCCTGCTCTCCTTGTCGGCGACCTACCGCACCGCCAAGGCGCCGCGCGAATTGCGCGAGGATGTGCGCTCGACCCTGCGCGACCTGCAGTCGCTGGAGGAGCACGCCACCTTCCTGTCCTCGAAGATCCAGTTCCTCCTCGACGCCACCCTGGGCCTCGTGAACCTGGAACAGAACAACATCATCAAGCTGTTCTCGGTGATGGCGGTGGTGTTCATGCCGCCGACCCTCATCGCGTCGATCTACGGCATGAACTTCAAGATGATGCCCGAACTCGACTGGGGGTTCGGCTACCCGATGGCGGTGGTCATGATGGTTGTGGCGGCGGTGCTGCCGTACGTGTTCTTCCGCTGGAAGAAATGGCTCTAGCGAGTATTCGATGCATCCCGTTAAGAATGCTGAGGCAGTCTCGCATCATTCGGCGTGACCCACGGACGGAGTTGCGCCACTGGGGCGACGTCCATGACCTTGAAGACCACAACCATCCGAACCCGGTTGGTTGCCAGCTTTACGATCGTCACGCTGTTCATCTTAACAATTGGCTGGATCGGCCTGTCCGGGGTCGACCGGATGAACAAACTGCTGACGGCGGTCCACACCAACTGGCTGCCGAGCGTGCAGATGAGCGGCCGGATCGACACCGCGCTGGCCCGCTACACCACCAGCCTGTTGCGGGCGACGCAGACCTCGGATGGCGGCGACCTCGCCAAGATCGAGGGCGACATGGCCAAGCGGCGTGAGCAGGTCGCCACCCTGTCCAGGTCGCTTGAGCCGCTGATCAGCTCGGAAGCGGAGCGCACCCACGTCGAGGCCTTCCGGCGCGAGGTCGCGAGCTTCTTCACCGCCGCCGACCGGATTCTCGCCGTCGCCCGCTCCGGCGGCCAGGGCGACGCCTATCGGCTCTACCTGTCGGACGGGGTCGAGCCGCGCCGGCGCGCCTCGACGGCCCTGGAGAAGGTCATCGAACTCAACGATGTCGGCGCGGCGCGGGCCGAGGCGGATGGCCGGGCCGTCACGGCGCAGACCGAGGCGGTCGCACTCGGCGCCCTGGCGCTGGCGGTGGCGCTGGCGATCCTGCTCGCCGTGCTGATCATCCGCAGCATCGCGCGCGGCATCGACTCTGTGGTTCGGCCCATGACCGGTCTGACCGCGGGCGACCTCACCGTATCCATCCCGCACCAGGGCACCGGGACCGAGATCGGCCGCATCGCCGACGCGGTCCAGGTCTTCAAGGACAGCCTGATCCGGATGAAGCGCCTGGAAGAGGAGACGGCCCTGGCCCGCGCCGGTGCCGAGGCCCAGCGCCGGCAGGCGATGCACGAGATGGCCGACGGGTTCGAACGCGCGGTCGGCGGCATCGTCGGCTCGGTCGGCCACGCGGCCGGGGAATTACAGGCGACCGCCCAGGCCATGAGCGGCACCGCCACCCAGACCGCGAGCCAGTCCGTCTCGGTGGCGGCGGCGGCCGAAGAAGCCGCCTCCCATGTCGAGACGGTGGCGGCCGCCGCCGAGGAACTCGGCTCGTCGGTCCAGGAGATCGGGCGCCAGGTCCAGGGCTCGGCCGAACTCGCCGGCGCGGCCGTGCGCGAGGCGAGCACCACCGCCGGACTGGTGCAGGAACTCAGCGGCGCCACCGCCCGCATCGGCGACGTGGTCAAGCTGATCTCCGACATCGCCGGGCAGACCAACCTGCTGGCCCTGAACGCCACCATCGAGGCGGCCCGCGCCGGAGAGGCCGGCCGAGGATTCGCCGTGGTGGCGACCGAGGTCAAGGAACTGGCCGGGCAGACGGCACGGGCCACCGACGAGATCGGCACCCAGATCGCCCGCATCCAGGGCGCGACGGCGGAGAGCGTGCGCGCCATCGCGGCGATCCGGGACCGGATCGACGAGATCAGCACTGTCGCCACTACCATCGCGGCCGCGGTCGAGGAGCAGGGCGCGGCCACCCAGGAGATCGTGCGCAACGTCGCCGAGGCGGCAACCGGCACGGGCGAGGTCACGGCCAACATCGCGGGCGTGGCGGGTGCGGCCGAGGAGACCGGCGCGGCGGCGAGTCAGGTCCTGGCTTCGGCCTCGGCGCTGTCGCGCCAGTCGGAGCATCTCGGCCAGGAGGTCAGCCGCTTTCTCGCGAGCGTACGCGCCGCCTGAATCCGGCCGGGACCCGGGGACAGCCGGTCCCGGCCCTTGCCCATCGGCGCCGGATTGGGGATCGTCCGCCGATGTGTGGACGCTTCTTCATCGCCCAGGCCCCCGAGATCTTCCGGGCCTTCTACGGTTACCCGGAGGTGCCGAACTTCCCGCCCCGCTACAACGTGGCGCCGACCCAGCCCGTGCCGGTGGTTCTGTCGGAAGCCGGGCGCCGACAGTTCCGGCTGGTGCGCTGGGGCCTGTGGCCGAGTTGGGTCAAGGACCCGAAGGCCTTCCCCCTCGTCATCAACGCGCGGGTCGAGACCTTGGGCGAGAAGCCGACCTTCCGGGGCGCTCTGCGCCACCGCCGCTGCGTGTTTCTGGCCGACGGATTCTACGAGTGGCGCCGCGAGGGCACCGGCAAGTCCGCGACCAAGACGCCTTTCATGATCCGCCGGGCCGACAATGCGCCGATGGCGCTCGCGGGCGTGTGGGAGAACTGGCTCTGCGCCGACGGGTCCGAGGTCGATACCGCCGCCATCGTCACCACGGGTGCCAACGGCACGATGGCGGCGGTGCACGATCGGATGCCCGCGATCCTGGCGCCGGAGCAGGTCGAACACTGGCTCGACAGCCGCGGCGTCGAACCGGATGCGGCCGTGCGCCTGTGCCGGCCCTGCCCGGACGACTGGCTGACCCTCGACCCGGTCAGCCCCCGCGTCAACAACGCCCGGATCGACGAACCGGACCTGATCGTGCCGCTCGCCTCACCCCATCCCGGCAATCCCGAGCGCGGGCGGCCGCCGGCCGAGCAGCCGCGCTCCAGCGACGAGGATGCGCAGGGCGCGCTGTTCTGAATCGGATGCGCGGCCCATCGCCCGCCGGGGCGGCCGGGTGGGGCCAGCCATTGCGTCCGGGCCGCAAAGGCCGCATCGCTCATCGGATTCGCGGAATCAGCGGAACAGGTGGGGACAGCATGACGCCGGACGAGATCGAAACCCTGAACCGGGCCCGGGACAGCCTGGCCCGCCAGCGCGGTGCCCTCGCCAAGCGCATCGGCGCCAGCGACGTCGCGGCCCCCTCGGCCGCGGAGGACCTGACTCGCATCCTGCTGGCGATCGAAGCGGTGGACCGTGCGCTGGTCGATGCCGGCCGGCCCTACACGCCGCCCGAGCACTGACGGCGCCGGACATGGACGACACCAAGGACGCCAACGGCACCAAGCTGGCGGACGGCGATTCCGTCACGCTGATCAAGGACCTGAAGGTGAAGGGCACGTCCACCACCCTCAAGCGCGGCACCCTGATCAAGAACATCCGCCTGACGGACGATCCGGACGAGATCGAGTGCAACGCCGACAAGGTGAAGGGTCTGGTGCTGAAGACCCAGTTCCTGAAGAAGGCCTGACGGGCTTTCGCTCAGGTTGCGGTGGGCGGTCAGCTCGACGGGTCTCGGGCGAGCCCGGGACCCGCTGAGGCGAGCGACAGGTCGAACGCCGAAAACTACTCGTCCGACGCGCTCGGCGCGCGGGCCGGGGAGCGGGTGAGGCTGCGGATGGACCGCAAGGGGCGGCCGGACTTTTCCGCGATGGCGCGGTCCTGCTCCTCGATGAGCTGGCGGGCCGGCTCATCGCCGTCGAGCCCGCCGAGGATTTCCATGGGAACGCGCCGGTTCGAGGCGCGGGACTCGTCGTCGTAGAGGACGTCGAACAGGACGGAGCCTCGCTCCTGCGGTTTCGACTTGGTACGCTTGGCCATGACGGGACGATGCTCGGACTGGAAGGCGGGTGGGGGAAAATGCCAACGGCCACGGATGGGGGCGTGGCGGGTGCGCGTACATCCGGCGTCACCCTGGCCCTGCATCGTGGCCGTCTCCGATCGAGCGACGTGGGTCGCGACCGGCCTGGGCGGTAAATGGAGTCCGAATGCGCCTTTGGCAAGGCGAGCATGGGTGGAGCGATCGGCGTCGGTGCCGGGAACTGGGGCAATCGGCGACAGGGCTCCCGCTTCGTCAGGTCCGCCCCGGCCCTGCGCTGTCCTCTGCGGAACGGGTCTGGCACGATGCGTGCGCCGCTGGCGGCCAGGACCAGAATCCGGGGGACCGCATGACCGACCCACGCCCGCTGACGCGATTCTCCGTGGCTCCCTTGAGCGCGATGACCCGACATCTCGCCGCCGTGGCCTCCGGCCGGGCCGAGCCGGATCTCGTGATCACCGGGGCGCGCCTGCTCTCGACCTATTCCGAGCGCATCCTGCCCGACCGCGAGGTCTGGATCGCCGGCGGCCGGATCGCGGCGGTGCGGCCGGCCGGAACCTACCGGGGCGCGGCAGCGCGCAGGGACGTGCGCGGCGGCCTTCTGGCGCCGGGGCTGGTCGACCCGCACCTGCACATCGAGAGCAGCATGGTCACGGCCTGTGCCTATGCCGAGGCCGCGCTTCTCAACGGCACCACCACCATCGTGTGCGACAGCCACGAGATCGGCAACGTCCTGGACAAGGACGGCATCGCCTGGATGCTGGAGGATGCCCGCCAAGCCCCCCTCAACATCTACCTGACGGTGCCCAGTACCGTCCCGGCGACCTCGCCCGAGCTGGAGACCGCCGGCGGCGACCTCGACGCCGGCAAGATCGCGGCCCTGTTCGATGCCTGGCCGGAGGCGATCGGGCTCGGCGAGAAGATGGATTTCGTCGCCGTGTGCGAGGGCGACCCACGCGCTCACGCCATCCTTCAGGCCGCGCTGGAGCGGGGCCGCCCGGTCTCGGGCCACATCTACGGGCGCGCCTTCGTGGCGGCCTATGCGGCGAGCGGCGTCACCGACACGCATGAGGCCATCGACCGGGATATTGCCGACGATCTGCTCGAGGCCGGCCTATGGATCTACCTGCGTGGCGGCCCGCCGACCACGCCCTGGCACAGCCTGCCCAAAGCCATCGGCACCATCCTGGATTACGGCGCCGCCGCCAAGCGCGTCTGCGTCTGCACCGACGACCGCGACGCGCAGGACCTCCTGGCCTACGGCCTCGACTGGGTCGTGCGCGAAGCGGTGCGGATGGGCATCCCGAAAGTGCAGGCCTGGGCGATGGGCTCGCTGCACCCCGCCACCCGCTACGGCCTCGACAGCGAGATCGGCGGCTTCGGCGGCGGCCGGCGGGCCGATCTCGTGCTCCTCGACGACGACCTCGTGCCGCAAGCGACCTGGTACGGCGGTGAATGCGTGGTCGAGAACCGCACGATCACGCCGCGGCTCGATGCGGCCCTGTCGCGGCCCTACCGCTACCCCGCTCCGGCCTACGCGACCATGCACCTGCCGGACCCGTTGCCGGCGCTGATCCCCGCGCTGCCCGGGGCGCCGTGTCGGATCAACGCGATCCGCACCACCCTGCCGGGCATCGAGCTGACCCACGAGGTCGTGGACCTCGTGCCGGGCGCCGACTGGGGCGCGACCCTGGCGCAGAACGACCTCTGCTTCGTGAGCGTGATCGAGCGCCACGGCCGCGCCGGCACGGTGGCACACGGCCTTCTGCGCGCCTTCGGCCTGAAGCGCGGCGCGGTCGCGAGCAGCGTCGGCCACGATTCGCACAATGCGATCGTCGCCGGCCTGAACGAGGCCGACATGCGCGTCGCCCTCGACGCCCTCGGCGCCATCCAGGGCGGCGTCTGCGTGGTGGAGGACGGCCGCGTCGTGGCGCTGGTGCCGCTGCCGGTCGCAGGGCTGTTGTCGGACAAGCGCGTCACCGTCGTGGCCGAGGAGGTGCGGGTGCTCAAGGCGGCCTGGGAGCGGGCAGGCTGCACCATCCCCTATATGGGCTTCAACCTGATCCCGCTCTCGGTCATCCCGGAGATCCGCATCACCGACAAGGGTCTCGTTCTGGTTCCGGCCATGCGGATCGTGCCGCTGTTCGAGGCCGCCTGAGGCGAATTTCACCGGCGAGTCCCTTGCCGGCCGGCCGTTCCGTCGGCGCGGGATCGCCGCGCGGGTGGGGGTCGCTGGCGCGAGATTGCATCGGGCAAGATTGCACCGGGCGAGATTGCATCGGGCGAGATTGCATCGGGACGGAACTCCCGCGCGCGTTGTCCGTTGTCAGGCAGGTCTCAACAGCCTCTCGTTCCTCCCAAGCTTTCACAGCCTGCCTGCCGGAACCGGCGCGCGGGCTGTTTTCTTGTCATGGGACCGTCCCGAACTTCGATGATAAGGTCGGAGACCGGAGCGGCTGAACACGGTCCCGGATTGTCGACGGAGTTGCCCCGATGCGTAGCCTGCTCACCCTCATCATCGTCGGCGCGATCGCGTTCGTGCTCGTCGGCATGTACGTGGCGCCCGGCCAGCCTGAATTGCGGACCTGGTACCTGCGCAACGCCTGCGAATACCTCGACAAGGTCTCGCCTCAGATCTGCGCACCGATGCGCAAGGCCGAGGTCGGGGTGCCGACCTGAACGCCGTCGACTGGGTCTTTCGCGATCGGCGCACCGGCGCGATCACCATTGCGCAGCGGCCGAACGCGCCGCTGCTGATCTTCGCGGCCTGCGCGCTCATCGACGGGATCGTTGCGCCGGAGGGCTCGTGGGGCATCGCCCTGCGCGCCGCCGGCGCCCTCGCCCTGGCCTATTGGGCACTCGACGAACTCCTGCGCGGCGTGAATCCCTGGCGCCGCGGCCTCGGTGCCGCGACCCTCGGGTTTCTGGCTTGGCGGATCGGGCAGCAGGTCTGGTGAGCACCGGCTGTCGGCATCCTGCTTTCCGTCGCGGCAAGTGGGGAGCCTTCAAGACAGCGGTGAGCCTTCAAGACAGCGGGGCTTGCATCATCCGATGCCAGCCCCCTTCGCCCGGACGACACCGGGACGACGGCTTGCGGAACTGCCGCGCTCCCCTATCATCCTGGTGGCGCGACGCGCGTAGGGGAGGCGGGGCATGACGTTCTTCATCGGGATCGCGGGACCTTGGTTCGTGATCGCCCTCCTTGAGATGATCGCGCTGCGACGGGACAGCGACCTGGCGGCGGAGGGTTTGGCCCCGGCCGGTGCGTCGTCGTTCAGCGTTGCCCGCAGCGCCTACCTCGCCTAACTCGCTCGTTGACGGCGGCTCGCTCGGGCGGGCCGTCCAGCGAAGGCGAGGATCGACGTGCGGATAGCAGGCGAACAGGCGACCGGCGCGGCCCCGCGCCTCCGGGGCGTTCGGATCTGGCTCTACCTGCTCGCGGCGCTCGTCGTGGCGATGGTGGCGGTCGGGGGTGCGACGCGCCTGACGGGGTCCGGCCTGTCGATCACCGAGTGGCGCCCGGTCACCGGTGCGATTCCGCCGCTCTCGGCCGAAGCCTGGGCCGCCGAGTTCGACAAGTACAAGGACACGCCGCAATACCGCATCCTGAATGCCGGGATGGGCCTGTCGGACTTCAAGGTCCTGTACGCCTGGGAATGGGGCCACCGCCTGCTCGGGCGCATCGTCGGCCTCGCGTTCTTCCTGCCGCTGCTGTGGTTCTGGTGGCGCGGCGCCCTGACCCGCCGCCTCGGGCTCGGCCTTCTCGGGCTCGGCCTGCTCGGCGGCCTCCAGGGCGCGATCGGCTGGATCATGGTCGCGTCCGGGCTCCAACCCGGCATGACCGCCGTGGCGCCGATCAAGCTCGCCCTCCACCTGACCACCGCCAGCCTGATCCTGGCCGGCCTCGTCTGGCTCGCGGCCGGCCTGCGCACGTCCGATGCGCCGGTCGAGGCCGTCGCGCCGCGCCTGCGCCGGACCGCCTCCGTCCTGATGGGCTTCGTGCTGTTGCAGATCTTCCTCGGCGGTCTGGTGGCCGGCTCGAAGGCCGGGCTGGTCTACAACACCTGGCCGACCATGGACGGTCACCTCGTGCCGCCGGTCTCGGAGCTGTTCGCCGGAACGCCCTGGATCGAGAACTTCGTCGACAACCTCGCCCTGGTGCAGTTCAACCACCGCCTGACCGCCTACCTGCTGCTGGCGGCCGCGCTCTTCCACGCCCTCGACGCCCGGCGCTCGCTGCGCGGCTCGGCCGTGGGGCGGCGGGCAACCGGAGTCGCCGGCCTCGTCCTGGCGCAGGCGACCCTCGGCATCGCGACCCTGCTGCTGGCGGTGCCGCTCTGGGCGGCCCTGTCGCATCAGGTATTCGCCATGGCGGTGCTGACCATGGCGACGGTTCATGCGCGGCGGATGCAGGCGGTGCCCGCCCCCGTGCGGCTTGAGGCGCCGACGACGCCCTTCGGCTTCGAGGCCCTGGCGCCCCGGACCTGACCGGACGCGCGACACCTGCCATGTGCGGATCGAGACATCGCGACCGCAATGCAGCGAACCAGGGTTCCGCTCGTACGTTCGACCCCCGTCCTGGCGTCGCGCTGGCTTCCGGCCAGAAGCGACGCCCGACGATTCTGAAACGCGAGAGGACAAACCCTGCATGCGGGACGCCGAACCGTCACGTCCATCGTCGAACCCCTCATCGACCAGCGCGCCCGGCACCGGCGCGCAGCGCGATAGCCTCGCGCCGCCCGCGAAACGCTCGCACAAGCCGCAGATCTGGCTCGCTGTGGGTCTGACCGGCCTGCTCGGCGTCGTCTGGGCGGTGGCGATCGCCAGCCGCTATCCGGGTGTTCTCCCCGGCTGAACATTTTCCTGTTGATGGCCCGAACTCGGTAGTTGTCGCGTGGAACGCGGCAACAGGTTGAAGCGTAGCATCTGGTGAAAGACCGGAGGTCGGCGATGCTTTTAGCGGACGACGGACGCCCGACGGGAGTAACCTGGAACTACAGCCGGAACGAACTTCTGGCGGATGGCGCGGTCCACGTCGTCGGCGTGGCCCTCGGGGTCGCAGGCGCCATCGCCATCGTGGTGATCGCGGCGCTCTCGCCGCTCACCCTGGTCGAACGCGCCGGCGTGACGATCTACGCCGCCGGACTCGTCTCGATGCTGGGGGTCTCGGCCACCTACAACATGTGGCCGGTGTCCCGGCGCAAGTGGCTGCTGCGGCGCGCCGACCACGCGCTGATCTACCTGATGATCGCCGGAACCTACACGCCCCTGGTGGCGATGGTGGGCGCCGGAGAGGCGGCCTGGAGCCTCCTCGCCGTGGTCTGGCTGGTGGCGGCGATCGGCATCGCCCTCAAGCTGTTGCTGCCCGGCCGCTACGACCGCGCTTCCATTTGCCTTTACCTCATCCTCGGCTGGAGCGGCGTCATCGCCTACGATGCGGTGATCGGTCAGCTATCGCCGAATGCGCTGGGGCTTCTGGCGCTCGGCGGCGTGCTCTACTCGGCCGGCGTGGTGTTCCATGTCTGGCGCAGCCTGCCGTACCAGAACGCGATCTGGCACGCCTTCGTGCTGGCCGCGACCGCCTGCCACTATGGGACGGTGCTGGCGACCGTGATGCAGGCCGGCGCCTGAGGGCGCCGGTGCTTCGGGGTGATGGGCCCGACGGTCACTTGCCGGAGCAGAGGCCCCGGTCGGCGAGGGTGCGGTGCTCGCGCGGATCGCAATCGGTCGACAGGAACGAGGCCCATTCGGCGGGACTGCCGTAGAAGGCGTTGCGGTCGACGTCGCCGCGCACGCCCGGCACCCGGCCGGTCGAGGTGAACTGCCACAGCATCCACTTGCGCTTGACGTAGCGCTGCTCGGGCTCGGCCGCGGTCGAACGGACCCAGTGCGGATAATCCGGCAGTTCGTCTTCGAGCACGTCCTTGTGGAAGGTGATGTCGGTGTAGATGATCGGGCGCTTGCCGGTGTAACGCTCCATCTCGTCGAGCATGTAGCGGATCATCGACAGGGCCTGGGCCTTGGGCAGCTTCTTCGGGCAGAGCTGGGAATGGCCGTTCCACTCGACGTCGAGGACCGGGGGCAGGGCGGTGGGATCGTTCGGGACGTTCTTCTTGAACCAGGCCATCTGATCCTGGGCGGAGCGGCACCAGAACACGAAGTGATAGGCCCCGCGCGGCACGCCGGCCTGGGCCGCTCCGTCCCAATTGGTTCGGAAGCGCTCGTCCACGTGGTCGCCGCCCTCGGTCGCCTTGATGAAGGCGAACTGGGTTCCGGCGGCCCGCACCGACATCCAGTCGATCGGGCCCTGCCATTTCGAGATGTCGATGCCCTGGACCGGGTGCTGCTTGGCCCGCGCCACGCCGGGATGCGGCTTGGCATCGCCCTTGGTGGGATAGAAGTCTGTGGTGCCGGAGCAGGCCGCGAGCGCAGACAACACCGCCACGGCGGCACCCCGCCGCAAGGTTTCGCGAAGAACCTGGAAACGGACCGGCTGGTTCTGGCGTGTCGGGACAGTCCCGTTCCTCAGCCGCATCGGTCCCCGATCCATCATTGACGCACGCACTCTATGGCTAAGGGATGGCCCGGCGCGGTTAACAGACCTTTGACGGCATTGCGGCGGATTTCCGGAAGTCGTGGTGAGACGGTCACATCCGTCGCGGACATCCCCGCTGGCCCCCAGGCGATGCGCCGCCTAAGTGCAGGTCGGGCCTGCGGGTTTCGCCAGGGGGGAATCGGGTGAAGACATTGTTCACCATCGGGTATGAAGGGCTGGATTCCGAGCGCCTGATCGCGGCTCTGCGCGATGCCGGTGTGGCGACCCTGGCGGATGTCCGGGCGGTGGCCAACTCGCGCAAGCGCGGCTTCTCCAAGAACGCCCTGCGGACCAGCCTGGAAGAGGTCGGGCTCGGCTACGCCCATGCCCGCGCCCTCGGCACCCCCAAGGCCGGGCGTCAGGCGGCCCGCGCGAACGATGCGAGCCTGATGCGCAGGATCTATTGCGAGGAAGTGCTGGACACCGCCGATGGCGGACTCGCCCTGGACGACCTCTGCGCCCTGGCGGCCCGGGCTCCGACCTGCCTCCTCTGCTTCGAGCGCGACCCGGCCCACTGCCACCGGCGCGTCCTGGCCGAGCGCATGGCCGAGCGCGGCTTCATCAGCGTCGACCTGTTCGGCTGATTCAGCCCGATCGCCCGGGATGAGTGCCGCCCCCGCGTCGCCACGACCCGGCTGCCCACGGTCGGGCCGTACCGCCGTTGACAATCTAGAGTTATGCGGCTCTGCTTCGTCGAAGAAGCACAGGATGTCGGAACGAGGATGACGCGCAAGGCGCTGGACCAGACACTCGGGTTCCTGCGATCGCTTGACCGGACTGCGAGCGTCGACGACGTTGCGCGCCTGCTGGTCACCGAACTCGCCGCCTTCGGCGTCGCCCACGCCATGGCCGGCACCGTGCCGGGGAAGGGCACGCCGGCGCGCCAGCAGCAATCCCACATCCTGGTCAACACCTTCCCGTCCGAATGGGGACGGCGCTACCTCACGCGGGGCTACGCCTTCCACGACCCGACCGTCCGCCACCTGTCGGAGACGAAGGTTCCGTTTGCCTGGAGCGATCTGCGGAGCCGCATCGGCGACGACAGCGAGGCGCGCAGGGTCATGGATGAGGCGGGCGAGTTCCGCCTGCGCGACGGCGTCACCATTCCGTTGATGACGCTGGAGGGTGGAACGGCGGGCTTCAGCCTCTCGGGCGAGCATCTGGCGATCGATCCCGACGACCGGCCGATGCTCCATCTCATCGCCACCTACGCCTTCGGCCACCTGCTGCGGTTGCGCGGGGAAGGCAGCCTTCCGCGCACCATCCGGCTGGCCCCGCGCGAGCGCGAGGCCCTGCAATGGGCTGCCGAGGGCAAGACCGACTGGGAGATCGGCGAGGTGATGGGGATCTCGACACATGGCGTCGATTTCCACCTGCGCTCGGCGCGGACCAAGCTCGGCACGACCAACCGCACCCAGGCCGTGGCGGTGGCGCTGCGGCGCGGGCTGATCCTCTGAGCGTCTGAGCCTCTCAGGCCGAGCCTCCGAGCCTCGAAGGCTGCCGCCCGCCGCCGCATCTCCCTACGGATTCCCGTAGGTCTGCAACCGTCATCTCCCTGTCAGAAACACCTCCAGGCCCGGAGGTTTCGAGATGATTCAGATCGTGACACCCGCGAACGCGCAGCGGTTTCGCGACGAGATGGAACAGGTCTGGCGCCTGAGACACGCGGTGTTCGTCGAGGAAAAACGCTGGACCGATCTGGCCAGGCCGGACGGCCGCGAGATCGACCAGTTCGACACGCCGCACGCGATCCATTTCCTCGCCCTCGAGGCCGGCCGGGTCATCGGCTACAGCCGCCTCCTGCCGACCACGCGGCCGCATCTCCTGTCGGACGTCCTGCCGCAGCTCTGCGAGGGCGAACTTCCGCGCGGTCACGACACCTGGGAATGGACGCGGCAGGCCGTGGCCCGCTCGCACCGGGGCCGCGGCAAGGCGATCAACCCGGTCTCGCTGGCGCTGCTGTCGGGGATCGTCGAGTGGGGCCTGGCCAGCGGGGTCCGCCGCCTCGTGCTGCAGATGCCGACGCTCTACCTGCTGCACGTGGTGCAGCTGCACTTCCGCGCCCACCCGCTCGGATTGCCGCAAGCGATCAGCGGCGAAGACATCATCGCCACCACGGCGGAGTTCGACGAGCGCACGCTGGCGCGCCTGCGTCGCCTGACCGGCCGCTCCGGCTCCGTCCTGGCTCCCGATTATCCCTATCTCGCCGCCTGACGCGCGCTCTCGAAGGACCGACCACCATGGGGCAACGATTGACGGATTCGACGAGTCTGGATCAGACGATCCTGGACTCGTTCATGCCGAGCGAGACCGGCGCCGGCCCGACCGCCCACTCGGAGGCCGAACAGGCGCTCGATGCCCTGGCGGTCCAGTTCATCGCGGCGCGGGCGGTCATCGACAAGTCCGGGACGCCGATGATGCGGCGGCTGATCGATCTTCTGCTGTTCGAGATCGCCGTGGCGCTGGCCGATCCGGAGGAAGATCCGGCTCGGGCCCTCGATCCGGTCGCCTGACGCTGTGTCGGCGGCCAGTGGCCGACTAGCGCGCGCTGCCGCCGCGCATGCTGCGCTGGCGGCAGGTCCGTCCCATATCCTCGTAGCCGGCCGGGCAGCGGCGCACGCAGGCGCCGGCCGCGTATTTCAGCGGCGGGCGGCAGGCGCGACTGAAGCGCTGTTCCTGGAACAGGTAGTCCTTGGCCGGACTCTGGGCCATGGCCGGAATGGCGAGGCCGATCGGGCCTGCGACCGCGACCATCAACAGGGCTAGGCGAGAGAAGCGGGTCATCGAACGTTCCCGGTTGTAAGGTCGGCCGTGCCTCGACGCGACATGCGAACAGACAACGCCGAATCCGACGGGCAGATCAAGGACAACCGACATGTCGCCGCCGGGCGTTGTGGCAGCCGCCATGAGGCGCAGGATAGGCGAGCCCACCCGTCGCTCGAACGCTGGACCCGCGCCTGCGCAACCGGCCGGAGCACTCAAGTCACTTCTGTGTGGATTAGATTGGGTTCGGGGTGCGGTTCTACGAGAACCCGGCAACCCTGATCGAACCGCGATGCACCAACTCTTCGTCGTCGTCGATCGAAAGAGTTGGTGCGGCCAAGAGGACTCGAACCTCCACCCCTTGCAGGACTAGCACCTCAAGCTAGCGCGTCTACCAATTCCGCCATGGCCGCATCGTCAACGCACCGTTCCGTCACCGGGCCCGGAGGACCATCGCGCCGTAGCGGTGGGCTCTGGTGGGCTGCGGCGACCGATCTCTCGGGGCGCGGCGCAGCCAATAACAGACGGATTTCCGTCCGACAAGCGTCACGGTGGCGGGATCAGAGGAAATCGACGCCGCCGTCCAGGACCGGCACGGCGCCCTGGCCGATGGTGACGCCGGGCAGGCGCACCACGTCGGCCTTGCGGATCAGTTCGGTGATCTCGACGGAGATGCGGTTGCCGGTCACCACGATCTGTCCGCGCGCGATCGGGTGGTCGTTGGCGAGAATCTCGACCATATCGGACTCGGTGGCTTCGAGTTCGATCACCGCACCGCGGCCCATGCGCAGGAGCATGTGCAACGGCATGTGACTGCGCCCGAGCACCACCGTCAGGTCGACCTTCAGGTCTTCGAACACCGCCACGCGATCCGTCCTTCGTTCCGGGCCGGCCCAACCCGTGGTTCGGCCCTTCCCTCCACCTTCCCTGCGCGATGGTGAAATCTTGGTAAACGAAACCCTAATCGCGCCCCGTCTGGCGCTTCCCGCGGGGGATTTCCACGCCCTTTCGGACGGCGCGCCCGTGGCGTGGCGGATCAGCGACACCCCGGTGCCCTACGGTGACGCGGTGGCGGCCATGGAGGAGCGAGCCGAGGCGATCGCGGCGGGCCGCGCTTCGGAGCTGGTCTGGCTGCTCGAACATCCCCCCCTCTACACGGCGGGCACCTCGGCGCGGGCTTCCGACCTCGTCGAGCCGGACCGCTTTCCGGTACACCGCACCGGGCGGGGCGGGCAGTACACCTATCACGGGCCGGGTCAGCGGGTGGCCTACGTGATGCTCGACCTCAACCGGCGCCGCCGGGACCTGCGGGCCTACGTGGCCGCCCTGGAGGCCTGGATCATCGCCACCCTGGAGGCCTTCAACGTGCGCGGCGAGCGGCGGGAGGATCGGGTCGGCGTCTGGGTCCGGCGTCCCGAAAAGGGGGCGGGCGTGGAGGACAAGGTCGCCGCCATCGGCATCCGGGTCCGACGCTGGGTGAGCTTCCACGGCATCAGCCTTAACGTGGAGCCGGACCTGTCGCACTTCACCGGCATCGTGCCCTGCGGCATCGCCGGGCACGGCGTCACCAGCCTGGTCGATCTCGGCCATCTCGTCTCGATGCCCGAGGTGGACATGCAGCTCCGCGCCGCCTTCGAGGCGATCTTCGGCCCAACGGTCGCGGCGGATTAGATCACCGGCACGCCCCGGCCCTTGGCGTGCTCCCCCGGCTCCACGTGGATGACGACGACGGAGCCCTCGATGGCGCTCTCGATCGCGGCCTCCAGGCGGTCGCAGATGGCGTGCGAATCCTGCACCGTCATCGCGCCCGGCACCACGAGGTGGAAATCGATGAAGGTCGCCTGCCCGGCATGGCGGGTGCGGACGTCGTGCGCCTCCAGGGCACCGGTGCTGTGGAGCGAGATCAGTTCGCGGATCTGCGCCACCATCTCGGTGGGCGCGGCCTTGTCCATCAGGCCGCTGACCGAATCGCGGATCATGCCCCAGCCCGACCACAGGATGTTGAGGGCGACGAGGCCGGCGATCAGCGGGTCGAGGATGGCGTATCCGGTCACCGTCACCAGGGCGACACCGACGAGCACGCCCGCCGAGGTGACCACGTCGGCCATCACGTGGCGGGCATCCGCCACCAGGGCCGGCGAGCGCCAGGCGCGGCCCCGGCGCAGCAGCGTCATCGCCCAAACGCCGTTGATCGCGGTCGCCACGAGGTTGACCGCGAGGCCGATGGCCGGCGCGTCCAGCATCTTGGGGTCGAGCAGGCCGAAGAAGGCCTCCCGCAGGATCAGGAGCGCCGCCACGATGATCAGCGCGCCCTCGATCACCGCCGAGAAATACTCGGCCTTGTGGTGGCCGTAGGGGTGATCGTCGTCGGCCGGGCGGGCCGCAACCCGAAGCGCGACCAGGGCGAACACCGCCGCCACCACGTTGATGATGCTCTCCAGGGCATCGGAATAGAGTGCGAGGCTGCCGGTCACCCAGTAGGCAGCGAATTTGAGGCCCATCACCAGGGCGCCGACGCCGGCGCTCAAGAGGGCGGCTTTCTGGGTGCGGTCCATGACGGTGTCCGGTCTTGAGCCGGATGCGGCGCGGCCGCCCGGTGCGGAGGCCTTAGCGCCCGTGGCCACGCCAAGGCCACGGCAAAGGTTGAACCCGCACCTGTACGATTGAGCCGGGGCTATGCCGTGCCGGAATCGGCGGGACCCGGTTCGTCCAGATCCGGTGCCTTGGCGCGAGCCGCTTCGCGGGCCGCGAAGACCGCCCCCTGCGCCCGGGCGCGCTCGGCCTTGCGCTGATAGCTCCGGACCATCCAGTTCCAGCGCGCGCCGGCGGCCAGGGTGTCCAGGCGCAGGGCTTCCCGCGTCCAGTAATCCACAAGCTCCCCGTCGAGCGTCGTGCGCCGGGCCGTGATCTTGGCCCGGATGGCATCGGACCGGATATCGTCGCTTCTGTGCGCGTCGGTCATGGGGGCTCCGAATGGCGAGCGTGGACGTCAGGGTCGAAAAGGGCGTTTCCGGTGCGAACAGCCGCCGGACTGATCCAGCGGCCGGACAGCGAATTTCACGGAGAGGGCGGCACGCTTGTCGGCGCGACGGTGAGCGCGTCCGGATCTTGGGCGAAGCCGGCATCGCCCGCATCCGGGACCGGTGAGGAGGGGGTGCCGAACGGGCGGCTCGGATAGGCCTCCAGAAATTTCGCCCGCGCCTCCTCGGCATCCTCCGCCTTGAGGGTGATGCTCGCCCGATCCGGCAAGGGCCAGCGCGGGTCGGCGGGATCGCGGGGGCTCACGGCAAACCAGGCCATCCTGTCGGGTCTCCTCAGGTCTCGGTGTGGAAAGGGGCGGTGTGGAAAGTGTCGGTACGGACGCCCGGCGCGGGCGGCTCTCGTCTGAACAGGTCGGGCCCGCGCCGGTTCCGCCGGTGGCGCCCGACCACGCGTGACCCCATTGATCCGCGCCGCCAAACCGTGCTGTTGGCGGGCCATGCGCGTCGACCTCTTCGATTTCGAGCTGCCCGAGGCGAGCATCGCCCTGCGCCCGCCGGTCCCCCGCGATGCCGGCCGCCTCCTGGTGGTGCGCCCCGGCGACGCCCTCGAAGACCGCAAGGTGCGGGACCTGGCGCAGCTCCTGCGGCCGGGCGACGCCCTGGTCTTCAACGACACCCGGGTGATCCCGGCCCGCCTCGCGGGCCTGCGTCACCGGCCGGGTGCGCCGGGCCTGCGCATGGAGGCGATGCTGCACCTGCGCGAGGCGGGGGACACCTGGCGTGCCTTCGCCCGGCCGGGCAAGCGCCTCGCCGCCGGCGACCGGGTCAGCTTCGGCCGGCACGGGGCGAGCGAGCCCTGCGATCTCGGCGGCCTCGACGCGACCATCGCGGCCAAGGGGGAGGGGGGCGAGATCACCCTGCGCTTCGATCTGGCCGGCCCCGCCCTCGACGAGGCCATCGCGCGGATCGGCGACCTGCCGCTCCCGCCCTACATCGCCGGCAAGCGGCCCACCGACGCGCGGGACGCCACCGACTACCAGACCGTCTATGCCCGCGAGCCCGGCGCGGTGGCGGCCCCGACCGCCGGCCTGCACTTCTCCGACGCGCTCCTGGCCGACCTCGATGCCGCCGGCATCGCCCGCCACACCGTGACCCTGCATGTGGGCGCCGGCACCTTCCTGCCGGTAAAGGCCGACGACACCGACGACCACCGCATGCATACGGAGATCGGCCGCCTCGACGCCGCCACCGCCGAGGCCCTGAACGCCGTGCGGGCGGGCGGCGGCCGCGTCGTGGCCGTCGGCACAACCGCCCTGCGCCTCCTGGAGAGTGCGGCCGATTCCGAGGGACGGCTTCACGCCTTCGCGGGACCGACCGAGATCTTCATCACGCCGGGCACCCGCATCCGCGCCGTCGATGCGCTGATGACCAACTTCCACCTGCCGCGCTCGACCCTGTTCATGCTGGTCTCGGCCTTCTCGGGGCTCGAAACCATGCGGGCCACCTATGCCCACGCCATCGCGTCCGGCTATCGCTTCTATTCCTACGGCGATTCGAGCCTGCTGTTTCCGGCGCGGGACTGACACGAGGGAAGGCGCGGGGGAGGACGTGCCGAGCCGGAAAACCGGTGCTAAGACGGCGCCCATGTCCGAGCCTGCCACACGCCCCGTGCCCGAAACCCTTCCGAGCGACTTCACGTTCCGGGTCGACGCCACCGACGGCGCGGCGCGCACGGGCGCGATCGCGATGCCGCGCGGGATCATCCGGACGCCCGCCTTCATGCCGGTCGGCACGGCCGCCACCGTCAAGGCGATGTATCCCGGACAGGTCCGCGACCTCGGCGCCGACGTGGTGCTGGGCAACACCTACCACCTGATGCTGCGCCCCGGCCCCGAGCGCATGGCGCGGCTCGGCGGCCTACACCATTTCATGAACTGGCCGCACCCGATCCTCACCGATTCCGGCGGCTTCCAGGTCATGTCGCTCTCGGCCCTGCGCAAGCTCGACGAGCAGGGCGTGACCTTCCGCTCGCATGTCGACGGCTCGACCCACCACATGAGCCCCGAACGCTCGATCGAGATCCAGGGCCTGCTCGGCTCGGACATCCAGATGCAGCTCGACGAATGCGTCCGCCTGCCGGCCGAGCGCGACACCATCGAGAAGGCGATGCACCTGTCGCTGCGCTGGGCCGAGCGCTGCCGCGTCGCCTTCGGCGAGCAGCCCGGCAAGGCGATGTTCGGCATCGTCCAGGGGGGCGACCTGCCCGACCTGCGTGTCGAGAGCGCCCGTGCCCTCGTCGACCTCGACCTGAAGGGCTACGCCATCGGGGGCCTCGCGGTGGGTGAACCGCAGGCGGTGATGCTGGCCATGATCGAGACGGTGGAGCCGCACCTCCCGGCGGACAAGCCGCGCTACCTCATGGGCGTCGGCACCCCCGACGACCTGATGCGCTCGGTGATGCGCGGCATCGACATGTTCGACTGCGTGATGCCGACCCGCGCCGGCCGCCACGGCCTGGCCTATACCCGCCACGGCCGCATCAACCTGCGCAACGCCCGCCACGGCGAGGACACCCGGCCGCTGGACGAGGCCTCGACCTGCCCGGCCGCCCGCGACTATTCCCGCGCCTATCTCCATCACCTCGTGCGCAGCGACGAGATCCTGGGCATGATGCTGCTGACCTGGAACAACCTGTCCTACTATCAGGACCTGATGGCGGGGATGCGTGCCGCCATCGTGCAGGGGCGGCTCGCCGACTTCTGTGACGAGACCCGCGCCGCCTGGGCCCGGGCGGAGGCCGAGCGCGCCGCGGCCTGACGGTCCGTTCCGGGCCTGCCGCCTCACCCGTCCCCTGGCCCAACCGCAAAGCCGGTTGACCCCATACCGCCGACCCCCTATTGCGAGCCACGCCGTCCGAAACGGCCCGGCCCCCGAGAGGGCCGCATCGCCCCTTCGGACGCGAGCGCGTAGCTCAGTTGGTAGAGCAACGGACTTTTAATCTGTAGGTCCTGGGTTCGAGTCCCAGCGCGCTCACCACATTCCCTTCCGTCACGACGACTTGAGCGATTTCTTCGCGGCAACCCGAACTGGTGTGCGGCTCACGCCCGCCGGTCCTGTCGCGACGCCTGATATGCGAGCAGCCGGGACCTGCGCCACACGGATCGGCAAGGACCCTGTGCCCGGCCGGCCGCGCGACAGTCCAGGTTGTCGATGGTGCGCCGGCGCGGACGTCGGGGCGTGCCCGGGGTCGGGCGGCCTGAGCAAGCGGTGATCCGGTCGACGGCCGCTTTGTCCGTACCAGCTCGGCCTTCGCCCCCTCGCTTCAGCGTTCAGAACCGCGCTCACGGCCAGGTCTGCGCCGCCCCGCCGGATTGCATCCCACGCCAGCCGCCGCACGCGCCGGTTTGGCGCGGCACAACGCTCCAGCGAAGTTCGACACGGGGCCGGTGAACAAGTCGAACGACTCCCGGTTAGCCGTAAGCTGCAGTTGTCGTGTGAAAGATTTATTCTCTTCTGATGCAGTGCGGCAAACTGTGCTGCATTCGCACAGGGGTCTATCATACAGCAACCTATCGCGTGCCGATCTGATCTGAGCACGGGCGCAGGCCTGTGCGTGGAACCGTTCACCGCCCCAAAAAATCAATCATGGAGGATACTATGGCATCGATCTCGGGAACGAATGGCAATGATGTTCTGACCGGTACGACTGACGACGACATCATCCTCGGTCTCCTTGGAAACGATACCCTCTCGGACCCCGGCGGGTTCAACAGGATCGACGGTCAGGACGGCAACGATACGATCACGGGCGGTGCCGATCTGGACTTCATCGCGGGCGGTACCGGGGACGATCTGATCCGTGGTGGAGCCGGCGCCGATCAGATCATCGGTGAAGCCGGCAACGATACGATCTACACCGAAGACGGCGACGATTATGCTGCCGGCAATCCGGGCGACGACATCCTCTACGGTGCTGCCGGCAACGACTTCCTCGTCGGCGAAGCGGGCCGGGATCAAGTCTTCGGTGAAGCCGGCAATGACTTTGTCGCCGGTGGCGATGACGACGATTCTCTCGATGGCGGCGACGGCGACGACCTCGTCGATGGCGATCTGGGCAACGACACCCTCGTGGGTGCGGCGGGCGACGATACCCTGTTCGGCGACTTCGGCGATGACCGGCTCGCCGGGGGAACGGGGACCAACATCCTCGACGGCGCTCAAGGGGCCGACACCGCCGTGTTCGACTATGCGCTTCCGAGCGGCGACGCCGTGTCGTCGGCCGGCGTTCTGAGCACGATCACCACGGCATCGGGGCTCGATACCATCAAGAACGTCGAAGTGTTCGAGTTCACGAACGGGAAGGTCGTGCAGGGCGACGGCAATGCTCTCGTCGACGATCTGTTCTACTTCAGCCAGAACCCGGACGTCTTCCAGGCCGGCACCGATCCCGAGGTGCATTTCGCCGCCTTCGGCTGGCAGGAAGGGCGGAACCCGAATGCGTTCTTCGACACCACGGGGTACCTGACGGCGTACCAGGATGTGGCCGCCGCAGGGATCAACCCGCTCGAACACTACCTCGCTTTCGGCTGGAAGGAGGGCCGCGATCCCTCCGCCGGCTTCGACACGCAGGGGTACCTGGCCGCCAATCCCGATGTCGCCGCGGCCGGCTTCAATCCGCTTCAGCATTTCCTGGAGTTCGGAGCCGCCGAGGGGCGTCAGCCGGTCGTCGGCGATGGCGTCTTCCACGCCTGAGATCTGCGGCTTGGGTCCACGCGCCGCCCTGCGCGTGGACACGAATCGATGGAGATCGTGTCGCGGGCAACCACGCGCGCCGGGTGATCGCGACACGGTCTCATCGTCAGAATCGACGGAGCGCGTCCGGGCTGCGCCGCCCCCAGGCGGTTCCGTATCCATATGCGCGACGCGGCGCAGGGCCGCGATATGAGGTGCGGCGAACCGCGGCGCCGGGAGTCAGTTCGCGCGCTGCTCGATCGGGATCGGGGAGCGCAGGAAGATCAGAACGCCGCCGACGACGGACAGCGCGAGGGCGCAGGCGAACAGGAGGAAGAACCAGCGAGGCATGGCTCTGGATAGCACGCCGGCCGCCGAAATCTCAGACCGACCCCGTGGGTACGACAGCTTTCCGGCTATCGCAGCACCCGCGCACCCGGATTGGTCACCGCGACCGGCTCCGGCGCCTCGCTCGGTTCGGCATCCCGAAGCCCTGCCCACAGTTTCCACTCGCCCCAGGCCGCGTCGAGGGCCGCGATGGCAGCGTCGCGGGAAGCCACGGTGGCGCCGCGCCGGAACGGGGCCGCGCCGATGTCGAGGTGCAGACCCCAGGTCCATTGCGCGGCCGGCGCCGGATCGTCGCTGATGCAATCGACCCGCCCGACGATCAGGGCTCCGCTGGTGATGACGTAGGTTTCGCGCGGATGGTCTTCGAGGCGGGTGTAGATCAGCTTGGCCACGAATGCCGGTCCCTGATTTGCGACGAAGGCCGGGCTAGTGCTTCGGCCGTCGAATGTCGACCGGCGGATTCCGCCGGTTGTTCCATCGAAAACCGGTTCAGATCTTCCGGTAGCGGATGAGACCGTCGATGCACCCACGCTCGGGAAGGGTTTGGCCGCGAGCGAATGCCGCCCAGAGTGCGCGCAGATCGCGACCGGCGCGGTCGATCTCGGGCCAGGATGCGCCGGCGAGGTAGGCGGCGTCGCGCCAGACCGTTTCCGATCCGAACAGGAGGGGCAATTCGATGGCGTGGGCGGCGCCGAAGGGATTGCCGGGCGCGCGCCAGTCGAGAGTGTAGCGATGGACCCGGCCGCCGGCCCGGGCGTGGCGCCGGGCGAAGCGGCGCACGGCCTCCGCATAGACCGTGTGGGTGATGAAGCCCACCAGACCGCGTGCCAGCAGCCTGCCGATCCCGGGCAGGCGCAGCCACGGCTGCAACACCGGAATCGTGGGCAGGAAGAAGCGGCCTTCTTCGGCCGTGTAGCCGATCAGCAGGTCGACCTGCGGCGCTGCCCGGTCCCAGGCCGCCGCCATCCCGGATTCCGGGGGCAGGGGGGCATGGCCGTACTGGGTTCCGAACGGCATGAAGCCCGCGAGGCCGAACCACCTCGCCCGTGCCGCGACGCGGCCCTGGCGCGCGAGCACCTGCGCAGTCGTCATGGCGCGCGTGACCGGCACCTGTGCCATGGCGGCGTTCATGCGCCGGCGGCGATGGCGGATGCCCAGCGGCGCGCTCTGGATGATGGCGCGGCGAAACAGCGTCCCGGCCTCCTCGGTCGCCATCAGGTGCGCCACCGCGTCTCCGCCGGCGGATTGCCCGAAGGCCGTGACCGCCTCGGGGTCGCCGCCGAAGGCCGCGATGTTGCGTCGAACCCAGCGGAAGGCGGCGATCTGATCGAGCAGGCCGAGATTGGCCGGGCGGCCCGCGTCATCCCCGAGATAGCCGAACAGGCCGAGCCGATAGGTCACCGTGACGACGATGACCCGCTGCTCGGCCGCCAGTCGCGCCGGGTCGCCGCAGGGCGCATCGCCGGCGCCACAGATGTAGGAGCCGCCATGAATCCAGACCATGACGGGCAGGCGCTCCTGGGCGCCGCGATCGACCGGGCAGGTGATCGAGAGGCGCTGGCACGCCTCGTCCTGGGTGAGCGTGCCGAGAGCGCCGCCGAGGGCCTCCTCAAGGAACGGGATCGCGACCTGCGGGCAGGCCGGGGCCCATTCGGTAGCCTGAAACGGCTCGGTCCAGTCCGGCACCGGCTCGGGAAGGGCGAAGCGCGCGGCCTGCGCGTAGGGAATCCCGGTGGCGCGCGTGACCGCACCGTCGACCCGGGCCACCACCGGGCCACAGGGCGGGAAGAAGCGGCACGGCTCGCTCATGCGGGACCACGCGGGCTATGCCTCGGCAATCGCATAGGAAAAAACCCCGCCGGCGCGGGGGCCGGGCGGGGCTTCGTCGGGGTCACGGGCCGGCTCGCCTCAGAGGCGGGCGGTCTCACGCCGGTTGAAGGCGAGGGCGCACAGGGTCGCGACGGCGCCGGACAGCAGGTAGACGCCGACCCAGGACAGACCGAAGCGGCTCGACACGCCGAGGGCCACCAGGGGCGCGAATCCGGCGCCGATCAGCCAGGCGAGATCCGAGGTCAGGGCGGCGCCGGTGTAGCGGAAGCGCGAACCGAGATTGGCCGTCACCGAGCCGGAGGTCTGGCCATAGGAGAAGCCGAGCAGGCCGAACCCGATCAGGACGTAGACGGTCTGGCCGAGTTCGCTGTCGCCGAACACGATGGGGGCGATGATGCTGGCCACCGCGAACACGGCGATCAGGGCGGCCGCGATGCCGACCGTGGTCCGCCGGCCGATGCGATCGGCCATGATGCCCGAGACCACGATGGTGCCGGCCGCCAGGAACGCCCCGGAGCACTGCACCAGCAGGAACTCGCTGGCCGAGCGCGCGGTGAACAGGTGAATCCAGCTGATCGGGAACACCGTCACGAGATGGAACAGGGCGAAGCTCGCCAGCGGGACCACGGCGCCGATCAGCACGAAGCGTCCATGGGTGCGCAGCAGCTCCAGCACCGGCGTCGGCTCCAGCTCGCGCATCTGAAGCATGCGCGAGAATTCCTCGGTGGCGACGAGGCGGAGGCGGGCGAACAGCGCCACCACGTTGATGGCGAAGGCCACGAAGAAGGGGTAGCGCCAGCCCCAGTCCAGGAAGTCCTCGGTGCTGAGATTTCCGACGAAGAACGCGAACAGCGCGCTCGCCAGCATGAAGCCCACGGGGGCGCCGAGCTGCGGGATCATCGCGTACCAGCCGCGCTGCTTCTCGGGTGCGTTGAGGGCCAGGAGCGAGGCCAGACCGTCCCAGGCGCCGCCGAGGGCCAGCCCCTGCCCGAAGCGGAGGGCTGCGAGAATCCAGATCGAGAGGGCGCCGACCTGATGGTAGTTCGGCAGGAAGCCGATCGCCATGGTCGACCCACCGAGGAGGAACAACGCGATCGTCAGCTTGGCGGCACGCCCGTGGCGCCGGTCGATCTCCATGAAGATCACCGATCCGATCGGGCGGGCGATGAAGGCCAGGGCGAACAGCGCGAAGGCGTAGAGGGTGCCGGTCAGCGGGTCGGCGAAGGGGAAGAACACGCCGGGAAAGATCAGCACCGAGGCGATGCCGAAGACGAAGAAGTCGAAATACTCGGCGGCGCGGCCGATCACGACTCCGATGGCGATTTCGCCCGGCGCGACCGTGTGGTCGCTGGAAGCCTCGTGGGCGTCGCGTTCCAGCGACGACGAGGACGGCACTGCGTATTCTGCGCTCATCGAGAGGACCGGGCTCGCTTCATGCGTTCGGGGCCGGATCGGGCGCCGGAAAGCGCGCGGGGGCCGAAGGGGTTTGGACTACGTTTACGCCGCGTGATTCGTCTGCGTCAAAGCACGGCGTGACGCGCTCCACCGGGAACGCCGCGACCAAAAGGCACGACTCGGTTTCCCACGGAAAAAATCCCTTAGCACAGCTTAACTTACAACCGCCATGAGCGCAGCGCTGATCAGACGCGCCACGCGCGACTTGTCAGAGCCCTGTGTTGCGGCGCAGTGAGACGCAGCGCTTCCGTCCTCCCGTCCCAGGGGGGAACGGGAAGGTGCTCCTCCGAGATCGCGCCAGACGAGTCCATGCCCGTCAAATCCATGCCCGTCAAAATCCTTCGCACGCTCGTCCTCCTTCCGCTGTTCGGCCTGCTCTCCGGCTGCAACATGGTTCTGATGCAGCCGTCCGGTGACATCGCCGCGCGCCAGCGCGACCTGATCCTGGCCTCCACCGGCCTGATGCTGCTGATCATCATTCCGGTGATCGCCTTCACGCTGCTGTTCGCTTGGCGCTACCGCATCTCGAACAAGGACGCCGAGTACGATCCCGACTGGCATCACTCGACCCAGCTCGAAGTGCTGATCTGGTCCGCCCCGCTGGTGATCGTGATCGCGCTCGGAGCGCTGACCTGGATCAGCACCCACACCCTCGATCCCTACCGGCCCCTGAGCCGGCTCGACGCGGACCGCCCGCTGCCGGCGGGGGTCAAGCCGCTGACGGTCGAGGTCGTCGCACTCGATTGGAAATGGCTGTTCTTCTACCCAGATCAGGGTATCGCCACCGTCAACGAACTGGCCGCACCGGTCGACGTGCCGATCTCCTTCAAGATCACCTCAGCCACCGTGATGAATTCGTTCTTCGTTCCCGCTCTCGCCGGTCAGATCTACGCCATGGCCGGCATGGAGACCAAGTTGCACGCGGTGATCAACAAGGCCGGTGTGTATGAAGGTCTTTCGGCCAACTACAGCGGCTCGGGCTTCTCGCGGATGAACTTCAAGTTCCATGGCCTCGACCAGGCCGGGTTCGACGCCTGGGTCGCCAAGGTGAAGGCGGAGGGCCAATCGCTCACCCGCCAGTCCTACATTGAACTGGAGAAGCCGAGCGAGCGCGAGCCCGTCCGCTACTTCTCCTCTGTCGAGAACGGCCTCTACAGCGCGGTGCTCAACATGTGTGCCATTCCCGGCAAGATGTGCATGAACGAGATGATGCACATCGACGCCATGGGCGGCGCCGGCAAGGAGAGCCACGCCAATCGCGAGCGGCTCGAATACGACAATCGCTACGCCGAGCAGGGCGTGGAGGCTCCCGCCGCCACCGTCGGCGGCTCGGGTCGTGAGTCGCACAGCCCGGAGCAGCCCGAAGGCATGAAGCCGAAGAGCATCGCGCCCGAGGTGAAGCCGGGTTCGGCACCGGAACATTCCGGACACGATCATTCTGGACCTGACCACGGCGCTCACCAGGGCCAAGCCGGCCCAGCGGGCGACGGCAAGGATTCGAAGGGCTCGGATTCGAAGGGCTCGGACTCGATCGCGCCCGGCCAACTGAATCGCTAATCGCGGACGCTTCTGTCGCCCGCCCCTCCATTCGGCACACTCCTCTGACGAGTAGGTCCCATGTTCTCCAATCCGGATCTCCAGAAGCTCCTGTTCGGGCGCCTGACGCTCGATGCCGTGCCGCTTCATGAGCCGATCCTCCTGATCACCTTCGTGATGGTCGGCATCGGCGGCGTCGCCGTGCTCGGCGCCCTGACGTATTTCCGCCTCTGGGGTATCCTTTGGCGCGACTGGTTCACCTCCGTCGATCACAAGAAGATCGGCATCATGTACATCGTGCTGGCGCTGGTGATGCTCCTGCGTGGCTTTGCCGACGCGCTTATGATGCGCGCCCAGCAGGCGATGGCGTTCGGTCCGAACGAGGGCTACCTGCCGCCGCACCACTACGATCAGATCTTCACCGCCCACGGCGTGATCATGATCTTCTTCGTGGCGATGCCGCTGGTGACGGGCCTGATGAACTTCGTAGTGCCGCTGCAGATCGGCGCCCGCGACGTGGCCTTTCCGTTCCTCAACAACTTCAGCTTCTGGATGACGGTGGCGGGCGCCGTGACGGTGATGGCCTCGCTGTTCGTCGGCGAGTTCGCCCGCACCGGCTGGCTGGCCTATCCGCCGCTCTCCGGCCCCGCCATGAGTCCGGGCGTCGGCGTCGACTATTACATCTGGGCGCTGCAGATCGCCGGCATCGGGACGTTGCTGTCCGGCATCAACCTGATCGCCACCATCGTGAAGATGCGGGCCCCCGGCATGACCATGATGAAGATGCCGGTCTTCACCTGGACCTCGCTCTGCACCAACATTCTCATCGTCGCCGCCTTCCCCATCCTGACGGCCGTTCTCGCGCTGCTGTCGCTTGATCGCTACGTCGGCACGCACTTCTTCTCGAACGACCTCGGGGGCAACCCGATGATGTACGTGAACCTGGTGTGGATCTGGGGCCACCCGGAGGTGTACATCCTCATCCTGCCGGCCTTCGGCGTATTCTCGGAGATCGTCTCGACCTTCTCGAGCAAGCGCCTCTTCGGTTACGCCTCGATGGTCTACGCGACCGTCGTGATCACGATCCTGTCCTACCTCGTGTGGCTGCACCACTTCTTCACGATGGGCTCGGGCGCCAGCGTGAACTCGTTCTTCGGCATCACCACGATGATCATCTCGATCCCCACGGGGGCGAAGATCTTCAACTGGCTGTTCACCATGTACAAGGGCCGCATCCGCTTCGAGGTGCCGATGCTCTGGACGATCGGCTTCATGGTGACCTTCGTCATCGGCGGCATGACCGGCGTGCTGCTCGCCGTGCCCCCGGCCGACTTCGTGCTGCACAACTCGCTGTTCCTGATCGCCCACTTCCACAACGTCATCATCGGCGGCGTGCTGTTCGGCATGCTGGCCGGCATCACCTACTGGTTCCCCAAGGCCTTCGGCTTCAAGCTCGATCCGTTCTGGGGGAAGATGTCGTTCTGGTTCTGGCTGACCGGCTTCTGGGTCGCCTTCATGCCGCTCTACGTGCTCGGCCTGATGGGCGTCACCCGTCGCGTCCAGCACTTCGACGATCCCTCGCTTCAGATCTGGTTCGTGATTGCAGCGTTTGGCGCCCTTCTGATCCTGTGCGGCATCGCCTCGTTCATCATCACCCTGGTGGTCAGCGTCATCCGGCGTGACCAGCTGCGGGATACGACCGGCGATCCGTGGGGCGGCCGGACCCTGGAATGGGCGACCTCGTCGCCGCCGCCGGACTACAACTTCGCCTTCACGCCGGTGATCCACGATCACGACGCGTGGTGGGACATGAAGAAGCGCGGCTATGCGCGTCCGCTCCAGGGCTTCAAGCCGATCCACATGCCCAAGAACACCGCGGCTGGCCTGATCCTCGGCGTGCTGAGCATCATCTTCGCCTTCGCGATGATCTGGTACATCTGGTGGCTCGCCGCCTTCAGCTTCGCGGCGATCGCGGTGGTCGCGATCGGCCACACCTTCAACTACAACCGCGACTTCTATATCCCGGCCGACGAGGTCGTCCGGACCGAAGCCCAGCGGACAGCCCTGTTGGCGGAGCACGTCTGAGACCATGGCAACCCAAGCTTCCGCTGCCATGAACTTCGAGTCGGGACGAAGCCCGTCGGTCGCGATCAAGGCGGTCGACCCGACGGACTTCTACGACGCCAAGGGCGAGCATCACCCGGAAGGGAGCACGATGCTCGGCTTCTGGCTCTACCTGATGAGCGACTGCCTCATCTTCGCGGCCCTGTTCGCCACCTACGCGGTGGTGGGGCGCAACTACGCGGCCGGCCCGTCGCCGAAGGATCTGTTCGACCTGCCGCTGGTGGCGCTGAACACGTCGATGCTGCTGTTCTCGTCCATCACCTACGGCTTCGCCATGCTGGAGATGGAGAAGGGCGACCTCAGCCGGGTGCAGATCTGGCTGGCCGTCACCGGCCTGTTCGGCCTCGCCTTCGTGGGCCTCGAACTCTACGAGTTCCACCACCTGATCCACGAGGGCGCCACGCCCCAGCGCAGCGCCTTCCTGTCGGCCTTCTTCACCCTGGTCGGCACCCACGGCCTGCACGTCAGCCTCGGTATCGTCTGGCTGGTGACGCTGATGGCGCAGGTCCACAAGCGCGGGCTGGTACCCGAGAACAAGCGTCGGCTGCTCTGCCTCAGCATGTTCTGGCACTTCCTCGACGTGATCTGGATCGGCGTGTTCACCTTCGTGTACCTGATGGGAGTCCTGCAATGAGCGCCGCGACGAAGGCAGGACACGACGACCACGGGCATGCACATGGCCATGCCGATGCCGGCAGCCACGGTTCGTTCAAGGATTACATGACCGGCTTCGTGCTGTCGGTCATCCTGACGGCAATCCCGTTCATCCTCGTGATGAGCAACGTGATCGGCAACAACCAGATCACCGGCATCGTCATCATGGGCTTCGCGGTGGCGCAGATCGTGGTCCACATGATCTACTTCCTCCACATGAACACGAAGTCCGAAGGCGGCTGGACCATCCTGGCGCTGATCTTCACCCTGACGCTGGTGATCATCACCCTCGCGGGCTCCCTGTGGGTCATGTACCACCTCAACACCAACATGATGCCGATGCACATGCACACGCGCTGATGCGCGTCGGCAAACCGGCGACGCGGCGCTCCGGCGTCGCGCTCGCCACCCTCTGCGTCGTCGGACTGGTCTTGATCGGCCTCCTGGCGGCGCTCGGGACCTGGCAGATTCAGCGTCGCGCCTGGAAGCACGCGCTGATCGCCCGGGTCGAAGCCCGGGTGCACGCAGAGCCCGTCGCGGCGCCGGGTCCGGCGATCTGGAACAGTCTGACGTCCGAGACGGACGCGTACCGGCGGGTTCAGGCCACGGGACGGTTTCAGAACGACCGGGAAACCCTGGTTCAGGCCGTGACCGAACTCGGTGGCGGCTTCTGGGTGATGACGCCTCTGCTGCGCCCGGACGGCACGACGCTTCTGATCAATCGCGGCTTCATCCCGCCGGACAAGCGCGATCCGGCCACGCGGGCCGAGGGGCAGACCGATGCGCCGGTCTCGGTCATCGGTCTCCTGCGCTTCAGCGAACCCGGAGGGGGCTTCCTCCGCAGCAATGATGCCGGCGCCGGGCGCTGGTATTCGCGCGATGTCGCGGCGATCGCGCGGGCGCGGGGCCTCAATGAGGCGGCCCCCTATTTCGTCGATGCCGATGCGACGCCGAACCCAGGTGGTTGGCCTGTCGGCGGGCTGACCATCGTGGCCTTCCCGGACAATCACCTCGTCTACGCGCTGACGTGGTACGTTCTTGCTCTGATGGTCGCGGGCGCGCTCGCCTACACGCTGGTCGATGCCCGCCGCTCGGCGCGGCGGAGATCGACCTGAACCGCGGCCCTCCATCCGATTCTTGCCGGTGGGCGGCCGCTCGGATGGCTCAGGCGCCGAGCCCCGCGATCCAGGCCCCCGCGCGCTCCACGTCCGCCTGGGTCAGGCCATGCCCGCTCGGCAGGATCTCGTGCGTGACCGCGGCTCGGCCGGCGCGAAGCCGCTCGGCGAGCGCGCCGGCATTGGCCGCCGGAACGATCGGGTCGGCGGCTCCGGAGAGCAGGAGCACCGGTTTGCCCGCGAGATCGACTGGATCGGTCCGGGTCAGCGGCACCATCGGGCGCAGCAGGACGGCTCCCGCCAGCACGTCGGGATACAACAGCAGTAGGGCGGCGGCGATGTTGGCGCCGTTCGAGAAACCGACCGCCACCGGGGCGGCGAGCCCGTAGGCCGCGCGCGCCGCCGCGATGAACGCAGCGAGATCCGCCGCCCGATGCCGGAGATCGGCTTCGTCGAACACGCCCTCCGCCAAGCGCCGGAAGAAGCGCGGCATGCCGTTCTCCAGGACGGCGCCGCGCGGGGAGAGCAGGGCGGCTCCGGGCGCCAGCGTCCGGCCAAGGGGTAGGAGGTCGTTCTCGTCGCCACCCGTCCCGTGGAGCAGGAGCAGGGGCGGTGCGTCGGCAACGGTCGCTGGCGCGAAGCGATGGACGAGGCCGAGGGCGGGCTGCGTGAGGGATGGGTTGGTCATGACAACCTCGCTGAAGCGATTGAGAATCGGCGCCCGCCCCGACTCTGGGAGCGGGCGCCGGGTTTTCGTCGCCCGGTGACGGAACCGGCGGGTGGATAGAATCAGGCCCTCTCGGCCAAGCGGCCCTCGATCTGCGCCCGGTGCGGCTCAAGGAAACGCGGGAGCATGAGGGCTTGGCCCAGCGACGCCACCGGCTCGTCGATGGCAAAGCCGGGACCATCGGTGGCGATTTCGAACAGCACTCCGCCCGGCTCGCGGAAGTAGACCGAGCGGAAATACTGACGGTCCTTCTGCTCGGTGACGCCGAGACCGTACGAGCGGGTCAGCGTCTCCACCATCCGTGCCTGCTCCGCGTCATCCGCGGCCCGGAAAGCGATGTGGTGGACCGAGCCGGCGCCCTGGCGACCGCGCAGGAATTCGCCCACCACCCGCAGGGTGACGAAGCCGCCGTTCTCGGCTTCGGTGCCATAGCGGATCGACAGACCGTCGCGGCCGGCTTCGCGGAAACCGAGCACGCCGGTCAGGATCGCCGCCGTCGCCTCGGCCTCCCGGAGCAGAAGCGTGACCCCGTGGAAGCCCCGGATGGCGTGCTCGGCCGGAACCTCGCCGCCGGTCCAGACCCCGCCGGCCTCCTGGGCGTCGGTTCCCACCAGGGCCAGGATCATGCCGTCCGGGTCGCGAAAGCGCAGAATCGGATCGCCGAAGGCCTGTGCCACGGTGTCGTGCGTGACGCCCTTCTCGATGAAGCGATGGGCCCACCAGCCGATGGCGGCGCGCGGGACTCGGAACGCGGTCTCCTGCGTCTCGCCGACGCCGACCCGCCCGGGTGCCGCGTGGGCGATGGGGAAGAAGGTCAGGATGGTGCCCGGGCGGCCGGTCTCGTCGCCGTAATAGAGATGGTAGGTGCCCGGATCGTCGAAGTTGACGGTCTTCTTCACCAGGCGAAGGCCGAGCACGCGGGTGTAGAAGTCGACGTTGCGATCGGGGGCGCCAGAGAACGCGGTGACATGATGGATGCCGGTGTGGGACATGGGACGAACTCCTCGCGGGCAGCGCCGCACCGGAAGCCCGGCCGTGCTGCGATGACCGGAAGATGCGCCTTGCCCTTCGGTTCGGAAATGGAAACGATGGAAACGCATCGTTTCGGAATACACCGCCATGAAGCTTCCTGACTTCGAAGGCTGGGCCGTCTTCGCCAAAGTGGTGGAGACCGGATCGTTCGGGCGCGCCGCCGCGGATCTCGGGATCGCCAAAGGCACGGTTTCGAAGGCCGTCACCCGCCTGGAAGCCCGGATCGGGGCACGCCTGTTTCATCGCACCTCGCGCAAGCTCGCCCTGACGGAGGCCGGGGCCTCGGCGCGGGATGCGGCGGCCCGCATCCTGGCGGAGGGCGAGGCGGCCGAAGCGCTGGCGCAGGACGCCGCCGCGCAGATGCGCGGCCGGGTGCGCCTCGCCGCGCCGATGTCGTTTGGCGTGCTCCACGTGGCTCCGCGCCTGCCGGACTTCCTGAGTCGCTACCCCGGCCTCAGCATCGATCTGCACTTGAGCGATGACATCGTCGACCTCGTCGGCGGCGGCTTCGATCTCGGCCTGCGCATCGCGGCCCTGACCGATTCGTCGCTGCGGGCGCGGCGCCTATGCACCGTCCACCGCTCGCTGGTGGCAACCCCCGCCTATCTCGCGCGCTCCGGGCGGCCGGCGCATCCGCACGACCTGTCGGATCATGCGTGCCTGGGCTACGCCTACCTGCCGACGCCGGATCGCTGGCGCTTCGTCGCTTCGGACGGTCGGGAGGCGGCGGTGGTGCCGAACGGTCCCTTGCGGGCCAACAACGCCGATGCCCTGGCGCCCGCCCTTCGGGCCGGGCTCGGCCTCGCGGTCCAGCCGGATTTCATGATCTGGGAGGACCTGCGCGACGGTCGCCTGGAGCGGGTCCTGCCCGACTGGTCGCCGCCGCGGATCGATCTGCACCTCGTGACTCCGCCGGGCGATCCGCGCCCTGCGCGGGTGACCGCGCTGATCGGCTTTCTGGCCAAGGCACTGTCGAACGCCCCCTGGTCGGACCCCGGCGGCTACGCACGCGGCGCTGCCGCGCCTCCGGCCTCCGGCCTCCGCGGTGTGATCCGCTCGGGTCAGGTCTCGGTAATCTCCAGGATCAGTCCGCGCCCGCGCAGGACCTTGTCGATGCGCTGGTGCATGTCCGGACACGGACGGGTCACCCGAAGATGCACCGTGTCGCCCTTCGGCGTGCCCGTGACCCAGAGCCGGTAGCGCAATCCCTCGTCCCGAAGCTGCTCCAGCAGCCGCTCGGAGGCGATCCGGTTGGCCTCGTTGTTCATCGCGATGAGGCGTGCATCCATCTCGGTCTCTCCTGCTTGCCTGAGTGCAACGCGCGGCGACACGCTTTTCGTCCCGACAACCTGCATTCGTGGTGAAGTCGAAGCCGTCGGCCATCGACACCTGCCCCGACCCTTCGGAACAGGGCCGCAGCGCCGCGGTTCACGCGGAGAGGATGCGTTTTCTCGGATTCGTGACGGCGGGAACGCGTCAGATCCAGCATCGGAAGGAGATCGTGATGAAACAGATCGTCGGCGCCGCCGCCGTGGCTGTGCTCCTGGCCGGACCGGCCCTGGCCCAATCGGTGGGCGAGAAGACGGGCATCAACGCGCTGATCGGCGTGAGCCCTTCCACGGCGGATTTCGTGACCCAGGCCGGGATCAGCGATCTGTTCGAGATCGAGAGCAGCCGGCTGGCCGCCGAGCGCAGCGATGAGCCGACCAAAGCCTATGCCCGTCAGATGATCACCGACCACGAGAAGACGACATCCGAGATGAAGGCGATGATCCAGGGGGGCAAGGTCCAGGCGACGGCACCGACCGCCCTGGACAGCACCCATCAGGCCCGGCTCGACAGCCTCAAGGCGCTTCAGGGCGACGCCTTCACCAAGCAGTACCACGCCGATCAGGTGACGGCGCACAAGAACGCCGTCGACCTGTTCCAGCGTTACGCCCAAGGGGGCGACAACGCCGAATTGAAGGCCTGGGCGAGCAAGACCCAGCCCGCGCTCGAGCACCACCTGAAGATGGCGCAGGATCTCGACAAGTAGCGGACGGCTCGCCGCGCCGGTCAACCGGCGCGGCCGAACGCTCAGAACACCTCGTCGGTGTGAACGTCGAAGCGGGCGAGGTGCGCGTAGCCGAAGTTGGTGGTGATCGCCACGTCGGTGGCATCGCGGCCGCGCGCCATCACGATCCGGCCGATGCGCGGCGTGTTGTGGCGGGCGTCAAAGGTATACCAATTGCCGTCGAGATAAGCCTCGAACCAGGCCGAGAAATCCATCGGATCGGGCACGGGCGGAATGCCGATGTCGCCGAGATAGCCGGTGCAGTAGCGCGCCGGGATGTTCATGCACCGGCAGAACGCGACGGCCAGATGCGCAAAATCGCGGCAGACGCCCTGGCGTTGCATGAAACCGTCCCAGGCGGTTCGGGTGGCGTCGGCGCACATGTAGTCGAATCGGATGCGGTCATGGACGTAATCGCAGATCGCCTGGACGCGACCCCAGCCCATGGGCGTTCCGCCGAACAGCGACCACGCGGTTTCGGACAGCTTGTCGGTGTCGCAGTAGCGGCTCCCCAGGAGGTAGACGAGCACCTCGTGGGGGAGATTCTGGACCTCGATCTGCTGCGCATGCGGGGCGTAGACGTCGGGCAGGCCGGAATCCTGGACCACGAAATCGGCCGAGATCGTGAGGCGTCCGGGGGGCGTGACGATGCGGGTGCAGATATTGTCGAAGTCGTCTCGGTATTCCTGCCAGGGGATCGGAGGATCGAAGTTGATCACATGCGGGGTGAGCACATCCGGCATCCGTGAGGGATGCACGCTCAACGCGAGGATCATGGGCGTCGGCTGAACCGATTCGAAGGCAATGTCGAACCCAGTCCTGATCTTCATGACAACCACCCGATCCTGTCGTGAACTATACGCTCTATGGTTCCAAACCGGGCAGCCTGGGGCGCACCCGGTCCTTCAACGCGCCACCTGCGGATCGGTCGCCCAAGGCTCCACGGCACTCGGCACGACTTCATCGACGTGGACGCTCACCGTCATGCCCAGATCATCCGCCGGAAACCCGAAGAACGACCCGTGCAGCGGCACGGCCTGACGCGGATCGCGTGCGACGGCGACGCGGATCAGGTCGCGATTTCCGACGATGCCGTTCGTCGGATCGAACTCGATCCACCCCGCACCAGGCAGGTAGACCTGCACCCAAGCATGAGTCGAGCCACCACCCACATGCCGGTCGCGATCCCCGCGTGGGTTGTAGAGGTAGCCCGAGACGAAGCGGGCCGCCATGCCGAGGGCGCGCACGGCCTCGATCATCAACACCGCGAAATCGCGGCAGCTGCCGCGCTTGAGCCGCAGGGTGGTGACCGGGTCCTGCACGCCCTTCTCGGAGCGCGCCAGATACGCGAAGTTGCGTCGGACGCTGCGCGTCATCTCGGCTAGGAGGTCCTGGGTTCCGATCCGTCCCGCCGGGGGGACGAAGCTGCGCGCCCAGCTATCGACCTCGTTGCGCGGGTCCGCGTATTGCCGCTCCATCGAGCGGCTGAGATCGGGGATGTCGTCGGCGCCGTAGCCGAACGGATAGAACGCCGCGTGCGGCGCGATCGGGAAGATCGGAGTCAGCTCGGGCGTGTGATCGAGGGTGATGGTGCACTCGAAGGTGAGCTGCGCCGCCCGCCCGGTGAACGACGCGACGGCCACGCAATTCCCGAAGACGTCATGGAGCCAGCGCAGCCCGCTCGGTTCCGGCGTGATCTTCAGGTTCGCCGAGATCAGGCGCTGATCGTAACTGTCGCGCGGCCGGAACAGGATGCGATGCTCACCGAAGGCCACCGGCTGTCGATAGCGATAGATGGTCAGGTGGCGGACGGACAGGATCGGCAAGGCGAGGGGCTCCACCACGCCGCGCGGCGTGGTCTGGTCGGCACGGACGCTGCGGGAAGCAATGCAAATCGTGCGCCGGGGAGCCTTATCAGGAAATGATGGGTTGCGGGGTGCTGGTCGCGAGATCGGCCTCGGTCAGCAGATCGAAGGGCCGCCACGGCTTCGGAATGAAGACCGCCTGGTCCGGCAGGCTGCTCGGACGCTCGGCCTTTCCGCCCGACGTCACCACCACACGGGCGGACGGCCACAGCAGCGCGATGGCGGAGGCCAGTTGCACCCCATCCATCGCCCCGGCAAGGCTGACATCGGCGAAGACCAGGGCGACATCGCCGCCGCGCTCGCGCATGACGTTGAGGGCGGCCTCGGCGCTATCGCACCCGAGCACGCCGAGTTCGGTATCGCTCAGGAGGGCCTCGGCCAGCGCGCGCGTGGCGGCATCGTCCTCGACCACCAGGGCGAGCTTGAGCGGCTGCGGCTTGGCCCGGGGCGCCGCTTCGGAGGCGGCCGCAGGTTCGGACTGAACCTGGCGAATCAGTGAGGCGAGGTGGTCGGGAATGCCCTCGGCGATCAGGTCGTCGTAGAACGAGGCCAGAGCCTGACCGATCCGGTCGAGGGACAGGCTCGGCGTCAGCGTGTCGCCGAGAGGAATCCGGCTCACGGACGACGAGCGATCCGCGTTGGTGCCTTTCGGGTCCGACAAGCAGGGCCTCCGCCGTTGGTGTCTCGGTGCGCCGCCACGAGCGGAGGCGCCGACATTAAAGCCCGGAGGTGACAGTCAGTTGCCGGAAATCATCCCTGGCCTGCGTTTGAGCCGGTACGGTGCCTCAATCCACCGCCGCATCGGCATAGGCCAGCACGCCGGCCATGGAGCGGACGTCGCGATAGCGGGCGCCGCGGGTGCTCATCATGGTCTCGAACTTCTCGTGCACCTGGGCCACCGACAGGCTCGCCGCCTTGCGACGCCCGCGCTGGGCGGCGAAGAAGATTGTCTTGTTGGCGCGCGCCGGGCCCGGCAGCATCTGGGCGGCCGCCGCCTTCGGCTTGTCGACCACCGTGGCAAGGAAGTCCTCGGCATCGTCCGGCCCGAGGAAGTGGGCGAGGTAGACCTCGCCGAGGGTGAGTTCGCGGCCGATCCGCAGGGCGATGCGGGCGGCGTCGCGCTTCAGCATCTCGCCGGCGAGCAGGGCGGACAGGTAGGGGTCGCGCCGCATCTCGAGGATGCGCGTGCGCTCGGCCGGGTCCGACACGGTGGGCCGGCCGTTGTCGCCGGTGACCACGAGGGCCGCATCGGTGGCGAGACCGTATTTCGGTCCGAAGTCGCGCACCACGCCCAACCAGGTCCGCTCGATGAACTGGAACAGGCCGGTGGCCGAGGAGGTCTGTGCCTGCACTTCGGTCTTGAAGCTGGATTCCTTGTCGGCCACCGCCATCAGCAGCACCGGATCGGTCTGCACCGCCTGCGCCGCCCGGACGATCTTCTGCACGAGGTGTCGCCGGATCTTCATCGGGCCGAACTCGATGACCTCGTTCGGGTCGCCGATCGAACTCTCGGTGAGGAGGTAGTCATAGGACACCCGGTCGACCGCGTTGGAGCCGAGTTCGGTGTCGAGGTCGTGGACCGGCGCGAAGGCCGAGGACGCGGTGATCGCCGCCGGGGTGGGCGACACGGAGGCGGGCAGGGTGGCCGAGGCGGAGGCCTGAAAGATGACCGGCATCGGCTGGACGCGGGGGCGCGGCATCGCGATCTCGGTCATGGCCTGGGCCGACTGGACGACACCGGCCTCCGGACCGACGCCGTAGGACAGGACCGCGCCGAGGCCGCCGGCCAGGAGCAGCATCGAGAGCACCGAGCGGGTCAGGGCCGGGCGGCTGCCGTGATCGTGGCCGACGCGTCCCGACAGGGTCAGCGCTTCGGAGCCGTCCGGCGCTGCGACGGAGCCGAAGCGCGGTGCGAGCGATCCTTTATGAGCCTGCGAGTTCTTGGCGAAGACGGTCCGCGACGATCCGACGTTTCGACCCTGCATCTGCTCGACCCAACCTCGTTCCCTGACCTGGATTGAGATTAGCTTGCGAGATGTGGCGACAACACGGCCCAGTTTGGGGCAATCCCGTGGCAAGTTTGTCTCAGTGTCGAGAGCGCTGGCGCACACCCCGGCACGTTTCGGGCGCGCCGCGCAAAAGTGGGACTTAAACGCGAAAAGCGGCCCTGCTCACGCACGACCGCCCGACACTTCGATTCACAGAATGGTACCACTGCCCCGGCTCGAACGGGGGACCTCTTGATCCACAATCAAGCGCTCTAACCAACTGAGCTACAGCGGCACTGCGGGCGATCTATCCCGAGCCGCGCCGCATTTCAAGCCGCCTTCGGCCGATCGTCGGCAAAAGTGTGGATCTGTCCCGGCCTGTCAGGGCCATGCGTGCCCGGTTCAGCCATCGACGCCTCTATCAGCCGCAGGGTAAGGGGAGGCCTCGATGCCTCTCCGTCGCCGTCCGCGACCGCTTCCAGCCCGGCCCATGCCCCTGCGCAACCGCTCTTCCTCTTCGCCGGCTGCCCGACAGGTGCTCGTGCAGGCGCCGGGGCGACTGCGCGCCCTCGTGCGCGGCAGCGAAATCGGCCTTATCGTCCTGGCCGGCCTGATCGGATGCGCCTCCGGCCTGTCGGTGGCGGCGATGAACCGGGCGACGCAGGCGATGCGCGAGGTGCTGTACGGCCTGCCGCCGGGCATGCGCCTCAGCGCCGCTACGGATCTCTCGCCCCTGGCGATCCTGCTGGCGCCCGCCTTCGGCGGCGTCCTGCTCGCGCTGTTCACCCTCGCGCTGCGCTGGCGCCGGCGCCCCCGGCGCGCGCCGGTCGACCCCATCGAGGCCAACGCCCTGCACGGCGGGCGCATGTCGCTTAGTGATTCCACCGTGGTGGTGATCCAGAACACGATCTCCAACGGCAGCGGCGTCTCGGTGGGCATGGAGGCGGCCTACACGCAGTTCTGTGCCGGCGTCGCCTCCCGCCTCGGCCTGTCCTTCGAATTGCGGCGCGCCGACCAGCGCACCCTGGTGGGCTGCGGGGCGGCCGCCGCCATCGCGGCAGCCTTCGGCGCCCCCCTGACCGGCGCGTTCTATGCCTTCGAACTCATCATCGGGACCTATTCCATCGCCACCTTGACGCCCGTCGTGGTGGCCGCCCTGTGCGGCAGCGTCGTCGCCCGGGCGCTGGTGGCGCAAACCTCCCTCGTCACGGTCGACCGGGCCGACGCGATCACCACCACGGTGCTGACGACCCTCGACACGGTGCCGAGCCTCACCCTCGGGCTGCTCTGCGCCGGGCTCGGCATCCTGATCATGCGCGGCGTCACCCTGGTCGAGGCCGGCTTCCGCATCACCCGTCTGCCCGCGCTCTGCGCCCCGGTGGTGGGAGGCCTCTGCGTCGGCGGATTGGCGCTCCTGGCCTCGCCCCAGGTCCTGTCCGGCGGGCACGGGGCGCTGCACCTGCACCTGGAGGCGCATGGCAACGCCCTCGGCCTCTCCGCCCTCATCGTGCTGTTCGTCGCCAAGGCGATCGCCTCGGCGATCTCCATCGGCTCCGGCTTCCGCGGCGGCCTGTTCTTCGCCTCGCTCTTCCTCGGCGCCGTGGCGGGCGAGATCTTCGCGGTCGGGATGCCGCTGATCCTGCCCGGAATGGTGAATTTCGGCCTGACCCCGCTCGCCTACGCGGTGATCGGCATGAGCTCCCTGTCGGTGGCGGTGATCGGCGGGCCGCTGACCATGACGTTCCTCGCCCTCGAACTCACCGGCAGCTTCCCGATCACCGGCCTGGTGCTGGTGGCGGTGATCGCCTCCTCCCTGACCGTGCGCAAGACCTTCGGCTACTCCTTCGCGACCTGGCGCTTCCATCTCCGGGGCGAGAGCATCCGCAGCGCGCATGACGTCGGCTGGATCCGGACGCTGACGGTGGGCCGGCTGATGCGCCGCGAGGTCTCGACGGCCTCCATCGACCAGAGCCTCGCCAGCTTCCTGCGCAAGCACCCGCTCGGATCGCCCTCACGGGTGGTGATGGTGGACGGGGACGGCCGCTACGCCGGGATCGTGCTCGTGCCCGAAGCCCATGCGGCCCTCTTGGAGACGGAGGGGGCTTCGCCCGATCTCGCCAGCCTCCTGCGCCATCGCGACGATGTTCTGACCGCCGAGATGAATGCCAAGGCGGCGACGGCGGCGTTCGACAGGACCGAGAGCGAAGCTCTGGCGGTGGTGGAGGACCTGAAGACCCGCAAAGTCATCGGCCTGCTGACCGAGAGCCACACGCTGAAGCGCTACAGCGAGGAACTGGACCGCCAGCGCCGGGCGGTGCTGGGCGAGGCGACCTGACGCGTAGGCCGGGCGCGGAATAGGCAGGACCAGAACATGTCGGCGGGTGGCGGGCCGGATCGCCTAACGTGCCGGCCCGCGCGACAGGCCGGGTGTGGTCACGAATCGGGATGATTGCGGCGCCATCCGAAGATTCCGAAGGCGAGCAGGCTCGCCGATCCCATCATGACGAGGCTCCAGCCCCAGTCGCTCGGCAATTGGCCGTCGACGGGGTGGCCGAACAGGCCGGAGGCCAGGACGAGGCCGAACCCCGTGACGGCGGCCGAGCACAGAAGGCCGAGGCTGATCCCGATACTGATCACGGTGGGTACCTTCATCGACGGATCTCGGACGAACCGGGCCGGAAGCAGGGCGCGAGACGCCGAACGGGAAGATCCGCCCGGCGCAGGGGCCACCTCCGGCACGGATGCGAGCCGCACCCCCTCGTGAGGGGAAGCGGCTCGCATCCGTCCGGGATCGGACCCTTACTTCTTGACCGTCGTGCCGGTGGCGGCGGGAGCCGTCGCGGCGGCGGCGGCCGGAGCCGGCGCAGCGGCAGCCGCGCCCTTCTGTGGCATGCTCACCATATCGACGATGTCGAAGCGCAGCCCGTCCTCCGCCTTCTTCAGGACGGCGTTGGCTTCATAGTACTTGCCCTGGTTTATCAGGGTCGCCGCCTGGTCGACATCGGTGGTGGTCTGATCGAGCGGCACCACCGCCAGGACGAAGTTCACATCGACGCCCGCGAGCTTGAGCTGGTCGATGGCGGCCTTGCGATCACCCTTCTCCAGGCTCTTGTTGGCGGTCGCCACCGCGGCGGCCTTGGCCGGCGACGCGACGAAGTCCTCGCCCAGGGTCAGCTGCCCGTCGACCGGAACCCAAGCGGTTTGCTTGGTCGATGGCTTGGCAGCATCGGAAGATTTGCTCGCCTCGGTGGCGGGTGCGGACTTCTTGGGCGTCGCGTGCAGATCGGTTTCCGCCTTCGTGAAGACCGACTCGTCCGTCTTCACCTTGGTGAGCGCCGCCTGAGCCTTGCCGATCAGGTCCTTGGCCTGGGTCGGATCGGCGTTGAAGATGGCGATCCGGGCGAGGTGCAGGTCGCGGAAGGCCTGCGCGCCGTCCTTGGACAGCTTTCCGACGTCGCGATCCGCCGCCTGCTGGGCCGCCGAGATCGGGGGAGCGGCCTGCGCGGCCGGCTTGTCGTTGGCGAAAGCCACGCCGCCGAGGAGCGATGTCGCAACAAGTGCGGCGGCAACGGTTCTGATGCGTTTCATGACAATACCTCCAGAAGGGAGCGGCGACCGAGTGTGTGTTGGAGGAATAGGGTCGCGCCAAACCTCTCTTTTGTCGTGATATTGATTTTGCCCTCGCCCCGTGTCACGTTAATTAATCGTCAGCATTCCGTCATCAAATCACCGTTGACAAACATGCTGATAAAGGAGCCGATCAAAACCAGTTTGATCTGAAACCCGCAGGCATAAAAAAAGCACGCGGTGCAGGAGCACCGCGTGCGATTTCGATTGCAGGGCCGTGGCGCCGTCAGGCGGCCGAGAGCCGGGTCTTGCGCGTCAGCGCCTCCTCGACCGTCCCGTCGCCGTCGAGATATCCGTGGCGCTTCGGGTTCGGCATGATCAGCGAGGCGATGAAGGCGATGCCGAGCATCACGGTCACGTACCAGAAGAAGCTGCTCTCGGAGCCGATCTGCTTCAGGTACAGGGCTACCGCCTCCGCGGTCCCGCCGAACAGCGAGTTGGCGATGGCGTAGGACAGGCCGACGCCCAGCGCCCGCACCTGGGTGGGGAACAGCTCGGCTTTCACGATGCCGCTGATGCCCGTGTAGAAGCTGATCACAATCAGGCCGACCATGATCAGCGCGAACGACAGCACCGCGTTCTGCGTCGAACCGATGGCGGTCATCAGCGGCACCACCATCAGGGTGCCGAGGCCGCTATAGAGCAGCATGTTGGCCTTGCGGCCGATCCGGTCCGAGAGCCAGCCGAAGAAGGGCTGGATGATCATGTAGACGAACAGGGCTGCGGTGGAGATCTGCGAAGCGGTGACCTTGTCGATATGGGCGGTGTTGAAGAGATACTTCGGCATGTAGGTGGTGAACGTGTAGAAGCTCAGCGAGCCGCCGGCCGTATAGGCCAGCACCACGCAGAAGGCGCGCCAGTGCTTGAACAGGGCGGCGAAGGTGCCGGAATCCTTCTTGGCCATGTCCTCCTTGGTGGCGGTCTCCTGCAGCGACGAACGCAGGTAGAGAGCGACCACGGCCGCGACGGCACCGATGACGAACGGGATGCGCCAGCCCCAGGCGGTGAGTTCCTGCGCGGTGAGGAAGCTCTGGAGGATGATCAGCACCAGCGAGGCCAGCAGCTGGCCGCCGATCAGGGTGACGTACTGGAACGAGGCGAAGAATCCGCGCCGGCCCTTCACGGCGATTTCGCTCATGTAAGTGGCGCTGGTGCCGTACTCGCCGCCCACCGACAGGCCCTGGATCATCCGCGCGAGCAGCAGCAGTGCGGGGGCGAGATGGCCGGCCGTCGCGTAGGTCGGCAGGACTGCGATCATCAGCGAGCCGGCGCACATCATCAGCACCGAGATCAGCATCGATTTCTTGCGGCCGAGGCGATCGGCGATGCGGCCGAAGAGCCAGCCGCCGATTGGCCGCATGAAGAAGCCGACGGCGAAGACGGCGGCCGATTTCAGAAGCTGGCTGGTGTCATCCCCCTCGGGGAAGAAGACGGGCGCGAAGTAGAGGGCGAAGAAGGCGTAACAATAGAAATCGAACCACTCGACGAGGTTGCCCGACGAGGAGGCGACGATCGCCTTGATTCTGCGGCGGCTATCCGCCGCTTCGTCCGCCCTGTGCGTGAGTGTCCCCGGCCCACCTGTCATCCGTCTCGTCCCTGTGCTCTCGGCGTCGCCGGTCGGCGGCGTCTTTGGCGCGGACGTTACTCTGTGAGGCTGGTTTCACAAGCCCGCTCAGCGGGTTGGCGTACACCGACAAGATCAACGGCAAACTTGGCTGTGGAAGACCGATCGCTAAGCTTACGCAGCCCGTACAAAATGCCCGCGCGGCAAACGTCGTAAGATCAGACCAAGAAAAGACGGAACGGTCTTTCGTAGAACTTCGTTGCGGAGGGCGACGGCACGGGACGGTGCTTCCCACAACGAGACTGGAAACGACCCCATGAGCAAGCTCTTCCGGAGCACGGTAGCGGCAACGGCCCTTCTTCTCGGCGCAACGACGGCGTTCGCGCAGGCCGGCCCGGGTGGTGGCGCGGGCGGTGGTGCCGCCGGCGGTGCAGGTGGTGGCGCCGGTATGGGCGCGGGTGGTGGTGCCGGAGGCGCGGGCATGGGAGCCGGCGGCGCGGGCGGCGGCGGGATGCGCGGCGGGACCGGTGGCGCTGAAACCGGGGCTGGCGCCGGATCGCGCGGCGAGGCCGGTGGAGCCGGCGCGCGCGGGGCCGAAGGCGGTGCGGGTCCGCGCGGCGGTGAGCGCCCGGGACAGGCAACCGGCGAACGGGGCGGTCGCGAGACCGGTGGCGCTGCAACGCGGGACGGCGCGGCCGACCGAGACGGCCGGGCAGACCGGGACGTGAAGGGTGATCGCGACGGCAAGGCGGATCGTGACGGCAAGGCGGATCGTGACGGTAAGGCCACCCGCGATGGAAAAGCCGATCGTGATGGCCGGGCCGACCGGGACGACCGCGGCGGACGGGACGGTCGGTCGGATCGCGATAGCAGAGGTGATCGGGGAGCCGTGCGCGGAGCCTATGGCCGTCTCGCGGCCCCGCAGCGCACGGAGTTCCGTCAGAGCGTGATCCGCCGTGGAGTTCCGCGTCTGGCCGCCGGCGTGTTCGCTCTCAGCGTCGGCACGGCCATCGCCCGCAGCTACACCCTCTACGACCTGCCGCCGGACATCGTCCGGATCGCGCCCGAATACGAGGATTACCGCTACGTGCTGGTCGGCGACGACATCGTCATCGTCGATCCCGACACCTACGAGATCGTCGACGTGATCCGCGGCTGATCGTCGGTCGCACGCAATGCGGAGGCGGAGCTTCGGCTCCGCCTCCCACGGGTGTCGCTCAGCGCTTGCGATCCAGCAGCCCGGAGACCACCCGGGCGGTGTAATCGACCATCGGCACGATGCGGGCGTAGTTCAGCCGCGTCGGACCGATGACCCCGACGACGCCGACGATCTTCTGCGAGCCGTCGCGGAACGGCGCCGCGATCATCGACGATCCGGACAGGGAGAACAGCTTGTTCTCCGAGCCGATGAAGATGCGCACGCCCTCGCCGCCCTCGGCGCGCGACAGCAGTTCGATCACATCCTTCTGGGTCTCGAGGTCGTCGAAAAGCAGGCGGATGCGCTCAAGATCCTCTGCGGCGCGCAGGTCGTCGAGGAGGTTCGACTGTCCGCGCACGATCAGCTGGCGCGCATCCGAAGGGCCGACGCTGACGGCGAGACCGGCATCGACCAGCCGCTCGGTGATGGCGTCGAGTTCCCGCTTCATCACCTGGCGGCCGGATTCGATCTCGGCCCGCAACGACCCGAGCGTCCGTCCCTGCAGGCGGGCGTTCAGGTAATTCGAGGCCTCCTGCAGGGCGCTGGCGGGCAGGCCGGGCGGCAGGTCGAGCAGGCGGTTCTCCACCGAGCCGTCGTCGGAGACCAGGACCACGAGGGCACGGGTCGGGTCGAGACGCACGAATTCGATGTGCTTCAGATGCACGTTGGTCTTGGTGGTCAGCACCACTCCGGCCCCGCGGGAGACGCCGGAGAGCAGCATCGAGGCTTCGGCCAGCGCCGAATCGAAGGTGTGGCCGGACGCGGCCGCGCGCATCTGGGTCTCGATCCGCTCCTGTTCCTCGCGCCCGACATCGCCGACCTCCAGCATGGCGTCGACGAAGAAGCGCAGGCCCTGCTCGGTCGGCAGCCGCCCGGCCGAAGCGTGGGGCGCGAAGATCAGGCCGGAATGCTCGAGATCCGCCATGACGTTGCGGATCGAGGCGGGCGAGAGGGACATCGGCAGGATGCGCGCGAGGTTGCGCGAGCCGACGGGTTCACCGGTGGTGAGATAACTTTCGACGATCTGACGGAAGATCTCGCGCGAGCGCTCGTTCAGCGCGCTGAGAACCTGCATCTGCTGCACGGTCGAAAAGGGGCGGGCGGGCTCGGTCACGATCCATTCCTGAGACGGGGAGTGTGACGTCCTCCACGGGTTAATACAATCCACCGTGCCGTCGCCAGGCCGGACTCGGGCCGGAAAGGCGGCGCCGCGCCTTCACGAACGCGCGGCGCTGACAACGCACCGCTTCCAAACGCACCGCGGCACCGAAACGATACGCCCGGCCTTTCCCACGCCGTTTGCCTCATGAGAAGCAAGACCGCGCCGCTGCCCAAAGAAACAGCTTGGCCATTTGCGACGATCCGGCCGGGTCGTGCGTTCCCGTATCCCGCGATTTGCCGGGCCTATCGTTCTCCGGCTCGCTCGCCCATCGCGATCTGCATGGGTGCGTCGTCGGTGAACACCCGCCGGCGAATCGCTCAAGCCGAAGCCACCAGGAGGCAGAGACCCATGAGACACTCAGCTCGATCCGGCCTGATCAAGTCGTTCGCCATCGTTCTCGCGATGGTCGGCGCCATGCTGTTCGGCGCACCCCAGGGTGCCCAGGCCGCCCCCGCCATGGTGTCCACCGAAGTCGCCGCTCCGGCCGTCGGCCTCACCCAGGTGCAGTATGGCGGCCATTGGCGTCATCATCGCCGCGGCTTCCGGCACCACCACCATCGCGGCCGCCACTTCGGCCATCACCATCGCCGCCATTTCGGCCATCATTACGGTCACCGCCGCGGCCATCACTTCGGTCACCGCCGCTACCGCTACTGAGCGCATTCGTGCCACGGGCCGCCCTTCGGGGTGGCCCTCTTCGGCCACGGGCCGCCCTTCGGGGCGGCCCTCCTCGTATAGGCCATCCCCCGTCCGCCGGCAGGCCTCGCGTGACAGCCTCGCTTGCAGGCCCGGACCCGGACCCGTAAAGCCCGCTCCCAACCCTGATTCTGGAAGGAGAGCGGCATGCGCCCCTCGAAGCGCGCGACCGACGAAATGCGCACGGTGACCCTGGAGCGTGCCGTCTCCCGCCATGCCGAGGGCTCCTGCCTCGTCAGCTTCGGCGACACCAAGGTCCTGTGCACGGCCTCGCTCGAAGAGCGTGGCCCGGGCTGGCTGCGCGGCTCCGGCAAGGGCTGGGTGACGGCCGAATATTCGATGCTGCCGCGCGCCACCCACGAGCGGACCCGGCGCGAGGTGAATTCCGGCAAGCCCTCGGGCCGCACCCAGGAGATCCAGCGTCTGATCGGCCGCTCGCTGCGCGCCGTCACCAACCTGCCGGCGATGGGCGAACGCCAGATCACGGTCGATTGCGACGTGATCCAGGCCGATGGCGGCACCCGCACCGCTGCGATCACCGGCGCCTGGGTCGCCCTGCACGAGTGCTTCACCTGGATGCGCAGCCGCTCGATCATCTCGGTCGACCCCCTCCGCGACCACGTGGCGGCGATTTCCTGCGGCATCTACAAGGGCAAGCCGGTGCTCGACCTCGACTACGACGAGGATTCCGCGGCCGAGACCGACGCCAACTTCGTCATCACGGGCACCGGCGGCCTCGTGGAGGTGCAGGGCACCGCCGAGGGCAAGCCGTTCTCGGAAGACGAGCTGCTCGAATTGCTGCGCCTCGCCAAGGGTGGGGTCCAGTCCCTCGTCGTCCTCCAGAAGCAGGCTATTGGCGTATGAGCGACCCTCGCATCCTCACGGGCCGCGTCGTCATCGCGACCCACAATGCCGGCAAGCTCGTCGAGATGCGCGAGTTGCTGGCACCCTTCGGCGTCGATGCGGTCTCGGCCGGCGAACTCGGCCTGCCCGAGCCGGACGAGACCGGAACGATGTTTGCCGAGAACGCCGCCCTCAAGGCGCTCGCCGCCGCGACGGCCTCGAATCTGCCGGCCTTTGCCGATGATTCCGGTCTGTGCGTGAACGCGCTGGACGGGGCGCCCGGGCTGTTCTCGGCCCGCTGGGCCGGGCCGTCGAAGGATTTCGCGGGCGCCATGGCGCGCATCGCCGCGGAACTCGACAAGCGCGGCGCTACCACCCGGCGGGCGCATTTCGTCTCCGCCCTGGTGATCGCCTGGCCGGACGGCCACACCGAGACCTTCGAGGGACGGGTCTTCGGTGAACTCGTGGCTCCTCGGGGCGCGAGCGGCTTCGGCTACGATCCGATGTTCCTGCCCGACGGTTACGACCGCACCTTCGGTGAGATCTCTTCGGAGGAAAAGCACGGCGTCGACTGGCAGACCGGCAACGCCCTGTCGCACCGCGCCCGCGCCTTCGTGCTCCTGGCGCAGAGCTGCCTGCGGCGTCCCTGAAACCGGCGGCGGGATTGCCAAACCGCAATCCCGCGCGCACATCCGCCCCATGACGTGCGCCCCATGACCAAACCGACAGGCCCGGACCATCCGACCCGCGATGCCGGGTTCGGGGTCTATGTCCACTGGCCCTTCTGCGCCTCGAAGTGCCCCTATTGCGACTTCAACAGCCATGTGCGCCATGCGCCGGTGGACGAGGTCCGCTTCCTCAAGGCCTTCAGGGCCGAGATCGCCCATGTGGCGGCGCGCACGCCCGGGCGCACCGTGTCGAGCGTCTTCCTCGGCGGCGGCACGCCCTCCCTGATGCAGCCCGCCACCGTGGCGGGGCTCCTCGACGCCATCGGCGGGGCCTGGACCGTGGCACCCGAGGTCGAGATCACCCTGGAGGCCAATCCCACCAGCGTCGAGGCGGAGCGCTTTCGCGGCTACCGCGCCGCCGGGGTCAACCGCGTTTCCCTCGGCGTCCAGGCCATGGACGACGTCTCCCTGAAGCAGCTCGGACGCCTGCACAGCGCCGCGGAAGCCATGGCGGCGGTCCGGGTCGCCGCCGCCCATTTCGAGCGCTACTCCTTCGACCTCATCTATGCGCGCCCGGATCAGAGCCCGGCCGCTTGGCGGGCCGAACTGGAGGGCGCCATCGCGCGGGCGGCCGAACACCTGTCGCTCTATCAGCTCACCATCGAGCCCGGCACGCCGTTCTACGGTCTCGCCGCCGCCGGCAAGCTGGTGCCGCCGGACGACGATTCCGCCCGCCTCCTCTACGACGTGACCCAGGAGGTCTGCGACCGCGCCGGGCTCTCCGCCTACGAGATCTCGAACCACGCCCGTCCGGGCGCGGAATCACGCCACAACCTGCTGTACTGGCGCTACGGCGAATATGCGGGTATCGGCCCCGGCGCCCACGGTCGCCTCGTCGGGGCGGAGGGCCGGATCGGCACCGTCACCGAGCGGGCGCCGGAAGCCTGGCTCGCCCGCGTCGAGCGCGACGGTCACGGCATCGTCGAGACCGAGACCCTGGCGGCCTCCGACCAGGGCGACGAATTCCTGATGATGGGCCTGCGCCTGCGCGAGGGTATCGACCCGCGCCGCTACGCGCTCCTGAAAGGCAGAGTCCTCGACCCGGCGCGGATCGACGGCCTCGTCGCCGACGGGCTGATCGCCCGACATGCGGGCGGCCGCATCGCCGCGACCCCGGCCGGGGCGCCGGTGCTCAACGCCGTGGTGGCCGCGCTCGCCGCCTGATCAGGTGCCCGAGGGCGTGAGGGTGCGCGGGGCGGGACTGACGACGACCGGAGCGCCGGAGCGGATCTCGTAGACCGCCAGCGCCCGGTCGCTCGGGCCGTCCGGCCGGAACCGGAACGTCCCGTCGATCCCGGAGAAGCCCGACGGATTGGTGAGGGTGGTGTCGGCGAAGCGCTGCGAGCCGAACTGGCGCGACAGGGCCGCCATCAGCGAAACGGCGTCGTACGCGAGGGTGGCGACGCGCGGCGGCACCGATCCGAACCGGGCCTGATAGCGCTGCGAGAAGCCGTTGAAACCGGCCGCGTCCGGTGCCGCGAACCAGCCGCCCTGGAGCGCCGGCAGGGCGAACACCCGGGGATCGTTCCAGACGGCGGTGCCGATCGGCCGGACCCGCGTGGGTGAGAAGTTCGCCTTGGTGAGGGCGGCCGCCACGGCCCCGAGACCGTCCGGGGTATCGGGCAGGAACAACGCGTCGGCCTGCGCCGCCGGGCCGGTGATGAGGCCGGACAGGCGGCCGATGGCCGGGCCGGGATTGCCCGCGGGATAGCGCTCGATGGCGACCAGCCGGGCGCCCTTGCGCGCCACCGCCTCTCGGAACTGCGCCTCGACCGCCTGGCCGTAGCTCGTTTCCGGGATCACCGCCGCGAAGGATTTCCGACCCGCCGCCACCGATTCGTCGACCACCCGGTCCACCTCGGCCTGGGGCAGGAAGCTCAGCAGATAGGTGCCGCGCGCGGCGACGCCGGAATCGGTCGAGAAGGCGATCAGCGGTTTGCCGGCCGGCCGGATCACGCCGGCCGCCGCCTGGACATTGGCGGCAAACAGCGGGCCGAGGACGAGTTCGGCCCCGTCCGCCAAGGCCGCCTGGGCCGCCTCGCGCGCGCCGTCCGGCGAGCCGCGATCGTCCTTCACCAGGATCTGCAGGTCGGGCTTCTGGAAATCCTCGATCGCGAGTTCGGCCGCGTTGCGCATCGCGGTGCCCACGGCGGAGCCCGGTCCGGAGAGCGGCACCACCAGCGCCACCTTGACGGTTCCGGTGCCGATCCGGCCCGCTGCCACGGCGCCGGGCACATCGGGGGCAACCACCTCGACCGGCGTGGTCGCCGGAGCCCGCCGGCTCACGCGCGCGCCGCCATCCGGCCCTCCGACGCAGGCCGAGAGCCCCAGAAGGGTCACGAGGCCCACCAGTCCGGATTGCAGCCTGTTCCCGCGCCCCATCGGAGGACCTCCTGTCGCCAGCCGACGCCCCACGCATAAAGTCTGAGGATCAAAAGTAAATGTGAGCCCCCCGTCACAGCGCATTCCGCTTGTGGGTCCGATCGTGGCAAGGTCGGTTCATGACGCAGAAGATCGACACCCGTACCCGTCGGCGCCGGGACGCGGCGGATGGCAAGCCGCCCGCCACCTTCACGGCCTTCGGCCTCGCGGCGGAGGCGGAATCCATCGAGCCGGGCCTGCACGTGGTGGCGACGCCGATCGGCAACCTCAAGGACGTCTCGTTCCGGGCGCTGGCGACGCTGGCCGCCGCCGATGCGGTGCTGGCCGAGGACACCCGCGTCACCCGCACGCTGCTGATGCATTACGGGATCACCACGCCCCTCGTGGCCTATCACGAGCACTCGAACGCGGCGGTGCGCGAGCGGATGGTCGCCCGGATGCAGGCCGGCGAAGCCCTGGCGCTCGTCTCGGACGCGGGCACCCCGCTGGTTTCCGACCCGGGCTTCAAGCTGGTGCAGGCCGCGATCGAGGCCGGCCTCAGCGTCACCCCCATTCCCGGCCCCTCGGCGGTGATGACCGCCATCGTGGCCGCCGGCCTGCCGACCGACCGGTTCTTCTTCGAAGGCTTCCTGCCGGCGAAATCCGGCGCGCGCTGCAACCGTCTCGAAGCCCTCGGGCAGATCCACGGCACCCTCGTGCTGTTCGAATCCCCGCATCGGTTGCCCGAGATGCTGGTCGATGCCGTGGCGGTACTCGGCGCGAGCCGCCCGGCGGCGGTCGCCCGCGAATTGACCAAGCTCTACGAGACGATCCGGCGCGGCAGCCTCGGCGACCTCGCCGCGCTCTACGCGGAGGAGGGGGCACCGAAGGGCGAGGTGGTGGTGATCATCGGCACGCAGGCCGAGGTGCCCGACGCGGCCGCAACCGACGCCGGCATCGACGCGGCCCTGACGGCCGCCCTGGCGCGTCACTCGATCAAGGACGCCGCCACCCTGGTGGCGGAGGAGACCGGTCAGCCGCGCCGCGTCGTCTATGCCCGCGCCCTGGCGCTGGCCCGTCGCGACGATGCCTGACGGGCGATCCGAAGCGCATCGACGCGCCACCGAACGGCGCGGACGCATCGCCGAGACTCTGGCGCTGCTCGCCTTGATGCTGAAGGGCTATCGCCCCCTCGGTTCGCGCTTCCGCGCCGCCGGAGGCGAGATCGACCTGATCGTCCGGCGCGGCGACACCATCGCGTTCGTCGAGGTCAAGGCGCGGGGGACGCTGGATGAGGCGCGGGCCGCCATCGACGCCCGCAAGGTCGCGCGCTTCTCACGGGCCGCACGGGCCTGGATCAGCCGGCATCCGGCCGCCGGGGGCGCCACGTTCCGGGCCGATGCGATGTTCGTCGCGCCGGGTCGCTGGCCCCGTCACGTGACGGATGCCTTCCCGATCACGTAAGGTCAGGCCGATCGCGTGAGGTCAGGCGCGGGCGGCGGCGACGGCGGCGATCAGCGTCCGCTTGAGATCGGCCTGGCTGAAGGGCTTCTGCACCACCGGATGATCCCGGAACGGCTCGCGGATGCCGGCCCCGCCATAGCCGGTGGAGAACACGATGGGGAGGTTGCGCCCCACGATCGCCTCGGCCACCGGATAGATCGGCTCACCCGCGACGTTGACGTCGAGAATGGCGACCTCGAAACTCTCGTTCTGCGCCATTTCCAGGGCTGTCGACAGGCGCGCGGCCGGTCCGACGACGGTGCAGCCGAAATCCAGCAGCATGTCTTCGAGAAGCATCGATATCGCCGCTTCGTCCTCGACGACAAGCACGCGAGCCCCGTTGAGAAGGTCTTCGTCCACTTGAGCACTCACGCCGGGGCTTCTTCCCTTCGATTCGTTCGAAATTCCAGAACACCTTCAGGAAGGATGTTCAGGTCCTCGCTCCCACCGTGTGCCATTGCCGCCGAGCATCCCGAAGGATGAACGAACCCGAGAGACTGCGAGGCGCATGTTACGCCCCGGCACAGAGCGAGCCGTCGCCCGTTCCGCGAAGCGTGTCAAGCGTCCCGGGACGGCCGGATGCCCTCAACACGGCAGCAATGTTACGCTGTGATACATTTCGGACTCGCGTCGAACGCTCCCTAGGCAGGACACCCGCTTGTACCAACAACATAAGTTAAGTGGATCATCCTTCGTCCGGAAGCTGACGCGACGCACCGTCATGACCGGCCTCGCCGCCTCGGGCTTGCTGGCGAGCGACGCGGGCCTGGGTCTCACCCCCTTGGTGGTCGCTTCGAAAAGCGACACCGAAGGGGCCCTGACAGGCGCGATGATCGCGCTGGTGCTCGAACGGCTCGGGCTTCCGGTGCAGCGCAGGCTCGGCCTCGGACCGACCTTGATCGTCCGGGCGAGCCTGCTGGCGGGGGACATCACGATTTACCCCGAATATACCGGGAACGGCGCCTTCTTCACCGGGACGGAGAGCGATCCGGCATGGAAATCGGCTGAGAGCGCCTACGACACCATCCGCCGGAGCGATGCGGAGCGGGGATTGGTCTGGCTCACGCGCGCCCCGGCCAACAACACCTGGCTGATCGCGGTCAACGGCGCTCTTGCGCGGCGTGAGCGCCTCGCCACCATGGTGGATTTCGCGCGCGCCGTCCGGGGCGGTCTCATCCGCCTCGCAGCCTCCACCGAGTTCGTCGAGAGCCCCGCAGCCTTGCCGGCCTTCGAAGCGGCCTACGGCTTCTCCCTGCCGCTCGACCGCATCGTCAGCCTGCCGGGCGGCGATACGTCGGTGACCGCCCGCGCCGCCGCGCAAGGCATCTCCGGCGTGAATGCCGGCATGGTCTATGGCACCGATGGCGCCCTCTCGGCCCTCGATCTGACCGTGATGAGCGATCCCCAGGGCGCCCAGATCGTCTACGAGGTGGCGCCGGTGATCCGGCAGGCCGACCTGGCGCGCCATCCCGGGATCGCACCCGCCCTCGCGCGGGTCTTTCAAAGCCTCGACGCCGCCACGCTGCGGCGCCTTAACGCCCGTATCACGGTCGACGGGGAGGTCGCCGAGGCCGTGGCGGCCCGCTACCTGTCCGAGACCGGATTGCTGCCGTGATGCCGGCCCGCTCGGCGACACCCCCCAGCATCGGTTTCCGCTTGCTGCTGCCGATCCTCGCGACCGCCTTGGGTTTCGGCGCCCTCGTCCTGGCACTGACGGAGATGCCCCTCCTGAACCTCGCCGGGAATCGCTTGGCGCAGGGTCGGCCGCTCTTCGCCGGTCTCGTTCTCGGAGGGCTGCTCCCCGTGATCCTGGCCCTGAGTGGCCTCGCCCTCGGGCTCCTGATGGGGTCGAGGCGACGCGCTTCGGCCGGAGCCGCGATCGTGCTTCTCGCTGGCGCCGTTTTGGCCCTGGCCTACGGGCTCGGCGACGGCGCAGCCCGGAGCCTCGGGGGCCTCCCCCCGGCAGCGCGCGCCAGCCTTGGCCCGGGAAGCTGGTTCGCCGCCGCGCTGCTGATGACGGGCGTCGGCCTCGCGGTTCGGCGCGCCGACCGTCCGGGTCTCGGCTGGCTGATCACCCTCGGGGGCATCCTCGGCTTCGGTCTGCTGGCGAACAGCGGCGCCGTCGGCGCCCTGTCGCTCGCCGTCGAGTATGCGGCCCGTCGGGAGGCGGTGAATGCGGCGATCGGCGAACACCTCATCCTGTCCGGCGCAGCGCTCGGCCTCGCTGGAATCGGGGCCGTCCTGCTCTCGTTGCCGCGCCGGGGGCAGGGCGTCGTCGCGATGGTGCTCACCGGCGTGCAGGTGATACCCGCCGTCGCCCTGCTGGGCGCCCTGGTCGCTGTCACGGCCGGACTCCTGCGCGCGCTTCCGATCCTGCGCGATCTCGGCCTCTCGGCGCTCGGGCCGGCGCCGGCGATCGTCGCCATCGCGGCCTACCTGGCCCTGCCGCTCTGGCGCGGCCTCGCCCTGGCGCTGCGCTCCCCCGACCACGCGAGCCTGGAGGCCGCCGAGGCCATGGGACTCAGCCCCGGGCAGATCCTGATCCGCCTGCGCCTTCAACTCGGCGCGCCGATCCTGGTGGGCGCCCTGCGGGTCGCCGCCGTGCAGAGCCTCGGCCTCGCCACCCTCGGCGCATTGGTGGGAGCCGGGGGCCTCGGACGGATCGTCTTCGACGGGATGGCCCAGTTCGCGCCCGACCTGATCCTTCTCGGCGCCATTCCGGTGGTGGCCCTCTCGCTCGGGACCGAGCGCGGCCTCAGCGCCGTCGAAGCGGCAGCGCGCCGGCGGTGGCACGCGTGAGGATCAGCCTGCATCCCGCCCTCGGATTCAGCCTCTCGGGCCTCATCCTGGCCATCGCCAGCCACCCGGCCGTGGCGAGCCGCGTCGCCGACGCGCTCGGCGAGCCCGCCCGTCGGCCGCTGGAGACCGTGCGCCTCCTCGATCTGGCGGGTCGGCACCTCATCCTCGCCGGAACCGGCCTGGCGCTGGTGGCGCTCCTCGGCATCGGCCTCGGCCTCCTGGTCACCCGCCGCTTCGCAGCTCCATGGCGTCCGGCCGTCGATGGCCTCGCCGCGGCGGCCCAGGCCGTGCCGCCGGTCGTGGTGGTGGCTCTCGCCCTGCCAATCCTCGGCTTCGGCGGGCCGCCGACGCTGCTGGCCCTCGTGGCCTACGGCATCATGCCGGTGCTGCGCGGCACGGTGGGTGCCATCGAGGGGGTGGCCCCGGAGGTTCGCGAAGCCGGCCGGGCGATCGGCCTGAACCGGTGGCAGGTCCTGCTGCGCATCGAACTGCCCCTGGCCGCGCCCGACCTCGTCGAGACCCTGCGCACCGCACTGGTGCTTGCCATCGCCACGGCCGCGGTCGGCGCCCTCGCGGGTGCCGCGACCCTCGGCACGCCCATCGTGGCCGGCCTTCAGAACCAGAACACCGTGGCGATGCTTCAGGGCACCGCCGCGACGGCAGCCCTGGCCTTCCTGGCGGATGCCGCGCTCCTGACGGCGGTCGCCCTGTGGCGCGCTACTCGTCCTTGAAGACCACTTCGGCGCCGCGCGTGACCCGGGTGGCGAGATCGCGGGCGTCCCAGTTGGTCAGGCGAATACAGCCGTGCGATTCGGTCTTGCCGACCTTCTCGGGCTCCGGCGTGCCGTGGATGCCGTAGGACGGGATCGACAGGTCGATCCAGACCACGCCGACAGGGTTGTTGGGGCCGGGCGGGATCGTAAACTTGGTCTTCGCCTTCACGCCGGCGAATTGGTATTTCGGGTCGTAGGTGTAGGTCGGCGCGTAGGCGACGCCCTCGACCTTGGCCGTGCCGGATGGCGCGGGCTTCTCCTCGCTGCCGATCGAGGCGGGATAGAAGGCCACGAGCTTGCCCTCCTTGTCGAAGGCCCGCACGGATCGGCTTTCCTTGTCCACCTCGATGCGCGTCACGTCCTTGGGATCGCGCGCCTTCGCGTCGTCCGGGTTCGACGGATCGGTTTTGCTCTGGTCGGACTTGGTTTGCCGGGCCTTGGTCTCGTCGGACTTGGCTTGGTCGGACTTGGCTTGGTCGGACTTGGCCTGGTCGACCTTGTCTTGCCCGGCCTTGGCCTCCTTGCCCTTGCTCCCGGAATCCTTCGCGTCGTCCTCCTTGGCCGGGCGCTTCGATCCTATCTCCTCGCGTTTCCGCTTCTCTTCGGGCTTCGGCTTGCCGGTCTCCAGCGCGGGCACCGCCGCCACCACGATGACGGTCCCGGCCTTGTCGAAGGCGACGTCGGGATTGAGGGCGGCGAGCAGGTCGGGCGACATGTGGAAGCGCTCGGCCAGCATCTCGCGCGGGCTGGTGTAGCCGAGCGCATCGAGATCGGCCTGGGCCTCCATCTTCGGCGGAATGGACTCGACATAGGGACCGGCCGCGTCGGCGTCGCTGATGGTGTATTCGGTCAGCACCGGATCGGGGCTGGTCGCCTGCAGCTTCTCGGCAAGCTCGGGCTTCACCCCGTTGCCGGGCTTCGACTCCTTGGCAGCCTTGAGGCCGTTGGCACTGGCGAAGGCGGCGAGCGCACCGCGCAGGTTGTCGCCATCGCGGCCATCGATCGCTCCGGGCGAGAAATGCGCCCGGTCCAGCAGGATCTGAGCCTTGATCAGGGCCGGCTCCGGCCGCTTCGTTCCGCTCCGCTTCGCTTTGTCGGTCTCGGCGGACCCATCGCCCCGGACCAGGGTCGCGGATTCCACCGCCTCGCGCGTCAGGCTGGGCGCTTCGCCCGTCTTCCTGTCGTCATCCTTCGGCGCGGCCGAAGCCGTGCTTCCCAGCAGAAGCAGAGTGAGAACGGCGAAGCCGCCACCGATCGATCGTCCGCCCTGAATCACCCGAAACTCCTGCACCGTCTTATGATTTGCGCAGGAGTAAGAGCGCTCGCCCCTTCGGCGTTCCGTCCGTCACTGACAGAGCCGATGGCCGGCGTTGCGCTGGCGCTCGTCGAGGTGGAGATGGTTGGCATGGGCCGCGTCCGAGCCGGGGCCGAGTACGGTGCGGAAGAAGTCGCAGGCGCGCCCACGCACCGCGGTCAGGAAGGTCGCCTCCGGCGTTCCCTCCGTCGCCGGCATCACCGAGATCGTGGCACGCCCGGCAAACCCGAATGCCATCACGTCGACGCCGTTAGCGAAGCTGTGCTCGCTCAGCTTGGCATCGGGGTCGTGGTTCTGGCCCCGGCACTCGTAGGAGGTGCCGATCGACAGGCTTTTGAGGGGCTGGCCGAGGTCGCGCGTGGCGGCGACCTGAGCCTCCGTCGTCCAGCGAGCAAGAGCTTCGGCCGTCTCGCAGACCAGCGTCGCCGGGGGTGTCAGGGCGATCTCGTCGGCCAGGGCGGTCAGCTTCAGGGGCCGCGCCGCGCCGCATTGGCCGTTGGAGATGGCCGGCAACGCCTCGAAACGAGCTCCGAGGCGCTCCAGTCGGGCCCGGCAGGCGCTGTCGTCGAGGGGCGCCACCGTGACGGCGAGCGGCGACCCTGAAAGGTCGGCCGGACGCGGCGGCGGTACCGGGATCTCGCCGCTCTCCGTCGGCTTCACGGTCTCACCGGCTTTGGCGGCTTCGTCGGATGGACCGGCCTTGCCATCCTCCTTGACCGTTTGGGCCGGTCGGGCCGCGTCCGGTCCCGCCGGAGCGCTGCGCGAGAGTTCGGCCGGACGCTCGGGCGGACGCGGCGTCTCGCCCGTCGAAGCCGCAGGAGCCACGCCCGGAAGATCGACGGGCCGCGGAGGCGGGGCCGGCGGCGGCATCGGAATCGCGGTCGCGTCCGAGGGCACGCCCTTTTCGAATGCCAGTGAAGGATGGAGCATCAGGACAAGGAGGGCCGGGCTGACCCGGAGGCCCTTCCAGAAGGCCGCCCTCGGGGAGCCGGTTCGGCAGCGCAGGCGCATCGCGTTTCCATCCTGGTCCGGCCGCTCCTTGATCGGAGCGATCCATCGGGCCGGCACGATCGTGGGCTTCAGGCCCTTCGACAAGCGCACAAAACCCACGCTTCGTCGCAAACGTCACCGAGCGGCGCCTTTGCGCCCGGCGCCCGCGTGCTTACCTTGCGTCGCGCGGCGCGACGCACTCCAGGCGACGCACCGTGCGCAACGCCGCGCGACGCACGAAGGAACGCGAATGACCTCTGGCACGCCCGACGCCACCCTCGACATCGCCGGCACCCCGGCGTCGATCGGGCCCTTCGCGGATCGGACCTGGGCCACGCCCCACGGCCTTCCGCCCTTCGAGCACATCGAGCCCGCCCATTACCTGCCGGCCTTCGAAACGGCCCTCGCCAGCCACGCGGCCGAGATCGTGGCGATCGCGGGCGAGACCGGCCCGGCCACCTTCGACAACACCGTCGGCGCCCTGGAGCGGGCCGGGCACGACCTCGACCGCGTCGCTTCGGTGTTCTTCAACCTCAGCGGCAGCCACACCAACCCGGACCTTCAGGCCGTCGAGCGCGCCATCACCCCGCGCCTGGCCCGCCACGGCAGTGCGATCTACCTCAACGCCGCCCTGTGGGCCCGCATCTCGGCGGTGGATGCCGAGGCCGAGCAGCTCGGTCCCGAGGAACGCCGCGTGCTCGATCGCTACCGGACCCGGTTCCGGCGCTCGGGCGCGGATCTCGCCCCCGACGCCAAGACCCGCATGGCCGAGATCGCCGGGCGCATGGCGGAACTCGGCACCACCTTCAGCCAGAACCTTCTCGCCGACGAGAGCGCCTTCGCGCTGCCGCTCGAGACCGAAGACGACCTGGCCGGACTTCCCCCCTTCCTGCGCTCGGCCGCCGCGTCCGCCGCGCGGGAGCGCAACAGTCCGCACGAGCATGTCATCACCTTATCGCGGTCGCTGATCGAGCCGTTCCTGGTGTTCTCGACCCGGCGCGACCTGCGCGAGAAGGCCTACGAGGCTTGGACCCGGCGCGGCGAGAACGGCGGGGCCACCGACAACCGCAGCCTCATCGCCGAGATCGTGGCCTTGCGGGCCGAGCGGGCCCGCCTCCTCGGCCACGACAGCTTCGCCCATTTCAAGCTCGCGGACACGATGGCGGGCTCGCCGGACCGCGCCATGGACCTCCTGCGCAACGTCTGGACGCCGGCCCACCATCGCGCGGCCGCCGAGCGCAACCGACTCCAGGCCCTGGTCCAGGCCGAGGGCCACAACTTCAACCTCGCCAAGCACGATTGGCGGCACTACGCCGAGAAGCTGCGGCGGGCCGAGCACGACCTCGATGAAAGCGAGATCAAGGCCTACCTGCCCCTCGACGGGGTGATCGCGGCGTCCTTCGATACGGCCGAGCGGCTGTTCGGCCTGCGCTTCGAGGAACTGCCGGACGTGCCGCGCTATCACCCGGACGTGCGGGCCTGGGCCGTGCGCAATGCGGACGGCTCGGAAGTGGGCCTGTTCCTGGGCGATTATTTCGCCCGCGCCACGAAGCGCAGCGGCGCCTGGATGAGCGCCTTCCGCTCGCAGGAGCGATTCAACGGCGACATCAAGCCGATCATCGTCAATGTGATGAACTTCGCCAAGGCGCCGGAAGGCGAGGCGACGCTGCTGTCCTTCGACGATGCCCGCACGCTGTTCCACGAATTCGGCCACGCCCTGCACGGCCTCCTGTCCGACGTGACCTATCCGCTGTTGTCCGGCACCGCGGTGGCGGGCGATTTCGTCGAGCTGCCGTCCCAACTCTACGAACATTGGCTGGAGCAGCCGGAGGTCCTGCGCCGGCACGCCCGCCACCACCGCACCGGCGAGCCGATGCCCGAGGACCTGCTGAAGCGCCTGCTCGCCGCCCGCACCTTCAACCAGGGCTTTGCCACCGTCGAGTACACCGCATCGGCTATCGTGGACATGACCCTGCACCTGTCGAGCGCCGGCGAGGACGGCCTCGACGTGGCGGCGTTCGAGGCCGATGCCCTCAAGCGCATCGCCATGCCGGCCGAGATCGCGATGCGGCACCGGACACCGCATTTCGCGCATATCTTCTCGGGGGACGGCTACGCGGCCGGCTATTACAGCTACATCTGGTCGGAGGTGCTCGACGCCGACGCCTTCGATGCCTTCCGCGAAGCCGGGGACATCTTCCATCCGGAGACGGCGGCGCGCCTGCGCAAGTATGTTTACGGCGCGGGCAACCTGCGCGATCCAGGGGAGGCCTACACCGCCTTCCGGGGGCGGTTGCCGAGCATCGAACCGCTGCTGCGCCAGCGTGGCTTGGCCGCCTGAAAACAAGGTAACGGTTTCGTAAAGAAACAGCCTTAACCAATGCTTCCTGCCCCATCAGGAAGCTTTGGTCATGACGGATAAGGTCCTCGCGGCGTCGGCGGAACCCTCGCCCGACACCCTCCTCAAGCAGGCGATCCTCGGCGCCCGCGCCACGGCCGAGCGCGCCGCCCGGCCCGTGGATACGGCGCCCGCGGTCGCGGCCCGTCCGGCCTTCCGGTTCGAACCGCGCCTCGCCGTCCTGGCCGCCGTCGCCCTCGGTGCCGGGTCTCTCCTGGGCGCCGGTGCAATGAGCCTGACCGCCCCGCGCGGCAGCGATGGCGCCGAGGTCCTCGTCCAGATCCGCCATCAGATGGACGCCGCTCGGACCGAATCGGACCGGCAGATCGAACGGCTGTCAAAAAGCCTGGCTCAGCTTCAGGAGGGCGCCGAGGCGGCGCGCTCGGAGGCGAAGACCCGGCACGCCAACCTCGCGGAGCGGCTCGGCCGCGCCGAGCAGAACATCACCGGGAAACTCGCCGCCACCGGTGATCGTCTCGAGCAGGCCGAGAAGGATCAGAGCGCCCGCCTCGCCGCCCTGACGATCCAGATCGAGAAACGCGCGGCGATGCCGATTCCGGGTCCGGCCCCCGCACCCCAGGCCGCCAAGGCCGCCGCAGCGGAGCCGACCGAGACCGGCACGATTCCGGACAAGCCGAAGCCGTCACCGACCGAGAACTGGGCCGTGCGCGAAGTCTATGACGGGGTGGCCGTGCTGGAAGACCGTAAGCGCCGTCTGGTCGAGGTCGGACCGGGCGACACCGTGCCGGGTGTCGGCCGGATCGAGGCCATCGAACGGCGCGGCAAGACCTGGGTGGTGGTGACGAAGCAAGGCACCATCACGCCTCAGACGTGGTGAGGCCCGATCGGCATCCTGTCCGTCGGCACCAATGACGGACCCGCGCTCAGGACGCGTGGGTCTCGATCTCGGCTTCGGCGCTGCGCACCGGGAATCGCGGCTCGACGGTGAGCGGATCGGCGATCATCGAACCGCGCGCGGCGCGATTGCGGCCATGCGTCAGGGCTCGGGTCTGGGCCTCGGCAGAGGGATGCAGAATGGCCGAGAGGAAGGCGAAGCCTTCGAAATCGGAGTCGAGATTCTTGGCTTCGAACACTGGCATGGCGGTCACCGGACCTAAGGCCCTGCATGGCTCCCGAAAGGAAGCTGCAGACCCCGTCATTGGCAGATAATGGGGACATCGGCAATAAGTTCCGAAACCCATCGATTATTTACCGTTAATTCACCTCTGCACCTTGCCGAAGATGAAGGCGGTGCGGCAGCGCACCCATTACAGTGTTCGCTAGTTTTCGAAGATTTCGCCCGGACGACCGGCCACGTCGGTTTCGACGGCGAAGAGATGCCCCGCCATCGGGTCGATCGTGGCGTCGCGCCCACGCAGAGCGGTGGTGATGAACAGCGTCGTCAGGTCGGACCCGCCGAACGCGCATTTGGTCACGAGGGCGGTGGGAACCGGCAGGACTCGCTCGATGCGGCCATTGGGATCGTACCGGGTGATGCGCGATCCGCCGTAATGGCAGACCCAGAGATGGCCGGATGCGTCCACGGTCAATCCGTCAGGCTTGCCCCATCCCGATTCGAACGCCGCGAACGGGCGGGGCGGGCCGATCCGGCCCTCGTCCCAGGTGTGGACACGGATCAGCCCTCCCGCGGTATCGGCCGTGTAGATGCGCGCGCCGTCCGGCGTCACCACCGGCCCGTTCGACACCGTCACGGAACCCCCGAAGGCTTCGAGCCGGCCCGCATGCCATCGGTGAAACGTGCCGGTCGGCTTCTCCTCCGTCGTCCATGGTGCTGAAGTAGAGGGCACCGTCGGGACCGACATGGCCGCTGTTGAGGCGATTGCCCGCGTGATGGTCGTCGGGGCGCACCAGCACCTCGCGCCGGCCGCTTTCCAGGTGAAGCCGCGCCACACCGGACTTGAAGCCCGCGAGCAACGTATCGGGATCCGCCGTGAGCAGGGCGAAACCGAGTTTCTCCGGCTGCGGATGATGGTGCGTCGCGCCGGTCTCGGGATGGTAGCGCCAGATCGCGGGGTCCTCGACATCGACCCAGATCAGCATGCCGGACCGGGCATCCCAGGTCGCTTCCTCGCCAAGTTCACAGCGGCAGGCCACCGCCACACCGGGAGTGTGCGGGTGGAGGCGGGGTGTCGTCATCGTGTCGGGCTCCAGGCAGGGCGGGCGGTGTGTCGGGCGGTATGAGGCGGTGACGGGATCATCGCCGGAAGACGGTCAGGCCGTATCCTCCCGCAGCAGCTCCGTATTGACCGCGAAGGCCGCCATGGCACCCTCGGCGGCGGCGACCACGGCAAACTGCACCCGCCGGGAGGCATCGCCGGCCACGAACAGGCCGGGCACGTTGGTGGTCTCGTACTCGCCCGTGGGAACGACGCCCTTATGCGTCAGGTCGCACCCGAGCTGCGTGATCAGGTCGGAGGGTTCGCACGGCATCGGCATCAGGAAAACCGCGTGGCAGGGCAGGGTCGCACCGTCCGCGAAGACGAGGCGTTGCGGCTGCCGGCCGTCCCCGTCCAGGCGCCGGATCGCAGTCTCGACGATGCGAATATCATGCCGCCCCAGGCGCTCACGGTCCGGGTCCGAGAGAGGCGTCGCGTGGGCATCGGTGCAGAGGGTCACGTCCCGGCTCCACGCGGTGAGTTCCAGCGCCATGCCCCTGGCGGCCTCACCGTGGGCGTAGGCCGCGAGGGGGCGATCGCGGTTCTCATATCCATCGCAATAGGGGCAGGAATGGACGCCGTGACCCCAATAGGTGTCGAAGCCCTCGACGGAGGGCAGGGCCTGGTGCAGGCCCGTGGCGAGGATCAGCTTGCGCGTCGTCTCCCGGCGTCCGTCGGCGAGTTCGACCGAAAAACCCTCGTCCCCACGGCGTGCCCCGGTGACGGCGACCGCACGGTGCTCGACATTCGGATACCGGGCGAGGTCTTCCCGTGCCTGCGCCCGCAGATCCAGGGGCGGCGTTCCATCCCGGGTGAACACGCCCCAGGTGCGGGGCGAGACCGCGTTGCGGGGCTCACCGGCGTCGCAGAGCAGCACATCGCGGCGGCAGCGGCCGAGGATGAGGGCTGCATTCAGCCCGGCAGGGCCGCCGCCGACGATGATGACGTCGTGCATGTGGTGTCGCTCCCCGATGTGAACTCACATCCGGTCAACGATTTGTGCTGCATCCCTGTTCGTTCGGCGGCCGCAAGTGCCGGGAAACCGTTCCGCGCCACCGACGCCGGATAGAAAAAAGGGCGCTCGCGCGCCCTCGTTCCGGTCGGTCAACCGAGAGGAGTCCGGCTCAGGCGGCCGTCGGGGCCTTCACGGGAATGCCCTTCTCGGCCAGGAACTGCTGCAGCTCGCCCGACTGGAACATCTCGCGGGTGATATCGCAGCCGCCGACGAACTCGCCCTTCACGTAGATCTGCGGAATGGTCGGCCAGTTCGAGAAGGCCTTGATGCCATCGCGGACCGCCATGTCGTCGAGGACGTTCACGCCCTTGAACGGCACTTCCAGGTAATTAAGGATCTGCACGACCTGGCCGGAGAAGCCGCACATCGGAAACTGGGGGGTGCCCTTCATGAACACGACCACGTCCTGGGACTTGATCTCGTTCTCGATCGTGGTGTTCGCGTCGCTCATGGGAAACCTCGTTGTCTTGGATTGCGTGTCGTATCGGCTGAGTTCAGGATTTTGAGGCGGATTTCAAGATCGTCGACTCCGCGATTGTGCGCAAAGCGGCATCCACATCGAACGGCGTGACGAGGAGTTCATCCGGCCCCAGCGGATATCGGGGCGGCAGATGGGGGAGAAGACTGTCGCCGTAGGTCGTCAGTCCGAGTCTCGCCTGCGCCTGAGCCAGGGTCCAGATCTTGTCCCAGTCCAGGCGCTGGCGCATCGACCGCTCGTAGCGGGTGGTCGCGGCGATCTGAAACGTCCCAGCCTCGTTGCGCCAATGCTCGACCACGAGGGTATCGGGGGCGGACAGGCGCTTGAGCAGATGCCCGAGTGTCTGGGCAAGCAGGCTTTCCACGGCCTGGATCTGAGACCGCCCCACGCTCTCGATCTCCGCGGCGACGTTCTCCCAATCCAGGATGTTCGACAGGTCCGGCCGGCGCGCGAGTTCACGCAGGGTCGAGGCCTGCAGCTCGGCCCAGGTCACGATGTCGTCGTCGTAGAGGCTCGGCTGGTCCATTCGGCTGGTCCATGCAGTCCGCCGCCGGCGGAGACCTCAATCCTGCGGGACGCCGGTGGTCAGCGCAAGGGCGTGAAGCACGCCGCCCATGCGCCCCTGGAGCGCGCCGTAGACCATCTGGTGCTGGACGACGCGGGTCTTCCCCTTGAAGGCCGCGGACAGGACCGTGGCGGCATAGTGGTCGCCGTCCCCGGCCAGATCCTTGATCTCGATCCGGGCGTCGGGCAGCGCCTCGCGGATCATCGCCTCGATCTCGCGCGCATCCATCGGCATCGGGTTGGCTCCTGACGATCGGAATAAGGGGCTTCAGGCGGGAACGCCGGCCGGCTGGCTCGCCATATAGGCCGGCAGCCAGCCCTCGTGGGTTTCCCGAAGGTCGGCCACCGATATGGTCTCGCCGTGCGGCAGGGTCAAATGGTCGGTCCCGGTGACGCCGACGACGGCGGCGGGAACGCCTTGCGCCGAGGCGCTGTAGAGAAGGTCCGGGGCGGTCTCGGGATCGACCGCCAGGAGATAGCGGGCCTGATCCTCGCCGAAGAGGTAGGCGTGGGACGGCATGCCCGGCGGGACCTGAGGCAGAGCAGCGCCGATGCCGCCGGCCATCGCCATCTCGGCCAGCGCCACGGCGAGGCCGCCATCGGAGAGATCGTGGACGGTGTCGACCAGACCTGCGGTGATCAGTCCGCGCACGAAGTCGCCATTGCGGCGCTCGACCGCGAGATCGACGGGCGGCGGAGCCCCTTCCTCGCGGCCGGCGATGACCGAGAGATAGACCGACTGACCGAGCCAGCCGGCGGTCTCGCCGATCAGCACCAGGACGTCGCCGGCGCGCTTGAGGTCGATCGTAGCGTGGCGGGTCACGTCGTCCAGCACACCGACGCCGCCGATGGTGGGGGTGGGCAGGATGCCGACGCCGTTGGTCTCGTTGTAGAGCGAGACGTTGCCCGAGACGACGGGGAAGTCGAGCGCCTTGCAGGCCTCGCCGATGCCCTTGAGACAACCGACGAGTTGGCCCATCACCTCGGGCTTCTCCGGGTTGCCGAAGTTCAGGTTGTCGGTGATGGCGAGCGGGCGTCCGCCGACCGCCGTGATATTGCGCCACGCTTCCGCCACGGCCTGCTTGCCGCCCTCGACCGGATCGGCCTCGCAATAGCGCGGGGTCACGTCGGCGGTCATGGCGAGCCCGCGCGGGCCGTCCTCGACCCGCACGATGGCGGCATCGCCGCCCGGCTTCTGCACCGTGTTGCCGCCGATGAAATGGTCGTACTGCTCGTAGACCCAGCGCTTAGAGGACAGGTCGGGCGAGCCGACGAGGCGCTTCAGGGCCTCGGCGCTGCCAACCGTCTCGGGCACGTCGGCGGCGGCGATCACCGGCTGGTGCGTGTTGGCGATGTGCGGCCGGTCGTAGAGCGGCGCCTCGTCGCCGAGTTCCTTGATCGGCAGGTCAGCCATCACGACGCCGTCATGCTTGACGACGAAGCGGAGCGTATCGGTGGTGTGGCCGATGATCGCGAAATCGAGGCCCCACTTCACGAAGATCGCTTCGGCCTCCGCTTCCATACCGGGCTTCAGAACCATGAGCATGCGCTCCTGGCTCTCGGACAGCATCATCTCGTAGGCGCTCATTCCGGTCTCGCGAGCCGGCACCTTCTCGATGTGGAGTTCGACGCCGAGATCGCCCTTGGCGCCCATCTCGACGGCCGAGCAGGTCAGGCCGGCCGCGCCCATGTCCTGGATCGCGATGACGGCGCCCGAGGCCATCAGCTCGAGGCAGGCTTCCAGCAGCAACTTCTCGGCGAAGGGGTCGCCGACCTGCACGGTCGGGCGCTTCGCCTCGGAGGCGTCGTCGAATTCGGCGGACGCCATGGTGGCGCCGTGGATGCCGTCGCGACCGGTCTTCGAGCCGAGATAGACGATCGGATTCCCGACGCCGGTGGCGGCCGCGTAGAAGATCGCATCGGTGCGGGCGAGGCCCACCGCCATGGCGTTGACGAGGATGTTGCCGTCGTAGCGCGGATGGAAGCCCATGGCGCCGCCGACCGTGGGCACGCCGAAGGAATTGCCGTAGCCGCCGATGCCCGCGACCACCCCTGAGACGAGGTGGCGGGTGCGCGGATGGTCGGGCGAGCCGAAGCGCAGGGCGTTGAGGGCCGCGATCGGGCGCGCGCCCATGGTGAACACGTCGCGAAGAATGCCGCCGACGCCGGTCGTCGCGCCCTGGTAGGGCTCGATGAAGCTCGGGTGGTTGTGGCTCTCCATCTTGAAGACGCAGGCGAGGCCGTCGCCGATATCGATGACGCCGGCATTCTCGCCGGGCCCCTGGATCACCCAGGGGGCCGAGGTCGGCAGGCCGCGCAGATGCTTGCGGGAGGATTTGTAGGAGCAGTGCTCGTTCCACATGGCCGAGACGATGCCGAGCTCGGTCAGGGTCGGGTCGCGCCCGATCAGGCCGCGGAAACGCGCGTACTCGTCCGGCGTCAGGCCGTGCTGGCGGACCAGTTCGGGGGTGATCGGAACATCGTTGCGGAACATGCGACCCTCTCGGCACGGCCCCCGTCCGGGTCCGGCCGTGCGTCACGGCTCTAAAGCGGAACGCCGCGCCCTGGCAACATGTGATCGCGGATCGAGCCGGTCCGAACCCCTAATCGGGGTCGGTTTCAGGGACCGCGCACCCCTTGGGTTGCTCCGTCACGTTGCGCCAGCGCCGGATCAGGCCGTGGACCGGCTCTGGCCCGGCCACGAAGACGATGTAGTCGAACGCCTCCGGGTCGCGGCTCGACATCAGCAGCTGGAAGTGCATGCGGAACAGGTTCCACTTGCGCCGCGCGATGATGCGCGGCTCGATCAGGTCCTCGATGCGGACATGGATCTCGACCGGGCGATGGGCAAGGGGCGCCGGCAGCTTCGAGGCGCTGAGAGGATTGCGCTTGTGCACCGAGAGCCAGTCCCACTTCGCCCGCACGTCGAGCCAGACGATGGCCTCCGAAGCCGCCACGCGGGCGAGGGCGGCACGGGTCTCGATGGCGCGCGGATCGAGGGTGATCCACGGGATGACGCTGCCGATGCTCACGAACGACACCGGTGTCCCGCGCCGGCCGAACTCCGGATCCCGGGTCAGGACCCGGTCCAGGGCTTCGAGACCGAGGAAGCTGGAGGAGGAATGGCCGATCACCACGATCTCGGAGGCGCGGCCCTCGGCCCCCCGGATGATGTCGGCGAAGGCGTCCAAGCGGTGTCGCATCCGGGTGTCGGCGCCGCTGGCATGGTCGTGCGTGAAGGCGGTGTCGTCGACGAGATGGGCCACGTAGAACGGCTTGCCGCGCGTCACCCGCATCAGCACGGCCAGAATGCCGTAGGCCAGGGGGGGCACGGCCAGGAGGACCCAAGGCCGGGCATCGACCGGTGCCAGCGCCGCCAGTCCGGCCGCCACCGCGAGGCTGAGGACGACGAGGAAGAGATAGATGAAGTGGACGCCGATGATCACGCGGGCGAAGCGCCGGGCTTCGCGCCGGAACGGCCGCAGGTAGCCGACCCGCAGCAGGCGGAGCCACAGCGCCGGGACCTCCCAGAGCCGCCGCCCGTTCGACCGGGGAAAGCGGGCGCGCACGATGTCGTCCCAGCGCAGCAGGGTGTATTGGGTCGGTGCGCCGTCGAGGGTCACGGTCCAGTCCAGGGCGAGGCCGTCCGACGTGCGCTCGGGGTCGCTCACCGTGATCGCCATGCTGCGGCGGACGGCGGCCAGCCGGCTTTCCCGCCGGAAGAGGCCCCAATAGGTCTCGGGCTCACGCGGGTCGAAGCCCGGCATGTAGAAGACCTGACGGGGTTGCGTCGCGGTCGGCTCGGACGGCTGGACGATGAGAGATCCCTCTGTCGGTTGATCCGGACGCATCAGGCCGTCGCACCCGGCATGTCGCCGCGGCTGGCTCCGGGATCGGTGCGATTCGCCGATCTCGGCCTCGGACCACCCCAGTCCCTACACGAGTCGCGACGAAACCAACGAGTCCGAAAGCGCATCAGGCGCCCGTTGCCGGCGCGTGCGCGAGAAATTCCGCGATGGCGCCGACGAAGCGTTCGCCATAAGCCTCGCGCTTGCGCTCGCCGACGCCGTGGACGGTGCGCAGCGCGTAGAGATCGACAGGCTTGGTGCGCGCCATCTCGATCAGCGTCCGGTCCGGGAAGACCATGAAGGCGGCGATGCCCTCGGCCCGGGCGATGGTGGCGCGCAGGCCGCGCAGGTGCTGGAACAGGGCCTCGGTGGCCGGATCGAGATCCAGGCTCGCATCGTCGCGGGTCGCCCCGCGCTTGCGGTCGCGCGGTTCGGCCACCTTCGGCTCGGGATCGGGGCGCATCTGGATCGGTTCTCGGCCGAACAGGATCGCCTCGCCCTTGTCGGTGAGGCAGAGCCCGCCGAAACCGTCGCCGTTCTCGGTCACGGCGCCGGCCGCGAAGAGCTGGCGCAGCATCGCGCGCCAGGCGGCGATGGGCTTGTCGGCGCCGACCCCGAAGGTCTTGAGCGCCACGTGGCCGTTGCGCCGGATCGTGTCAGATTCCTTGCCATGGACCACGTCGCAGACATAGGCGGCGCCGAAGCGCTGGCCGGTGCGCACGATGGCCGAGAGCAGCTTCTGAGCCGGCACCGTGGCGTCGATGAGCGAAACGCCGCTGCGGCACAGGTCGCAGCGGCCGCAGGGCTCGCTCGCCTCGCCGAAATAGCCGAGGAGCGACTGGCGCCGGCAGGTGGCGCCCTCGCATAGCGCGATCATTGCCTCGAGCTTGCGCCGCTCGACCCGGCGGCGCTCGTCCGGCACCTCCTTCTCGTCGATCTGGCGCCGGCGCAGGGCCATGTCGTCGAGGCCGTAGATGGTCAGGGTGTCGGCCGGCAGACCATCGCGGCCGGCGCGACCGATCTCCTGGTAATAGCCCTCGACGTTGGAGGGCATGTCGGCATGGCAGACGAAGCGCACGTCGGGCTTGTTGATGCCCATGCCGAAGGCGACGGTGGCGGTCATCACGACTCCGTCCTCCTGCAGGAAGGTGTCCTGGTTCTTCATGCGCGTGCCCTGGTCGAGGCCGGCATGGTAGGGCAGGGCGTTGAAGCCGTCCTTGGCCAGGGTCTCGGCCAGCTGCTCGGTACGCTTGCGCGACGAGCAGTAGATGATCCCGCTCTCGGCGCGCCGGTGGCGCAGGAAGCGCTCGATCTGCCGTGTCGGATTGTCCTTCGGCGCGAAGGTCAGGCGGATGTTCGGCCGGTCGAAGGAGTGGACGAAGGCCTTCAGCTCGCGCCCGGCAGGGAACAGCCGCTCGGTGATGTCGGCCCGCGTCGCCTTGTCGGCGGTGGCGGTGAGCGCCACGGTCTGGACGTTGCCGAGGGCTTCGCGCGCCCGGGCGAGGTCCCGGTACTCGGGCCGGAAATCGTGGCCCCATTGCGAGACACAGTGGGCCTCGTCGACGGCGAGCCGCCGCACGCCGGCGCCCTTCAGGGCGTCCATCAGCCCTTCCATCATCAGCCGCTCGGGCGAGACGAAGAGCAGGCGCAGGTCGCCACTGCGGATCTTGCGCCAGGTCTCGCGCGACGTCGCCTCGGCGACCGAGGAGTTCAGGGTCGCGGCCGCAACGCCGAATCCCAGCATCTGCTGCACCTGATCGTGCATCAGGGCGATCAGCGGCGAGACCACGACGGTCAGGGACGATTCGACCAGGGCCGGCAACTGATAGGTCATCGACTTGCCGGAGCCCGTGGGCATCACGGCGAACACGTCGGTCCCGTCGAGGACGGCTCCGATCACCTCGTCCTGGCCGGGCCGGAAATCATCATAGCCGAAGGTGGTCTTCAACGCGGCGCGGGCCTCGTCGAGGCGACTGGTCATCGGAATCCTGATCGTCTGTCGGAGTGAGACACGGCGGAGGCGGCCGCCGAAACGGCAAGGGCGGCAATCGCGGCAATCGCGCCGACCGGAGCCTTCCATGCCTCTGAACCATCCGGAGCGCCGAGGTCAATCACCGCGCGGGGGACTGGTCCGCGCAGGGCTCCAGGTGCGGATTTTCGCCGGGCCGGGTGGGGCATGCATGGCCCACCCCGCACCGGGCGGCACGGCGCGACCCGGGGCCTTTAAGCGGACCGAAAGATCCCTCCTCCATCCTGGCGGATGCGTTCGCCACCGGCGCGCGCATGTCCGGCATCCCCGTCGCGAGCCTCGTCGAGCCATGATGGTCATCCCGTTTCTCGGCGTGTTGGGCGCTCTCGCGGCCGCCCTGGCGGGTCGGCGCTCCCTCGCGCTCGGCCTCTGGGGCGTCTCGCTCGTCGCGCTCCTCCTGCTGTTTCGCCAACACGCCTCCGACGCGCTGAACCTGACCTTCTGAAAGGCGGATCCCGTGACAGACGCCCTTCTCACGCCGGTCGGGGCACGCGCCCCGAACGCCCTTGGGCTTGGCGGTTGCAGCGCCATCCTCCTTGTCGCCTTCGGCTATCAGGTGGTCGACGGCGAGTTGCCCTGTCCGCTCTGCATCCTCCAGCGCGCCGCCTTCGCGGCCGCCGGAATGGGCTTTGCCCTGAACGTCTGCCTCGGCGCACGCCCCGGGCACTACGCGATCGTCGTCCTGGGCTCCGTCGCCGGCTTCGGCATCGCCGCCCGGCAGACCCTGCTGCACATCGTGCCCGGCACGGGGGTCTACGGTTCGGCCCTGTTCGGGCTGCACTTCTACGTCTGGTCACTGATCGCCTTCGCGGGCCTGATCGTGGCCGCCGCGATCCTGTGCCTCTTCGAAGGTCAGTTCGCAGCGCGCGATCGACCGTCGAGCCGAGCCCGGATCGGGGGCTTCGGCCTCGCCAGCGTGCTCCTGTTCCTCGCGATCACCCTGGCCAATGCGGGCTCGACCCTGGCGGAATGCGGCGGCGGCCTCTGCCCCGACAATCCCACCCGCTATGAGTTCTGGGATTCGCTGCTCGGCCGCTAGGGAGGCGTCGGGGCTGCCCGAACCCGCTGGCGGTGTGAACCGCGCCTCCACTCAGCGCAGGGCGATGGCGGCCGCGGCCCCCGCCATGACGATCGCCGAGCCCTGGTTGATCCGGCGGCGGGCGCGACGGGCGGTGAAGATGCGTCGCGCTCGCACCGCCGCGAGGACGTAGAGGCCGAGCACGGTGCTCAGCACCATCACCAGGGTCACCGCCATCATCAGCAGGCCGCGCGCCGACAGATGGGACAGATCGACGACGCTCGGGAGCAGGGCCAGGAAGAACAGGATCACCTTCGGGTTGCCGAGGGTCATGGCGAGGCCGCCCAGGAACGCCCGGATGGTGTCCTGGCGCGAGGTCGTGGCGATCGCGGGGGCATCCACCGGGGCGGTCCAGGTCTTCCAGGCGAGATAAACGAGATAGAGGATGCCGCCGACCTTCAGGGCCAGGAAGATCGGGGCCGCGGCCTGCGCCAGGAGGGCGAAGCCGCCGGCCGCGATGGCGAACCAGGTCAGATCCCCCAGGATCATGCCGAGGACGAAGCCGGCGATGCCGCGGGACCCGCTGGTGATAACCCGCGCCACCAGGGCGGCGATGCCCGGGCCGGGGGAGGCTACGACCCCGGCATAGATCATCGCGAATAGGGCAAGGCTGGAAATCGGCATGGTCGCGAAGCGCGTCAATCGCGGGCGATTCGCCCGTCCAGCACCCTTACCATGTCGGCCCGCCCTTCAAGCTCCCCGAACAGCGCCGGGTCGGCCCCCGTCATCCAGACCTGGCCGTGCAGGGCCTCCAGCGCATCGAACAGGCCGGCCCGCCGGCGGGGATCGAGATGCGCCGCGACCTCGTCGAGGAGGATCACCGGCGCGAGCCCGCTCATCGCCTGAACGAGCCGGGCATGGGCCAGCACGAGCCCGATCAGCAGCGCCTTCTGCTCGCCGGTCGAGGCGGTGGCGGCCGGTACGTCCTTCGGGCCATGGCGGACCACGAGGTCGCTGGTCTGCGGCCCGCTCAGCGTTCGGCCCGCCGCCCGATCGCGGGCGCGGCCCTGGCGCAGGGCCGAGCGGAAGCGGTCCTCGGCCTCGATCGCCGGCCACACCGCCACGAGGTCGTCGAGGTCGCCCTCCAGGCGCAGGCCGGCCCAGGGGAAGGGCTGGGCGTCGTCACGGCTCTCGGCGATGAGCCGGTCGAGGCGCTCGGCGGTCTCGCGCCGGGCCAGCGCGACCGCGACGCCGAGTTCCGCGACCTCGCGCTCGACCGCATCGAGCCATTGGCCATCCGTCGGTCGCTCATCCAGCAGGCGGTTGCGCGAGCGCAACGCCCGCTCGAGCGCGTTGACGCGGGCGCCGTGGGTGGCGTCGACCGCCAGCACCAGCCGATCGAGGAAGCGGCGGCGATCGCCCGCCGGCCCTCGGAACAGGCCGTCGAGGTCGGGGGTCAGCCAGACCACCCGGAGGAATTCGGAGAAGGCGACCGGGGAGGGGGCGGTGGCCCCGTCGATCCGGCACAGGCGCGCGGCCCGGCCGTCGAAGCCGGGCGGTTCGTAGCCCGTCCCGATCCGGTGTTCGGTCTCGTCGCCCGCCTGTGTCGCCCCAGCCAGCGACATGGACACGGCGAACCCGCCCGGTCCGCCGGTCCGCGGCATCGCCGACAGGTCGGCGCGGCGCAGGCCGCGTCCCGGCGAGAACAGCGAGATGGCTTCGAGGAGGTTGGTCTTGCCGGCACCGTTCTCGCCCACCAGGGCGACGAAGCGACGGTCGACCGCAAGGTCGAGGTCGGCGTGGTTCCGGAAGTCGCGGCAGATCAGACGGGTGAGACGCACCCGCCAGCCCTTAGCCGATCACCCGCATCCTGTCTCGCGCCGCGACGCAGGACGCGCCGATCACACCCGCATCGGCATCAGGACGTAGAGGGCGGCCGCGCCCTCGCGATCCTGGATCAGGGTCGGGGAACCCGGATCGGCCAGCTTGAACAGGGCGGTGTCACCCTCGAGCTGGCTCGTGATGTCGAGGAGGTAGCGGGCGTTGAAGCCGATATCGAGGGCGGGGGCGTCGTAGTCGACGTCGAGTTCCTCGGTGGCGCTGCCGGAATCCGGGTTGTTCACCGAGAGGGCCAGGCGGCCCTCTTGAACGGCCAGCTTCACTGCGCGGCCGCGCTCGGACGAAATCGTCGAGACACGGTCGACGGCCTTGGCGAAGACGTCGCGCTCGACCGTCAGGAACTTGTCGTTGCCCGAGGGAATCACGCGCTGGTAGTCCGGGAAGGTGCCGTCGATCAGCTTCGAGATCAGAACCACGCCGCTGGCGAACTTGAAGCGGATCTTGGCCGGCGACAGGTCGATCTCGACGCTTTCGCCGCCATCCTCCACGAGCTTGATGATCTCCGCCACCGCCTTGCGGGGCACGATGATGCCCGGCATGTCGCGGCTGCCCTCGGGCGCCTCGATCTCCACGCGGGCGAGGCGGTGCCCGTCGGTGGCGACGCCGCGCATGCGCAGCGTCCCGTCGACCTCGATGGTGTGGAGATAGATGCCGTTGAGGTAGTAGCGCGTCTCCTCGGTCGAGATCGCGAACTGCGTCTTCTCGATCAGGCGCTTCAGGTCGGACGCCGCGATCACGAAGCGGGTCGGCAGCTCACCGGCCGCCAGATCGGGAAAATCCCCCTCCGGGAGGGCGCCGAGCGAGAAGCGCGAGCGTCCCGACCGGATGGTCATCTGGCCGGTCTCGCCGCTGGTCTCGAGGGAGACCTGGGCGCCGTCCGGCAGCTTGCGAACGATGTCGTAGATGACGTGGGCGGGCACCGTGGTGGCACCGGCATCGACCACGTCGGCCGGAATGGTTTCCGTCACCTCGATGTCGAGGTCGGTCGCCCGCAGCTCCAGGCCGCCGGCGTCGCAGCGGAGCAGGACGTTGGACAGGATCGGAATGGTATTCCGGCGCTCCACCACGCGGTGCACGTGGCCGAGCGACCGAAGGAGGGCCGCACGCTCGACAGTGACTCTCATGGTCTGAACTCGTGGTCTCTCGTCGGACGTCGCCAGAACGGGCGCGATCGACGCGCTCCGGTTCCACGTGCGTCCTGGCACCGTGGCCGCTGAACTTGGCGAAGCCTCCCGGCGAACGCAAGTGCGAGAGGCCGGCTATCCCGCGGCGGATTCGGGGCGTCGCATAACGGCGCGACACCCCGGCACGCTCAATCCTGCAGCATGCGCTTCAGGAGCTCGACCTCGTCGTTCAGGACGTTGTCCTCGCCGATCAGCTTGTCGATCTTGCGCACGGCGTGCAGCACGGTGGTGTGATCGCGACCGCCAAAGCGGCGGCCGATCTCCGGCAGCGAGCGCAGGGTGAGCACCTTCGACAGGTACATCGCGATCTGGCGCGGCTTGACCACGGCGGCGGTGCGCCGTTCGGACAGGATGTCGGAGCGCGAGACGTTGTAGCGCGAGGCCACCAGCTTCTGGATGTCCTCGATCTTGATGCGCTTGGGCTCGCGGTTCTTCACGAGGTCGCGAATCGCCGCCTCGGCGGTCTCCATCGTCACGGCCGCGCCCGTCAGGGTGGCGTGCGCCAGCAGCCGGTTCACGGCGCCCTCGAGGTCCCGGCCATTGGCGGTGATCGCCCGGGCGACGTAAGTCGCCACGGTGGGCGAGACTTCGAAGCTCGGATGCGAGACCTGCACGGCGGCGAGTCGCGCCGAGAGGATCGAGGTGCGCAGCTGCTCGTCGAGGGTGCCGATCTCGACCACGAGGCCGCCGGCGAGGCGCGAGCGGACCCGCTCCTCCAGGGCCTCCAACTCGGTTGGCGGACGATCGGAGGCCACCACGACCTGGCGCCCGGCATCGATCAGCGCGTTGATGGTGTGACCGAACTCCGCCTGGATCGACTTACCCTGGATGAACTGGACGTCGTCGAGGATGAGGAGGTCGATGGCCCGCAGACGCTCCTTGAAGGCCAGGGCATTCTGGGTCTTCAGGGCGTTGACGAAGCCGTACATGAAGCGGTCGGCGGTGAGATAGATCACCCGGCGGCCGGATTCGCGGGCGGCATGGCCAATACCGTGCAGCAGGTGGGTTTTGCCCAGGCCGACACCGGCATGGAAGTAGAGCGGGTTGTAGAGCGCCCCCTGTCCGTCGTGCCGGGCGACGCGCTCGGCGGCGGCGTGCGCCAGGGCGTTCGAGCGGCCGACGACGAAGCTCGCGAAGGTCAACCGGTTGTCGAGGGGAGCGCCGTTGAGATCGCCGCCCGCGTCGCCGCGGGGCGCCGGATGGGTTTCACTGTCGGAGCCGACGCTCGATTCGCCGTGCGACGGCATCGTGTTGCCGGCGGCTTGCAGGCGGGCCAGCGGGCTCGCGGCGCTGCTGGTCTTCGGCGTGCTGGTGGCGGGACGCACGGCGGCGGAGGGGCCGCGCACCGACACGTCCAGGCGCGAGACCGATTCGACTTCGCTGCGGAAGGTGTTCAGCACCCGGTCGAGATAATGGGATTCGATCCAGCTCTTGAGGAATCGCGTCGGGACCGTGAGCCGGGCCGTGCCGTCGACGACCTCCACGAGTTCGAGCCGGGCGAACCAGCTGGCGAAGACATCTTCGCCGAGTTCGGCCCGCAGGCGCCGCTTCACCCGAGCCCAGGCGGCCACCGTATCGGGTCCGCTCACGCCGCTCATGCCCATCTCGGCATTGCCGGATACGCTACCGTCGACATGCATCATCGCTCTCCTCGTGCCGAGGACGGAGGGCCGCCACCGGTACGTACGCACACTTGACTGAAGTCGCGTCCCGCGAGGCATTCGCGAGACCCAGATCGCCACCCAAGAGTCAATCGACTCCGGGAGGCCTTTTGTCGATGAAGCAAGCCTATCAACAATAAGCTACGGTTCTCCTAACAGCGGGACTAACGGGGATAGCAAAAATTGCGGCAATTCCGACGCGGGTTACGTCCCCTGAGTCCAGTCGCGAATCCCACCTTGTGGATGATTCGATCTCGACTCGATAGTGCTGAGAATTTGTTGGTTCATCATGACACATCGTTAAGCTACACTCGCGGGACAGGCGTCGCAACAGAACAGATTCAAATGAGGGTTAACGCCTTCTTTCAGAGATTGTCCTGATTCGGGAGTCGCCGGCCGAGCATTCGTGACGAATTCAATCCAAGCGCCGCCGATGCGCGCAGCAGTGAAGCGCGACTGCTGCCAAGAGGCTCCGATCAACGCCGAACGCGCTTCCGGTTGACCGACGCCGAAAACGAAAAAAGCCCGGCATCGCTGCCGGGCTTTTTCAGTCGCGTCTGGAAGAAAGGTTTAGGCGGCGAGCGCCTTCACCCGCGCGGCGAGGCGCGAGACCTTCCGAGAGGCGTTGTTCTTGTGCACGATGCCGTGCTGAGCAGCCCGCATGATCTCGGGCTCGGCGGCGCGGAGGGCGGTCAGCGCATTCGACTGATCACCGGTGGCGATGGCCTCCTCGACCTTGCGGACGAAGGTGCGCATGCGGCTGCGACGCGAGCGGTTGACCGCGGTGCGCTTCGCAATCTTGCGGGTCATTTTCTTGGCCGACACGGTGTTGGCCATGGGGCATCCTCGTCACGTTTGAGGCGATCGCGACGAGCCCTCGGGCTGTGATGTCGGTGGATCGCGTGCAGGTTGTTCGGGCAATGGCGAAGCCGACGATCGCGGTAAGCGCGCCCGTCGGCGATGTGGGCTCTATAGACATGCGTTGCCGATCCGTCAACGGAACGTCATCGTGGCGTCGTCAGGCTTCCGGCCGCCGAGGCCTGCCGAACCTGTCAAACAGCGGGGCGACGGATGGCGAACGAGGCGGACCAGGCAAGGATCGACCAGTATCGGCCTCTCTCGGGCATGGCGACGCCGCGCTTCGTCGGGCTCGCCAGCTTCATGCGCCTCCCGATTCTCGCACCGGCCCAGGCTCCGGGCCGAATCGATATCGGTCTCGTCGGCATTCCGTTCGACGGCGCCACCACCAACCGGCCGGGCGCACGCCTGGGTCCGCGCGGCGTGCGCGAAGCCTCCACCGGCACCCGCGCCCGCAATGCCGCCACGGGCATCGCGCCCTACGACCTTGCGGCCTGCGCCGATCTCGGCGACGTGCCCGTCAATCCCATCGACGTCGGCGCGACCGCGCGCGCCATCGAGGCGTTCTACCGGCCTCTGGCGGAAGCCGGCATCGTGCCGCTCTCGGTCGGCGGCGACCACTTCGTCACCTATCCGGTGCTGCGCGCGCTCGGTCGCACCCGCCCGGTCGGGCTCATCCATATCGATGCCCACAGCGATACCGACGACGCACAATATGACGGAACCCGCCTGACGCACGGCACGCCGTTCCGCCGCGCCATCGAGGACGGCGTCCTCGACCCGAGACGGATGGTGCAGATCGGGCTGCGCGGCAGCATCGATTCGGTGGACGAGCTCGACTGGGCCCGGGACCAGGGCGTCCGTATCGTACCCATGGAAGCGGTGATCGCCCGCGGGCTGCCGGAGGTGCTGGCGGAGGCTCGCAGCGTCGTCGGGACGGCGCCGGCCTATCTGAGCTTCGACATCGACGCCCTCGACCCCGCCTATGCGCCCGGTACCGGCACGCCGGAGATGGGAGGCTTCACCGCCCGGGAAGCCCTGCAGATCGTGCGGGCTCTGCGCGGGCTCGATCTCATCGGCGCCGACGTGGTCGAGGTCGCGCCACCTCTCGACCCGTCGGGGATAACGGCACTGGCCGGAGCGACCCTCACCTTCGAGATCCTGTGCCTCCTGGCCGAGGCCGTCGCGGCGCGGCGCGATTGACCTCGTGCGATTGACGCGGCGCGTCCCGTCCGGGAAGGCTGCGCCGGCGATGATGCAGGAGACACGCTTGAGCGACGCCATCACCCTCTACCACGCGCCGCAGACGCGCTCGTCCGGCGTGCGTATCCTCCTGGAGGAACTCGGGGCCCCGCATCGTCTCGAGGTCATCGACCTGCGATCGGGGCAGGGACGGGATGCCGCCTACCTCCGGATCAATCCCCTCGGGAAAGTCCCGGCTTTGCGCCACGGCGAGGCGCTGATTACCGAGCAGGCGGCGATCTACCTCTACCTCGCCGACCTGTTTCCGGAGCGCGGCTTGGCTCCCCCGATCGGCGACCCGCTGCGCGGGCCGTACCTGCGCTGGATGGTGTTTCACGGATCGAGCTTTGAGCCGGCGGTGGTCGACCGGGCGCTCCAGCGTGAGGCCGGCCCCCGGGCGATGTCGCCCTACGGGGATTTCGATGCCGTCCTGAAGTCGGTTGTGGACGCCCTGTCGTCGGGACCGTGGCTTCTCGGCGAGCGGCACTCGGCGGCCGACGTTCTCTGGGGAGCCACCCTGGGATGGACGACGCGCTTCAAGCTCGTACCGGAGGAGCCCGCGATCATGGCCTACCTCGCCCGTGTCGCAGCCCGTCCGGCCGTTCTCAAGATGATGGCGGAGGACGCCGCTCTCTCGGCGAAGATGGAGGCGGCGCGGGCCTGACCGCGCGACCGACCGCAGAGGAACAACCGATCAGCGGAACGCTCAGCCGCGCGGCAGGGGCGTTCCGGTGCTGGTGATCGCCAGGTCGGACGCCGGTGCGGCGTGGCCGAAGGCGGCGATGAGGTGGACCCCGATCACCGGGCCGAACACCAAGGTCATCATCACGGCCATGATCAGCGCGACATTGGCATCGCCCGGCGCGGCGCGCCGTGGCTTGGAACGGCGCGCCTTGACGCGCACCAGTTTCGATCCGTCGATGCGGCGGAAGCTCAGGGTTCGCACCGGGGCGACGGCACCACGCAGACGCGGAAGGGCATTCGAGAAGGTCATCGGCTCACCTCATTCGACCGGGCCATCGCAGGCCGGTCGCGGGCGAGCCCGATCAAGCGATCAGGCGCGGGTCACGCGGAGGGCCGTCGGCAGCGCGGTCCATCGACTACTGTCGCTGGGCATTAGGGTCGGGAGTTCCTGTGGAGCCGCATGGGCGAGCGGGATGTGCTGCACGTGCGAACGACGCCGAAATGATGCGGCGGGAGGCGTTAGTCAAGGCTTAACGCGCCGGCGCGCGATCGGCTCCGCAGGCTTTTGCGGGTCGCCGGAGCTCAGGCGTCGAGCAGGCCGGCGAAGTGCCGGATCAGGCGCCGGCCGACCTCGTCCTTGTCGAGGGTCGGCCAGGTTTCGACCGTGCCGTCGCGTCCGACGAGATGCACGGTGTTGGCGGTGCCACCCATGACCCCACCGGCCGGCGAGACGTCGTTGGCGACGATGAGATCGCAGCCCTTGCGGGCGATCTTGGCGCGGGCGTTGTCGAGGACCGTGTCGGTCTCGGCCGCGAAGCCGACCACGAGGCGCGGGCGCCCGGCCGTCCGCCCGGCGATGGTGGCGAGGATGTCCGGGTTCTCCACCAGGGCGAGGGGAGCCGGCGCGGTCCCGTCCTTCTTGATCTTCGACGCGCGGGTCTCGGCCGGGCGCCAGTCGCCGACGGCAGCGGCGAAGATGGCGAGATCGGCCGGCAGGGCGGCCTCGACCGCCGCCAGCATCTCGCGCGCGGTCTCGACCGGGACCACCCGTACACCGGCCGGGGCCGGGATCAGAACCGGCCCGGAGACCAGGGTCACGTCGGCCCCGGCGGCGGCGGCGGCGGCCGCGATGGCGTGGCCCTGCCGTCCGGAGGATCGATTGGCGAGATAGCGCACCGGGTCGATCGGCTCATGGGTCGGCCCGGAGGTTACGAGAACGCGCTTTCCGGCGAGCGGTCCGGCGGGTGGTGCGCCCGGCGCGGATCGTCCGGCGAGGAAGCCGAAGCCTGCGGATGGCCGGGTCTCGGACGGCTGCGTTTCCGCCTGGGAGCCATCGGCCAGGAGCGCTTCCACCGCGTCGGCGATTTCGGACGGTTCGGCGAGGCGCCCCGGGCCGAACTCCGCCTCCGCCATGGCGCCGTCGTTGGGGCCGATGACGCGGACGCCGTCGCCCTTGAGGGTCGCGAGGTTTCGCCGGGTCGCGGGGTGCTGCCACATCCGCACGTTCATGGCCGGTGCGATCAGGATCGGCAGCGTGGTGGCGAGAAGCACGGTGGCGGCCAGATCCGAAGATTCGCCGGTGGCCATCCGGGCCATCAGGCTGGCGGTGGCGGGCGCCACCACGATGGCGTCCGCATCCCGCGCCAGCTTGATATGGCCGATATCCGCTTCCTCGGCCCGGTCGAACAGATCGGTATGGGCACGCTCGCCGGCCAGGGCCGCCGCCGCCAGGGGCGTCACGAATTCCTGTGCCCCCTTGGTCAGCAGGGGTCGGACCTGCGCTCCGCGCTCACGCAGGCGCCGGATCAGGTCCAGCGCCTTGTAGGCGGCGATGCCGCCCCCGATCACGAGGAGGATGCGGCGGTTCTGGAGCGGGCGGGTCATGATCCGGAACCCCTTAAGGCAAAGCAATCAGGCCGGCGCAAAAGCTACCGGAAGGCCATCACCAGCGCACCGATGGCGATGCCCCAGAGGGCCAGTGTCGACCAGATCGTGCGCCGGCGCTCGGCCCGCGCGAAGGCGTCGAGGCTTTTGCCGTCGCCCGAACCGGCCTCGTCGAGGCGCACCAGGATGCGGCGCAGGCGCTGGGCGAGGTCGGGGAGGTCCGAGACCACGTCGGTGATGGTGAGGGCGGCGCGGCCCAGACTCTCGACCCGTCCCACCGGCCCGAGGTTGCGGGCGATCCAGGAGCGCACCACCGGCTCGGCGCCGGTCCACATGTCAAGTTGCGGATCGAGGGAGCGGGCGACGCCCTCGACCACCACCATGGTCTTCTGCAGCATCACCAGCTCGGTGCGGGTGCTCATGTCGAACAGGGCGGTGATGTCGAACAGCAGGGTCAGCACCTTGGCCATCGAGATCTCGTCGGCCTTGCGCTGGTGGATCGGCTCGCCGATCGCCCGGATGGCCTGGGCGAAATCCTCCACCGAGTGGTGCGCCGGCACGTAGCCGGCCTCGAAATGCACCTGGGCCACGCGCTTGTAGTCGCGCAGGATGAAGCCGAGCAAGATCTCGGCCAGGAACCGGCGCTCCATGTGCCCGAGGCGGCCCATGATGCCGAAATCCACCGCCACCAGGGTACCGGTCGGATCGACGAACAGGTTCCCGGGATGCATGTCGGCGTGGAAGAAGCCGTCCCGGATGGCATGGCGCAGGAACGACTGGATCACCGCCCGGCCGAGGGCCTTCGGATCATGTCCGGCGGCCACGATGGCGGCGCGATCATTGAGGCGGATCCCCTCGATCCACTCGCTCGCCAGGACGTCGCGGCCGGTCAGCTCCCAGTCGGGTTTGGGCACGCGGAAATCGGCATCGTCGCGGGTGTTCTGCGCGAGTTCGGACATCGCGGCCGCTTCGAGCCGGAAATCCATCTCCATCATCACGGAGCGCGCCAGGATCTCGACCACCTCGCGCGGTCGCAGGCGCTCGGCCTTGGGCGACAGCACGTGCACCACGCGTGCCATGAAGCGCATGACCTGGAGGTCGCGCTGGAAGCGCTCGCGCACGCCGGGGCGCATGATCTTGATCGCCAGGACGCGCACGGCCCCCTCGTCGTCGAGGATATGGGCCTTGTGGACCTGGGCGATCGAGGCCGCCGCGATGGGCGGGCTGAACGAGACGAAGAGCTGTCCCACCGGCCGCCCGAGGGTGGCCTCGACCACCCGGATGGCGACGTCCTGCGGGAAGGGCGGAACCCGGTCCTGAAGCGTTTCCAGGTCGCGCGCCGCCTCCATGCCGACGATGTCGGGGCGGGTGGCGAGGAACTGGCCGAACTTGACGTAGCTCGGACCCAGGCGGGTCAGGGCGCGCTGCAGGGGGCCGGCGCCGCTTCCGAGGCCCGGACGCTCCAACATCCGCCCGAGGCGCAGAGCGAAGCGGAGATGCGGCGGCAGCTCGGCGGAATCGACCAGCGCCAGGGCGCCCTCGCGGGCGAGCACGAAGCCGACCTGCGCGCCCCGGGCCAGATGAACGACGGCGCCGAGCATCAGGACGCCCGGCCCGTCGTGAGAGCGACCCTCACGAGACCTTCCAGCCCGAATGGATCGCCACGATGCCGCCGGTCAGCGGCCGGTGGCTGACATGGCGGAAACCCGCCGCCTCGATCATCCCGGCGAAGCGGCCGGGGGAGGGGAACTTGCGGATCGATTCCACGAGGTAGCGGTAGGAATCGGCGTCCCCCGCCACCTGCGCCCCGAGGCGCGGAATCACGTGGAACGAGTAGGCGTCGTAGATCCGATCGAGCACCGGCAGGTCGACCTTGGAAAATTCCAGGCAGAGGAAACGGCCGCCCGGCTTCAGAACCCGGTGCGCCTCCGCCAGGGCCTTGTCGATGCGCGGCACGTTCCGGATGCCGAACGCGATGGTGTAGGCGTCGAACTGCTCGGGCGGCAGCGGCAGCGCCTCGGCATTGGCGGTCACGAAATCGATCCGCCCCGTGAAGCGGTCGCCCGCCCGCTCGGCGCCGACCCGAAGCATCGCCTCGTTGATGTCGAGGACGGTGGTGTGGGTGGCGGGACCACCCGCCTCCAGGGCCCGGAACGCGATATCGGCGGTACCGCCGGCGACATCGAGGTGGCGGAAGGGCCGGTTGCGCGGGGGCCGCAGCATCGAGATCAGGTGCGACTTCCAGGCGCGGTGGAGTCCGCCCGACATCAGGTCGTTCATGAGGTCGTAGCGCTTGGCGACCGAGCGGAACACGTCGTCGACGCGCCCCTGCTTCTCGTCGAGCGCCACGTTCTCGAAGCCGAAATGCGTGCTCGCCGCCTCTTCGGACTGCGCGACCGACCGTTTGACCGAACTCATGGACCACCCTCTCGCGGACGCTCATAGCGAAACGTGGCCGAAATCGCCATCTGCCTTGCGGACGGTTTCACCAACGGCGAAGCCGCACAGGACCCGGCGGTCCCGCCGCATATGACCCGGCGGTCCCGCCGCATATGACCCGGTGGTCCCGCCGCACCTGACCCACGCCAACGCCGCACCGAGATCCCGATCCCGCCCATGCCCGAACTTCCGGAAGTCGAAACCGTCCGCCTCGGCCTCGCGCCGGCCCTGGTGGGGACCCGCTTCGCCCGGGTGGTCCTGCGGCGGCCGAATCTGCGCTTCCCGTTCCCCGCGCGCTTCGCGGAGCGCCTGGAGGGGCACAGGGTCACGGATCTGGCGCGACGGGCGAAGTACCTGGTGGCCACCCTCGATTCCGGCGAATCGCTCATCATGCACCTGGGCATGACCGGCCGCTTCGACGTGGCGTTACCCGACGGGCGCAACCTGTCGCCGGGGGACTTCTACCTCGAGGGCGCGCAGGGCAACGCCAAGCACGACCACGTGGTGATGGCGATGTCGAACGGCGCGACCGTGACCTATAACGACGCCCGGCGCTTCGGCTTCATGGACCTCGTCCCGACCGAGACGCTTTCGGCCAGCCGTCACTTCGCCGGGATGGGCCTCGAGCCCCTCAGTGCGGCGCTGACGCCGGAAGCCGTGGCGCGCCTGTTCCGAGGCAAGATCACGCCGCTGAAGGCCGCACTCCTCGACCAGCGCCTGATCGCGGGCCTGGGCAACATCTATGTCTGCGAGGCTTTGCATCGGGCGGGACTCCATCCCGAGACGCGGGCAGGAGCCCTGGCCAAACCGGATGGCACGCCCACGCCGAAGGCGCGCCGGCTCGCCCGGGTGATCGGCGAGGTGCTGACGGAGGCGGTGGCGGCCGGCGGCTCGACCTTGCGGGACTACGCCCATCCCGATGGCGGCAGCGGCGCTTTCCAGCATGCTTTCCGCGTCTACGATCGTGTCGGCCATTCTTGTAGCGGCAAAGGCTGTACTGGTACGATCGAGAGGATCATTCAATCCGGACGGTCGACATTCTTCTGCGCGAGCTGTCAGCCCCGATCCGCGAAATAACAGCGCAGGATTCCGCCGCTTCTCGTCGCTGATGACAACGAGGGATGTCGGACGTTAAACCTCATTTGATATTTCGCTGCGACCATCATCTCCGGCGAACGGAATTCCGGTTCTTCGGAAGACTGGGTGCCCAACCATAAGCTTACAGGTTTTGGCCCCATACAATCAGGTTGGGAACAGCGCGGGGAGGGCGCTGTGTCTGCCTGATCCGTGTCGCCGACCCCTCGGAATCCAGGGCGCGCATGTACCCCATCGCCAGCAACGAAGCGGACCGCCTGAAGGCGCTGCGGGACCTCGAGATCCTGGATGCCGAAGCGGAACCGCATTTCGACGCCATCTGTCGCACGGCGACGGCCCTGTTCGGCATGCCGATCTCCTACGTCTCGCTGATCGCGGAGGATCGTCAGCACTTCATGGCCCGGTGCGGTCTCGACCTCGACGGCACGGCCCGCGAGGGAGCATTCTGCAACTACGCCATCCTGTCCGATGCGGTGTTCGTGGTCGAGGACGCCGAGGAGGATTCCCGCTTCTCCCGCAGTCCCCTGGTCGTCGGGCCACCCCATGTCCGCTTCTATGCCGGCGCTCCGCTAATTGCATCGGCGGGGCACCGGGTCGGCATCCTCTGCGTCCTCGATACCAAACCGCGCCGGTTTTCCGCCGACGATCGCGCCCGGTTGCAGGATCTCGCCTCGGTGGTCAGCGCTCAGTTGAGCCTGCATCGGGCGAAGGCCAAGCTGCGCGAGCGCGAGGCGCATTACCGGCTGCTGGCCGAGAACAGCTCCGACATGGTGATCTGGGCGACCCTCGACACCGTTCGCCGCTACGTGTCGCCGGCGTCCCGAACCCTGCTGGGCTACGAGGCCGACGACCTCATCGGCACCCGTCCGATGGATCATGTCCATCCCGCCGATGCCGAAGCCTATGGCCGGCTTCTGAACGACCTCTGCGAGGCCCGCGTGACGCAGGCGGTCTCGACCCAGCGCTACCGACGCAAGGATGGCAGCTGGATCTGGGTCGAGGTGAATTTCAACGTCACCTACGAGGCGGACGGTGAACGCCCCAGCGGCTACGTGGCAGCGGCACGAGACATCACGGCCCGCAAGGAAGCGGAGTTCCAGATCGCTCATATGGCGCGCCACGACGCACTCACCGACCTCGCCAACCGGACGCTGTTCCGCGAACGGCTGGTCCAGGAGCTGAGCATGAGCCAGCGCCGCTCCGCCAGCTTCGCCGTGCTATGCCTCGATCTCGATCGCTTCAAGTCGGTGAACGACACCCTCGGGCACCAGGCGGGCGACGCTCTCCTGCGCGCGGTCGCGACCCGGTTGCGCGGCCTCGTGCGGGCCGAGGACACCGTCGCCCGGATCGGCGGCGACGAGTTCATGATCATCCAGACCGGCCCCGTGGTCGGCAGCAGCATCCGCAATCTGGCCCAGCGCCTGATCGAGGTCGTCGCCCAGCCGATCGATCTCGACGGGACCCGCGTATCGGTCGGCGTCAGTGTCGGCGTCGCCATGGCGCCTCAGGACGGCGCCGACCCCGACGTGCTGTGCCGCCATGCGGATATCGCGCTGTTCCGCGCCAAGGATGCGGGGCGTAACACCTTCCGGCTCTACGAAGCCGGAATGGATTTCGGGTCCGGATCGGCCACCGACTTCCGCCGGGTCGGTGACGTCCCAGCGGCGTGAGCCGACCCGAGCGGCGTCACCAGCCCCGGACGTCCTCGCCGGTCGGGCGCCGGCCCTGGGGTGTCAGGCCGTTGATCACCTGCGGCAGAACCTGGGAAAGTTGCGACAGCAGATCGTCGCGGTTGAGACCGGTTCGCTGCTGAAGGGTATCCACGGTGTCCGGACCGAGCGCGTCCGCGAGCCGGTTGGGCTCGACCGGGCGGTTGCTGCCATGCCCGATCCACGACTCCATGACGTCGCCGAGGCCGCCGCGCTGGAAGCGATCGATCAGACCGTCGAGGCCCGACTGGCCGTCCTGTGGCTCGTGGTCCAGGCGGGCGTAGGGGCCTGCACCGGCGCTGCGATCACCCAATCCGACGCCACGGTCTCCGGGGCCATCCAGCATCCCGGACAGATCGCTGAAATCGCCCCCGCGGCTCGGCGGCTGCGCATCCTCATACCCGCCACGCCCGTATCCCGCGCCGCGTCCGCGATCCTGCCCTCCATCCTGGCCGCTATCCTGGCCGAACCCACCGATATCACCCTCGTCGTGGCCACGGGGATCACGCGCCTCGCCGCGCTGGCCGCCGCCGAGCAGATCGCCGAGGCCACCGGCCCCCTTCGACATCAGGAGCATCAGCAGCGCCTGCACGATCGGCGACATGGCGCCGCCCAGCATTCCTCCGGACGCACCACCGGATGGGCCACCGCCGAAGCCGCCACCGTGTCCGCCACCGCGCTCCGGCTCACGTCCCTGACCACCGCCGAGCACTTGGCCGAGTACACCACCGATGACTTGATCGAGCAGGCCCATGAGCGTTCTCCCCTATCCCGTGAATTGTGATCCGGGTCGCGCCCCCGGAAGCGGCCGCTGGTTCGCCTAGTCGCGTCGGCTGCCGCCGGTGCCGGCGCGATCCTTGGCGGGCAGATGATCAAGAGGATTGGTCCGTGCGCCCGGTTTGGCGCCAGCCGCGGTGATCACCGTGCCGGAGGAAATCGCGCTCGGCGGCGCGACCTGCCCGGTCGGCCGCGTGGCCGGAGCGGTTCCGTCGTTCGACGGCACGGTGGCGGGTGTCGGCTGGTCGTTGGGATTGGCCACCGTCTGGGCCGCCGCGGGCCGCAGGCTGGCCGGGGTGATGAGCATCCCGACGGCACCCGACACAGCCAGACCGGCCAGGAACAGCGAGGTCACACCGGAACCGGCGCGGGGCCGAAAGGGCGGACGTGGGCACTTGATCGTCGTCACGGGCGGTCTCCGGGGCGATGGTCTGAAGGTCTCAAACCAAGCCCCGGCGTCCCGAAGGGTTCCGGCCCCAGGGGCCACCATCGGCCAAGTCGACCGACAATCGCTCCGACGTTCAGCCGCGCTTGCGCCCGCCGCCGCCCTTGTATTTGGGCTTCTGTCCGCCGAGTCCCTGCGTCGACCGTGCCTTCGGACGCTCCTGCCATTGCGGCGGCGCCGATCCGACCGGTAGTTCGCGGTCGGTGCCCGGCCCCATATTGTCGAGCGTCGGCTTCGCGATCCGGCTCTGCTTGGCCCCGAAGCGCCCGGCCTCGCGCTCCACGTCGCCCTGTCGCGCCATGGGATCGTCCGAGACCAGGAGTTCCGTGGCCTGGAGGCGCTTGAGTTCGTCGCGCAGGCGTGCGGCCTCCTCGAAGTCGAGGTCGGCGGCCGCGGTCCGCATCCGTTTCTCGAGGTCGGCCATGACCGCCTTGAGGTTGTGACCGATGGTGACGGCGTTCTTGGCGAGCCCCGTATCCACCTGGACATGGTCGCGCTCGTAGACGCTGTCGAGAATGTCGGCGATTCCGCGCTTCACGCTCTGCGGCGTGATGCCGTGCTCCTCGTTGTAGGCGAGTTGCTTGGTGCGGCGGCGCTCGGTCTCGGCCATCGCCCGCTCCATCGAGCCGGTGATGTTGTCCGCATAGAGGATGCAGCGTGCATCGGCGTTGCGGGCGGCGCGCCCGATGGTCTGCACCAGCGAGGTCTCCGAGCGCAGGAAGCCCTCCTTGTCGGCATCCAGGATGGCCACCAGGGCGCATTCCGGGATGTCCAGGCCTTCTCGAAGGAGGTTGATGCCGATGAGGACGTCGAACGCCCCCAGCCGCAGGTCGCGGATGATCTCGATGCGCTCCAGGGTGTCGATGTCCGAGTGCATGTAGCGGACGCGCACGCTGTTCTCGTGCAGGTACTCGGTCAGATCCTCGGCCATGCGCTTGGTCAGCGTCGTCACCAGCGTGCGGTAGCCGGCCTGCGCCACCTCGCGCACCTCGCCGAGCAGGTCGTCGACCTGGGAGCGGGCGGGGCGGATTTCGATCACCGGGTCGACGAGGCCGGTCGGGCGGATGACCTGCTCGGCGAAGACGCCGCCGGTCTGCTCCATCTCCCACTTGGCGGGCGTGGCCGAGACGTGGATCGATTGCGGCCGCATCGCGTCCCATTCCTCGAACCGCAGCGGGCGGTTGTCGAGGCAGGAGGGCAGGCGGAAGCCGTACTCGGCCAAGGTCGCCTTGCGGCGGAAGTCGCCCTTGTACATGCCGCCGATCTGCGGAACCGTCACGTGGCTCTCGTCGGTGAAGACCAGGGCGTTGTCGGGCAGGTATTCGAACAGAGTCGGCGGCGGCTCGCCGGGCTTTCGTCCGGTCAGGTAGCGCGAATAGTTCTCGATGCCGTTGCAGGCCCCGGTGGCCTCGATCATCTCGATGTCGAAGGTGCAGCGCTGCTCGATGCGCTGGGCCTCGATCAGGCGGCCCATCTTGGTCAGTTCGTCGACGCGCAGCTTGAGTTCGGTCTTGATGCCCTTGATCGCCTGCTGAAGGGTCGGGCGCGGCGTGACGTAGTGCGAATTGGCGTAGACCTTCACGAACTTCAGGTCGTTGATCTTCTTGCCGGTGAGCGGATCGAACTCGGTGATCGACTCGATCTCGTCGCCGAACAGCCCGATGCGCCAGCCGCGATCCTCCAAGTGGGCGGGCCAGAGTTCGATCACGTCGCCGCGCACCCGGAAGGTGCCGCGGGCGAAGTCGGACTGGATGCGCTTGTACTGGAGCGCCACCAGGTCGGCGATGAGCTGGCGCTGCTCGATCTTCTCCTCCAGCGACACGGTGAACGACATCGCCGTATAGGTCTCGACGGAGCCGATGCCGTAGATGCACGAGACCGAGGCGACGATGATGACGTCGTCGCGCTCGAGCAGGGCGCGCGTCGCGGAATGGCGCATCCGGTCGATCTGCTCGTTGATCGACGATTCCTTCTCGATGAAGGTGTCCGAGCGCGGCACGTAGGCCTCGGGCTGGTAGTAGTCGTAGTACGAGACGAAGTACTCCACCGCGTTGTCGGGGAAAAAGCTCTTGAACTCGCCGTAGAGCTGCGCCGCCAGGGTCTTGTTCGGTGCCAGGATCAGGGCCGGGCGCTGCGTCGCCTCGATGATCTTCGCCATGGTGAAGGTCTTGCCGGAGCCGGTGACGCCCAGGAGCACCTGGTCGCGTTCCGCCTTCTTCACGCCGTCCACCAACTCGGCGATGGCGCGGGGCTGGTCGCCCGCCGGCTCGAACTCGGACTTGAGCGTGAAGGCCAAGCCGCCCTCGGATTTCTTCGGCCGGTCCGGCCGGTGCGGCACCCAGGTCTGGCCGTCGCGGAACAGCGGATTGCCCTCGGTGAGGAGGCGCGAAAGCGCATCCACCGTGGCCGAGACCCCGTCGGTGGCGAGGGAGCTGTCCCCATCATCCGCCAGACCTTCCGGCACCGGCCCGTCCTCGGGTGCGCGCAGGCCGAGGGCCTGGGCGAGGCGCGGGTCGACATCGGCCGCATCGCCCTGGGCGAACGTCGCCTGTGCGGCCTCGCCGAAGCCCATGCCGGTGGTCTTGTCAGGGGCGGGCGACTTGTCGGAACCGGCTGCCTTGTCCGAACCAAGTGCCTTGTCCGAACCGGCTGCCTTGCCGGCTGCCGCGTTGGCCTGCCCCTTGCGCGCGGCCGGCTTCTTGGGCTGGCCGGGACGGGGCGGGGCCGGCGGTTCGATGGCCGGAAGACGGTTGCGGTTCAGTGCCGGGCTGAGCAGGGCCGCCAGATGCTCGTCGAGGGGCTGCAACTCGGGCTTCGACGCCTTCGAAGTGGCCCTTTGGGAATGGGACGTTCTGGCGCCCGCACGCTGGGCACTCGGGACCGGGTCGGACGCGTCGCGGGGCTTCTTCGAGATCGGCATCCCCTGAGTATGGTTCTTGCCCCCCCGTTGGGAAAGAGCCGCGCCCGGATGATCTGATCGCCCCTGCGGCTTGGCCCGCCGCAGCGGCCGATCCGGGGCGATTTGGCGCGCCTCCCCGGTGTCGCGTTGCCTCTGCGGGGATGCGGTGGCGTGAAAGCAGACGAGCGGATGCAGGGGTGGATCGCGGCCCGCAGGCGCAGCCAATTCCTCGACTCTCGGCCGGGGCGCGATAGATCTCGACGGAAACAGGATTTCAGCCCGAACGCCTGTCGACCGCTCCAGCGCCAGAAATCCCCGAATCGAACAGCGGACACCCCATGGACCCCGACGCCCCGGCGAAACCCGAACTCGATGCGGACACCCTGGCCTTCGCCGGCCGGGTCTTCCAGTATGCCCGCATGGGTCATGCGGACGAGTTGGCCGAGCTGTTCGGCCAGGGTCTCCCGGCGAACCTATGCAACGACAAGGGTGACAGTCTGCTGATGCTCGCCGCCTATAACGGGCAGGCCGAGACCGCGCGGGTGATCCTGGAGAACGGCGGCGACCCCGAACTCGCCAATGTGCGCGGACAGACGCCGCTCGCCGGCGCGGCCTTCAAGGGCGACCTCGACATCGCCGGGCTTCTCCTCGCTCACGGGGCGCAGGTGGATGGCACGGGCGGCGGCACGCGCACCGCCCTGATGACGGCCGCGATGTTCAACCGGACCGAGATGGTCGCGCTCCTGCTGCAGCACGGCGCCGACCCGGACCTGCGCGACGGCGCCGGGCTCACCGCCGCCGAGATGGCCCAGTCGATGGGGGCCGCCGACACGCCGCTGCAACTGGCCAAGGCTCGGCGCCCCGGCACCGCCTGAAAGGCTGGCGAGCGCAACGTCGCTCCAGGGAGGAAACCCCGATGAGACTCGCACGCCTGAGACTCGCACGCCTGAGACTCGCACGTCCGGCCGTCATGGCCGTCCTCCTCGCAGCGGCGACGCCCTGGCCGGCGGTGGCGGCCGACGATTGGCCGATGTTCGGCCGCGACCATACCAACCAGCACTTCTCGCCGCTGACCGGGATCGACCGCGGCAACGTGACGTCGCTGCGTCCGGCCTGGATCTTCCAAACCGGCATCACCGGGTATTTCCAGGCGGAACCGGTGGTGGTCGGGACGACGCTCTACGTCTCCACCACGCAGAATCACGTGGCCGCCCTCGATGCCCGCGACGGCCGGGTGCTGTGGACCTACACCCACAAGGCCCGCACCGAGAAGATCTTCGGCCCGCCCTCGAACCGGGGCGTGGCGGTCTCGGACGGCAAGGTCTTCGAGGCCACGATGGACGGGCGGGTGATCGCTCTCGATGCCGCAACCGGCAAGGTCCTGTGGGACCACGAGGCGGTGCGCCCGGAGGAGGGTGAATCCGAGACCGCCTCGGCCTTGGCCGAGGGGCTGGGAGCCGGCACCGTGCAGGGGTCGAGCCGCCTCGGCTTCAAGATGCCGCCGCTGGTGGCCGACGGCCTCGTCATCGTGGGGGTGGCGGGGGCCGGCTACGGCCTGCACGTGGAAGACGCCAAGGGCGGCCTCGACGGCGGCGCGGTGGTGGGCATCGAGGGCGGCTACGGCCGCCGCGGCTGGCTCGCCGCCTACGACGCCGCCACCGGAGCCGAGCGCTGGCGCTGGTACGTCACCAAGGCGGACGGCTGGGAGGGGGATTTCTCCGCGACGACGCCGGACGGCGTCGCGCTTCATCGCGACATCGCGGCCGAGAAGGCGGCCGCCCCGATGCACCGGGAGGCCTGGCGGGTCGGTGGCGGCTCCCTCTGGATGACGCCGGCCTACGACCGGGACCTCGGGCTGATCTATGTCGGCACCGGCAACCCGGCGCCGCAGAATTTCGGTCTCTCGCGCCCGGGCGACAACCTCTATACCATGAGCCTCGTCGCCCTCGACGTCCGCACCGGGCAGCTGCGTTGGTACTACCAGCAGGTCCCGCACGACGAGTGGGGCTACGACGTGGCGAGCCCGCCCTTCCTGCTCGACCAGCCGACCCCACAAGGGCCGGTCAAGGCCGTGGCGCAGGGCTCGAAGACCGGCTGGCTCTACGTCCACGACCGCTCAACCGGCAAGCTCCTGACGAAGTCCGCGCCGCTGATCGCGCAGAAGAACCTCTACGCCCCGCCGACCGAGGCCGGCACGGTGGTGAGCCCCGGCCCCCTCGGGGCGATCTCCTGGCACCCGGTCGCCTACGATCCGCGCGCCGGCACCGCCTTCGCGCAGGTCCGGCACGGGGCCACGACCTACGTGGTGAAGACCGTGCCGGCGGCCGGCGACCGCCCGGCGATCCGCTACACCGAGACGACCGAGGCCAAGGGCGAGCCCAGCTTCAGCACCCTGACGGCGGTGGACCTCGCCAAGGGCGGCGCGATCAAGTGGAGCGTGAAGGGCGGCAGCCGCCTCTCCGGCGGCACGCTGGCCACCGCCTCCGGCCTCATCTTCTCCGGCGAGGAGGACGGCCATCTCGATGCCCACGATGCCGGGACCGGCGCCGTCCTGTGGCGCTTCCAGTGCGGCGCGGGGATCGGCGGCCCGCCGATCACCTATGCGATCGAAGGCCGGCAATACGTCGCGGTGGCAGCCGGGGGCGCCTCCTTCACCAAGGGCTCGGGCTTCGGCACCGGCGACGCGCTGGTGGTGTTCGCGCTGCCGGACGGAGCGCCTGTTCGCCCGTGATCGGATGTGACATGACGGCGCGGGCGGCGCGCGGCTTGCGTGGGCCGCCCCTCGCAACCAGAGACTGCACCATGACGACCGACGCCGCCGAACCGCACCAGCCCGAGAATCGCGGGCCGCCGGTGGTCCGCACCATCGCCATGCCGGCCGATACCAATCCGGCCGGCGACATCTTCGGCGGCTGGCTGATGGGTCAGATGGACCTGGCCGCCGGCAACATCGCGGCGCGGCGCTCGCGCGGGCGCTGCGCGACCATTTCGGTCGAGGCCATGACGTTCCACCGCCCCGTGATCGTCGGCGACGAGGTCAGCATCTACGCCTGGATCGTGCAGGTCGGCCGCACCTCGATGCGCATCCAGGTCGAGGTCTGGCGGCGCGAACGCGAGGGCGAAACGACCATGAAGGTGACGGAGGGGCTGTTCACCTTCGTGGCGATCGGCGCGGACCGCCGCCCCCGGGTGATTCCGACCGAGTCCGCATCGGTCCCAGCGTGAATCGGTCCGGCCGATCGCGGCGCGCAATGCTCGGCGGTGCGCTCGCGTCGGGCGGTGCCCTCATCCTCGGCGAACGCCGCGCCTCGGCCGCCGCCCCGTCCTGGTCGGCCGACAGCCTCAACGCGGCGGCCGCCCGCACGGGCCTCGCCTACGGCGCGGCGGTGAACGGCGTGACCCTGCGCCAGAACCCCGCCTACGGGCGGGCGCTGGCGCGCGAGGCCGGCATTCTCGTGTCCGAAAATGCGATGAAGCTCACCTATGCGTGGCGGACGCCGGAGAACCTGGATCTCAGCTATGCGGACGAGGTCGTGGCCTTCGCGCGCGCCAACCGGCAACGCCTGCGCGGCCATACCCTGGTCTGGCACGTGGGCCTGCCCGCCTGGGTCGAGGCCCGGCTCCGGGCCGGCGAGGGCGAGGCCTTCCTGCGCCGCTGGATCGACGCCATGGCGGGGCGCTATCGCGGCCGGATCGAGGCCTGGGACGTCGTCAACGAGATCTGCGGGCCGCAGGACGGACGCGCCGATGGGCTGCGGCGCACGCCCTGGCTCGATGCGCTCGGCCCCGGCTACGTCGATCTCGCCTTCCACCTCCAGCACGCCGTCGCGCCCGACGCGGCGGGGGTCTGGAACGAGAACGACCTCGAACTCGATGCCGACTGGATCGACCAGCGCCGCGCCATGGTGCTGCGGACACTCGAGGGGATGCGCCGGCGCGGCGTGCCGATCCGCCGCCTCGGCCTGCAGGGTCACCTCTACGCCAAGCATCCGCTGAACCAGGACAAGCTCCGGCGCTTCCTGGCCGAGGTCGCGGGCCTCGGGCTCGCCATCGAGGTGACGGAGTTCGACATCAACGACCGGACCTACCCGGCCGATCTCCCGGCCCGCGACCGGGCCGTGTCCGACCTCGCCCGCCGCTTCCTCGACGTGGTGCTGGACGAGGCGGCGGTCCTCAACGTGCTGACCTGGGACATCACCAACCGCAACACCTGGCTGAACACCAACCCGGAGCGCCGGCGCGCGGACGGCCTGATGCAGCGCGCCCTGCCGCTCGATGAGGCATTCGCGCGGACGCCGCTCTGGTCGGCGATGCACCGGGCCTTCTCGGACGCGCCGGACCACCGCAAGGCCCGCGACGCCCTGCGCGGTGCGTGACGCTCAGCGGGCGATCATCCGGGCCTGCTGCGGCCGGTCGCCCGCGTGCTGGCGCAGGAAGGCCGCCATCTCGGCAAGCTCCGGGGCCTTGGAGCGGAAGGTCACCGACAAGGCCAGCAGGGTGTCGGCGTGGTCGAGACCGGCATAGATGCGCTCCTGCACCGGCACCCGGGCGTCGCGAAGGCGGGCAGCGAGGTTGCGGGTGTTGGACGGCCGCACGGTGGTGTCGCCGTCGCCGCTGGCGAGGAAGGCGGGCGGGGAACGCGGACCCGCGAAGGTGATGGGTTGGGTCGCCGCCTTGTCGGGGGCCTCACCGAACAACTCTGTGGCGGTGCCGGCATCCAGCGGCAGGAAATCGTAGGGACCGGACAGGCCCGCGACGGCACGGATCACGCGCGGATCGACGCCGGCCCGGCGCAGGTAGCTGGGATTCACCCCGAGCATCACCGCGTTGTAGGCCCCGGCGGAATGTCCCGCGAGGACGATCCGGCGCGGGTCCCCACCATAGGCGGCGATGTTCTGCTCGACCCAGGCCACGGCCTGCGCGCCATCGTCGAGGAAATCGGGGAAGCGGACCTCCGGATAGAGACGATAATCCGGCAGCACCGTCACGAACCCCTGGGCGGCCAGCGCCTGCCCGACGAAGGCATAATCTTCCTTCGAGCCATTCTTCCAGGAGCCGCCATAGAAGAAGACCAGCACCGGTGCGCCGGCCGCGCCCGCAACCGGCGTGAACACGTCGAGGCGCTGGCGCGGATGCGTCCCGAACGCCGCGTTCTTCAGGCTGAGACGGCCGCCCTGGTCTCGGGGTCCGATCGCGTCGAAGAAGGCGAGGGGCGAGCAGGCCGTGATCCCGATCGCGACGAGCGCGAGAGCGGCAAGGCTGGCAAGGACGGCAAGGACCCGGGTCATGCATCTCTCTGTTGGCGCGCGTGCCCCCCTGTGACAGGGCTGGCGCGGCGGATTCATGGCGCGATTGGGACGCCGGAGCGGTGCAGCGCCCCGATCAGGTCCTGAGTACGAGGCAGGCGCCGCCGACCTGGCGGATCTTGCCGCACAGGATGTCGGCAGCCTCGCGGCTCTGGGCCGGTATGCGGATGCGGTAGAAAGCGCGCGTACCGCGGCTGCGCAGACGTGTGCCGATGATCATCGGGCGAACATCGCCGATGACGCTTGTGTAGAGCTTCCGTGTCCGCGTGAAACTCTGCAGCGCCAGGGCCTTCGAGAAGTTTCCGGCGAGCTGGATGCCCCAGGGCGCTGCCGGTCCCTCGTTGCCGCCCAACGCGAAGCGATCGCCGCGTGACGGAATCCGCAGGGCCGCCGTCACCTTCAGGCAGCTCGTCTCGGACTCGGCTTTGGAACCGGTCTCCCCTCTGGCCTTGGTGTCGGCCGATTTCGAGTCCGAATCCCGGTCCCGCGGCGGCTCGCCCTCGGGCATCTCGACCGCCGTTCCGGGTCGCCACGCCTCGGCGGGCGCACCCGTGATCGCCAGCACGTAGTTGCGCGTCTCCGTCGGCAGGCCGCCGGTGCCCGCGAGCCACGACGACACACGCCCGGGTCCACCGTTATAGGCCGCCGCCGCGAGGCCGAGATTGCCGAATTGCCGGTTCAGGTCGGCGAGCAGGTGGGCCGCGTGGGGAATCGCCTGCTCGGGATCGAAGGGATCGGTCAGACCGCGCTCCCGGGCTGTGCCGGGCATGAACTGCGCCACGCCCTGCGCGCCCACGGGGCTCACGGCGCTGACGCGGAACGCGCTCTCGCGCCAGATCAGCCGCGTCAGGAACGGCACGGGCAGCCCGCGCGCCTTGGCCGAGCCCTCGATCAGCCGGCACAAGGCCTGCTCCACGGTCTCGGTCGCCCCCTCGGCGGCGGCAAGGGCCGGACACGGCACGAACGCCGGGAGGACGAGGAGGAGGGCGGCGGGAAGGAATCTGAGGAACGCGGTCACCGCCGGGTTGTAGAGCGCGCGCGTCGCCGATCAATTCCCAGCGCGTGGTGACAAGGGCGGGGGTCGCGTCGATCCGCGTTCGCCGATCGGTGGCACCCACGCTATAACCCTGACGCGAATGCTTTCCGCCCCACTCCAGAACAGGCCTCGATGACCGCTACGCTCCTCGACGTACAGGACCTGTCGGTCGCCTTCCGCTCGCGCGAGGGCGAGACCCGCGCGGTGGACGGGGTCAGCTTCACCATCCAGCCGGGCGAGACCCTGGCGCTGGTCGGCGAGTCGGGGTCCGGCAAGTCGGTCACCGCCCTCTCGATCCTGCGTCTTCTCGACGGCAGCGCCCATCATCCCGGCGGCCGCATCCTGTTCAAGGGCCAGGACCTGCTGGCCCTGCCGGAGAAGCGCCTGCGCGGCATCCGCGGCGCCGACATCACCATGGTGTTCCAGGAGCCGATGACCTCGCTGAACCCGCTGCACACGATCCAGCGGCAGATCGGCGAGGTGCTGGAAGTGCATCGCGGCCTGTCCGGCCGCAAGGCGCGGGCGCGCATCCTCGAACTGCTCGAATTGGTCGGCCTGCGCGACGCCGAGCGCCGCCTGAACGCCTATCCCCACGAATTGTCGGGTGGCCAGCGCCAACGGGTCATGATCGCCATGGCGCTCGCCTGCGAGCCCGACCTGCTGGTGGCCGACGAGCCGACCACCGCCCTCGACGTGACGGTGCAGGCGCAGATCCTCAACCTGCTGGCCGACCTGCAGAAGCGCCTCGGCATGGCGATGCTGTTCATCACCCACGACCTCGGCATCGTCCAGCGCATCGCCGATACCGTCTGCGTCATGCTCGCGGGACGCATCGTCGAGGCGGGCCCGGTGGCGGAGATCTTCGCCCGGCCGCAGCACGACTACACCCGCCGCCTGCTCGCCTCGGAGCCGAAGGGCCGTGCCAACCCGGTGCCGGCCGATGCCGCGCCCCTGCTGGAGGCCGGCCCCCTCAAGGTCTGGTTCCCGATCCGCGAGGGCTGGCTGCGCCGGACCACCAGCCACGTCAAGGCGGTCGACGGGGTGTCCCTGCGGGTGCGGGCCGGCGAGACCGTGGGCGTCGTCGGCGAATCCGGCTCTGGCAAGACCACCCTCGGGCTCGCCCTCCTGCGCCTGACCGGTTGCGAAGGCCCCATCGTCTTCCTCGGGCGCTCCATCGCCGGCCTGCCGCCCGCCGCGATGCGCCCCGTCCGCCGCGACATGCAGGTGGTGTTTCAGGACCCCTACGGCTCGCTGTCGCCGCGCATGACCGTGGCCGACATCGTGGCGGAGGGTCTGGTGGTCCAGGGCGCCGTGCGGACGCGGGCCGAGCGTCACGCGGTGGTCGCGGGGGCGCTCACCGATGTCGGGCTCGATCCCGCCACCATGAACCGCTACCCGCACGAGTTCTCGGGCGGCCAGCGCCAGCGCATCGCCATCGCGCGCGCCATCGTGCTGAAGCCGAAATTCATCGTCCTCGACGAGCCGACCTCGGCCCTCGACCGCTCGGTCCAGGCCCAGATCGTCACCCTCCTGCGCGACCTCCAGCGCGAGCGCGGCCTCGCCTACCTGTTCATCAGCCACGACCTGAAGGTGGTGCGGGCGCTGGCGAACTACGTCCTCGTCATGCAGAACGGTCGGGTGGTCGAGGAGGGGCCGGCGGAGGCGATCTTCGCCGCGCCCAAGACGGCCTACACCCAGGCCCTGTTCGCCGCGGCCTTCGACCTGCAGAGCGACACCGTCGCCGACCCGATCCCGGCCTGAGGGGAGGGGGATGCCGCGCGCTTTCCTCATCGTCCTGGATTCCGTCGGCATCGGCGGCGCCCCCGATGCCGACCGCTACGGCGATTCCGGTTCCGACACCCTCGGGCACATCGCCGAAGCCTGCGCGCAGGGACGCGGCGACCGGGCGGGCCTGCGCGCCGGAGCGCTGACGCTGCCGCATCTCGGTGCGCTCGGGCTCGGCCTCGCCGCACGGGGGGCGACCGGAACGCTGCCGCCGGGGCTCGATGCCATCGGCCCGGTGCAGGGCGCCTACGGCCACGCGATCGAGACCGCCGCCGGCAAGGACACGCCCTCAGGCCATTGGGAGATCACAGGCGTACCGGTCCGCGAGCCCTGGGGCTATTTCCCCGTCACGGTTCCGGCTTTCCCGGCCGCGCTCACGGACGCGCTGATCGCGCAGGCCGGCCTGCCCGGTATCCTCGGGGATTGCCACGCGGCCGGCACCGCCATCATCGACCGTCTCGGCGCCGAGCACCTCCGCACCGGCAAGCCGATCTGCTACACCTCCGCCGACAGCGTTTTCCAGATCGCCGCGCACGAGGAGAGCTTCGGTCTGGAGCGCCTCTACGCCACCTGCCGGATCGCCCGCGATCTCTGCGACGCCTACCGGGTCGGCCGGGTCATCGCCCGCCCCTTTGTCGGTACCGAGCGGGAGGGTTTCCGGCGGACCGCCCACCGCAAGGACTACGCCGTCGAGCCGCCCGGCCGCACGCTCCTCGACACGCTCGCGCAATCCGGCCGGTCCGTCGTCAGCGTGGGCAAGATCGGCGATATCTTCGCCCACCGGGCGACCGGGCGGGAGATCAAGCCCGCGGGCAACGCCGCCTGCCTCGACGCGGCGCTGGCGGCCTTCGCGAGCCTGCCGGATGGGGGACTCGTCTTCCTCAACCTCGTCGATTTCGACACCGACTATGGCCATCGCCGCGACGTCCCGGGCTATGCCGCCGAACTCGAAGCCTTCGATGCGCGCCTGCCCGAGATCCACGCCGTGCTCCGATCCGGCGACCTCTGCGTGATCACGGCCGATCACGGCAACGATCCGACCTGGACCGGGACCGAGCACACCCGGGAGCAGGTGCCGGTGCTGGCCTTCGGGCCAGCGGTCGCGCCGGGGCCGCTCGGGCGACGCGAGAGCTTCGCGGATATCGGCGCGACGCTGGCGCGGCATCTCGGCGTCGCGCCGCTGGCGGCCGGACGATCCTGGCTCGAATGATCTGCCGGCTTAAATGATATCCTGGCTCGACGTGATGCCACCCGAGGGAACACCATGAGGGACGAAGATGACGGCGCGCCCCGCAGGGCGATTGCGCATCGGGTCGGGGAACCGCTCGATGCCCTGTCGGTGACCGATCTCGCGGAGCGGATCGCCCTGCTGACCACGGAGATTGCGCGGCTGGAGGCGGCCCGCGCCGCCAAGGAAGCCGCCCTCAAGCGGGCGGATTCGCTCTTCCGCCTGTAAGGAAAGTCTTTGCCTCCGCGCCATTTTCGGAAGGAATTTCGATTCTCCCCCAAATGGGGGATGATGCTCCTGCACCGCTGCGCTTCTATGCGACGCGTTGAGGCACGTGAGGGTGGCGATGCTCGAGAGATGGACGATGGCTCCGTGGATGCGTCGGCGACTGGCTCGGCACGTCGAGCGGGGTTCGAGCGACCGGGTGATCGCCTGCCTGATCACTTCGGCGCTGACGCCCACCGCCGGTGAAGTTCCCGTCAGACCGGCTCTCGGCGGACCGGCCGCGGACTACGACCTCTCGAACGTCATCCTGTTCCGGGCGCTCGCCGTCCGGAATCCGACCGGCGCCGCGTCGCGCGCCCCGTGACCGCATCGCTCATCGGATCAGGCTGAACCCCGAGATCAGGCGCGCGAGATCGACCTGTCGGGTGACGCCGGTCTTGGCGAAGATCGCTTTGACCTGACTGCGGATCGTCTCGTGCGCGACCGATTGCTGGGCGGCCAGGAGCGCGATCGTAGCCCCGTCGGCGATGCCGCGGGCGATCCGGGCCTCGGCGGCGGTCAGGTCGAACAGGCCCGCCAGGAGTTCGGTGCCGGGAACCGGGCGCGGCAGGACGGGCGCCGCCAGCATCAGCATCGTTCCGCCGCCGAAGACGTCCTGGGCGAGGCCGCGCACCGGCAGCAGGTGCATCACCATCGCGGGGTTGTCGGCATCGGCGGGGACCGGGATCGAGCGGGCCGCGTTCGCCCGGCGGCCCGAGAGCACGTCCGACAGCAGGGCATCGGCGCCCGGATGGCTGAGGGTGACCCGGTCGCGCTGATCCCGGACCACCCGCGGCACCAGCCCGGCGAAGGCGGCGTTGCGGTTGTGCAATCGGCCGTCCGCGCCGAGGACGGCGGCCGGAAGGCCCAGCACCTCCAGGGCTTCCACCGCCGCACGGGCCCGTTCGAGCTTCAGCCGCGCCGAGACCAGGGCGGCGCGTCCCAGATGCGGCCGCAGGGTGTCGAGGACCCGCATCGCCTCTGCCGGAACCGGCCCGTCCACGAAGCGCCGCTCGATGCTGAAGATGAGCGTGTCGCCCGTCGAGAGCGGGCAGGCGGTCGCGGTTCCCCACCCGAGGCCACGCGGGCGCAGGAAGTGCTGGATCAGGACGTCCTGCTCCAACTCCTCGGGGGTGTAGACGTCCTGCTCGCGCACGAACCCGGCGTGGCGAGCGGCCAGAAGGCGCGCGGTCCGCTGGCCGGCGCTGCTCCAGCCTCCCGATGCAAAATCCGCCATGACTTGGTCGAGGGATTTCGAGTTGATCCAGCGGTGAGATCTCAGATCAGAGGCAATCAGAACTGTGCCTTGCGCACCGGCGATCCCGGCGAGCTGATCCAGCACGGAAGGCCAAAGTTCGGGAAGGACCGCCGCCTCGTAGATGAGATCCGTCAGGCTCTCGAAATCAATCTGCGCAGATCCCTCAGGCACGGCTCTTGATCCACCCCGGGACGATATTCTGTATTCTACCCACCATGAGTCTAGAATCTGCTTTTGAGCAAGGCGACTCGACGAATCGATCCCGGCCCCGGACTTCGGTCGGGCCGGATTGCCGGCCCCTGCGTCGCGGAAGTCACGGCGACGTTCGCGGGTGAGGTCCTGCCAGGCGCTTGCATCATCGTCGCCCATTCATCTCGGCCTTTCCATCTGTGTTGCCCATGGATGCGCCTGATCCGCGCAGCGGAAGCTGCCTCGAAAAACGGTTCTTCGTGGTAGGGGAGGGAGCGTGGGTTCGTGTGAAGGAACCTTGGGCCGGGCCGGCAGGTCATGTCGGTTCGGGCCGGGGGCGAGGAGAGTGGCGTGCGGCATTGGCGCGAGGGGCCGGGGGACCGGCGGAGCTACCACCACGGCAACCTGAAGGAGGCCCTGATCGAGGCTGCCCGCCGCTTCATCGCGGAGCGCGGCATCGGCGGCTTCACCCTGGTGGATGCCGCCCGCCTCGTCGGTGTCACTCCGGCTGCCCTGTATCGCCACTTCCGCGGTCGGGAAGCCCTGCTCGAAGAGGTGGCGGGTCGGGGCTTTGCCGATCTCGCCGAACGTCTGGCCCGCGCGCTCACCGCCAAAGGAACGCCCCTGGAGCGGTTCACCCGGATGGGTGAGGCCTACCTGGCCTTCGCCGAGGAGGAGCCCGGCTATTATGCGGCGATCTTCGAGACCCGCGGCCTGAGCGCCGGCGTGCCGAATGCGGAGGCGGGCGTACGCCCCAGTCCGTTCGACCTGCTGGTGGACGCTCTGCAATCGACCTTCCCCGAAGGCTTCGGCGGCGTCGCACCCCGCTTCATCGCCCTGGAGGTCTGGGCCCTCGCCCACGGACTCGCCACCCTGGCGGCGTCCGGCCATCTGCCGAAAGGCACCGGCATGCCGGACAAGTACGAACTGCTGCGTGCCGGCGTCCTCGCCCTCGTCCACGGGGCTGCGACCGGAGCGCGCGGAACCAGCGCAACGACCTGAGGGGCGACCCCTTGAAAGCAGCGCGATCCGTCCGCAAGTGAATGTCGTTCACATTTACATTGGAGTCGTGAGCCGTGAGTCTGTCTTCCTCCTCCCCCTTCACCTCCGGGAAGGTCTGCCGCAGCGGCCCCTTCCCCAAGCGGTCCCTGGAAATCGGCGCGATCGTCGTCGCGTTCGTCTATTGGTGGCCGCTCGCCGCCGCCTACATCGCCTGGAAGGTCGCGGGTTACCCTGCGCTCAGCGAACTGCGCGGCTTGGCCGGCCGCGGGGCCGCGTGGAACGCGGGCGCCGCGCGCTCGCGCTTCGCCGCCGCGTTCGAGGCCGCCAACGGCACGTCGACGGGCAATCTGGCCTTCGACGCCTACCGCCGCAGCGAGCTCGAGCGTCTCGACGCGCAGCGCCGCGCCCTCCAGGAGGAGAGCCGCGAGTTCGCCGACTTCGTCGAAGAGCTGAAGCGGGCCAAGGACCGCGAGCAGTTCGACGCTTTCATGCAGAAGCGCCGCAGCGCGGACACGACCCGCTCGGTCTGAGCGTCGTCTCCGGCGAGCGCTGAATACCGAGGGCTTCCGGCTCAGGCCGGGAGCCCTTTTTCACGGGCGCAATCCGTCCGAAGACCTCGCTCGCAATCCCGCGATGCTCTAGAAATCCGGTTTCGGTCTTGCCTCGGTCTCCCGCCGCTCAGGATCAGACCTCGGCTTGATGGAGATCCAGCGATGCAGGCAGCCGCCGCGACGGTCCGGGTGGTGGACCACCCCCTCGTGCAGCACAAGTTGACCCTGCTGCGCCAGCGTGAGCGCTCGACCAAGGGCTTCCGGCAGATCCTCAACGAGATCGGCATGCTGCTGGCCTATGAGGTCACCCGCGACCTGCCGCTGGAATCGGTGACGATCGAGACCCCGATCCAGTCGATGGAGGCCCCGCAGATCGCCGGCAAGAAGCTGGTGCTGGCGCCGATCCTCCGGGCCGGCGTCGGCTTCCTCGACGGCATGCTGTCCCTGGTGCCGTCGGCCCGGGTGGCGCATGTGGGTCTCTACCGCGATCCCGAGACGCTGGAGGCGGTGGAGTATTACTTCAAGGCGCCGTCCGACCTCGTCGACCGGACCGTGCTGGTGCTCGATCCCATGCTGGCGACGGCGAACTCGGCGGTCGCCGCCATCAACCTCCTGAAGCAGCGGGGCGCGCAGGACCTGCGCTTCGTCTGCCTGCTGGCGGCCCCGGAAGGCATCGCCCGCCTGCAGGCAGCCCACCCGGACGTCCCCGTCTGGACCGCCGCCATCGACAGCCACCTCAACGACCACGGCTACATCGTGCCCGGACTCGGCGATGCCGGCGACCGAATGTACGGCACCCGCTGAACTCCGCGCCACTCGCGCCCTTGCCAATCGGGATGCCGGCCGCAGATGACGGGGCTCCCTGGAGACACCCTGCGATGACCGCCAGCCTGCCCGAGACCATGCGTCAGATCCGCTACGCCGCAGCCGGCGGGCCGGACGTGCTCACCCTCGAGGCGGTGCCGCTGCCGCAGCCCGGCCCCGGTCAGGTGCTGATCGAGGTCGTGGCCGCCGGCATCAACCGGCCGGACATCCAGCAGCGCGAGGGCAAGTATCCGCCGCCGAAGGGCGCCACCGAGATTCCCGGCCTCGAAGTCGCCGGTCGGATCGTCGGCCTCGGCGAAGGCGCGACGGGCTTCGCGCTCGGCGACGAAGTCTGCGCCCTGGTGATCAGCGGCGGCTATGCCGAGTTCGCGGTGGCCGAAATCGGGCAATGCCTGCCGAAGCCGACATCGCTCAGCCTCGTCGAGGCCGGCGGCCTGCCGGAGAACTACTTCACCGTCTACAGCACGGTGATCGAGCGCGGTCGCCTGAAGGCCGGCGAAGCCTTCCTGGTCCATGGCGGATCGAGCGGCATCGGCTCGACCGCGATCCAGATCGCCAAGCATCACGGCGCCCGCGTCTTCGCAACCGCCGGGTCGGCCGAGAAATGCGACTTCTGCGTCAAGCTCGGCGCCGAGGCCGCGATCAACTACCGCGAGGCCGATTTCGTCGAGGAGGTGAAGCGGCTCACCGACGGCAACGGGGTCGACGTCATCCTCGACATGGTCGGGGCGCCCTACCTCGCCAGGAACCTCTCGGCCCTCGCGATCGAGGGGCGTCTGGTGCAGATCGCCTTCATGCAGGGCTACAAGGTCGATGCCTTCAGCATGACGCCCATCATGATGAAGCGCTTGACCTTCACGGGCGCCACCCTGCGCGCCCGGCCCAAGCCCGAGAAGGCGGCGATCGCCGAAGGCCTCGCCCGGGATGTCTGGCCGCTGCTGGAATCCGGCACGATCCGGCCCGTGATCCACGCCACCTTCCCGTTGGAAGAGGCACGAAAGGCCCATGAGCTGATGGAATCCAGCGCCCATCTCGGCAAGATCATGCTGGTGACCGGCCGCTGAGCCGGACCTAAACGGGAACTCCGCTCTCGACCCTCGCGTTTCAGACCCGAGCAACAATCACGAGCCCGGTTCCGTGGAATCGACGCTCGGGTCGAAACAGCGGTCTTCAGGGCCGTTCAAGCGAGGATCGCATGGCAGACAATCTACACGGCCAGGAAGCCCGGCAGGGCAAGCGCGGCAAGCCGGTGCTCTACGTCCTCGTCGCCAGCCTGGTGCTGCTCGCGATCGCGATCACCGGCCTGATGACGTGGCAGGGCGCGAATTCGCCGAAGGACTACGCCTCGCAGAGCCAGGACGCTTCCCGCCAGGAAGTGACGGGCTCGGTGAAGGGCGATTCGAACGCGACGTCGTCGTCGAATACCGGTTCGGTGCCGGCCTCGAACCCGGCCTACCCGGCTCCGGCCCAGCCCGCGGCCAACGGCAACAAGCAGTAGGACGAGATTCCCGTCTGTGCCGGTCCGCCTCAGCGGGTCGGCACGGGCGTTTCACCGCGATAGTCGTAGAAGCCGCGCTTGGATTTGCGTCCGAGCCAGCCGGCCTCGACGTATTTCACGAGAAGCGGGCAGGGCCGATACTTCGAATCGGCAAGCCCCTCGTACAGCACCTGCATCACCGACAGGCAGGTATCGAGGCCGATGAAGTCGGCGAGCTGCAGCGGACCCATCGGGTGGTTGGCGCCGAGCCGCATCGCCGTATCGATGGACTCGACCGAGCCGACACCCTCGTACAGCGTATAGATTGCCTCGTTGATCATCGGCAGCAGGATGCGGTTCACGATGAACGCCGGGAAATCCTCCGACATCGTCGAGATCTTGCCGAGCTTGGCGATGAAGGCCTTGGCCGATTCGTAGGTCGGGTCTTCCGTGGCGATGCCGCGGATCAGCTCCACGAGCTGCATCACCGGCACCGGGTTCATGAAGTGGATGCCGATGAAGCGCTCCGGCCGATCGGTCGATGCCGCCAGCCGGGTGATCGAGATCGACGAGGTGTTCGTCGCGATCAGGGCGTCCGGCCTCAGTGAGGCGCAGAGCGCGCTGAAAATCTGGCGCTTGGTCGCTTCGTCCTCGGTCGCGGCCTCGATCACGAGGTCGCAGGGCGCCAGATCGTCGAAGGTCTCCGCTGCGACGATGCGGGAGACGGCCGTCCGGCGCTGCTCGTCCGTGATGGTGCCCTTGGCGACCTGACGGGCGAGATTGCCGTCGACCGTGGCGAGGCCGTTGTGGATGCGCGCCGGGTCCCGGTCGTTCAGGCGGACGTCCAGGCCGGCCATCGCGCACACATGGGCGATGCCGCTGCCCATCTGCCCGGCGCCGATGATGCCGACCGTCCTGATATCGATGCCCATCGTCTGCACTCGCACCCCTGAGGGCGTCCCCTCGTCGCCGACCGGGCCCCCCGCCCGGCCGCCCGGAACGACCGTGTCGCTTATAACGTCCTGCGGCGGCAGCGTCCTAGAGCAATTCCACCTCGCGCGACCACCCTTCGCCCGGGACGGCCTGTGCGAACAGCGCAGACCGGCCGTCTCGGGCGTTCGTCTCAGCCCTTGGCCTTGGCGATCTCGGCCTGCAGCTCGGGCACGATCTGGAACAGGTCGCCGACGAGGCCGTAATCGGCCACCTGGAAGATCGGAGCGTCCTCATCCTTGTTGATGGCGACGATGACCTTAGAGTCTTTCATGCCGGCCAGATGCTGGATCGCGCCCGAGATGCCCACGGCGACGTAGAGATCGGGCGCCACCACCTTGCCGGTCTGGCCCACCTGCCAATCGTTCGGGGCATAGCCCGCATCGACGGCGGCGCGGGAGGCGCCGACCGCGGCTCCGAGGCTGTCGGCCAGAGGCTCGATCAGCTCCTTGAACTTGTCGGACGAGCCGAGCGAACGGCCGCCGGAGACGATGATCTTGGCCGCGGCCAGTTCCGGACGGTCGGACTTGGCGATCTCCTCGCCCTTGAAGCTCGACTTGCCCGACGAGGCGGCGGCCTGGACCGGCTCGATCGCGGCGGCCGCGCCGCCTTCGCCGGCCGGCTTGAACGCCGCCATGCGAACGGTGATCACCTTCTTGCCGGCACCGGCCTGGACGGTCTGGATCGCGTTGCCGGCATAGATCGGACGCTCGAAGGTGTCGGGCGAGACCACGCTGATGATGTCGGAGATCTGCGCCACGTCGAGGAGCGCGGCCACGCGCGGGAGTACGTTCTTGCCGGTGGTGGAGGCCGCGGCGACGATCACGTCGTAGGGCTCTGCCAGGGCGACGAGCAGCGCGGCGGTGGGCTCGGCGAGGAGGTGGTCGTAGGTGGCGTCCTCGGCCAGCAGCACCGTCTCGACCCCGTCGAGCTTGGCGGCGGCCTCGGCGGCCGGGCGGCTGCCGGCGCCGGCCACGAGAGCATGCACGGGAGCGCCGAGGGCGGTCGCGGCCGTCAGAGCCTTGAGGCTCGCGTCGCGGACGGCGCCATTGTCGTGCTCGATGAGAAGAAGGGTGGCCATGGTGTGCGAACCTCGAAATCGATCAGCGGGAGGGTCCCGGACCCCGATCGCCCGCCGCAAACCTGCGGCGGGCCGTGAAACCGATGGGTGGCGTCGGGCTCAGAGAACCCCGGCCTCGCCTTTCAGCTTCTGCACGAGTTCGGCCGGGGACCCGACCTTGATGCCGGCCTTGCGCCCGGCGGGCTCGACCGTCTTGAGCACGGTGACCCGCGGCGTCACGTCGACGCCGAGCGCGTCGGGCGCCAACTCCTCCAGCGGCTTCTTCTTGGCCTTCATGATGTTGGGGAGCGAGGCGTAGCGCGGCTCGTTCAGACGCAGATCGGTGGTGACGATGGCGGGCAGCGTCAGCGACACGGTCTGCAATCCGCCGTCGATCTCGCGCGTGACGTCGATCGAGCCCTCGCCGAATTCGAGCTTGAAGGCGAAGGTGCCCTGCGGCCAGTCGAGGAGCGCGGCCAGCATCTGGCCGGTCTGGTTCGAATCGTCGTCGATCGCCTGCTTGCCCAGGATGACGAGGCCGGGGGCCTCCTTCTCCACCAGGGCCTTCAGGATCTTGGCTACGGCGAGGGGCTCGACGAGGCCGTCGGTCTTCACCAGGATGGCCCGGTCCGCGCCCATGGCGAGTGCGGTGCGAAGCGTCTCCTGCGCCTGCTGCGGGCCGATTGAGACGGCGACGATCTCGGTGACCTTACCCTTCTCCTTCAGACGGATCGCCTCTTCGACGGCGATCTCATCGAAGGGATTCATCGACATCTTGACGTTGGCAAGATCCACGCCCGAACCGTCGGCCTTGACGCGGATCTTGACGTTGTAGTCGACGACCCGCTTGACGGGCACCAGAACCTTCATGGCGTTCACTCTCCTCCGCGCGGACGGTTATTGTTCGATCAGGTCGGCGCGGCGCGCAAAGGCCCCCCGGCACAACCGAAGGTCTGGACCCTGATCATTGAAGCGGCGGACCGTAACGGCCTCATTTCCGCCTTGTCAACGCAAGGCTCCGCGCGCGCGAGCGCCTGTCGCGCAGGGCCCGGGGGCCGTGCTCTCAGCTGCGGCCGCTTACGGTCAGCGGTTCTGTCCCGGAACCCAGAGCACGTCGTCGGCCCCGTTGGCGTTCGCGGTGCGGCTTGCCACGAACAGGAAGTCCGAGAGCCGGTTGAGGTATTGCAGCGCTTCGGCCGAAACGATCTCGCCCTCGGTGGCGGCGAGCGCCACAGCCAGACGCTCGGCCCGACGGCAGACGGTGCGGGCCAGGTGCAGGGCGGCGGAGGCGGCCGACCCGCCGGGCAGCACGAAGGACTTCAGGGGTGACAGGTCGGCGTTGAGGGCGTCGATGTCGCGCTCGACCCGCTGCACCTGGGCGGCGACGATCCGCAACGGCTCGTATTTGGGCGGCTCGGCGCTCTCCGGCGTCGCGAGGTCGGCGCCGAGATCGAACAGGTCGTTCTGGATGGCGCCCAGCATGGCGTCGAGGCGCGGCTCCGCATGCAGCCGCGCGAGACCGATGCACGAGTTGGTCTCGTCCACGGTGCCGTAGGTCTCGATGCGCAGGTCCGCCTTCGAGCGACGCTCGCCGCTGGCGAGCGCGGTCGATCCCTTGTCGCCGGTGCGGGTGTAGATGCGATTGAGCGTAACCACGATGACGTCCGATCCTGAGCGAGCCTGGCGGTGGGGCGGAACCTAGCGCAGAATCCGGCGCCGGGGAGTCTATGCCGGCGCGCGGGAGACTGCGCGGGCGCGAAGGAGCCCGCCGCAGACCCCCGCAAACGCAGAGGGCCGGCCCCGCTCTCGCAAAACCGGCCCCGGCAAGTCCGAAGGGACTGTCGGATCAGACCATGCGGCCGCTCAGAAGGTGTAGCCGATCTTGCCGCCGAAATTGGTCAGGCCGCGATTGTTAGCGCAGAGGCCGGCATTCGACATGTGCTCGACCGTGGCCATGATGCTCCAATGCTCGGTGAGCCGGAAGCCGAGGGCGGCCGCCTCGCGGAACAGCGGGTTGCAGCCCAGCGTGTTGAAACCGGCCGGGGCGGTCGGCTTCGGTCCGGTGTAGCCGTTATGGGCGCCGGCGCCGAAGAAGCCCTCGAGGAAGACCATGTTGTTCAGGGTCTGGGGGAAGAGATCGACGGTCCAGGTCGCGCCGATATAGGCGTAGCTGGTGCGGCCGCCGAAATTGTAGCTGCCGCCCACCGTCGCCCGGGGCACGAAGGCCTGCCAGAACGGATCGATGCTGACGAGCGGCTTGGAGAACAAGATCTCGCCGTTGATGTTGCTGGTGTTGTGCTCGGCGCTGCCGGGGTCCTGCACGGCCCCGCCGATGCGGACCTCGGAGACGATGCTGAGCGGCTTCACCGGGCTGAGATAGGCGGCGGCCGGCGGCGGCGCGGACGGGAAGTCTGCGGCCTGGACCGGCAGGGCCGTGGCGAGCACGGCGGCAGCGGCAGCGAGGCGGAACGAGTGGGAATGCATCAAGACGGTTCCGGTTGAACCGGTCCTGTCTAGCACGCGCGATCGCGCGGGCGGCAGGCTCCACGACGAGCGGATCGCCGATAGCTGTGCGGTGAGGCTCACCAGCCACACCCCCGGCTTCCCGGACGCGACGGGGATTACGCGCCGGCCACAATCGCCGGGACGCGGAACCGCTTCAGGCCGAGCGCCACCAGACCACGCCCATGATGAGGATGATTGCCAGGAACTGCAGCAGCACGCGCAGGCGCATCAGCTTCTGCGACACGTTCGCGCTGCCGCCGCGCATCATGTTGAGGAGGCCGAGGAACAGCACCACCGCCACCGCCACACAGGCGAGGAGCACGAGAGAGTTGGAAGAGATCACGGGGTCAGGTCTCGCGTCTGTCGGTTCGGTTCGGTTCGGTTCGGTTCGGTTCGGGGCTGAGCACCATATGGGCCGCGCCGTTGGCGCAGCCCAGGGGGCACAGATGCCCGGCGGGGAAGGCGCCCCGAATTCGGGGCGCCGGGTCAGTTCCGGCGCAGCAGGCGCTCGAAATAATCGAGTTCCTCGCGCGGGCGGCTCGGGTCGCCGAGCTTGCGGCGCAGCTCCTCCATGATGCGGCGGGTGCGCTGCACGGCGGATTCGTCCGCCGTCGGCACGCGGGCATTGCCGCTGGTCATGTCGCGGCCCTTGCTGGGGCGACCGAGGGGATCGTCGTCGCGATTGCCGGCCTGGCCCTGCTGGCTCGGCTTCTCGCCGCCCTCGCCCTCGCCTTTACCCTCGCCTTCCCCTTCCGCCATCTCCTGCATCTGCTTCTGCATGCCCTCGGCGCCCCGCTGCAGGCCTTCGAGAGCTCGACCCTGGGCGTCCGCGGCATCGCCGTCCTTGCCCTGGCCGAGAGCGCCCTCGGCCTCGCGCATGGCCTCCTCGGCATCCGACAGGCCGTCCTCGCCCTGCATGCCGAGGTCCTTCATGCGGCGCTGGAGGTCTTCAAGGCGCTCGCGCAGGGCCTGCTGGCGCTGTCCGGCGCCACCCTTCTGGCCCTCGCCCTTTTGGCCCTGCTGGCCCTGCCCCTGCTGGCCCTGCTGGCCTTGACCCTGCTGGCCCTGCTGGCCTTGGCCAGGCTGACCCTTCTGTCCCTCCTGCCGCTGGCCCTGCTGACCCGGCTGCGGACGCTGGCCGCGCTGGCCCTGCCCCTGCTGACTGCGCTTGTCCTGGCCGTCCTTGAAGGTCTCGTCGCGCAGGGCCTGCTGCTCGCGCGACAGCTTGTCGAGTTCGTCGGCCTGCTTGCTCATCTCGCGGCTGCTGGGGTCGGACTTGCCGCCCGGCTCGGCCGTCTGGAGATTTTCCAGGATCTCACGAAGCTGATCGAGCAGCCGCTGCGCCTCCGCCGTATCGCCGCGCTTCATGGCCTCGGCCATGTCGCTGAGCATCTTGTTGAGGTCGTCCGGCGTCACGGTCTTGGCGTTCGGATTGGGCGGGCGCTTCTCGGCCTGGGATTGGGAATCCTTGCGCTGACGCTCGGCCATGTTCTTCATGAACTTGTCGAGGGCCTGCTTGAGATCTTCGGTAAGCTTCTTGATCTCTTCGTCGGGCGCATTGCGCTCGATCGCCTGCTTGAGGTTGTCCTGTGCCGCGCGCAGGCTCTTCTCGGCGTCGGAAAGATCGCCGTCCTCGATCTTCAGGGCCATCTCCCACAGAAGGTCGGCCACCTCCATCAGGGCCTCGTCGTTGCGGGCGGCCCGCAGGCGGCGGGACGCGGTCTTCAGCCCGAGGAAGACGCTGGGCTGAGGCGTGAACCGGTCCGGGGCGATCTGGAGCGCATCGAGGGCGGTCTGGACCCGCCCGCGGCTCTCGTCCGGCGCCGTGATCAGGCGGCGGCGCTCCTCGGCCAGCGCGCGGGCGAGGGGCTGCGCGAAGATCCGGGCCGGCAGGGTGATCTCGGCGGTGGGGGTGCGCCCCTCCTGGCCGGCTTCGTCCTTCACCACCAGGGTCAGGCGGACGCGGGCGCCCGACCAGGGATTGTCGGTGAGATCGACCAGGGTCTTGGTGTCGTGCTCGCCGGTCGCATCGGCCGGCAGCGCCAGGGCGATCCGCGGCGGCGGCACCAGGGAGCGGGTGTTGGCGAGGGGCTCGACCAGGCCCTCGGCGGCGGCGATGCCGTAATCGTCCTTGGCCCGGTAGGTCAGGTTGAAAGTCCCGCGCGCATTCACGTCCAGCGCACCGATGCGCTGCACCTCGGGCGGGGTGTCCGGGATGGTCTCGATCACGAGGTGCTGGGTCGGACCGCCGACCGTCGCGATGGTGAGATCGGCCGTCTCGCCGGTAAGCTGGAAGCGGTCCTCGCGCAGGTCCGCCTGCGGGGGCTTGCCGGGCAGTGCCTTCAAGCCGGCATTGGGCGTCAGCACGGCTTCGCCCTGGCCGGCGATGCGGACGATCAGGGTGGAATTGACCGGCGCGCGCAGACGCTGCCGGTCGCCGGTCATGGTCACCACCAGGGGCGGCAGCCGGGTGTAGAGCGGCGGGTCGATCCAGCCGTCGACCCGGAAGTTCGGCCCAGGCGCCGTGGGCGCCTGCCAGTCGAAGGCCCCGAGGATGCGCGGGCGCCACTCGGCGCCGGCCACGAACAGGCTCGCCACCGCGGCGACCATCAGGCCGGCCCGCAGTGCGAAGGGGTCGCGCCGCGCCATGGCGGGTCGCGGCGGGCCGGCCTTCAGGCCTGCCACGGCGGCGACGGCGCGGGCCTGATGCAGGGCCCAGAGGGCGCGGGTGGCCGGGTCGGAGGTTCCGACCGCCAGGGTGTCGTCGATCGCCGCGGCGGGATGATGAGCCAGCGCGCCACCCTTGGCGGCAGCCTCGCGGTCGATCCGCGCCAGCGCCTCCCGGCGGGTGCCGGGCCGCAGACGCGCGAGCGGCAGGAGCACGGCCCCCAGCGCCAGTGCGAACAGGGCGAGGCCGACGATGCGGCCGAATGGCGGCAGGTCGAGCCAGAGCCCGAGCCACGACAGGGTCAGGAAGGCGAGCCCAACGCCGAAACCGCGCCACAGGATCGGCCAGGCCCGTTCCCACAGCCCGGCCACCTGCGACCGCGCGACGAGGCGGTCGAGCCGCTGCTGCGGCCCGGCACCGCCGGTCGCCTGTGCCTGCGGATTGCCCGTGGAGGTCGCCGGCTCGGCCTCGCCCATCGTGTCTGGCTCCTCGCGCGCCGCATCGGCGGCACGCCTGCCGATCAGGCTAGCATGGTGGAGGCGCCGTGCGGCGGGGTCAAATCAGCCCAGGGGAGGGGTCCTGTCGAAAGCGGTCCGGTCGTTCGAGGGATCGATCTGAACCGGTCGCGCCTCTCGCGGGTTGCTGCCACGATTTTCAGAACGCCGGAAGGATGCCCGCCATGGTCGATATCAAACCCCTCGTCGATGCTCTGGTCCGCTCGCGGCGGGGCAGCCTCGCGGCGACGGCGGCGCTCGGGGGCCTTGCCCTGGTGGCGGGTCTCGCGGCGCGGGCCCTGCGGGGGCCGGGCGCGCCGGAGGCGGCAGCGGCTCCCGCCGCCGACGCTTCGGCCCCTACGGTGGGCGAGGACGAGGCTCGTATCATGCTGCGGGCGATGGTGGCCGCCACCCTGGCGGACGGCCTGATCGACAAGGACGAGCGTCAGCGTCTCGACGCGGCGGTGCAGGCCTCGGGCCTGGCCACCGACGGAGCGGCGTGGCTGGAGGCCGAGATCGCCGACCCGGTCGATCTCGACGAGATCGGGGACGCCGTGAAGACGCCGGAACAGGCGGCGCGGATCTACGCCGCCGTCCGTCTCTCGGTGCTGGCCGACACCCTGCAGGAGCGCGAGTTCCTGAAGCGTCTCGCCGAGACCCTGGATGTCCCCGAGGAGGCGGTCAGCCGCATTGAGGCCGAACTGGCGGCGTGACGGTCAGGCCTGCGGGGTGAGCCAGCCGGGCACCCGGTCGAGGCCGATCAGGTCGTCGTAGCTCTGGCGCGGCCGCACCACCGCCGCGTCGGCGCCCCGCACCAGCACCTCCGGCACCAGCAGGCGCGAATTGTAGGTGCCGGCCTGGACAGCCCCATAGGCCCCGGCGCTCATGATGGCGATCAGGTCGCCGGGGGCGACCTCCGGCATCTCGCGAGCGAGCGCCACGTAGTCGCCGCTCTCGCAGACCGGTCCGACCACGTCGGCGACGAGACGGGGCGTCTCGGGTGTCGGCTCCGTGACCGGGCGCAGGCCATGATAGGCGTCGTAGAGGGTGGGGCGGATGAGGTCGTTCATCGCCGCGTCGACGATGACGAAGGTCCGGCCCTCGGTGCGCTTCACATAGATCACCCGCGTGACCAGGATACCGGCATTGCCGGCGATCATCCGGCCGATCTCGAACACCGGGCGCAGGCCGAGCGGCGCGAAATGCGGGCGCAGGATGGCGGAGAGCGCGGCCGGCTCCGGCGGCGGGGCGTTGTCGTCGCGATAGGGAATGCCGAGACCGCCGCCGAAATCGATGTGGTGGAGCGGATGGCCCTCGGCCATCAGGTCGCGCGCAAGCCCCGCGAGCAGGCCGGCGGCGTGGTCGAAGGGCGCCAGATCGGTGATCTGGCTGCCGATATGCATGTCGACGCCGGAGATGGCGAGGCCCGGCAGCGTCGCCGCGTGGGCATAGACCGCCCGGGCCCGGCTCAACGGAATGCCGAACTTGTTCTCGGACTTGCCGGTCGAGATCTTGGCATGGGTGCCGGCATCGACATCGGGGTTGACCCGGATCGAGATCGGCGCGGTCAGACCGAGGCTGGTGGCCACGGCGGAGAGTTCGCCCAGTTCGGGCTCGCTCTCGACGTTGAAGCAGTAGATGCCGGCCTTGAGGGCGGCGGCCATCTCGCCGCGGGTCTTGCCGACACCGGAGAACACGATGCGCTGCGGATCGACGCCGGCCGCCAGCGCCCGGCGCAACTCGCCCTCGGACACGATGTCCATCCCGGCGCCGAGGCGCGCCAGGGTCGTCAGCACGGCCTGATTGGAGTTCGCCTTCATGGCGTAGCACACCAGGGCGTCGTCGCCCCCGAACGCTTCGGCGAAGACGCCGTAGTGACGCTCCAGGGTGGCGGTCGAATAGCAGTAGAACGGCGTCCCGACCTCCTCGGCGAGGGCGGTCAGATCGACATCCTCGGCCCGAAGACGGCCATCGCGATAGTGGAAGTGGTGCATCGGCCTGCCTGCGAGCGTCCCGACCGGGATCATCGTCCGGGCACGGCGCAGCGCGAAGCGCGCCGCTCCGCACGGGGGAGGGGGAGGAGCTTGGTGACCCGCTTCTACAGCAGTGGATCGAGCAGGAAAGGCCGGTTGGGAACGACGTAGCCGCGTTTGGCGCCGCGGGTCGTCTTCACCGGTGCCTCCGCCCCGGAGCCCGGCACCGCCAGGGTGTCGAGTTCGTCACCGGCCCGCACGGCCTCCGGATCCGGCGCCGCAGTACCGCCACCGAGGCCGACGCTCTGCGGCAGGGCGCGGGGGCTCGCGACGCCGGGCAGACCCGGGCGGGCGAACGAGCGCGCGGCCTCGGTGCCCGGCGGCGGCTCGAGCGCGCCGCGACGGCCGCAGGCCGAGGCGCCGAGCGCGATGAGACCGACCAGGGCGATCGTCGGCAGATGGCGGGCGGGGAGGAACATCAACGCTTGGCGATCCGAAACGCGGTGGCGGACAGCATAGCCGTTGCGGCATCGCGAGGCGAGCACGACGGCGACGCTGTCCCGCTTGGCGTTCGACGAGGCTCAGCCCTTCTTCTTGCCGTCGGTCTTCTGGTAGACGTCGATGGCGCGACGGCAATTCTCGGACAGCTTGGTCCAGTTGGTCTGGAAGCACTTGTCCAGGGCCGGATCGTCGGTGGCGAGATTGCCGCAATAGGTCAGGTAGTCGCCGGTGCAGTACTTCTTCAGGGTCTCGTTGCCCCGCTTGGTCTGGGGTGCCGCGGCCCCCTGCGGCTGGGCGGCCGGCTGAGCGAGGGCCGGCGCGGCCAGGATGGAGGCCGTTCCGGCGAGGACGAGGGCAAGCGACGTGAGCTTAAGGGCCATGATGGGCGCAGTCCGTCTCAAAAACAGGGAATGGGCGATCCGATGAAGCGCCGACATGGTCGAAACAAGGCGCGCGGGTGGTCGCCGCGTGGTCAGGCGGCTTTCTACGCCGCGATTTCCGGTCCACGCAACGGCCGCCGCGTTTTCCGGCGCACATGACGACGCCTCAGGCCGCCACGTCGGTTTGGCGGCCGATCCCTCGGTTGATCCGGGTTGGCGGCAGAACCCTCAGTTGGTCTGGGCCGGGAGCGAGAAGGCCGAGGCCGGCGGCAGGCGCTCGCCCTGCATCAGGCCGTCGGCCACGTCCGAGATCCGGCGTCGGAGGTCGGCAGCCTCGCCGTCGCGGCGGGCCATCACCTCGGCGAGGGCTTTTTCGGCCGCCGCGAGGCTGGCCCGCAGGGTTTCGCGCTCGGCCACCAGCGCGGCGGTGAGATCCGTGACATCCCTGCCCGCATCGGCGGTGTCGGTCGCGCCGCCCGGCTGGACCGGCCCGGAGCGGAGGGCGATGAGGTCGTCGAGGACGTCCCGGTGGGCCTCCTCCAGCACCTGCAGCGTGGCGATGCCGAGGGCGGTGTCCTGGCGGGCCGTTTCGAGATCGCGCTCGACCGCGTTCAAGGTCGCCCGCGTCGCCGCGATCACCGCTTCGCGCTCGCTCAGGGTGGCGTCGCGCGCCTCCACCGTCCGGGTCAGGGCGGCGGCCTCCATCGTCCGCGCCCCGATGGCGGCGAGGTCGGCGTGGCGATGGGCGGTCACCGCCTCGACCTTCCGCTCCAGCCGGCGCTGGGCGACGGCGAATTGCGCCCGCAGGTAATCCTTCTCGGCCGCCACCTCGGTGATCGAAAGGGGCAGGCGCGCCTGCAGGCGGCGCTCGGACAGGCGGGCGGCCCGCGCGTTCACGGCGGGCAGCAGCAGCAGCGCGCACAGGCTGGCGGCGAGGAAGCCGAGCGCGAAGATCATCACGGTTTCGATCACGCGGTAACGCTCACCCAAGACGCCGTGGACGGGAACGGCGCCCGATGCGCCCGGCACCGTCGCCCCTGGGTCGCCTGTTTAGCCCATTTCTCCCCGGGATGGGCAAGGCTCTCTCAGAAAGCCGAGGCGGCATCGGTGACCGACGGCAGGACTTCGGCGCAAACCACGAAGACGACCCCCTATGCGCCGCCGCCCGGGCCGCTCGGGACGGTTCGGCACCTGGCCGGCTGCGACCTGCTGCCGCAGCGCCGGGCGTCCGGGTCAGAACGGGTTCCAGGTCGGTTTGCTGGTGAATTTCAGGTAGCCGATATTGATGCCGAGGCGGGCGCCGACACCGGTCCGGATCGGCACGACCACGATGTTGTCGGCCGTGACCGCCGTCATGCCGAAGCCGCCGACGAGGTAGGCCGACCCGTCGACGCCGCCGAAGCGGCGATACAGGCCCGAGACGGCCGGAAGGTTGTAGACCAGCATCATGGTGCGGTCCCCGTCACCGCCGACATCGAAGCCGATCGACGGCCCCTGCCAGTAGATGCGGCGCTGTCCGGCATTGCGGGTGTAGAGCGTGCCCTCGCCGTAGCGGACGCCGCCCACGATGGCGCCGGACGCCTCCTGGCCCAGGATGTAGCCATTCGGCTCGCCCCAGCGGCGGGTCGCCTCCTCGACGAGTTTCGCCAGACCCCGCGACATCGACCCGAAGAAGCGGTGGCCGTTATCGACCAGCTCCTCCGGACGGAAGGTGCCCGGCCCGCCTTCGACGGCGGCGAGCGCACGCGGCGACACACCGAGGAGCAGCGCGCCCGCGAGGCCGCCGACGAAACCGCGCCGCGTCGCGGGGCGGGGCGCTGAGAGGGCACGGGCGGCCCGATGGTTCGACGTCATGCCTCGTCCCTCCTGCTTATCCCTGCCGCCGATGCGAGGCGGTATCGTCTTGCTAACCGAGGCCGCGCTATCCATCGCCGGACAACCCTGGGGGCGGACGTCACCCCGTGTCGGTGCGCTCCGATCCCCGGCGAAGGCCGCAACCGGATCTGCCGACCGGTTCCGGCAACCGATTTTGGCGACCATGATGCGAAACAAAGCAACATGTGGTTAACACGCCGTCACTGGCTCCTCGCCGCCGCCGGCGTCGGACACCCGATCATCGCCCGGGCCACCAGCCTCCTCGACCTGCCGGCCGGCCCGATCGCCCTGAACGGCTTCGATGCGGTCAGCTACTTCCTCGACGGACCCGAGGCGGGGCGCCCGGCTTACGAATGGGCCTGGCATGGCCGGACCTGGCGCTTCGCGCGCGCCGGAAACCTGGAAGCCTTCCGCCGCGATCCGATCGCCTACGCACCCCGCCTCGGCGGCTTCGATGCGGTCGGCATCCTGGACGGGCGACTCGTCGACACGGACCCGCTGATCTTCGCGCGACTGTCGGGTCCGGACGGCGGCGATCGGCTCTACCTGTTCCGCAACGAAGCGCACCGGGCGCGGGCGATGGCCGATCCGAGCCTCGCTCCCCGGGCCGAAGCCCGCTGGCCGACGCTGCGGGAACAGCGCGATCGAAACCTGTCGGACTGAGCGCCGGGACGCCGGCTCAGATCCGGCTCTCGCCCTGCGCCGAGCGCCGTTCCGAAGGGCGCCCGGCCGGACTGCGCTCGGGCAGGACGAGGTTTTCGGCGTAGCGGGCGTCGCCCAGGGCCGCGAACGGACCGTTGCGGTAGTTGCGGGTGTAATGGCCATAAGTCATCGGCCGTCCGGCCGGCGCGACGACGCAGCCGCCCGCGACCGTGAGGATGTGGTCCCCGGCCGCCGTATCCCATTCCATGGTCGGGCCGCAGCGCACGTAGATGTCGGCCTCGCCGGAGGCGATCAGGCAGAATTTCAGGGCGGAGGCGGCCGAGCGGGTGGCACTCACCCTGAGAGCCCCCAGGCAGGCTTCGGTCTCGACATCGCCGTGGCGGTTGCTGCGCAGGGCGACGAGGCCCTTGTCCGGCATCGGCCGGACCCCGATGGGCAGCCGCTCGCCGAGGCGTCCGTCGTGGATCTCGGCCTCGAAGGCCTGCGCGCCCGCGCCCCAGACCCGGGCGAGGCCGGGAGCCGCGAGGGCGGCGGCGATCGGCCGATTGCCGGCGACCAGCCCGATATTGACGCTGTACTCGGCGTTGCCGGCAAGGAAGTCGCGGGTACCGTCGAGGGGATCGACCAGGAAGAACAGCGGCGCGGGCGGATGATCGTAGGTCGATTCCTCGGCGATCACCGGGATGCCCGGCCAGTGCCGGGCGAGTTCGGCGAGGATGAAAGCCTCGGATTCCGCATCCGCCTGGCTCGACGGCGATCCGTCGAGCTTGACCACGTGCGGACAATCGCCGCCGTGATGCCGTTTCAGGATTTCGCCTGCCCGGCAGGCAATTTCCATCAGGGTGGCGGCAATACGGTCGCGCGTCGGAGCATCAATCGACATAATACTGCCTATGATGCCCGTGCCACAGACCCTTGTCGACCCGGATCGCGACGGGCCGAGACGCTTTTCAAAGCAATCGGCGCCGTCTATCGGTGCCGTTCACGACCGGACGCGGCCCCGAAACGCCTGCGCGGAGCGCACCATGACCCCCCTCGATCTCGACGCCCTCGACCTGTCCGCCCTGCTGTGCTCGCGCGTCTGCCACGATGTGATCAGCCCGGTGGGCGCCATCGTGAACGGCCTGGAGGTTCTGGAGGACGAGAGCGACACCTCCATGCGCGAATTCGCCCTGGAGCTGATCGCCAAGAGCGCGCGCCAGGCCTCGGCCCGGCTGCAATTCGCCCGCATCGCCTTCGGCGCGGCCGGCTCGGCCGGAGCCTCGATCGACCTCGCCGACGCCGAGAAGGTGTCGCGCGGCATGTTCGTCGACGACAAGACGCAGCTCGCCTGGAGCGCGCCGCAGGCGCTCTATCCGAAGAACAAGGTCAAGCTGCTCCTCAACCTCGTGATGATCGCCCAGAGCGCGATCCCGCGCGGCGGCCTCATCGACGTGGTGGTGCGGGGCGACGGCGAGGCGCCGACCCTCGTCCTCAAGAGCAAGGGCTCGCATGCCCGCATCCCTGCTCATGTCGAGGCGATGATCGCCGGAACCCCGGAGGGCGGCACCGTCGACGCCCACGGCATCCTGCCGTTCTATGCCGGCCTCGTCTCCCGCGCGGCCAACATGGATGTGCGCTTCTCGATCGAGGGCGACACGGTGACGATCGAAGCGACGCCGAAATCCGTCGCGCCGGCCCCCGACGCCCATGCCCCGGCCCCGAAGGCCATCGAGGACGACCGTCCCTCGGATTCCGAGCCGCCCGAGACGGCCCTCGCCTGAGGCCGGGCAAGACCCCGGAAAAAGCCTGCCCCAAGGCGGATAGGCGGGAGATCAACAAATATTATCGCGGTCTCCCACTTTGATCCATGCGGTGAAACCCTTCCCTAACTGGTTCGGGTCCAAGCTCCGTCCTGCACAGACTGTAGTGCGCGTATGGACTGAGTACCCCTCATGGACGACTTGTTGCGTGAGTTCCTGACCGAGAGCGCCGAGCATCTCGATACGGTCGATGCCGAACTCGTCCGGTTCGAGCAGGATCCGAACAACCAGACGATCCTGCGGAATATCTTCCGCCTCGTCCATACCATCAAGGGCACCTGCGGATTCCTCGGCCTGCCGCGCCTCGAAGCGCTGGCCCATGCCGCCGAGACCCTGATGGGCCAGTTCCGCGACGGCATGCCGGTCACCGGTCCCGCGGTCAGCCTCATCCTCGTCACCCTGGACCGCCTGAAGGCGATTCTCGGCGATCTCGAAGCCACCGGCACCGAGCCGACCGGCAGCGACGACGACCTCATCGGCGCCCTCGAGGTGATGGCCTCGGCACCGATCGCGCCGGCCGCTCCGGCGCCCGCCCCCGAGATCAAGCTGCCCGACCCCGTCATCCGCGAACTGAAGCCTGGCGAAGTCACCCTGGAGGATCTCGAGCGCGCCTTCATGGAGGCCGAGGGTCCCGATCCGTTCGACGCCCCCATGGCGGCCGCACCCGAGCCCGTCGCGCCTCAGCCCGTCGCTCTGGCACCGGAGCCCGAGGCGCCCGCCCCGATGCCGGTCCGGGCCGCCGAAGCCCCGGTGACCGAGGCGCCCGCGAAATCCGCCGATGCGCCCGCCGCCTCGGACGGCGAGGGCGCGATCGCGAAGGTCCAGACCATCCGGGTCAATGTCGACACCCTCGAACACCTCATGACGATGGTGTCGGAGCTGGTGCTGACCCGCAATCAGCTCCTCGAAATCGCCCGCCGGCACGACGATTCCACCTACAAGGTGCCGCTCCAGCGCCTCAGCCACGTGACGGCCGAGTTGCAGGAGGGCGTCATGAAGACGCGCATGCAGCCGATCGGCAATGCCTGGCAGAAGCTGCCGCGCGTGGTCCGCGACCTGTCGTCCGAACTCGGCAAGCAGATCGAGCTCGTCATGAGCGGCGCCGAAACCGAACTGGACCGTCAGGTCCTGGAGGTGATCAAGGACCCGCTTACCCACATGGTGCGCAACTCGGCCGATCACGGCATCGAGTCCTCGGCCGACCGCAAGGCCGCCGGCAAGCCGGTGCGCGGCACGATCCGCCTCTCCGCCTACCATGAGGGCGGCACCATCACGATCGAGATCGCCGACGACGGCAAGGGTCTCGACCTCGCCGCCATCCGCCGCAAGGCCGTCGAGCGCAAGGTCGCGAGCCAGGCCGAGGTCGAGCGCATGACCGATGCCCAGGTGGCGAAGTTCATCTTCCACCCGGGCTTCTCCACCGCCGCCGCCATCACCTCGGTCTCGGGCCGCGGCGTCGGCATGGACGTCGTCAAGACCAACATCGAGCTGATCGGCGGTGTCATCGACATCAACACGCAGCTCGGCCGCGGCACCACCTTCACCATCAAGATCCCGCTCACCCTCGCGATCATCGCCGCCCTCATCGTGAAGGCCGGCGAGCAGCGCTTCGCGGTGCCTCAGGTGGCGGTGCTGGAGCTGGTGCGGGTCGACAAGGCGACCGCGCAGAAGGTCGAGCGCATCAACGGTTCGCCGGTTCTGCGCCTGCGCGAGCGCCTGCTGCCGATCGTCACCCTGACGGGCGTGCTCGGCCAGGATCAGGCCGCCGACGCCGTCGATTCCGGCTTCGTGGTGGTGGCCCAGGTCGGCCGCCAGCGCTTCGGCATCCTGGTCGACGAGGTCTTCCACACGGAAGAGATCGTCGTGAAGCCGATGTCCTCGAAGCTGCGCCACCTGCCGCTCTTCGCCGGCAACACCATCCTGGGCGACGGCGCCGTCGTGCTCATCGTCGATCCGAACGGCATCGCCCAGCAGGTCAGCCAGGGCTCGCAGTCCGGCGCGATCCCGGTCGAGGCCGAGGTCGAGGAGATCGAAGCCGCCGATGCCAAGTCCACGCTGCTCGTCTTCAAGGGCGGCGCCGGCAGCTTCAAGGCGGTTCCGCTCTCACTGGTGACCCGTCTCGAAGAGATCGAATCGGCCAAGGTGGAATGGGTCGGCGGACGCCCGCTGATCCAGTATCGCGGTCGCCTGATGCCGCTGGTGCCGGCCGATCCGTCTATCGAGATCCGCAGCTCCGGCACCCAGGCCCTGGTGGTGTTCTCCGACGGCGAGCGGGCCATGGGCCTCGTAGTCGACGAGATCGTCGACATCGTCGAGGAACGCCTCGACGTCGAGATCGCCGCCGAGCGCTCGGACCTGATCGGCTCCGCCGTTCTGCGCGGCCGTGCCACCGAGATCATCAACATCGCCCACTTCCTGCCGCTCGCCTACGACGACTGGGCGCGCGGCCCGAAGAAGCCGGTCAAGCACAGCTCGACCCTCCTCCTCGTCGACGATTCCGCCTTCTTTCGCGACATGCTGAGCCCGGTGCTCAAGGCCGCCGGCTACAGCGTCATCATCGCCGCCAGCGCCGACGAAGCGGTGGCGACCCTGCTGTCGAACGGCCGCGTCGACGTGGTGGTGTGCGATCTCGAGATGCCGGGCCGCAGCGGCTTCGATCTCGTCGGCGCCATGCGCAAGGTCGAGGGTCGGGTGGCCAGCCTTCCGGTGATCGGCCTGTCCGGCACCATCGGGGCCGAAGCCATCGAACGGGCACGCACGCTCGGCATCGCCGATCTGGTGGCGAAGTTCGACCGCAGCGGGCTGATCTCGGCGCTGGCGGAGCTGGACGCGCCCAGCCTCGCCGCCGTCGCCGCCGCCGCCTGATCGCACAGCCCCCTTCGGAGTTCACGCCCATGATGCAGGCTGCCAACACCAATGCCGCGGATGCCGGCGGCACCCGTGATTTCGTCACCGTCTTCGTCGGCGAGACGATGTTCGGTCTCGCCATCGACCGGGTCCACGACGTCTTCATCCCGGCCGGTGTCACGCCGGTGCCGCTGTCGCCGCCCGAGATCGTCGGGTTGCTCAACCTGCGCGGCCGCGTGGTCACCGCCCTGTGCCTGCGCCGGCGCCTCAGCATGCCGGCCCGGACCGGCGACGCGGCCCAGATGGCCATCGGCCTGGAACAGGGCGGCGAGACCTTCGCGCTCATCGTGGACGGGGTCGGCGAGGTGCTGAAGCTCGGAGCCGAGACGCATGAGCCGGTCCCGATCAATCTCGATGCCCGCTGGCGCGACCTCACCCTCGGCGTGCACCGCCTCGACGGCCGCCTCCTCGTCATCCTCGACGTCGACGCCCTCCTGGCTTTCGGAACGACCGCCCGCACCGCCGGTGCAGCGTGAGCGCGCAAGGGGAGACTGAACCGATGAAAACCTGCCTCATCGTCGACGACTCCGCCGTCATCCGGAAGGTGGCGCGCCGCATCTTCGAGACCATGAACTTCCAGGTCGGCGAGGCCGAGGACGGCGAGAAGGCGCTCACCGCCTGCACCGAGACGATGCCGGACGCGATCCTACTCGACTGGAACATGCCGACCATGGACGGCTACGATTTCCTGCGGGCGCTGCGGAAATCCCCCGGCGGCGAGAAGCCGAAGGTCCTGTTCTGCACCACCGAGAACGACGTCGGCGCCATCGCGCGCGCGCTCCATGCCGGGGCCGACGAGTACATCATGAAGCCGTTCGACCGCGACATCGTCACGGCGAAGCTGGCCCAGGTCGGGTTCGCCGTCGAGGCCGACGCGGCCTGACGCGGCCCCGGGCCGCGCCACGCGCCCCGTCCGGGACCCTCTTCCCCTCCGACCGATCTTCCGCGTCGCTCAAACCGTGAATTCATGATGGCCGCCACCGCACCGACCTACGCGTCGACCCATCCGGCCCCGCCGCCCCAGACGGGGCAGCGCGTCCGGGTGCTGATCGCAGACGATTCAGCGGTGGTGCGCGGGCTCGTCGCCCGCTGGATCGGGGAGGCCGGCTACGAGGTCGTCGCCACGGCCGCCAACGGTCGCATCGCCCTGGAGGCGATGTCGCGCCACGACCCCGACGTGATCCTTCTCGACATCGACATGCCGGAACTCGACGGCACCCAAGCCCTGCCGCTGCTGCTCGCCAAGAGCCCCGGCGTCCAGGTCATCATGATGTCGACCCTGACGACCCGCAACGCCGACATCTCGCTGCGCTGCCTCGCTCTCGGCGCCGTCGACTACATCCCGAAGCCTGAGAGCAATCGCGGCGTCACCACCTCGGACGCCTTCCGCACCGACCTGATCGAGCGGGTCCGCATCTTCGGCTCCGCCCGCGCTCGCAAGCGCGGCGCCTCCAGCGCGCCGATCCCAATCGCCCACGGCATGCCCGCCCCCGCGCCGGTCTCGGCCCTGCGGCCGACGTCGCCCCTGGTCCTGCGTCCGAAGGCCCGCACCGGCATCGCGCCCCGCGTCCTCCTCATCGGCGCCTCCACCGGCGGCCCGCGCGCCGTCGGCGAGGTGCTGGAGAAAATCGGCACCGCCACCCTGCGCCAGTTCCCCGTCCTCATCGTGCAGCACATGCCGCCGGTCTTCACCGCGGTGTTCGCCGAGCATCTCGGTGTCCGGACCGGCCTGCCGGCGGCGGAGGGCAAGGCCGACGAGCGCCTCCAGCCCGGACGGATCTACGTGGCGCCCGGTGGCCGGCACATGGGCCTCGGCGGCAGTCGTCAGGACGTGACGATCCGCCTGCACGACGGCCCGGTGGTGAATTTCTGCCGCCCGGCCGTCGACGTCCTGTTCCAGGATGCCGCCACGATCTTCGGGGCCTCTGCCCTGGCGGTGGTGCTGACCGGGATGGGCTCGGACGGCACCGGCGGCGCCCGCGCGCTGACCGAGGCCGGCGCCGCGGTGCTGGCCCAGGACGAAGCGACCAGCACCGTCTGGGGTATGCCGGGCAGCATCGCCAAGGCGGGCCTGGCCCAGGCCATCCTGCCGCTGGCGGAGATCGGCCCGGCCTTGCGCAATCTTCTGACGGGGCAGGGCGCATGACCGACGTCGAATTCGATTTCCTGCGCGCCTACCTCAAGACCCGCTCCGGCCTCGCCCTCAGCGGCGAGAAGCGCTACCTCGTCGAGAGTCGCCTCGGCCCGGTCTGCCGCCGGTTCGACATCGCCACCCTGGGCGCGATGGTGTCGGCCCTCAAGAGCAGCCGCGACGTCGCCCTGGAGCGTGCCGTGGTGGAGGCGATGACCACCAACGAGACGTTCTTCTTCCGCGACCGCACGCCCTTCGACCTGTTCCGCGACGTCCTGCTGCCGGAGGCCATGGCCCGGCGCGCCAGCCAGCGCCGCCTGCGGATCTGGTGCGCGGCGGCCTCCACCGGCCAGGAACCCTATTCCCTCGCGATGATGCTGCAGGACGCGGCGCCGCGCCTCGCCGGCTGGACCGTCGACATCATCGGCACCGACCTCTCCACCGAAGTGCTGGAGAAGGCGAAGGCCGGTCTCTACAGCCACTTCGAGGTGCAGCGCGGTCTGCCGGTTCAGTCCCTGATCAAGCATTTCGAGCAGGTCGGCGAGCAGTGGCGCATCTCCGCGTCCCTGCGGCAGATGGTGGATTACCGCCCGCTCAACCTGTTGCAGCCCTTCGACGGCCTCGGCACCTTCGACATCATCTATTGCCGCAACGTGCTGATCTACTTCGATGCGCCGACCAAGGGCGACGTCCTTGCCCGCCTGAGCACCAGCCTGGCCCCGGACGGAGCCCTGCTGCTCGGCGCGGCCGAGACCGTGATCGGACTGACGGAGAAGCTGGTTCCGAACGCCCAGCACCGCGGCCTCTACGTCCAGGCCGGCCGCGCCCCCGCCGCCCGGCCGGCGGCCGGCGGCATCCTGTCCCCTGCGGCCGGGTCTCCCGGCCTCCTGCCACCCGCCGCCCAGACGGGCGCGGCCGCAGCGCCGCCCCTGCGCCGGGTGGTCGGGCTCTAGAACAGCCCGGTTGCCGAAAGCCACGCCCCGCCGGGCCGTCGCTTCGTTCGTCGTGAACCAGAGCCGGATGCGCTGCTTGGACGTTGGACGATTGCGGGCAAGCGTGAATCCGCGCGATGGGGCCAGGCCCCGCGATCCTGTCGACGGCTGAACTGACCGCGCCCCGGAACCACAGCCCCATGATCGCCAGACACGCTGACGTCCGGACACAAAAAAGGCCCCGCTCGCGCGGGGCCGTTTCACCGTCTGGCTCGGGTTCGTCAGACGGCGATGCGCTCTTCGCCCTCGTTGGGCTCGCGCAGCACGTAGCCGCGGCCCCACACCGTCTCGATGTAGTTCTTGCCCGAGGAGGCATTGGCCAGCTTCTTCCGAAGCTTGCAGATGAACACGTCGATGATCTTCAGCTCGGGCTCGTCCATGCCGCCGTAGAGATGGTTAAGGAACATCTCCTTCGTCAGCGTCGTGCCCTTCCGAAGCGAGAGGAGTTCCAGCATCTGGTACTCCTTGCCGGTGAGGTGGACGCGGGACCCGGAGACCTCGACGGTCTTCTGGTCGAGGTTCACGATCAGGTCGCCGGTGGTGATCACCGACTGGGCGTGGCCCTTCGAGCGGCGCACGATGGCGTGGATGCGGGCGACGAGTTCGTCCTTGTGGAACGGCTTCGTCAGGTAGTCGTCGGCGCCGAAGCCGAGGCCCTTCACCTTGTCCTCGATGCCGGCCATGCCAGAGAGGATCAGGATGGGGGTCTTCACCTTGGCGACGCGGAGGTTCCGCAGCACCTCGTAGCCCGACATGTCGGGGAGGTTCAGGTCGAGCAGGATGATGTCGTAATCATACAGCTTGCCGAGGTCGATCCCCTCCTCGCCCAAATCAGTGGTGTAGGTGTTGAAGCTCTCGGACTTGAGCATCAGCTCGATGCTCTGCGCGGTTGCGCTGTCGTCCTCGATCAGAAGTACCCGCATCGTCGGTCCCCAGCCCAGCCGGCCGTCTGCAGCGTACGGGCAAGCCCCCGCTGTTCGTCCACCACCGGCCCGTGGCGGACGCTCCCTCGTCTATGACGTGAAACGCTATTCGTTAATCGTTAACAAACCCTGATTCCCGGACGCAAGCACCCAAATCACCCCAGGTGCCGGCCGCGCCTCGAACCGTTGACGGTCTGTTCTCGAGAGACCGGTCGCGGGTCGGATGCGAAGCCTCTGCAAATCGCCTCAAGTGCCTCGTCCGCAAGGACATGTTGCGCGCTGTCTCTCCGGCGCCACGACGCCGAAACGTCGTGTGGTCCGGAGGGAAATTTTTTAGGTTCCGGCTCAGGGCCGGCAGCCCGCTACAAGCCCGATGCCCACAGTGTTAAGGAGGGAGGTAAATGAATGGTTGAGAGATTCACCGATGACCCAGCCTGACCCTAGCGCCGCACGCTTGCGCCTGGCTGGAGCGCGCGGTGCGCTCGACGGCGTCGAGGTGCTGGAGACCTACGGACGGGTCGTGGCGATTCGGGGCCTGCTCATCGAGGTGGCGGGTCCGGTCGCGGCGATGCGCCTCGGCGGCCGCCTCGACATCGCCGTGGAGAACGGTCTCGGCGCCGTCCCCTGCGAAATCATCGGCTTTCAGGGCGACCGGGCGCTGGCGATGCCGTTCGGCTCCCTCGAGGGCGTCCGGCGCGGCTGCCCCGCCATGGTGCGCGACGAGGCCGCCGGCGCGGTCCGGCCGTCCTCGGCCTGGCTCGGGCGGACCATCGATGCCCTCGGCCGTCCGATCGACGGGCTGGGGCCGTTGCCGCCCGGCCCGGCGATCTATCCCCTGCGCGCCGATCCGCCCCCGGCCCACGCCCGGCGCCGCGTCGGTCCGCCCCTCGATCTCGGCATCCGCTGCATCAACACCTTCCTGACCATGTGCGCCGGCCAGCGCATGGGCATCTTCGCCGGGTCCGGCGTCGGCAAGTCAGTGCTGCTGTCGATGCTCGCCCGCTACACCGCCGCCGACGTGGCGGTGATCGGCCTCGTCGGCGAGCGCGGGCGCGAGGTCCAGGAGTTCCTTCAGGACGATCTCGGCGCCGAGGGCCTGGCCCGGTCGGTCGTGGTGGTCGCCACCTCCGACGAGCCGGCCCTGATGCGCCGCAACGCCGCCTACGTCACCCTGGCGATGGCCGAGTATTTTCGCGATCAGGGCGCGCAGGTGCTGTGCATGATCGATTCGATCACCCGCTTCGCCATGGCCCAGCGCGACATCGGCCTCGCGGCCGGCGAACCGCCCACCGCCAAGGGCTACACCCCCACGGTGTTCAGCGAGTTGCCGCGCCTGCTCGAGCGGGCCGGTCCCGGCACGGGGGAGGGGGCGATCTCGGGCCTGTTCACCGTTCTGGTCGAGGGCGACGACCACAACGAACCGGTGGCCGACGCCGTGCGGGGCATCCTCGACGGGCACATCGTGATGGAGCGCGGCATCGCCGAGCGCGGGCGCTATCCGGCGATCAACGTCCTACGCTCCGTCTCCCGCACCATGCCGCGCGCCTGCGACCCGGAGCACCTGCCGACGGTGCGGCGGGCGCGGCGCCTGCTCTCGACCTATGCCGACATGGAGGAGCTGATCCGGCTCGGGGCCTACCGGGCGGGCGCCTCGCCGGAAGTCGACGAAGCGGTCGCCCTCATGCCCGAAATGGAGGCTTTTCTGGGTCAGGGTAAGGAAGAAGCAACTTCGATCGGCGAGGGTTACCGTCGCCTGGCAGAGATTGTCGGTGCCCCGTAAGGGGTCACCCCGACGTAATCATCCTGAAGCCGGGTCCGGTCGCGCAGTCCCCGCGCGCCGGCAGGCCGAGCGTTGCGTGGAGTGAACCCGTCCATGAAATCCCGTGACACGTTGATCCGGCTGCGACGCTTCCAGGTCGACGAGAAGCGTCGCCGCGTGACGCAGATCGAGATGATGAAGGCGGACTTCACCCGCATGGCGCTGGAGCTCGACCGCGAAGTCGCCCACGAGGAGAGCCGCGCCGGCATCTCCGATCCCGCCCATTTCGCCTACCCGACCTATGCCCGTGCTGCCGCCACGCGCCGGGACAACATGCGCCAATCGGCAGCCGCCCTCGAGGGCCAGCTCGCCGAAGCCAAGGCCGAACTCGGCGAGGCCTTCGAGGACCTCAAGAAGATCGAGATCCTCGATGACCGCGAGCGGACCGCCGAGCGCGCCGCCGAGGCCGCCCGCGATCAGGCCGCCATGGACGGGATCGGCCTCTCGCGCATCCGCGCCTGACCCCCGGTTTCGTGCCGGCCGCAGGCGCGAGCCGGCACGAAACCGTCATGATCCCGTGGGATGAGCCGGTCCTGCCAGGGCCAGACCGAACCTCGCTTGCGATGCGCCGCATCGTCGTGCAGGGAAAGGCCCGAACCAGGGGCGTGTCCGAACCACCATGAAGAAGATCAGCGATTTCATCTGGCCGATTATCGGCCTCGCCGCCGTGATCTGTTCGGGATACCTGCTCTACAAGGAACTGGCCGGCATCTCGATGGCCGAGATCAAGGGCAGCTTCGCGGCGATCCCGACGCATCGCTTCCTCCTCGCCGCCCTCTCGACCCTGGTCGCCTACGCGGCCCTGGCCTGGTACGACCGCATCGCCCTGCTGCATCTCGGCGTGCGCCACATCGGCTGGTTCTTCGTCTCGGTCTGCTCGTTCACCACCTACGCGCTGTCGCACAACATCGGCGCCTCGGTCTTTTCCGGCGCGGTGGTGCGCTATCGCGCCTACACCGCCAAGGGCCTGTCGGCCGCCCAGGTGGCGGTGCTGGTGGCCCTGTGCTCCTTCACCTTCGGCCTCGGCACCATCCTGCTCGGCGGCTTCGTGCTGACGGTCCTGCCCGACACCCTGACCCGCCTGAACGGCTACCTGCCGGCGATCCTGACCGACCCCGCCACCGCCCGCATCCTCGGCGCCGGCCTCCTCGCCTTCGTCGCCCTGTACGTGATCGGCTCGCTGCTGCACCTGAAGCCGCTGACCATCCGCACGTTCAAGCTCGAATATCCGCGTCCCCGCATCATGGTGCGCCAGCTCATCGCCGCTCCGCTGGAGCTGCTGGGTGCGGCCGGCATCATCTACTTCGCGCTGCCCGAGGCCGGCAATCCCGGCTTCCTCGTGGTGCTGGCGGTGTTCCTGGCGTCGTTCTCGGCGGCCCTGGTCTCCAACGCGCCGGGCGGCCTCGGCGTGTTCGAGCTGGTCTTCGTGGTGGCGATGCCCGACATCGCCCGGCCCTCGGTGATCGCCGCGCTCCTGGTCTTCCGCCTGTTCTATTTCTGGCTGCCCTTCCTGATCTCGGTCGTCGTGGTGCTGCTCTACGAGCGCAACCGCCTCGCCTCGGCCCTGCGCAACAAGCCGCACGATTCCGCCGCGCCCGACGCCCCCCTTACCGCCCCGGGCCTCGATGCGAACGCCCTCGAGCGCCGCATGGAGAAGAAGCCGGTCTGATCCGGCTTCGAACACCCCCGTCGCAGCCTTGTCCGGGGCGTGTCGCCGAGCGCCCCGACCGGGGCACCCGGCGGCAGGCCCTTTTCGCTGTCCCGACGGGTGAGGAGGGTCACACCGACCCCACCGTGCGCAGCCGGGCGCGCGGATGGATCTCGGCCTGGCTCATCACCGGCGTTTCGCGCCGGAAGCGCTCGATGATCGAGCGCACGAAGGGCCGGGCCTGGACCGAGGTGACCAGCACCGGCATCTCGCCCATGCGGGCGGCGGTCTCGAAGCGATCGCGCACGGTGTTGACGAATTCGGAGAGCTTGGAAGGCTGCATCGCGAGATAACGCTCGTCGCGCTCGCCCGCGATCGCGTCGAGGAAGGCCTGCTCCCAGGCCGGCGACAGGGTGATGATCGGCAGCATGCCGTCCGGCCCCTGGTATTGGGCGCAGATCTGGCGCCCGAGCCGGGCGCGGACGTGCTCGACGATGTCGCGCGGGTTCTTCACGTGCCCCGCCACCTCGGCGATGCCCTCGATGATCGCCCCGAGATCGCGGATCGAGACCCGCTCGGCCAGAAGGAACTGCAACACGCGCTGGATGCCGGTGGTGCCGATCTGGCTCGGCATGACCTCCTTGAGGAGGTCGGCATGCTCCTTCGAGACCTCGCGCAGCAGCTTCTGGACTTCGACGTGGTTCAGGAGTTCGGAGACGTGGGCCTTGATGATCTCGGTGAGATGGGTCGAGACCACGGTGGCGGCGTCCACCACGGTGTAGCCCTTGAGCTGGGCCTGATCGCGCAGGGAGGCGTCGATCCAGGTGGCGGGCAGACCGAAGGTCGGCTCCAGCATGTGCTGGCCGGGCAGCTGCACCTGCCCACCCATCGGGTCCATCGCCATGAACTGACCGGGGAAGATCTGGCCCGTTCCGGCCTCGATCTCCTTGACGCGGATCACGTAGGCGTTGGCATCGAGCTGGACGTTGTCGAGGATGCGGACCGACGGCATCACGAAGCCGAGTTCGGCCGCGAGCTGCCGGCGCAGGGCCTTGATCTGGTCGGTGAGGCGGTCCTGCCCTTCCGGGCCGTTGACCAGCGCCAGCAGGGCGTAGCCCATCTCCAGCTTGAGGTCGTCGAGCTTGAGGAGGTCGGTGACGGTCTCCTCCTTGGCGGCCTGGGCGGCGGCGACGGCGGAGGCGTCCATCGGCGCCCCGTCGGCGTCGAGGGGCGGCGCCTCGCGGGCGACCTTGGCGAAGTGCCAGGCGGCATAGCCGGAGGCGACGGCCAGGCCGAGGAACGGCAGCATCGGCATGCCGGGCAGGAGCGCGATCAGCACCATGACGCCCGACGACATGCCGAGCGCCTTCGGATAGTTCGCGAGCTGCTTGCCGAGCGCCTTGTCGGCCGAGCCCTTCACGCCGGCCTTCGACACCAGGATGCCGGCCGCCGCCGACACGATGAGGGCCGGAACCTGCGAGGCCAGCCCGTCGCCGATGGTGAGCAGGGTGTAGGTCTTGGCCGCCCCCAGGAACGGCATGCCCTGCTGGGCGACGCCGATGATGATGCCGCCGATGACGTTGATGAAGGTGATGAGCAGCGCCGCGATGGCGTCGCCCCGGACGAACTTCGACGCACCGTCCATGGCACCGAAGAACGAGGATTCCTCCTCGAGGGCGCCGCGCCGGGCCTTGGCCACCTTCTCGTCGATCAGCCCGGCCGAGAGGTCGGCGTCGATGGCCATCTGCTTGCCCGGCATCGCGTCGAGGGTGAAGCGGGCCGCCACCTCGGCGATGCGGCCCGAACCCTTGGTGATGACGACGAAGTTCACGATGATCAGGATCGCGAAGACGATGATCCCGATGACGAAGTTGCCCCCCATCACGAAGTTGCCGAAGGCCTCGATGACGTGGCCGGCCGCCGCCGTGCCTTCGTGGCCGTGCCCGAGGATGAGCCGGGTGGAGGCGAGGTTGAGGGCGAGGCGCAGCAGGGTCGCGACCAGGAGCAGGGTCGGGAAGACCGTGAACTCGAGGGGATTGTCGATGAACAGCCCGGTCATCATGATCAGCACCGAGATGATGATCGAGACCGCCAGCAGGAGGTCGAGCAGGAACGCCGGCAGGGGGAAGATGAGCACCGTGAGGATGCCCATCACGGCGGTGGCGAAGAACAGATCGGTGCGCTTCGAGAGCGCGGTCAGGTTCGCCCGGTTGGGGATCGCGAAGCTCGCGAGATGCCCCAAGCTCCCCCCGAATCCCGCTGCCGGACCCGGCGTGGCGGCCGTCTCGCTCATCGTCACCCTCACGCCCCCAACGATCCGGGGACCAGGCAAGTTTTGCCGGGTTTAGGGTTAGCGAAGCGTTAACACCGGGCCAGACCGACCGTCCTGGGCCGGGATTATGAGGGACTGGAAGCCCTCGAACGCCGAGAAAGGCCGGCGACGGACGCGCCCGGATTCGATGATACCGGGGCGCAGGTGCTTACCCGACGCGCGCAGGCAGGCCTGGCCCGTCTGAAAGCCTCGGCCTCTGGGTCTCAGGCCCGTACCTGTCAGGTCATGTACTTCCGCGTGACCACGGCGCCCGCGAACAGGGCGGCGGCGCCCGCTGCGATCAGGCAGATCATCAGAACGCGACGGGGCTGCTGCGCCGATTCCGGCTTCACCGGCGGGACGATCATGCTGAAGAACTCGATCTGCCGGGCGGCGACGATACGCGCCCGCTCGTTCGAGGCCAGCACCTTGGCGAAGTACTTCTCGGCTTCCATGCGGTCGGCGTCGAAGGCCTCGAACCGGGTGAGGGCATCGGCCAGCACCCGGCGCTGCTCCGGGTCCTCGCTCGCCGACTGGCGCTCGATCCGGGCGATGTTGTCGTCGAGGTCCTTGAGCTGGGCCTTCATGTCCTGGATGCGGCGCGTCTCCGGCGAGAGGTCGCGCTGGCTCTGGATGAGTTGGACGGCCAGGTTGATGCGGGTGGTCCGGAGTTCGCTGATGACCTTGAGATTGCTCTCGTTGGTCTTCTGCGCGTCGAGGACGCCGTCCCGGTTGCGCAGGGCCGCCACTTCGGTCCGGATCTTGGTCATCCGCTCCTCGGCCCGCTTCAGCTCGCGCGAGCTTTCCGCCACGGCATCGTCGCGGGCGCGGCTGCTCAGGGCGTTCACCATGCGCTCGCTCTCGGCCAGGATCGCGTTCGACAGATCGAAGGCTTCCTGCGGATCGAAGGCCGTGACCGTCAGGTTGATGATGCCGGAGCCGGCCTCGATCTTGGCGTGGACCCGCTCGTTCCAGTACTTCACCAGCTTCTCGACCGGCTTTTCCGGGTCGAAGCGGGATAAGTAGTCGATATCGGGCCGCGAGAACATCGCGCGCACCGAATGATGCTTCTCGATAGCCTCGATCATCGGACGGCTGACGATGTAGTTCATCGCGATCAGGCTGTCCTGCGCCACCATCTGGTGGCTCGGGGAACCCGAATTGGTCCCGACCTGATCGGGCGAGGCCTTCTCGACATTGCCGAGCGCCGGCCGGAGGGCGAAGCGCGATTCGATGACGTAGCGATCGGACGCGATGAGCCCGTAATAGACGATGGCGGCCAGGGTCGGGATCACGAAGCAGACCAGGAACAGCACCGGGATGATGGCGTCGGTCTTGACGTGGCTCTGATAGGAGCGAATGCCCTTCTTGCGGTCGGCGAAGCGGGAGACGCGCGCGATCTGCTTGAGGGATTCGGCCACCGCGTTGGACCGGTCGGCCGTGGTGAGCGGTTGTCCCTGCGGGTTGCGGATTTCGATGCTCATGCGCCCCGGTCGTCCCTCTGGGTGGGCGAAGCCACCGCCCCGTCCGTGTCCATTCATCATCGCCGCGGCGAAACCGTGACCGAACCGGCCCGGACGCGGGCTCACGCGTTCAGGCGGCGATAGACTTCGATGGCGTCGTTGATGTCCTCGTAGACGATCGCGCGCCCGTTGATGATGACGATCCCCTGCTGGCACCAGGTGCGCAGGGTGTCCATGCCGTGCGAGACCATGATCACGTCGGCATTCTCGCGCCGGGCCGCGAAGGCCTCCTCGCAGCGCTTCTGGAAACGGGCGTCGCCGACCGCCGTCACCTCGTCGATGAGGTAGCAGTCGAACGGGATCGCCATGCTCATGCCGAAGGCGAGCCGGGAGCCCATGCCCGACGAGTAGGTCTTGATCGGCACGTCGAGATAGCTGCCGAGTTCGGAGAAATCCTCGACGAATTCCAAGACCTTGCGGGGATCCTCGCCGTAGATCCGGGCCACGAAGATGATGTTGTCGCGCCCCGTCATCTGCGGGTGGAAGCCGCCGGCGAAGCCCAGCGGCCAGGACACGCGCCGATTGCGGATGACCCGCCCCTTCGTCGGCATCTCGGTTCCGGCGAGCAGCCGCAGGGAGGTCGACTTGCCGGCGCCGTTGATGCCCAGGATGCCGTAGCTGACCCCCGGTTTCAGGGTGAACGAGACGCGCTCCAGGATCGTGCGGCGGTGCCCGTCCGTCCGGTAGATCTTGGTCACGTTGTCGAAGCGGATCACGGCTGAGGAGGGCTCCCGACGGCGCGGCCGGCCCGATCGCGGGCGCGGACAGCACGTCACCGCGACGGGATCGCCGACAAAAGCGGCGAATCTGAGAAAGGGCACCCCGACCGGGCAGCGCCCCCCGCGCTCGTCCGAGGGAATTCCGAGGTCCCAATTCCAAGATTCTTCGGTCGCGATTCCGAGAAGAATCGACAGCTTTGCCGTTCGGAGGCTTGCACGCCGCGGGTGCGGCTTGTACACGACGCCTCCCGGCGCCCTCGCGAAGCCCGGTCGCCCGAGCGGCGGCTGTGAGACGCAGGCCCGGGACCGGAGGGGTGGCCGAGTGGTTGAAGGCGCACGCCTGGAAAGTGTGTATACCGGAAACGGTATCGCGGGTTCGAATCCCGCTCCCTCCGCCAGATGCTCGTAACCCTCTGACAGCAAACGGTTTCGGCACGCGATAGCCCGTGTGGCGTCGTCGTGTCCCGGGGATGCGACGCCGAGGGTGCGGCGCCCCTTGAATCGGCTGTCGCCCTGCGGTCGTCGGTCCGTGCGCCTGCGGGTTCTCACCGCTCTCATGGCGAGCGTGAAGCATCCCCATCCAGGGCCGGACAGCGCTGACGCCCGCCCCGTATCTCGGCGCCGCTCCGACAGTGGCGGCGTCCGGCTTTCACGATGCGTCTGGGCCGAGGCGCGGCGGCCGCAGCCGGACGGGTCTCGCAACCAGCCTCGACCCGCCTGATGCTGTCAAAAACGCGGCGAACTCGGCGCCAGCAACGGCACCGCACCGCCTCAGTCATGCCCGCCCCACAAGCCTTCAGCTCGCAACCAGAACGCGAACTTGTAAGTTGATTCCCGTCTTCGCAGGCTTCAACGGCGTATTTGAACCGCACTCTGCGATGCGATCCCGGGGCGATACTACGTAGGTGCGGCACAATCATGCGCCTGCGCAGTCCATCCGGACTGAACCCTGTCCAGATCTGCAAATTTTCTTAGGCTGAACCGATTTCCTCTTTCAAATATGGGCGCGCCGCCCTAACTTGGTTAACGAAACGTTTTCGTGGACGGGGCCGATGAACTCCCGGGAGGGCGGCTCGTGATCGGCGGCTTTCTCTGCCTGTAAGCAACTCAAGTTCCGGTTCTTCGCCAGAAATGAGAGGTCATTGCTTCGTCAACACTCGGTAGGACGTCGGCTGGATGAAGGTTGTTTGGATCAGCGGCCTTATTCCGCTCCCATTGACTGCCGGTGATCGGGTCTATTCTGCCCGTTTCGCGGAAGCCGTCGGCGCAGCCGGGGCAAATGTCTATCTCCTCGGTCTCAGTTCCGGAGACGGGCCGGACGATGCGGACAGCCTCGGGTCGGACGTCATCTTGCTGCCCGTCCACACGGCGCAGCGCGGGCGGCCGCGCGCCGTCGTCAGCCGGCTGCCCATCGTCACGGCGCGCTGCTCGCCCAGGACCATCCGCAAGCGGATGCTGTGCCTGCTGGCGGAGGAAGAGCCCGACGTCGTCGTGATCGACAATTATGCGGCGGGCTGGGTACTGCGGAACCTCGCCTGCGTGCCCGAAAGCCGGTTCAAGCTCGTCTACATCGCCCATAACGACGAAGAGCAGGTCGCCCGCGACATCGCGCAGGCCTACCGGGGCAACACGCTGAAGAAGCTCGTCCTGGCGGCGAATGCGCTCAAGGTCGCCCATCTGGAGCGCAAGCTGCTCCACGCGGCGGACCTCGTGGTCACGCTCACGGGCAGGGATGCCGAGATGTTCAAGCCGCGCCTGGCGGGCGCCGATGTGCTCGTCGTGCCCCCGGGGTTCGCCGGAGAACGGGTGGCCGCGCGGCGGATCGATGCCGCGGTTCCGCGCCGGGTGGTGATGCTGGGCTCCCTGCGATGGCTGCCCAAGAAGATGAACGTCGCCGCCTTCCTGACCGCCGCCGACGCGATCCTGGCCTCGGCCGGCGTCGAGCTGCACCTGGTCGGCGACGTCTCGGCCGCGTTCCGGGCCGAATGGGAAGGGCAACTCCGCGCGACCCGCTTCCTCGGCTTTGTCGAGGACGCGGAGCAGGTGATGGCGCAAGCCCGTCTGGGGCTCATCGTCGAGGCCGTCGGCGGCGGCTTCAAGCTGAAGGTGTTGGACTACATCTTCAATCGTCTTCCCGTGGCGGCCCTGGAGGGCTCGTTCGAGGGCGTTCCGGACGCCATCATGGACCATTGCCTGCTGGCCGGGGATGGCGCGGAGCTGGCCCGCAAGATCGTCGATGTCATCGACGACTTCCCGCGTCTGAACGCGATGCAGGAAGGCAGCTTCGCCGCCGCTTCGGGCACCTTCGACTGGAGCGAGAACGGCCGGCAGTTCCTGGACGTCCTCGAGTCCCTCGCCCCGGCCGGCCGGTACAGGGTTTCTTCGTCGGCCTCGTCTTCGGCCCCATCTTCGGCTCCGTCTTCGGCCGGATCCTGATCCAGGCCGCCTGACGTCCCGATCCGCGAGCCGCAAGACGCCGTCGGTGGCCAGAGGTCAGGATGCGAGACGGCCCGGAAGCGCCCCGCCGCCACAGACCGCACGCCCGCGGCCCGTCCCGTAGGGGCCTCGATCCGGACTGGACAGACATTCGAAATCCGGCCTAGTCTTGCTGAAAGTCTGCCGCTAAGGGGGATAAAGCCCGCGCTTTATCCGACTTTTCAAATTGTCTCGGTGCGCCTCAGGCCATAAGGCGTGTGCTGATCCATGCATCTCACCTATCTGTTCGATCCCCTGTGCGGCTGGTGTTACGGCGCGAGTCCCGCATTGGCCTGGCTCGCCCAACGGGAGGGTGTCGAACTGCGGCTCGCGCCCACAGGCCTGTTCGCCGGCGATGCGGCCCACCCGATGGATGCGGCCTTCGCCGGCTACGCCTGGCAGAACGATCAGCGCATCGCGGCGCAGACCGGGCAGGTGTTCTCCGAAGCCTATCGCGCCCTGATCTTCGAGACCTCCGGCCTCGTGTTCGACTCGGCCGCGACCACCCTGGGCGTCGTGGCGATCGGGCTGACCGCGTCCGGCTCCGAGACCGAGGGGCTGAGGGCGCTGCAGCAGGCCCGCTACGTCGAGGGACGGAATACCGCGGACCGTTCCGTCGTGGCGGATGTGCTGACCCGGGCCGGCTTCGCCGAGGCTGCCGCACGGGTGACGGCGTCCGACGAAACGCTCCGCGACAGCGGCCGCCGCCGGATCGACGCCGCGCGCCGGATGATGGCGCAGTTCGGGGTCCGGGGTGTTCCCGCCCTCGTCATCGCGGACGGGCGCGGCGCCCGGCTGATGCCGAGCGGCGTTCTGTTCGGCGACCGGGAGGGGCTGGCCGCCGAGCTTCAGGCAGGATCAGGGGGATCATCATGACGCAGACCGCCACGGCGCCCGAAACCGGATTGCGCTGGACCCACTTTCCCGCCGGGCCGGACGGCTTCTATCGGGCCCCGGTCCTGGTCGAAGGGCCGACCGAGGCGATCCTGATCGATGGCGGGTTCACCTTTTCCGACGGTCGCGCCCTCGCGGAGGCGATCGCCGCCACGGGCAAGCGGCTGACCACGATCTATGTCAGCCAGTCGGACCCGGATTATTACTTCGGCCTGACGCCGGTCTGCCACGCCTTCCCCAAGGCGCGGGTGCTCGCCGCCTCCGCCACGGTGGCGGCCATCGCCGCCTCGGTCGACAAGAAGATCGCCGCCTGGGGGCCGCAGCTCGGAACCAACGGCCCGCAGACCCGGGACGGGACGGTGATGCCGGAGGCGTTCGACGGGGCTGCCCTCGCGGTCGATGGCGAGCGGGTGGAGATCGTGCCAGCCGCCGGTCTGCCCAACCGGCGCACCCTGTTCGTGCCGGCGCTGAACGCGGTGTTCGGCGGCGTCCTGATCTTCTCCGGCGTCCATGTCTGGACCGCCGACACGCAGAGCCCGAAGGCACGCGCCGCCTGGATCGCCGAACTCGATCGCATCGCCGCCCGCCGACCCGTCGTCGTGGTGCCGGGCCATCAGGTGCCGGACGCGGCGACCGACGCGTCAGCCCTCGCCTTCACCCGGGCCTACCTCCTGGCCTTCGAGGAAGAATTGGCCAAGGGCGGCGATGCCGCCGCGCTGACCGCGGCGATGCAGGCCCGGTTCCCGGGCCTCGGCATGGGCATCGCCCTCGACATCGGCGCCAAGGTCGCCACCGGTGCGATGAGCTGGGGCTGAGGGTGCCTCGGCTCAGGTGGTGAGGACAGCCCGTCAGAAGGCGTAGCGCACGGTGCAATAGGGCATCCGCTCGGCGAGCAGGGCCTTGAACCGGGCGAGCCATTGGCCCTTCCAGCCGGTGCGGTAGCGCAGGTTGGCTCCGCCGCCTTCCGAGACCTTCGCCTCCTGGATGTCGGGGCGCCACAGCAGGTCCTCGGCCTTGGGGTGCCATCCGAGATTGACCGCGTGCAGGTCGGCATTGTGGGTCAGGAGGATGATCTCCGCCTTCAGCTGCGCCCGGGCCGCCGGCCCGATGCCGTCGTCGATCGCCTCGAACAGCGCCCGCCAATCCGCCTCCCAGCCCTCGTAGAGGATCACCGGCGAGAAATTGACGTGGACCTCGTAGCCGGCGGCGACGAAGTCGTCGATCGCGGCAATGCGCTCCGGGATCGGGGCGGTGCGGACATCGACGATGCGGGCGATGCGCTCCGGCATCAGCGAGAAGCGGATCCGGGTCTTGCCCTGCGGATCGTAGGCGAGGAGGTCCCGGTTCACCGCCTTGGTGGCGAAGGAGGCCTTGGCGTTGGGCAGGTCGCGGAACAGGCCGACGAGGTCGCGCACAGTGTCGCTGACCATGGCGTCGACGGACAGGTCGCCGTTCTCGCCGAGGTCGTAGACCCAGTGCGCGGCGTCGATGGTGTCGGGCTCGGTCAGCGGCCCCTGGCGGGCGGCGTGGCGGGCGATGGCGGCGGCCACCGCCTCGACATTGACGAACAGCGAAATCGGGTTGGCGAAGCCCTTGCGCCGGGGCACGTAGCAATAGGCGCAGGCCATGGCGCAGCCGTTCGAGGTCGAAGGCGCGATGAAGTGGGCGCTGCGCCCGTTCGGACGCATCGCCAGACCCTTCTTCACACCGAGCACCAGCGTCGATCGCTTGATCCGCACCCAGTCCTCCACCGACCCCGCATTGCCGTGCAGGCTCGGGATGTTCCAGTGCGAGGGCACCACGATGCGCTCGGCCGCGGGGAAGCGATCGAGAATCTCCCGACCCCGCGAAAAGTCCGGCACCGCCGGCTCGTGGTAGATGGTGCTGACGTCGAGGAGTTCGCGGGCGCGCGCCATGGGCCTTCGGGCTGTCGGGCTTTCCGGACCGCCGGCGGCCGATCCACAGCCCGGCAACGCGCCGCGACGGCGAGCGCTCCGTCGAAAGGGCGATCCGTCAGAAAGGCGATCCGCGCGCGACCCCTACAGGCGGGCCAGCAGTTCGGCCTTCTTGGCGTTGAACTCGGCCGCCGTCAGGATGCCCTTGCGCTGAAGCTCCGACAGCCGCTCGATGGTCGTCAGCACGTCGCCGGCCGGTGCTGCCGCGTGTGAATCGGTCGATGCCGGTTCGGGGGCGAACGGCTCGTGTGTGAACGGCTCGGGGGCAAAAGGTTCGGGCGTCGGAGGCCGCGTCCCGGCTTGCCCCTCGCCACGCTCGGCCCCGTCGAGGCGCCGCAGGGTCGCGAGGTCGATCGCGCCGGCCGGGCCGGAGAAGCGCAGGCTCGTGCCGCCGCCCTGCTGCTGCGAAACCCCGCTGATCAGGTGGTCGTCGGTGTCGTAGATGGCGACGCCGCTCTCGGTCTCGACCACGATGCGGCGCTGGGCCGGGAAATAGGCGTAGCGCATGCCGTTCTGCGACCCGGAGGTGGCCGGCGATCCCCATTCGGCGGGCCAGAACGGACCCGTGCCGCGTTGCGGCTCCGGCCGGTCTCCGCCGCGCGCGGGGTCGGACCAGCCCGTCGCCGGCAGCGCGGCCGCGAGGGTGGTGCACAGGGCATCGACCCGGGCCTTGAGGTCGGTGTTGAACATGTCGCCGATCATGGTCATGCCGGAGCCGGACCATTGCCCGAACCCGCCGAGATCCGGATGGTTGAACTGCGCCATCCGGCCGTGTCCCGCCTCGAGGGCGTGGACGAGGTGGCGCACGGCATCGAGGCTGACCCGGTAGCGGTCGGCGATGGCCTGCAGCCCGTTGGGACGATCCGTCATGCCCTGGTCTCCTCGCATGGGCGGCCCACGCCGGGCCGGATGCGGTTCAAGCATGACGCAAGCCGGCACGCGACGGAAGCCGGGAGGGCCGTTCGTACAACGCTTCCTGGTACAACCCGAACCGTTACCGTGCGGGTGCAAGAGTTTGCGCCGGGCACAAGAGTTTGCGCCGGGCACAAGAGTTTGCCCCGGGTGCAAGGGTCTGCCCCGGGCGCAAGGGTCTGCGCGAGGCGTACGGGTTCGGAGATCCCGCCCGGAGTCCGGCCGCACCGGCCCGCGGCGTTGCGCGTCGCAAAAAGATTTGCGCACCGGCGGACCTTCCGAGGAAGCGTGAGCGTTCCTGTCTCGATTTTCCGAGTCCGGGCGCCGCGCAGCGTCCGGCTCGACGCATGACCTGATCCTCGCCCGGAGCCACCATGGCCGACACGACGAATCCCGCCGACCGATCGATCCCGTACGGCCGCGCCAAGCGTTCGCGCATCAAGGAGGGCTCGCCCTATCCCCTCGGCGCGAACTGGGACGGCCTCGGCGTCAATTTCGCGCTGTTCTCCGCCCACGCCACCAAGGTCGAGCTGTGCCTGTTCGACGATGACGGCGTGAACGAGATCGAGCGGATCGAGCTGCCCGAGTACACCGACGAGATTTGGCACGGCTACCTGCCCGACGCGCGCCCCGGCACCATCTACGGCTACCGCGTCCACGGCCCCTACGAGCCGAAGGCGGGCCATCGCTTCAACCCCAACAAGCTGCTCATCGACCCCTACGCCAAGGGCCTCGTCGGCTCGATCACCTGGAACCCGGCGCTGTTCGGCTACCAGATGGAGACGGGCGACGACCTGACTTTCGACGAGCGCGATTCCGCGCCCTTCACCCGCCGGTCCCGCGTCATCGACCCGGCCTTCACCTGGGGCCGGGACCGCAAGCCGCACGTGCCGTGGGAGAAGACGATCTTCTACGAGACCCACGTGAAGGGCTTCACCAAGCTGCACCCGGCGGTGCCCGAGAAGCTGCGCGGCACCTATGCCGGTCTCGGCACCCCGGCGGTGCTCGACTACATCAAGAGCCTCGGCGTCACCTCGGTGGAACTCCTGCCGGTCCACGCCTTCGTGCAGGACGACTACCTGCAGGAGAAGGGCCTGGTGAACTACTGGGGCTACAACACCATCTCGTTCTTCACGCCCGCCCGGCGCTACGCGGCGGTGCCGGACTTCGCCTTCTCCGAATTCAAGGAGATGGTGGCGCGCATGCACGGCGCCGGCCTCGAGGTCATTCTCGACGTGGTCTACAACCACACCGCGGAGGGCAACGAGAAGGGTCCGACCCTGTCGTTCAAGGGCGTCGACAACGCCTCGTACTACCGGCTGATGCCCAAGGAGCCGCGCTACTACATCAACGACACCGGCACCGGAAACACCTTCAACCTCTCGAACCCCCGCGTGCTGCAGCTGGTGACCGATAGCCTGCGCTACTGGGCCACCGAGATGCGGGTCGACGGCTTCCGCTTCGATCTCGCCACCATCCTGGGCCGCGAGCCGCACGGCTTCGACGAGGGCGGCGGCTTCCTCGACACCTGCCGCCAGGACCCGGTGCTGAACAACGTCAAGCTGATCGCCGAGCCCTGGGATTGCGGTCCGGGCGGCTACCAGGTCGGCGGCTTCCCGCCCGGCTGGGCCGAGTGGAACGACCGGTTCCGCGACGACGTGCGCGGCTACTGGCGCGGCGACGAGGGCATGCTGCCGGATCTCGCCGCCCGGCTCACCGGCTCGGCCGACAAGTTCAACAAGCGCGGGCGCAAGCCCTGGGCATCGGTGAACTTCCTCACCGCCCATGACGGCTTCACGCTGAACGACACCGTGTCGTACAACGAGAAGCACAACATGGCCAACGGCGAGGACAACCGCGACGGCCACTCGCACAACCTGTCGAACAATTACGGCGCCGAGGGCCCGACCGACGATCCGGAGATCCGCGCCATCCGGCTGCGCCAGATGCGCAACATGCTCGCGACCCTATTCCTGTCGCGCGGCACCCCGATGCTGCTGGCCGGCGACGAGTTCGCCCGCACCCAGAACGGCAACAACAACGCCTATTGCCAGGACAACGAGATCTCCTGGCTCGACTGGGAGGCCGTCGGTCCGGAGGAGCGCGATCTCGCCGAGTTCACGCAGCGCCTGACCCTGCTGCGCGAAGCCCTGCCGATCCTCACTCGCGGACGCTTCCTCACGGGCGCCTACGACGAGGAGTTCGGAGTCAAGGACGTGACCTGGCTGAAGCCGGACGGCACCGAGATGTCGCCCGAGAACTGGACGCAAGGGGACGCCCGCGCCATCGCGGTGCTGCTCGACGGGCGCGCCCAGGCCTCCGGCATCCACCGGCGCGGCGGCGATGCCACCCTGCTCCTGCTCTACAACGCCTATCACGACCTCGTGTCGTTCACGCTGCCGGAATCGGTCGGCGGCGTCGGCTGGACCCGACTCCTCGACACCAACCTGCCCGACAGCCAGGACGTGGTCAGCAAGCCGATCGGCGCCACCTACGACGTCACCGGGCGCTCGATGCTGATGTTCGTGCTCAAGCCCGAAGAGGTCGACGGCGTCGACGCCAGCGACATGGAGCGCTCCTACCAGCACGTGATGCAGGCCTTCGAGCGCGCCAACGTCAACAGCGTCCGCTTCGAGACCGAGCAGCGCTGACGCCAACCGGACCGGCCGCGCGCGCCCCGTCGCGCGGCCGCCTCACGCTCCCCCCGCGCGGCCGTCTTCGGACCGTCGCGGGGCCGGATCGCGCGTGCCGCCTCGCGAGACTGTCACCGCCGCGCGGTCCACCGAGGGAACGATGCGTCCGCCCAGTGTTTGTCGCATGTTAGGCGAGGCCGGCGGGAGCCTCCTCCCGGAGCCTCCCGGTTTGATTGCGCGACCATGATCGAGACCCCCACCATCCCATCGACGGACGAGACCCTGTCGGCGGACAAGACAAGCGCGACCACCCAGCCCGCGATGGCGGCGACCGGCCCCGACGCCGGTCCCGAGGCCGCGTTCTTCTTCGCCGCCCTAGCCGCTTCGCGCATGCCGATGGTGGTGAGCGATCCCCGCCTGCCCGACAATCCGATCATCTTCACCAACGACGCCTTCCTGGAGATGACCGGCTACGGTCGCGACGAGGTCATCGACCGCAACTGCCGCTTCCTGCAGGGGCCGGAAACCGACCGCGCTTCGGTGCGCGAATTGGCCCGCGGCATCGCCGCCCGCGAGAACGTAGCGACCGAGATCATCAATTACCGCAAGGACGGCACGCCGTTCTGGAACGCCCTGTTCGTGTCGCCGATCTACGACGCGAGCGGGACGCTGGTGTACTTCTTCGCCTCGCAGCTCGACGTTTCGCGCCGGCGCGACGCCGAGGAAGCGCTGGGGCAGGCCCAGAAGATGGAGGCCCTCGGGCAGCTCACCGGCGGCATCGCGCACGACTTCAACAACCTGCTGCAGGTCATCGTCGGCTACGTCGACATCGTCGGCTCCGGCCTCGACGATCCCGAAGCCGACCGCCGCCGCCTGCGCCGCGCAACCGACAACATCCGCACCGCCGCCGAGCGTGCCACCACCCTGACCCAGCAATTGCTGGCGTTCGCCCGCAAGCAGCGCCTGGAGGGGCGCTCCGTGAACCTCAACGCCCTGGTGCAGGGCATGGCCGATATGGCGAGCCGCACCCTCGGCGAGACCATCAGCATCGGGTTCGACCTCAGTCCCGAGCTGTGGACCTGCCGGGTCGATCCGACCCAGGCCGAGGTCGCCCTGCTCAACATCTTCATCAATGCCCGCGACGCCATGCCGGAGGGCGGGCGCCTTACCGTCGCGACCGAGAACCACGTCATCGCCGACGATTCCGGGAGCACCCTGGCGCCCGGCCGCTACGTCACCGTCAGCCTCTCGGATTCCGGCAGCGGCATCCCGCCCCATGTGCTGGCGCGGGTGATGGACCCGTTCTTCACCACCAAGGAGGAGGGCAAGGGCACCGGCCTCGGCCTGTCGATGGTCTACGGCTTCGCCAAGCAGTCGGGCGGCGCCGCCCGGATCGAATCGGTGCTGGGGGAGGGCACCATCGTGCGGCTGTCCTTCCCGGCCGCCGAGCAGGAGGCGGCGGACCCGGCCCCGGCGGCGGCGCTCGATCCAGCCCAGGACGGCACCGGCACGGAGACCATCCTGATCGTCGACGACCGGGACGATGTGGCGGAACTGGCCCGCACCATCCTGCGCGATTTCGGCTACACCACCCTGATGGCGCAGAACGGACGCGAGGCCCTCGAGGTGCTCGACGCCGGCGGTCCCATCGACCTGCTGTTCACCGACCTGATCATGCCCGGCGGCATGAACGGCATCGCGCTGGGGCGCGAGGCCAAGCGCCGGCGCCCGGACCTCAAGGTTCTGCTGACCACCGGCTACGCCGAGGCGAGCCTGGAGCGAACCGATGCCGGTGGCTCGGAGTTCGATCTGTTGAACAAGCCCTATCGCCGGACGGACCTGATCCGCCGGGTGCGGGCGATCCTCGACGGACCCGGTCCCCTCGGCTGAGACGCCGGCCGGGTCCGTCCCACCGGAGTGCGTTCGGATGGCCCAGGGCGACAAGTCGAAATACACCGACAAGCAGATCCGCAAGGCCGAGCACATCGCCGAATCCTACGAATCGCGCGGAGTGCCGGAGAAGCAGGCCGAGGCGCGGGCCTGGGCCACCGTCAACAAGGACGACGGCGGCGGCAAGAAACCCGGCGGTTCCGGCCGGGGCCGGGCGACCGGGCACCCAGCCTCCCATCTCGGCGGCGAGACGGGAGGGAAAGCCTCCGCCTCCCGGACTGCGGAACAGCGCTCCGCTTCGGCCAAGAAGGCCGCCGCGACCCGCAAGCGCAATGCCGAGGCGGCGCGTCACGCGTCGTGACAGGCGGCCAAGGGCCGATCGGCTGGCCGATTTACTCGGCGCCGTCATTCCGGGGCGCCACAGCGGCGTGCAATCCAGATCCGCCGATGGCGCGAAGTCCTGCACCACCTGCGTGTCTGGATCCCGGGCTCCGCTGCACGGCCCCGGGATGACGCTGCGCTTCCCGTGAGTCTCCGGCAGGACCCTGTCGGCACGATGACCCCACCGGCAGAGACGAAAGAACGACCCCGCGCCCGCGTGAGGGCTACGGATTCGGCCGTCTCAGGCCATCGCGGTCTTCAGGTGCTGGTCGACCTTGTCGAGGAAGCCGGTGGTCGAAAGCCACTTCTGATTCGGACCGACCAGGAGGGCGAGGTCCTTGGTCATGAAGCCAGCCTCGACGGTGTCGATGCAGGTCTTCTCCAGGGTGGCGGCGAAGGTGGCCAAAGCCGCGTTGTCGTCGAGCTTGGCGCGGTGCGCGAGGCCACGGCTCCAGGCGAAGATCGACGCGATCGAGTTGGTCGAGGTCTCCTTGCCCTTCTGGTGCTCGCGGTAATGGCGGGTCACCGTGCCGTGCGCGGCCTCGGCCTCGACAGTCCGGCCATCGGGGGTGAGCAGCACGGAGGTCATCAGGCCGAGCGAGCCGAAGCCCTGCGCCACGGTGTCGGACTGCACGTCGCCGTCGTAGTTCTTGCAGGCCCAGACGTAGCCGCCCGACCACTTGAGGGCCGAGGCCACCATGTCGTCGATCAGGCGGTGCTCGTAGGTGATGCCGGCGGCGTCGAACTTCGCCTTGAACTCGTTCTGGAAGACCTCTTCGAACAGGTCCTTGAAGCGGCCGTCATAGGCCTTGAGGATGGTGTTCTTTGTCGAGAGATAGACCGGGTACTTCCGGTTGAGGCCGTAATTCATCGAGGCGCGGGCGAAGTCGCGGATCGAATCGTCGAGGTTATACATCGCCTGGGCGACGCCGGCGCTCGGGAACTTGAAGACCTCGCGCTCGATCACCGTGCCATCGTCGCCTTCGAACTTGATGGTCAGGCGGCCCTTGCCCGGCACCTTGAAGTCGGTGGCCTTGTACTGGTCGCCGTAGGCGTGGCGACCGACGACGATCGGCTGGGTCCAGCCCGGCACCAGGCGGGGCACGTTCTGGCAGATGATCGGCTCGCGGAAGATCACGCCGCCGAGGATGTTGCGGATGGTGCCGTTGGGCGACTTCCACATTTCCTTCAGGTTGAATTCCTTCACCCGCTGCTCATCGGGGGTGATGGTCGCGCATTTCACGCCGACGCCGTGCCGCTTGATCGCCTCGGCGGCCCGCACGGTGACCTGATCGTTGGTGGCGTCGCGGTGCTCGACGCCGAGATCGTAATATTCGAGGTTCAGATCGAGGTAGGGATGGATCAGCTTGTTCTTGATCTCGCTCCAGATGATCCGGGTCATCTCGTCGCCGTCGAGTTCGACGACCGGGTTCGCAACCTTGATCTTGTCCATCAGCAGCACGCCTTCCTGAGCCAGGATGTCCACCGGCTCCCCGCAAGGCGGATGCCGGTCCCGCGCCGTCCTTAGCCCGCGCGGTCCCGAGGCGGAAGCGCGGCAGCCCTGTCCCGGACCCGTCTTCGGGGCCTGCGCGCTGACAAACCTTTTGCCCTGTCAGGGAGCCGCGACGAGGCGCGCGATCTTGGTGGCCTGATCGAACATCGCGTTCAGCGCCTCCTGGATCTCGGTGGCCGAACTCGCGGTGCGGAAGTAGCCCGGCGACGCGCATTTTTGCAGTGCTTCGGGCACCTTCGGAATCAGGCTGTTCACCCGGTAATTCTCAGCCTGGACGGCCGGGAACGGGTGATTCGGCTTCGCGATCGGCACATACGGGATATGGAGGATCGAGATGGTGATGCCCCGGTCCTTCAAGGGCTGACATAGGGACGGATCGAGCGGTCCCGCCTGCGATCCCGTCCATTTGGGCAGATCGCCCGGGCGTTTGGGCGCCTCGTAAGTCTGGTTGTTGTTCATCCCGTCCGTCACCACGAACACGTAGGGCAGCGCCCGCTTCGCGCTCAAGCCGTCGCCCACACTGGTGATCATGCGATTGACCACCGGAAAGACGTTGTCGTAGTGCGTCCCGCCGCTCCCGCGCGGAACGGATTCCATGCCGATATCCATGTAATTCTCGAGATCGACATTGGTCAGCGAATCGAAGTCGGAGGTAATGCCGGCGGCGGTTTCGAGCTTGCTTACGAACGGGTACAGGCCGATGCGGAACTGATTGTTCAGGGTCAGGTTGCTCTTGGCCTTGGCAATCAATCCCTGGACCGCGTTGCTCACCGTCGCGATGCGAAGCTCGACATTGTACTTCTTCGATAGGGCGAAGCCCTTCCATCCGGGGAAATGGCAGGCGAAGGAACAGTTGTTGGGGAGTCCTTCGTTCATGTCGGGGTTGAGCTTGCCGAACTCGGTCTGCGCGACGGGCGAGGTCGGAAAGCCCATCGAGCCGGACGTATCGAGCAGCAGGTAGAAATCGACGTAGCTGCTGAGCGTCAGGCTGGAGACGGATTTTCCCGCGACCGCGACCGACGCCATATCGCCCAGGACCTTGCTGAACGGCGACAGGAAACTCGAGCCGTAGGTCACCTGCGCCATGATGACGCCGCCGGTGCGGGTCACCGTCAGGTCCGGGATGAGCGGCAGACTGGTGAGCATCGGCCCGGCATTGACCCGGAAAGCGGCGAGCCCGCGCGCCTTTGCCAGCGCCAGGGCCGATTGCGTCGGGTCATCTTCGCCCTTCGGATTCTGCGAAATGTAGTCCCGCGCCGTCGCGATGGCGGTGATGGTGGCGGCGTCCGCCGCACGGTCGAAATGGGTCCGGTAGTTGACGCCGCGCATGTAATCGAGCCCGAGGCTCGTTATGCCGATCAGCGGCACCAGGCTCAGGGCGAAGATCAGGACGACGTTGCCGCCGCGATCGGCACGCAGGCGACGCGTGAACCGGGAGAGGGGAGCGGCGATCATCGGGAGGGCCTCACGACGCAGGGCAGGCACGGGCGGTCGTCGTGCCGCCGCTCGGGTCGAAGGCGATCCCGGCGACGTAGCGCGGCGAGAGGTAGAAGGATTTGGCGATGCGGACGGAGCCGACCACGGATTGGGCGATCAGCGGCTTGTAGTCGAACACGACATCGGCCACGACGAGGAACCCCGGCCCGAAGGTGTCGTTCGGGAGCGTCGCCGGGCTCGGCCCCGCGGTGTTGGGGGCCGCGACCAGAACGTCGGTGCAGGAGCGCCCCTGACCCGACGTCCAGGTGACACGGGGGACGAAGGTGCAGGTCGTGGTGCAGCCGAGGGGGAGGGTCCGGAACTGGACGCCCGACAGCGACCATTTCAGCAGGGTCCAGACCGAGACGTTCTGCTCCCTGGCCGCCTTCATGGCCTCCGGGAACATCACGAGCTGGGCGCGCGAGATCGCCAGGATGTCGGTCTGGGTGATGCTGCCGGTGTCGTTGCGGGCGACGAGATCCGCCAGGGTGCTGGCGGCCAGCTCCACCTTGCGCATCATGATGATGTAGCGGACCAGGTCGAAGGTCACCGCCGACAGGATGATCATCACTGGAACGATCAGGGCGAACTCGACGATCGCGATCCCACGCCGGTCGGCGCGGAACCGCTTGAGGGTCCGGCGGCTCGTGAGACGTCGCAGGCTCATGCAAAGTCGAAGGCTGCAGAGTCGAAGGCTCATGGCTGCCTCAGCATGGGACCTGGACGTTGCGCGTGGTGAAGGGCTCGTTGCGGAAGGCGATCGCCGCCCGCGCGTAGGAGACCTTCCCGAAAGTCGAGTCCGTGCCGAGATTGAGGCCGAGCCAGAGAAAGCTGAACACCGGCACCGGATAGAAGACCTGGATGTAGCCGTAGGTCCCCGGCGCACCGGGGCAATACGGCGTCCGATCCTTGTCCATCACCACCGGGACGAGGCCGGTCTCCTCCGGGTTGATGAAGGCGGCAAATCCGCCGCCGGAGCCGGTCAGGGTCGTGGTCTGAAGGCTGGTGATGATCCGGTCGCACGACAGACCGGCAATCAGCTTGGTGCAGAAGACCGTCTCGCGGAACCCGTTGGCGGTGGACGCGCCCTGCGTCAGCGCGCCGAGCATGACGGCGCGGCTCGCATCGGCCGTCGCCTTCTCAACGGCCGCATAACAGAAGATATACAGGCCGCATTGAAGTATTTCGACGAAGACGAGCATGAACAACGGCATGACCATGGCGAACTCGACTGCTGTCGCGCCGCTGGCGGAGCGTCGAAATCCGTACAACCGTCTCTTGCACCGCGTTGCGAACGGCAGGACGGTCGTTGCGGCGCCAGATGTCTGTCGATCCGGGTCTATAATCCGTGCCGTCATTGTGAGACCCGCGGGCTCCTTTGAATTCACTCCGACTATCCGCAGTCCGAATCCGTCTAGACCAGCAATGCGCGCCAAGCCTTAAGGTCGCATTACGCCGGTCGTCGAAGGTCGCGGTCATCGGCCAAGGCCGGCCCGATCTCCCGGATGCGCCCGCAATCCTGGTTCATGTCTGGATCAAGCCCGGACCACGGCCGGGCCAGGGCTGGGCCAGGGCTGGACATTGCCCGCAACAACCGGAATCTGCGGATCCGACGGTCGCCGGGCGCCTCTCGAACCGCCTGCGGCCCCTGTCCGCCACCATCAGCGACGAGATCACCATGAGCGAACGCATCATCCTCCGGGCCGGCGAGGCCCTGGTCGCCGGCGGCCCGCCGAACACCGCCTCCGAGCCCGAAGTCATCATCGGCGAACTCGACGGTCCGGTGGGCACCGCGCTCGCCACCCTGACGGGCGATCAGGTCGTCGGCCACAGCCGCGTCTTCGCCCTCCTCAACACCGACATCATGGTGCGGCCGGTGACGCTGTGCGTCTCCAAGGTCAGCGTCACCGAGAGCAAGTACACCTCGATCCTGATGGGCACGGTGCAGTTCGCCATCGCCAACGGCGTGCTCGACGCGGTGCGGGCCGGCTACATCCCCAAGGAGAAGGCCAACGACCTCGGCATCATCTGCTCGGTCTGGCTCAGCCCCGGCGTGATCGAGGCCGAGACCGTCGATCACAAGGCTTTGTTCGACATCCAGCGCCGGGGCATGACCGAGGCGATCCGCAAGGCGATGACCAACGAGCCTTCGATCGACTGGCTGCTGGAGAACCAGGACAAGATCATCCACAAGTATTATCAGATGGGTCTCGACGGAAAGATCTGAGACGGACCACGCCCGGCCGGGCCGGCGGCGCTTTGCCGTCGCGCCCGGCTCGTGCGACAGGGCGCGGATGCCCGCCGCCCCACCCGCTGCCGACGCCATGACCCAACCAGCCTCGACCCAACCAGACTCGAACCCGCCAGACCTGAACCCGCCAGACCCGAACCCGCCCGCCGGCCCGGTCGTCATCCTGGTCCAGCCGCAGCTCGCCGAGAACATCGGCATGACCGCGCGCGCCATGGCGAATTTCGGCCTGTCGGAGCTTCGTCTGGTGGCGCCGAAGAACGGCTGGCCCAAGAAGGGCGTGCGCGAGGCGGCCTCCGGCGCCACCCACATCCTCGACGGCGCCTCCGTTCACGCCACCCTCGGCGAGGCGATCGCCGATCTGCACTACGTGCTGGCCACCACCGCCCGCGAGCGCGGGCAGATGAAGCGGGTCTACGCCCCGGACGAGGCCATGCGCGACGTGGCGGGGCGCACCGGCCAGCGCGTCGGCATCCTGTTCGGGCGCGAGCGTGCGGGCCTCGACAACGACGAGGTCTCGCTCGCCGACGCCATCGTGACCTTCCCGGTCGACGCGCGCTTCTCGTCGCTGAACCTCGCCCAGGGCGTCCTGCTGATGGGCTACGAGTGGCGCCGGGCCGCCGGCCTGTCGGCGCTGCCCTTCACCGGGGAGATGCTGTCGCCGCCCGCCACCCGCGAGGCGATGGCCTCCCTGTTCGCGTCCCTGGAGGAGGGCCTGGCCCGGGCCGGGTTCTATCCGCCCGAGAAGCGGGACATCATCGCCCGGAACATGCGCGACATGCTCCACCGCATGGCCATGACCGAGCAGGATGTGCGGACGATGCGCGGCGCTTTGCGCGCCCTCATGACTCGCAAGACAAACTGACGGCAACACATCCAAGAACAGGCGATCTTAACGGCGTCGCTATATTTGCATGGCAGCCTACAGCCCCATGCCTCTTCATCGTCTCACCACGTTCGGCGGCGAGTTCGCCTCCGCCTCCCGCGAAGCGGCGTTCCAGGCGGAGCGCCTGCCGGAGACGCTGCGGCACACGTGGGTGATCTTCCTGACCTGCATCGCGGTGAACGTGCTGCTGTTTGCCAACGATGCGAGCTTCATCAGCGGTCAGGACGGTCTCGGCGAGATGCTGGTGGCACGCCTCACCATCCTGTTGGCGACCCTGGGCGGGCTCGTCGCCCTGCCGCATATCCGGACGTTCGCCCGGCTGCAGCAGCTCCTCATCCTGTGGCAGGTGCTGGTGAGCGTGGCCATCGGCTGCCTCTGCGGGTCGCGGACGGACAACGCCGTCCTGGCGACCCTTCTGGTTCCCTCCGCCTTCATGCTCCTGCTGCCGCTGAGCTTCGCCTGGACGGCCATCGCCGGCAGCTTCTCCGGCATCGTCCTGCTGGCGGGATACCTGATGCCGCGATCCGCGCCCGCCGCGGGCATCGGCATGACGATCGAGGTCAGCCTGGCGATCCTGACGATCCTGCTGTTCGTCGCGCGCTCGAACCGCCTGAGGCGGCTCGAATGGGCTGCGGCCGGAGCCGAGCGCAAGGTGAGCGGCGAACTCGCGGAGAGCCGCGAGCTGTTCGAGGCGATGTTCCGGGCGGTCCCGGTGCCGATCGTCATGTCGAACGCCGCCACTGGACGACTCGTCAGCACCAACGATGCCGGATTCCGATTTTTCGAGATCGGCGCCGGTGACGTTCTGACCAATTACGGGACCCGGCATTTCCTCTCCCAGGCCGATCACCATCAGGTGCAGGAGATCCTGGGCCGCCAGGCGGTGATCCGGGACCGGGAGACCAGCATCGAGGTCCTCACGGGCGAGCGCCGCGACGTGCTCCTGTCGGTCGAGACGCTGCAGGTCGACGGGATCGTCTGCCACGTCTCCAGCCTCGTCGACATCACCAGCCGCAAGGCCGCCGAGGCGCAGATCCGCCTCGCCGCCAACCACGACGTGCTGACCGGCCTCGCCAACCGGGCCCTGTTCCAGGCGACGCTCGACACCGCCCTGGCGCGCGCCGCCTCCGAGGACGCGCAGGTCGGGCTCATCCTCCTCGACCTCGACGCGTTCAAGGAGATCAACGACACCCTCGGGCATGATTCCGGCGACGCCCTGCTCAAGGAGGTGGCCCGGCGGCTGTGTCAGGTGATCGGCCCCGACGATCTCGTGGCCCGGCTCGGCGGCGACGAATTCGTCATCCTCTCCTGCGGAACCGACGGGTCCGGCCGGAGCCGCATCCACGACGTCGCGGCGCGCATCCTCGACGCCCTGCGTCCCACGATGCCGATCGGCGGGCGGGTCGTCTCGCTCCGGGCGAGCCTCGGCCTCGCGCTCTATCCGGAGCACGCGCGCAATCCGGCGGACCTGTTCACCAATGCCGATCTCGCACTCTACGCCGCCAAGGCCTCGGGGCGCAACCGCGCCACCCTGTTCGCGCCGGCGCTGCGGGCCAGCATCGAGGACCGGGTGACGGTGACCCGCGAGATGCGCGCGGCCCTGGAGATGGGCAGCGGACTCGTGGCCCATTACCAGCCGAAGATCGACATGCTGTCCGGGGCCGTGATCGGCTTCGAGGCCCTGGCGCGCTGGCAGCACCCGACCCGCGGGTTGCTCAAGCCCCGGGACTTCTCGGCCGTGTTCGACGACGGAGAGATCGGCATCGCGGCGAGCGACGCCCTGCGCCGGCAGATCATCGCCGACATCCTGCATTGGATCGGCCTCGGACTCGAGCCGGGCCGGGTCTTCCTCAACCTCGCCTCGGTGCAGTTCGCGCACGGCGATCTGACCCAGGCCTTCCTCGACGACGTCGACGGCGCCGGCCTCCCGCGCGCGCGGGTCGGAGTCGAAGTCACCGAGACCGTCCTGCTCGGCAGCCACGTGGACCGGGTCAGCGGCGTCCTGTCCGAATTGCACGCGGCCGGCATCCGCGTGGCGCTCGATGATTTCGGCACCGGCTACGCCTCGCTCACCCACCTCAAGCAATTTCCGGTCGACGAGATCAAGATCGACCGCAGCTTCATCCGGGACCTGGGACGCAACACCAACGATGCCGCCATCGTCACCGCCGTGTTACAACTCGGTCGAAGCCTCGGGCTCGACATCACCGCCGAGGGCGTCGAGACGGTGGAACAGGCCGACTTCTTGCGCGACCGCGGCTGTACCTCCGTGCAGGGCTACCTCCATGCCAAGCCGATGGCGGCAAACCGGGTCCCGGGCTTTCTCCGCAACCGCCCGGACCTGCTCGGGGCCGCGGAAGCGGGAATCGCGCTTCAGACTGCATGATCCGGCCTCCGGTTAGGGCGCCCCGAACCGTCCAAGCCATCAAGAAACCAAGTCACGATACGCACGTCGATAGGCCGCAAACCAACTCCTGGTTGTATTGATCTCTATTGCTCTTGATTGACAAATGATAATATAGACGCCAGTATCGTTGATGAGTTTCCCGGCGCAATTCAAATGAACGTCGACAACCTCGAATTTTCCTCTCGTTGTTTTTTGGATCTGATCGAGAGCCAGGGTGTCAACGGCAGTTGGAGTTGGCAATTCGCCGAAAACCGGCACGTTTGGTCGCCGGGCCTGTTCCGCGTCCTCGGCTTTGACCCGCAGACCACCCGGCCGAGCTACGATCGTCTGGTCGGCCTGATCCATCCGCAGGATCGGGACACGGTCGACACCGGCGTCGACCTGCTCCATGGCGTGACGCTCGGCCCTCAGACACTGCGCATCCGCCGACCGGACGGCGCGATCCGTGTGCTGTCGTCCCGGATCGAGATCTATCTCACCCCGGACGGGCGCCCACGCGGGGCGGCCGGGGTCGTGCTGGACGTGACGCATCAGGAGATTCTGCGGGAGGCGCGCATGGCCGAGCAGCGCCGCCGCCGCGCCTGGTACGACGACCAGCGCATCCTGACGTTCTTCAGCGACCAGTCCCATCTGTTCACCTGTCAGGAGGAAGCCTCCGAACTGACCGGCCTCTCATCGGACGAAATCGCAGCCGACGCGTTCGTGACGATCGTCGCGGATGAGCGGGAGCATGCGCGGGCCGAGAATGCCGAGGCACTGGCGGCGGGAAGGGCCTTCCGGGTGACGCCCCACATGCGCATCGCCCGGCATGATCGGGCCTTGTTCGAAGCGTTCATCGTCCCGATCCGCGATGCGGGCGGAGCGATCCGAGAATGGGCCGGCATCACCCGGCCGATGGGCTCGAAGGCCTCTCCGGCCACCGAACTGCTTCTGGAGGGGCTCGAACAAGCCATCGACGGGCGCCACATGCGCGCCGCCCGTGCCCTGCTCGATTGGTCGATGACCGACCTCGCCCAGGCTGCCGGCCTGTCGCTGTCGACGGTCAAGCGCATGGAAGAGAACGTCGACGGCTCCGCGCCGGCGTCCCGTCGCAAGGCGGTGGCGACCCTGCGCCGCTTCGGCATCCGCTTCTCCCTGATGGAGGGCAACGTCATCGGGGTCAGCGCGACCTGACGCGCTCCGTCGGCCGAGGCACCCTGCCTGGGATAAGCCCCTCGGCCGCGTCGCGCCGGGGCCTGCATTCCATCGGTGATCAGGTGCCCGGCATGCTCCAGGGCGGTCGACGCCGGCACCGTGTCGGGCCGGACCATGCGGCGGCCCGGTGGACGTTATGCGCCCGGGGCAAGAACAGCGTCAGGCTCTGACGAACGTCGGCACCGCTTCGCCATGGGTTCAACGCCGACCGCGTCGCGCGAATAGTTCGGCACCGACCGCCATCCGGTCTGATTTACATGTTTCTTACGCCAGACAGCTGACTTTAAGTTGCATCATACACGAATATGCTTTGCTCGATTTGACATTATACAATTTAAATATCATTTGTTGTTTTTCTTCGGTCGGACACCAATGAACGTCGACGATCTCGTATTTTCGTCTGGACAGTTTCTGAACCTGATCGAGAGCCAGGGGGTCACCGGCACCTGGGGCTGGCGCTTTGCCGACAACCAGCACATCTGGTCGCCGGGCCTGTTCCGCGTCGTCGGCCTCGACGCCCAGAGCACCCGGCCGAGCTACGATCGTCTCGTCGGCCTGATCCATCCCGAGGATCGCGAGAGGATGCAGACCAGCTTCGACCTGATCCACGGCGTGACGCTCGGCCAGCAGACCCTCCGCGTCCTCCGTCCGGACAATACAATCCGTGTCGTGTCGGCCCGGACCGAGATCTACCTCGGGGCGGACGGACGTCCGCGCGGCGCGGCCGGCGTCGTGCTGGACGTGACGGACCAGGAGCGGCTGCGCGAGGCCCGCATCACCGAGCAGCAGCGCAGGCGAGCCCTGTTCCGGCAGACGCGGACACTGACCTTCTCCAACGATCCGGACTACGCGTTCTCGATGCCCCAGGAGGCCTCCGAGTTGACAGGCCTGCCGCTCCAGGACATCTCGGCCGATGCCTTCCAGTCGGTGGTTCGCGAGGAGCGCGAGCATTGGCGCGGGCTGAGCATCGAGGGCCAGCGCTCAGGGCTGGTGCATGTGACGAAACCCGTCCTGTACCTGGCCGGCGATGATCGCGGGCGCTTCGAGGTGTTCACCGTTCCGATCCGCGATGCGGCCGGCGTGGTGGTGGACTGGAGCAGCCTGACCCGCCCCATCGGATCGCACACACCCCTGGCCGACGACCGGCTTCGCGAGGGCCTTGAGCAGGCCATCGACGGGCGCCATCTGCGCGCCGCCCGCGCGCTTCTGGACTGGTCGATGACCGATCTCGCCCAGGCTGCCGGCCTGTCGCTCTCCACCGTCAAGCGCATGGAGGAGAACGTCGACAGGATCGCGAGCCAATCCCGACACCGGGCCATGGAAACCCTGCGCCGCTTCGGCATCCGCTTCTCCCTCATGGACGGCGGCGTCATCGGCGTCAGCGCGACATGAAGTGCTCGGTCGACCGAACCTCGCGAGACAAAAAATCAGCGTCCGGTTCGGCAAACTCAGCGTCCGGATTGAAATGAGCGTCATCGACGCCGGCTCGCCTGGGTGTCGGCCTGCCCTCCTTGCTATGGATAGTTCGTCCTGACCGAAAGATGCTTGAGTTCGTTCATGCAACTCTCGATTGACTGACGTAAACTTGTGTTACCGCGTGTTGATCCCGGACCGAAATCGTCACTATAGGTCGAAACTAGCTTTTGTTGGTTTTTGGCCCGAAACGCATGGACGTCGACGACCTCGGATTCTCATCCCGGTATTTCCTCACCCTGATCGAGAGCCAGGGTATGACCGGAACCTGGGGTTGGCGTTTCGTCGACCACCAGCACGTCTGGTCGCCGGGCCTGTTCCACGTGCTCGGCCTCGACGCCCAGAGTACCCGGCCGAGCTACGATCGTCTGGTCGGCCTGATCCATCCCCAGGACCGCCACAGGGTGCAGACCGGCGCCGACCTGAGGCACGGCGTGACGCTCGGCCAGCAGACTCTCCGCATCCTCCGACCGGACAAAACCGTCCGCATGCTGTCGGCTCGGACCGAGATCTATCTGGGAGTGGACGGACGTCCCCGTGGCGCGGCCGGGGTCGTGCTGGACGTGACGGATCAGGCGATCCTGCAACAGGCGCGTTTGACCGAGAAACGGCATCGGCGGGCGCTGTTTCTGGAAAAGCGCATTCTGACCTTCTCCAGCCATGAGACCAATCGGTTCTCATCGCAGGAAGAATCGTCGGAAATGACCGGCATTCCGATGAGTGACATCGCGACCGATGCGTTCGTGGCCATCGTGGACGAGGACCGGGAGCGTATGCGGGTCGAGAACGGAGTATTGCTGGAGGCCGGGAAGGCCTACCGGTCGGTCGCTCTCTTGCGCCTTGCCGGCAACAACCGCGGCCGCTTCGAGAGCTTCATCGTCCCGGTCCGTTCTGAGGGCGGGGATGTCCGGGAATGGGCCGGCGTCACCCGCCCGATGGGCTCGACCATGTCGCCGGTCGCCGATCAATTTCTCGAAGGTCTCGAGCAGGCCATCGACGGACGTCATCTGCGCGCCGCCCGTGCCCTGCTGGACTGGTCGATGACCCAGTTCGCCGAGGCCGCCGGCCTGTCGCTCTCCACCGTCAAGCGCATGGAGGAGAACATCGACGGGATCGCGCTGCAGTCCCGCCACAAGGCCGTGGCGACCCTGCGCCGCTTCGGCATCCGCTTCTCCCTGATGGAAGGCGGCGTCATCGGCGTCAGCGCGACGTAGCGCGCTGACGGTCGTGGCGAAGGGAGCGGCCTCAGCCGAGCTGAGCGAGGGCCTGCTCCACGTCGGCGATCAGGTCCTCGACGTTTTCGAGACCGATCGACAGGCGCACCGTCTCCGGGCCGACCATGGCGGCGGCCTTGTCGGCGGGGTCGAGCTGGCGGTGGGTTGTGGTCGCCGGGTGGATCGCCAGGGATTTGATCTCGCCGATGTTCACGAGGTGCGAGATCAGCTTCAGGCTCATGATGAACTTGACCGCCGCCGGCTCGCCGCCCTTCAGCGCCACGGTGAAGATCGAGCCCGGACCCTGCGGCACGTAGCGGGCCGCCATGGCCTCGCCCGCCTGGCCGGGCAGGGCCGGGTAGCTCACCCAGGCCACCGCCGGATGGTCCTTGAGGAAGGCCGCCACCGCCCGGGCATTGGAACAGTGCCGCTCCATCCGCAGCGGCAGGGTCTCGATGCCGGTCAGGGTCAGGAAGGCGTTCATCGGCGACAGGCCGGGGCCGAGTTCGCGCATCCCGAAGACGCGGCAGGCCGACGCGAAGGCGAAATCCGGGAAGCGCTCCGTGAGCACGAGGTCGTCGTAATCGGCCCAGGGCTCGCTCATCAGGTTGTAGCGTCCGGGCACCGCCGCCCAGTCGAAGCGGCCGGCATCGCAGATCACCCCGCCGATGGTCTGGCCCGAGCCGCCGAGGAACTTCGAGGTCGAGTGGATGACGATGTCGGCGCCGTGCTCGATCGGCCGGATCAGGGCCGGGGAGGCCAGAGTGTTGTCGACGACGAGCGGCAGCCCGTGCCGGTGCGCCACCTCGGCGATCCCGGCCAGATCCATCACGGTCGCGCACGGATTGACGATCGACTCGCACACGATCGCCCGGGTCTCCGGGGTGATCTGCGCCTCGAAATCGGCCGGGGTCAGCCCTTTGGTGAACTGGGGCTTGAGGTCGTAGCGCGCGTCGAGGCGATTCATCAGGCCGAGGGAGCCGCCGAACAGGCGCGAGGAGGCGACATAAGCCTCGCCGCTCTTCATCAGGGTCATCAGCACCATCAGCACGGCCGACTGGCCCGACGCCACCGCCACGGCGGCCTTGGCGCCCTCCAGGGCGGCGACGCGGCGCTCCAGGGCGGCGACGGTGGGGTTCGAGCCGCGCGAATACGAGAACCCGGTGCGGCGCAGGGCGAAGATGTCCGCCGCCTGCTGGGTGTCCTCGAAGACGAAGCCGTTGGTGAAGTAGATCGGCTGGACCCGCGCGCCGGTGGCGGGGTCGGGCGCGGCGCCGGCATGGATGGCCTGGGTCGCGAAGCGGTGGGTCTGGGTCTCGGTGGCCATCGGGGCCTCCCGTCTGTGAAGGGCGCGGTGAGCGGTCAGGCGGCGCGGTGGGTGAAGGCGCGCAGGGTCCGGACCAGGGTCGAGGGCTCGTAGGGCTTCGGGATGAAGCGCGCCCCGTCGGGCATGTCGTTCGGGCCGGGCGTGCCCATGCCGGAGACGACGAGGACGGGGATGGTGGGCCAGCGATGGGCCACGAGGCGGGCGAGCGCGAAGCCGTCCATCGAGCCGCGCGGCATGTCGACATCGGTCATCAGCACGTCGACGTCGCTGCGCGTCTCCAGCACCGTGAGGGCGTTGTCGGCGTGGCTCGCTTCCAGCACCTCGAACCCGGCATCCGCGAGGGTGTCGGCGGCTTCCATCAGGAGCAGGCCGTCATCTTCGACGAGGAGCACGACGGGGAGGTCTGGCTGGGGTTGCGTCATCGGCGGCCGGACGTTCTCGCGATACGGGGACGGTCGGGGCCTATTCCCCGCCGGCAGTGCCGTCAATAACGGGTGGTGTCGCGCATCCGTTTCGCCGGCGCGGTGACGCGGCGACCGGGCAACTCCGGCGCGAAGGCGATCGCCAGCGACACCAGCCCGGCCAGGATGGCGAGGAACGCCAATCCGTCGTTGATCGAGTCCACAGTGGCCCAGGCCGACATCATCGCCTCCGAGGGTCGCCGGACCAGGGTCCACCGCGCGTGGTAAAGGATGCGTTAACACGGCCGCCGCTCAAGCCGTCAGGGCCGCGTCGAGATCCGCGATCAAATCCTGTGGATCTTCGAGGCCGACCGACAGGCGCACCACCTCCGGCCCGGCCCCGGCGGCGATCCGCTGCGGATCGGTGAGCTGGCGGTGGGTGGTCGAGGCCGGGTGGATGATCAGCGAGCGGGTGTCGCCGATATTGGCCAAATGCGAGAACAGGGTCAGGCCGGAGACCAGCTTCACGCCGGCCTCGTAGCCGCCCTTGAGCCCGAGGGTGAACACCGCCCCGGCCCCGTTCGGCGTGTAGCGCCGGGCGAGCTGGTGGTAGCGGTCGGTCTCCAGCCCCGGATAGCTGACCCAGTCCACCGCCGGGTGGCCCTGCAGGAAGGTGGCGACGGCCAGCGCGTTGTCGCAATGGCGCTGCATCCGCAGCGGCAGGGTCTCGATGCCGGCGAGCAGCAGGAAGGCGTTGAACGGCGACAGGGCCGGCCCGAGGTCGCGCAGGCCGAGCACCCGGATGGCGATGGCGAAGGCGAAGTTGCCGAAGGTCTCGGCCAGCACCTTGTCGGCATATTCCGGGCGCGGGGCCGACAGCATGGGGAAGCGCGCATCGCCCGCCCACGGGAAGGTGCCGCCGTCGACCACGAGGCCGCCGATGGAATTGCCGTGGCCGCCGAGGAACTTGGTCGCCGAGTGCACGACGATGTCGGCCCCGTGCTCGAAGGGGCGGATCAGGTAGGGGCTCGCCATCGTGTTGTCGACGATGAGCGGGATGTTGTGGCGCCGGGCGATCTCGGACAACGCCGCGATGTCGGTGATCACGCCACCCGGATTGGCGATGGACTCGCAGAAGATCGCCTTGGTGCGGGGCGTGATCGCGCGCTCGAACGACGACGGATCGTCGGTCTGGGCCCAGACCACATTCCAGCCGAAGTTCTTGTAGGAATGGTTGAACTGGTTGATCGAGCCGCCGTAGAGCCGGTCGGCCGCGATGAACTCGTCGCCCGGCTGCATCAGGGCGTGCATCACCAGGAACTCGGCCGCGTGGCCCGAGGCCACCGCCACCGCGGCGGTGCCGCCCTCCAGCGCGGCGACGCGCTCCTCCAGCACCGCGTTGGTCGGGTTGGTGATGCGCGAATAGATGTTGCCGAAGGCCTCGAGCCCGAACAGCGAGGCGGCGTGCTCGGCATCGTCGAACACGAACGAGGCGGTCTGGTAGATCGGCGTCGCCCGCGCGCCCGTGGTCGGATCGGGCGCCGCGCCGGCATGGATGGCGCGCGTGTTGAAGCCGGGCAGACGATCGGTCATCGCAAAATCCTCCCGGGCCCGCCGGCCCGCACATGCGTGTCTTCTACGCCCCGCCAGAAGCCGGGTGAAGAGGCCGCCATCCGCTGAAACGAACGTTAGTTCTTTATGCCGGACGGGGGAGGGGGTCAAGGCGGGGGCGGGCCGGGCCTGTCTTTTGGAAAGCCGGGCGATCGCCGGGATGAAGCGCCGTCATTCCGGGGCGCCGTAGGCGAGCCCGGAATCCAGAGCCGCCAACCGCGTTCACGTTTGCACAACCTGTGTTTCTGGATCCCGGGCTCCGCTGCGCGGCCCCGGGATGACCGGGTGTTCTATGAAACAGTCCGGCTTGCAAACCGGAAATTGCAGACCGGAATATGCACGCGCCGCCAGCCGAGGGTCACCCGTCCACCCCCACCCCTAACCCCTCCCCACAAGGGGGAGGGGAACCCGCCATCGCCGCACCAAACCAGCGCTATCCTGCCGGTCGCGCGTGCGCTAAGGCCGCGCGCATGAGCCACACAGCCCCCCGCCACACAGCCCTCCGCCCGACCATGCCCAGCGACACCGTTCCGGCCGCCCGCATCCTCATCGCCAGCTTCGTCGGCACCGCGATCGAGTTCTACGACTTCTACGTCTATGCTACCGCCGCCGCGCTGGTGATCGGGCCGATCTTCTTCCCGCCCGGCGATCCGGCGGTGCAGACGCTGGCGGCCTTCGCCACCTTCTCGATCGCCTTCATCGCGCGCCCCCTCGGCGCCGCGTTCTTCGGGCATTTCGGCGATCGGGTCGGGCGCAAGGCGACGCTGGTGGCCTCCCTGATGATCATGGGCCTGTCGACGGTGCTGATCGGCTGCCTGCCCTCCTATGCCACCGCCGGATGGTGGGCGCCCTTCCTGCTCTGCGTCCTGCGCTTCGGCCAAGGCGTAGGCTTCGGCGGCGAGTGGGGCGGCGCGGCCCTGCTGGCGGTGGAGAACGCCCCGCCGGGCCGGCGCGCGCTCTATGGCATCTTCCCGCAGCTCGGGGCGCCGGTCGGCTTCATCACCGCCAATCTGGGCTTCCTCGGCCTTGCCCTGGCGCTGAGCCCGGCCGACTTCCAGGCCTGGGGCTGGCGCATCCCGTTCCTGGCCAGCGCCGTGCTGGTCGGCGTCGGGCTCTATGTCCGGCTGAAACTCACCGAGACCCCGGTGTTCAAGGCCGCCCTGGAGAAGGCCGCCCCCGAGCGCGTGCCGCTGGCGGTGATCTTCACCAAATACATCCGCGCCACCCTGCTCGGCACCTTCGCGATGGTGGCCTGCTACGCGGTGTTCTACCTCTCCACCGTGTTCGCCCTGAGCTACGGCGTCTCGACCCTCGGCTTCACCCGGCCGACCTTCCTGCTGTTCGAATGCGTCGCCGTGCTGTTCATGGGCCTCGGCATCCCGCTCTCGGGCTGGGCCGCCGACCGCTACGGTCGTCGCCCCGTCCTGCTCTCCGGCCTCGTCTTCACCGCCAGCCTCGGCCTGCTGATGGGCCCGATGCTCGGCAGCGGCCAGGGCGGCCTCGTCCTGGGCTTCCTGTGCCTCGGCCTGTTCGCCATGGGCTGGCTGTTCGGCCCCATGGGCGCCCTGCTGCCCGAACTGTTCCCGACCCGCGTGCGCTACACCGGCGCCTCCGTGACCTACAACCTCGCCGGCATCCTCGGCGCCTCCGCCGCGCCGTATCTGGCGCAGCGGCTGTCGGAATGGGGCGGTGTGGGTTGGGTGGGGCTGTATTTGGCGATCGCGGCTGGGGTTAGCTTTGTGGCTGTGGCGTTGATGGTGGAGACGCAACGAACGGAGCTTGCATCCTGACAAAACCCCAACGAGAAACCTATATTTGTTCTAGTAAGGTCCATCAATAGCAACAGCTCGAATGATATCCAGCTCGCGTTGGTCGCAAATGACATGGAAGCCAGATTTGTAACGTTTGGCAGCCGTATTTTTTGCTTTGGCAACAAAGGTATCAAATCTTGGATATTTACTACATACTATTACAAATCCTATCCTACTTTCAAGTAAAGGCCTCACAGATGCGTGATCAGCTGAAGCAAATAGTTGCTCACATGCATGTTCAACATCTTTACCCTTCAATTCAACAAGAACTGAAACAGAACCTTTTTCGCTCACCAAATAATCAGTGCGCGGTCCTTCGGTTACAACACAGTTGTCAACTTTTGTAATTCGATATTCCTTACTTTCTGGATTGCGAAACACAGCTTTCCTTTTATTTTCTTCTACTTTGACAAGCTTGTGACTCACAACTATAGTGCAGCTATCTCCGGAAACTTTTGGCGACCTGGGTGACGTCGGCTTCTTCGAAATTTTTTTTGTCATTTCAAATCTCTGATTCGATTTGCAGTAACTTAGAAAACTGCCGAGAAATATCCTCAGAGATTTGATCTAGATATCTACCGTCAATCATAAGATCATCATCAATCAAACTTCTTAGCTTTCCGTCCTCAATCGCAAAGGCTGACAGCTGGCTCTCAGTTAGCCAGCACTCACGAGGAACCACATTATTGATATCCTGATTTCGTTTTTTCCTTCTTGCGAGTTGGCCAGCTTTCAAGAAAACATTTAAGTTGGCCATGATGTAGGGGCTATGAGTAGTTAGAATCAAACTTCTTTGATTTCGCTCTGATGCAATTGAGCCTATCAAGAATTCGAGTAAAAGACTTTGCGCTGACGGAAATAGATGCGCCTCAGGTTCCTCAATATAGATTAGTTCTGTAGACCGCCGTGAAGACCTCCGGCTTGAAGGAAATCGCAAGGCGTCCATTTCACTAAAGTAATCCATAAGCGACCACATGGGCAGCAACTCCTGCTGTCCGCTCGATAGAGATGAAAAAGGAATTTTTCTTCCGTCTTCAGTTTCAACAAACTCTGTGTCTTGCTCAAATTTAATTTCACCTCCAAAAAGCTTACTCATGAACAGAAAGCGGCGCTCGTGAAATTCGTCACTCAAGCGGCTATTTTTTATCGAAAATCGACGGGCAGATCTATCTCTAATATTTGCAAATAGTCTAGCGAACTTAATAGTAATTGGATCTAAACTTCCAGCCTGCTCGAATCCGGCGACAAGTCTTCCAATACTTGTGAAAAAAGCTCTTCCTGCCGGAACAAAGGTTTGCCTCGAAACGAAGTCGTTTCCTAGTTCTGCAAGCATCTTTCGATGTATCACGTCTCGAACTCGATACGTTCGATCAATAACATCACCTACTTGTACAGCATTCAGGTCCTCAATTTCTTCACCTGATCGCGTTTTGTCAAATAAATCAGCAGAACGCTTGTAGCTGTCGGTAAACCACTCAGAAAAAGTTATCGAGACATCATCTCTAAGCTTACCTTGGCTTTTCCGTCGTAAAACACGTGCGCTAAAGGCGCCCGAAACATAACTAATATTAAATCTTCCCTGCCCCCAGGCAGATGGAGGAAACCAAATGTTGAAAGATCTAGAAAGGCTTCGTTTATAATCTTCTATAGTGTCGCCCCGTTCAGCGGCTTGTTGAAAATTACTCATTATGTCTGAAAAGAAAAAAGTAAGTTTCGTTGTGACGCTCTTGCCGCTTCCTTGCGGGCCAATAATGACGTTTACAGGAGCAAGGGTAAGGTTTGCTTCTTTTATGCATGAAAAGTCAGAGATCACTAGGGTCGGCATTATGGCCTCAAAATTCGGCTCGGCTTAGTAAGTCTAGGAAGGATTGCGTTCTAAATCTACAAAATTCGTATTCACTAGGAAAATCGCGCTGGATAAAGATGCCGCCATAAATATCTTTAGTGCAAATATTAAAGCTACTTTATGTGGTATTGTTACTGTTATTATAGATTATACATTTATTATCTAACGTATATCTCAATAATTTTATCGGTTAAATTCAATTTTCGGACATCGATCCATCACCACCACACACCCCGCCGCCTCGGCCCGTACGGCGGCGGCATCATCCCGCACCCCGATCTGCATCCAGATGAACCGTGGCACCCAGGGCAAAGCCAGGGCCTCGTCCACCACGCCGCCGGCCGCATCCGAACTGCGAAAAATCTCGACCATGTCGACGGGCTCGGTCAGGTCGGCGAGGCGGGCGATGACGGGCTGGCCCAGCAGGCTCTGCCCCGCGAGCCCGGGATTGACCGGGATCACCCGGTAGCCGCGCGCCAGCAGGAATTCCATGACGTGGTGGCTCGGCCGGGCCGGATTGGCCGAGGCGCCCACCAGGGCGATGCTGCGGGTCTCGGCGAGCACCCGGCGGATCAGGGCAGGGTCGTAGGCGTCGTGGTTCGGGCTCATCCCTGATCTTGTCGGGCATGCCGGAGCATGCTGCAAGGTGAAGCCTGTCCGAACACTGGGTCGAAACCTTGCCCCACACCTTGCCCGACACCTTGCCCCACACCTCGCCCGACCCTGCCTCCGCCGCCTCGCCCGATCCGTCGCCGGACGCGCTGCCGCAAGCCCTGTCCCTTGCCGAGACCGTGGCCTTCCTCGCATCGGCCTTCCCGCAGATGGAGGCCGGCGGCCGGACCTATCACCTCGTGGAGGTCGGCCCCGGCCTCGCCCGGATGCGGATGGACCACCACGACCGCCATCTCCGCCCCGGCGGCACGGTCTCCGGTCCGTCGATGATGGCGCTGGCCGACTACGCCCTCTACGCGGCGATCCTGGCCAGCCTCGGCCCGGTGGCGCTCGCCGTCACCACCAGCCTCAACTTCAACTTCCTGCGCAGGCCCGGCCCAACCGGGCTGCTCGGTACCGCCCGCCTGCTCAAGCTCGGCCGGCGTCTCGCGGTCGGCGAGGTCCATATCACCGGGCCGGACGGCGCCCCCCTGGTCTGCCACGCCACCGGCACCTACGCGATCCCGCCGAATCGCTGAGGCCGGATCGCTGGCACCGCCGGAGGTTCAGCCGCCAAAGGCGTCAAGCGCAGCGTGCAGGCGGCGGCGGAAATCCGCGCGGCGCCGCCCCAGCCGGGCGGCCTCGGCGGGGTCGCGGGTGGCACCCTCGGCCAGGGTCAGCGCACCTATCTGGTATGCCACATAACAGCACAGCATGACATCGATCAGCGCCGGATCGAGGGGGCGATTCCGTGTGACCTCGACGCGACCCTGCAGGTATACGCCGGCCTGCTTTGGCAGGTCGAACTCGACGATCGCGGCGGCCAGATCCCACGCGATATCCTGCGCCCCGATCAGGTCGTGCCCCGCCGCATGGTCGAGCGCGTCGGCCTTCAGGAGCCGCCCATCGGGCAGCGTCAGCCACTTCCAGGGCTGCATCCGGTTGTCGGTCTCGACCCGTCGCACCCCCCGCTCCAGCGCCGCGAGCCGCACCTCCGACCACCGCTCCAGAGCCCGCGCCCGCTCTGCGCCCAGGGCCTCCCCGGCATTGTGCCGGGCCATCGCCACCAGCGTGGACAGGTCCGCCCCGGCCTCCGGCGGGGCCGGAAACGCCGTGGCCCGGAAAGCCAGATAGTCGCCGATCCGGGCGATCCAGGCCTCCCCCTGGTCCGCCCGCAGGGGCACCGCCTCCCCGTGCCAGCGCTCCACCAGGAAGCCGTGGCGCAGGCCCGCCACCTCCGGGATGAACCCGGCCGCCTGGAGCGCCCGGGCCGTCGCGTGCTTGCGCCGGGTCTCGGATCCGAGACCTACGAATTTGATATGCCAGGTGGTGTTTCCCTGTTGCATCAGGAACTTGCGTCGTTCCTGCCAGGCATTCACCGGCGACCAGTCGCCCGGATCGGCCCAGAATTGGCGGCGCCAGCCCCCGCCGGACATGTCCTCCAGGGGCGCCGGTTCACCCCCCACGAGGTCGGTGACCCAGGCCCCGAGCGCCTGATCCGGCCGCTCCGGCGCACCCGCCCAGGCGTCGAACGACAGGGTCCGGCGGGCTATCCGCGCCCAAAGCCGGCGGTGCTTTTCCGAGGCCTGCGGCCCCGGCATTCCGTCGTGGCTCGGGAACAGGGTGACCCGATCCTCCGCCACCCCGAGCCGGTCGAGCGCATCGAGCACCGCCCCGAAGGAGCTGCCCGACAGGCCCGGCCCCTCGTCCACCACGGCCACATTCCGGGCCGCCCGGATCGTCGCCTCCACCGCCTCCGACAGGGCCAGGTGCCGCCGGAACGGGTGCCCCACCGGCCGCACCGTGAGCAGGCGCCGGCTGCCGATTCCGGCCGCCACCATGGCGGCGAGCGGCGCCCCGATGCTGCGCAGGCCGATCACCAGCGTGTCCGGCGCGAGCCCCGCGGTCCGCGCGGCGATCCCGTAAGTCTCTGGATATATTGCGTAAAACGCAAAGCCCTCGGCCCATCGCGTGGCGATCTCCGGCGGCAGGGCCAGCCCGGCGAGCTCCGCCAGAGCCCCGTCGAGATCCGGCACGTCGCGGTGAAATCCGCCCGCCCAGGAGGCCAGGACCGCCTCGGCCAGCCGCAGGATCAGCCCCGTCGCGCCGTCCTGGGCCGGGGAGGGGGCATCGGTGCCGCGGGCCGAAAGGTCAGCATCCGCAAGGCCTTGCAGCAACATCCCGGCCGCGATCAAAGCCGCCGCCAGGGCCTCGTGCCGGCGCAGGCCCTCGGCGTCTCGCGCCGCCCCGAGCCCGCCCGCGATCTCCGCAATGAGGTCGCGCGGGTCTTGGGGGCGATCCCGCTTGCCGAACACGATCACCGGTGGACGGCAGCGCTCACCCGCCCCGGTGCATAGCGGCGCACCATCGCGGCGCAGAATTCGGCGAACTCGTTGGGATCCTGGGGCGGACTGGTGTGGTGCGGCGCCAGTCCGCGATGCTCCGGCGTGAAGCAGAACGTCACCGTGACGTCGAAATCCTCCAGCGCCCGCATCTGCCGATCGAACCAATCGAGGGCGTTGGGGCGGAAGCTGTCGGCCCAGGACAGGCCGGTGCGCAGGTAGGTCACCCCGAGGCGCTTCATCCAGGCCACCGCCTCGTCCAAGCGGTGGTCCTCGTAGTGGAACCACTGGCACAGCCCCAAAGCCGGGGTATGCCGGGCGAACGCCTCCAGGGCCAGCTTCGGCGTGCCGTCCTGGCGCAGCAAGCCCATGTGGAAATGGCGGTAATAGGAGGAACCCTCGGCCTCCCGATGGCGGGTGGTGGCCTCCCATTCGCGCGGCAGATCGTAGAGGCTGTACCAATGGATGCGCGGCGCCTGGCCGATCAGCAGCTCCGCCGTCCGGTCGACGCCCCAGCGCTGCACCTCCTCGGCGCCGAAGGTCGAAATGCCCACCTCCGAGACCCAGACCGGCAGGTGCGTCACCGCCCGGATCTCGGCGATCTTGGCCGGCCATTCGTGGACCTGCCAGAGGTTCCAATCGAGGGGAAAGCCGTGCACCGCCACGGCATCCACCGCATCGAGGGCGCCCGCCCGCTCCATGCGCCGGATGAAGCCCGGATCGATCGGAGAGATCCCGCCAAGCACCCGCGGCAGGCTCGGGTTTTCCGCCCGGATGGCATGGCCGGCGGCGCTCACCATCTCGGCGAACAGGCGCCACTCGGGGTCAAGCTCCGGGTCCCAATGGGATTTGTTGTTAGGCTCGTTCCAGAGCATCGCGGCTTCGATCACGCGGGGATCTCCTGTGCCGGGCGCGCCGGATAGACCGCCCCGGGCGCGGCCTTCTCCGCGCAACGGCAGAGATAGACCTCCTCCTCCGGGTGCCCCACGATGGCAAAGCCGCTCGCCCGCAGCATGGCCTCGGTGCAGGCGCGGTTGGGCACCCACCAGTTGGTCGGATCGCCCGCGTAGCGCTCCTCGATGAAGTGCAGCTTCGGGTAACCGGCTTCGGCGAAGGGCGCGGGTTCGAAGAAATCGTAGTCGCCGGCCACGGGCACCACCTCGCGCGAGCCGCGCTGCATCGACTGGAACACCAGCAGGTCCTTCGCCACGGTCTCGCGGATGAGGTCCAGCGCCAGGAGCGGGTGCCGCAGGTGGTAGAGCACGCCCATGAACAGCACGACGTCGAAGCGCTCGCCCAGCGCCCCGACGTCGTAGACCGACCCCTGCGCGAAGGTGATGTCCTGTCCCGTCACCCGGGCGGCGAAGCGGGCCTGCGCCAGGTAGCGCGCATCGGAATCGAGGCCGAGGACCCGCGCCGCGCCCCGTCGTTTCATCTCGATGGCGTAGAAGCCGCCGTTGCAGCCGATGTCGAGAACGCTCTTTCCCGTCAGGTCCGCCGGAAGAGCATCGGCGAAACCGCGCCATTTGAGCGCCGGATAATCCCCGAGGAAATGGTTCGGGGCGGTCCAGACGCCGTCGAGGTTCATGTTGTGGAACCACGGGCCGAGCGCGTCGATCTCGCCGCGCAGGCGATCCTCGGATCTCATCATGGCGAACCCCTCATGTCAGGTGAGCCGTGCCGTTGAGGCTGTAAACCCGGCCGCCCCCGGGCCAGAGCTCGACGACGCTGATCGAGGCCGGCTCGACCACGAGGCGATCATAGGACGCGACGGAGAGCCCGAGGACATGCAGCAGGACGGCGCGGATGACGTCGCCATGACTGACCGCGATCAGGCATCCCTCCGGTCGCCCCGTCAGGGCCGCCATGGCGCGAACCTGCGCCTCGCCCATGCTCTCGCCGCCGGGCGGACGGTTGTCCGCTCTGCGGGTGTTCCAGGCCTGCCAGCGTGAATCGGCAGCGAGATCGGCCAGGGGCCGGCCGGTCCAATCGCCGAAATCGATCTCGTCCAGGCCGGGCTCCTCGGCGATGCCCAGTTCGAGAGTCCTGGCGATGGGCGCCGCCGTCTCGAGCGTGCGCGCCCGCGGGCTCGACAGCAGCGCCGTCGCCCCGGTTCCGGTCAGAGCGGCACTGACGAGATTCGCCTCGCGCCGGCCCTGCTCGCTCAAACGAACGCCCTCCATCCGCCCGCACAGGATGCGGTTCAGCCGATCGTGGCTACCGTGGCGGACCAGGACGATCCGGGTCACGCCGCCTCCACGGCGGATGATTCCGGCTCGCCGGCGATGAAAGCGCGTGTGCGTGCCCGTGCTTCCGCGTCGGTAAATTGCTGCGGCGGCGCCTTCATGAAGTAGCTCGAAGGTCCGATCAGTGCCCCGCCGATCCCACGGTCGAGCGCCAGCCGAGCGCAGCGCACCGCGTCGATCACGATGCCGGCGGAATTCGGAGAATCCCAGACTTCGAGCTTCAGCTCCATCGACAGGGGCACCTCGCCGAAGGCCGTGCCTTCCAGGCGGATCTGAGCCCATTTCCGGTCCGTCAGCCAGGGCACGTGATCGCTCGGACCGACATGGATATCGTCGGGATCGAGGGGCACGTCGAGCTGGCTGGTCACCGCCCGGGTCTTCGAAATCTTCTTCGATTCCAAACGCTCGCGCTCGAGCATGTTCTTGAAATCGGCGTTGCCGCCGAAATTGAGCTGGTAGGTGCGGTCGAGACGCACCCCGCGCTCGCGCATCAGGTTGGCGAGCATCCGGTGAACGATGGTCGCGCCGACCTGACTCTTGATGTCGTCGCCGAGGATCGGCAGCCCGCGCGCCTCGAACCGCCCCCGCCATTCCGGGTCTGAGGCGATGAAGACCGGGATGCAGTTCACGAAGGCGCAGCCGGCATCGAGGGCACACTGGGCGTAGTATTCCGTAGCGGCCTGCGAGCCGACCGGCAGATAGGAGACCAGCACCTGCGTGCGCGTGCGCTCCAGTTCGGCCGTGACATCGATGGCGAGATCCTCCGCCTCGACGATGTCCTCGCGCATGTAGCGCCCGAGCCCGTCGAGGGTCGGTCCGCGTTGCACCATGACGCCGGACGGCGGCACCTCCGCGAAACGGATCGTGTTGTTCGGGGGGGCACCGATCGCATCGGCAAGGTCGCGTCCCACCTTGCGGGTATTGACGTCGAAGGCCGACACCACTGCAATGTCGCGGACGTGATAACCGCCGAGCGACACGTTCATGAGCCCCGGCACGGTCTCGGCCGGGTCGGCCTCGCGATAATGGTGCAGGCCCTGCACGAAGGATGAGGCGCAATTGCCGACCCCGACGAGGCCGACGCGGATCGAACCTGTGGTCATGCGCCGACCTCCTCCATCAGATCAGGGCCTGCCGTCGTCACGACGCGCGCCGCGATAGCGCCGCGTAGGATCGCCTCCAGTTCCGCAGCGCGTTGCGCGGCGCTGTGGCGGGCAAGGACCCGCGTTCGGGCTGCCGTGCCGATGCGACGGCGAACCGCCTCCGGCTGCAGCCGCAGGATCGACAGCACGTCCTCAGGCTCCTGCGCCGTGATGATCTCGGAGCCCGGCGTCAGGATGGTGTCGAGGCCATCCCACGTGTCGCTGATGATGGTTGTGCCGATACAGGCCGCCTCGAACAGACGTACGCTCGGGCTGTAGCCCGCTCGGATCATGTCCCCCCGGGTGACGTTCAGGGTGTAGCGGCTTGCCGCGTAGAAGGCCGGGTGCCGGTCAGGAGGCAGGTGCGCGATCCGCGTGACGTTCGCCGGCCAATCGATCCCATCCGGATATTGCGGCCCGGCGACGCAGAAACGGAGGTCCAGCGAACGGCGCGCCGGCTCGATCATCAGGCGCTCCAGCGTTGGCTGGCGATCGGGACTATAGGTCCCGAGGTAGGAGAGATCGTAGACCACCTCACGCTCCAGCGCAGGATAGGCCTGCGGATCGACGGAGCAGTACAGGGCACGGGCGATCGGTGAGCCATAGGCTTCTTCTAGGAGGCGGAGGGTCCGGCCGCCGGTGAAGGACAGATAAAGGTCGTACTCCGCGATCTGGTGTGCAGCGAGGTAGGCGCAATCCCCAGCTTCGAGGCGTGCCAGTGTGACGGGCGTGTCGATATCGTAGAAGGCGCGAAGCCCACGGGCCCAATCGAAGATCCGGTCGCCGATGGCGATGCCGTCGGGCACGTAAGACCCGACGATGACCGCATCGGCCGATGCAATCGCCTCCCGGTGCTCCTCCAGCGCCGCAAGATCCGGATAGAGCGCGAAGCGGCAGAAACCTGGTTCAGCCAGATCGCGATGCTCCGCGTACCAGGGCACGTCGCGTTCCAGGAACAGCACGTCGTTGCCGCGGGCGGTAAAGGCTTTCAGAAGAGCGCGGTAGGTCGTGGCATGGCCGTTGCCCCAGGAAGACGACAGGCTCAGGCCGAGAACCACGAGGCGGAGAGGGCGGCTCACGCGACGCTCCGTGCCGGCGTCAGGGTGCCCTTCCGCTTAGCCTCGCTTCTCAAGATCGCGTCGACCTCAGAACCGCGCCGCGCGTAGGTGTGATCGGCGCTGATCCGGGCCTTCGCGCCCTCGCCAATCTGCCGCGCACGGACCGGCGTCAAAGCCGCAAGGTGCTCGGCGACTTCGCGCCCGTCGCGCGCGACCAGTACCTCCTTGTCGGGCTCAAGAAACAGTTCGATCCCGTCCCAGGCATCGGTAATGAGGCAAGCTCCAGCTCCGGCTGCTTCGAACACACGGGTGGCCGGCGAGAAGCCCACCGCCGCCATGCTTTCGCGGGCGATGTTCAACACCGCCAGCGGCGTCGTGTTGAAGGCATTGTGCTCCCGCGTGTAGACATGACCGAGGTGGTGCACATTGGTCGGCAGGCCTCGACTTTCCCAGCCGCTTCCGCCCAGCAGAAAGCGTCGACCCGGCAGCCGGATTGCAGCATCGAGGAAGAAGGCGTCGACCCGCGCCTCGCGGTCAGGCAGGCGGTTCCCCAGGAAGGCGAGGTCTGCGGCAAAGCGCGGTTCGGGAGGAACCGGGTGGTGCGTGGAAGGATCGAGCGCGTTGTAGATCGGAATGCAGCGGCGCGCGCCAAACTGTTCGTAGGCGGTGATAACCGGCGGTCCGCCACCATAGGTCAGTACAAGGTCGAGTTCCGGCATAGCGCGATGCAGCCCGTGATCGGGGTTGCTGCGCATCTCGGCGAGGGTCGCTGGCGCGTCAACGTCCCAGAAAATGCGGATTGCCTCCGGTCGCGACGCTGCGATAACCCCCTGTAAAAGCTCGTCATCGAAGATTCCGACGCCGCTCGCCTTGACCACGACATCGGCCCCGGCCGCTTCCGCAGCCACGCTACGCATCGCCTCCAGCGTGGCAGAATAGACCTTCACTTCGGCATACGGCGGCGGATCGATGTCACGATGCTGCTGGCGATCAAAGGCATCGGGCTCGTAGAAGGTGATGCGATGGCCATACCGCGCGAGGTCGCTGAGCAGGCCACGATAATAGGTCGCTGCGCCGTTCCAGTAGGATGACAGGAGGCTGGAGCCGTAGAAGGCGATCTTCATGCGGATCTCTCCAGAGGTTCGATGCATATCCCGGGTGCGCGCAGGCCCGCGACGATGCCGAGCAACTCCGCGGCCCGATGCGCGCAGGTGTGACGCGCCGCGATGGTGGCGAGGCCGTTCGCCCGGAGGGATGCGCGCAAGTCCGGGTCTTTGCGAAGCGCCGTCAGGTGACGCGCCATCGCGGCTCCATCGCGGGCGACCAGATAATCGGTCCCCGGCCGAAAGAGGCCTTCCGTGTCATCCCAGGGCGCACAGGCGAGGGGAATACCGCAGGCCAGCGCCTCGAAGACACGGATCGTCGGGATACCTGGTAGATGCCGGACGTAGAAGCGACGCGGCACATGGATCGTGGCGAGGTGCTGCGCAAAAAGCGACGGCGCTAAAGCGTTGGGCGCCCAGCCGCGATAGCGCGCGCCGTGGCGCTCCAAAGCTCGGATTGCCAGCTCCGGGTAGCGGACGCCAAAGATATCGAGGTCGAGGCCAGCATCGTTCGCCGGGGCGAAAAGGTAGGTTTCGAGTTCCTCGCTCCGTTCGTCATCACCCCAATTACCGATCCAGATCAAACCGGCCCGCACATTTTCGACGGCTGGAGGATGGAACAATCGGATGTCGGCGGCCTCATGCCAGACGAAAACACGCTGCCCCCATCCCCAGTCCCGATAGACCGAGGCCAATGTCTCACCGAACGCGAGAACACCATCAAAGCCGGAAAGGTCGAAGCGACGCATCTCGTCAGGCGCGCTGACCGCGCGGTGATGGGTGTCATGGAACAAAAGCGTGTAGCGAGCTCCGCCTTTGCGCCGTGCGCCCAAAGCAGCGGCGAGCTCGGGAGCGTTCCATTCGTGAACGACGACGACATCCGCATCCGCAACGCGATCGACAACTGAGCCAACCTGAGGATAGATCACCGAGTTCAAGTCCGGATAAGCCCTGCGATACGCCTCCATTCCGGAGGATCCATGGTCGCGGATCAGGTTCTCCAGGCTCCAGGCGCCCTCCGGCTCGTAAGCTTCGACAGCATGCCCAAGGGCCATCAGTTCGCGCAGCACACCGCGGAGGAAGTGGGCATTGCCGTGGTTCCAGCATGAGGCGAGCGAGTGGGTGAAGTAGGCGATCCTCATGCGGCCGCCCCCGCCAGGGAACGGACAGGCGTTCCCGTCCAACATCCGCGGAAGACCGCGACTACGCCGCTCGTCATCGCGTCGACCCCGTAGCAACTGGAACGCGTGCGGGCTGCAGAACCCTGACGGAGACGTTCGTCGGGATCTTCGACCAGCCCCCGGATTGCCGCTGCCGCCCCCTCTGCATCCTCGGGATCGACGAACAGCGCGGCTCCCTTCCACAACTCACGAAAACTCGCGACATCGGAGAGAACCAGCGCGCATCCCGCGCTGGCCGCCTCCAGCACAGCGAGGCCGAAGGGCTCGTACCGCGCCAGCGACAGGAAGATCGGCCGCTCGCCGAGTTGGGCCGCGATGCCCTGATCGTCGAGACGACCGAGGCAATCGAGGTGCATCACCTCCACCCGCTCACCACCGGGGCTCTCCATCGAGCCGGCCGCGCGGAGCGGCCAGTCAAGGCGCGCGGCCACTTGATCGAGGGTCTCCGCGCGCGCGAAGGCGCACGGTTGTATTTTGAAGGGTCGTGTCGAGGTCACAGGGAAAATCGTCGGGTGCGCGATCGCGGTGGCCCGTCACCTGCGGAGCTGTTAGAGATCCGCCGCTGACCAGGGGAGACGACGATTTTCGACGACGCATGGGCGACCGGGCTGGGCCTCGTTGCCGTCTTCGCCCTGGTGCTCGCCAACGGTTTCTTCGTGGCCGCCGAGTTCGCCCTGGTTTCGGTGCGCAAGAGTCGGGTCGCCGAGCTGGTCACCGAGCGGCGCACCCACGCCGCCGCCCTCCAGCGCGCCACCGACCAGCTCGACGCCTACCTGGCGGCGACGCAGCTCGGCATCACCATTTCGTCCCTGGCACTGGGCTGGGTCGGCGAGCCGGCGCTGGCGCACATCATCGTGCCGGCCTTGAGCTTCCTGCCGGAGCCGGTCGGCACCACCGCCGCCCACACCATCGCGGTGGTCATCTCCTTCATCATCATCACGTCGATGCACATCGTGCTCGGCGAGTTGGCCCCGAAGAGCCTCGCGCTCCAGCGCAGCGAGCGCACCGCGCTCGCGGTGGTGCGGCCCCTCGGCTTATTCCTGTTCGTGTTCCGCCCGGCGATCCTGTTCCTCAACGGCCTCGGCAACGGCGTCGTCCGGCTGTTCGGCCTGCAGGCCGGGCACGGCGAAGGCTCGCTCCACTCCACCGCCGAGCTCAACCTGCTGGTTCAGGCGAGCCAGGAGGCCGGCCTGATCCGCGAGGCGCAGCAGGAGGCGGTCCAGCGCATCTTCTCGATCGGCGAGCGCCGGGTGCGCGATATCATGACCCCGCGACACGAGGTCGAGTGGGTCGATGCCGACGAGGAGCCCGACGCGATCCTGAGGTCGGTGCGGGAATGCGACCATGCCCAGCTGGTGGTCAGCCGCAGCGAAGTCGACGAGATCGTCGGGGTGGTGCGCAAGCAGGACCTGCTCAATCAACTCCTCGACGGCAAGCCGATCAGCGTCCTGGCGGCGACCCAGCCGCCGATCGTCGTACACGAGAGCATGTCGATCCTGGCGGTGCTGGAGACGTTCCAGGCCAAGCCCGTGCGGATGGCGGTGGTCGTCGACGAGTACGGCAGCCTCGAAGGCATCGTGACCCAGACCGACCTGCTCGAAGCGATCGCCGGCAACATCCCCGAGGTCGGCGACGAACCGAACGTGGTCGAGCGCGAGGACGGCTCGCTCCTCATCGACGGCATGATGCCGGCATCCCAGGCCTTCGACCGTCTCGCCTTCGCCGAGCACCCGGATTCCGACGATTTCACCACGCTCGCGGGCTTCGTGATCTTCCGCCTCGGCCGCATTCCCGGCACCGGCGACCACTTCGAGTCGCATGGCTGGCGCTTCGAGGTCGTCGACATGGATGGCCGGCGCATCGACAAGGTCCTGGCGACGCCGCTGACCTGATGCTCCGGTCCCGACCCGCTCCGGCGCTCAGGCCGGAACCGGACGGGTCCCGCGCGGCCGGGCCGTCAGGGTCAGCACGAGGGCCAGGAGCGCGATGGCGGAGCCGAACCAGGGCAGGCTGCCATAGCCGTAGCCGGCCGTGACAAGAGCCCCGCCGAGGGCCGCACCGCTGGCATTGCCGAGGTTGAAGGCCCCCTGGTTCAGGGTCGAGGCCAGGTTGGGCGCATCGGTTGCCGCTTCCACCACCCAGACCTGGAGGGGCGCCACGACGGCGAAGACCAGGGCGCCCCAGATCGGCAGCGTGATGACGGCGGGGATCGCCGCCTGCGCGGTGAAGGCGAACAGCGCCAGAACGGCCACCAGGGCCGCGAAGCTGCCGATGACGGTCGCCATCAGGCGCCGGTCGGCGAGGCGGCCTCCGGCGAGGTTTCCCACCGTCAGGCCGACTCCGAACAGCAGCAGGGCTCCGGTCACCTGCGTCGGTGTCAGCCCGCTCACATCCTCCAGGATCGGGGTGATGTAGGTGAACACCGTGAACAGGCTCACGGAGGCCAGCGTGCTGATCAGCATCGGCAGCAGCACGGGCCAGCGCCGGAGGGAGCGGAATTCGCCGGAAAGGCCGCCGCGCGAGCCCGGCATACCGCCCGGCACGAAGGCCAGGATCGCCCCCGCCGCCGCCACGCCGAGAACGAGGACGCCCCAGAAGGTGGCGCGCCAGCCGGCGACCTGGCCCAATGCCGTCCCGAAGGGCACACCCAGGACATTGGCGAGCGTCAGGCCGGCGAACATCAGCGCCACGGCCTGGGCCCGCTGCTCGCGCGGCACCAGGCTGCTCGCCACCACGGCGCCGATGCCGAAGAAGGCACCGTGCGCGAAGGCGGTGACGATGCGGGCCAGCATCAGGAGATCGTAGGTCGGGGCCAGGGCGCAGCCGAGGTTGCCCAGGAGGAACACCGCCATCAGGACGAGCAGGGCGGTCTTGCGCGGCAGACGTGCGGTGGCGATGGCGACGATGGGAGCCCCGACCGCGACGCCGAGAGCGTAGCCGGAGACCAGCAGGCCGGCGCGCGGAACGCTGACGCCGAAGCTCGCCGCCACATCCGGAAGAAGACCCATGATGACGAATTCGGTGGTGCCGATGCCGAAGGAGGCGGCCGCGAGGGCCAGAATCGGGCGGGACAACGTCGAGGAGCGGGACAGCATCGGTGCCTTGCGATGGGGTCGGGGCGTGAAATCGGGATTCGGGCACGGGATCGGGCTGCACCGGGACGGCGCGAGACCGGATCGCTGCAGTGCAACGTCAGATCCAGGGGCTAACACGAGGCAGCCCGGACCAGCGATGCGTCGAGGTCAGGGAGCCCAAGCGTCGGCCGAATGCGATCCGAAAGTTCTGCTGGAACTCCTCCATCGCGGCCGGCATAGGCCACGCTGACGCGAGGGACCCGGCCATGAACACGGATGCAACGAACACCGGGCCGCACCCGGTCCTGGAGCGAAAGGCGGTGGCGGCCGTCGTCCTGGGCAATGCCCTCGAATTCTACGACTTCACCATCTACGCCTTCTTTGCGAAGTCGATCGGCGAGACCTTCTTCCCCTCGCAGAACGCCACCGACAGCTTGCTCGCCTCCCTGGCTCTGTTCGGCATCGGCTATGTCATGCGGCCCATCGGCGGCATCCTCATCGGGGCCTTCGCCGACCGGGCCGGGCGCAAGCCCGCCATGCTGATCACCATCGCGCTCATGGCGATCGGCATGGTGATGCTGGCGGCCGCTCCCGGCTACGCCACCCTGGGCGGCTGGTCACAGGTCATCGTCATCGTGGGCCGGCTCATCCAGGGGCTCGCTCTCGGCGGCGAGGTCGGCCCCTCCACCGCCTACCTGCTGGAGGCCGCGCCCCCGAAGCACCGCGGCTTCGTGGCGAGCTGGCAGATCGCCAGCCAGGGCTGCGCGGCCCTGATCGCCGGCCTTTGCGCCTCGGCCCTCACCTTCGCGGTCGGCGATGCCGCGATGGGCGACTGGGGCTGGCGCGTGATGTTCGCACTCGGCATCGGCGTGGTGCCGGTGGGCCTGATCATCCGCAGTCACCTGCCCGAGACCGCCGGCGAACGGGCCGATCCCGCCGCCGCAGCCTCGACCTTCGGCGTGGTGCGGCGTCTGGTGCGCGAACATGGGCGGCTCCTCGCGCTGACCTTCCTGATCATCGCGGCCTCCACGGTGTCCAATGCCATCGGCACCAACATGCCGGTCTACGCCCAGGCGACGCTGGGATTGACGGAGACGATCTCGACGGCGGTGCCGATTGCCCTCGGCCTCGCCTCCATCGTGTTTCCGCTCATCGGCGGCTGGCTCGCCGATCGGATCGGGCGGCGCGCGGTGTTGATCTGGCCGCGCGTCCTTATCGTCGTGCTGACCCTGCCGGCCTTCGTCTGGCTCGTGCGCGACCCGACAGGCCCCTCGGTCTACGCCGTCACCTTCCTGCTTTCCGCACTTTCCTCGATCAATGCGGCGGCCATCATCGTGGCGATCCCCGAATCGCTGCCGCGCGCGGTGCGCAGTGCCGGCCTCTCGATCGTCTACGCCTTTTCGGTCTCGATCTTCGGCGGCAGCACGAACTACCTGGTGAACAAGCTCATCGCCCTGTCCGGCGACAAGCTGGCGCCGGCCTACTATCTCGTCGCCTTCAGCATCGTCGGAACTCTCGCGGCCCTCTGGATGCCGGAAACGCGCGGCAAGGACATGGAGTCCGACGCGGCGGCATGACCGGCAAGGCCCGCACTGTTTCGATCCGGTCGCGCCGATCCTGGCGTCGGCCGATCCGCATCAACTCCGTCGGGTGCAGCGATGCGGTGTGGATCGCGCGACCACGATACTGTGGCCCAACTGTTTCAGTCCCGGTGCAAAGCCGGTGGCTATGCGGAATCCGGAAGAATCGCCCGAAACATGCCGGGCTTCGAACAGGACAAGGGCCACGGAGGCCGAGTAAAGCTTGTCAGCCCAGCCGGGCCGGAGCAATCTGAGCTTGGCAATACGCATCACCCGCGCGACGCCGCGACGCTTCCGATCGATCCATCCCGCAGGGTGGACCGACTGACCCGGGACTTCGAAGATCATGACCCTGACAGGTAGACGGGCGGATGCCGGCCAGACGCAGGATCTCGCTCCATCTCCCCAGCGGGCCGGATTTCTCGACCGCCGCACGTTCCTGGTCGGCTCGGCCGTCGGCCTTGGAACCCTGGGGTTGGCCGGTTGCGTGACACCCGATGGGATGGTCCTCGCCGAGGCAGCGAAGACCTACGGACCGATGCCGGACGAGAAATTTCCGATTCCGGCGGCCGACATCAGCAAGGTCGATCCGAAATACTATCGCCGGACGGTTCGGTATGAGTCGAAGGAGGCACCCGGCACGATCGTCGTCGATCCGCGCAATTTCTATGTCTATCGCATCGAGGGGGACGGCGCCGCCACGCGATACGGCGCCAATGTCGGTCGCGACGGATTCCTGTGGAGCGGGGATGCCTATGTCGGCCGCAAATCCGAATGGGCGACCTGGACACCGCCGAAGGAGATGATCCGGCGCCAGCCGGAAGCCGCCCAATATGCCCGCGGCATGCCGGGCGGTCTCGACAACCCACTCGGCGCCCGCACGCTGCACCTCTACCAGAACGGCGCCTATACGCTCTACACGATCTACGCCAGCAGTGAGCCCGACACCATCGGCAGCGGCATCACCAGTGGCTGCGTCGGCCTGCTCACGCAGGACATGATCCACCTCTACGCGCGTACGCCGCTGAAGGCGAAGGTGGTCGTGCTGCCGGCCTAGCGTCTGTCGTTTTTGCTTGTCCTGTCGGGATGACCGGTTTCCCCCGGATCCCTGACAAACTCCAGAATATCTGTCCGCTTCCATTCGAAGCGTCGGCCCACCTTCACGGGCCGCGCTATTCGGCCCGCCTAAAGATCAGGCCGGCTCGAGCGTCCCTCGAGCCGACCTGTCTGTTATGGCGAGGACCGACGTGATCTCTGCACCGTGCCGCTCGGGCGGGCAGAGATCTGTCAGATCAGGCGTCGACCTTCTTGCGGGGACCGCGACGCTTCTTCTCTGCGGGAGCGGCCTCGGCCTCGGGCTCCTCCGGGGGTTCGGCCGTCACGGTCTCTTCCGGCGCGCTCTTGGCGATGCCCTTGCGGCGCTGCTGGCCGAGGCCGAGGGCGCGGGCCAGCTCGGAACGCTGCTCGGAATAGCTGGCCGAGGTCATCGGATAATCGGGCGCCAGGCCCCACTTGGCGCGATACTGCTCAGGGGTCAGTCCACGCAAGGTCAGGTGTCGGCGCAGGGTCTTGTACTGCTTTCCGTCCTCGAAGCTGATCAGGTAGTCCGACGAGATCGAGCGGCGGATCTCCTGCGGGGTCGCCTTCGGCGGGCCGGCTTCGGCAGCGGACGAGCCGCTGTTGGTCACGCCACGGATCGCCTCATGAACATCACTGAGGAGCTTGGGCAACTCGGCGCTTTGAACGTGATTGTTGCTGACGTAGGCCGAGACGATATCGGCCGCCAGGGTGATGAGCCGAGCTGAGTCGTTGTCTGTTTCGTTCATGTGGCGCCACCGATCTGCATATCTGTTGGAGTTGTCTTGAAGCGTAGGCTCAGATCTTTTTGCAAGCAAGATGTTGTATCAAAGATTGCGAGGTTTTCCCTCGGCGCGCTGTGGATCATTTGTCAATTTTTCGCGCATGGCCTGCACTGATGTGATCAATCGCGCCCCGGTTGACCAACAAGACTGTCACGTGTCCTGCGTGTGGAGACGAAGGGCCTGCACGACCTGTCCCGTTCCTGCTGAAAAGCAGCGTCGCCGCGCCGAGGACCACTGGCCGGTTCGGATCGACGCGTGGAGATCCTGGAAAGGCCGGTCCGCATGTCGATCGTCACGCTCCGGACGCGGACTATTCCACAAAGGAATTCGCGAAAAATCGATCCTTACCCCGAAGGTCTCACCATGAATCTCAATAAGAACATTGGACATTGCGTTTCATGCGATAAAACAAATTTATGGTGTTCGCAATGAAGCTGACCGTCTTTATGCCGCCGCGACGAGAAAAGCTTGGTTTGGAACGCAGTGATTCCGTTACGCGGCGGGCCGGAATCGATCCTGGCCAGATGGCACATCGACTTTGCCCGGTCGCCGTCTTGGCGCGGGCTGAGTCACTCACGGATGGTTGATCAAACACCGTCGTCGCGAGGGATCAGCACTGAGGCGATGCTGGGTGCTGCACCGCAACTCTGCCGGCATCCTACGGAGAATGCAGCAACACGCGGAACCCGTGCACCTTCGACCGCCGGTACGCAGGAGGGCGGTTCGATCTCCGGGTCGGGCCGGAACGCGCGGCCCGAGGTATCGCGCAAGACGAACGGGCGGCCTCGACGCGTCGAGGCCGCCCGCGATGTCGGATCACGATCGCGTCAAACGTGGCTTGGCGGCACGATCCCGCGCACGGGTGTGCCCGCAGGCCTGCGGCGCGGGCCTGCGGGCATCGGGAACGGCCGATGCGTGCGCGAGTCAGTCGAGACCGAGCATCAGCCCGATATTCTGCACGGCTGCGCCGGACGCACCCTTGCCGAGATTGTCGAGGCGGGCGACCAGGACCGCCTGCCGATGGGTCTCGTTGCCGTAGACCCGCAATTCAAGGCGGTCGGTGTCGTTCAGCGCTTCCGGCTCGATGCTCTCGGTGCAGTCGGCCGGGACCACCCGCACCAGATCCTGGCCCTCGTAATAGGCCACCAGGGCCGCCTCGAGATCGGCGGCGCGAGGGGCTCCCGGCAAGGTGTCGAGGTGGAGCGGCACGCTCACCAGCATGCCCTGGCGGAAGTTGCCGACGGACGGGATGAAGATCGGCCGGCGGGTGAGCCGGGCATAGGTCTGCGTCTCCGGCAGGTGCTTGTGCCCGAGGCCGAGGCCGTAGAGCAGGAACGGCTCGCCCTGTCCGGCCTCGTAGGACTCGATCATGCTCTTGCCGCCGCCGCTATAGCCGCTGACCGCATTGATGCTGACCGGATGATCGGGCGGAAGGATCCCGGCCTCCACCAGGGGACGGATCAGCGCGATGGCGCCGGTCGGATAGCAGCCCGGATTGGCGACCCGCCGCGCCTGACGGATGGCCTGCGCCTGGGCCGGCTCCAACTCGGCGAAGCCGTAGGCCCAGGCCGGATCGACCCGGTGCGCGGTGCTGGCATCGAGAATGCGGGGGCCGCCGCCCGGCAGGGTGTCGGCCAGCGCCACGGTCTCCTTCGCGGCCGCGTCGGGCAGGCACAGGACGACGAGGTCGACCGCCTCGAGCAGCGTCCGCTTGACGGCCGCGTCCTTGCGGCTCTCATGCGGGATGCTCTTCAGGGTGACGCGGCCCTCGCGCTCGAGGCGCTCGCGGATGCCGAGGCCCGTGGTTCCGGCCTCGCCGTCGATGAAGATCGTGGGCTTGTGCCCCGTGCCGCTCTCGCTCATGGCCACCTGACATCCTTCTCGCCGCGTCGCTGAGGAATGATCCTGCGCCGACCTGCCGGAGCGACGTGGCCGGGACGCTTCCTCAAGTCAATGTCTTGGCCCCCGCGCGACTAACGCATGATGACAGTCGATCAAGCCTGTGTATCCCGGTCCCGGACCTGGAACGGGGCGCGCGACCGACCGGTTGAGGCATGACGAGACGTTCCATCGAGGTCATGCAGATGTCAGCCAGCGCGGAAAAGACCGATCCCAAGCTCTGGGACAAGGTGAAAAAGCAGGTTACGGACTCGGACAAGGGCGGCAAGCCGGGCCAATGGTCGGCGCGCAAGGCCCAAGCGGCCACCAAGGCCTACAAGGACGCCGGCGGCGGCTACAAGGGCAAGAAGTCCGAGGACAACCACCTGAAGCAGTGGACCGAGGAGGAATGGGACACGAAGTCCGGCGAGAAGAGCGGCGAGACCGGTGAACGCTACCTGCCGAAGAAGGCCCGCGAGTCGGTGTCGAAATCCGAGTACGACCGCTCGACCCGGAAGAAGCAGGCCGATTCGGCCAAGGGCAGGCAGTTCTCCAAGCAACCGGCCGACGTCGCGAAGAAGACCGCCGCGGCACGGAAATCGACCCATGCGGGATCAGGCCGGACCAAGGCGGACCTGATGAAGGCGGCCCGGGATAAGAACATTCCCGGCCGCTCGAAGATGTCGAAGGGCGAACTGGAGCACGCCCTGCACGCCTGACCGATCAGGCCTCCGACAACGTCAGGCGATCAGCTCACCCCAGGAGGGCTTCCACAGGTTCTGGGGATCGATCACCACGATCTCCAGGCCGCCCTCGTTGGCGACGTGGACGGCCACCCCGAAGGCCTGCGCGATGGGCATGGCGCCGGTGGTGCTGAACAGGCGGCCGTCGGCGAGCTTGACCTCGCCCGTCTGCGCGCCGCCGGTCTCCGCGAGGCAGAGGGTGACGGCGGAGGCGTCGGGCCGGGTGACGCGTCGGAAGGGCTTCGCCATGGGGATCCGTGTCTCTCTGCGGCGGCTCAAAAGGCGGCGGCTCAAAAGGAAAGGGCGGCCGAAGCCGCCCTGCCCAGATACATCGTGACGGAGCGCCTCAGCGCTTCGAGAACTGGAAGCTGCGGCGAGCCTTCTTGCGGCCGTACTTCTTGCGCTCGACCACGCGGCTGTCGCGGGTCAGGAAGCCCTCGCGCTTCAGCGGAGCGCGCAGCTCCGGCTCGTAGTAGGTCAGCGCCTTGGACAGGCCGTGGCGCACGGCGCCGGCCTGACCCGAGAGACCGCCGCCATGCACCGAGACGGTGATGTCGTACTGGTCGACGCGGTTGGCGATGGTGAGCGGCTGACGCAGGATCATGCGCAGCACCGGACGGGCGAAATACACCTCGACGGCGCGGCCGTTGACCACGACCTTGCCGGTGCCGGGCTTGATCCAGACGCGGGCGACCGCGTCCTTGCGCTTGCCGGTGGCGTAGGCGCGGCCCTGGGCATCGAGCTTCTGGACGTGGACCGGAGCGGCGTTCTCCGGCGACTCGACGTTCGCGCGGTTCAGGTCGGAGAGGGACTGAAGGGTCGCCATGATCAAGCGCTCACGTTCTTGCGGTTGAGGCTGCCGACGTCGAGCGCCTGCGGCTGCTGGGCGGTGTGGGGATGCTCGGAGCCCTTATAGACCCGGAGGTTGCCCATGATCTGGCGGAAGAGGGGACCACGCGGGAGCATGCGCTCGACGGCCTTCTCCACGACGCGCTCGGGGAAGCGACCGTCGAGGATGAACTTGGCCGTGCGCTCCTTGATGCCGCCCGGGTAGCCGGTGTGGTGATAGTACACCTTCTGCTCGCGCTTGCGGCCGGTGAACTTCACCTTCTCAGCATTGATGACGATGACGTTGTCGCCGCAATCGACGTGGGGCGTATACGCGGGCTTGTGCTTGCCGCGCAGGCGCATGGCGACGATGGAGGCGAGCCGGCCGACGACCAGGCCCTCCGCATCGACGATGATCCACTTCTTGTCGACGTCGGCGGGCTTCAGAGAAAAGGTCTTCATCCCGTGGCGTTCCGTATGGTGTCTGAACAAAACGATGCGCCGCCGCGTGCGGGACGCGGCGGCGTTGACGGTTCCTCTAGGGACATGCATCGGATTCGTCAACCCGCTTCGTTCAGGTTTTGGGTCCTCGAAAACCCGAAAAGCGCAATTATTCGAAGCGTTTCGGGCATGCGGTACCCAAATACCGCAGGCCGGATCAGCGGTCCGCCTTCTCGCCCGCCGTGGTCAGGTCGATGTAGCGCAGCGTGGTCGGGCGCACGAGTTCCCGCACCTTGCGGGCCATCGCTTCCTCCTCGCGGAGCGATTGCTGGAAGCCCGTGAGGGCGGTCTGCTGCCCAGCCGCCTCGCCGATGGCGATCAGCGATTCGTAGGCGGCGATCTCGAAATTTTCGAAAGCGTGGTTGGCGTAGGCGTTCTTCAGGATCTCGTCCTGCGCCGGCGTATGGCCGAGGGCCATCATGTTGCCGACGAAGCCCAGCACGCCCTCCTTGATGGTCGAGGGACTTTCCGAGAGGCTGTGCAGGGCCTCCTCGATCCGGGTACGCTGACCGTGGGTCTCCTCGATATGGCAGCGCAGGGCCTGCTCCATTTCGGGATAGCGCTGCAGACGCTCGACCTGACGCTCCATGATCTGGAGCGCCTGCATCTCGAGCGCATGGGTATTCTTCAGGGCGGTCACGTAAATTTCGCGCGTATCGATGGTCACGTGGAAGATCTCCTCGTCGTCGCGAATGCATTCGCAGTCGTCACGAGAAGATCAGAAGCTGGGCTCCTGTTCCGCATAGCGGGTTGGCATTTGTTATAGACCAGTCCGCGACAAAGCATCACCGGGACCGAACCGGTGCGATGTGTAGACGAACGGTTCAGCTTGCTTGACGCGCTCGCGCTCAGGCCGGTTTGAGGCGGGCCAGTTCCGCCTCGGCGGCGAGCGCCCGGGCCTTCCATTCGTCGCGCTCGGCCTCCGCGGCACGCGCCGCGATCTCGGCCCGCTGCGCCTTTGCAGCCTGCGTGGCGGCCAGGGCTTGGGCTCGTTCGCGGGCGCGGGTCTCGCCAGCCATCTGCACCTTGAGGTCTCGCGGCGTGGCCATCGGGGCAATCCTGAGGGTGAGCTGGAATTCGGGCGGGGGCGCCGGTTCGATGCCGTGCCTTCCCGCGCGGCGGCACCCGGGTCAAGCTCGGGCCGCGAAACACTCACACGCCGAGACACCGGAGGGTCAGCAGGTCGTCGAGGCTGAGATCCCGGCCGAAGACCAGGGGACGCCAGACCGGAAGCGTCGCCAGGACGAGTCCGGCCGCGAGCGCCAGCCAGGGCAGAATCGCCCGCCAGGGCAGGCTCCCCCGCCACGGTATGATCACCCGAAAGGTCCGGGGCGGCATCACGCGCGGGCATTCCGAACAAGAACGAACCCGACGATCAGCATCACGAGACCCCAGGCTAGGAAGCCGAGATCCCACGCGAGCCACTGCGGGGGCGGCACCCGTTCGTTGACATGGTGGACGCCAAGAATTTGGTGGTCGATCAGTCCCTTGAGGGTGTTGAAGAGGCCCCAGCCCATCAGGAGGGTCCCGGCGAACTGCCGGTTCGACCAGCGCAGGTGGCGCGGATGGGCGCTGCGCCACAGCAGGAACAGGCCGAGCACCACGAACACGTAGGTGGCGCTGTGGAAGATCCCGTCCCACAGGGTGTTGCGCTCGAGGTTCTCGATCGAGGTGATCGGGTACCAGCTGCTGACCATATGGTGCCATTGCAGCACCTGATGCAGCACGATGCCGTCGAAGAAGCCACCGAGGCCGAGGCCGAACAGCAAGCCGGCCGCGATGGGGAAGCGAGGCGCGTCCGGGCCGGGGACGGCGCTTCCGGGGCCAAGGGGCGAGGGGCTAACCGGAGCGGTCATGCGATGCCTCATCGGGGACGGGAGCCCGCGTCCGTCATGCCGGCGGCGCACGGGACACCAGGTGTTGGAAGCCGAGGACGATCGCGGCGAAGACCACGGCGCCGAGACCGGTCGCCACCGGCGCGAAATCGGGTCCGACGAGCACGAGGGACGAGCTGCGCCCCGACAGGGTGTCGGCGGCGGCGAGCAGGACGCCGACGATGCTCTCGCCGACCAGGAAGCCGGACGCGATCAGAACGCCCCGGCGCCGGGCCAGGGTCTCGGCCTCGTCGGAGCCTGGCCCGGCGCGGAGCCGGCGGCGCGCCAGCCAGCCGATCACGCCCCCGACGGCGATCGTCACCACCACTTCCAAGGGCAGGTAGATGCCGATTCCCACCGTCAAGGCCGGGAAGGAAAGCTCGCGCCGGCGCAGGAGCGTCTCGATCACCACGAAGACGACGCCGAGGGCGGCGCCGACCAGCACCATCGTCCAGGGCAACTCACCGTGGACGATGCCGCTGGCGATCTGGGTCATCAGGGCGGCTTGCGGCGCCGGCAGGGCGTTGCCCGGCTCCATCCCGGGCCGGGGCAGCGCCTGCGCGAAGCCGTAGGCCTGATACAGCAGCGACAGCAGGGGGGCGATGACCAGGGCGCCGACCGTGACCCCGGCCATCAGGGCCACCTGTTGGCGCCAGGGGGTGGCATCGACGAGCTGCCCGGTCTTGAGGTCCTGCAGATTGTCGTTGGCGATCGAGGCCGTCGTCACCACGACGGCGGCGAGGAGCAGCGCCAGCCCGATGACGAAGCGGTCGCCCTCCGGCCCGGCGGAGCGCCCGATCAGGAGGGGGATCAGCAGCGCGGAGACCAGAGTGGTGAGAATGCCGATGCCGGAGATCGGGCTGCTCGACGAGCCGAGGAGCCCGGCGAGGTAGCCGCAGGCCGCCGCCATCAGGAAGCCGAACAGCACGGCGAACACGGTCGCGACCGCGACCACGGCGATGTGCAGCGCCCCGAGATCGGCACCCGAAGCGAAGATCCAGAACAGCCCGGCCAGAAGGGCGGCGAGGCCCAGGGTCGCGCCCGCCACCCAGGTGATCGGCAGGTCGCGTTCCTGGCGGGGGATCTCCGCGCCGCCCGTCCGCGCGCTCGCGAAGGCGGCCTTCATGCTGCCGGCAATCTGGCGGGCGAGACTCGCCACCGTCCAGAGGGCGCCGACCGCGATGATGCCGGCCCCGATCAGCCGGACCTGATCCGACCAGACCGCCCGTGCGGCGGCATCCGCGCCCTCGCCGGAGGCGGACCCCAACGCGGTGAGGACCGGCACGGCGACACCCCACGCGATGGCGACGCCGGTGAGAAGGGCAAGGCAGGCGCCGAGCCCGACGAGGTAGCCGACGCCGACCAGGGCCAGGGAAAAGCCAGTGCCGAACCGAAACAGCGCCGATCCGACCGCCACGGTGGCGTGCATCCCGTCGGCCAGGACCCGGAAGCCCGTGGTGGACAGGCCGACGAGGCCCGCCAGCGCCGCCGCGCCGAGGAGCGGACGCAGGCCGCCGCGGGGCGCCGCATCGCCGGAGCTGTCGCCCGCGCGCAGCACCTCGGCTGCCGCCGTTCCTTCCGGGTAGGGCAGGCCGGCGCCCATCACCAGGGCACGGCGCAGGGGGATCGAGTACGCGATTCCCAGAAGCCCGCCGATCAGGCAGAGGCCGGTGGTCTGCCAATAGGGGAAGTCGCTCCAGTGGCCGATCAGCACGAGCCCGGGCAGCACCAGGATGACGTTGCACAGGGTGCCGGCCGCCGAAGCCTGGGTCTGAACGATGTTGTTCTCGAAGATGTTGGCGTTGCCCACCAGCCGCAGCACGCCCATCGACAGCATCGCGGCCGGGATGGAGGTCGAGAACGTCACCCCGGTCTTCAAGCCCATGTAGAGGTTCGCCGTCATGAACACGACGGTGATCACGGCCCCGAGGAGCAGACCACGCAGGGTCAGCTCCGCCGCGTGCGCCGGTGGGGTCTTCACGAAACGGGAAACTGCATGGAACGGCTCGCGGTGAGGGTGGCCCGGTCGGCGGCGGAGCGGCGGAGGGGCAGAAGCGAGGGACCGAAAACCTGTGCACGCGGACCTGAGTCACCGGGTCCGACCGCACGGTCCCGGCGCCGCCACGCCCCGACATGGTGCGGAACCCGGCTCGGCCTGCAAACCACATAGGTTACCGGGCGGACGGCCCGTGACAGGCAGCCACGGGCCTTCCCGAACCCGCCACCGAGGCGGGCCGCTCGATCGCGATCCTGATGGAACGCTCATGACATGCGGCCGCACACCCGCTCGAATCCTCACGCGTCCGGGTGCAGTTCAGGCGGGCGGTCCCGAGGATGGATCGCGCCAGCCCCGAACGCCCATGCCCGCTTCGCTCATCCCTCCGGCCCCCGCGCTCCCGGACATCGACGGGGGCACGTCGTGCTTCGTCATCGGCCAGGACCGGCAAGGATGCTGGGTCGCCGCCGAGATCCACGGCCGCGCCGGAGGCCTGTTCCGCAGCCGCCAGGACGCGCTGCATTACGCGGTCGATGCCACGGCCCACCGGCCGGACGCAGTGCGGATCGCGGCCGACGGCGTCGAACTGCATCTCGGCGGGACCAGCGCCGTCGCCCTCGATCAGCGGGCCGGGCCGCCCTCGTCGTCGGGGGCGCGCAGCCGGTAGCCCACGCCGGTCTCGGTGAGCAGGATCCGCGGGCGCTCCGGATCGGCCTCCAGCTTCTGGCGAAGCTGGCGCATGTAGACCCGCAGGTATTGCGGGTCGGACGAGGTCGAGACCGCGTTCATCAGCTGGGCATGGGTCAAGGCCTTGCCGGCATGCTGTACCAGGACGCGCAGGAAATCGTATTCCCGCGGGGTCAGCTTCACCTCGACCCCGTGGACGCGGACGATGCGGCGCACGAGGTCGACGCTGAGGCCGTCGACCGCGAACACGGCGCGCTCGCCCTGGACCGCGAGCTGGTGACGCAGGGCCGCCCGCAGGCGGGCGAGGAGTTCGCCCATGCCGAACGGTTTGGTGACGTAATCGTCGGCGCCGAGATCGAGGGCCTCGACCTTGCCGGACTCGTCGTCGCGGCTCGACAGAACCACGACGGGCAGGTCGCGGTGGTCGGCGCGGATGCGGCGCAGGAGATCGTGCCCCCGCATGTCCGGCAGGCCGAGATCGAGGATGATCAGCGCGATGGTCTCGCGCGCCAGAATGTCGAGGGCCGTGCGGGCGTTCGGCGCCTCGAACACGGTGTAGCCCTGCGTCGCCAGCCCGGTGCGGAGGAGCTTGCGGATGGGCGGCTCGTCGTCGACCACCAGGATGCCGAGGCTCATGCAGCGGATCTCATGTGGCGAATCTCATGCGGTGAGGCTCATGCGGTGAATCTCATCGGGCGCGACTCATGCGGCAATGTCCGGTGCGCGGCCGCCGTCCACCGGAACCGGCAGCACGAGAGTGAAGACGGCACCGGCGCGATCCGGGCGGTTGGCCGCGCTCAGGGTCCCGCCCATCGCCTCGACGAAGCCGCGCGCGATGGCAAGGCCGAGGCCGGTCCCGGCCCGCACGCTGTCGGCCTTGCGCACCCGGTAGAACTTGTCGAACACCCGCTCCTCCTCGCCCTCGGGCAGACCTTCGCCCTCGTCCAGCACCTGGAGGCGAACGCGCATCGGGCCGCCGGCGCGCTCGGACGTCACGCGGGCCGCGACCGTCACGGTCGAGCCCGCGGGCGCGTATTTCGCCGCGTTGTCCATGAGGTTGACCAGCACCTGCTCGAACAGGACGGGATCGAGGCGCAGGGCCGGCAGGGCATCGGGAAGATCGAGCACCACCCGGTGTCCGCCGAGGATCGCGCCAAGACGGCGAAGGGCGGTGTCGACGATCTCGGCGACGTCCTGCGGCGTGAGGTTGGCCGCCACCGCGCCGGCCTCGAGCCGGGTCATGTCGAGCAGGTTGACGATGAAGCGGTTCAGCCGCTCGGATTCGGCGATGACCGTCGCCAGCAGGTCGCCCTTGGCCTCGGGGTCCAGCACGGTGTCGAGGTCTCGCAGGGTGGTGGCTGCGCCGAGGACCGCGGCGAGCGGGGTCCGCAGATCGTGCGAGATCGAGGTGAGCAGGGCCTGGCGCAGCCGGTCCGTCTCGGCGTCGCGCGCCGCCCGCGCCAGGTCCTCCACCAGCCGGACCCGCTCGATGGCGAGCGCTCCCATATCCGCCAGGGCGTCGAACAGGCGGCGATCCTCGGGGGTCAGGATCGGCCCGGTGCCGTCGGTATCGAGGCCGATGACGCCGATGGGTCCGCGGCCGGTCCGTGCCGGCAGGAACAGGCGGCGGGCGCCCGGGAGGGTGTCGGCGCCGCGCCCCGCCGGCCGGTCGTTGGCGAAGGCCCAGCGCGCAGCCGCGAGATCGGCCGCGTCGAGCCGGTCCTCGGGCGGATAGCCGGCCCGCACCGCGATCGAATCACCCTCGGGCAGCAGCAGCACCACCCGCACCCGCAGCATCGTGGCGATCTGGGCCGAGGTGGCCCAGAGCACGTCGTCGAGGGTGCCGCAGCCCGAGAGCTTGCGGCTGAAGCCGTAGAGGCGCTCCGTCGCCCGCGCCCGGCGCTGGCTGATGACCGCGACCGTGCGGGCCCGCGCAGCGAGGTTCGAGACCAGAACCGCCACCAGGGTGAAGAGCAGGAAGGCCGCGACGTTGGTCGGGTCGGCGATGGTGAAGGTGTAGACCGGGGGCAGGAAGAAGAAGTTGTAGGCCAGCGAGGCGGCGACCACGGCGGCGAGCGAGGGCCACAGGCCGAAGCGCGCCGCCACCGCCACCACCGCCGTCAGCAGGAACAGGTCGGCGTTCTCGACTCCGAGATAGGGCTTCAGCGCCAGCGCGAGGCCGAGGCCGGCCAGCGTCGCCAGCGCGGCGAAGCTGTAGCCGGCCCTGTCGAAGCCTGTCCTGTCGAAGCCTGCCCCGTTGAAGCCTGTCCTGGCCGGAGCGGTCGCCACCGGTCTGGCGGAGGCAGGGGCAGCGGCCATCTCGCCGGCGACGACGTGGATGCTGATGACGCCGCTGCGCCGGACGAGATCGTGCACCACGGAGCCGTGGACCAGCTCGAACCACCAGGACCGCGTCGCCTTGCCGACGACGATGTGGTTGACGTTGGCGGTGCGGGCATAGGCCAGCAGGTCGTCGGCGACCCGCCAGCTGCCCGGCAGGGTCACGGCATCGCCCCCGAGGCGGTCGGCAAGGCGCAGGGCCTCGGCGACCCGGTCGCGGTCGGCCTCGCTCGACCCGAGGCTGCGCGTGCCCTCCACGGTGACGGCGGTCCACGGCGCGTGCAGACGATCGGCGAGGCGTTTGGCGTAGCGCACCAGCCCGGCCGAGCGGGGGTCCTCGCTGACACAGACCATCACCCGCTCGCCGGCGCTCCACGGCCCCGCGATGGCGTTGGCCTGCATGTGACTGAGGAGTTCGTCGTCGACGCGGTCCGCAGTGCGGCGCAGGGCCAGCTCGCGCAAAGCGGTCAGATTTTCACGGACGAAGTAGTGCCGCAGGGCGCGCTCCGCATGGGCGGGCTCGTAGACCTTGCCGGCCTTCAGGCGCTCGATCAGGTCGGCGGGGTTGAGGTCCACCACCTCGATGTCGTCGGCCCGGTCGAGGATGACGTCCGGTACGGTCTCGCGCACCCGGATACGGGTGATCTGGGCCACGACGTCGTTCAGGCTCTCCACGTGCTGGATATTGAGGGTGGTGTGCACGTCGATGCCGGCATCGAGCAGTTCTTCCACGTCCTGGTAGCGCTTGGGGTGCCGCGAGCCCGGCGCGTTGGTGTGGGCGAGCTCATCGACCAGCGCCAAGGCGGGTCGCCGGGCGAGCAGGGCGTCGAGGTCCATGTCCGCGAGGATGCCGCCCGAATGGCCGACCTGACGGCGCGGCACCACCTCGAAGCCTTCGACAAGGGCCTCGGTTTCGCTTCGACCATGGGTCTCCACCAAGCCGATGACGACGTCGGCCCCGGCCTTCAGACGCGCCCGCCCGATGGTCAGCATCTCGTAGGTCTTGCCGACGCCGGGGGCGGCGCCGAGGAAGACCTTGAGACGCCCGCGACCGGCCGCGTCCCGGCGTGCCCGGTCGAGCAACGCGTCGGGGGAGGGGCGCTGGCGCTCGCGTCCGTCCTCCATCATCGGGGCCATCTCATCCTGTGCATCGGTCCGACCGGATTATTGCCGGAGGCCGGCGTCCAAAGCGAGGTTCAACGCCAGGACATTGACGCGCGGCTCGCCGAGGAGGCCGAGGGTCCTGTCCTCGACCTGGGCGGTGACGAGGGCGCGGACACGGTCCTCGCTCACCCCGCGGGCGCGGGCCACGCGCGGCACCTGGAACAGGGCGGCCTCGGGCGATATGTCCGGATCGAGGCCGGAACCGCTGGCGGTGACGAGATCGACCGGCACGGTCGCGCCGGGATTCTCCGCCGTCAGGGTCGCGAGGTCGCCCTTCACCCGCTCGGCCAGAGCCGCGCTGGTCGGGCCGAGATTGGAGCCGGCCGAGTTGGAGGCGTTGTAGGCCGACGGGACGGTCCGGGTCGCGTCGACCGGATCGGCGGCGACCGTCGCCGAGGGGCGGCCGTGGATATAGCGCGGGCTGGTGAAGGACTGGCCGATCAGGCTTGAGCCGACGACGGTCCCGTCGCGGGTGATCAGACTGCCGGCGGCCTTCCCGGGAAACAGCGCTGCGGCGAGTCCGGTCATGGCCAGCGGGTAGGCGAGGCCGGTGATCGCCGTAAGGAGGACGAAGAGGACGAGGGCAGGGCGAAACGAGGCGAGCATGGGAACCACTCGGGTTGGGAACGCGGGACGGGTCAGGCGAGGTGGAGAGCGTTCACGGCCAGATCGATCGCCTTGATGCCGACGAAGGGCACGAGGATGCCGCCGAGGCCGTAGACCAGCAGGTTGCGCCGCAGGAGGGCGGCGGCTCCGACGGCCCGATAGGTCACGCCCCGGAGCGCCAGCGGGATCAGCGCAACGATGATGAGGGCGTTGAAGATGATCGCCGAGAGGATCGCGCTCTGCGGCGAGGCAAGCCCCATCACGTTGAGCGCCTGGAGCTGCGGGTACAGCGTCAGGAACATCGCCGGGATGATGGCGAAGTACTTGGCCACGTCGTTGGCGATCGAGAACGTGGTCAGCGCCCCGCGGGTCATCAGGAGCTGTTTGCCGATGCCGACGATCTCGATGAGCTTGGTCGGATCGCTGTCGAGATCGACCATGTTGCCGGCCTCGCGGGCCGCGACGGTGCCGGTGTTCATGGCGACTCCGACATCGGCCTGAGCGAGGGCCGGGGCGTCGTTGGTGCCGTCGCCGCACATGGCGACGAGCTTTCCTTGCGACTGCTCCTTGCGGATCAGCGCCAACTTGTCCTCCGGGGTCGCCTGAGCGAGGAAGTCGTCGACGCCGGCTTCCGCAGCGATGGCGGCGGCGGTCATCGGGTTGTCGCCGGTGATCATCACCGTGCGGATGCCCATGCGGCGCAACTCGGCGAAGCGTTCGCGGATACCGCCCTTCACGATGTCCTTCAGGGCGACGACACCGAGCAGCCGCCCGTCGCGGGCTACCGCCAGGGGCGTGCCGCCGGCCTTGGCGATGGTCTCCGCAAGGGCGCGGACCTCGTCGATCGCCGCCAAGTTTTCGGCCGGCCGGTCGGCGAGGGCGGCGTTTGAACCACCTCGCGCCAGGATCCGCTGCGGCGCCAGGATCGGCTGTGGCGCCAGGGCGGCGATCACCGCCTCGACCGCGCCCTTGCGGATGGAGGCGCCGTCGAGATCGACGCCGGACATGCGCGACTGCGCCGTGAAGGGCACGAAGGTGGCGTTGAGGCTGGCCATGTCGCGGGCGCGGAGGCCGTAGCGATCCTTGGCCAGCACGACGATCGAACGGCCCTCGGGAGTCTCGTCAGCGAGCGAGGCGAGTTGCGCCGCGTCCGCCAGGTCCTGTTCGGCGACGCCGGTCACCGGCCGGAACTCGGTGGCCTGCCGGTTTCCGAGCGTGATGGTGCCGGTCTTGTCGAGGAGGAGGGTGTCGACATCGCCCGCCGCCTCGACGGCGCGGCCCGACATGGCGAGCACGTTGAAGCGCACCAGGCGGTCCATGCCGGCGATGCCGATGGCCGAGAGCAGCGCCCCGATGGTGGTGGGGATCAGGGTGACGAACAACGCGACCAGGACCACCAGGGGAATGGCGCCGCCGGCATAGCTGGCGAAGCTCGGGATGCTCGCCACCGCGAAGACGAAGACCAGCGTCAGGCCCGCCAGCAGGATGTTGAGGGCGATCTCGTTCGGGGTCTTCTGGCGCGACGCGCCCTCGACCAGCGCGATCATGCGGTCGACGAAGGTGGAGCCCGCCGCCGCCGTGATGCGCACGGTGATCACGTCCGACAGCACCTGCGTCCCGCCCGTCACCGCCGAGCGGTCGCCGCCGGATTCCCGGATGACGGGTGCCGATTCGCCGGTGATCGCCGCCTCGTTGACGGAGGCGACGCCGGCGACGACCTCGCCGTCGGAGGGGATGAGGTCGCCGGCCTCCACCAGGACGAGGTCGCCGACCCTCAGGTCGGTCCCCGGCACCGCCTCCCAGACCGCGCCGGCGCCGGTGAGACGCTTGGCGGTCATCTCGGTGCGGGTGCGGCGCAGGCTGTCGGCCTGAGCCTTTCCGCGCCCTTCGGCCAGGGCTTCGGCGAAGTTGGCGAAGATCAGCGTGAACCAGAGCCAGAGGATGATCTGGCCGGAAAAGGCCAGCCCGGGGGCGCCCGTCGCGAGGTCACGCACGAAGAGCACCGTGGTCAGGGCGGCGACCACCTCGACCACGAACATCACGGGGTTGCGCACCATGATGCGGGGATCGAGCTTGCGCAGCGCGCCGACGAGCGCGGGCCCGACCAGCGCGGGATGGAACAGAGAGGAGGCAGGACGAGGCATGGCAGGACGAGGCATGGCGGGGATGTCCACGAAAAATCGCGAAAAGGCCGGGCGCGGTGCGCCAGGTGCATGAGGCGGGGGCGTCAGGCTCGGGCGTAAGGCGGGTCAGAGAGCGCGCGCACGGCTCGCGAGATCGAACGCCGCCATCAGCGCGAGGGCGCCCAGGAGGGTGACCCCGAGCAGGGCCAGGATCAGATCCGAGAGCCGGACCGGCCCGCCTCCGGATGCGGGCGATGCGGGACGGGAGGCCGATGTCGGCCCATCCGGGTGACGCACTGCCGGCGGACGATGCGGCCAGTGCCGGGGACGGTGCAGGAATTGGCGCCGGGGACGGCGCGACGGGATGGCGGCGCGCATGGCTCAGCCCCCCGTCGCGAAGGTCTGGCCCGCGGCACCGGCGAGGTGCTCGACGATCGGGCCGAGCGCCAGGGAGGGGAAGAACGTCAGGCCGCCGACGATCAGGATGACGCCGACCAGCAGGCCGATGAACAGGCCGCCATGGGTCGGCAAGGTTCCGGCCGAGGCCGGAACGGTCTTCTTGGCGGCCAGCGCGCCGGCGATCGCGAGGGCCGGGAGGATGACGAAGAACCGGCCCACCAGCATGCCGATCGCCAGGGTGGTGTTGTAGAACGGCGTGTTGCCGCTCAGGCCGCCGAAGGCCGAGCCGTTGTTGGCCGCCGCCGAGGTGAAGGCGTAGAGGATCTCCGAGAACCCGTGCGGGCCGGCATTGGCGGGCCCGGCGAGGCCCGCGGCCAGCACGGTGGCGAGCGCGGTGAACCCCAGCATCATCAGGGGCAGGCACAGAATGGCGAGCATGGCCATCTTGACCTCGCGCGCCTCGATCTTCTTGCCGAGATATTCCGGCGTACGGCCGACCATCAGACCGGCCACGAAGATCGCCACGATGACGAAGACCAGCATGCCGTAGAGGCCCGCGCCGACGCCGCCGACGATGATCTCGCCGAGCTGCATGTTGATCATCGGGATCAGGCCGCCGAGCGCCGTGAAGCTGTCGTGCATGGCGTTGACGGCACCGCAGGAGGCGGCCGTGGTGACCACGGCGAACAGGGCCGAGGCGACGATGCCGAAGCGCAGTTCCTTGCCCTCCAGGTTGCCGCCGGTGAGGCCGAGCCGGCTAAGGACGGGGCTACCCGCACTTTCCGCCCAGTAGACGACCGTGACACCGGCGAGGAACAGCAGGCCCATAGCGCCCAGGATAGCCCAGCCCTGGCGCTCGTCGCCGACCATGCGGCCGAAGACGTTGGTCATCGCCGCCCCGAGGGCGAAGATCGAGACCATCTGGACGAAGTTCGACAGGGCGGTTGGGTTCTCGAAGGGATGGGCGGCGTTGGCGTTGAAGAAGCCGCCGCCGTTGGTGCCCAGCATCTTGATGGCGACCTGGCTCGCCACCGGGCCGAGCGCGAGGGTCTGGGTCTCTCCCTCCAGTGTCGTCGCCGCGATGGAGGGTCCGAGGGTCTGGGGGACGCCCTGGGAAACCAGAAACAGGGTGTAGAGAACGCAGAGCGGCAGCAGCACGTAGAGGGTACAGCGGGTGAGATCGACCCAGAACGAGCCGATGGTGCGAGCCGAGGCGCGGCTGAACCCTCGGACCAGCGCGACCGCGAGGGCAATGCCGGTGGCGGCGGACAGGAAGTTCTGGTGGGTCAGGCCCAGCATCTGCGACAGATAGGACAGCGTGCTCTCGCCGCCGTAATTCTGCCAGTTGGTGTTGGTGACGAAGCTCGCCGCGGTGTTGAAGGCGAGATCCGGCGCCACGGTGCCTTGCCCGGCCGGGTTGAGCGGCAATCCGTCCTGCAGGCGCAGCAGGCCGTACAGGGCCGCAAAGCCGAGGGCATGGAAGCCCAGCATCGAGAGGGCATAGGCGCGCCAGCCCTGCTCGCCCCGGGCATCGAGACCGGCGAGGCGGTAGAGCCCCCTCTCGACCGGGGCGAGCACGGGAGAGAGCAGGGTGCGCTCACCCTGGAAGACGCGCGTCATGTAGCCGCCGAGGGGCCTGACGAGCGCCAGCACGACCGCGCAGAACAGCGCGACCTGAATCCAGCCGTTGAGTGTCATGAAACGTCGTCCTGGAGGAGGATCCGGGGGGATCGCTTTGGGCGCGGCCGTCAGAACCGCTCGGGGCGGACGAGGGCGTAGGCGAGGTAACCGAGCAGCCCGAGGGTCACGAGGGCGCCGAGGGTCAGATCGAGGGTCATGGTGCGGGGCTCCAGGCAGCCGTGTCAGAGGCGTTCGCAGAGCAGCGCATAGCCGGCGCCCAGCCCGAAGAAGGCGAGCCCGGCGGCGAGGAAGACGATGTCGAGCATGGTACGTCCGATCCGGTCCGGCGGATCGAACGTGCGATGTCACGATCGATCCGGTCGGCCACCAGGATGGACGGGAATGGCGTTAGGGTTCGAGAGGGCGCGCGGTCCGATCTTATCAGGATTGCATAAGGATCGTGGCCCGACCGGGCGCGATGGGGCGAGCCTAAAGGCGCTTCGAGACGACGCCGAGGGCGAGAAGGACGTAGGCGGCGACGAAGAACCAGACCCTGAACTTGACGACGGTCGGACCGATCATCGGGATGCGCAGCGACAGACTGGCGATGGCCAGCCCGATCAGCACGAGGGACAGGAGGAACGTGAGGGTGCGCGGGGGCGAGAGCTTCAGCATGACGCGATCCTGCCGCGCCCGGGTTGAGAAGGCGTGAAACGCCGGGTCCTCCCGGCGGATGACACATCCGGAGACGGGTGGTAGATGGAGGCCGGCACCCCTGACTCCGTAGCTCAGCTGGATAGAGCAGCCGCCTTCTAAGCGGCAGGTCGTTGGTTCGAGCCCAACCGGGGTCGCCATTCCCTGATCTGCGATGTCCGGCTCGTCCTCTCCGAAACCCGCGATGCCTGTTGTCCGCAGATTGGCCGGAGGTCGCGGCCCGGTGGCTCGCGACCGTAGCCGATCATCCGATGGGCGGCTTCCCTACGGCCGAGCTGTGCATAACAAAATCCAGTCGGCGTGCCTCAAGCCAGGCGAACGGCGCCATGACACCGCATGCCCCCGCCCTTATCGGGCGTCATGGACCTTCAGAGGTGCCGTCAGACTTCGTGCCTGACCCACAATTTGGTCCAAGTGCCCAGCTATGCTGATCAGTGCACGCCAATCAGGACCGGACATGCTGCCACCGACCTCACCCATCTCCACCAAACGGAGCGATCTGGCGGTGTACGCGGAGGTCATTCGCGCCCTGATGCTACGCGACATGCGCACGCGGTTCGGCGCGTCCTACTGGGGCTACGTCGTCGTGGTTCTGTGGCCCGTAGCGCACATCTTTCTAATGGTTACGGTCATGTTGTTCCGCAACATGCCATCTCCGATGGGCAACAACCCTATCCTGTTCGTTGCGACCGGCGCCGTTCCAGCTCTGGTTTTTCAGTACACCTCTCGCGAGGCGATGAAAGCTATTCTCGTCAATAAACCATTGATGTACTACCCGCAGGTAAAATCCTTCGACATTATGATCGCACGGTTCATTGTTGAAACCGTGAAAGGCTTTCAGGGCTTGCTGATCATCATCGGGATACTTTTGCTGCTAGGCGTTGACCCCATACCGGAAGATCCGGCCCGGGCGATCGAAGGCTATCTCATGGCCCTTCTCCTGGGACTTGGCATGGGTGCCATCAACATCGGCATCATGTCATTCTTCCCTGGATGACTATGGGGATATATTGTATTCACCATTTCGATATACATGACATCCGGCGTGTTTTTCTTACCGCATATGCTTCCGAACGAGATCTATGAAATTCTCAAGTGGAATCCGGTGGTCCAGATCATCGAGTGGGTCCGACTCGCCTATAATCCGTCGCTGGGGATCACGGTCGATTATTTCTACGTCATGGCTTGGGGTTCGGGATCTCTCTGCCTAGGCTTGCTCATGGAACGCACCGTCGTCCGTCGATTCCAGTAATTCGGCCCGTTTCTGCAAACGGATCATGGTGCGGCTGAGCATCCGGCGATGCGCCTGAATCGCACGGCCAGGCCTTCCAAGCCCGACGCGCGCAACCTCTACCGCCTTTCGGACTTCACCGCCTTTCGGACTTCACCGCCTATCGGACTTGGGCGCCGAGGGTGCGGCGGGCGACGATCAGCGACAGGAGGATGTTCAGCGTGGCGATTGCCAGCAGAATCTCCAACAGGAGATCGAGTCCGAACCAAGCGGAGAGGGTGCCGCAGACCAACGGCGTCGCCGCTTGTCCCAGAAGCGGCAGCCGCGCCAGACGGCCCATCACCGCGGCGTAGTCGTGCTGACCGTAGAGTGACAGGGGCAGGGTGCCGCGCACGACGGTGCGCATGCCGTTGCCGGCGCCGTAGAGCACGATCGCGAGCCATGCCAAGGCGGGCGCAACGGCCAGAAGCAGGAGCCCGAGGCCGACACATCCGCTTGACACCAGCAGGGCCCAGGCGGGATGGGCCCGACGTCCGAACACGAGTTCGAGGATGCGGGCGCCCACCTGCGCGGGTCCGATCAGCGTGCTGAGCGCAACGGCGGTGCCGGCCGTCAGGCCCTTCGCCTGAAGCAGGAGGAGCAATTGCACCGAGACCGCCGTCATGATCACCGCCGCGCTGGTGAAGGTGACGGCGAGGATGCGCTCGCCCGGCAAGCGACAGGGGGCTGCCGGCTTGCCCGGAGCAGCATTCGCGGCAGGCGGCGAGGGCTCGGTCCGGGTCCCGGCCGGCAGGGCAAAAGCGAAGAGCGGCACCACCAGGACGACCGCCAGCGCGGCGTAGACGACACAGGTCAGGCGCCAACCGAGCGCATCGACGAGAAAGCTCGTTGCGGGCCAGCATAAGGTGATGGCAAAGCCGGACGCGATCGCGATCTGGGTCATCGCGCTCCGCGCCGCTGCGCCATAGGCCTGCCCGATCGCGGCAAAGAGCGGATCGTAGAGGGCACCGGCCATGCCAAGGCCAATGACCACCCAGGCGAGCAGGAAGGCCGGCAGGTTCGGCGCGAGGGCGAGGCCCACCTGCCCGAGCGCGAGGGTCAGGGTGCCGGCGATCAGCACCGGGCGACCGCCGTGCCGGCGGATCCTCCGCCCGACCCAGGGCGAACACAGCCCCGAGACCAGGATTGCCAGGGACAGGGCGCTCACTACCACGCCTTGAGGCCAGCCGGTCGAGCCCACGATGGGGTCGGCCACCACCGCCATCAAGAAGAAGGACCCGCCCCACAGGACGATCTGGGTGAAGCCCAGCGCCATGTTTCCGGCCAGCGTCGGCGCGCGCGGTGCAGGGCGCGGTTCTGCAATTCCAGACGTCACGCGCTGTGGCCGCTCATGAGGATTGTTTCGTGAGAGGAAGAGATTGGACGGAAACGGACAGGGCCGCCTCGGATCGAGGGTAACGCCCTCGGCCTGCATAGACGAGCGGCCAGCGGGGTCGCAAATGCGCTGTCATGCCCCGCGCTGGCCTCCGGTAGAGGGCCAAGCCCCGGGCCGACGACATCGCTCGCGTTCGGAATTTGGTCGTTGGACAGCGCCAATATTTCGGCTTGGAACCGGATCGCAGCCATGACGCTGTCCAGGCCGACGGCCGGTTTCGTTTGCGAACATAGCTGTGTAACTTGGTATCCCAGGATTGCGACCGGAGGCTCCATGAACCGTCTGACCGAGCGGGGTGGCCCGGAGCGAAGAACAAGCACCGAGACATCGGCCGTGGAGAGCCGCCGCGCCGCGATCGTGGCGGCCATCCGCCAACGCGGCTTCATGACGATCGAGGCCCTGGCGAGCCAGTTCGCCGTCACGGTCCAGACCATCCGGCGCGATCTCAACGAGCTCAGCGCCGCGGGCCGGCTGGAACGCTACCGCGGCGGCGGCGGCCTTCCGTCCAGCGTCGAGAACATCGACTACGCCGACCGGCGCACCACTCTGTTGTCCGAGAAGGCACGAATCGGCCGGCTCGCCGCAGGCCGGATCCCCTCGCACTGCTCGGTCTTCCTCAACATCGGCACCACCACCGAGGCCGTGGCACGGGAACTGGCGCAGCACGACGACCTCAGCATCATCACCAACAACCTCAACGTGGCCATCGGCCTGGCGGCGACCACCGCCTTTCGCATCGTCGTGGCGGGCGGCACCATGCGCAACCGCGACGGGGCGGTGCTGGGCCAGCTCACCTGCGACACCCTCAGCCAGTTCCGGGTCGATGTCGCGGTGATCGGCATCAGCGGCATCGACGCCGACGGGGCGCTCCTCGATTACGATTACGAGGAGGTGCGGGCGACCCAGACCATCCTGCAGCATGCCCGCCAGACCTTCCTGGTGGCGGATCACACCAAGTTCAGCCGTCGTCCCATGGTGGAGGTGGGCCGCCTCGAACAGATCGACACCCTCTTCACCGACCAGTTGCCGCCGCCCGAGATCATCGCGCTGATGGAGCGCCACGGGGTGACGCTGGCCGTGGCGGAAGCGGACGAACCGTAACGAACGTCAGTTTTCGCTTGCGAAAATCACGGCGTAAAGCAATATTCTTCCAACTCGAGCAACAGACGCGAGTCGGAGGAGAACCATGACGACAGTTTCGAACGTACGGGGGCCGGGGGCCTCCTACGATCTGCTCGTCATCGGGGGGGGCATCAACGGCACCGGTATCGCCCGCGACGCCGCCGGGCGCGGTTTGTCGGTCCTGCTCTGCGAACGGGGGGATCTGGCTGAATTCACGTCGTCTTCCAGTACGAAACTGATCCATGGCGGCCTGCGCTACCTCGAATATTACGAGTTCCGCCTGGTGCGCGAAGCCCTGGCCGAGCGGGAGCGCCTGCTGCGCCTGGCGCCCCACATCATCTGGCCGCTGCGTTTTGTGCTGCCGCACGACGAGGGGCTGCGTCCGGCCTGGATGCTGCGGGTCGGCCTATTCCTGTACGACCACCTCGCCCGCCTGCGGACGCTGCCGGGGTCGACGATGGTTCGATTGCGAACATCGCCCCTGGGCGCCCCGTTGCAGGATCGTCTGAGCAAGGGCTTCGTCTATTCCGACTGCTGGGTCGAGGACAGCCGCCTCGTCGTGCTCAATGCCATGGATGCCCGAGCGCGGGGCGCCGAGATCCGCACCCGCACCGGCGTCGAAACGGCCCGACGCATCGACGGGACCTGGACGGCGACGCTGCGCGACGAGGCGTCCGGACAGACCGAGACCCTTCGGGCCAGGGCCGTCGTCAACGCCGCCGGACCCTGGGTCAGCGAGACCCTGGGCACGACGCTGGGCGTCAACAGCCGCGCGGCGGTCCGGTTGATCAAGGGCAGCCACATCGTGTTGCGCAAGCTCTACGAGGGCGATCAGGCCTACATCCTGCAGCAACCCGATAAGCGCATCATCTTCGCAATTCCCTATGAGCGCGACTTCACGCTGATCGGCACCACGGACGTTCCCTACGCGAACGAGCCCGGACCGGTGGCCATCTCCGACGAAGAGACGCGCTATCTGTGCGACTGCATCAACCGTTCGTTCACGACATCCATCGGTCCCGGGGACGTGGTGTGGAGCTATTCCGGCGTGCGCCCGCTCTACGACGATGCGGCAGCCAACGCCTCGGCGGTGACCCGAGACTACGTGCTGGACCTCGACGATTCGGGCGGGCAGGCCCCCGCGCTCTCTGTCTTCGGCGGCAAGATCACCACCTATCGGCGCCTGGCGGAGCACGCCATCGAGAAGATCGCACCGCATTTTCCGAATCTGAAACGGCCCTGGACCGGGGATGCCATCCTACCGGGCGGGGGGATGCCGGAGGCCGATTTCGACACCTTCCTGGCGGCGTTCTCCCGCGAGGCCCCGTTCCTGCCGACCGAGACCGCCAAGCGCCTTGCCCGGGCCTACGGCACCGAGGCGCGCTCCATCGTCAAGGGCGCGCGCAGCCTTGCGGATCTCGGGGAAGCCTTCGACGGCGGTCTGACGGCGGCGGAGGTCGATTATCTCGTCCGAGTCGAGTGGGTGCGAACCACCGAGGACATCCTGTGGCGGCGCTCGAAGCTCGGTCTGCGCACCGGCCCGGACAGCGCCGCACGTCTCACCGCCTACCTGAGCCGCCGGGCCGAGGCGGCCTGAGACGGCCTTCGACACGTCGGAACCGCAGAGACATCGAAACCAAAGGTACCGGGAAATCAAAGACACCAGGAAATCAGAGATACCGGGACGGAAGACCCGGAGCAGCACGAACAGAACCACCCGCTGCCGTCCGGAGCCGGCCTGAAGACCGGCCCGGGACACGAGCGACGCACCCGTCCGAGGGAGGAAGACAGCCATGACCCAGTATGTCGGCGCCATCGACCAGGGCACCACCAGCAGTCGCTTCATCGTCTTCGACCGGGAAGGACACCTCATCGTCTGCAAGCAGCGGGAGCACGCACAGCTCTATCCGAGGCCCGGCCATGTGGAGCACGATCCACTCGAAATCTGGCGCAATACGCAGGACGTGATGCGGGACGCCCTCGACGCGGCCGGCCTGACGCCGAAGGATCTGCTCTCGATCGGCATCACCAACCAGCGCGAGACCACGCTGATCTGGGACCGGCGGACCGGCGAACCGCTGCACAACGCCCTGGTCTGGCAGGACACCCGGAACGACCGGCTGGTCACCGAGTTCGCCAGGGACGGCGGACGCGACCGCTTCCGGGCGCTGACCGGCCTGCCGCTGGCGAGCTACTTCTCCGGCCTGAAGCTGCGCTGGCTCCTCGACCACGTGGACGGCGCGCGGGAGAAGGCCGAAGCCGGGGACGTCCTGTTCGGCAACATCGACACCTGGCTCGTGTGGAACCTGACCGGCGGCCCCGAGGGCGGCCTTCACGTCACCGACGTGACCAATGCCAGCCGGACCCAGCTTATGTCCCTCGAGACCCTGGCCTGGGACGACGGCATGCTGGCGACCTTCGCCATCCCGCGGGCGATGCTGCCCGACATCGTCTCCTCGTCCCAGGTCTATGGCGAGACCCGCGTGCCCTTCGCGGGCGTGCCGATCGCCGGCATCCTGGGCGACCAGCAGGCGGCCCTGTTCGGCCAGACCTGCTTCCAGCCCGGCGAGGCCAAGAACACTTACGGCACCGGCTGCTTCGCCCTGATGAACACCGGCGAAAAACCCGTGCCCTCCACCTGTGGCCTCGTCACCACCCTCGGCTACAAGCTCGACGGACAGCCGGCGGTCTACGCGCTCGAAGGCTCGATCGCGATCACCGGCGCCCTGGTGCAGTGGCTGCGCGACAACCTGCACATGATTCAGGACAGCGCCGAGGTGGAGCGCCTGGCTACCACCGTGGAGGACAATGGCGGCGTCTATTTCGTGCCCGCCTTCTCCGGCCTGTACGCTCCGCACTGGAACGAGGGCGCCCGCGGGCTGATCATCGGCCTGACCCGCTATGCCAATCGCGGCCACATCGCCCGCGCCTGCCTGGAGGCCACCGCTTTCCAGACCCATGAGGTGCTGGAGGCGATGGAAACGGATTCGGGCATTCCCGTACGCGAATTGCGCTCGGATGGCGGCATGGTCGCCAATGTCACCCTGATGCAGTTCCAGGCCGATATCCTCGACGTGCCGGTGGTCCGCCCGAAGGTGGCCGAGACCACGGCCCTGGGGGCCGCCTACGCCGCCGGCCTCGCCACCGGCTACTGGAAGAGCACCGACGACCTCGTCCGCAACTGGGGCGTCGACCGCCGATGGGAGCCCAACATGGAGGCGGCCCAGCGCCGACGCATCACCGCGACCTGGAAGCGGGCGGTGAAGCGCGCCTTCGACTGGGACATGCAGGACGATTGAGGCGGGCGCCGCAGGCAGGCCCGCGCGATCGCGCGCTCACGGATTCCCTTACAGACCACGTCGGAGGACACGCCATGACGTCGCCATTCCTGGGCGAACTCTTGGGCACGATGGTGCTGATCATCCTCGGCAACGGGGTGGTGGCGGGCGCGCTCCTGCGCGGCTCGAAAGCGGAGGGTGCCGGCTGGATCGCCATCACCGCCGGATGGGCCTTCGCCGTGCTGGCCGGCATCTTCGTCGCGACCGCAGCGGGCAGCCCGGATGCCCAGATCAACCCGGCCGTCACCCTCGCGGCGGCCATCACCTCGGGCCGCTGGGACACGCTCGTCACCTACGTGCCGGCCCAGATGATCGGCGCCTTCCTGGGGGCCACCGTGGTCTGGCTGCACTACCTGCCGCACTGGGCCGTCACCGCGGATCAGGGCGCGAAGCGGGCCTGCTTCTGCACCGATCCTGCCATTCGCCACCCCATCGCGAACTGGGTGAGCGAGATCGTCGGGACCTTCCTGCTGATCCTCATCGTCGGCGCCCTGCTGTCGCGAAGCGTGGGCGCGGCGGGCTCCATTCCGACGGGGCTCGCGCCCTACCTGATCGGTATGGTGGTGTGGGGCATCGGCCTGTCGCTCGGAGGAACCACGGGCTACGCGATCAATCCGGCACGCGACCTCGGTCCCCGTCTCGCCCACGCGATCCTGCCCATCGCCGGCAAGGGCGACTCGGATTGGGGTTACGCGCTCATCCCCGTCGCCGGTCCGGCCATCGGGGCGACGCTCGCCGCCCTGGTCGTGCTGGCGATCGGGTTCTGAGGCGGGACGGGCTGGATCTCTGGAACGGCCTGGATTCCTTGAACGGCCTGGATTTTCTGGCGCCGCCCCTACCTTGAGGCGCAGCGGCGTCCTGGCTCGTGCCAGGAACGGGTTTCGCCGATGGAGCATTACGGCCGTCCATGATCTCCACACCGTCACACCTTCCCGCCGACGCGCAGACCGTCGCCCTCGCGGGGATCGGAGGCGATCTCGGCGGCCGTATCGCAGCGGCTCTGGTGGCCCGCGGCGTCCAGGTCCGGGCGCTGGTGCGGAGCGGCTCCACGGTCCCCGTGCCCGGCGTGACGGCGGTCTCGGTCGACTACGCGGATGCGGCCGCCCTCGTGGCGGCCTGTCGCGGCGCGGACTGCGTCGTCTCCGCCCTCAACGGCCTGGAGCCGGTCATCCTCGACGCCCAGGGGCGCCTGCTCGACGCGGCGGTGGCGGCCGGGGTGCCGCGCTTCATTCCGTCGGATTTCTCCCTCGACTTCACCGGAACCCAGCCCGGCGACAATCGCAACCTCGACCTGCGCCGCGCCTTCATGGCGCGGGTCGACCGAACCCCGATCCGTGCGACCTCGATCCTCAACGGGGCCTTCGCGGACCTGCTGACGGGGGACGCCCCGATCGTGCTGCAACGGCCGCGCAAGGTCCTGTACTGGGGCGATGCCGACCAGCTCTTCGACTTCACCACGAAGGACGACGTCGCGCGCTACACCGCGTCGGCCGCCCTCGACCCCGCAGCGCCGCGCTTCCTGCGCATCGCCGGAGACGTGGTGACGGCCCGCGAACTGGCCGCGACCATGTCCGACCTGACCGGCAGACCCTTCGGGCTGTGGCGGGCCGGGGGACTCGGTCGGCTCGGGCTGCTGATCCGCGTGGTGCGCGCTCTGACCCCGGCAAGCGACGCCGTCTTTCCGGCCTGGCAGGGCATGCAGTACCTGCGCGACATGGCGAGCGGGCGGGGCAAGCTGGCGCCGCTCGACAACGGTCGCTACGGGACGGTGTCCTGGACCGACGCCCGCACGGTGCTGGCCCAGGGTCTCTGATCGGCCTCGCGTCGGCCCTTCGGACCCCTTCCGATCAGGGGTGGTGCGGGCTCGAGGGGCCGGGATGACACCGGACCGATGTCGTGCCTGTCACGTCGGAGTTTTCCATTCCCCGCCAAGGCCTTCCATGCCGCGGCCGTCATAATCCTTGTCCGAAAGCTTGGACGCGCCTGACGACTTACCGGATGAACGCCGGCATGTTTCGAAATATTATTTTCGAAGACTTCGACTTTTGTGCCAAGCAAAACACCATTGCTTCGCAAGCCGCAATCCTGAAAGAAGCCATCGCGCGACACGTGACCGCCCAACCTCAAAACCTCACTTAACATCAGCGAACGACACGATCCCGTGTCGGCTGACCATGGTGCGCCGGACACACGAGACTGAATTTTACTGGATCTCGGCCGGCCGGGTTCATTAATCCGACATGACGTGATTGGATGTTGCAGCGTCGCTCTCCCGGCGCGTCCAGGCGGCATCGGCACAGGCTCGATGCGCAATCACAGTGTCGAAGGCCCCGTGTGGCGCCGGCCCGGTTGTGGCCGCGCAGGCCCGGGGCCGTTTTTTGAACAGGGCTTGCATGCGCATCGAGGCTCGATTCGGTCTGATCCTCGCCTTCTGCTTCGCCCTGGGCGTGGGCATCGCGGGCTACATCTCCTTCACCCTCGAGTTCCGCCAGGCGCAGGAGGAGATGCAGGAGAAGGCCAGCGTTCTCCTCACCATCGCCCTGTCCGTGCGCCGCTACACGGCGCAGGAGGTGGCGCCGCTGATCAAGCAACTCGACGACAAAGTCCATTTCCATCCGCAATCGGTGCCGTCCTACGGCGCGCAGAAGACCCTGGCCGGGCTCCAGAAGGAATTTCCGGATTACAGCTATCACGAGCGGTCGCTCAATCCGACCAACACGGCCGACCGCGCGGCCGATTGGGAGGTCGGCCTGTTCCGGGCGTTCCAGGAGAACCCGGCCCGGACGGAGCTCTCGGGAGAGACCGGGACCGCGACCGTCAAACGCTTCTATGTGAGCCGGCCCCTGCGGCTGACCGACCCGGCCTGCCTGGAATGCCACTCCACCCCCGAGGCGGCACCGGCCGCCATGGTCGCCAAGTACGGGGCGGGCAACGGCTTCAACTGGCAACTCGGGGATGTGATCGGCATCCAGCTCGTCGAGGTCCCCAAGAGCCCGATCGTGACGCGCGCCCTCAACGGGGTCCTGACCACGGTGGGGTCCCTCGTCTGCGTCTTCGTCCTGACGACGGCCATCTTCCTGCTGCTGCTGCGCCACTACGTGACGGGGCCGCTGGAGACCATCACCGGCGTGGCCCAATCGGTCAGCCTGAACCTGGGGCCGGCGCCGCAGCGGCGCGGCCGGGAGCTCGACGGGCAGTTCCACGATCTCGAACGCTCCATCACGCGGCTGAAGACCAGCCTCGACGCGGCGACGCGCTCGTCGCGCCCGCGCTCCGACGCCTGACGGAACCGGCGGCCCCATGTCCACCCTCGTCTTCATCGCGCTGGCGGCCCTCGTCTGGCTGCTCGACTTCACGGTGGCGCCCGACGACGGCCTCGCCAAGACTCTCCTGCCCGCCCTCGCGACGGGTCTCAGCGCCCTCGCCTTGGCCCGGCTGCTCGAACGGGCGCTCCTGCGCCTGCTCGCCGCGCGCGCGCGTCTGGGGAGTCATTCCGACCGGCTGCACACCATGCTGGCCATGGTGATCTATGCAGCGACCGCGCTGGGATGGCTGCATTACGCCCTGGGTCTCAACGTCACCAGTCTGCTGGCGACCTCGGCCGTCGTCACCCTGATCCTCGGCCTGGCTCTCCAGGCGACCCTTGGCAACCTCTTCACCGGGCTCTCTCTCGAACTCGAACGCCAGCTCCGGGTCGGCGACTACATCTTCAAGGGCCCGATCGAGGGCGAGGTCGTCGCACTCAAGTGGCGCTCGGTGTTCCTCAGGACGAGCAACAACACCCGCATCGTCCTGCCCAATAACGGGCTGACGACGGATGCCGTGGAGATCGTCCCCGGTGGGCAGCCGTCCCGACACACGGTCTTCTTCGCGGTCCGCTCCCACGTCCCGCCGATGGATGTGCTGGCCGTGACCGAGGATGTGCTCCGCAGCGGTGTGCCGAAGATCCACCTGGAGTTTCCGCCCTCGGCGGTCCTGGTGGGTCCCGATCCGGAACGCGGCTTCCTGCGCTACGGCGCCCGCTACTACACGCTGGAATGCCTGGAGCGGAGCAACATCGCCTCGAACCTGCAGGTCCGCCTCTGGTATGCCCTATCCCGCAAGGGCATTGCGATGGCGGGCTGGGGCGTTCCGCCTCGGGACGACGGGCGCCTCGTCGCCCCCTTGCCGCGCCTCGCCCAGGATCTCGTCGCCCGCCTGTTGCCCTTCGGCGAACGCCGGAGCTACGGTCCCAGCGAAGAGATCGCCCTGGGAGGCGGCGCGGCCCTCCTCCTGCGCGGCTCGGCGCGCGAGGAACGCGAGGCGCGCCTCGACGCGGAACGCGCTCAGCTCGCCCGTCTGCTGGATGACGGGCCGGACGAGCACGGCACCGTCCAGATGGCCGCAGCGCCCCTCGCCGTCATCGGGGAGCGCGCCGCCCGTCATCTCGGGCCTTACGCTTACGCCCTGGCGCACGGCTATGCCACGCGGACCGACGACCCGCGCCTGCTGCACCTCGCCCTGGCGAGCCATATCCAGGACGAACCCGACCGGGAGGTCTTCCTGGCCGAGGCGCCGCGCCACACCTCCCGCCGGCTCGAACCCGGCGCCGGCATCGGCTTCGCGCGCCTGCTCGCGCCGTCGACGCCCGGCAACGGTCGGATCGTGAGCAACCGTCGCTGCGAGATCCTGCACCTCTCGGCCGCCGCCCTGGGCGAGGCCATCGACCGCGCGGTGATCACACCAGCCGATCTCGCCGCCCACGACGCCGATCTTGCCGCGCACGATGTCGATCTCGCCGCGCACGATGTCGATCTCGCGCGCCGGCCCATCGATCCCGGCATCGCCCCGCCGGACGGGATGCCGGCGAACGCCCCGGCGTCGCAGGGCGATGCACTGACGAGGGTGGACATCCACTGAACCTCGCGGATCTGGGTGCGCGGAGCGGAAATTGTGGGCACGAAGAGCCGCGCGCGCCGTGGTCCCATCTTCGATACGCGGCAGATACGCGGGCGGAGAGACGGCCCTCGAAGCGACCCCAGCCTCGGCTCAAGCATTCCTCTACGCCGCAGCCGTCATGATTCTCGTCCGAAGGCTTGAACGCGCCTGATGACTTACCGGATGGGCTTTCGGGCCGAGTTGCGGCTCGAGACGAGCCGCAGGGCCGCCGGGGCGGGCCTGCCGGCCAGGATCGCCGCCGCCTTGCGGTGGAGTTCGCCGTCCTGGAACGGCTTCTGGACGATGCGGTCGGCGCCGACCTCGCCCGCCTGCATCAGGGCGGTGGTGTCGGCGTAGCCGGTCACGAACATCACCGGAAGGTGCGGCCAGCGCCGCCGGATCTCGCAGGCCGCCTCGGCGCCGTTCATGCCCGGCATGGCGAAGTCGAGCACGATCAGGTCGACGCAGGGATCCCCCTCCAGGGAGGCGAGGGCGGCGAGGCCGGAGCCCGCCTCGCGGACCTGATAGCCGGCCTCGAACAGGATGGTGGTGGTGACCTCGCGGACCGCGCTGTCGTCGTCGACCACCAGCACCACGGGCCGGTCCCCTGCGCTGCGCTGCGCGGCGCAGTCGATCCCCGGAGCCGGACTCTCGGCGGCGTCGGACCCGCCCTCGGCACGCGGAAGGTAGACCCGGACGGACGTTCCCTCGCCAAGCCGAGTGTCGATGCGGACGCCGCCGCCGGACTGCTTGACGAAGCCGTAGACCTGAGCGAGGCCGAGGCCCGAGCCCTTGTCGACCGCCTTTGTGGTGAAGAACGGCTCGAAGACTCGGGCCAGGACCTCGGGGGCGATGCCGGTGCCGGTGTCGCTCACCGCCAGCATCACGTACTCGCCGGGGGCCGGCTCCTCGGCGCGGGTCGGAGCCGGGGTCAGGCTGACATTGGCGGTCTCGATGGTGAGGCAACCGCCCACCGCCATGGCATCGCGGGCGTTGATCGCGAGATTCAGGATCACGAGTTCGATCTGCGTCGCATCGACGAGGGCCGACCACAGGTCGGATTGCAGCGTCATCTCGATCCGTACCGCCCCGCCGATCGAGCTCTGAAGCAGGTCGCGCATGGAGGAGACGGTCTGGTTCAGCTCCACCGGCGTCGGCTCGAGACGCTGCCGCCGCGAGAAGGCGAGGAGCTGGGCGGTGAGGCGAGCGCCCCGGTCGGCGGCTCCGCGCATCATCGTCAGGCGGCGCTGCGAGCGCTCGTCGTTCACCACCCGCTCCAGGAAGGCGATGTTGCCGGAGATCACCGTGAGGAGATTGTTGAAGTCGTGGGCAACGCCGCTGGTGAGCTGCCCGACCGCCTCCAGGCGTTGGGCCTGCCGCAGGGCTTCCTCGACCCGCTCGCGCTCGACGATCTGGCGATGCAGCTCGGCATTGCTGGCCGCGAGTTCGCTGGTCCGGGCCTCGACCCGCGCCTCCAGGGTCTCGTTGAGGTGGCGCAGGTCGCGCAGGGCGCGCTCACGCTCGGCATAGGCGCGCGCCTCGGCGAGCGCCCGCATGATGGTGCGGGGCAGGCGGTCGAGGCGCTGTTTGGTGACGTAATCGGTGGCCCCGCGCTTCAGGGCCTCCACAGCGACATCCTCACCGAGCGTCCCGGATACGAACACGAACGGGATTCCGGGGCAGCGGGCGCGGGCGATCGCCAGGGCGCTGAGGCCGTCGAAGGTCGGCAACACGTAATCGGCCAGGATGAGGTGGTGCTCGCACCGGTCGGCCGCAGTGGTGAAGTCGGCCGCGGTCATCACCCGGTCGAGGTCGTAGGGGTGGCCCAGATCGTCGAGCACCGCGCCGAGCAGTTCCGTGTCGAGGTCGCTGTCTTCCAGGAGAAGGATTCTCAACGGCTCCGATCCGAAGCCGTCCTGCATCTCCCGATCCGGATCACGCTGCGTCACGTGTTCGATGGCCATCCTCCTCCACGGTGCGGCGGCGGCTCGTTCAGCACCGCCCAGAACACGCCGAGATCCTGGATCGCCTCGAAGAATTCCGTGAACCCAACAGGCTTGACCACGAAAGCGTTCACGCCGAGATCGTAGGACCGCACCAGATCAGTCTCCTCGCGCGAGGATGTGAGCATCACCACCGGGATCGCGCGGGTTCGGATATCGCCCTTGACCTGGGCCAGGACCTCCAGGCCGTCCACCTTCGGCAGCTTGAGGTCGAGAAGCACCACCGCAGGATCACGGCTGTCCCGCATCTCGTAGGCGCCGCGGCGGTACAGAAAATCCAGGGCCTCGGCACCGTCGCGACAGATGACGATCTCATTGGCGAGCTGGCTCTTCTCCAGCGCCGCGAGGGTGAGTTCGATGTCGTTGGGATTGTCCTCGACGAGGAGGATCGGCTTCAGGTCCGCCATGGCTCAGCGTGCTTCCCTCGAATTCCTCGGCGAACGGGACCTGCCCCCGGCATTCGGATTGGGGACCGGAGTCGGTGTCGGAAGGGTGAAGTAGAAAGTCGCGCCAGCATCCACCGCACCCTCGGCCCAGGTGCGGCCGCCGTGGCGCTCGACGATGCGGCGGACGTTGGCAAGGCCGATGCCAGTCCCCTCGAACTCTTCGACCCGGTGAAGGCGCTGGAACACGCCGAACAGCTTGCCGACATAGGCCATGTCGAACCCGACGCCGTTGTCGCGGACGAAGAACACCGCCTGACCGGAGGGGGCGCCTTCCGGATCGAGGCCGGTCGTCGGCGCCTCGAGGCGCCCGATCTCGATCGTCGCCTCGGCCCGGTGCCGGGTGTACTTGATGGCGTTCGAAAGCAGATTCTCGATGACGAGGCGCAGCATCACCGGGTCGGCATGGACCCGGCCGAGCGGCCCCACCGTCCAATGGATGGTCCGGTCCGGTCCGGCGTCCCGCAGGGTCGAGCGGCGAACCTCTTCGACCAGGGCATTGAGGTCGCCCGTGACCGGGTTCAGGGCGTTGCGGCCCATCTGCGAGAAGCGCAACAGGTTGTCCACCAGGGTGCCGGCCGAGAAAGCGGCCTCCACGATGGTGTCGATGTAGTGCCGGCCCTTCTCGGACAGGCGGCTGCCCTCGCGCGAGCGCAGCAGCTCCGAATAGCCGACGATGTGCCGGAAGGGCGCGCGCAGATCGTGGCTGACCGAGTAGGAGAACGCCTCCAGCTCCTTATTGGAGCGCTGCAGTTCCTCGCTGAGGGAGGCGAGTTCCTCCGCCCGGCGCAGCACGATGCCGAGCACGGAGGTCCGAAGATCCTTCACTGCGTCGGTCTCGGCACGGGACCAGGGCAGGGAGCGGCCCTGCAGCGTCTCTTTCCAGGTCTCGAAGGATTTGCGCGGGTGCAGGCGCTGCGGCCCACCGGCCGGATCAGGCACCGCCGCCTTGGTGGGATCACCGCCCCACTTGACGGTGCGCACCACCTCCGGCCTGAACCACAACACGTAGCTGGCGTATTTCTGCGAGATCGAGATCGCCAGGAGGCCGCTTGCCCGCGCGGCGAAGGCCCGCGCCGGAGGATAGGCCTCGCCGAGGAAGTCGGTGACGACGAGATCCGCACCGCCGGGGCCGCTGGACAACCACTGGTAGATCGCCCGAACCTCGGGTTCCTGCGGGGTCGCCCCAATCAGCCGGCAGCTGTCGGAGGTGATCACCGCCGCTCCGGAGGCGCCGGCCAGGGCCAGCACGTCGTCGGGATGCTGCAGCAGGCCGTCGACGAAGTTCTCCTCCTCCGCCATATAGCCCAGCAGCTGGGCCTGGATCGCCCCCAGCCGCAGGCGCTGCTCGGCCTCGGCACCGCGCTCCTTGGCGGCGAGCTGCAGCGCGAAGATGCGGGTGAGGAAGTCGCAGGCGTTGCGGGCCTGAAGAGGCACCCGGCGGGCCTCGCGATTGTGGCAGGAGATCAGGCCCCAGAGCGCACCGTCGACCAGGATCGACACCGACATCGAGGCCATCGTGCCCATGTTGCGCATATATTCGACATGCACCGGCGAGACGCTGCGCAGGATCGACTGGCTGAGGTCGAGGGGCTCAGCGTCGGCGAGCGCGGCCTCCCGCAGGATCGGCACCGGCCGATAGCCCGCATCCGGGATGATCCGCAGGCGATTGCGACGGTAGAGTTCCCGCGCCTGGGCCGGAATGTCGGTCGCGGGGAAGCGCAGGTCGAGATAGGAGGGCAGGGCGCCGTTCCCGTCCTCGGCGATGACGGTACCGTGCCAGTCGCGATCGAACCGGTAGACCAGGGTTCGGTCGAAGCCCGTGATGTGGCGGATGTCGACCGCCACGAGATCGCACAGCTCCGCCACCGAGGCGGCCTCGTGCAGGCCCTCGACGAAGCGGCTGAGGCGCGGATAGAGCGCGTCCAGGCTGTGCTCGGAGGCGAGCGCGTTCGGGACCGCCTCGAATTCGAGGACGGCAAGATCGCTCGCAGCAGGATCGCCCGCAGCAGGATCGCCCGAACCCAAATCGCCCGGACAATGAACCGCGAGATCGTAGGCCCCGAGACCTTCGGGTGTTTCCAGCGTCACGGTGCGCAGATATTGCGCGCCGTCGCGCGCGCTCTCGCCAAAATCCCGCGGCAGAAGCCCGTCCAGGCTCGGGAAGACTTCGGCGAAGCGGCGTCCGAGCACCCGTTCGATCCCGCCCGGCACATTGGCGCTCGCCTCGACGATCCGACCGTCGGCAATCCGGAAAGCGATGAGGAACCCGTGAGGCTGGATCGTCCCGAGCCGGTGAATCGGCTCTCGGTCGCAGGCCGTCAGGGCCTCGGCCGGTGGCGATTCTAAGGTCAGGCTCAAGACATTCGCTCCCTGCTGACAGCCCCGCCGTGCCGACCCGGAATGCGGTGCCTACGCGGATCGGCCGGCAGGCGCAACGCACTCCGTTGTGTCGGGTACATAACATTGCGCGATCCGTCGCATCGCGTAATCCGGCCTATCCGTGAGCCGTACGAACCACGATCCGCAGGGCCTCGCTCCCCCCGCCTCATCGGCGGGCCCGGCCCCCGGCGACCGGGAGGCCTGCGCCAGCGGTCGACATCGGACCGGATCGCTCTAGCTTCCCCGCACAGAAGGCAGGAACCCGGCAGGAACCCGGAAGACGGGGACCGGTCGAACCCATGCAACCGAGGGGGGAACAGGATGGCCAAGCCCGATCGCGTGGACCCTTCTCCGCCGGACCTGCTGCCGCCGTGGCGCACCGAGGCGCGCGCGGCGCTCCAGGCGGAGGCGCGGGCCTTCGCCAGAGACGTCGTCATGCCACTGGCCGACGAACTCGACCCGCAGAAGGCGGAGATGCCGCGGACCCTCATCGACCGGATGGCGGCCAAGGGCTGGTTCGGCATCACCATTCCGGCCGAGCAGGGCGGCCTCGGCCTCGGGGTGTTCGAGTACTGCCTGGTATCCGAGGAACTGGCCCGCGCCTGGCTCTCGGTCGGCAGCATCCTGGCTCGCGGCCAGGGTCTCGGCACCCAGACTCTCGATCCGGAGCGGCGCCGGAGCCTCCTCGAGAAATCCGCCCGGGGTCAGTGGATCGGCAGCATCGCGCTGTCCGAGCCGACGGCGGGCTCCGATCTGGCCGGCGTGCAGACCCGGGCGGTGCGCGACGGCGACACCTGGGTCCTCACGGGAACCAAGCGCTGGGCGGGCTTCGCCAAGGCGGCGGACTTCGTCGAGGTTCTGGCCCGTACCCGCGACCCGGAGCCCGGCGAGCCGCGCTCGGCCGGTTTGGAGCCTTTCCTGGTGGTCAAGGAGCCCGGGACCTTCCCGCCCGGGATGACCGGACGGGTGATCGACAAGATCGGATATCACGGCTTCCTGACCTTCGAACTCGATCTCGACGGCGTGCGGGTGCCGGAGAGCGACCGTCTGACCGGGCTCTACGGAGACCAGGGCGCGGATGCGGATTCGGGTGGCTTCGCCTCGGTCCAGCGCGGCCTCAACATCGCGCGGGTGCACACGGCGGCCCGCGCGGTCGGCGTCGCCCGGGCGGCGCTGAAGGACACCCAGGCCTACCTGCAGGAGCGTGAGCAGTTCGGTCACCCGATCGGCGATTTCCAGGCCCTGCGCTTCGCGCTCGCCGACATGGCGGCCGATATCGCGCAAGCACGCGCCTTCTGGAACCAGGTCGCGCATCTGCTCGATGCCGGCGAACCGGCGGAGAGCGAATCGGCGATGGTCAAACTCGTCTGTACCGAGATGGCCGTGCGGGTGACCAACCAGGCGATGCAGCTCCATGGCGGCAACGGCTACACCACGGAGCGCCGGGTCGAGCGCTACTGGCGCGACGCGCGGCTGACCACGATCTTCGAGGGCACCAGCGAAATCCAGCGACGCATCATCAGCGACCGGATGCTGCCCAAGCCCTGACACGCGTGACGCGGCGCTGACGAACCCCGACGGGTGTCAGCGCCCGCCCATCACCAGACGTAGCTTGTCGGCGAGATCCTCGCGCCGATACGGCTTGTTGAGGAGCGGCAAGTCCACGGGGACACCCTGCTCGCCGAGCGCCGAGCCGGTATAGCCGGAGGCGAGCAGCACCCGCAGGCCGGAACGCAGCGTCCGGGCATGGGTGGCGAGTTCAACCCCGTTCATGCCACCCGGCATCACCACGTCCGAGAACAGGATGTCGATCCGCTCCGGCCCCTTCAGGCGGTCCAGCGCCTCGGCCGCATGCGTGGCGGTGAGGGTGCGGTAGCCGAGTTCGGACAGGCTCTCGACCGCCATCTCCAGAACGGCCGCCTCGTCCTCGACCACCAGAACGACCTCGCCCTCCACCGCCCGGCGCAGAGGCAGGAGTGCGTCGGTGCGCAGGCTCGCGATTGCGGGCTCGGCCGAGCGCGGCAGGTCGATGGTGATGGTGGTGCCCTGGCCGGGCGCGCTCGTGACGCGGACCTGACCGCCGCCCTGGCGGGCGAAACCGTAGACCTGGCTCAGGCCGAGGCCGGTGCCCTTTCCGACATCCTTGGTGGTGAAGAACGGCTCGAACACCCGCGCGGCTGTGGCCGCATCCATGCCGAGGCCGGTATCGATGACGCAAACGCGGACATAGTTTCCCGGCGTCAGGTCGGACAGGGCGCCGCGGCGCTCCGGCGTCACGGCGAGGTTCTGGGTCCGGATCGTCAGGGTGCCACCGCCCGGCATGGCATCGCGCGCATTGACCGCGAGGTTGAGGATGGCGCTCTCGAACTGGCCGGGATCGAGGCGGACCGGATCGAGAGCCGCGTCGAGGTCGAGGATCAGAGCCACGGTCTCGCCGACCGCGCGCTGAAGCAGGCCCTGGAAGTCCTTCAGCAGATGGTTGGGATTCACGGTCTCGGGCCGCAGCACCTGCCGCCGCGAGAACGATAGCAGTTTCTCGGTGACCTCGGCCCCGCGTCGCGCCGCGGTCATCGCCGAGGTCGCGAGGCGCTCGACGCGCTGCGCGTTGTCCGGTCGGCGCACGATCATGTCGAGATTGCCGACGATCACCGTCAGGAGGTTGTTGAAGTCGTGGGCGACACCGCCGGTGAGTTGGCCGATCGCCTCCATCTTCTGCGACTGATTCAGGCGCTGCTCGGCCTCGCGCCGATCGGTGGTGTCGATGACCACCCCCGCCAGGGTGGCGGGACGGCCGTCGGCGCCGCGATAGAGGCGGCCGCGCACGTCGATCCAGCGCTCGGCGCCATCGCCGGCTCGGGTGATCCGGCACTGGAAGCAGAGCGTGGACTCATCCTCGGCCCGTGCCAGGGCGGCCTCCACCAGGGCGCGGTCCTCGGTCACCACATGGCCGATGAAGTCGGCGAGGCCCCAGCGCGGCAAGAGACTGTCGTAGCCGAAGATGCGGTCGTGGCGCAGGGTGCGCCGGGCCTGTCCGGTAGCGAGATCGAGGGTCCAGTCACCCATGTCGGCGGCCTCAAGCGCCACCGCGAAGTTGTCGCGTGCGATCTCGAGTTCCGCCCGCTGGCGCTCGCTCGCCTCGGCCGCCGATTCGGCCGCGCCGTACAGAATGTCGACCTCGCGCAGATAGACCCCGAGGACGATGATCCCGGCCATCAGGGCCTCGAGCCGCCCGGCGATCCAGCCCACCGTGCCGCGCGCCGCCCCCACGAGGGTGATCAGGTTGTCGAGCACGAGGAGCAGCAGCGAAACCGCGAGCCAGAGCTGGAGCACGCTGCGCAGGCGCGTCGTCCAGCACAGGGTGGCCAGCGCCGCAACGGTCAGGACAACGACTCCGGGGCCGATGCCGGAGGTTGTCAGAAGCCAGTACTTGTCGCCCTCGACGCTGCGCGGCAGGTAATCGACATAGTCGGTGATGATCCAGGTCAGCGCGGCGACGACGGCCGTCACCGCCAGGGCTGTTAGGCCGCCGACCCGGGCGACGCGATGGCTCGGCACGGCGCGCGGGCGCTGATCGCCCTCCATGATCGCATACGGAAGGGCGAAGAGCGGCGGCGCGAGATGCCACAGGGTCCAGAGCCAGGTCGTGGTGCCGGGACCGGACCCGATGATGCGCCCCGGGCCGAACAGGCCCGGAAAGGTCAGGAGCTGTATCGCGACGATCTCGGTGGTGCAGAGGCTGCCGGCAGCCAGTACCAGGAGCGGCACCGAGCGGGTCCGCCTGAACTGCGCGAAGAACAGGCATGTGGTGACGGCGTAGACCGTGATCAGCGCAGCCTGATAACTGGGAACGAAGCCCGGCATCGCCCCGATGGGATCGGCCGCGATGGGCAGGAGCGCGAGGGTCAGGACACCGAAAGCCAGAGAGACGACCGCCGCGAATCGGGTCTGGAGGCGCGTCGGTCCGGCATCCGCGAAGGTCGAGAGGCCTGAAATACCAGCGTTTTTCGGCACGGTCTGCTTCCTGGGCACACGTCGCAGGCGAATCGCCCGGCCGACAGGACCAAAGCTGGTGTACCACCGATGAGCTTGGCCGCACACGGTCCGGGCGACCCCGGATGCGCGTCGATGATTTGTAAAAGGACACGCTGTTGCTAAGCGGCGACAGGCTGTTGCTACGGGGCGAAAGCCATGGCGCAGATCCCCACCGACCACGAATCGCGTTTCATGCATGTTTCGAGGCGGAATCTGAAAAGACGAATACTTGATATACAAACCTTGGTATAATGGCGTCGACCCAAGGGATCACAGCGATGATCCGCTGTATAATATCATGCCTCTCCGGGTTGGCTAAGATGTGATCACGAACCGAGGACTGGCGACACGAAGTGTTCAGTCCACGGATCGCCCTCGGAACCACCATCCAACCGGAGACATCCCATGATCAAGCAGCTCGCCACCCTCGCGGTTCTCCAGCTCGGCCTCGTCGTCCCCGCCTTCGCGACGCCCATGCATCACCCGGTCGCCACCCTTCAGGGCGCCGATATCGCCACGACCGGTTCGCTCCCGACCGACAGGGCGCCGCAGGCCGGCCGGAGCCTCGACAGCTCGGCCAAGGGCGGCAACGCCGACGAGACCAATCATGCGGTCCCGAATTTCGGCACGACGTCCGGCGGCCCCGCCTTCTGACTCCCGTCCAGTCCGGCCCGCCGCCGCGCGGCATCTCCAGGGAGACCGACCATGAACCTGCTCGTCCGGCCCTTCCTCGCAGCCGCCCTGGCCCTCGGGTCGACGGCACCCTTCGCCCAGACCTACACACCCCCGGCGGGACTCGCCGCCGCCGGGGCACCGGGGGGCCAGACCGCCCGAACCCCGGCGACACAGGATCGGGGGGAGGGCGCCCCGCGCCGCCATCACGGCCTCCTGCGCACCCACCCGTGACGGGAAGCGAGTCAGGGATCCGGATGTAGGAAGGCGTGGACCGCCTGGACAACCACCGAGCCCTCGCCGACGCCGGAGGCGACCCGCTTCACCGAGCCCGCCCGGACGTCGCCGACGGCGTAGAGGCCGGGCACGACGGTGGCGTAGGGCGACGTGGCCGGTAGCCCGTCCCGGTTCATCCCCGTCGGCACGAAGCCCTTCGGATCGAGGGCGAGGCACTCCGCCAGCCATCCGGTGTTCGGCACCGCGCCGATCATGACAAAGATGTTCCCGATCGGCCGGGTCTCGCCGAGGCCGGTCGACCGGGCGCGCCACGTCACCGACGTCAGCGTATCGTCGCCGTGCAGCGCCTCGATCTCGGTCCGGGTATGCAGGGTTATGCGCGGCGACGACGCGATCCGACGCACGAGATAGTCCGACATGGTGGCGGCCAGCCCGTCCGCCCGCACCAGGAGATGGACGTGCGCCACGGTGCGGGACAGGAACATCGCGGCCTGACCGGCCGAGTTCCCGCCGCCGACCACGATCACCTCGGCGCCCGTACAGAGCTGCGCCTCCATGGCCGTGGCGGCGTAATGAATGCCCTGGCCCTCGAAATGGGCGTAGCGCGGCAAGTCCAGCCGGCGATAGCGCGCCCCCGTGGCAGCGATGACCGCACGGACCGGAACGCTTCCGCCGTCCTCCAGGACCACCCGGAAGGCCGAACCGCCGCAATCGAGCTGCGCCGCCATGCGGGAGATCGCGAGCCGCGCCCCGAATTTCTGCGCCTGGACCTGGGCCCGACCGGCGAGCGCCTGGCCCGAGATGCCGGTGGGAAAACCCAGATAGTTTTCGATTTTCGAGGAGGTCCCGGCCTGCCCGCCCGGGGCCATCCCCTCGATCACGATGGTGTCGAGTCCCTCTGAGGCAGCATAGACGGCGGCCGCGAGGCCCGCCGGACCGGCGCCGATCACCGCCACGTCGTAGATGCGGCCCGGGTCGAGGGCTTCGGTCAGGCCGAGCGCATCCGCCAGGGCCGCGTTCGAGGGATTGCGCAGCACGGCCTCGCCCGGGGCGATCACCACCGGCAGGTCGGCTGCCGTGAGGCCGAACCCCTGGAGGGCGTGCCGGGCCTCGGGGTCGAGGGCGATGTCGAGAATGCGGTGGGGATAGGCGTTGCGAACGAGGAAGCGTTCGAGACGCAACGTTTCACGGTGATGGCCAAGGCCGATCAGCACCACGCCACCCCGTCCGTGCCGGATCAGTCCGACCCGGCGCAGGATGAACGCCCGCATGATGATCTCGCCGATATCTGGCTCCGCCGTCACCAGGCGGCGGAAGTCGCTGCGCGGGATGCGGACCACCCGCGTCTCCACGGCGGCCCGGCCCGAAACCAGGATCTCGCGATCGTTGAGCAGATCGAGCTCGCCGGTGAACTGGCGGGCGGTGTGCACGGTGAACACTGTGGCGGCCCCCGCATGATCGGTCTCGAACATGTCGACCTGACCCGAGAGGACCAGGAAGAAGTCCACGCTGCGCTGGCCGCGCGAGAACAGCAGCGTCCCGGCCGCAAGGATCTCCTCGGTGCCATAGGCGGCCACCCGCTGCGCCATTTCCGCGATCAGGTGGGGAAAGGTCTGCGCGGAGCGATCGTCGCCCCCGGCGTCCGGTGCCACATTCGTAGGCGCCGAATCTTGGGGCGCCGAATCTTGGGGCGCCGAATTCGTGTCGGTCACGTCAGCGCACTCCGTGTCTTCGAACGCGGTATTTTAGATCCGGTGGGGCGCTCGGGCCACGCCTGATCCGCGCGCCGTCCCGCCGGGTCGGTGCGAGCGAGGCTGGACGACGGCGTCGCGTCGCGCTTGTCCGATCGCGCGTCGTTTTGTACGGAGCCGCCCCCATCGAGGCGTGGGGTGATCCGACGCGGAACGCGCCCGGACACAGGGATTGGATCGTCCAATCTGCAAGCGGAACATGCAAGATTCGCAGTCCTGTCAGGATCGAGGACAGGGGGTCGGCTGCCGGTCCCGGCAAGCCCGGGAGGAACGGAGCGAACGCATGCGGACGCAGACCCGAGAGGCGGCGCGCCGAAGGGCGCGGAGGCGTGTGCCGTGAAGGTTGTGCGTCGAGCCCGGCTGTCGTCGGCCGTCCCGAGCCGACGGAGATGCACGCTCGTCCCAAGCAGGCGCGCGAAGTTTCGATGGACGCGCGCCTCGTAGCCGGTCCATCCGCTCTCGGCACCGGCGACGAAGGCCGCGGACGCCTGAGAGGCCTCGGCGCGCTCGCGCTCGGCTGTGCGGCGGCGCTGTTCCTCATCGATGCGTTCACCCCGCTGGAGGGGGCGGTGGCCGTCCTCTACGTCGTCGTCGTGCTGATGGCGGCGCGGGCCTTCGAGCGGAATGGCGTCATCCGGGTGGCGATCGGCTGCCTGATGCTGACGGCGGTGGCCTACCTGCTGTCGCACGACCCGCTCGACCGCGATTCCGCATTGCTGCGCGCGTTCGTCAGCCTCGCGGCGATCGGGGTGAGCACTCTGCTGGTGCTGCGCAACCAGGCGACCGCCACCATCCTGGCCGAGCAGGCCGAACTGCTCGAACTCACCCACGACCCGATCTTCGTGCGCGCGCCGAGCGGGATCGCGACGTTCTGGAACCGGGCGGCGGAGGATCTCTACGGCTGGCGCCGGGACGAGGTTCGGGGCCGGCGGGTCCACGCGCTGCTGCGCACCGTCTTCCCGGACGGGGAGGCGGCGATCCGGGCCGAATTGATGCGAACCGGGCGATGGGAGGGCGAGCTGGTCCAGTCCGTCCGGTCGGGGGCCAAGGTGGTGGTCGAGAGCCGCTGGTCGCTCCAGCGCGATGCGCGCGGCGAGCCGGTCGCGATCCTGGAGACCAATACCGACATCACGGAGCGCCGCCGCGCACACGCAGCCCTGGTGCAGAGCGAGCGTCGCTACCGCACCATCTTCGACAGCGCGCGGGTCTCGATCCTGCAGCAGGATTGGCGAGCGGTCCGGGCGGCCCTCGATGCGCTCCCGGCCGAGACGCGCGCAACGCTCGGGACCTATCTCGACGGGCATCCCGAGATGGTTCGCACCCTGCGCCGCAGCGTCACCATCGTCGAGGCGAACGCGGAGATGCGGCGCCTGATCGGAGCCGGGGAGGAAGCGGCGCCCCCCCGCACCCTCGACGCGTACCTGCCCGACGACGAGCCGACCTTCGCCGCTTCCCTGGCCGCACTCGCGCGCGGCGACGCGTTCTTCGAGGGCGAGACGGCGATCCGGACGCTGTCGGGCGCACGGGTGCCGATCCTGTTCGGCATCACCTTCCCCTCCGAGCCCGGCGGGTTCGAGTGCGTGCTGGTCTTCGCGGTCGACATCACCGAGCGCAAGCAAGCCCAGGAAGCACTCCTCGCCGTCCAGGCCGAGCTGGCTCACGCCGCGCGCGTCACCACGCTCGGCGAACTGACTGCCTCGATCGCCCACGAGGTGAACCAGCCCCTGGCGGCGATCGTCACCAATGCCGAGGCGGCCCTGCGCTGGCTTCGACGGGATGTTCCAGACCTGATGGAAGCCGCATCGGCCCTGCGCCGGGTCGTGGCAAGCGGGACGCGCGCGGGCGAGATCGTGTCCCGCATCCGCACCTTCCTGGCCAAGGCACCGCCCCCGCGCGACTGGATCGACCTGCGCGAGATGATCGATGAATCGGCCCAGTTGCTGGAGCGTGAATTGGCGCGCAGCGGCGTGCGCCTGATGCGAGAGCTGGCATCCGACCTGCCCGCCATCCTGGGCGACCGGGTGCAGGTGCAGCAGGTGCTGATCAACCTGATGATCAATGCCGTGCAGGCCATGGCGACGGTCGACGACCGTCCCCGTCGTCTCATCCTCCGAGTCGCAGCGGACGCGGCGGCGGTCCGCGTCACCGTGGCGGACAATGGCGCGGGCATCCCGGATGAGGTCGTCGAGCAGGTGTTCCGACCCTTCTTCACCACCAAGCCCGACGGGATGGGCATGGGGCTGGCGATCTGCCGCTCGACCATCGAGGCCCATGGCGGTCGCCTCTGGGTCTCCGGCCACGAGGGGCCAGGCGCCGCCTTCCACTTCACGATCCCCACGACGCCCGGGAGGCGTTCATGAGACGCAACGGCGCAACGGAACCCGCCCGCCCTACGGCCGCGCCCCCCACGGTGTTCGTGGTGGACGACGACAGCGATCTCCGGGGCGCACTCTCGGGCCTCCTGCGCTCGGTCGACCTGCCCTGCCTCAGCTTCGGCTCGGTGACGGATTTCCTCGCCGCGCCACGCCCACCGGGCGGGGGCTGCCTCGTGGTCGACGTCCGGTTGCCGGGGGTGAGCGGCCTCGACTTCCAGGATCAGATAAGCGCGCTCGGGATCGACCTGCCGATCATCCTGATGACCGGGCACGGCGACATCCCGATGTCGGTGCGAGCGATGAAGGCCGGAGCGGTGGATTTCCTGGCCAAGCCCTTCCGCGAGCAGGACCTGCTCGACGCAATCGCAGCCGCCCTCGCGCGCGATTCGCATCAGCGCAGCGCCCACGCGGCCCTGGACGGCCTGAAAGGCGATTACGCGACCTTGACGCCGCGCGAGCGCGAAGTGATGGCGCAGGTCACCGCCGGTTTGCTCAACAAGCAGGTCGCGGGCAATCTCGGGCTCAGCGAGATCACGGTGAAGATCCATCGGGGCCAAGTCATGCGCAAGATGAAGGCGCGGTCGCTGGCCGATCTGGTCCGCAGCGCGGAAGCCCTCGGCATCTCGCCGGGCCGAGATCGACCGGGAGCGTCATTGCTGTCGCCGCGACAGTCCCCGAGGATGGAGGGCGAGCCCCCGGCCTGACGGCAAACCTCCGTATGATTCCCAGCGGCGATGCCGAAGCCCATATCAGAGCATGGGCCAACGCCTCCGGATCGCCGTGACCGGGCAGCAAACCCCGGGGTCAAGCCATGCCAGCAGTGCCGGTGATCGCCATCGTGGACGATGACGAGGAGGTGCGGATCGCCACCGGAAGCCTGGTTCGCTCCCTCGGCTACACCGCCCGCATCTACACCTCCGGCCGCGCCTTCCTCGAATGCCACGACGCGCCGGTGCCCGACTGCGTCCTCACCGACGTGCAGATGCCTGGAATGTCGGGCCTGGAATTGTACCAGGGCCTGCTCGCCCGCGGCTCGACCGTGCCGGTGATCTTCATGACGGCGTTCCCCACCAACCGCCTCCGCGACACCCTTCTGGCGGCCGGCGCCAGCGACTTCCTCAAGAAGCCCTGCGACGGGGCCGAGATCATCCGGTCCCTGCACCGCGCCCTGCACACCGGGACCCGATCCACCTGAGCCGCTCCTGCCGGACGGAATGGCGCCGCGACGCGCGCCCCAGTCAGGCGGGAATCCGTTGCCCGTCCCAGGCAAAGACGCCGCCCGAATCCGGGGGATTCAACCCGTCGAGCACCGCCAGGAGGTGGGCCGCGCTAGCCTCCGGCGTGAACAGACCCGGAGCCCCGGCATCGGGCCGGAACGGCCGGGACAGGCCGGTCGCCACCGTTCCGGGATGGAGGCCGGCCACGATCGCGTCGGGATGGGTGCGCTTCGCCTCGATGGACAGGGTCCGGAGGATCTGGTTCAGCGCCGCCTTCGAGGCACGATAGGCGTACCAGCCGCCCAGGCGATTGTCGTCGATCGACCCTACCCGCGCCGACAGGGCGGCGAAGACGCTGCGTCCGCTCCGGGGCAACAGCGGCAGGAAGTGCTTGGCCACCAGGGCAGGACCGATGGTGTTGACGGCGAATACCGTCGCCATGGCGGCCGGGTCGAGGGTGCGGATCGCCTTCTCGGGTACCAGTCCACTCTGATGCAGGAGGCCCGTGGCGACGATGACGAGCCCAACCGGCCCGCAGCGCGCCACGCGCTCGGCCGCGGCAGCAATCGAGGCCTCGTTGGTCACATCCACGCAGCCGTAGCGGACCGGTTCGGGGACGACGTCCCCCAGGGCGGCTCCCGCACGGGACAGGGCGAAGACGCTAGCGTGCTCCCCACCCAGCGCGAGAGCGCCGACGAGCGCGCGGCCGAGCCCCCCGGAGGCACCGATCACCACAGCGCTGGCCATAGCTTCATTTACCCTGTCAATTTTGCTGGAACCGTTCGGACACCTTCGACGTTTCGGGGCGGAATCCGATGCGTCTCGAGCAGGTCCGGGGAGCTGGTGAGACGCTATGGCTGCACAGGCTCCAAGGGTAGATGAATGAGTACATCCTCGGCGTCGCACCCGGGTTCTGCACGGTTTCATCGTATTCGGCATCGCGAACGGGCCGCGCCGCGCGCGGCGGGTCCGGTGAGTTCGGTGGGGAACGCACGACGCCCGGATTTAGTGGTGCCGGAGCCCGTGGGATGGAACCCACAACGCTTGTTCGAGGCCCCGGCGGGCGGAACCGGCACTTTCCATCCGGTCCTTCAGCCTCGCTGAGCATCAGGCTCTTCCAGCCTGGGTGGATCGCTACGAGCGGCAAGGTTGATGGAGATCACGAGAGACGTGACAGGATTTCGCCGCGTTTGTCTGACACTGCGTTCTCGTTATCGTACGTAGAAAATCGATTTCCCCTCAACGCCTATGAACAAGCACACCGACAGCGCCGCATTTGATCAAATGACACCCTTCTAACCCATTATCGTTACAACAGAGATTCGGCCATCGAAAGCAATCGAACAGTCAATCAAAACTGTCGATCGTAAGCCGTCTCGGTATAAAAAGTGGCACCATTGTTCATCACCTGCTCTGACATTGCCTCTCTGTCCCAAAATACGCCTGCACGTATTTTTTTATGGTGCGGCCATCGGCGTGTTTCTGCTATGGCACCCGCAACAGCGCTCCCGAACGTCCAAAAATGGCGCGAAATTCCTAAATTCGATGTGGCACGAATTTCGCTGAAATTGGCCAACATCTGATTAACTGCTGTTCGAAAGGACACCGATATGAAACGGGATGATTACGTGGCGGCAGAACAATCGAACCTTGCGTTTCCTCTCAGCCAGACCCAGTCTCGTCACATCGGTTTGGCGGCAAAGCGCAGTGTGGATGTCTCGATCGCCCTGATCACCCTGTTCCTTCTGCTTCCGCTGATGGCCGTTCTTCTGGTCGCGGTCTGGGCTCAAGATGGTAAATCGCCCATCTTCCGTCACCGCCGCATCGGCCTTGGCGGACGGACCTTCGATTGCCTCAAGATCCGGTCGATGATGGCCAATGGTGATGCCCTGCTTCAGGAGCATCTTGCGCAAAGCCGCTCTGCACGTGCGGAATGGGACGCAACCCACAAGCTCACGAACGATCCGCGGATCACCCCGCTCGGTCATATACTCCGCAAGACCAGCCTCGACGAGTTGCCCCAGCTGATCAACGTTCTGAAGGGCGAGATGAGCTTGGTCGGTCCCCGGCCCATCGTGCAGGCAGAGGTTGCCCGTTATGGCGCCGCCTTCCAAACCTGCTTCTCGGTCACGCCCGGCGTCACCGGACTGTGGCAGGTCTCCGGTCGCAGCAACTGCTCCTATGCCGAGCGGGTCGAGATGGACCTTGCCTACGCCCTGGACTGGTCGTTCTCACGCGATCTTTCGATCCTGGTCCGCACGGTCCCGGCCGTGCTCGCCCAGCGCGGAAGCCGCTAAGCGCGCCACGCCCGATCGCGCCGACATCTCATCTGCGCGAGATGTCTCATCCGCGCGATCGGATGTTCCATACCCCTCGCCATCCCGCCTTGGACGATGACGGAACGGCGAACCGGGCCGCGTGAACGAGGGACGCGAACCCGGTTCGCCGGCCATCCCTCGCATGGGGGCGGGCAGGGGACGGCACGACAAGCTTGAGCGTTCGATGTTGCTCGGGTGTTTCAATTGCAGCCGTTGCAGATCCCGCTGGTGATCTCCGAATCCTTCTTCTGCTGCGGCGTGCGGCGTTCCGGTTCGCCGGACATCTCAGGCCCCGCGGTACTGCCCGGGGGCTTGGTCCGCCCGACGCTCGACGTGTTGGGTGCGGTCGTGGTGGACAGGGCTCCACCGCCCGTCCCGGTCTGAGCCGGGCTTTCCGCTCGCGCCAATCGCGTCCCGATGATGGCGAGCGGCAGAACCAAGGCAAGCGCAGCCTTGATCAGCACAATCTTCGTGGCCATGAACCTTCCTCCTTTCGCGCGCCAACCGCGCGCGCGACGGATCGGTTCATGCTGGCCTGGAGCTTGGGCGCTTCGAGCCTGCGGCGACATCTACCAGCGAGTGGTCACGGAGCCCGTAATGCGGCGGCCATCACCGTAGTTGCAGCCGGTACAGCCGGCGAGCAGCGCGCAGGTCCCGACATAGACCCGGTCGAACAGATTGTTGGCTGCAACCTGGAAGCGCCAGCTGTCATAGGTGTAGCGGATCGAAGCATCGGTGAGGACGTAGTCCGGCACCCGGATCGTATTCTGGGCGTCCGCGAAGGTATCGCCGATGTAGCGCAGGCCGACGCCGAAAACATCATCGGTCTGCACGGTATTCTCGAGCCAGTTCGATCTCACGATGCTGAGTATCCGGCTCGGACGCCCACAAACCGCGCGAAGGCAGGCCGGCATCGTGACCCACGTTCAGCGCCCTGACCGAGTTCAGCGGGTGAATCCTGGTCTTGCGCTGGATCGTCCCCTCGATCTCGCAGCCACGTATCCGATCTCGCCGATCTCGTAAGAGGTCCACGACCGTCTCAAGACCCACCGTGGCCTCACGCCCTACGAAGCCAGCAGCAAGGAACCACCGAGCCCAGCCGTTTTCCGTCAAACCTGCTTCACCCAATGCCGGGACCAAACAATCGCGCAGGTCTGCCTCCAGGTCTGTCAGGGTCGCCGTTCCACGACCTTGCACAGCGTAGGGCTCGGCCTCAAACGCCCTCGAAGCTTGCGGGACGAACCGCGAAAATTGCCCCTCCCTCGAGCCGAGAATGGATTTGACACCCGGGGACTGCTCCCAGTGCATGGACTGGACGCGCGTGGCCAAAGTCTTCGCAGATGCCGGCCACGCAGCTCAACGACTCGCAACCGCCCCGATCATCGCCGGAGGCATCGTGGATAAAAGCTCTGATCGGTTGGGCTTCGCCGCCCATTCGGACCGCTGCGTCGTTGAGGGCTTCTTCGTCTGGGTCATTGGCAATCGCCGCCTTCGGAAGGAACCGGGATCACCCTTTGCTTCAGCCCAGGCTTTCCTCAACGCCGGGGCGCTCCGAGACCTGTACTCCTGCGAAGCAGCAAACATCTGGCGCCCGGACAAAGGCCGGCAATTCGAAAAATGCGGGAAAGCCGTGGCAGATTGAGCGCGTCGTCCCACAGACCCTTCGACGAACCACGGTGACCGCAACGAAGGTTGAGTGCGATGACAGTGATGACGGCCTTGCAGGATTCCGGCTGGACGATGTGTCTGCGGCGTGGAGTTGTCCTGACAATCACAGGCCTGATTTTGATCGGGACTGTCGCCATCACCGCCCCGGCGGTAGCGCAGGACGCTGAGGCACCCGCGGCAACCGTTGCGGGCACGATCAATCCCACCGCAGCCGTACCGCCATCTCCGGCTGGTGCGACCGTGCCGGCCCTGCCCGTGGCAACGAGCGCACAGCTCCCGGTGACAGACAAAGCGACCGAGGCTGCCCACGATCTCTCGCCGATGGGGATGTTCCTGCACGCGGACATGGTCGTGCGGGCCGTCATGGTAACCCTTCTACTGGCTTCGGTGGTGACCTGGGCCATCCTCTTGGTGAAGACGCTGAGCCTACACTTCGCCAAGCGCGAGATCCGCACCAGCCTCAAGGCACTCCGGTCGGTGGCGAATCTGGCAGAGGCAAACGATTCGGTCCGCCGCGGCGTCGGAGCGCTTCTTCTGGTGGAGATCGAGGGGGAGGTCGCCCTGTCTCAGGGGTTACCCAGCGAAGGTATCAAGGAGCGGGCCGCCATGGCGCTGGTCAGGATCGAGGCCATGGTTGGCAAGCGGATGGCGTCCGGCACCGGGATCCTGGCGACGATCGGTTCGATCGGTCCGTTCGTCGGCCTGTTCGGTACGGTCTGGGGCATCATGGGCAGCTTCATCGGCATCGCCAACTCGAACACCACCTCTCTTGCGGTGGTGGCGCCTGGCATCGCCGAAGCATTGCTGGCCACCGGCATCGGGTTGGTCGCGGCGATTCCCGCGGTCGTGATCTACAACGCGCTGACCCGCTCCATCACCGGCTACCGCGCCCTGGTCGGCGATGCCGTTGCGCTGACCATGCGCCACCTGTCGCGTGATCTCGATGGTCGCGAGCGGGTGACCTACAGCCGCCCGTCCGACCTTCGCCTGGCGGCGGAGTAGGCGCATGGCCGTCAATCTGGGATCGAACGACGGCGGCGATCTCGTCGAAAACGCCGAGATCAACATCACGCCCTTCATTGATGTGATCTTGGTGCTGATGATCATCTTCATGGTGGCGGCGCCGCTCTCGACCGTCAGCGTCCCCGTGGAACTGCCGACGTCGTCGGCTCAACAGCAGCCGCGGCCTGACAAACCGGTCTACGTCAGCATCAAATCCGATCTCTCCGTCACCGTGGGTGAAGACACGCTGGCCCGGGCCGATCTCGGCGCCGCTCTCGACGGGGCGACCAAAGGCAACAAGGAAGAGCGAATCTTCCTGCGTGCCGACAAGGGCGTGCCCTATGGCGAACTGATGCAGGTGATGAACCTGTTGCGCGGAGCGGGCTACCTGAAGGTCGGCCTGGTTGGGCTGGAGGAAATGGCCGGCGGAGCGCAGCCATGATGCATCCGCCGCCCGAAGCCTTCCTTCAGGCCATCGAGCAGCGTCGCTGGGAGCTGGAAAGATCCGAGAGATCCTCGGCTGTCCGGGTCCTCGGCTGGGCGGTCGCCGTTTTCCTGACGCTCGCCGCCCATGTCGGTCTCTACCTCGCTTTGACCTACCAATCCGAAACGCCGTCCGTTCCGCCGGAACAACCGGCGGCGATCATGATCGATATGTCGCCCGAGCCCACCGTCGCGAAGTCCGATCTCGACAACGCCAAGGATGGCCCTGTGGCCCCGGATGCGCAGGAGACGCAGCCGGAAACGCCCGACGAGCCCCCGCCGCCCGATCCGCCGGCAGCTCTTGCAGCGCCGCCGCCCCCGCCTCAGGTCGTGTCGCAGGCCGTACTTCCACCCGAGGTCCCGAAGGAGGTCAGCCCGCCGCAGCAAAAGCCGCCGGAGAAGAAGCATCCCGAAAAACCGCAGCCTCGGAAGAAGCCGGTTCCGAAACACCCCGTTCACAAGAAGCCTGAACCAAGCCCGGCATCCCGGAGTGGCGGTGGTCCGAAGTCGGACCAGCAGAATGCGAATCGGACCGCTGCCTCTGCCGCAGGCTCCGCAATCAGCCAAGCGTCGCGCGCGACGTGGCAGAACGAGATGCGGGCCCGGATTGTCCGTGCCAAGCGCTTTCCGCCCGCGGCTGCCGGTGCGGTTGGGGTGGCAGTGGTGAGCGTCACGTTCGCGGCCAACGGCAGCGTGACAGCGGCCCGTCTTATCGCGTCGTCCGGCAATGCGGCCCTCGATGCCGAGGCGGTTGCCGTGATGTATCGGGCAGCGCCTTTCCCGCCACCGCCCGGCGGTCAGGCGATGACGCAGACGATCCCGCTCAACTTCAGCCGCCGGTAGCGAACCGGTGGTTTTCCGGAACCAGGATCCGATCGTCCGCCGGACGTCGTTAGAAAAACCCCGAGCAGCACAAGATCCCGAGCCAGAAACGAGCAGCAATGCCTTCGCATCCGTCCAACCTCCCGACAACCGCAGCGACGCCGGACGCAGCCGTCTCGGTTTCGGAGTTCAGGCTTGAGAACGGGATGCAGGTCGTGGTTATCCCGGATCGACGCAGCCCGATCGTCACTCACATGATCTGGTATCGCAACGGCTCGACGGACGATCCGCCCGGCCAATCGGGACTGGCCCATTTCCTCGAACACCTGATGTTCAAGGGCACCGCGACCTATCCGGCCGGTGCCTTCAGCGATCTCCTGACCTCCCTGGGCGCCGAGGAGAACGCTTTCACCGGCTGGGACTTCACCGCCTACCACCAGCGGATTCCCAACGAATATCTTGCGACCTGCATGGCCTACGAAGCCGACCGGATGTGCAATCTCGTCCTCGAAGAGGCCGCTGTGGCAACCGAGCGGGACGTGATTCTCGAGGAACGCTCCATGGTCGCGGATGCGAACCCGGCCGGACTGCTCGGGGAGGCTCTGGCGATCGCCGCAAGCCCCGCCCACCCATCGGGGCGCCCGATCATCGGCTGGCGCCATGAGATCGCTGGTCTGACCCGGGCAGATGCCCTGGCTCATTATCGACGCTTCTATACGCCTGAGAATGCGCTTCTCGTAGTGGCCGGCGATGCCGAGCCGGAGGCGGTGCGAGATCTCGCCGCCGAGATCTACGGCGCGATCCCGGCCTCGGGCGCTCCTCCCGAGCGCCGTCACCTGCAAGACCCGCCGAGCCGGGTCCATCGGCAGATCACCCTGGCTGAGACGACCGTCGGCGAGCCGCAGTTGACGCGGCTGCACAAGGTGCCGTCACCCACGGACGCAGTTCCGGGGCAAGCCGAGGCCCTGGAAGTGCTGGCCTTTCTGCTCGGCGGCGACGAAACCTCGATTCTCCATACTCGTCTCGTCGTCGAGGAGGCCCGTGCGACCCGCGTCGGGGCAGCCTATTGGGCGCTTCTCTTCCGCGGTCCCTCACGCTTCTACATCCACGGATCGCCCTCGGTCGGGACCACGCCCGAAGAGCTCGACCACGCAATCGATGCGCACCTCGACGACCTGCGAGTGTCCGGGTTCGAGGCATCGGCCGTCAAGCGCGCCAAGACTCAGCTCGTGGCCAGCGCTCTCTATGCCCGCGATAGCCAAGTCAGCCTCGCCAACTGGTACGGCATGGCTCTGTGCTGCGGCCTCACGCTCGACGATCTGGCAACTTGGCAGACCCGCATCGAGACAGTCGACACCGAGGCGCTCCAGCAGGCCCTCGCCCTTCTGGAACGGCGAGACACCGTCTCGGGCCATCTCATTCGTTTCCAAACGGCCTGCCCGAGCGTGCTGAACGGGGAAGACCTCTCGTCATGACGATTCACGTCACAACGTCCGGCAGGCCCCTGGCCGCCCGCGTTCGGTGCTTTCGCAGCCCTGGCGGCATCGAGGCCTGGCTCCTTGAGGACCACACGCTGCCGATCCTGTCGATGCAGTTCGGGTTTCGGGGCGGTCCCACGCTCGACCCAACGGACCGCTCGGGGACGGCGCGGATGCTTACTGGCCTGCTCACCGAGGGTGCTGGATCGATGGACGGCGGCGCCTTCCGCCAAGTCCTCGGGGATCGGGCGATCCAGCTGTCCTTCTCGGTCTGGAGCGACAGCCTGCGCGGTGAGCTCAAGACCCTTGCACGTGAAACGGAGGCTGCGTTCGAGCTGATCGGCCTCGCCTTGTGTGACCCGTGTCTGGCCGCGGATGACATCGTTCGGGTCCGAAACGCTTTGGAGGCGGATGTCCGCGCCAGCCTCAGCCGCCCGGATCAGGTCGTGAACCAGACCTTTGCCGCGCACGGCTTTGCCGGTCACCCCTATGGCCGGCCCTCGTCCGGCAATCTCGACAGCCTTCGGCGGATCGAGCGCGCGGACTTGGTAGCTCTACAGGCGCGCATGGTGACCCGCACCAACCTGGGCGTCGCCGTCGTCGGTGCGATCGGTCCCGAAGATCTCGGCCTCGCCCTGGATGGTGCCTTCGGGCAACTTCCGGCGGGTGTCCCCGTGCAGACGGCAGCGACCGCAATCCAGGGACTCGGCGAGCGCATCGTCAAACGGCTCGCGCTGCCCCAATCGACGATCCGATTCGGGCGGCCCGGCATCCCTCGCGCGGACGCGGATTTCGCCGCCGCCACCGTGGTGAACCACGCCTTGGGGGGGGACATGTCCTCCCGCCTGTTTCGCGAGGTTCGCAAGAAGCGCGGCCTTTGTTATGCGGTGGGAACCGCCCTTCAAGTTGTGGACGGCGCCGCCACCCTGGTGGGCAGGACGGCGACCGGCAACGATCGCGTCGAGGAAGCACTCGGTGTGATCGAAGACGAGCTTCGCCATCTGGCTCGGGACGGACTCGACGCACAGGAGATGGAGCGGGGCAAGGGCTATCTTATCGGCTCGTCCAAGCTGCGCCTCGACAGTTCGTCGGCCATCGCTGCCCTGCTTCTCGGGTTGCAGCTCGACGGGCGCGGGTTGGACTGGCCCGATACCCACAACTCGCGCATCGCCGCCGTGACGGCGGAGGACGCGCGGCGAGCCGCAGCGCGCCTGATCGGCGATGCTCGGATGCTCGTCGCGATCGCAGGAGATCCGACCGAACCGTAATCGCCGGGGCATACGCCGAGTCGGGCGGCTCGGCGGCACTTCGGCATCGGGAAGCCGAAATCAGTGTCAAAATTTGGCAAATCCGGGCGGCACCGTCGTCTAATCGGGAGTGAAGGCCGTGAGATCCATCGTCATAGTGAGCCTGGGGCTGATCCTCGCATCCCCAATCACGGCACAGGCGCAAGTCGCTTCAAGCAAACCGCTTATTCCCGGGGCACCTGTTCAAACACAGACCGGAACTGGGCGGTCCGGCTCCGCGAGTGCAACGCTTCTCGAAACGCCCGGCGCGGCTCCATCCGCTCCGAGCGGTTTCGATCCACCCGGCCAGAAGCCGCCACGCCCGGATACGGCAATCGGACCTGATCTCGTCGCCTACATCTTTGCGCCGGTCGGGAAGATCGTCGGACCGATCACCGAGGGCCTCCACGTCTTCGACGCATCTCTTGCGCCGATCAACGCGGTTCTGCTCCCGCTGACCGGTCCTCATGACCCTGCACCCGAAGTCGCACCGGCCTCCGCGCCGGTCTCGCCTGTGGCGGAGGCGGTTCCGACAACGCGCGGGCCACGCAAGTAACGGCCCGCTCGACCATTTGGCGCCGCCCGGTCCGCGTCCACTGACGGATGTGTGTTGCGACCAGGACGGCCGATTTCCTCGCGGCAAGGTCCCGAGAAAGGTTTCCCCCATGTCTTCTTCCGAGTTGCTCGTCGGCGATCCCGCACCCGCGATCGAAGTCGAGACGTTTCTGAAGGGCGAGCCGCTCACGGGCTTCGCTCCCGGCTGCGTCTACGTCGTCGAGTTTTGGGCGACTTGGTGCGGTCCCTGCGCGACCAGCATCCCGCACCTGACGGAGCTTCAGGCGCGCTACCCGAACGTTCCAATTCTCGGGGTCGCCGTGGGTTGGACAGACCTCATGGTGGTCGAGAGCTTCGTACGCGATTGGAATGACCGCATCGGCTACCGGATCGCCGTCGATCGGCGGCCAGAGCGAGAGGTTGGCCGGAGCCTGATGCGCGCGGCCTGGTGCGATGCGGCCTTCCAGAAAGGCGTACCGACGTCCTTCATTGTGGATCGGGCGGGCCGCATCGCATGGATCGGACATCCGATGGACCTGGATACCCCGCTCGCAGCCGTGGAAGAGGGACGCTGGGATCTCGCAGCCGCTGCCGACGCGCACCGATCACAGCTGGTACGCGAGAAGGTCCGCGAAGCTCAGGCCTTGGAACGGGCGGTGCGCGCTTGCTCCGAGATGGGCGACCGGGACGGCATGCTGCGGGCCTATGACGCGGCCTTCGCGGCTGAGCCCGAACTGGAGCCGACTTATGGCTTCGGCAAATTCAAGCAATTTGCGCCTGGCGGTGAAGCCGCCCTGGTCTACGGGCAACATCTGATCACGCGGGCTGCCGCGAACGACATCAACACGCTCTTCAAAATTGGAATGAGTTTGACCCGACAGGGCGAAACCCTCAGGGAGCCGGTTTCCGAGCCGGCCGCGGCCCTGGCGATCCAGGCCCTGGATCGAGTTTGGTCCCTTGCCGGGTCCGAGCCGAACCCCCGCCTGCGGATGCGGCTGTCGGAGGCTTACGCATATGCCTTGCTGGCGGCCGGCCGGCGGGGGGAGGCGATGTCCTACGCAAGAGCCGCACTGGACGCCGGAAAGGCGACCGGAGCGAACGAGGAGGTGCTGGCACCGCTCCAAGCTCTTCATGAGCGGTGCGTGGCGGCGACTCCCTCCGTGCCGACGCCACCGCCGTCGATGATCTGCGACGGCGACAGTTGCCGTCTCGCCGATTCTTGATTGCCGCCCTCAAACGGTTCGGCGTCTTACCGCTCCGAGACTCCGCGACGCATGCCGGCAAGCCCGGAGGCACGCGACCCACAATTCCAAAGAGCAGCCTCAAACCTGCTCCTCAAGCTGCTGCGTTCCGCTATCGCTCCCTGCTTCTCCGGCAAAGACATGACGCTTCACACTTGGCTCGCCTTCGTGGCCGCATCCTGCCTCACCTTGGCGCTCCCCGGGCCGACCGCCCTCATCCTCCTCCGCTACGCCTCGTTGCCCGGACCCCGCACCCTTCCCTCCATCGTCGCGGGCGCGGTTCTGGGTGATACGTTCGCGCTGACCATCTGCAATTTCGGTCTGGGGACGCTACTGGCGGCCTCCTCCGATCTCCTCACGGTGTTGAAGATCGCGGCGGCGGCCTATCTGATCGGGCTCGGCCTCTCCAGCCTATTTGCCCGCCCCTCGATTCGCGTCGCACCGCCGCACCACACCCGCCGCCCCTTCGCCGGCGTCTTCCTGGTGACCGCCTTCAATCCCAAGGGCATCATCTTCTTCTGTGCCCTGTTGCCCCAATTCGTCGACGCCGCCCAACCTGTGCTGCCGCAACTCGCGATTTTGCAGGTGACGTTCTGCACGCTGTCCCTGGTCGCTGCCGTGACCTGGGTCTCCGCCGGACGCCTGCTGCGCCGAACGGCCGATCGATGGATCCGGCGCACGACAGGTCTGCTTCTCATCAGCACTGGTGTCGCGCAGGCGACCGGTCGGCTCGCATGAACCGGGGTGGCGAGGGCCGAGAGCCCGGAGCCGCCCTCCTGGGCTCCATCCGCGCTCCGGCGGTTCGGGCACGCGAATGGATCGCGGGCGCTATCGAGACGATCGAGGCCGATGTCAATCGGTCCGCGGACACACACCTGTTGCGGGTGCCGCTTCCAGCCTGTCCCAGGATCAGCTTCTACATCAAGGACGAGTCGACGCATCCGACCGGGAGCCTCAAGCACCGCTTGGCCCGCTCGCTTTTCCTCTACGCCCTGTGCAGCGGCTGCATCGGCCCGGACACGACGATCGTCGAGGCCTCCAGCGGATCGACCGCGGTCAGCGAAGCCTATTTCGCCCAACTGCTCGGATTGCCGTTCATTGCGGTGATGCCGAGGGCCACCTCCGCCGAAAAAGTCGCCCAGATCGCCCGCTATGGCGGTCGCTCCCACTTCGTCGACACCTCGGGCGCCGTCTATGCTGAGGCCGAGCGGATCGCGGCCGCGTCTGGCGGCTACTACATGGACCAGTTCACCTTCGCTGAACGGGCGACGGACTGGCGCGGCAACAACAACATCGCGGAATCGATCTTCACCCAGATGTCTCATGAGACCGACCCGGTTCCGGCCTGGGTTGTCGTGGGCGCCGGCACCGGCGGTACCTCCGCCACCATCGGACGATTCATCCGCTATCGCCGACTCGCGACACGGCTCTGCCTCGCCGACCCGGAAGCTTCGGTGTTTCACCGTCACCTTGCAGACCGCTCCGTACGCAGCCACGAGGGGGGAGCGTCGATCGTCGAGGGCATCGGCCGCGCACGCTGTGAGCTGTCGTTTCTTCCTGATCTGATCGATCGCAGCGAGGCGATCTCGGACGTGGGGAGCTTGGCCGCCGCCCGCGTCCTATCCGAGCGGCTCGGCCGCTCCTGCGGGGCCTCGACGGGGACGAACATGTGGGCGGCCGCGCGGATCGTCTCCGACATGGCGGCGGCGGGCGAGCACGGCTCCGTCGTGACGCTTCTGTGCGATTCCGGTGAGCGCTATCGCAGCACACATCTCGACCCGGACTGGTTGGCGGACCGCAATCTCGACCTTGCTGCCCCGCGTGCAGCGATGGAGGCCTTCTTCGACAGGGGCGTCTCGCCGGACCTAGCCCTGGCGGAGCGGAGCCGCTCCAGTACCGGACTGTGACTGCATCCATCCGGAAAATCTCAAGCTCGACTGTGGGAACTTGGGCGCCGGCTCAGACAACAAGGTGCGAACCAAGTTTGAGGGACGGCGATGTTCAATGTGTTAAGGCGATCAGCGTACCGGTCCGGTCTCCCGGTTGTCGCCGCCTTGATGAGCAGCGCGAGCCCGACCTATGCGGGCCTCGATACCCCGGTCGAGCTCGATATCCCCGCCGGAGACCTCGGCCGCACACTGATCGCGATTTCACGCCAGGGCGGGATCACGATTTCCTTTCCGCCTGAGATCGTCGCCGGCCGTAAGGCTTCGGCCGTGAAGGGACGGGTCGTCGTCCGGGATGCGCTGATGCGCGTACTCGGAGGAACGGGCCTCCGCCTCGTGCCGGGTTCGGGCGGTGGCGTGACCGTCGTCGCCGACCGCGGCACAGGCGTCAGCCCCCAGGGTCTCGGCGATATCGCGGCGATCGACGTGACCGACGAGAGTGCGGGTTCGCGGTTCAGCGACGTCGGCTTCCAAGCCGGCGATGCGGGCACGTCGTCGCGTCTCTCCGGCACGCCGACGAAGGAGTTGGCGAACACGATCACGACCGTGACGCAGAAGGTGATCCAATCGCAGGTGGTCACGAGCGCCGCCGAGGCGGCGCAGAACGTTTCGGGCGTAACGCTGGGAGCCAGCGGCGATGGCCGCGCCAATTTCGTGATCCGCGGCTTCCAAACCCAGGGAGTGATGGTCGACGGCATCGGATCCTTCAACCGGAGTATGACTCTTTACGGTCAACCCCCGATCGACAACGTGGAACGCATCGAAGTCTTGAAAGGACCCAGTGCCATCCTGACGGGTGCGACCGTAGAGGGCGGCGGTGTGAACGTCACCACGAAGCGGCCGACTGAGTCGGTCATCCGCGATGCCACAGTGCGGTACGGTTCTTACGGCTACAAGACGCTCGCGTTCGATTTCGGTGGTCCCGTCGCCGACGCTCAGGGCTTGACTTACCGTTTCGTTACTTCAGGAAATTCGGCAGATAGCAATTATGCAGGCTATCAAGATCCGCACGAATACTTGATTGCACCCAGTGTCCGGTGGACAGACGGCAAAACAAATTTGCTTGCGGGCCTGAGCTATACGGATCAGATCCGAAAGCCAAGTCAGAATACATTCATTCCAGTATTTGGCGCCGACCCTTCGCACCCCATCCTTCGGCTTCCGAGAGGTATTCCAAATATCAATCCGAATTTGGGATATTCCACTAATCTGCTCCAGCTTTTCAGCGAACAATCCCACGACTTCGGGGATGTCTTAGGCGCCAACATTGTCCTCAACAACCGCCTTCGATACGATACCTCGAGTGATGCCTTGAATTCGGGTACCTGGATCGGCCGTCGGGGGCAAAACGGAACTTATAGTAGTACGCAAACGAGTGCCGACTATCGATTTTCGCGCCTGTTCGAACAAGTCGATCTGACGAGCACCTACGATGCAGGCTTTGCGCGTCAAACCCTGAAGTTCGGCCTTGACTATTCCACTACACAAATCGCGTACAGCCAAACGGGAGCGCCGTCTTCTCAGATTTTATTTACAAACCCCTCTCTCGGACTTCCGATTGCTCCTTTATTTGTTCCGTCTGTTATACCACCATCAAGCATCGGCGCATTCAACAGCACCTCACTTGGTTACTACGTCATCGACAAAATCGATACGCTGGACAATCGGCTACATATCACCGGCAGCGTTCGCTATGACGACTTCTTGTTCAGTTCCACCACCGGCCAGCAGGCTAAATTACCAGTAAAATCAGCTGGCATGACATGGTCTTCAGGGGCGGTTTTCGACATAACGCCGTACTTTAGCGCTTATGGCAATATCAACACTGGACTAACTCCATCTAATCAAATCGATAAAGATACCGGTATTGTCAGTCCACCAGAGCAGAGGCATCAATGGGAGGCGGGCGGCCGCGCTTACTTGTTTGACAAGAAATTATCACTCACGGCAGGCTATTTCGATTTGGCCGCCACGAACGTGACTATCTGCGATCCAAGCGGCTGCAACCCGGTCACGTCTATATTGGTTCCAGGCCAGAAAAGCCGTGGCGTCGAATTTGACCTGCAGGGCGAAATTTATCCGGGGTTGAATATCATTGCGTCGTTTGCATCGACGGTCGTAAAATTCGTGAGCCCTCAGTACACAAGCCCCTTCGCGGGTATACCGCAATACACCGGTAGCCTCTGGACGACCTATACTTGGCAGGACGGCTTGCTGAGAGGTCTGACGATTGGCGCCGGCGGACACGGAAATTCCGACAGCACGGTTTTTGATACAAGTAATAAGATCTATCCGGTCCCAGGGTTTATCACCGCTGATGCGTTCATTGGATACGACATCGATCAATGGTCACTCAGCTTTAAGGTCAATAATCTTCTGAATAAATATTACTACAATCCCAGCTACGACAGTCGATTTATCGGTATTGGCCAAGGAAGGAACTTTCTTTTCGCCGCAAAAACGTCATTTTAGCGACCAATTCTCCAATGCTTCACTGTCGAGGGAGGGTTAATAGTCTCAGTAAGCAGTGTTGCTCAACGATTAATTCGAGACCTCGAATCTCGGTATGCTCGACGCTTTTCGTAGGCCCAGGGGTCACGCCTAAACTTTAATCGGAACATATGGCCGCCGGTCCCGCAGAGTACCAATCCCGCGTCGACGCGTCGCTGTTCCGTCGCGTTCTCCGTCTGACGCTCCCATTTTGGCGCAGGCGGCAAGCATGGCCGGCCTGGATCGGGCTGGCCGTGCTGCTTGGCCAGGGAATGCTGCTCTCCTACCTCGTCGTGCGCGCCGCCGGATTGCTCAAGGAAATGACGGACGGGCTCCTGAATGGAGATCGGGCGGTATTCGAGGCTACGCTCCTCGCCTATCTACTTGTCTTCACGGCCAAGACCCTTGTTCCGCAAGCCCGCTTCATCGTCGACGCCTTCGTCGAGGCGGCTTGGTCCCGTTGGTTGAATCGGCACGTGATCGACCAATATTTGGCTAAGCGCGCCTATTACGACATCCGGCTGCAAGGTGATCTCGACAATCCCGACCAACGGATCGCAGACACCGTCGGGCCGTTCGTGACGCAGGTGATTCAAATCCTGCAATGGACGGTGAGTGTCGTGGCCCGTCTCGGCGCAGCCGTCGTTGTTTTCGTTTCCCTCGACCCTCGCTTTCTCGTCATCGTGCCACTGCTCGGGTTGGTTCAACTCGCCGCAACGATTCTGACGATCCCCCCCGATGTACGACGGCAGGTTGCCGTTCAAGTCGCCGAAGGCGAGCTGCGCCGCGACCTCATTCACATCCGCGATCACGCGGAGGCCATCGCCTTTTACGGTGGCGAGGCCATGGAGCGGCGCACGGTGATGATGCGCGTGAGCGCTGCGGCCGACCGGATTTTCCGCTTGGCGCGGTTTCAGGCTTTCCTATTCCTGACGGTGCATGCCGGCTTGGCCTTCGCCTGGATGGCACTGCCCTATGCCGTACTGAGCGAGGAGGTCTCCAGCGGTACGCTGACCTACGGAACCTTGGCGCAGGCCACGGCCATCACCCTGATGATGCGCGGGGTCATCGACACGATCTCGTCCATCGTCGCCTCCTTTGGCGAGCTTGCCGTCCAGGTCGCCCGGCTCGCCCCCCTGCAAGAACGCTTCGACGCCCTTGCACAATTCCGCCTCGGAAGCCCCGGAATTCGATTGCAGCGCGGGCACGGTCACATTGCGGTGGACGCGCTCACCCTCGTAACGCCCGATGGTACCCGGCGCCTCGCGACCGATCTATCCCTCAGGATCCGGCAAGGGGAAAGCTTGGTGATTGTCGGGGAAACCGGTGTCGGCAAGAGTTCGCTCCTGCGTGCGATGGCCGGACTTTGGAGCCGGGGGCAGGGCCAGATTACCATGCCGCCCATCCGCGACACCCTGTTTCTCCCTCAGCGCCCCTACCTCACAGGAGGCTCGCTCCGAGGGCAACTTCTCTACCCGCACGGGTCGGAAACATCCGACGACGAACTCCTGGCTGTTCTTGAGGCGGTGCGCCTCCCCGACCTTGCGGCGGCTCATGGGGGGCTCACGGCGATTCGCGATTGGGCACAGATCTTGTCCGGTGGCGAGCAGCAGCGCGTCGCTTTCGCCCGTGCGCTCCTCGCGCGTCCGGCCTTCGTGTTTCTCGACGAAGCCACCAGTGCCCTCGATGCCGAAACGGAAGGGCATCTCTACGCGCGCCTGGCCCGCAGCGGTGCAAGCTTCATCAGTGTCGGGCACCGGATCGGCATCGTTGAGCATCACAGCTCCATTCTGACGTTGCATCCCGGCGGCCGGTGGGATCTCGCTCCCGTTCTGACGCGGGCCGACGCGTCGTGAACACCGCAAGTCCGGCGGCACCGCACGTCGACCCCTCGGCGTCGAGCGTCGTGAACAGAGCCGATCTCGGGCTTGATCTTCGGCTGCTTCGGCGCGTCGCGCGCTTCTTCCTGCCGTTCTGGACCCGGCGCGTAGCGTGGCCCTATTGGATCGGCATGGCCGCGATCCTGAGTCAAACCAGCGTGGGTACTCTCCTTAATCTCGCCTCGTCGTACGCCCTTCGGGACATGACAAACGCGCTTACGAGCCACGATGAGGCGCTGTTCCGCTGGAAGTTCTTCCTCTACGCTGGGTTCTTCCTTGGCGACATCCTTCTGGGTGGGCTGGCAATGATCGTCGCCGCCTGGATCACCAAGGGCTGGCGAATCTGGCTGACCGCGTGGATTACGGACCGATACCTGGGAGCGCGCGTCTACTACGACATCGCCCAGCGCGGCGACCTCGACAATCCTGACCAGCGCATCCAAGAGAGCCTCGCCACCGTCGTGCGCCAGTTCTTCGGCCTTCCGATTCAGGTCTTTGGCCTGGTGGGCAGTCTCGCCGCAGGCAGTGCCGTGCTGACCACGATCGATAGCCGGCTGGTGCTGGTGGTCGTCGGCCTCAGCCTCGGCCAAGCCATCGCGACCTACCTCGGCTACGTGCCGCTGGTGCGCCTGCGCTACGTGACTGCCATGGCCACCGGAAACCTGCGTTACGGTCTCGCCCGGATCCACGCCAACGCAGAGGCCATCGCGTTCTATCGCGGCGAGCCGGTCGAACGGGTCCAACTGCACGCGCAGGTGGGGATGGCAGTGCAGCGCGACCTCATGGTCACGTTGTTCCGGCGCGGAGTGACGGATATGGCGCCACTCCTCTTCGGAGTGGCCTGGGTCGGCGCCCCCTATCTCGTTCTCGCCCCGAGACTGTTCGCGGGCGAGATCGATTTCGGGACTTTGACACAGGGCATCGCAGTCTCGGTCACGGTCGCCAACGGGGCCTCGAGCCTGCTCGGCATCCTGGCGCCACTTTCCGGAATCGCTCCCCATACGGTCCGGATCGCACAAATCGTCGAACGCTTCGATGCGCTTTCGAAGCGGCAAGCGATGGACGTGGGTATCGCCCTCGAACGTCGGCACGACACAGTAGCGCTCGACGGCCTGAGCCTAGAGACGCCGGGGGGCGAGCAACGGCTCGCGCAGAACCTGAACCTGACGCTGGGTCCGCGCGAGAACCTCATCATCGTAGGCCAAACCGGTGTTGGCAAAAGTTCGCTCCTGCGTGCAATGGCGGGCTTATGGACGCGCGGGACGGGCAGGGTGGTGATGCCTCCTGCCGCCGATTGCCTTTTCCTGCCTCAGCGCCCCTACGTCACGCTAGGCGACCTGCGAACCCAACTTCTCTACCCCGATGCGCCTGACATCCCCGACCTTGTCCTGCTCGATGCATTGAAGACGGTACGTCTCGGTGATCTCGCGGCGAACCATGGCGGTCTCTCGATGGTCAAGGACTGGGGACAAATCCTGTCTCTCGGAGAACAACAGCGTTTGGCCTTCGCCCGCGTGCTGATTGCGCGCCCCCGGTTGGTCCTGCTCGACGAGGCGACGAGCGCGGTGGATAGCGCGACGGAAGCCCATCTTTACAGCGTGTTGGCGCGGGCGGGAGCCCGTTACGTCAGCGTCGGGCATCGTGAGGGCATCCTGAAATACCATGCACAGATGCTGACGCTCGCTCCGGGAGGCGCCTGGACACTGACGGCCACTAAGAGCCTGTTTGAGGCGGCTTCTTTTAGGCTGGGTTGTTGATGGCGTTGGCGGCCATCAGGCTGACGGCGCAGGCAAGGCGACCCGTTGCGACGTCAAGGCGACCGGCGCGCTCGCGGTGTAGGCCGGCCCAATGGCTGAGCCAGCCGAAGGTCCTCTCCACGACCCAGCGCCGCTCCAAGACGACGAAGCTCTTCTGGTCCGGCAATTTCTCGACGACACGGTGGCGCATGCTATGGACGAGGCACCATTCTTGGCAGCGCTCGGCCGTGAAGGCACCGTCGAAGATGGCCAGTCGCAGGCTGGGCCACGTCTCCTTGCCATTATCGAGAGCCGGGAGCGTGTCACGATCCTGCACGTTTGCTGGCACGACGGCGAGCGCCAGCACGTGCCCTTCGGCATCGACCAATGCGACGCGTTTGCGCCCGACCAGCTTCTTGGCTCCGTCATAACCGCGTGGCCCGCGCACACCGATGCACTTGATGCTTTGTGTGTCGACGATTGCCAGCCGCGGCTCCGGTCGGCGCCCGCAACGCTGTCGTTGCCGGCGGGTCAGATTTCGCATCAGGTCCTCGAACAGGCCCTTCTCGATCCAGCGTCGGAACCAGCCGTAGACCGTACGCCAGGGTGGAAAGCCCGCTGGCAGCGCCCGCCACGCGCCGACAACCCGCAGGTGCCAAGCAATCGCTGCCAGCACTTGGCGCGCAGGCGTCGCTCCCGGACTGTTTGGCGGATCTGCCCGCTCCACGAAGCGGGTGACCTCGTCCAAGCCTGCCTGCAGCACCATGTCCTTCAGATGCGCCTCATGACGCGTCCGATGTCGGTCCGTCCACATCTGCACTCCACTCCGCTCCGCCAGGCGGAATTCGTGTTTGCACACGAGGCAGATGGGGACGGACGGCTCAGGGGCTCAAACAGGCTCTAAGAGTCTGTCCGGGATCATTTTGGGGTTTGGCAGAGCTTACGGATCATGAGGCGGACGGAGGCCCAGTTGAGGAAGGCCAGGGCCTTTCGGCTGTGGCATTCCCAGTCCTTGGCGAGGCGGCGGCAGCGGTTCAGCCAAGCGAAGGTTCGCTCGACGATCCAGCGTTTTGGCAGCACGGTGAAGCCCTTCGCCGTGACGGCGTCGGGCTGATCGGATCGCTTGACGATCTCGACATCGACCCGTCGGCACGCGCGACGTAGTCCGGCCTGGAAGCGCGGTCCCTGATAGCCGCCGTCGGCGTAGAGCTTGAGCAGGAACGGATAGAGGCCGAACAGGGTCGCCATCACCCACACCCCGCCGTCGCGGTCCTGCACGCCGGCCGAATGCACCAGGGCGTGCATCAGCAGACCCTGGGTGTCGACGAGGATGTGGCGCTTCTTCCCTTTGATCTTCTTGCCCGCGTCGAAGCCGGGCGGATCGATCGACGCCCCCCTTTTTCCGCGCCCTTGACGCTCTGGCTGTCGATGATCGCTGCCGTCGGGCTCGCCTCGCGTCCCGCCTGCTCCCGGCACTGCACGAACAGCGCGTGATGGATGCGCATCAGCGTACCATTGTAGTCCCACAGGTCGAAGTAGCCGTAGACCGTGCTGCGGGCCGGCATATCCGTGGGCAAGGCCCGCCACTGACAGCCTGTGCTCAACACGTACATCAGGGCGTCCACCACGGCCCGGGTCTCGACCGTGCGCTTGTTCCCGCCCCGCTTGGCCGGCGGGATCAGCGGCGCAATCACGCCCCATTCCGCGTCCGTCAGGTCGCTCGCGTAGCGCAGCGCGCTCCGGTCATAGCGGGCTCGGTTCTCGGTCGTCCACATCAGCAAAGGCCTTTCTCAGCCCTCGCTTGGATCACAACCTGCTCAGATTGCACACCTTGTTACCGAACAGACACTTAGCAGCAAATGCCCATTCACCTGATCGCATTATCATTTAGGGGTTGCAGAAGCCGTGCCGGCGGATAGCTTGGCGCCTCCTGGAGGGATGATGGCTGCGACGGCGGGATTAGAAGCAATTGACGACGACGCTGCGGCACGGAACCGGCTTTGGACGGCGGACGCCGCAGCGCGGCTGCTGGTCGACGCCGGACCTGGCACCGGCAAGACCCAGGCTGCTGCCCGGCGAATTGTGCATCTTGTGTCGATCGGGCTATCACCCTCTCAGATCTTAGTCTTGAGCTTCTCGCGCAGCGCCGTCAGAACGTTAACTCGGCGTATGACGGCTGTAGTGGGAGTCGAAGAGCGAGTTGTCGAGGATCTGCGCCACGTCTCGGTGCGAACCTTCGACTCGTGGGCCTTTCGCATCCTCCGACTTCTAGGCGGTCAGCCTGAGGACCTGCTGCGGCGACGTCATGACGATAACGTTGAGGCGCTGGTCGGGCTCCTGAGGGGACCATCCCGCGATGACGTGCGGCAGGTGCTTGGCGACCGGCGGCACCTTGTCGTCGACGAGTTCCAGGACTTGCCGGGCGTTCGCGGCGAGCTCGTCCTGGCGCTCATGGACCTGCTCGCCCCGCTTGGCGGTGGCGGGTGCGGCTTCACCGTCCTCGGCGATCCGGCGCAGGCCATCTACGGCTTCGCGGCCGCGGGCGACCGCGACGCGGTCAGCGCTGCCGCCTACTGGCGCCGCATCGTCGAGCGGTATGGCGACGGTATTGAGCATCTCCGTCTGACCCACAACTTCCGCTCCACGCCACCAATTGCCGCGATGTCGGCGCGGCTGCGGGCAGTGCTGACCGGCGATTTGAAAAATGAGGAAAAGCTCCGTGCCGTGCAGGAGGCGCTGGCCGCGCTGCCCAAAAGCGAAGGCTTCGACTTAGCGTCGATCACCGGTGGCGGCAGTTCGGCGGTTCTGACCCGCACCAACGGCGAGGCGCTGCGGGTGCTCACAGGATTGATGGGTAGGGAGCTTGAGGGCGCGGGCAGGCTGCGCATGCGGGCCGCGAGCTTCGCGACGCTGCCACCCGCGTGGATCGCCGGGTTGCTCCGGCGGGTTCCAACGGGGAGCGTTGCGCGGTCACAGTTCGACCGCATCCACGCCCATCTTTCTGGGGCTTGGGGACCTTCGCTGTGCGCTGAGCTCGCGCTGCCGGCTGCCGACGTGGCCTGGGGACGGATCGCTTTGGCTTCGGGGGTCGCCGCCGACGCAACATCGCTCGAACTGGCAATGCTTCGGGCGAGGCTCGGCTGGCACGACGCCTTCCCGGACGACCAGCCGTTGCTCGAGGATGGCGTCGTCATCACGACCATCCACCAGTCCAAAGGCGCTGAGTTCGACGCGGTGACAATCCTAGAGACCGCACCCGACCGATTGCCGGACGATGGCGACCACGCGGAAGAAGCGCATGTCGGCTACGTCGCAATGACGCGTGCCGGCAGTTCGCTTGCGCGGGCGTCCGCCGATGTCATCTACAGGCCGCCGACCGGCTGGACCTTCCGCAACGACCGGACACGTCTCTGCTCCTGGTGGAATGGCTGGATCAACCTTGAGATGGGGCAGAATGGCGATGTCGACCCGCTGAGCTTCGTCGACCCCGCCCTGCATGGTCCGGGCGGGCCGGCGGCGTTGCAGGAATATCTCCTCGCGAACGCAGAATCCCTGGCCGGTCGTAAGGTGATACTCTGTAAGTACCTTGACGCCGACCAGCACGCGACGTGGCGTATTCACCTGCAGATCAAGGAGGGGCCGGGCATGCTGCTCGGCGCGACCACTCCGCAGCTCACGTTCGACCTGCTGCACGTCCTGAACAAGAAAGGCTATACGCTGCCTCACCGCATCTTCAACCTCAGGATTTCTGGCGTCGGTACAATCACGTCCGACGCCGACGCGCGCCTGGAGGTGCCGGAGAGCTCGAGTCGACTGTGGCTTGGCGTCTCGCTGTTCGGCACCGGTGACTTCCGCCCCTCGAAATGGAAGGGCCGCTGATGGCGACCGCATCGCCCGCCGAGCTTCTGGCCAGAGCCCGCGCCGAAGTCCGGGCGGAGGTCGTCCGGCTCGCCGGCAGCCTCCTTCTAGGCCCGGTCGATGCGAATGAGCAGATCGCCTCGGCGCCGCTCGACACGTACCTCACTGGGGTGCTCTGGCCCGAGGGCCAGACCCTTTCGGCCATAGAGGATGAGGCCGAGGAGGGTGCCTCGACCACCGCTGACGGTGAGGAGGACGGATCGGTTCCCGGATACCGGTCAATGCGTCCTTGCTCGATCGGGCTCACCTTCGCGCTGGCAGCGGACGCTGCGGCGACGATCGATCTCGGCACCACAGCGCGCTACGAGCCGGTCACTGGCGAGGCGTCCGAAGAGAACGGTCGGGCGACGCGCAAGTGGGTCCGCCGGGAGCTCGGCTATTCGGTGGCGCTGGAGTCCGGCCCGGCCGCAGTCTGGGACGTTGAAGAGTTTCGAACGGCCGCTGGTTTTGTCCGTGATGCCGCTGTCCGTCTCCACGTGCGCCGGCGCATTGCTGGCGGCCAGCAAGTTTTGACGGTGACGCTCATCAACGCGGCTGTCGAGACTGACGACACGTCTCGCGACGCAGTTTGTCTGTTCCAGGCGCAAGTGCGGGTAGCGGGGGCCGACGGGGCGCGCGTCATCCGCCCCCGACCGATTGTCCCGCAGCCGGATGCCGATGAGGACGCCCGGTCAGCGGCTCTGCTCTACCGCGAAGTCCGCGAATACGCAGTCGGCCATGGCGTCTCGGCATCTTGGTCCGGTGTGCAGGGCGGTTGTGCCGCCTCCGTCTCGACGGAATGGATGCCGGCGACCGCGGTCAGCGGTACGAGTGCCGACGGGCACTCCAGCTTCGGCACCTTCAGGGCCGCGCACCCGCGGGCGCTGGAGGCCGCTTGGCTCTCCGACGGGGCGGCCCGTGACGAAGTCCTGCCCGTTCTGGACGCGTTCGTCGACGCCTACGAGACGTGGATCGCGGACAGTCTGACTGCCCGTCTTCAATTCTTCGAAGGCGAACTCGCCGCCGCGGCCTTGCTGAACCGCGACAGGTGTGCCGCGGCCGCGAGCCGCATGCGCCTGGGCGTGGCGGTTCTTGCACACGACGCCGCTGCTTGGTCCGCCTTCGCACTCGCGAACGAAGCAATGGACAGGCAGTCGCGCTATACGATTAAGGGATCGCGCGCCGCGCCGCTCCGCTGGCGCCCGTTTCAGCTGGCCTACATCTTCCTCGTGCTCCCCGGCATCGTAGACCCCAAAGCCGGGGGTGGCGGCCGCGACGTCGTCGACCTGCTCTGGTTCCCGACAGGCGGTGGCAAGACTGAAGCCTATCTTGCTCTGACCGCCTTCCAGATTTTCCTCCGTCGCCTGACCGATGCCGGGCGGCGCGCGGACGGCGGCGTAGACGTGCTGATGCGCTACACGCTTCGGCTGCTGACCGTGCAGCAGTTCCAGCGCGCCGCGTCGCTCATCTGTGCCTGCGACGCCCTCAGGGTCGAGCGTGGCGACCTCGGCGACGCGCCGATCTCGCTTGGCCTCTACGTAGGTCGAGACGCGACGCCCAACAGCGGCGTTGAGGCGCGGGAAGCGCTGCGCGAGGAAGTCGACGGCCTTGCGCCAAAGTCAACGCCGCGACAGTTGCTTGAATGCCCGGTCTGCGGAGTCGCCCTATCCGCGTCCGACTACGAGACGGCGCCAGACGGCACCTCAATCGAGATCCGCTGCCGCGACGCGTCTTGTGCAACGGCCGGTCGGCCGATCCCCGTGCTGACGGTCGACCAGCACATCTACGACGCGCCGCCGTCACTGCTGATCGGAACCATCGATAAGTTTGCGCAGCTGCCGCGCTCGGCGCGGTTGCGGCCGCTCTTCGGGCTGGACGGAGGCTCGCCACCGGGGCTTGTAATCCAGGACGAGCTACACCTTATCTCGGGTCCGCTGGGCTCAATGGCCGGCCTCTACGAGACGATCGTCGATCTGCTGTGTACGCGTGACGGCGTCCGCCCGAAGGTCATCGGCTCGACCGCGACCATCGGTCAAGCCGCCCGCCAGGTAAGGGCGCTTTTCGATCGGGAGGTGCTGCAGTTCCCGCCATCCGGGTTCGAGGCAGGCGACTCTTTCTTCGCCGTTACCGAAACCCGCGGCCCTGACCGGCTCTATGTTGGCGTCAGCTCGGCTGGCCGAAGCCCGAAGTTCGCGCTTCAGGCTGTGTCGGCGGCCCTCCTGCAGGCGACCGCGGCCGTTCGCGCAATCGGCCTGCCGTCGCCCGAGATTGATCCGTACTGGACCGGCGTCCTCTACTTCAACAGCCTGCGCGAGTTGGGCGGTGCCTACGTCCTGTTGCAGGACGACGTCCCCCGCCAGATTGGCTTTGTTGCCGGGAGGCTCGGGCTGGTGCCCGCACGCGCCCTCGAGCATGAGCCGGTTGAATTGAGCAGCCGCGTCCCGTCCCGCGAGCTGCCGCAAAAGCTGCAGCGCCTTGGCGTCGACCTCGCCCGTTCCGAGGCAGACCCGTTTGCGCCGCCGCCCGAGGACGTTGTCCTCGCCTCGAACATGATCTCGGTCGGGGTCGACGTGCCGCGGCTGGGGCTGATGATCGTGAACGGCCAGCCGAAGTCGACGGCCGAGTACATCCAGGCGAGCAGCCGGGTGGGCCGCGGCCTCCCCGGCCTCGTCGTGACCGTTTACAACGCGGGCCGTCCGCGAGACGTCTCGCACTTCGAGCATTTTGTCGGCTATCACGCGGCGCTCTACCGCGCCGTAGAGGCGAGCAGCGTGACTCCATGGGCGCCCCGAGCGCGCGATAAGGCACTACACGCCGTCGTCGCCGCCGTGGTACGCCACCTTGTCTCTGGAATGGACGATGACGACGATGCTATCGCCTTCGATCCCTCCGATCCGGCCACGGTCACGCTGATCGGCTTGATCGTCGCCCGCGCGTCGAGTTCATCTGGCGGCATAGAGGGTCCGGACGCCGAAGCGGATATCCGCGCGATCGTTCGCGAGTGGGCGCAGCGCGGGAGCGACACGAGGGCTGCCGGGCGTCGGCTGCTCTACTGGGAACGCCGCGCGCCATTCGGCGCAACGCTGCCGCATCTGATGGCGTCAGCCGAAGAGGGCGCGCGGCAGACCGGGCTCGCGTGGCCAACGCCTAACTCGATGCGTGAGGTTGAGCCGTCGACCGCATTCAGCCTCAGAACCTTCAGAAGGACGACTTGATGGCGAGGGCTGCGAGAGGCGGCGGGACGACCGCCGGGATCGCCGATCCCGTGGAACCGGTCGGGACAGTGCGGCGGTCGCAGCTCGTGTCGACCTATGGGATCGGTGCGATCGTCGACCTCGAAAAGGGTTCCTTCATGCCGATGGGCCTGGAGGACTGGGAAATTGCCACGCGCCTACCCTCCCTCTCCATCAGCGAGCCAACGCTTGAGACCATGCTGAACGTCAGCCACCTTCGCCTAGGTCCAGTGGTGAAGGCGGTTCAAGGTGCGCGGACGGTCAGCGCCCGGACTACGATCCCTGCCGTTCGCTTCCCCGAGTGGCACGAGTGCCCGAAGTGTCATCGCATTGGGACGGAAGGGGCACCTTTCGAGCTTGCGCCCGACGGCAGTCGCCTCCTCTGCCTTGCGCATGCCGGCGCAACGGTCCACACGACGCCAGTCCGCTTCGTCGTGGCCTGCCGCCGCGGGCACGTCTCCGACTTCCCGTGGGTCTGGTGGGCACACCGCGCCCGGGAGGAAGGCTCGTGTGAAAACCCAAGCCTCTACCTCCGCTCGCACGGCCGGTCGGCCTCGCTTGCTGACCTCTACGTCGTGTGCAACTCCTGCCGTACGGGCGAACGCCAGACGTCCCAGTCGCTCGGTGGCGCCTTCGGCGGCGAGGCGCTGCGCGGCCACGCATGCGGAGGGGTGCGGCCCTGGCTCCGCGACCGCGAGGAAGGCTGCCAAGCTGTCCCGCAGGCGCTCCAGCGCGGCGCCTCTAACGTGCATTTCCCGGTCGTCTGCTCGGCATTGTCGATTCCACCGGCCTCCGAGGCTGCGATGCAGATCGTGCAGGAGCTGCGCTACATGCTCGATCCGGTCCCGGCCTCGGCGATCGCCGACGTGCTCGGCGGGGTCGCCGCACAGTACGGCATCGCAGCAGAGCCGCTGATTGTCGCGTGGCGGAACCTCAAGGAGTTGGAGAGTGGTCGCCGTGGGCAGCTGACCGAGCGGATCGCGCGGGCGGAGGAGTACGCGGCGCTGTCGGAGGACAGGGACGACCCGGTGATCGCCGGTGTCGTGCCGCAGTTCCAGAACACGGTATCGCAGCCCCCACCGGCGCTCGCGCGCTGGTTCGACCTCGTAGGCGCAGTCACCCGATTACGCGAGGTCCGCGCGATCGCCGGCTTCTCGCGCATCGAACCGCATCCGGTTGCCGCCGAGGACGTCGCGGCGGCCATCGTGCAGGGCGACGTGGCGCCACTGTCGAAGGCGCCGCGCAATTGGTTGCCAGCCGCCGAGATCCGCGGCGAGGGCGTGTTTCTCCGGTTCGACGCAACCACAATTGAAGCGTGGTTGGATGCCAACCCGGGCGTCGCGGCGCGGGCAGCGGAGATCGACGCCGTCGCCGCCGCCGCCGCCGCGCGCCGCGGCCATGCGCGCGATCACGTCGTTACGCCCCGCTTACTGCTCGTGCACAGCTTCGCCCATGCGCTCATCCGCCAGATCAGCATCGAGTGCGGCTACTCGGCGTCGGCGCTGAGGGAGCGGCTCTACGTGACCGAGCCGGACGATGGCGTGCCAGCAACGAACGGCGTCCTGGTCTACACGGGATCTCCCGATTCTGAGGGCAGCCTCGGCGGGCTGGTCCGCCTCGCGACGCCGGAGATGCTCGGGCCCATCGTGCTCCGCACGCTGGCTGCCGCGCGCTGGTGCGGCAGCGATCCGGTTTGCATCGAGACCGAGCCGGCGCAGGCCGGGGAGCGGCTGAGCGGCGCCGCATGCCACTCCTGCCTTCTGCTACCTGAAACCGCGTGCGAGCGCTTTAACCGCGAGCTCGACCGCGCCGTGCTCGTCGGCGATACCGATGGCGAGTTCCAAGGGTTCTTCGCGGATGCGGAGGCGTCCCCTTGGCCGTCCTGATCCCGGCGGTCCCGAAAGACTGCCCCGCCGGCGAGCGGGTAGTATACGAGAAGATCGGTCGCGAGCTTCCTGAAACTTGGGTAGCGCTGCACTCGCTTGGCCTTCCGCGGCACGAGCGCAAGGTCTGGGGCGAGGCGGATATCGTCCTGCTCTCGACCCACGGTGTATTCGCCCTCGAGGTGAAGGGCGGGAAGGTGTCCTGCCTCGAGGGTGAGTGGACCTACGCGGGACCCGGTTTCAAGACATACACCCGCAAGGAGGATCCCTGGACGCAGTCGAAGACCGCGATGATGGCGGTGCGTTCCGCGCTGCACAATGCCAATGCCGCGTTCAGGGACGTGCTGTTCGGCTACGGCGTGGTCATGCCTTTCTGCCGCTTCGACGCGCGCGGGGCTGAGATCGTGCCGGAGGTTCTGAACGACCGGTCCACATTTCGGCAGGGTATGGACCAGTACGTCGGGCGGCTGCATCGGCACTGGGACTCCGACTATGCGCAAAAGCACGGCCGTGCTTACCGCAGCCTCACCCCTCACCAGATCCGTGAGGCGCGCCAGATCCTACGTCCGGATCTCGAGACGGCGCTCAGTCTCGGCGGATGGCTGACTGGCGTTGACGCCGAGATCCTGCAGCTGACAAACGCGCAAATCCGCATTTCGCGGCGGCTTGCCGCGAACCCGCGTTCGATCGTCACTGGGCCGGCCGGCACCGGCAAGTCGATCCTCGCACTCGACCGCGCACGCCATCTCGCCTCCAGCGGCGCGCGCGTCCTCTACCTCTGCTTCAACCGGGTTCTAGCCGGCCATGTCTCGCGTTCGCTGGAGGCGGGGGGGTTGAAGGGCGTGGAGGCGTGGCACGCGCACGGCCTCTACGGTCGCCTCGTCGCCGACGCCGGCATGGGCGGCGAGCTTGCTGCACTTAACACTGACGATCCAGCGTTCTTCGCCGAGCGGTTTCCAGAATTGGCGGCCATTGCGGCGCTGGAACTCGGGCGGGAACCCTGGGATGCGCTCGTCGTAGACGAAGCGCAGGACCTGCTGACACCGTCCCATCTCGACACGCTGGACCTGCTCGTGCGCGACGGATTGGAGGGCGGGGTCTGGCACCTGTTTCATGATCCCAACCAGAACCTCTACGACACCGACGTCCGGCAGGCCTGCGAGATCAGGTTAGCGGGGGGCCACCCCGTCCGCGAGCTGCTGGAGGAGAACTGCCGCAACACGCGGCAGGTCGCGACGCAGGCCTCGATCACGTCGGGGATCGACCTGCCTACGGTGGGCGCGCCGGAGGGGCCCGACTGCGACGTGACGTTCTACGGCAGCCGGGCCGATGGCTTGGCGGCGCTGGAGGCGGCTGTCGCAGAATTGCTCAAGGGCGAAGTGCGGCCTAGCGACGTCGTTGTGCTGTCCACGCGCCAGTTGGCGAACTCGCTTCTGGCGGGCGTCTCGACAATCGCTGGCCGCGCGATCGCGGATGTTGGCAACGGTCCACCGCCGCCCGGCACTATCGCCTTCTCGACAATGCATAGCTTCAAGGGCTTGGACCGGCTCGCGGTTTTGGCCATCGACATGACAGAGATAGGGGATCCGCTGTGGTCGATGCTGCACTATGCTGGCCTGTCTCGTGCACGATGCCTGCTACGTTGCTTCGCGCCGGAGGCAGCGGCCAAGCGCTACTCCAGGCAAGCAATAGCCTGGGGGAAACGGGTTAAGCCTCCGACGTGACATCGTTTTTTAGTGCACAATGGTGCATTGTGATGTATCGTTTCAGGTAGGAGGAGCCGTGCCAAATCCCTGTAACAGCGTGACGACGTCGGTGATGCTTCCGGACCGCATGTACCAGAAAGTCGCGGCGCTGGCCGCCGCGAACGACGTTTCAACCGCATGGGTCATCCCGCAGGCAGTGGTCCGCTACCTCCCCGAGCGGCGCGGCCAGAGCGAGCTGCCATTCGGCGTCGGCGAGTGACGGCCAACGCGCGAGTCGTTGCCGCCAAGGCAGCTAGGCTCCGGGCGGGCGGAAGGCCGCGTGTCCTCGACCTCTTTTCCGGCTGCGGGGGGCTATCGCTCGGCTTCGAGGCAGCCGGCTGTGATATAGCCGCGGCGGTCGAATTCGATCCGGACGCCGCACGATCTCACGGCATGAACTTCCATGGCGGGCATGCACGCCATTGTGTTGCGCGGGACATCACAGCGACAGCCCCCCAAGCGTTGACATCGGAACTCGGCCTGGGTGCAGCCGACGCCGCGTTTGACGTGCTCGTAGGGGGGCCTCCGTGCCAAGCCTTTGCGCGAGTCGGCCGATCAAAGCTGCGCGAGGTGGCGGAGCACCCAGAGGCGTTCCGGCACGATCCACGCGCTCGACTCTACATTGAATACCTACGCTACGTTGACGCGTGCGCGCCGCTCGCGGTCGTTATCGAGAATGTACCCGACATGCTCAATCACGGCGGACACAATCTGGCCGCCGAAATTGGCGAAACCTTGGCGCTCCGGGGTTACGTCGTCCGCTATACGCTCCTGAACGCTGCCTTCTACGGCGTGCCGCAAATGCGCGAGCGGATGATACTCGTCGCGATTCGGACGGAGGTGGCCGAAGATGTCGACCTGCCTGAACCGACGCACTGGATCGACCTTCCTTCAGGCTATTTGGGATCGCGCGCGGTCGCGCTGAAGCTCGCGCAGACCAGAGGCGTGGATCCGTGCGTCCGCTATGTTGCCGCGCCTGAGCCAGCGCGCGCGCTGCCCCGCGCTGTGACCGCGGAAGAGGCGATCGGTGACCTGCCAGAACTGCGGGCGCAAGAGATGCTCGCTGCTGGTACGCTCAGGCGGGGAGCACGCCGCTTCGACGTCGCTATCCCGTGGGGCGGACACAACCGCCAAAGTCCCTACGTACGGTTGATGCGTGGCTGGGCGGGTCACGAAGGCGGACCATCGGTGGACGACCACGTGATTCGCTACCTTCCCCGCGACTACCGCATCTTCGCCGGACTTAAGCCGGGCGATCAGTATCCCGAGGCGCACCGCTACGCGCTGGCGCTGCTCGGCGAGGAACTGAATAGGCTCGCTGCCGACGGACAGCCGGTTGCGGACGGGTCGCCGGAGTTGGCCGCGCTCCGCGCGGCGTTCGTACCGCCCTACGACGACGGCAAGTTTCCGAACAAGTGGCGCAAGATGGAGGCCGATGCGCCGGCTCGCACACTGCTCGCGCACCTCGGCAAAGACGGGTACAGCCACATCCATTACGACGACGTGCAGGCGAGGCCAATCTCGGTGCGCGAGGCCGCCCGGCTCCAGTCCTTCCCAGACGGCTTTCGCTTTTCGGGCACGATGAACCCCGCTTTCCGGCAGATCGGCAACGCGGTACCACCTCTCCTTGCGAAGGCCGTCGCCGCAGTGCTCGTTCCCCAACTGCGGGGTCGCCGAACGGGCGACTCCGAAATGCCTCTGTTCGCGTTTGGAGGACGCCGGTGACCGGGACGCGCCGCGATGTGATCCTGATCCGCTCCCTTGCGGATTCAGATCTCGGGCTGTTTTCATCCCATCGCGCCAGCGCGACGAGCAAGCAGCGCGCGATCGCCATTACCAGCCCCGCGGCGCGCATGCTATTGAGCCCAAGACTTCACGTAGCTAAGGGCACGGAGTTCGACTTCATCTGCGTGTACGGAGCGGCCGCTACACGAGAGCTGCGCCACGTCAGTAAGGTCGGCAAGAACTGGCGGCTTGGTGGACGCAAGCTCGCCGGCAGCGAGTTCGCTTTCCTTGACAGCCGAGACTTCGCGTTGGTCAGGTCGGTGCGAAATAACGACGGCGACTCACCCATGATGATGACGTTTGTGGGTAGGCAGCGCGAACGGCTCGTCCACGCCGGCATCGTTGCGATGGTCGGTGAGCGGCTGCGGGATGGGGTCGCGGTCGTGCCGGAGGGCAGCGATGCGTTCGAGGCGCTGGCGTCCGCCTTTCCGTGCGTGCCTGCGATTTTCGCCCTCGGTCCGCCGTACGCACCTGAAAGTGAGGACGGAGGGAAGTCGCTGCTGCTGTCCGCCGTAGCCGCGGATGGCAGATAGGCTGACGCCGGAGCAGCGCCGGCTCAACATGAGCCGCGTTCGGGCGAAGGACACCGGTCCCGAGATGGCAGTACGCCGCCTGCTCCATCATGCGGGATATAGGTACCGGCTGCATTCCCGAGAGCTGCCTGGCCGGCCTGATCTGGTCCTGCCACGATACCGGACAGTCGTTTTCGTGCATGGTTGCTTCTGGCATGGCCATGGATGCTCACTCTTTAAAGTGCCGACAACCCGCACGGAGTTCTGGACCGCCAAGATCGACGCGAACAAGCGCCGGGACGAAGCAGCGGTGGTTGCGCTGGCCACTGCGGGATGGCGCAGCCTCTGGGTATGGGAGTGCGCGCTACGCGGACGCGGCCGCCGGTCGCCAGAGGCCTTGCGGGACGGGATTGTCGCGTTCATCAACGGCGAGACAGGCTTCCAAGCTATCGGCCAGGCTGAAGTGCCGTCCCGATGAAACCGGGCCTGTCACGGTTGGGTGGCGCTGAAGGTGGCGCGGCGCATCAACAGCCTCGGTGTGATCGAGGCGCTGGCCGACGCGATGTGCCTGCACGGCATCCCGGAGAACATCCGCTGCGACAACGGTCCAAGCTACGTCGCCAGCGACCTGGCTGACTGGCTCGGCATTCGAGGCATGACCCACATCCGCGGCGCGCCATGCCATCCGCAAACGCAGGGCAAGATCGAGCGTTGGCATCAGACGCTCAAGAACCGCATCCTGCTCGAACACGCCTACTTGCCCGGCGAGATGGAGACGCAGGTTGCCGACTTCGTCGAACACTACAACCATGCCCGAGCCCATGAGAGCCTGAGCAACCTCACACCCGCCGACGTCTACTTCGGACGCGGCGAAGGGATCCTGGCCGAGCGGGAACGCATCAAGCGCCAGACCCTGATGGATCGCCGCTTGCGCCATCACGCGCAGGTTGCCTAACCTCTCACCCCAGATGGACCAGAGCCTGCGCTCCTGAACACCGCTGTATGTCCCAAATCATCTGACGACGGACAGTTCACTACTCCAAATTATCGCGGATACGATGCAAGTAAAATATAAGCTAGATCCGGATATAATAAGATGATTGACTTTACTTATAATATATTTTTACCCATAAGAAAAGGTAAAACTAACCTGGGCTGCGCACAAGATAGGTAGATGTCACAATTTCACTATTTCAAAGGGACTGTAATACATGCGTGGGATAAGAAAAATCATCCAAACCGCACAACAAGGCGGCCTAGACGCGCAAAGCACTTATTCCAGATGGTCAAACGGGATGGGAATATCGTACTCGGGAGTAGAAGCCTTTGTGTCAGTCAAGATTGCGGAAAAGATACACCTTGAATTGAACGACACAAAGAAGCTTTTTGTGACTCTAGAGTATCCAGTTCAAGCTCTAATTAATAATGCAGAGAAAAAATTCAGAGGGCGCAAGCCAAGACGGTTGAGTGCCAATGGCCGTGTTGATGTAACAGTCTGGGATAAAGATGACTATCCCCGAGTTATCATCGAAGTCAAGAGGCATTTAAAGTGGCAGAGTTTAGAGGACGACATAGACAGAATTAGTCTGTTTATGAAGCGTTACGGGACGCAAAATGAAGGATCATTAGCTGCCGGACTAATGATTGTTCCGTTCGTGACTTGGCAGAAACTGGGTCGGGAGAAGATCCATACCCATGAACAAACCATCTTAGAAATTGCGGAAAACGCGGGTAAGTACGGCTTTACTCGTGAAAGAGAAATCTATCAGGACATTCAAGACGATGATCCGTTCAAGAATTTAAGAGATGAGGATGGAGATCCAACGTATGTTCATCATCAGTATGGCTGCATGTGTTTAACACTTCTACCGAACGCTTGCTAAAGCTTACTTATAGAAAAGGACTCAAAACTAACACGCCTGTAAGCGGCAACTACTGTCGATTACTATTTTTCACCAAAAACTTCACGCAAAATACACCTACATTATTTGACCCACCGCAGATACAGGATGACCTGAATAGACATCAGCAAGAAACTCATACCGTTTTATAAGATAATCAGCCCATCCAATATTATCTCCAGGATCCCCGAGGAGTGTTGCAAATAACGCCCGCGTTGACCAACTGACAAAGTCTAGCGGCTGCGATAGAGTGGACTTATAGACAGCAAAAGCATCATTGCCAAATCTGCGCAATCCCGGAGATGTCACACGATGTAGCGCTAAGTTGTTGCAAGGTGAAATATGCAGGACACGGACGCGTGTTGTGCCGTCTTCATTTGCTCCCTGCATGCGACGCGCAAGTATTTGCTGTCGGATTAGCTGGTAAAATGGCTCCCAAAAAAAATCACGCACTGTGATATCCAAATCCGTGCGTAAAGGGCCGTCGGGTGAAAATGCCAGCTTTTCGTAACGCTTGATACGGGTGATGTTCCCTGCTGGCCCGACTGGCTGACCATAGGACTCGGTGTATTTCCACTCAATCAGCAACGTTTCGATGCCTGTATCGGTCTGGAACCTCACAATTGCATCAGCACTGGTTGCATTGGCACCGCGGGTACGTGCTCCCGTAGCCCCCCCCTCGTTGAGGTAGTCGGCCCGGCCAATCCACTCGAATGCAACGTAGCAAGGTTCGTCCGCCTCGCTATCGATAGGAAGCATGGTTGGCGGCGCGATGCTAAGCGCTCGCCCAACGAGGCGCGATAGCGCCTTCGGGGAGCGAGCCAGAGGCATTAAAAAATTCAAGCAGCAGACCTGGGATGACAGGGCGTGATTGGCGTGCTGGTGCCAACAGATGCGATGCCGTGCAAAATAGGCATCGGCCACCTTCCGGATGGACGGTTCGAGGTTTAACGCCCGAGAGGCAGGTTGGAGTCTGTAATCCTTTCCGCCGAACCCGATGTGTTGCTCATGGTGAGACTTGAAGAACGCGGCCTGTCTCGTCCGTTCGCGCTTTAAAAAAGCGGTAGGCGATCTGTGGCTCGCAGACTTCTCACTCATGTCGTGGTTTCCAAGCCCACCGGCGCTGCGGCCGGTTTGGCAGAGATAGTCATCTCAGCCTCGGCACCATCCTTGTCCTGCTCGTCATCGACCCCTTCCTCGGTGATGCCGCCTGTATAAGCCGCCTTGCCCATTGCGGCTTCAATCAAGTCTAGCAGCCGCTTCTGCCTGTCTGCCATAAACTGTGCAAAGTCATCGCTCCTCAGAAGTGCGGGATCAATAAGATGCGTAATGAGGTAGGCGTCCATGTTTGCACGTCCGATGGCCGGGGTGTCAGAGTTGCCGGCTTCAAGTCGCCCGAGATAAACGGACGGCGCTGCGCCTCCAATGATTCGATTAGTCTTATATGACAGAGGAGTTTTATTAATAATCGAGTCGTAAATGTCCGATTTAACGCCTGCTTTCTTGCACCAATCTTGTGGAAAAATGTGATGAATGTCCACGTTTTCCCCGAAAAAGATGGTGTGGTCGAACTTTTGCCCTGACCGAAAATCTTGCGCACCTTCCTTCATGAGCAGCGCATTGACGCCCTTATAGGCGGCTGACAATCGCATGCGCATCGTCTTTAGGCGATCCGCTCGGAAAATGGTCTCGCTAATCGTCGTTGGTTCCTGACCGCCCTTCAGCCAGACGGGAACTTCCATGAAGTCACGAGAGATCCGGCTATCGACTGCGGAGCCATAAAGTTCTCCGAACACACCATTCCAGTACCATTGAACCAGCTTTGCGCGATTGGCTTCGTGCTCCCATGCGTCACCAATATCGGCAAGGATCGCTGCAAGCGGTACAAGTTGGGACTGATAAGGAAGGTCAAAAACCCGATAGATGTGCAAGAGATTCAAGAACTTGGCGGCTCGCACGAAGCCGCCTTCAACGCGCGCCTCATAAGTTTTGTAAGCGGCAAGCGGCAGGCTTAGTAGCGCTTGTCGATTGCCAGTGACTGCCGGCAACTCCTTGCCCTGTTTGCCTGCGGCCTCGGCCTCGCGACGGCGATCCCGCGTGTGAAACAATGAAATTGCCTGCAAGAAGTCGGTATTGGCCACGTTGACCAAGATGCCCGTATCTTGCCCAGGCGGCCGCATAGTTTCAGCGAAGCGGCGATGGCGGCCTTTGGTAGATACGTCCCCGTACCAATCCTTCCGGAGTTCGTGTCCATCGGCGGCGTACATAGCCGTCACGAGTTCGAAGGCATCCAGCGGCTTGCCGCCGGTGTTCACCTTCTCGAACACGAGGCAGACAGCCTCCTTGGAAGTGCTTTTGTCCAGCGATATGACTGGTACATGATAGTCGGTGAAATTCTTAATCACTTCATCATGGAAGCGGCTGATTATAGGCCATTTCTCAGCAAAGTCACCTTTAGCATTTGCGTGACCGACGAACTCCATTTGCCATCTGTTCCAGTCGAAGACCATCGCGACCGGATACATCAGTGCTTCGAATTCGCGAGCGCGGGTAGATAGATCGAGTACAACGTTCTTCGCGAAATTTTCACGGATAACGCGGTCTTCGGGAACGCCGATGATTGCCTCTTCCCGTTCCGCTGCCTCATCAAGCGCAGCGAGTATATCGATATAAAACCAGCGTTTCACACGCTTGTTTTTGGGCGTGACCGTCTCGACAACATGGTTGCGCAGAGTTACTTGATAGAGGGATGTCATCCGCTGTTGCCCGTCAAGTAGAAGCTCGTCCGGCTTTGCTGCACGTGCGACGTCAGGAGCGCCTTCCACTGGGCGAGGTTTGAAGTTCACTGTGCCGGACGTTTCGAGCGTCATTAACGCTCCGACTGGGAATGCGCGTGAAATTGAGGCGATCAGGCTCTTGATGCGATCTTCGTCCCAAACCCAACTACGTTGGAAGTCAGGCAGTTGAAGCGCGCCCTCGTGACATGCGCGCAACAACGTGCTGAGTGCGACCTTGTTGGTCTGAAATGAGCCGCCGGCCATTCATTTCTCCCTCATCGTCCGAACCGCCGTTTCGGTCTCAGGCGCGCTTTGCACCGACCGTGAATGCGTAAGTCGGCTCTGCGTCGCTACAGACCCCATACCCATACACGGGACACATTGCTTGCTTAATGTCGAGGTCGTACGCAACTGGCCGATGTCTCCACCGGCACTTGAGTGAAGCGCTTTCTTATCGGCGGGTACGCTTTGAAGTGTCGTGAACGCGGATTGAGAATGGTAGCCAAGCAACCGCAACGACGTAAACGGCTCTGTTGTGAGTTCGGGCGGTCCACGTCGCTAAGGGCACCTTCGCGCGTTTGACCACTTATTCACTGCCCTTATCGCATGATGTGTCCCGCATGAGGGACGGCCGATAGGGAACTCAAGGACCGGATTAAGCGCATCGCGGACGATCTCCGCGGCCAGGAGCGCGTGACCTACGGAGCCATCCAAAAACGACTGAAGGCGCAATCAGGCAAGGGATGCTCGAACTCCACCTTGAAGCCCGTCTACGCCGAGTGGAAGCGGGAAACCGAGTACAGTCCTAGAATCGAAAGTGACCCTGAGCTACCGCCAGCCGTCCAGAAAAGCCTGATTGCAATTGGGCACACCATCCTCAGGGAAGGCGAGGAAAGGGCCAGGTCCAAGCTGGCCGAGCAGCAACGCCAGCTGGACCGGCAGGCCGAGATCTTACTCGAAGTCGATGGTGAGATTGCCATAGCCGCCGACCGTTTGGAGGAGGAGATCGCCAACCTCCGCCTGGAGGTCACAGGCTCCACGAAGCCCTGGCCCGGGCCTAGGCGGGCCGCCGTGATCCCGAGCCCGAACATCAGCCGAGCCTCCCCACCCCCAAGAAATCCGGTGCGCTGGCCCCCATCACAGCCGCGGCGGCCGACTTCAACGAGAAGGACGCACGAACGAAGGATCCCAACGCTCTGCTGACCGGCATAGCCGGTCGGATCAAGGAACTGCTGGCCGACCATGGACCGTGCGATGCCAGCCAGTTGCACTTCCACCTGCAGCAGGAGTTCGGCAAGCGGGCCGGTGCCATGCAGATGCCACTGGAGACCGGATGGTTACCCCACTGGCTGCGTGGCTTCACGGGGCCGGCCGGGGGGCTCATCGAGGAGAAAGGTGCCTTCGACCTGGCGTCCCGAACCTCCGATGCGGGCGCAGCCTTCCAGGTCAGGGTAATGGCCGACGTCCACGCCCTGCTGCAAGACCACGGCTTCCCCATGGCCTTGCCGGCAATCACCAAGCGCTTGGCCCCAAAGCTGGGCCAGGAACTCCGGTTGACGGGTGGACAACTCGGCGACTGGATGAAGGCGCGGCCAGACCTATTCAGGAAGACCAAGAAGGGGTGGTTCGCGAGCCTGCCCGGCCCGCTTTGACCCTCGAACTTCAGCCCCGGCCCGCTTTGACCCTCGAACTTCAGCGGCCTGCGAGCACCGTACGCACCTCGGTCCACCCGATCCCGGGGTAGCGGTCGTTATCAAGCGGAGCGAGCTTTCCGTCGCCGCTGAACATGTCGCGCATGTACTGCATGCCCTGCCAAGGCGGGAACACCTGGCCCTTCCCGGGCGCCACCAGGCGGGCGGCCTTGATCATCCCCTCCAGGAAGCCGATGCCGCCAACGCGGAACGTCTTGAACGGCTTGCCGGTCACCTCGTTCGCTGCCGCCGCCAAGCCACGCGGGCTGGTCACTTCGCCCGCGATCCGGAGCCATCGCGGCGCATCAGGATCCATCGCCGCGGCTGCCGTGTAGGCCGCCACGTCATCCATCGTCGTGAAATCGAGTGCTTGGTCCGCATCGCCCCAATGGATTACCCGGCGTGGCACGAACAGGATGAACGGTGCCTGCCCGGTCAGCATGTCCATGAAGGCCCCGTTGACAATGGACGTCGCTCGGATCGGCGCCGCATCCAGGCGTGCCTTGAACTCCCGCCGCAGGTCCATGTTGCGGTTCGACCCTGCCGGTGTCCGAGAGAAGTCGAGGCAGAAATCCGAGGGCATGAAGCGCGGGACCCCGGCCGCGATGGCCGCATCGAGCAAAACCGATTGCGTGCCGATGATCGTCTCATGGAGACCGTTGAGCGCGGAGACGACGCAATCCACGCCGACACAAGCCCCCTTGAGCTGACCCAGGTCGTTGAGGTCGACCTCGACGACGGTCACCCCCGCCTCCCGCAGGGGCGCGATCCTGTCCGCCGAAGTCCCACGTCGGACGACCGCCTTCACGCCGGCACCACGGGCTCGCAGCGCCCTCCCGATGCGCCGGCCCAGGCCGCCTGTCGCACCAGCCAGCAGGATCTCGTTTGGAGGAGACGCGAAACCCGTCACTTCTTTGACCTCCCGCCCTTCTTGCCGAGCTCGGCCTGCGCCGATGACGATGTGCGAGGGTTATCCTTTCCCTCCTTGGCTGCCTTGGCATTCGCCTTCTGCGCCGTCGCGCTGCCGCCGCCCTTCTTGTCCGTCATCACCATCCTCGCTTCGCCCAACGGGAATGGACGCCGTGCGACATCGTTCCGGCCCATCGACATGGGTGACGGCTCGTCAGCACCGGTAACGAGTAGCGAGTAACGTTATCCATTACGCGCTACTCACCGAGTCACCGGAGTGCTCCACGGTACGGGTAACCTGCACCAACTTGTCCGGCAGGAATCCCGATTGCTCTTCCACGTGCCCCCGGGCGTTGCAGACCACACGGGTCCGGCCCACCACGTAATCTGAGGCATGGTGGATGTGCCCGTGGACCCACAGATCTGGTCTCCGGTCCAGGATGAGGTCGGTGAGGTCGGAGGCATAGCACCACCGAAGATCCTCGGCCTGGGAGTGCAGGCTTTCCGGGTGCGGGGCGTGGTGGGTCACCACCACGGTGGGGCCGGGATGCGCCACGGCCAGGGTCGCCTCCAGGAAAGTCCTGGTCGCCCGGTGCATCGCGAAAATTTCTTCGGGCTCGATGCGGTCGCGTGACCTTGGGCCTGTGCGGATCCGGCGGTAGTCGACCATCCCGCCACGACCCTGGGCGGACCGAAAACCGTGGTTCAGGGAGAATGACCCGAGGCGGAAGTCCGTCCAGAGGGGGCCGCCCAGGAAGCGCACGTCGCCCAAAGTGACCACGTCATCGAGCAGCAGGTGGATGCCAAGCGCGGCGGCGCGATCCCGGCCCCGTTCAAGCTGATCCCGGATCGTGTAGCGCTCCTCACCCCGGTCCCACCACATGTCGTGGTTCCCTGGGACATAGCAGACGTTCGAACCCGGCAACCGCTCGGTCAGCCAGTCCAGGGCTCGAAGTAGGGGCATGTGCACGTCGCCGGCCACCACGGCCACGTCGAAGCCGTCCGGTGGCGCGTGCGCGACCGGGTTCCAGGCGTTCTCAGGCCATTCCTGGTGCAGATCCGACCACACCCACAGGCGAGTCGCCGCTGGCGGGGTCATGGCCCGCCTCCCGTGAGGGCGTTCTGGGCGAGACGCTCGCGGATCCGGGCCAGGGTCACCGGCGTCCAATCCCAGCAATCGACACCGACATCCAGGCGCGTCGCCGTCCCCGGAAGGCTGCCATGGGAATGCCCGTAGAGGTGGATGGCTCCACGGAAGCTGTTCGGCCAAACCACGTGCGCGTAATGACTAAGCCATACGCGGACGGGACCTACTTCCTCATCCAGCACTTCGATGCGGGCCACGTCGCGGACCGGCTCGGCCCAGGGCAGGCGTGCACCGATGCGGTCATGGTTGCCTCGGATCAGGAGCTTCCGCCCGTTCAGGCGTTCGAAGATCGCCCGCGCATGGGCCTCGGAGCAGCGGTAGGCGAAATCGCCCAGGTGCCAGACGGTGTCCTCAGGACGAACCACCCCGTTCCAGCGATCCACAAGCGTCTCGTCATGCCCCTCAATGGAGGCGAACGGACGCGGGGCGTGCATCCGCTCGCCAATGATGGCTCGGTGGCCGAAATGGTCGTCGCTCGTGAAAAAGGTTCTCGGCATGTCAGCCTCTCGCGGTTGCGGAGGCTGGGCACGCGGCATCGCTCTCCGGGGTTAGTCGGTCGGGAGGAGCGGCATGCGTTTCATGACTGAGGTTCCTAGAACGTCTTTATGATCGCCTGGGCGATGCTTTGGAGCAATGGGTTCAGCGTAGGAACACACCTACTTCTCGTTGGGGTACGGCGACGGGGCCTGCTCCAAGGGAAGCCCCGCAACGGTAGGTGCGACATTCCTCGACCGGGCCTTCAGCCAGTATCACCGAGATGCGTCGCTTGCACCTGGAGCATGGAATGTAGAACTGCTTTTCGGTGTCTTGCCTGCTGCTGGCCGTGGCTGTCCGATTGTCGAAATGCCCTGGGCGCCAGATCTCTATGATGTCTCCTGGCACCAGGCGCCAAAGATCAGGGTGCGGGCCTGCTTCGGGACGTTCCCCCTTCACGTTCACGCAGACGTTCGTTCTCTGGGTGACGTTGGTGCTCGGAACAGCAGTGACGAACGAGCTTCCCTTTGCGGCCCCAGGTTCACCTTGGTCGCCAATAGATCGCCCTGCACCGTCATCCTTCGGCAGCGCCAAGCCGAACTCAATATCGTGAAACTCCCCCTGGGTCTCGGTCCCACGACCAGTGGACTTCAGGACGACATTCACGACGTAGTCGTGGTCGATGCGGAGATGGCACTCGATCCGCTCCAGAAGCGGTTGGGCCTTCGGATCAATCGGCAGGCTCGCAATGCAGAGCGTCGTGCGAGGATCGTCCGGACTTGCAACGCCAATACGCACGGGCTTGGCGAGTTCGATGATCGCGACCCCCTCGCGCGGATCCACGCAAAAGAGGCGCGTGTTGGTCGCGAGCTTGACTTCGTTCTCCACCGGCAATTGAAAGCCGGCATCGACAAGCTTGTGGTAGGCGCCACGCCCCGAACTGTCGGCGACCAGGATTTCGATGGGCTTCGACAGGGTCAGGCGAAGGCCATCGTGCGCGATCCAGGCGGCCCCTTCCGCGATGATGCGGTCGCCATTGTCCAGCCTCGGCACCCTTCCAGGGAAGCGCTCGAACAATCCATCGCGGATCGCAGGCATGTTCACCATGCCACCCGTTGCGAGGCAGAGCTCGATGTCCTGGTAAGTCAGCCGCGCCCGGTCCAGGATCGCGTCGATCTCCGCGAGACCGCGGGCCACGGTGCCGGCGCTGACTTTTTCCAGCTCCGTACGCGTGACCGATCCCACGAGGTTTCGAGCCGGGCCATCCACCTTGAGGTAGTTGCGAAGAATGATGTCCTCGCTCGCGGTGTCCTTGTCCGAGAGGTGGATCTTCACGATCTCGCATTGGTTCAGGAGCTTGGCGGCCATCCCAGGCTGCTCGAAGGAGGACACGTCCTCCAATCCATGCGCGGCGGCATGCTTTTCCTTGAACAGATTCCGCAGCCGATTGTCGAATTCGTCGCCGCCGACCTCGTTGTCGCCGCGGTTGGCGACCTGCATGATCGAGCCGCCCTGGATGCGGCAAAGCGTGAGATCCAGGGTGCCGCCACCCCAGTCGAATACCAGGATCGAACGACCCTCAAGGCGAGCCAACTCCTGCCGGAAATCGTCCTTCGACCTCAGGTAGCCATAGAGAGCCGCCACCGGCTCGTGCACGAACTGAACTACCGATACGCCGGCAGCCCGCGCCGCTTGGCGCATCGCCCGCCGCTCCGGCCCTCCGAAGTCCACCGGGATGGTCATGACGGCGCGATCCAGCGACGACCCCGGTGCCCTTTCGCGTGCCTTCATGGCGTCGGCCTTGAGGTGCTTCAGGACCTCGGCGACAGCATCCACCGGATCGACGGATCGTCCATCGATGTAGATGGGACCAGGCCGTCGAAGGCTCATTTTCGGGGAGCGGACGAACCCAAGCGGCGCGCCTTCCGGTATGATGTCGAGGTGCTCCCTTGCTTCTCGACCGATGACGATGTCCCCACCGGGTCGATACCAAAGCACGGAGGGATGCGGGCGCAGGGTCGTGGTATCGACCAGCGGAAGCACTTTTGTTCCGACCACCCGGGCAGCCAAGCTGTTCGTCGTGCCGAAATCGATACCGAACGCTGAACCACTCACTGTGCCGATCCCTCAATGGTGGAAAGCGCCGACTTGAGCCGCCGGATCGCCACGTGCGGGACCGCAGGCTCGATCTCCAAGGCATCGACGGCATCGTTCAAGAGGGGCACCACACGCTCCTTCAGGAGAACGGCCTGACGCGCTTTCACGTCGACCATGTCGTGCCCCCAGTGCTGCTGCTTCTCGTCGAGTTGAAGCTTGGTCGCACAGAGCTGCTCTTGCAGATTTCGGATTTCGGTGTCCCGATCCCCTGCCAGAACCTTCAGCTCCGCGATCTCCGTACGGGCGTCGGTCAACTGCGCCTGGACAAGCACCCTCTGCTGACGCTCGCTATCCCGCTGCGACAGGGCGTCTCGCACGACCTTCCGGGCAATCTTCGCGACCGCGCTGACGCGGATGATCTCGCCGGACTTGCCGTGTGCGAGAGCCTTGCGGACATGCCGTCCGGCGTCTTCATCGCCCTTAATGAAAGTCTCGCCCAGGAGTTCCATCGCGGCGAAGGGATCCAGGGAGGCACGTCGGGTGACCATCAAGGCAAGGCCAAGCAGCAGGAGCGTGGTGGCCTTCCGGCGTTTATCTTTGTCGTCAGCAGAAAGGGCGGGGGAGAGCTCTTCGTGGAGCTTCCTGAATTCCCGGTCGGCATCGACGCCATAGACCTCGAAGGCGGCGGGCACCTTCGACCTGAGGAGCGCCTGCACCGCTGACCAGACCCAAGCCTTGATGGGTTGCGGCGCCTCTGGTTGACCGACCAGTGCCAGGAGACGAAGGCCAAGAGGATCGTGCAGATCCATCTGAGCGAATGCCTCGGCAGCATCGGTCTCCGAGAACCTCTGGATCTTCGCGTTCTTGACGGCCGTCACGAACGCACCGGAAGAAACCAGTTCGGGACCGAAGTACGCTTTCAGCGTCGGATCGACCGGCGGCCGCTCGGGCCTTTTCACCTTGGGTGCTTTGCTTGCCTTCCCGACGGCATCGGGAGGGCCAGCCTCGTCCGTGGGACGGACGGCATCGGGAACATCGCTCACGTCGTCACCGTTTCGAGGCATGCGTTTGCCCAGATCGAGAATGGATAGATGGCCGAGATCTGGGCCAAGGGTTCGACGGCTTCCTGTGGAGCGCCCAATCTCAGGGCGGTCAACGCCCAAAGTGCCAGGGCCTTCTGACGATCCATGATGTCGAGGGTCCCGGTCTCCGCCGCCTGACGGCATTCGTCCCGCAGCACAGGTCCCCATCGGTCCTGCCGCGACATCCGACCCGCGAGCCCAAGGATCCAGTCCGTCCCGTGATCCATAGGACATGCCGCTTGGCGGCCCGGAATGTCCGCTGGCATGGGTATGGCCGGTCCCATGACCGGACCTCGCAACATCACGGTGGCGGCATCGAGTTCATGGTAGCCGGTATCGAGGGGACCGGTGCCGAACTGGTTGAGGGCAAACCGCATCACGGCGCAGAGAAGTTGCGGAAGCGGGCGCTGGTGGGGGGTGAGTTTCTCCAACGCAGATCCGAACAAGCTTCTGTACCGGTCGAGGGCAGATGTTATCGACTGGCCGTGTGGGCGCTCTTTGACGAGAACGCCCAGCACGTATTCGGCCATGCCGGTGGCATAATCGCTGGCAGCCCCTTGGCATCGGGCGTCGGCCCTGAATTCACCGACCGTCCCGACGGTCAAACCATTGACAGTCATCCGCTCCAGAAACGCGCGCTCCACCGCTTGCAGGGCCCGCGGCGCCGCGATTTGAAATGCGAGATCGTAGTTCGCCCTAACAGGTGCAGCCAATCGCTCGGAAGCGTTCGCGAGAGCGACCTTAACGGTACCGACCTTCAACCCCGCCAAGGTTCGTCCTAGCTCTTTCTCGCTGACTGTGGTCTCTGACATTCCATCGATGCGGATCGACAGAGACGTCGCATTCGCAAGCACGAAATCCTTCGCCGGTCGACGCTCGCGAACGGTGAACCCCGCTTTGGGCTCCTTGCCCCCGATAAGCAGGATCGGGCGAGAGATGTGGTGCTCGCGGGCAAGATGATCCTGGAGGAGCCCCGGGCGCGGCCAAGCCTGGAGGCAAAAGGGGCACGGATAGGAGGATGGTAGAGGACCCTTGGGCCCAGGCACGTGGTCCGTGGCCGCGAGAAAGGCGTCGCGGGCGTCCTCATGCACCCAACCGAATGTCGGCATTTCGAATCTGTCTCCCCGCCATCCAACCTACGGTATCGGCGCCGGAGACCAAGGCACCTCAATCGCTAATTTGAGGGTGGAAGGAGCTTCACGGAGAACCGTTGCTCAGACGCTGCAACTAGCGAAATGCCTGAGGACGCTGAAGCTGACATTTGATGGGAACCCGCGTCGTAAGCGCACTACCGCGGTCATGACGATGAGGCTCTTGAGGTTTGTCACCGCCAGCCTGGAAAGAGGCTCATCGCCCACTCAGGACGGATACTGACAAGGGGGTGTTCCAAACAGGTGTCGTTTATACCAACGAGCCTGTCGTCCTACACAGCGCGTCGGAGACGAAGTCCATCGACCAACGCTCATTTGGCCGCAGCGCGGCAGGCTGGCGCTCCCGCTGTGCTGCGCTGACGTGCCGGCGGGGGCGCTTGAGTCGCAGGCTGAGGCCCTCATCCCTGTAGAGGCGATAGACCCTCTTATGATTGACCCGCCAGCCCTCCCGGCGCAGCAGAATGTAGATCCGGGAATATCCGTAGCGCACCCGGCTCTTGGCCAGATCGCAGATGCGCATCCGCAGCGGTGCCTGATCGGGCTTGGTCGAGCGGTAGCGGATACTCGACCGGCCGACGCCAAGCGCGACGCAGCCGCGTCGCTCACTCACCCCGTGCGCCTCCTGAACCTGGTGCACGAGTTCGCGTCGCCGAGCAGGCGTCAGAGCTTTTTTGCGAGCACGTCCTGCAGGATGTGCTTGTCGAGGCTCAGATCGGCCACGAGCTGCTTGAGCTTGCGGTTCTCGTCTTCAAGCTGCTTCAGCCGCCGCAGTTCGCCCGTGCCCAAACCGCCGTAGAGCTTCTTCCAGCGGTAGAATGTCTGCTCGGAGATACCCATCCGGCGCAGCACCTCCGCGACCGGCGCCCCAGTCTCGGCCTGCTTCAGCGCGAAAGCGATCTGCTCTTCGGTGAACCTACTTTTCTTCACGGCTGCGCTCCTCCCGTCAGGGTCTCACAAAACCGGAAAACTCGCACTCAGGCCGGACCAAAGCGATGGGGGAACGTCAGTTTAGGCCGGTCAACCTTAAACAGACGATTTCGCGCGGCAGAATCGCAGGGACGGTGGATCCAGTGGAAAACCTGGGCCCGATCCCCGCGTCGCGAGGAGCCAGCATTTCTGTTGCGGTCTCCGGAAACTTCACCCCAGTCCTACAGAGACCTCGCAATGCCCTGGTCAGTCTATCCAGATAGCCCCGATTAATCTAGTATGCAAGTCAACAAATATTGAATCTAACATCAAAATTTTATTTAAACAGACTTTTTATAGATTAAATAAAGTACAAAACCTGATCCTATGATCACAACTATTGCATGTAGTATTTCGTAGAACCGCCACCGACGGGCAGCACTTCGAAGTTTATCAATGTGAACAACTTGCACTTGTTGGTCGATCACTCCGGTTTGTCCTGTACCAGGGAAAGTGATCAACCTAACGGCATCCGCTTTCTCTCTTAAGCCAGGCCCCGGAGAATTTTCACTAAAATGCAGATAGCCACGAAGACATTTCTTCCAAGTGTGGATAGTCCATTGAATGCCCCAAATTGTCGCAAGTACCGGAACAGACCACATAAATAGCTTCAATGCATTTAGCTCCGAATACCATTTTGTTGCAGCTTCTAAATTTGGGAGGGCCTTCGAAACCTGCCACATAGCATTCAATATAGTCGCAATACCAAACAATATACAAAGAGAAAACATGTAGTTTAAACTGTTCATTAGCTGATATGGAGGATGAGAACCGATATATGGGTTAAAATACTTTCGATCCTCCTTTGAAAAATAAACAGCTTCAACGTTTGCCAAGAAAGCAATTGCTCGCAGCGACCAATAATTTGCATCAATCACAGATAAGGCGCCCCAGAATGCTGCAATCAATGCAATCGTTGTCGCGATCGGCAACCCAATTTTGTCGTCAGATCCTGCTGTTAGAATTGCGGCGCCACCCGCCAAGACAGCAATTGTCTGCCAACCCTGCTTAAGATGTCGATCGAGATCGGTCGTGGCCATCTTATAGTATTCTTTTACAAAATCATGTCGCTGTGCACGGATTTCTTTGCCTTCCTCGTCAGCCACTGTGCAACTCCTTCCGACGTTCAAGCCCCTCGACAAAGAGTGCGCATCGTAACAGGATGTGAATGAAAATGGGAGGTGCGGCAAACTTGCTATCAGAAACTGAGAAGGGCCAGGAAGTCGCGCGTTATTCAACTAATGGGAAGGCAATTTTACAGAAGTTTGTTGCTCATAGTTTCCGAGCTTCCAACATAGCTTTAAAACATGGCTGGTTACCTGGAGCTAGGTATACTAATCTTCGTGATGTAAGTAATTTCGACCGACTAGGATTTTTAGATATCGACTGGAAAAACTATAATTTCGAACGACATTTAAGAGCAGCAATATCGACTAAGCCCATGCTTACTATTGCTAGGGACATCGAGAACATAAAGGAAATCAACAGGTCCTTAGATGAAGCACACTTGCTGAAAGAGCACTCAGACTTAGTAGCAGTGGTTCCAAAAGCAATCGAGTTGATTGACTGCCTTGAAGATATTATACCAACCCAATTTATATTTGGCTATAGCGTTCCAACAAAATACGGAGGCACTTTGATACCGCCTAACAATTTTAAGCGTCCCGTTCACTTATTGGGCGGCAGACCTGATGTGCAGAGAAAATTAGGCAACGAAATGGTAGTCGTAAGTCTAGACTGCAACAGGTTTACACTAGATGCAGCTTTTGGCGATTTTTTTGATGGCACGAGGTTTCGACCGCATCCAACGGGAGGATATGATAATTGTATCGAATGTTCAGTTATCAATATCAATAAGCTGTGGACTGGCTACTGAGCCGTTTTGATAGGCTAACCTTTTGGGGGAAGGGTTATACGCGTGCGGCATTCGGATACACTAGACAAAATCGTTGGAACATACCTCCCGGCAGTAGCTCACGAACCGATTGAATACAAAGGGAAGAAATACCAACCAAAACCCCTTGTAGTCTCCCCAAATCTAATTCGGGGATTTACATGCCCGCCCCTCTGTGGAGCGTGCTGTGGAAGTTTTTCGCTCGACTATTTGCCTGATGAGTCTCCGACGTCGGAGGCAGCCCCACGAGTAGTTCAAGTAAATGGGAATGTTTATTTAGTTAAATCGGACAGGCAGGCGGATGTTGGAGATAGATGGTGTAGAAATTTGGACAAAACCAATGGCAGATGTCTGGTGTACGATCTTCGGCCTATGGCATGTGATTTTGAACTTATAAGATTTTTAGTATATACAGATAAAGTGATTCTCACGCAGAAACTTTATGGCCGCGCCTGGGCAATGACGCGTCTGAATGGAAGCAAAGGAACCTGCTGCGAAATGCTTTCACCATCTGGATCTGCAGCAGATGAAGTTCTAAGAAAGCTGTCCAGGCTTGAGGAATGGGCCGACCTTTTTCAAATTCCAACTAGAATATCGGCAATCAAGCTTTGGATCCGGAATGGAGATTATCAAAGACCTCTTGTTTTATCCCCAAACAAAGTTTAGATCAGGATACTTAGCTTAAAGCGGAAGGGAGCTTGACAGGTGGTCATTTTGGAAATTCTAATTTGATATCTTTATTTGTAGTGGGACATGGTTGGAAAATTTTAATAAGCGGTTAGAAATAATCCTTTTAAGCTGTTCATCCAGTTCGATAGATAATCCTCAGGGCGAACGACCCCGCCGGATCAGCACGCGTTACGACGGCTCAGCGGTTAACTAGCCCACCACTGTCCGCCTCACCGTGACCGTCAGCTACTGGTGATGAGTCCGGCCGCAAGTTCAGGCAAGCTGCGGCTTCCTTGTACGATTGCGATCCGCCGCAGATTTGGGTGCAGTTGCTGCTATCCTGGCGAGCACTGTGCTCACGAGACGGTTGCCGTAGGTAGCGGCAGCGTGCCGGGCAAGCCAAAACTGAAGGACAAGGAACCCGATGTAGAGGCCCAACACGGATGGTGGGTGCACCGTGAAGGCCGCGGCCGCGCCGAACATCACCAAGAAGATGGCTGCCAAGCCGGCGAAGTCGCGCGTGAAGAGGAACTCCCGGTGGAGATGGAGAACCGCGGGGTCGCTTTCGGTCTCCTTGAAGAGCTTGAACCAAGCCCGGTTCTCAGCCATCGGTTCGGTCGGCCACGTTTTGCCGAACCGCCTTCTCAAGGCGTCCGCGTCCACGCGCGGATCGCTCACCGCGAATGCGCTGAAGGCGCGATGCCCAGGTAGCGCGTACACCCTCCGTAAGAACACGAGCCTCGCCTTCATGTCGGCACTGAGGAAGCCGTTCGCCACCGTAGTGACGCCTAAACCGAACCCCATCGGCACAAGGCTGGTGATGCTCGCGAGCAGGCCCTTCGTACCTAGCACCGTGACGGCCTCGTAGTGCGAGAAGCCGTGGAAGGCCACGAGGTTGGCTGCGATGGTCCCCCATAGCGGCCAACGGATGTGGTCCTTCAGGTTCTTGGAGGCTGCCTCCTTGGTCATGTGTACTCCTCGACCGTGGTCGAGAAGGGGACCGACGCTGCGGCAGTGTCCCCGTACCGTCCTGGAAAGCCCCCGAGGTAGCGGACGCTCTCCCCACGCGTAACCGCGACCGTGGCGCCACGGCGCATAAAGGCATTCAGCACGATTTGGCGCGGGTGCTTCGCGGTATCGACAGGCGCGGAAGCAATGGCCGTGAAGCGCGCCGGCGCGCCCTCCAGGCCGATCCCGCCGAGCAGGCGGGTCAGGACTTGCGGGCCGACATTTCGCCGGCTGCCATGATGCGGCACCTGGACGAAATCGAACTGTTGCAGAGGCAAGCCGTAGGCTTCCGCAGCCGTCGCCGCCCAATGCAGGGCGTTAATCCCGGCGTCGCCAGTCAGGAGCACCGGCCCCCGTTCGAACTGACCGTAGAGGACGACGCTACTTTCGTTGCTGGCGCTCGTGATGCCGCCGTCTCGGAGGCGTTCGAGGTACCACGCCTCATAGGTCCATGCATGCACGATGGCCCTGGCCGCATCGAGGTACTTGTCGGCGAGCGTGGCCTTGCCGAGCCACATTCCTGCGGCCGTGATGGCCGCCTGATCGGGCTCGGGCGTCTTGTCGAACTGGGGCAGGAGGTAGGTGTATGCCTCCAGGCTGGGCGACAGCACCTTGAAGGGGCCGACGTTCGCGCCCTGGAAGATCGGGTGAACCGCCGTGCCCTGGGCTTCGGCGTGTTCGACCACTTCCGCGATGATGTCGTACTCGGCCTTGATCCTTCTCCGCAGATCCTCGGCGGAAGGTTGTCCCTTGAAGAGGTGCCGGGTCTGCGTCGCGTGCTCCCAGGGTACGTGGAGCCAAAGGTTGGCTACCCGGACCTGCCGAAGCACGGTGCGCAGCCCTGAGGCGTGATCGCCGTCGGAATGGGTAAGCACCAGGTGTTCGAGGACCGCGCCGGCCCCGTACTGGCTCCGCAGGTGAGCGACGATCTGCTCGCCAGTCTCCGCGTGCCCGCCGTCAACCAGCATGAGCTTGAAGTCGTGGGGCTCACCGTAACGGACGACGATGGCGTCACCTGCCTTCGAGGCCGATCCGACGGGCAGGAACTCAATCTCGCATTTCATGAACACCTCCCGTGACCAGCCACTCTCCCCAGGCCTGATCGCCCCTGGAGGTTGGAAGCATGCACTCTCAGTCCCGATTTTGCGGCAGGCGACATATCAATTATGCCGAAGCGGACGCGCCGTGATTAATACTGTCCGTGACGTAACCCAGGTGGTCCGCTATTGAGATTCGCTGAGAATGCATATTCAACAGCAGAAACCTTATGCGTCACTATATAAATCGGCTTACTCGCAAAGAGCTATTATATCAATCTGAGTAATATTTACACCGAGACGATGTCCCGCCTATGAATTATTATGAATGCCTGTCACCATCCTGGAAGGCATCACTTGTGCTCCCGCAATTATAGCAATGATATTTTACTCCAATAGGCGCTAGCTTTTGCTGTCCACAATGCGGGCAAAGATCTTTCAAAAAGCTCATCTGCTGTGCAGGCTTTGCCGATGCCTCTCTGATAAATTGATCCGCGAGATTTCGCACGATGCTGAAGCTCTCGCGCTTGTTTCTCTCGGCAGCTACATCTGCAAAAGCTATTTCGGAAGCTTCTAGGCTTATGGAAAACTGCTCTGAAATTTCTTCGGAAGATCCCAACGTCTCAGCATAGGATTGAACGATCAAAAAAGCTGACGCAAATACCTTGGCTTGATGCTCAGCGGATTTATGAGCCGGGATCGAATTGGCAACAGACCGGCCGGTAGCGCCACTACGACGAGCTTTTGCCATTCCTGGATGCATAACTGCATGACCAAGCTCATGTGCAAGTGTCATTCTTGCCCGGCCTTCGCCCCACAAAGCCTTCTGATGGATACTCCTTCTAACACTAACGATGATTACATCATCGTCCATTCTCGTATTGCCGTCGTCGCCGTCCATCTCGGCATCGTCAATAATTCGATATTCAAGCCTCTTGCGACCTACGACCGTTGTCACGTTTCCCCTTTGAAGGCACGCTACAACGTCAACGGGGATCTTTTCGCCTTGCTGCAAATCCTCGCGCGCTCGTTTGGCTAATTCCTTAACAACCTGATTTGAACGACTATCTACCCAACAATCTTCCGCTGACATGGTGCTTCTCACAATCACGATTATGTACAGAGTTGATTAGATGCACGAAATTTCTGCCCTGACACGTCCGCTGATGATATTTTTTATAGTTAACGAGCTGTCTTAAATAAAAAGCCCAAATGCGCGCTTTGATTAACGGTCTCTAAAGCACGTTTAATTTGAAAGCTTTGCTTTGACCCTATGTGGCCCGTCCCATTAGACGGACCACATCATCGCTTAAAGAGTGCGCACTTTTCCGCTCGGCGGGGCTTGGGCCCAAACTTCCCTATGGTGAGGGCCCAATCATCCCTCTATCTGGGTCCAAACTTCCCTCGCCGTTACAACCGCCCGCATCCAGCTCAGCTGCAGCCAGTTGTTCCGCCGCAGGTGTCGCACTTCAGGCAGGTGCCGTTGCGGACCAGGGTGAAGTTTGCGCATTCGGGGCACGCTTCGCCGACATAGCCCTTCATCTTTGCTTCGGCACGGCGGTCAGAGACCGATCGCTCCGGCTTGGCGAAGGGGAGGGCGTCGACCAGCGCTTCGGCGCGTCCGGCCGCAACCGGCTCGGCTTTCAGCGCCGTCGCGCCGCGCAAAGCGTGGACTACGCCACCGGCCGGCGACGTCTGGCCGGTGGAGGCCGCACCGACGCCAACCGTTCCGCCGGCCGGTCCACCCTGGATCAAGGTGAGACGGTCGGCTGACCCGCGCAGGAGGCCGCGGGACACCACACTGGCTGCGGTGGTTTCCGTCCGGGCAGGATCGCGGGTGGTGTCGGTCTCGCCGCCGCCGATCACCGTGCCGCCGATCTCGGATGGGTTGACGTGGGCGAGGTCGGCGCGGCCGAGATAGGACACGGCCAACTCGCGGAACACGTAGTCGAGAAGCGAGGTCGCGTTCTTGATCGCGTCGTTGCCCTGCACGAAGCCCGCGGGTTCGAAGCGGGTGAAGGTGAAGGCCTCGACATATTCCTCCAGGGGAACGCCGTATTGAAGGCCCAGCGAGATCGCGATGGCGAAGTTGTTCATCAGGCTGCGGAAGGTGGCCCCCTCCTTGTGCATGTCGATGAAGATTTCACCGAGGCGACCGTCATCGTACTCACCGGTGCGGAGGTAGACCTTGTGCCCGCCCACGACCGCCTTCTGGGTGTAGCCCTTGCGCCGATGGGGCATCTTCTCCCGCGACCGGATACGTTCGACGCGCTCAATCACCCGCTCGACAATCTTCTCCGCGACCTGCGCGGCCTTGGCGGCGGCCGGCGCTGCGGCCAGAGCCTCGATCATCTCGTCGGCATCGTCCTCCTCGTCGGCGATCAGGGCCGAATTCAGTGGCTGCGACAGCTTCGAGCCGTCCCGGTAGAGGGCGTTGGCCTTGAGGGCCAGGGTCCAGGACAGCTTGTAGGCGTTCTTGCAATCCTCGACGGTGGCGTCGTTGGGCATGTTGATGGTCTTGGAGATGGCCCCCGAGATGAAGGGCTGCGCCGCCGCCATCATACGGATGTGGCTCTCGACCGAGAGATAACGCTTGCCGATGCGGCCGCACGGATTGGCGCAATCGAACACCGCGTAGTGCTCGGTCTTGAGGAAGGGGGCTCCCTCAAGGGTCATCGCGCCGCAGATGTGGGTGTTGGCCGCCTCGATGTCTTTCTTCGAATAGCCGAGGAAGGGCAGAATCTCGAAGGTCGGGTCGGCCAGCTTCTCGGCCGGAACCTTCAGCACGTCCGTGAGGAAATCATCGCCCAGCGTCCAGCGATTGAACACGAACTTGATGTCGAAGGCCTGCTTCAGGCCAGCCTCGACGGCGGCGAGCTTGTCATCGGTGAAGCCCTTGGCGCGGAGCGAGCCCGGATTGATCGCAGGGGCTTGGCCCATCGACCCGTGACCGACGGCGTAGGCCTCGATCTCGGCGATCTCCGATTCGCGGTAGCCGAGCGTGCGCAGGGCGTCGGGCACCGCACGGTTGATGATCTTGAAATAGCCGCCGCCCGCGAGCTTTTTGAACTTCACCAGGGCGAAGTCGGGCTCGATGCCGGTGGTGTCGCAATCCATCACGAGGCCGATCGTGCCGGTCGGCGCGATCACGGTCGCCTGCGCGTTGCGGTACCCGTGCTCTTCGCCTAGCGCCAGGGCGCGGTCCCAGGCATGCTTCGCCCGCTCGGCGATGTCGGCCTGGGGGACGTTGGCGAGGTCGAGGGGTACGGGGGCGATCGACAGGAACTCGTAGCCCTCCGCCTCGCCATGCGCCGCGCGGCGGTGGTTGCGGATCACCTTGAGCATGGCGTCCGCGTTCTCCTCGTAAGCCGGGAACGACCCGAGTTCACCGGCCATCTCCGCTGACGTCGCGTAGGAGACACCAGTCATGATGGCCGTGAGGGCGCCGGCCAGGGCACGACCTTTATCTGAGTCGTAGGGCAGGCCCATGCTCATCAGCAGGCCTCCGATATTGGCGTAGCCGAGGCCCAGCGTCCGGTAGCGGAACGAGAGTTCGGCGATCTCCTTCGAGGGGAACTGCGCCATCATCACCGAGATTTCCAGCACCACCGTCCAAAGGCGGTTCAGATGCTCGAAGGCGGCGACGTCGAAGTGGTTCGCGGCTCGGTCATACATCGTCAGCAGGTTGGCGCTGGCAAGGTTACAGGCGGTGTCGTCGAGGAACATGTACTCGGAGCATGGGTTCGAAGCCCGGATCCGCCCGCCCGCCGGGCAGGTGTGCCAATCGTTCATCGTCGTGTTGAAGTGCAGGCCCGGATCAGCCGAAGCCCAGGCGGCCTCGCCGATTTTTTCCCACAACTCACGCGCCGGCAGCGTCTTCGTGGTCTTGCCGGTAGTGCGGGCCTTCAGCTCCCAAGGAGCATCGTTCTCCACGGCGCGCAGAAAATCGTCGGTCAGCGAGACCGAGTTGTTCGAATTCTGCCCGGCCACTGTGAGGTAGGCTTCGGAATCCCAGTCGGTGTCGTAGACGGGGAAGTCGATCTTGGTGAAACCCTGGCGGGCGAACTGGATCACCCGCTTGGTGTAGGAATCCGGCACCATGTCCTTGCGCGCGGCCTTCACGGCCTTTTTCAGGACAGGGTTACGCTCCAGGTCGAAGCAGGCGTCGCCCTCGGCCTCACACTGGGTGCAGGCCTTCATCACCGCAGTGAGGTGCTTGGAGACGATTTTAGAGCCTGTGACGAGGGCCGCAACCTTCTGTTCCTCCTTCACCTTCCAGTCGATGTACTGCTCGATATCCGGATGGTCGATGTCGACGATGACCATCTTGGCAGCGCGACGCGTCGTCCCGCCCGACTTGATGGCACCGGCCGCCCGGTCGCCGATCTTGAGGAAGGACATCAACCCGGAGGACTTGCCGCCGCCGCCGAGCTTCTCGTTCTCGCCGCGCAACATCGAGAAGTTCGAGCCGGTGCCTGAGCCGTACTTGAACAGGCGCGCCTCACGGACCCACAGGTCCATGATGCCACCCTCGTTGACGAGATCGTCCTGCACGCCCTGGATGAAGCAGGCATGCGGCTGCGGATGCTCGTAGGAAGAGGCCGACTTCGTCAGCTCGCCCGTGCGGTAATCAACATAATAATGGCCCTGCGCCGGCCCATCGATGCCGTAGGCCCAGTGCAGGCCGGTGTTGAACCATTGCGGGGAATTCGGCGCCACCATCTGGCGCGCGAGCATGAAGCGCAGTTCGTCGAGGAATGCCGACGCATCCTCCTCGGAACTGAAGTAGCCCCCCTTCCAACCCCAGTAGGTCCAGCACCCGGCGAGACGATCAAACACCTGCGTGGACGAAATCTCGGAAACGTAGCGCTCGGCTTCCGGCAGTTCGGCAAGGGCGTTCAGATCGGCCTCGGAACGCCACAGGAACGACGGCACGTCGTTTTCCTCGACCTTCCTGAGCGCCGCCGGCACACCGGCCTTGCGGAAGTACTTCTGCGCCAGGACGTCACTCGCCACCTGGGACCAGCTCTCCGGCACCTCGATGCCGTCCAAGCGGAAGACCGTCGAGCCGTCCGGATTGCGGATCTCGCTCAGCGTCTTGCGAAAGGGAATCGTCGCGTAGGGGGATTGCCCGGCCGTGGTGTGGCGCCGCTCGAACCGCATGTAACCTGTCTCCCGAGCCACGCATCGGAGCGCGGCACCGTGTCCAAGAAGGAAGATGGCAAGCGTCCGCGACCGCTCGCGAAGCGCTGAACTCAGCAACGAAAATTCGGTGATCCGCCGGTGACGCGACAGCCTCGGCGATGTTCCGAAGGTATCCCGCCGAGGGGGCTCACGTCAATAACTAGTGTGCCGACTGCGTGTTCCCGGCTATATGTAGTAGGATGTACCTGAATCCTGTGGATATCCCGGAGGCCTTCGTAAGTGCCCTTTCGGCCTGAGAGATTCGCCTGCGAAAAGTTTTCCACCCACAGGCTGTCGGATCGCCACCTTCGTCGAAGGGATGGTTAACGCCTGGGGTGTGGGATTTCCGCCGCATTCGCAGCCACCGACCCGGTCTCGGAGGGGGCCACGGCGACTGGACTTACTGGGGGCACCTCACCATAGTTCCGCCGACACTCGATGGCGGGGTTTCCACGCCCCAATCAGGCGAACGCAATGGCTCTCAAGGACACGCTCCTGCGGATTTTCACCTGGTGGAACGGGCAGACCATGTCGCTCGCGCTATACACGGCACGGCGCGGGCAGCGGGTCGGCTCCGACGATCACGGCAACGTCTATTATCGCGCGCAGGGAGCGCTCATTGATCGCTCCGTTGGAACCGAACGGCGCTGGGTCGTCTATAACGGCTACGCCGACGCCTCGAAGGTACCTCCCGGCTGGCGCAGCTGGCTCTGCCACAACGGCGATGTGCCACCGAGCGAGGAGACTTACACGCCACGCGAGTGGCAGAAGCCTCATGTTGAAAATCTCACGGGCACGAGCGGTGCCTATCGGCCCCGCGGTTCGCAGCTCAATGTCGGCCAGCGACCGGCGGCGACCGGCGATTACGTTCCGTGGAGCCCGGGCAACTGATCCCGAACGCCCGGCATTCGGGACGCCGCGGCCCTTTTTCCACCAATCTTCTCAGGCCTAACCTCGCCCTCGCACCGCCGCTCCGATGAGAGCGCAGCCGAGAGGGGGCGCCCGTGAGCCGCAGCACAGCAGGATCGTACCGCCCCGTGGTCAAGCGCCTTATCCTCGCGTCGATCGCGACGGGCCTGCTCGCCGTTCCGGCTTCCGCCGACAAGATCAAGAACCCAACTGCGGTGTTTTCCGGCCTCGACAAGATCACCGGGCGTATCGTCTCCTTCGAGGTGGCCGTCGACGAGACGGTGCAGTTCGGCGCCCTGCAATTGACGCCGCGCGTCTGCTACAGCCGGCCACCGACCGAGAGTCCGAAGACCACGGGATTCCTCGAGGTCGACGAGGTGACGCTCGATAACAAGTACCGTCGCATTTTCACGGGCTGGATGTTTGCCTCGAGCCCGGGGCTCCATGCGATCGAACATCCGATTTACGATGTCTGGCTCGTCGATTGTAAGGGCGGTGCGGATGTGATCGCCGAGGCGCGCGAGCAGGAAGACGTGCCGGCGATGGCTTCCAAGCCGGAGAAGACCCGGCGTCCGAAGGGCGGGCAGGACGCGACGCGCACCGCCCAGCAGGTCAACCCGAACGGGCAGGTGGATGTGGAAGCGCCGCGCGGTGTGCCGGTGCAGCCCAAGCAGAAGCCATCACGGAAGTTCTTCCCGTCGAACGAGGGTCCGGCGGCCGCTCCGCCGCCGCCGCAACAGCCGCAATCGCTGTTCGACGCTCTGTTCCGCTAAGACATCTCCGCTAAGACATCTCCGCTAAGACATCTCCGCTAAGACATCCGCGGAACGCAGCGCACTCAGGCCTCTCCGAGCGCGGCCAGGGCCTGCCGTCCACCGACGGAGCCGTCCCCTGGCCAGACGTCCCAATTCGCTGGCTGGAGAATCGCCTTGGCGAGTCGCCGCTTGTAGATATGGCGTGGCAGCTCTTCGGCGCCGAACTGCGTCAGGTGATCGGTGACGAACTGGGTGTCGGCGAGGCGGTAACCGCCTGCCCGCAGGCGCGCCACGAGATGGACAAGCGCAACCTTCGAGGCATCGCGCACCGTATGAAACATGCTCTCCCCGAAGAACGCGGCCCCGAGGGACACGCCGTAGAGGCCGCCGACCCGCTGACCTTCGAGGAAGACCTCGACGGTGTGAGCATGCCCGGAGTCGAACAAAGCGCCATAAAGTTCACGAATTCGACCATTGATCCAGGTTCGCTCGGCATCGCCGCGTGGAGCGGCACAGCCGGCGATCACCGCATCGAAATCCTGGTCGGTCCGAACCTCGAACAGGTCGGAACGCACCGTCCGGGCAAGCCGCTTCGCGACATGGAATCCGTCGAGGGGTAGAACCCCCCGCGCGCGCGGCTCGACCCAGTAGATGGCCGGGTCGTCAGCATCCTCCGCCATCGGGAAGATCCCGGCCGCATAGGCCTTCAGCAGGATCTCGGGCGTGATCTCAACACGGTCGCTATCGTACATGCGATGATTTTGAAACGGAGCTACGTGGAAGGCCAGGGGCGGTGCGTCCGACAGGGATTCAAATAAGGACAAAGGGCGAAGCCTTGCGGCTCCGCCCCGACCTGAACGAGGAACGTTCGCGTGTCTCAGTTGCTCGGACCGCCGGACGTGGTCCCAAGGTTTGGCACAGTGCGGTTCGGCTGCTCAGCATTTCCACCCTTGGCCGAATCATCGACGATCGCTTCGCGGTTCGAGGTGTAGGGCGCCTCGACGACCGAACCGGTCACGTTCATGTCGACGCGGCCATCCACGTTGCGATAGGCGCCATACGTCGACGGGTTGTCGATCGGACCACGGGTGGTGCCGCCGGCCTGCGGAACCGCACGCTCGGGCTGGCCGACGTTGCCGGACGGCGACTGGGCGAGGGCTGCGGTGGCGATAAGCGTTGCGGCGACGAAGCTGAGGCTGAAGGTGCGCATGGACGTCTTTCGGTCGTTAGGAATACTCAGTCGCTGACGTGGAGAATTGCCGCTGAGCACCCTTGGCTCACGGTGTCTCCGCCGGACTGACGTGGGGTGAGAAGTCGTGACCCCTCAATGCGTTCCGGTGAATGTTTCGCTGGCAATGTGTCGCGGGTCCAGGCAATGGACGAATCCGAAATCATTCCCACGCGAAACAAACCGGGCTTGAAAAGCTCAGTTTACCGCGTTTTGCAGCGGTGATGCGGGTGACGAAGATATTTTTCGCGTCACTTGAAGGACGTTCAAGCACAACCTGGTTGTGCGCAATCTCACACGAGATTCAGCAATCTCAGCCCGTCCGATGATTAAGATCAAAAAAACCGGCCCCGTGAGGAGCCGGCTTTCAAGAGAGGATCAGTCGCGGCGTGAGGAGCGAACAACGCCTCAGCGGGCTGGGCCGCCTGACGTGCTTCCGGTGTTCGGAACGCTCCGGTTGGTGTCGTTCGCGTTGCCTCCCTTCGCCGAGTCCACCGCACCAGCCCCAGGACTCATGCCACGCTCGCCCACCGGTGCGGTGGCGCCCGCCGCCGGTGCCATGCCGCGTGTGGAGGGATTGTCGATCGGACCCTTCGTCGTACCTCCGGCTTGCGGCACGGCGCGCTCGGGTTGGCCGACATTTCCCGAGGGAGACTGCGCCAGTGCAGGACCGGCAAGCAGAAGACCAATGATCAAAGAAATATGGAAGCGCACAGGAAAACGTCCTTGTGATGAAGCTGGCACCTCCCGGGACGAGACACCAGCGAAGCGGATAGACAGGAAACCGGCCTCCCGCCCACGCGTTCCACGCCACTCCACCACCGGCACTTCATCTGCTTGCCTGCCTAGGGCTCATCGAGGCCACCATCGGCCAGAAACCCCTCCAGCCAATGAATATCGTAATCTCCGTTCTGGACATCCAGGTTGCGAACCAGAGTCCGGAAGAGGGGCAAGGTGGTATCGACGCCGTCGACCACGAACTCGTCCAGAGCCCGGCGCAGGCGCATCAGGCACTCGTTGCGCGTGCGGCCATGCACGATCAGCTTGCCGATCAGGGAATCGTAGTTCGGTGGAATCCGGTAGCCCTGGAAGACAGCCGAATCGACGCGAACCCCAAGGCCGCCGGGGGGATGAAAGTAGGTGATCAGACCGGGTGAGGGTCGGAAGGTCGCTGGATGCTCGGCATTGATCCGGCACTCGATGGCGTGACCTTCCACCTTGATCTCATCCTGAGTCACCGACAGAGGCAGGCCGGCCGCAACACGGATCTGTTCGTTCACGAGATCAATCCCGGTGATCATCTCGGTTACCGGATGCTCGACCTGGATGCGCGTATTCATCTCGATGAAGTAGAACCGCCCATCCTCGTAGAGAAATTCCACCGTACCAGCGCCGAGATACTTCAGTTCCTGCATCGCACGGGCGCAGATGCCGCCGATCTCGGCCCGCATCTCAGCGTCGAGGACCGGGGATCCGCCTTCCTCCCAGACTTTCTGATGCCGCCGCTGCAGAGAGCAGTCGCGTTCGGCCAGATGCACCGCATTGCCGCGTCCATCCCCGAGCACCTGGACCTCGATGTGGCGCGGCTTCTCGAGATACTTTTCCAGGTAGACCGCATCGTCACCGAAGGCCGCTTTGGCCTCGGTCCGGGCCATGCCGAGCGCCTGTTCGAGATCGGCCTCGGTCCGGGCGACCTTCATGCCGCGCCCGCCACCACCGGAAGCGGCTTTGACCAGGACGGGGTACCCGATCTCAGCCGCGATCCGCTTGGCTTCCTCGGGTTCCTCGACGCCGCCCTCCGAGCCGGGAACGCACGGAATACCGAGACGTTTTGCGGTGCGCTTGGCCTCGATCTTGTCGCCCATGATGCGGATATGCTCCGCCTTAGGACCGATGAAGCCGATATTGTGGTGGGCGAGCACCTCGGCGAAGCGGGCATTCTCGGAGAGGAAGCCGTATCCGGGATGAACCGCGTCGGCCCCGGTGATCTCGCAGGCGGCGATGATCGACGGGATGTTGAGGTAGCTGTCACGGGCCGCCGGTGGGCCGATGCAGACGCTCTCATCGGCCAGACGCACGTGCATCGCATCGGCATCGGCCGTGGAATGGACCGCCACGGTCGCGATTCCGAGTTCCTTGGCCGCGCGCAGGATGCGCAGGGCGATTTCGCCCCGGTTGGCGATCAGGATCTTTTCGAACATGGGTGCGGCCCGGCTCACTCGATGACGAGGAGAGGTTCGCCGAACTCGACGGGTTGCCCGTCCTCGACGAAGACGGCGGTGACGGTGCCGGAACGAGGAGCGACGATCTCGTTGAAGGTCTTCATCGCCTCGATCAGGAGGAGTTTCTCGCCCGCCTCAACCTTGGACCCGACATCGACGAACAGCTTCGCTTCCGGCGACGGGCGGCGATAGGCGGTACCGACCATGGGGGAGGGTACGGCACCCGGATGCCCGGCGCCGGCCTTGCCGCGATCGACCCCGCCGCCAGGACCCGGAGTGGCGAGGGGAGCCGAGACGGCTGCCATCGCGGGAGCCGGCGCAGGCGCGGCCACCTGCACCTGGACCGCTTCAATGCGGCGGGCGACGCGGATGCGCAGATCGCCCTTTTCGACCTCGATCTCGCTGAGATCGGTCTCGTTGATCAGCTTGGCGAGCTCGCGGACGAGCTCCGGATCGAAGGGGTCGTTCTTGGACATCGGCTCGGTCGTCTTCAGGTCAGGCGCAGGGTGCGGCTAGGATCGACGGGAAATGACGCCGCCAGGCGAGACTCGCAAGGCGGCGACGGATCGAATGCGGAAGGCGCTTGGGCTCAGCAGCTCGCGTGACCGCACTGGCGCACGTCGGAAATGGTCTTGCGAATCGGGTCGACGCCCACAGCACCCGGGATGACCTCGTCGCCAATGATGAAGGCGGGGGTTCCCGAAAGCCCGAGCTTGTCGCCGAGGCCGACATTCTCGGACAGGGCGGCCTTCACTTCCGGACCCTGCGCATCCTTGAGCAGGCGGGTGACGTCGAGACCCATCTCCTTGCCAACGGCCAGCGCGCGTTCGCCGTTCACCCGGCCTTTGGATTCCAGGAGCTTGGTGTGGAATTCAAAGACCTTATCGCCCTTGAGCTGCTGCTTGGCGGCCAGGGCGATCTTGCTCGCTTCCAGCGACTCGGCACCGAGAACAGGAAAGTCCTTCAGGACGACGCGCAGCTTCGGGTCGCCCTTGATGAGAGCCTGGATGTCCGACAGCGCCTTGCGGCAATAGCCGCAATTGTAGTCGAAGAATTCGACCATCGTGACGTCGCCATTCGGGTTGCCCGCGACCACGCCATGGGGCGAATTGATCAGGGCCTCACGCGCCTCCTTGAGTGCGGCGGACTGCGCAAGCTTCTGCGTCTCCTGCTGCCGGCGCTCACCTTCCGCGATCGCCTCCTGCAGCACGTCGGGGTTCTTGACAAGGTAATCCTTGATGATGCCCTCGATCGCTTGGCGCTGAACGTCCGTGAACGCAGCGGCCGGAGTGGTTTGGCTCGGAGTGGTCTGCGCCGAGGCGACACCCAGGGTGCCGGCAAGAATCGTGGCGCAGAGCAGGGAACGGAAGAGGGGCATACGTCCTCGCGAAGCGGGACCGGTCAGACGTAGGCCGGCCATCGGGGGTCATCTCAATTCGACATGCGGTTAGCGGCCGGGTTAGGCGTTTTCGCGGCGGGCGGTCAATCGTGGAATGGCGGGTTTGTCCCAGGTCCTGCGCAGGGGCTATGACGGGGCGGATGACACAAGCTCCGATCCTCGCTCCGAAGTTCTCATCGCAGCGCGCAGCCCGCGTTGCGCCGTTCCTGGCCATGGACGTGATGTCGGCCGCCGCAGCGCGCGAGGCGCGCGGGGAGGGCGTCGTCCATATGGAGGTCGGCCAGCCCTCGGCACCGGCGCCCCGAGCCGTGATCGCGGCAGCGCAGGCTGCCCTTGCGAACGGCGCTTTGCCCTACACCCAGGCCCTGGGATTGCCCGCTCTGCGCGAGCGCATCGCGCGCCACTATACGGAGACCTATGGAGTCGCGGTATCACCGAGCCGCATCGTGGTGACCACCGGCTCGTCGGCGGGCTTCGTGCTGGCCTTCCTCGGGCTGTTCGATGCCGGCGCCCGCATCGCGGTGCCGCAGCCGGGCTATCCGGCCTATCGCAGCCTGCTGCATGCCCTTGACCTGGTCCCGGCGCCCCTGGTTCTGCAAGATGCCGACCGGTTCGCTCCGACCGGCTCCGCCCTGCGGGCGCTGCACGAACGCGAAGGACTGTCGGGCATCCTGGTGATGAGTCCGGCGAACCCATCCGGCACGGTGATCGAGCCCGAACGCCTCGCTGACCTTTGCGCCACGGCCCGGGCGCTGAACCTCCGATTCATCTCCGATGAGATCTATCATGGGCTCGCCTACGGCGTGCCGACGGAGACCGCCCTGCGCTACGATGACGAAGCGATCGTCATCAACTCGTTCTCGAAGACCTGGTGCATGACCGGATGGCGCATCGGCTGGATGGTGGTACCGGACTGGCTCGCCCGTCCCGTCGAGCGGCTCGCCCAGAACCTCTACATCTCACCGCCATACTTATCGCAGGTGGCTGCACTGGCTGCCTTCGACGCGGTTGAAGAGGTTGAAGCCGTGCGGGCGGGCTATGCCGCCAATCGAGCGCTGCTACTCGACGCCTTCCCGAGTCTCGGACTCGGGCGGACACATCCGGCCGACGGCGCCTTCTATCTCTATGCCGATGTCTCCAACCTGACCAACGACTCGGTCGCCTTCTGCCGGCGCATGCTCGACGAAGCGGGGGTTGCGGCGACCCCGGGCTTGGATTTCGACGCACAGGATGGGAGCCACCACGTCCGATTCTCCTTCGCCGGCTCCAACGCCGATTGCGTCGATGCGGTGCGACGCCTCAAGGCGTGGCTGCGCTGAAACGCAAAGCGGGGCAGGCTTCATGCCCACCCCGCTCCGTTCATACCGGTGTAACGGCGTTCACTCGCCCGTCAGGGCCGCCTTGGTGCGCGACCACCAGCCGGCACGCTTCGGACGATCCGGGTCCGAGGGCGGGGTGAGAACCACCGCCACCGGCTCAGGAGCAGGCCTCACCGGGACTGACGCCTGCTCGACGGAGACCTCCAGGGTATCGACAGGAGCGGCCACATTGCCCTGATCGCTCTCGGCTGCGATCGGCAATTCCAGCGCTAACGATCCCGAAGCTTCCGGCGTGGATGGGGCCGCGGCTTCGGACACCGCCTCGGCACTCACGGGCTCCTCGCCGCCGAGGAAGGCGGACGGCGCATCACTCGCACCTTCGTCTCCCTCGACCGAAGCAACCGGACGCTCACCGAAATCCGAGTTCGGAAGCTCCTTGTTAGCGAACTCCTGGGCATTGCCCTCGCCGTCCCGGGTACGGCCATCGCGGTCGCGACCACGACCCCCGCGACGACCCCGACGACGGCGGCGACCGCTGCCATCATCCTCACCAGCGGACGAAGCTTCGGCAGGCGACACGCTCTCGTCGGTCTCGGGCTGCGCAGCGATCTCCTCGGGCTCCTCGGTTTCACCCTCGTCGTCACCGTCTGTGGCAGCGCTCTCGCCACCAGCCTGATCGCCGGTCTCGTGGCGGCCACCACGACGCCGACGCCGACGCCGACGCCCACCACGGCCATCGCCGCTCTCGGAAGTCTTCTCGGGTGCTTCCTCGGTGGAGCTGCCGGTTTCGACCTCTTCGGCCTCAACCTCGACCTCGACAATCTCCTCCTCGATCTCCGGATCGAAATCTTCCTCGGGCTCCAGGGCGGAATTGATTGCCACCGCACGCACCCCGGTGACCGGCCCCTCGGCCCGCGTCGCAAGCTCACCCCGGTCGAGCTGGAAGGCGGAAGTGGCGGCCAGGCGCTCATCGGCGGCGATCGTCACCGAGACGCCGAAGCGGACTTCGAGCTCCCGCAGATGAGCTCGCTTCTGGTTCAGGATGTAGAGCGCCACCTCGGTGCGTGTCTTGAGGATGAGGTTATGGCTGGTGCTCTTGAGCAGCGACTCCTCGATCGCCCGCAGGATCTGCAGCGCCACCGAAGACGTGGCACGAACATAGCCCGAACCGCCGCAATGGGCGCAGGGGAGGGACGAGCTCTCGAGCATGCCGGTGCGGATGCGCTGACGGCTCATCTCCAGCAGACCGAAGGGCGAGATGCGACCGACCTGGATGCGGGCGCGATCGTTCTTCAAACACTCGTTGAGCTTCTTCTCGACAGCGCGGTTGTTGCGCTTCTCCTCCATGTCGATGAAGTCGATGACGACGAGGCCCGCGAGGTCGCGCAGGCGCAACTGGCGGGCGACCTCTTCGGCCGCCTCCAGATTGGTGCGCAGGGCAGTGTCCTCAATGTCGTGTTCGCGGGTCGAGCGACCCGAATTCACGTCGATGGAGACGAGGGCCTCGGTCGGATTGATGACGAGGTATCCGCCCGACTTGAGGGTCACATGGGTCGAGAACATCGCGTCGAGCTGCTGCTCGACCCCATAGCGCGCGAAAATCGGCGTCGGATCGCGATAGGGCTGAACGACCTTGGACTGACCCGGCATCAACATGCGCATGAAGTCGCGCGCCTCGCGGTAGGCCTCGTCGCCGGCCACCAGGATGTCGTCGATATCCTTGTTGTAGAGGTCGCGGATAGCGCGCTTGATCAGCGAGCCTTCCTCGTAGACCAACGCCGGTGCGGAGGAGGACAGCGTCAACTCGCGCACACTCTCCCACAGGCGCATCAGGTATTCGAAGTCACGCTTGATCTCCGGCTTGGTCCGGGAAGCGCCGGCCGTGCGCAGGATGACGCCCATGCCCTCCGGGACCTCCAGGTCCTGCGCGACTTCCTTGAGGCGCTTGCGGTCGGCCGCCGAGGTAATCTTGCGGGAGATGCCGCCACCACGACCGGTGTTGGGCATCAGCACGGAGTAGCGGCCAGCCAGCGAGAGGTAGGTGGTCAGCGCCGCGCCCTTGGTGCCGCGCTCCTCCTTGACGACCTGCACCAGGATGATCTGGCGGCGCTTGATCACCTCCTGGATCTTGTAGTGCCGGCGGTAAGTGCGCGGACGCTCAGGGATTTCAGCGAGAGCGTCGCCACCAACCTGCGCGATCTTCTGCGGACGCTCGCCGTCCTCGCCCTCGGACTCGTCGTCGTCCTCATCCTCGTCGGAATCGTCATCATCCTCGGACTCGTCGTCCGAATCGTCCTCTTCTTCGTCCTCGTCATCGTCCTCGTCGGAGTCGTCCTCGGATTCAGGCTCGACATGGAGGTTGGCGACAGAAGTCTCGCCTTCGAACGACCTAGTCTCCGAAGATTCAGCGTTCGAAGATTCAGCATCCGAGGGCTCCACTTGATGAGACTCGCGCTCAGAGGAACCAGATGCCGCGCCGTCACCCATCGGTGCGGCCTCGAGAGCCAGTTCGACGGCCGGGGCTATCGGCGCCTCGGCCGTAGCACCGACGAGGGCCTGATCCTCGGAGGCTTCCGATGAAAAGGCGGGTGTCTCGGGACTGCCGAGATCGGATTGCGGCAGGTCGGCCGAGGCATCGCCACGCGAAGCGATTTCCTGAGACCCATCGGTGAAGCCGCCCTCGAGGAGCGCGTCCGTTGCGCCGATCGCGGAATCGTTCTCGACGAACGCGGCGACATCCTCGGACGTCACCGTATCGGAGGTCCGAGCGCGCTTGGCGGACGTCCCATCGCGACGACCGCGCGAGCGGCGGCGAGGCTTACGCTCCTCGCGCTCGCGGTGCTCCTCGGCCTCGCGGGCTTCGTCTTCCAGCAACGCCTGCCGGTCGGCGAGTGGAATTTGGTAATAATCCGGGTGGATCTCGCTGAAGGCGAGAAAGCCGTGGCGATTGCCGCCGTACTCGATGAAGGCCGCCTGGAGCGAGGGCTCCACGCGCGTCACCTTGGCGAGATAGATGTTACCGCGAAGCTGGCGCCGATTGGCGGCCTCGAAGTCGAATTCCTCAACCCGTGACCCGTGGACCGTGACGACCCGAGTCTCCTCCGGGTGCATCGCGTCGATGAGCATCTTGTTGTTGTTGGCCATGACGAACTTTCGACATGGCGGTCGACGTCGTTCTCCTCGAACCGCTCGGTCCCGATGGTGCGCCGTTCGGTCCAGGCTCACTGGCCTGGCGGATCGGTGCACGTGACGACCCGGGGAAGGGGGTCGCGGAAGCTGTGGGGAAGGGATTGCCGTCAACCGCCGTTGGGCGCCGGATCTCGGCGCGCGTGGGGTTGATCCTGGCCAGGGTCGACGAGACGGCGGCGCCACGCGAAACGCGCAGGCGTTGAACACGAGCAACGGCAACCGATGCTGTGTGTCCGCTCATTCTCTCCCTGACCTCGCGAAGACTGTGTGGGCCCGTCCGAGGACAGGCGTGCATTCCAAGAACGGTGCGACGGCCGAAAAAGCCACCGAATGAACCGACTCCCACCCAGCCTCGCCATGCCGCATTGTCTGACGCGGGGAACCGACTGCGAAGGCTATCCAGCAAGAAGCCGGATCGCACCCGCGGGCCGCGGAGCAAACCGCACGGCGCCGGGAAGGGGACCGTATCATTACAGAGCGTCGCGACGTTTTGGCAAGGACCTTCCTGTTCCGGGTCGCGGTCTTCCGCTTGAATCGGTCCGTATCCTGGGCTCGGCCCCCGGCGTCCTGCCTGGATTCCCGTGTTGCGCGAGCCTGTCGCCGTGGAGACACAAGCTCCGCGGAAGTGGGGGCACCGCTTGAGGAACGGTTAACCATCCGGTCCGTATCTCGTAGAGGCTGCTTCATATCGCAGTTCGCTAACAGCATGCCCAACCGGGGCGTGCTTGTCCTCCCGAGGATGAATGCCGGAACGATGCAGAGACGCTTACGCCTTCTCCGCTCCGCCCTCGTCGCCCTCGTCTTTGCCGGCGCGATCCCGTTCGTCTGCCCGAGCGCGCAGGCTCAGGACAATGAAAAGTTGCGCGGGGCCAGCTCTCAGGCCGCCGTCGCCATCGCAGCAGATCTCTCCACCAGCAATGCGACGACGAAGCTGACCCTGACGCTCTCGAAAGCCATCGACGCCAAGGCCTTCGTGATGGAGCGTCCCGACCGGGCGGTGATCGATCTCGCGGAAGTGAACTTTCAACTGGGTCCGGAGACCGGACGAAAGCGCGAGGGCGTCGTCTCCTCCTTCCGCTACGGATTGTTCGCACCCGGCCGGTCGCGCATCGTGGTCGACCTTGCCCAGCCCGCCACGGTGGGCCGGATCGAAACGGTCACGCGGGCCCGCGACGGCGCCGTGCTGCTCAGCATCGACTTCCAGCGCAGCGATCGTGAGGGCTTTCGGCGTGCCGCCGTCTCAAGCGATCCCGCGCCCGCCCAGCGCAAAGCGGCGATCTTACCGGAGCCCACGGACGCGCGCCCGCTCATCATGGTCGATGCCGGCCATGGCGGAACCGATCCGGGGGCCATCGCGGCAACCGGCGTATTCGAGAAAGATATCGTTTTCGGCTTCGCCCAAGCCTTGGTGGCCCGACTCGAGTCCAGCGGACGCTACAGGGTGCGGATGACGCGGGACCGCGACGTCTTCGTTCCCCTCTCCGAACGCGTCCGCCTCGCCCGCGAGGCGAAGGCCGACCTCTTCGTTTCGATCCATGCGGATTCGATCTCATCGGCGCCTCAAGTGCGCGGCGCCACGATCTACACTGGCTCCGAGAAGGCTACCGACGCCGAATCAGCCAAGCTTGCCGAGCGCGAGAACCGTGCCGACGCGGCAGCGGGCACCGAATCGAACGAAGGCCCCGGCCACGTCGCAGATATCCTCCAGGAATTGACCCTGCGCGAAACCCGCACCTTCTCTTCGGGCTTCGCCAAGGGACTGATGACCCATCTCGGACCCGTGATGGAAATGAGCACGAAGCCGCACCGCGAGGCGGGATTCCAGGTCCTGCGCTCGCCGGATGTCCCATCGGTCCTGGTCGAACTCGGCTATCTCTCCAGCAAGCGCGATCTCGACCTTCTGCAATCGGAGGCTTGGCGCGCCGAGGTGACCGGAGGCATGGCCAAGGCCATCGATGCGTTCTTCGGAAGTCGGACCTCTCTGACGCGGCCGCAGCCGGCACGCCGGTCGGCGGCAATCGCCCCAGTTTCACCATAGAATACGTGTGAAACCGGGGCTCACAGCGCCCCGGTCACACCGACGCCGATCGTCTCGGCGGGATGGATCGCGGCGCTCATGAGCGAACGCCGCCGACATCGTGGCCTCGACCGTAAATCCGCGGCGGGACCCTTGCATTTCGGGATGGGACACGGTCCGAGGAAGCGCACGCCATGCTGGCGCGCGCTGACACGGCCGACCGGCGGCGGTGGATCATCGACGGACGGGACCCGGATGCGCTTCATCCTTCGTTTCTTCGGCTTCCTGTTCAGCGTCGGTGCGATGATCTTCGTGCTAGCCGCGGGCGCGGGAGCGTTCTTCTACTGGAAGTTCAGCCAGGACCTGCCCGACCACGCCGCGCTCGCCAATTACGAGCCGCCGGTGATGAGCCGCGTTCATGCGGCGGATGGTTCGTTGCTAGCGGAGTACGCCACGGAGCGCCGCCTCTACCTGCCGATCCAAGCGATGCCGAAAATCGTCGTCGCGGCCTTCCTGTCCGCTGAGGACAAGAACTTCTACAAGCATGGCGGCGTCGACCCCGAAGGGCTGGTGCGCGCAGCGCTGACGAACTTCAAGAGCGGCAAGAAGCAGGGTGCTTCGACCATCACCCAGCAGGTCGCCAAGAACTTCCTCCTGTCGCCGGAGCAGACCTTCGAGCGCAAGGCCAAGGAGGCGCTCATCGCCTTCCGGATCGAGGCGGCTTACTCGAAGGATAAGATCCTCGAACTCTATCTCAACGAAATCTTTCTCGGCACCATCGTGCCCGGCCGCAACCTGCACGGCGTCGCGGCGGCTGCGCTCGACTACTTCGGAAAGTCGGTGCACGAACTGACGATCAACGAAGCGGCTTACCTGGCCGCGCTGCCGAAGGGGCCGAACAACTATCACCCCTATCGCCAGACCCAGAAGGCGCTGGACCGGCGCAACGAGATTATCGGGCTGATGGCCCAGAACGGGTACATCACCAAGGAGGAGGCCGAAGCCGCCCGCAAGATGCCACTCGGCGTCAACCCGCGCGTCGCCTTCGCCAATGCCGCCAACGCCAACTACTTCACCGAGGAGGTGCGCCGCGAGATCGCCGAGCGCTACGGTGAGAAGAAGCTCTACGAGGGTGGTCTCTCCGTGCGCGCCACGCTCGATCCGAAGATGCAGGCCTGGGCACGCAAGTCACTCGTGGACGGCCTGATCCGTTACGACCAGTCGCATGGCTGGCGCGGCGCGCAGGCCAAGGTCGATCTCGTGGGTCGTGACTGGGGCCTCGCCGTCGCAGAGGTTCCGGGTCTCGGCGACGTGCAGCCCTGGCGCCTCGCTGTGGTGTTGAGCACCACCGGGGGAGCCGCACAGATCGGACTCCAGCCGCGCCGTGAAGCTTCGGGCCACGTCTCGAAGGATCGCGAGACCGGCACGATCACGGCAGAGGGCACCCGCTGGACCGGGCGCTCGCCCGCTGCGGCTCTGAACGCGGGCGACGTCGTCTACGTCGAGGCGACCGATACCAGCCGTAACCAGTACCGCCTGCGTCAGCGTCCCGAGGTCTCGGGCGCCATCGTGGCGATGGACCCCTATACCGGTCGCGTCCACGCGATGGTCGGCGGCTTCTCCTATGACGAGAGCCAGTTCAACCGCGCCACCCAGGCGATGCGTCAGCCCGGCTCGTCGTTCAAGCCGATCGTCTACTCGGCTGCGCTGGACAACGGCTATACCCCGTCCTCCATCGTGCAGGACTCTCCGATCACCATCGAGGCGGGCCCCGGCCAGGAAGCCTGGACACCGTCGAACTACGACGGCAAGTCCGGCGGGCCGCACACCCTGCGCTATGGTATCGAGCACTCGAAGAATCTGATGACGGTGCGGCTGGCCAAGGATGTCGGCATGCCGCTCATCGCCGAGTACGCCCGCCGCTTCGGTGTCTACGACGACATGCTACCCGTGCTGCCGATGGCTCTGGGTGCCGGCGAGACCACCGTCATGCGCATGGTCACCGCCTACTCGATGCTCGCCAATGGCGGGCGGCGCATCCGCCCGACCCTGATCGATCGCATCCAGGATCGCGTCGGCGAAACCATCTACAAGCACGACAACCGCAAGTGCCTGGGCTGCGACGCGGATAAATGGTCGGGCCAGGACGAACCCAAGCTCGTCGACGATTCCGAGCAGGTGCTCGATCCGCTGACCGCCTATCAGATGGTTTCGATCATGGAAGGCGTTGTCCAGCGCGGCACCGCCACCATCCTGAAGCAGATCGGCAAACCGCTTGCCGGCAAGACCGGGACGACGAACGACGCCAAGGATGCCTGGTTCGTGGGATTCTCACCTGACCTCGCGGTGGGCGTCTATATCGGCTTCGACAAGCCGCGCTCGCTGGGCGATCGGGCCACCGGCGGCGGCCTCGCGGCTCCCATCGCCCTCGACTTCCTCAAACTGGCCCTCAAGGATAAACCGCCGACGCCGTTTCGCGTGCCCCCGGGCATCAAGCTGATCCGCGTCTCCGCCTCATCCGGAATGCGTGCCGGCTCGGGTGAAGGCGGTGGCACGATCCTCGAGGCGTTCAAGCCCGGAACCGCGCCTCCGGACGCCTACGTCGCTGCACCGGCCCAGCAGTCCAGCGGTCCGGCAGCGGTGCCGCCGGATGCCGACCGCGCCGCTCAGGCCGGTGGCCTTTACTAAAGGCCCCCTCATGCGGAACAGAGCCCCGGAGCTGTCTCCCGGGCTCTCGCCGTTTCAGCCGGACTTCCGTGCCAAAGCGAGATCCGCAAGTTTCTCGATGTTGAACCCGGTCTGCGGGACGTCGATCATGAAGCGCTCCGCGATCTCTGCGACCACGAAGTCCGGCTTCGTTCGGGCGACGTAGCCCCAATCGATGCTGGTGGACCACAGAACATGGACCTCGCGAAACGTATCGGCGAGCATCGGTGTCAGGCTTGCCGTGTGTGGCGTAACCGTATGATGCCCATAAGAATCGGCGAACAGCACCAAACGGCGTGGATCAGCCTGCGGTGAGTCATTCCGGAAGATGACGTGGGCACCGATATGCGCATCGCGGCCGCGTCCCTGGGACTCCAAGGTAGTCACGAGGCTGTTGGCGTAGATGCGGCGTGCTGCGCTGTCGAACAGGCACGGCTCCGCCATCTCTGTGCGGACGGGATCGAACTTCAGTCCGAGATCGCCCGCATAAGCCCCAGCCGAGCCGATACGGCGCCGCGCGATATCCTCGCGGGGCCGGAGGCCGAGATGGCGGCAGATCTCCCCATAGGCGAGGAGATATCCCGAGAAGCTCCAGTGGCTGTCGGTACGACGATAGAGCGGGATTTCAGCGGCGCGGGCGCGGAACGGACGAACGAGATCGATCCAATGGCGCCGCGCGGATGAGAAGCGCAGCCAGCGCTCCATTCGAAGGACCGGGGCCCGGTCTGGATCGAAGGGGAGTCCATTGCAGGTCTGCGGGTAGATCGCGAGCTTCTCCGGTGCCACCACATGGGCATAGCGAGTGCCGAGTTCCACGCAACGCCGGACCCGTGTTTCGAGCATTCGGCGCCAGCGCCAGAGCTTCGCGCGTGGAAAACCGGGGTCGGCGTACTGGTCGAGCACGGCATTGCTACCGCCGGTGAGGAAGAGCCAGCCATCCCGCCCGACATGCACGTCGGAGTGGCCTAGCCGCTTTGGCCCCGATACGGCGGACACAGGCGCGATGGAGATACCCTCGGTCATCGCGCCCTTGTATCGGCCGTGCAGCGACGGTGCACCCTTTTGGATCATCCGTATCCCCAGGCTGGGTCAGAACCCGGCGCGGACGCCACCGAAGATGCTGCGCCCCACGCCCGGGTAGAACGCCACCGGGCCACCCGCGACGGTCCGGGCATTCGTGACGACCGAGATGTCCGAGATGTAGCGGGCGTCGGTCAGATTGCGGGCATCGACGAATAGCGAGACTCCGTTCTGAAAATCGATTCCGGCACCGATGTTCAACAGTGCGTAGCCCGGCACCTTCAGGGTATTGGCGTGGTCGGCGAAGGCCCCCTGCGGAACCCAGTCGACCGAGGGGCTGATGTGAAAGCCTTGCCGGTTCCGGTAGGTGAGCACCGTCCGCAACACGTCGCGCGGAATGCCGGCGATCTGGTTGTTGGAGAAGACCGGATCGGCGATGAAGCGGAAGTCGTTGTGGGTCCAGACCTGCGCAACGACGAGCCCATCACCGGGAGCGATCAGGTCGCGCGCCACATCGAGAGACACCGCGGCCTCCACGCCCTGGTGCCGGGTGCGTGGCGCGTTGAAGGTCGCAGCGGGGATGCCGAGGCCGGGATTGATCGAGAAGTTGATGAGTTCGTCGCGGACCTCGGAGCGATAGAGGGTCAGGTCCCAGAACAACCGATCGATCCGGCCGCGCGTCCCCGCCTCGTACGTCACCGCGTTCTGTGCACGCAGAGGCACGAAGGTGGTGTTGAGCGAATTCTGCTGCACGAGGTCGGAGAAATCGGGCACATCGCGCGATCCCGTGATGTCGCCGAAGACCTGAATGTCGGGCAGCGGCTGCCACAGCAGTCCCACCTTCGGGTTGATGCCGGAATAGGTCTCGTTGGCCGAGGATGGAACGGCATTGCCACCCGTGAACCCGCCCTTGTTGCTGTAGGTGCGATTCGACGAGAAGGCCTTGGCCCCCGCCATCAACGCCACGTCCGGCAGGAACCAGAAGCGATTTTCGCCGTAGGCCTCGTAATTCGAGGCACTCTGGAGCGAGCGCAGCGTCTGGGCGCCACGCTGACCCGCGATGTTGACGAACTGCAGGGCCGAGTTCTGGCCGGCGAAAGCACGCAGGCCCAGGATCAGGTCGTTGCGATAGCCGGCGACGTCGAAGGTACCGGACCAATGCGGGGCGATCCCATAGGTCCAGCCGTCCTGGTCGATCACCTGAAAGATCGGGTGATACAGCGATTTGTGGATCGCCCACGTGTCGATATCAAGCTTGCCGACATTAAGCAGGAACGAGGTGCGATTGGCGATCCGCTCGGTCTCGACCTTGCGCGACTGGTTGCCGGTGATCGCCGAGGGGTTGGCCAGCGTCGGATTGTTGAGGGCGTTGAAGAGACTGAGCGTACCGGGGAGCTTCTGATCGGTCAGGTAGACGCCAGCATAGAAGCGCGTCTCGATCCCCGGGGCCAATTGGTAGCCGAGGTTGGCGTTGAAGTTCTGGGTCCGTTGGGTCTCGTGGTCCCGGTAGCCATCGGAATTCGTAATCGTCCCGTTGATCAGCACATCGACCGGCCCGGAGATGCGGGAAACCTGGACGTTCTCGCGGATCGTGTTGAACGCGCCGCCATCGATCCGCAGGATGTTGGGCGCGAAGGCGGTCTGGGCCGTCGGCGTCACGACGTTGATGGCGCCGCCAAGTGTCGTTGCCCCAAAGGTCAGGGCGTTGCCGCCCTTGTAGACCTCGATCGAGCGGAGGCCGAGAGGATCGATCTGGTAGAAGTCGCCGCTGCCGTCGGCGAGGTTGAGCGGAATGCCGTCCTGCAACAGCTCGAGACCACGGAGGTGGAAACCCCGCGCGATGCCGGAGCCACGCACCGACAACCTGAGTTCCTGGCCATAGCGCTCCTGCACGTAGACGCCCGGTACGTCCTTGAGGGTGTCGCGCAGGGTGTTGGCGTAGCGGTCCTGGAAATCCTTGGCATCCACGAAAGCGACGGACCCGATCGTGGCACTCACGGCCACGCGTTGGGCCGCGACGCTGGGAACCGTCAGGGAACCCGCTGAGGCACCCTCAATGCTGAGCTCGGAGAGTGTTGCGGCGCCCGTTTCTTCGGCGCGAGAGGGCGTCCCGGCGAGGCAGAGAGTCAGAAGTGAGACGCCGCCTAGGAGGGCACCAACGGAAAATCTGGGGCGGCAGGGCAGGGGACCGGACATCGGTGAGGCTCCGGATCATGGGCCCACACTTCGCAATGGCGCGAAGGGGCCTGCATGATCCCGGTGAGGGGTGAGGACGGGAGAGCGAACGCCGCACGACGGATCGCGCAGTGGAGACTCGAACGGGAAGGCTGCAATGGGGATCACCGCCCGCACCGCCCCACGCGGGAGCGACGGGATCAGGTCGGCCCCGTTGCCCCGCATGCGAGGGGAGCGGCGTCAGTGGTCGTGCGGACCCGGCGCAGATGGCGCGGCTGCGGGCGCGCCCGGCTTCATCGCACCGATCGGCGCCACGCTGAAGCTGACCGGAACGGTGCCGGCCTTCTCGAAGCGGAGCGTTCCCTGAATCGCCTCGCCGGCTTTCGGCGCCCCCGTGAGGTCCTCGAACATCAGGTGGAATCCGCCGGGCTTCAGTTCCACCGTCTCACCGGGCTTGATGACCAGGCCGCCCTCAACCGGGGCCATGCGCATCACGCCCCCCTCCATGCTCATGGAGTGGATTGAAGCGCGTCCAGCCAATGGAATTGCTGCGCCGATCAGGCGGTCCGCCTGCGTGCCCGTGTTGGTGACGCGGACGTAGCCGCCAGCGACCTTGGCGCTGCCGGGTGTCGCGCGCATCCACGGCGTTTCGATGCTGAGATCCCCGGCCTTGAGGCTCGCCGCTTCGGCCTTGCCGGAACTCGCCGTGGAGTGATCAGAACTGGCAGACGCTGACGCGGCGGCGACGATCCGCACGCCGGGTGCCGGGGATTTCAATGCATGCGCGTCCTGGCCCGCTGCCGGGATCTCGGTCCAGCGATACTGCCCTGTGGCGCAATCCTGTTCGATGGGAAAGTAGACAGTGCTGCCGGGCGCGTAAGCATCGCTGACCCGCGCCAGGAAGATGAATTCATCGACCTGATCGTCTGGAAGGCTACCACCGGTCCAAGTGATGGTCTTCACCCCCTCGCGGATGTCACCGTGATAGTACGGATAGGCGCGGGCGTAGGCTCCCTTCTCGGTGCTCAGGGTCCAGCCGGGCTTCGGCATCGGCTTGGCGCCGATAATGCCCTCCGGAATCGTAACGCTGACGCGGTTGGTCGGCTGCCCGTCACAACCGTGCGTGATCTGCACAACACCACGATAGCTGGCATTCGGGCTCGCCTCTTTGCGCTCCAGGGTGGCGTGGGCCAGCGCGGCGGTCGTCGAAAGCGTGAGGACGAGGCCCGCGATGAATTGGGCTCGGGGAAGTCTGTACATGCGGATGGTCCGTGTCTGAGGGGATCGCAGAGAACTGATCACATCAGACGAAGGGGGGACCTCTCGGATGGGGAATTGAGCCGGGCGGCCCGCGCGCGGAGGCTGAAGATTCGCGCTGCCAGGCATGTCTGCACACGACCGGCGTCGGCCATATGATCGAGCGAGGCATGATCTCGGGCAGAGCGGCGTGCAGCATCGACCCGGCGACGGTGCAGCAGGGTAGATGATGCGCGTGAGCGCCGTTGGGCGTTCCCGAATCTAGGTCATCCGTTTGACCGAGACAGAGAAGACCATGTGAAGCCGCCGACGGAAGCGGAACCAGACCGCTCAGGACTGCGTGCAGGACAAACGCGTAGAGTGCGATCACTGCAGTGATCGCACGCAAAGGGCCCCAATTCCCGTGGCCGAGCTGTTTTGCCGGGAGCTTCATCGTGATCCCGCTTACGCCATTGGCTATCGTTGCGCTATGCCGGTTGCACAGCGGACCACGGTGCTGTGGCACACAGGTCGCAGTCACGAGGATGTAGGCGGGGATCGCGGGGATAAACCGGACCATGCCACAATGTGGCCGGGTCCCCATGAGTTCTTAACGCAACCCCGACACGTTCGCGACAGGGGCGTTCAGAACCTCGGCGCGTCGCGCCGAGATCGACAACACCGCATGTCGCTTCGTCAATCAGATCAGAGTTTCCGTCCGATGCTGAAACAGGCTTTCCACACCCGCGCGTTCGGCTTCACACTGCTCGCGTCGGCGGCCCTTGTCGGGCAATCGGCGACGGCGCGTGAAGCGGGCGGCTTCGCACAAGCCGAGTGGGCGCAGGACTATGCCTCGCCTGCCACCATGCAGGTGCAGCGTTCGTCGACGCCGATCCTGTCGCCGCAGACCGTCGCGGCCACCGAGCAGATGATCGAACGCTACCGCGACATCGTCAATCGGGGTGGCTGGAAATCGGTCTCGGGCGCCGATCGCCTGCGCGTCGGCGCGAAGGGTCCGGCGGTGGCGGCCCTGCGTCAGCGCCTGATCATCACCGGCGACCTCGACCCGGCCTCCGGCGGCTCAGGGGTGTACGATTCCTACGTGGCGGCCGGCGTGAAGCGCTTCCAGGCGCGGCATGGCCTGAGCCAGACCGGCGCCATGAGCCAGACCACCCAGGCGGCCATGAATGTCCCGGCCGATGTTCGCCTTCACCAGCTCGAAATCAACGTGGTGCGGCTGCGCTCTTATGCCGGCAACCTCGGCAACCGCTTCGTCATCACCAACATCCCCGCCGCCCTGGTGCAGACGGTGGAGAACGGACAGGTCGTGACCCTGCACGCCGCCGGTGTCGGCAAGATTGACCGCCAGTCGCCGATCATGAACACCAAGGCGACGCAGATCAATTTCAACCCCTTCTGGACGGTCCCGGCTTCCATCGTGAAGAAGGACCTCATCCCCAAGATGCAGAAGGACCCGACCTATCTCACCGAGAACAAGATCCGCATCTTCGCAGGAGAGAATGAGATCTCCCCGGCCTCGGTGAACTGGAACTCGGACGAGGGCACCCGCTACCGTTATCGCCAGGATTCAGGGGCCGACTTCAATTCGATGGGCATCGTGCGCATCAACATCCCGAATCCCTACGGCGTGTTCATGCACGACACGAACTCGAAGGGCGTCTACGGCGACGACTTCCGATTCATCTCTTCGGGCTGCGTCCGCGTCCAGAACGTGCGCGAATACATCACCTGGTTGCTCAAGGACACGCCCGGCTGGGGCCGAGATCAGGTCGAGCAGGCGATCGAGAGCGGCAAGCGCGTCGACGCCACGCTGGCGAGCCCGGTGCCGGTCTACTGGACCTACATCACCGCCTGGTCGACCCCGGACGGCCTCGTTCAGTTCCGTGACGACATTTACAAGCGCGACGGCGGGAACGTGCCCTCGACCCTCTCCGCCCCGACCCCCGTTGCCAGTGCGGAGCCGGTCCAGAGTTTCGAGCCGGGCGACGAGGAGAATTAAGCCTCACGTCCGACCGCACCGGTCTCCAAAATCTCAGGCCCGCGCTTCACAGCGTGGGCCTTTTGCATGGCGGATGCGACGCCACGACACGGGCTCTTAATACCTCGACTCCGCGCCCCGCGCTCTGTGCTGAATTTTTTTAGTGAGACGCAAAAAAATGCCTGTGCTTGGCCTTGGAACCGGTCGCGTGTAGTAATCCAGCCTTCGAACGCCCGCCCGCCCAACGCCAGCGGATTACGGGTGCGTCCGCCCGTTCAACAATCGAGGCTTTCCATGAGCGCCGGTACTGCTGCCGACAAGCACTTCTCCAACTCGTTCTTCGCTGCTCCTCTCGCGGACGCGGATCCGGAGATCGCGCAGGCGGTGGCCCAAGAACTCGGCCGCCAGCAGCACGAGATCGAGCTGATCGCCTCGGAGAACATCGTTTCTCGCGCCGTCCTGGAAGCGCAGGGCTCGGTGCTGACCAACAAGTACGCCGAGGGCTACCCGGGCCGCCGCTATTACGGCGGCTGCCAGTTCGTCGACATCGCCGAGAACTTGGCCATCGACCGGGCCAAGCGCCTGTTCAATTGCGGCTTCGCCAACGTGCAGCCGAATTCCGGCAGCCAGGCGAACCAGGGCGTGTTCCTGGCCCTGATGCAGCCGGGCGACACCTTCCTGGGTCTCGACCTCGCTGCCGGCGGCCATCTCACCCACGGCGCCCCCCCGAACGTTTCGGGCAAGTGGTTCAAGCCGGTCTCCTACACCGTGCGCCGGGACGACCAGCGCATCGACATGGAGCAGGTCGAGGCCCTTGCGCATGAGCACAAGCCCAAGGTGATCATCGCCGGTGGCTCGGGCTACCCGCGTCATTGGGACTTCGCCAAGTTCCGTGAGATCGCCGACGCCGTCGGTGCCTACTTCTTCGTCGACGCCGCGCACTTCGCGGGTCTGATCGCGGCAGGCGTCCATCCGTCGCCGTTCCCGCATGCCCATGTCGTCACCACGACGACCCACAAGACCCTTCGCGGACCGCGCGGTGGCATGATCCTGACGAACGACGAGGCGCTCGCCAAGAAGTTCAATTCGGCGATCTTCCCCGGTATCCAGGGCGGCCCGCTGATGCATGTCATCGCGGGCAAGGCGGTCGCCTTCGGCGAGGCTCTCAAGCCCGAGTTCAAGATCTACGCCAAGCAGGTGATCGAGAACGCCAAGGCTCTGGCCGACACGCTCATGTCGAGCGGCTACAACATCACCTCGGGCGGCACCGACAACCACCTGATGCTGGTCGACCTCACCAGCAAGGGCTTGACCGGCAAGGCGGCGGAAGCCGCTCTCAGCCGCGCCGACATCACCTGCAACAAGAACGGTGTGCCCTTCGACACGCAGAAGCCCACCATTACGTCGGGTATCCGCCTCGGCACCCCGGCCGGCACCTCGCGCGGCTTTGGCGTCGCCGAATTCAAGCAGATCGGTGGTCTCATCGTCGAGGTGCTCGATGGCCTGGTGGCCAAGGGCGACGAGGGTGATTCGGCCGTCGAGGCAAGCGTGAAGCAGCGTGTGCACGCGCTGACCGATCGGTTCCCGATCTACGGCTGAGGCGCAACGCCCCGACGAGGGGCGCTTGAACCGGCGCCCCTCACCATGCCATTCAGCGGCCGTGAACCATCGGGTTCGCGGCCGTTCCGTTTTCCCGGCGGCCGTTCTTCTTCAGGTGTCCGTCCGATGCGGTGTCCCTATTGCGGCGGTCCCGACACCCAGGTGAAGGATTCGCGGCCGAGCGACGATGCGGCGGCGATCCGCCGCCGCCGGGTGTGCCCGGATTGCGGCGGCCGCTTCACCACGTTCGAACGGGTACAACTGCGCGAACTCACCGTCCTCAAGCGATCGGGCAAGCGCGTACCGTTCGATCGGGACAAGCTCCAGCGCTCGATCGACGTCGCGGTCCGCAAGCGGCCCGTGGACCCTGAGCGGATCGAGCGCCTCGTCAGCGGCATCACCCGGCAGCTCGAGAGCAGCGGCGAAGCGGAGATCGGCAGCGAAGCCATCGGCGAGTTGGTGATGGAGGGCCTGAAGGGGCTCGACGATGTCGCCTACGTGCGTTTCGCGTCGGTCTATAAGAACTTCCGTGAGGCCAGCGATTTCAAGGCGCTACTCGGGACGCTTGCCGAGCCGGCCGTGCTCCCAGCCAACGCGGCCATTGAGGGTGATTCCACCTCCGAGGGTCCGGCCGGCGGGGATCGGTCCATCGACACCCTGTCCTCCAAGGTCACGGACCTGCGGTCGAAGCGGCAGCCGAAGTCGCGGGCATGAGGAGCACCGGGATGAGCGAAACCGACCTCCGCTTCCTGCGTCTGTCCCTCGCCCTCGGGCACCGCAACCTTGGTCGGACCTGGCCGAACCCGTCCGTCGGCGCGGTGGTCGTGGCGGGGGCGCCCGGTGCGGAGCGGATCGTGGGGCAGGGCGTCACCGCCCCCGGAGGCCGGCCGCACGCGGAACCGATCGCTCTTGCCATGGCGGGCACGGCGGCACGCGGCGCCACGCTCTACGTCAGCCTGGAGCCGTGCTCACACTATGGCCGCACACCACCGTGCACCGACGCCATCATCGCCGCCGGCATTGCTCGCGTCGTCACAGCCCTGGAAGATCCCGATCCGCGCGTGGCAGGGCGGGGGCACAGCCTCCTCGCTGATGCCGGCGTCGCCGTGACCACGGGTCTTCTGGCAGAGGAGGCCGCCCGCGACCATCGCGGCCACGTCACCCGGGTGACAAAAGGACGGCCGAGCGTTCACCTCAAACTTGCCCAGACCCAGGACGGCTTCGCCGGTGCGCCCAACGAGCGCCTGCGGATCACCGGCCCCATCTCCGACGGAGCGGTACATCTCTGGCGGGCTCATGCGGACGCGATCCTTGTCGGCATCGGCACCGCACGTGCCGATGACCCCTCGCTGACCGTCCGACTGCCGGGCCTGTCCGACCGCTCGCCCTTACGCGTCGTGCTCGATTCGAGCCTGCGCCTGCTGCCCTCGACCACCCTGGTCCGCAGTGCCCGCGACGTCCCAACCCTTGTCCTCACCACCCGCCGCGCGCCGGTCCATGCCAAACGCATGCTGGCCTCCTTCGGTGTGGAGGTGATCGGCGTCGATGCGGACGGCGCCGGACAGGTCGACCTTCATGCCGCGCTCCGAACTCTGGCCGAGCGGGGCGTAACGCGGCTCTGCTGCGAGGGCGGCCCACACCTCGCCGAGGCGCTGGCGGAGGCCGACCTCGTCGACGTCTTCACCCTCATCACAGGCCCGGTCAGCCTAGACGGCTCCGGCGGCCTGCCGGCCATCGGCCCGGTCCTGCAGGGGATCCTCGACGGTGGCCGCCTCAGGGTCATCGACACCCGGATTCTCGGCCCTGACCGGGTCGTCACCTACGAGCGGAGCGCCTGAGATGTTCACGGGTCTCGTTACGGACGTCGGAGAGGTCGTGTCCGTCGCGGGCGACGACCGCCTGCGTCACATTCGCATCCGCTCGCATTATGATCCGGCTACGATCGCGCTGGGAGCCTCCATTGCCTGCTCAGGTCCCTGCCTGACAGCGGTCGCGGTCGAAGCGGTCGAAGGCGGCTGCATTTTCGCCGTCGATGCCGCGGCAGAGACGCTGGCCCGCACCCACGTGGGTCAATGGCGCGAGGGACGACGCTTGAATCTGGAGCGCTCCCTGAAGATCGGGGACGAACTCGGCGGCCACCTCGTCACGGGGCATGTGGATGGCCTCGCCGAACTGATCGCCCGCGATCCGGTCACAGGCGGCGCGGGCGATCCGCAATGGGCGCCCTCCGACCGCTTCACGCTGCGGGCGCCGGCGCTACTCGCGCGATTCATCGCCGAGAAGGGCTCCGTTTGCCTCGACGGAACCTCGCTGACCGTGAACACGGTGGACGGCGACCTGTTTTCGGTGCTGCTCATCCCGCACACGCTCGCGGTCACCACCTGGGGCGAGCGCCGAGCCGGGGACCACCTCAACCTCGAAGTCGACCTGATCGCCCGCTACGCCGCGCGCCTGTCCGAGAGCCGGGCCGCCGCAGAAGCCTGAGCAGGACGCCGCCACGCCCAGCGACCTGGGAAACAGGCATCGCGCTTGTGGGAGCGTCGCCTTCGGTCTATCGCTCGCGCCTGCGATCGAAGGGGCTCGCCCAGCGGTCGGATCCTGCGTGCCGATCATCGACCGCACCCGTGAAGGCCCCTCGATGGTATCCCTCGCCTACGCTGCCCGCACTGCTCCCGCCAACGTCAGGGGGGCGCGCGTCCTCGTGGTCGAGGCCCGCTACTACGAGGATCTTGCGGACGAGCTTCTGGCAGGCGCGGAAGCCGCACTGGTGGCGGCCGAGGCCGTCGCTACTGTGGTGACGGTGCCGGGTGCCCTTGAAATTCCGTCCGCCATTGCGATTCTGGTCGAGGCCGCCGCCCGCGCAGGCCAGCCCTACGACGCCGTGGTGGCGCTCGGCTGCGTCATCCGCGGCGAGACCGGTCACTATGACATCGTCGCGGGCGAGAGCGCGCGGGCGCTGATGGACCTGTCCGTCACCCTGCGCTTGCCGCTAGGCAATGGCATCCTGACGGTGGAAACCGAGGCCCAAGCCCAGGCCCGGGCCCGGGTCGCAGAACTCAACAAGGGCGGCGGAGCCGCCGAGGCTGCGCTCGCGGTGCTGTCGCTCAAGCGCGACGCGTCGGCGGCGTCGGTCGGAGAGGATTGAGCATCATGGCTAAGGACTCCGGGATGAAGACCGCCGAGCGCAGCGGCGCGCGCCTCTCGGTGGTTCAGGCGCTCTACGATATGGAGATCTCGGGCAAGGGCGTGATCGAGGCGCTTGCCGAGTTCGAAACCTTTTGGATTGGCCGTGAGGTCGACGGCATCGCGCATCCGACCGCCGAGATCGCCTTCTTCCGCGATCTCCTGCGCGGGGTCGTCGACGAGCAGCGCGCCATCGACCCCCTCCTGGACGGGGCACTCGCCACAGGCTGGCCCCTCAAGCGCATCGAGGCGGTGCTGCGGGCCATCCTACGGGCCGGCGCCTACGAACTGATGTCTCGTCGCGACGTACCGGCCCGGGTCGTCATTTCCGAATATGTCGACGTCGCCCACAGCTTCTACGGCGGGGACGAGCCGGGCATGGTCAACGGCGTGCTAGACAAGGTGGCGCGGGACGTGCGCGGCAGCGAGTTCGCCGGCCTTCCGGCCTCCGGTCGGGCCTGAACCCACATGGCCCGGCCCGATGAGGACGGGCTGATCACGCGCTACTTCGCGCCTCTGGCCGGCCCGGGAGCGGATGGTCTGCGCGACGACGCCGCCACGCTGTCGCCGAGCCCCGGCTGCGACCTCGTTCTCACAGCCGACGCCATCGTGGCGGGCGTCCATTACTTCTCGGACGATCCCCCCGGTTCGATCGCCCGCAAGGCGCTCGGCGTGAACGTCTCGGATCTCGCCGCCAAAGGTGCGCGCCCGCGCGGCATCCTGCTGACGCTCGCTCTGCCCGACGACTGGACCGAAGCATGGCTCGCCGCCTTCGTGGCCGGCCTCGGCGACGGCCTCGCCGATTTCGGGCTCGACCTCCTTGGCGGCGATACCGTGCGGGCAGCCGGACCGACGGTGATCGGCGTGACCGCGATTGGCGAGGTACCTACGGGCGGCATCGTCAGGCGCCGGACTGCGCAGATCGGCGACCGGATCTGCGTCAGCGGGAGCATCGGCGATGCTGCCCTGGGCTTGCTGCTGCGCGGACCTCGTCCCCCGGACTGGGCTCGGGCGATGGCCGCGGCGGATTGCGATGCCCTCGTCGACCGCTACTGGCATCCCCGCCCGCGCATCGCCTTGGCTCCGATCCTGCGCCGCCACGCCCGAGCCGCTATGGACGTCTCCGACGGCCTCGCCGGCGATTTGACCAAGATGATCAAAGGGGAGGGGCGCTCCGCTGACATTGAACTCAGCCGCGTCCCGCTCTCCCCTGCCGCCGCTAATGCCTTGGCACTGGAGCCCGCCCTGCTGCCCCTGATCGTGACCGGTGGCGACGATTACGAGATCCTTTGTGCCGTGGCGCCCGAGAACCTGGACGCCTGCCTCGCCGAAGCCGTCGCAACTGGTACAGCGCTGACCTGCATCGGCACGGTCACAGCCGGTTCCGGGCCTCCGGTCTTCGAGGATGCGGACGGCGCGCCACGCGCTCTCGGTACCGGCTCCTTCAGCCACTTCTGAGATGCCGGCCGCTTCGCGGGGCGCCAGGTCTGAACCCCCATGATACGGCCGGGAGCTTGTAAGAACTTGCAGTAAGCTCGCTTGATGCTGCGGTGCACAAATATTCACGGATGAAAAAGCTAAGCCGCATTTGCAAGCGTCGGTAAATTTTGGCACTCAGAGCAGGCATTCCTTGTAAGGAGATGCACAAGAACAGAAACGCCGCGCGTGGCCGAGACGCCCGCGCGAACGATGACCATCGCACGCCTGAAAAGCTGCGCACGCACCGAAAGTACGGCCCAAAGTCCAGGAACGCCACGACCGACCCGCACGGGCATCGCCAATCAAGGACCGTCGAATGACAGCTTTGTTGCTTATCATCCTGGGCGGGCTGTGCGCCGTCGCCTATGGCATCGTCACCATCAATGACGTGATGAAGCGCGACGCTGGCACCCAGCGCATGCAGGAGATTGCGGGGGCGATCGCGGAGGGTGCGCAAGCCTATCTTCGGCGCCAATACGCCACCATCGCCGTGGTCGGGCTCGTACTGTTCGTGGCGCTCGCCTACTTCCTCGGTCTCAAGGTCGCCGTCGGCTTCCTCATCGGTGCGATCCTGTCGGGGGCCGCCGGCTTCATCGGCATGAACGTCTCTGTAAGGGCCAATGTCCGCACCGCACAGGCGGCCTCGACCTCGCTCGGTGGCGGACTCGACGTGGCCTTCAAGTCGGGGGCAGTGACCGGCATGTTCGTGGCCGGCCTCGCGCTTCTCGGGGTCGCGCTCTACTACGGCTATCTCACCCGCGTCGCCGGCTTGTCGCCGGCCAGCCGTGATGTCATTGACGCTCTGGTGGCGCTGGGCTTCGGCGCCTCGCTGATTTCGATCTTCGCGCGCCTTGGCGGAGGCATCTTCACGAAGGGCGCCGATGTCGGCGGCGATCTCGTCGGCAAGGTCGAGGCCGGAATTCCGGAGGACGATCCGCGCAATCCCGCCACCATCGCGGACAATGTCGGCGACAACGTCGGCGACTGCGCAGGCATGGCGGCCGACCTGTTCGAGACTTACGCGGTGACGGTCGTTGCCACGATGGTACTCGCTGCGATCTTCTTCTCCGGCCAGACCGATATTGCCGGGCGCAACGTCCTCGAAGCGATGCTGCTCTACCCGCTCGCCATCGGCTCGGCCTGCATCCTGACCTCTATCGCCGGCACCTATGCAGTGCGGCTCGGGGCCAACCAATCGATCATGGGCGCGCTCTACAAAGGGCTGGTCACCGCCGGAGCCCTGTCGATCGTGGCGATTGCCGGCGTCAACTACGCCCTGTTCGGCGGCTTCAACACAGCCTTCACCACGAACGCTGGGATCACCTTCACCTCCGGTGGCCTTCTGGGTTGCGCGGTGATCGGCCTCGTCATCACGGCGCTGATCGTCGTCATCACGGAGTATTACACCGGCACCAACTTTCGGCCGGTGAAGTCCATCGCGGACGCCTCGGTCACGGGCCACGGCACGAACGTAATCCAGGGTCTCGCGATCTCGCTGGAATCCACCGCGCTTCCCGCCCTGGTGATCGTGGCTGGGATCATCAGTACCTACTCGCTGGCAGGCCTGTTCGGCATCGCCATTGCGGTCACCGCCATGTTGGCGCTGGCCGGCTTCATAGTGGCGCTCGATGCCTTCGGTCCGGTCACCGACAATGCCGGCGGCATCGCCGAGATGGCCGGCCTGCCGCCGGATGTGCGCAGGTCCACCGACGCCCTCGACGCCGTCGGCAACACCACCAAGGCTGTGACCAAGGGCTACGCCATCGGCTCGGCCGGTCTCGGTGCGTTGGTGCTGTTCGCCGCCTATACCTCGGACCTGAACTACTTCATCGCGAACGCCAGTCCGACGCAGTACCGCTTCTTCCAGGGCGTGAGCGTCGATTTCTCGCTCTCGAACCCCTACGTCGTGGTCGGCCTGCTCCTCGGTGGGCTCATCCCATTCCTGTTCGGCGGCATGGCGATGACAGCGGTGGGCCGCGCAGCTGGCGCCGTCGTGGAGGAGGTTCGCCGGCAATTTCGAGAGAAGCCCGGCATCATGCAAGGCACCGACCGGCCGGATTATGGGCGTGCCGTCGACATGCTGACCCGGGCGGCGATCAAGGAGATGATCCTGCCGTCATTGCTGCCGGTGCTGTCGCCGATCGTCCTGTTCTTCGTGATTCAGCCGATCGCAGGAAAGTCGCAGGCCTTCGCCACCGTCGGAGCGATGCTTCTCGGCGTGATCATCACCGGGCTCTACGTCGCGGTCTCGATGACGTCAGGCGGAGGTGCCTGGGACAATGCCAAGAAGTACATCGAGGACGGGCATCACGGCGGCAAGGGCTCGGAAGCCCACAAGGCAGCGGTGACGGGCGACACCGTCGGCGATCCCTACAAGGATACTGCCGGTCCTGCAGTGAACCCAGCGATCAAGATCACCAACATCATCGCGTTACTGCTTCTGGCCGTACTGGCGCATAGCTGACCTCGGGGCGACGGCACGGGACCGGTGAAACCCGTGTGAAGGGCATGTGATCCGAACATGCCCTTCACCGATTCACGGCAGGGTCCGTGGCTCGTGGATCGGACAGCCGTTATGCTCCGCCCGGAACCCGGCGGATTTTGGATAGACGGCGCGGCGCGCCCGCATGATCGATCCGAGCGGCCGGTGCGCCTCGAGGCCGTGCCAGGGATTGAAGGCGAGCCCATCATCGAGAGTCTTCACCTTGGCAGCACTCCAACTCTCCTGTCTTGGAATCCGGATGCAAGCCACCGCAACGTAGGGGCTCTCCGCCTCCGGCCAGGACACGGAAGCATCTTCCACCGGCATCGTCTCACTGTTGGTGAGGAGTTGCACTCGTAATTCCCAAGTGGCGTCGTGCTCGGCGAAGAAGGCCGTCACCGCCTCGCGCAAGCCGTCGGGCTTTCCATGCACGTTGAGCGCAGCGTTGGTCAGCGCCGTCAGTTCGGGGGAGACCGGCGCCACGGAGACCTTGGCCACATAGTCCCCCCAGCGCACTGGCACCTGGCTAAAGAACGTCTCACCGAGGATATGGGTTTCGGGATGACCGCCGAGGCTGACCACTGTCGGGCTCTTGGTCCCGATTGATTCCAGAACTGTTTCGACGCCGCGCAGTGTGGCGGAGAACGCCTTTTTGAAGATCTGCGGCGTGTCGGTCGTAGCAGCCAGCAGCTTGAGACTTTTCAGAAATGTCGCCGCGTCCGGTGCCACAAAAGCGGGGGAATTCGCCATGACGAAGTCCTGCGTGTCACCCTCCACGTCCGGCAGCCGCTCACCCGGGACTCCGAGAATTTTCAGGCCCAACCCGCGCGGTGTCGAGATGCTGTCATCGAGGATGTCGCCCGGATTGGTCGAGAAACGCATGACCACCGGGTGATCGGCCGGTTGCGCACACAGCCCCTGGGCCAGAGGCCCGGGAAGATCGGCAAACACCTCCAAACTCCCGGTCAGCAATCCATGGGCCTTCGCATGGACACCGCGGACGGCGTGCCCGTAATCCTTGAGGGTCGTTCCCTGGATCTTCGCGAATTGGGCGATCATGCCGTTCTGGACGTCGGTCTCGTTCGACTCAATACGCTCGAGATCGGGGGTGTAACGGACAGGCGACGGAACCGGCATGGGCAGCCCTTAAGGTGAGAGCGCGGGAGGTTTCACCGACAAACCGTGCCCGGCAACCCACCGTTCCGGCATGGCAGCCGTCCCGCCATTCACCGTCGCGTGCGCACCCGCACAAATGCATCATCCCCGCCGGCCAGGTGGCTGGCCATCATCGGCGCAGCATCCACATGTTGCGGCGGCGACTGCCGCGCACGCTGCAAGTCGTCCGTTTGTCCTTGAAACAACGTGAGCTTCCCGCATGCCCTCTCTGTCCGACCCGATCCGTATCGGCGCGATCGAAGCCAAGAACCGCGTCTTCATGGCGCCACTCACCCGCGGACGCGCCACCCGCGCGCACGTGCCGACACCGATCATGGTGGAATATTACCGTCAGCGCGCCAGTGCGGGGCTGATTCTCACGGAGGCAACCGGCATCTCGCAGGAGGGCCTCGGCTGGCCCTTCGCTCCGGGCATCTGGTCTGACGAGCAGGTCGAGGCGTGGAAGCCGATCGTCCAGGCCGTACACGAAGCCGGCGGCAAGATCGTCTGCCAGCTCTGGCACATGGGCCGCATCGTGCACCCGGATTTTCTCGGCGGACAGAAGCCTGTTTCGGCCTCGGCCACCACGGCCCCGGATGCAGCCCATACCTACGACGGCAAGAAGCCTTACGGGGAGGCCCGGCCGCTCGCGATCGACGAGATCCCGCGCCTGCGCGCCGATTACGAGCGCGCCGCCCGCAACGCCATCAAGGCTGGGTTCGACGGCGTGCAGATTCATGCGGCGAACGGCTATCTGATCGACCAATTCCTGCGCGACGGGTCAAATCTTCGGACCGATGCCTATGGTGGATCGGTCGAGAACCGGATCCGCCTGCTGACCGAGGTGACGCAGACGGTGGCCGACGCCATCGGCAAGGATCGCACCGGCGTCCGCCTGTCTCCCAACGGCGCGATCCAGGGTGTCGACGACTCGAACCCCGATGCCCTCTTCGGCGCAGCGGCTGCCGCTCTGTCGAAGATTGGCATCGCATTCCTCGAACTGCGCGAGCCCGGCCCGAATGGCACCTTCGGCACCGCCAATCATCCGCCGGTTGCCCCGACGATGAAGGCCGCGTTTAACGGTCCCCTGATCCTCAACTCGGATTACGATGGTGTCCGTGCGCAGGCTGCCCTGGACGAGGGACATGCGGATGCCATCGCCTTCGGACGTCCCTTCATCGCCAACCCGGATCTGCCGGCACGCCTCTTCGATGGCTCGCCGCTGAACAAGGACGAAGCGAAAACTTGGTACAGCCAGGGTCCCGAAGGGTACATCGATTATCCTGAACGGGACGCGGCCAAGGCGGCCTGATCCCTCACGTCACCCTGATCACCGCACCAGCTCTTGCAGTGTTGGGCACAAGAGCTGGTGCGTACTTTTGGGGATGAAATACCAACCTTGGCGCTATCCGCCGGAGGGAAGACATCCTATGTGTTGCGATCGTCGAGGATAGCTGCTTTTGCCTTCAGCCAAATTCTGTTCAGCCGCACCGACCGGGTGGACCGAGTCCGATCGACTGGCGGAGCTCGAAAGCCTTGATCTGACTGTGAATGGGCAGGAAGCGGTCTATGACGATCTGACCCGTATCGCCGCTCTGGTGTGCCACGCGCCCATTTCGCTGGTGAGCCTGGTCGAGGGGGAGCGTCAGTGGTTCAAGGCCCGGGTCGGGTTCGACTTGCCTGAGACACCGCGCCAAATGTCGATCTGCTCACATGCGATCGAATCAAACGCCCTCCTGGTGATCCCGGACCTGGCTCTCGATCCCCGCACTTGCGACAACCCCCTCGTCAGCGGAGAGCGGAAGCTTCGCTTCTATGCTGGCGCGGTGATCCGCTCGCCTTCGGGATTACCCCTCGGCACGCTGTGCGTCCTCGACCAAGTCGCCCGGCCAGACGGGATCACGCCGATGCAGGTCGAGATGCTGGAGGCTTTGGCGCGGCAGGCCTCGACGCTGATCGAACTGACACGGACGCGCAGCGAAGTCAGCGCACGGGAAGCGGAATTGCAGGCGAGCGAGCGTCGGTTCCGGGTCATGACGAGCGCGATGCCCCAGATGGTGTGGACCACCCAGCCGGACGGCTACCACGACTTCTACAATGATCGCTGGTACGAGTTCACCGGCGTACCCGCCGGCTCAACCGACGGCGACGCCTGGAACCATATCGTCCATGCGGATGATCGAGCGAGAGCCCTCGGCCGGTGGCGGCACAGCCTTGCCACAGGTGAACCTTACGAAGTCGCCTACCGCCTGCGCCACCATTCTGGAACCCATCGCTGGACCTTGGGCCGGGCTATGCCGCTGATCGACGCCGAGGGGCGAATCGAGCGCTGGTTCGGAACGTGCACCGACATTGAGGACCTGAAGCAAGCCGAGACTGAAACGCGCAAGCTCGCCGCCATCGTGGAACAGTCGCAGGACTTCATCGGCATCGCAGACAGAGATGGCGGTGTACAGCACATCAACGAGGCAGGGCGCCGGCTCGTTGGACTATCGGACATCTCGGCCGTATCAGGAACGCGGATCGTGGACTACTTCATGCCCGGGAGTCAGTCGCTGATCACCGGAACGGTTCTCCCTGCCGTAGAGAGGCAGGGCTGGTGGGAGGGCGAGTTGGCCTTCCGTCATTTCGTGACAGGGGAGGGGATCTCGGTCCTCTACAACATCTTTCCGCTGCGCAACGACGAAGGCCGCTTCGTCGGATACGCCACCGTCACCCGCGACCTGCGCGAGCGCAAGCGGGCGGAGGAGGCACAGGACCTCTTGATCAAAGAGCTTTCCCACCGGATCAAGAACATCTTCGCCGTGGTGGGTGGACTTGCTGGCCTCTCGGCCCGCACCGACCCGGCTGCCCGCCCCTTCGTTTCGGCCTTCCGGCAGCGCCTCAGCGCCCTCGCTCAGGCGCACGAATACGTTAGACCGCACTCGCCCGCGAGTGCGCCTCCGGTGGAGGGCCAGACCCTGTTCGGCCTGATGCGGCTGATCATGGCCGCCTATGTTCAGGACGGCCGGGAGCGGATCACCATTGCCGGCGATGACGTGGCCGTGGGCGAGCGTGCAGCCACAGCTCTTGCTCTCGTCATGCATGAGCAGGCCACCAATGCGATGAAGTACGGGGGCTTATCGACCGAGGCCGGGAGCGTCCACCTGTCCGGCCGGCGCGATGGGGAAGCCTATACTCTGACCTGGGCCGAGAGCGGCGGACCGGCCGTCGCGGGACCGCCGAGCCGACAAGGTTTCGGGACGGTCTTGGCACAGCGCAGCGTGGCGGGACAGCTCGATGGGACCCTTCAGCAGGACTGGGCTCCGAGCGGCCTGGTGATGCGGCTCTTGGTTCCTGTGGGTAATCTTGGATCTTGACCCTGCCCCTCTATCGTCTCGTTGTGTTCGATTTCGACGGGACCCTTGCCGATAGCTTTCCCTGGTTTGCCAAAGTCATCAACGATGTGGCCGACCGCTACGCGTTTGCCCGCATCGCCGAGCATGAGACCGAGACCCTGCGGCGAATGGATGCCCGGGGCATCGTTCGGCACCTTGGGATTCCCGGCTGGAAGCTGCCGCTGATTACCCGGCACATGCATCGTCTCGCAGCCCGCGACATCGACGCAATCTCGCTCTTCCCCGAGATTTCTGAAATTTTGATCGATCTCGAGCGCGCAGGTCTCCGCCTTGGAATCGCAAGTTCCAATCGCGAAACCATCATCCGACAGGTCCTCGGACCGGCCGATGCTCGGCGTTTCACGCACTACGCCTGCGGAGCTTCCCTCTTCGGTAAGGCCAAGCGGCTGCGGTCGCTGATCCGGGAGGCGGGCGTCGTTCCCGCCGACACACTGTATGTCGGCGATGAAATCCGCGATTGGTCCGCTGCGGGTGAAGTCGGCTGCGCCTTCGGAGCCGTCTCTTGGGGGTATACAAGGGTCGAAGCCCTCGCGGCGTTGGCTCCGACGCATATCTTTTCAAATCCGGCGAGCATTCGAGATTGTGTCGCAATCACGCCGGCTCTTGCCGTTCGCGGACTGGAGGATCGCTGACCACGCGTCCCACGGAGGCAAGGCCTCCTCTCAGGCCTTCGCAAACACCGGATAGTTTCTGCATCGCATAACTGAACCGAACGAACCGAAGCAGGCGAAACCAGAAAGTCCTTCAGTCTCTGCCGCTTCGCACACGTCGGCTCCGCGACACAGCTTTCCTTAGGACGCGGGACAACTGCTCGACCGAGTACGGCTTGTGTAGCAACTCAAATCCATGCGTCCCCTCTTTTGCAAGGATATGGCTATAGCCGCTGGCAAGCACCACCGGCAGATCCGGCCGCCGTCGTGAGATCTCTTTCGCGAGTTCGATCCCGTTCATGCCCGGCATGACGATGTCTGAGAACACCACCTCGAAACGAAACGGAATTTTCTCAAGCTGATGCAACGCTTCCGCGGCCGAGGTGGCCCAGACCGTGTGGTATCCGAGTTCCGCCAATGTCTGGGTCGCGAACCCTCCAACTTCCGGATTGTCCTCCACCACAAGCACACAGGTGCCGTGCCCGTCCGTCAGAGGCTCGATCTCTTCGAGCACTGCAGGGATCTCTGCCTCTTCCGAGACGCGCGGAAGATAGAGCGTGAAGGTTGCGCCGCGGCCGGGAAGACTCTGGACAACCACCTCGCCGCCCGACTGTTTCGCGAACCCGAACACTTGGCTAAGTCCGAGGCCCGTCCCCTGGCCGACCCCCTTCGTCGTATAGAACGGCTCGAAAATTCGATGCAGATCACCCGGAGCGATCCCGGTACCGGTATCCGTGAGGGCAACGGCTACGAACGCGCCCTTTCGGATGTCCAGTGGTAGAATCCCGACAACTGGGCTGACCTCGATTGTCAGCCGGCCCTGGCCACCCATGGCATCTCGCGCATTGACCGCCATGTTCACGAGTGCAGTGTCGAACTGGCTCGGATCGGCGTTTACGAAACAGGGGGTCTGAGGCACCTGGACGACGATCTCGATGCGTGCGCCCGTCAGGGTCCCGATCATCTCGCTGATGGCCGACACTCCGGTCCCGACGTTGAAAGTTTCCGGCTTCAGCGCCTGCCGGCGTGCAAAGGCGAGGAGTTGGCCCGTGAGCTTGGCGGCCCGCGCCACCGTGTCGGAGATTGCGTCGACGTAGCGGCGGCGCCGATCCTCAGCCAAGCCAGGCCGCTTCAGGAGGTCGGTCGAGGACTTGATCACGGTAAGCAGGTTGTTGAAGTCATGCGCCACACCTCCGGTGAGTTGGCCGACCGCCTCCATCTTCTGTGCTTGGCGCAGAGCCTCCTGGGCCTGATCGAGGGCAGCCTCCCGCGCCTTCTCATCCGTAACATCGCGGGCGCTGCAATAAGATCGCCCTCTCTCCGGGACGGCCGTCCAAGAGAGCCAGCGATAGTTTCCGTCGCGCGTCCGATATCGATTCTCGAAGCGGAAGACCGGTATTGCCTGTGCCAAAGTCCGGATGGCTTCGGCGGTCCGGGCGACATCATCCGGATGGATGAGTTCGAGTACGGGACGCCCTGAAATTTCCGTATCCGTCCATCCTAAGACCACCTCCCACGCTGGGTTCACGCGCTCGAAGTACCCATCAGGATGAAAGACACCAAGGAGGTCGGGGCTGACCTGCCACGTCAGACCGCGCTCGTCGGACCGCAGGATGACCTGACGCTCGAGATCAGCATTGAGATTGCGAAGTTCCGCTTCGTTCCGACGGAGAGCGATCTCGGCAAGAGCCCGATCGGTCACATCGACGCCCTCGACGAAGATCCCGGTCACGACGCCATCGTCATCGAAAATTGGCTGATAGACAAAGTCGAGGTAGCGCTCGATCGCCGGGCCGCTCGCTTTGGTCTGCAGGGCGATCCTCGACGCGGTCGCCGTGAAAGCTTCCCCGGTGCGATAGACAGTGTCGAGGAGATCGAGATACCCCTGTGCCACGGCGTCCGGAAGCGCCTCGGCGACCGTACGGCCGACCACAGAGCGGTCGCCGACAAGGCGCCGATAAGCAGGGTTGGCGAGCTCAAATCGGTGCTCGGGCCCGCGTAGGACCGCCATGAAACTCGGGGCCTGGGCAAAGAGCATTTCGAGCCGCTCTCGCTCGGCACTGGCCTTGCGCTCGGCATGCACTCGCCCGGTGGTCTCCGCACAGGCGCAGAACATACCGACGACTTGTCCGGTCTCGTCGCGAACAGGCGTATAGCCGAACGAAAAGTAGGTCTCTTCCGGATACCCGTTACGATGCATGATGAAGGCGATGCCATCCATATGCGTCGCCTCGCCCGCGTAGGCACGGGACAGGATCGGCTCCACGCGATCCCAGATGTCGTGCCACAATTCGCGAAATGAACCGCCGAGGGCTTTGGGATGCCGAGCGCCACACATTGCGGCGTAACCGTCGTTGTAGAGGGTGATGTAGTCCGGCCCCCACACAATGAGCATCGGCTGCTGCGAGCCGAGCATCACTCCGACCAGGGTCTTCAGGGCCTGGGGCCATTCGGCTGGCGCCCCAAGCGAGGTCGCCAACCAATCGTGATTGCGCAAAAGCGCGCCGGCCTCGCCACCCTCTACGAGAAAGGCCTCGCGAAACGGCATCCTCTATATCCTCTGCCCGCCCGGGTCTGAGCCCGGGAGAGCCGATCATGCACCGAGGTCATTCCCATTGTGCAAATCTCCCCGCGTTTGGGAAGTTTGCCTCACGATACGGCGAGGCGCGTCATGCACTCGCCGCTGGACGAGTCCGATTACTGACCGCGATTGGCGCCGGGAACCACGCTCGTACCGGAACCGCTTCCGAACGGCTCATACTTGGTCAGACCTCGGAAGAGTTGGCTGATGAAGGCGCGGTCGGCACCGCTGGTGGGGGTCGTACGCTGAATGAAGTCGAAGACGCGCCCATCCTGAAGGCCGTAGAGGGCTACCCGCTCGACCTTGAAAGCGGAATTAAAATAAACCGCTGTGACCTTCTGATCCTCAACCTGCTCGCCAAGGAACAGGACGGTGCGGCGCGTGTTCTGGCTGATGTAGTACCAGGACTTGTTGCCGACGGTAGACACGGTGGAGGGTGTGCCCAGAGCCTGAAGCACCTGCTCGGCGCTCATACCGGGCTTAACGGTAGCCAGCGCCGCTTGGTCGATCTGATAGCCGTGACGAATGTCCTCGCCGATGCAGCCGGACACACCCGTTGAGATCACGCCGAGGACGGCGAGGCGAGCGAGCGACGAAACGAGACGGCGCGACATCGGCCACCCTTGCTGACAGTGAAAAACTGGACGCGTCTACCGGCTTCGGTGGCGGCTCGGCACCGAGCTGAAGAATCCCGATGGAGGTTGCACCTTGACCGTCCGCTGCCGTAACGCGGGGTTATGGTTTTGACAAGGCAAGCCCAGCCACATGCGCCGATCGTCTCTGTCGGTCATCAGCCAACCGTCGGGAGGACATACGCATGATGGCGGGACTGCTACAGCGCTTGCGCGCTTGGGGACAGCCAAGTCCGCGCCAGCGTTTGATCGAGACGCTGCACAGGCGGATCAATGATGCGGCGCGGCGCCCGGAATTGTACACCGATATCGGCGTGCCGGACTCGTTGGAAGGACGGTTCGAATGCCTGATCCTCCACGTCATCCTGGTGTTGCGGCGTCTGAACGATATGCCTGAGCCGGCGGCGGACGTGGCTCAGGACCTGATCAACTCGGTCTTCCTGCAACTCGACTCGTCGCTGCGTGAATCCGGCATCGGCGATTTTGGCGTGCCGAAGCGCATGAAAAAGCTCGGCTCCGCCTTCTATGGGCGTGCAGAGAGCTACGAGACCGCACTCGATGCCGGAGACGCAGAAGGCCTGAAAGCGGTCCTGGCCCGCAACGTACTCGGACAGGATACGCCTGCGGCGGCTGCAGGTTTGGCGAATTATGTCCTCGCCAGCGATGCCGCTCTGGCGCGCTCCGATCTCGACGGGCTGATCGGCATCGGCCCACAGTTCCCACCGCCTCGATCCTTTGCGATGCCCTTCGCGAAGTCGAACGCCGATCCGACACGGACAGCATCATGACACGTTACGAAGAAGCCGGGCCACTTTCACGCATTGTCAGCGTCGATCGCCTCAGGCGTAGCGACGGCAGATTGATCGTGACGGCGAGCCCGGAGGAATGCGCGGCTCTTGCAGCGGATTTCGGGATTCCGTCCATCCAAGACCTGGTGGGGACTTTCGAGACGAGTGGGCAGCTGTCGGCCTTCCGAGTGCGTGGAACCGTCGCCGCTCTGGTGACCCAGGTCTGTACCGTGACCCTGGAGCCATTCGAAGGCCCGGTTTCGGAGTCCGTAGACCTGCTGTTCACGGATACCGACCGCCTTGAAGGGACTGATGCGGAGGATGCCGACATCCCCGACCCCATCGTCGGCGGCAAGATCGATTTCGGAACGATCACGGCCGAGTTTCTGGCGCTCGGGCTGGATCCTTATCCGCGAAAGCCGGGCGTGGCCTTCGAACCCCATATCGAGGACGCGGACGAGGGACCGCTCGCAGCCCTGCGCGGCCTGAAGTCCGCCGAAGACTGAGTCCATGAGCCGCCTCGATGGGTCGGCATGCGAACGAAGGCTCAGATTTCGTTTGCCCGGCGGTCATCAATCGCTATTTTCCGGCGCGCCGGGGAGGGGGCCGGTTTTTCGAAACCACCCCGCCACCTTGCCCGTCCGCCTCGCTGTCTCTTCGTAGAGAGGCATTCCTTTTTCACGATCAGAGGCCACCGGCCACCCGATATGTCCCAGAGAGTGTGCATCTCGCTCGACGCCATGGGCGGCGACCATGGCCCCACCACCGTGGTGCCGGGCGCTGCCATCGCCCGCGAGCGCCATCCCGAGATGACGTTCCTGATGTTTGGGGATGAGGCAATCCTCACACCCTTGGTGGCTGCCGAACCGCGCCTGAAAGGCGCCGTGGAGATCCGCCACACGACGATCGCGATCGCGATGGACGAGAAGCCAAGCCAGGCGGTGCGCTCTGGACGCGGGAAATCCTCGATGTGGCGCGCCATTCAGGCCGTGAAGGATGGCGAGGCCGACGCGGCCGTCTCGGCCGGCAACACCGGCGCCTTGATGGCGATGTCGAAGATTTGTTTGAAAACGCTGGCGGGAATCGAGCGTCCGGCCATTGCCTGTCTCTGGCCGACGGTCCGAGGCGAGAGCGTCGTCCTCGACGTTGGTGCGACTATCGGCACCGATGCCGAGCATCTCGTCGAAATGGCCGTCATGGGCTCGGCCATGGCCCGGATCGTGTTCGACCTCGACCGGCCCACGGTCGGACTGCTCAACGTCGGCACCGAGGAGATGAAGGGCAACGAGGCGGTCAAGGAAGCCGCCCGCTACCTGCGCGAGACCGATCTGCCGAACCTCAGCTATTATGGATTCGTCGAAGGCAACGATCTCGGCAAGGGCACGGTCGACGTCGTCGTCACGGAAGGATTCACCGGCAACATCGCTTTGAAGACCGCAGAGGGGACCGCCAAGCAGATCGCCAGCTATCTCCGCAGCGCGATGAGCCGGACGCTCTCAGCCAAGATCGGCTACTTTTTCGCCCGCCAAGCTTTCAAAGCCCTAAGGGACAAAATGAATCCGAGCCGAGCCAATGGTGGCGTGTTCCTCGGGCTCGAGGGCATTGTCATCAAGAGCCACGGCTCCGAGGACGCGAACGGCTTCGCGGCGGCCGTCGACCTCGCCCACGATATGGCTCGGCACGACTTGATGCGCACAATCCGCGATATGCTCGACCTGACACCAGCCGCGGCAACGTCATGACGGGTGCAGCGAACAAAAGGACGGAACCATGACGGTTACCACCGGGACGGTTACCGCTGGGAAAGTTCTGCGGTCCGTCGTGGTCGGCTGCGGCTCCGCCCTGCCGGCCCGTTGCGTCAGCAACGAGGAACTTAGCCGCACCGTCGATACCTCTGACGAGTGGATCGTGCAGCGCACGGGAATACGGCAGCGCTATCTCGCGGATGCCTCGGAAACGACAGCCGTCTTGGGCACCCGAGCCGCGCAAGCAGCGCTCGACCAAGCTGGACTGACCGCCAACGACATCGATCTCATCATCTGCGCCACCTCCACGCCCGATCATACCTTTCCATCCACAGCAACGGAGATTCAGGCATCCCTCGGTCTGGAAGGTGGATTCGCTTTCGACGTCCAGGCGGTCTGCGCCGGATTCGTCTATGCTGTGACCACCGCCGACAAGTTCCTGAGCACTGGAAGCGTCAAGCGCGCGCTGGTCATCGGGGCCGAAACGTTCTCGCGAATCCTCGACTGGGAAGATCGTACGACCTGCGTTCTCTTCGGCGACGGCGCTGGCGCCATCGTCTTGGAAGCGCGCGAAGGCGAGGGCACCAACGCCGATCGCGGCGTCCTGAGTGCAAGCCTGCGCTCAGATGGCCGACACCGGGACAAGCTCTACGTCGATGGCGGCCCTGGCTCCACTGGTACCACGGGCCACCTGCGCATGACCGGCAAGGAGGTGTTCCGGTTCGCGGTGGGCTCGGTCACCGATGTCATCGACGATGCCTTTCGCGGATCCGGCACCACCGCGGAGGACCTGTCCTGGTTCGTACCCCACCAAGCCAATCGACGGATCATCGAAGCCTCGGCCGATAAACTTGGGATTGCGCGCGAGAAGGTGGTGCTCACGGTCGACCGACACGGCAACACATCGGCGGCCTCGATTCCATTGGCCCTCGACGTCGCATGTAAGGATGGCCGAATCCGGCGCGGCGACCTCGTGATGATCGAGGCGATTGGCGGTGGGTTCACCTGGGGCGCAGCCCTGATCCGCTGGTAAGCGCGTCACCGCTTGCCACGGGGTGCCTCACGCACTGTTGACCCCAGACTGAACGCCGATTAGCGTGCGCAATCATAGAGATACTAAGAAAACACGAATCGCTTCGGGGAATGTTTCATGACGGGAAAGACGGTCACACGCGCCGATTTGAGCGAGGCCGTCTATCAGCAGGTTGGCCTGTCACGCACTGAGTCTTCAGCCTTAGTCGAGACGGTTCTATCCGAGATTTGTACCTGCCTCGCCAGCGGCGAAACGGTGAAGTTATCCTCGTTTGGATCCTTCGTTGTTCGAAGCAAGGGCCGCCGGGTCGGCCGCAATCCCAAAACCGGTGTCGAAGTTGCAATCGAACCGCGCCAAGTCATGGTCTTCAAGCCCTCAAATGTGCTGAAGGCCCGCATCAACGGCATCAACGGCGCGGGCGAACACGACGACGAGTAGGCCTGCCATGTCCCTCGCCACGCGGATCGACGACATCAACAAGTCCCATTGCGAGGGAGCCCCTGCTGTGCAGGAAGCGCTCGAGAAGAGCGCTGGGGCGTTCCGCACCATCAAGGAGGCCGCCGACGAATTGGACGTGCCTCAGCATGTCCTGCGCTTCTGGGAAACGCGCTTTGCTCAGATTCGTCCCATCAAGCGTGCGGGCGGGCGGCGCTACTATCGGCCCGAAGACGTTGCCCTGCTGAAGGGCATCAAGCGCCTCCTCCATGGGCAGGGCTACACCATCAAGGGCGCCCAGCGGGTGCTGCGTGAACGCGGCCTCCGCTTCGTTCAGTCGGTGGGACGTGGCGAAGCCGTCGTGGCCGCACCGTCGATTCAGGACGCCGACGTGGATGTTCAACATGTCGTGCTCCCCGCGGCCGAGCCCCTGAGCCCAAAGCAGCGGGCAGTCCTGGTCGACGTCCTCGGTGATCTACAAGCGTGCCGCGAAGCCATCGCCCACCTGCGCCGGCTGCCCGAGAGTAAAGCCGGCTCCTGAGGGATCGACCCATCGCCCACTCGACGGTCGCGCTCACGATCCCCACATTCTCAACAACCGGACCGAATCCACCGCGTCCCGCGCGGATCGTCCGGCGTGATCGGAGTTCGTCCGCATGCTGCTTGCCCGTTCCTTCACCTTCCTGGCCGCCAGCGTCGTTCTAGCCGGACCGGCACTGGCGCAGACCATGGTCACCCGCAGCGAGACCGCCGCCAGCGGCAAAAGCGTACGCCTTGCCATCGTACCAAACCTCAAGAAGGATTGTTCGACAGGTCCGATGCCGGAGATCCGGGTCAGCGGTGCGCCCAAGAACGGCTCGCTCATCACGAAGGTCGGCAAGCTCAAGACGCCGGCGAAATATCGTTGCCCGGGCAAGGAGGCCGCAGTGCAGGCCGTGTTCTACCAGAGTAAGGACGGCTTCACCGGCGCCGACGAAGTGACGGTGGACGTCAAGGATTCTGACGGGAACGTCCAAACCCAGAACATCAAGATTACCGTTGGGGCAGCAAAACCTGACTCGACGGCGAAGAAGGATGCCACCGACCTCTGAGCCGCAGTCGGGGCCGCGGCGTGGCGTTGCTCGCGTGCCCCCACACCGAACCCAAGGGGCAGGCCGGAGTGTTGCCCTGTCGCACGCATCGCGCGGTCAAATTCCGCCGTGAATGCGCTGCGACAAAACTGGGCCTGTCAGTTGCATCCAAGGCGAGACAGGATGAAGCTGTCGCTGTCGTGAGGGGATCGGAAAGCCTATGCCGTCGACGAACGACCTGTTTCAGAGCTTCGCCCGTGGCTACGAGGCGCGTCGCGATACGGAGATGAGCCTCTCCGAGTATCTCGAGGCGTGCCGCGACGAGCCGCTGATGTACGCCTCCGCAGCCGAGCGCATCCTGGAAGCCATCGGCAAGCCGGAATTCGTAGACACCGCGAAGGACCCGCGCCTCGGGCGCGTGTTCATGAACCGCACCATCCGCATCTATCCCGCCTTCGCCGAGTTCTACGGAATGGAGGAGACGATCGAGCGCATCGTGTCGTTCTTCCGCCATGCGGCGCAGGGATTGGAAGAGCGCAAGCAGATTCTCTATCTGCTTGGGCCCGTCGGCGGCGGTAAGTCCTCTCTGGCCGAACGCCTCAAGGCGTTGATGGAGACCCACCCCATCTACGTTCTGAAGGCTGGCAACGAGGTCTCCCCGGTCTTCGAGAGTCCCCTTGGGCTGTTCGACCCCGAGGCGATGGGAACTGAAATCCAAGAGCGCTACGGCATCCCCAAGCGCCGCCTGACCGGACTGATGAGTCCCTGGGCCCTGAAGCGGCTCGACGAGTTCAACGGCGACATCTCGAAATTCAAGGTGATTAAGGTTCGGCCGTCGCGCCTTCGCCAGATCGCCATCGCCAAGACCGAGCCCGGCGATGAGAACAATCAGGACATCTCCAGTCTCGTCGGCAAGGTCGATATCCGTCGCCTCGAGACCCTCTCGCAAGCCGACCCCGATGCTTACTCGTACTCAGGTGGGTTGAACCGGGCGAACCAGGGCGTTCTCGAATTTGTCGAGATGTTCAAAGCCCCGATCAAGATGCTGCACCCTCTCCTGACCGCCACGCAGGAGGGCAACTACGTCGGTACCGAGAACATCGGGGCGATCCCATTCACAGGCATCATCCTGGCTCACTCGAACGAGTCCGAGTGGCAGACCTTCAAGACAAACAAGAACAACGAAGCTTTTATCGATCGCATTTACGTGATCAAGGTGCCGTACTGCCTCCGGGCAACCGAGGAACAGCGGATTTACGAGAAGCTGGTCTCCGGATCCGAACTATCCGACGCTGCCTGTGCGCCGGGTACACTGGAGATGCTGGCCCGCTTCTCGGTGCTCTCGCGCCTACGCGAGCACGCTAACTCCAATGCTTTCTCGAAGATGCGAGTCTACGACGGTGAATCCCTCCGCGAGGTCGATCCTCGCGCCCGTTCGATGCAGGAATACAAGGACGCTGCCGGCGTTGACGAGGGCATGGACGGGATCTCTACCCGCTTCGCCTTTAAGGTGATGGCAGCGACCTTCAACCACGATACCACGGAAGTTTCGGCCGATCCGGTCCACCTCATGTACGTGCTGGAGCAATCCCTACGGCGCGAACAGCTGCCTCCGGAAACCGAGAAGCGCTACTTGGAGTTTATCAAGACGGAGCTGGCTCCGCGCTACGCGGAGTTCATTGGACACGAGATCCAGAAAGCTTACCTCGAATCTTACCACGACTACGGACAAAACCTGTTTGACCGTTACATCGACTACGCCGATGCATGGATTGAGGACCAGGACTTCAAGGATTCCGAGACGGGCCAGCTCCTCAACCGCGAACTCCTCAACCAGGAGCTGACCAAGATCGAGAAACCGGCGGGCATCGCCAATCCGAAGGACTTTCGAAACGAGGTGGTCAAATTCGCGCTGCGCTCTCGAGCGCAACACGGCGGCCGCAACCCGTCCTGGACGTCCTACGAGAAACTGCGTGAGGTCATCGAGCGACGCATGTTCAGTCAGGTCGAGGAACTCCTGCCCGTTATCTCCTTCGGCTCGAAGAAGGACGGCGAGACGGAGAAGAAGCACGGCGAGTTCGTCGACCGGATGGTGTCGCGCGGCTACACCGAGCGGCAGGTGCGCCGTCTGGTCGAATGGTACATGCGGGTGAAGCAGGCAGGCTAGGGCGCGCAATACGTCCCGTCCTACAGGTGAAGGGGCGGCCACTCCAATGGCCGCTCCGGCCAGTCGATCCCACATTGATTCCGAGGGCGAAGGCACACACACCGGATGCACATCGTCGATCGTCGCCTGAATCCCGGGGGCAAGAGCCTCGCAAACCGCCAGCGCTTCCTGCGCCGAGTGAAGGATGTGGCCCAGCGGGCCGTGCGGGAATCCGCGCGGGAAAAGGACATCAAGGATCTCGGTAAGGACGGCCGCGTCTCGGTCCCGGTCGATGGGGTTCGGGAGCCGCGCTTCGCACGCCAACCCGGCACCGGCCTTCACGACCATATCCTGCCGGGCAACAAGACCTACGTTGAGGGCGACCGCATCGAGCGTCCTCCCTCGGGTGGCAGCGGCAAGGGGTCGGGGGAGGGCGGGGAGGGCTCCGAGAACAGCGAGGATGCCTTCCGCTTCGTGCTCACCCGAGACGAGTTCCTCGAACTCTTCCTTGAGGACCTCGAACTGCCGGATCTGGCCAAGCGCCGGCTCTCGGTGGTGGAGACGGAAGGGCTGCGCCGCGCTGGCTACACAACCTCGGGCTCCCCCGCCAACCTCGCGCTGACACGCACCCTCCGCAACTCGATGTCGCGCCGCATCGCCCTGAAGCGGCCGAAGCCCGACGAGATCGCGGCCCTCGAAGCGCGGATTGCCGCCGCGTCGTCAAGCGATCCCGACCTGCCTGACATGTTGCTGGCCCTATCGGCTCTGAGGGAGCGTACGAAGCGCATTCCTTACGTCGACCCGCTCGACCTCCGCTACCGCCGCTTCGAGCCATATCCCCGACCGGTAGCGCAGGCAGTGATGTTCTGCCTGATGGATGTGTCGGGTTCGATGACCGAGCATATGAAGGACTTGGCCAAGCGGTTTTACATCCTGCTTCATATCTTCCTGACCCGGCGCTACCGGCACGTGGAGATTGTTTTCATCCGCCACACCGACAAGGCGACCGAGGTGGACGAGGAAACGTTCTTCGGATCGCGCGAAACCGGCGGAACCCTGGTGTCCTCGGCGCTGGTCGAGATGAAGCGCGTCATCGCCGAGCGCTACGACCCGAACGACTGGAACATCTACGCCGCGCAGGCCTCCGACGGCGACAACGTCTCCAGCGACGGCCCGACCTCGACCGAACTCCTGCGCGCCCATATCCTGCCGGCCTGCCAGCACTTTGCCTACCTGGAGGTCGGCGACGAGAACGGCCCTCGGGCCGGCTTCGTCGAGCACCGCACCACCCTGTGGCGCACCTACGAGGGCTTGGCGAAGACGGGCGCGCCCATCGCCATGCGCAAGGTCAATCACCGCCGCGACATATACCCGGTGTTCCGCGAACTGTTCGGACGCAAGGACACCCGGGCGGAAGCCGAGGCTTAGGCACCCGCGTATCGCCACACTGGCCGCGCGGGACAGTCACCCTCCAGGAAGGCGTACATCGCATGGTCGGCAGCATCATCCGCCCCACGCCCCAGATTATCCCCGGCGGACAGGATCCGCTCTACACTGGGAACGATTGGGACTTCGACACGATTCGGCGCATCCATGACGCCTGCGAAGCCGAGGCGCGGGACCTCGGCTTGTCCTGGTATCCGAACCAGATCGAGATCATCACTGCCGAGCAGATGCTCGACGCCTACGCGTCGATCGGCATGCCACTGTTCTACAAGCACTGGTCGTTCGGCAAGCACTTCGCCCAGCACGAGGCCGGCTACCGGCGTGGGATGATGGGACTTGCCTACGAGATCGTCATCAACTCGGACCCGTGCATCTCCTACATCATGGAGGAAAACACGGCGACGATGCAGACGCTGGTCATCGCCCACGCGGCCTTCGGCCATAACCACTTCTTCAAGAACAACTACCTGTTCAAGCAATGGACTGATGCTGAAGGCATCCTCGATTATCTCGACTTCGCCAAAGGTTTCATCTCGCGCTGCGAGGAGCGCTACGGCCATTCGGCAGTGGAAGCCGTGCTTGATGCCGCTCATGCGCTGATGAGCCAGGGGGTCCACCGCTACCCGCGAAAGAAGCGACCCGATCTCGCTTCCGAGCAGCGCCGCGAGCGCGAGCGCGCTGAACACGGCGAGCAAATCTACAACGACCTTTGGCGCACCCTGCCGCAGAAGGTGTCGACCGGGCGACCGGATGCGGCAGCGGAGCGGCGCAAGGCCTTGCTCGAACTTCCGCAGGAAAACATCCTCTACTTTCTCGAGAAGGCCGCGCCCCGACTGCGCCCTTGGCAGCGTGAGATTCTGCGCATCGTGCGCCTCGTGGCTCAATATTTCTATCCGCAGCGCCAGACCAAAGTGATGAATGAGGGCTGCGCCACCTATTGCCATTACCGGATCATGAACTCTCTTTCCGAGAAAGGTCTGATTGGGGAGGCAGCTTATCTTGAGTTCCTGCAGTCTCACACCAACGTCGTGCGTCAGCCAAATTACAATGAGCGCGGCTATAACGGCCACAATCCTTACGCCATCGGCTTCGCCATGATGCAGGACATCGCCCGTATCGTGGAGCAGCCGACCGAGGAGGATCGGGAGTGGTTCCCAGAGATCGCCGGCACAGGCGACGCGATGGCGACCCTACGCGACATCTGGGCGAACTATCGCGACGAGAGCTTTATCGCCCAGTTCCTGTCGCCTAAGCTCATGCGCGACATGCGCCTATTCCACGTTGTTGACGATCCGGACGAGTCGGAGCTCTACGTCGAGGCGATCCACGACGAGCGCGGCTACCGCAGGATGCGTCGCTCCTTCGCCCGGCAATACGATGTGGCTTGGCTAGATCCGGACATCGAAGTGGTGGACGTCGACCTCGAAGGCGATCGGCGCCTCATCGTGCATCACCGCGCCCTGAACCGCATCACGCTTCAAAAAGACGATGCCAAGCGGGTGCTGCAGCACTTGGCCGATCTCTGGGGCTACGATGCGGTTCTGAAAGAAACCGATCCGGCCAACGATACGGTCCTTGTGGAGCATCACGCCACCGCAAGGCCGATCTTCTTCTAAGCTCATGTCACTAACAAACGAGAAGCGATTTCTCGACTCGGGCGACAGCATTTTGCCCACGGTGGATTGGCGAGGCCGCCGAGGCGAGATAGCCTATTCCCATGATGAACAACGATCTGCGCGAATCGCGTGCCGCTTTGATCCTGCTTGCCGTGGCCGTCGGCTCAGTCCTGATCTTTGGCGCAGTTACGGTTCTGATCCAGCTTTGACGAGCGCAACACTTCGTCTTAATGGGTCCACGGTGCCGTTCTATTGAACTTGAAGTTGTCCGAATAGGACAATCCTTTACGCAAAATCGGTTTCTGCGGCTCCTCGACCCGGTAGGAAAGACCTGAGCGGGCTGCGTATGCCACCGCCTCTTCCTTGCTTTCGAATTCGAGATGAACCTGTTGCAGCATATCTGACGAGCCGATCCAGCCCATGAGCGGGTCCGTTTCGCGTGGCGAGGTCTGATCGAACTCGATTACCCAAACCTTCGCACGCGCAGTTCCGGACTGCGTCGGATCCTTCGCGGGTTGATAAATGCGGGCGCTCGACATCGGATGGGCCTACTCCGGAAAGCCGCGGCAAACGAATGGTCGGGGCGATAGGATTCGAACCTACGACCCTCTGGTCCCAAACCAGATGCGCTACCAGACTGCGCTACACCCCGACACGCTTGCGCGTAGAGGGGACGTACGGTTTCGAGACGGAAATGGCAACAGGTGCCGAACAGGATGTCGGTGATGAGGCTCTCCAACTGACCCGTTCCCTGGAGGAAACGAAAAACGCCGGTCCCCCGCATGATGCCCCTTTGGCGATTGATGCTGCGGGCAACCGCGGGACCAAGTACCGACCCGAGATGTTGCTGAATGCTCCGGTAAGACTGCCCGTTACCAGCCAGGATTCAATAACCAGAAAAACGCACCTTAACTCACTGGTCACGATAATCGCAGTCGAAGGACCAATTGAGGTCGGAGCATGCTATGGAATCTCTAGCGAGGGCATAGCGATGATTTTGATCCTACTGGCAGCCATCAGTGGAAGCGTGTTGACGATGGCGATCTTGCTGCCGCAAGGCATCTGGACTGCACTAATCTGTGCTCCTTTGATGGGAAGCCTCTTTGGTGGCGTGGCAGCCTTCGTGCTCATGGCGCGGCGTGGCGAGGATTGGGCTACCGGAACCGGCTTCGACCAGAGCAGCAGCGACCAGACCGACGCGATGGTCAAATCTCTGCGTGACATCGCCACGAAGGGTCGGGTTTCTGGTGAGATGATGCAACAGGCGACTACCGCGGGCGGGAAAGATTCCAAGGCAGCATAACAAGCAGCCTTGGGCGGTGGAAATTGGACGTAAATAACTCGAGAACGACACGGATCCCACCGAGCTCTCGGCTTGGTCGGATCCGTGTCGTTCTCGAATTTTCCGTTGGGTTGCAGCCTGGCTTGGACGTTCTAAACCCTGAACGAATGACGGTTGTCCGCCTTCGCCCGCCTTCAGATCACGAAGGTGATCCCGAGCTTCCGTCCATCGCGCCAAACGACGTGGCAGCGGCGCGGCTTAGCATAGGCGGACATCATCAGGGTGAACTGATCCGGCACGGCTGCAGGTGACTCGACCTCAATCTGCGCACCAGTCTCCGACTGATTCCAAACAAGGCAGTCAATTGCAGAGGTACCAACGTCCAGTGCCAACGAACCGATACGGAAAGCATCCGAGCGCCGGGCCGCCCGACGATTCTGCTCCACCCTACGTCTCCCGGCTTAGTGTCTAAAGGCAGTAGACGCGGCGGACGTTAACGATTCTTCGTCGAGACCGCGGAAATCCACCTACTGGCCTCGAAGGTCAGACGCGCACATCGACAAGGCGACTCTGCCCAGGCACCTCATCGTCACCTCTCGGATCCAGGCTCTGCTGAAACCGCTCAACGACAACTGAAACAGTTCGCGGCTCGGTCTCGTGGCGGAGAGCCGCGGTATTTCGGACATCGTGCAGGATCTCTGTGGCTCGGATGAGACCCACTTGCGTGATGGGAATGGTGATTGCCATAGGCGTCGATCCTTCGAAAAATTTCGATGGTCTCCGCTTCGTTACGCCAGGATATCGAGAACTTGGCGTTCCGAATTGATAGTCGACTTTAGAACTGCCGTATTTAGACCGATATTCGCTTGTTCTTGAATGAGCTGAACAGCCGTTGTCGAAAGATCAACCTGGGTTGCACTCGGCAGGCTGGTACCGAAGGTTGATATTCCCTCGGCCGCAGTGGCGTAGCGCTGTGTTGCCGCCAGAAGACCGCCGCTGCTGGCCGAAATTGCGCTGACCATTGCTTCCTCCTCGCATCACAAGTAAGGCAAGCATGAAAGCTCTGAATTTATCGTTCTGCAAATACATTGCATTGGATAGACCGAGCGCCGGTATCCGCTGCCATGCGAGAAGCTTGACCTGACGCTGTGGGAACACCACGTCCCCGACGGGCGCGATCGGTCCCGCCCGTCGCGCGCCTGCCACGGAGAGCGCAATGATCGATCTGTATTACTGGCCGACCCCGAACGGCCACAAAGTGACGATGTTCCTTGAGGAAGCGGGCCTTTCCTACACTCTTCATCCTGTAAATATCGGCAAAGGTGATCAATTTAAGCCGGACTTCCTGAATATTTCGCCAAACAACCGAATGCCGGCGATCGTCGATCGTGAGCCAACCGGTGGCGGACCACCGATCTCGCTCTTTGAATCTGGCGCGATTTTGCTTTATTTGGCCGAAAAGACTGAGCGCTTCATTGCCAGTGATATTTCAAGCCGCGCAGAGGTCCTGCAATGGCTATTCTGGCAAATGGGCGGTCTCGGACCAATGCTCGGTCAGAACCACCACTTCACCCAGTACGCGCCGGAGACCGTGCCCTACGCCATCGAACGATACGTCAAGGAGACCAACCGACTTTACGGCGTCCTTGATCGGCGCCTTGCGGACCGCTCCTTCGTCACCGGGGCGGATTACACCATCGCCGACATGGCATGTTATCCGTGGATCGTACCGCACGAGAAACAGAGGCAGTCCCTGGAAGATTTCCCGAATCTCAAGCGCTGGTTCCATGCCATCGCCGAGCGGCCGGCAACCAAGACTGCCTACGCTCGGGCCCCGGAGATCAATCCTGACTTCGGTAAAGCGCTGAGTGAGGATGCCAAGAAGGTCATGTTCGGCCAGACGGCGGCGACGCGAGGATAAGAGGCGTCAACGCTTGAGGCTGTCGAGCGGCACGGGGGCGGCATGCGGACGCGTTGCCAACATACCGTCCAGAAGAGCCAGGACCTCGGCCCGGCCGCAATTCGCAGTCGGTTCGAAAGGTGTCCAGGTCTGGGTGAAGTCAAGTTGCGCAAAAACGTCCCGATAGCGTCGTAACTCTTTCGTGGTCAGTGGCACTCCGCGTACGAAAGCCTTGTGCGCGGAAATGGTGAGTGCCTTGCGAAGATCTTGCGGATCGAGTTCGAACTTCAGCGCGTCGCCGCAGAACACGATTTTTCGTGCTCGATCGAAGAGGATCGCATGGCCGTCGAAATGGCCGGCGGTCCGGTGCAGTTCTAGGCCGGGGAGGGGCTCCAGGAAATCATCGTAGGGCCAGGAGACCTGCAGGGCGGCACTCCAGACGAAATCCGAAGCAGGCAGGCAGAGTTCGGGATCAAAGCGATCCTGTAATTGCACAAGCGCCCCGTACGCATGCGGATGGGATGAGGACAACACCTGCATTCCTCCGAGGGCAGCGATGTGCTGGAGTGCCGCCTCGCTGAAGACCGGACAGGCCTCGAATCCCATGTTCCCGGTTGGCGTTTGGATCAGGTAGGCGCTGGGACCGATCCCGGAGACGGGATCATTCCAAAAGCGCCAGATCCCAGCCTCGAGTTCTTCCCAGTGACAAGGGAATCGGTCCTGGGCCTCGCGTTCACTCCAGAACTGCCAGCCTTTCTGTGGCACCACGTGGCGCGCGTCGAGGCACATCGGGCAAGCCGGTGGCTTCTCGAAGTGGCGCTGCCAAAATCCACAATTGTCGCAGGTGTAAGCTGGCAGATCGAGGGCGCCGGCGAAGGGCAGATATCCGGGAGACACGGGACCGTCGCTCTCGTTGGCGGCAAAGGCCGCGGGTAGCCTCAGGCTGAGGCATCGGCATATAGGCCAAAGTCGGACCGTGGCCATACGGCCGTCCGCCTGAACTCGACCGGAGGATCATGCCTGTTCCCAATTTGCAGCTCGCGCATCGACCCGTTCCGAGCCTTGCCTTCGACCTGACGCGCCTGATCACGCGTCTGCGGCACGCGAGCCCGAGCGGGATCGACCGGGTGGATCTGGCCTATGCACGCCATTTTTTGGGGCAGGCCGGTGAACGCTTCGGGTTGGTCTCGACCGTTCTCGGACCGAAGGTCCTCAACAGGGAGGATGCGATCCGCATCGTCGATGCGGTGACAGAGGGCTGGGTCGAGGATCTCAATGCGTTGCAGGACCCGATCTATCGCCGATTGGCTTCCGAGCTGAGTGACAGCCCGACGGAAATTGGTACGAAGCAGACGGCGCGCAGGCAGAGCAGCACGACACGGCGCCGCATCCAGGCTGAAACGGCAGCGACCGTGTTGCCCGCTTGCGGACCCGACATACTGCCCCAGGGCACGATCTATCTGCACACCTCGCACCTGCGCCTCGACAAGCCCGAGCGTTTCGACTGGCTCTACGACCGCCGCGATATCCGTGCGGTCTTCTTCGTCCACGACCTGATCCCGATCGACTACCCGGAATACGGTCGGCCGGGGGAAGCGGAGCGGCACCGGATCCGGATGGACACCATCGCGCGCCACGCCTCGCATGTGCTGGTCAATTCGCGGGATGTCGGTGACCGCTTCTCCCGATACTGTGAGGCACGTGGCTTACCAAAACGGTCCGTCACGATGGCCCTGCTCGGCGTTGAGCCAGTGTTCCAGCCCCTCGGAGAGGGGACCTACGGAATTCCCCATCGACCGACTTTCGTCGTCTGCGGCACGATCGAGCCGCGTAAGAATCATCTCTTGCTGCTGCATCTTTGGCGCGACCTTCACGAACGCCACGGCGCGAACACGCCACGCTTGGTGCTCGTCGGCCGACGGGGTTGGGAAGCAGAGAACATCATCGACATGCTGGAGCGCTGTCCCGCGATGGCGATGCGCGTCACCGAAGTGAGTGGCCTGTCGACCCACGGTCTCGCGGCACTCCTGCGCTCTTGCACGGCGCTGCTGATGCCGTCCTTCGCCGAGGGGTATGGGCTTCCCATCGTGGAGGCGGCAGCCAGTGGACTTCCCGTGGTCGCGTCGAACCTTGCGGTGCATCGCGAGATCGGCGGCGAATTTGCACACTTCCTGGATCCCCTCGATGGTCTCGGCTGGAGACAAACCGTGGAGAACCTCGCGCAGCCGAATTCGGCAATGCGTCGTACCTTGGTCGAACGGATGGCGGGCCGGTCTCTGCCCACCTGGACAAATCACTTCGCAACGGTCGAGGATGTGTTGGCGCGGGTCGTTTGCGGTCCTGACGTCTGACGAATAAGAACAGGCGTCACCCGGGGTCGCCGGCACTGGCAGGCATCAGACAGGGACCGAACGGATGAAGGTTGTCGGCTTGGACCGGGATACGATCAAGGCCGGCTTAGCCGACCGATCGCTCCTGTTGATCGATGTACGGGAACAACACGAGTTCGATCAGGGACATATCCCTGGATCGATCACGCATCCCCTCTCGACTTTCGACGCCGCAGAAATCGCTGACTTGGTCGTACGCGACGGCCGGCGTCCGGTTTTTTCCTGCATGTCGGGCGTGCGCTCCGTCCACGCTCTGTCCGCGGCGCAGCAAGCCGGTCTGTCCATCGAGGAACATTATGCCGGCGGTTTCAAGGATTGGGCCAGCTCAGGCGAGCCAATCGAGATCTGATCAGAATCAGTTCGAGCCGAAAGATCGTCCAGCCGAACATCTGCATTCCGCTGATCATGTGTGGCAGCGCACGACATGCCACGCGCCGTACCTCTAGCTGGCGCATCGTAGGGAATAACCATATGCGCATGCGCTCGCTCTTCCGACTTCTTCCGCTCCTCGGCCTCGTCGCGACCACCGGCGCCGGACCAGCCCTGGCACAGGCGCCGGGAGGGCCGCCGCCGAAGGTCACCACCGCCAAGCCGGTCGTGCGTGAGATCGTCGAGACCGACACCTATACAGGCCGCTTCGACCCGGTGGACATCGTCGATGTCCGTGCCCGGGTCACTGGTTACCTCGATAAGGTGAATTTCACGGACGGTGCCACGGTCAAGAAGGGCGACCTGCTCTTCGTCATCGACCGTCGCCCCTACAAGGCTGCGCTGGATCAGGCGCAGGCTGCACTCGTCTCGGCGAAAGCGCGCCTGAATTTCTCGCAGACCGACCTCGACCGTGCGCAGACCCTGAGCAAATCCGGCAACATCTCTGAACAGGTCACCGATCAGCGCCGTCAGGCCTCGCAGACCGCGCAGGCCGATGTCGACAGCGCCGATGCGCAGTTGCGCCAAGCCCAGCTCAACTACGACTTCACCGAGGTGAAGGCACCGATCTCGGGCCGCATCAGCCGGCGCCTGGTCACCGAAGGCAATATCGTCATCACTGATCAGACCCAGCTGACGACGATTGTCTCCCTCGATCCGATCTATTTTGGCTTCACGGTCGATGAGCGCTCGTTCCTGAAATATCAGGGTAGCCTCGGTATCGGCATGGGCCAGACGCAGAAGGGCAAGGGCGTACCGATCCTTGTGGCGCTGACGGGCGATGAGAAGCCGACTCGCAAGGGCACGCTCGACTTCGTGGACAACCGCGTGGACAATGCCACAGGCACGGTACTGCTGCGCGCTACGGTCGAGAACCCGGACGGCTTCATCAAGCCGGGTCTTTTCGGCGTGGTCTCCCTGCCGGCAACGAAGCCCTATCAGGGCATCTTGCTGCCCGACGAGGCAGTTTCAGCCAACCAGGATAAGCGCATCGTCTATGTGGTTGCCGATGACGGCACGGTATCGCTGCGCGAGGTCAAGCTCGGTCCGAAAGTCGATGGCTACCGAGTCATCCGCGACGGCCTCAAGGGCGACGAGAACGTGGTGGTAAACGGCGTGAGCCGCGTTCGTCCTGGCGCGAAAGTCACGGCTGAAGCGTCAACTCTGCCGCCGAGCAAGACCTGATACGCATCCCAATGCGATAGGCCCCGGCCGTCCGCGGCCGGGGAGCGGCCAACAGACCGCGGACGAAGAAACGGTGCCGCCTCGGACCCGCGCGTGCGGTCCGCTTGCGGCGAGAGGTTCAAGCGATGCGTTTTGCCCACTTCTTCGTCGATCGGCCGATCTTCGCGTCGGTCACGTCGATCGTCTTCCTGATCCTCGGTTACGTCGCCTACCTGGCCCTGCCGGTGGCGCAGTATCCAGAGATCGTGCCGCCGACGGTGACGGTTCGCGCGAGCTTCCCGGGCGCAAATGCCGAGACGGTTGCGGCGACCATCGCGACGCCGATCGAGCAGGAGGTCAACGGCGTCGACAACATGCTCTACATGACGTCGCTGTCGACCAATGACGGCAACATGCTGCTGACGGTGACCTTCAAGGTCGGCACCAACCTCGATATCGCCAACGTCCTCGTCCAGAATCGGCTCTCCGTCGCTCAGCCGCGTCTGCCGCCAGACGTACGCAACCTCGGCGTCACCGTGCGCAAGGCGTCGCCCGACCTGATGCTGGTGGTGCACCTGCTGTCACCGAAAAAGACCTACGACCAGAACTACCTTGCCAACTACATCTACCTGAACATTCGCGACGAACTCCTTCGCCTCGATGGCGTCGGCGACATCACGATCTTCGGCGGCAACGAGTACGCCGAGCGCGTCTGGCTCGACCCGAACAAGCTCGCCGCCTACGGCCTGACCACCTCGGACGTCATCACATCCTTGTCCGAGCAGAACGTGCAGGTGGCGGCTGGCGCCCTGAACTCGCCTCCGGCCGCCACGGGCCAGGCCTTTCAGCTTATCGTGCAGTCTCAGGGCCGCTTCCAGAGCCCTGAGGAATTCGCCGACGTCATCGTCAAGGCCTCCGATGGTCGACTCGTTCGCGTGAAGGATGTGGCGCGCGTCGAGATGGGCCAGAAGGACTACACGACCAACTCGTTCCTGAACGACACGCCCGCCATCGGCATCGGTGCTTTCCAGCGCCCCGGGACCAACGCGTTGGATGCAGCGGCATCCGTGCGCAAGGTGATGGACAGCCTCAAGAAGAACTTCCCACCGGATATCGAGTACCGCATCGCGTACAATCCGACCGAGTTCATCGAAGAGTCGATCCACGAGGTCTACAAGACGCTCTTCGAGGCTGTAGGGCTCGTGGTCATCGTGGTGCTGGTGTTCCTCCAGAGCTGGCGCACGGCGCTGATCCCCGTCATCGCCATTCCGGTCTCACTGGTCGGCACCTTCGCCGCCATGTCGGCCTTCGGGTTCTCGCTGAACAATCTGACCCTGTTCGGCCTCGTGCTTGCCATCGGCATCGTCGTCGACGACGCGATCGTGGTGGTGGAGAACGTTGAGCGCAACATGGCGGAAGGCTTGTCGCCTGGCGACGCCGCCCACAAGACGATGGATGAGGTCGGCGGCGCGGTCATCGCCATCGCGCTCGTGCTGTCGGCGGTGTTCATTCCCACCGCCTTCATCCCCGGTATTACCGGCCAGTTCTACAAGCAGTTCGCGCTGACGATCGCAGCGTCGACCATCATCTCGATGTTCAACTCGCTGACGCTCTCGCCCGCGTTGTGTAAGCTTCTGCTGAAGCCCCACCACGAGCACGCGAAGCCGAAGTTCTTCCTCTTCCGCTTCGTCGCCTGGCTGGCGGACATGTTCAACAAAGGCTTCGACTGGCTTTCCAACACCTATGGCCGGATCATCTACGGTCTGACGAATTACGCGATCGGGTTGATCGCCATGATGATCGTCTATGCAGGGGTCATCGCCGCGACCCTGCATCTCGTCCAGACCACGCCCACTGGCTTCATTCCCGACCAGGACCAGGGTTACCTCATCGGCGTGGTGCAGTTGCCCTCGGGCGCCTCCCTCGACCGTACCACCGCTGTGGTGAACCGGGCGGCGGCGGCGGCACGCAAGATCGAAGGCGTGACCAACACCGTCATCATCGCGGGCTTCGATGGCGCGACCTTCACCAACACGACGAACTCGGGCGTGATGTTTATCACCCTGGCGGGCGCCAAGGAGCGCGCGACGCAAGGACGGAGCGCGGCGGTGATCACCAACGAGGTGATCAAGGCCACCGCCGACATCCAGGAGGCCCGCGTCATCGTCATCCCGCCTCCGCCGGTACGCGGTCTCGGTCAGGGCGGCGGCTTCAAGATGCAGATCGAGAGCCGACAGAGTTCGGCCATCGGTCCGTTGCTCGGCGCCGTCGGCGAAGTCCTCGGCAAAGCAAACCAGAGCAACGACGTCCAGCGGGTGTTCACCACCTTCGGCAATGATACTCCGCAGCTCTATCTCGATATCGATCGCACCGTGGCGCGAATGCTCAACGTGCCGCTGTCCAACGTCTTCTCGACCGTGCAGACGGCATTGGGAGGCGCCTACGTCAACGACTTCAATACGCTGGGCCGCATCTATCAGGTTCGCGTTCAGGGCGATGCGCAGTTCCGCGTCTCGAAGCAGGACATCGAGCAGCTGAAGGTCCGCTCCTCCACCGGCGCCCTGGTGCCCATGGGGACGCTGGCCACGATCCGGGAGATCACGGGTCCGCAGATCGTCCAGCGCTTCAATCTGTACTACTCGGTCCCGGTCCAGGGGACGGCCAAGCCCGGCATCTCGACCGGTCAGGCCCTCGACGCCATGGAGGCCATCGCCAAGGACACGCTGCCCGATGGCTACTCCTATGACTGGACCGAAATCGCCTATCAGCAGAAAGCCGCAGGCAACACGGCGATCTATGTCTTCGCCCTCGGTGTTCTCCTGGTGTTCCTGGTACTCGCGGCACAGTATGAATCCTGGGCGTTGCCTCTCGCGATCTTGCTGGTGGTACCCACAGGCGTGCTCGCAGCTTTGTTCGGGGTGCAGTTGCGGGGGCAGGACAACAACATCCTCACCCAGATCGGTCTGATCGTGCTGATCGGTCTGGCCGCCAAGAACGCCATCCTGATCGTGGAGTTCGCGCACCAACTCGAGGAAACCGAGCGCAAGGGTCCGGTGGCTGCCGCGGTGGAAGCTTGCCGCCTGCGCCTGCGCCCGATCCTGATGACCGCCTTCGCCTTCATCCTCGGCACGGTGCCGCTGGTGATCGCCACGGGCCCGGGCGCCGAGATGCGTCAGGCGCTCGGAACCGCCGTGTGCTTCGGCATGATCGGCGCCACGGTGTTCGGCCTCTTCCTGACCCCGGTCTTCTACGTGGTGATCCGTAAGCTCCTGATCTGGATCGCGAAAAAGCGCGGGAAGGATCCGCACAACACCACGCCGGACAAGCACGATCCGCACACGGCGCCCTCCCACGCCTGATACGACCCGACAGCCCGGACGCGGATACCGCGCCCGGGCTTCACGTTAGGGGTTGCGCCCCGCAGACCGGAAAGCTAAAGACCCCTCAGCCCGAAAGGGCCGTCGGAGCGTAGCGCAGCCCGGTTAGCGCACTAGTCTGGGGGACTAGGGGTCGGAGGTTCGAATCCTCTCGCTCCGACCATTTCCCCGCTCGGCGACGCCGCAGATTCTCCCCCCAAACCGGTCTCTCGTATACCAACACCGTTTCGTCGACGTCGCGAAACGCGGGGGTATGCGTTTCGTCGCGGTCACGAGGCGTGGTGGATGACAGATCCGCGCCCACTACAACCCTGGGGCGGAACCCCGGGGCGCGGCGTTGGGTTCGGCTCGGGTGAACCGGAGCCGAGCGCCATGACGAGTGCCCCCACCAAGATCGTGACCGTCGCGGACCTGATCGTCGACACCCTCGACCAGGCCGGCATCCAGCGCATCTACGGCATCGTCGGCGACAGCCTGAACGCCCTGACCGAATCGCTGCGGGCGCGCGGGACCATCGATTGGGTCCATGTCCGGCACGAGGAGGTGGCGGCCTTCGCGGCGGGGGCGGACAGCCAGCTCTCGGGCAAGCTCGCGGTCTGCGCCGGGTCGTGTGGACCGGGCCACGTCCACCTGATCAACGGCCTGTACGATTGCCACCGGACCCGCACCCCGGTTCTGGCGATCGCGGCGCATGTCCCCACCGCCGAGATCGGCTCCGGGTATTTCCAGGAGACGCATCCGGGCGAGCTCTTTCGCGAGTGCAGCCATTACTGCGAGATGGTGGGCGACGCCTCGCAACTGCCGCAGGTGCTGGAGAACGCCATGCGGGCGGCGATCGGGATGAGCGGCGTCGCCGTGGTGATCATCCCGGGCGACGTCGCGCTGATGGACGCGCCGACCCGCGGCGTCGCGCCCAATGCCGGGCTGATCCCGCCCCGGCCCATGGTGCGTCCGGCCGAGCCCGAGCTGAACGCCCTGGCCGACCTGCTGAACGGCTCGGAGCGGATCACCCTGCTGTGCGGGCGCGGCTGCGCCGGGGCCCATGCCGAGCTGCTCCAGCTGGCCGAGGCCCTGAAGAGCCCGATCGTCCACGCCCTCGGCGGCAAGGACGTGGTCGAGTACGACAACCCTTACGACGTCGGCATGACCGGGCTGATCGGCTTCGCCTCCGGCTACGCCGCGATGATGTCCTGCGACACCCTGCTGATGCTCGGGACCGACTTCCCCTACCGGCAGTTCTACCCGAAGGACACCCGCATCGCCCAGGTCGACATCCGCCCGGGCCAGCTCGGGCGACGGTGCAAGCTCGATCTCGGCCTCGTCGGCCATGTCGACGACACCCTGCGGGCGCTGCTGCCGAAGCTGACACCGAAGACCGAGCGCAAGCATCTCGACGCCGCCCTGAAGCATTACGCCAAGGCGCGGGAAGATCTCGACGACCTCGCCACCGGCGCACCCGCCAAGGGCTGGTTCGGACGCAAGACCGGCCCTCAGCCGATCCACCCGCAATACCTGACCAAGCTCGTCAGCGAGGCGGCCGCCGACGATGCGGTGTTCACCGCCGATGTCGGCACCCCGACGATCTGGGCGGCGCGCTACCTCAAGATGAACGGCCGGCGCCGGCTCATCGGCTCCTGGGTCCACGGCTCGATGGCCAACGCGATGGCGCAGGGCATCGGCGCGCAATCGGCCTATCCCGACCGGCAGGTGGTGTCGCTCTCGGGCGACGGAGGCTTCGCGATGCTGATGGGCGACCTCCTGACCCTGCGCCAGCAAAAATTGCCGCTGAAGATCGTGGTCTACAACAACGGCACCCTCGGCTTCGTCGAGATGGAGATGAAGGCCGCCGGCTACCTCGAGACCGGCGTCACCCTGGACAACCCGGACTTCGCCGCCATGGCCCGCGGCGCCGGCCTCCACGCCGTCCGGGTCGAGGACCCGGCCGAGCTGGAGGCGGCCGTCCGCGACGTCCTGGCCCATCCCGGCCCGGCCCTCCTCGACTGCGTCGTGGCCCGCCAGGAACTCTCGATGCCCCCCAAGATCGACGGCCAGCAGGTGAAGGGCTTCAGCCTCTACGTGCTCCGCGCCGTGATGAGTGGGCGCGGGGATTCGGTGCTGGATCTGGCGAAGACGAACCTGTGGCGGTGAGGGCAGGAGCTACCGAGCCGTAGGAGCGTTCAGACGCTGGGAATCCGCGCCGAACGCCTCCGACAGGTGAATCGTTGCCGGTCCGGGGTGCGCAGATCGCCCCACGGGTCAGCCTTGCTCGCGCGACCGCGGTGAAGGGATGGGATGCCGGGCTCTGGAGAGCCCGGCATCCGCGCCATCAATCGAGCGTCAGGACGATCTTGCCGATCTGCTCGTTGGATTCGAGGAATCGGGTCGCTTCCACGATCTGGTCGAACGGGAAGGTCCGCGACACCAGCGGATTGAGCTTACCGCTTTCCAGTCCTTCGATGATGAAGGCCTTCGCACGGGCAAGCGCCTCGTCGTCGCTGACGATCTCGGTGTAGAGGTATCCCTTCAGGGTCAGGCTCTTGCCCAGAACGGCGAATTGCGGGAATGGCCCCTCGTCCGGGCTGAGGGCGCCATATTCCAGGAGGATGCCGCCCACGGCCATGACGTCGGCAAACTGCGCGATGGCAGGACCACCGATCGGATCGAACACCACGCGGGCCCCCTTGCCGCCGGTGATGTCCTTCACGCGCGCCGCCAGGTTGCCCTCGTCCGTGGCGATCACATGATGCGCGCCGGCATCGAGCAGCGCCTGCGTCTTGGCGTTCGTGCGGGTGGTCGCGATCACCGTTGCGCCGACGCTGCGGGCGATCTGGAACGCAGCGATGCCGACGCTGCTCGACGCCGCCGATACGATGACGACATCGCCGGCGGTGAGTTTCGCCTGATCGATGAGTGCGCCCCAGGCGGTGATGTACTGCATCCAGGATGCAGCCGCCTTCTCGAACGAAAGGGCGGCCGGATGCTTCACGACGTAGCGGGCGGGAATGTTGATGACCTCACCATAGGTGGGCCAACGCGACATATCGAGCGTCGGGATGACGCTGACGGCGTCGCCTTCGGCGAACCCGGACACGTCGCGGCCCATGGCCTTGACCGTACCGGCTGCTTCGTAGCCGAGTTGCGAGGGGAAGTTCGCTTCCTGCAGGTAAGCGCCTTTGCGGAACATCACCTCCGCACGGTTGAGGCCGATGGCTCGAACCGCAACCTGCACCTCATCGGCGGCAGGCCCGGGAACCTCAATGTCCTCGATGCGCAGCACATCTGCGGAGCCGTATTCGTGAAAGCGTACAACGCGGGTCATAGGACGTTTCCTTTCGTGAATGCCCAGGTCAGGGGTCAGAGGCAGATTGCACGTGCGACGCGAACGCCGAACGCGGCATCCGGGTTGGTCTTGCCGTCGCCGACGCGCTCCTGAACCACCGCCACCACGAGGTCGCGCCGCTTGGGCAGGCGAGCCGCCTCAGCCGCTGCGAGCGCGCCCGGCATCTCTTCCCGCGTCAGGTCGGTGCAGTAGCCCGGCGCCCCAGGTTGCTGGCGCCAGGACTCTGCCAGAGACCCCGCATCGAAGGCGTCGAAGCCGGTCTCCTCCACGAGACGCATGCCCACGCGACGATCTTCCTCGCGGTCCGCCGCGACGGGGATGGCGATGCGTCCTGGGGTCCCGGATGGGGCGCCCTTCTCGGCCAACGAGCCTGAACCGATGGCGTTCCAGGCCTTGACGATGGGCCGGCCCAGTTGCTCGGAGACCCAGAGGCTCTCGACCTGGCCGGCCTCGATGGCGTCGATGGTCCCATCGCGCATCGGGTAGTAGTTCGAGGTGTCAATGATGACGGTCTTCTCGGGTATCGCCTGGATCAGAGGGGCGATCTTCTGAATGCCGGTCGGCGGGGTCGAGAGAATGACCACGTCGACATGCGCGACCGCATCCTGTGCCGTGACGGCGCGGGCGCCCGACGACAACACGTCGGCCCCGATGGTTTCAGGACCGCGTGAGTTGGCGACCTTCACATCGTGACCGGCCGCGCCGAGCTTCGTGGCCAGCGACTTCCCGATATGCCCGGTGCCGATGATGCCGATCTTCATGCTGTGTTCCCTGAACGCATCCGTTGCGATGCAGCGGGAACTATGGGTAGGTAGAGGTAACAGCAAGTACCTACCAAAAGGTGGGTATCCCACCTGGAGGTTAGTATGAGTGTGGGACGCGATTGGTTCTGCGAGGACCCGAAGCAGCAGCTCGTGTGGGCGGCGGCGACCAGCGAGACCCTGCGGGTGCTGGAGGGCAAGTGGAAGATCGTCATCATCGTCCAGCTCTTCGCCGCGAAGGTTCCGCTACGGTTCTCGGAGCTGGAGAAGCGGATCGAAGGCGTGAACCAGAAGATGCTGATCCAACAGCTCAAGGAGTTGGAGAAGGACGGCATCGTGACCCGGACGGTCTACCCCCAGGTGCCGCCGAAGGTTGAGTATGCACTCAGCGAGATGGGCGTTGCGCTCGGGCCATCCATCGAGGCACTGATCGATTGGGCCCTCGCACGCCGGAAAGCGATGAGCGTCGCGGCCGCTGACATCGCCGGCTGATGCCATCGGCGCATGGATCAGCGTCCGCTTCGCGGTCGGGTGAACCCCGATATCCGCTGGACGACCGAACCGGGTCTCAGGCGGTCGGATGCTCTGCCACGGCTCGCTTCAGGCGCGCACCGAGGGGAGGGAGCGCAGCCGGCCAAGCCGTCAAGGCCCGCATGACGCCCATCGGGCTGGCAGGCGTCTGCCAGCCAAGCCTGCGGGCGCACGGTGTCATGCCGATAGCGCCCGCCATCGAGGACGATCCACGCGTCGAAGAGCCTTCGGCCGTCCGATGTCTTGAAGCGCAGGCCTTTCCGTCACGAAAGATCTTTCTCTGACCGACCGGGGTCAAATTCGTGGACATCGACGGGGGTCAAAGGATCAGGCTTACGGCGTGCAACGATCGGACGTGCCCCGTCAAAGCACCAAGCTCGCCACGTCAAAGCACCAAGCTCGCATTGAACGTTTCGTCGCTGAACGGCAGGCGGAAGCGAATCGCGATGACGGTGTCCTCGACGCGGACCACGGTGGCGAAGCGCTTGCCGGCCGTCACGGCGGCGCCGACGATGGCGGCGGGGGTGGCGCGGAAGAGTTGGATCTTGGCGCCGGTCCTGGACAGGTCCAGAATTTCGCCGTGCAGCATTTCACCGGTTGTGATCGCGTCGTCGGCGAAGCGCACCTGCACCTCGCGGTGTTCCGGCACCAGGCGCAGGGCCTCGCGCTGCTCGGTGGTCCATCCGGCCCGGGTGGTCTTCCAGGCCAGCCGTGCGGTGATGCGCTTGCGGCGCTCCTCGTTGAGCGTCGGGTGCAGGGTCAGGCCGTCCGGGTTCCGCGCGGTGATCCGGCCGGGGACGGCGCCGATGCCGTCGAGATAGCACACCGCCTCGGCGAGCAGCTGGCCCGGGGCCTGGGTGAACACGGTCAGGGTTTGCAGATCGTTGGCCTGCGGATCATTGGCGTGTCGATCGTTGGCGTGTCGATCGTTTGGCTGCGGATCGTCGGCTTTCAACTCGGTGAACTGCGCCGTGCAGGCGAATTCGGGGCCGTCGGCGACCATGATGCGGCCGGACAGGATCGTGGGTGCGTCCATGGATCGGATGTCGCCAGAGGGGAGAATCGGGGCTCGGCCGCACCGGCCGGGATTTCTGGGGGAAATGAGACGCGTGCGAAAACCGAAAATCTAGCCGAAATCTTGCCGGCGGTCCTATTTTCGAACCGGGTTTCCTGTTCTTGGGCCGGCGCTCATCAGGCGGGTCGTCCGACCGGTCACGATTCTGGTCCCGGTCAGGGGTGTAGCCCCGGTCACGCTGCGGCCCGGGCGCGGTCGGCCCGGAGGAAGTCCCGGGCGGCCTCGGGGGTGAGGGGCTGGCTGAACAGGAAGCCCTGCACTTCGCTGCAACCCTCGCCGCGGACGCGTTCGAGCTGCTCCGACGTCTCCACCCCCTCTGCCACGATGGCCATGCCGAGGCGGTCGCCGAGGCCGACCACCGCGCGCACGATGGCGGCGGCGTCCGGCTCGGCGATGTCGCGGATGAAGGTGCGGTCGATCTTGATCTCGTCGAACGGGAAGTGGCGCAGGTAGCTCAGCGACGCGTATCCGGTGCCGAAATCATCGAGGGCGATCTTCACGCCCTGCGCCCGCAGGCGATGCAGCGTCGCCACCGCGGCCTCCGGGTCCTTCATCAGGGCGCTTTCGGTGACTTCGAGCCTGAGCCGGCTGGCCGACAGCCCGGCCGCGTCCAGCGCCTGCCGCACCGCCTGTTCGAGGCCGTCGCGCACCTGCACCGGCGACACGTTGACGGCGACCCGGATCGCCTCGGGCCAGGCCATCGCCTCGCGGCAGGCCTCGATCAGGGCCCAGCTGCCGAGCGCCACGATCAGGCCGGTCTCCTCGGCCACCGGAATGAACTCGGCGGGCGCGATCACCCCGTGCTCGGGATGGCGCCAGCGCATCAGCGCCTCGCAGCCCGTGACCGTGTCGGTGGCGACGTCGACGACGGGCTGGTAGGCCAGGAAGAAGTCGCCGCGCCGGATCGCCTCCTTCATCTCGAAGGCCAGGCCCTGGCGCCGCGAATGGCGCGCGGCCAGGGCCGGGGCGAAGCGCCGATAGGTATCGCGCCCGAGGGTCTTGGCCTCGTAGAGCGCGATGTCGGCCCGGCGCAGCAGGGCATCGGCGCTGATGCGCTCGCGCCAGGCCAGGGCCGACCCGATGCCGACGCCGACCGCGACGCTCATGCCGTCGATCTCGATCGGCTCGCCGAGGGCCGCGATGATGCGGGCCGCCACCGCGTCGGCTTCCGCGAAACCGGCGGCCTCCTCTCCAAAACCGGCGGGAGTCTGTTCCAAACCGGCGGGACTCTGTTCCAGACCGGCGGCAGCCTGTTCCAAACCGGTGGGACTCTGTTCCAGACCGGCGGGAGCCTGCAGCACCACCGCGAACTCGTCGCCGCCGAGGCGCGCCACGGTGTTGGACGCGCCCGCCGCCCGGCGCAGCCGCTCGGCCACCACGCAGAGCAGGCGGTCGCCGCCCTCGTGGCCGAGGGTGTCGTTGACCACCTTGAAGCCGTCGAGATCGCAGGCCAGCACCACCGCCGGATGCGGGCCGTGCTCGGCCTGCGCCACCGCCTGTTCGAGGCGCTGGCGGAACAGGCGGCGGTTCGGCAGCCCGGTGAGATCGTCGTGCAGGGCCATGTGGGCGACCCGCGCCTCGGCCTCGCGCCGATGGGTGATGTCGATCTGGGTGCCGACCGCCCGCAGGGCGAGTCCCTGCGGATCGTGATCGACCACCCGCCCGCGGGTGAGCACCCAGACCGCGCTGCCGTCGCTGCACACCACGCGGTGCTCGCACTCGAAGGCGAGGGTGGCGCCCCGGATGTGCTCGATCATCACCGCGCTCAGGCGGTCGCGGTCGTCCGGATGGATGATGTGCTCCATCGGCTGACGCGTCTCGACGGTGTCGCCGGCATAGCCGAGCCGGGCGAGCCAGGCCCGCGACACCCAGATCCGCCCGGTGACGAAATCCCAGTCCCAGATCCCCTCGACGCCGCTGTCGAGGGCGAGGGCGAGCCCGTCCTGGCCCGGCCGCATCGGACCTTCCCCGACGCGCGGGGCCGCCTCCGCCTCGCGCCCGAGCAGCCACGCCGACAGCCGCGGCGCCAGGGACCAGGCCGTGCTCATGGGCGGCGCCCTCCCGCGGTCGCTGTCGTCGTCGCGCACGCCTGCAAAACTCAGGACCCTGCCGGTCATGCCGATGTCCTCGTCGGGTTTCTGGCCGAATTCATCGTTGACGTCGGCGCGCGCTCGGGCGGTCGTCCCGCCCCGCGCAGCGCATGGGGATTGCTGCCAAACGTGCCGCCATCCTGATCCCTCCCGGCAGGAGGACACCTGCAACCCCAGGGGTTTATCCCGGCCATGAATTAAGGGTTCATGAAGCCGGCGAGCTTTTGCGGTCTTTCATTTTGTATTCGAGTGGTCCCAACTTTTTTTGTATAACATATGTCGGACAATTTCCGGAGCCGGGGATGGACATACTTTGATCTATGACAAAAGGGTTTCTGAAATCCGTCCCGCCGTCGGGGCTTACTGTAGCTCACACAGGAACGTATCGTCACCTTTGATACAATTCCTGTTCAGCGGGCGAGGACCCGTGTCCGAAGACACGCGACCGATATCGACATCTGAGTTTCCGGGAGCACGACTTCCGACGGACTTGATCTCGGACGAGGCCGCACGACCGGAAGCTGTCCATCCCCACCGTGCGCAGGCGCCGAAGCTCCGTGACCGGGACGGGCGTCTCCACAACGCAGCCCGATGCAGCCGAATGCGCTTTCCCCCGTGGCGCGGGATGGTCTAAACCGGGACCCAGAGTAGAACATTTCCAAGGCGGTCGGCGGCAGGCAATGCCGGGCGCGCGGGGCCAGGATTCATCCAGGACACATCATGCGCATCGGACTGTTCGTGCCGTGCTACGTCGACGCCTTCGAGCCGGAGGTGGGCATCGCCACCCTGGAGTTGCTCGAGCGCTTCGGCCTCGACGTCCAGTATCCCTTCGACCAGACCTGCTGCGGCCAGCCGATGACCAACACCGGCTGCCACGCCGAGGCGGCCGCCACCGAGGCCCTGTTCGTCAAGAATTTCTCCGGGTTCGACTACGTGGTGGCCCCCTCCGGCTCCTGTGTGCATCAGGTGCGCGAGCATCTGACGGCGATTCCGCAGACCGACGCGGTCAAGGCGGTGCGGGCCAAGACCTTCGAGCTGGTCGAGTTCCTGCACGACATCCTCAAGGTCGAGGAATTTCCCTGGGCCGAGTTCCCCCACAAGGTCGGCTACCACGGCAATTGCAACGCGCTCCGGGGTATCCACCACGCCCGCCCGTCCGAGCTGAACGCGCCGTTCTTTTCCAAGCCCCTCGACCTCCTCAAGAAGGTCAAGGGCATCGAGATCGTGGCCCCGGCCCGGCCCGATGAATGCTGCGGCTTCGGCGGCACCTTCTCGGTGTTCGAGCCCGCCGTCTCGGCCAAGATGGGCTACGACAAGGTGGCGGACCACGCCCAGGCCGGGGCCGAATACGTGGTCTCGGCCGATTCCTCCTGCATGATGCACCAGAAGGGCTGCGCCGAACGCCTCGGCGTGCCGCTCAAGTACATCCACATCGCCCGCATCCTCAATGGAGCGACCGCATGAGCGCGTCAGACGAACTCCGTCCCCGTGACGATGCGCGCCGCGACGGCGTGATCCATCCCGAGGTGCTGGCCGGCAGCGACGAGAGCGAGCGGGGCCAGGACGGCCAGCGCCTCCAGCACGCCGAGGGCGCCTCGCGGCCGATCTCGGCCAAGGCCATCTCCCCGAAGGCCCCCCGCGAGCCCCAGCCCCGCGGCGCCAAGATCCGGGGCGACCGGCCGATCGACCAGGCCGAGGCGGCCGAGCGCTTCCTCGCCGCACCGCTGCACCAGAAGGCGCACGACGCCCGGCTCTGGGATTTGCGCACCAAGCGCGACACCGCCGCCTTCGGCATCCCCGAATGGGAGGAGCTGCGCGAGCTGGCCTCGCAGATCAAGACGCACACCCTGGCGAACCTCGACCGCTACCTCGAGCAGTTCGAGGCCCAGGCCAAGGCCAACGGCGTTCACGTGCACTGGGCCGCCGACGGGGCCGAGCACAACCGCATCGTCCACGGAATCCTCAAGGATCACGGCGCGAAATCGCTGATCAAGTCGAAGTCGATGCTCACCGAGGAATGCGGCTTCCGGCACTACATGGCCGGCACCGGCATCGAGGTGATCGAGACCGACCTCGGCGAGCGCATCCAGCAGCTCGACAACGAGGAGCCGAGTCACGTGGTGGTGCCGGCCGTGCACAAGACCCGCTTCGACGTGGCCGAGGTCTTCTCCCGCACCATGGGGACCGACCCCGAGAACGACGACGCCCACTACCTCGCCGAGAGCCAGCGCATGCACACGCGCCCGCTCATCCTGGAGGCGGATGCGGGGCTGACCGGCTGCAACTTCGCCATCGCGGAGACCGGCACGGTGGTGACCTGCACCAACGAGGGCAATGCCGATCTCTCGGGCAACGTCCCGAAGCTTCAGATCCACTCCATCGGCATCGAGAAGCTGATCCCGCGCATCGAGCATCTCGGGGTGTTCCTGCGCCTGCTCTCGCGCTCGGCTCTGGGCTCGCCGATCACCCAGTACACCTCGCATTTCCGCGCGCCCCGCAAGGGCACCGAGATGCACATGGTGCTGGTCGATAACGGCCGCTCCGAGCGCCTCGGCATGGAGGAGTTCTGGACCTCGCTGAAATGCATCCGCTGCGGCGCCTGCATGAACACCTGCCCGGTCTACCGGCGCTCGGGCGGCCTTTCCTACGGCGCCACCTATTCGGGGCCGATCGGGCTGATCATCGACCCGACCTTCAACAAGCGGAAATACTCGACCCTGCCGTTCTCCTCGACGATGAACGGCAGCTGCACCAATGTCTGCCCGGTGAAGATCAACATCCACGAGCAGATCTTCGCCTGGCGGAAGGTCCTGGCGGAAGAACATCAGATCCCGCTCCTGAAGCAGGGCATGATGAAGGCGGCGGGCCAGGTGCTGAGCCGCCCCGCCACCTACCGGGCCGCCATCGGCGCCGCCGATTCCGCCCTCAAGGTGCTGCCGCGCTTCGCCGTCTACAACCCGCTCAACACCTGGGGGAAGGGCCGCGAGATGCCCGAGGCCCCGCGCCAGACCTTCCATGCCTGGTACAAGCAGAACCGCATGGGCAAGGCCGATCTCAAGAGCGCCGGCAACAAGAGCGCGGGCAGCAGGAGTTCGGGCAGCAAAATTTCGGACGGTGTGAAATGAGCGTCCGCGAAGCCACCCTCGCGCGCATCCGCCAGAACCGGCCGGCGGGCGACTATCCGCTGCCGGACGTGCCGCTGTTCGCGCCGCTCGTCGGCGACGACCACGTGGCCGAGTTCGGCGAGCGCCTGAAGCGCATGGGCGGCCGGCTGGCCGAGGTGGTCCCGGGCGCCGATCCCTTCGCCAGCGTGCGCGAGCGCCTCGACGGCGCGGCGGTCATCGCCTCGGCCGTACCGGAGATCGCGGGCAACCGCGACCTGCGCGCCGTGGCCCGGCCGCAGGACCTCGCCGACGTCGACGTCGCCATCGTGCGGGCGGTGTTCGGGGTCGCCGAGACCGGCTCGGTGCTGTTCACGCAAGCCGAGCTGCAGGTGAATGCGGTCGCCTACCTCGCCCAGCACCTGATCGTGCTCCTCGACCCCGCCGACATCCTGGTGAACATCCAGGCGGCCTACCGCCGCCCGGATTTCGCCCGCGCCGATTACGCCGTGCTCCACACCGGCCCCTCGGCCACCGCCGACATCGAGGGCGTGCTGATCCACGGCGCGCAGGGCGTGCGCTCGCTCACGGTGATCCTGGTGCCGCGCCGGGACTGAAGCCTCGCCGCTTTGCGTGCGGCGAGGCTCGATTTGTCGCGTCAGGCCATCGCCATCGCCGTCTGCAATGGGGACGGAACGAGCTTACGCATCCGCTTGGCCAGATTGGTTGGCGCGTTGCAGATCGTAACCAGACGCCAGACAATCGACCATCCGTCCTCGACCATCGCCTTGGTGAAGGAGAAATTCGCCTGCGTCGGCTGCCGGACGCCGTTCTGGTCGCTGAGATAGTACTGCCAAACCGAGTAGGGATTCGGCGTCGGCTCAGTGAAGCTCTGGGCGAGGCGATAGAACCCCGCCGGATAGGGAATTCCGGTCCGGCCCGTGAATGGGGCAGGGTGGTATCGGGCGATCGAATTGACGATCTCGTTCTGATCGAACGTGATCTGGGTATAAAAAAAATTCGGATCGGCTTGATACAGGTACTGCATGATGTTGGCGACAGTGTTTTCCTTCGTGTTCGCAAGATCGACTTCGGTGCGGTAGAAAACACCGACGACACTGAATGAAACGCTCATGGACGATTCCTCGCGGCAGCAGTGATCGGCGTCAGGCCACTGCCGGTGCAGCACGACGTTTCCTCATTCGTGTCAGCCAGGAAGGGAGATTCCCGCGAATGCATTTGAGGACACCTTAAGTTGTCTTGATTCGCGCTATTTCGCAACTTGAGATTTACAGTTTTTAAAAAATGTCCAAGAAACGATCGAGATATCGGCACTCGCTCCCGGTCCGATCTCAGAATCCAACCCGCTCGGGCGCTCCCGCAGGCCCGAACCTTGCTATGCTGAGAGATAGGAAACGTCGCCGAAGGAGCGGATGGTGCGCTATCAACTGGGCTGCAATTTATCCTACAACATCCTCTCGGACACGACCTTCATCTTCAATCTTGAAGTGGCGCGCCTGCGCAGCGTCGAGATTCTCAGTGAAAGCTTGACGCTGAGCCCCGACCTCAAGCGCGACATCTACATCACGCCCGACCTTCAGAACCGCTATCTCGGCGTCAACGTCCCGGTCGGGCAGTTCGCGTTGGAATACAACGCCGAGGTCGATCTGACCGTGCACCGGGCCGACCCGGCGACGGTGAACGAGACCCCGATCGCGCAACTGCCCCTCGACATCCTGCCGTTCCTGCTGCCGAGCCGCTTCGTCTCGTCCGACCGGCTGACGCCGTTCGCGCTGGCCGAGTTCGGCGCGCTGCCGAAGGGCCACCAGCGCGTCAACGCGATCTGCAACTGGATTCACGACCACCTGACCTATCAGCCGGGTTCCAGCGACGGCGAGACCACGGCGCATGAGAGCCTGCTGAAGCGGGCCGGCGTCTGCCGCGACTTCGCGCATATCGGCGCCGCCTTCTGCCGGGCGCTCGGCATCCCGGCCCGCTTCGTCAGCTGCTACGCCCACGGCCTCGTGCCCAGCGATTTCCACGCGGTGTTCGAGGCCTATCTCGACGGGCGCTGGTGGCTGTTCGACGCCACACGGCAGGCCGACCTCGACGGGCTGGTGCGCATCGGCGTCGGCCGCGATGCCGCCGAGATCGCGTTCTCGACCCCCTGGGGCAACATGCAGCCGGTCAACCAGCAGATCCGGATCAGCCGCTCGGACGGGCAGGGCAGCCCGCCCCAGCGCACCGTCGACGCGATCTCCACGGAGGAGCCGGCCCCGCACGCGGGCGCGGCCTGAGGCGTCACAGGATGCGGTGATCCCCGGTTCCCCTGCCGGCGGGCGTACCGTACCCCTCGTGGCGAGCGGCGCGGCGCGGCCCATTCGCGGCTGCGTTCGAGGATGCGAATGTCTGTCCTTCAGGAGAGGGTCGAGCCATGGCCTATCGTCACATCGTCGGTCCACGCACCCACGTCTTCGCCGATCTCGCGACCCTGATGGCCAAGGCGACGCCGGTGCGCTCCGGCGACCGGCTCGCCGGCGTGGCGGCGGAATCGGCCGAGGAGGAGATGGCGGCGCGCTGGTGCCTCGCCGACGTGCCCCTGCGCGAGATCCTGGCCCGGCCGCTGATTCCCTACGAGGACGACGACGTCACCCGGCTGATCCTCGACACCCACGACGTGCCGGCCTTCGCGGACATCGCCCATCTCACGGTCGGCGACTTTCGCGAATTCCTGCTCACGGCCACGTCCGAGACCCTGGCGCGGATCGCGCCGGGCATCACCCCGGAAATCGCGGCGGCGGTCAGCAAGATCATGCGCAATCAGGACCTGATCCTGGTGGCGCGCAAGTGCCGGGTGGTCACGCGCTTTCGCAACACCATCGGGCTGCCGGGGCGCCTCGCGGTGCGGCTGCAGCCGAACCACCCCACCGACGATGCCGCCGGCATCACCGCCTCGATCCTCGACGGCCTGTCCTACGGCTGCGGCGACGCGGTGATCGGCCTGAACCCGGCCTCCGATTCGGTCTCGACCCTGAGCGGACTGCTCCGCCTCTTCGACGACCTGATCCGGCGCCTGGAGATCCCGACGCAGGGCTGCATCCTCACCCACGTCACCACCACGATCGAGGCGATGAACCGGGGCCTGCCGGTCGATCTGGTGTTCCAGTCGATCGCCGGCACGCAAGGGGCCAATGCCAGCTTCGGCGTGACCCTGCCGATCCTCCGGGAGGCGCACGAGGCGGCGCTGGCCCTCAAGCGCGGCACAATCGGCGACAACTGCATGTATTTCGAGACCGGGCAGGGCTCGGCCCTCTCGGCCGGCCAGCACCACGGCATCGATCAGCAGACCTTGGAGGCGCGGGCCTACGCGGTGGCGCGCCCGTTCCGGCCGCTGCTCGTCAACACCGTGGTGGGCTTCATCGGGCCGGAATACCTCTACGACGGCAAGGAGATCATCCGGGCCGGGCTGGAGGACCATTTCTGCGGCAAGCTCATGGGCGTGCCGCTGGGAGTGGACGTCTGCTACACCAACCACGCCGAGGCCGACCAGAACGACATGGACACCCTGCTGACCCTGCTGGGGACGGCGGGCTGCAACTTCGTCATGGGCATTCCGGGGGCCGACGACGTGATGCTGAACTACCAGTCGACCTCGTTCCACGACTCGCTCTACCTGCGCGAGGTGCTGGGCCTGAAGCGCGCCCCGGAATTCGAGGCCTGGCTCGCGCAGATCGGGCTCACCGACGCGGACGGCACCCTGCTGCAGGAGGGGCCGAGCGCCCGCCTCATCGCCGCCGCCCCCGGCCTGGGCGATCGGGGGATGGCCGCATGAGCGACGATCACACCGCGACGGACACCGATCCCTGGGCCCGCCTCGCGCGGCTCACCCCCGCCCGCATCGGCCTCGGACGGGTCGGGTCCGGCCTGCCCACCCGCGAGGTGCTGCGCTTCGGCCTCGCCCACGCCCAGGCCCGCGACGCCGTGCACACGCCCCTCGACGGGGAGACGGTCAGGGCCGGCATCGCGGCGCTCGGCTTCGACACCCTGGCGCTGGCCTCCGCCGCGCCGGACCGGGCGACCTACCTGCGCCGCCCCGACCTCGGCCGTGCCCTCGGGGACGAGGCGCAGGCCGCCCTCGCGGCCCGGGGCGACGGGCCGGTCGACCTCGCCCTGGTGGTCGCGGACGGGCTCTCGGCGCGGGCGGTGCACGAGGGCGCGGCCGGCTTCCTCGCCGCCTTCCAGCCGCACATCGCGCGCGCCGGCTGGCGCCTCGCCCCCGTCGTGGTGGCGACGCAAGCCCGGGTCGCCCTCGGCGACGGCATCGGCGCCGCGCTGAAAGCCCGCGCCGTAGTGGTGATCATCGGCGAACGGCCCGGCCTGTCCTCGCCGGACAGCCTCGGGCTCTACCTCACTTTCGGCCCGCGGGTGGGGCGCTCGGATGCCGAGCGCAACTGCATCTCGAACGTGCGCCCGGCCGGGCTCTCGCACGAACTGGCCGCCTTCAAGCTCGACTGGCTGCTGACCCAGGCCTTCGCCCTGGGGATCTCGGGCGTTTCCCTGAAGGACGGCAGCGGGCCGGCCCTGGAGGCGGCGCCGGACCCGACGAAGCTCGGGCCCGGCCCGACGGGGCAGCCGCCCGCCTGAAGGCCCGGCCAAGCTCCGCCAAGACGCCGGAGCGCGAAAACCGCTGCGGGCGCAGGTTGTTCGGAAGGTTTTCCGCACCAAAGCGTGGCTGTGGCGGGGTCGCAACACCCTGAAAGCATCCCGACTTTGCCTTGGGAGACCCCTTTCGCCGCCGCGATCCCGCCATAAACCGGGACCACCTCAGCAAGCGCGGTAAACGATAGTCCCCCCAACGCTTTACCGCGGAGTTCAGACGCTTTCCGAGAAACGGTCCGGTGGGACCGCGCGCCGTGGGTTTCCCCGGAACGCACCCACCTGTCCGCGGTCGCCCCGAGCTCACCCATGCGGATCAGGCCGGGGCGGCGAGACACCACGATGGACGCGCGTAAAACCGACAAGTCGAAGCTTCCGAGCCGCCATGTCACGGAGGGGCCCGAGCGCGCCCCCCACCGCTCGTACCTCTACGCCATGGGCCTCACCCGCGAGCAGATTCACCAGCCGCTGGTGGGCGTCGCCTCGTGCTGGAACGAGGCCGCGCCCTGCAACATCTCGCTGATGCGCCAGGCGCAGGCGGTCAAGAAGGGCGTCTCGGCCGCCAACGGCACCCCGCGCGAGTTCTGCACCATCACGGTGACGGACGGCATCGCCATGGGCCATGCCGGCATGCGCGCCTCGCTGCCCTCCCGCGAGGTCATCGCCGATTCGGTCGAGCTGACCATGCGGGGCCACGCCTACGACGCCCTCGTGGGGCTGGCCGGCTGCGACAAGTCCCTGCCCGGCATGATGATGTCGATGGTGCGCCTCAACGTGCCGGCGATCTTCATCTATGGCGGCTCGATCCTGCCCGGCTCCTTCCGGGGTCGCCCGGTGACGGTGCAGGACCTGTTCGAGGCCGTCGGCAAGGTCGCGGTCGGCGACATGTCCCTCGACGATCTCGACGAGCTGGAGCAGGTCGCCTGTCCCTCGGCCGGAGCCTGCGGCGCGCAGTTCACCGCCAACACCATGGCGACCGTCTCCGAGGCCATCGGCCTGGCGCTGCCCTATTCGGCCGGCGCCCCGGCGCCCTACGAGATCCGCGACAGATTCTGCATGACCGCGGGCGAGAAGGTGATGGAGCTCATCGCCAAGAACATCCGCCCGCGCGACATCGTCACCCGCAAGAGCCTGGAGAACGCGGCGGCCGCCGTCGCGGCCTCGGGCGGCTCCACCAACGCCGCCCTGCACCTGCCGGCGATCGCCCACGAATGCGGCATCAAGTTCGACCTGTTCGACGTCGCCGAGGTGTTCAAGCGGACGCCCTACATCGCCGACCTGAAGCCGGGCGGGCGCTACGTCGCCAAGGACATGTTCGAGGTCGGCGGCATCCCGCTCCTGCTCAAGACGCTGCTGGATCACGGCTTCCTGCACGGCGACTGCATGACCGTGACCGGCCGCACCATGGCGGAGAACATGGAGAAGGTGCATTGGAACCCGGACCAGGACGTGGTCCGCTCCGCCGCCACGCCCCTCACGCCGACCGGCGGCGTCGTCGGCCTGCGCGGCAACCTCGCCCCCGAGGGTGCCATCGTGAAGGTGGCGGGCATGTCGGAGGACAAGCAGGTCTTCACCGGCCCGGCCCGCGTCTTCGACGGCGAGGAGGCCTGCTTCGAGGCGGTCCAGAAGCGCACCTACCGGGAAGGCGAGGTGCTGGTCATCCGCTACGAGGGTCCGAAGGGCGGCCCCGGCATGCGCGAGATGCTGTCCACCACCGCCGCCCTCTACGGGCAGGGGATGGGCGACAAGGTCGCGCTGATCACCGACGGACGCTTCTCGGGCGCCACCCGCGGCTTCTGCGTCGGCCATGTCGGCCCCGAGGCGGCGATCGGCGGCCCGATCGGCCTGATCCAGGACGGCGACGTCATCACCCTCGACGCCATCAAGGGCACGCTCGACGTGGCCGTGACCGACGAGGAATTCGCCAAGCGCCGGGCCGCCTGGACCCCGCGCACCAACTCGGCCACCTCCGGCTACCTGTGGAAGTACCAGCAGACCGTCGGTCCGGCGGTGAACGGCGCGGTGACCCATCCGGGCGGCGCCGAGGAGACGCACACCTATGCGGACATCTAGGACAGCCCACGGCCGCGCCCTGCGGCCGGTCCGGGCCGCCCGGGATCGGCCGCTGGCGCTGCGCGTCCGTCGGCTCGCGGCGGCGGCGGGGCTCGTGTTCCTCGGCGCCGGTCCGGCGATGGCGCTCGACGCCACCGTGCGGACACCCGTGCCGACCGGCAACTATCGCAGCGCCCGCGAGGCCCTGCGCACGGGCGTGCGTGACTACAATGCCGGCGACAAGGTCGGCGCCGCCCGCGCCCTCGAATATGCCGCCGACCAGGGCCATGCCCTGGCGCTGTGGAAGCTCGGCCGCATGTATGCGGAGGGCGACGGCGTGCCCCACGACGACCTCAAGGCGTTCGAGTTCTTCTCGCGCATCGCCGACGATCCGACCGACGAGGGGCCGGATGCCCAGAACTCGGGCGTGGTCGCGAGCGCCTTCACGGCGCTCGGGGCCTACTTCCTCGACGGGATCAAGGGCACCTACGTGCGCCCGAATCCCGAGCGCGCCTACGACATGTTCAACTATGCCGCCTCGTATTTCGGCGACCCGAACGCGCAGTACAATCTCGGCCGCCTCTACCTCGACGGCACCGGCGTCGACACCGATGCGCGCCAGGCCGCGCGCTGGTTCAACCTCGCCGCCGAGAAGGGTCATGCCCCGGCCCAGGCCCTGCTGGGCCAACTCCTGGTCAACGGCCAGGGCGTACCGGCCCAGCGCGCCCGCGGGCTGATGTGGCTGTCGATGGCCCGCGACGCCGCACAGGGGCGCAAGGACGACTGGATCGTCGCCCTCTACGAGAAGGTCTGGGCCTCGGCGAGCGAGGAGGACCGCGCCGCCGCGATGGAGCAGGCCTCCCAGGCCAGCGCGCAGGTCACCGGCTCGGCCCGCCGCCGCCGCTGACCCGCGCGGGATCGGATGGATCCCGCAGCGAATTCGAGCGGAACCGTCAGTTCGCGCTCGTCCGCGCCGCCAGGGCGGTGACGAAGGACGGCCGCGCCAGGATGGCGTCGACATAGGCCGCCAGCTTGGGCCAGCGCCCGGCATCGACCCGCTCGCCCGCCAGATGCAGGTTGTGGAAACCCGTCACCACCGAGATGTCCGCGATGCTGAAGGCATCACCGACGAGGTAGGGCCCGTCGATCTGCGCCTCCAGGTAATCGTAGATGGGCGGCAGTTCCTCGGTCAGCGCCTTGGTGACGGCGGCCTCGTCGCCGGGCTTGCCCTGCATCTTCGGCTTCACGACCCGGTTGGCGAACGGCTTGATGATCACGTCGAACATCTCGGTGTCGCCGTACTTGTCGAACCAGATCGCGCGGCCGAGCGCCTTGGCGTCGGTCGGGTACAGCGCCGGGCTCGGAACCTTCGCTTCGAGATAAGTCAGGATCGCCGAGGAATCGGCGAGCAGAAAGCCGTCATCGTCGAAAGCCGGGATCTTGCCGAGCGGACTCGCCGCCTGGAAGGCCGGATCCGTGTCGTGGAAGAACAGCGGGATGTGCTCGAAATCCTGGCGCTTCTCGGCCAGGGCGACGAGGACCTTGCGGACGTAGGGCGAATAACCGGTGCCGTAGAGTTTCACGCGGGGGTTTCTCCTGGTGGATGGGGCAGCGTCTGCGCATAGAGACAGCGTAGCCCAACCCCCGGGGGAGCCGTTCGTTCGCTCACGCGTCGGTGAGTTCCACCGTCACCGGTACGTGGTCGGAGGGCTTCTCCAGGCCGCGCAGGTGCTTCTGCACCGAGGCCGAGACCAGCCGGTCGGCGGCCTGAGGCGAGAGCAGCAGGTGGTCGATGCGGATGCCGGCATTCCGGTTCCAGGCGCCGGCCTGGTAGTCCCAGAAGCTGTAGAGGCCCGGCCGCGGATCGCAGGCGCGGACCGCATCCGTGAAGCCCTCGGCCAGGAGGGCGCGGAACGCCGCCCGGCTCTGTGGCAGGAACAGCGCGTCCGCGCGCCAGGCCTCGGGATCGGCGGCGTCCTCGGGCTCCGGGATGACGTTGTAGTCACCGGCCAGGACCAGCGCCTCCTCGGTCTCGCGCAGAGCCCGCGCGTGGGCGCGCAAGCGCTCCAGAAAGCCGAGCTTGTAGGGGTATTTCGGGGTGTCGACCGGGTTGCCGTTCGGCAGGTAGATCGAGGCGACCCGGACCGGCCGCACACCCTCGCCGGAGATCAGCGCCTCGATGTAGCGGGCCTGCTCGTCGGTGTCGTCGCCCGGCAGGCCGCGGCGGATCTCGGACATGGCGAGCGGTGCCCGGACCAGCAGGGCGACTCCGTTATAGGCCTTCTGACCGAGGGTCTCGACTGCGTAACCCGCCGCCTCGATCTCGGCCCGGGGAAAGCCCTCGTCCTGACATTTCAGCTCCTGCAGGCAGACCACGTCCGGCTTGGCGTCGTCGAGGAACCCGACGAGGTGCCCGACGCGCTGCTTGATCGAGTTGACGTTCCAGGTGGCGATCCGCATGGGCAGGGGGTCTCTGAGGGCGTTTGCGCGCGAAGGTCCGTCATCGGGCCTTCGCTTCCGGCTGGCAAGGCTCGAAGCGGGCAAGGCTTGAGGCGGGCAAGGCTTGAGGCGGGCAAGGCTCGAAGCGGGCAAGGTTCCCGGAGCGCAAGGCTCGAGGCCTGGGATGGAGGGCCGGATGGCCGGGGACTGGTGGGCACCGATCTGCGCCTATTGCGAGCGGTCCGATCCGGGCTTCTGGGCAGAGCCGGTCAACGCCCTGTCGAACGGGGCCTTCCTGGCCGCCTCCGCCGCCGTGGTCTGGCGGATTCGGCGCTCGGGACGCTCCGACGGACCGGCGCTGCTCCTCGGCGCCCTGATGGCAATGGTGGGCCTGGGCTCGTTCCTGTTCCACACCCTGGCGGTGCGCTGGTCGCTGCTGGCCGACGTGATCCCGATCGCGCTGTTCATCCACGGCTACGTCCTGCTCGCCCTGCGGCGCTTCTTCGGCCTCGGCCTCGCGCCCGCGCTCCTGGCCACCCTGGCCTTCGCGGCCTTCGGCTTCGGCCTGGAGCCGGCCCTCGACGCGCTCACCGGGCGCTCGACGGAGGTGCTCACCAACGGTTCGGTCGCCTACCTTCCGGCCATCCTGGCGCTGGCGGGCGTCGCCGCCGGCCTGCTGCGGCCCCAGGCTTGTGCCCTCGGCCCGGCCCGCGCCGAGGCCGGGCGGGCGCTCCTGTGGATCGCGGCCCTGTTCTGCCTGTCGCTGACCCTCCGCACCCTGGACCGGGCAATCTGCCCGGTCTGGCCGCTGGGCACCCATGCCCTGTGGCATGTCCTGAACGCGGGCGTGCTCTTCGGGCTGACCCTCACCGCCGTCCGCTACCGCCGGCGCGGTGCGTGACCCGCACGGACGGCGGCGGACCGCCGTTTTGTTGCGCCCCCCGACAATTCGTTGCAGAAGATCGGGCCGCGTCGAGCGCGGCGCACGCATCCGCCGATCGACGCGAGACCCCCGCCGGGTTCACCGCCGGCGCGGCAGGTCCACGGCGCGACAGAGTGACGGACAGACAGCCATGACACAGAGCCTTCGCCTCGGCGTTGCCGGCCTCGGCACCGTGGGCGCCGCCGTCGTCCGCATGGTCGCCCGCCGGGCCGAAGCCCTCGGGCAGACCAGCGGGCGGGCGATTCGCGTCACCGCCGTCTCCTCGCGCGACAAGGGCCGCGACCGGGGCCTCGACCTCGCGGGCGTGAGCTGGTTCGACGATCCAGTGGCTTTGGCGCGCTCGGGCGAGGTCGATTGCGTGGTGGAGCTGATCGGGGGTGCCGAAGGCCCGGCCCGGGCCACCGTCGAGGCCGCCCTCGCGGCCGGCAAGCACGTGGTCACCGCCAACAAGGCACTGCTCGCCAAGCACGGCGCGGCCCTAGCCCGGCAGGCCGAGGCGGCGGGCGTGGCCCTGGCCTACGAGGCCTCCGTCGCGGGCGGCATCCCGGTGATCAAGGCCCTGCGCGAGGGCCTGACCGGCAATGCCGTGTCGCGCGTCTACGGAATCATGAACGGCACCTGCAACTATATCCTGACCCGGATGGAGCGCGAGGGCCTGACCTTCGAGGCCTGCCTCAAGGACGCCCAGGCCCTGGGCTATGCCGAGGCCGACCCGACCTTCGATGTCGAGGGCTTCGACACCGCGCACAAGCTCGCCATCCTGACCAGCCTCGCCTTCGGCACCGAAATCGACGCCGAGGGCGTCTCGGTCGAGGGCATCTCGGCGATCCAGCCCCTCGACCTGACCATGGCGGAGGAACTCGGCTACCGGATCAAGCTCCTGGGCGTGGCCCAGGCGGCGGCCGGCGGCATCGAGCAGCGGGTCCACCCGACGATGGTGCCGAAATCCTCCGCCATCGCGCAGGTCATGGGCGTGACCAACGCGGTCACCATCGACGCCGACGCGGTGGGCGAGCTCACCCTGATCGGCCCCGGCGCCGGGGGCGAGGCCACCGCCTCGGCCGTGGTCGCGGATATCACCGACATCGCCGCCGGCACCCGGCGCCCGACCTTTGGGCGGGCCGCGGCCGCCTTGAGTCCGTCGCAGCGCGTCGCCATGCAGCGGCACGAAGGCGGCTACTACATCCGCCTCACCGTGCACGACCGCCCCGGCGTCGCGGCCGGCGTTGCCACCCGCATGGCCGAGCGCGACATCTCGATCGAGAGCATCCTGCAGCGCCGCTCGGAGAGCGCCGCCACGAAGGACCCGCACGGCCGCTCGGGGCAGCCGGTGCCCCTGGTGCTGATCACCTACGCGGCCACCGAGGGCACCATCCGGGCGGCCCTCGATGCCATCGCGCAGGACGGGTTGCTGGCCGAGGCGCCTCAGCTGATCCGGATCGAGCGCGAGTAGCGACGGTTCCGTCCGGTTTGGTACGGTGTGTGGACCCACGACGATAAAGTGCGTGCTCGCGGCGAAACTTCGTGCCTCGCTCGCATTTTAGTTCATAAGGAGCGCCCGTAGAGAGGCGCAGGGGCGCGAGGCTCACATGTCCGGTGGCAATTTGGAATCGCGCGTGCCGGTGGCTCGCTCGCTGACGCTCGAACTCGCGCGCGTCACCGAGCGCGCGGCCATCGCGGCGGCCCGCCTGCGGGGGCAGGGCCGCGAGAAAGAGGCCGACCAGGCCGCCGTCGACGCCATGCGCCTCGAACTCAACCTCCTGCCCATCGACGGCACCGTGGTGATCGGCGAGGGCGAGCGCGACAACGCCCCGATGCTCTACATCGGCGAACGCCTCGGCACCGGCCACGGCCCCAAGGTCGATATCGCTGTCGATCCCCTGGAGGGCACCACCCTCTGCGCCAAGGACATGCCCGGCGCCATCGCGGTGACGGCCCTGGCGGAGGCCGGCTCCCTGCTGGCCGCGCCCGACGTCTACATGCAGAAGATCGCCATCGGGCCCGGCTATCCGGCCGGCCTCGTCGACCTCGACGCCAGCCCGGCCGACAACATCGCGGCACTCGCCCGGCACAAGGGCGTCGATCCGGCCCAGATCACCGCGATCATCCTCGACCGGCCGCGCCACATGCAGCTCGTGGCCGCCGTGCGGGCCACGGGGGCGGGCATCCGCCTGATCTCGGACGGCGATATCGCGGGCATCATCCACACCGCCAATGCCGACGCGACGGGGGCCGACATCTATCTCGGCACCGGTGCCGCGCCGGAGGGCGTCATCGCCGCCGGCGTGCTCCGCTGCATCGGCGGCCACATGCAGGGTCGCCTGATCCTCGACAGCCACGACAAGCGCGAGCGCGCCGCCCGGATGGGCATCAGCGATCCGAACCGGAAATACGAGCTGCGCGACATGGCCCGCGGCGACGTCATCGTGGCGGCCACCGGCGTCACCGACGGCGCCCTGCTCAGGGGCGTGCGCTTCAAGCCCGGCATGATCGAGACCGAGACCGTGGTCTACCGCTCGGCCACCGGAACGGTGCGCCGCATGCTGTGCGAACACCGCCAGGCCGACACCGCTGCGTCGTAGGGATCGGGCGCCGCACGGCGGGCGAACGCGAAGATCTCTTAAACCATCGAAGATCAAGATCGGCGGGCCGAAGACAAACGTCGGTCAGTGCTCGGCGCCGTCAGAGAAAGCACGGCAGAAGTTTCTCACGAAGATTTTTATGGGCCGTGAAACGCTGCTCGTGAGGACCGACGTCGATCTTCATACCTTGGCGGATACCTGGGCTTGAGAAGGTTCTTCCATGAACCCCGGGCCTGTGCCGACGCGGCGGGGCTTCGGACACCCGACGTTCGTTTCGGCAGGCCATCCCATGCTCACCACCATCAAAGGCCGCCTCGTCACGCTCCTCGGCGTGATGGGGCTTCTGCTGCTCGCCGCATCGGGGATCGGCAATCTCGCCCTGTCGGCCAACCACCAGAGCTTCAACGCGGTGTTCGGCGACCGCATCGTGCCGCTGCGCCAGTTCAGCCTGATCCGCGATGCCTATGACGACCTGCTGGCGACTTCGCGCGAACTCCGGAACCGGCACGGGCAGGCCAGCCGCGCGGAGGCGAAGATCGCGGCGGATCTCGGCAGCATCGGGACGCAGTGGTCGGCCTATCTCGCCACCTACCTGACGCCCGAGGAGAAGGACCTCGCCGCCGAGATGCAGCGGCGCATCGACCACAACGGCGCGGTCGCGGCCGACATCCTGCGCCGCCTCGCCGCCGGGGGCACACCGGATTTCGAGGCGACCCATGCGGCGCTGGTGAAGGGCATGGAGGAGGCCAACGCCGTCCTCAGCCGGCTCACCGCCCTGCAGGTCCGCGAGGCGCAGGCCGAGTTCGAGCGGGCCGAGACCGCGTCCGACGGGTCGCGCCTGGCGCTCCTCGTCCTGCTGGCCCTGGCCACCGCCGCGATCGGGGTCGGCCTCTACACCGTGCTGGCCCTGGTGGTGCGCCCGCTCGGCGGCATGACCGGCACCATGGTCCGCCTCGCGGGCGGCGATGTCGATGCCGCCGTCGCGGGGGCGCACCGCCGGGACGAGATCGGCGCGATGGCCCGCGCCGTCCAGGTCTTCAAGGACGCGATGATCGCCAAGCGCGACGCCGATGCCGCCGCGGCCGTCGAGGGCACGGCGAAGATGCGCCGGGCCGAAATCCTGGACGCGGCCACGCGGGCGTTCCAGGCCCAGGTCTCGCAGCTGACCCATGGTCTGTCCTCCGCCGCCACCGAGATGGAGGCGACGGCGTGGGCCATGAGCCGCACCGCCGACCAGACGGCCGACCAGGCCTCGCGTGCCGCCTCGGCCGCCGGGCAGACCTCGGCCAACGTCCAGACCGTGGCGGCCGCGAGCGAGGAGATGGCCTCCTCGATCGGTGAGATCGCCGCCCAGGTCGCCCGCTCGACGGCAATGGCCGAGCGGGCCGCCGAGAACGCCGCCGCCACCGACACGATCATGCTCGGCCTCGCCGATGGCGCCGAGCGCATCGGCACGGTGGTGGGCCTGATCTCCGGGATCGCGGCCCAGACCAACCTGCTGGCGCTCAACGCCACCATCGAGGCGGCCCGCGCCGGGGAGGCCGGCCGGGGCTTCGCCGTGGTGGCGGGCGAGGTCAAGGAGCTCGCATCCCAGACCGCCCGGGCCACCGCGACAATCTCCGATCAGATCACCACGATCCAGGGTGAGACCCGCCAGGCGGTCGCGTCGATCCGGACCATCGGGGCGACCATCGGCGAATTGCGCAGCATCGCGATGGGCGTCGCGGCGGCGATGGAGGAGCAGGGGGCGGCCACCCAGGAGATCGTCCGCAACGTGAACCAGGCCGCCCAGGGCACGCACTCGGTCACCCTCAGCATCGGCAGCGTGACCCAGGCCGCCGGCGAGACCGGTGCGGCGTCGTCCCAGGTCCTGGCCGCCGCCTCCGAGCTGTCGCGCCAGTCCGAACAGCTCGGGGCCGAGGTCGCGGGCTTCCTCGCCACGGTCCAGGCGGCCTGACACCGTAGACAGGCTGGCTGGGCTTGCCGGGAGCCCGTCTTTCGCGGCTGATGCCGGTGATCGCGAGCGCGTGTGGCATCGGGAGAACGGATGAGCGGGTCCCATGACGGCCGGCCGGGATGGGGAACGCGACGCCGGTTGCTCGCCGGCGGTCTCGGGGCCGCAGCGCTCGGCGCCCTGACATTCGGCGTTTCGGTGTTCGGCGTCGGGACGCGGTCCGAGCCATCGGAGGCGGGGCGGCGGAACCGTGAGATCGCCGACGCGCACTTGGCCAAGCGCCTGCCGGCGATCCGCGCGGCGCTGGCGGAAGCGGCTCCAGGCTTCGTGTTCCTGGCGGGCAACTCGCATGCCGAGCTTGTCGGCGACGTGCTGGCGCGGCGGCCGGACGTGGTCAACGGCGGCATCGGCGGCACCTCGGCCCGCCGCTATGCCGACGTGATCGACGCGTTGGTCTTCCCGGTCCGGGCCGGAATCGCGGTGCTGTTCGTCGGCACGAACGACATCCTGCGCCGGGCAGATCCCCTGTCGACGCGCACGTCCGGCGGATTCGAAGCGGCGGTGGCGCGCATCGTCACCGGGCTGGCGGCGCAGGCGGATCGCGTGCTGGTCGCCGCCGTGCCGCCGATCGGACCGGAGGCGCGAACGGGGCGCGATCCGGCGGCGGTGGCCGCCTACACGGCGATCCTGGAGCGGCTCTGCGCCCGGCACGGATGCCGGGTCTTCGACCCGTTCGCGGAGCTGCGCGACGGGGAACCGGGGCTCACCACCCGGGCGGTGCCGCCGGACGGCGTGCACCTGCAGGACTACGAGGCCCTGGCGGCCGGGATCGCGGCCTATCTGCGGGCGATGGCCGCCGACCGATCGCCGGACTGAACAGCCGGCCCTTAGTTGAACAGCGACCCGACGCCACCCTGGACGCGGCCGAGGCCCTGCTTGGCGATCGGGTTGCCGGGCTCGATCTGCGCGGCGCGCTGGTAGCTCTCGGTCGCTTCCTTCTTGCGGTTCGACTTCTCGTAGGCGAGGCCGCGATAGGCCCAGGAGGTCGCGTCCTTGTTGTTGACGTTGAGGGCCGCGTTGTAGTCCTCGATCGCCTTGTCGTACTGGTTGGTGGCGATCAGGCTCTGGCCCCGGGCGGCGTAGGGCGCCGCCACGAAGGGGTTGCGGTCGATGGCGGCGTCGAAATCCGCGATGGCCTGGGTGTTCTGGCCCTGCTTCTGCCGGACGAGCCCACGGGCGTGGTAGGCCTCGGCCGATTCCGGCGCGAGGCGGATCGCCTGATTGAGGTCGGTGGTGGCGCCGTCCAGGTCGCCCTGGGCGCGCAGCACGTTGGCGCGGCCGATATAGGCCGGGGCATAGTTCGGATCGGCCGAGATCGACTTCGAGAAATCCTGCAGCGCGGCGTCGTTGCGGCCGATCTGGCGGTTGGCGAGCGCGCGGTTGTTGTAGGCCGAGGCCGAGTTCGGGTCGATCTGCACCGCCTTGGTGAAGTCGCCGATGGCGTCGTTGAACTGGCCGGCCCGGGCATAGGCCGCGCCGCGCGTCACGTAGGCGGCCGCGTCGTTCGGGTTGCGCTGGATCACCTCGGAGAGCGAGGCGATGTTGACCGTGGTGGCGCCCGTCTGGTCGGATTCGAGCACGGCGAACTGGCGCGACGCGGTGGCACCGCCGCCATAGGTCTCGCAGCCCGCCAACGCGGCCGCCACGAGCGCCGTGGCCCCGATCAGCCCCGCCTTCGATGCCCGCAGCTTCAAAACCGTCATGGTCCTCGCTCCCCCCGGCATCGCGCGCGATGCCGCCCCCGAATCGATCGCATCCCCGCCCGGCATCCGCCTGGGCGGAACCGGGTGCGCCGGCACCCTCCCGCATCGCGGTGAATGCGCGCTTAAAATCGGCGACAGGTCTCGCTCAAGCGTTCGGATGTGGCGAAGGTATGTCCCGCCGGAAGCCGCGCTTCCGAAAGCATCGCGGACCGGTCAGGCCGGGGTCGGGTGTAGCAAACGGGCCGCGGTTTCGGGCCGGAATCAGGTCTTCGGCAGCAACTCGGTGACGTGCCCCATCTTGCGGCCGGGCCGGGCCTCGCCCTTGCCGTAGAGGTGGAGATGCGCGCCGGGGCGGGCCAGGATCGTGGCCCACGCTTCGACATCGTCGCCGATCAGGTTGTGCATCGCGACCGCCATGCCGCCGATCCGCGACGGATCGCCGAGGGGCCAGCCGCACACCGCGCGGACATGCTGGTCGAACTGAGAGGCGGTCGCCCCCTCGATGGTCCAGTGACCGGAATTGTGAACCCGTGGGGCGATCTCGTTGACCACGACCCGAGCGGGGCCATCCGCCTGGGGCACCAGGAACATCTCGACGGCCAGCACGCCGACATAGTCGAGCGCCTCGGCGATGCGCCGGGCGATGCCGATGGCGGCGGCCTCCGTCTGCGGCGCGATGCCGGGGGCGGGCACGCGGGTGACCGCGAGGATGTGGTCGCGATGCTCGTTGGCGCAGGGGTCATAGGCCGCGAACGCCCCGTCGGCGCCGCGGGCGGCCACCACCGAGACCTCCGCCTCGAACGGCACGAAGCCTTCCAGGATGCAGGGCGCGCCGTTGAAGTCGGCCAAAATCGCCGCCGCGTCGGCGTCACCCTCGGCCCGGATCATGCGCTGGCCCTTGCCGTCATAGCCGAAGCGGCGGGTCTTCAGCACCGCCGGACGGCCGATCTCGGCCAGCGCCCGGGTCAGGTCCTCGGGCGTGTCGACGGCCCGGAACGGCGCGGTCTCGATGCCGAGATCGTTGATGAAGCGCTTTTCGGTGAGCCGGTCCTGGGTCGTCGCCAGGGCGGCGGCATTGGGATGCAGCGGCGCCTTGGCGGCCAGGGCTTCGGCGGCCTCGGCCGGGATATTCTCGAACTCGTAGGTGACCACGTCGACGCTGGCCGCGAAGCGCGCCAGGGCGGCCACGTCGTCATAGGCCGCGACCGTGCGCTCGGACGACACGTCGAAGGCCGGGCTGTCGGCGTCGGGGGCGAAGATGTGGACCTTGAGGCCGTAAGGCGCGGCCGCGAGGGCGATCATGCGGCCGAGTTGGCCGCCGCCCACGATGCCGAGGGTCGCGCCGGGCTGGAGGGGAGGGCGTGCGGTCACGAACGGGGACTTCTCAAGACGGGCTGCTTTTCCAAGGGTCACGAGGCTTCAGGGGAGATCGTTGCGCGGCGTTTCGGCGACGCTGGCGGTCTGCGCGGCACGCCAGGATTCGAGCCGCGCGGCGAGGTCCGCGTCGGTCAGAGCCAGGATGGCGGCGGCGAGCAGGGCGGCGTTGACCGCCCCCGCCCGCCCGATGGCGAGGGTGCCCACCGGGATGCCGGCCGGCATCTGCACGATGGAGAGCAGGCTGTCCTGGCCAGACAACGCCTTCGATTCGACCGGCACGCCGAGGACGGGGAGGGACGTCATCGCCGCCGTCATGCCGGGCAGGTGGGCGGCGCCGCCGGCTCCCGCGATCACAACCTGGAAGCCTTCCGCCTTGGCGCCCTTGGCGAAGGCCACGAGGCGGTCGGGCGTGCGATGGGCCGAGACGATGCGGTCGTCATGGGCGACGCCGAGCGCATCCAGCGTCTCGGCCGCATGCCGCATGGTCGCCCAGTCCGACTGACTGCCCATGATGATCGCGACCGGGGAGGCTCCCGCCATCGTCGTCACATCCCTTCGCGCACATGCGAGACAAGCCGGGCGACGTGCCGAGGCTACCGGAACGCCGAATACAAAAGCGACGCCGCGCCCGCAAGGGAGCAGGCCATCGCGGCAGCACGCCGAGGCACCCCCGTCGTCAGGCGATGATGTCGGGGGTGATCTGGTCCTCGAGATAGGAGATCCGGTCGCGCAGGGAGAGTTTGCGCCTCTTCAGGCGCTGGATCTGGAGCTGGTCGGCGATCACGCCGAGTTCGAGGGCATCGATCGCCCCGTCGAGGTCGCGATGTTCCTGCTTCAGCCGCGCCAACTCGTCGGCCGGTTCCACCGAGGCATCGTTATCGAACTGAACCGCCATCGCACCTGATGTCCCGGGCCACCGTCATGGGGGACCATGCGACAGCCTGCCGGCCCCGGCAAGAACCCGGCCGGGCTCCTGCACAACCATCCGCGGGCGCGACCCCGCGCCTGCGCAAAGATCCATCACGCCAAAAATTCATCACGCCAAAAATCCAGCAAGCATGGCCGTCGATACCCTTCGACAGCCGGCTGATCATATGCCAGTCTGGCCCCGTCGAAACGAGACAGGAGACACAGCTCATGTCACTGCAGACGCACCTGACCCAGCTCGCCCGCAAGCACGAAGCCCTCGAGCGGGAGATCCACAACGCCACCGTCCGACCCTCGGCGAACGACCTGCGCATCGCAGAGCTCAAGAGACGCAAGCTCCACCTCAAGGACGAGATGAACCGCCTGCGAACCGATACCGACGCGCTGCATTAGCGGCCGTCCCGTTCCTCCCTCGTAGTCTCTAGAGCGTTCGCCGCCGCCGCTGGTCTCCAGGGCGGCGGTTTTCGTTGGGAAGGGACTTTCGTTGGGAAGAGGCTCTGCGCCGCTGTTCGTCAGGACCGTGCAGTCCGGCGGCGAAAAGTCCGGTAGAGTGCCGGGCAAACCGGCGCGCACGACCGGTCGCCCGCAGGATACGCCATGGACGCCACGCCTCACGCCCCGAACCCGCGGCCCGGCCGCTATGCAGAGACCCACGCGGCCTCGCTGGCCGATCCGGAGGCCTTCTGGCTCGACGCGGCACGGGCGATCGACTGGGCCAGCCCACCGACCCGCGCCTTCGATCCGACGCTCGGCGCCTATGGCCGCTGGTTTCCCGACGCGACCCTGAACGCCTGCCACAACGCCGTCGATCGCCACGTCGCCGCCGGGCGCGGCGACCAGGCGGCGATCCTGTACGATTCGCCCGTCACCGGCACGAAGCGCCGAATCACCTACGCGGAGCTGCGCGATTCGGTGGCGGTGCTGGCCGGCGTGCTGCGCGATCTCGGAGTCGGGCGGGGCGATCGCGTGGTGATCTACATGCCGATGGTGCCCGAGGCCCTGTTCGGGATGCTTGCCTGCGCCCGGCTCGGAGCCGTCCATTCCGTGGTTTTCGGCGGCTTCGCCGCCAACGAGCTGGCGATCCGCATCGAGGACGCCGCCCCGAAGGTGGTGCTGGCCGCCTCCTGCGGCATCGAGCCGAGCCGCGTCGTCGCCTACAAGCCGCTGCTCGACGCGGCGCTGGCGGCCTCGACCCACCTACCGGCCGCCTGCCTCATCCTCCAGCGCCCGCAGGGCCCGGCCGATCTGGTGCCGGGGCGCGACCACGACTGGGCCGAGACGGTGGCGCGGGCCGCCGCCGCGGGCCGGGAGGCCGCATGCGTGAGCGTGGCGGCCACCGACCCGCTCTACATCCTCTACACCTCGGGCACGACGGGGAAGCCGAAGGGCGTGGTGCGGGACACCGGCGGCTACTGCGTGGCGCTGGCCTGGTCGATGCCCAACCTCTACGCCGTGGCGCCGGGCGAGACCTACTTCTGCGCCTCCGACATCGGCTGGGTGGTGGGCCATTCCTACATCGTCTACGCGCCCCTGCTGCAGGGCTGCACGACGGTGCTGTACGAGGGCAAGCCGGTCGGCACGCCCGATGCCGGCGCCCTGTGGCGGGTGGTCTCGGATTACGGCGCCGCCTGCCTGTTCACCGCGCCGACGGCGCTCCGGGCGATCAAGAAGGAGGACCCGCGGGCCGAGCGGGTCGGCGCCTACGACCTCTCGGCCTTCCGCACCCTGTTCCTCGCCGGCGAGCGGGCCGATCCCGATTCGGTGGCCTGGGCCGAACGCACCCTCGGCCGACCGGTCATCGACCATTGGTGGCAGACCGAGACCGGCTGGGCCATCGCGGGCAATCCGGTCGGCCTCGAAGCCTTGCCGGTCAAGCACGGCAGCGCCTGCGTGCCGATGCCCGGCTACGACCTCAAGGTCCTCGACGAGGCCGGCAAGCCGGTGCCCGCCGGCACCATGGGTACCATCGCGCTGAAGCTGCCCCTGCCGCCGGGCTGCCTGCCGACCCTCTGGGGTTCGGAGGCGCGCTTCCGGTCGAGCTACCTCGCCACCTTCCCGGGCTGGTACGACACCTCGGATGCCGGCATCGTCGATTCCGACGGCTACGTCACCGTGCTGGGGCGCACCGACGACATCATCAACGTCGCCGGGCACCGGCTCTCCACCGGCGGCATGGAGGCGGTGCTGGCGAGCCACCCGGACGTCGCCGAATGCGCCGTGATCGGCATCCGCGACGCCCTGAAGGGCGAGCAGCCCTGCGGCTTCGTCGTGCTGAAATCGGGCGTGGACCGGTCGACGGCGGCGATCGAGGCCGAGCTGGTGGCCCTGGTCCGCGACCAGATCGGCCCTGTCGCGGCCTTCAAGCTGGCGCTCACCGTGCAGCGGCTGCCGAAGACGCGCTCGGGCAAGATCCTACGCGGAACCATGAAGCGCATCGCCGACGGCGAGCCCTGGACGACGCCGCCAACCATCGACGATGCCGGCGTCCTCGACGAGATCGGCGCCAGCCTGAAGAGCCGGGGGATCGGAGGAGGCGGAACGGGGCAGGGGAACCGATCGGGCGGGTAGCCAAGCGCGCGCCGGCGCGCCACCTATGCGGGGACGCCGCCGCGCATGCAGCCAGGCCCGTGGCCCAGCCAGCATGCATCCAAGCCGGAGCCCCGCATGAATGCCCGCCTGTTCGAGCCCCTGCGCCTCGACGACCTCACCCTCGACAACCGCATCATCGTCGCGCCGATGTGCCAGTACTCGGCCCATGCGGGCGAGGCCGGCGATTGGCACCTGATGCATCTCGGCCAGATGGCGATGTCGGGCGCCGGCCTCCTCACCCTGGAGGCGACCGCGATCTCGCCGGAGGCCCGCATCTCGCCCACCGACCTCGGGCTCTATTCCGACGAGACCGAGCGGGCGCTCGGCCGCGTCCTCGATGCGGTTCGGGGCTATGCGCCGGTGCCGATCGCCATCCAGATCAACCATGCGGGCCGCAAGGCTTCCAGTCGCGCCCCCTGGGACGGCGGCGCCCAGATCGACCCGGAGGCTCCGGACGGCTGGCGCACGGAAGGCCCCTCGGCCCTGGCGCACGGGGACGGCGAGGTCGCGCCCCACGCCCTCGATTCGGAGGGGCTGAAGCGCATCCGCGACGGCTTCGTCGAGACCGCGCGGCGCGCCCTGCGCCTCGGCGTCGACGGGTTCGAACTGCACGGCGCCCACGGATACCTCCTGCACCAGTTCCTGTCGCCGCTCTCGAACCAGCGCACCGACCAGTATGGCGGCTCGCTGACCAACCGGATGCGGTTTCCCCTGGAATGTTTCGAGGCGGTGCGCGAGGTCGTGCCGGCCGGCAAGCCGGTCTGGATGCGGGTCTCGGCCACCGACTGGGTCGAGGACGGCTGGACCCTGGAGGAGACGGTGGAATTCGCCCATGCCCTGAAGCGCCGGGGCGCGGCGGCGATCCACGTCTCCACTGGCGGCCTCTCCACCCGCCAGCAGATCCCGCTCTCGGCGGGATACCAGGTGCCCTTCGCCGAGCGGATCAAGGCCGAGACCGGTCTCACCACCATCGCGGTCGGGCTCATCACCGAGGCGGCCCACGCCGAATCGATCCTCAAGGAGGGCAAAGCCGACGCGGTCTCGCTGGCGCGAGCCCTCCTCTACAACCCGCGCTGGCCCTGGCACGCGGCGGCCGAGCTCGGCGCGCAGGTGCGGGCGCCCCGGCAGTACTGGCGTTCGCAGCCGCGTCAGTTCAAGGACCTCTTCACCGATACCCGGCACGGACAGCGCTGAGCGAGCCCGGCGAAACCTCCCGGCCCTCGGCCGCTTCCCTTCTGTCACCCCGCCGCGGCGGGCGTTTCGCGAGAGACACACGGCATGGACGACGACGACGTCACGACCTTCGCGGTGGAGCGGGTCCGCCTCGACATTGAGAATGGCATCACCCTGATCTCGGGGGCCGACGACGAGGAGGAACCGGCGGGCTACTTCATCATCCAGATCGAGAAGGGCGATCCGGACGGGCCGCTGATCGAGGTCTTCGGCGAGGACCTGACCCAGTCGGACGGCGTCACCGGCCTCGAACTCGGCCTGCGCCACATGCGCTTCGACTTCGACCCGCGCAGCACCATTGGGGCCGAGATGCCCTGCGTGCGGATCGAATCACGCACCGAGATCCCCGAGGGCGTGCGCGCGCGCCTCTCGGTCGCCTTCGGCAAACGGGCCAGGCGGGCCTGACACTCATCCATCACAGAGGCGAGGAGGCGTTCCGTGGAGACCCGAGCCGTGGCGATCAAGGTCGGCGACTACGTCGCATCCGACGACAACGAGGCCACCATGACGGTGGTGGCCCTGGACGGGGACCGGGCCCTGTGCCGCTGGTTCGTGGACGGCGACGTCGATGGCGACGAGCAGGAGGCCTGGATCGACCTGACCGCCCTGACCGTTCTCTAGGACGGAGAGCAACCCGGGAGGGGACATGTCCGAGATCGAGGACAAGCGGCATGAGATCGCCGAACTGATCGCGCTGGAGCTGGGCTTCGGCGACCTCGACGCCGCGAGCGCGGCCGATCGGGCGGTCATCGAGCGGCAGACCGACGAGACCATCGCGGGCTGTGCGGCGGACAGCCCGGAGCCGGCCGACTGCACCGAGGCCAACATCCGCCTGCGCGGCCTGCTCCAGCAGTACCGCGCCCTCCAGATTCTTCGTGACGACCAGATCCTTCGCAGCGATGAGGCCGATGCACGGCTGGCGGAGGAGGGCGAGGTCTTCAGCCGCGAGGACGATGCCTGAGGCCGGAGGTCAGCGCGCCACCGCTCCGACCATCGGGCCGAGGGGGCGGCTGATGTCCTGGCGCTTCATCGACGGGGCATAGAGGCTCGACACGCTGCCGTCGAGAAACAGCGCGTTGCGGCAGCCCAGGCCGTCCTTGAACAGGCGCGCGAAGGCGCCGAAGCTCACCGGACGCTCCGAGATCGCGAACACGGCGGTGCGCCCGTCGTCGCGCACCCCGACGCCGTTGCGGATCTTTTGGCTCGGGCCGTCGGCGGAGATCTTGGGATGGATGTGCCCGTCCACCACGAGCATCGGGCCGGATTGCGTGGCGAAATCGGGCTTGGGCGGGCTGCGCAGGTAGCGGCCCGTCTCCATCACCCCGGCCCGGTCGCCCTTCACCCAGAAGATGCCATTCGGCTTGAGATGGAAATTGCCCGGCCCGTTGGCGGTGGAGACGCCCTTCAGCTCGCGCCCGTCCTCGATGTAGAGCCCGACCGGGGCCTGACCTTTGTCGTACATGCCGGCATTCATGGCGAAGCGGAGGGACGCGCCCTGCTTCTCCGCCAGAGTCGAGAGCGAGGAATAGGGCAGGCCGTCCGCCCCGAGCCAGAACAGGCGCACCCGCTCACGCCGCAGGTCGACCGTGCACACCGTATAGGTCTCGCCCTCCGCCAGGACGGCGCGGCAAGGTGCCGACACCGCGGAGGACACCGGGGCAGGGACCGGGGCAGGGACCGACGCCGCTTTGGGAGGGGAGGCCGGAGCGGCGAATGCCGTGCCGGTCAGCGCGAGGCCGAGGCAGGCGGCGCGGATCAGGGTCCGGACCTGACCCGGAGAACGGCTCGTCCCAAGGCGAGCCCGCGCGACACCCTGAACCATCATCATCCCGCATGTCCGCCGACCGCGCGCCGAGGGATCGCGGCGGTGGCCCGCTTCCTCGCCCGAAACCGACGCTGATTTCAAGAGCGCCCGCACGCGGGCAATGGGTCAAGTGCGCCCGCACGCGGGCGACGGGCGGAGGTGGGTTTCACGAAAGCGGGAGGGATGCAACGCACCTGAACCGTTTCCGGTGCCACGGCGTTCTCAGTCATAAGGGGACTGTTTTCGATTCTCTCGGAGTATCCTGCGATGAAACGAGTGGTTCTGGCCTCTGCGGCCATGATCGGCGCCCTCGCGATGATCCCGGCCACGGTCGAGGCCCGCGGCTTCCATGGTGGTGGTTTCCACGGCGGCGGATTCGGCGGCGGTGGGTTCCGGGGCGGCTTTGGCGGCGGCGGTTTCCGGGGTGGCTTCGGCGGCTATCGCGGCGGCTTCGGGGGATACCGCCATGCCGGATTCGGCGGCTACCGCGGCGGCTTCGGTGGTTATCGCGGCGGCTATTACGGCCGTGGCTATGGACGCGGTTTCGGCTACGGTCTCGGCGGCCTGGGTCTCGGCGTCGGCCTTGGTCTCGCCGCCGGCGGTCTCTACGGTGGCTACGGCCCGGGCTACGGCTACGGCTACGCCCCCGTCGGCTACGGGGCCTACGATTACGGCTACGGCGGCGGCTGCTACACTGTCCCGCGCGTGCGCTGGACGCCTTACGGCTATCGCCGGGTGCTGATCGAGCGCTGCTACTGAGCCGTTCCGGCGACACGGAAAGGGCCGCTGCGTGCGGCCCTTTTTCGTTGGGCGACGGATTTCCGGCCGATCAGCGACGCCGCTCGTCGCGGCGCTCCATCTTAACGACGCCGCTCGTCGCGGCGCTTGACCTCAGCGACGCCGCTCGTCGCGGCGCATCACCTCAGCGACGCCGCTCGTCGCGGCGCATGGGCATCGCGTCGATGGTGTCGAACAGCGCACCGGCCGCCAGCGGAGATGAGTCGGTCCGTTTCGCCCCGCCGTCCTTACCGACCAGGACGACCCGGAACGTACCGCCCGGCAAACCGAGTGCGCCGCGCAGCCGATGGGCCTCCGGGGTGTCGCCGATGGCCTCCAGGGTTACCAGGTCCCGCTCCCTCACACCCGGCGCGGCCTTCGCCAGAATGGCGCGCTGCGCGGCGAGGTTCGGATCGGCGGCGTCGGGCGCCGAGAGCACTAGAACCCGCGAGACCCAGCGATACCGGGCCAGCGCATCCTCTGCGGCCTCCGCCGCGCCGATCCCCAGCAGCGTCGCACCGATCATCAACCCCAGCCGCATCCGCGTCCTCCCGCCTGAGCGTTCCGATCGGACAACGCGCAACCGCCCCGCGCGGAACCCGGCGCCCGGTTCGTGCGGTCGATTCGACGCGTCGTCTTCGCCCCGCTGCATCCATTTTCGCAATCCGGCCCCCGTTCTCGTTCATGGAACCGCGTTGCGCATTCATCGACGTTTTCTGTTCTTTCGCGTTGCCCATTTTCCGCGTTGCCCGTTTTTCCGCGTTGCCGGCTCTTCCGCCATGTCTGCCATCCGCGTTGTTGACTGCATGCCGGGCCGGCCGTGCCCACCTTCTGGCCCACTCACCCGTTCGTCGATTCGCCCGCCATCGCGCAGGCATGAGAATCCCCGGAGACGCCATGACCGCCGTTCCTGCGACCACCCTCAATCGCCGCATCGTCCTCGCCGCCCGCCCGCACGGCGAACCGAACGCGTCGCACTTCCGCCTGGAAGAGGCACGGATGCCGACCCCGCAGGCCGGCGAGGTGCTGCTCGCCAACCGCTATCTCTCCCTCGATCCCTACATGCGCGGCCGCATGAGCGCGGCGAAATCCTATGCCGAGCCCGTCGCGATCGGCGACACCATGGTGGGGGCCACCGTGGCTGAGGTCGCGGCCTCGAACCATCCCGATTACCGCGTCGGCGAATGGGTGGTGGGGTTCGGCGGCTGGCAGGATTTCTATACCGCGGCGGGTGAGGGCCTGCGCAAGCTCGATCCCGAAGCGGCCCCCGTGACCACCGCCCTCGGGGTCCTCGGGATGCCCGGCATGACCGCCTATACGGGCCTCCTCAACATCGGACAGCCCAAGGCCGGCGAGACCGTGGTGGTGGCCGCCGCCGCTGGACCGGTCGGCTCCCTCGTCGGGCAGATCGCCAAGCGCAAGGGCGCGCGGGCGGTGGGCATCGCGGGCGGCCCCGAGAAATGCGCCTATCTGCGCGAGACCCTCGGTTTCGACGTCGCCCTCGATCACCGGGCCGAGGATTTCCCCGACGCCCTGGCGGCCGCCTGCCCGGACGGCATCGACGTCTATTTCGAGAATGTCGGCGGGGCGGTGTTCGATGCGGTGCTGCCGCTCCTCAACACCTTCGCGCGTATCCCGGTCTGCGGTCTCGTCTCCGGCTACAGCGCCACCGAACTGCCGCCCGGGCCGGACCGGATCCCGCTGCTAATGCGGGCGATCCTGTCGAAGCGCCTGCACGTCCAGGGCTTCATCGTCTGGGATTTCGCCGCCCAGGAGCGGGACTTCCTCGCCGAGGTCGGCAGCTGGCTCCGCGACGGGCTGATCGTCCACCGTGAGGACATCGTCGACGGCCTGGAGAACGCCCCCGACGCCTTCGCGGGCCTGCTGAAGGGGCGCAACTTCGGCAAGCTCCTCGTGCGCCTCGGGTGAGGCCGAGGGCAAGGCGCATCCCCGCGATGCGCCTTGCCAAAAGATGAGAACAAATATAGAACGTGAACCTGCGCGAATCCCGTGAGAGTCACGGGGACAGTTCGCTGGCCGCGATTGCCCGGAGCCGTTCGGAAGCTCATGAAAGGCGACATCGCGGCCGCCGGGAGGACGGGTCCCGGAGCTGCGGCGCATCGTGAGATCGATCGGTAGGAGAGAGCGGCATGGCCGGCAGCGTGAATAAGGTGATCCTGGTGGGCAATCTCGGGCGCGATCCCGAGACGCGGCGCCTCGCCTCCGGCGATCCGGTGGTGAACCTGCGCATCGCCACATCCGAGTCCTGGAAGGACAAGATGTCGGGTGAGCGCAAGGAGAAGACCGAATGGCACTCGGTGGTGATCTACAACGAGAATCTCGCCCGCGTGGCGGAGCAGTACCTGCGCAAGGGCTCGAAGGTCTATATCGAGGGCCAGCTCCAGACCCGCAAATGGGCCGACCAATCCGGCGCCGAGAAGTACACCACCGAGGTGGTGCTGCAGCGTTTCCGCGGTGAGCTAACGCTCCTCGACGGGCGCAGCGGCGGCGGCGAGATGGGCATGGACGAAGAGGGCGGCGGCCAGATCAGCCGCGGCGGCGATTTCGGCGGCGGTGGCGGACGCGGCGGCGACCGGGGCGGGGATTACGGCGGTGGTGGCGGTGCCGGCGGCGGCCGCTCGTCCGGTGGCGGCGGCGATCGCCGGCCCGCATCGGGTGGGGGCAGCGGCGGCTCCAAGCCGAACTTCGACCTCGACGACGATATCCCGTTCTAGAGTTTGTCAGGGATCAGGGGAAACCGGTGATCCCGACCAGACACACGAGAACGGAAGACTCCCGGGCCAAGGTCTTCAAGGCCACGCGCCGTACCGAAGATCGTCCCTCACGGATCAGCCGAGCCCTCGCGGCGGCTGACGGGCGCGGCACCGGGGGTGTCGCGCCCGTTCGCGTTCGGCGGACGGCCGTCTCTCGCCACCCCCGCACGAAAGCGTCCTGGGCGACGCCTGCGCAAACCGTTGGCTGCCAGAGGGTTAAGGCTGATTTGGTGGCCTGCGCCATCGAAATGCGCTATGGCTTTGGGCAGGACCATGCGTGGCCCGGCCCGATCGCCGGTGATGCGCACACACATCCCGTGAGCGGGCGCGCCTGACCGGCGCCGCCGACGCTCCGGGCCTTCGTATCAGCAGAGACCGAAGACCTTGGCAGACAACGAACTTCCGGGCGCCGGCACGCCGCCGCCCGCCTCCGATATCAAGCCCGTCTCCATCACCGACGAGATGAAGCGCTCCTACCTCGATTACGCCATGAGCGTGATCGTGAGCCGGGCGCTGCCGGATGCGCGCGACGGCCTCAAGCCGGTGCACCGGCGCATCCTCTACGCGGCCTACGAGAGCGGGCACCTGCCCGAGCGCAAATACGTCAAGTCGGCCCGCATCGTCGGCGACGTGATCGGTCTCTACCACCCGCACGGCGACCAATCGATCTACGACGCCTTGGTCCGCATGGCCCAGGACTTCTCGATGCGCCTGATGCTCATCGACGGGCAGGGCAATTTCGGCTCCGTCGACGGCGATCCGGCGGCGGCCATGCGCTACACCGAGTCGCGTCTCGCCAAGCCCGCCAACGCGCTGCTGGCGGATATCGACAAGAACACCGTCGACTTCCAGCCGAACTACGACGAGTCGCGCGAGGAGCCGACCGTCCTGCCGGCCCGCTTCCCCAACCTGCTGGTCAACGGCGCCGGCGGCATCGCGGTGGGCATGGCCACCAACATCCCGCCGCACAATCTCGGCGAGCTGATCGACGCCTGCGTCGCCCTCATCGACGAGCCCGGCCTGTCGATCGAGCAGCTCACCGAGATCGTGCCCGGCCCCGATTTCCCCACCGGCGGTTCGATCCTGGGACGGGCCGGCACGCGCCAGGCCTACGCCACGGGGCGCGGCTCGGTCATCATGCGGGCCAAGTCCCACGTGGAAGAGCTGCGCAAGGAGCGCGAGGCGCTGATCTTCACCGAGATCCCGTATCAGGTGAACAAGGCGACTCTGATGGAAAAGATCGCCGAGCTGGTGAAGGAGAAGCGCATCGAGGGCATCTCCGACCTGCGCGACGAATCCGACCGCGACGGCATGCGCATCGTGGTCGAGATCAAGCGCGACGCCATGGCGGACGTGGTGCTCAACCAGCTCTACCGCTTCACCCCGCTGCAATCGTCCTTCGGCTGCAACATGGTGGCGCTGAACGGCGGCCGCCCCGAGCTGATGAACCTGAAGGACCTGCTCCAGGCCTTCATCGATTTCCGCGAAGAGGTGGTGTCCCGCCGGACCAAGTTCCTCCTCAACAAGGCGCGCGAGCGCGCCCACGTGTTGTGCGGCCTCGCCATCGCGGTCGCCAACATCGACGAGGTGATCCGCCTGATCCGGACCTCGCCCGACCCCAACAGCGCCCGCGACGCGCTGATGGCGCGCGACTGGCCGGCCCACGACATCGCGCCGCTGATCGCCCTCGTGGACGATCCGCGCCACCGGGTGTCGGACGACGGCACCTATCGCCTGTCCGAGGTCCAGGCCCGCGCCATCCTCGACCTGCGCCTGCAGCGCCTGACCGCCCTCGGGCGCGACGAGATCGGCGACGAGTTGAAGAAGCTCGCCGACGAGATCGCCGACTATCTCGACATCCTGCGCTCGCGCCTGCGCATCATGGGTATCGTCAAGGACGAGTTCGCCGAGGTCCGCGAGGCCTACGCCACCCCGCGCCGGACCATGATCCTCGACTGGGACGCCAACGTCGAGGACGAGGACCTGATCCAACGCGAGGACATGGTCGTCACCGTGTCCCACGCGGGCTACGTCAAGCGCGTGCCGCTCTCGACCTACCGCTCCCAGCGCCGCGGCGGCAAGGGCCGCTCCGGCATGGCGACCCGCGACGAGGATTTCGTCACCCGCCTGTTCGTGGCCAACACCCACACGCCGGTGCTGTTCTTCTCGAACCAGGGCCAGGTCTACAAGGAGAAGGTCTGGCGCCTGCCGATGGCGGCGCCGAACGCGCGCGGCAAGGCGCTGGTCAACATCCTGTCCATGGATGCCGGCACCGAGCGCATCACCACCATCATGCCGCTGCCGGAGGACGAGGCCTCCTGGGAGACCCTGGACGTCATGTTCGCCACCGCCAGCGGCGGGGTCCGGCGCAACAAGCTCTCGGACTTCGTGCAGGTGAACCGCGCCGGCAAGATCGCCATGAAGCTCGATGAGGGTGACCACATCGTCCACGTGGAGATCTGCCGCGCCGACCAGAACGTGCTGCTCACCACCCAGGCGGGCCAGTGCATCCGCTTCCCCGTCGAGGATGTCCGCGTCTTCAAGGGCCGCGATTCCACCGGCGTGCGCGGCATCAACCTGGCCAAGGACGACCGCGTCATCTCGATGACCATCCTCAACAGCTTCGACGCCAGCCCCGAGGAGCGCGCCGGCTACCTGAAGATGCGGCGCGCTGTGATCGGCGACGGCGTCGAGGGCGAGGAGACGACGAGCCCCGAGGCGGAGGAGGGCGTCGCAGAGGCCAGCGCGATCTCGCTCGATCGCTACAACGAGATGGGCGCCAACGAGCAGTTCGTGCTTACGCTGTCGGAGCGCGGATTCGGCAAGCGGACGTCGTCCTACGAATACCGGACCTCGGGCCGCGGCGGCAAAGGCATCACGGCCATGCGGGTCAATGCCCGCAACGGCAACCTCGTGGCCTCCTTCCCGGTCCAGCCCTCCGACCAGATCATGCTGGTCACCGATGGCGGCCAGCTCATCCGGGTGCCGGTGGACGACATCCGCATCGTCGGCCGCGCCTCGCAGGGCGTGACGGTGTTCAACACCGAGAAGACCGAGAAGGTCGTGTCGGTGGAGCACATTGAGGGCGAGGACGAGACCGAGGGCGGCGACGAGGCCGCGTAGGCCACGGCGCACGGCCACGATCGACACGGGCGGGCCTTCGGCGGAGGACCCGCCCGTGTCGTTTCCGGGCTGAGGGGTTGCTTCGCGGCTGAGGGCTTCCTTCCCGACTGAGGGGTTCCCTCCGGGCCGGAGGTTCCGTTTCGAGACGAAATGCTCTACCCCGGGCCGCGATGATCCGCACCGCCCTCTATGCCGGCTCGTTCGACCCGGTCACGAACGGACACCTCGACGTCATCCGTCAGGCGTGCCGGCTCGTGCACACCCTCGTCATCGCCATCGGTGTGCATCCCGGCAAGGCGCCGATGTTCTCGCCTGAGGAGCGGGCGGAGCTTCTGCGCCTCACCTGCGAGCCCCTGGCCGAGGCCGAGGGCACGGCGCTGACGATCGTGACCTTCGACGACCTCGCGGTGACGGCGGCGCGACGGGTCGGCGCCAGCGTCTTCATCCGCGGCCTGCGCGACGGCACCGACCTCGACTACGAGATGCAGCTCGCGGGCATGAACGGCGCCATGGCGCCGGAGGTGCAGACCGTGTTCCTGCCTGCGTCTACGGGCGTCCGGCCCATCACCGCCACCCTGGTCCGCCAGATCGCCGCCATGGGGGGCGATGTTTCGCCGTTCGTGCCGCAGGTGGTGGCGACGCGCCTCGCGCAGCGCTTCGGCACGGCCTGAACGCCACTGATTCCCTCCGTCACGTCCAACGAGAGACCGCTGATTCTCATGACTTCTGGCAAAAAGACTTTCGGACTCAACCGCCGGGTCGCCCTTCTGGCCGTGGCCGGCCTGCTGGCGACCGCACCGGCGGCGCGGGCGGCGGACGAGAACACCGTCTACCTCGACACCAAGGACGGCCGCGTCACCATCGAGCTGCGGCCCGAGCTGGCGCCGAAACACGTGGCGCAGCTCAAGACCCTGATCAAGCAGGGCTTCTACAACGGCCTCAAGTTCCACCGGGTGATGGACGGCTTCATGGCCCAGACCGGCGACCCGAAGGGCAACGGCACCGGCGGCTCGAGTCTGCCCAACATTCCGGCCGAGTTCTCGCAGGCCTCGTTCCGTCGCGGCACGGTCGGAATGGCCCGCTCGTCGGACCCGAATTCGGCCAATTCCCAGTTCTTCATCTGCCTCGGCGACGCGCCGTTCCTGAACGGCCAGTACACGGTGGTGGGGCTGGTCTCCTCCGGGATGGAGGCCGTCGACGCGATCAAGAAGGCCGCCCCGGGCGCGCCCGGCGGCGCGGTCCAGAACCCCGACAAGATCGTGAAGATGCAGATGGCACAGGGGGCCAAGTAAGGTGCGGCAGGGCGGCCTGCGGAGCGCCCTGATCGGAGCGGCCACGCTCACGGTCTCGGCCGTCGCGCAGGCCGCCCCGTCGACCGGCCCGCTGAGCCTTCCCGAAACCCTGCGCGGCACCGTCCGGGTGCCGGTCCCGGGCCGGGCGGACGCGCGCCCACCTGCTGATACGCTCCGAAGCCTGTATCCCGTCCTCGCCGCCTGCTGGAAAATCCCGCAGGGGCTGACGGGTTTGGGGCGCGCCGAGATCACGACCCGCTTCGCGCTCCGGCGCGACGGCAGCGTCATCGGCGCGCCGCGCGTCACCTACGCGACGCAGGATTTGGATACCCGTGCCGACCGCATCCTCACCGATGCGACTCTGGCGGCGATCCGGCGCTGCACGCCGGCCCGGATCACCCCCGCCCTCGGCGCGGCCATTGCGGGGCGCCCCATCGCGCTCCGCTTCATCTACCAAGGACCCAAGGGACAAGGAGTCTAGACCCATGGCAGAGACCGAGACCATCATCCTGGAGACCACCAAGGGCCGCGTCGTGATCGGGCTCCGCCCCGACCTCGCCCCCAGCCACGTCGAGCGCCTGAAGACGCTCGCCGGACAGGGCTTCTATGACGGGGTGCCGTTCCACCGCGTCATCGACGGCTTCATGGCCCAGACCGGCGACCCGACCGGTACCGGCTCGGGCGGCTCCGACCTCCCCGACCTGAATGCCGAGTTCAACGCCGAGCCGCACGTGCGCGGCACCTGCTCGATGGCCCGCACCAACTTCCCGCACTCGGCCAACTCGCAGTTCTTCATCTGCTTTGGCGATGCCCGCTTCCTCGACAAGCAGTACACCGTCTGGGGCAAGGTGGTTGAGGGCATGGACGTGGTTGACACCCTGAACAAGGGCGAGCCGCCGCGCACCCCCGACAAGATCGTCAAGGCGACCGTCGGCGCCGCCTGATCCGACCCGGATCGACCGGTCTTCGGGGAACGCTTCTTGGGGAACGGTTCTTGGGGAACGCTTCTTCGGGAACGATCGATCTTGAAAGACGTGTCCGCGCGAGAGCGCGGGCACGTCTTTCGTTTTACGGGGTCCGTCCTCAATTCCCGCCGCACCCGGTCCCGTCGCCGACCGGCCGGGCGATCACGGCCCGGCCATGTCGGCCAGGACCGCCTCCGCCGCGACCAGGTCCTCCGGCGCATTGATGTTGGCGAACGGATCGTAGGGTTCCACCGGCCACGATACCGCGACGGCCGCGTGGCGCCTCAGGAAGGCGCCGACCCGGCGCTCGCCCCGCACCACGAGGGCCTCGCGCAAGTCCGCCCGCAGGGCCACCGGCCACAGCGCCACCGTGAAGTGTTCGCGCGCGCCCGAGGCCGCCATCGCGATGGTGCCGACCGGTTCGGCCGCGTCGGCGAGTCGGGCGACGAGGTCGAGGGGCAGGAACGGCGCATCGCCCGAAACGCTGGCGAGATGGGTCACCACCGGATGGTGGGACGCCGCGTGATCGAGGCCGGCGAGAATGCCGGCCAGGGGACCCGGGTGGTCCGGAACGCCGTCGGGCACGACCGTGCCGGGAAACCCCGGAAACCGCGCCGGGTCGCCATTGGCGTTGAGGATCAGGCCGGCCCCGCATTGCGGCGCCAAGCGCGACACCACGCGGTCGAGGAGGGTGCGGCCGCCGAGCTGGCGCAGCGGCTTGTCGCCGCCGCCCATGCGTCGCGAGAGCCCTCCGGCGAGGACGACGCCCAGCACCGGTGGCATCGGCCTACTCGATGACGATGCGGGGGGCTGCGCGCGGGGCCGGGCCGCCGGTCAGGTTGGCCCAGAGCTTGGCGGCGATGCCGCGATAGACCTGCGCGTGCGGCCCGTCCGGGTCCACCGCCACCACGGGGCGGCCGGCATCGGAGGTCTCGCGGATGGTCATGTTCAGCGGCACCTCGCCGAGGAACGGCACCTCCAGGCGCTCGGCCTCGGCGCGGGCGCCGCCATGCCCGAAGATGTGCGAGGCAGTGCCGCAATGTGGGCAGATGAAGGTCGCCATGTTCTCGATGACACCGAGGATCGGCACCGCGACCTTACGGAACATGGTGACGCCCCGGCGGGCGTCGATCAGGGCCAGATCCTGGGGCGTCGAGACGATGACGGCGCCGGAAAGCGGCGTCGCCTGCGCCATGGTGAGCTGGGCATCGCCGGTGCCGGGGGGCATATCGACCACCAGCACGTCGAGTTCGCCCCAGGCGACTTCGCGCAGCATCTGAGTGATGGCGGATTGGACCATCGGACCGCGCCAGATCATCGCCGTCTCGGGTTCGATCAGGAAGCCGATCGACATCACCTTGATGCCGAAGCCCTCCATCGGGGCGAGCAGGCGCTCCTCGATGACGCGGGGCTTGCCCGACAGGCCGAACAGCTTCGGCACCGAGGGTCCGTAGATGTCGGCATCGAGCAGACCGACCTTCAGGCCCTGCGCGGCGAGCGCGAGGGCGAGGTTGCAGGCCGTGGTGGACTTGCCGACGCCGCCCTTGCCGGAGGCGACCGCGACGATGTGGCGGACGCCCGGCAGGGCCGGGCCGGTGCGAGGCGGCGGGGCCGCCGCTGCGCGACCGGAGGCGGGGGGCTGGGGCGGCGGCGGCGTCTGGGCCGATTGGTTCGGGCCGCGCTCCGAGGTCAGGCTCGCGAACACGCCGGAGACGCCCGGTGTCGCCAGGAGCGCGCCCTCCGCCCGGCGCCGGATCGGCTCGAACCGCTCGGCTTCGCTCGGGTCGATCAGGATCGAGAACATGACCCGGTTGGTCGGATCCACCACCACCTGCGACAGGCGGCCGGAGGCCGGCAGGGTGGTCCCGGCCGCGTCCACGGTCACGGTCGAGAGCACCTTCAGGACGTCGTCACGGGTGATCGCCAAGGGGCCGGCTCCTTACCGCGTCCGGCCGAAACGGCTGGGGCGGGAGACTAACGGGGAAGCGCGGATCGTCCGGCGGCGGCCGTCCCATCCACGGGGAACCCATGCGACAGCACAGGCGCCGCCCGAGCGCAAGGCTTGCCCGACCTCCCGGGGGCGAGACCGCGGGTCGCGGGTGGGCGCTGGCCGGATCGGGACGAGGGCGCCGGCATCATCCGCCAAGATCCGGGTTTCAGAGACTTCATTCAGATTTCGCTAGGCATGAGGCGAGGGGACGAGGGGGACTTTGCGTCCACCCGCCCCTCGGCAACGTTCGATAGGCCACATAAGGAGGGCGCCGGACGGCGGCCTCGCTCCTCTCAGGATCGACCATTCGTGTTTCATTGGTTGCGTTTTCGGTTTCCGACTTCGGTACGGGGCTCGCAGGTCCGTGCGCGCGGTGACGTCGCCGACGGCGACCTGACGATGAGCCGCACGCTGCTGCGGTTCTCGCGGCCCGTCTCGGCCCGCTTCGAGATCGACACCGGCCGGGAGCGGGCGCTGCATCTGCGCCGCACGATCCTGATCGGCCTCGTGTTCCACAACGCCTACAATCTCACGACGGCGCTGCTGATGCCCGGCATGCTGCCCCTGGCGATGGGCCTGAGACTGCTGCTGGTCACGCCGATCGGCCTGCTGCTGGCCTGGTCGGTGACCCGGATGTCGGGTCCGCGACGCGAGCGCATGGTCACCGCCACGATGCTGCTGGTGACGGCGGTGCCGATCCTGCTGTTCAGCCTCGAGCGCGAGACGGTGAGCGCCGTCTGCTACATCGAGTATCCGCTGATGATGGTGTTCGCCACCATGATGCTGGTGCTGAGATTCCCGCACGCTCTCATCCTCACCGGCCTCAGCGCGGCGGCGTCCTTCGCCAGCATCGGGCTGCGCTCGGACCTCTCGTCCGAACTCGCCCTCTGCCTCGCCTTCCAGACCCTGACCGGCAGCTTCTTCGTGCTCTACGGCAACCACCAGATCGAAGGGGTCCGGCGGCGGGCCTACCTGGTTTCGCTCCGCGAGATCCTGCGCTCGGCCGGCCTGGAGCAGGACCGGCGGGTGCTCACCGTCCTGTCCGAAACCGACGCCCTGACGGGCTTGGCCAACCGCCGCGCCCTGGATTCCGCCCTGGCCGCAACCGCCGGGGAAACCCGCGGAATCGCCCTGTTGATGATCGACGTCGATCACTTCAAGCGCTTCAACGACGCCTATGGCCATCCGGCAGGCGATGCCTGCCTGCGCCGGATCGCCGAATCCCTGTCCGGCGAGACGCGCAACGGCCGCGATTGCGTGGCGCGCTACGGCGGCGAGGAATTCTCGATTCTCATGCGGGGCTGCGATGCCCGGGCGGTCGACCGCGTGGTGCGACGGCTGCGGGCCGGCATTGCCGGGCTGGCCATCCCGCATGGCGGGCGCGGCGATGGCCACGGTCTCGTCACCGTGAGCATCGGGATCGCGGTGGCGGGGTCGGGCCGGGCGACGTCGGCCGACGAACTCCTCCGCGAGGCGGACGGCGCCCTCTACGAAGCCAAGCGCTACGGCCGCAACTGTCACGTCGTGCGATACATCGGCGGGGCCACCATGATGCCGGAGGACCGGCGTCTCGGACGGCTCGGGGCGATGCGCCGCCAGCCGCCGCGCGTCACGCACCAGACCGCGGCCCCGACCAAGATGGCCTCGGCGACCAAAGTGGGCCCCCCGATCAAGCCCCCCGCGCTCGCCTCCGAAACCAATGCCGCCCTCGCCCGTTGAGGACACGATCCGGTTGCGTGCGAGCGCGCCGGGATGCCGTTCGACGAGTTGGAGATGACGATCCCATGCACCAGGGCAACCACCGCGACCACGAGGGCGCCAAGAAGCTGTTCGCCCTCATCAAGGAGGTCAAGGTCGCGATGATGACCACCGCCGACCAGGACGGGAAGCTCTACAGCCGCCCGATGTGGTGCCAGGAAGCCGATGAGAACGGCGACCTGTGGTTCTTCACCAAGCTGCATTCGCCCAAGACGGCCGAGATCAGCAAGGACAACCAGATCAACCTCGCCTATTCCGACCCGTCGAGCCAGACCTACGTGTCGATCGCCGGCAAGGCCGAGATCGTCACCGAGCAGGCGACGATCGACGACAAGTGGAGCGAGAGCCTGAAGACCTGGTTCCCGAACGGCAAGGACGACCCGGAAGTCGCCCTGATCCGCGTGCACCCCGAGAAGGGCGAGTATTGGGACAGCCCGAACGCCACGATGCTGCACGTCTACGGCTACGTGAAAGCCGCGCTGACCGGTGAATCCCCGAAGACCGAGACCAAGAAGGTCGATCTCGCCTGAGCGGATCCGCCGGCGTGACCAGAACGGGCGGCGTGCCGAGGGGCGCGTCGCCCTTTTTCGTGATGGCGCAGGGTCGCCCACCCGTCGCGCCCGGCGCCGCTCCTCATGCCTGCTCCGTGCGGGGCACGATTGACTTGTTGCCGGATGCCGTGCGCCTCTTCCGGCGCGCAGACGCCGGAGATCCGCGCCAGGGACCGTGATCCGAACCATGCTCGATCTGGCCACGCGGGTGTACAATCACAGCTTCAAGATCGACCCGATCGTCCGGTCTCTGCTCGACACCGATTTCTACAAGCTCCTGATGGCGCAGACGATCTTTCGCCGCCATCGCGACGCGCGCGTCACCTTCGGGATCCAGAACCGCTCGCGGCAGGTGCGCCTGGCCGAGTTCGTCGATGCGGGCGAGTTGCGCGAGCAGCTCGACCACGCCCGCTCGGTCCGCTTGAGCCGGGGCGAGTCGACCTGGCTGCGCGGCAATACCTTCTACGGCCAGCGCCAGATGTTCTCGGCCGACTTCATGGATTGGCTCGAGGGCTTCCGGCTGCCCGAATACGAGCTGGAAGCCCGGGACGGGCAGTACGTCCTGACCTTCCACGGCCCCTGGCTCGAAACCACCATGTGGGAGGTGCCGGCGCTCGCCATCCTTAACGAGCTGCGTACGCGCGGCGTCGTGCGCCATCTCGGCAAGCTCGACCTGCAGGTGCTCTACGCCCGCGCCATGACGCGGGTCTGGGAGAAGATCGAGCGGCTGCAGCGCCTGCCCGGCCTCTCCATCGCGGATTTCGGCACGCGCCGGCGCCACGGCTTCCTGTGGCAGGACTGGTGCGTCGAGGCGATGCACGAGGCCCTGGGCGACCGCTTCCTCGGCACCTCGAACTGCCTCATCGCCCTGCGGCGCGAGGTCGAGGCGGTCGGCACCAACGCCCACGAACTGCCGATGGTCTACGCCGCCCTGGCCGACGACGATGCGGGCTTGGCCCGCGCACCCTACGACGTGCTGGCCGACTGGCAGCAGGACTACGCCGGCAACCTGCTGGTGATGCTGCCCGATACCTATGGGACCACGGGCTTCCTGGCGAACGCCCCCGACTGGATGAACGCCTGGACCGGCATCCGCATCGACTCGAAGGAGCCGATCGCCGGCGGAGAGGAGGCCATCGCCTGGTGGCGCTCGCGCGGCTCGGACCCCCGCGAAAAACTCGCGATCTTCTCCGACGGGCTCGACATCGACACCATCGAGGCGATTCACGCCCATTTCCACGGCCGGATGCGCATCGGCTACGGCTGGGGCACCCTTTTGACCAACGACTTCCGCGGCCTCGTGCCGGATGGCCGCCTCGAACCGATCTCCATCGTCTGCAAGGTCATCGACGCCGACGGGCGGCCCACCGTGAAGATCTCGGACAATCCCTCGAAGGCGATCGGTCCGGCCGAGGCGATCGCCCGCTACACCCGGGTCTTCGGCGTCGAGGGTCAGGCGGCGATGCCGGTTCTGGTCTGAGACGCAAGCCCGACTCCCAGACGCAAGCCCGACTCTCAGATGCGGGCCTGACTCCGAAATGCGAACCTGACTTCGAGACGCAAGCCCGCGCCTCAGGTCGCGGATTGAACGATCACCCCGTACCAGCCCAGCCCCGCATAGGTCTCGTAGCCGGGGGTGCGGTGGAAGGCGACGGTGCGACCGGTCCGCGGGTCGAGATCGGCACCGCTGTCCCGTCCGGCGATGCCGAGCGGCAGGGTTTCTTCCAGCACGCCGCGCCCGTCCGAAGCGGCGATCACCCGCTGCCGGGCATCGACCAGCAGGACGCGGGTCCGCGCCCGGTCCTCGTCGGCGACGCGGACGCCCTCGACGATGGCGCGGGCCTGGGCCTGCCAGTCAAAATGGATCGCCAGAACGCCGATGGGCGCGGCCCGGCTGTTGCCCTCCTGGCGGATGCTGGCGCAGTAGGTGGCGACCTGCGCCCCGTTCAGGAGCGGCTGACACATGACGTCGGCGGCCACGTAGGCGTCGCCGTCGGGGAGGGCGGCCGCACGCTGGAACCACGCCTGATCGGCAACATTGCGGCCCACGACGTCGGGATAGCGGTCCGGCCGTCCATGGGCCAGGACCTTGCCCTGGAGATCGCAGATCCACAGGTCGAGATAGACCGTGTAGGCATCCAGAATGATGCCGAGTCGGGCGGTGGCGTGATCGGACGTCGCGCGCGCCGGCGCCGCCGCGCAGGCGACCAGCGCGGCATCCGTCGCCCACCAGCGCACGTCGCAGGTCCGCTCATAGAGATTGCGGTCGATCAACTCGACCGCATTCAGGGCCAGGTCGATCAGCCGCGTCGTCTGCGACTCCTCCGCGAAGCTTTTGACCCGGACCTGCAGGCCGGCGATGCGGTTCGACAGCTCGACCTCGAGAGCCTTGGCGACGCTCTCGACCTCGGCACCGATCGCCCGCACCTCCTGCGCGACCACGGAGAAGCCCCGGCCCATCTCACCGGCCCGCGCCGCCTCGATCAGGGCGTTCAACGCGAGAATCTTGACCTGCCCGGTGATCGCCTGGATGCGGCGGCTCTTGTCGGAAGAGATGCGCTGCAGCGCGGCGATTTCCGTCGCGATGTCACGAAGGTTCGTGGCGTCGGACGCATCCGATCCGGGGGCCACCTCAATCGCCGCGTCGTACAAACCCGCCTCCAGTCATTCTGCCTGGTCGATCGCTCATCGAGCCTCCGACACGGGATAAGAGAACAAGTTTATCGTTCCCTTAAACGGCAATCTATCGTTGTTTTTCGGCGATGATACTGTGCCTCGGTGTCGTTCTTCCAAATACAGAAGACCGATATTCATTTTGATACGGAGAGATGTCAGCCTCCGTCACAACGTCGATCCGGCTGCCCCAATCGGTTGCTCCCGCGTCCGATCGCACAAAGCGCCCGACAACCTGAGATTTCGTCCGGTCGCTACCGAGTGAGATCTTCAGCTCATCACGCAAGAGCCCCGCACGTTCCGAAATCGGCAGCCCATCATCGACGAACCGTCCCGGCGCTCCTGTCATGAACAGGTGCTTTACAGGCGCACCGCTCCCGCAGTCATGCGTCGGATGCAGGCCTTCCGCATGAGATCACGGTTTCGCGACGAGTCGAACGGGTCCGAGGGATCGTTTTCGCCAAGCTCATCGTTCTTCGGGCAGCCTTCTCATCGCCGTAGCCCGGTCGACGGGAGCGCGCGCGTTGCGTCGAGAACCGGAATCGGAATGGCCCTGACATCGACCCCAAAGCCGTCCCTCGTCCCTCCGCGACCGACACGCATCGCGGCGGCCGCAACGCCGCCCCAGGCTCTCACCTCCCCGTTGATCGTCGCGGCCCTGATCATGGCCGGGCTCTATGTCGGACGCGACGTCCTGATCCCGATCGCCATCGCGATCCTGCTCTCCTTCGTGCTCGGCCCACTGGTGAACCTGCTGCGGCGCTGGCATTTCGGCCGCTTCCTGTCTGTCGCCACCTCGGTGGTCCTCGCGCTCGGCACTGCCGCAGCCCTGGCGACCCTGATCGGCGTCCAACTCGCCGACATCGCCAAGGACGTCCCGCGCTACCGGAGCACCATCGAGCGCAAGATCGAGGGCCTCAACGACACCCCCGCCGGGCGCCTGGCCGGCTACGTCGCGAGCATCGGCCGGACGATGCACGAGAGCCAGGAGGAGGCGAAGCCGGAGCCGAAGCCCGAAGTGAAGTCCACGGGGCCGAATCCCCAGGCCAATCCCGCCCCGCCCGACAAGGCGATCCTGGTCGAGGTGAAGGAGCGCGTACCGGGTCCGGTGACGCTGGCGGGCACGCTGCTCTCGCCGATCCTGCATCCCCTGGCGACCATCGGCATCGTGTTCGTGGTGCTGCTCTTCCTGCTGATGCAACGCGAGGACCTGCGCGACCGGATGATCCGGCTGGCCGGGTCCAGCGATCTCCACCGCACCACCGTGGCGATGGACGATGCCGCCAAGCGCCTCAGCCGCTACTTCCTGGTCCAGCTCGCCCTGAACGCCTCGTTCGGCCTCGTGGTGGGCATCGGCCTCTACATCCTCGGCGTACCGAACCCGGTCCTGTGGGGCATCTTCTCGGCGCTGATGCGCTTCGTGCCCTACGTGGGCGCCTTCGTCTCGGCCCTGTTCCCCCTCGCGCTCGCAGCCGCGGTCGACCCAGGCTGGTCGATGGTGATCGGAACCCTGATCCTGTTCCTGATCCTCGAGCCCCTGGTCGGGCATTTCATCGAGCCGATGCTCTACGGCCAGTCGACCGGCATGTCGCCCTTCGCGGTCCTGGTCTCGGCTCTGTTCTGGACCTGGCTGTGGGGACCTGTCGGCCTGCTGCTCTCGACCCCGCTCACGGTCTGCCTGGTGGTTCTCGGTCGCCACGTCGACAAGCTCGAATTCCTCGACGTGCTGTTCGGCGACCGGCCGGCCCTGACGCCGGTGGAGAACTTCTACCAGCGCATCCTGGCCGACGACCCCGAGGAGGCGCAGGAGCATGCCGACCTCATCCTGAAGAACTGCTCGCTCACCGCCTATTACGACGAGGTGGTGGTGAAGGGCCTCGAACTGGCGGCCCGGGACGCGGCCCGCGGCGTGCTCACCACGGACCAGAAGACCGACATCCGCACCAGCGTCGGCGGCCTGATCGCGGAGATGGCGGACCGCGACGATTTGCGCGGCGACACCGAGGCCAAAGCCGACCCGGACGCGCCGCGCCCGGAGCCGGTGCCGGAGACGTGGCGGCCCGCCGGCACGGTCCTGTGCGTGGCCGGACGCAGCTTCGTCGACGAATCCGCCTGCGCGATCCTGGCGCAACTGCTGGGCAAGCGCGGGATCGGCGTCCGGGTGGTGCCGTTCTCAGACGTTTCGCGCGCGAAGATCGCGGACCTCGATCCCGGTCCCGCCAAGCTCGTCTGCATCGTGTCGATGGCGATCAGCGGCGAGCCGACCCACCTGCGCCGGCTGACCGAGCGCCTGCGCCGGACGCTGCCCGACGCCCGGCTCGTCCTCGGCCTGTGGCAGGCCGACGATGCCGGTCTCGACGAGGCGACCCGGCGCCGGGCCGTCGATGCCGACATTCACGTCTCCTCGCTGCGCGCCGCCGTGGACGCGGTGGTGGCCGCCGCCCATGGCGAGGTCATTCCCGCGCCGAAGGCCCCGGAACCGGAGGGCGAATTCGCCCGGGTGCAGCCGATGCCCGCCTGAAGCCCTGCTGGCCGGCATGGTTCTTCGGGGGCGATGTTTGGACTTGACCATGCCCCCTCGGGTCCGCTTCGCTGCGCCGCGTTTCTGAGGAGGACAGGCCGATGAGTGTGGTCGATCTCGCGCGGTTCATGGACGATCTTGCGGACGCCTCGGGGCAGGCGATCCTGCCGTTCTTCCGGGCTGCCTTCGGCATGGACGACAAGGCGCGGGGCGGGGCCGCCTTCGACCCCGTGACCGAGGCCGACCGGGCCGCCGAGGTGGCGATGCGCGGCATGATCCGCCGTCATTTCCCGACCCACGGCATTCTCGGCGAAGAGTTCGGTTCGGAGAATCTGGAGGCCGAGTGCGTGTGGGTGCTCGACCCCATCGACGGGACGCGCGCCTTCCTCTCGGGCCTGCCCACCTGGGGCACGCTGATCGGCCTGACCCATCACGGTGCGGCCGTGCGCGGACTGATGCACCAACCCTATCTCGGCGAGCGCTTCTCCGGCGACGGCGCCAGCGCCCGCCTGCGCTCGGCACGCGGCGAGCGCCAGCTCCTGACCCGGCGCGGCACTGCCCTGGATCAGGCCATCCTCGCCACCACCGACCCGCGCCTGTTCGCGCAAGGCGAAGAGCGCGAGCGCTTCCTCGGCCTCGAAGAGGCGGTGCGCCTCTCCCGCTACGGCACCGATTGTTACGCCTATTGCATGCTGGCGGCCGGGCAGATCGACCTCGTGGTCGAGGCCGGCCTGAAGCCCTACGACATCGTCGCCCTGATCCCGATCGTCGAGGGGGCCGGCGGCATCGTCACGACCTGGGACGGCGGCCCCGCCACGGGCGGCGGGCGCATCGTCGCCGCCGGCGACCGCCGGCTGCACGAGGCGGCCCTGCGCCACCTCGACCCCTGAGGCTTAGGCCTCGACCCGGTCCTTCTCGATCGGTTCGGAGGTGTCGGAGCCCGGCATGAAGGCATCGAAGGCGGCCCAGAAATCCTGGCGGATGGCGTCCCGCTCCGACAGGATCTCGTGGCGGGCATCGGGCAGCACCAGGACATGGCCGGCCCGGAGGCCACGGGCGAAGCGCTCGGTGATGTGCGTGCCGCAGACCGGATCGGCGCCGGCGGCGATGATCAGGGTCGGCAGGGTGATGCGTCCCGGAACGGCCGGATCGGCGAGGCGCTTCATCGCCCGGAAGGCGCCGGTGAGCCAGGCGATGCTCGGATCGCCCACCGCCCCGGCGCCGACGTCGCGTGCGGCGGCGGCATTGCGGGCATAGCGCTTCGGGTCCTGGCACAGGCGGTTGTTCCGGTACGGCTTCGTCGCCATCGAGACCGCCGAGCCGAACGGGATATAGGCCCGCCCACGTCCGATCGCGTGGAGGAGCCGGGCCAGTACCGCCGCGCCCGCGGGCCAGCGCACCATGCGGATCGACAGCATCGGCGCCACCGTGACGAGGCGCCGGAACGGCAGCCATCCGTCATGGGCGCCGGTCAGCGCGATGGCGCCGCCCATGGAATGGGCGAGACCCAGATGTGGGTGGGGCATCGACGGGCGCAGGATCGCCTCCTCAATCGCCTTCAGGTCGAGGCGGTAATCGTCGAAATGGGCAACGTGGCCCCGATGCGGATCGTCGGTCTGCCGCTGCGACTCTCCCTGTCCACGCCAATCGAAGGCGACGACGGCGAAGCCGCGCCCGCGCAGGTCGGTGATGGTCTCGTAGTACTTCTCGATGAATTCGGCCCGGCCCTGGAGCAGGCAGACCGTCCCCTTCACCAACCGGGTGGTGGGGCGCCAATGCGCGGCGCGCAATTCGATCCCGTCCTCGGTGCGCACCGCCTTCAAGGCACCGCCCGGCGGAACGGGATTGTCGGGGGTGGAGCGCAGGGTCAGCATCGCGGACGTCTCACGTCAGGAAAGGGGCTTGAAAAATTTCGAGTGCGGGGCTGGTCGAGGCTCTTGCGAGCGTGGAGAGCCGCGCCAATATCACGGAGGCACCGGCCAATACGGCGGTGCGACTGGTCCGGCCCTCGGGCGGACCCAGACTGTGCATGTTGCTTCTTATGGAGAATATGTGATGCGTCAGTTCGACCTTGCTCCCCTGTATCGTTCCACCGTCGGTTTCGACCGCCTGTTCTCGGCCCTCGACCAGTTCGTCAGTGCCGACGCGGCGCCGACCTATCCGCCCTACAACATCGAGCGCACCGGCGAGAACGCCTACCGGATCACCGTGGCGGTGGCCGGCTTCACGGACTCCGATCTGTCGATCGAGGTCAAGGAGAATGCGCTGACTCTGAAGGGCGAGCGTCAGTCCGATCCGTCCAGGCCGGCGGAGTTTCTGCACCAGGGCATCGCGGCCCGCGCCTTCGAGCGCCGGTTCCAGCTTGCCGACTACGTGCAGGTGACGGGCGCTGCTCTCGAGAACGGTCTCCTTCACATCGACCTGGTTCGCGAGATTCCGGAAGCCAAGAAGCCACGCCAGATTCAGATCGCGACGACCCGCGCGTCCAACGCCCCCGTCATCGAGGGCGCCGTTCAGCAGGCCGCCTGATCGGCGATCGGCTCCGACACAGGATGCGGTGAAGGGCGCTCCGGCCGCAAGGCCGGGGCGCTTTCATGGTTTTCAGAATCCGTCGTCGAGCCAGTCGCCGCGACTCGGCTCCCGGCAGCGATAGCCGACGAAGCAGCGCGGCGTGTCGCCGGCCGGCACGAAGGCCGGAACCGTGATTTCGGTGATCTCGCAGAAGCTGCGGTCACGTACGAAGCGGTCATAGGTCTGGCCGCCGGTTCCGAGCACGAGCCCGCCCTGGCGGTCGACCAATCCCTTCGCCTGGCGGCAGGACATGGCATTGGTCGAGGGCCGCTGCGCCAGCGACGGACCTGCGATCATCACGATCGCGCCTGCGAGGCAAACGACACGAAGGGTCCGGCAGCGGGTCATGCCGCGAGAACGCGATTCATGGTCCGGATGATCCCCTTCCGAGCCGTTCGGCCTGTCAGAGGTCGCCGAAGATCAGCTGACCCTGCGGGCTCGGACGCCGGGCGGGAGCATTCGGCTTGGCACTCCTGGCGCGTTTGGCTCCCGGCTTCGCTGCCGCGCGCTGGACGGCGGGACGCTGAGCCGGGGGATCGGCGCGCAGCCGTGCCTTGGCCCGGTCGCGGGCGATCGCTTCCGGCGCGTGCGGATCGTCGTCGAGCCACTTGCCGCGCTTGATCACCTCGTTGACGCGGCCCTGATTGACCCCGACCTTGAAGGCGATCTCCTGCTGGGTCATGCCGGTGGAAGCGTGCAGTTCCAGGATCGCGCGGGCGAGGTCCGGCGTCATCTTCTGCCCGGTGAGGCGGCGGGCCGGCTTGATCGTGCGCGTGGCCCGGTCGCGTTCCCGCAGACGTTCGAGCAGGGCGAGGGCCATGTGCATGCCGTGCTCGCGCAGGGACTCCTCGAATTCCTTCAACGTCGCCATCGTCGGCATCCTCATCGCCGCGGGGTTCCGTGAGGCCGGAACCGCGGCTGTTCTATCAACGCGACCGAAACGCCAGGGTTGCGCCGGACAGACGGTGAGGGTTGAGCCTCGTCGACCGCGTTGACAACGACCAACCTGCGCCATCCACCGGTATTCGCACCCGGAGCGGCGGTCCGACATCTGGAACTTGCTGGTCCGCGCCGGGCGGCTCCGCTTCGAAGCCCGCGCCCGGGTTATCCGATCCGGTCGCCGCGATCGCCCGTGGCAACCGGCGCGGCATTCGGCTAAACCGCCGATCCTGCCGCGGTTTTCGAGGATCCCGCCCGATGATCAGCCCGATCGTTTCCGTCTCGCGCACCGGGCCGGCGCCCGGTACGCCTTCCCTGGTGGATGCCCTGGAGAACGGCGCGGTCCTGATGTTCCCGGATCTCGACTTCCCGCTGAGCGCCTTCGAGCAGCGCTTCGTCGAGCGGCCCTTCGCCGACGGCAAGGCCAAGAACGTCAACATCCGGCGTGCCGCCGCCACCCTAAGGGGCGCCGCCGGCACGCCGGAGGAGCAGGAGGCCCTGCGCCAGGTCCTGATCCGCTACCGAGCCTTCGCCGAGGCGCTGATCACCGAGCATCTTCCGGCCTATGCCGGCAAGGTCACGCTGGCCGGCACCTCGTACCGGCCCTTCGACGTCGACCGGCGCAAGCTGAGCTGGCGCCGCGACGACACCCTCCTGCATGTGGACGCCTTCCCGTCGAACCCGATCGGCGAGAAGCGCATCCTGCGCATCTTCCGCAACATCAATCCCAACGGGCAGCCGCGCCACTGGCGCGTCGGCGAGGACTTTTCCGCGATGGCGGAGAAATTCCTGCCGCGGCTGCCGGGCTATTCGCCGCTCTCCGCCCGGATGCTGGCGCTGCTCAAGATCACAAAGGCCCGGCGCAGCGAGTACGATCACCTCATGCTCCACCTGCACGACGCCCTGAAGCAGGACATGACCTACCAGGAGACGGCGCCGCAGGCCGACGTGCATTTCGCCCCCGGACAGACCTGGGTGACCTTTTCCGACCTCGTCATGCACGGGGCCATGGGCGGCCGTTACATGCTGGAGCAGACCGGCTACCTCGCGGTCGCCGATCAGGCCCGACCCGAGCGCAGCCCGCAGCGCCTGCTCGCCAAGGCCCTCGGCCGCCCCTTACGCTGACCGCAACGCCCTTTCACGATCGGAGACCGACCCATGATCCTCGAAATCGCCCAGATCGACGTCAAGCCCGGCCTGGAGGCCGAGTTCGAGGCCGGCATCGCCGAGGCCGCCGCGATCTTCGAGGCCGCCCAGGGCTGTCGCAGCTTCGCGGTCCGTCGCTCCATCGAGAAGCCGCAGCGCTACCGCCTGCTCATCGAATGGGAGACCCTGGAGAACCACACCGTGGACTTCACCGGCTCCCAGGCCTGGAAGGATTACCGGGCGATGGTGTCGCCCTGCTTCGAGGGGCCCCCGAGCGTCGAGCACACCGAACTGACGCTCCAGGCGTTCTGAGCGGGTCTAGCGGCCGGACCCACGCACCAGCATCTTGATGCGGTCGTCGAGCTTCCTGACCCGCTCGCGAATGCCGGCGGTGCTGCAGCTCGTGAGGGTTTCCCCGGCGAAGAACCCGAACTGCTCCTCCCGATCGCGGCAGGCCAGGACCGGCGGCAGGGCGAGCACGAGGCCGAACGGCGCGGCGAGCAGGAACAGGTTGAGGACGAGCGACGCGACCCAGCCGAGGGTGACGGTGCGGACCTCCGCTTCCTCGCCCTCGCGCGCGGCACGGTGGAAGGACCGCACCAGCCTGGGCCGATAAAGGGTATCGCGGAGTTGCGCCCCGCCGGACCGGGCCGTGGGCGGCGCGGTGTAGGGATCCGTGGCGTCCTCGGCTTCCGGCCGCAGCCCGTAGGGATCGTCGGTGAGCACGCCACCGGATTGAAGCTTCATCGCGACGTCCTCTCAAGATGCCGGGCGAGACCCCGAGGGCCGGTTCGACGCATCGATGTCTACCGGATGCTGTTCACGACGGTGCGGAGGTTGCCGTCCAGGTTGAGCACCCGGCCGGCGAAATCGCGTCGGGCGCAGACCGTACTGCGCAGGATTTCGGGAACCCACGATCCGCGCGAGACACTCTGGCAATCCATCAGCAGGGTCGCGCCGAGCAGGATCGACATCGGCCCCAACATCAGTGCGAGCTTGAACAGGCGCAGGACGCCGAAGCCGCTCCGCCGTCTCCGGGCGGGACGCACGTCGCGCCGCCTCGGCGAGGCGGAGTGATCGGGCTCATCGTCCCCTTCGGCCTCGCGGGCGCCGAAGGTCTCCACGTAATAGGCTTCGAGCTTGCTGCGCTTCATCGGTGAGCATCCGCCGATCCGGCTGATAACGTCGTTGTGACCCCGTCATACCCGAGCTTGCGTCGAGGGCGGGCTAACATCCGCCCGGGGACTGCGACAACGTTGGGTTGTGGTTTCCGAATGCTTGCCGGATCGAACCGTTCGAACCGGTTTCCGGTGACATCCGGCCACGGACTGCGTACCTAGGGACCGACATGTCCCACCGGTTCCCAGCGCCGCCACCGGTCGACCCTTACACGAGCGATCCTCGCCCATGATCCAACGCCCCCTGCGCATCGGCACGCGTGGAAGCCCGATGGCCCTGGCTCAGACCGGGATGGTCCGGGACCAGATCGTCGCCGCCAATCCCGGCCTCGAGACCGAGATCGTGGTGGTCAACACCGTGGCGGACCGCATCCTCGACCGTCCGCTGTCGGAGATCGGCGGCAAGGGGCTCTTCACCAAGGAACTGGAACAGGCGCTCTACGCCGACGTGGTCGACGTCGCCGTGCATTCGATGAAGGATGTCGAGACCTGGTTGCCGGACGGGCTCGTCATCGCCTGCATCCTAGAACGCGACGACCCGCGCGACGCGTTCCTGTCGCCGCGCGCCGCCGGCTTCGCCGATCTCGCCCCCGGCGCCCGGGTGGGGACCTCCTCCCTGCGCCGCGCGGCCCAGGTGCTGATGCGGCGGCCCGACCTGCGGATCGTGCCCCTGCGCGGCAACGCCAACACCCGGATGCGCAAGTTGGAGGAGGGCACCTGCGACGCCACCCTGCTGGCGCTTTGCGGCCTGGAACGCCTCGGCATGGCGGATATGGCGCGCAGCGTCCTCGACGTCGGCGAGATGCTTCCGGCCGTGGCCCAGGGTGCCCTCGGCATCGAGTGCCGCGAGGCGGATGCCGAGGTGCGCGCACTCCTCGCCCCCCTGGTCTCCGCCCGCGCCACCGCCGAGCTGGATGCCGAACGCGGCCTTCTGGCCGAACTCGATGGGTCGTGCCGGACGCCGATCGCGGCGCTGGCCCGGATCGCAGGCGATACACTGACCCTCGACGGTCTGCTGTTCCTGCCCGACGGCAGCGCTCATTGGGGCGTGCAGCGCGCCGGACCAGTCGCCGATGCGGCTCGGATCGGCCGCGAGGCCGGCGCCGAACTGAAGCGCGCGGCGGGCGACACCTACGCGCGGCATCTTCAGTAGGAACGGGGCCTTCGAAGGTCCCGGACGCCCTTCAGACGAGGCTGCGTTCGATCGCCTCCTCGTCGCAGACGATGCCGGCGGCGCGCACGTATTCGAGGCCGAGCGGATGGGTGAGGGCAGGGGCCGTTCCGGCTTCGGTGAAGGCCTCCAGGAAGACCCGCATCACGTGCGCCACCGCGACCGGCGTGACCGAGCGCAGATCGTCGGCATAGTAGCGGCCGGCATTGGCGGTGCTGGTGACGATCTCGTAGGCGGGGAAGTAGACGGCGCGCGGCTCGGCCGCGACGATCTCCTCGGCGGCGACCCGCAACGCCGCCTTGCTGTAGGTGTTCGAGACCAGCACGTGCCGGTCGGCATAGGTGGCGATCAGCGGCACCGGCGACACCGTGAGGATCACCCGCGCGCCCGGGTTCACCGCGAACAGGCGCGCGAGGAAAGCCAGCATGTCGTCGCGCACGTCGCCCGCCCGCGCATTCACGAAGGCGTAGGTCTCCGGGTCGAAGCTGCCGCCGATGACGCCGGGAGCGACGGGCAGCATCGCGCCGTCCGGCCGGTGCATCCAGCCCTCGGTCAGCCCGAGGGTGAAGACGAAGACGTCCAGGGTCTCGAACATCGCCCGCACCGCGGCGAGATGCGTCGCGCGCGCCGCCTCCAGGGCCTCCGGATCGGGAAAGCCGTCCGGTTCGATGCCCGGACGAAACGGGTCCACGAGGCGCCCGTCCGGGCGCGTCCAGGCCGCGAGGGCCGGTGTGTAGGTCCCGTAAGCGCGATCGAAGAGCTGCAGCAATTGGCGGGCGGTGTAGACGTTGCCGTACCGGGCCGAATAGGTGCCGTATTGCCGGTCGGCCGCGATGTCGGGGGCCAGCCCCTCGGGCGCCGTCTCGGCGAGGTAATGCCCGAAGCCGGCCTCGGTCAGGGCGCGGGCGACGTGCTGGGCGAAGCACGAGCCGGCCGTCGCCACCCGGGCGTCTCGCGCGATGGTGAAGCGCTCCGATGGCCCCGGGGCGAGGGCGAAGGGTGGCACCCCGGCCACCACCTTGCGCCAGAATCGCTCGGCCGGTAGATCGGCGTAAGGGTTCATCACCACGGCGGCATCTCCATCCGATCGCTCACGCATCTGCCGCGCACCACCACTCCGTCGGGTTCCCTCGCGGCGCGGGTCGCACCCCTGGCGCGCTCGGTCTCATCGTTGAGATCCTGGGCGGGAGCATGGCGCAGGGCGGCCCCCTCCGTCGATCCGACCCGCACCGGTCCGCGCCTCGCCGTGCTGGGAAATTGCCAGGCCGAAGGGGTCGCCCAGGCGCTACAGCTGATGGTCCCGACCGCTCGCGTCGCGCTGATCCCCCTGGGGCGTCTCACCCGGCACTACGGAACCCTCGATCGCCTGCGCACTCACCTGGACGCCTTCGATCACGTCTTCACGCAGTTCTTCCCCACGGGCTTCGTCGAGGGCGGCAACGTCCACGCCCTGGCGGAGGGCGACCCACGCGTCCGCCTGTTCCCCACCATCCTGTTCCCCGGCTACCACCCCGACATGGTCCATGTCGGCGATGTCGGCGCGCTCTCCGCAGCGCACCTCGTGCGCTCGCCGGTCGGCCCCTACCACTCGGCCATCATCCTGTGCGCCTATCTCGAGGGCCTGAGTCCGGCGGACACCGTGGCCCTGTTCCGGGACTCCACCTACGCGCAGCTCGGCTATTACGAGGCCTGGAACGAGGCGGCGGCCTACCTCCTCGGCGGCGGCCGCGACATGGTCTTTCCGCTGGAGGCGGATCTTGCCCGGTGGTCACGCCGCGGCTGCTTCATGCATGTGCTCAACCACCCCAAGCTCTTCGTGCTCGCCGACATCGCCCGCCGCCTCGCCAGCGAAGCCGGGCTCGCGCCGGTCGACGTGCCGGTGGAGGATTACCTGCCCGACGAACTCGCCGCCGACGTCGTCTGGCCGCTCTATCCGGATTTGGCCGCGCGCTACGGCCTGCCGGGAACGATGGTGTTCAAGGACAAGGCCCGCGGCGCGGCCTTCCCGAAGCTCTACGACCTTCCGGCGTTCGTCGCGGCGAGTTTCGCGATCTATCGGCGGCACGATCCGGCGGCGCTCGCGTGCACCCGCGTCGAGGCCTGGCGGGCCGATCCGGCGGTCCGGGCGATCTTTCGGGCCTGATCGCCGGGGCTCAGGCCAGCGCGGCGCGGGCGTCCGCGCTCCGGTCGGCCGGCCCCGTCCGCATCAGAGCGCCGGTCAGATCCACCACATCCTGGATGCGAAACGGTTTGCCGAGAAAGACGCTGTCCGGCACGGCGCGCCGGTCGCTGCAGCCGCTGGTCGAGGTGTAGATCACCGGGCAGTCCGGATTGAACTGCCGGAAGGCGTCCGCGACCGTCCAGCCGTCGATGAGGCCCGGCAGGTTGATGTCGGTGAGCAGGAGCGCGAACCCGCCCTCGGGACTCGCAGGCTGGGTCCCGGCCCGCCGGATCGCGGCGATTGCGGCCTCGCCGCTGGAAACCGACACCACGGCAATGCCGCTCCGCTCGCAGAGGCCCGTGAGCATGTCGAGGAGAAGGTAGTTGTCCTCCACCATGAGGACGTGACGGTGTCGCATCGATCGCACCAGAGGCTTTGCACCCTCGACTTGGTCCGATATTGGTTAAGTGACGATCAACGGATGCAGTGTTTCGGCGAAGTCGCGGTTATGGCGTCGTCGTGGCTTCGGCAAAAACGTGGCCACAGGACTTCTTGGAACGCCCCCATGCCGGATCATCCGCTCCCCGAAGCCGGGACGTCCCCGGCGCGGTCCGGGTCGGTCGCTGCGATGCGCCCGGTCTACGATCCCGGGACCCTGACCGAACTCGAAGGCATCTTCGGCCGTCCGCGGCTGATGGACCTGCTCGACCGCCTTAGGACGGAGATCGCCCAGCGCCTGCGGGCTCCGGCCTCGGACCGGGCCACCCTCGGCCACGATGCCCACACGCTGCTCTCGGTGAGCGGGTCGCTCGGCTTCAACGAACTGTCCGGCCGCTGCGCCGAGATGGAACGGGCCTGCCTGCAGGGCGCCGACCTGACGCGGCCGCTCGCCGCGGCACAGGCGGCCGCCACCAACGCGATCGCGGCGATCGAGACCCTTCGGGATCGCCCCTGACGCGACTTAGACGAAGACGGATCGCAGCGGGCGTTCTGGGCGGCACCTCAGGTTCAGTCCCGCCTGTTGCCGCTGCGCAACAGCCTGATCCTTAACGGTGGCGGCCCGGCCGATGTGCTGCCGATGTCCTACCGATGCCGCAATCGCGCGCGATTCCGAACCGTGTCGTCCGGGTCGACCTCCGGTCCTTCTGCGACGCGTTCGGGTCCGCATCCCAGCAATCTGGCCGGATTCGGAAAGGGTTGCTCAAGGTTGACGGAACCTTCGCTTAACCGAGATCGCCTAAGAACCGCCCATGCGGCCCCGAGGGGGCCCCACGAGGCGCCGTCGCCCCGATTGTGATCGATTTGGCGGCACTGCCCGAGGAGAACAGGATCATGTCCATGACCGCGCGCTTCCGCGTGTTTCCGCTGGCGGCCGCCCTCTGCGCCGCTCTCAGCGTCGCCGCCTGTACCAATGACAAGGATCTCGCCGACGCGTCCGGGTTCGGTGCCGGTGGCGGCGGCCTGAACGGCGGCGCCAATACGCCCGGCAGCGCCCAGGACTTCGTGGTGAACATCGGCGACCGCGTGTTCTTCGAATCGGACTCCACCGACCTGACCTCCACCGCCACCGCCACCCTCGACAAGCAGGCGAACTGGCTGCAGCGCTACCCGCGCTACACCTTCCTGATCGAGGGCCACGCCGACGAGCGCGGCACGCGCGAATACAACTTCTCGCTCGGTGAGCGGCGCGCGCAGTCGGTCAAGGATTATCTCGCCTCGCGCGGCATCGCGGGCGGACGCATCCGCACGGTCTCCTACGGCAAGGAGCGTCCGGTGGCGGTCTGCAACGACATTTCGTGCTGGTCGCAGAACCGCCGCGCCGTCACCGTGCTCGACCGGGGCGCCGGTTCGTAAGCCACCGGACGCCCCGTCGCCGTGCCGCGCGTGCGGCGACGGGGTCTCGTATTCGCCAAGGCACAACGCTTCGAAAAATCGCCGGGCAGGTCGGGCGGGCCGCACCGGGCCGCATTTTTGCCGTGCGGCACGGCATTTGGTATCGGACGGATTCTGTCCCCGGGACAACGCCCTCGTCCTTTGACCACCGGTAACCACCGCCATGCTTGCCCGCCTCCTCCGCGCAACCCGCCTCGCTGTCGCGACGGGCCTCGTCTCGGGACTTCTGCTGTCGGGATCTCCGGTGCCGTCCCAGGCGCAGGATGCGTCGGACTTCGTGGTCCGGCTCAACCGGCTGGAGAATCAGTCGCGTCAGACCGCCGGGCAGATCGAGACGCTGCAATACGAGAATCGCCAGCTCAAAGAGCAGCTCCGCAAGTTCCAGGAGGACGTGGAGTTCCGGCTTCAGGAGATGAAGGGCGGACGCCCAAGCCCCCCGGCGGGCACCAATCCGGCCGCGGCCAAGCCGCAGAAGCGCAGCGACGCCTTCGATCCCGACCAGAACCCCGGTCGTCCCGGCGCCCCGATGCAGCTCGGGACCACGACGCCGACCGCGCCCGTCGCCGAGGCGCCGCGCATGCGCAGCTTGCCTCCGACGGTCGTGGATTCCGACGACGACGAGCCCGGCCTGACCCCGCCCGGCCTCGGCGGCCCGGTGGACCTGACGCCGCCGGCGCGGGTTCCCACCACGGGCGCGCTGCCGAATCCGCCGCGGCCCGGCAGCGTCGCCGCCACCGGATCGGGCGATGCCCGCGCCGACTACGAGACCGCCTACGCCTACATCCTGCAGCGTCAGTACGAGCAGGCGGAGATGGGCCTGCGTCAGTTCATCCAGTCCCATCCGCGTGATGCACTGGTGCCGGCCGCGACCTACTGGCTCGGCGAGAGCTACCTGCAGCGCAACCGCAATCGCGAGGCGGCCGAGCAGTTCCTGAAGGTCTCGACCGATTACGCCCGTTCGGCCCAGGCGCCCGACGCCATGCTGAAGCTCGGCGCCTCGCTCAACGCGCTCGGCGCCCGCGAACAGGCCTGCGCGACCCTGGCGGAACTGGAGCGGAAGTTTCCCTCGGCCAGCGCCAGCGTCCGCCAGGGCGTGAGCCGCGAACAGAAGCGCGCGCGCTGCGCCGCCTGACCATCGCGCCGGAGACGGTCGAGGCCGCGATCCGGCCCTGGCTCGGCACCGAGGCGGTGCTGCTCGCGGTCTCGGGCGGGCCGGACTCGACGGCTCTCATGGGCGCGGCCGCGCGGGCCGGGTCCGCCGCGCCGCTCCACGTCGCCACCATCGACCACGGCCTGCGCCCGCACTCCGCCGCCGAGGCTGCCGCGGTGGCGATGGCCGCCCGGACCCTCGGCCTGCCGCATCGGACGCTCGTCTGGACCGGACCGAAGCCGGCCAGTGGCGTGCAGGCCGCGGCGCGCGCGGCGCGCTACGAACTCCTGGCGGCGCATGCCGGGTCCCTCGGCGCCGGCCTCGTGCTGACCGGCCACACCCGCGACGATCAGGCGGAGACGGTCCTGATGCGGCTGCTGGCGGGGAGCGGCCCGGCCGGCCTCGCGGGCATGCGCCCGACCCGTGATCTGACCTCCTCGATCCGCCTGGGGCGGCCCTTCCTGGGCCTCGCGAAAGCCGACCTCGTCGATTACTGCGCGGCGCGGGGACTGGCCTTCATCCGCGATCCCTCGAACGGCGACGACCGTTACGCCCGCGCCCGCCTGCGTCGCCTGCGGCCCGACCTCGACCGGGAGGGACTGAGCACCGACCGCCTGTGCCGCCTGGCGGAGCGCTGCGGCCGAGACGACGCCGCCCTGGCCGCGTGGGCCGGCACGGTCTTCGCGGATGCGACGACGTCGCAGGCCGGAGGGACGATCCGTCTCGACGGCACCGCCCTGCGCGCCCTGCCGGATGCGGTGCTTCTTCGTGTCGCGAGCCTGGCCGTCACCCGCCTTACCGCGACGTGGGACCATTCCGTCGGCCGCGAGCGCCTGGAGCGTCTGGAGCGTCTGGTCCTCGACGGGCTGGTTCCGGCGCTGCGCAGCGGCACGCCTCTGCGTCGGACCCTGCGCGAGACCCTGTTCGAGGTGACCCGCACCGGTGATCTCGTCCTGACACCGGCACCGACGCGCCGGACACCAGGGACTGCGTCGCAGCATTAGGACTGTGTCGAAGCATAAGGCTTGTCACCCGAAGGTTCGGAGATGGCCTTGTCGCCGCTTCACGCCCATGGCTACGTCGCTGCGGCTGCGTGCCCATGGCTGGGGCCATGACATGGACGGCACGTCGACTTGGCAAGGGGTGACTCGCTGCCTACATTGGGAGCGAGCGTCAGGATTGACTCGCCCCATTTCGCGCGGCGGGCCCGGACGCCTCCAGGGAAAGATCGATGAACCCGAATTTCCGCAATTTCGCCTTGTGGGTCGTCATCTTCCTGCTCGTGCTCGCCCTCGTGACCCTGTTCCAGAACCCGGGTCATCGCGGTGGCGGCTCCGAGATCGCCTACAGCCAGCTTCTGAACGATGCCGATTCCGGCAAGATCCAGACGGTTGTGATCTCCGGGCAGGACGTCAGCGGCACCTATGTGGGCGGCGGCAACTTCACCTCCTACGCCCCGAATGATCCGAGCCTCGTCTCGAAGCTCCAGAGCAAGGGTGTGCAGATCACCGCGCGCCCGCCATCGGACAACACGCCGTGGTTCATCCAGTTGCTGGTCAGCTGGTTGCCGATCCTGGTGTTCATCGGCGCCTGGATCTTCCTGTCCCGCCAGATGCAGTCCGGCGCGGGGCGCGCCATGGGCTTCGGCAAATCGAAGGCCAAGCTGCTGACCGAGGCTTCCGGCCGCGTCAGCTTCGACGACGTCGCTGGCGTCGAAGAGGCCAAGGAGGATCTGCAGGAGATCGTGGAGTTCCTGCGCGACCCGCAGAAGTTCCAGCGCCTCGGTGGCCGTATCCCGCGCGGCGTGCTCCTCGTCGGTCCCCCTGGTACGGGTAAGACCCTGATCGCCCGGGCGGTCGCGGGCGAGGCCAATGTGCCATTCTTCACCATCTCGGGCTCGGACTTCGTCGAGATGTTCGTCGGTGTCGGCGCATCCCGCGTGCGCGACATGTTCGAGCAGGCCAAGAAGAACGCCCCCTGCATCATCTTCATCGACGAGATCGATGCGGTCGGCCGTCATCGCGGCGCCGGCCTCGGCGGTGGCAACGACGAGCGTGAGCAGACCCTGAACCAGCTCCTGGTCGAGATGGACGGCTTCGAGGCCAATGAGGGCGTGATCATCATCGCGGCCACCAACCGGCCGGACGTGCTCGATCCCGCTCTGCTGCGACCGGGCCGTTTCGATCGCCAGATCATGGTGCCGAATCCCGACGTCGTCGGCCGCGAGCGCATCCTGCGCGTCCACGTCCGCAAGGTGCCGCTGGCGCCGGATGTCGACCTCAAGGTCATCGCCCGCGGCACCCCGGGTTTCTCGGGTGCCGACCTGATGAACCTGGTCAACGAGTCGGCGTTGCTCGCCGCCCGTCGCGGCAAGCGCATCGTCACGATGCACGAGTTCGAGGACGCCAAGGACAAGGTGATGATGGGCGCCGAGCGGCGGACCCTGGTCATGACCGAGGACGAGAAGCGCCTGACCGCCTATCACGAGGGCGGCCACGCCATCGTGGCCTTCAACGTGCCGGCGACTGATCCCGTCCACAAGGCGACGATCATTCCGCGCGGCCGGGCGCTGGGCATGGTCATGCAGCTGCCCGAGCGTGACAAACTGTCGATGTCGTTCGAGCAGATGACCTCGCGCCTCGCCATCATGATGGGCGGACGTATCGCCGAGGAGATGACCTTCGGCGCCGACAAGGTGACCTCGGGCGCCCAGTCCGACATCGAGCAGGCCACCCGCCTCGCTCGCATGATGGTCACCCGCTGGGGATTCTCGCCCGAGCTTGGCACCGTTGCGTACGGCGAGAACAACGACGAGGTCTTCCTCGGCATGTCGATGGGCCGGCAGCAGACGGTGTCGGAAGCCACCGCCCAGAAGATCGACGCGGAAGTTCGTCGCCTCGTCGAGACCGGCCTGGAAGAGGCGCGCCGCATCCTCGGCGAACACAAGGACGACCTCGAGGCCTTGGCGCAGGGGCTTCTCGAGTACGAGACCCTCTCGGGCGATGAGATCAAGAACCTCATCGCCGGCCGACCGCCGATCCGCGATGCGGGCGATGGTCCGACCACCCTGCGCGGGTCGTCGGTCCCGTCCACGGGTCGCGGTCGTCCGCGCGGCAGCGACGGACTGGAGCCGCAGCCCCAGGCCTGATCGCCACCGCGCGAACCGATCGCTCCGACACCACGAGCCCGCCTCCGGCGGGCTCGTTCGTATCAAGTCTCCACGAATGCTGGTTCGGGTTCCTCGATCGCCCTCGGTTATCGCCCGTGATCCCGCAACTGGATCTTCAGGCTGTCGGGTGCACAGATCCTGACGCATCATCTCCGATGAGGCTGGGAGAACGGCGTCCGGAAACGGAGCTGGCCTCCTCGGCTCAAGATTAGAAACGGGACGCGAAGATCATGGCGCGCAAGTATTTCGGCACGGACGGTATCCGGGGCCGCGCCAACGGCGTCATCACGCCGGAACTCGCCCTCAAGGTCGGTCAGGCCGCCGGCCTGGTGTTTCAGCGCGGCGATCATCGTCATCGCGTCGTGATCGGCAAGGATACCCGCCTGTCGGGCTACATGATCGAGACCGCCCTGATCGCCGGCTTCACCTCTGTGGGGATGGACGTGCTCCAGCTCGGGCCGATGCCCACCCCGGCTGTGGCGATGCTGACCCGCTCCATGCGCGCCGATATCGGGGTGATGATCTCGGCCTCGCACAACCCGTTCGAGGATAACGGCATCAAGCTGTTCGGGCCGGACGGGTTCAAGCTCAACGACGACGTCGAGCACGAGATCGAGGCCCTGATCGACGGCGAGTTGCACAAGCGTCTCGCAGGCTCGCGCGATCTCGGACGCGCCAAGCGCATCGAGAGCGTGCATGCCCGCTACATCGAGTTCGCCAAGCGTTCGCTGCCGCGCAACATCACCCTCGACGGCCTGAGGATCGTGGTCGACTGTGCCAATGGCGCGGCCTACCGCGTGGCGCCCGAGACCCTGTGGGAACTCGGCGCGGAGGTCATCGCCATCGGTGTCGAGCCGGACGGCTTCAACATCAACCGCGACGTTGGATCGACCGCACCGGCCGCGCTCTCCGCCAAAGTCCGGGAACTGCGCGCCGATATCGGCATCGCCCTCGACGGCGACGCCGACCGTGTCCTCATCGTCGACGAGAAGGGCCAATCGGTCGACGGGGACCAGCTGATGGCCGTGGTCGCCCGCTCGTGGAAGGAGGACGATCGCCTGACCCAGCCGGGCCTGGTCGCGACCATCATGTCCAACCTCGGCCTCGAGCGTTACCTTGGCGGGATCGGGCTTAACCTCGCCCGCACGGCCGTGGGCGACCGCTACGTGCTCGAGCACATGCGCGAGCACGGCTACAATCTCGGCGGCGAGCAATCGGGCCACATCATCATGTCAGACTACGCGACCACCGGAGATGGCCTCGTGGCCGCTCTCCAGCTGCTCAGCGTCGTCAAGCGGCAGGAGCGCCCCGTGAGCGAGGTCTGCCACTGCTTCGAGCCGTTGCCGCAGATCCTCAAGAACGTGCGCTATCGCTCCGGCGAGCCTCTGCGGGCGGATTCGGTGGTCACCGCCATCGCCCAGGCCCGCGAGCGCCTCGGCAATTCGGGGCGCCTCGTCATCCGCCCCTCGGGCACAGAGACGGTGATCCGCGTCATGGCCGAGGGCGACGACCGGCGCCTCGTCTCCGAGGTGGTCGACGAGGTCGTGGAGGCGGTGACCAGGGCGGCGGCCTGAGAGGTCCGATACCGGGATCGAAGCCCGGCCTCAAATCCGGTCCTCATCCGCCGGCGCGACTTCGCGCCAAGCGGCCAGGAGGGCCGCAAGCAGCGCGTCCTCATCGGCCTCCCAGAGATTGAGATTGGTCCAGCCCCGGCGGCCCCAGGCGCCCTCGATCGCCTCGAAGCGGTCGGGTTCAGCCTCGACCCATTCCGCCTGCTGGGCGCGCGACAGGCGCAGAACCACTCGCTCTTCCTCGACCCAGAGCGTCGCGAAGATGCGCCCCCACACGCGGAAGTCGGGATGGCCGCTATGGGCGCCCTCGACGACTTCCGGCAGGGCACGGGCCAGACGTCGAACATCCTCGGGTTTCATGGTCACGAACGTGACGTCTCCCTGGTCATCGTGAAGCACGATGTCTCTTGCTGGACGATGCTCGCAAGTGCCCGTCGCAATACAACCAAACCGGTGTCAACGCTTCGGCAAGGATAAGATTTAACGTTAAATCCGATTTAACACTTCCCCACCATGGTGTCCTCGTCATCCCGCCGGCGTCTTGAGCTTCCGGCACACGGTCGATTGAAGGACATCCGATGCGCCGCACCAAGCTGTCTGCCTTGGCGCGCTCGATCACGCTCATTGTGAGCGTGGCAGCGCCCTGCCTCGCCCAAGCGGCGGATCTGCTGCCCCCGCTGCCGCCCGAGCCGCTGCCCCCGCCGGTCGAGATCGGCGGCGGCTGGTACCTGCGCGGCGATGTCGGAGTCGGCGCGACCAATGTCGGTGCCATCTCGACGACGGTGCATGGCGAGGGCCTTCCTTCAGGCTACCGCTACGATCAGAAGTCGGTCGAGGACAGCTACTTCGCCGGCGGCGGCGTCGGTTACCAGTTCGGCAGCTACTTCCACGGCGACATCACGGCCGAATATCGGGGCGGCAGCAAATTCCGCTTCCAGGACAGCTACGACTCCGTCTGCGGCGGCGACAACGCCTATCCGTGCAAGGGCGTGAACGCCTACAACGCCAACCTGTCGTCGGTGGTGGTGATGGCCAACGGCTACATCGATCTCGGCACCTGGTACGGGGTCACGCCCTTCGTCGGCGGCGGCGTCGGTACAGCCTTTCACCGCTTGAGCGGATTCAACGATTCCGGCTTCGGCGCCGCCTCGGGTGGCTACGGCTACGCCAAGGACAAGAACACCAACACCTTCGCGTGGGCCGCCATGGCGGGCCTCGGCTACAGCGTCACCCCGAACGTGAAGCTGGAACTCGGCTATCGCTACATGAACCTCGGCCATGTCGGCTCCAACCCGGTGACCTGCATCAACGATCCGGGCTGCGGCGGCGCCGTCTACAAGATCAAGGACATCACCTCCCACGACGTCCGGATCGGCATGCGCTGGCTGCTCGGAGGCGTCGTCGCCCCGGCGGTCGTCGAGTACCAGCCCGAGCCCGCCCCGCTGATCCGCAAGTACTGATCCGGAAACGACGGTCTGGGGCCGCCAAGCCGCCCTCGTCGTCGCGACCGCTGAACGTCCAACAAGCACCGATCCAAAACGGCCACGACAGCGGGAGACTGCTCGCGTGGCCGTTCTGCTGTGTCGCATGGGGGTGAAATCCTAAGGTGACGAAAACCTTTTCGCAGCAGAGGGTTAGGGTTAAGTCCTCTCTAACGCTTCCCGTGCAGGATCGCCAGAACGGCAATCCGCACCGCGTCTCCGGCGCCCGGTCTGCCACGCGTACCGTGAGTTCGAGGGCGTTATGGCCGCACACCGATTCCGCACCGCGACGGCACTCGCCCTCGCGCTCTCCGCATCCGGCTGGGCCACGACCGTACGGGCCGCCGATCTTCTGCCGCCCCCGCCCCCGCCGCCGCCGATCGCACCGGTGGCCATTGGTGAGGGCTGGTATCTGCGCGTGGACGCCACCGTCAGCGACTACGCCCGGCCGCGCGATGCGACGCCGCGACCGGCCGACGGCAGCCCGATCGTTCCCCTGACGCGCATGAACCTCGAGACCGTGCCGGGTTACGGCGGCGGCATCGGCTACCGGATCAGCAACTGGCTCCGCGTCGACGCCACGATCGATCAGCGCATGCCCGCGCGCTACAGCGCCTATTCGTCCGGGTCCAATTTCGTGACCGGCTACAATGTCGAGGCGGGCCAGATCGACGTGCTCACCGGCCTCGTCAACGTCTATGCAGATCTCGGCACCTGGTGGGGCCTGACGCCCTATATCGGCGGCGGCATCGGTTTCGCCGACAAGCGTTTCGCCAAGGCCTACACTCAGACCACCTGCATCCTCGAATTCTGCGACAACAATGCGGGCACGGGCCCGCGCGACGCGGTGCGCCGGCCGAGCCGGTCCGTCACCTCCCTCGCCTGGGCCCTCACCGGTGGCGTCTCCTACGACATCGGCCATGGCCTCAGCCTCGACACCAGCTACCGCTACGTCGATCTCGGCCGGGCGAAGACCGGCGTCGATGCCTTCGGGTACGATTCGCGCCTGAAGGATCTGGCCTCGCACGAGGTCCGGGTCGGCTTGCGCTACCGCTTCGCCGACGCCTCCGGTCGCCTGCCCGGCCTGGCGGTCCCGAGCTGGAGCCGGAATCCCTACGAGTAGGGGAGGGGACCCGCAGGCTCTCGGTGCACCTCGTTCGGGGGAGCGTCGGACCGCCGCGTCCTCCCGAGTCCCGTCCCGCCACGGGACGGCTCTCCACTACATCAAATCGCAAACCGCAACGGAGCGTTAAGGTTACTCAAGTAGAACCAGGCTACAGGCACAGCACTCTCACCCATCGGGCTGCGCCGTTAGGACGACATCGATGCGTACCGCAACCCTCGCGCTCCTGGCCAGCTTCACCCTCGGGGTCATCGCGCCGGCGCAGGGGGCCGACCTCGATTACGGCGTGCTGCGCGGGTCGGACTACGAGCCCGAGATCCAGCTCATCGACTGGAACGGCATCTATGTCGGCGGGCATGGCGGGTATACGTCCGCCTCCGCAGGCTTCAAGAACGTCTACACTCCGTTGATCTTGAACGAATTGCGGGATTCGTCGGCTGAGAGCCTTTTTGGCGCCTCGACCCTGCTCCCTTCGCGGACCGGCACCACGGAGGGTTCCAGCTACGGCGCGTATATTGGTTTCAACTATCAGTTCGAAGAGACGGTGATCGGTATCGAGGCCGATTACACGCGCTTCGATCGGACCACTTCGGCGCGCGACAGCATCGCTCGTTTCAAACTCAGTCCCGATGGCTACATGGAAAGCGTCTCCCTCGACGGGGCGGCCACCTCACGCGTCGAGGATTACGGGACGCTGCGGGCGCGTGGAGGCTACGCGATCGGAAACTTCCTGCCCTACATCACCGGTGGTCTGGCGATCGGCCGCGTTCATGTCGATCAATCGGTCGCCATTCAGTATCATGGCTACGACGCGGCCGCCTACAAAGCCAATCAAGCCCTCCAGGTGGGCGCCAAGGCCGTTGCCGTGAAGGATTTCGGTTACGTGAATGGCGGCTTCGATCCGAACAACCCTGAAGCCGGTATCCCGGCAACCAGGCGGGTGCGCAACGCCAAGACCAAGACCATGGGCGGATTCGTCCTCGGCGCCGGCCTCGAATTTGCCCTCACCAGCAACATCCTGCTTCGGGCCGAATACCAGTACGTGATGCTTAACGACTTCCAGGAGAGTGCCGCCAACCGCGTCGCCATCAACACCGTGCGTGCCGGTGCCGCGGTGAAATTTTGAGGGTACCGTTAAGCAGTCGCCCCTATCCTGGCGGTTCGATCATCAGCCGCAGTTGGCCTGCGCCCGCCGGGATGTTCTCCATGCTTCGACTCGTCCTCGCCGGCAGCGTCTTCGCCGGCAGCGTGCTCACGATGCCCGCGGGCGTCGGAATGGCTCTCGCGGGGGGAGAGCCCGGGCCGGCCTATCGGCGCCCGCTGCTTCCGCCCGACATCGCCTATCGCGACCCGACCTACGTCGCGCCGCCGCCGCTTCGGACCGTGGTCCTGGCGCCGGTCCTTCGCGCGCCGCGCTCCCTGGCGCTTCCGCTTTACAACGAGCCGCCGCCGCGCTTCCCCACCCCGTAGACCGCCTCAGCTTTCCAGCTCGGTGTCCCAGTAGAGGTAATCGAGCCAGGTGTGGTGGTACTCCCGGTGGTCGAATTCCGGCTGGCGGCGGTGAAGTTCGTGCCGCGTCGGCCGGTGCGGCTCGTGCAGGAGCGGCATGTCGGCCTCGGCCGGGGTGCGGTTGGCCTTTCGCAGGTTGCAGGGGGAGCACGCCGCCACGACGTTCTCCCAGCTCGACTGGCCGCCCCGCGAGCGCGGCACCACATGGTCGAAGGTCAGGCCCCCGGAGGGCAGGCGCAAACCGCAATACTGACAGGAGAAGGTGTCGCGCAGGTAGATGTTGTAGCGCGTGAAGGCGGGACTGCGCGCCAGGGTCACGTAGCTCTTCAGGGCGACCACGCTGGGAACCCGCAGGGACCGCGATGGGGACCGCGCCTCGACATCGTAGCTCGCGACCAGGGTGACCCGGTCGAGGAACAGGGCGGTGAAGGCGTCCTTCCAGGACCACAGGGACAGCGGATTGTAGGAGAGCGGCCGGTAATCCGCATTCAGGACGAGCGTTTGGAGATCCAGCATCGGCGCTACCCTCTCGACGGGTCAACGAGGGGACAACGCGCAGGAATCGGCCGACGCATCGTCCCGGGTTGGTGAAAGATCAGACATCTCCGCAATCCGGGGCGTCGAGGCGCGCGACGGAAGAGCGGGGGAACCGGGTGTCCGCGATGGGGCTGGTGGGGCCGGAGCGGTGACACGCCGAAGGCAGATTTGCCGGACGTTGGCCAAAAGCCGTCGCATCGGGCGGGAACGCCCGGTTCGTGGCGACGCTCATCGGCGCGGATGGGCGTCGCCACCTCCTCGCACGGGAACGAAAAGGCCAAGTCCATCGGGGCTTAGTCTAATATCAGCGTGACACGCTTGTGAAGGTCACTCCGGCTTTCCACGACGTCGCGCCCACAACCCGGACGCGCAGGTCCGCGTTTCTGCCCGGAAACCGCCACTTCGTCAGCCTTTCGCCCCATTGCTCGGCGATGGGGCGGGCCACAGCCGCTCCCTGCTCCCCGACTCGCACAGATCCTGCTGGGGCGATTCGAGCCCTGCGGGTTGCCAGCGGCTCGGCGAAGCGGCGCGTGACGGCGGGCCACGAGCGCGCGTTGGCGCGGCGCGAAAGGATCGACATGGGCGGTATCCCGAGAGGCCAGACACCCTGGGGCATCCGGAGGGCAGCGGTGATCGCCGCCTGGCTCGGGGCCCTCGTGCTGGCTCCCATCGGTGCGGTCGCGCAGGGCACGCAGACGGCCCCGGCCAAGCCCGCCCCCGCTGTGGCGCCTGCGGAGACTAAGCCCGCGCCGGCGGACCCGAAGGCGGCGCCAGCGGAGGCCAAGTCGAAACCGGCCGTACCGAAGCCGGCGGTCTCCGAAGAGATCCAGAACGTTCGCGCCGAGCTCGACGCCGCCAAGGCCGATTTGGAACAACGCGAAAAGATCCTGAGCGGGCCCAACGTCGGCAGCGGCGACCTGACCCGCGCCCGCGAAGGCATCGAGGGGATCGCCGACAAGATCCGCCACGTCATCGACATCACCACGCCGCGCCTGGAGGCCGCCCGGGAGCGCTTGACCCAGCTCGGCCCGAAGCCCAAGGAGGGCGAGGAGGGCGAGGACGTGGCGCGCGAGCGGACGGAACGCGAGCATGCCGTCGCCGAGATCGACGAGACCCAGCGGCTCGCTCGCTCGCTGCTGGTGCAGACCGATCAGATTATCGACCAGGTCTCCAACCGCCGGCGTGCGGCTTTCACCCGCGGCCTGTTCGAGCGTTCGACCGCCCTGGTCAGCCCCGACCTGTGGATGCGGATCGCAGCGGATGTCCCGCGCGACCTGCGGGCGCTCCAGAGCGCGGTGGAGGACACCGTGGCGCTGTTCGCCCGCAACGGCACCATCGGCAACCTCCTGCTGCTCGGGGTCGCCTTCGGCATCTCGATCGCCCTGTATTTCGGCCGCCGCAACATTGCGCCCCGCCTCGGCCGCCGCGACGCGAAGGCCGTCGCCCCGTCGCAGCGGAAGAAGCTCCTGGCGGCCTGGCGGGTGTTTCTGCTCGGAACCATCCCGGCCATCATCGGCAGCTACGCGGTCTATTACGCCCTGGACGCCACCGACCTCCTGCCCCTGCGGCTCCTGCCGGTGGCCGGCGCCATCCTGGGCGGTCTCGCCTTCGTGGCCTATGTCGAGGCCCTGGCCGACGGGCTGCTCTCCCCGGGCAAACCGTCCTGGCGCGTCGCCACCATGAGCGATGCGGCCGCCTCGCGGGTGACGCGGCTGGCGGTCGGCATCGCCGTCGTCATCTCGGTGGTCAAGTCGATCGAGGCCCTGAATTCCGGCCTCTCGGCGGCCCTGCCGATCTCGATCGCCACGCGCGGCATCGGCGCGCTGGCGACCGCGCTCATCCTCGCCATCGGCCTGCACCGCTTCGCCGACTCGGCCGAGCAGGAGGAGGCCTGCTTCGGTCCCTACGTGGCTCCCGAAGCCACCACCGGCATCGGCGGCCCGGCGCGGCTCCTCGGCTGGGCGGCCGCGGTGGTGATCGCGATCGCCGCCCTCGTCGGCTACGTCGCCTTCGCGGCCTTCGTCATCGACCAGCTGGTGTGGACGGCGGGCCTGCTGGTCCTCCTGTTCCTGCTGACCTCCAGCGCCGACACCTTCATCGGCGGGACGCTCGGCGACGACACCAAGTTCGCCACGGCGCTCCAGGCCAATACCGGCCTGCGCAAGCGCTCGATCAACCAGATCGCCGTACTGGCCTCGGGCTTTGCCCGCGTGGTCCTCGTGCTGATCGCGGCCCTGCTGGCGCTCGCCCCCTGGGGTCTCGACTCGACTGACGTCTTCAGTTCGGTGCGGACCGCTTTCTTCGGCTTCAAGGTCGGTGACGTCACCATCTCACTCTCCACCATCGCGCTGGCGATCGGCCTGCTGATCCTCGGTATGACACTGACGCGGGCGATCCAGCGCTGGCTCGAACAGACCTACCTGCCGGCCACCGACCTCGACGCGGGCCTGCGCAACTCGATCTCGACCATCGCCGGCTATGTCGGCTTCCTGCTCACCCTGGCGCTGGCCTTCTCGTATCTCGGCCTGAGTCTCGAGAAGCTCACCATCGTGGCCGGCGCGCTCTCGGTCGGTATCGGTTTCGGCCTGCAATCGATCGTCAACAACTTCGTCTCCGGCCTTCTGCTGCTGTGGGAGCGACCGATCCGCGTCGGCGATCAGGTGCTCATCGGTGACAGTGAGGGCATCGTGAAACGCATCTCGGTGCGCTCCACCGAGATCCAGACCTTCGACCGGTCGGCCGTGATCGTTCCGAACTCGAACCTGATCTCGGGCATCGTCAAGAACCGCGTGCGCGGCGACCGGACCGGCCGGGTCAGCATCACGGTCAGCGTCCTGCGCAATCAGGACCCGGTCCGGGCGGCGGAACTGCTGATGAACTGCGCGCAGGCCCAGCCGGACGTGCTGAAGGAGCCGCCGCCCCGGGTGGTGTTCCGCAAGATCGGCGACCCGTTCCTGGAATTCGAGCTGATCGCGATGATCGTCGACATCAGCCTCAGCCTGAAAGTGCAGAACGATTTGAACTTTGCTGTCTTCCAAACCTTGTCTGGGGCCGGAATGATCCCGGCTCTCGGCCCGGGCTCCAGCGTGGTCACGGTCCAGGGGCTGGATTCCTTCCAGTCCGCCATGGGCCAGATCGCCAGCACGTTCACGCCGCCGCAGCGGCCCGGCGAACAGGCGGGTCCGGCTCGGGCCGCGGAGGACCGCCTCGACGAGGCCGAACCGATGCGCTCGGCGGAGGCGGCGCGCCGGCGCGCGGGAAGCTGAACGTCAGGGAGATCGGGTCGTGGTGAGGCGGATGTCGGTGAAGGGATTGGGGATCGGCTTCGCCGCCGGTGGGATCGGGCTCCTGACGGGATGCGCCACCCCGGAGCCCGTGAACGCGACCCTTCCGAGCCTGTACTGGCCGATGACCACCCAGACGGCGCAGGTCGACACGGCCACGGCGCGTGACATGATCTCGGCCTATCGGGCCCGCAGCGGTGCGGGTGCCCTGCGCCTCGATCCGGACTTGCAGAAACTGGCGGAGGCGGAGGCCGCCTCCATGGCGATGGCGGATCGGCCGAGCCGGGCGCAGACCGTGAAGAACGCCGTCGAGCGGCTCGGCTTCGAATCGGCTGAGGCCAACCTGTCGGCCGGCTATCACACCCTGGCGGAGGCCTTTTCGGGCTGGCGGGATAGCCCCGCGCACAACGCCGCGATGCTGTCGCCCACCGCCCAGCGCATGGGCATCGCCACAGCCTACGCGCCGGGCTCGAAATACAAGGTCTACTGGGCGCTGCTGCTGGCGAAATAGCGCTCCGGCAGGAGCCTCCCGCCGGTGCGCCTGGCGGGTTCTGCCAACCGAGGAACCCAAGCCGACAAGCTTGGATCCCTCGTGACGTAGGCTGGCTCCTTGACCGGTCGGCTGCCGCAGGCTGTCAGGCGGCCCGGACGGTGGCGAGGAAGCGCTGGATCTCGCCGTCGAGATGTTCGCTCTGGCGCGACAACTCGGAGGCTGCGCCCAGGACCTGCTCGGCCGCCGCTCCCGTCCCGGCGGCCGCATTGGCCACGCCCGTGATGCTGGTCGTCACGACGTCCGTGCCGCTGGCGGCCTGGGCGACGTTGCGCACGATCTCCTGGGTGGCAGCCCCCTGTTGCTCCACCGCCGCCGCGATGGTGGTGGCGACCACGCTCATCTCGCGGACCTGGTTGGCGATCCCCTCGATGGCGCCTACGGCGCGGCCGGTGGAATCCTGGATCTCGTTGATCTGCCGGGCGATCTCGTCCGTGGCACGGGCGGTCTGGCTCGCCAGTTCCTTGACCTCGGTCGCGACGACCGCGAAGCCGCGGCCCGCCTCGCCGGCCCGCGCCGCCTCGATGGTGGCGTTGAGCGCCAGCAGATTGGTCTGCCCGGCGATGCTGGAGATCAGACCGACGACCTCCCCGATCTTGGCGGCACTCCGCGACAGGGCCTGGACCAGGATCGTGGTCTCGGCCGCCTGGGAGGCGGCCTGATTGGCGAGATGGGCCGAGCCGTCGACCTGCCGGCCGATTTCGGCGACGGAGGAGCCGAGTTCCTCCGCGGCCGACGCCACCGTGGTGACGTTGGTGGCGGCTTCCTCGGCCGCGGCGGCGACATTCGTCGACTGATTGCTGGTCTCGGTCGCCGTCGTGCTCATGACCTGGGCGGTCGCCTGCAACTCGGTGGCCGAGGCCGCCACCGCGCCCACGATGCCGCCCACGGCGCGCTCGAACCCATCGGCCAGCTCGCGCATGGCGGTCTGGCGCTGGACCTCGATGCTGGCCCGCGCCAGTTCGGCCTGCCGTTCCAGCTCGGCAGTCCGGATCAGGTTGTCCTTGAACACGCCGACCGCCGCCGCCATCGCGCCGACCTCGTCGCGACGCCCGGCCCCCGGAACCGCAAGCGACAGGTCCCCGGCCGCGAGACGCGCCATCATGGCGGTCATGGCCCGGATCGGCCGGGCAATCCCGAGATGCAGCAGCAGCAGGCTGAGTGCGGAGACCAGGAGGATGACGCCGATCCCGATCCAGTTCGCAAGCCGGGACGCCAGGGTCGCGGCGGCGGCGGCGGCCCCGCGGGTCTCCAGCAAAGACGCCTCGTCGGCCACGATCTCGGCCGCCTTGACTCTGAGAGCGTCCATCGAGGCCTTGCCGGCTCCCGAAGCCTCGACGCGGCGCGCCTCATCCTGCGTGGCCGGATTGGCCATGAGGCGGATTTCCTTCTCCGCGACGTCCCCTTGCCATTGCCGCGCGAAGCCCTCCACGGCGCGGAGCCGCTCCTGCTGGCGGGCGTTGTCCGAGGTCAGCTGCCGCACCGCGCCCAGGGAGGTGGCGAAGACGGCTTGGCCCGCCTTGTAAGGGGCCAGGAAGGCGTCATCGCCGGAGACGAGATAGCCGCGCACCCCCGTTTCCTGATCGACCATCGCGCCGGTGAGGCGGCTCATCTCGCCCAGCACTTGGTAGGTGTGGCGTGTCCATTGGTTGGCCTCCTCAATCGCCGAAAGGTTTCGGAGCGATACAACCGAAACGGTTGTGGAAGCCGCCAGAACAACAGCAAGGGTTGCACCAATCTTCGCAGCGATCTTGAGGTTGATGAGCCGGGACAACATTGAGAATGTCTCTTCGTTGCGGGTGCAAAAAGCCTTCTGCTCCCGTCTGTGGCGAAAAAAATCCGCTTGTCGAAGAGCTAGTCTTATCTTTTATAACTATGTCTTACGCCTCCCTATCATTTATCAATTTCGGCCCCCAGGAGGAAGAAGCGCGACAGCATCGTCCGCTCGCGGCGGGGCCGCGGCGTAGGCTGATCGGTCGGGGGAGGTGGTGATCGTCCGGCAGGCCGCCGCCATGCGCGGGGTGGGGCGCCGGAAGGACGAGGCTGTGCGGTGGACGCGGTGTCGGGACATCGGGGGCGATCCGACCGGCGGTCGGAAACGCCCTCCACCGTCAGGGGAAGTGCTTCATCCGCGGCGAAGGCGACGATTCGCTGATCAGCGTCACGGTCACGCGGCGGTTGGCGGGCAGGTAGGGGTTGTCCGGAAACATCGGCTCGGTGTCCGCCTTGCCGGCGACGGAGGCGAAACGGTCGTCGGGTACGCCGCTGCCCGCCAGGATCTCGCGCACGCTGATCGCCCGGTTGGCCGAGAGTTCCCAGGGCGGGGCGGGGGCGCGCGTTCCGGGCCGGTCGGTGGCGGTGTAGCCAGTGATGGCGATCCGGTTCGGCATCTTGCGCAGGGTGACGGCGATGCGTTCGAGCAGGCGGCGGGTGCGGGCGTTCGGTCGGCTCGATCCATCGGGAAACATCGAGGCTCCGTCCTGGTCGACGATGGACAGGTCGACCCCGCGCTGGGAGGGCGCCACGATGATGTTCTTCGACAGCTCGGCCACCTCCGGCATGTCCTGAAGCGCCTGGCGCAGGCTCGCGGCCGCCAGACCCGCGCCGTCGGGATAGCCCTTGTCCGGCATGCCCTCGTCGACGTTGCCGTCCACGGCCGGCGGCGTGGTGTGATCGGAGGCGAGCTCCGGCGGGATGTCGCGCCGGTACTTCACCTTGTCGGCATGGGCCAGACCGTCCTTCTCAATGATGCCGGCGAAGCGCGATTCCTTATTGACGCCGAAGGCATCGCGCATGGAGCCGGCCACCGCCTGCATCTTCTTCTGATCCTGCGTCGAATAGGCCGCGATCATGACGAAGAAGCTCATGAGCAGCGCCATCAGGTCGGCGAAGGTCACGAACCAGCCGTGGCCGCCATGCGCGCCGCCGCGCTTCTTCTTAGCCATGAGCGGTACCGCGCTTGTTCTTAGTCATGCGTGATACTGCGCCCGATGCGAACCCGCGCCATCAGGCCGGCTCGGCCACGAGTTCGTCACGGTGGTTGTGCGGCAGATAGGCGATCAGCATCTCGCGCACCAGGGAGGCGCTCTTGGCATCGCGGATGAGCAGGATGCCGTCGATGATCAGCGAGCGGGAGACGTCCTCCTCCTCCAGCTTCACATGCAGCTTGTCGGCCAGCGGCAGGGTGATCATGTTGGCGATCAGTGCGCCGTAGAGGGTGGCGAGCAGCGCGGTCGCCATGGCGGGGCCGAGCTTCGAGGGGTCCGACATGTTGGCGAACATCGTCACCATGCCGAGAATCGTCCCGATCATGCCCCAGGCCGGGGCGCAGTCGCCGAAGGCCCGGTAGATCTTCGAGCCCTCGTCGAGGTGCATGAGGAAGTTGTCGCGGTCGCGCTCCATCGTGTCGCGGATGAACTCGCGGTCGTAGCCGTCAGCGATGTAGCGCGCACCCTGGGCCAGGAAGGGGTCGGAGATCTCCATGTTTTCCAGGGCCATCGGGCCGGACTTGCGCACCACGTCGGCGATCTTGGTGATCTCCTCGATGAGGTCGCGCGGCTTGATGGCGCGCATCGAAAATGCGTAGCGCAGGCCCATCGGCAGCCCGTGCATCATGGTGGAGAACGGGAACCGCATCATCGTGGCGGCAGTGGCGCCGCCGAAGATCACGATGACCGCGTGCTTGTCGAAATAGGCGGCGAAATTGCCGCCGTCGATCATGATCAGGATGAAGACGACGGCGAAGCCGCCGACGAGGCCGATACCGGTTGCGAGATCCATGATCACTCGAGCCTGAGCGGCTGCCCGCATGCCGCGTTGGCACCGCACGACGAGGCGCCGCTCCCACCGTTACGCATTCAGGTTGAACGAACCGTAAAAACGCCGGCGGTCTCTGGCCAAACACCGTGTGATCGCGTCATGCACTGTTCAGGGAGCGCCGGACATAAGGCACGCCACGCCAAGGATTTGGCGGCCTCCGCCGGGATGCGTTCGCGCAACCCGGTCAGGGATCGGAGCACACGGTATCATGTCGTTGGTTCGTCTTTACGCACGGGTCATGGGTCTCCTGGGTGCCGACCGCCGTCTGGCGGCGGTCCTGGCCTGCGCCAACGTCGCGCTCGCAGTGGCGGCCTTCGCCGAGCCGCTGCTGATGGGCCGCATCATCGACCAGCTCACCCATCTCAAGAGCAGCACCAACGCCTTCGCCACGCTGGCGCCCCTGATCGGCGCCTGGGTGGGCTTCGGCCTGTTCACGATCGCGGCCGGCGTGACGATCGCCCTGCACGCGGACCGGCTGGCTCACCGCAACCGCCTCACCGCCATGGCCAACTACTTCGAGCACGTGCTCGAACTGCCGCTCGCCTTCCATTCCTCCAATCATTCCGGCCGCGTCCTGAAGGCGATGCTGGAAGGCTCGAACGGCATGTTCTGGCTCTGGCTCGGCTTCTTCCGCGACCACTTCGTCGCCTTCGTGTCGCTGATCGTCCTCCTGCCTATGACCCTGTTCGTGAACTGGCAGCTCGGCTCGATCCTGGTCGTGCTCGTGCTCGCCTTCACCGCCCTGACCACGATGGTCATGCGCCGCACCGAGACCCTGCAGGGCCGGGTCGAGGCCTATCAGTCGGGCCTCGCCGAGCACGCCTCGGACGCCCTGGGCAACGTCGCCGTCATCCAGTCCTTCACCCGCGCCAAGGCCGAGAAGGAGGCGATGCACGACATCATCCGCAACCTGCTCGCCGCGCAGATCCCTGTCCTGTCCTGGTGGGCGCTCGCCAACGTCGCCACCCGCGCCTCCGCGACCCTGACCATGACGGCGATCTTCATCACCGGTATCGCGCTGCACCAGCACGGCCAGGCCAGCGTCGGCGAGGTCGTGGCCTTCATGAGCCTGGCCACCATGCTGGTTTCGCGCCTCGATCAGGTCGCCACCTGCATCAACGGCCTGTTCCAGCAGATGCCCAAGATCGACGAGTTCTTCGAGATCCTCGACACCACCCCGGCCGTTCACGACCGTCCCGGCGCCCAGCAGGTCGCGCGCTTCGACGGCGAGGTCGCCTTCGATAGCGTCGGTTTCTCCTACACGGCCCGCCGCAAGGCCCTGGAGGATGTCTCCTTCACCGCGCAGGCCGGCCAGACCATCGCCCTCGTGGGCACCACCGGCTCGGGCAAGTCGACCACCCTCGGCCTCCTGCACCGCGCCTTCGATCCCGACCATGGGGCCATCCGCATCGATGGCACCGACATTCGCGACATCGGCCTGTCCAGCCTGCGCCACAACATCGGCGTGGTGTTCCAGGAGCCGATGCTGTTCGCCCGCTCCATCCGCGAGAACCTTCAGGTCGGCCGGCCGAACGCCACCGATGCCGAGATGCTCGACGCCCTCGAGCGGGCCCAGGCCACCGAGTTCATGGCCCGCCAGGCGGACGGCCTCGACACGGTGATCGGCGAGCGCGGCCGCTCGCTCTCCGGTGGCGAGCGCCAGCGCCTGTCGATCGCCCGCGCCCTGCTCAAGAACCCGCCGGTGCTGATCCTCGACGAGGCGACCTCCGCCCTCGATGCAACCACCGAGCGCAAGCTCCAGGGCGCCCTGGAGGCCGTGATGGAGGGCCGCACCACCTTCGTCATCGCCCACCGGCTTGCCACCATCCGCAACGCCGACCGCATCCTCGTCTTCCACGAGGGCCGGATCGTAGAATCCGGCACCTTCGACGACCTCGTCGCGCAGAACGGCCGCTTCGCCGATCTCGCCCGGGCACAGTTCATGGCGGCGCAGGAGCCGGACGGGATGGCGCTGGCAGCCTGACCCCCGGCGCATTTGACGCCAGCGCGCCGTAGGCCCACCGACTGACGCCTTCTCCCGACCCTCGGGGGAGGGCGTCTTCGTGCCGGGGTCGGGTGGCGCGGACACGCAGCCCGCGCAGGGGGGCGCCGAGGCCAGTTTGTCAGGACGGAGAGCGCGGGGGATCAGTCCGACGGGACCGACGTCCGCGCGTCCTCGGCCCAGACCCGGAACTGCGTCAGGCGGTTCGAGCCGAATGTGTGGGTCAGCGGAACGTCCGCCGCGTCCCGGCCGCGCGCCACCAGGATGCGACCGCGGCGGGGTGCATTGTTGCGCGGGTCGAACACGTGCCAGGCCCCCCCGAGATACACCTCGGTCCAGGCGGCGAAGTCGCCGGGCCCATGCGGTTCGGGCTCGCCGATGAAGCTGAGATAGCCGGTGCAGTAGCGGGTCGGGATGTTGAGCGCCCGGCAGAAGGCGACGAACAGGTGTGCGTAATCGCGGCACACGCCGCGCTGACTCGCGAAGGCATCGGCGGCGGTACGGTCGACATGGGCGTAGCCGTAGCCGAAGGTGATGTGGCCGTGGACGTAGTCGCAGATCGCCTGAACCCGCGACCAGCCGGGCTCGAGATGGCCGAACAGGTTCCAGGCCTCGTCGGAGAGCAGATCGGATTCGCAGTATCGGCTCGCCACCAGGAAGGGCAAAGCCTCCTCCGGCAGATCCTCGACCGCATGCTCGGCCGCGTCGGCAACCACCGGGTCGAGGGCGCCGTCGTCGTCGATCTCGGCGTGAACGCTCAGGGTTACGGCGCCGGCCGGAGCCACGAAGCGCACCGTGCGGTTGCCGAAGACGTCGCGGAAGGTGCGCACCGGAAGGGGCGGATCGAGGGTGAGCACGTCCGGCGGCACCGCCGCCAGGCCCTTGATCGGATAAGAATTCAGGCGGGCGATGACGGGGGTCGGCTGTGGGAAATCATAGCCCATCTCGCAACCGAACCTGATCCGCATCGAAACTCCCCCGGGCTCGCCGCCGCGCCGCTCAGCCCTCACTGCCCGCGCCCGGTCGGGGACACTAGGCCGCCGAGGTCACAGGCGGATGTCATCGCACGCCCTGCGCGCAGATGAAGCAGCCGAGTCAGAGCCCTCTGGCCCGGGCCTGCTTCTCCTGCATCCGCGCCTGGAGCCGCACCCGCCGCGCTGCAATGACGGTGCCATTGATCTCGCCGCCGAACAGGAACATCGCGGCGAGCCAGTACAGGAAGACGAGGAACACCATCGCGGTGGCGAGCCCCCCGTAGGTGGAGGCGTAGGCGTTGGAGAAGCGGTCGAGATAATAGCCGAAGCCGAGGCCGGCGAGGAACCAGAGCAACAGCGTGACGGCGATGCCCGGCACCACGGCCAGCACCGAGCGGCGCCCCGCGGCCACGAACTTGTGGGCGATCACCAGCACGGTGAGGAGCAGGAAGGCGGTGATGCCGATACGGCCGATCGCCACCGTCAGGCTCAAGGGTTCCAGTCCCGGCGCCACGTTGATCACCTTGCGCCAGATCAGCGGGCCCAGCACGACGAGGAGCGCGAAGGCCAGCATGGCGAAGGCGCCGCACACGACGTAGCCGATCGATTCCAGGCGGGTAAGCCACCACGGGCGGACCTCGCGCAGGCCGTAGGCGCGGTTGAGCCCGACCCGCAGGCTCTCGACCCCCGAGGACGAAAAGTACAGTGCCAGCAGGGCGCCGAGGGTCAGCACCCCGCCGCGCTGCTCGGTGAGCACCCGGTGCACCTCGCCCGCGATGGGATTGGCGACGGCGCGCGGCCACGCATCGAAGATGAGGTCGCTCGCCCCATCGGCGAGGGACTTCGTGCCGAACAGGCCGGCCAGGGCGCCGAGCAGAATCAGGAACGGAAACAGGGCGGTGAGAGTCGAGAGCGCGATATGGCTGGCGATGGCCCAGCCGTCATGGGCGACGAAGCGTTGCGCGGCGACGTTCGCGATCTCGAAAGGCTTGCGGATGCGACTCACGGGGCGGGGGTTCGTCCTTGAGCGATCAGGATGGGGCGCCAAGCGGCGGGCTGTCTTCTAAACGCAACGGGACCCGATTGCGCAACGGGCCGCCGGCCGACCCCGCGCGGAACCGGCTTGAAATCCCGGGGGCACTGTGATGCCTGCGGCCTTGCCATGGCACCATTCACTTCGTCCCTGATCCCGGCCCTGTTCGTTCTGATCTGGGCGACGGGCTTCGTCGCGGCCCGCTTCGTGGCGCCGCATGCCGAGGCCTTCACCTTCGTGGCGATCCGGGTGGTGGGCGTCGCCCTCGTCCTCGTGGGCCTGGCCCTCGCCCTGCGGGCACGCTGGCCGCGCGACCGGGCCGGTTGGTTTCATGCCGCCCTCGCCGGCATCCTGATGCAGGGGATCTACGTCATCGGCGTATTCTGGTCGGTCCAGCATGGGCTACCGGCGGGCATCGCCGCTCTCGTGGGCAGCCTCCAGCCCTTATTGACGGCGATGCTGGCCGGTCGCCTTCTCGGTGAGCCGGTGAGCGGGCGGCGCTGGCTCGGGATCGCCACCGGGTTTTCGGGAGCGCTCCTGGTGCTGGCCCCGAAGATCGGCGCCTCCGATCCCGCCGGCATCCCGGTCCCGGCACTCGCCGCATGCCTGTCGGCCATGGTGGCGATGACGGGCGGAACGCTCTGGCAGAAGCGCCACGGTACCGGGGGCGACCTCCTCAGCAATGCCGCGCTTCAATTCCTGGGCGCCGCGACCCTTGCCGTGCCGGCGGCACTCCTGTTCGGAACCGGCGGTTTCGATGGATCGACGCCGCTCTGGTTCGGGCTCGCCTGGTCGATCGTCGTGAACTCGGTGGGCGGTATCCTGCTGCTGCTGGTTCTGATTCGGCGCGGGGCCGTGGCGGGCGTCGCCTCGCTCCTGTTTCTGGTGCCGCCGGTCTCGGCCGTGATGGCCTACGTTCTGTTCGGCGAGGCCCTGGTGCCGATCCAGATGGGGGGCATGGCCATCGCCGCCCTCGGCGTCGCGATCGCCAGTCGAGGCTGATTCGGCGACGGACCTGCGTGACTTTTTCTTTGAGAAACATCTCAATAAAATTCAGCATTGAGCCGTTTGCCAAGAGAAATCAGGGTTTTTCGCCCGCGCGGATTATGAATTCACGAGGGATAGTGCCGCGCTGCGGCGAGACGCCTCTACAGGCCCGTCAAACCTGCCTATAATGAGCAGCAAAGCGTGATCTCTTTTCCAGCGAGTGTGCCATGTCAGCTTCCCCCGTCGTTTCGACCGAACCGCAGGATCTCCTGACCCTGGCCCGCGAGGCGGCCGAATCGGCCAAGGGCCTGGTGGCCGAGGCGACCCGCCGGGTGCGCACCACCATCCTGTCCGACGAGGGTAAGATCTCGGCCGAGAAGATGGAGACCGAGCAGCACGCGACCCACGGGCTCGCCTGGATCGCCACCTATGCCGAGGGCGTGCGCGAGCTTGGCGCCTACGCGCAGCGCCTGACCGAGGCGGGTGAGTTCGGCGAGACCGAGAGCCTGCTCGTGCGGATCGGCCTCGGCGAATACCTCGACCAGATGTTCTCCGGCATTCCCATGAGCCAGGGCGAGATGGTGCGTCCCACCGGCTCCCTGGGCCTCGCGGCCCGTGAGGTGGCCAAGTTCCGCACCGAGGCGGTCGAGGCTCTCATCGCCGAGGGCAACACCCCCGAGAACCGCGCCGCGCTCGTCGCCCGCATCCGCGACAACGGCGGTGCGGCCACCATCGGCAAGTCCGGCCTCGACGAGGACATGGAGGCGATCCGCTCCGAGATGCGCCGGTTCGGCCTCGCCGAAGTCGTGCCGCACGCGCATGAGTGGCACAGCCAGAACGCCTACATCCCGATGGAGATCGTCACCAAGATGGCCGAACTCGGCGTCTTCGGCCTGACCATCCCCGAGGAATACGGCGGCATGGGCCTGCCGAAGATCTCGATGTGCGTGGTCTCCGAGGAACTGTCCCGCGCCTATATCGGTGTCGGCTCGCTTGGCACCCGCTCGGAGATCGCGGCGGAACTCATCCTCTGTGGCGGCACCGAGGAGCAGAAACACCGCTTCCTGCCCGGCATCGCCTCGGGCGACACGCTTCCCACCGCCGTGTTCACCGAGCCGAACACCGGCTCCGATCTCGCTTCGCTGCGCACCAAGGCCGTCCGGGACGGCGACGTCTGGAAGATCTCGGGCAACAAGACCTGGATCACGCATCCGGTGCGCGCCGATATCATGACCTGCCTCGTGCGCACCAAGCCCGAGGAGAAGGGCCACCGCGGCCTGTCGCTGCTCATCGCCGAGAAGCCGCGCGGCACCGATGCCGAGCCCTTCCCGGTCGCCGGCCTGTCCGGTGGCGAAATTCACGTGCTCGGCTACCGCGGCATGAAGGAATACGAGCTCGCCTTCGACAATTTCGAAGTACCGGCGGGCAACCTGCTCGGTGAGGTCGAGGGCAAGGGCTTTGCGCAGCTCATGCAGACCTTCGAGTCGGCCCGCATCCAGACCGCGGCCCGCGCCATCGGCGTGGCGCAGAACGCCCTCGATCTCGGCCTGCGCTACGCCGAGGATCGGGTGCAGTTCGGCAAGGCGCTGATCAACTTCCCGCGTGTGGCCGACAAGATCGCCATGATGGCGGTGGAGATCAACATCGCCCGCCAGCTGACCTACTTCTCGGCCCGTGAGAAGGACGAGGGCAAGCGCTGCGATCTCGAAGCCGGCATGGCCAAGCTGCTCGGCGCCCGTGTCGCCTGGGCTGCGGCCGACAACGCCCTGCAGATCCATGGCGGCAACGGTTTCGCGCTGGAATACGCGGTCAGCCGCGTGCTCTGCGACGCACGCATCCTCTCGATCTTCGAAGGTGCCGCCGAGATCCAGGCTCAGGTCATCGCCCGCCGCCTGCTCGAAACCGCCTGAGCCGAGAGCGGCACCGACCTCACCCGGTCCGGCGGAGCGCCCTCTCTGTCGGGGTCGGGGGCCGAACCGGGTCTCCGTCCAGAAACGCAGAACGCCGGGGCGATCATCGCCCCGGCGTTCTGCGTTTCCCGCTTTGGAAGCCGAAGCGAGCGGACAGCCGTGCGAAGGGCTACTTCGTGATCTTCACCGACACGGGATCGCTCGACGGAAACGTCTCCTCCAGGGCCTCGTCGAGACGCTCGTCGCGTTCACCCGTCTGGCTCACGGGACGAGTCCCGTCGGACCCCTTCGGGGCCGGCTTGCCGGTGGTGGAGATGATGTCGGTCTCGGGGGTCTTCTGATGATCGGCCATGCACGGCACTCCCTCGGCTCGGCGGCCGGCGACCTCGCCAGCACCTTCCTCGACGATGAGCCGGGACAACGCCGGGCGCGCCTCCGGTTTCCACGATGGCGCGGCCGTGGTTCCGCCCGGCTCCCTCAGAGTGCCGCCGGGACCTGCGGACGCGTCGCGACGCGCCGGCCGCGCAGGTCGGCCGTCCGCCATTCGCGCAGGACGAAATCGTAGACCTGGCCCAGGCGATCGAGATGCGCATCCGGCGTCAGGGGAGCCGCCCAGTAGCGCTTGTAGGCGGCGCGGCTCATGCGCTCCGCGAGGCTGTCGTCGGAGAGACGGACGAGGTGGGCGGCGAGGGAGTCGGGATCGCCGGACCGGAACCAGAAGCCGGTCTCGCCGTCCTCCACCGCTTCCCGCCCGGCACAGGCGTCGCTGACGACCACGGGCGCACCGCAGGCGAGCGCTTCGTACACCGTCAAAGGCTGGCCCTCGTACCAGACGCTCGGAAAGACCAGGGCGCGGGCCTGCCGCATCAGGGCCTGGACACCGGCCTCGTCGCGCCAGCCGAGCATCACCGCCTCGGGATAGCGCGCCTCGAGTTCGGCGCGCGCCGGACCGTCGCCGACGAAGACCGGGCGGATGCCGGCGCGGCGCGCCGCCTCGGCAAAGATCGGAGCGCCCTTCTCGGTGGAGATGCGGCCGACGAACAGACACGCGCCGGGTGGGCCGGTGCGGAGCGGCGCCTGTGCGACCGCAATGGGATTGTCGACCCGGTGGAAGCGGGTCGCGGGGGGCAGGTGGGGGGCGATCACCCGCTCCTGTAGGGCACTGATGGTCACGATATGGGGGAACAGGGCCTTCATGCCAGCCAGATGCTCGAGGGCGAGGTGGCGCACCACCCGCAGGAGCTTGCGAGGGTAGCTGCGCGCATCGCAATTCGTGGTCAGGCAGCCCGGGGACATCGGTGTGCGCTGGCAGATCCGGGCGGCGGGATACTCGTAGAAGCCGCCATTGGGGCAGACGAGGAAGAACTCGTGCATGGTGTAGAGCAGCGCCAGCCCGGAGGCCGCGAGGCTGCGCCCGATCGAGGGCGAGAGGGCCTTGGCGAAGGCGTGGACGTGGACCACCGTGTCGTGCGGATCGAGCCCCTGCAGTTCGGCGGCGAGGCGCCGGGCCGCCGGGCGATTCCAGATGGCCTGGGCGGCGAAGGCGAACTTGTTCGTCGTCGTGCCCACATCGTCCTGGCCGAGACAGACGACGCGGATGCCCGCGGCCTCCAGGCGCGGGTCGGCGGGACCGACCGCTGCGAACACGGTGACGCGGTGTCCGCGGGCGCGTAACCCCAGGCCCGCATCCAGCGCGACCTTGGCCTGCCCGCCATTGATGTAGGCGTGGTCGACGACGAGGACGACATGCATGGTGGACAGTCCCGGCCAACGACGACAGTTCGTCCGATCTTTACCGAACGTGCGTTGATCTCCGGTAAATCGCTGATCCGGGTGCGGAGAACGATGGAAGTCTCCCGACATTCTTGGGTCCCGCCCGTCACCTTGGGCGTCACCCGTCACCTGGGGCAGGGCCATGCAGATCGTCGTGTTGGCCGAGTTCGCGGTGGCGAGCGGGGGCGCCGAAAAGGTCGCGGTCGAATCCGCGCGCGGCCTCGCCGAGGCCGGCATCGACGTCACCTACATCCAGGCCATCGATGGCCCGATGGATCCGCTCCTCGACCATGCCCGGATCCGCCGCATCACCCTCGGCAATACGGACATCTGGGCACGACCGGCGCACAGGGCCGCATTCGGCGGCCTCTGGGACGCCGGGGCGGCCACGCGCCTGGGGGCGGCCCTCGATGCCCTGCCGGTGCGGCCGGACCTGATCCATCTCCATCAATGGACCCGCAGCCTGTCGCCGAGCGTGTTTCCGATCCTGTTCGCGCGCAACCTACCGGTAGCGGTGACGGCGCACGACTACTTCCTCGCCTGTCCGAACGGGGTGTATTACCGCTTCGATCGGGCCGAGCCCTGTACCCTGAAACCCCTCTCGGCCCCCTGTATCGCAGCACCCTGTGACGGCCGCACCCGCCTGCACAAGCTCGTGCGGGTGGGTCGCTCAATGGCTCAGCGCGCGACCCTGAAACGCCGACGGCTCGCTGTCATCCATGTCTGCGATGCGAGCGTGGCGCGCCTGGGCGGCCTCCTTCAGGAGTTGGACGTCACCCATTACCGGGTCGACAACCCGGTACGGGTTGAGCGCCAGCCGCCGGCCGATCCGGCGCGGGGCGATGCCATCGCGTATGTCGGTCGCCTGACGCGGGAGAAGGGTGCCGACCTCGTGGCGGAGGCCGCGCAGGCGGCCGGCCTGCCCGCCCTGTTCATCGGGGCCGGTCCCCTGGAGGACGAACTGCGCGCGCTGCCGGGCGTCGAACTCGTCGGCTGGCAGGCTCCCGAAGCGGTCTGGACCCTGTTGCGCCGGCGGGCCCGCGCCATCGCGGCGCCGTCGCGCTGGTACGAGACCGGCCCTCTCACGGTCTACGAAGCTCTCGCCCACGGCATTCCGGTTCTCGCCTCCGATCGCTCCGGAGCATCCGATGCCGTCATCGACGGGGTGAACGGGTGTTCCGTCTCGCCCGATCCGGACACCCTGGCGCGGGCCGCCGCGCTGTTCCGCGACAATACCCGAACCGCCCGCCTCGGTGCGGCGGCGCATGCCGGCTACTGGTCGCGCCCCATGACCCTGACCAAGCATGCCGACGCGCTGATCGGTGTCTACGAACGCATCCTTGCCGTGCCGGGCACCGCTGTCCCAAGTCTTCGCAGCGCGATCCGGGCCTCGTGATCCCGCATCAGCAAAGCGGCAAAATTTTTCACCTGTCAGCCGTAGACCCATTGACCTGCATGGTGCGGCGCAACATAAATCTCTCGCAGCGCACCGAACGACTCGGTGCACTCTGGAGCGTATCGCAATGAACGGTCAAACCTTCGAGATCCCCACCGAGATGCGCGCGCTCGCCGAGAAGAGCGTCGACCAGGCCCGGGTCGCCGTCGGCAATGTCATCGGCACCGCCATCAAGACCGCAGAGCAGATGCAGACCACGTCGAAGTCGGTGCAGGAATCGATGCAGACCGTCGTCGTCAAGGGTCTCGACCAGGTTCAGGAAAACGCGGCCGCGACGTTCGACTTCGCCCAGAAGCTGGTCCGCACCCGTGACCTCCGCGAAGCCTTCGCGCTGCAAGGCGAATTCCTGCGCAGCCAGATCGCCACCCTGCAGGCGCAGGCCAAGGACCTCGGCGCCCTCGCCCAGAACACGTTGCGTCCCTCGGCCTGAGGGACGATCCGGCCCCGAACTCAGGCATCGGCGCGGGGCTTCTGCGCGACACGCCTGCGCGACACCGGCCCGTTTCGGGTTCATCATCGACCCGGAGCGGCAAGGAGACAGCGACATGTCGAGACGGCGCAGGATGCCACCTCAGGGGCACGGCAAGAATCAGGGTCAGGGCAAAGATCAGGGTCCGGGTAAAGATCAGAGTCCCGGGCAAGACAAGGCCGGGGCTTCCCCCGAAATTCAGGAGGGCGGACCGAGGAACGTCGAGGACGCCGACCCGGTGGCGGCCGTGACCGGCGGCGACGGTAAGCCCGGCCTCGTGCCGGTCTCCCAGGGGGCGGAGGCCGCTGCAGCCAACACCAACGATCGGTCGCCCGGCACAGGATCGGTTCACGAAACGTTGCTGGAAGGTGTCTCGGCCGAGGCCCTGGTGGCGAGCCACGCGGGCGAGGGCGGATCGGGCTGCAACGAGCCCGAGCTTGAGCCTGCGCCCGAGCCGACATCCGCGCAATCCCCCGGCGACGGGGCCGAGGCCGCGCCTCTCTCGGACGATCTCACGGTGGTCCCGGAGGAGGCGCCCGAGCCGGCCCAGCTCGCCCGTGAGACGGTCGCGGTGGCGACCGAAACGGTCGAGACCGTGAGGCAGACCCTTCCCGAGGCGACCGACGCACCGTCGACCCTTCCCGCACTGGCCCCGATCCCCGCCGTGGCGAGCCCGCCAGCGACGACCGGAGCGATCACGCCGCCCCGATTGACGGAGCTGATGGGTGAGGTGGGCGAGGTGAACACCACGGTTCTCGCCTATCTGCGCGGGGAGAGCGTGGCCGCCATGGCGCATCTGAAGGCGCTCTCGGGCGCTGCGACTCCGGCCGATGCGATCCGCCTGCAGGTCTCCGAGATGCAGCGGGCGGCCGATGCCTCGCTGAGCTGCTTCGCGGCACTCGCCCGGCGGACCAGCCGTCTCACCGCCGCGATCGTGCGGCGCTGAACGTCCCCGGACGCGGCGCCCCTCGCGCCGCCGGCCCGACCCGTCTAGATATCCCGGCATCCGTCGCGGCCACGTCCCAGACCGGGGCATAGCTGCGACGCCAGGTCCCCGGGAGTTATCCATGCCGCGTTCGTCCCTTCTGCTCGTCCCGCTGCTGACCGCGACGCTCGCCGCCGCGCCGGCCTCGGCGCAGATGATGAAGACGCCGGAGGGGTCTGCCGAGAAGGTGTCCCCGGACAAAGCGCTTCCCGACAAAGTGGCACCCCTCGCCAAGGGGCAGGTGCAGCTCTCCTTCGCGCCCGTGGTCAAACGGGCCGCGCCCTCGGTGGTGAATGTCTACGCCTCGCACGTGGAGACGCGCGGCCAGAGCCGCAGCGCCATGGACGAGTTCATGCGCCGGTTCTTCGGCGAGAACGGCGGCCGTGGTCGCGGCGGAGCCCCCGGGGAGCGCGCCCAGAAGTCGCTCGGATCCGGCGTGATCGTCGACGAGTCCGGCCTCGTCATCACCAACAATCATGTCATTGAGAACATGAACGAGGTGCGGGTCTCGCTCGCCGACCGGCGCGAGTTCGAGGCCACCATCGTGCTGCGCGATCCGCGTACCGACCTCGCCGTGGTCAAGATCAAGAACCCGACCGGCGGCCTGATCCCCATGGCCTTCGGCGATTCCGAAGCCCTCGAGGTCGGCGATTTCGTCATGGCGATCGGCAATCCGTTCGGTGTCGGCCAGACCGTGACGCAGGGTATCGTCTCGGCGCTGGCGCGCACGCAGGTCGGCTCCTCGGACTATCAGTTCTTCATTCAGACCGACGCCGCTATCAATCCAGGCAATTCCGGCGGGGCCCTGGTCGATCTTCAGGGACAGCTCGTCGGCATCAACACCGCGATCTACTCGCAATCGGGCGGCAGCCACGGCATCGGCTTCGCGATCCCGGCGAGCATGGTCCGGGCCGTGGTCGAGACCGCCAAGGGCGGCGCCACCGCCGTGCGCCGCCCCTGGCTCGGCGCGCGCGTACAGAGCGTGACGCCCGACATCGCCGAGAGCATGGGCCTCGACCATCCGACGGGCGTCCTGGTGGCGAGCCTGCAGCCGAAGAGCCCGGCCGAGGAGGCCGGCCTGAAGCGCGGCGACCTCATCCTGACCGTGGACGGCAAGGTCGTCGACGACCCGGAGGCCTTCGGCTACCGCTTCGCCCTGAAGGGCCTCACCGGCCAGACCAAGTTCGGCATCCTGCGCGGGACCGGGCGTTCGACAATCGCGGTCAAGCTCGGGCCGGCGCCGGAGACCCGGCCGCGCGACACCCTGAAGGTGCGGACCCGGTCGCCCTTCCTCGGCGCCACCCTGGTGAACACCTCGCCGGCCGTGGCGGAAGAGCTCCAGGTGGATTTCCCGTCCGAGGGCGTGGCGGTCGCCGGCGTCGATGAGGGTTCGATCGCGGCCCGCGCCGGCCTGCAGAAGGGGGACATGATCGTCGCCATCAACGGCCTGCCGATCGCCACCACGAAGGACCTGGAGCGGGTCACCCGCAACAGCCTCAACATGTGGGAGGTCTCGATCAACCGCGGCGGCGAGGTGATGACGTCCATGTTCGGGGGCTGACGCCCGGCGTCCCGGGGGGCAGGGGGCGGTGATTGCCGGGGGGGATGATTTTCCCGGTTGCGGGCGGCGGGCTCCCGCGTCTTCATGCGCCCATGTCCGACCTCTTCGCCTCCGCCGGCCTCGCCCATGCCGCGCCCCGCCCCCTCGCCGATGCCCTGCGGCCGAAAACCCTGGCCGAGGTGGTGGGCCAGGAGCACCTGACAGGTCCGGACGGGGCGCTGACCCGCCTCCTCAACGCCCGGTCGTTCGGCTCGCTGGTGTTCTGGGGGCCGCCCGGCACCGGTAAGACCACCGTGGCGCGCCTGCTCGCGCACGAGACCGACCTGCATTTCGAACAGATCTCGGCGATCTTCTCCGGCATCGCCGAACTTCGGAAAGTCTTCGACGCGGCGCGCGGGCGCCGGGCCATGGGACGGGGCACGCTGCTCTTCGTGGATGAGATCCACCGGTTCAACCGGGCGCAGCTCGACGCCTTCCTGCCCGTGATGGAGGACGGCACGGTGACGCTGGTGGGCGCCACCACCGAGAACCCGTCCTTCGAGCTGAACGCCGCGCTGCTCTCCCGTGCCCGTGTGCTGCTGTTCCGGGCGCTGGACGATGCCGCCATCGCCAAGCTGCTGATCCGCGCGGAAGCTCTGACGGGGCAGCCGCTCCCCCTGGACGAGGAGGCGCGCGGCGTGCTCGTCCGCATGGCCGACGGGGATGGCCGCGCGGCCCTGACCCTGGCCGAGGAGGTCTGGCGCTCGGCGAAACCGGAGGAGGTGTTCGACGCGGAGCAGTTGCAGGCGATCATCCAGCGGCGGGCGCCGATCTACGACAAGTCCCAGGAGGGGCACTACAACCTCATCAGCGCCCTGCATAAGACCGTGCGGGGCTCGGACCCCGACGCGGCCTTGTATTATCTCTGCCGGATGCTCGACGGGGGCGAGGACCGCCTGTTCATCGCCCGCCGCCTCGTGCGCATGGCGGTGGAGGATATCGGGCTCGCCGACCCGCAGGCCCTGGTGGTGGCCACCGCGGCGAAGGACGCCTTCGATTTCCTGGGCTCCCCCGAGGGCGAGCTGGCTCTGGCCCAGGTCACGGTCTATCTCGCCTGCGCGCCGAAATCGAACGCGGTCTACAACGCCTACAAGGCCGCCACCCGGGTAGCCAAGGAGCATGGCTCCCTGCCGCCGCCTCGCACCATCCTCAACGGATCGACCAAGCTGATGCGCAAGATCGGCTACGGCGAGGGCTACCGCTACGACCACGACGAGCCGGACGCGTTCTCGGGCCAGAATTACTGGCCCGAGAAGCTCGGGCGCCAGCACTTCTACGCGCCCACCGACCGGGGCATGGAGCAGCGCTACGGCGACCGCCTGGCCCATTGGGAGGATCTGCGCCGCCAGCGCCGCGCCGACGAAGACTGAACCGCCGGCAGGCCCGGCGGAGCATGGTCAAGCCAAGTATGACCCAGCGGAGGGTGACCCAGCGGAGATGACCCAGCCGAGGATGGCCGTCCCGCTCTGCCGCGGATACGGGCTGCTGTGAGCCGACCCGCTGCCCCACACCTCCAGCGGTTGCCAGCGCGGCTGGGAGGGATGAAGGCTGGAGGGCGAAACCGATCCACGAACGCTTACAGGTCCGAAGACTCCACCCATGCAGGCCTACCGCACCCTCACCGCACGTTTCGCCCGCCTCGGCGCCCTCGGCGACGCGGCCGGCATCCTCCACTGGGATCGCCAGACCCTGATGCCGGCCGGTGCGGCGGACGGGCGGGCCGAGCAGTTGGCGCAGCTCTCGGTCATCGCCCACGAGATCCTCACCGCGTCGCAGACCGGCGACCTGATCGACCAGGCCCATCACGAGCGCCAGCACCTCGACCCCTGGGAAGGGGCGAACCTGCGCGAGATGCGCCGCGCCTATCTCCATGCCTCGGCGGTCCCGGCCGACCTCGTGGCGGCAAGCTCCAAGGCTTCCTCGCGCTCCGGGATGATCTGGCGCGAGGCCCGCGCCCAGTCCGATTTCGGGCAGCTGGCGCCCGCCCTCGCCGAGACCCTGCGCCTGCAGCGCGCGGTGGGTGCAGCCAAGGGGGCGGCGCTGGGCCTCGATTCCTACGACGCCCTCCTCGACGGCTACGATCCCGGCATGCGCCGCGCCACCATCGATCCCCTGTTCGCGGATCTGCGCGCGACGCTGCCGGGCCTGATCGAAGCGGTCCGCGCCCGTCAGGCTTCCGGCCCGGCACCGCTGCCGCTGCCGGGTCCGTTCCCGGTGGAGACGCAGGCGGCGATCGGGCAGCGCCTGATGCAGGCCGTCGGCTTCGACATGACCCGCGGCCGCCTCGACGTGAGCCTGCATCCGTTCTGCGGGGGCGCGGCCGACGACGTGCGGATCACCACCCGCTACGACAGCGACGATGCTTCTCGCGCCCTGATGGGCGTGCTGCATGAGACCGGGCACGCGCTCTATGAGCAGGGCCTCCCCGCCGCGTGGCGCCATCAGCCGGTGGGCACTGCCAGGGGCATGACCTTGCACGAGAGCCAATCGTTGCTGGTGGAGATGCAGGCCTGCCGCTCGTTCGCGTTCTGCAGCTTCCTCGCCCCCGTCCTGCGGGAAGCCTTCGGCGGGGATGGGCCGGCCTGGACCGCCGAGAATCTCCACGGGCTCTACACACGGGTCGAGCCAGGCTTCATCCGGGTCGATGCCGACGAGGTCACGTATCCGGCGCATATCCTGCTGCGCTACGACCTCGAAACCGCGATGATGGCGGGCGACCTCGCGGTGAACGACCTGCCCGGTGCCTTCAACGACGGCCTGCGGGATCTCCTCGGCCTGACCGTGCCGGACGACCGCCAGGGCTGCCTCCAGGACATCCACTGGCCGAGCGGAAGCTTCGGTTACTTCCCGACCTACACCCTCGGCGCCATGGCGGCGGCGCAGTTGTTCCGGGCCGCCTGCGAGGCGGCGCCGGGCATCCTGACCGGCCTCGCCGTCGGCGACTTCACGGATTTGCGCGGCTGGCTGCGCGACAGTGTGCACGCGCGGGCCAGTCTGTTGGAGACCGATGACCTGCTCGTGGCCGCGACCGGACGTCCGCTGAGCGCCGCGGACTTCACGCGCCACCTGCATCACCGCTACCTCGGAGAGTCCTGACGCCCCGGTCGCGGCGGCGCGCAGAGGCGGCCTGATCTCCGCAGGCGGGTGGCTCCGAATCCGTTACGACGCGATCGCCCGAACCTGGGACGTCGGCCGATGCAGGGCCGCCTGCCGGTTCAGCGCCGCGATGGTCGCGGCATCGCCCGCGGAGGGCACGGGACGACCGAGCAGGTAGCCCTGGACCTCCGTGCAGCCCTCGGCCGTGACGAGATCGAGATGGGCCTGGGTTTCGACCCCCTCGGCCACGGTGGTGACGCCGAGGCGGCGGCCGAGATCGGCGACGACCCCGACGATCGCCGCGCATTCAGGACGCTGCACCGCATCCTGCACGAACGACCCATCGATCTTGATCTTATCGAAGGGGAAGGAGCGCAGATGCGCCAGCGACGAGAACCCGGTTCCGAAATCGTCGAGCGCCACCCGGACGCCGAGATCGCGGACGCGACGCAGATCCGCGAGGCAGTCGAGCTCATCGGCGAGCAGGGCACTCTCGGTGATCTCGATTTCCAGGCGGCTCGGCTCCAGGCCGGCACCGACCAGCGCCGCCAGGATGTTCGACGCGAGGGTGCCCTTGCCGAGCTGCTTGGCCGAGACATTGACGGCGACCCGCGCGTCGTCGTCCCAGGACGCGGCGTCCCGGCAGGCGCGATTGAGGACCCAGATGCCGAGTTCGTCGATCAGTCCGCTCTCCTCGGCGACCGGGATGAACTCGGCGGGTGAAATCCAGCCCCGCGTCCGATGATGCCAGCGGATGAGGCCTTCGCGCGCCGTGACCCGTCCGGTCGCGATGTCGGTGATCGGCTGGTAGAACAGGAACAGGCTGTCGGCCTGCGCGAGCGCCGCACGCAGCTTGCCTTCGAGGCGCACGCGCTCGTGCACCCGCGTCTCCAGTTCGGGTGTGAACACCCGGAAGGTCTTCTTGCCGGCCGCCTTGGCGGCATAGAGCGCCATGTCGGCCCGCGACAGCAGGATCTCGGAATCGGTTCCGTGCTCCGGCGCCGCCGCCACGCCGATCGAGGCGCCGATCTCGAGCCGGCGTTCGGCCTCGATCTGATAGGGCGCGACGATCTCGAGGAGCAGGGTCCTGGCGACGTCCCGCGCCTCCTCGATGCCGGCCTCGGCGATCAGGATGGCGAACTCATCGCCGCCCAGGCGCGCGACCATGGTTCCGGGGCGTCCGCAGCAGGCCCTGAGCCGATCCGCCACCCGGATCAGCAGCGTGTCTCCGACAAGATGGCCGTGGGAATCGTTGACGAACTTGAAGCCGTCGAGATCGATGAACAGCAGGCCCAGCTTGGGATCGGGACGTGCGAGGCAGGCCTTGAGATGCTCGCGGAAGGTGTTGCGGTTGGCCAGGGCGGTCAGCGTGTCGAAATGCGCCAGCTGCTGAATCCGGGCTTCTGCTGCAACCTGCTTGGTGATCACCGACCAGGTCAGCATCGGGCCGAGATAGACACCATCCGTTCCCGTCACCGCCGAGACCTGAAGGTCCAGCACCTCGGACCCGAGCTTGATCCGGGCGTGATGGGGAAGGTTGGCGGGGTCGGCCAGGAGCTGGCGCTGGTGGTGCGGATGGCGATGGAAGACGTCGATCGAGGCCCCGAGCAACTCGGACGGCTTGATCGGCAGCAGATCCTTGATCTGCCCCAACGTCCGCTTCGAGGTCTCGTTGAGGTATGAGAATTGAAGGTGACGGGATCGACCGTCATCACCGCCACCGGCATGTCGTCGATCATGCGCAGCAGGCGATACTCCTCCTGTTCCTTGGCGACCTCCGCGGTTGCGATGGCCCAGACCAGCAGGGCGCGGCTGACCCGTCCCGTCGAGTCGGGCAGGGGATGGATATGCAGGTCGAGCCATTCCTGTCCGAAGCAGATCCGCGCCTTGTGCGGCAGCCGCCCCGAATCCGACAGAAGCGTGCGCTGGTGAAGCGGATCCCGGTGAAACACGTCGATCGAGGTGCCCACGATGGTCTCCGGATCGAACCCGAGCGTCTCACGGATCGATTGAAGCAGGGCGATCGAGCACGGATTGGCGTAGTCGATTTTGAAGGTGTCGAGGTTGCACGTCATGGCGCCGACCGGAAGGACGTCGAACATGCGCTCGAAGTCGAGAGGTTCGAGCGGCATGGCGGTGCCGGGCGGTGCTTTCGCGAGAATCGGACAGCCCGTCATCGTTTCCATCCCACCCGGAATCCGAGCCTCACGATCCGCCATTCCGGCAGCCGTTACGCACGCCCCTTCAGAGCCCATGCCCCCTGAGCGTCGGACGCCTGGGATGCGGTGCTGACCAGACCCGACGCTGTGCTTCAAACAATTGAATTTTTTCTAAATCATGCTTTTTGTTGCTTGATATTCTCAAATATAAACTCCACAACCCTAGATTATATTGTCGATATTCGCCAGAAACGACAATAGCAGCTGGCAAGATGATAGTGCTCTGCCATGAGGTCCGGGTGCTGTACGCCGAGAATTCGGCACGGGCCGACAAGCCGATTCCGCGCCGTCTGCGACGACCTGAAGGTTCGATGACGATGCACTTGCCTCGACTGGCGTCGCGAATCCGCACCACCGCACCGTCCGGCCATGCGATCCACTGGCAGAACCTCATCGGCGGGCTCGAACACAGTCGCACTTCACCAATTCGTGATCGACATGACCCTCTGGCGAATCGGCGCTCTCGTCGGGCGGCGCGCGCTCGCGCACCGGAGGGCTCGGGTCCGGCACGGCCGCACTGCACAAAACTCATGGACCTCGCGGGAGCCAGCCTGTAGGGGAGCCGGCCCTATCATCCAGCGCTGATGCCGGAGACCATCATGGCGGCCTGCGGCCTCGACTTCGGTACCTCGAACACCACCCTCGGCCTCGTGACCGGGCAGCGTCCGCAGCTCATGCCCCTCGAAGGGCGCCATGTGACGATCCCCAGTGCGATCTTCTTTCCGCCGGGACAGCCGCCCTTCGTCGGGCGCGCTGCCATGGCCGAGTACGTGGAGGGCACGCCGGGCCGGCTGATGCGAAGCCTCAAATCGGTGCTCGGTTCGTCGCTGCTCGAGGAAACCACGCCGGTCGGGCGCGAGCGCATCAAGTTCCGCGACGTGATCGGACGCTATCTCAGCGCCGTGAAGGCCCGCGCGGAGGCGGCGAGCGGCCAGTCCCTCGACACCGTGGTGCACGGCCGCCCGGTCCACTTTGTCGACGGCGATCCGGAGGGCGACGCCCGGGCCGAGGACGCCCTGCGGGAGATCGCAACCAGCATCGGCTTCCGTCACGTCTCGTTCCAGTTCGAACCGATCGCGGCGGCCCTCGACTACGAGCAGCAGGTGCGCGCGGAGGAGATCGCCCTGATCGCGGATATCGGGGGCGGCACCTCGGATTTCTCGATCGTGCGCCTGTCGCCGGAGCGACATGCCAAGCGCGAGCGCAGCGACGACATCCTGGCCAATGACGGCGTGCGCATCGGCGGTACCGATTTCGACCGTCGCCTCAGCCTCGGGACCGTGATGCCCCTGCTCGGCCTGGGCAGCGCCATGAACCGGGGCGATCTCGACGTACCGACCGGCTATTTCCACGACCTCGCCACCTGGTCGAGCATCAACCGGCTCTACAACGCCAAGACCCTACGGGAGATCGAGGAGGTGCGCCGCGACGCCCGCCGCCCCGATCTCCTGGCGCGGCTCCACACCGTGGTGGAGGCCGAGCGCGGTCATTCCCTGGCCATGGAAGTAGAGGGCGCCAAGATCGCGACCTCCGAAGACGGCGAGGGCCGGGTCGACCTCGATTGGGTCGAGGCCGGGCTCCGGGCCGAGATCGATCGGTCGGGACTCGTCCTTCATACCGACGAGCTTGCCCGGCGCATCGCCGAGCGCATCGGACGCTGCCTCGCGCAGGCCGGCCTGACCGCCGACCGCATCGATGCGCTCTTCCTCACGGGCGGCTCGACGGGCTTGCCCCATGTCCGTGCGGCCCTGACCGCGTGCGTGCCGAACGCCCGCGTGGTCGATGGCGACACCTTCGGGTCGGTTGGGACCGGCTTGACCATCGAGGCGGCGCGGCGCGCGGCCTGAACGGGACGTCGCCCACGCGGGAATCCCTCCGCGACAAAACCCGACCGACCCGCGCTTTGTCGCGAGGCTGGCCGGTGATACGAGCAGGCCATGACCACACGACCACCATCACGCGGGGGATCCGGGCGCAAGGGCGCCGGGCCGAGCCGCAGCGGCCCAGCGGGCCGTCCCGGCCGCCCCGGCAAGCCGGGCGCCTTCATCCGGCCGGAGCGCGAGCGGACGGGCCCCCGCACCAGCGCCCTCGACGCCGCGCAGCGCGCCGCGCAGGGGCGGGGCGACGCCGCCGCCAAGCACGCGCCCTGGCGCCCCGGGCAGGAGCCGCGCGACCGCGCCGATGCCGCGCCGGAGCCGTTCGAGGCGATCGACGAGGCACCCCGCCGGGTCCGCCGCCCACGCACAGAACGCTCGGATGACGCGGCGGCGACGCCTCCGCGCCGGGCCGAGGCCACGGCGCGCGGCGGCGCGCCCGTCACGGAGGGGCCGACCCGGCGCGAGCAGCGCGCGGCGGCCTCCGCCACGCTGGCCTCCGGCGTTCAGACGCTGACCGTGGACGAGGACGAGGCCGGCATGCGGATCGACCGCTTCCTGACCACCCGTTTCCCGCAACTGCCCTTCACCCGCGTCCAGAGCATCGTTCGCAAGGGCGAACTTCGGGTCGATGGCAAGCGTGCCAAACCCAACGACCGGCTGGAGCCGGGCATGAGCGTGCGCGTGCCGCCCCTCAAGCTGGAAGCGCAGGGCGAACGCCCGCGCTCCGTCGCGCGGGATGCCACCGATGCCGATTTCATCCGCTCGCTCATCCTCTACGAGGATGCCGAGATGATGATCCTCAACAAGCCTTTCGGCCTCGCGGTGCAGGGTGGCTCCGGAACCGTGCGGCACGTGGACGGCCTCTTGGAGGCACTGACGGGCAAGGACGGCCAGAAGCCGCGCCTGGTCCACCGCCTCGACAAGGACACCGCCGGCTGCCTCATCGTCGCCAAGACGCGGCTCGCCGCCGCCACCCTGGCGAAAAGCTTCCGCTCGCGCTCGGCCCGCAAGGTCTACTGGGCTCTCACCGCCGGTGTTCCGCGCGTGCCGCAGGGTCGCATCTCCACCTATCTCGCCAAGGAGGAGCCCACGGACGCCGATGCGCGGATGCGGGTGGCCAAGCATGGCGACGAGGGGGCTGCGCACGCGCTGACTTACTACGCCATGGTCGACAACGCGGCCCAGAAGCTGTCTTGGCTGTCGCTGAAGCCGGTGACCGGACGCACCCACCAGCTGCGCGCCCATGCAGCCCATATCGGCCATCCCATCGTCGGCGATCCGAAATACTTCAGCATCGAGAACTGGGAATTGCCCGGCGGAATCCAGAATCGCCTGCATCTTCTCGCACGCCGAATCGTGATTCCCCATCCGCGCACGGGCAAGCCCGTCGACGTCACGGCTCCGCTTCCACCGCATATGGCGCAGAGCTGGAACCTCCTTGGATTCGACGCGTCCCGCTACGATCCGATCGTCGAGGCCCCCGAAGCCTGAGCCCACGATCCCGACGTCCGATGCCGGGGCAGAATGCGCCGGCAAGGCCAGAACGGGGAGGGCACGCGTGTTGAACCTTGCCACGTTGCACCTTGGCAAGCGCCCGCCAGGGCCTATCCTCTTCGACACAGCCCGGCTCGGCGCCTCGCCGCCGGCCAAGGACCGGCGCGCCACGATGCCTCGAGACACGATCCTGAAGCCCGCCAACGCGATCGGCTTCGCGCTCCTCGCCCTCTCGGTGTTCACCGTGGGCAGCGCATACGACAGCAAGGTCTTTGCGCAGGCCGCCCCGCCGGCGCAGACCAGGGCGCCGTCCCAGATGGCACCCCAGGCCCAGGCGCCACTTCAGAACCCGGCCACGCCTCAACAACCCCAAGGATTGCAGCCGGCGCAGCCGCAATCGCCCCCCGCTGCTCAGCCTCAGGGCCAGGGCTCGCGCTCCGCGGCGCCCAGTCAGCCGGCCGGGGCATCGGCGGGGCGCGGCACGGCGCAACAGGCCAGCCGGCCCCGTCGGCGGTCCTATGCGGCGTGCAACCGCATTTCGCACACGCGCGGCTTGCGCGGCGGGGCTCGGCGCCGATTCCTCGTCCGCTGCAAGCTCGGCTACGATCGGCCCCGCAATGGCCAGTCCCAGCCCAACCGGCAGCCTTAATCAGATCGTCCGCAGCACGAGCCCGATCCCGTGAAGCTCATCGTCTTCGACGTCGACGGAACCCTGGTCGACAGCCAACATCTGATCGTAGCCGCGCAGGGCATGGCCTTCGCCGAGCACGGCCTGACGGCCCCGAGCCGCACCGAATCACTCTCCGTGGTCGGCTTGTCCCTGCCGCAGGCGTTTCGACGCCTCGTCGGCGAGGATGGCCCGATCGAGGGTCTGTCGGAGAGCTATAAGCGCGCCTTCAATATCCTGCGCCTCGATCCGAACTACGAGGAGCCGCTGTTTCCCGGCATAGGCGACCTTCTCACCCGCCTGCATGCCCGCGACGACGTGCAACTCGGCATCGCAACCGGCAAGGCGCGGCGCGGCGTCGATCGGCTGATCGACACCCATGGCTGGAAGGGCTGGTTCGCCACAACCCAGAGCGCCGACGACGCCCCCTCGAAACCGGACCCGGCGATGCTTCTCCAGGCCATGACGGACACCGGCTCCGAGCCGGGCGCCACGGTGATGATCGGAGACACCACCTACGACATGGCGATGGCGGTGAGCGCAGGCGTGGCGGCGGTCGGTGTCGGCTGGGGCTATCATCCGGTCGGCGCCCTCTTCGGCGCGGGCGCCTCCATCGTGGTCGACACCGCGGACGATCTCGGCGCCTTGTTCACCGGAACGCTCCGCGATCCGACGGCGGCGACAGCCTGATCCTTCGGCACCGGCGTCTCGCAGGCTGCGGGCCGATGCCCTATCTGATCCTGCATGAGCGACGATCCAAAATCCGAAGGCCCGAACCGCGATGGGGCGAACCGTGACGGGCCGGACGCCGACTGGCTCGGCGCGCCCGGTTCCGCTGCCCCCCCCGATCCCACTCGTTCGGCGCGCGGCCCCGGCAAGCCAGCGCTGCCCAAGCGCTTCTATGCCGAGGCGGGCCTCGGCGAGCACGCCGGCGGCTTCCGCCTGACCCTGGACGGACGTCCCGCCAACACCCCCGCCCGCAATCCCCTGGCCCTGCCGACGCGCGCGCTCGCCGAGGCCGTGGCCGCCGAGTGGGCGGCACAGATCGACGTCATCGACCCGTCCCGAATGCCACTGACGCGTCTCGCCAACACCGCCATCGACGGAGTCGCGCCGCGGCGCGAGGCCGTGGTGGACGACCTGTCGGCCTATGCGGGCACCGATCTGCTGGCCTATCGGGCCGGCGATCCGGACCGCCTCGTCCAGGCGCAGGCCGAAGCCTGGGACCCGGTGCTCGATTGGGCGCACGAGGCCCTGGGCGCCCGCTTCATCCTCGGGGAGGGAGTGATGCATGTCACCCAGCCGGACACCACGGTGGCGGCCCTGCGCCGGGCCATCGGCGAGACGGACGGCCCCTTCCGTTTGGCCGCCCTCCACACCCTCACCACCCTGACGGGATCGCTCGTCCTCGCCCTCGCAGTGCTGCGCGGCCGGCTCACGCCCGCTCAGGCCTGGACGGCGGCGCATGTCGACGAGACCTATCAGGCGAGCGTCTGGGGGCAGGACGAAGAGGCGGCGGCCCGGCAGGCGCAGCGCCGCGCCGAATTCGACGCCGCGGCGCAACTCTCGGCCCTGTCCGACGCCGGGTGATGCGGCGGCCCTGACACGGTCCGAACGGGTTCCGTTAATACCCCCGTGCTAAGCCGTCCGGATCACGGGGGCGACGTGACATGTCCGGACGGGACCAGAAAAGCCTTGCCGCACAGGCGCACACGCCGGCATCCGACGTTCCGAATGCCCGGGCGCGCCTGTGGTTCGCGATCCTGATCCTCGGCGCCATCACGACGCTGTGGATGCGCGTGGCCGGACTCGCGGTCGATCTCCCGAGTGCGCTGCCGCCCGCCCTGGCCTGCGCCGGGCTCGAACTCCTGGCGACGTTCTATCTGACGAGGCGGCCGGAGCCGCGCTTCGCCGTGACCCTTTCGGGTCTTGCGCAGATCATCGCGGTCAGTGCCTTTGCCGGCCTGCTCTCCTACGCGGCGGCCGCAACCGGCGGCCCGCTCTGGGACGGCACCTTCCAGGCGCTCGATAAAGCTCTCGGCCTCGACTGGCCGGCCTATCTCCATACCCTGAACGACCATCCGAGACTCGGCTTCGCCCTATCGCTGGCCTACCAAAGCCTGATGCCGCAGATGATCCTGGTGGTGATCGTGCTCGGCTTCAGCGGACGCCTGAGTGCCGTACGGGACTTCGTACTGGCCTTCATGATCGCCGGTTTGATCACCGTCCTGCTCTCGGGCTTGATGCCCGCGATGGCGATGTTCGTGCATCTTGGGCTACGTCCGCAGGATTTCCCCGGGTTGAATCCGGCCGCCGCTTACGTTCATCTCGCCCCCCTGTCGGGCCTGCGCGACGGGACAGTTCGGATCATCTCCCTCGCCGAGATCGAAGGGATCATCACCTTCCCGAGCTTCCATGCGGCACTCGGGGTCCTGTTCGCGCGCTTCTTCTGGATGTCACGGATCACGCGCTGGCCCGGCCTCGCCGTCAACGCGATGCTGATCGCCGCGACACCGATCGATGGCGGCCACTACTTCGTCGATGTCGGTGCGGGTGCCCTGATCGCGGTCGCGGCGATTGCGGCGGCCCGAATCCTGAACCGGAGCGCGACGCGCCGGAGCGGCATGTCGGATGCTCCGGTCGCCTTGACGGCGACATCCGCCTGAACCCGGGCTTCCGACGCAACGATCGATTTTCGTGAGAGAATCCCTGTGGTATGGCCCCACCAGGCCGACCGCCAAGCTCGCCGCGAGAGGGGCTGGTGGCTCGTGGCCGGAAACGCCAGCACAAGCCACGAGGCGCAGCCCCATGAAGGACATCCTCGCATGAAGGACATTCTCGAGAAGCTCGAAGAGCGGCGCGCCCAAGCCCGCCTCGGCGGCGGCGAGAACCGCGTCGTGGCCCAGCACAAGCGGGGCAAGCTGACGGCGCGCGAGCGCATCGAACTCCTTCTCGACCATGGGTCGTTCGAGGAATTCGACATGTTCGTGCAGCATCGCTCCACCGATTTCGGCATGGAAAAGCAAAAGATTCCCGGTGACGGCGTCGTCACGGGTTGGGGCACCATCAACGGCCGCACCGTCTTCCTGTTCTCGAAGGACTTCACGGTGTTCGGCGGCTCGCTCTCCGAGACGCACGCCGCCAAGATCGTGAAGGTGCAGGACATGGCGCTGAAGATGCGCGCGCCCATCATCGGCATTTTCGATGCCGGCGGCGCCCGCATCCAGGAGGGTGTCGCGGCGCTGGGCGGCTACGGCGAGGTCTTCCGCCGCAATGTCGCGGCCTCCGGCGTCATTCCGCAGATCTCGGTCATCATGGGTCCCTGCGCGGGCGGCGACGTGTACTCGCCGGCCATGACCGACTTCATCTTCATGGTGCGCGACACGAGCTACATGTTCGTCACCGGACCGGACGTGGTGAAGACGGTGACCAACGAGGTCGTGACCGCCGAGGAACTCGGCGGCGCCAAGGTTCACACCACCAAGTCCTCCATCGCCGACGGTTCCTTCGAGAACGACGTCGAGGCCCTGCTGCAGATCCGCCGCCTGGTCGACTTCCTGCCCGCCAACAACATCGACGGCGTGCCGGAACTCGAGAGCTTCGACGATCCGCTCCGCCTCGACATGAGCCTCGACACCCTGATCCCCGACAATCCGAACAAGCCCTACGACATGGGCGAGTTGATCCGCCGCGTGGCCGACGAGGGCGACTTCTTCGAGATCCAGGCCACCTACGCCCGCAACATCATGACGGGCTTTGGTCGCATCGAGGGCCGCACCGTGGGCTTCGTCGCCAACCAGCCGATGGTGCTGGCCGGCGTGCTCGATTCCGACGCCTCCCGCAAGGCCGCCCGGTTCGTGCGCTTCTGCGACGCGTTCTCAATCCCGATCGTGACCTTCGTCGACGTGCCGGGCTTCCTGCCGGGAACGGCCCAGGAATACGGCGGCCTGATCAAGCACGGCGCCAAGCTGCTCTTCGCCTACAGTCAAGCCACGGTGCCGCTGGTGACCATTATCACCCGGAAGGCCTTCGGCGGCGCCTACGACGTGATGGCCTCCAAGCACGTGGGGGCCGACCTCAACTATGCCTGGCCCACCGCGCAGATCGCCGTGATGGGTGCCAAGGGCGCCGTCGAGATCATTTTCCGCAGCGAGATCGGCGATGCCGGCAAGATCGCGGAGCGCACGTCGGAGTACGAGGATCGCTTCCTCTCGCCGTTCGTGGCGGCCGAGCGCGGCTACATCGACGAGGTGATCATGCCCCACTCCACGCGCAAGCGCATCGCCCGGGCGCTGAGCATGCTGCGCACCAAGGAGATGGAGCAGCCCTGGAAGAAGCACGACAACATCCCGCTCTGAACCCGGATGTGACGATCAAGCCCGGCGCTCACTGCGCCGGGCCGGTTTGGCGAAAGATTCCGATGGCCTATTCGCGGAAGGGTGCCATGATCCCGCACCCACAACCGGGAGGAGACAGGTCATGGCGGCTGAACAGAAGCGCGGAAGTCGCGAGGCCAAGAAGCCCAAGAAGGCCGTGACGAAGACGATCGCGGCGGCACCCTCCACAAAGGGCACGGTGGTGGCCGCACCGAAGGCCGGCAAGAAGTAGCAAGCCCGACCAGGGCCGGCGGACGGCTCCAGGGCCGCGCCGGCCGAGGCCTCAGCTCCGAATGATCCGGGTCCGCTGGACGGTCTTCGCACTCGACTCGGGCGGGCCTCCGAGTTCCAGAAGCACGATCTCCGGCGGAACGCCGAGACGCACCGGAATCCGGCTGACGCCAAACCCCCCCGACACGATCATGTGGCGTCCCTTCCGGACCACGTGGCCGTAGGCGAAGTCGTTTCCGCGCACCGAGGGGATCACCGGTGAGTAGCCGAACAGGCGGACCTGACCGCCATGGGTATGGCCAGCCAGGGTCAGCGAGACCCGGTCCGGCACGTCCAGGAAGAGATCCGGCTCGTGGATCATCAGGAGCACCGGTGCCGAATCGGTGATCTTGGCGAGGGTGCCCGGCAGGTCGTCGCGCCCCTGCTCGATCCGCTGGAGAAGGAACGGGATCTGATCGCCGACGCCGGCGACCCAGAACGGCTTGCCATCCTTTACCAGGCGCACGGCATCGTTCTCGAAGACGGGAATGCCGACATTCTCCAATGCGCGCTGCACCGCAATGGGGCCGTCGAGGCGCACCTGCGCCTCCTCGTCATCCCACCAATCGTGGTTTCCCAGAACCGAGTACACGCCGAGCGGCGCCCGAAGGGGTGCGACCACCTTGGCGAAATCGGTCAGCGGAACCTTGCGGAAGGTCACGCTGGGGCCGGCCGGGTAATCGCCGAGCATCAGGATGAGGTCGGGGTTGAGCGCGTTCGTGGCGTCGACGATCTCGGCGATCCGGTCCAGCGGCATGAATGGTTCGCCGACATGGAAATCCGCCAGCACGGCTACGCGCAGGGACAGGCCCGGCGTCCAGTTCGGTAGAGCCGGAGCGTAGGATGTGACGACCAAGCGATAGAGCGGCTCGATTCCGAACGCATAGGCGCCGGTTCCGCCCAGGGCGGCCGCACTCGCTCCGAATCCGGTCAGGAACTGCCGGCGACTCGGCAGGATCAGCATCGTCAGGCTCCCGGACCGCCAGAAGGGCGCGGCTCCATGCCCTCGCCGTCAATGGTGACGAAATCGAGGAGACAGCCGCGCCCGACGCTAGCGTTAGGCCCGATGCATTGACGAAGCGATACCGGATTCGTTGAAATCAGCCGGTGACGGCGACCGATCCGACCATCTCAGGAAAGGGGCGTATCCTCGTGCTCGAAGCGAGAGGAACGCGGGCCGCTCACGATCACGGACCGGTCCGATTTCCGGGCCGTGGCGGTGACCTGTACGGCGGCCGCCAGGGCCGGAAGCGCGACGGGACGGAACGTCTCGGCTTGATGATCAACCATGATGGAGGATCGGCCCGAACGTTGAGCTTGGCTCGAAGTCTGTCGACGGGGGTACATGCAACCGATGTCCTGTTGTGGCCGACCAGCTTAGTGAGATGATCTGCCTCATTATAAGCCATGCACGTCTCACGGGCACCGTTTGGTTCCACCCGGACGCTTATCGAGCAACGATGCAACCATAAAGCCGGCCTCAACCTGAATGAAAGCTTAAACCTGTCGCAATCCTTCGACTGATAAGGATTTCGGTTGCGATTCCCTTCATCAAAGCACTTAAGCATCAGGTGCATTGCAACGCAAAATAATGATGCATTGCGAAGACTAGTTTACCGAAGACGATCGGCGAAGCATGTTGTCGCGGTCAGCGCGACGGGACCGGAGCCGCGACCAGCCCTTGTTCGGCGATCCAGGCGACGGTCCGGTCGAGGGCGCGGCTGAGCCGATCGAACAGCGCGTCCACTTCCGACGGCGCGATCACAAGAGGTGGGCAGATGGCGATCCGGTCTCCGGCCAGGAATCGGACGATCAGGCCCTCCGCCTGGGCGAAGGCGACGCAGCGTGCCGCAACCCCGGCCTTCGGCTCATACTGGCGCTTGGTGGCCTTGTCGGCCACGAGTTCGATGCCGCCGATGAGGCCGATGCCGCGCGCTTCGCCGACCAGCGGATGCTGACCGAGGGCCGACAGGCGCGCCTGGAAATGCGGCGCCTTCTCGCCAACGCCTTCGACGATGCGGTCGCGCTTGTAGATCGCGATGGTCTTCAAGGCGACGGCGCAGGCCACCGGATGCCCGGAATAGGTGGTGCCGTGTCCGAAGGTGCCGAGCTTGGCGCTCTGCTGCACCATCAGGCGGTAGAGCGGCTCGTCCACCGAGACGCCGCCCAGCGGCAGGTAGCCCGAGGTCAGCGCCTTGGCGAAGGACAGGCTGTCCGGCGTCATCCCCATCGCCTCCGAGCCGAACCAGGTTCCCAGGCGCCCGAAGCCGCAGATCACCTCGTCGGCGATGAAGCGCACGTCGTGCCGGGCGAGCACCGCCTGGATCTTGGCGTAGTATCCCGTGGGCGGCAGAATGGCGCCGCCGGCGCCCAGCACCGGTTCGGCGATGAAGGCCGCGACGGTATCCGCCCCCTCCCGCTGGATCACCGCTTCGAGTTCGGCGGCGAGTCGGGTGGTGAAGGCGTCCTCGCTCTCGCCCTCCTGACCGAAGCGATAATGGTGCGGGCAGCCCACATGCAGGAAACCGGGCAGCGGCAGGTCCCAATCGGCGTGATTGGCGGGCAGGCCGGTCATCGACGCGGTGGCGACCGTGACGCCGTGATAGCCCCGGAGGTGGGAAAGGATCTTTTTCTTGCGCGGGCGACCGAGCGCATTGTTCATGTACCAGGTCAGCTTGACCTGGGTGTCGTTGGCTTCCGAGCCCGATGAGGTGAAGAAGATCTTCGAGGTCGGAACCGGCATCAACTCCTTCAGGGTCTCGGCCAGCTCGATCGCCGGGTCGTGGCTGCGGCCCGAGAAGAGATGCGTGAAAGGCAGGCGCGACATCTGCTCGCTGGCCGCCTCGACCAATTCTTCGTTGGAGTAGCCGAGCGCCGTGCACCACAGGCCCGCCATGCCCTCCAGGTAGGGCCGGCCGTCGCTGTCATAGACCCAGACCCCGTGACCGCGTTCGAGCACGAGGGGTCCCGTCTCCCGAAAGGTCTCCAGATTGGTGTAGGGATGGATCAGGGTTTCGACGTCGCGAGTCGCGAGGTTCGAGAGCATATTTTTGCCTGACGGTTGGACGATGGCCGACATGGGTGCGTGACTGTAACGAGGGCTGCCCGCCGTACAAACCCGCGCGACGTCGCAACCGGCGTGAGGCCACAAATGGAAAGCGCCATGCTCGACCCTGCAACCATCGTGGCCCATCCGGCCCCCGGCCGCGCCTGCGGATCGTGCACCCTCTGCTGCAAGGTCTACGACGTGCCGGCAGTGGAAAGCATGGCGGGGCAATGGTGCCGGCACACCCGACAGGGACGGGGTTGCGCCATCCACGCGACGCGGCCCGACCATTGCCGCGCCTTCCACTGCCTCTGGATGACGGAAGCCTGGCTCGGACCGGAATGGAAGCCCGAGCGGGCCAAGATGGTGCTGAGCCTCGATCCGGTTTCGCGACACATGAACGTGCAGGTCGATCCTGGTCAGCCGAACGCTTGGCGGCGCGAGCCCTATTACGGCCAGCTCAAGCGCTGGGCCGTATCGTCCCTGGCCCAGAAGCGCCACGTCCTGGTCCACCTTAACAAGACCACGACCGTGGTGCTGCCCGACCGCGACGTGGCTCTGGGCGTGTTCGAGCCCGGCGACCGCATGGTGGCCCGCGAACGCATGACGCCACAGGGCGTGATCATCGAAGTCGAGAAGGTGCGCGATGCGGCCTGATTCGCTCGGCGGCACGATCTGCGGCATCCTGTTCGACAAGGACGGCACTCTGGTGGACTTCGACCGGACTTGGGGGCCGGCCGCCTACGCCGTGATGTCCGACCTGTCGGGCGGCGACCGGGGCCGCCTCGAGGCCCTGATGCGGGTGAGTCACTACGTCGAACAAGAGCAACGCTTCCTGCCGACTTCGCCGCTCATCGCCGGCTCGTCGGCGGGATACGGTCCCCTCTGGGCCGACGTGCTGGGCCGCCCGGCGGGACCGGTGCTCTATGCCGAGATGGACGCGCTCTTCCGCGCAGCGGGACTGGCCTCGCTGACCCCGATCAAGGCGCCCGCGCAGCTCGCCGCGACCCTCGTGGCCGCCGGCTACGCGCTCGGCATCGCCACCAACGACGCCGAAGCCTCGGCCCGGGCCCAATGTGCGGCGCTGGGCCTCGATCCGCATTGCGCCTTCGTCGTAGGCTATGATTCCGGGCACGGGTCCAAGCCGAAGCCCGGCATGGTCACGGCCTTCGCCGATCATCTCGGCGTCCCGGCCCGCCGGATCGCGATGGTGGGGGATTCCCCTTACGACCTCGTCGCGGCCCGAAGCGCCGGAGCGGTTTCAATCGCCGTGCTCAGCGGCCCCCTCGGCCCGGCGGCCCGCGACGAGATGGGGCCGCTGGCCGATCACATCCTCGACTCGATCGCCGACCTGCCGGCGCTGCTCGGCCTCTAACTCTCGTTGTCCGAAACTGGTTGGTCCCGGGCCAGATCGCGCCATCGCAGTACCAGGCGCTCGAAATCCGCGATGTCCTCGGCCGGCAACTGGCCGAGGGTCCGGTCGACATAGGCCTTCTGAGCCAAGATCCCGCGGGTCGCCAGGTCGGTTCCGCCCGGGGTGAGGTAAAGGGCGTGCGAGCGGCGGTCGCCCGGGATGGGGCGGCGTTCCACAAGGCCCGCCTCAACGAGGCGATCGATCAGCCCCGAGACGTTGCCCTTGGTGACGTAGAGCCGGGCGGCGAGGTCCTGCTGCGTCATGCCCTCGCGCTCGGTGAGGGTCGAGAGCGCATCGAATTGCGGGATGGACAGGCCGAGACCGCGGAGTTCCCCGGCCATCGCCGCGGTGACCCGGCGGTTCAGGCGGATGAAGCGGAACCAGACCCGCAGCGGATCGGCGGCCTCTGCGGGCGTCGGGGAAGGCGGGGCTGGCGACATCGTGGCGTGGCTATAGCAGACCGGCGCCGAGTCTCGGAAGCGGTGCGATGCACGGTGCGGGTGGCGCCGCCGGTCGCGGACCGGTAAAGCTCGCCCGACACCGCCCCGCGACCCTCCGGACAGCGAATCCCCTCACAGCATGCGTCGTCTGCCCTACGAGGATCCCGTTACCCGAGCCGGCCCGGCCGCGCGCACTGTCGCGATCCTCGCCGTACTGGTGACGGTGTTCGCCCTGCTCCTGGTGCGCGATCCCCGGGCCGAGGCGGGGCCGGCACTGGCAACCCTCGGCGCCGGACTGGTGCTGGCCCTAGTCGCCGTCGCCTTCGCGCTGATCGCCTTCGTACGGGTCTGGCGCGAGGGTGCGCGCGGTCTCGGTGCGGCGCTGGCGGGCGTGTTCCTGGCGAGCCTGGTTCTCGCCTACCCGTCCTTCGCGGCCCTGCGCGGATTGCGGCTCCCGGGAATCGCGGACGTGACCACCGATACCGAGAATCCGCCCGCCTTCTCGCGCTCCCGCGCCGCCTTCGCCGCACGCGACGGGCGCTACCCGCCCGATCCCGGACCTGCCGCCCGCGCCGCCCAGCGCGCGGCCTATCCGCAGATCGCCCCACTCACCCTCGACCTCGACGCGGACGAAGCCTTCGAGCTTGCCCGCAAGGCGGCGGTGAACCGGCGCTGGCAGATCGTCGAGGCGATCCGGCCCGGCGGTCGCATCGGCAATGGACGGATCGAGGCGGTGTCGCGCGGACCGATCCTCAATCTCGCCGATGACGTCACGGTCCGGGTCCACCCGCGCGCCGATGGCGCCCGCATCGACGTCCGCTCCGCCTCGCGTCTCGGAACCCGCGATCTCGGCAGCAACGCCGACCGCATCCGCGCCTATCTGGACGAGGTCGCCAACCTCGCCATCGCGGTGAAGTGACCGGCCTCAGACCGGCGCATAACGGCTGGTGAGCAGAACGGGTCCGTCGCAGCGCGCGAGGTCGCGCTCGACCAGATCCTCGAGATGGGCGAAGACCGACAGGGCCGCCGCACCGCGCAGGGCTGGGTTCAGTCCCTGGTAGATCGCTCCCACGATGGCGCCGATGTCCCGATCCCCGGCCTCAAGGCGGGATCGAATCGCCGTCTCGCGCTGGCGCCGGTGCGTGGCGAGGCCGCGCACGAAGCGACGGGGATCGCGGACCGGGCCGCCATGGCCGGGCCAGTAGATCGTCTCGTCGCGGCTGCGCAACGCGTCAAGGGACTCCAGGTAGGCCCGCATCGAGCCGTCGGGCGGCGCCACGATGCTGGTCGACCACGCCATGACGTGATCCCCGGAGAACAGGGCGGCCTCCTCCCGCAGGGCGAAGGCGAGATGGTTCATGGTGTGCCCGGGGGTTTCCAGGGTCTCCAGGGTCCAACCCGGCCCCGCAATGATCTCGCCAGCGCGCAGTTCGCGGTCGGGCCGGTGATCCCGGTCCGCGCTGGCATCGAGATGCGGAAACTCGCCCTCGGCCAGGGCCCGTGCCGCGCGATGCGGGCCGCACCCGACGATCGGCGCACCGGTTCGAGCCTGAAGGAGGCGGGCGCCGGGCGAATGATCGCGGTGGGTGTGGGTGACCAGGATGGCCGCGACCGGGGCTCCCGCACAGGCCTCGAGGAGCGCGGCGATGTGGTGCGCGTTCTCCGGTCCGGGATCGATGATCGCGACGCTCTCGGCACCCACGATGTAGCTGCAGGTACCGGTGGCGGTAAACGGGCCCCCGTTCGGCGCGATGCGCCGCCGGACCAGCGGCGACAGCCGCACCGTCTCTCCACTCGGCGGCTGAGCTTCGTCGAGAACGGGATCGGTCTGCGTCTCGCTCATGCCGGCTCCTCACCGCGTGGATATCGCCGCGGGCCTATGCCATCGCCGCACCCCGGACAATGCGCGGCATCCGGCAGGCCGCTCAGTACACGAAGGGCGACGCCATCACGATCCGTGTGGGTGGGCGCGCCGGGACGAAGCGCGGCTCGACCTCGATCGGCGGAGGTGCGGGCTCGAACCCCGAGGTGGCGGCCACGCGGACGCGACCCGAGCGATCGGCGGTGCGCAGGGCCTTGCGGAAGGCGCGGGCGTCGGCCTCCCGCCGGACCACATCGACCTTAGCGTCGATGTCCCGCTGCACGCGGCGGGACAGACCACTGGCCTCCCGAAAATCCACCATCGTGAAGCCGCCGGACCGCCGCAACGCGACAACCACGGCACTCGCCTCGGTGGCCACCACGTCGCCGGCACGCAGGGTCAGGTCCTGGAGGATCGGCAGGGGCGTGGCGATCCCCTGCTCGGGCTGGCAGGCGCAGTGCGCGACACGCTTCGTGCGATAGAGATTGGCCACCGCCAGACTGCGATAAGGCTTTCCGTCGAGGCCGACCGCACGGTCGAGCTCGGTGTCCCGGCCTGCGAGGGTGAACAGACGCGTGGCCGTGCTCGGACAGGCGGCTGCGCAGGCGGCCTCGTGGATCGGCAGGTCCGCACGGGAGGCGAGGCGGCCCAGCGGAAACAGATAGCCGTCGCAGGACCGAACGCAGACCGTGCGTGCCCCTAGCATCGCGTGGGTCAAGCCACCGATCGCCCCAGCATTCCCCTTGACCACCATGGCCGGTGCGTCGGCGCGACGCCTGAGAGTTCGCCGCACTGGCGACGCGTCGGCGACGGGTCGCCGTGTCTGGCGAATCGCCCTTGCTGCCGTCACCCGCCGGGCATCGGGAAGCGACGCGTAATGGGCCGGGCGGCGATTGACCCGTGCCATCGCGACCGGCGCCGGCGGTGAAGCGCGAAAGATCGTCTCCAGGAAGCCGAACAGGCCGCTGCGCTCGGAGGCCTGGACCAGAGTCGTCCCGGCGGTGACGCCGCCGAAACCGAGCAGCAGGCCGGCCAGGGCCGTCACCGTCATTTGCTGACGCGTGCCGGCCGGTGCGAGACGCTGCCAATTCATTCCTGCGGCCCCCTGGCCATGCCCGCCGACGATGGTGTCCCCGCGTCAAGCGGCGAAGATGGCGCCGGGGCGGTCCGGCCCCTCCAGCTACACAGCAGGACGCACCGGACGCAACGGCGGCAAACAACCGAGACGAAGGGATCGGAGCAAGGCACCGTTCCCCGGCATCCGATCAGAGAGAGACCGGGGGTCCCGGACCATTGGCCGGCCGCGGCCGATCTCGGGTCCGAGCGAAGCGGGCGCATGCGTCGGCGCAGCGTCCGGGACCTGCGGTTTGTTCGCGGCGCGGAATGTCGTCCGTAGGGTCGGGGCCGAACCGCAACCTCCCCAATTAGAATGGAACTCCGTTTGGATTCTTTGCGCTCCCACCTGCTTGACGGAAGAAAAGCGAAACGCAGAGGTTCTATAATCTATGGTTGTATATTCGAAAAAACGCTTGTTCTCGCCTCTACTTCAAAGATGCTCCCTGCTCATTATGAGGCAAGACTTTCAGAAACTGCGCAGAAAAGCTCGCGCCGGTTCAATGGGCACTTTCGGGCCTGCGGATGGATGACCTGAGATTTATTACCTCGACACCGGAAAAACCGATGCTCATGCATGATAACATCATAGATCAAGCCTTTCGATTACATGTCACATTGAATTTATCTGAACTTTAAATCAACTTTAATAAATCTGTTGCATAAACGGTCGGACACAAGAAACAAAAAGTTAAACAGATCGAGCTTGGTTATTCGGGCTGGTTTGTTTCTTCGGGCTGGCAAGGGGCGAACATCTTCGAGGCATACTAAGCGTCGGGAAGCCAACCGAACCCAGGCATTTCTACAAAGCACCGGACCAACGGCTCACGAAGGACGGACCCAATCCGGCGTGGTGACCAACAACTCGACTCGGTTCCTGATCCTCAGAGAAGATCACTTCGCTCGACTGATTTCATCACCCCAACCGCAAGAGTTCCCTCCTATCGCCGCCGCGCTCACTGCGTGCCCGTTGGCTCCCCAAGCCGAGCGGGGTGCTGCCACGCCCAGGATCCCGTCCATGACTTTCTTCGGCAACAAGACATCGGCGAAGCTGCAGGCTCTGGACCGCTCTCAGGCCGTGATCGAATTCGCGCCCGATGGAACGATCATAAGCGCGAACACGAACTTTCTTGGAACGGTGGGGTATGATCTCGCGGAGGTCCAAGGCCAGCACCACCGGATGTTCGTGGACCCGGCGGAACGCGACAGCCCGGCTTACACGGCGTTCTGGGCCGCGCTGGCACGGGGAGAATATCAGCGCGGCGAGTACAAGCGCCTCGGCAAGAACGGCCGCGAGATCTGGCTGCAGGCGACCTACAATCCGATCCCCGGCCGCGACGGCCAAACCACGGGCATCGTCAAGTTCGCGACCGACGTCACGGCCGAGAAACTGCGCAGCGCTGACACCCGGGGTCAGGTCGAGGCGATCGGTCGTTCGCAGGGTGTCATCGAATTCGCCCTCGACGGAACCATCCTCACCGCCAACGCGAACTTTCTCGATGCGGTCGGCTACAGCTTGTCGGAGCTGAAGGGCCAGCACCACAGCCTCTTCGTCGATGCGGCCGAACGGGAAACGGCGCCCTACCGGGCGTTCTGGGCAGCGCTCGCGCGAGGCGAGTTCCAGTCGGGGGAGTTCCGCCGGATCGGCAAGGACGGCCGCGACATCTGGCTTCAAGCGACCTACAACCCGATCCTCGATCCAACCGGTCGGCCCCTCAAGGTGATCAAGTTCGCCACCGACATCACTGCCGAGAAGCTGCGCAACGCAGAACTGCAGGGTCAGGTCGAAGCCATCGGCCGTTCGCAGGGTGTGATCCATTTCGATCTCGACGGTCACGTACTCGATGCCAACGCGAACTTCCTATCCGCGCTCGGCTATGGCCTCGATCAGATCCGCGGCCGGCACCACCGCACATTCGTCGATGCCGCCCATGCCGCTTCGCCCGAGTACCAAGCGTTCTGGGCGGCCCTGCGCCGGGGTGAATTCCAGGCCGGGGTGTACCAGCGCGTGGGCGCCGGCGGTCGCACGATCTGGATCCAGGCGTCCTACAACCCAATCTTCGACATGAGCGGCAAGCCGTTCAAGGTGGTCAAGTACGCCACCGACGTCTCGGCCCGGATGCGCTCGCAGATCGAGGCCGCCGAGGCCTCGACGCAGACCCTGACCAACGTCCAGGCCGTCGCCTCGGCCGCCGAGGAACTGAACGCCTCGATCTCCGAGATTGCCGGCAGCCTCGCCCGCTCCCGACAGGAAGTCGACGAGATGGATGTCCGGGCTCAGAGAGCCGATCGCTCGACGGGCGAACTCGCGAGTGCGGCCAGTTCGATGAACGGGATCGTGCAGCTGATTCAGGGCGTTGGCGGGCAGATCAATCTCCTGGCGCTCAACGCCACCATAGAGGCCGCACGCGCGGGCGAAGCCGGGCGCGGCTTCGCCGTCGTGGCCGGCGAGGTCAAGAACCTCTCGAACCAGGTCACGAGCGCCACCGCGCGCATCGCCGACGACATCAAGGCGATGCAGGCGATTTCCGGCGATGTGGTCACGTCCCTGACGGCGATCGGACAATCGATCGAGGCTGTTCGGGGCTTCGTGACCGGCGTGGCCTCGGCAGTGGAGGAACAGAGCGCCGTCACCCGAGAGATCTCGATGAGCATGCAGACCGCAGCACACGGCGTGGCCGATATCGACCGCAACCTGCAAGCCCTGGCATCCTGAAGGCACCGAGCGGAAGGCGTTGAGCGACAGGCACCCGGCGAGAGGCATCGAGCGGATTGCGCGCGGTCGCCTCCAGCCCCGGACATAGCCGTTGGATCGTAATATAGCCCATGCTATGAGGTCCCGGGCGGCGCTACGGGCCGATGGTTCTGCTGCCCGATGGTTCTCCCGCTGGAAACGCGCGCAAGCATGGCTCGAAACGAATCCATCACGCTTCCGTCTCCCCCTCGCGACACGGGTCAATCCTGGCGCTTCAGCGATCCATCGCACGCGCAGCCGAGCCTCGGACGCATGAATGGCAGCGTGCCGGTGCTGGCGACCGGCACCTGGCTGCGCCGCCTCCTCGCCTTCATCGGCCCGGGCTACATGGTCTCGGTCGGCTACATGGACCCGGGCAACTGGGCCACCGACATCGCGGGTGGCGCGCAGTTCGGCTATACGCTGCTCTCGGTCATCCTGCTCTCCAACCTCATGGCAATCGTGCTGCAGGCCCTGTCCGCCCGGCTCGGCATCGCCACGGGACGCGACCTCGCGCAGGCCTGCCGCGATCACTATCCCCGACCGGTCAGCATCGTGCTGTGGCTCGCCTGCGAAGCGGCGATCATCGCCTGCGACCTCGCCGAAGTGATCGGAACGGCGATCGCCCTCAAGCTCCTGTTCGGCATCCCGCTGGTGCTCGGCGCGACGCTGACTGCCCTCGACGTCTTCCTGATCCTACTCCTGATGCGGCGCGGGTTCCGCGCCCTGGAGGCGTTCGTGATCGCCCTGCTGGTGGTCATCTTCGTCAGCTTCGGCGTGCAGATTGCCCTCGCGGCCCCGCCGATCCAGGCCGTCCTCGGGGGCTTCCTGCCGTCACCCGAGATCGTCACCAATCCGGCCGCGCTCTACATCGCCATCGGGATCATCGGGGCCACGGTGATGCCCCACAATCTCTACCTGCACTCGTCGATCGTGCAGACGCGGGCCTATCCCCGGACCGAGGCCGGGCGGCGCGGCGCGATCCGCTTCGCGGTAACGGATTCCACCATCGCCCTGATGCTCGCGCTGTTCGTGAACGCCGCCATCCTGATCATGGCGGCCTCGGTGTTCCACGCCCAGGGACGGACCGACGTCCAGGAGATCGAACAGGCCTACGAGCTTCTGTCGCCGCTCCTCGGCGCAGGCATCGCCTCGACCTTGTTCGCCGTAGCGCTGCTGGCCTCCGGCCTCAACTCGACGGTCACCGCGACCCTGGCCGGGCAGATCGTGATGGAAGGCTTCCTCCGGCTGCGCATTCCGGACTGGGCGCGGCGGCTGATCACCCGCGGCATCGCCATCGTGCCGGTCGTGGTCGTGACCGCGCTCTATGGCGAACAGGGCACCGCGAAGCTGCTGGTCCTCAGCCAAGTGGTGCTGTCGATGCAGCTGCCATTCGCCGTCATCCCGCTGGTCGCCTTCGTCTCCGACAAAGCAAAGATGGGTCCCCACGTCATCCCCGCTTGGCTGAAGATCCTGTCCTGGATCATCGCGGCGATCATCGTCGTGCTGAACCTCAAGCTGCTGTTCGATACGATTGCGGGCGCTTGAACGACAAAAGGCCGGACGTCCTGTCCGGCCTCCCGAGTCACCCTGGTTGTCCCACAACCTGATCGGGACGCCGTACCGCCTTAGCGACGCCGATCGGTCCTGATCCGTACCGGCACGGGCTGCGGCGCGGGCATCGCGCCTTCCAGCACCGCATCGACGAGCGACCGGCCAGTTGCGGCAACAGATTTGATCAGACGTCGCGCGATGGAGGCGACAGTCGATTGTCTCATGACGGGCTCCTGACCGACGGGCAGAGGACGAACGTCGCAGTCCGGGCCGGGTTCCGGTTGCGATAGACGACAGATAGCGACGTCAGTGTCTCCTGCTCAGGGGCTGAGGGCAATCCGCCGCATCGCGTGTGAGCGCAAAAAAGCACCGGCGCGAACGCCGGTGCCCAGAAGTCGCGCAGGTGACGGGATCGAGCGTCGAGGCTCGGAGCCTACGGCTTTCCGCGCTTGGCCATGAGTTGCTCGATGAGGGAGCCGCCCTTCTCGATCGCCGCCAATTCCTCGGCGACCGCGTCGACGGTCTCGCGGATCTGTTCCGGCGTATGCTCGGACGTGATGAAGAAGCGCAGGCGCGAGGCGCGCTCCGGCACGGCCGGGTGGATGATCGGCTGTACGTTGATACCGCGCTTGAAGAGGCGATCCGACAGGGTCACCGACTTCAGGGAGTCGCCGACGATGACGGGGATGACCGCCAGGCCGAGACTCGTCCCTGTGTCGAGTCCATGCTTCTTAGCGCAGGACAGGAACAGGTGTCCGTTCTGGCGCAGCCGTTCCACGCGGTGTGGCTCGGCATGCATGATCTCAAGCGCCGTCTCCGCAGCGGCAGCCAGTGGAGGCGAGATGCCGACGCTGTAGATAAAGCCACCGGCCGTGCACTTGAGGTACTCGATCAGCGCGGCCGGTCCGGCGACGTAACCGCCGCAAGTCGACAGCGTCTTCGAGAGTGTGCCCATCCAGATGTCGACGCCGTGGGGATCAACGTCGCAATGCTCGGCCAGGCCGATCCCGGTCCGGCCGAGGACGCCGAGGCCGTGCGCATCGTCGACCATAAGCCAGGCGTCGTAGCGCTGCTTGAGGGCGATGAGGGCGGCGAGGTCCGGCGCGTCGCCGTCCATGCTGTAGAGGCCCTCGACCACGATCAGCGCGCGGCGATGCTCGTGGCGGGTTGCGCCGAGCAGGGTTTCCAGGGCGTCGAGGTCGTTGTGCGAGAACGAGCGGCGCTGGGCACCCGAGAGCTGCGCGCCGGTAACGATGCTGTTGTGGCTGAGGGAATCGTGGAAGATCACGTCGCCGGGCTCGAGCAGGGCACCGATCGTCGTGACGTTGGTGGCGTGTCCGCTCACCATCACGACGCAGGCCTCGGTATCGTAATGGTCAGCCAGGGCCTTCTCGAGGGAGAGGTGCCCCGGGCGCTCGCCGGCCACGATGCGGCTCGCCGAGGCCGAGGTCCCGTAGGTCTCGATGGCGCGGGCGGCCGCGGCATTGACGTCCGGATGCCCGTTGAGGCCGAGGTAATCGTAGGACGAGAAGTTGATGAACGACTTGCCGGCGATGCGCGTGGTGGCGCCGGCCTTGGTCTCGTGCACCCGGAAGAACGGGTTACCGAGGCCGATCAGGTCGGCGGCCGAACGCTGAAGCCGCAGTTCGCGATAACCCGGCAGCGTTTCGAAATTCTGCACCGAGGAATCGCCCGAGGGCCGCGGCGCCGGGCGCGCGGTGGCCGGACGGTTGGCGTTGCGCCCGAGGCGGTTCGTCACGAAGCCTGCCAGGGCCGCGCGTCCACCATCCGGTCTCGCGGGATTGCTCATGCGGAAACGCTCATGCGGGATGTCACGGCCAGATGGGTCACGGCAGGATCTCTTTGATCGCGAGGCTGTTTTCTTCGACCATCGCGTGGAAGGGCTCGAGGGTGCGGACGTCGACGCCCTCGCTGGCGTGGCGCTGAGCCAGGCTCATCACGGCTGCGGCCGCTTCGTCGACCGGGGCCGCGATCGATTGGATCAGGGTCTCGGTCAACTCGTTCACCGTCAGGCCCGAGGAGATGCCTGAGGGCGGCGCCTCCAGCGCGAAGCGCTCCTGCAGGCTGGCGCCGAGTTCGACGCCCATCAGCGAGTCAAGACCGATCTCGGAGAGATGGCGGACGCGGCTGATATCGTCCTTCGGCAGGCGCAGGATCCGGGCGATGTCCTCCACGATGGCATCGGCCACCGTCTTGCGCACCGCGTCGATATCCTGGGTCTTCAGCAGCATGCCGATGTTGATGGCCGCCACCGTTCCAGCTTCCATCTGCTGGTCGGACCCCAGCTCGACGTAGCTGGGGCTCTTCATCGTGGCGAGGCGTTCGCGCGCCTTCCCCCAATGCATCGACGCGATGGCGATCACGGCGTCGTCCGGGTTGGTACCCTGGCCTTCGAGCGCGTCGGCCATGAGGTCGAGGCAGTGACGGGCATCCATCGGGGTCACGCCGACGCGACCCGCGAGGGTCTCCATCACGGCGCGGTTGCGGGCGAGAACGCCGACATCGCCGATGGCACCCCAGGCGACGGCCAGGGCGGGCAGTCCGAGCTTGCGCCGGCGCCGGGCGAGACCTTCCATGAAGCCGTTCGCCGCCACGTAGGCGCCCTGCCCAGGATTGCCGATGAACGTGGTCGCCGAGGAGAACATCACGAAGTAGTCGAGCGTGCGCCCGCGCGTCGCCGCATCGAGATGCTCGGCGCCGATGACCTTCGGGCGGATGACCGCATCGAGCGCGGCGGCGTCGACATTCGCAATCAGGCCGTCCTGGAGCACCATCGCACCGTGGATCACGCCGGCGAGCGTCCGCCCGTCGCGCTCTACCTCGGCCAGCAGCCCATCCACCGCCTTGCGATTGGTGATGTCGCAGGCCATGGCGGCGACGTTGACGCCCCGCGCTCCGAGATCGGCCACAACCTGCTTCGCCTCGGAGCTTGCGGCCCCGTTGCGGCCGACGAGGACGATGTGCTTCGCCCCCCGATCAGCGAGCCAGCGCGCCGCCTCGATACCGAAGCCGCCAAGGCCGCCGGTGACCAGATGGACCCCATCGGTCGAGATCGTGAAGGCGGTCCTGGTCGCCTGCATCACGCTGCCGGGCTTCGGCGGCGCGATGACGATCTTCCCCACATGTCCCGATTGCTGCATCAGCCGGAACGCGTCGGAGACCTCGTCCGCCGTGAAGGGCTGGAAGGGCAGGGGCTTCAGACCCCCTTCCTTGAACAGGGCCATCACCTCGCGGAAGAGCCGTGCACCATCCTCGCCCTGGTGCTGGAGCACCTGATCGAGGTCGACACCGAAATACGAGAGATTCCGGCGGAACGGACGCAGGCCGATATGGGTATTGGCGACGTAGTCGCGCTTGCCCAACTCGATGAAGCGGCCGAACGGCTTCAGGACGTTGAGGCTACGCTCCATCGCCTCGCCGAACAGGCTGTTCAGCACCACGCCGACGCCGTCACCGGTGATGCGGCGAACATCGTCGACGAAGGCGAGCGAGCGCGAGTCGAGCACGTGCTCGGCCCCGAGCGCCTTGACCAGGGCGCGCTTCTCGCGCGAGCCGGCGGTGGCGATGACCCGCGCGCCCTTGAGCTTGGCGATCTGGAGGGCGGCCAAGCCGACGCCGCCGGCGCCGCCATGTACCAGGACCCACTCGCCGCGACGCAACCGGGCGCAGCTGACGAGGCCATAATAGGCCGTCAGGAAGGCCACCGGAACGGTCGCGGCGGCCTGGGCATCGAGCCCGGGCGGGCTCGGCGCGACAACCAGTTCGGGCACGACGATATGAGTTGCGAAGCCCGATTGCGCAAAGGCGACGACCCGGTCGCCGACCTTGAACGCCTCGACGCCCTTACCGACGGCCAGCACCCGGCCGGCCACTTCGAGGCCGAGGCGCGGACCCGCGAAGCCGTCCTCGAGAATCTCCTCGGGCAGCATCGACAGAGCCCAGAGCACGTCGCGGAAATTCAGGCCGGTGGCCTCGACCGCGATCTCGACCTCGCCGTGCCCTGGGGCGCGACGCTCGGCCGGCCCCCACGCCATCTCGTTGAGGCCGCCGGTGTTACTCCGCTCGAGACGGGCCGCCGGTGCCGGCACCGCATCGGCGTTCGGACGGCGGGGCAGCTGGCCCGGCGAGAACCGGATCACGCGGGTGCAGTCCGGATCCAGGATGATCTCAGTCTCGAGGGTGCCCGACAGGATGAGATCGCGCAGCCGCTCGGCGGCCGCCTTGGTCGACAGGGCTTCGGCGAGGTCGATCCGACGCACGTCGAGATTCGCCACCTCGTTGGCGAGCGTCCGGCTGAAGGCCCAGACACCGGCCTCCACCGATCCGGTCGGGTCTCCACCGTCGCGGGTCGCGCCGGGACAGACCACCCAGAGTCGGGTCTGACGGTTGCCGAGATGCTCGACGCAGCGCTTCAGGCTGAGACAGCGCTCACGCAGACGATCGGCCGCCGCGCCATCGTGATTGAAAGCGCCGGCAAGGAACACGACCGTATCGGGTGTCTCGCGCTCGAGTTCGAGCAGCGACTGCTCGGAATCGAGAATGATCGAGACGTGGACGCCGCTCGCCACGAGGAGTGTCGCCAGCGAAGACGCCGTCTCCGCCGCGACGGCATCGTGCGAGCCGATCACGAAGGCGAAGGTCTGCCCCGGAGCCGGCCGTGCCCGTACGGGAGCCTCGGCGAAGAACAGGAGATCGTCGCCGTTGCCAGAGACGGCGCGATCGACCGCCACCCGAACCAGTCCGGTATCGCTCAGGGCGCGCTGCCAGCCGGTGATGTCGTCGAGGCGGCCCACCGGCATGTCGGCGGCGATGTCGAACCAGTCCGGCGTCAGTCCGAAGACCAAGTCGCGGAACAGCGAGGCACCGGGCTCGACGGCGACGAGGAAGCCACCGGTGGCCAGGGCATCGGCGATCTTGCCGAGAAGCGGGCGCTCGAACCGGTGCAGAACGTTGCTCGCCAGAATCGCATCGAAGCTCCCGGACGCCAGTTCCGCCGCATCCTCGATGACGGTGACCCCGCGCGGCAGGGCAAGACGTGCCCGCTCCGCCAAGCGCCGGTCGGCCTCGAACACGGTGAGTTGGGCCTCGACGGTTCCGGCGAAGGCGGCGGCCTGGGCCGAAAGCGGGCCGAAGCCGACCTGCAGGACCCGGAGCGCGCGGTCACGGGGCAGGGCCTCACGACCGGACTCGGCGAGGGTCGCGATGACATCGGCCGAAGCCCGAGCCGTCGCACTGCGCAGGATGAAAGCGTCGAGGGCATTCTGCGACAGGGTCGGCGCCTCGGCCAAGTCACCTGCGAGCAGGCGGCCGACGACGGCCCCGATATCCGCGGTGAGCACGAGTTCGGCCGACAGCTCGGGATGATCCGCCGCGATCCAGCGCATGATCTCGTCGGGCGCCGGAAGGGTCACGTCCTTGCGCAGGATCCAGCGCTCGCCGTCGAGGGTGGCGAGATCGCTGCTCTCCAGGGCGAAGAGCGCATTGAGGAGCCAGGGGCGCATCGCCTCCGGGACCCGATCGTCGATCGCCACGGTGCCGGAGCGCTGCAGGCCCTCGGCGAGGCGGTAGGCCATTGAGGTGGCCCATCCTTCGAGGAGGAGATGGCCGGGCGCCAAGGGAGCTTCCGCCGGAGCGACGGACGCCTTGAAAGCCGGACGCACCGCATCCGCGATGCGCTGCCCGCGCACCATCGGAATCGCCGTCGGCTCGGTGGCCAATTCGGGCCGCTGTGCGATGGCGTAGGCCGCGAGATCGCTGCCGTTCTTGGCGCGCAGGGCCTGGAACCGCCCCTCGCGCAGGGTCGCGACGACAGCGCCGTCCGCATCCACGAGGGTGAAGTCGGCCAGGATGCTGCGCTCGTTGGCGCGCCGGGTCTTGATCATCGCTCGGGCAACGACGGCACCGGGCTTCACCAAGCGGATCTCGCCGAAGCGAACCGGGACATAGGCCTTGGTGGAGCCTTCGCCCATCAGGCCGGCAAACAACAGGATGAGGCCATGGAAGCAGGAATCGAGTCGCGCCGGCACCAGTCCGAAGCGAGGATCGGCGTCCGCCGGCACCAATTCCGAGACGATGGTGGTCTCGTCGAGGCGTGCGCTGATCGCGACTTGGCGGAAGCTCGGACCGAAGCCGAGGCCGGAGGCGGCCGCCAGTCGGTACAGGGCAGCCCCGTCGACCGCGTGTTCGGCCGGAACGTGGATATCCACCGGCGCGGGCGCCGGGAAGCTGCCGTCGATGATCTTGGCTGCGGCATGGATCTGCCACGCCGCCTGGGTCAGGCGCGGGCGGCTGAGGATCTGAATCGCATTGCCGGACCCGGCGACGCGGACCGCGACCTCGCGCAGGGATTCTTCGCCGAACACCATCGGCGACTGGATCTCGAACTCGGCGAGAACCACAGTGTCGCTCTTCATCACCTCACGGGCGACGCCGAGCGCCATCTCGATGAAGGCCGCACCAGGCAGGATCGCCTGCCCATCGATGCGGTGATCGTCGAGATCCGGCACTGTCGCGATGTCGACGTGACCGTGCCATTCCAGGCCGTCCGGTGCGACGCGGGAGCCGTAGAGCGGGTGATAGGGGCGGGGGGTGGCGGCGCCGACGCCTTCGGTGGTCTCGGCGAGGCGGAACGGGCGGCGCTGCCAGGGATAGAGCGGCAGCGGGACGTCGCCCTTCGGATTGTGGCCGAATACCGTATCCTCGTCGACGGCAGCCCCCTGGACGAGGGCGGCCGCCACGGTGCGGGCAATCGGATCGCCGCCAGCCGGCTTGCGGTGCAGGACGCCGATGGTGGCGTTCTCGATACCCAACGGCTCGATCGCGTCACCGATATGCGACAGGAGGGTCGCGCGCGGGCCGACCTCGATGAAGACGCGGGCACCCTGGCGGGTCGCCTCCTGCACGGCCTCGCTGAAGCGGACCGGCTCGCGGATGTTGCGCCACCAGTAGCCGGCCCCGAACTGGTCGCCCGCCAGCACCTTACCGGTGACGGTGGAGACCATCGGAGTCGTAGCGGCCTGCGGCTTCAACCCGGCGAGGTCGCGCAGGAGCGGCTTCTCGGTCGGGTTCATCAGGCGACCGTGGAAGGGATATTCCAGGTCGAGCTTGCGCCCGCGCCGGCGCTTGCGCGACAGCGCCTTCATGGCGGCGTCGATATCCTCCACCGGCCCCGCCACCGTGATGGCCTTGGGGCTGTTGTAGGCGGCGATGTCGAGACTTGGATAATCCTTCAGGAACAGCTCGATCTCGTCGGCCGGCGCCAGCAGAACCGCCATGGTGCCGAAGCCGCGCGTCGTCTCCTGGTGCTTGCTGCGATAGAAGATGACCTTCACGGCCTGTTCGAGGCTGAGGATGCCGGCGGCCTCCGCGGCGGCGATTTCGCCGACGCTGTGGCCGAGGACGTAGCTCGGCTTCAGGCCACGCGACCGCAGCGCCGTCGTGGACGCGCTCGAAATCGCGAAGATCAACGGCTGGGACACGCGGGTGAGGACGAGGCGCGCGTCGAGATCCTCGGCGAACAGTGCCTCCTTCAGCGACCAGTCGGACAGCTTGAAGAACAGACCATCGATCCGGTCGAAGGCGTCGCGGAACGCGCCGTTCTCCTCGTAGGCCTCGCGGCCCATGCCGGCCCACTGGCTGCCGTTGCCGGAATACACGAAGGCGACCTCGGCCGCGCGGTCTACCGCGGTCCCCAGGAGAGCGTCCGGCGCGTCTTCCGCCTCGCCGACGGCGCGCAGGATGGCGGGAAGGTCGGCATCGAGGGAGACCGCCAGGCGCGAGGACAAGCGCTCGCGGCGGTGAGCGGCGGCGGCGGCGATCCGGGCGATGTCGCCCTTGTCGGCGCCGTCGAAACGCTCGGCATAGTCGAGGGCGAGTTCATTGAGCGCGGCGCGGCTCTGGGCGGAGAGCAGCAGCACCTCGGGCATCCGCACCGTCTCGGGCGCACCCGCATCCGTACGTACGGGCGGAGCATCGGTGAGGACGACGTGCGCGTTCGTGCCGCCGAAGCCGAAGGAGTTCACCCCGGCGAAGCGGACCTTGCCATCGCGTGCCAGCGGCAGGGGCTTGTTCGTGACCGAGAGATTGAGATCCCGGAACGGAATGTCGGGGTTGAGCTCGGCGGCATGCAGCGAGGTCGGGAACAGATCATGCTCGAGAGCGAGGCTCGCTTTGAGCAGGCCGGCGAGACCCGAGACCGGCTCGGTGTGACCGATATTGCTCTTGATCGAGCCGATGGGCAGGGGCTCCCTGCGTGGCCGACCGAGCTTTCCACCGATGGCGCTGGCCTCGATCGGGTCGCCGACGGGCGTACCGGTGCCGTGCGCCTCGACGAAAACGACCGAGTCGAGATCGATCTCGGCCTCACGATAGACCTGCTCCAGCAGCGCGCCCTGCGCGTAGCCGGAGGGTAGCGAAATGCCGGTGGTGCGACCGTCCGAGTTGACGCCGCTGGCTGCGATCACGCCGCGCACCGTGCTGCCGTCGCGCAGGGCCGCCTTGGCGGATTTGAGCACGAGGACGACACCGCCTTCGGAGCGCACGTAGCCGTCGGCGCTCGACGAGAAGGCTTGGCACAGACCCGTCCGGGAGAGCATCTGCGCGTTGGAGAAGCAGATGAAATTGAACGGGCTCGCCAGCAGGTTGACGCCGGCGACGACGGCGGTGTCGATCCGGCCGCTGGCAAGGGCTGCCACCGCGGCATCGAGCGCCACGAGCGAGGACGAGCAGGCCGTATCGACCGTGAAGCTCGGGCCCTTCAGGTCGTAGATGTAGGAAATGCGGTTGGAGAGGATCGAGAGCGTGTTGCCGGTGGCCGCATAGGCATCGCCCGAAGAGGTATCGAGGACGCGCAGGTTACCGTAATCCAGCGAGGAGGCGCCGACGAAGACGCCAATCGGGCTGCCGGCCACATCCGAGGGACGCAGGCCCGCATCCTCCAGGGCCTCCCAGGTCAGTTCCAGCAGCAGGCGCTGCTGCGGGTCCATCTGCTCCGCTTCGCGGGGCGAAATTCCAAACACGCCCGGATCGAACGACCAGATGTCGTCGAGGACGCCGGCCGACCACGTGTAGCTTTTGCCGCGCTCCTGCGCCCGCGGATGCCCGAACCGCTCGAGTGACCAGCGATCATCCGGAATGCGGCCGACCGCGCATCGCGCTTCGGTGAGGAGCTGCCAAAGACCTTCGACACTGGAGGCGCCGGGGAGCCGGCAGGCGCGGCCGACGATGGCGATGTCTGTTCGTTGTGTCACGTTCGGTTCGCACACGCTCTTGAACGGGGGGTAGGATCGACTGGTCGCACCGGGGCATCCAACCGATTCCTTAGTATGGCTCCAGGCTAGTGTCCAACCTGCGAGCCCCAAACCGACGGGATCAACGCTCGGTAACATCGACCCTGTTGCACGTATTCATCAATCAATCTGAGCAGTTGAACGCTTCAAAGGCCCCAAGGACCGTCAGCCGTCCTCTCGCTCCACCGCGATCTATTTCCCACAATTACCACATTCCCGGTGGCCGGGCGAAGTTCACACCAAGTCTCGGCAAGAACGACTCACGGCAACCTGGACACCGCACGTCCGTCGCTCCGGCGCCAGACCCTACCACCGGGAGCGGATCAGGCATGAACATTGAGTTTCGATGTCGAAAGACGCGCCTCGCCACTCCGGCGTAGGCACAGCGGACGCCGCTGCGGCATGAGGCCATCGGGATTAAGCGGCTGAATACGGCGACTTTGCGGTGCGACGCGCTGTCGCCGCGTCGCAGCATCAGAGGCGGTAACGCGCCGCATCCCGCGACAGATTGGGATTGTAATAGGGATCGGCCCGCAACTCCGGTCCCCAGCGGTCCTGCATCACCCGGACCTCGCTCTCGAAGCGCGCTCGCTTCTCGGGCGTATCCTCGGGACCGCGGCTCTTCGATTCGTGGTGAATCAAACGGGCATGGGGCGTCCAAACGTTGCGATATCCCTGCCTCCGCAGGCGCAGGCAGAGATCGACGTCGTTGAACGCCACGGCGAGGCGTTCGGCGTCGAAGCCCCCGCTCGCGGCGAAGACCTCCGTCCGCACGAGCATGCAGGCACCGGTCACGGCCGAGACCTCCTGGGTCAAGACCATGCGGGCGAAGTAGCCGGGATCGCCGTCCGGCAGTCCGGGATGGCTGTGACCGGCGACGCCGCCGATCCCCAGCACGATCCCTCCATGCTGCAGCGTCCGATCGGGATAGAGCAGCTTGGCCCCGACGGCGCCGATATCGGGCGTGAGGGCGATCGACACCATCTCGCGGAGCCAGCCCGGCTCGATCACCTCGATATCGTTGTTGAGGAACAGCAGGAGGGCGCCGCGGGCGTCTGCCGCCCCTCGGTTGGACAGGGCGGAGAAATTGAACGAACCCGGCACCGGGAGCACGCGGACGCGGACATCCCCGGCATGGCGTGCGAACAGGGCGCGCGTCCGCGCATCCTGGCTGTCATTGTCCACGATGAGGATTTCGAGCGCCGAGTACGTGGTTCCGGACAGAAGCCCATCGAGGGCGACGGCCAGCAGATCCGCGCGGTCCCGGGTCGGAATGATCACGGAGACCAGGGGAGCGGGTTCCGGGACCGGACGGACCAGCCTGTTGAAGCCCAGAGGCCCGCGCGTCGCAGTCGCCCCCGTGGGCGCGACGACTTCCGCGAGGGCTCTCAGGCGCGCCACTTCCGTTCGCTCCGACGCCCGGTCCGAGAAGGTGCCCGAGCCACCGGCGGCACGCCAGTGATAGAGCACGCGCGGGATGTGCCGGATGCGTTCAGGTGCCAGCCGAGCGCCGACCCGCAGGAGGAGGTCGTGATCCTGGCTCCCTTCGAACCCGGGTCGCAGACCGCCCGCCGCCCGGATCGCGTCGACTCGGATCACCGTGAGATGGTTGATGTAATTCTGGCCATAGAGGAGTTCGCGGTCGAACCCCGATTTGAAGTGAGGCTCGAACCGGCGCCCGCGTCCATCGATCTTGTCCTCGTCGCTGTAGATCACCACGAGGTCCGGCGCAGCGCGGATCGTACCGGCCACGTGGTAGAGCGCCGCCTCGGCCAACACGTCGTCGTGATCGAGGAAGGCTACGAACTCTCCGCTCGCCTCCGCGAGGGCGTCGTTGGTCGCACGGGCGATATGCCCGTTCTCGGGCCGGCGGCGGACGCGAATACGCGGATCGTCCGCGGCATGGCGGGCGAGGAGGCGGGGAATTGCCGGATCGGTCGAGGCATCGTCGGTGATGCAGAGATCCCAGTTCGGATAGAGCTGAGCCCGAACCGAGCGGATGGCGGCGTCCAGAACGCGCGGCGCGGGGTCGTGGACCGGCATCACCACCGAAATCCGCGGCGGGTCGACCCAGGCGGCGATCTCGTCACGAATGCGGCTGCGGTCGGCATCCGTCAGGGTGTCGAAACGGGCGACCCAGGTCTCATAGCCGGTCTCGCACCGGTCGTTCAGGGCGCGCAGAAGCAGGGCGCGGCCGCGGACCTTGAGGCCGAGGGCGCGCCAGTACGCGGCGCGGGCCGCCAGAGCCGGGTTCCGGCGCAAGCCAAGGGCGAACAGGGCGAATGGGCTCCTGCGCCGAATGGTCAATCCGTCGAGCCGAAACGGCGTCTCGCGTGACAGGGGCGACAGCCGCAGAGCGCTCAGACCGTCGGGCAGACGCCCGGTCCAGGAGAAGCGGTCGCCGCCCTCGGCGTCCTCGGACAGAGCCACGAGGCCGGTCTGTCCGTCGGGACCAACGAACCGCGCACTGAGAACCAGACGGCAGACACCAGCGCTGCCCACATCACGGAAACGGATCGTCGCCCAGACACCCCCGAGATCGGCCGCCCCCAAATCAAGGTCGAAGGCAGGTCCGTCGGGCACGAGGTCACGCATGACCGGGGGCATGAGGGCGCATATGAGCCAGCCCGTGCCAGGCCGGGGGAGGGCGGCTGCAGGCGGCATCGCGCCCATGGTCAGCGATCCCATCCCCGGCTCACCGCATCCCGCACCGCGTCCGTCATGGCGATGTCGAACACCAACATCTCCTGGGCGAACTTCAGGTGACGCAGGCGCTCGGCGAGGGCCAGCGTCTCGGTCGGGATCGGCGCGGGCATGGGGATCGGGGCATCGACCCCGAGGCGATCGAACAGCGTGGCGGCGAAGGCCTCGAAATAATCGCGATGTCCCACGATGCCGATGCGGGCGAGAATCTCGATTGCCACGATCGAATTGCCGGGCAGCAGGCGGTCATCCGGCAGCTTGGTGCCGAATTGCCGGGTGAGGGGATTGTAGAGCAGCCGGTAGGCGCCTTCGGGAAGCATCCGGAAGAAGCGCTTGAGGCTCTTGCCATCCGCGAAATCGTAATCGGCGGTGAAGGCGGCAGCCTCGGCCATGATCCCCAAGCGCCAGGCCTGCGCCGGATCCGCGCCGATCGCAGTCCGCGCCTTCAGCCAGCGCAAACGGCTCGCCATCTCGATGAAGGGGTCGTGGACCAGGGCGGTGGTGAGGAAGTTCACGCCGCTGAAGAAGCCCTCGTAGCGCGGCACGACGATCGCGCCCGACAGGAATGACGAGGTCAGCCAGGGGCTCTCGAACAGCACCCGCAAGACCTCGTCCGAGAGCTTGCCGATGCTGAAGTAGCTCTGCTGGAACCGTTCGAACAAAATCGACTGGAGGGCGCTGTCGCTGTTGATGCTGGTATCGACGAGGAGCACCTTGCCACGGATAACGTCCGGGCGCGGCGCGCGTCGATAGACGAGCACATTGGTGTCGGCATCGTAGATCTCCACGCGCTGCGCCGCGCTGATCCCCGGAACTTCGGCCTCGGTGGCCTCGAAGATGCAGCGGCCGGTGGCGTGCCAGCCCTGTGCGCGGATCGATTCATCCGTGATCGTGGCCTCGAGGTCGGTGACTCGACGGCCGTCGACGACCACACGGACGCGGCTGATCGCCATGGGGTTGTCAGGCACGACCCAGCCCCTGACGAGGTGCCCCAGATCATAATCGACGTAGAACCGCATTCCCCAACCGTTATCCCGAAGCTTGACCTGGCGCGGAACTCTCCCTGACCCGGAAGCAGAATCGCACGATGCGACCCCGATCTCCGAGGCGACGTCCCCGTCGCTCCCCGGGTAGGCGCGCCGGCTTACCGCATTTTTGATGCCGGTGCAGCGCCCTCGGCTGAACACGGCCCAACTCTCCGAATCCCCCGCGAGATTCCACTCCGCAGGGGCCTTGCGCCCCCCGAAACCCCACGCTATAGCCCCCTCCATCGGCGCCGGACGGCACCGGTGAGGGCGCGTAGCTCAGCGGGAGAGCACTACCTTGACATGGTAGGGGTCACAGGTTCGATCCCTGTCGCGCCCACCATCTATCTCCTTCATGTCACAGGTTTTTGCCTGCCGGGAGATAAACCTACGATAAGTGAGCGTAGGTTCTGCGAACCCGATTGAGGTTCGGTATCAGCCATATCTAGGTTCGTAATCACGCCCGAACCCCTTCGTCTCCCGTCGCCCTGGCAACTCGTCAAATTCGCCGAAGCATCGGGGATTGAAGACGCACGCGGGATCGCCGTGAGCATGGCGCGGTTGGCCCGAATGCTTGAAACTGGCGAGAACACGCCCGTGTGTAATCCGCCCGATCGCTCAGCGCCTGTTATCTAGACGTATTCGCCACGCGGATGAACGCCGGAATGGACGGACGGTTCTGCGGGTGGAGCCGCCACGCATCGCCCGCCATCGTGAACCCGCATCGTGACCAAAAATCTCGGCACAGCAGGTTTGATGGCGTCTCTTTGAACGTAGCCGTTACCGCCTCGTCGCCGGGGATAGCGGCCAGGATCGTAGCGAGGGCAGCCATCTCAACGTCGAGGCCGTTCACTCGGCAGCTCATCACGAACTAGTCGATGTTCCGCCTCGATTGCAGGCATACCCCCACCAAGCCATAGCTGGTCAGACGATCGCGAACCTCGAAGGCGTCCAAGGTCATGCCGGCGTCCATCGCCGCCTTGATCGCATCGGCCGACCACCGCCGTCCCGTCGTGTTGAACTGGTTGGTTTTATTGATGAGTTCGAAAGCCCTCGCGAACCGAGCCGAACCATAGGACACTGGGAATACCGAAACCTCAATCTCCAGCGTAGCGAGGAACACGGATCGGGGCAGCGTCGCCCGGGCTTCCTCGCGCACGACCTGGGATTGGATCATCTGCGTTCGACGGCCCGACTCGTCGGTGATGCTGGCGACCTGGGTTTCCGGTGCCCACGCGAGTGTCCGCCGGAGATAGAACGGATAGCGGCCCAGGACCCGTATGCCAGGATAGGCGTGGGCCATCTCGGCGCGCTCGACCGGGTTATCATCGACGTAGACCACGGAATGGGGGAGCACGTTCACTGCGCGTAGGATCGCAGCCATGTTCTCGGATTTGGGAGTCCAATTGATCCGTACGACGGCAAAATCGTCGAGCGACATGTGCGATCCGAAGATGCGCGGCCAGATCGAGCGGATGCGGGCCTCGTCGTTCTTGCTGATGATGCCGAGCATCACGCCGCGCTTTTTCAGGTGCATCAGCGTCTCGATGATGCCGAGGGGCCACCCTTCGATCATCTCGGGGCCAATCACCGCGTCGTCGCCGCTCACACCGCGCCAGAGCGTATCGTCAAGGTCGACGACCACCAGCTTGACGGCATCGGCCGCCCGGAGGGTCCGGTAGGACGCAGCAATCTCGCGCCAAAGAGCGCTCATGAACCCGCGAACTTCTGTGTGATAGTGCTCGTAGACGTGAGCCATCGGCTCGATGCGGACATCGTGATCCGGGTCCATCGGCATGAGCGAGCCGTGGGCGAACCAAAAGACTCCGTCATCCTGCGCATATCGGCGCCCCACCGAAGCCGAGACCTTGTCGACGTCGAGCAGGTAGACGTTGGTGTATTGCTGAATTGTCCGGCCTATATGCCGGTTCAATTCCTCGACGAAATACATCGTGTTGCGCAGATCGTACCTGGGCAGAAGGCGTCCCGTCAGGTCAGATTGCGGCACCATAAGATTGCACACGAGGGTCGGGATGCCGTGGGCCAACGTCCACTTGAGATTTTCAGCAACGTAGTCGTCGATCATCCGACACGCGTGCTCGAACACGCGGTGATGGCTCGCCTCGTCGTCATAGTCGAGCGACCAAATCGCATTCGCAGGCAGCAGGCCACGAAACGGGATTTGCAGGACGATCAAGTCGTAGTCAGGTGCCGGATGCGGCATTGCGTCGGGGAGCTTGGCGTGAAAGTTCGCGAGCCAGAAATCGCGCGTTCCATCCAGCGCATCGGACGCGTGTCCGGCGATCGGCTCAAGAAAGCATGACCCAATCAGCAGGATTCTGTTGGCACTCACTCTGGTGACGGCGAGGTCACCGGGCGTCAGGTAATGCTCTCCCCCGTGGACGTCGCGCATCGCCCGAAATTGAGCCGCGGCCTTGTCCGAGTCGGCACCGTTCGGTTTTCGCCCCTCGTCTTTTCCGAACAAAACGTAGTGCTGATAGGCGCCGGCCAAGTGTCCCGCCGCAATAGCAGTGGCAACGTCCGGGTATTCGTTCGCGTACCAATCCGCGTCGAAATCAGCAGGAGGGGTCGACTTCCAACGCATGGATCATTCCGAATCGTTCAGGCGAAGAGACAACCATTCCGCTCGTCTTAAGGCGTGCGCGCAGCCTGCGATATTGCCTGGACGCAACAGGCCGTCTGAGCGGACGTGGCGCCTGCCAAAAGCCTTCCCGTGCGGGCGGCTCTCCAGGACTGCGTCAAGCACCTTCTTACAGGTCGCCCGTACCTCGTTCTGGATCAACGAAATCAGCCCGCAGAGCCGGCCCTCAAGCCGGGGGATGGCGTCTCCGATCAAGGATGGGCAAACGACCTCAACCTCAAAGGCGTTGCGCTCCTGGCCCTGCCGCTCCAGGCCGAGTTTCACGTTCACTAGGCCGGGTTGCAGCGGCGAGACCGCGGCTCTGGTCCCCGACGTGAACCGAGACATGAAGCAGCTCAACCCTTGAGACGCGCGACAACAGCTGCCGCAACCCAACGAACGCCGGTCAGGTCATCGTGGCACCGGAAAGGAGTGAAATGTCCATCATGAACCGCTTCCGGGAATGAAGGCCTGCCAGTGTTTGGTCGCGCGGAAGAGAATCAGCGCGACCGGTCGCGGTGTACGCTGGCGATTCAGACACGCTCCGAGTGCCACAGGAGGATTTTGCCCGGTCGAGGCCCCCGGCCTCCGTGATAAACCGAACCCGGTAGTCACCGGACAGCGCCCCGTCAGGGATTTCGGGGAGGGCCGTTGCGAGCACTCGGCCACGCAGTCGGGGACGGATGCCAACGTCACGCGCACGCTTTGCCTAGTGGCGCTGGAGTGCTCGCAGCCGGCGAGCATTCTCGCCCGAAGTGCAGCGATGATCCTGCTCCGGGTCCCGAGCCAAGTTTAGGCCCATGTCATCGAGAAGGTTCCGCAGTTTCAGGTTGTTTGCGTCTACGGCGGTGAGGTCTCGAATGGCCTGGCCGACGACGCACTCGGTGATGCTCTTCGCGATCCGGGTGCGGTCCGACGAAGCACAACCGCATACGGAGCCGGGTCCTAAAGGAATTCCAGCGGAAGGCATCGGGCAAGCATCAGTTCGGCCCGCTAAGCGGCGGACCGCCGTTGCGGTGTAGAATTCGGCAGCAAGGATCGGGATGCGGTCCGGCTCGGATCGGGGCTAAGGTCCGAGCGTCGGGGGGACGCCGCTTCGGGTCACTCGCGGAGAACGGAGCACGCATCGTCATGCAGCGGGTCAAAGCGGAGTCCACACCGACGCTTCCCGAGGTCGAGGATGCGGCGCGATGGACGGCTCTGGCGACCCGCGATGCCCGGGCTGATGGCCGTTTCGTGTATGCGGTCCGCACCACCGGCGTGTATTGCCGCCCGAGCTGTGCCGCACGCCCAGCGAAACCCGGCAACGTCAGCTTTCACGCGACCTACGCCGAGGCCGAAGCGGCGGGGTTCCGCCCCTGCCGGCGCTGTCGGCCCAATGAGGCGGCCTTGGCCGACCGGCAGATCGAGGCCGTCATCCGGGTCTGTCGGATGATCGAAGCGTCGGACAGCATCCCCTCCCTCGACGTGCTGGCGAAGGCGGCCGGAATGAGCGCGTTTCATTTTCACCGGGTGTTTCGCGCCAGCACCGGGATCACCCCGAAGGCGTACGCGGACGCGAAGCGCGTGGAGCGCTTGGCGCGAAGCCTGCCGCAGGCCGGTTCGGTCACCGAAGCCGTGTTCGAAGCTGGGTACAATGCGGCGAGCCGCTTCTATGCGCAGGACTCGCAGCGGCTCGGCATGAGCCCGTCGACCTACCGGAAGGGTGGGACCGGCATCGCGATCCGGTTCGCGGTGGGGCAATGTTCGCTCGGGGCGATTCTGGTCGCGGCCACGCCCCGGGGAGTCTGCGCGATCCTCCTCGGGGACGATCCCGAAGCCCTGATGCGGGACCTGGAGGACCGGTTTCCCAAGGCCACGCTGTCGGCCGGCGATCCCGAGTTCGACGGCTGGGTGGCGCAGGTCGTTGGCTTCGTCGAGGCGCCCGGCCTCGGGCTGGAGTTGCCCCTCGATATTGGCGGCACCGCCTTTCAGCAACGGGTCTGGCAAGCCCTACGGGCGGTGCCGGTCGGTACCACGACAACCTATGCGGAGGTCGCCCGGGCCATTGGATCGCCCAAGGCCACGCGTGCGGTGGCACTGGCCTGCGGGTCCAACCGGCTGGCGGTCGCCATCCCGTGCCATCGCGTGGTGCGGTCGGATGGGTCGCTCTCCGGCTATCGCTGGGGCGTTGGCCGCAAACGCGATCTCCTGGACCGTGAGAGGAGCGCATGCGTGGGCGATCCCGGCGATTGTGACGACGCCGCGTCCTGAAGAGGCCACGGCCATCCATCTGCCGGCGTGATGCATGCGCCACACTCCGCTGCATGCGCTGTCGCCACAACCGAATCAGGGGTTACAACACACCTCCATACTTTAGGATGTGCCTGCCGGCCGAACACCCGTTCGAATCCTGGCCGCGACAGCCCGCGTTTCCCCGCCGACCCACACGGCGCGGCGTCACCCGCGGGCCCTTGGTGGTCGAGACACAACATGGCCGCTCTCTCCCCTGACTGCCGGTGCCCGGCGATGCCGCCCGGTGCCATCGGGGGAGCCGCATGGCTCGCGGTGCTGACAGCGGTGCCGACCCTGATCTTGCAACCGGTCGTCGTCCTGGCCGAGGCGGCGGCCGACGGTATCGTCCTGGAGGAACTCGCGGTCGCGGGTGAGTCCCGTAACGCCGTGCCGTTCGCCGGGTCGGCTCCGCCCGGGTCAGCGCTGGGCGTGATCGAGCAGCCGGCGGGAGCGGCCGCGAACCGCATCGCGGGGCCCGGCACCATCGTCGAACGTGCGGCGACCAGCATTGGATCGGTGCTCCTCGACAGCCCGGGCGTCAGCGTGCGCCAGGGCAATGGCGGCCGCGACGTCGTCATCTCCATCCGCGGCAACAATGCCCGGTCCACCGGCGTCATCCGCAACATGGTCGTGCTGGAGGACGGATTCGTTCTGACCCAGCCGGACGGCGCCTCGCGCTTCGACCTCGTGGACCCGCGTGCCTACGGACGCATCGACGTGTTCCGGGGGCCGCAATCGGCCCTGTTCGGCAACTACGCCACCGGCGGCGCCCTCGCCTTCCGCACCCGGACCGGGCGGGAGATCGACGGTTATGAGATCGGCACCGATGCGGGCAGCTTCGGCTCCCTGAGCAACGCCTTCACCGTCGGCGGCGTCAGCGGGCCCATCGAGATCAGCCTGTTCGCCAGCAATGTGCGGGCGGATGGCTATCAGGACCACAGCGCCTACGACACGCAGACCATCAATGTGCTGGCGAGCTACACCCCAACGCCGGACAACCGCTTCACGCTGAAGGTGATCAACAATCAGCTCAGAACGGAGCTGCCCGCCCGCTCCTCCCTCGACCAGTACCGGCTCAACCCCTATCAACGCGGCTGCGCCGTCGCTGCGACGGCGGCGCCGGGCTGCACGCTCACGAACCTGCTGCGCAACGGGGCCTTCGGCGCCACCGTGCCGGTCACCGCCCCCGAGGGCGCGTTCGGGCGCGACGATCGACGCACGGTCGTGGCTCTGCGCTGGGAGCACGATTTCGAGGGTCAAACCACCTGGCGGACTCAGCTTGGCTTCGACGAGCGCAACTTCGATCAGCCGTTCTACACCTCGGCCTTTCGCGGGTCCTATCCGTCCCTGACCGTCCTCACCGATCTGACGAGCCGTTACGATCTGATGGGTCGACCGGCAATCGGATACATCGCCTTCAACACTGATATTCTTGTCAACCATCTCACCACCTTCAACCGCACTCTGGGGCAGGGTCCCGCCCTGGGAGCGCAGATCGGCGATCTCCGCGGCGACCAGAGCAATCTCGGCGGCCGCGCCCGCACGGAGGTGGCCCTGTCCGAGTCCTGGATCGGCATTCTCGGGTTCAGCGCGACGAACACCACCATTACCGGGCGGAACGTCGCCTACGGTTACAGTGCGACCGGCCGCACGGCGGCGGTGATCGACGCCTCGCGGAGTTTCCTCAACGTCGCACCGGAGCTTGCTCTGGTTTTCCGAGCGGGGGAGCCCTGGAGTATCCGCGCCCGGGTCGCTTCGGGCTACGCGACGCCGACGGGCAGCAATCTCTTCGTCACGAGCGCCGGCCTCCCTGGCAACAACACCCAACTCCAGGCACAGGAGAACCTCGGCTTCGATCTCGGGGCCGACTGGACGCCGGCGGCATCCCTGCGCGTCAGCCTCACGGGCTTCTACGAGTTCTTTCGCAACGAACTCCTGTCGCAAGCTCCGGGCGGCGGACGGTTGAGCTCCTTCGTCAACGCACCGGCCTCCGAACATCGCGGGCTCGAACTCGGCGGCGAATGGGCCTTCGCCCCCGGTTGGCGCGGAACGCTGGCCTATACCTTCGACAACCAGATCTACACGCGCTTCTCCGAGTCGGTGAGCACGGGAGCGTTCGCGGCCCGCCTCAATCGGGCCGGAAAGTTCATTCCCGGAGTTCCGCAGCACCAAGTCCTGGCCCGGGTGGGGTACGAGCAGGTCGGCGGCCTCTTCAACGGGGTCGGGGCCTTTCTCGAAACCGTGGTGCAGGACGGCGTCTTCATCGACAATGGAAACCAACTCAGGGTGCCGGGCTACGCCCTCCTCAACGCCAATCTTCACTACGCGACGGACTTGGCGGGCGGCTACGCCAAGCGCCTCAGCCTCTATCTTGAGGTTCGCAATCTGCTCGACAGAACCTATGTCGCGTCGGCCCAGAACCTTGCCAGCTCGCTCAATCGCGTCACAGGTTTGGAGAGCGGCGCGGATGTTCTCTCGGCCACCACGGGCTCGATCTTCGCCGGAGCGCCGCGCAACGTCGTCGGCGGGATGAAACGGTCGTTCTGACGGTCCGGATCTGTGGGCCCCAGCATCGACAGAAATGCTTATTATTGAGGCACTTGCTGCGCCTAAATGGCCGGATTGCGCTTGGGCTCCGAAATTTTGAGCCGGATCGGAGCCATACAAGCGCCGTACCGACGGGGTTGCCTCCTACCTGAGCAACCTATCGCGACGTCTGAATGAGCAAGTGCCGAAGACGGCGTCACGGTCGATCGTCCTCACGACTCCGCGGACGTCAGACGGGTTGGCCGGCGGTTTGCATTCACGGCTTCGTCAGCCGCTGGCTCCCCCAGGAAACCTCCCGTCGCATGTTTGCTCCAGTCTCTCGTTGGTCGAAGTCCCGCCTCCTCGCAGCGGCCCTGCTGTCCGGCGCGATGATGCCTGCCGCTCTGGCCCAGGGCGTCCTCAAGATCGGCATGACCGCCTCAGATATCCCGTTGACGACCGGTCAGGCCGACAATGGCGGCGAGGGCATGCGGTTCATGGGCTACACCGTCTATGACGGGCTGATCAATTGGGACCTCTCCTCCGCAACGAAGCCGTCGGTGCTGGTGCCGGGCCTCGCCACCAGCTGGACCGTCGATCCCGCCGACAACACCAAGTGGACGTTCAAGCTGCGCGAGGGCGTGACCTTTCATGACGGCTCGCCCTTCACGGCGGAGTCGGTGGTCTGGAACCTCGACAAGCTCTTGAAGACCGACGCGCCGCAATTCGATCCGCGCCAGTCGGCCCAGGGACGCTCGCGCATCCCGGCCGTCGCCAGCTACCGCGCCATCGATCCGACCACCCTCGAGGTCATCACCAAGAACCCGGACGCGACGCTGCCCTACCAGATCGCCTGGATCATGATCTCGTCGCCGGCCCAATGGGACAAGCTCGGCAAGAGCTGGGACGCGTTCGCCAAGACCCCCTCGGGTACGGGTCCGTGGAAGCTGACCCTATTCGCCCCACGCGAACGCGCCGAAATGGCGCCGAACAAGGAGTACTGGGACAAGGCACGGGTGCCGAAGCTCGATAAGCTGGTGCTGGTGCCGCTGCCCGAGGCCAATGCCCGCGTCGCAGCCCTCCGGTCCGGTCAGGTCGACTGGATCGAGGCGCCCCCGCCGGACGCCGTCGCCTCGCTCAAAGCTGCCGGTTTCGGCATCGTGACCAACGCCTACCCGCATAATTGGACCTGGCACCTCTCACGCGTCGAAGGCTCGCCCTGGAACGACATCCGCGTCCGCAAGGCGGCCAACCTCGCCATCGACCGGGAAGGCATGAAGGAGTTGCTCAACGGTCTGATGATCCCGGCGCAAGGCTTCATGCCGCCGGGCTCGGCCTGGTTCGGCAAGCCCACCTTCAAGCCGACCTACGATCCGGAGGCCGCCAAGAAACTGCTGGCCGAGGCCGGCTACGGCCCCAACAAACCCATCGTCACCAAGATCCTGATCGCGCCCTCGGGCTCCGGCCAGATGCAGCCTCTGCCGATGAACGAATTCATCCAGCAGAACCTCGCGGATGTCGGCATCAAGGTCGAATTCGAAGTGGTCGAGTGGAACACGCTGATCAACCTGTGGCGCGCCGGCGCGAAGTCCGACATGTCGCGCAAGGCGACGGGCATCAACTTCTCCTACTTCATCCAGGATCCCTTCACCGGTTTCATCCGGCACCTGCAATGTAACCTGGCGGCGCCGAGCGGTACCAACTGGGGCTATTACTGCGACCCTGAGATGGACAAGCTGTTCGATCAGGTCCGCACCACCTTCGATCCGGCCGAGCAGACCAAGGTCCTGGAGAAGGTCCACGAGAAGTACGTCAACGAAGCTCTGTTCCTGATGGTGGCCCACGACACCAACCCGCGCGCCATGAGTCCCAAGGTGAAGGGCTTCGTGCAGGCGCAGAACTGGTTCCAGGACTTCTCGCCGATCTCGATGGGCAAGTGATGCGACGGGTCATGGGCTGAACACGCCTCCCTCCCCCTTGCGGGGAGGGATTGAGGGTGGGGGTGGTTGGGTGACCCTCACGGTGCGAAGGCCGGCGGAGCTACCTCCACCTCCAACTCCTCCCCACAGGGGGAGGAGTGCCGCGTAACCCGAGAGGAAATTCGGATGCGCTCATGCTGAAATTCATTGTCCAGCGCCTGCTCACCGTCACGCCCGTGGCACTCGGTGTGAGCGTCGTCTGCTTCATGCTGGTTCACCTCGCCCCCGGCGACCCCTTGAGCGCCGTGCTCCCGGTGGACGCCACGCAGGAGACCATCGACGCCATGCGGGCGGCCTACGGCTACGACAAGCCGTTGCCGGTGCAGTACGTGATCTGGCTCTGGCACGTGCTCCAGGGCGACCTCGGCACCTCCATCGCCACCGGCCGTCCCGTGGTGCAGGAAGTCGGCCGGGCGGTGGTCAACAGCCTGATTCTGGCCTCCGTGGCGACGCTGATCGGCTTCACCTTCGGCTGCCTGTTCGGCTTCGTCGCCGGCTATTTCCGCAATTCGATCCTGGACCGGCTCGCCTCGGCGGTCTCGGTCTTCGGGGTGAGCGTGCCGCATTACTGGCTCGGCATGGTGCTGGTGATCGTGTTCTCGGCCCAGCTCGGATGGCTGCCGCCGACCGGCGCCGGCCCGGATGGCTCGGGTAACTGGCGACCCGATTTCGACCATCTGCGCTACATCATCCTGCCGGCCCTCACGATGTCGGTGATCCCCATGGGTGTCATCGCCCGCACGATCCGCGCCCTGGTCGGCGACATCCTCGCCCAGGACTTCGTCGGCGCGCTCCGGGCCAAGGGCATGAGCGAGTTCGGCGTGTTCAAGCACGTGGTGAAGAACGCCGCGCCGACGGCACTCGCCATCATGGGCTTGCAGCTCGGCTACCTCCTCGGCGGCTCGATCCTGATCGAGACCGTGTTCGCCTGGCCCGGCACCGGCTTCCTCCTGAATGCCGCGATCTTCCAGCGCGACCTGCCGTTGCTTCAGGGCTCGATCCTCGTCCTGGCAATGTTCTTCGTCGCCCTCAACCTCATCGTCGACGTCGTGCAGACGGCACTCGACCCGCGCATCGAGAGGGGCTGATGGCACTCGCGACACAGGCCGCAGCGCCGGTCCTCGACATTGCCGGCGGAGCCGCCCCGGCCCCGGCCGCGGCGGACGCCTTCGTGCCCTCGCGGGGGTTCTGGGGACAGGTCGGCCACAAGCTCCTGCGCGATCCCGTGGCGATGGTGGCCGCCTGCATCATCCTGGCGATCATCGCCATCGCGGTGCTCTCGCCCTGGATCACCCCGATGGACCCGTATCGCGGCTCGATGCTGCGGCGGCTGAAGCCGATCGGTGATGCGACCTACATCCTCGGCTCCGACGAACTCGGCCGCGACATGCTGAGTCGCCTGATGCTGGGCGGCCGCCTGTCGCTGTTCATCGGTGTGACGCCGGTCATCCTGGCGTTCATCATCGGGTCCGCCATCGGGATCCTGGCTGGCTATGTCGGCGGCTGGGTCAACACCGTCCTGATGCGCACGGTGGACGTGTTCTTCGCGTTTCCCTCCGTGCTGCTCGCCATCGCGCTGTCGGGGGCGCTGGGGGCCGGCATCTTCAACTCGATCGTATCGCTGACCTGCGTGTTCGTCCCCCAGATCGCTCGGGTGGCCGAGAGCGTGACGACTCAGATCCGCGCCCGGGACTACGTCGACGCGGCCCGGCTGTCGGGCGCCTCGACCCTGACGATCCTGCGCGTGCAGGTCCTCGGCAACGTGCTCGGGCCGATCTTCGTCTACGCCACCAGCTTGATCAGCGTATCGATGATCCTGGCCTCGGGCCTGTCCTTCCTGGGCCTCGGGGTGAAGCCGCCGGAGCCCGAATGGGGCCTGATGCTCAACACCCTGCGCACGGCGATCTACGTGAATCCGATGGTCGCGGCCCTGCCGGGACTGGCCATCTTCATCGTCTCGATCTCGTTCAACCTGTTCTCCGACGGATTGCGGTCTGCCATGGAGGTGAAGGCATGAGCATGACCATCGGCAGCCCCACCGTTCCGCTCGCCCGCGACCGGGGGGGGCCGGCTCAGCCGCTTCTCACGGTCGACGGCCTCGTGAAGCATTTTCCGGTCAAGAAGGGCTTTGGCGGCGCCAAGGCCGTGGTACGCGCTGTCGACGGCGTCGATTTCGCGATCCTGAAGGGGGAAACCCTCGGGGTGGTCGGCGAATCCGGCTGCGGAAAATCGACCACCGCCCGGCTGATCATGGGCCTGATCGCACACGATCAGGGAAACCTGCTGTTCGACGGCGAGCGCATCGGCAGCCGTGCGCTTCCGCTGCGCGACTTCCGCGCTCAGGCCCAGATGGTCTTCCAGGACAGCTACTCCTCCCTCAACCCGCGCATGACCGTCGAGGGCTCGATCGCCTTCGGCCCGCGGGTGCACGGGGTGCCGAAGCGGCAGGCCATCGAGCGCGCCCGCAGCCTGCTCGCCCGGGTCGGGTTGGAGCCGGCGCGCTTTGCCGCGCGCTATCCGCACGAACTCTCCGGCGGCCAGCGCCAGCGGGTGAACATCGCCCGCGCACTCGCTCTCGAGCCGCGTCTCGTGGTCCTCGACGAGGCCGTGTCCGCCCTCGACAAGTCGGTGGAGGCACAGGTGCTGAACCTGCTGATGGACCTGAAGCAGGAGTTCAACCTCACCTACCTGTTCATCAGTCACGACCTCAATGTCGTGCGCTTCATCTGCGACAGGGTGGCGGTGATGTATCTCGGCCAAGTGGTGGAGATCGGGCCGGCGGACACGGTGCTGGCGGCCCCCGCCCACCCCTACACGGCGGCCCTCCTGTCCTCGATGCCCTCGATGGACCCGGATGCGCGCACGCAAGTGGCGCCGCTCGCCGGCGACCCGCCGAACCCGATCGACCCGCCCGCCGGGTGCCGCTTCCATCCGCGCTGCGCGCTGGTGGAGCCCGTCTGTCGCGGCACGGTTCCGCCGTTGGACGCCCTCGATTCCATCCATCGGGTCGCCTGCCTCGCTCGCCAGCCGAATTCGGGGCATTCCCTGGCACAAGCCCGGAGGGTCGCCGCATGAGCGCATCCGAACCCGCGGTCGCGATCCGGGGTCTGACGGTCGTATTCGGCGGCGTGGTCGAGGCCGTCGACGGCGTGGACCTCACTCTGGAGCGCGGCCAAGCTGTAGCGCTGATCGGTGAATCCGGCTCCGGCAAGAGCGTGACCCTGCGGGCGATCATGCGCTTGAACCCGGAGCGCAAGACCAGGATCGGCGGCGAGATCCGGGTCGGTGGCGCGGACGTCATGGCGATGTCGCCCAAGGCCCTGCGGGCGTTGCGCGGCCGCGCTGTGGCGATGATCTTCCAGGAACCGCTGCTGGCCCTCGACCCGGTCTATACCGTCGGCCAGCAGATCACCGAGGCAATCCGCCAGCACGAGCGGATCAGCGCCGGGGCGGCACGCCAGCGTGCCTTGCAACTGTTCGAGCGGGTGCGCATTCCGAGCCCGGAGCGGCGCCTCGACGCCTATCCACACGAGATGTCGGGGGGCATGCGCCAGCGCGCGATGATCGCCCTGGCGCTCGCCTGCCGACCCCAGGTCCTGCTCGCCGACGAACCGACCACGGCGCTGGACGCCACGGTGCAGATCCAGATCCTGCTGCTGCTCCGCGAGTTGCAGGCCGAACTCGGCCTCTCAACGATCTTCGTCACGCACGATCTCGGCGCCGCCGTGGAGGTCGCCGACCGGATTGCCGTCATGTATGCCGGCCGCATCGTCGAGGAAGGCTCCGCCCGTGACGTGGTGCTGAATCCACACCATCCTTATACGATCGGCCTCCTGCGCAGCCGCGCCGACGGAGCGCTCGCCAAGGGCACGCGCCTCAAGACGATTCCGGGCAGCCCTCCCGATCTGGCCAATCGCCCGCCGGGCTGCCCCTTCGCGCCGCGCTGCTTCCTGGCGGAGGAACGTTGCCGGATCGAGGCGCCTGCTTACGTGGACGTGAAGCCCAGCCACCGCGCCGCCTGCTGGCGCACGGACGTGGCGCACGCGGCCTTCCAGGCGGACAAAGCACCGGTGCTGGAAGGGGTTTCGTAACGCGAACTTGAGGTCACAGGCCTGCCGTCTCTGGGCAGGCGGCGTTTGCAGGCAGAGAGAGAGCTTCGTGCCAATGCGACCGTGAAACATGGCGCATCGTCATTCCGCGGCGGCGCAGGCGAGCCCGGAATCCAGAGCCGCCGACGGCGTAAAATCTTGCACGACCTGCGTTTTTGGATCCCGGGCTCCGCTCCGCGGGTCCGGGATGACGTAGCGCTACGCGTAGGTTTCGACAGGCAAATCGGTCGATGCGATCGCTGATCCCGCGTGAGGAACGCCGCGGCGAATGTCAGTCTGCGAGGGCGATCCGCCCCGGACCTCCGACGTCACCCCAGCCGCAAGCCAGCCCTCGCCTTGCGCCGCTGGAGGTATAGGCTTGTCCCCAGCGCCAGACTGATCACTGCCAGCGACATGCCGGTGGTAAGGGTGCCGAGCGCATAGATCTCCGGCGTGGTCACGGTGGTGGTGAGGCCCTGCAGTTCCAGCGGCAGAGTATTGCGGCCGCCGATGGCTTGGCTGGTGCGGGCGAGTTCATCGAAGGACAGGGTAAAGCCGAACAGGGCGACGCCGACCAGGGACGGCCCCAGGATCGGTACCACCACGTGGCGCAGGGTCTGGGAACCGGTGGCGCCAAGATCACGGGCGGCCTCTTCGTAGGCCGGATCGAACCGGTTGAAGACCGCAAACATGATCAGAAGACCGAAGGGCAGCGTCCAAGTCAGGTGCGCGCCCAGCGCCGAGGTGTAGAGCCCCATCAGGGTGCCGTGCTCCTGCAGCCAGCCCCAGCCGGTCGCGGCCGCGGCCCAGTTGACGGCGTCGTCGAGGAGACGGAATTCCAGGCCGATGCCGAGGGAGACCACGATGGACGGCACGATCAGGCTCGCCACGGCAATCGTGAACAGCATGCCCTCACCCCGGAAGCGCTTGCGGAAGGCGAGGCCGGCGTAGAACGCGATCACGACGGTCAGTCCCATCACCACGAGGCCGAGGCGGAGCGAGCGCCACAGCGCCCCCCAGATGTCGACGATGCCGAGGCCCGCCCAGAGCTTTCCGAACCAGTGCGTCGAGACGCCGTTCATCGGAAAGGTCAGGCCACCCTGCGGTCCCTGAAAGCTGAGGACGAGGATGGTCAGCGTCGGCCCGTACAGAAAGGCGACGAACAGGGCGAAGAACGCCGCTAACGCGTAGAAGGCCGGGGAGCGGGGCCGGTCGCTCAACTCAGAGTTCCTTCCGGAGGTCGATCAGGCGGGTCATCGCCACGATCATCAGCATCACGGCGCCGAGCAGCACCACGGCATTGGCAGCCGCCGCCGGCAGCTGCAGCGCGGACATCTGGACCTGGATGACCTTGCCGACCGAGGCGATCTGCTGGCCGCCCATGACGCCGACGGTGACGAAATCGCCCATCACCAAGGTGATCACGAAGATCGACCCGATGGCGATGCCGGGTTTGGCGAGCGGCACTACCACGTTCCAGAGAGTCTGCCATCCGGTGGCCCCGGAATCATAGGCCGCCTCGATCAGCGAGCGGTCGATGCGCGCCATGCTGTTGAAGATCGGCACGATCATGAAGACCGTGTTCAGGTGGACGAAGGCGAGCACCACCGAAAAGTCGGAATACAGCAGGCCCTCGATCGGGGCCCGGATCAGGCCCAGTCCCATCAGCGTGTCGTTGACGAGGCCGTTGCGGCCGAGCAGTGGAATCCAGGAGATCATCCGGATCACGTTCGAGGTCCAGAACGGAATGGTGCAGACGAGGAACAGCGCCATCTGCATCGTCTTCGAGCGGACGTGGAAGGCGACGAAATACGCCACCGTGAAGCCGATCACGAGGGTGCAAGCCCAGGTCAGGGCGCAGAACTTCAGGGTCGACAGGTAGGTTCGAACGGTGGTGCAGGCATCGGCCGTGTTGAGGCAGCCCTCGAACACGTCGATGTAGTTCTGCACCGTGAAGGCCGGGATGATCTCGTATTCGTTGTACGACCAGAAGCTGACGATCAAGGTCAGCGCCAGCGGCACCACGAAGAAAACCAGGAATACCAGCGCCATCGGGGCGGCCTGAAGATAAGCCAGCACCCGGCGCCGACGCATCTTGGCCGTGAGGCTTGTGGTCGATGCCGATTCGGTCGCGGTGTTCGCGATGGCGGGGAGGGCGATGTCGGTCATGGCTCAACCCTCGTGAGACACCGATCCCTCACCCCTTGCGGGGGGAGGGGGCCTGCGGAGCAGGCGGGAGAGAGCAACGTCACACGCCCCGCTCACGCGGCGATGAACTCGTTCCACTTGCGGACCATGTAGGTGTTCTCGTCCATGACGGCGTTCCAGCAGGCGACCGAGCCCATACGGGTCTCGAAGGAGCCGCCGTCGCGGGTGGCGCCGGCCTTCTCCAGCACGCTGCCATCCGGCCCCTTGATGTCCTTCTCGGCGGGCTTCCCCTCCATCCAGTAGGCCCACTCGTAGGGTTCCATGTTCGCCTTGGCGGTCTCCAGCACCGCCGAGTAATAGCCCTGGCGGTTGAGGTAGGCGCCGGCCCAGCCGGACAGGAACCAGTTGATGAAGTCGTAGGCGGCGTCGAGCTTGCGGCCGGTCAGAGTCTTGGGCAGGCCGAAACCCGTGGCCCAGGCGCGGTAGCCTTCCTTGAGGGGCTGGTAGGTGCAGGCCACGCCCTGGGAGCGCACCTTGGTGACGGCGGGCGACCACATCGACTGGATCACCGTCTCGCCCGACGCCATCAGGTTCACGGATTCGTTGAAGTCCTGCCAGAAAGCGCGGAACTGACCGGCGCGCTTGGCCTCGATCAGCACCTTGATGGTGCGATCGATCTCGGCCTTCGTCATGTTGCCCTTGTCGGGATAGGTGTAATCGCCGGTCGCCTCGATCACCATGGCGGCGTCCATGATGCCGATGGACGGGATGTTGAGGATCGAGGCCTTGCCCTTGAACTCGGGGTTCAGAAGTTCCTTCCAGCTCGAGATCGGGCGCTTGATCAGGTCGGGTCGAATGCCCAGCGTGTCGGCGTTGTAGGTGGTCGGGATCAGCGTGATCCACTCGGTGGCCGAACCGGCGAAATTCTTCGAATTTTGTCCCTCGAGGTAGAATACCTTCTTGGGGGCCGTACCCTGGTCGCCGATCTTTTTGCCTGCGACTTCTCCCTTGGTGAAGACGGGCGTGATGTTGTCAGCCTGCTTGATCCGGCGGGCATCCATGCCCTGGATGTTGCCCGACGGGATCAGCTTCTTCAGGCTGAAGAATTCGGTATCCAGCAGGTCGAAGGAGTTCGGCTGCGTCACCACGCGCTTCGTCACCTCGTCGGTGACGACGGGGATGTACTCGATGGTGATCCCGAGATCCTCCTTCACCTTCCGGGCGATGTCGCCCGACTGGTTCACGGCGGTGCCGAGGTAGCGCAGGGTCACCGGCTCGGCGGCGATCACGTTGGGAAAGCCCGTGATCGGACCGGCACCGAGTGCCAGTCCGGTGGCACCCGCACCCTGGAGGAGGGTGCGGCGGCTCAGCTTGATCGTGGTCGTCATGCAGGGTCCTCTACGGAACGGAGATCGGGTCAGGCACCCAACCGGTGGGCGGCATCGGCATCCCAGCCGAGCGGCACGGTCTGGCCGAGGGCGAGGGGGTGCCCAGCATAGGCCGCATCGTCGATGACGGCCGTGAGCGGCGTGGCGCCGGTGCCCCCGACCCCGTCCGCCTCGAAGCCCACATGCACGCTGGTGCCCTGATACTCGACCGAGACGACGCGGGCCGGCACAGCCTCCGGACCGGCATCCGGACCGAGGCGCATCCGGTCGGCGCGCACGGCGACCTCGGTCGCATCGGGCAGGCGGATGATGTTGTGGCCGCCGATGAAGCGGGCGACGAAGGCAGTGGCGGGGCGCTCGAACACGTCGCGCGGGGCCGCCGCCTGCTCGATGCGCCCGCCATTCATCACAACAACGATGTCGGAGAGGGCCATCGCCTCCTCCTGGCTGTGGGTGACGTGGATGAAGGTGATCCCGAGTTCGGCCTGTAGCCGCTTGAGCTCGGTCCGCATCCGCACGCGCAGGAACGGATCGAGGGCCGACAGGGGTTCGTCGAGGAGCAGAACCTTTGGTCCGGTGACCAGCGCGCGGGCGAGGGCCACGCGCTGCTGCTGGCCACCGGAGAGCTGGGCCGGCAGACGTTCGGCCAGATGCGCCATCTGCACGAGGTCCAGCATCGCCAGCGCCTTGGCGCGGCGCTCGGCCTTGGCGACGCCCCGCATCTTCAGGCTGAAGGCGACGTTGTCGCGGCAATTGAGGTGGGGGAACAAGGCGTAGCTCTGGAACATCATCGCTGTGCCCCGCTCGGCCGGCGTGGCATCGCCCACGGCGCGCGGACCGATGACCACGTCGCCGCCGGACACGGTCTCGTGGCCGCCGATCATCCGCAGGGTTGTGGTCTTGCCGCAGCCGGAGGGGCCGAGCAGGCAGCAATAGGCGCCCGAACGGACCTTCAGGTCTATGCCATCCACCGCAACGGTGTTGCCGTAGCGTTTGGTCAGGCAGATCAGCTCGACGTCCATGTTGGCCTCCCGATGCGTGTCCAGCAAGCCGCGGGCCAGACGCTATCTGATTCGCCCCGGATGTCGCGGCGTTCGATCAGGACAACGGCGCGGATTGAACAGCCCGGTCGATCACCCGGCCTTGCCCGAAAGCGCCGGTGATCCGCCCATCCTCGGCGACGATCTCGCCGCGCGCGATGGTCATCACTGGCCAGCCCGTCACCGCGAAGCCCTCCCAGGGCGTGTAGTCCGAACCATGGTGGAGGTTCGCCTGCCGGATCGTCTCGCGGCGGTTCGGGTCCCACAGCGTCAGGTCGGCATCGAACCCGACGCCGATCGAGCCTTTGCGCGGGTAGAGACCGTACAGTTTGGCGTGGTTCGTGGCGGTCAGTTCCACGAAGCGGTTGAGGGAGATGCGGCCGGCCGAGACCCCCTCCGAAAACAGGATGGGCAAGCGGGTTTCGATACCCGGGATGCCGTTCGGAACGTAGCGGAAGGAGGTCCGGCCCTTCGCGGTCAACTTGCCGGCCGGATCGTCGTAGCGGAACGGGCAATGGTCGGACGAGACCACGTCGAACAGGCCGGACTGGATGCCGCGCCAGATCGCCGCCTGGTTGGAGGCCTCGCGCGGGGGCGGCGAGCACACGTATTTTGCCCCCTCCATCGGGTCGTCGGAGCCGAGACCCTTCATGTGGTCGGCCGTCAGCGTCAGGTACTGCGGGCAGGTCTCGGCGTGGACCTTCAGGCCGCGCCCCCGAGCCCAGGCAATCTGCTCCATCGCCTGCTCGCCTGAGACGTGGACGATGACGATCGGCAGGTCGACAAGTTCGGCATGGGCGATCGCTCGATGCGCCGCCTCGCGCTCGACCAGTTGCGGCCGGGACAAGGCATGGCCGAAGGGGCGGGTCTCACCGGCCTTCTCGAGCCGCTCGGTCATGTACCGGATGGCGTCGTAGCCCTCCGCGTGGACCATGACGCGCGCGCCCTCGCGACGGGCGAGGTCGAAGACGTCGAGGATCTGGCGGTCGTTCAGGACGAGGTCGTCATAGGTCATGAAGACCTTGAAAGACGTGTAGCCCTCGGCGATCAGGGCTGGCAGCTCCTGCCCCAGCACCGCGGGGGTCGGGTCCGAGACGATGAGGTGAATGGCCACGTCGATGTGACACTGCCCTTCCGCCAGCGCCCGGTAGGCGTGCGTCGCCTCCCGCAGCGATGCACCGCGCGGCTGAAGCGCGAACGGCATCACGCAGGTGTTGCCGCCGGCCGCCGCCGCCCGGGTCGCCGAGGCGAAATCGTCCGCCATGACGATACCGGGGCCAGATGCCTGCGCGATGTGGACGTGGCTGTCGATGCCGCCGGGCAAGACGAGGAGGCCGGAGGCGTCGAGGGCGCGGGCCGCATCGGTGATGCGCTCGGCCACCGCCGCGATGCGCCCATCGCGGATCCCGAGATCCGCGCGAAACGTGTCGCTGGCGGTGACCAGGGTGCCGCCCCGGATGGCGAGGTCGAACGCGGGCATGTCTCAGGTCCTCACGCGGGCGATGATCGCCACCGGCCCGCCGCCATCCGGGCCCTGGTGCTCGGCGCCGCCCGAGACGAAGAGGTCGGTCCGCCCGATCGCAGCGGCGGCAACCCCACCCACGAGGGCGCGGGCGTGCCGCGTGGCGTTGATGTCGCTGTCATCGTTCATGATGTGGCGCCGCCCGCGGATCAGCCCGTCTCGTGAGGGTTCGGCCTTCGCCAACAGGGCGACGACGCGCTCGGAATCCTCGGAACTCAGTTGGCCCGCAGCGCCGAACCCAAGATCCGCCAGCACGCCGAGGATCGCAGAGACATCGATGCCGTCGCGCATGACCCGGTGGGCGATGGCGTAAGGGCCGGCCCAACCCAAGGCGTTGCCGAGGACGATGATCTCGTTGCGCATCAGCTCGATGCCGGCCGAGGCGCTGGCACGGCCTGAGAACAGGTCCGGCCGCACGCCGATGACCGCGTCCGACAGATGTTCGGCCGCCACCTCGCCGAGGGCGAGCGCGATGCCGAGCGCCGAGGCGCCGCGCGACAGCCCCATCGACGCATAGGTGTCGTGGGTGGCGACGTCATGGCCGCGCGCCGCGGCGGCCTGAATGCGCGCACTGGTGAGGAGCGGGCATTTAACCTGGACGAAATGGACGTCGTCGGGACCGTCGATCCCGGCCCGGGCCATGGCCAGAGCGACAGCATCGGCCGTCGCCCGCACTTGCGCCATGCGGCCGATCTCCTCGGGCCGAAAATCGGCGGTGAAGGCGGTACCGACGGCGAGCGCCGTCGCACCGGGGATCGGGGCATCGCCGCGACGGCCGAGAACCAGCAGGTGAGGGGACAGGCCGCCCTCCGTCCCACCCGACATCACCAGGGCGATACGCGCGCCGACATCGTCCGGCGAGCAGCCGATGGCGCCGGCCAGAGCGGTTTCCAGCGCCATCACGGCGAGCTGGCGGGTGAAATCGTTGACGCAGCCGTTGCCCTCGGTCTTGCCGAAGATCGCAACGATCTCCGACGCCGCGAGGGCTCCGGACGCGATGAGGTCCATCACACCCGAGACATCGGCGGGATGCCGCGTCGGCACGCGGAAGACGAGACATTCGGGCATGGGACGATCGGATGAGAGCGGGAACGGACCCATAGGCTAGGCCGACCGAACGACCCACGCGAGTGCTGGTTTGCGCACGCCGCGCTCCCGAACCGGCAACGGCGATCGGAGCCGGAACGGTATGGCTCTTGCCGATACGGCGGAGCCGGGTGCGATCGGCGCTCGATGCAAAGCGGGGCGAAGCCCTGGGGCTGGGGGCATCGGTCGTGCGCGGTTTGTGGCTTTCGAGGCGGCACTGATGGCGCCGGTTTGTCCGATCTGACCATGCGGGCGGCAATCCATCCGTTCCTTCGTCCGAATGACCGATCTGTGGGATTTGTTGGCATTGGTCTTGCCACGTCGGATTTCGAGGGGTCCCAACGCCGCCCGGCGGACGAGACCTCCCGGCCGCAATGCCATGGAGCGCGTACGCATGACCCATTCGACGATCAGCCGACGTGGCGCGCTCAAGCTGGGGACCGCCGCTGCCGCAAGCGCGGTGGCCATGCCGTTCTTCGCGCGCAACGGCCTCGCCGCCGGTGAGCCGATCAAGCTCGGGAGCCTCCTCGACGGCAGCGGCGCCCTCGGCCTGGAAGGCAAGCGGATGATCGAGACCACCGAATACGCGGTGGACCTGATCAACAAGGCTGGCGGCCTACTGGGTCGGCCGATCAAGATCTTTGCCTACGATACGCAGTCGAGCATGCAGCTCTACACCCAGTACGCCCAGCAGCTGGCGTTGAAAGAGAAGGTCGACGTCATCCAAGGCGGCATCACCTCGGCGTCGCGCGAGGCCATCCGGCCGATTTTCGGTCGTTCCAAGACCCTGTACTTCTACAACACCCAGTACGAGGGCGGCGTCTGCGACCGCAACGTCTTCTGCACGGGAACCACGCCGGCCCAGACGGTCAACCACCTCGTCGACTACGCGCTCAAGACCTGGGGCAAGAAGGCTTACATCATCGCGGCGGATTACAATTACGGGCACATCACCGCGAGTTGGATGACGAAGTTCATGAAAGAGGGTGGCGGGTCGGTCGCCGGCACTGACTTCTTCCCCCTCGACGTGACGAACTTCTCCTCCGCGATCAGCCGGATCCAGCAGGCCCAGCCGGACCTCGTGCTCTCGGCCTTGGTCGGCGCCAACCATTCGGGTTTCTACCGTCAATGGGACGCTGCCGGCATGAAGAGCCGGATTCCCGTCGCCAGCTCGGTCTTCGGGCTGGGCGACGAACTCACCACCATGGACGCCTCGACCACCAACGGCATCGTCACCTGCTACGGCTGGTACAACGACCTGCCGGACGCCCGGAGCGTCGAATTCGTGAAGGGCATGCAGGCGAAGTTCGGCGCCGATGTCACGGATCTCAGTGAACTCGACACCGCCACCTATGACGGCATCATGCTCTGGGCCGAGGGCGTGAAGAAGGCCGGCTCCCTCGACCGCGACAAGGTCCTCGCCGCCCTTGAATCCGGCATCTCCTACGAGGGGCCGACCGGCAAGGTGACCATGGACGGGGCGACCCATCACACCATCCGCAACACCTACCTGGCCCGGCCGAAGGACAAGAAGTGGGAGATTCTCGCGAGCTTCCCGGAGCAGTTTCCCGCCGACACGGCCGGCGCCTGCGACCTCCTGAAGAATCCGAAGACCAACAAGCAATTTACCCCTGACCTGAAGGGTTGAGAGCCGAGCATGGCGCCCGATCTCGTCGGCCTTTTATCCTTCAACGTCCTGGCGGGCATCGCCACGCTGGCGCTGATCACCCTCGGCCTCGGGGTGATCTACGGCATGATGCGGATCATCAACCTCGCCCATGGCGAGTTCATGATGCTCGGGGCTTACACAGCGGTCGCCGCCACCGATGCCGGCCTCAACATCTGGGTCGCCATGCTGGTGCTGCCGCCCCTGGTGGTCGGTCTCATCGGCCTCGTCCTCGAGCGCACCGTCATCCGCTTTCTCTACGGGCGCATGATGGACACGATGCTGGCGACCTGGGGCATCAGCCTCGGGCTCATCGGCCTCGTGACGTCGGTCTACGGCAACGTCGTTCGGGGCGTGTCCACGCCGGTCGGCAGCTTCGAGATCGGACGCTACGGCGCGAGCCTCTACAGCCTGGTCATCGTGGCGGTGGCCTGCGCGGCGCTGGCCGGATTGTACCTGCTGCTGCGCCTCACGAAGTTCGGACTGATCCTGCGCGCCACCATGCAGAACCCGCGGATGGCCGCTTCCCTGGGGGTCTCGCCGGACCGGATCTACATGGCGACCTTCGCCCTCGGGGCGGGCCTCGCCGGTCTCGCCGGCGGCGTGCTCGCACCGATCTCCGGCATCTCCCCGGCCATGGGGGCGGCCTACATCTCGCGCGCCTTCATCACCGTGCTGGGCGGCGGCCCGGCGATCATCACCGGCACGGGGCTCGCATCTACCCTGTTCGGGTTCATCAACGAACTCGTCTCGTTCAAGACCACCCCCGTCATCGGCGATGTGGCCCTTCTGGTCGCCGCAGTCCTGCTCATCCGGGTGCTGCCCCAGGGGATCACCGGCCGCTACCTGAGGCGCAGCCTATGACCCGTCCCCCGTCGCCGCTCCGCGCCCTGGCTCGTCCGGCGGCCCTGAGCTTCCTCGCCATGGTCGCGTCGGGTGCCGTCATCCTCTTCGGCGCACCGCACGTCCTCGACACCTTCGGCCTCGTGCAGATGACGAGCTTCGTGGCCCTGGCGATGTTCGCCCTCAGCCAAGGCTTCATCTGGGGCTATGGCGGCGTGATGTCGTTCGGACAGGCCGCCTTCCTGGGGCTCGGAGGCTACGCCTATGCCATCGCGGTCCTGAACCTGGGCGACTCGACCCTGCCGGTCCTGCTCGCCATCGTGGTGCCGATGCTGTTCGCGGGACTGCTCGGCTACTTCATGTTCTACGGCCGGATCTCGGACGCCTATATCGGGGTGATCACCCTGACGGTCTCGGTCATCCTGTTCCAGCTCGTGAACACCACCTCGGGCAGCCAGTACCGGATCGGAGAGGCCGAACTCGGGGGCTTCAACGGCATCCCGGCCATTCCCGCCCTGAACCTGCCGGGCGACGCGGGAAACCAGCTTGATCCGGAAGGCATCTGGTACGCCGCAATGGGCAGCCTGATCGTCGTCTACGTGGTCCTGCGCGCCATCCTGGCGAGCCGGTTCGGCCGGGTCGTCGTGGCGATCCGCGAGAACGAGACCCGGGCGCAGCTCATCGGCTACGACCCGCGCCTCTACAAGCTCCTCGCCTTCATGATCTCGGCCGGCATCGCGGGCCTCGCCGGCTGCCTCTTTGCCAACTGGGGCGGCTTCATCAGCCCCACGGTGTTCGGCCTGACCATGTCGGCCCAGGTCATCATCTTCGTGCTCGTGGGTGGGCTCGGCACCCTCCTGGGGCCGATCCTCGGGGCGGTCCTGATCCAGTGGCTGACCATCGAGGCCGGCTCCCAGAGCGTCATCGATTCCAATCTTGGCCTGGGCGCCATTCTCGTCATCTTCGTGCTGCTCATCCCGCAGGGGCTGGTCCCGGTCGCCCGCAACCTCCTCCAGCGCGCCGGCGCCTCTCTGACCGGACGACGACTGAGGACCAAGCCGATCGGACCGGCTCCGGGTGCGGCGCTTGCCGGGGAGGTCCACCGATGAGCATGGCGCCCATGCCGAACCCCATCCGCCCCCTGCTGGAAGCGAAGGGCGCCACCATGCGCTTCGGTGGCGTGACCGCCGTCAACGCGGTCGACTTCGTTCTCGGCGAGGTCGAGCTGCGCTGCCTGATCGGCCCGAACGGCGCGGGAAAGAGCACCTTCTTCAAGATGCTCACCGGCCAGCTGACCGCCAGCGCGGGCAGAATCCACCTCCGCGACACCGACATCACAGCCGCGCACCCGCACGAGATCGCGCGCCTTGGGGTCGGCATCAAGACGCAGGTGCCCAACGTCTTCAACGGCCTCTCGGTGCGCGAGAACGTGTTCGTCGCCGCCGGCCGCAAGAAGTCCCTCGCGCGCACCCGCGCGATCGTCGAGGAGACGCTGACCCGCCTGAAGCTCACCGAGATCGCCACGCGCCTCGTCGGCCAGCTCGCCCACGGCCAGCGCCAATGGGTCGAGATCGCCACGGTGCTGGCCCAGGAACCCGAGCTGATCCTCCTCGACGAACCCGCCGCCGGGATGACCAAGGAGGAGGTCGAGCGCACCGCCGCCCTGATCCGCGAGATCAACCGGACCCACGCGGTCATCGTGGTGGAGCACGACATGCCCTTCATCCGAATGATCGCCAAGACCGTGACGGTGTTCAACCAGGGCCGGATCCTGATGGAGGGGGATGTCGACGCCGTGCTGGCCGACACCCGCGTCCGCGACGTCTACCTGGGCAAGCAGGCCGCATGACCGCTCCGCTCCTGAACGTCCACGACCTGCATGCCGGCTACGGCCGCATTCCGATCCTCGGCGGCGTCTCGCTGCATGTCGGCGAGGCCGAATTCGTCGGCATCCTCGGCCATAACGGCATGGGCAAGTCGACCCTGCTGCGGACGCTCACCGGCAACCTGCCCGCCACCGCCGGATCGATCACCTTCGATGGGCGCGACATCACGCGCCTCTCGCCAACGGCCAGAGCCCGAGCCGGAATCGGCTACGTGCCGCAGGGGCGCGAGATCTTTCCGGCGCTCAGCGTCCACGAGAATCTGCGGATGGGGTGCCTTCTCGGTCCGGAGAAGGAGGACGCCACGATCATCGACATCCTGACTCTCTTTCCCCGCCTGAACGCCTATCTCGACCGGCCGGGCGGCGCCCTCTCGGGGGGCGAGCAGCAATTGCTGGCGCTGGCCCGCTGCCTGTGCGGATCGCCCCGCATCATCCTCCTGGACGAGCCCACGGAAGGCATTCAGCCCTCGATCATCGAAGAGATCATCGAGACGCTGCAGGCGATCGGTCGGCAGCGCGGACTCACGGTACTGCTGGTGGAGCAGAACCTGAACTTCATCGCCTCGCTCTCGCAGCGCGTGCTCATCCTCCAGAAGGGCCGCATCACCCGCGAGGTGCCGCCCGACATCGCCCGCGACCGGACGATGATCGACGAGTTCCTGGGCATGGCCTGAGGCCTGCCCATCTGCCTTGGACCGCTGCCTCTTCCGCCACAGGAGACATCCGGCATGGATGCCAAGACACCCGCTCCCTTCGACGTGATCGAGATGACACTGGCCGATGCGGCCGAAGCCTTCGCCAGCGGCGTCAGCGCCGAGGCGTTGACGCTGGCCTTCCTCGACCGCATCGCGACCCACAATCCACGCTACAATGCCCTCATCATCATGAACCCGGACGCCCTGTCCGATGCCCGGGCCATCGACGCGCGTCGCGCCGCCGGCGAGGCGCTGGGTCCCCTGGCGGGAGTACCCGTGGTGATTAAGGACCCGATGGACATGGCGGGGCTGCCGACGACAGCGGGCTGGCGCTGTCTCAGCGCCCGGGCCGGCGGGGTCGATCTCATCCCGGAAACCGACGCGCCCGTGGTGGCGCGGATGCGAGCCGCCGGCTGCGTCATGCTCGGCAAGACCAACGTGCCGGTGCTGAGCGCCACCGGCAGCCACGCCAATGACAGCTGGGCCGGCCCGACCCTGAACTCGGCCGCCCCCGGGAGCCTGCCCGGCGGCAGCAGTGCCGGGACGGCGACGGCCGTCGGCGCCAGCCTCGCGGTGCTGGGCCTCGCCGAGGAGACCGGCGGGTCGATCCAGAACCCCGCCTCGGCGCAAGGGCTGGTCGGCATCAAGCCGACCTTCGCCCTGGTGCCCAATGCCGGCGTCGTGCCGCTCGCCGGCAGCACCCGCGACGTGGTCGGCCCAATCGCCCGCTGCGTCCGCGACGCCGCACTCACCCTCGACGTGCTGGCCGGCTACACCCCCGCCGACCCCAAGACCGTGGCGGGCATCGGCAAGCGGCCGAAGGGTGGCTACGCATCGCGCCTTGATACTGAAGCGCTGAGAGGCAGACGCCTCGGCCTGTACGGACCGGGCTGGCGCGACCTGCCGCTCTCGGCCGAGGCGACGGACCTCTATGCGCACGCGCAAGGAGAGATAGCCGCGCGCGGCGCCACCCTGGTGGCCGATCCCTTCGTGGAGACCGGCTTTGCCGCGCTCGCTCGTCCGACCCCGGGCCTGAACCACTTCGATGCGCGCGGCATGGAATCGGTGCCCTACGATCTGCACCTCTACCTCCAGCGCCTCGGTCCCAGCGCCGCCCTCCGCAGCGTCGAGGCCTTCGCCGATGCGACGAAGGACGAGGATGCCTTCGGCCCGAACGGCGTGCTGCGCCATCTGCACGCCATTCCGGCCTTCGCGCCGATCCTCGCCCACCCGACCTCTCCGCCCGATCTCTCGGCCTTCCTCACCCTGCGCGAAGCCTACCTGGCGATCTTCGACGCGGTCCTCGAGGCGAACGCCCTCGATGGCCTCGTCTTCCCACAGATGCGCGACGAACTCCCGCCCCTTCACAGCGGGCAGGCGATCAACGAGACCACGGTGTGCGAGATCAATATCGCGGGCCTGCCCGGCGTGACGGTACCGGCCGGCTTCTACGCCTCTGGCGCGCCGTTCAACCTGATTTTCGTCGGCCGGATGTGGAGCGAGGCTGACCTCCTCGGCTACGCCTACGACTACGAACAGGCGACGCATCACCGGCGCGCCCCCGCCCTCATCGGCTGAGGCACCCGGCGCGATCTGCCTCATGCCCTCCGCCGTAGGCGGAGGTTCGTATCAGACCGTCACGACGTCACCGATCTGCAGGTCTCCGTCGTTCAGCACCTCCAGATATACGCCGAGGTCGACATGCCCGAAATGCTGGCGGATCGCCCGCGGCAGGTTGGCGTCGCGCTCGGCGGTGACCGAATTCACGTTGACGGCCGCGCAGCGGGGTGTGCGCGCGAGCCCGCGGAAGCGGACGCCCCCGATCCGCACCGGGCGGTCGACCCAGTTCAGCTCAACCCAGGGCTCCAAGCCTTCGAGGTGGATGTTGCCGCGAAAACGCAGCGGGTCCAGGGTCCGGCCGGTTGCAGCCTCCAGGACTCGGACCGAAGCGAGGTTGATCACCGAGACGGCGCGCATCATCACCGGCGACAGCACGCTCGCATCGGTGAACTTGTGGCCATCCGCTCGTACCACGCGCGGAGGCCCCTTGGTCGCCGCCCCGAGATACGCCGCGAAATAGGCCTCCGTGTCCGCGCGGCCCTCCGGCGTGGACAGGTCTGCGCTGAAAGACGGATGCGCTGCGCGCTCGATCGTCAGGCGATGCGTGTCGGGATCGACGCGCGTCCGCAGGGCCGCCAGTGCCTCGTTGTTGCGCAGCATCAGGAAAGCCCCCTTGTCGAGGGGTTCCGGCCGCTCCGGATCGAACGCCGTCGTGCCCAGCGCCAAGGCATAGACGCGGTCGAACGGCAGACCGTGCGCGGCGCTCAAGGACATTGCCGTGAGGGGTTCGGGCGAGAGGCCCTTGACGGGGTAGCGATAGAGATCGGTGATCGCAGCCATGCATCCTCGCCGGCGTTAAAGTGGAATCGCACGTTCGTGCGGGGCCGGGGCCGGCAAGGCCATACGCGTTTCTGCGTAGGCGCAGAGACCTGGAATATCCCGTGGGCACGCCTGCCTAGATCGCGAGCAGAGCGCCGCGATTTTAAGCACTTAAACCACAAATCCCACAAAAACCAAAAAATCCAGATTGACGCTGTCGATCAGGACCGGCGTAGATAGTCCCATGATTTCTGCGCGATCCTCGATCGTCCGGCCGGACCGCTGGGCTCCAGGAAGATACCCGGTGGGTGTGGGTTCTGACCGATCCGGCACACCTATGCGGAAGGCTGACCCGAGCGTTTCCGGGCCGCTCGGTTGCACTACAACGCAAACGAGCACGGGATACCGCGTCCCGCCCCTACATTCCCGCGCGACCGCAGGCATGGATCACCGCTATCATCGGGACGACGGTAGGACGGCCATCGAGCATGCTGACGGATCATCGCCACCAGGAAATCCTGTCCCGCGTCCATGGGATGGGCCGGGTCGGTGTCGCGGATGTGGCCCTGTTCCTGAAGGTCTCGGAGGAGACCATCCGGCGCGACCTAAAGATGCTGGAGGAGCGTGGCCTGCTCCGGCGCATCCACGGGGGGGCCGTTCCGCCTCGGCTGGACCAGGAACGCCCGCTGCAGGAGCGTGGCAAGCTCAACACCCGCGAGAAGGGACGCGTAGCCGTGGTGGCCGAGGCCCTGGTGCTCGACGGTATGTCGATCTTCATCGACACCGGCACCACCACGCTGGCGCTGGCGCGCCGGCTGACGGGGCGCAATCTGACGGTGACCACCAACTCCGTCGATGTCGCACTGCATCTCGGCGGAGGCCCGGCGCGGGTCAACCTGACGCCCGGTACCCTGCGGAGCAACGACAACGCGCTGGTGGGCTACGAGACGGTGGCCTACGCCCAACGCTACTTCTTCGACATCGCCTTCATGGGGATCGCCGCCTGCGACCTCGATCACGGCTGGATGGATTACGAGGAGCACGAGTCAGTCCTGCGGCGTACCCTGAGGGCCCAATCGCGCCGCGCCGTCCTGCTCGCCGATTCGCGCAAGTTCGGGCGCCAGGCCAATCTCTGCACCTTCGGGCTGCGCGAGACGCTGAGCGTCGTCACGGACAAGCCGCCGCCGGAGGCATTCCAGGATGCGTTCGCCCGGCATGACATCGAGGTCCTTCACACCTGAGGTCGACGGGCCGCAACGTCTCGAAGAGCTGCTCGCCCGGTTCTCAGCCTGCGGCGCCACGCCCGGCGGTGGGGTGACCCGGCTCTGCGCCAGCCCCGCGGACGGTGCGGCACGCGACATTTTCGGAGACGAGGTTCGCGCCGCCAGCGGCAACCTGCGCGTCGATGCGGTGGGCAACCAGTTCGGGCTGTTCTCGCTGGCGGATCAGGCGGATGCGCCGCTGGTCATGATGGGCTCCCACCTCGACAGCCAGAGCCGCGCCGGCCGCCTGGACGGCACCTACGGCGTCGCCGCCGCCCTGTGCGTCGGTGCGGGGCTGATGCGGGCGCGGCGCGCGGGCCGGCGCTTCACCGCCGATTTCTGCGCCGTGAACTGGACCAACGAGGAGGGCGCGCGCTTCCGGCCGAGCCTCCTCGGCAGCGGCACCTATCTCGGGCGGCACGCCGTCGCCGAGGCTTTGTCCTGCCGGGACGAATCCGGCACCACCTTGAGCGAGGCGTTGGATGCGATCGGCTATCGCGGCGGCGATTCGCCCCCTCCGCGTCCGGCCTGCTACCTCGAGGTGCATGTGGAGCAGGGGACCGTCCTTGAGGAGACGGGACGGACCATCGGCATCGTCACCCGGAACTGGGGAGCGACCAAGATCGAGGCCGCGTTCCTCGGGGTCCAGGCCCATACAGGTCCGGGCAGGATGGAGGTTCGGCGCGATGCGCTGCTCGCCGCCGCCTATGCCATCGCGGAGATCCGGGCGCTGGCAGATGCGTGGCCGGGGCTGCTGTATACCGCAGTGGGTCGCGTCGCGGTCACACCCAATTCCGCCAACGTGGTGCCGGCACGCGTCGAACTCTCGGTCGAGTTGCGATCCGCCGACGACGCGGTCCTGGCCGAGGCCGGGCGGAGGGCCGACCGGCTCCTCGACGCCGCGGCGGTGCGAGCCGGAACCGGCCTGACGATCCTCGCCCGGAACGAGCGTCCGATCCGGGCCATGCCGGAGGCGGTCTGCGACCTGGTCGCGGTCTGCGCCGAAGCCCGGGGGCTCGGGGCCCTGCGGATGGACACCGTGGCGGGGCACGATGCCCTGAGCTTCCTCGGGATCTGCCCGACCGGGCTGGTCTTCGTCCCGAGCATCGGCGGCATCGCCCACAACGAGGCCGAGGCCACCGACCCGGCGGATCTCGCCGCCGGCCTTGCGCTGATGCGGGAGGCGGTCGACCGCCTGTGCCGAAGCGGTGGCGATCCCGTCCGGGCCGCCCGACCGGAGCATGCAGGATGACGTCTCCCGAACCGGCTTTCGAAGATCGGATCGCGGCAGCCCTGGGGCGGATGCCGGACTGGCAGGCCAGGATGACCCGCATCGCCTGTGCGGCCCCCCCTGTCGCATCCCCGACCCACCGGGCGGTCGCCTCGGACTGTGCGCGGGTGTGGCTGGAGGGAACCGGACCGGTCTTCCTGAAGGTGCGCCACGCCGACATGGCCACCGACGTGCTGCCGGCCATGCCCGAGGCGACCCGGAAGGCCGGCGCCCTCGGGCTCGGGCCGGCGGTGCTGGCGCAGGCCGAGGGGACGATCATCCTCGCCGACCTGGCCGAGCCCTGGGCCTACGCCCGGGTCGGCGATCTGCAGGACGGGGATACCATGGCGCAGGTGCTCGGCGCCCTGCGCCGGCTGCACGGGGCCGAGCCCCTCGGCCAGGCCTTCTGCCCGTTCGACCGGATCGCGGCCCTGGCGGCGGAGGCCAGGGCCTGCGCCGCGCCGCTGCCGGACGATCTCGACGGCCTGCTGGCGAGCGCCGACCTGATCCGGGCGGCGATCCGCGCGGTCGGCTTCGACCGGGCGTTCTGCCGCAACGACGGCACGGCCTCGAATCTCATGCTGCTTCACCGGCCCGGGGGCGGCCTGGCGCCGGACGGCGTCCGCCTCGTCGATTTCGACCTCGCCGGCGATTACGATCCCTGGTTCGAGATCGGATCGCTGCTCAACGAGGCCTACGTGTTCGAGGCCGAGCGCCGGCAGGCGATCGAAATCTATGCCGGCCGCTGCACCGAGGCGTTGTTTCACCGCTGCCGCCTCTACGGCGCGGTCGACGACCTGATGTGGGGCCTGTGGGGCATCACCCGGGCGATCACGTCGCGCCGGCCCGGCATCGAATTCTTCAAGTACGGCCAGTGGCGCCTGCTGCACGCGCGCACCACCATGGCGGCGCGCGATTTCGAACTCTGGCTGCGCCGGCTGTGACGGATCGGGCGGGTGACGGGCCGGAGCCCGGCGTGAGGAGGGGGCGATGAGCTGGACACGCAGGGGCGAGGGCGCGAGTCCGCCCGAGCAGGCTCTGGAGGCGATCCTCGCCCGAATTCCCGGCTGGGCGGACGCGCCCCTGCGCTACCGGCCGGTCTCCGGCGGAATCAGCAACACCAACTGGCGTGTCCAAGCGGGGAGCGGAGCGGGAGACGGAACAGGCGCGGACGTCTTCCTCAAGGTGCCGGGGCGCGGGACAGAGATGTTCATCACCCGGGCCGCCGCTCACGAGGCGAGCCGGCGGGCGGAAGCCTGCGGCTTCGGCGTGGCGGTGCTCGACTACCTGCCCGAGGACGGCGTCGAGATCTTCGCCTTCCTGGAAAGCTTCCGCGCCTCCTCGAACCTCGATTTCCTGCGCTCCGGCGTGCGCCACAACGCGGTGCGGGCGCTGCGTGCCTTCAACGATTCTCCGGCCCTGACCCTGACCAAGACGATCTTCGACATGATCGAGGAACATGTCCGCCAGGTGGATACGGTCGGCGGCCGGGTGCCCCAGGATGCGGCCTTCCTGATGCGCCGCTACGGCGAGGCCAAGGCCGCGCTTCTCGCCTCCGGCCTCGACCTCGTGCCCTGCATGAACGACACGCTCGCGGGCAACTTCATGCTCGACGCCGCGGATCAGGTCCGCCTCGTGGATTTCGAGTACGCCTCCAACAACGAGCGCGCCTACGAGCTTGCCCTGTGGTTCGACGAGATGGCCTTCCCGGCCGATGTCGAGCGCGAAATGATCGAGGCCTATTGGGGCCGTTGGGATGTCGGGGTCGCCGCCCGCACCCAGGTGTTGAAGGCGCTCGGCGATCTCAAATGGGCGACCTGGGCGATGATCCAGGACAGCGTCTCGACCCTCGACTTCGACTATTACAAGTACGGGACCTGGAAGCTGTCGCGGGCCCGGACCCTGTTCCACCATCCCGACTGGCCGCGCTGGCTGAGGCTGCTGTGAGCGGCTCCGTCCAGGGCGCCTCCGTCCGGTTCCGGATGCCCCCTTTCCCGCAATTCCCCCTTCCAGCAAGGCCCCCTTCCAGCAAGGCCCCCGCCATGATTCCGACCTCCACCGCGCCGGTGACCTTCGACGCCAGCGCCGACGGGTTGATGGCCTTCGCCCATCACCTCGCCAACACCGTGCGGCCCCTGGCGCGCCGGCATTTCCGCACGCCGCTCGCGGTCTCGACCAAGGCCGACACCAGCCCGGTTACCGAGGCGGATCGGGGCATCGAGGCCCGCCTGCGCGCCGAGATCCGGCTGGCTTATCCGGATCACGGCATCCTGGGCGAGGAGGAGGGCGGCGACTTCTCGCGCGACCTGACCTGGGTGGTCGATCCGATCGACGGAACCCAGAGCTTCATCACCGGGATGCCGCTGTTCGGCACTTTGATCGCCCTGGTGCGGGACGGGCGGCCGCTCCTGGGCCTGATCGACATGCCGGCGCTGGCCGAGCGCTGGCACGGCAACGGCACAGGCGCTTGGTTCGGCGGCAAGCCGATCCGCACCAGCCGGCGGTCACTGCGGGAGGCCCGTCTGTTCGCCACCTCGCCGGACCTGTTCCAGGGCACCGATGCGGACGCTTTCGCATCCTTGAGCGCCGCCGTGGGGATGCGACGCTTCGGCGGCGACTGCTACGCCTACGGGCTTCTCGCCTCCGGCCATTGCGACCTCGTGGTGGAAGCCGGCCTGAAGGTCTACGATGTGATGGCGCTCGCCCCCGTGGTGGAGGGCGCCGGCGGCGTGATGACCGATTGGGCCGGGCGTCCGCTCACCCCGGATTTCGATGGCCGCGTGGTCGCCGCGGCCAATGGGGAGCTGCATGCGGCGGCCCTGCGCCACCTCGCGGGCTTCGCCTGACCCCGCCGGGCGGCCGGAGCCCTAAGGCCGCGCGCCGGAGGCCACCACCGGCGCCGCGTCCGAGCCATCGGCCGGAGCCGCGCGGAACAGACGTCGGCCGGGCTTCTCCACGAGGCGAAAGGAGGCCAGCGACAGGAGCACGGTCACGGGGATCAGGATCGCGGCCGACATCAGGTGCGGATGCGCCACCTGCGCGCCCTCGAACAGCGCCGCGAGCCGGGGCTCCAGGTGGGTGAGGATCGGGAAATGCACCAGGTAGATTGAGTAGGATAGAACCCCGAGCCGGTGGATCGGCGCCAGCGCCAGGATCTGGGCGGACAGGCTCGTCCCCGTCGCCAGCGCCATGATCAGGGCCGGGAACAGCAGGATCAGGATCAGGTCGCTGCTCGGAACCGCCATCAGCAGCAGCACGCACAGCACCAGGGTATCACCCGTGCCCCGCCACGCCATGACGCGCCGGCACACCGGGAGGCTCGTCAGCCGCCAGGCGACGACCCCGAGGCTGAAACCGACCAGGCATCGCAGCAGGGGATAGGCGGTCTCGCCGATATACAGATCCAGGGGACCGAAGCGGACATCCTGGTGGACGGCCTGATCCGGCAGCCGGCCGAGGGTCCACAGCAGGGCGGCCGCCAGCGCCAGGAAGGGCGGGATCGCGCGCCGGGGGCCGTGCAGCAGGCCGAAGGCCAGAATGGGAAACACCAGGTAGGCGAAGAACTCGGTGCTGATCGACCAGCCCGGCCCGTTGAGACTCGGGCCGATGGCCCAGGACTGGACCAGCACGACGTTCGACGCGATCGTCAGCAGGGACGGCGCCGGGATCCGGTCGTGCACGGAACCATCGACGAGCCAGAGCGCCAGGCAGGCGAAGCTGGTGACGATGTAGAGCGGATAGATGCGGGCGAAGCGCTTCGTCAGAAAGCGGCGGAACGGCGCGAGCGCGTATCCCGATGGAAAGTCCCGGCCGTGGCTCAAGGCCATCACGAAACCGCTGAGCACGAAGAACAGGTCGACGGCGAGGTATCCGTGCTTGATGAAGGCTCCGCCGAGGCCCGATCCCGCCCCCAGGGCCAGGTAATGATACACGACCACCAGGATGGCGGCCGCGCCCCGAATCCCGGTCAGAGCTCGGATCTCCTGCTGTGACGGCATCGCTGCATCGGGTCTCGCGGTCCAGACCGAACCATAGGCGGGACCGCGTTAAGGCTTGGTGCCCGGCCGATCCTGGCACGACACCGGACGGACGATCCCGGTCGACGTCCGCACCGATCCCCGGCACGCCCACAGGACGACCCGCGCCCGACCCGACGTCTCCGCGAGGCCGGCGTTTTCGCGAAGCCGGTGTCGCCGCGAGGCCGGTGTCTTCGCAAGGCCGGTGTCGCCGCGAGGCCGGATCACGTTGAGGACGGGCCGGAGGACGGCCTGTGGGCCGCGCCCCGGCGACGCCGTCGCCCCGAAGGGCGGCGGCCTACGGGCGATCCGAGAGGGACGGTGGCCCTCACACCTTGACGAAGTTGATGGCCGCCAGGGGGCCGAAGGGCAGTTCCGCCAGCGGGCCGCCGGTGTCGAGGGCGCCGAGATCGACGGGGAAGAACTGCATGGCCTCGATCAGCGCGCGGATCTCGGCCTTCGCGGCTGCGTCGTCGCCGGAATAGAACAGCACCCGCTGCCCGCCGGAGAGTTGGGGCTGGGGCAGGGCGTTGACGTCGAGGTGGTTGAAGGCCTTCACCACGCGCGCCCCGGGGACGAGGGCGCGGATCAGGCTGCTCGACGCGCGGCCGCCGAGATCGACCGCCTTGATGCCGTAGGCCGCCAGCGGGTTGGCCGGATCGTTGGCGTCGGGCGAATTGGGGTCGAGGAACTCGACCGGATTGGTGCCGTCGACCACGATGCGGTTGTTCCAGGCCGGTAGGCGGCTCAGCACGGCCTCGGTGTCGGTCCAGCGCACGGCGACGAAGACGATGTCGGCGCTGGCCGCCTCGGCGACGGTGCCCGCCGTGATGGAGGGGCCGAGTTCCGCGACGAGGCCCGCCAGCGAGGCCGGACCCCGGCTGTTCGCCACGGTGGCGGCGATGCCGTTGCGGGCCAGGGCCCGCGCGAGGTTGGAGCCGAGGCCGCCGGAACCGAGAATGCCGATGCTCATGGTGTCACTCCTGTTGTGAAGGGTTGATGCCGGGGCTTGATGCCCGGAGCCTGATTCCGGGGGCTTGCGTCTTCGAGCCGTCCGCGCCCCCGCGGCGAACGGTTCGCATTCGGTACCGACCGCATCCATCTCGACTGTTGCTATGTCGACGACGCGATGACACTTCAGGGCGAAGAAGGATTACCAGGTGAGGGGGATCGTGAACTTGCCGAGTCGCGCCACCTCGGCGGCGACGTCTGCGACGGTGACCTTTGCCAACTCCGCCTCCAGGGCCTCTCGAGCCCGCCCGAGGATCGGGCTCAAGGCGGCCTGAATCTGCCCACCGACCGCGCAGGTCTCGCAGGGCGGCGTTCGATGCAGGGTGAACAGCGCCGTATCCTCCACCGCCCCATAGATGTCGAGGAGACGGATGCGTTCGGCCGGTCTGGCCAGCAGCGCTCCACCGCCCGCCCCCATCTGCGAACGGGTCAGCCCCGCCTCTCCGAGACGGGACAGGAGTCCCCGGATCACCACCGCGCCCGTGTTGACGGAATAGGCGAGATCCTCGGACCGGAGCGGCTTGCCGCCGCTCACCGCCAGGGCGGCGAGGATATGGACGGCGACGGCGAATCGGGTGGTGGTGGGCATGTCCAATTCCGCTTGTGTGTTGACGACACTACGACATATTTTCCGTGTGTCAACGGGTTTGTGCGCGCTTTCATGCCTGCACTGTCGAGGCCCATAGCAAAAAGGCCGGCTCCGCGCGAAGCGGAGCCGGCCTTTTTGAGGGTATCACGCGGGCGCTTGCGCCGGATCAGGCCGGATCGGGCGGACCCTCGCCCTTGCCGACGAAGGGGATGCCCTCGATCGGACATTCCTCGGTGCCGACGCTCGGGCGGGTGATGGCCCGCACGGCGTCGCGGGTGCCGTCGGGGTCCTCGATCCAGCGGCGGTAGAAGTCGTAGGGGCATTCCGACAGGCCGTGCCGGTTCTCCTTCGAGGCGATCATGCCGGTGTAGCCACGGTGGAGCAGCTTGAAGAGGTGGTTCTCGGATTGCCCGTGGGCGCGGGCATCGCGGATCAGGAACTTCGACAGGGCCGCGTACTGGATGCCCATCTCCTCCTCGCCGCACTCGCCCAGCGTCCGCCCGTCGAAGCCGATGATCGCCGAGTGGCCGAAATAGCTGTAGACGCCATCGAACCCGGCGGCGTTGGCCACCGCCACGTAGGTGTTGTTGGCGAACGCCATCGCCTTCGACATCAGGACCTGCTGCTCCTTGGCCGGATACATGTAGCCCTGGCAGCGGATGATGAGTTCGGCGCCCCGCATGGCGCAGTCGCGCCAGATCTCCGGGTAATTGCCGTCGTCGCAGATGATGAGGCTGATCTTCAGGCCCTTGGGGCCGTCGGAGACGTAGGTCCGGTCGCCCGGATACCAGCCCTCGATCGGAGTCCAGGGCATGATCTTGCGGTACTTCTGCACGATCTCGCCCTGGTCGTTCATCAGGATCAGGGTGTTGTAGGGCGCCTTGTTCGGGTGCTCCTCGTGGCGCTCGCCGGTGAGCGAGAACACGCCCCAGACCTTCGCCTTGCGGCAGGCGGCGGCGAAGATGTCGGTCTCCGGCCCCGGGATCGAGGTGGCGGTCTCGTACATCTCGGCCGCGTCGTACATGATCCCGTGGGTCGAGTATTCGGGGAAGATCACCAGGTCCATGCCGGGCAGGCCGGACTTCATGCCCACGACCATGTCGCCGATCTTGGCGGCGTTCGCCAGAACCTCGTCCCGCGTGTGCAGACGGGGCATCTTGTAGTTCACGACGGCGACGCCGACGCTGTCGGCGCTGGACGAGATGTCTCCGTGCATCATGGCGCGATCCTCCGGTTTCTTGAGATGGGGCGCGTGCCGCCGCGTTGGGCGGCACGCGCGGGTCAGCCCGCCCGGGCGTCAGCCCGGCGCGAGACCCAGGAGGGTTCCGAGGGGAACCACGAGGGTGAAGCCGCCGTAGACGCCGTCCTTCGGGCGCCGGGCGGTATAGGGATTGAAGAACGAGTTCGGATTGACGACGTACTGGACCACGGGCTCGAGAATCACGCCGGCGCCGATGTCGATGTGGGCGTTGGCCTCGAAGATGAACTTGTCGCGCGAGAACGGTGCGCCCGAACCGCCCGAGATGAAGTTCGCGTCCGCCAGGAAGTCGGCGTAGTTGGCGTTGATCCGCTGCCAGTTCGCCTTCAGCCCGTAGGTGTCGTTGGGCCGGGACTGGTCGGGCGATTGCAGCAGGATGCCGGCGAAGGAGTTGAACCGGATCGGGATGGTGGGATCGAAGGCGTAGCCGGTGCCGGTATAGACCGAGACCGAGGCCGGGTGCGGGTTGTCGGCTTCGCGCCCGCCATCGGCACGCCACACCGTCTGCGAGGCGGTCAGCACCACGCCCGAGGTGCCGGATTTCTGCAGGACCGGATCGCCGGGGAACAGCCCCTTGGAGCGCCCGAGCGCCGTCTTGAAGTTATCCTCGTGGTCGGCGGTGTTGTAGAAGCCGGTCAGGGAGACGCGGCCCGGATAGGCCTCCTGCGTGAAATCGGTCTTGCGGCCGATCTCGGTCATCACCACCGCGCCGGCGAGGCGCTCGTAGCCGAAGTCGTAGCCCGACAGCCCGTTGGTGTTGGGGTTCACGCTGAAGGCGCCCGCCTGGATGTAGGTGGTCGGCGAGAGCTTGTAGGCCACGTTGGCGCCCCAGACACCGTAGAGCGGCGAGGTGAAGCCGGCGTTGAAGTAGAACATGTCCTGGAAGCAGGAATTGATCGAGTTGCACGGCGGCAGGCCGTAGTACCGGTCCGGATGGGTCCGGCCGACCTCGACCACGAGGCGGTCGTCGAGCAGCTTCTGCTGATAGGTGAACAGCGAGAGCCGGGCGAAATCGGGGTTGTAGGGCGGCTGATACCCGACCGTGGTGTCGCCGATGTCGGCGGCCATGTTCAGGTTGCGCACCAGGCCGAAGAAGGTCTGGGTGAAGTTGATCGTCCCGCCCGAGATGCCGGCGATCTTCTGCATGTCGGCCGTCATCGACAGCACGAAATAGGCCGAATTCGACTGCTCGCCGGGTCGTAGGCCCATGGTCGGGTTGGCTTGGTAAAAATCGTAGATGTTGACGTCGAAGGTGATGCCGCGGGCCGCCATCTCGGTAGCCCAGAGGGCCAGCGGTCCGACGCGGACCGGGTCCGCCGGCTTGGCGGCGACGGCCGGATCGGTGCGCGGCTGCGTCTGGTCGTTGAGCTGGCCCACCGGAGAGGCCGTCTGCGCCTCGGCCGAGGCGGCGGCCATCAGGAACGCCGCCGAAGCGGCGAGGCCCCGAAGGGCGGGTCTCCGGTGGCCCGGCACCGGCCTGATCGTGCTTGTCGGTCTCATCATGCACCCCCGCATCCTAGCATTGATCCTGCCTGAGCCCGCCCCATCCACTTTTCCTGTGGAATTATATCTCGTTAGGCCCAGACAATAGGCAGATCACCCGCCAAGCAATACTTTGCAATTAGGATGCCAGTGCTGAAATCAATGACTGATCATCCAGGGACGCGCGGAAGGAAAGCTTTTCACGGCCGGACTTGCTTGCGATTTGGTCTTCGCCGATCCGCTGCAGCATCCGCATCCGGCACCGTGACCCGAGACCTTGCGCGGGGCGTGGCGGCTGCGCTCGTTGGTGGCGTGTGCCTTGCGCAATCCGGCATCCATGGAAGCGAGGTTCGGCGCTGTGAGGAAGGCGCGGCCACAGGACGATCCGCAATCCGGGCAGTCGTGGGGGTCGCGGAACTCGGCCATCGGGCGCAGCACCGTGAACGGGCCGCAGGCGTCGCAGGCGTAATCGTAGACGGGCATCGGGGCCTCTCGGTGATTTCTGCGTGATGAGAGGGTGGGGCGGCACGGCCCTCCTCCCCAGCGGATCCCGGGCCTGCCCGAGATCCGTCGAACTGGTGGAGAGGAGTGGGAGGTGGGGCAGGTCCGCCAGCCTCCGCATCCTGAGGATGGCCAATCACCCCCAACTCCTGCTCCCTCCCCACAAGGGGGAGGGGGCTTCGCGCCGATTCGGGCGCGACCCGGCCCTCAAAGATCGGGCGAGAGCGGCATCTGGATCGAGCCGTCGAGAAACTTCGTCGGACCGTCCGCACCCGGATTGATGTCGAAGTCGAAGATCTTGGTCGGAATCCACAGGGTGGCGCAGGCGTTCGGGATGTCGACGACGCCCGAGATGTGGCCCTGCACCGGCGCGGTGCCGAGGATCGAGTAGGCCTGGGCGCCCGAGTAGCCGAACTTCTTCAAGTACTCGATGGCGTTGAGGCAGGCCTGGCGATAGGCCACCGTCACGTCGAGGTAATGCTGCTTGCCGTACTCGTCGACGGAGACCCCCTCGAAGATCAGGTGGTCGTCGAACTTCGGTGTGATCGGCGACGGCTTGAAGATCGGGTTCTTGATCCCGTACTTCGACATGCCGTCCTTGATCAGGCTGACCTTGAGGTGGACCCAGCCCGCCATCTCGATCGCGCCGCAGAAGGTGATCTCGCCGTCGCCCTGGCTGAAATGCAGGTCGCCCATGGAGAGGCCGGCCCCCGGCACGTAGACGGGGAAGTAGATCTTCGAGCCGCGCGACAGATCCTTGATGTCGCAATTGCCGCCATGCTCGCGGCCCGGCACCGTGCGGGCGCCCTCGGCGGCCGCCTTGTCACGGCCCTCGCCCTTGAGTCGACCCATATGGGCGGTGGGCGCGAAGGGGAGGGTGGCCAGAGCCGGCACCCGGTTGGGGTCGGTGTCGAACAGGGCCTTCTCGCGGGTGTTCCAGGTCCCCAGCATCTTGGGATCGGGCAGGCAGCCGATCAGCCCCGGATGGATCAGGCCGGGGAAGCGCACGCCGGGGATGTGGCGCGACTGGGTGAACATGCCCTCGAAATCCCAGATCGATTTCTGGGCCTGGGGGAAGTGTTCGTCGAGGAAGCCGCCGCCGTTCTTCTTGGAGAAGAAGCCGTTGAAGCCCCACTGGCTCTCGGGCTTGGCGCCGATGTCGAGGAGGTCGACCACCAGGAGGTCGCCCGGCTCGGCGCCCTCGACGCCGATCGGGCCGGACAGGAAGTGCACGATCGACAGGTCGATGTCGCGCACGTCGTCGGCCGAATCGTTGTTCTTGATGAACCCGCCGGTCCAGTCATAGGTCTCGACGATGAAGTCGTCGCCGGGCTTCACCATCGCCACCATGGGGATGTCGGGGTGCCAGCGATTGTGCACCATGTCGTTGTCGTAGGCCGATTGGGTCAGATCGACCTTGATTAGGGTCTCTGCCATCGTCACGTGCTCCCTTCCCTGGGTGAGGACATGCGTCCCCGTTCGCGCCGGCGGTCCGATCCTCCGGCGTGCGATGTGGCGGTGATCGTTGGGCCGGTCCGGCCCCGGTCTCCGTCAGCGTGCGAGCAGCTCCTTGAGGGCCGCATCGAGTGTGGCGATGTCGTCGGGGCTGGTGCCCGGCCCGCCGGCGAAGTGGCCCCACCAGGTCTCGATGACGCGCAGCTCCGCGTTCGGCATGGCCGCCGCCTCGATGGCGTTGTCCTCGGGGGGAAAGTACAGGTCGGTTGAGGCCGGCATCAGGATCGCCCTGGCGCGGATGGCCCCGAGGGCGGCCTTGAGATCGCCGTTGAAGCGGTCGTTGGCGCTGATGTCGCCGTTCTGCCAGGTCCACAGCATCGCCAGCAGGTCGTTGGCGTCGCGGGTGTAGAACAGACCTTCCCAGAACCCGATCAGAAAATCCTCGAGCGAGGCGTAGCCCATATGCGTCTTGTCGGCCTCGATCCGGTAGAACGTCTGCGACAGGCCCCAGCCGGCATAGACCCGGCCGAAGGCGCGCAGGCCCCGGTTCGGCGGGTTTGTGTACCAGCCCTCCGCGTAGGCGGCGTCGGCCTGGAGCGCGGCCTTGGCGCCTTCGAGGAAGACGAAGTTGTGCCGGGAGCACTTGGCCGAACCCTGAAACGGCAGGATGCGGGGCACCATGTCGGGGTAGAGGGCGCCCCAATGGTAGGTCTGCAGGGCGCCCATCGACCAGCCGGTCACCAGCACCAGCGTTTCGATGCCGAAATGCTCGGTGACGAGGCGGTGCTGGGCCGTGACGTTGTCGTAGGCCGTGACGTTGGGGAATCTTGGCCCGTTCCAGGGCGCCGGCGTATTGCTCGGCGAGGACGACAGCCCATTGCCGAACATGTTCGGGATGATGATGAAGTACCTGTCCGGGTCGAGGGCCTTGCCGGGACCGATCAGCCATTCGTTCTCGGTGTGCTGGCCCGAGTACCAGGTCGGGTAGACGATGGCGTTGTCCTTGGCGGCATTGAGCGTGCCGAAGGTCTTGTAGGCGAGCCGGGCGTTGCGCAGCGTCTTGCCGCACTGGAGGACGAAGTCACCGAGCTCGAAGATCTCGTAATCGACCATTCCGACCTCCGTCAGACCGAGAGGAAGCGCGCGACCTGGGCCTCGTCGATGTCGGCGCGCAGGGACTCGTGCACGATCACGCCGTTCTCGATGACCAGAACCCGGTCGGCGACGTCGAGGGCGAAGCTCAGCACCTGCTCGGAGACCACGATGGAGAGGCCTCGGTCGTCTCGGATCTTCTTGAGGGTGCGGCCCATCTCGCGGATGATCGAGGGCTGGATGCCCTCGGTCGGCTCGTCGAGGAGGAGAACCTTGGGCCGGCTCGCCAGCGCGCGGGCGATGGCGAGCTGCTGCTGCTGGCCGCCCGAGAGATTGCCGCCGCGCCGGCCCTTCATCTCCAGCAGCACCGGGAACATGGTGTAGAGATCCTGCGGCACCCGGCGCTCGTGGGTGACGGTGAGCCCCGTCTCGATGTTCTCCTGCACGGTCATGGCCGAGAAGATCATGCGGCCCTGCGGCACGTAGGCGAGACCGCGTGCCACGCGCTGGTGGCTCTTCAGGGCGCCGACATCCGCACCGTCGACCCGGATCGAACCGGATTTCACCGGCACGATCCCCATCAGGGTCTTCATCAGCGTGGTCTTGCCCATGCCGTTGCGGCCCATCACGGCGACGATCTCGCCGGGCGCCACCGCGATGTCGAGGCCGTGCAGAACCTCGCTCTGGCCATAGGCCGAATGCAGGTCGCTGACCGCCAGCATCGGCTGGACGCCGCCCTGACGATGAGGCGCGGGGGAGGAGGCAGGCGCGGTCTGGAGCATGAGCCTGTTTCCCTCAATGGCCGAGATAGACTTCGATGACCTTGGGGTCGTTCTTGACCCGCTCCATCGACCCTTCCGACAGGACCTTGCCCTGGTGCAGCACGGTGACCCGGTGGGCGATGTCCTCGACGAACTTCATGTCGTGCTCGATCACCAGGACCGAGCGGCCCTTGATGATCTCGTTGAGGAGTTCGGCGGTCTTGATGCGCTCCCCGACGCTCATGCCGGCCACCGGCTCGTCGAGCATCAGCAATTCCGGGTCCTGGATCAGCAGCATGCCGATCTCGAGCCACTGCTTCTGGCCGTGGCTGAGGAACTCGGCCCGCTCCAGGAGCTGATCCTTGAGGAAGATCATGCTGGCGACCTCCTCGATGCGGTCGCGGACCTGGGCGTCGCGCTTGAAGGTCAGCGCCCCGAACACCGAGCGGCCGCGCGGATAGGAGATCTCCAGGTTCTCGAACACGGTGAGGTCATCGTAGATCGACGGCGTCTGGAACTTGCGGCCGACGCCGGCCAGCACGATGGCGCTCTCGGACAGCTTGGTCAGTTCCTGGCCCTTGTACTTGATCGAGCCGGAGCTGGCCTTGGTGCGGCCGCAGATGAGGTCGAGCACCGTGGTCTTGCCGGCGCCGTTGGGGCCGATGATGACCCGGATCTCGTTGGGATCGACGTAGAACGAGACGTCGTTGACCGCCTTGAAGCCGTCGAACGAGACGGTGAGGGATTCCACCGCCAGCAGGAAGTCCTTCTCGGCCGGATCGGCGCCGATGAGGTGCGAGGGCAGGGTGGCTGCGTTCATCGGAGATCCTACTCGGCCGCGTGGGACAGGGCGACGGCGGGCGCGGGCTCGAGAGCCTTCACGCGCCGGGTCAGGCGGGGCTCGACATAGGTGCGGTAGATGCCCGCCAGACCGTTGGGGAAGGCCAGCACCACGAGGATGAACAGGCCGCCGAGGCCGAACAGCCAGAGTTCCGGGAAGCTCTCCGAGAAGGTGGTCTTGGCCCAGTTGACCAGGAGCGTGCCCCAGACCGCGCCGAACAGGGACAGGCGCCCGCCGACGGCGGCGTAGATCACCATCTCGATCGACGGCACGATGCCGACGAAGGAGGGCGACATGAACCCGACCTGGAGGGTGAACATCGCGCCCCCGATGGCGGCGAACACAGCCGCGAGGCAGAACGCGAAGGTCTTGAAGCTCGCCACCTGGTAGCCCGAGAACCGGACCCGGTCCTCCTTGTCGCGCATGGCGAGCAGGATGCGCCCGAGCTTCGACTTCTTCACGGCCTGCGCGAACAGGATGCAGGCGACAAGCAGGCCGGCGTTGACGAAGTAGAGGATGTTGTGGGCGCTGTCGGTGCGGATGTCCCAGCCGTGCAGGGTGCGCAGATCGGTGATGCCATTGATGCCGCCGGTGTAGCCCTGCTGGCCGACGATCAGGATCGTCAGGATGGCGGCGATGGCCTGGGTGATGATGGCGAAGTAGGTGCCGCCGACGCGGCGTCGGAACATCGCCGTGCCGATGACGAAGGCAAAGAAGGCCGGCACCACCAGCACCGCGATCAGCGTGAAGGGCAGGCTGGTGAAGGGCTTCCAGAACCACGGCAGTTCGGTGATCTGGTTCCAGTCCATGAAGTCGGGAATGCCCGGGGTCGACTGGATCTTGGTATTCTCGACGCTGGACGCTTCGAGCTTCAGGTACATGGCCATCAGGTAGCCGCCGAGGCCGAAGAACACGCCCTGGCCGAGCGAGAGGATGCCGCCGAAGCCCCAGCAGATGACCAGGCCGAGGGCCACGAACGAATAGGTCAGGTACTTGCCGACGAGGTTGAGCCGGAAGGCGTCGAGCAGCATCGGCAGCAGGATGAAGATGACGCCGACGAGGAGCGCCAGGCTCACCCATTCCATCGGCTTCATGAACGGGTTGTCGTTGACGATCGTCTTGGGTGTGGAGCGGGTCATGACGTTCAGGCTCCTCAGCGCCGGACCTTGAGGGTGAAGAGGCCCTGGGGCCGCAGCATCAGGATGCCGACCACCGCCAACAGCGTGAGCACCTTCGCGGTGGAACCCGAGAGGAAGAATTCGAGGGTCGATTGCGTCTGCGAGATCGAGAAGGCGGACGCGATGGTGCCGAGCAGCGAGGCGGCGCCGCCGAACACCACGATCAGGAAGGTGTCGACGATGTAGAGCTGGCCGGAGGTCGGCCCGGTCGAGCCCACCATGGTGAAGGCCGAACCGGCGATGCCCGCGATGCCGCAGCCGAGGCCGAAGGTGAGGCGGTCGACCCGTTCGGTGTCGATGCCGACGGCGCCCGCCATGGCGCGGTTCTGCACCACGGCGCGAACCTGGGCGCCGAAGCGCGAGCGGTACATCAGGAGGGCGACGCCGACGGTGATCAGCGTCGTGATGGCCATGACGAACATGCCGTTGATCGGGATCTCGATGGTGTCGGTGACCTGCACCGAGCCGATCAGCCAGGACGGCAGCTCGACGCCGACCTCACGGGCACCGAAGATCGAGCGGTAGGCCTGCTGCAGGATCAGCGACAGGCCCCAGGTGGCCAGCAGCGTATCGAGCGGGCGCTTGTAGAGGTGGCGGATCAGGGCCCATTCCACCAGCATCCCGAGCGCCCCCGAGGCCAGGAAGGCGAGCGCCATCGCGATGAAGAAGTAAGCCGGGAACAGGGCCGGCAGTTGGGTCTGGAAGAAGTTCGAGCAGAGATAGGTCATGTAGGCGCCGAGGATCATGAACTCCCCGTGCGCCATGTTGATCACCCCCATTTGGCCGAAGATGATCGCCAGCCCGAGCGCCATCAGCACGTAGACCGAAAACAGGATCAGTCCGGCAAAGCCCTGCATCGCGAAGATCGCGCCGAGATCACCGAGCGAGTAGTCACCGAACATGGGTCCGTTCTCCGAAGGATGCCGCGCGTGTCGTGCAAGCATCAGGCCGTCGCGGACAGACGCGCCCTCTCATGAGACGCGCTCCCTCCCCCTCGTGGAGGGGTAGGGGTGGGGGTGGCGCCGCCAGCCTCCGCCGGTCGAGGGTCACCCAACCACCCCCACCGCCAACTCCTCCCCACAAGGGGGAGGAGGGCACGTTGGAGCCCTACTGGTAGCCCTTGGGGAACGGGTCGGGCTTGATCAGTTCGGGGCTGGTGTAGACGATCTCGAACTGGCCATCCGGCAGGGCCTTGCCGACGCGGGTCTTCGACCAGAGGTGGTGGTTCGGATCGACCCGGACGTAGCCTTCCGGCGCGTCCTTGTATTCGAGGCCCGGCGAGGCGGCGACGACCTTGTCGACATCGAACGAGCCGGCCTTCTCGCAGGCCATCTTCCACAGGTGGGGCCCGAGATAGGCGGCCTGGGTGACGTCGCCGATGACGGTCTTCTCGCCCCACATCTTCTTGAAGGCGGCGACGAAGGCCTTGTTGTTCTCGTTCTCGATCGACTGGAAGTACTTCATGCAGGAATAGGCGCCGGCGATGTTGTCGCCGCCGATGCCGTCGATCTCGTCTTCCGTCACCGAGATCGTCAGGAGGATCTGCTTCGACAGGTCGATGCCGGCGGCCTTGAGTTGCTTATAGAACGCCACGTTCGAGCCGCCGACCACGTCGGCGAAGATCACCTTCGGCTTGGTGAGCTTGATCTTGTTGATCACCGAATTGAACTGGGTGTGGCCGAGAGGGAAGTACTCCTCACCGACGACCTTGCCCTTGAGCACGTTCTCGACGTGCTTTCGGGCGATCTTGTTCGAGGTGCGCGGCCAGATGTAGTCCGACCCGATGAAGAAGAACGAATCGCCGCCCTTCTCCTTGTGGACCCAGTTGAGGCCGGCGAGGATCTGCTGCGTGGCTTCCTGGCCGGTGTAGAAGACGTTCTTGGACTGCTCCAGGCCCTCGTAGAAGGTCGGGTAGTACAAGAGGCCGTTATACTGCTCGAACACCGGCAGCGCGGCCTTGCGCGAGGCCGAGGTCCAGCAGCCCATCACGGCGGCGCAATGGTCGTTGACCAGGAGCTTCTTCGCCTTCTCGGCGAAGGTCGGCCAATCGGAGGCGCCGTCCTCCTGGATGATCTTGATCTTGCGGCCGAGCACGCCGCCCGCCTCGTTGATCTGCGAGATCGCGAGCTTTTCGGCCTGAATGGAGCCGGTCTCGGAGATCGCCATGGTGCCGGTGGCCGAGTGCAGGATGCCGACCGTCACCTCGGTGTCGGTCACGGCGAGGCCGGTGGTGTTCACCGCCGACGTCGCCGGTCCCGCCGCGAAGCTCATGCGCGGCATCAGGGCGATCGCCGGAGCGCCGGCGAGCCCCATCAGAAGCCTGCGCCGCAGCGCCGATTGCAGGCCCTTGCCCTTGTCCTCTGCCATCGTGCCCAAACCCCTGTCGGTCGTCGCGCGGCGCTCGGGACGGCCGCGGATCGACGGAGCGGAGGCTAGGCTGCAGGGTGCCGTGCGGCCTATACGCTGTATTGCGTATGTCGGAGCCCGGCGCACAGGCCCATGCTGGTGAACTTGCTCGCGCGAGTCCGTGGCCCGGACCGCGCCGTCCGAAGCGCCGGGTCGCGCCCGGCATCGGGGCACGGTCCTTGCTAAGCTGGGGACGACGGACCGCCATCGTCACGGACGGGCCGGGATGCCGCGCCATCCCCCGTGCCGCATGATACCGTCCACCCCGAAGACGATGACCGAGCACCAGCGTATCCTGCCGATCCGGCGCGACTACAATCGCCTCGTCGCCGACGAGACGCTGGAGGATTATGCGCTCCGCTTCACCGCCAAGAAGGCGCGGCGGTGGTCGGGCTTCCGGGTCGCCCAGACGGCGCTCGGCTCCCTCTCGTTCCTGGCCCTGGAGGCGATCGGCGGCACCCTGGTGCTGAGTGTCGGGTTCACCAACACCCTGGCAGCACTCCTGCTGGTGAGCGCGATCATCTTCGCCACCGCGACGCCGATCAGCCTCTACGCCGCGCGCTACGGCGTCGACATCGACCTCCTCACCCGGGGCGCCGGCTTCGGCTATATCGGCTCGACGGTGACCTCGCTGATCTACGCGAGCTTCACCTTCCTGTTCTTCGCCATCGAGGCCGCCATCATGGCTCTGGCGCTGGAGCTGTGCTTCGGGCTGCCGCCGAGCCTCGGCTACCTCGTCAGCGCCCTCGTGGTGATCCCGCTGGTGATCTACGGCATCGCGATGATCAGTCGCTTCCAGCTCTGGACGCAGCCGGTCTGGATCGTGCTTAACCTCGTGCCGCTCGCCTGCATCGCCTTCGCCGGGGACGCGCCGGTGGCGACCTGGCTCGACCATCCAGGCAGCGACGGCCTCGGCGGCTTCGATTGGCCCCGCTTCGGTCTCGCCTCGGGCATCCTGCTGGCGCTGCTGGCCCAGGTCGGCGAGCAGGTCGACTTCCTGCGCTTCGTGCCGGAGCGCGAACCCGGCCGTTCGGCCCGCTGGTGGGCGGCGGTGCTGAGTGCCGGCGGCGGCTGGATCCTGCCCGGGATGCTCAAGATCCTGCTCGGCTCGTTCCTCGCCGTGCTCGCCCTCGCGCACGGGGTGCCCGCCGAGCATGCCGCCGAGCCGACGCGGATGTACGCGGTGGCCTTCGGCTACGTGGTCTCCCCCGGGGCCGGCGCCGTGGCGCTGATGACGCTGTTCGTGGTGGTGTCGCAGCTCAAGATCAACGTCACCAACGCCTATGCGGGCTCCATCGCCTGGTCGAACTTCTTCTCGCGCCTGACGCATAGCCACCCGGGCCGGGTCGTCTGGCTGGTGTTCAACGTCGCCATCGCGCTCCTGCTGATGGAGCTCGGCATCGACAAGACCATCGCCAGCACGCTCTCGCTCTACGCCGTGGTGGTGTCGGCCTGGGTCGGCGCGCTCGCGGCGGACCTCGCCATCAACAAGCCATTCGGCCTGTCCCCGCCCGGCATCGAGTTCAAGCGCGCCCATCTCTACGCCATCAATCCCGTCGGCACCGGCGCCATGGCGCTGGCGATCCTCACGGGGTTCGTGGCCCATGCGGGCTGGATCGGGGCGATGGCCGTGCCGTTCGCGCCGCTGCTGGCGCTGACCGTCGCCGTCGCGGGGGCGCCCGCGATCGCGCTCGCCACCGGCGGGCGCTACTATCTCGCCCGAACTCCGCGGACCGACTGGCACGGTGCGTCCGAGATCACCTGCCGCGTCTGCGAGCACCCGTTTGAGCCGGAGGACATGGCCCAGTGCCCCGCCTATGCGGCTCCGATCTGCTCCCTGTGCTGCTCGCTCGACGCCCGCTGCGGCGATCTCTGCAAGCCGCACGGGCGCCTGGAGGCCCAGGCCCAGGCGGTGCTCGCGCGCGTCGCCCCGGCCCGCACCGCCGCCTGGATCGGCGCGCCCCTGGGGCGCTACCTCGCGCTGATGCTGACGCTGGTGGCGGCGATCGCTCTGATCCTCGGTATCGTGCATGCGGGCGCCAGCGCCGAGCATCCCGAGCACCGCGCGGTGCTCGGCGCGGCGCTGACCAGCGTGTTCCTGATCCTCATCGTGATCCTGGGCATCGTCGCCTGGCTGTTCGTTCTGGCGCAGGAGAGCCGGCGGGTCGCCCTCGAGGAGACTGCGCGCCAGACCGGGCTCTACCAGGCCGAGATCGAGGCCCATAAGATCACCGATGCCAAGCTGCAGCAGGCCAAGGAGACGGCGGAGGCCGCCAATCTCGCGAAAAGCCGCTACGTGGTCGGCATCAGCCACGAGTTGCGCACGCCCCTGAACGCGGTGCTGGGCTACGCGCAGCTGCTGGAGGGCGACCCCAGCATCCCGGCCCCGCGCCAGAACGGCATCCGGGTCATCCGGCGCTCGGCCCAGCACCTGTCGGGCCTGATCGACGGCCTCCTCGATATTTCCCGGATGGAGGCGGGTCGCCTCCAGATCCACCGCAACGAGGTACGTCTCGCCGACTTCCTCGACCAGATCGTCGACATGATCCGGCTCCAGGCGCAGGGCGCTGCCCTCGATTTCCGCTTCACCCGACCCGAGGCCCTGCCGGCGGTGGTCGCCACCGATGAGAAGCGTCTGCGCCAGATCCTGCTCAACCTCCTGTCGAACGCGATCAAGTTCACCCCCGCCGGCACGGTCACCCTGGATCTGACCTACCGCAATCAGATCGCGGTGTTCACGATCAGCGACACCGGCCTCGGCATCCGCCGGGACGATCTGGAGCGCATCTTCGAGCCGTTCGAGCGCGGCTCGCTGGCGGCCGCCCGCTCGACGCCCGGCACCGGCCTGGGGCTGACCATCGCGCACCTGCTGGCCCAGGTAATGGGCGGCGAGATCACCGTCGAGAGCGAGGTCGGGCGCGGCACCCGCTTTCGCGTGCGCCTGATGCTGGCCTCGGTGGCCCGGCCGAAGCCCGTTCTGGCCGCGCCCGCGAGCGCGCCGGTGCGGGCCTATGCGGGCGCCCGGCGCACCATCCTGGTGGCCGACGACGATGCGGCCCATCGCGGGCTGATGCGCGACATCCTCGAACCCCTCGGCCTGGTGGTGTGGGAGGCCGGCGACGGCCCGGCCTGCCTCGCCCTGGCGGAGACCCGGCCGCCGGACCTGTTCCTCCTCGACATCGCCATGCCGGGCATGAGCGGCTGGGTGCTGGCCAGAGCGCTGCGGGAGGCCGGCCATACCGCCCGCATCGCCATGATGTCGGCCAACGTCCACGAGATCAGCCCGGTGCGGGGTGACGACGCGCCCCACGATGCGATCATCGCCAAACCCTTCGACCTGCGCGACTTCCTTGAATGCGTCACCGGCCTGCTCGGCCTCGCCTGGACCGCGCAGGAGCCTCCCGGGATCGACGCCGCCGCACCGATGCCGGAGGCGTCCCCGGCCCCGCCGCCCGGGCAGGTGGCCGATCTCCTGCGCCTCGTGCGGATCGGCCACGTGCGCGGGATCGAAGCCAAGCTGGCCGAGATGGAGGCCGAGGCGGACGCCCCGACGGCCTTCATCGTGCAGATGCGGGGCCTCGCCGCCGCCTTCGACCTGCGCCGGGCCCGCACCGTGCTGGAAGCCCTGAGCCCTCCGCAGGACGTGGCGGAAGGCGTGTCGGATGTCTGAAGCCCAGCGCGACATCGTCCTCGTGGTGGACGATTCCCCCGAAACCCTGAGCTTCCTCACCGAGGCGATCGAGCGCTCGGGCGCCACCGTCCTGGTGGCGGTGGCGGGCGACCTCGCCCTGGCGCTGGTCGACGAGATCACCCCCGACGTCATCCTGCTCGACGCGATGATGCCCGGCATGGACGGGTTCGAGACCTGCCGTCGCCTCAAGGCGAAGGGCCATCTCGCCCACGTGCCGGTGATCTTCATGACCGGCCTGTCGGAGACCGAGCACATCGTGAAGGGCCTGGAGGCCGGCGGCGTCGACTACGTGACGAAGCCGATCGCCCCCGACGAGATCCTGGCCCGCATCCGGGTCCATCTCGCCGGCGCCCGTGCGGCCCAGAGCGCGCGGGCGGCCCTCGACACCACCGGCCGCACCCTGTTCGCGGTGGACCGCGACGGCGCGGTCCGGTGGTGCACGCCCCAGGCCGCGCGCCTGCTCGGCGGGGTCACCGAGCCCGGCGCGCCCCTGGGCCTGCCGCCGCAGGGCGGGGCCTGGCTGAAGGCCTGCCTGGGGGGCGCGTCCACCGCCCCTCTGAGCCTCGTGGACCGGGCAGGCACCGCCTACACTCTGAGCTTCATCGGCGGCACCGGCGACGAGATCCTGCTGCGGCTGGCCCGGGACGGTACCCAGGCCGGTCTGGAGCGCCTGCGCCTGCGCCTGCGCGTCACCGGGCGCGAGGCGGAGGTGCTGCTCTGGCTCTCGCGGGGCAAATCCAGCCGCGACATCGGCGAGATCCTGGGCTTGAGCCCCCGCACGGTGACCAAGCACCTTGAGGGCATCTACGAGAAGCTCGGGGTCGAGAATCGCACGGCTGCGTCAGTCATCGCCGCACGCCACCTGCAGGATCTCGATTGAGGGTCGCCCGGTCGGGCCGTGGGCCGGATATTTGTGTGGTCGGCCCTCGCTTTGGCGCGGCGGCACCCGATCTATCTCATGAGAGACAGCTGGGAGCTTCGCAATGAACTGGATGACGTGGTTGGTCGGCCGTTGCGTGGATCTCACGGAGCGCGTCGTCCCGGGTCTCGACCGGCGTGAGCCGGGCCGAACGGGTGGGACCCAGAGCCTGCGGGGCCGGGTCCGGGGTTCAGGCTCGGAACCGACTGTGATTCAGCCGGCAATCGGAGCCCGGCCGGATTGACGGGCGGCGCGTCCGCTCAGGCGAGCGCCCGGGCGGCGGCGCCGGCCTTGCGCACGGAGCCGTCGACATCGTGGGCGGCCTGGGCGATGCCGTCCATGCTCTGTCGGACCTGCTCGACGCTCCGAGCGGCGGTCTGCATGTTCACCGACATGTCGCGTGTCACCGCCGCCTGTTCGGTGACCGCCGACGAGACGCTGAGTGAGATCTCGCTGAGATGCGCGATGGTGCGGGCGATGGCCTCGATGGCGTTCACCGCCTGGCTGGTAGAGGTCTGAACCGCCGCGATCTGGGTCCCGATCTCCTCCGTTGCCCGCGACGACTGGTTGGCCAGGGCCTTCACCTCGCTGGCGACCACCGCGAAGCCCCGGCCGGCCTCGCCGGCGCGGGCGGCCTCGATGGTGGCGTTGAGCGCAAGCAGGTTGGTCTGGTCGGCGATCGAGCGGATCACCGAAACCACTTCGCCGATCTTGGTTGCGGCCGAGGTCAGGCCCGCGACGATCCCGCCGGCCTCTTCCGCCCGGATCACGGCCTCGTCGGAAGCGGCCTTCGCCTCGACGGCGTGGCGATTCAATTCCTCGATCGAGGCCGAAAATTCCTCGGCACCGGCCGCCACGGCCTGCACGTTGCCCGAGGTCAGGGCCGCGGCCTCGGCGGTGGTGCTCGCCTGGCGGCTGACCTCGGCGATGGAGTCGGTGATGCCGCCGAGGTCCCGGTCGATGGCGCGCTGGCCCTCGAGGCGGCGGAGGCGATCGGCGACCTGATGGGTCACGTCGTTGGCGAACTTGACCACCGCCACGGGCTTACCGTCCGGGCCGAGGACCGGATTGTAGGCCCCGTAGATCCAGACCTCGCGTCCGCCCTTGGCCATGCGGCGAAACTCGCCGGCCTGGTACTCGCCGCTGGCGAGCGCCTTCCAGAAGGCCGCATAGGCCGGCGTGTCCCGGTCCTCGGGCGCCATGAATTGGCTGTGGTGCCGACCCTTGATCTCGTCCAGGGTATAGCCGAGCGCGGCGAGGAAATTCGGGTTGGCATCGGTGACGAGGCCGTCGGGCGTGAAGTGGATCACCGCCTGCGAGCGGTTGATCGCCGCGATCTGGCCCTCGTAGGCCGCGTTGCGCCGGGTCTGCTCGGTGATGTCGGTCGCGAACTTGACCACCTTCACGGGCTTGCCGTGCCGGTTGAGGATCGGGTTGTACGACGCCTGTATCCACCGGCTGCGCCCGTCCTTCGCGATCCGGCGAAACTCCCGGCTCTGGAACTCACCCCGGCGCAGGCTGTCCCAGAACTGGCGATAGGCGACGGTCTCTCGCTCCTCGGGCGCGACGAACAGGCTGTGGTTCTGGCCACGGACCTCGTCCAGCGTGTACCCGACCAAGTCGAGGAAGATCTTGTTCGCATCGCGAACCGTCCCATCCATTTCGAACTCGATCCGACCCTGCGATCGATCGAGTGCGGCCAAGGTGGCGCGAAGACTTGATCCCAGCATGTGGTCTTCTCTTACCCGGTCGGCGAAGCGAAAGGCGTCGCCAAATCTATCCCCGGCGCACCGTACCATATGGGAATTATAATTGTAAAATTCGTATTAAAAACAATAATCATTCCGCTGTTCTCGGCGTATGAGCTGTCTTTCGTTGAAATTCGACATTGCCTGGCCCAATCCCCCACCCGCCGACGATAGGGTCGGTTGCAGGTGCGGGCTTGTAGTTGGGGGGCATTTCTCGGCGCGGGGCTTGCCGGTTCCCGTGCCAAGGCTGGCCCGCGTCCGGGGCCGTGACATCCGGCCGGACCTGCAACCGCGGCGTTTCGGGATGAACCTTGCCGGGATGAACCTTGCCGGGATGAACCTTGCCGGGATGAACCTTGCCGGAATGAACCTTGGCCGCCCCCTCGTGCGTTAGGCCGTCGATGACCCATTCCGATTCGCGCCGCACGAAGAGTCGATCGATGCCCCGCCGCACGTCCGTTTCCGTGACGATCAGATCCGCAGACGCCCGGCGGAAAGGCGAGTTCCTGCGCACCGCGCTCTGCGCCGTCGCCCTGGCGAGCACGCTGACAGCATCGCCAAGTCGGGCGCAGACCGCGCCGGTTGCACCCGCCCCAACTGCCTCAACCCCGACTGCCGCGACCCTCACCAAGGTGGCGAGCTTCGAGCATCAGGTGACCGGCGTCACCGTCTCGAAGGACGGACGCATCTTCGTCAACTTTCCGCGATGGACCGAGGACACCGAGGTATCGGTGGCCGAACTCAAGGATGGCAAGCTGGTGCCGTTCCCGGACGCGGCCTGGAATTCCTGGCGCAACGCCAAGAAGGACGAGGTCACGGCCAAGGACCATTGGGTCTGCGTCCAGAGCGTGGTCGCCGGTCCCAACGGCAATCTCTGGGTGCTCGATCCGGCCGCTCCCGCCATGGCGGCCCTGGTGCCCGGCGGTCCCAAGCTCGTCGAGATCGACCTGAAGACCAACCAGCCCGCGCGCACCGTCGCGTTCGACGACAGCGTGGCGCCCCAGGGCTCCTACCTCAACGACGTGCGCTTCTCCCCCGACGGCAAGACCGCCTACCTCACCGATTCCGGCGCCCGGGGCGCCCTGGTGGTGGTCGACCTCGACAGCGGCCGCGCGCATCGGGTGCTCGACGGCGATCCCGCGACGCAGCCCGACCCAAGCGTCACCGTGACCTATGACGGCAAACCCCTGCGCCGCCCGGACGGGCGCGGCGTCGAGTTCGCGGCCGATGGCATCGCTCTCTCCCCCGACGGCAAGACGCTCTACTGGCAGGCGATCAAGGGCAAGACGCTCTACAGCCTGCCCACCGAGACGCTCGCCGGCGGCATCACCACGGCGCTGATGCCGGCGGCCCTCGCGGACAAGAGCGTGGCCGGCCGGATCGAGACCGTGGGCGAGAACGGCCCGGCGGACGGGCTGATCATCGCCCGCACCGACGGCCGGATGTACGTGACGTCGCCGCAGGATGATTCGATCAAGGTCCGCGACCTGTCGGGCAAAGGGAACAGCCTGAGCACCGTCGTGCAGGACAAGCGCCTGCGCTGGCCCGACACCTTCGCGGAAGGACCGGACGGCACGCTCTACGTCACGACCTCGCACATCCAGGACTCGGCCTTCTACAAGCCGGACGCGCCGGCAGCCCTGCCGACCGAGTTGTGGAGTTTCAAACCCAAGGCCATGGAGGCGACCGGCGCGACAGGCGCTCCCGCGACCCCCGCCCAGCGCTGAGACCTGTCACCCCCGAGGCTTATCCAATCCCAGGCTTGGCGCACGCCGAGGCCCGGCGCATCGGCCGGCGCAAGCCGGTGCGTCCCCTTGCCCTCCCAACCGTTCCGGAACCGGATGCCGACGATTCGACGACGCACGTTCCTCGGCACCGCTCTGGCGGCGGTTGGCCTGTCGGCCACCCGCGTCGCGGCTGCGCCGATCCTGCGCAGCGACGACCCGCGCTTTTCCGCGGTGGTCGCGCCTGACACGCCCCTGCGCACCCTCTACGCGGCCGGGCGCTGGTGCGAGGGCCTGTGCTACGCACCGGCGCTCGGCGGCCTGATCGTCAGCGACGTCCGGGCCAACCGGATGCTGCGCATCGGCGACGATGGCGCAACGCAGGTCTTCCGCGATCCGTCGAACAACGCCAACGGCAATACCCTCGACGGCGAGGGCCGTCTCGTCACCTGCGAGCACCGGGGCCGGCGCGTGGTGCGGCGCGAGCCGGATGGGCGCCTCACGGTGCTGGCGGAGACCTATGAAGGGCGGCCGCTCAATTCCCCCAACGATGCCGCCCTGGCGCCGGACGGCGCGATCTGGTTCACCGATCCGGTCTTCGGCATCACCATGCCGGACGAGGGCCTGATGGCAGCACCCGCCCAGGCAGCCCGGCGGGTCTATCGGATCGATCCCGGCTCCGGGCGGGTCGAGGCGATGACCGACGCGGTGGGGCAGCCCAACGGGATCGTGTTCAGCCCGGATGGCACGCGCCTCTATGTCAGCGACACCAGCGCGGCCCTGAAGAACCCAGAGGGCGCCCGGACGATCCTGACTTTCCCCGTCGAGCGGGGGCGCCAGCTCGGCAACCCCCGGGTGTTCGCCAGCGTGGAGGCCGGCGTTCCGGACGGGCTCGCGGTCGATGCCGGGGGCCGGCTCTACGCGGCCTGCTTCGACGGCGTGCGGGTGTTTGATTCCGACGGGACCCGGCTCGGCCGCATCGCCACCGCCACCGATGCCGCCAACGTCGCCTTCGGGGGACCAGACGGCAACCGCCTGTTCATCGGCGCCGGCCCGATCGTCCACGCCATCGACCTCGCGGTCCGCGGCCCCGCCCGGGGCTGACCCGTCTCATCTCCCGTCCGAACCGGAACCCCGCCATGACACTCGCTCGCCGTGATCTCCTTGCCGCCGGCCTCACCGGCGCGGCGGCTCTCTCCCTTGGATCCGAAGCGCGGGCGGCGGCGGAGGCGCCGGTCACCACGGAACGCGCCATCGGCGGCCTTGAACTCGCCTTCACGGCGGATGCGCCCTCGACCCCCACGGGCCTCGCCATCTCGGCGCAGGGCCGGCGCTTCGTGATGATGCCGCGCTTCAACGCGACGGTGCCCTACACGCTGGGCGAAGTGCTGCCGGACGGCGCGGTCCGGCCCTATCCGGACCTCGCCACCAACCAGCCCGACCCGGATCAGCCGCAGGCGTGCCTGTTCCACGTGCCCAACGGCGTCTTCGACCGCGACGATACCCTGTGGTGCCTCGATGCCGGTCTGCCGGACGGCTCCGGCCCGCCGGTGAAGGGCGGCGCGAAGCTCGTGCAGATCACCCTCTCGGACAACCGTATTCGTCGGGTGGTGCCGCTGGACGCGGGTATCACCCCGACCTCCTCGCTCAACGACCTGCGGGTGGACATTCGCGACGGGTACGCCCGGGCCTACATCACCGATCAGGGCCAGGACGGGGAGGGCGCCATCCTGGCGGTCGACCTCGCGACGGGCCGAGTGGTGCGACGCCTCGCGGGCCACGCCAGCACCAGGTCGCAGAAGGGACTCCTCAAGATCGTCGAGGATCGTGCCGTGGTGCAGCGGAAGGGGGACGGGCCGCCGCGCCCGGTCCAGGGCGGCGCCAATGGCATCGCCCTCAGCCCGGACGGTCGTCGCCTTTACTACGCGCCCCTGATCGGACGCCGACTCTACGCAGTGGAGACCGCCGCGCTCCTCGATCCCGAGACCAGCGATGCCGGGGTGGCGGCCGGGGTCGAGGACCTTGGCGAGAAGGGCATGACCGGTGGTCTCACCACCGATTCGAAGGACCGGGTCTACCTCGCCATGCAGGAGTTCAACGCGGTCGGCCGCCGCGATCCCGACGGCACCGTCACCCTCATCGCCTCGGACCCGCGCCTGATCTGGGCCGATACGTTCTGGATCACGCCCGATCGCTGGCTCCACATCTCGTCCGCCCAGGTGAATCGGCGCCCGGAATACAACGGCGGCCAGGATCTCCAGAAACCGCCCTACGCCATCCTGCGGATGCGCATCGACGCCGACCCGGCCTGACCGCCCAAGGCAGTCCCTCGGGATGGCGAAGCCGGCGAGTAAAACCAGTCGGGCGCAATGCACTCATGGGTTGCAACACACCCTTAAGACTCATCCCTTATCACGGACTCGTGACACAGGCGGCAGGGTCGGGAGATGCAGCAGCGAAGCACGACGATCGACGCAGTCCGGGGGATCTGCCTCGTCAACATCTTCGTCAATCACATCGAGAACGGCTATCTTACCAACCTGTCACCTTCGGGGCTCGGATTCTCCGACAGCGCAGACATCTTCGTGCTGCTCAGCGGGATTTCTGTTGCGTTGGCAGCCCGGCAGACCGAAGCACGCTGCTTTGGGGAGATCGTCGTACACCTCTGGCGGCGCGCAGCTTACATCTATGGGTTTGAGGTCCTTCTCGTTCTGGCAACCCTGGGTCTCCTCTCGGCGATCTTTGCCCTCCGCGGCGTGGAAGGGATTCATGCCCCGGAGACGCGTCTGCTTCGGGATTACGGCCTTCGCGACCTCCTCTGGCACGCGCTGACGATGAGGCAGACGGTCGGATACTCGTCCGTCCTGCGCCTCTACGTCGCCCTGATGCTGCTGGCGCCTTTCCTGCTCCGTCTGGCCGCCTGGCGTTTCTGGGCACCGCTGCCCCTGGGGCTCCTGATCTGGATTCCGGCCGGTCACTTCGCATGGGTCATCCCGAACAGCCTGACGGGTGCGCCTTTCACCCTGACAATCTTGCCCTGGACCCTGCTGTTCGCGATCGGGATCGTGGTCGGTCAGGGTATGATCCGCGGCATCGTCCTGCCACACAGCCGGCTCATCACCTGCGTCGCCTTCGCCTTTCTGGCGACCTACCTGATTATCGTCGTTGTGCTGGGCAACATCTGGCCTGCCGTTCACCAATGGGTCACGACGCGCAACGACCACTTCTGGCTCGGCGCGAGCAAGACCTATCAATCCCCTCTCCGGGTCCTGCACGTTCTGGCGCTCGCCTACCTGGTGATGGCATTGCCGAACGCGCCGCTGATTCGCCTGCTGCATCAGATGCCGCGCAACCACCTTCTCGCCCGTCTCGGCTGTCGATCTCTGCCTGTCTTCACCGGTGGCGCTCTCGGGAGCGTCATCGCCAGTGAGGGGCTTGATCTCGCGGCGATCCCACTCAGTGGTGCATGGCTTCCAATGCTCCTCCTTGAGGCCTCAGCGATCGCCCTGTTCGTCGCCCTCGCGCTGCAGCGCGATGGTCACCGGGGCAGGATCTTACAGTGGTTCGCCATCCTACGCCCGCGTCGCGATCGATGCCGTACCGAATCAGCTTGCAGGGAAGAGCCGTCCGCACCGATTCGACCGCAGTTCGTCCTTGGCTGAACGCAGACGCCTATTCCGACCAGCGCAGGGCCGCGGCGGCGGCCAGGGTCCCGATCACGCCCGCGATCAGGCTGAGGGCGCACAGAATGGCGAGCGGCGTGGTGAAGGGTACGGTACCACCGAGGGCTGCTTCGCTCGCCGAGACGCCGAAGATCAGCGTTGGGATCATCAGCGGCAGCACCACCACCGCCAGGATCAGCCCGCCGCGACGGATCGAGGCGGTGAGCGCAGCGCCGACCGCGCCCACGAAAGTCAGCGCCGGGGTTCCCACGAGGAGGGTCAGGGCGGTCGCCGCCATCGCCCGGCCGTCGAGGGCGACGAGGAGGCCGAACAGGGGCGAGGCGAGGGCGAGCGGCAGGCCGGTGGTCAGCCAATGGGCCAGCACCTTGGCGAGCACGATGCCCTCCAGGGGGGCCGGCGAGCCGGTCATCAGGTCGAGGGAACCGTCCTCCTCGTCGGCCTGGAATAGCCGGTCGAGGCCGATCAGGGTCGAGAGCACGGCGGCGAGCCACAGGATCGCGGGGCCGATCCGAGACAGCAGGTTGAGATCCGGGCCGAGGGCGAACGGCACCAGAGCGACGATCATCAGGAAGAACACGAGGGAAAGCGCCCCCGACCCACCGACCCGGGCGGCCAGCGCAAGGTCGCGGGCGACGAGGGCCTTCAGCGCGCGCATCACCACCACACCTCGTCGGCTGCGACCGTGGACCGGGCCGCGCCCGGTGCGGTGGTCCGGGGCGCCTCGATTCGCAATTCCTGCGCGTCCTCCAGGCCGAGAGGCTGATGAGTCGCCGCGATGACGAGGCCGCCCTCGGCCCGGTGGCGTGCCATCATCCCGGCGAGGACCGCCTGAGAGGCCGTATCAAGGGCGGCCGTCGGCTCGTCGAGGAGCCAGAGCGGGCGCCGGCAGACGAGGAGGCGGGCCAGGGCCACGCGCCGGCGCTGGCCGGCGGAGAGATAGCCGACCGGCAGCCGCAGGGCGTGGCCGAGGCCGAGTTCCTCCAGGGCGGCGCGGGGGCTCGCGGTCGGTGCGCCGAGGAGGTCGCGGGCGAAGGCAAGGTTCTCCTCGGCCGTGAGCGGACCCTTCAGGCCGTCGCGATGGCCGACCACGTGCAGGCATTCCGACAGGGTCGCCTCGCCGACCTCCCGCACCGTGACCGTTCCGGACTCGGGCTTGAGCCGGCCGGCCAGCACCGCCAGCAGCGTCGACTTGCCGGCGCCGTTGCGGCCCGTGACCATCAGGGCCGCGCCGGGGCCGAGTTCGAAGGACAGGTCCGAGAAGATGCGGCGGCCTGAGCGGCGGACGGCGAGATCTTGGGCGGTCAGCCGCACGGGGGGTCCTGCATCATGAGCCCGGGATTTTGAGCCTCGTCGAACCGGCTACCGGTCGACGTCGCGCCGATGGCCGATCTTCATCACGAGGATGCGCAAGGCGTCGTCCGCGATCGTGGCAATTCCGCGAAAGTCACCGATCGGTATTTTCAGATGTTGCCCAACCGAGAGCCCTTCAGGGCTTCGCCAATGGCACGCGAATCGTCCAGTGGCGAGACCCGGTGGCGCAGAAAGCCCAGGATGCGCCTGACCGCCTCACGGTCGAGCTTGGCGAGTTCGCGTTCCACGGAACGCGCGAACGCGATCCGCCACGCCCTAGCGCGACAGCAGGTCTTCGAGAGGCTATGGTGTCGCTTTCGCCGCTTCGGACGGCCGCGGGGTGCTGCTCGGCGGCCTTGAGGTTCTCCAGGTGCGCGAAATTCTCAAAGTGCTCGAGGATGGCGTCGCGCGCGTGGTCGTCCTTGCTCCGGCCGGTATGCCGCGCCAGGGCCTTCAGGCGGTCTTCGATCTCGGGCGGCCGGCGCAGGGCGAGCATCGGAGGCTCCTTCGCGGGATCAAAGTCCAGCGTGGGCGCCCTCCGCTGGCGAAGGTACGACCGAACAGAACCGTAGCACTGTCAGCCCCCCGGTAGCGGCCAGTTTCGAAGTGTTCTATAACGCGCGCAGGCTGCGCCGCGCGAGTTTCAGGGCGTCCAAATCGCCCTTCGCGCATCATCCTCACTCGGGCACCCCCGGGGCGGCGCGCGCTTCACAGCGCTCCCAGCCGAACACGTGTTTTCGTGGCGCAGGTTATGCCTGCGCGTGTTCGACCAACCGCTCGCGAGGAAATATAACGCCGTGGCATCGCTCGACAGCTTCCAGTCCCGCCAGACCCTGACGGTCGGCGACAAGGCCTATACCTACTATTCGATTCCGCATGCCGAGAAGGCCGGCCTCGCCGACGCCACCGCGTTGCCCTTCTCCATGAAGGTGCTGCTCGAGAACCTGCTGCGCTTCGAGGACGACCGCTCGGTCAAGAAGGACGACATCTCGGCCACCGTCGCCTGGCTCGGCAACAAGGGCAAGACCGAGACCGAGATCGCCTTCCGCCCCTCCCGTGTCCTGATGCAGGACTTCACGGGTGTGCCGGCCGTGGTCGACCTCGCCGCCATGCGTGACGCCATGGTCGCGCTCGGCGGCGACCCCCAGAAGATCAACCCGCTGGTGCCGGTCGATCTCGTGATCGACCACTCGGTCATCGTCGACGAGTTCGGCACCCCGAAGGCGCTGGCCGACAACGTCGCGCTCGAATACTCGCGCAACGGTGAGCGCTACACCTTCCTCAAGTGGGGCCAGTCGGCCTTCGACAATTTCTCGGTTGTCCCGCCCGGCACCGGCATCTGCCATCAGGTCAACCTGGAATACCTGTCGCAGACCGTGTGGACGAAATCGGAAGACGGCACCGAGCTGGCTTATCCGGACAGCCTCGTCGGCACCGATTCGCACACCACCATGGTCAATGGCCTCGCCGTGCTGGGCTGGGGCGTCGGCGGCATCGAGGCCGAGGCCGCGATGCTCGGCCAGCCGCTCTCCATGCTGATCCCGGAAGTCGTCGGCTTCAAGCTGTCGGGCAAGCTGCCCGAGGGCACCACCGCCACCGACCTGGTGCTGACGGTCACGCAGATGCTGCGCAAGAAGGGCGTCGTGGGCAAGTTCGTCGAATTCTACGGCCCCGGTCTCGACGACATGGCGGTGGCCGACCGTGCCACGATCTCCAACATGGCCCCGGAATACGGCGCCACCTGCGGCTTCTTCCCGATCGACCAGAAGACCATCGATTTCCTCACCGTCACCGGCCGCGCCGACGACCGGATCGCCCTGGTCGAGGCCTACGCCAAGGCGCAGGGCATGTGGCGCGACGCACAGACCCCCGATCCGGTCTTCACCGACACGTTGGAGCTCGACATGGGCGACGTGCGCCCATCGCTCGCCGGCCCCAAGCGCCCGCAGGACCGGGTGCTTCTCGACGGCGCCAAGCCCGGCTTCGCCGCCTCCATGGAGACCGAGTTCAAGAAGGCGGCGGACATCGCCCGGCGCTACCCGGTGGAGGGCGCCAATTTCGACATCGGCCACGGTGACGTGGTGATCGCCGCCATCACGAGCTGCACCAACACCTCGAACCCCAGCGTGATGATCGGCGCCGGCCTGCTCGCCCGCAACGCGGTGGCCAAGGGCCTGCGCTCGAAGCCCTGGGTGAAGACCTCGCTGGCACCCGGCTCCCAGGTGGTGGCCGAGTACCTGGAGAGCGCCGGCCTGCAGACACCCCTCGACGCCCTGGGCTTCAACCTCGTCGGCTTCGGCTGCACCACCTGCATCGGCAACAGCGGCCCCCTACCGGCCCCGATCTCGAAGGCGATCAACGACAACGACGTCGTCGCCGCCGCCGTGCTGTCGGGCAACCGCAATTTCGAGGGCCGGGTGAATCCCGACGTGCGGGCGAACTACCTCGCCTCGCCCCCCCTGGTGGTCGCCTACGCGCTCGCCGGCTCGATGCAGATCGACATCACCACCGAGCCGCTGGGCACGGGCTCGGACGGACAGCCCGTCTACCTGAAGGACATCTGGCCCTCGACCGCCGAGGTGCAGGAATTCATCGAGGCCAACATCACCTCGACCCTGTTCAAGTCGCGCTATGCCGACGTGTTCGGCGGCGACGATTACTGGAAGGCCGTCGAGGTCACCGAAGCCGAGACCTTCAAGTGGGATTCGACCTCCACCTACGTGCAGAACCCGCCCTACTTCGTCGGCATGCAGAAGACGCCGGCCCCGGTGGAGGACGTCATCGACGCCCGCATCCTCGGCCTGTTCCAGGACTCGATCACCACCGACCACATCTCGCCGGCGGGTAACATCCGGGCGAATTCTCCGGCTGGCGCCTACCTGCAGGAACACCAGGTTCGGGTGCAGGACTTCAACCAGTACGGCACCCGCCGCGGCAACCACGAAGTCATGATGCGGGGCACCTTCGCCAACATCCGCATCAAGAATCAGATGGTGCGCGACGCGTCCGGCAACGTGGTCGAGGGCGGCTGGACCCTGTTCCAGCCCACCGGCGAGCGGATGTTCATCTACGACGCCGCGCAGAAGTACCAAGCCGAGGGCACGCCGCTGGTGGTTTTCGCCGGCAAGGAATACGGCACCGGTTCATCGCGCGACTGGGCGGCGAAGGGCACCAAGCTGCTCGGCATCCGCGCCGTGGTGGCCGAGAGCTTCGAGCGCATCCACCGCTCGAATCTAGTCGGCATGGGCATCGTGCCCCTGGTCTTCCAGGGCGAGACCTCCTGGGCCTCGCTGGGCCTGAAGGGCGACGAAACGGTCTCGATCCGGGGTCTGTCGGGCGAATTGAAGCCGCGTCAGACCATGATCGCCGAGATCACCTCCGCCGACGGCACGAAGCGGGAGGTGCCGTTGACCTGCCGCATCGATACCCTCGACGAGCTCGAATACTTCCGCAACGGCGGTATCCTCCCTTACGTGCTGCGCTCGCTCGCGGCGTAAAACTCTCCAGATCGCGATGACGAGGCCTCGCCCGTTCGGGCGAGGCCTTTTTCATGTTGGAGCAGCGCGTTCGGACAAAGGAGATCACAGCTTACGCGCAGCGATTACACGCATTCCCCCAATGGCTCCGTCGTGATCGACGACAAAGCCGATTCCCGCCAATTCCTGCGTGACTGATGCCGAGTCGAGACGTAATTTTCTGTAGCTGCTCTTGTGAAGCGTCCACCCATTCTCCGCATGGATATGAATCAGGTCTGTCACCACAACACGATCGGGCTCGTACTCCAACGCGCACGTCATGATGCGCTGATCATCAGCGCGAATGGGAAGGAAGCGATCGAGTCCGGTCAGCTCGGTCGAAAGATCGCGGAATGTCAGGGCCAAACGCCCATCCGAACGCAACACCTCGTGCGCGTCTTGGAACAGCGTCCAGACGTCGGACAGGTCGTTCAGATGGGTCAGAGTATCTCCCATACAAACAACAGCATCGACGCTGGTTTTCTCGACAAACGTCGGAAAATCACGCAAGTCGGCCAGTATCGCTCGGATCGGATAACGGTCGTTCGCCGCCTCCAGCTCATCTAGGAGAGGACGGCTGGTATCCAACGCTAAGATCGTTTCAAAGCCAATTTCGCCCAGGGCGTGGGCTTGATAGCCCGGACCGGCGCCGAGATCGATGGCCAGTCCTTTTGACCCCATGCCGATGCCAAGGCTAGTCAGAAGTGCCCGTTGCTCGGCAACCTTCTCCTCGAACGGCATCCCGTTCATCCAGGAATAGTGAGCGGCGAGCAGGTTACAATAGTGATCTTGGACTTGGCTCATCCTGACCCCTTGCAGTTCCTCTATGCGCTATACAACCTTTGGTTTCGCAATGTCGAGGCGCCATGTATGGAAGCTGCTTGTGGCGATCGAGATCGGCCGGCCTGCCGTTTCGGCAACATCCGACCCACCCCGGATCTGATTGGACGGCCATTGTTGCTTGACGCCGCGCCGCGCGCAGTCGAAACGCGGGCGCAGTTCTAAAGCCGCGACGGAGCAAGGATTCTCAGGTGCCTCGCTTATCCGATGATCTCATCCCGTCCGCGCCGTGCCTGAAGCCTTCCGTCACTGCGGGTCGAGGGTAATGAGCGTGCGCCCCATCCTCCTGACCAACGCCACCTTGTGCGATCCGGCCACGGGCCGGCAGGCGCCCGGCCACGTCCTCGTCCGCGACGGCCTGATCCACGATGTCGGCTGGGGGCCGCTGGCCGGAGTGCCGGACGAGGCCGAGACGATCAATTGCGGCGGCCACGTTCTCAGCCCCGGCCTGATCGATCTGCGCGCCTTCGTGGGCGAGCCCGGCGCCGAGCATCGCGAGACCCTGGCGAGCGCCAGCGCGGCGGCCGCGGCTGGAGGCGTCACCACGCTGGTCTGCATGCCGGACACCAATCCCATCATCGACGGGCCGGCCATCGTCGACTTTGTCCTGCGCCGGGCGCGCGACACCGCCAGCGTCCACGTCCTGCCGGCCGCCGCCATCACCAAAGGCCTCGCCGGCCAGGAGATGACCGAGTTCGGCCTGCTGCAGGAGGCCGGCGCCGTGGCGTTCACCGACGGTCTCAAGGCGGTGGCGAACGCCCAGGTCATGCGCCGCGCGCTCACCTACGCCCGCGATTTCGGCGCCCTGCTGATGCAGCACGTGGAGGAGCCGGACCTCGTCGGCGACGGCGTGATGAACGAGGGCGAGATGGCCTCGCGGCTCGGACTGCTCGGCATCCCGCGCGAGGCCGAGACGGTGATGCTGGAGCGTGACATCCGCCTCGTGCGCCTCACGCAAGCCCGCTACCATGCGGCGATGATCTCCTGCGCCGACTCGGTCGAGATCGTGCGCCGGGCCAAGGCGGACGGGCTGCCCGTCACCTGTGGCGCCTCGGTGAACAACCTCGTCCTCAACGAGGGCGACATCGGCCATTACCGCACCTTCTGCCGGCTCTCGCCGCCCCTGCGCCACGAGACCGACCGGCTCGCCCTGGTGGCGGCCCTGAACGACGGGGTGATCGACGTCATCGTCTCCGACCACAACCCGCAGGATGTGGAGACCAAGCGCCTGCCCTTCGCGGAGGCCGCCGACGGCGCCCTCGGCATCGAGACCCTGCTGGGCGCGGCCCTGCGGCTGGTCCATACCGGCGATGTCGGCCTGCCGCGCCTGCTCGCGGCCCTGACGGCGAACCCCGCCCGCCTGCTCGGACGCCAGGCCGGACGGCTCGCGGCGGGCGCCCCCGCCGACCTTGTGCTGATCGACCCCGACCTGCCCTACGTGCTCGACAAGCGCCAGCTGAAGTCGCGCTCGAAGAACTCGCCCTTCGACGAGGCCCGCCTGCAGGGAGCCGCCATCCTGACGATGGTCGAGGGACGGATCGTCTTCCGCGCCCCCGCCGAGACCGAGGCCGCCGCGTGAGCCCGATCGATTCGCAACTCTGGCCTGTCCTGCTGGCGGCGCTCGCGGGGGGCTACCTCCTCGGGTCGATCCCGTTCGGGCTGATCTTCACCCGATTTGCCGGGCTCGGCGACGTGCGGGCGATCGGTTCGGGCAATATCGGCGCCACCAACGTGCTGCGCACCGGGCGAAAGGGGCTGGCCGCCGCCACCCTTCTGGGGGATGCGCTGAAGGGTACCGTCGCGGTCCTCCTCGCCGGGCGATTCGGAATGGAGGCGGGTCTCGTGGCAGGTCTCGTGGCAGGTTTCGGCGCCTTCCTCGGGCACCTGTTCCCGGTCTGGCTCGGGTTCAAGGGCGGCAAGGGCGTCGCGACCTTCCTGGGCGTCCTTCTGGCCCTGAGCCCGCTCGGCCTCCTGGCCTTCGCGGCAATCTGGCTCGGCCTCGCCTTCACGCTGAAATACTCGTCCCTCGCGGCTCTGGCCGCATCGGCCCTGACGCCTCTGGTGCTATGGACACTCGGACAGCCCTCGGTTGCATTTTTGTTTCTCGTGCTTGCAGCCCTGCTATGGTGGAAGCATGCGCCCAACATTCGCCGGCTGATCGACGGAACCGAGGGGCGCATCGGGCAGAAGGGCTGAGGCCGGCTGCCCGCTCCGGAGGGGGAGGGCAATGCAGCTCACCGATGCCCAGCGTCTCGACTGGCTGCGCCTGATCCGCACCGAGGGCATCGGCCCGCGCAGCTTCCGCACCCTGATCAATCGCTTCGGCGGGGCCGGTGCGGCCCTCGAAGCCCTTCCGGGCCTGACCGGCCGCGGCGGCCAGCGCATCGTGCCTCCGGGCCGTGCGGAAGCCGAGGCCGAGATTGCCGCCGCCGGCCGCCTCGGTGCACGCCTCGTTGCCCTGGGGGAAGCCGATTACCCGAAGCTGCTGCAGGCGGCCGATTCGGCTCCCCCCCTGATCGCGATCCGGGGGCCGGCCGCGATCCTTCACCGCCCCGCAATCGCCATTGTGGGATCGCGCAACGCCTCCGCCGCGGGGCTCGCCTTCACCGAGCGCCTCGCGCGCGGGCTCGGCGAGGCCGGGCTGGTCGTGGTCTCGGGGCTGGCGCGCGGCATCGACGCGCGGGCCCACAAGGCCGCGCTGGTACCGGGCACCGTCGCGGTGCTGGCCGGAGGGCAGGACCGGATCTACCCGACCAACCACGCCGCCCTGGTGGATGCGATCCTGGAGGCGGGGGGCGCCATCCTGGCCGAGATGCCGATGGGCTGGGTGCCGCGCGGACGTGACTTCCCGCGGCGCAACCGCATCATCTCGGGCCTCGCCTACGGCACCATCGTGATGGAGGCCGCCCGCCGCTCGGGCTCGCTGATCACCGCCCGCTTCGCCCTCGAACAGGGCCGTGAGGTCTTCGCCGTGCCGGGCTCGCCCCTCGACCCGCGGGCGGAGGGCACCAACGACCTGATCCGCCAGGGCGCCACCCTGGTCTCCGAGGTCGCGCACGTCACGGAGGCGATCGCACCGCTGCTGGAGGAGGGCGGCGCGGGCGGACGGGACGCCCTGGCGGTCGACCGCCCGGACCTCGCCGACGCCCCGATCTTCTGGGACGAGCTCGATGTCGACGGAATCGTCCTGCCGATGCCCGCCGAGGAGATCGAGGCGCCCGACGCCCGCGATGATCGCACCCGGCTCATCGGGTTCCTGAGCCCGACGCCGATCGGGACCGATGAACTGGCGCGCACCGCCGGCCTCAGCGTCCGCGTCGTCCAGACGACCCTGCTCGAACTCGAGCTCGACGGGCGCATCGAGCGCCACGGCAGCGGGGCGGTGTCGCTGGTGGGATAGGGCGGCTCAGGGTTCGTCGCCGGACTCCGCGTCGTCGGCAAGGGCGCCACGCATCTGGTCGAGGCAACCCTGCAGGATGTAGGCGGCGGCCAGCATGTCGACGACCTCGCCGCGCTTGGCCCGCGAGGCATCCGCGGCGATCAGCGCGCGGGTGACGGCGGCGGTGGACAGGCGCTCGTCGCAATAGAGGACGGGCAGGGGCAGCAGCGGCTTCATGTTGCGCACGAAGGACCGGGTCGACTGCACCCGCACGCCCTCGCTGCCATCCATGTTGAGGGGCAACCCGATCACGAGGCCGCCGACGCCGTGCCGTTCGCACAGGGCCGCGAGGTGCTTCACGTCCGGGGTGAACTTGACCCGGCGGATGGTCTCGAGCGGCGAGGCGATCTGGCGCCCGACATCCGACAGGGCGAGGCCGATCGTCTTGGTGCCGAGATCGATCCCGATCAGGCGGGGCCCGCCTTGCGAGGCCTCCGCGAAGGCCCGCATCTCGGCCACGTCCATGTGCCATCCTCTCCTGTGCGCCCGCTCCTCCTGATCGATCCGGCGCGGAACGGCAAGGAATCCCGATGCGGGGCGCCGGTGGCCATGCCGGCTTAGTGCAGGCCGGCCGCGCCCGCAGTGCCGTCGCCGACGAAGCTGGCGGGGAGGGGGGCTGCCCCCATGCCGAGGATGCCACGCACCGCCGGTCCCTGGCTCCGGCGCATCAGGTCGACGAGATCGGCGCCCCCGAATCGAACCGATTCGAGGTCGGCGCCCAGCACCCAGATCTCGTACTCGTCGCGGCCCGGCACCACGTCCCAGAACAGGAACTCGCCGGCCTCCGAGCGCCCGAAGAAGCCGGCCCGCTCGACGACGGCGGGATCGTCGCCCTCGACCTCGAAGCGATGGTCCGGTCGCTCGCCGATGACGGAGGCGATGCTGTGCGCGATCAGTTCGGAATTCGCGAGGAGATCGGTCTCCGGATCGTCGCTCGGGACGGCGACGCGGAAATAGCCGTTGGCGAGCCCTGCCCCGAGGGTCCGGCAGAAGGCGCGATAGCTCTCCGGCAGGCCGTATCCGAGCTCGGCCTCGGCCCGTTCGAGGGCCGCCTCCGTCGCCACCGGCCCCGGCGCACAGGGCGAGAAGACCGCTTCCCACATGTGAATGACCCTCCTGGTCCGCATTAACCTTAAAGAAGTGTTGTCATAGCCTTGCGCGGACCCCGTGAGCCAGAGCATCGTTAACGCATCGTTAAGATCCTGGATGCGGCCCGAATGACTCCGACCTTTTCCGATGCCCCTCCCACACTTCTTGCTCCTCGCGCGCGTCCTGCCTCCGCGGCGAGCCCTGCGCGGCGTGCGATGCCCCTGCGGCACAAGCTGATGCTGGCCCTGGCCCTCGAAATCCTGGTGCTGGGATTCCGGCAGGCGGAGCCGAACGCAGCCCGGTCCGGCATCCTCATCGAATCCCCGTTGCTGCCCCACCACATCATCACCTGACGGGTGCGGGGCTCGGGCGGAGCGACCCGGCGTTGCGAGCGCGGGAAGGCGGGTGCTATAGCCCGCCCGAGGCCCCATCGCCCGCGAGCCTCGCGGGCCGGCGCAGGGGTGCCTGAGGATCTGAAGACAGCATGTCGGTCGACGCAACGACGGTGAGGCGCATCGCGCACCTGGCGCGCATCGCGGTGAGCGAGGACGAGGTCGCTCCCCTGCAGGGTGAACTCAACGCGATCCTGGCCTTCGTCGAGCAACTCGGCGCCGTCGACGTGACGGGCGTGGAGCCGATGACCTCGGTGACCCCGATGGCGATGAAGAAGCGCCGGGATGTCGTCACCGACGGGGCCAAGGCCGACGCCATCGTGGCCAACGCGCCCGAGACCGAGGACCATTACTTCCTGGTCCCGAAGGTCGTCGAATAGGCGCGCGATCCGCCCCCTAGCGAACGAGGCCGCCCCGAGCGACGGTCCGCCCGGCGCCCACGGGATGGCGACGGCGGAGCATCGGGGCTCAACAGGACGAGCGCCCATGACTGCCTCCGGTACGACGATTCTGAATGAACTCACCCTGGCGGAAGCCCGCGACGGGCTGAAGGCCAAGGCCTTCTCCGCTGCCGACCTGACCCGGGCGCATCTCGCCGCCATGGAGAAGGCGCGCGGCCTCAACGCCTATCTGGTCGAGACGCCGGATCAGGCCCTGACGATGGCGCAGGCCGCGGATGCGAAGATCGCCGCCGGCGAGGCCCGCCCGCTCGAGGGCATTCCCCTCGGGATCAAGGACCTGTTCTGCACCGAGGGCGTGGCGACCACCGCCGGCTCGAAGATCCTCGAGGGCTTCACGCCCGCCTACGAATCGGCCGTGACCGCCAACCTGTGGCGCGACGGCGCGGTCCTGCTCGGCAAGCTCAACCTCGACGAATTCGCCATGGGCTCGTCCAACGAGACCTCCGCCTATGGCGACGTGGTCTCGCCCTGGCGCAGGGCCGGATCGGACACCCGGCTGGTACCGGGCGGCTCGTCCGGCGGCTCGGCGGCGGCGGTGGCCGCGCATCTCTGCCTCGGCGCCACGGCGACGGATACCGGCGGCTCGATCCGCCAGCCCGCCGCCTTCACCGGCACCGTCGGCATCAAGCCGACCTACGGCCGGGTTTCGCGCTGGGGCACGGTGGCCTACGCCTCCTCCCTCGACCAGGCCGGGCCGATCGCCCGCACGGTGCGCGACTGCGCCATCCTGCTCGGCTCGATGGCGGGTGCGGACGCGCGCGACACCACCTGCGCCGACCTGCCCGTGCCCGACTTCGAGGCGGCGGTGGCCCGCGGCGTGAAGGGCCTGACCATCGGCATCCCGAAGGAGTACCGGGTCGAGGGCATGTCGGCCGAGATCCAGGCGCTGTGGGACCAGGGCGCCGCGATGCTGAAGGATGCCGGCGCCACGATCCGCGAGATCTCGCTGCCGCATACATCCTACGCTCTGCCGGCCTATTACATCGTCGCCCCGGCCGAGGCCTCCTCGAACCTCGCCCGCTACGACGGCGTGCGCTACGGCCTGCGGGTGCCCGGCAAGGACATCGCCGGAATGTACGAGAACACCCGCGCCGCCGGCTTCGGCCGCGAGGTCAAGCGCCGGATCATGATCGGCACCTACGTGCTCTCGGCCGGCTACTACGACGCCTATTACGTGCGGGCGCAGAAGATCCGCACCCTGATCAAGCGCGACTTCGAAGAGGCCTATGCCGCCGGCATCGACGCGATCCTGACGCCCGCCACCCCAGCGGCGGCCTTCGGCGTCGGCGAGAAGGGCTCCGGCGACCCGGTCGAGATGTACCTGCAGGACGTGTTCACCATCACGGTGAACATGGCGGGCCTGCCCGGTATCTCGGTGCCGGCCGGCCTCGACGCGCAGGGGCTGCCCCTCGGACTCCAGCTCATCGGCCGACCCTTCGACGAGGAGACGCTGTTCGCCGCCGCCCAGGTCATCGAGGACGCGGCCGGGCGGACCCGGCTGCCGCCCGCGTGGTGGGCATGAGGCGCAGCCGATGACCGTCCCGGTCTATCCCTTCGACGTCTGGATCTGGGCCGCCTTCGATCCCGTCCTGATCGCCATCGCGCTGATCATGGGCTGGAAGTCGGACCAGTTCGTGAAGATCATCCTCGTCTCGCTGATGGCGTTCGCGGTCTCGGTGCTGGTGTCGTGGGGCGTCACCGCGATCGGCATCCCGTGGCCGGCGCCGGTGAGCCACGACGGCCCGACCTTCTTCCCCGTGCGCTGGATCGCCGCCTTCCTGTGGGGCGCTCTCGGTTTCCTGGCGCACCAGCTCTACCGCCTGCGCGCTTGACCGCGCCGGCCGGCACTTCCACCCTTCAGGCGCGCATTCGCGCCCCGCAACGCTGAATCCGGGCCATCATGACCGCTGCCGTGAACCCCAAGAAGCTCATCAAGGGCGGCCTGCACGACTGGGAGGTCGTGATCGGCATGGAGATCCACGCCCAGGTCACCAGCCGATCCAAGCTGTTCTCGGGCGCCTCGACCGAGTTCGGCGGCGAACCGAACGACCACGTCTCTCTGGTCGATGCAGCCATGCCCGGCATGCTGCCCGTGATCAACGAGGAGTGCGTGGCCCAGGCCGTGCGCACCGGTCTCGGGCTGAAGGCGCAGATCAATCACCGCTCAGTGTTCGACCGGAAGAACTACTTCTATCCGGACCTGCCGCAGGGCTACCAGATCAGCCAGTTCAAGGACCCGATCGTCGGCGAGGGCGAAGTGCTGGTCGACTTAGCCGAGGGCGAGACCATCACCGTCGGGATCGAGCGCCTGCACCTGGAGCAGGATGCCGGCAAGTCCCTGCACGACCAGAACCCGACCCAGAGCTTCGTCGACCTCAACCGCTCGGGCGTCGCCCTGATGGAAATCGTGTCCCGACCCGACCTCCGCTCGTCGGAGGAGGCGCGGGCCTACGTGACCAAGCTGCGCACCATCCTGCGCTATCTCGGCACCTGCGACGGCGACATGGAGAAGGGCTCGCTCCGCGCCGACGTCAACGTCTCGGTGCGGAAACCCGGCGCCCCGCTCGGCACCCGCTGCGAGATCAAGAACGTCAACTCGATCCGCTTCATCGGTCAGGCCATCGAGACCGAGGCGCGGCGCCAGATCGCCATCATCGAGGATGGCGGCACCATCAGCCAGGAGACCCGCCTGTTCGATCCCGGCAAGGGCGAGACCCGGTCCATGCGCTCGAAGGAAGAGGCGCACGATTACCGCTACTTCCCCGACCCGGATCTGCTGCCGCTGGAATTCGACCAGGCCTATGTCGACGCCCTGGCGGCCGGCCTGCCGGAGCTGCCCGACGCCAAGAAGGCGCGCTTCATCGAGACCTACGGCCTCAGCTCCTACGATGCGGGCGTGCTCATCGCCGAGCGCGCCTCGGCCGATTACTTCGAGGCGGTGGCCACGGGCCGCGATGGCAAGGCCGCGGCGAACTGGGTCATCAACGAGCTGTTCGGGCGCCTCAACAAGGAGGGCCACAGCATCGAGACCAGCCCGGTCTCGGCGACCCAGCTCGGCGCCATCGTCGACCTGATCGGCGAGGGCGTGATCTCGGGCAAGATCGCCAAGGACCTGTTCGAGATCGTGTGGTCCGAAGGCGGCGACCCGCGCGAGGTCGTCGAGTCACGCGGCATGAAACAGGTGACCGACACCGGCGCCATCGAGGCTGCGGTGGACGCGATCATCGCCAAGAACCCGGACAAGGTCAGCCAAGCGCGCGAGAAGCCCACCCTGCTCGGCTGGTTCGTCGGCCAGACGATGAAGGCCACCGGCGGCAAAGCGAACCCGGCGGCCGTGAACGCCCTGCTCAAGGCGAAGCTCGGCATCGAGTAGCCTCCTGCCGGACGGACGAAGGGGATGCGGTTCATGGGTTCCATCCGCAGGCTTGAAACCCGGGATGCGGCTGCGTTCCGAGCCCTTCGCCTCGACGGCCTCGCCCGACACCCGGAGGCCTTCGGCGCCTCCTGGGAGTCAGAGGCCGAACAGCCGCTCGAGTGGTTCGGCGCCACGCTGAAGACCCACGCCGTATTCGGCGCCCCGGATGGAGACGGGCTCGTCGGTGCAGCCGGGCTCTTCATGCCGGACTCACCGAAGCTTCGGAACAAGGGGACGCTCTGGGGCGCCTATGTCAGGCCAGACGCGCGCGGCAAGGAAATCGGAACGGCGCTTATCTCCGCCGTGATCGACCAGGCGACGAGCCGCGTTGAGGATCTCAACCTGTCGGTTGGGGCAACCAACACGCGTGCGATCCGGCGTTACGAAGCAGCCGGTTTCAAGCCATACGGCCTGGAGCCACACGCCTTGAAGGTCGGTGAGCAATACTATGCGGAAGTCTTGATGATCTTGAATCTCAACCAAAGCGGTTGAGTTCGCGTGATCGGCGGCGGAAGCGGCCGAGATGGAGCCTGGTGCATGTCTGAAGTCGTGCCGTTCCGGCCGCTTCTGCGCTCCTGAGACCGCTTCCGTCCCGATATTCGCGTGTGCGCTGCTCAACGTCCGGGTCGAATCAACCCCGGATGATCGCCGCAGCTGCCTGCTGGGGTGGCGTCATTCCCATATCTCCTGCTTCTCGTTGGTCATGATCGTCGGACGATCAAGCCTCCTCGTTGCTTGAGCTGTGCTTTGCCGTCGAAGCACCACAACAAGGTGCGACCCAATCGAAGATGCGTCAAGACCCTATTTTCGCGATTTCGCGACAGTCCTCCTTCCCATCGCCACAGCCTGAAGAATCCCTGCCGGGGCGCCTATCGCTCAGGGGGTCGGCGCAGCCGCGCCGCTGAAGCGGCCGCGCAGGCGGGCGAGCCAGTCGTCGCGATGCCGGCCGGGCTCCCCCACCGAGACGGTGGCGGTCATGCCGGCGACCAGGGTGACGCCCTCGGGTACGCGCGCGATGCGGATCCGCACCGGCACGCGCTGGGCCAGCCGCACCCAGGTGTAGACCGGGTCGACGTTGGGCAGTCCCTGGGTGCTCGCGGTGGCATTGGCGGTGCTGATGCCCAGCGTGATGCTCTCCACGATGCCGTGGATCAGCGGGTCGTAACCGAGGAGTTCGGCCGAGACCGGATCGCCGACATGGATGTGGGCCATCTTGGTCTCCTCGAAGTAGCCGTCGATCCAGAACGAGTCGGTGTCGATGACGGCGATGTTGACGGTGCCGGTGGTGGCGTAGTCGCCCGGCCGCAGGAGCAGGTTGGTTACCCGCCCGTTCACCGGCGCGCGCACCTGGGTGCGCTCCAGGTTGATCTTGGCCTGGGAGAGCTGTGCCTTGGCCGAGGCGAGGGCTGCCTCCGCGATCTTGGCGGTGCCGGCATATTGCTGCTTCTCCTCCACCGAGGTGGAGAGGGTGGTGAGGGCCTCGCGGCGTGCGGCCTGGGTGCGCTTGACCTGAAGGTCGGCCTCGCGGTTCTCGAGTTCGGCCTGGGCCGACGCCACCGAGACCTCGAAATCGAAGGGGTCGATGACGTAGAGGATGTCGCCCTTCTTCACCTGCTGGTTGTCGGCGACGCGGAGCTCCGTGATCTGTCCGGAGACCTGGGGGGCGACGGCGGCGACCTGGACCCGCACCCGCCCGTCCCGGGTCCACGGGGCGGTGACGTAGAACTGCCAGACGAGGGCGGCCGCCACCGCCGCGCAGGCCAGGATGATTCCCGTCACGACGAGGCGCAGGAGGCGGCGGCCGCGGCCGGACCGGCGCGGGCTGGTGTCCGGTCCGCGTACCTGCGGGGCCTGCTGGGGCGTATCATCGGGTTTTTGGTCGGCCATCGTCACAGGAACACGATCAGGAGGGCGAGGATGCAGACGTAGAGGCCGGCCTCCGCAAGCGGTGGATTGGCGACGTAGCGGCTGACGCGGAAGCGCGCGAACAGGAGACGCAGGAGCACGAGGATGGCCAGGGCCCCGGCGGCATAGGTCACGAAGGGCGAGATCAGGATGCCGCCGACATTCAGGTCGCTGCGCATCAGGCGGCCCCGATGCCGAGGCGGCGCAGGAACCGTCCCTGGCTCTCGATCACGTGCGCGGCGGTGGTCAGGTCGCTCACCGCGCGGGCCAGATGCATCCGCGTCGCCGGCACGGCATCGCGTCCCGCCGCCAGCAGCGCTCGGGCGGAGGCCCGCATCCCGGCGGCATCCACGGCCGTGATGGCGGCGGCCGCCAGCACGGCAAGGGCGGCGAGCGACGGGTCCTGCGCCAGACCGCGCAATTGCGCGTGGGCGCGGGCGGCGGCCGATTCCATCCGCGCCAGGTCGAAGGCCCGGTTGAGGCTGGCGGCGCGCACGGCGCTGCTGCCCGAACTCCAGTGGGCGAATTGCAGCAGGCGGTCACTGTTGAGGCTGGTCCGCGTCGTGGCGTCGCCGCCGCGGCCGGCGAGCGCATCCACCAGGGCGCGCCGGGCCGAATCGAGGGCAAAGATCCGGTGGCGACCGGCGGAGATGGGCAGGATGATCCGAACGGTGAAGAACAGGATCAGCGCCGCGACGATGACCAGGAAGGCGTTGGTGAGGAAACCCTGCGGATCGTAGGTCTGCGGGTTCGAGGGGGAGAGCAGCACGGGGAAGAACACCAGCAGGATGAAACCGATGCCGAAGGTCGGCGGATTGAGGCTGAGGAAGCAGGCCGTGAACACCACCGGCGCCATGGCGATGGCCAGCAGGGGGAAGCCCTGCACCCCCGCGAGGGCACCGTACAGCACGAGGCCTGCGCAGAGGGCCGCCAGCGGCATGCCGATGAGCACGCCCTTGGCGAAGGCTCGCGGGTCCGGCGTGATCGACGACAGGGCACAGGTGGAGGCGACCTGCACCAGCGCGAAGGAGGTCGCAGGCCAGCCGGCATGGATGAGGAGGAGGGCGCTGAGGCCGAAGGCGATCGCCACCCGCATCGCCCCCCGAAGGGCTTCCGGCACGTCGCGGTGCGTCGGGAGGGGAACGTCTCGACGTGGCCGTCCGCCCTCGGCCAGGGATCGGTAACCGTCCTGCGCGAAACCGGCCGCACGGGCGAAATCGAGGGCGCGCTGCAGGGCCAGGATCGCATCGAGCGGCACTGCGCCGTCGCGCATCGCAGACTCGACGAGGTCGGAGAGCCGGTCCACCGCCCGGTCCGGATCGCCCTCCGGCTCGGTGAGTTCGAGGCAGAGGCGGCGCGCCTCCTCCAAGGCGGCCGACGTTTCGTCCAGGCGCGCCAGGGCGGCCCGGAGATGGCGGGCGGCGGCGGCCATCACGTAGAGGCCCGCGATGGCGCTGCGGGCGCCGGCGGCTCGATCCGGGCCGTCATCGAGTTCGCCCGCGATGGCGCTGGCATCGCCCCGCATGGCAGCGATCCTGCGGATCAGCGCCGCCGCGCGCTCGGAGCCGGGATCGCCCCGCATCAGGGTCTCACGGGCGAAGGTCCGGGTTTCCCCGATGGCGCCCGCAAGCGCGTCGCGCACCGAGCGCCAGATGCTCGGAGATCCGAGGGCATCGTTGATGAAGGTGATCGCCACGATGCCGAGGGTGATCGCCGCGACGCGGTCGACGGCGGCATCGAAGGTGTTCTGCGGACTGTCGATATGCGCAATGGCGATGATCGCCACGGTGTAGCCGGACAGCATGGCGCCGTAAGCGCGGGTGTCCTGGAGGAAGTGGGCGGTGAAGACGCAGAGGCCGAGCCAAGTCGCGAAGGCCACGAGGAGCACGACACGGTCCTGCGCGAACAGCGCCATCAGGACGATTGCCACGACCGCGCCCACGAGGGTGCCGAGGAAGCGGTAGACCGCCTTCGAGAGCGCCTGGCCGCGGGTCGGCTGCGCCAGGATGGCCACGCAGACGGCGGCCGAGGATGCGCTGGAGAGCTGCAGCCAGAAAGCCGCGTACAGAGCCAGGATCATGGCCAGCCAGATCCGCACGGCGAAGGCCCAGGCGCTGGGCTTCGGGACGAAGCGCTCCAACAGGGCGAGGCCCCGATCCACCGGGCGGAGGCGTGCCTCGGCGAGGTCGCTCACCCGGCGGCCCTGCGCGATGTGGCCTGACGGGCCAGCCCCTCATGAGAGAGGTCTCGATGAGTGAGGTCCGGACCGGACGGGTCGGCCCCATACCGCGCCGCGACCCGGGCCTGCCACAGGCAGAGCAGGGGCGTGACAACCAGTTCGACCGCGAGGGCGGCCAGCATCAGGACCGACGGCAGCCCGGTCAGCGCCCACCCGAGCAGGCGGGCGAGCCCGCCGAGGGCCACCACCAGCGTGAGAAACCGAAACAGCGTCGTCTTCGCCGCGATGCCGGGCACGCAGGTCCAGAACAGGATGCCGATGCCCATGTGCAGGCCGGACAGGTAACGGAAGTGGCTGTCGGCGGACACGTCGACGAGCCCGGTACGGCCGAGGCCGTTCACGCCGAACAGCACGCCGTAGAGGCCGGAGGCCACCGGAACCAGGGCCACCAATGCCACCGCACGCTGCAGCGCCCGCCGCTCCCGCATCGTTCCATCCCGCCACCGCATCACCCGACCGCTTCGGAAACCGGTGCGGTCAGGCTTGCGTTCCTTACACGCTCAGGAAAGCATCAGGTCGGCGAAGGGAAACGGGCGTCGACCCCCTCAGGCCTTCACCTGCTTCAGGCGCTTCACGCACTTGCTATAATATTGCGGCCATTTCGGTCCCTGGGCGGCCTTGTCGGCGACCGAGAGAGCGCGCCACTCGGCGCCGCACTTCTTCTGGCGCTCGCGCGCGGCACTCTGGCCGACGCTGAGTTCCTTCGCGGGCTTCGGCGCGGCCTGCGCCAGCGCACCGCCGGTGATGACGGGACTCGTCAGGATGAGGGGACTTGCCAGAAGCCCGAAGGCCGCGAACAAAGCAGCGGTGCGACGCGAACGGAATGACAGCATGACGACCCCCGGGACGCTTGGGCGCCGCCGTGCAGCGGGCCGGCCGCATCACAGCCACAACCCTGAGCGGTGGCAAGCACCATTCTCGCGGCTTCCCGGGCGATCCACTGCTCGTGTCGCCGCCTGTGCCACGGCCCCGTGTCCATGGCACGGAGTCTGCAACCTTCCGCCCGCATCCCGGATTGTTTCGGCGAATCGAGCGGGCCTGAACTGGGCTGGATAAGAACCGCATGGCACACGCGCCGGGAAAACCCATCGACGTGCACACCTGGAGCACGCCGAATGGCTGGAAGATCCCGATCATGCTGGAGGAGTGCGGGCTGCCCTACCGGGTGGTGCCGGTGAACATCGGGCGCGGGGATCAGATGGCCCCGGACTTCCTGAAGATCTCGCCGAACAACAAGATCCCGGCCATCGTCGATCCCGACGGGCCGGGGGGCGAGCCCATCACGGTGTTCGAATCGGGCGCCATCCTGCAATATCTCGGGCGCAAGACCGGATGCCTGTATCCGGCCGACGAGCGGGCACGGGTGGCGGTGGACGAGTGGCTGTTCTGGCAGGTGGCTGGCTTCGGGCCGATGCTTGGCCAGGTCCACCATTTCCGCATCTACGCACAGGAGAAGATCCCCTATGCCATCGAGCGCTTCACGACGGAGGCCCAACGCCTCTACGGCGTGCTCGACCGGCACCTCGCGGAGCGGGACTACGTGGCGGGCGATTACTCGATCGCCGACATCGCGATCCTGCCCTGGGCTAAGTACCACGAGAAGCAGAGCATCGAACTGGCCAGCGTGCCCCACGTGCGAGCCTGGCTCGATCGCGTGATGGCACGGCCGGCGGTTCAGCGCGGGTTCGCGGCGGTCTGAGACCGCCGCTCCGCGCCGGCCGGACTACTCGGCGGGAACGACCGCCGGCTTGGCCGGGGCCGCCTTGGGTGCCTTGGGCGCGGCCTTCACGGCGGGGACCGGCTCCGGCTGGGCGGAAGCCTGCTGGTTCACGTCCGGCACCCGGGTCCAGGTCTGCGAGCCGCACAGCACCTTGAGCAGGCACCCCGAGACCGACAGCTCGGAGCTGCTCTCGCGCTCCAGGCTGACCTGGTACATCTTGCCCTCGTCGGCGTTGTAGATCTCGCCGGAGAACTTGGTTTCCTCGGGCTTCAGGTTATCGAGGAGCGTCAGGCCGACCACCGGCCGGCTGCGCTTCTTCGGATCGGGATTCTTGAAGTCCGTGCGCGGGCTGCCATCCTCGTTGGTGGCGGTCTTGGCCCAGACCACCTTGCCGCAGATGTTGGCGGCACCCGGCCCGCATCGGTCGATGCGCACCTTGGCGCGGCCATCGCCGGTGAGCCAGGTGCCCGTCGGGTCCTGGGTCGGTACCGCGGCGGCGGGAGCGAGGCCGGCGAGGATGAAGGCGGCGGTGAGGGCGACGCGCATGTCCTGGTCTCCGTATGGCGTTTTATTGCGGAAGAGGGGGCCGTGATCGTCTGGCCACAGGAGGCCTCCGCAATCGGGCGTTTTTCCGGCATTGTTGCGCCAAAGCCATGTTCGCCGAGAATCGCGCTCCGTCGGACCGGTTATCCCCAGTAATCCCGCCTCGGGTTGAGGGGAGGGAGCCTGCCCGCTATAAGCCCGGCGCCGAAGCCATTTTCGGCTGAGCGATCACACCCGGACGGACCATGGCCACCGAGCGCACCTTCTCCATTCTCAAGCCCGACGCGACGAAGCGGAACCTGACCGGCGCGGTCAATGCCGTGATCGAGAAGGCGGGCCTGCGCATCGTCGGCCAGCGCCGCATCCAGATGAGCCGCGCCCAGGCCGAGAAGTTCTACGAAATCCACAAGGAGCGCCCGTTCTTCGGCGAGCTGGTCGAGTTCATGACCTCGGGTCCGGTCGTCGTGCAGGTGCTCGAGGGCGACAACGCCGTCGCGAAGTACCGCGAAGTGATGGGCGCCACCAACCCGGCCAATGCCGACGAGGGTACCATCCGCAAGACCTTCTCCGAGTCGGTCGGCGAGAACACCGTCCACGGTTCGGACAGCCTCGAGAACGCCAAGGCCGAGATCGCCCAGTTCTTCCAGGATTCCGACATCGTCGGCTGATGCCGAAAGCCCGATCGCATCGGTTGATCGAAGATTCCGACAGCGTCGGATAGTCTGGATACGCGCGCCGCGGCCCCTTCGGGGCGGCGGCGTTTGCGTCTCCACTGTGGCCCTGGCGCCCTTGCGCGGGCGGGACCCTCACGGGAAACCGGTTCGTTCCCGAATCGCTTTCACGGACCCATCGATCCCATGCGCCTCATCGCCCCGCGCACCGGCCGGCTCCTCCTCGCCGCTGGCCTGCTCTCGCTCGTTGCCGCCTGCAATGCCAACAAGCCCGGCCCGACCGCGTCGCTGGAAGGCTACACCCCCGATCCGGCGCTGAAGACCGCATCGGCGAGCAACCTGACCGGCCGCGTGCGTCACGCCTGCACCGTCACCCAGGCCCGCCTGCAGAATGTGTCCGAGGTCTCGCTGGCCCGCCCCTGCGGCTGCTACGCGAACCAGACCCTCGCCACCCTCGACAAGTCTGAGCTGGATGCCTACCGCAGCACCGGCTACTTTAACGACTCCGCCCGGGCCAAAGCCCTGAACGCCCTCGACAGCTGCAAGCTGCCGCGCCCGGCCTGAACCGCCGCGCCCCCGGGCTCAGGCCCGGGGCTCCTCGATCTCTGCGCCGTGCGTGAAATCCCGCCACAGCAGGATCAGCGCCGCCATCACGGCCGGGCCGAGGAACAGGCCAAGCAGCCCGAACGTCTCGACCCCGCCCAGGATGCCGAGCAGCACCCAGAGGAAGGGCAGGCGGGTGGTGCCGCCGATCAGCGCCGGGCGCACGAAGTGGTCCGCCACGAAGGTGACGACGAGGCCCGCCGCCACCACGACCGCCGCCGGTACCACCGCACCGTTGGCGAGTAGGAACGCCGCCCCAAGGCCGAAGACCAAGGGTGCGCCGAACGGGATCATGGCGGCGACCGCCGTCAGCGCCCCGAGCAGCACCGGATGCGGTACACTGGCAAAGAAATAGACGATTCCGAGCAGCACGCCCTCGCCGAGTCCGACCAGGACCAGTCCGTTCACGGTGCCGTGAACCGAGGCGACCATCTGGCGTGCCACCCGCTCGCCGCGCGGGCCGAACAGCTTGGCGCTGGCCGTGAGAACCTGAGCCACGACCGTGCGCCGGTCCCGGAACAGGAAGAACAGGGCCACCAGGCTGAAGCCGAACAGCACGGTGCGGCGGACGATCTCGGCCCCGAGGCTGCGCGTCGCGCCGAGCACCGCCGACTTGTCGAAATGCTGCAGCAACTCCGAGCCCGCCGCCGGGTGGCTCAGGGTCTCCGCCCACCAGGCCTGCGCCTGCGCCGCCCCGAAGGGCAGATGACCCAGCAACTCCGGCACGGGAATGCCGGTCTTCTCGAAGGAGCGGACCCAACCGGCCACGTCGTGAGCCTCGCGGGCCGCCTGCACCCCCAGCACGACAAGGGGTATCAGAAAGACCAGCGCCACGCCCGCCGTGAACAGGGCCGGCAGGGCGATGTTGTGGCCGCCCGGCGGCCACCGTCGTTCGGCACGGGCGTAGAGGGGACCCAGCGCGATCGCCAGGATCACCGCCCAGACCAGGGCCGGGATGAAGTGGTGCAGGACCCAGAGGCCGAGCCCCGCGAGAACGACGACGAGGGTGAGTCGGGCGACGCCCTGTGCTGCCCCGGACAGGGGGTGTGCCCCCGCACTCGGCGGAAGGTCGGGTTCGACGCGTGGGTCAAGGACGCCGTCGGGATGCGTCACTGGGGACGTAAGGGAGGGAGGGTGTGCCATCGTCCTGCTCGACCTTATGCGGAACGGCCGCCCGCGCGGCATCCTGGCGTCCCTCGGCGTGCATCTAGGCCATTCGCGCCGGATCGGAATGGAGACGAGGGCCGGATCGCGACGCCGTGATGGCCAAGGTTGCCCGTCCTACCCCCCTCGTGTAAGGGACCGCCTTCCCTGTCCAGGGTCGGCGGAGACGCCGACTCACGGGGCATGCTGCGCGACCGGGGGCACCGGGCATCATGCGCCGGATCATTCCGGCCCCCGATCGGCATGGGCCGATTCCGGCGGGATACCCAGTCACACGGCGAGAACGCATGTCCGACCAGACCCATACCGCCACTTTCGACCGCGTCGCGGACATCATCGCCGACACCGCCGACATCCCGCGCGACACGATCACGCCCGAGAGCCACGCCATCGACGATCTCGGGATCGATTCGCTCGCCTTCCTCGATATCGCCTTCGCGGTGGACAAGGCCTTCGGCATCAAGCTCCCGCTCGAGCGTTGGACCCAGGAGGTCAACGAGGGCAAGGTGCCGGCCGAGGAGTACTTCGTCCTCAAGAATCTGTGCGCCCGCATCGACGCCCTGGTGGCCGAGAAGGCCGCCAAAGCCTGACCGCAGGCGTGATCTCGGCCGTCCCGACCATCCGGCGCGGCCTCTTCGAAAACCCGCCCGCACGGGATCTGGACGCCATGCGCCTCGAATACTTCGAGATGATCGATGCCGTGACCCGGTTCGACCGCGAGGCCGGCCGGATCGAGGCCCTGGCCCGCGTGCCGATGGAGAGCCCGGTCTTCGAGGGGCATTTTCCCGACCATCCGCTGGTGCCCGGCGTGCTGCTCACCGAGACCATGGCGCAAGCCTCGGGCTACCTCGTCCTCGCGCATCTGGGCTTCCGGCAGATGCCGTTCCTGATGGGCGTCGACAAGGCGCGTTTCCGTGCCTTCGTCGGCCCGGGCGCCGAACTCCAGATCGAGGCCAGCCTGGAGCATGACGGTTCGGGCTACGCGGTGACCAAGGCGGCGATCCGCCACGACGGCAAGCCGCTGGCCAATGCCGAACTGCGCTTCCGCACCATGCCGTTCCCGGCCGGGCTGGACGGGCCGATGCGCGAGCGGGCCCGCAGGATCGGCCTGTTCGATCTCGCGGGGGAGCCTGCATGAGCGTCCTGACATGAGTATTGCGCGCGACGTCGTCGTTACCGGCATCGGTCTCGTCTCCTGCGCGGGCGAGGGCGTTGTGGCCCATCTGGCGGTCTTGGCAGCGGGTGCCCCCGCGCGGACGGACACCGAGACGTTCGCGCCCTACACGGTGCATCCGGTCGCGCCGATCGCCCTCGACGGACAGATCCCGAAGAAATCGGATCAGCGCCAGATGGAGCCCTGGCAGCGCCTCGGCGTCTACGCCGCCGGCCTCGCCCTCGAATCCGCCGGGGTGAAGGGCGATGCCGACCTCAAGAGCCGCATGCACCTCGTGGTCTCGGCGGGCGGTGGCGAGCGCGACACCGCGGTCGACGGCGCCATCCTCACCGGCCTGCGCGAAGCGGCCGATCCGGGCGCCTACCTCAACGAGCATCTCCAGAACGACCTGCGTCCGACCCTCTTCCTGGCCCAGCTCTCGAACCTGCTCGCCGGCAATATCGGCATCGTCCACGGGGTCACGGGGGCCTCGCGCACCTTCATGGGCGAGGAGGCCTGCGGCACCGACGCGCTGCGCATCGCCCAGGCGCGGATCGCCTCGGGGCAGGTCGAGTGCATGCTGGTGGGCGGCTCCTACAGCGCCGAACGTCCCGACGTGATGGTCATTCACGAGATGGGCGGCTACCTGCGCGCCCACGATTTCCGCCCGGTCTTCGACCGGACACCGGACAGCGAGGCCGGCTTCATCCTCGGAAGCGCCGCCGCCTTCCTGGTGCTGGAGACGGCCGAGCATGCGGCAGCGCGCGGGGCAAAGGCGCTGGCACGCCTCGACATCGTGGCGAGCGACCGAACCCGGCGGCAGCCCGGCAGCACCGAAGCCAGCCTCGCCGCGCTCTGGGCCAGCACGGGCCTCGACGCCCCGGACGCCGTGATCTCCGGCGCCACCGGAGTCGCCCCGATCACCGCGGAGGAGGGCGCGGCCCTGGCGCGCCTCGCCCCGGGAATTCCCGTGACAGCGCTGGGCGACGTGACGGGCCACAGCCTCGAGACCACGGCGCCCTTCGGGGCGGCGCTGGCGGCGGCCCTGGTCTCGGAGACAGGTCTGCGCGAAGTCGCCGTGACGGTGGTGGGCCATCGCCGCGGCGAGGGCGTGATCCGAGTCACGGCGCCCTGAGATGCCGATTCGATCGGAGCGGCCACAATGGGCGAAGGGCCCTTGCAAAGAACGGTGTAGAACGGCGCGATGACGAACCCATCTCCCCGGCACGCGACGAATCGGGACACGAAGGGCCGGCCGCTGGTGGCGGTGACAGGTCTCGGCATCGTCACCTCCCTCGGCCAGGGGCAGGCCGACAACTGGGCCGCCTTGACGGCCGGCCGCTCAGGGATCCACGCCATTCGGCGCTTTCCCACAGAGGGCCTGCGCACCCGCATCGCCGGCACCGTCGACTTCCTCGACACCGATCCGCTGGTCGCCCCCGCCCTGTCGCAGCGCTTCGCGGAGGAAGCCGCCGACGAGGCTATCGCGCAATCGGGCCTCGGCCGCCCCGGCGACTTTCCCGGCGCCCTGTTCATCGCCGTGCCCCCGGTGGAGATCGAATGGCCGCAGCGCCAAGCCCTGGCCGAGGCCTCTGGCCAGAACGGCCCGATCACCTATACCGACCTGCAGCGCGCCGCCGCGAGCCGGCGCTTCGACGCCTGGCACGACCTCTTCATCTTCGGCACGGTGGCCGACCACATCGCCGACCGCTTCGGCACCAAGGGCTCGCCGATCTCGCTCTCCACCGCGTGCTCGTCGGGCGCCACCGCGATCCAGCTCGGGGTCGAGGCGATCCGGCGCGGCGAGGTGAAGGCCGCCCTCTGCATCGGCACCGACGGCTCAGTGAACCCGGAATCGCTGATTCGCTTCTCGCTGCTCTCCGCCCTCTCCACCCAGAACGACCCGCCGGAGGCGGCCTCGAAGCCGTTCTCGAAGAATCGTGACGGCTTCGTGATGGGCGAGGGCGCCGGCGCCCTGGTGTTGGAGGACGCGGAGGCCGCACGCGCCCGGGGCGCGAAGATCCTTGGCTACGTGCTCGGCTGCGGCGAGAAGGGCGACGGCTTCCACCGCACCCGGTCGAGCCCCGACGGCGCCCCCGGCATCGCAGCGATCCGCGCGGCCCTGGACGATGCCGGTACGGAACCCGACGCCATCGACACCGTGAACGCCCACGGCACCTCGACGCCCGAGAACGACAAGATGGAAGCGATGAGCTGCGCCGCCGTCTTCGGCGACCGCATCCGCACCCTGCCGGTGTCCTCCAACAAGTCGATGATCGGGCACACCCTCACGGCCGCCGGAGCGGTGGAGGCGGTGATCTCGCTCCTCACCATCACGTATGGCCGCATTCCGCCGACCATCAACTACGCGATGCCCGACCCGGCCATCCCCCTCGACATCGTGGCGCAAGCCCGCGACGTTCCGGTGCGCCGGGTTCTCTCGAACTCGTTCGGCTTCGGTGGCCAGAACACCTGTCTCGTGCTGGCGGACGAGCCGGCATGAAGACGGACCTGCGCCCCGAATCCCATACGCGCGTCCTCGTCACCGGCGGCGCCTCGGGCCTCGGAGCCGCCATCGTGCGGGCGCTCGCCGCCGCCGGACACGATGTCACCTTCACGTATCGCTCCTCCGGCGCTGCGGCCGAGGCCCTCGTGGCGGATCTCGTCGCGACGTATCCCGGCCGCGCGATCACCGCCGAAGCCCTGGACCTCGCGGACCGGCCCGCGCTCGACGCCTTCTGCGACCGGATCGAGGACGAGCGCTTCTACGGCTATGTCCACAATGCCGGCCAATCCTCCGATGCACTCGCGGCGATGCTGGACCAGGACCGGGCCGAGGCGGCCATGCAGGTAAATTTCTGGTCGCTCACCCGCCTGGCGAAATCCCTCGTGCGGGGCATGATCCGGGGGCGTTCCGGGCGCATCGTCGCCATCGGCTCGGTGGCGGCCCTGCAGGCCAGTCCGGGCAACGCGGCCTATGCCGCCACCAAGGGCGCCCTGATCGCCTATTGCCGGACGCTCGCGATCGAATCGGCCAAGCGCGGTGTCACCGTCAACGTGATCGCGCCGGGCTTCATCGACACCGAGATGATGGCGCCTTATGCCGCCTATCGCGCCACCATGGAGCGCCAGATTCCCGCTGGCCGCTTTGCGAGGCCCGAGGACGTGGCGGCCCTCGCGGCTTTCCTGATGGGCGAGGGCGCGGCCTACATCACCGGGACGGTTCTGCCGGTCGATGGCGGCCTCACCGCCATGATGGGCGTCCACCGCACCTGAGACCAAGCCGTCCCATGTTCTCGCGCCTCTCGTCCGCCATCCCAGCCGCGCTGGTCCTGGCCCTGCTTGCCGCTGTCCCGGCCTCGGCCGCCGAGGCGTACCGGGTCGACGGCCTTCCACGCGGCGAGACCCTCAGCATCCGCGAGACGCCGGACGCGGCTGCCCCCGCCCTTGGGCAGGCGCCGGTGGGCGCCCGCCTGCGCGGCTTCGGCTGCACCGCCGACACCCCGAGCGGGCTGACCTGGTGCCGGGTCAAGGCCGGCCCGATCCTCGGCTGGGCCCGGCGGCGCTATCTGTCGCCGGAGTGAATGCGGGCCGACGGGTTGATGCCCCGTGCCGCGAAGGTTAGCCAGAGCGGCATCACCGCATTCCCCTCTCCCCTCCGCGGGAGAGGGGGGCCCGCACCAGCGGGTCGGGTGAGGGGAGCGCCATCTCCGGACAGGGCGCCCCTCGCCCGCCTGCTCCACAGGCACCCTCCTCCGCAGAGGGGGAGGGTATTCGGATGCGCCCGCGAAGAGAAAAGAGCCCCATGCAAGCCCTTCAGCTCCACGGCGACCGCGACCTGCGCCTCGAAGACGTCGCGGAGCCCGCCGCCCCCGGCACCGGCGAGGTCCAGATCCGCGTGCGCGCCGTGGGCCTCAACTTCATCGACGTCTGGGGCTTTCGCGGCATGGCCTTCGCCAAGCGCAAGCTTCCCCTCGCCGTGGGGGCCGAAGCCTCGGGCGAGATCGTCTGCATCGGCGAGGGCGTCACGAATCTGGCCGAGGGCGACCGGGTGGCGATGTACGGCGCCCAAACCTGCGGGCGGTGCAAGGCCTGTCGGGAGGGGCGTGACAACCTGTGCGAGGACGTCTCCGGCGTCATGGGCTTCCACATCGACGGCTTTGCCCGCGAGCGCGTCACCATGCAGGCCCGCCTCGTGGTCAAGATCCCGGACGGCGTCAGCTTCACCGATGCGGCCTGTGCCCCCGTGGCCTTCGGCACCGTGCAGCACATGCTGTTCGACAATGCCCGCCTGGAGCCCGGCGAGAGCATCCTCGTCCATGCCGGCGGCTCCGGCATCGGTACGGCGGCGATCAAGATGGCCAAGGCCATCGGCTGCACGGTGTTCACCACCGTGGGCGACGACGCCAAGGGCGAGAAGGCCAGGGCGCTCGGGGCCGACCACGTCATCAACTATCGCGACGAGCGCTTCGAGGGCGAGGTGCGTCGCCTGACCAAGCGCAAGGGCGTCGACGTGGTGTTCGAGCATGTCGGACCGGACACCTGGAACGGCTCGCTCCTGTGCCTCAAGCGCGGCGGCCGCCTCGTCACCTGCGGCTCGACCTCGGGCGTCTCGACCACCATGAACCTGATGCAGCTGTTCCAGCAACAATATCGCATCACCGGCTCGTTCGGCTGCTCCATGGCCAATATCCGCGACGCCATGGCCAAGATGGCGCAAGGCATCACCCCGGTCGTGGACACGGTCCTGCCGCTGGCCGATTTCGCGCAGGGCCTGGAACGCCTGGAATCCCGCAAGGTCTTCGGCAAAATCCTGGTGACGCTCTGAGTTGCGGCGCACACGGGTGCCGTCAAAGGCTAAAATGAATTATGCCAGGGATCAGGGTCGTCAACGGAACGCCCCGCGTCACGGGATTCGTTTTGCTCCGCCTTGCCCTCGTTCTGAAGCGTCACCTGCCGCGGCTCGCCGGGCTCGCGATGATCCCCCTGATCCGGGGTCTGTTCTGGCTGGCGCGCCTGCTCGGGGCGGAGCGGGCGAGCCGGGTCGGCGGATGGGTCGCCCGGACGGTCGGGCCGTTCCTGCCGGCCCACCGCACCGCGGTCGCCAACCTGCGCGCCGCCTTCCCTGAACGCGATGCGGCGGCGATCCGCGCGCTCGCCTTGGAGGCGTGGGACAATCTCGGCCGCACCGGCGCGGAATACGCCCATCTTCACACCCTGTTCGATCTCGATCCGGCGGACCTCACGGCCCCCGGACGCATCACGGTCGCGGGCGAGACCCACTTCGCCGACCTGCGCGACGACGGCAAACCGGGCCTGATCTTCTCCGCCCACCTGGCGAACTGGGAATTGCCCGCGATCTGCGCGGCGCAGTTCGGCCTCGACGCGACGGCGATCTTCCGTCCCCCCAACGATGCGGCTTCCGCCCGCCTCGTGCAGGAGGTCCGGCGCCAGACCATGGGGGGCCTCGCGGCGGCCGGGCAGGGCGCGGTTTTCGCCATGCAGGGCGTGGTCGAGCGCGGCGGCCATCTCGGCCAGCTCATCGACCAGCACTTCACCCGGGGCGTGGTGGTGGAGTTCTTCGGCAAGCCCGTGCTGGTCAACCCGCTGCTCGGCAAGCTCGCCCGCCATTACGAGTGTCCGGTGCACGGCGCGCGCGTCGTCCGCCGCGGGGGAACCCGGTTCCACCTTGAACTGACGCCTCCCCTCGACCTGCCGCGCGATGCCTCCGGCGCCATCGACGTCCAGGGTGCGATGCAGGCGATGACGCGGGAGATCGAGGGGTGGATCCGCGAGAATCCCGGCCAGTGGCTCTGGATGCATCGGCGCTGGCGCCCCGCGATGCTGCCGAAGCCGAAGTTGAAGCCCTCGCACGATCCGGTGCATGGCTCGGCCGGGGACCCGGCGCCGACGAGCCCGGCCGCGGATCGAGCGACCGTGATGCCGGAGAACGGCCAACCGTCGGTATCATGACGGCATGAGGCTCGCCGCGATGTTCCTGCTGCGCTGTACCGGCAGCCTGCCCCTGGCACTGGTCCTGGCACTGGTCCTGGCCGGCGCCCTGACGGCCGTCGCGACGATGGCCCGTGCGGGCGAGCGCTCGCCGGTGGTGATCGAGCTCTACACGAGCCAGGGCTGCGCCGCGTGCCAACCGGCCTCGCGGGTGCTCGGAGACTTCGCGCGGGAGCCCGGCGTCATCGCCCTGACCTTCCCGATCACCTATTGGGACTATCTCGGCTGGAAGGATGCCTATGGCCAGCCGGCCTTCACGGCGCGGCAGCAGGCCTATGCGTCCCTGCGCGGCGAACGGCAGATCTTCACGCCCCAGGCCATCGTCAACGGCGAGCCGTCGATGATCCGCTCCGACCGGAACTCCCTGGAGCGCGCCCTGCGGCGCGCCCGGGCGAGCAGCGTGCCGTCGGTCTCGGTGAAGAGCTGGGAGGAGGGAGACCGGATCTGCATCGACGTCGGCGCGAGCACCGGGCCGGAGGCCAAAGCCGACCTGTGGCTCCTGCCGGTCATGCGCCGGCGCCGCCTCGCCATCGGCGGCGGCGAGAACAAGGGGCAGGTCTTCGACTACATCAACGTGGTGCGGGGGATGCACCGGATCGGCGCCTGGACCGGACAGGCGGCGCATTTCGAGATCCCGCACCGGATGGCCGAGGTGACCGAGGCCGACACCTACGTCGTGGTGCTCCAGGGCGGCAACGAGGGTCGCCCGACTCGCATTCTCGGTGCCGCCAAAGCGCCAGGGTTCTGAAGGCCCCCCGGCTTCCGGGAACGCCCCCTGTCCTCAGGACCCGATGCGGGCGCCGCCCGAGCACGGCTCCCCGGGTCGCCGCCGCCCGAGCGGCCCGTGGTTCGAGGCTGACCTCACGCGGGTTGAGGTTGAATCAGGCCACGGTTCCGATCCGGGCTCACGCCACCCATTCGCCGGCCCGCATCACCGGAATCGCGCGGCCCTCGGCGGAGAGACCGTCGACGTCGATCTCCTTCGAGCCGATCATCCAGTCGATGTGGATGAGGCTGCGATTGGCCCCCCGCGCCGCGAGGTCGTCCTCGCTGAAATCCGCGCCGCCATTGCGAAAACACTTGCTGTAGGCTTGGCCGAGGGCGATGTGGCTGGCGGCGTTCTCGTCGTAGAGGGTGTTGTAGAACAGCAGCCCTGAGGCCGAGATCGCCGAGGAAGCCGGCACCAGCGCGACTTCGCCGAGGCGGCGCGCGCCCTCGTCGGTCTCCAGGACCTTGGCCAGGACGTCGCCGCCAGTGCGGGCGGTGGCCTCGACGATGCGGCCGTCCTCGAAGCGCACGCGGATGCCGTCGATCAGCGTGCCCTGGTAGGACAGGGGCTTGGTGCTGGTGACCGTCCCGTCGACCCGGTCCTTGTGCGGGGTGGTGAACACCTCCTCGGTGGGGATGTTGGCGTTGCAGACGATGCCGCTGCGCGAGGCCGAGGCGCCGCCGCACCATTCGTGATCATCGGCGAGGCCGACCGTAAGATCGGTGCCGGGACCGAAGAAGCGCAGAGCCGCGAAGCGGTGCGCGTTGAGGGCGTTCATGCGCGTGTGGAGAGCGGCATTGTGCGCCTCCCAGGCCGCGACCGGGTCGGGACCGTCCACGCGCGAGGCCGCGAAGATCGCATCCCACAAGCGGGCGACCGCCTCGGCCTCGGGCAGGTCGGGGAACACCGTCCTGGCCCACGGCGTGGTCGCAGCCGAGACGATGGTCCAGTTGGTGGAAAAGTTGGCGATGAGTTCGAGAGCCGGCACATAGGCCTTCGAGCGGGCGCGATTGGCGCGCGCGACCTTGCCGGCATCCTGGCCCGCCAGCAGGGACGGGTCGTCCCCCGCGATGGCGAGGCGGGCCGCGCCGTTGCGGTAGGCCTCGGCCATGCCGCTGTAGAGCCAGCCGGCGGCCGTGTCGAAGGCGTCGTCCGGCGCGTGGGCGAACCGCGCCAGGGTGGCGGCATCGTCCGCGTAGAAGGTGGTGACGAGCGAGGCTCCGGCCTTGTAGGCCTCCTCGGTGATGGCGCGAGCCAGCGGCACCGTTTCGAGCGGCGCCGTGATCACCAGTTCCTGTCCCGGCCGCAGACCGAGGCCGACTTTCACGGCGACTTCCGCAAGGCGCTGGAGCCGCTCCGCATGCGGGGCCGCGCCCGAAGGTGCCGCTCCGTGCGTCGTCTGCGCGATCCCGTCCATCCCGTGTCTCCCGGTCCTGCCTGAAGCGTCTCGCGCTCAAGATCAGGTCTCGGGAGGCCAGGTCAAGCGCTGCGCGCGCCGCCCCCGCGCCAGGTCAGGCCGCGCGCGACCAAGTGATCTGGCCGAGGTTCTCCCGGAAGGCAAAGCGCAAGAGGTGGTCGGAGACCACGTTCTCCAGGCGTGTGAGGGCAGCCGGATCGGGAGTGGCCACCCGCATCAGGAGCGCGTCGGGACCGGCCTCGAAGGTACAGACCCGGTCCTCGCCGAAGGGCACGCGACCGGCAGCCTCGGTGGCCTCCACCGGGAACTTGTGGCTCCAGTGACGGCAGAGCTGCTTGAGATAGCGGCTCGCCTCGGCGGTCGGAACTCTCGCCTGGGAAGTCGGCATCGAACGTGTCTCCTGCTCGGTCTTCGGTTGCGAACCGCGTGGTGCTGCCTCTCCGCAGGAGAGGACAAAGCGGTTAAGGGAAGCCTAACTCGCCGCACTGCACCCAATCGGCCGTCGTTGCGGTTCAGCCTCTTCAGTCCACAGAACAGCCGATTTATGGCGCGCTGCCGTCGACAATCTGACAATCCTTTGTGCGGCGCACAATAGTAATCCGACGGGATGCGACAGGGTTCCGGCTAAATTTTTGTTGAGGCCTCCGATCAGACGTATGACGCCGCGAAGCGGGGAGGCGCTGCGGCTACTCACGATCGAGCATTCGAGATCAGCCGGGGTTCAGAATCTTGCTCGGGTCGAGGATTTTACCCGGGTTCAACAGATCGCCCGGATCGAGGGCGGCCTTGAGGCGGCGCATGAGGTCGAGGGCGACCGGGTCGGCGTAGCGCGCCAGTTCGTCTTTCTTGAGCAGGCCGACTCCATGCTCGGCCGCGATCGATCCGCCGAGGGCGTCGACGATGTCGTGGACGATCCGGTTGAACCGCCCCCAATCCGCCAGGAAGGCGGCGCGGTCCATGCCAACGGGCTGACTTAGGTTGAAGTGGATGTTGCCGTCACCGAAATGCCCGAAGGCGCAGACGCGCAGGCCCGGCATCTCCGCCTCGCAGGCCTGCGTCGCGCGCGCGAGAAACTCGGGCAAGCGGGAGAGCGGCACCGAGACGTCGTGCTTGATCGAGCCGCCCTCGGCTTTCTGGACTTCGGACAGGCTCTCGCGCAGGTCCCAGAAGGCGTTCGCCTGCGCCTCGCTGGCCGCCAGTGCGGCATCGTCGAGGCGGCCTTCGTCCTGGGCCCGGGCGAGCAGCGTCTCCATCAGGGTCGCGGCCTCCTCGCCCGGGCGCGTGGTCGAAACCTCCACCAGCGCGTAGGCCCCGTGGCGTCCGGCCAGGGGCGCGCGCGCGCCGGCCCGGTGGCGCAGCACGATCTCCAACCCGAAGGGCGCGATGTACTCGAAGGCGGTGAGGCCGGCCCCGGCCTCCGCCCGCAGGCGCCGGAACAGGTCCAGGGCGGCCTCGGCCGAGGTGAGGCCGAGGAAGGCCACGGCGCGGGAGGTCGGCCGGGGAAAGAGTTTCAGCACCGCGGCGGTGATCAGCCCGAGCGTTCCTTCCGAGCCGAGGAACAGATGCTTGAGATCGTAGCCCGCATTGTCCTTGCGCAGGCCCTTGAGCCCGTTCCAGATCCGGCCATCGGCCAGCACGACCTCGAGCCCAAGGACGAGGTCGCGGGCGTTGCCGTAGGCCAGCACGGCGGTCCCACCCGCATTGGTGGAGAGATTGCCGCCGATGCGGCAGGAGCCCTCGGAGGCCAGTGAGAGCGGAAACAGCAGGCTGGCGGCCTGGGCCGCCGCCTGAACGTCGGCCAGCACCATGCCGGCCTCCACGGTGATGCTGGCATTGACGGGGTCGATCGCCCGCAGGCGCGTCAGGCGTGCCATCGACAGCACGATGCCGCCCTGCGGCAAGCCGCCTCCGACATGACCGGTGTTGCCGCCCTGGGCCACCACCGGCACGCCGGCCTCGGCGCAGGCCCGGACCACGCCGGCGACCTCGGCGGTGTCGGCAGGCCGCACCAGCGCCAGGGCGTGCCCACGCTGCAAGCCACGGGTCTCGGCGAGGTGGGGCGCGAGGTCGGTCGCGTCGGTCAGGACATGGGTGGGGCCGAGCCGCGTGGTGAGGTGTGCCAGCAGGCGGGAAGGATCGGTCACCACAGGTCTCGCACGTTGGATCTCATCGGCCCGGACCCGCACCGCGACGGGATGGCGCGGCCGAGCCTGCAGCCTATGATAGGGATGGCGGGACGTCCTGTGCAGGGCGGGCGACCGGGCGCCGCGCCGCATCGGCCCGGAAATGAGGTTGGCTTCCCATGTTGTCCGTGATTCCAAACCCACCCCGCATCGCCCTGCCGATCGTCGGCAGCGACGACCTGTTCCCCGTGCGGCGGGTCTACTGCGTCGGTCGCAACTACGCCGCCCATGCCCGCGAGATGGGCAAGGACCCTGACCGGGAACCGCCGTTCTTCTTCATGAAGCCCGCCGACGCCCTGCAGATCGTCACGGGCGACGATCCGGTCGACCATCCGTATCCGCCGCGCACCGAGAACTACCATTTCGAGGTGGAGATGGTGGCGGCCCTCGGCCTCGGCGGTCGCGACATCGCGGAGGCATCCGCCCTTGACCATGTCTACGGCTATGCGGTCGGCCTCGACATGACCCGGCGCGACGTCCAGGACGAGGCCAAGCGCCTGGCACGGCCCTGGGACCTCGCCAAATCCGCCGACGCCTCGGCGCCGATCGGACCCTTGCACCCGGCCTCGGCCATCGGTCACCCCGCGCGGGGCGCCATCACCCTGGCGGTGGACGCGCGGGAGCGCCAGCGCGGCGACCTCTCCGAGATGATCTGGTCGACCCAGGAGCAGATCGCGCTGCTCTCGACCTATTTCGAGCTGCACCCGGGCGACCTCATCTTCACCGGCACGCCGTCCGGCGTCGGCGCGGTGTCGCGCGGCGAGACCATGACGGCCGCCATCGACGGCCTGGGCGTCATCCGCCTGCGGGTCGTCTGAGGCGGATGCTCCTCGACCGATCCTGGATGCGGCGCCTGATCCAGTATGGCGCCCTCGCGACGCGCGGCATGACGCTCGGCGTCCGGGGCGCCGCCCTCGACGCGGAGGGCCGGGTTTGCCTCGTGCGCCACACCTACGTGGCGGGCTGGCACCTGCCGGGCGGCGGCGTCGAGGCCGGCGAGAGCGCGGCGGCGGCGATGATCCGCGAGTTCCGCGAGGAGGCCGAAATTGTGGTCGATCCCGACCGACCGATGCGGCTGCATGGGTTCTACCACAACCGAACGGCGGCGGGGCGCGACCACGTCGCTCTCTACGTGGTGCACGCCTTCTCGGTTCGGGTTCCGAAGGCGCCGGACCGCGAGATCGCGGCCTGCGGGTTCTTCGCCCTCGACGCGCTGCCGCCGGAGACCACCGCCGCGACCCGCGCGCGCCTGCGCGAGATCCGCGAGGGTGTGCCGTCATCGGCCCACTGGCAGGCCTGAGGGCCGGACGCGATGCCGGCAAACCGCCCCGGCGATTCAGCGCTTGCAACGCCCGGCGGAATGGTGTTTAGAGACGCCGTCCGGGGCCGCCGGCGGGTCTTTCCCACCAGCGGTGCGGTTGTGAGCGGGTGTAGCTCAGGGGTAGAGCACAACCTTGCCAAGGTTGGGGTCGAGGGTTCGAATCCCTTCGCCCGCTCCAATTGACAGACCGGGACGACCGGAGCGACAGCCGCTGCAAGGCGGCTTTTTGCTTCGTTAAGACGACGATCCGTCCGGCCGGGAGCAACGCCTGGGCCACGACGGGTGTGAGCGGGTGTAGCTCAGGGGTAGAGCACAACCTTGCCAAGGTTGGGGTCGAGGGTTCGAATCCCTTCGCCCGCTCCAGTTTTCCAGCCGAAGTCTGATCGACTTGACGCCCCTCGGGGCGTTTTTGCGTTTGAGGGCCGTGCGTTGCCAGCGCCGGCTCAAGGACCGCGGGATCGTCCGAGACAGCTTTCCCGATAGGCAGACGGCGTCACCGCGAAGCGGCGGCGGAACTGCTGGCGAAGGGCTGCGGCCGTGGTGAAGCCGGCCGCTTCGGCGACGGCCTGGAGGGGGTGATCCGCCTGCTCGAGCAGGTCGCGGGCACGGGCGAGGCGTAGCTCGAGAAGCCAGCGGGCGGGCGTCGTGCCTGTCGCTGCGGAGAAGCGCCGCAACAGGGTCCGGGAACTCATGCCGGCGCGGGCGGCGAGATGGGCGACCGGCCAGGCGCCGGCCGGGTCCGCCCGCATCGCGTCGAGGAGGGGGCCGATCCGGGCGGCCTCGTGCAGCGACGGCACCGCGCCCATGACGATCTGGGTCTGTCCGCCGTCCCGGTGGGGCGGGACCACGAGGCGTCGGGCGACGCGATTGGCGGCGACCGGGCCGAAATCGCGCCGCACCAGGTGCAAGCAGAGGTCGATCCCGGCGGCACTGCCGGCCGAGGTCAGGATCGCGCCCTCGTCCACGTAGAGCACGTCCGGAGTGAAGCGGATGCCCGGATGGCGGATGGCCAGGGCCTCGGCGTGGCGCCAGTGCGTGGTGGCGCGTCGGCCGTCCAGCAGCCCGGCCGCCGCGAGGACGAAGACGCCCGAACAGATCGACAGGATGCGCGCGCCCCGCGCGGCGGCCGCCCGGAGGGCCGACACGAGGGCCTCCGGCACCGGGATTTCCGCACCCCGCCAGCCCGGCACCACGATGGTGCCGGCCTGATCCAGGAGGTCGAGCCCGCCGTCGACGAGGAAACGGACTCCGCCCTCGGCCTGCATCGGGCCGGGATCGAGGGCCGCCACCGCGAATCGGTACCAGTCCGCTCCCATTTCCGGACGCGGCAATCCGAAGATCTCCACGGCGACACCGAACTCGAAGGTGCAGAGCCCGTCATAGGCCAGCACCACCACGAGACGGTCGGCTGGGGAAAGGCGCACCTGCAGCTTTGGCATGATCGCAACGCTAACTGGCAATCCGGCCCGCCGCCAAGCCGCCCGGGCGTTGGTAGGTTGGTCGTCCACGTTGGAGGAAGATCACCGATGAGCCTCGTCAGCGCCATTCCCACCTGTTCGCCCGCCATCGCACGCGCGCATTTCCGACGCCGTCTGGCTTTGGAGACCGATTGTGCCGACGTGGCTGCGGCCCTTCGGGCGGGTGCGCCCGACTTCGTGCTGCTGCACGCGGTCGGGTCGGAGGCCGCATTCCGCAAGCGCCATATCCCCGGGGCGCTGCATCTGCCGGCTCGCGGGATCACGGCGGAGCGCCTGGGCGCCTGGCCCGCGGACACGCTCTTCGTGGTCTATTGCGCCGGGCCCCACTGCAACGGCGCCGACCGGGCCGCCCTGCGGCTCGCCGAACTCGGCCGCCCGGTGAAGGTGATGCTCGGGGGTCTGACGGGCTGGGCCGATGAGGGCCTGGGCTTCGCAAGCGAGATTTGACCTTCTCAGGCGAAATCTGACTTGCGCAGGCGAGGCCTGACCCGCGCGGGAGATGCGTCTGCGCAGCAGAAGGAACCCGGAATTCGGACGCGATCCTGAAATCGGGCAAGATCAGGACCGCACTCTTCAATCTTCCTTTACCATAGAGCGAACAAAGTTGCCCTCGGGGCGTCGCCAGGGTCCGCCTCCAGCCGGACGTCCATGTTCCTGTTCACCACGCCCCCCGCCAATTCCCGCGATTCCGGCGCAAGCCGGGATGCGGGATTGCGCGACACGCCCCCCGCCGGGCGCGCGACCGCACCGGGCGGCGTGATCGAGGCGATCCGGGACGGGGCGCAGACCTCCGGGACCGGCTTCGACTATCTCCTCGCCACAGCGCAGCGGGAATCCTCGCTCGACCCCTCGGCCAAGGCCGGCACCTCCTCGGCCACCGGCCTGTTCCAGTTCATCGAGCAGACCTGGCTCGGCACCATGAAGAATGCCGGGCCGCGCCTCGGCTTCACCACCTACGCCGATGCGATCACCAAGGGGACCGACGGCACCTACAGCGTGAGCGATCCGGCCGCCAAGCAGACCATCCTGGACCTGCGTCGCGATCCCCGGATCGCCGCCACCATGGCGGGCGCGCTGACCGAGCGGAACCGCGAGACGCTGACGGCCGCCCTCGGGCGCGAGCCCACGGGGGGCGACCTCTACGCCGCCCACGTCCTCGGCGCGCGCGGGGCCGCCGCTCTGATCAACACCGCGCAGGCGAGCCCCGCCCGAGTCGCCGCCCTCGACATGCCGGAGGCGGCCGCAGCGAACCGCAGCCTGTTCTACGACAAGGCCGGGCGTCCGCGCGGAGCGGCCGAACTCTACGCCCATCTGGCCGCGGTACGCCCCGCAGCGCCGCAGGCGGTGTCCGGCACCCAGGCAGTCTCCGGCACCTTGGCAGTCTCCGGAACCCTGGCGCTGCCCGAGGGTACCACCGCCTACGCCTCCCTCAACGAGGGTGGCCTGCGCTCGATGTTCCAGACCGATCCGCGCCAGCAGGGTGGCGTCTCGGCCGGCGTCGCCCGCCTCTGGCAGGGGCGAAACGCCGGCCAGGATGCGGTTCGGGCGGAGCCGCCGCGAGCCGCGCCGACCTACTTCCCCCGCTCGGACGGCACCGAGACCGGGAGCGCCGCCGTCGCCCCGGCGGTATCGACGCCCGCTCTCCCGGTCCCCTCGGCGGCCCTCGTCGGCGCGCCGCAGCCGCCGCGCCGGCCGGCGGAGTTCGGCGGGTCCGGACCATCGGCGCGGGCCGGCGCACCCCTCGATTTGTCCCTCTTCACCATTCGGAGCGGCTCATGATCATCCGCCAGTTCCTCACCTGGACGCAGCACACCTCCGCCGCGCGACGGGCGGAGGCGGCCGGTGCCCTGGCCCGTGCCTACCTGTATGGCGGCCTCGGCGAGGACGTCGCCTGGGAGGCGGAAGCCGCGCTCCTCGCTCTCCTCGACGATCCCTCGAGCCTAGTTCGACGCGTCCTGGCCGAGGCCTGCGCCGCGTGCGCGAACGCCCCCCGTACCCTGATCGTGGCCCTGGCGAGCGACCAGGCCGAGATCGCCACCCTGGTGCTGGCCCGCTCGCCAGTGCTGAGCGACGCCGACCTCGTCGACGGCGTCGCCATCGGCTGCCCCGCCACCCGCCGCGCCATCGCGAGCCGGGTGGACCTGTCGCCCGCCGTCGCCGGGGCGCTCGCCGAAATCGCCGAGCCCGAGGCACTGGTCGTGCTGGTTCGCAACCGCAGCGCCCACATCACCACCGGCAGCCTGATGCGGATGGTCGAGCGCCACGGCGACGTGGCCGCCCTGCGCGAGGCAGTCCTGGCCCGTCCGTACCTGCCCCTCGAGGTGCGCCAGTGCGTGACGATGCGTCTCGCCGAATCGCTCTCCGCCTTCGCGGTGTCCTCCGGCTGGCTCACGCCGGCCCGTAGCGCGCGCGCCAGCCGCGAGGCCCAGGAGCGCACCACCCTGGCCTTCTGCGCCGAGGCCCATCCGATCGATCTCGCCCGCCTCGTGGCCCACCTCAAGGCCTGCGGCCAGCTCAATGCCGGCCTGCTGCTGCGAGCGATCCTGTCCGGCCACATGGCCTTCGCCGAGATGGCTCTGGCCGATCTTGCCGGCCTTCCGGCCCGGCGGGTGGCGGGCCTGATGCAGGAGGCCTCGAGCGCCGCCTTCGCCGCCCTCCACCGCAAGGCTGGCCTGCCCGCCGTGCTTCTGCCGGCCTTCAGCGCCGCCCTCTCGGCCTGGCGCGAGGCCGGCCAGGGCACCACCACCAGGGCGGGCGCCGGCCTGTCGCGCCTGATGATCGAGCGGGCGCTGACCGCCTGCGAGACGATGCCCTTCGCCGAGGCGCAGAGCGTCATGGCCTTGCTGTCCCGCTTCGAAGCCGAAGCGGCCCGCGACGAGGCGCGGGTGCTCGCGCGCGAACTCGCGGCGGAAGCGGAGCAGACCGAAATCCTGCGGATCGAGCGCGAGATCCTCGATGCCGAATGGCGCGAGGCGCAGCGCCAAGTCATCGCCCGCTGGGACGAGCCGGAGCGTCCGGCCGTTGCGGTGGCCGCCCCGGCACCGGTCGAAGCGCCCGTGGTCCAAGCACGCGACGTGGAATTCGCCTTGCCCGCTTCTCCCTTGCCCGCTTCTCCCTTGCCCGCTTCTCCTTTGCCCGAATCCGATTCGGCCCGCACCGATCCGGTCGGCCTCATCCTCGATGGCCTGTCCGACTCGATCATGGCCGAGTTCCAGGGTAGCCGCGCACGGGTCCACGCGGTAACCGTCGAAGTCGTGCTGGACGCAATCCCCGACGCCCTGATCGCGAGCTATCGCGACGACCGGGCGCGGATCGCCGCCTGAGGCATTGGCAGCCCTGGCCGCCGAGCCGGCCGGGGGATGCTCGGCCGAGCCTCAGCCGAACTGCTCGCGCAGGATGCGCTCGTCGAGGCTGTGGCCGGGATCGTGCAGCAGGGTCAGGTTGGTGGCGTGGTCGAGCCAGGTCTCGACCGTGCAGACCCGGCGGAATTCCGTATGGTCGGCTACCGCCGCCACCGGGCGATGCGCGGGATCCAGCACCTCGATGTGGATGCGCGCGTAATCGGGCAGCAGCGCCCCGTGCCAGCGCCGCGGCCGGAAGGCCGAGATCGGCGTCAGGGCCAGGAGCCGGGCGTTGAGGGGCAGGATCGGGCCGCCGACCGAAAGGTTGTAGGCCGTCGAGCCGGCCGGAGTCGCCGCCAGCACACCGTCGGCGATCAGTTCGGGCAGGCGCACATGTCCATCGACCGAGATCCGCAGCTTGGCGGTCTGATGGGTCTGGCGCAGCATGTAGACTTCGTTGAGGGCGCGCGCTTCGTGCCGGCGCCCCTCGGTGTCCACCGCCTCCATCATCAGCGGGTGGATGATGCTGCGCTTGGTGTTCTCCAGGCGCTCGATCAGGCCGTCCTCGCGAAACTCGTTCATGAGGAAGCCGACCGTGCCGCGATTCATGCCGTAGATCGGCGTGCCGGCATGCATGAAGCGGTGCAGGGTCTGGAGCATCAGGCCGTCACCGCCGAGCGCCACCACCACGTCGGCCTCGTCGGGGGGCACGTGGTCGTAGCGGCGCATCAGGATGGCGGCAGCCTGCCGGGCGTCCTCCGTGGGACTCGCGACGAAGGCAAGCCGTTCGAACCGCCGCGCCATGGGCCTACATCCGCCTTGCCGAACAACCGACCGGTCACCTTGCCGGACACTTTGCCGAACGCCCCTCCGAGGCGGAGCGTCCGCTTCGGCGTTCGCGTTAAAATCCCATCGGCATTCCGCCGATACGCTCCCGCCTGGGGAGCGGCAGAACCTTGGTCGGAGACCCATAGCATGGAGCGACCGCTTCTCGTCTACACCACCTTCCCGGATGCCGGCACCGCCCTGGCGATCGGCGAGGAACTGGTGCGCCTCAAGCTGGCCGCCTGCGTCAACGTCCTGCCCGGGATGCTGTCGGTCTATGCCTGGAAGGGTGTGGTGGAGCGGGGCGAGGAGGTGGCGGCCATCCTGAAGAGCCGGGAGAGCCTGGCCGAAGCCCTCGGCGCAGCCTTGAAGGCGCGTCACCCCTACGAGACGCCGATCATCCTGCATCTCCCGGTGACGGGGGCCGACCCCGACACCGCGGCCTGGATCCTCGCCGAGACGGACGCCAATATTCAGGAATCACCGACCGGATAGCTGCGGCCCTTCCACATCGGGGTTCCGGCCCCCTTGCGCCGCAGCAGCGCGGTCCACTGGATCGCCAGTGCCACCAGCACGGTCAGGGGATGCAGCAGGATGGTGCCCGCCGGCTCGCGGGTCACCAGGGTAATCGCGGCCCGGGTGGCCAGCGAGAGCAGGGCAGCGGCGAAAGCCAGGAAGGCGGCGGTCCCCGAACCGATACCGCACAGGGCCAGGATCAGGAGAAGCCAGGGCAGGACGTGTCCGCCCGCCAGCAGCAGGGTCCAGACCGGCAGGGCTCCGGGCGTCGCCATGCCCTCGCGCGCGTTCTTCGAGAAGCCGGCCCAGCTCTGGCCGAACCCGCGATACATCCGGCAGGTGGCGAGGGCGTGCGCGGCCACGAGGTCGGTCCGGTAGCCGGCCGAGCGGAAGCGGCGCGGAAGCACGACACCGTCGTGGAGACTCATGCGCAGGGCGCCGTGGCCACCGATGTCCCGGTAGGCGCTGCGCGCGACCAGTACGAGCTGGCCACAGGCGGCCCCAAGGCTGGGGCGCAGGGAGGCTCGCATCATCGCCATCGGCAGGTAGCCGACGAGCAGGAAATTGATCATGGGCACCGTCAGGCGCTCGCCGAGGGAGCCCATATGCTGGCGCGGAACCCCGCTGACCAGGGCCGCATCGGTCCGACGGGCATGGGCGGCCAGCGCGGCGGCGGCGGCGGGGGCCAGGGTCACATCCGCATCGACGAACAGGAGATGGGTGCCCTGTGCCGCCTCGGCGAGGCGGGCGCAGGCGTGGTTCTTGCCCGTCCAACCGTCCGGCAAGGGCGGGATCTGGACAAGGCGCAGGCGCGGGTCGGTGGCGGCAATGGCGAAGACGATCGCGGCGGTGTCGTCGGTGGACTGGTCGTCGCCGACGAGCACCTCCAGGGCGACTCCCGCGCTGGCCAGGGCGGCCCGCACCGTCGCGGCGATGACCTCCGCCTCGTTGCGAGCCGGGATCAGCACAGAGACCTTGGCCCGGACGTCGAGATCCGGTTCGGGGGTTCGCAGGATGGACAGGTTGATCCAGGCGATCAGGCCCGGCAGCAGGGCGCAGACGAGCGCCAGGATCGCGAGGCCGAACATCACGGGACCAGATCTCCCTTGCGGCTGGGTGCATCCCCCGCCTGATGGGCCGGCTCGAAGCGCCGGCCGCCGAGGACGGCACGCAGGCGCCGCCAGACATCGTAGACCCCGCCGATCCCCTTGGCACCGGAGGCGACGGCCGTGAAGCGCGCGGCGTCGCGGGACACGACGTCGGCGCTGAGGCGATCGAGGGTGGCGGTCAGGTCGGCCTCCATCCGGGCGAGCCGCTCCGGCCGGGGGAGGGCGAGCAGTTCGGCACCGGACACCGGCTTGCCGAAGGCCGCGAAGGCCTCCCCGCCGCGCTCCTCCCAGAAGGCGTATTCGAGGGCGAGGGGCACGAACAGGGCTTCGGGCGCGATCTCGGGCAGGCGTCCGACGCCGCCGCGCAGGGCCAGCGGACGCGCGCGGACATCCTGGAACCGTCCCTGCGCGGTGATCCAGATCATCCGGTTCGGCACCCCCAGGATGCGCCGGCTCGCCTTCAGGAACTGGGCGGCGCCGCGCGCCGATTCGAGATCCACCGCGAAGGCCCCCATCCGGGCGAACACCGCGTATTTCTCCAGCATGCGCGCATCGAAGGGCGCGTAGCTGTCGCGGCTCGGAAACAGCCGCCCGGCCAGGAGGATGACCACGGCGGCATCCCACCAGGCCGGATGGTTGCAATACACCACCACCGGACCGGGATGATCCGCGCAAGCCGGCACGCCCCAGCGGGCGAGCCGTAGGGCGTTGAGGTGGCGCCGCAGGTAGCGGTCGAAATACCCGACCATGAACCGCCACAGGGCGGGTGATCGGGCCGGAACGTCCTCGCGGGACACGCGTCGGGCCTCAGGCGCTGGCGCGCACCTCGCTGCTCGCGTCGCTGCCTCGCGCATCGGTGTCGAGGGCGTCGGCCGCGATCCAGCCCGACATCATCACCATGGGCATGCCCGGCCCCGGATGGGCGGCGCCGCCGGCGAGGTAGAGGCCGCGCACCTGCCGCGAGCGGTTGCCGGGCTTGAAGGCGCCCATGAACTTGCCGTGCGAGGCGAGGCCGTAGATCGCGCCGTTCAGCACCTTGTAGCGCTCGTGGATATCCTGCGGTGTCAGGTGCCGCTCGACCACGATGCGCTCCTCGAGGTCGGGCATGTTGCCGGTGCGCTTGAGCTTGTCGAGGATGACCTGGCGGTAGGCCGGGAACATCTTCGACCAGTCGTGGTGCGGGCGCAGGTACGGCGTATGGACCAGGACGTAGAGCGCCTCGCCGCCCTCGGGCGCCACTGAGGGATCGGTGGAGGAGGGGGCCGCGAGGTAGGCGGTCGGGTCCGGGGCCGGCTCGCCCTTGTGATAGATGTAGTCGAACTCCTCCTCCGGATCGCGGGAGAAGACGAAGTCGTGGTGGTTCAGGTGCTCGTAGCGCTTGTTCAGCCCGAGATAGAGCACCACGCCGGAACAGGCCGGCTCGAAGCTCTTCTTCTCGTAGGTCTTGCCGACGTCGCCGCCGACGAGTTCGCGATAGGTCCGCACCGAATCCATGTTGGAGATCACGGCGTCGAACGGAGTGATGCCGGCGGCGGTCTTCACGCCCTTCACCGCGCCCTTCTCGATGGCGAGGCCGGTGACCTCGTCGCCGGGACGCAGGGTCGCGCCGAGTTCACCCGCGAGCTTCGTCAGGGCCTCGGCCACCGCGCGGGTGCCGCCCATCGGGTACCAGACCCCCTCCGCCGTCTGCATATGCGCGATGGCGCAGAGCACGGCCGGTGCGCCGTAGGGCGAGGAGCCGACATATTGCACGAAGTGATCGAGCATCTGTGCGAGGCGCGCGTCCTTCACCTTCGACCGGATTGTGCCCGCCACCGACGAGCCCATGCGCAGGGAGAGCACATCGCGCAGGGTGCCGGGGTTCATGTTGGCGCGGATGTTGATGGTGTCGAACAGGTCCTCGACCGGCTTCCAGAAGAAGAACTTGTTCGAGACGTCGTGCAGGTGCTCGGAGATCTCGAGGAACTTCTTGTAGCCCTCGCCGGCGCCGGTGTTGGGCGCGAAACGCTCCATGTCGGCCGCCATGGTGGGGACGTCGGCCATGAGGTCGAGATGGGTGTTGTCGTCGAAGAAACAGCGCCATTGCGGATCGAGGCGGCGCAGGTCCAGGTAGTCGTGGATGTTGCGTCCGGCCTCCTGGAAGATCCGCTCCAGCACCTTCGGCACGGTCAGGATGGTCGGCCCCATGTCGAAGCGGAACCCGCCCTCGTGCAGGACCGCGGCTTTGCCGCCGAGCCAGTCGTTCTTGTCGTAGAGCGTGACGGTGTGGCCGCGCGCGGCGCTCACACAGGCCGCCGCCAAGCCGCCCAACCCTGCGCCGACGACGGCGACCGAAGACCCAGCCCGCATGTTCGTGTCACTCCCCGGGCCGGTTCGAAAGCCCTTATCCGTCATGAAGCTAGACCGGATGGGCGCGCGGTCAACGCGCTAACCGGTCGCGGCGCGGACTTTCACCGGCTTTGGCTCCGCAATCTACCCCGCCCGCCGCGACACCAGCCTCAGCGCGAGACCCAATCCCACCGCCGCCACGATCCCCATCACGCCCCAGGCGGGCAGGGCAGCGGTCCAGCCCTCGCTCAGGGCGTTCTGGTAGCCCTCGATCGCCCAGGCGTTGGGGGTCAGCCAGCCGGCCTGCTGCAGCCAGGGCGGCATCAGGAAGCGGGGCACCATGCTGCCGCCCACTGCCGACAGCAGCAGCACGCCGAAGGTGGCGGCCAGATGCGCCTGCTGGCGTGTGGCCGAGGCCGCGCAGGCGGCCAGCGCGAGGCCGGCGGCCATGGCGGAGACCAGCAGCGAGGTCACCAGCCAGGCACCCAGGTGGGGCAGGATGTCGACTCCGTGCAGCAGGGCGGCGGCGCTGAAGATCAGGCCGGCCTGGACCAGGCCCTGGCCGACCAGGAACAGGAACTTGCCCAGCACCACCACGGCGAGGCCGCCGGGCCCCGCCATCAGACGGTCGGCGAGGCCCGACTGGCGCTCGTCGACGAGGGAGAGGGCGCCCTGCATGGCGGCGAAGAGCAGGAAGACGGCGGTGATCGCGCCCGCGTAGTAGCTGACGCGGTCGTTGGTGCCGCCGGAAGCGGTGCTGCGCCGCTCGACCAGGGTGGCGAAGGAGAACGGCTCCTTGCGGGCGCGCTGCTCCGCGAAGGCCTGGTTGAGGAAGGCGCGCTCGTCCGGACCGATCTTGCCCGAACGCTCCACGTCGGCGACGATCCGGGCCAGGACCACGTCCGGCAGGGCCTCGTTGAGGACGCGCTGGAGTTGGCCGAGGGCGATCGGGGTCGCCAGCGCTTTGGCGGGGTTCTCGATCAGCACCACGGGCTGGTCGGCGCGCGTCGAAGCACCTCCCGGCGAGCCGGCCTCGAGGTCGCCGCGCAGCACCAGGGCGACATCGACCTCGCCGCGCCGCACCGCCGCGAGCGCGCCGTCGAGATCGGTGGCGGAGAGGCGCCCGACCCGCAAGGACGGATCCGCCTCCAGGGCCTGCATCAGGCGCTGCGTCGTCGGCGTCCGCGCAAGGTCGAGCAGGCCGAGATGGATGCGGATGCGGTCGCCCAAAGCGCCGGAGAAGATCGCGGCGAAGATCACGAAGATCACGGTGGGCAGCACGAAGGCCATCACCAGGGCGGCGCGGTCGCGCACCAGCCCGAGCAGCATCACGCGGAAGGCGGCCGAGATCATGCGGTGCGCTCCCGCGCGACGGCCCCGTCGCCGGCCTGCGCCGAGGACTGCGCCAACGCATCGCGATAAACTGCCTCCAGGCCGGGCGCGCGGATGCGGATCTCGGCGATCGGCACCCCGGCATCCCGGAGGGCGGCGAGCAGGTCGGCGCCATCGCGCGGCGTGTCGGAAAGCCGGCGTGCCCGCCAAGTCGAGCCGGTATCCACGGGCAGGAAGCCGGTCCGGCGCAGCACCGCCTCCGCTGCCGCGTCGGCGGGGGCGACCAGGGCCGCCTCGTGCTCGGGCGCATCGGCGCGGAGGCGCGCCAGGAGTTCGGCCAGGCGTCCGTCGGTGACGATCCGGCCCCGGGCCAGGATGACGACCCGGTCGGCCAAGCGCTCGGCCTCGGCGAAGTCGTGGGTGGCCACCATGAGGGCTGTGCCCGCTTCACGCAGGCGCCCGAGTACGGCGTGGATCGCCGCCCGTGCATGAAGGTCGACCCCCTGCGTCGGCTCGTCGAGGAGGACGAGGCGGGGCCGCGCCATCAGGCTGGCGGCGATGTTGACCCGGCGCTGGTAACCGCCGGAGAGCAGGCCGACCGGGCGCTTGGCGACCTCGGCAAGCGCGCAGAGCGAAAGCCCGCGGGCCACCGCCTCCGCCCGCTCGCGCCGCCCGACCCCCGCGAGCTGGGCGAACACCGACAGGTTTTCGGCCACCGACAGGCGGGGATACAGCGCGATCTCCTGCGGCACCCAACCGATGGCCCGCCGGGCGGCCGGACTGCGATGCGGATCGTCGCCGGCGAAGCGGACGGTGCCGACCTGCGGGGCCAGACGACCGGCGATGAGGCGCATCAGCGAGGTCTTGCCGGCGCCGTTGGGTCCGAGCAGGGCGAGGGTCTCGCCGGCGCCGAGGGTCAGATCGACGCCCTCCAGCACCGGGGTGCCCCGATAGGCGAGGGCGGCGCCGGCCACCCGCAGGAGCGGCTCGGAACGGGCGCTCACGCGGTTCTCAGCGGCGGGGCAGGGCGCGCGACAGGCGGACCCGGACGGTCGCGCCGGGCTCGCGCACGGAGAAGCGCGCGCGCGCGAAGTCCGGGCGTGCGGAGCGGGCGGTCTCGCCGGAGAACCCGTAGGGCTCGAGCGGCAGGCCGAGGCCGGTGCGATCGAGGCGGCCGTTGCCGTTGCTGTCCTGATAGGCGACAGCCGCGTAGACCCCGGGCGCCACATTCGCGAACACGAAGCGCTGCGCCACGGCCTGGGGTGGGGCCTGCTGTCCCGTCTGGCAATCGGCCTCGGTCAGGCCGTCCTGGCACAGGGCGACCGAGAGCAGGCCGGCGGGTTCTATGCCTTCGACCTCCACCGCCACGGTGGCGGCCGGCGCTGCACCCGCGCCGAGACAAAGAGCGCAGACGCCCGCCGAGGCCTGCGACAGGAGCCGGGCCGAGCGCCTCAAGAGGCGTCGCCCGAGGCGGCGAGCGGGGCGGTGGTGGGGATGCCCGCGCTCGTCGCGCCGACGCGCCCTGCGGAGAGTTCCTCGATGAGGAGGCGGGCGGTGATGCGCGCGCCCTCGTAGATCACCGGCAGGCCGGAGCCCGGATGGGTGCCGCCGCCGACGAGATAGAGCCCCGGCCCGAAGCGATTGTGCGGCCGGAAGTAAAGCATCTGCATTAGGTCGTGCGCGAGATTGAAGGTGGCGCCCTCGTGCACGAAGAAGTCGTCGCGCCACTCGGTCGGATCGACGATGCGCTCGTAGCGGATGCGTGATTCGATATCGCCGAGCCCGAGCAGTTTCAGGCGGTCGAGGACGAGTTGGCGATAGGTCTCCCGCAGCCCGCTCCAGTCGATGCCCGCCTTGAGGTTCGGAACCGGAACCAGAACGTAGAGGCTGGTCTGACCGGGAGGCGCCATGCCGCCGTCGGTGAAGCCCGCATGCTGCACGTAGAGGGAGGGCTGCATCGGCAGGATGCCGTCGGTGATCTCCCGGATGTTGCGGGCGTAATCCTCCGACAGCAGGATGGTGTGATGGCCGAGCGCCTCTGGCATCGGCCCGTCGAGGCCGAGATACAGCATGAAGGTCGAGCAGGAGAGGCGCGCCTTGGCGATCTTGGCATCGCGCCAGCGCGGGCGATGCTCCTGCGGCACCAGATCCTGGATGACCTTGGCGAAGTCGCCGTTGATGACCACCGCGTCGGCATGGATCGTCTCGCCGTTGCAGACGACCCCGCTGGCGCGCTTGCCTTCGAACAGCACCCGATCGACGCCGGCCCCGAGCCGGATATCGACGCCCATGCGGCGGGCGAGCCCCGCCATGGCCTCGGAGACCGCGCCGCAGCCGCCGACCGGATGGTAGACACCATGCTCGTATTCGAGGAATGACAGGATGGTGAACAGGCTCGGGCATCGGAACGGCGACATGCCGAGGTATTTGGTCTGGAACGCGAAGGCGAGGCGGACGCGCGGGTCCTTGAAGTAGCGTTGCAGGTCCTTGTCGACGCTGCGGCCCGGATGGAGATGGGGCAGGGCGGCGATCATCGCCGGGGACGCCATGGCCCGCAGGGTGTGGAAGGCCTGCTCCAGCACCGGCTTGAAGAACTTCAGCTTGACCCGGTTGTCGGCGAAGAACTTGCGCACGTTCTTGGCGTCGTCCGGCGCGATGCGCGCCACCTCGGCCTCGAGCCGGTCCATGTCGTTGGTGGCGCGGATCTCGCCGCCGGCCTCGAACACGAGATGGTATTGCGGATCGAGCCGCTCGAGCTTGACGTGGTCCTCGAGGCGCTCGCCGCAGGTCTCGAAGATGTCGGCGAGAATCTGGGGATAGAGGAAGAAGGTCGGCCCGATATCGAAGCGGAAGCCGCCCGGAGCCTCGATGGTCTTGGTGCGGCCGCCCACCGCCGGATCCTTCTCCAGCAGCGTGACGTGAACGCCCGCTCGGGCCAGGAGGAGGGCGGTGGCGAGGCCGCCGGGACCGGCGCCGACGATGATGACGCGGCGTCCGGACAAGGTCCGCAAGCCATCCCGTGACTGCAACAACGCTACCTACTCCTTCGTCTGCGCCCTCACCCCTGCCATGTGGCGCGGAACGATGGTCCGTCCAGGGCTCGAAAGCCGTGCGCGTAATCTTGACCGTAGCAGCGCGTGCGGCAATGGGGGCGCAATGTCGCGCGTAATCGTGGTCCCGCGTCATCCTGATCGCGCGTCATCGTGGTGTCGGCGCCGTATTCGTTCGGCGCTCAGCGCGAGGTTGTCAGGTGGTGGAGCGCGATGGCGCCCGCCGTGGCGACGTTGAGCGAGTCGAAATCGGCCGCCATGGGGATGCGCACGGTGCGCAGGCGCGCCATCAGAGCCGGCGGAAGACCTGGCCCCTCGGTGCCGAGGATCAGCAGGGTGCGGTTCGGGCGGGCCAGACCGGACAGGATTTCGCCACCGCCCGGGCTGAGGGCGAGCGGGGTCAGCCCGTGACGATCCGCGTAGGCCAGGAGCGCGTCGGCATCGTCCAGGCGGCGGAACGGCACCGTCAGGGCTGCGCCGGCCGAGACCCGGATCGCCTTGCGGTAGAGCGGATCGCAGGTGGCCGCATCGAGCAGGACCGCGTCGGCGCCGAATGCGGCCGCGTTGCGCAACAGGCCGCCGACATTGTCGTGGTTGGTCAGGCCGACGAGGCCGATCACCAGGACGGATGCGGGCGCGGGCGGCAAATCCGGCTCGACCTCGGGTCCGCGCAGGCCGACCGCGAGCACGCCCCGATGGATGGGAAAGCCGGTGATCGCGCTCATCACCGGCTTCGTCGCCGTGTAGAGCGGCACCCCCTCGGGCAGGCGACGCAGGACTTCTTCGAGGCCGTCGAGCCGCTCCGGCGCGAGCAGGACCGATTCGAGCCCGAAGCGCGCCCTCCCCGAGAGCATGACCCGCAGGGTTACCTCGCCCTCGACGATGAAGCGGCCGGCGCGCCCGACGAGGTCGCGCTCGCGCATCGCCGTATAGGGCGCGAGGCGCGGATCGGCGGGATCGTCGATGGCGACCGGCGTGGGGGCGGCGCTCAAGGCGGGGTCAGGCGCCCGCCGGACGTCCACCCATGCGCACCGCGAGCGGATCGGCCTCGGCCTTGGTCGGCACCTTCACCAGGGCCTCGCCGTCGAGGACGACCTCGCCGGCCACCGAGCAGGTGCATTTCAGGCGCGCCCGGCGGCGCTCCGGCACCAGTTCGGCCACCTCGACGGTGACCTGGACCGTATCGCCGATGCGAACCGGTGCCCGAAAGTTCAGGGTCTGGCTGATGTAGATGGCGCCGGGGCCCGGCAGGCGGGTGCCGAGCACCGCCGAGATCAGGCCCGCGGTGTAGAGGCCGTGGGCGATGCGGGTGCCGAAGGGCGTGCGGGCCGCGAAGTGTTCGGAGAGGTGGATCGGGTTGCGGTCGCCGGTGATCTCGGCGAAACCCACCACGTCGGAGGAGGCGATGACCTTGTTCAGCGTCTCGGACAAACCGAGTTCGAGGTCCTCGAAGTACAGGACGCGCAGTTCGGGCATCATCGGCGTTTTTCCCTGATCGCGATTGGTGGCACGACGATCGCGTGCGGCGTGAGTGTCTTGCAGCGTCGCTGTCGGACGGCTTGGCTTTTCGCCTCGCACAGGCGGCGGGCCAAATCCAGTATCAGCCTCGCGAAAAGCCGAGGGTCGACAAGCAACGCTTCGCACGAGGTCTCGACAGGGGGACGCCTCTCGCGTCAAGGAGGGCGTCACCGGGCGGAGGTCCCGACCAACCGCGAGCCTTGCGCCCGCGCGATCACCCCTCCGCCACCTCCAGTCGAGCAGCGTTCCGTGCCCGCCACCCCCTCCGCCACCCTGCGCCCGGTCGTCGCCCGCGTCGCGGGATTGAATCTCGGGTATTTCGCCGTCGAGATCAGCGTCGCGCTGGCGATCGGTTCGCTGGCGCTGATCGCCGACAGCCTCGACTTCCTGGAGGATGCGGCAATCAACCTGCTGATCTTCGCCGGGATCGGCTGGAGCGTGCGCAACCGGGCCCGCCTCGGGGCGGTGATGGCCGGCATCCTGCTGCTGCCCGCGCTTGCCACGGCCTATGCGGCCTGGGCGAAGTTCGCCACGATGGCGCCACCCGCCCCGGTGCCGCTCACGCTCACCGGCCTCGGCGCGCTGGCGGTGAACCTCACCTGCGCGATGATGCTGAGCCGCCACCGCTCGGGCGGCGGCAGCCTGACCCGGGCGGCCTACCTCTCGGCCCGCAACGACGCCTTCGCCAACCTCGCCATCATCGCCGCCGGTCTCGCCACCGCCCTGACCCTGTCAGCCTGGCCGGACCTGATCGCGGCTGCCGGCATCGCCATCCTCAATGCCGATTCGGCCAGCGACATCCTGAAGGCGGCGCGGGCGGAATGGCGGGCGGCCAAAGCCGCGCCCGAAACCGAATCCGGTTCATCGCTTCCCTGAGAGGTTCCGCGCCGTCATGCGCCTGTTCCCGATCTCCGACCTGCACCTGGAACGCCGTCGCCTCGAGGTCATCCCGCGCCCGGGTGCGCCCTTCGACGTCCTGGTCTGCCCCGGCGACCTGCACGAGGGACGGCCCGAATCGGGGCTCGCGGCGCTGCTGGCCCTGGCGCAGGGCCGTCCGATCGTCCTGGTCCCGGGCAACCACGAGCATTATGCGCCGACCGGGGACGGGCGCACCGCGCCGGACCTCCTCAAGGCCCTGGAGGCCGAGGTGGCGCGGCTGAACCGGGCGGGCGCGGCGATCCACCTGCTCCAGCGGGCTTCGTCCATCCTCCTCGACGGCGTCCGCTTCGTCGGAACCACCCTGTGGAGCGACTGGTCGCTGGCCGGTCGCTGGCTCGACGAGACGGTGCCGGACCATCCCCCGGACCCGGTCGCGTTCGCAGCCGCGCGCATGACCGACCCGGTGACCGGCTCACGCGAGTTCCGGGGTTCGATCCGCAACGGCGACGGCTCGGTCTGGTCGCCGGCCGACGCGATGGCGGCCCATGCGGAGGAGCGCGCCCTGCTGATCGCCGCCCTGTCGCAGCCCCATGACGGCCCGACGGTCTGCATCACGCACCATCCGGCGAGTCCGCGGGCAGCGGATGCGTTCCGCCACGTGCCCGGCGTCCCGTGGTGGGTCCCGGCCTTCTACGCCACCACCGTGCTGGAAGACCTCCCCGAGGCGGCGCGGCCCGACCTCTGGGTCTCGGGGCATTTCCATGCCGGGCACGACCTGCGGGTCGGCCGCACCCGCTGGGTCGCCAACCCGGTCGAAGGCCGGGATTTCTCGGCCGATCACATTCTCACGATCGGGTGAGACCCGAGGCCTGGCGCGGGCGTACCGTATCCGAGCCGTGTCGGAGCCCCCCAGGAAAGCCCCCCATGAACGCCTTCATCGCCGTGGTCCTCGTCTGCGCCAACGGCATCCCGATCGAGGGCTGCACCGACGACCGGGCGAGCGAAGTCCGCAAGGTCCGCGTCTCCAACGAACTCGGTTGCACCAACGGCTGGCAGGAGATCATCGCCCGCACCGACCTGCGGGACGAGGTCGGCAAGACCAGCTACCTCAAGACCGAGTGCCGCCGGGTGAAGCAGGCGGACTGAACCGCCCGCTGCGCGGTCGGGCTACCGGTCGTGCTTGATGTAGGCGAAGCGCGGGTCGGTCGGGGTGCCCTCCAGGGCTCCACCCTCGGTTCCGGGCTGCCACCCCACGACCTCCTCGATCTTGGCGGCGAGGGCGAAATCCTTCTCGGTGACGCCCTTGGCGGCGTGGTTGGTCAGCCGCACCTCGACCCACGCATAGGAGGCGGTGATGTCCGGGTGATGCCAGGCGGCCTCGGCGAGGTGCCCCACCGTGTTGATCACCATCAGCGTGCTCTTCCAGCCCGCGGTCTTGTAGGTCCGCTTGATCCAGCCCTCGTCGAGGCGCCAGGCCGGCAGTTCCTCGGCGAGCCGCGCCGTGATCGTTGCGTCGTCGATGACGTCGTCCCGTGTTCCGGCCATGATTCCGTTCCTCCCGGTAAGATTTCAGGGCAGCCTGCGCCGCACTCCTGAAGCATGCAAGGTGGTCCGGACCCACTGAATTCGGTCCGAGGCGTCGACCGAAAGCCCCCGGGGGCGACCATCGGCCTCCGGCACCCGCCCGATCGGCCAGTGGACGCTCTCCACCCGAACTCCTATGAAGAGCGCCAACCAGCGCCGGCCCTCTCGGGACAGACCGGACGTTCGACCGAGAATTCAGGGAGAGTCCCTCATGCTGTCACGGCGCGCACTGCTCGCGACGGCGGCTCTCTGGCCCCTGCCTTTCGGCCTCGCCAGGCCGGCCCGCGCAGCCGCGTCGACGTTCCGGGTCGGGAGCCTGCCGTTCGGGACGGTGTCCTGGGAAACCGCGGTGATCAAGGCCCGCGGGCTCGACAGCGCCAATGGCTTCACCCTCGACGTGGTCAAGCTCGCCGGCAACGACGCCGCGCGGATCGCTTTCCTGGGCGGTCAGGTCGACACCATCGTGGGCGACCTGCTCTGGGCGGCGCGCCTCGGCAACGAAGGCCGGTCGATCCGCTTCTTTCCCTACTCGACCACCGAGGGCTCCCTGATGGTTCCGGGCGACAGCCCGATCCGGACGCTCGCCGACCTCAAGGGCAAGCGCCTCGGGGTCGCCGGCGGCCCCCTCGACAAGAACTGGCTGCTGCTGAAGGCGCAGGCCCGGGACACCGCCGGGATCGACCTCGAGACCCAGGCCGATCTCGCCTTCGGCGCTCCGCCGCTGCTGGCGCTGAAGCTCGAGCAGGGCGAGCTCGATGCCGGGCTGCTGTACTGGACCTACTGCGCCCGCCTCGAGCCCAAGGGCTTCCGCCGCCTCATCGGCTCGGACGACATCATGCGGGCCTTTGGCGCCACCGGCTCGATGGCGCTGATCGGCTACCTCCTCGACGGCGAGACCGTGAAGGAGAAGCCGGAAACCGTCGAGGGCTTCGCCCGTGCCTCCAAGGCCGCCAAGGAGGCGCTCGCCAACGATCCGAAGGCATGGGACGTGGTGCGCCCCCTGATGGCGGCGGACGACGAGGCCACCTTCCAGGCCCTGAAGCGCGACTTTCTCGCCGGCATCCCGCGCCGGCCGCTGGCGACCGAGCGGTCTGACGGCGAGAAGCTGTTCGGCGTGATGGCGCGCCTGGGCGGCGAACGCCTGGTCGGGCCGGGCGCGACCCTTCCGCCGGGCCTCTATTTCGATGGCGGCGGGAATGGCTGAGGCGCCGGGCGCGGCGCGCGCCCTCCGAGGCCCCGGCGCCATGACGCCCTGACCCATGGGCTTTGCCACCCGCCTCGTTTCCGTGCTGATCCTCCTTGCCGGGTGGCAGGTCGCGGCCTCCGCTGCCGGCTCGCGGCTGCTGCCGCCCCCCCTCGCGATCCTGGACTTCATCGCGCGGGAATCGGCGCGCGGCGACCTCTGGTGGAATGTCGGCATCACCCTCTCGCGGGTGGGCATCTCCTTCTTCCTGGCGATGACGCTGGGCGTGCTGCTGGGCATCGCGCTCGGCCGCTCCCGCCGCCTCAACCTCGTCCTCGACACGCCGCTTCTCATCCTCCTGAACACCCCGGCCCTGGTGCTCACGGTGCTGGCCTACATCTGGGTCGGCCTCAACGAGGCGGCCGCGATCGTCGCGGTGGTGCTCAACAAGCTGCCGAACGTCGCCGTGATCCTGCGCGAGGGCGCCCGCGGCCTCGATCCGCAATTGGAGGAGATGGCCCGGACCTACCGCTTCGACCGGCGGACCTGGATCGCCCACGTGCTGGTGCCCCAACTCCAGCCCTTCGTGGTGGCGGCGGCGCGCTCAGGCCTGTCCCTGGCCTGGAAGATCGTGCTGGTGATCGAACTTCTGGGGCGCCCGAACGGGGTCGGCTTCGCGATCAACTACTACTTCGTCCAGAGCCTGAACGTGGCGGCCATCCTCGGCTACAGCCTCGTCTTCATGAGCGTGATGATCGCCATCGACATCCTCATCCTGCAGCGACTGGAAGCCTATGTCCGACGCTGGCGCTGAGGGGAGCGGTTCGGCCGATCGCGGCGATGCGGCCCTGCGCGTCGCCATCGCCCGCAAGGTCTACGGTGCCGGCGGTCCGGAACCGGTGGAGGCGGTGCGCGATCTCGCCTTCTCCGTCGCCGCCGGCCAGATCACCTGCCTGATCGGCCCCTCGGGCGCCGGAAAGACCACGACCCTGCGCATCCTCCTCGGCCTCGACCCCGATTACGAGGGCAGCGTCACGCCGCACCCGGACGAGGCCGGCATCGCCATGGCGTTCCAGGAGCCGCGCCTGCTGCCGTGGCGCACGGTGGAACAGAATGTCCGCCTCGCCCTGCCGCGCACCGCGCGCCGGCAGGATCTCGACGCGCTGTTCGCCTCACTCGGGCTTACGCCGTGGCGGAGTCGCTATCCCGGTGCGTTGTCGCTCGGAATGGCGCGGCGGGTCTCTCTGGCGCGGGCGCTGGCGCAGAAGCCCGGCATCCTGATCCTGGACGAGCCCTTCGTCTCCCTCGACGATACGTCCGCGGCAGCACTGCGCGCCCTCGTGGTGGAGGCGGTCGATCGCACCCGGATGGGCGTCCTGATGGTCACCCACAACGTCGCGGAGGCTATCGAGATCGCCGACCGGCTGCTGCTGGTGTCCGGCCGGCCGGCGACGCTGCTGGGCAGCATCCCCCTCGAAATCGCCCGGGGCAGCCGCGAGCGGTCTTGGATCGAGGCCCGCCGAACGGATCTCGCGAAGCGATTCCCCACCGTCATCGCCGGCTGATTCTCAGGGCGGACCCACGAAGGCCCGCCCGTGACGCGAAGCCTCCGGCGGAACTCCTCGACCGGATGCGGCGAGACCGCGCATCGAAACCTCTCGACTCGGGCAGATTCGGCAACGGCTCAGTTCCTCGGATGGCCGGCGCATCGGCCACGCCTTCTGAATTATTGTTCTACTTCTCTCGCCGATCTTGGCAGACGCTTGGTATGCCACCGTACCGTCGCCAAGGTCAGCGTGCCGGAAGCATGCCAGAGAAGCTTTCGCGACAGCCCCATGCACCCCTCGCATGAAGGATGTCGGAAGGTGATAAAAACTCTTTGTCTTAGCGCCAGCCTGTATTGCACCGCACCATATGATGTTGCGCAGCCTGCGCCATGTCGTTCCCTTGGAATCATTCACGAGGACTTGTGCGTGTCGCAGGTAGAGGGCGCGCAAGCGAGTTGACGCCGGCGGAATTTTTCTTAGAGTTCATTCAAGCTTCGGTTTCGAGGGGCGCCGCAAAGGGATAGCGGCCCCTGACCGTAAGGTTCTTGCAACCATCCTCTCAAGGATGGGAAGCGAAGGACTTGGCGTCCGCTACCGTAGCGAACCTATCCCTGTCGCAAACAGTCAGATCACAGCGTGATCATGCGGATTTTCCGTAGGATCGCAGCTGTAAGATCTGTCGGAGGAATCCATGAGAGCGGTACATCTTCTCGCACTCGGCGCCGGCATGGTCGCTTCGACCACGGCGTTCGCCAACGAAGACGTCCTGAAGCGCACGGCCAACCCGGCCGAGCAGGTCCTTCAGACCGTCGATTACGCCAACACGCGCTATTCGAAGCTCGACCAGATCAACGCCAGCAACGTGAAGCAGCTCCAGGTCGCCTGGACCTTCTCCACCGGCGTGCTGCGCGGCCACGAGGGCTCCCCGCTCGTCGTCGGCAACATGATGTACGTTCACACCCCCTTCCCGAACATCGTCTACGCTCTCGACCTCGACAAGGACGGCGTGATCGTCTGGAAGTACGAGCCGAAGCAGGACCCGTCGGTGATCCCGGTGATGTGCTGTGACACGGTCAACCGTGGCCTCGCCTATGCCGATGGCAACATCATTCTGCACCAGGCCGACACCACCGTCGTCTCGCTCGACGCCAAGTCAGGCAAGGTGAACTGGTCCGTCGTCAACGGCGACCCCAAGAAGGGTGAGACCAACACCGCCACCGTTCTCCCGGTGAAGGACAAGATCATCGTCGGCATCTCCGGTGGCGAGTTCGGCGTGAACTGCCACGTCACGGCCTACGATTCCAAGACGGGCAAGATGGCTTGGCGCGGCTACTCCCAGGGTCCCGACGACAAGATGTTGATGGACCCCGAGAAGACCACGTCGCTCGGCAAGCCGGTCGGCAAGGACTCCTCGCTGAAGACCTGGGAAGGCGATCAGTGGAAGACCGGCGGCGGTTGCACCTGGGGCTGGTTCTCCTACGATCCCAAGCTCGACCTGATGTACTACGGTTCGGGCAACCCCTCGACCTGGAACCCCAAGCAGCGTCCGGGCGACAACAAGTGGTCCATGACCATCTGGGCGCGTAACCCCGACACGGGCGCCGCCAAGTGGGTCTACCAGATGACCCCGCACGACGAGTGGGATTACGACGGCATCAACGAGATGATCCTCACGGATCAGAAGGTTGACGGCAAGGAGCGTCCGCTCCTGACGCACTTCGATCGTAACGGCTTCGGCTACACCCTCGATCGCGCCACCGGCGAGCTCCTGGTCGCCGAGAAGTTCGATCCGGTGGTGAACTGGGCCTCCAAGGTCGACATGGACAAGGGCTCGAAGACCTACGGTCGTCCGCTCGTCCAGGCCAAGTACTCCACCGAGCAGAACGGCGAAGATACCAACTCTAAGGGTATCTGCCCCGCGGCTCTCGGGACCAAGGACCAGCAGCCTGCTGCGTTCTCGCCCAAGACCAACCTGTTCTACGTGCCTACCAACCACGTCTGCATGGACTACGAGCCGTTCCGGGTGAGCTACACCCCGGGTCAGCCCTATGTCGGCGCGACGCTGGCCATGTACCCGGCTCCCAACAGCCACGGCGGCATGGGTAACTTCATCGCCTGGGACGGCGTCGCTGGTAAGATCAAGTGGTCGAACCAGGAGCAGTTCTCGGTGTGGTCGGGCGCTCTCGCCACCGCCGGTGACGTGGTGTTCTACGGTACCCTCGAGGGCTACCTGAAGGCCGTCGACTCCAAGACCGGTAAGGAACTGTACAAGTTCAAGACCCCGTCGGGCATCATCGGCAACGTGATGACCTACCAGCACAAGGGCAAGCAGTTCGTCGGCATCCTGTCGGGTGTCGGTGGCTGGGCTGGCATCGGCCTCGCGGCCGGCCTGACCGACCCGAACGCCGGTCTCGGCGCGGTGGGTGGCTACGCTGCCCTCTCGAACTACACCAACCTCGGTGGTCAGCTGACCGTCTTCTCGCTGCCGAACTAATCGGTCGCACGTAGCGGTAGATCAAAGGGTGCCGGCGCGGGTTTCCGCGCCGGCACCTTTATGATTAGAATTGGAAGAACAACACGCGAAACACGCGGCTCGTGAGCCGACGTGGTGTTCCTGGGAGAAACGTCGTTGTACACCATTAGCAAAGCCGTCATCCGTCCTCTCGCGGCAGCGATTGCCCTTGCGTCGGTCTCGACGCTCGCCGTGCAGGCCCAGGATGCGAAGAAGGCTGATCCGGCCCTCGCCAATCAGCTCGATCCCAACGCGTCCGAGAAGGACTCGAAGCTGATCGACAAGTTCGCGGCCGTGAAGGTCGAGGACGGAAAGTATCAGGACGCCGAGGGTCACCCGACCTATCACATCACCAATGACGGCAAGAAGTTCGACTGGTACGCCTACTCGGGCTACCGCCGCTATCATGCCGAGTGCCACGTCTGCCACGGCCCCGACGCCATGGGTTCGACCTATGCTCCGGCCCTGAAGGACTCGCTCAAGACGATCAACTACGAGGAGTTCATCGGCATCCTCGCGGGCGGCAAGCGTGACTCGCAGGCTGGCCAGGAGCGCGTGATGCCGGCCTTCGGCGATAACAAGAACGTCATGTGCTACGCTGACGATCTCTACGTCTACCTCAAGGCCCGTGCCTCCGGCGCCATGCCGCGCGTGCGCCCGACCGACAAGGAAGACAAGCCCGATGCCGCCAAGGCGGCCGAGAAGGAGTGCCTGGGCGGCTAATGACCCGCTCACGCATACGGACACATGTCGCGCTCGCGCTCCTGCTGCTCTCGGCAGGGGCGCGACCCGCCTTGGCACAATCGCTGCCGGATCTGGTGACGACCGATACGCTGCGGGTCTGTGGCGATCCGGGCAACATGCCGTTTTCGCAGCGTAAGGAAGACGGCTTCGAGAACAAGATCGCGGCGATCATCGCCGACGAACTCAAGGTCAAGATCCGCTATTACTGGCTGACGCAGGGGCCGGGTTTCGTCCGCAACACCCTCGGCACCGGCCTGTGCGACCTCATCATCGGCTCGGCCGCCGGCGGTGAACTCGTCCAGCACTCCAATCCCTATTATCGTTCCGCCTACACCCTGGTCACCCGCAAGGGTGAACTCGACGACGTGACGCGTCTCGACGATCCGAAGCTCAAGGGCAAGTCGATCGGCGTCATCGGCGGTACGCCGCCGGTCAACCGGATGGGCGAAGTCGGCCTGATCAATGCGATGAAGGCCTACGCACCTTACCAGCTCGATCCGTCGCGTAAGCACCAGACGGTCTCGGCCGAGGTCATCGCCGATCTCGCCGAGAAGCGCATCGACGCCGCGATCCTGTGGGGACCCGCCGCTGGCTGGCTCGCCAAGCAGAGCGGCGTGCCGATGAGCGTCGTACCCCTGTTGCAGGAACCCGACCGCCCGCCGCTCACCTTCCGCATCGCGCTCGGCGTGCGGCTGGAGGAGAACGACTGGAAGCGGACACTGAACACCATCCTGCGCAAGCGTCGGACCGATATCGAGCGGGTCCTGCGGGATTACGACGTGTTGCTGCTGGAGGAAGAGGGCAACAAGCTCCTCGAGACCCCGGCGCCCTGAAGCGGCTCCCTCGGACCTGACGAACCACACGGGCGGCGGAGAGAATCCGCCGCCCGTGTGGTTTCCGGACTGTCCCGGCGTCTCGCAGGTTAGACGCGTTCGATTCCGGTGGGGTCGAGCTTCGCCAGGGCCTCCGTCACGGTCTCGGGGCCGATGCGCAGGTCCGGTGCGATCTCGGCGAGCGGCACCAGCACGAAGGCGCGCTCGCGCACGAACCGGTGCGGCAGCACCAGGCGCTCGTCGGAGATCGCGGCCCCCGCATAGGACAGGACGTCGATATCGATCACCCGTGGCCCCCAGCGGCGCTCGCGGACCCGCCCCATGGCCGTCTCGATGGCCAGGCCCGCCTCCAGCAGCGCATGGGGCGTCAGGGTGGTCTCGACGCCGATGGCCGCGTTCAGGAACCAGTCCTGATCGGTGTCGCCCCAGGGCGGCGTGCGGTAATTCGAGGAGCGCGCGACCACGCGGATACCCGGCGTCGCGGCGAGTCGCGCCACCGCGTCGGCCAGGGTCGCGGCCTTGTCGCCAAGATTGCTGCCGAGGCCTAGATAAGCCGCGTGCGCCAACGTGTCCGCGGCCGTCATCGGCCGCCCGCCCGCGTTCGGACGATCTCGATGGCGACACCCTCGATCACCGCCGGCACGGGAGCGCTCGGCTTGTCCACCCGCACCCGAACTTCGGTGATGGCCGGGTGCTGGCCCAGGATGTCTTCGGCAATCGCCTCGGCCAGCGCCTCGATCAGGGCGAAGCGCCGCTCGGTGGCGATGCGGGTGACGATCTCGGTGAGATCGGCATAGCTCACGGTCCGGGCGACGTCGTCGGACCGGCCGGCGGGAGAGAGATCGAGCCGGCAATCGAGGGAGATGTAGAAGCGCTGACCGAGGCGGGCCTCCTCGGCCAGGAGACCATGATAGGCGAAGACCGCGATGCGGGTGACGAGGATGCGGTCGCTCATGCGGGCCTCCGAAGCACGGCATCGACCACCCGAAGGGCATCGACATGGGGTCGCACATCGTGGACGCGCACGATCTGTGCCCCGAGCGTCGCCGCCAGGACGTGGCTGCCGATGGAGCCGAACAGCCGGTCCACCGGGCGGGTCTCGGCATCGTGCAGGCGCCCGAGCAGCGACTTGCGCGAGACCCCGACGAGGACCGGGTAGCCCAGGGCAACGATCTCGGGCAGGCGCCGAAGGGCTTCGAGATGCTGCTCCCAGCTCTTGCCGAATCCGATGCCGGGATCGAGCACGATGTCGCGGTCCGGAATGCCGGCCGCCCGGGCGATCGTCAGCGAGCGTTCGAAAAACCGCAGCATGTCGGCCACGATGTCGATCGACGCGTCGATGCTCTCGCGGTTGTGCATCACCATCACGGGCGCGCCGTGATCGGCCGCGACTCGGGCGATGTCGGGCTCCCGTTGCAGGCCCCAGACGTCGTTGACGATGCGGGCGCCGGCCTCCAGCGCCACGCGCGCCGTCGAGGCCTTGTAGGTATCGATGGAAATCGGCACCGGCAGGCGCGGGGCGAGATCGCGGATCACCGGGAGGATCCGGGCCTGCTCCTCCTCGGCCGAGACCGGCACGTGGCCGGGGCGGGTGGATTCTCCGCCGATATCGACCAGGGCCGCTCCCTCCGCCACAAGTGCCTCGGCTTGAGCGCGCGCGGGATCGAGGTCCGCGAACCGACCGCCATCGGAAAACGAATCGGGTGTGACGTTGAGGATGCCCATCACGAGCACCCGCCGCCCGAGATCGGGCAGGAGCGTCGTCAGCGAAGCCGGCAGATCTGGGGGCACGGGACTCTCACGGTCGGAGCGGCCGGGGCGGGCACGCCGCACGATCGACCGGGATGCCGCTGTCTTTGAACGCAATGCGGGGCCGGAGCAACGCCGGAGGCAGTCGATCGCGGACCACGGCGTTCCGTCAGCCCGGTCTTCGGCTCTTGCCGCGACCCCGAACGTCTGGGGGCGTCGCGGCGCATACGTGGGGCCGACATCCGGTTACGCCGACCGTTACTGGAGCATACGCCTCTCAGGACGATCCTTCATTGTCGGCAACCATGGGCGGCACCCCAAGACGCTGGGGCACCACCCCGGTTTCTCTCGACGCGCCGACCCGCATGGGCCGAGATTCCAGCGCGTGCGAGCGGCACCGTGCGCCCGTCAGGTCCCGCCGCGATAACAGCGGATCTCGGCCTCGGCCTGGGCCCGGCGCAGGTCGGCGACCTGGTCGTCGAACACCTTCGTCGATTTGAACTGGGTGGTGCGCTGGCCGATGCCCTGGCGCAGCGACAGCACCGTGCTGGCCTGGACGTACTTGTCGTAGGACAGCAGCGACGCGAGGGCATCGAGGGAGCAGGAGCAGCGCGACAGGGATTCGCGCGACTGCCCGTTGGCGGCCATGCAACCGAAGATGTAATCGGCGCGCGCCTCGGTGGGATAGTCGTTCTCGAGCTCGGCGGCGGCCAAAGGTCCGGCCAGGAACGCGACGGCGCAGGCCCCGGCGGCCACGCCGCGGGAGAGCTTAACCAGCGTTCTGATCATAGGTCAGGTTCTCTTGCAGGAGTTCGCCGCCCTCGGCGTTCTTGGACGAGGCTTCGATCGAGACCAACTCGCCCGGGACCGCGTCGGACGTGACGAAGGTATAGGTCAGGTTCTCGAAGCCACGCATACGCTCCTTCATCTTGTCGCCGACGAAGGGCTGGGTCGTGATGCGCCAAGCGTCCACCTTCCGGCCTTTATAGTCGACCTGCGTCGGCGTCACGGTGGCGTTGTCGCGCAGGCCCTTGCGGATCGCGTTCTTGATGTAGCGCGGGTTGGCCATCAGCACGCGGGCGAGATCCATCAGGTGATGCTCGAGGAAGAGCGTCATCACCGGGTTGCCCGGCATGTCCTCGAACGGGCCGGCCGGGAAACGGTTGGCTCCGGAAAACATCTGCACCCGGATGTTGCGGTTCTCGGCGGCGTTGCCCGGCTCGATGCCGAGCTTGATGGTATCGTCGAGCGGCGGTCCGAACGGCCCCTTCGAGATGCCGCTGCGGCGCAGGTAGGTGTAGGTCAGGCTCGTTCCGGGCGGGACATTCTTCATTTGCGGCTGCTCGAAGAGCAGGTCCGAGGCATTGGGCGCCGTCGTGGTGTTGGTCTTGGTGACGGCAGGCACCTCGGGACTCGCGGGCGTGGCCGGCGCGGTCTGGGCGAGGGCGGGTGCGCCTGCGAGCATCAGCAACGCGGCAAGTGTGACGGGCTTCAAAGCGGCGCTTCCTCATTCAGCGGCGTACGCACATTGGGCTGCACGTTACTGCCGATGGTCCGGTAGACGTAGTCGGGCGGGGTCTCGGCCGCCTCTTCGACGGCGAGGTCCCGCACCTTGGCGTGGAGAGGCGAGAGCGAGCAGGCCGGGTCGGTCGCCGCCGCATCCCCGGCGAGTGCCAGGGCCTGGCAGCGGCAGCCGCCCCAATCCTTCTCCCTCCGGTCGCAAGAGCGGCAGGGCTCCTGCATCCAGTCCGTACCCCGATAGGCCGTGAAAGCCGGCGAATGCGCCCAGATATCCCCGAGCGAATGATCGGACACGTACCAGAATTCGAGGTTCGGGATCGTCTCGGCCGCGTGGCACGGCAGCACCTTACCCTGCGGCGTCACGTTCATGAGCTTGCGGCCCCAGCCGCCGGCGCAGGCCTTGGGGTATTTCGCGTAGTAGTCCGGCACCACCAGATCGATGACGAGCTGCCCCTTGAGGCGCTCGCGAGCGGCCTCGACGATCCGGATCGAGCGATCGACCTCGGCCTTGTTCGGCATCAGGGCGGCACGGTTCACGTAGGCCCAGCCGTAATACTGGGTGTGGGCGACCTCCAGGCGCTTGGCCCCGAGCTTGACCGCGAGGTCGATGAAGCCCTCGACCTCATGAATGTTACCCCGGTGGATCACCGAATTCAGCGTCAGCGGCAGGCCGAGGTGAGTCACCCGCTCGGCGAAGGCGAATTTCTGCGGCTGGGCATTCTTGAGGCCGCCGATCTTCTCGGCGTTGGCGGCATCGACGCCCTGAACCGAGAGCTGCACGTGGTCCAGACCTACGTCATACAAGGCGTCGAGCTTGGCGAGCGCGCCGCCGACGCCGGAGGTGATGAGGTTGGAGTAGAGCCCGAGCTTGGCGCAGGTCTGGGTGATCTCGACGATGTCGTTGCGGGCCGTCGGCTCGCCGCCGGAGAGATGGACATGGAGCACGCCGAGGCCCGCCGCTTCCGTCAGCACCCGCTGCCACGTGGCGGTGTCGAGTTCGCCCGAGCGCCGATCGAGTTCGAGCGGATTCGAGCAATAGGGACAGCGCAGGGGGCAGCGATGGGTGAGCTCCGCCAGGAGCCCGACCGGTGCGGGCAGAGTGGGGACGTTCGGCGTGATCGCGTTCATCGCTCCAGAACCCGTTTCGTGGCCAGATCGTTCAGCATCACGAGGATGTCGGCCTCGATCACGGCGGGGTCCGCCGTGAACTTCTCGCCGAGCAGGGTGGCGATGTCGCGCACGCTGCGCTGGCCGTCGACCAGTTCGAGAACCGCCACCGCGTTGGCGTCGAGGTCGAAGGTTCGCTCGGGCGCCAGCAGGACGTACTGATCGCGCACGGCGTCATGGCGCAGGCGCACGCCGCGGGGTAGGCGCGGCACGTCGTGGGCCGTGACCGTGCCGGTGCCGGCCGCCTGAGAGATCGCCCGCTCCGGCACCAGGCCGGCGCCCGGCGTCCAGGCATCCGGCGGAATCATGCCGGGGGCGACGTAGGCGAAGTACAGGGCGTCGAGCTGAGTCCACAGCACGTTGCACTTGAAGGTCAGGGCGTCCATCGCCTGACGCTGCAACGCCGGCGTGGTGGCGTGCTCCTTGACATACGCGATGGCAAAGTCGGCATCCCGCGGCGCCTGGGTCAGACGCTTGTCGAAATAAGCCAGCGTGTCCTTGGTGATGAAATCGTAGTTCTTCAGCATCCCGGCGACGCGCTCGGAGATGATGGTCGGCGAGAACATCTCGGTCAGCGACGAGGCGATGGCCTCCAGCAGCGAACGCTCCTTCACGAAATGCACGTAGGCGTCGACCGAGAAGCGGGTCGCCGACAGGATCCCTTGCGTGGATTCCACGTAGTCGCGTGCGAAGCCGACGCCCTCGGCGAGCTTCAGCCAACGTTCAATGCCGCCATCGCCGGGCGCATCGCCGTCATGATCGACGATGCGCTGGCGCCAGACCCGGCGCAGGGACGCGTCGGTCATGCGAGCCAGCACGGCGGCGTCCTTCACCGGGATCATCGCCTGGTAATAGTAGCGATTGAGCGCCCAGGCCCGGACCTGATCCTTGTTCAGCTTGCCGTCGTGCAGCAGGCGATGAAACGGGTGCAGGTTGTGGTAGCGGCGCGCGCCGATGTCGCGAAGCGCCGCCTCCAATTCCTCAGGCGAGAGCAGGCGCTGCGCCTCGTCGGTCTTCGGGGTCGGAAAGGGCGCGGTCATGGCGTGGCTCGCGGATCTGCGGGGTCGGTTTTAGGAACTTTTCTTATCCTTTGCGGACCGAGCCGTGAAGGGATCGGCTCAGATCACGCAATTCAATCGGACACAATGTATGGTGCCGGCACTAAATTGCCAGCCGGACGCGTCACGAAAGGTCGAGCGTCAAACCGTCATGGGCCACGGTCCAGCCCTCGGACTCGACCCGGCGGCGCTCGTCCGAGCCTTCCACCAGCACCGGGTTGGTGTTGTTGATGTGAACGAAGACCCGGTGCCCGATGGCCACGTCGGCGAGCGCCGCGATGGAACCGCCCTCGCCGGTCATGGGCACGTGCCCCATGCGCCACCCGGTCTTGGTGCCGACACCGGCCCGGATCATGTCGTCGTCGAGGAGAACGGTTCCATCGAACAGCAGGGCCTCGACACCGCCGATCCGGGCCTTCAGCCCCTCGGTGACGCGGGCACAGCCGGGGATGTAGGCGAGGCGGCGCCCGTTCGATTCGATCATCGCCCCCACGGTGGTCTCGGTCTCGGCGCCGAGTTCCAGGGTCTCGTCCTCGAGCCAGAGCGGCACCTTGCCGGGTACGGCGAACAGCGTCACCGTCAGGCCGGGCACCGGCTCGAAACTGCGGTCGAGGGCGATCGGTTCGCGCGCGACCACGCCCGACGCCATCACGTCGAAGACCCGGTTGGCATTGACCGAGTCGAGGATGCCGGCGGTGCCGTAGAGCGTGAAGGGCTGCCCCTCGCGCAGCGTCAGCAGCCCGGCGACGTGGTCGACGTCGCCGTTGGTCAGCAGAACCGCGTGGATCGGCGAATGGCGCAGGCCTTCGCGCGGATGCATCGCGGGATTGTCGAACAATTGCTGGCGGATATCCGGGGAGGCGTTCACCAGGAGCCAGCGTTCCCCATCGGGGGAGACGGCGATGCTCGACTGGGTCCGCGGCCTGACGCGGGTGGCGTCCTCACGGGCGAGGGCGCAGATCGGGCAGCGGCAATTCCACTGGGGAAGGCCGCCGCCCGCGGCCGAACCGAGGATCAGGACATGCATGGGGAAACCGACGCTGCCTCAAGAACCCTCGGGTTCAACGAATCTCAGTTGCGAGAGATCAGTTGAAGGTGTCGATCTCGGCGGACTCGTAGCTGGTGACTTCCATGCCGACGCAGATCTCGGAAACGATGGGGGCAGCCCAGGTCATGGTGTTTCTCCTGAAGGTTTCTTCTGAACGTCAGCAGCATCCCGATCCCATAAGAAGATCGTAAGACACTGACGGCGCAGTGGTTTCTGTCGCCGGAGTGATATCGACAATTTGGCTCGGCAGTTCAAGCGCTAAATTGCCGGTTTCTCCCATCGACCCCTGCGAATCCGCGGCCGGCGTTAACGCGGGGTGCCGCCTCGGTGCCGGAAATCCGGGCTCAGTGCCGGAAATCCTGACCTTTCAGGTCCAGCATGAAGCCCCGTCCCCGGACGGTGACGATGACCGGACCGCCGAGGCGGACGAAGTCGGAGAGCTTCGTGCGCAGGTAACCCACGTAGACATCGACGACATTCAGCGACAGGCCGCCCTGGCCGGCCCAGAGCTTGTCGAAGATGTCGCCCCGCGTCACCGGATGGTTGGCGTTGTCCATGAGCAGGGCGAGCAGTTCCGCCTCGCGGGGGGTGAGGCGCGCCGTCGCATCCAGGAATCCGACCTGCCGGATGTTGAGATCGAGGACGAGCTTCCCGGCCGTCACGATGGTGCGCGGCTCCTCCGACGCCTTGCGGCGCAGGAGATGGGTCTGGAGCCGGGCCAGCAATTCGTCGAAGACGAAGGGCTTCACGATGTAGTCGTCGGCGCCGAGCGCCAGCCCCTCGGCCCGGTCGCGGACCTCGTCGCGCGCCGAGAGGAAGAGAATCGGTCCCGGATAGCCGCCTTCGCGCAGCGAGCGGCAGACATCGTGGCCCGACCCGTCCGGCAAGGTGATGTCGAGCACCACGGCTTCGGGTGAATCGGCCCGAGCCGCCGCCAGGGCGTCGTCGACGCAGCCGGCGACGCCGACCGAGAAGCCTTCGGCCTCGAGTCCCCGGGCCAGCATGGCGCGGATGTCGCTGTCATCCTCCACGATCAATACGCGCGTCATGCCGCGGTCTCCTTTCCGACCCGATCCGGGCCGTCCTGATGCTGCGTCCCGGGATCGGATTCGGTCACGGCGGAGTCCATGACCGGCAATTCGAGGGCGACCTGAGCGCCCCGGCCGTCGGGTCCGCTACGCAGGTGGATCGACCCATCATGGCGCTCCACCACCCAGCGCGCCAGGGCCAGACCGATGCCGAACCCCGTTTCGCCCGACGGGCTCTCGCGGCGGAAGCGCTCGAACAGCCCATCGCCGAGATCGGGGAAGCCCGGCCCGTCATCCGTGATCGTCACCACGCCGCGCAATCCCTCCACCGCCGCCAACGCCACGGTCACGCGCGTGAGCCCGGTGGCGTGGCGCAGGGCGTTGTCGATCAGGCTTTCGATCACCTGGCGCAGCCACTCCCGGTCGGCGAGCAGCCTGGGGTCGTGGCCGGAGGGGGCCAGGCTCAGCGCCACGCGCCGGCGCGCGGCCTCCGACGCCATGCCGTCGACGGCGTCGGACAGGATCGCCGCGACGGCGACCGGGCGCCGGTCCAGTTCGATCTGGCCGGATTCCGAGCGGGCGACCCGCAGCAGATCCTCGACGCGGCGCTGCAGACGCAGGGCCCGCTTGCGGATGGTGGCGAAGACCGGACCGAAATCGACCTGACGCCCGGCCGAGCGGGCGGCGATGTCGCACTCGCCCAGGATCACCGTGAGGGGCGTGCGCAGCTCATGGCTGACATCGGCGAAGAAGCGCCGGCGCGAACGGTCCACCGCCTCCAGGCGGGCATTGGCCGCGCGCAGGTCGAGCGTACGGGCCGCAACGGTGTCCTCGAGCGAGGCCCGGTCCGCCGCGAGCCGGCCCTCGCGCCGGGCCAGACGGGCGGCCATGCGGTTGAAGTTCGCCACCAGCAGGCCGAGCTCGTCCCGGGTCGCCACCGACAGGCGGGTGTCGAGTTCGCCGCGCCCGACCGCGCTGGCGGCGCGGCGCACCGCCTCGATCCGGGCCAGCACCGGCCGGGTCACCGCCCGGTAGAGCAGCAGCACGAGGGCGAGGGCCCCCGCCACGGCGGCGAGGGAGGCGATCCGCAGGGTACCGGACAGGGCGCGCGCCGCGTCGGAGCCGGCGATCATCGAGCGGCGCTCGACCTCGATCAGGAAAGAGAGGGGCTGGCCCGTCATGGCCCCGAAGCCGTTGAGGGCACCTCGGATCGCCGCCCGGCGGGATTCATCCTCGGACTGGCGCAGCACCTGCGTCACCTGCCGGTCGAGCACGGCACGCGCCGCGCGCAGCTGGGCCAGGGGCCGGGTGCGGGCGGCATACTGGGTTCGGTCGAGGGGATCGTCGCTCGCCGCGATGCTGCGCCCCAGAGCTTCGTCGACCGCCACCAGGGCGCGGTCCACATTGGCGCGCGCCACCGCGAGTCCCTCCGGCTGCGCGTCCGGGTTGCTCACCGCCTCCAGGGCGGCGAGCCCGTACTGGGTCATGCGGCCGGAGAGTTCGACCAGGAGTTCCAGGCGCCCCTGCGCTGCCAGCGTCCGGTCGATGGTGCGCTCGGCGGCGCTGATCGAGGCGAGGACGCCGATGGCCGCCAGGACAACGAGGAGCGCGGTGCCCCCGAGCAGCAGGGCGAATCGGACCTTCAGCGAGCGCATGGTGGTGCCGACATCGTCCTACCCGATCATCTTACCGAACCGCTTTGCCAAATCGTCCCGAGATGATTCCCCGGGCCTCACCAGGACTGCACTGCCATCCGTGCTTACCTGATCATCCCGTCTGCTCCGGCGATCTTGCGAACAACATCGCGGATGCAGGCTCTGTAGGCTCAGGGCCGGCTCCGTTGCAAGCGCTACCGTGTGGGAGCGTCATCCCGTGGAAGCGTCCCGGCGCGGACAGGAGATGCGGGAAGCGCGGGCGTCCCGGTCACAGGTCGCGCGGCTGGCTGCCCCGGACGGCACAGCGCCACTTGGTCACCTGCCATTCGGGATGGTCCGCCTGCCACTTGGCGATGGCGCTCTGGGAGTTGCGCAGGCAGATGTTCGGGCTGCGCGCTTCGAACGACAGGTCGATCTTGTCCTCGCGGCACTGCGAGGGCTGCGACAGGAGGCAGATCGAGAGCAGAATGAGCATCGGGAGGCCGGGTTCGCGCTGCGGAAACGCGGAACGCCGGCACTATGCTGCCGCCCGCGGAGGCAGAAAATCGACCGATCGGGAAGATTGTGCAAGTCCGGATGGCGATTGGCCCCGGATCGCCCCCGGCTCGACCGAGGGCGAGGGGATCGGCGCATTCCGCCGGGCCGCCCCGGCAGGCGAGCCCGGACGGCGGTCGACGGCCTCAGGCCGTCACCCAGAGCTCGCCCTTGCCGAGGGTCGCGAGATCCCCCGAGTAGCGCGTCAGGGCTCCGGCGGCGAGATCCGCATGGGCGGGGCTGAGGGGCCGCAGGGCGCGGGCGAGGAGGCGCAGGAACACGAGATCGTGCGAGCCGGTCTCGACGAAGCTGGGGCTGAGCGCCCCGACCGCGCCGGTCAGGATGGTGCCCCTGCGCATGCCGAAGCCCGGATGATCGCCGAGACTCGTCGCCGCGATGGTGCCGGCGATCATCCGCGCGCCCGCATGGGCGCCCGCCCGGCCGACCAGGATGAGTCCGCGCCGCATGCGGTCGCCGAGATAGTCGCCGGCGCTGCCGCGGATCACCAGGGTGGCACCGTCGAGACCGGCCTTGGCGGCGTAGACCGCACCGCCGGCATGGTCGCCGGCATCGCCCTCGATGGTGATCGTACCGCCGGTGGCGCCCGAACCCGCGAAGGGGCCTGCCGAACCGGTCACCGTCACCGAGCCGCTGCTCATGCCTTCGCCGAGGCGCTGTCCGACATCGCCGGTGACGCGGATGGAACCGCCGCTCAGCGACGCGCCGACCCGGTCGAGGCGCGACGAGCCCCCCTCGATGACGAGTTCGTCCGAGCCGTCGAGGGCGAGCGTGAAGCAGTCGCCCAGGGTCAGGCCGCGCCGGCCGGTGCCGACGGGGAGCCTGGCCGCCTCGGCCTCGGTCAGGCCGCTGAGCGCCAGCGGATTGACGTGCAGGAAGTCGAGCCGCTCCGGCGGCTCCTGGCGCAGGGTGAGGGTGCTCATGCCGCTCCAGCCTCGCTGCCCGGCTCCTTCGAGAGCAGGTTCTTCAGGTGATAATGGTGGCGGCCGAGATTGCCGCCGTAATTACCGGCCGTGACGGCCACCAGCCCGTGCGCCGCACCGACTTCAGTGGCCGCATGCAGGGCCGCGCGCATCGATTCCGCCACCGCATCGGAGGTCAGCGCGTCGATGACGATCTCCAGGACGACGCCGACCTCGGCCGAGAGTTCGGTGCCGGCCCGGCCCTTGAGGGTCGGGCAGTAGGCATCGTTGGTCGAGGCCATCATGCCCTTGGTGCGGGCGCCCACCTTCGAGCCGGAGCGGACGATGCCGCCCGGGAAAGGCAGGATCGCGCCCGAAACCGAACGGGCGGCCTCGACCGCGATCTCGGCGACCTTCAGGGTGTCGGCGTGCTTGCGCCCGAGGAACAGCAGGTTGCCGCCGCCGACCGCGCCGTCCACCGCGCGGACGAAGTCCTCGCACAGGAACTCGCCGTCCATGACGGGGATGCGCCAGTAGCGGCGGGCCTTGCCGGTGACCGGGTCGGTCAGGCGCTTGGCCACCGCGAAGCCGTCGCCGAAATAGCGGATCGCGCCCCCGAGCTTGATCTTCGTGGGGCCTTCCACGCCGGCGTAGCAGGCGGTGCCCGGGCAGGTGAGGATGCACTGGCCGACGCGTTTGAGGAGCTGGTCCTTGAGGCCGTTCGGCTCGAAGCCGAACAGCAGCACGCGCACGCCGGGGCGCCCGTCCGGGGTTTCCTCCGGAGACAGCTCGCAGTCGATTCCGGCCTCGGCGCCGCAGCCGATCACCGAGGTGGCGAAGCCCGTCATCACGGTGGCGGCGATCATCGCCCACTTGGCCGTGTCGTTGGTGATGATGATCGCCGTTCCGGCGACGTCGAACGCCTCCGCGAAGGTGTCGATCACCGGAATGCCGTTGAGGGTGAGGTCCGTCATCTCAGTCACCGGTCCTCACGCGTTGCGCGGAGCGCACATCCGATTTCGTTCATGACCGACATGCGACCTCCGCGAACACGTCCGGTTTCGGGAAGGCCTCGTCCGGCACCGCAAAGCTCTTCAGGCCCGTGCCGAAACGGTCCTGCAGATAGGTTTCGGAGCGGGCCACCATCGCCTTGTCGGACTCGACGGCGAGTGCGAGGGTGCGGCCAGAGCGCCAGGCCACCACCTCGCCGTCCTCCACGATGGTCTCGCCGTCCTTGAGCACCAGCTTGGCGCGGGCGAACATGGCGGTGCGGTTCGGGTCGTCGCGGTAGATCGCGACGTCGGCCCGGGCGCCCTCGCGCAGGTGGCCGCGATCGGCGAGCCCGAGCAGCTTGGCCGGCCCCGAGCGCGTCAGCTGGGCGATCTCGGAGAAGCTGTACTCGCGCTCGATGGCACAGAGGCCGGAGCGCTCGGCAATGACCTTGTGCAGGCCGGCGATCTCGCGGTCGCGCTCCTCCTTGTCCATCAGGAAGTGGATGATGCGCGGGTAATCGGTGAACGGGCCACCGTTGGGGTGGTCGGTGGTCAGGATGGTGCGCTCCGGCTCCTTGGACAGCAGCATCAGCTCGAGGCCGATCGCCCATTGCAGGGAGCTCACGGGGCCGCGCGGCTTATACAGGAACGGCACCACGCCACCGCCCTCCGCATCCCCCGCGTTGACGATCCACTTCTTCGGGTTGGCGCCCTTGCGGCCGGCGAACTGGCGCAGGATGTCCAGCGAGATCGTCACGGTCTGGCCAAAAGCGACCTGGCCGACGTCGTAGGTCGCGTTGGGGTGCGCCTCCATCGCCTCGGTGATGCGCTCGGCCGCCGAGCGGAAGCCGCCGGTCAGCGGATTCTCGGGGTCGGCGACGCCGTAGCCGTAGAACTGGGCGTGGGCGAAGTGGATGCGCCGCCCTTCCGCCGCCTCCAGGGTCGCGACGAACGACTCGTCTGCGCCCGGGATGCCGAGATTGTTACAGTGGACGTGCAGCGGGTGCGGCACGCCGATCTCCTCGACCGCGTCGAGGAGGGCGCCCATGATCTTGCGCGTCGACAGGCCGTAGACCGGGATCTCGTCGTCGAGGCTGAGCTTCAGCATCCCGTCCTTGAAGGCCGAGGCGCCGCCCGCGTTGATGCACTTGACGCCCAGGCCGCGCGAGGTCGCCACCGAGAGGGCGACGAGATCGCGCACCGCGGCCTTGCCCTCACGCTCCCGCAGGAGCTGGAGCAGGTGGTCGTCGTTGCCCATCACCGTCAGGGCGCCGCGATCGAGGAGCGGGATGTCGGCGAGTTCGAGCTGGGTCGCCAGGGCGTTGGCGGGCGGCATCGCCGGCTCGACCGCGAGGGTGTAGCCCATCCGGGCGTAGTTCGCGCCGATCCAGGCGGCCGAGCCGCCCGCATGCGCGAACGGATGACCCTCGGGCGCGGCCTCGCTGGCGTAGAGCTCGGGCAGCAGCAGGCGGCTCATCACCACGTTGCCGCCGGCGATGTGCGAATGAACCTCGACGCCGCCGGCCATCACCACGCAGCCGGCGGCGTCGATGGTGCGGTCGGGCGCACGGTCCGAGGCGGGCACCACGCGCCCGTTCTCGATCCAGACCTCGCCGACCGCGTCGCAGCCGGCCGTCGGGTCGACGACCCGGCCTCCGTGAATCCGGATCAGCATGCGGCGGCCTTCTTCTGCATGAGGCGTTCGTGAATGGCGGTGAGGATGCCGGCCGCGCTCAGTTCGGCCGTCGGGCCAGGAGCCGGCGCATAGGTGATCGCCGCCCGGCGCTCGTCCCACAGGGTTCCGCCGGCGCTCTCACCGGGGACGCCCACGGCGAAGACCACGTCGGCGACGTCGCCGCCGGCCTCCGGGCTGCCGACGCCCACGATGGCGACGCTGGGCAGGGTGCCGAGCCAGTCGGGGCGCGGGGCGGGCAGGGAGGCGAGCCACAGGGCCGCATCGGCCTCGCCGGCGGCGATCTGGCGGGCGCTGTCGAAGCGCCAGGGATCGTGCTCGGGCACATGACGGCCGAACCCGACGCGGGGGGCCTGGCCGGTGGTCCAGGCGGCGAGCTGCAGCAGGGCGCGACCCTGGAAGGGATCAGCCAGGGGCAGGCCGAAGAAACGCGTGACCTCGTTGAGATCCTTGATCATGCCCTGGAGCATCTCAACGCCGAGTTCGCCGATCTCGGCCGGGTCGTACAGGACGACGCCGTACTGAGCGGCGGCGAGGCGCCGGGCCAGATCGGCATAGGCCGCCTCGCCGGCGAGGTTGCCCTTGAGGAAGGCGCGCAGGTGCGCCACCGAGACGGCGAGGCCGCCGGCCTCCGCCGGGTAGGCCACGTGCCGGGTGGCGCCGTTGCGCGGACCACCCAGGGACAGGATCACCCGTTCGGCGCCGGCGGCGCGGCCCCGCGTCGCCTGCGTGCCGGCGATGTCCTGCACGATGGGACGGTCCCACGGGGCGTTGCCCACGATGAGGACCGCATCGGCCCGGCCGACCGCCTCGGCCGGCGTCGTCGTCATGGCCCCGGTGCGGCTGAGGGCTCCGAGTTCGGCATAGAGGCTCGGGCCGGCCACGGGATCGACGGAGGCGCCGAGGGCGTCGGCGAGGTGGTACGCGGCGCGCACCGCGCTCAACTCGGCGCAGAGCCCCGCCAGGACAGCATTCTGCGCTGAAGCGAGGAGCGTGGCGGCGGCCTCCACCGCCGCGTCCGCGTCCGTCGCACCACCCTTCACCCAGGCCGCCATGCGTTGCACCTTGGAAAATCGAGGGCCCGGCGCGCACCGTGTTCGGCGTCGCGCACGGCGGGACTGAGCCAGTCCATGTCGTTGGGGCGGCACGTTTGCATCGCGGCCGCTTTCCAGGCAACCCCCCCGGACCCCTTCGGGCGAATCAGGGTCCCGGCGCCGCGCCGGAAGATTTGACCGATGCGCTTGCGACGGGTCGCCGCTCCGTGGGAGAAGCCGCCGGGCGCAAGGGTCGCGGGCCGGGGTCATGACCGAGGGGTCGTGACCGAGGAGTCGTGGCGGAGGCGTCATGGCAGAGGCGTCATGGCTCGCCGAGTGATCCGAGGCACGAGGTCGGATGGGACAGGACCGCGTGGGACAGGGACGTGTCACGATGGAGGGACTCGACGTGATGCGGCCGACGAGCGGACCGGGCGCAGCCGCTGCCGGCCTGCGCGTCCATGCCCCGGCCCGTCTGCATTTTGGGTTTCTCGACCTGCATGGCGGCCTCGGCCGGCGCTTCGGCAGCATCGGCCTCGCCCTCGACGCCCCCGCCGTGGACCTCACGGCACGGCCGAGCGACCGCCTCGACGTCACCGGGCCGGAATCGCGCCGTGCGGCGGCCTACGCCCTGGCGGCGGCGACGCATCTCGGCATCCCCGGTCACGCCGCGCTCACCATCGACTCCGCCATTCCCGCCCATGCGGGCTTCGGCTCGGGCACGCAGCTCGCGCTCAGCGTCGCGGCGGCGCTCGCCGGCCTCGCCGGGCGCCCCTTCGCGCCGGAGGATTTCGCCGACGCCCTCGACCGGGGCAACCGGTCGGGCGTCGGCCTTGCGGCCTTCACCCAGGGCGGCCTCATCGTCGACGGCGGGCGCGACCCCGAGGGCAACCCGCCCCCGGTGATCGCCCGGCTGGCCTACCCGGAGGCCTGGCGCGTCGTGCTGATCCTCGACACCGGCATGACCGGCGTCCACGGCAGCCGCGAGGTCGCGGCGTTCCGCGATCTGCCGCGCTTTCCGGAGGCCCAAGCCGCCGAGATCTGCCGCATCGTGCTGATGCAGGTGCTGCCGGCGGCCGTCACCGCCGAACCGCTCGGGTTCGGGTCCGGCATCACCCGGATCCAGCAGCTGATCGGCGACCATTTCGCCCCGCACCAGGGGGGACGCTTCGCCAGCCCCGCCGTGGCCGAAGCCCTCGCGGCGATCGCGGCGGAGGGCGTGGCCGGCTACGGCCAGAGCTCATGGGGGCCGACCGGCTTCGCCCTGATGCCTTCGGAGGCCGAGGCGCGCGCCCTCGTGGCCCGGCTGGAGCGGCCCGGTCCCTTGAAATTCCTGATCGCCCGCGGGCGCAACACCGGCGCGTCGGTGACGACGCTTTAAGACGAAGCCCGCTAAACCGAAGCTTCGGGGCACCCGGACCGGGTCGCCTTTGACAATTCGACGCCTCGGCGCACGATCGGGCCGCGTCACAGCATGAAGGGAGTCCGACGATGGCCCGCTCGATCCTGCACATGATCACGCCCCTGAAGCATATGAGCCCGTTCGACGTGAACATGGCGGCGGATGCGGGCTTCGAGACGATCGCGACCTACACCAACGCCACGCTCGCGGACGTGACGACCCTGGTTCAGGACTCGATCTTCTCGCGCAGCCCGCAGGATGGCGTCCGCACCGGCATCTTCATCGGTGGCAAGAACGCCGAGGACGCCCTCGACATGGTCGACCGGGCCAAGAAAGCCCTGGTGCCGCCCTTCGCCAACCACATCTTCGCCGACCCCGCCGGCTCCTTCACCACCGGTGCCGCGATGGTGGCCGAGGTGACCCGCGCCCTGAAATCGAAGTTCGACACCGGCCTCGAGGGCAAGCGCATCGTGATCTTCGGCGGTGCCGGCGTCGTCGCCTATGTCGCCGCCGTGATCGGCGCCCTCCACGGCGCCAACGCGGTGATCGTCGGCCATGACGGCGAGGAGCGTGTCAGCAAGATCGCCAACACCATGCGGTGGCGCTTCGGCGTCGAGGTCGAGGCCGTGGACGGCTCCACCGTTGCCGCCCGACGCGCCGCGATCGGCAAGGCCGACGTCATCCTGTCGGCCGGCCCGGCCGGCATCCCGATCCTGACGGCGGAGGATCTCGAATCCGCCCCGAACCTGCTCGTGGCCTCGGACGTCAACGCCGTGCCGCCGGCGGGCATCGCCGGCATCGACGTCAACGCCGTCGACGTGCCGCTGCCCACGGGCCGCGGTGTCGGCATCGGCGCGCTGGCGGTCGGCAACGTCAAGTACCAGACCGAATCCCGCCTGTTCCGCCGCATGCTCGACGCCGACGAGCCCCTCTGCCTCGATTTTCGCGATGCCTACACGCTGGCCGTCGAGGTGGCGGGCTGAGAGCGGCTCAATTGGAGCCGGGTGCCGGACGGACCCTCCTCATCGCGGCCCAGTCCGGCCGGGCCCTGGCCCAGGCGGCCCGGCGGGCGGGTCTGCGGCCCCTCGTCCTCGACCTGTTCGGCGATGCCGACACGCAGGCGCTCGCCGAGGGCTACCGCCAGGCCGAGGGCCGCTTCGGGGCCGGGCTCGCGGGTGATGCCCTCGTCGCCCGCTTGGACGAACTCGCGTCCCTCGGATCGGACAAGCCCCTCGGCATCGTGCTGGGCAGCGGCTTCGAGGCGGCGCCCGCGCTGATGCGGGCCATCGCGGGTCGCTACCTTCTCCTCGGCGCCGGCCCGGATTGCGTCGGTGCGCTGAAGGACCCGCTCGCCTTCGCGGCCCTGTGCCGGGCGCACGGCGTGCCGCACCCGGCCGTCACCCGCGACCCCGTGCCGGACCGGTCCGCCTGGCTCCTCAAGCGGGCCGGGGGCTCGGGCGGCACCCATATCCGCCGGGCGACCGCCGGTGCAGCGCCGCCCGGTGCCTATTTTCAGGCCCGGGTGCCGGGCCGCGCCGTCGCAATCTCGGTCCTAGGGGCCGGCGGCGCCGTCCGGGTGGTGGGCGTCACCGAGCAATGGTGCGCCCCGTCTCCCCTGCATCCCTTTCGCTATGCCGGCGCCCTGGAGCGCGGCCGCCACGAACCACCGATCCTCGAGCCCCGTCTGCAGGCGGACATCGTCGCAGGCGTGACCCGCCTCGCGGCGGCGACCGGCCTCACGGGCCTCGCCAGCGCCGACTGCCTCGTCGACGGCGAGGCCTGGTGGCTGACCGAGATCAATCCGCGCCCGGGGGCGACCCTCGACGTGCTTGACCGGCGCGCGACACCCCTGCTCGGCCTGCATATCGCCGCGAGCCTCGGCCACCTCGGCGATCCCGAACCCGCACCGGTGGATGCGGCGGCGTCCGAAATCTGCTACGCGGCCAGCGGCTACGCGCCGATACCGCCGATCACCTGGCCGGATTTCGTGCGCGACCGCCCAAGACCCGGCACCACGGTGGCGCGCCACGCGCCCCTGTGCACCCTGTTCGCCACAGGGCCGGACTCGGCCGCCACGAGAGCGATGTTGCGAGGCCGGGCCGCCGAATTGCGGACCCAGCTCGCCCTGACGGAGGGACACCCATGACCACGAGCCCGAGCGGCGCGAAATTCCCGTTTCCGAGCGTCAACGCTCTGACCGCTCCCCTGGTGGAGCGGCTGGTCGCCGATGCCGAGGCCCTGCGCCTGTCCGTGACCACCGAGAACGGCGCCCGCATGGTCGATGCCGGCGCCACCGTGCGCGGCTCCATCGAGGCCGGCCGCCGCATCGCCGAGATCTGCCTCGGCGGCCTCGGCACCGTCTCGATTGCGCCGTCCGGCCCGATCGCGTCCTGGCCCTATTCGGTCATCGTGCACGCCGCCGATCCGGTCATCGCCTGCCTCGGCAGCCAGTATGCCGGCTGGTCGCTGGCCGACGAGACCGGGGATTCGGGCTTCTTCGCCCTCGGCTCCGGCCCCGGCCGCGCCGTCGCGGTGGTGGAGGACCTCTACGGCGAGCTCGGCTACAAGGATTCCGCGCAGCAGACCGCCCTGGTGCTGGAAGCCGCCGGCGGCCCGCCGGCCTCCGTCATCGCCAAGGTGGCCGAGGCCACCGGCCTGGCGCCTGAGCAGCTCACCTTCATCTACGCCCCGACCCAGAGCCTGGCCGGCTCGACCCAGGTCGTCGCCCGGGTGCTCGAAGTCGCCCTGCACAAGGCCCACACGGTCGGCTTCGATCTGCACAAGATCGTGGACGGCATCGGCACCGCCCCGCTCTCGCCGCCGCACCCGGATTTCATCCAGGCCATGGGCCGCACCAACGACGCCATCATCTACGGCGGCCGGGTGCAGCTCTTCGTCGAAGCCGACGAGGCCGATGCCCAGCAGCTCGCCGAGCAGATCCCGTCGTCGAATTCCGCCGACCACGGCGCGCCCTTCGCCGACATCTTCTCCCGGGTCAACGGCGACTTCTACAAGATCGACGGCGCCCTCTTCAGCCCCGCCGAAGTCATCGTCACCTCGGTCACCACCGGCAAGAGTTTTCGCGGTGGCAAGCTGATGCCGGAGCTGGTCGAGGCGTCGTTCCGGTAAAGCGCCGATGCATGAACCCTCCCCCTTTGCGGGGGAGGGTGGTCGCGGAGCGACCGGGAGAGGGGCCACATCCTCTCCGAATCTGGCCCACCCCTCTCGCGGGATTTAGTCCCGGCCCGACCCGCCTGACGGGCCACCGTCTCCGGCGGTGGGGAGACGGGATCGACGTCGAGGTTTACGAAGAACAATGCGGATCGGGCTCGCGGCCGATAACGGCAACTGGCACAAGGCGCGCTTGAAGGCCGCCCTCGAACAGCTCGGCGCCGAGCCGGTGCTGTTCTCCCTGGCGGACGTCGCGGTGGTGACCGGGGGCCCCGAGCCCCTGCGCGTGCCGGGTTTCCAGACCCTGCCGGACGGCGTCCTCCTGCGCACCATCGCGGGCGGCACCTTCGAGGCGACCACCCTGCGCCTCGGCGTCCTGCACGCGCTGGCTGCCACCGGCACTACGCTGTGGAATTCCCCCGGCGCCATCGAGCGCTCGGTCGACAAGGCGATGACCAGCCTGCTCATCGACCGCGCCGGCCTGCCGACCCCCGAGACCTTCGTGGTCTCCCGGCGCGAGGCCGCCGCCGAGTTGGTGGCACGGGAGGCGGGGCCGGGCCGGCCCCTGGTGCTGAAGCCGCTGTTCGGCTCGCAGGGGGAGGGGCTCCAGCTCATCGAGCGTCCGGAGGACCTGCCGGACGAGGAGGCGGTGTCCCGGGTCTACTATCTTCAGCGCTACATCGCCCGCACCGACGGGCTGTGGCGCGACTACCGGGTCTTCGTCTGCGAGGGCCGCGCCATCGCGGGCATGATTCGCGAGGGCGACGGCTGGATCACCAACGTCCATCGCGGAGGCCGGCCGCTGCCCTGGGCGATGCCGGAGGCCGCGGCCGAACTGGCCGAGCGCGCGGCGGCGGCGGTCGGCGTCGACTACACCGGCATCGACCTCGTCGAGGACGGGGCGGGCGGCTACCTCGTGCTCGAGGTGAACTCGATGCCGGCCTGGTCGGGGCTGCAGCGGGTCACCGAGGTCGACATCGCGCTCGCCGTGGCGCGCGGCTTCCTCAACGCGGTGCGGGCGGCGCATCCGCCCCGCCTCGTCTCGGCCCTGGGATGAGCGGGCTCGATCCGGGCACGATCGCGGAGGCCTATCGGGCGAGCTGCCGCGACGAACTCGACGCCCTGAAGCCCGGCAACGTCCACGCCTTCGCCGACGGCCACCGGATGGCGGTGGCGGATTTCGTGGCGAGCGCCGAGATCTCGGCGCCGCACCTGACGGATGCCGGCGCCCCGGTCGGCCGGCGCGTGCTCCGGGCCGTCGAGGCGACGATGGAGCGCGTCGGCCAGAACACCAACCTGGGCATCCTGCTGCTGTGCGCGCCCCTGGCGAAGGCGGCGGAGACCGGTCGCCCGCTGCGCTTAGCGCTTCAGGCGGAACTCGACGGCTTCGACGAACAGGACGCGCGCGACGTCTTCGCGGCGATTCGCCGGGCCAACCCGGGCGGCCTCGGCCGGGCCGAGCGCCACGACGTCACCGATCCGGCGGTCCCCCTCTCGCTGCGGGCCGCCATGGCGGAAGCCGCGCCGCGGGACGCCATCGCGCGCGCCTACGTCACCGGGTTCGCCGATCTCTTCGCCATCGGCCTGCCGGCCCTGACGAGCGCCGCAGCGCGTGGTCTGGCGCCGCCCTGGAGCACGACGGCCCTGTTCCTGGCCTATCTGGCCCAGGTGCCCGACAGCCACGTGGCGCGCAAGCACGGCCCCGAGCGGGCGGAAGCCCTGCGGATCGAGGCCGAGGCTCTGCTGTCCCTCGACCTCGCGCAAGCGCCGGTGACGGTCCTGCTGGCGCAGGACACGGCCTGGAAGGCCGCGCGCCTCAACCCCGGCACCAGTGCGGACTTCACCGTGGCCACGCTGTTCCTGGCGCGGCTCCTCGGCGGGCTGGGCGAAGCGGACGCGACGGCCGCGTCCGGAAACGATGCGAAGAAAGCCGACGCGGATCGCCGGTTTTCCTAACCTCATGCGAAGGTTCCGTCCGGACACGAATAAATTGCCGGCCTGCACCGTCCGCATAGGGTTGTTCCCGGCCAGACCCCAGAGTAGGGTCCGCGCCGCGATCCGGGCTAACCGGTCCGGTCCCTCGATGGACTGGACGCCGTGAACAAGGATAGCTGCCGGCCGCCCCCTGAGCTCGGGAGCGGCCACGTCTTTTCAAGACTTTGGGAGAAACCCCACATGGCGAAGATCAACAAGGTTATGGTCGGCGAAGCCCTCGTCGGCGATGGCAACGAAGTCGCCCACATCGATCTGATCATCGGACCGCGCGGTTCGCCGGCCGAGGCCGCTTTCTGCAACGGCCTCGTGAACAACAAGCACGGCTTCACCAGCCTGCTCGCGGTCATCGCGCCGAACCTGCCCTGCAAGCCCAACACCCTGATGTTCAACAAGGTCACCATCAACGACGCCCGTCAGGCCGTCCAGATGTTCGGCCCTGCTCAGCACGGCGTTGCCAAGGCCGTTCAGGATTGCGTGGCCGAGGGCACGATTCCCGCCGATGAGGCCGACGACCTGTTCATCCTGGTCGGCGTGTTCATTCACTGGGAAGCGGCCGACGACGCCAAGATCCAGAAGTACAACTACGACGCCGTGAAGCTCTCCATCGAGCGCGCCGTCAAGGGCGAGCCCACCGCTGCCGTCGTCACCGAGCAGCGCAACTCCGCTTCGCACCCCTTCGCGTCGAACGCTTAGATCGGGGGCAGTCCTGGGCAGAGCGCGCCTCCGCCCGCACCGCGGGGCCTGCTCCAGCGACTGGCTTCCATCTTCCTCGGACGATGAACATGAGACGGGGCGGCCTTCGGGCCGCCCCTCTTTTTTGTCCGGTGCCTCAGAGCCTTGTAGGCCCGCGCAGGGCGCCGTCGTGGATCGCCGAGGCGATCAGGGCTCCGGCGATGCCGTGCGCCTTCAAGGCGGCCACGTCGGCCCAGCCCCGCACCCCGCCCGCCGCGTAGAGACGCGTCGAAGGATTCGAAGCCGCCAGGGCCGCGAGCCGGTCGAGGTCCGGTCCGGCCCCGATGCCGATCCGCCCCAGGGTCATCACGATCACGTCGCGCGGCCAATGCGCCGGCGCGTCGTGCAGGGCCGCCGGGCCGAGACGCTCGCCGCCGCGCGTGTCGAGGGAGAACACCGCCCGGTCACCGAGCGTCCGAACAAGATCCGCATCGGCCTGGCTCTCGCTGCCGATCACCGGTCGGCCGAGATGGGCCGCCAGGAAGGCCTCGACCCCGGCCGGTCGCGAAAATCCCGCATCGACCCAGAGGGTGGTGCCCGGACAGGCGGCCACGATGGCGGAAAGGCTCGCGATGTCGGGCGGCGCCCCATCGACGATCGCGTCGAGGTCGGCCACGTAGAGGATGCGGGCCGGCACCGCCCCCAGCAGCCCGCGGGCGACGTCCGCCGGCGCCGACCCCTTTGCCAAGGGCGTCCTGATCGGGGCATAGGAGTCGCGGTCCCCGGCCCGTGCCCGCACCACCGCTCCGTGGCGCAGATCGATCACCGGAATGATCTCGAATTCGTCCGCCATCCGGCTTCCTCCGATGTTCAGGCCCGCCCGTGACACCACAGACTCCATCCCCTGACACGCCGGTGATCGGCTGGGATCTCGGCGGGGTCCATGTCAAGGCAGCTTTGGTTCGCAACGGCGGCGTCGAGACCGTGGTGCAGGCGCCCTGCCGGCTCTGGCGCGGGTTGCCGGCCCTCGACGAGACGTTCGCGCAATTGCCCGATTGGGCCCGGGCCGAGGCCCACCACGTCGTCACCATGACGGGGGAACTCACCGACTGCTTCGCCGACCGGCAGGACGGGGTGACGCAGCTCGCCGGCTGGGCCGGGCGGACCCTTCCGGGCACGGTGCGGATCTACGGCGGCCGCGCCGGGCTGCTCGATCCGGATATGGCTCCGGCGCACGCCGCCGCCATCGCCTCGGCGAACTGGCACGCCACGGCGGCCCTGATCGGACACCACCTCGCTGACGCTCTCCTGGTCGATATCGGCTCCACCACCGCCGACCTGATCCCCATCGTGAGCGGCCAGCCGGCGGCGACCGGCTACAGCGATGCCGAGCGCCTGGAGACGGGCGAACTCGTCTATACGGGCGTGGTCCGCTCGCACCTCGTCGCTCTGTCCGACCACGCTCCGTTCCAGGGCCGCCGCTCCCGGCTGATGGCCGAGACCTTCGCCACCACCGCCGACATCTACCGCATCCTCGGCGACCTGCCGGAGGGGGCCGACCAGCAGCACAGCGTCGACCTGAAGGGCAAGTCGCTCCCCGAGAGCGAGACCCGGCTGGCCCGCATCGTCGGCCGCGACCATCGCGAGGGCAGCGCCGCCGACTGGCGCGCCCTGGCGGCGCATTTCTCCGAGAGCCAGATGCGGCTGCTGCACGATGCGGCCGCCCTGCTGCTGTCGCGGCCCGACCTCCCGGCCGATGCGCCCCTGGTGGTCTGCGGCGCCGGCCGCTTCCTCGCCGAGCGCCTGGCCGCGCGCCTCGGCCGGCCGGCGGTCGCCTTCACCGACCTGATCGCCGAAAACCTCGCCGAGGCCGGCGCCGACTGGGCCTCCACCTGCGGCCCCGCCGTGGCGGTGGCGCTGCTGGCCGCCCATCCATCCTGGAACCCCGGAGAGAGACCCCGCGCATGAGCACGACGCAGAAACTCGCCCGCATCCTGGCCGCCCGCTCAGGCAGCGGAATCGAGCTGGCGCTGGCCACCGAGTCCGGCCAGACCCTCAAGGTGCTGGCCACCTCCGAGCAGATCGACATGCTGGTGGACGAGCTGGAGGACATCCTGAACTCGCCGGAAGAGCCCGAGGCCCCGGAGCCACCGGCTGCGGCGTGAGGTGCGGGCGGTCGTAAGCGCTCGTGGTCAGAGCTTGACGCTCGGTCCCGTCCGTTTGCGACCCTTTGGAGATGCCCGGAACGTCCGCTTGCAGGCGACATGGTGCGGCTGCGTTCTGCGTCCGGGACGGGTGGATTTTTGCCAGTCTGATTTTGAAGCATAAACGCCTTTGATAGACATCGTTGAAAGCTTCAAAACACCGAACAAATTTTAATCCAGAAAAGTTTGAAATTAAGATATCAATTTCTAACGGCCTAGATAATTACTCTCACTAGCGAGAAAGTGACCAGATAACTCAATATATTATAACTTTCGAAGCCTGAAACCTTCTTGGTTAACCATACGTAACAACCTCGCTGCCGACCTGCGAGCCGCATGTGCATCTCAGGCGGCGAGCAAGGGAGAAGACGTAATGGCTACGATCAATGGCGATGGCGGCAATAACTTCCTGAATGGTACCGAAGAAGAAGATGTGATTAACGGCCTGGGCGGCAACGACACGATCGACTCGATTGATCGCCCGGAAAACATCTTTGCGGGATCAATCAATCCAAGGCGCGACCTTGTCAACGCTGGCTCAGGAGACGACTTCGTTACCGGCGGAAAACTAGATCAGCTTGATGGTGGCGAGGGCAACGACTTTCTACTTGTCAATTTCAATTTTAATGGTCCGGTTGCCGGCTCGGCTCAAGCAATATCGTTGACCCTTGATGCCAATGGAACTGGCACGGCATCTGACGGCACCTTCGTCACCGGCTTTGAGTCAGTGAACTTCAACCTGTCTGATACCGGCAACAACGTCGTGAACACCAGCAATGTTCAGGCGCAGATCACGGGTGGAAACGGGAACGACACGCTCACAACGGGATCCTCGGACGACTTCGTGTTCGGGGGCGGCGGCAACAACATCATCTCGACCGGTAGCGGCAACGATACGATCAGTGCCGGCTCGGGGAATGACACGGTGCTCGGCGGTGATGGCGACGACACCTTCGGCGTCAACGTTTACACCGACGGCAGCGACCAGGTGAACCTTGGGGCGGGAAACGACACGGTCCGTTTCGATCGCTTCGATGGCGGCACCGGCAACGTCCGGCTGACCTTTACTTCGGCCGAAGTGGGTAACGGCAACACCAATGACGGTGGAAGCGCGGCAAACCAGGATGGGGGCCTTGCTGTCCGTGTCCAGGCCGAAGATGCGGGCGGCAACCTCACGGGAGCGGTTTCCCGCTACGATGATGAGGGCATGACCTTCGTTGCCGGAACGCAGGGGGTCACCTTCGATGTCCGTGACCTCGTATCAGGTGCGGCGCGCGGCAACACCTTCGAGGGCGTTGTACTCGGAACCAATGGGAACGACGCACTGACGTTCTTCCCGCCTTTCCGCGCTGGGCAGGACTTCTACTACAACGCAGGGCAGGGCGATGACACGATCACCGCCGGGGCTGGCAACGACTTCCTGGTCGGTGGTCTCGGAAACGACCAGATGTTTGGCGGCGGTGGTAACGACACCTACATCGTCGACTCTTTGCGCGATGTCGTGACCGAAGCAGACAGTGGGGGTACCGATACGATCCTGACAGGCTTGGGTCGGTATGGACTCGCAGCCAATGTCGAGAACCTAACCTACACCGGTCAGGGGAACTTCACCGCCGTCGGCAACGATCTGGACAACCGCGTAACCGGCGGCGTCGGCAATGACATCATCCGCAGTGGCGCCGGCAACGATACGATCATCGGCAACGGTGGTGACGATACCCTCGACGGGGGTACAGGTATCGACACGATGGTCGGGGGTGCCGGTAACGACACCTACATCGTCGACGATGTTGGAGACATCGTCGACGAGACAGGCGCGACGGGCATCGACAGCGTCGGCAGCTCAGTGAGCTACACGCTTGGTACCAACGTCGAGAATATGTCCCTTATCGGCATGGGTGCCATCAACGGCACCGGGAACGAACTCGACAATCGGGTCCTTGGAAACGACGCTGCAAACGTGCTCGTTGGTGGCGGCGGAAATGATCAGCTGATTGGGGCTGGTGGTGACGACACCCTACGTGGCGGCACAGGCAATGATTCCCTGAGCGGCGGCTCCGGCAACGACATCATTGCGGGTGATGCTGGAAACGACGTCATCACAGGTGGTCTTGGTGCTGACCGCCAGAGTGGCGGTGCAGGGGATGATACCTTCGTCATCGATTTTGGCGACCTGGCCATACGAGGCGCTACCGATCTGATCGTGGACTTCCAGGGCGCAGGCCAAGCCGGGGGCGATGTGATCCGGTTCAGCGGCTTTGCTGCAGACTCGACCCTGGAGCTGGTTGGCACCTCGGGCAACGCGCGGGTGTACGAAGTGCAGGACGGTGCGGGTGTGTCCGAGGGACAGCTTCTGATCAGTGCAGGTGGTACGCTGGGTCAGGTGCTCACCACGAGCGACTACGCCTTCGCCTGAACCTCGGAAGGGACCCGGCTTAGTCCGGGTCCCTTACTTTGGAGCCCCCGGACGCAGAACCGCAACGTCCACTTCGCCAATCACCCGCTCAAAAGTGGATCGGCAAGAATCACCCGACCTTGTCGTACTCTCTGCCCCCTCAGTAATTTGAAGGCGGACCTACACAAAGTCTGCTGAGGGTCAGAGATAGAACGTCCGCATCTGGACGAATGGTCAGAGTCCGCTCCCCACCCAGAGCCGAATTTGCCGAAAGGATGAGGAATGGCCGCTTTGGAGAAGCGACGGCGGCGGTCCTGGCGGCCGGGTTGGGTCGGAGACCGAACGTCCGCTTGAGAGCGGAGGGCCAGGGTCCAGTGCCCAGCCGCTCCAACCCTTCACGCGCGGTGCACCCAGCCTCCGACACTCACCGCAAAAAATCCCCGAACGCCCGTGGGCCGTCCGGGACCTTGATCTCGCCCGTCACCTTCAGGGTGGTGGCGTCGATCACGCTGAGGGTGTTCGAGCCCCAGTTCGCCACCGTGAGGGTGCGGCCGTCGCGGGAGGCGGCGATGCCCTCGGGGTGGTCGCCGACCTCGATGGCGGCGACGTTGGTGAGCGTCTTCAGGTTGAACACCGTGACGGTGCCGGAATACTGGTCGGTGACGAAGCCGCGCGGGCCGGCCAGCGCCACCACGTAGGGACGCTCGCCGGTGGTCACCCGGCCGAGTTCGCGTCCGCCGGTCACGTCGATGACCGAGACATCGTTGGAGGTGACATTGGCGGTGTAGGCGCGGGCGCCGGCCGCATCGAGGGTGATGCCGAAGGGATGGCGCCCGACCGGGATCTTGCGGGTCTCCCGGGCCGTGGCAACGTCGACCACCGAGACCGAATCACCCTCGCGGTTGGCGACCAGCAGCGTGGCGCCGTCGGGCGTCACGGCGATCCCGGACGGGGAGGCGCCGACCTGGATCTCGGTCTCCAGCGTGGCACCGTCGGGCGAGACCACGAAGATCCGGCTGCCATACCAGTCGGCCACGTAGACGGCGCCGGATTTCGGGTTGACCGCGATCCCCAGAGGACCGCCGGGCAGGGCGAGGGTGCGGGTCACCGTGCGGGTGGCGAGATCGACCACCGCCAGCCCCGGCCCCTCGGGGCGGGTGACGTAGGCGGTCCGGCGGTCCGGCGAGAGGGCGATGCCGGCGGGCGCGCCGTCGATCGGCACCTGCGCGGCCACCGTGCCGGCCTCGAGATCGACGATCGCCAGCACGTTCGCGCCCTGCGCGGTGACGAGGGCCTCGTCGGCTCGGGCGGGCGCACCGAGCCACAGGAGGCTCAAGAGGAGAGGGCCGGCAAGGCGCCGGCCCGTCCCCGTTCTCCAACGTGGAGCGATCAAGAACCGCTCTTCTCGAGCTTGGCCTTCAGGGCGTCGAGGCCCGTGCGGTAAAGGCCGCGCACGGCCTTCTGGGAGGCCTCGTCGTTCAGCTCGGGCGGCGGATCGTTGTTCATGTAGCCGCGGTAGAAGGCGCCGTCCCAGACGACCTTGGACCTGCCGCCGCCGGCATCCTCGACCTTCAGGGTGGACGAGTAGTCGTTCACCGGCAGGGTCTTCACATCGACCTTGTTGATCCGGTACGAGTAGCTCATCTTCTCGGCGGAGTACTTGTACAGCTCTTCGTCGACGGTGGCGCCGCCCTTGAGCGTCAGGGTCCGGGTGGCCTTGATCTCGTTGCCGCCCTTGCCCTCGGTCTTCTCGACCGGCGGCAGCCAGCTCATGTCCTGGAAGTTGCCGATCACGGCCCAGACCTTGTCGGGGGCCGCGTTGATCTCGACGGTCTCCTCGACCTTCTTGCGGGTCGGGCCGTGCGCCTGGGCGCCGAACGACACGACGGCGAAGGCCGCCGCACTCGCCAGAGTGAATAGCTTCATCGGGTCCTGGTCTCCTCGGGAACGCACATTCTAGGGTGCTGGGGGGGAACGCTCGAGGATGCGGTCGTCGCGGCCCAGGGCCGTGGCCACCTTGTCCTCGATCCAGTCCCAGGCCTCGCGCTCGGCGGGCCCGGCGGTCTTGGCGATCGCGATGGCGTGGTAGCGCATCTCGGTCAGGATCTTGTCGGGCTCCAGCATGTGGAGGCGGGTGGAGAGGATCGCCGCCTCCAGCACCGCCGCCTGTGCCCGGTTATAGCCGAAGAACGGCATGTGCGCGGCCGAATGGACCATCCGTCCCCTGTAACGCGGCCGCACCGGGTCGTCCTCGATGGCCACCACCTCGAATTCCGCGTGGCCGAAGCTCTTGGCGAGGCGGCGGCCGTCGATCCGGTCGCAGGGCAGGGTGACCCAGTCGCGCCGGCCGGTCACGGCCCCGGCGATCACGCGTACGTCGCTCGGGCTGGAAGCGGCGAAGACCGGGTTGTCGGCGAGATTGAGGATGGTGGGGGAGGGCCGGAACGGGGCCAGGATCCAGTCCGCCCCGTCCTGGATCAGCCCGAACGGCACCAGATGCAGCGCGCCGTCGCGGGCGGTGGTGGTCACCACGGTCTCGAGGATCAGCGGCACGGGATCAGGCCTTTCCCGTCGCGGCGGGGGTCCGGTCGGGCACGAACGTGCCGCAGACGATGCGGCCGCCGCCCTCCGGGGGCGTCTCCGGCACCGCGTCGGCGGACGGCTCCTCGCCCGGTCCCGTGGTCTCCGGCGCAGTCGCGCCGGCCTCGACCGGAGTCGCGTCGCGGGCGACCGTCTCGGCGGCGGCGGGACCGGAATGCTTGGTGTGCCCGGCCTTCTTGAAGGCGGTGGTGTCCTCTACCTCGGCATCGGCGGCCGCGCCCCAGACCAGGGCCTCGTCCTGGACATAGCGCTTGCCGAGGCGCCAGGCGGTCTCGGCCTTGGTCAGCTCGCCGCCGAGATAGAAGGCGTGGGCACCGTCGCTGGCCACGTCGAGGCGGGGGAAGAACGCCATCGCGTCGGTGCCGATCGTGTGAACGTCGCGGTTGAACACGTGGATGCCGTCCTCGGCCACGGCGATGCGGTAGTTCGGGTCCTTCACCTCGGCCGCCTGGGCCGCGATCTCGTCCGGGGTCTGCACATAGGGCCGCTTGTCGTGCAGCGCCAGCAGGCTCCGTCCATAGCCCTTGGGCAGGGCCGAATCGGCATGGGCCGCGAACATCACCCGGCGGGCGGCGTCGTGCTCCTCCACCGTGCGGCGGGTGTGGTTCGAGACCTGGACGATGAGCACGTTGCGGATGGCGAGTTCCGAGCACATGCCCACCAGCAAGGCGGTGACGCCAAGGCTGTCGGCCTCGGTGAGTTCGGTGAGGTTGCCGGTGCCCATCATCATCTCGATGCCGGGCCAGCGCCTGCGGGTCTCGTGATAGCGGGTGATCGACTCGACGAAGCCGAAATGGATCGGCTCCAGGATCGGGTCGGCCATGTAGGGCCGCCCGGCCTTCTCCATCCTGTCGATGGCGCGGTCGAGGGAGGGCAGGTCGTCGGGCCGCACCGGCACCAGAACCGGCACGGCGTCGGTCTCGAAGGCGAGGTCGAGAGTGTTCTCGTTGAGGCTGAGCAGGTAGTCGGCCCCGGCCCGGGCGCCGCGCGTCAATTCGTCGAGGGAGAACGAATCGACGCTCACCCGCAGTCCGGCGCCCTTCAGCAGGCGCACGCACTCCTCGAGATGCGGGAAATCGGTGTCGGGCAGGCCGCCGAGGTCGATCACGTCGGCGCCGCGCCGGGCGAGGTCGAGGCCCTTGGCCAGGATCTGCTCGGGCGTCATCTTCGAGGCGTCGACGATCTCGGAGAAGATGCGCAGGTCGTGGCGGGAGAGATCGACCGTGCGCCCGGCCAGCCCGAGATAGGCCGGCAGGTCGACGATCTCGTCGGGGCCGCGCTCCACCGGCAGACCGAAATGCTGGGCCAGCGCCTCGGGATTCGCCCGGCAGCGCCCCGGCAGGACGATGCGGGTCGCGCCCTCCGGGATCGTCACCCGGCGCCGGATGATCTCCTCCGTCATCAGGGCGGCGACCTTCACGCCGGCATCGGCGATGCTCCAGGCGTAACGCTCCGGCGGCAGGGTGGCGGCGACCTTCTCCAGCCGCGCCTTGGCCATGCGGCCGGTGATGAAGACGAGGTGCTCGGGCGAGACGGGCTCGGACGAAGTCGGGTCGGGCGAGATCGGATCGGATGCCGTCGGGCTGCTCATGCGGCGGCCCTCCGCAGGTCCGTGCCGGGGCCGAGGATCTCGATGCGCCCGGCATAGCGTTCGGCGAAGGTCGGGAAGGCCGCATCGACCAGTCCCATCCGGGCGAGGTCGGTCCAGCGGGTGCGCAAGGGGCGGTCGACCGACTTCACCAGCAGGCAGACCGGCGCCCCCACGGTGCCGGCGAGCCAGAGGGCGAGGCTGTCTGAGGTGACCTCCCAGGTTTCCGGAATATCGGGATGCCCGGCCTTGAGGGCGACGGGGTCCCAGACCGGCACCCGCCCGGCCGCGAGGGCGTCCGCGATGGAAGCGAGGTCGCGGGCGACGACGAGACGGGGCTCCACCTGCGAAACGATCTCGGCCATGTGGCCCATGGCGTCGAGGGCGAGGCGGTGGGCGAGGGCATCGGAGAAGCCCAGGGCGCTCTGCGTCGTCCGCACCGCATCGGCGAACGGACCGCCGCCGGGCACGAGGAGGCAGGGGCCGAGCTCGCCGTCGGCGAGGCGTGCGAGCTGCGCCCGCAGGCGGCGGGCATCGGCCACGAGGCTGCCGCCGATCTTCACCACGGTCGGGGCGGCGCCGAAGCCCATCAGGCGGCGTCCCGCCGCGACAGGGCGCGCAGGAGGCGCACGGCCTCGGTCACCCGGGCGGGATCGAGGCCGCGCCTGCGGTCGCTGGCCGCGCAGAGGCCGCCGCGGAACCCGAGATAGCCGGCCCCGAGGGGGGCCAGCGCGGCGATGTCGGTGAGCGCCAGGGAGCCGGCAAGTCCCGAGACCAGGCCGTGCGACCGGCAGGCCCCGGTAAAGGCCGCCAGGGCCGGAAGGGGCAGGTGGTCGGTGAGGCGGCGGCCGTCCTTGCCGGCCGTGTCGATCATGGCCCCAAGGAAACCGGCGCGGGCCAGGCGCGGCACCAGGTCGAGGGCGCCGCCCGCCTCGGCGAACAGCACCGCGATCAGGCGACCCGGCGCCGCGGCGGCGGCCTCGGCGAGATCGTCGTCCGCCCACCCGGAGCGCACCGCCACCTTGACGAAGCCGACACCGGTCGCCGCCATGGCGTCGATGCAGGGACGCAACGCCGGCCGGTCCGGCTCGCCCGCCACCGCGCTGGTCAGCGCACCGCCCTCGACCCGCGCCACGATGGCGCGGACGCGGTCGGGCGAGAGGGCGCCGAGCGCCCCGCGGTCGGGGTCCTTGGCATCGACGAGATCGGCCCCCGCGCGCGCCGCCAGGGCGGCCTCGTCCCCATCGCGCACGCTCACGAGGAGGCGCGGCGCGGACGCGGCGGGATCGGAGGGAGGACAAACGCGGGACGAAGACATCAGCGCGGGTTTCGGTTGCCTGGGGTCTTGAGCGGGGTCTTGGGCAGGATCTTGGGCGGGATCGCGGGAGAGACCAACGACGACGCCCGGGTCGGGAAGCGCCGCGCCCGTGACGGCGCGGCCGGGGCAGGTTGGGCCTCGAGCGGACGCTTCCGGCCTGTGCGGGGGCCTAGCGCATGGACCGCAGGAAGGGAAACCCCTTTGAAGACAGGAGATCCCTTCGAAGATCCCTTGCAGGTAGATCCCTTCAAGATAAGGAGATCTCAGGAGCGGGATTCCCTGATGTCGAAACGCCGCCCGGTCACGACCGGTTCGGCAGCGGCTCGGCCAGGATGCGATTCTTCACCACCCAGCGCATGGCATGCGCCCAGGTGTCGTCGGTGTCGGCGCGGATCACCACGCGGCCGCCGCGGATGATCTTGCCGGTGCCGGCCTCCGCGACGGTGACGGTGAGATTGAAGATCTGGTTGGAGCCCTTCTCGACGTAGCCGCTGACCGCGAGATCGGCCCCGAGGCTCTTGGCGATGGCGGCGGCGCAGCCGTCGCATTTGTAGAGCGGCGCCTGCTTGGCGATCTCGGCGGCCTGGGGCGCCACGTCGACAGCCTCGACGCTGTCCCCGAGGGCCTTGCGCAATTCGTCGGTGACGAGCCCGAGGCGCCGGACCTCGTCGGGCCGGGCCTTGCGGCCACCGACCACGCCGGGATCGAACAATTCCACCCCGAAGATGGCGGCCTTCTCGGGCGCCGCCTGCGCCGGAGCCGCGAGGGCAGCGACCGCCACCAGGGCGGCGAGGGGCCAGCCCAGCCAGGAGCGGACCGACGACCGGTCGTTGGAGAACAGAGCCATGGGCAGACCTCTCCGGGTGAAGCCGGACGCGACGGGCATCGGAGAACGCGCCGGCGCGTTCGGCGATCCCACGCCCGTCATCAGTTCTACGAGATCGGCCCGGAAACGGGCGGGCGGGTAATTGCCGCGCGAGGGCCGAGCTCGGTCCCGAAGTTCCCTGAAGGACGGGACGAGACTCCTTAGGAACCCCTTATCAATCCGCGATTGAGCGCAGGTCCGCAATGTTGTTAGCCTGCCCGCCACATGCACAATCCTGCTCGCATCCTTCTCGCCCCGCTTGCCCTCGGCCTCAGCCTTTCCGGCCTTTCGGCCGCACGGGCTCAGGAACCAGTCGCCCGGGAACCTACGGCCGCGATCGCCCCCAGCGAGACCGCGATCGGGCTGATCTACCGGCCGGAGGCGGCGCCGTCCTCCTACGACGCCGAGGCCGTGCCGGAGGACGAGGGCGTCGCCGGCGCCCGGATGGCGGTGAAGGACAACAACAACACCGGCCGCTTCACCAAGCAGACCTACCGGCTGGACGAGGTCGCCCTGGAGCCCGGCACGGGCGGCGATGGCGGCCAGAAGGCGGCGGCGGCCGCCCGCGACCTCGCCGGGCGCGGCATCCGCTACCTCATTGTGGCGCTGCCGGCGGACGAGGTGCTCGCCGTCGCGGATGCGGTGAAGGGGCAGGGTGTCACGATCTTCAACGTCGCGGCGCCCGACGACCGCCTGCGCGGGGCCGATTGCCGGCGCAACGTCTTTCACGTCATCCCGAGCCGGGCGATGCAGACCGATGCCCTGGCGCAGTTCTTCACCCTGATGCGCTGGCGCAAGATGTTCCTCATCGTCGGCCCGCAGGAGAACGACCGGCTCTATGCGGACGCCTTCAAGACGTCCGCGAAGAAATTCTCCCTCAAGATCAACGCCGAAAAACCCTGGACCTTCGGGCCGCTCGCCAAGGCGCGCGGCGATACGCCGACCCGCTCCGAGGCGATGGTGTTCACGCGGGGCGTCGATTACGACCTCGCCATCGTGGCCGACGAGGCCGGCGACTGGGGCGATTACGTCCCGTTCCGCACCGTCGACCCGCGCCCGGTGGCCGGCACCCAGGGCCTGATCGCCACCACCTGGCACCCGATGCTGGAGACCTGGGGGGCGGCCCAGGCCCAGAACCGGTTCCGGCGCCAGAGCGGCCGGCTGATGCGCCCCCTCGATTACCAGGCCTGGGAGGCGGTGCGCTCGGTCGGCGAGGCGGCGACCCAGAAGAAGACCGCCGATCCGGCGGTGCTGGCCCCGTACTTCGCCGAGCCGGGCTTCAGCCTTCCGGCCTACAAGGGCGTCTCCCTGACCTATCGCCCCTGGGACCACCAGCTGCGCCAGCCTCTCATCGTGGTGCAGCCGAAGGCCCTGGTCTCGGTGGCGCCCGAGCAGGGCTTCACCCACCAGCGCACGCCCCTCGACACCCTCGGCATCGACCTGCCGGAAACCACCTGCAAGTTCGCGGATTGAGCAAGTTCGCGGATTGAGCCCTCACGTTCGCGAGAGACCCGGACGGGCTCTCGCCCACCTGCGGCAACACGGTCCTGTGCCCGCTTGCAGTCCTGCGCTCCCCGTGAGACGGGGCTGCACTATAATAACGCCCCATCAATCGCGGACGACACAGCGATGGCCCCGAGGAGGAACCCCATGAGCCGCGGCTTCAGGGCAGGCGCGCCCGGTACGGTACTGGGCCTGGCATTGCTGGCCGGCACATCGTTGGCAGGCTTCGGGCTCGCAGGCGTATCGCCGGCGCAGGCCTACACGGTCTACGTCACCAACGAGAAGGGCAACTCGGTCAGCGTCATCGACACCGAGACGATGGCGGTGACCGGCACCTGGAAGGTCGGCCGGCGCCCGCGCGGCGTCACCACCAGCAAGGACGGCAAGGAATTGTTCGTCTGCGCCAGCGACGACGACCGCATCGACGTGCTCGACACCAGCTCGGGCAAGGTGGTGCGCTCGCTCCGCTCCGGTCCCGATCCGGAGCAGTTCATCCTCGGGCCTCAGGGCAACCTGCTCTACGTCGCCAACGAGGACGACAGCCAGGTCACCGTCATCGACGTCGAGAAGAACAAGGTCATGGCCGAGGTCCCCGTGGGCGTCGAGCCGGAGGGCATGGGCCTGTCGCCGGACGGCAAGGTCCTGGTGAACACCTCCGAGACCACCAACATGGCCCACTTCATCGACACCACGACCTTCCAGGTGATCGACAACATCCTGGTGGATGCCCGTCCGCGCTTTGCCGAGTTCACGGCGGACGGGAAGTATCTCTGGGTCTCGGCCGAGGTCGGCGGCACCATCAGCGTCATCGACGTCGCCGCCCGCCGGGTGATCAAGAAGATCACCTTCAAGATCCCGAGCGTGAACGACGAGGCGATCCAACCGGTCGGCATCCGCATCACCCGGGACGGCACCAAGGCCTTCGTGGCGCTCGGCCCGGCCAACCGCATCGCGGTGATCGACGCCAAGAGCTACGCGGTGGAGAAGTATTTGCCCGTGGGCCAGCGCGTCTGGCAGCTCGCCTTCACGCCGGACCAGAAGCTGCTGTTCTCCACCAACGGCTCCTCCAACGACATCTCGGTCGTGGACGTGGCGGCGGAGAAGGTGGTGAAGAGCATCCCCGTCGGCCTGCTGCCCTGGGGCGTCGCCGTCTCGCCGAACTGAGCAATCGGTTCGTCGACAGAGCTGTAGGAGATCGACGCATCCCTCTCCCCTGTGGGGGAGAGATCGGAACCGGGGATCGTCGGGTGACCCGCAGCCGGGTAGCTTGGCAGCCCCCACCTCCGACACTGCCCCACAAGCGGGCGGAGGGCGCGGAGCGACCAACGAGACACGTCCGCCCCAAGGCGGCACCGCCCTGAGGCGGCAAACGGGAGGACACCGAATGAAGCGGACGATGCGGATCACCGCGCTCGCCCTGGCGACGCTCCTCGGCGCGGGGTCAGCCCAAGCCCTCGATCTCACGAAGAAGCGCCAGAACCTGCCCGACCTCGTGCTCGGCAACGAGGAGGGCAACGACTTCGTCGTGGAGAACAAGGAGATCGAGATTGAATCCGGCAAGGCCTATCGCCTGCGCATCGTCGCCAAAGGCCGGCAGGAGTACAAGTTCTACGCCACCGAGTTCTTCCGCAACATCTGGTTCAACCAGATCGTCATCCAGCACCTGGAGATCCACGGCAGCGGCCCGCCGGACCACCTGGAATTCGACGATCCGGGCGAGATCGCGATCGAATTCGTGGCGATCAAGCCGGGCGAGTATCCCTGGTCGGTGCATGGCCTCGAATCTAAGGGCATGACCGGCAAGTTCGTCGTCAAGTAGGAGCCCCCGTCGATGCGCCTCGCCTCCCTCGCCCGCGCGTGCCTCGCCCTCGCCCTGGCGTCCCTGGTCACGGCCGCCCCCGCCCTGGCGGACGACAAGGCCGCCTGCCTCGACGGCATCGCGATGATCAAGGCCGAACTCGCCAAGCCCGCCCCGGAGGCCGTCCAGCCCAGGCTGAAGAAGGCCCTGCGGGTGGCCGAGCGCGAGTTGGGGGAGGGCGAGTTCGACGAGTGCCTGGACGCGGTCGGCGACGCCCGGCGGGCCTTGAAGCCGTGAGCGCCGGTCCCGCCCTCGACGTCGCCCATGTCAGCCACCGTTTCGGCACCCGGGCGGCCCTGTCCGACGTGTCGCTCAGCGTGGCGCGCGGACATTTCACCGCCCTGCTCGGGCCGAACGGGGCGGGCAAGACCACCCTGTTCTCGGTGATCACCCGGCTCTACGCCAACCAGGACGGCCGGGTCTCGATCCTCGGCCATGCCCTCGACCGGGAGCCGAGCCGGGCGCTGGCCCGCCTCGGCGTGGTGTTCCAGGCCCGCACCCTCGACACCGACCTCACCGTCGCGCAGAACCTGCTCTACCACGCCAGCCTGCACGGCATCACCCGCAAGGCCGCCCAGGCCCGGATCGCGGTGCTGCTCGCCCGGGTCGGGCTCAGCGACCGGCGCGACGACAAGGTCCGCACCCTGTCGGGCGGCCAGTCCCGCCGCATCGAGATCGCCCGCTCCCTGGTGCACGAGCCCCGGCTGCTGCTCCTCGACGAGCCCACCGTCGGCCTCGACCTCGAATCGCGCGCCGATATCGTCGCCATCGTGCGCGCCCTGGTGCGCGAGGAGGGATTGTCGGTACTCTGGGCCACCCACATCTTCGAAGAGATCGACGCGGGCGACGACGCGGTGGTGCTGCACAAGGGCCGCATCGTGGCGCGCGGCACCGCCGGCTCGATCGCCCGGGGTGACGAGACCCTGGAGGCCGCCTTCCGCCGCCTCGTCGCCGAACCCGCCCGGCAGGCCGCATGAGTACGATCAAGAGCACGCTCAAGAGCACGCCCCCGCACCCGCCCGTGTCGGCCGCGGCCGAGGCGCCCGTGCCCCATCTCGGGCGCCTCGACACAATCGGCTACCTGATCTGCCTCGGCGGCATCGTGCGCCGCGAGCTGCTGCGCTTCTTCAATCAGAAGGAGCGCTTCTTCTCCGCCCTCGTCCGTCCGCTGGTCTGGCTGTTCATCTTCGCCGCGGGCTTCCGCAACACGCTCGGCGTCTCCATCGAGCCGCCCTACCAGACCTATGTGCTGTACGAGGTCTACGTGGTGCCGGGCCTCGCCGTGATGATCCAGCTCTTCAACGGCATGCAATCCTCGCTCTCGATGGTCTACGACCGCGAGGTCGGCTCGATGAAGGTGCTGCTGACCAGCCCCTATCCGCGCTGGCTGCTGCTGCTGGCCAAGCTGATCGCCGGCGTCACCGTCTCGGTGGTGCAGGCCTACGCCTTCCTGGCCATCGCGTGGTTCTGGGAACTGGACATCCCGGCCCTCGGCTACGTGGCGGCGCTGCCGGCCTTCATCGCCTCGGGGCTGATGCTCGGCGCCATCGGCCTGCTGCTGTCCTCGATGGTCAAGCAACTCGAGAACTTCGCCAGCGTGATGAACTTCGTGATCTTCCCGATGTTCTTCGCCTCCTCGGCGCTCTACCCGCTCTGGCGCATCCGCGAATCCTCCGAGACCCTGTACTGGATCTGCCAGCTCAATCCCTTCTCCCACGCGGTGCAGCTCGTGCGCTTCGCCCTCTACGGGCAGTTCGAGCCGGTCGCCTGCGCGGTGGTCGTGGGCACCACCCTCGTGTTCTTCACCCTCGCCGCCGTCGCCTACGATCCCGGCCGTGGCATCATGGCCCGGCGCGGCGGCCCGGCCGGAGACAATTCCTGATGAGCCTTCACATCACTTCCCTGCGCATGACATCCCTGCGCATGACATCCCTCCGAGCCCTCGCGGGCCTCGCCGTCCTCACCCTCGGGGTCGGCTCCGCCGTCGCGCAGCCCAAGTCCGATCCCGATTGGCCCTGCGTCCAGCGCAAGGTCTCGACCCTCAGCCCCGGCTCGGTCTGGACCGGGCCGGACCTGGAGGCCGCCGGCCCCTGGGGCGACGATTTCGAGGCTGCGGCGCTCGCCCAGAAGATCGCCTCCCGCCGCACCGCCCTCAATGAGGTCGACCCGCTCCTCGACGACTTCGTCGCCAAGGCCGGCGCCGAGAAGGACAAGCGCCTGACCCGCGTCTTCGCCGGCGTGTTCGAGGTCATCAACGGCGAGCGCAACAAGGTGATCTCGGGCATCGGCCGCTACGCCCAGGGTCAGCGCCGCATGGCCGAGCGCATCCGCGACGAGGCCGACCAGATCAGCGCCACCAAGGACGGCCCGAGCGCCCAGGATGCCCGCGACATCCCCAAGGATGCGTCGGAGCTGGAGACCAAGTTCACCTGGGACCGACGCATCTTCCAGGAGCGCAGCCAGTCGCTGACCTATGTCTGCGAGGTTCCGACCCTGCTGGAGCAGCGTCTGGGCGAGATCGCCCGCCGGATTCAGGCGCGCCTCTGAGACGATCGCAGAGCGGGATCGGCGAAGCGCGGATCGGGTTGCCACTTTATCCCGATCGGCTTGCTGAAACGTCCCTAAGGCCTTGAAATCAGACCGAAAAATGTGTCCGCGATGACACGCCGAACGGGCAAGCAAGGTTTGGCACGGTAAATCCACGCAAACGGCCCGCCGCGCGATTGTTCTTCGTCACCGATCCTCTCAAAAGTGTGACCGAAGCCCCGGACAAGGGGCAGGGACACGAAGACGACCGAGGGGCTTGGGGATGAAGAAGCGGACCTTGCGCGGCAGCTTGTTGCTGTCGGTGGCACTGATTCCGGGCGCGGTTTACGCTCAGGGCGCGGCGCCGGCGGGTGGACAGCAGGCGGTCACGCTGTCGGAACTCGACGTGGTCGCGACCACGCCGGTCAGCGCCACCGGCGGTGGCGGCGGCCAGTCGCTCTACAAGATCCCCAACACGGTCGAGACCGTGACGGCGGCCGACTTCGCCCAGGACCGGGCGACCCTCGACCCGACCTTCACCCTGGCCCGCAAGACGCCGGGCGTGAACCTGTCGGACGGACAGGGCAATGGCTTCCGCCAGACCCTGACCTATCGCGGCTTCGACGCCTCGCCGCTGCAGGGCGCGCCGCAGGGCCTCGCCGTCTATCAGAACGGCGTCCGCATCAACGAAGCCTTCGGCGACGTGGTGAACTGGGACCTGATCCCCTCGGTGGCGATCAACCGGATCGACATCGTCACCGGCAACCCGGTCTTCGGCCTCAACGCGCTCGGCGGCGCGGTCAACATCGAGATGAAGAACGGCTACACCTGGCAGGGCAAGGAGATCACCGTCAGCGGCGGCTCCGACGGGCGCATCAGCGGCTCCCTGCAATACGGCGAGGTCATCGGCCCCTGGAGCTTCTACTTCGCCGGCGAGGGCCTGCGCGACGGCGGCTGGCGCTTCCGGTCGCCCTCGGAAATCGGCCGCGTCTACGCCGATCTCGGACACAAGACCCTCGATTCCGAGTTCCACATCATCGCCTCGGGCGCCAAGACCTTCTTCGGTGCCGCCGCCGCCACGCCCGTCGACTTCACCCACGTCAACGAGCGGGCGATCTTCACCTCGCCGCAGACCATCTCCACCGAGCAGGGCCAGATCCAGGTCACCGGCAAGGTCGCGGTCTCGCCGACCTGGGACCTCCAGGGCAACGCCTACGTGCGCCGCCTGAGCCAGTTCGTGATCGACGGCAACGACGGCAATTTCGAGCAGTGCAGCACCCGCTCCAGCAACCGCGGCTTCCTGTGCTTCGAGGATGACGGCTTCGAGCGCGGCGCCCTGAGCGACCGGGCCTTCCGCGATCAGTTCACCATCGTCGGCCGCCAGGGCCAGCGCATCCCGTTCACCACGGGCGTCCCCTACGGCACCCTCGACACCATCCGCACCGAGGCGGTGGGCTACGGCGGAACCCTGCAGGCCACCAACCGCGACCAGGTCTTCGGCCACAACAACACCTTCGTGGTCGGCGGCAGCATCGATGCGGCCAACTATTCCTACAAGTCCTCGAGCACGCTCGGCGTGATCAACCCGGATCTCAGCGTCACCACCGATCCGCTGAACCCGAATTACGGCACCATCCCGGGCCTCGGCACCGAGGCGATCCGCACGGCGGCGGCGCTGGGCATCGCGCCCAGCAACGTCACTGGCTCGAACCTCTACATGGGCCTCTACGCCCTCGACACCTTCGACGTCACCGACGCCCTGTCGCTCACCGCCGGCGCCCGCCTGAACTTCGCCCGCATCTCGACCCAGGACCAGACCGGCTTCTCGCCGGACGTGACGGGCACCCACTACTTCACCAAGGTGAACCCGGTGGTGGGCGCGACCTATCGCTTCTTCCCCTGGCTCAACCTCTACGGCGGCTATTCCGAGTCGAACCGCGCCCCGACGCCGCTCGAACTCGCCTGCGCCAATCCCGACCGTCCCTGCCTGCTGCCGAACTCGCTGGTGGCCGATCCGCCGCTCAAGCAGGTCACCGGCCAGACCTACGAGGTGGGCTTCCGCGGCACCGTGCCGAACTTCTACGAAAACGGCCTGTTCAACTACAAGATCGGCGCCTTCCGCACCGACCTGCGCAACGACATCCTGCAGGTCGCGGTGCCGGGCAACGCCGCGCGCGGCTACTTCGTCAACGTGCCGGCCACCCAGCGCCAGGGCATCGAGGTCTCGGGCGAGTATGTCGGCGAGCGCCTCAGCCTCTATGGCAACTACGCGCTCATCGACGCGACCTTCCAGTTCGACGGCGAGCTGTCCTCGCCGAACAACCCGCTGGCCGATGACGGCCTGATCAACGTGCGCCGCGGCAACAACGTGCCGCTGATCCCGAACCACCAGTTCAAGGCCGGGTTCAACTACCTGATCACGCCGATCTGGACCTTCGGCATGAACCTCTCGGCCTTCTCCTCGTCCTACTTCCGGGGCGACGAGTCGAACATCAACCGCAAGCTGCCGCCCTACTTCACCGCCAACCTGAACACGAGCATTCAGGTCACCCAGAACGTGCAGGTCTTCGCGCTGGTCACCAACCTGTTCAACAACCGCTACGCCAACTTCGGCACCTTCGCCGAGACGGGCTCGGTCGCGGGCAACTTCGTGATCAACGATCCCCGCACCACCACCCTGGTGCAGCCCCTCTCGGCCTATGGCGGCGTCCGCGTCACTTGGTAAACCCGCCCGACGCGGCGCCGACCCCGGGTCGGCGCAGCCGCCATACCAAGGGCCGTACCAGCGGCCATGAACCAAGCAACGGCGCGGATCCCCGAGATCCGCGCCGTTCGTCGTTGGAGACCCGAGCGATGCGGCGCAATGAGGCGCGATGATCCCCACGGCAGGGTGATCCTGCCGACGACGCCCGCCGCCGTTGCGGCCGACGGATCGGCCTTCGGTCCGGATCGCAACGGCCCGCTCGGGAAGGCGGAGCACCGCGCGGGGGTGGCGGCGCGCTTCAAAGCCGCAGGCCCGGAGGCCGCAGGGACCCTCGATACAAAGGAACTCTCGTCGCCCGCCGGCGCTTCCTTGGCGACCCTGACGAAGTCGGCCGCCCATCGGGGGCGGCCGCCCCTCTGGAGAGCCCATTCATGCGAATCACCCTCGCCCTTCCGGCGGCCCTCATCCTCCTCGGCACCGCCGGTCCGGTCCTCGCCTCCTCCTGCTCCGAGCAGATCGCCACCATCGAGCGCCGCCTCGACAGTGCCGGCGCCGAGCAGGTGACGGGCAAGGAGCCGCCCGGCGGCCCGACCTCCTCGCACTCGGACAAGGCCCTCGACCACGCGCCCAAGGGCAAGCCGACCGACCCGTCCACCACCGCCAGCGCCGGCGGCGTCGCCGAGGCCCGCGACCTGATCAAGAAGGCCCGCGCCCAGGACAAGGCCGGCGACATGAAGGGCTGCGAGGACACCATGACCGAGGCCAAGAAGAAGGCCGGCGCCCTGCCGTAGGGCACCCGACACCCGAGGCGTCCGGGCAGGCTGAACCGAGCCGGACGCCCGATCGACCAACGACGACATCGGCTGCGCCTCTCGGGGGCGCAGCCGATGTCGTTTGGAACCCAGGACCTCAGCCGCCGGGCACGCTCCCGGACCGGGCTGTGGCCCGGTGCAGGATGCGGGCGATCTGCTCGGCCGAGTAGGGCTTGTGCAGCAACTCGAAATCCTGGGCGCCTTCCTCGGCGAGGACGTGGCTGTATCCGGAGGCCAGGACCACGGGCAGGTGCGGCAGATGGCGGCGCAGGTGGCGGGCCAGCGCGATGCCGCCCATGCCGGGCATCACCACGTCGGAGAACACGACGTCATAGCCCGCGCCCCGGTCGCCGAGCCGCTCCAGGGCCTCCTCGGCATTGGCCGCCCAGGTCGTCTCGTAGCCGAGGTCCTGCAGGATCTGCGTGGCGAAGCGCCCCACCTCGACATTGTCCTCGACCACGAGGACGCGCTGGCCGGACCCGACCGGGGAGGGCGCCTCGGCCGGGGCGGCGGAGCCTTCGGCCGGGGCCGGCGCCACCTCCGGCAGATAGAGCGTGAAGGTGGCGCCGAGGCCGGGCCGGCTCGTCACGTCGACGTCGCCCCCCGACTGCTTGGCGAAGCCGAACACCTGGGAGAGGCCGAGGCCGGTGCCCTTGCCGACCTCCTTGGTGGTGAAGAACGGCTCGAAGATGCGCCCGAGCTGGCCCGGCGCGATGCCCGGGCCGGTATCGCTGAGCGCGATCGCGGCGAACGGCGCCCGCGCGCCCGCATGCCCGCGGATCGGCGGGATGCCGTTCGCGCAGGTGAGCCGCAGGGTGAGACGGCCCTCGCCTGCCATGGCGTCGCGGGCGTTGATCGCCATGTTCACCAGGGCGGTCTCGAACTGGCTCAGGTCGGCGCGCACGAAGCAGGGCGCCTCGGGCAGCTCCGTTGCCACCCGGATGCGCGCGCCCATCACCGGGTCGAGCATTTCGGCCAGGGCCCGCAGGCGCGTACCGACCTCGAACACCTCCGGCTTCAGCGTCTGGCGCCGGGCGAAGGCGAGGAGCTGTCCCGTCAGCTTGGCGGCCCGGTCCACCGTGTCGGAGACCGCATCGAGGTAGCGCCGCTTGCGCACCTCCGGCAGGTCCGGCCGGCGCAGGAAGTCCACCGACGAGCGGATGATGGTCAGGAGGTTGTTGAAGTCGTGGGCGACGCCGCCGGTGAGCTGTCCCACCGCCTCGAGCTTCTGCGACTGGCGCAGCTGCTCCTGGGCCACCGCGAGGGCGGCGGAGGCTTCCTTCTCCCGGGTGATGTGGCGGCCATAGGCGTAGATCAGCGCGCCCTCCGCCGAGCTGTGCCAGGAGATCCAGCGCGGGCTGCCGTCGCGGTGGCGGTAGCGGTTCTCGAAGCTGGTGAGGTCATCCTGCATGGCGGCCTGGTCGACGGCCCTCTGGGTCAGGTCGGCATCCTCGTGCCAGACGAAGTCGCGGAAGCTGCGGCCGACGATCTCCTCCGGGGCGAATCCCAGGATCTCGTCCCAGGCCGGGTTGACCGCGCGGAAAATCCCGTCGGTGCCGACCACCGCCAGGAGGTCGCGGGAGTTGCGCCAGACCCGGTCGCGCTCGGCGGTGCGCTCCTCGACCCGATGCTCCAGGGTCTCGTTCATCTCGCGCAGGCCGCGCTCCGACAGCACCCGTCGCGTGGTCTCGTTGGTGATGCAGAACATGCCCGCGATGGCGCCGGCATCGTCGTAGACCGGCGAGTAGGAGAACGACCACCAGGTCTCTTCCGGGACGCCGTAGGACGCGGTGGTCAGCGGCAGGTCCTCGAAGCGGCTCGCCTCGCCGGCCAGCGCCTTCTCGACGATGGGCAGCACCTGGTCCCAGACATCCGCCCACAGCTCCGCCAGCGGCTGGCCCTGCCGCTGGGAGCGCTGGGGACCGAGGAGGGGCCGGTAGGTGTCGTTGTAGAAGAACAGCAGGTCCGGCCCCCAGGCCAGGCACATGCTCTCGGGCGAGTTCAGGACGAGGCCGAGGGCGACCCGGAGGGCGCAGGGCCAGGTCTCCAGCGGCCCGAGCGGGGAGGCCGACCAGTCCTCTCCGCGGATCGCCGCCCCGGACGCGCCGCCCCCGACCAGGAAGGCGCCGGCCTCAGCCGACATCGGGACGGCCTCTCTCAGCAACGCCCCCCCAAGCTCGGGGCCGTGACGGTCCAGGGGCTCGGGGAGCCGGCGCGCGCAGGCGGGCAGGGCGGGAAGATATCACGAAAACGGCTTGCACCCTCGAATGGATTCAAGCCCCGTTCCATGGCCAAGCCGCCGGCGCCGGTCAACAAATTCCACGCCCGCAGCGTTGACGCAGGGCGGCGGCAAGAAAGGTGAGCCCCGCAGCAGCCCGTCGCAGCGTCATCGGCGCGCCGCTCAAACCGCCGGACCGGTCTCGCGCTGCCGGGAAGCGGGCCGGATCAGTAGGCGTTCTTGGTCCGGAACAGCGAAAGCGGGGTCGCCAGCATGATCTTCACGTCGAACAGGATCGACCAGTTCTCGATGTAGTGCAGGTCGTGCTCGACGCGCTTCTGGATCTTGTCGCTGGTGTCGGTCTCGCCGCGCCAGCCATTGACCTGGGCCCAGCCGGTGATGCCGGGCTTGACCTTGTGGCGGGCGAAGTAGCCGTCCACCACCTGGTCGTAGAGGGTGTTGGCGGCCTTGGCCTGGAGGGCGTGGGGCCGGGGACCGACCAGGGAGAGCTCGCCCTTGATGACGTTGAAGAGCTGCGGCAGCTCGTCGAGCGAGGTCTTGCGGATGAACCGGCCCACGGGGGTGACGCGCGGGTCGTCGCGGGTGACCAGCCGCGCCGCGCCGGCATCGCTCTGGCTGACATACATCGAGCGGAACTTGAACACCTCGATCAGCTCGTTGTTGAAGCCGTAGCGCTTCTGCCGGAACAGCACCGGGCCGGGCGAGGTCAGGCGCACCGCCAGGGCGACGGCGAGCATCACCGGCGCCAGGACCAGAAGCATCGCGCAGCCGACCACGCGGTCGAAGATGGTCTTGGCCACGATGTCCCAGTCGGCCATCGGCTTGTCGAAGATGTCGAGCACCGGCACGCCGCCGAGATAGGAATAGGCGCGCGGCCGCAGGCGCAGCTTCGAGGCCTGGGCCGAGAGGCGGATGTCGATCGGCAGCACCCAGAGCTTGGCCAGCATCTGCAGGATGCGGTCCTCGGCGGCGATCGGAATGGTGAAGATGATGAGGTCGAGGCGCGTGGTTCGGGCATAGGCGACGAGGTCGGTCACGGTGCCGAGCTTCGGGTAGCCCGCCACCACCGTGTCGGAGCGTGTGTCGCCCCGGTCGTCGAACACGCCGACGATGCGGACGCCGGAATCCGGCTGCCCGTCGAGGGCGCGGATCAGTTCCTCGGCGACGGGGCCGCCGCCCACGATGGCGGTGCGCCGGTCGAAATGGCCGCGCTGCATCTGGGCGGTGATGAAGCGCGCCAGGGTGAAGCGCCCGACCGCGAGGGCGGCGAGCCCGGTGACGAAGAAGCTCGCCAGCCAGATCCGGGAATAATGATCCGCGATCTTGGCGAAGACCATGATGGCGGCCACCACCAGGAAGGCCAGGGACCAGGCGCCGGCGAGCCGCAGGGCCGATCCGGGCAGGGACCGGAAGGCCGCCATGCCGTAGGCCCCGGTCACCTGGAGCAGGAGCACGGCGAGGCCGGCGATGCCGAGGGCGGTGGCGAGGTAGCGCGGCGACAGCGCCACGATCCCGGCGAGCTGCAGGCGCTGGATCACGAGGCCGATGGCTGCGACGCCGACGAATTCCGCGATTCGGACACAGCCCGCGAGCACCACCGGCGAGTGCAGGGCCGGCGCCGGTGCCGGCATCGGGCCGGGCGCCCGCGCCTCGGCGGGCGGCAGGGCGACGGAGAGGCCGCCCTCGGGCTGGGGCGCGAACCGGCCGGCAGCGTCCAGCAGGTCACGGACATCGAAGGCGCTCATACGGGCTTCCGGGCTTTGTTTCGGGCGCAAGGGACAGCGGGGGCGGCGATCGGGCGGGCAGGGGACAAGGCCGTCGCGTCACGGTCCCGCCGAGGCGACCGCGGGGCGGGCGGCCTCCGCCCGGGCGCGCTGGGCCGCAGCATAGCCCGACAGCACGTCCGAGCCCATCCGGGTCATCGAAAACCGCGTCCGGACCGAAGCCGCCAGGGCCTCGAAGCGCTGGCGGCTGGCGGCGGGCTCCTCGTCGAGGACGCGGGCGATCGCGGCCGCGAGGGCCTGCCCGTCGCGGGGCGGCACCAGGTCGGAGGCGGCGGCCCCGAAGATCTCCGGAATGCCGCCCACATCGGTGGCGACGAGAGGCTGGCAGGCGGCGGCCGCCTCCAGCACCACGTAGGGGAGGGATTCGGCGAGCGAGGGCACTACCATGATCCGGCCGCGGGCCAGCACCGGGCGGATCGCCTGCGGCGGCTCGAATGCCACCGCGTCCCGCAGGCCCATCGCCGCGACCCGCTCGGCCAGAACCTCGGAATCGGGGCCGGAGCCGACCATCAGCAGGCGCAGGGGGCGGCCCTCGGCGCGCAGGCGCAGGAGGGCGTCGAGGAGGAAGGGCACGCCCTTCGCGTCGCGCAATTCGCCGATATAGACGAGGTCGGCGCGCTCCTCGGCCGGCACGATCGGGGCGAATTCCGCCTCGCTGATGCCGTTGTGGACGATGCGGGTGATCCGGCCCGGGTCGCCCGCATAGGTGCGGTGCCGCCCGGCGACGTACTCGCTCTCGAACAGGAAGACGTCGGTGCGCAGGGCCATCAGGCGCTCGACGCCCATATAGACCCGGTGGGGCAGGGTGCCGGGCTTGTAGTTGTAGCTCCCGCCATGGGGGGTATAGGCGCGGATCGGCCCGCGGTCGCGCAACGGGGCCATGCGGGCATAGACGCCGCCCTTGGCGCCGTGGCCGTGCAGCACGGTGGCGGCCACGGCCTCGGCGTGCCGGGCGACGGCGCGCAGGATCCTCAGGTCCGAGACATGCGGGTTGCGGTGCATCGGCAGGCGCATCAACCCCAGGGCGAGGCAGGGGGCGAGGTCCGCCAGGGCCCGGGCGGCGCGCTCGCCGCCGGTGGCGGCGTCGCAGAGGATGCCGACCTGATGGCCCGCCGTGGCCTGGAGGCGGGCGAGGTCGAGGACGTGGCGGAAGAGACCGCCGACGGGCGCGCGGAAGATGTGGAGGATGCGCTGCGTGGCGCTGCCGGACCCGCCGGTCAGGACCGATGCGGACAGGTCGGACCCGGCGATGGGCGCGGCGAGGCCAGAGGTGGCAAGGCTGGACCCCGAGACGCCGGAGCCGATCAGACCAGGGGCGAACGCACGCACGACAAGCTGCTCCACGCGACACGGGACCAGCGGTCAGACCGCATGTCCGTCGGAGGAACCTGGCGTCCGAGAGGTGGGCGGACCGTTAAACGGACCTCCGCGCGGCCCCGTCCGGCCGAAGATCGGCAGAATCCTTCGCGGTTCGGTTAGGCGAGTCCTAACTTCCGGAACAGTATTGCGAAGATCGCGGCCCGAAGCCCGGCATTCGGAAATCCGGCATTCCAAAATCCGGCATGCCGATCAGAAGAAGCGCTCCTTGATCACGATGGTGTCGCCGGGACGCACCGGATAGGTCATCGGCACGATGCCCGAGACGAGGCCGTCCCGGCCCTCGCGGGTCAGCACCGCGTAGTCGCGGGCGGCGCGGGGCCCGAAGCCGGCCGCGATCGCCACCGCGGTCTCGACCGCCATGCCGTTGACGTAGGGATACTGGCCCGAGGTCGTGACCTCGCCGAGGATGTAGAACGGCCGGTAGGCGTCGACCTCGACGGTGACGTGGGGCTCGCGCACGAAGCCGGCCGAGAGCTTGGCCTCGATGGTGCGCGCGGCCTGGGCGGTGGGCTGGCCGCCCACCTTCACCAGGCCGATGAGCGGCATCGCGATGTTGCCCGCGCCGTCGACCGCGTAGATGTTCGACAGGTTGTCCTGGCCGAAGACGATGACCCGGAGGCGGTCGCCGGCGGAGAGCGTGTAGCGCGCCCCGATCGAGCCGGTGCCGGTCGCGTCGAGTTGATCGGTCCGGAAATCCGGGCGCAGGCAGCCGCCGAGCATCAGGCTCGACGTCAGCGTTATGAGAAGTGATCGCCGGTTCATCACTACTGCCGTCGTGAGGAAGATTCGATCCAACTTCTAGGGCGGCATGGTTAACGAACACTGACGTCCCGCAACGATCCGTGCGAAACCCCGCCTCTTAACGTCCGATCAACCTTAACGCGCTCTATTCGCATCAGAGCCGGCCCGCCCGCGGTCGACCTCCTTGCCTTGCGTAAAGATCGAGCCATGCCCCGCTCTTCGCCGTTCCAGCCCACCCGCGACGCCCCGCCCGCCGAAGGCGAGGGGTTGGGGTTGGCGCAACTCGCCGGCCTGCTGCGCCGGTCCTGGCGCTGGATCGTCATCCCGACCGCCCTGGCGACGATCGGTGCCATCGCGTTCGTGCAGGTGGTGTCGCCGCGCTACACCGGCGAGGCGAAGATCCTGCTCGAGAGCCGCGACACGCCCTACACCCGCACCGCCCAGGAACGCGGCGAGCAGCCCCAGCCGATCGACGAGCAGGCGGTGGCGAGCCAGGTCCAGGTGGTGATGTCGCGGGACCTCGCCCGCGATGCGATCCGCCGGCTGTCGCTGGCCGGCAACGCCGAATTCGATCCGAGCGTCGCCGGCTTCGGCCCGCTGCAGCGCGCCCTGATGATGATCGGGCTGGCCCGCAATCCGATGGAGCGCCCGCCCGAGGAGCGGATCCTGGAGACCTATTTCGACCGCCTCAGCGTCTACCCGGCCGGCAAGTCGCGCATCCTCACGGTGGAGTTCCGCTCGCAGGATCCGCACCTCGCGGCCCAGGCGGCCAACACCATCGCGGAACTCTACATCGGCTCCCTCGAAGCGGCGAAGACCGACACCGCCCGCTACGCCTCGAGCTGGCTCGGCGGCAACATCGAGGCCCTGCGCACCCGCGTCGCCGAGGCGGAATCCAAGGTCGAGGCCTACCGCGCCAGCCATGGCCTGATCGCCACCGGCGGCGCCGCCGGCCAGCCTCTCGGCGCCCAGCAGCTCGGCGAATTGTCGACCCAACTGTCGCAGGCCCGAACCGCCAAGGCCGATCTCGCCGGGCGCGCCAAGCTGATCAAGGAGATGATCAAGGACGGCCGCGCCTTCGAGATCCCGGATGTGGCCAACAACGAGATCATCCGCCGCACGGTCGAGCAGCGCATCACCCTGCGCAACCAGCTCGCCCTCGAATCCCGCACCCTCCTGCCCGCCCATCCGCGCATCAAGGAACTGACCGCGCAGATCTCGGACCTCGACGCCCAGATCAAGGCCACCGCCGAGCGGGTGGTCCGCACCCTCGAGAACGACGCCCGCATCGCCGAGGCCCGGGTCGAGAGTCTGAGCGCCGCCGTCGACGCCCAGCGCGACGTGGTCTCGAAGGGCAATTCCAGCGAGGTCCAGCTCCGCGCCCTGGAGCGCGAGGCCAAGGCCGAGCGCGAACAGCTCGAATCCTACCTCGCCCGCTATCGCGAGGCCTCGGCCCGCGACGCCGAGAGCGCCGCCCCGGCCGATGCCCGCGTGGTCTCGCGCGCCATCACGCCCGAGACCCCGTCCTTCCCCAAGAAGCTGCCGATCGTACTGCTGGCGGCGGTGCTCGGCCTGCTGTTCTCGATGGGCGCCGTCATCGCTCGCCACCTCCTCACCGATCCCGACGGCTCGGGCCGGCGGCGGCGGAGCGAGACGGACTCCGAGTCCGGCTCGGAGCGTCCGATCCACCGGCACCAGCCCTTCGCCTTCCCGGAAGCCTCCCTGGCCATGGCGCGCCAGGGTGGGCACGGCCCGGCCCCGCTCACCGCCGGCACGCTCGGGGAGCCTGAGCGCACGGTCCTCACGCCGGAGGTTCCGGTCGCGGACACCGTCGCCACGCGCCCGATTCTGTCGGCGGCCGGCATGGAGCCGGACAGCCCCAGGCCGGCGCAGCCCGAAGGCTTCAGGCCGGCGCAGCCCGAAAGCTTAAAGCCGGCGCAGCCTGAAAGCGCAAAGCCGGCGCAGCCCGAAAGCCTCACGCCGGCGCAGGCAGAAAGCCTGCCGCAGGCCCGGGGCGCCGGAGCCCCGAAGGCCGGGGAGGCGGGCAGCTACGCTCTCGACCCGCTGGTGGCGCGCCTGCGCGACGGCGCCGCGCCGGCCCGGGATGGGGCGGGCCGCACCGTCCTGGTCATGGAGGACGCGCCGGTCCGGCGGGCGGAGGCCGGGCTGGCCGTCAGCCTCGGCAGCGCGCTGACGGCGGGCGCCAGCGTCCTCGTCCTCGATCTCAATGGCCCTGCCTGCGGTCCGGACGAGGCCGGCCTGACCGACCTCGTGGCGGGCGAGGCCGCCTTCCTCGACGTCATCCAGGCGATCCCCGGCTCGCGCCTGCACGCGATCCCGCGCGGCTTCCTCGCCGCCGGCATCCTGCTGGAAGAACCTCAGGCCCTGGCGATCACCCTCGACGCCCTGGCCCAGGCCTATGACTGGGTGGTGTGCCGCCTCGGCGCACCGCAGACCCGCACCGCCCGCGCGATCCTGGAGATGGCCGGACACCAGATGGACGCGGTGGTCATCGCCTCCGACCGCGATCCCGAGGATGCCGACCTCCTCGACCTCTACGGCCTGGCCGAAGCCTCCGGCGCGGGCCAGATCCTGGTGGCCCAGGATTTTGCAGCCCAGGATTTGGCAGCTGCGACCCTCGCTCCGGCGGGCCCGGCTATCGCCGAGCGCCCCGCTTTCGCGGACGAGGCGGCGATGCCGCTGCGCCGCTCGGCGGCCTGAGCCCAGCCGCCGCTCGTCCCCCTCCCTCCAGGCTGAACCACCCCGCCCTTCGCGTCGGACGAAGGGCGGGGTCTTGCGATGGGCGGGGTCTTGCGAAGGGCGGGGTCTTGCGAAGGGCGGGGTCTTGCGAAGGGCGGGGTCTTGCGAAGGGCGGGGTCTTGGCGTTCCGCCGTCCGATCGGACGAACGCGCGGCGATCACTCCACTCCGCAACGCCTCGGAATACGACGCCCGGTTGACCGATCGGGAATCTTGCGACCTAAGATGGCTGTCCTTCGGCCATGCCGATCCCGTCGTCCGCGGAGAAGCGCCCCGAGCCCCGGCACCCCGCTGCCATCGAGACGTACCTCCGAGCCTGTGCGGCCGAGACCGATGCTGCGCCGAACGCGGTCGGCACGCCTGCGGCTGCCTCCGGGGTTGGCACGCGTCGCACCCGACGCAGGGACTGTCTTCGGCTCAGGCCGTCCGCGAGATGTCATTCGATCCCGAAGCAGGACTGGATCACGATGCTGCGTCCGATCAATCCGCCCGGTCCGTCCATTCCCGGCATCTCGCAAGCCATGCTGCTCTCGGAGGGGCGACTTCTCATCCTGTCCGGCCATGTTCCCTTCGATGACACGGGCACGATCGTCGCCGGTGATCGGGCGACGCAGCTCGATCAAGTCTTCCGGAACATGCAGGCGACGCTCCATGCGGCCGGCGCCGATTTCAGCGCCGTCGCGCGCCTCACGATCTACGTCCGTGACTACGATCCGGCCGAGCTGCCGGCGATCCGGGCGGTGCGGGATCGCTGGATCAATGCCGCATGCCCACCCGCCAGCGCCCTGATCGGTGTCGCGGCGCTCGCCTTCCCCGACATGCTGGTGGAGGTGGATGCGATGGCGTTCCTGCCGCCGTAGTCCAGCCTACTCGGTCGCGGCCCGGTGGCGGCGCAGGCGGGACACGAGCGCCATCAGGCGCGGGTCGCGCTTGATGCGGCGCTTGAGGCGGGCGGCCGCGATGATCCGCAGGGCGAAGACATGGCCACGCAGGGTCACCGGCAGGGTCACCTCGCCGAGTTCGATGGTCTCGTCGCAGATGCTGCTCTTGTAGCGGGCCTCGCCGACGCCGAGGTCGAAGCTGCGCCGGCCCCGCGCCGTCTGGTCGGCGATGAGGTGGTGCAGGAGGATGTCGCCGGGGCTGGACCGGCTCACCGCCGGATCGGCGTCGAAGGACGTCATCATGCCGCTGTAGCGCTGCGCATCGACGGCGCCCGCGAAAACCGCGAAGACCCGGCCGGTCCCGGCGGCCACCAGCGCGGTGACCTCGATGGCGGGGCTGGCCCCGGGAACCGTCGCCCGCGCCAGGAAGGCCCGCACGGCGGGATCGGCATAGGGGTTGGCGAGCCCCATGCCGGCGAAGCGGGCGGCCTTCTGTTCGTAGAACGCGGCCAGATAGCGCTCGACCGCCTCCGGGGTCTCGGCCCGTTGGCACGCCACCGGCCCGAACGCCTCGACGAGCTTCTTCTCCTTGGCCCGCAGCTTCTTGCGCGCATCGCTGCTGAAGACCCGCTTGAGGGTGGCGTCGGGGTCGGGTCCGAGCATCAGCCCGTAGGCGTCGCTCGGGGCCGGCTCGGCCTCGTGGTGCAGGGGATTGGCGGCCCCGTCCCAGAAGCGGGGCTGGTGCGACAGGGCGAAGACGTCGATGCCGGCCTTGCGTCCGATCAGGCGCAGCGCGTCGGACAGGTCCTCCGGACGCATCGCCGCCGCCTCGCGCGAGGCGAAGAGCGGCATGTGGTAGTTGGCGTGCTTGGCGCCGATCACGCGGGCGACCCGTGCGCCGCCCTCGCGGGCGACCACCAGGGGGATCAGCACGCGCGCGCGCCCGGCGGGATCGCGCAGCACCACGACGCGCAGATCCGCCTCGGCCACCCCGGTTCCGGCGACGAAGGCCGCGACCCAGTCGAAGCGCTGATAGGGCGTCGCCAGCGCGGCCGGATCGGATTCCATCGCGCGCCACAAGGCCTCGGCGGTGCCGAGATCGTCGAGGATATCGGCCCTGAGGCCGTGCTGCACCCGCGCCCGCATCGCTCCGGCTCCAGTCAGGTCATGAGCGAGAACAGCCATGGGATCATCCTGGGCCCGCCGCGCGGGCCATCGGTCCGGTTGACCGGCGGATCGGAACCCGCCGGATCGTTCGGCCGACCCTGCGCCGCCAAGCCTTAACCCGTCCGTGACGCCGGGCCGACGAGGACCGCCTGTCTGCCCACGTGGGTAACGAAACCTTGCCGGTTGGCGTGCTCCCCTGGCGTCCCGCCCGATCGGATTCCCCATGTCGGCCACCGAAACGCCCGCGCTCAGCCGGCGCCACCGCCTGTTCGCCGCCGGCTTCCGCGCCATCGCGGCGAGCCGGGCCGACCTGTGGCTCGGCCCGGTGGCGCGCGGGCGCGGGCTGATCCTCACCTTCCACCATGTCCGCCCGGAGCCGCCGGCGGCCTATGCGCCGAACGGTCTCCTGGCGATCACCCCGGACTTCCTCGACCGGACCGTCACGCTGGTGCGGAAGCGCGGCTTCGAGATCATCGCCCTCGACGCCGTGCCCGAACGCCTCGCTCGCGGGGGACGGCCCTTCGCGGTGCTCACCTTCGATGACGGCTACCGCGACAATGCCGAGCATGCGGCCCCCGTCCTGCGCCGCCACGACGCCCCCTGGACCCTGTTCGTCACCAGCGCTTTCGCCAGCGGCCACGGGCGCCTGTGGTGGCTCGAACTGGAACGGGCGATCGGCCGCCTCGACCGGGTGCGGGTGCCGGACGGCGATCTCGACCTGCCCGCCCGCGATGCGCTGGACAAAACCGCGGCCTTCGCGGCGGTCTACCGCCATCTGCGGGCCGGACCCGAGGCGCGGCTCCTCGCCGTCATCGCCGGCCTCTGCGCCGAGGCCGGGCTGGTGCCGGGCAGGCTGGCCGCGGATCTGTGCCTGTCCTGGTCCGAGCTGCGCGACCTCGGCCGCGACCCCCGCGTCACCTTCGGGGCGCACACGATCAGCCACCCGATGCTGGCCAAGCACGATGCGGCGGTGGCGCGGCGGGAGATCGAGGCGGGGCGGGCGCGGATCGCGGCCGAACTCGGGCGCCCGGTCACGCACCTGTCCTACCCGGTGGGCGATCCGACCTCGGCGGGGCGGCGCGAATTCGCCCTGGCGCGAGACCTCGGCTTCGCCACGGCGGTGACGACCCGGCCGGGCCACCTCTTCGGGGGCCATGCGGCCCACCTGCACGCGCTGCCGCGGGTCTCGGTCAACGGTCATCACCAGACGGAGGCCGCGCTCTCGGCGCTGCTCTCGGGCGTGCCGTTCCTGGCCTGGAACCGGGGGCGCCGGCTCAACGTCGACTGATGGGATTCAGCGCCGGCGGCGGTGGCGGCGATACGAGCGGCTCTCTCCGCCCGCGACGGCGAAGCTGGCGCTCTGGCGGCCGTGGCGCGCGTACCGCCCGCGCCGTCCGCGATGCCCGATCGCGGCGATCGCCGCCCCGGTGGCGGCCGCGCTCGCCTCCAGGCGCTGGGGGATCGCCGCCAGCGCGGAGGCGACCGAGGCCGAGGCGGAGGCCGCCCCGGCGGCGGCCCCGCTGGCGACGTTCTTGGCGGCCGGCCCGAACATCGCGAGGCACTGGTTGTAGGCGAGGTCGTTCTTCAGGCGCTCGCAATCCGAGACCGAGCGCGGCGTCGATTGCGCCCCGGCCGGCCGGGCCGACAGGACGGGAACGGCCACCAGGAACGCGAGGCCGAGGGCGAGCGAGGACGGGCACAGACGCGGCATTGAGCGGGACAACGGCCTCTTAACGAATGACACGCCGCGCTTCTGGGCCGCGAGTGCGGCGAAAACCCGACGTCACCCGGCGATTCTGGCGCCGAATGGGGCGTCAGCCCCGGTCGCCCGCATCGTTCGTCGCATCGTTCGTTGCATCGTTCTTGCCCATCCAGCTGATCAGCGGCATCAGCGGGAAGATCCAGGCGATGCCGAGGAGGGCGTACAGCACCGCCTGCACGGGGGCCGGCGTCTGCGAGATGCGGCTGTCGGCCAGCGCCATCGCGAGCGGCGCGTAGAGGATGATGAAGGCCAGCATCACGATCGTGCCGATCAGCGAGCGGGTGCGGCGGCGCATCGGCCAGGTCCTTGCAGCGAACGGGGGCTCCCGCCGGGGTAGAGCCCCGGGCCCCCGATGGCAACGGCCGCGCCCGCGACCCTTTTGGCATCCCGTGCCGTCAGAGTTCCGACGAGCGGTTCGACAGCTCCATCCGCAATTGCCGGGCGGCCTCCTGCAGGGCGGCATCGCGCCGGCGCCGGGGCCGGGGCACGGTGATGGGCATCTCGGCGGCGAGGTGGCCGGGGCTGCCGGCCAGCACCACCACCCGGTCGGCCAGGGTCACCGCCTCGTCGATGTCGTGGGTGACGAACAGGATGGTCTTGCCCGTCGCCGCCTGGATGCGCTGCAACTCGTCCTGCAGGCCCTCGCGGGTGAAGCTGTCGAGCGCCGAGAACGGCTCGTCCATCAGGAGCACGTCGGGGTCGACCGCGAGCGCCCGCGCGATGGCGACGCGCTGGCGCTGGCCGCCGGAGAGCTGGTGCGGCCAGCGCTGCCCCAGATCGCCGAGACCGACGAGGTCGAGCATCGCCTGCGCCTTGGCCAGGCGCTCGGCCTTCGACAGGCCGCTGCCCTCGAGCCCGAAGGCCACGTTGGCAATGACCCGGCGCCAGGGCAGCAGCCGCGCATCCTGGAACACCAGGGCCATCGGCGTGCGGCAGCCCGGCCGGGCCTCGATCCGCACGGTGCCGGCGCTGGGCTGAGCGAGCCCGATCAGCACCCGCAGCACCGTCGACTTGCCGACGCCGGATTCGCCCACGATGACGAGGAACTCGCCCCGCGCCACCGCGAGGTCGAGGTCCCGCAGGATGACCGTCCGGGCGCCGTCGCGCGCGTAGGCGAGTTCCAGCCCCGCGATGGAGATGATCGGCTCGGACATCAGGCGCGCCACCGGAGAAGCCAGCCCTGGAGGGCGACGAAGGCCGTATCGAACAGGCCGTAGAGGGCGGCCATGGTGAGCATGTAGACCACGACGATGTCGGTGGAGAGCAGGCTGGAGGCCTGCATCATCCGGGCGCCGACGCCGGGCACGCCGAAGATCTCGGCGGCCACCACCGCCATCCAGGCCTGGCCGAGCGCGGTCCGCAGGCCGACCAGGATGCCGGGGGTCGCGGCCGGCAGCAGGATCTTGGTGAGCCGCGCCCAGGGCGAGCCGAAGCCGAAGGCCTGGGCCACCTCGACGAGGTCGCGGTCGACGCCCCGCACCGCCCCCTGCGTGGCGAAGAACACGATCCAGAACACCCCGATGGCGATGATGAAGACGGCCGCCTCCGGCTGGACGCCGAACCAGATGATGGCGAACGGCACCCAGGCCAGGCCCGGAATCGGCCGCAGCAGGCGCACGATCCAGGCGGTGAAGGCCTCGAAGCCCCGGAACATGCCGCTGAGCAGGCCGAGCGCGATGCCGGCTCCCGCCCCGACCCCGAGGCCCGCCACGTAGTGGCTCAGGCTCGACAGCACCGCCTCGCCCCAGACCCCGAGGCGGACCTCGTTGAGGAAGGCGGCCGGAATGGTGCTCGGCGGCGGCAGGAAGGCCGGGTTGATCAGGCCGAGGCGCGGCATGGCCTCCCAGAACAGCAGGAAGGCGAGGAGCCCCGCCGCCGCCAGGGCTGTCGAGCGCAGGGCCGTCATCGGCGGGCCACCGGCGCGGCGCGCCCGGGCGAGAAGGGTCTGGAGATCATCGGGCGGCTTAAGCTCGGCAAGTTGGGCTCGGCAAGAGGTTGGCGTCCGGGGAGAGGGAGCTGAGAGAGAGGCGGGTTCGACGAGGTCACCCGCCATGGGGTGGGCCGGATCAGGCCCCGTAATAGTCCCGATACCACGCCACGAAGGCGGCGATCCCGGTGCTCAGCGGGGTGTCCGGCACGGCGCCGACGAGGGCGCGCAGCAGATCGGTGCTGGCCTCGGTGCGCGGCACGTCGCCGGGGGGCAGGGGCTGGAGGATACGTTCGGCGCGGCGCCCCAGGGCGCGCTCCAGCTCGTCGATCATCGCGTCGATGCGGACCGGGCGCCCCCCGCCGATATTGACCAGCCGGAACGGCGCCACCGGACTCAAGGTGTCGCCGGGACAGACCGGCCCCTCGGCGGGCGCCGGCGGCCGGTCCATCAGGCCCCGGATCGCCGCCACGAGGTCGTCCACGTAGGTGAAGTCGCGCTCGGCCGCACCCCCGGCATAGACCGTGATCGGCGCGCCGGCCAGGATCTTGGCGGTGAACAGGAACAGGGCCATGTCCGGCCGACCCCAGGGGCCGTAGACGGTGAAGAACCGGAACGCCGTGGTCGGAATCGCGAACAGGTGGCTATAGGCATGCGCCATCGCCTCGCCGGCCAGCTTGGAGGCGGCGTAGAGGGTGAGCGGTGTCACCGCCGGGTCGGTCTCGCGGAACGGCAGCGCCGTGTTGCCCCCATAGGCCGAGCTGGTGGAGGCGAACAGGAGGTGGCGCACCGGATGCGCCCGCACCGCCTCGATCAGGTTGGCCATGCCGACGAGGTTGGCCTCCACGTAGGCCCCGGGATTCTCCAGGCTGTGGCGCACGCCCGCCTGAGCCGCGAGATGCACGACGATGTCGGGCGCGGCCCGTTCGACCGCCTCCCGCAGGGCACCCGGGGTCTCCAGCCGGGCCTCGACGGCGGTGAAATCCGGGCTCCGCGCGAGGTCGGCATGGCGCGCTCGCTTCAAAGCGACGTCGTAATAATCGCTGAACCCGTCGAACCCGGTCACGGCGTGGCCCTCCGCGAGGAGACGCCGCGCGAGATGGTAGCCGATGAAGCCGGCGGTGCCGGTCACGAAGACGCGCATGCAATCCCTTGCGGCCGTCCGAACCGGATCGCGCCTGCCCCCGACCTACACGCAGCGCCGCGCGACCTCAAGAAAGCGGGGGGTGCGGGCGATTCCGACGGCCGCGACGCGGCCCTCCGCCCGAGAATGGCTGTTGGATTCATCCAGCGCTCTCGGGTGCGCTGACGCGATTCGCCCAGGCGCGGGTTCGCCCCTTCCTCTCTGCGGAACAGGCGGGACAGGGGACGACTTCTCGAACCGCGCGTTCCCCTCTTGCGGGACGTCGTGCCGGCCCGACCCGCTACGCGGGCCACCCGCTCCCGCAGGGGCTACTGGATTCACGCAACTCTGACGGGGCAAACCTCGATCGGGAACAGTGTGATGGCGGTCATCTGCGGGTGGGCGTGAGACGCACCGGGTCTCCCTCTGCTGGAAGGAAAGGGGACCCCTGCAGCCCGCGCGTTGTGGGAAGGCCGTAGCCCAGCGGCGGATAGGGCGACGCGCGCGAAATTCACGCCCCGCGAGCCGGTTGGCGGCGAAGCGCCCAGCCCTCAGAACACCTGCCGCAGGATGAAGAACAAGCCGCCCGCGAGGGTGATGGCGGCCGGCAGGGTCAGGACCCAGGCGAGCGCCATGTTGCGCACGGTGGCGACCTGGAGGCCCGAGCCGTTGGCCGCCATGGTGCCGGCGACGCCGCTCGACAGGATGTGGGTGGTGGAGACCGGCAGGCCGTAGAGTTCGGCGAGCCCGATCGTGCCGGCGGCCACCATCTCGGCCGAGGCGCCCTGGGCGTAGGTCAGGTGGGTCTTGCCGATGCGCGCGCCCACCGTGACGACGATGCGCTTCCAGCCCACCATGGTGCCGAGGCCGAGCGCCAGGGCGACGCAGACCTTCACCCAGGTCGGGATGTAGCGGGTGCCGTCGTTGAGGAGGCCGGCATAGGCCTTGAGCACCTTGCCCTCGGCCTCCGGGAAGCCCGCCCCGGTGCCCGGCAGGAGGCGCACCGCGTCGGCGGCGAGGTACATGTCGTTGCGCAGATTCGGGGTGGCGGCGGCCGGCACCTGCCGGATCGCGCCGTGGCGCTGGACCGAGGCGGCGATATCCTCCGAGAGGGCGGCGAGCGCCGCGTAGACGGCAGGCGTGTTCAGCGCCTTCGTGCGCAGGGCGTCGGCGACCTGGACCCTGGCGGCGGCCGCGTCGGGGGGCGCCATGGTCCCGGCCCGGGCGGCGAACACCGCGCGCGCATCCTGCGACTGCTTCACGAAAACCGGCGTCATGTCGTCCGACATGGTGCGGTTGAGGGCATAGGCGGTGGGCGCCGCGCCGATCAGGATCAGCATGATCAGGCCCATGCCCTTCTGGCCGTCATTGCCGCCGTGGAAGAACGACACCAGGGTGCAGGTGAGAATGAGCAGGCCGCGGATCCAGAGCGGGGGCGGGGCCTCGCCCGCAGGCGCCTCGTACAGGTCCCGGCGCTTGACGACGGCCTTCATGGCCACGAGCAGCAGGGCCGCCAGGACGAAGCCGAGGACGGGCGAGATCAGCAGCCCCTCCAGCACCGTCACCGCCTGCCCCCACTCGACGCCGGAGGTACCCTGGCCCTCGGGCGCCATCAGCTGGTTGGCGAGGCCGACGCCGATCACCGAGCCGATCAGGGCGTGCGAGGAGGAGTTCGGCAGGCCGAGCGCCCAGGTGCCGAGATTCCACAGGATCGCGGCGATCAGCAGGGAGAAGATCATCGCGTAGCCGGCCGACGACCCGACCTGCAGGATCAGTTCCACCGGCAGCAGGGTGACGATGGCGTAGGCCACCGCGCCGGAGGACAGCATCACCCCGAGGAAGTTGAAGGCGCCGGACCAGATCACCGCGACCAGCGGCGGCAGGGCATGGGTGTAGATCACCGTCGCCACCGCGTTGGCGGTGTCGTGAAAGCCGTTCACGAACTCGAAGGCGAGGGCGATCAGGAGAGCCAGCGCCAGCAGCGCGAAGGCTCCGATCGCCAGCGGCGTCTCACCGACCGCGTTCATGTCGTGAACGAGGCCGTATCCCGCATAGGCGAGGCCGCCGAGGAGGACGAGCGCGAACCCGATCAGGCCCGAGACGTGGAGGCGCCCGTCGAGCTGCGGCCCGCCATCCAAGCCGATCGGTCGCCCGGCGGCGATCACGGGGGATAGGCGCGCGTCGGACATGATTCGGGCCCTCGCGAGTCATTCACGCCAGCGGGATGATCCACCGACGCCCCTCGCATGGTCCGCCTCTAGGAGTCGCGTGTCACAGTTCGATGACAGGCCGGGATTCGTCTTCCGCAACAGGGATGAGACCCGCCGTCCCAGCCGTGCGAACTGGGCGATGCGGTGCCGGCCCCTGTCCCGGAAGCCGGGAAACCTGTGCGCTGCAACGCATCCATGCGTCGGCACTTGTTTGCCGGAGCCCAAACCCCAGATATAACAGCATCATGACGCTGTCGCGCCCGGTTTGGTCGCGTGTTCGACCCGATCCGGGTCGGCGAATATCCCGAGACGTGCGGCGGTGCATCCTTCGTACCCGTGCGGATCGGGGGGCCTTTCGGACGCGACGCGCTTCTCATCTGCCACATTCCGCAGGGCTCAGCCCGCGAAAGCCAGTCCGCGAGTCATTCGATCCATGAACCAGCTTGTCCGCATGTCACAGGTCGGCGAGGCCGATGCCATCGCCGAGCCCTCCGCCGAGCTGCGGGTGCCGTTCGCGCAGTCCGGCGCCTTCGTGTGCAAGTTCATCATCGGCGAGCCCAATGACCGCGCCGTCTGCTGCGGCGCCCCCGCGCCGGACGGCAAGAGCTGGTGCGCCTTCCACCGCCGCATCGTGTTCGAGCCGGCCCGGCCCGGCCGCCTGCGCTGACGCGCGCGCCCGTCCAACCCGCTCTCCACCCCGATTTCCCGAACCCCGCCGGTGCTGCCGGCGGGGTTTTTCGTTGCGGTGCGCCGGCTCGGTCTAGTCGTCGCTGTCGTCCTCGATCGGGCGGTAGGTGCGCAGGCGCCGTCCGTCGGGGAACTCGACGCTGCGGGAGCGCACCACGAGGTAGCCGGCCTCCTGGGCCTGCCGGATGCGGCGGGCGCGATCGTCTCCGTCCACGAAGGCGCCGGTCGCCTCCGCGCGCGATCCGTCGCCGTAGCCGTATCCAGAGATGTCGCCGTTCCGGACGAAGCCCGGCGGCAGAGGCCGGACGACCGGTCGGGCCGCGAATTTGCGCGGCGCGACCGGCGTTGCGACACGCGCGGCCCGTCGACGCGAGACGACAGTGCTTCGACGCGCGACCTCGACACGACCCTCGGCGTATACGCGGGGGCGTTTGGGGGTCCGGGCGACGCTGCGAACCGGTCGGGTCGCCCGGGCCGGCGCCGGGGCAGCCTCGGCGCGCCGTCCGGTCTCGGGTGCCACGGCAACGGGGTCGGACCGGGCCTCGGCGGTGCCACGGGCGGGTGGATCGGTCCAGGTCCGCCCGGATTGGGGAGCCGACTCCGCCAGGGCCAGGCCCGGGAACAGACCGAGCGCGAAAGCAACGCCCCGGATGCGGCGAGACATCAAGACCGTCATGACGACCTCCCAACACGCTCTGGGCGAAGTACCGAGGCGGGACGGGTCCCTCATCGGTCTGCGACGCCGGCCTCGGATCACCGCGAAAGAACCTCATCTCAGCGAAAGACTTGACGGATCGGGATCACGATCCGGGCTCTCACTGTGGAAACCTAGCGAAACCTTGAGAGTTCGTCCACGTGCTGCCGGTTCGACCGTCTTCCTCGGCCGGCCGATCGACCTCGCGTCACCCCGCTCGGGAAACCTGGCGCCCGTCCGGCATTGTCGTGGATCGCCCCGGCACCATCTTCGTTGACGCTCCACAGGCGTACCCGGCGTGGAGAGGAGAGCCAACTCATGAGACGACTTCCGTCGGTCCTCGCCCTCGCGGCGAGCTCGGCCATCGCTGCCCACACCGCCCTCGCGCAGCCCGCTCCGGCCGCGCCCGCTGAGGCAGCGCCCCCCGCGGCCCCGCAGACCTTCGAGAGCCCGATCCAGAACGGCAAGGGCGAACCCATTGGAAAGATTATGATTCGCGACGGTGCGAGCGCGCTCGTCATGCGGGTGACGATCCAGCCCGGCGGACTCCCGCCCGGCTGGCACGGCATCCATTTCCATGCCGTCGGCGACTGCTCGGACACCGCCAAGTTCGAGAATTCGAAGGCGCACGTGAATCACGACCAGAGCAAGCACGGCCTGCTCAATCCCGAAGGCCCGGACGAGGGCGACCTCCCCAACGTCTTCGCCAACGCGGACGGCTCGGTGAACGCCGAGGTGTCGAGCGAGACGCCGCTGACCGGCGAGGGCGCCCTCAAGGACGGCGACGGTTCAGCCCTGATCATCCACGCCAACGAGGACGATCACGCCACCCAGCCCATCGGCGGCGCCGGGGCCCGCATCGCCTGTGCGGTGATCAAGTAGCCGCCCGATTCGGACCGGCCCCGCGGAGCGCAACCGCTCCGCGGGGCAAGGGTCGTCCTCAGTTCTGGGCGACGCTGACGAGCTTGGCGCTGCGCATCTTCCGTTCGGGCAAGGCGGCCTTGACGGTGTTGAGGATGCCGGCGGCGTCGAGGCCGGCCTCGGCGTACATCGCGTCCGGCGCATTGTGGTCCTGGTAGCTGTCCGGCAGGGTCATGGATCTTCGGCACACCGCTGCGGAGCACATCCTCGGTCACGGCCAGCACNCTTCCGTTCGGGCAAGGCGGCCTTGACGGTGTTGAGGATGCCGGCGGCGTCGAGGCCGGCCTCGGCGTACATCGCGTCCGGCGCATTGTGGTCCTGGTAGCTGTCCGGCAGGGTCAGCGTGCGGACCCGCACCCGACCGGCATCGAGCGCACCGCGCTCGGCCAGCAGATGCAGCACCATGGCGCCGAAGCCGCCCACCGAGCCCTCCTCCAGCGTGACCAGAACCTCGTGGTTCGCCGCCAGGTCCAGGATCATCGCCGCGTCCAGCGGCTTGGCAAAGCGCGCATCCGCCACCGTCACGGCGATGCCCTCCGCCTCCAGCAGGTCGGCCGCCTTCAGCGCCTCGGACAGGCGCGTGCCCAGCGCCAGCAGCGCCACCCGCGCCCCCTCCGGCGCACGCACGATCCGGCCCTTGCCGATCTCCAGCACCGAGCCGCGCTCGGGCAGGTCGACGCCCACGCCCTCGCCGCGCGGGTAGCGCAGCGCGATCGGGCCGGTGTCGTGCGCGTGGCACGTCGCCACCATGTGCACCAGTTCGGCCTCGTCCGAGGCCGCCATCACCGTCATGTTCGGCAGGCAGCACAGATAGGCCAGATCGAAGGCCCCCGCATGGGTCGCCCCGTCCGCCCCCACCAGGCCGGCCCGGTCCAGRCAGAAGCGCACGGGCAGGTTCTGCAGCGCCACGTCRTGCACGACCTGGTCGTAGGCCCGCTGCAGGAAGGTCGAGTAGATCGCCACGAACGGCTTGTAGCCCTCCGTCGCCAGCCCGCCCGCGAAGGTCACCGCGTGCTGTTCGGCGATGCCGACGTCGAAGGTCCGGTCCGGATGCGCCTTGCCGAACAGGTCGATGCCGGTGCCGCCCGGCATCGCGGCGGTGATCGCCACCACCCGGTCGTCGGCATCCGCCGCCTTGATCAGGCTCTCGCCGAACACCCGGGTGTAGGCCGGAGCGTTGGGCTTGGCCTTGGCCTGCACGCCGGACAGCACGTCGAACTTGACCACGCCGTGGTAGCGGTCGGCCGAGGCCTCGGCCGGCGCGTAGCCCTTGCCCTTCTGGGTGACGACGTGGAGCAGGATCGGGCCCTGCTCCGAGTCGCGCACGTTCTTGAGCACCGGCAGCAGGTGGTCGAGGTTGTGACCGTCGATGGGCCCGACATAGTGGAAGCCCATCTCCTCGAACATCGTGCCCGAGCCCACCACCAGGGAGCGGGCATATTCCTCGGCCGCGGCCGCGCGCTGGTAGAGTGCCTTGGGCAGGAGCTTGCCGAGCTGCTTGGCGGTCTCGCGCAGGGACTGGTAGGTGTCGCCCGAGGCCAGCCGCGCGAAGTAGGCCGACATGGCGCCCACGGGCGGGGCGATCGACATGTCGTTGTCGTTGAGGATGACGATCAGGCGGGATTTGAGCGCGCCGGCATTGTTCATGGCCTCGTAGGCCATGCCGGCCGACATCGAGCCGTCGCCGATCACCGCCACCATGTTGCGGCGCTTGGGGGCGGGGGCGCCCYTGGCCTGGGCGGCCGCGTCGTCGAGGTCGCGCGCCACGGCCATGCCGAGGGCCGCCGAGATCGAAGTGGACGAGTGGGCCGCGCCGAACGGATCGTAGACGCTCTCCGAGCGCTTGGTGAAGCCCGACAGGCCGCCGGGCTGGCGCAGGGTCCGGATGCGGTCGCGCCGGCCGGTGAGGATCTTGTGCGGATAGGCCTGGTGGCCGACATCCCAGACGATGCGGTCGTCGGGCGTGTCGAACACGTGATGCAGGGCCACCGTCAGCTCGACCACGCCGAGCCCGGAGCCGAGATGCCCGCCCGTCACCGAGACCGCGTCGATCATCTCGGTGCGGACCGCATCGGCCACCGCCTGCAGCTGGCTCTCCGGCAAAAGCCGCAGGGCSGCKGGCTCGGACAGACCGTCCAGAATCGACGGACCCTCCGACAGCCCCGACGCGGACGCGGAGGACGCTGGCGAGGTTTCGCCCGTGGTTTCTTGCCGTGACACCGATGCACTGAGCCGGCGCCCGAAGAATTCCCAACCGTCCGGCCGCGTCGTCTGTCCCA
>NZ_LMNL01000013.1 GCF_001422985.1 Methylobacterium sp. Leaf117
GTGACTGTAGGCACGGGCCATGGCGATCTCCCTGACGAACCTTCAGGGATCAACGCTCACCTCGCCGCAACGACTCAGGGATCGTGGAAAACGCTCTAGGCTCGCAGGGATTAAGGCCACAATAGAAGCCCGTAGATTTTGTACATTGTTCAAAAGTAGATCAGGAGGGTTAGGGGCTTCGAGAGGGCCATCCCGCATGGCCGCTTCATCCGGCCGGTTGCCCTGGTCCGACTCCTGCCACGGCAGGGGAGGTGCTGCTTCGGATCCGGGAGGCGCCGCGGAGAAGGGCACGGTCGTCCGTGGGCGGATCATCGGATAGTGCTCCTGGGCGCGAAATGTCGGTTTGATGAGAGGGTGCCGAACGGCACGGCGTTCCGGTCCCGGCGTACCCATCTCAGGATCAGACAAGAATTCACGGCCAGCCGCCATTCGACGGAGACCGCGCAGACCTGATTGGATCGTGCCATGAGCACTCGTATCGCTACCGCCGTTGCCGCCCTCGTCATGAGCGTTGGCGCAGTTGCTTCGCCCGCTTTGGCTCAGAGCTATACGGCACCAGCTGGCATCCCGGCCGCTGCCGCACCGGGCGGCTTCCAGAACACCCGCTCCTATGACGACATCACCACCGGATCGATCAGCACGGCACGCGGTGGCCAGCTTTCCGTTCGGCTGCCTGAGCTTCGGACGGATGATGGCTACACCCCGGGTGCAGCTCGGCACTACGGCCCGCGCGGCGAGCCGCTGGCCTACTGAGGCTTTCATCGATCTGATGTGTACGCGGCAGGGCGAAAGCCTCGCCGTTTTCGTGTGAGGGATTAGAAAAGCCAGCCTGACAGGCCGCTGCCTCATAGCGGCGCTCCGCGAGGCTGCACCTTCGGACGCTGCGACGACCTGCTGGAACCACAATGGCACGCTGATCGCTTCTCGCGAGTAAGCGGAGGCTGCAATGTGGGTTTTGGAGTGGGGCGACAGCACCAACCAGGTGAGCGGACAATGGAACCACGAGGAGCACGACAGCTCTGAGAAAGCACTCGACGCCGCGAAGACGAAGACCGGCATGGGTCTGATCGCGCACGCTATCCACTCGGAGGCAGGTGTACTTTGGATGAGCGCCGAGGAACTGCTGGACAGCGTCGAAGCTGCTGACAACACAAGCCAGACCTAATCCAGAGGAAAAGCTACGCTCCATTTTAGCCGAAAGGCGCTTTTGGCTGGGATCCAAAAGCCGAATTAGATGCCGTTCGGCGTGCTAAGTGCTTGATCTAGAGCGAAGTAGGTGGGTCCTTTTCGAATGCTGATCACACCCAAGACGGCCGCGAGGTATTTCGAGCAGTCATGTAACCAAATCAACGCCTTAGCCCGCGAGCGCTCCGCTAATGCCATTTGGCGCAGTCTTTAGGGCCAACCATGTCGACATGGGCTGCAACGGCGGCTTTGACCTTCGCCAGCCCGGCTTCGGCGATGTCAGCGTAAGGGCAGAGCTTCGCCATGTCCCGCGCCCGGCGCCGCGCTGTGTGGGGCTTAGCGACTAGGCCCACGGCTACGGCGTCAAAGTACGTTTTTCACTCGTCGGGGCTGTACGCATCCAACATGGTCGCCCCCATCACGTCATATGATCCCAAAGCCGCCTCTTAGCGAACGAATACTAACAAAATCGCGATCCCAGCCGTAAATTGCCTTATGCGAACCCCCGACTAGGCTTCCCACTTCTCGCAGAACTCACGCACCACCGCGATGGTCTCGGTGGGCATGTTCTTCTTACGGGTGGTTTCCTCAAGGAGGTGCAATCGCTCCCGCACCTCACCTTCCGGAAGCATGTCGAGTGTCATCGCAAGAACAAGTCTCAGTCCGTCAAGTTTGTCTTCGATATCCCTGAGTTCTTCGTTCAACCTACTACCCTCCAGGTGGATGAGCAGCATCGAAGGATGCTCCGGCACCATGAGTCAATGAACTTGCGATCTTTTTGAGCTGCACCCCTCAATGAAGCGGTAAAGCCGTAGGGGTGGGGGCGACCACCGGCGCGACAGTCTGGGCAATAGCTGCATCGCAGATATTTCCTAGCTTGGCCCGGTGTCCAACCTATTTTCCCCTAGTCCCGATGATGCTCTCATGCTCGTGTCTGGCGGTCTAGCGCTCCTGGGATAGCTGTGCGCGTCATCGGGAGGAGGCCGCCGGTCCCGCGCCACCTGTGCGATCCACGTCTGGCCTACGACGAGGAAGGCAGCGAGATCACCCACGCGACCATTGCCAACGTTCGGGAGGTCGGCCCACGGGATCATCGCCCGTTGCCTCATCGTGCGAGCATTGGCAACCGGCCCGTGCGCCCAGTCGTGCCCTCTGGAACGTCCTCTCGGCGGGCTTTGTTTGTCCACGATGCACCATTCGCGTGCTGCAAGGCTCACCATCGGAGGCACCATGAAAGCGGATCTTCGCGCGCCCCTGCTCGCAAGTGCGATCCTCGCAAGCGTCACAGGTATCGTTCTCGCTCAAGGCAGCGCCAACAATGATACAGGCGCCGAACAGGCCGGTGGCCGCGGCGACGCTGGCGCTTCTACCCAGAGCTTAGGAGCGGGCGGACTGACCGGCACCGGAGCCACTCAGGATGGCGCCCGTACCAGCGCCAGCGGCACCAATCCAGCAACGGGCAGCAGTGGAGCTGCAGGCACGTCGTCGCCTGCGGGCAACTCGGCCTCACCCGCCCCGGGTACGACCCGCTGAGCCATAGGAGGGGGAAGTCCTCCGCACGCTCAGCGAGGTCGAGCGCCTCACCTCATTGCGAGCGTCGGCTGAAGGAGACCGCGTAAGCCTGCACGCGCGCATCGATCAGTGGATCGTCTGACACCTCGATGCCATCGGTGAGCGCGTTCGGCATGAACAACAGCGCCTTCTGGGCCTCTGCGCTGTCAGCCACGGCCTGGGTCACCGTCAGAGTGCCGAGATCGAGCGTCTTACGCTCGTCCGGCCAGGGCTTTGTGGCGTCGTTTGTTGGGTCACCAGACTCGGCCAGCTGTGCCAGCACCCGGAAGCGCGCCGGCTCCTTGGCAAGGCGAGGGCCAATCTCCTCCATCAGGTAGTTCGGACCGCGCTTGGCCGCTTCCTCAGACGTCAGGATTTCCTCACCGTCGACCGGGACAAAACGGAACCGGAAGGGCTGCCGCTTGCCGGCCTTGTCGATGAAGATGAAAGCGTTGACGCCGTTATAGGTCTGGCGCGCGAAGCTCGATGGGGTCTTGGCTGTCTTACCAGCCGTTGCGGCGGCGGGATGAGTTTCTACAAAGCGCTCCAGGGCCGTCGGGTGTGCGGCATCGGGCCCACTCTCAGAGGCCGCTTTCAGGAGGTCACGAAACTCCTCGCCCGTGGCCACGGGGAAGTACTTGAGAGCGTTGACGACAACGTCCAAGTCGGAGCCGTCGCTCAGCTTGAACTTCAGCGACATGCCGTGTGGGTTGGCATTGGCTGCGCCATCCGAGATGGTGGGGATGCCCGTTGCATCCGAGAAGCGGATCGTCACCGGCACGGCTGGGCCCTGGAACAGGGACGCCTTGCTGACCTTGGCAGCCTCCGCGGAGGGCGTGAAGCTGCCCTCAGCCACCACGCCCTTGGCGTGGTTGGCTCGCAAGCCCTCATGCTTGCCAAACAGCTTGTTCATGACATCGATGGTCTGCTCGGCGGTCGAGGGTTCTTCAGCAAACGCCGGGACACCGGTTGTTAGGGCGAAAGCGACGCTCATCATGAGCGCGTGCCTGAACGTTGAATGTGGCATGAAGATCCTCCCCTACGGCATCAGTTCTGGGACGTGAGGCCGCTCCGCTCGTTAAGGCCGCTTCGCTCAGGGCACAACTCGAAGGCAGGGGAGCGCAGTCAGCCGGCCAAACAAACTCAAAACCTGACGTTTAAACTCATCAGGAAAGGCGGCCTGGCCTTCAAAAGCTTGGGATTTTGGACGCAGCGCGGTCGAGCCGATGTGGAGCCGTTCGCGTAAGCCGAAGTATGGGACGTTCCTGGGTACAGATGCACTACGGATGCGACCAGAGATTGTCATCAATCCAGGATGGTGCCCCGTCGATGTCCGTGAAGCTTCTTGTGCAAGGCTCTGTTGAGTGAGAGCGGCGTGTCACCCAGCAATTATGAAAACAGCTAAGCTTACAAGACGCTTAGTTTCGCACTCTTTCAAGGTCCGACATACCTTCGGGTGCGGACAAAGCCCTATTCTTTTTGATCAGCTCCAATTCCTCGCCGCTTTTTTCTTCGATCCCAACTAAGCGGTCGTCTGCTTGCTCAATGACGCGGATAAGCTCATCGAGCTTGATCTGTATGGCTGCGGTATCCCTGGCTCCCGCCACAAGGATAACGCCTGCCAAGAGCATGGCAGCGATTGAAAGGAACAAATTGAAGACGAGTGCCCAGTGATCGTTGAAGTTAAGGATGGCGCCCGCTCCCAGGCCGAGGGCAACTGTGAAGCAGGTTGCCAAGAACCCAAGCGGCTTAGAGAGCCAAAGAGCAAGGCCGACAATCGGACGATCTAGCATCAGTTCCTCACCTAAGCAGCGAGGCCGAACGATCGGCCGTTGCCCGCGAGGAACGGCTTTGCTCACGTGATGGTTCGCACAAATGCGGACGTTCGTGGATTTGGGATTTACCCGCAGCTGGCTGGATTGGGTTTGTTTATGGCTGGCATCAACACGGCATCTTCACATTCTGCTGTTTAGATGCCGAGCGTTCCAGCAGTTTTGCTTGTAGTAGCGACAGGGCCAAATTCTCGCGTGAAGATCGCCGTCGTCGCTCACCTTAAATATCCGATCGCCGAGCCCTATGCTGGGGGCCTGGAGATGCACACCCATCTGCTTGTCCAGACACTGCAACGTCGCGGACATGTGGTCACTCTCTTCGCCAGCGCCGGTTCCGATCCCGACCTCGATCCGACCGTAATGTGCGACCCGACTGGTATTGCTCTGGAGAGTGACGACGAGCACGAGGTCGCGATCCACCATGTCGAACGCGCGGCCTATCTGGCAATGATGGACCTGATCCGTGCCGGGGACTTCGATCTCGTTCACAACAACGCCTTGGATGACCTGCCTCTGCGAGCGAGCGCCGGGATGAACCTGCCATGGGTGACGGTCCTTCATATATCGCCGTTCGATACCTTCGTTGGCGGAGTGAAGGCTGCGGCACCTGGGATGACGTTCCTGGCGGTGTCGTCATCGCTGGCGCAGGAATGGTCCAAGATCGTGCCCAACGCGCAGGTGGTCGGCAACGGTATCGACCTCTCGACCTTCGCCTACAACGCCGCTCCCAAAGCCTCTTCCTATGCGATCTGGTCGGGCCGCATCGTCCCGGAGAAGGGACTACACCTTGCCATCGACGCGGCACGAGCTGCGGGCCTGCCGATGCATTTTGCCGGACCGAAACTTGACCCGGTCTATTGGGCGGCAGAGATCGCGCCGCGCCTTGGGCCGCATCTGATCGACCTCGGACACCTCTCGCATCGTGACCTTGCCCGTCAGATCGGCCAAGCGCGCGTGGCGATCGTCTCACCATGCTGGGAGGAGCCGTTTGGCCTCGTGGTCGCTGAGGCTCTCGCCTGCGGAACACCGGTCGCAGCCTTCCGCCGCGGTGCGATCCCCCACATCCTTGACGTCACTTGCGGACGGCTAGCCAAACCCAACGATGCCGACGATCTTGGGCGTGCGATCCGCGAGGCTACTGGCTTGTCGCGCCGCGCCTGCCGGGAGCGGGCAGAGACACTTTTCGATGCGGAGGCGATGACCAACCGGTACCTGGAAGTCTATCGGCGTGTCATGCGGACCCACAATCCAAACGCGGGCCATCGTTAAAATGTGCCTGCTGACGAGGAGGCTTCTCGGAGTGTCGGCAAAACGATCGTTTTCTCGACATTAGCAGATGCGTTCCGAAGTACGCCGTAAAACGCCGCTTTTCTGTCGGGAAAATATGAACGGAAATCTATTGTAGCAAAAACGCTGTTTCTAGGAGCCTGACACCGGGTATCCTGACGAACGCAGACGAATCCCCGGCCCGAGGCCCGCCGCTCTATCTTCATCGAGAAAAATCACACCCGCCTCTTCGAAAGCTCGTCTGAGGGCAGACAAGCTCGAAGGATGCGGGGCGGCCTGAGTCTGTTCAAAGCGGTGAATCGTCGAAGTGCTGATGCCTGCGATCTTAGCGCAATCGCTGATGCTCCAGCCAAGCGCTGACCGCGCGGTTCGGCAATGAAATGGTATCATACGATTGAATTATCGTCAGGTGACCGTTGCCGCAATCACGCGATAAGGCGATAAGGCGTATTTTATAGTCAAGCGACAGTTTTTTTGTCTTTTTACGGCCGAGGAACGGTGATCAGACCGTACCCCGGCCTAACCACCACACGCCTCAGGAGCGCGTAATGGCTGCATCTCCCGTACCTCATTCCACCCGCCGTGGCACCGGTAACGCCTCCATGACGCCGGGCCCCTCGGTCGACATTCACGAACTGCTCTTACCCCGCACCCTGGACGCATTCGACGAGCACGTGTCAGCCCGTGATGCGATCCAGAGAGAAGCGACCCCGGCCGCGTTCGCTCGTGAGGAGGCGGCGTTTTGCAGAGCCGGCGTGCTCGCAGCCAAGATTGTCAGCCTCGATCTTCCACGGGGCATGAAGGGCTTGGAGGCGCTGGCCTTAGCCCTCACGGTCAAGCACGAGCGCTGCCTCGACGAGGGTGACGACGTGCATTCGGACCTACGCTCGATCATCATGGCCGTTCTCGCGGTCGCGGGTGGCGCCCTCCCGGCGGGGCATGCCGGGTTCTCTGAGCGGGAGCACTGAAATGGCTGCGGAAGTCATCGACCTGAACGGCCGGCGTCCCAAAGCGGTCGCCCTAGAGGGCGGGTATGCAGAGGAGCGTACTCACGGCGAGGTCGGTGTCCTTCGAGTGGTTTCAATGCTCACGCAGCAGGACGCGCAAGCATGGGTCGCGAAGGTTTGGATCAAGAGCGATGGGATCGCTGACAGCCTGATCGTTTCTATCACTGCCTCGGCTGAACGCACCGAGTCCCTCGAACAGGACGCAGCGACGATTGCGGAGACCGTGCTGCAAACGCTCCGGATCGCGCGGGCGCACCCTACGCCACTACTCTACGGCGACGACTGAACCGAAGAGCACTCTGCGCATCGCAAATGAACAGCCCCGCCCGGTCAATGACTGTCGCGGGGTTTTGTTTGTGAAGTGGTTAAGATCTGAAAGCCGTCAGAATGACTTGGTTTGACATCCAATGACTGTTTGATCATCTATAATCTCATGATCATCTCAGTCAAACCGCTTGTAATCTGATTTACTAAAGTAAGGTTGACCGCCATGTTGCTTCATGCAAAGTATCTACCTCATTGGAGTAGAAATTATGGCCGCTAAGACCGAACTTTCTTTCTCGGAGCGTCTGTATACCTCGCTTGATGAGGCATCAGCGCATTCAAGTCTAAGCCTCTCGCAGCTTCGTCGCATCATTACGTCTGGTGAAATTGAGACATCGAAAGTCGGAGGACGCGTCCTCATCAGCGTTCCGAGCCTGATCGGCTTCCTGCGCAAGGGTGCGAAGCCGCCACAGCCGAAAGCGCCGACCGCAGGCGAGACGGCAAACGCAGCCTGATCCAGCCCTGTCACCTCGGGCGGAATGGCTGTCCGAGCAAATCACATCCTCACGGCGACGGCGCCGACCCCCAGGGGTCTCAGAACATGCCTCGAACAAATAAAGGACCCCCGAGCGCGGGAACGCTCGGAGGTCTGAAAAGGGTCTGCTTTGGTCGGCGGACTACCATTCACACTATCCGAAACTGCTATTCTGCTCAATGGCATAGGGCAGAAAATTGTACGCCCGCCGTGCAAATCATAGGGTCGGCGCGATGAGCGGCGGCCTCACTCTCCACGCCATCGCACGCGCGCTCAGCGGCAAGGTCATTGGCTCGGAAGTTCGGTGCCCTGGTCCGGGGCATAGCCGCCGCGACGATAGCCTCGAAGTGGGACTGTCCGCGAACCACCCTGACGGGTTCGTGGTCCGCTCCTATGCAGGCGACCCATTTGATGCTTGCCGCGATCACGTGGCGGCGCTTCTCGGCCTCGCCAGCGACCGTTGGCGCGATCGTAAGCCCGTCGATCCCGCCGAGGCTCGACGCCGCCAGGAAACTCGCGAGCGTACCGAAAGAGATGCTCTGGCTAAAACCAAATACCGGCAGGAAGTCGCCCTGACGACATGGCACGAAGCGCGCGACCCCCGCGGTACGGTGGTTGAGGCGCACTTGGGCGGCCGGTGCCTCGATCTATCGGACGAGATCGCGGGAGCGGCCCTGCGGTTTCACCCGCGGTGCCCGTGGGGTCGAGAGACGGTGCCTGCCATGGTCGCCCTCGTCCGAGACGTGGTGACGGATGCACCGGTCGCGATCCACCGCACCGTGCTCGATGCATTCGGCCGCAAGGTGGTGGTGAACGGACACGACCGGCTGACGCTTGGGCCGGTCAAAGGCGGCGCTGTGAAGCTCACCGCGGATGCCGAGGTCACCACCTGTCTCGGCATTGGCGAGGGGATCGAGACCACCTTGTCGATGCGGCGAACCCTTGAGTTCGGCAACTCGCCCGTGTGGTCGCTCATCTCGGCCGACGGCATCAAGGCCTTTCCGGTCCTGTCCGGCATCGGATGCCTTTGGATCGCAGTCGACAACGATCCGGCTGGCCTCCGCGCCGCTCGCACCTGCGCCGCAAGCTGGCAGGCCGCCGGCTCTGAAACCTTCCTCATCACGCCGAACACCCCCGGTGCGGACCTGAACGACCTCATCAAAGGGGCGCACCATGACTGATCTGTCAGGTTACTCGATCGAGCATGGGTCGTCCGCTGAACCGACCCTGGACGAGGATGCAGGTCGATTTGATGCGCCTGCCGGTCAGACGTCGCCCAGACCTGATGGCGCCGTCCAGACGTCACGTAGGCCTACGCCGGCCCTTCTATGGCACGGGGATGCCGATCCCTACGCGGATCGGGCTTGGCTCGTGCGCGACCTCGTTTTTGAAACTGGTACGGGGCTGCTTTCCGGTCAGTGGGGGAGCGGCAAGACGTTCGGTGCCCTGGACCTCAGTGCATCGGTGATGACCGGCATTCCTTTCGCAGGGCGGAAGGTATCTCGCCGCGGCGGTGTGCTGTTCATCGCGCCTGAAGGTGCGTTCGAAATAAACCCGCGCCTACGCGGGCTGATCGAACGCAAGCTCGGCATTGATGAGGGCGAGCGCCTTCCGTTCGGGTGGGTAGAGGAATGCCCGCGCCTTCTCGATGAAACGGCCGCCGACGAGTTGGCCGACCTGGCGAAACGGGCCTCGACGCACATGCAGGCGGCGTTCGGCCTCCCCCTCGCGCTCATCATTATCGACACGATCGCAGCCGGCGCAGGGTTCGAGGACGAGAATAGCTCGGCCGAAGGTCAGAAGCTCATGAACGCGATGGCGGCTCTAAGCCGGCGGACGGGCGCCTTCGTCATGGGCGTCGACCACTTCGGCAAAACCGTCGAGTCCGGAACCCGAGGGACCTCTGCAAAGGAGGCAGGGGCAGACGTGGTTCTAGCCATGCTGGGCACCCGCGACGACGCCGGTCATGTGAGCAACACCCGGATGGCGGTCCGCAAGCTACGTGGCGGCCGGAGCGGCTTCACGATCCCCTACATCCTCGATGAGGTGCGCATCGGCGAGACCAGCGAGGGCGATCCGATTACGACATGCGTCGTCGAGTGGCAAGAAACCGTCGAGGCACCGGCTCCGAAGGCGGCTGCACCGAAATGGACAAACGTGACGTTCCGAGATGCCGTGCGCAACGCCCTGGCAGAGCATGGGACGAGGGTCTGTCCGTTCGGGATGGAAGGTCCCGGAGTTGTCGCGGTCCCGCTCGCCAAAATTCGGGAAGAGTTCATGGCGAGCTATCCCGCCGAGGCGGCCGAAGCGGAGACCCGATCCGGCACAAAACGAAAGGCCTACAATCGCGCTCGGGATGCCGCCGTCTCAAAAAAGCTCATTGTTTCCAGGGATATAGGAGGTGAGGATTATGTCTGGCTCGCTCATTGATGAAGCGTAGTCCGAAGCCTGGGACAGGCGGGACAGGGCGGGACATTTGTCCCGTCTGTCTCAGATGTCTCGGCCGTCCGTAAAGGGGCGGGACATCCGGGACGGGACGGGACAGGTTTCTAAGGAACCTGTCCCACCTGTCCCGGTCCTGCACCGGACCCATTCGGAGACCCCTCAGCCCCTCTCGATCCAATCATCTTCACTGCGTGGAACCCTCTCGATACCCCGCCCTGTGACGAAGCCGAAGCCGCCGATTCCCTTACCTGAACGCCATGGTCGCATTCACCCCGGCGAGCCAATCGGCCCGCTTCCCCACGACGGACGGGCAGATCGTAGTCGGACCGCACCCGGATCGAACTGGATGGTCAGAGGCGTTCTCGAACTTCTGCGGCGGGCCGGACGTGACCCTGCACATACCGAAGCGGGTCGATATCCTCGCCATGCTGTTCGCCGACTTCCATCGTCTCATCGTCCTGCACAGAATGCCCGTCGAGGTGGTCCATGCGGCGTTCCTCGGGATCGCCGAGTATCCGAATGCGATTGATCGAGAAATTGAGGGGGCGAACCGTTGTCGAGGGGTTCCACAATCGAACGGAATGCCGGCGCGCCTTTAGGGTGCCGTGTCCTTACGCGACGTTGGCCCGTGGCGGCCTTCAGCGCGAAATCCCATGCTGAGCAGCCAATCTACACAGATGGCTTTCCTGGGCTATCCTGGCGAATGGCGTCTGAGACGCCGGTCATCTGGCCTTGACTGAGTTCGTCGGATTGAGTGTAGTCATTTCGTCGAGATGTTGCGCGGGCTCACAGGTCAGCGTCATCCCGAACGGTGATGGTTTCTTCCCGGATCATTGCCGTCAGGTCCCCGGTCACAGATGCGCCGCCTGGGGCGCAGTGATCGTGTCCCGCTGCGGAACCGCGTGAGCCCGTCCCGGCTTCGTTCTGATCCGTAGGGCCTAGTTTGCCGGTGGTGGCCGCCGCCGGCTCCCTCGACCATCCCAAGCCTCAAAATCTCAGCGGTTGACCGATCATCGTCGGGTTAGCTCAGTCGTTCGTTTCCGCTCATCGACGATGGGCGATGTCAGGACGGCGTTTGTCAACTTTCGACAGGGTTTTCATGATGTTTGATTTACTTAAAGATTTTCCTAGCGTGAAATCGGCCTTTTGAGCCGTTCAACTCGCCTTGTCTGCGATTGACTTGAAAACTGCCTTTATTCCGACAGTCGTTCGTCGCCCTTCAAAACGAACCATTCCGTTTGATTGTGATGAACTCAGATTTCATTTCAGGAGTACGCGGTTTCACTGAGGTATCTTCCAAATCTTTCTCCACCCGTCGAGGCAATAGCGTTCGTATAGCGCCTTGACTGATACAAATTTTGGATCATTATCATTCATCAGAAAACTTTAGCGCTGCGAAACGCAATCGCGAGCCTGCGCATTTTTCAGGAATTACTGCCTTGCCAAGCATCGTTCGGAATTTTGGGACCATTGACGGCTTCTCCCTTGTCCTTGCTCGGGTGAAGCTGCCCCCGAGGCCAGGCGGGACGCCTGCGACGGCGGGCAGCGTGTTCGCTCTCAGCCTCACGCAGGGGGCGGTCGTCCGTCAGATCGGAAGCTACGCGGATAGTGCCTATGGCCAAGCCGCGGGCGAGGCGATCATCACAGCCATCGCCGCGTTGGGCGGCTCTATCGCGCTCGGCGGAGGTCCGGCGACGCCAATCTCTTCCGGCGGCACTGCGGAAGTTCATAGGGTATTCCAAGGCGGTGACGCTCACACTGGGCACCCCTGTTCCCCCCGGTCGAGGCGTCGTCCTGAAGCTCGCAGGAGGGATACGGTTACGGTCACGGACCAAACCGGCGGCCATAACCAGCAGTATGAGATGTTCCCTGTCATCGATGCCGTTCTGACGAGTGCCGGAGCCGGCGCGTCGGTTCAGGCTCTCCACTGAGGCGACGGCATGTCCCCCCGGAAGGATTTCAACCGGAGCGCCGTGACCAACGGCAAGCGGCCGTTCCTGCGCCGCATTGCCGGAGGCGCGACTGAGGCATCCAGACGCTATGCCGACATCCTGGCGGCCCTGTTCGTCGAGCGTGGCGGGGTAGAGGCCATGACCGTGGCCGTACAGGAGGCCTGCCGGAGCTACTGCGGTTTGGCTGTCCGGATGGAAGAGCTCCACGCGGACCTAGTAGCTGGCAAGCCCGTCGCGAACTCGACGCTCTGCCGCGTCTCGAATTCGCTGACTCGAGCCCGATGCGCGATGGGCGAGCCTCCCACAAAGCGTGCTGCTGCGAAGCCCCAGGCTCTGGCCGTTCCTGCCCCTGGCAGCGGCACCCCCGCTCCCCTTGTCCATCGCATTGAGAGGAATGCTTCGCTGTGAGACTGAACCCCGCGCATCGGGCGTTTGTCGACGCCTATCTCGTCGGCCCCACGATGGGCAACGCCACGCAGTCCGCGATCGCAGCCAGTTACGCAGCCGACAGCGCTGGCGAACAAGGCCATGAACTCCTGAAGCGCCAGGATGTCAGGAAGGTCATCGACGACCATCTCGACGAAGCCGCCGCCAGAACCGGCCTCACGCTCGCGCGCTTGCAGGCCGAGCTCATGCGGATAGGGTTCGTTGACATCCGCGAAATCGTCCAGTGGCGGACCCTCGTGACTGAGACCGGGGAGTTTGATGACGATGGCGTACCGATCACGCGGGTGACCACCGAACTCGTCCTGACAGATTGGTCCGAACTCGATGCCGGCGCCGCCGCGGCCATTGCGGAGATCAAGCGCACCCGGGACGGAACTGTCTCCATCAAGCTGCACCCAAAGGTTGCCGCCTTGGTCGAGCTCGGCCGTCACCTCGGGATCGCGACGAAGGTCGCGCACACCGGTCACAGCGGCAGCGGACCCGTCGAGACCATCACTCGGGAGATGACCGCGGAGGAAGCCGCCGAATCCTATCGTAGAACGCTTGAGGACATATGCTGATGACCACCGAACGTTCTTTCCTGGGCCTCACGTGTGATCAGCATACGCTTCGGGACCGCATCCAGCCCGAGGCGGCTGAAATCGTACTGGCGATCCCCAACACGGCACCTGATGCGTTACCAGTGCAAGCAGATCCGGCCAGCGAGGACGATGATGGTGCCGCCTGCTCCGAGCATTTGGAACAGGACATTGCCACGTTCCACCGTCAACAGCAGTGGGGCGCCTGATGAAGGCCGGCCTCGAAATCTTCGCCAAGGTTCGCGCCCTTCACGATTGTACCAATAGCACAGGCGAAAAGGCGAGCGCCGCCGGCCGGATGGAAGCTCTGGCCAAGGCGGAAGGGATGACGGTGGGAGAGGCCGTGTCTAAGTTGGACGTGTCGATCCCGAAGCCAGCAAACTTTTTCGAAGACCTGTTCAACACGCCCGAGTTTCGAGCCGAGCGCGCGGAGTGGGAGGCAAAGCGTCAGACCAAGGCTGCAACCCTTGTAGAGGAGTATGGGTCCGAGGACGCGGTGTTCGCGGATACCCCTATGGAGGCCGCGCTGCGTGCTGCATGCGAGCTCCTACTAGGCCCAGGCCAGACGTGGCAGACCATCCACGAGATCGATGGATGGGGCCAACTTCATGGCCCCGATACGATGCCGGCAAGCGTCCGCAAGGCAGTGTCCGAGGCATGGCCCCTTCCGACTACCATGGCAGCAGCTTGGGCCGAGTACGAGGCCAGCGAGAAGTTGATCGGCGATCGCTACACGATTGATCGCTATTGTGATCCCTGGGTGTTCGTGAACGCCCGCTGCTACGTGGTTGAGGAGTTGTGCAACACCCTGCCGGCGCGTTCGCTCAACGACATTCGCGCCCGCCTCTCATGGATAGAGTTTTGGGCTAGTAACGAGGTTCGTCAGGATCCCAACGAGTACCGGATCAACCTCGCCACCCTGCGCGCCGACATCGAGCGCATGAGCGCCCGGCTGAAGGAGGAAGCTGCGCCCCTCCAAAGTGGACAGAAGCCAGAGCAAGATCAGCTGAGATCTTAGCCAGTGCCCCCTGTCCGATCTGAACACGCTTGCCGGATCAACGCCGAGAAGCGCCGCGACTTACTCGCTCTGTTCAATGGCAAGAACAGCGGCATTGCCCCTCTTACGGACCAGGAGATTGAGCGCCGGGCGGGCGTCTCTTCGCAGACCGAAATAGCCCCATCGAACCGGAGCGCGCCTCCGCCGGGGCATGATTTTCTCCGCTAAAAGTCTTTGCGACACACCTCGCACCGGAGGTCCGGCCAACGGCCCTGCGCCAGTGCTGATCCGTGCGGGTAAAGACGTGTTCGATCTTGAGCAGGCCCTTTTAAGCCCTGGATGTCCCTTGCCGTCGCCAACGCGGACCCTGAGAGGAACGTACCGATCCGGGCTCAGTTCAGCGGCAGATCCCTGGGCCGATCGCGCGGCATGCCCGTGAAGCCCTCCAGCCAGGCCTCACGCTTTTCGGAGCCGGCGGGGTAGGGACAGCACTCGCGCTTGCGCCCATGAGCACGGGCTTGCGCGCCTTGATCGATGGGATCGACGTGCGGTTTGGGAAGCTCGGACATGAGGGATGCCCTCCAAAACACGCCAACCTCATCCGCACCCGGGTTGATCCCCGCTGCGAGTGTCGTGACAGGCGGGAATCCAGGTTCACTCGGCGTCGGGGTGGCTGATCATGGCGATGGTTGCGCTCAGACGTTGCCTGTCCAGGGGAGCAACTTTCCTGCGGGATAGCGCAGGTGCAGGCTTCCTCTCCCCCTGCGGCGCACGAGAAGCGATCACGGCGTTCTGCAGCTGCGTGCGGGCGGAGGCATCAGCCAGGACGAACAGCCCGGCAACGACGCAACCGGACAGGCAAGCGCTGAGGATGAGGGCTGAGAGGCTGGGCATGCGCAGGATCCTGACGACCCGCAGGACCTAGCAGGCGCGTAGAAGCGACGATGCAGCTGGAGGATCACGCCGGGGGACGAAACGCTTCTATCCCCAAGCCTGATCACCCCCGAAAAACCTTTGGTGGCCTTGGGCCGGCGACGCGGTTCCTGTTCTCCGCCTTGCCGACCCTCACACGATCACCCAGCCGAGGCGTCACGGACTACAGCGTAGGGAACTGGCCCACGTCGGCCTGTCATCGTGTGCACTCTCATGCTGACGCAGCTTGACGACGGTCCGGACCCGCACTGGCGCATCTGCGGGAGAGATCCTGGATGTATGATGGAGCTGAGCGATTGGCATCGTTCGGCAAAGCGATCAGCCGTCCGCGTCCCACGCATGGCTGCGCGGGTCCTGCCGGCCTGGGGCATGACGGAGATCGCGCTAGCGATGGGCAAGGCTCTGCCGTTCCGGCAGCTTCTTCGCTGGTTCTGTCGGCAAACTCATCCCCAGAGTTATCCCCTTATCCGTGGGGCGTAACGCTTTGCACCCTAGTGTCTTCGGCTGAGCTGTCCCTTCAGCAGGCAATGCGAAGCCACCCCGCTTCTGAGTGCCGCCGCGTCGGATCCAGGCCTGCCACTCGCGGCTGATGACGCGCACGAGGTTGGGCGAGTTCTTCCGACCCTGGTGCCGGCGCTCCTCGATCGTCACCAGCCCGTCGCCGGCAGCCAGACGCAGTGCCCCTTGAGCTAAGCGCCGGCAGACACCGGCTCTGGCGGCGATAGCGTCGATGCAAAGGCCGCACACACCCTTGGCGGCCACCTCGTCGCCGACGATGCGCAGAACAGCCCGTTGCCCTTCCGTGAAGCGTGCCGCGAGCTGGGGCGGCAAGGGGCCGGAGCAGGCCAAGAGGCGGCGCCGCTCCAAGGATGCAGTCCGATCCGGGCTTCTAAGGCTCCTACGCGGCGGGAACAGGCTTGACCGCACGGCGGGGATACCGGTCGGCCGGATACCCTCTCGGATCGCGCTACGGCGTCCGTGGAGGCGTTCGGCGAGGATCTGGGCCTCATGGTCGCCCAAGGCGCCTGCCCCGTGCCCCTGCCAGAGCTGGCGTGATAGCTCGTCCATCTGCGCGAGCGTTCGCGCGCCTTCGATCGCGGCCTGCATGGCGGCGTGAAACATCGGTTCCGGTCCCTTACGGGCCGCAGGCAGGTCCAGGCACGACTTCTCGACGTGAGAATTGGCGTTCTCACTTGACACCCGAGGGCGCCGTATGGCTTGTGAGGGATTGCAAAGAGGCCTCACAGCCTATCGATTTCGCGGCCCTCCAGTTTGGCGACTGGGGGGCCGTAGTCGTTTCAGGGTCTATCTCGCGGCGGTGATCTCTCCAGATGCCGGCTTACGACTCGCCTTAAAGGGCGAATGCAGCCAGACACGCCATGTCGCGTGGCGAGCATGGTTAAGTCAACGGTAGGGCCTGCCCGATCCATCGCCACTAGGAAGCCAAGCCACCTTGAGGAGTGATGACAGCGGTGCGCGGGATCGGCGCGAAACGAAGGCTGCCAAGCATCTGGAAAGGGCTCGCGCAGGGGGCGAGGCGCAAGCTGACTACGACGCGACCCAGCAGGCCACCGAGGACAAGACAGTGCGCCTGAAGGCCCTGAGGCTGGCAAAAGAGAAGGCCGACAAGGCTTAGAGCCGACGCACTGCACCTTTCCGGCTGAGCGGTCTTATCTAGGGAGATCTCAGCGGGCGGGCGTTTACCATGTGGTACCTCTACGGCTTCGTCCTACTCGCGGGGGTCGCTAATGCCGTTCAGGCTGGTCAGAACGGTACCTTGTCTAAAGGACTGTCGCAGTCGCTGACCGGCGGTCTCGTGGTTGTCGCTGGCACGGCCACCTGCATCCTGACCGTGGGCCTGCTCACGGGGCGCCTAACATGGCCCTCGCTCGACCAAGCGATCCAAATGCCCTGGTGGGCTTGGTTCGGCGGCATCATGGGCGGAAGCATTATTCTCGCCCAGTTCTTTATCGCCCGGCAGATCGGAGCTGCGGCCTTCCTTGGGCTTTTCGTCACCGCAGGCGTCGTCACGTCGGTCCTGCTGGATCATTTCGGATGGGTCGGTTTCGACCAGCACCCAGCTAGTCTGGGGCGCATCGTCGGTGCCATCTTGATGATCGGGGGCGTAGCACTCGTAGGTCTCTGCTGAACCCAAAGTTGGATTAATCCTCGTTATGCGACCCGACTTTCACTCAACGGGGCAATCCGAGATGGTTAATTTTGTTTTGAAGCATTTAGAACACAGGGTCTTTCGCACGGTTGGTGATGGAAAGGATTTTCCATGCGCTTTCAGACTGCACTCCTCGCTTTGATTTCGCTTGGCTCCCCAGCTCTGGCCCAATCCGCACCTCCCGGACGTTTTGGCGGTGGTCAGAACGATACTCTGCTGAATGAGCTACGCACTGCGCCGGTACCCAAACAGGCTCCAGACCTGGATACCATGCAGCTTGCATCCGCTCAGCGTGAGCGAGCTGCCTCAGTGGAAGAAAAGACAAACGGCCTTTGGCAATCTTGGACAATGTCGATCTGCGAGGGGTGCGGAGATACCCCTTCTTACAAGAAGACCGTCAGCGATAATTTTGCCAATAAGAAGCCTCGTTACGCGACTGGCTCGGAAGGTAGCGCATTGAGACGTCAAGTTCTTACGTCGCGCTCGAGGACGCCGGATAAAGCTCCCCACAGCCTCTATGCGGACCTCTCCACCGAGAACATCAGCCAGATCCGCCGGATGCCTGGTCAGTAGGCGTCTCGGCGTGAGGACGCCAGGACATCAGGTGGTCGGTAAGCCGCGAGCGGAGGGTAAGCCTCATCTGCGTGGCGCTCGCCAGCCGGCCGCTTTGGCCTCGTCCTCCGAGCAGAACATGCGCTCGCCGGCGCGGTCGTTGACGCGGGTCCGCTCGTAGTCACGCGAGCCGGGCAGGTGGTAGATCCGCTCGCCGCCGGCCGAGATGTTGCCTTTGATGTTGCAGCCGCTTGCCTTGCTCGGCGGCGTGACGGTCTCAGGCCGTGAATGCTCGCCACCGGCGCGCTTCTCCCGGCGCCACTCCGACGGCTCCTGGAACGTGCCCGCCCAGATGCCAAGCCGGAGGGCTTTCGCGGTGTGCTCGGCGTTGGCGTAGTCTTCGGCGTAGCGCCGGTAGGCAGTGGCGTGGCCCTGGCGGACCATCCAGGCGTTCAGATCTTCGGCGTCGGCGCGGCAGACGGCGACGACTCGGCCGTAGCGGTCAGTGTCGCGCGGATCGCAGGTCACGAGGCGCTTGCCGATGTGATCGGACAGGGCAAGCGCTGCCGTCTGGCCACAGCGGTAGTCCTTGGCAGCGACGTCCTGGCAGACCTGCGCGCTCTCGGGCGCGTCGATGCCGTGGAGGCGGATGCGCGTTCCTCGCACCTCCAACGTGTCGCCGTCGATCACTGAAGCGCGGCCGACGATCGGATCGGCCAGGGCCGGCGTGGCGAGGAGCAGGACGAGGAGGAAGGGCCATGAACGCATGCGGAGGCTCTACCATACTGGAAGGCACACCTTATTGGGCCGTAGTCATGAGCGGCGCCTTATCGAGGATTGGTACCGAGAGCACCGCAAGATAGCAGAGCCGATCGAAAGCCTAACCCGAGCAATGCGCGATATCTGCTGCGCGTGATGAGTTGTAACTACCTGCGTCGTGCTTTGCGTTTGGTGCTGGTTCATGGCGAGAAACGACCCGACCTTCATCCGCTGAGCGCAAATTAAGGCAGTTTTATTTTGTCACGGAAGCGTGATTTAAAGCATCGCCGGAAAATGATTAATAATCGAAACTTTTATATAATGAGGGACGTAGTGACCGTAGATGAAGAAATTTTTGAACTGTTTTGGGAGATCTGATGCGCGTCCTGTGCCTCATCCTCTGCGCAACGTTCGGACTTGGAAGCCCTGCCTTTAGTCAGGGAAAACGCCAGCCTCGTCCTGATTTACCCCCCACATCCACTGCCACCAGCGACGAGAAAGCTGCTGAAATAAAGAAGGCGATTGAGCGCGGACAGGCACGGCAGCGAGCTACCGACGAACGCAACACGCGCATTTGGCGCCGGTGGGACTTCGCCGTCTGCATCGGCTGCGGACCAATGCCTAAAGGTTTTCGAACCGTCTACACCACACCAGCTCGGGTGCTGGCTGGCTTCATAGCGGCCGATGATGACGAGCGGCAACGCGGTCTCAGGCTTTAGGAGAGGCGATACCATTATCTGCGCCCCAGCGGCCCGGCCAGAGCGCTCGAACAACCGTCTTACTCAGCCGTTGGTCTGGAATAAAAACCGGAGAGGAAACGATGGGCGAGAACAAGCAAGACCCGCTGGACGTCCCGATGGATCAGGTGATCACGAGGGACGGGAGTAGCGATCCGAAGGGCTCCGAGCCCAAGGGTGACGCCGCTGAGACCAAGAAGATCGCGGGCAGCCACACCGGGGAGACGGCAGATCCGGCTGAACGCTTCCCCGAAGAGCCCGAAGAACAGAACGACCTCGCCTGATACTGCCTGCGCGGCCCGGGCACCGTCGATGTGCGCCGGGCCTATCGTTTCCCGGTGTACTCCTTGGATCACCCCAAGCCGACGGGCTCCGGACACTTTTGCTCAAGGATACGATCGAACTGTGTGCCGCTGCCGGCGAGATGAATGCATCGCCGGATCTCCCCGAGCTGTTCCGCCGGAGAGGCGCCCACGACCTGCGCCGCGGCCGTGACCTCCCGCAGAATGCACTCGAACGCAGCGCTGGTCATGCCCAGACTTACGGCGACCGCCTCAAGCCGATGGAGCTCGGCCGCTTCCTCGCTGAAGGTCATGCGGTTCCCTCCCAACCCCGTACAGCCGGACGATCCTGACGGACGTCCATGAACGCCTTTGCCAGCACGGCTCGGCCATTCTGGTCGTAGACTTCGACCCACCAGTCCGACCAATCCAGGTGCGTGCCGCGCGCCATCAGGTCGAGGGCGACCCGCTCCGCATGAAGGCGCATCAGCGCCAATGTCGGCAGCCGCCGACCGCGCAGATCGGCGACGAGATCGTGCCCATCCGTGCAGTGGAAGCGGTAAAGCCGCGTCGGCATTGGCGTTCTACCCCGCGCTCCACAGACGTCCACGGCGCCTTTTCACGGCTTGACCGTTTCGATTGAACCACGCCCGGCGATGCGGTTTGTTCACGTTGTGTTCTAGCAGGAACCGAACGCGAGATGCAGGCCCAGCCCAACGAACCCCCTGTGGACATCCGCTTGACCGAAGCGGAGACGATCGCGCTCGCCTACCATCGCGCCGCGCGCGGTGACGCTTGGGCTGCCCTCGTGCAGGCCGTCGAGGATGCGTTGCGCGATCTCGCCGAGGCCGAGCACCGGACTGTGCAGCAGCGCCAGCTTATCTCGCGCGGCTACATCCGCGATGGTGTGATCTACCCGGACGACGGCCGATGAAGCTGCTGCAGGTCGCCGAGCTCGCACCCCATAGCGCCGGCACGGTCCGCATCCCGATCCAAGGCGCCGCGCTCTGCGCCGGCTTCCCGTCGCCGGCCGACGACTTCCTCGAAGGCTCGCTCGAACTGCCGCGCTGGCTGGCACCCAACCCACCCGCGACCTTCGCCTGGAACATCTCCGGCGACAGCATGCGCGGGGCCGGCATCTTCGATCGGGATTTGGCGGTGGCCGATCGCAGCCTCAAGCCCGGCAACGGCAGCGTCGTCGTGGCGATCGTCGACGGCACCATGAGCCTGAAGCGCCTCGTCATCGAGGGCAACGTCGCGCGGCTTGCCTTCGACAATCCCGACCTGCCGGCCTTCGCGGTCGAGGATCTGATTGAAGGTGAGATCTGGGGCGTGGTGCGCTTCTCGATCCGCTGGCACGTCGCGCGTGCCGGACTGGTACGATGAGCCGAGCGATAGCGCTGATCGACGGCAACAGCTTCTACTGCTCGTGCGAGCGGGTGTTCGATCCCAAGCTCGCTCGCGTGCCAGTGATTGTGCTGTCCAACAACGACGGGTGCGCCATCGCTCGGACGGCTGAGGCCAAGGCGCTCGGGATCAAGATGGGCGATCCCTGGTTCAAGATCCGCCAGCAGTGCCAGCGCGAAGGCGTGCGGGTCTTCTCCTCGAACTACACCCTCTACGGAGACATGAGCGCCCGTACGAACGCGGTCTACCGGGACTTCTCGCCGGCCGTGGAGATCTACTCGATCGACGAGAGCTTCCTGGACCTCTCGGACGTGCGCGATCGGGACCGGGTGACGCTCGCGCGGGATCTGCGCGCCACGGTGCGAGCCTGGACCGGCATTCCGACCTGCGTCGGCATCGGTCCGACGAAGACGCTGGCGAAACTCGCCAACCACATTGCCAAGACGATCCCGGATCTCGACGGGGTGTGCGACCTGACCGACCCGGTAGCCTACGATCATTGGCTCTGCCGGATCTCGGTGGCCGAGGTCTGGGGTATCGGCCGGGCCTCGCTCGCCAAGCTGATCGGCCTCGGCGTAGATACGGTAGCCGATCTGCGCGACCTCGATCCGCGTCCGGTGCGGAAAGCCATGACAGTGGTGGGCGAGCGCATCATCTACGAGCTGCGCGGGTTGACCTGCCTGCCGCTCGAACTCCTGCCCGCCCAGCGCAAGGGCTGCGCCGTCACCCGCTCGTTCTCCCGCCGCATCACCGAGCGTGAAACACTCGAACAGGCGGTCGCCGCCCACGCGACGCGTCTCGGCGAGAAGCTACGACGCAGCGGGCTCGGCACCACGCACGTGTCGGTCTTCTATCACACGTCCGAGCACGACCGCGGCGATCCGATGCGCTCGGTCTCGACGACCGTGACGTTGCCGGAAGCCACGAACGACACGCTTTCCCTGATCAAGGCGGCGCAGGCCGGGGTGGCCCGCACCTGGCGCGAGGCGCCAGGCGATCGGCCCTGGCGCTACAGCAAGGCCGGCGTGGTCACGACCGACCTGAAGCTCCTCGAGGATGCGCCGCGGGCGCTGATCGGTCAGCTCGACCGCGAGCGTAGCGCCCCGCTGATGGCGGCGATGGACGCCTGCAACGCGCGCTTCGGCCGGGGCGCCGTCGTGCCAGCCCGGGCAGGGCTCACAGAGAAGCGCACCTGGTCGACGAAGTTCGAGATGCGCAGCCCGCGCTACACCACGCAGGTGGGCGAGCTGCCGACGGCGCATGCTTGAAGCTGTGAAGCGTGCTGCCATGCCAAGTAAGGCAGGATCAAAGATCGGTCTCAAGGTGCTTCAGCTCGAACGACATTCGAGGACGAGGTGGGTTTCAGGCCGAGCGGCGGCGCATTCGGAAATCGAAAACATCCGAATGTAGTCAGCAGCCTACGCCTACGCTCCTGCACATAATTTTGCCCGACCTCGCTTAGCTCATAAACATTCAGCACTTCATTCCCTTTTTCCGCCCAAAATATGCGCGCTGTATTCAATTTTCATCGATTGCTGATACCGCCAAAACAATGTATCGAAAAATTCAATGGCCATATACCAAATGGCCGAAGCCGATATGCCGATGGAGATTGCAATGAAGACAATAGTCTCGTTCAGTGTGGCATTACTCATTGCTTGTGGAGCCTTTGGTATCGTGATGATCACGAAGCCTCCTGTTTCGGTGGCGCTACCCATTTCCAGCATTGATACCTACGCCCTAACGCTCAAATCAGATCCTGCCATGGCTGAGAGCTACGACTGTAATTAGTCAGGGATAAGCATTTTCGGGCTGGGCTAGCAGGATCAAGCTCCGAGGAGCTAGATGCCCCGTGACGGCCCAGTTGGCATGAGCTTGGGTCGGATCCGTCCACAAGCCGTCCCTCGGGCCGCGGACTAGCTTCAGGGGTCGTCCTCTTGTGAGGCTTGTGGGTCCGCACCGCTCCAACGGTGCGTCCGCTTCTCACCGTCCGAACGACCATATCGGCACTGCGCCGCTGGGCCGGCCTGGGGTGTCACGATAGAATGCTGTGTTTACGAACTGCATGCGCGTCTTGGCGATCGCCGACACACGCTCTGCGCCAAGCACCAGGGCACCGCAGAAGTCGGGGCGGATGGTGCCAGCTTCGGGATGCACCCCGAAGATCTCAAGTGTCGTCCAGCCGAGAGCGACCGCCTCATCCGCCCAGCGATCCAGGAAGTCAGCACACGCCTCGTGCGCCCCTCCCCAGGATTGCAGGGTGTAGCCAGGGCATGGAACGACGCTGGGACGCAGATCCAGGAAGTCTTTGCGCCAGAGCTGCGGGTCGGCAGGGACGAGCTTCGGTTTCGCTGAGACTGACATGGGGTCCGGCGGCTGTTGCGGGCCGGACGGGATAGGGGAGCGGCTGGGTCAATGCCAGTCGGTTCGAAGGAGTACGGGCTCAGGATGGGCGTCGGCTACAGAGTGCTCAGGCGTGCAAATCACCCGTTTTCCGTGATCCTGCGAGACTGATTGCGCTCCTCAGAGGACGATGAACCTCTCCGTAGGTGGGGCGCTCGTAGCCAGTGCGTGACTGAGCGTAGATGACTTCGCCCAGGGTGCCTGCCGTCTGCATCAGCAGGGCCGCCTCACACATGGCTGCGACACGAACCCCGAGCTCACGGGTGTGCATCCGGCCATAGAGGAAGACGGCCAGCTGGGCACGCGTGCGCTGAGAAATGCTTGCGACGAGGTTCGACAGCGTCTCAGCGTCGGCGCGGTAGAGCCGACCGAGCGTTTCAGCAGGAACCGGACAGCCATCCTCAAAGTCGCGGACGGTGATGAGATGAGCCTGGTTCACGGTCACTCCTGCCTGCTGAGTTCAGCAGGGTGGGCAGGATATGGTTAACCAAACGTGAGAGACCCTGCTGCCTGACAGGGAGGAATGGCAGCAGGGCTCTGTCTGCTCGTTACGAAGGAGCCGATACGCAACTTGGCTCTCTGGCAGGATGGCTGAGACTGGTTAGCCGGATCTCACGCGCCCCAAGGCAGCACGCGCTCAAATCGGGATTATTGTCAGGCCAGACGGCCTATCCAATCGCCCGTTTCCCGTCCGGCCCCTTGGTCAAACTGGCCCATTTGGCGCGGGTTGAGGCACAAAACCTTCATCCCGTGTGCGCGCGCTCGCTACGCGCGTGCGTAGAGGCGGTAAACGGGCCGCCCGTGGCTCCCAGGAAGCCTAATGGTCTTGATAGGTGGTCGGGTGCGGTTTTCGGCTCTCGGCCGTCCTGGGGCATTCTGGGCGATCCTAGGGGGTAGCTAGCGCCGCAGCCCGGCAACCTCCGTCTATTCACACTGCCTCAAGCCATCGTCGCAAGCTCGCCGCCGCGATCCGACATAGGCAAGCCTGCCCCCGCCGCCCGATCTGCTCACGGGACCGGCGGGGTAGGATCGTCCATCTCACGCTGAGCCGGTACGCATTACAGTGGCTCGCCGGTAGGATGGCCGAGGCTGGTTAGCCGGATCTCACGCGCTCCAAGGCAGCACGGGCTCAAATCGAGATTGTTGTCGGGCCAGACGGCCTATCCAATCGCCCATTTCCATTCGGCCCCTTGGTCAAACTGGCCCATTTGGTGCGGGTTGAGGCGCAAAACCTTCGCAGCGCGTGCGTGCGCCCGCGTACGGGTGCGCGTGGAGGCGGAAAACGGGACGCGCGCAGGGCCTTTAGGAAGCCTAGCGGTCTTGATGGGCAAGTTCTGGTGGTGATTTCCGAGCCTCGGCCGTCGTGGGGCATCCTAAGCGATTTAGGGGCTATCTAGCGCCGGGGCGCGGCAACCTCCGTGCATTCACCAGCCTCAAGCCATCGCCGCACTTCAACTGAAGTCGATCCGCTTCTGTGAAGCGTCAGGCTAAGTTCGCGGACGGCACAGCCTTGCCGCCAAATTCCGAGACCACCTGCCGTAGCTTCTCGTCGTCGGTGACCAGCGTGGCATTCAGTTTCATCGCGGTCTCAGCGATCACGACGGAACTGCCGCAGCCGCTTCTCGATCAGCGGCGCGTAGGCCAGGACCCAGCGGTTCAGGGTGCTGCGATCGACCTCCAGACCGCGCTCCTCAGAACAACTCCTCGATGTCGCGGTCGCTGAGCGGATAGCGAAGATACCAGGAGACGACCTGCACGATAAGCGACGCCTCGTCGTGCCGGCCCTTGAAGTCAGCCTTGGAGCGCTGCTTCAGCTTGGCGGCGATAGCGGACAGCATCATAGGCGGCCTCCGAAAACGGAGGCGCCATGCAGGCCGTATGGTCAACGTCGGGTAAATGCCCGCGCGATCGCGTTTGCGACAGGCCCCCCGAAGGTAGCAAGGTCCAAAGCAAATTTGCAATGCTGCAATTTCACAGCGTTGCGAAATTATGATTTTTCGGCGTTAGCAATGATCTCGGCGATCGTTGGGTAGCTGTTCTTTTTCAGAACGTACTCAAGGCCTTGCACGAACAGATCGTGCTCTTTGACCCGCTTATGGTAGCTGATATCCCGCAGCACTTCCTTGACCGCCGGGTGGATGTAGAAGGGCGTCGGCTTGGGCTTAGCGGTCGACCTTGCCGGTCGGCCGACCTTCCGAGCTGGAGCGGCTTCCAAGGTCTCAGGCGGCTCATCAGCGCTGGGTAGCATGGTGTCGGCGTCGAAGATCGAGGGTGCGCGGCGGCTCATGCCTTCGTCTCCTTGGATTGGGTGTCGAGCCACTTCCAGAGCTGCCGGATCTCGTCGGCGGCTTTGCTGTCAGGGGCGTACTCAGTGACGCCTTGGCCTGAGGCAAAAGCGTCCTGATAGTCGTTCCTGAGGAGAATTAGAGGCTCGGCCACGAAGCCGATCGAGGCCAAGCCTGTGGCCGTGTCATTCGCCCGACCGTTGCGAGGGATGGGCGAGCACTGGTTCAGGACGAACGCGAACGGCTTCCCGCTGCGCATGATCGCCTGCACCGTCGCGCGTACCGCAAGCAGGTCGAGCCGCGTCGGCCGGATGGGCACTAGGCAGAACGTCGACGCCTCCATGGCTGCATGGGTCGTGGGCGTATCGGCGCCTGCCGTGTCCAAGATCGTCAGCGTGACACCCTTCCCACCAAGGCTATCGAGCATCGAGCCGATCTGGCCGATGCGCTCAAGCGGGAAGCGCTCGATCACCGGAAGGTGCTGATCCGGGATGGCTGCGGGGTCGGCCTTTTTCCGCATCTTACCCCATTCGACCATCGACCCCTGAGGATCGAGATCGAAGGCAGCGACCATCTCACCGCGCTGTTGGGCGGCGATGGCGAGCGACGTGGCGATGGTGGTCTTACCAGCCCCGCCCTTTTGAGTGACAAGCGTGATCGTTCTCATGCGCAGCTTCATAACGTCGAGGTATTAAAGCGTCATGAAGCTGCAATATCGCAATTTTTTGAGGCTGCAACGTCATGACACCGTACCATTTCAAATTTGCAACGCTGTGAAACCCCATAAGTGATAGAACCAAGGGCCTGATGGGGTGGACGGCCCCCGCTACGTCATCGCTGTGCCAAGATGAGGTCGTTGATCTCATCGACAGGAGCCGTCCACCTCATCAGGCCCCTGGGCAGGGCCGGAGGCCGTAACTAGCGAGGCGTTCACGCCGCGGCCGAACGCGAGTAGTTCCCGCCTAATACCTGAGGCTCCGCGAGCTGAATTTCCGGGCGGCCGTGGCGCAGGGGCTCGATGCCAGTAGCCTCAAGAGCCCGCCGCACCGCCGCCGGCTCCCGGCTGATCGCCAGCAGGTAAGCCCGCGTTGAGGCGTCCGGCCGCACCCGACCCTGTTCAAGGTCCCGCAGGGTCCCGATGGGGAACCCGTAGCGCGCGACGAACGCGGCCTGTGTGAGCTTCTGGCCGTCGCGGATCGCCCGCACGTCGACGTCGGTCGGGGTGTGCGTGTGGTACGTACTGGGTCGGCCTCGCCGCGAGCGATGGCGCCAGCCTCCTGGGCGGATTGGATGAGGCGCTTTCCGAATGCGGTCATCAGGCGGCCTGAGCCTGTTCGGGCACGGGCTCAATCCGCTCCAGATCCGGCCCAATCTCCGCAAGCAGGCTCTCGCTCTCGAAATGCGCCTGCAGGTTCGTCCAGAACTGGTGCGACGTGCGGAAGTACCGGGCCAGCCGCAGGGCGGTGTCCGTACTGACGCCGATCTCCTCCCTCACAATCCGCTCGATGCGGGAGCGCGGAAGGTCCAGGGCCTTCGCGACCGCGCCGGCAGTGAGGCCGAGCGGGGCCATGAATTCCTCGCGCAGGATCTCGCCAGGGTGAACCGGGGGCATGATCTCCATGTCCCCGGCACCCTCGGCGGTGTCAAAAGTCTGGCGCAGAGCCTCGATGTTTCCGATCGTGTCAGACATTGGCGGTTGCCCTCCTTGGCGTCCGTCGCAAGATCCTAGTGGTAGTCCGTGAACTCGACCCGTTCCGGCCCGGCATCCGTCCAAACGAAACAGAGCCGGAATTGGTCGTTGACCGCGATGGCGTGTTGTCCAGCCCGGTCGCGCCCCAGCGGATGGAGCCTGTTCGATGCCGGCACATTGAGGTCATCCAGCGTTGTCGCCGAGTTGAGCACGGTGAGCTTCCGCCGAACGGTCTTGAAGAGGTCGGCCGGGAACCCCTTAGGGCAACGACCCCGGAACACCGCCTCCGTTATTCGATCATGAAAACTGCGGATCATCGGCCCGCCTGTGTTGCTCTCGATGATACATGTATCACCGAGCGCAACAATCCCGTCAATTCATTTGTATCACTCATTGCAACATTCCCTTCGTTCTCGTGAGCGGCAGCCCGGAAATGCCGGGCGTGTCGCAAAGATTTCTGCCGCGGAATATTCTGCTCTCAGCACGGTTGCACGGGTGGTTCCGAACCCATCAGACAGCTTCACCGACCTCGACGAGGCAGGTCATTAGGCGGTGAACAGGCACCGCAATGCCCTGATCAGAGAAGATTATTTCGGCTGTTGAATGTTTGCGACACGCCCAGCTTTTCTCGTTCCCGACCTGCGAAGCCAATGGCGTAGTCGGCCCGATCGACTCGACGCCGTGCCGGTGCTGCTGACGGCCCCAGAGGAGTGGAGCACTTGGCTTTCCTCACCCGTGAGATCCCGATGGAACTTCAGCGGCCCTTGCTGGATGCCAAGATACGGATCGTAGCGACAGGATCTTGGAAAGATCCATCTTGGTAAGTAGCCAGCCGGTGATTCATCTTCGTGGCTTACGATCTAATTAACTTATCGATCAAACAACGATTTCTGATCAAAAACAATCTGATCTACGCTGCGTTATCGGCTCGTCTAGCTGCGAGAGACGACGATCTGCTCGCGACCCGCCTGTTGGTAGAAGTGAAAAACTACGATGATCCACCAGCTTGTTTACTACAGCCGCAACGTCGTCCTCGGGAATGATCGCGCGATGCTCACAAATTTGCGGGAGATCGTCTCAGCTTCACAGCGTAACAACAGCCGAGACGGGATCACCGGGTTCCTGATTTTCGACAAGACTTGGTTCGTTCAGATCCTTGAGGGTGACCAATCTCAGGTGAGCACCACCTATACCCGTATTGCCCGTGACCCAAGGCATACAACTGCAACCATCATGGATGCGCGCAACGTTCAGGGCCGCTCGTTCCCCAACTGGACCATGGGCGGCGCAATGCGAACCCCGGAGGTGGAGGAGGTCTATCTACAGCACGGCATCGGCAGCGCGATCGAGCCGGCGCGTCTGAAAAGCGCCCAGATCATCAACCTCGCCCTGGATCTCCAGGCCTTCGATGCAGCCAAGCGTCAGGCGCAGCGTCTCGCCAGCTAACAGCAGCACGAGGCGACCCTGCCTATGACATGCAAACGGCGCAGGGCTTGAAAGCCTCTGCGCCGTTAGTTGGAGTCGTCGAAGGGGGGCAAGACGACGACCGTCCTTGTGATGCACCCAGTTACGCGGCGTGGATGTGCGATCTGGCACGATTTAGTGGATGGGCTTACCGCACGGGTGCGCCGTCTGCGCCTCCCACTTCTTGGTGGTCATGGCCGCTGATGGAACGACGATGCAGTTCCAACGGAGTTTGGCTCGGTCATCAGCGACCAACAGGCGCCGGGTGAGCTTGGCATCCGGTACTTCCTCGTTCGCCAAGCTGCGAAAGGCGACCAAGCCCGTCGGCGCCCTAACCTGCTGCTACCTCTCGATACGCTCGGCGCGCTTGAGGAGGCTGGTGACCATCGTCATGGGCAGCGGCTCCTCGGTTGGGGGGCGACAATGCGCCAAGCGAAGAGATGCAAGCCTGGCTCTTCGGTTTCGGAAGCGTTGAGAGCAGCGAACTGCTGGGCATCGTCTCTATCGTTCTTGGTGACGATCACGGTGCGTGGAGGGGCAGGGACCGTCTGGCTTGTGATGGGTCCTACCTTCCGCAGGCGAGCGGCTAGAGATGCAAAGCTCGTCATCGGGTTGCCTGCGGTTCGATAGGCAAGAGGCACTCGTTGAGGTTGGTCGCCTGGATGGCCCGCACATAAGCGTTGACCGCCTTGGAGATGTCGGCAGCCTCGGCTGGAAAAAGATCACCAGTGGGTACGGCCTGAAACAAGACGTTGGTAGCCCCCGAACAACCGGCCGCGGTCTCAATCGCGGGTGGCCCTGGTTGTCACCGTCGCTTTTGCCATCCTCATCGCTCGCCTCGGGACGATCAGCTGTAGCTGGGACAGCATTCGTGACAGCAGGTCCTGCGCCGTACGACGAGGTTGGGATCGAGGTGAACCGACGCTTGCTCGAGCCCCCACGCGCGTGGGGTTGTGAAGGCATCAAGGAGCGGTTCCCGCGGTCGGTTCCGCCTTTTGGATGCCAGCCAGGGCACATCTGACACAGAAGCATGATAGCAGAGCATGTTGGCCGCGTAGTTTTAGATCCCGCGGTGCCTGTGATCGGAACAGCCATGCGCGTCTTTCAACTTGTCTTTGTTCTGTATCTCGGCGTCGGACTGCCCTGCACGGCGTTGGCTCAGCCTACGCCTTCGACCACAGCAACAGTCGCGGTCTTAGATCCTGCTACCTTGAAGGCAGCCCGGGAGGTCGTCACCCAGATGCAGGGGGATCGCACCGCGTTGCTCAGCGCGATTGCAGCGCCGATGGTCGGAATGATGCAGCAGATCGGTATCAAGCAGCAGGACCAGGCACAGGCCCTCGTGCAGGAGGTCGTGATGCCAACCCTAACCGCGCACTACGACGAGCTTCTTGATATCCAGGCGCGCAGTTTTGCCTCGGCGCTCGGAAAGGACGACCTGCAGGCGATCGCGGCGTTCTATGCGACCCCGGCTGGCAAGCGACTTGTCACGGCGCAGCCACAGCTCGCCCAGGCTCAACTGGCCGGGACGCAGCAGTGGATGCAGTCGGTGATGCCCGAGATGCAAGGCAAGCTGACCAAGGCGATCCAGGCTCACGGCTGGACGGCCGGCGGTCAAGCCAAGCCGCGCTGAGGCGGCGGAAGCCGATCATCCGGATCACAGAGCGAGGGCACCATGGCGAACGACGATAGCGGCGCACAGGATCGGCGTGAGACGAAGGCCGCCAAGCATCTGGAAAGGGCTCGTGCAGGAGGCGAGGCGCGAGCCGATTACGATGCGACCCAGCAGGCCACGGAGGATAAGACACTCCGCCTCAAAGCGCTTCGGCTCGCCAAAGAGAAGGCTGATAAGAGCTCGTAGCCCATCGTGCATCCGTGAGCCGTTCTAACGTCGAATGGTCGGTTCACGGCAGCAGGATCTAATCAACGACACCAAGGCGCCGCACCGCACCAGCGCATGGACCTCTGATCGATCGAACCGGTCGTCTCCGGCTCACTCTGGTCCGAGGCAGTGAGGATCTTCTGACCTGTCTGGTTCGCATCGACGAGACGCGCTCCGACGAACCCGCCCAGGGTCAGTGCTGAGAGCCACAGGATCAGCCGGCTTGTTTTCTTCATGGAACGCTTGGTCATACGGCCGAAGGTGAGGCGTTCACAGTTATCAGAACCCTAACGAGGTCAACCTCGCTCCGTGCCGCCTTCGGTCGACCTCGCCGAGGCCAAGGGGTCACGCAAACGAAAGCGCCCCGAGGATTTCTCCTCGAGGCGCGTTACGACGAAAGCGGCCAGATGATCGGGGCTGGGGACGCTTAGGCCGAACCTAATAGTCCCGCAGGTCCTAGTACGAGCCGAACTTGTAGTTCAGGCCGGCGCGGACGACGGCGAACTCGGTGCCGCTGTTGCGGTTGGAGAAGCCGGGCTGGCGGTAGAGGACGTTGTTGGTGTCGTAGGCGTAGACGCCGGCGTTGCGGTTGTTGTTCTCGAGGTTCACGTACAGGCCTTCAACCTTGAGCGTGACGGCCGASGAACGGAAGAAGTTCAGGAACGAGTCGGTGGGGAGCGCGTACTCGATGCCACCACCAGCGGCCCAGCCGGTGCGGAAGTCGTCGTTGCCGCG
>NZ_LMNL01000014.1 GCF_001422985.1 Methylobacterium sp. Leaf117
CGCTCTTCCGATCTCGGAGCTCCCCCAGGCCCTGGCGCGGTGCCGCACGGCCTTTATTGGCGTGGCCGCCATGAGCGGGCTCGTGAACGTGCTCTATCTGACGGGCTCGTTCTTCATGCTCGAAGTCTACGATCGCGTCATCCCGAGCCGATCSGTACCGACCCTGGTCGGCCTGTGCGTGCTGGCGCTGGTGCTYTACGTCTTCCAGGGCCTGCTCGAGGCCCTGCGCTCCCGGGTGCTCGTCCGCATCGGCGCGGCCCTGGACGAGTCCCTGAGCGGGCGCGTCTTCGACATCGTGGTGCGYGCCCCGCTCAAGGGGGCCGCCCCCGGCGACGGCCTCCTGCCCCTGCGGGACCTCGATGCCCTGCGGGCCTTCCTCGGCGGGTCGGGTCCGTCCGCCTTCTTCGATCTGCCCTGGATGCCGATCTACCTGCTGATCTGCTTCCTGTTCCATCCCCTGATCGGCGTCGCCGCCCTGATCGGCGCGGCCGTGCTGGCGATGCTCGGCCTCCTCACCGACCGGGCCACCAAGCAGCCGGCCCAGACCGCCACCGGCCACGGCCTGCGCCGCAACGGCCTCGCCGAATCCGGACGCCGCAACGCCGAAGTGCTCGCCGCCATGGGCATGCAGGGACGCTTCGCCACCCGCTGGGCGATCGCCAACCGCGACTACATGCTGTCCCAGCAGAGCACCTCGGACATCGCCGGCGGTTACGGCGCCGGGTCCAAGGTCTTCCGCATGGCCCTGCAATCCGGCGTGCTGGCGCTCGGTGCCTACCTCGTCATCAACGGTCAGGCCTCGGCCGGCATCATCATCGCCTCCTCGATCCTGGTGGCGCGGGCGCTCGCCCCGGCCGAGCTCGCCATCGCCAACTGGAAGGGCTTCGTCCAGGCCCGCCAGTCCTGGGCCCGCCTGTCCGAGCTGTTCGCCCGCATGCCGGCGGGGGACAGGCCCCATCCGCTGCCGGCCCCCATCCGTTCGCTCCAGGTCGAAGGCATCAGCGTGGCGCCGCCCGGAACCCCGCGCCTCGTGGTTCAGGACGTCACCTTCGCGCTGCAGGCCGGCCAGGGCCTCGGGATCATCGGTCCCTCGGCCTCGGGCAAGTCGAGCCTGGTGCGCGCCCTGGTCGGCGTCTGGCCGGCCCTCCGGGGCAAGGTCCGGCTCGACGGCGCCGCCCTCGACCAGTGGACGGCCGACGATCTCGGCCCCCATATCGGCTTCCTGCCCCAGGAGGTCGAGCTGTTCGCCGGCACGGTGGCCGAGAACATCGCACGCTTCGATCCGCAGGCCCCCTCSGAGGCGGTGATCGCGGCCGCCCGCGCGGCGGGCGTGCACGACCTGATCCTGCGCCTGTCCGAGGGATACGACACCCGCATCGGCGAGGGCGGGGCAGGCCTCTCCGCCGGCCAGCGCCAGCGCGTCGGCCTCGCCCGCGCACTCTACGGCAATCCCTTCCTGGTCATTCTCGACGAGCCCAACGCCAATCTCGACGCCGAGGGYGAGAACGCCCTGACCCAGGCGATCATCGGGGTGCGCCGGCGCGGCGGCATCTGCGTGGTCATCGCCCATCGGCCGTCGGCGCTGGGCGCCGTCGACCTGATCCTGATGATGGCCGAGGGCCGGGTCCAGGCCTTCGGACCCAAGGACGAGGTGCTCAAGCGCGTGCTGCGCCCGGCSTCGGTTCCCGTCGAAACACGGGCCGCCCCCGGCGCCCTGCAGGAGAGTGCATGATGGCCGTCGCCCTCAGCCCGACCGACCTCCATCCCGCCCTGACGGCGCCGCGCCCCACCGCCCAGGGCTCGATCCGCCGCCACCTCGCCCTCGCCCTCGGCCTGGGCGCGGTGCTGGTGGTCGGYGTCGGCGGATGGGCCACTTTCACCTCCATCTCCGGTGCCGTGATCGCGCCGGGCCAGCTCGTGGTCGAATCCGACGTCAAGAAGGTGCAGCACCCCACCGGCGGYGTCGTCGGCGAGCTCCGGGTGCGCGAGGGCTCGCGGGTCCAGGCCGGCGACATCCTCATCCGYCTCGACGAGACCCAGGTCCGGGCCAACCTCGACATCGTCCTCAAGGCGCTCGACGAGCTCTCGGCCCGACGCGCCCGCGACGAGGCCGAGCGCGACGGAGCCGAGCAGATCACCTTTCCGCCCGAACTYCTGGCGCGCGCGGGCAGCGACCCGGCRGTGGCCCGCCTGATCGAGGGAGAGACCCGGCTGTTCACGTCCCGCGTGGCGGGCCGCGAGGGCCAGAAGGCGCAGCTGCGCGAGCGCGTCCAGCAGTTGCGCGARGAGATCAAGGGCCTGACCGAGCAGGTCGCCGCCAAGGCCCGCGAGGTCGGCTTCATCACCGGCGAGCTCACGGGCGTGCGCGAACTCTACGCCAAGAACCTRGTGCCGCTGGCCCGCGTCAACGCCCTGGAGCGCGACGCCGCCCGCCTCGACGGCGAGCGCGGACAGCTCGTCGCCGCGACRGCCTCGGCGCGGGGCAAGATCGCCGAGACCGAGYTGCARATCCTGCAGATCGACGGCGACATGCGCACCGAGACCGGCAAGGACCTCGCGGARATTCGCGGCAAGTGGTCGGAATATGTCGAGAAGCGCGTGACCGCCGAGGACCAGCTCAAGCGGGTCGACATGCGCGCCCCGCAATCRGGCACGGTCCACCAGCTGACGGTGCACACCATCGGCGGATTGGTGACGCCCTCCGAGGCCGCCATGCTGATCGTGCCGGAGGCCGACCAGCTCGCGGTCGAGGTCAAGATCCAGCCCCAGGACATCGACAACGTCCGCATCGACCAGCCGGCGGTGCTGCGCTTCTCCGCCTTCAACCAGCGCACCACCCCGGAGATCGACGGGGTGGTGAGCCGCGTCTCGGCGGACGTGACCACCGATCCGAAGACCGGGCCGGTCGAGACCTTCATGCAGCTCGGCAACCGTTCCGTGCTCAGCTATCTCACCAAGCCCCTGACCGACCAGATCGCCAAAGCGTGGAAAGAAGGCTGATGCTTCCGAAAAACAAGGGTCTTCCCGACATTAGGTCATGATCGTCGCCGTCATGATCGGGTCTCAGAGCGGATAGGTAGGTCGCGACGCGATGTTGCCGTCGCTGATGACCTGCAAGGTCGCCTGAAGCAGCCATCCGCCATCCTCGCGATAGTTTCTGCCCTTCGTCGATCGCACGCCAGCATTTGGCTTGCCCCGCCGAGGAACGCATGCCTAACGTCCTACGCCGAACGGGTCGGATGGCGAAGGATTTGACTCGTTGGGCGCAGAGGACACGACGGCTGAGGCGGGCCTGCCGTACTTTTTCCTGACCACGTCAGGCTTGCCCCCGGGAGAGGCCTTCGAGCGGTGGCGCACCCTCATGGCGCCGATGTACGAGGTTGGTCCGACCACGCCATCCGCCCTCCTGCCTTTTGGCACCAATGTCGCGTACCAGATCGGTGACCTGGTTGCTCATCGTACACTGCTCTCGACCCAGCGCATCCAGAGGGACCGCCGACGCGTCGAGGCCGGTCCCGACCACTTCCTGTTCCAGCTCTGGCGGAGCGGCCGCTACCGAGGGACCATCGCTGGCCGTCCCGCCTCTGTCTCGGCTGGCGCCGTAGCACTCATCGGTCGCCGTCACCTGCTCGATGGTATGTTCGATCGGGCTGATACGACCGGCTTGGTCGTACCCTGCACCCATCTCCATGGATTGCCGCTCGAGGAGCACGGCCTCCTCTTCGATGCGGCCCGCAACCGGTTGCTGGCCACACAGATCCTCAGCATCTACCGTCGATTGCCGACCACGCGCCCAGACGACGCTCCGGCTCTCGCCAATGAGTTCGTCACCTTCCTGCGTCGCTTGCTCGATCCCTCGCAGACCTCGGACGTGCTGGATGGCCGTGAACTCGACGGCAGCCTGATGGCGCTGGCCAAAACCATAGTGCGAGCGAACCTGTCGCGGCCCGATCTGTCACCGGAGTTCATCGCTGGGCAGATGCTGGTCTCGCGGTCCACCCTCTACCGACTGTTTGAGCCCGAGGGAGGCGTGATGTACTTCGTGCAAGGCGAGCGCCTAAAGGCGGTGCGCGATGCCCTTGCCGATCCCATGGAGACGCGCACGATTGGCCGCTTGGGGGAGGTGTTTGCCTTCAGCAGTGTCTCGCAACTCAGCCGCAGCTTTCGCAACCGGTACGGCTCGTCGCCCCAGGCATGGCGTGGCGAGCGTCGGGTGGCTCAGCGGATCGGCAGTCAGGGGACGTTGAAACACGTCTGGGCATGGCTGCGCGAAACTTGAGGTATCGTTGCTGTCAGTCGCGCCCTGAACAATGTGCAGGATTGCGGGATTATCTCCCTCCGGGATCGAATGCAGCTGCTTCTCAGGCTTCTATGGAGCGGCCGGCGGATTGTCGATGGGCTACAGATCGGCGCCCGGTAGTGGCTTATCAGCGGTGGTCACACCTGATCGCGTGGAAGCGCCATTCTCTCAACAGTTTACGCATAAACCACGCATGGCGAAGTCGATCAGCGCGACAGCCGAGCAAGGCTCCCGCTCCCATCAGACCAATCGGCTTCAGTCGTGAAGTATCGCAGCAAGCGGTATAAGCCAGCGGTCGCGATCGGATCGGAAAGAGGCGGGCATCCCAACTCCGATCTGATGAACGCCATTCTAGGTCGATGTGGTTTAAATTTCCTTAGTTCGCACCAGCAGGACGCAAAACGTAAACCTAAGCTTTCGCGTTTTAGACCGGAATAAATGTATGCTCACTACCTCATCGACTAGGTTAAATATCGGAATTACCATCGTTTTCTTGACAGTATCGACCACGATCCGACAGGTTGTATACGAAGATCGAAGACCATCGTCAGCCAAGCTGATGATCGGCAGGGTATGAACCGGGGAATGTATTTGATTGCCGCTTCTATCCGCTTCCTCGCTAGTGCGAATGTTTGCTTCATCTTCGCTCCTTAGGGTTTACGCTGAAGCAAGCCTCCTCCATTCGTGAAGACTGTCACTAAGTCCCACAGGTACTGAAGTCGGACATGCGTAGGGCGAGGGAAACAGCTTGATCTGACGCACTGCGAGCACGACCCCCGCCCGCAGCGCAGGGGACCGAAAGCATCTTCGATCGCAATCGGACCTCACCGGGCTCAGATGTCGATCCGGGCGCCAATCTCAACGACCCGGTCTACCGGGATGCGGAAGTAGCGGGACGCGTCGGTGGCCGCACGGGCCATGGAGATGTAGAGCCTGTCCTGCCACACCGGCATGCCGGTCTCCGGCGAGGCGACCAGCACCCGCCGCGTTAGGAAGTAAGACAGATCGCCCTTGTCCAGGCCCGCAGCCCCGACGGCGCGTGGAAGGTCGGGCAGTTCGGTGAACCCGAAGCGCACCGTCACGCACGAAAAGGCGCCGGACAGCTTCTTCACGGAGACGCGCTCGGCGTCGGCCACCCGCGGTAGATCCTCCGTGACGACGTGCAGGATGAAGTTGTTCGCGTGCAGCACGCGGTTGTGCCTGACGTTGTGCATCAGGGCCCCCGGGGTATCACCGGGGGTACCTGTCAGGAACATCGCCGTTCCCGGCACCCGCTGGATCGAGCCGGTCTCGGCCATTTGCGTAAATCCGGACAGCGGCACGCGCCGACGGTGGATCTCCTCGGCGATCAGAGCCGAACCACGTCGCCAGGTCCACATCGCTGTGACGAGGGCGGCACCGATGGTCAGCGGCACCCAGCCCCCATGGAGGATCTTGAGAGCGTTGGCCGAGAGGAACACCACCTCAATGAGCAGGAACGGCGCGATGACCGCGGCCGCGACCGCAGGCGACCAGCGCCAGACCTTCCAGGCGACGACGAAGAGCAAGCAGGCGGTGATCACCATGTCGCCGGTGACCGCGATACCGTAGGCCGCCGCCAAGCCGCTCGACGACTTGAACAGCACCACGACGAATACGACCGCGACGAGCAGCCACCAGTTCACCCGGGGGATGTAGATCTGCCCCTTCTCGGTCTCGGAGGTGCGCAGGACGCGCATACGCGGCAGCAGGCCGAGTTGCATCGCCTACTGTGTAATCGAGAAAGTGCCGGTGATCACGGCTTGGCTGGCGATGACCGTCGCCACCGTGGCGAGCAGCACCATCGGCAGCAGTGCCCAGGACGGATAGAGTAGGAAGAACGGATTCTCGGCTCGCTCCGGGTGGGCGAGCAGCATGGCTCCCTGGCCGAGATAGTTCAGCGCGAGCGCCGGCAGCACCAGCCCGAACCAGGCCGCGCGAATCGGCGTGCGACCAAAGTGTCCCATGTCTGCGTAAAGCGCCTCCGCCCCGGTCACAGCGAGGAACACGGCACCGAGCGCCAGCAGGCCGGCCGTGCCGTGGCTCAGGATGAAGGAAATGCCGTAGGCGGGATTGAGCGCACCCAGAATGCTCGGATCGTCGACGAGGTGGCTCAGGCCGCCAAGCGCCATGACGATGAACCAGAACGCCGTGAGGGGGCCGAAGAAGGTTGCCACCCGCGCCGTCCCGTAGCTCTGGACTGCGAACAGGCCGATCAGGATGGCGAGGCTGATTGGCAGGACGTACGGATCGGTGGCCGGGGTCACCAGCTTCAGCCCCTCCACCGCCGAGAGCACCGACATGGCCGGCGTGATGATGGCGTCGCCGAAGAACAGCGAAACGCCGACCATGCCCAGCACGATGACGAACCCGCCGGAATGGCCCAGCGCGCGCTGGGCCAGCGCGACCAGGGAAGGCGTGCCGCCCTCGCCGTCGTTGTCGGCCCGCATCACCAACAGCACATACTTGAGCGTAACGATAAGGATGAGCGCCCAGAGGATCAGCGAGACGACGCCGAAGACCATCTCGCGGGTCGGTGCGTGCCCCCCTCCGGCGGCTGCGTGCAAGGACTCCTTCAGGGCGTAGAGCGGGCTGGTGCCGATGTCGCCGTAGACCACGCCGACTGAGCCGAGTGTCAGCGCCCAGAACCCTGTCTTTGGCCCATCGCCGGCCGCGGAGGGCAAAGGGGTCTGTGCCGTCGGGTATTCGGTCCTGGCTATCACGGGCATCCATGGGCTCCACGTCCGCGAACGTGGGGAGCTCGCAAGGCAAGCCTCAACGATCGAAGGGACAGGAACGTTCGCGCTTCCAAACGTGGCTGTCGTCGGCCCACGACCTTTCGGATCTAGCGGATGTCGCTGGAAATCTCGTCGCCAGCTTCAATCGAGCCCGGCGCCCAGGAAGGCCGGCGGGTATACTGGCTAACGAAGGGTCGCGCTCTCATCGGATCTCAGCTGCCGATCCTCGCCTTCTGCCCCCCCGAGCGAGACGTGCGAGTTCAATCGTCCCAAATGGTCGAACACATGCTGGAACGCGTTCGTCACGGCCTGCTCGAAGGAACCATCGCTCTTACCTTGGGCTCCCTTCAGGGCCGCGAGCAATTCGCGGTGCTTTTCGGTGTCACTGGACATCTTCGCTCCTCGCTTCCGGACACGCGCCGGCACATCAAGCCAAGCCGGTTCCTGCACCGAGGTTCCGAGCGCCAGACGTTGTCCATCCCCATGCGGGAACGGGTCGCATGTGTGCCAATTCGGCGAAATCCCTCCTTCCCGTCGAATGGTACAATCCTTTGGTCAATTTCCTCCAACAGATTTGAGCGCCGTGCCACCCTCGGCAAGCCGGGACTAGCCGAGGGTATCACCAAGAGGCAAATGATGGATCCCGTCGGATCCGGGCGACCGGACCTGAGAATGCTGATTGGCAGTTGATACGCTGGCGATGCGATGACGGGGCATGGGCACGTTTTTGGCGGCATGGCGGCGGCGGACTCCTGTACGGTGCCTTTGAGCCTATGTTTTGAGAGCCGCCCTCAAAGACGATCCGATTGACGGTATCGCCGCACCGGCATGGATGGCCGCCGAGACAGTCGGGCTCCGGCCTCGCCGCCCAGCACCATGCCGATCTCGGTCTGCGCCTCGGCTAAACGGGCAGTCCGGTGCGCCTTGGAGTCCATCAAGCCTGAGATGCGCTCGACGAAGATCCGGCTCGGGCAATGGCTGCACCGGAAGCAGCGCACCTGGACGCGCCACGTGACGGCCCGGTCCTGCTACGGCAGGTCCAAAAGCGTTCGCCAGTAGCGGCTATGGACCCGGGACGAGGTATGGCCGCAGTGGAGACAGAAAGCCTGCGCAGCGGTAGTCCTGGCGAGAAGCAACAGCCCGGACGGATCGAGCGTCAGGTCATCGACGTGCAGCCCATCGGGCACTGTCGGCAAAGACTGGTTCGTAAGCGGCATCTGACGCCTCCCCAATCCTATTGAGGATCAACGCCCAAAAGCCAAATCTGACTCCATCAGCACCAGAAGTGCGGATGAACCAATGTTCAACGCTGTCTGACAATCAAAGGACGGGACCGACGCCGGCTTGCTGGTCTGGTTCAAGCCCGGCCCCCTGGGTTCGACGCCGTGTACCTGACGCCTGACAAGGGAGCCAAGACGCTCAAGCCCGCCCCGGCCGCGCTCCTGATGCGCGCTGGCGTCTACCACCTCCTAGACCGACGCTACGTCGAAATCGCGGTCGCACCGCTGCTGAAGTTTAACCCCGACACCCAGTCGCCGCACCATCCCGAGGACGAGCCGGACATCCGCCTGCTTTAGCCGCTGGCGGGAATCTAGGTGGCCGGCACCAAAATCACCCGATCGGCTATGATACACCTTCCAGCCTAGGACTGTCCACGACGCGCGGGACCATTGTATTTTGACCCGCCCGGGAATGGAATCCGGGCGGACCTCGCGACAGCCGTGCAGAAAAGTCCGCCCGAGAAGCAGAAAGCCCCGGACGCAATGTCCAGGGCCTGCCGTCTAAGTCACTGTAACGACTTGAAATTAGTGGTAGCGAGGGACGGATTTGAACCGCCGACACAAGGATTATGATCTGCGCGCGAGCGTGGCTAAGTCATTGATCGCGCACGCGTCTCTGATGCGCTGCGCTAGCTCTGTACTAACTACTGTTCTGTCCGCCCTCCCCTGCCATAACGAACCTGCCGGTCACGATTTGCACGTCGCTTCAACTCCGGCCCGAACAGGAGTGACACCGGAGGGAACTCCAGCACCCGTGGCTTCTTGCCTCGCAGGATACCGGGATGATGGAGTGTGTCATGGCTTCGGACGATAAGACGATAGCCCCCGTTCTCAACGTGCCGCCCAAGGGCAAGCCCCTGGTCGAACCCCGCGTCAGCGACGATCAGGCCGAGGCCGGCCCAACCTCGCCTGGCCGCGTTGCCCCATCTCAGGACCCGGGTCCGGAAACAGGCGGCTATGACGATCACTCGCCAAGTCGGCACCCGACGAACGAGAAGGGCGGCTACGGTGCCGGATGAGGAAAGAACAGTTACAGACCTGGATCGTGCTGAATGGCGAGCCCAAGGCCTGAAGGCTGGCGATGACTACGGCAGCGAACTTGCAGCGCTGGCAAGGGGTGACGTCGGTGACCTACAATTTCAGGATCTTGTTGCATCAATGGGCGTGAAACTCCGAGAAGAGGCTCAGCGTCTCAGAGACATGGCAACCCCGGAGGAACTGATCGAGGAGTTCACCCGAGCGGCCGTCGAGCGCGTAATGCTTAGGATGCACGCTACTCATACCGCGTTCGACACATCCTCCTGACTTCACTTCTAGAGGCGCCCTGCTTTTGGCATTGCCGGGGAGATCCCGCAGGGCGCCTAAACCGTGTTGACCGTCTGCATATTGATCGAGATTTGCCGGACTTGTTGGTCTCTCAGGAAGCGAGCCGTGCCTCGACCAAGTCGATTTCACGGATGAGCCGACGCAGGACAACATCATCGAGGGCGTGCGAGCGACGCAGGCGATAAAGAGACTGCCGTTCGGCCTCGATACCAGCGAGGCGCAGGCGTTTCTCGGTCATTGCGATCTGCTTGACGCGGGTAAGATCTTTTCTCGGTTCTGTCGTCGGAGCCTCCAGGCCTTCGTAGCGATCCATGGCACGTGCGCCAGCTTCAACTGCGATGGAGGCGTCCTCCTGCTCCTCGACGAGGCGATGTTGTAGGGCCTCGATGGCCTTGACGGCATCATCGCGCGCAGCCGCGCGGGCAGCATCCTCCTCTGCATCGTGGCTAGGCTCGGGGGGAAGGCGGAGACCGCGCAAAAGCGGCGGCAGCACCGTGCTTGCGAGCAGAAGCGACGTTAGGATCACCCCCATTGCCAGGAGGATGGACAGGTCGCGGGCAGGAAATGGTGTACCGTCCTTGAGGGTCAGCGGCAGGGTGAGGATACCCGCGAGGGTGATTGCGCCCTTCACGCCGGCGAGTGTCGTAGCGGCCACGAGGCGCATGGTCGGCGTCTCGCGTCGATCGCCGCGACGGCGTGCTTTCATCAGCACGAACTGGAGCGAGACCCAGACCCAAACGAACCGGATCGCCATCAGGCCAGCGGTGATGGCCAGGATCCAGGCGACGAGCCAGCCCGCGCCCTGGACGTCGGCCTGTGTGACGGCGTGTTTGAGTACCTCCGGCAATTGCTCGCCAAGCAGCACGAAGATAGAGCCGTTCGCTGCGAGCGCGACGGTGTCCCAGACGGCGGTGCGCCGAACCCGCGTAGCGCCCAGGCTGCGTCCCTGGATTTCGACGTAGGTCATGGCGATACCGGCCGCGACTGCTGCCAGGATGCCGGAAGCGTGCACATGCTCAGCGGCAAGATAGGCCCCGAACGGCGTGAGCAGGCTGAACAGGATTTGTAGGCCGGGGTCCTCGCCTGTGCGCCGACGCAGTAGGTCTTGCGCGCCCATGAGTAGGAAGGTCGTGGCGGCACCGATCCCGATGCCACCGAGAGCGAGCCAGACGAATGTGGTTGCGGCCTCGGGAAGCGAGAACGTCCCGGTCAGGGCGGCGGCGATTGCGAAGCGCAGGCAGACAAGGCCAGTGGCGTCGTTGAGGAGGGCCTCTCCCTCGAGAATGTGCATGAGGCGGCGCGGGACCGGCGCCTGAGCTGCCACCGAGGAGACCGCAATGGGATCGGTGGGAGACAAAACGGCCGCGAGCGCGAAGGCCACGGCGAGCGGGATGCCCGGGATCATTCCATGGATAAGCGCCCCAATTCCCAGCACAGTTAGAACGACGAGGCCGAGTGCGAGGGCCAGAACCGTCTTGCCGTCACGAAAGAGGTCGCGCTTCGGAATGCGCCAGCCGTCGAGGAACAACAGGGGCGGCAGGAAGACGAGGAAGAAGATCTCTGGGTCCAGAGAGGTGCTTGGGAGCGGGCCCAGGGCCAGCGCTACGCCGATAGCGATCTGGATCAGCGGTAGTGGCAATGGCAGCAGGCGCCCGAGAGCCCCGCTGACGAGGACAGACAGCAGTAGAGCAAGAACAACGGTGACGCTTTCCATTCATCTCTTTCGTGGGAGGCTGGGACGCAGTGTGCCGCGTGCATAGTCCGTCGAGGCATAGCTACCCACCTTCGATTAACCGGACCGAGAGTGTGCTGGACGGCCACGGCGTCGCGTTGTAGCCGTGCCGAAGCGGGATCAGAGCTGTCGCAGTGAACGGAGACGCGATCTTGGACGCACGCGAGAGCCGGGCACGACCAACGATCTATCTTGATGTCGATGGCGTCGTGACCACCGTCGCCTATCAACATCGGGCGGGCAAGGACAGTCTCGATCCGATCCAGGTCGCTCGCGTAGCAGCCCTCGTGCAGATGTTCGACGCACAGGTGGTCGTATCGTCGACGTGGCGCGTCGCCGATTGCCGGCCGACTTTGGTCGAGGCTGGCCTGCCCGAAGGCTGCTTTCATCCCGACTGGCGCACAGCCATTCTCCCGACGAGCCGGGATGAGAAGACTGGTGGGATGCTGCCAGCCGAACGAGCCCGCCGCGGCGACGAGATTGCCGAGCATGCGAGCCGGAACCGCATTACGAATTACCTCGTCCTGGACGATGTCGACGTTGGGCCCGTCCATACGGGCCGGCATGTCCGGCCGGACGCAGAGCGCGGTCTAAGTGAAGCCGACAATGACCTCGCGCGGCAGCTTCTCGCGAGGGCAGCCTGATTGATGCTGCGTCAGGAAAGCGCAGGCCGGGTATTCACTGCTTTACGATTTTGAAGCACTTGAACTTTGCCTGAACGCCGATCATTCCATGACGGTGGTGTGACAATCGCGTCGTACCACTTCCCGACATCGACACGGTCATCCTGACCTACGCCGGACCTGCCTGTCCGGACACCCTGCGTGACGTCGCACTCGTGCGGCTCTCATGGGCGCGTCGCGTCGGATCACCGATCGGCAGGAAGGAGTGGCTGCGATGCGTCGTTTTCTGAACCGGGTTCGGACGTCCAGTCCCTCGCTCGCCGCTTTGGGTATCGTCGAACGCTCGGCTGCCGGGGCGCATGCGTCCCTCATAGCCAAGGGCTGGGCCGAGATCGGCTACGGGTATCACGGCAGCGTTCATGCCCATCCGGACCACCCAGACATTGTCGTGCGTCTCGCTCGCAAGGCCGACGGGTTCGGTGACTATGCGGCCCTGCTACGCAAAGGGTTCGAGGGGTCGGATGGGCCGCATGCGCCGCGGGTCCATGACCTGCAGGTCAGCCGCTGCGGAGCTTTGATGACCGTCGGTTCACGTCTGGCCGATCCGCGGCCTGATACCTGGTGGTTGGCTTACGCCCACGCAGTCCTTGCGGACCATCCCAGTGTCGCGATGGACGAGGGTGTCCGCGACCGGTTCAAGGCGGAATGGCCTACCCATGAACCCAGGATCGATCACTCGAGCTTCGATGGCATCCGCGAGGAGTTCCGGGCTGCGTGGCCAGGGTTTGAGGCCTATGTGGCCACTTTGCGTAGCGCTGCTCCTCGTGCCCTGGACCCGAACATCGGCAACGTGCTCGTTGGGCAGGACGGAAGTCCCGTGGTCAACGATCCGCTCTGCGACGACGGGTTTGGCTTATGGCGCTCGCCGCTCTCACGCCTGACGACGCGCTTTGGGGATGTCCTTCGCCGCTTGGCGGGCACCTCATTCGGTCGAGCGCCTGCGTCCGCCTAATCTTCATCCCCGCGAGGCATGCCAGCCGGCCGCATACCAGGATCCAAGAAGGCCTGGACAACCAACCTCTCGAACGACGGGAGCCCCGCAGGCGGTCATCAGCTCCCGCAGAAACTCCACCTCTTCCTCGGTCTCGGCCAGGGTCATGAACCCTGTCCGCGCATGCAGCACGCGCTCACCAAGGAGCACGAGAAGATCGAAGCGTCCATCCGGCTGATCGACGATGCTGTAGGTGACCTGCTGAGCCATAGGGCTTCCTACGCGGGTCAGCTGCCAAAAGTTGCACGAAGGATGCGCGCCGTTGCCCCCTCAGGCATGGGTACGGTCATTGGATGCCTTGAGGGTCTCTGTCAGGAATGCCCGTGCTCGGCTCACCCGGCTCTTCATCGTGCCCGTTTGCGTACCCAGGAGAGCGGCAGCCGCTTCGTAGGTCATGCCCTGACCCGCTACGAGCAGCAGGGCCTCACGCTGTGCCGGCGGCAGCTTGGCGAGGATGGCCCACACCTTCTGCAGCTCGATGCCATGCTCCTGTGAGGGCAGCACGATGAGCTGAGCGGCCGCGGTACCATCGGCATCCTCGACCTCCCGCTTGGCCTTGCGGCACTCGGTGTAGAACTGGTTGCGCAGGATGGTGCAGAGCCACGCCATGAGGTTCGTCCCCGGCACGAAGCGGTCCTGGCTCTTCCATGCCTTCAGCAGCGTCTCCTGCACCAAATCATCGGCGCGGGTGGGGTTCACAACAAGCGACAGCGCAAAGCCACGCAGGCCCGGCAAGGCAGCGAGCAGCTCCTGGCGAAACACGGATGCCGCCTGAGAGCCCTGATGGGCGAGCGCCACGTCGAGCTGCGCGATCAGATCGAGAAGCCGCTGTGGCTGCTCCTCTGTCGTGAGAGAGCCGTACACGGCTTGAAGCTGACGTCCGAGATGATCGCGAACAATCTCGGGCAAAGAGGGGCTCATGGCCGAAGCGCTCAGTTTGCCTTGGGAGGCTTCATGGAAGCCCTCGCGCGTCTTCGGCTTCTGGTGGTCTTCCGTGCTCATGCTGTCCCGCCTCTCTCCTCTGCGGGCTAACGGGCTCGGGAGCTTTAGGAAATTGCAGTCGGGAGCAATTGGCAGATCAATTCTGAATGCTGCCTAACGTGGACTTAGATCGATGTTCAGAAAGGGCACGGGGCTTTGGGGTGCCGCTGTGACACGGCACGTGGGTTGGTCTCCTCGAACAGTGAGACGGCCGTCGGTAGCGTCCTACTTGGCCCCGAGCATCATCGCCGCTTGGGGCGCTCGGAACTCGCTGACAGCTTCGAGAAGGCGTCCTCGCACATGCTGCCCAGGTTGCTCCGCATCAGGTTCCTCGCCCAGACACGACGGCCATCGTCCATCAGGACTTGGGCGACTTCCTGCGGCGTCTGCTTGGCGCACGCCTTCATGATCTTCATCAGCGGGTACTCGGTCTCTTTCCCACACGACTTCCTCGCCTGGAGGAAATAGCCATAGTCCTTGAAGTGCTTAGGGCAATCCTCATCTGCCATCGCCACCACGGGCGCGAGTACGCTGAACGCGAGAAGGAAAGCGAGCGGAACCTGCATCCGTGATCCTTGATGGGCCAAACAGTGGAGGGTTCAGCGAGCCGCCCCCTCGGACCGTCCCAGAAACACAGAAGCTCGGATTTCCGTTTCGTGGCCATCGCTCGGTTAGGAAAGTTTTAACCATGCTGGCCCAGAAACAGGCGTATCAGACCGGAAGTCAGGTGCCCGCCTCATTCCGAGCTGGTCGTGACAGCTGGCTCGCACGGCTGGCCGCGATACTTCACGACTGAAGCCGATTGGTCCGATGGGAGCGGGAGCCTTGCTCGCCTGTCGCGCTGATCGGCTTCGCCATGCGTGATAGAGGCGTAACCTGTTGAGGGAATAGCGCTTCTACGCGATCAGGCGTAGGCTCGCCCTATGTTCAGGTGGCGCATCTACCTCATAACATCCTTGGTGCTTGCACCTCCCATTGCCGGTCTCTGGCTTCAGGCCTGGCACATTGGGGTCGGCTTGAAGTGGCTTGAGCCCGAAGCCGATTTACTGGTGATCGCATCGCTATCAGTCGGAGCCAGTGCGCTCCTGGCCCTCTTCATCACGCGATCGATTGCGGGGTCGTAGGAACATCAGGAATTGTAGCTGACAAGCGCGACCACCCAAGATCCGTGGTCCTTTACCAGGGCCTGTGCTTCGGCTTCGTTGGCCGTCGGAACGCGAGAGCCGGACGATTGGATCTCATAGACGTCATAGCTCGCTGCCGTGCTCGCTGGCCCGACGTGACCGAACCCACGAGGTGCACGGCCATGATGGCGATCGAAGAGCAAGACTGCAGCGTCAGGTGACGCCACATCCCCAACCTGACCGAAGCGGGCCGTGTCGCCGTAGACACGTCCCGTAACCCTCTCGATGGCGATGTAGTGTGCCATGCTCGTGCGTCCCGCCTTGCCCAGTTACACGCGGCTGTCACGTCCCATCTCGAATGCGCGGTCGATGGCCTGGACGACATGCTTTGGCGCAAGGTGATGGATCATGTGGCCCATGCCTGGCACGACGATGAATTCGCTCTGCGGCAGGGCGTGATGCAATCGCTCAGACTGACGTCCGACATCCGCAATCTGATCGTCGGCTCCTGCGATGATCACGACGGGCAGCTTGAGTTCGGGGTAGTGCTCCTGCAGTTCGACCGTCACAGGCGTCATCAGAGCCGCGTCCTCCGCTGAGGCTCGCAGCTGTAGAGGTCGCAGCATCATCTCCTTGGGGAACTCGCGATCAAACCGCTCCGGCACGGGAGCGGGCGCGAACATCCCCTTGATCATGCCTGGCATCAGTGCACGCCCAACGAGCGGCGATACGGTGTAGCGTAGAACGTCGCCGATGCCCGGGATCGCTGGGGGTGAAGCCAGGATCACGTCGGCGCGCAGCGTCGGGTAGTAGTAGCCCGAAGCCAAGACGAGGCTGCGCACGAGACCCGGAGCTTGCAGCGCTAAGGACACGGCGACAAGGCTGCCCCAGGAGTGTCCGAGGACCACAGCTTTCGAGACGCCGAGCCTCTCCAGCGCCTTTTCGTACAAAGTCGCATGCGCCCGCGGGGTCCAGAGCCCTCGGGGCCGGCTGCTGTAGCCATAGCCCGGCCGGTCGAAGACGATCACGCGGTAGCGCTTGGCGAGTTCGTCCACGATCCCGCTGACCAGGAAGTCCTGGATCATGGTGCCGTTGCCGTGGATCAGCACCAAGGGCTGTCCATGACCGCGAACGATGTAGTGCAGGCGGACACCATCCACGGTCATGAAGTCGCCGATGGGTGGTGTACGTCGTTCGGCTTCGCGGGCCTTTGAGACCGCATAGAGCGCGGATGCACCAAGAGCAGCAGCGGACCCGAGCAGAGCGGGAACTAGCCAAGGCGGAGTGGAACGGCGCGTCATGATGTGATCCTGCGTGATGAGAGAGGCTCCCTGATCGAGGAGACGGCGTTTCCGAAAAGGGGGTGGGCGTCTTCAAGGACGTGAGGCAGCTTCCAGAAGCTTGGGAGACATCGCAGCGAGAGCCAGGAGCGGCCCCGGCATGACGACGCCTGCCCGCCGCATCGTCTGCGCAACCGCTCGGCAGCCCTGAATGTCGTTGGCGCCCGCTGCGTTCTCGATCTGCTGTACGTTCTCGGCAGAAGGCTTGGGCACCGCCGGAGCGGCTGGTGCTGCAGCAGACGCAACCTTTGCAGGTCCCGATGCCGTAGCCGTGGAGCCCACCGGAGCAGACTTGTTTTGCGCGTCCCCCTGTGGACCGGCAGCACCCGGTCCAGACGCTGTGATCTGCCCGCTCTGACCGGAGGTGTTCTGCGGCGTGCCCGGCGCTGAAGGTTTTGCAGAGGTATCGTCGCTCTTCTTGGCCGTCACGGCTGTTGCGAGCTGTGGCGGTGTCTCTGCAGCCTTGGTCGCGGCCTCGGGTTGTTTAACGAAGGCAACGAGTTCTTGGCAGAGGTTCGCAGGTCTACCAGTGCCGCCGGTGCTATCGCTCGGAGACTGAACCGAAGCACCTTGAGCGAATGCTAAAGCTGGTGTCAGAACCAGCGCGGCGATCATCATCGCCTTCAAAGCCTGCATGTCGATGTCCTTGGATCAGCTGGGAACAGCGCAGACGCGTTCGCACGTGCTGATCACAGGAAACTGATCGCGAGGTGATTGGTTGCGACGGAACTTTCGGCGAAAAACAGCCTCGCAAGACATCCGTCCTATTTGCATTTCTGTTGGGTATCCGATTGGTTTCCCGTCACCCGTCACCCGTCACCCGTCACCCGTCACCCGTCACCCGTCACCCGTCACCCGTGACCTGAGGCAGCAAATTACGAAGAGGGCGGCAAACGAACCTAGCTTTGTGTCTGGAAGTGGACGTTCTGATTCCGACCCAATCCAGCCGGTGAGGCATCCGGATCCGGCGTGCAATAGTAGACATTCGTAGGTTCCAGCCGCTTATACGGAAGCGTAGCCCGCGAGCGTCCTTGTCAGTGCAGGTGCGCCCGAAGACCAAACCAAACCGAACAGGACATGCCAAAATGGATGGCACGCCGCCATGCACGTTCACTCTGTGGGAATGGGAAGGGTTAAGTCGAGCTGCGCGCTCTCAGTGTTCCTTCCCATCCGGCGGTCGAGGGCGCGAAGGACCGGCGTCACGGTGACGCCGTGCAGGAGAATAGAAATCAGCACCGTCAGCCCGGCCGTTGCCCAGAGGAGATCCATTTCCTCGAAGACGGCATGACCTGTCGCGAATGCAAGATAGTAGACCGTCCCCAATCCTCGAATTCCGAAGAAGCTGACAACGGCACGATCCTCGGTAGATCGCCCGCTTCCGAGCAGTCCGATCCAACAACACAGGGGTCGTACGACGAGGAGGGCCACCAGGGCGAAGGCAACCGCCGGCCAAGTCAAGGCACGAAGCAATCCTCCACTGACGAGCACCGCCCCAAACCCAACCAGCAGCACCATCATCAATAGGCGTTCGAGTTCTTCAGCGTAGTCGTGCATCTTGCGATGGTACTCGTGGCCGCGGCTGGATGAGCGCAGGGCGAGGGCCGCCGCGAACACGCCGATGAAACCGTATCCGTCGAGAGCCTGGACGCATCCATAGGCGATGCAGGTCACGCCGAGCGCCACGAAACCGTCTCCAGTACGGGAAAGCTTCGACAGGTTGGGTAGGTGAAACATTAGCCATCCCAACCCTCGGCCGACCGCCGCTCCAAAAACGGCTCCTACAGCGATCTTCCAGAGCACGTCGACCGCAAGCCAGTGCGACCACGACAAACCGGCAAGACCGCTAGTGGCCAGGGCGATGGCGAGGTTCACGAAAGGGAAGGCCAAGCCATCGTTGAGCCCTGCCTCCGAGGTCAGCGCGAAACGCGGCTCGTCCTCATGGTCTTCGTCGGGGTGGCCAACCTGAACGTCGGATGCCAAGACTGGGTCGGTGGGTGCTAGCGACGATGCAAGGAGCAGTGCCGACGCGAGGCCGAGCTCGAGAAGGGTCGGTCCCACCACGGTCAAGGCGAGGATCGTCAGCGGCATGCCGATGCCAAGCAGGCGCCATGTCACCGACCAGGTTCGCCAACCGAACAGGCGATCGATTTTGAGACCCGCGCCCATCAACGAGATGACGACCACAGCCTCGGTGGCATGCTCAATCAGCTTGGCGTGGGATCCGGGATGGGGCGTGAGTTCCGCAACAACCGGAATGGTCGACATGGCCGCGCCGATGCCGACGCAGCATATGGGTAGCGAAAGAGGCAGCGCCCGGAGCACCATCGGCAACCATGCCGTCAGAAGCACCAGGACACCGAACCCGGCGACGACGAAGACATAGTATTCCATAATGACTTAAGCGATTCCGGAACCCATTGTTCAATGAAATGACGCGTTCACGACATTGGCAGTGGGTCTAAATCACTGCGCCGACATCGTTCGCGGTGAGTTTTTGACCTTGGAACGACGCGTGCGTCCATGTCCCGTCGGACCGCAGCTAGGTACGATGCTGCGGCTTCCCCTCGTCGTCCAAGGCGACGTAGGTGAATACTCCTTCGGTAACCTTCTGCGGATCACCTCCGGTCCTGTCCCGGATCCAGACCTCGATTCGCACGCTCAACGATGTCTCACCGTCTGCCTGCAGGGTGCAGTAGCAACTCACCTCATCGCCCACCGAGATCGGCCTGAGAAAACGCATCGCGTCGATGCTGACCGTCGCTACGCGGCCCTTAGTCCTCTGTGCGGCCAAGGTTCCGCCGGCCAGATCCATCTGCGAGACCGTCCAGCCTCCGAAGATGGCGCCAGCAGCGTTCGTGTCGCGCGGCATGGCGATGGTGCGCAGGTGCGGACCTTCGGACGCACTTGGGCTCGTGGCTGTCATGGAAGGTGCTCCGTCTTTGTGCGATCAGGTCTGTGACCCTGCGAGTGGCGAGACCTCGTATCGAGCGAGCAGGTCAGCCGGATCCCGATAGGTGGCGATGCAGCCTGCCTGCATGAGTTCCTCGGCTGTCCAACCGCCCGTAAGCAGCCCAATCGTTCGGATGCCGGCCTTGGCAGCGGCTTCGGCATCGTAGGGCGTATCACCGACGACAATGGCATCCTGTGCCGCGACGCCGTCGAGGCGCTTTAGAGCAGCCTGGAAGATGTCCGGGTTCGGCTTGCTCTCCTCGGCGTCGTCAGACGACGTCTCGATGCTGATGAGATCCTCGATGTCGGCGATCTTCTTGTAGGTCTTGAGCTCGTCGCCCTTGGCGGAGGAGGCCAGTGCGAGTTGCTTGCCGTCGGCTCGCAGGCGTTCGACGAGCGCTCGGACCTGCGGCAGGCCCTTGATGGTCGGGAGGTAGCGTTCCTTCAGTATCCCCGAGCGGTGCTCCTCTAAGGCGTCGCCCTTCTCGACGATTTCCGCCTTCGATAGGAACACCGGCATCAGCAAGTCCCCACCCTTCCCGATCTGCCGTCGTAGATCCTCGAACGGGATGTCGTAACCGAAGTCCTTGAAGGCATCCTGCCAGGCTCGGGCGTGCTGGGGGACCGAGTCGATGAGTGTGCCATCGACGTCGAAAATTACTGCGGTGGGCATGAAACGCTTTCTGGTCTGTCGTGGGCGATGGCGGCCAATGAGGAGCCTGCCGTGCCTTCGTTCCCCGGAGGCGGACATGCTCCGCCCGCGGGGTCGTCGGTTCAGCCGTGCGGCTTGAACACGACCTTGGTGCAATTGTCCTTCTTGTCCCGGAACAGGTCGTACAGCGCCGGGCCATCCTCCAGGTTCGTGGAGCGATGGCTGATGATGAAGGACGGATCGATGTCGCCGTTCTGGATGCGCTCCATCAGCGGCTTCATGTAACGTACCATGTGGGTCTGGCCGGTTTTCAGGGTCAGACCCTTGTTCATCAGGATGCCGAGGGCGACCGGACCGACCGGCCCCGCGAACACGCCCGGCATCGAGACGTTCCCGCCCGGACGGCAGGCGAGGATCGCCTGGTTCAGAGCGAAGGGACGCTCCAGGCTGACGGTGTGCTCCATAATGGCGGAGGAAACCTTCTGAAGGGTGGTGTCGGCTCCGTGGGACTCCATGCCGACCGCCTCGATGACCGAGTCCGGGCCGAGGCCGTGGGTCATCTCCATCAGCGTTTCCTGGATGTTTTCGGTGGCCAGATCGATGGTCTCCGCACCGGCCTGCCGCGCGAGGGCAAGGCGCTCCGGCACGCTGTCGATGGCGATGACGCGCTTGGCGCCGAGCATCAGGCAGCACTTCACCGCGAGCACGCCGACAGGGCCGCAGCCCCAGATCGCTACCGTATCCTCCGGGCCGATGTCGCAATGCTCGGCGGCCTGGTAGGCGGTGGGGAAGATGTCGCTGAGGAACAGGACCTGCTCGTCGGTGAGGCCCTCGGGCACCACAATGGGGCCGACGTCGGCATAGGGCACTCGCAGGTACTCGGCCTGACCGCCGGCGAACCCTCCGGTGATGTGCGAGAAGCCGAACAACCCAGCTAGCGGGTAACCGTAGGTCTCCGCCTGTAGCTTACCGTTCGGGTTGGTACGCTCGCAGCAGCTCCAGTTGCCCCACTTGCACTGGCGGCACTCGCCGCAGCAGATGGTGAAGGGCACCACGATGCGGTCGCCGACCTTGAGCTTCTGGTTGTCGCGTCCGACCTCGATGACCTCGCCCATGGTCTCGTGACCGAGAACATCGCCGCACTCCATCGTGGGCATGAAGCCGCCCATGAGGTGGAGATCGGAGCCGCAAATCGCACAGGCAGTCACCTTGATGATGACGTCACGCCCGTGCTCGATCTTGGGATCCGGCACCGTCTCGCAGGAGATCTTGCCCCTGCTCTGCCAAGTAAGTGCTTTCATGTCGATGATCCCGCTAGAAAATATTGCGCTCGAAACCGCGGAAAAAACCGTCTGCCGCCGAGCGCTAAGCAGGATAACAACTAAACCCTCGGTCGCTTGATCCCGCGAACGTCGATAAGAATTCCTGCGCATTAAATCGCCCGCTCGTCTTTTGGGACGCTGAGAGGCCCATCATCGGAGGTGCCGGTGGCGAGCGTGTTCCTCCCGGGCCATCGCCGCCGGCGGCTCGGCCGCATCGACAGGCTGCAGCTGTCAGTGACGCGTAGCGGAATGCCTGGCTGCCGCGTCATCGTTCAGGGCGGCTGGGTGAACGTGCGCTTTCTCACGCTCGTGCTTCTAAACGGACTAGCCGAAAACCGACCTGAGTCGCCCTTCGGATGGCGACCCAATCACGCCGTGGAAGCCTGTTGAAGGCTATCCCACAAAGCGGACGCCGTTCAGATTAGAACAGGTATGTCTCACGAGCGAGCTGCTCGGATGGGCGGATCCGCAGGGAGTTGCGCTATGTTCAAGACACTTACGCTCGGTGCTGGCCTGATGGCTGCCAGTCTGTTCCTGGCATCGGCCACGGTTTCAGCCGCACCGCTTGGTGTCGCGACGATGCCAGAGACTGCGACAGCCGTGGAAAGCGTCCAGTACGGGTACGGCTATGGTGGCGGTGGATACGGGCGCCGCGGGTACGGCGATGGTTACGGACGCCGGGGCTACGGCGGCGGTCATCACTTTGGACCGCGCTTCGGCGGTCGGCACTTCGGTTATGGTCGGGGACGCGGTCACAGCTATGGGCACGATCGCGGCTATGGCCGCCGCGGCTTTTACTAGAACCTGAACCTAAAGGCGCCCCTCAAGTTTGAGGGGCGCTGTTTGTGGTCCGCAGCTTGTTTAGTCCAGACTGTAAGTGCGCAATTTGCTGATCGCAGTGCGGCCGATGACGGGTATAAGGGCGACCGGCGAGTCATTTGCTGCAGCGAGCGCGGACGCAGCGACTGATGCCCGAGTTCAGCCGGAGCGAGTCCGGCTCTCATTCTTCTGACAAGCTTCGAGGTCTCGGACGGAGCGGTTGTAGGTCTCGTTGAAGCGTTGCGCCGGTTGGCTTGGATCACCCTTGGCGCGAATGTCTCGGGCGACGTCCCGGCCATGCCCAATCACGCTTGCGACGGTGTCGGTGTAGCCGGTGCAGGATGAGTTCGCCTTCGGGCTCATGCTGTCGAAGGTCGTACCAAGCTGACGGTTGGCATTCGAGACCTCGCCGAGTGCAGCTAGGAAGGGCGCGACATCGGCTTTCGGTCCCAAGGCCTCGAACCGCCGGACCGCGCGGCGCAGGGTGAGGCTGGTGGAGAGGAGCCGCCGTGCCGGCGCATCCTCCGGCAGGGCCGCCAGGCGGCGCTCATCCCGGGCGATCTCGCGCTCGAACAGGGCCGTGCCGTAGGCGTCCATCGCCTTGGCGGCCGCCTCGACCCGGGGGACGAGGATCGCGTGCTGCTCGCGAGCGAACTTGAAGCCATCCTCCTTGAACTCGCGCGTGGTCTGATAGCGCGTGAGCGGCTTTAGGGTGGGATTGACGTCACGCAGGGCCGTCAGCAGTCGGGCGGCTTGAGTATCGACTTCCGGGACAACGCCCGGCAAGGCGACGGCCTTCTCCAACTCGTCGATGACCCCATCGAAGTCCACGATGCCGAAGTGGTACCAGGCGTTGGCGCCGAGCTTCGTTCCAAGCTTGAGCACCCGCTCGTTGTCGCGCTGGTAGTCGGCCAACTGCTGCTCCAAGGGATGGGACCGAACGAGGTGGTTCTGAGCCTCGGTGTAGGCGTTGGCCTTCGCCAGAGCCTGAGCCTCGGGCGTCTGCACCGAAGCCGGGCGGGCTGCTGCTCGGGCTGCTCCGGGCGGCGGTGGCGGGCTCTGCAGCAGAGCCTGGGAGGCCGCGGGTGCGGCAGGGAAATCGCACTTGAACGCGTCGATCAGGCTTTTGCGGACGGCCTCATGAGCCTGGGCGCACTGATAGGCCACGGTCGCGCGCGCCGCCTCGTTGCGCAGGACAGAGTCGCGGAAGCTCTCGCGCATCGTGCCGATTCCCTGGCGGATACCGGGACGAGCGGCTTCCGGTACGCCAGGGCTTGCAGCGCATTGGGCATAGGCGGCGAGGAAGGCGTCGCAACTCTCCACGCCCACCGGGGTCACCGGCGTGACCGCGCAGGCGGGCATAGTCGCGAACCCGACCAGGATGGCCACCACGGGGATCGCGTCACGCAGCGATCTTACCCCGAGCGTCCCTGCCGGTTCTTGCATTCGCGTCCCTTTCGTTAAGCTGCCAGGCTGGGAACCCTGGAAGGTCCCGCCCCTTGGCAGGCCGAATTTGCGGGTTGATCGGCCTAGGTCGGCCTAAACCGTCGGAGCATCGCGAAGCGGTGCCCGTATCGACCGGCTTGCGCAAGCACGACGGCACAGTGCCAGCGTCATGCTGCCGAGGTCCAGCCGATCACCGCCGTCAGAGGATCGCTGAAGCCGTGATCTGGAATCACCGCGCGCATCTCGGTCCGTGCAAAGCCGGCCTCCCGGAGATAGCACTCGACCAGGTGCGCGCGCCCTACCCCATCCAAGGCGTTCCAGATCGCCACAGCCTTGGTGGGGAAGCATCGGTTCGAGAAGCTGATCACCACCGGAGCGCCCGGGCGCAACACGCGCGCGACCTCGGACAGGACCTCGACGGGCCTCTGCAGATACTGGATCGAGACGCACATCAACGCCGCGTCGGTGCTTGCGCTGTCGAGGGGAAGCTCGGGCGCGGCGTTCAGGTCCTGAACGAAGCGGTGGGTCAGGCGGGGGTTCGCCGCGAGTTCCGCGGCGTTCAAGCCATGGCCGATGACCTCCGCGAAGGTCCTGTCCTCCGGCAGGTGGCTGACCCAACTCGACATCAGGTCGAGAACGATCCCGCCGGCCGGAACGACGTCCCGGTAGAGGGTTGTGACCGCTGCAATGGCGTCGTCGTCGATATGCGTGACGAAGCGCGGTTGCCAGTAGAATAGCGGATCGGGGCTCGAATCGCTTTTGGCGAACGCCTCAGGTGGAAAACCTGAAAACTGTTTCATGGAAGCCTCGTGCTGCCTGCCGCTGTACGCTGGCCGAAGCCGATCACCGAAAGCAATCATGCCAGAGGGCGTCATGTCTCCTCCAACGGCTACAACAACGGATTGATCCTCGGCAAAGATGCGGTGTCCATGCGGAGGGACGGATCTGATGCCGCGGAATGCTGCCCTAAAAGCGTACTGCCGAGGTGATCTCAACGATTTTGCTGTAGACTCTCTGGTCGGAAAAACAGGCCCGCTTTCAAGCTATCTCCGATCCGGTTCGCACGTTCCGTGAGGAGCATGGCCGCGTCGGAGGCGAATATTTCCTTAGCCGTTTGCTCGAATAACGCGAGCCAGCGCTCAAAATGAGCCGGGGTCAGTTCACCCAGTCTCTGATGCTTGCCGAACGGATTGCCTTTGTAGCGGCCAGATTTCAACAGCACTGAGGACCAGAAATCTTGGATGACGGTGAGGTGACGTGGCCAATCGCCATCAGGGATGATGCGAGCAAAGACCGGCCCGATTAGGGGGGCGCGCTGAACCTTGGCGTAGAAGGCGGCAAGGAAGGTTCTCAGCGTTTCTTCCGTAAGGCTGTCATGCAGCATTTGGGCTCAACCAATCCCACCACGAAGCGGGGCTTTTGGGCCCCTCCCCTCGATCGTCATAGCGAAGAGGGCGCAACAACCGAGGTCTTCTCAATCACCGCGCCCGATCCCGAGAAGCTGTAAATCAGAATCTCGCTCGTGGTGATGTTGAAGCCCATCAATGCTTCCGGGGTCATGCTTTCCAGATGCATGACGATGGATCGAAGCGAATTGCCGTGGGCGACTACAAGGACTCGTTGGCCTTCCTGAACGCGAACGGCAAGCTCCTTCTCGTAGAACGGAACCGTTCTTGTTGCGGTCATGGCAAGGCTTTCACCACCCGGGGGAACTGCATCATAGGACTTGCGCCAGAGATGGACCTGTTCCGGGCTCCACTGGTTGCGTGCCTCCGCCTTGTTCAGGCCTGAGAGTTCGCCGTAGTCGCGCTCATTCAAGGCACTGTCGGCTCGGATAGGAAGATCGCTCTGCTCGAGCTGCTCCAGCATCAGCGTCAAGGTACGCTGCGCCCGGTCCAGCTTGCTCGTGAATGCGATGTCGAAGCGGAAGCCGAGGTCCTTCAGTTTGCGTCCGGCTGCCTTCGCCTCCGCAACGCCGCGCTCCGTCAGGCTGGGATTGCGAAACCCGGAGAACAGGTTCTGCTCGTTGTCGGTGCTCTGCCCATGCCGCACGAGGACGAGCGTTCTGACTGCGGATGACATCGTTTCTCCTTGTGCCGCGCTGTCTACGCAGCTGACCGGCCAAGAGCAATGTTCTCTCGCCTGAGCGGTGCATCATCGCGGATACCAGATCAGGAAGCACTCGAACGATGGACCGAAGAGCGAAGCTGAAATGATCGATACTGGGCGCCTTCCTCGGCAGTAACCCGGACCTCCCTCAGGCAGCTCGTAGTCGCAAAGGGGGCTAGGCTGGTGGGTGCTCGTGAAGGGGTAGAGCACTGTCCCCTCTAGCAGCCTTTTGTCGGTCCTAGGGTCTGGACTCGATCAGCACCAGAAGGCGATGACGGCAGCGAGTGCGACGGCCGAGGCGTAGTTTCGGGCCAACTTGTCGTAGCGGGTGGCG
>NZ_LMNL01000015.1 GCF_001422985.1 Methylobacterium sp. Leaf117
CATCGCCACCCGCTACGACAAGTTGGCCCGAAACTACGCCTCGGCCGTCGCACTCGCTGCCGTCATCGCCTTCTGGTGCTGATCGAGTCCAGACCCTAGTGATCTATCTCACGAGCTGGGGTATCGACTGGTTGTTACGACGCCGCGTCCGCCTGACGGCAGGGTGAGGCACGCTGCCCCACGGCGCTTGCGTCACCTCGCTAAATGACCCGCCATGGCTGAGCATGCCTGGATGACTGATCTGGCTGTCCTCATCATGCTCTCGGGAGCACTTGGCGCTGTCGCATTGATTGGCGCTGCGCACCCAAAGGTCGAGCGTTTCGTCAGGCAGATGTACCTTTGCTGAGACAAGTAGCTCTACGCAGATCGTATGAGCGCAACAGTGGGTAAGAGCTACGAGTTCGCATAAGTGCGATTATGGGAACGCACGGTTCACCGCCGGCTTCTCTTTGGTCGGCGTTGCTCGCACAGAAGATGAGGATGCATCGCTATGGATAAGAATTCCATGGACCGCTTAGGATCGAGGCTCTTAGATGCATTAAAACTTCCTGGCGATGCTGTTTTTGTTGAGTATGCTATGGCACTTATGGTTTTATCTGAGTTTATAAACAAAAATTTTGCTATAAAGCACAATAATATTTATAAACCAGCAGATCCTTTTTTATCGGATGCTATTGAAGATGGAAAAATACGGCCGGAGTGGTCCTCCCGGATCCTACACCTAGCTAATTATGTATTCTTGCTGCGGAATATTGACGGTTTTAAGGTTGTGCGAGATCGACTAATGACTCGTCCATTGACCGCCACTTTCTACGAAATCGAAGCTGCCGCTTATATGCATGAAATGGGATGTACAATATCTATAAAGCCTGAAACTGGAGTGACAGGGCAGGATTTTGATTTTATTGCTACAAAAGACAACAAGATCTATGAGGTTGAAGTAACAGAATTTACTAGAAAAATCTATCACAATAAATCCATTTCAAATAAGTTACAAGAAAAAGAAGTCAATTTTCTAATATAAATCCAGCAATTTTATTTTGTATCATACCGTCAGAATGGATAGAACAAGTAGATTTGCCATTTCATCTGATGAAAGAAACATTCGAATTCTTACAAAAAACTAGAAGAATAAATGGCGTTATTTATAAATGGGATACTTTCATTAAAATTTACGATTCAACTACTCAGTTATCACAGGGCTACCCTTTAGCTAATTGGGCGCCAAGACATGCGGCCGATAGCCAGATAATATTTGGCTCTCCGTTTCGCCCACCTTCTGGGAGATATATAAAACCAGGAAAAAGAATACATAGTAAGGACAATTATTATGAGGAAGATGATACTCGATTAAATGATTTTTCATTCGTTAGGTATGCCCTTGATTTAGCGAGTCGGGACAATAATTCTAATTCGACACGCTTTCATATTTAGATACTATACTTGATCTAATCTAAACAAACTAGAATTGGTGTGACCTCAATGCCACTACCAATTTCTTTTATGTCAGGTAAACGATCATTTTATCGACAGGAGCGTCCGAACGCGGCGAAGCCTGAGAAGGATGGAAACCGGACATTTTCATTAAGCGTAGAAAGACTACGCGAGCAGGATGAGGCAGCCGTCGTTGCCGATGATGAAATCCGGGTTCCACGCGACCTCCCACAGGAAGCCATCCAGATCGCAGAAGTGTCCGTGATGGCCACGCCACACTGCATCTTGCCCGTGCCGGATAATCCGCTCACCGAGAACTTCCGCCTGCGTTAGCACCTTGCCCACCTCGTCGCGGCTGTGTGTGTTGTAGGTGAGCGTGAAGCCTTGAGAGGGGCGGTTCCCAAGGGCCACGCCAGCGTCCTTGGCAAGGTCGGCACGTGGATACAGCGATAGGCCCAAGCCACCGAGTTGGAAGAAGGCGACACCCTGCGCAAATTGCACACGCCGGGGCCATCCCAACTCTTCGTAGAATGCCGTTGCTCGACCGAGATCGACGAAGCCGAGGGTAATGAGGCTCAGGCGTGGTTCCAAGCCCGATGCTCTCCAGCAGCAGGCAGAATAACTCCATGGGCCTCTGTCAGTGCGAGCCGTTGAGGTCCGCAATAGGTCGGCACTGGACGAGGCCAGGACGGGCCCGGCGCTTGTTAACATCACGAGGGCGGCCGGCAGAACGAGGTTGATCCGCATACGGGACTGCTTGAGGGGCGGCCGCCCCGTGAGGCGACCCTACTTCAGCAACATCGCGAGGGAAGCGCCAGCGGGCGAGGAGAGCTCCTTGGCGTCGATGGTGCCCTCGGCATCCGGGTCGGCGGCCTTGAAGCGCGCGGCCACCACGGCGAGGTATTCTTTCTTGTCTAGGGTGCCGTCGGTATCTCGGTCGGCGGCCTTCATCTCCGCGGCCGTCATCAGGCCGGTAAGCTCCTTGGCGTCAAGCGTGCCGTCCTTGTCGGGGTCGAGCATGTCGAACTTCATGGACGCGGCGGCCTGGGCCTCCTTGAGGTCGATGGTGCCGTCCTTGTCGGGATCGAACGCCGCGACGGTGGCGGGGGCGGCGAACGCCGGGGCGGCGACACCGAGGGCGAGGACGGTGGCAAACAGGGCGGCAGGCAGGCGATAGGTCATCGAAGGATCTCCTTAGGTCAGCTTGAATCACAGTTTGCGACTTCAAGACGTCGTCGCGCGATAGCCTTTGGAGCAATTAATCGTGCCGAGTCGAGCCGCGCTTTCGCTGGCTATTGCCTAATCTATCCGGGATAATCCGGCAAGCCAGACTTCCGATTTTTCTCGGAGCACGTGATTCCAGTGTGGTCGTAGATGCGTGCCAGTGCGGCTGCCGAGCCTGCCGCTAACGCAAAATGGCGCGGCCCTGGGCGCTGCGCTGTGCGCCGACGTAAAAGAGGTTCGGACGAGGCGTGTCGCATACCAAATCCGTTTGATCCCTTCAGGATGACGGACCTGGATTTAGGTCAAGCGCCGCGCGGACTGGCTGATACGGCGTACGCCTTCGGTGAAGGCCGCGGTCGCGATCGCGGCCTTCACCGAAGGCGTACGGCAGATGTGGCTCCGCTCCCGTTCAAGGTCGCGCCGCGCTCACGGATCAGCGCCTGCCCTCGGCTGAGTATCCGACTGTGCACTTGACGCTTAAACTAGTCAGGAAAAGCTGCTCCGAATTTAATCTTCTTGATCTGACAGCCACGCGGCCTTACCGATACAGGGCCACGTGTTAGTCGAATGTTGTAGAATACATCGGTTAGATTGACAGATCGCGCTTTAAGCGACGTCAAGCGCCATGATCAGTGCTTCGCGGAAGCCCGTGAACTCTACCGTACGCCAGCGGTAGCATTGATAGAACCGAACGCGCCCGCTGGTTACGGCCTGCACCGGGATCACGAGATCGAAACCTGCGGTGCGGGCTATCGCCGTGTCCAGATGCGCTTCGATGTCTGGCCGCTCAACGGGGGCACCGATGCAGATCCGGCCTTGTCCGTTTTCTTCCCAGCGAGCTACCACGCAGAGAGCGGGGCCGAGCCTGCGCAGGAAGGCCCAGCCCTGACACCGAACGCGACGCGGGTCCTCCTCAGTAGAGAGCGTCACTACGTTGAGGTTCGGCGCCCGCCGGATCGTTTTGATGAAGCGGCGCCGGAAGGAGGCGGGCAGCGTCTCGGTTTCCCGGCAGCGGCCGGGCTGCTCGCGGATCTGGAGTCTGTCTGGTAGCAAGATCGCCGAACCATTGTCGCGGCCGGTGCGCAGAACAATCTCATAAGGGTAGGATTGCAGTCCGCTTAGTGCAGCCACGAAACGGAGCGTGCCGTCTGGAGCGGCGTGCGCCTCTGCGTCGAGCCGTAGCTTCGTGCCGTCGAGACCCTGAAGCCAGACTTGGACCGCCTCCGCTGGTGCGTTGGGCAGGCAGGCTTCGAAGGCCCATAGCTCCGCGGACGAGCCGAGGAGCACGCCGTCGCAGATAGGTAGGCTCTGCCGAATGCGCTTCGGTGAAGCCCCACGCGGCGCCGTTTCCGGGTCCTGGCCGGACTTCTGCACGGCTCGGAAGTGGCCAGCCCGCGCGACGTCGAGATCGCTGGCGGCGAAAATCCGCAGTAAGCCGCGGATGATAACGCGGTGGGTTGCCGTCACGTGGATCAGGTCCACCGCATGGCTTCCGAAGCTCAGACCAGTCAGGTCTACCTGTCCAGCGAAGCCAGCATCTTGAGCCGCGAAGGCTTGCAGGTGTTCCAGTACGTCCTGTCGGCTCTCGGTTCGCAGGGGAGCGTAGGAGGTGCTTACTCCATCGCTGAAGCGTAGGTAGGTCCGGTAAGGCCCCTGGCTCTCCGAGAGATGCATCCAGCCGCGCAAGGAGAGGCTTCGAAAGACAACGGCGTGTCCGCTTCGGTCCAGGCGGCGGCGCTGGTCAGTCCAGAGACCATCAAGGGCCCATGCAAGGGCCGGATGGCTCAGGGGACGCTCCAGAGCGGGCTTGGCTGCGTCCTCGTCCGGAAGGGTGTCGATGCAGGTAACCGCCGGGAAGGTGTCTGGAAAGCCGCTGCTATCCGGGACGCGGCTTCGGTCCCAGAGGACGTCGCTGCTCACCCAGGACGGCGCGTTCACCTGAAGGGCGAGATCGTCAAAAGACAGATCGTAGGTGTTCGGTCGTCGGTTTGGGATGCGGTCGTGTGGACAGGGCCGCTGGGCAATCAGGCTGGCATACAATTGGTGCAGGGCATCGAGATGCGCTTCCACCGATGGGAACACCTTGCGCCGAATGGTAGCGCGCAGATCTGCGAGGTGCTCCCGGTCGAAATGAAGGGCCAAGAGCTTGGCCCGGACAGCGCCGGGATCGTGCGGCCGCACCCGAAAGCCATCAATTCCGTCGCTGATCCGTTCGGCGGGGGCACCGAGGTCGGTGACAATTGGAACGAGGCCGGCCTGCCACGCCTCCGTAAGCGCAATCAGGTAGGTCTCGGGCCAGATCGAGAGGTGAAGGGAGACATCGCAGCCCTGTAGTTGCGCAACGATACCGCGCTGCTCGTAGGCGCCATAGACTGTCACGCGCTCTGCCGGCAGGCCGCGCAGGCGGCCCGCATGATGGGGGCTAACCTGACCGTAGATCCGGAAATGGATAGGATAGGACTCGCAGGTCCGGATCAACTCGATGACGTCATCCCCGCCCTTGTGGTGAGTAAAGTTTCCGATCACCGCGACGACGAGGGGTTTTGGCGCATCCGCGCCAGGTCGCTCCTCGGGCACGGCGTAGGACGGCGTCGGGGTCAACATCGCGATCTCGGCGATGCGGTCGGACGTAACTTGTGGGTAAAAGGCTTGAAGGTAGGCGCCCGTAGCGGGTGTGCTGGTCACGAAGGCATCCACCGCACCGACCACATGCCCCAGGAACGCGTCACGGCGTGCCTTTGCCCCAGCGGGGTAGTTGTGACTGGCGGCGAGGCAGGCATCGCACTGATCGCGCCCGCGATAGGCCACGTCGCAGAAGCGCCCGTTGTGATCGAGCAGGAGCCATCGCTCGCAGATCAGGTAATGGTCGTGAAGGTGATAGACTACCGGCACGCCGCAGGCACGGGCGATGAGGGGCAGGCTCAAGGGCCAGTGCAGCAGGTGGTGGATATGAAGAAGGTCCACCCGATGCTCGAACAGGATGCGGGTGAACTGCCCCTCTACGATTGGATCGGTAAGTCGAGGCAAGCCGACGGGCCCACAGGGTAGGCTCAGCGCGACGCCCGGGCCCTCAAGGCGCATCTCCCACTCTTCGCCCCGGAACACCGGGAACAAGAACAGCAGGTCGTAGCGGTCTGCGAGTCCTGTGAGCGACTCCTGATAGACCTCGACGCCACCGCCCTCGCGTTGGCCCATCCGATTATGAGTGAGAATGAGCACGGTCTTCCGCGGGAGCGTTGCCAGTGTCCCCCCATCGAGGGGGGACACACGCCGTCGATACGCGGCGCTCCGCTCCAGCATCGTTGCAACGCGATGGTCGTAGAGGTGCTCGGCCAGCGTTCGGGCGCGCGCGGCACGAGCTTGGGCTAGACGCTTCTTGGGCGCCGCCAACATGCAGGCGATGGCGTCCGCCGCCTCGGTATCGTCCATGCAGAGCAGAAATTCCACGCCGGCGGTGTAATAGTCCCTTACCTCTGGCTCAGGCGAAACCATGACCTGAAAGCCACCAGCCAGGGCGGTCTCGAACAGGCGCGGCGGCGGCGTCGATCCGGCAGCCTGCTCGGCCGCGCTGCCTGTGAAGACGCGCGGTAGGGTGAGCACGACGCGACTGCGGTTCGCCAAACGGGCGAAATCGACGTTACCGCAGCGCCAATCCGTGGCAATCGAACGATCGTGAAGGTTGGGCGGGCCAAGGTGGACGTTCCAGGGCAGAGCGATCTTGACCCGCAGATCGGCGGGTAGGAGCCCCAAGATCGTGTTCAGGCTAGCGACCCGGTTGGGCCAGGCGGTTCCGACGAAGAGCAGGTCGTAGAGATAATGACGGTCGTCCCCGCCAACGGCAAAATCCTGGAAGAGCGGGCTCGCGGCCAGGGGCAGATGAACGGCGCGGCCCTCGTAGGCGGCAACGCTGCTGCGATCGTTGGTGAAGACGATGTCGAAGCAGTCAGAGAAGCGAACGTTCGACGAGCGCTCGTAGGGGTCCTCGGTCGTCCACAGGATGCTGAGCTGGGCCAGACGCGCAAGCCGGCCAAGCAGGGGCGCGTGCATCTTGGCCCCACCGAAGGCCAGGAAGGTGTCGAGTCCTTCCGTCACGAAGGTCGCAAGCGCGTCGCCATGATGCGCGACGACCACCCGCGCCACGTCGGGATGACGCCGTAGAGCGTCTGCTATGGCTAGGGCGATGTAATGGTTGTGGGTCCGCGGCTCCGTGTCGAGGAGCAGGATCGAAAGGCCAGTCATACGCGTACCGATCCATGCGGCTCCATATGGGACCCTGCGAACAAGTCTCCCAAGCCCACGGGTGTGGCGCAGGTACGAAGGCCGCAGAGATCGAGAATACGCTCGGCCCGGCATGCGTAGGTGTGGTCTTGAAGGGCCCGCCGCTGCGCACGCTCGGCGATTGCGAGGATCGCGGCTGGCTCATCCTGTACTCGCTCGATAGCCCGCGCGATGTCGCGGGGGCTATCGATGAGGAGGATCTCCTGCTCCGGTTCGAAGACGTCGCAGATCTCTAGACCAGTAGTGAAGAAGAGCTGCGTCGAGCCCGACAACGCCACCTCGAAGGTACGCGGCCCTGGGGTCGCCTGTGGCAGGGCAAAGCGTCGGTTCGCAATGTCGAGGTCGCGGCCAATGTTCAACGTCAGCCAGGCGGCGGCGGCGTGGTCCGCCATCTCGTCCGCGGTCAGGCGTCGATTGCTCGCGCAGCGCAAATCGGCCGGCCAGTCGCACCCAAGAATTTCCACTGGGTGTCGGGACAGAAGCTCGTCCGCCTGTCGGAGCAGCGCAATGCGGTTCGGATAGGCAACACCACAGAAAAAGACTGCGATATCGCGCGGCAGGTCTGGACGGATGGGACGGAGGTGACGCGTTGGGGATGCGGCCAGCGGAAGATGATGCACTGAGCCGTGCCTGTAGTGGTGGGCTGCCCAGCCATCGTTTGAGAAGATGATGTCGGCGAGGATCTCCGCTTTGAAGGCGTAGTCAAATTCGTAGGGATCTTCGGTGAGCCAGAACGCGAGTTGCCCCCCGACGGCATCGACGGCCCGGCGCAGAGCACCAAGACCAGCTGCATCAGGCACGAGACTGCCAACTGCGATCACCAGCGTTGGGCGCAGGCGTTGCACCCGCTCACACGCCAGTTCCAGCGGTGCGTGAGCGACGGCGGCCGGTCCAACCCGATCTATCAGCCCCTCAATCAGATAAGATCTGATCGCAGGATTGACGTTGATTGCATCAGAGGTCGTACTTGTTACGAAAATACGGACTGTATCAGAATTGATATGCGGTGCGAAATTCATTCATTTCGCCTATCGGCGGCTGGCGTTGCGGGTGTTTGACTTCCTTCTTAGAGGAGTAATAACTTCAACTCTCAGAGTTGTCCATGAAACCTCATGTCAGCTCTATGCCCAGGAAAGATAGGCACCATAGGAATTGCCTTTCGGCAATGTGATCGGGATAAAGTGGCAATCCGTGGCGAGGAACGTGTGTCTAAACCGGCTCGTACCGGGCCTGCATCCGAGATGAGTTGCTTATACGACCTTACGGCAGCCAACATCCTGCTGCCTGTCGAGGATATGCTATCTGGGGACGTACTCCTGCTTGGATCGGTTGTGCAGAGTGTACGAGGTCGTGCATCGGAACTTGCGAACTCACTGACCTGCCACAGTCGAATGCCATCCGAGGCTGAGCCTCTTGACGCGTCCCCTGTCTACGACACGATCGTGGCCTTCGATCTCTTCACTATGTTGGACGTCCCAGGCCCGCAGGGTTTTATCCCAACGGACGATCCCGTTCTGCATTGGTTGCGCGCGATCCTGCAAAGCTTACGGTCAGGCGGTCGGCTGGTCCTGGCCTTGGAAAATGGGCCGGTGGACCAACGCCGTGCTTATGCTGCGCAGGACTTCTCATCGCATTCAAGCAGCCGGACGAGCGCCTGGACCCAACTGCGTCAGTTGCTGGAGGGAGCCGGCCTCGTGCACCAGCACTGGTGGTTTCCATTTCCAAATCATCGTGAGGCGCGCACCATCCTGTCCGAACATGGCCTGTCGCCGAATTCGGGGCTTGATGCTGGAGCTTTAGCCGGAGAAGCATCTGACGGGCGTAGGGCTTGGCGGCGCATCGCGGAGGCAGGTGACCTCGCGGATCGTGCACCAGCCGTGCTCGTTATAGCTTCAGCCGTTACGCTCCCAGCGGATCATCGTCTCGCCTTGCACATTGGCCATGAACGACGGCCGGAGTTTAATAAGGTCGCGACTATTTTGGCTCAGAAAGGAGGACCTCCGGTGGTCCTTCGTGTGCCGCGTCAACCCGGGCTGACGCGCAGCGCGGCCGGTATCACCAATCGATTTCCGGCTGAGGCCCTCGCGCCCGGCCAGCCCTGGCCCGAGACTTTAGAGGAAATTTTAGCTTGCAACGGCTGGACCGAGGCCGACGTAGCAACGTGGGCGGAACGATGGATCACCGCCCTCCGCGCCGAATTCCTGGATGCCAGTCCTGGCAACCTGGTGCCCGAGGTTGACACCCGCCTGCCTGGCCACGCTTTTGATGCCATTCCGCGCAACCTACTCGTCGATGGCGACCGGGCTACCTTCATCGACTTGGAATGGAACCTCGACACGCCCCTCGACTTCGGGCACCTGCTCGTACGCGGCCTCGTCGATACCTTCCTCACGACACCCATCACCGGATGGCCCGCACCAGAGATCGATCCGACCTACCTGACCTTGCTGCATGCAGCTACCGCCCCGCTTGGGGTCCATCTTTCCGATGCGGCCATCGCCGAGCGTCTCGACCGAGAAGCTCGTTTTCAGCAAGTCGTGAGCGGGCGTGAGACGAACCGCGACTTTGCTTGGCTCGCCTCAACGCACCCTGCGTCCCGCGCGCAGTTGCTGATGCACGCAAGGGGCCTCACCGATGAGGTTACAGCCCTGCAGACCGAACGGTCTGAACTTATCAATGCCTTTGAAGACGCGCGGGCGCGGACCGACCGCGTCATCGCCTATGCGGCGGAACGCGAGCGCGAGGTGGAGCGTCTGGAGGCCGCGCTGGTACGGGCCGAGGCCAGTCTCGTGATGCCGCCACCGGAGCCTCTAGGCCCGGCCATTCGCCTCGGCCGGGCATTCCGAGGCTTGTTTCCCTCGAAGCGGACGTAGCGCGATGCGGCTCCTGGTTGCCTGCGATCACCTGGCCCTGACCGGAGGGTTGATGCGGTTCGAGCGCGTCGGGCAGATCCTGGCACGTTGGGGCGGCGAACTCGCGTTCCTAGTGCTAGGCGAGGGCGGCGAGCACCAGCCGGCTGGCTTCGCGAGCGCTCTCCGGCAACTGTCGCGCGAGGCCGCGCTGGACGAGACCTGGGACGCTGTCATGGTGCCGGGCGGCGGCTTTCCCGACGCCATTGTGGCGCGCTTCGCAACCCTGCGCCACCCGCGCTTGGGTCTGCGCGTCCAGCATTTTTTGAACGGTCCCGGCCGTCGTGATGCCTATCAACGCGTGACGCAGGCCCTCGAACCCGACCTCATCCTCGTCAACAATGCGCATTGGTCAGAGGCGGATTTGGCCGCGTTCGGCAGACCGTTCCATCAAGTCGTGGGCGGAGTCGACACGACCTTGTTCGCACCTTCCATTGTCCGGCCTCCACGCATCGGGCGATACCGCCTCGGCGCTATTGCGAACAAAAATCCGGGCGCCCTAGTGGGTGCTCTGCGAGAACTCGGCGCCGATTGGGAATTGCACTGGTTCGGGCATCCTGATCCGCGGGAGGCGCCGCCTCCAGACGATCTCCTGGTATCAGGACGGATCGTTCGGCACGGACCCCTGTTCGGAGAAGCGCTCGCCGACTTCTACGCCGGCCTCGATGTATTCTGCAGCGCCGAGCTCCAGGCAGGCTGGTGCAATCCGGCCGCCGAAGCTATGGCCAGCGGAACGCCCCTGGTCACCACCCCGCACGGCACACTTGCCTTCGCTGAGCACGACGTTACTGCCCAGGTAATTGATATCGCGACGGGTCCCGCCATCGCGGCCGCCGTGACGGCCATGCGGGCTGCCCCCGACCGTGCTGCACGATGCGCGCGTGCCGGGCGCACCCGCATCCGTGGCCTCACCTGGGAAGCCTATACAGCCGATCTCCTGGCGGCGATCCGAGGCGGGATCGCGGACGAGACTGGTCCAGCTTGGGCGACGACGCGCATTGAGGAGCTCGTGGTCGAGCATGGCCCTGTACCTGGGGACTTCGATCCTCCCGGATATATCCGTCTACACGCGGATCTTGCAGCCCTATTCGGGCGCCCCTGGCAGGGCGTATTGCACTACCTCGAACATGGACGTCGCGAAGGACGGCTCTATCCCTCAACGCGTAGTCGGGCCCAGGAGAAGACCGAGCAGACCTCGCGCATTGCCCTCGTCCTCGATGGGCTCGACGGCTCCGGCAAGTCCAGCATCGCCCGGGAGGTCGCACGACGGATTGGAGCAACGGTCCTAAATCCTTTTGGCGGTCAGATCGGCGGCCTTATGGTTCTCCTGGCCGGGCGGGGCGAGCACGCCCTGGCCGATGCTGTCGCACATGCAGCTGTGGCGCTCGCCCTTCGACACGCTCCCGACGGCCCAGTGGTCTTCGATCGCCATTGGTTCACCGCGTCCCAACTTCTCTCGCCGACCTATCGCGCCGGTTGGGCGCCCTACCCCCGCACGATCATGTGCTGGGCGGATCGGCCCACGACCGTGGCGCGAATGATCGCGCGGGGCGATGTCCACGCCCGCGAGCATATGAGTGTCGAGCGGGTTGAGACATACCGGCGCCTAGCGGAGGAACTCAGTCTTCCTCTACTCGACACCTCACACATTTCTGCGGCGGCAGCCGCCGACCTGATTATAGAGAAAATGTAAAATGATATCAGGCGTTCAGGTATTTAGCTAAGCCTTGAAAGGGAAAGCGAGGCCGGGAAGAACAGCTGCCTCGTCGAGTTTTACGCGGATGGTAAGACGGGCTGGATCACTAAGTCAGTTCCGACAACCAAGGGTTAAGGCACTACAGCCGTCGAGGCTGATCCGGCATCAGGCGCAGAGTACGGGCTGTTGTGGTGGAGAGGAAGCCATCCGCGAGGCTGGCCTCCTCGCTGTCGTCGCACAGCGCCTGAACTTGTCGGAGCGCATCGTCAGCGATCTGCGTAAGTACCACGTAGAAGATGCGTGCGGGTCGGTCGGATACGCTACCAACCTTGCTCACCTGTACAAGGTACGCGACGCGCTTGCACTTCGCCATGATTTCCAGTGCGATGGGGTGGGTTGAGGATCGTCCCCTATCGTACGAAGGAGTCCATGCCCATGCTGAGCAACAGCCAGAGTCTGTTTGCCACCCATCAAGGTTATAGGTCTTCGTCCGTCAAGATGCCGGAAAGCAGGTCCTCTCAGCGCCTGCTAGGGCTCAATCGCAACCTAAACGATATGTCGGTAATTCGATCGTTTTCCTTGCATGCCGGCCGTTGGCTTGTCCTAGCTTAGGTAATTTCGCAGCGGTCATACTTCCAGCAGGGCTGCCGAATACAATTATATCGATAGCTCTTTAACGATGTTAATTCATATTAAATCGGGATAACAAATCTAAGACAAGCAAAACATTGCGCAATATGTATTAAATTAATTTTAAATCGCCTGAGATATTAAGGATAGTCATTGAATTGCTAATTTATAAGATATTTCAAATTGAGGACCTATTCCATCTAGAAGCAATGTTGAATGAATATTCTGGAAAAAAATGTTTTATGATCTGTTTTGTCGGAATAATTTTTCATTATTGATATAGTATTCTATGACACGATTGTGAGTATAGTTTTTTTAAATTTGCGTTAGAAATTCAAAATGATCGTATATAGGCATAAATAGTCAGCTAAACTTAATTTGATACTTATGAAATATCTGAATGAGTATCATATTTGGTGCAGTATTCTATGTATGCTCCGTGTAATTTGGAGCTTAAATAAATAATGACTGATGCAACTTCATCACGTTCACAATATACGGCTGGTACTGCAAGCGCGGACCGGATCGACGTATCGTCACGCGGGACGCGCGCGCAGCTGATCGCCGGCCGGGATGGCGATGACATCATCATCGGTGCGTCAGGCAACGACACGATCAATGGTGGCGGTGGCGATGATACCATCACTGGCGGGCTCGGCGTCGACACCCTAACAGGCGGGGCCGGGGCGGACTTCTTTGTGTTCAGCAAGGCCGATTTGGCCGGCACGTCCACGTCGACGGGAACGGCCCTCAACCGCATCACTGACTTCCAAGGGGCCGGCGCTTCGGGCGGGGATACGCTAGTCTTTCAAGGCTTTGCCACAGATGCCAGCGTGATTGAGATCAGCCGACAGGGTACGCTGCACACCTACGAGATCCGTGAGAACGGCGCGACGGTCGGTCGCTTCAACGCTGTCCATAGTGGAAATTCGCTTACATCCGACGATCTTGTCTTCGAAGAAGTCACAGAAACGCCCGTCGTGGTTGCGCCGCCGGCTGAGACGGGCGAGACAGCTCGCACGAGTGCCACACCGACCCACACGATCAAGGCCAACAATGGCGTCCAGGCCCTCAGCGGCACGGCCGGGCACGACGACATCTGGGGCTGGAACAAGGGTGGTGCGGTTCTGAAGGGCGGTGCCGGCGACGACACCTATCACATCTGGCAATCGAGCGATCAGGTCGTCGAAGCGCCTGGCGGCGGCGTCGATACCGTCATCATCGCTTGGCGCGACTACACCCTGCCCGACAACGTCGAGAACCTGATCTTCAGCAACGCCAAGAGCGGCACCGGCAACAGCCTCAACAACATGATCACCGGCGATGGCGGCGCCCAGACCCTCAACGGCAAGGCCGGCAACGACATTCTGACCGGCCGCGGCGGGGCGGATACCTTCATCATCGCCAAGGGTGAGGGCAGCGATATCATCACCGACTTCGCCTCCGGCGTGGACAAGGTCCGCCTGGAGGGGGTGAGCCTGCACAGCTTCGCCGAGCTGAAGACGGCGTCCAAGCAGGTCGGGTCGGACACCGTCATCGCGCTCGGCGGCGGCGAGACGCTGACCTTGCAGAACGTGGCACTCACGAACCTCAAGGCCGGCGACTTCGCCCTGCCAGCAGACCCGTCGCATCCGGGCATGAGCTTGAGCTTCTCCGACGAGTTCAACGCCCTCAGCGCTTCGGCCAATGGCCAAGGCACGGTGTGGAAGAGCTCGCTGGGCATCGGCAGTGAGTACCGCACCTTGGGGTCCAACAACGAGGCGCAGTATTACTCCGACAAGTCCGTCGGCACGAACCCGTTCTCGGTCTCGAACGGCGTTCTTAGCATCACGGCGGCCCCGGATCACGACGGCAACCCGTTGGACCTGGCCTACACCTCGGGTGTGCTCACCACGGCCAAGTCGTTCGCCCAGACCTATGGCTACTTCGAAATCCGTGCCGAGCTACCGGCAGGCCAGGGCATGTGGCCGGCCTTCTGGATGCTGAACGCCGACGGCACTGGTACGACCGAACTCGACGTCATGGAGTTCCTAGGCCACGACAAGGACACCGCCTACGCGTCGGTGCACTCCACGGTCGCCGGCCAGAGGCTGACCAGTACGCCGGTGCAGACGGCAGATTTGACGGAAGGTTTCCACACCTTCGGGGTCGATTGGCAGAAAGACACGCTGGAATGGTACATCGACGGCGCGAAAGTCGCCGAGCTGGCCACCCCCGCAGATATGCACAAGCCGATGTACATGCTGGTCAACCTGGCAGTGGGTGACACCGGCAGCTGGCCGGGCAAGTACGACGCTTCTATGCCGACCACGCAGCTGAACGTCGACTACGTCCGAGTTTGGGCCAACGACGACCTTCTGTAGACCCAAATCGTTCGGTTGAACCTTCAACACGCATCAGCCCGGCAGTTTCATTGACTGCCGGGTTTTCTATGCTTCGTCATCTTATTCGTCCTCGAAACTATGCCTGGTATTTGTCGGTAAAACGACGGTATTCCCGACATCGTTCGTTCGTGAAGCGTTTGCAAGGCATGGCATTCACCCTCTTTCAGGGTTCGGGATACCCAAGAAACTCGCGCTCAGCGCGGACCAGTGTGCTAGGTCAGGGTCAAGTACGTAATCCAAATGGGCAAATTCAGCAGAAAATACGTATCGGTATACTTATAAGTTGACGCGCCTCTCTGGAATTCTTAACGAAAGGTTATGCGCGGCCAAAAGCAAGTCCGCCATTAAGCATTAACAGTTTCGCTGGTTTCAGCATACAGCACCACGTCTTGGCTTGGTGCCCTGGGAGATTATACAATGGCAACGGTCGATGGTCAGACGGTCGCTCCTGATGCTCATGGAAAAATCCAGGGTAACGGCGGTGATGTAGATAAGATGGCTGGCGACTCGGGCAACAATCAGCTTCAGGGTCATGCCGACTTCAATCAGTACTACGGTGGTGCTGGAAACGATACCTTCGTCCTTGCTGCTAAATACGGTCAGACCACCGACGCTGCAACGCGTGATTTCTCCAAGCTCGCGACCTACATCACCGATTTCCACGGTGCTGATGGCGATGTTGCGAACTCCGGCAACTTTGGTGAGCACGACTTCATCAATCTCAGCGGATTCGGAGAGGGCTCGCAGGTCAAGATGGTTGGCGAAGCTGCCACCCAAGCTAATTCCGGCGCTGCGAAGGTGTACTATTACTCCATCTTCGACACGCACACCGGGGACCACTACAACTTTGCCGTCAACTCGTTAAATGGCAAGGCTCTTGGCGAGCACGATTTCAACTTCTATGCCTCATCGTCCGCCGATCACGGCTTGTTCGTGGCCTAAACTAAGCTTTAGCAGCCCTTGAATTTGAAGGCTGCGAATGACTTCAGAGGCGGCGCTTGCGCCGCCTTTTTGCTTGGTAGGTCTGTATTCTGACATCGCAGCGGTTTGGGTCGTCCACACCATCAGGCCCCTACGAAAAAAGGCGACGCTACCCTTGAGGATAGCGTCACCTCGATCCGATCGCCTCCGCTAGGATAGAAGCGACATGAGGCTGAGCTTCATGTCACTGGCCGGCCGGCTTGGTAGCGGGAGCCGGTGTAACAGGGGCACTTGGCGCTGGAGTGGGCGCTGTAGGCGCTGGAACGGTAGCCGCCGGCGGGTTTACGGCGTTGGTTTTCTCGGCCTTCTTGTCGTCATTACAAGCGCCAAGCGCGAGCAAGCCGATGAGGGGTAGAAGGGTTCGCATACGCATGAGCGTTCCTCGTTACGTGATGTCGAGCCTCTAACGGCCACCAGTAACGCGATGTCGGCAGAAACGGTTCAGAACATCGAGTAAGACGTCTGTTAGGCATCATTCAGAATTGGTATGCCAACAACTCCAGCCTGCAATTTCCGAAATCTCCTAAGCACGCTAGCTCGCGGGGGGAGACAAGCGGGGCAATATGAGCACGGACCTTCAGCAACGGTGGTCGAAGCCGGCACAGCTCAGGCTCATTAGGGAGGAACGTGCCACTACAGTGGCCAGTCCCTCTCTACCTGAGCCTGTACGTGATCACCTCGGACGCCAGCTCCAGGACCTTTATGCGTCTCTTTCAGGAGAAGTGCAGCCACCGCCGTTCCTGGATCTAATCGCGCGGTTGAATGAGGTGCTTACCGCCCAGAGTACCACCGCCGCGACGGCGTTCCGGGACGACCTACTTGCCGCCCTGCCGGAACTGCGCGCCTTTGCCCTTTCGCTCGTGCTCAATCCCACCCGCGCGGATGACCTTATGCAGGAGACGCTGCTGAAGGCTTGGAAGAGCCAGGATCGCTTCGAGCCGGGCAGCAACCTCAAGGCTTGGCTTTTCACCATTCTGCGCAATCAGTTCTACACCGAGTGCCGCAAGGCCAAACGCGAGGTGGAGGATGCAGATGGAGCTGCCGCCGCGCAGTTGATAACGCTCCCCTCCCAAGAGCATGGGATCGAGTTGAAGAAGGTCTGGGCTATTCTGGCTAAGCTGCCTGCCTCTCAACGTGAGGCCCTGCTGCTCGTGGCGGGCCAAGGCATGACCTACGAGGCCGCAGCTGTCGTGCTCGGTACGCAGACGGGCACCATGAAGAGCCGGGTCAGTCGCGCACGGGCATTCCTAGCCGATGCGATTGGGGTAGTTGCGGAGCGAGCGACAGCCTGAGGTGTCGTTCTGCACGGCCTTCGTGAAACCTCTCGTGTTTAGCCCGGGTAGGTAGGCCGATGGCTCAGACGGTTACCTACAGCATCGTTGATCAGCCGGATGGGCGGTTTGATCTCGTCGTGCGTCTTGGCTCAGGCCCGCTTCATGCTCGGGCCGGGTTCCTGACGCTTGCAGAGGTCGAGGACGAACTGGTGTTCTTACAGGTGCTGATGACCGCCTTTGGGGCTCCGGTCGTGCGTGCGGCTGGCTCTGAGTGTAAATTGTAAGGTTGCTTTCGTTGCGAACGGATACCGCGAAAGCCTGCTTGTTTCCGTCTTGAGGGATCGCACCCTCGGCGATCTCCAGGCCGCGCCTTCATCACTTTGTGGCGGATAGCGCAGATACCAGGAGACGGCCTGGACGATCAGGGCCGCCTCGTCGTACAGGCCCTTGAAGTCAGCCTTGGAGCGCTGCTTCAGCTTGGTGGCGATAGCGGACAGGACCATGGGCTGGCTCCAAGGCGGAGGCGGCAAGCTGGTCAGGGATGGCTCACGATCCCGTGAACGAAGGCGCGTTCGCGTTTGCGACAGAGCCTATGAGGTCTGTGCGCCTTGTAAGACCATGCGCTAGGTCTAGTAGCCACAATCGTTTCTTGCCAGTTGTTAATGTCTTTTCTAAAAATATTGCGGTAGCCGGGATAATTGCACATCTCAGTACAAATTTTCGGCAACCCTTTCACCTGCTCCGGCATATAGAATTGCCGGAGCAGGTTGCTCATCGTCAGCCAAGAACATCCGAATGCGCATACACGAAGGCACTAGGCGGGGTATTCTGAACTGGCAGCAGCGCATTGCTCAGCGCCGATCACATCGGTGGGCGAAATGGGTGTTAAGCTCTAGACACCCATCTCCTCCGGTCTCATTTGCTGAGGGTTTCCAAGAAGACGATATATCACCCTTTGACGTGATCTACATGAATCGCGCAGCAAGAGCCCGGCACGAGGGTGTAGGGCATCTCGTTGCGGCGCATGAGACAACAGCCTCCTTGTAGCTTTGAGCGCTCAGGCAGCCTTCTTGCGACCCTTCCCTTTGCGCTGCTCTTCATCGATGCGTTCGGCAATCCTGCCGAGGCCGATCGACTTGGCCAGCTTCGAGCGTATGGCGGCGTAGGACGGGGCGACCATCGGGTAGTCGGCCGGTAGGCCGTAGCGCTGACGGTAGCTCTGGGGATTAAGACCGTGGCCCGTCAGGTGACGCTTCAGGGTCTTGTAGCTCTTGCCGTCGAGGAAGCTGACGATGCCGTCCGGCGTCAAGGACTTCCGGATCTGAGCAGCAGTCGGCCTTTCGACCTCAGCTTCTTTGGACGCCTGTGCCGCACCGCTAGCAAGGCTGCCGAGTGCCGTGTGGATGGAGCGGATCAGGTCCGGCAGATCGGTTGGCCGAATTGAGTTGTTGGACACGTAAGCGGAGGTGATATCGGCAGCGAGTCCGAGGAAACCGAGCACTTGACTTTCAGAGATTTCAGACATTCAAATTCCGTTCTTATTATAACGGTACGAATATTATCATACAAAACTCAATTCTCGAAATAACGGAACCGTCACCATCGTACTACTTGAATTATATTTACAATTCAAATTTATAAGATTGTTTCATAGGCGCGGTAATTCCGGCGTTGGACTGCGTATGCGATCGATGATTTCGCCATTGTCGAGCCAAGCCGTGACTGCCTGGAGCCTCCCGAAGATATGGTCAATCTTGCTAAATGGATGCGGTCGCTTCTCGGATGGCGGATCATCCAGCAACTCGGCATGCCAGATAGGGGCGCCGCCATCGATTGAGGCCGCACGCACCACACTGCCGACGATCTCGCCGTTGAAGATGAGATCGTAGCTGCCGGGGGCGAGGCGGTGAAGCGTGTATGTCATCGGCCGCCCAGGAGCTTCCTTCAATGTGAACCACGCCGCACTACCGCCGCTTCCGGCCGCTCCTGTTCGTCGTGGGCCTCGTCGAACAACCGGATGGCCGTGGTGGCTGACGCTTTCCAGCACGCCTTGGACCTGGAGACGACGCTACAGCCTGTATCGCCCGCGATCCTGACACCGATCCCGCCGAGGCCGTCACGGCGCTTCGTGGGTCACGGCGAACCCGGATCGAACGTCATCGCCCTCCGGGTCGGTTAAGGCCATCGAATCAGGAGATCGAGACGGTTGAGACGACGTTCACCAGTCCGATAGGATGTAGACGCCTTTCGCGTCTGGTCGCTGGGGAAAGCTCATGCCGTCGACATCACAGGGATCATCGAGCGGGGTGCGTACGATGGGACCAAGATACTGGACCGCCTACTTCGAGGCGATTGCCGCTGGGTCGCTACTGTCGAAGCTGCACACAGCACGTCGCAGAGCCGGAGATGCGGCGCGTGACTGTCCTTATCCCGACATCGCGGCGGCGGGATTGGCGAAGGTAAAGGCCGCGATCCAGGCGCAGGCGGGGCTCACCTCTTAGCGTTCCGCCCCGCCTGCCATGCACCAGACGCTGAGGATGCCTGATGTCTTAAAAACGATCGTTTATCTGACATCTAAATCAGGCCGGTGTTTGTCCGGACCTCCCTTCGAGGCATCTGTCGGGAAAACGTGCCTGGAAATCATGTGCCGGAGAAACGCTCTTTTCGGGGTACCTGACAGTCCGCTTGCGCGTGGTTGCTACCCGACCTTGCGGCCTGTGGTGCCGACATAAGGGTCTGAGTGGGGGGCCTCGGCGCCTGCTTCGCAATGTCGTTCCGAACGAGCGTCGTCCGTCCTAAGTTACCGTCACATGCTCAGGAAGCTTACACGGCCTCCGCGCGACCCGGAGGATATACGATGGTTCAGCTTGGCGAAGTCCTAAAAGCTATTGGCCCAAATGCATCCATTGTCTTTGCCGCGTGGATTTTCATGGGATTCTTACAGCAGAGAAATGATGCGGCTATCGACAGATACAGACAGGCAGTCGGCGATTTTCGATCAAACAAGCATGATGCGACCCGCTCTGATAATCTTAGGTCTCAGGTGCTGGCATATCGACGTCGATGCAGATTGATGAGCCGGGCCACGTTCGTCGGTTTAGTTGCCGCCATTCTTCTTATCAGTTCGCTCATCTTCGTCGCCTTGGACGTCCTCGTGCCAAACAACGCAGCTATTGCCGTCTGCGGCATAGCGACGGCCATAGGTGGCTTCGTCTTGGTCATCATCGCGGCCTTCATCGTCATCGCTGAGGGACAGATCGTGCAAAGACAGATTGACGACGAACTGCGAGACGTGACTGATCTTGCTAAGGGGGCCGGCGGGGGTGTCTGAGGCGATCGTTAGACCTGTTCTCTCACCCCCCGATCCGCGAGCGCGACGAAATGCTGTCGCTCACGGATATGTGGAAGGCGGCACGTCGACCTGACGAGAAGCGTTCGGCTGATTGGTTGAGCCAGGTCGCGACCAAGGAGATTGTTGGGTACATCAGGGCAACTTTGGATGCCGGCGTCAGTGGCATCCAAAGCTCAAGAGACGGCCGGGGCGTTGACGGCAGCACCTGGGCCCACGGGCAGATCGCCTTCGCCTAACGCGATACACCCGGCTACCACGTTCGAGGCTGTCTTGAAGGGCGAGTTTGGCTACCTGACCCCAAACGGGAACATAGAGCCCTCCGAGGCGCTGAGGTCCTGGGTGTTGCAGGGGTAGAACATGAGCATCGAGTCGGCGTTCGTTGCTTACGCCACGAAACGGATCGCAGATCTCAGAGGCTCCATTGAGAAGATGGAGGCAGGCACCGTCAAAGTCATGGAGCAGGCGCCTGGTCAAGACCCCAAGGACACCACCAAGGATACGCTCGGCGCACATCGCACTGAGCTCGAAGCCCTTGAGAGTTTGAAAGGGCAAATCGAAGCCGGAGGATCAGCTTAGTACGGTGCTCAGCCGCCTCCTGGGCGGCTGAGGCCACATCGAACGGCTCGTTGGGGTAGATCGCGACTTCGGACGCGGATCACGCAGCAATAAGTACAACGGCGGCGCTTGGTCTCTGTAAATCTCCGCTGGAAGAACCTAGCCATCTCGTAAGTGTTCGTACCTACCTAAAAATTGGTCCATGGTGTCGCGGTATGTTGGTCCACTTTCATGGGCGGTCGATAGGTCTGGGAGTGCGCTCAAACCAGCGTAGGCGAACTCGAAAATTAGTGTTGTATCAGAATCATTTCTGGATGACCCTCCCGACTGGGTGGCCGGATGCCGTCCAGGCAAAACATGAGGAGGCGACATGAACGCCGTTACGGACCAGCAGCTGCACTCAACATTTGAGACATTAGCCAACGCTCCGCCCTCTGCTCAGATAGACTTCCTGTCCTTAGATCCCTTTGCCACGGTGATTGAGATTCCCGTGGGCCAGCTTCTCTCCAACGACACGGACCCGGATGTAGGGGACGTCATTCGGCTTGTGTCCGTCGACGGAGGTGAGTCCGGCACTGCTGAACTGGTGTCGGATGCATCGGGCCAGAGGGTGGTTTTCGCATTACCCAAAGATTGGTCGTCGCTCCTGGATGGGCCGGCAGGTCCAGACAGCTTTAACGCGGCCTCGTTCGCGTACACGATCGAGGATAGCGCGGGTGCGACCAGCACCACGGGCGCCGTTATCTTCCCTACCTACTTCTACCTGACGGATCAGAATTTTACCTTGGCGGAAGATACGAGTGTCGTGATCTTCGAGGGTGATCTCCGCGGCATCATCGTCGAGGGGCCTCAGCACGGGCACTTGGAAACGGTGTCTCTCGGCGAATACAATACCCGCTTCACTTACGTACCGGACCGGGATTACTTCGGCGCAGACAGCGTAGAGTTCGATCTTTTCGACCGCGGTTTCGATTTTACCCAGCCTCGTGCCCGGTTCGACTTTAACGTCACTCCCGTGGATGAAGCTAGCTATTTCCGAGGCACCTCTGCCGCTGACGTCATCGACCAATCCTCGGCCACCTCACGGGTGCTGATCGCTGGTCTGGAGGGTAACGACACCCTTCGGGGTGGTGCCGGCAGTGATGCACTGAACGGTGGTGCTGGCAACGACATCATCACGGGCGCGGCCGGCAATGACAGCATCACGGGCGGTCTTGGTGCTGATCGCATGGGTGGCGGTGCGGGCAACGACACCTTCCACATCGCTCGCGGCGACCTCGCTGTGACGGGTGCCACCGACCTGATCGTAGACTTCCAGGGTGCGGGTCAAGCCGGGGGCGACGTGATCCGCTTCACCGGGTTTGCCGCGGGCTCGACGCTGGAGCTGATCGGCACCTCTGGCAACGCGCGAGTGTACGAAGTGCACGACACGGCGGGCATGTCGGAGGGGCAACTCCTGGTGAGCGCTGGTGGTACGCTGGGTCATGTACTGACTACGAGCGACTACGCCTTCGCCTGACCCGCGAAAGCGGAAAGCGCAGCGTGTGGGGAACCCGCCCACTACCGCGACACGCTGGATTGTGATCCGGAAGCTTGCCCAAGTCCGGGGCAGGCAGGGGTCGCCTGATGGCGCTCCTGCCCTCTCCCACCGCGCCGGAGTTCTCGCCAAAGTCCCCATCGGCGGGGTGCGGACGTGTGCGGGGCCAGGGTCCGGCATCTGCGTCGCGCCAGGAAGAACTACCTCGCGGGTCTGCGGCAGCCAAGGGTGCCGGTGGATAGCTCCCTGGCAATTTCAGCCCGCACGCCGGCTCTGTTCCGCCTCTCTGCGCCAGGCGTCGCGATCCTTCTCGGCTTGGGCCAGCCGCGTCCGCAAGGCCTCGTTCTCGGCGTGCTGCTCCCCGGCGTCGACGGCCAGCTCGACGCATTGATCCTGCACATCGGCGAGCTGTTGGCGCAGTTCCGCATTCTCGATTGCGATGGCGAGGAAGTCGGTACTGCGCTGTCCGGTGTCGTGCATGCCGTCCCCTGCCCGGCCAATGCCAGGGCATGGGGTCTAGCTTAGCCATTCAGATGCTGCCACCATTACACGGCGCGGCTCCCAGCCGCGGGTTGAGGCTTCGTGCCAGGGACAGCTTGCGCTCCAGCCTTGCGTGTTTTTCTGGTCGCGTTCACCATCAGCAGTGATGACCGCCACCACCCGCGCCGATGAGGGCTCAACCCCCACACATCTCCGCAGACACCGCCTTTGCTGTGGCTTAGTCGTTGGCCTGTCGCTCTGGCTTTTTGGCACTTCAGCGCAAGCGCAGCAGCTGGCACTTCCACGCTTCCGGGGAGCTGGTGGGGACCCACGCACCTCGATTGCCCAGCCCGAAACCACGAGCCAAGCGTCGGGCGGCTACGTCAGCTCGATCGCGCCATACCTCGGCCCGTTCGGTGATCCGCTTGGCATTCGCCCTGTTCTGAAGGATCAGGGCATCGAGTACAGCCTGACCTACATCGCCGACGTTCGCGGCAATCCGTTTGGCGGCATCCGGCAGGGAGCCGCGGTTGAGGATCGCTTGAACCTGCGTCTCAACCTCGACCTCCAGAAGCTTGTCGGATGGGAGGGCGCGACGGCGCACGCCAACGCCTACTTCATCCACGGCACCGGCTTGTCCCGCTACTACGTCGGCAATCTTCTCACCACCAGCGCCATCGAGGCACTGCCCTCGACCCGCCTGTACGTGCTGTGGCTCGACCAGAAGCTCATGGACGGCAAGCTCGCCCTCCGAGGGGGACAACTCGCAGCTGACACGGAGTTCATCGTCAGCCAGACTGCAACGCTGTTCATGAACTCGACCTTCGGCTGGCCTGCGATCACAGGTGTGAACTTACCGAGTGGCGGCCCCGCCTACCCACTTGCGACGCCGGCAATCCGCGCGAAGTACTCGCCGGACGACAAGTTTTCTCTGCAGGTCGGTCTATTCGACGGTGATCCGGCTGGAGCAAACCGGTCCGGTCCGGACCCCGAACCGCAGCGCCTGAACCGCACGGGTACGAACTTTCGAACGAACGACCCGGCCTTCGTCATCGCAGAGGCGGCCTACGCCTACAACACCGACAACGATCCCACGACCCTACCAGGCACCGTAACCCTGGGCGGCTGGCAGAACTACGGACGCTTCGATGACCTTCGGGTCGACGCTGGGGGGAAATCCCTGACAGATACAGCATCCAGCGGCATCGCCCGTCGCCTGCGGGGGAATGCAGGCGTCTACGCCATTCTCGATCAGACCCTCTACCGGGAGGCAGAGAAGGAGGATGAGGGTGTGAGCGCCTTCATCCGGGCTTCTTTCTCGCCAACCCGGAGCAGCCTAATCGACTACTACGTGGATGCCGGACTCGCTTACCGGGGATTGTTCGAAGGACGCGACAGCGACACGGTCGGCCTCAGTGTAGCCTATGCTCATATCAGCGCCGATGCTCGCCATGCTGATCGCGACGCCAACATCTACTCCGGCCTGTCGATGCCAGTGCGGAAGTTCGAGACGGTGTATGAAGCGACCTACCAGGCACTCGTGGTGCCCGGCTTCACTGTACAACCTGACATTCAGTACGTCGTCCGTCCCGGCGCAGGCATCGCTAATCCGCGTGACCTTACCGGGCATCGAGTGAAAAACACCACTGTGTTTGGGGCACGTGCCACTGTTCAGTACTAAGCGTCAGCCTCACCGCAGAGCGGCCGGCCTGAAGCCGCCAGAGCCTCGTGCGTCAGGAGATGGCCCAGGCGAGCACCAGGATGCTGCCCAGGAACATCCCGTAGGTTGCCATCACAGCGGCGACCTCACGGTGCTGGTGGATGACGGTGACCCTGACCCAGCAAACTGGTCCGCGCTGAGCGCAAGTTTTTCGGGCATCTGGAGTTGACCCTGTTTGTGGTCCACGGCCTATGCAAGTTCTCGGGCTGTGACAGCTTGGTTGGCGAAGGCTCGGGGCGTCAAGCCGCCCAGGGCCGGTCTGGAGTTGACCCTGTTTGTGGTCCACGGCCTATGCAAGTTCTCGGGCTGTGACAGCTTGGTTGGCGAAGGCTCGGGGCGTCAAGCCGCCCAGGGCCGTGTGGGGTCGATCTTCGTTGTAGTGGCACCTCCAGTCCTCGATGCGCTCACGGGCATCGGCCAGAGACAGGAACCAAGAGGCGTTCAGGCATTCCGCTCGTAGGCGGCCGTTGAACGACTCGACGTAGGCGTTGTCGGTGGGCTTGCCCGGTCGGGAGAAGTCGATCTCGACCCCGTTCAGGTAGGCCCACTGGTCAAGCATGCGCCCGGCGAACTCCGGTCCATTATCGACTCGCAAGCTCTTGGGCCGTCCCCTCAGCTTGACCAAGGCGTCGAGCGCCTCGGTCACTTGGTAGGCGCGGAAGTTGGCTCTCGGTGTGAGTGAGAGCGCCTCTCGCGTGTGGCAATCGACGACCGTCAGGATCCGGAACGGACGTCCGTCGAAGATGCGGTCGGACATGAAGTCCATAGCCCAGACCTCGTTGGGCCCACCGATCGCCGGTCGCCCCTGACGGTAGCGCCAGGCTCGCTTGCGCTTGGGCAGCTTGGGCCGGATCGATAGCCCCTCGTCTCGGTAGATCCGGTAGGTGCGCTTGTGGTTCACCTCCCAGCCCTCCCGTCGCAGCAAGATGTGCAGCCGCCGGTAGCCGTAGCGGACCCGTGCGGCGGCCAGCTCCTTCAACCGCATCCGCAGAGCGACCTGCGGGTCGGCTCGCTTCCGGTAGCGCTGGGACGAACGGCCGAAGCCGGTGGCCTGGCAGGCCCGACGCTCACTGATGCCGTAGACCACCTGCAAGTGACCGGCGACTTCACGGCGAACGGCGGGCCTCACCACTTTCGTTTGAGGACGTCCTGCAGCATGGAGCGGTCCAGCGTCAGATCGGCGACCAGCCGCTTGAGCTTACCATTCTCGTCCTCCAGCTGCTTGAGCCGTCGGATCTCAGGCACGCCCATGCCGACGAACTGCTTCTTCCAGCGGTAGAAGGTCGGCTCAGATACGCCCATCTTCCGGCAAACTTCGTCCACCGAGGCGCCGTTCTCCGCCTGCCGCAGGGCAAAGGCGATCTGTTCATTCGTGAAGCGTTTGCGAGGCATGGCATCCACCCTCCTTCAGGGTTCAGGATGCCCGAAAAACTTGCGCTCAGCGCGGACCAGTTTGCTGGGTCAGGGTCA
>NZ_LMNL01000016.1 GCF_001422985.1 Methylobacterium sp. Leaf117
GGGAGCACGGATTGCGGGCGGAGCGACATGAGTGGCCTCCGGGCGGGACGGCCATCCTACACCCAGACCACCACCCCTCGGAATTCGCCAACAGGGTCCCAGCGTCTTACCGACATGCTCCGCGAGATAGACAGCGGCCTCTGGTGGTCGACCGATGCCGAAGCGAGGCTTGATGCCGACCGGATCTCCGCCCAGGCCGAGATCATTCGGGTCGCCATCGACGAAACCAAGAGGCTGGTCGAGAGGATCACCGCCTGAATCGGTCCTCCCGTCCCGCATTCGTTCTCGGAAGTACCGCCCCACGTTCAGGATCGAAGAGATGGATGTCGTCCTCACGCCCACTGGGTCCACTGGCAATGCCTGGACCCTGGATGATCGTCTGGGGCGGAAGCTCGGGACCGTTACGAAGCCCGACGACACCGACGACGTTCTGATCCAACCGGAACCTGCCGGGCTCCTCAAGTCAGTGAAGCGGGAACATGCTTCGCTCGACGCGGCCATGTCGGCCATCGCAGCCGCCGCGCGTGGTGCGTGCACGCTCGACAGTCGGGACTGGGAGTAAAGACGCATCCCGACGCGACGGGACCCGACTACCGCGGTACCGGAGATGCTCTAGGCTGTCGTCGCCACCGCGCGGATCTTCCCTCAAAGCGGAATTTCTCCAATCGCGTATTTCGGAGGCGTGCTACAGCGTCAAGGAGATCCGGAAGAGATCGTCTCCGGTCATGCAATTCAATCTTGAGTGCTGCCAAAATTGACGACATCGGCTTCGACATATCTCGAATACTCGTGTAAGTTTTAAGACTCAGACGATCGAATAATATCCGGGAGGCGCGCATGGCCGTGGCAGCGCAGATCGACACGCTCCTGCCGCTCTCGGCCGTCGCGCCGTCGAACAATCAGCGATTGTTCGTCCGATATTTCACGGCGATCCTGATCGACCTCGTCGTGCTGAACCTGTTCGTCGAATATTCCGGGAAAGTCTTCATCGAGTCGTTCACGATTTCCCTGCTGGCCGCCATCCTGCTGCAGGTCTTGCTGAAGCTGACGATCTTCGTCGAGCATTGGGTCGCCGATTTCTTCAATGCGAGATCCGGCGCCCTCATGAAATTTTCGCGCTTCTTCTTCGCCTGGCTGGTCCTGTTCGGCTCCAAGTTCGTGATCCTGGAGGCTCTGACGGTCGTGTTCGGCAGCAGCGTTCGTTTCGAGGGGGCCTTCCACGGAATGGTGACGCTGATCGTGGTCGTCGTGACGATGCTCGTCGCCGAGGAGGCGATCGTGCGGCTCTATCGGAAGCTCAACTGAAAGATCGCTCCAGCCATGGCCCGGATGTCAGCGGATCGCGAGGGCGACGGCTCCGTGCCGGACTTTCCCGCGCAGCGGCAAAGCCCCGCGAAGAACCCGGTGCGCCGCGTCACCCTGGCGGTCGTGGCGCTGGGCGCGGTCCTCTTCGCCTACGGCATCGCCGGTGATCGCGAAACGCCCTACACCTCACAGGGGCTCGTCCAGGCCTACCTTGTGCGGATCGCCCCGGAGGTCGCCGGCAGGGTGACCGAGGTTAGCGTTCACACCGACCAGCGCGTGGAGGCCGGCTCGGTCCTCTTCCGCATCGATCCGGATCAATACGCGCTTGCCGTTCGGCGCGCCGAGGCGAAGCTCGAAGCCGCGGGGCAGTCTATCGGGGCCTCGACGGCGGCCGTTGCATCGGCGCAGGCCAAGCTCGCTGACGCGGTCTCGAAGCGGGAGAATGCGCGCGAGCAGACGGGACGCATCTTCGAGCTGGTCAAGAAGGGCGTCTATGCCCAAGCCCGTCAGCAGCAGGCGCAGACGACGCTCGACTCCGCCGAGGCAGGCGTGTCCCAGGCCAAAGCCGAGGTCGAGAAGGCCCAGCAAACCCTTGGGCCGCAGGGCAAGGATAATCCCCAGATCCGGGAGGCCTTTGGCGCGCTGGAGCAGGCGAACTTCGACCTTACACGCACCACGGTCGTTGCGCCCTCCGACGGCGGTGTCACCAATCTCTCGCTTGCGGTCGGTCAGGTGCTCGGCAAGGGCGAGGCCGCCATGACCTACATCGACCTGCGCGAGGTCTGGATCGAGGCTGCCTTCCGCGAGAACAGCCTTGAGAGCATCAAGGTCGGCGATCCTGTCGAGATCGTTCTCGATATCCTCCCAGGGCGGGTGATGCCGGGACGGGTCGCGGCCCTCGGCTACGGCGTCGGAAACCGCAGCATTGATGCCCGCACCGGTTTGCCAAGCCCGCGCAGCCAGAGCGGCTGGATCAGAACGCCCCAGCCCATGCCGGTGCGGATCGAATTCGACCGGGAGACCCGTCCCCTGCGGGTCGGCTCGCAAGCAAACGTGATGGTCTATCCCCACGACAGCCCTGTGATGAACACCATCGGGCGGTTCCGAATGCGGCTCGTGGCGCTTCTGACCTATGTCCACTGACCTGACGAGCGAACGAGAACCTACCAGGGCGCGCCGCGCCGCGCTCCGTCTCGCCTTCGGCGTGACCGCATGCTTCGCGCTCGTCGAGGCGGTCGGGTGGGACGCGACGTTCCTGGCGCCGCTGCTGACGGCGCAGGTGCTCACGAAGCTGCGGCAGCCCCCGAGCCTGAGCCAGGGCCTCGCCCTCGTGCTCCTGATCGGACTGTCGACGGGATTCGTCCTCGCGATCACGAAGTCACTCCTGAGCCACCCTGCCGCGTTGATCCTTACCCTCGCGTTGCTGCTCTACCTATCGTTCTACGCCCACCTGAGGGGCGCACCGAACCTCGTGACGCTCCTCCTCCAGATCTCGGTGGTCTCCCTGCCGGTCCTCGCCGTCGCGTCGCCCGACGCCGCCGTGGAATTTGCTGGTGTGCTCGTCTCCGCAGGCTTCGTGGCGGTGCTGACGGCATGGGTCGCGTTCGCGGTATTCCCCGGAGACGCGACCGATACCGCACCTCAGGCGTCGGCAGGCGCCTCCAATGTTCCCAGCCCGCCTCAGGCGGCACGGGAGGCGCTCCTGAACACGCTCGTCCTGATGCCAGTCCTGACAGGGTTCGTTCTCGTCGCATCAGAACTCGCCGTCGTCGTGCTGATCGTGATCGTCAACCTGCTCCGTCAGCACAATCCCCTGCAGGGGCGGCATGCGGCGTTGGGCCTGATCCTCGGCAACCTCATTGGCGGTTTGGCAGCGGCCGTCGTCTACAACTTGATCCTGCTGAACGACACCTTCCCGTTCTTCGTGATGGTGTGCCTCGCGGCAACCCTCGCGTTCGCAGGCCGCATCGCGACCGCCGGCCAGCGTGCGCCGATCTACGTCATCGCTCTCGCAACCTTCATCCTCCTGCTGGGCCTCGGAATGACACCGTTGCCAGGCGGTAGCGGCGAGGCCTTTGTCACGCGGCTCGTCAATGTCCTGTGGGCCTCCGCCTATGCCGTCGGGGCGGTCTCGGTGCTGGAGTTCTGGCGGATCCGACCAACCCACGATGTGCCAGTCGAGCCCAGCGCGCGATGAAGCCCTTCCTCAAGATCGTGGCCATCGTGGGCACCCTCTTCGCGGGGATAGGGGCTGGCGCCTACACCCTGACGCGCTACCCCTCGCTCGTCTCAGCCAGATACACTGTGACCTTGGCAACCGGCCCAGTCGGAAGCGACGGGCAGAAGGTGCTCGCCGCCTTCATCCGCGATCTATCCGCCGAGCATCCCCTCATCCGCTTGGTCCCTATCCCGACGGACAATTTGTCCGAAAGTGGAGAGGCGCTCACGGAAGGCCGCGTCGATCTTGCCGTGGTGAGGAGCGACGACGAGGCGGCCGCGAACGGACGAACGATCTTTGTGCTTCGGCAAGACGGGGTCGCGGTTCTTCTGCCACCACAGTCCAAGATTGAGAACGTGAGCGAGCTTGCGGGCAAGAAGGTCGCGATGGCGAAGGGAGTCGATCCCGGCCTGCTTAGAGCCTTCAGCGCATTCTACGGCCTACGCGAGGCCGATCTCATCGAGATGCCGGCGGCGGAATTCGGACCCGCGCTGAAGGCGAAGCGGGTGATCGCCGCGCTCGCTACTGGCCCGCTTGGACCCGGGCTGATCCCGGACGCCTTCGCCGGCATCCGGAAGAGCTTCAAGGCGAAGCCGTCCTACCTCGACATTGCGGAAGCAGACGCCATTGTCGCCCGTGTACCTGCCTACAAGGCAATCGAGATCAAGCAAGGGACTTATGGGGGAACGCCGAGCGAACCCGATGAGGCGATCCACACCTTCGCCGTCCGCACTCTGCTCGTCTCGCGCGCCTCGCTGCCGGACCGCGTAGCTGGCGAGATCACGCGGCTCCTATTGACCACGAAGGCGAAGCTCGTCGCCACGCTGCCGGCTGCAGGCCAGATGGAGGCGCCTGAGACCGAGAGGTCCGCACTGCTCCCCGTCCATCCCGGGACGCTGGCTTACCTGAACGGTGAACAGGAAAGTCTGCTCGACCAGACCGTCAACGTCTACTGGCTCGCCGTCATGGTCTGTGCCATCTTCGCGCCCCTCGTGGGTTGGATCGCGTCGCGGCGCCGGCTGCGCCGCAGCCATGAAGAAGGCGCCAAACTGCGCCGGGTGGTTGAACTGGTTCAGGTGATCAAAACCGGCACAGCCGAACAGCTGGCTGCCGCCGACGCGGAGTTCGAAGGCATGACGGAGTGGCTGTTCGAGAGGCTCGCGGCGGGCGAGATCGAGCGCGACCACTTTCAGTTCATCGAGCGGATCATTGCGCAAGCGCGCGCAAGCATCGAGAGCCGCCTCGGCAAGGAGGCCGCAATCGAGGCGCCGTCGAAGGCTGCTTCCAAACCACGCCTCGTGTCGTCCACGCAGACTGACACACTCGACCCCGCGTCCTAGCGACATTTGATCGGCGGCTCCTCGATGGCCTTCCCCAGCCGCTCCAGTTCCAGCGAGTAACAGAACAGAGCGAACAGGATCGCGATGATTGTGATCCCCTTGGCAGCAGCTTGGCCGAACGGCGGGAGTACCCCAAGTTCAGGCACGTGCCTGAAGAAGACTACCGAGAAAAACGCACCGCCGAAGAAGAAGCTTGCGCGACTGGAAAACTGGAGCAGGTGTCCGACGAGGACGTTCCGGAACGGCACGAAGATCGGCACGTAACGAAGTCTCACCCAATAGCAGGATTGTAGGACGACAACGCCGCCGACGATGATCGCGAGACGCCATGGGTCAAGATCCTGCGGCTCTCCGATGTGAGAGACCATCCGTCGGAAGATCGGCAGGATCATCCAGAGCAGGCTAGAAGCCACCGCGGTCTGGAGGACGAGAAGGGCACCGTAAGCGGCTGTCCATCGTGACGCTTGACTCATGCAGCCTCCCCGGGATTGGGTCAGCACGCATCAAAATCGTCTGTTGCGTCAACCTTAGAGGTGGCCCGGCGCAGACGAAGCGCCGCTTGAAGGCGTCTCTCGGAAACGCTTGCAAGCTGCCCAGAGTTATCCGTCCCCACTCAAATGTCACGCTTAATCAAGCCCTGGAGGTTCGAGTCTGACAGACCGCAGGGGGTTCCTCTCGCACACAGCCGCCTGGTTGGTTAAACCACATGCTTTGCGCAGCCATGATTAGAGCGCGTGAGGCACTCGGCTCGCAGTCAGTGAATGCTGCTGTAACCGCAGCCCCTCTTGTCACGCTGAGGGCGAAGAGGCAGTAACGGGCACTACCAGCGCTGGAAGCGCCGCACCCCGACCATCCGCGGCCCGTAGTATCCGCGTCGGACGACCCCCACCGCACGCGGTCCGTAGTATCCGCGCCGGACGCCGACCGCACCACGAGGGCCGACGCACCCGGCCCGATAGACGCCGCGAGCGCATACGAAGGCATTTGCCTCCGTCGGGACGTATGCGAGCAGGCACGCGAAGAAACCGAAAGCGACCAGGACGTACTTCATGACGAGCCCTCCGCGCGTTGCCGGCTGATTACATCGGAAGCACTAAACCGAATCACGGCGGCCGCCACTGTAACATGCCGCCGAAAAACTGCTTGTTTATTTGTGACAGCTAATTGGCTGGCGAGATAGAATGCAATGCAATCAAGCAAAGATGTTGCGCTGGCAACCTTCTGTGCTCGCTCCATTGCCGGCGCCCGCAGCCCAGGAGCTCGGGGTCCGGGCAGGCCTGAGGTGCAAGCCTGCTTCAAGCGGAACATATTCAAGCTCTCGCCTGGATGTCAGGCAGCGATCAACCGCTACTCGAAGACGCAGAAAAAGGACTGAGGGAAGAGGTCCAGCCGACAGCATGCCGCCACCACACAACGGCCGTGCCGCCCTCGAAGACTGACCCTGCCCGTCTACGGCCAGAGCACCCCGTACACGACTACGGCGCAGCTAGCCGCAATGACGGAAAACACGAAAGCGATCACTGTAGAATCGCTATCTACCTGTGCGCGGAGATTACGAAGAACTGCCATAGCTAGGCTCCGTTCTGCTTGAACGGTATCAGAGCAGGTTCTCAGGCGGAAGGGAACGGCTCACGTGCCAGGAGCCACTAGAGCCGTGCCCTGGCGGCTTGAATCGCTTGGGGTAGGCAGTCTGGATTGCGTGTGGTTCAATGAGCGGGCTTGTGAGGGAGGATTGCCATGCCTTCAGCCCTGTCGGTCGATCTGCGCGCACGTGTGGTCTCCGCGATTGAAGCGGGCGCATCGCGGCGTCAGGCGGCCAAACGCTTCGGTATCGGAGCAGCCAGCGCGATCCGGTGGCACGAACGCTACCGGCAGGACGGGCAGATTGCGCCCAAGCCGATGGGCGGCGACCGCAACTCGCAGCGCCTGGAAGCGCAGGCGGCCCTCATCCTTCGGACCTACGAAGAGCATCCGCAATCCTTCCTGCGTGAGCTCCGCGACAGGCTCTCGGAACGCGGCGTCCGGGCAAGCACGAGCAGTCTGTCGCGCTTCTTCGCCCGGCACCGCATCACCCGTAAAAAGGGGCTGTCCACGCGGCCGAGCAGGAGCGGTCGGATGTGAAGGCCGCGCGCGAGGACTGGTTCGAGCGCCAACTCGATCTTGATCCGGATCGCCTGGTCTTCCTCGACGAGACGGCCGCTACGACCAAGATGGCACGCCGCTATGGTCGTGCTCCGCGCGGCGAGCGCTGCCGGATCGCCGTGCCCCATGGGCATTACAAAACCACCACAATCACTGCCGCCCTGCGCGCCACGGGCCTGATCGCCAGGACCGTCTTCGACGGAGCGACGAATGGCATGCGCTTCAGGGCCTACGTCACCGACACCCTGGCTCCTGTGCTGAAGCCCGGCGACACCGTCATCCTCGACAACCTGAATGTCCACAAGGTCGCCGGCGTGCGCGAGGCCATCGAGGCGGCCGGCGCGCGGATTATCTACCTCCCCGCCTACTCGCCGGACTTCAACCCCATCGAACAAGCCTTCGCCAAGCTGAAAGCCCTCCTGCGCACGGCCGCCGCGCGCACCGTCCCAGACCTCTGCCAGGCCATCAGGGACGCCTTTGCCGCCTTCAGCCCAACCGAATGCCGAAACTACATCACCGCCGCAGGCTACGACGCTTATGACCCAACCTGAGCGGACGCAGCTCTAGCAGGGTGCCGAACGCGGCGCCCTTATTGCGGTGGTCGTACACTCAGTCAGCCCCCGAATGGGGAGGTGCTCCCTTAACGATGCCTCCACGGTCTTGACTGGCCATGAATACGGCAACGCATACCGCCGGGACGGTTCGCTCCTCAGCCGGCGAGTCCGAGCCTGTCGATCAGGGCCTGCCTCGCCCCTGCCGGGACCTGGTTCCGTCCCTCGACGAGGATGGCCATTGCCTCGCCCATGATCGACTTGAGGCTGACCGCGATGCCATCCAGGGTCTTCGTCTGCTGGATGCGTGCCGGGATGGACGACTGCATGAGGATGGTTGCGACCGCCTGCGCGATGGCGCTGTCCACGGAACGCGGGTCTGGCAGGCCTGCCTCACGGCGCTTCGCCCTCTCCTTACGCTTCCGCTCGGCTGCATCCCTGCGCGTACGGGCCCGCTCGGCCGAGGGGTTCTCCAGGGGGATGGGAAGGGGCGAGCCCGGGGACGGGCAGGACGTGAGCATCGTCGCGATGTCGAGGGCGGTGGTCATGACGGAGGGCTCCGTAGGGGACGCCTCCATTCTCGACGGGGGCATGCAAGCCACAAGCGGACGCGTCACACATGAGCCATCGGTCGATCCGCCCGATGAAGCCCCCAACAGGATCGACGTCATAACCAACTGTTTGAACAACACGTGTTGTTGAAATCGTGTTGTTGAAATCTAGTCTGGCCCCGGCATCCCGATCTTGCGGATGTCCCACGGTCCCACGGGGCTGAGTGCGAGTTTCGCGATGCCCCCGTCGATATGCTTATGCGACCACGTCGTCGCGATGATCACGAGCGTGTCGGCGCGCTCCTGCCCGTCCACGCCGGGATCGGCCAGAGCCAAGCCGGCTGCCACGAGGGCGCGCCGGACGGGGCCTCCGGCCGCATCGTCATGCGTCGCCACGACGGAATGCGTGGTGCGCCATTCCGTGAGCACGCGGCGGAGATAGGCCCGGCCCTCGTCATGGGGGGGCGGCGCATGGAGGGCCTCCTTGACGGAGGTCAGGTGATGGACCTGCCCGTAGCGATAGATCCGGCGACCGTGGGGTGACACTGCCGGGCGGCCTCCGTACCAGCCATCGCGGATGGCGGTGCGCTGGCGCTGGTGCAGCCGGATCTCGTCCATCGTCGACATGATCGGCATCGTCACGCCTCCACCAGACGCAAAGACGCCCGCCGGGCCGGATGGCGCGCAGCGGGCGTCTGTCTGCGGTGGAGGGAGGTGCCGACCATCGTGACGCCGAGATCATAAGACCTGTCGATGCGGGCCACAAGCACGGCGTCACCGGCAGGAGCACTCGCCTTAGTAGCCCGTAACAGTTCGTGTGCGCCCTGGGACTGGTCGGGATCGGCGTCGACGGCCACGGATTCGATGACGGGCTCGGGGACGGGGCGGCCTTCTGGACGCGCTTGGTCTTGGGCTTCTTGGTCACGACGCCGATGGCCGCTATGGCCCGGGCGTCCCTCAGGCATGTGTCGAGGTAGCGCTGGCTCGGGAGGTCGAACACCTGCACCACCTCGGCGTTCGTCAGGCCGACGGCGCGCATGTCGAGGGCGGCCTTGCCGACGGCGCGCCGGGTGGCCTGCTGGACGTCACGGTCGATGATGCCAGCCTTCCGGCGGGCGGTGATGACGCGGCCGACGGCGTTGGTCTTCCGCCGGGTGGAATCGACGAGCATGCGCAGGTCGGCCTTGCGCATCTCCGCCGTGGTGATGCCGAGGTCCTCGCAGAACGTCCGGGGCGCGGGGCGGTAGCGGGGGTCGACCTTGCGTCCCTGGTACAGCACGCGGATGCCCTCGGCAGCCTCCTTGGCCCGCTTCCGGATCGTCACCGTCTTGGCCAGGGCCTCGGCCTCGGAGAGGCCGCAGCGGGCCGCCTGGGACCGGACGTAACCCTCAAGGTCGCTGGCGGGCAGATCCCATGCGGCGGCGTACGCGAACGCCTTGATCATCGCGTTTCGGCCGCCGCCGTCGGGGATGGGACCGTTCCCGTGACGGAGGGCGAAAACTTTCTCCAGGTCGGCACGGAGCGTGCCCCAGTAGGACCGGCCGCCGAGCTTGGCACCATGCTGGCCTTCCCGGCGGGGACGGGCGGCGCGTGCGGCGGCCTTGGCGATCCGTTCGGCCTTGGCCTTGGCCTTGTCGTCTTTGGACTGGCGGGCATGGGGGAGGACGGCGGCGGTGAACGCGTCGAAGTTCGTGCGCTGGATGTCCGCGAGGCTATGGGGCCAGGCGAACGACACCTGCAGGCCGGACTTCTCGTTCTTGGTCTGGGGCAACCTGAACCACTTGGTCGCCGTCCTGCCGCTCGGATCGGACCCCAGGAACAGGAACCGCTCGTGCAGGATGCGCTGCGTGGCCTTCCAGCGGGTTCCGATGAGCGGCCACGCCTGCGCCGGGTACTGCCAGACAACGAGGTGCCCGCGACCGCTGAAGACGATCCATGACGGCACAGGCAGGCCCATGTCCTCGATGGTGTTGAGGATGACTTCCCGGATCTCCTCCGGGGAGACGTCGCGCCATTCATGGGTCGCGTAGGTGTCGAGGTCGAGCCAGTTGGACCCGATGGCGGTGATGTTGGCCTCGTTCTTCGAGGGCTTGGGCTCGCCCCGCTGATGACACCGATACGACGCCATCGACATGAACCGGGCGCCGCCGAGGGCGGGGGTCCGGGTCGCGAGGGCGTGGGGAGACCAGCGCTGGTCGGTCCACGTGAAGATGGGCTTGCCATCGGGACCCAACTTGCGGCCGGGCTTGGGACCACCGAAGGCGACCTGGCCGGTTCCGCCCTTGGGGTGGAGCAGGCGAGCGTATGTGAGCTGATCGACCTGGAAGGACCAGCGACGGCCCTCCACGGGCTGCGCGGGGGTGGAGGCCTGGCCTCCGGATGTCTTCGGGGTTGTCACGACGGTCCCTGTGCTGGGCTCAGCCGCGGGGCACCTCTGCCACGACTGTCGCCGACTTCGATGCAGGGATGGTACACGGGTCGTCAGCAAGGTCAAACCCGGACGGTACGGCTGCTATCCTTGGGCAATACTTGAAGGACAGGATCGATTATCCAGGGTCCAGGCCGGAAGGGCATGTCCGGTAGGGTGGCCGGCGAGGCCGCCACGGGGGAGTGTTGGGGTGTGGCGGTACCCAGGGACATCGAAGCAGGAGATGGTGTCTGGCGAGCCTCCCTGCGGAGAGAGTGATCGAGGGCCAGTCACTGAAGGGAGGGGCGAAGCGGAAATAATCCTTTTCGCCGCCATTGGCCGTCGGCCAAGGGCAGCATACCCCGTAACACTTTTTGCGTGCCGCGCTCCTTCGAAGGGCCAATTCCGGGCCATCGCATCGTGTGCGCGACCGTCAAGCCGGTGCTCGAAGCGCCGCGCCCGATCATCCAGCGCGTCGTCGTCGACCCGACCCCGGTCCCCGACCGCCTGCTCACCTGCAGGGCCCAGCCCGCGCTGCTGGACGAGGACGCGCCCCAGTCCGCGCTGGCCCCGGCCTACGTCGACGAGCGCGCGGCCGGGCAGGACTGCCGCAGCAAGCTCGCCGCGGTGAGGCGGACCCTGCGCGGGAGGAAGGTCAGATGAGGTCGATCCGTAGCATCCCGACGGTCTTCACGCCCTCGCGCGCGCTGGAATGGCATTGCGCCGGGACGGACGCGCTCATCGCCTTGACCCTGGCCCTGCCGGGCAAGACGTTCTCCACCGGCGCCGTCTGGGACAGGTTCGCGGCCATCATGCCCGAGAGCGAATGGGCGGTGCTGATCGGCGCCATCGCCATCGTGCGCATCGCCGCGCTGGCCATCAACGGGCACTGGCGGCAGACCCCTCTCCTCAGGGCGATCACCGCCCTGATCGGCGCGACCCTCCACGCCTACATCGCCGTCCTGTTCTGGGTGCCGAGGATCGGGGCGTTCGGCATCGGCGCCGCGTTCTCGGCCGCGTTGGCCGTCTCCGACATCCGCTCCGCCTTCCGCGCCGGCCGGGACATCGTCGTCGCCGGTCGGGTGTTCGCCATGCTGGAGGCCTCGCCCCCGGCCCCCATGCCCAGGAGCTTCGCGCCGTGAGCAACGTGTTGACCGGCGTCCTCACCGCCCTTGAGCCCTGGAAGGCCCTGATCGCCAGCATGGCGGGTTTCGGCGCCGCTCTCCTCGGCGTCCTCGGCGGCATCATCAAGCAGCGCAGGGTCTCGGACACGACCACCCTTGAGCCGTCTCCGTTCACCCCGAGGACGCTGGTGGCGCGGATGCACCCCGACGACCACGAGGCCCTCTCGGACGTGAAGTCCCGCATCGGCGATCTTCGGGAATCCATCGAGGACCTGACGCGCATCACGCGGCAGAACACGAAGGCGACCGAGGACAACACCGATGCCCTGAACCGGCTCCCCCCGGGCGGGAGGCGTCGGTGAGCAAGGGCGACGTCGCCTTCCTCCTCACCCTGGCGGGCATCCTCCGGGCCGGCATCCTCGCCGACCCGGTCCCCGAGTACCGGTCCCACGACCTCCGATGGTGGCCGGCGTTCGATTGGGACCGCTACCTCGGCGTCGACCGGATGGCGGCCTGACATGAGGGGCCAACGGGAACGCAAGCTCGACGACAGCGAGGTCGAGGCCGGGGTCGCGGCCGCCGGTTCCGTCGCGGCCTATGCACGGAGCAAGGGCGTCACCGCAGGCCTGGTGAGCAATCGCTTGTCGCGGATTCGATGCGCCCGGGGCGAGCCCGCGGCCTGGGACATCTCGTGGGAAGAGAAGCTTCGCTACCGCCCGACCCGGGCCGAGATCCAGCGCCTGCTCGATTACGAGGGGGCCGACGGTCCGGCGATCTGCAAGGAACGGTGGGGCGCGGGACCGGCCTACCTGATGAAGCGCGCCCGGGCGTGAGGGGCTGAGGTTTCAGCCGGGCTCAGGCCGTAGGGGATGCGAGGCAGACGCCCGGCCCCCGGTCATCCGTGGCCGGTAGGAAGACGACGCCGTGCTCCTCCAGGGCCCGCTGCAGGGCCGCTAGGTTCGGCGCGAACGGCGTCCTCAGGCCACCCTCGAACTTCGCGATGGTGCCCTGGCTGACCTGCGCCCATTCGGCGAGATCGCCCTGCGTGACGCCGATCAGGGCCCGCGCGGCCCGACACTGAGAATTCGTGATCATGCGTTACAGCATGCCTCAGCGTCCGTTTATAAGCAAGGTTGCTTTTTTTATTCCCCGGCCCCACAATACGGTTAACGCCGATTCACCACGTCGGACGTTCCTGCCGGAGGCACCACCCCCCGGCAGGTCGTAGTCACCCGAGACCGGAGTTCACCCGTGTCCAGAGCCAAGACCACTGATAACAGAACCGACGACGACCTGAAGGCCGCCTTGAAGGCCTTCCGCGCGATGGTCGTGGAAGACCAGTCCGCGTTCCTGGCCGAGCGCCTCTGGGAAGAGCGGGCCGTCGTCGCTAACAGGCGCGCCTCCCTGGCGCGGTCCATCCGCCTGCGGGGGATGAACTGATGAGCGCCCTCGTCCCCATCACCGCCGGGCTCGACGCCTCCGGCTTCCGCTTCGATGGCCGGCCCGTCCGCATCTACGCCCGGGACGGCGAGCCCGTGTTCGACGCCCGCGACATCGCCCGCGAGCTCGGTCACAAGGAATCGTCGGGCCTCACGCGTAAGCTCGACCACGACGAAAAGGGTCTGCACTCAGTGCAGACCCCTGGTGGCCCGCAGGAGATCCTGATCGTGACGGAGCCGGGCCTGTACAGGGCCATCGCCTCGCGCCGGCAGGTCGCCTCTCTCGGCGTCGCCATGGCCGACCGGATCGCCCGGTTCCAAAGGTGGGTCTTCCACGAGGTCCTCCCGTCGATCCGGAAGACCGGGAGCTATGGCGTGCCCGCCCCGGCGGCGCCGTCTGCGATGGACGTGATGGCCCTGTTCAAGGACCCGGCGTCGGCCCTGGAGGTCCTGGGCGTCATCGGACACTACGCCCAGCAGAACCTCGTCCTCCAGGCGACCGTCGCCCAACAGGATCAGGCCCTGATCGCGAAGGACGCCGTCATCGCCGTGGCCGCCCCGAAAGTGGAGGCGTACGACACCTTCCTCAACAGCGAGGGCCACTACGGCCTGCAGAACGCGGCCCGGGCCATCGGGGCCCCCGCCAACGGGTTCGTCGCCTGGCTGAAGGCTGACGGATTCCTGTTTTACCAAGGAGGCAGCCTCGTGCCGAAGGCGCCCTTCCTCAAGCTGGGTGTCTTCGTCGTCCGGGCCGCCGTTGGGGAGACGCTGGGGGCGCAGACGTTCATCACGCCCTACGGCCTGGATTACCTCTCGAAGCGGTGGAGGCGACAGAACCTGAAGGCCGTGACGTCTGCGGATCTCTTCGGGAATGTCGCGTAACTAAAACGTAGCTCAGCCCACTTCACTACACTTTGGGCCTGTTTCCATCGCTGGAGCAGGCCCTTAGCGTTTCAGTCGCCCGTTGAGAACTCCGCGACGCCCTTGGCGCAGGGCGTCTTCTCGAACCACTCAATCCTCGCGCCGGTCTCCAGGCTGAGGCACCAAGTGCCAAGGTCGGACGCGCCGCCGCACCACAGACCCTGCGCCATCTGGGCCGTGCCCTTCCTCCGGACGACGATGGCGTCCTGCGGGCGCCGCGTGTCGGTGATCTGGCACATGACCTCGACGTCGTCCTTGCCGGTCGCTTGGTTCGAGGTGACTGCCATCCCCGTGGTGTGCACGAACGGGCCAGTCTTCTGGCTGACGGACACGTACCAGTTCGGTGCCGACCATGGGCCGGTGTCCGCGGCCGCGGCGGTGGTGATCAGGGCGAGGAGGATGGCGACGGCTACGCTACGCATGATGGATCTCCATGTGGGATAGGGACGGCCCAGCACGAGCCGTCGGGCAGGAAGGACACGGAGGCGGCCGCGCGGATCGGGCTGCCGTCGGGAAGCGTGAATTCGTCGGACCGGTAGGGATCGAACCGAACCCTCAGCGCGCCTTCCGGGAGGCCGCATTCGGCGGGGACGCCCCGGGCGATGGCGACCACTTCGCGGGCCTGCCGCAGCCGAATTCGGCGCACACCGGCGAGCGAGACGACGAACCGGACGTCCCTGAGAGTCAGTGATGGGACGTGGCCGACGACCCGATTTCTGACGCGGACGGACCAGCAGCGCCGGCTCAAGTTGCGGTAGACGTCCGTCACCGCTGCGACATGGGCAGGGGGGCGAACGCCAATGCCAGGCTCTCCGCCTCGGCGGCGATGCGCATCGCCGCCTCCGGGTGCAGCATGCCGGCATCGACGAGGCGCGCCGCGCAGATGACCCTCGCCCGGAACCCGCGCGCGACGAGACGGCAACTCCTTCCCATCTGCCATGCGGCCTGGATGCGATCCGCCGTCGCGTGGAGGTCAGGGACGCACATGCTCGCGGCCTCCCGTCTCCAGGGCGAGATCCAGCGCCTCGGCCGCCTGCTGGGCGGCCTCGACCGGGGTCATCGCCTTGTGGCGAACCGCAAGCTGAAGCGCCTCCAAGTGGCTGCCGCAGACGCGGGCCGCATCGACGGAGACGCGCCCGGCGAGCGCCTCGGCGCCGAGGTGACGCTGGCAGAGCTCGACGAGGGCGGCGCCGTGTTCGCCGGGGACCGTTGTGGAACGCATGGTGAAATTTCTTGTTCGGGATCAGTGGCGGGGGGCCAGGCCGTCGCGGCCCGCTACGATGGTTTCGCAAAGCCGACGGACGCGACGCACGCTCCCTCCGTCGAAATGCTGCTCGATCAGGGCTTCCTCATCGCCATCGAGGTCCGGGAGCCAGCGCTCGTCCAGGCCACGCTCGGACCGGATCTCCGCCATGATCCCGCGAACGAGGACTGGGAGGTCCTCGCGCCGGGGAGACGGCATGGAGAAAATCCGGAACCGGTCGACGAGGGCCCCGTGGTCCTTCCGCAGGCTTGTCAGCTCGTTGGCCGTGGCGATCCAGGAGATCCCCGACAGGTCCACCGGGTGCTCGACGTAGGGGTCGAAGAAGCTCTGGGGGTCGGCCGTCAGCGTCAGGAGGCCGTCGAGCATCGAGCCGTTCTGCCTGCCCGATGCGGCCTTCTCGATCTCGTCGAGGACGATGACCGCGCACGCCATGCCAAGCCGCTTCAGGAGCTGCAGCGGCACGGATGCGCGACCGGTCCCCCATTGGCGGGATGTGCCATTTAGGGACGAATCGCTGACCCCGCCGCAGGAGATGATTTGCCATCCCAGCCCGAGGACCTCGGCCAGGCGCCGGGCCAGCCGCGACTTGCCCGATCCCGGTGGCCCGACGATCAGGATGGGGCGCAGGTGGACGTGCGGCCGCCCGGCGAGGTCCCGCAGCACCGCATCGACGACGTCGGCGGCGTATGGGAACTCGCCGACGAGGATCTCCCGCGCCCGGGCGAGGTCGGGCACGCGGACGAGGGGCCAGCGGCGGCCGGCGAACGGCGCGTACTCGGACCGGGCGGTCGTTGCGTTCGTCGCGTTCGAACCGCCGATGCGGTCCTCGCCGGCCTTGGCCGTCCCGGGCAGGTGATCCGTCGTCGCCAGGACCAGCAGCGACGGGCCGCTGCTGGTCCGGGCGGCCTCGATGGCCTTGAGGCCGGCCTTCGCCTTCGCCTCCTTCGCCCATTCCGGCTCGGCCTGCGGGAGCGTGCCCGTAAAGGCCGCGCGTCCGAACTCGATGCAATCGCGCACGAAGCCGGTAGGACCGCCTCCGGGGCGCCACTCCTGGAATCTCCACGGCTCATCCGCGTGAAGGGAGGCCCCGACGGCGCAGTAGAGCAGGTCGTCCTCGCCGCGCCCGCGCAGCCGGGCATGGCGCCATGCGAGGTCGGCGGTCTCGGCCCGCGCCTCCCTGTCGCCTAGGTCGGCGAGCAGGAGCCTCACGGTGTCGAAAAACTCCTCCTCGGGGCCGTCCGGGCCGAGGTCGAGGTCCCTGTCGATGGCCGTGTGGACGTAAGTGATCCGGCCAAGGATTCCGCGAGCCTCGAACAGATCGCTGGCGAACCGGGTCTCGGCGGCGATCCGGTCGCCCTTGTTGTTGAGGCAGGTGTTCGCAGCCCGCCACAGTCCTCGGACGAGCTCGAAGAACGGGGGCGATCCCCCGCACTGCGCCAGCATGATCTCGCGGCCCCCGTCGAAGATCGCGGGGCAGATCGAGAGGATCACCGCCTGGATGTGCCGGGCGTGAGAATTTCGAAGGGGAAGCTTGCCGAGGAGCAGGTCGCGCACGCACGGCGCGCCCGCCCCGTCTCGGGGGGAATTCTTTCGCATGTCGGTTTCCTGCGTCCGTACGTTGCGGGCGCCCGACATGGCCGAGCCTGTCCCGAAGGGGCGACGCTACAGCATCGCCCCTTAAGAAGACGTTTCGTTATTCGTCGTCGAGCGCCGGCGCGCGATGCTCGGCGCGCTCGGAGACGAGGCGTTGAACGAGGACCCGCGCATGCTGGGCGATTGTGTCCATGGTGACGTCGATTGGGCTGCCGGCCGGGGGGCCCGCGAAGCGAGGATGCCTCTCGCCGCGTAGCGTGCTCTGGTTCTCGACGGCGTTCGTCTTCATCAGCCGTGCGCAGGCCAGCATCAGGTCGCCGGTCACCCGGGGCCAGGGTTCGAACGCCGCCTCGCCGAGCGCACGCAGGACTGGCGCCGGGAGGCCGTATCGCCCGACGCGGTCTCTCTGACAGGTGCGCGGATTCAGACCGGTGACGAGCGCGAGGGCCTGAACCCACTCCGGCCCGAATACCTCCTTCGCCGCGGCGTCGACCGCTTCGAGGATCTCGCCCGCGATGGCCTTGGCTTCGTACTGGCGGTCGCCCGCGGTTGCGACGCGGCCATGGAACACCAGGGGCACCCCGTCGAGGACACCGACGCATACGCCGCCATCGTCGGGCTGGGTCATGGGGCGGAGGACGAGGAGCATGGACGTGGGTTCCCGCATGAGGAAGGGCGGCCCAACCGGGCCGCCCTGGAATGGTAGCTCTCTGGCTAGTCTAGTAGCGGTGGCACCCGTGGAGCGCCTCGCCGACGGACACCCCACTTTCCTCCGCATAGCCCTCGGCCGATGACAGGCGGCGGTCAAAGGCCTCAACCTCGCCGTCGCCATCTCCTTCGTCGTCGAGCAGGTCGTCCCGGGGCGCCGGACTGATCCCACCTGAACGTCGTGGCGTCACAGCCATGGTCGTCGATGTGGTCGTACAGGCGCTCGGTGCAGGGACGGGCGACGAAGCCAAGGCTGGCGGCGTGCTCCTTCGCCTCCTCCTCCGTCGGAAACGCATCGTAAGTTCCCTCGTAGGACACGACCCAGTCGCCGTCCTCGTCAAGGGAGACGGCGGCGGGGCGGGTCTGGGATTCGCGGTAGGCGTCAGCGAGCGCTCCCTCCTCGGTCATGCCGATGCCGAAGATGCCTGTGCCGGTACCGCCGGGGACCGCGATGAAAAAGGTGCGGGCATCGGGCTCCGTCAGCGGGCCGCACTCGGCCTTGAGGCGCTCGATGAGCTCTGCGGTCGCGAACTCGTAATCGCCGCCCTCGGGCGTCTCGTGGGCGATGTGCTCCTCTATGGCCGTGGCGGCGAGGTCTCGGTCCGCCTGGGTGGCGGCGGCCTTCCAGGCGGCGATGGCAGTGTCGATGGTGGGCTTGGACATGATGCGGCTTCCTGCGTCCGGTTCATGGAGGCCGGATCATCCGTGCCGTCCATGTCCGATATAATAGGACACGCCTTGAATAACGCAAGCCTTGAAACGACGAAGGCCCCGGCGGTGCCAGGGCCTGTCGTAGGTGTGCCCCCTCATGGAGGGGAGAAACCGGGGGTCCGGAGGTTTCGCCCAGGACCTGAAAAACGGTTTGCCCCCGTTACCGGGGATCACCGACGAAACATCTTGTTTCGTTCGATGTCAACGCGGCCGCCTACCCGAATCGACGGTGCGAGCGTATTTTCGGCTGGTGCCCATGGAGAGGGCGCGGCTGCCGGTGGCGGGGTCCAATCCCGTCATGCCGGATCGAACGGCCAAAGATGTCCCGTCACTCCTCGCTGAACTCTCGCGAGGCTGACGCATGTCCGACGCACACTCCGATTCCGTCGCCTCCGACAAGATCGCGTCCCTTGCCGGCTCCGTCTTCGCCCTGAGCAGGGAGGAGGCCGAGTCCCTGCAGCGGACCCTCACATCCATGAGGATGGAGAAGGACCGCGCCGATGCCGAGCGCATCGCCACGCTGATGGGCATGCCGGACCTGGAGATCGCGCAGGAGATCCTGTGGGAGTGCACGGGCCAAGGGTCCGAGACCTATCCCGCGCGCGCCCTGCAGATGCTGCACGAGGCGGGCTTCGTCCGGCACCGCGGGCTTGTTGCCGCCTATCGCGCGGGCTTCGAGGCATCCAGCGAGGGCTGGAACGGGGAGCATCCCGGCGATGCGACCGACGACGCCCGCTTCGTGGAGCGGATGCAGGAAGACATCGAAACCATCCACCACCAGCATCGAAAGACAGCCTGATCATGGGCAAGACTTGGTTCAAGCCGAACTACGTGCCGTCCGATCTCGATCCGGTGACCAAGGCGGTGATGCCCGGCGTCCTGGCGCCCGGCATGTACGCCGAGGACGAGGCGACCTTCGATGAGATCCTCGCCGATCCCCGCGTCGGAAAGATCGAGCGCGCCTTCAACGCCCCGCCCGAGGCAGGCCGTCCCCGGGCATGGCCGCCCATCACCATCGCTGGCATCCGGGTCCGCGTCGCCAACGAGGCCGAGCTCGCAGTCCTGCGCGGCGTGACGATCAAGACGCCCCCGCCGCCCGAGGAAGGCCTAACGCCCGACGAGATCAAGTCGTGGAGAGGGGTTGCCGACCGCATCCGAAACGGGAAGGCCCGCCCCCATCCCATGCGGATTCCACCGGGGATCAACCGGGCGGCCAAGCGCGCCGCCGCGGCCGCGAAGGGGAGGTCCTGATCTTGGGCCGCTCCAACCCCTTCTTCATCGTGCTGCCGGTCAACCCGGAGGGCAGCATCAACGACGCCCCCGGCGTGAGGGCCCTCGCCGAGTGCGTCCTCGCCGGCATGGACCGCGACCGCGCCTCCACCGAGGCAATCCGCTTCCTTGAGTTCGTCTCCGCCGGCAAGGGCATCGAGTGCGGGAGCAAGGGGCAGCTTCTGACCTGGGGCTACATCTCGAACTACGGAAACGCCGAGCGCACGGTCGAGGACCTCCGTCCGTTTTGGAACGGCCTCTGGTCGCTTGAGGATGGGCCGATGAGTTTCGAGGCGACCCTCGTCTCTTCGCAGGACGAGGAAGGACGCCCGGTCGTGGTGCAGGTCGGCCTTGATCAGGAAGCCTACGGAGATAGGCAGATGGTCATCACCACGAAGCGCACCGAGCTTCCCTTCGGCATCTGGAATGACTTCTGACATGCCCGTCTTCGAGGTCACCTCGCGCGTCACCCGGCGCTCTCTCATGCACCGCACGAAGGACGAGCTCGCCTTGCGGGTGCTGGAGCTCATGGACCTGCTCGATCAGGAACGGGCTCGGCGCCCGGAGGGAAGCATCACCCTGACGCCGGAAGAGCTCCGCAACCTGCTCAAGGTTTCATGGCGGGATGGGAACGGCCTACGGGAGATGTTCCAGGACGAGTGGCCCGAGACGATGCACGCCAACGTCAAGCAGACCATGGCCGAGATCGACCGGTGGAAGGTGGAGGGCGTCTCGAAGGAGAGCTACCCAGAGGAATCCCGGTGCCCTTGCGGCGTGCCCTACTCGGAATGCTGCGACGAAGCCGGCATCACCGAAGCGGAGTGCCCGACCTATGGCGCATGAACCAACCATCGCCCTGGTCTGCCCGGACTGCGGGCGACCTTTCACGCCGCATGACGGCCACATCCCTGAGCTCCAGGGATGCGGCCGGCTTGCTGTGCCGACCCTGCACGTCGGGCTCTGCCTCGCCACCGACGACCGAGGCGGATTCAAGGTGCGCTGGTCGACACGGCCGGTGCAGACGTCGCTTACCCCGGTCGCGCCCCTCCCGCAGGTGGGGTCCTTCCATGGGTGAGCAGACCGTGAGCGCAGCCACCATCCGCAAGAGTTTCGCCCTGCGGGTGAGGGTCGCCGAGATGGACGCCCGCCTCGGGGACAAGGGGTCCCGGGTCGACGGCGTCCTTTCGTGCCGTCCCATCATCGAAGAGGCGGCCGCGGAGATCGAGAGCCTTCGGATCGCGCTCGATTCGGCGGTGTCCCTGCTGAACGAAGGGGAGCGGGTAGAGACATGACCGAGACCGCCAAGAAGCGCGCCCTCTACCTCCGCCCCGGCTACCTCGACGCCACCGGCCTCGACGATGCCGTGAAGGCGTGGCTCCGCACCAAGGACATCGAGCCGGTCGACGACGGTTCCTACGAGCTCGTAGTCTACCTGCCGTACGACGGGGGCGGGAATTATTACCACGCCGATGTCTCGCCGAAGATGGCGGCCAAGCTGGTCGCGCACATCGCCGACGGCATGGAGACCCGGCAGATCCACCTCCGGGGGACCGACACGCAATGGGCGGGCGAGGTCGACCGCGAGAACGACTACAAGGTGCTCGAAGAAGCCGACCTCAAATGGGATGACTTCGGATACGGCGGGAAGCCGACCCTAGCCATCATGTCCATGGACGAGGTCGAGGAAGCCGAACGTCAGATCCGCGACGAGCATCAGCTTGAATGCCACGACCTCGGCGCCGTGTGGCAGCCTCCGCCTCCGAAGCCTCAGCATCTCCCGCTGCGTGGTTTGGGCCCGGGCGCACCGGGAACCGTGCGTGTGACCTGGACCGCGGCGGTATCGATTGAGGAGATCGCCATGATGCGTCGGGTGGCGGATGCCGACCCGAACCGTACCGGCGTCTGCGCCCCGGAGAAGCCCGACCGCACTCTCGAATGGCTGTCCGGCCTCGGGCTGTTCGAGAAGGTCCCCTTCGAGGGCCGGGTCGCCTATCGGCTAACCGACAGGGGCAGGCAGGTCGCGGATGAAGGCAGGAGCGCAGCATGACCGCCCGCATCGAGAACTGGTGGATTCGCGTCCGGGAAGAGGACGGCTCACCCGGCATTCTTCAACTTGCCGAGGTCGCGTTTGAGGGGAGCGAGCCGCGGCAGGTCAACTTCATGAACACGTGCGTCACGCTGATGCCGGAGGACATGGGCAAGCTGACCCTGGTCGAGCAGGTGATCCCGCCAGGGCGCGTCCTGTCCGATTTCATCCACCCCCACTGGACGGATCTATTCAATGGTCCGGAGGCGTACATGGCGTGGCGCGAGGCGCAGCATGTCGGCGCAGTCACCACCGAGGTCGCGATCTCTCCCAAGGCTCTGGACCCGTGCTCCGATGAGGAGATCGAGGCGTGGGAGACGTGGGCCAAGGACCAGGGGTTCGACATGGAGGAGCACCCCCTCCACTACCTGTTCATGAACAAGCAGACGTCGTCCGCCCGGAAGGGATGGAAGGCCGGCTTGGAGTTCGCCCGGCGCATCGTTCAGGGGCAGGCCTGATGGGTCTCGATTTCCGAAAGGCGTTCCCCGGCCGGGTCATCACGCTCTAGGCCTCGGGCGCGCCGACGTGCTCGCCCAGCGTCGGAAGGGCCAACTGCGTCCCGGGGATGGGGTGGAACCGCTCCCAGTTGATGTGAGCCCGGGGGCAGTCCCGGCCGGCCTTGTGGAGCTCGTCCCGACGCTGGTTCAGCGCCTCGATGGCCTCACGCGCCTCCTCATGCGCCTCCTCACATTCCTTCAGGCCCCACAGCATCTCGTCCGAGATGCCCGAGGCCTCCTCGAACAGGCGCCGGATGCGGGCGTTGCTGTCCCGTTCGATGCACAGGCCCTGGATCAGTCTGTTCCATTCCCCCGACGTGCACCGTCCGTTTGTCCGGAACTCCGCCAGGTCCTCGATCAGGCCCTTCATCTCGTCCTCGGTCGGATCGCCCTTCCGTCCGGAGCCGGCGCTCATCCCCATGTTGCCGAGGCCGTCGTGCCAGTCCGAGAGGTGATCCAGCTCGCCGTCCGCCAGGAGCATCTCTTGCGAGAGGTACGCCCGTTCTTCGGCGGTTGTCCGTCGTCAGATGATTTGGGACATTCAGCGGTGTTCAGGAGCGGAGGCTCTGGTCCATCTGGGGTGAGAGGTTAGGCGGCCTGCGCGTGGTGGCG
>NZ_LMNL01000017.1 GCF_001422985.1 Methylobacterium sp. Leaf117
ATACCCACCCCGAGCCGAGGTTGCCGGACGGCCGACGAACGACCGCTTAGGAGAAGCGCCCGTAGTGAACCAGGCGACCGGGTTGGGTCGGGACCCGCAAGTCCGCTCTACGAGCGGATCAGGACGACTCCCGTCATAGCCTGATGTCGGAAATACCGTCGTTTTTACTACAAGAAACGCATCCACTCGACTTTCGCGGCAGCATCACTTGCAAGCTGTGCCGCGGATTGCGATATTCACTACGGTCCTGAGCAGGGGGGGTGTCCCATGGACTGTGCTCGCGGTGCGAGGCAGCCCAAAATGGAGGGGTTTGATCTTCTTCGCCGTCGTTATGATTTTCATCATCACACCCAGCGCAGAGGCTTTCTCCATGATCCAGACACTCACTAACCCGTCGACGCCCTTCGGATCTCTCGTCATCGGCTTCACAGCCAGCACACTGGCTGCTTTGGTACCGTCCCTGTGACACCCTGAGCACGAAGGACCAGCCGAGAATGAAGGTCCGAAGGGCAAGACAACGGCGCTCCGAGATTAATTTCGGAGCGCTTTTTTGCGAGCCCTTCACAGAACCTGTGCCGTAATTGCCGGAATGACCTTAAGCTCCGGGACCAAGTTCTCGCGTGGAAGGCAGGGTAGGGAAACAGCCCCATCCCCAACGGCGGGCCTCACAGGCGTCAAAGCCGGGGGCAGGCAGGGGCGCCCAAGGCGGCCCCTGCCCTCTCCCGCTGCGGTCTCGCCAAAGCCCTGGCAACGGGACGTGAGCGAGGCCCTGGGGCCGGCATCTGCGTCGCGCCTGGTGCAACTACCCTGGCGGCCCAGGGCAGCCAAGAGGGCGCTGTGAGCGCTCCCCAACGATCAGCCCGTGCGCCGGGCCCGTTCGGCCTCGGCGCGCCAATCATCGCGCTCCTGCTCTGCCTGGGCCAGCCGGCGCCGTAGCGCCTCGTTCTCGGCGTGCTGTTCGCCCGCGTCGACCGCGAGTTCGATGCACTGGTCCTGAACCTCTGCGAGCTGTTGCCGAAGCTCCGCGTTCTCTACGACGACGGCGAGGAAGTCGGCGCTGCGCTGGCTCGTGTCGCTCATGCCAGGGGTCTACCCCAGGCGGTGCGCGACTGTCATCGTGGGACGCCGCCAGAGCCACGCACACGGCAGCACGTCGGGGGAAGCGATGAAGCGGGATATGGACCTTGTTAGGAGTATCCTGATCGAGATCGAGGAAGGAAGGTATACCTTCGATTTTGACACCCTGAAAGTAGAAACCGACGATCAGATGTATGAGCTTATGAAGCTCAAGCATCATATAGCTATCATGGTACAGGCAGAGCTTATAAACCTTAGCGGAAACTCGCCGCTATGGCGAGAAGACGCGCCTTATAACCAAATCGAGGTTGTCGGGCTGACGTGGAAGGGGCACGATTTCGTGGATGCTATCCGCGATCCCGCGGTGTGGCGAAAGACGAAGGAAGGTGCCTCCAAGGTAGGCGGCGCCGGCTTCGGCTTCATCCTGGAACTCGGGAAAGCCTACGCCAAGCAGGAGCTTCAGAAGCTCGGGCTCCCGCTGCTCTAGCCCGCATCTTGGGCCAGGATTAACCGCCGAGGCGGCGGCGCCATAGACGATCTCGCTCTAGCGCGGGTGCATAACGTCCCATGATCGGACGACACACCTTCTCCATCTCCGCGACGGCAGCATCGACCTGCGCCCCAACTTCGTCGTCCCTATCTCTGCGGGCTACGATACGAGTAAGATCAAGGTAAATATCTGGATTTAGACCATCGTCGCCGCCGACTTTGCCTCTGCTAGCTACTAAAACATCTACGGCGATATTAATTTTTAGAAATACATCGCTTATCTCGTACCAAGGTTGCTCATATTCAGGACCAAAGGTCGCAGAAAATATGTGCTTACTTGAGAAAAATGCTCCGATTTCTTCGGAGTGCTGTGAAATCCTGTTCTGTATTCCGTAAAACGGGTTCAGACGGCTCTTGTCTGTGGCGCCCTCAGGCGGCGTCATCTCCCGACGATTGATGTGGGGAGCGCGCACGGATCTGATGATCTCCCGCATCTGGTAGAAGCCTGCCAGGGCATCTCCTGCGACTTCCAGGCGGCGCTTCCCGACACTCTCAGTCTGCCAGCGGTTGAGCGCACGCCATCCGGTGACGGTCGCGAATATCGCGGCGCCGGCTGTCAGCACGTCCTTCGTGCTGGTGATGAAGGCAGGCCAATCCATAGCCTCGGTCAGCCGGCCAGCCGGCGCCACCAGGGCTTCGTCGGCTCTGGCGCCCGGGTCGCGGCCTCGTGCCAGCGCCGCGCTTTAAGGAACATAGATGCGCTTATCTGGATGAGCGGCGTTCGAGGCCGTGTTGCCCATGTACCCACTTCAATGTCCCGGAACGGTCCGTGGAGCGGCTTCGTCGGAGATGCCGACCTTGGCCCAGACGTAGACGGCAAGCCCTGCCACCGGAAGCCCGATCAACGACGTCGCGACGAAAAACCAAGTGAAGCCTGTGTGCTCGATCGCGAAGCCGGAGAAGCCTGCCAGTACGCTGCCCGGGAAGGCGCAGAGCGACGTCAGGAGCGCAAACTGGCTTGCCGCATGATCCGTCGATGCCAGGGTCGACATGTAGGTGATTAGCACGACCGACGCGAAGGCGTAGGCGAAGCCCTCGACGCCAACGGCGGCCGCAAATGTCCAGAACGCCGTCCCGCCATCACCCCCGTGCGCAGCGAGGTAGGCAAGGCTCAAATGCGAGGCCGAGCCGGCCACGGTACCGATGAGGAGACTCGGCAACATGCCGATCCGCGGGATGAGGGCGCCGGCCAGGAAGGTGCCGCCCAGAGCGATCCAGAAGCCGAAGAGCTTGGTGACGGTGGCGATGTCGGTGTTCGAGAAACCCTGGTGCTTGAACAGCGGAATGGCCATCGCACTCGCGACGTAGCCCGGCATACGGAAACCGGCGACGAGCAATAGGATGACCGGCGCCATCGGTCCCAGCCGACCTAGCAACTCGCGGATTGGCGCCCAGATCGTGTCGAGGAAGCCTGATCTGGCTAGATGGGGAGTTTTGTCCGAGGGCGGCTCGGGCGCGAGTACGGCGGCCAGCATACCCGGGAGCATCAGCGCGGCCATGCACAGGTAGGCACCGCGCCAGCCAATCCTATCGGCCAGGAACAACGCGCCTGCCCCCGCTGCGAGATTGCCGAGCCTCCAGCCGATTTCCGTCCAGGATGAGAGCACCGCCTGCTTCTCGGGAGGTCGCACGCTGGTGATGCGCCAGCCATCGATGACGAGGTCGAGCGTTGCACCAGCGAACCCGAGGGCCAGCGAGAAGGCAATCGTCCAGGCGAGCTGATGCGCAGGATCGCCGAAGGCGATGCCTGCGGATGCCGCATGACGCCGAGCTGCGCGACAACGATCCAGCCGCGTCTTCGGCCCAGGAAGCGTCCGAGGAGGGGCGGATCGTACCGGTCGAGGAAGGGCGCCCACAGGAACTTGAACTTGTAGGCAAGCGTCAGTTCGCTCAGGAGCCCGATGGTCGCGATCGAGATCCCAATGTCGGAGAGCCAGGCCGACTGCGTCGAGTAGACGAGAAGGAACGGGATGCCAGACGTGAAGCCGAGGCCGAGGGCCGGTGCGATCCGTCGATCGGTGAACAGCGCCGACCAGAAGGGCGTCGCCTTAGGTTTTGCCACGACCGCTTGGCTCATGCTCGGCTCTCTCCGCCCCTGCCCGTCCGAGACAGGCTCAGCTGATGTTATCCCTATTGGTTCTCAGCCCGCGACCAATGAACGAAGCCCCGGCCGCTAAGCGGTCCGGGGCTTCGTTCATTCGGTAGGCAGCAGCACTGTGTCGGCCTAAGTCGGCTGCACCTCAGTGTCCTTGATCTCCGGCTTGTCTTCCTCCGGGATCGTAGGCGGCTTCTTCTCAGGCTGTTCCGGCGCATCCTCGATGGGCTGGAGGTCGGCGCCGGGCAGTGGCTTATCGGCGTTGATCACGGCTTCGCTCCCTGGATGTCGTGGGGAGCAAAGCACTTGCGATCGGAAGCGTTCCTACCTGCGTATCATCCCTGGGCGTCCAATCTTCAGGAGATGGCCCAGGCGAGCACCAGGATGCCGCCAAGGAACATCCCGTAGGTCGCCATCACGGCGGCGACCTCACGGTGCTGCTGAAGGACGGAGCGGGAAGCTAGCAGCATGGGAGGAGACCAGAGGCGGGTGTGCTCCGACCATATCTGCCTGCATGCACGGCGCCGCGCGAGGCCTTCCACCTGTGGAACAAAGGTAAAACATCGACTGTCGCTTGGCGGTCACATACCTACCGACAGCTGACTTCACTCATGAGGCTTTAGCTGCTCGTCCAGCCTTCTTCTTCTTCGGCTCGGCCGACGCTTCTGAGACTGTCCCATCTGGCTCAGCAGCCTTGCTCCAGCCTCTCCGCTGCTGTCCGAGCCCCAGCGAACGAGCAAGCTCGGAACGATGCGCCGAGTAGGTTGCCGAGGTCATCGGGTAATCGCGTGAGAGACCGTACTTCGCTCGGTAGGCCTCAGGCGTTAGTCCTCGCATCGTAAGGTGGCGGCGTAGCGTCTTATAGGGCTTGCCGTCCTCAAAGCTGATGAGGGCATCGGGCGTGATCGATTTCTTAATTTCAGCTGGGGTCGGCTTCTCGATCTGGTCCGCGGCTGGCGTAGCAGGCCCGCCCAGACCCTTGAGCGTCTGATGCACGGAGGCAATCAGCTCACTCAGTTCGGCAGGCCGGACGGAGTTGTTGGCGATGTAGGCCGAGACGATGTCGGCGGTAATATCCACGTAATCGACGGCGGTTTCTTGGAGCGCGTTTTCTTCGGGTGTGTCGAGCACGTGAAATCCTTATGGCCTGATGATCTCGCAGTGCCTTACTATGATCTGCGCTGCGGGCAAATACATTGATTAGCCCCCCCCTTCGCGATGTAAAGATGCTCGTCGCATTTAGATCGTAGGGTACGCTACCGCGGAGCGTGCCTATGCTCTCCCAGAGATGCGGTTGCTGGTCTTGGACCGGGTGGGACGTAGGGTGAAGACATCTTGAGGCCTGTTCCGTGTTGCGCGGGGCAGGCCTCACTCGTTTCAAGGAAGCGAACGCTACTTGGCGCGTCGGAAACTCTTGGCTTGCCGTGATTTCATTCTGTGAACAGCAGAAGTCGCCATGAAAAAATTGATGCTTTCGACGTGTGCTTTAGCGCTGTCTTCCTTCGTCCTCGTGCAGATTAGCACCGAGGCCGATGCATGCTCGCGGACCAAGAAGCGGGGTGGCGGCGTCGTGACCAACATGCAGAACAACACTGGCGGCCGCCCTACCCGGGTTAGATCGCGTGGCGCTACCGGAGCCGACACAATCACCTCGAACTCTGCTGCAGGTGGAAATGCTACGCAGCCGTTGCGCGCCGGCAGCGCCGCCAGCGCTGGCGGTGGCTCAGGTGATGCTGGCGGCCTGTAGAGCCCGATAGGCCTTCAACGATCCTTCGCCCGCCTGGCTCCGGCCGAGGCGGGTTTCTTCGTTCTGCGTCTCGGTTACGCAACAAGCGTCCGGATCAAACCCCAGAGAGCCTGGTGCTCGGGGCCGCCGCTATCGAGGCTGAGGAAGATCGGCAGAGCCATGTCGACCAAGTGCCCACCTGACGGCTCATTGGCTGTGTGACGCACGAAGGTGTGGCCTGAGGAGGCGTCGACCATCAGGTCCCAGCGATCCCCGTTCGAACTGGCGTACAACTCGCGCATATGCGTCTCCTGCTTCGTGGTTCCTGCTCTGGAGCGCTCAGCGCTCCAGAGCTGCAGCAGCGTACCGGGCCCGGGCAGCACCGTCGGAAGGCAAGCCCGCGATCTCGCACCATGCACTGAACACGCCCGGTTCGATCGGCACGCGCACGACCTCGACGCCGCTGCATTGCACCTCTCGCTCGACCTGTTCGGTGGAAGCCCGCCAAGCCTCGTACTGCGCCGGCAGCTTCCCGCCATCGGACAGGCTCTGGCGAAGCGCCTCGTAGTGCTCCGCGGCGTACCAGGGCAGAGCAACGCGACTGGGACGGCTCATCATGGACTTTCGGCTAAAGGTGATCGGTCTGATGGCCGCTCGATACGAGCTGTCCTCCTAGGAACGGATCTTCGTACCACGAGGTTGCAGAAGCAGTACCAAGGAGAAGAAAATGCTGACGGGTAGCTTACTGTGGCTTTTGGGCGTTCCGATCCCCGTCCTGATCCTGGTCTGGTTCTTCTTCCTTCGAGGACGGTAGGTATTGTCAGGCGTCTCGGAAACGAGGCGCCTCTTTGCTGGACCAGAGTTGCTCCCTCGGACGTTCGTGGTAGGTCAGGCGAATGGCGAGAGAGTACCGGCTAAACCCTAAGGTCGAGATCCCGGAGGGCGTTACCCTCGACAAGCCCGGCATCTACGAGTGGGCGATCACATACCCGGATGGCTCGATCCGACGCTATGTAGGCAAATACACGCGCCGGAGCCGCCCGATGCGTGAGTACCGCGCCAACGTCGAACGCATCCTCGATAAGCGTCCTTACCGCAAGGCATCGCCAGAGGGCTTCCGCCAGGTGCACCGCGAGTTGGCTACGGCGGCCTCCGAGGGACGCATGGTCGTCCTCACGATCCTTGAGAACGTCCTTCCCGAAGACCTCAACCGCCGAGAGCAGGCGCTGATCCGTGAGCGAGGCGCGACCCTGAACGGAAGCGGAACTGCATCCGCCGCTACGTCGTAGGCGGACCCTCTCACTCAGCCTTTGCGCTCAGCGCCCGATGCACGGACCCCTTGCCGATGCCAAGCCTCGCCGCGATAGCGGCCATGGATAGGCCCTCGGCCGCTAACGCCTTGATCTCTGCGCTCTTGGCACGTGCAGTCGGCTTCCGACCTTTGTAGGCGCCTTTTGCCTTGGCCTTGGCGATGCCCTCGCATTGGCGCTCCAGCATCATCTCCCGTTCGAACTGGGCGACGCCGCCGAGGACGTTGAGCATCAGCTTTCCGGTCGGGGTCGAGGTATCGACCCCCAGGTTCTCGATCCGAAGCGCGACACCCTTCGTTTCAAGCTCCAAGAGGATGCTGCCGAGATGGGTGACGGAGCGCGCGAGGCGGTCGAGCTTCGTCACCACCAAGGTGTCGCCCTCACGGCAGAACGCGACGGCCTCTTGTAAGGCCGTACGCTGGCCAAAGGCAGAGACCTGCTCCCGGAATACCCTTTCACAGCCGAGGGCCGTCAGCGCTCGAATTTGAGCATCTAGGCCCGCTTCCTGTTCGTACGCATCCGGCGTAGGCCGCCTTGCTCCGAGGTCTGCTGGCGTCCAGCTTTCCGGTGTTCTGATCCGGCATCGGTGCCGGCATCGATGCTGGAGATGCTCGGGTGGACGATGCGACTTACATCCGGCGCCGCCGCTGGAGTCCTCAGGAGAAGCGCGCTGTTGTCACGGAGTCCCTGGCCAGCGGCAACGTGATCGCGACGGCCAAGCGCCACGGCATCCAGGCGCAGCAGATCTATCGCTGGCGCGAGCGGCTGGAAGCGCGGTCGGCTCCGGCCGCCTTCCTGGCTGTGGCGGTCGCCTCGGATCCAGGGCCGCCCAGTCCAGCACGGGTGCCGGCACCGCTGCTGGACGGCGCCAGCAGGGATCGGGATCCAGCATCGCGGCTTGAGCGGACGTCGCGGGTGGAGATCGTGCTGTCCGCGGGCCGCCGGATCATTGTCGAAGGCGGCATTGAGGTCGACGCGGTGGTTGCGTTGGCGCGGGGTCTGGAGGCCCTGAGATGATCCCGGTTCCGCTTGGTGTGAAGGTCTGGCTGGCCACCGGTCACACCGACATGAGGAAGGGGTTCGCTTCGCTGGCCTTGTTGGCGCAGGAGGTGTTGAAGCGCGATCCGCTCGGCGGCCACGTCTTTTGCTTCCGCGGGCGCCGGGGCGATCTCTTGAAGGTGATCTGGCACGATGGGCAGGCGGCGAGCCTCTACGTGCGGCGGCTGGAGAAGGGCCGCTTCCTGTGGCCATCCCCGGCCGACGGGGTCGTCGCGATCACACCCGCGCAGATGGGGTATCTGCTCTCGGGCATCGACTGGCGCAATCCGGTGGAGACATGGCGTCCGACGGCGATCGGATAGGCCTTTTTGCTTGTGTTTGCAGGAGGATGTGATTCCATCCTCGGTGTGAGCAACACCGCCGCGTCGCCTGCTTCGCCCGCGCTGCCCGCCGATCTGGCGGCGGCGCACGCCATGATCCTCAGCGAGCGTGCGAAGCGGATCGAAGCGCAAGCCGCAGCGTCCTCCGTCGAGGCCACGATCGCCCATCTGAAGCTGATGATCGAGAAGCTCAGGCGCGAGCTCTACGGCCAGCGCTCGGAGCGCACGGCTCGCCTCCTCGACCAGATGGAACTGCAGCTTGAGGAGCTGGAGGCCAAGGCTACGAAGGACGAGATCGCGGCGGAGGCTGCGGCGCTGCAAGCCTCGTTGCCGGCTCCGGCGCTACGCCGCCGTCCGTCACGCAAGCCCTTTCCGGAGCACCTGCCGCGCGAGCATATCGTGGTGCAGGCGCCGACCAGCTGCCCATGCTGCGGCTCCATGAAGCTGTCGAAGCTCGGCGAAGACGTCACCGAGACCTTGGAGGTCGTGCCGCGCAGCTGGAAGGTGATCCAGACCGTGCGCGAGAAGTTCACCTGCCGCGCCTGCGAAGCGATCACGCAGCCGCCCGCGCCCTTCCACGTAACGCCGCGCGGCTTCATCGGCCCGAACCTCCTGGCGACGATCCTGTTTGAGAAGTTCGGGCAGCATCAGCCCCTGAACCGGCAAAGCGAGCGCTACGCCCGAGAAGGCGTCGACCTCTCCGTCTCGACCCTGGCCGACCAGGTGGGGGCTGCGACGGTGGCGCTGGCGCCGTTGCAGGCTTTGATCAAGGCACATGTGCTTGCTGCGGAACGGCTGCACGCCGACGACACGACGGTGCCGATCCTGGCCAGGGGCAAGACCGACACGGGCCGGATCTGGACCTACGTGCGCGACGACCGCCCCTTCGGCGGCGCCGACCCGCCCGCGGCGCTCTACTTCGCCTCGCGCGACCGACGGCAGGAACACCCCGACGAGCATCTGGCGGGCTGGTGTGGTGTGCTGCAGGCCGACGCCTATGGCGGCTACAACGGGCTCTACGCTCCCGCCCGCAAAGGTGGAGCCGTTACATCAGCGCTGTGCTGGGCCCACGCACGCCGCGGGTTCTTCGAACTCGCCGACGTCGCAGCCAGCGCGCGTCGCGGCCCCTCCGCCGCGCCCGTCTCGCCGATCGCCCTGGAGACGGTCCGTCGCATCGACCTCCTCTTTACCATCGAGCGCGAGATCAACGGGCTCAATGCCGAGGAGCGCCGGTGCGTCCGGCAGGAGCGGGCCAGACCCGTGGTCGAAGAGCTGCATGCTTGGCTGGAAGAGCAGCGGGGCAAGCTCTCGCGCTCCTCCACGGTCGCCAAGCCCATCGACTACATGCTCAAGCGCTGGGATCGCTTCGCCCGCTTCCTCGACGACGGCTGCGTCTGCCTCAGCAACAACGCCGCCGAGCGCGCGCTGCGCGGCTTCGCCCTCGGCAGGAAGGCTTGGCTCTTCGCCGGCTCCGACCGAGGGGGCCAATCACGCCGCCTCCATGGCGACGCTGATCACGACCGCGAAGCTCAACGACATCGACCCGCAAGCCTGGCTGGCCGACGCGCTTGCCCGCATCGCCGCGACGCCGCAGAAACGGCTGCCCGAGCTGCTGCCCTGGCGCTGGCGCGCCGGCCACCTCGATCGCCGCCACGCCGCCTAATCAAGAGCAACGTCGTCGGCCTCCACCATCGGCAGACCGCGGCCCAGGCCGAATGGTTACACTCAGCTTCGAGCAGATATCGATCGAGTGCTGTCGGCGGCACGCGATCATATCAAAGGGACTGGGGACGGTGATCCTGGGCTCGTAGATGGCGCCATGCGCTTGGTCGACGGATCTCTACGCTTTTTGGAGCAGGACCGAGCCATTTGGGAGGCTCGCCGAGTCGTGCTTGAGCGGCTGGGGAGCGTCGCGCAATTGATAGAGCGGGATAGGACCGGACCCTATGACGGGCGCTCTAAACGAGCCATCGAAACGGCGCGGGCATATGCTGTTCAAGCAATCAAGGAATTGCAGGCCCAGATCATGCGGAATGGCCGTGTGAACGCGGCAGGTGACCGTGTGGGGCTCGGGAAAGCTGGCGCAGCGATCCAGTAGCGGCTGATGCCAGAGCACGTCTTGAGAGGCCTAGGAGACGCGCAGCAGCTCAGTTCCCGAAGTAGTCACCCCGCCTTGGCTTCGCGGAAGGTGTCAGCCTCAAGAGCCATCAGCGCCTTGCCCTTCTTGAACGCAATGTGCGTCTTCTTCTCGCTGAGAAGCTGTTGGATCTCCAGGATTTGGGGTGCCGCGCTCGGCATGGTCTGTAAGATCTGGACGGCTAATCGAGAAAGCTCGTTCAACTCCTCGAAGGGGTTCTCTTTCAGAACGATCTCCTGAAGCGCAAATACCATCTTCGAACAGGGCGACGTAGCCTCGCTTTCGCGGATCATCTCGCTTTCGCGTAGGATGCGGCAATGGTTTTTGATGACGAGACTGACGCCGGAGCCTGCGTTACAGATCTCGGCGCCGTTAATATAGACTGTTTCACCAGGTCTGATCGTCAGCTTTAATGCCATTTTTCAAACTCCTTTTGAGTCGGATCTTATGTTCGGTGTAAGTATTTGATGGAATTTCAGGTTCTATTCCGTAACGGGTGAAGCCAATCGTTCATGCAGCTCCTTTTCGTACCGCATAAGCTTCTGCCCCGCCTTCAAAGCGGTATAGTATTCTCCGGATGTGAACTGCGTATAGATCTCCGCAATGTATGAAGACGTGCTAGGGGAGGCTTTCATAATCTCATTGGAAAGGGAAACAAACTTTTCCTCTAATTCAACATTGTTATCGGTAAAATATATTACCTGCAGAATGATGTACAGATGCTCGCAAGCCGTTGATGCTTTCGAAGCAGGTAGCATGTCCTTTTCTCGAAGGAACTTCGCCTCGGTTTCAAAGATCAATCTTGCGCGACGGTCGCCATTCCGGACGGATACGTTCGCTATGATGATACGCTCATGTGGCTTTAAATCGATATTTAGCGCCATTATGCAGTTCCCAGCTTATACAGATTACTTGCCACATAATGCGTTAACATTCTACTAACCATACAATCGATTTCTTGAGCAGTATGTAGATTTAGCAATTCGAATTAATGTTTGGAGAAGCTTCCTAGTCGACATCGGACGTGTCGCCTGAAATTGCGCGATCATTCGATCTAAAGGATCATCCTATGTCCGGTATCAACCTCACTGCCAGTGTTCGCGCCAACCTTTCGTCGCTTCAGGATGTTGCTTCACTCCAGACCACGACCGCAGCGCACCTCTCGACCGGAAAGAAGGTTTCGAGTGCGCTGGACAACCCTGTGAACTTCTTCACGGCAGCCAGTTTGGATAGCCGCCAGACGCAGTTGGGTGGTCTTCTCGATGGCATTTCGAACGGCATTCAGACGATCCAGGCCGCCAACAAGGGCCTGACGTCGATGACCAGTCTTGTTCAGCAGCTTCAGTCCACTGCGAAGCAGGCACGTCAGGACACGACTGGGACTGTTACACCTGGCACTTCTCTTGCCACTACGGGTTCTAATACATCTAATACTGCTGGCGCCGCTCTTAATTTCACTGTTGGTAGCCAGAGTGTCAGTATCTCGACTGTTTCAGTTGCAACGAGCGCAACGGCAACCACGTTGCAGGGTGCCTCTGGTACGTTCGGTCAAGCCGCTGCTGCTCAGGCGGCAACAATTCAGTCGGGGACCGGTACGGCGGTAACGATCACGGGTCTGAATGCCAGCAACACGGTGGACCAGCAGATCGCTGCCATCAACTCGTCGCTTAGCGGTGCTGGTAGCACCATTAGCGCCGCCAACGTCGGTAATCAGATCAAGCTTACCGACTCATCTGGTGCTGACGTTACAGTTGCCGGAACTGGAGCTGGCGCGCTCGGCTTTGGTACTGGCCTTACAAACTCTACTAACGGTATTAAAGTCGGAGAGACGACTGCTCTTACGACTGATCAGTTAGTAACTGCTATTAGCAGCAATGGATTGCTTGCAGGAAAAGTCACTGCGACGAACAATGGTGGAAACCTGTCGCTTGCCAATACTACCACAAGCAGCATCGCCGTTACTGGTATCAATGGTACGACGCTCGATGGTGCGTCTGGAACGACGAGCACCCTCGCGGCAGGAACTGCGGCACTCAGTGCCACCCGTCAGTCTCTGGCAAACCAGTTCAACTCGCTGGTTTCGCAGTTGGATAAGCTGAGCACTGACTCCGGGTTTAATGGTGTGAACCTCCTTCAGGGTGACCATTTGAAGGTTCAGTTCAATGAAAAAACTGGTACCGCGTCCAATTCTCTCGACGTGTCCCTGAAGAAGTCCGATAACACTGACTTCGGTGTTTTGAATTCGTTCAACCTTGGCATTGGTCAGGCGGCTACCACAACATCTGGCTCTGGTATTGATTTTAAGAGCAATTCGGCAATTGATACGCTGAGCGATACTCTGACGACTGCTATTTCGACCATTCAGACCCAGTCGTCGTCGCTTGGTGCAAACCTGTCGGTCGTCCAGACCCGTCAGGACTTCACAAAGCAGATCATCGACGTTCTCAAGACCGGTTCGGGCAACCTGACCGACGCGGACATGAACGAAGAGGCTGCGAATTCGCAGGCTCTGTCGACCCGTCAGTCGATCGGTATTTCGGCGCTCTCGCTCGCCAATACTGCGAACCAGGGCATCCTGCAGCTCCTTCGCTAAGCAGACTAGCTTCAACGACGATAGAGCGGCCGGGGGAAACTCCGGCCGTTTTCGTTTAGGCCACCGCCTACAGAAAGCCGGAGCCCGAATGGTCTTTGAAGACGTTCGCCCGGCGTATGTACCCGACGACCGTGCGCGGGTCGCGGTGCCCCGACTGATCCATGATCCGAGTGAGATCCGCGCCTCGCTCGGCCGCTGTCGTGATGTAGCCAGCCCGTAGGCTATGCGCCCCGAAGGTCGAGGCATCGAGCCCAGCCGCTCCGCCCGCGACGGCAAGCAGATAGGACACCTACCTAGAAAGCTGTGGCACCCGTTGCTCGCCTGGGCGCGGGGCGCAGCATGCTCTTGACGGTCTCATAAGGCCGGGGCCGATTGATCACCTCGTCCAGCCGGGACCACAAGGTCTTGGGCGAGAAGGGCTTGGCGATAACCTCATTCACACCCAAACGGACAGCTCTCTCGACGCTGTTCTTCTGAGGCCGAGCCATCATCAGGACGAGTGGCACGGTGGGAGCTGGGGAGGTGCGCGCGTTCCGGATAAGGCGAATAACCTCCTCGCCCGAAAGGATGGCCAGATCCCAATCCAGGATCACCAAATCAGGGCGGGCCTCGACCATACAGCCAAGCGCTTCTGCCCCGTCGATCGCCTCCTGTATCCGTCGGATGCCAGTCCGCTGCAGCATGTCGCGAACGATACGGCGGACGTAGAGGCTCTCGTCAGCGATGACTGCGGAGAGATCAGGAAAGCTCGGAGCGCCGATCATGTGCAGGAACCTCGTCGACGCAGGCGCCCGTCGCTACGGCAAGCCCTATCGCTACGAGCTAAACCTTACCTTCCTAGTAGAAGCGCTGCCGAGCAGGCCGCCGCGTGTCCTCTCTGTCATGCCGACCCTCTATGTGTGGTCGAGCGCTTGAACCGCTTCCGTAAGCTGCAGCGCGTAGCGGAAACGATCGCTTTCCCGACATTGCGAAACCGATACCCAGACATTGGCCCCATGCAAGCAGGGTCGTGTCGGGAATATATGACCGGATTTCTATTGCGGATTAAACGTGCTTGAATCACTATCCCGACATGCTCGTCGGATATGCCCGCGTCTCCACCCTCGATCAGAACCTCGACCTGCAGCGTGATGCGCTGACCAAGGCCGGCTGCGAACGCCTGTTCGAGGAGAAGAAGTCCGGAAAGGCGGGTACCAAGCGCCCTGAGTTCGAGGCGGCGCTTGCCTACCTCCGGCCGACCGACGTGCTGGTGGTCTGGAAGCTCGACCGGCTCGGTCGCTCGCTCGTCGAGATGATGCGCACCATCGACTCGCTTCGCGTGAAAGAGGTCCACTTCCGCTCCCTTACCGAGCAGTTCGACAGCGACACGGCGCATGGACGCTTTGCCCTGCAGATGCACGGCGCCATGGCCGAGTACTTCCTCGACCTCAACCGCGAGCGGACGATGGAGGGCCTGAAGGCGGCCCTGGCGCGCGGTCGCAAAGGAGGACGGCCCAGGAAGCTCACGGAAGCCGACATCGAGGTGGGTCGCGCCCTGTTGCACTCGGGCACGATCTCAATCGCGGCTATCGCTAAGCGCCTCGGGGTGAGCCGGGACACCTTCTACAGCTACTTCCCCCAGGCGAGAGCTCGCAGCCAAGCCGCCGCAGCTGCAGCAGCACAGCGGGACTGACGCGCATGCCGATCCGGCGCGAGCACCGCTTCTTCTACCCCATCGACTGGCCCCAGCTCTCGGCCGTGATCCGCTTCCAGCGGGCGAAGGGGCGCTGCGAGGTCTGTGCCCGCCCACATGGGCAGACCGTATTCCATCTCGGCGACGGTCGCTGGTGGGACGCAGAGGTTGTCTCCTGGCGCGATGGGACCGGGCACTTCATCTGTCTGGCGATCGGAGCCGACGACATCCTCGGGCGTGTCCGGACCACGCGCGTGGTCCTGGCAACCGGGCACCGCGACCATGACACGGCCAACAACGGACCCAAGAACCTCGCCGCCTTTTGTCAGCGCTGCCACATGAACCATGATCGACCGGAACATCAGCGCCGACGCTGGTATACCTTGTTCAGGCGCAAAGCTCTGGGGGATCTTTTCGGTGGTCCCTATCCGCGCTTTTGAGGTTCTCCTGGTCGGACCTCGGCGTTAATCCGGCTCACCACGTGCTGAGCGGCACGTCAAGAATGAGAATGACACCCCATCTTAGCTTCAGGCAGAGAGAAACGGGCCAACGACTTGGTTCGTCCTGCAATGGAGTTGATAAGCCACAATGAAGACCCGTATCGCCGCCCTCGCCACCGCACTTGTCCTTGGCGTTGCTCCGATCTCGTCCGCGATGGCTTACGACAGCCCCTCCCGCTACACGGCGTTCGCACCCTACGATGTCGAGACCACGGGCTCGGTCAACGATGTCGGCCGTTCCCCGGCCTATCTCGGCTGCCCGATGAGTTCGGCTGCTGAGGGCAATGCCAACCAGCAGAATTTCCCCACCCAGCAATACGGCCAGACCTCCGGCGGAAATCGCTGCTGATCGGGGAGCACGAGGATCGCCCCATGCTGCTGAAAGGCTTTTCCTACGCGATGATCGCAGCCTTTGCCGGAGGCCTTGCTTTCACCATCGTCGGCTCGGCTCACGCTTTCCTGAGCCTGTAAGGGCCCAGCCGCACTGATCCGACTTTGAGACCCGCCCGGCTACCGCCGCGGCGGGTCTTCTGCTGCGTGTAAGGGTTAACCACCCGTAAACGAATTGGTAGGCATATCGAAATTCAACCGCTCTGGTGCGCCCGAGCCACACTTCCAAAGGGCCTGAGACATGATCACGGTGACCTTCATCGGCATGATGACCGCAGCTCTGACCGCTGCGGTAGCCGGAGCAATCAGTGATCCAGGCGCTCGATAAGAACCCAGCCGCCAGAGATCCGAAATTTTGACGGTCCGGCGAAAGCCGCACGTCGAACCACTTATGTGACCGCCACGATACGGCGGACGTTTCTCGTGCATTGAGGCGCTAGAGGCCCTCACATTGGCACAGTTGGCCGATCAAAAAGACGCCGCACGCCTGTTCCTGGTCCCGTCCAATGTCACTCACTCGCTCCGTCTTACGCCATCACCGCGAGGTCGCCGCGGTCGTGGCCACCTACGGGATGTTTCTAGGTGGTATCTTGGTGCTTGCCTGGGCGATGGCCTGACCTTCGGCTGCTGGTGGCAGGACGGCAAGAGGCCCGAATGGATAGGCTTGCCGCGGTGATGAGCTGCCTGGACTGATGCCGGCGTTGTAGGCGGCGCGCTCAGTCGGGTTCAACGCAGAGCACCTCGGGATCATCGGTCTGAGGCTGCCTGAACGGAATGGCCGCGCTTCTGTCAGTATCAGTTCAGCGGTTGGGGCGCAGCCTATGGTTTCTCCGGTCAGCTGAGGCTGAGATCGGACGCCAACAGGGTTCAGGTCATGACGCGCGTGAAGGTGCTGAGAATAGCTGCTGTGCTGGCTGCTGGGCTCGGCCTAGCGACGTCGGCCAAGGCCGCTGACCTCTCGTTCGATCCCTTCGAACAAGGCCGCGGTGATACTGTGGTCGAGTTCGTCGCTGGAGGCTGCGGCCCTGGCTTCCATCCCAATCCATGGGGCCGCTGCCGTCCGAATGACCGCGGCTACGGCTATGGCGGCTATGGTGGACCACGCCGGTTCTACGAGGGACGGCCCTACGGCTACGGAGACAGTTATGGCCGCCGCGGCAGCTATGAGTACGATCGCCCTCGGCGGTTCTACGACGGCTACTGAGGACGTCACGGCTGGCGCGCCCCTGACAGCCAGCCGTTCAAGCCTGCCTATGCCTTGTCGATGATATTCTCGCGCCGCTCCGCGCCATCAGGAGCGGCTTCCATGGCCTCGCGCCCACCAGCCTCTGCAGCCTCCTCAGCGTTGCGACGGATCGCGGCCTGGAATGCCTTCACAGTCGGGCCAGCAGTCGACTGTTTCTCAACGGCTGCAACGAGGCTCTGCATGGCTTCCGCGATCGGCACGATGGCCTGCCGTCACGACAGGGCAGGCGCTGCTTCGGGTCCAAGAGGCGCCGCGGAGATGGGTACGGTCGTTCGCGGTCGGATCATGGGTCGTGCTCCTCCACTCGAAATCTTGGTTTGATGCATGAGTGCGAAACGGCACGTCATTCCGACTGAGACAGGCCTAGATCAAGGTCACTGAACAAGTCACGGCCAGCCGCCTTTCGACGGAGACCGCGCAAACCCAAGTGGATTGTGCCATGAACACTCGTATTGCTTCTGCTGTTGCTGCTGTCGTCCTGAGCGTGAGCGCGATTGCTTCGCCCGCTTTGGCCCAGAGCTACACCGCTCCCGCTGGCATCCCTGCCGTGACGGCCCCTGGTGGCCTTGAGGGCCGCAGCTACGACGACATCACCACCGGCTCTATCGGTTATGGTCGTGGCCACGACAGCGCCCAGGAAGGCAACGCCAGTCAGCCGAACTTTGTGGTTCAGCAGTACGGCCAAACCGCAGGTGGCCCCCGGCGCTAAGCCTTCACACCTTTAAGACGACCGGCGGCGGGGCGAAAGCCTCGCCGTTTTCGTGTCTGGGCTCATGCTGCTTTCCCCCTGGCGCGCCATGTTACAGCGGCTTTGTGCGCGAGAGCGACGACCTCCTCGATCCAAACTGCATCTGCGTTGGTGACACGGACGGAGCGCTCGAACGCCTTGAGGCGAACCCGCTCGGCCTTGGTCAGGAAGCGACCTCCGAACGCCTTTGGGATCGTCCAGTCGAGGGTGAGAGTGTAGCCGGCGGCCCGGCTCCAGGGCTCAACACGCTGTGTATCCCACAGGCGCATCCCCGGCCGGCTGCAAGATGCGGAAGGGTCGATGTCTCTGAAGGCGGACGACGAGGAGCGTTTTGGCGCAGCCGACATGGTGGCCTCAAGAAGCGGAGCTTGGATAGCCCCTGCGAGATCGTGCCAGTCCAACCCCGCTACGGTGAGTGTCCGACCGATGGCACGAGCCGTCGCGACCACCTCTCCATCATGCTCGCTGGCAAGGTGGGGCAGGAGCTTGGCGAGGCGGTCCAGGGTAGCCGCCGGGATCTTGGGAGAAGCCACGTGTGTGATCCAGAATAATTTAGACGCCGATCGGCACGCTAAGCGCCTGATCTAAAACGAAGCCGGTGGGTCCCTTTTGGGATGCAGATCACAAGCTGGGATGTGCAGGGGCGGGAAGTGACGCAGGGTTCACCCGGCCTTGGTCACGCCGTGCCTGCATGACATGGCAACGACATGCTGGAACAAATAAAGCCAACTTACCGAGTCGTAACGCGGCGCTGTTCACTGAACGAATATCGCTATAGGTGGCTACTTCTCTCGTCCGAGAGCGCACACAAGATCCGCGCGCCGGACTCCTATGAAACTGAGGCTGAAGCCCAGAAATTGGGTGAGATAGAAGCTTCGTTTCTGAACGAGCAGGACTTCCCTGCGCTATGACTTAGCTGAGCCCACATTATCGTCGCCAAGCTGGCCTACAGCTTGCAAAAGCCAAGGCGTCCTCGGGACCATCCAGGCTCAGGAAGGAGCACTCATGGCCTTCGCGTGCACAATTCCCGCCGTGGCTACTATCCAACAGGACGATGCAACCCTACGGATTACACGCTGGGACTTCGAGCCTGGTGCGGTCACCGGGTGGCATGAGCACGGATGGCCCTATTTCGTCGTGATGCTGATGGCTGGCATACTGAGGGTTCACGACGGAGATCAGGTCACTGACACCTCGTTGGCAGCAGGACAAGCCTACAGCCGACCTGCCGGCATTCGACACGATGTGATGAATGGATCCGATCACCCTATCGCGTTCATCGAGATCGAGGTGAAGCGCGCGGAAGCCCTGATAGGGCTCGCCAAGTAAGAATGTTAAGCAGCTACAAAGCGCAAAACTCGGCAGTCTTCAGTTTATTTACGTTTTGAGCAGCAAGCCACTCAATGACTAAGCTTGCTAGTTTGGTTTTGACCGCGACACGCGCTTCTTCAAACGTTGCAAAGCTGCTGCCAGAGAACCTTCGTGGACAACCTTTTTGATTGATGAGCCAGATGAAGCGGTCAGTTCCATCCTTGGAATTTGCGAGATGAACGCTGAAGGGGTGGGATTGGCTTTTTAAAGAAGGCATGACCAGTCGTTACCAGATAAGGCTGCGGGCACATAATCAGGGTCGACATTTGAGGCAATGAAGTCGCACCTTGCGACCCCCGCCCCCCGTTCGCATAGGCGCGGTTATGGCTGGGATCGCGATTTTGTTAGCACTCGTCGGCTAGGAGGCGGCTTTGGGATCACATGACGTGATGGGGGCGACCACGTTGGATGCGTACAGCCGCGACGAGTGGAAAATGTACTTCGACGCCGTAGCCGTGGGCCTTGTCGCAAAGCCCCACACAGCGCGGCGGCGGGCGCGGGACATGGCGAAGCTCTGCCCTTACGCTGACATCGCCGAAGCCGGGCTTTCCAAGGTTAAAGCCGCGATTGAAGCCCACGTCGATATGGTCGGCCCAAAAGACCGTTCTCAATGGCATTAGCGGGCTGCTGACGGGCTTGGGCGTGATTTAGCGGGCCTGTTGCAAGCTTGGGTATGGGGCGTAGAAAGGCCTCTACCTCCCCATTTTCAGGCTTTGTTCGCCTGTGGAAGTCCGAAGCAGACCGCGAGCAATCGGTTCTGCTCGCGCACGGTCCATGCGCCGGCAAAGCCGTAGCCCTTGCGCAGCCAGAGCATGGCCTCGAAGCCCTGGATCGTGCGCCGCGCCGTGTTGAACGAGCGGAAGCCGCCCACCCGCGGCATCGGCCGCTTCACTCTGAAGTGGTCGCTCTCGATCCCCTGCTGCAGATGCTTGGTGACGGAGTGGATCGGCGTTCCCGGCAGCAGGCCCGCCTTCCGGCTCTCGGCGATGGCCGGCGGGTCGGTGCCGGCGCCATCCGTGCCGATGCGGTCTGGGGCGAGCAACGGCTCGGACGAAAGCATCTTGCGAAAGAAGCGCTTGGCCGCATCGAGATCGCGGTTGGCGGTCAGCAGGACGTCGACCGGATTGCCGTGCTTATCGACGGCCCGGTAGAGGTAGCGCCACTCACCGCGCACCTTGATGTCCGTTTCGTCGATCCGGACCGAGCCGCAGTGCGGTCTGCGGAACTGCGGCAACCGCTTCTCGATCAGCGGCGCGTAGGCCACGACCCAGCGGTTCAGGGTGCTGTGATCGATCTCCAGGCCACGCTCCTCAGAACAACTCCTCGATGTCGCGGTCGCTCAGCGGATAGCGTAGATACCAGGAGACGGCCTGCACGATCAGGGCCGCCTCGTGGTGCCGGCCCTTGAAGTCAGCCTTGGAGCGCTGCTTCAGCTTGGCGGCGATAGCGGACAGCATCATGGGCGGCCTCCGAAAACGGAGGCGCCATGCAGGCCGTAGGGTCAACGTCGGGTAAACGCCCGCACACTCGCGTTTGCGAAAGGCCCCTCGGGTCTGCTTTGGACTTCAGACGGTTAACAAAACCCGAAAACGCGGCAAATCCGGCCTCTGCTGCGGCTCACGGCACGGTTTGCGACAAGCTCCTTTTCCCTGTGCTCACGACCGTTGCTACGATGAGCCTCGGCTGAACCTTAACGGTTTGTTGCCAATGCCCGTTCAGGATGCCTCAACTTTTGGAGAATCCTGGCTATGCGCGTGCTGCTGATCGAGGACGATGCCTCCGTCTCCGCGAGCATCGAGCTGATGCTCAAATCCGAGAGCTTCAACACCTACACCACGGATCTGGGTGAGGAGGGGATCGATCTCGGCAAGCTCTACGACTACGACATCATCCTATTGGATCTGACGCTGCCCGATATCTCAGGCTACGAGGTGCTGCGATCCTTGCGTGCCTCGAAGATCAAGACCCCCATTCTGATCCTGTCGGGCATGGCCGGTATCGAGGACAAAGTGAAGGGTCTCGGCTTTGGCGCCGACGACTACCTGACCAAGCCCTTCCACAAGGACGAGCTCGTCGCGCGCATTCAGGCAATCGTGCGTCGCTCGAAGGGTCACGCCCAGTCGGTGATCACCACCGGCGATCTTGCCGTGAACCTCGACGAGAAGACGGCCATCATTGCGGGTCACCGCGTGCATCTCACAGGCAAGGAGTACCAGATCCTGGAGCTTCTGGCTCTGCGGAAGGGCACGACGCTGACCAAGGAAATGTTCCTCAACCACCTCTACGGCGGCATGGACGAGCCCGAGCTGAAAATCATCGACGTGTTCATCTGCAAGCTACGCAAGAAGCTGGCGAACGCTTCAGGCGGCAAGAACTACATTGAGACCGTCTGGGGCCGCGGTTACGTGCTCCACGACGGAGTACCAGAGCTGCAGTCCTTAGCTGGCTGAAAGTATCGGGTACAGGATCAGCGCTCCCATCATTCGTAGCTGAGCAATGCCGCTTCTTTCGGCTTGCGGAAATTTGCAGGAGGATGCTGTCTGTCGACAGATCTGTCCTTTCTGGTCCTCGGATAGATCAATACGAACTGACAGCCTGCGGCTTCATGCCTTGCAGGCTGTTTTTTTGGAACCAAGTCGTTATTCGTGAGTTATTGCGGCCCAGAATAAATATGGTAAGTAAAAACCTAACGCATTCTTTGGCGATCGAGAGCTTCATCAATCTGTTCTAGGTGTTGCACGCCTGCACTAGTGGTGAGGTCTACCTTGTCGGTAAGTTCCGATCACACCGCACCGAGAGTGCGCATCTGATTTCCCCGGCAGACAGACCATGATCAAGAAGCTCATCCTCGCCAGCGCTGCTACGGCTCTTCTCGCCGGCGCCGCCTCTGCAGCCGACCTTCCGCGCCGCGCGGCTCCCCCGGTGTTCGTGCCGGTGCCGGTGTTCACCTGGACCGGCTTCTACGCTGGTTTCAACGCCGGTTACGGCTTCGACGC
>NZ_LMNL01000018.1 GCF_001422985.1 Methylobacterium sp. Leaf117
CCTGATCGTGCCGGTGGCCATGGAAGAGAAGCTGCGCTTCGCCATCCGTGAAGGCGGACGCACCGTCGGCGCCGGCGTCGTCGCCGCCATCAACGAGTAGTCCTGATCCGGTCGGCCCGAGCGGCCGCCTGATATGACGCCAAGCACGGCGCTCCGGTTTCGTCCGGGGCGCCGTGCGCGCTTTAGCCGGCGTCGGCACCTGCCGACTGCCTGCAATCGAGACGGCGAAGGATCTTTGTCGACCGCGCAGTTTGACCATTGCGGAGCCACGGCGACCGGTCTATAGCAGCGCCGCGGCGAAGGACTTGTCCCTCGCGTAGGAGTGTAGCTCAACTGGTCAGAGCGCCGGTCTCCAAAACCGGAGGTTGCGGGTTCGAGTCCCTCCACTCCTGCCACTTGGATTTTGCCAACTGGCCGCGTCAAACCAGTCGACCCTCCCATCCCCGTGCCTTCGAGCTGATCGTTCATCCGCGAAGTCCGGTCGGGCGTAGTCGACAAGCCCGGCGACTTGCGTTAGAGCGGTCGCCTTCCGAGATCGATGAAGGCCGTCGATGCTGGCTCCCTCCGGAGCCGCCGCATCGCGCTTTCCCGAAGCTCGGGCCGATCTCCCTGTTGTTGGCGCCATGGCATCGAACGAAGCATCGAAGAAAGTGGACCTCGCGCGCACTCCGCAGCGCGGCTCCGCCACGCCGACGCCCCCGCGGGCGACACCGCCCGCCCGCCCGACCCCGAAGCGTGTCGGACCGGCCGAGTTCCTGACCCAGGTTCGCGACGAGGGCCGCAAGGTCACGTGGCCGAGCCGCAAGGAGACCGTCGTGACCACCGTGATGGTGTTCATCATGGTGGTGGTGGCCAGCATCTTCTTCACCGTGGTGGATCAGGCGCTGCGTTATCTCGTGACCCTGATCCTCGGGGTCGGCGCTTAAAATCACTTCTCGGCCCGAGCGCCCTGCGGCGCCCGGGCTGACTGACGTCAGGATTTGGTGAGAACCGTGTCGAAGCGCTGGTACATCGTCCACGCCTACTCGAATTTCGAGAACAAGGTCGCGCAGTCCATCAAGGATCAGGCGGCCCAGCGTGGCCTGATGGAGCTGTTCGACGAGGTCATGGTCCCGACCGAAAAGGTCGTCGAGGTCCGGCGCGGCCGCAAGGTCGATGCCGAGCGCAAGTTCTTCCCGGGCTACGTCCTGGTGAAGTGCGACCTGACCGACGAAGTCTATCACCTGATCAAGAACACGCCCAAGGTGACGGGCTTTCTCGGTGCCGACAAGTCGAAGCCGGTTCCGATCCCGGATGCCGAGGCCGAGCGCATCAAGGGCCAGGTTGCCGAGGGCGTCGACCGTCCGAAGCCCTCCGTCTCCTTCGAGATCGGCGAGACGGTTCGTGTCTCCGACGGTCCGTTCGCGTCGTTCAACGGCACCGTCGAGGAAATCGACGAGAGCCGCTCGCGCCTCAAGGTCGCGGTCTCGATCTTCGGCCGCGCGACGCCGGTCGAGCTGGAATACGGCCAAGTCGAGAAGATCTGATCGCTTCGTTTTCGGTCGATCGTCCGAGATCGGTCACACCCTTTCGTTCGGCCTAGAGCTGGACGCGAAACCACCGCTCTTCGCAGCGGTGTCACACGCGGGAGGCCCGCCCGGTTCGCCGCCGGGGTCGACGGTCCGAACCGCGACCTGCAACCGCCCGTATCGTTCGCGCTGAGGCCAGCCGGACAGCGGGCATTCTTTGGGAGCAGTCCCTATGGCAAAGAAGATCACGGGCTACGTGAAGCTTCAGGTTCCGGCAGGCGCCGCGAACCCGTCGCCGCCCATCGGCCCCGCGCTCGGTCAGCGCGGCCTCAACATCATGGAATTCTGCAAGGCCTTCAACGCGAAGACCTCTCAGATCGAGAAGGGGACCCCGATCCCGGTCGTCATCACGGCGTACCAGGACCGCTCCTTCACCTTCGAGATGAAGCAGCCGCCGGTCACCTTCTTCCTCAAGAAGGCTGCCGGCCTGAAGATCGGCAAGAAGCCGGCTTCCGGCTCGAAGACTCCGGGCAAGGGCCCGACCGTGGGCAAGGTGACCGAGGCGCAGCTGCGCGAGATCGCCGAGAAGAAGATGCCCGACCTGAACTGCGACTCGGTTGACGCCGCCGTCGCCATGATCCGTGGCTCCGCTCGGGCCATGGGCCTCGACGTCGTCGCTTAAGGGGAGGGCACAATGGCACACGAAGGCAAGCGCATCCGCGCCGCCCGCGAGGGCATCGACGCGCTCAAGCTCTATCCCATCGACGAGGCGATCAAGCTCGTGAAGGAGAAGGCCAGCGCCAAGTTCGACGAGACCGTCGAGATCTCGATGAACCTCGGCGTCGACCCGCGCCACGCCGACCAGATGGTCCGCGGCGTCTGCAACCTGCCCAACGGCTCCGGCCGGACGGTGCGGGTGGCGGTGTTCGCTCGCGGCGCGAAGGCCGACGAGGCCAAGGCCGCCGGCGCCGACATCGTGGGCGCCGAGGACCTGCTCGAGATCGTCCAGAGCGGCAAGATCGAGTTCGATCGCTGCATTGCGACCCCCGACCTGATGCCGCTCGTCGGCCGTCTCGGCAAGGTGCTCGGCCCGCGCGGTCTGATGCCGAACCCGAAGGTCGGAACCGTCACCATGGACGTGAAGGGTGCCGTCGCCGGCGCCAAGGGCGGCTCGGTGGAGTTCCGCGTCGAGAAGGCCGGCATCATCCACGCCGGCATCGGCAAGGTCTCCTTCGACGCCGATAAGCTCGTCGAGAACATCAAGGCGTTCGCCGACGCGGTGTCCAAGGCGAAGCCGGCCGGCGCCAAGGGCCAGTACGTCCAGCGCGTCGCCGTGACCTCCTCCATGGGTCCTGGCGTCAAGGTGGAGCCGTCGACGGTCCTCACCGCCTGATCCACGCGCGCGTGCATCCAAACGTTGGAAACGCCCGGCCCCTGCGGCCGGGCGTTTTCGTTTGCACTCACTTCCGCCAGAATGGCTTGCGGCCCTCTTGGCGCAGGACGACAGGATCGAGATCGAGTTCGATCATTTGCTCCGAGGACAACTGACGGATTGTCTTGCGCCCCTGAGAACGACGGCGCCACGTCCTTAGCAGAGCCATGGGTCTTGCGAGATGCCCTATACTCTCGGAAGTGCCTGGATTTAGGTGCCGGAACAGGCAGAATGAGCCTAGCGGAGGCGGTCTTGTGTTCGTCGTCACGGGCATCTCCATCGCTGCACGCGATCTTATTGATCCGAATATAAATCGATTCAATTATAGAATTGCACTCGGGGCAATTTAAGCGTGACGGATTACCGAACCATCTCCGACGGGATTGCGGCCGAGATCGCCGCGGGCAGCCTGCCTCCCGGCGCCCGACTGCCGCCACAGCGCCAGTTCGCCTATGAGCGTGGCATTGCGGTCTCGACCGCGAGTCGGGTCTATGCCGAGTTGACGCGGCGCGGCCTCGTCACCGGAGAGGTCGGACGTGGCACCTTCATCCGCATGTCTGGAGCTCCGTTAGGCGACACCCCGCAGGATACCGACGACGGCCTGATCAATCTCGAGCATGTCTTCTCGATCCTGCCGACGCAGGCTGCAGATCTGTCGGCGAGCTTAGCCGCACTTCTTCGTCCGGCGGCGCTCCAAGCCACGTTCCCGCCGCTCCGTGCCAGCGCGACACCGCAGGCGCGCGCCACTGCGGCGGCTTTCTTCCGCCGCGGCGGCTGGTCGGCCGAGCCCGAGCGCATCTTGTTCACCGGAGCGGGACGACAGGGAATCGCCGCCGCACTGATGGCCTTGGCCCGCCCCGGCGACCGGATCGGGGTCGAAGCCCTGACCTATCCGGTGGTCAAGGGCATGGCGGCTCGCCTCGGCCTCACCCTGGTTCCGCTGGCGATGGACGGGGAGGGCGTACGGCCGGACGCGATCACCGATGCACACCGCGCCGGACCGCTGCGGGCCCTCTACCTTCAGACTGTGCTGCACAGTCCCCTGGGGCACACCATGGATGCCCGACGCCGGCAGGACGTCGCACGCCTGCTCGACCGGCACGACATCATCTGCATCGAGGACGCGGTGTACGGGTTCCTGTGCGACGAGGAGCCTCTGGCGGCCCTCGCACCGGATCGGGTGATCGTGGTCGACAGCCTGTCGAAACGGCTGGCCCCTGGGCTCAGCCTCGGCGTTCTCGCCGTACCCTCTGCCCTGGTCGAACCGCTGGCGCGCACCATCCGCAACGGAGCCTGGACCGCCAGCGGCCTGCCGCTCGCGATGGCCCTTCAGGTCATCGAAGACGGCCTTGCGAGCCGCATTGGGCAGGCGAAGCGGGCGGACGTGGCGATTCGACAAGCTCTGGCCCGCGAGATCCTGACCGGCCTCGACGTTCAGGGAGACCCACGCGCCTACCATCTCTGGCTGACACTTCCCGGCGCCTGGAATGCCGAGCGCTACGCCGCGGCGGCGGCGCGCCGCGGTGTCGCGGTCTCGCCGGCGAGCGCCTTCGCCATCGACCCCGCGACGGCGCCCGACGGCGTCCGCCTCGCGCTCGGCTCGCCCACCATCCCGAAGCTCACGATCGCGCTCCAGATCCTTCGGCAACTCGCCCTCGATGGCGAGGACTCCCAGGTCGAGTAGCCCTCCGGCCGGCGGGTGATGCGGCCTTCGGGGGCCGCGAAACCGGTGCGACGGCGTCGACTCCGTTCAAAGGCCCGTGAGGGGAAGCGCCGACTGTGACGGATGGTCGTCCGGGCCGAAGCAAACACGCGAGAAAACAACATGCGAGGGTGACGCCTTCGTGGATGCCTGTGCTAGGTATGCAGTCATGCGATGCACCCTCTCCGTCAACTCGAAGCGACGCATCCTGTGCGTCTTTCCTGCCTACACGCCGTCCTTCGGGACCTTCTCTCACGCCTATCCCCTGATGGGTGGCGTGAAGGCCTTCATGCCGCCACAGGGGCTCCTGCTGATCGCGGCCTACATGCCCGAGGCCTGGGAGTACCGGTTCATCGACGAGAACATCGCCCGAGCCGGCCCAGCGGATTTCGCCTGGGCCGATGCGGTCTTCGTGTCGGGCATGCACATCCAGGCCCCGCAGATCCGGGACATCTACGCCCGCGCCCACGCCGCGAATAAAGTGACGGTGCTGGGCGGTCCCTCGGTGTCCGGCTCGCCGGAGCAGTACCCCGAATTCGACTACCTGCATCTCGGTGAGATCGGCGACGCCACCGACGATCTGGTGGCGATCCTCGACCGCGACGTGTCGATCCCGGCCGCGCAGGTGCGCCTGGAGACGAAGGAGCGGCTTCCGCTCTCGGATTTCCCGGCCCCCGCCTACGAGGCGGCTCCCCTGAAGCGCTACCTCATCGGATCGCTGCAGTTCTCCTCCGGCTGCCCCTATCGCTGCGAGTTCTGCGATATCCCGCAGCTCTACGGCCGCCAGCCGCGCCTCAAATCCCCCGAGCAGATGCTCGGCGAACTCGACGCCATCATCGCCCAGCCTGGCCACCCGGCGGTGGTGTACTTCGTCGATGACAACTTCATCGGCAATCGCAAGGCCACGAAGGACATGCTGCCCCACCTCGTGGCGTGGCAGAAGAAGAACGATTATCCGCTTCAGTTCGCCTGCGAGGCGACCCTGAACATGGCCAAGCAGCCCGACATCCTCGAGCTGATGCGCCAGGCCAACTTCATGACCGTCTTCGTCGGCATCGAAACGCCGGAGGAGGACGCCCTCGCGGGCATCGACAAGAAGCACAACGCCGCCGTGCCGATGTACGAGGCGATCGAGATCCTCAACAGCTTCGGCCTCGAGGTGACCTCCGGCATTATCCTCGGCCTAGACACCGACACCGACCAGTCCGAGCAAAAGCTGATCGACTTCATCGACAAATCGGCCGTGCCCGTGCTGACGATGAACCTGCTCCAGGCCCTGCCCAAGACGCCGCTCTGGGATCGGCTCACCCGTGAAAACCGCCTCGTCCACGACGCGGCCCTCGAATCCAACGTGTTGTTCAAGCGCCCGCACGACGACGTGGTAGCGAGCTGGCGCCGGGCGATCGCCCACGCCTACGAGCCGGCGCAGATCTTCGAGCGCTTCCGCCATCAGGTCGAGGTGACCTACCCGAACCGGATCAAGACTCCGATCAAGGGCAAGCTCACGCGCACCAATCTACGCCGGGGTCTCGTCCTCGGCTTCAACATCGCGGTGCGGGTCGGATTGCTGTCGGACTATCGACGGGTGTTCTGGAAAGCGGCCGGTCACGCCCTCAAGCGGGGCCAGATCGAGGCCGTGTTCAACATGGGCTTCGTGGCGCATCACCTCATCCGCTTCACCCGGGAAGCGCTGCGGGGCGAGCACAACGCCTCGTTCTACGCCGCCAAGGCAGAGCAGAAGAATACGGCGCGCGAGCCCTGGTGGCGCGCGGCCCGCAAGTTCCTTCCGACCTAGGAAGAGGTTGCCGCCCGGCGGATCGCCGTCGGGCGCACGGGGCGAGACGACGTGACGAGAGGGCGTCAAGGGAAAACAACACGCCCCGCTCATTTTTCACGGCGGGGCTCTTGGCAGGCTGCTTGCAAGGCTCTATAGACCGCCTCAACGTTTTCATACATGCGAAAGGAATCGGCCGATCGGTCGCATTCCGATTGAGAGATCGCCTGGGCAACTAGGCGGTGATGGCCGGAAGGCTTTGAAGGGCGAAAGCGCTTCGGGGCTTCGTCCGGCCATGTCCTGTCCGAGACTGCAGGTGCCGGGCAACCGGCTTAATCGTCCAAGCCTGCACAGACGGGGAAGACCGAATTTCTAGACCCCTCGGCCGGTTCGCTCGACGCGGACAGGACGAGGAATCGGTTTGAACCATCTCACCCGTATCGTCCACCCGCTCCGGGGGCCGATAGGGGACAGGGCCGTGAAGCGTCGCCAAGGACGTTCCGGCTTCTCGTTAAGCCGAGTTCCGTCCCGGGCGGCATGTGCAACCGGCGGACCCATTCTCGGGTTCCGCCAACCGGAGAGAGCCCCAGTGGACAGGACAGCCAAAGCTGATCTCGTCTCGACGCTCAACGGCGTGTTTGCGAACACGTCCGTCGTCGTCGTGGCCCACTACAAGGGCCTCACGGTCGCCGACATGCAGAAGCTGCGCTCGCAGATGAAGCAGGCCGGTGCCACCGTGAAGGTCACCAAGAACCGCCTCGCCAACATCGCTCTCGATGGCACGGACGTCGCCTCCATCAAGCCCCTCCTGAAGGGTCCGACCCTGCTCGCTTATTCCAGTGATCCGGTCGCGGCCGCCAAGGTTGCGGTGGACTTCGCCAAGGCCAACGACAAGCTCGTGATCCTCGGCGGCGCCATGGGCACGACAGCCCTGAACCCGGACGGTGTGAAGGCCCTCGCCTCGCTCCCGTCCCTCGACGAACTGCGCGCCAAGATCGTGGGCCTCATCCAGGCTCCCGCGACCAAGATCGCCCAGGTCGTCAACGCACCGGCGGCCAAGCTCGCCCGCGTGTTCGGGGCCTATGCCAACAAGGACGAGGCTCAGAGCGAAGCGGCCTGAGGCCGCATCGCTCTTTTCATCCCATCCGTTCAAACCGATATCTAAAGGAACACCAACATGGCTGATCTCGCCAAGCTCGTCGACGACCTGTCCTCGCTGACCGTTCTCGAGGCTGCTGACCTCGCCAAGATGCTCGAAGAGAAGTGGGGCGTCTCGGCTGCTGCCGCCGTCGCCGTCGCCGCTGGTCCGGCCGCCGGCCCGGCTGCCGCTGCCGAGGAGCAGACCGAGTTCACGGTCATGCTCACCGCCGCCGGCGACAAGAAGATCGAGGTCATCAAGGAGGTCCGCGCGATCACCGGCCTCGGCCTCAAGGAAGCCAAGGACCTCGTCGAGGGCGCTCCGAAGGCTGTCAAGGAGTCCGTCAACAAGGAAGAGGCCGAGAAGCTCAAGGCTCAGCTCGAGAAGGCTGGCGCCAAGGTCGAGCTCAAGTAAGACTCTTCGGTGGGCCGTATCGGTCCATCACCGTCCCTCGGGTCCATCCGGACCTGAGGGCACCGAAGGCCCGCGGGTTCACGCCCGTGGGCCACGGTCGCTTCAGGCGACCCGACCGGCCCACGTGAGGGCCACGAGTTTTTCAGTTCGGGAGGGCGTCGTCCGGCGGGGCGGGCTCACCGCCTGGTCGCGGGAGGCAAGAGCCTTCCCCGGGCACCCGGTACGCGGGACGTAGGAGCGAGGTCACCCATGGCCAACACGCTGGTCGGTCGCAAGCGGATTCGCAAGTTCTTCGGCAAGATCAAGGAAGTCGCCGAGATGCCGAACCTCATCGAGGTTCAGAAGGCATCCTACGATCAGTTCCTGATCATGGACGAGCCGGAAGGCGGACGGGGCGACGAAGGCCTGCAGACCGTGTTCAAGTCGGTGTTCCCGATCTCGGACTTCTCTTCCACGGCCCTGCTCGAATTCGTGAAGTACACGTTCGAGCAGCCGAAATACGACGTCGACGAGTGCCGGCAGCGCGGGATCACGTTCGCAGCCCCGCTCAAGGTGACGCTGCGCCTGATCGTGTTCGATGTGGACCCGGATACTGGCGCGAAGTCGGTCAAGGACATCAAGGAACAGGACGTCTACATGGGCGACATGCCCCTGATGACGGAGAATGGCACCTTCATCGTCAACGGTACCGAACGCGTCATCGTCTCGCAGATGCACCGCTCGCCCGGCGTGTTCTTCGACCACGACAAGGGCAAGACCCATTCCTCGGGCAAGCTCCTGTTCGCTGCCCGCATCATCCCGTATCGCGGCTCCTGGCTCGACGTCGAGTTCGACGCGAAGGACATCGTCCACGTCCGCATCGATCGGAAGCGCAAGCTGCCGGTCACCTCGCTGCTGTTCGCGCTGGGTCTTGACGGCGAAGAGATCCTGTCGACCTTCTACAACCGCGTGATCTACGATCGTGACGGCGCCGAGTGGCGCGTGCCTTATGATGCCGACCGACTGAAGGGCTTCAAGGCGTCCGTCGACCTGATCGACGCGGAGTCCGGTGAAGTCGTGCTCGAGGCCGGCAAGAAGCTGAACGCCCGCAACGCCCGGCAGATCGCCGAGCGTGGCGTCAACTTCCTCAAAGCCACCGACGAGGACCTGATCGGCCAGTACATCGCCGAGGACCTGGTCAACCCGAAGACGGGTGAGATCTGGGCCGAGGCCGGCGATGAGATCTCCGAGAAGCTCCTCAAGAGCCTGGAAGAGGTCGGGGTCTCCGAGCTGCCGGTGCTCGACATCGATCACATCAACGTCGGTCCCTACATCCGCAACACGCTCGCGGTGGACAAGAATTCCGGCCGCGAAGGCGCGCTGTTCGACATCTACCGCGTCATGCGCCCCGGCGAGCCGCCGACGCTCGATACCGCGGAGGCGATGTTCCATTCGCTGTTCTTCGATTCCGAACGCTACGACCTCTCCGCCGTCGGCCGCGTCAAGATGAACATGCGCCTGGACCTCGATGCCGAGGACACCGTGCGTACCCTGCGTCGCGAGGACATGCTCGCGGTCGTCAAGGCACTGGTGGACCTGCGCGACGGCAAGGGCGAGATCGACGACATCGATCACCTCGGCAACCGCCGGGTACGCTCGGTCGGCGAGCTGATGGAAAACCAGTACCGCCTCGGCCTGCTCCGCATGGAGCGCGCCATCAAGGAGCGGATGTCCTCCGTCGACATCGACACGGTGATGCCGCAGGACCTCATCAACGCCAAGCCAGCCGCTGCCGCCGTGCGCGAGTTCTTCGGCTCGTCGCAGCTGTCGCAGTTCATGGATCAGACCAACCCACTCTCCGAAGTGACGCATAAGCGCCGCCTCTCGGCGCTTGGCCCAGGCGGTCTGACGCGTGAGCGGGCCGGCTTCGAAGTGCGCGACGTGCACCCGACCCATTACGGCCGCATCTGCCCGATCGAGACGCCGGAAGGCCCGAACATCGGTCTGATCAACTCGCTCGCGACGTTCGCGCGCGTCAACAAGTACGGCTTCATCGAGACCCCCTTCCGGCGGGTGAAGGACGGCGTCGTCACCACCGACGTTGCCTACCTCTCGGCCATGGAAGAGGCGAAGTACTACGTCGCGCAGGCCAACGCGCAGATGGATGAGACCTTCAAGCTTATCGAGGATCTCGTGGTCTGCCGTCGCGCCGGTGACGTCATCGTCGTGCCGCCGGATCGCGTCGACCTGATGGACGTGTCGCCGAAGCAGCTCGTGTCGGTCGCGGCCGCGCTCATCCCGTTCCTCGAGAACGATGACGCGAACCGCGCACTGATGGGCTCGAACATGCAGCGCCAGGCGGTGCCGCTGGTTCGCGCCGATGCGCCCTTCGTCGGCACCGGCATGGAGGCGGTGGTCGCCCGCGACTCCGGCGCCGCCATCGCGGCCCGCCGCACCGGCATCGTCGATCAGGTGGACGCCACCCGTATCGTCATCCGGGCCACCGAGGAGGCCGATGCCAACAAGCCCGGCGTCGACATCTATCGCTTGCAGAAGTTCCAGCGCTCCAACCAGTCGACCTGCATCACGCAGAAGCCCCTGGTGCGCGTCGGCGAGGCCGTGAAGAAGGGCGAGATCATCGCCGATGGCCCTTCGACGGAGTTCGGTGAACTCGCTCTCGGCCGGAACGTGCTCGTCGCGTTCATGCCGTGGAACGGCTACAACTTCGAGGACTCGATCCTGCTCTCCGAGCGGATCGTGAAGGATGATGTGTTCACCTCGATCCACATCGAGGAGTTCGAGGTGATGGCCCGAGATACCAAGCTCGGACCGGAAGAAATCACCCGCGACATCCCCAACGTCTCGGAAGAGGCGTTGAAGAACCTCGATGAGGCCGGCATCGTCTACATCGGCGCCGAAGTTCACGCCGGCGACATCCTGTGCGGCAAGATCACGCCGAAGGGCGAAAGCCCGATGACGCCGGAGGAAAAGCTCCTGCGCGCTATCTTCGGCGAGAAGGCATCGGACGTGCGCGACACCTCGCTTCGGGTTCCCCCGGGCGTGACCGGCACCATCGTCGAGGTCCGGGTGTTCAACCGCCACGGCGTCGACAAGGATGAGCGCGCCCAGGCGATCGAGCGCGAGGAGATCGAGCGTCTCGCCAAGGATCGTGACGACGAGCAGGCGATCCTGGACCGCAACACCTACGCCCGTCTCGCAACGGTGCTCATCGGTCAGGCTCCCATCGCGGGACCGAAGGGCTTCCGCAAGGAGACCACGCTCACCCGCGAGTTGCTCAGCGAGTACCCGCGTTCGCAATGGTGGCAGTTCGCCGTCATCGACGACCGTCTCATGACCGAGATGGAAGCGATGCAGAAGCAGTACGACGAGTCGAAGAAGCGCCTCGAGCAGCGCTTCCTCGATAAGGTCGAGAAGTTGCAGCGCGGCGATGAACTTCCGCCCGGCGTCATGAAGATGGTCAAGGTCTTCGTGGCGGTGAAGCGTAAGATCCAGCCGGGCGACAAGATGGCCGGACGCCACGGCAACAAGGGCGTGGTCTCGCGGATCGTCCCGATCGAGGACATGCCGTTCCTGGAAGACGGGACCCATGCCGACATCGTGCTGAACCCGCTGGGCGTGCCCTCGCGCATGAACGTCGGCCAGATCCTGGAAACCCATCTGGGTTGGGCTGCGGCCGGTCTCGGCCGCAAGGTCGGCCTCGCGGTGGACGCCTACCTGCGCAACCAGGACATCGAGCCGCTTCGCGGCGAGATGCAGGCGATCTACTCGCCGTCCGAGTTGGAAGGCTTGTCCGACGACGAGTTGGCTGAAGCCGCCAACAACGTGCGTCGCGGCGTGCCGATGGCGACCCCGGTGTTCAACGGCGCCAAGGAAGCCGACATCGAGCAGATGCTGGAAATGGCCGGTCTCGACCGGTCGGCCCAGTCGACGCTCTACGATGGTCGGACCGGTGAGCCTTTCGACCGCAAGGTCACGATGGGCTACATCTACATGCTGAAGCTGCACCACCTGGTGGACGATAAGATCCACGCCCGGTCGATCGGCCCGTACTCCCTGGTCACCCAGCAGCCGCTGGGCGGAAAGGCTCAGTTCGGCGGTCAGCGCTTCGGCGAGATGGAGGTCTGGGCTCTGGAAGCCTACGGCGCCGCGTACACGCTGCAGGAGATGCTCACGGTCAAGTCGGACGATGTCGCCGGCCGGACCAAGGTCTACGAGGCGATCGTCCGTGGCGACGACACCTTCGAGGCCGGCATTCCGGAGTCGTTCAACGTGCTCGTCAAGGAGATGCGTTCGCTCGGCCTCAACGTGGAGCTGACGTCTTCCAAGAAGCTCGCCAACGACCAGATCGAGCCGCCCGCAGAGGCGGCCGAATAACCACCGCATCACGCTCCCGCGCCGGGATCAGTCCCGGCGCGGTCTGAGCGGGGAGGGGCAGGGCCTCCCGTTCTACGGTCAGCGACGATCCGGCCGGTCGTCGCGCCGCATCCATTTTCAGCACGTGGTCAGCCCCTCGGCGGAGGGTGCGCCTCGTCAGCAGGAGTAGATCATGAACCAAGAGGTCATGAATCTTTTCAACCAGCAGGCTCAGCCCCAGAGCTTTGACCAGATCAAAATCTCGATCTCGTCGCCCGAGAAGATCCTCTCGTGGTCTTTCGGCGAGATCAAGAAGCCCGAGACGATCAACTATCGCACGTTCAAGCCTGAGCGTGACGGCCTGTTCTGCGCCCGCATCTTCGGACCCATCAAGGACTACGAGTGCTTGTGCGGCAAGTACAAGCGCATGAAGTACAAGGGCGTGATCTGCGAAAAGTGCGGCGTCGAGGTGACCCTCGCGCGCGTTCGGCGCGATCGCATGGGCCATATCGAGCTCGCCGCGCCCGTCGCCCATATCTGGTTCCTGAAGTCGCTGCCGAGCCGCATCGGCCTGCTGCTCGACATGGCGCTCAAGGACCTCGAGCGCATCCTGTACTTCGAGTCCTACTGCGTTATCGAGCCGGGCCTCACCCCCCTGAAGGAGCGTCAGCTCCTGTCAGAGGAGGAGTACCTGCGCGCGCAAGAGGAATACGGCGAGGACAGCTTCACCGCCATGATCGGCGCCGAAGCGATCCGCCGGATTCTTCAGGAACTGGACCTCGACGGCATCGCGGATTCCCTGCGCGAAGAGATCGCCACCACGACCTCCGAGCTGAAGCCGAAGAAGCTGCTCAAGCGCCTGAAGATCATCGAGGCCTTCCAGATGTCGGGCAACAAGCCCGAATGGATGATCCTCACCGTGGTGCCGGTGATTCCGCCGGATCTGCGCCCGCTGGTCCCGCTCGATGGCGGTCGCTTCGCCACGTCCGATCTTAATGACCTCTACCGCCGCGTCATCAACCGCAACAACCGTCTGAAGCGGCTGATTGAGCTGCGAGCGCCGGACATCATCATCCGCAACGAGAAGCGCATGCTTCAGGAGGCGGTGGACGCGCTGTTCGACAACGGCCGCCGTGGCCGCGTCATCACGGGTGCCAACAAGCGTCCGCTGAAATCTCTCGCCGATATGCTGAAGGGCAAGCAGGGCCGCTTCCGCCAGAACCTACTCGGCAAGCGCGTCGACTACTCGGGCCGCTCGGTCATCGTGGTGGGCCCGGAGCTGAAGCTGCACCAGTGCGGCTTGCCCAAGAAGATGGCGCTCGAGCTGTTCAAGCCGTTCATCTACGCGCGCCTCGACGCCAAGGGCTTCTCCGCCACGGTGAAGCAGGCCAAGAAGCTCGTCGAGAAGGAGAAGCCGGAAGTCTGGGATATCCTCGATGAGGTGATCCGCGAGCACCCGGTGATGCTGAACCGCGCACCGACCCTGCACCGCCTCGGCATCCAGGCCTTCGAGCCGAAGCTGATCGAGGGCAAGGCGATCCAGTTGCACCCGCTGGTCTGCGCCGCGTTCAACGCCGACTTCGATGGCGACCAGATGGCCGTGCACGTTCCGCTGAGCCTCGAGGCTCAGTTGGAGGCGCGCGTCCTGATGATGTCGACGAACAACATCCTGCACCCGGCGAACGGTCAGCCGATCATCGTGCCGTCGCAGGACATCGTTCTCGGCCTCTACTACCTGTCGATCGTCGCCGAGGGCGCCATCGGCGCGTTCGACCCGACGAACAAGCAGAACCCGATGCAGGGCGTTTTCGGCAATATCGGCGAACTGGAGCATGCTCTGGCGGCGAAGACCGTCAAGCTGCACACCAAGATCCGCTGGCGCTGGAACGGCATCGGGCCGGACGGCGAGCCGCTGACCAAGACCTACGACACCACCCCCGGCCGCGTAATCCTCTCGACCGCTCTGCCGCTGCACAAGAACGTCCCCTACGACGTCGTCAACAAGCTGATGACGAAGAAGGAGATCTCCGCGATGATCGACACCGTCTACCGCCACTGCGGTCAGAAGGAGTCGGTGATCTTCTGTGATCGCATCATGGCGCTCGGCTTCAACCACGCGTTCAAGGCTGGCATCTCGTTCGGCAAGGACGACATGGTTGTGCCGGACAACAAATGGCCGATCGTGGATGACACTCGCGCCCTGGTGAAGGATTACGAGCAGCAGTACAACGACGGTCTGATCACCCAGGGCGAGAAGTACAACAAGGTCGTCGACGCCTGGGCCAAGTGCTCGGACAAGCTCGCCGCCGAGATGATGCTGCGCATCTCGACCGTGCAGAAGGACGAGCACGGCGCCGACAAGCAGGTCAACTCGATCTACATGATGAGCCACTCCGGTGCCCGTGGTTCGCCGGCCCAGATGAAGCAGCTCGCCGCCATGCGCGGCCTGATGGCCAAACCATCGGGCGAAATCATCGAGACGCCGATCATCTCGAACTTCAAGGAAGGCCTCGACGTGCTCGAGTACTTCAACTCGACGCACGGCGCACGTAAGGGCCTCGCCGACACCGCGCTCAAGACCGCGAATTCCGGTTACCTCACGCGTCGTCTCGTCGACGTGGCGCAGGATGCCGTGATCCGCGAGACCGATTGCGGCACGACGAACGGCATCCGCATGCGCGCCATCGTGGATGCGGGCCAGGTCGTGGCTCCGCTGGCGATCCGTATCCTGGGCCGTGCCACGGCTGAAGATCTGGTGGCCCAGGATGGCACCATGATCGTCAAGACCGGCGAAACCATTGAGGAGAAGCACCTGCCCGCCATCCAGGCAGCCGGTATTCAGGAGGTGAAGATCCGCTCGGTGCTCGTCTGCGCCACCAAGAGCGGCGTCTGCGCCACTTGCTACGGGCGCGATCTGGCCCGTGGTACGCCCGTCAACATGGGCGAGGCTGTCGGCGTCATCGCCGCGCAGTCGATCGGCGAGCCGGGCACCCAGCTCACCATGCGGACCTTCCACATCGGTGGTGCGGCCCAGATCGCCGACTCGTCCTTCATCGAGTCGAGCTTCGAAGGCTCGATCAAAATCCGCAACCGGGCCCTCGCCCGGAACTCGGATGGAGATCTGATCGCCACCGGCCGTAACGTTGCTGTCGTCATCGTCGGCACCGACGGCTCGGAGCGTGCAGTCCACCGCCTGCAATACGGCGCGAAGCTGCGGGTCGACGATGGGGACAAGGTGAAGCGCGGTCAGCGCATCGCCGAATGGGACCCCTATACCCGTCCCATTATCACCGAGACGGACGGCGTGGTGGCCTACGAAGACCTCATCGACGGCCAGTCCATCACCGAGACCACCGACGAGTCGACCGGCATCGCCAAGCGCGTCGTCATCGACTGGCGGGGGACCGCCCGCACCGCCGACCTCAAGCCGGCGATGCTGGTGCTCGACGACGACGGCAAACCGATGAAGTTGCCGCGCGGCTCGGATGCCCGTTACTTCCTGCCCGTGGATGCCATCATCGGCTACGACCCCGGCGCGAAGGTGAAGGCCGGCGACATCCTCGCCCGCGTCTCCACCGACTCCGCCAAGACCCGCGACATCACCGGCGGTCTGCCGAGGGTGGCGGAACTGTTCGAGGCACGGCGTCCGAAGGATGCCGCGATCATCGCGGAGAAGTCGGGTACGATTCAGTTCGGACGCGACTACAAGAACAAGCGTCGCCTGACGCTCACCCCGCATGACGGTTCCGAGGCGGTCGAGTACCTGATCCCGAAGGGCAAGCACATCCACCTTCAGGATGGGGACGTCGTCGAGCTTGGCGACTACATCGTCGACGGCAACCCGGCACCGCACGACATCCTGGCGATCAAGGGCGTTGAGGAGCTTGCTGCCTACCTCGTCAACGAGATCCAGGAGGTCTACCGGCTCCAGGGCGTGTCCATCAACGACAAGCACATCGAGGTCATCGTCCGGCAGATGCTGCAGAAGGTCGAGATCACCGACGGTGGTGATTCCGACATCCTGACCGGCGACCAGATCGACCGGACGGAACTCGCAGACATCAACGAGAAGCTGCTTGCCGAGGGCAAGAAGCCGGTCGTGGGTGTTCCGGTTCTGCTCGGCATCACCAAGGCGAGCCTTCAGACGAAGTCGTTCATCTCGGCGGCCTCGTTCCAGGAGACGACACGGGTGCTCACCGAGGCAGCCGTCAACGGCAAGATCGATTACCTTGAGGGCCTCAAGGAGAACGTGATCGTGGGCTCGCTCATCCCGGCGGGTACCGGCTCGATGGCTGCTGAGATCCGGGCTGTCGCGCGCCGTCGCGACAACCTCATTTTGCAGCAGAAGGCCGCCGAGAGCGGGGCTCAGCCCCTCTCGGAGCTGCCGCCCGCCGCGGAATAACTCGAACGCCGCATCGCGTCGGAACGAAGGGGCTGCCCATGGGCGGCCCCTTTTTCGTGAACGGTCGGACTGAAGATTTCGTGCGTCGAAGGACGACGCAACTTCATGATCCTGTAACGGAATGGGTTGACGCGGATCGAATCCACCTCTATCAGGCCCTCATTGAACGGCTGGCCGTAGGCAGCAAACGATCGTGAGGCGCCGAGCCTCGATCCAGGCTTCCTAGACGCATCCGACTTCAACGAACTAACACGTGTCAGTCCGGCATGATCGCTTGCTTCAATGCAGGTGATCCTCTGCTTGCAACGGCGCGCCAAAGGCTGAGATCAGCCTGGGGCGCGGTTTTGCGTTTCGTCGCACAGCTTTGTGCGATGCCGGGGCTGACCACAACGAGATTTGGATTTCGACGGTCACCGCCGATGGTGACGCGTTTCGAGAGGATTGGCATGCCGACGATCAACCAGCTGATCGCTCAGCCGCGCAAGGCGCAAAAGAGCCGCAACAAGGTGCCGGCGCTCGACGCCTGCCCGCAGAAGCGTGGCGTCTGCACCCGCGTCTACACGACGACTCCGAAGAAGCCGAACTCCGCGCTCCGTAAGGTCGCGAAGGTTCGTCTGACCAATGGCTTCGAGGTCATCGGCTACATCCCAGGCGAGGGTCACAACCTTCAGGAGCACTCCGTGGTGATGATCCGCGGCGGCCGCGTGAAGGACCTTCCGGGTGTGCGTTACCACATTCTGCGCGGCGTGCTCGACACGCAGGGCGTCAAGGGCCGCAAGCAGCGTCGCTCCAAGTACGGCGCCAAGCGTCCGAAGTAAGCGCGACACGCGACGTACGATTGATATTCGCGCACCCTGTAAGGATGTCGCCGGCCTCGAAGAGGTTCAAGGTGGCCTGCGCAGGGTGGTTTCAAGAAGACCAAGTTTAAGACGGAGCGAGCGATGTCCCGCCGCCATTCTGCCGAGAAGCGTGAGATCATCCCGGACCCGAAGTACGGGGACATCGTGCTGACCAAGTTCATGAATTCCATCATGTACGAGGGCAAGAAGTCCACCGCTGAGCGGATCGTCTATGGCGCCTTCGACATCGTCGAGAACCGCGCCCGTGCAAACCCCATCGAGGTGTTCCGCGCGGCTCTCGACAACGTCGCTCCGGCGATCGAAGTCCGCTCCCGCCGCGTTGGCGGTGCAACCTATCAGGTCCCCGTCGAGGTGCGCACCGAGCGTCGCCAAGCACTCGCCATCCGTTGGCTGATCCAGGCCGCCCGCGGCCGGAACGATCGGACCATGGTCGAGCGGCTGTCGGCTGAGCTTCTCGATGCCGCCAACAATCGCGGCAACGCCGTCAAGAAGCGTGAAGATACGCACCGGATGGCGGAAGCCAACCGCGCCTTCTCGCACTACCGCTGGTAAGCGGACCCGGACCCTTTCAGGAGCAATCCGATGCCCCGCACGCACGCGATCGAGGACTACCGCAATTTCGGCATCATGGCTCACATCGATGCTGGCAAGACCACGACCACCGAGCGGATCCTGTATTACACCGGCAAGTCCCATAAGATCGGCGAAGTCCATGACGGCGCCGCGACGATGGATTGGATGACGCAGGAGCAGGAGCGTGGCATCACGATCACCTCGGCTGCTACTACCTGCTTCTGGCGCGACAAGCGCTTGAACATCATCGACACCCCCGGCCACGTTGATTTCACCATCGAGGTGGAGCGCTCGCTTCGCGTCCTCGACGGTGCCGTCTGCGTTCTCGACGGCAACCAGGGCGTGGAGCCCCAGACCGAGACCGTCTGGCGTCAGGCCGACAAGTACGACGTGCCGCGCGTCGTGTTCGTCAACAAGATGGACAAGATCGGCGCCGACTTCTTCAAGTGCGTCGCCGACATCATCGACCGCGTCGCCGGCAAGCCGGTGTGTCTTCAGCTGCCGATCGGCGCCGAGACGACCTTCAAGGGCGTCATCGACTTGATCAAGATGAAGGCGATCGTCTGGACGTCCGAGAAGCTGGGCGCTGATTTCTCGGAAACGGAAATTCCAGCCGATCTCGCTGATCAGGCCGCTGAGTACCGCATCAAGCTGGTCGAAGCTTGTGTGGAAATGGACGATGACGCCATGGCAGCCTATCTCGACGGTGTCGAGCCGGATGCCGAGACGATGCATCGCCTCGTCCGTACGGCCGTCCAGCGTCGTGCCTTCCACCCTGTGCTGTGCGGTTCGGCGTTCAAGAACAAGGGCGTCCAGCCCCTGCTCGACGCCGTTGTCGATTACCTGCCGTCTCCTGCAGACCGTGGCGAGATCAAGGGCCTCGACTTCAAGACTGAGGAAGAGATCGTCCGCCATCCGTCAGATAGCGATCCCTTCTCCATGCTCGCCTTCAAGATCATGGACGATCCGCACGTCGGCACGATCACGTTCTGCCGCGTATACTCGGGAAAGATCGAGTCGGGCGCCAACGTCATCAACTCGTCGCGCGACAAGAAAGAGCGCGTCGGTCGCATGCTTCTCATGCACGCCAACAATCGCGAGGACGTGAAGGAGGCCTTCACGGGCGACATCGTCGCCCTGGCCGGCCTCAAGGAAACCCGCACGGGCGATACCCTGTGCGATCCGAAGGACGCCGTCATCCTCGAGAAGATGGAGTTTCCGGAGCCCGTCATCGAGATCGCGGTCGAGCCGAAGTCCAAGGCCGATCAAGAGAAACTCGGCATCGCGCTTGCCAAGCTGGCAGCCGAGGATCCGTCGTTCCGGGTCTCCACGGACCAGGAATCCGGCCAGACCATCCTTCGCGGGATGGGCGAGCTTCACCTCGACATCAAGGTCGATATCCTACGCCGCACCTATATGGTCGATGCAAATATCGGTCAGCCGCAGGTGGCCTATCGTGAAAAGCTCACGAAGCGCACCGAGATCGACTACACCCATAAGAAGCAGACCGGCGGTACCGGTCAGTTTGCTCGGGTGAAGTTCATTGTCGAGCCGAACGAGCCCGGCAAGGGCTTCGAATTCTCCTCGAAGATCATCGGCGGTACTGTGCCGAAGGAATATATCCCGGGCGTCGAGAAGGGCCTTAATTCGGTTCTCGGTGCTGGCATCCTGGCGGGCTTCCCGGTCGTCGATATCAAGGTCGAACTGATCGATGGCGCCTACCACGACGTCGACTCGTCGGCTCTCGCCTTCGAAATCGCGTCCCGCGCGGCGCTTCGTGAAGCCCTCCAGAAGGGCGGATCAGTGCTCCTCGAGCCGGTGATGAAGGTCGAGGTCGTCTCGCCGGAAGAATATACGGGTTCGGTCATCGGCGACCTCAATTCCCGCCGCGGCCAGATCCAGGGCCAAGACATGCGCGGCAATGCGAACGTCATCAACGCGATGGTGCCGCTCGCCAACATGTTCGGCTATGTGAACCAGCTCCGGTCCTTCTCTCAAGGCCGCGCCAACTTCACGATGCAGTTCGACCATTACGAAGAGGTGCCGCGCGGCGAGGCCGAGAAGGTCGTCGCCAAGTACGCCTAAAGCCGGCGGCGCTCCCACGGGAGCGCCTCCCGCACCCCTTCAGACGCAACATCAGATCAGACGGAGGCTATCATGGCCAAAGAGAAATTCGCGCGTACGAAGCCGCACTGCAACATCGGCACGATCGGTCACGTTGATCACGGCAAGACGTCTCTGACGGCGGCGATCAC
>NZ_LMNL01000019.1 GCF_001422985.1 Methylobacterium sp. Leaf117
CAGAACAGGTCCACCATCGCCGCCTCCGTGCTGCAAACGGCGGCTCTGAATCACAAAACCAGAACTCTCGCAACGTCTTGGTTCGGTTCACACCCTAGCATAGAGCTAAGGGGTGGAGGGGGTGCGCTCATGCCCAGCTAATAGCCGAGGCAGCTCTGCAGATCCGAGGGATCCACCCGCATGCCTGACGTGGACTTACCTCGATTGCAGAGAGGTAGGAGGTTCAGGGCCTATGGGGCTTCGGGGTGGGGATCTCGACAAGCTTGCCGGTCAGCGGGTTGAGGATGAGCACAATAGTCTTTCACGTTCTGCGTACGATTATCCGTAGGGTCTAAACGGGTCAAACCGCTAAGGTATCCAGATCATCTATTGATGTGGTTAGCGATCACTTAACCATATGCATTCTCGATTCCCGCATGCACCGAGGTACCTGCGAAAACGTTTGGACGACCAGAACCTCGTCGATCTTCACGCGTTCCTCGCACTCGCCAAGCTGCGCTGTTGAGCGCGGAGGCAGAAGGCTGGAGATACCCGATGGCTACGAAGCCGAAGACGCTGAACGACGCCTTCTACGAGACCCTAAAGGACGTGTACTACGCCGAAAAGCAGGCGGTTCGCGCTCTGAAAAAGTCGGCGAAGGCCGCTGAGCACGATGAGCTACGTCAGGCGTTCGAGACCCATGCCGAGGAGAGTGCCCACCAGGTCGAGCGCCTGCAGCAGGTGTTCGAGATCATCGGCAAGCCGGCCCGGGCCAAGACCTGTGAAGCCATGCAAGGCCTGACCTCCGAGATGGAGGAGGATTTAGAGGATTTCGGTGGCAGCCCAGCTGCGGACGCTGTTCTAATCGGATGTGCCCAGGCGATCGAGCACTACGAGATTGCCCGCTACGGCACCCTAAAGACCTGGGCGAGCCAGCTTGGGTACGAGGACGCCGCCAAGCTCCTGGACGAAACCCTCCAGGAAGAGAAGAAGACCGACGAACTTCTCTCGCAAATCGCTGAGAGCCTCAACGTCGAGGGCAGTGAGGCGGCCGGCGATGACGAAGAGGATGACAGCGAAGAGGTAGTCGGTAAGAAGCTTGCCGGTGCTGCAAAGACGGCCGCCAAGGGCAAAGCCAAGGCCTGAACCAAACGCGAAGGAGGGGCGCTGCAACCGCAGCGTCCTTCCGGATGCTCATCCTACGATAAGCTACCGACCGAGGATGCGCTTGCGCCGCTGCCAGGTGGCGACCTTGCGAAGCAGGCGCGAGAGCTGCTCGACCGAATAAGGCTTGTGCAGCAGCTCGAACCCGTAGGTGCCATTCTGCGCCAGCACGTGGCTGTAGCCCGAGGCCAGCAGAACCGGCAGGTCGTGGTGATCCTCACGGATCCGGTGAGCGAGGTCGATCCCGTTCATCCCGGGCATGACGACGTCGGTGAACACTACGTCGAAGCGGTCGGCCCCCTTCGCCAGTTCGACCAGCGCCTCCTCGGCATTGGCCGCCCAGATGGTGACGTATCCGAGTTCGGCCAGGGTCTGGGTCGCGAACGTCCCGACATCCGCGTTGTCTTCGACCACCAGGACCCGTGTGCCGTGTCCATCGATGAGGGGCTCAGGCTCCACCTCGGGCTGGTCGGCGGCGGCCTCTACCTTGGGCAGGTACAGGACGAACATCGTGCCCTGACCGACCGTGCTCTGGACGCGGACATCACCTCCGGATTGCTTGGCAAAGCCGAAGACCTGGCTTAGCCCCAGGCCAGTTCCCTGTCCAACGCCTTTGGTCGTGAAGAACGGCTCGAAGATGTGCTCGATCTGATCAGGGGCGATGCCGGCCCCCGTATCCTCGATGCACAAAGCGACGAAGTCGCCACGGACCGCGGGGTGGCTGCGGATCGGCGGAATGACCGAGACGGGATGCACCGTGATGGTGAGGGTGCCCTCGCCGTCCATGGCATCCCGGGCGTTAACGGCCATATTCACCAGGGCGGTGTCGAACTGGCTCGGGTCGGCGTGCACGAAGCAGGGCTCGTCAGGGATGTCGGTAACGATCCTGACGCGCGAACCGCTCAGCGTGCCGACCATGTCGGTGATGGCGACAACGCTCCGGCCGGCGTCGAAGACCTCCGGCTTCAGGGCCTGCCGCCTGGCGAAGGCGAGCAACTGACCCGTGAGCTTCGCAGCGCGTGCGACCGTGTCCGAGATTGCGCTGATGTAGCGCTGGCGACGCTCCTCCGGCAGGTCCGGACGCTTGAGCAGGTCTGTGGAGGACTTGATGACGGTGAGCAGGTTGTTGAAGTCGTGGGCGACGCCGCCGGTAAGCTGACCCACGGCCTCCATCTTCTGTGCTTGACGCAGCTGCTCCTGGGCGGTCGCAAGCTCGGCCTGACGCTCTCTTTCCGCCGTGACGTCACGGGCCACGGCATGGATCAGGTTCTCTGATGGCACCGCCGTCCAGGAGAGGTGTCGGTAGGAGCCGTCCTTGTGCTGGTAGCGGTTTTCGAACCGCGGCGTCGTTCGCCCTTCGGCTAGCTGCCCTGCCTCAGCCAGCGTTGCCGCAACGTCCTCGGGATGCACGAGGTCGATGAAGCGCCGACCGAGTAGCTCATCCTCGGACCAGCCGAGCAGGTTGGCCCAGGCCGGGTTGACCGCGGTGACGATTGCATCGAAGCGCGCCACCAGCATGAGGTCGGTCGACAGGCGCCACATACGATCCCGGTCGGCTGTGCGGTCCGCGACCTGCTGCTCCAGGCTTTCGTTCAGTTCGTGCAGGCGCCTCTCGTCAGCCTTGCGGGCAGTCACGTCGATGGCGGTGCCGATCACGCGCACGCACCGGCCAGTGTTGTCGAAGATGCCTCGCCCCTTGGCCGCCACCCATCGGACAATGCCATCCTCCTTGCCGATCGTCCGGTACTCGACATCGTAGAGCGGGCGACGATGGGGATCGCTTGCTGCCTCGTAGGCTGCTTGCGTCTTCTCCCGGTCATCGGGGTGAACGCCGTTGTAGAAGTCGTCCAACGTGACCGGCACGTCCGGCGAGATCCCAAACATCGCCTTGACCCGCGGCGGCCAGAACATCGCACCGGTGAGGTGATCGACGTCCCACTGTCCGATCTCCCCGACCTCAATAGCGAGCCGCAGCTGCTCCTCGCTGAAGGCCAGCCGTTCCTCGGCTTCGCGGCGTTCATCGATGTCGATGACCGAACCAACATAGCCCAGGTACTCGCCGTCCTCGGCGAAGCGGGCAGCAGCCGCGTCAATCGTCCAACGGTAGACACCGTCTGCGCGACGCAGGCGGAAGTCGACTTGGTAGTTGCGCCGTTCGGCATTGGCCGAGACGAAGGCCTGCTCGGCAAGGGGCAGGTCGTCCGGGTGGACGGCGTCGAGCCAACCGTATCCTTCGCCTTTGCCTGGCTCTTGGCCCGTGAACTCGTACCAACGGGCGTTGAGGTAGGTGCAGTAACCCTTCGGGTCGGTCACCCACATCATCACCGGGGCATTGTCGGCCATGTTGCGGAAGCGCGTCTCGCTCTCGCGCAGCGCCACGTCAGTGACGCGCAGGCGGTTGATTGCTGCCTGTTGGTCACGGGCGAGTTGGTCGTGTGCCTCGGCCTCGCCTCGTAAGCGCACCAGCTCCGTGACCTCCTCGGCACGATGGATGATGAGCGCAACCTTGCCAGCCTCGTCGAGCACCGGCGAGTTGACTGGGCTCCACCACCGCTCGATGAAGCGCCCGTCCGCATCACGCACCGCATAGCGCTGGACGGCCATCAGGTCAGGGATCTTGGTGGCGACGACACGATTGAGCGAGGCGGTAAGGTTGCGCACGCCATCGGCACCTGGGTCGGCCGGATCGTCGGGGAAGAGGTCGAACAGCCTCCGTCCGATCTGCTCCTCGCGCGTCAAGCCAGTGAGCTGAATGCGGGCGTCGTTTGCCGCAACGATGGTCCAGTCGGGCGGTGCCACCACGAGGAAGGGCGTCGGTGAGGCCTCGAACAGCGCCCGGAAGTCGGCGGATAGGGCGGCAGCGTCGGCAGCTTGCTTCTGCCGGCACTCGTTCTCGTCCCTCGTCCGCTCGGCAAGCACTTGGCCCGTAAGGTCTATCGCCGTCACGAAGACACCAGCGACACCTCCGTCTTCGCCCCGGACCGGCGCGAAGCTGTAGAACCAGAACGTCTCCTCATCGCGGTCGTGCCGCCGCATCGTGAACGGCTGTTTTTCGACCACGAGGCCGTGGCCGGTTGCGACCACGGACGCGAGTTGTAGCCCCATCACGTCCCAAATATCCGGCCAGACCTCGCTGACTGGTCGTCCTAGCGCCCAGGGATGGCGTTTCCCCAACGCCAAGCCATAGGCGTCGTTGTAGAGTACGTGGAACTCGGGTCCCCAGTAGAGGGCGCTGACGACCTTGGCGTTCAGGCAGATCGACAACGCCGTTTGTAATGACTGCGGCCACGTTGCAGGGGTGCCTAAGGGCGTTGTCGCCCAATCATGCGCACGCATGAGGACGCCCATCGTGCCGCCCTCTTCCAGGAAGCCGAGAGCATCGTGCCGACGAGGAACCATTATCTGGCGCGCGGATGTAGCGTGGGCACTGGGTGTTGAGATCGAAGGTCGGGTTCGTGTTCGCCGAGCAAGCGAAGGGCCGCACGCACAACTTCGCTGGCGTTGCCGTAACGCCCCGATTTCAGCCGCTCCTGAACGAAGGCGCGCAACTCGGGAGTGAGGGAGACGGTCATTGTTTCGCGAACGGCCATGCACGACCGTAGCGCATTCCTAACCTGTCTTACACCTCATTCCGCCGCTGCCGATCCGCGTGCCGGCGTAAAACAGGACGTTGCTAGCACGTCGATTGCGGCATCAACTTTTGCTACCGCCGTGGTGTCGGTAATCTCAGACGCAACGGAACCGCGTGCGCCCCTGGTAGGTCCATCCGGGCGTGTCGCAAACGCGATCGGACCTGCGTTTAACCCCGCGTTGACCATACGGTCTGCATGGCGCCTTCTGAACCGGAGGCCGCCCATGATCCTGTCCGCCATCGCAGAGTAGGTGCTCAAGCCGCCCGCAGATGCCAGGAGCTGTGGCCGCTGCGCTGTTGTCGTGGTGTTGCGTGCCTGAGATAAGGCATCTCAAATGCGCGGCGCTCGTCGTGGGCCCTCGAAGGATCTCAGACCTCGTGCGACGGTTGTGCCGCTATTCCGCTCTTGGGCTCGCCCTTGCGCTGACCTCCCAGGAGGCTTGGGGCCAAGAACTGATCGGCGATGCTGCTCGGATTGCTAGAGAGACCCCGTTTCTGCGCAACCTGCGCGGTGCCGGCGGCGATCCACAGACTTCGGTGGGGCGTGTCGCAAGCTTGGACATAAGGCGTGGAAGGGCCTCTACCGTCCCGCTTTCACGCTTTGTTCGCTTGGGGAAGCCCAAAGCAGACCCCGAGTAGCTGGTTTTGCTCACGGACCGTCCACACGCCGGCAAAGCCGAAGCCCTTGCGCAGCCAGAGCATAGCCTCGAAGCCCTGGATGGTGCGTCGAGCCGTATGGAAGGAGCGGAAGCCTCCGACCCGGGGCATGTTCTTCTTGACCCGGAAGTGGTCGCTCTCGATGCCCTGCTGCAGGTGCTTAGTGACGTAGTGGATCGCAGGACGCGCGAGAAGGCCGTCGCTCTTCGCAGCCACGATCGCAGCCGGGTAGGTGCTGGCGCCATCCGTGCCGATCCGGTCAGGCGCAAGAAGCGGCTGATCGGCCAGCATTTTGCGGAAGAAGCGCTTGGCGGCGTCGAGATCCCGGCTCGCAGCGAGCAGGAAGTCGACCGGATTGCCGTGCTTGTCGACGGCTCTGTACAGGTAGCGCCACTCGCCACGAACCTTGATGTATGTCTCGTCGATCCGGACCGAGCCGCAGTGCGGCCGGCGGAACTGGCGTAGCCGCTTCTCGATCAGCGGCGCGTAGGCCAGCACCCAACGGTTCAGGGTGGAGTGATCCACCTCCAGGCCGCGCTCCAGGAACAACTCCTCAATGTCGCGGTAGCTGAGCGGATAGCGCAGGTACCAAGAGACGGCTTGGACGATGAGCGCAGCCTCATAGTGCCGTCCCTTGAAGTCGGCCTTGGCGCGCTGTTTGAGCTTGGCGGCGATAGCAGACAGGATCATGAGCGGCCTCCGAAAACGGAGGCGCCATGCAGGCCGTATGGTCAACGTTGGGTAAACGCCCGCGCGATCGCGTTTGCGACAGGCCCGGCCGCGCTGGCCGTGATCGCGGTCGAGGTGACGAAACGCAATGCCTGCACGATGGCGATAGGCGCGATTGCGGCTCTTGCGGGGGTGGGATCGGCCCCCTTGCTCGCTGCGCTTAAATCGGCCCACAAGCCCGACGAACACGCAACGAACTAATCGCGAAGCAATAACATCGCTTATTCTGCAATGACTTGCAAGTGTATTGATTTACGTTACTTGAGTAACGCCATTTAACGTCGATTGACTTGGATTGGCATATCTTCACCGGGTGCAAGCTGTGCGCGCGAGGACGGTCGCATCTGAGGAGCCGGCGCGCCGCCGGGTAGCAGCATCACTGGATTGGCGGCTGTTTTGCTTTGCAGTAGGCTTCGCCGCGATGCAGCAAGGAGGCTCGGATGACCTGCCGCGCAGTGTTGAAGGAAATCGACGGTCAGCCAGCTCGCTTCATTGGCTCCCAAACCGGAAGAGACGATGCCGAGAAGGTTCTCCTCCGGGTCGGTGACAAGGAGTGCACCGTGAGTGGCCGGAAATGGGCAGCGGCTCCGGCTTGGTCTGGAGAATGGCCGGCGTGGGCTGGCAAGAGCCCCAGGAAGTCCGGATGGATACGCTCTAGGATGGCCTCAGAGGCCCGTCAGTCGGCTTGAGCGTGTTTTTAGCGGCTTTGAGGGTGCATCTAAGGCCTCACGGCCGTCCTAGGGCATTCTAGAACACCTTGCATTGGATGACGCGCATCGAGGGCACTAGCCATGAGCGAGACAACCAACACCTATCCATACACCCTTAAAGTTGAGCCAAAAACGAGGCGCGAAGGGATCTGGCAGTGGGTTGTCTGAAAGCATGGCAAGCTACTCAATCGCTCGGATCGCGATCATCCGTCCGAAGCTAAAGCCAGGGCGCAGGGTATGGAGGAGATCGAGAGGATGCTTCGCGCCGCCGCCAATGGACACCCGAGGCGCTGACCGGCTTCAGAGGCAGCACCAGAGTGGTCCACGGCAGAGGCGCTAAGGTCCGCGATAACCGGCGGCACAAAAGGAAAAGCCTCCTCTCTGCCGCCGGGCTGACACTCATCGCTTGGGGGGCTCGGAACGCGCCAGCAGGTCGAGAATACATCTTCTATGCCATCTGCCAACGCGAACGAGGCCAACGGCACAATGCGCTCGCTGACCTCGTCGTGGGCGTTCCTCCGCAGGACTGTCTCGTCCCTTCGGTCGCCTTCGTGTCTGCCATTGGCAGGATAACGTCAACGCGGCAAAAGTGCTTAGAACCATTGTGCCAGCTCGGAATGAACTTCGCCCGTCCCTTGGGGTTGGCTCAACACAGCACGGCGATAGGGTCGCGGCGTTGTAGCCCCTCCCAGGGCGATTCCTCAACTTCGGGCCGCTTCCTCATCGGGGCGGCCCCTTTTCGTTGCGACAACGCCAAGGCCTTAGTCTCTTTCCAATGCGCCATGCGCATAAGACCAGGATGTCGGATTAACGACGGTATTCCCGACATCAGGTTATAACCGGAGCCGTCCTGATCCGTTCGTAGAGCCGACTGGCGGGTTCCGACCCTACTCAGACTTTCGGGCCAACAGGCTGGCATGGCCGGAGTTGACGCAAAGCAGACTATTAATCGTGAGATTGAGGCTGCTTTGGTGGTCATGAATGGCAGACCGGAGCCCGGTCAGCGGATCAGCCATGTGCCCGTGTAGGTCATGGCGGCTGAGTAGATGGGATGGCCATCTTCGTCCGTTACTAGAACCGAAAAAAGCCTGATGCTCGCCGTCCTTAGGTACCTCGTACGCCGCGATCTCGGGTAGGACCGTCTTTGCGTGACGAGCAGCTTCTTCAGGGCCAGCGAGGTCAATGCCCTCGTCGTCGCGAAGCGTCCGCCCGTCATGGATGTCGAAAAAATAGCGAGGCACACGGATCTCTACGCGCAGCAGGCGGGAGCACACGGGGTCTCACAGGCGCGGAAGGCCGGGGGTATGGCCGCGATGCGCTACATCATAGGCGTCAAATTTGCAAAAAATATTAACAAATGGAAGTGAGATCCCGCCTCTTAGGAAATGTCTGATACCTCACATAGCGGGGTATGGGGGAGCCTTGGGATGCAGGTGGAGGTAGTTGGGATTGAACCCCGCATAAGCCTTGATGGCAGCGACGTCAGGTAGGGTGACACGCCTTTCCTTGAACACCACCAGCCCCAGACGTCGTAACTCCTGGAGCACCCGGTTGATGTGAACGTTCGATAGCCCGGTTGCATCGCCGAGGTCGAGTTGGATGAGGGGAAACGAGTAGCTGTTTTCTGTCGCGAGCCCGACCACCTGGAGGCGGATCAGGAACTCGCAGAACAGATGTGCGACTTGCTCGTCGGCCGAACGACGGCCCATACACACCAGCCATTCCCGGAGGATTGCTTCATCGACAAGGCCGGCCCACTGCAAGGCACGGTTCAAGACCGGGTGCTTCCCGCAGAGGTCATTCATCACCAAACGCGGGATACGCACCACATCGCAGGAGCTGATCGTTCCGATGCAGTGGTCCATCTCGCCCAGGATCGACACGTTCAGGTCGCAGAAGTCTCCTGGGATGAGAAAGCTGACAATCGACCGCCCACCCCCCGGGAGGACCTTGTAGCGGCAGGCGAAACCTCTCTGGATCAGGTGGACGTGATCGGGCACGTCTCCTTCCCCAATGAGCTCAGTCCGGGATGGAACATCGCGAAGGCGCGCACTCGCATCAGTAAGAGCCTTCTCTTCGGACCCAGACAGGACGAAACGGCGTCCAAGCTTCTGGATGAACGGATTGAGCATGTGCCCTCCCGGGCCATGCCCTATGGTTAGTATGGCGAGCTAAGCGGCAATTGACCAGAAAGATTGCGTTGAAATGTGGAATATAAATTCGAGTTCCGCTACAGCGTAATAACTACGCAAACATCCGGAACGAAGTTATTGATGGCGAGGTTCGTGCCGTCCGCCTGAAATTGTCACTTCTGCGCTGTAGACGATGTCTCCGGAGGCATTGCGAGCTGAAACCCTGAACGCCTGTTGATCACTTTTTGGCAGAACGTCTTTGGCGATATCTGCGAGCGCCCTAAGAACCTCTGTCCGGGCGGCCTCTACGTCGGGAAGGTCGATGCCTTCCTCATCTCTAAGCGGGGTATGACTATCATCGAAGTCAAAATATATCTTCAATAGCTTTGCTTTCCATAAAGTTCTATTTTCTGCCGAGGATGATAGCGTAATTGAACGTAATTCGTTCGTCATTACCTCTTGTTAATCAGCGTTCCGTCTGTCGGGTATCTTACATTCACTTGAGCGCGGCAGATCAGGTCATATCCGCTTTCGCCATAATCCGGACGTTCGGTGAGCCATCGACGAACGTCCGCATTCTTCTCTTTGCAGAGGGTACCGAGCGTCCGATTTAGATCACTAAAAGCGAACCGAGGCGATGTGATGGAGCCGGCGCAATCCGTGCCGCTACTACGACCACCAGGGCTGAGAACAGCCGCCCGTCATGGTCAGCAGCGTGGTCGCCTGCTTCTTGGTCGAGGTTCCTTACGAGAGATACCGCTGGTGTCAGGATTTAAGATGTTGCCGCAGCCAGCGTGTTGCATCCTCCAGCGTGTCGAAAGCCGGAATCCGAAGCCCATTTAACTGTCCGAAGGCGGCCTCCACGAACCAGCCCTGAGGGTTCTCGTGTTCAGGAGCGTCGAGGCGGATGAGAACTGCCACCAGCATCCCATTGGCTATCACCAGCATGCCGGTGCGATCGAGGCTTCCTGTATCGACAGCAATTGGCTGCAGGACGATGAGCGTCTCAACGTTGCCCTGACGGCTCACGGCTACCCTCCGGAGCCACTGCTTAGCCATGGCACGCTGCGGCCGGTGCTCCAGCGCGAGTTCTTGAGATGAAGGTAGTTCGGGTTGAAGCCGCAGTAGTTTTTCAGGCGCTCGATATCCAGGATGGTAAGTACCCGGCGCTTTAGCTCGATTAGCTCCATTGCCCGAAGTTCTTGGAGCGTGCGGTTCACATGCACGTTCGACAGGCCCATCGTGTCGGCGATGTCGGCTTGCGTGAACGGGAAGCTGTAGCTGTTGTTCTGAACGCCTCCTACCGCTTCAAGCCGTAGCAGCAACTCGCACATGAGATGGCCGATGCGTTGGTTAGCCGGTCGACCGCCGATGTTGACCAGCCATTCTCGCAGGATGGCTTCGTCAACGAGTGCACAGCGCCACACAGCTTGGGTAATGCTGGTGCGATCGACCATCACTGCTTCGATAGCGTGACGTGGGATGTCGACAACTTGGCAGGCGGTAATTGTGCCGATGTTGTGATCCATCTGATCGAGGATGAACACGTTGAGGTCGCAGAAATCGCCCGGCACCATATAGGCCATGATCTGGCGTTGACCGTTTGGCAGAACCTTGTAGCGGCAGGCGTATCCGTCGAGAATGAGATGGATATCGTTGGGCGGTTCACCTTCCCGAATCAGGTCGATGTGCGGACCCACATTCCGGAAGCGCGGGACTAGGGCGTTCAGTGCCCCCCGATCCTCGTTGGTCAATTCCTGGAAGCTCTCAAGCTTGCGGATCAGGGCGTCCTGCATCGGGTCTCATCACGCAGCCAAGATGTTACATCTTATGTCGGAAACCCGACAGGTTCTTCATCATATGACTGCGTCTTGCCGGATTTTACAATTATTGCCAGAAGGCTGGGCTTTGCAGGCATGCCTCCGGGCGTGTCCGTGATCGAAGGGTGTTAGTGTCCGCCCTAAGGGAAAGGGTTCATGTTTCAGCCGCAGCAGCGTGGGTGTCAGAACCGCCTCCTCGCAGCACTGCCAGCGGCGGACTTCGCTTTGCTGCAGCCGCACCTGGAACTCGCCACCTTATCCGTGAGCGACGTGCTAATCCGAGCCCATACGCCGATCTCTCGCGTAGCCTTTGTTGAGCAGGGCATCGTTTCGCTTGTCAGCGTCGCTGAGGATGCTCAGCAGATCGAGGCCGGGCTCATCGGCCGCGAAGGCATGGTGGGTGTTCCCATCCTACTCGACGCCGATCAAACCCCGAACGAGGCGCGAGTTCAGATGCTGGGGTTCGCCTGGACCATATCCGTCAGTGCCCTGAAGGATGCGCTGGAGCAAAGCCCCAATCTGCAACGTCGGCTCTTACGCTACGCCCATGTTTTCGCTGTGCAACTGGCCTCTACGGCCCTAGCTAACGGGCGCTTTAAACTGGAGCCGCGCCTCGCTCGATGGCTGTTGATGTGCCACGACCGAACAGCCAGCAATGCACTGCCGACGACGCACCAATTCCTATCGCTGATGCTCGGTGTAAATCGAACTAGCCTGACAGCGGTCGTGGCCGAGTTTGAGCGGTTGGGCATGATTGAGGCCCGACGCGGCACCTTGGTCGTGCGTAATCGGCCCGCACTGCATGCTGTGGCAGGGGCCTGCTACGGCGTCCCAGAGGCGGAGTATGCACGCCTTCTCGGCAGATCGGCAGACGATAAGGCTGATCCTTTAGAAACGCTGACTGTTACCGCTTAGTGCGTCTGGCTTGCGCCGAGCCGGGAAGCAATCCAGGCTTGCGCTGCATCTAGGTCCACGAAGGACGGATGTTCCCGGCCCCATGTTGGCCCGAACACCGCCTCTAGGTACCACTTCCCTGCATCCTCCTCATGCATGTCTGAGAGGTGCACCAGGATCGCCACGAGGAGGCCGTCGGCAAACACGAGGTGGCTCTCACTATCCTCGCTGCCGGTGGCGAGCTGGACTGGTTGAAGGTGCAAGCTCATGCGCGGCGCTTCCGAAGGTGGAGGTACGTCTCATCGAACTCCGCCGCTCGGATTAGTGCCTCCCAGGCTTGTATAACCAGCGTGTTGCCGTGCAGGGTGATCAGCCCGTTGCCGCGCATTTCCTTCAGCACGCGGTTGACGTGCACGTTCGAGATGCCGCTCGCGTCTGCCAGATCGGCCTGGGTGATCGGTAGGGTGCAGCGGTGTTCACCGGCCAGACCTACGGCTTCCTGTTTGAGGTACAGTTCGCAAAATAGGTGAGCGAGGTGGTTGTAGGATGAGCGCTGGCCCATGCACATCATCCATTCCCGGAAGATCGCTGCGTCAACCAGCGTGTCACGCCAAAGCACGCCGGTGATGCTGGGGAAGCGGAGGGTCAACGAATGCATGGCAGCATGCGGGATGAAGGCCACGGTGGCCTGGGTCATCGTGGCAAGGCTGTGATCCATCAGTGGGATGTGCAAGCTATGCGGATCCGGGATGTCGCCGGCGATGTGGAATGAAAAGATCTGGCGCTTGCCCTCGCCCAGCATTTTGTAGCGGCAGGCCCAGCCTTCCAGGATGAGACAACACTGCGAAGCCATCTCACCATCGCAAACGATGTCTTGCCGGGCTCGCATTACCTGCACCCTGACGGGCAAGCTCTCGACAGCGTGGCGCTCCTCGGTCGAGAGCGTAGCAATACTCTCGAGCTTGGTAATGAGCGGTGACAGGGGTCTATGGATGTTCGACGCCATTTGGCTTCGCCTTGCATTGCAGGCGGAAGCGCACGGCTCTTCCAGGCATCAGCACCTGTAATCGATCGTCTGACGATCTTTACATCATACAGCACTTTATATCAGGAAAATCAACATATGACGTAAATGTGCCTCGATTGTTGCGTTATTTGGTTAGTCGTTGATTAACTGCTCTGGCAATAACCCGTCCGAAGGAGGACCGGCAGAACGCGAGCTTATGAGACGTTGGTTCCCTTCTCGTCATCAGCATTTTGCGGCATCTTCTCGCGACGCGCTTCCCGTTGGGCGAGCTCCTGCCCCACTTGCCATAGCAGGGCACGCGTCATCGCGAGCATCGCGGGCGTGCCCATCTCTGCGACTGCCTCATGGGCTCTAAGGCAAGCGTCCGCCATTGCCTCGAAACGTTCGTTATCTTCCACTTTTCTGACGCCTCCATTCTCAGCGTCAAGCAATCATCAAATGTTAATCCGCGCAAGTGACCGAGTGAGTATTCATCTCGTTTGTATCATCCGTATTCAGTTTTATCGTAGCTTGGCTGTTTGATATGTCGGGTATCACACAATTCATTTGTTTGAGACGCAAACGATGAAACTAATCAACGACAGCGACGCCCCTGCCCAAACGGCGACCGTGTTAGATAGGATTGCCATAGCGATCGGTTGTTCGGTCGGAGCACTGTCAAACCCAACTTCGCGCGATCCAGATCCAACGGTCGAGCTTCTGCGGTTATGGGCTGGGATCACGGATGATCAGGATCGGCAGAAGGTGCTGAGTTTTGTTCGCACCATCGTTCCTTAGGGACGTTTCTCAAACCACTTGGACATTAGAGCTTTAAGCGTAGTTCAACTTTACCCTTCCATCCATCAGTATCCTCGCAAGATAGCGCACATTCTAACGAGGTGCAGTGTCGGTAAAATGATCGCTTTCCTGACGCCGCGGAGGGACGAGAACGCCTGAGCAACAGACCGGCCTAGCCCTGTCCGGAACGCCTGCAGGGAAATCTTCCGTCGGGAAAACGGTCGGCCAGATTCCTACAGATGGCATGCTGATTGCCACGCGATACTGGACGTCGACAGCTCTCGCTGGAGGAGCAGATGCGCGAGATCTACGCCAGCTCGAATGGGGACCACTGGCACCTTATCGTTGACGCCGCCTCAGGACACACCTTCGTGCGCCACACGGCCAATGAGCCTTCAGGCGGCCACTTGGTCGATATGGCTTTGCCGATCTTCCTCAGCCTCGACAGCGGGGGTCCGGAGCATCAGGCCCTCTGGGCTTTGATCCGGACACTCGTCGAGCACCCAATGCGTTGAACGGAAAAACCCGCCGCGGCTGGGGCCGAGCGGGTTGATGCAGTGTCTCGCAATAGGGAGCAGCCCGAAAGAGATGCTGGCTGCTCACATCCGCAGCGAGTGCGGTTTAGTTGCTACCTCCGCTGCCGCCACCAGCGCTGCTGTTCGGAACAGCCTGCTCTGGCTTGCTGGCGTTGCCGCCGGCAGCCGAGTCAGAGGTTGCCGTGTCAGCGCCGGTCGCGCCACGCGAAACGACGACGTCCCGATCGTTACCGGTGCTGTTCGGCTCCTGCACAACGATCGGACTACCGGTACCGGGCTGACGCGGAACTCCCGTCTGAGCAATGGCGGGAGCCGCGGCGAGAACAACGACGCTGGCAAGGATGAGGATCTTCATAGGTCAACTTTCAGGAGCAACGACAGCGGGCACGCTCTCGATCATACAGGGTCAGTCAAGAGGGAGCGGAGCCTGTGGGTTCCATTGCCTTGCGCCCGATCACGCCAGTCGAGACAAAAAACCCGCCGCAGCTTGCGCTGGGCGGGTGAAGTCAAGGGGAGGAATTCCATGAGAGGAATGAGCCTGCCTTGCACGTAGGATGCCAGAGCAGAGCTGCCGGCTCTCGTGACCAAAGAAGACCTTCCTATAGAGCCTTGATTTATTTGGACGCGGGGTAGATGCAGTAATTCCCAAAATCAAAGGAACGCGAAGTGCAAGACGTGCATGGAACTGCGGCTGAAACCGAAACCGAAACCGGAGCGGTCGACTACGTCGCTATGACTGCCGATCTCGTCTCCGCGTACATCTCCAAGAACTCCGTCCGGCCTACCGATCTGGGCGAGTTGATCACCACAGTGCACCAGACCCTTAAGGGTCTGAATGGACCTGTTATGCCGGCCGGAGACAAGATCGAGAAGCCGACACCGGCTGAAATCAAGAAATCGATCACGCCCGACGCCCTGATCAGCTTCGAGGACGGCAAGCCCTACAAGACGCTGCGCCGGCACCTTACGATGCGAGGCCTGACGCCTGAGGCATACAGAGCGAAGTACGGTCTCGCGCGCGATTACCCGATGACCTCGGCAGCCTACTCAGCGCAACGCTCCGAACTCGCTCGCTCCTCGGGGCTCGGGAACCATCGGAAAGGCGTAAGAAAGGCTGCTAGGCCGGATGGAACAGCCTCAGAAGCGCCGGCCGAGCCGAAGCAGAAGAAGGCTGGACGAGCACCTAAAGCCCCATGAGTTAAGTCGGCTGTCGGCAAGGATGTGACCGCCAAGCGACAGCCGATGTTTTACCTTTGTTCCACAGGCGGCAGCCCTCGCATTAGGCTGGGCAGTTGAGTCAGATGGAGGGAGCACACCTGCTCCCGGTCTCATCCCATGCTGATCGCCTCCCGCTCCGTCCTCCTGCAGCACCGTGAGGTCACGGCGGTCCTGCTCACCTACGCCATGTTCCTCGGCGGCACTCTGGTGCTCGCCTGGGCCATCGCCTGAGGCTCTTTGGAAGTTGGGCTTTGATCACGCGCAGGAACGCTTCCGATCGCCCGTACTTTGCTCTTACAACAATCAGGGAGCGAACGAGTGACCTCAGCCGACACACCAATGCCCGGCGCCGATCTGCAGCCAATCGAGAACCCGCCCGCCCCCGCCGAGCAGCCTGAGCGGAAGGCGCCATCGATACCGGAGGAAGATGACCCGGCGATCGAGGAGACCGAGGAGCAGCCGAGCTGATCCAGCTCGGCTAAGACATCGCTCTGATGGAAGAAGCCCCAGACCACCAAGCGGCCGGGGCTCCGTTCGTCACCTATCGGGCTCGTTCTGTCCCAACGCGTAGGGCGACAATCCGTAGGCGTGTTGATAGGCGTCCATCCGGCGCGTTCGGTGGGCCATGGCCCACCGAACGGAGGGCGGCGAGCCTCATGTGCGCCCCTCCCTGTCTCACTTGCATCCGACAGTGCTCAGAACAAGCGCGGCCCGGCTCGACGGAGGCGCCGCCACTGGAAGCTCGCCCTCGCCCGCAAGGCATCGGAAATCCATCCAGGAAAGCTGATATCGGGTCCGCGCCTTGCATTCCTCGGCATAGCTGGGACGCACAAAGTCGCCTCGGCGGACGCAAGCAGCGACCGACTTCTCGATGTGCCGCTGATCCATCTTGACCATGAGCTCGCGGAACTCGCGGCTGATGAACCCGAGGTAGTGGGTCATCATCTGATCGGTGACAGGCGCCGCCACAGCGGTAGGCCGGCCAATGAGGCTAACGCCGCCGCCGATCAACAGGAGAGCGGCGAGGCCGGAGAGAAAGCCGCGGCGGGATGAGGGGCCGCTCATGCGCTGACCCCCGTACCGGTCTTGTAGACATCGGCCGCGTGGAAGGCGCGCACGTCCGCGCGAATCTGCTTGGTCAGCGTCACAAGTTGCGCCGAGATTCGAAGGGTCGCCTGGACCTCGTCTTGGTCGAGTTCGCTGGCGTGGTCGCCAGCTTCTAGGACCAGATCGAGTGCGATCGCGATATTTAAGGTCTCGAATACTGTCTCATCGTGCTCGGAGAAGCTGCGAGGCGGGGTCAATTGTCCAAGATGTCTCAAAAACGGGCGGTCTGTCACGGAAATCGCCTGTTCTGTCACGGTGCCTGTCACGAACATCCCGAGGACTGTCACAGCCGTCGCCGAGCTAGACCCGTCCGTTGTGACACGCTCTTTCTTTCCCCCAGATGGGGGTCTAGATCGCATCACGCTGTACCGCCGGTACTCACCACTCGCATCTCTGTCGCGTCCGACTCGACAGCTATCTTAAGCGCGGCTCGGGCTCACCGGCGGCGTCGGTGGCAATCTTTCATCGTCGAGGTTCTCGTCGGGCACATCGCTCAGCATGTCATCGTCGGGCGCCGGCTGCTCGACCTGACCTGGAGGTCGGCCCTCCAGCCCAAGCTCACGCTCCTTCGGCGTCTTCGGCGGCACGACGACAGGATCGCCATCAGGGCTTACACCAAGACCCTGCGCCCAGGCAGGAGCAACGGAGAGGGCAAGAGCGAGCACAGTCAGAGTCGTCACGAGCTTCATGCACGTCACCTTGAGCTGGGATTTAGTCGCATCCGCATTGCACTCTCACTGCCGTTGACGCCAGCACAAAGCCAGCGATCAACCGCAAGAGACCAAGGTCCGCTACAGGACTGGGAAGGCACGCCCAGCCACCTCAACGTATAGCGTTCAGAGACGGCGATCAGCCGGCGGCGCGTCATCTGGATCGTCAAGATCATCGTCATCATCTGCGTCCGGCTCCTCGGTCGAGAAGTCGTCGGCCGGCGGCGCGACCTGTTCTCGCTGGCCGCGTGGCCGAACCTGCAGATCCGGTACGCGCCTCATGCCCGACCCGTCACCACGTCGAGGGACGTCGAGATCCTGGGCCATTACAGGTGCGGCGAGGATCATGCCCAACGCAACGGCAGACACGGTAGCAACAACATTCAGCATGGGGGTGCATCCAGGGGCGGCTTGGGTCAGCAAGTGCGGGCGAACGTCTCGCACCTCGCGATTTCCGAGCCAAGTCGATGCGCTCGCCCTTCACCTCACATAGCCATCTGGCCTGCCCCCATGCGGTGGCCCAGGTTCGAAGTTAGTGCATCGTCGGTCTGGAGTTGACCCTGTTTGTGGTCCACGGCCTATGCAAGTTCTCGGGCTGTGACAGCTTGGTTGGCGAAGGCTCGGGGCGTCAAGCCGCCCAGGGCCG
>NZ_LMNL01000020.1 GCF_001422985.1 Methylobacterium sp. Leaf117
CATCAACATGCGCGACCCCAACAGCCTGTTCCTGACCCAGGCCTTCCGCATGCGCAATCGCGATCTCGTCTACGTCTCCAACGCCCCCTTCACCGAGGTCCAGAAGGTCCTCTCCGTCTTCTCTACCGTCACCGCGCCGGTCTCGGCCGGCGCTTCCCTCTACGCGACGGCCCGGTAAGCCGGTCCCGGATACGAAAAAAGGGGGCGCTGAACGCGCCCCCTGCAGCCGAAACTCAATCGATTTCGACCTAGAAGTACGACTTCAGAGTGCCGCGACGGCGAACGTCGAGGGTGGCGCAGTGGAACGAGCCGCCGAACGGTCCATAGGACAGGAACGGCGCCGGGATCGGGTCGAAGCCCCAGTCCTTGAGCGCCTTGATCAGCGTCGGCTGACTCGCATCCACGACGATCTTTTTCTCGTCCAGCGCCAGCACGTTGATCGAGGTCCAGGGCGAGCACATGGAGATCTTGCTCATGAAGCCCTCGACTGGGTCGGGGCGCGGCGCGATCAGCACGTCCCACTTCTTGAGCACGGCCGGCAGCTTCTCGACGTCGATGTAGTCCGGATTGACCAGCACCTTGCCGGGGGCCAGCGGCATAAAGGATGAGTCGATGTGCATGGGTTGCGGGCAACGGCTCTCGATCTCGTGGACCCGGAAGCCCGGACCGAGATGGCGCCGTAGCCACTCGATACCCATCAGGTTGGTCACGTTCGAGCGGGTCACGAACAGGTCGCGGCCGCAACGCACGAAGTCAGCCGCGTCGAAGACCGGCTCGAACTCGTTGACGGTGAACTGCATCGGCTCGCCGCCTTTGAGGTTCGGCACCCGGTAGTCGTAGTTGTACAGATCGTCGGTGAGCTGCGGACGCGGGGCTGAGGTCCAGCGCGCGCCATTGCGGAAGTATTCCTTGAACAGCGACCGGTAGGCATCGCCCTCGAAGTAGCGCGAGCGCCAGCACATCGGGCTCTCGATAATCTCGTCGCCGATGACGAGGTACGGATCACGAGGGCAGGCGACGCAGAAGCCGCGGGAGGACCATTGGGGGGCCTTGAACTTGCGCGAGAAATCGATCGGGTCCGGACGGCGGATCTTCACTCCTTCGCCCGCCAGAATCGAGATGAAGTTGTCGAGCTCCTTCTGGGCGAGCTTCTTCATGAACTTCGGATAGCGGAAGCCCGAGGCGAACCTGTAAAACGGCTGAGCAGCCCGCGGCAGGTTGAAGATGACGGTCAAGTGGTGTGTCGGAATGGTCGCACCGTCCAGACTTCCGACGATGACCTCTTCCAGCGGATCCCATTCGTTCCAGGCCATCACCGGGGAACTTGCAGCGGGCGCACGCGTGGCGCCGAAGCCGCCGCCGGCGTAGCGCTCCATCTGCGCGTCGTCGCGCACGACCTCGTCGGCCGTCATCTGTGATTCGCGGTCCATCTGATCCCGTTCCCCTGTCCGCCCGGACGGCTGATTCTCGGGCTTTTCGCCCTGCGCCGCTTTGGTCCCGACTGTGTCTCTCGGGTGATAGACAACGGTTCTCAAAGCTGCAACTTCCGAAGACATTCAACGTTTCCGGCGGTTTTTTGCGGTCGGAAACACGGCGGAATCTCGTTGTGATCCGCTGCACTGCAGGCCGAAAGGGGCCCATGAAGCGTCTCACGACATTGGCCCTGATCGCCGGTCTGTGCACAGTCGTCGGCCTGTTCCTGTCCTCTGGCCTGGAAGACGTCGCGGCCGCGGTCGTCAGCGCCGGTTGGGGCGCGCTGATCGTGGTTGTCGCCCGAGGTGTTGCCGTAGCCTGGGCCGGTCTCGGCTGGTTCGTGATCTTCCCGAAGGCGACGCGCCCGACATTGCGGGACTGCCTCACGCTGCGCTTCGTGCGCGAGGGTATCAACACGTTGCTGCCGGTCGCCCAGGTCGGCGGCGACTTCGTCGGTGCCCGTCTCCTGACCAAGCGCGGCGTCCCCGGCGGCATCGCCGGTGCGAGCATGTTCGTCGACCTGATGACCCAGGCGGTAACTCAATTCCTCTTCACCGTGGCGGGCGTCATTCTCCTCGCCTGGATCGCGGGGGATGGCCCGATCGTCCGGACCGTGACCGGCGGCCTTGCGCTAGCTGCTCCCGCCCTCGGTGCCTTCTATCTCATCCAGCGCCGAAGCGGTCACAAGGTGATCCAGGCCTTGGTCAGCCGGTTCGCCGGCTCGCGCGAATGGCGCGCGCTCGGCGCTATCGACGTACTCTACGACAGCCTCAAACGACTTTACGGCCATCGCGGCCGTGTCGCCGGTGGTCTCGGCATTCACCTCATCGGCTGGTTCATCGGCACCGTCGAGGTCTACGTGGCCCTCCACTTCATGGGCTACCCTGTCAGCATCGTCGAGGCGGTGGTGATCGAGAGCCTGGCCCAGGCGGTCCGTGGCGCCGCCTTCGCGGTGCCGGGTGCCCTCGGCGCCCAGGAAGGCGGCCTCATCGCCCTGTGCGCGATCTTCGGAATCCCGGCCGAGGCGGCGCTGGCGCTGTCCCTGGTCAAGCGCTTGGCGGACTTGCTCGTCGGGGTGCCTGGTCTCTTCGCCTGGCATGCTCTTGAGGGATCGAAGCCGGATCCGGTTATGGCACCGGAGCCCCAGAGCGAGCCTGGCTTGCGGCATGACCTCCTGGTCCCAGTGCTTGCCAATGATTTGGGTGGACGGCCCCGCACCGAACCCCAGCTCGGAGAACTCAAGAAGTGCGCCTGAAACGCGTTGCTGTCGCGAGCCTCGTCGCGGCTCACCTGCTCCTCGGCTCGGCCGCCCATGCGATCGACGATCCGGCCGCGACGTCGATCGGCAAGATCTACGCGACCTTCGAAAGCGCCCTGAAAAGCGCACCGAAGGATGTCGGAGCCCGTGCGGCGACCATCGGCCCGACCCTGAGCGAAGCCTTCGACTTTCCGGCGATGATCCGTCTGGCCACCGGGGCCAAGTGGAAGACCTTCACACCCGAACAACAGGGTGCCCTCACAGACGCGTTCGGACGCTACTTTACCGCGACCTACGCCACCCGCCTCGCACAAGCCTCCGGTGGCAAGTTCAGCGTAAAGCCGCAAAGCGAAGCGCGCGGTCCGAACCGCGTGGTTCAGACCGAGGTCGCCAACAAGGACGGCGATACCTCGCAGGTGGATTTCCTGGTCGGCCCGGAAAACCGGGTGCAGGACGTCTATCTCAACGGCAATGTCAGCGAGGTCGCGAGCCTTCGCGGCAGCTTCTCGGAGCCGCTGAAGACCGGCGGGGCGGATGGCCTTCTCACCTTCATGCGGGATCGTACCGCCGGAATGCTCGCCGTCAAACCAGCGCCTTAGAGTTGCGACAGAGACGCCCGGACTTTGTTCCTCCCGTACGACAAACGATTCGCGCCGCTCGACTTCGCGGCACTCTCACGAGCCCCGTGACCGAGCGATGCCCCTGATGGACCTGACTTGGCTCTCGCATCTCCTGCCGCTGATCGCCCTGGTCGGTTGCGTGTACGGACTGACTGCCGCTGCCTTAGCCGGGCGTTTTGCCCGCAAGGCAGCGCCGGCCCTGGGTGATGGGGCGCCGTCCGTCACGATCTTGAAGCCGCTCTGCGGAATCGAGCCAAACCTGTACGAGAATCTCGAGACTTTCTGCCAGCAGGCCTATGCCGCGCCCGTGCAGGTGATTTTTGGCGTTCAGAACGCCGCCGATCCGGCGATCGCCGTCGTCCGTCGTCTGCAGGCCGCCTATCCGGCGCTTCGGCTCGATCTTGTCATCGACGCGCGCCAGCACGGTTCGAACCGAAAGGTTTCGAACCTCATCAACATGTCGACCCGAATCTCCCACGAGATTGTGGTTCTTGCCGACAGCGACATGGTGGTGAAGCCCGACTACCTCGGCCGGATCGTCGGTGAGCTGAGGCAGCCGGGCGTGAACGGGGTGACTTGCCTGTATCATGGGGTCCCTGCGCATCGGGGGATCTGGGCCCATCTCTCCGCTCTCGCCATCGACGTGCAGTTCTTGCCCAACGTGGTGATGGGCACATCGCTCGGCCTCGCACAGCCTTGCTTTGGATCCACCATTGCCTTCTCCACCAGGGCACTTGGCGAGATCGGCGGCTTCGAAGCCTTCCGCGACGACCTCGCCGACGACTATGCCATCGGCGAAGCGTTGCGCGCCAAGGGCGGGGTCGTTGCAATCCCGAGCTTCACCATTGGGCACACCTGCGTCGACACGGATCTGGCGAGCCTGTGGAGCCATGAGCTTCGCTGGAACCGCACCATCCGCAACGTCGATCCTGCCGGCTATGCCGGATCGTTCGTGACCCATGCCTTTCCGCTCGCCCTGATCGGAGCTTTGATCCCGGATGCTGGAACCACGGCCCTGGCCGTGGCGGCCTTCGCCCTGGCGTGCCGGATCATCCTGTGCGTCCGCCTGGAGCGGGCCTTCGGCCTTGCTCCGCATCCCTACTGGCTGTTGCCGATCCGCGACATCCTATCCTTCATGAACTTCACCTGGAGCTTCGTCTCCGGTGCTGTGACATGGAAGGGCCATGATTATCGCGTGGTTGCGGACGGTACCTTGATCCCCGAGACGACGCTTGGGCGCGATGCTGGCGCATCGTCACTCTGACCTTCCGTTTATTCTCCCATTCAACTGTCCCCTGTTCTCGCTGAGGCCTTGAACCCCATGCGCACCCTCTTCCTGCAGGCTCCCACTTTCGACGGCTTCGATGGCGGTGCCGGTTCCCGCTATCAAGCCAAACGCGAGATCAAGTCGTTCTGGTACCCGACCTGGTTGGCCCAGCCTGCCGCCCTGGTGCCGAACTCGAAGCTGATCGATGCCCCGCCGCACAACATCAAGCTGAGCGAGATCGTGGCCCAAGCGCATGATTTCGACCTGGTTGTGCTGCATACCTCGGTTCCGTCCTTCAAGTCGGACGTGAAGACGATTGAAGCCCTCAAGGCCGAGAACCCGAAGCTCATCGCCGGCCTGATCGGCGCCAAGGTCGCGGTCGATGCCGCTGGCGCGATGGCCCAGGCCCCGGTGGTCGATTTCTGTGCCCGCAATGAGTTCGACTTCACCGTCAAGGAAGTCGCTGATGGCACCCCGATGTCCGAGATCAAGGGGCTGTCCTATCGCGATGCCAATGGCAACGTGGTCCATAACGAGGACCGCGAAATCATGACTGACATGGATCAACTGCCGTTCGTCACGAGCGTGTATAAGCGCGATCTCCAGATGGAGAAGTACTTCATCGGGTACCTGAAGCACCCCTATATCTCGTTCTACTCGGGCCGTGGCTGCAAGTCGCGCTGCACCTTCTGCCTTTGGCCGCAGACGGTCGGCGGTCATACCTACCGCACCCGCTCGGTCGCGCACGTGATCGAGGAGATCAAGTACTGCCTGAAGGAGTTTCCCCAGACCAAGGAGTTCTTCTTCGACGACGACACCTTCACCGATAACCTGCCGCGCGCCGAAGAAATCGCCCGCGAACTGGGCAAGCTCGGTGTGACTTGGTCGTGCAACGCCAAGGCCAACGTTCCGCGCGATACCCTGAAGGTGCTCAAGGACAATGGCCTGCGCCTGCTGCTCGTCGGCTACGAGTCCGGCAACCAGCAGATCCTGAACAACATCAAGAAGGGTATGCGCGTCGAGGTCGCCGAGCGCTTCACCAAGGATTGCCACGATCTCGGCATCGCCATCCATGGCACTTTCATCGTCGGCCTCCCGGGCGAAACCCGGGAGACGATCCAGGAGACGATCGCGTTCGCCAAGCGCATCAATCCGCATACGATTCAGGCCTCGCTGGCGGCGCCGTATCCCGGCACTTTCCTATACAAGCAGGCGGTGGAGAACGGCTGGCTGGACGTCGCAAACGCGGAACTCGTCGACGAGAACGGCGTGCAGATCGCACCGCTGCACTACCCGCACCTGTCACATTCCGAAATCTTCGCGGCTGTCGAGGAGTTCTACCGGAAGTTCTACTTCCGCGCTCCGAAGATCGCCTCGATCGTTTCCGAGATGGTCCGTTCGCCCGATATGATGAAGCGCCGTTTGCGCGAGGGTGTGGAGTTCTACCGCTTCCTCAAGGACCGTCAGACCAGCGCCGCAGCCTGAGCTCGACACAGGTTCGATTCGATACCCAGACACAATGAGGCGGCCGGGCTGGAAAGCCCGGCCGTTTCGCGTCGTGGGGCTTCAGCCCCTGCCTTAGGGGGAGGGGCCCGCCTCCCGTTACCCGGAGTCGTCCTGTGAAGCGCTTGGTCGTTACCGCCGATGATTTCGGCCTGAGCCTTCAGGTCAATGAGGCGGTGGAGCAAGCGCATCGCGACGGCATCCTCACCGCCGCGAGCCTGATGGTATCCGCCCCGGCCGCCGATGACGCCGTGGCTCGGGCTCGGCGTCTGCCCTCCCTGCGGATCGGTCTTCACTTGGTGATGGTGGAAGCTTGGCCGACCCTGCCGCCTGAGCGAATTCCCGATCTCGTCACCGCGGACGGTCTGATCCGTAGCGACATGGAGCGACTCGGCCTCGACCTGGCCCTTAAGGCCTCGGCGCGGCGCCAACTCTCCGCCGAAATCGAAGCACAGTTCCTGGCCTTTCGCGCGACTGGCCTACCCCTGGATCACGTCAACGCCCACAAGCATTTCCACGTGCACCCGATCATCGCCGGTCTGGTGCTCGCAGCGGGCCGTCGTCATGGCATGCGGGCGATCCGGGTTCCGCGCGAGACCCGCGCTGTGCTGCGGGCGGCAGAGCCGGGCGCAAATCCGAAGCCGGCCCTCGACACAGCACCCTGGGCGGCCCTGTTGGCCGTACGGGCGCGCCAGCAAGGCCTCCTGATCCCCGACAGGACACTCGGACTCGCCTGGTCCGGGGCGATGATGCCAGCCCGAGTGCAGGGGCTGTTGGCGCACCTGCCAGACGGATTGACCGAACTTTACAGTCACCCCGCCACGGGGAGCGGGTTTCCCGGCGAGGCGCCGGGTTATGCCTATGTGGCGGAGCGTGATGCGCTGGTCGCCCCCGAGAGCCTCGCGGCGGCCGCCGGCTTCGTAAGAGGGGGATTCTCAGATTTTCTCGCCTGAGGACGGATCAGGACTGGTGGCGAACGAAGAATGGGCGCGGAGGGGACCCGCGCCCATTCTTCGTCTTATGGAATTTCCGCGCGGCCTACTTGGCCGCGACCGTTTCCGCGGCCTTGGCCCGGGTTACGGGCGGTAGAGCGGCATCGCCCTCGGGACGCTTCGGGTCGGGACGCTTCGGCGGCGGCCCGAGGAACGCCGGAACCACGAAGAAGGCTGCCACCAGGGTGAAGAACAGGGACAGCGCGAGAAGCTTGCCCATGCTGGCTGTGCCCGGATGGCTGGAGAGCACCAGTGAGCCGAACGCCGTGCCGGTGGTCAGCGCCGAGAAGAAGATCGCTCGCGTCAGGCTGGAGGCCAGCATGTCGGTGACGCCTGCCCGCCAAGCGATGACGTAGTAGATGTGGAAGGCCACGCCGACCGCCAGCATCAGCGGCATCGCGATGATGTTGGCGAAGTTCAGCGGCATCCCAACGATATGCAGGGCCATGAGCGTCCAGAGGGTTGCCAGCACCAGCGGCCCGAGGGTCATCGCAACGTCCCATGGCTTCCGGAGCGCCACTGACAGGATGATGAAGATCAGGACGAGTGCGGTGATCGCCGCCTGCAGGAAGGCGCCCAGGATTGTGTAGCTCGACGACGTCGTGGCGACCGGCGCGCCGGTGGCATGCGGCGCGACGCTCTGCACGTCCTTGGCAAAGTTGCGCAGCACCTGGTTGTCGTTGGCGTTCCCACTCGGGTGGACTTCGATGCGTGAACGTCCGTCTGCGGCGATCCATTCGGCCTTCAGCTTAGGCGGAAGGTTGTCGAGGGTGATCTTCTCCGGGTTCAGGAGGCCGGACAGACGCGAGAGCAGGGTCTTCAGATCCGTCGTCAGTGCAACGCTCGCCGCCTCGCGGGTCGCGACCGGAGCAGCTGCTAGTTTGTCGAGATTGGTCGCAAGCTCGCCCGCTGCCTTGGCGCCCGGAGCCGTGGAGCCGGCCGCGATACCGCGCAGGGCCGTCACCGCCTCCTTCATCGCCTTGACGTTGTCGGCATCGGTCGGCGGCGGCGGTTTGCGGCCGGGATTCAGGACCGGCCCCAGCAACTGTGCGGTCTCAGCGATAATGGCCAGCTTCTGGTCCTGGTCCGGCGGCACGAAGGTGTCGATGTCGATGACCTTCGCCACGGATTTCAACTTCAGCAGCTTCTCCGCAAGCGCCGGCACCGCGGCCACCGAGGGTGCCATGACGTCGATGATGTTCGGGCTCGTGGCCGGGTCCTTGATCAGGTCGAGATAGGTCGAGATCGATTCCACCTTCGGGCTGCGCAGATGCATCGGGTTGGAATCGAAGGGCAGCTTGAACAGCAGAGGGATGCCCGCGAGCGTGATCAACCCGACGCCGATCAGGATCGGCTTTCGGTTGCGGATGATCCACGGATCGACGCCCGCGAGCCAAGCGGTCTCCACCGGTTCGCGCTCACCCTTGGGCTTGAACACCGCGATGAGGGCCGGCAGCAGGGTGAGGCTGAACAGGTAGGCGACGATCATGCCGACACCGGCGATGAGGCCCAGCTCCGAGACGCCTCGAAAGGCAGTCGGCAGAAAAGCGAAGAAGCCGGCGATAAGCGAGATGGCCGCCAGGGTCAGCGACCAGCCGACGCCCCGAGCTGCCGCCCGCATGGCGGAGAGGAGGTCGGGCTGCTCGAACCGATCAGCACGGTAGCGAACGGCGAACTGAATACCGAAATCGATGCCGAGGCCCACGAAGAGCGCCGCGAAGGCGACCGAGATCGGGTTGAGTTCGCCGACCATCAGCAGGCCGAGACCCGCAGTCACGATGAGGCCAGCGAAGGTGGTGATCAGGACCGCGCCGATCAGCGGGGCCGAGCGGAGTGCAAGCCACAGGAACAGCACGATCGCACCGACCGTGACGCTGTAGTTCAGCAATGCGTCCTCTGAGAGGGTGGCGAACTCGTCGTCAGCCACTGCGACGGGGCCGGTCAGACGCATGCGTGGACGCTCGGCGAATTCAGGGCCGCCAAGGGTATTGATCTTGAGTTCCGACGCGACCTTGCGCACCACCTCTGTCGCGTGGGCGCCGGGTTGTAGCGCGTTGTAGTCCAAGACGGGCTGGATCATGACGAACTTGCGCAGATCCGTGCTCTGCGTCTGTCCGTTGGATAGCAGCATCTGCCAGGACATGCGCGCAGGCTCGCCGGCCAGGACCTTGCGCACGGTGGCGTCGATCTGGGTCATCGGCCGCTCGAGATCCTCGAGCTTGGCATCGCCACTCTTGATGCCGCGGGCGCCAAGGCCGAGAACGCGCATGATGCCGCGAAGGGACGGGTCGGCAGCCAACGGTCCGAGGAGGCCCTGCTGCTGGACGAGTTGCTCCGTGGTCTTGGTCAGCTCTTCCTGCGACATCAGCAGGAAACCGTTCTTCTCGTAGAAGGCGCCGCCGTCCGGACGGTAGACCGACTCGATCATGGTCTTGTGTCTGGCGATCGCCGCCGCGAATTCGGCCGCCGCCTCCTCGGCCTCCTCCGGCGTCTTGCCGTCGATGACGGCCACCAGGGTACCGGTCCGCTGCGGGAACGCAGCTTCATAGTTGATCTCGTCCTGACGCCAGGGGACATCCTTGTCGATCAACCGCTCGACATCGGTATTGATCTTGAAGAGATGAGCGGCCGCACCGGCGCTGGCAACGGTGATGAGTGCGACGAGAGCTATGACCAACCAGCGACGCTGGACGGAAAACGCGACGAGCCGTTCGATCACGAGTGTCCTACCTGCTTCAGCGATCTCATTCCGATGCAAGCACGCTGACTACCGGCGCTGCGGCCGACGCGGCTGCACAAGGGGAATCGATCTGTTCGATGCCGCCGGTTATCACCAGTCGCCGCGAATCCCGAATCTCAGCTTCCAGCGCCCCTATGAAACCCAAGCGGGGTTCCCGGAAAGGCACTGATCAACCGAATCGCATGACATTGACGACATTGCGTGAATGGCCGGTTCACCTATCGACCCAACGGTAGGAATGCAACGCAAACAAGGCGAGCGTTCCGGCTTGGGACCTTTTGTGCGATCTCGCACCGCATCTTCGTCGCGTACCGCGTCTGGATACGGGTAGCTAATGCGCTTTCCCCACGGCCAAGCTGGGGCTCTGGCATGCGGCTTTCGAATAGGAATATGGGCATCCGATCGGGTTATAGGCGGTCCGTCATGGCGGGCTTCGGCACGAGAGTGCTGCATTCTGTGGCCGGATAGTTTCAGCTCCCGCCGAACTTGTCGGAACGGCGCCGTTTCGGGGCCTTTCGGGATGGTTCCAAGCTAGCTTGCTGGAATTTGGCCTTTTTTCACGCTAAGCAGCCCGATACATCGGGGCCAACAACAAGGAGCCGCGTCTTGGGCATCCCTATCCGGTACGTCGCGAAGATCGGCGGCTACATTCTGAAACAGCACCTCACCGGTCGCAAGCGCTACCCGCTCGTGATGATGATGGAGCCGCTGTTCCGCTGCAATCTTGCTTGCGCCGGTTGCGGGAAGATCGATTACCCGGACGAGATTCTGAACAAGCGCCTGCCGGTGGCCGACGCTCTTGAATCCGTGCGCGAGTGCGGTGCACCCGTGGTGGTGATCGCTGGTGGCGAGCCCCTGCTGCACAAGGATCTGCCGCAGATCGTCGAGGGCATCATCGCCCAGAAGAAATTTGCCATCGTCTGCACCAACGCGCTCCTCCTTGAGAAGAAGATCAAGGAGTACAAGCCCAGCCCGTACTTCACCTGGTCGATCCATCTCGATGGCGACAAGGAGATGCACGACCAGTCGGTGTGCCAGCGTGGCGTCTACGACAAGGCCGTGGCGGCCATCGCCAAGGCGAAGGAGATGGGCTTCCGGGTCACCATCAACTGCACCTTCTTCAACAACTCGTCGGCCGACAAGATCGCCAACTTCTTCGATAGCGTCACGAAGATGGGCATCGATGGCATCACGGTCTCGCCGGGCTATGCCTACGAGCGCGCGCCCGACCAGAAGCACTTCCTGAACCGCAAGGCGACCAAGGAGCTGTTCCGCGGCGTGTTCCGGCACGGCAAGGAGAAGGGTCGCGAGAAGTGGACCTTCCAGCAGTCGGGTCTGTTCCTCGACTTCCTGGCCGGCAACCAGACCTATCATTGCACCCCGTGGGGCAACCCGACCCGGACCGTGTTCGGATGGCAGAAGCCCTGCTATCTGCTCGGTGAGGGCTATGCGGCGACCTTCAAGGAACTGATGGAGGAGACCGATTGGGATTCCTACGGCACCGGCAACTACGAAAAGTGCGCCGACTGCATGGTCCATTCCGGTTACGAGGCCTCGTCGGTGGTCGATTCCGTGAAGAAGCCCTGGAAGCCGCTGATCCATGCCATCCGTGGCATCAAGACCGAGGGCGACATGGCCCCCGAAGTCAGCCTTGAGAACCAGCGCCCGGCCGAGTTCGTGTTCTCGCGCAACGTCGCCCAGAAGCTGTCCGAGATCAAAGCCTCGGGTGTGGACACCAAGCGCGAAGCTCGCAACCGCACCGCGGCCTGATCCGCTCCACTTTTGTCGAACGAGGAAACCCCGTCCTGCTCTGGCAGGCGGGGTTTTTCGTTTGAACCGCCCTTGCGCAGGAGGGTCTGACGCCAGTGGGAGACAGTTGTAACTAAGGCGGGCTCAACGCTTAGGGTGTGAACCGAACCAAGACGTTGCGAGAGTTCTGGTTTTGTGATTCAGAGCCGCCGTTTGCAGCATGGAGGCGGCGATGGTGGACCTGTTCTGG
>NZ_LMNL01000021.1 GCF_001422985.1 Methylobacterium sp. Leaf117
TTTCTCTGCGTCTGAAACCAATATAGGGATCGTCTTTCCGCCATGACGTGCGACCAGGCACGTGGAGAGCCGGATTAAATCGCAGCCCAAGCCCAGCAAGATCTCGAGCCCAGCAAGATCTCGAGCCAAGCAAGATCTCAAGCCAAGCAAGATCTCGGCTGCTCCTTCCCGGCATCTGGTATACATTATCCAGAGTATCGCCGGCGCCGGGGCGCGGCGATGCCCGGTCGTTCTGCCGGAGAGCTCACTTGTGTCGGAAAACCGACCCTGGCCCAACGCCAGGGCAAGCGCGGCCGTTTCGACGGATGAAATCCGGACGGCCGTTCGTCTGAACAGCGTACGCCTGGCCGCCACGGCACCATCCCCGGGTGTCGTCCCGCGTTGCGGCCAGCAACGGGAGACAGGCGTGAATCGCAGCCCATCCAAGGTTAATCCCGCACCCGAGACCCGCGAACATCTCAGAGCTCCCCAGACATCGAAGGCCGGCGCTGTTCCGAAAGTCCGGGCGGCCGCAGCGTTCCTGTCGCTGATGGGCCGCCTGCCGGGCGGCATCGCCCTGCTGATCCTCGGTGACGCGCCCGCGATGGCGGGCTCCGCCGCCCAGCCGGGCCAGACCGTCGGCCTGCCGGCCGGGGCGCAGCTCCCGGTCGGGCTCTACTTCGTCAACACCTCGAGCTTCGGCGTCCGCAACACCCGACCGTTGGATTCGGAATCCAACGTCAACCTGCCGGCCTTCGTCTGGGCGACGCCCTGGAGCCTGTTCGGCGCCCGCCTCAACCTCATCGCGATCCAGCCCGTCGTCGCCGCGAGCCCACGCGGCACGCCCTATCAGAGCGGCATCGGCCAGCCGCTGCTCGCCGGCCAGCTCGCCTGGGACCTCGGCAACCATGTCGGGGTGAGCTACCTGTTCGGCGGATACCTGCCGATCGACACCCGCTTCCTGACGCAGAACGCGTCCTTCACCCACCGCTTCGCCGCGAGCTACACCGGCGACGGGCTGAACCTAACGGCCAACCTGCTCTACGGCATCTTCATCGACCCGATCTCGCCGCAGAAATCCGTGTATCCCGACTATCTCAACCTCGATCTCACCGCGACGAAGAAGTTCGGCAAATGGGAGATCGGGCCGGTGGCCTTCGCGTCGACCGATCTGCCGACCCGGTTTCCCGGCTATCGCCGCCAGGGGCAGATCGCGGTGGGCGGGCTCGTCGGATACAATTTCGGGCCGGTGAACCTGCAGGCCTACGTCACGCGGGACGTGGCGGAGCGCAATTACGGTGGGCGCGAGACGCGCGGATGGCTCCGGGTCATCGTGCCGATCTACAAGGAGAGCACCAACGCGGCGGCCCCGTCCATTCCGTTGACGGGCCCGGCTCGGATCGCCCGCCAGTAGTCCTCTCCCGCCCTGGGGGCGCCCCCTCCGGTCAGGCGGTCAGCCGCAGCCCGGAGGGAGTGGCGGCCGGTGCGGGCCAGGTTGCGATGGCGGTCAGGGCGCCCGCCAGGGCGGTGGGCCGGCCGAAATGGTAGCCCTGGCCGAAGGCACAGCCCATCTGGCCGAGGAGGTCGGCCTCGGCCGCCTGCTCGATCCCCTCCGCCACCACCGAGACCGCGAGGTCGTCGGCCAGCCGCAGGATGGTCTGGACGATGCCCCGGCTGGTCTGGTCGGCCAGGAGCGTGCGCACGAAGGCGCGGTCGATCTTCAGGGTCGTGACCGGCAGGGTGCTCAGATAGCTCAGGGACGAGTAGCCGGTGCCGAAATCGTCGATCGCGATGCCGACGCCGGCCCGGCGGCACTCGGCGAGGGTGGCGGCGGCGCGTTCGGGGTTGTCCATCAGCATGCTCTCGGTCACCTCGATCTTGAGGTTGCCGGGGGCGATCCGCGAACTTTCGAGAAACTGAGCGATCATCTCCGGGAACGAGGCGCCGGCGAGGTCCCGGCCCGAGACGTTGACGGTCATGAACAGCGGCCCGTCGAGCGCCTGCGGGTTGCGGAGTGCGGCGTCCATCAGGTCGGGGAAGACACGCCCGACCTCCGCGAAGGCGTGTGCCGTCAGGTCGCCGATCAGTCCGGACGCCTCGGCCGCCGGAATGAACTCGACGGGCGGAACCAGTCCCCGGGTCGGATGGTGCCAGCGCATCAGCGCCTCGAAGCCGGCGAGCCGGCGCGAGGGCAGGCGGACGATCGGTTGGAAGAACAGTTCGAACTCGCCGTTGCGCAGGCCGGCGCGGATCTCGCTCTCCAGCGACAGGGTGCCGAGGGCCGCCGCGAAGGTCTCGGCTGCCACCGGCTCGCCGCTCTGCAGCGTCGGTGGCCCCGCCCCTCGCATCTGCTCGAGCATGCCCACGGTCTCGCGGTAGCGCGCCAGCACGACGCCGAGGCACATGCGCAGGATCGGGTCGGTCTGGGCGATGCGATGGGCGAGCTGTTCCTCGGTGATGACGACGAGCCGGCTGTCCTCCAGGGCCCGCACCGTGGCCGAGCGCGGCTGGTGGTCGAGAATCGCCATCTCGCCGACGATCTCGCCGGGGCCGCGATGGGATAGGACGAGGTCGCCGTCCGGGCGTTCCAGGACGACCTCCAGGCGGCCGCTGACGATCAGATAGGCGGCATCGCCGACGTCGCCGGCCGAGAACAGGCGCGCGCCTGCGGGCAGGACGTACTGATCCAGGGACGAGGAGAGCGAACTCGGCACGGATGAGATCCAGTTCGGGCGCAGTTCCGGCCCGAGCGCCACGCTGCCGAGTCGAGGTTAAGAGCAGGCGAACGGCGACGCCTTTCCGGGCGCACCCTCGCCCTATCCTTAACGGGATCTCAGGACCGCCGCGCGATACTGGTTCCGCGATGCCGCTGCGCCCGGCGCCCCCGAACACCGTCTTGCGCCGAGACCGCCTTCCGATGCTCCTGTCACGACGCCTGATTCCGGTGGTCGCGGGCCTCGCCCTCGTGCTGGCGCTCGTCGCCCTACGGCTGGCCGCGCCGGCGGCGTTCGAGCGCCCGCGCCAGGCCGCCTTCGACAGCGTCCAGCGGCTGAGCCCCCGGACCAGTGCGGGCGCCGCGATCCGGGTCGTGGATATCGACGAGGAGAGCCTGAAGCGGCATGGCCAATGGCCCTGGCCCCGTTACCAGGTGGCGGAACTCGTCGCCGCCCTGCAGGACCTGGAGGCCGGGGCGATCGCCCTCGACATGGTCTTTGCCGAAGCGGACCGGACCTCGCCGGCACGGCTGGTGCCCGACTGGACCCGGCGCTTCGGCTTCCGCGCCGCCGATCCCGAAGCCGCCCTGCCCGACCACGATGCCGCCCTGGCGGCGGTGTTCGCACGCGGCCGCGTCGTCGCCGGCTTCGCGCTGACCCGGGAGCCGGAGGCGGGGGGCGCGACCCTGCTGACGTTGCGCGGGTCCGGAGAGGCGGAGGAGGCCGCTGCGCTTCGCGGTCCCGGCTTCGCCGTCATCGGCGGCGACCCGAGGCTGACGGTGCCGCGCTTCACCGGGCTGATCCCCAATCTTCCGGACCTCGATGCGGCCGCGGCCGGGCATGGCAGCTTCAGCATCGCGGCGGGCAGCGACGAGATCATCCGGCGCCTGCCGCTGCTGGCGGTGATCGGCGACCGCCTCGTGCCGGCCCTGGCGCTTGAAGCCCTGCGGGTGATGCAGGACGAAGCCACGATCAAGGTGCGGGCCGAGCGCGACGGCGCGACCCTGACCGGCTATACCCTCCGGGTCGGCGAGGTTGATCTGGCGGTCGATGCCACCGGCGCCCTGGCCCTGCACTTCCCCGAGGCGCGGACGACGCCGACGATCCCGGCCTGGCGCCTGCTCGATCCCGATGGGCGCGCCGCCTTGAAGTCCGAGATCCAGGGTCGGGCGGTGTTCGTGGGCACCAGTGCGGTCGGCCTGTCCGACCTGCGGCCGACGCCGATGACCCCGTTCGAGCCGGGCGTGAACCTGCACGCCATGGCGCTGGATCAGGTGCTGTCGGGCCAGGCCCTGAGCCGCCCGGCCTGGGCGCCGGGTGCCGAGATCGTGGCCGCCACCCTGCTCGGCCTCGGGGCGGCGCTGGCCTGCGGCTTCGGCAGCCTGCGCGGCGCGGGGCTGGGAACCGCCCTGCTGGCACCGGTTCCGGCCTTCGCCGCCGTGGCTTTGTTCGCACGGGCGGGCCTGCTGATCGATCCGATCCTGCCCACCCTCGGCCTGCTGGCCGGCCATGCGGGCGGAAGCCTCGCCCGCTATGCCGGCTCGGAGCGCGCCGCGATGCGCCTGCGCTCGGCCTTCACCCACTACCTCTCGCCCGATCTGGTGGCGGTGCTGGCGAGCGACCCCGGACGGCTCAAGCTCGGCGGCGAAAGCCGGGAGATGACGTTCCTGTTCACCGACCTGGAGGGCTTCACGGCAATGACCGAGGCGGCCGGCGCCGAGGCTTTGGTCAACCTGCTCAATGCCTATCTCGACGGGATGTGCTCGATCGCGATGGCGCATGGCGGCACGGTGGACAAGATCGTGGGCGACGCGGTCCACGTCATGTTCAACGCGCCCCTCGATCAACCCGACCATGCCGCGCGGGCGGTCGCCTGTGCGCTGGCCCTCGACGCCTTCGCGGAAGCCTTCCGGGCGGATCGCCGCGCCGAGGGCGTGCCGTTCGGCGCCACCCGCATCGGCGTCAACACCGGCCGCGCCGTGGTCGGCAATTTCGGCGGCACGCGGCGCTTCGACTACACGGCGCACGGCGACGCCATCAACGTTGCGGCCCGGCTGGAAGCGGCCAACAAGGTGCTGGGCACCCGGATCTGCATCGCCCGCACCACCTGCGACGGGGTTACCGGCACCGCCTTCCGTCCGGTCGGCATCCTGATGCTGAAGGGCAAGTCCGTAGGGGTGGAGGTGTTCGAGCCGATGTCGCGCAACGACGCCGCGCTCACCGCCTATCGCGAGGCCTTCGGGCGCCTGGTGACGGGGGACGAGGGCGGCGCCGAAACGCTGCTGCGCCTGCACGCGGACAACCCGAAAGACCCGATCCTGGCGCTGCATGCCCGCCGCATCCGTGCCGGGGAGCGCTCGGTCCGCATGGCGGCCTGAGGGGCCTGGCAGCGAGAGCCGTCAGCCGAGAACGAGCAGCACCACCAGGGCGATGTTGGTGACCTGGTGCAGGAACTGGTCGAAGCCCATCAGCCACCAGAAGCGCGGATCGGTCATGGCGAAGCGGGTGCGGTGGGCCACCAGGGTCTTGCCCCGGTCGATCAGGCCGTGGACGACGAAATCCAGGAGCGCCAGCCACCACAGGGACGGCCGATAGAGCACGGCGATCGCCAGGGTTCCGAGGCCGTGCATCCCCGCATGGGCGGCCAGCGGCAGCGCCCAGCCGGCCACCCGCTCCTTGCCGCGGGCCATCCAATCGGTCTGTCCGACGAAGTCGATCAGGTAATGCTTGGCCGCCATCGCGATCAGCAGTGCGGCGAGCGTCGACAGGGGGACGGGCGTGTCGAGGGCCTGCAGCACGGCGATCTCCAGGGGGCGAGCGGACCGGGACCGCGACCGGGGCTCGCGCGCCCCGATCGGCCGGACCGTAGCGGAATCGGCAGGGATTCCCAACGGTCCGGCGGGGGATGGCCTCAGCGGTTCAGCGAGGGCCGGAACCGTGCCTGTTCGTCGATCGTGATGGTGGCGACGGCCCGCTTGGTCCGGTCTTCGGGCCAGGGCGCCGCCGCCTCGGGCGCCCGGCCGCCATACACCATGGTGCCCTGGCCCTTGCGCATCAGGACGCTGCCCTTGCGGGTCTTGAGCACCACCTCGCCGTCGAGGACCAGCACGCCGTAGCCGCCGTCGATGGCGCCGCCCCAGACCGTGGTTCCCCGCACCCCGAGGGTGCCGACGGCGGTCTTGATCGCGACGTTGCCGCCGGTCGGCCCCTCGATCTTGCCGCCCACGAACAGGAAGGCGCCCCGCGCCACCGAGAGGGCGAGTTGACCGCCCTGGGAGCCGGGCTTGTAGACGAAGTCGTCCACCGTGATCTTGCCGTGCTCGCCGAGGGTGAGGACGGTGTCGTCCGCCAGCTTGGCTTCGAGGCGGGAGCGGGCTCCGGTGCGGATCACGTCCTTGAAGTAGACCGGCCCCTGCGGAGCCATGTCGCGCGCCTGGCCGCCCTGCTGGGCCACCGCCTGCTGGTCCACCTTGGTGACCATGCCGATCGGCTGCGGCCCGGCGCCCTGGGGGGCCGCGTCCGCGGGCCCGGCGCCGGCGGCCGCAAGCGCGGCGCCCGCCCAGATCAGGGACGAAAGCGCCCCGGTTCGTCTCAGTGTCACGATCTCGATCCCCACGGGCGTTGCGGTGCCGGTCCTGCAAGCCGACAGGCAACGCTAGCGGCCCGCGCTTAAGGTCTGGCTAAAAGCGGTGGGCCGTACAGTCTTGCGACAAAATTAATCCGCGCCGTACACGCGGAATTGATCCCGTACGCTTTCGGACAAACGATCTAGCCATACCCTCTACGGTTGCGCCCTGCCGGACGACCTTGCCATCATTATCGCCGAACCTGGGCTGATCCGCTTCCTTCTGGGCACCAGGACCGCTCAAGAGGACGGTACCTCTCAGAAGGACGAGACCTCTCAGAAGGACGAGACCTCTCAGGAGGATGCGACTTGGGCGACGCGGATGTTGTTGGTCGTCCCCGCCACCGCGAAGGGGATGCCCGCCGTGATGACGACCAGCGCGTTCGGCCGGGCGAAACCTTCCTCCACCGCGTGAGCCAGCGCGTTCGCCACCATGTCCTCGTACGACTCGACCTCGTTTGAGCGCAGGCTGTGCGCGCCCCATAGCAGGCAGAGCCGGCGCGAGGTGCCGAGATCCGGCGTGAGGGCCAGGATCGGCACTTCCGGCCGCTTGCGGGCGATGCGGGCGGCGGTGGTGCCGCTCAAGGTGTAGGCCACGATGGCGGCCGCCCCGACCGCGTCGGCGAGGGTCGCGGTGGCGGTGGCGACCGCGTGGGGCGGGGTCTCCTCCTCGCCCGGATCGGAGGCGGTGATCAGCGAGCGGTAGAGCTTGTGCGTCTCGGTGCGGTGGATGATGCGGGCCATCATGGCCACGGTCTCCACCGGAAACTGCCCGGTGGCGGATTCGGCCGAGAGCATCACCGCGTCGGCCCCGTCGTAGATCGCGGTCGCGACGTCGGAGGCCTCGGCCCGGGTCGGCGTCGGAGCCGACACCATCGAGTCGAGCATCTGCGTCGCCACGATGACGGGCTTCACCGCGAGGCGGCAGGCCCTGATCAGTTCCTTCTGGCGCCCCGGCACGTCCTCGTGCGGGATCTCCACGCCAAGGTCGCCGCGCGCCACCATCACGGCGTCCGACAGGCGGATGATGTCGTCGATCCGCTCCAGCGCCTGGGGCTTCTCGACTTTGGTCATCACGCCGGCGCGGTCGCCGATCAGGCCCCGCGCCTCGATCAGGTCGGCGGGCTTCTGCACGAAGGAGAGCGCGACCCAGTCCATCCCGAGGTCGAGCCCGAAGGCGAGGTCGGCCCGGTCCTTGGCGGTCAGGGGCGAAAGGTCGAGCAGGGTGCCGGGCAGGTTGACGCCCTTGCGGTTCGAGATCGTGCCGCCGATCACAACCTCGGCGTCGATGCTGTCGGCGGTGAGGCCGGTGACGCGGACCCGGACGCGCCCGTCATCGATGAGGAGGTCCTGGCCCGGCGCCACCGCGGCGAAGATCTCGGGATGCGGCAGGGGGATCGCGGTCCGGTCGCCCTCGGCGCCGTCGCGGACGAAACGGATCGTCTCTCCCGGCGCCACGTCGAGGCGCCCGCCCGCCAGGGTGCCGACGCGGATCTTCGGGCCCTGGAGGTCCTGCAGGATGCCGATGGGCCGCGCGACCGCCCGCTCCAGGTCACGGATCGCCGCGTGGACCCGGGCGTGATCGTCCTGCGTCCCATGGCTGAAGTTCAGCCGGAAGGTGTCGACGCCGGCCAGGAACAGCCGGTGCAGCATCTCCGGCGACGACGAGGCGGGGCCGACGGTGGCGACGATCTTGGCATGGCGGTTGCGGCGCATGGTTGCCACGGCCGGGGACGGCCGCCTCCCTGGGATCGAGATCGCGGATGCAGCACCGCAGGCTTGCGGCCGGCTGCCTCTCCGTCCGGACCCGCGCGGGCGCGGAGCGGGCCGGGCGTCGATGGGCCGGACCCTATCGCACGCATCCGGCCCGGTAAACGCCGACCGCCCTCAGCGGGTCGAACCTGCATAAAATATAAAATGATCGAAAATGGCTGGCTTGGCGCCTGCGATGCCGATTTCCCCAGACATTGACCGACGTTTTATTGGCGTCCGCGCGCATGATTTCTTGGCGCATGATCGACGAAAAAACAGGTTTGTTTCAGTATACTCGCGTACAGAAAAACCGCCTAAAATTCGAATTTACTGTGAAGCTTTGGCATAATCACAGGTTGTATCTCGCTAGACTTGTTTGATATTATCGGTATCGCTACCGGTTATTGAGATCAACGTAATGGTTGCCCAAGGTTATTTTTGGCATGGACGTCGACGATCTCAGTTTCTCGTCCGCTCAGTTTCTGAATCTGATCGAGAGCCAGGGGGTCAACGGCACCTGGGGCTGGCGCTTCGCCGACAACCAGCACGTCTGGTCTCCGGGCCTGTTCCGCGTCCTCGGCCTCGACCCGCAGACCACCCGGCCGAGCTACGATCGTCTGGTCAGCCTGATCCATCCGCAGGACCGGGATACGGTGGAGACCGGCGTCGACCTGCTTCATGGCGTGACGCTCGGCCATCAGACCTTCCGGATTCGTCGTCCGGACAATGCGATCCGCGTGCTGTCGTCCCGGATCGAGATCTATCTCACCCCGGACGGGCGCCCACGCGGGGCGGCCGGGGTCGTGCTGGACGTGACGCATCAGGAGATCCTGCGGGAGGCGCGCATGGCCGAGCAGCGCCGGCGCCGCGCCTGGTACGACGACCAGCAGATCCTGACGTTCTTCAGCGATCCAACCCACATGTTTTCCGTACAGGACGAATTTACCGACCTGACCGGACTTCCGCCGGACGAAATCACGGCCGATCCCTACGTGACCATCGCGGCCGAGGAACGCGAGCGCACGCGGACCGAGACTTTCGAGGCGCTGCGGATCGGGCGGGCTCACCGGGTGACGCCCCTGATCCGCGTCGCTCGCCACAATCACGTGCGATTCGAGAGCTTCATCGTGCCGATCCGCGATCCCGGCGGGGATGTTCGGGAATGGGCCGGCATCACCCGGCCGATGGGCTCGAAGGCCTCTCCGGCCACCGAACTCCTTCTGGAGGGGCTCGAACAGGCCATCGACGGGCGCCATCTGCGCGCCGCCCGCGCCCTGCTGGACTGGTCGATGACCGACTTCGCCCAGGCCGCCGGCCTCTCGCTCTCGACCGTCAAGCGCATGGAGGAGAACGTCGACGGTACCGCCCTGCAATCCCGGTACAAGGCGGTGGCGACCCTGCGCCGCTTCGGCATCCGCTTCTCCCTGATGGAGGGCGGAGTCATCGGCATCGCACTCGCTTGAGCGCGGTGCCCCGCCCCCGGCCGGTACGCCGTCCGATGCCCGGATTCAGGGCGACGCGGGAGCCTGCCCCTGCCGGGTCGCCGCCAGGGCCGCGGCCTTGCCGGCGGCGGCATAGAGGTTGAGGCGCACATAGACGCCGAATTCCGAGCCGTCGTCGAGGAAGCCGCCGCCCGGCCCCTGCGTGTCGGTCAGGATGGCGTTGGCCTCCGTGAGATTGAGCGACGGGAACGCCGCCGTGAGGAGATACCCGGCTTCCGGCGCGCGCCGACCCACATCCTCGACCGTCTTGGCGCGTTGCGGATACACGACCGGCAGGCCGTAGGTCTGGGTCGCCTCGTAGAACGCCGCGTTGGCGGCGGGATCGCGGAAGCGGCCGGTATCGGCGGCCGCGCAGGCGGCGACGGTGCCGCCGCACCGATCGCGGAGGAACGCCGTCAGGTCGGCGCGGGCGGCCCGGAGGGCGGCCGGATAATCGGCGACGGCGACACCCTCCTTGGTGGCCGTGCTCATCGCGTTGATCACCGCCGGGTTCCGCCGGATCTGGCCGGTATAGGCCGGATCGTTGGCGAGCAGGTGTGCGACCGCGTGCAGGGCGGTGGCGCGGCCGCCCAGCACGTCCATGGCATAATGCGCGCCGATGACGATGCGGTGGGTGCCGTACTCGGCGGCGCGCGTGATCATCTGCTGGTAGCGCTCGGGCACCAGGATCGCGAGGACCAGGGATTCGGTGTAGCCGTAGGTGGTGTGGCCGCTCGGGTATGACGGGCTGTCGATCAGGTTCATGCCCGGTCCCCTGAGCCAGTCCAGGCTGTGGGAGGCCCGGCCGAAATAGTCGGTGCCCCGATAGGCGAAGAGCTGCGGCAGGGTCTGGAAGGGGCGGGCGTTGCCATGCGTGTTGGAGCCCGGCGTCCCGGCCGGGCGGCCATAGGCCTTGCCGAACACGTCGGTGGTGCCGCCGATCTCGGTCAGGATGGACGAAGCGGCGGCCGAGACGGAGTCCTTGCCGTTGGTGGTCGCATTGGCGAAGAAGTACTTGCCGGCGTTCGAATCCGACTTGGCGACGCTGTTGGTGTAGCCGAGGAGGTCGGCGACGGACGGCGCCACATTGGTGAACGTGGCCGGGCCGGTGTAGCGGGCCGTGTCCTGATACAGGGCGCCCAGTGTGCTGCCGAGGCCGTCGGCCAGCTCCGTCGCGTTTCCGTCGGTGATGAAGGAATCCCGCAAGGCGAACTGGCGTTGCTCGGCCAGAGGCAGGAGTCGCAGAGCCGGGACTCCGCCCTCCTGAATGGCGCCCGTGACCCGGAGATTCGCCGCGAGGGCGGCTTGCCCCTCGGCGCCGCCCCCCAGGGCGCTGACGGGCGCGAGGCCGCGCAACGCGGCGAGGTTCGGTGCCGATTGCGCGACGGCCGGAACCGGTGCCGCGAGACAGAGGGCCATCGTCCAACAGCTCAGTCGTTTCGACATGGTGGTCGCTCCAGTGAGGCGCGGTCGCCGGCGCCGGCGCCGGCGCCAAGAAGCTCAGGTTGCACCCGATGTCCAGATGCACGCTGCGGCAAGCCTGTGCGTCCACGGAAATCGGCCGCTCGCTCGATCCTGGATGATCGGCACGCGAAGATTCTGCGCGCGAAGTGCCCGTACCACGGGGGCGTCCCGACACCGGTGAGACCGACCGGCAGATCGATCGGCGGACCGACGGGAAAGGGCCGCCCCCCCGGCGCCAGCGATACTTTGGATAATGTATACCAAATGCCGGGAAGGAGCAGCCGAGATCTTGCTCGGCTTGAGATCTTGCTGGGCTTGAGATTTTGCTGGGCTTGGGCTGCGATTTAATCCGGCTCTCCACGTGCCTGGTCGCACGTCATGGCGGAAAGACGATCCCTATATTGGTTTCAGACGCAGAGAAA
>NZ_LMNL01000022.1 GCF_001422985.1 Methylobacterium sp. Leaf117
GTGGCCGCCGACAGGTCGACGATCTCGTAGCGCGCGAAGGTCCCCTCGCTCGTGGCGATGTCGGCCCCGTCCACCACCGCACCCGTCGTCGGACCGGCACCGGGAAGAAGCGACGAGCAGCCCGAGACGAGACAGGCCGTCAGGACGGCCAAGGACGCCTTGCGAAGCATGATTACTCTCCTGAACGGACCGCGCACATGTGCGGTCCGGGCCGTCGCCCATCCGGCTCGCGACCGGATGGCAGGGCCATCGGCTGCGGGGCGCATGGGCGGCGCCACTCTACTCTTGTCGAATTGCCGGGTGAGGTCCGCCTATCAAAGCGATCCTTACCAGGACGTGCGCTTTCAGGCGCTGGCCGCGTCCAACGTTAGCGGCAAAACGCTGCGATCGGATTAACGGACCATGCACTGCTTTCACGGTGCGACCCGAACCTCACAATGACCCGTCCTCTCGATCACCAATGCGTCACGACGGAGGCAAGGCCAAGCTCAAGTGCCGCGTTGCGTGGCCTCGATCGGTCATCGCTCCAGGCTGTCGCGCAACTGGCGTCCGAGTGCGGCGGCGGTGAGATCCCGGCGGACCGGTTCGGTCCCTGCCGCAGGCTCGCCGAACTCGAAGATCGCGTAGTCCGTCGCGGTGCCCCCAAAACCCGGGCGGCTGCTCGGGAGAGCCGGCGCGTGATCGCCGAAAAAGCACAGGGTTGCCGGTACTTCCGCCAGCCCGGCGATCAGAGTCTCCATGGCGCTGCCGGTATGGCCCACGTGAGTCAGGTACTGGTCCAGAGGATCGTCGATGCCGGGCAGGCGTCCAGGCTTCCACGGGCCGTGATTCTCCATCGTGATGCCGAACAGGAACAACGGGCCGGTGCGAGCCCGGATTTCGGACAGGACCCGCTCCACCATCGCGGCATCGCTCACGTAGGGACCAATCCGCGCCGCCGTACCGAATGCATCCTCCATGATCAGGCGGTCGAAGCCCAGGCGGGTCACCACCTCGGCGCGGTTGAAGAAGTCACGATGGAAGGGATGCACGAAGACGGTTTCGAAGCCGGCATCCCGAGCTCGAAGGGAAAGGCTCGTCGGCTCACGACCGCCATGGGTCAGGTAGGGATCATATACGCCGAACCCGAGGTCCTCGGCGTCCGATCCCGTCAGCACGGCGTGCTCGGTCCGCATCGTGTAGGCGCCGTGGGCTGGGACGCGCAGGCGGCCATACTGGGTGGCGCGCGTACGGATCAGGTCCATCAGGGGCAGCGCGGGGCCGCCGAGACGATCGGGATCGACGAAGGATTCGAGCTGCATGACTACGACAACGGGGACATCAGCGCGCCTCCGCGCAACCGGCAGCCTCGCTGCGACCTCCGTCCGACGGTCGGTGCGCCAGCGCAGAGCATACCCGATCAGGGTCGCGGGCAGTCCGTAGCGAGCGACATCGGTCTCCAGCGCAGGCACCGGAAACAAGCGCGCAAGCGCCGCCGCCATTGCTCCCTCCCCGGCGAGGGCGACGGCACTGATCAGCACAAGCGGCAGGGCCAGCATCGCAATGATAGCCACGCTCGGTTCAGCCGGCAGAACCGTGGGCTCGATCGCGTACCATGCGGCGACGAGGCCGAGGGATACGACGATCGGCACGGCCATGCGCGGGTCGGTGAGTGGTCGCGTATAGTAGAGTTCCGGGTGGCGCGGCACCTGCCGCAGCAGTGCGAAGTCGCTGAAGACCAGCGGTTCGCCGATCAGGGTGCGTTTCAGGCGACTGATCACCGTGAGAATGGCGACGGTCAGCACGCAGGAGAAGCCGGCGAGCCAAGGTCGCCACGAGAACTGAAACCAGAACCCCATCACCAGGGCATAGCCGGCGCAGCGGATGGCCAGATCGCGAGGTCGGCGGCTGACTGGGCGTGCCTCGGAGCCCTCCCCGGCCTCAATGGCAAGACTGAGCAGGACGGCGAGAGCGAAACTAGAGAGCAGCGTCATCAGGCCTTTCAGCGCCTCTGATCTCGGAACCGTTCGATTCCGCGCTTGGCGCGCAGGCGCCGCACAATCGGGTTGACCACCCAGTACCGGGCTCGCATCGTCAGGATCGCCATTGGACTCAGGGCCAGCCGCGATGGACCGACCGCATCCCGCGCCGCCGAGAGACGGTCCAGCAACTGTTCGGCCGAGCACGGTTTCAGCGCCACCGGATCGAGATAACGCGGATAGAGCAAGAGCGCCGCAGCGACCAGTTCGTCGAGGGCGAGGCGCCGGCCGCGATCTGCCCCGGGCGCCAGATCCTCGGTGAGGCCCCAGCCGGCATAGAAGGGGCGTCCGTGAACCGCGACGGAGCGGCCACGGATGAGAGCTTCGAATCCGGCCAGTGACGTCATCGTCTCCACGTGGTCGACACGATCGAGCAGGTCGACGATGGACAGGCCACCGACAATCCGGTCGGCGAGCGTCAGCGCCTCGGTCTCGGGGATCGCGCCCGTGCGGAACCCGGCCTCGACATCGGGATGCGGCTTGTAGAGCAGGAACGCATCCGGGTTTCGCGCTCGGGCCGCCTGGAGCAGTGCCCGGTTGGAGCGCACGACCGGCGACCCGTGCCGGACCGACGCGTCGTCTTCCACCTGCCCCGGCACCAGAACAATGCGCCGGTCCTTCGGCCAGGGTCCGGATTGATCGGACAGGCCGACATTGTACTTCGTGAGGCGCCGCGCCACGACGAGGTCACGCAGAGCCTTGGCCCGGGCCAGGAGGTCCGCCGAGAAGGTCGCGGTCCGCAGGATCACCGCGAGGCGGTTCTCCGTGCGCGGATCATAGTAGATCCCGAGATCGTCGATCACGATCGACGCCCCAGGGGCAAGGCCGGCACCGAGGCCGACGGAACGCAAAAACCCGTCCTCGATGCGGGCGAGCGGCACACCGGCTCCTGCGCAGAGTGGCTCCAGACGTTCCGGCATTCGGGTCGCCCAGACGCGGACCTGGGCTCCGTGCCGGCGGGCCTTCGCCACCGCATCGTCCGCCGTCATGGTGTGAAGCGGCGCCCCCTCCGGTCCAACCAGGAATGCGTCGAGGGCCGGACGCTTCCAGCGCGAAATCCCGACGAAGACCGTTCGCCGATCGTTGTCGCAGAACCTGTCTCGCAGCCACGCCACGCGTGCCAGGCACTCCGCGGGGGCGATGGGCGCACGCGTCCAGGGATCGAAGTAATGCACCCCGGCGCCATAGCGCAGCGCAATCAGATCGGCAGCCGTCAGAGAGGAAGCGTCATCGCCCGGTCGAGCGACCGCGCATCCGGCCAGCCTCGCTTCGGCAGCCGAAGCCCAGTCATCGACGAAGACGGTGCGGACCCGTTCAAAAAGCGCCCAAGGATTGATCGGCCGCGCCACGACCCGGAGCCGGGTCGTGGCGCCGATCGACAGTGCCGGACAGCCGCCTGACCCGGCGACAATGAAGCTGCCTTTCGGGTCAGATGCCAGAACGCGCTTGACGAAGGCGGTCAGCCGCGCGCCGGAGCGCGCGACGGCACCCTCGGCCAGGATGAGGGCAGGGTCGGTGAGCCCGGCCAGGACCTCCGCAGCCATACGATGATCGCGCGCGAAGCGATTACGCCCGAAGATCTGGGCCTCGCGCAGGGCCGTAGAGTCGATCGGCATGCTGCCACCGAGGTCGGCTCCCGCGTACCTGACGCGAAGGCTCGCCATGCCATTTTGCGGCGTGTCGTAGGGTGAGAGCAGCGGCCCCGGGCCGATCGTGCAGGCGGGGTGGTCGAGGATGCTGAGCCCGCGATCGAGCAGTCCATCCGCCCATACGGCTGGTGCCGCACCGGGCCGCCAGCGCCGTGCGAAGGGAACGCCCGTCGCAGCCGTGAGCTCCGATTTCAGAGACCGGATGTGCGAACCTGTGGACAAAAAGGATGGCGGCAGGTTCGGGGGCATGCACGCTTTCGACCGACGTAACCGGCCGCTGCCTTAGCATCTTCTCGCCCAAGTAGGACATGGATCGGGAGCAAATCGGGATTTCGGCCGGTAAGTTCGCCGGACGCGCTGTTGCCGCGCGATCACAGATGAGGGGAATTCGTCATTGGCCCTACGAGCGCCCAATTGCTGAGGTGGTTGAGGCGTGCGACGGAATCGGCCGTCACGGTGGCCCGCGTTCGAACGGGCGCAGGAGCAGGCGTCGCTCGAGAATGCTTCAGCCCCGCGCAGACATGCCTCGCTCCGGAGAGGCCTTGCCGCTCGAAGGACAGGCCACGCCTCGCGAACGTCAGTCAATGACCCGCGAAGGACAAGCACTGTCTCGAGACGGACAGGCAACCTTCCTCTTCCTCCAGGGACTCGCGTCTCCCTTCTTCGCCGAACTCGGGCGCGCCCTCCAGGCGCGCGGACACAGGGTGCGCCGGATCAACTTCTCATCGGGCGACTGGCTGTTCTGGCGTCTCCCCTCGGACAATTACCGGGGGACCTTCGCCAAGTGGGGCGACTACGTCGCGGCCTACATCCGCGAGCACGGTATCACCGATATCGTGCTGTTCGGGGATTGCCGGCCCTATCACGTAGCTGCCACTGCGGCGGCCCAGCCGTTCGGCGTCCGGTTCCACGTCTTCGAAGAGGGCTACCTGCGCCCCAACTGGATCACCTGCGAACTCGGCGGCGTGAACGGCCACTCGACCCTACCGAAGACGGCGGACGAGATCCGGGCGATCGCACGGCGCCTGCCCCAGCCCGGCCGCGCGATGCCGTCGAGCGGAGACATGGCCCGGCGCAGCCTGTGGGACGTCGCCTATAACATCGCGAATTTCGGGTTTCCCTACTTCTTCCCGCATTTCCGCAGCCACCGGCCGCACCACATCGCGGTTGAATATGCCGGCTGGATCAGGAAATTCTCCCGGCGCGCTCAGACTCGTCGCGAAGCGGCGCGTCTCAACGAGGCCTATACGGCCATCGGGGTGGATTACTTCCTGTTACCCCTCCAACTCGACAGCGACTACCAGATCCGCGTCCACTCCCCCTTCCTCGGGGTCGAGGGGTTCATGGACCGCACCATCGCGTCCTTCGCGACCCATGCGCCGGCGCCGACGCGCCTGCTGATCAAGCTGCATCCCCTCGATAGCGGGCTGATCAACTGGCGCAAATACGCACGTCATTCGGCCAAGCGCCACGGAGTCAACGATCGCCTCGACATCATCGATGGCGGCGACCTTCCGAGCCTGATCGCCGGAAGCCGCGGCGTCGTGCTGGTCAACAGCACGGTCGGGATGCTTTCGCTGGAACTCGGACGTCCGACCTGTGCGGCCGGCAATGCGATCTACAACTTCCCCGGCCTGACCCATCAGGGCGGACTGAACACGTTCTGGACGGCGCCGACATCGCCGGATAGCGAATTGATGTCCGATTTCCGACGCGTCGTGCTCCACCGCTCTCAGGTCAATGGCGGGTTCTTCTCGCGCGCCGCCATCGAGCGCGCCATCACTGGCACCGTCCCGCGCCTGGAGGCCACGCTGCCGGCCGCCGCCCTCAATGCAGCGCGTGCGATCCGAGAACAGGCCAGCGAGCCCCAGGAACTGGCGCCGGTCTATTGATCCGGTCGCGCCTGCCGGGCTAGCAGACCCGATGCCCGTCATCCTCATCACCGGCGCGTCGAGCGGAATCGGCGCGGCCCTCGCCCGTCATTACGCCGCCCCCGGCACGACCCTGATCCTCCAGGGCCGGGATCGTCCCCGCCTCGAAGCGATCGCTGAGGCCTGTCGCACGAAGGGTGCGGCGGTCGAGACCGAGCGCCTCGACATCCGGGAGCGTGAGGCCGTGGCCACCTGGTTGACGGCCGCGGACCAGCGTCGCGCCATCGACCTCGTCATCGTCAATGCGGCGATCAACGGAGGCGATCCCGGCGGCGATGTCGAGACGGAGGCGATGGCCTTCGAGACGGTGGACGTGAACCTCGTCGGCGCTCTCAACGTCGCCTTGCCCTGCGTGACCCTGATGCGCGCCCGGGGACACGGGCAGATCGCACTGGTCTCATCCCTGGCCGCTTTCGCGCCGCTGCCGGACGCACCCGCCTATAGCGGCACCAAGGCGGCGCTTCTCGCTCACGGACTGGCGCTGCGCGAGAAACTGAAGCCGTATGGCGTGCGCATCAACGTGGTGACGCCCGGCTACGTCAAGACCGCGATGGGCGGGGAGTACCAGGGCTGGCGTCCCCTGGAGATCAGCGCCGAGGATGCGGCCCGCCGCATCGCGCGGGGTCTCGCCCGGAACCAGGACATCGTCGCCTTCCCGTGGATTCTCGCGGCAGCGGCGCGCGGCGCGGCCCTGCTCCCGGAATTTTTGCGGCGCCTCGGGATGAGCGGCTTCACGTTCAAGATCCGGGCCGACCGGTGACTCGCCCGCGCATTGCCCTGTTCGTGCTGGAAGCCCTGCCGAACGCCCGCGCCGTACGCCGCTTCGTCGACGAGCACGCCGCCGACATTGCCTTCGTGGGCCTCTCCAATGCGGAGCGGCCGAGTTCCGGCGGCCTCGTCGGACAGGTTAGGCGCCACCTCACGCGCTCCGGGCCGGCGATCCTGCCCTATCTCGGCGTCAATTTCGGCCTGCCCGACCTGCTGGCCCCGTTATCGCCCCTGACGCGCCGCCTGACGGGGTCGGGTCCTTCCTCGCATGCAACGCCGCTCAGGGAACTCTGCCGACAGGTGAGCATCCCTACTCTCAAAGTCGATGACGTCAACGGACCCGAGGTGGCGAAGGCTTTTGCCGAGCATGCACCCGACCTCATCGTCACCTTCCACTTCGATCAGATTCTCTCGGGCACAACCCTGATGCGAGCGCCGCTCGGCGGCCTGAACGTCCATCCGGGCCTGCTGCCGCATCATCGCGGCCCCGTGCCGACCATCCACGCCCTGGCTGAGGACGAGCCGGCCTTCGGGGTCACAATCCACCGCCTCGCGGTGACGATCGATGCCGGGGCTATCCTGGCCCAGCAGGCCGTGCGCCTGCCGGACGACACCACTGCGACGCGGGCAGCCATCAGGCTGCACGAGCACGGGCGGGTGCTGCTCGACGGCGTCCTTGTCGACCTCGCAGAGGGCCGTCTACCCGCCGGCGAGACGGTTCCGATCCTGCCTTATTGCCCGTTCCCCGATCGGGCTTTGCTGAAGGCCCTTCGCCGTCGCGGCCGGAAGCTGACCGACGCGCAGGACCTGTGGGAGGCCCTGGCGCTGAGCGCCAAGGCCTGAAGAAGCGCCCGTCCCATCCGGGCGGCCGCCGAAGCTTCGCCTTACCGCGAAAACTTCTTGTACTTGATCTTCTTCGGCATCAGCGAGTCGGCACCGAGGCGACGCTTCTTGTCCTCCTCGTAATCCGAGAAGTTGCCCTCGAACCATTCGACGTGGCTCTCACCCTCGAAGGCGAGGATATGGGTGGCGATGCGGTTCAGGAACCAGCGATCGTGGCTGATGATCACGGCGCAGCCCGCATAATCCTCCAGCGCCTCTTCGAGCGCCCGCAGGGTCTCCATGTCGAGGTCGTTCGTCGGCTCGTCGAGCAGGAGCACGTTGGCGCCGCCCTTGAGCGTCCGGGCGAGATGGACGCGGTTGCGCTCACCGCCCGAGAGCGTGCCGACTTTCTTCTGCTGATCCGAGCCCTTGAAGGCGAAGGCGGCACAATAGGCGCGGGAATTGATCTCGCGCTTGTTGAAATAGATGATGTCGTTGCCGCCGGAGACCTCCTGCCAGACCGTGGCGTTCGGATCGAGGGCGTCGCGCGACTGGTCGACGTAACCGAGATGGACGGTTTCGCCGACCGAAATGGTGCCGCCGTCCGGCGTCTCGGCCCCGGTGATCATCTTGAACAAGGTCGTCTTGCCGGCGCCGTTCGGGCCGATGACGCCGACGATGCCGCCGGGCGGCAGCTTGAACGACAGATCCTCGATCAGAAGGCGGTCACCGAACGCCTTGTTCAGGTGCTCGAACTCGATGACGTTGTTGCCAAGGCGCTCGTCGATCGGAATGACGATCTGTGCCGAGGCGTCGATCTTGTCCTGGGACTTCGCCACCAGCTCCTCGTAGCGGGTGATGCGGGCCTTCGACTTCGACTGGCGCGCCTTCGGCGAGGCGGCAATCCACTCTTGCTCGCGGTTGATCGCGCGCTGACGGGCCATGTCCTCCCGGCCCTCCTGCTGAAGGCGCTTCTGCTTCTGCACCAGCCAGGCCGAATAATTGCCCTCGTAGGGGTAGCCGCGGGTGCGGTCGAGTTCGAGAATCCAGCCCGTGACGTTGTCGAGGAAGTAGCGATCGTGGGTCACGATCAGGATGGCGCCCGGGTACTGGCGCAGGTGGCCTTCGAGCCAGTTGACCGTCTCGGCGTCGAGATGGTTGGTCGGCTCGTCGAGGAGCAGCAGTTCCGGTTCCCACAGGAGCAGCTTGCAAAGGGCCACACGGCGACGCTCGCCACCTGAGAGCGTTGCGACCGGCTGCTCATCGCTGGGACAGCCGAGTGCTTCCATGGCCTGATCGACCTTGGAATCCAGCTCCCAGAGGTTGGCGGCCTCGATCTTATCCTGGAGGGCGGTCATCTCGTCCGCCGTCTCCTCGGAATAATTCATGGCGAGTTCGTTGTAGCGGTCGAGCAGCGCCTGCTTTTCGGCAACCCCCTCCATCACGTTCTCGCGGACCGACTTGTTGGGGTCGAGCTGCGGCTCCTGCGGCAGGTAGCCGACCCGGGCACCCTGGGCGACGAAGCCCTCGCCGGTCCAATCCTTGTCGATGCCGGCCATGATCTTCAGCAGGGTGGATTTGCCTGAGCCATTGATGCCGAGAACACCGATCTTGGCATCCGGGTAGAAGGACAGGTTGATGTTATCGAGGACCTTCTTGCCACCCGAATAGGTCTTGGTCAGACCCTTCATGTGGTAGATGAATTCGCGCGCCATGATGGTATCCCTGTCGTGTCGGCGGCCCGGCGCGCCCTGCGCCTCGACCCCCGGAATCCTCGTGTGCGTGGTCCCGCGCCGGCACCTGTTCGAGCCGGTCGGCGTACCGCGCGGAATGCGCCGATGCGGCCGGACCTCTGGCGCTCGCCGTGGTCGAACCGCTTCGCGTGAGAGTGTTGCGCCGGAGTATCAGGGCGACGCCGGACCGGCAAGAACCCGGACAAAGCGCACGACGGAACTGCCGCCGCCGGTCGAACCCACATCAGGCGAACGGATTCTTGACCGTCTCGGGCGAACGCGCCCCATCTGCGGTCTCTTCGGGCAGCGAGACCGCCTCGAGCGCGGTGACGATCGCCGAAAGCGTCAGAGCGAGCGCCCGCGCCCGCACCAAGCCCGAGGCATCGCGCGTCAGGTCGACAGTTCCGTGGATCCCGATCCGGTCGGTCCCGTTCTCGATCGACAGACCGCCGATGGTTTGCACGGCGGCATCGTCGGCAAAGGGCACGAATCGGGAGGTGTCCGTCGGCGTTATCCCTTTCGACATCGAAACCTTTCCTCAGCAGAATCCATAAGGCGTCCCGCTGCGCCGCGGAGGAGCCATTTCGACCATCAGGTCCGAACCTGTCATCCGTTTAGAAGATCGCACGCATCAGGTCGCGCCAGAGCCGTCTGAGGGCACGATGCAACTCCCGCTTGGCCCAGGCCTCGAAAGAATCCGCGTCCGGGCGTCGGCGGTGTTGGGACCCATCGCCTTCCGCCGGACCCCGGGAATAGGCGCGGGGTTCCGGCAATGCCATGGCCGTTGCCTTGGCGGCGGCGGGTAGCGTCGGGAAAACATCGAGCCCGGTCTCCTGGCGAAGGAAATCCAGCGACACCGCGCGCCAGGACGCGTCGTCGGCGTTCGGCACCAGATAGGCGCCCGCCTCTCCGGTAGCCGGGTCGTAGAGCGCCTTGAACAGTTGCGTCGGCACCAGCACCCGCCCGTTAATCGCCCGGACGGAACCCCCGGAATAGACCGGGCCGGTGACGACGAAGAGCGTTCCGCGGCGAGTCGAGAGGCGGCGCACGCTCTCCTCGATGGCGGCCCAGAGCCCCCGGTTCACGGCGCGGTCCTGTGGAACCACGTTGGCAAGACTGAACGACTGTGCCTGGGCCGCTTCGGTCGGCATGTCGCCGGCCGGAGCCATGTGACCGCGATCGAAGCCGCTGCGGACGTAATCCTCCAGAAGGGCACGATCATCGGGCGGCAGCGCGTCCTCATCGTGGAAGGCGTCGATCCGGTCGATGCCGCGCGCGGCCGATACGCCTTCCCGTGTCAGGCGTTCGGCCGCGTAGAGTGGTGTCCGCGCCACTCCGGAATGCAGCACCGCGAAGGCGTCGTAACACAGCGGTACCAGGCGCTGGTCCAGCTTGACATTGGTGATCTCAGGGCGTCGGCCCTCGGCGAACAAGGTCGAGCAATCCCGAGCGTTCGCGGTCCCGTGGCTTGCCAGAATCCCGGCAATGAGCACCCGGACGCATGCGCGGTTCCTCATCGCCGGTCCGTCAGAAGCACACGCGGACTTTCCGGGTTCCTTCGGGCGTGATGCGGGTGCGATAGCCGCAGGGCCGTCCGAGGGTTCCCTCGAAGGGAGAGACCAATCGGTCGGCCGGGCCTGGATCGGCCTGGACGCCGCAGCGTCCGGGGGGCTCGCACGGGAACGTGAAGGGCTCCACCGGCCGGTGTCGGAGCACCAGGGCGGGATCGCGCTCAAGCCGCTCCGCAGCGTCAGCCTCGCTCAAGCAGGCCAGCACCAGCACGAGGCTGCCGAGGGATCGAAGGAGAACCATGAACCTGCCTTAAGGCACGAGCGGCGGCTGGGAAAAGTGGAACGCACCGTTGATCCGAACGAAACGGAGGATTAACTGCCGGACTTCGTGCGCAAGAGCCAGCGGAGTTCATGCGTACCAGTCAGCATCGCAGCCGAATCACGATCCGGAATTCACCGCTTGGCCCCGTGCAGCGGAATCGTATTTCAGGTCGGTCCAGGCTGTGGACGCGAACAAACGTTCCGCAACGTGGCAAAGCTGCGTAATGGCGTTATAAGTGCGAATGAATGGCTTCGGTTTCACACCGGAGCACGCATCGTTTGATGATCGGCCGGCTCTCAATCCAGCGAGGGTGGGCGAAATCGAACCGATGTTCAGCAAACGAACGGGTGTGCATCGGTGTCACGGCAAGAAACCACGGGCGAAACCTCGCCAGCGTCCTCCGCGTCCGCGTCGGGGCTGTCGGAGGGTCCGTCGATTCTGGACGGTCTGTCC
>NZ_LMNL01000023.1 GCF_001422985.1 Methylobacterium sp. Leaf117
GGCGGCGCCGACGGCTTCGTGCTGACCAAGGGCACCGGGCATGACGTGGTCACCGATTTCGTGTCCGGGATCGACCACATCCAGCTCAACAACTATCCGCAGTTCGCCAGCTTCGCGTCTCTTCAGGCCGCCATGACCCAGGTCGGCGCGGACGTCGTGCTCAACCTCGGAGAGGGCGACAGCCTGACCCTGCGCAACATGACGGTCAGCGGCCTCAAAAGCGCCGATTTCTGGCTACCGGTCGGCTCGACCAACCTGACCTTCGCCGACGAGTTCGACAGCTTCACCAGCAGCCCCAATGCGGTCTATGGGACCGATGGATGGCGCACGACCTTCTCCGACGGCAGCCGAACCATTTATTGGAATGGCGAGCGTCAGTACTATGGCGATGCGACGGCCGGACAGAACCCGTTCTCGGTCGAGGACGGCGCGCTSAAGATCACCGTCTCGAACGGYGCCACCAACGATCGTGGCTTGCCCTACAATTCCGGGCTGATCACCTCCGAGGCGTCATTCTCTCAGCTCTACGGYTACTTCGAGATTCGGGCGCAGATCCCGTCMGGSGCCGGCTTCTGGCCCGCATTCTGGCTCCTGCCCGCCGATGGCTCCTCGGGCACCGAGCTCGATGTGCTGGAAGCGCTTGGGTCGGACCCGGCGACCTACTACGCCACCTTCCATACCGACGCGAGCGGCAAGTCGATCGGCAACACCCAAGCGGTCTACACGACCATGGATCTGTCGAAGGGCTTTCACAGCTACGGCGTCGATTGGGGGCCGAGCGAGATCAGTTGGTACCTCGACGGCAACAAGGTRGCGAGCGCGCCGACTCCGGCCGACATGCATGTGGCGATGTACATGCTCGCCAACTTGGCCGTCGGCGGATGGGGTGGAAACACCAACGCCGCGACGACCTTTCCGTCAACGTATGCGATCGATTACATCCACGTCTACGAGAACCAGTACACCGTCATACGACCTCGCCCCGAACGATGCGGCCCTCGTACNGTACATGCTCGCCAACTTGGCCGTCGGCGGATGGGGTGGAAACACCAACGCCGCGACGACCTTTCCGTCAACGTATGCGATCGATTACATCCACGTCTACGAGAACCAGTACACGGTCACGGAGAACGCTGACCCGATAGGAGCGCCGATCGTGTCCGGCACGGCGGCACAGGGTCAGACGGTCCAGGCCCTCCGGGGTACGCTCACCGATGCAGACGGGGTTCCGACTACGCTGCGCTATCAGTGGCAGCGCGACGACGGAAACGGCAACTGGGTGACCATCGACCAGGCTCAGGGCCGTGAGTACGTCCTGACCCAGGCCGATGTCGGACATGATCTCAAGGTCATGATCCGTTACGCCGACGGGCACGGCATCGTCGAGCATGTCGTCAGCAGCAACACCATCGCGGGGGTTGCGAACGTCAATGACCTGCCCACCGGGCAGTTGGCCCTCGCCGGCATGCCGACACAGGGTGAAACCTTGACGGCTTCGCTCGGCACTCTGGCCGATCTGGATGGGTTGGGAACTCTGGCGTTCCAATGGCAGCGCGACGATGGCGCCGGCGGCTGGACCAGCATCGCTGGAGCAACCGCGGACCGCTACGTGCTCGGCCAAGCAGATGTCGGCCATAGCCTCCAGGCCGTGGCAAGCTACTTTGACGGCTTCGGGGCCTCCGAGGAGGTGTTCAGCTTCCAGACCACTCCGGTCGCCAACATCAACGACCTGCCCACCGGCTCACTCGCACTCTCCGGCACCGCGCGGCAAGGTCAGGTACTGACAGCAGCGCCCGGGACCCTGGCGGATGCGGATGGGCTCGGCGTGTTGAACTACCAGTGGCTGCGCGACGATGGGAAGGGCGGCTGGCAGACCATCACGAGTGCGACGAAGTCGACCTATACCCTAGGTGCGGCCGATGTCGGTCACGCTGTGCAAGCCATGGTGAGCTACACCGATGGCATGGGGACGGCGGAGTCGGTTCGCACCACAGCCTCGGGAATCATCGACTCAGATGGGAGCGTGACGCCGCCACAGCCGACGGCGCCGAGCGGCACCGCCGGGAAGGTTTTCGATGTCGGTACCGGCTCGACGGCCCTGACTCTGCACATCAGTCAGGACTCGATCCAGGGCAACGCGCTTTACGCGGTCTATGTCGACGGCAAGCAGGTCGGCACCACGCTCACCGGTTCGGCCCTGCATGGGCAAGCCTTCGACACGGTGAACGTTCATGCGGACCTCAGCGCCGGCAAGCACGCGATCGCCGTTCGCTACTTGAGCGACAGCTGGGGCAGTGCGGGAGACCACAACCTCTATGTCGAGAGCGCCGTGGACGCATTTGGCAATGCGCTGACCGTCACCGGCTCCGCTCTTCTCGATGTTGGGAACGTCGCGCGTGCGACACTGACCACGGGCTCGAGCACCGGTACCGTATCGCCACCCCCGCCGCCGCCACCACCCCCGCCGCCACCCGCCACCGAAGGGGTCAGCAAGACCTACGATATCGGAACCGGTAACACCGCTCTCAAGCTCTACGTCAGCCAGGATGCCGTGGTCGGCAACGCACTCTACGCCGTCTATCTCGACGGAAAACAGGTTGGCTCGACGCTGACCGGGTCAGCGCTTCATGGTCAGGGCTCGGACGTCGTGAACTTGCATGCCGATCTGAGTGCCGGGAACCATAACCTCGTGGTTCGCTACCTGAGCGACAGCTGGGGCAGCACGGGCGATCACAACCTCTACCTCGACGCTGTGGTTGACGCCGGCGGACGTGCGTTGGCCGTTACGAACAGTGCGATGCTGGATACCGGCGCGACGGCCCGGGCGATGCTGCACCTGGACTACGATTTCCACTGACGAACAGTGCGTGTCTCCGCGTTTCATCGCGGGGACACGCACTCGATAGCTAGTTGGTCTCAGTGGATGGCGTCGTTGGCCCAGACCCGGACGTAATCGACGTCGAGGTGCGTGGTCGGCATGGAGGCGTCGTACTTGCCCGGCCAGCTGCCGGTGTCACCCACCGCCAGATTGACGACCATGTACATCGGCTTGTGCATGTCGGCCGGTGGTCGGCATGGAGGCGTCGTACTTGCCCGGCCAGCTGCCGGTGTCACCCACCGCCAGATTGACGACCATGTACATCGGCTTGTGCATGTCGGCCGGTGTTGCCATCTCGGCCACCTTCGCACCGTCGATGTACCATTCCAGCGTGTCCTTCTGCCAATCGACCCCGAAGGTGTGGAAGCCTTCCGTCAGATCTGCCGTCTGCACCGGCGTACTGGTCAGCCTCTGGCCGGCGACGGTGGAATGCACCGACGCGTAGGCGGTGTCCTTGTCGTGGCCCAGGAACTCCATGACGTCGAGTTCGGTCGTACCGGTGCCGTCGGCGTTCAGCATCCAGAAGGCCGGCCACATGCCTTGGCCCGCCGGCAGCTCGGCACGGATTTCGAAGTAGCCGTAGGTCTGGGCGAACGACTTGGCCGTGGTGAGCACGCCCGACGTGTAGGCCAGACCGAGCGGGTTGCCGTCGTGATCCGGAGCCGCCGTGATGCTCAGGACGCCGTTCGAGACCGAGAACGGGTTCGTGCCGACGGATTTGTCGGAGTAGTACTGCGCCTCGTTGTTGGACCCCAGAGTGCGGTACTCACTGCCGATGCCGAGCGCGCTCTTCCACACCGTGCCTTGGCCATCGGCCGAAGCGCTGAGGGTGTTGAACTCCTCGGCGAAACTCAGCTTCATGCCCGGATGCGACGGGTCCGCCGGCAGGGCGAAGTCGCCGGCCTTGAGGTTCGTGAGCGCCACGTTCTGCAAGGTCAGCGTCTCGCCGCCGCCGAGCGAGATGACGGTGTCCGACCCGACCTGACTGGCTGCCATCTTCAGCTCGGCGAAGCTGTGCAGGTTGACCCCCTCCATGCGGACCTTGTCCACGCCAGAGGTGAAGTCGGTGATGACGTCGCTGCCCTCGCCCTTGGCGATGACAAAGATATCCGCCCCGCCGCGGCCGGTCAGGATGTCGTTCCCGGCCTTCCCGTTGAGGGTCTGGGCCCCCCCATCGCCAACGAGGACGTTGTTGAGGCTGTTGCCGGTGCCGCTCTTGGCGTTGCTGAAGCTCAGGTTCTCGACGTTGTCCGGCAGGGTGTAGTCGCGCCAGGCAATGATGACCGTGTCGACGCCGCCGCCGGGCGCCTCNCTCTTGGCGTTGCTGAAGCTCAGGTTCTCGACGTTGTCCGGCAGGGTGTAGTCGCGCCAGGCAATGATGACCGTGTCGACGCCGCCGCCGGGCGCCTCGACGACCTGATCGCTCGACTGCCAGATGTGGTAGGTGTCGTCGCCGGCGCCGCCCTTCAGGACAGCATTGCCCTTGTCCCAGCCCCAGATGTCGTCGTGCCCGGCCGTGCCGCTGAGGGTCTGGACCGCATTGTTAGCCTTGATCGTGTGGGTCGGCGTGGCACTCGCCCGGGCTGCCTCGCCCGTCCCCGATGATGGCGCAACGACGACGGGCGGCTGTGAGACAGGCGTCGTCGTGGAGTTTTCGAAGACGACGTCGCCCGACGTGAGCGCCTCTCCGGCATGGATGGCGGTGAAGCGGCCGACGGCCGTGCCGTTCTCGCGGATCTCGTAGGTGTGCAGCGTGCCCTGCGTGCTGATCTCGACCACATCGGCATCGGCGGCAAAGCCGCGGAACACCAGCGTGTCGCCGCCGGAGATGCCGGCCCCCTGGAAGTCGGTGATCCGGTCGAGGGCCGTGCCCGTCAGGCCGGCCGAGCCGGACAGATCCGCCTTGCTGAACACGAAGCGGTCGGCTCCGGCTCCACCCGTCAGACTGTCCACGCCGAGCCCGCCGGTGATGACATCGTTGCCAGCGCCGCCGTTGATGGTGTCGTTGCCCAACGCCCCGATGATGGTGTCGGTCCCATCCCGTCCGGCGATCAGCTGCGCGCGCGTCCCGCGCGATGACAGATCGATCCGGTCCGCACCGGCTGTACCGGAGGTGTACTGAGCCGTCGAAAAGACTGTATCCGCCATTTTTGCCAATTCCCCCTTATGCTTTGCGGGGGGTAATACCCAAAGATGGTTAACGATAGGCTACAAGCCAGATAAATGAGAATATCTGACTGGTTCTCTCCAATTCTTGATTGCAGGGCTGTGAATTTAGTCTTCACGTCTTTGTGTTAAGGAGTCTATTCAGCGACGACATTGCAATTTTAAGTGTGTTTATTCATGCGCAACAACCCGGAGGGCCGATTCGGCGATTTCTGGCGGCGATCACGCAACTCCCTGGCTCGTCCGCATCATGCGGGGTCCGAAGCCTTCGCGCGCAGCCTCTGTGGCGCGGCTCCCCCATTCGTTCCGGCGCTTGCGGCAGGGTTGTCGGGCTGGCAGAGCGTGTGCAGATCGCCATTGCGAGGCCAGTTTCCGAAGCGTTTGCCCGCCACTCAATCTTCCGGATGACACGGGGTTCGACACCGATCTGCTTCGCCGGCAGGCTTGGACCGCGGGACTCACGCCTGACAACTCGTCCCCGCTCCATCGCAACCGGACCCCTTGCATCCTGCCCTCGCTGCCCTGTCTGCGGGGCGGCAACGGTCTGCTAAAGCTTATGAGTCCAGAGCCGACAGAGAGGGAGAGGCCAGCCATGGCGGCGAGATGCGTGTTCGCCAGAGGGCAGCGCAGGACCGGGTTCCGGCCGCTCGTTTTCGCGGCCTGTCTGATCCTTCCCGGTATCTCACACAGCGCTCTCAGCGATCATCGGCGCCGCCACGCGCTGGAGGGGCGCTGGATCGGTGACGACTATACGCTGACGATCGATGAGGATGCCGTGCAGGCCAATCGCAATCCGACCCGGCCTTTCGAATGGGACGCGCTGCATATTCTCAATACGACTGAGAATATGATCGTCTTCGAGCTTGGCGGCGATCGGTTCGTCGGTCTGCTCGAAGGAGAACGGATGACGCTCAGCCAGATCGGACGTCCCGGCTACCATGTGCTGACCCGTCAGCGGTGATCCGTTCGTCCCGGTATAGGCACGGCCACCCTCGCGCTACGGCACGCCGAGCATCGAGCGCAGAATCTCAAGAATGAGACTTTGTTGGCCCGGTCTCGCTCGGCGTCCTTAGACGGTCAGCGCCGGATGATGACGTCCACGATCTGAACCTGCTTCTCCGGCAGGCCGCTATCGAACTCGAGGATCGTCGTATCCTCACCTGCAAAATCCGCCGCCGGACGGTAGAAAATCGCCAGGACCGGGAAGGCGCTGCCGGCGCAACTTCCGCCAGAGGCCGGAACCTGAGTCTGGCCCGCTCCGACGATGATCGTGCCATGGGTCGGAGGCTGGACGATTCGAACCGGCGGCGTCCGTTCGGGTTTGCAGTCCGGGGTGATGCTCCCAAACAAGCCGATCCGCGCATCCTGTCCGGCCTTGCCGTCCACCGTCCGGCGGACCTCCTTGGCCTGAACGCTGCCGATAAGCACGCCGCTGAGAAGGAGTAGGCTCAGAAACCAAGGCATGCCCGTGTCCCTCGTCTCAGTATCGGTGTGACTCTGACGCGGCTCTCACGAGAAAGCCGTCGATCCTACCGGACGGCCGCGGCCGCACTCGCATTGCCGGTCAACCCTGACAGGGCGGTCGTGAAGCGCTGAAGTCCGGCGGACGGCGCTTCCGAAACGAAGATGATATCCCGATTGCGGATCGCGAAGTCGTTTGCCAGGAACAGGGCATCCGGACGGCTCATATCCGTGTTGTAGATCGTCGGGATCCACTCGCCGGTATAGCCCGCGAGGTCGACGTTCAGGTCCTCCAGAACCTTGCGCGACTCGACCCGATAAAGGAATACGGCGCGCGGGTCCGCCCGCGATGGATCGAGGCCGCCGGACTTGGCTGCGGCCTCGGCCAGGCTCATGGTGTCGTTCTCGAAACTGAAGCGACGATTGTTCGTTCCGCCGATGGATCCCGGGGCCGGGGTCGCTCCGAGCGTCAGGTAGAAGCGTGGCTCCTTGGTCAGGAAGACCGTGTCGCCGGGCTCGAGGTAGGGGTTCTGCCCCGGAACCTTGATCACGGCGCTTAGCAGGGCCTGGGTCGTCCGGTTATCCCGCTTGAGCGTGACGATGGTTTCATAGGGGGGGCTGCGCGGACCGCCGCTCCGGGCGATCGCATCGAGCAGACGAAGGCCGCCGGGATCGATGTTGACCCGGTTCGGCAGCGTGACGTCACCGAGAACGCTGACGTTGCCGGAACGACGCTCGCCGATCGATACGACAACCTGCGGCTCCACGGCGCGCTGGTTGAGGCGTGTGGCGATCTCCTTGGACACCTGCTGTGGTGTACGCCCGGCCGCCTGGATGCGGCCTGCATAGGGGACCGTGATCGTTCCGCTGGTTTCCACCTGTTGCGGCGGGATCGCGACGAAGTTTCCTCCGCGCGAGGTTCCACCCTCGGGAGCGATGAACAAGCCGCCGGCCGATGCCTCGAAGATCGTAATGTTGATGATGTCGCCGATGCCGATCACCCCCTGCCGGGCAGTGGATCCTGCCGGGACACGGGCAAAGCGTGGACCCATCGCCTCCGTGTTGGCGTTGGCCGCCCTCAGAACGGATGCGTTCAGATCGAGAACGACGTACCCGACTGGAGGCGTTGGCGCCGTCTCCAACGCCGCGTTCGCTCGCACTTCGCCCCGGTTCGGGCCATCGCTGGAAACGAAGGTGCAAGCGGACAAAGCGGCCGAAACGGAAAGGGCGAGGGCCGCAAAAACGAAACGCAGGCGTCCACCCTGACGCGGGGCGGCGTCGTGATCCTTGGCGAGGAATGCCATTACCGCAGCACCGATCGAACGTGAATGAAAGCTACGGCGCAAACACCGCCTCCCGGAGATACGCCCGAAGCCGGGCCGAGTAGGGTCGTCGCGCCACAACTAAAGCTATGCCGCCTGGATGTCTTCCGGATTCGAGTTTTTCGCTCCACGGAAGTGTGAAGTGGTGTTGATACAACACAGACCTGCGCCGATTTCGACGGCATTTGCGCTTGATCGCCCAAGCTCAAACGGGTCGATGAGGAACCCTCCCGTCGGACGTCGGAAGCCTCCGAATGCTCCGGAGCCTGAGCCTTTGGGGCGCGACAGCCGAACGCGCCTTCAGGGTCTGATCCGAGGATGGCATCAGGTGCGAACTTCAACACAAGCTCCAGACCATCAGAATGCAACACCGGAGTCTTGGTCGATCTCGACAACCGGAGTTGGCTTCCGAGTAATGCCGGTCAGGTGAACCAGAAGTTGTCCTGAGTCAGCGCAGTGTGACTGACGCCCTGAAGCGTGATGCTGTCGGTCGCACTGATTTGAATGACCGTATCCTGGCCAACCGTCTTGAGGGCTAGTTGAGACATGTTTGTGGCCACGGAATGGTCGATCGCGATGACGTCGTGTCCGATTCCGCTGCCGGGATGGAAGCCGACGATGGTATCAGCGCCGGAATCTCTTTCGAACAGGAAGGTATCGCCTCCTGCGCCCTTCAACGTATCGGAGGTCTTCGCCGTGGATTCGATCGTCAGATTCCCCTTCAGGCCGGTGATGGCGTGCGATCCATCTTGGAAGGTCAGATCAATCATGACCGTCTTACCGGTCGCGTCGATCTGTTCGTGCTTGACGGCGAAGCTCTTTCCGTCGGGCGAAAAGGTGTAGTTGTCTTTGGTTTGGTCGCTGTGCCGAACGGTCTCATAGGTCAGGACGCCGGCCGTGAAGATCTTCAGCTTGGCGATATCGGCGGATCCTGGCGTATAATATGTATATTCCGAAGTTTTGAGATTATCGACGTATTTGGTCTCGACCATCTTGTCGGCCGAATTAATGGTTTGCATAGCGACAGCACCAGCGTTATCGAAGAATGTGCTTGTCTTGATGCCGGTCTGCTTATCGAAGGAAAACTCCCAGTCCTTCGAGCCGTCGCTATGCGTCCGACTGGTGGACATCAGGGTTCCGGCCGCATCGTAGCTGTTGGTTTCGGCGACATACGTCTTGCCGACGATGTTGGTGAGCAGGACGTCCTTCGTCCGATCGGCATGGACATGCGTTTCGCTGACGACGATGCCCTTGGCGTAGACCAGCGTCGTGCTGGAGCCATCCGCTTTCGTCTCGACCGAGCGCGTGACTTGGCCGTCGACAATGCTCGTTGTCGCCGTCGATGTCATCCGACCGAGGGCATCGTAGCTCACCACGCTGATGTTGTTGCCGGCCGTGGTCGTGACTGCAAAGCTGTAGCCGTCCTTGATGGCGGCCAAAGCCTCCTTGCTGTCGGTCAGGAGGCTGGTCATGGCTGCGATGGACGCGACCGGGAGGACGTGGCTATCGGACAGGTAAATCGCCGCCAGTTTTCCGGACGCCTGGAGAGCCGGTAACTGGGCGACCACCGACGATGCTGTGCCGACCACGATCAGAACTTCGTTGCTGACCGCTGTTGGTCCGACCTTCGCCGTCAGCATGTGGCTGCCGGCCCCGAGGTCTTTCAAGGTCACCGCGAAGGCACCGGTCTTGTCGTCGGCCTTCGTGGTCGCGACGATGCTGTTGCTATCGTAGACGGTCACCAGCGCGCCGCCACTGGCCGTTCCCGCCAGCTCAGCATCGGCCGCCCCACCGGCGGCCGGGGTGAGCCCGGCAAGCTTGAACGCGCTGATGGTAACCGGCACTCCGGTGTCCGGGGGCGTGAGCGAAGGCGATACAGGGGGGGCATCACGCTTGGTTGTGTAGGCTCGCACATAATCGATGAGCATGTGGCCTTCGGCAGGCGTGGTGGCGTCCGTGGCCCCGGGCCACGAGCCTGCATCGCCGACAGCGAGATTCAGCAGCATGTACATCGGCTTNGAAGTCGGGCATGCGGTTACGCTGCGCGACATCGACGTTGGAGAACCCGTTAAGAATCGATGAGCATGTGGCCTTCGGCAGGCGTGGTGGCGTCCGTGGCCCCGGGCCACGAGCCTGCATCGCCGACAGCGAGATTCAGCAGCATGTACATCGGCTTGTTCATGTCGCTCGGCGTCGCAAGCCGGGCGACGGCGTTGTTGTCGACGTARTAGGTGATGGTATCCGCCTGCCAGTCGACGCCGTAGGTATGGAACCCCTTCGAAGTGTCGATTCCGAAGACGGTCTGGGTCTCGGTCACATTGGGACCGCCGACCTTGGAATGGGTGCTGGCGTAGATCGTGCCCGGCTCGTCGCCGAGCACCTCGAACACGTCGAGTTCGGGCGGCCAGGACAGATCGGCCGGCAGGAGCCAGAAGGCCGGCCAGAAGCCCTTGCCGGCGGGAAGCTGGGCGCGAATTTCGAAGTAGCCATACAGCTGGGAGAAGGACTTGTAGGTGGTGATGACGCCGGANGAAGGCCGGCCAGAAGCCCTTGCCGGCGGGAAGCTGGGCGCGAATTTCGAAGTAGCCATACAGCTGGGAGAAGGACTTGTAGGTGGTGATGACGCCGGAGGTCCAATCCAGGCCCGAGCCGAGCGGGGTTTCGACGCCCTGGGTCGCGCGCGCGGCRGTGATATCGAGGACGCCGTCCTTGACGCTGAAGGGGTTCACCCCGACCGAGCTGTCGGAATAGTATTCATCTTCCTTGTTGCTGGGCAGGGTGCGGAGGCCGGCCTGCGGATATTTCGTCTGCCACGTCGTCGCGACTCCGGTCGCGGATCCCGAAAAGGTGTTGAACTCGTCCGAGAAGGTAAGCTGATACTTCGACAGATCGACGGGCAGGCGGAAATTCGCGGCGGACAGATCTTCGACCTTGTGATCGCGCAGGGTCAGCGTTTCGCCAGTCTCAAGCTTGATGACCGTATCCGCCCCGACCTGGGACATCGCAGATTTGAGTTTTTCAAAGCTATTCAAGCTTTGATAGTTATCAAGTTCGATCACGTCCTTCGTATGATCGAATCCAACGATGACATCCGAGCCTTCGCTTTTGGCGATGATGAAGCTGTTTTTCCCGGCGCTACCGATCAGCACGTCGTTTCCGGCGCTGCCATTCAGGGTTTGGTTGCCGGAACCTGTGCCGACGATGATGTTGTCTTGCGCATTGCCTTTGCCGCTCGAATGGAGCCCTGCTAAGATCAAGTTCTCGACGAACGCTGGCAGAACATAATAATTCGCCGTCGAGTTGATCGTATCGGTTCCTTCGTCGCTTTTCTCAGAAACGATGTCGTTCTTGCCATACACAAAATAGGTGTCATCGCCGAGGCCGCCAACGAGGGTGCTGGCACCGCCTGTCCGCAGAGCATCGTTTCCGGTTGTTCCGGCAAGAGTCTCTTTGGCAGGTGCGATGAACCCTTTTCTGGTTGCCCCACTCGTCGACAGCGTGCTTCCAGCGGAGTTGAGATATGTGGCCACCGGGGTCGTCCTCAATGCGATGAGGACATCTGGTTGTATCCGCTCGAAATAAACGTTCGATCGATCGATCAAATTGCTTGCATCGGAGCATTTGCGAGCGTTGCTCTCGTGGGATGATGCAAATGCCTACCAAATCGAAAACCCTACCAAATCCGCTCGGTTGAAGGGTCTCCCGCGGCTGCGGTTCGCGCCTGCGGAGGCGTTCTGGAGCGGCGTCATCCCAGCCGCTGCCGATCCAGCATCGGCACTGGTTCCGGTGCCTACGGCTGCGCCGCGCAGGCTTGGAATCCGCTGCGAACCCGTGCGCACCGCTTCATCGCCTTCCCTGGAAACATGGGCTAACAGGACCGTGGCGATCCCGATGGTGGCGCGAAAGTTGGTGAGACATGCTCGGCCCAGTGATCTGGTCGCTTTTGAATACCGCCGCGACGGTGGTCATCCCCTTCCTGTTGTTCATTATTTTTGCTCGCACCGGCGAGGCGTACCAGGTGGGCGCGGTCGGTATCGCCGTCTCGATCCTCGAAATTCTCAAGACCTTCTGTCCCCAGGGGCTGTATGAGGTCCTGCTACGTCCGGAGACGACGCGCGAAGAGGAATGCGCCTCCCTGGGACTGCTCCTTCTCAGTGGCCTGATCGCAACCGCGGTTTATATGGGCGTGATCGTTCTGGTCGGGCGATACATGCCGGATCTTCAGGCGATCGGCCCGATCCTACTTCTCCTCGCGCCGAAATTGCTGTTCGACGTCACGTCGGTCCAGCCGCAGGCCGCCCTCGCGCGCCAACTCACCTTCCGGCGCCTGGCGATGCGGACGGTCATCGCCAATTTCGTCGCGGCGGGCGTGGGATCGGTCCTGGCCTTTGCGGGCCACGCTCTCGAGGGCTTGATCCTCTACTATCTCCTCCAGTCGATGCTGAACTTCTTCCTGGTGGCTCGGGGCCAGATGGACCGCGTCAGACCCACGCTGGGGACGGCGCCCCTGAAAGCCTTGTTTCGCGAGGCCGGCTACTCGTCGGCCGTTCGCATCGTCGCCGCCGCCAACAATTATGCGGATACGCTGGTCGTTTCAGGCTTTGTGTCCGCCGCGCTCGTCGGAACATACAATCTCGCGAAGCGCATCGAGACGGTCTTGATGAGCACCTCATCGTCCTTCTCGGTCATCATGTATCAACCGCTCTTCGCGAGCCGGGGTGCGGCGCCGCGTTCTGAAATCGTTACGACCGCGATGCGACTGACCACCGTGCTGTTCGGACTGCCAATCATCATCTTCGTCTCCTTTCCCGAGGAATGGGTCGGATGGGTCTTTGGGGATCGCTGGCTCAGTGCTGCGCCCGTCTGTGCGCTTCTCGCACTGTCCGGATTGGCGCGGATCTATGGCGGCATCTACGGGTCACTGCTTTCGGTCAGCGGGCGGAATCACGTTCTCCTCATCTACGCGCTGTGTTCGATGATTGTCGGACTTGGCTCTGTCGTATTGCTCTCGCGATACGGCCTCGTGTGGGTTGCCTTGGCCATCGCGCTGAAGAGTTGGGTCTTCTATCTCGTGTCCGCCTATCTGACCCGCCGGGAAACCGGGCCGGTGATCGCCACCTGCTTTTGGAACGTGCTCTCTCCCTTGCTGCTGTTCTCTCTCATTGCTGCAGGCGCGACGCGCGCCGTCGCCCTATCGGCGCCCACAGGACTCCACGGCATCCCTGCGTCAGTTCTGATGATCGCCCTCAGTTCTGTTTTAGCGATGGCGTCCGTCCTCGTGATCTATCGGCGTGATCTCTCGAAGATTTCGAACCTGGTGCGCGTCAAGATCGCAGAAAAGCGATCCCCGGCGAAGCCGACCTGATGTTGGTAGAGGTGGAAGCGCTGTCGCTTGATACGAGTGAAATGAGGGTGGCCCAATGATTCAGAATATTCAGGTTCTTCGAGGATTGGCGGCCCTCCTTGTCGTTATTGTCCACTGCGAAGCGATCATAAAGTCGTTCGGAAATTTTCATTATATCGGGATCGCCGCGAGCACGGGGGTTGATCTATTCTTCGTCATCAGCGGCTTCATCATGGTTTATACGTCGGACCGAAATGGCCCGACCCCCCTCGGCTTCTTCGCAAATCGCGTGGCCAGGGTTGCTCCTTTATACTGGCTGTTAACCATCGCGATCTTCGCCATTGCGGTTTTGCAACCCCAACTGCTCGGAGCAACCAAAGCAAGCCTTTCGAATCTCGTGAACTCCCTGGCTTTTTGGCCTTACTTGAGAGACGACGGAAAAGTTGCGCCTCTGCTGTTCCTGGGATGGACGTTAAATTATGAAATGATGTTTTATGCAGTGTTTGCCCTTTGTCTCTTCATCAAAGATCTGAATTTGAGGGTCCTGGTTGCGATCGGGGTGCTGGTCTCAATGACAGTACTGGGTCAGGCCATCACCTTTGAGAATGTCCCAGCTCTCTTCTTTACGCGGCCCGTCATCCTTGAGTTTGCCCTGGGCATGATCGTTGCCCGAATCTATGCGATCCTCCCGCACAGCAAGCGGGCGGCCGTCATCGCACTGTGCCTCGCAATCATCGCTCTTCCGGCGATGCTGCTCGCCGCCGTCCTGTCATCGAGTATGCTGCCGATTGCCGGGATCCCTGCGGCCGTTCTGGTCGTTGCAGCGCTCATCATGGATCGGGGAGGGCTTTCCCTGAGCTGGCGTCCTCTCGTGGCGATCGGTGACGCAAGTTACTCCCTCTATCTTACGCATCCGTTCGTTGCCCAAGTCGTCATCAAGCTGTCGAATAAACTTCAGCCCCTGTCGCTCCCTTTGAGCTTGTTAGTTATCTTAGTCATATACGCGATATCAATTACGCTGGCTCTCTTGGTGTATCGGACCCTCGAGATACCGATGACACGGGTAGCACGACGCCTGCTCCATCTCTCTCGCCCAAAGAATCCGGCGGGTGCCTTGTAGTTGGGCCGCGGCTTGATCCCGAGCTGCACCGAAATGATAAGGGATTGAAGACGCGACGGCCTCGAGCAGGACGTCGCCGATCGGTCTTTGTCGAAACGGGGAGTGCCGGACGTCGTGGCGGAAAGGCCAGCCGCCTCCGGGCGACGCCGGCATGCCAGCAATCGAACCCGGGAGAGCTCCGGCGTCTTGCGAGCGCCACGCCGAACAGGCCGCTGATAAGCACCACGGCATGCAGCGCCCTTTACCGAACCTGCCGACCAGCGAGGAGGCTGGGCGTGATTGGCGCGGGCTGACGCGATGCGTCTGCGCGGGCATCTCCGGGCCCATCCGCTGCACACTGCCTCGAACCGAAGGTCCTCGCGGCGAGACACTCTTTCAAGCGCTCCGCGAATGCGTCTCCAAGAGGAGTCGCCTGATCCCGGGCCTTACGGTCGGATCGGCATGAGACAACGGTGACTGTCCGTCCCTTCGACGAAAGCTTCGGGACGCATGCGCGAGCTTCGGGACGCATGCGCGCGGCGGAGGCTACCGATCCTCCTTCGAAGAAACGCGACCCTTGATCGAGCTTTAGAAAAATATGGATATTGAATCCAACCGGAACCCGGCACAGGGCTACGGGCCGCCTGTGCAGCCGTCACCATCCCGGATCTGGCGTCCCAGTGACCGACGACGCCGGCCATATCCAGGTTGCCGCCCAGCCCCGTTCGAGCGATCGGTCGGATCGGATGTTCCCATCGACAGAAGAAGACATGAAAACACAAACGAAAAAAGGCGGCGCGTGCGCCGCCTTTTTTTCACAGGCTGTCCCTAGCTTTGAAAGGCTAGGCGAGTGTTAGACCAACGCGCCGTCGTGCGGAGCGTAAAAATTGAAGTCGCCGGTGTCGAGCGCCTTGCCGTTCAGCGAGTTCACAGCGAAGTTGTAGTAGTCGCCCGTGTTGGTGTTGAAGATGCTGTAGTAATACACCTTCGCACCCGAAGCAGTCTCAGCGCCGGCGCCGAGGAGGTCGAGTTTGGCATCGGAACCGAAGCCGCTCAGATTGATAAAGTCCTGCTCGCCGGCGCCGGGGCCACCCGCGCCGCGGAAGTCGGTGATGTAGGTCGCCAGGGTCCCGAAATCCTTGGATGCGACCTCCGTTTCCTGACCGAACTTCGCAGCCAGAACGAAGGTGTCGTTGCCGGTGCCGCCATAATACTGGTTGAAGTCGGCATGCCCCTGAAGCTGATCGTTACCGCTTCCACCGGCCATCTTGTCTACGTCGCCGCCATTACCCTGAATTTTACCATTCGCGTCGGGAGCGGTGGTAACACCATCAACCATTGCCATTGTCGTATCCTCGAGAGCTTGTGCGCACGGCATCCGTGGCAACGATGATCAATAATCAGGAAATTTGTGCACTATGAAAGAGGCGTTCATTTACTGAAACGTCCCTAACGGCGTGTTAACTAGGGGGCGACACCGAGTCAATCATCCAAATGGGCATCTAGGTAGTTTTGGCGCAGCCAAATGGCGTAGTTACTGAATTGCATCAGTTCTGAAATTCCCAGATTTTCAGCAATGCTAGGGCTGTGTCTGTGAATCTTAACCAAGCAAGCGGCGCCGCACTGCGGCCGACCAGCTTGCATGAGGATAAGAGTGGACATCCTTCCGCTTAATCATTGCTGGCGCATGCAGCGAGATGCATTGCATCCCGGTAGATGCTGGCAAGATGACTGTTTATAGAACGAAGATAGAGTCGAGACTTGGCTCACGTAGTGGACCAACTGGCAGGCCGACAAGCGGCGCAAAAACCGACACACGAGAGCTTTCCATGAAAGCTTCGTATTTTGGGTTGAGCCTTCACGAGGGCACTGCGTCGGAAGTGCTGGCAGAGCACGTTCCGCGCCCCTGAATGCCGGACGCGGCTGAAAACGCCCGCGTTGCTCGTCCTCTCACCGCTCAGGGAGGAGCCGGCCCACGGCCTTCCTCCCGCGACGTTCGACTTAAGTCGTGGGGCGCAAGCCGTGCAGATCTCGCGTGGTCAGGCGTCCGACCAAATCACGACACTCCGCCTGGGTGCAGATCCAGTTGCTCGGATCGATCTGAGCGAGTTCGGTCGTGAGCCGATCGATCTGAGCCGGCGCGAGTTCCCGAAAAAATTCAACGAGGCTCTCGACGAGGTCATTCGGAAGGCGAACGCCTGCGCCTTGCCGCGCAAGCCATTGTCCGGTGGCGGTCGCGTCCCGTACGATCGGAATCGTTCCGGCCCAGCCACTCTCGTAGAGGCGGTTCGGCAGGAGCCATTCCGAGTTCAGGCCTTCCTCGAAGAAGTCGATCACCCACGCAAAGTCGACCTCTCCGTAGATCGCCATCAGGTCGTCTGGATTGCGATACGGGCCCTCGAACGAGATGAAGGGCTCCGCAGCGACCATGGCATCGAAGTTAGAGAACTCGGAGTAGGCCGGCCGGCCCCGTATGATCACGCTCAGGCGGCCCTCAAGTCGCCGGGTGACCGCCGAGAGGATCGCGAAGCTTTTCGCGCATCGGATCGCGCCAAACCAGCCGATTTTCCATGAGCCGGTATCGGCTCTGGTCCCGGGCGGCGGATCAGGCACGTCTGCCTGAGCCAAGAACACTTTGTTCTCCACGAGAACAACCGGCAGGTTCACGCTTGAGCGCGGCTCGAAGTAGTTTGTGACGAAGGCCGGTGAGCTGGTCATCAGCAGACTGGCGTTCCGGGAAAGCGCCCCTTCGATTGTGCGCAATGCAACGCCTGCCGGACCCGGGGAAAGCATGAGGCGGTGGATGTCCAGGCATTCATAGACCAGGGGCACCGCGGTTCGCCGGCCTCGGACACTTTGAGCGATGGCCAGCATCTCCAGATTTCGCGCAACGATGACGTCCGCGCCGGCAATACGGTGCCGGAGCCGGCGTCCCAGGAGCGCGTGACGCATCGTTGCGCTCAGGCGTGCGACGAAACGGGCATCGGCGGTCTGGCCCAGATCGTAAGGCACGATGCCGTCCACGGATGTCGGGACTGCCCCGCGACGAAAGCCGGTGAGCAGAACCTCCGCTCCGCCAGCCTTAAACATGCTGACGCGCCGTTTAACGGCCGGATCCGTTAGATCGTGGACGAAATATGCGATCTTCAATGTCGCGCCTTCCGCAATCGATGCGCCGCAGGAGACCTGGTGACGAGATCCGCCACGGTGCCAGGTTCGGACGGGTGTTTTCCTCGCATTCGTCTGAGCTGTCGACAGGGATGTCTCACGACGTAAGGGGAACCTACTCGCCGCTTTGCTCCACGCAGACCGCTCCGCAACCCTGAGTAAGCTAGGAAAGGTGTAGAATCCCCTCACCCCATTCAGCCTGTGCGAGCGCTGGAACTCCACCTGCTCGGAGCCCACCATTCTTGCTGGCAGAATGGTGAACGTGTCCCGCGATGGCTCACCGAGGAAGCTTTGTCAGTGGCAACCGAATCTTTAGATGAAGGCTCCGCTGCGCGGTTGCGAGGGTTCCGCAGACTCGGCTGGTCGCCCGGGTGCCTGACCAAGAAGAGCATCGCCAAGCCATCAGGCTGCTATCTCTCCACCCATGGTGGTGTCGCTGCCGCCGGTGCCGACGTTCTGTCGGACTTGAGGCCGAGCGGCGGAGAGCATTGCAGATTTCTAAATGCGGACCGCCGCGGAATTTCACTCTGTTGCTGTTTCGTTCTCGTCGAGAAAAGATCATACGCGGAAGATGGATGAGGCCTCCGCCAATCGCCGCGGATCGATGTCCTTTCGGATTGGCACTGCGAAGCATCCATCCAGCACCGGACGTAGATCGTATCTGAAGGGTCGCCTGTACTGCGATGGCGCGCCTTTCGACCAATTGACGAGCGGGATCGGGAGGCCAGCAGAGGCCCGTCCCCTTCGCCGACACTCTCTCGTGGGTGAGGCCGACCGGCTCGCTGCAGAGATTTTTTGGATTCCCACATGCGCGGGCCGGGGTCTGCTGGTTCATCCAGCTTTCTGGGCCTTTGAGGGGGACCGTCAATTATATCTCCCGCCAAGCTGACTGCTCAGCCGTTTCCGCATGGTGCTTCACGGTCTGGGATTTTGGCGGCGACACGCCAGTTTCGAACGTCAGCTTCCAATCGATGTGTGGATTTCCTCGAAACAATCGCGTTTGACCAACGGCGAAGCAGGGGCAGGTCCTAGACGTACAAAATTTTCTGTTATGTATTGATTATTGTATTTACAAGTATGTAATCAGATACTTACAAATAGTAAAGCTGGATTTATTGCTGACTCTGTAGCCGATAATTTGTAGATATCATTATGATGAGGCGGACGGATTGATATTTGCTCAGACTCATTAGAAAAAGACCCGGACACCTGTCGTCTGATTGCCGGACAACCAAAACTGCCTGCATGGCGATTCAATGCAGGGCAAGGCGGTACTAAGTAGTTTACCAGGCCGCTCAGTGGGTAACAGGTTCGTATTCTTGATGGTTCTAAATTTTATGTATATCCCGTGGATTGGTTAGGGAACAGTGGGTGACGTTGTGCGCCAAATTTCGGTCGATGGGTTCGAGCCGCCACAAGCTCCGGCGCCGGGTCCAGCGCCGATGCTGCAATGGCTCAAGATCGAAGATCTCGTCGTTGATATGTCCTATCAGCGCCCCATCGTCGGCCGTGGGCGAATCAACGTTGCCCGGATTGCTCGGGATTTCCGCTGGACCTTTTTTGCGCCGGTCGTGGTGTCGCCCGTAGAGGGCGGCCAGTTTGCCATTATCGACGGGCAGCACCGCACGACGGCGGCAGCACTCTGCGGATTCGACAGAGTTCCCTGTCAGGTCGTGATCGCGGCTCACGAAGAGCAAGCGGCCGCCTTCAAGGCGATCAATGGCGTGATCACGCCGATCACGCCGATGGCTCTGTATGCGGCCGCGTTGACGGCCCGCGAAACCTGGGCGATCGAAATCACCGATGTCTGCTCCGAGGCCGACGTGAACCTGTTGCGCTATCCAATTGCAACCGACCGTCAGGTTCCCGGGCAGACGATGGCCGTGGGTGCGTTGCGCGCCTGCTTGCGTCGGCATCAGCGCAACGATCTGGTCATTGCCCTCCGGTGCGTGACGCAGACGAACAACAATAAGCCCGGCATGCTGTCGGCTCGCCTGATCAAGGCCCTCTGCGAAGCCGTCTCGAGTTTCTCGGATCTCGTGGGCTACGAAGAGCGCGTGCTCGCGGCCGCAAACGAGATCGATCTGGAGCGAATCTCGACTGAGGTTTCCGAGCGCACGAAGGACCGTGAGAAGGGCCCGACCAGTTCCCTCGCCGAGGAGATTCGCAAGAACTTCGCGCGGCTGCTGAGCCAGGCCGGGTCGGGCCGGCATCTTCAGCTGGCAAATACCCATTAGCGCCGAGCCGTATCGGCCCAGCAGGCGCGCTCACAGGCCGATCCAAACCGGAATAACGCGCCCGTCCCTGTACTCCTGATCGAGCAAGGCCCGCGCTGTCATCATGCGCAAAGCCCTATCGGAACTCGTGGAAAAGCTGGTCACACCGTCTCATCGATGAGCCGATCGTCGAGCACTGCGCACCGAGCCACGTCAGTTGTGGAAACGGCGAGACGGTCGAGAGGGGGGCAGCGTTATTTGGCGGATGGCTTGAACTCGTACTCGAGTTTCAGCGCAATCTCGACCGTATCCCCGGGCTGAAGCGACGCATCTTCGTCCGCCTGAAGGATCTCGACACCAGAACCGCCCCGACGGTGAATGATTACCTGAGGCTTTCCGCCGGTCCCACGCACCATCTGTGATCGGACGACGCCGGTGTAGAGGAGTTTTTCGCCGACCGCGGAGAGCTTGCTGCGGGTCTGGGCGAGCTTGACGGTTGCATCCTGAATGTCGCGCATCAGGTCGGCCCGGCGCTGGTCGGAGAGCCGCGCGACACTGCGTTGGGCTTCCAGCAGATCCCGCTTCGCACGCTCAGTTTCGACGCCCGTCTGAAGCGCCCGCGTGGCTGTCGTGAGACTCAGGCGCCGCGTTTCGACCGCGCGGGTCAACGGAACCACGCCGCGTTTGTTGAGATCGGCGATGCGCTCGATCTCATCGACGTCGAGTTTCGCCGCCTCGGTATCCTTGCGATACTGATCCTGAATAGCCGTCAAACGCTCTTCGGTGATGCGTTGCGCATTCTTGAGGTGTGCGGTTTCCTTGGAATAATCATCGAGCCGCGACTTCAGCAGGCCCTGCTCGTTCTGGAGGATTTTTTCCTGGGTCGAGGCCGGAATGGGCAGCTTCTCCAGGCCGGTCTCGTCCAATTGCTGCTTTCCGTCGAGTTCCGTCCGCAGCCGGGCGATCGTCGCTTGCCCCTGGGCGAGGTCGATCCACAGGTTCTCGTACTCGCCGCGAAGGTCAGCCGTCGCCAGGATCGGGCTGTCCATCCGGAAGCGCTGCAGGTCGTAGCCGCCCGCGAGCGACACGGCCTGACGCACGCTCAAGCCAGGCGTGTAGCGCTGCTCACCGGGCTTGCTGACATCGCCCGTTACGTAGATCGGTCGATAATCCGCGATGACCAGCGAAATCTCGCCCGGTGCCACAACCGTCTGCTGTTCACCGTTCCCCGAGGTTCGCATGTTCAGCGATTGGCGTGGCAGGGCCTCCCGCACCAGATCCCTGACCTCCGCGACCGTCTTGCCTTGGGCCTTGATGTCGCCGGCCAGGGGAACCGAGATATCACCGTCGATCGTGACGGGGAGGCGCTGGCGGAGTTCGGGAATGCCGGCCACCGACAGTTCCAGGGTGTCACCCGGCTGGAGCCTGTATTCGGCTGCGCTCACGGGTGATGTGAAGCCGGTGACCGCAGCAAGGACCGCCAGCGCAAGGGACCGCACCGGATGAGCGGGACGCTTCGACGCTGCCGTGGCGTATGTCAGCTGTCCGTTCAACCTTACTGTCCACCGCTCGAAGACCGTCATACCATCTGCATCCCTGCCGCACCGGAGCCTGGCTGGCGGTGCGGCGTGCCTCAAGAAAAACCTACGCACCGTCGTCGTCTCGCGATCTCAAGGTGCCGTGTCGCATGTGCGGCACGGCTGAGGCGCCTGACCCTCATGCCTTATCTATCGCTTTCGCCATGTCTAGCGTTCCCGTCAGGTCTAGCGTTCCCGCCAGGTTTTGGCGATCTGGTCGGTCAGCGGTTTGGTCAAGTAGGAGAGGACTGTGCGCTCGCCGATCTGCATGAACGTTTCGACGGGCATGCCCGGAACGAGGCGCAGATTGTTCAGACGCGCCTTCTGATCCTCCGGGATTCGGATACGCGCCGAGTAGTAGCTCACACCGGTCTTGGTGTCGTGCGTCACATCCGCAGCGACGCGTGAGACCTCGCCGTTGATTTCGGGCGTCGTGCGCGTGTTGAAAGCCGGAAATCGGAGAAGGGCCTTCTGCTCCAGGCGCACATTGTCGATGTCCTGGGGTTGGATCTTCACGTCGACAACCAATTGGTCCGCTTCCGGAACGATCAGCATCGCGGGTTCGGTCGCAACCACGAGGCCGCCGATGGTGTGCACCGTCAGCTCATGGACCGTTCCGTCCTGGGGCGCGCGCATATCGATCCGCTTCAGCATATCCAGCGCGGCCACCTTCTTCTCGCTCAGTTCCGACCATTTGCCGCGGATCTCGGACAGGTCCTTGCTGACCTCCGTGCGTAGATCCTGATCGACCTGAAAGATCTGGAGCTCGATCTCGGTCATCTTGCCCTGCGCCGAGGCGATGGAGGCGGAGAGCTGGCCGCGCTCGCCCTCGAGACGGGCGGCATCGCGCTCGAGCGAGGTCACGCGGGCATACGGCACGAGGTTCTTCGCGAAGAGCTCATTCACACCTTTGAGTTCCTGGGTGATCAGGCTGATCTCACGGTCCTTGGCAAAGGTCTGCTTGGTGAGGCCCTTCACTTCCTGGCGAAGCTGATCGATGCGCTCGCGGAACTGGGCTTTTTGCCCCTCACGCCCGGAGAGCCGCGTGCTGAACAGGCGTTCCTCACCGTCGATCAGGCGCGCCACCGATGGATCGGTCGCCGCACGCTCCATTAGGTCCGGTGGAAAGACGACGGCCCGGACGCCGTCGCGTTCGGCTTCGTCCCGTGCACGGCGGGCATCCAGTTCATCCAACGCCTTCAGGATGATCTCCAGATTGGAGCGGGTCTGCGTCTCGTCCAGACGGATGAGGATGTCGCCGGCCTTGACCTTCGAGCCCTCGCGCACGAGCAGCTGGCCGATCACGCCCCCGGTCGGATGCTGGACCTTCTTCACATCGGATTCGACCACGAGCTGGCCGGGCGCGATGACAGCGGCGGAGATGTTCGTGAAGACCGCCCAGCCGGCGACGCCGAAGACCAGGACCGCCCAGCTCAGCGCCAGGAGGATCATGTGGCGGTTCAGCGATCCGTGGGCTCGGGCCGGCGGAAGCTGAACCGGCGAGCGCGGAGGCGCGAAGCGGGCGATACCGGTGCCCGGTCTCAGGGAGGGAACGCTCGTCGAGGACATCACGCACTCTCCTGCAGGGTCAGGGCGCCGGGCACGCCATCGGCCCGCAACTGCCCCGTGGGCCGTGGTCGATTCCGATCGGATTCCGCCTCGGATGCATCGGACTGCGACGTGGGCTTCAGAATCCGCTTCAGGACATCATCCTTGGGACCGAACGCCTGGATCTGACCTTCGGAGATCAGCATCACCGTATCGAGCGCCGCCAGGGCGCTGGGCCGATGCGCGACGACGACGCAGATGCCGCCCCGTTCGCGAACACTCATGATCGCCGACGTCAGGGCGTTTTCGCCCTCATGGTCGAGGTTCGCGTTCGGTTCGTCGAGAACGACCATGAAGGGATCGCGATAGAGCGCGCGGGCCAGTCCGACGCGCTGGCGCTGCCCGGCCGAGAGGCCGATGCCGCCATCTCCGATCGCCGTCTCGTAGCCTTCGGACAGGCGCAGGATCAGGGCGTGGACTCCGGCCGCCTGTGCGGCGGCGATGATGCTCTCGGACGTCGCGTCCGGTTCGAACCGCGCGATGTTCTCCGCGATGGTGCCGGCGAACAGTTCGACCTCCTGCGGCAGGAAGCCCACATGCGGTCCGAGCTCGTTCGACGTCCATTGATCGAGCGATGCGCCATCGATGCGGACCGACCCGCTCGCGCAGGGCCAGATCCCGACCAGTGCGCGCACCAGCGACGACTTTCCGGAGGCCGACGGTCCGATGATCCCCAAGCCCTGTCCGGCCTCAAGGGAGAACGTCGCGCCCTTGACGACGACGCGGCGCGAGCCGGGCGGCGAGATGCTCACGTTCTCGAAGGCGATGGTCTGGGTGGGGGCCGGCAGAACCTGCAGCTCCTTCTCGGGGGCATTGAGGGCCAGCGCATCCGAGAGGCGCTTCCAGGATTGGCGCGCCTGGATGAAGCTTTTCCAGTTTCCGATGACCATCTCGGCCGGCGCGAGGGCCCGTGCGACCAGGATCGAACTCGCGATGATGACGCCGCCGGTCGCCTGGTTGTTGATCACCAGGAACGCGCCCAGGGCGAGGACGCCGGATTGGAGACTCATGCGGAACACCTTGGTGAGAGAGGCGACGCCTCCGCCAAGGTCCGAAACGTTTTGCTGAATATCCATGTATTCGCGATTGACGTGAGCCCAACGTGCGCCGAACCGGCGCCGCATGCCCATGGCGGCCAGGACCTCCGCGTTCCGCCGTCCGGCTTCCGCCAGGAGGTAGCGTCGCGATCCGTAGTGCACGCTCGACTTGATCTTCCGGCTCGTGGTCCAGTCGCTCAGGAGTGTCAGCAGGAAGAGGATCACCAGACCGACGATGGCAGCGACGCCGATCAGCGGATGGAACAGGGAGCAGATGACGATATAGACCGGCATCCAGGGCAGATCGAAGAACGCGCTCGGACCCGGTCCCGCCAGGAAGGATCGGACCTGATCGAAGTCGCGCATGGGCAGCGACCCGTCATGGTCGGACGGGCCCCGCAGAGGCGCACGCGCAACCACGTCGAAAACCCGGTGGGCGATCGCTTCATCGACCGCCCCGGAGATTCGACCGAGGATTCGAGTCCGGAGCATCTCGAACAAACCCTGGAAGGCATACAGGACGAGGGCCAGGAGACCGAGACCGACCAGCGTCGGAATCGATCGGCTGGGAATGACGCGATCGTAAACTTCGAGCATGAAGAACGATGCGGTCAAGTATAGAATATTGATGAGGCCGCTGGTGATCGCCACGAATAGAAATGCCAAGCGGCATTTGCTGATGGCTGCCGTTATCTCGGGGGTATCCGACGTCTTATGCACAACCCTGACCTCACTTGGAACTTGTACCGACGAACGGAGTCGAGCTGCGAACCTGGAAATGTGGCTCACGAAAAGATTAAGCGCACCCTCCGCGGGTCACTCAAGAGTTGGTGTTCCCTATCTGCGGGTCCGATCAAGGACCCGATTTCTTCAAGGGCATAGGAACGTGTCTGAAAAACGATGTCGCTTCTGAATCCTGAAAACGGCAAAGTGGGATCGATAACTGATGTTGCGTTTCGGCTCAACTGACAGCCAAAGTCGATCGGAGTTTGTTCTTGAGACGGTAAACCCGTCGCCCGGCATCGGCACGGACATGTCTCGGAAAAACACCGATGGAGCGGGTGCGCGAAGCCCTCGACGGGCGCGCGGCGACCTTCGCTGGTCTTGCCCGCTCCGAAGAAGTTGGTTGCCTCTGCCGTCTATCGATTGGGCGATCAATCGAATCGGGGCTGGCGCCTCAGCGTCGTTACGCCGAGGCGCTGCGCCGAAGCCCGGCTTCGATTGCCATTTTGACGAATCCCACCGACCAGCTCACATGCATGGCGGCTGCGGCGACCCCCATGCCGAGAACGGCTGGATCGCGCGTGCGAACCGACGCGAAGACCGACCATCCGGAGTAGAGGCAGGCATAGGCGATCGGCACCAGGGCGGCTTCTGGAATGACCGGGATCGCGATCAGGCTGGCAAGTGCGGAGCCGCTGATCAGCAGCGGCGCCAATTGCCTGAGCTTGGGCCGGCTGCGGTGTGCAATCATGTTTCGCGCTCTGCCCCGCCCGTAATTGAAGTATTGCTTCGAGAGGCTGTCGAGTCGTCCGCGCGGATAGTAGGTGATCATCGCCTCGGCGCAGAGCCAGATCCGGCCGCCCGCCGCGACCGCCCGCACATCGAATTCCGCATCTTCGTTGTGGGTGAAGGTTTCGTCGTAGCCGCCGATGCGCAAGAAGAAGGACCTGCGGAAGGCCGCATGGTGCCCGTGATCGACAAATCGGGATTCGGTGTTGCGCCGATGGGCCGAACCGCCATTCCCCAGCAGGCTGTTCTGGGCCGCCGCCACAGCCCGCTGGAAAGGCTGAAGGCCCACCGTACGCATGGGAACGACCACGGTTTCGGCCTCATGGTCGCGCAGGGCCTCGACGCAGAGCGAGACGAAGTCGTTCGGGTAATCGGCATGCGCATCCGCCCGCACCAGGATTGCACCCGGCATCGATGAGGCAGCGACCAAATTGACCGCGGCGGATTGGATGCGCTTGGGATTCTCCACCAATCTAACAACCGCATGAGCGCTGCAGAGATCGCGTGCGATCTGGCGCGTCGCGTCCGTGCTGCCGCCATCCGCGATCACGATGGCGGTGATGGCCTTGCAATCCTGGCGCAGGAGCGCGTCAATACAGGTCTTGAGGTGCTTTTCCTCGTTCAACACTGGAACGACGACAATAACTCCATCATCCGGTGATGACATTTCACTGCTCCAGCCTTCGAACGTGTAATTTTTACGAAATATTAATTGGTGCGTCAATGTTTTATGTAATTCTGCGGCGATGTATCAAATTAACCTTGACGGCCGACGCTGTGCATTGGAGCGGGCGGATGAACGCAACCTCGACTACATCGGCATCGCGAGATTGAGCCGGTTGCCGGTCGAGCCTATGTCACGCACGGACCACCCGCCGGGTAAGGGATGGAGACGGTCCGCAGCATCGAGTTCACGTGTCTAAGAGCCCTGAAAACGTTAGCGCGCGGAGCGCCGCAACTGCTCGAGGCGATCGAGCATTCGTTCCTGAAGCGTCTTCACGGTCGATTCACGACTGGGCGCTGTCAGGCGCGACGAGAGGTCAATCAGAGCTTGCGCCGTCCGCTCCGGCGACATGTTCAGAAAACGGCTCATGACACCGGTCTGCTTGATCCATCCCTTCGCGCGATCCTGAAGACGCGGCGGTTTGGGTTCCGAAGTTCGCCGCCGCATCTCCTCCATCGCGGCACCCTCGGTGATGCCGATCGTGTCGCCGAACGGCGCTCCCGGTCGGCCGTACTTGAGGATCCCCTGAGCGGTGGGAGGCGGGACGATCGTGACCGAGAGTTTGTGGCCACAGGACATGGCCCAGTCGAGCCATTTGGAAATCTGGAAGTTGCCCGTTGTCGCAAACGCGGCCCATTCGACACCGTAGGTATCAGCCAGGATGGCACCGTGCAGGGACTCCGTGAGAACGCAGCGCGCTTCGGTGATGCGACCGATGACGGATTCGGGTGAGCCGCGCGGGTCTAGGAGTTCGAATCCGGTCAGGCGCGCGATCTCGTTCCAGCTCGGATCATTCAGGCTTTCCCAATGCGGGATTATCAGCACGCCGCGCTCGCTCACGCGCTTGCGCGGAAAACCTTCGGCCAGGGGAGTGATGACCGCCCCATCCGAAATGGCGATATCCGGGGCGAGACCGAGATGCCGGGCGGACAAGGGCCCGCGCACGCACCAGTAGGTGACGTCGAGGCCGGACCAGCGGCTCAGCGGATCGTTCCCGGCTCCGCTGGAGAAGACGTTCAGCTTGGTTTGCGGCGCGCAGGGGAAGCCGATGATCGTACCGATGCCGACAAACGCTTCTTTCGTGCTGTCGTCGAATAGATCGGGGGCAAAATGCGGCCACAGCTTGGCATTCAGATCATCTCCGAAGTTGGGAACCTTGGTATGATAGTATCGTAGTTTCAAGGTAGGTTCCTAAATTTGCGGATAAGCGCGTCCGTGAACGCCTTGCATTGTCTGTTCATCCAAATCCACTGTCCAAGTCGTGTCGGTTCGTCGGATTGGATTCGGAAAGAGAAGATTATTACTTAGGTGGCAACGGATGGATCTTGCCGTTCCGTCGAGGGCGTCAAACGGTTCAGTCAGCCTCGATGCAAGCGCTGATCAATCCCTGTCCGGCGTCTGTCATCTCGTCAAGCCACCTGTGGTCTCTGCGCTGAGCCCCGGTCGCGTCGTCTCCCGATTCGGGAACAAGGCAGGAAGCAGGGGGCCGTAACACGCCTCCGCTGCGAAAGAGGATCGGGCCACGGCAAGGGCTTCCCGGGCGAGATGGGTCCGACGCGCCGTCGCCGTGAGGAGATCGCACACCGCCACCGCGAAGGTCGCGGCCTCGTCGGCCACCACCACGGCGCCCTCGACGAGGGTTTCGACACCTTCCACCGTCGTCGATGTCGCGACGATCGCCTTGCCGAAGCCCATGGCCTCGATCAACTTGATCTTCAGTCCGGACCCGACCGTCAGCGGCGAGATGACGACGCCGGCCTCACGATACAGAGGGGCGAGGTCCTGGACGACGCCGAGGCACGTCGCTCCCTCCGGTAGGTTGGACAGGCTCCGGGCGACCGAGCCCGCGATCTGCAGGGTGGCGGTTGGATGCCGCGCGCGGATCATGGGCCAGACCGACGCCAGAAACCACTGCATCCCGATGACGTTGGGTGCTGTGTTGCTGCCGACGAACAGGAGGGTTCCGTCCTGCCCCGGTGCCGGTTCGGCCACGACGGACACCGCCATGGGCGCGAGAATGACGGGTTGGTCGGGCAACCGCGCCCGAACGGCCTCCGCTTCGGCGCTCTGGATCGCCACGACGCCGTTGGACTGGGCGAGCAGGGCGTATTCCTGGTCGGCATCGAGAAGAGCCACGGAATCCTGGGCGCTGGCCTTGTCGAAGCGTGCGACACGGCTGGAGAACAGGTCGTGCATGACGATGAGCGAGCGGGCGTCCGGCCGCAGCACATAGGGCCGCGCCGATGCCAGGAAGGCATAGTCGAGCAACATGGCATCGTTGCCCTGGCGTCCCTGTCGCGCCAGGAACAGGCAATCCTGCCGGGTCAGGGGCTGGCTCACCGCGTACGGCGCGCTCGCCATCCGCCGGCGCGCCAAGATTCGCACCCGCAGTAGAAGATCCTCGGCCACCGACAGGCAGGCCCGCAGCCAGACCTTGGGATCCCGGACCAGAAGATAGCTTCCGACGCGAACGCTCCCGCGGACCACAAAGGCGTCGAACGCCGATCGTGTTTCGTCGACCACCCGAAGAAACGGCCACCGGCCGAACGTGGTCGGAGAGGGCGAGAGGTAGCTGACCCGATAGCCGCGCTGGCGCAGAAAACGCGCGATGCTGATGAGGTAGGCCGAACTTCCGTTGGTGGCACCCGCAATGCGCTGGCGGCTCAGCACCAGGATTCCGGGCTGCTCGGTCTGGAGGGCAGGGGGGCGCTTCCAGGCTCCCAGGCGCCGCTTCAGGGCGGCCTTCAGCGGCAGTCGAAGCAGCCACAAGGCCGCCGGCGCGGCGCGCACGGCCCCGAGGACGGCCGCCGGCGATCGCGCCTTCAGCCCGGCGACCAGCATCGCGAATGCCGCGGCACGCTCCAGGGATGCGAGCCGCTCCCGGTGCGCCGCAACGACATCGGCACCAAGCCTGGCATGCTCGCGCATCAAGCGTTGCTCGACGTCGATCAGGCGGCGGGAATCATCCTCGCTGAACCTGTGGGAGATCGAGGCGCTGTGCTTGCGATAGAAATACAGGAGTTCGGGGTAGATCCGGAAGGTGCGTCCGGCGACGACGAGGCGCAGCAGGAGGTCTGCATCCTCACCGATCCGGAGCGTCTCGTCATAGCGCAGGGCGCCGAGGGCCTGCCGCCGGATCATCGGCTTGCAAAAGCCGAGCGAGGGTCGCGGAGCATAGATCACGTTGGATCGGATGAAGCCCGCCGCATCGACCCAGAACGGCGCATCGGCTGCCTCCGGCAGCATCGTGGTGATGCCGGGGCTTTGGTCGTTGAAGATCAGCAGATCATCGGCGACGATATCGGCCTGGTCGGCGAGCGCTGCATCGATCAGGAATGCCAGCCTAGACGGGTGGATCAGGTCATCGTTGTCCACGATGGCGATCCAGTCCCCCGTGGCGACGTCGAACCCGCGATTCCGCGCGCCTGCAGGGCCGAGGTTTTCCTGGAGTGCGATCAGGCGAACGCGTGAGTCACGTTCGGCGTAACGCTGAATGACGCTGACGCTGTCGTCGGGAGACCGGTCGTCCACCACGATCAGCTCGAAATCGGTCAGAGTCTGCGCGAGAACGCTCTCGATCGCGTCCGCCAGATGATCCCGACCGCAATAATTGGCCATGATCACGGAGATGCGGGGGGCGCCTGTGGCCTCGCCGGTCCCGCCTGGATCGGACGCCGCAATCGTCCGGCTCGTTCGCGCCGCTTTCGAGGGAGCGTCCATCGATCAGCCTGTCGGGTCATGCCGCGGCGCACCGGCCAGCGGCGACGTCGCCGTGGCGGGAGCCCGCGAGGTCATCGGATGTATGTGAGACCGAACCGTTCCGCGCTGCGAAGATCGATTCTTGGTCATCGAACCCTGGCCAACGCTGCCGCGGTCTGTGGCTGGCTCATGGGCCGTGCCCGGGCGTCGAAGACGGACGATGCCCGGGACGGGAACGGCGATCAGGACGATGCCGTCGTATTGCCGACGTAGCGCGAGCCACCCTCGGAGTTCCACGGCATGTACCGTCCAATCCGTGAGCGCTGCTTGGTATGCCGATTCGGATCGGTCCGGTTGAAGACGATCCCCAGCACCCGCGTCGTGTCGAACCGGTCGCGCAAAATGCATTCCGCGAGGTCACGTCGGCTCGGGCGATCGTATCCGACCACCATCAGGTATTCGTCGATGAGCTCGTCGGTCGCACGGACATCCGGGAAGTCGAGGGCCGGAGGATAGTCGACGATGATGAAATCGTAGGATGATCTCAAGGCGTTCAGCAGGGCGACATTGTTGGGAGACCGCAGGATCTCCGACGCATGATCGAGCTGAGGGTCGGCGACCGTCGGCAGCATGTGCAGCTTGGTGCCGCGGGCCTGCAGCGTCACCAGGCCCTGCAGCCGTCCGGTGTTGATCGACTCGAGAAGTCCGGTCTCCGCCTCCGGGGCGAGGGCCTGTGACATCGACGGCGAGCGAAGGTCGTAGTCGAGAAGGAGAACGCGCTTCCCGGAATGGGCGAGATAATGGGCGAGGTTCGATGCGACCATCGTCTTGCCCTCTCCGGAAATCGCCGAGATCATCCCGATTACCCGACCGCCATTCCCGGCGCGGCTCGACGGGCGATCAAGCAGCATCTTGACCTCCTGCATGGCCGCCGCCGTTCCGGATCTCGGATTGATCACGGCGTCGACCAGCATGGATCTCGAGACCAGGGGAGGCCGCAAGCCCAGCGCGGCCAAGGCTCTCGGCACGATATCCTTGAGGGTCTTGAAGGTCTCGACGCGCGGGATCATCGCCACGCAAGCCAGGCCCGTCACCTGTTCCACGGCCGACGGCGTCCGCAGGCTGCTTCGAACGAGCTCTCGGAACAGGGCGATCATCAACCCGAGGCCGACGCCACCGACGAGGGCCAGACCGATGATGACGAGACCCTTCGGCCATGACTTCCGCAGGGGAGGCCTGGCCGGGGAGACCACGCGGGCTTCGGAAATCGGGAAGGACTGATCCTGAACCGCCTGCGTGTATTTCTGCAGGAAGTTCTCGTAGAGGGACCGGTAGGTCTGCGAGGAGCTTTCCAGCGACCGCAACTCGACCCGGGAGCGATTGCTGGTTCCCGCATCGGCCACCAAGCCGTCGAGCCGCTTCTTGATGGCCGCCTCACCCGAGAGCGCAACCTCGTAGTCGCTCCTGTAGGCTTCCGCGAGGCGGTTGAATTCGCTGCGGAGGGAGCGCTGGAGTTCCGCCATCTCGGCGCGGGCGTTCACGGCTGCGACGTGGTTGGTGCCGTACTTGGCCGAGATGTCGGCTTCGCGCCTCGCGGTATCGAAATATTGCTGACGCAGACGAACAATGACCTGATTCTGCGTGAGATCGGTCATCGATCCATCGGTGATGTTCTTGTCGACGATGTCCGTGATGCGGTCGAGGCGAGCCTTGGCTTCCGCAGTCTTGGCCTGGGCCACGATCAAGCTTCCGTTCAGGTCGCCGACCTGCCGTTCGCTCATCAGCCCCTTGTCGGTGTCGACGATGTTCATCTTGGCTTTGTAGTCTTGGACGGCCCGGTCGGCGGCCGTCGCCTGGTCGCGCAGCTCCGCCAGACGGCCCTCGAGCCATCCGCGTCCACGACGGGTCGTCTCGTACTTCGCTTCGAGCTGGTCGGCGATGAACGCATCGGCGATGGCGTTGGCGTAGCGAGCGGAGCGCGCTGCGTTCGGCGTACGGACCGAGACCTCGATGATGTTGGTGATGCCGACGCGCCGCACCGAGTACAGCGTCATGAGCTTCTCGGCCGCGGCAAGCTCAAGCTGCTCCTGGGTGAGGGGAGGGCCGCTGCCCATCAGCCCCATCACCGGGCCCAACAGCGATTGAAGCAGGCCTTTCTCGTTCAGCTCCTTGTCGACCGACGGGCCGAGCTGTCGAATCGCGCCGAGGGCAGCGGTGTTCGACCTTAAAATCTCGGTCTGACTCTCGACGATGGCATTGAGCACCTGCGCATCGGTGGCGGTGTTCTGCTGCCGGAACAGCTCGGCCTGGCGCAGATCGATCAGGATATCCGCGGTCGCATCGTATTTCGGCGTTGCGATGAAAAGATACAGGATGGCCAGGGCCAGCAGAAAGGATGCTGAAACGGCAACGATGACCCGCGATCGTCTGAGGAAGGCGAACGCCGACGGAAGCCACGAGAAGGCTTCGTTCCCAGCATCCTGATCGGCATCAAGGTAGGATGCAGAACTACCCTTCACATGAAGCATTATGCTGGCCTGTCGCAATCCGTTCGGATCTGGATGAATATAAGACGGATCGTAGCGTTCAATAAACGGATTTCCGGTCGCGAGCAACATGCCGCACTGCACGCGAACTCGCGTGAGTCCGGGCGACCGGAGCCGATCTGCGAGGCGCCAGAACAGTAAAGACTGATCAAAATTTCGGAAGACCGAGCAGGCGCGCATGCATCAATAAAATAAGTCTGAGTTTTTGTTATCTTGTAAGACTATCGATCATTGGTGCTGGATGGTTAGATCCGGGGGCGATGACTGGGTGTCCGTCAGCCTGAATTTAAAAACTTCGTGCTTTCAGTCGCACGGGTCGACCTTTGTTGACTGATTTCTTAGTTCAGAGACGGTGGTCCAACGTATGTCAGGTTGTGCCTGCCGGTATGAAAATCAACGTTAAGATTAATATCCCTAAGATTCGAAGCGTGCCGCCGCTGTTGAAGCAGCCGATACATCGGGTTGAACCTTGGATTGCCACGTCCGCTATGTGAATCTTTACTGCACACTTACGGACGGGCGCCGAATCCGGTCCATCATCACTCTTTGCGTGACTTCGCCAGCGCTGTGTCTCGGCGACGAGATCGCACCCGCGTTCCGCGACGACCCCGGCGCGCCGGAGTCGTCAAACAGAGTCCGGGCGCTTGATGGTCCGCTCAGGACATCGTCGGCATGACGAAGTCGGCACCGGCGCGGATGCCGGTGGGCCAGCGGGTCGTGATGGTCTTCAGGCGGGTGTAGAAGCGCACCCCCTCCGGCCCGTGCATGTGGTGGTCGCCGAACAGCGACGCCTTCCAGCCGCCGAAGGAGTGGAACGCCATCGGTACCGGGATCGGCACGTTGATGCCGACCATGCCGACCTCGATCCCGTGGGCGAACTCGCGGGCCGCGTCGCCGTCGCGGGTGAAGATTGCCGTCCCGTTGCCGAACTCGTGCTCGTTGATGAGCTTCGCCGCCGTGGCGTAGTCCGGCGCCCGGGTGATCGCCAGGACGGGGCCGAAGATCTCCTCCTTGTAGATCGACATGTCCGGGGTGACTCGGTCGAACAGCGTTCCGCCGAGAAAATAGCCGCCCTCGTAGCCCTGCAGGCTCAGGCCGCGCCCGTCGACGAGGAGTTCGGCGCCCTCCGCCACACCCGCATCGATGTAGCCGCTGACCTTGTCGCGGTGGACCCGTGTCACCAGAGGACCCATTTCCGAATCCGGATCGGTGCCCGGCCCGACCTTCAGCACCCTCACCTTGGGGATCAGCTTCGCCACCAGCGCGTCGGCGGTCTTCTCGCCGACGGGCACCGCCACCGAGATCGCCATGCAGCGCTCGCCGGCCGAGCCGTAGGCGGCGCCCATAAGTGCGTCCACCGCCTGGTCGAGGTCGGCGTCGGGCATGACGATCATGTGGTTCTTGGCCCCGCCCAGGCACTGGGCGCGCTTTCCGTTGGCCGTCGCCGTCGCGTAGATGTACCGGGCGATCGGGGTCGAGCCGACGAAGCTGACGGCTGCGATGTCGGGGTGGTGCAGGAGGGCGTCCACCGCTTCCTTGTCACCGTGCACCACGCTGAAGACGCCGTCGGGCAGGCCCGCCTCCTTGAGCCAGGCCGCCACCAGCAGCGCGGGCGAGGGGTCGCGCTCGGAGGGCTTCAGGATGAAGCAGTTGCCGCAGGCCAGCGCCACCGGGAACATCCACATCGGCACCATGACGGGGAAGTTGAACGGCGTGATGCCGGCGACCACGCCGAGCGGCTGACGCAGCGAATGGCTGTCGACGCGGGTGCCGACGTTCTCGGTGACCTCACCCTTGAGGAGTTGGGGGATGCCGGTGGCGAACTCCACCACCTCGAGGCCGCGCTGGATCTCGCCCTTGGCGTCCGACAGCACCTTGCCGTGCTCGGCGGTGATTAGGGCGGCGAGTTCGTCGATCCGGTCCTCGGCGATGCGCAGGAAAGCATTGAGGATGCGCGCGCGGCGCAGGGGCGTGGTCGACGCCCAGGTGCGGGCGACCGCCTTGGCGGCGGCCACGGCCGTGTTCACGTCCGCGGTGCTGGCCAGCGCGACACGGCCGGTCTCCTCGCCGGTGGCGGGGTTGAAGACCGGGGCGGAGCGCGTGCCGGTGCCGGCGACAGTGCGGCCGCCGATGAAGTGGGAGATCGTGGTGGTCATTGTCAGTCCTGACAGAAGGCGCTTCGGAAAAGTTCAGGCCGCGCGGGCGATGGCGTCGCCGAGAATCGACGCCATGGTGTCGATCTGGTCGCGCTCCACGATCAGCGGCGGCGACAGGGCGACGATGTCGCCGGTGACCCGGACGAGGAGGCCGCGCTCGAAGCAGTCGACGAAGACGTCGTAGGCTCGCGCCCCGGGGGCTCCGGGCCGGGGCGACAGCTCGATGCCGGCGACGAGGCCGATCGTGCGGATGTCGACGACGTGGCCGGCGCCCCGCAAGTCGTGCATGGCGCTGGACCAATCGTCGGCGAGATCGGCGCCGCGGGTGAGCAGGCCCTCCTGCGCGTAGATGTCGAGGGTCGCGAGACCGGCGGCGCAGGCGACCGGGTGACCGGAATAGGTGTAGCCGTGGAACAGCTCGATCACCGCCTCCGGGCCGTGCATCAGCGCATCGTGGACCCGCCGCGCGCAGAAGACCGCTCCCATCGGCAGGGTGCCGTTGGTCAGCCCCTTCGCGGTGGTGACGAGGTCGGGGATCACGCCGAAGTAATCCGTCGCGAAGGGCGTGCCGAGGCGGCCGAAACCGGTGATGACCTCGTCGAAGATCAGCAGGATGCCGTGCCGGTCGCAGATCGCGCGCAGGCGCTCCAGATAGCCCGTCGGCGGCAGGAGGACGCCGGTGGAGCCGGCCACCGGCTCGACGATGCAGGCCGCGATGGTCTCGGCGCCGTGGAGCGCCACGAGGCGTTCGAGATCGTCGGCGAGGTCCGCGCCGTGTGCGGGCAGGCCCTTCGAGAAGGCGTTGCGCTCGGGGTCGTGGGTGTGTCGCAGGTGGTCGACGCCCGGCAGCAGCGGAAACACGCGGCGGTTGTTGACGAGGCCGCCCACCGAGATGCCGCCGAAGCCGACGCCATGATAGCCGCGCTCGCGCCCGATCAGCTTGGTGCGCGTGCCCTGGCCGATGGCGCGCTGATAGGCCAGCGCGATCTTCAGGGCGGTGTCGACCGATTCGGAGCCGGAGCCCGTGAAGAACACGCGGTCGAGCCCGGCTTCCGGGCCGCCCGGCGCGATGGCGGCGAGCCGTTCGGCGAAGTCGAAGGCCGCCGGATGCCCCATCTGGAAGGAAGGCGCGAAATCGAGGGTGGTGAGCTGGCGCTCCACCGCCGAGGCGATGCCCTGCCGCCCATGCCCGGCATTGACGCACCAGAGGCCTGCGGTGCCGTCGAGGACGCTGCGTCCATCGGTGGCGGTGTAGTGCATGCCCTTGGCCGAGGCGAGCATGCGGGGCGCGGCCTTGAACTGCCGGTTCGCCGTGAAGGGCATCCAGTAGGCATCGAGCCCAGGAGCATTGGCTGTCGGGTGGTGGTCCATGAAGATCTTCAACCCAGAGATGTCGCTGCGTCCGAAGAAGCGCCGATTGTCGCGGCCGGACAAGTCCTTTTCTGCGCGAGACGAAGTGCTTGATAAGACGGGGGCTCTGCGGGCAATGTCGGCGAATCCTGAACATCCCTAACGGGCGTTCTGCCCTGGGGCCGACTCACGGGTTCCGATGAGCATCGATCTCGGCGCGCGCCTGCGCTTCGTCCGCACCGCCCACGGCCTGTCGCAGCGTGCGCTCGCCAAGCGCACCGGTGTCCCGAATTCCACAATCTCATTGATCGAATCGAACGGTGTGAACCCCTCCGTGGGGGCCCTCAAGCGCATTCTCGACGGCATTCCCATCGGCCTGTCGGAGTTCTTCGCGGTGGAGCCGGAGCGCTCGCGCAAGGCGTTCTACCGCGCCGACGAACTCACCGAGATCGGCCGGGCGCCGATCTCCTACCGGCAGGTCGGCGACAACCTGTTCGGCCGCAGCCTGCAATTGCTGAGGGAGCGCTACGAACCGGGCGCCGATACCGGCCGCGTGCCCCTGGTCCATGACGGCGAGGAGGGCGGCATCATCCTGTCCGGCCGCCTGGAGGTGACGGTCGATTCGGAGCGTCGCATCCTCGGACCGGGCGACGCCTATTCGTTCGACAGCCGCCGTCCCCATCGCTTCCGCTGCGTCGGTCCCGTCGCCTGCGAGGTCGTGAGCGCATGCACGCCACCGACGTTCTGAGGTGGAATGCGCCTCTGGCCGTCACCGAACGATCTGGTATACCACGAGTAGACGCAGGCTTCGGAGCGCCGCATGACCCTTCTCTTCAGCCACGAGGCCGCCCTCGGGCACCGGACCCCGCATGGGCATCCCGAGCGGCCGGAGCGCATGCAGGCGGTCCAGGACGCGCTCGAGACGGAGGCTTTCGCGGCCCTCGACCGCCGGGCGCCGGAGCCCGCGAGCCTGGAGACCGTTGCGCTGGCCCATCCCGAGGAATGGGTCCGGGCCATGGTGGCGGCCGCCCCCGCCGAGGGACTGGTCCATGTCGATTCCGATACCGTGCTGTCGCCCGGCACCATCGACTGCGTGCTGCGCGGGGTCGGTGCCGCGGTCCAGGGCGTCGACGCGGTGATGACGGGCCAGGCCCGCAACGCCTTCTCGGCCATGCGCCCGCCGGGCCACCATGCCGAGCGCACCCGCGCCATGGGGTTCTGCCTGTTCAACAACGCGGCGATCGCGGCCCGTCATGCCAAGGTCACCTACGGGGTGGAGCGGGTGGCCATCGTCGACTGGGATGTGCACCACGGCAACGGGACCCAGGACATCTTCTGGGCCGATCCCGCCGTGCTGTTCTGCTCCACCCACCAGATGCCGCTCTATCCCGGCACCGGCGCGGTCTCGGAATCCGGCGACCACGACACCATCGTCAACGCCCCCCTCAAGCCGGGAGCGGACGGCGAGCGGTTCCGCGAGGCGTTCACGGCGCGCATCCTGCCCCGCCTGACGGATTTCCGGCCCGACCTCATCGTCATCTCGGCCGGTTTCGATGCCCATTGGCGCGACCCTCTCGCCAACCTGATGCTGGAAGCGGAAGATTTTGCCTGGGCGACCCGTGCGGTGATGACGATTGCGGAGCAGGCCTGCAATGGGCGCATCGTCTCCCTGCTGGAGGGCGGCTATGACCTGCGCGGCCTCGCCGAATCCACCGCCGCGCACGTGGCGGTCCTCATGGAGTCGTGACGGGGCTGGTTCCGACGACGCGCCGGCTCGGGCTTTCCGAGACGGGCGCCTGACCCACCTATGTGACAATGCTGAATGATCGTCGCTTGGCCCGCCTGACGGCCCGTGCCCTCCAGACCTCCCATGGGCGCCCGGGCCAGGACAGGCCGGGCCTGCGCAAGATCGTCAGCTGGAACCTGTTGCGGCGGGTCGGCGCCAACGTCGCCGGCATCGCCGCGCTGATCGAGCGCGAGCAGCCCGACCTCGTGCTGATGCAGGAGGCCACGAAGGAGATCGAGGGTCTGCGGGCCAAAGTCGGCGGCTATTATGCCTGGGCCCAGATGCCCGGGCGCATCCATGGCCTCGCGGTCTGGAGCCCGACGCCGTTCGTCACGGCCCCGAAGGCCATCGCGCTGCCCGCCGGGGCGATGTTCGACCGGGTCAGTCAGGTCATCGATCTCGGCGCCTTCGGCGTCGCCAACGTCCATCTCTCGCACGGGCAGGTGCTCAACCGCCGCCAGTTGCGCTGCATCGAGCAGAGCCTGCCGGAACGGGCCGCCGTCATCGGCGACTACAACCTCGTCGGGCCGACCCTGCTGCCGGGCTTCCGCGACGTCGGTCCACGCCTGCCGACGCACGCCATGGCGCGGGTCGTGCCCCTGCGGCTCGACCGCTGCCTCGTGCGCGGGCTGACCTGCCACGGCCGCAGCGTGCTGCCGCGCGGGGAATCGGATCACCGGCCGATCATCGTCCACCTGGCGCCGACCCAGGGGGCCACCCTGCGGGACCCGGCGGAGGCCGACAAGCCTACAGGTATGGCAGCAATAATCGGACACCTGCGTCGCGCAGCCGGACGGGGAGGTCGCGGCGGGACAGGTCCTCGAGCGTCAGCCGAACGCTCATCTTTTCTCGCATGAAGGCATCGAGGTGCCGGGCCAATCCCGGATCGTAGGCCTCGACGTTCAGCTCGAAGTTCAGGCGGAAGCTGCGGGTGTCCCAGTTGGCGCTGCCGATGAAGCACCAGACGTCGTCGATCACCAGGAGCTTGGCGTGGTCGAACGGCGGATCGTCGAGCCAGATCCGGACGTCGCTGCGCAGGAGCGGATCGACATGGGCCAGCGTCGCCCAGTCGACGACGGCGTGGTCGCTGTCCATCGGGATGATCACGTCCACGGCGAGGCCGCGCAGGGCCGCGAGGGAGAGCGCACTGACCAGCACCTCGCTCGGCAGGAAATAGGGCGTCATGAGGCGGATGCTGGTTCGGGCGCAGGTGATCGCCTCGAGCACCACCAGTTCGATCTTGCGCAGGTCCGCGTCCGGCCCCGAGGTGACGACCCGGGCCTGGGTCTCGCCGCAGGGGCCGAGGGGCGGAAACCAGAGCGGCCCCTCCAAGTCCTCGTCCATCACGAAGGCCCAGTCGCTGGCGAAAGCCGCCGTGAGCTGCGCCACGACTGGTCCCTCGATGCGGAAATGGACGTCGCGCACTGGCTCGGGCGGGTTCGTTGTCACGCGATTCTCGTCGGCGATATTGATCCCGCCCGTGAAGGCGAGCGCTCCGTCGACGATCAGCAGCTTCTTGTGGGTGCGCAGGTTGAGAAACGGCATCCGCCAGGGCAGCACGGAATGCATGAAGCGGCCAACCGGCACGCCGCGCCGTCGCAACCCGCCATAGATGGCGGCGAAGAAGTAGCCGCTGCCGATTCCATCCACCAGGACCCGCACCGCGACGCCCCGGTGATGGGCGTCCTCCAGCGCCGACAGGAAGGCGCGCCCGATCTCATCCTTGCGGAAGATGTAGCTCGAGAGCGCCACCGAGTGCTGCGCCTCGCCGATCGCCGCCAGCATTGCCGGATAGACCTGATCGCCGTTGCGCAGGGTCTCGATGCGGTTGCCGGCCTGGAGGGAGAGGGCGGTGATGCGCTGGACCGCCCGGTCGAGGGGGCGGAACCGCTCGGGGAGGGGCGGCCCTTCGGGCTCCTCCGCGCGGTCAGCCGGGTTGGGCCGCGACGGCTTGATGCGCAGCTTCTGCGCCCGGCGCGTGACCCGGTTGACGCCGAACAGGGCGTAGAGCGCGCTGCCGAACAGGGGCGCCAGCCACACCAGTCCGATCCAGCCGATGGCCGCGCCGACCTCGCGCTTGCGCAGGAGGATGTGGATGCTGATCAGGCCCGACAGGGTGGCGCCCGCAAGCCAGACGACCTCGGCGGGAATCGACGCCAGGGCGCCGATCCATGAGAGCAATGCCTGTTCCAACGCCGCTCCCGATCCTCGATCCAGCGGGGAGATACGCCAAGGTCGACCGCTGCGCCAATTCCCGGTGCGCGGAGGTCCGAGTGCGCGGAAGTCCGAGTGCGCGGGAGCATGACGAAACATCCAGAGCGCTCGGCCCGGTCGCGCCGGCTTGCGTCCGGTCGAAGCCAGGAAAGCCCTGCGGGTGCTCCAGATCGCGCCGTTGCTTGATCTTTGTGAAGGTAAACTGGTCTTCGATCTCGTAAATGGAGGCGAAGAGGATTTGGCGTAAAACTTGGCCAATATTCAGGGAGGGTGGCGGGGATGTCTCGCTTGTTCGAGGAGCGCGAGCGTGCGGCCGAGATGCGGTTCGTCCGCTCCGAGGAGGCGTGGTTCCTGGCGCATTGTCAGGGCGTGAAGTCGCTGGCGGCCTATGCCGCCGAACTGCTCGGCGTCGACCGGCTCAGCTCGGACGCCTACGCGGACGAGCTGATGGCCTCGGTTATCCAAGGGGCACGCAGCCAGGCCCTCGTGGAGCGGGTCCAGGCCGACCTGAGGGCGAACGGCGTCTCCGCCGAAATCGGAATCCTGGCCCAGCAGTTGTGCAGGCCACCCGGACCCGGAGCCCAGGCGCCTCGCCCGGATTGAACCGCGTTCCGGCCCGGACAGGCGTCGGTACGTGAGGGGGCTGGTGGCGCGGAGGTCCGGAGACAGGAGCGCCCATCCGGGAACGCGTGGCCACCAACGTCCAGACCCATGAACTTCCGGGTGTTTCGGCGGTTGCGTCACCGACGTCAACCGAAACGGACGAACCCATGCATTTCCGGACCCTGGTACACGCGGCGGCATGGGGCGTGTGCCTGTGCGGACCCGCTTTCGCCCAGACGCTGGCGCCCACCGGTGGCGCCGGCAATACGGGCGTGAGGCCGCCCTCGATGGCGCCCGGCGAAGTGCCCGACGCAACGGGTCCGGCCGGCCGCCCGGCTCAGGCGGTGCCCGGCAACCCCAGCCCGACCTCTGTCCCCGGCAGCACCCCGGGCGTCAACATCGGCGGGACACCGACCAGCGGCCCGCCCGGCACCGGCGGCACTTCGGGCGGTCCCTCGATCGGCAACCAGTAGGGGCCGGCTCGCGCGAGGGGGTCCGAGAGTCTGTCAGGTTCTTTCTGAACCAGCCAGACCCCCGAGGCTTTCGTTTTCGTATGTCTGGTCGGGAGAACCGGTTTCCACCGATCCGCGACAAACTCTAGCGCGAGGGGGTCGTCGCCAGGCGCCGGGCCGTGACGACCCCGAGGATGGCGATCACCAGGGCGCAGAGACCGAGGGACGCCCCTTGTCCCAGGCTCTGCAGGGCTCCTCCCAGGATCGCCACGCCCAGCGCCTGCCCGCAGAAGAACGAGAAGGCGTGCAGCGCGACCGCCGAGGCCCGGGCGGTCGGCGCCACCTCCGTCACCTGCACCTGAAAGGTGTTGTGGAGCATATAGAAGCCCAGACCCATGGCCACCAGAGCGGCGCAGTCGAGCTGCCAGGTGCCGGCGAGGCCGAGGGTGACGAGAGCCCCGGCGCAAATGAACCCACCGCCGATCAGCATTCGCGACATTCCGAGGAAGCGCAGGAGCAGGCCGACCGAGACCGAATAGAGTAGCCCCCCGGCGGCGAAGCCGGCGAGCGCCAGTCCGGCCTCGCGGGCGCCGCCCTCGCCGCGCGCTTCGATCAGCGGCGCGAGGTGGGGGAAGATCCCGAACACCGAGATCGCCTCGATGAAGACGGCCCCGAACAGGATGCGAGCCCGCGGATTGCCGAGGATGGTGCGGTAGCGCGCCACCGCCGTGCGGAATTCCGGACGCCGGGCCGCCGCGGCGTCCCTCCTGTCGAACCCGATCCAGGCCGCGCCGCAGCCCAGGGCCGCCACCGCGGAGGTGATGGCGAAGACCCCGGTCCAGCCGATCACCCCCTCGATCAGCCCCGCGAAGGTCGAGCCTGAGAGCTGCCCGAGGATGACAGCCACCAGAAAGCGGCCGATGGCGACCTGGCGGCGCTCGATCGGGATGCGGTCGCCCATCAGCGCCAGGGCGAGCGGGACGACACCCCCGGCACTGCCTCCCGCGATCATCCGCAGCACGAACAGGGTGTCGAGGTTGGTGGCGACGGCGCAACCGGCCAGCGCCAAGGTAAGAATGGCGAGACAGATCGCGATGATCCGCTCCTTGCCCAGAGCGTCGCCGACGGGGCCGAGGATGGGCTGGATCAGCGCGTAGGGCAGGGCGAAGGCGGTGGAGAGCAGCGCCACCGTATGGGGATCGCTTTGCAGGTCGCGCGCCAGCACGCCGACGAGCGGTTCGATGGAGCGGCCCGCGAAGGTGCTGGCGAAGCCCGCGAAGGCCAGGATCACGATCAAGCGCGTGGTCGAGAACTCGGCCGTCAGGTCCGATGTCTTTCGTGTGATGACGCTCGTCCTGCGAAGGCCGACGAGCCCGGTTTCGACTGGCCTTCGCCATACGTGGTGGAACTGGCCACGTCGATGCGAAGATCATCGCCGCTGGCCGGACGGGCCGTCCGGAGCGGAAGCATACCCACAGATTTCGTCGCAAGCCTCGAGATGTCCAGGTGCCAGGACCACGTACCCGGAATAGAATCCAGCGGAAAAGGCCGGCTCATCTTGCCGGGTCCGCGTTTCTCGACCGGACTGCAATGACACCACGCCCTGTCGGTTACGCAGGCGCTGGCGATCTGCCGCAAGCGGAGCGCGACCTGACGAGATCGATGACTGGCACGCCCGGTCACGCTGTCTCAGGGCGTGACGCTGTCTCAGGGCTTGGACGCCGTCTCCGTCGCGGTCAGGTCGATCTCGACGCCGACCTCCAGGGCGACCCACTGGCCCGAGGCCCAGGGACCCTGTCCGACGCCGAACTGCGTGCGTACGAGGTCGAGGTGCCCGACCGCCCGGGCGGTCGATCCCGCGCGGGTCAGCCGGAAGGGCAGGATCGCGTCGCGGCGGATGCCGCGGATCGTCAGGGTGCCGACGGCCTCGTAGGCATCACCTCCCTTGGCGACGAACCACGTCGCCTCGAAACGGGCCTGCGGCGTCGCCTTGGTGTCGAACCACTCCGCCTGAGGCAGGGCGGTGTCGCGCTGGGCGTCGCCGGTCTCGGCGCTCGCCAGATCGATGTCGACCACGGCGTGCCCGGCCTCCGGGGCCGCGGGATCGAAGTCGATCCGGGCGGTGAAACGCTTGAACCGCCCCTGGAACGGTACGCCGACCTGGACCCCCGAGAACCCGATCCGGCTCTTGGCCGCATCCACGGTCCAGGCGGCGGCCTCGGCGCCGGTGGGTCGCGCCAGGGAAGCGATAGCCAGGGACGCAAGAGCCAGGGCGGCGACGAGGGCAAGACGGACGGTGATCATGGCGACGATCCAGAGGGAGGCGAGGTTTGGGGCAGCATCCGCCGAAGGGTGTCGTCGCGCAGGACGAGGTGGTGGCGCAGGGCCGCGCCCACATGCAGCAGCAGGAGACCGATAAGGATCCAGGCCCCCCAGGCATGGACCTGCTTGAGCACCGCCTCCATGGCAGCCTTGTCGGCCAGCTCGGGCAGCACCGGGAGGTGCGGCCAGGGCAGGATTCCGTAGAGCACGGTCGGCAGGTTGAAGGGTGAGACCGAGACCACGGCCCAGCCGATCAGCGGCAGGCCGAGGAGGAGGCCGTAGAGCAGGGCGTGCGCCGCGTGGGCGCCGGCCCGCTCACGGGCCGGCAGCGTCGCGGGCAGCGGCGGCGGCCGATGGGTCAGGCGCCAGCCGAGCCGCAGCAGCGACAGGACCAGCACCGTGATTCCGACCGACTTGTGCCATTGATAGAGCTGGAACCGGCGCATCGGCGCCAGGTCCCCATGCGACATGACGAGACCGATCGCGATCAGCCCGAGCACCGCCAGCGCACTGAGCCAGTGCAGCGCGATGGCGACGCGGGTATAGCGCGGCCGGGGCGCAGTGCGGGCGGTCCCGATCATGACGCTCTCCGTGAGTCTAGTGGACGGCCGAGGCTTAGTCCTGGCGTTCGAAGGCGCCCGCGATGGTCAGGTGCAGGTCGTCGCCGATCAGTGGCACGTAGGTTTTCACGCCGAATTCCGAGCGCTTGAGCGTGCCGGTGGCCTCGAAGCCGACCGTGACCTTCTTGTTGAGCGGGTTAACGCCGGCGCCGATGAGCTTGACGTCGAGGGTGACGGGCTTCGTCACGCCGTGCAGGGTCAGGTTGCCGGCGACCTTGGCCTTGTCCTTGCCCTCGGGCGTCACCTTCGTGGAGACGAAGGTCATCTCGGGGAACTTCGCCCCGTCGAGCCACTGGTCGCCCTTCAGCTCGCCGGTCAGCTTATCGCTGGTCGTCGTCACCGAGGCGACCGGAATCTTGATCGACAACTTCGAGGCGCCGGGGTTCTTCGGCTGCAGATCCAGGGTGCCGGACACGTCCGAGAAGCTGCCCGAGTAGTTCGAGAAGCCCATATGCGAGACCGTCCAGCCGACCTGGGTGTGGCCGGGATCGACCGCGTAGGTGCCGGCCTGGATCTGGGCCGGGTCGCGGGTCGGCGGGGTCTGAGCCAGGGCGGGTGCCGAGAGCGCGAGGGTGAGGGCGATGAGCGACGAGGAGAGACGAATCACGTGGCGACTCCGAGATCGTGGGACACCGAGGGGTGCCGTTCGATGGAGCGCAGATAGGCCGCTTCCCCGCGGTGCGATAGCGCGCTAATCGGGGACACATGGTTGCGCATCTGGAAACCTTCGCTGGAAACCTCGACGACGTGCGTGCGTTCTGCGCGGTGGTCGATCTCGGCAGCATGACCCAGGCCGGCGTGGTCCTGCGCGAGACCAAGGGCAGCGTCAGCCGGCGCGTGGCCCGCCTCGAATCGGTGCTGAAGGTGACTCTGCTGGCCCGCACGCCCCGGGCGGTCTCGCCCACCGCCGAAGGGCTCGCCTTCCATGCCCGGGCGTTGGAGAGCCTCGCCCTCCTCGACGAGGCCCTGCAGACGGCCCGGGGCGCCCGCACGCAGCCCAGCGGTCACCTGCGGGTGACGGCCTCGATCGATTTCGGGGTCGAAGTGCTGCCGGACCTCGTGGCGAGCTTTCGGGCGCTCCACCCGCAGATCACCCTCGAACTTCTCATCACCGACAGCCGCCTCGACCTTGCGGCCAACCGGGTCGACCTGGCGCTCCGTCTCGGCGGTGGCGACCATCCCGACAGCGGCTACACCGCCCCGATCCTCGCCGATCTGACCATCGGTCTCTACGCGGCACCCGCCTATCTGGCGCAACGCCCGGCCCCGGTCGAGATCGCCGCGTTGTCGGCGCACGATGTGGTACTGGCCCGCGAGCGCCTCGGGGCCACCCAGATCCTCGTCTCCGACGGCGATGGCCGGGAGCAGGGCGTCACCCTGCGCCCGGCCGTACGGGCGACGGATTTCGCCACGGTGCTGCGCCTTACCCTGGCGGGAGCCGGGATCGGCCACATCCCCAGCCTCGTCGCCGCCAAGTCCCTGGTCCGGGGCGACCTCGTGCGCGTCCTGCCCGCCTGGGCCAGCCGGGGCGGAACCCTGCGGGCCGTCACCCTCGCGGGGCGGGAGCTTCCCGCGCGGGTGCGGCTGTTCCGCGAGCATGTCCGCGCGGAGATGGCCCGGCAGGCCGCGATCTGCGGCATGGCCGGGCATGATCGTCCCACGCGGGTGCGCGCCTCGGTGGCGACGGATCATGCGCATTCAGGCAGAGTGTGAAGGCGCGGGGCGAACGCCGCGCGGCAGCGTTCCGGCGACGAGCGGTCCGGCGGGATCTCGGCATGGTGCAAGACGAGGACGAGGGTGAGGATTGGCGCTCGGTGAGCACCCGGGCGCTCAATCCGGACGAACTGACGCAGGCGCGCCAGCGCGCGCACGAGCCCGGCCGCGGGCGCCGCGCGACCGATCCCGCCGACATCCCCCGGGCCGGGTGGCGGGACATCCTGTGGCGGGTGGTCTGGGCGATACCGCAGGACCGGGTGCTGACCACGGCGGGGGGCGTCGCGTTCTTCGCCCTGCTCGCCGTCTTCCCAGGCCTCGTCGCCGTGGTCTCGATCTACGGGCTGTTCTCGGACCCCAACGTCATCAGCCAGCATGTCAGCCTCCTGGCGGATATCCTGCCCCCTGGTGCCCTCCAGCTCCTGTCGGATCAGCTCGTACGGATCGCCCAGCGTGGCACAGGCTCCCTCGGCACCACATCCGGCATCAGCCTGCTGATCGCCATGTGGAGCGCCAATTCCGGGGTCAGCGCGCTCTTCGATGCCTTGAACGTGATCTACAAGGAGCGCGAGAAGCGCACTCTGGTCCGCTTCTACGCCACCACCTTCCTGTTCACGATCACCAGCGTGGTGTTCTTCCTCGTCTCCACCAGCGCGGTCGTGCTGCTCCCCGCGATCCTCGATCGCCTCGGCGTCGTCACCGCCACCGACACGATCCTGCAAATCGTGCGCTGGCCGGTTCTCCTCGCCATCGTGAGCCTCAGCCTGTCGCTGATCTACCGCTACGGCCCGAGCCGGAACCGGGCGAAGTGGCGCTGGGTGACTTGGGGCGGTACCCTGGCGGCGCTGCTCTGGGTCTCGGCCTCCGGGCTCTTCTCCTGGTACGTGGCGAGCTTCGACAGCTACAACCGCATCTACGGCTCGCTCGGCGCCGGCATCGGCTTCATGACCTGGATGTGGCTGTCGATCGTGATCATGCTGGTGGGGGCCGAGATCAACTCGGAGATGGAGCGCCAGACCGGGTGCGACAGCACCGAGGGACGCCCGAAGCCGCTGGGCGTCCGGCAGGCCTATGCCGCCGACAGCGTGGGGCCGAGCCAGGCGTGAGGGCGGACCCGGCTCCGGTTCCGACATATGGGGAACAGCGCCACGGCCATCCGGGTTTTTCGATCCACAGCGTCGCGTGGGGCGCACGGACTGCGTCTGGCGAAGGGAGTGGCGGATGGCCGGCGAGACGCCCGACGGCGACAGCATACGGGCCGCAGATGCGGATCATCCCGCACCGGGAGGAGCCGCCGGGGCCGCCGGGGGAACGCCATGACGGGCGGCCGACATTGAGCGGCGCCCCGGCGAGCGGCGCCCCGGCTTTCCCGCGCCGCGACCTCGACCGCCTGATTGCCCTGGGACGGCAGAGGGGCGAACTCACGCCGGCCGACCTGCAGGCGGCCCTGCCGATCCAGAGTATGAGCGCGGAGGCGATCGCGCAGGTCGTCCTGGACCTCGATGCCGCCGGCATCGCGGTGGAATTGGAGGATCTGGTTCCAGGGCTCGCCCATCCGGGTGGAATCGCGCCGGTGCCGCTCGCGCCCGCCCTCGGTCCCGCGAGTCCGGCCGTGCCCGCCTCCTCGCCGCGCGTATCCGGCGCCAAGCCACGGCAGGAGGCCCCGTCAGCCTCCAGCGAGGGACAGGCCGAGGCCGATCCGCCCGTCAGAGAGGGCCGAGTCGGGCGCGCGGTGCTCGTGGCGGGCCTGATCGTGCTGGCCCTGCTGATCGCAGTCCTGATGCTGCTCGGGCGATGAGCTTGGGCCTGGAATACCCGAACCTCGGTCCCGCCCCGGCGTTGGCCCAGGATGGCCCCGACAGAACGCGCACGCGGGAGATCGACATGGACATCCAGGGCACCATCGCGGAGGCGATCATCGCCGAGCTGCAGCGTCAGGCCGAGATCGGCGAGCCCGGGCTGACGCTTGATGCCAGCGAGCCGGGGTATCTCACGGTCGACGGGCGGATCGATCTCGACGCCCTCATCATGGTGATCGAGGGCGCGCTGGCCGGAGGGCCGTGAGTGCCGGCCGAACCGTCGTCCGGGACGCCGCGTCGGCCTCCTTCGCTATCACCCGGTTCCTCATCACCCCTTTTCGCCATCGTCCCTTTGGCTAAGGAAACATCGCCGTTGAAAGCCGAGATCCTCAGCCTGCGCACCCTCCATGACGGTTGGAGCCGCTACACGCTGGCCCGGGTTCGCCTCGCCGACGGCAGCGAGGCCGAGCGGGAAATCGAGGACCACGGCAATTCCGTCGGCGTGCTGCCCTACAATCCCGAGCGCCGGGTCGCGACGCTGGTGCGCGAGCTGCGCGTTCCCGCCCTGTACGCCAACGGGGAGCAGAGCCAGCTCGAAGCACCGGCCGGGCTGATCGACGACGGCACGCCCGAGGAGAACGCCCGGCGCGAGGTGCTGGAAGAAGCGGGCCTTCGCCTCGGTGACCTGGACTTCGTCGGCGCCACCTATTCCTGCGGCGGCATCTCGACGGAGCGCATCCACCTGTTCCTGGCGGCCTATGCCGAGGCCGACCGCGTGGCCGGCGGAGGTGGCGCAGAGGGCGAGCACGAGAACATCCGCGTCGTCGAGATGCCTTTGGCCGACCTCGCCCGCATGGCGGAGCGCTGTGAGCTGACAGACCTCAAGACCCTGACCCTGGTGCTGGCCCTGCGGGTCCGCAGGCCGGACCTGTTCGCCGGGTAATCGGCGAACTGGTGGGCGATGGTGTCGGCGAAGGGGTCAGACCGCGTCGCCGATCACGCCGGCCTCGTCCTGGGCCTGGAGCACGTCGGGACGCGGCATCGAGATGATGTTGTAGCCGGAATCGACGAAATGGATCTCGCCGGTGACGCCCCCCGACAGCTCCGAGAGCAGGTACATGGCCGAGCCGCCGACCTCTTCCTGGGTCACGGTCCGGCGGAGGGGCGCATGGGCCTTCTGGTGGTTGAACATCAGGCGCGCGTCGGCGATGCCCGCGCCGGCCAGGGTCCGCATCGGTCCGGCCGAGAGGGCGTTGACCCGGATGCCGTCGGGGCCGAGATCGCCCGCGAGATAGCGTACCGACGCTTCGAGGGCCGCCTTGGCCACGCCCATCACGTTGTAGTTCGGCATGATCCGGGTGGAGCCGCCATAGGTCAGGGTGAGCAGCGATCCGCCCCGCGGCATCCGCTTGGCCGCGCGCTGCGCGATCTCCGTGAAGGAGAAGCACGAGATCGTCATCGTGCGGGAAAAGTTCTCGCGGGTGGTGACGTCGACGTAGCGGCCCTTGAGCTGGCCCTTGTCGGAGAATCCGATCGCGTGGACCACGAAGTCGAGCCCGTCCGGAAAGCGCGCATCGAGGGCCGTGAACAGCGTATCGACGCTGGCGACGTCCTCGACGTCGCAGGGCAGCACGATGTCCGAGCCGACCGAGGCGGCCAGCGGCGTCACCCGGCGGCCCAGCGCGTCGCCCTGATAGGTGAAGGCCAGTTCGGCGCCGTGCCGGTGCAGAACCTTGGCGATGCCCCAGGCGATCGAGTGATCGTTGGCGACCCCCATGATGAGGCCGCGCTTTCCCGCCATCAAACCTGTCATGCACTTCCCCCGGACGCAGAACGCGGGCCGCCTGAGGACCCATCACCGTTGGGGGAGGCTTAGCGCGGCGCTCGTGGCCCTGTCCAATCCCGGGCCGGTCTGCATAGGCCCGAAAACGCACAGACCCCGTCGCGGTGAGGTCGCGTCGGGGTCTGTCGAGAACGATCGGTTGCCGCGTCGCGAGGGCGCGGCCTTCAGAAGTGGCCGTTGGTGTCGCAGTTGGCGCGGTCGATCATGACCTGCTTGATGTAGACGGCGGTGGTCCCGGCAAGAGCGATGCCGCCGACCGTCCCGAGGGCGAACCACAACATGGCGGAGCCTTCCAGAATTCCTTCAGAAACAAGGAACGGCGGAAGACTGTTTTGGGTTCCCCGGAGCCGTGAACGAACCGTTAAGCTGCGGCCACACCACTGCGCCTGCGCTCCGGATCACGCGGGTCAGGCGTCGACGTGCTTGAGCACCAGCGTCGCGTTGGTGCCGCCGAAGCCGAAGGAGTTCGACAGGACGTGGCCGAGCTTGGCCCCGTCCCGGCGCTGGCGCAGGATCGGCATGTCGGCGAAGGCCGGGTCGATCTCGTCGATATGGGCACTCTCGCAGATGAAGTCGTTGTTCATCATCAAGAGCGCGTAGATCGCCTCCTGCACGCCGGTCGCGCCGAGGGAGTGGCCGGTGAGCGACTTGGTGGCGGCGATCGGCGGACAGGCGTCGCCGCGTCCGAAGACCTCGCGGATGGCGTCGATTTCCTTTGCATCGCCCACCGGCGTCGCGGTGGCGTGCGGGTTGATGTAGTCGATCTTGGCGCCCTTCAGACCCTCGATCGCCTGGCGCATGCAGCGCACCGCGCCCTCGCCGGAAGGGGCGACCATGTCGTACCCGTCCGAGGTCGCGCCGTAGCCGGCGATCTCGCCGTAGATGGTCGCGCCGCGCGCCTTGGCGTGCTCGTATTCCTCGAGCACCAGCACGCCGGCGCCGCCCGCGATGACGAAGCCGTCGCGATTGGCGTCATAGGCGCGGGAGGCCCGGGCCGGGGTGTCGTTGTACTTCGACGACATGGCGCCCATGGCGTCGAACAGCACCGAGAGGGTCCAGTCGAGATCCTCGCAGCCGCCCGCGAAGATGATGTCCTGGCGCCCGCCCTGGATGACCTCTGCGGCATTGCCAATGCAGTGGTTCGACGTCGCGCAGGCCGAGGAGATCGAGTAGTTCACACCCTTGATCTTGAACCACGTCGCCAGTGTCGCCGAGGCGGTCGAGGACATGGCCTTGGGCACCGCGAAGGGGCCGACGCGCTTCGGACCCTTGTCCAGCGCGATGGCGGCGGATTCGACGATGACCTTCGTGGAGGGGCCGCCGGAGCCCATGATGATGCCGGTGCGATCGTTCGAAACGTCGCTCGCCTCGAGGCCGGCGTTCCGGATCGCCTGGTCCATGGCGACGTGGTTCCAGGCGGTGCCGCCGCCGTGGAAGCGCATGGCACGCCGATCGACGACGCCCTCGGGATCGAGGGTCGGGCGACCCTCGACCTGACTGCGGAAGCCGTGCTCCGCGTAGGAGGCCGAGCGCCCGATGCCGGACTTCGCCTCGCGCAGGGAGGCGAGGACTTCCTCGGTGTTGTTGCCGATGGATGAGACGATGCCCATCCCGGTGATCACGACACGCCGCATGGACACGATGCTCTCCGCCGCCGGGGCTTGTTCTTCGCGGTGCTTGTTCTTGAGACGGCACCTTCGCGTGGATTCAGGTAGGACTCGGGCGTCCCGATCTCAACCGCGTCGGGTTCATCCGCCCGCGGCTTGGGTCTAGAACTGGGTCCAGAGCTGGGCCTAGGCTTGGAATCTAGGCCTGGGCCTGGAACAGCGCGACGCGCAGGTCCTTCGCCTCGTAGATGCGGGTGCCGTCGGCCTCGAGCCAGCCATCGGCGATGCCCAGCACCAGCTTGCCGAGGCGGACCCGCTTGATATCGATCCCGTAGACGACCTTGGTCACCGTGGGCAGGACCTGATCCGAGAATTTGACCTCGCCGACGCCGAGCGCGCGACCGCGCCCCGGAGCACCGAGCCAGCCAAGGTGGAAGCCGACGAGCTGCCAGAGCGCGTCGAGGCCGAGGCAGCCCGGCATCACCGGATCGTTCTTGAAGTGGCAGCCGAAGAACCAGAGGTCCGGCCGGATGTCGAACTCGGCGAGCACGTGGCCCTTGCCGTGGGCGCCGCCCTCCGACGCGATCGAGACGATGCGGTCGAACATCAGCATCGGCGGCAGCGGCAGCTGCGCGTTCCCGGCGCCGAACAGCTCGCCACGGCCGCAGGCGAGCAGTTCCTCGTAGGAATAGTGCGAGGCCCGCTGGGGCGCGGCGGTCGCCGGGGCGGTGCCCGACGGAGCGTTCGGATCGGAAGCGGAAGACATGATGAGCGGTTCGGTCCTCGAGGATGGGTCCGGGGCGCGGGGCCCCTGGGGCTCGTGTCGCGAACCCCGATGCGGACCCGGCGCGAGCCGGTTCCGCCGGCGATGCGGCGCGAAATCGGCGCTTCGTTAACACAGGGCCTGTGCACCTCAAAGCTGCCCCGGCTCCCGAAGTTCTCCCGAAGTCGATGCCTGGGATCGGAAGATCCGCCGAGGAACACTGCACGGGAATGCCGGGGGACTTGAAACGGGGAGGCCGACGATGGGCCGGACCCAGGGGCCGGTCTGGCAGCCCCGCGCGTGGCTCGGGTTGCGGTAGGACGGCGGGTTCCGTATAGATATTCCCTCATTCTGTTCTGTTTTCCGCGTGGGATGTTTGTCAGCCCGATGTCGAACCTTCTGCCCCTGCAGGCCGTGCTGAACGCGCGGACTTCCGTTTCCGCCGGCGATGCGGCTGCCGGCCGTCGCGGATGTCCGTTGTCGGATCTGCGCGATCGTCTGCGCCGGGCGGGTCTGCGCCCGACCCGTCAGCGCCTGTCCCTGGGTTGGCTGCTGTTCGGACGGGGCGATCGTCACCTCACGGCGGAAATGCTCTACGACGAGGCGATGCGCGCCAAGGTGCCGGTGTCGCTGGCCACCGTCTACAACACCCTGCACCAGTTCACCGAGGCGGGCCTGCTGCGTCAGCTCGCGCTCGACGGCTCGAAGGCCTATTTCGACACCAATCCGAGCGAGCACCACCACTTCTTCCTCGAGGACGAGGGGCAGGTGCTGGACATGCCCGATTGCGGGATCACGGTCGATTCGCTGCCGGATGCGCCCGAGGGCATGGAAATCGCCGGCGTCGAGGTCATCGTGCGCCTGCGTCGCCGCACCCCCTTGGCCCGCAAGGCCTGAACCAAGACGACAGTGTATCCCGCAAGACCACGATCGAGGCCCGGGCAACCGGGCCTTTTTCGTTCGCGGGAGCCGTCCCGGTGTCGTCCTCCTCCCGTCGTGAGCGGCGGTCCCGCAACGATGGGGACCGGCCCGGGTTATCGCTGGGCGAATGATCGCTCCGGCGGCTCCGGCCGCCTCTCCCGTCTCCCCTCTGACACCGGACTGGTATGGCTCCCTCCCGCATCGTCTGCGTCCGCCACGGCGAATCGACCTTCAACGCCGCCCATCGGCTGACCGGGCGCGACCCGGGACATGTGGACGCCCGGCTGACCGAGCGCGGCCTGGGCCAGGTCCAGGCGGCCCGGACAGCCCTGCACGACATCCCCTTCGACCTCGTGGTCACGTCGCCGCTGACCCGGGCGATCCAGACCACCCAGGGTATCTTCGGCGACCATCCGAGCCGGCCGCGTATCCTCGTGGAGGTGCTGCACCGCGAATGCCAGGAGAGCAGTTGCGACGTCGGCCGCGCCGCTTCGATCCTGGCCACCGAGTTCCCCGACGTGGCGGTCGATCACCTGCCGGAAATCTGGTGGCACGCCGAGGGCGAGCCGGATGCGAGCGGCGTGCACATCGAGCCCCGAACCCTGTTCGATGCCCGCGTCCTCGGTTTTCGCGACTGGTTGGCTGCCCGGCCGGAGCGCAGCATCGCGGTGGTCGGGCACGGCACCTTCTTCTACCACCTGACCGGGGTCTGGCTCGACAATTGTCAGACCGTCACGTTCGACCCCACCGCCGAGCCGGTCCTCGTCTGACTCGAGCCCGGACCGCGCAGGCCAGCCCGTGCTCGCGCGGCATCGAAACGGTCCCGCGCCAGCCCCGCATCGATCGACGGGGCGCCGCGCCCAAGCGCCAGGGCCTCATCGAGGATCTGGGCGGCCACCGCCCAGGTTCCGTCGATGAAGGGAGCGACCCCTTCCGCGACCTCGGCGGCACAGCGTGCATCGCAGAACGCCTTCACGGCCGCCGAGGCTGCGCGGGCCACTGCCGACGCGCGGGCGCCCTGGGTCCAGGCGCCCCGTCGCGACGCGGCATCGGCCAACGCTCCACCCTCCCAGGCCGCATCGCGGGCCGCCGTGCGCGCACCCTCGGGGCCACACGCGCCGTCGCAGCGGGCGGCGAGGGCCGGGAGACCAGCAGTGTCGAGGAGGGGAGGCAGGATCCGCCGAACGCTGGCCTCGGCCAGGAAGGCGACGCGCCGCGCCTCGGTCTCAGGTTCGGCGGTGGAGCCGGCAAGGCGGAGCACGAAGGCCATCAGCCGGGGGCGCTCACCATCCGGCATGGCGTCGTTCAGCCCGAGGGCATAGGCCGCGAGGGGTTGCGAGAAGCAGGGCGGGCAATCGGTCGAGGCGCGGATCGCCCGGTAGGGCAGGCCCGCCGCCACGATGGCGGCTTCGTTGATGCAGGTGCCGCCGTCCGGGCCGGGAAAATCATGGGAGCCGGCCAGGAGCCGCCAGTTCAGAATCTGTTCGAAGCCCGCCGCCATGCCTCAGGATCTCCCGCCGGTCTCCGGGAGACTGGCACGTCGCACAGGGCTTGGCGAGAGAGCTTCACGAGAGAGGTTGACGAGCGCCCCCCGCCTTCAGACGCCGAGATTGGCCGCGAGCCCGGCCAGCATGGCGAGGCCGAGCACCAGCACGAAGGCGCCCGCCAGGAGTTCGAGCGTCCCGACCGCGCGGGCGCCAGCCTGGCCGCGTCCGCCCGCGAGCCGAAGGGCGAAGGCCTTGGCGAAGACCGCGAGGCTGGCGAGCGCGCCCGTGGTCAGGGCGGTGCCGAGCGCCATCGCGAAGGTCGCGGCGATGCCGGCGGCAAGAAGGCCCTGCGAGGCGGAGAAGACCAGGATCAGGACGGCCCCGGCACACGGACGCGTGCCGGCTGCCAGCACCACCCCGGCCCGCTCGCGCCAAGTGTGGAGGCGTGCGAGGGCGGTCGCGTCGGTGAGGTGGACGTGCCCGCAATCGGGCGCGCAGGCGGCGTTTCCGAGGCCGGCGAGCCGTCCGGCCTTGCGCCAGGTGACGCTGAGGCCGAGGAGGGCCACCAGGGCGAAACTGACGGTCTCGATCACCGTGCCGGCGCGGGTCATGCCCGCGGCGGTGGCGCCGAGCACCAGCGTGCCGATCCCCACGAGGGCGATGGCCACGAGCGCCTGCAGCAGGGCAGCGGCGAAGCTCAGGGTGAAGCCGCGCGTCAGGGCTCGCTCGCCGGCGACGATGTAGCCGGCGATCACCGCCTTGCCGTGACCCGGGCCAGCGGCGTGGAAGACGCCGTAGCTGAAGCCCAGCAGCATCATCGGCCCCCAGGGGCCGTCCTGCTTCAGCGCCTGGACCGAGGCCTGAAGGCTGCGCGAAAAGCTCGATTGCAGGGCGAGGATCCAGCTGCCGAGGCCGGTGGCGGCAGGGGCGGCCTCGCGAAAGCCGATCCCGAAGGGGGAGCGCGGCGCCGGCGCCCGCATCTCGGGGCTCACCAGCCAGACGAGGCCGGCGACGATGAGTGTCGCCGCCACCACCGCCCCGAGGGCGAGGAGCGCCTGTCGGCCGAGACGCCGGGCGGACCGGGGCGATCCGGTCTCGAGGGCGGCGCCTACGGACATGCGACGATGACCCGATTGGCGAATTGGAGCCCGTAATTGGAGGCCGAGGTCAGGGCCTCGAAGAAGGCTTCCGACATCCCCGGCTTGGCATCCGCCGTTTTGCCGTCCACAGATCTGCCGTCCGCTCCCGGATCGGTCTTCGGGCGCGTCACCGTGGCAGCGCACCCGGCTGGCGCTCCGGCGAGGCGGGCCGCATCGCTGCCCTCCGCCAGGGCGAACGAGACGAAGAAGGTCGGATCGTAGACCTCCAGGGCGGTGACGCCGCGGCCCTGCGCCACGGGCGTCTTGAGGGGCAGCAGAAAGCTCAGCGTGAGCTTGTCGCCCTCCATGACCATGCGGGGCTCGATTGGATCGGCGAAGGCCTGTTCCTTGCCGCCGACCTTCATCTTGGTGAAGTAGGCGAATTCGGCGAGATTGGCGGTGTTCTCGGCGGCGAGGCCGGCGAGTTCGTCAGGCGTGAGCTTGCCGTCCTTGTTGGCGTCGAGCCCCTGCGTGACGAAGGCCGAGTAGGAGGCGTCGAAGCTCCAGGCGTGCCGGATGCCCGTCACCCGCCCGCCTTCGCCATAGGCAATTTCGGCCTTGGTCGTCACCCAGACGTGCGGATGGGCAAGGCTCGGCGTGGCGAGGCTGGACGCCGCGAGCGTCAGCCCGCAGAGGGTCAGGAGGCGGAACGGCGACGCGATCGGCATGGCACGGGACGCTCGCGACTTAAGGTGAAGACATCGTTAACAGGCGCTGACCGCGTGGCTCTGCGCGATCCGATGTCTCCGGGGTCAGTGGGGCGAAAGCGAGGCGCCGGACCGGGAGGCCGTGGGGGCGGCCTCCGATCAGTCCCGCCGGGTCAGCGCGGTGATCTCGGCCTGCTCGGCGGCGCTGAGGCCTTCGGGGGCCGACTCCACCCGGCGGCGCGACAGGCGCCAGAGACCGAACAGTCCGAGGATCACCACTGCGATCGGGGTGAGCCAGAGCAGCAGGGTGTGCAGGGCAAAGACCGGGCGCAGGAGCACGTATTCGCCGTAGCGCCCGACCACGTAGGACTGCACCTGCGCGTCGTCGTCTCCCGCCTTCAGGCGCTCGCGCACGATGAGGCGCAGATCCCGCGCCAGGGGCGCATCGGAATCGTCGATGGACTGATTCTGGCATACGAGGCATCGCAGGCCCGACGAGATGTCCCGTGCCCGCGCCTCCATCACAGGGTCCTTGAGAACCTCGTCCGGCTGAACCGCGCGGGCGCCGCCCGTGGCTGCGAGCGAGAGGGCGAGCGCGACGGCCGCGCGTCTGGCGGGCGCGCGGCTCATTCGGCGGGCGCCATGCCGGGGGGCAGCGCCTTGGCCTTCGCCCGCGCCGGGGCGCCGACCCGCATGCGCCGGTCGGTCAGCGACACCGCGCCGCCGAGCGCCATCACCACCGCCCCGAGCCAGATCAGCAGCACGAGGGGCTTGTAGTACAGCCGCAGGCCGATGGCGCCCTCGGGCAGCACCTCGCCAAGGCTGGCATAGACCTGGCTCGCCCCGATGGTCAGCAGGCCGGATTCGGTCACCGTCATCTTGCGGCTCGGATAGAACCGTTTGCCGGTCTCCACCGTCCCGATGAAGTCGCCGCCGGTATTGCGGATGGTGAGGAAGGCGGCGGTCTCGGCGTAGTTCTCGCCGGCGCGCGGGCCGACCCGGTCGAGGGTGGCCACGTAGGGGCCGGACGCCAGGGATTCGCCGGGCTTCAGGGTCTTCAGGCCTTCCGTCGCCCAGCCTTGGGCGGCGATGCCGAGGACCACCACGCCGACGCCCGCATGGGCCAGGGCCGTGCCCCAGGCCGAGCGCGGCAGGCCGGCGGCGCGGCGCCAGATCGCGGCGGCGCCCCGGGTGCGATTGGCGCCGTAGCCGCGGGCCCGCGAGACGATCTCCATGGCGGAGCCGACCACGAGGTAGGCGCCGAGGCCGATGCCGACCGGGGCCATCATCGGTCCGCCCCAGGTCAGGGCCAGGACGGCGAGTCCGATCACCAGGGCGACGGCCAGGGCCGCGAACAAGCGCTGTGTCGCCGCGTGCACGTCGCCACGCTTCCACGCCAGGGTCTGGCCGAAGGGCACGATGAGCAGCAGGGGGATCGCCAAGGGAATGAAGGTGTAGTTGAAGAAGGGTGGTCCCACCGAGATCTTCTCGCCGGTCAGCATCTCCAGCAACAGCGGGTAGAGCGTTCCGACGAACACCGTCGCGCAGGCGGCGGCCAGGAACAGGTTGTTCATCACCAGCGCGCCCTCGCGGGAGATCGGCGCGAAGATGCCGCCCTGGCGCAGCATCGGGGCCCGCCAGGCGAAGAGCGTGAACGAGCCGCCGATGAACAGGATCAGGATGGCGAGGATGAACACGCCGCGGGTCGGGTCGGTGGCGAAGGTGTGGACCGAGGTCAGCACGCCCGAGCGCACGATGAAGGTGCCGAGCAGCGAGAGCGAGAAGGTCAGGATGGCGAGCAGCACCGTCCACACCTTCAGGGCGTCGCGCTTCTCCATGACGACGGTGGAGTGCAGCAGGGCGGTGCCGGCGAGCCAGGGCATCAGCGAGGCGTTCTCGACCGGGTCCCAGAACCACCAGCCGCCCCAGCCGAGCTCGTAATAGGCCCAGTACGAGCCCATCGCGATCCCGAGCGTCAGGAAACTCCAGGCGGTCAGCGTCCAGGGCCGCACGGCCCGCGCCCAGACGGCGTCGATGCGGCCCTCGATCAGCGCCGCGATGGCGAACGCGAAGGTGATCGAGAAGCCGACATAGCCGACGTAGAGCAGCGGCGGATGCACCGCGAGGCCGAAATCCTGCAGCAACGGGTTGAGGTCGTTGCCCTCGGCCGGGGCCGGGCTCACCCGGGTGAACGGGTTCGAGGTCGTGATGATGAAGAGCACGAACACGAAGGTGATCAGGCCCTGCACCGCGAGGGTGTTGGCCCGTAGGGTCGGGGGCACCGAATCGCGCGCCACCGCCACCAGGGCTCCGAACAGGGCCAGGATCAGGACCCAGAGCAGCATCGAGCCCTCGTGGTTCCCCCAGACGCCGGAGATCTTGTAGAGGAAGGGCTTCGTGGTGTGCGAGTTCTCGATCACGTTCTGGACCGAGAAATCCGACGTGGCATGGGCGTAGGTCAGCGCGCCGAAGCTGAACAGGATGCAGGCGAAGGCGCCCAGGGCCGCCGGCGTGGCCACCGCCCGCAGGGCCTGGTCGCCGGAACGCGCGGCCCAGACCGGCATCACCGCCTGAACCAGGGACAGGGCCAGCGCCAGCGCCAGCGCGAAATGGCCGACCTCGATCAGCAAGGCTGGGGTGTCCTTCCGGGAAAGAGTGACCGAGGGGCGAAGGGTCGAGAGGCGAAGGGTCGAGAGGCGAAGGGTCGAAAAGCGGAGGGTCGCGAGGCGAGATGTTGGACGCGGCGGCGCATCATCGCTCGCTGCGCTGACCGAGGGTCTTGTCCCCCACCGAAGGCTTGGCCTCGGCGGCCGGGCTGGGTTTGTCGACCATACCCTTGTCGACCATGCCCTTGCCCTCCTGCCAACGGCCCTGCGCCTTCAGCGCATCGGCGACCTCGCGCGGCATGTAGGATTCGTCGTGCTTGGCCAGCACCGTATCGGCGCGGAAGATACCGCCGGGCTGCAGCGTGCCCTCGGCCACCACGCCCTGGCCCTCGCGGAACAGATCCGGCAGCAGGCCGCGATACTGCACCTGCACGGTGGCGTTGGTGTCCGTCACCGAGAAATCCACGGTCTGGTCCGGCCCGCGCTGAAGGGAGCCGTCCTTGACGAGGCCGCCCAAGCGGAAGCGCGTTCCCGGCGTCACCGCCTGGGAGGCCACCTCGGTGGGCGAGCGGAAGAACACGATCGATCCGCTCATGGCTGACAGGATCAGGCCGAGCGCCAGGGCCAGCACGGCACCGCAGGCGGCGATCAGGATCAGGCGGCGGCTCTTGCGTGTCACGGAAAGGGGTCCGGTTCGGTGGCTCGGGGCGGTGCGGCGGGAAGGGTGTGCCCCGCCGGCGTTGCAGTCCGGTGGACGTGATCCAGGATAAAATCGGGTGGCTCACGGTGTCGGCCGAGTGGCTGGCGCGGTCAAGGGCTGGGGCCGGGACCGATTGTCAGGGGCAGCGCGGCTCCGGCGCAGCCCCGAGCCCGTATCGGGACGTCCGTGGGTTGAGGTGTCGGCGGGTTGCGATGTCAGGGTTTGGGCGCCGGCCGGGGTGCCTGAGGGCGAAGCTGAAGTTCGCGCGACAATTCATCGAGACGCTCGATCGCTCCGGGATCGGGGCTGAGCGCCATGCGGGCCCGGTCGAGGGTCTGAGCCGCCTTGTCGCGCTCCCCGAGGGCGCTGTAGGAGCGCACGAGGCGCAGCCAATCGTCGATGCTGCCGCCCTTGGAGGCCAGGCGGCGGTCGAGGCCCGCCACCATGCCACGGATCGCGGCATCGCGCTCGGCCGCCGGCATCGCCTTGACGGCCGCCACGGCGGCCTCGGTCCCGGCGCGCCCCGCCTCGTCCGGGTTGGCCGCCGGCGCGACCGGCGCTGCATTCGCCCCGAGGGCGATCTCGCGCGCCATCTCGTCCAGGTGATTCTTGGCCTCCGGCTCGTCGGCCAGGGCCTTGCGCGCCCGCTCGAGGGCGGCGGCCGCCTTGTCGGTCTCCTTGAGCACCCCGTAGGAGCGCACCAGCCGCAGCCAGTCCTCGAGCGTGCCGCCCCGGTCGGCGAGGCGCTTGTCGAGGCTGTCGACCATGGCCCGGATGGCGCCGTCGCGGCTCGCCGGCGGCAGCGCCTGGAGTGCGGCGGCGCGATCGGAGTCAGGGGAGGCCGGGGCCGCTTCGCCCTTCAGTCGGGCGAGGTTTTCGCGCACGAGGGGCAACCAGGGCGCATCCGCGGGGGCAGCCTCGGCCATGGCCTGCAGGCGCCGGATCGCTTCCGGGATGTCGCCGTCGAGTTCGGCGCCGCGCGCCAGGTAGAAGCGCGGCTTGGCCGCCTGAGCATCGAGGTCGACCGCGCGCTGGAAGATCGCCTTGGCCTGGGGTGTGACGGCGCCGTTGCTGCCCGCCACCAGGGCCTCGCCCCAATCGGACAGGCGCTGCGGCGTCTCACCGAGGAGGCGGGCGGCCGCCTCGTAGGCGTGGGCGGCGTCGTCGAACCGGCCCATCCGCATGTAGACGGGGGCGAGCACCGACCAGCCGCGCCCGTCGGTCGGATCGGCCGCGAGCCGGGCTTCGATCTGGCCGATCGCCTTGAGGAGATCCTGGTCGCCGGTCTGGGCGGCCGAGCGCTCGGCCTGGCCCTGGGCCGGCATGTGCGGCGAGCCGTAGAGGCCGTACGCGATAAGGGCGACGAGCGGGATGGTTGAGAGGGCGAACGCCGAGGCCGCCCGGCGCTGGCGCAGGGCCGGCTCGGCGATGTCCTGCGCCGCCGGAACGCCGGCGCGGTTGGCGCGCAGCAGGCGACGGGCCGCCTCGGTGCGGGCGGCCTCCGCCTCGGGTGCGGCGATCAGGCCCCGGGCCTGGTCACGCTCGATCTCGCGGAGCTGATCCTCGTAGAACCCGGTCTCGGTGGCGAGACCGCCGGCCTCGGGCGGGGCGGCGGGATTGGCCCGGCGCGACATCGGCCAGAGCAGGGCGAACACCGCGGCACCCGTCATGACCGCCAGTATGAACCAAAGTGCCGTCATCACGCCCCGAACGCTGCCCCGCTTGCATGTAGACGCGGGTTCCCGCCAGCACGATGCAGGCGTCGGGCGACACGGTGTCACGCGCAGCCCTTCGGGGGAGCGCGCAACCCTAGCGGATATGCCGGGCGGATCAATCCGCCCCAGTCCGGCCGCCCCAGTCCGGCGGGTCAGTGTGGGACGATGCCCGCCGGCGCGTCCCCCGGCACCTCGATCACCGCCCGCAATCCGCCGAGCGCGGCCTCCTCCAGGCGGAAGCGGCCGCGGTAGAGGGCCGCGAGATCGGCTACGATCGAGAGGCCGAGGCCCGAGCCGGGCTTCGACTCGTCGAGGCGCCGGCCGCGCCCGAGGACCGCGGCCCGATCGTCCGGGGCGAGGCCGGGGCCATCGTCCTCGATCGCCACCAGAAGGTGGGGATAATCGTCCTTGCCGACCGCCTCGGCCCGGATCGCGACGCGGCCGTGCGCCCATTTCGAGGCGTTGTCGACGAGATTGCCGATCATCTCCTCGAAATCCTGGCGTTCGCCCCGGAAGCGCAGGCCGGGCGGCACATGGACCTCGTAGGCGATATCCTTGTCGCGGTAGATCTTGCCGAAGGTGCGGACCAGACCGGCCAGCGCCGGCTCCACCTCCGTCGAGGTGCCGAGGGTGCCGGCCAGGGCCGCCGCCCGGGCGCGGTCGAGATGGTAGTTGACCTGGTCGCGCATCACCGCCGCCTGTTCGCGGATCTTGGCCGCGAGGTCACCGGGCGCATCGGCGGCGCCGACCTCGTTGACGATGATCGAGAGCGGGGTCTTGAGGGCGTGTGCGAGGTTGCCGACCTGCGTCCTCGCCCGCTCCAGGATCTCCCGGTTGGTCTCGATCAGCAGGTTCACCTCGCCCGCCAGGGGGGCGATGTCGCGCGGGTACTCGCCGGTGATGCGGTCCGATTCTCCCCGCCGGATGGCACCCAGCGCCGTGCGCAGCTTGGCCAGCGGCGCGAGGCCGAAGCGGATCTGCAGCAGGGTGGTGAGCGCCAGTGACAGGCCGAGCAGCCCGAAGGTGACCATCAGCGAGAAGCGGAAGCGGTCGACGTCGTTCTCGATCTCGTCGGCGGGGCCGGCCACCCGCACGGTGTAGCGGCCGTCCTCCCCGATATCGACGTCGCGCTCGATGATGCGCAGGCGGCGCTCGTCCTGGGCCCGGCCGTAGCCCTGGCGGATCTGGCCGATGCCCGCCTTGCTGTCGGAGGTGGCGGCGGCCTTCAGGGGCACGCCCACCAGGGAGCGTGAGGTGCGCAGGTCGCGCGGCTTCGCGTCGGGGCGCCCGATCTGCCAGTACCAGCCCGACAGGGGCAGGTCGAAGCGCGGATCGCTCAAGGTGAAGGACCGGCTCTCCGGGTCGTTGGGCGAGACGAGATCGGTGGCGAGGTTGTTGGCATAGACCAGCAGGCGGCTGTCGAAGGCCCGCTCGGTGTTCTCGCGGTACAGGGTGGTCAGGATCCAGGCGGCGATCAGCAGGATCGCCGAACTCGCCAGCAGCGCCGAGGTGGCGAGGCGCACCGCGATCGAGCGGCGGCGCATGGGCAGCCAGGACGGGGAGGGGATCATGTCGACCAAGTCTACGCCACGGCTGCAGGTCTGAGCCACAGATTGGAAGGGAAATCGTCGCGGTCGATGATGGTGGCGTGACCGTTGGCGACCTGAACCGATTTCAGATCGCCGACGGTCAAATCATAGCCTGCGCCGAGCCGGATGTCTCACCTCGCCTGTTGCGGGTTTTCCGTAATCTACGGGTAGTTCGCGATAATTGTTTGCGTGCGAGCGCGGCATGAACCTGTTCAAGCTCATCCACGGTCGACGACATCCCGGACGACATCGCCGACGCGATCTTGAGCGCCAAGGTTCCAGGGGGACTGACGGACCCGGATTAGCGCGGGCCGCGGACGATGATCCCGGGTGAGCCGCCGATCGTCGGAACCGTGATCCGCTACGCCTTCCTCTGGTCGAACGAGGACCGCGACGGTCAAACGGTGGCGCAGACGGATCGACCCGCCGTCCTGGTGATCGCACGAAAGCCCGCGGACGGAAGCTGCATCGTCGCCCTCGTGCTTGCGCCCATGCAGACGCGGATCAAGGGCAGGCGCCTCGCGATGAGCCCGCGCCCCTGACATCACCCCCGCGCCACCGGCTGGTTCGGGTCGACGAGATAGCCGAGGCCCCGGACGGTCTGGATCAGGTCGACCGCGAGCTTCTTGCGCAGGCGGCCGACGAAGACCTCGATGGTGTTGGAATCCCGGTCGAAATCCTGGTCGTAGAGATGCTCGGTCAGCTCGGCGCGCGAGACCACCCGGCCGGTATGGTGCATCAGGTAGGAGAGCAGGCGGTACTCGTGGCTCGTCAGCTTGACCGGGTTGCCGTCCACGAAGACCCGGCCCGAGCGGGTGTCGAGCACCACCGGCCCGCAGGCGATCTGGCTGGTGGCATGGCCGGCCGCGCGCCGCAGCAGGGCGCGCACGCGGGCCATCAGCTCCTCCATGTGGAACGGCTTGGTCACGTAGTCGTCGGCCCCCGCATCGAAGCCGTCGACCTTGTCGGACCAGCGGTCGCGGGCGGTCAGGATGATGACGGGGGTCTTGATCCCAGCCCGGCGCCACTTCTGCAGCACGCTGACGCCGTCGGTCTTGGGCAGGCCCATGTCGAGAATGATGGCGTCGTAGGGCTCGCTCTCACCGAGATAGCCGCCTTCCTCGCCGTCGAAGGCCTTGTCGGCGACGTAGCCGGCCTCCTCTAGGGCGTTGACCACCTGCCGGTTGATGTCCCGGTCATCCTCCACGACGAGCAACCGCACGGTATCGAACTCCTACGATGATGGCCCGAACCCGCGGGTCGGCGCGCAGCGCACGTTAGCCGTCTCCGGCCGGCGGCGAAACGGCGTCACGGACCGCTGACCTGCCCCGTGGTCGCATCCACGATGACGTGAACGAACTGTCCGTCCCGGCGCAGGGCCGTGAGCAGGTAGACGAGGGTCTCGTCCTGCCGGCACAGGCGCGCGCGCTGGATCTCCGCCCGGGGAATCACCTGTCGGGCGGCGCGGATGGCCGCCACCGGGGCGATCACCCGCTTGTCGGCCACCGCTTCGCGCAGATCCGCCGGACTGAGGCAGGTCTCGCTGCGGGGGATCGCGACCAAGGGGGCCGCGACCGAGCTGGTGCCGGTCGTGGTCTCCTCCGCGAACGTGTCGATCGAACCTGTCGCGAAACCCGCGACGGTCAGTCCGATCAGCAACAGGGCGAGGAGGATGCGCATGTGGGAACAGTCTAGGGGGAGGCACTGAATGCGCCCTGAATGCCAGCGCGCGCCGGGGTCGGGCCGAGGGCGACCCGGCAAGCCTGGTCCGGCTCAACCGCCGACCCTGCTCGGCACAACCCCAAGCATAACCTCGGCCATTCGGTTCCCGTGCGGTCCGACCCGGTGTTCAGGCCGTCCCCGACAGGGCCGAAAGGCGGGCGAGGGCCATGCGCAGGCGCGTTCCGGCCACGGCGTGACCGTCGATATGGTCGCGCGCGGCGCGGCGCACGGCCGCCGCCGAGCGGTCGAAGCGGATTCGGGCAGCGCACAGGCGCAGGCTTGCCGCCCGGCGGCGGTCGCGGCGTCCGTGCAGGAGATGGGCGATGCGGTCCATGGAACGTCCTCAGGATCGGGGCCGGGTCTCGGCGAGACGGCGCAGGATGTCGTCCAGCTTCTCCCGGGCGCGGGCGTCGTTGCGCTCGATGTCGCGTGCGGTCTCGGTCGCCAGCCGCGACAGGTCTTCGAGCACGCGGGTTCGGCTTTCGAGGGCCGCCGCCACGGCGGCGTTGGTCTGCGAGGCTCGTTCCAGGGCGGTCGCGGTCGCACCGATGTCGCCGAGGCGCGCCTCCTGCACGCGCAGGGATTGACGGTGGAGGTGGATGCAGGCGAGCCCGAGGAGGACGGCGACGATCCAGCCGGCGCCCTCCTGCGAGGCCAGGAGCCGGGCGGCTTCGAAGGCGATCTTTTCCAAATCCGGTCCTCCGTCTGCCCGGTTCTGCACCTGCCCGGTCCTGCCGTCGTCAGGCTTCCGCGCCCGGCCTCTCGCGCGCGGCCTCTCGCCCGCCCGGCCTCGCGCGTCATTCGGCTTGCCGCGTCCGGGTTCCGCAGGGTCAGGGCGTCCGACGCCGGCTTTCCACCTCGGCTGCGCGCAGGGCCGGCACCAGGGTGTTCGCGACCGTCGCCTCCTCGGTCAGCGGCAGGCTGCGGAACACCTTCTCGCCGAGGCCCGCGCCGCCGCCGGCCGCCCGGATGAGCCAGCCCGGCGCGGCGTCGAGGCCGCGCTGGACCGCGCGCGCGATCACCAGCGATCCGACCGGAACCGTCAGTGTCTGCCCGCGGGTCGCGCCCGCCACCGCGTTGACCGCGTAATCGGCGACGTTGCGGACGAGGCGTTCCACCAGGCTGGCGGTGATCAGGAGGCGCAGCGGACCGGTCAGGCGGGCCACGGCCGCCATCGCGGCGGTCACGGCGAGCGGCACCAGCACGCTCCCGAGGCCCTGGATCGCGGACGCGACGGCGTCGCCCCAGGGCAGCGCGACGGAGGCCATCTCCGCCGCCGTACCCGGACGCGTGGTCGCGACGAGAAAGAGGCCGGTGGCGGCGAGGAAACCGGCGCGGCGGATGCGAGAACGGATCATCGGAAACTCCATCGGGGGCAGGGCGGGACGCGGGGGCAGGGCGGGACGCGGGGGGCAGGACGCGGTGGATGGGCGGGGCGAGGCGGATGGGCGCGAGGGCCGGACGTCAGGCCTCGCCGCGCAGGCGGCGACGCACCGCCGACCACAGCGTCGCCAGGGCGCCCGGTTTCACCGGAACCCTGAGCGCCACAGAAGTCTTGGGCGTCACAGACGTCTTGGACGCCACAGAAGTCTTGGACGCCACAGAAGTCTCGGGCGTCACGCGAGCCTCGGGCTGGACTGGCGCCTGAGGTTTCGTTGGCGCCTGGGCAGGCGCTCGGGGCGACAACGGCAGGCGCGGCACGGTCCGGCGCGCGGTCGGCAGCGGCGGGGGGGCGGCGTTGGGCATGGGAATCGCCGCCGCATCGCCCCGTCGCGCCCGGGGCAGGGCCTCGGCATAGGGCGTGCGGAACTGGTCGACCTCGGCGCCGCGTCGCGGGATCAGCTCCGCCGGACGGTTCCAGAGCAGGAACGCCTTGGCCGCGCCGTCGCGGTCGCCGACCTTCAGGCGTCGGACCACGGTGGAGCGTGCGAAGGCCGTCGGCCCGATGTTGAAGCAGAGCGAGACCAGGGCGTCGAAGGCGTGGTCCGGCAGATCGTCGCCGACCGCCGTGGCGACGGCCTGGATGTAGCGGGCGACGTCGCGGCGGAAGAGCGCGTCGCAAGCCGCTTCGGTCAGGCGAAGGCCCGGCGTCACCAGGGGCGGACCCGCCGCCGAAGTGTGCCCGATCCCGATGGTCCAGACGCCGACGCTGTCGCGATAGGCGCTTAAGCGCCGGCCTTCGCGGGCGATGAGCACGGCTTCGCCGATGGCACTGAGGGTCATGCCGCGTCTCCGGATGATGAAAGTGAGAGAGCACTGAAGTGATGAGCGCAGAAGTTCCGGTTGATTTGCCGGAATCTCTACGCGACAACTGATTCCGACGCGGGATCAGGAGGGGGATGTGTTGCGAAAGCTCATCTCGGCTGCTTTGAGGCAGAAATCAGGGGGGCAGGACCGGTCCGGCGGCGGGGCCGCGCCGGCGCTCGACCGGACCTTCCCGTCCATGCGGTCCCTGGCCCCGCCCCCGGCGGAGAACGACAATCCGCTCACCGATCTGTGCGCCGCCGTCGAGGCCGATCTGCGGGCGGCGGGCTACCTGCGCTGAGGGGCGCGAGGGGGATGGCGAGGCCCCTTTCGGTCAGGCCCCCTTCGGTCAGGCCCCTTTCGGGGCGGCTTCCAGGGCGGTGAGCCGCGCTTCGAGGCCCCGGGCCAGGAACAGCAGCAGCTCGTCCGTGCGGAAGCCGTAGCGCTCCCCGGCGGCGCGGCCCGCCACCGCGTCCTCCGCCGGAACGGCCGCGACGATCTCGGCGCCCGCCGCATCGACCTCGGCGGGGGAGGCGGGGATCGCCGGCCGGGGCGGCACGGCCGGCCACGCGTCGCGACACAGGAAGCCGTAGGCGAACGGGTCGAGGCCATGGGCCTCGAGGATCGCCGTCGCCCGCTGCACGGTCAGGCCGACATGTCGGCGTGCCCCGGCGCCCTTGCGCGCCAGCGCTTCAAGGAACCGGAAGGTGCCGATCTCCCGGGCGAGCGCGCGCGCCGCCGCGATCTCGGCCTCGGCCAGGGGAACGACGGGCGTCTTCTCGCGGGCATCCGAGGTGTTGATCGCGCCCGTGCCGGCATACAGCACCGCGGCGCGCAGGGCCGGGGTGCCGAGGCTCCAGGTGTTGTCGGCCGTGTGGGCGATGATGCCCGCTACCCCGAGCTTGGTCGTCAGGGTGGCGCTGGTGCCGAGGCCGAGATTGCCGTCCGGGCCGAAGCGCGCCACCTCGCGCAGGGTGCCGGGGCGCGCGCCGTCCGCCGGCTTCACGAAGATCGCGAGGCCGCCCGGATACCCGCTCGCCGCGCCGGCCGTGCCCATCGTGCCGGCAAGGCCCGCCAGGGGCCAGGGAGTGCCGCCGCTGGTGGCCTGCATGGTCAGGCCGCCCCCCAGCAGGCTGCCGTCCGTGGCGAGGTCCTGGGTCAGGCGCAGGGCGGGCGCGCCGAGGAGCGGGCTCGGCATCGGCCCTTTGAGATCGACCCGGCCCGACGCCCGGTCGATCCGCAGCGCCTCGCGAAACCCGCCCGTGTCGGGCGCGACCTTGATCGCGAAATCGTCGTTGCCGGACAGTCCGATCTCGGCACGCCCCGTGAAGGCGCTCTGGAACAGCAGGGACAGGATGTTGCCGGCGGCCTGCTTGTTCAGGGTGTAGCGCAGGTCCCCGGTGCCGCCCTCCGCCGTCGTCAGGGCGGTCCAGAGGGCGGTGTTCAGCTTGGCGGCGAACGGATTGGCGGCGTCGGCCGTGGTGCCGATGCCGAGGCGCGTCAGGTTCTGGAGCAGCTTCGGAGCGGAGCGGAGTCCGATCCATCCGGTTGCCGTGAAGGCGTAGAGTTCGTCCTCGTCGAGCATCCAGGCGAGCCAGCCGGGCTTGGGCGCGAGGCCGCTCCAGCGCCCATCCTGGAAGCGGGCGATCTGTCCGGACAGACCGGCCCAGGCCCCGGTCGGACTGGGGCTCAGCACCAGGTAGCGATCGCCCTCGGCGGGGGTGGGCGGCGGCGCGCCGAGGTCCTTGTCGCGGCAGGCGAGCTGGACCAGCGCGTCGAGGCCCATCAGCGCTTCGTTGTGCGTGACATGCTTCTGCGCCTGACCCGCCGCGATCAGCGGCAGCGCCAGGCTGGGGGTCGTCTCGGGCATCGGTCGGCTCCGGCTTGAGGGTCGAGAATCTCCGGCGGCGTCGCGGCGGATCAGGCGGACGCGACCGCCACCTGCGCGCGGGTCTCGGGGCCGACCCCCGCCGCCAGACCGACCTGCGCCACCGCGACGTCGAGGCGCCCCTGGGGGCCGCCGAAATCCGCCGCCTCGTCCGTCGCCGGGTAGAGGAGGTCCGGCGCGGCCGCCGTCAGAACCCGCAGGGGCCGGCCCTCGGGCGAGAACACCGTGACCCGGTAGGCCTCGGGCTCCTCCAGCGGGATCTCGGCGGCGTCCCACGAATCCCCGTCGCGCCGGGTCCGGCGAATCCAGGCGAGGCGCACGCCTTCGGGCTCCCGCTGCGCCCGCAGGTGGACGGGGCTCAAGGGGCGCAGGGCGGTGAGGCCGGCCGTGGCCCGCAGGGCGACATGGGCCGGATCGGCGGGCTCGCCCGTCGCCGGGCCGATGCGGTAGCGGAAGGGCCGTCCGGCCTCGTCGAGGCGTTCCACCAGCGGCACCACCGCCCCGTCGAGGCGCACGATCAGGCTACCGGCGGGGCTGGCCCGGGCGGCCTGCGCCTCGCTGCCGGCCAGACCGCGCAGGAGCCCCGTCAGTCGGTAAGTCCCGGCCCCGATCAGCGTCACCCCGGCGGCCGCGATCAGCTCGATCGCCCCGTCCGCCCGGCTGCGGACCGCGAAGAGGTTGCCGCCGGCCAGCGCCGCCGCCTCGCCGATGGCGGCGAGATCGCCGGCGTGGCGCAGGCGGACATCGAGCCGGGCGCCGCGATCGAAGCGCCAGAGCGGGCCGGGGGGCAGGGCGGTCAGGGTCTCCCCCAGGCAGGCGGGAAGATCGACGAAGCCGTGGGGGACGAGCGCCGCGTCCTCACCCTCGGCGCGCCAGATCGCCACCGGCCCGGGCCACGGGTCCGCCGCCACCGCCAGCACCTGAAGGGCGGTGGGGCTGCCGCGATCGGCCGGCAGGTCGAGGGCGACGGCGAAGGGCGGCCCGGCCAGGGCCGGCACGGCGCGGCGGGGGCGCATCCCGGCGCGGTCGTCCGTCCGGGGCGTCCGGCCGTGGAGGGGCACGCCGCGGGTCTCGATCTGGCGCCCGCGCGGGCTGTCGGCGATGCGCAGGATCCGGTGCGGTCCGGGCTCCCCCGGCAAGGCGAGGAGGTCGCCCGGCGCGAGGTCGATGCGGCGCGGGCTCAAGGCGAAGCGGGCGGTGTCCCGGGCCGCGAGGCGGGCATCGAGAGCGGCCTCCGCCAGGGCCTCGGCGCAGGCGCGCCGGGTCACCACGGCGGCTTCCATCCGGGTCTCGCGCCGGCGGGCACCGCTGGGGCGGATCGCGGCGGCGCTCGCCCGGCGGTACTCGGCGGTGTCGCCGTCGGTGAAGCCGATCTCCAGCGAGCGCGGCAGCTCCGCCTCCTCCGCCCGGACCCGGGCGAGGGGGGCTTCGGCCTCGCGCAGCACCACGAGGTCGTCGGCCGCGATCGCCAGCGGCACCTCCCGGCGCGGCCCCCGGATCGTCAGGGCGCCGGCCTGGGCCGAGACGTCGAGGCCGTAGAGCTGCGCCAGGGGCTCGAGGGCGGCCCGTGCCGACATCGGCCGGTCGATGACGTAGCCGTCGAGGAAGGCGTTCGCGGTGATCGCCGCCGGCACCGTGATGCCGAGGTCGGACAGGATGGCGGCGACGAGCCGGTCGAGTTCCAGCCCCTCGATCCGGCCGGTGATCCAGTGGCCCACCGACCAGTTGCCCGCATCCGCCCAGACGCTGTCGAAGTCCGGGAAGGCCGGGTAGGGTCGCGCGTCCCAGCACCAGACGAAGATCGCGTCCGCCGGCACCATCGGGCCGCCATACAGGGACGAGACCGGGTTGTGGGCGGGTTCGAAGCCCGGCAGGGCCGGGTCGAACCGCCCCAGGATCGCCGCGAGGCCGCGGGCCTGGATCAGGTCGTCGCGGGTGCCGCGCGAGGCGGGCGGGCTGGCGTTCTCGGCGGATTTCGGGTCGGGAAAGACGTTCGGCCCGTTGGTGCCCTTGTCCACCGCCGGCACGCCGATCTCGGTGAGCCAGATCGGCTTCGAGCGCGGCACCCAGGCGGTCGCGCGGGTCTCGACCCCGCCGTCCCGCTCCACGTGGCGGTTCGTCCACCAGCCCACCAGATCCTTGGCCCGGAAGGTCCAGGGCTTGGCGTAGCGCCCGTCGGTGATCGGCGTGCGCCGCTGCGCCGCCCGGTCGGCCGCGTCGGCATAGTACCAGTCGAAGGCCTCGCCGGCGCCGACCCGGTCCTTCAGGTAGGCGGGGTCGTAGATGGCGTCGGCCAGCGCCAGGTCGGCATGGGCGGCGCCGTCGCGCCAGTCGGTGACGGGCGGGTAGTAGTCGATGCCCACCGCGTCGATGGCGGGATCGGCGAACAGGGCGTCGAGGGGAAACCGGAGGGTGGCGCCCCCGTCGCGCACATCGGCGCCGTACTCGGTCCAGTCGGCGGCATAGACGAGGGCGACGTCGGGGCCGAGGCGCTGGCGCAGGGTGGCGGCGAGATCGCGAAATCCCTCCACGGCGGGGTAGCGCCCGGCTTCCGCCCGCACCCGGGTGAGGCCGACGAACTCGCTGCCCACGATGAAGCCGGCGAGCGGCAGGCCCTGCGCCGCCCAGCCGGCCGCCAGCGCGGCGTAATGCAGCGCCAGGGTGCGGTACTGGGCGAAGAACGCGGCCACCTGGGCGCCGGCCGCCTCCGTGCCGTCGGGGCTTCCCGGCCGTCCGGGAGCCGGGTCGCAGGTGATGCGCCCGCGCCAGGGATAGGCCGGCTGGCGCCCCGCCTGCCCGTCGTGCGGGTCCGGCAGCGCGTTGTCGGCGGCGACATCCATCATCACGAAGGGGTAGAGCACCACGCCGAGGCCGCGCCGATTCAGCTCCGCCACCAGCCGGGTCAGGCCCGCATCCGAGGGCGTGCCGCCATAGGCCGGGCCGCCGCCCGGGGCCGTCGAGACGGGCGCGACCGCGTCGCGGCGCAGGCCCGCCACCGCCCAGGTGTCGCCGCTGGTGACCTTGGCGGCGTTGTCAACCCGGGGCCGGATGGTGCAGCGGCCGGCGCGCAGGTCGTCCCCGAACCAGCTCGCGACCACGGAGACCCGGGTGAGGCGCGGGCACAGGGCCTGGAGCGCGTCCAGGGAGGCGACGACGTCGGCACCCGCCTGCATTTGGAACCGGTTGGCGGGGCGCGTGGTGCCGTAGCCGGCCTCCTCGGTGACGCGGAGCGGATCGAGGCCGAACTCGGTGGAGCCGGGGATGAGGCAGACCGCCCGGATCATCCCGGCGAGGCCCGCCACCGGGCGCAGCACCTCGAAGGCGAATTGCGGAATCCGGTTGCCGAATTCGGCGAGCGCCAGCCGCTCGAACACCACGTAGGCGAGGCCCCGATAGGCCGGCGCGTTCTCAGGCCCCTCCTTGGCGACGATGAGCGGGTCGGGCTCCTGGTCCGCCGCGCCGCGATGCAACCGCAGGGCGACGGTGGTCAGGTCGATCTCGCGCCCGTCCGCCCAGACCCGCCGGACGCCCGCCACCGGGCCCTCGCACAGGCCGATGGCGAGATCGACGAAGTAGGCATAGGCGGTGCGCTTGACCTTGCCGCCCCCGATCGCCTTGCCGCCGGCGGCCGTGACGGCACCCGTGCTCGCCACCTCCAGGGGCCGCGTCGCCCAGATCAGGGTGCCGCCGATCCGAGCCCGGCCGTAGACGCGCGGGATCGGCTCGCCCTCGGTCGAACTCAGGCCCGCCACGTCCGACAGGCGCGGCCCCTCGACGGTGCGTCCTCCTGCGAGGTCCCCCAGCAGGGCCGCGTCGAGGCCCGACCCCGCCATCGTCCCGAGGGCGCCGCCGATGATTCCGCCGATCGGGCCACCCAGCACCGTACCGGCCGCCGCCCCGGCGGTTTGCAGGATCAGCGTGGCCATGGCGGACTCCGGAAGAGGGGGCGAGAGCGGGGGCGGTGCGGCTAGCCTCCGTCTCCCGAAATCGGGAAGCGGAAGACGTGGGCGAGGTGGCGCCGCCACCAGCCCGTCAGAGCCACCTCCGTGACGACGGCGCCGTCATGGGCGTGGATCATCGTGCCGGCGCCCGACGCGAGGGCGCAGTGCCGGGCCGGCAGGTGGGCGCGAAACCGGAACAGCAGCACGTCGCCGGCCCGCGGCTCGGCGCGGGCAACCGGCACGAGGTGGCGCCCGGCCGCCTCCGCCAGCGGATCGGTGCCGGGCGGGGCCGATTCCGCCCAGGATGCGCCGTAGGCCGGGGCGGCCTCCGGCTCCGATCCGAACGCCTCGCGCCAGACCCCGCGCAGCAGCCCGAGGCAGTCGCAGCCGACGCCCTTCAGCGAGGCCTGATGGCGATAGGGCGTGCCGATCCAGCCGCGCGCCAGGAGGACGATCGTCCCGGGCGTCATCCCCGTTTCAGGCGTCATGGTGTGCCTCACCGGAATAGGCTGCCGCCGTCGAGGCCCGGGCCGGAGCCCGGGACGGGGCGCAGCACGAAGTCGTTGCCCGGCAGGTGTGGGAAGCCCTGGAAATTCGGCACGTTGGCGAATTTCTCGCGGCAGGTGGCGAGGCGCTTGTCGCAGCCCGCATGGAGGCGGAAGCGGTCGCCGGGCGCCACCGGGCGGGCCGGCGCCTGCCACAGGTCGAGCCGGATCGCCCCCGCGTCGCCGGTGCGGTCCTGAACGTCGGCCTGTTCGCGGATGTCGCCCTCCTGGCCGATCTGGGTGCCGCTGGTCCAGGTCAGCCGCCCCCCGGTGAACCAGCCGGGCGCGAACACGCCCGCGAGGGTCACGCCCAGCGTGCCCGGTTCCGGCACGGCGCGCACCGTCCCGGTGGTGGAAACGCGCGCGTCGGCGAGGGTCACGCGGCATCGGGCATCGCCGAGATCGGCGCCGCAGGTGGCGCGATAGGTCCGGCCCCGCTCGGCGTCGAGCTGGTCCATCAGCCCGCGCAGTTCTGCCACGAAGGCGGTGCCGGCCCGGCGCACCTCGCCGATGGTGCCGATATCGAGGAGGATCCGCGTCTCCGGTCGGCTCCAATCCACCAGCCAGGTCTCCACCGAGGCTCCGTCGTAGAGCCCGCCCGCGATGTCGGCGTCGGTGAGGCCGAGGGCCGAGAGGGCGCCCGCCACCTCGCCGCCTCCGATGGCGAAGCCGAGTTCGGCGCTGGCCTCGGCGGCCTCCAGCCCGGACCGGGCGGCGTAGGTCAGGCCGCCGAAGGTGAGGTCGCGGTCGTGGTCGGTGAAGCCGAGGCGGGCACCGTCGCGCCGGCTCAGCGCCCAGGCATGGCACAGGGTCGTGGCCCCGCCGGCGAGATGCGCGGCGAGGTCGGGGGGCAGATCGCGCATGGTCCAACCTCCTCAGGAATGGGTCGGGTTCACCCGCGGATCAGCCCGGAGGCGCGCCACGGCGAGGTCGATGAAGGCACGCACCTTCGCGGGGGCCCGGCGCCCCTCCGGGCTCACCACATGGACCGGCATCGCGGCGGCGGCCGGATCCTCGAGCACGAGGCGCAGACGCCCCTCGGCCAGGGCCGGCGCGACCTGATAGGACAGCAATTGCGCGATGCCCTGGCCTGCCAGCGCGGCCGCCAGGACGGAATCGATGGTGTTGCAGCTCAGCCGGGACCGCAGGGCGACGGCCGTCCCCGGCTCGGGGCCGAAGCGTCCGTCCGCCCCGAGCCCCTGGCTCGCCGAGCCGATGACGGCGTGGTGGCGAAGGTCCCGCAGGGTCGCTGGCTGGCCGTGCCGCTCGAGATAGCCCGGCGCGGCGCAGAGCACCCGGCGGACGGCGCCGACCCGGACCGCCGTGAGCCCGGACTCGGCGAGCGGACCGATGCGGACGCCGACATCGGCCCCCTCGTCGATCAGGTTGATCACCCGGTCGAGGAACAGGGCGCGGGCGGAGACGGCGGCATGGCGCGCGAGGTAATCGGTGATCACGGGCAGCACGTAGAGGCGGCCGAACTGCACCGGCGCGGTGACGGTGAGCGTGCCGGACGGCGTGGCGTAGGACCCTGCCGCGGCGGCCTCCGCCTCCTCGATCTCCGCCAGGATGCGCCGGCAATCCTCCAGGTAGCGCCCGCCCGCCTCGGTGAGCTTCACCGAGCGGGTGGTCCGCGTCAGCAGCCGCGTGCCGATCCGGTCCTCGAGGGCCGCCACCGCCCGGGTCACGGCGGGCGGGCTCATGGCGAGCTGGCGCGCGGCCGCGGCGAAGCCCCCGCCCTCCGCAACCCGGACGAAGACCCGCATCGCCTGCCACCGATCCATGCCTGCGCCTCCCGATGTCCAGACTATTCCATTCTGCGGAACGGTGGCTTCCGAAGAAAGAGCATTCTCCTGGTCCGGTGGAGGGTCTTGAATGCGGATGTCGCCGACGCTCCGGCCCGACAGGAGATCTCCCATGAAGCTGTTCCACTTTGCCCTGTCCGGTCACGCCCACCGGGCCCGGCTGTTCCTGTCCCTCGTCGGCCAGCCCTGCGACATCGTCGAGGTCGACCTCGCCCGGGGCGAGAACAGGGCGCCGGACTTCCTGACGCTCAATCCCTTCGGGCAGGTGCCGGTGCTCGTCGACGGCGACACGGTCGTCCCGGATTCCAACGCCATCCTGGTCTACCTCGCCAAGCGCCTCGGCCGTACCGACTGGCTGCCGGAGGATGCGGCCGGCGCGGCGCGGGTGCAGCGCTGGCTCTCGGTGGCGGCCGGCCCGATCGCCTTCGGGCCGGCGGCGGCTCGCCTGGTCACGCTGTTCGGCGCCACCTTCGACGCCGCGGAGGTCATCGCCCGCGCCCATGCCATCCTCGGCCGCGTCGAGGCCGAACTCGCAGACCGGCCCTGGCTCGCCGCCGACCGCCCCACCGTCGCGGACGTGGCGCTCTACAGCTACGTCGCCGCCGCACCCGAGGGGAACGTCGACCTCGCCCCCTATGCGCAGGTCCGCGCCTGGCTCGCCCGTATCGAGGCCCTGCCGGGCTTCGTGCCGTTCCCGCAAAATCCGGCCGGCCTGCGCGCCGCCTGACCGTCCCGGCAGGTGGTTGGCTCCGAACGGTCGCAAGCTGGCGCGGATCCGACTCGTCCTCTGGGAAACACGCGCACAGCACTCCGTCATCCCGGGGCCGCGCAGCGGAGCCCGGCGACTGTCTTACGGTGCAAGAGGTTATGCCGTCGGCGGCTCTGGATCGCACGCCGCCGGCGCGCCCCTTCGGGGCCGGGCTCATCTGTGGCGCCCCGGAAAGACCCTGTGGTGCCGTCCGCCGTCACCGCGCCGGTCAGGAGGCGGAGTGCCCAATCCCGCCGAACCCTTTCATCGGATCATGATCAAGCTCAATCTCGGGAGATTCCCCATGTCCCTCCCCAACGCGCGCTCGGAGACCCACCCCGCCGGGCCCTGGCATCCGGGCGAGGTCGCGATCCAGGCGCATGTCGGGGTCGCCGGGCGGATGGCCGAGCTCGGTCCCCGGGTGATCCGCGACCACCTGATCGACCAGCACCGCGCCTTCTACGCGCATCTGCCCTTCGTAGTGCTGGGCACGGTCGACCCGGCCGGCGAGGCCTGGGCGACGGTGCGGACCGGGGCGCCGGGCTTCCTCGACGCCCCTGATGCCGAGCACCTGCGGGTGCGGGCGGCGCCCCTGCCCGACGATCCCGCCGAGGCCGGGCTGGCGGACGGCGCCGCCATCGGGCTCCTGGGCATCGACCTCGCCACCCGGCGGCGCAACCGCCTCAACGGCACCGTGGCGTGCCACCGGCCGGAGGGCTTCGCGATCCGCGTGGCGCAGAGCTTCGGCAATTGCCCGCAATACATCCGGGTTCGGACCGCCCCGGAGCCGGTCCCGGCGGCGCCGGTTGCCGCCCGGGTGTCGGATCACCTCGATGCGCGCGCCCGCGCGCTGATCGAAGGCGCGGAGACGATGTTCGTCGCCAGCTACGCGGTGGGCGCGGACGGGACGCGGCAGGTCGACGTCTCGCATCGCGGCGGCCCGGCCGGCTTTGTCCGGGTCGGATCGGACGGCGTGCTGAGCATGCCGGATTACGCCGGCAACCGGTTCTTCAACACGCTGGGCAACATGCTGGCCAATCCGCGCGCCGGGCTCCTGGTCATCGACTTCGCCAGCGGCGACCTGCTGCAGATGACCGGCCGCCCCACGGTGATCCTCGATGCCCCCGACTGTGCGGACTTCCCCGGCGCCGAGCGCCTGTGGCGCTTCGCCCCCCGCACGGTGATCCGGCGTCCGGGCGCGTGGCCGCTGCGCTTTGCTGCGCCGGCTACGGCACGATCTCGATGAGCGGCACCTTCGGGATCTCGCCGGCGCTGAAGGCCGACAGGTCGATGGTGAGATCGTCGGTGTCGAAGCGGACCGGCACGTCGAAGGTGAAGCCCGCGGTGACCCGGAGGCCTGCGCCCGGCACCGCGTCGGCCGCGAAGGTAAGACGCCCGGTGGTGCCGTCGCAGACGACCTGGGCGGGCGCCACCGCGACGCCGTTCACCGCCACCCGCACGCTCTCGGCCACCGGCTTGGCGATGATCCGGCGATAGGGCATCGGGCCGGTGCCGTAGGTCTTGGCGAGCTGGAACACCCGCGTGGTCCCGTCGCCGAGCCCGAGAACCTGGTCGGTGGCGGCGATCGGGCCGGAGGGCGGCCCCGAACGCGCATCGACCCGGTCGCGGTAGCGGAAGCCGTAGAGCCGGCCGCGCCGCTCCTCGAAGAAGCTCAGCACCGCGTGCAGCGCATCGAGGGTGCGGATGCCGAAGCCGGCATCGTAGCGCCGGCGCGAATCGGCCCAGCGGCTGTTGCGGTGCTCGCGGCCCGAGGCCAGGGTGACGATCTCGGTGAGGCGGCTCGGCCCCCCGCTGCCGCGCAGGGCGACGTCGAGGGGAAAGCGGACCTCGTGGAAGTCGCTCGGCGGTTCGATGGCCATGATGCGCTCCTCGGCTTCCTGCCCCGCCCGCTCACAGGCCGCGCCGGCCCCGCGCCACCGCGCGGGCGAGGCCGGCGGCCACCTGCGCCTCGGAGCGGCGGAAGCTCTCGAGGTCGGGCGTCGCGATGTTGACGGTGATGGGGCTCGCGCCCTGGGCGCCGGCGGCGACGCCGAGGCGGCCGTCGCTGCCGCGCTTCAGCGGCAGGATCGCCTCCGGCCCGGCCTCGCCCATCAGGCCGAGGCCATCGCGCATCGGGAAGTAGGTCGGGGCCGCCACCACGCCGCCCGCCGCGAACGGGCGCACCCGGCCCTGCGCCACCACCCCGCCGCGGGCGAAGGCGGCCTCGCCCCCGGCCGCCCCGGCGCCCGCGCCCATCAGCCCGTTGACCAGCCGGGTGATGCCGGCCTTCACCGGGCTCAGGGCCGCCTTGAGCGCCACGTCCGAGAGCTTGGTGGTCAGGCTGCCCAGGACGCTGTCGAGCTGGCGCCCGGCCCCGACATTGCCGGTCAGCGCCTTCGAGAGGCTCTGGCCGAATTTCTGGGCGAGCTTGTCGAGGGTCTCCAGTTGCTTGACCCGGGCGGTGTCGGCACGGGCGGCGGTGCCGCTCCCGGGTTCGGTGTCGGTCATGGCGGATTCTCTCGGCTCAGGGGAGATCGGGATAGCGGTCGATCAGGTCGCGCAGGCCGGTCCCGTCGAGGGCGGCCCGGGGGCCGGACAGGCCGGCGGCGGCCATCAATTCGCGCGGCGTGGCACGCCAGAAATCGCGCGGGCGCCAGTGCAGACGCCCGAGACCCAGCGCCAGCGCCTCGTCCCACGGGAAGGCGGAGGGGGGCTCCGGCGCCGTCCCGCCCGTGGGATTCAAGGGTGGTCGGGGCTCTCCCCGAAGGCGGCGGCCAGAACCGCCCCGATGGCCGTGCCCATCGTCTCCAGGTCGCCGGCCAGCGGCAGGTCCGCCACCGCGGAGGCGTCGAGGTCGTGGCCGCCGCCCCGCAGGGCCGCGCCGAGCAGCGCGATGAGGTCGCGGCTCTTGAGGCGGCCCTCGCCGAGGCGGGCCGCGAGGTCGGTGAGGTCGGCGGCACCCAGGGCATCCTCGAGTTCGGCGAGCGCGCCCAGGGTGAGCCAGAGGGTGTAGCGTTCCGTTCCGAGGGCGAGCGCCACCTCGCCGCGCCTGCGGTTGGCCATCAGGCGGCCGTGAAGGCGAGGGGGCCGGCCGAATCGAGGGCCATGTCGAAGGTCACCTCGCCGGCATGGTCGCCGCGATATTCGAGGCTGGCGATCTGGAACGCCCCCTCCAGGGTGCCGAAGCCCGGCACCACGATCTGGTAGGTCTCCAGCGTGCCGTCGAAGAACACCTGCCGCAGGCGGGCATCCGAGGCCTCGTCGCGGAAGACGCCCGCGCCCGAGACGGCGGCGCGGCGCACCCCCGCCCCGGCCAGGAGTTCGCGCCAGCGCCCGGCGGAATCGGCGTTGGTCACGTCGACGGCCTCGGCGTTGAAGGCGATCTGGCGGGCGCGCAGGCCCGCCACGGCCAGGAAGGCGCCGCCGTTGGCGATGCGGATGAGCAGGTCCTTGCCGCGTTGCGCTGCCATGGTTCAGCTCCGGATGTTCGAGGGGGCGAGGGGGGATCAGGCGGGCCGGCGCTCGGTGATCGCCCGCAGGGTCAGGGTGGCGCGGGCCTCGCCGCTGGCGGGGTCGCGCCGCACCGCGATGGCCTCCATGTCGAGGCGCACGAGGGTGTGGCCGGCGAGGCTCAGCGGCGCGTCGTACAGCAGGTCGGCGATGCGCTCGGCGGCATCGACCGCGCTGCGGATCGAGCCGGGCCGGGCGAACACGGTCACCCCGAGGGCGTGCCGGTGGCGCCGGGCGCCGTCGACGGAATCGTCGCGGATCTCGGCATCGCCGAACAGGGCGTAGACGGGGGCGCTGCCGCGCGGCGGCTCGTCGCCGAGGCGCACGGAGCCGCCCATCAGGCGGGCCAGGGCGGCGTCGGTGGCGAGATAGGCCAGGATCGCGGCGCGCAGGGCGAGCAGCGGGCTGGTGGGGGAGGGGGGCAGGCTCATGCGGTACCGGCCTCGCCGACGAGTTCCTCGACCTGGCAGACCACCTCGCGCCGGCGCCCGTCCGGGTCGCCCGCGCTCTGGATGGCGAAGCGGCGCGGCCCGCTCGCGAGCCGCATCGCCGGGGTGATCTCGGGTCCGAACCGGAATCGGATCCGGTGGGTGGCGACCGCCTCGGCCCGCCCGAAGCGCGTCCGCGCGACGGGCCGCAGCGGTTCGATCGCGCCCCACAGCAGCGGCCCGGCGACGTAGCGGCGCACCACGCCGCCGAAGCCGTCGGGCTCCTCCAGCGGGCGTTCGAGCACGAAACGGCGGCGCCGCGCGCCGATCGGCACGCCGGTCGAGGGGTCAGCCATGGGACGATCTCCGGGAAACGGCGCTACAGGCGCAGGCGGCGCAGCGGGTCGATCAGGGCGGCGATCGCCGGCGGCGGCGACCCGTCGCCGGGGCCGTCGCCGCGATGCTCGAAGGCGTGCGCGACGAGGAGCCGGATCGCCTGGACCAGCGCCGGCGGGATCGGCGGCCCGGCGCCCCCGTGCCCGGCATCGACCTCGATCAGGGCGGCGCGTCCGATGAGCGCCGGCACGGCCGGTTCGATGATGAGGCCCGGCGCCTCGATGGGGTCCGCCCCAACCCGCACCAAACCGGGCGCCAGATCGATGACGAGGCCCGCGCCGTCGACCAGCCCCGCCCGCGCCACGGCCACCACGGGGCTTAGGGGCAGCGGCAGCCGGCCGTCGCGCGGCCAGGCCGTGAGCATCAGGCGATAGCGGCCGGGCACCAGGATGCGGCGGGCGGCCAGCTCCACCTGCGCCCGGGCGCTCGCGATCAGGCTCTCCACCAGGGCGTTCTCGGCTCCGCCGTCGTCGGGATCGAGGCGCAGGTAGCCGCGCATCTCGGCGAGCGTGACCGGCTCGACGATGGCGGCGTCGACGCGTATCGGGGTCATCGTCGTCTCCGTCTGGGACATTCGAAGGAAGGATCGCGATGGCGCGCGGATCGAGGCCGCTTGTCCGCCTGGCATTGTCGGGCGCCCTGGCCTGGCTGGCTGCCGCCGGACCGGCGGGCGCGGTGGTGGGCGGCCGCCCGGCCCCGGAGGCGGCGGCCTCGGCCGTGATGGTGCTGTCCTCGAACGGCGGCGTCTGCACCGGCATCGTGGTGGCGGCCGATGCGGTGCTCACCGCGGCTCACTGCGTCGCGGCCCGGGCCGAGCACCGGGTGCATTACAAGGACGCGGCCGGCGCGCCGGTGCTGGCCGAGATCGCCGCCCGCGCCCTCCACCCCGGCTACGATGCCGGCGCGGTGGCGGGGCGCCGCCGCTCCATTGACCTTGCCCTGGTGCGCCTCGCGGCCCCCCTGCCGGCCCGGTTCGTGCCGGCGACCTTGAGCGCCACGATACCGGGCGCGGGCGAGCGCCTGACGCTCTCGGGCTACGGCGTCGCGGCCCCGGGCGATGCCCGCAGCACCGGCACCTATCGCAGCGTCGATCTCGGCGTGGTCGCGCCGCACGGCCCAAGCCGCATCCTGGTCTGGCTCGGCGCCGGCCCCGGCGGGGCGAGCGCCTGCCACGGCGACAGCGGCGGCCCGATCGCCGCCGGACCGGCCGTCCTGGCGGTCTCGGCCTGGGTCGCCGGCAAAGCCTGCGGCGGCATCTCGCAGGGCATCCTGCTGGCCCCGCAGCAGGCCTGGATCGACCGCACCCTGGGGGGCTGGCAGAGTGCCGCGCGCTGGTCCGCCCCCTGAGCGCCCGCGCCGCCGCGTGACCCTCGACCTGCGGCGATCGGGCGGCGGGCGGAACCAGAGCTTGGCCGAGCCATTGCGTTCCGGTACGCTCCGTTCCGTTCACGTCCAGACCATCGCCGGACGCGGGAGAGACACGATGTTGCCGACCGCGCCGCGCCCGTCTGCCCTCATCCAAGCCGCTCTTATCAAAGCCGCCTCCTTCGGAACGGCCCGCACGGCGGCATCCCTGGCCGGGGCCGCACTCGTGCTGGCGGCCCTCGGGACGCCGGCCTCGGCGGTGATCAACGGCGAGGTCTCGCGCGATCCCAACGGGCTGCGCGCCTCGGTGGTGCGGATCGAGAGCACCCAGGGCGAGATCTGCTCGGGCACCCTGATCGCCCGCGACCTCGTGCTCACCGCCGCCCATTGCGTGATGCACCAGGCCGGCTACAGCGTGGTGGCGGTCGACCGGGCCTTCCGCTCACGCCGCATCAACGCCATCGCGGCCTCCATGCACCCGGATTTCGTGCCCGGCACCACGCCGGAGGACCAGCCGGGAATCGACCTGGCCCTGATCAAGCTGGCCGAGCCCCTGAGCGACGACTTCCTGCCCCTCGACCCGCGCGGCGGCGCCATCAACACCGGCGACGCCGTCGACATCGCCGGCTTCGGCGTCGTCGCGGAGAACCGGCGCAACACCGCCCGCACCCTGCGCCAGGCCCATCTCGTCTCGATCGGCTCGCTTCAGGTCGCCAACCGGGTCACGGTGGTCACCGACCGCCGCCGCATGGCCGAGACGGCGGGGGCCGGCGCCTGCCTCGGCGATTCCGGCGGACCGATCCTGCGCGCCGTCCCCGGCGGCTACCAGATCGTCGGGGTGGTGAGCTGGTCGAGCGGCGCCATGCGCCAGGACCGCAAGGCCCGCACCGCCTGCGGCGGCTTCACCGCCGTGACCCCCACGGGCGAGCATGCGGGCTGGATCAGCCAGCGCGCCGCCGAGTTCGCCCGCATGCCCTCCGGCGCCTCGATCGGCGCCACCCGCTCGGACTGGATGGCCAAGCCCGGCCGGCGCTGATCCGGTCTGCGCCGGCGCGACCCCAGTCAGGCGTCGACGCCACCCCGTCATGCGGGTCTCAGGTGCGGTCCTTCACCGGTCGGCTGAAGGTCTGGGCCACCGACGGGAACCCGGCAACCGCCTGTTCACGGACGCCGAGATTGGCGGCGAGCATCGGGCGCGGCACCCGGGCCAGCCAGGTCGCCAGCAGAGTTTCGTCGAAGAGGCCGCTGTCGTGCACGCCGACGATTTCGGCGGTCTCGGCACCGATGTTCTCCACCGAATGTCCGCAGGCGCGGGGCAGGTAGGCGCAGTCGCCCGGCCCAAGCTCGGCCACGCCCATGTGCTTGTCCTGCGCGAACAGCGTGACGCGCGTCCGGCCCCGCACCACGTAGTGCCACTCGTTCGCGCGCGTGTGCCAGTGAGGGGCGTGCACCGCGCCCGGCGCGAGGCGCACCAGAAAGCCGGTCATCCCCGACGAGACCGGGAAGGCGCTGGCGGGCGCCACCCGCATCGCCGAGCCGGCGCCCTCGGCGCATGCAGCGGCATCGGCCAGCGCGAAGCGATGGCTGCGCGCCGGCGGCAGGAGACGCTCGGCCCGCGCGGCCACGCTGTCGCGGGGTACGACCGGCCCCTGGATGATGTAGGTCTCGCCGCCCGGCAGGGCCGCCAGCGTCGCCTCCGGCACATTGAGGGTGCCGCGTAGGAGGGTGGGGTCGATCCGGCTCATCCAGTCGGTCAGCCCGAAGGTCCCGTGCTCGCCGAAGAGGCCGTCGTCGAAGGCCAGGATGGCATGGCACGGCTCGGTCCCGAGGGTCTGGATCGCGTGCGCGTGGCCGCCCGGGAAGTACCAGGTGTCGCCGGGTCCGAAGTTGACGACCTCCATCTCGCCGGCCTCGTCGATCACCGTCGCCTGGCAATGGCCGGCGATGATGTAGCCCCACTCGGCCGAGGCGTGCCAATGCATCTCGCGCACGCCGCCCGCATTGAGGAAGATGTGGGCGCCCGCGATCCCGGTGGCGATGGGAAGCTGGTGCGTGGTGATCTCCCGCGCCCAGCCGCCCGAGGTCGCCTTGATCGGTCCGCCGTCGAGGGAGGCCGTGAAGGCGGGCGCGGTGCCGGCTTTACGCGGGATCGTGCGCAGGAAGGTGGAATCGGGGGCCACGTCGGCTCCCGACGCATGGCCGTCCTCCACCGCCCGTGCCCCGCCGGCGGCCAGGCTGCCTCCGGCCGCGAGCGCGCCGAGAAACATGCGGCGGTTGGTCTGGTCCATGGTGCCCCCTTCGAGCGCGGGCGCCGCCGCGACGACAGGTCTCCGGCCGGCGGGAGCGCCCCGGAACTGTTTAAGCGCCCGCGTGCGTCTTGAATTTCCTGCCGCGCCCGAGTGTATCCACATCCTGGTCTGACGATCGCGCGACAGCGTTTCCGTTTCATCAAGACCAGGGCCGTGTCGCCCACGCAGCTCCAGGAGCCCCAGGAGCCCCAGGAGCCGCAAGGAGTCCCCGGGCCGGACGGCCCGGGGCGCCGGTGTCAGGCCGCGAAGGCCAGGAGCTTGAGCGCGTCGAAGTCCTGCACGCCGCCGCCGACGCGCTTGGTGGTGTAGAACAGCACGTAAGGCTTGGCCGAGTAGGGGTCGCGCAGCACCCGCAGGCCGGCCCGGTCGACCACGAGGTAGCCGCGGCGGAAATCGCCGAACGCCACCGAGAGGCTGCCGGCGGCGGCGTTCGGCATCGCCTCGGCCTCCGAGACGGGGAAGCCCAGCAGGGTCGCGGCGGCCCCGGCCGCCAGCGGCGGCTGCCACAGGTAGTTGCCGTCCTGATCCTTGAACTTGCGGATCGTGGCCTGCACGCGCCGGTTCATCACGAAGGTGGCGTTCTGCCGGTAGCCGGCGCGCAGGGCATAGACGAGGTCGAACAGCACGTCCGACGGGTTCGCCGCCGGGAAGGCGCCGGCGACGCCCGTCGACACCGTCCCGAGCTTGCCCGGCACCCAGGCGGTGTTGGCCACCGTCTCGTAGCTGAGGAAGCCGCGCGGGCGGCTGACGCCGTTGCCGGTGACGAAGGCGGTGCTCTCCTGCTCGGCGAAGGCGGTCTCGACCTCGTCGGCGAGCCAGGCGTCGATGTCGACGATGGCGTCGTCGAGCAGCGTCTGGGTCGCCGCCGGCATGGCGTAGAGTTCCATGGCGGGGAAGCTCAGCTCGGACAGGACCGGGGTGTCGGTCTGCGGCCGGGGCGCGGTCTCGGCGACCCAGCCCGAGACGGCATCCCGCACCGAGACTGCGCGCTTGTACTGGCCCGACGAGATGACCCGCACGGTGGCCAGCGCCCGGATCGGCGACAGGTTGGAGAGCCGGGTCAGCACCATGCGCTCGACCTCGGCCGGCACGAGGTAGCCGCCATCCGGGCCGGAGCCGGCCGAGAGGGCTTTCGCCTCCAGGCGCTTGAGGCCGCCGCTCTCGCCGGCCCGGACGTAAAGGTCGAAGGCCGCCTTGTGCTCGATGCTGGCCCCGTCGCGCGGAGCCGGCGCGCCGCCGCCCAGGGGCGGGCGGCGGTGGTCGAGGGTGAGCCGGTCGAGGCGGGTGCGGGCCGTGTCGAGGGCGGCGTCGATGCGGGCGAGCTTCTCCTCGGTGAGGACGTCGCCGGGGGCGCGGCCCTCGAGTTCGGCCAGACGGGCGTCGTTGGTCTCCTTGAAGGCCTCGAAGGCGCGGGAGAGGTCGGTCAGCGCGGTGCCCACCGCCGGGTCGGCGGTGGTGGCGGCCTTGTCCTCCAGGGGCGGCAGCAGGCCTTTCACCTCGGGTGCCGGACGCTGGGGGTGGCCGGAAATCTGGCCGGGAATCTGAACGGTCATGCGAACCTCGCTGAGCGGGCGGGCAGGATGGCGCCGGGCCGAGGCCCGGGCCGGGTGGAGGGAGAAGCCGCGCGCCGGTGCGGCGCCATGCGGTGGGCCAGGGCCCGGATGTCGTTGGCCAGGGCGACGCCCGCCCGGATGCGAGCCGCGGCAGCCTGATTTGGCGTGGCAGCGGCCTGATTTGGCGTGGCAGCGGCCTGATTTGGCGTGGCAGCGGCCTGGGCCGGCGCGGTGATCCGTGCGCCGGCCTGGAGCGGGAAGGTCACCAGCGAGATCTCCCACAGGTCGATCGCCTCGAGCCGGCGGTTGCCGCCGCGCTCGGGCCGGGCGCGCAGCGTGCGAAACCCGATCGAGAGCCCGTCGAGCGAACCGTCGCGCAGCAGGGCGTCGAGTTCCCGGGCGCGCTGGACCGCGAGGTTGAGCTGGCCGGCGACGCGCAGGCCCCGGGCATCCTCCCGCAGGCGGAGCCAGCGCCCGACCGGCTCGGCCGGATCGTGCTGCCACAGCATGCGGACGCCGGCGACGCTACGCGCCGCGAGGCTCTGCGCGAAGGCGCCGGGCGCCACCACATCGCGCCCGAGATCGGGCACGCCGAACAAGCTGGCATAGCCGGTGAAGTGGCCGTCCATGGGGGGCTCCGCCGCATGAGTTGGAATTCGAACCGCCCGCGCCCGGCTCGTCGTCCGAGCCGCGCGGGCCGACGAATCTGCGAGAGGTCAAGAACCCGGCAGAGGCCGGATGGCCGTGGTGATCGAGTCCGGACGGCCTGATGGCACGTCCCGTTGACCGTTCGCGCCAAATGTGGACACATCGTGTGTACACGGTGGAGGCAGAGCATGGCCCAGGACGACAAGACGGTTCCGCGCGCGCTCCCCAAAGTCGGCGTGCGCGAATTTCGCGGTAATTTTTCCGGCTTCATGCGCCAGGTCCGTCATGGCGCTTCCTTCGCGGTGACCGCCCGCGACGAGGTCATCGCGATCGTTCACCCGCCCCAGCCCTTGCCCCGGCGCAGGCCTGGCACGCTGCGCGGGCAGATCGAGATGGCGCCGGATTTCGATGTCCTGCCGCCCGAGTTGCTGGCCGCCATGGAGGGACGTGCGATGGACGGAGAGGTCTCGGAGACCGAGGAGGAATGAAACTTCTCCTCGACACGCATGCCCTGCTCTGGTGGCTGCTCGCGGACCCGAAGCTCGGTCCGGCCGCTCGGGACCTGATCGCAGACCCCACCAACGACGTTCTCGTCTCGGTTGCCTCGCTCTGGGAGATCCAAGTGAAGGTGCGCGTCGGTAAGCTGAGGGCCGATCTCGGCGACATCCTCGACGCGGTTCGGGACCAGGGCTTCGAAGTGGTCGGGATCACGCCAGCACATCTGCTGGCACTCGGCGACCTTCCCCGGCACCATGGGGACCCGTGGGATCACCTGCTCATCGCCCAGGCGAAAGCCGAGGACGCCGTCTTCCTCTCCGAGGACCGACACGTTCCGGCCTATCCGGTTGCGTTCGTGACCTGCTCCGGGTCTGCGCAGGCGGGACGGGGGATGTCCGCACCAGAACCGTCGGGTCCAGTCTGAACCAGCCAGATTCTCACGTCTTTCCTGTTCGCTTGTCGTGTCGGGATAACCGGTTTCCACCGATCCCTGACAAACTCTAACGCGGCCCGTAGCCCACCGCCTCGCGCTTTTCCGCCTCGGTCAGGAAATCCGCCGCCTGGACCCGGCGCCACAGGCTCTCGCGCTCGGGCGCCAGGGCCTCGATGGCGTCGAGGTCCGGTTCCAGGCGGATGGGGCCGAAGGCGGGTGCGAGCCAATGGGCCAGGGCCTCGGCGGTGCGGCGCACCAGGGGGATCACGGTCTGGCGGTAGAAGGCGCGGTTGGCTTCGGCGTAATTCGCCAGGGTGTTGTCGCCGGGCAGACCGAGCAGCAGGGGCGGCACGCCGAAGGCCAGGGCGATCTCGCGGGCCGCGCCGCTCTTGGCCTCCACGAAATCCATGTCCTTGGGCGAGAGCGCCAGGGGCTTCCAATCGAGCCCGCCCTCCAGCAGCAGCGGCCGCCCGGCATTGCCGGCGCCCTGGTAATTGGCCTCCAGCTCGCCCTTGAGCCGGCTGAACTGCGCGTCGCTCAGGGTCGAGCCGGCGGCGGTGGCGAATACCAGCGCGCCAGAGGGCCGCGCCGCGTTGTCGAGGAGCGCCTTGTTCCAGGCGCCGGCCGCGTTGTGGATGTCGAGGGCCACCGCCGCCGCCTCCATCGGCGAGAGGCCGTAATGGTCGTCGGTCGGGTGGAACAGGGTGAGGTGGAGGATCGGGGCCACGCCCTCCGTCACCTGGTCGAATCGTAGCATGCGCCCGCCGACCGCGTAATCGTAGGCCACCGGCCAGCCGTCGGGGCCGGGCACCACCCGCATCCGGTCGGGCCGGAGCGCGTGCAGCTCGCGCGGCACGCCGTCGAGGCCCGTCGCCTGGAGGTAGGCGTTGCCGGAGACCATCAGGTGTCCGTACAGCGCTTCGAGCAGTCCCGCCCCGCCCTGGCGCGGGTTCGGCCGGGCCAGCAGCGTCTCCAGCGGATGGGGTCCGGCGGCGCTTTCGCCCACCCGTCCGAGCGGCAGGCTCGCGGCGGCCTCGGCCACCAGCCGCACCGCCCGGTGGACGATGGCGTTGCGCTGGAACCCCTCGCGGGCCAGCGCCCCGATGTCGCGCGGCGTCCACGAGGGCCGACCCTCGCCATAGAAGGCGACACCGAGGCCCGGCACGGGGGCCGCCTTGGTGTCGGGCGCGGCGCGGCGCACGAGCCGGGAGAGGAGGTTCGCCATCGGGGCCTCGCGGAAGCGATGAGAGTCGGTCGGGTGTCAGAGCCGCCGGATGCGCGGCTCCGGCGCGCTCCGCAGCAGCAGGTGCGTCAGCGCCCAGACCAGGGCGTCGAGGCGGTCGGGCGAGGCCCCGGAGGAGAGGCCGTCCGGGCCGAAATCGCAGAGTTCGTCCTCCAGGTCCGGCAGGGCGCCGACATGGTGGACGCGTCCCTGCGCGTACAGCACCGAGACCGGCTCGGCCCGCAGGTACTTGCCCCGCGTGGCCCGCACGGCCGTCACCGGCACGGCGGCATCGACCTGGGCCAGGACGGCGATCGCCATCTCGCCCCCCTGGTTGACCTCGACCACGAGGCCGTCGGCGGAGAGCCGATGGTAGAGCGCCAGGGCCGCCGAGGCCGAGGCCTCCGGCGCCGCCCGGGCGAGGGTGGCGTCGGCGAGCACGTAGGCGTGGCCGGCGGCGTCGAGCCCGGCCGCGACGATCCCGCAGGCATCGGCCCCGGCCCGAGAGGAGGCCGGCGGGTCGATCGCCACGACGATGCGGCGCAAATCCTCCGGCGCCCGCGGGACCCGGTGGGCCTCGAGGCCGTCGCGGGTCCACAGGACATCGGCCCGGTCCTCGATCAGCTCGCCGTCGAGTTCCTGGCGCCCGAGGCGGGTGCCGGCGTAGCGCCCCACCACCGCGTCGAGGAAGGACGGCGCGAGGTTGGCGGCGTTGTCGGCGGTGCGCGCCCGGCTGACCACCGTCCGCGAATCCGTCAGGATTCGCCGCAGCAGCGGGATCGGCCGGGGCGTGGTGGTGACGAGGCCGCGCGGGCGGTGCCCGAGGCGCAGGCCGAACTGGATCATGTCGTAGGCGGCCTCGGCGTAGCGCCACTTGGCGATCTCGTCGGACCAGGCCGCCCCGAATTGCGGCCCGCGCAGGGAATCCGGCTCCTCGGCCGAGAAGACGAGGCCGACCGCGCCGTTGTCCCATTCGAGGCGTCGGCGCGAGGGCGACCAGCGCGGCCGCCGACCGGTGAGGCCGAGGAGGCCGGAGGGCCCGTCCACCATCACGTCGCGCACATCCGCGAAGGTCTCGCCGATCAGGGCGATGCGCCCCACCGGCCGCCGGGTGAAGGCCGGGTCGCCGAGCGCCAGGGCCCGGACCCACTCGGCACCGGTGCGGGTCTTGCCCGCCCCGCGGCCGCCTATCACCGCCCAGGTGGTCCAATGATCGAGGCCGGGGCAGGGCGGCAGCTGGTCATCCCGCGCCGTCAGCAGCCAGTCCGTCGCCAGCGCCCGGATCAGGGGCGGCGGCAGGCTCTCCAGCAGGGCCGGCATCCGCCCGCTCGCCGCAGAGCGCCGCAGCGCGCCGCGCGATCTCCGCGCGCAGGGCGGGCAGATCGCCGTCCGGCCCGTCGCGGGCGGCCGCCTCGTCGTCGCCGGAACCTGCTCCATCGCTTCCTCCCGCCGTGTCGTCGGTGGTCTCGTCGAGCAGGCGCTTCAGGCCGCCGAGGTCCCGCAGCACGCGAGCGCTGTCGAAGGCCCGGTCGCCGGCGGAGGCCCGGTCGCCAGCGGAGGCCTGCGTGCCCGCCACCCCGTTCAGCGCCGCATCGAAGAGCAGGATCTGCCGGGCGATCTGGGCGCGGAGCGCCGCCCGCATCCGGCGGGGATCGGCCTCCCGCCCCAGGGCACGCCCGACCTCGCCGGGCCGGCGCCCCTCCAGGCCGCATTGCGCGAACAGGGCCTCGGCCCGGTGCCGGGCCGTGCCGAGCGCCAGCGCGAGGTCGCCGATGTCGATCCAATCCTCGCGGTAGAGCCGCGCCACCGCCGCCCGCCGTTCCGGCTTCCACCGCTCGGGCGTGAAGGCCGTGGAGGCCGTCGCCGCGGTCGGGCGCCAGCCGTAGCGCTTGTTCCAGGTCCGGATGGTGGTGACCCGCACGCCGGTCTCGGCCGCGATGGCGGTGACGGGACGCGCGGTGTCCCGCATGGCCGCCGCGACGGCATCCCGGATCGACGCGACGATCGGCTCGAGCTTCGCCACCGCCGCCTCCCCGTCATTCACACTTCTGGAGCGTAGGCTCTTGATACCCCAGGAGCGTCGCGCTGTCAAACATAAAGTCCTAATTTCGGACTTTATTCTGGAGCGGCTGAGCGCGGTGACGTTGGTCCCGTACCCAGGACTTTGCGGCGGTCGGCGTCGAGAAGGCTGACCTCATGGTGGGAGACAATTCGGCTCGCGCGACGAATAGAGGAGGAGAACGCTCGCTCGGTCGCCGGAGGTGTTAGAAATCTGTAGCCGCCCAGTCTGCCCACGACCTTGATCGGTATCTCATCCAGCAAACTTGGAAACTGACACGGGAGGCGCTGAAGTGATTGGCTGAGCGCGCGAATCATCACGGCCTGCCATGTTCGAACGGATGTCCCGTTACGGTGGTGGTCAAAGCGATACGCAGGGGCCGAATGACATTCGAGCTACAACGATGGTCCGAAGATCACTGGCATGATTTCGCGACCCTGCACCGCGACGCCGATGTCATGGCTGACCTCGGCGGTCCTTTCGATGACACCACCAACCGCGAGAAGTTCGACCGATATCGTCAAGCTTGGGACCGCACCGGCATATCCCGGTGGGCGGTGGTTGATCGCGGAAGGGAACAGTTTTTGGGTTATGCAGGTGTGATGCTGCACCGCGATCCCGACCATCCTCTTGGATCGCATTACGAAGTCGGCTGGCGATTTCGTCGTGATGTCTGGGGGCAAGGTCTGGCAACGGCGAGTGCTCGCGAGGCTTTGGAGCGGGCTTGGACTGTTCTCGATGTGCCGGAAATCGTTTCCTATACAGCCGCAGATAATGTTCGTTCGCAGAACGTCATGCGGCGTCTTGGCTTAAAACGCGACATGAAGAGCGACTTCACGGCTCGGTATCCACGAGGTGAGTTCAGTGGCCTGACTTGGATAGCGCAACGTCCAAACGCTGGCGGAGCGATGGCGCCACCGTAACCAGTCCGTCTGTCGTGAAGGCGGGATGGATGATGTCTACACGCTTACATCCCGTTTTGAGGCGGATAGAGTGGCGCCCCGATGCGGCGTCTAACTGGCATGCGGGTCGCGGGCAGGGACCGACATCGGAAGGGCGTGGTCAGTCGGTGAGCACCCGAATCAGGTCGGCCTGATGTGCCGCACTGGGTACGCCACTGGCCTGATGGTAAAAGCTATGTCCGAGTCCGGGGTAGACCTGGGAATGGTTCGGGATCGAGCGGCACCACTCCTCATCGGGCCGGTGCGGATCGCACTCTCCCCAGAACGTGTGCGTTGGAATGGCGAGGCGAGTCCGCTCATATCGCAGGCGCGTGGAGGATACGCAGACCAGCCTCTCCAAATGCATTCCTTCGCCTGCAGCTCTCCACAAGGCTGTTCCTCCCGCACTGAAACCCAATCCATGCAGCTCATCCCTTGGAAATCGGGATAACCGCGATGCAACGCACTCCAAGCCTCTCTGCTTGAACAAGTAACTATGAAGATCAGGTCCGCTGAGATTGGGGCGGTCACAAAGATCGCCCAGGAACAGGAACTCGATTGCTCCATACTCTCGCAGCCAGTCCATATGTAATGGATAGCCGTAGATATCGGAAACAACGATGAAGCGCATCGATATTCACCATTCCAGGAGGGATCGCGTTCAACGTCGGCTCCGCCGCTTCCCGACTTTTCAGATCTCTGAAGCGCAGGCTCTCGATGCTCCAGGGGCGCCGCGCTTCCAAGCATAAAGTCCTATTTTCTGAATGTCATCGTTTCGGTGCCTTGGGATTCTGAGGCTGGTGTCCGAAATCGGCTTCCGGTCTGGGGCCTTCCGATCCGGCCCGGCGCGTTGCATCTCAAAATCCTTTGCCACCCCCGCGGACCGGCGCAAGGCCGCCCCGCGGGTGCCACCTCGCGTTACGGCGCCTTCTTGGTCCCCATGCAGGTCGACAGGTCGGTGAAGGCCTGCTGCATCGGGCCGAGGGCGAAGGGCACCGCGATGCCGTTCGCCTGGATCACGAGGCTCTTGCCGGTGGTGAGCCGCGTCACCGCTTCGACGGTGTTGGGGACATCGATCGAGACGGTCCGAGCGGTGTCGATCTTGGCGGCGAAGTCGGTGGCCCCGGCCCCATCCACCGTCCAGGCGCCCGCGACGGCACTGCCCTTCGGGAAGGGGAACTTCGCCGAGGTGGCGATGAGGCCGAGGCTCGGCCCGACCGCCACAAGGGCGAGGCCCGCAGGCTCGTTCAGCGCCATGCAGCCGGTGAAATCGGCGCCTTTGCCGATGGTGGTGATCTCATAGCGCCCGGCCGACGCGAGGGCTGCCGGTGCGGGGGCTGCGGGGGCCGGGGCAGGGGCCGGCGGGGCTGCCACGGGGGCCGCGGCCACGGCGGCTCCGCCCTTGGGAGCTTCAATCTTGGGAACCTCAATCTTAGGAGCCTCGGCCTTGGGAGCCTCGCTCTTGGAAGCCTCGGCCTTGGGAGTTTCAGCCTTGGCGATCTCGGCCTTGGCGGCGTTGCAGCGCCGGAGGGACTCGTAGCCCTCCGCAAATCCGCCGATCTCGAAATCGGCGTTGCCGTTGTCGAACTTCAGGATGATGGTCTGGGCCGCCATCAGCCTGGGGACGATGCTCGTCGGGAAGGTGGCGGTGAGGGATTGCCCGTCGCCGATCCAGCGCGCCTTGGCGTCGTAGCGGGTCTTGTCGAGGAAGAACGGCACCTTCACGCTCTCCTGCTTGTCCCACGTCCAGTTCTCATAGACGAGGCCGAGCGCCGCTTCCGTCTCACCCAGGGCGAAGATGATGCCGTTGACGGCGTTCCCGTCGTCCTTGTCCTGGTAGGTGTGGCTCATCAGGCAGGCATGCGGGCTGGTGTCGCCGATCGTGCGCTCGATCTCCCAGCCCTTCACCATCTCGAAGGGCTGCCGCTCGGCCGCGAGGGACGGACCCGCGCCGAGGATGACGACGAGGGTCGCGACGCGCGATCCTCCGAGACGGCCACAACGCATGGTGTTTCTCCAAGTCCGAAAACGCGCGCGATCGGACGATCGCAAACGCGCAGGGGCCGCGAAACCAGACTTTCCGGGTGTTTCGCGGTCTATCCTCATGACCGCGATGGGACTTACGAAGTCTTCAGGCGCGCAGGCTTTTCCGCGGAGATTCCTAACGCTTCGTTCCGGGAGGGCCGCCGATCAAAAGCCGGCGAACGTCCGTGCGCCGCACGCGGCGTCCTTCTGTTCGCCAGGCCGAGGGGGCGTGGATCGCTCGTTCGCTGCCGGAGGCCACACGCAACGAGCCGCCTGCCCAAGATCGGCCGATCTGCTCGCGCGATGGACTTACTGAAAAAGAAAAGAGCAAGTCTGATTAATTCAGTTGCAGCTTGATCGTCGCAAGATCGGCGCGGCACCGATAGTGATGACCCAGGGGGCCTCGTCCGCATGGGTGTGGGGCCGGTGGGAGTCGCGCTCGCGATGCGAAGCTATATCGATGGTCGGCCGCAGGAACTCGGCGCGGCCTTCGCGCCCTTCTTCGATCCAGCGACGACCGTGGTCGTCTCCATCGACCTGCATCGCGGTCATCTCGATGACGACCCGGCCTGCCCGTGCCCGGCGCCCCGCGCCCGGGCCATCGTACCGGCGGTCGACGCGTTTCACCGGACCGCGCGGGCGGCCGGCATCCGCGTCATCCACGTGCGCAGCAGGCTTCGCGCAGGCGGCGTCGACGATGTCAACGGCCTGAAGGCCGCTTGGCGCCTGGTCTTCCCGCTGCATGTCGGAGACATCCCCAACGCCGACGAGCATGCGATCGAGGGAACACGCTGGAACGACTTCGTCACCGAGGTGGAGGACCGGGATCTGATCGTCGAAGGCAAGAAACGTCTCTCGGCCTTCCATCCGACCGACCTGGATTTTCTGCTCCGCAACCTCGGCACGCGCACCATCGTGTTCGACGGATGCCTGGCGGATTGCTGCATCCTCAACTCGGCCTTCGACGCTTCGAACCTCGGCTACCACGTCGTCGTGGCGGCCGACCTCGTCGCCGGCACCGACGCCGCCCTGGAGGCGTCCGCCCTGCGCATCGTCGCCACGCATCTCGGCCTCGTCAGCGACGCCGCGATGATCACGCAGGCCTGGCGTTGCCGCCTGCCGTAGGTGCGCAACCTGTGCTGGCATGGGGTTTGCCTTACGGTTTCTGACCATATGGTCAAACTAAGGACCTCGCCATGACGCTTCTGCAGGTTCCCGTGATCGATCTGACGCCCTACCGTGCGGGGACGCCGGAGGGCAAAGCCGCCGTCGCCGCCGAGGTCGATCAGGCGTGCCGGGATATCGGTTTCCTGGTGGTTTCGGGCCACGGCATCCCGGAATCGCTGATCGAGACGACCTACGCGGTCTCGAAGGCGTTCTTCGAGCGTCCTCATGCCGAGAAGCTCGCCGTCGAACGGCCGGCCCCCGATCAGGTCCGGGGCTACAGCGCCGTGGGCGGGGAGGGCCTCTCCTTCAGCCTCGACGCGCCGACGCCGCCGGACATCAAGGAATCGCTCTCGATCGGCCCGGTCGACGTGCCGCCCGACGATGCCTATGCGTTCGCCGCCGCCGCCGGGCCGCACTTCGCCCCGAACATCTGGCCGAATGAACCGGCGGAGTTGCGGACGGTGTGGACGGCGTATTTCCGCGCGGTCGACCGCCTGGCGCGTGACCTGATGCGGATCTTCGCCCTCGGGCTGAAGCTCGACGAGACCCACTTCGATCCGACCATCGACAAGAGCATCTCGATGATGCGCGCCCTGCGCTACCCGGCCCAGACCAACGCCCCGCTGCTCGATCAGCTCCGCGCCGGCGCCCATTCCGATTACGGCAGCATGACGATCCTGCGCAAGGAGATCGGCGACAGGAGCCTGCAGGTGAAGAACAAGCTCGGCGCATGGGTCGATGTGCCGGTGATTCCAGGCACCTTCATCGTGAACATCGGCGACCTGATGCAGCAATGGACCAACGACATCTGGTCATCGACGGTCCATCGGGTGGTCAACCCGAGATTCGATACGGAAGAGAACGTCGATCGTCTGTCGATCGTGTTCTTCCACCAGCCGAACTACGACGCCGAGGTGGCCTGCCTGCCGACCTGCCAGGGACCCGGCAGGCCCGCGAAATATGCGCCCGTCACCTCGGGCGCCCACCTGCGCGCGAAGTTCGTCAAGCAGACGACCTTCGGCAGGGTCGCGCGGGCAGCCTGAGATGGCGCGCCGCGCCTCCGTCGACACCGTCCGGGTCACGCCGGCGTCGTGACGCCAGCCGGCGCCCCGCCCCGTCCACCCACCACCCCTCACCGCTCTCTGCGCCCCCATCCGGCGGCGTTTCTCCTGGAGGTTTCAACGTTATGACACGACCCTTCTTCAAAGCCGCCGCGGTGGCGCTGGCACTCCTGCTCCCGCTCGCGCCGGCCGTCGCGGCGCCCTTCAAGCTGAAGGCCGAACCCAAGATCGCCATGGTGATCTTCGGGCAGAAGAACGACGGTGGCTGGTCGCAGGCCGCCGACGAGGCCCGCGTGAAGATGGAAGCGGCGCTGGACATGAAGATCCCGGCCGTGGACGGGGTGAAGGAGAACGCCACGGCGATCCGGCCGGTGGTCGAGCTCTTCATCAAGCGCGGCTACAACATCATCATCGGCACCGCCTTCGGCTATTCCGACACCTTCAAGGAATTGTCCGAGAAGTATCCCGACGTCGCCTTCCTCAACCTGTCGGGCACCACCAACGGGCCGAACCTCGAATCGGTCTACGGGCGCACCTACGAGAGCCAGTATCTGTGCGGCATGGCCGCCGGCGCCGTGTCCAAGACCGGCAAGCTCGGCTTCGTCGCGGCCAATCCCTTCGGCGTCGTGAACTGGACGATCAGCGCCTACGAACTCGGCGCCCGCAAGATGAACCCGAACGCCACGCTCAACGTGGTCTATACCGGCATCTGGAACGACCCGGTGAAGGAGCGCGCCGCGGCCGAGGCCCTGGTCGACCAGGGTGTCGACGTGCTCGGCCAGCACGTGGACACGCCCGCCACCCAGATCGTCGCGCAGGAGCGCGGCATCTACGGCACCGGCCACCACCGCGACATGCGGGAATTCGCCCCCAAGGCGACCATCTGCTCCTCGGTCTGGACCTGGGACAAGGCCCTGCTCCCCGAGATCAAGAAGATCATGGCCGGCACGTGGGTGCCGGCGCCCAACGGCGCCTTACTCAGCATGGCCAAGGGTGGCACCGATATCGCTTGCTGCGGTCCGGCCGTGCCCCCGGCGGCGGTCAAGGAGATCCTGGCCGAGCGCAAGGCGATCATCGAGGGCAAGCAGATCTATGCCGGTCCCCTCGAGGATCGCGACGGCAAGCTGCGGGTCCCGGCCGGACAGGTCCTGAGCGACGCGGACCTCTGGAAGATGGACTGGTACGTGAAGGGCGTGATCACCCAGAAATGACCGTTCGGCGGCCGGGCTTCGCACCCGGCCGCCATCCCGTGTCCGACGAAGCGATCAACCCCATGGACGGTGCAGCGATGGGCATGGCCCTCGAACTCCTCGGCGTCTCGAAGACCTTCGACGGCTTTCAGGCGCTCGCCAAGGCCGACTTCGCGGTGGAAACCGGCGAGGTTCACGCCCTGCTGGGCGAGAACGGCGCCGGCAAATCCACCCTCATGAACGTGGCGGCGGGCCTCTATCGGCCCGACCAGGGCCGCATCCGCGTGCGGGGCCGCGAGGTCGAGCTGAGCGGGCCGGTCGCGGCCCGGCACCTCGGAATCGGCATGGTTTACCAGCATTACAAGCTCGTCAAAGCCTTCAACGCCGTCGAGAACATCCTGCTGGCGCAGGGGGCGCCCCGCTACGGCACCGGCCTCGCCGAGGTCGAGGCGGCCATCCGCGCGCAGAGCGAGGCGGTGGGCTTCGCGGTCGATCTCCGGCGGCCGGTCGGAAGCCTGTCGGTGGCCGAGCAGCAGCGCGTGGAGATCCTCAAGGTGCTGGTGGCCGGCGCCGGTATCCTCATTCTCGACGAGCCCACCGCCGTGCTCACCGACCGCGAGGCGGAGGCGCTGCTCACCACCATGCAGGCCCTGGCGCGCCAGGGTGCGGCCGTCATCCTCGTCACCCACAAGCTTGGCGAGGTGCAGCGCCATGCCGACCGCGTCACCGTGATGCGCGGCGGCCGCATCGTCGCCAGCGCCGATCCGGCGAGCCTCACGGCGGCCGAACTCACCACCCTGGTGGTCGGCGCCACCGCGAACCCCGTCCATTGCCCGGCCACCCGGATCGAAGGCCCGGTGCTCGCGGTCGAAGACCTCGCGGGCACCCGGTCGGACGGGCTGCAGACCCTGCACGGCCTGAACCTCACGATCCGCGCGGGGGAGATCTACGGCATCGCCGGCGTCGGCGGGAACGGGCAGACCGAACTCGCCGAGATCCTCATGGGGGTGCGCCGCGCCGGGGCCGGGCGCATCGCGCTCGCGGGCGACGACGTCACCGGCACCGGTCCCAAGCTGCGCCGGGCGCGGGGTCTGGCCGCGATCCCGGCGGACCGTCAGGTCTACGGCCTGGCCGGCGACCTCTCGGTCGCCGAGAACTACGCGGTGGGCGGGCTGACCTCCGGGCGCTTCGGCGGCTGGCTGCGGGTCGATCGCGCCGCGATCCGCGCCGGCACGGAAGCCGCCATCGCGGCCTTCGACATCCGGGGCGCGCGCAGCCCGCGCCAGAAGGCCAGCCTGCTCTCGGGCGGCAATGCGCAGAAGCTCGTCATCGCCCGCGAATTCGCCGGCCGGCCCCGCTTCGTCCTCGCCCACTCTCCGGCCCGCGGGCTCGACGTGCGGGCGACGGCCGATATCCACCGCCGCCTGCGCGAGGCCCGCGACGCGGGCGCGGGCGTGCTCCTGATCAGTGAGGATCTCGACGAGGTGATGCTGATGTCGGACCGGATCGGCGTCATGAGCCGGGGCCGGATCGTGGGCGAGTTCGACGCGCCCGCCGACCGGCAGGCCATCGGCGTCGCCATGGTGCACCATGCCTGAAACCCTTCCCATTCCCCTCCTGTCCCCCGCCCCCGAGCTGCCGGTGCCGGTGCCCGAATTGCCCGCGGCCAAGCTGGCCGGGCGCGGCCGCGTCACGGTCGAAATCCGGCAGCACGTCTCCGGCTGGTATCAGGGCGTCGTGCTCGCCTGCGGCCTCGTCGTCGGGATCGGGCTCGCGACCGCCATCCTGGTCGTCTCCGGCGTCGGCCTCTCGGATCTCTTCCAGGAATTCGTCGTCTCGATGGTGACCAGCCGGTCCAGCCTGGCGGCGGTGCTGGTCCAGGCGGGTCCCCTCGCCATCGTCGGGCTCGCGGCGGCCGTCGCCTTCCGGGTGCGGTTCTGGAACATCGGCATCGAGGGTCAGATGATCCTGGGCGCGATGGCGGCGACCGCCATCGCGATCCACGATGTCGGTCCGGCGCCCGCGCGGCTCGGCCTGATGATGCTGGCGGCGGCGCTGGCCGGGGCAGCCTGGGTGCTGGTCCCGGCCGTCCTCAAGATCCGCATCGGGCTGAACGAGGTCATCTCGACGCTGCTGTTGAACTACGTCGCGTTCAACGGGCTGCTGCAGCTGCTGTACGGGCCCTGGCAGGACCCGGTGAGCAGCTTCCCGAATTCCAAGCAATACGACCTCGCCGAGCGTCTCGGCAGTCTCGGCTGGGGTGACCTGACCTGGGCGCTGCCGCTGGCGGGTCTCCTCACCCTGCTGTGCTGGTGGCTGCTGAACGTCAGCCGCTTCGGGTTCCTCTCCCGCGTGGCCGAAGCCAATCCGCGCCTGGGCGAGGGTCAGGGCCTGCCGATGACGCGGGTGATGCTGGCCGCCGCCCTGCTGTCGGGGGCGCTGGCGGGTCTGGCCGGCTTCAGCATCTGCGCGGGCGTCGAGTACCGGCTGACTCAGTCGTTCTTCAACGGCTACGGCTTCTCCGGCATCCTCATCGCGTTCCTGGCCCGCAACAATCCGCTCGCCACCTTCGTCACCGCGGTGCTGGTCGGCGTGCTCTACGTGGTCGGACAGAGCCTGCAGGTGTTCTACGGCATCCCCAGCGCGATGGTGCAACTCATCCAGGCGGTGATCGTCATCGGCGTCGCCGCCTCCGATTTTTTCTTGCGGCACCGGGTGCGATGGGTGCCGGGAAGGCGTCCCGATGTTTGACTTCCTCGTCAACTGGCTGGCCAACGTGCCGATCTTCGCGCTGCCCTACGCGCTCGCCGCGCTCGGCCTCATCATCACCGAGAAGGCCGGCGTGCTCTCCCTGGGGGCCGAAGGCTTCCTGCTCATCGGCGCCATGAGCGGCATCGGCGTTCTGCTCGGGGTCGGCGACTATCCGCTCCTCGCGCTGATCGTGGCGGCGCTCGCGGCGGCTCTGCTCTCGCTGGTCTATGCGCTGCTCGTGGTGACGCTGCGGGTCAACCAGGTCATCGGTGGCCTCGCCCTGGTCTTCCTGGCGCAGGGCATGACCGGCGTGATCGCCACGCGGGCGGGCTGGACCAGCCGGCCCGTGGCGGGCCTGCACAACGTTCCCCTGGGGTCGCTCGCCGAGATTCCGGTGCTGGGGCCGATCCTGTTCCAGCACGATCCCCTGGTCTTCGCCACGGTCCCCCTCGTTGCCCTCGTCGCCTATGTCCTCAACCGGACGATGTTCGGGCTGCGGCTGCGGGCCGTCGGCGACGGCCCCGACGCGGCCGATGCCGCCGGCATCGGCGTCGCCCTGACCCGGTACGGGGCCATCGCCCTCGGCTCGGCACTGGTCGGGCTCGCGGGCGGCTATCTCGCGGTCGGTGTCGCCAAGATCTGGGTCGAGGGCATGACGGGCGGGCGCGGCTGGATCGCCGTCGCCCTCGTGATCTTCGCCCGCTGGCAGCCCTGGCGGGCGCTCGGGGGCGCACTCCTGTTCGGGGGCATCGAGGCGCTGATCCCCCGCATCGCCGCCGCCGGCCTCGCCCTGCCGCAATACCTCCTCCTGATGACGCCCTACCTGGCCACCCTCGCGGTCATGATCTGGATCTGCCTGCGCCAGGACGGCCGGAGCCTGGAGCCGAGGGCCCTCGGCGTCGCCCACATGCGCGAGGAGCGTCGCTGAGCCGGCCCGAAACCCCCGTCACCGATCCCGCGGCCAGCTCAGCCAGTCGAAGGCCAGGGCGAGGTCGGCGGGATCGACCGAGAACCCGCCCCCGCCCTCCGGGTCGGGGGCGCCGATCAGGTAGCCGGTCTGATGGCCCATCACGGCGTCGAGGCCCGATTGCAGGAAGCCGAGGTCGGCCTGATTGTCGCGGGCGGCCAGGACGAGGCTGCCCGGCTCCGCGAAGATCGAGCCGTGCAGGCCCGAGCCGTACTCGCCGACCAGGATTTCGGCCGACTGGAACAGGGCGACCTGCTCGCGCAGGCCGAGGCGCTCCGGTGTCACGCGGGTGAAGCCGCGGGCCACGGCCAGGTCTTCGAACAGCTGCCGCTGCACCAGCTGCCGGGGGCTGTGGGTGAGGGCGTTGGCCGAGCGCGCCACGAACAGCTTCGTCCGGGTGCGCGAGCCTCGCCCCCGCCCGAGGGCGGCCCGGCGCAGGCCGGCGGCGGCCTCGGCGAACAGAGGCGACACCCGCGTGCCGAACCGCAGCGTCGAGGGCACCAGGAGTTCGTCGCAGGCCACGCGGTCGCGGGTCCGGTCGTAGAACCGGCACTGGCTCTCGCCGATGTCGAGGAGCGCCAGCCAGGCCCGGGCGAAGCCGGGCGTGTCGTCGGGCAGCAGGAAGCTCAGGCGCTCGACCCGGTAGCCGGCTGCCCGCAGCAGGTGGAGCTTCGGCAGGAAATCGACGAGCCAGTGGCCGTAGCCGAGATGACCGGGGCCGGCGAGCAGCACCGACCGGCCGGGGGCTTGGACGCGCCTGGCCTCGGCCTGCCGGGCGCGCGTGCCCCGGTGGTGGCGGTTGAGGTAGTCGAGGTCGGTCTGCAGGTCGAGGCTGAGGTTGAACCGGCCCTCGGTGAGGATCATGCCCTCGCCGACGATCTCGGCGTCGGGCAGCGCGTAGACCGCCGTCCCGAGCACCACGTGCTGGGCGTGATAGAGCCGCAGCAGGCCCGGGGTGACGGCGCCTGCCAGGAAGGCCGGCGGCATCAGGCGAGAGCGCTCCGCCCGGGTCACGTCGATCACTGTGCCGCGCCCGCCCTCGACGTTGCGGCGGAGATCGATCACGTCGTCGGCCGACAGGAGGTCCGGTTCACTCACCGACATGGGCCGCTCCGTCCGCTCCGCCTGCCAAACCCGCTCCCTCGCCGGCCTGCGGCCTTGCGCCCGGGGCGCCGCGCCGGGTGGACGATGCCCAGGGACCCGCCGCCGTGGCAAGCCGGACTGGGCAAGCCGGATTGGGCAAGCCGATCCGGTCGTGCGAACCGGACTTGCGAACCGGTTCCGGCCCCGGTCCATCGTCCGGGCTCCCGGGCAGCGCTTTTTCCGCTAGGATGGCGCATCGCGCGCGAAAACCCGCGCCATCAGGACCGAATGGGGCACCCGAGTGATGCGGACCGACACCCTCGCGGAGAATGCGGACCACCCGACAAGCCTGTCGGCGGACCTGACAAGCCTGCCGGCGGACCCGGCCAGCCTGACGGCGCATGGCGTCTTCGACGTGGCGGCCTATGCGGCGCGCCTGCCCGAGACCTCGGACACCATGGTGGCGGATCATCGCTTCACCGACGATCCGGCCGCGAGCGCCCGGGTGTTCCGGGTCTACCACCCGACGCCGCCCCACAGTCATGCCTCCTGCGACGAGTACCTCTACGTCCTGTCCGGCCGCTGCCGGATGGCGTTCGGCGACGAGGCCCCGGTCACGGTCGGCCCCGGCACGCTGGTGTTCTTCAAGCGCGGGGTGGTGCATTCGGTGCCCGAGATCTTGGAGCACCCGATGGTGTTCCTCTCCGTCGACACCCCCCGACGCGAGCCCCGCGACATCCGCTTCGTCACCGACGGAACCGGGACCCCCGACACCTTCATGCGGCAATCCTGACCGGCACAACTTCTGACTGACAGCAGTGCCGAGAGGCAAAAATCCTGACGGGCCGATCGCCTAATCGACCTTCTCGTTGGGATAGACGCCCCAGAGCCGGTCCTGGCGGATGTAGCCGTCGACGTCGCCCCGCTTCGACGGCAGGGCCACGACGATGCGGCACCAGGTCCCGGTGCAGGATTTGACGTTGCCGATCACGCCGGCCTGGAGGCGGGCTTCCTCGCCGGAGGCGGCATCGGCCTTGGCGTAGAGCGGCACGGCGGCCTTGTCCGGGTTCTTGTCCGCGCCCTTTCCGGCGGTGACCACGGAGGTGCGCCGCCCGGACAGCAGCGAGTGCAGCACCCAGCCCTCGGTGCCCTCGGAGTCGCGGATGCGACGCCAGGTCTCGAACTCCGCCACGATCTCGATCGGCAGCCCCGCCCGCTGGAACACCCAGAGGGTGCGGTGGTCCTTCGAGGGTCCCTCGCGCAGGTTGACCCGGTCGGTCTTCAGGCTGGCGTAGCGCGGCAGCGGCAGCTTGGTCACCGGCCCGAGCGCGACGTCGGGGCCGGCGCCCGCCGCCGAGGCCGCCGCGACGGGGCCGGTGGACAGGAGGGTGGCGAGCAACAGGGCCGGCAAGGCGGTGGAAAGGGTCGGGAGCAGGGCAGGCGCGCGCATCGTCCGGTGATCCTTCACGCTGTCCGGGGCGGGCGTCGCCCCAGGGTGGCGGCGGGCCCCGGCGTGCATTGTGTTCCGCCGCCTCTCTGGTAGAGAGGCCCACAGGGTCGCAAGACCCCCGGGGTCGCCACAGCCTTGTGGGCTGCCGGCCCGTCGTCTCGAATGTCTTGACCGGTGCGTGGTTAACGCACGGTAAGCTTGCGGCGTCGTCCGCCGCGTCGGATCTCGGGCCGGGTCTCGGCCGGATCGGACGTGGACGCCGAGCGACACCGTGCGCGGGGAGGGTGCATGTCGTCGTTGAAGCGCAAGCCGCTCGTGGTCGTCACGCGGCGTCTGCCCGAGGCCGTGGAGACGCGCATGCGCGAGCTCTTCGAGATCCGGCTCAACACCGACGATGCCGCCCTGGCGCCCGACGCCCTTGTGGCGGCCCTGCGCGAAGCCGACGTGCTCGTGCCCACCGTCACCGACGAGATCGATTCGGGCCTCCTCGCCCAGGCCGGCCCGAACCTGCGGCTGATCGCCAATTTCGGCAACGGTGTCGATCACATCGACGTGGCCGCCGCCCTGGAGCGCGGCATCACCGTCACCAACACCCCCGGCGTCCTCACCGAGGACACCGCCGACATGACCATGGCGCTCATCCTCGCGGTCGCCCGCCGCGTCACCGAGGGCGCCCGGATCATTCCGGACGACGCCTGGACCACCGGCTGGTCGCCGACCTGGATGCTGGGTCGCCGAATCACCGGCAAGCGCCTCGGCATCGTCGGAATGGGTCGGATCGGCCAGGCCCTGGCCCGCCGGGCCAAGGCGTTCGGCCTGCAGATCCACTATCACAACCGCCGCCGGGTTCCGGCCCAGATCGAGCGCGACCTCGACGCGACCTACTGGGAATCCCTCGACCAGATGCTGGCCCGCGTCGACATCGTGTCGGTCAACTGCCCGCACACCCCCGCGACCTACCACTTGCTCTCGGCCCGCCGCCTCAAGCTGCTGAAGCCCGAGGCCGTGGTGGTGAACACCGCCCGCGGCGAGGTCATCGACGAGAACGCCCTCGCGCGCCTGCTCGAGGCCGGCGACATCTCCGGCGCCGGGCTCGACGTGTTCGAGCAGGAGCCTGCGGTCAGCCCCCGCCTCGTCAAGCTCGCCCGCGCCGGTAAGGTCGTGCTCCTGCCGCATATGGGTTCGGCGACGCACGAGAGCCGCGTCGATATGGGCGAGAAGGTCATCATCAACATCAAGACCTTCATGGACGGGCACCGGCCCCCCGACCGTATCCTTCCCAGCATGCTCTGAACGCAGGCCTCCCGGCGATCGGCACAGGTCCCTGGGGATGACGGCGTTCGTCACAACGTAGGATCGGAACGGGCCCATGCCCGGCACGTTGACCGGCACTGGCCATGGCGGGGTCGGTACCAGGAACGGGTGGATCAAAGTATCATGGCCGCGGACACACCGTCGACCGAGGCGGCATCGGTGAGCGTAATGGGGTGCGGCGAGTTCCGCCGCTTCGCGGATTTCGTGCCCCTGATGATGTGGCGTGCCGATCATCACGGCGCCGCCGTTCATCACAACGAATCCTGGCTGGCCTTCACCGGCCGGTCGCCGGACGAGGAACTCGGCCACGGCTGGCGCCGCGGTCTCCATCCCGACGACCTGGAGCGTCACGCCGCCCTCGTGGCGAAGGCGTTCGAGGCGCAGGAGCCTTTCACGGCCGAATTCCGTCTCCGGCGTCACGACGGGGCGTACCGGTGGCTTCTCGATACGGCCAAGCCCCTGCGGGAGAACGGCGATTTCGTCGGGTTCCTGGGCACCTGCTTCGATATCACCGATCGCAAGCACGCCGAGGAGGATTCCGAGCGCGCCCTGGTGGAGAAGGAGGCCTTGCTGGCCGAGGTCTACCACCGCGTCCGCAACAACCTCCAAGTGATGGTCAGCCTGATCGGTCTCTACGGGCGTGCCGCGCCGGCTCCGTGCCGGGGCAGTTTCGAGGCGCTCGGGCAACGGGTGCGCGCCATCGCGCTGGTGCAGCAGCACCTGCACGAAGCGCCGCACATCGCCTCCATAGACCTGCGCGACTACCTGCACCGCCTCGCCTCCGGCCTCGGGCAACTGCGCCGGGCCGGGCGGATCGGTGTCACCGTCGGCGGACGCGGGACCAGTCTCGTCGAGCCGCGCACCGCCAATGCCCTCGGCATGATCGTGGCCGAAGTGGTGTCCGAGTGCCTCGACACCACGGCTGAATCCGTCGCCTGCGCCATCGCGATCCAGATCGATGCGGCGGCCGGCGGTCCGGTGCGGCTGAACATCGTGTCCGGTGCGGGCGAGGGCGCCGCGCCGGGGAAGCTCGAGGTGCCGAACCTCGGTCCGCGCCTGATCGCCGCCTATGCGTCGCAGGCCGAGATCGCGGTGCGGGGCGTCGGCACCGCCGCCGAGCCCTTGGAACTGCAATTGCCGGAGGTGCTGGCTCAGCCGTCCTGAGGATCGCATTGGCGCGCGCAGGGACTATATGCGGAAGACACCCGACGCAGAAGACACCCGACGCAGGCGAGCCCACCCGGACCATGCTTCCACCCATCGAGACCATCGTCGACAATTTCGGAATCCTGGATGAGGGTCCGGACCGTTACGAGTATCTGATCGAACTGGGGCGTGCCCTGCCGCCGTTTCCCGAGGACATGCTGACCGAGGACAATCGGGTCCACGGCTGCGAAAGTCAGGTCTGGGTCGAGTCTCACATCGATCGCTCGCAGGAGCCGCCCCGCCTCCATCTGAGGGGAACCAGCGACTCGGTCATCACCAAGGGACTGATCGCCCTGGTGATGGCGCTTCATGACGGCAAGACGCCGGAAGACATCGCAAAGGTCGACGTCTTCCAGGTCTTCAAGGAGATCGGCCTCGGTGCCCATCTCACCTCGAAGCGCTCCAACGGCGTTCGCGCCATGGCGGAGCGCATCCACCGGGATGCGGTCCGTCTCACGGCTGCCTGAGGCAAGGCGCACCGCCTCAGTTCAAGCCTGCGACCGGCTCACGCCACTGGCGCAGGCGGCTGCGGTTCGGCCCCACGGCCTCGCGCTCCAGGCCATAATGCTCGGCCAGCCGTGCCAGGGCGATGCGAGCGACAACCTTGGCCGAGCGTGCCGGCCATCGCCGCTCCGCCTCGATCCGCTCCAGCCCCTTCAGGAAGCCGCAGAGGTCGATCAGCAATCCGGACAGGTCGTTGCCGACGGCACCGAGGGCTGCACGCACGCGCTGGCGCGCAGCCAGCATCGCGTCGGACCCGGCGGCCGGATCGCGCGGACCCGAACCATCGACCTTCACGCCACTCCAGTCCTGTCCCATCCGAGGCATGAGCGCCGCCCCCGCGAGATCGCGGCGCAGGCGCTCGCCCGCCTCGAAGCAGGCCGCGTCGATGAGAGGCGTACCGTCGCGGTCGCGTCGGCGTGCCATCCAGGCGAGAGGACTTTCCGTGGCGTCCCGGACGGGTCGGTCTGGCCCGGGACCCCGTCCCACGAGTTCGAGATGCTGGGCGAGATAGGGCGGATGGGCGCCCGCGCTCTCGCGCCGCAAGCGGGCGCGTCCGGCCGGACTGATCGTCAGCCGGGCACGCCGGCCCGTGCCGCGTTCCGCGAGATCCCGAACCAGCAGTTCGGCCCCTGCGCCCTGGCGGAACCGGCCGCCTCCCACCGAAATCCCTTTGCCTCCCTCTCGAACGATCCAGCCCTCGGCGTCGGTGGAATCGGGAAGCGCATAGGAGCCTTCCGGTGCCAAAGCCGCGAGCAGACGCCTGGCCTCCGGGCCGATCGCCGTCCCCTCGGGATGAGCGGACGGATCACGTCCGGTGCCGCGGTCGGTCGACGGGGTCGTGATGGCGACAGGCGGGGTCGAGCGAGATTTGTTCATGATTTGTTCCATTACTCAGAACGGTGGCGGGCAAGCGCCATGCCCTCGATAGTAAGGGAAAAAAAGCCTAGATCAAGTCTTGACGCGTTTTCCAGGAAAGCGATTCCGGGTTGGCGCATCGTCGGCGCCCGGACCAGACAATCCTGGGATCGGTCCCCGAGACGGGGGTCGACACCCCCGCCGCGGTAGCGATCGCATCGACCGGAGGCCGGTCGCGGCCTGTTCAGGCGGCTTCGTCGTAATTCCCGTTCCGGGTCTGGCCAAGGCCGATCGCCTTCGCGAGGGCGGAGCGCGCCTTGGCGTAATTCGGAGCAACCATCGGATAATCGGACGGCAAGCCCCATTTGGCGCGGTATTGCTCCGGGCTCATGTCGTACTTCGCGCGCAGATGACGCTTCAGCGACTTGAAGGTCCGCCCATCTTCCAGGCAGATGATATGGTCTGCCGTGATGGATTTTTTCACGGAGATTGCAGGCTGAAGCGGTGCAGACGATGCCTTCGCCTCGATCTGACCGGTGGCAATCTGCTTCAGAGCGCTGTGAGTCTGCGTGATCAACTGCGCCAGCTCACCGGAAGGCACCGGGTTGTTGCTCACATAAGCTGAAACAATGTCGACGGTCAGCTCGACATAATCCGCAGAATGTTCGATGTCGCTCATGATCGGAAGAATTCTCCTAATGCGATGCGTTTGAAAGGGTTACAGGGAGTTCGGACGCTTGCGCGTCCACGCCCATAGGCTCTGCGGATCGGTTCCGCCGCGTCGCCATCTGTCCCGCATGCGCTATAGAATGCGCAGCAACTTCGCCCGCCACGATTTCTGGATATGCTATTCCTGATCAGGTCGCAAGACGGCAATGCGCGTCTTCGGTAATCTTAAGCAACACCTTAGAACAATATTTCAACAATCTCTGATCACCAGAATTTGACATCGAAACCATTGGGGGATGGTCTCGGGCCACTTGGCGGGTCGATTTGGCAATCTTGTCCGTGCCGATCCGGCAGAGGGTGAGCCTGTCTCCGGGCTGCTTGCCTGTCGGCCTCGTCCGGGCCACATGGCAGGACGAAGGGACCGAGACGGCCCTTTCTCACGCACCTGTGACAGGATTTTCGCGATGGCGTCCCAGTCCGCATCAATTTCCACGCCCTCCGTTGCTCCCATCGCGGATGTGAGGCCGCACAGCTACGAGGTTCACGGTCGTGTGTTGAGCGATGATTACGCTTGGCTGAAGGCTGACAATTGGCGCGACGTCCTGAAAGATCCTGCCGCTTTGCCCGATAGTATTCGGGAGTATCTGGCGGCTGAAAACGCCTACTCGGAAGCGGCCCTTGCCGAGAGCGCGGACCTGCGCCGGACGCTCGTCGCCGAGATGCGGGCGCGCATCCGCGAGGATGACAGCAGCGTGCCCGAGCCGGACGGACCCTATGCCTATTACACCCGGCATCGTGAGGGCGGCCAGCATCCGCTGGTGTGCCGGCGCCCGCGCACCGTCGTCGTCATGCCGGGTCAGGGGGCTGAGACGGCGGCGGATGGCGGACCGGAGGAGGGGGAAGTGATCCTTCTCGATGGGGATCGAGAGGGGGAGGGGCTCGCCTTCTTCGAGATCGCCTCGGCGGTCCATTCCGAGGATCACGCGTTGTTGGCCTGGAGCGCCGACACCAAGGGATCGGAACTGCATACCATCCAGGTCCGCACGCTCGAGACCGGAGCGGATTTGCCCGACCGCATCGAGGCGACCACCGGTGAGGTCGTCTGGACGGCCGACAACCAGGCGTTCTTCTACGTCGCCGTCGACGAGAACCATCGCCCCGCCCGGGTCATGCGCCACCGGATCGGCACCGGGCAGGAGGCCGACACCCTCGTCTACGAGGAGCCGGATTCCGGTTTCTTCGTGCATATCGAGGAGACGCAGTCGGGCGATTTTCTAACGGTCACCGCCAGCGATCACGAGACCTCGGAGGTCCATCTGCTGGACCGGCGGGTGCCCGACGGAACCCTGATGGTGGTGCAGCCGCGCCAGCCCCTGTTGATCTATTCGGTCGAGAACTGGGCCAATCACCTCTTCATCCTCACCAACGCGGAGGGTGCCGAGGACTTCAAGATCGTGACCGCCCGCCTGGAAGCGCCGGCGCGCGAGAACTGGACCGACGTCATCGCCCATCGACCGGGCGTGATGATCCGCCATCAGCACGTGATCGCTGACCATCTGGTCCGTCTCGAGATCGAGAATGCACGCCCTCGGATCGTCGTGCGCGACACGCAGGGCAGCGAGCACGTGGTGGCCTTCGCCGAGGAAGCCTATTCGCTGGGTCTCCAGCCCGGCCACGAGTTCGAGACGGCGGTGATCCGCTTCACCTACTCGTCGATGACGACGCCGGCCGAGACCTACGATTACGACTGCGTGACCCGGGCGCGGCAGTTGCGGAAGCGGCAGACCGTGCCGAGCGGGCACAAGCCGGAGGATTACGTCACCCGCCGTCTCTTCGCCACGGCGCCGGACGGCGAGACGGTGCCGATCTCGCTGCTGCACCGCCGTGACTGTCCCCTCGACGGCTCGGCGCCGCTGCTGCTCTATGGCTACGGCTCCTACGGCACGCTGATGCCGGCGGCTTTCCGCACCAACCTCCTGTCGCTGGTCGATCGCGGGTTCGTCTACGCCATCGCCCACGTGCGCGGCGGGACCGAGAAGGGCTGGCGCTGGTATCTCGATGGCAAGCGCGAGAAGAAGCCCAACACGTTTTCGGATTTCGTCGCCTGCGCCCGGACGCTGATCGAGGCGAACTACACGGCCGAGGGCCGCATCGTGGCCCATGGCGGCTCGGCCGGCGGCATGCTGATGGGGGCGGTGGCCAACCTTGCGCCGGAACTCTTCGCCGCCATCGTCGCAGACGTGCCCTTCGTCGATGTTCTCAACACCATGCTCGACGGCGAACTGCCGCTGACGCCGCCCGAATGGCCCGAATGGGGCAATCCACGCGAGAGCCTGACGGCGTTCGAGACGATCTTGTCCTACTCGCCCTACGACAACGTCGCGGCGAAGCCGTACCCGGCCATCCTGGCGCTTGGCGGACTGACCGACCCACGGGTGACCTATTGGGAGCCGGCCAAATGGGTCGCGCGCCTGCGAGCGACCATGACCGGCGGCGGCCCGATCCTGCTGCGCATCAACATGGAGGCGGGCCACGGCGGCGCGGCCGGACGCTTCGACCGCCTCGAAGAGGTCGGCTTGATCCAGGCCTTCGCCCTCCGGGCCGTCGGTAAGGCCTGAGCCGGATTTCTCAAGCCTGTCAGGTTCATTCTGAACCAACCAGACTCGCGAGCCCCTCGTTTCCGTTTGTCTGGTCGGGATCACCGGTTTCCGCTGATCCCTGACAAACTCTAGGGCTGAGGCGTCGCCTCGGGCTGCGGTGCCTCCGCCTCCGGGCGCAGGCGCCGCGCGGCCTCGCGGGCGGCTTCCCGGGCAGCTTCGGCCTCGCGAGCCTGCGCGTCCCGTGCTTCACGGGCGGCCTCCTCGGCCGCACTCTTATCGGCGGCTGCCTTCAGGGCCGCCGCGCGAGCCTTGTCCATCTCGATGCGGGCGCGGCGGCGCTGGCGCTCGCTCTGGTCGGCCTCGAAGATCTCGATCTTCTCGAGTTCGCGCTGGAGCACCAGGGCCGCAAGGCCGTTCGTCGCCGGCCCGGCATCGATGCTGCGCTCGGGGGCATGGATCGGCCCGCTGAAACCGAGCTGGATCGCCGGGTTCCCTCCGGTCCAGCCTTTCGGCGGCTGTCCTGCGCTGAGCGTCCCACGCGCGTCGAGACGTGCGGTTCGCAGGTCGAAGCCCCAGGTGCCGCTCCACTTGGCGACACCCAGCTCCAGGGTGAGGGGACCGGCCCGCAGCGTTCCGCCGACGAGGCTTGCCGGGCTGGAGACCGGCCCCGGCACCGTCAGTGGACCTGCGCCGAGTTCTTCCACCACGAGGGCCTGGAGCCGCCCCTCGCGAAGGGGATCGTCTTCCCCGAGCACTCGCGTCACCGCCCGCTGGAGTCCCGCCGGATCGGCACCCGGCAGGCTGAGGCCCGCCAAAGTGATCTCTCCGCTGCCGCCGAGATTGTTCATCAGGCCGGTGAGGCTGGTACCGGAGGCCCCGAAGCGCAGTTGCGCCGTAACGCGACCCGCCACGGGGCCGCCACCGGCAAGGCCGGAGATCGCCGCATCGGTGAGCGTGCCTTCGCCCGAAACGGCCGCGCCGCCGCCCTGACGCGTCACGGTCGCGCTGCCGGCGACCCGACCTTTCGCGAGGGTCGCGTCGAGGTCGCGGAGGGTCAGGGTCTCCCCGTCGAGGCTGACGCCCAGGGCTGCGCCGGTCGCGACCAGTCCGCGTCCGAGGTCCAGGGTATCGACCCGGAGGGCGAGGGAGATGGAGGCTTGCGCGGCCGGAACCGGCGCGAAGCGCGCGCTGGCCGGATCGGAGGCCGCGGCCTTGGACGGTTCGGACGGCAGGACCGTGGCGGCGGCCAGGAGCGGCAGCGACAGGCGCGCGAGGCTGGCGCTGCCGTGGATCTCGCCCTCCGGCGTGCGCGTGAGGTCGGCCGACACCGGCGCGCCGTCGACTCGGCCGACGAGGCCCACCCGTGCATCCGGCCCGGCCCGGGACAGGCGCAAGCCGAGCTCGGCCGGAAGTGGACCCGGGATCGGCACGGCACTGCCGGCGAGGGTCAGGAACGGCGCCACGTCCGGCAGGCTGAGGTGCAGTTCGCCGGCGCTGGGCAGGCTCTCGCGGCCGTCCAGCAGGACGGGCTGCACCGTCGCGATCGTGACGTCGGCGACGGACCCGCTGACCCGCAGGGCGAGCCCGAACGGTCTGCCATCGGCTTCGGCAGGGCCGGGCGTACCGACGAGGCGAAGGCGGCCGGGGCGCCGCAGGGCCGGGATGTCGCGGCGTTCGAGCCAGGTTCCCGCATCCGCCGTCGCGAGGGTGAGGTCCAGGCTGTCGATGCGGCCGGAACGGCTCCGGAGGTCGAGGTCGAGGGGGCCACCGGCGGCCTCGCCCTTGGCGGCGACCCGGAGGGTATCGGCCGTGCCGGCATCCCGTTCGAGGCTGACGGCAAGGTCGAGGGCTCCGGCGCGCAGGAAGGCCGGGATTCGCTGGGCTTCCGCCAGCCAGACCCGGTCGAGGAGCGCGAACAGGGGGGCGGCCACCGCCGCCGAGACCCGCCCGGCGATCCGGCCCGTGCCGTCCGGATCGATGCGTCCCGACAGCTTGGCGTTGGCGCCTGCCAGATCGCTGATGTCGAGGCTGTCGACCACGAGGCTCGGGCCGTCCGACTGGAGGCTGGCCGCGATGGTGCCGCCACCCGAATGCGCGCCGGACGGGCCGTAGCGGACGTCGCGGGCCAGGAGGGTGAGCCCGACATCGTGGCCCCGTAGGTCGGCCAGCGTGCCTCCGAGGACCGGCAGGGTCGCGATGTCGAGGCCCTGCGCGACCAGTTGCGCATCAAACCGCCCCCGATGAGCGCCGTCGGCTGCCGCGTAGCGGGCATTCCCGGTGACGCGCGCCTCGCCGAGGCCGAGCCGCAGGTTGCGCAGCGACACCGTCAAGGCGTCCACCGACAGATCGGTGGCCAACTGGACCGGTCGGCCATCCATCACGGCCACGGCCGGACCCTCGAACCCGAGACGGCGCAGGTAGCGGCCGAAGCTGTCGGAGGCCGGGGCGTCGACGGACAACCGTCCAGTGAAGCGCAGGCCCGCTTCGGTGTCGATCTCGCCGCTGGCCCCGAGCACCGCCGCACCCGGCGCGGTCACGTCGAGCCGACGCAGGACGACCCCGCCGGTGCGGTCGAGGGTGCCGCTGGCGGCGAGCCGCGACCATTCGTCGAGGCCGAGGGCCAAGCTCTCCACCGCGAGGTCCAGATCGACCATCACGGGCAGGCCGAAGCCGTTCCGGCCGCCGATCGCCGGAACGCCGCGCGCGATCAGCGCCTGTCCGGCCGCCGAGGTCAGGAAGGCATCCAGGTCGAGGCGCCGGGTCGAGAGGGCGAGGCCGGCGCGCCATTGCTTCAGGTCGAGCTGCCCCGTGCCGCCGAGGCGCAGGGCCTGTCCGCCGGGATCGATCTCCAGGGCGACATCGGTGAACCGGGCTGTGAGGCCGCGCCCGGTGAACTTGCCTCCGAGAGAGAACGGCAGATAGGCGCCTGCCGCCTGGACCGGTGGCCCGACGACGATGCGGGCGCTGCCTTCCGCGACCGCGGTCGCCAAGCGCCGACCGGACGCGCCCGTTCCGGCGGGCGCAAGGCTGAGACGGGCATCGGCTTCGAAGCGCGGCTGCGTATCGCCACCGCCGGCGATCTTCACGCTGACGCCGTCGGACCCGATCTCGCCCGTCGAGAGCCGGAAAGGTACGCCGCGACTGGTTCCCTCCGCGCGCCAGGGTCCGCCCAGCGCCGGGGCCGAGATCTGCAGGGCTTCGGCATAGAACTGCTCGGTCCGCCCCGTCGCCGGCACCTGGGTTGTCAGGACGAATTGCCGGATCGTCAGATCCTCGATGGCGAGGTCGCGCCGCAGGGCCTCCGCCAAGCCGCGGGCCGGCAGCAGTATGGCCTCACCGTCGGTGACCGGCAGCTTGACCTCGGCCCGGCCGATCCGGGTCTCGGTGAAGCGGATCTCGCCCTTCAGCAGGGGTGCCAGTGCAAGTTCGGCCCTGACGCCCTGGAGATCGAGGAGCGGGTGATCGAGCTTCGGCGCCGATCCGGCGGCGGCGCCGAGCCGGAGGCGATCGAGCTTCAGCCTGGGCGAGGGAAGGAGGCGGACGCCGATCCGGCCCTCCGTCTGCGCCGTCACGCCCAGCGAGCGGCTGATCGTGCGGTCGAGGGTGGCGCGATAGCTTTCCCAGGCCACGAAGGGTGGGACGGCGAGGGCCGCAACGAGGAGCAGGATGACGGCGCCCGCCAGCGCGGTCAGGATGTCACGCACCGTGTTTGTTCCGCCTCGTCACCCGGGGGCTCGCCCCTGCTCCGTTCGCGGACATAGCACAGGGGAGGCCGACGCGCGCCAGAGCCCTGGCGCGGTCAAAGTCGCTCCGTCCGACACGAGGCCTGCGTCAGTCCCGCCGATCCCGGCCCGGCCGCAGCTCAGCGCCGGCCCGGAACCACGATCGGTGCCGCGGGTGCGCTCGGCCGGAACAGGTCGCTGCGCTGGATCTGCATCCGCGTCTGGTTGGTGTCGAACTGTTGGCGCTGCTCGATGCCGCGCAGCTGGCTGCGGTCGGAGAGCCGGTCGTTGGTGGCGTTGAGGCTGTCGATGGCGCGCGAGGATTGCGCCAGGGCCGGGCCGGCCGTCAGGAGCGCGAGGCCGGCAACGAAGAACAGGCGGGGGCTAAGCATCGGAACGTCCTTGTTCGGTGGGGTTTCGTCCTGATCTGGTGAGACCGCGCGTCGATGGAAAGGCGGCTTCCCGAATCTCGGCATCCTGCCGCACGTCCCGAACGGCACCGACCGGTCGGCCGACCCCCGAAGACCGGGAGGGGACTGGCATCACTCTCGACGCCGTTCGCGTTTTGGTCCAGGGATGCGCGATGACGAAGCCTCTCGACGCGGCCGGCGCTTCCGCCTCCGACGCCGCCCCGACCTCCATCGCCGCCCGTGCCATGGCCTCCCTGCGGCCGCAGGCGAGCCCTTATCTCGAAGGGCTGAACACCGAGCAGCGCCGCGCCGTTGAGGCCACGGATGGCCCGGTCCTGGTGCTTGCCGGCGCCGGTACCGGCAAGACCCGGGTGCTGACGACGCGCATCGCCCACCTCATCGCCACGGGCAAGGCGCGACCCTTCGACATCCTCTCGGTGACCTTCACCAACAAGGCCGCCCGCGAGATGAAGCACCGCATCGGCGGGCTCATCGGCCCGGCCGGCGAGGGCATGCCCTGGCTCGGCACCTTCCATTCCATCGGCACCAAGATCCTGCGCCGACACGCCGAGCTGGTCGGCCTGCGCTCGGACTTCACGATCCTGGGCATGGACGACCAGCTCCGCCTGATGAAGCAGGTCATCGTCGACCAGAACATCGACGAGAAGCGCTGGCCTGCACGCGCCCTGTCCTCGGCCATCGACGGCTGGAAGAATCGCGGCCTCCTGCCCGAGCAGGTGCCCCCGGGCGAGGCCCAGGCCTTCGCCTTCGGCAAGGGCGGCACGCTCTATTCGGCCTACCAGGCCCGGCTTCTGACCCTGAACGCCGCCGATTTCGGCGACCTTCTGCTGCTCTGCCTCAAGCTCTGGCGCGAGAACCCCGACGTCCTGGAAAACTACCAGAGCCGTTTCCGCTACATCCTGGTGGACGAGTATCAGGACACCAACGTCGCTCAGTACCTGTGGCTGCGCCTGCTGGCCCAGGGGCACCGCAACGTCGCCTGCGTGGGCGACGACGACCAGTCGATCTATGGCTGGCGCGGGGCCGAGGTCGACAACATCCTGCGGTTCGAACACGACTTCCCCGGCGCCGTGGTGGTGCGCCTGGAGCGCAACTACCGCTCCACCGGCCACATCCTCAGCGCCGCCTCCGGCCTCATCGCCAAGAACGAGGGGCGCCTGGGCAAGACCCTGCGCACCGAGGATGTCGCCGGCGAGAAGGTGACGGTCTCCGGCGCCTGGGATTCGGAGGAGGAGGCGCGCCAACTCGCGGAAGCGATCGAGAGCCTTCAGGCCAAGCAGCATCCGCTGTCGGAGATCGCCGTGCTGGTGCGCGTCTCGGCGCAGATGCGCGAGATCGAGGACCGCTTCGTCCAGCTCGGGCTGCCCTACCGGGTCATCGGCGGGCCCCGCTTCTACGAGCGGGCCGAGATCCGCGATGCGCTGGCCTATCTGCGCGTCACCGCCAACCCGGCCGACGACCTCGCCTTCGAGCGCATCTTCAACACCCCGAAGCGGGGCCTCGGCGACGCCACCCTGCAGGCGCTCCACGCCTATGCCCGCGCCGAGCGGGTGCCGCTGCTTCAGGCGGCCCGGCTCGTGGTCGAGACCGACGAGCTGAAGCCCCGCGCCCGCTCCGGCGTGCGGGCCCTGGTCGAGAGCTTCTCACGGTGGTCGCGCCTGGTGGGTACGCAGCCGCATTCCGAGGTGGCGCAGACCATCCTGGAGGAATCCGGCTACACCGAGATGTGGCAGAAGGATAAGTCCGCCGACGCGGCCGGGCGCCTAGAAAACCTCAAGGAGTTCGTGCGCTCCATGGAGGAGTTCCCCGATCTCGCGGCCTTCCTCGAGCACGTCTCCCTGGTGATGGAGGCGAGCGAGCAGGAGGGGGCCGACCGCGTCTCGCTGATGACGCTCCACGCCGCCAAGGGCCTGGAATTCGACACCGTGTTCCTGCCCGGCTGGGAGGACGGCCTGTTCCCGAACCAGCGCGCGCTGGACGAGAGCGGCCGCGCCGGACTGGAAGAGGAGCGCCGCCTCGCCCATGTTGGCCTCACCCGGGCCCGCAAGCGCGCCAAGCTGTCCTTCGCGGTCAACCGGCGCATCCACGGCCTGTGGTCCTCCACCGTCCCGAGCCGCTTCATCGACGAGCTTCCCGAGGACAGCGTCGATGTGCTCGACGCACCCGCACACTTCTCGGCCGGCGCGTCGCGTTTCGATCGCAACCCGACTCCGTTCGGCTCGTCCTACGGCACGCCGGGCTGGCAGCGGGCGCAGGCCAACACGGCGCAGTACGCCAAGGCGAACCCCAACGGCTTCGGCGTCGGCAACCGCGCTCCCGCGGCGCGCGGCGGACCACGCCAGATCGAGGGCGAACTGATCGCCACGTCGACCGGAGCGCCGTCGGCCTTCTCGGTCGACATGCGGGTGTTCCACACCAAGTTCGGTCCCGGCACCGTCGCGGGTGTGGACGGCAACAAGCTCACGGTGGATTTCGACAAGGCCGGCCGCAAGATGGTGCTGGACAGCTTCATCCAGGCGGCCTGATCCCCGAGGCCCCGGCGAAGCGCCGGGGGGCGCGACCGATGAGGGCCGAAACTGCGTCTTTGCCGACACAGGGCCGACGCAATCGACGTCGTTGCTGCATTGCACCCGGCGCGCCAGGATCAGCGCAGACTTTTTACATCATTGCCAAGAATAGTGGTTGTCACGCCCCTGTCGCGCCCGTCGCGGCATGGTGCGTGCAACGCAACGGTCCGCGGCCCGCCGGGTCGCGACGGGCATCCACAGGCACGATGGTCCTTGCCGGAACTCACGGGCAAGATCCGGATTGGCTGTGAAGCGGGCGAAGCAGAAAGGATCGCCGGAACGGGATCGGTTGTAAGATGACGCGAAGCAAGTTCAGCAAGTCAGGCTCAGATTGAATCCAGGTTGGCAAGTCCGGTTGGAGTGTTGATCGATGAAAAGACGCCGTACACGACTTGAACTCGTTGAGGACCGTCCGGTCCGTCTACACAAGACCCGTTTCGACGAAGAACGTAATCTCAGTCCGATCCAACCACTCACCGACCGGCAGGCGCAGTATCTCGACGCCCTCGCCCTCCACAAGCAAGTCATCGTCCTCGGGCCCGCCGGCACCGGCAAGACCTACATCGCCGGCACCCGCGCCGCGGACCAGCTCCGCCAGCGCCGCATCGCCAAGGTCATCATCACCCGCCCGAACGTACCCTCCGGCCGCTCGCTGGGCTTCTTTCCCGGGACCCTGGAAGAGAAGATCGCCCCCTGGGTCGCGCCCCTCACCGAGACCATGAAGGAGCGCATGGGCGAGGCCGCCTTCGAGATCGCGGTCAAGACCGGCGACATCGAAGTGGTGCCCTTCGAGGTGATGCGCGGACGCACTTTCAAGAACTGCCTCGTGATCCTCGACGAGGCACAGAACACCACTACGGCCGAGATCAAGATGTTCCTCACCCGCATCGGCGACGATTGCCAGGTGATCATCAACGGCGACGTGTCCCAGACGGACCTGCGCGAGACGTCCGGCCTCCGGACCGTCATCCACCTCATCAAGAGCCGGATGATGCCGGTGCCTGTGGTGGAATTTACCCTCGACGACATCGTGCGCTCGGGAATTTGTGCTGAATGGGTCCGGGCTTTCGAGGAAACGAATCTCTGACTTGCGGGTTGGGATAGCGGCGGACCGGAACGGGGTCCGCCGCGTACTCCGGTGCGCGACAGATTTTCCCAGGCCCTGTGGCCTCGGAACAAACCGGGTGCCGCGCTCGGACACAAAAGAATGGGAGTCTTCACGTGAGGAAACTGACCCTTGCTTTCGCCGTGCTCGCCTCGCTCGGCGGTGCCAGCCTCGCCACCTCCGCCTCTGCCGCTCCCGGCGCCCCGATCGGCGTGACCGCCCCCGAGACCGTGTCCACGGTGCAGATGCGCATGGAGCGCCGGATGGAGCGTCGCATGATGCACCGTCGCATGGAGCGTCGGATGATGCGCCGCGATATGGAGCGCCGCATGATGCACCGTCGTATGGATCGCCGGATGATGCGCCGCATGTAATCGATCGCTCTGATCGATGGAGAGAAGGGTCCCTCGCGGGGCCCTTTTTTCGTTGCACGCTCGGCTGCCCCGCGTGTCGGCGGGGGCGTCACGCCGTGCGAAGGCCTGATAGGACGGGAGCGATCGTCGCGTCGGAGCGTACGCGATCAGGAGTGCCCGGCCGTGACCTTTCAGACCTGGTGGCTGTTCCTCAGCGCCGTCTTCCTCCTGTCCGGCACGCCCGGCCCGAACATGCTCCATGTTCTGGCTCGCAGCGTCCGCGTCGGTCTCCGCCGCAGTGTCGCCGCCATGGCAGGTTGCCTCAGCGCCGTCATCCTGGTGCTCGTCGCCTCCGCCGCCGGATTGAGTGCGGTTCTCCTCGCGTCGCCCGTGCTGTTCAACGGATTGCGCTACGCCGGCGTCGCCTACCTGGTCATCCTCGGCATCCGGGCTTGGCGCGGCCACGACGGGGCGCTGGAACTGCCCGGCGCCGCGGGTGCACCGGCATCGGTGAACTTGAGGCGGCTCTATCGTGACGGACTGCTCATCGGTCTGAGCAACCCCAAGCTCCTGCTCTTTGCCAGCGCCTTCCTGCCGCAATTCGTCGATCCGGCGCGACCGCAAGCGCCGCAATTCGCGATCCTCGTCGGCACCTTCGCGGGGGCGGAACTGTTTTGGTACGGAGTCTATGCCCTGGGCGGCCGGCGGCTCGCCGCGTCGCTGACCCGTCCGGCGCTGCGGCGTGCCTTCGACCGCATCACCGGTGGGATTTTCCTCGGCTTCGGAGCGATGCTCCTCGGCACGCGCTGAGCCGGAATGATCCGGGTCGGCCGCGTCAGTTCTTGGGCGTGGTGGACCCCGTGGTCTTCGGCGAGGCGCCGATGGACGAGATCACCTTCGAGGCCGGTTTCACCGCCTTGTCGTCCGCGGGCTTGCCCGTCTTGGTCGGGGTCAGCGCGGCATGGGCGGCCTTCGCCGGCGCGTGCTTCTGTGCGGGCTTGGCCGCGCCGACCTCAGGCGTCGCGGCGACGGCCGGCACGGTGGCGGCATCGGTGGCCGGGGTCGCCGGTGTGCCGTTGCTGAACAGGTTCCCGAGCACCTTCTTGTAGGCGGCCGGGTCGCCGTCCGCATCCGCCACCATCACGCGGGCGGGCTTGGCGGGCTCGGCCACCACGGGCTCGGGCTTTGCCGCCGGGCCGGCGCCCTTCCTGGACAGGTTCGCGGCGGCGGCTTTGGTCGGAATCGTAGCGGCGGTCGCCATCATCACCGGGCGGCCCTTGGCGTCGACCTCGATCTCGCGCTCGCCGGCCGCCAGGCTCTCGGGGCGGCTGACGTCGCCGAGCCGATGCTGGGCATATTCCTTCGGGTCGATCGGCAATTCCGGCTCGGGCTTGCCGAGGCTCGCGAAGGTCAGGGTGTTGGCGGGGGTCTGCTGGCTGCGGAACACCGGGTTCTGGCTGCCGTCGTCATAGACGAGGCGGGTGGCCGGCGTGCCCTTCGCGATGAGGTCGGCAACCTCGCGGTTGTCGCGCTCACGCTTCTCGGCGACCATCGGATCGACCTTGGGTGCGCAGGAGCCGGCCGCCGCATCGGCCCCGCCGAAGACATACTTGGTGCCGCAGAGGCCCACGCGCGGCTCCTCGCGCAGGGCCTCGAAATAATCCGACCCCTCCTTGAGGTTCTTCCAGAACGGCGCGTTCGGGTCATTGCGGAATTTGGCGATGTTCGCCGCCGTCATCCGGAAGGGATAGGACTGAAACTGGAATGCGCGCTGTCCACCCGCGAAGGAGTCGCGCGCGAGGGCGTAGAGTTCACCCATCGACTCGTCGGTCATGGCAAAACAGCCGGCCGACGAGCAGGTGCCGTGGACCATGATGTAGTTGCCGGTGCGCCCATTGGCCCGGTCGTAGGCGTTCGGATAGCCGGTATCGAACGAGAGGTAATAGGACGAGTTCGGGTTCATCTGACCCGGAGTCACGGTGTAGAACCCCTCGGGGGCCTGTCGGTCGCCTTGCTTGGTCTTCGGACCGAGTTGGCCCGACCAGCGGCAGATTGGAAAGGTCTTGAGCAGCGCGTACTGGCCGTTGGAGGCCCGCTTCCACACCTCCATCTCCGCTTCCTTCTTGAAGGCGCGGATCAGGATCGGGTCGTTCTGCGACATGCCCTTCTGGGTCATGAGCGCAACGGTCTTGGGAGACACCGGGGCGAGGGCCCGAAGCGGAACGCCGCCGCCCGTCGAACCGTCCTGGCAGGCGCCGAGCGACAGGGCGAGCAAAGCGAAACCGGCGGCCACGAGCGGGCGCATAGCCATGGGGAACCTATCCTCAGTCACGCGTTCCGGGGGCTCACCCCTGGAATGCCACTCCCCAACCCCTTAGCGTCGTTAAACTTACCCGGTTGTTACCGCAAGGCGACGCGGCGGGCCGGCCCGGCCGCATGTGGATTGCGGTCACGATCCCTCGATCTCCCCGATCCTGCCGCAATTGGACCCGGGCTTCCCCGCAGACGGGTTCAGGGCCACCAGCCGGCTTGATTCCGCAGGGCTTTCCCGGCCTCGCCGGTCGGCACAGGTGTGGCGGAAATCAGGCCCGCCTTTGGGGGAAGAAGTCCGATTGGTTCCAAAGCTCGGATGCGGCAAGGTGTCGCATTAGTCTACCGTGCCTCAGAGCTTTCGCCCGATGTCGAGGAACTTGGCGGCTCGGCGGTCGCGGATCTCGTCGGGGCTCAGGCCCTGGAACTCGGTCAGAGCCGCCACGATGGCAGAACCGGCGGCCTCGATGGCGGCCTCCCGACCGCGATGCGCCCCGCCGGTGGCCTCGGGGATGATGCCGTCGATGATTCCAAGGCGCAGCAGGTCCTGCGCAGTGATCTTCATGGCGGTCGCGGCGTCGGCGGCGCGGCCCTGGTCGCGCCACAGGATCGAGGCGGCGCCCTCCGGTGAGATCACGCCGTAGATGGCATGCTCGAGCATGAGGACCCGATTGGCGGTGGCCAGCGCGATGGCCCCGCCCGATCCTCCCTCTCCGATGATGACGGCGATGTTCGGCACGCCGAGCGCGAGGCAGGCTTCCGTCGAGCGGGCGATGGCCTCGGCCTGTCCGCGCTCCTCGGCCTCGATGCCTGGAAAGGCGCCGGCCGTGTCGACGAAGGCTAGGACGGGCAGGCCGAAGCGGTCGGCGAGCTGCATCAGGCGCACGGCCTTGCGGTAGCCCTCCGGTTTGGCCATGCCGAAATTGTGCCGCAGGCGGGTCTCGGTGGTGGAGCCCTTCTCCTGTCCCAGGACGCAGACCGGACGACCGCGAAAGCGCCCGAACCCGCCGACGATGGCCTGGTCCTCTCCGAAGGCCCGGTCGCCCGCCAGGGGCGTGAAATCCGTGATCAGGCCGGCGCAGTAATCGATGAAGTGCGGCCGCTGCGGATGCCGGGCGACCTGCGTCTTCTGCCAGGGCGTCAGCCCGGCATAGATGTCGGACAGGGCGGCGGCGGCCTTGGCCTCCAGGCGTCCGACCTCCTCGCTGATCGAGACCGCGCCGTCGCGCGCCGCCATGGTCTTCAGCTCCTCCAACTTAGATTCGAGTTCGGCCACCGGCTTCTCGAAATCGAGATAGGAGCGCGTCACCGACATGGGTCAGGGATCCTTGTTCGTCGCCCTCGCGCGCGGGGCGGCCGGGTCAGGGACGATCGCGGCGGAGGGCGTGCGGCAAAAGCCGCGACTGGGCGGGGGGTGTTGGCGAAGCAGCCCCGCCTGTCAACCATCGGTGCGTCCTGCGAGGGGCCTCGGTCCCACCTCGGCTGACAATGAGCGCGGTTCGTCCCGCCCCTGGATGGCGATCACGGTGGCCCTGCGTCATGGTGGCGTCACCCGGATCGAGCAACCATCGGTTGGGTCGCGGGCGGCGGGTCGGCTCGGGAGACCCGCCGAGGCGACACCCGCTTCGGAGGATTGAGAGGGCCCTGGTCGTGACGGCATTTCCCAGCGGAGAATCCAACGTCCTCGTACTTCAGGGCGGCGGAGCGCTCGGCTCCTATCAGGCCGGGATCTACGAGGCGCTGGCCGCCGACGGCCGCACCCTGGATTGGATCGCGGGCATCTCCATCGGCGCCATCAACGCGGCTCTCATCGCGGGCAACCCGCCCGAGCGCCGCGTCGAGCGGATGAGGGCCTTCTGGGAACTCGTTTCCTCGGCGGTGACCGGGGTTCCCTGGTTCCCGGGCGAGAAGGCCCGGGCGGCGTTCAACGAGGCGAGCGCGGGCTGGATCGCCACCTTCGGCGTGCCCGGTTTCTTCAGCCCCCGCGTCCCTCCCGCCACCCTCTATCCCGCCGGCGCGCCGGAGGCCCTGAGCTACTACGAGACGGGGCCGCTCAGGGCGACGCTGGAGCGGTTCGTGGATTTCGATCTGATCAACGAAGGCCGAACCCGGCTCAGCGTCGGCGCCGTCAACGTGCGCACCGGCAACTTCGCCTATTTCGACAACCGGTGCGACCGCATCACCCCCGAGCACATCATGGCCTCCGGGGCCTTGCCCCCGGGATTCCCGCCGGTCACCATCGACGGCGAGCCCTACTGGGACGGCGGCATCGTCTCGAACACACCGCTGCAATACGTCCTCGACGAGGAGAGCCAGCGCGACCTGCTGGTGTTCCAGGTCGATCTGTTCTCCGCGCGCGGAGCCATGCCCCGCACGCTGATCGAGGCGGCCGAGCGCGAGAAGGACATCCGCTTCTCCAGCCGGACCCGGCTCAACACCGACGTGACCATCGAGATCCGCAAGGCCAAGGCCGCGACCCGCAATCTGCTGGCCAAGCTGCCGCCCGAATGGCAGGGCGATCCCGACGTCGAGTTCCTGCGGCGGATCAGTCGCGACAACGCCGTCACGATCATGCAGCTGATCTACCGTCGCAAGGCCTACGAGGGAAACTCGAAGGATTACGAGTTCTCGCGCACCACCATGCTGGAGCATTGGGCCGCCGGTGTCGGCGACATGCGGCGCTCCCTGCGCAGCCCGACCTGGCGCGACCGGCCGCACGACGCCAGCGGCGTCTCCGTGTTCGACCTCACCCGCGACGCGCGGGATTGAGCCCACCGCACCGTCCCGAGGGATCCCCGCGTGCCCAGGGGATCCCATCCTACATAGGGAGATGACCCCGTGACCCGCGACGACATTCTTCAGGTCCCCTCGATGCCGGCTTTCAGCCCGAGCTATCCGCGCGGGCCGTATCGCTTTCTCCGGCGCGAATACCTGATCGTGACCTACGAGACCGATGCGGACGCCCTGCGCCGGGCCCTGCCCGAGCCGCTGGAGCCGCATCCGGACAACCTCGTGTACTACGAGTGGATGAAGATGCCGGATTCCTCGGGGTTCGGCGATTACGAGGAGAGCGGCTCGGGCGCGCTGGCCACCTACAAGGGCGAGGCCTGCAACTTCTCGATCCAGATGTATCTCGACGACGAACCGCCGATCACGGCGGGGCGTGAGATCTGGGGCTTCCCGAAGAAGTGGGGCGTGCCGCGCCTCAAGCTCACCAAGGATACGCTCACGGGCACGCTTCATTACGACGACGAACGGGTGGCGATGGGCACCATGACCTACAAGCACCGGAGCCTCGGGAACGATCTCGGCGCGGTGAAGGCGGGCCTCGGCAAGCTCAACGTCAACCTCAAGCTCCTGCCCGACGTCGACGGCGGGACCAAGGTCGCGCAGCTCGTCGGCTACCGCCTGGAGGACATCACCGTCCATGGCGCCTGGGAGGGCGAGGCGCGGCTCCACCTCATCCCGCACGTCAATTGCCGGGTGGCCGACCTGCCCGTGCGCCGCATCGTCGGAGGCCGACACATGGTGGTCGACTTCACATTGCCCTATGGGCAGGTGCTGCACGATTATCTCGCCTGATCGCCCGGACGTCTCGACCCGTGCTCCGGCTCGCCGGACCATGGGTCCCGGGCTTCGTTCGCCCGCGCTCGCCGAACCGGCATCCGCCTCGGTAGAGCGTTCAAGGAGGTTTTCATGATCCTGACATCCAAGACCGCCGTCGTCACAGGCTCCACCAGCGGCATCGGCCTCGCCTATGCCCGTGCCTTCGCCAAGGAGGGCGCCAACGTCGTCATCAACGGCTTCGGCAAGCCGGAGGACATCGAGAAGGAGCGGGCCGGGATCGAGGCCGAGTTCGGCGTGAAGGCGGTCTATTCGCCGGCGGACCTGACCAAGCCCGGCGAGATCGAGGGGCTGATCCGGCTGGGCGCGGACAGCTTCGGCTCGGTGGACGTGCTCGTGAACAATGCCGGCGTCCAGCACGTCGCGCCGATCGAGGAGTTTCCGCCGGAGAAGTGGGAGCAGATCATCAGCCTCAACCTGTCCTCGGCCTTCTACACCATGCGGGCGGCCATTCCGGGCATGAAGCAGCGTGGCTGGGGCCGGATCATCAACACCGCCTCGGCACATTCCATGGTGGCCTCGCCGTACAAGTCGGCCTACGTGGCGGCCAAGCACGGCCTCGTCGGCCTGACGAAGACGGCGGCGCTCGAACTCGCCACCCACGGCATCACGGTGAACTGCATCTCGCCGGGCTACGTCTGGACACCCCTGGTGGAGAGCCAGATTCCCGACACCATGAAGGCGCGCGGGATGACGGAGGACGAGGTCATCAACGAGGTGCTGCTCAAGGCGCAGCCCACGAAAGCCTTCGTCACCATCGATCAAGTCGCCGCCCTGGCGGTGTTCCTGGCCTCGGACGCGGCGAGCCAGATCACGGGCGCCAACATGGCGATGGACGGCGGCTGGACCGCGCAGTAGCGCGGCACCTCTCCGTTCCATGACCCTCCGTTCCACCCTGCCTCGATGGAGGGCGGAACGGAGGCCGTGACGATCCTGCGATCAGCGGCGGCTGTGCAGGAGCAGGGCGAGGCCGTAACCCACGGCGCCCGCGATCACGAGGGCGACGAAGGGGTTCTCCTCGACGCGGTGACTGACGACGCGGCCGCCATCGCGCAGGTAGGAGCCGCCACGCTCATAGGCGTCGCCGGCATAATCCGAGACGTTGTCGGCGACATCCCGCAGGGTGTCCTTGGCCTGACCGTAGATGTCCTGGGCGCGGCCCTCCGCCTCGCGGTAGCGGCCCTCGGCCGAGTGGCGCGAGGAGCCGGCGAGGTCTCCCGCAGCGCCCTGAACCTTGCCGCCGACTTCCTTGGCGGCGCCGACGATGCGATCCGTATCGACCATTCTCTCTCTCCTCAACGCGGATGATGCGGGCGGCCCGTCCGAGGCAGTCGTATCCGAGGCCGGGGTACCCGCATCCGACCTTCACAGAACGCCCGACGGCGCCAACGGGACCCATGCGGTGAGATGAAAATCTTCCGGCGCCGGCAAACCACCACCGACAAACCAAGGCCCCGCAATCTGCGCGGGGGCAAGGCAGCGGCAAGGCAGCCGCAAGGCAGCGGCAAGGCAGCCGCAAGTCAGCGGCGGGCGCGGGCGCGCAGGACGAGACGGCGCGCCACCTCCGCGCAGGCTTGGGCGAGGGTCTCCCCGGGGGCTTGGCGTAGCCTGCGAACGGCCTTGGCCGGCCGCCTGGTCCTGGGCGGCAGCGGGATGTGCAGGAACAGCGCCGGAGGCCCCTCCCGGAGGGCGCGGAAATAGGTGGCGTTGCAGAGATAGCGCCCGGCATCCCGCGACGGGATCGCGGCGATCCCGCTCTGGCGCAAAACCGCCAGGGCGGGCGCCGCTGCCGGCGAGCGCCGCGCGGCCGGGCCGCCGGGTTCCAGCGTCGGTCGCGCCGCGATCCGCCCCGAGGCATCGGGGAACAGCCGGCTGGTGCGGTTGCGGCCCTGCACCTCGACCCGGACCCGCTTGGCGCGGGACGCGACCCCGAACAGCAGAATCGCGGCCGGAGCCTCGGCCAGGGCCGGCTCCAGCATCGCGGGGAGCGCCGCGTAGGTGGTGTGCAGGATCAGGACCCGCACGGGTTCGCCACCGACCTTGGCGCGCGCGAGGGCGCCGACGCGGCGGGCGAGCGCCGCGCTCGGGTTGCGCGGCACGCCGGGAAACGGGCCGAAGCCGGTGATCAGCAGGCCGCCGGGCACTGGCCCCTACAGGCCGATCAGGGTGGCGATGGCCTCGGCCCCGGCGGCGGGCGAGGATTCCCCGCGTCCCACCGCGCCTTCGGCCTCCGCCGTCTGGCGCCGCACCTCGGCCGAGCCGACGAGGCGCTGGTGCAGGCGCTCATGGACGAGGGCCCACATCCACTTCACGTCCTGGGCACGGCGCTTCTGGGCGATCTCGCCGGTGGCCGTGAGCTTGTTGCGGTGATCGACGATCCGCTCCCACAGGCCGTCGAGGCCCTTGTTGTTCAGACCCGAGATCGTGACCACGGGGGGCGTCCAGGTCGAACTCGGGGCCGAGAGGATGTGCAGGGCCGCGCGGTACTCGGAGGCGGCGGCGCTGGCCCGGCGCTCGCCCTCGCCGTCATCCGCCTTGTTGACCGCGATCATGTCGGCCAGCTCGAGAATGCCCTTCTTGATGCCCTGCAGTTCGTCGCCGGCTCCGGGCAGCATCAGCACGAGGAAGAAGTCCGTCAGGTCGGCCACCGCCGTCTCGGACTGGCCGACGCCCACCGTCTCCACCAGGATCACGTCGAAGCCCGCCGCCTCGCACAGCAGCATGGTCTCGCGGGTCTTGGCCGCGACGCCGCCGAGCGTGCCGGAGGAGGGGGAGGGCCGGATGAAGGCGTTCGGATCGAGGGCGAGGCGCGCCATCCGGGTCTTGTCCCCAAGGATCGAGCCGCCGGTGCGGGTGGAGGAGGGGTCGACCGCCAGCACCGCCACCTTGTGCCCCGCCGCCGTCAGATTGGCGCCCAGCGCGTCGATGGTGGTCGACTTGCCCACCCCGGGCACGCCCGTGATGCCGACGCGGATCGCGGTTCCGGTGTGCGGCAGCACCGCATCGATGAGCGCCCGTGCCGCCGCCCGGTGATCGGCCCGCTTCGACTCCGCCAGGGTGATGGCCCGCGCCAGGGCGGCGCGGTCTCCCCCGAGCAGCCGCTCGCGCAAGGCATCGATGTCGAGGGCGGGTGCGGATGAGACGGCCATGGCTGCTTCTTTGCCGGTCCCGCCGGGTTTCGTCGAGGGGGGCGCGCCTGCGCGGGAGCGCTTCCCCCGCAAACCGGCGTGATCCCAGCCGGGTCCGAGACAGGTCCGAGTCCTGTGGGATCGGGGACACAGGACTGCCTGTGCCCGCAATCCACATCGCCACGGCCACGCTCACGCCCCGCCATGGTCACGATCCTCGTCGACAGGATAGCTCCACGTCAGGCCCGCCCCGGGGCCGCCACGTTCAGGGCTGCCTTGCACGACATGATTCGATCCGAGATCCGCCCCCACGCTCCCACCCGTCGCGCGCTCCTGCGGTTCGCCGCCCTCTCGGGGGTGGCCGGCCTCACGCCGGGGCTGGCGGGCTGCGTGGCAGACGGTCTCGTCAGCGACGCGGTGGGCGGCGGGGTGCCCGAGCGCCAGTCGGCCCTCGACGTCAGCCCCATCCTCCTCGTGGCCACCACGCGCAAGCCGGTCGGCTCGCCCCCGAAGAGCCCCTATTTCAGCTCCGAGCGCGGGCGCGGCCTCAGCTTCGCCGAAGTGCGGCTCTCGGCGCCCGACCGCTCGCTGATCGGCAAGGTCTCCTCGGTGGTCACCGGCGACTGGGCCGTGACCGCCGTGCCGCAGGTGGAGACGGGTCCGGGCGCGGCCGCGGCCTTCGCCCAGGCCGCCCTCGGACGCGACGTCCTGATCTACGTCCACGGCTACCGCGAGAGCTTCCAGTCGGCAGCGGTCAGCGCCGCCAAGCTCTCGGACGGCATCCGCTTCCGCGGCGCCTCGGCGCTGTTCACCTGGCCCTCGGCCGCGGCCACCTTCGATTACGGCTACGACCGCGAAAGCGCCCTGTGGTCGCGCGACGGGTTCGAAGACCTCCTGAAGGCGCTCGCGAACTCGTCATCCGGCGGGCGCATCAACATCGTCGCCCATTCCATGGGCACGTTGCTGACCCTCGAGACCCTGCGCATGCTGCGGGCCGAGGCCGGCGAGGCCGCCATGGCCCGCATCGGCGCGGTGGTGCTCGCTGCGCCCGACATCGACATCGACCTGTTCACCAGCGCGGTCGAGCGGATGGGGCCGGACGTGCACAAGATCACGGTGATCTCCTCGACCAACGATCGCGCCCTGGAACTCTCGGGTGCCATCGCGGGCGGCGTGGTCCGGGCCGGGGCGGCGGATCGCGAGCGCCTGGAGGCGCTGGGCGTGCGCGTGGCCGATGCCTCCGACTATGGCGGCGGGCTGATCAACCACGACCTGTTCCTGTCGAACCCCGACGTCCAGGGCGTGGTCAAGCGCGCCATCGCCCGGGCCAGCGGCGGAGCCTGAGTCGCGGCTGCCGTCGGGAAACCAGCCCTTGGCCTGCGCCGCGTTCGCCCCTACACGGACGGCGGCCCCGGCCGCAGACAGGAAGGATTCGCGATGTTCACTCTCGAGATCGATGGCGTGGCCATCGCGGTCATCAATGGCTCCGAGGAGGTCGCCAACGACCTCTTCACCTGCGATGGCTTCAAGGACGACATCCAGACCATGAAGAGCGACGGCAAGGTGCTGTGGAACGGCACCTCTCCGCTCAAGATCCGCCCCGCCACCGAGGAGGAGACCGAAATCTTCGAGGACGCCCTCGCGGAGGACGATTCCGAGGAGGACGAGCCCTTCGAGCCGGATGCCCACCACGCCCAGGCCTCGAACGACGACGAGGACGAGGACGGCGATGAGGAAGACGACGCCGACATCGTGTTCCTGGTCGATATCGACGAGGATGGCGGCCTCGATTCCTGACCGTCGACGGGTCCGGTGACCCGATCGCGGGTGACCGGACTGAACGTCGCCTTCGTTGGCCCCGCGCCAGGCCCCGCCGGTCGCGATGATCGGCGGGACGGAGGTCAGGCCGCGCGCTGCCAGGGCGGGAACGGATCGGGCAGCGCGCGATAGGGGGCGGCATCGAAGGTGCCCCGGTCCGGCCCGGTGTCGATCAGGCAGGCATCAAGGGCGGCCCGGATGGCCGCCTCGTCCATGCCCGTGCCGATGAAGACCAGCTCCTGTCGCCGATCTCCCCAGGTCTCGCTCCAGACCGCGTCGAGACGGCTGCGGAACTCCGATTCCTCCGGCCACCGGCTCCGCGGAATCGCGTGCCACCAGAAGCCCATGGCGCTGACCCGGGCCACGGCTCCCGCCAGGGAGAACTCGCCGACCCAGTCCGGCCGGGAGGCGAGCCAGAAATGCCCCTTGGCGCGGATCAGGCCCGGCCAGGTCGCGTCGACGAAGGCGTTGAACCGCGTCGGGTCGAACGGGCGCCGCGCCCGGTACACGAACGTGCCGATCCCGTATTCTTCCGTCTCCGGCACATGCTCCGCGGCGCCGTAGAGCTCCTTGAACCAGAGCGGGTGTTCCTGGGCCTTGTCCTCGTCGAAGAGGCCCGTGTCCAGGACCGTCGACAGGGGGATGCGGCCGTGGGAGGCCTCGACGATCCGCGCATCGCCGTTGAGGCCCCGCACCACGGAGCGCACCAGGGCGAGCGCTTCGGGTGAGACATCCGTCGCCTTGTTGATGACCACGACGTCGGCGAACTCGATCTGCTCCACCAGGAGGTCGACCAGGGTTCGTGTGTCCCCTTCGCCCGCGGTCTCGCCGCGATGGCTCAGGAAGTCCGCCGAGCCGTAATCCTTGAGCAGGTTCACCGCGTCCACCACCGTCACCATGGTGTCGAGGCGGGCCACGTCGGAGAGCGCCCGCCCCTCCTCATCCCGGAATGAGAAGGTCGAGGCGACAGGCAGCGGTTCGGCGATGCCGGTGCCCTCGATCAGGAGATAGTCGAAGCGCCCGGCCTCGGCGAGGCGCCGGACCTCCGCCAGCAGATCATCCCGCAGGGTGCAGCAGATGCAGCCATTGGTCATTTCCACCAGGCGTTCGTCCGTTCGCGACAGGTTGGCCTCGCCACCCCGCACCAGGTCGGCATCGATGTTCACCTCGCTCATGTCGTTGACGATCACGGCGACGCGCCGCTGCTCCCGATTGTTCAGGACGTGGTTGAGCAGGGTGGTCTTGCCCGCGCCAAGAAAGCCCGACAGCACGGTCACGGGCAGGCGTAGATCGGGGTGCAGCATGAACACAGCTCCTTTAGGAATGTTATAACGTAACATTCGTCGGAGTTGCTCGGCGTTGTCAAGGTTGTGGCTCCCCGTCCGTCGCCCGTCCGCCCGCGTGGATCGGACGGACCCTCCGCTCATTTCCGGGTTTCGGAGCCCCGGATCGCCGCGTGGGCCGACAGCCGATCAATCCACAGGCGGAAGCGCGGCGCGACTCGGGATCGAACGCGGCGGAACCGGATCGTTCGTTGCGGCCGTCTCGGTGACCGGAGCGGACCGGGCCGGCTTGGCCGCGCTCGATTTGGCCGCGCTCGATTTGGCGACTGTCGGCTGGGCGACGGTCGGTTTGGCAACGGTCGACTTAATATCCGTTGACTTGATATCCGTCGATTTGGCCTTGGCCGGCGGAGCGATCGTGCCCGTCGCCGCCACATCCGGCATCGGCACCGCCGGGCTGTCGATGCCGTAGATGTCATCGCGAAAATGGGCACGGCCGTCCGGCGTCGCGTAGCCGGTGAGATACACGAAGGTCACCGGGATCTGCTTCGGCAGCTTGATGTCCAGGCGCTCGTTGGTGGCGATGCTGGTTTCGATCTCGATCGGACCCCAGGTCGAGCCCTGGCCGTTGGGGCCGGGCGTGCCTTCGAGGAGCCAGCCGGCCAGCTCCTTCACCTGGGCGACGCGCACGCAGCCATGCGAGTGAAACCGGACCTCGCGGGCGAACAGCGATTTCGACGGCGTGTCATGCATATAGACCGCCTGCTTGTTCGGCATGTCGATGCGGACCTGTCCCAGTGAGTTCTCCAGGCCGGAATCCTGACGCAGGGTGTAGTTGGCCGCCTTTTCAGTCGACCAGTCGATGGCGGTCGGATCGACCTCGACGCCGCCGGGGCCGAGGATGCGGATCCGCTCGCGGGCGAGATAGCCCGGGTCTTTCCGCATCTTCGGAATGATCTCCTTCTTGATGATGGAGACCGGCAGCGTCCAGGTCGGATTGAGGTTCACGTCGGTGATGCGCGCCTCGATGCGGGGCGTCGCCTTGTCGGGCTTGCCGACCACCGCCACGTAGCGGCGCACCACCATGCCGTGATCGACCGCCTCCACGGTCGCCGAGGGAATGTTCACCACGACGTAGCGGTCGCCGTAGGGGAAGTTCGAGCCGATCTGCCGGGCCGCGGAGGCGGCGAGCTGGCGCTGGCGCGTGGCCGCCGGCACGTTGAGCGCCGCCACCGTCTGGCGCCCGATCAGGCCGGTCTCGGGCAATCCGTGGCGGGCCTGGAAGGACTTGACCGCCGCCACCAGGGGCGCGTCGAGCTGATCGCTCATCGCTGTCTCGGCGGGGAGATCGCCGACCAGGACCAGATGCTTGCGCAGGGCGGGGATCGCCGGATTGCTGGCACCGGGCTTCACCACGAGATCGGCGGGCAGCGCCGTCCATCCGCCGGCATCGACCATGGCCTGGTAGCGGTCGGCCATGCGCAGGGTATCGAGGAAGGTGGCGGGGCTGAGGGTCGGGACCGGGTCGGTGGAGACCCGCGCCACCACCAGGGGCGGCAATTCCCGCGACTTCTTCACCGGGGCCGGCGCCGCGTCGGCCGCATTCGGCACGATGGCCTGGACGGCGGGCGTCACCGGCGCGGTGGCCGACAGGGTCTCGACCTTCGGAAGCTCCGTCGTCACCCTGGCGGGAGGCTCCGACGGGGCCTTGGCCGGCATGCGGGCGTCCTGCGCCCAGGCCGTGCCGCCGAGGGCCAGGACGAGCGCCATCTGCGACAGGCCCGCGCGCAGGCGGATTGATCGAGCGGGTGGGCGGACGGACCGCGCCGGTAGGCGGAGGAGAACGGCACTGTGGCGCGAACGCATCGCGGGTCTCTCGCGTGTGAAGTCTCCCCAACCATGCGCATAGAGGGTTACCAATCTCCTGTGCCCGGCTGCCGGCCTCCACGGGGTGCCCTACCTGACGCGTGCAACGGCACCTCCACACAGGGTGTGCCCCGCAGACTTCCGTCCGACAGGAGACAGCATGAGCAGGCATCCGGCATTTCAGGCGGGGCGAACCGCCATCGTCACCGGCGCAGCCAGCGGGATCGGGCTGGCGGCGGCCAAGCGATTCGCCGCCGAGGGCCTGGCGGTCTGGCTGGCCGACCTGCCCGGTTCCGCCCTGGACGCCGCGCAGGTGGCGGTCGCCGCCGTGGCGCGGGACACCGCGGTCCAAGCCCCGGTCCACGCCATGCCGACCGATGTCGCCCGTCCCGAAGACGTCGCTGCCCTTCGCGACGCCGCCACCACCGGCGGCGCACCGGCCGTCGTCTTGCTGAATGCGGGAATCGAGGCCGGCGGGACGCTGTTCTCGGACGCGGAGACCTGGCGGCGCATCCTCGACACCAATCTGTGGGGCGTCCTCAACGGTATCCAGGCCTTCGCGCCCGGGATGATCGCCGGTGGCGCGCCCGGGGCCATCGTGGTCACCGGCTCGAAGCAGGGCATCACCACACCGCCGGGCAACACGCCCTACAACGTGTCGAAGGCGGGGGTGAAGGTCGTCACGGAGGCGCTGGCCCACGACCTGCGTGGACGGGAGGGCGCCCGGGTCAGCGCCCATCTGCTGATCCCGGGTTTCGTCTATACCGGCCTGACCCGGGCGCGGGGCGTCACCGAGAAGCCCGAGGGGGCCTGGACGCCGGAGGAGACGGTGGATGTCCTGATGGCCGGCCTGGCGCAGGGCGATTTCTACATTCTCTGCCCCGACAACGAGACGACCCGGGCGCAGGACGCCAAGCGCATCGCCTGGGCCGCCGGGGACATCATCGAGAACCGTCCGGCGCTCTCGCGCTGGCACCCCGACCACGCCGCCGCGTTCCAGCGCTTCGCCGGGTCCTGATCGCCGCGACCGACGCTCGCCCGGACCATCTCCGTTCTGCACGCCGCGCAGGTGGCGGACGCCTTGCATAGCGGCGCCGGGAAGCCGACACAGCGGGTGCGATTCTTCGCGCCCTGTCCGTGCAGGGCAACCGCGTGACGATCCTCCTGCGAGCCGACGTGCTGCGGGCCGACTTGTAAACCGAACGGGAGCCGCCCTTGGCCACCATCATCCCCGTCGCCTCCTTCGACTGTGTCGTCTTCGGCGCCACCGGCGACCTGACGACACGCAAGCTGCTGCCGGCCCTGTACTACCGCTTCAAGGATGGGCAGATCCCGGGCACGAGCCGGATCATCGGGGCGTCGCGCTCGGAGATGAGCACCGAGGCGTTCCGCGAGCGGGCGCGCGATGCGATCAAGCGCTTCGTCCCCGCCGCCGATCTCGCCGAGGACACGATCGCGGCCTTCCTCGACCATCTCGACTACGTGGCGGTCGACGGGGCCGGGGACGACGGCTGGGAAGATCTCGCCGCCAAGCTCGCCGAGCGTCCGGATCAGGTGCGGCCCTACTATCTCGCCACCTCGCCCGACCTCTACGGCTCGATCTGCCAGAACCTCGCCCAGCACGGCCTGATCGGGGAGAAGTCCCGCGTCGTGCTGGAGAAGCCGATCGGCAAGGACCTGAAATCGGCGCGCGCCATCAACGACGCGGTCGGAAAGGTGTTTCCCGAGGAGCAGATCTTCCGCATCGACCACTACCTCGGCAAGGAGACGGTGCAGAACCTACTCGCCCTGCGCTTCGCCAACACCATCTTCGAGCGCCTGTGGACGGCGGACGTCATCGACCACGTCCAGATCACGGTGGGCGAGACCGTCGGCGTCGAGGGCCGGGCCGGATATTACGACACCTCGGGCGCGCTGCGGGATATGGTGCAGAACCATATGCTGCAACTCCTCTGCCTGATGGCGATGGAGAGCCCGCTCTCCCTCGACGCCAATTCGGTCCGCGACGAGAAGCTGAAGGTGCTGCGGGCCCTGAAGCCGATCACCCCGCACGACGTGCAGACCGTGACGGTGCGGGGCCAGTATGCCGCCGGTGCCGTCGCGGGTAAGCCGGTGGACGGATACCGCACCGACCTCGGCGGCGACACCGACAGTCGCACCGAGACCTTCGTGGCTCTCAAGCTCGAGGTGCAGTCCTGGCGCTGGGCCGGGGTGCCGTTCTACCTGCGCACCGGCAAGCGTCTGCCGCAGAAGCTCTCCGAAATCGTGGTGCAGTTCCGCGCCTCGCCGTTCTCGATCTTCCCGGAGGAAGCCTTCGGGCGCGAGCCCAACCGCCTCGTCATCCGGCTCCAACCGGAGGAGGGGATCAAGCTCGAAGTCATGACCAAGGACCCGGGGCCGGGCGGCATGCGTCTGCGCCCGACCAACCTCGACATCTCCTTCGAGGAGACCTTCAAGCAGCGTTACCCCGATGCCTACGAGCGCCTGCTCATGGATGTGGTGCGCGGCAACGCCACCCTGTTCATGCGCCGGGACGAGGTCGAGGTGGCCTGGGCCTGGGCCGACTCGCTGCTCAAGGCCTGGGCCGACCGGCCCGAGCCGCCGCGTCCCTATCCGGCCGGCAGCTGGGGGCCGACCGCCGCCATCGCGCTGATCGAGCGCGACGGCCGGACCTGGCACGAAGAAATCCGCTGACGCCGGGGCGAGGACCGGGGGTATAATTCCGCACTCTCTCGACAGGTCTCAGACGAGGGATTACCACGAAGACGTATTCTTCATTTCTCTTCCAGACGTCGTGGACCCATGAACAAGATCGAGACGGGCCTCGGCATCAACCGGCGCTACCTTCACGATGAGGTGGTCGACCGCATGCGCGACCTGATCTGTTCGGGCGAGCTCGAACCGCGCGCCCGGATCAACGAGAGCGAGTTGACCGAGCGCTTCGGCATCTCCCGCACGCCCCTGCGCGAGGCCATCAAGATCCTCGCCACCGAGGGCCTGCTGGAACTGCTGCCGAATCGCGGCGCCCGGGTCGCCAGCCTGTCGCAATCCGAGATCGAGGAAATGATCGAGGTCATCGCCGGCCTCGAGGCAACCGCCGCCGATCTTGCCTGCCGCATCATCACCGATGTGGAGATCGACGGCATCTCCCGCGACCACGACGCCATGGTGACGGCCTGGAAGGCCGGCGAGGAGGGCGTCTACTTCGCCCTCAACCGGGCGATCCACGAGGGCATCATGCGGGCGAGCCGCAATGCCACCCTGGGGGGCATCTACGACAGCCTCTCGGGCCGCATCCAGCGCTCGCGCTACGCCGTGCACCAGACGCCGGAGCAATGGGCGCAATCCGTCCGCGAGCACGAGCAGATGATCGCGCTGCTCCGCGCCCGGGACGGCGAGGCGCTGGCTCCGCTGATGCGCGCCCATATCCGGGCCCGGACTCCGGTGATCGCCGAGAATTTCGGGACGGCAGGCCAGGACGCTTCCGGCACAACGGCCTGAGCCGGGCGCCGGTCAGGCCGCCCGGACCGTCCCGAGGAAGCGTGCCAGTTCCTGCGCCAGATGCTCGGATTCGTGTGAGAGTTCGGAGGCCGACGCCAGGACCTGGGACGCGGCTGCGCCGGTTTCCTCGGCCGCTCCGGCGACCCCGGTGATGTTCGTGGTGACCTCGCCGGTGCCGGTGGCTGCCTCGCCCACGTTGCGCACGATCTCCTGCGTCGCCGCGCCCTGCTCCTCGACCGCCGCCGCGATCGAGGTCGCCACGGTGCTGATCTCGCGGATGCGGCTGCTGATGCCCTCGATCGCGGAGACGGCCTGACCGGTCGAACCCTGGATCCGGCCGATCTGCCCGCTGATCTCCTCGGTGGCCCGCGCGGTCTGGTTGGCGAGTTCCTTCACCTCCGCGGCGACCACGGCGAAGCCGCGACCCGCCTCACCGGCGCGGGCCGCCTCGATGGTGGCATTCAGCGCCAGCAGGTTGGTCTGGCCCGCGATGCTCGCGATCATCGCCACCACGTCGCCGATCCGCGCGGCCGCGGCGCTCAGTTCCTGAACCTGCGTCGCGGTCTCGGCGGCCTCGTCCACCGCCCGCTGGGCGAGCTGGGTCGAGCCGTCGACCTGACGCCCGATCTCCTGCACGGAGGCTCCGAGTTCCTCGGCTGCCGCCGCCACCATGCCGACATTGGCCGCCGCCTGTTCCGCCGCCGCCGCCACCGTGGTGGATTGCTGCGCCGTCGCGGAGGCGGTGCCGGCCATGCTCTGGGCCGTTCCGCGCAGCTGGCTCGCCGCCGCCGTCACCCGGCCGAGGATCCCGCCGACGGCGCCCTCGAACCCGTCGGCCATCTCACGCATCGCCGCCTTGCGCTGGGCTTCGGCGCCCGCCCGGGCGAGGCGGGTTTCATCCTCCAGAACCCGGCTGCGCACGAGATTCGCCCGGAAGGTGTCAAGAGTGTCGGCCATGGCGCCGATCTCGTCGCGGCGGCCCACGCTGGGAATCTCGGTTTCGGCGTCGCCATCCGCGACGCGCCGCATGGCCGCCGTCATCGCGCCGAGCGGGCGGGTCACCCCCAGAAGGGTGTAGCCCATGGCGGCCAGCGCCATCAGGGCCGACAGCCCGAGCATGATCTGGGTGACCCGCATCGCGCTGGCCTGTTCGGCACGCGCGGCCGCCTTGGCGGCTCCACCGACCTGGTCGTTGAAGGTGACCAGCTTGCGCAAGGCGCCCGAGGTCGCGAGATAGTCGGCGTTCATGGCACCGCGAAACAGCGTCAGGATCTCGTCGCGCCGGGCCGGGTCCATACCCTGAAGCCGGGTCCAATCCTGGCTCATCAACGCGAGTTTGCCGGTGACGTCCGCGTACAGCGCCCCCTCCTCGGGGGAACTCACCAGGGCCTGGTAGGCGGCCCGCTTCGCCTCCAACTCCTTGGCCAGACCGGCGGCCTGGGTGACGCTGTTGCCGCGCTCCTCGGCGGTCTCGGCCAGGACGTAGCGGAACTGCCAAAGGCGGATGCGCATCACCAAAGCATTCATCGTGTGCGCGGAATCAACCGAGGGTAGAACGTTGTCGGACAGCACTGTGATGCGGTTGCCGATGGTGTCGAGCTTTGCCAGCGAGACGAGCCCTTGGCCCGTCGTGATGACCGTCAGCAGACCGAAGAGTCCGATCAGCGTCTTCTTGAGGGAGGGGCGCATGGCAAGGGTCCGAATAGCGGCAGGTCTGTCAGTGTCACCACACGGTTAGAATGACGCCCTTAAGAATGGCTTTCCGGAATCTTCTCGGATTCAACCTGTGGGATCAGAGTTGCGTGCCGCGACAAGGACTTGCGTAAAGCCCGGCGCTTGTCAGGCCGCGGCGTTGATCGAGCGCAGGCCGGCCACGAGGTCGGAGAAGCGGTCCCCCTGCACGATGACGTGGGCGCGCAACCGGTCGGACGCGGCGGCCTCGTCACCCGATACGATCGCGGCGACGATGGCTTCGTGCTCGGCGAGCGATTGCCCGAGGCGGTTGCGGGCGCGGAGCTGGAGGCGTCGGAAGGGTGCGAGCCGCCGGTGCAGCTGGCGCGCCTGCTCCTCGAGAAAGCCGTTCCGGCAGGCCCGGTAGACCACCGTGTGGAAGACGTAGTTCTCGGCATAATACGTCTCGGGATCGCCGGCCGCCGCCGAGACGCCGCAGGCCGCCAGGGCAGCCTTCAGGGCCGCCTCGTCGTCCGGCACCAGACGCCGCGCCGCGAGGCGGCCGCACGAGGCCTCGATCTCCGCCATGGTTTCGAACATGGCGATCAGGAGCTGCGGATCCGGGGCGCTGACGATGGCGCCCCGCCGAGGCTTGATCTCCACGAGGCCGGTCATCGCCAGTTGCAGCAAGGCCTCGCGGATCGGCGTGCGCGACACCCCGAAGCGCTCCGCCAGCTCCGTCTCGTCGAGGCGTGCCCCGATGGACAGACGCCCATCCACGATCTCGGTTTCGATGGTGTGCCTGAGGCGACGCGATTGGTTCATGCGCGGAGATCCCAGTCCGGTTTTCATCCTGCCCACTCACAACAATCAGGCGCGCTCCATTATTCATCTTCGTTGACAAAATATACAAGACGTCGTTTCATGTATAAAGAAGTGGCGGTGCAGTATAAATGCTGCGCTGCAAAAAGGAGGCGGCCAGAGGCCTGCCCAGGGAGAGACTCGCCATGATGTTGACGCGCCGTGCCCTCGTCGCCGGCGGCCTCGCCGCCCCCGCCATCCTCTCGCTCGGCTCCCGCGCCCGGGCTGCCACCACCACCCTGAAGCTCTCGCACCAGTTTCCCGGCGGCACCATCGATGAGGGCGATTTCCGCGATCGTCTGTCGCGGAAGTTCGCCGCCCTGCTGGCCGAGCGCTCGAAGGGCGCCATCGAGGTGCAGGTCTATCCGGGCTCGTCCCTGATGAAGACCAACGCCCAGTTCGGCGCCATGCGGAAGGGCGCGCTCGACCTGTCGCTCTACCCGTCGCCCTATGCCGGCGGCGAAGTGGCGGAGATGAATATCGGCCTGATGCCGGCGCTGGTGAGCTCCTACGAGCAGGCCATCGCCTGGAAGAAGGCGCCGGTCGGCCGGAAGATCACCGAGATCCTCGATTCCAAGGGCATCCTCCTCGTCTCCTGGGTCTGGCAATCGGGCGGCGTCGCCAGCCGCGAACGCCCGCTCTACACCCCGGCGGATGCCAAGGGCCTCAAGGTCCGCGGCGGATCGCGCGAGATGGACCTGATGATGAAGCAGGCCGGCGCCGCGACCCTGTCGATCCCCTCCAGTGAATCCTACGCCGCCATGCAGACCGGCGCCTGCGATGCGGTCATCACCTCGTCCACCAGCCTGATCTCGTTCCGCCTGGAGGAACTGTCGAAGGCCCTGACCTCGGGCCGCGAGCGCTCCTACTGGTTCATGCTGGAGCCGCTGATGATGTCGAAAATCGCGTTCGAGCGCCTGCCCAAGGACCAGCAGGACCTCGTCATGGCGATCGGCGAGGAGCTCGAGCCCTTCGGGCAGGCCGGTGCCAAGGCGGACGACACCAAGGTCGAGGAGATCTTCGGCAAGGCCGGAGCCAAGGTGCAGAACCTCGACGAGAAGACGCTCGGCCAATGGCGCGACATCGCCCGCGAGACGGCCTGGAAGGACTTCGCGGGCAAGTCGGCGAACTGCGCCGAGCTCCTCAAGCTGGCGGAGCAGGTGTCGTGAGCCACGCCTTCGACGCGGCCTCGGCCGCTTCCGAGACCGCGTCGGTCGCCCCCGAGCCCCGGATTCCCGGCCTGCTCGGGCATCTCGACCGGGGCATGAAGGCGATCAACCGGGTGATCATGCTGCTCGGCGGCATCGCCCTGGTCTGCGCCTGCCTCGTGCTCAGCTACAGCGTGGTGGTGCGTTACGCCCTGCACGAGCCCACCGACTGGCAGGACGAGATGGCGGTGTTCCTCATCGTGGGGGCCACCTTCTTCTCGGCCGCGGCCGTCCAGGCCAAACGCGGCCACGTGGCGATCGAGGCCTTGAGCGGGCTGCTCTCGCCGCGCGTGAACCGGGTCCGCCTGCTGGTGGCCGACCTCATCAGCATCGTGTTCGTCACCTTCTTTGCCTGGAAGAGCTGGAGCCTGCTGCACGAGGCCTGGGTCGACGGTCAGGTCTCGCAATCCTCCTGGGGGCCGCCCCTGTGGATTCCCTACGCGCTGATGGCTTTGGGCATGAGCTTCCTCGGCCTGCAATTCCTGCTGCAGATCATCGAGGCGCTGACCTACGGGCCGCGCGCCGCCGGCTGGGCCAACCCGAAGGTCGGCCTCGGCGCCGATCTCAACAAACCTTCTCTGAAGAACCCTTCCCTGAACAACTCTTCCCTCAAGACGGGCTCCCACCCATGAGCGTCGCCGCCATCGGCTTCCTGTATGCGGGCGCAACGCTGAGCGCGATGCTCGCCGGCATCCCCATCGCCTTCGCCTTGGGCTTCGTCGCCCTGGCCTTCATGTATGTCTTCATGCCCGGCGCCTCCCTCGATACGGTGGCGCAGAACGTCTACGAGGAGATGGCCTCCATCACCCTGCTGTCGATCCCGCTCTTCATCCTGAAGGGCGCCGCTATCGGCCGGAGCCGGGCGGGCCAGGATCTCTACTCCGCCATGCATGCCTGGATGCACCGCATCCCCGGGGGGCTCGGCATCGCCAACGTCTTCGCCTGCGCGCTCTTCGCCGCGATGGCGGGGTCCTCGCCCGCCACCTGCTCGGCCATCGGTTCGGCGGGCATCCCCGAGATGCGCAAGCGCGGCTACTCGCCGGGCTTCGCCGCCGGCATCATCGCGGCGGGCGGCACGCTCGGCATCCTGCTGCCGCCTTCCATCACCATGATCCTCTACGCGGTGGCCGCCGAGCAGTCGCTCGGGCGCCTGTTCCTCGCCGGCATCGGTCCGGGCCTGCTGCTGGTCGCCCTGTTCGCCACCTGGTCGGTCTATCGCTTCCGCGCGGAATATGCCGCCGCCAAGGACGCCTACGAGCGCCACGGAACCCCCTCGGCCATTCTGGCGGAGGACACATACAGCATGCGCCAGCGCTTCTCGACGCTGCCGCGGGTGCTGCCCTTCGTGATCCTGCTCACCGGCGTGATGGTGGCGCTCTACGGCGGCTACGCCACGCCCTCCGAAACCGCCGGCCTCGGCGGCCTGCTGGCGCTCGGCCTGATCGCCATCATCTACGGTGTCTGGCGCCCCCGGGACGTGAACCCGATCCTCGCCGCGACCCTGCGGGAATCCACCATGCTGATGCTCATCATCGGCATGTCGCTCCTCTACGCCTACGTGATGAGCTACCTGCACATCTCGCAATCGGCCGCGAGCGCGATCGTGGCGATGCAGCTCTCGCCCTGGGTGCTGCTGGTGACGATCCTCGGCCTCGTGATCCTGCTCGGCTTCTTCCTGCCGCCGGTCTCGATCATCCTGATGACGGCGCCGATCATCCTGCCGCCGCTCAAGGCCGCCGGGTTCGACCTCGTCTGGTTCGGCGTCGTGATGACCATCACCATGGAGATGGGCCTGATCCACCCGCCGGTGGGCCTCAACATCTTCGTCATCAAGAACATCGCCCCCGACATCCCGCTCAAGGACATCATCTGGGGCACGCTGCCCTTCGTGATCCTGATGGCCGTGGCGATCCTGATCCTCTGCCTCGTGCCCGGCATCGCCATGTGGCTGCCGAACTGGCTCCTGCCCACCACGCGGTGAGGGCCGGCGCCGCGCAAAGGGCCGGCGCCGCGCAAAGGGCCGGCGCCGCGCAAAGGGCCGGCGCCGCGCAAAGGGCCGGCGCCGCGCAAAGGGCCGGCGCCGCGCAAGCCGCGCCATCGTCGAATCGACCCGGCCCCGGATGGGGCGTGCGACAGGGGCAGCCCGTCGCGCGCCCCGCCCGGGGCCGATCCGTTTCCGGGGTGCGGGGAGGGGATCGGGGCGAGGCGGGGCCGAAATAGGGGGCGCCCGGCCCATCCTCCCATCCCTGGATCATCGGATCAGAGGAAAATGCGCGCCTTTAATCCTTTGAGCACGGGTTGTTAACGAAGCGGTAACCATACCGGGCATCAATGGTCTGGTAAGGAATCGCGAGAGCCCGTGACTGACACAAGCCCTCCCCGCAGACCCGTTCAGCTTCGTGGCCGTGCCTTCAAGTCCTTGGTGCTGGCTCCGGAAACTCCGCTTCCGGATTGGTTCGCCGATCTGGACGAGGCGCTGAAACGCTCGCCGACGCTGTTCGACGGGCGCGCCCTGATCCTCGACGTGGCGGCTCTGGAGCCCGCCGCGTCGGACCTCGACACCCTGCTGGCCGAACTCGGCAGCCGGCAGATCCGCATCCTCGGCATCGAGGGAACGCAGGTCTCCCTCCTCGGACCGGGGCGCCCGCCGCTGCTGGTCCAGGGGCGGCCCCTGAGCTCGATCGAGGTTCCGGTCCAGGCCGAGCCGGAGGTGCCCGAGGCACCCCCGGAGCCGGCCACGACCTCCCTCACCATCGAGGGTTCGGTCCGGTCCGGGCAATCCATCGTCCACCCCACCGGCGACGTCACCGTGATGGGGTCGGTTTCTTCCGGCGCGGAGATCCTCGCCGGCGGCTCCATCCATGTCTACGGCGCGCTGCGCGGCCGGGCCATCGCCGGTGCCGCCCGCAACCCCCGCGCCCGCATCTGCTGCCGCAAGTTCGAGCCCGAGCTTCTCGGCATCGACCGCCTCGTCCGCACGGCCGAGGAGATGGGCAACCACCTGCGCGGCAAGCCCGTGCAAATCTGGCTCGATGGCGGCGCCATCAAATTCGCATCCTTGGATTGAGGGAGACAGCTCATATGGCCAAAGTTCTGGTCGTGACATCAGGCAAGGGCGGCGTCGGCAAGACGACGACGACGGCGGCCCTCGGCGCGGCGCTCGCGCAGGCCGGCAAGAGCGTGGCGGTGGTCGATTTCGACGTCGGCCTGCGCAACCTCGATCTCGTGATGGGCGCCGAGCGCCGGGTCGTCTACGACCTCATCAACGTGGTCAACGGCGACGCCAAGCTCAACCAGGCGCTCATCCGCGACAAGCGGCTGGAGAAGCTCCACCTCCTCCCCGCCTCGCAGACCCGCGACAAGGATGCGCTCACCGACGAGGGCGTCGCCCGCGTCATGGACGAGCTGCGCGAAAAGTTCGACTGGGTGATCTGCGACTCCCCGGCCGGCATCGAGCGCGGCGCCACGCTGGCCATGCGCCACGCCGACGTCGCCGTGGTGGTGACCAACCCCGAGGTCTCCTCGGTGCGCGATTCCGACCGGATCATCGGCCTGCTCGACTCCAAGACCCTCAAGGCCGAGCGCGGCGAGACCATGGAGAAGCATCTGATCCTCACCCGCTACGACCCTGCCCGGGCCGATCGCGGCGACATGCTCAAGATCGAGGACGTGCTCGAGATCCTCTCGATCCCGCTGCTGGCCATCATCCCGGAGAGCATGGAAGTGCTGCGCGCCTCCAATGTCGGCTGCCCGGTGACCCTGAACAACCCGCTCTGCGCCCCGGCCCGCGCCTACACCGACGCCGTGCGCCGCCTCAACGGCGATGCGGTCCCGATGTCGGTCCCCACCGACAAGAAGTCCTTCCTCGACAAACTCTTCACCCGGAGGGCAGCATGAGCCTCCTCAACATGTTCAACCGGCGCGGCTCGGCGCCGGTCGCCCGCGACCGCCTGCAACTCATCCTCGCCCATGAACGGGCGGGGGTCGGCGGCTCCGATCTCGTGATGGTGCTGCGCGAGGAAATCCTCGCGGTCATCGCCAAGCACGTCGAGGTCAACAGCGACAAGGTCCAGATCCGCCTCGACCGCGGCCAGGACATGTCGACCCTCGACATCGACATCGAGCTGCCGCTCACGGCCGTCGCCAAGGCCGGTCCCGCAAAGGTCAAGGCGGCGAAACTCGCCGCCGCATGACCCTCCGCGCAAGCATCCCGGCCGGCACAGCCGTCAGGCCCCGATGAACAACCCGGCGAGCGTCGCGCTCGTCAGGTTGGACAGGGTGCCGGCCAGGATCGCGCGCAGGCCGAAGCGGGCGATTTCCGCCCTGCGCTCCGGCGCGAGGCTGGCCAGGCTCGCGAGCTGGATCGCCACCGAGGTCAGGTTGGCGAAGCCGCACAGCGCGAAGCACAGGATCGCGGCCGTGCGCGGATCGAGGGTGCCGCCCTTGAGCACCGGCGAGAGCTGCGCGTAGGCCAGGAACTCGTTGAAGGCGATCTTCTGACCCAGCGCCCCGCCGACGAGGCCGGCTTGATCCCACGGCACGCCCATCAACCAGGCCAGCGGCGCGAACACCGCGCCGAGAAGGCCCTCCAGGCTCAAGGCGGGATAGCCGAGCAGGCCCCCCGTCCAGCCCATGAAGCCGTTCAGCAGGGCGATCAGCCCCGTGAACGCGATCAGCATCGCCCCCACCGAGACCGCCACGGCCAGCCCCTTCTGGGTGCCGTCGGCCGCCGCCTCGATCACGTTGACCGCCCGCGTCTCGCCGAAGGTCACCCGCGTGGTCGTCACCCGCGTGGGCTCCGTCGTCGGAACCAGGATCTTGGCGTAGAGCAAGCCCCCCGGGATCGCCATGACGCTCGCCGCCAGCAGATAGTCCATCGGAACGCCGAGGGCCGCGTAGCCGGCCAGGATCGTGCCCGCCGTGGAGGCGGCCCCGCTCGACATCACGGCGAACAGCTCGGCCGAGGTCAGCGCCATCAGGAACGGCCGCAGCGCGATGGCGATCTCGCTCTGGCCGATGGCGATGGTGATCACCGCCGAGAAGGTCTCGATCGGCGAGGTTCCGATCAGCCGCCGCAGCACGGCGCCGATCCCGCGCGCGGCCGACTGCATCACCCCGAAATGATAGAGCACCGCGATCAGCGCCGAGACGTAGAGGATCTGCGGCAGGATGCGCAGGGCGAGGATGAAGCCGCTGCCACCGAACAGCTCGAACATCCGCGGTTCGACGAGGCCGCCGAACAGGAAGGCGGTGCCCCGGTCGCCGTAATTCAGAACGGTCTGGACGAAGCCCGCCGCCGCCGCGAGGCCGGCCCGGCCGGCCGGCACGAACAGCACCAGCGCGCCCAGCGCCACCTGCAGCGCCAGGGCCGACAGCACCACCCGGGGCGAGATCGCCCGGCGGTTGGTGGAGAACAGCACCGCGACGGCGAGCAGCAGAGCCAGGCTCGCGCCCGCGTGAAAAAGCTTCTCGACCATGCCGCCCCGCTGTTTTGACGGTGCGGAGCAAGCCCGATGCCGCGGCGTTTGTCGCGGGCGAAGTCGGGGCATCCACCGAGAGCTGATCGCGGGGCGATCGGATGCCGTCGCCTCTTCGTCTCTGGACGCAGAGCGTGTTGCGCTCGTCCTCGTGGAGCGAGGCTCGCAGTCCGGTCCCAGCGATGGAGTCCGTCTGCGGAAAATAACGGTGGTCGTCGTTCAATCCGGACGACGCCGCGCACGCTTCTTCGGCTTGGCCTTTTCGAGGCGCTCGATAACCGCCTTTGTCGATGCCGACGCCAGCAACGTTTGCCAGTCGTCGGGAGGGTTGCCTTTGTCGAGCATTCCCTTGAACACAAGATACGCGTCGGTCTTCGAGCCGTAGGTCCGCAACGTGTTCTCATCGTTCACCCAGGCATAGATGACGACCTTTGCCTTGCTGTCATAACGGAAGAACAGGCGGAATCGGCCGTTGCCGAACTTGGCCCGAAACCAATGCTTTCGGGACCGCCCGAGTGTGTCGCCCTGGCGATATTCCTGCCGTGTCGGATCGGACGGAATCGTCTCGAAGATCAATTTCGCGATCATGGCGAGGAGCTTCGCCTGCGCCGTGGCCTGATAGCCTTTCGGATCGGCCGCCTTGGCTGCTTCGACAGCCGCCGTCGCCCTCTCGAGCTGATCGAGGAACAGTGGATGGGCGAAGATCGTCCAGCCATCGGTCATCATGGCTCAGAGCGTCACGGCTCCGTCGATATCTTCATTGAGATCGACGTTCATCCCGTCCGTGAGCGCCGTCATGCGTTCCGCGAGGTCAGCGGGGAAAGCCGCGATGTTCGCCGGGTTGCGGACCATGTCCTGCGCGAGGAACGCCAGGAATCCCTCGATCACCGGGTCCGTCTCCTCCTCCGCCTTGAGCAGGCTCACGCGACCGAACTCGTCGACGACGTAGGCGATCTCGCCGCCATAGCTCACGCCAAGTGCCCGACGCACGGCCTTGGGTACCGTCGTCTGACCCTTCGTGGTGATCTTGCTCCGCTCGCGAACCAGGATCGCCATCATAGCCTCCACCGTTTGTAAGGAAAATTCCTTACTTCGCGGATGGGTAACTGGCAAGACGCGAAGTTCGCTGACGGTTCAGGATCGCGCTTTGCGATCGGGCGCCGAGCGTCCAGATTCGCGCGTGAGGCGTGACGGTGTCCGATGATCCTGGACCATCGGCGGGGGGGGAACGCCCCAGATCTCAAGGCATCCCTGAAGAACGGGCTGTCATGACAGTGTCGCCCGCGCCTGCGATCCAGCGGCGACCGGCGGCGGTTTGCCGGCAACGGGGCTGCCCGCGATGCCGCGCCTTCTTACCGACACCACCGACCTGCCATGCCTGCTCTTCTCCATGGTGTTCGACGCCGAGGGTCGCGGGCGGCTGCTGGAGACCGGCGGCGGCCTGCCGGCGCCCGTCGCCGACGGCTTCCTCTGGCTGCATCTCGACCTCGTCGATGCGCGCCTTGACGAGCTGATCGCCGCCGGGCGCTTCGGGCCGCCGGCGCTCGCCGCCGCCACCTTCGCCCGCGACGGTCACCAGCGCGTGGTCATCGAGGGCAGCGATCTCGGCCTCGTGATCGCGGACCGGGAGCGCGAATTCGGTGGCCGCACCGCGGACGAGCCGGCCGGGCGTCTGCATTGTGTCCTGGGCGAACGCCTGCTGGTCAGCGGGCGCCGGCATGCCACCGCCGCCGCCGAGGCCGCCCGCGATGCGGTGCTGGCCGGGCGCCGCGTTCCGGCTCCGGCGGGGCTGCTGGAGCTGTTCGTCACCAGCGTCGCCGCCGCCCTCGATGCCTGCGCCCGGCGCTTCTCCGACGACCTCGACGCCATCGAGGACCGGATGCTCGACGAGGACCAGCCCGACGACCCGAAACCGCTGGCGCCGATCCGCCGGCAGGCCGTGCGCCAGCATCGCCAGCTCGCGGGTCTCAGCGCGGTGTTCCACCGCCTCGAATCCGAGACCGAGGAGGCCGACGACGCCCTGCCGGTGGCGGTGGTGAGCATGGCCGCCCGCGTGGTCCAGCGGCTCGATTCGCTCCACCGCGACATGCTGGTCCTGTCCGAACGCAGCCGCCTGCTGCAGGACGAGATCGCCGGCCGCACGGCCGCCGAGACCAACCGCCAGCTCTTCACCCTGTCGATCCTCACCGCCTTGTTCCTGCCGCCGACCCTGGTGACGGGCGTGTTCGGCATGAACACCAAGGGGCTGTTCCTCGGCGATTTCGAGAACGGCTCGCTCGTCGCCCTGGTCCTCTGCGGCCTCGCGGCGCTGGCCGTCTACGGCATGATCCGCCGCCTCGGGCTCGTCAAACGGCGTGCCGGATCGTAAGCCGGCTTTCTGTCGCACGGCCCGGAGCCTGAAAACACCGCCGCCGCCGCAGGATCGTCATCGAAGCGTCACGTCAAGTCGCGAACGGTGCGCCAACAGCCTTCTGGAGCCTTTCCCCGCATGGACTTCTTTCGCCGCTTCACCGTCCTGATGTGCGCGCCGAACTTCGATCCGGACGACCTCGAGGGTGTGCGCGTCCAGCAGATCATCGGTTCGGTCGAAAAGCTCGGCTTCGAGGTGGTACGGGCGCGCCGCGTCGAGGACGCGGCCATAGCGGTCCAGACCGATTCGGCCATCGGCTGCATGGTGGTGGATTGGGGCAAGCGCGGCCTCGACGGCAAGGCGGCCGCCCTCATCAACCTCATGCGCAAGCGCGGGCTGGAAATGCCCATCGTGATCATGGTCCGCCGCAAGCGCCTGGAGGACATCCCGGTCGAGGTGCTGGACTTCATCGACGGCTACATCTTCCTCGCCGAGGAAACCCCGGACTACATCGCCCGCGGCCTGGTGAGCCGGGTCAAGCAATATGCCGAGACCCTGAAGACGCCGTTCTTCGGCGCGCTGGTCGACTACGCCGAGCAGGGCAACCAGCTCTGGACCTGCCCCGGCCACAACGGCGGCATCTTCTACAACCGCTCGCCGATCGGGCGCATCTTCGTCGAGCATCTCGGCGAGGCGGTGTTTCGCGACGACCTCGACAACTCGGTGCTCGATCTCGGCGACCTCCTCGTCCACGAGGGGCCGGCCCTGAAGGCGCAGAAGGAGGCGGCCGTCATCTTCGGGGCCGAGAAGACCTACTTCGTCCTCAACGGCACCTCGGCCTCCAACAAGATCGTGCTCTCGGCCCTGGTGGCGGAGGGCGACCTCGTGCTGTTCGACCGCAACAACCACAAGGCCGCGCATCACGGCGCCCTGTTCCTCGGCGGCGCGATCCCGGTCTTCCTGGAGACCGACCGCAACGCCTACGGGCTGATCGGCCCGATGTACCACGAAGCCCTGGACGAGACGCGCATCCGCGAAAAGATCCGCGACAACCCGCTGATCACCGACCCGGAGGCCTGGCGACGCGAGCGGCCGTTCCGCGTGGCCGTGGTCGAGCAATGCACCTACGACGGCACGATCTACAACGCGCAGATGATCCTCGATAAGATCGGGCATCTCTGCGACTACATCCTCTTCGACGAGGCCTGGGCGGGCTTCATGAAGTTCCACCCGCTCTTCGCCGGACGCTTCGCCATGGGCCTGAAGGGCCTCGACGAGACCTCGCCCGGCATCATCGCCACCCAGTCGACCCACAAGCAGCTGGCGAGCTTCTCCCAGGCCTCGCAGATCCACACCAAGGACAGCCACATCCGCGGCCAGACCCGGCGGATCGAACACCGGCGCTTCAACGAGACCTTCCTGGTCCACGCCTCGACCTCGCCGTTCTATCCCCTGTTCGCCTCCCTCGATGTCGGCGCGCAGATGATGAAGGGCCGCTCCGGCGTCGTCCTGTGGGACGATACCATCCGGCTCGGCATCGAGTGGCGCAAGAAGGTGCGCGCCATCCGCCGCGAGTTCGAGGAGAAGGAGGGCGATCCGCTCAAGCGCTGGTTCTTCGACCCCTTCGTGCCGGACACGGTCAAGGGACCGGACGGCCGGGTGCCTTGGGAAAGCCTCTCGACGGACGAGCTCGCCAGCAACGTGAAATATTGGGAGCTGACGCCGGGCGCCGACTGGCACGGCTTCACCCACGTGGCGCCCGACTACGCGATGACCGACCCCAACAAGCTCACCGTGCTGACGCCGGGCTTCAACCGGCACACCGGGGAATATGCCGAGCATGGGGTGCCGGCGCCGATCGTTGCCCAGTACCTGCGGGAAAACCGCATCGTGCCGGAGAAGAACGACCTCAACTCGCTGCTCTTCCTGCTGACGCCGGGTGTCGAATCCTCCAAGGCCGGCACGCTGATCTCGGGGCTGGTCGCCTTCAAGCGCCTGCACGACGACAACGTGCCCCTCGAGGAGGCGATGCCCGAGTTCGTGCGGCGGCGGCCCAACCGCTACAAGGGCGTGCGCCTGCGCGACCTCTGCGCCGACTTCCACGCCTTCCACCGCGAGCACGGCACCAGCACGCTTCAGCGCAAGCAGTTCGAGCCGGGCCACCTGCCCGAGATGGTGATGACGCCGAAGGAGGCGGTCCAGCAGCTCACCCGCAACAACGTCGATTACGTTCCGATCGCGGAGGCGGAGGGTCGTGTGGCGACGACCTTGCTTCTGGTCTACCCGCCGGGCATCGGCACGGTGCTGCCGGGCGAGCGATTGGACGAGCGGGCCAAACCCATGCTGGACTACTTCAAGATGTTCGAGCGCTCCGCGAACCTGTTCCCGGGCTTCGAGGCCGAGATCCAGGGCGTGTTCCGCGACGTCGATCCGGATGGGACGATCCGGTTCCACACCTACGTCATGCGAGAGCCCCGCGTCATGCGCGAGAGCCGCTGATGGCGGGCGCGGCCGAGAGTGATCCCGACCTCGTCATCCGGCCCTCGTCGGATGCCGACGTGCCCGACATGGTGGACATCTACGCCCATCACATCCGGCGCGGCGTCGGCGATGTCGGGGATTTCGAGGCGGACCCGCTCCACCCGGACGACCTGAAGAAGCGCCGGAAGGCCATGCGCAAGAAGCGCCTGCCGCACCTCGTGGCCGACCGCGACGGGATCGTGGCCGGCTACGCCTACGCGGTTCCGTTCCGCAAGCGCCCGGCCTACCGCTACACCCTGAAGCACTCGATCTATGTCCACCACGAGCACCTGAACGCCGGGATCGGCCGGCGCCTGCTGCCGGCGCTGATCGAGGCCTGCGCGGCGGGTGGATACCGCCAGATGATCGGCTACATCGACGCGCAGAACGAGGCGTCCCTGCGCCTCCACGAGGCCTGCGGCTTCGTCCGCGTCGGGCTGCTGCCGGCGGTGGGCTACAAGTACGGACGCTGGAGCGACAGCGTCATGGTCCAGTGCGCGCTGGGCACAGGGTCTTCCGACCAGCCCGGCACCTGGACGCGCCCGGTGGAAGCCGTCGTCGCCGAGCACGACTGGATCGGCAAGTAGGGGGCGGATGCGGACGCGCCGAGGCGCGTCGCAGGTTCGCCGCCCCGGCCTATTGCTGCGTCCGGTTGATCAGCGCCTGAAGCGCCCGGGCGACCGCCTCGCTGACGTTCTTGCGGTACTTGCGGTGGACGAGCTGACCGTTGTGATAGATGTCGTGCTCGACATAGAGCTTCTCGCCGTCCCAGCGGACGATGTTGTCGGTCTCGGTGGTCTCCTCGACGCCGAGATCCTCGCGAAAGGTAACGCCCCCGGCTTGCGCAAACATGGCTCGTCCCTGGTGATCGAAGCGGCTTTCCGGCTTCCTGGGCTGGCATTGTAGGCAGGCGCCGCGCGGTGCGCTACCCGAAACGGGTTTCAGCGCACCGTGACCTGATCCTTGATCCGCTCGTACACCGCGCGGCTGAGGACGCGCTTCGACAGCAGCTCGCCGACGGAGGCATAGGGGCGCTTCTGCGCGATCGCGCGTCCGATCATGCCGCCGCCCCTGAGGGCGTTCAGCTCCGAGACGCTGCCCGTATTGAGGTCGATCACCGCCACGCCGCGCGGTCCCGCCGTTTCGGCGGCGTTGTCGATGGCCTGCTCGCCGGTGATCGGCGACGCCGGGCGGGCAGGGTCCCCGTTGCTGCGGCCGGGCGCGGGTGAGGCGGGCGGCGAGGAAGGTGGAAAGGCAGGCGGCGAGGCAGGCATCCGCGCGTCGGCGGTTGGAGTGGGAGCCGGGGCGGCCATCGGCGCCGTGGTCGGGGCTGGTGGTAATGGCGCGGCGGGCAAGGGCGCGGCGGGCAAGGGCGATGCCTGCGGCGCGGGTGCCGGCACGACAGGGCTTACCGGCCGCGTCACCGCCGGTGGGACCACCGCCTGGGTTCCGGCCTTCCCGACGGAGGGCGGCGGAGTCACGGTCCGCGTCTCGGCCGAAGACTCGGTCGCTGTTTCGGTCGCGCCGTCCCCATGCGGCCGGAGAAACTGGATGATCCCGGCAAGGACAGCCGCCACCACGATCAGTATGCCGACCCGCAGGATCGCTGAACCGCTGAGCATCGTGGGCGGCCTCGCCTTGGTGAACATTCGGTGACGACTACCATAGGGCGCAAAGTTAAGTCTCGCCGTCGAACCCTCTGTCCTCAAGAGCTTAGGGCCTCCGGCTGCGACACGGACGCGGCCTGGACGCGACGCGAACGGGATCGACGGGGGCATCGGTCCCGGTCATGGTCCCGCTCGATGCTCGACCGTCTTGCCCTTCCCTCCGCGTGGACCGCACGCCTCGGCGCCCTGCGCCACGTGCCGGCCCTGTTCCGCCTGGTCTACGCCGCCAGTCCCCGCCTGCTCATGGCGAGCCTCGGCCTTCGCCTCGCGCGGGCGAGCCTGCCCGTCGCCATGCTCTACCTCGCCAAGCTCATCCTCGACGCGATCGTGGCCGAGCATGCCCGGCCCCACCCGGGCGGCCTCGGCCCGGAAGCCTGGCTGGCCGATCCGGCCCTCCGGCACCTCGCCCTGCTGGTGGCGGCGGAGTTCGGGCTCGCCATCCTGGCCGACCTCTTGGGGCGGGCCAGCACCCTCGTCGACGGGCTGGTGGCCGACCTCTACGGCAATGCCGCGACCCTGAAGCTGATGCGCCACGCCGCCGATCTCGACCTCGAGCAGTTCGAGGACAGCACGCAGCAGGACCAGCTGGAGCGGGCGCGCCGTCAGGTCACGGGCCGCTCGAACCTTCTGTTCCAGCTCTTCGGCCAGGGCCAGGATCTCATCACCCTGGTGGCCTTCGCCCTCGGCCTCGTGGCCTTCGCGCCCTGGCTGATCCTGCTGCTCGTGGTCGCCCTGGTGCCGGCCTTCCTGAACGAGACCTACTTCAACCGCGAGGGCTACCGCCTGGCCTGGACGCGCACGCCGGAGAGGCGCGAGATCGACTACCTGCGCTTCCTCGGTGCCAGCGTCGAATCCGCCAAGGAGGTGAAGCTGTTCGGCCTGAACGGCTACATCGCCGAGCGCTACCAGGGACTCGCCACCAAGCTCGTGGCCGACAACCGCGCCCTGGCCCTGCGCCGGGCCGGCTGGGGCGGGGCCTTCGCCGCCCTGGGGACGCTGGCCTACTATCTCGCCTACGCCACCATCGTCTGGCGCACGGCCGCGGGACAGTTCTCGATCGGCGATCTCGCCTTCCTGGCCGGCTCGTTTCAGCGCCTGCGCAGCCTGATCGAGGGCCTGCTGCTGGGCTTCTCGCAGATCGCCGCGCAGGCGCAGTACCTCGACGACCTGTTCTCGTTCTTCGGGGTGGTGCCGGCGATCCGCTCGCCCGCGATCCCCGCGCCCCTGCCGCGCCCGATCCGGAGCGGGATCGTCTTCGAGGCGGTCGGCCTCCGCTATCCCGGCACCGAAACCTGGGCGGTGCGCAACCTGAGCTTCCATCTGGCGGCCGGCGAGGTGCTGGCCCTGGTGGGCGAGAACGGCGCCGGCAAGACCACCATCGTGAAGCTGCTCACCCGGCTCTACGACCCGACGGAAGGCCGCGTGCTCCTCGACGGCCTGCCCCTCTCCGCCTACGATCTCGACGACCTGCGCAGCCGGATCGGGGTCATCTTCCAGGACTTCGTGCGCTTCAGCTTCACCGCCCGCGAGAACGTCGCGGTGGGCCGCATCGATGCGCGCGATGATGACGAGCGGGTCACCCGGGCCGCCGGCCGCAGCCTGGCCGACGGGGTGATCGGGCGGCTGCCGCTCCAGTACGACCAGCCCCTGGGCAAGCGCTTCGCCGAGGGCGTCGACCTCTCGGGAGGCGAGTGGCAGAAGATCGCCATCGCCCGCGCCTATATGCGTGAGGCCGAGATCCTGATCCTCGACGAGCCCACGGCCGCCCTCGATGCCAGGGCCGAGTTCGAGGTGTTCCAGCGCTTTCGCGAACTGAGCCACGGGCGCACGGCGGTGCTGATCTCGCACCGCTTCTCCACCGTCCGCATGGCCGACCGCATCCTCGTCCTCAATGGCGGAACGGTCATCGAATCGGGAAGCCACGCCGAGCTACAGGCCCTCGGCGGCCGCTATGCCGAATTGTTCGAGCTCCAGGCGGCCGGCTACCGCTGAAGCGATGTGACCGGCGTGCGGACATTCGGCCACCCTCCCGCCGGCCGCGGGGGCGAACGGGTGGGCAAACTCTGAACGCCTGGGACCGTCTGCCGCCGGCCCCGTGCAGACGGTCGGACGGTCTGCTTTCAGACTTGATGAAACGGCGCCGTATGACCGAACAAGGGGAAAAATCCGGCGCCATTGAGGGTAATAAGGTTCGCGGTGAAGGGCTGGAGTCCCCAAGGCACTCCTCCCGCACCTTCGGTGCGGGGTCGGAACGTCAGATGTCGCTCACGCGCCGCCGAGGCTCGCCAGATAGGCCGGTGCGAGGGAGAGGCCGAGGGGTTGCGGGGCGCGGGGCGGCGGGCTGCGCACGCATTCGCTGAAATATGCGATCGTGTCGAAGATCGCGGCTTCGGTGAAGGGCTTCGGGATGGCGCCGGCCGCACCCTCGAAATGATCCGGGATGTGCTGGGCGTTGGCCGTGACGAAGATCAGGACTATCGCGTCTTCGTTGCGCAGGGCCCGGACGATGTCGATGCCGGACGAACCGCCCCGCAACTGGAGATCGACGAAGACGAGGTCCGGCCGCGTCTCCCGGGCGACCCGGATCGCCTCGTCGGAGGTCGCGGCGGTGCCGACCACGATGTGGCCGGCATCTTCCACGAGAAACTCCAGCTGCATCAGGATGAGCGCTTCGTCTTCCGCGATCAGGACCCGCAGGGGCTCGCTCACGTGCTGTCCTTTGCGCCCGGCGTTTCGCGGGGCAGGCGGATCTCGATCAGGGTCCCGGGATGGCCCGGCTGCCAGGTCAGGCTGGCATTCAACTGGCGCGCCAGGCTCTCCACCAGGCGCTTCCCGAAGGAGCGCGCCCCCACGACGTCCGGGGGCATGCCGATGCCGTCATCGACGATCCGGATGCCGAAGAAGCGACCGTCGGGATGGACGCGGATCGAGAGGCGACCCGGCCGGTCGCCCGGGAAGGCATGCTTGAGCGCATTGGTGATGAGTTCGTTCATCATCAGGGCGACGGGCGGCGCCTTCTCGACCGGAACCTCCACGGGCTCCAGGTCCAGGTGCAGGGTGATGCCGGCATGGCCCGAGCCGCGCACGAGGTCCGTGGCGAGTTCCCGGGTGAATTCCGCGACGTCGAAGCGCTCCACGTCGCGCGACTGGTACAGGCGCTTGTGCACCGTGCCCAACGCCTCGACGCGCGTGAGCATCGACTTCATCGCGTCGCGGGCCGTCGGATCGGTGATGCTGCGGGTCTGCATGGTGAGGAGTGAGGCCACCATCTGCAGGTTGTTCTTCACCCGATGGTCGACCTCGTGGACCAGCATGGTCTTGGCCGCCAGGGCATCGGACAGTTCCCGCGTCCGCCGCGCGACCTCGCGCTCGAAATGCTCCTTCTCGTTCTGCGTCCGCATCTGCGCGTCGACCCGGTCGGTGACGTCGAGCTGCGAGGCGAAGAAGAAATGCAGGTCCCCGCCTTCGGTGATCACCGGGCTCATGTACAGCGCGTTCCAGAACGGGCTGCCGTCCTTGCGGTAGTTCAGGATGTCGATGGCGATGTCGCGCCGGGCATCGACCGCGGCCCGGATCTGCCCGATGGCGTTCGGGTCGGTGTCCTGCCCCTGCAGGAAACGGCAGTTCTGCCCCATGATCTCGGAGCGCTCATAGCCCGAGAGACGCAGGAAGGCGTCGTTGACGAAGACGATCGGGTTGTCGTCGAGGCGCGGGTTGGTGACGATCATCGCCATACGGGTGGCACGGATCGCGGCGGCGAAGGGATCGCCCTTGCCGCCCTCGACCCTGAGGTCGCTCGTGAGGTGCCACGCGTCGTCTCGTTCCATCGTCTCTCGCCTCGTCCTCGTCCCGCTGACCCGTGGGGCCTTCCCGCCCGCGCCGACCTCGTCACGACCGTCGACGGCATGCGGGCGACACGGCTGACCCGCGCGGGGCGATCAGTCGGCGTGGGCAGGCTTCACGATGGTAATAGGGACGTCGGATCACCACGGCGGCGGACAACCGCTGCCGTACGGTGCTCCAACGGCTTCGCCCCTTGGAAGTTCATTTGACATCCCCGCGCGCCGGGATCGCGGTTTTCCGCACGCGCGCGTGGCGAATGTCGGCGGACGCGCTCGGATTGCTGCGCGAATGCCACACCCCGCATCTGTCGCGAGGCTTGGCCGCAAGACGACAACTGCCAAGCTGCTTTTCCCGTGCTAGGATTACCCCGGGGTTGGGCCTCCGGAATTCTGGCAGTGGACATCTCGAACATGCGTCGTCTCCGATGGGCTCGGGCGGGCTTTGCCCTGCTCCTGGCCGGACAGCTCGCAGCCTGTGGCTCCACGCCGCGCATTCCCTATACGGCCGATGAGGCCGCCGCCGCCGTGCTGCCGGGGCTCGATCCGAATGTCCGCGCCTACGCGGATGCCTCGGAAAAGACCTTCACCGAGATGTCGGCGCGGCCCGAGAACAGCCGGGTTCCGTTCGCGTACCTGGCGCTCTCGGGCGGCGGCGGCGACGGGGCCTACGGGGCCGGCCTGCTGAACGGCTGGACCGAATCCGGCAAGCGTCCCGAGTTCTCCCTGGTCTCCGGCGTCTCCACGGGCGCGCTGATCGCGCCCTTCGCGTTCGTCGGGCCGGAATACGACGCCATTCTGAAGGACATCTACACCAGCGGCATCGCCTCGACCCTGGTGCAGTCGCCGAGCTTCGCCAACGTGCTGTTCGGCTCCGGCCTGTTCGGGGACGGGCGCCTGCGCGACCTCGTGCGCCGCTACGTCACGCCGGACCTGCTCACGGCCATCGCCGCGCAGCACGCCAAGGGCCGGCGCCTCCTCGTGGTGACGACGAATCTCGACGCCCAGCGCGCCGTGATCTGGAACATGGGCGCCATCGCGGCCAGCGGCGGCCCGGCCGCCCTCGACCTGTTCACGGACGTGCTCACCGCCTCGGCCAGCATCCCGGCCGTGTTCCCGCCCCAGCTCATCGACGTCCAGGCAGCGCAGCGCACCTTCCAGGAGATGCATGTCGACGGCTCGGTGGTGACGCCGGTGTTCACCCTGCCGCAATCGTTCCTGTTGCGCGACGCCCGCTTCAAGGCGGGCGCCAAGTCGGACATCTACGTCATCATCAACGGGCGCCTGGAGCCGGAATTCGATCTCGCCCAGAACAACACGCTCTCCATCGTCGAGCGTTCGTTCACCACCGCCAGCCGCGCCCGCAGCCGCGCCACCCTGGCCTCGACCTACGCCTTCACCCGCGGCAACGGCATCGGCTTCAACCTCGCCTATATCGATGAATCGGCGCCCAACACCTCGACGGCGCGCGGCTTCGACACCGGCTACATGCGCAGCCTGTACGAGACCGGGTACCAGACCGGCCGCACCGGGACATTCTGGCGCAAGACCGTGCCGGTCGCGCCCCTGGTGAAGGCGTCGGTGGTCGCGGCCCAGTAATGCGCGTCGCACGAGGGGGTCGGATGCGTGCCGCCCCCCTCGCGCTCCATGGTGCGCTGCGATAGAGCGAAGGCATCGCGTCAGGGTTCATTCGGTGCCCGCGCCCCCGGCGAGCCCCCCCGCAATGATCCAGATCGAAGACCTCACCTTCAGCGCCTGGGGCCGACGCTTCTTCGACCGTGCCAGCGTGGCGGTGCCGCCCGGCTCGAAGGTCGGGCTCGTCGGTCGCAACGGCGTCGGCAAATCGACCCTGTTCAAGATCATCCTGGGCGAGCTGCAGCCCGACGGCGGCGCCATCCTGCTGCCGAAGACCGCCCGCGTCGCCTCCGTCGACCAGGAACACCCCGCGACCCCGGTCAGCCTGATCGACACGATCCTGGCGGCCGACGTGGAGCGCGATGCGCTGAACACCGAACTCGAGACCGCCGAGCCGGAACGCCTGGGCGAGATCTATGCCCGCCTCATCGAGATCGATGCCGACCGGGCCCCGGCCCGGGCCGGCGAGATCCTGGCCGGCCTCGGCTTCTCGGTGGAGGACCTGACCCGTCCGATGGCGGAGTTCTCCGGCGGCTGGCGCATGCGCGTGGCCCTCGCGGCGGCGCTGTTCGCCGAGCCGGACATGCTGCTCCTCGACGAGCCGACCAACTACCTCGATCTCGAAGGCGCCCTCTGGCTGGAAGCCCGGCTCAAGCGCTATCCGCACTCGGCCCTGATCATCAGCCACGACCGCGAGCTGCTCAACAACTCGGTCGACGCGATCCTGCACGTGGCCGGGGGTAAGCTCGAACTCTATACCGGCGGCTACGACGATTTCGAGAAGCGCCGGGCCGAGAAGGCCCGTCTCCAGGCCTCGACCAAGCAGAAGCAGGAAGCCGAGCGCGCCCATCTGCAGAGCTTCATCGACCGCTTCAAGGCCAAGGCCTCGAAGGCCGCGCAGGCGCAGTCCCGCGTCAAGCGCCTCGCCAAGCTGGAGCCGATCGCCACCACCATCGAGGAGCACGTGGCGCCGTTCCACCTGCCTTCGCCGAAGCGCCCCCTGGCGCCGCCGCTGATGCACCTGACCGACGCCACCATCGGGTACGGCGACGATGCGCCGGTCCTGCGCGACCTCAACCTGACCCTCGACGTCGACGACCGCATCGGGCTGCTCGGGGTCAACGGCGCCGGCAAGTCGACCTTCGCCAAGATGGCGGCGGGCGCGCTCCAGGTGCGGGACGGGCGGATGGTGCGGGAAGGGCGGGTGCAGGTCGGCTGGTTCCACCAGCACCAGATCGAGGCCCTCGACCCGAAGGACACCCCGCTCGCCATAATCCGGCGCGAGCGTCCCGACGACAGCGAATCGGGGAGGCGCGCCAAGCTCGCGAGCTTCGGGCTCGGCTTCGACAAGCAGGAGACGACGGTGGACGCGCTCTCGGGAGGAGAGCGCGCGCGCCTGCTCCTCAACCTCGTGGCCATGCAGGCGCCGCACCTGCTCATTCTGGACGAGCCGACCAACCACCTCGATATCGACAGCCGGAGGGCGCTCCTCGACGCGCTGAACGATTACGGCGGGGCGGTCATCCTCATCACCCACGATCGCTCGCTGATGGAGCTGGTGGCGGATCGCCTGTGGCTGGCGGCCGACAACACGGTCAAGCCGTTTGCCGGGGACATGGACGATTACGCGAAATTCGTGCTCGACCGGACCCGCGCCGGTCAGCGCGCGCCCGGGCAGGGCCGCGAAAAGCCGGGTCGCGACAAGAAGTCCAAGCGCCGGGCGGCCTGAGCCGCCCGGCTTGCCGGCTTCACTTCCGGAGGATCTTGGTCACGAGGCGGCCGAGGGGTGTGCCGGAATCGTAGTTGCGGTCGTCGCGGACCACGGGACGGTCCTCGTTGCCGAGGAGCTTGGTGACGATGCGTCCGATCAGGCTCATGGTGTGACCCTCTTGCGATGTGGGGCGCCGGGCAGGAACGGCGCAGCTTGACCATCAACACGCAGGGGCCGGCGGACGTTCCCTCCGGGTCGCCAGCCCGTATCCGGCCTGTCATACAACCGTGATCTAAGCCCCTCGGTTTCCACGGCAGGGTCTGGGGTCGGGCATGGACAGCGCGCAGCGGGCAGCGGAGGTCGAGGCGATCCGCCGCGAGGTGGCGGACGATTTCGACGAGGAACTCGAACTCGAGATGGAGGACGAGCGCCTGGAGCGCCTGGCCGACGAACTCGGGCAGCCAGCCCGTCCGCCCGGCCTCGACCGCAAGGTCTACTTCCGCGAGCTGTTCCGGCTGCAGCACGAGCTGGTGCGGCTGCAGGACTGGGTCCAGGCCCACAAGCTGCGCGTCGTCGTGATCTTCGAGGGCCGCGATTCCGCCGGCAAGGGCGGCGTCATCAAGCGCATCACCCAGCGGTTGAACCCGCGCGTCTGCCGGGTCGCGGCGCTGCCCGCCCCGAGCGAGCGCGAGCGCACGCAATGGTACTTCCAGCGCTACGTCTCGCACCTGCCGGCCGCCGGCGAGATCGTGCTGTTCGACCGCTCCTGGTACAACCGCGCCGGCGTCGAGCGCGTGATGGGCTTCTGCTCCCCCGACGAGGTGGAGGAGTTCTTCCGCTCGGTGCCCGAATTCGAGCGCATGCTGACCCGCTCGGGGATCGTGGTGCTGAAATACTGGTTCTCGATCACCGACGAGGAGCAGGAATTCCGCTTCAACATGCGCATCCACGATCCGCTGAAGCAGTGGAAGCTGTCCCCGATGGACGTGCAGTCCCGCCGCCGGTGGGAGGATTACACCAAGGCCAAGGAGGACATGCTGGCCCGGACCCACATCCCGGAAGCGCCGTGGTGGGTGGTCGAGGCCGTCGACAAGAAGCGCGCCCGTCTCAACTGCATCAGCCACCTCCTGGCGCAGATTCCCTACGGCGACGTTGAGCATCCGCCCGTGCACCTGCCGGATCGCGAGCGCCACGAGGACTACATCCGCCACCCGGTTCCGGCCGCGATGTTCGTGCCGCCCGTGTTCTGAGGACGCTGATTCGAAGCCGGCCGCTTGCCCGGACCGAGTGCTCCGGGCGAGAGGGTGTGGGACGCTTCCACGCCTCTCGCCCGCCAGTCCTCCGTCCAGCCCCCGTCCAGGTATCCGGCATGACCAGCACCGACGAACTCCTCTTCACGGCCGAGGGCGGCATCGCCCGCCTGACGCTGAACCGGCCGCAGGCGCGCAATGCCCTCACCTTCGGCATGTACCAGGGGCTGATCGATCACTGCGCCCGGATCGAGGCCGATACCGGCATCAAGGCGCTGATCATCACGGGCGCGGGGGCCAAGGCCTTCGCGGCGGGCACCGACATCGCCCAGTTCCGGAGCTTCGAGACCGCCCAGGACGCGATCGACTACGAGCGCTTCATGGACCGGGTGATGGGCGCGCTGGAGCGGCTGGCGGTGCCGACCATCGCGGCGATCGCCGGCGCCTGCACCGGCGGCGGCGCAGCCATCGCCGCCGCCTGCGACCTGCGCATCGCCACCCGCGACGCCAAGCTCGGCTTTCCCATCGCCCGCACCCTCGGCAATTGCCTCTCGCTCGGCAACCTGCGCCGGCTCTCGGCCCTGATCGGCCCGGCCCGGGTCAAGGACATGATCTTCACCGCCCGCCTCGTCGGCGCCGAGGAGGCGCTGGCCATCGGGCTCGTCGGTGAAGTGGTGGCCGATGCCGACGCGCTGGCGGCGCGGTCCACGGACCTCGCGACCCTGATGGCCGGCCACGCGCCGCTCACCCTGCGGGCGACCAAGGAGGGCCTGCGGCGCCTCCAGGGCGAGGATGCGACGGGGGCCGAGCGTCCCGGCGACGACCTCATCCGCCTCTGCTACACCAGCGCCGATTTTCGCGAGGGCATGGAGGCCTTCCTGGCCAAGCGGCCGCCGAACTGGACCGGCCGGTAGGAACGGCGATCGCAGCCGATCCGCGCCCGTGCCCAACGGACCGTTCAGATGTCTCGCCCCAGATCGACCCCGGGAGGATCGGAAGGCTTGCCTGGCTGCGGTCGACCAAATCGCGACAGGCAATCACGTCTCAACAGGCGACCATCGATGGCCGCAAGGCCGCAGCCGATGAGGGCCATGCCGAGGTAGTGCCGGAGATCCAGGCGCTCGCCCAGCACCAGGGTGCCGAGCAGGATGGCCGAGACCGGAATCAGGAACGTGACGAGCAGCAGGTTCGTCGCTCCCGCCGTCGCCAGGATGCGGAAATAGAGCACGTAGGCCAGGGCGGTGGACAGGGTGGCGATGCCCAGCACGGCCCCCCAGACCGGCAGACCCGGCATCGCCAGCGTCCACGGCCGATCCACCACGAGGGCGATGGGGAGCATCAGGAGCGTCGATGCCGTGACCTGCCCTGCCGCCGTTGCGACCGGCGGGACGCCCATCCGCTTGAAGCGGCGCCCGAAGACGCCCGCCACCGCGTAGGAGAGGGCTGCGGCCAGAACCGCGATCTGCGCCAGGACGTTCGTCCCGAGAGTGGTCAGCAGGGCAGGCCCAATCATGACCGCAACCCCGCCCAGGCCGACGAGAACGCCCGCGAGCCGGTTGCCCGTCATCCGTTCGTCCGAGGTCGACAGGTGGGCCACCGCAACGGCGAAGAGCGGCGTCGTCGCATTCAGGATGGCGGCAAGCCCGGAGGCGATGTGTGTCTGTCCCCAGACGATCAGGCAGAACGGCAGAACGTTGTTCAAGAGCCCCATGCCGGCGAACGCTGTCCAGACCGCGCGCGTGCGGGGCAGGCGCGATCCCGTGAGCGGCAGGGCGAGGTTGAGGACGAGGGCCGCCACGCCGACCCGAAGGACGACGAGGGTGAAGGGCGGCAGCGCCTGGAGCGCGATACCGGTGAAGAAGAACGATCCCCCCCAGAGCACCGACAGGGCGAGCAGCATCGCCCACTCGGGCGCGGACAGGGTGTGAGGGACGGAGCGGGGCACGGCGGAGGTCCTTCCGACTTGATCCTGCTCCCGCCTACGACGCGCCGCGCCGGCACGCCTCCCGTTCCTTGCTCCGCAATCCAGAAGAGGCGCGCGTGCGATCGATGCCCGTTATCCGTGTGGAACAGGCCCGCACGGCCCGCCCCGCTGCGCCGCCTCGCCGCGGCTATTCCAGGCCCGCCACCTTGATCGCGTCGCCCTCGAGCCGGACCTGGGCCGGCAGGCCGCGCTGGACCGGGCCGAGATCATCGGCCGTGCGATACAGGCCGTCGATGGCGATGAGTTCCGGTTCGAACTTGCGGCAGGTGATGCGGGCGTCCGGGTTGCCCGCCGCCCCGGCGATCGCCCGACCGCGCAGGGCGCCGTAGACGTGGAGCGAGCCGCCGGCGATCACCTCGGCGCCCGAGGCCACCGAGCCCATCACGGTGATGTCGCCCTCCAGGTGCAGGATGGTCTGGCCGGAGCGCACCGGGGCATCGAGGATGAGCGAGCGGAACGGCGCCGGCGCCGACGGCATCACCGGCGCGTCCGCCTCGGCGTCCGGCGTCGCCTCCGGGGTGGGAACCGCGTCGACCGGACGCCCCCCTGCCGGGGGCGGCGGCAGGCCGGCGCCGAGCTGGCCCGGATCGGCTCCCTCGATGCCCATCACGGCGACGTCGCGGGCGGCGAGATCGGCCACCAGGGCGACGAGGGTTTCCCGTTCGAGCCCGAGTCCGGCCACGTCGAGGATGACCGGGCGCCCGACGAAGAAGGCGGGCGAGCGCCGGGCCAGCGCGTCGAGTTCGGCAAGCCACTCGGAGACGGGCAGCACCGGGGCGAGCACCAGGGCCATGAAGGAACGGCCGCGAAAGCGGATCGGGGGACGTGTTGAGCTTGCGGTCACGATCGGGTGTCTTGTTCTCGGGCGGTGTTCGCGGAAAGCGGGCGCTGATCGCCACCTTATCCTAACCCGCGTTCCGGGGGCACAGGGCGCGACCTGCGGTCCGTCAACACGATTTCCGACGCCGTTCCATCCCAGACCTTTGAGGATGTCGCGCCTCTTGCAGCGTTTGAATGTCGAATTGGAATGATTCCATAACATAGCGTTTGCAGGCTCAAGACGAGGATCGCTATAGCGGAGCAAATCCTCGCGACATCCGGGGGTCGGCCGGCAGGTTTGGCACGGCCGGGACTGCCGCTCTTGCCTGATCTTGCGGGTGTGCCCCGCGCGCGTCTCGAAGGTACTGCCCGTGGTTGATGGTTCCGCTTCCCTGGACAGGGTCCGCGCGCGACAAGGCTGGCGCTACCGCGCAGCCGTGGCCGGGCGCGTGGTGCTCGCAGCCTTCGGCGGCTACGCCCTGGCGGCGCTCGCCACCGCGTTCCTGTCTCTGACCCTGCCGATGGTGCGCTCGGAGGCGGTGGCCACCGCCACACTGCTCAGCTTCGCCATCCTGGCCGGTGCCGTCATCTGGGTCTTCGCCGCCCGCACCCTGCTGCGCGCCGCGATCGGACTCGGAATTCCCATGGCGCTCGTCGGCGTGGGCCTGTGGGTCGCCCTCGGTCTCGTCGCGGCGGGGCCGCCCGCATGAGGCCGGGGTTCCGCCAATCCATGGCCTGGCTCCACACCTGGGCCGGCCTCGTCACCGGATGGGTGATGTTCGCGGTCTTCGTGACCGGCACCGCCACCTATTACCGTGCCGACATCTCGCTGTGGATGCGGCCGGAACTGCGCGCCGGACCCTCCGACCCCATCCCCGCCGCCGAACGCGGGATCGCCTACCTGAAGACGCATGCCCCGAAGGCCATGGCCTGGTATGTCTCGGTGCCGCAGCCCGATCGCCCGGTGATCGGCGTCTACTGGATGGACAGCCTGGAGGCGCCCCTCGGCCAGGCCCTGCTCGATCGGGAGACGGGAACCCCCACCCGGGCGCGGGACACCCAGGGCGGCGACTTCTTCTACCGCTTCCACTACGAACTCCAGATGATGCCGACGCTCGGCCGCTGGATCGTCGGCGGGGCGGCCATGATCCTGCTCGTCGCGCTGATCTCCGGCATCGTCACGCATCGGCGCATTTTCGCCGACTTCTTCACCTTCCGACGGGACAAGTCGGCCCAGCGCGGCTGGCTCGACGCCCACAACGTCACCGGCGTGCTCGCCCTGCCGTTCCACCTGATGATCACCTATACGGGCATCGTCACGCTGGGCTTGATGTACATGCCCTGGGGGGTGACGGCCGCCTACAAGGGCGACGACCTGCGCTTCTTCGTGGAATCCGCCCAGAGCACGACCTGGCGCCCGGCCGCCGGCCGTCCGGCCGAGGCCCTGCCGTTGGCGCCGCTGCTGGCCCGCGCCCAGGGCGAGGTGTCCGAGCCCCTCGAGATGGTCATCGTCAACAACCCGCGCGACGCCGGCGCCACGGTGGTCGCGGTGTTCGAGGAGCCGCACGGGCTGGCCCACCAGCATCCGCAGATCGCCTTTGATGCCGTTTCCGGCGCCGTGGTCGAGCGGGTGGGCACGATGAAGCCGGCCGCGCACGTCTTCACCAGCTTCATGGGCCTGCACGAGGCGCAGTTCGCCAGCCCCGTCCTGCGGGCGCTGTTCTTCCTCTGCGGCCTGATGGGCGCGGCCACCATCGCCACCGGTCTCGTCCTGTGGAGCGTCGCCCGCATGCCGAAGGCCGGCGAGGCGCCCCGGTTCGGCCTGCGCCTCGTGCGCGGCCTCAACATCGGCACGATCCTGGGCCTGCCCATCGGGATGGCGGCGTTCTTCCTCGCCAACCGGCTGCTGCCCGTCGACCTCGCCCACCGGGCGACCTGGGAGGGCGGCGTGTTCTTCGGCGCCTGGGCGCTCGCCGCCCTGGTGCCCCTGGCCCGGCCGCACCGACGGGCCTGGGTCGAGATGGGCCTGTCCGCCGGGCTCCTCTTCGGCGCCGTGCCCATCGTCGGTGCCCTGACCACGGATCGTGGCTTCGACTTCCTGGCCTTCGATGCCGCGATGCTGGGGCTCGGCCTCGTCCTGGCGCTCGGGGCCCGGGCGGTCTCCCTCTACGAAGGTCGTCGCGCGGCCGCCCGAGCGGCCCGCCCCGCCGGCGGTCTGGCGCCCAAAGGTCTCGTCAAAGCATGACTCCGCTCTCCATCGCCCTGAACCTCGCCCTGAGCTTCGCCGGCCTCGCTGCGCTGTGCCTGTCGATGGACCGGCACCATCGGGCCATTGCCGGGCGGGGCCAGAGCCGGACGCGCGCGCGGGGCCTGCGCCTCGCCGGATGGGCGGTGATCGCGGTGTCCTTCGCGGCCGCCATCCTGACCTCCGACTGGAATTTCGGACCCGTGCAGTGGATCGGCTCCCTCACCGGCGCGGCCCTTCTGGTGGTCGCGCTGGTGTCCTACCGGCCCGCCTGGATTCGCCCGGCCGCCCTGCTCGCCCTGCCGCTGGCCCTGGCGGCGGTGCTCCTCGCCTGATCGCCCCGGCCCCGCTATCCTGACGCGATCCGTCGCCGCGCAGGAGAGCCGATGCCCCCCGATCCCGCTCTCAGCCCCGCGCTCGACCCAGATTTGGCCGCCCGCATCGCCGAGGCCGTCGCCGCCGGGTTTCCCGAGCAGGTCGCCCACACCCAGGCCCTGGTGCGGTTCGGATCGACGCGCGGGGCCGAGCACGCGATCCAGGATTTCGTGTTCCGCGCCTTCCGCGACCGCGGCTACGCCATCGATCGCTTCGCCATGGACGCGGCGGCGCTCGCCGCCCATCCGGGCGGGGGCGCGCTGTCGGAGACGCATTCCCGGGCGCCCGTGGTGGTCGGCATCCATCGGCCGCGGGCCGAGACCGGGCGCTCGCTGATCCTCCAGGCCCATGTCGACGTGGTGCCGCCGGGGCCGGCCGATCTGTGGACCCACCCGCCCTTCGAGCCGGTCATCGATGGCGACTGGATGTACGGGCGCGGCGCCGCCGACATGAAGGCGGGCCATGCCGCCAACCTGTTCGCCCTTGACGCCCTGGCGCGGCTCGGGCTGCAGCCGGCCGCCACCGTGACCCTGCAATCCGTGGTGGAGGAGGAATCCACCGGCAACGGCGCCCTGATGACCCATCTGCGCGGCTACCGCGCCGATGCGGTCCTGATCCCGGAGCCCGAGGACGAGAAGCTCGTGCGCGCCAATGTCGGCGTGCTGTGGTTCACCGTCGAGGTGCGCGGCCGCCCGGTCCATGTCCGCGAGATGGGGGCCGGGGCCAACGCCATCGACGCCACCTATCGGGTGATCGGCGCCCTGCGGGCCCTGGAGGCGCGCTGGAACACCGAGAAGGCGGCCCATCCCCACTTCGCCGACCAGCCCGACGCCATCAACCTCAATGTCGGCCGGATCGAGGGCGGCGACTGGGCCTCGTCGGTGCCGGCCTGGTGCCGGATCGACTGCCGCATCGCCCTGTATCCCGGGCTCTCGGCGGCGGAGGCCGCCCGCGCGGTGGAGCAGGCGGTGGCCGATTTCGCCCGCGACGACGCCTTCCTGTCGAACACCCCGCCCCGGATCGCCTTCAACGGCTTCTTCGCCGAGGGCTACGCCCTGGCGGAGGGCTCCGAGGCGGAGGCGGTGCTGGGGCGGGCGCACCGGGCCGCGACCGGCCGGGACCTCGAGAGCTTCATGTCGCCGAGCTATCTCGATACCCGCGTCTACGCGCTCTACGACCGGGTGCCCGCACTCTGCTACGGCCCGATCAGTCAGAACATCCACGGCTTCGACGAGCGCGTGAGCCTCGCCTCGGTCCAGCGGATCACCACCGCGATGGCGCTGTTCATCGCCGAATGGTGCGGGACGGAGCGCCGGTCCGCGCCCTGACCCGAGCCGCATCCGCGAAAACGTGACGCAACGCGATGTGGATGGCACCCGGTCGCCGCCTTGCCGAAAGGCCCCGGCGCGCTACCCCTAAGGCCCGTGACACATCAGCGTTTTTCCCCACCCGCCGCGCCGTCCGGCGCCCATCGCCGCGCGTCGGCGCCTCTGTTGGCCGGCCTGATGGCGGCGCTGGGCATCTCCGGGGCGGCGGCGCAGACCACCGATACCAGCTGCTACGTCACCGGCGGCGGCACCCTGGAGATCTGCCGGGGCGGCGAGGCCGAGGGCGTATTCTTCACCCCCCGCGCCTGTGAATCGGCCGGCAGCGTCCAGCTCGTCCGGACGACGCCCGCCACCGGGCCGCTCCAGGCCGTCTACCAGGCCGAGACGCCGTTGGCCGCCCCGAAATCCAGGCGCGGTGAGGCCGAGTCCTGCGCGCCGCGGCGCGCCACCGAGGCCCTGGACGGCGGCTCGATCCGCTCCGGCGCCATGCCGGAGCAGCTCGCCACCGCGATGCCGCCGACGCAGGCCCGCCTGTGGGAGATGGCCCGCACGGTCGCGCGCAGCCAGGAGCGGCGTCGCCGCGGCGGCCGGGGCCGGGCGGAAGCGCCCCCCGCGCCGGTGCCGACGGAGGAGGGCATCGCCGCCCGCCATCCGATGACCGTGGCCGGACGCGCCTGGGGCGGGGACGCCTACACCTACGTGTTCTTCCTCGCGGCCGTGCCCACCGAATCCGGCCAGCGGCACGCGCTGCTCCAGGCCCGCACCCTGGACTTCACCCGCTTCGACATCCGCAGCCGCAGCCTGGACGGCATCGCCTGGATGCCGTTCGGCGAGGGGCGGGCGGAAGGGCGAGCGCAGGAGCGAGCAGAGGGCCGGTCACGGCGTGGCCGCCGCAGTCGCGCGCAGGCTGCTGCCGATGCGCCGGGCCCCAGCGCCGTCCTCGACGAGACCGGCGCCCCCGTCCTCGGCAACTGCGCCGGCCAGGGCCTCGACCGCACCGACCTCGTCGGCGCCATCAGCGTGGTCGATCAGGTCTATCACTACTACTACACCGACGTGCTGCCCTCCGATTGCGGGGCGCCGATGGCCAGCCGGCGGATGGGCCTCTACCTGCGCACCAGCCGCGATCTCACCGCCGACCGCGTGTGGTCGGCGCCCCGCACCATCGCGGAGCCGCTGCCGGCCCAGAGCCTGATGCGGGTGGCCAAGGCCCGGGACATGGACCGCTGGGTGGTGGCCTACCGCTGCAACCGTCCCGCCAACACCATGGACGGCCCCGTCGCCGATATCTGCGTGCAGTACAGCGCCGACCTCGCCCTGGGGTCCCTGGCCGGACTGACCTGGTTCTCGGAACCGCAGGCGATCATGCGCTCCACCGCCTATCTCGGCCTGCGCTCGGGCGGCGACGGCTCGGGCCGGTTCGGCCGCAGCCAGCATTTCTGGATGACCGACCGCTACGGCAATCTCGCGACCCCGACGAGTTATCAGGCCAAGGCCGGGTTCCTGACGTGGCTCGACCGGGTGGCGCCGGGGCCGGGCGGCGCGAACGGTTCCAGCGTCTTCGGCCGCCCGGTCTACTGGGCGACGTGGTCGGTGCGGCCCGTGGCGGCGAAGTAGCGGCTTAGGGACCCGGGCGCATCCGGTCGAGCGGGGCTTCAGGATGGGCCGAGGCCCTGACCGCGCGGCGCGGTCCGGGGCTTGCTGGTCCGTCCGGCCGCCCCGCTCCTTCGCCCGGGAGACCACCCCATGTCCGCGACCCCGAGACCCGATCCCGCGCCGCGCCAACCGGCCCGGGCCGCCATCGCGGCCTTCGTCGGCACCACCATCGAGTGGTACGACTTCTTCATCTACGGCACCGCCGCCGCCCTGGTGTTCGGGCCGCTGTTCTTCGCCGAGGCGACGCCTTTCGTGGCGACCCTGGCGGCCTTCGGCACCTTCGCGGTCGGCTTCTTCGCCCGGCCCCTCGGCGGACTGATCTTCGGGCATGTCGGCGACCGGCTCGGGCGCAAGAAGGCCCTGGTGGTCACCCTGGTGATGATGGGGCTGGCCACCACCGGCATCGGCCTGCTGCCGACCTATGCCAGCATCGGGATCTGGGCGCCCATCGCCCTCGTGGGCCTGCGCATCCTCCAGGGGATCGCGGTCGGCGGCGAGTGGGGCGGGGCGGTGCTGCTGGCCGCCGAGCACGCGCCGAAGGGGCGCGCGACCTTCTTCGCGTCGTTCGCCCAACTCGGCAGCTCGGCCGGGCAGATCCTGTCGCTGCTGGCCTTCCGCCTGGCCGGTCTCATGGATTCGGAGCGCTTCCTGGCCTGGGGCTGGCGCCTGCCGTTCCTGGTCAGCGTGGTCCTGCTCCTCGTCGGCCTGTTCATCCGCCTGGGCGTCGGCGAATCACCGGATTTCGAGGCGGATCGCAGCCGGGCCGCCCCGGCGCCGGCGCCGATTCGCGAGGTTCTGGCCACCAGCCTGACGCCGCTGGCCCTGGCGGCCGGCGCCAACACCTTCGCGATCGGCTCGGTCTACCTCTTCAACACCTTCATGATCACCTACACGACCCAGTATCTGGGCCTGCCCCGGGCCACGATCCTCGACGCGCTGCTGGTGGCGGCCTGCGTCCAGTTCGTGATGACGCCGGTGGGCGCGCGGATCGCGGAGCTGATTCGCAACGAGCGCCTGTTCCTCCAGGGCACCCTGATCTGGGCGATGCTGGCGCCCTATCCGCTCTTCCTCCTGGTCGACATGGGCTCTGTGCCGGCCCTGACCCTCGGCCTCGCCCTCAACGTGCTCGGCAGCGCCACCTTCTACGCGGTCATTGCCGGCTACGTGGCCGGCGCCTTCCCCACGCGGGTGCGCTACACCGCGATCTCCGTGGCCTATCAGGTGTGCGGCGCCCTTGCGGGCGGGCTCACGCCGATCGTCGGCACCCTCCTGGCCGAACGCTTCCAGGGCCATTGGTGGCCCATCGCCGCCTTCGGCACCACCCTCGCGGCGATCTCGTTCGTGTGCGTCACGGCGCTCGGCCGCTACCGGGTCCGGGCTTTGCGCGCGGAAACCGCCCGCGCCTGACGGGGGAGGGGCATGCCGCGCCCGGCGGATGTCGCCCCTTGCCCCGGAGGCCCACACCTTATATTGCGACGCGATAGCTCGATCCCGTGACCCGGCGTAGCCGGCCGCCTCCTGCGGCCCGTCGCGTGACGGGCTCTTCTCGCTTCGGATACCCCATGAAGCTTCGTAATATCGCCATCATCGCCCACGTCGACCACGGCAAGACGACGCTCGTCGACAAGCTGCTGTCGCAATCCGGATCGTTCCGCGAGAACCAGCGCGTCGAGGAACGCGCCATGGACTCGAACGATCTCGAGAAGGAGCGTGGCATCACCATCCTGGCCAAGGCGACCTCGGTCGTCTGGAAGGACACCCGCGTCAACGTCGTCGACACCCCCGGCCACGCCGATTTCGGCGGCGAGGTGGAGCGCATCCTCTCGATGGTCGACGGCGTGATCGTGCTCGTCGATGCCGCCGAAGGCCCGATGCCCCAGACCAAGTTCGTGGTCGGCAAGGCCCTCAAGATCGGCCTGAAGCCGATCGTGGCGATCAACAAGGTCGATCGTCCGGACGCCCGCATCACCGAGGTGGTGAACGAGGTGTTCGACCTGTTCGCGGCGCTCGACGCCACCGACGATCAGCTCGACTTCCCGATCCTCTACGGGTCCGGCCGCGCCGGCTGGATGGCGACGGCGCCCGACGGCGACCAGACCGAGGGACTCGCACCGCTGTTCGACCTCGTGCTCGCGCACGTGCCCCAGGCCAAGGTCGAGGAGGGTCCGTTCCGGATGCTCGGCACCCTGCTGGAGGCGAACCCGTTCCTCGGCCGCATCATCACCGGCCGCATCGCGTCCGGCACCGTCAAGCCGAACCAGGCCATCAAGGTCATGGACCGCACCGGCAAGCTGGTGGAGACCGGTCGCGTCTCGAAGATCCTGGCCTTCCGCGGTCTGGAGCGCGCGCCCATCGACGTGGGTGAGGCTGGCGACATCGTCTCCATCGCGGGCCTCGTGAAGGGCACCGTGGCCGACACCTTCTGCGACCCGCAGGTCGAGACCCCGATCCAGGCCCAGCCGATCGATCCGCCCACCGTCACCATGTCGTTCATCGTCAACGATTCGCCGCTGGCCGGCACCGAGGGCGACAAGGTCACGAGCCGCATGATCCGCGATCGCCTGTTCAAGGAGGCCGAGGGCAACGTCACGCTCAAGATCGAGGAGGCGGCCGACAAGGATTCGTTCTTCGTCTCGGGCCGCGGCGAACTCCAGCTCGCCATCCTGATCGAGACCATGCGCCGCGAAGGCTTCGAGATCGCCGTCTCGCGTCCCCGCGTGGTGCTCTCGAAGGATGAGAACGACAACGTCCTCGAGCCCGTCGAAGAGGTCGTGGTCGACGTCGACGAGGAGTATTCCGGCGTCGTCGTGCAGAAGATGTCCGAGCGCAAGGCCGAGATGATCGAGATGAAGCCGTCGGGCGGCTCGCGCCTGCGCCTCGTCTTCCATGCGCCCACCCGCGGCCTCATCGGCTACCAGGGTGAGCTCATGACCGATACCCGCGGCACCGCGATCATGAACCGCCTGTTCAAGGCCTACGAGCCCTACAAGGGCGAGATGCCCGGCCGTCGCAACGGCGTGCTGATCTCGAACGACAAGGGCGAGGCCGTGGCCTACGCCATGTGGAACCTGGAAGATCGCGGCCCGATGATGATCGAGCCCGGCGCCAAGGTCTATCAGGGCATGATCATCGGCGAGCACAACCGCGAGAACGACCTCGAGGTGAATGTGCTCAAGGGCAAGAAGCTCACCAACATCCGCACCACCTCGAAGGACGAGGCCGTGCGCCTCACCCCTCCGATCCGCATGACCCTGGAGCGCTCGCTCGCCTGGATCCAGGACGACGAGCTGATGGAAGTCACGCCGAAGTCGATCCGCCTGCGCAAGACCTACCTCGACCCCAACGAGCGCAAGCGCTTCGAGCGCTCGGGCGGCGTCGCGTAAGCGACCCCAGTCACAACCCACTTGTGCGACGAAAGGCCGGGCGAAAGCCCGGCCTTTTTTCGTTGGAATACGATCTCAGGGCGTCCCGGCACCCCTGATCGACGGGGTCCCGACCTGGGATCGATGACCGTGATGCCGGCTCAGCTCTCTTTCGCCCGTTCCCGAAGCAGGTACTTCTGCACCTTGCCGGTCGACGTCTTCGGCAACTCGCCGAAGACGATGTGGCGGGGGAGCTTGTAGCTGGCCAGCCGGTCGCGGCACCAGGCGATGAGGGCGTCGGCCTCCACGGTGGCGTCGGGCTTCAGCTCGACGAACGCCATCGGGGTCTCACCCCATTTCGCGTCCGGCCGGGCCACCACGGCGGCGGCGGAGACGGCGGGGTGGCGGAACAGGGCGTCCTCGACCTCGATGGACGAGATGTTCTCGCCGCCCGAGATGATGATGTCCTTCGAACGGTCCTTGAGCTGGATGTAGCCGTCCGGGTGCTTGACCCCGAGATCGCCGGAGCGGAACCAGCCGCCCGCGAAGGCCGCCGCGGTTGCCTTCGGGTTCTTCAGGTAGCCGCGCATCACCACGTTGCCGCGAAACATCGCCTCGCCCATGGTCACGCCGTCGGCCGGCACCGATTCGCAGGTTTCGGGATCGCGGATATCGAAGCCCTCGAGCACCGGGTAGCGCACGCCCTGGCGCGCCATCTTCTCCGCACGCGCCTCGGCGTCCAGGGCGTCCCAATCCCGGTGCCAGGCATTCACCACCGCCGGACCGTAGGTCTCGGTCAGGCCGTACAGGTGGGTGACGTCGAAGCCGGCCGCGCCCATGGCACCGAGGACTGCCTGGGGCGGGGGCGCGGCCGCAGTCAGGAAGGCGACCCGCCGGGGCAGGGGGCGGCGCTCGGCCTCCGAGGCGTTGAGGAGGAGCTGCATCACGATCGGCGCCCCGCAGAGATGCGTCACCCCGTGCTCGACCAATGCCGCATAGAGCGCGCCGGCCCGCACCTGCCGCAGGCACACATGGGTGCCGGCGACCACCGACAGCGTCCAGGGGAAGCACCAGCCGTTGCAGTGGAACATCGGCAGGGTCCAAAGATAGACCGGGTGCTGGCCGAGATTGCCCGTGATCACATTGCCGAGGCTGAGAAGCGCGGCCCCGCGATGGTGGTAGACCACGCCCTTCGGATCGCCGGTGGTGCCCGACGTGTAGTTGAGCGAGATCGCGTCCCACTCGTCGCCGGGCATCGCCCAGTCCCAGGCCGGGTCGCCCTCTTCCAAAAGCGTTTCGTAGCCGAGGCTGACGACCGTTTCGTCACCCTCGGTGTATACCAGGTCGTCGACATCGATCACCAGCGGCCTCACCCGGGCCTGAGCCAGGGCCGCGGCCACGACCTTGGCGAACTCCCGATCGGCGATCAGCACCTTGGCCTCGCCGTGGTCGAGGCAGAACGCGAGCCCGGCGGCATCGAGGCGGGTGTTCAGGGTATTGAGGACGGCGCCCGTCATCGGCACCCCGTAATGGACCTCGATCATCTCCGGCGTATTGGCCAGAATCACCGCGACGGTGTCGCCGCGCCCGATACCACGCGCCGCGAGGGCCGACCCGAGCCGGCGGCAGCGCCTGTATAGCTCGGCATAATTGCGCCGCAGGGGACCATGGATGACGGCAATGTGGTCTGGAAAGACGCGCGCCGCCCGGTCGAGGTAGCTCAGCGGGGTCAGCGGCTGGTAATTCGCCGGGTTCCGGTCGAGGTCCCGGTCATAGATCGATGGCGCGGCCCTGTCGGCCGTCGTCGAGGCATTCATCGGCGGATCTCCCTGATCCGCAGAGTATCGCGTCGCTCCGATCTCACAAGGAGACAGGAGGCTCGGTGGAAGTCGATCGTTCGCTGCGGTGCCGGTTGCGAACGCGCATGACGGGCACCGCACGGGGCTCTGCCGGTTCGGCCGGCAGCAGGATACGCAGATGCTCGATGCAAATCGCCGAATCACTGTCGCTACACTAAACTTCAAGCCGGCGTTGACTGGCGCCTTCGTCCGGACTCTCCCTGATGTGCTTGCCGGATCGGAGAGTGTCTGGAGCCGTGGCGCGGGAGCGTTCCCCGTCAGCCGCTGCCGGGGTCCGTCTCGCCATCCGGCTGGTTGCCGCCCTTCGGCCCTTGCCCCGGCTTGCCGTCCGTCTTTTCGTTCGGATCCATCACCGCGTCGGGCGCGGTGTTGGCGGGCTTGCCCTTCGCCGGGGCATCGTCCTTCGGCCGATCCGTTTCGTTCTGCGCCGTCATCGCATCACTCTCTAGAACTCGTTTCGGAACCGGTGCCGCCGGGCTGGCGTCGATCCGACTGACCATCCGACGAACCACCGACCGGAGCAGGGTTGCGACCCTTCGGCGTCCCGGTCCAGGCGGCGTTGCGGCGCGTATCCGTCTCGCCACCGGAGCCCTGTTGCGTGATGGAGGCCTGCGCAGCGGATTGCCGGCCCCCTGCCACGGCAGGTTCGCCGGGTTTGCCGACATCGACGTCCGGCTTGCGGGTGCCGACGATGGGAATTTGGTCGTTCGGCATCGCTACTCTCCCGCATCCTTGCCGTTGGGCGCGGTTGCGCGATCGATCGCTTCCTTCGCGGCGCCGGACGGTGCGGACCCTGCGTTCTGCGCGGCGTCGCCGATCCGCTTGAGGTTGGCAGAGGGCGTCTCGGCCGCCGTCTGGTCCGAAGCATCCGATCCGGGCGTGCCGGAGGCGATGCGGGCAGTCTCGGCTTCACCCATCGGGTTGCCCTTCAGGTCACCCTGGGTCCGAGAGGGGAGGCCGACATCGCGGGCGTTGTCCTGTCCCAGGTCCTGGCCATTGCGATCGGCGTAGGCGTCGAAATCCTTCAGCGAGGGTCGCTCGCGCGGCTCGTCGGTCATGGTATCCTCCTGATCTTGGAGGCTCAACCCATCGCGGCCCACGAGGTTGCCTCGCGGGCGGACGCACATCCGCACAGACGGACGAGGTGGGTCCGGGCGTGTTCTTCCGGACCCGATCGCTTATCAGAGACCGTCGAACAGCGCCGACGAGATGTAACGCTCCGCGAAGGAGCAGGCGACGGTGACGATGCGCTTGCCGCGGAAGTCGGGACGGGCGGCAAGCTTCAGGGCCGCAGCCACGTTGCCGCCGGTAGAGATGCCACCGGGAATGCCTTCGAGACGTGACAGCTGACGCGAGGTATCGAATGCTTCCTGGTTCGAGACCGTGATGACTTCGTCGATGATCGACTTGTCGAGGTTGTCCGGGATGAACCCGGCGCCGATGCCCTGGATCTTGTGCGGGCCGGGCTGGCCGCCGGAGATGACCGGCGAGTCGGTGGGCTCGACGGCCACAATCTTCAGGCCGGGCAAGCGCGGCTTCAGAACCGAACCGACACCCGTGATGGTGCCGCCAGTGCCGACACCGGCCACGAAGGCGTCGAGATGGCCCTGGGTGTCGTTCCAGATCTCTTCGGCCGTGGTTTTGCGGTGGATCTCGGGGTTGGCGGGGTTGGAAAACTGCTGGGGCATGATCGCGCCCGGGATCTCGTTGAGGAGCTCCTCGGCCTTGGCGATGGCGCCCTTCATGCCCTGCGGGCCGGGGGTCAGGGCGAGTTCGGCTCCGAGGAACGCCAGCATCTTGCGGCGCTCCAGAGACATGGTCTCGGGCATCACCAGGATGAGACGGTAGCCGCGGGCGGCCGCCACGAATGCCAGGGCGATGCCGGTGTTTCCCGAGGTCGGCTCCACCAAGGTGCCACCGGGCTTCAGCTTCCCAGAGGCTTCCAGGGCGTCGATCATGTTGACGCCGATGCGATCCTTGACGCTCGCGATGGGGTTGAAGAACTCGAGCTTGAGCAGGATCTCGGCGTCAACCCCGTGCTCCTTGGTGATGCGGTTCAGGCGCACCAGGGGCGTGTTGCCGATGGTCTCGGTGATCGAGCCGAAGATGTGGCCGTGGCCCGGCATGCGGGTGGAAGCGGGGCTCTGGGACGCGGCCATAGATCTCTCCTGAACAGCATGTGGGTGGCGCGCAGGCGGCCGGCACAAGGACGCGCCGGATCTCGCATGGGACGACCTCAGAGCCGGGAGATATCGTGTCGTTTCCGTGGAAGCAATCGGCAAAGCCCGGAGGTCAAAGACAATCCTTCTCTAATGCCAACCTTATTGGAGTACGGTAGGATTTCTCTACTGTTCCAAGCTTAAGCCGGAGAACTTAGTTCTTCGGGCTAGGCAGGCTGCAGAGAGGCTCCGGGGATCAGTGGATCAGCAGGGCCGCGCAAACGATCATCACCGTGGCGAGTGCGGGGCTCGCCCCCGCGATCATCGCGGCACCCGCATAGACGCTCTGGGGCCAGGCGTACCGGGTTTCCTCCCGCAGGCCGGGCCGAAGGCCATTGCTGCCGGTCGTCCATGACAGCCTCGTGCTCATCACATGCTCCCCATCCGCCAAGAGTCTCGGCGATGGGGTAAGAAGGCGCAGGGCGTCTTGAACGCGGCGTAAATCCGCGGTCGCGACCGCGGATCGTCGTCAACGGAGCCTTAAAGCCCGCGTTTCAAAGAGCCCGGTCGAAACGCAGCTCGCCCTTCTGGCTCTTGATCACCAGTTGCGACCCGACCAGATCCCATTGCCCTGCGGTACGGAGCGCAATGAAGAAATCCTGCTCGCTGGCACCCAGACCCTTGTCGCAGGGCTTCTTGGTCAGTGCGAGCGGACCGACGGCAAGGTGCTGTTCCCTGAGTGGGAACGCGGTTGCCGCGAAGGTGTTGCAGCCGCCGTAGCCGCGGGCTCGATACTGCTTGTCGATCATGAAGCTCGGACGGTCGTTGCCGCCGAAGGGCTTTCCGTTCAGGCTGACCGCCGTCCAAGTCGCGTCGAGCGGAAAAATCTTTTCCTGCGGTTTGGCGGCCGGAACGTACTGCTTCTTCTCCGGCTTCTCGCGAGCGTCGCGGCCGAATCCCGTGACGTTGTTGCCCATCTGCGCGTTCGCCGCCGTGGACATGATCCCGGCCACGATGGCGCCGGCGACCACGGCGATTGGGATTGCTCTCATCGTCTGGCTCCCTTTCAAGCGCGCTTCGCGTCGCGTCGAACGTTGCAACCGCGCCGGTCCCGATCCGGGGCGCGCCGCGGCATCGCGCGCGCAACCGTCTAGCAGGACGTGCGCTGCGGCCAATCCGATAAGATTCCAGCACAAATATGGTCAAGTCCACGTGAGGCTGGATTCGGCTCGATCTTGGTTCGATCCCCCACAAACCAACACGCCGACAATTTTTCCATGCTCGCCATTTCTCATTGAACGATCGCCCCATGCTGCCGTTGTCCGGCGGAGTGTCACGATGTGGGAGTTTGCGCGGTGGTGGGATCGGACGAGGGTATCCCGAGCGGATTGCAGCCCGAGGCCTCCGGCCCGAATACCATGACGCCGGCTCAGTCACGCGCCGCACGCGCGCTCCTAAACTGGTCGGAATCGGATCTTGCCGGCAAACTCGGGCTCGGTGAGGATTTCGTGCGCGATTTCGAATCGGGTGGGCGTGAGGTACCATCCGGTCAGATCGAAGCGCTGCGCAGCGTCTTCATGACCCAAGGGGTCCTATTCAGCCAGGACGGAGGCTCCGATGGTGTCCGTCTCAGCGAGCAGGGTCGTGGCGAGGGCACACGGGTGGATGCTCTCAACACCGAGAACGACCGCTAGAGACTGCTCCGTTAAATCCTATCGGGCGGTGGCAAGAGCTTTCAGGTCGCACGTCGCGTCCGCCGCCTGTTCGGGACTCAAACGGAGACCAAGGCCGAGGATGCGCCGGGCCGCCATGTGATCGGCGGCTCTGTCCACCGTCTCGACGCCGGTGAGATCTCCCGCCCTGAACCGGAACACCGACAATCCCGTTGCCGACGGACGCAGCACGCTGACATCGTCCGGCCGTGTCAGACCTGCGATCTGGAGCTTATGCGGCCCTTGATCGCTCCAGAACCACGGTACCGCGGCATAGGATGTCGGGCGCCCGGTCAGGCGTGCCGCCAGACAGCGAGCCTGATCCACGGCGTTTTGGACCGATTCAATCCGGACGGGTTGCCCCGCCGCGAACCGACTTGGCACGCACGCACAATCTCCCACCGCCGAAATCCCCGGATCGGATGTCGCCAGAACCGCGTCGGTGTGAATACCGTCGCCAACGGCAAGACCAGCGGCCTCGGCCAGATCCTCGTTGGGAATGACGCCGATGCCGACCAGGACAAGATCGGCTGCGATCGAGGAGCGATCGGCCAGTTGAACCTCGGCCACGCGACCATCCTTGCCCTCGAGCGCCGAAACCCCGGCACCGAAGGCTAAGCGTATCCCGGCTCGGGTGTGCGCGTTCGTGAAGAAGCGAGCTGTCTCGGGCGAGACGGCCCGGGCCATCGGCCGGTCCGCCGCCTCGATGACGGTCACGGGAATGCCGGAGCCGGCACAGATGCCGGCGAATTCCAGGCCGATGAAGCCCGCACCGATGATCGCGATGGCGTTTGCTCTGTCACGGGCCGCCCTGAGAGCGTCTGCATCGGCGAGGGTCCGCAGTTGATGGACGCCCGCCAGATTTGCCCCTGGGACCGGTAGCGATCGATTGCGGGCGCCAGTGGCCAGCACAAGATGGTCGTAGGCCAGCGCGCTTCCATCGCTGAGCGCCACGCGTCGTTTCCCGCGGTCGATTGCCGTCGCGGTCACGCCCGACCGGTGGGTGATCCTGTGTTCGACGAAATAGGATGGCGGCCGCAGGCAGAGGCCGGCCGCATCGGTCTTCCCAGCCAAATAAGCCTTCGACAGGGGGGGGCGCTGATAGGGCAGGCCCTCGTCGCCCAACAGGGTGATGGGATCGGCAAAGCCCACCTCGCGCAGGGAGGCCGCGACCTGGAAGCCGGCCTGACCGGCGCCGACGATGACGACACCGGCCGTGCTCATGCCTCGAACTCCGCGGTGACCGACGACGGGTTCTGCGAAAGCCGGAGTTGGGGCAGCCAACGGCCACCGTCCTTGGCGACGTAATCCCAGAACGCCGCGGCAGCTGGGCCCAGAACCTTGTCGGCCCTGCGTACCGCGTACCAGTCGCGTCGGATCGGCAAGCCCTCCACGTTGAGGACGGCGAGGCGCCCGCTGTCCAGTTCGGCTGCCACCGTGTGGGCAGAGATGAGGGCGATGCCGAGTCCTGCCATCACAGCCTGCTTGATCGTCTCGTTCGAACCGGAATCGATCCCCAGGCGGGCACGCTTGATCATGACGCCTGCCATGAACTCCTCGAACACCGTGCGGGTGCCAGAACCTTCCTCGCGGACGAGAAAGGATTCCTGAGCGAGATCCGCCCGCGTCAGGCCCGCGCGACCGACGAAGGGGTGGTGCGGTCCTGCGATGATCACGATCGGGTGTGGCCCGAAGATTTCCGCTTCAATGGCGAAATCGCGCGGCGGACGGCCCATGATGGCAAAATCGATCTCGTAGTTGCGCAGAGCCTCGACCATGGCGCCGCGGTTGCCGACCGTGAGATTGATCTCCACCGCCGGGTGCAGGCCGACGAAGCCGGCGATCACCCCCGGAGCGAAGTACTTGGCCGTGGAAACCACCCCCATGGCCACGCGTCCGCCGCTGCCCCCCTTCAGAGTCTCCAGGCGGTCTGCGCAGGTTTCGAGCACGGTGTTGATGCTGTTGATCGCCCACAGCATCTCGCGCCCGGCATCGGTCGGTTTCAAGCCTGTGGGTGTCCGGTCGAACAGCATCAGGCCGGCTTCCTCCTCCAACTGGCGGATGCGCGCGTAGAGGGCGGCCGAGGTCACGTTGAGCTCCTGCGCGGCACGCGTCATGGTGCCGAGGCGGGCGACCGCGGCGACGGCCTGGAGCTGTTTGAGGGAAAGGTTGCGCATCAGGCGGTTTTAGTTTTTTTGGAATCGCTCGCAAGTTTTTTCAGAATTCTTTCGGTGATACGATGTGGGCCGTGAGGGGGCCGAAGCTTTCGAAGCCCTGGTGTCGCTGGCCGCTCTCGTGCCAAGGGGCAGGATGCGACGGTGAACGGTCGGTGAGCGAAAGCGGAGTCTTCCGCTTCGAAGCTGTCGGCCGGGACCTCCCTGTCAGGAATGAAGAAGGACGGACGTTCATGTCGACGGTGTCTCTGGAGTTCGGATCCACTCTCGCGGATTGCCTCGCGACAATGGTAACGGCCGATGCGCAACTCGCCGATGCGGCGGCCGTGGTCGCCGCCTGTGCCGAAGCCGCCGTCGATGTCAGCGAGGTGATCGGCCGGGGCATGCTCGGCGGAGCCGATCTCGCCGCCACCGGCGAGCACAACAGCGACGGCGACGTCCAGAAAGCGCTCGATGTCCTGGCCCACGAGCGATTCACCGAGGCTCTGCGCGGTGCGCCGGTCGCTGTGGTGGCTTCGGAAGAGGCCGAGGGCATGATGCAACTCACCGCCGGCGCACCGCTCGCGGTGGCGATCGATCCGCTCGACGGCTCATCCAACATCGGCGTGAATATGGCGGTGGGGTCGATCTTCGGCATCCGTCCCGCTGTGGCCGGAGACGCGGATTCGATCTCCTCCTTCACCACCCCCGGCACTGCGCAGATCGCAGCAGGGTTCGTGACCTATGGGCCGGCGACATCCCTGGTCGTCACGCTCGGCCACGGCACGCAGATCTACACGCTCGACCGCGCCGAACGCACCTTCCGCCTGACGCACCCGCGCCTGGACGTCGTTACTTCGGCGAAGGAATACGCGATCAACGCCTCGAATGCCCGGCACTGGGACGGACCTGTGAAGGCCTATGTCGAGGATTGCCTGCGCGGTTCGGACGGTCCCCTGGACAAGGACTTCAACATGCGCTGGCTTGGCTCGCTGGTCGCCGATGCTCAGCGCGTGCTCCTGCGCGGTGGCGTCTTCCTGTATCCGGGCGACAACCGGAAGGGCTACGCCCAGGGGCGCCTGCGTCTCCTCTACGAGGCCGCCCCCATTGCGATGCTGATGGAGCAGGCCGGTGCCGCTGCGATCGATGGCGAGCGCCGCATCCTCGATATCAGCGCCACCGGCATTCACGAGCGCGTGCCGCTGATCTTTGGTTCGCTCGACGAGGTCGCGTGCGTCGCGAAGTACTACGACGGTCGCAACGCCGCTGCCGGCCGCTCGCCCCTGTTCGGGCAGCGCGGCCTGATGCGCAGCTAGCGCACCGGCGCGGGTCAGCACGAACAACGATGTCGGCGCGTCACCCCATCATCTCGGTCACCGGCTCCTCGGGGGCGGGGACCACCTCGGTCCGCAACACTTTCGAGCAGATTTTTCGCCGCGAAGATGTGAGCGCGGTCTATATCGAGGGCGACGCATTCCACGCCTATGATCGTGACACGATGCGACGGATGATGGCCGAGGAGCCCAACCTCAGCCACTTCGCGCCGCGAGCCAACCTGCTGCCCGAACTTGAGGAGGTGTTCCGCACCTACAGCGAGTCGGGTCGTGGGCGAACGCGCCACTATGCGCATGACGGAGCGGACGCGGCGCAGTACGGCACCGAGATCGGGACCTTCACGGCCTGGGAGGAGTTCCCCACGGGCTCCGACCTGCTGTTTTACGAGGGGCTGCACGGCTGCGTTGTCGACGACAATGTCGACATGGCCCGCTACGCGGACCTCAAGATCGGCGTCGTGCCGGTGATCAATCTCGAATGGATTCAGAAATTGCACCGGGACCGCTCGTTCCGGGGGTATTCCACCGAGGCCGTCACCGACGTCATCCTGCGTCGCATGCCGGACTACGTGCAGACCATCTGCCCGCAATTCACCTGGACCGATATCAACTTCCAGCGCGTCCCCATGGTGGATACCTCGAATCCGTTCATCGCGCGGTGGATTCCCACCGCCGACGAATCGATGGTGGTGATCCGCTTCAAGGACCCCAAGGGGATCGACTTCTCCTACCTGATCTCGATGATCCAGGGCTCGTTCATGAGCCGCGCCAATTCGATCGTCATCCCGGGCGGCAAGCTTGATCTTGCCATGCAGCTCATTCTGACGCCGATCATCATGCAACTCGTCGAGCGCAAGCGCCGGATGGCATAAGGCTCCGGTGATGCGCAGCAGAGGACCCCATTCATGAACGGCCCGATCATCTCGCCCTCGATTCTCTCGGCGGATTTCGCCAAGCTCGGCGAGGAGGTGCGCGCGGTGTCCGAGGCGGGTGCCGACTGGATCCACCTCGACGTGATGGACGGACATTTCGTGCCCAATATCACCTTCGGTCCGGCTGTGATCAAGGCGCTACGACCGCACTCGGCCAAGCACTTCGACGTGCACCTGATGATCGCCCCCGCCGACCCCTACCTCGCGGCTTTCGCGGAAGCCGGCGCCGACACGATCTCGATCCATGTCGAGGCCGGCCCACACAGTCACCGCTCGCTCCAGGCGATCCGCGATCTCGGAAAGCGGGCCGGAATCGCCCTCAATCCGGGTACGCCGGCCTCTGCTATCGAGCCGATTCTCGATCTCGTCGACCTCGTCCTGGTGATGACGGTGAATCCCGGATTTGGTGGCCAGAGCTTTATTCCCTCGACGCTGGAGACCATCCGCCGAATTCGCACGATGACCGCCGGGCGGGATATCGACATCGAAGTCGATGGCGGCATCAGTCCCGAAACGGTGGCGCTTGCAGCGCGTGCCGGCGCCAACGCCTTCGTGGCGGGCAACGCCGTGTTCAAGGGCGGTGCGGCGGGCTACGCGGAGCGCATTGCCGCGATCCGTGCCGGTGCCGCGTCTGCGGGAGTCGGCCCCCTCGCATGCTGAGGGCACTCATCTTCGACGTCGACGGGACGCTGGCGGAAACAGAGGATCTGCATCGGCAGGCCTTCAACGGCGCCTTCGCGGATATGGGCCTGCCGTGGTCGTGGTCACCGGCCCGCTATGCCGATCTTCTCACGGTAATGGGAGGCAAGGAGCGCCTGCGCCACTACGTCGAGACCGAGCATGCCGATAAGGTCGATGCCTTGCGCTCGCGCATGGGGGAGATCCATGACCGCAAGACCCGTCGCTACGGAGACCTCGTGAAGGGTGGCAACCTCGCGCTGCGCCCAGGCGTCGGCCGACTGATCGCCGAGGCGCGGGCCGCGGGCATCAAACTCGCGGTGGCGAGTACGACGAGCCGCCCCAACGTCGACACGCTGCTGCGGATCAACTTCCCCGCGGGCGATGTGCCCTTCGACGTGATCGCCTGCGGCGACGAGGCAGCCCGCAAGAAACCGGCCCCCGACGTCTTCGACCTAGCCCTCCGGCGACTGAACGTCACTCCTTCGGAAGCCGTGGCCTTCGAGGATTCCGCTGCCGGCATCCGCTCGGCCCTCGATGCAGGCCTGCCGGTGATCGCCACCCGCAGCCGCTACACCGAGAGCCACCGCCTCGACGGCGCGTTCTCCGCGGTCTCGGATCTCGGCGAGCCCGGCGCGCCGCACCGACACCTCTTCGGACACGTGTGGCCGGGGGGCATCGTCAGTTTGAGCGCCCTGCGCGCTTGGCACGCCCACGTCGCTTCCTGAGTGTGCGCAACGTCAGACTTTCGGGCGCCCTCCACGTGAGCGCCCGCGCGTCCCGATCTGTCCGATGGGTTCGCCCTCCGCACGCTTCGGGAACAGGATTGCACCTGCAACCACCCCGAGGATTCCCGCGATCCCCAGCTTAAGCCAGCGCTGCGTCATCTCAGGCTGGGTTCGCGCGTCCGCAAGGAGCGTCTCGGAGCGTTCTCGATGGATGGCATCGTGCGTCATTCCAACAGGATAGCGTTCGCGAAGCGGAATGCCACCGCGCCGATGCCAGGGTTGCCCACGGTGCGCCGCAGCGTTGTCATCGGTGCGGCGGGCGGCCTATAAGCCGGCCAAATCCGTTCGTCCGGCATCGCGGGCGTGCCGCCCCGGCAGATGGCCCTCGCGATCCGCCCTCGTTCTTCCAGTCTAGGGTCACGTCATGGCCGGCCATTCCCAGTTCAAGAACATCATGCACCGCAAGGGCCGCGTCGACGCGGTCCGCTCGAAGCTGTTCGGCAAGCTCGCCCGCGAAATCACCGTGGCCGCCAAGCTCGGGCTGCCCGATCCGGCGATGAATGCCCGCCTTCGTGCCGCCATCATCGCGGCGCGCGCCGAGAACGTGCCCAAGGACAACATCGAGCGCGCGATCAAGAAGGCGCAGGGTGCCGATGCCGAGAGCTATGACGAGATCCGCTACGAGGGCTACGGTCCAGGTGGTGCCGCGCTCATCGTCGAGGCGCAGACCGACAATCGCAACCGCACCGCTTCGGACGTGCGCTCGGCCTTCACCAAGTCCGGTGGCAGCCTCGCCGAGACGGGCGCCGTCTCCTTCATGTTCGATCATGTTGGCGTCGTCGAATTCGACGCCAAGGTTGCGGATGCCGATACCGTGCTGGAAGCCGCCATCGAGGCCGGCGCGGACGATGTGCGCTCGGACGAGAACGGTCATGAGATCATCTGCGCTCAGGACGCCTATGGCGAAGTCTCGAAGGCGCTGGAGGCGCGCTTCGGCGAGCCGCGCCGGACTGCCCTGGTGTGGAAGGCCCAGAACACCATCGAGGTCGATGACGAGACCGGCGAGAAGCTGATCCGCCTCGTCGAGGTGATCGAGGACCAGGACGACGTCCAAAACGTCTTTGTCAATTTCGCGCTCTCGGACGCGCTGATGGAGAAGCTTCAGGGCTGAATGCTCTGGAACCGGTTGCTTGAGCCGGCCTTCAGAATGTCGCGGTCACGTTTGATCTCGTCATCGAGAATGCCGGCCTCACGCGCGCGTTTAAAGGCCGAAGCAAGAACTCTGGCGGCGATCACGCCAATCTCTCGCAAGAGAGTTTCGACGCTGATCTGACGTGGGGCTGATGCGTTCGCATATCCGAACGCCGTGGCCGTTGGCATAACGCTCCGTTCACGGTATGTCCCTAACGCTCGGATCGGCGCGAAGTCCGCGCCTGGAGCCGACCCGTCCATGATTGTGTTCGCATGACGCTTCCCGTCCGCATCCTTGGTATTGACCCGGGCCTGCGGCGCACCGGTTGGGGCGTCGTGACGGCCACGGGTACGAAGCTCGCCTATGTCGATTGCGGTGTCGTCACCTCTGACGGAGATTTGCCGCTCGCCTTGCGCCTGCGTGAACTCTACGAGGGCATCACTCGCATCGTGGAGTCGTTTCGGCCCGATGAGGTCTCCGTCGAGGAGACCTTCGTCAACAAGGACGCGCAGGCGACGCTCAAGCTCGGCCATGCCCGGGCTATGGCCCTTCTGGTGCCAGCTCTGGCCGGAACGCCGGTGTTCGAATACTCGGCCAATCTCATCAAGAAGACGGTCTCCGGCTCGGGGCATGCCGAGAAGGCGCAAATCCAGGCCATGGTGAAGTTCCTGCTGCCGCTGGCGCAGTTCAAGGTCGCCGACGCAGCGGATGCACTTGCCATCGCCATCACCCACAACAGCCATCGGGGAGGGCATGCGCTGAAGCGCCAGCACGCTCCCGTCGCCGGGGCGAGCAGCCTCGCGGCGGCCCGGATCGCGGCCGCCCTGGCGCGCAACTGAGGCGGTGCATGGCCCCGACTTGGACGTCGAGGCCATGCACCAGTCCCGGCTAGGCGGTTCGCACCTTCTGAGCATCCCAGCGGATTGGGTGGAGATCGAGCGAAATGGCTGATCCTGGAATGACGCGTCCGACGCTGCCGATGGCGGACACGTTTCGGAATGCGTTGATCGTCGCGCCTCCGTCCATGCGCAGTCTCGGCCCCGCCACAACCTTCGCGTTCCTCGTCGTTCTTGCCAAGGAAGCGGCGCACACGCTGATGGCTGATGCGGCCGCACCCGTCCGCTTCCACGAAGACATCTTCCTGGTCGATGGGATCTGTACGATTCTACTCGCCCCCTACTGGATGGCGATGTTCCGGACGATCATCGGAGTCGATGGCTCCGTGCAGGCGATCGTCACTGGGCGAGCCGGCCCCTTCCAGGACTTCCTGGCTCTCGAACTGTTCTGGCTTCTGGTCAGTGGTGTATTGGATCGGGTGCTATCGACCGACACTTTCGGATCAGCCCGGGTGATCCCCGGCCTCTCGGCGTGGATCGCCATCCTGATCCTGCAGATCTGGACCAGCATGCTTGCGCCTGCGCTGGCAGCTGGCGCTCCCGATGCGAACCTGCGCGCGGTGATCGCGATGACCCGTGGGTCGGCGGGACGGATTGGCCTGATCCTCGTCGCAGCCATTCTGCCCCTGGGCTTCATCGACCGCATGCTTCACGGGTCCGAGCGGGCTGGCGCAGATCTCTCCCCGTTCGTTTTGGCGATTCGGATTCTTGCTTCCGCCTTGATCGAAATGGCGATGCTGGTGCTGGTAACGGCTCTGCTCGCCGAGATCTATCGCTGGCTGCGGGCGCCGGGGCGTGGGGTCACTCTACAGCCTTGAATTCACCCTCGAGACGCAGGGAAACTTCGTCGCCGATCATCGGCAGGTAAGCGCTGATGCCGAAATCGGAGCGCTTGATGACAGCCCGTCCGTCGAAGCCGACGGTATAGGCCTTACTCACCGGATTGGTCCCGGCCTGATTGAAGGTCGCGTCGAACCCGAACGGCTTGGTCACGCCCTTCAGGGTCAGGTCGCCGTTGATCCGCGCCGTGGTCGGGCTGGTCGGTTCGATGCTGGTGGCCGTAAAGGTCGCCCTCGGAAACTTCGCGGTATCGAAGAAGTCGGGGGACTTCAGGTTCTGATTGAGGTGGTCGTTGAGGCCATTGATGCTGTCCGTACCGATGGTGACCGTGAGACTGGATTTTCCGGGTTCCTTCGGGTCGAGCACCGCCTGAGCGCTCACATCCGTGATCGACCCGTAATAGGTCGAGAATCCAAGGTGGCTCACCGACCAGGTGATCTTGCCGTGTGCGGGATCGAGGACATAGGAGCCCTGACGCACCTGAGTTGGATCGCTGGAGGGCGCTGCCGAAGGCACAGTGGCAGTCGCCGGTGTCTCGACGGCCGCGACCGCGCCGGCGGTGAGCAGGAATCCGAAGGCGAGAAACAGCGCGGTTTGGCGCATCGGGTCGGTCATCCGTGTGTCTGGGGTCAGGCGCCTTTGATTTCACGAACCTCGCCCGGCCTCAAGACATACGAGGCCGGGGAGGGAACAGTCGCTTGTCGTTGGCGCGACGCGGCACATGGCGCTCCGGTGTGCCGCCTTGTAGGCATTCCGGCGGCAGGAGAATGGTTGAGGCGATGATTGGCAAGCTGAAGGGGGTGATTGATTCCTACGGCGAGGACTTTGTGATCCTCGACGTCCAAGGGGTGGGGTACGTGGTTCACTGCTCCGCCCGGACGCTCCAGCGCCTGCCTGGAATCGGCGAGGCGGCAGATCTGGCGATCGAGACTCACGTCCGCGAGGACATGATCCGGCTTTACGGCTTCCGCTCGGATGCCGAGCGCGAGTGGTTCCGCCTACTCCAGACCGTACAGGGCGTGGGGAGCAAGGTCGCTCTCGGGTTGCTCTCGGTGCTCGAGCCGTCGGCCCTGGCCTCGGCTATCGCCATGGGGGACAAGGGGGCGGTCGCGCGTGCACCCGGTGTCGGGCCGCGTCTGGCCGCCCGCCTCGTGGCGGAACTCAAGGACAAGGCCCCCGCCTTCGCAGCGATCGATCCTGCGGTGATCGCGCTGTCGGGTGCGGTCGAGAATCGCACTGCGCCACAACCCGTCTCGGATGCCATCTCGGCCCTGGTCAATCTCGGCTACGCTCCTGTTCAGGCGTCCTCTGCCATTGCCGAGGCGTTGAAGCAGGCCGGAGAGAGCGCAGAGGCGAAGACGCTGATCCGGCTGGGCCTGCGCGAACTCGCTCGCTGAGGTGGACATCATCTCGCGCGAGACGATTGCGTCCTTGACTTCGCCATCATCCGTTGCCAGATCGGGTGCGAAGACCTAACCTTCTGATAATAAAGCAGTTTTCAATAATTCTAATCTGGCGGCGAATTCGATGCATGGGTTCGGTTTTCGCGCTCAAGCATCACTGTCGCTCATCCTTCGACGGAGCAATCGGGGTCATCCTACCCGATGGCCTCACCCAGCGGCACGAGCCACGCACGAGTTACGGTCCCAATGATCGTCTGTTCCTGCAACGTCCTGTCCGACCGCGCTGTGCGCGCTTGCCTGCATCGTGGCCCGGATTGTCCGCGTACGCCGGCCCAGGTTCAGGCCTGCCTCGGGTGCAGCCCGAAATGCGGGCGCTGCGCCCGGACCATCCGCGGCATTCTACAAAATGCTCTCGATGAGGCGGCGCATGCGTGTACGGCGACTTGCGCGAGCTCCTGTAGTTTGGTCAAGGTCCAAACTGTTGAGGAGGGGATTGCCGCCTGAGCGCCCATTCCGGGTGCTGAAGCTCCCCTCCAGCTTAACGTGCTTCGAGGGAGATGGGGCGGATGAAGGGTGATGCGAAGGTCGTCGAGTACCTCAATCGAGGACTGCGCAGCGAGCTAACGGCGGTTAGCCAGTATTGGCTCCATTTCCGCATGCTCAATGATTGGGGCTACATCGATCTCGCCAAGTTTTGGCGCAAGGAATCTATCGAAGAAATGAACCATGCGGATCGGTTCGTCGATCGCATTCTGTTCCTCGACGGCTTCCCGAACCTCCAGGAACTTGACCCCCTGCGGATCGGCCAGAACGTCCAGGAGATCATCGAGTGCGACCTCGCTGCCGAAAATGAGGCACGCGCCCTGTACCTTGAAGCCGCCAAATATTGTGATTCGATCAACGATCGCGTCTCGAAGCGCCTGTTCGAGGATTTGGCCGAGGACGAGGAAGGCCATATCGACTTCCTCGAGACGCAGCTGGAGCTGATCTCGCAGATCGGCCTGCCGCTCTACGCGCAGAAGCATATCGGCGGCCTGGAGCCGATCGCTCCGGAAGCCGAGTAACGTCGGAACGCCTCGGGCGCCGGGCTTCAAGCGCGGCGCTCACCCGGTGAAGACGCCGTGGCAGATCCCACGCAGCCGAAGCGTAACCCGAGCCGCTGGGAGGTCCAGAATGGTTTCGGGGCCTTCAGGCACAGGAAAGCGGCTCCAACTCGCCTCTAACCGGACGTCGATCTCGACATACGGTTGGTCCCCTGTTGCCGGTGCTTAGTGCTTGAGGGACGGCAATCGCGGTTAACCCTGCAACGCGTCGATATGGTCCCGGGCCTCCATCCCGGGTCAGAGAGCCTCGAATAGGCCGCTGAGGCTATCCGCCGATGTCACTCTCGGCGCGACGCGCCATTCATACCCACCGATCGACTCCCAGCGTTCGTTGCCGGGCTTGTCGCCGAGAAGGTCCTCGAAGTTATCAAGGGCCGCCCCTTCGTACGCGTGCAACGCACTGCTGACGGCGCCGCGCTCCGCTCCGGGTGGCCGAGCCCTTTCCGAGCCGTTGCGGAGGTCCTGTTCCACGACGCAATGTAGCGCGCGCGGCGCCTTTATGCGACATCGGCCACCAGAACAGATGATGGACGCGGGCGCCGCTGCCCACTACCGAGAGTCCGTGTGAGCAAACCTCCGAGACCCGCCTCGAAGGCGTCGGCGCCAAAATCGCCGACCCTGCACCCGCTGCCCGAGTCGCTGCTCACGCCCGAGCGGCGCGAGGATGACCTGGAGCAATCGATCCGCCCGTTGAGCCTGTCCGAGTTCATCGGACAGCGGGCGGCGCGTGCCAACATGAGCATCTTCATCGAGTCGGCCAAGAAGACTGGTTCCGCGCTCGATCACGTCCTGTTCGTTGGCCCGCCCGGCCTCGGCAAGACGACGCTGGCGCAGATCGTGGCGCGTGAGCTCGGGGTGAACTTCCGATCGACCTCCGGTCCCGTCATCGCCAAGGCGGGTGATCTGGCGGCGCAGCTCACCAACCTCGAAGAGCGCGACGTACTCTTCATCGATGAGATTCACCGTCTTAATCCGGCGGTGGAAGAAATCCTCTATCCAGCGATGGAGGATTATCAGCTCGACCTCATCATCGGCGAAGGACCGGCTGCGCGCTCGGTGAAAATCGAGCTGCCTAAGTTCACTCTGGTCGGCGCAACGACCCGTGCTGGCCTGCTGACCACGCCCTTGCGCGACCGCTTCGGCATTCCAATCCGCCTGGAATTCTACGACGTCGATGAACTCGAACTGATCGTGAGCCGCGGCGCCCGGGTGCTGGGCCTCGGCATGTCGGCCGAGGGGGCCAACGAGATCGCCAAGCGTGCGCGAGGCACGCCCCGTATCGCTGGGCGGCTCCTGCGCCGAGTGCGCGACTTCGCCATCGTGGCCGATGCCCCGACGGTGACGCGTGCTATCGCCGACCGGGCGCTTCAACTCCTCGACGTCGATCCGGCGGGTCTCGACGTCATGGACCGCAAGTACCTGACGATGATCGCAAAATCTTTCAACGGTGGACCCGTGGGGATCGAGACCATCGCTGCCGCGCTGTCCGAACCGCGCGATGCCATCGAGGACATCATCGAGCCGTTCCTGATCCAAAAGGGCTTCGTTCAGCGGACGCCGCGCGGGCGGATGCTCACGCCCCACGCCTTTCGGCATATGGGATTTCCCGAGCCCCGACGCGAATCGGGCGGGCAGTTCGGCCTGTTCAATGCGGACGATCCGGACGCCTGAACCGACCCATCAGGCCGCGTCGCGTTGCGGCTTCGCGTCGCCCCGGGCTTCGTGAAAGCTTGATATTGCGGATGCCGGGTTCGCGAGAAAGCTCGTCAGGTCTACGAGCGGAAGGGGACGGCTGAACAGGAAGCCCTGCACTTCATCGCAGCCCTCGGCTTCTAAAATGGCGGCCTGCTCCAGCGTTTCGACACCTTCGGCCACAACACCCATGTTGCAGGCCTTACCTAGACCCACCATCGCCCGGACGATGGCGACGCTGCCTGCGTCCCGCCCCAGAGTCCGGACAAAGCTCTGATCGATTTTGAGCTTGTCGAAGGGAAAGCGCCGCAGGTAGCTGACGCTGGAATAACCGGTGCCGAAATCGTCCATGGCGATCCGCAGACCGAGGGCTTGGAGTCGATGCAGGGTCCTCAGGGTCTCGGCATTGTCCTGGAGCAGCACGGATTCCGTAATCTCGAGCTCCAGGCGGCTTGCGGGAAGCCCGGAACGCATCAGCGCTTGGGCTACGTCATTGACGAGGTCGCCCCGGACGAACTGCACGGACGAGAGATTGACCGCGACTTTAAGAGCATCCGGCCAATCGACCGCATCGTGGCAAGCCTGAGTCAGCACCCAGGCCCCGATGGGCCGGATCAATCCGGTCTCCTCCGCCAGCGGAATGAACGTCGCGGGGCTGATCAGACCGTGCTCCGGATGGCGCCAGCGCAGCAGGGCCTCGAAGCCGTTGAGGGTGCGAGCCCGCGCCGCGACGAGGGGTTGATAATGCAACTCGAACTGGCCAGCAGCCAACGCGCGGCGTAGCTCAGCTCCGAGACGATGACGTCGCTGGATCGCCGTATCCATATCGTCTGCAAAGAAACGCCAGGTTCCGCGACCCGCTGCTTTGGCTTGATACAGTGCCACGTCGGCACGGCGCAGAATGGTATCGCTGTCGGTGTCCGCCTCCGCATCCACGACCGCAATGCCGATACTTGTGCCGACCACGATCTCCTGGTCCTGAAGCGTGAATGGAATCTGGAGCATGGCGCCGATGCGCGCTGCGAGATCAGCCGCATCCGCGGGATCGGCGATCCCGGATTGGACGATAGCGAACTCGTCGCCGCCCAGACGGGCGACGAAGTCCGTCGCCCGCAGGCAGTCCTGCAGGCGCTGTGCAGCTTGGCGTAAGAGGGCATCGCCGGCCGGGTGGCCCAGCGTGTCGTTCACCATCTTGAAGCCGTCGAGGTCCAGATACAGGGCAGCCGTGAGCGATCCGGAGATCCGTTGATCGAGGACGGTCTCCAAATGTTCACGCAGGAAGGCACGGTTCGGAAGGCCGGTGAGCGTATCGTGACGCGCCATCCGAAGGATCTGCGCCTCACTCTGGCGCCGATCGGTGATATCTTCATGCGTGCATTGCCAGCCATCACGGTTGGGAACGTGCTTGATGGCGATGGCTCGCCCATCCGCGAGATCCCAGGTGAAGGCTGCCGGCATTTCCCAAGCACGCTCCCGGTTCGGCCAGGGCGGGCCTCGATCGCCGTTGCACGCGACAAGATAGGCCCGGATCAAGGCGAGTGTCGTTCCGGGCTGTCGCAGGTCCGATGGCACGGCGTAAAGTTCGATGTAGCGCGCATTCATGACGACGAGCCTGTCGTCCGAGTCGAACAGGCAAACGCCCTGCGCCATGTTGTCCAGTGCGATCCCGAAGCGAGCATACTGATGACGGAGGTCGCGTTCGCTCCGGGCTTGCTCCTCAGCGCGCAGCAGCATCTCCTGTCCGCGGGCCTGACGGAAACCAAGCACCAGAAGGCCGACGAGGCCGAGATCGAGCAGGCCTGCCGACAGGCCGAGCACCATAGCGTGACGGTGCCATGGTGCGAGCGCCGCCGCTGTAGTCCGGCTGACGCTCAGGATCGCAGGGTAATTCGACAGAGTTCTGGTCGCGACGAAACGGTCCTGTGCATCGATAGGGCTGACGGTTCGAGTGACACCGCCGGCCCGATTCTGCGCGGCGATCAGGGCGGCACCGGTCGTCGAATAGCCGCGCCCGATCGCACCCTCCCAGTGCGGATGGCGGACCAGAAGAACCCCGTCTGTCCGGAACATGGAGATGACATAGTCGGGTTGTGGCGCGATCTGGCTGTAAAGGCCGGTGAAGTACTGCAACTCTACGGCCCCGAGTACGAGACCTAGGAAGTTGCCATCCGGGGCGGAGATCTTGCGGGCGATATAGAGCGTCCAGGTTCCGTTGCCGCGATTCTGGACCGGTTCACTGATGAAGCGCTGGAGCGCAGGATTTGATGCCAGCGCCTTGAAGTAGTCCCGGTCGGCGATATTGACGTCGGGGATCGGCCAGAACCGCGTGAAGTTGCGCAGCTTCCCGGTATGGTCGACCACTGTCACAGCATTGACCTGGGGCAGGGCCGCCGTTCGAGCCCGGAGGGATTCGTGCATGGCGCGCGTCGTGAGATGGACGTCGAATGCCGCTGGCGTCGTGATTTCGGCCGCTCGGACCTCGTCGATGACTGCCTCCTGCACCAATTCGATCGCCTGGAGGGCGCGGTCGGCCTGATCTGCCAGGACAGTCGTCAAGCTGATGAGGTTCTGCTCCGTGTCGGAGACAGCACGGTCGTGAAGGTCCATAACGAACAAGACTGCGCTCGCCGCAATGGCGAGTCCGAGCAAGGCACCTGCCAGTGTCGGTAAGACAAAGGATTTGGAGAGAAGGATTTTTATCACATTGATCAGGTGAGAAAATCGTATCCAAGCCTTAGCCAAAAGCATGACACCATCCTGAGCACCATCATCATGGCTTGCTCACTGATGCAGCAACGCTCAAGTCAGCTTCGTAAAAGAGCCAAGAGCTCTGCGCACAGGCGCTTCTCCTGCGACCAGTGAGGAAACGGGTTAATTTTTCCTATGAGACCTCCCAACCTGCGCGCGGCGGTGCTTGGGATGGTTTGCACGCGCTGGTTTTAATCAGCCGAACATTGAAGTGGATCTTCGTTGCTCGAGATCGCGAATCTGCTAGAGCCGCCAGCCACTAAGCGATCCAAACGGTCCGCCTCCCTCAAAGCGGCGTTGACGATCCCTTCGACTGCTGCCGCAAAACACGGCGAGGACGCAATCCACGCCGTACCCCATCACAAATTCGGGAGCCTCACCGTTGACCCTCGGGAATCCTGGCGAACACACCCTACAAGTGCGCGTCTACTATGAAGACACGGACTTTTCCGGGTTCGTCTACCATGCGAGCTACCTCCGTTTCATGGAGCGGGGACGCACCGAACTCCTGCGTAGTCTCGCCGGTGATCAGTCCGATCTGCATCGAGATGCGGAAGGTCTGCATTTCGTGGTTCGACGGATGGTGATTGATTATGCCAAGCCCGCGCGGATGGACGACATCTTGACGGTCGGGACTTGGACGACCGCGATGAAGGGCGCGTCAATGCACCTCGCCCAAGAGGTTCGGCGCGGGGACGAGGGGCTGGTGAAGGCGGAGGTCGTCGTCGCTTGCGTTCGCGACGGTCGGGCAGTCCGCCTGCCCGACAGTTTGCACCTGAGACTCGCGCCGGACCAAAGCGGTGATCACCTGCAGTCAAGCCGCTGAACGATGGTCTGATCTCGCGGACTTCGCCGGGATGAGGGCGACCTTCACCTCTGGGGACGGCAAGGGAATGTTAACCCTGACGCATGCTTAACTGATCCGAGGGCGGGCGTGTGCGACGCACAAGGGCGCCCCATACTTTCGACAGATTCGCGAGCCATTGAGCCTTGAAATCGCACAAGGTTCTGATTGAGGCGCGTGAGTCGGACCGCCGAATCCGTGACGCCTGCGCGCGGGGTTTTTCGAGGATCATGTCATGAACCCAGCCGATGCCATGCAGGCGATGCCGGCCCCAGACATGACGTTGCTCGGCCTGTTCCTTCAGGCGCATTTCGTCGTGAAGGTCGTGATGCTCGGGCTGATCGGCGCATCGATCTGGTGCTGGTCGATCATCGTCGACAAGACGCTTCTGTTTCGTCGGACCAAGGCTGAGATGGACGCCTTCGAGGAGGCATTCTGGTCCGGGCGGTCGCTCGAGGAACTCTACCGCTCGTTCAACGATCGTCCGGCCGTCGGGCAAGGCGCTTTGTTCGTGGCCGCCATGCGGGAGTGGAAACGCTCCTTCGAGGGTTCCGGACGTCAGATCCAGAGCTTGTCTCAGCGGATCGACAAGGTGCTTGATGTAACGATCCAGCGTGAAGTCGAGCGCCTTGAGTCCCGCTTGCTCTTTCTCGCCTCGATCGGTTCGGCAGGCCCCTATATCGGTTTGTTCGGGACGGTCTGGGGCATCATGACGGCCTTCACGTCGATCGCGGCCTCGAAGAACACCTCTCTGGCAGTCGTGGCGCCTGGCATTGCCGAGGCGCTGTTCGCAACGGCAATTGGCCTCTTTGCTGCCATTCCGGCCGTGCTCGCCTACAACAAATTGCAGGCGACGGTAGCCAAGAACCAGTCGCGCCTCGAGGGTTTCGCCGACGAGTTCTCCGCCATCCTCTCGCGGCAGATCGACGAGCGCCTCTCGCTCGTCGCCTGATCCCACACCGACAGCCGAGGAACGAACATGGGCATGGCCCACGGAGCAGCGCAGGGCGGGGGCGGACGGCGTCGGCGGGGACGCCGACACGCTGCTATAAACGAGATCAACATGACGCCGTTCATCGACGTCGTGCTGGTGCTGCTCATCGTCTTCATGGTTGCGGCACCGATGATGACGGTGGGGGTGCCTCTCGACCTCCCGCAATCAAAGGCGAGCCCACTCAATTCCGACACCAAGCCGGTGACTTTGTCGATTCGTCAGTCCGGTCAGGTGTTTCTGGGCGAGAACGAACTCTCCGACGATACCATCGTGCCGAAGCTCACCGAAACGTCGAAGTCCGGCTTCGACGAACGGGTCTTCGTCCGCGGCGACAAGCGGGTGGATTACGGCCGGGTGGCGCAGGTGATGGCGATCGTAACCGGGGGCGGCTTCAAGAAGGTCGCCCTTGTCACTGAGCCAGATCAGAAGTAGCGGGCGCGGGACGGTGCGGATTCCCTTCAAGCGCAGTGAACCGGGTGTCTGGGTCTCGGCCGCGACGCATGTCGGCCTGCTGACGGTCGCCCTGCTGTCGGTGGCAGCCCCGGCGCTGCCAGATGCGCAAGAGGGTGTCCCCGTTGAAGTGATGACCGAGCAGCAATACTCGGAACTCACCAAGGGCGAACGCAATGCCGACGCGCCGCAGCCGAACGCCAAACCTCGGGCCGACCGCGTTGCCGACAAGTTCGAGGAGCGCGAGCCCGAGAACGCCAAGGTCGATGCTCCTGCCCCGCCGAAACGACCGGCCGACATGAAGGTGGCGAGCGCCGAGGAGATGCCGCTGCGCTCCAGCGAACCCGATCCGCAGGAAGCGAAGGCCGAAGCAGCCAAGGCCGAAGCAGCTAAGGCGGAAGCGGCGGAAAAGACCGCGAAGGCTGAAGCCGCGAAAGCCGCTGCCGCCGCTGAAGCCAAGGCCGCTGCTGCCGCCGAGGCGAAGGCCGTGGCCGCTGCCGAGGCCAAAGCCGCAGCGGCCGAAGCGAAGACCGCCGCTGCGAAGGCAAAGGCTGAAGCCATCAAGCGCGAGCAACTTGCCGAACTGATTGAGAAGCAGGAGGCCGAGGCAGAGGCGAAGGCCGAAGCCGCCGCCAAGGCCGAGGCTGCGAAGGCCGAGGCAAGGACGGAGGCGGCCCGGAAAGCCAAGGCTGAAGCCAAGGCGAAGGCCGACGCGGAGGCGAAGGCCGAGAAGGAAGCCGAGGCCAAGGCCAAGGCTGTCGCGGAGGCGAAAGCCAAGGCCGAGGCCGAGCGCCAGAAGGAACTTGCCGAAGCTAAAGCGGAGGCGGCAGCTGAGGCTGCCGCGAAAGCCAAGGCGGATGCCGCCGCCAAGGCGAAGGCCAAGGCGATGGCCGATGCCAAGGCGAAGGCGGATGGGGAAGCCAAGGCCAAGAAGCAGGCCGAACTCGCGGATAAGTTCAGCGCGGGCGATATCCGCTCGCTCCTCGCCGCGAAGGCACCATCGCAATCCACCGGCGCCACAGGCCGAGAGGTACAGCGCACCGCGTCCCTCGGGGCTGCCTCCGGCAACGCCCAGCGCCTGTCACCGTCCCTGCGCGACGCTCTCGTGGGAATGCTCCAGCAGCAGATCGAGCGTTGTTACGTGGCGCCTCCAGGCGCTACGCAAGGGGTGGTGCTGCCGATGCTCGATATCCGGCTCAATCCGGATGGTACGTTGACCACCGAACCTCGCATCATGCGGGGGGGCGCGAATGCGGTCGATCGTTCGATCGCGGAGGCCGCTCAGCGCGCCGTGCGCCGATGTGCCCCCTACAAGATACCGACCCAGTACGCGCCGTATTACAACGACTGGAAAGCCATCAACGCGGAGTTCGAGTTCTCGCGGGTGTGATAGCGGCGTCAGGTGGTGACGGCGTAGAGCTTTCCGGACGCCGGGCGCTGACATGGTTCGTCATGCCTCGGTCCCTTGTCCCGGGTCGACGCATGCCCGCCGCTCCGAACCCATCCCCGATCCTCGCATTCCCACGACCACGGAATCGAACATGCATCCCAGTCTTCCCAGGGGCCTGACGTCGCTCCTCGCTCTCCTGGCCCTTGTTCTATTCGGCCTCAACCCGGCGACGGCGCAACTCAACCTGCGCATCGGCGGTGGATCGTTCCAGCCGATGCCGATCGCAGTCACGGATTTCTCGGGTGATCCGAGCCTCGGCCTTCTTGTCTCCAGCGTGGTCACGAACAATCTGCGTCGCTCCGGCTATTTCACCCCCGTGGAGAAGGGGAAGTTCCCCGAGGCCCCGGGTTTCGATGCGGTCCCGGGTTTCGATAAGTGGAAGGCGGCGGGTGTTCAGGCTCTGATCACCGGGCGCGTCGCGCGCGACGCCTCGGGCAAGCTCAAAGTCGAGTTTCGTCTCTGGGACGTCACCTCCGGCCAGCAGATGACAGGTCAGCAATACGGCACCGATCCAGCCAACGCGCGCCGCACCGGGCATCTCATCTCCGATGCAGTCTATACCAAGATCACCGGCCTTGGTCCCTGGTTCGACAGTCGCATCGCCTTCGTGGACGAGTCCGGCTCTAAGGAGAACCGGCGCAAGCGACTCATGGTGATGGACCAGGACGGCGCCAATGTGCGGGCGCTCACCAACGGCGACAACGCCGTCGTCGCGCCGCGCTATTCGCCGGCGACTCAAGACATCGCCTTCATGACACAGACCACCGGCCAGCAACCGCGTATTCAGGTCATCAACCTCGAGACCGGGAGCCGGCAGGCGCTCGGCAAATCCGGTTCGATGAGCACCAGCCCGCGGTTCTCGCCCGACGGCCGCCGCCTCGTGATGAGCGTTCAGGAGGGCGGCAATGCCGACATCGTCATCATGGACCTCGCCACGAAGGCGCAGACGCCGATCACCAACGGCAACGCCATCGATACCTCGCCGACCTTCTCACCCGATGGCAGCCAGATCGTGTTCGAGTCGGATCGCGGAGGTTCGCAGCAGATCTACGTCATGAGTGCCTCGGGCTCGAACCCGACTCGCATTTCCTTCGGCGAAGGATCGGCCTCGCAGCCGGCCTGGTCGCCACGCGGCGACCTCATCGCTTTCACGCGCCAGCGCAAGGGAGGCTTCGCTATCTGCGTGATGAAGCCCGACGGGACGGGCGAGCGCGTGCTGACCGAAGGCTTCCACAACGAGGGTCCGACCTTCGCGCCGAATGGTCAATACGTGCTGTTTTTCCGTGATCCAGGCGGCCAGGGCGGGGGCAAGCTCTACATGGTGGATATCACCGGCAAGGTTGAGCAGCCGGTACCGACGCCGTCCTACGCGTCGGACCCGACTTGGTCGCCGCTGCTGTCGGGGAAGTAAACGCTTCGCGTTTGGTTGAACCTTCAGCCGCGCTCGAAGCCTGCGGTCCGACGGACGAAACCGAAGGCGGAACTCAGCGAGGCACCGGCAGCTCCGGCCGCTGCCTGAACGGCGCCTGCGGCGGCTTGCGCAGCATCGCTTGCCGTCGCAACCAGGGTTGATTCGGCATTCGTCAGGACATCGACCGGTTGGGCTACACGCTGCGCGGCCCGCGCAAAGCCCCGTCGCAGGACCTCTCGATCGTTACTCATCAAAGCCGGAAGTCGTGGATCGGCCAAGGCGATTAGCAAGTCTCCATCCTGAAATGTTATTTCCAGCAAGGTCTGAGGCTGAGACTCTTCGGCCGACACTGATGTCAATGCAGTGGCGGCGAGTAGCGCCGGTCCGCTCAAGTCGATGTTCGACGCAAGGGCGAGGCTTCCTTTCAGGCCGTCGAGAACCTGTCCACCTCAATTCCGTGCGCCTGCGACGTTCCCGTGGGCCTCATCGGTGAAGATGCTTTCGACCGAGCGCTCGACGCCGTCCGGGCTGGTCAGAACGTCTGCCTGGTACGTGCCCCTGCCTTTGCCGCAATTCCAAGCAACCACCTTGATGTCGGCCATCGCATCCTCCGGTTCGTATCTCTACCTCTGCGTGCATTCGGCTGTCATGTACAAAAACTCGGCTTTGAGGGACGGATTGGTGCCGGATACGGCTTGGCATCAGGGATGCAGAATTTGTCGCGAGCCGATGTATCCCTCACTCGCTCGAAGCAATGCCGAGCAAGGGGTCGTCCCGTTCCTCATTCCGCCGACAGGAGCCGATCCCGTGCCCGCAGCGCCGGGAACACTCGGCCCCACAGAGCGGCGACCAGCAGGGTCGCCAGTCCACCGGCCACGACCGCGGGAACGGCGCCGATCAGAGCCGCCGCTGTGCCGGATTCGAATTCGCCAAGTTCGTTGGAGGCGCCGATGAAGACGGAATTGACTGCCGAGACCCGGCCGCGCATCGCATCCGGTGTCTCACCCTGAACGAAGGTCTGGCGCACGAAGACGCTGATCATGTCGGCTGCGCCGGTGACGAACAGGCAGGCCATGGACAGCGGCAGAGAAGTCGAGAGACCGAAACCCATCGTCGCGAGGCCGAAGATCCCCACCGCCTGAAGCATGCGCAGGCCGGCACGCCGCTGCAAGGGCCAGTAGGCGAGGGCGACCGCGGTGAGCACCGCACCGGCCGCCGGCATGCTGCGTAAGACGCCGAGGCCGAGAGGGCCGACATGCAGCACCTCGGCCGCGAAGATCGGGAGAAGGGCGGTGGCCCCCCCGAGCAAGACCGCCACGAGGTCGAGAGAGATGGCGCCAAGGACCACGGGGTGCGTGCGGATGTAGGTCAGACCAGCCGACAGCGTCGCCCAGGTTACCGGTGGGCGCTCTGCAACCGGGGCAGGGCGGAACCGGATCGCCAGGATAAGACCGCTGGCCAGGGCGAAACCGGCGGATGCTGCGCCAAACACGACCGCCGGCCCGAGGGCATAGAGAAAGCCGCCCGTCGCCGGCCCGAGGATCGAAGCGCTTTGCCAGAGAGAGGCGTTCCATGCGATGGCCGAACCGAACAGGGGGTGTGGCACCAGCGTCGGCAGCAGGGCCTGCAACGCAGGATTGGCGAAGGCACGACCGGTGCCGATGACGATGACGAGGCCGTAGATCGGCCAAAGGGTCGTGGTGCCGAGATGCGCCGCTAGGAGAAGGCCGAGGTCGGCTAAAGCCAGGGCCACGTAGGCGGCGGCGGCTACGATGCGTCGATCGTAGGTGTCGGCGACATGGCCCGCCACCAAGGCTGACAGCATCGCGGGCAGGAAACTCGCCAGTCCCACGAGGCCGAGAGCAAGAGCGGAGTGGGTGATGTCGTAGACGAACCAGCCGACGGCGACCGCCTGCATCTGAAAGGCGAGACCGGTGAGAAAGCGGGCGGAGCCGAAGAGGCGAAAATCGCGATTGCGGAAGACGGTCCATCGCGGCGCGGAAGCAGGGCTCATCGCGTGGTGCTGGGGGAGGGCGCCCAGCCCGTCAAGGTATGTCGGAACAGATTCCGATGGTGCGCCGTCCCGGCGGGGTTAGGCAGCTTGGCAGGGACTCTCGCGCGGCAATTCCTGAATACGGAGCCAGGCTTGGTCATGCCGGGGAACGTTTCGCTGAGTGACGTTGGCGTTTCGTCGATCCGAACGATCGGTTCGAGCTATGGCCCAGTGCTCAAGGCAGCGCTGCGGTCGGCGGCTGAGATAGACACCGTACTCAGGGCCTCCAGAACGACGCCGGGCGTCAGGATCTGCGGTAGGACGGTAGGCTCTTTGGAGCCTGCATACAGGAGATATAGCGGAACTCCGCTCCGTCCGTGGCGCTCAAGCAGGCGGGTGATCTCGGGATTCTGGTTGGTCCAGTCACCCTTAAGATAAGTAATTCCGCGCGCCTTCAAACCAGCCTGAACGACATCGGATCGCAGGGCGACGCGCTCGTTGACTTGGCAGGTGATGCACCAGGCTGCCGTCATGTTCACGAAGACCGGCTTGCCCTCTGCCAGAAGTCCATCGAGACGCGCTTGGCTGAAAGCGTCCTGCCCCGCCTGCGCCGTTGTGGACGGGGGTCTGTCCCGGTCGAGTCCGAAGATGAGCGCGCCAAGGGCGACCATCGCCGCGATGGCGGTTCCGCGTGCGATCCAGCCACCCACCGGCCCGGCCGCTTGGCCACGTTCCCAGACCCAGGCCGCGAATCCCACGAGGACGAGGCCGATGAGGGCGGCGAGCAGGCCGGCCGCACCAACCTGCTGAGCCAGGACCCAGACCAGCCAAGCCACCGTGGCGTAGATTGGAAAGGCCAGGGCACCCTTCAGGGTGTCCATCCAGGCACCCGGCCGAGGCAGACGCTGCAATGCCGCTGGCCAGATCGTCAGGACAAGGAAGGGCAGCGCGAGGCCAAGGCCGAGGCTGGCGAATACCGTCAGGCTGACACCAGCCTCCTGCGTCAGCGCGAAACCGACCGCCGATCCCATGAAGGGCGCGGTGCAGGGGGTTGCAACCACGGTGGCGAGGATGCCTGTGAAGAACGATCCCTCCAGCCCGGCCCGTCGGCTCAGTCCATCGCCGATCCCGACGATCCCCGCACCCACATGCACAACGCCGGACAAGCTGAGGCCCATAGCGAACAACAGGTAGGCAAGGCCTGCGACCACCAACGGCGATTGCAGCTGAAAGCCCCACCCGATTCCGGCACCCGCTCCCTTCAGCGCAATCAGCAGTCCGGCAAGCGTGAGGAAGGCTGTCAGGACACCTGCGGTGTAGACGAGGCCATGCAACCGAATGCGCCGGAGCGGCTCGCCGGAATGCTGCACAAGGCTCAACACCTTGATCGACAGGACCGGGAAGACGCAGGGCATCAGGTTGAGAAGGAGCCCGCCCAGAAAGGCGAGGCCGGCGGCGCTCCAAAGGGTTAGCCCGTCTTCTGATGTCTGGGTGGGTATCGGCGTCGCCGGAGCGGACGACGCTGCGGTGGAGGCGAGAGCCGTAGATGATGGTGGCTCCCCGACCGCGTAGGCGCGTCGGACCACGCCGTCAGGCGTCGTCTCGTCGAAGGCCAGAACGCCCGGCAGGCTTGCCGGCGCGACCTCCGTCGCGTCGCCGCGTGCCAGATCGATATGCAGCCCGCTGGCATCGCTGCGTGCCTGCTGGGACGCCGCATTCTCGATCGCGGTCTCCGCATAGGGGAAGTAGGCAACCGCAGACGCCCTGAGGTCGGAAGACGTGGCGAGATGGACCTGCAGACGCCCGTTCTCGCTACCGTAGCGCACCGGCCAAGGCGCGGGAACTGGCAGGGCTGCTCGAGCTTCCGCAAACAGCACCATCCCGCCCGGTGCCGTTCCAGAACTGGTGCCGCTCGCGGCGACCGGCAGGGTCAGGCGAAGCTCGGCCGACCCGGGGACGCATTCGCGCTCGCAGACAAGATAGGTTAGCTTGGCTTGCAGCGTTACGGCCTTGCCCGGCGCCAGCGTGGCCGGTGGCATCATCTCGGCCAGGAGAACAGCCTCGCCCTCGTAGCCAAAATTCATCAGATGCGCGACCGGGATGCGGCTCGGCACCGGCCACTGGATCGGGCCAGCCGAAAATCCCTTGGGCAAGGTCCAGGCAATCTCCGGGGCGAGGCCCGAATCCCCCGGATTGCGCCAGTAGATGTGCCAATGCGGACGCATCACCAAGCGGATGCCGACCGTGAAGGGCTCGCCAGGCCGGATCGCAGAAGGCTCCCCAACGAGGGACGCCTTCACCAGGTCGGTCGGCACCTTGAACCCCTGTGCATGCGCGACAGGAAGGAGGAGACCGAACAGCGTAAGCGCCAGGGCGAGAAGCCGGATCATCAGGGCCTATTCGGTTCCGGAAGCGGCGAGATTACGTCCGTTCGACGCGGACACAAAATGCCGAAGCCGCGAGACCCTCTGTCTCCGATTTTTCCGAGCCGGAACAGCCAGGCGGAGTCGACAGGATCGTCGCACGGTCGGTGCATGTCTGCTGCCCGGTGCGGCTCTGCCTCAGGCGACGGTGGTCAATGGCCGCGTGGCCTGCTCGAGCCAGTTCCGGGTTGTAACGTCCAGATCCGGGCTCAATTCGGCACATACCCGCGCATGGTAGCTGTCGATCCAGGCTCGCTCCTCGGGGGTCAGCAGATCGAGGCGAATGAGATGCCGATCAAAGGGCGCCAACGTCAGGGTCTCAAAACCGAGCATCGGCCGTTCGCCGCCGGATATCGTCCGCGTTTCGACAAGGACGAGGTTTTCCAGCCGAATGCCGTAGGCGCCCGGCTTGTAGTAGCCCGGCTCGTTCGAAAGAATCATGCCCGGTTCGAGGGCGACCATTCCGGTCTTGGCGATGCGCTGCGGCCCCTCATGGACCGACAGAAAGACCCCCACCCCGTGGCCCGTCCCGTGGTCGAAGTCGAGCCCGGCTTCCCAGAGTGGAAGGCGCGCGAAGGAATCGATCTGCGCACCCGTCGTTCCCTGCGGGAAGACCGCGCGGGCAATGCCCAGATGTCCCTTCAAGACGCGTGTGAAACGATCCTGCATCGCTTCCGACGGCATGCCGATCGCCACCGTGCGGGTGATGTCGGTGGTCCCATCTTCGTATTGTGCTCCGGAATCCACCAGGAACAGCTCGCCAGGCAGGATGTGTCGGTTGGTTTCCCGGCTCACCCGGTAGTGCACGATGGCACCGTTGGCGCCACTGCCCGAGATCGTTGGAAACGAGACATCGCGGAGAAGGCCGCTCTCCGCACGAAAATCCTCCAGTGCTTCGACCGCGGCGATCTCGGTCAGCCCCTCGCCTTGGCCATCGAGCCAAGCGAGGAAGCGCGTGACCGCGACGCCATCACGGTGATGCGCCGCCCGGGTGCCGGCGATTTCCGATGGATTTTTGACGGCCTTCATGGCGGTGATCGGATCGGGGCCGAGATCAGCTACCCCACCGGCCGCCTCGACACGAAGCTTCAAGGCGTAGGCCGCCGTGCCGGCATCGAGCCTGACACGGGCGGCGTTTGCCGCCTGCGCGGCGAGACCATCCTCGAAGGCTGCGCGCGGATGAAGGTCGGCGAGAGGTTCCAGTGCGGTGCGCAACTCCGGGCTGAGATTCGGCGACGTCAGGTAGAGGGCGGCGCGCCCTTCGCGCGGCACCACTGCATAGCCGAGCGCCAGAGGCGTATGCGCTACATCGGAGCCGCGCAGGTTGAAGGCCCAGGCGAGGTTATGCGGATCGGAGATCACCAGAGCCGCAATATCGACATCAGCCAGGGCAGCACGGATGCGACCGAGCTTTTCGGCTGCGGCCTCTCCAGCGAACGCCAAGGGATGGACCACCACGCTGCCCGCGGGTGAGCCGGGCCGGTCGGTCCAGACGCTGTCGACAGGATTCGCTTCCACGGCTCGGAGGGTCGCTCCGGCTTTACTCGCTGCTCGCCCCAGGCGCGCCACGCTGTCGGGCGTGTGAAGCCAGGGATCGTAGGCAAGAACTTCGCCCGGCTTGAGGTGGGCGCCGACCCAGGCCGCGACGGGACTCTCGGCCAGCGGTACCGGAGTGATGATGGCGGTATCGACCTGAGCCGGCGCCTGCAGGGTATACCGTCCGTCGACGACGAGCGCGGCTTCATCGTGCAGGATCACGGCGGTACCAGCCGATCCAGTGAAGCCGGTCAACCAAGCGAGGCGCTCGGCTTGCGGGGCGACATATTCGGACTGATGCTCGTCGGCACGGGGGACCACGAACCCATCGAGCCCGGCTGCACGCAGGGCCTGACGGAGGGACCGGATGCGGCTTGCGCCCTCGCTGTGGCTCGGATCATCGAAGGTCTGGAAACGGGCGCGGGTCATGGCGCCCAGGGTTACGCCGGGCTCAGGAGTGCCGCAACCAGCCGCGACGCGGACGTGGGGCGCTGCCGCCACGTTTCAGCACCAGGGTGGCCCAGCCCTCGATCAGGCCGTGACGGGCGAGGTGAAACCCGCGGTGGCGGTAAGTCGAGAGGACGCCCGGGACGTCGCGCTCGATCAGGCCGGACAGGATCAGGATACCTTGATCGGCAACGACCGCCGTGAGGGAGGGTGCCAAGCCCTTCAGGGGGCGCGCCAGGATATTGGCGAAGACCACGTCGAACCGGCGCGGTCGATCGGCGAGCGCATGGCGGACGCCCGGTCCCTGGTAAAGCCGCAGCACCGGCCCGAGGCCATTGAGGCGGGCATTGCCGACCGCGGTGGTCACCGCTTCGGGATCGAGGTCTCCGGCGATGACCGGTGTATGAAGCGCCTTGGCCGCCGCGAAGGCCAGGATACCGGTGCCGGTGCCGACATCGAGCACGTGGGCGGGGCGCCCGCGCTTGAGGATCTCCGCCAGGGCTTTGAGGCAGCCGAGTGTCGTACCGTGATGGCCGGTCCCGAAAGCCAGCGCCGCCTCGATCTCAATGGCAAGATCGTTCGCCCGCACCGTGTCGCGGTCGTGGCTGCCATGAACGAAAAAGCGTCCGGCCCGCACGGGCTTCAGGCCTTCCAGGGATGCACGAACCCAATCCTGCTGATCGATGGTCTCGAAGCTCGCGACATCCGCCTGTTCACCCACCACGGGCCGGATCAAGTCGCGGATCATGTCCTCGTCTGGGGCGTCGGCGAAGTAGGCCTCCAGCCTCCACGTCTGTCCGTCCTCCGCCTCGAAGGCGGCGACCGCCGTCTGGGTCGGGTCGAACATCTCGCCGAGAAGATCGGTCATCGCACGCGCCGAGCCCTCATCGGTGAGGAGGCGGAGCACATGGGTCGGGCGGTGGGGGGGCAGGCCTTCGAGCATGCCCGGGGCTCTATCACCCGCGACGTCCCGCCGCCACCAGGGGCGGAAGCTTGGCCGGAACGGAAGCGTGAGATCTGCGTTTGCTGTGGCTTCTCCAGGCTCACGTCGGTTTCGGAGCGTGCGTTGTGCGTATGAAAATCAGAAGAACCGGCGGTCGAACGCCGGTCGTCCTCGCAGAAAAGTCCAAGGCCCGCCGTCGCCTCGTTCGCGATCGGGGCCTCTTTTCGGATGCCGAAACTCTGACGGGGCCACTTCCCGGTTCGATGCTGGTTCTGCTGAGCCGTCTGCACCGTTCGGAGCGTTCGCCCTCGGAGGACGAAGATCGCGGCAACTGACGGCGTTGTTCCGAACCATGCTATGGCCGACCTGCCGGATCGGCTTGGCTGGCAACGGGAGACAGGGTGATGGTGCAGATTCGGCGGGCGTGGCTCGGTGCGATCCTGTGCCTGGTCCTGGGAGTCGCTGGAACCCCTGCGTGTGCCGAGGCGCCGGTGGTGGTCTTCGCGGCCGCCAGCCTGAAGAACGCGCTGGATGATGTTAGCGGGGCCTGGACGAAGGCCACGGGAAAGACCGTCAGGATTTCCTATGCAGCGTCCAGCGCTCTGGCCAAGCAGATCGAGGTTGGCGCGCCTGCCGATCTGTTCTTCTCCGCCGATCTTGCCTGGATGGACTACGTGGCGGTCAAGGGTAGCATTCAGGCTTCGACCCGCACCAGCCTTCTGCGCAATGCCTTGGTGCTGATCGCGCCAACGGACTCGTCTCTCACCGTCGATCTCAAGCCGGGTCTCGACCTCACGAAGGCTCTGGGTGAGGGACGCATCGCCATGGGTAATGTCGAAGCGGTCCCGGCGGGAAAATACGGAAAGGCCGCCCTCGAAACGCTTGGGGCTTGGGACAGCGTGAAGGACCGGGTTGCTCAGGCCGAGAATGTCCGCGCCGCTCTCCTTCTCGTCGCCCGCGGCGAGGCACCCCTCGGCATCGTCTATGCAACGGATGCGATCTCGGACACGAGCGTCAAGGTCATCGCTGCGTTTCCGGCCGCGAGCCACCCGCCCGTGATCTATCCGGTCGCCCTCACCAAGGCTTCAACCAACCCGGACGCAGCGGATTTCCTCGCCTATCTGCGCAGTCCGGCCGCACGGGTATTCTTCGAACGCCAGGGGTTCTCGGTTATCGGCGTGGAGAATCGGACCTGACCGGTCGGATGCGGGTCCACTGAGCCTTGGTCAATCCGCTCCTGGACATGTTCGGCCTGACTCCGGACGAGGGAAGCGCAATCGCGCTGAGCCTGCGCGTCGCGTCCGTCGCCACCTTGGCAAGCCTCGTCCCAGGGCTTGCGATCGCCTGGGTGCTGGCGCGGAAGCGCTTTCCGGGGCGTGCGCTTCTCGATGGTCTGGTCCATCTGCCGCTGATCCTGCCGCCCGTCGTGACGGGTTACCTCCTCCTTCTCGCCTTCGGGCGACGGGGTACCTTCGGGAGCATGCTGGCCGAGTTCGGCATCGTGCTCTCCTTCCGATGGACCGGAGCAGCACTAGCCTGCGCCGTGATGGGCTTCCCCCTGATGGTTCGGGCCATGCGCTTGTCCCTGGAGGCCGTGGATCGTCGAGTGGAGCAAGCCGCCGCGACCCTGGGCGCCAGCCCCTTCGCCGTCTTTCTCACCGTAACTCTGCCGCTCGCTCTACCGGGTGTGTTGGCCGGCACGGTCCTGGCCTTTGCCAAGGCGATGGGGGAGTTCGGGGCGACCATCACCTTTGTGTCGAATATCCCCGGCGAGACCCAGACCCTGCCGTCGGCGATCTATACGCTGACCCAGGTGCCCGGTGGCGAAGCGGGCGCCCTACGTCTCACCCTGATCTCGGTGGCCATCTCGATGGGGGCCTTGCTCATTTCGGAGCTTCTCGCCCGCAGGCTCGGGCGTCGCCTGGGCCAAGGTCATGAGCAGATGGCGAGAGGAGGCGGGGGGGCATGACGATCACGGTAGATCTCGCCCTCAAGCGGGACGCCTTCCACCTCGACGCGGCCTTCACGGCGCCTCCTGGGCTGACCGTTCTGTTCGGCCGCTCAGGGTCGGGGAAGAGCACGGTGATCGCCTGCATGGCCGGGCTGGTTCGACCGGACCGGGGCCGGATTGCCCTGGACGATCAAATCCTCCTCGACACGGTCCGCAACATCGATGTGCCCACGCATCGGCGTCGGATCGGAACGGTGTTTCAGGAGGCGCGGCTGATACCCCACCTCTCGGTGCGGCAGAACCTTGCCTATGGGCGCTGGTTCGCGCGCGGACTGCGCGATACCGCCGGGCTCGAACCAGGGGCTGTGATCGATCTGCTGGGCATCGGCCATCTCCTCGACCGACAGGTCGTGGGTCTCTCCGGTGGCGAGAGCCAACGGGTCGCGATCGGTCGGGCGCTGCTGTCGCGGCCCCGCCTTCTTCTCATGGATGAACCGCTGGCCGCCCTCGATGCCGAGCGCAAGGCCGAGATCCTGCCCTTGATCGAACGCCTGCGCGACATTGCCGGCCTCCCCATCGTGTATGTCAGCCATGCGGTCTCCGAGGTCGCACGGCTCGCCAACACCATCGTGGTGTTGGAGGGCGGCCGAATCGCCGCCGCCGGACCCGCCGAGGCCATCCTGCGACGGGGTGACCTCGGCGCCTTTCATGCCGCCCAGGCCGGCGCGCTCCTCGATATGGTGGTGGAGGCGGACGTGCCAAATGCCGGGCTGACACGTCTCTCCGGCCGTGCAGGGCGCCTGCTGGTGCCGCGTCTGAGCCAGGCGGTCGGAACCACCGTACGAATCCACGTGCCCGCCCGCGACGTTCTGCTCTCTCTTGACGATCCGCGGGGCCTGAGCGCCCGCAATCGACTGAGCGGCCACGTCTCGGCTCTTCATGATCAGGCCGAGGGTGCCGTGCTGGTGGAGGTGGATTGCAGCGGTGCCGTACTCTCCGCGCGCCTGACGCGGGCCTCCGTTCAGGAACTTAGCCTCGCGCCCGGCACACCCATCTTCGCGATTATTAAGAGCGTCGCCTTCGACCCTCACGGAGTTGGTGCGATCGAGATCTGATGGGTCGTTAAAATTCGAGTGCTGAATTTATTGTCGGCTTGATTTTGCGGATCAAGATCCTCGCGCCGGAACGGATTCCTTAAGATCCCATTCACGCCGCGCGTCGTGTCTAGAAGACGACCGCAACAGCCGACCGCAGGAGCGTGCGATGTCGATCCCCAGCCTAGGCGCGACGCCAGCATCCTACGTCGTCGGCGCAACGCCGGCCCCGATCTCTCCCGTTCAGCCTGTCCAGGCTCCAGCTCCCCTTGCGCCTGCGGTCAAGGTCGATATCCGCAGTCAGGACCAGAGTTCCGATGCCCGGATCGGGACGGCACGGGCTCCTGAACCGGACGAGGACGCCAGAACCCCACGAGCGGCTCAGGCCGCGATGGAGCCGCGTATCCGGATCGACCAGGACACCAAGACAGTGATCTATCAGGAAGTCGATCCGGCCTCGGGTGACGTGGTGATACAACTGCCGGACCCGGTGGTGCTCAAGGCCCGCGCCTATGCCGAGGCAGCCGAGGCCCGGGCCAAGCTATCTGCTCGTCCGCTCGACCTTACGGCTTGAGCCGAAGCGCCGACCCAAACGAAAAAAAGGCCGGGGCGATGAGCCCCGGCCTTTTTTATACGGTTCGATGGAAAGATGGAGAAAGCCGCCGGCCCGAAGGCCGGCGACGGGCTTATCCCTTAGCGAAGCAGCTGCAGGATGCCCTGGTTCGCCTGGTTCGCGAGCGAGAGGGCCGAGATGCCGAGCGACTGGCGGGTCGACAGGGCCTGGGAGTTGGCGGCTTCCTCGTTGAGGTCCGCGTTCGTCAGGTTCGCCGATCCGGTGTCGAGGATGTTGATCAGGTTCTTCGAGAAGTCCTGACGGTTCTGCACCACCGAGAGGTTGGAGCCGAAGGTCGAGGACTGTGCGCGAAGCTGGCTGGTGGCGGCCGTGATGGCCGTCAGCGTCTTGTTGATCTCGTCATCGTTCTGGAAGCCGCCGGTCACAGCCGTGAGGCCGAGACCATCGGAGTCAAGCTTGGCGCCGGCGATGGTGATGCTTGACGAACCGGTCTCGTTGAAGGTCACCTTCAGCGAGTTCTCCTTTTCATCCGTACCCGAGCGATACAGCAGATTGATGCCGTTGTAGCTCGAGTCCTTTGCCTGCTGGGTGATCTGGTTCAAGATTTCGTTGAACTGCTTGGCCAAGGCGTTACGGGTCGAGTTGGTTGAGCCGGTGCTGTCCTTGCCGGTCGCAGTCCGCTCGGCCGGCTTGGTTGTCGCAGCAGCTTGACCAAAGCCGATGTCAACCTGGTTGGCGATAACGGCCGTTTGCGCTGCGTTGATCGTGATTGTCTGATTTGCGCCAACAGCAGTCGAGTTGATCTGCAGCTTGCCAGCACTGTCTACGCTTGCTTCGACTTTTCCGTTAAGACCGGTGTCGGCTGCGAATTGCTTGTTAATAGCAGCAACAATTTGGTCTGCGGTCGAGTTGTCGCCCAGCTCAACACTGGTCAGGGAGATTTTCTTCGTGGGATTATCGCCGAGCTTGATCGTGAAGGAGCCATCATCACCGGCTGCGAAATCGTTGTTCGCCGCGGCGTCAATAGCATTAGCGCCACTAATGATGGCCTTGGCCGATCCGTCCGTCGCGTCCGAGCCAGAGGCAGTCAGACCCGTGGCGACAGTGCCGGTGCCGGCATCCGTCACAGAAGTTGCAGTGGTGCCGAAGCCAAGGTTCGCCGTTACAGTGCCCTGAGTGTAAGTCACGTTGGCACTGGTTCCGACGTCGTTTCCAGTGAAGGTCAACCGGTTGCTGGCGAACGTCGCTGTGATTGACGAGCCCGCAGCCTGAAGCTGACGGTTGATGGCTGCCAGCGTATTGGCTTCATTGCCCGTGGTCGCCGTTGCGCCGAGTTTGTCGCCGTTGTCGTTGTAGACGGTGTTTGCATCGAGCGTGATGGCAACGCTCTGAAGTCCATCGCTGACGGAAAATGAAGCGGAGTTCGTACCGAAATCCTGTGTCGCAAAGTTAGCGGTGCCGGCCACGGTCGCAGCAGAAGTGCTGGATGCTTTGCCGAAGCCGATGTCGAGCGTCGAACCGGACGACCCCTTCACGTTAAGGGTCTGTGCGGCGCCGGTGCCGGTGGTGTTGAAGGTAATCCGGCCGTCGCTGGCAACGGAGGCCGACACTTGGCCCTTCAGAGCAGTGCTGTTGCCGATCTGGCTGTTGATGGCCGAGACGACCTGCTCGGCGGTCACCTTGGTCAGGTCACCGGAGGCGCTGCGGAGCGTGGACGAATCCAGGCGGATCGTTGCGCTCTTGGCGTTGGCGCCGGTGCCAAGCGTAATGTCGACCGAGCCGTCTTTGCCCAGCGTAGAGAAGTCCTGCGTGCCGTCCGAGGTGCCGGCGAGGCCCTGGAAGGAGATGTTTCCAGAGACTGCAGCGGTGGTTGCAGCCTTGCCGCTCGAGATAGCGCTCTTGTCTGCGAGAGCCTGGTTCGAGAGGGACTTCGCCGAATCGACCAGCTTCTGGATCGAGGTGATGCCCTGGTTGGCAGCCTGGATGGTCTGGACGCCGTTGGAGATGCCGTTGAGGAGCGCGCCGAGATCGCCGGAGCGGCCGGACAGCGCCTGGGAAGTGAAGAAGCTCGTCGGATCGTCGAGGGCCGAATTGACCTTCTTGCCGGTCGACAACCGGTTCTGAGTGGTGGCGACGAGATCAGCCGTGCCCTGCAGCGAGAGCAGGTTCTGGCGAGTGGCAGAGGTGAGGGTGACGCCTAAAGACATGATGGTCGATCCATTCTGATCGGTGCGCCTCCGTTTTTGGAGGCGACCGCAGATGACCATCGATCCCTTGCAATCGACTTAATGAGTCTCGCGAACGAACTGTTAATGAGCTCGGTCAAACGTGGCGAATGTTGAAAATAGCAAGATATATCAATTATTTGGCGATCCGCTCGCATCATCTTCTTTAGGTTCTGTTAACCATGCTCGGCGAGTATGCTCCCAGATCCGCAACGAGTAGCGCCATGCCCCTGAAGATCGAACTCAAGCCGTTCGAGCGTCTGCTCATTGGCGGCACGGCAATTCGCAATGGATCGCGTCGCTCCAGCTTCGTCATCGAGACCGTGACCAAGTTTCTGCGAGAGAGCGACATCATCCTGGAGAGCGAGGCCGATACGGCCTGTAAGCGTCTCTACGTCACACTGACGGTCTTGTATCTTGCGGACAGCACGCCCGAAGCGGAGGACCTGTTCATCACCCAGGCCAATGCGTTGATGACGGCCGCGCCGAGCATGGCGCCCTATCTCCGCGACATTCACGATTTCATCGCGCAGGGCGAGTTGTACCGAGCCCTGAAGCGCTGCAAGGACCTGATCCAATACGAGCAGTCGCTAGCGGAACGGTTGGTGCCCCCAGCCAATCCCGATCCGTCGACGCACCGCTGAATTTCGGAGCTTGCCGCAGGAATCGAAAGAGCCCGCCGCTGGGAAGCGGCGGGCTCTTTCGTGCGGCAGGAGCACGCCGCCGTCAGCCTACATGCGGAGGCCGGCGGCGATATTCTGGTTGATGCTGATGAGGGCGGACAACTTCTCGGCAGTCGGATCGATCAACGTATCGATCATCCGTTTGAAAACGAAGGTCGAGAGTTCGGCAATGCTGTTCTTGATCTCAGCAGGCAGCGGGCTCTCCGGAGCGGTGGCGGCCCCAGCGATGATGGTCCAGACCTTCTGGTTGAAGTTCAGGGCCTCACTGAGCCCCGGTGCCTGATTGGACCAATCCGACTGGATGGCTTGAAGTCGGGTCGCAGCCTTGATCAGCACGGCGGCTTCCGCTTCGCGCGGCGACAACGCCGTTTGTGAAACCCGGGCATAGGCGCTGGCCCCGTACGACATTGCTCGATCCTCCCTCAGGTGCGCAAGCCCGATTCGGGGCAGCGGAGGCGACCTTAGGCAGCCGATGATTAAGGGATCGTAATATCAACCTATGCCGTAATCATGCCGAGATGAGCGGCGAGGGAAGGGTCGCGCCCGCGCAGACCACGCGACGGGCGCCGGATTCCACCATCATGATGAACTTCATTCTGGGGACGATGGCGGGCGGCCTCCTGGTCGGGCTGGTCACGATCTCGGCCGTCCGACATCCGAGCGTCCAGGCCAAGCTGGGACTGTTTCCCGTCTCGAATGCGCTCCTGATGCCGGCAGCCAAATCTCCGGCCATCAACCGCCTTGATCCCGCCTGTCGCCCGCTGGCGACCGTTGGACAGCCCGACATGCTGTTCTCAAAGCGTCGGTTCTGGTTTGTCGCTCCCTGAAGACGGGAGGGGCGGGGTAGTCAGATGCTGCTGATCAGGAACATCACCATCGTGGTCGCCACGGTGGTGCTGAGGAAGCCGCACAGGGCTGCCGCGAAGGACGGGCCGATGGCCGGGTTATGGTGCAGGGCGTTCACGTCGGCGGTGGTGTTCATCAGGGCTGACCTTGGCGGCGGCGAATCATCGGCCGGGTGGGATGGGAAGGTGGATCGTTCGGGTCCGGAAGGGCGTGCGGGTCCGCACCCTGTCAGTCAGCAGCGGTGCGCGGCTTTGGCAGCCCGCAAAGCGCGAGATTCACTGCGCAGGTCGATAGCGACAACGCCGGCACCACAATCCTCGAATGCATCCCGGGCATCCGCATAGCGGTCTCCGATCTCGTCCAGCGTGTCACAGGCGCGATCGTGGTTGCCGAGCCGAGCCTCTTGGCGGAACTGGAAGCGGAGCGCGTTGGCCTCATCGACTTTGCGCTGCGCATCGAGACAGGCAGGGGCTGCGAGGGCAGGAGCCGCGAGACTGATCAGGAGCATCGTGCCGAGCGTAAGTCGAAGCGGGTGACGCATGGAAACACCTGAGATGTGGACACTGGGGCGTGCGGCCGGTGAATTGAATTCACGGATCGTTCGAGAGTGTCCGCAAGATGAGAGTTGGCTTGGCCCAAAAAGAAATAGGCGTTGCGCTGCTCGTCCTGCGTTCAGGTTTCGGAAACGGCGCACCCGTCGCTAAGGTTCCACGCTTTTGTGCACTGCCGTCCGCTTGCGGCGGGAGGCCAGGATCGCTGCAAGACTGACCGGAGCAGGACCTTGAGCGTCAATTCCGACATCATACTGTCGGGGTATGGGCTTCAGGCGGTTGTGCGAGTGCCCATGCAGATTGATGGCCCCCCGCCCGATCCCGTTCCAAGTGCGAAAGGCGTAGTGGCAGAGAACGAGGCGACGGTCATCGACGGTGAGTTCGGCGTAGTGCGAAACCGACGTCCAGTCTGATGCGCGCAGCGTCCCAGGCCCATCGTTGTTGCCAACGATCAGGTGTTTGGTTCCGGGAAGGGATACGAGGATCTCGGCGATGCGGGTGTCCGAAGGGCCGAGAGCGAAGTCGCCGAGATGCCAGACCTCATCCTCCGGCTTCACCACGGCACTCCAGGCGGCGATCAAGGCTGCGTCGTGAGCCGCAAGGTCCGGATAGGGACGCTTGTCGATCCGCAGGACCCGCGAATCTCCGAAATGCGTGTCGCTGGTGAACCACACCGGCATGATCAGCGCCTATTGCCGGACACCTCGATTACCGCCCTGGGCTGAAGCGCAGCGGAACGGTCACGGCCAAGCTGCTCAGAGTGATGCCGGCGGGGGCGGGCGGAAGCGAGCCGCGTACGGTCGCCAGGGCTGCGCTGTCGATCGCACCGATGCCGCTGCTGCTGGCAAGGCCCGCACTCAGAACCTGCCCGGAGCGGGACACGGTGAATCGCACCACAGCGACGCCACCGCTGGTCCCCGCCGCCGCATTGGCGTTCATCCGGCCGCGAATGGCGGAGCTCAGCATACCCTGCCAAGCGCGTAGGGCGTTCGGGTCGTTGCCACCAGCGGCAGCGCCGGCACTGCTCTGACGGGACGCGGACGCGGAGTTCTGCTGCGCGCGCCCCTCGCTTGCCGTCGCCGCCGCACGGCGGGCCGCTTCCTTAGCAGCCTTGGCCTTCGCCTCTTTGGCGGCTTCGCGCCGCGCGTCGGCTATTGCTTCGCGCCGCTCCTCTTGCTCTGCCTTCAGGCGAGCCTCACGGTCGGCCTTGCGCTTCGCCTCCCGCTTGGCTTCGAGGATCTTGGCCGGGTCGGGCTTAGGCTTCTCGATTTCCGTTGGCTTGGGAGCGACAGCGACGGTGGGTGGCGGCGGTGCCAGCGCGGGCGCTTCGGGCGCCGACGAGGTGATGACCTGATCCTCCGGCGGCGGTTCCGCCACCGCCTCCACCGGTGGCTGCACCGGCGCATCCGTTGGGTCGGCCATCGTGGTGGCTTCCGGGGCGACGGGTGTCGCGTCCGGTGGCGGCGGCATGGTGGCTTCCGGTGGGGCGACCTCCGTCGTCTCCATCGGTTTCACCACCGGCTCGGCTTCCGGTGTTTCGACGGGGTTCGCTTCGGGCGGAGCCGGGCTCGACGCGGCTTGCTCGGCTGGCGACTGTGTATCTGCGTCCGTCATCTGCGGGGCGAGATCGATCGTGACGATGTTTTCGCCAGGAGGTGCCGTTGGCGCGGCGCCGAACACCATCATGCCGACGAGAGCTGCGATGTGCAGCGCGAGAGCGACCAGGAAGGCATAGGCGAGGCCGGATGGGCCTTGCCGCTCCGGGCCGCGTGTCGTTGCGAAGGCGCTCGGGGGTTGAAGGACACTCATGAGATCAGCGTGGCGTTCCGCTGGCGGCGGCAGGAGCAGGGGCCGCCGGTGCGGAGGGCAGCGCGCCGCCGGGTGATTGCGCGATCAGCGAGACCTTGGAGAATCCCGCCTGTCCGACGAGCCCCATTACTTCCATGACCCGACCATAGGAGACGTCGCGATCCCCGCGGACCAGCATGACCTGGTTGGGATCCTGTGCTGCCAATGTCCGCAGACGTGGCAGGATCGTATCCGGGAACAATTCTTCCTTGGCGAGATAGGGCTTGCCATCTTTATCGATGGAGATCTCGAGCGGTTTCTGGGCCTGCGCCACCTTCTGAGCGGTCGTTTTCGGGAGCTGTACCGGCACGCCCGTCGTCATCAGGGGCGCGGCTACCATGAAGATGATGAGCAGCACGAGCATGACGTCGACCATCGGGGTGACGTTGATCTCGGACATCGGCGCCGCGTCGAGGCCATCCTCGTCATCGCCGCCGCCGGCGCGGATCGAACCCATTGCCATCGTGAAGCGGCCCTCCGGGGCCAGGGTGGACGACCGTAAGCCGGCCCATCGCAGAGATTGCTGTGTCTGAATCGGCGCTGTCGCGGCACCGAAACGGCTCTGAATTGAACTGGAACCCGATCAGGCCCGAGAGATCACCGCTGCAATCCTCATCGTCATTCCGCTGCGGCGGCGCGTCCGTGGACAGTCCGGTCGCGGGCGAGTCGGTTGCCGAGAATTCCGATGGTCGAAATGAAGCTCGACTGAACCCGGCCGACATCGTTGATGAGCTTGTTGTAGGCCATGACCGCCGGAATGGCGACGATGAGGCCGATGGCCGTTGCGAACAGTGCCTCGGCGATGCCGGGGGCTACGACGGCGAGGGAGGTATCCTGGCTCTTCGCGATCGACGAGAACGAATTCATGATGCCCCAGACCGTGCCGAACAGACCGATGAACGGCGCCGTCGAGCCGGCGGTGGCCAGCAACGGTAGGCCGGTCTGCAAGCGCTTGATGCGTGAGGTCAGGGCAGCCCGCATCGCGCGCTCGATGCGATCGCGCCGCTCGGCACGGGTCTCGGTGGCATCCTGATCGCGCCAAGCCTCGACGGCCGCTCCCGTGATCTGGGCGTCGATGCCACCACCGGAGGCTTCCAGCGCGCCTCCGGAGCGCACCAGGGCATCGAAGGCGCGAGCCTGACGCTTGGCGGCCGCAACCCGTACGATCTTCTCGAACACGACGGTCCAGCACGCGATCGAGGCGATCACGAGCAGGAGCATGACGCCTTTCACGATCGGATCGGCCTGCAGGAACAGTCCGAAGAAGGATAAGTCGTGGGTGACTCCGGCCGGCGCGGCTGTCGGATCCATGGCGGGCTCTCTCGGTACGTGCGGGTTTCTGACGATAGGAAGAAGGGCGCCGCTCAGCGCGTGAACGTCGCTGCCGTTTTGCTCTCGGTCTCGATCCGCTCGAGGCAGGTTTCGCGACTGGCGTCGCCGCCCTCACAGGAGAGCACATCGTTGAGAAGGACCCGGCTGATCTTCGGGCAGGCAATCGCAGGGAAGTCGAACAGGCGAACCATCGTCTTGCGGTCCTGAACGGGGCCGAGTTCCACGGCCAAGCGCTTTTGAGCGATCCCGTCATTGTCGAACGCGAAGAGATCGACCTTCAAGGATTTCAGTGCCTGGCCTCGGCTGTTATCGACCAGGAGGTAGGTCCGGCACGACTCACCCGCCGGTTCCAGGCGGTTCAATTCCAGCTTCAGAACAGGTCCCTTGCTGTCCTGTGCTGCGGCCTTGTCCTGAGCCATCGCCACGCCGCCGAAGCCGGCGAGCATCGTCAGGGAGGCGAGGCCTGACACGAGGTGCCGCGCTGCACATGTCTTGATACTTTGCAAAGGCCGTTCTCCGATCACGCCGTGCACTCCATTCAAGGGGCCCGTCGCCCTCCGCGACGCTCCCGACGCCTGCACGCGGTTCCGGCTCGACAATCAGTCGTGACAGACCGGAATGGCACGGGTTCGATTCGACATGCGCCATAGAACGAGGTCGAAAGACCGCGTTCGGGGCGCTCGTCGTGCGAGGCCGGCATATCCGAGATCGTGACCGTAGATCAAGGTCAGGGCCGAATATCAGAGGAATTCCAAACTGTTACTCGTCGGCCTTCCAATGTCCAAGCTTACGCTGTGCCACGATATCCTGAAGCAAGATTCCGAGAATACCCAACCCTCTGCCAAGTCAGGCAGATGACGCATCCCGGCCAGACCCGGGATGCATCAAGCCCTTGATGCATCAGACCCTTGATGCACCCAGCAGCCACCTCCATATCGCTGTGACCGGTGAGCGATCTCCGGGAGGGGTGCTGCGCAGGCGGGCCCCGATCACCGAAGTGCCTCATGAAACAATGTTTCGGGCTTCGCTGGAAGGACATGCGTTTGTGACGACTCGGCCCTCTCCGTTCGGACATCCCTTTCTTCTCGGTTTCGACGAAATCGAGCAGGCCCTCGACCGCGTGTCGAAGGCGGCTAATGACGGCTATCCGCCCTATAACATCGAGCGGCTGCCACGCACCGAGCAACAGCCAGAGCGTCTTCGCATCACCCTCGCAGTCGCAGGCTTCACCCGCGATCAACTCGATGTGATGCTCGAGGAGAGCCAACTCGTGGTGCGGGGTCGGCAGGTGGACGACAAGACCCGGCAGTTCCTCCATCGCGGCATCGCAGCGCGACAGTTTCAGCGGGCCTTCCTGCTTGCCGACGGCATGGAGGTGATGGGTGCCGATCTATCCAACGGCCTGCTTTCCATCGACCTGACCCGGCCTGAGCCGGACCGGATCGTGCGCAAGATCGCCATCGCATCCCGCGACGAGGTGTGATGTCGGGGGCTTTAACGCATATAGACCACCGGGAAGCGATCCCGGTGTACCGCTCTGCCAAGAAGGAGGGCAGTCCATGACCGAGTTCAACACCAATCCGATCACCGAGGCCGATCTCGACCCGGCCGAGTTCAACGCGGCCGATCTGGCGGCTTTGGGTGAGGGGCACATTGCCTATGTGCGCGCTATCCGATCCGATGAGGTGAAGCGCATCTTCCCGCAGGCTCCCGATCTCACGCCTGGTCTCGACCTGTTCGCTCTCCTGTCCGCCAGCGGCGCGCCGATCCTGTTGGCCGATTCGCGCGATGCGATCGTGGCCAATGCGGCAGCCAACGATCTGTACACGGTCAGTCTTCACTAGGCTGACATATCGGTCACTGCCCTAACCAGCCGTGCGAGATCTTGCGGTCGGGACAGGCGGTGGTCTCCGTCGGCGATGAGGGTGAGCAGCGTGCCGGCCTTCGGCAGGGATTGGACCACCTTCAAGGCGTGCGGATAGGGAACATCGGGATCGTCCATGCCCTGCAGGATGTGAACGGGACAGCCTGGATCGAAGGCATTGCCAAGCAAGCGGTGCCTTCGTCCGTCCGCGATGAGGGCTTTGGTAATCGGCACCGGGGACGGATCATAGGCGCTGGGCCTGAACCAAGCCCCGTCTCGTTCGATCGTGGCGCGGATATCCGGGCTGAAACGCTCCCAGAGCAGGTCCTGTGTGAAATCCAGCGCCGGGGCTATGAGAACGAGCCCCGATGGCGGCCTCTGCTGTTGCGTGAGTGCCTGCGCGATAAGGCAGGCGATCCACCCACCCATCGATGATCCGACCAGCAGCGGGCGCTTCGGCGCGAAGGTTTCGATTACCGCCTGGGCGTCCGCAAGCCACGTCGAAAGGGTAGACTCGGCAAAAACACCGTCCGATTCACCGTGCCCAGTATAATCGAATCGGAGGAATGCACGTCCATTCCGTTCGGCCCAAGCATCGAGCGCCATCGCCTTCGTCGCGCCCATATCGGAGCGGAAGCCTCCGAGCCAGACGATCGGGGAGCCATCGCCGGCCCGGCATCGCACCGCGATTCGTCGTGCCTTTCCCCCTTCGCCGACGACGATGAATTCGGGAGCTTCGCCCTGCGCAGACGTCATTTCTCAACCTTGGCTCGACGGTGCCTCGAACTGAATGCATCGCTTTCGCATTTCGTTTACCGAGCCGTAAAGCGCAGCGTTCAAGCTGCGTCCATGACCGATACGCCGGACGGACGCTGCCACTTTCGGGAAGACTACCCGAAATCGTCTCTCGAACTTCGGGCCGTCTCGGCGCGCGTATTATGAACGGCGAGGTCCGCGGCGGATTTCCGAGCGAGCGCGCGCCGCTATCCGGTGCCACCATCCTGCAGATCATCCCCGAACTGGACGCAGGCGGTGCCGAGCGTACGACCGTCGATGTCGCCGCAGCTCTCGCAGCCGCCGGTGCCCGAGCCCTGGTGGCCACCGAGGGCGGGCGCCTGGTGGGCGAGTTGCAGGCGAAGGGAGGGGTCTGGCTTCCCTTCCCGGCGGCTTCGAAGAACCCATTCGCCATGGCGTTGAATGTCGGGCGGCTCGCGCGGCTTTGCCGGCGTGAGGGGGTGCAGATTGTCCACGCTCGTTCGCGGGCGCCGGCCTGGGTGGCGCTCGGTGCCGCTCGCCGCATGAAGCTTCCCTTCGTCACCACTTATCACGGGAGTTATTCCGGCCGGACGGGCGTCAAGGTCCTGTACAACTCCGTGATGGCGCGCGGCGATGTCGTCATCGCCAACTCGCATTATACCGCGGCCCTGATCCGCTCTCTGCATCCGGAGCAGGCAGGCGACCGGATCCGGGTCATCCATCGCGGAACCGATCTCTCCCTGTTTACGCCTGCCGCGGTCCTCCCGGCCCGGGTCGAGGCTCTGCGACGGGCCTGGGGTGTCGCCCCTCACGAGCGCGTTGTGCTGTTGGCTGCGCGCTTAACCGCGTGGAAGGGACAGCGCGTCCTCATCGAGGCAGCAGCCCTGATGCGGGACCGGGGCGTCACCGACGTCGCGATCGTGCTGGCCGGCGATCCGCAGGGGCGCGTCGCCTACGAGCGCGAACTCGACGCCCTCGTCGCCGCCCGCGGCCTGCGGGGCATCGTGCATCGGGTCGGGCATTGCGCCGACATGCCCGCAGCGTTCCGGGCAGCCTCCGTCGTTGCGGTCCCATCGGTGGAGCCGGAGGCTTTCGGACGCTCGGCGGTTGAGGCGCAGGCGCTCGGGACGCCCGTCATCGTGTCGGATCTCGGTGCCGTGCCGGAGACCGTGCTGTCGCCGCCGGAGGTGCCGACCTCGCAGCGGACGGGATGGCGGGTTCCTCCCGGTGATGCAGCGGCTTTGGCCGATGCCCTCTGCGAAGCGCTCTCGCTCGGTGCGAGTGCCCGTGATGCCATGACCCGTCGCGGACGGGTGCATGTGGAAGCCCATTTTTCGTTGGAGGGGATGGTGGGCGATACGCTCGCGGTCTACGCAGACCTCCTTGCGAAGCAGGCGCTTGCGAGGCACCGATGACCGCGTCGGACCCGATGAACCAAACGGCGACGACCGTGTTGACTTGCACGAGACTTTCGCCAAGGTGTCGCAACGAATTTCGCGAGCGATGGGTGGCCAGGATCGACCCCAAACGGGGCTTGGGTTCGCGGGCTGCCGTTTCGTCGTTTCACTAGGAGAACAAAGCCATTCGTAGACCTATGAGAGCTATGCCGGCCCCGCAGAAGGACGGGCCGCGCGCCAACCGGGATATCCGTGGCGTTCGCGAAGTGCAGCTCATCGACGACACCGGGCAGAACCGTGGCGTCGTCGCCTTCTTCGACGCCATCGCCTTGGCCGAGGAGGCAGGCCTCGATCTCGTCGAGATCGCTCCGAACTCCGTTCCTCCCGTCTGTAAGCTTCTCGATTACGGCCGCTTCCGCTTCAACGAGCAGAAGAAGCAGAACGAAGCGCGCAAGAAGCAGAAGACGGTCGAGGTCAAGGAGATCAAGCTCCGTCCCGGCATCGACAAGCACGACTACGACACCAAGATGAAGGCCGTGATTCGGTTCTTCGAGGAAGGTGATAAGGTCAAGGTGACCCTGCGCTTCCGCGGCCGTGAGATGGCGCACCAGGATATCGGGTTGCGCCTGCTCGAGCGGGTCAAGAACGAAACCCAGGAGATTGCCAAGGTCGAGAGCGAGCCGATGCTCGAGGGACGCCAGATGATCATGATCCTGGCACCGCGCTAAAGCAGCCGTCTGAGGTGAGAATTGCTCAAGGCGTCGTTCCATCCGGAACGGCGCCTTTTTGGTTGACTGAAGGAGCGACCAGCGAAGGCACGGTCGACCGCCTCTGTTCGAGCATCCGCAGCCACAAGGCCGGACTGCTTAGGCCGGATCGGCGGCGTTATGGCCGGTCGCGGGCAGGATGGTCAGGGGAGGCTGCTGTGTGCCCCCGCGACATCGGTAGAGAGCCTCGACGACTTTGGTTGCTTTGTCTGGCGGCGTGATCTCCGTCAAAGGCCGAGAGCGGCATATCCTTTAACGCGCAGACCGTCAGCAAATCGGCATCCCGGTTGAGGTTACCATGTACTCCGATCGGCACTGCGGCGGCAAAGAGATGGGGCTACTTAACTGCCCAGCGCCAAGTCTCGTTTCCGCCGATGGACCAACCTGTCGGATAAATGCGGCTCGCATCGATCCTGTAGATGCCGCGCAGGTCGGCGAGCAACCGCTCGATCCGCTCCGTTTTCCACCGTCCACCGATCTGAAGGCTGCCCTTGGCCTGCGGCGAGAAAACGAAGAACGGTGTGCCCGGGTGCGAAGCGAGGGCTTTGGGCAATCCCCATAGCTTCACGAGATCCAGATCGTCGCCGAGGCTGCCCGCGCGGTGGAGATAAATCACGAGTGGCCATTCCTGGCGCGGCATCGCTGGGTAGCCGTGAGGTACGAACAGCAGATAGGAACAGCTGTCCGGTGCAGCCGCGGGATGTGCCATCTGCTCGCCTCGCGGATGTCATCGGCCCTCGCGTCGGCCCGTGCAGCGGCCAGGACGAGGCTACAGAGCACGACAAGCATGCTTAATATCAGTCTCGGCTTGAGCCTTTCCCACTTCAGAGCTGCTGTAGGCCGATCCTCAGCGCGGGGGCGTGCCACAGTCTTCTGTGTAAGCGCGTGCCGAAATTCGTATGTCTGATCGGAAGGTATTCGCTGGCATAGAGTGCGAAATCGAAGGGACGACGCCGGAGACCGACGTTTCAGGCGCCGCCCGATCGAATCATTTGAGCAAGGAGATCTGCGCATCCCCCGTGCGGCGCAGAACGTTCACGGTGACGTCCTCGCCATAGCGTTGCAGGCGCAGATCCACCCGCGAGGTGCCAATCTTCAGGTTGAAGATCGAGACACCGTCGAGGAAGGGTGGCAGGGTCGGGTTGCGGAAGCGGACCCGGTTGCGGTCATGGTCGATTTCCAGACCCAGGCAAGCCGCCAGGAAGGCGAAGGGCGCCGCAGCAGCCCAGGCCTGCGGTGAGCAGGCCACCGGGTAGGAAACTGGTCCTCGCTGGTGGCGCCGCATGAAGCCGCAGAACAGCTCCGGCAACCGCTTCTGATCCTGGTACAAAGCCGTATCGAACATGCCCTGGAAGATGCGCGAGGCTTCGGGCTTGAGATCATAGCGCGCCAGCCCCAAGGCGATCAGGGCGTTGTCGTGCGGCCAGATCGAACCGTTGTGGTAGGACATCGGGTTGTACCGAGCCTCGCCGCGGGCGATCGTACGCACGCCCCAGCCGTTGAAGCCGTCCTTTGACAGCAGGTTGGCCGCGACACTGGCCGCACGCTCCGGCAAAGCGATGCCGGTGAAGAGCGCGTGGCCGGCGTTCGAGGAGCGGACTGCGCATTGGCGCTTTTCGCCATCGAGCGCGAGGGCGTAGGTGCCGATCGCCTCGCACCAGAACGCCTTGTCGAAATTCTGCCGGAGCGCCTTGGATTCCTCGCCGAGACGCTGGGCAAGGTCGTCCCGGCCGAGAAGCGAGGCAAGCTTAGCCGCCCCATTCTTCGCCGCATACACGTAACCCTGGACCTCACAGAGGGCGATCGGGCCCTTGGCGAGGTTCCCATCGGTATGGAAGATCGAATCGTGGCTGTCCTTCCAGCCCTGATTTTCGAGGCCCTTGTCCGTGTCCCGAGCGTATTCGACGAAGCCGTCGCCGTCGCGGTCGCCGTACTTGTTCATCCATTCGAGCGCCAATTCGAGCGCCGGCCAGATCGCCGAGATGGTCTCCAGGTCGCCCGTGACCGCGTAGTATTCCCAGGCCAGCATCACGAAGAGTGGCGTACCGTCGATGGTGCCGTAGTAGTGGCGGAAGGGCACCTCGCCGAGCATGGCCATCTCGCCGCGACGGGTCTCGTGCAGCACCTTGCCGGGCTGCGCATCCGCGGCCGGGTCGATCGCTTTGGCCTGCGTCGACGCGAGGTAACGCAGCACGCCCTTTCCGAAGTTCGGATCGATCCAAAGCGCCATCATGGCGGTGATGATGCCGTCGCGCCCGAACACCGTCGAGTACCAGGGGATCCCAGCAAACGGATAGATGCCCTCCGGCGTCCGGCTCGCCAGCATATAAAGATCGGCGGTTGCGCGACAGGCGGCCTCGTTGAACTGGTCGTTCGACGAAATGATCGTGGTGATGCCGGCGGTGAGCTGCCGCAGATCACGGCGCGAGTCGCGATATGCCCGCGCGAAGATCACACCCTCGGCAAGGCCCTTCGGATGGCGCGCGGAGGCCGTGCTGCCGGCGGCATGGGATAGCCCGGCGGCCGCATCTTCACCGACGCGCTCCGCGGCAGGCGCGCTGGTGAAGGCGCGGTGCGATTCAAAGACGACGCGGAGGAACAGCGAGGCGCGCCCCCCGGGCGGCAGGGAAACGACGAACTCGGCCCGGCCCGGCTCGATATGCTTCGGCTTCGGACCGAAGTGGAGGCTTGTGGTCCGTACCACCTCGTCGAGGCCGGCGTAACGGAACTGGACCTCGGAATCGCTCGCCACCTGCACGCTGCGCTTGCCGCGCACCGGGCGATCCATGCCGCGAACTTCGAACAGGTCGCGGAAATCCGCGTCGAAGGTGACGGCGACCTTGAGGTGCCAATGGCGGGAATCGTAATTGCGTAGACCGATCCGGTCGTAGCACGCACCCTTGAACAGGAACTTGGTGCGCTCGATCGCGATCAACTCACGCGGGATCGTGGTCTCGTCGTGAGCGTCGATGCGGATGTCGGGCGTCGTCATGTCGACGCTGAGCGCGCCGTTGTCGTCCTGCATCACAGAGGAGAGCAGCAGGGGGCGCTGGTCCTCAATGGTGACGTGCATACGGGAGAGATAGCGCGTGTCCTGGAAGTAGAGTCCTTCAGGACCCGGAAGCACTCCAATGTCGCCGTAGCTGTCGAGAACCGCAAAGGCTTCGCCGTATTTCAGCGATCGGAGTGGGCGTTCGACCAGGGATGTCTGCGCTTCGATATGGTACTGCGGCAGAACTTCGTCGGCATCCTGGAAGCCTTGAGAAATCCGCGTCTCGCTTGCGGGCTCGGAGGTCGCCTTCAGTGTATCCGCTGCCATGCCTGCGCATCTCCGAAAAGGGGGGTCGAATCGAAAGAGCCGCCGGTCGCAAAGTGCGGCGCGGCGGCCCTCAGTGGCAGAGGTAGTGCGGCAATCTTGCGGCGCCAGCCCGCTCCGGAAGCGAGCAGAATCGGATTCGAAGGGGCCGTGGCTTGGCCGGATTAGGCCGGCATGGCGGCGACCGAGATCTGCGGCAGCGCGGAGCCATTCAACTCGCCGTAGTGGGACGTGAAAGATCCCGCATGCGGAAGCTTGATCACCGAATTAGTGCCAGCAAGCAATTGCTCGTAGGCAGACACGTACTTGAGCACCATGCACTCAGCGGTGAAATTTCCCTCAAAGTGCTTGCGCACACCGGCTCGGCTCATAGACTTGACTTTATCGACTGCCGCGACCGCATCATCCATCGAATCGCACAAGACGCCCGAGATGCCGTCGGCAATGACCTCCGGCACGGAGCCGTTGCGGAATGCGATTACGGGGGTTCCAGCCGACATCGCCTCAATCATTACGAGGCCGAAGGGCTCCGGCCAGTCGATCGGGAAGGCGAGGGCGAGTGCGTTTCCGAGGAAGTCCTTCTTCTGCTCCTCGTTGATCTCACCGATGAACTCGATGAGGGGATGATGAATCATCGGCTCGATGACCTCGTCCCAATAGTCCTGGTCAGCCTTGTCGACCTTGGCGGCGATTTTGAGCGGCACGCCCGAGCGGATGGCCATCTCGATGGCCCGGTCGGGCCGCTTTTCCGGCGAAATGCGGCCGAGGAAGGCGAGATAGCCGCCCTTGGCCTCCGGATAGAACGGGCAGTTCTGTGCTGGCAGGCCGTGATGAATCGTCGAGAGCCAATTCACGTTCTCCGGCATCGGATCACGTTGGTTGTCTGAGATCGACACCAAGGGCATGCCCGTGAAGGTCCGATAGACCGGCATGAAATCCGGCACATCGAGGCGACCGTGCATCGTGGTGAGGCACTTGTGGTTCAGGTCCTCGAACATCGGATACTGCAGGAGGTCGATATGAAAGTGCAGGATATCGAACTCATGTGCCCGTTTGTGCACATGGTGGAGCATCGCAAGATGGCTTGCGGTATGGTCGCGATAGCCCAGCAACCTCAGGCCCTCCGGTGTGCAGGCCGCGAGCTTGGCGGACGTCTCGGAGTCGCCGCTCGCGAACAAGGTTACGTCGTGGCCCTGACGAACCAGCTCTTCCGTGATCCACGAGACCACGCGCTCGGTCCCACCATAGAACTTCGGGGGTACGGCCTCCGACAGCGGAGCAATCTGGGCAATGCGCACGAAGCGTCTCCTGTGAGGTCGAATGTTGCGCCGACCTAACGCGATCCGGCCTGAGTGGGACATGAACGAAACGGACGGCCAAGGTTATGGTTCCCCATCTACGCCTGCCGCCAGATCTTCCTGACAAATGGCCCAGGATGTCCCCGATATCCTTGCGCTGGTCACCGTCCGGTATGGTGAATCAGTCTTCGCTCGTGCCCACCAGGATGTCGCCTGAGGCCACCCTGCGCGCATCCGTCGTGTTGTGTGGATCGGGTGAAGAACTACCTGGGATGCATGCGAGATTTTGTGCGACGCACGATGCCCTTGTTTCACTCCAGGGGGTCGTCTAAGCCTCGCGCCTGCGCAGTCTGGCATTGGAGCAATTCCACGTGGCCGACGGCGCTCAGGGCGTCGCAATCGCCCGCGAACACGAGGGGTCCTGCATGACCGGCCTGATGGCAGACTATCTGCCGCTCATCGTCTTTATCGGCGTTTCGGGATTCATCGCCGTAGCTCTGCTCATCGCCCCATTCCTGGTTGCTTATAACAGCCCCGATCCTGAGAAGCTTTCAGCTTATGAATGTGGCTTCAACGCCTTTGATGACGCGCGGATGAAGTTCGACGTGCGTTTCTATCTCGTTGCAATCCTCTTCATCATCTTCGACCTCGAGGTCGCCTTTCTTTTCCCGTGGGCGATTACCTTCGGTGAGCTCGGCTGGTTCGGCATGTGGTCGATGATGGCGTTTCTCGGAGTTCTGACCGTGGGGTTCGTCTATGAGTGGCGCAAGGGCGCGCTCGAGTGGGACTAACGCTCACGAATCACAGCTCGCTCTACGCCTGCCTGTTCGAGCTCCGTCTATCCGAACTCAGCCTGCCCGAAGCCTGATCCCGAGAAACCGATGGCCTTCAGCCCCGACCTGTCCCGCGCTCCGGCGATCGCGCCGGCTCCGAAAGGGATCATTGATCCCAACACGGGGCTGCCGATCGGCGCGAACGATCCGACCTTCCTGTCGATCAACAATGAACTCGCTGATCGCGGTTTCCTGGTCACCTCGACGGACGACCTCATCAATTGGGCGCGGACCGGCTCGCTCATGTGGATGACCTTCGGCCTCGCCTGTTGCGCCGTCGAGATGATGCAGATGTCGATGCCGCGCTACGATTGCGAGCGCTTCGGTTTCGCGCCACGCGGATCGCCCCGGCAATCCGATGTCATGATCGTTGCCGGCACCCTGACCAACAAGATGGCGCCCGCCCTCCGCAAAGTCTACGACCAGATGCCGGAACCGCGCTACGTGATCTCCATGGGCTCGTGTGCCAATGGTGGCGGCTATTATCACTATTCCTACTCGGTGGTGCGCGGATGCGACCGGGTGGTGCCGGTCGATATCTATGTTCCGGGTTGCCCCCCGACCGCCGAGGCGCTGCTTTACGGCGTACTCCTGCTCCAGAAGAAGATCCGCCGCATTGGCACGATCGAGCGCTAGGAATAAGGACGCTCCGGCATGACCAACGGCATCAGCATCCTTGCACACACGAGTCCCGACTCGGGCATGGCGGCGCTTGAGCGAATCGGCGATCACGTCGCCGGTGCCCTTGGCCCCGCGATCGTCTCGCGTGCCATCGCGTTCGGCGAGTTGACCCTCGTGGTCCAGGCCAGCGATATCGTCTATGCGCTCACCTATCTGCGCGATGATCCAGCCTGTGCCTTCCGCTGCTTCATTGACATTTGCGGTGCCGACTATCCGGCCCGTGAGAAGCGGTTCGATGTGGTCTATCACCTGCTCTCGTTGCGCCATAACACCCGCATCCGCGTGAAGGTTCAGACCGACGACCAGACGCCAGTACCCTCCGTCATCGAGGTTTTCCCGGCGGCGAATTGGTTCGAGCGGGAGACTTACGACCTCTACGGCATTCTGTTCTCGGGCCATCCGGATTTACGGCGTCTGCTCACCGATTACGGCTTCGAAGGGCACCCGCTGCGGAAGGACTTTCCCCTTACGGGCTTCGTCGAGGTCCGCTACGACCAGGATGAGGCGCGCGTGGTCTACGAGCCCGTAAAGCTCACCCAGGAATTTCGGAACTTCGACTTCCTCTCGCCGTGGGAGGGCACGGAATACGTGCTCCCGGGCGACGAGAAGACGTCGGCTTGAGCGGCGGAGCGAGGCCATGACCGAGCACAACATCCGCAATTTCGCGATCAATTTCGGGCCTCAGCATCCGGCCGCACACGGGGTGCTGCGCTTGGTGCTGGAACTCGACGGCGAGATCGTCGAGCGGGTCGACCCGCATATCGGCCTGCTGCATCGCGGCACCGAGAAGCTGATCGAGCACAAGACCTACCTGCAGGCGACGCCCTATTTCGATCGGCTCGACTACGTCTCCCCGATGAACCAGGAGCATGCCTTCTGCCTCGGCATCGAGAAGTTGCTCGGGTTGCAGGTGCCTCGGCGCGCCCAACTCATCCGCACCCTGTTCTGCGAGATCGGCCGCATCCTCTCCCATCTGCTTAACGTCACCACGCAGGCGATGGACGTCGGTGCCCTGACGCCGCCGCTCTGGGGCTTCGAGGAGCGTGAGAAGCTGATGATCTTCTACGAGCGCGCGTCGGGCGCTCGCCTGCATGCCAACTACTTCCGTCCCGGTGGCGTCCATCAGGACCTGCCGCCCGCACTCATCGACGACATCGAGGCGTTCATCGATCCCTTCCTGCAGGTGGTCGACGACCTCGACAACCTTGTCATGGGAAACCGTATCTTCAAGCAGCGCAACGTCGATATCGGCATCGTCACGGTCGATGAGGCGATGGCGTGGGGCTTTTCTGGCGTGATGGTGCGCGGCTCAGGGATTCCCTGGGATCTGCGCAAATCGCAGCCCTACGAAGCCTACGAGGAAATGGAATTCGACATCCCCGTGGGGAAGAACGGCGACACCTATGATCGCCAGGTCATCCGCATGGAAGAGATGCGCGAATCAGCCAAGATCATGAAGCAGTGCTGCATCAAGCTGCGCGAGCCAGCCGGTCAGGGGCCGATTTCCGCCACCGACGGCAAGATCGCACCGCCGCCGCGCCGCGAGATGAAGCGCTCGATGGAGGCGCTGATTCACCATTTCAAGCTCTACACCGAGGGCTTCCACGTGCCGGCCGGCGAAGTCTATGCCGCCGTCGAAGCGCCGAAGGGCGAGTTCGGCGTCTATCTCGTCGCCGACGGCACCAACAAGCCATATCGCTGCAAGATCCGCGCTCCAGGCTTCGCCCATCTCCAGGCGATGGACTGGATGTGCCGTGGCCATATGCTGGCCGATGTGTCCTGTGTGCTCGGCACCCTGGACATCGTGTTCGGCGAGGTGGACCGGTGACGATCAAGGTTCAGAACTGATGGCCAACCGCAGACTCGCCCCCGCATCCGAGCAACCCGCCGCCTTCGCGTTTTCGTCCGAGAACGCCGAGTGGGCGAAGGGCCAGATCGAGAAGTATCCGCAGGGGCGCCAGGCCTCGGCGGTGATTCCGCTCCTGTGGAAGGCGCAGGAGCAGAATGGCGGTTGGTTGCCGCAGAAGGCCATCGAAGCGGTGGCTGACGAACTCGGGATGCCGCATATCCGCGTGCTCGAAGTGGCGACGTTCTATACGATGTTCGCCCTGGAGCCAGTAGGTAGATTCTGGATCCAGCTTTGCGGGACCGTTCCATGTGATTCCTGCGGCGCGCGTGAGTTGAAAGACTACCTGCAGCACCGTCTCGGTGCTCCGGGTCATGTCAGCGCCGACGGCAACTTCTCCTGGCTCGAAGTCGAGTGTCTGGGCGCCTGCTGCAACGCGCCAATGGCGCAGATCAATCAGGATTACTACGAGGACCTGACACCTGACCTCCTCGGCAAGCTGATGGACGATCTGGCTGCAGGGCGGCCCGTGAAGGTTGGCTCGCAGGTCGGGCGAACCTCTTCGGAGCCCCTCGGTGGTGCCGACACCCTTATCGACGCAACCCTGTTCGACGGATCGCGCGTTGGTGCTTGGCGCAAGCGTTTCGAGGACAAAGAAGCTGAGGACGGCAGCGAGCAAGGCAAGGCCGAGGCCGCCTCGTCTGAGCAGCGTGCCGCTTCCGAGCCGAAGCCGGCTCGCCCCGATGCGGGCCGTGCCGTTGAGAAGCCGGTGACGGACGCGCCGGCTCAGCGTGCCGCAGCGGGGGAGATGCCTGTGAAGGCCGGCGATACGGCAGACGCCGCCGACCCCAAGGAGTCGACCGCGACGTCGCCAACTCAGGCCGCACCGATGCCTGCTCCTGAAACGATCGCGAAGGCCGAAGCCGCCGGCGCGGAAGCCGGGACACAATCGGATCTTCCACGCAACGAACCGCCGCCCCAGCCGGCCGCATCGGGTGCCAGCGCGGACATTGCGGAGGCTCCGCCGGTCGACACGAAGCCGTCGACGGCGAAAGCCTCCAGCGCGAAGCCGTCCACCCCTCGGTCTCCCGCCCCCAAGAAGGGGAACTGACATGCTCGCCGATCAGGATCGCATCTTCACGAACCTCTATGGCCTGCACGCACCGGGGCTGGAAGCGGCCAAGCAGCGCGGCGCCTGGGACGGTACTAAGTTCCTCCTCGAGATGGGACGCGACTGGATCATCGACGAGATGAAGCAGTCGGGCCTGCGCGGGCGCGGTGGCGCTGGATTTCCGACCGGCCTTAAATGGTCGTTCATGCCCAAGAAGTCCGACGGGCGCCCCCATTATCTCGTGGTCAACGCCGACGAGTCCGAGCCGGGCACCTGCAAGGACCGGGAGATCATGCGGCATGATCCGCACCTCCTGATTGAGGGCTGCCTGCTGGCCTCGTTCGCGATGGCCGCACATGCCTGCTACATCTATATCCGCGGCGAGTACGTCGCCGAGAAGCACGCCCTCCAGCGGGCCGTGGACGAGGCCTACGAAGCGCGGCTCGTCGGCAAGGACAACGTCCACGGCTACCCCTTCGACATCTACGTCCATCACGGCGCCGGCGCCTATATCTGCGGCGAGGAAACGGCACTTCTGGAGAGCCTCGAGGGCAAGAAGGGCATGCCGCGCCTGAAGCCCCCGTTCCCGGCCAATATGGGCCTCTACGGCTGCCCGACGACGGTCAACAATGTCGAGTCGATCGCGGTGGCAGGCACCATCCTGCGTCGCGGTGGTGCGTGGTTCGCTGGCCTGGGCGGCAAGAACAACACCGGCACCAAGCTGTTCTGCGTCTCGGGCCACGTCAACAAGCCCTGCAACGTCGAAGAGGAGCTCGGGATCACCTTTCGCGAACTCATCGACAAGCATTGCGGCGGCATGCGCGGCGGTTGGGACAACCTGCTCTGCTCCATTCCTGGCGGCTCCTCGGTGCCCCTGGTGCCGGCCGAGCAGATCATCGACGCCAAGATGGACTTCGACACTCTGAAGAACCTCGGCTCCGGCCTCGGTACTGCGGCGGTCATCGTGCTGGACCGCTCAACCGACATCGTCTCGGCCATCGCCCGCATCGCCTACTTCTACAAGCACGAATCCTGCGGCCAGTGCACGCCCTGCCGCGAGGGCACAGGCTGGATGTGGCGCGTCATGCTGCGCATGGCCGAGGGCCGGGCCCAGCGCCGCGAGATCGACATGCTCCTCGACGTGACGAAGCAGATCGAGGGTCACACCATCTGTGCGCTCGGTGACGCGGCGGCCTGGCCGATCCAGGGGCTGATCCGCCACTTCCGGCCCGAGATCGAGAAGCGCATCGACCGCTACAGCGCCAATCCGCATTCCGACCCGGTGCCGATGGCGGCGGAGTGATCCGCCCCGCGACCCGTCCCCAAGTTTCGAGACCGAGACTCAGCGAATGACCAAGATCGTCGTCGACGGCACCGAGGTCGATGTTCCGGCGGAGTACACGCTGCTCCAGGCCTGCGAAGCGGCAGGCGCGGAAATTCCGCGCTTCTGCTTTCATGAGCGGCTGTCCATCGCGGGCAATTGTCGGATGTGCCTCGTGGAGCTCAAGGGCGCGCCGAAGCCAGTGGCCTCCTGCGCCTATGCGGTGAAGGATTGCCGGCCCGGTCCCAACGGCGAACCGCCGGAAGTGCTGACCCGCTCGGGCCAAACGAAGAAGGCGCGAGAGGGGGTGATGGAATTCCTCCTCATCAACCACCCGCTCGACTGCCCGATCTGCGACCAGGGCGGCCACTGCGATCTCCAAGACCAGGCGATGGCCTACGGCGTCGACTCGACCCGCTACGGCGAGAACAAGCGCGCGGTCGAGGAGAAGTACATCGGTCCGCTGGTGCGGACCGCCATGAATCGCTGCATTCACTGCACCCGTTGCGTCCGCTTCCTGGCCGAAGTCGCTGGCGTGCCGGATCTCGGCGCCATCGGGCGTGGCGAGGACATGGAGATCACCAGCTACCTCGAATCTGCGATGGGCTCCGAGCTTCAGGGCAACGTCGCCGACCTCTGCCCCGTCGGCGCCTTGGTCCACAAGCCGCAGAGCTACGAGGTTCGGCCCTGGGAACTGTCGAAAACCGAATCCGTCGATGTGATGGACGCGGTTGGCTGCGCCATCCGGGTCGATGCCCGCGGTCGCGAAGTCATGCAGATCGAGCCGCGGGTTCACGAGGGGATCAACGAGGAATGGATCTCCGATAAAACCCGCCACGCTGTGGACGGCCTGCGCACCCAGCGCCTGGACCGGCCGTATCTGCGCGAGAATGGCCGCCTGCGTCCTGCGTCCTGGGGTGAGGCGTTCGGTGCTATCGCTGCCAAGGTGAAGAGCACCGATCCGAAGCGTATGGGCGCCGTGGTCGGCGATCTTGCCGGCGTGGAGGAGATCTATGCGCTGAAGGCACTGATGACGTCGCTTGGCGTGACGAATCTCGATTGCCGGCAGGCCGGCGAAGCGATCGATCCGTCCTGGGGCCGGGCTGCCTACACCCTTGGCACCGGCATTGCCGGGATCGAAGACACGGACGCGATCCTGCTCGTCGGAACGAATCCCCGTCTCGAAGCCTCGCTGCTCAACGTGCGCATCCGCAAGCGCTGGCGCATGGGACCTTTGGCCGTCGGCCTCATCGGCGAGCCCGTCGACCTCACCTATCCGCACACCTATCTGGGTGCCGGCCCCGAGACGCTGGCCGACCTCGCCTCCGGCCAGCACAGCTTCGCCGAGGCCCTGAAGGCGGCCAGCCGTCCGCTCATCATCGTCGGCACGGGGGCGCTCACCCGACCCGACGGCGCCGCCATTCTGGCCGCCGCGGCGAAGCTCGCGCAGGATAACGGCGCGGTGACGCCCGAGTGGAACGGCTTCGGCGTGCTCCAGACGGCTGCTGCGCGGGTCGGCGCCCTCGATCTCCGCTTCGTGCCGGGGGAGGGCGGGCTGGACTTCGCCGGGATCGCGGGAGCGGGTTCGCTCGACGTGGTATACAACTTGGGTGCCGACGAGGTCACAATCGAACCCGGCGCCTTCGTGATCTACCAGGGCACGCATGGCGATCGCGGTGCCACCCGCGCCGACGTCGTCCTACCAGGGGCCGCGTATACCGAAAAAAGCGCCACCTACGTCAACCTCGAGGGTCGGGTGCAGACCACCAATCGGGCCGGCTTCCCGCCGGGCGATGCCCGCGAGGATTGGGCGATCCTGCGCGCCCTGTCGGACGTGCTCGGCCGGCGCCTGCCGTTCGATTCGCTGGCGGCGCTTCGGCGTGCCCTCTATGCCGAGCATCCGCACTTCGCCGCCCTCGATGCGATCGCCCCGAGCGACGCCGTGGCCACGGTCGAGACGTTGTCGGCCTTGAGCGGCGAGCCGAGCCGCACCGCCTTCGCCTCGGCGATCCCGGACTTCTATCTCAGCAACGCGATCGCCCGCGCCTCGCGGGTGCTCGCCGAGTGTTCGAGCCTCGCCCGGGTGCGCGGCCTCGAAGCGGCCGAATAAGGATTTCCTGCCATGACCTCCTGGGAAATCCTCGGCACCGTCCTGCTCCTGGTGCTCAAGAGCTTCGTCCTGCTGGCGCTGCTCCTCGTCTTCATCGCCTACGCCCTGCTGGCCGATCGCAAGATCTGGGCGGCGGTCCAGCTCCGGCGCGGCCCCAACGTGGTCGGGCCCTGGGGCCTGTTCCAGTCCTTCGCCGATCTGCTGAAATTCGTCCTGAAGGAGCCGATCATCCCGGCCGGCGCCAACAAGGCGCTGTTCCTGCTGGCGCCCCTGGTCTTCGCCACCCTGGCGCTCGCCGCCTGGGCGGTGATCCCGCTGGCCGAGGGCTGGGCCATCGCCGACCTCAACGTCGGCATCACCTACATCTTCGCGATCTCTTCGCTCGGAGTGTACGGCGTGCTGATGGGCGGTTGGGCGTCGAACTCGAAATACGCCTTCCTGGGCGCGCTTCGCTCGGCGGCGCAGATGATTTCCTACGAGGTCTCCCTCGGCTTCGTCATCATCTGCGTCCTGCTCTGCGCCGGGTCGCTCAACCTGTCGCGCATCGTCATGGCGCAGGACACCTCACTGGGCATCCTGGGCTGGTACTGGCTCTGGCTGTTCCCGATGTTCGTGGTGTTCTTCATCTCGGCGCTGGCCGAGACGAACCGCCCGCCCTTCGATCTGCCGGAGGCGGAATCGGAACTCGTGGCTGGCTACATGGTCGAGTATTCCTCGACGCCGTACCTGCTGTTCATGCTGGGTGAGTACGTGGCCATCATGACCATGTGCGCGCTGGGTACGGTGCTGTTCCTCGGCGGCTGGCTCTCGCCGATCCCGTTCGCGCCCTTCACCTGGGTGCCGGGCCTGATCTGGTTCGCCCTGAAGGCCAGCTTCCTGTTCTTCATGATCGCCATGGTGAAGGCCATGGTGCCGCGCTACCGCTATGACCAGCTCATGCGCCTCGGCTGGAAGGTGTTCCTGCCGCTCTCGCTCGTCTCGGTCATCGTCGTCGCCTTTGTCCTCAAGCTCACCGGCCTCGCGCCGGGCGCCTGACAACCCCTCACGGAGATCCGAGCCATGAAGCTCGATCAGGTCGCTAAGGGTCTGCTGCTGAAGGAGTTCGCGTCCGGGTTCGTCCTGGCGATGAAGTACTTCTTCAAGCCGAAGGCCACGATCAACTACCCCTTCGAGATGGGCCATCGCGGCCCGCGCTTCCGGGGCGAGCACGCCCTGCGTCGCTACCCCAACGGCGAGGAACGCTGCATCGCCTGCAAGCTGTGCGAGGCGATCTGCCCCGCCCAGGCCATCACCATCGAGGCCGGCCCCCGCCGCAACGACGGCACCCGCCGCACGACGCGCTACGACCTCGACATGGTGAAATGCATCTATTGCGGCATGTGTCAGGAGGCCTGCCCGGTCGACGCGATCGTCGAGGGGCCGAACTTCGAGTTCTCGGTCGAGACCCGCGAGGAGCTTCTCTACGACAAGGAGAAGCTCCTGCTGAACGGTGACCGCTGGGAGCGCGAGATCGCCCGCAATCTTTCGGTGGACGCGCCCTACCGCTGAACGACCGGAATGCTGGCCCGCCCCCGGGCGGATGAAACAGAGCGCCGGTTCTGCCTCCGCGGAACCGGCCCAGGCGCGCCGAGGCGGTTGTGCACCGCAGGGGCGGGTTCTATAGACGGGCGGCCGGTGGGCCGTGGCACAGTTTCGGCAGAAGGGGCCGTCCTCGGGACGGCTGATCTCTAGAATCGCATGAGCGCAGCCGCTGCCTTCTTCTACCTGTTCGCAGGTGTGACCATCGCCTCGGGCTTCATGGTGATCGCCTCGCGCAATCCCGTGGCCTCCGTGCTCTTCCTCATCCTGGCCTTCGTGAACGCCGCCGGGCTGTTCGTGATGATGGGCGCCGAGTTCCTGGCGATGATCCTGGTCGTCGTCTATGTCGGCGCCGTCGCGGTGCTGTTCCTGTTCGTCGTGATGATGCTGGACGTGGATTTCGCCCAGCTGCGTCAGGGCTTCCAGCAATACCTGCCCATCGGCGCCCTGATCGGCGCGGTGTTCCTGATCGAGCTGCTGCTGGTGGTCGGGTCGTGGACCATCGATCCCGGATTGATCCAGGCGCCCCTCGGCCCGGTCGCCAGCGCCGAGGCGGTCACCAACACCCAGGCCCTCGGCCGGGTGCTCTACACCGACTATGTCTTCTTCTTTCAGCTCGCCGGCCTGATCCTGCTGGTGGCGATGATCGGCGCCATCGTGCTGACCCTGCGCGACCGTCCGGGCGTCAAGCGTCAGAACATCTCCGTCCAGAACGCGCGCACGCAGGCCCTGGCGGTGGAGACCCGCAAGGTACCCTCGCGCCAGGGCGTGGAAGTCTGATGGCCCGCGGACCTCGAACGGCAGAGACCGGGAGCCACATCCGATGATCGGCCTGAGCCACTACCTGACGGTCGCCGCGATCCTGTTCACGCTGGGCGTGCTCGGCATCTTCGTGAACCGCAAGAACGTCATCGTCATCCTGATGTCCGTCGAGCTGATCCTGCTCGCGGTCAACATCAACCTCGTCGCCTTCTCGACCCACCTCAACGACATCACCGGACAGGTCTTCGCCCTGTTCGTGCTGACCGTGGCGGCGGCGGAAGCGGCCATCGGCCTCGCCATCCTCGTCGTGTTCTTCCGAAACCGCGGTTCGATCGCGGTCGAGGACGTCAACATGATGAAGGGGTGAGCGGAACCGACACCCATCGATTCTGACGGTCCGGCGTCGCGGTCTCCGCGCGCCGGACCGGTGACACGACACACAGGGCGCCGCATCGGCTCCCGCGCCCTGCGCGGGCCCGGGCGCACCCCAGGAGGCCGGACAAGCCAGCGATGTATCACGCGATCGTCTTCCTCCCGCTCGTCGGTGCGCTGCTCGCCGGCCTGTTCGGCCGCCAGCTCGGCCCGAAGCTCAGCGAGGGCATCACCACCGGCCTCCTCGCCTTCTCGGCGCTGCTGTCCTGGGGCGCCTTCCTCGAGGTGCCCGGCACCGAGCACGCCACCCGCGTGCAGGTGGCGACCTGGTTCACCGCCGGCGACCTCGTGGTCGACTGGGCCTTCCGCATCGACACCCTGACGGTGATCATGCTGGTGGTGGTCACCTCGGTCTCGACCCTCGTGCACCTCTACTCCATCGGCTACATGGAGGAGGATCCGCACCGGCCGCGCTTCTTCGCCTACCTGTCGCTCTTCACCTTCGCCATGCTGATGCTGGTGACGGCTGACAACCTGGTGCAGATGTTCTTCGGCTGGGAGGGCGTCGGCCTCGCCTCCTACCTGCTGATCGGGTTCTGGTACGAGAAGCCCTCGGCCAACGCCGCCGCCATGAAGGCCTTCATCGTCAACCGCGTCGGCGATTTCGGGTTCTCGCTCGGCATCTTCCTGGTCTTCGTGCTGACGGGATCGATCGCCTTCGATGGCATCTTCGCTCGCGCGCCCGAGATCAAGGACGCGACCTTCCACTTCCTCGGCTACGACTGGAACGCCCTGACGCTCGCCTGCCTGCTGCTGTTCATGGGTGCCATGGGCAAGTCGGCCCAGTTCCTGCTGCACACCTGGCTGCCCGACGCGATGGAGGGGCCGACCCCCGTCTCGGCGCTGATCCACGCCGCCACCATGGTGACGGCCGGCGTGTTCATGGTGGCGCGCCTGTCGCCGCTGTTCGAACTCGCTCCCAACGCCCTCATCGTGGTCACGGTGATCGGCGGCATCACGGCGTTCTTCGCCGCCACGATCGGCCTCGTTCAGAACGACATCAAGCGGGTGATCGCCTACTCGACCTGCTCGCAGCTCGGCTACATGTTCGTGGCGCTCGGCGTGGGCGCCTATTCGGCCGCCGTGTTCCACCTCTTCACCCACGCCTTCTTCAAGGCGCTGCTGTTCCTCGGCGCCGGCTCCGTCATCCACGCGATGCACCACGAGCAGGACATGCGGAACATGGGCAATCTCCGCCGCTACATTCCTTTCACCTCGGCGATGATGACCATCGGCACCCTGGCGCTGATCGGCTTCCCCTTCACAGCCGGCTATTACTCGAAGGACGCCATCATCGAGGCGGCCTATGCGTCGACGCGGCCCGGTCACACCCTGGCCTTCATCTGCACGGTCGTCGCCGCGCTGATGACCTCGTTCTATTCCTGGCGCCTGTTCTTCATGACCTTCGAGGGACCGGCGCGCTGGGCCGGCCATGGCGCCGCGCATCACGACGATCACCATGCCGCCGGGCATGCGGCTGTCCAGGCCGGCGCTTCCGCGCAGGCCGTCCATGTCAATTCGTCGGCTGAGGCCGACGGCGCCCCGGGCCACCACGAGGGCGTCGCCCACGACGACAAGGGCCACGACGTCGAGCCGGCCTCGCACAGCGCCATCGAGCACCACGATCATGCGCACACCCCGCATGAGAGCCCGCTGGTGATGACGATCCCCCTCGGCATCCTTGCCTTCGGGGCGCTCTTCGCCGGGTTGATCTTCAAGAACCGCTTCATCGGCGAGGGCATGGAGACATTCTGGGGCCACGCCCTGGGGCACGGCCCGGACAACCACATCATGCACGATATCCACGCGGTGCCGGCGCTGGTGGCCTACTCGCCCTTCATCATGATGCTGATCGGCTTCGTGCTGGCCTATTGGATGTATATCCGCCGGCCGGAACTGCCGGGCCAACTCGCAGCCCAGCAGCCGAGCCTGTACCGGTTCCTGCTCAACAAGTGGTACTTCGACGAACTCTACGACCGGATCTTCGTCCGACCGGCCAAGGATTTCGGCAAGTTCCTCTGGAAGGAGGCCGATGGCCGGGTCATCGACGGCATGGGTCCGGACGGGATCGCCACCCGCGTCCTCGACGTGACCCGCGGCGTCGTCCGTCTCCAGACCGGCTACGTCTACCACTACGCCTTCGTCATGCTCGTCGGCGTCGCCGCCCTCATCAGCTGGTACATGCTGACCGGCCTGCCCAAGGTCGCCCATTGATGGCCGCCGTCACGTATCGGAGCGCCCGCTCATGTTAGGCCTCGGAATTCTCTCCGGCCTCCTCATCGTGCCGCTCTGCGGCGCGGCCTTCATCCTCACCCTCGGGGAGGAGACCGAGGCTTCGAAGCGCAATGCCCGCTGGGCCGCGCTCATCACGACCCTCGCGACCTTCCTGCTCTCGCTGGTGGCCTGGGGCCGCTACGACGCGACGACCGCGAATTTCCAGCTGGTCGAGACCCATGCCTGGCTGAGCGAGACCACGCGGTTCAAGCTCGGCGTCGACGGCTTCTCGATGCCGCTGATCCTGCTGACCACGTTCCTGATGCCGTTCTGCATCGGCGCCTCGTGGCTCTCGGTGAACACCCGGGTGAAGGAATACTTCGTCGCCTTCCTCGTCCTCGAGACGACGATGATCGGTGTGTTCTGCGCCCTCGATCTGGTGCTGTTCTACCTGTTCTTCGAGGCTGGCCTGATCCCGATGTTCCTCATCATCGGCATCTGGGGCGGCAAGCGGCGCATCTACGCCAGCTTCAAGTTCTTCCTCTACACCCTGCTCGGCTCGGTGCTGATGCTGCTCGCCATCATGGCGATGTACTGGCATGCCGGCACCACCGACATCCCGACCCTGCTGCACACCCGCTTCCCGGTGCATATGCAGACGTGGCTGTGGCTGGCCTTCTTCGCCTCCTTTGCCGTGAAGATGCCGATGTGGCCGGTCCATACCTGGCTGCCCGACGCGCACGTGGAGGCGCCGACCGCCGGCTCGGTGATCCTGGCGGGCATCCTGCTGAAGATGGGCGGCTACGGCTTCATCCGGATTTCGCTGCCGATGTTCCCGGATGCGAGCCAAGCCTTCGCCCCGATGGTGTTCGCCCTCTCGGTGATCGCCATCATCTTCACCTCGCTGATCGCCCTGATGCAGACCGACATCAAGAAGCTCATCGCCTACTCGTCGGTGGCGCATATGGGTTTCGTGACGCTCGGCCTGTTCACCATGAACGAGCAGGGCATCCAGGGCGCGCTGTTCCTGATGATCTCGCACGGCATCGTATCGGGCGCGCTCTTCCTCTGCGTCGGCGTCGTCTACGACCGGATGCACACCCGCGAGATCGCCGCCTATGGCGGGCTGGTGAAGCGGATGCCGCTCTACGCGGCGGCCATGATGGTGTTCACGATGGCCAATGTCGGCCTGCCCGGGACGTCGGGCTTCGTCGGCGAGTTCCTGGCCATGATGGGGGCTTTCCGGGCCAACCCGACGGTGGCGTTCTTCTCGGTGTTCGGCATCATTCTGTCGGCCGGCTACGCCCTTTGGCTCTACGCCCGCGTGATCTACGGCAAGCTCGAGAAGCCCAACCTGCAGGGCATCCTCGACCTGGATCTCCGCGAAAAGATCATCATCGCGCCGCTCGTCGCCCTGACGATCTATTACGGCGTCCACCCGGCCCCCGTGCTCGACACCTTCGCGCCCTCGACGGAAGCGTTGATGCAGAGCATGCGGACCGCGCTCTCGAACACGCAGACCGCCGCGGCCACCCTGCCGTCCGTGTCGCGCTGAAGGCTTGATCCGATGAACGCCGCTCAGATCGTCCTGCCCGCGCTCGGGCCTGCCCTGCCGGAGCTGATCCTCAGCATCGGCGTGCTGGTGCTGATCCTCTACGGGGCGTTCCGGGGCGAGCGCTCCGCCGAGGGCGTCAATGTCGGCGCCCTGATCCTGCTGGTGCTCGCGCTGTTCGCGGTCATGTCCCAGTCGGGCGCCAAGATCACCACCCTGAACGGCTCGTTCATCATCGACAACTTCTCCAAGGTAATGAAGGCGCTGATCCTGCTCGGCTCGGCCGCCACGATCCTGCTCTCGCGCGACTACTTCCAGCGCGAGCGCATCGACCGGTTCGAGTTCCCGATCCTGCTGATCCTGTGCACCGTCGGCATGATGGTGATGGCCTCGGCCAACGACCTGATCTCGCTCTATCTCGGACTCGAGCTGCAGTCGCTCGCCGCCTACGTCATCGCGGCGTTCCATCGCGACAACCTTAAGTCCACGGAAGCCGGGCTGAAGTACTTCGTCCTCGGTGCGCTCTCCTCGGGCATGCTGCTCTACGGCGCCTCCTTGGTCTACGGCTTCACCGGCACCGTCTCCTTCCCGGGCATCGTCGCGGCGCTCGACGGCACGGCGGGCTTCGGGATCGTGCTCGGCATCGTCTTCGTGGCCGCCGGCGTCGCCTTCAAGCTCGCGGCCGTGCCGTTCCACATGTGGACCCCCGACGTCTACGAGGGCTCGCCGACGCCGGTGACGGCGTTCTTCGCCTCGGCGCCCAAGATGGCCGCCATGGCGATGACGGTGCGGCTTTTCATCGGCGCCTTCCCGGACGTGACGGCGGTGTGGCAGCAGATCATCGTGTTCGTGGCGATCGCCTCGATGGCGCTCGGCTCGTTCGCCGCCATCGGCCAGCGCTCGCTCAAGCGGCTCATGGCCTATTCGTCGATCGGCAATGTCGGCTACGCCCTGGTCGGCCTCGCCGCCGGTTCGCAGGAAGGTATCCGGGGCGTCGTCGTCTACATGATCATCTACCTCGCGATGACGCTGGGCGCCTTCGCGGTGCTGCTGTCGCTGCGGCGCGGTGGCCAGATGTTCGAGACCGTCGACGATCTCTCCGGCCTGTCGCGGACCCATCCGGTCCTGGCCTTCTGCCTCGCCGCGATGATGTTCTCCCTCGCGGGCATCCCGCCGCTGGCCGGGTTCTTCGCCAAGTACTACGTCTTCGCCGCCGCCATCAAAGCCGACCTCGTGGCCCTGGCGATCATCGGCGTGGTCACCAGCGTGATCGGGGCGTTCTATTATCTGCGCCTCGTCAAGGTGATGTATTTCGACGAGCCGGTGGCCGCCTACGAGCCGATGGCGCCCGGCACCCGCATCGTCCTCGCGTTGGCGAGTCTCGTGGTGGTGCTGTTCGGGATCGTGCCGGCCCCGCTGGTGGACGCCGCGGGTGCCGCCGCCAAGTCGCTGTTCTAGCCCCTTGAGCGGATACGGCCTCGGCCCGCAGGCGCGGGTCGCGGGACATCGCCTCCACGTCCACGAGCGCCTCGACTCCACCAACACCGAGGCGATGGCGTGTTTCCGGGCCGGCGAGACCGGTCCGCTCTGGATCGTGGCCCATCGGCAGGACGCGGGCCGGGGCCGGCGCGGCAATGCCTGGGCCTCCGAGCCCGGCAACCTGACCGCGAGCCTGCTGTGGCCGGTGGACGACGTGGAGCCCGGCCAGGTGCCGACCCTCGGCTTCGTCGCCGGTGTCGCCCTGTCCGCCGCCCTCGCCGCCGCCGGCGTCCAGGGGTGCCGCCTGAAGTGGCCGAACGACGTTCTGGCCTCCGGCGCCAAGCTCGCGGGCCTCCTGCTGGAGGCCGACAGCCGCCCCGGCGGGCGTCGCGCGGTCGTGATGGGCTTCGGCGTCAACGTCGCTGCGGCGCCACAGGGCTTGCCTTATCCCGCAACCTGCCTCAGGCAGATGCGGTACGACACGCGCGCCGAGGATCTGTTCGTCCACCTGACGGACGCCGTCATCGACGCAGCGCGACAATGGGACCGTGGCCGCGGGTTCGAGAGAATCCGCGAGCGCTGGATCGCTGACGCGGCCGGGATCGGCGCGCCGGTTTCGGTGCGGACAGGCGACACCCTCGTACACGGAATTTTCGAGACGATCGACGGAGCGGGACGCCTCGTCGTCCGCTCGGAGGATGGAACGCGACGGACCGTGACGGCGGGCGAGGTGCATCTGGGAACGGCCGCGACGGCGGCTTGAGGTTTGACGGACAATGACGACAGGGCAAGACGAACTCGTCTTCGTGCCGCTCGGCGGCGTGGGCGAGATCGGCATGAACGCGGCGCTCTACGGCTTCGGCCCCCCGAAGCGGCGCAAATGGATCATGGTCGATTGCGGCATGGGCTTCGCCGGCGAGGAGGGTTTCCCCGGCATCGACCTGATGTTCCCCGACCTGAGCTTCATCGAAGAGCGCAAGGACGACCTCCTCGCCATCTTCATCACCCACGCGCACGAAGACCATATCGGCGCCATCGGTGAACTGTGGCCCAAGCTCAAGGCGCCGGTCTACGCGACGCGGTTCGCCAAGAACCTGCTGGAAGCCCGCCGGTTGAGCGAGCCGGGTGCCCCCAAGGTCATCCTGAAGGAGATCCAGGCCGGGCGCCGGGTGCAGATCGGTCCCTTCGAGATCGAGTACGTGCCGGTCTCGCACTCGATCCCCGAATCCAACGCGGTCGCGATCCGCACGCCGCACGGCCTGCTGCTCCACACCGGCGACTGGAAGCTGGACCCGACCCCGATCCTCGGCGACGTGACCTCGGAGGCCGCCTTCCGGGCGCTCGGCGACGAGGGCATCCTGGCGATGATCAGCGACTCGACCAACGTCGTGCGCGAGGGCCGGTCCCCGAGCGAGGCCGAGGTCGCCGCCACCCTGCGCGAGTTGATCGCCGAGGCGCCGCACCGCGTGGCGGTCACCACCTTCGCCTCCAACGTCGCCCGCATGCGGGCCGTGGCCGAGGCCGCCCAGGCCTGTGGCCGTGAAGTCATCGCGGTCGGCCGCGCCATGGACCGGGTCATCGGAGTCGCGCGCGAATGCGGCTTCCTCGACGGCCTGCCGGAATTCCGGTCGTCGGACAGCTACGGCTACCTGCCGCGCGACAAGGTCGTGGCCCTGCTCACCGGTTCGCAGGGCGAGGAGCGGGCCGCGCTCGCCCGGGTCTCGCGCGACGACCATCCGGACATCACGCTCGCCGCCGGTGACCGCGTGATCTTCTCCTCGCGCGCCATTCCCGGCAACGAGCGGGCGGTCGGCGCGATCATCAACGACCTCATCAATGCCGGCATCGAGGTGGTCACCGACCGCACCAAGCTGGTCCACGTCTCCGGCCATCCCCGCCGCGACGAGATGGCGGAGATGTATGCCTGGACCCGGCCGCAGACCGCGATCCCGGTCCACGGCGAGGCCCTGCACCTGGACGAGCACGCGCGTTTCGCCCGGGCCCAGGGCGTTCCCAACATCGTCAAGGCCCGCAACGGCAGCGTCGTGCGCCTCGCGCCCGGCACGCCGGAGATCGTCGACCACGTCAAGGCCGGGCGCCTGTTCAAGGACGGCAACGTCCTGATCGACGCCAAGGACCGGGCCATCCCCGAGCGGCGCAAGCTTTCGCAGGCCGGTCTGGTCTCCGTGGCCATCGCGATCGACGTCCAGGGCGAGATCCTCGGCGAGCCCGCCATCGACATCATCGGCCTGCCCAATCGCGGCCGCAACGGCCAGGCGATGCTGGACGTGGTGGTCGAGTCGGTCTCGCGGACCCTGTCGGGCCTGTCCAAGCCGAAGCGCAAGGACGCCGAAGCCGTCGAGAAGGCGGTCGACCGGGGTATCCGTTCGGCCGTGAACGAGGTCTGGGGCAAGAAGCCCGCCTGCCACGTGCAGGTGGTCGAGGTCTAGGGCATCGACCCTCCCCCCTCGGCGGGGGAGGGGGCCTGCGGAGCAAGGTTGGAGAGGGGTGGACCTCTCCGGAACGGGTGCTCCCCTCTCCCGTCCCGCTTCGCGGGCCACCCTCTCCCGCGGAGGGGAGAGGGGCATTTCGCGGGGCAAGCATAACGGGGGGAGCCCATCATGATCGGACGCCTGAACCATGTCGCCATCGCGGTTCGCGATCTCGACGCCGCCTGCGCCATCTATCGCGACACCCTGGGCGCCACCGTCACGGAGCCGCTGCCGCAGCCCGAGCATGGCGTCACGGTGGTGTTCGTGAACCTGCCCAACAGCAAGGTCGAGCTGATGGCGCCGCTCGGCGAGGGCTCGCCGATCGAGAGCTTCGTCGAGCGCAATCCCAACGGTGGCGTGCACCACGTCTGCTACGAGGTCGACGACATCCTGGCTGCGCGCGACCAGCTGAAGGCCCAGGGCGCGCGCGTTCTCGGCACCGGCGAGCCGAAGATCGGCGCCCACGGCAAGCCCGTGCTCTTCCTGCATCCGAAGGACTTCCTCGGCACCCTCGTCGAGCTGGAACAGGTCTGAGCCGAATGGGCGCAGTCCTCCAGGCCCTGGCCGCCTCCACCCTCCGCACCCTCGGGGTGATGGTGGTGGTGCTTGCCACGGCAGTCGCCGTCGCGGTGAGCCTGTTCAAGCTCTCGGTGTTCGGTGCGCTCGCCCTCTACTTCGTGGTCTGGTGGACGCTGCTCTTCGTCATCCTGCCCCTGCGCAACCAGGTGGAGAGCGACCCGGCACGGATGGTGCCCGGCCAGGACCCGGGGGCGCCGGCCAGCCCGCGCCTGCGCGAGAAGGCGATCCTGACCTCGCTCCTGGCGAGCGTGGTCTTCCTGGTGACGATCCAGGTGTTCGAGCTGGCGGGGCTCTGAGGCGACGGCGCGACCGGGTTTACGCAGCTGTCTCTTAGCGGTCGGGCCGCATCCCCGTCGACGCCGGGACAGAGTCACCGCATAAGCTCGCATCGGGGGCGAAGTCCAGACGCAGCACCCCGTCATCCCGGGGCCGCGCAGCGGAGCCCGGAGTCCAGAAACGCAAGTCGTTCAGGAACTTACGCCGTCAGCGGCTCTGAATTGCACACCGCCGGCGCGCCCCTTCGGGTCCGAGCTCGCCTGTGGCGCCCCGGAATGACACCGGGGATGGAATCTCCGATCGAACCGCTTTTGGACGAGGGCACCCAAGCGACGCAGACGCCGAAGAGGCGATGCCAGCCCCGCGCAAGCGTCTAGGCATAAAAAAAGCAAGGCCTAAGCCTTGCTTTGTAAAGATGGTAGTGCGCTCAGCCTCGATTGTCTCACGCATTGCTGACGGCGTGGCGGCTGAAATTCCTCCCGAGACTCGGACCGTGCGGCGCCGCTGCTTGGGCGGTGCAACCATCACGGGGCGCTTATAGGAACAACAATTCTCATTGTCACGTCCTTCGTGACACATTCTTGCGCTTTTCTACCGGAATGCGTGTCGGTTCTGCGCATTTGTCCGCGTGACCGCACCGGAACGGCGATTGAGCGGATCGGTGTCACCTGGCCGCGCTTGTCTTTTCCTGATGCAATGTGTTGTGTGCCGGGGCGTGCCGTTGACCCACTGGCACGCTGTTTCCAGGGCCTTCCATGCGTCTCTCCCGCTATTTCCTGCCGACCTTGCGCGAGACGCCCAAGGAAGCCGAGATCGTCTCCCACCGCCTGATGCTGCGGGCCGGCCTCGTACGCCAGGAGGCCGCCGGCATCTATGCCTGGCTGCCGCTCGGCCTGCGCGTGCTGAACAAGGTCTGCGCGGTGATCCGCGAGGAGCAGGACCGGGCGGGCGCCATCGAGATCCTGATGCCGGCGATCCAGTCGGCCGAGCTCTGGCGCGAATCCGGCCGCTACGAGGCCTATGGCAAGGAGATGCTTCGGATCTCCGACCGCCACGACCGCGAGATGCTGTTCGGGCCCACCGCCGAGGAGGTCGTCACCGAGATCTTCCGTGGCAGCGTGCGCTCCTACAAGGACCTGCCGAAGAACCTCTATCAGATCTCGTGGAAGTTCCGGGACGAGGTGCGGCCGCGCTTCGGCACCATGCGCTCGCGCGAGTTCCTGATGAAGGATGCCTACTCGTTCGACATCGACCAGGCCGCCGCCCGCCATGCCTATAACCGGATGTTCGTGGCGTATCTGCGCACCTTCGCGGGTCTCGGTCTCAAGGCGATCCCGATGCGGGCCGATACCGGGCCGATCGGCGGCGATCTCAGCCACGAATTCATCATCCTGGCCCAGACCGGCGAGAGCGAGGTCTACTGCGACAGCCAGTATCTCGACTTCGAGATCCCGCCGGTGACCACCGATTTCGAGGACGTCGCCGCGCTCCAGGGCACCGTCGACCGCTGGACCTCGCTCTACGCCGCGACCTCCGAGATGCACGAGCCGGCGGCCTTCGCCGAGGTGCAGGGCGATAGGCAGATGGCCGCGCGCGGCATCGAGGTCGGGCACATCTTCTATTTCGGCACCAAGTATTCCGAGCCGATGGGCGCAAAGGTCACCGGTCCCGACGGGGTCGATCGCCCGGTCCACATGGGCTCCTACGGCATCGGCCCGAGCCGCCTCGTGGCGGCGATCATCGAGGCGTCGCACGACGAGGCCGGGATCATCTGGCCCGATTCCGTCGCGCCCTTCGACGTCGCCCTGATCAACCTGAAGACCGGCGACGCTGCCACCGACGCGGCCTGCGCGGAGATCCAGACGACCCTGGAGGCCGCCGGGCTCAGCGTGCTGTACGACGACCGCGACGAGCGCCCGGGCGCGAAGTTCGCCACCGCCGATCTCATCGGCCTGCCCTGGCAGGTCATCGTCGGCCCGCGCGGCCTCGCAGAGGGCAAGGTCGAGCTGAAGCGGCGCGCCGGGGCCGAACGCGAGAGCATCGCCCCGATCGACCTGCTCGCCCGTCTGAAGCGGGTCTGAGGCGCATCATGGCGGGGGCCCTGACGGACAGGCTCGCGGGTCTTCGCACGCGTTTCCAGCGCGGGAGTACGCCGCCCTTCGCCGGATTCGAGTGGATCATCGCCGGGCGCTACCTGCGGGCTCGGCGCCGGGGCGGCGGCGTCTCGGTGGTGGCCTTCTTCTCGTTGCTGGGCATCGCGCTCGGCGTGGCCACGCTGATCATCGTGCTCTCGGTGATGAACGGCTTCCGCACGGAACTCCTGTCGAAGATCATCGGCATCAACGGGCACGTCTTCGTCTCGCCGATCGACAAGCTCTTCACCGACTATGCCGACCTGTCCGAACGCCTGTCCAAGGTTGCCGGCGTCCGGGCCGCGATTCCCCTGGTGGAGGGGCAGGCCTTCGCCTCCTCGCCCTATGGCGGCGCCGGCAGCGGCGTGCTGGTGCGCGGCATCCGGGGCGAGGATCTCGACAAGATCGGCGCCATCGCCAGCAACGTCAAAAGCGGCAGCCTCGAAGGCTTCGACGACGGCTCGGGCGTCGCCATCGGACGCCGGCTCGCCGAATCCCTCGGGGTCCAGGCCGGCGACCAGATCAACCTGTTGACGCCGAAGGGCGCCTCGACCCCGTTCGGGACGGCGCCCCGCACCAAGGGCTATTCGATCAAGGCGATCTTCGAGATCGGCATGACCGAGTTCGACTCGACCTTCGTGTTCATGCCGCTCACCGAGGCGCAGGCCTTCTTCAACCGGGATTCCGACGTCAGCCTGATCGAGGTCTATCTCGACAACGCCGAATCGGTGGCGGCGATGCGACCCGATCTGGAGATGGCGGCCGAGCGCCCGGTGCTGCTGACCGACTGGCGCCAGCGCAACCGAACCTTCTTCGGCGCCCTGGAGGTGGAGCGGAACGTGATGTTCCTGATCCTCAGCCTGATCGTCGTGGTGGCGACCCTCAACATCATCTCGGGCCTGATCCTGCTGGTGCGCGACAAGTCGAGCGACATCGCCATCCTGCGCACCATGGGGGCGACCCCCGGCACCATCATGCGGGTGTTCCTGATCAACGGCGCGCTGATCGGCGTGGTCGGGACCTTGAGCGGGCTGGCGCTCGGCATCCTGATCACGGTCAACATCAAGGGCATCCAGCGGGTGCTGTTCCCCTCCGCCTGGGACCCGACCGTGCGCTTCCTCGCCGAGATCCCGGCCGAGATGAACGCCAACGAGATCACCGTCGTGGTGGTCACCTCCATCGCCCTGTCGCTGATCGCGACGCTGTACCCCTCGTGGCGCGCCGCCCGGCTCGATCCGGTGCAGGCCCTGCGCTACGGCTGAAGGCCCGAACCTCCATGACCACGAAAGCCGAGGCGCCCGGCGCGCAGCCGGTCCCGGCCCTGTTCCTCGCCAAGGTGGAGCGGCGCTACCCGCAGGGGACCGGTGCCCTCGAGATCCTGCGGCAGGCCGACCTCGCGATCTGGCCCGGCGAGCTCGTCGCCCTGGTGGCGCCCTCGGGCGCCGGCAAGAGCACGCTCCTGCATCTCGCCGGCCTGCTGGAGCGCCCGGATGGCGGCGAGATCTACCTCGGGGGTACGCCCACGGCGGCGATGGCCGATGCCGAGCGCACCCGCCTGCGCCGCGAGGAGATGGGCTTCGTCTACCAGTTCCACCATCTCCTGCCGGAGTTCTCGGCCCTGGAGAACGTGGTCATGCCCCAGCTCATCCGGGGATTGTCGAACCGCGAGGCCAAGGCGCGCGCGACGGAGCTCCTGAGCTTCCTCGGGCTGAAGGACCGGCTCGTCCATCGGCCGGCCGAACTGTCCGGCGGGGAGCAGCAGCGTGTCGCCATCGCGCGCGCCGTCGCCAACGGCCCGCGCCTGCTGCTCGCCGACGAGCCGACCGGCAATCTCGATCCGCACACCGCGGCCCACGTCTTCGGCATCCTGGTGGCGCTGGTGCGCGCCTCCGGCCTCGCCGCCCTCATCGCGACCCACAACATGGACCTGGCCGCCCGCATGGACCGGCGGGTGACGATCCGGGACGGGCTGATCGAAGAGGTGGCGTGACCGGGCTGGGCGGCCTGATCGCGGCACCGCCTTGCCTGCGCGGAGTCGTCAGAATACGTCCATGGGTGTGTACATAAGGCTCAGAGCCATGACCCATGTCGGTTTCACCGAGCTGCGGAAGAACCCGGCGACCCATTTCGACCGGGTCGAGACGGATCGCACCGAACTGGTGGTAACGCGGCAGAACCACGAAGATCTCGTCATGCTGCCGCTTGCCGAGTTCGAGAGCCTGCGTGAGACCCTTCACCTGCTCGGGACACCGGCGAATGCCCGGCGCCTGACCGAAGCCATGGCGCAACGCGACGGTGCTGGGGGGACGGAGCGGGACCTGATCCAGCCGTGAAGCTGGTCTGGTCTGACCATGCCTGGGACGATTACCGTCACCGGCAGGCGGCCGATCGAACGACCCTCCAGCGCATCACCGTGTTGATCGGTGAGGCCCGGCGGCATCCGTTTCAGGGCATTGGCAAGCCCGAGCCGCTGAAAGGCCATCTCAAGGGCTGGTGGCCGAGACGGATGACCGGGGAGCACCGCCTTGTCTACCGGGTCGCCGGGCAGGGACCGGATCGGGCCCTCGAAATCCTCCACTGCCGCTGGCATTACGAAGCCTGACAAGTGCGACGGCTCCGAGGGTTCGCCTCTTATTAACGAGCCGCTAACCTTGCCGCACAGGGATATCCGAACCCACTTTACAAAGAACAAAACAAGAACAAAACTCGGGGCCTCAACGAGAGGCGATGCCGATGTTCAAGCGGATGATCCTGACGGGTGCGGTCGAGTTCATGGCCTTCGGGCTGCTGGCGGTGTCGGTCGCTGCCTGGGCTGTCGCACTGGCGCCGTTGCGATAGCGTTGCACCCGGGGCACAGAGGCTGAGCGGTCCACAGCGAAACGGGCCGCGGCATCGGTTTGTCATGGATTGGAAACCCCGACTCGGGCTGGTGGTCGCATGGCGCGCATCCTGAAAGACCCCGCTTACGTCCACCTTCACGTCCATTCTTCGTTCTCCCTGCTCGAGGGGGCTCTGAAGGTCGGCGACATCGTCAAGGCGGCGCTGGCCGACCGGCAGCCGGCCCTGGCGCTCACCGACACCAACAACCTGTTCGGCGCGCTCGAATTCTCCGAGAAGGCGTCCGGCGCCGGCATCCAGCCGATCCCGGGCCTGCAACTCACCGTGGCCTTCGAGGCGCCCGATCCGATGGCGCGGGTGGGGCTGGCGCAATCGGGCTGCGCCAACATCGTGGTGCTGGCCCAGGACGAGACCGGCTACGGCAACCTGCTGCGGCTGGCGAGCCGGGCCTATTTCGACGGCGCCCTCGGCGATGCCCCCCGCGTCAGCGTGGCGGCTTTGGCCGAATCGAGCGCCGGCCTGATCGCGCTCACGGGCGGCTCCACCGGCCCCCTCGACAGCGCCCTGCGGATGGGCCGGGCCGAACTCGCCGCCGGCCGCCTCGCACAGCTGCGCTCCGCCTTCGGCGAGAACGGCCTCTACGTCGAGATCTTGCGCCACGGGCTGCCCGACGAGCGCATGGTCGAGCGGGAATTGCTGCGCCTCGCCGACAGCCACGGCCTCTCGGTGGTGGCGGCCAACGAACCCTTCTTCGCCAAGGAAGGCGACTACGACGCCCACGACGCGCTGCTCGCCATCGCGGACGGGCGCCTCGTCTCGGACGAACGCCGCCGCAAGCTCACGCCGCGCCACGGCTTCAAGACCCGCGCCGAGATGGGCGCGCTGTTCTCCGACCTGCCGGATGCGCTCAACGCCACCGTCGAGATCGCCATGCGCTGCGCCTACCGCGTGCGCACCCGCAAGCCCATCCTGCCGAATTTCGGCGTGGTCGCCGCCGCGGCACCCGACGCCGCCGCCTCCGAGATCGCGGCGGCCCCGCCCCTCGACGAGCCGGCCGAGCTGCGCCGGCAGGCGGAAGCCGGCCTCGAACTGCGCCTCGCTCAGCACGGCACCGCGCCGGGCATGTCCGAGCAGGTCTACCGCGACCGTCTGGCCTTCGAGCTCGACGTCATCGTGGGCATGAAGTTTCCCGGCTACTTCCTCATCGTGTCGGACTTCATCAAGTGGGCCAAGGACCACGACATTCCGGTGGGGCCGGGCCGCGGTTCGGGCGCCGGCTCCCTGGTGGCGTGGTCGCTCCTCATCACCGATCTCGACCCGCTCCGCTTCGGCCTCCTGTTCGAGCGCTTCCTCAACCCCGAGCGCGTCTCGATGCCGGATTTCGACATCGACTTCTGCGTCGAGGGCCGCGAGCGCGTGATCCAGTACGTGCAGCAGCGCTACGGCGAGCGGCAGGTGGCGCAGATCATCACCTTCGGCACCCTGCTCGCCCGCGGCGTGCTGCGCGACGTCGGCCGCGTGCTGGAAATGCCCTACGGGCAGGTCGACAAGCTGACCAAGCTCGTGCCGCAGAACCCGGCCAACCCCGTCACCCTGGTCCAGGCCATCGAGGGCGAGCCGAAGCTGCAGCAGGCGATCGAGGAGGAGCCGATCGTGGCCCGCCTCATGGAAATTTCGAAGAAGCTCGAAGGCCTGCACCGTCACGCCTCGACCCACGCCGCCGGCGTGGTCATCGGCGACCGGCCGCTGGAACAGCTGGTGCCGCTCTACCGCGACCCGAAGACCGGGATGCGGGTGACCCAGTTCAACATGAAGTGGGTCGAGGCCGCCGGCCTGGTGAAGTTCGACTTCCTCGGCCTGAAGACCCTGACGCTGCTGCGCTGCTGCACCGACTTCCTGGCCCGGCGCGGCATTATCGTCGACCTCGCCTCGCTGCCCCTCGACAACAAGGCCACCTACGAGCCGATGAAGCGCGGCGAGACCGTGGGCGTGTTCCAGGTGGAATCGGCCGGCATGCGCAAGGCCCTGGTCGAGATGCAGGCGGACCGCTTCGAGGACATCATCGCGCTGGTGGCTTTGTACCGCCCGGGTCCGATGGCCAACATCCCGGTCTATTGCGAGCGCAAGCTCGGGCGCGACGCCGGCAACGAGGCGAGCTGGTACCCGCACGCCAAGCTGGAGCCGATCCTGAAGGAGACCTTCGGCATCATCGTCTACCAGGAACAGGTGATGGAAGTGGCCAAGGTCCTGGCCGGCTACTCGCTGGGCGAGGCCGACATGCTCCGCCGCGCCATGGGCAAGAAGATCAAGGCCGAGATGGACGCCCAGCGCGACCGCTTCGTGAAGGGCTGCATGGAGCGCGACCTCACCAAGGCCAAGGCCGACGAGATCTTCGACCTGCTGGCGAAGTTCGCCGATTACGGCTTCAACAAGTCGCACGCTGCCGCCTACGCCCTGCTGACCTACCAGACCGCCTACCTCAAGGCGAACCATCCGGTGGAGTTCCTGGCCGCCGCGATGCAGCTCGATATCGACGTCACCGACAAGCTCGCCGAATTTCGCCAGGACGCACAGCGCCTGAAGATCACCGTCGAGCCGCCCTCGATCAACACCTCCGGCGTCGGCTTCGAGGTGCGCGACGGCCGCATCCACTACGCCCTCGCGGCGATCAAGGGCGTGGGCCGCGGGGCGGTCGAGGCGCTGATCGAGGCGCGGGGCGACAAGCCCTTCCGGGACCTCGCCTGCCTCGCCCGCCGGCTCAACCCGCGCATGCTCAACAAGCGCACCCTGGAAAACCTGGTGGCGGCCGGCGCCATGGACACCATCGAGCCGGATCGGGCCCGGGCCTGCGCCGCCATCGAGCCCATGATGAAGCTCGCTCAGGGCGCGGCCGAAGCGGCCAGCACCGGCATCGAGGACATGTTCGGCGGCATCACCGCCGCCGACGTCACCCTGCGGGTGCCCCCCTACGATCCCTGGCCGATGGCCGACAAGCTGAAGAAGGAATACGAGGCGGTCGGCTTCTTCCTGTCGGGCCATCCCCTCGACGAGTACGGAGACCTCCTGGGCAAGCTCAGGGTCCAGACCTGGGCCGAGTTCTGCCGCGCCGTCCGGGCCGGCACCACCAGCGTGGGCCGCGTGGCGGCCTCCGTGCTCGATCGCTCGGAGCGCCGGACCAAGACCGGAAACAAGCTCGGCATCGTCATCCTGTCCGACCAGACCGGGCATTTCGAGGCGATCATCTTCTCGGAAGGGCTCGGCCAGTACCGCGAGATCCTGGAGCCGGGCCGTCCGCTGGTGCTCCAGCTCCAGGCCAACCTCGAGGGCGAGGACGTGCGCGCCCGCATCATGACCGCCGAACCCCTCGACGCGGCGGTCGCCCGCCACCAGAAGGGCATGCGCGTCTATCTCAAGGACGAGCGCCCGATCGCCTCCGTGCAGCAGCGCCTCCAGGTCCGCGGGGAGGGCGAGGTCTCCCTCATCCTCCTTCTCGACGGCGAGCGCGAGGTCGAGGTCAAGCTGCCGGGCCGCTACCAGGCCACCCCGCAGATCGCCGGCGCCCTGCGGGCTGTCCCGGGGGTGGTTCAGGTCGAGGTCAATTGAGAAGTCATTTCGTCAAACAGCGGCCGGCTCGGTTCGAGCCGAGCCACCGTCTGCGGAAAAGCGTGCGGTTGCGCGAAGCCGTTCCGTGACGTCGTAAATCCGATTCTGTCAGCGACCGTATTCAATCATCTCAGCGCGACGCGGCCCTCCTCCCCAGCGGATCTCGGGCCTGCCCGCGATCCATCGAGCTTGTGGGGAGGCGTTGAAGGTGGGGGTGGTTCCGCTGGCCTCCGTAGCTTGAGGGTCACCTAACCCGCCCCCGCGCCTACCCTTTGCCCACAAAGGGGGGTAGGCGCGGGGATCAGTCGAATCCGCTCCTCACGCCGCCCGGATGGCCAACAGGAATCCTTCGACTTCCTGCTTCACGTTCACCGATTGGGTCGCGAGCTCGCCGGCCGCCATCAGGACCTGCTGGGCGGCCGTGCCGGTTTCGCCGGACGAGGCGAGGACCCGGGCCACGTTCATCGAGACGTCCTGGGTGCCGCGCGCCGCCTCCGCCGCGTTGCGCGAGATCTCGCCTGTCGCCGCCGTCTGCTCCACCACCGTCATGGCGATGTTCTCCGCGATGGTGTTGACCGACACGATGGTCTGCCCGATCTGCCGGATCGCCGCGACGGCCTGGGCGGTCGCCTGCTGGATCGCGGCGATCTGACCGCTGATCTGATCCGTGGCCCGGGCCGTCTGGCCGGCGAGTTCCTTCACCTCCGCGGCGACCACCGCGAAGCCGCGCCCGGCCTCGCCGGCGCGCGCCGCCTCGATGGTGGCGTTGAGCGCCAGCAGGTTGGTCTGGCCGGCGATGCTGGAGATCATCGTCACCGCCTCGCCGATCCGGTCGGCGGCCTGCGTCAGGGTTCCCATGGTGGCATCCGTCGCCTCGGCCTCACGGGCCGCGACGCCGGCCGCGGCGCTGGATTGCTGCACCTGCCGCTCGATCTCGTGCAGGGAGGCCACCATCTCTTCGGCGGCCGCCGCCACGGTCTGCACGTTGGCGGAGGTTTCCGCCGCGGCGGCGCTGGAGGCGGCGGCTTGGCCGCTGGTGCTCTCGGCCACCTGGGTCATCGACTGCGCCGTCGCGTCGAGTTCGGTCGCGGCCGAGGTGACGATGCCGATCGCCCCCGCGATGGTCTGCTCGAAGCCCTGTACGAGCGCGTCGACCCGGTCGGCCCGGCGCTGGCGAGCGGATTGCTCGGCGACCTGCTGCTCTTCCAGGGCGATGCGGGCGATCGCGTTCAGACGGAACACGTCCACGGCCTTGGCCATCTGGCCCATCTCGTCCACGGCTTCCTGCGAGGGCACCGCCACCGCGGTCTCGCCCGCGGCGAGGCGGCTCATCGCCCGCGTCATCCCGACGATCGGCCCGATGATGCTGCGGGCGATCAGGAACGCCAGCGCGCCGCCGAGGGCGAGCGCGAGGGCGATCAGCGCGATTTGGATCAGGCGCGCCCGGCTCACGCTCGCCTCCGTGGCGGCCCGGATCTCGGCCACCGCCGCCTCGATCTTGGTGCGCACGGTCAGACCGGACCGGCCCAAAGCCGCCAGGTGCGGCTTCAAGGCGTCGTCATAGGCGGCTCGTGTCGCCTCCAGCGCGGCGACCGCGCCGTTGAAGGCGCCCACATAGGCCGACACGGTCTCGTCGAGCGCCTTCGTCGAGCGGGTGAACACGCCGTCCGGATCGAGGGCCCGGAGGGCCTTCATCGCGAGATCGACCTTCTGGCTGTTGTTCGCGAAGGTCGCAGGGCCGTTCGGGTCGCGCGTGGCCAGGAAGCGCCAGTTGCTGACCCGCATCAGCAGGACGGCGCTCTCCAGGGTCGCGACCTGGCTGATCTGTGCGGCGGTGCCCGTCTTGCGGACCTCCGCCATGAGGAGGCCGCTGACCCGGGTGAGTTCGTCGCCGGTCTTGAACAGCGTCGCCTTGCTCTGCGCCACCGGCTCCCCCGCCCGCCCGAGGTTCCGGATGTCGTCCTTGAGGGCCGACGTCTGGTCGAACATGTCCGCGTACAGGGCCTTCCGCTCGGCCGACAGGGCGATGTCGACCTGACGCTTCAGCAGGCCCGCCATGGCGTCGCGGGCCTGCTCCATCTCGATCACCCGCTCGGGGCTCGGGTTCGCCTGGAACTCCATGGCCAGACCGGACAGGCGCTCACCCTGGCCATTGACCGAGAAGACGTTGCGCGCGCCCTCTTCCAGCCGCGCGCTCAGGCCGTAATCGTCGACCACCGAGGCGAGCTGATACTGGGCGGTGAGCCCGAGCCCGCCGGTGATGATCATCAGGCTGCCGAAGCCGGCATAGAGGCGCGAACGAATTCCGAGCATGACGACGTATTCCAGAAGAGTAATTTCTCTGATCAATCGACGTAGCCGGAAACAAATAAAGAAGTCTGAAGAGCAAGTATTGATCCAAATCGTTCCACCATACAGATGTCTCGCTGAGCCAATAAAGCTCATCGCACGTAGAGGAACGACAGCGGGCGAACTGATACTTATGGTTGTGATCTAAGTGAGGCGTTGTGGCGCCTCGACGTCTCCTCAGACGTTCGGCCCGTTCGACGCCAAGCGTGCCTGCAGGCGCTCGGCCACCAGGGCCTGCAGGGTCAGCAGGTGCGGACACCGGATGCCCTCCGCCACGCAGGCGTCCACGGTGCGGAACAGATACTCGGCGCTGGGGCCGAGATGTCCGGCTCCGTCGGCGATCCGCTCGGCAATGGCCGCGTCGGAGATCGGGCCGGTGTAGCGGTCGCTCTCGCGGTTGACCACGAAGGTGAGGGCCTGGATCGTCCCCGCCGCCGTCGCGACCGGCACCCAGCATCCGAGATAGCCGTTGCCCCGCATCTCCCGGCGCCAGACCGGCAGCAGCGTCTCGGCGGCCGTCGCCCCGGTGAGTCGGAAGGCGACGCCCTCGCATGTGCCACCGGTCTCGAGGGCCAGGACGAGGCCGGGATTGCCGGGGCTGCCGCGAAACCGGCGTTGCAACAGGCAGAACCGCCGGTGATAGCCATGCAGGGTGCCGACGCGGCGCTCGACATAGGCGAATTCCGGCTGCCAGATCAGGGAGCCGTAGCCGAACACCCAGAGCCCCTCCGACGGGGCGGGGTGGGCCGCCAGGGCGGCGGCGAGGCCCGGCGCCAACTCGGCGTCGGTCATCAGGGCCAGGGCGGTGGCGTCGTCGGCCACCGGCAGCGGGTGGGCGCGGGCGATCAGGTCGAGGCTCAGGGCGAGCGGCTGGTCCGGCATGGCCCCACCGAATCATCGGGCGCTCCACAGGGCAAGACGCGCCGGCTCAACCGTTGCCGTCTCACCCCATGTTGGCTCACCCCTTGTTGACCGACATCGTCTCGAGTTCGGGGAACGGCTCGGTGCGTTGGAGGTCGCAGGCCTCCTTGTCCTCGTTGATGACGGTGAGCACGCCTGCCTTCTCCTGGATGACGATCTTGGGCCGTTCGGACCGGCCGAAGCTGCGCCCCCGCATCCGGCTCGACACGCAGTAGAGGGTGCGGCCCTCGTCGAGGAAGGGGCCGGAGACCCGGCTGTGAATGAACCGGACCGGAATCAGCGAGAGTGAGCCGAATTCCGTCTGGCTCAGCGCCAGGGCGGCGAGGCGCTCGCGTATGGGCGCGGTGGCGGCGGGCACCGGAATCGATCCGCGCGCGGTGCAGCCCGCCAGAGCCACGATGGTGAGGACCGCCAGCAGGGTCGGGCCGAGGCTCGACGGTCGACAGGGAAATGGCATGGCGGGGGCCTCGATTCGGGTGTGGTCGAGCGTAGTGACATTCCCGCAAAGCGCGAACAACGTCAGGCTTGCAATCGGTGCCATCCCGTCGCGTTTGCAATGGGCGATCGCCGCCGTAAGACAGCCCATGCAATGGACTGACGACGGCTTGGTGCTCGGCCTGCGCCGACAGGGCGAGACCAGCGTCATCCTCGAACTGATGACCCGCGATCACGGCCGCCATCTCGGGCTGGTGCATGGCGGACGCTCACGCCGGATGCAGCCGGTGCTGCAGCCCGGCAACCGGGTCCGCGCCACCTGGCGGGCGCGCCTCGACGGGAGCCTCGGGGCCTTCGCGATCGAGCCGGTCCAGTCGGTCGCCGCCCGGCTGATGGGCTCGGCCCTGGCGCTCTACGGCGTCAGCCACCTGGCCGGCCTGCTCCGGCTGCTGCCGGAGCGCGATCCGCATCCCGAACTGTTCGAGGCCGCCTGGCTCCTGATCGGCCACCTGCACGATCCCGACATCGCCCCGCCCCTGATGGTGCGCTTCGAACTGGCGCTCCTGGCGGAACTGGGCTTCGGCCTCGATCTCGCGGCCTGCGCGGCGACGGGGGGCAACGATGCCCTGATCTACGTCTCGCCCCGCAGCGGCCGGGCCGTCAGCGCCTCGGCCGGCGAGCCCTATCGCGACAAGCTCCTGGCGCTGCCCGACTTCCTGCGCGCCCGCGATCCGGGGGGCTTGGCGCCGATGACCCCCGATTCCCGTGCCGTTACGGAGGGGTTTACCTTGACGGGGTACTTCCTCGACCAGCACATCTGGGGGCCGCGCGCGATCCCAGCTCCGGAGGAGCGCGCGCGCTTCGTTGCATTGGGCACGCGGAACGCCTAAATTCCGTTCGTGTTTTGTTCTGATTTGGGTCGTCTGAGGCCCGGGAGTTCGTGATGGGCCAGCCCTTCGAGCCGCCATCGAGTCCCGATGGCATCGAGAGCGTCGAGCTGAAGACCGCTCTGGAGGATCGCTACCTCGCCTACGCGCTGTCGACGATCATGCACCGGGCGCTGCCCGATGCCCGCGACGGGCTCAAACCCGTCCACCGTCGCATCCTGTTCGCCATGCGGCTCCTGAAGCTCGATCCGACCTCGGCCTTCAAGAAATGCGCCCGCATCGTCGGAGACGTCATCGGCAAATACCATCCGCACGGCGACACGGCAGCCTACGACGCTCTGGTGCGCATGGCGCAGGACTTCGCACAGCGCTACCCGCTGGTCGACGGACAAGGCAATTTCGGCAACATCGACGGCGATAACGCCGCCGCCCAGCGCTACACCGAAGCCCGGATGACGGAGGTGGCACGCCTCCTCCTCGAAGGCCTCGACGACGATTCGGTGGATTTCCGCCCGAACTACGACGGGCAGGAGGAGGAGCCGGTGGTGCTCCCCGCCGCCTTCCCGAACCTGCTGGCCAATGGCAGCCAAGGCATCGCGGTCGGCATGGCGACCTCGATCCCGCCCCACAACGCCGCCGAGCTGTGCGACGCGGCGCTCTACCTGATCGGTCATCCCGAGGCGACCTCGGCCCAACTCCTCACCTTCGTGAAGGGACCGGACTTCCCCACCGGCGGCATCCTGATCGACAGCGCCGAATCGATCACCGAGGCCTACCGCACCGGGCGCGGCGGTTTTCGCGTGCGCGCCCGCTGGGCCAAGGAGGATCTGGGACGCGGAACCTGGACCATCGTGGTCACGGAGATCCCCTACGGCGTGCAGAAGGCGCGCCTGATCGAGAAGCTCGCCGAGCTGCTGCAGGAGCGCAAGCTGCCGCTGCTGGCCGACGTGCGCGACGAATCGGCCGAGGATGTCCGCATCGTGCTGGAGCCGCGCGCCCGCAACGTCGATCCGGTGATCCTGATGGAATCGCTGTTCCGGCTCACCGAGCTCGAATCGCGCATCTCGCTCAACATGAACGTGCTGGTGGGCGGGCTCGTCCCCCGCGTCATCGGCCTGGCCGAGGCGCTGCGCGAGTGGCTCGACCACCGCCGCGTCGTGCTCCAGCGCCGCTCGCGCCATCGTCTCGGTCAGATCGACCGCCGCCTGGAAATCCTCGGCGGCCTGCTCATCGTCTATCTCGACCTCGACGAAGTGATCCGCATCATCCGCGAGGAGGACGAGCCGAAGCCCGCCCTGATGAAACGCTTCGCGCTGACCGAGATCCAGGCCAACGCCATCCTCGACACGCGCTTGCGCTCCCTGCGCAAGCTCGAAGAAATGGAGATGAAGCGCGAACTCGACGCTCTGACCCTGGAGAAGGAGGGGATCGAGGGGCTGCTCGGCTCCGACAAGCTGCAATGGGCCGACATCACCAAGCAGATCCGCGCGGTGAAGAAGACCTTCGGACCCGAGACCAAGATCGGCGCCCGGCGCACCACCCTGGAGAACCCGCCGGACACCGCCGGCATCGACTTCACCGCCGCCATGGTGGAGCGCGAACCGATTACCGTCATCGTCTCGAACAAGGGCTGGATCCGGGCGCTCAAGGGCCACGTCGCCGATCTCTCGGGCGTCGCCTTCAAGGGCGATGACGGCCTGAAGCTGGCCTTTCCAAGCGAGACCACGGCCAAGATCCTGGTGCTGGCCTCGAACGGCAAGGTGTTCACCCTGGAGGCGGCCAAGCTGCCGGGCGGGCGCGGTTTCGGCGATCCGATCCGCCTGATGGTGGATTTCGACGACGGCACCGAGATCGTCGCCGCCATCCCCTACCAACCGGGCGGGAAGGTCCTGGTGGCGGCGACCGACGGGCGCGGCTTCCTGGCCCCGGCCGATGCGCTCGTGGCCAACACCCGCAAGGGCAAGGGCATCATGGGCCTCGACTCGCCGGCCACCGCCGCCGTGCTGGTGCCGGCTGCCGGTGACCACATCGCGGTGTGCAGCGCCGACCGCCTGATGCTCGTCTTTCCGCTGAGCGAACTGCCCGAGATGGTGCGCGGCAAGGGCGTACGCCTGCAGCGCTGCCGCCAGACCGCGCTCACCGACGCTCACATCTTCACCCTGGCGGAGGGCCTGCCCTGGCGCGAGACCGGCGGCGAGGCCCGGCTCGCCCAGGCGGGTATCCTGGAGAAATGGATGGGGCACCGCTCCGATGCCGGTACCCTGATGACCCGGAGCTTCCCGAAGTTCGAGCGGTTCGGGAAGTAGGAAAACATCCAGCGCGCGCATCACACGCGCGCGCTGGATCCCTCACGGGAGGAGGGCAGGATCAGCTACGCGATTCCACGCGACGAAAGACGATCCCGATGGGCGAGGGTCCAACACCGTTGACGCCTGACCTCGAGGAGCGGATCGGACGCATCCGGCGCGCACGCGAGGAAAGCAAAAAATTCGTCGCCGAGCCAAAAAAGCTGACGGCCGAGGCCATGACGCGCGAGTGGGACAGGATGCTCGCACCCTGGCGGATTGCCCTGTCCAGGATGGCGGTCGGTCCGGCCCTGTTCGGGGTGGGCACCGCCTTCATCAAGTTCATCGGTGCGTGAAGCGGGCGAGGCGCACGCTCTCGACACCGCCTCGGAGCCCCTGGACGCATACGCGTTCGTCGATCGATGCCTCTCGAAACGGAGAGGCATCGCGGATGCGTCGGATCAGCGGCGGCGGAACTGGCCGCGCATCGGCGGACGGGGGCCGGAGGAGCGCTCGTCCTTGTGCCGGAACACGAGACGGCCCTTTTCCAGGTCGTAGGGCGACATCTCGACGGTGACGCGGTCGCCGGCCAGAGTCTTGATGCGGTTCTTCTTCATCTTGCCGGCCGTATAGGCCACGATCTCGTGCCCCTGGTCGAGCTGCACGCGATAGCGCGCGTCCGGCAGGATCTCGATCACGAGACCGTCGAACTGCATCAACTCTTCTTTCGCCATCCACACTCTCCAGCCGGACGGCCTGAAAAGGGGCGACCCGGGACACAAAACGAAGCCGTTCGGCAAAACGCGGCGGGCGGCGGGTCCGATCCCATCGGATGCGCAACACCGGCGAGCGTTGCCCCGACATAATGTCCGGACCGCTCCGAAGCAAGCTTTTCCCGAGGCGAGGGCCGACGAAAGCGGCATGCTGTGGTCGAAGGTTCGGCACGACGGGGAGATGTCGCGCCGGAATCGGGGCTGGGGAGGCGGGGCGGATGGCCGGCCGGATGAATCCTTCAGGGTGGCTTGACGGCGGATCGCGCCGGCACCGGTCCACGGACGCGACGTCTCACGGCGTGACGGTGTTGCCGGCGTAGTCGATCCGGCCGTCGGGCGTCCGCTTCCAGACCTGCAGCAGGGTGGTCGGCCGGCGCGGATCGGCCTTGAGGTCGCCCTTGGCGTCGTAGGCGAGGTCGCCGAGGATCGTGCGGATGGGGCGGCCCTGGTGCAGGAACGCGGCAACCGCCTGTCCGTCGGCGGAGCCGGCGCCCTCGACGCCCTGGCGCAGAACCTCGACGGCGGCGTAGGCCTGGGCCGCAACGGCATTCGCCTCGGCCGTCCGCGGTGCCTTGGCTCCCTTCGGCTCGGGCAGGCGGCGCGGCTCGGGTGCCAGGGTCATCACCGTGCCCTCGGCGGCCAGCCCGGCGCCCTGCGGAAAGGCCGGATCGAGGAGCCCGTCACTTCCGACGAGGGGCGCGCTCACCCCGGCGTCGCGCAAAGCCCGCAGGAGCACGGCCGCGTCCGGCGCGAGCCCGCCGAAATACACCACCTCCACCCGCGCCCGCTTGAGGCGGGCGACCAGGGTGGAGACGTCGCGCTCGCCCCGGTTCAGGGTTTCGAAGGCCACCTCCGGCTGTCCGGCCGCCTTCAAGGCCCGACTGACGATCTCCGCGAGGCCGCGTCCGAACAGGCTCTTGTCGTGGACGATGCCGATGCGCTGCCCGGAATGGTGGCCGACCAGATAGGCCCCGGCGACGGTGCCCTGCTCGGACTCGTTCGGCACCGTGCGGAAGACGTTCCACAGACCCTTGCCGGTCAGTCCTGGATCGGTGGTCCCGGGCGTCACCGCGACGATGCCCGCCTCGGCGTAGGCCGGCATGGCGAGACCGGCGGCTCCGGCACCGAAAGGGCCCACCACGAGGCCGACCCGGTCGGTCGCGAATCGCCGGGCCACCGCCAGGGCCTGCTTGCCCTCGCCCGCATCGTCCGCGACCACCAGGACGAGGCGCTGGCCGTTGACGCCTCCGGCCTTGTTGAGATCGGCAACCGCCTGCTCGGCCCCGAGCCGCACCCCCTGGCCGAAGGCCGCATCCGGGCCGGACAGGGGAGCCGACACGCCGATCCGCACCTGGGCCTCGGCGCGCCCGGCCATTGTCACAGACCAGGCCGCGAGCCCGAAGGCGAACGCTCGCGAAATGACCTGGGCGCGCGGGCTGAGCATCGGGAGGGCAGGTCCGTGACGGTGAGAATCCGGCACTCAGGATAGGGCCGGCGGGTCGGTGCGGGAAGTCACGCCCTGGCGCGATCGTTCGCGAGGCCGCATTGTCCCCGCCGCGCGGGCGCTTAATTCGTGGGTCAGGGGTCCCGTTGCCGGGTCCAATCGCGCGCCGGAGTTCGTCAGGACCATGCTCTCCACCGAGACCGACCGCCTCAACGATATCGCCCTCAACGATATCTTCCTCAACGATATCCTGGGCGCCGCCGAAGCCTGGCGGCGCGAGGGCCGCGCCGTGGCGCTCGCCACCGTCATCGAGACCTGGGGGTCGGCGCCGCGCCCGGTGGGCAGCCATCTCGTGGTCGATGGCGAGGGCAACTTCCTAGGATCGGTTTCCGGCGGCTGCGTCGAGGGGGCGGTGATCACCGAAGGTCTTGAGGCGATTGCCGACGGGCGGGCGCGGGTGATCGAATTCGGCGTTGCCGACGAGACCGCCTGGCGGGTCGGCTTGTCCTGCGGCGGGCGCATCCGCGTCTTCGTCGAGCCCGTGGCCTGAGGCGCGGCCATGCAGCTCGAAACCCTCGCGATTCTCAATGCCGAACGGGCCGCCCGCCGCGCCGCCATCCTGGTGACCGACCTCGACGGCGGCGCCCAGCGCGTGGTGCGGGAGGCCGAGATCGCCGGCGACCCGCTCGCAGACTTGCTCGCCCGGCATCTCGCCTCCGGCAAGAGCGGCCTCGCGGAGGCCGAGGGGCGCCGCGTCTTCCTCACCGTGCAGGCCCCGCCGGTGCGGCTGGTGGTGATCGGCGCGGTGCATATCAGCCAGGCCCTGGTCCCGATGGCCCAGGCCCTCGACCTCGCGGTGACGGTCATCGATCCGCGCACCGCCTTCGCGACCCCGGAGCGCTTTCCCAGCGTCGACCTCGTGGCGCAATGGCCGGACGATGCCTTCGCGGGGCCGGTTCCACCCCTCGATCGCTACTGCGCGGTGGCGGCCCTGACCCACGATCCGAAAATCGACGATCCGGCGCTGGTCGCGGCCCTGCGGGCGCATTGCTTCTACGTCGGCGCCCTCGGCTCGCGCAAAACCCACGCGGCCCGCGTCACCCGCCTGACCGAGGCCGGGTTCTCGGAAGCCGAGATCGGCCGGATCGCGGCGCCGATCGGGCTCAACATCGGCGCCGTCAGCCCGGCCGAAATCGCGGTGTCCATCCTGGCCCAGATCATTGCCGCGCTGCGGGCACCGCGCCTCGGGGACGCCCCGTGAAGTTCGGCGCCGTTCCTACCCGGGAGGCCGCCGGGCTGATCGCCGCCCACACGGTGCGGGCGCACGACGTCACCCTCCGGAAGGGCCGGGTGATTCCCGCGGAGGATGCGGCGCGTCTCGACGCGGCGGGGTTGTCGGAGCTCGTCGCCGTCACCCTGGAACCCGGCGACGTGGCCGAGGATGCGGCGGCCGAGCGCCTCGCGACGCATCTCGCCGGCCCGCATCTCGACCGCGCGCCGCCCTTCACCGGGCGCTGCAACCTGCACGCGGCGAGCGCCGGATTGCTGCGCATCGATCGGGCTGCCATCGACGCCGTCAACGGAGTCGACGAGGCGATCACGGTGGCGACCCTGGCTCCCCACAAGCCGGTGGTGGCCGGCGAGATGGTCGCCACGGTCAAGATCATTCCGTACGCGGTCTCGGGCGAGGCTCTCGCGCGGGCCTGCCGGGCCGCGCCCGGAGGTGCCCTGGGGGTCACGCCCTATCGCCTGCGCCGGGTCGCCGTGGTCTCGACGCTGCTGCCGGGGCTCAAGCCCACGACCATCGACAAGACGCTGGACAATCTGCGCCACCGGCTCGCCCCGACGGGGGCGGATCTCGTCGCCGAGGCCCGCGTCTCGCATCGCCGCGAAGCGGTGGCGGACGCGATCCGGGCGGCGGTGGCGGAGGATCGGGCCGAACTCGTCGTGGTGTTCGGCGCCTCCGCCATCGCCGACCGGCGCGACGTCATTCCCGCCGGGATCGAGGCGGCGGGCGGGCGGGTCGAGCATCTCGGGATGCCGGTCGACCCGGGCAACCTCCTGTTGGTCGGGGCGGTGGCCGAGGTGCCGGTGATCGGCGCACCGGGCTGTGCCCGCTCGCCCAAGGAGAACGGCTTCGACTGGGTGCTGCACCGGCTGCTGGCCGGCCTCGCGGTGACCCGCGCGGATATCGTCGGCCTCGGCGTCGGCGGGCTCCTCATGGAGATCGTGTCCCGGCCCCAGCCCCGCTCCGGCGGCAGCCCGGCCGAGGACGATGCCTGACCTCGGCCTCATCCTCCTCGCCGCCGGGCGCGGGACCCGCTTCGGGACGGAGCCGAAGCTGCTGCAGGCCCTCGGGGGGCAGCCCCTCGTGCGCCATGTGGCCGAGGCTGCCCTCGGCTCGGGGCTCGGCCCGGTGGTTGCGGTGCTCGGCGCCCATGCCGACCGGGTCGGCGCCGCCCTCGATGGGCTCGATCTCGTCCCGGTCATGAACCCGGACTACGCGCAGGGCCTTTCGACCTCGCTCCAGGCCGGCCTCGCCGCGTTCCCGGCCGAGGTCGCGGCGGTCCTGGTGCTTCTCGGGGACATGCCGCGCGTCACGCCCCAACACCTGACGCGTCTCGCCGAGGCGTTTCGCGAAGCGGACCCGGCGCCCTCCGCCGTGGTGCCGGTCCATGGCGGACAGCGGGGCAACCCGGTCCTGCTCAACCGCTCTCGGCTCGGTCCCGCCCTCGCGACCCTCACGGGCGACCAGGGCGCCGGGCGCCTGCTGGCCGGACGCACCGACGTGCTGGAGATCGCGATGGATGTCGGCGTGACCCAGGACGTCGACACCCCCGCCGGCCTCGACGCGCTTCGCTAGAAGTGTGTCAGGGACAAGCGGAAGCCGGTCATCCCGACACGACAAACGAAAACGAAAGACTCTCGGATTCAGCTTTGGGCTTCCCCCGCGCGGGCGCCGCGCTTGGCCTCCGCCCGGCACCGGTCGGAGCAGTAGCGGACCTCGTCCCAGACGCGCTCCCACTTCTTGCGCCACGCGAACGGCTTGCCGCACTGGACGCAGATCTTGGTGGGCAGGTCGGCTTTCTTGCGCATGCGCGCCATGAGGATCAGGTCCATTCTTCGCGCCGCAACCGGCTTCATCGTGATATCGTCGGGTGCAGCGCATCGATCGAAAAGGGGGCTTGATGGCCACCATGACCGTTTCCCTTCCCGATCCGATCACGGATTGGGTTGACGCTCAGGTCCGGACCGGCGCCTACGCCAGTTCAAGCGCCTATCTTGCCGATCTGATCCGGCGTGATCGGGAGCGGCGCGGAATGGCCATGACGATGGATGATCTCCGCCAGAGCGTCGCCGAGGCTCGGGCCAGCGGCTCCAGTCCGCGTGACGTCGACGCGATCTTCGCGCAGGCACAGGATCTGGCGCGCGGATCGAGGCGTGGGTGAGTATCGCCTGACGCAAAGGGCAGATGACGATCTTCTCGACCTCTTCGTCTTCGGGCTTCAAAATTTCGGGGACGTTCAGGCCCAGCGCTATCGAACAGGCCTTGATCGCTGCTTTCGCCTCCTCGCCGACAATCCAGGCCTTGGGACGTCCCGCCCATCGGCTCGCGGAAGGCGTACGGCGACATGAGTTCGAGAGCCATGTCATCCTCTATGAGGAAATCCCGGACGGTGTGCTGATCCTTGCACTGGTCCATGGGCGGAGCGTGCGCGGCCTTGCGCTCTGAAGAGCCGGTGTCGCATGCCTATCGCCCGAGATGCCCGACCTCCGTCGCCGGGACGGGGCTCCAGCGATTGAGCTGGATGAAGCCGTCGCGGGCGGCGACGACGACGTGGCGGCGATAGCGCTGCACCACGGTTCCGGGCGGGTGGCGGTGCGCCTCGCGCCAGCCCTCCGCCGCCGCCACGTAGACCCGGCTCTCGCCGATCCGCGCGATCGTCTCGATAGTGCCGAAGGCCCGTACCCGGCGGAGGATCGCGTCGACCTCGGTGCGAAAATCCAGGGTCCGATCCGCATCCGTCACTCGCGGCCAGTACGAGCCGGTGCCCTGGGGCACGGGCGCCTTCCAGAGGGCCGGCAGATCGCGCGCGATGGGACCGGAGGCGATGCGGCTCGCTGCCATCTGGCACTTGGCCAGCAGGGTCTCGTGCGATTCCAGGGGGCCGAGGGGAAAGCGTTCCTGGGCCAGGATGTCGCCCGTGTCGAAACCCTCCTCGGCGAGCACATGGGCGGTGACGCCCCATTCGGACTGGGCGTCGCTGATCGCCTTGAACAGCGGATAGGGTCCCCGGCCCATCGGAAGCGGCGACGGATGAAAGTTGAGCCCGTAGGCGGCAGAACCCCGCCAGCCCCTGATCATCCAGGGATAGCCGGCGACCACCAGCGCCCAGTCGCGCCCCTGCGCGTCCGCCAGCGCGGCAAGATCCTCGGGCTTCAACCGCGAGAGCTGTATCGGAATGCGGTGGCGGCGAGCGCTCGCCACGACCGCCTCGTTGTGATCGTACAGCCCGTCGCAGGGGCGGGTGAACAGCTTGATCGGCGTCCAGCCGGCCCCGATCAAGGCCTCGAACACGCCGCCGAGGAAATCGATGCCGGCAAAGGCGAACTTCATGGGCCCCTCGGCGGTCCTGCGACGTCACGGATCGGTCGATCCCGCGCGACGACGGCTCCCCGTCACCGGCTTTCGCCATACCTACCCGATCGGCGGCGAATTGGGAGCGTCGAAGTTGAGAGTAGCCAGGCTGGAAGCGCCTCTGCGGCGGGACCAGGTCGCCGACGCGACGGGTGACACGGCGCCGGTCGGGATGTCGAATCCGGTCGCCGCGCGCCCGGCCGCGCGCGGCGAGGGCTGATCGCCATCCGCACCCTCAGGCTCCTGCTCGGCGACCAGCTCACCCGTCGCATCGCCACCCTGACGGATCTCGACCCGGACCACGACATCGTCCTGATGGTCGAGGTCCGCGCCGAGGCGACCTATGTGCGCCACCACAAGCAGAAGATCGCCTTCCTGTTCTCGGCCATGCGCCACTTCGCGGCGGAGTTGGACGGGGAGGGGATCGCCGTCGACTACGTCCGGCTCGATGCGCCCGGCAACACCGGCAGCTTCACCGGGGAGCTGGAGCGGGCGATCGCACGCCACGCCCCGGACCGGATCGTCGTGACCGAACCGGGGGAGTGGCGGGTCTGGGAGATGATGCAGGCCTGGCGCGACGATCTCGGCCTGCCGGTGGAGATCCGCGACGACAACCGTTTCCTGTGTCCCCGGGCGGAGTTCGCCGCCTGGGCGGGCGATCGCCGCAGCCTGCGCATGGAGACGTTCTACCGCGGCATGCGCCGGCGTACCGGCCTGCTCATGGATGGGGCCGAGCCTGTCGGGGGGCGCTGGAACTTCGACCCGGAAAACCGCAAGGGGCTGCCGAAGGGCCACATCCTGCCGGAACGCCTCGGCTTCCCGCCCGATGCCGTGACCCGGGAGGTGATCGCCCTGGTAGAGGCCGAATTCCCGGATCATTTCGGCACAACCGACGCCTTCGCCTGGCCGGTCACGCGCGGCGAGGCCCTCACGGCCTTCAAGCACTTCCTCGCTGTCTGTCTTCCCCGCTTCGGCGACTATCAGGATGCGATGCGCAGCGGCGCGCCTTTCCTGTATCACGCGCTGATCGGGGCTGCGCTCAATGCCGGCCTGCTCACGCCGGGCGAAGTCTGCCGGGCAGCGGAGCGTGCCTATCGGACGGGTGCGGCGCCGCTTCACTGCGTCGAGGGCTTCATCCGGCAGATCCTCGGCTGGCGCGAATACGTGCGCGGGCTCTACTGGGCGCGGATGCCGGATTACGCGACCTCGAACGCCCTCGCGGCGAGCCGCGATCTGCCGTGGTTCTACTGGTCCGGCGAGACCGAGATGAACTGCCTGTCGCAGTGCATCGACGCCACCCGGACCCACGCCTATGCCCACCACATCCAGCGCCTGATGGTGACGGGCAACTTCGCCCTCCTCGCCGGGATCGCGCCGGCCCAGATCGAGGAATGGTACCTCGTGGTCTACGCGGATGCCTACGAGTGGGTCGAGTTGCCCAACGTCCACGGCATGGTGCTGTGGGCCGATGGCGGCGTGATGGGCTCGAAGCCCTACGCGGCCTCCGGTACCTATATCAACCGCATGTCGGATTACTGCCGATCCTGCGCCTACGACGTCGCCCAGAAGTCCGGTCCGAAGGCCTGTCCGTTCAACTATCTGTACTGGGCCTTCCTCATCCGGCACGCGGACCGTCTGGGCGACAACCCCCGCCTGGCGATGCCCTACCGCGCGATTGAGCGCATGGACGCGGCCCGGCGGGCGGCGATCGTCGCGGAGGCGTCCCGGTTTCTCGATCGCCTCGGTGACGGCGCCCCGGTCGGCCCGACATCCACCGAGCAGGGCACCCTCGACCTCGCGGTCCCGCGTTCCCCGAACCTCCGACGGCGCGCCGAGGCGCCCGTCACCAGGGCGACCAGACGGTGAGCCCGACATAGGGGCCGGTATCCTGCCGCTCGCTGGCGAATTGCAGCCCGGCCGAGAGCCTGAGGTGAACCCGGCCGAGATCGACATCGGTGGCGTGAAGGCCCGCACCCCATTTCTGGTACCCGGTCTCGTCTCCGTAGAACGACACCTCCGGTCCGAGATAGGCGCCCCAAACCCAGTCGCCCAAGGCCCGATACCCCCAGGCGGCCCGGCCCCAGGCACTGGCGCGCGTACTACCGAGGATCAGGGTGGCGACGAACAGAGTTTCGTCGCTGGGCCGCGCCCAGATCTCCCCGTGCAGGCGCAGGCCGAAGCGGGGCGGCAGCGCCCGCAGGCAGCCGCAGCCATAGATCACGTCCGCCGTGCCTTCCGGTCCCGCGTAGAGTGCGACCACGCCCCAATCGGCGAACCATTGATAGCCGAACACGACCGCTCCGATGGTGGTGGCGCGGATGCCTGCCGTTTCCCGACGCTGACCACCGCCCACACTGGCCAGGGCGACGAACCCCTCCCGGTCGATCCGATCCAGCGCCGCCTTGGCGCCTGTCGTGACGAAGACGGAGGGCCCGGCCTCCAGGCTCCCGAAGAGAAGAACCGATGCCGGGGACGGACCGGCGAACTCCGCCCCGCGAACCGGCGCGGTCGGCGCGGATGCAACCAGACCGGCGAGGCCCGCGACGGGTCCCATCCAGCGGTTGGCTCCGCCCAAAAGCCCCGCGCGCACACGCACCGCCTGCCTGCTTCATGGTATACGAAGCCGGTAGTGTTTGACTCAATTTAATGGAAATCAAGAACAGGCTTGGAATTTTCAGGTTATAAGAAAGTATCGTGACGATTCGAAACAGGCCCGGCCGCTTCCGACCCAATCTTCGTACCTCACGGAAATGGATTTTCGGTTATTCAATCTGAGATTGTATTGCTCTTGGCGGCGCGGCGTCACGTTTCGGCGAATCACCCGAGGGTCATCGCGCGGCGTGCGGATGCGCCGCTTGGCCTAGGCTCCCAACTCGGCTACAGCCCGGCCCAGGACAGTCGCCAATGGCCGAGCATTCTTGTCACCCGCTGCCAGAACTTCCGAGGTTCTCACCGTGCTCGCCGAGCAGGAGGGTGAGCGGTTGACCGTCGGCGACATCGTCGCCGTCCTGAAGGATCGTGCCTTCGCGCTCCTCATCGTCATTCTCGGGCTGCCGAACTGCCTGCCGATGCCGCCGCCGATCCCGCTGGTCTGCGGGCTGCTGCTGCTGCTGGTGGCCATCCAGATCACGGCCGGCATGGCCTCGCCCTGGCTGCCGCGGGCGCTGCTGCGCCGGTCTGTCGCCCGCCGGGACGTCGAGCGCGCAGCGAGCCGCGCCGTGCCGCTCCTGCGCCGGCTCGAGCACTGGTCCCGTCCGCGCATGAGCCTGTTCGAAACCGGCCTCGGCATGCGGGGCGTCGGCCTCCTGCTCCTCACCCTGTCGCTGGCGCTGATCGTGGCCGCGCCGATCGTCGGGCAGATTCCCCTCGGCCTCGCCATCTGTCTTGTCGGCCTCGGCCTCGTCGAGCGCGACGGCGTCGTGGTGATGGGGGGCCTTGCCATCGGGGCGGTCGGCGTCCTCCTCAATGCCGGCTTCGTCTACGCCATCATCTCCGGCATCATGAGCCTGCTCAACCTCTGAGCCGCGCCTGCCCCCGCCGGCGGCGCTTCCCACACCAGGGGGCCCTCCGTGGCGCCTCGCGCCGTCAGGCTTCGAGGTGCCGGGCGCGGAACAGCCGCCAGACTAGGCCGCCGCGGCGTCCCACCAGCATCGACCCCAGATAGAGCGCCCCGGCCGCCAGCACGATCGCCGGTCCGGTGGGCACGTCGGCCTGGTAGGAGACGTTGAGCCCGATCACGCTCGACAGGATCGCCATCAGCACCGAGACCGGGATCATCCCGGACAGGTCGGCCGCCCAGAACCGGGCCGCGATGGCGGGGAGCAGCATCAGCCCCACGGCTAGCAGGGTCCCCAGGGCCTGGAATCCGCCGACGAGGTTCATCACCACAAGGCCGAGGAAGGCGTAATGCACCGGCCCGCCGGCCCGGCTGACCGTGCGCAGGAACAGCGGGTCGACGCATTCCATCACCAGCGGCCGGTAGAGGGCCGCCAGGCCGAACAGGGTCACGGTGGCGATGCCCCCGAGCAGCCACAGGGCCGGATCGTCCAGGGCCAGGACGCTGCCGAACAGGATGTGCAGGAGGTCGATCTGCGATCCGCGCAACGACACCAGGAGGACGCCGCCCGCGAGCGACATCAGGTAGAAGGCCGCAAGGCTCGCATCCTCCTTGATCACCGTGGAGCGGGTCACGAAGCCGGCCATCAGCGCCACCGCGAGGCCGGCCGCGAGGCCGCCCAGGGTCATGGCCGGCAGGGACAGTCCGGCCACGAGAAAGCCCACGGCCGCCCCGGGCAGGATGGCATGGCTCATGGCGTCGCTCATCAGGCTCATGCGCCGCAGCATCAGGAAGACGCCGACCGGCGGGGCCGAGAGCGACAGCGCGAGGCAGCCGACGAGCGCCCGGCGCATGAAGCCGAATTCGAGAAAGGGGCCGAACAGCAGGTCGATCACGCGGCGTGCCCGTGGTGGTCGTGCGCGGAAGAAGGGTGTCCGGAATGGTCGTGCGGACCCGCATGGTCGTGTCGATGGGCCGGTTCGGTCCCGCCCGCATCGTGCCCGGCGCAGACCGCCGCATCCTCGTCCCAGGCCTCCGACAGGCTCTGGGCGCGCGCGAGGTTCGGGGCCGTCAGCACCCGTTCGGTCGGTCCCCAGGCGACAGCCTCGCGCGCGAGCAGCAGGCTGTGCGGAAAGTGGCTCCGCACCTGTCCGAGATCGTGCAGGGCCGCCACGATGGTCCTGCCCTGTCCGTGCCAGATGCCGATGAGGCCGAGGAGGTCGGCGGTGGTTCGCCCGTCGACGCCGGTGAAGGGCTCGTCGAGGAGGAGCACGCGAGCCTCCTGCACGATCAGGCGGGCGAACAGGGCGCGCTGGAACTGGCCACCCGACAGGGTGCCGATCAGGCGCTTCTCGAAACCCGCGAGGCCCACGGTGGCGAGCGCCTCCAGCAGGGTCGACTGGTGGCGCCGCGCGCTGCGCCAGGGTCCGAGACGACGCCACAATCCCATCGCCACGAGATCGAGGACGCTGAGCGGAAAGCTGCGATCGATCTCGGCGGCCTGCGGCAGGTAGGCGATGGCCTCATCCAGCCCTGGCCGTTCGATCCGGCCCTCCAGGCACGGGATCTCGCCGGCTATGCCCTTCAGGAGCGTGGACTTGCCGGCACCGTTCGGCCCGACCAGCGCCAGGAGGGCGCCGGGCGGGATGATTCCCTCGAGGTGGTGGACGGCGGGGTGACGGTCGTAGCCGAGGGTCAACCCGCGGAGCGCGATGGCGCCGGGAACGTCGCAGCTCATCGGCACCTCATCGCGAAGCCCACAGGATGGCGCCCCAGAGCAGCAGGCTCAGGGCGAAGGCCACCGCGAAGCGCAGCGATGCGCCGGCCTGGAACAGCGAGCGGCGCAGGGGCGCGGGAGAGCGAAGGGACACGGGAGGACGCGGGGGTCGGGTCACGGATGGATCATTTGCCCGAACGGAAGCGTCGGCTTATGTTGGTGATGATACACTGTAACACTCGGCCAGTTCAACGGTCCGGGTTCGCGGGGCAGACCATGCACGACCATGCGGCGACGCATGACCACGGTTGCGGCGGCGCGCAGGAGGCGATCGCACGGGCGGAGCGCCTGTGTCGCGAGCGCGACCTCCAGTTTACGCGCCTGCGTCGCGACGTGCTGGCGGCGGTGGCAGGCCAGACCCGGCCGATGGGAGCCTACGACATCGCCGAGGCCTTGAGCGAGCCCGGCCGGCGCGTGGCGGCGGTCTCGGTCTATCGCGCCCTCGACTTCCTGACGGAGCACGGACTGGTCCACCGGATCGCCAGCCGGAACGCCTTCGTGTCCTGCGGCCACGCGCACACGGACGGGGCTGGCCTCGTCTTCCTGATCTGCCGCAACTGCGGAACCATCGACGAGACCACGTCGCCGGAAGTCGAGGATCAGCTCGGGCGCACCCTGGCCAAGGTCGGCTTCAAGCCGACGAGCCGGATCCTCGAAGTCGAGGGCGAGTGCGGCGCATGTCGTCTGCGGTCCGCCGACGACTAGCGTTTGTCAGGGATCCGTGGAGGCCGGTTATCCCGACACGACAAACGAAAGACGCGAGCGGCGGGCCGGCTTCGGGCGCCGTTTCCCCTCAGCGCGCATTCTTGTAGGCGCGCGCGCAGAAGACAGTCATGAACATGATCCGGATGTCGAACCAGACCGACCAATTGTCGATGTAGTACAGGTCGTGCTGGACGCGCCGTTCCATGTCGAGATCCGTCAGGGTCTCGCCGCGCAGGCCGTTGACCTGGGCCCATCCGGTGATGCCCGGCATGACGTTGTGACGGCGCGCATAGAGGGCGATGCGGTTCTCGAAGCTGCGATCATGCGCGAGGGCGTGCGGGCGGGGGCCGACGAGAGACATCTCGCCCCGCACCACGTTGAAGAGCTGCGGCAGCTCGTCGATGTTCGAGCGGCGTAGAACCCGGCCGACCGGCGTGATCCGGCTGTCGTTGCGGGTCGCCTGCTTGAACACCGCGTCTCCGGCGGCCTTCATGCTGCGGAACTTGAAGACGCCGAAGGGCTGCTGGTTGAAGCCATAGCGCTTCTGCCGGAAGAACACCGGACCGGGGCTGTCCAGCTTGATCAGCACCGCCACCACGAGGAACAGCGGGCTGAGCAGCACCAGGGCGATCAGGGCGAGCACCAGATCGAGGCTGCGCTTCAGGAACAGTTCGCCGGCCTGAAGCGGGCGCCGTCCGATGTTGATGCCGGACAGGCCGCCGACCCGGGCGAGCTTGAGGTCGGGGAATCGGTCCATCACGGCGCCGGGGCGCAGATGCAGGGCGGCCGGCACGCGCAGAAAGGCGTCGATGCAGCGCTCGATGTCCGCGGATGCCGACCACGGCACCAGGATGAAGACGTCGTCCGGGCGCAGGAAGCGCACCACCGAAACCGCGAGGTCGAGATCCTCCGACAGCTGGGCACGGCGGGATTCGTCGTCGCCCATCGTGTCGATCCGGCGCAGGTAGCTCGTTCCGATCACCCGCAGGCCGAGGGCTTCGGCGTCGTTGTGGGCATAGAACCGCGCGATATCCTCCTCGTAGCCGACGAGGTGAACCCGGTTGGTGGAGGCCGAGTTCGGTGTCGCGGCCTTGCGGACGAGGCTGAGCATGCCCCACCGGACCAGCAACATCGCGGGCAACCCCGTGAAGAAGAACCCCAGGGAGACGAGGCGCGAATAATCGTGGGTCGTCTTGGTGCCGAAGCCGATCACCAGGACGATGGCCCAGGCTCCGACCCAGGCGGTCGCGGTCCGTCGCAGGTGGGGCCGGTCCGCCAGCAGCGTCTCGATCCGGTAATCCTCGCGCACGATGTGCGTCAGGAGGACGAACAATCCGACCAGCACCGAGAGTTCGAAGCTGCCGCTGGTGCTGACCTCGGGAATCGCACCGACGAGCCCGCCGTAATAGGTGACGTCGACCAAGGCCGCGACCGTGAAGATGGTGAGAAGATCCACACAGGCCGTCGCCGCCGACAGGCCCATGCGGAACGCCGCCCGCCGGCGACGGGGCAGGAGAGCCGCCCAGACATCGCGGCGCGCGCGCGTGACCGGAAGCTTCTCGAAAGCCTCCGGGATCCGATCGTGAAACATCTGGAGCGCCATGTCCCGTCCTGATGCGAAGACTGTCCCAAGTTGAGACAAAATGCGACTCAATCTTGGTTTCTGCGATAGACTCAGCAAAGACCGGACCTGACGTTTCTCGGCAGTGTTCCGAGATCACCGGGAGCGATCAGCCCGACAGTCACCATGGCTTGCCGCAACGCCGCAGGATTAGACGGCCGGGCTGTGCGCTGTACAGACCGGGATTCCGATCCGGCCTGCCCGGGAGGCGTCTCTACTGCTCGATGAGAAAACAACTGGAGATGAACAGGGGCCGAGTTTCGGTTGATTTCGCGCGTCAGGTGTGGACAAGCACGGCGCATAGTGTCGGCGCTGTTCTGGCGCAACCTTGGTTTGTCTCCGGGCGGCCTCGAGATTGCCGTTGCTGCGCGCCCTCCGGCTGCGCGGCGTGACGGTAAAGAAACCTGTGCGTCGTCCCGGCGCGTGACGGAATTCCGATGTCCCCGACCCTGAATGACACCGTCGAGTCGATGCCTGCGTCGCCGGCTCCAGCCAGCGCCGCCCGAGGGACGGCCTATGCTATCCTCGCGGCCTTGAGCCTGTCGCACCTCCTCAACGACCTGGTGCAGTCGCTGCTTCCGGCGATCTATCCGCTGCTGAAGCAGAGCTTCCACCTGGATTTCGGCCAGATCGGCCTCATCACCCTAGTGTTCCAGCTCACCGCCTCGGTGCTGCAGCCGGTCGTCGGGCTCTATACCGACCGGAGCCCGATGCCGTTCTCCCTGGCCCTCGGCATGGCCGCCTCCCTGGTCGGGCTCCTGCTCCTCTCGATGGCCTGGACCTACGGCGTGCTGCTGCTCGCGGCCGGCCTCGTCGGGATCGGTTCCGCAATCTTCCACCCGGAAGCCTCGCGGGTCGCCCGCCTCGCCTCCGGCGGGCGCTACGGGCTCGCCCAATCGGTGTTCCAGGTCGGCGGCAATGCCGGCACGGCTCTCGGCCCGCTGCTCGCCGCCTTCATCGTGGTGCCGCACGGCCAGTCCAGCGTGGCGTGGTTCTCCCTGGCCGCGCTCGCCGGCATCATCGTCCTCGGCATCGTCGGGCGCTGGTACCGGGACCGGCTCGCCGCCAGTGCCCGGGCGCCGGCGCGATCCCGCGCGGGGACGGTCACGCCGCTCTCGCGCGCCCGCATCGTCGCAACGGTCGCGATCCTGCTGACGCTGATCTTCTCCAAGTATTTCTACATGGCGAGCTTCTCGTCCTACTACACGTTCTATCTCATCCATCGCTTCGGCGTGTCGGTGGCACAGTCCCAGGTCTACCTGTTCGTCTTCCTGGGCGCGGTCGCCGCCGGCACCATCCTGGGCGGCCCGATCGGGGATCGCGTCGGCCGCAAGCCGGTGATCTGGGGCTCGATCCTCGGTGTGCTGCCGTTCACGCTGATCCTGCCCCATGCCAACCTGGCCTGGACGGTGGCGCTGACGATCCCGATCGGGGCGATCCTGGCCTCGGCGATGCCGGCGATCCTGGTCTATGCCCAGGAACTGCTGCCCGGCCGGGTGGGGCTGGTCGGCGGCCTGTTCTTCGGCTTCGCCTTCGGCATGGGCGGGCTCGGGGCGGCGATCCTGGGCGAAGTCGCCGACCACACCAGCATCGAGTTCGTCTACGCCCTCTCGGCCTACCTGCCGCTGATCGGCCTCAGCGCGGCATTGCTGCCGCGCCTCGCCAGCCGCTGACCCCCGTTTCGGCCACGACAGCCGGCCCGACGCCGGAGGTGCGCGGGGTCGCGGACGGGTCCCGTCCTCGGGAATAGGAGCCGCGCGCTACGCCGCGGCCTCCGAATCGGGGCGCGCGACGGTCTGAATCGCCTCGAATCCCTCGAATTGCGGATGGCCCAGGTACAGGGGCTTGGTCGAGGGCACGCGGCCATGCGCTTTGCGGAACTGCTCCGAGCGGGTCCACGCCTCGAAATCGGCTTTCGACGACCAGATGGTGTGCGACGCATAGAGGACGTGGTCCTCGTGCTCGGGTCCGCGCAGCAGGTGGAACTCGACGAAGCCCGCCATCTCGCCGAGATGACTGTCACGACCGAGCCAGACCTGCTCGAAATCTTCCGTCGCATCCTTGACGACTTTGAAGCGATTCATTGCGATAAACATGATCCACCTGGGTTTTCGGGCGTCCGGGGCGGTCCCCATCGACGAAGGGAATCTGGGGCGCCGGCCGGGGAAAGACCATCGGATTCGGCGCATGCGTCGCGGCCGCGGCCGGAGCCGCCCCGCCTGAACCCCGATCCGTGTCGTTACCGAAGGTGACGCCGAAGGGTTTCGTGCTGCGAATGACAGCGCAATGCAGCGAATCTCGGCTTGGAGATCACAACGTCGCGCTTGCAATCCGTGCCGGCTTTGTGGTCAAGCTGTCAGAATGGTCAGGTCCGATGCTGATGCGGAGTAAAACGCCCAGTGGCATTTGACGGCAGACAAGGATAGTCTCACAGAGCTCGTGAAATTGACGTTCGACTGCCTTTGTTTCGTGATGAATGAGCTTGGGGTGTCCTGCACAGCTTTGTACGAAAGCGCTCAATTCTCCCAGCCCTTCCGGGAGCGAGGCCGAGCGGGAATTTCTTTAGGGACTGAATCGAGAGATGATGCCGAAGCAGACTACCGACGTTGATCGCCTCGTCGGATTGAGGATCACCGCACTGCGCAAGGCGCGCGGCCTCAGTCAAACCGCACTCGGCACTGCCGTGGGCGTCACCTTCCAGCAGGTCCAGAAGTATGAGAAGGGCCAGAACCGCGTCGGCGCCGGTCGCCTGCGCGAGATCGCCCGTCTCCTCGAGGTTCCGGTCTCGGCGTTCTTCGAGGAGGACGAAGTCGGCGGCACCCAGTCGGACGTCTTCGGCTTCCTCAGTGCGCAGGGCGCCATCGAGTTGCTGCGGGCCTACGCGCTGATCGAGGACGATCAACTGCGCCGCGACGTGCTGGCGATCGTGCGCACCGCCGCCAAGATGGGCAAGCAGGCCCCCGAGCCCGCCGCCGCTGCCGAGTAGGGGCTCGCGTCGAGGCCCTACCCGATCCAGTGGAAGAAGCTGCCGGTGACGGAGCCGCGCCGGTGCCCCGCGATGCCGAGGGGCACGCCTTCCGCGTCGGTCACGGCAGCCAGGCCGGTCTCTTGCGTCGGTGCGTCGCTGCGCTCGCTGGCGTAGTGGAACTCGTGCCCGACCAGGCGCGCGCCCGCTCCGCCGAGGGACCCTTCGGCCAGAAGCGTCGCGACCCGGTAGCCGAGATGGAGGCGGCGCGCCTTGTAGGACGTCGCCACGGGCAGCAGCCCGGCCATCGCGTGCGTCACGCCGGCGGCGTCCTCCAGGCTTTCGCCGAGGACCATGTAGCCGCCGCATTCGCCGTGGACCGGCTTATGCTGCGCGAAGTCGCGCAGGCCGCCGAGGAAACGATCGGCCTGCGCCAGACGGCCGGCATGCAGCTCCGGATAGCCGCCGGGCAGCCAGCACGCATCGCAATCGGCGGGCGGCGCCTCGTCCGCCAGTGGTGAGAACGGGACCAGTTCCGCCCCGGCCGCGCGCCAGCCCGCCTCCATGTGCGGGTACAGGAACGAGAAGGCCGCATCGGACGCCAGGGCGATGCGCTGGCCCGGCGGCCGGGGCAGGGTGCCCGAGCCGGGGCCGGGCGCCGCACCGGCCGCGGCGGCCAGGATCGCGTCGAGGTCGAGCCCCGCTTCGGCGAGGTCGCCCAGCCGGTCGAGGCGAGCCTCGAGGTCGTTGGTCTCGCGGGCCTGGACGAGGCCAAGATGCCGTTCGGGCAGGACGAGGCTGGCGTCGCGCATTAGGGCGCCGAGCACCGGCATGCCGATGCGGCTCAGGCCCGCCTCCACGAGACGGCGATGGCGCGGGCTCGCGACCTTGTTCAGCACCACCCCGGCGATGTGGATGCGGGGATCGTAGGCCCGGCAGCCGAGGGCGAGGGCGGCGGCGGATTGGGCCGCGCCCGACACGTCGAGGACGAGGATCACCGGCCAGCCGTAGCGCGCCGCGATGTCGGCGTTCGCCCCCGTCCGGCCCTCATGCGCCACGATACCGTCGAACAGCCCCATCGACCCCTCGGCCACCACGAGGTCGGCGCCGGTGGCCGCCAGGGCCGCCACCGCATCGAGCATCGGCTCGGGCATGGCGAAGCTGTCGAGGTTGAAGCTCGGATGCCCGGTGGCCGCCTGGTGGAAGGCGGGGTCGATGTAGTCCGGTCCGCACTTGGCGCCCCGTACGGCGAGTCCGCGCCGGGCCAGCGCCCGCATCAGCGCCAGCGTCACGGTGGTCTTGCCCGAACTCGAGCGGGGCGCCGCGACAAGGAGGCCGGGCACGCTCATGCGCGCTCTCCCGTCGCCGGTTCGCCGGCCGCGCTCTCTCCCAGCACGGTACTGCCGGTGGGGCGGAAGCGGCGATCGTAGTCGGGCGAATACAGGGCGCTTTCGCGGAACTCCGCCGGGTCGAGCGCGGGTCCCACCAAGATGAGCGCCGTTCGCTCCAGGCCGGCCTCCGCCACCTGGCCCGCCAGGGTCGCCAGGGTTCCGGTCAGCACGCGCTCGTCGGGCCAGGTGGCGCGGAACACCACCGCGGCCGGGCAATCGGCGCCGTAGAACGGCGTCAGCTCGGCCACCACCGTGTCGATGACGTGGATGGACAGGTGCAGGGCCAGCGTCGCGCCGGTGGCGGCGAAGGCCGCGAGGGTCTCGCGCTCCGGCATGGCGCTGGCCCGCCCCGAGGTCCGGGTGAGAACCACGGACTGGGCAAGGCCCGGCACCGTGAGTTCGCGTCGCAGCAGCGCGGCGGCGGCTGCGAAGGACGGCACGCCCGGCGTCACCGTGAAGGGAATGCCGGCCTGCGTGAGCCGGCGGGTCTGCTCGGCCAGGGCGCTCCAGATCGATAGGTCGCCCGAATGCAGGCGCGCCACGTCGTGGCCCGCCGCGTGGGCGGCCGCGCATTCGGCCACGATGGCGTCGAGGTCGAGGGGGGCCGTGTCGACGACGCGCGCGCCCGGCGGGCACCAGCCCAGGATTTCGGGCGCCACCAGCGAGCCGGCATGGAGGCAGACGGGGCAGCGCGCGATGAGATCGCGCCCACGCACGGTGATGAGGTCGGCCGCGCCTGGACCGGCGCCGATGAAGTGAACGGTCATGAGCCCTGCGTGACGGATTGTGCGCGAAGCGCAAGGGCGCAGGTCGCCCCGGCGCTGGCGATTCGCCGCACCACCAGGGTCGCCCCGGCCCCGGCGCCGGCCAAAGCCGCGGCTTCCGCCACCGAGCCGACCCGGCGCGAGGCCTCGATCCGCGGCGAGCGGGTGGATACCTGCGCGTCGACGGCGATCATGGCTTCGGACGGGATGGCGTCGAGGGGACGGCCCAGGGCGTCGGCGACGCTGCGGATCGGGGGCTCCCCGGCCCGGTCGGCCGCGGTGGCGAGGCGGGCCACGCGGGCGAGCGGCACTCCGGCCGCGTCGCAGGCCCGTGCCACCAGCGCGAGGATCTCATCGGCCGGGGTCGCGCGGCGGAAGCCGATCCCGGCGATGAGGTCGGGCGCACGGGCATGAGGAGGGTCGGCATGAAGTGGGCCGGCAAGAGGTGGGCCGGCATGAGGTGGGGCGGGATGGGGCGCATTGGGATGGGGCGGGCCGGAATCGCCCGGCATCAGGCCTTCACCCAGCTCCACTGCGTCACCGGCATGGCGCTGCGCCAGCCGTGCAGAGGCCCGACCGGATCCGCATGGGCGACCGCGAGGCGCTTGAGGCTGCCGCCCTGGCGCGCGAAGGCCGCGAGCAGCACCGCCTCCCCCTCGAGGGTGACCACGTTGGCGACGAGGCGTCCGCCGGGGCGCAGGGCGGCCCGAGCCGTATCGAGGACGCCCGGCACGGTGATGCCGCCGCCGATGAACACGGTGTCGGGTTCGGGCAATCCGGCGAGCGCGTCGGGGGCCCGGCCCTCGACCACCCGCAGGTCCGGTACGCCGAGCCGGTCGGCGTTGCGGGCGATACGGGCGGCCCGGACCGGGCTGCCCTCGATGGCGACGGCCTTGAGGCTCGGATGGCGCAGCATCCACTCGATCGAGATCGAGCCGGCCCCGGCGCCGATGTCCCACAGGGTCTGGCCGGCGCGCGGACGCAGGGCGGCCAGCGTCACGGCCCGGATGTCGGCCTTGGTGAGCTGGCCGTCATTCTCGAACCAGGCATCGTCGAGGCCGGGACTCAAGCCAACGACCCGGGCTTCGGGCGATCCTACGACCTCGATGCCCAGGGTGTTGAGGGGGTCGATCTCCTGAAAGGCGAAACCGTCAGCCAGGGCGCTGCGGCGGCGTTCCCGCGCGCCCCCCATGGCCTCCAGGACGGTCAGGCGGGAGGCGCCGAGGCCGCGCTCGCGCAGCAGGCTGGCGACCGCCCCCGGCGTCGTCCCGTCCCAGGTCAGGACCAGGAGGCGGGCGCCGGGCTGGAGATGCGGGATCAGCCGGGGCAGCGCCCGGCCGTGCAGGGTCAGGCAAGCGGTCTCGGCCATCGGCCAGCCGAGGCGGGCGCAGGCGAGGCTGAAGGCGGAGGGATGGGGAAAAACCCGCATCTCGTCGGCCGGAATCAGGCGGGCGATTTCGGCGCCGATGCCGTAGTGGAACGGGTCCCCGGTGGCGAGGATGCAGGTCGATGTTCCGCGCCGGGCGAGCAGACCCGGATAGGCCTCGGCGATCGGGCTGGGCCAGATCCGCGTCTCGGCCGCCAGAGGCGCCGCCAAGGCGAGGTGCCGGCGCCCGCCATAGATCAGGCTTGCGCCGTCGAGGGCCGCGCTGGCGGCGGGGCTCAGGCCCGCGCGTCCGTCCTCGCCGAGGCCCACGATGGTCAGCCAGGGCGCCGCCGGCCGCGGGGTGGACTCGGTGTCATCGGTCATGGAGAACGCCCCCATGGACGGCGAAAGCATGCGGATTCTGATCCTGGGCGGCACCGGCGAGGCCGGCGCGCTGGTGCGCGGATTGCTGGCGTGCGGAGACCGCCACGCCGTCACTCTGTCGCTCGCCGGCCGTACCAGCCAGCCGAAGGCGGAGCCGGTGCCGACCCGGATCGGCGGGTTCGGCGGCGCGGATGGCTTGGCCGCGTGGCTGGCCCAGGACCGCACCGATCTGGTGGTCGACGCGACCCATCCCTTCGCGGCCCGGATGAGCGCCAACGCCGCCGAGGCCTGTGCCCGCACCGGCACGCGCCTGCTGGCGATCCGGCGTCCGGCCTGGCAGCCGGTGTCCGGCGACCACTGGACGGAGGTGCCCGACATGGAGGCCGCCGCCCGAGCGCTTGGCCCCGCGCCGCGCCGGGTCTTCCTCACCATCGGGCGTCAGGAGGTGGCGGCCTTCGCGGCCGCGCCCCAGCACGACTACGTCGTCCGCGCCATCGAGAGCGTCGATCTGGCGGTGCCGCGCCTGAGCACGATCCAGGCCCGAGGCCCCTTCGACGAGGCCGCCGAGGCGGCGTTCCTGGCCGGGAGCGCGATCGAGGTCCTGGTCTCGAAGAATTCCGGCGGCAGCGCCACCTACGGCAAGATTGCCGCCGCGCGGTCGCTCGGGCTGCCGGTGATCATGGTCGCCAGACCGCACAAACCGGAGGTGCCGAGCGTGCCGGACGTGACGGCCGCGCTGGATCGGATCGCCATCCTCTGAGGCCTGCGCCGCCCCGCGCATCACGCGGCCGGCACGCTGCGCGGCGTGTAGACGAAGGGCGTGGCGTCGCCGCGCGGGATCAGCCGGGTCGCCGAAGCGCCGATGATCACCACGGTGGCCATGTCGGCGGTGGTGTCCCGGGCCTGATCGAGGGTGAGGATCCGGATCGCCTCGTCGGGGCGCGAGACCGCGCGGGCGAACACCACTGGTGTGTCGCCGCGCCGGATTCCGGCCGCCAGATCGAGGGCCCGGCCGAGCTGCCAGGGCCGGGCCGAGGAGATCGGGTTGTAGAGGGACACCACGAAATCCGCCTGCAGCACGGCCTCCAGCCGGGCGGTGATGACCTCCCAGGGCTTGAGGTTGTCCGACAGGGACATCGCGCAAAAATCGCCGCCGAGCGGCGCGCCGAGCCTGGCCGCGGCCGCCAGCATGGCGGTGATGCCGGGCTCGACCGTGATGGGGAGGCTGGCCCAGGCCGGGTCGCCGGCCTCCACCGCTTCGAAAACGGCGGCCGCCATGGCGAAGACGCCGGGATCGCCGCCGGAGACCACGGCCACGCGCCGGCCGGAGGCGGCCAGTTCGAGAGCGTGGCGCGCCCGGTCGACCTCGACCCGGTTGTCGCTGGCATGGCGCATCAGGCCCGGCCGCTCGGGAACCCGGGCGACGTAGGGGATGTAGCCGATCAGGTCCTCGGCCTGGTCCAGGGCGGCCTGGGCCGCTGCCGTCAGTAGGCGCGGATCGCCGGGTCCGAGACCGATCACCGTCAGCGAACCGCTCACGGGCGGCGCCCCTCGCCGGGCAGCAGGACCATCGAGAAGTAGGGCGCGTCGTCGTCGGGCTTGTCCTTGAGCGCGATCACCCGCTCGCCCGCCATGGTGCCGCGCTCGACATAGACCGCGCGCTCCAGCACGCCGGCTTCGGCCAGCGCCGCCCGCACCTTGGGCAGGTGCCGGCCGAGCTTCATCAGCACGGCGGCGTCGGTGGCGCGCAGTCGCTCCACCAGGTCGGCCTGCGCCAGGGTGGCGGGCAGCACGGTGAGCACGTCGTCGCCCCAGGTGATCGGGGTTCCGGCCCGGGTCCAGCAGCCGGACATGCCGGTGACCCCGGGCACCACCTCCACGGGGAAGCGGTCCTTGAGGCGGCGCCACAGGTGCATGAACGAGCCGTAGAAGAACGGATCGCCCTCCGACAGGATCGCCACGTCCCGGCCCGCGCCGAGATGGTCGGCGAGGCGGGCGGCCGCGTCGTCGTAGAAGGCGGCCAACGCCGCGACGTAGTCGGGATGCTCGGGGTGAAGCTCGGTGGTGTAGGGATAGACCAGCGGGCACTCGCGCGCCGGCTCGGCGGCCAGCACCGCGTCCGCGATGGTGCGGGCATTGCCGCGCCGGCCCTTCTTGCAGAAATGCACCAGCACGGGCGCCCGCTCCAGCACCCGTACGGCGCGGACGGTGAGGTAATCCGGCTCACCCGGCCCCATGCCGACGCCGAACAGGGTGCCGGTGGTCGCCAGGCGGGGCATCTCGGTGCGCTCCGCCGCCTCGGGGGGAAGCCCCTCGCTCGCGTCCATCACTCGATCTCTCACTCGATCTCTTGCGCGAGCGCGTTGACGGCCGCCGCCGTCATGGCGCTGCCGCCGCGCCGTCCGTGCACCACGATGAAGGGCACCCGGCCGTCGCGCGCCAGGGCCTCCTTCGATTCCGCCGCCCCGATGAAGCCGACCGGGATGCCGATGACGGCGGCGGGAGGCGCCACGCCCTCGTCGAGGAGTTCGAGGAGCCGGAACAGCGAGGTCGGGGCGTTGCCCACCGCCACCACGCTGCCGGGCAGGTGCTCGCGCCACAATTCCATGGCGGCGGCCGAGCGGGTGGTGCCCATGGCGGCGGCCATGGCGGGCACGCGCGGATCGCTCAGGGTGCAGATCACCCGGTTATCGGCCGGCAGCCGCGCCCGGGTCACGCCGTCGGCGACCATGCGGACGTCGCACAGGATCGGCGCGCCGGCCTTCAGGGCGGCCTCGCCGGCCTCCGCGAAATCCGGGGAAACCTCCACGTCGCGGGGCAGGTCGGTCATGCCGCAGGCGTGGATCATCCGCACCACGACCCGCTCGGCAATGCCCTGGAAGCGCGCGAGATCGGCCTCCGCCCGGATCATCGCGAAGGAGCGGGCATAGATTTCCCCTCCGTCACGCAGGTAGTCGAGGCGGGAACTCATGACGGTCCGGGTCCTGGCGAAGGGTGCGGGAAGATCTGGGCGAGAGACGATGCCGAATCCGCCCTCCTTACGCGCTCCAGCGCGGCCTCGAAAGGGAGGTGCGTCGCCGGCAAGGCATCGGGCCGGCCGGAGATCACCACGTCGTAGAGCCCGTGGCGCCCCACCAGGGTGAGGTCGGCCGCTCCCGGATGGGCGCAGCCCTTGGCGCAGCCCGAGACATGGGCGCGCAGACCCCGCGTGGCGAAGGACCGGAACGCCTCCGCCAGGCGGGCGGCGTCGTCCAGGGTCGGCGTCGAGCCGGAGGCGCAGGCCGGGGCGCCCGGACAGGCGGCCACCGCGCCGCGCGGATCGTCGGCCCGGGTCAGAAAGCCGGCCGCGGCCAGGGTTTCGCGCGCGGTCTCGGCGGCACTGACCTCGGAGTAGACGAGAAGGAAGCCCCGCGTCGGCGACAGGCGCAACCCGTCGGTGCCGGCGGCGGCCGCCGTATCGGCGAGCTTGTCGAGGGCATCGGCCCTGCAGCGCCCAAAGGGGGCATCGACAAGGAGAGCGCGGGCACCATCCGCTGGCGAACGGGACACGACCGGGTCGGCGGATGCCGGACGGTCGGAATTCAGGGCGAATACGCCCGGGCGCGGGCCGGACCTTTCGAAGGAGGGCGGAACCCGGCGCAGGCCGAATTGCTCCAGGCCGTGCCTGCGCGTCTCGGCCGGGACATCCCGCATCCGGCGCTGCCCGCTCGCGGCCAGGAGGCGCAGGACCGCATCCACGACGACCAAGGCCTCCGCGCCGGAAAGACCCCACCACGCCGCGTCGCCGGCAAGATGCAGCGCCAAGCCCTCTCGCGTGGCGACGAGATGAAGATCGGCCTCCGCCGCGCCGAGGGTGATCCCGCCTGCGGCCGACTCGACGGCCACCAGGGTCTTCGGCGGCAGCCCGGAAATCGCCAGCCCGATCGCCTCGATCTTCCGCGCGAGCGCGGGGACATCAGCGCCCGCATCCGGTTCGAGGCCGGCGAGCGGCGTGGTCAGGGTCAGGCGCTGTGGCCCCCCGTCATGGCGCACATCGCCGAGCCCGGCCGCTTCCAGCCTCTCGGCGAGGCCGCACCGGGTCGCCTCGGTGACGCCGCGGACCTGCAGGTTGGCCCGTGCCGTCACGTCGATATGGCCGTTGCCGAAACGGCGCGCGCCGTCCGCCACCGCCCGGGCCTGGGCGGGGGTGAGGCGACCGAGGGGTGGGTGGACGCGGGCGAGCAGGCCGTCGCCGGTGGGCATCGGCCGGGCGAGGCTCGGGCACCAGCCGCGGCGGCTCGGGGCCTCCGGGGACACGCGCCGGCCCGGCGTTTGGGGGGCCACGCGATAGGGCACGCTCATTCGGCCGCCTCGCGCAGCAATTCGTCCGCCGCCATGGCGTTGCGCCGGGTCTGCCACAGGCCGCGCCGGCGCAGGTCGTCGAAGCGCTCCAGGATGGCGCGGGCCGCCTCCGGATTGGCCGCCCGCAGGGTCTCGAAGGTGTCGAGATCGGCCACCATCGCGCCGTAGAGCCGGTCGAGATCGGCATGGGAGACCGCGTCGGTGGCCGCGGCGAGCACGAACACGGCATCGACGCTCTGCGCCAGTTCCTGGGCGCCGCGATAGCCGTGCCGGAGCTGCGCCGCGATCCAGCGCGGATGGGCGAGGCGTCCCCGGATCAGCCGGGCGGCGTCCTCGCGGGCGGTGCGGGCCTTCGGCGTCTCGGGCGTCGCGACGTCGAGGCTATAGAGGGCCGGGGTCCCCCCCGTCAGCGCGGCGGCGGCCGAGAATCCGCCCATCGCCTCCACGGCGGCGTCGCCGTCGAGAAGGTCGCGCTCGGCCACGTCGAAGGCGTGCACGTAGGCATCGGCCCGGGCAACGCGTTCGGCGAAGCCCGCATCCGCCTCGTCCGTCGCACCGCCATAGGCGTAGGAGGTGGCGTCGAGATAGGCGCGCCCGAGATCGTCGCGGCTGTCCCAGGCCCCGTCGAGGGCGAGCCCGCCGGCTCCGGCACCGTAGCGCCCAGGGGCCGCGCCGAAGACGCGGGACGCCGCCTCGCCGCGGCGGCGAGCGTCCGCGAGGGGGTTCTCGTCGTCCTCCTCGTCCCGCGAAGCCACCGCCGCGGCGGCGCGGGCCAGCAGCGACAGGGTTTCCGGGAAGGTGTCGCGAAACGCGCCGGACACCCGCACCGTCACGTCGATGCGCGGACGGTCGAGGAGCGCCAGGGGCAGCACCTCGAAGCCGGTGACGCGGGTGGAGGCATGGTCCCAGACCGGGCGAACGCCCATCAGCGCCAGCGCATGGGCGATGTCCTCGCCGCCCGTGCGCAGGGTGGGCGAGGCCCAGAGGTCCATCACGATCCGGGCCGGATAGGCGCCCTCGTCCTGCAGGTAGCGCAGGACCACCGCGTCGGCGGCCTTGGCCCCCAGCAGGGTGGCGGCCCGGGTCGGAAGGCTGCGTGGATCGAGAGTGGCGAGGTTGCGGCCCGTAGGCATCACGTCGGTGCGTCCGCGCGACGGCGAGCCGGCGGGACCGGGGGGCACGAAACGGCCGTCGAGGGCGCGCAGCAGGCCGAGGCGCTCGCCCTCGGCGCAGGCCGCCACGTCGTCCGGGGATTCCGCTCCGGCTCGGCCGAACACGTGCAGCCCGTCGCGGGCGGTGACTTCGCCGAGGTCGCACAGATGCGCGTCGAGGGCCGCCAGCGCATCCGGCATCGGCGTGCCGGTATCGATCCCGGCGCCGGTGAGCAGGCCGGCCGAAGCGGCCTCGTCGAGAATGGTCCGCGCCAGGATCGCGGCGCGGCGCGGATCGAGCACGCTGGCGTCGGAATATTCCTCGACGAGGTCACGCAGGCGCGCGGCGTCGGGGTCGAGCCCGGTCACGCCGGTCTGCGGCGTCAGGTGGCCGAGGGCGATGCCGCCGAGACGCCGCTTCAGCGGAGCCGCCTCGCCCGGATCGTCGACGATGAAGGGATAGACCACCGGCAGCGCCCCGATGGAACGCGCCGGCCAGCACGCAGGCGAGAGCGCCACGGCCTTGCCGGGCAGCCACTCCGTGGTGCCGTGGGTGCCGAGATGGATCAGGGCATCGAACCGGGTGCGCAGCCCGAGGTGGAAGGCGAGGTAGGCGTGGGTCGGGACCGCGTCGGGGTCGTGATAGGCGGCCTTGCGGTCCGCCGCCCGCCCGCGATCGGGCTGGAGGAACAGCGCGATGGCCCCCGCCTGCACGGTCCCGAAGCGGAAGGCCCCGTCCCGGCAGGCCGGGTCGGCCTCCGGCGGCCCCCATTCGGCATCGACGGCCGCGCGGGCGTCGTCCGGCAGCGTGCCGAGCCAGGTCCGATAGGCGTCGAGGGACACGACGCAATCCTTCGGCCCCCGGGTGAGCGCCCGCATCAGCGCATCGCTCTCCGGCAGGTCGCCGACCGCGTAGCCGGCCTCGGCCAGATCCGCCACGATCGCGCGCGCGCTCTCCGGGGTGTCGAGGCCGACCGCGAAGCCCGCGCGCCCGCCGCGCGCCGGATAATCCGAGAGCACCAGGGCGAGCCGGCGTTCCGTGCGGGGGAGGCGGGCCAGGCGGACCCAGGCGGCGGCCCGGTCGGCCAAGGCCGCGATGCCGTCCGCATGCGGCACGGCCCGGCGCTCGGCGAATCCCTGGCTCTCCGGACCTTCCTCCTTGAACCCGATCGGGAACCCGGAGAGGCGCCCGTCGAATTCCGGCAGGGCGACCTGCATGGCGAGATCGGCCGCGCCCATGCCGCGGGCGGAGGCGGCCCAGGCGTCGCGCGCCGCACCGATGCTGAAGGCCTGGATCACCGGGCAATCGGCGGCATCGAGGACGAAGCCCGCGTCCTCCCGCGCCGAGAACGCGGTGGCGGCGATCACGATGGCGGGACCGTGCGCGGCGATCGCCGCCCGCAGAGGCTTCGTCGCGGCCGGGTCCTTCAGGCTCGACACCGCCACGGCCATCACGGCGAGGCCGCGCGCCTGGAGCGCTGCACCGAGCGCGGCGATCGGCGCGGTGTCGCCGGACAGCACGCTGGAGCGATAGACCACCAGCAGCGCCAGCGGCGCCTCGGCCGGAAGGGTCTGGAACGGCCGCCCGGCCGCGAGCGCCTGCGCGTCGTCGACGGGACCGCAGCCGGGGCATGCGATGAAGCCGCGCGGCAGGGGCAGCGGCGGCTCGACCGGCCCGGCCGATCCGATCTCGGCGGCGAGGCGTCCGATCAGGCGGCGCAGGTTTTCCGCGCCGCCGGCCCGGAAATAGGCGTCGAGGTCCGGAGCCAGGTCCGGCCGGGTGGAGAAGCCGTCGAGGCGGGGGTCGGGCCGGTCGTCGCCCGGCAGCACCACCAGGATCACGTCGTTGGCCCGCGCCGCCGCGCTCGCGTGCTCGATGCCGTAGCGCCAGTAATCGAGGCCGCCGAGGCAGCGGATGACGACGATCCGGGCCTTGGCGATCACCGCATCGACGTAGAGGTCGACCGACATCGGGTGGCGCAGCTTCGCGAGCTTGGCCAGCCGCAGGGTCGGCGCTTCGGGCGAACCCGCCGGAAAGGTTTTCGCGAAGGCCTGACCCATGCCGAACAGGTCGGAATCGGTGAAGGACAGGAAGACGATGTCGCCCGGCGCCTGACCGAGATCGACCGCGGCTTCACCCTCGTCGAGGGAGACCGTATCGATGCGGATCAGGTGCATGGCGGGTGCCGCGGCCTCATGGCCGCTCCTCCGACAGGGGCCTGCGCAGGCCGCCGCGACGGCGGCGGCGCAGACGCAAGAGGCCGCGCAACAGAAGCACTGCGAGAGCGACGAGGGGGAGCCAGGGCAGGCTCCAGATGGCGAAGAGCAAGGCCGCGCCGGCACTCGCCCCGAAGATGGTGCCGGCCCTGGCCCAGGCCTCCTGCAACGGAGCGAGGGGACCCGCGCGTGCCTGGTCGGCCTGGAACGAGAGCGCGATGAGTTCGGTCTCGACGCGCCGCTCGAGGCCGCGCTGCTTGGCCTCGTCCTCCTCGATCTGCGCTTGAACCTGGGCGATTTCCTGCGCGATCCGGATCAGATCCTCGACGCGGGTGTCGGGTTTCGCGGCCAGGGCGTCGAGGCGTTCGCGGTAGGCTTTGCGCTGGGCGAGCCGCCGCACGCCATCCTCGATCGTCGGAGTCAGGTCGTCGGCCCGGGTCGCCTGGCGCTGCAGGATGACATCGCTCGCCTGCTCCCCCGGAAGGGGCGCCGTAACGAAGGCAAGGTAGGCCGCGACCGCGCTGTGCGGAAGGCGGATGTCGAGCTTTGCGGAGGGACGCCCGGACGGGCGTGAACTCTCGCCGAACGAGGCCGATATCAGGGTGCAGTCGAGGACCGTGTCGGTCACGCAGCGGTCCCGCGCCGCCGCGAAGTGCGCGCCGACGCGATCCGCCGGAAGATCGATGGTCAGTTCGTGGGTATAGGCGAGCTTGACCGCGGTTCGGGGCGCCGGGGATGCGGCGCTCACCGGTGCGCCGGCGGGCGTGTCCGACCGCCTGGCATCCCGGCAGCCCCCGATTCCGAGCAGGGCCGCGAGACCGAGGGCGGCGAGCGGCAGCCGCCGCCGGCGGAGCCCGGCCGGGACGGGCCGCAGGGCCGCGCGGCGATTCATCCCGCCAGTGCCTCGGCGACGGCGCCCTGGTCGAAGCCCTTCAGGCCGATGACGACGAGGCGGCCGTCCCGCGGCTCGGAGGCTTTCCAGGGCCGGTCGTAATGATGGCTGATCCGCGCGCCGACGCCCTGGACCACGAGGCGCATCGGCTTGCCGGTGACCTCGGCGAAGCCCTTGATGCGGAGCACGCCCGCGGTCTCGGCGGCGCGGGCGACGCGGATCGCCAGATCCTCGGCGGTGACGGCGGACCGAACCGGGAGGGCCACCGAGTCGAAATCGTCGTGGTCGTGGTCCTCGCCCTCACCGTGATGGGAGGGGCGCGCGTCGAGGTCGTCCTCGGCCGCAGCCTCGAGACCCAGGATCACACGCGGGTCGAGGCGGCCGTGCTCGGCCTCGACCATCTTCACCGCGCGGGGCAGGTGCCCGAGCACCTCGGCCCGAACCTTGGCGCGCCCGGCCTCGTCGAGGAGGTCGGCCTTGTTCATCACCACGAGGTCGGCGCAGAGAAGCTGGTCCTCGAACACCTCTTCCAGCGGGTTGTCGTGGTCGACGCTGGCATCGTCGGCGCGCTGGGCGGCCAGAGCCGCCGGATCGTCGGCGAAGAAGCCGGCCGCCACGGCCGGTCCGTCGATCACCGCGACCACGCCGTCCACCGTCACCCGCGAGCGGATGGCCGGCCACTGGAACGCCTGGACGAGGGGCTTCGGCAGGGCGAGGCCCGAGGTCTCGATCAGGATGTGCTCGGGCGGATCGGCCCGGTCGAGGAGCTTGTTCAGGGCCGGCACGAAATCGTCGGCCACGGTGCAGCAGATGCAGCCGTTGGCCAGTTCGACGATGTCCTCGTCGCCGCAGCCCTCGATGCCGCAGGCCGCCAGGAACGAGCCGTCGAAGCCGATATCGCCGAACTCGTTGACGATGATCGCGAGGCGGCGGCCGTTGGCGTTCTCGACGAGGTGGCGCACCAGCGTGGTCTTGCCGGCCCCGAGGAAGCCCGTGACGATCGTGCAGGGAATCTTGGCGACAAGAGTCATTCGGCGGCGTCCGGATGGGGGGCCGCCGCGACGGGCGGCGGGAATGTGGGCGGGAGCGGCGGCGGGAACGGCGGAATACGGGCGACGACGCCCTTGCGGAATTCCTGCGGCCGGGCCTTCCACGGTACGATGCCGTCCGGCGTCTCGGCATAGAGCGCGACGCCGTCCAGGATGATGCCGGCCGAGGCGACCGGATCGAGATCGCCGTAGACATAGGTCCAGCGCCCCTGCGACGCGACCGCCACCGTGCAGGGCCGCTTGCACACCGAGAGGCACTCGACGCTCTCGACCGTGATGCCCGGATGACCGCCCGCGCTCACCGCCTCCTGGAGGGCGGCGAGCAGGCGCGCCCCGGCGCGTGGCTCGGAGACGTCCCCGGCCGCTCGGCAGGTGGCGCAGACGTAGAGCGTGACGGCGGCGCTGTCCGTCCGAGGCGAGTCTTTGGGTATCTGATCCTGCAACTGGTCAGGCATGGGCCGTCCGGGCCTTGCCGAACAATCCCCAGGCCCAGCCATAGGCCAGCCCGATCACGGCCCAGAACACGAAGGCGATGCCGAGCGAGCGTGCGGCGAACTGCGCCGCGTAGGCCGCCGGCAGGTTCGAGGCGGCGTGGCTGGTCTCCGGCGCGCCCGCGAGATGGGGGGCGACCAGGAGCACGATGCCCCCCGCGATGGTGATCGGCGCGCGCCGGATCGCGATGAGGTACAGCCCCATGGCGGTGGCGAGCGCCGTCATCACCCACCAGAACTGGCGGTCGGCGAGCGGCGCCGCCGCCATGCCGGGCAGTTCGGGCGCCAGCCCGAGAGCCGGTGCCAGGGCCACCGCGAGGAACCCCCCGATGGCGAAGCGCAGGCCGGTTTCGGGGCTGGGCTCGCGGTTGCAGGCGAGCAGCACGGCGCCGAGCAGCAGCGCGTAGCCGACGCCGCCCACCAGGGTGGCCAGCGCCGTGAAGGCCATGCGCGGCAGGCCGGGGCCCGGCTGCCAGTCGGGCGCGACCTCGCCGCCCGCGACCGAGGGGTCCTTGGTGCCGTGATCGTGACCGCCGTGGATGCGCACGACCAGGGAGGCGGGCGACAGGCGTGCGGGATCTGCCGAGGCCTGCGTCTCGTAGCGCTCGGCCGCGATGATGAGCGGCGAGGTGAGCGCGAGCTGCAGGCCAGTCGCGACCACAGCCGCGAGGAAGCCGGCGACCAGGGCCGCCGACACGAGCCGGATGATCATGGGGGTGTCTGCCTTAAGCGGAGGCGCTCAGTGGCAGGGAAAATTCTGGCTGTGGCGGAAGTCGTGCGCCGCATTGTGCAGCGCCATCGCGGGGGCGAAGCCCGCCATGAACACGAGGCCGAGGCCGAGGAAGGCGGCGACGAGCACGGCGCCGAGACGCTCGTTGGTGCGGGTGCCGGTCAGGACGAGGGTGTTGGTCGACATCGGTTCATCTCCTGGCCGCCCCGCCGGCGGCCGTCACGGATCGATCGGGTGGACGGAAGGTCCACGCTCGATGGCAGGTCCACTCTCGGCGGCAGGTCTCCTGGCTCGCGGGTCGCTGGTCCTGCCGCCTTCCCGGATCGCTCCAGTGGCCGATGGCAGTCCCGTCTCCGCTCACAGTTGCGGGGGCAGCTGCGGTTTCAGGGTCGCCCCCTCACCGCATTCCCTTTTCACCCCTTCGCCGGGGCACCGTCCGATCCACGCTTCTACGCGGTTGCCGTCGCGCTGACAACGCGGCCCGGATCGGATTCCGGCCTTTGACCCGGGGGCTCGATTTCGGGCACAGGAGGCCCATGCCGAACCTCCCTCCCAGACTGACCCTCGTGCTCGGCGGCGCGCGCTCCGGCAAGAGCGCCCATGCGGAGGGGCTGATCGAGGCCTGTCCCGCCCCCTGGCTGTACCTCGCCACGGCGCAGGCCTGGGACGACGAGATGCGCGACCGCATCGCGCTCCACCGGAAGCGCCGCTCGGCCGACTGGATCACCCGGGACGTGCCGATGGACCTGGCCGGGGCGGTGGCCGCTGCGCCCGGGCCGGTGCTGGTCGATTGCCTCACCCTCTGGCTCACCAACCTGATCCTGGCCGAGGCCGACGTGGAGGCCGCCACCGCCGCGCTGCTGGCGGCCTGCGCGGCGGCGCCCGGCCCGGTGGTGCTGGTCGGCAACGAGGTCGGGCTCGGCATCGTGCCGGACAATGTGCTGGCCCGCCGGTTTCGCGACGCCGCCGGGCGGCTGCACCAGCGCCTCGCGCGACAGGCCGACCACGTCGTCTTCCTGGTGGCGGGCCTGCCCCTGATCGTGAAACCCCAAGCCGGAGCCACCCCATGACGGACGCCGTGAACGACGCCGAACGCCATCGCGAAAAGATGGAGAAGCGCAAGGCGGTGCAGGACGCCGAGGTCGCCGGCAAGACGATCGAGAAGGGGCTTCTCATCGTCAACACCGGTCCCGGCAAGGGCAAGACCACGGCGGCCCTCGGGCTGATGCTGCGGGCGCTGGGCCATGGCTGGCGCGTCGGCGTGGTCCAGTTCATCAAGGGCGCCTGGGACACGGGCGAGAAGCACGCGCTCCAGGTCTTCGGAGACCGGATCGACTGGCACACCCTCGGCGAGGGTTTCACCTGGGAGACCCAGGACAAGGCCCGCGACATCGCCGCCGCCGAGCACGCCTGGGCCAAGGCCCTCGACCTGATGGCCGATCCGACGATCCGCCTCGTGGTGCTGGACGAACTCAACATCGCGCTGCGCTACGATTACCTGGACCTCGATGCCGTGGTGGCAGCCTTCCGGGCGCGCCGGCCCGACCTCCACGTCATCGTCACCGGCCGCAATGCCAAGCCGGCCCTGATCGAGGCCGCCGACCTCGTCACTGAAATGGGCTCCGTGAAGCACCACTTCGCCGCCGGGGTGAAAGCCCAGGTGGGCATCGAATTCTGATGCGCTTCGCCCTCAGCCCGGTCGGGCTCCTTATCCTGTCGGGCATCCATCCGGCCTGCGCCGAAACCGCGCCGGCCTGGCCGGCCAGCTATCTCGGCCGCGTCGAGGCCCTGGCGGTGGTGGAGGGCCTGAACGCCCGGCTGCTCGCCAGCCGCTCCGCCACCGCGACCCTCGAAGGCTGGTGCGCCGAGCACGGCATGGCCGCGACGCCGCGGCTCGCGGCGAATCGGCAGCGCGGCGCGGACAAGCCCGCCTCGGAGGAGACGCGCCGGCGCCTGAATGCCGGCCCCGACACCGTCCTCCGCTACCGTCAGGTGCGGCTCGCCTGCGGCGACCACGTCCTGTCGGAGGCGGACAACTGGTACGTGCCCGACCGCCTGACCCCGGAGATGAACCGCCTGCTCGAGACCACCGACACGCCGTTCGGCCGGGCGGTCCAGGCCCTCGGCACGACGCGGCAGACCATCGGGGCGGAACTCCTGTGGCAGCCCCTGCCGCAAGGGTGGGAGCAGGCCCCGCCCCCGGCGGCGACCTGCGGCAACCTCGCGATCCCCGACCATCTGATCCGGCACCGGGCCGTGCTCTTCACAGCGGAGCGGGTGCCATTCTCAGAGGTCGTCGAGACCTACGGTGCCGCCATCCTGGCTTTTCATCGCGTCGCGCGGCCGGTCGATCCCGACTGCGCCGCGCCCCCTCCGGCGCGGCCTCAGCCATGACCCGCGCCATCATGATTCAGGGCACCGGCTCGGATGTCGGAAAGTCGCTGATCGTCGCCGGTCTGTGCCGGGTCTTCGCGCGGCGGGGGCTGAGCGTGCGGCCGTTCAAGCCGCAGAACATGTCGAACAACGCCGCCGTCACCGCCGATGGCGGGGAGATCGGACGGGCGCAGGCGCTGCAGGCCCGGGCGGCCGGGGTGGCGCCGTCGGTGCATATGAACCCGGTGCTGCTGAAGCCCCAGAGCGAGACCGGGAGTCAGGTCGTGGTCCAGGGCCGCAGGGTCGGCACCGCCAAGGCGCGCGACTACCAGGCCTGGAAGCCGCGTCTCCTCGGTGCGGTGCTGGAGAGCTTTTCGCATCTGAAGGCCCAGGCCGACCTCGTCATCGTGGAGGGCGCGGGCTCGGCCTCGGAGGTCAATCTGCGGCGCGGCGACATCGCCAATATGGGGTTCGCCCGGGCCACCGGCACGCCGGTGATCCTGCTCGGCGACATCGACCGGGGCGGCGTCATCGCCAGCCTCGTCGGCACGAAAGCGGTGATCGACGCCGAGGACGCGGCGATGATCCGGGGCTTCCTGGTCAACCGCTTCCGCGGTGACCCGACCCTGTTCGCGGACGGGATGGCCACCATCGCGGCGGCGACCGGCTGGCCGAGCTTCGGGCTGATCCCGCACTTCCCCGACGCGGTGCGCCTGCCGGCGGAAGACGCCCTCGGCCTTGCCGGATCGGCCCCCGGCGGCGCGCGGCGCAAGGTCGTGGCCGTGCCGGTGCTGCCGCGCATCGCCAATTTCGACGACCTCGACCCGCTCCGGGCCGAGCCCGACGTGGCGGTGGTGCTGGTCCGCCCGGGCGAGGCGATTCCGGTCGCCGACCTCGTGCTGCTGCCGGGCTCGAAGACCACCATCGACGATCTCGAATTCCTCTGCGCCCAAGGCTGGGACATCGACATCCGCGCCCATGTCCGGCGCGGCGGGCGGGTGCTCGGGCTGTGCGGCGGCTACCAGATGCTCGGCCGGCGCATCGACGACCCGCACGGCATCGAGGGGGAGGCCCGCTCCGTCGCCGGCCTCGGCCTCCTCGACATCGAGACCGTGATGACGCCGGTCAAGCATCTCTCTGCCGTCACCGGCACCAGCCTGCCCGACGCGGTCGCGTTCTCGGGCTACGAGATGCATGTGGGCGACACCACCGGGCCGGACACGGCGCGCCCGGCGATCCGCCTGCGCGACGGGCGTCACGACGGGGCGATCTCGGCCGACGGGCGCGTCACCGGCACCTACGTGCACGGGTTGTTCGCCGACGACCGCCAGCGCGGCGCCTGGCTCGCCCGTCTCGGCGCGGCCCCGAGCGGCCTCGCCTACGAGGCCGGAATCGAGGCGGTGCTCGATCGTCTCGCCGATCACCTCGAAGCGCATGTCTCTTGCGACGCGCTGCTCGCGCTGGCGTCGTAGCGACGGAACGGACTTGGCTCACCGCCGGGTCCGCGCCGAATAGGCTCGGCGAGGAACGACCCGACGCCGGCCCCATCCGAGATGGACGCGCCTCGCGCACGCCGCCATCTGCCCTGAGATCCTGTTCCTCAGGTCCCTGTGGCGCGTCGCGCTCCTAAGGAATCGCCACCGCGTATTCGCGCGGGCCGCCGTTCAGCACGCTGTCGAACACCACCAGCACCCGGCCGCGGCCGAGGCGGACGATGCCCTCGGGCTTGCCCCGGGCCTCGTCGCCCTCCAGCGGCGCGAGGGTGCCGAGCGGCGTGACCCGGCCCGAGGGCAGGTCCGCCAGGAACAGCCCATAGGGCACGGACAGGCCGTTCCGGGTCGGCCCCGAGAGCACGAGGAGGCGCCCGTCCGGCAGGGCGGTGAGATCGCGGATGCCGGCATCAGCGCCGAGGGCGAGAGGGATCGTCACGGGCTTGGCGGCGAGCGGCGCGTCGCCGGGCGCGAACAGCGGGGCGACGGGCACCGAGACCAGGAAGGCCGTGCCGTCCAGCACCGGTGCGCGCAGCCCGGCATAGAGCGTGTCCCCGATCACCGCGAGGCCCTCGACGTTGAGGCCGGACAGCGGCTTGCCGCCCTCGCGCGGCTCGAGGTCCTTCAGGGCATAGGCGCCCACCGTGTCGGCGGTCCGCAGGGCGTCGTTGAGGCGGTAGGTCGTCTCGACGCGGGCCTCGGTGCCGTCCGGGTTCGGGCGCAGGCGGGCGAGGAGGCCGGTGGACAGCTTGAACTCGCGCCCACGCCGGCTGCAGCCATGCGAGCCGGTGACGTAGAAATCGGGGGCGGCATAGGCCACGGCCTCGCCGTCCATCTCCCGGTAGGCGCCCTGGCCGAGGGTGCATTCGCCCGTGACCGGAGGCGCGCCGACGGCGGATTTCGGCGGCTTGCGGCCGACGATGTCGATCACGGCCCCCGGCGTGAGGGTGGTGCCCTGGAGCGTGGCGAACTGGGCGCCCGCCGCCTCGTCGTCCACCACCATGCAGGTGCGCGGGCCGGCTTCGGCCGGCGCACAGGCGATGCCGCTGATGTCCTCGGCGGGCTTGCTCCTGTGCTTGGTGATCTCGCCCGCCAGCCCCTCGGCGACGGTGTAGGTCCTGTCGACCGGATGCAGCACCTGCGCCCAGGCCGGGCCTGAGAGCGCCAGCGCCGAAGCGGCGGCGACGAGCGAGCGGCGGATCATGGCGGGTCTCCGGAGGAGGGGGGGTGCCGCGCTCATAGCAGGGCGCCGGTGAAAAGAGCGAGGAGCAGGGCCGCGAGACCGAACAGGAGCCCGCACGCGGTGCGGTACAGGGCCAGGGCGCGCTCGACGTCGGCGGGGGTCGCCGCCGCCCGTCCATCGCCCATCCAGCCATCCTCGACCCGGGTGGTGCCGTAGGTGCGCGGGCCGGCGAGGCGCAGGCCGAGGGCGCCCGCCATGGCGGCCTCGGGCCATCCGGCATTGGGCGACCGGTGCCGGCGCGCATCCCGCCGCACGGCGCGCCATGCCGCGCCGGGGGAGGCCCCGGACCGGAGCGCCGCCGCCAGGATGATCAGCAGCCCGGTCAGCCGCGAGGCCGGCAGGTTGACGAGATCGTCGAGGCGGGCGGCAGCCCAGCCATAGGCTTCGTGGCGCGGGGTGCGATGGCCGATCATGCTGTCGGCGGTGTTGATCGCCTTGTAGAGCGCGCCGCCCGGCAGGCCGCCGACCCCGATCCAGAAGGCCGGTGCCACGATGCCGTCGGAGAAGTTTTCGGACAGGCTCTCGATCGCGGCCCGGCAGATGCCGGCCTCGTCGAGGCTCTCGGGATCGCGCCCGACGATCATCGAGACCGCGACGCGCCCGCCCGCGAGCCCGTCGCGGCGCAGGTCGGCGGCGACGCGGGCGACGTGGCTGTGCAGGCTGCGCTGGGCCGGCAGGCTCGCCGCCAGTACGGCGAGAATCGGGAGGGCGGCCCACATCCCCGCCGCGCGCGCCAGGGCGGTGAGCGCGAGGGCGAGGCCGCCGACGAGACCGAGCAGGACCAGAAGCCCCGCCACGCCGGCGATCCGGCGCCGGGCGGGCGTGCCGCGGTTCAGCCGCCGGTCCAGGGTCCCGATCAGCGCGCCGATCCAGGTGACAGGATGGCCGAGCGCCCTGTAGAGCCAGTCCGGATAGCCGGCCGCCGCTTCGATCGCGAGGGCCAGCACCAGAACGATGAGCGTATCGGGCGGATGGGTGAGGGCGGTCCAGGACATGGCGTCTCGGTGAGTTCGGGCCCGGTGGCGGAAGAGGTGGCGGAAGAGGTGTCGGTGAGAGAGCCGATCGCCCATGGCGGCGATCTCGATGCCGCCCGGAGCCTGTTCCCTGAGGCGCCCGAACCGTGGATCGACCTCTCCACCGGGATCAATCCGGTGCCCTATCCGTGTCCGGCCCTGGAGGCCAGCGCCTTCCACCGTCTGCCCTCGGCGGCCGACCTCGCGGGCCTGCATCGGGCGGCCGCCCGCGCCTACGGGGTCGCCGACCCGGACCGCATCGTGGCGGCGCCGGGCACCCAGATCCTGATCGAGACGCTGCCGCGCCTGCGGGCGCCGGGCCGGGTCGCCGTGCTGGGGCCGACCTATGCCGAGCACGCCGCGGCCTGGACCCGCGCGGGTCATCGCGTCGCGACCGTGGCGGAGATCGGGGGAGCGGCCGGCGCCGACGTCGTCGTGATCGTCAATCCGAACAATCCCGATGGACGTCGCTGGACCGCCGGGACGCTGCTCGCCCTGGCCGGCGACCTCGCCGGACGCGGCGGCCTGCTCGTGGTCGACGAGGCTTTCATCGACCTGGAGCCGGTCGAGTCCCTGGCGCCCGCAATCGTGCCGGACCTCGTGGTGCTGCGCTCCTTCGGCAAGACCTACGGGCTCGCCGGTATCCGCCTCGGCTTCGCCCTCTGCGACCCCGCCCTGGCGGCACGCCTCGCCGAGGCTTTGGGTCCCTGGGCGGTGTCGGGGCCGGCGCTCGCCATCGGCCGGACCGCCCTGTCGGACGAGGCCTGGCGGCAGGACGCCCGGGTCGCCCGGGGGGCGGATGCGGCCCGCCTCGACCGGATGATCGCGCGGGCGGGCGGCACTGTGGTCGGCGGCACCGGCCTGTTCCGCACCGCCGATTTTCCCGCGGGGGCCGCCCTGTTCGAGCGCCTCGGTGCGGCCGGGATCTACGTCCGGCGCTTCGCCGGAGCGCCCGGGCGCCTGCGCTTCGGCCTGCCGGCGGACAAGACCGAGTGGTGCCGCCTGTCGCGCATCCTGCGCTAGGGCGCGGCGGGCCGACCGCGCGCCGTCAGGCGCCCTTGCGCTCGAGCGCGCTGACCAGGAAACCCGCCGCCGCCAGGGCGATGCCCACGGTGCAGACGCCGGACCAGCCCGCGATCAGGAAGGCCTGCGAGCCCGCGAAGGCGCCGAATGCGCCGAACACGAACATCACCGTGAACAGCACCGTGTTGATTCGGCCGCGCGCGCTCGGCACCAGGGCGTAGACGCGGGTCTGGTTGGCGATCAGGGCGGCGTTCAGCCCGATGTCGATCAGCAGCACGCCGATCCCCACCGCCACCAGGGACCAGATCCCGGCCCACAGCACCGCGAAAGCGGCGACCACCAGAAGGGCGCCGATCACCACCATCGGGCGCGGGCCGTGGCGGTCGGCGAAGCGGCCGGAGAGCGGCGCGACGCAGGCGCCCGCGACGCCGATCACCCCGAACAGGCCGGCCCCGGCGGCGGTGAGGTTGAAGGGCGGCGCCTCCACCAGCAGCGCCAGCGTCGCCCAGAAGGCGTTGAAGCCGGCGAACAGCAGCCCCTGCGAGACGCTGGCGCGGCGCAGGGCCGGCTGCGACCGCACCAGGTGCAGGATCGACAGCATCAGGGCGCGGTAGCGCAGGGGGCGGGTCTGCGCGGCGCCCGGAAGGGTCGCGGCGGCGATGCCCGCCATCAGGACCGCGATGCCGGCGGCGGCGAAGAACACGGCGCGCCAGCCATACTGCGCGCCGACGAGGCCGCTCGCCGTGCGGGCGAGAAGGATGCCGGTGAGGAGGCCGGTCATCACCTGGCCGACCATGCGCCCGCGCGTGGCGTCCGGCGCGAGCTCGGCCGCGAACGGGACCGCCTGCTGGGCCGCCGAGGCCAGGATGCCGATGACGAGGCTCGCGCCGGCGAGCGCCGCCAGGTTCGGGCTCAGGGCCGCCGCCAGCAGCGCGAGAGCGAGGCCGAGGGTCTGCCCGATGATCAGGCTGCGCCGGGACAGGCTGTCGCCGAGGGGCACCAGCGCGAGGATGCCGAGGCCGTAGCCGATGAGGGAGGCGGTCGGCACCAAGAGCGCCGCCCGGGCGCCGAACTCGTTCACCAGCAGCGCCAGCAGGGGCTGGTTGTAGTAGATGTTGGCCACCGCGCCGCCGGCGATCAGCGTCAGGCCGAATCGGGCCCGGGGCGTGAAGCCGTGCGGCGTGGGGGCGGCCGTGCCCGATGGGGTGCTCATGCGCCGGCCATCGGCAGCCAGCGCCGCGCCGGTGCGCGCGGATGCGGATCGAAGTCAGCCATCATGTCGGACAAGCTCGCAGGTCGCAGGCCCGATGGGCGCGACAGGATCGGGGAATCGGAACGCGGCGTTCGCCGACCGGTTAGGCCCGTGCGCCGGCTTCGGCAACCCGCGCCCGTCTTGGGTTTGTCCCTCCGCCCGCGGAGGTCGGGAACGGCGCTGCTGCGGCCGCGCCGACCAAGCTTGAGATACACTGTCCGGTCATCGCGCATTGTCTTGCATTCGGGCGTCGAACCATGACGTCGCGGGGTGCTTTGCATCCGATTTCGCGCGTCCCATATACACATTCTTATCGGCGACTGATGCGGCGGGGGGCTTCGGCTCGGGTCACACTTGGAATTCTTCGCATCTTGCGCTCTGATCCGGTTTCGAGGCGATGAGTCTGAACAGGGATGGGTGTTCGCGGTGACAAACGCGCCTTTGCGGTAGCCAATCTTGCGGATCGCGCCCGCGGTCCGTCCATCGGGATCGTCTGGCTGAGGCAGCCTGATCCGCTCATCGACCAGGGAGTTTCGAATGGCGACGTATCGCGTCCACTTTGCCAAGCAGATCTTCGGCGTCCCCTTCACCGTCGGGTCGGTGGACATCACCCGGGCCCGGGACCCGATGCGGGCGCTGCGGGCGGCCGAACTGCGCTTCGCGCGCCAGCACGGAGTCGAGGATTGGCGCGAGCGCGCCGACCGGGCCGACATCGCCCCGGCATCCGGCGGCCAGAACTGAGTGTTCCCGTCGCGCCGGCTGGTCTTTCGCGCCTCGACACGCTTTGCCGCCACGGTCTCTGGCCTCTGGAGCGGACACGCCCTAAAGTAACGGCCAAGCCGGGCACCCACGACGCGCGGGGCTTTGGTTCGCCCATGCCGGGCGTCAGCGAAGGGTCAGGCGGCGTGACATGGCGGCGATCTCTTTCTTCGGCGATCTGCTCCAGACCATCAGCGACCGGGGCCGGGATCTCATCGGAATCGGGCGCGGTGATCTGGCGGCCCGCGCCACCGCCCAGGAACTGGTCAAGCTCTGCGAGGACCTGATCTCCCGGCGCGGCGAGGCCTCCGGCGTCGCCCTGGCCCGGCTGATCCTCGAGCGCTACGCCACCCTGGCGAAGCCGGAGCGCGGCAGCTTCCTGCGCCTCGTCGCCACCGAATTCGCCGCCGACCATACCGCCGTCGACGAGGCGATCGCGGCCTACCGGGCCGATCCGACACGGGCGGCCCTTAGCGTCCTCCACGACGCGGCCGAGCCGCGCAGCCAGGAACTGATCCGCCGCCTGAACCTCGCCCGCGACGGAACCCGTGCCCTGGTGCGGATGCGCGAGGACCTGTTCGGCCTGCGGCGCGACCTGCGGCAGGAGGAAGCCGACCCCGACGTCATCGACGCGGCCGACAGCCTCGACAGCGATTTCGAGCACCTGTTCGCCTCGTGGTTCAACCGCGGCTTCCTGGTGCTGCGCCACATCGACTGGACCACGCCGGCCCATATCCTCGAAAAGATCATCCGCTACGAGGCGGTGCACGAGATCACCGGCTGGGACGATCTGCGCCGGCGCATCGAGCCGACCGACCGGCGCTGCTTCGCCTTCTTCCACCCGGCCCTGGTGGACGAGCCGCTGATCTTCGTCGAAGTCGCGCTCACCGCCGGCATCGCCCCCGCCATCGCGCCGATCCTGGCCCACGAGCGCGAGCCGCTGCCCCTCAAGGCCGCCACCACGGCGATCTTCTACTCGATCTCGAACTGCCAGAAGGGCCTGGCCGGCGTCACCTTCGGCAACTTCCTGATCAAGCAGGTGGTCGAGGATCTGGCCCGCGAGATCCCGAGCCTGAAGACCTTCGTCACCCTCTCGCCGGTGCCGGGCTTCTCGGCTTGGCTCGACCGCGAGCGCCGCTCCGACGCGCCGCAGGGACTGACCCGCGAGGACGTCGAGGCCCTGCGGCTGATCGACGAGCCCGACTGGCACGGCGACAAGGCCAAGTGCGAGGCCGTGCGCAAGGCGATGATCCCGGCCGCGGCCGCCTACTTCCTGCGCGCCAAGAACGAGCGCGGCCGGCCCCTCGACCCGGTGGCCCGGTTCCATCTCGGCAACGGCGCCCGGCTGGAGCGCCTGAACTTCCTCGGCGACGTCTCGGGCAAGGGTTTGGCCCAGTCGCGCGGGCTGATGGTCAACTATCTCTACGACCTCACGGCCATCGAGAAGAACCACGAGACCTACGCCAATCTCGGCACCGTCGCGGCCTCCAGTGCGGTGAGCCGCGAGCTGCGCACCAATCTGCCGCCCATGCGGGCGGTGGCCCTGGCCGAGGCCTGATCCGCCAGCCGAGCCCGCTTTCCGCCGTTCCTCGAAGGGACCCGCCGAAGATCGTAGGATTCTCGCGATCGACGGCGTATCCGTCGCCATCATGTCCGAAACGCCGATGACCAACCACCTGTTCGACCTCGTCCGCCGAAACCTGCCGGCCGATCCCGCCGCCAAGCTCTTCCTGGAGACCGGGGAGGGCGCGCGCTATTCCTATGCCGACCTCATCGTGCGCTCGGGGGCCTACGCGGCGGCGCTGGCGGCGGCGGGCGTGAAGCCCGGGGACCGGGTGGCGGTGCAGGCTGAGAAGAGCCCGGAATTCCTGTTCCTGTATCTCGGCGCCGTCCGCGCCGGGGCGGTGTTCCTGCCCCTGAACACGGCCTACACCCCCACCGAGATCGCTTATTTCCTGGGGGATGCCGAGCCGGCCTTGTTCGTCTGCGATCCGGCCCGGCGCGAGGCCCTGGAGCCGGTGGCGCGTGGCGCCGGCGTGCCGGTGCTGCACACCCTCGACGCGAAGGGGCATGGCACCCTGGCCGAGGCCGCCGATGCCGAGACAGAGGCCTTCACCGACGTCGCCCGCGGGCCGGAGGATCTGGCCGCCATCCTGTACACCTCGGGCACCACCGGGCGCTCGAAGGGCGCCATGCTGAGCCACGAGAACCTCGCCTCGAACGCCCGCACCCTCGGGGAAGCCTGGCGCTTCACAGCGGACGACGTGCTCCTCCACGCCCTGCCGGTGTTCCACACCCATGGCCTGTTCGTGGCCACCAACACCGTGCTGGCCACCGGCGGCACGATGCTGTTCCTCGGCCGCTTCGACCCGGCCCGGGTGCTCGCCCTGCTGCCGCGCGCCACCGCCATGATGGGGGTGCCGACCTTCTACACCCGCCTGCTCAAGGAGCCGGGCCTGACCCCGGAGGCGACCGCCGGCATCCGCCTGTTCGTCTCCGGCTCCGCGCCGCTGCTGGCCGAGACGCACCGGGATTGGGAGGCCCGCACCGGCCACGCCATCCTCGAGCGCTACGGCATGACCGAGACCAACATGAACACCTCGAACCCCTATGCGGGTGCGCGGGTGGCGGGCACGGTCGGGCCGGCCCTGCCGGGCGTCGCCGTGCGGGTGGTCGATCCGGAGACCGGTGCGGTCCTCGACGTCGACGCGGTCGGGATGATCGAGGTGAAGGGTCCGAACGTCTTCCGGGGCTACTGGCGCATGCCGGAGAAGACGGCGGCCGAGTTCAAGGCCGACGGATTCTTCGTCACCGGCGATCTCGGCAAGATCGATCCCGACGGCTACGTCCACATCGTCGGGCGCGGCAAGGACCTCATCATCACGGGCGGCTACAACGTCTACCCGAAGGAGATCGAGAACGAGATCGACGCCCTTCCGGGCGTGGTCGAATCCGCGGTGATCGGCCTGCCCCACGCCGATTTCGGCGAGGGCGTCACGGCCGTGGTGGTGGGCCGCGAGGGCGTGCCCGACGAATCCGCGATCCTGCGCACCCTCGAAGGTCGGCTCGCCCGCTACAAGTGTCCCAAGCGCGTGCTGTTCGTCGACGAACTGCCCCGCAACACCATGGGCAAGGTCCAGAAGAACCTGCTGCGCGAGGCCCATGCGGGCCTCTACGATGCCGGTCCCGCCTGAGAGCAGGGGCAGCGCGCAGGGACGGCAGAGCCGCCGGGCATCGCGTGCGATGTCCCGGCGGCTCTGACTGGGGCCGTTCGGCCCGGGCGGCTTGGCGCCGCGTCCGGCTGCTTACGCGGCGCGGACGGTGCCGAGGAAGCGTTGCACCTCGGCGTTGAGGTGCTCCGACTGGCGGGACAGTTCGCCCGCGGCCCCCAGGACCTGACTGGCGGCTGCGCCGGTCTCGTCCGCCGCCTGGGCGACGGATGTGATGGTGCTCGTCACTTCGGTGGTCCCCACCGAGGCCTGGGCCACGTTGCGGACGATCTCCTGCGTCGCCGCGCTCTGCTGCTCCACCGCCGCCGCGATCGCCGTGGCCACCGTGTTGATGTCGCGGATGCGGGTGGTGATCGAGCCGATCGCCGAGACGGCCTGTCCCGTGGCCCCCTGGATATGGCCGATCTGGCTTCCGATTTCCTCGGTGGCCCGGGCGGTCTGGTTGGCAAGCTCCTTCACCTCGGCCGCCACCACGGCGAAGCCGCGGCCGGCCTCGCCGGCACGGGCCGCCTCGATGGTGGCGTTGAGTGCCAGCAGGTTGGTCTGGCCGGCGATGGTCGAGATCAGGCTGACCACGTCGCCGATCCGAGACACGGCGGTGCTCAGTTCCTGGACCAGGACCGAGGTGGTGTCGGCCTCGGTCACGGCGGATTGGGCCATCTGGGAGGAGTTCGCGACCTGGCGGCCGATCTCCTGCACCGAGTTGCCGAGTTCCTCGGCTGCCGCCGCCACGGTGCTGACGTTGACGGAGGCTTCCTCGGCCGCCGCCGCCACGGTGGTGGATTGCGACGCGGTCGCGCTGGCGGTGGCGGTCATGGTCTGGGCCGTCGTCTGCAGTTCGGTGGACGAGGCGGAGACCATGCCGATGATGCCGCCCACGGCTCCTTCGAAGCTGTCGGCGAGTTCGATCATCGCCGTGCGGCGAGCGGCGATGGCGGCCTCGTCGGCGATGCGGCGGACCTCCGCCTCCTCGGCCGTCTTGCGGGCGACCATGGCCTTGATCCCGTCCACGGCCTTGCCGACCGCGCCGATTTCGTCGCCGCGCCGGGCTTCCGGGATGTCGGCGTCGATCTCGCCCTGGGCCATGCGGTTCAGGATCGCGACCAGGCGGCCCAGCGGCCGGGTGATCCCGAGCACCACGATGCTGCCGCACAGGACGGCGGCGAGGACGAGCCCGACGGCGGTGATGGTGATCAGGCGTGCGATCGTGTCGGACGTTTCCGCGTCGAGGCTGTCCTTTCCGGCTTTCATCTCCTCCGTGATGCGCTTGGCACGCTGGTCCAGCAACTTGTTCAGGCTGGCCCGCGCGGGTTGCGCATCGTCCCGGAGAACCTGGATTGCGGCCGCCGCCTCATTCCGGAGCCCGTGCTGGAGCACGCGGTTCAGGACCGCGAAATAGGCTTCCGTCAATCCGCGCAGGTCCTGGGCGATCTTGCGGCGTTCCGGTGTATCGGCCAGGTCGATCAGCCTGTCGGTCACTTCCAGCGCCGCCGTTGTCGCCGACACGTACTGGACCTTGTATTTCGCCATTTGCTCTTCGCCCGTCTCCAGAATCATGTTCCGGCTCTGAAGCGCGGCCTCGGTAATGCGCAACTGGGCATTGAGATAGGCCTCCTGGCGGGCGTTGAGGACTTCGATCACATGCCTCGATTGTTCCGCGATGTTGTTCATCGACCCGCGGGCGTAGAAGACGAGCCCAAGGGTGAGGGCGCCCAGGGCGAGCAGGGGAAGGGCGATCTTGGCCAGGACGCTGGCTTGATTGACGAGTCTCACGCACGCGGCTCCTTATGTGGGGAAGCCGTCAAACATGAAAGCTTCTGCGATGCGGGACGATAAGCATCAGCCATTAAGATCGAATGAAAGCTCGATCTTTGTCTGTAAAACATGTAATAAAATTTGGTATATAAGCATCGAATAGAAAACGAAAACTGATACTCGGTGATCTATGTAAATATACCAGTGATCGGAAAGAATATTCGGACGTGCATCGAACGGCCAGGAAGTGGAGGGAATCGCGGAAGGGAGGTTGGGGAAAAACACAATCTCAGGTGGAGTTGGGGGCGACCGGTTCGTCTTGGCCGAAGTGATGGCGGGCGATGATGAGCTCTCGACACGGCAAGCCGGCGCGATCGAGCGCAGAGCGCAAGCCCCCGAGCGGGCGGCCGGATTCGGAACGGTCAAGCCTGCGTCACGTTGAGCCCCGGCGCCCGGACTACGCGGCGCCGAGACTCCCGGGCGCCCACGCGCCGTCCATCTTCGTTCCGGTTCTGCCATGCCACCTTCCCTCCGCCGCAGTCCCGCACCCGATGGCGAGCCGGCGAGCCCCGTTCTGTGGACGCTGCTGCTCGGCACCGCGCTGATCGCGCTCGCTGCCGCACCGAAGCGTCCTGCCCGGACCGGCCCGGTCGGCGCGCCGGATCAGCCGTCCCGGGAGTCTCCGTCGAACGACCAGACGTCCAAAAATTCTCCCTCCAAGGATCAAGGCGCGCGTTCGCATTCCGGGGCCGCCGCCGAGCACATCGCCGCCACCGAGGTGGCGCGGGGGCGGGCCGCGCAGTCGCCCGCCGACATCACCGCGTCGGGCTGGAAGGACATCCTCACCCGGGTCTATCTCGAATTCATGGCCGACCGGGTCCTCTCGGTCGCGGCGGGCGTGACCTTCTACTCGCTGCTCTCGCTGTTCCCCGCCGTCGCCGCGCTGGTGTCCTGCTACGGCCTCGTCGCCGATGTGGGCTCGATCAACGGGCACCTCGCCAGCATGCAGGGGGTGCTGCCCTCCGGCGCCATCGAGATCATCGGCGATCAGGTCAAGCGCATCGCCGCCAAGGGCAGCGGCTCCCTTGGGCTGACCTTCTTCACCAGCCTGCTGCTCTCGCTCTGGAGCGCCAACGCCGCCATGAAGGCGATGTTCGATGCCCTGAACATCGTCTACGAGGAGGAGGAGAAGCGCTCGTTCATCATGCTGAACCTGCGCTCGCTCACCTTCACCATCGGTGCGCTGATCTTCACCATCCTGGCCCTCACCGGCATCGTGGTGCTGCCGGTGGTGTTCACCTTCGTGGGCCTCAGCGACACCGCCTGGCTCATCGCCCTGCTGCGCTGGCCCGCCCTCCTCGTCGTCGTCCTCGGCGGCCTGTCGCTGCTCTACCGGTACGGTCCGAGCCGCGAGCGCCCGCGCTGGCGCTGGGTCGGGGTCGGGGGCGCCGTGGCGGGCCTGCTCTGGCTCGCCGCCTCGATCCTGTTTTCCTGGTACGTCTCCAGCTTTGGCAATTACAACGAAACCTACGGCTCGCTCGGCGCCGCCATCGGCTTCATGACCTGGATCTGGATCTCCAGCACGATCGTGCTGCTGGGCGGCGAGATCAACGCCGAGATGGAGCACCAGACCGCGCGCGACACCACCACCGGGCCGGAGCGGCCGATGGGCGCACGCCGAGCCCGCATGGCCGACACCCTGGGGGCGGTGGCCTGACGGGGCGGCGACGTGTCGGGACGACCTTGCCGGGACGACCTTGCCCGGCTGGCCTCCCCGGGATGGTGTCCGGCGCCTACATAAGGGGAACGTCCCGACACCCGCACAGGAGCCGTCGCCCCATGTCCGCATCCCCCACCGACGACATCGAATCCCTCGGCGAGGCCGAATGGCGCGCCCGCCTGAGCCCGGAACAGTACCGGGTGCTGCGTGAGCACGGCACCGAGCGGGCCGGCACCAGCTGCCTCAACGCCGAGAAGCGCCCGGGCGTGTTCCACTGTGCCGGCTGTGACGCACCGCTCTTCGTCACCGGCACCAAGTTCGAATCCGGCACCGGCTGGCCGAGCTTCTTCGATCCGATCGACGGGGCGGTGGAGACCACGGTCGACCGCAGCCACTGGATGACCCGGACCGAGGTGCATTGCGCCCGCTGCAAGGGCCATCTCGGCCACGTCTTCGACGACGGCCCGCCGCCCACCGGCCTGCGCTACTGCATGAACGGGCTGTCCCTTCGCTTCGAACCGGAGGCCTGATCGGCCCGGTCCCGCCCGGTTCCCGTCGATGTTCGACGAGAAACGGATGGGGATGAAGCCCGCCGGAATGCCGCGATGGTCTTGATTTCGCCGTCGTTTTGCTTAGTCCGGAACGGAGAATTCTTGCCAGATCGGTCCCGGCGACACCGGGAATGATCGCATATCCTATCTTATGTCATGGTTCGACGTGGCGGGTCGTCCGGCCCGATGCGGCGAGCCGCCTGAAGCCGGTCGATCGGCCCCGCATCGCTGGAGGTCGGTGGCCCTGACGTCAGCGCCGGTCCGGTGTCCCGCCCGGGGCCGGCCGACTCCGCGGAGAATGTCGATGAGCCTCGTACGCCGGTTTCTCGTGGCCCCCGCCCTGGTGCGCCTCATCCGCAAGGAACGCGGCGGCTCGCGGATCTCCGAGGGCTACTTCGCCCCGCAGGCCGGGCGCGTCTCCTACGTCCGGGTCGACGGACAGACCTGCCACCTCGTCCTCGTCACCTCGGCGCCGGACGGCAGCTCCAGCGAGGAGCGCACCGACGTCCCGCGCGCCCACGGCGACGCGCTGATGGACGTGTGCTCGGGCAAGGCCGCTTACGACCGCACCGCGCTCGCCCTCGGGGGCGGTCGCGAGGCGCTGGTCGACCGCTACGTCGCCCCGGGTGAATTCGACCTCGTGACCGTGGCCTTCGACGGGCCGGACGAGGCTCAGGGCTTCGCGGTGCCGGCCTGGTTCGGCCCCGAGGTGAGCGGCGACCCGAGCTACGACCGCCACGCCGTCGCGCTCCAGGGCGTGCCGCAACCCGGCGAGATCGGCCTGTCCAACGCCGCCCTCGATGCGATCCTGGATCTCGTCGAGCCGCGCTTCGGTTTCGGGCGCTACGGCGCGCCGAAGGCGAACGAGGGCGACGGCATGATGAAGGCCCTGCGGCGCGTCGCCGGCGGAGGTGCGGTCGCGGCCCCCGCCGCGGCCGAAGCCGCTCCGCCGGTGCTCCGGGTCGAGGAGCCCGCTCCCGTCGAGACGCACGCGATGGCCGAGCCCGAGCCCGAGCCCGAACCCCACGCCGATGTCGCTCCGGCCGAGGGCCAGCCCGATTCCGCCTCGCAGATCGATTCTCGCATCGACGACGTGATCGAGAGCCTGTCCCAGGCCCTCGGCAACCCGCAGGTTCCGTCGAAGGGCGGTTCGCGCGGCGAAGAGGACATCGCCGCCGAGTTCGAGCGCTGGACCGTCCGCCCTCGGCGCACCCAGCAGACCTGAACCGGCGCGCCGGCCTCCCGACGAAACGCCGTTCCGACGCAGCACCGCCCGATCGACAGCCACCCGCCTCCCTCACCGGGGGCGGGTTTCGCGTGCGTGCGCGGACGGGGGAGACTGAGGGCAGGCCGGCGGCGGAGCGAGGGAGGCGTCCCACAGGTGCCCGCGAAGTCCGTGTGACGGCTCGCGAATTGTCATTCGACGCCTGGCCCCGCGATTGAGCGGCGCGAATAAACTGGCTAGCGTCGGGATTAACAATCAATGGGTTGCGCGGCGCGCAGCGGGAGGGATCATGGCCCAGGTGACGACACACGGAGCGGCGGCAGCCAGCGCGCCCCGCACCCACAAGGAGCCCTGGTACAAGGTTCTCTACATCCAGGTGCTGATCGCCATCGCGCTCGGCATCCTTCTCGGCTGGCTCAATCCGGAATGGGGCAAGTCGGTCAAGTGGCTGGGCGACGCCTTCATCGCGCTGATCAAGATGATGATCGCGCCGATCATCTTCTGTACCATCGTGCACGGCATCGCCTCGATCGGTGACCTGAAGAAGGTCGGCCGCGTCGGCCTGAAGGCGCTGGTCTACTTCGAGGTGGTCTCCACCGTCGCGCTCCTCATCGGCATCCTGGTCGGCGAGGTGGTCAAGCCCGGCGCGGGCTTCAATGCCGACGTGACCAAGCTCGATGCCGGGGCGGTCGAGAAATACGCCAAGCTGGCGGCCAACGATTCCGTGACCAGCCACATCATGGCGCTGATCCCGAAGAGCTTCTTCGACGCCTTCGCCACCGGCGACCTGCTCCAGGTTCTGCTGATCTCGATCCTCACCGGCGTCGTCGTCACCGGCATGGGCCAGCGCGGCGAGGCCATCACCCACGCCATCGACACGGCCGGGCAGATCTTCTTCCGCATCATCGGCCTCGTGGTGAAGCTGGCGCCCATCGGCGCCTTCGGCGCCATGGCCTTCACCATCGGCCAGTACGGCATCGGCAAGGTGATCGATCTCGCCTGGCTCGTCGGCACCTTCTACGTCACCGCCTTCCTGTTCGTGGTGGTGGTGCTCGGCGGCATCGCCCGCGTGGCCGGCTTCTCGATCTTCAAGTTCCTCGCCTACATCAAGGACGAGCTGCTCATCGTGCTCGGCACCTCGTCCTCCGAGACGGTGCTGCCCCACATGATGACGAAGATGCGCCGCCTCGGTGCCTCCGACTCGGTGGTCGGCCTCGTGATCCCGACGGGCTACTCGTTCAACCTCGACGGCACCAACATCTACATGACGCTGGCGACGCTGTTCCTGGCCCAGGCCGTGGGCGCGGACCTGTCCTTCGCCCAGTACGCCACCATCATCCTGGTCGCGATGCTGACCTCGAAGGGGGCGTCCGGCGTCACCGGGGCGGGCTTCATCACCCTGGCGGCGACCCTGAGCGCCATTCCCAACAACCCGGTCCCGGTGGCGGCCATGACCCTGATCCTCGGCGTCGACAAGTTCATGTCGGAGTGCCGGGCCATCACCAACCTGATCGGCAACGGCGTCGCCACCGTGGTGGTCAGCCGCTGGGAGGGCGAGCTGGATCAGGTCAAGCTGCGCCAGGTCATGGAGCACCCGGTCTCGATCGGCACCGACATTTCGGACCATGCGCCGAACATGGATGTCGACGGTGCGGCGCCGATCCCGGCTCCGGCCCGCTGACGGGGCCGGTTCTGTCCGGCCGCGCTTCGTCCGACCCATTACGGCCGGCGCGCCTGCGCATCGGCATCGATCTCGGCGGTACCAAGATCGCCGGGATCGCCCTCGATGAACGGGGCGCGACCCGGGCCGAGCAGCGGGTCGCGACGCCCCGGGACGATTACGCGGGGACGCTCGGCGCCATCGCCGACCTCGTGGCGGCGCTGGAGCGCGCGGCGGGATGCGCGGGCACGGTGGGCATCGGCATGCCGGGGGCGGTCTCGCCCCGCACGGGCCTCGTCAAGAACGCCAATTCGGTCTGGCTCAACGGTCAGCCGTTCGCCGGAGATCTCGAGCGCGTCCTGCGCCGGCCCGTCCGCGTCGAGAACGACGCCAATTGCCTCGCGGTGTCCGAGGCCGTCGATGGGGCGGGGGCCGGGCTCGGCACTGTGTGGGCCCTGATCCTCGGCACCGGCGTCGGCTCCGGAATCGCCATCGCGGGCCGTGCCCTGTCCGGGCGCGGCCGCATCGCCGGGGAGTGGGGCCACAACCCGCTGCCGGCGCCGCGCGACGACGAGCGCCCCGGCCCTGCCTGCTATTGCGGCCGCCACGGCTGTCTCGAAACCTGGGTGTCCGGCCCGGCCCTGGCCGCCGACCATGCCCGCCGCACAGGAACGCCGATCGGCGGCGAGGCGGTCATCGCGGCCCTGCGCGCCGGCGATGCGGCGGCGGACGCGACGATCGCCCGCTACCTCGACCGGCTCGGGCGCGGCATCGCCCAGGGCATCAACCTGATCGACCCCGACATCGTCGTCATCGGCGGCGGTCTCTCACGGGTGCCCGAAATCCTCGCCGGCCTGCCCGAACGGGTCGCGCCGCATGTCTTCTCCGATGCCTTCGACACCCCCATCGTCGCCAGCCGGCACGGCGATGCCTCCGGGGTCCGGGGCGCCGCGTGGCTGTGGAACGACGGACCCGCCGGCCTGCCGGGGGCCTGAGCGGCGATCCCGATATCACGATGGCCCCGAGGCGCTTGTCACGGCGCCCGGTTTCACATAAAGATATCTTTATGTCTAACTCGGGATCTGAAGACGGACCTGTCCTGCCCTTCGGCGATGCGCTGGCCATCCTGCGTGCCGCCGCCGAGGAGACGCGCCTGCGCATCCTGGCCCTGCTAGCCGCCGGCGAATTGTCGGTCTCGGACCTCACCGACATTCTGGGCCAGTCGCAGCCGCGGATCTCGCGCCACCTGAAACTGCTGGTCGAGGCCGGGCTGGTCGATCGGCACCGCGAGGGGGCCTGGGCCTTCTTTCGCCTGGTGGAAGAGCGCGCCGGCCTCGTCGAGCCGCTGATCGCGGGCCTCGATGCGGCGCATCCGCCCCTGTCCGAGGATTTCGCCCGTCTCGAGGCGGTGCGGGCGCAGCGGGCCGAGACGGCCCAGGCGTTCTTCGCCCGGCTGGCGCCGAAATGGGATCGCCTGCGCTCGCTGCATGTGCCGGAAGCCACCGTCGAGGCCGCCGTCCTCGACGCGCTGGGCGATCGTCCGATCGGCCACCTCATCGATCTCGGCACCGGCACCGGCCGGATGCTCGGCCTGCTGGCCGGCCGCGCCGCCCGGGCCGTCGGCCTCGATTCCAACCACGCCATGCTGTCGGTGGCGCGGGCCAACCTGGAGCGCATGGGCCTGTCGCGGGTCGATCTGCGCCAGGGCGACATCCACGCGCCGCCCTTCGGGCGCGGCGGCTTCGATCTCGTGCTGGTGCATCAGGTGCTGCACTATCTCGACGATCCGGCCCGCGCCCTGCGCGAGGCCGCGCGCCTCGTCGCCCCGGGCGGCCGCCTCCTGGTGGTGGACTTCGCCCCCCACGATCTCGAATTCCTGCGCGAGGCCCAGGCCCATCGCCGCCTCGGCTTCGCGCCCGAGCAGGTGACGGGCTGGCTCAACGATGCCGGCCTGCCCACCGTGACCACCCGCGATCTCGCCCCCACCGGCGAGGTCGAGGACCAGTTGACCGTGACGCTGTGGCTCGCCACCAACGCCGCCGAGATGGCCGCGGCGCCACCCCGTCCCGCTCCGGAAAAAATCCTTCAGGAACGGGCCGTCGCCTGAGGGCGTCCCCCGCAGATCCCAATCCTGCTCTCGTTTCGCAGACCGTCTGAACCGACCGACATAGAGGACGAACCCGATGCCTTCCGCCTCCCACCATCGCGCCAGCCGCGACGGCTACCGTCCGATCCGCGTCTCCATCGAGTTCTTCCCGCCGAAGACCGAGGAGATGGAGAAGATCCTGTGGTCCTCGATCGAGCGCCTCGCGCCGCTCCAGCCGAAATTCGTCTCGGTGACCTACGGCGCCGGCGGCTCGACCCGCGAGCGCACGCACAACACCGTCGCCCGGATGGTCAAGGAGACCGGCCTTCAGCCGGCCGCCCACCTGACCTGCGTCGACGCCACCCGCGAGGAGATCGACGCGGTCGTGCAATCCTACTGGGATGCCGGCGTGCGCCACATCGTGGCCCTGCGCGGCGATCCGCAGGACGGCGTCGGCACCGCCTACCGGCCGCATCCGGGCGGCTATGCCCAGACCGCCGACCTCGTGGCCGGCATCAAGCGCATCGGCGACTTCAAGGTCTCGGTCTCGGCCTACCCCGAGAAGCACCCGGAGGCGTCCTCGCTCGATGCCGACATCGATGCCCTGAAGGCCAAGGTTGATGCCGGCGCCGATCAGGCGATCACGCAGTTCTTCTTCGAGAACGACATCTATCTGCGCTACGTCGACAAGGTGCGGGCCGCCGGCATCGATATCCCGATCATCCCCGGCATCCTGCCGGTGCAGAACTTCAAGCAGGCGGCGAACTTCGCCCGGCGCACCGGCGCCTCGGTGCCGTACTGGCTCGCGGCCCGGTTCGAGGGCTTGGACAACGACGTCGAGACCCGGCGCCTCGTGGCGGCGGCGGTGGCGGCCGAGCAGGTGCTCGATCTCGTCGACCACGGCGTCAACGACTTCCACTTCTACTCGATGAACCGCTCCGACCTCGTCTACGCCATCTGCCACGTGCTCGGCCTGCGGTCCCAGGCGCCGAAGACGGTGGCGAAGGCCGCCTGACCATCCCTTGTCACGGGCGCGCCGATCGGCACGCCCGGGACTCAAGAGTCGCCGACTCCATCGAAGTTCACTGTCCGGACCCGTCGCGGTTCCGGATTCCGGGTTCCACGAACCCGGATTGACGCGTGAGAAGCCCATGACCGACCTGCGCCCCGTTGACGGAAAAGAGATCGAAGCGGCCCTGCGTCAGCGGGCGGCGGAAAAAATCCTCGTCCTCGACGGGGCGATGGGCACGGTGATCCAGCGCCTCGGCTACGGCGAAGCGGATTTTCGCGGCACGCGCTTTCCCGATCACGGCCACGACCAGAAGGGCAACAACGACCTTCTGATCCTGACCCAGCCCGACGCGATCCGGCAGATCCACCTCGACTACTTCCTGGCCGGCGCCGACGTCTGCGAGACCAACACCTTCTCGGGCACCACCATTGCCCAGGCCGATTACGGCATGGAATCGATCATCCACGAGCTGAACGCCGAGGGCGCGCGCCTCGCCCGCGAGGCCGCCAAGCTCGCCGAAGAGCAGGACGGCCGCCGCCGCTTCGTGGCCGGCGCCATCGGCCCGACCAATCGCACCTTGTCGATCTCGCCGGACGTCAACAATCCGGGCTACCGGGCCGTGACCTTCGATGGGGTCAAGCAGGCCTATATCGAGCAGGTCCGCGGCCTGATGGATGGCGGCGCCGAGCTGATCCTGATTGAGACCATCTTCGACACCCTCAACGCCAAGGCGGCCGTGGCGGCGGCCTGGGCGGTGTTCGAGGAGCGGGACATGGTCCTGCCGATCATGATCTCGGGCACCATCACCGACCTGTCCGGCCGGACGCTCTCGGGCCAGACGCCGGAGGCGTTCTGGAATGCCCTGCGCCATGCCAGCCCGCTCACCATCGGGCTGAACTGCGCGCTCGGCGCCAAGGAGATGCGCGGCCACATCTCGGAACTGTCGCGCATCGCCGACACCCTGGTCTGCGCCTATCCGAATGCGGGCCTGCCCAATGAGTTCGGCCTCTACGACGAGAGCCCCGAGGCCATGGGCAAGCTGGTGGGCGAGTTCGCCACCGCCGGCCTCGTCAACATGGTCGGCGGCTGCTGCGGCACCACCCCGGATCACATCCGCGCCATCGCGCAGGCCGTGGAGGGCGTGAAGCCCCGTGCCATCCCCGAGGTGCCCCGCCTGATGCGCCTGTCGGGCCTGGAGCCGTTCACCCTGACGAAGGAGATCCCCTTCGTGAACGTCGGGGAGCGCACCAACGTCACCGGCTCGGCCAAGTTCAGGAAGCTGATCACCGCCGGCGATTACGCGGCGGCCCTCGACGTCGCCCGCGATCAGGTGGCGGCGGGCGCCAGCATCATCGACATCAACATGGACGAGGGCCTGCTCGATTCCGAGAAGGCGATGGTCGAGTTCCTCAACCTCGTCGCCGCCGAGCCCGACATCGCCCGCGTGCCGGTGATGATCGATTCCTCGAAGTTCCACGTCATCGAGGCCGGGCTTAAGTGCGTCCAGGGCAAGGCGATCGTGAACTCGATCTCCATGAAGGAGGGCGTCGAGAAGTTCATCAGCGACGCCAAGGTGTGCCGCTCCTACGGCGCCGCCGTGGTGGTGATGGCGTTCGACGAGCAGGGTCAGGCCGACAGCTACGAGCGCAAGGTCGAGATCTGCACCAAGGCCTACAAGGTCCTCACCGAGCAGATCGGCTTTCCGCCGGAAGACATCATCTTCGATCCGAACGTGTTCGCCGTCGCCACTGGCATCGAGGAGCATAACGGCTACGGCGTCGCCTTCATCGAGGCGACCAAGACTATCCGCGAGACCCTGCCCCACGCCCACATCTCGGGCGGCATCTCGAATCTCAGCTTCGCCTTCCGGGGCAACGAGCCGGTGCGCGAGGCCATGCACGCGGTGTTCCTGTATCACGCGATCCAGGTCGGCATGGACATGGGCATCGTGAATGCCGGCCAGCTCGCGATCTACGCCGAGCTTCCGGCCGAACTGCGCGAGCTCTGCGAGGACGTCGTCCTCAACCGCCGCGACGATTCCACCGACCGCCTGCTGGAGGCGGCCGAGCGCTTCAAGTCCGGCGGCGGCGTCCAGGCCAAGACCGCCGACCTGTCCTGGCGCGAGGCGCCGGTGCAGAAGCGCCTGGAGCACGCCCTGGTCAACGGCATCACCGAGTTCGTCGTCGCCGATACGGAGGAAGCCCGCCTCGGCGTCGAACGTCCGCTCCACGTCATCGAAGGGCCGCTGATGGCCGGCATGAACGTGGTCGGCGACCTGTTCGGCTCAGGCAAGATGTTCCTGCCGCAGGTGGTGAAGTCCGCCCGCGTGATGAAGCAGGCCGTGGCCTATCTCGAGCCGTTCATGGAGGCGGAGAAGCTCGCCAATGGCGGTGACGGCAAGCGCCAGGCCGCGGGCAAGATCCTGATGGCGACCGTGAAGGGCGACGTCCACGACATCGGCAAGAACATCGTCGGCGTCGTGCTGGCCTGCAACAACTACGAGATCATCGACCTCGGCGTGATGGTGCCGGCGGCCAAGATCCTCGACGTCGCGCGCAAGGAGAACGTCGACATCGTCGGTCTGTCCGGCCTCATCACCCCGTCGCTGGACGAGATGGTCCACGTCGCGGCCGAGATGGAGCGCGAAGGCTTCGACGTGCCGCTTCTCATCGGCGGCGCCACCACCAGCCGCGTCCACACGGCGGTGAAGATCCACCCCTCGTACAACCGGGGCCAGACCGTCTACGTCACCGATGCGAGCCGCGCCGTCGGCGTGGTCTCCAGCCTGCTCTCCAAGGAGACGCGGGACACCACCATCGCCAACATCCGGGCCGAGTACCGAAAGGTCTCGGACGCGCATGCGCGCTCCGAACTCGACAAGCAGCGCCTGCCGCTGGCCAAGGCTCGGGCCAACCCGTTCCGGATCGACTGGTCGGGCTACCAGCCCCGGAAGCCCAGCTTCACCGGCACGCGGGTCTACTCCTCCTACGAGGTCGCCGACCTCGTGCCCTACATCGACTGGACGCCGTTCCTGCAGACCTACGAGTTCAAGGGCCGCTACCCGGCGATCTTCGAGGACCCCAATCAGGGTCCGGCCGCCAAGGCGCTGTTCGACGACGCGCAGGAGATGCTGGCCCAGATCGTGTCCGAGCGCTGGTTCAACCCGAAGGCGGTCATCGGCTTCTGGCCGGCGAACGCGGTCGGCGACGACATCACCCTGTTCACCGGCGAGAGCCGGTCGGAGAAACTCGCGACCTTCTTCGGCCTGCGCCAGCAGCTGAGCAAGCGTGACGGGCGTGCCAACACCTGCCTGTCCGACTTCGTCGCCCCCGCCGAGACCGGCATCGCCGATTACGTCGGCGGCTTCGTGGTCACGGCCGGCCTGGAGGAGGTGCGTATCGCCGAGCGCTTCGAGCGGGCCAACGACGATTACCGCTCGATCCTGGTCAAGGCCCTGGCCGACCGCATCGCCGAGGCCCTGGCCGAGCGCATGCACGAGCGCGTGCGTCGCGAATTCTGGGGCTATGCCGCCGACGAGACGTATGCGCCGGAAGACCTCGTGCGCGAGGAATATGCCGGCATCCGTCCCGCCCCCGGTTATCCCTCGCAGCCCGATCACACCGAGAAGGTCACGCTGTTCGACCTGCTCAAGGCCGAGTCGCGCATCGGCGTGAAGCTCACCGAGTCCTACGCCATGTGGCCGGGCTCCTCGGTGTCGGGCCTCTACATCGCCCACCCGGACTCGCATTACTTCGGCGTCGCCAAGGTCGAGCGCGACCAGGTCGAGGATTATGCCGTGCGCAAGGGCATGGATGTGCGCGAGGTCGAGCGCTGGCTCGGCCCGATCCTCAACTACGATCCGGCCCGCTACCTCGCCGCCGCCGCGGAGTAGGGCGCCCGATCCCGTCCCGGAATCCGGGGCGGGATCGAATCACACCGGGATGTGGCCGGGCGAGGCTTGACCGTGGGCCCGCCTGCGCTTCAATGCCGGTCCGGCTCAACCATGGCCCGAGACCAGCGAAGGGCGCCTGAATCGTGTACCGGCTCACCGGCTCCCTCGTCGCCACCGTCGCGCTCGGGCTCATCGCCTCGGGCTGCACCGGCTTCGCCTATATCTCGAAGACCTATGTCAGCCTGACGCCCCAGGTCGTGACCATCGGCTGCAAGGACCCCTACGAGGTCTACGACCAGCGCCGGGTCCGCAAGATGCTGATCGTGTCCAACACCCTGCGCGAGACCACCGGTTGCGGCATCGACGATGCGTTCGTCGGCGGCGATCCGGGCCTGACCCGGGTCAAGCGCTTCCGCGAGGCGGCCCGGACCTACCTCAACGAGACGGCGCGCGAAGATTGCCGGATCAGCGGCGAGACCGTGTTCACCGACCTGCAGACCGAGTTCAGCTACACCTGCGCGGCGCCGATCGAGGCCCGCGACGCCAAGGTGCCGCGGCTGCCGGGCCGCAGCAACCGCGTTGGTCTCTAACCTTCGGCCGATCCGGGAGCGCGCGGAAACGTCCGCTCCATCGCGTCGCCGGAGGCTGCGAGCAGCGCGCGGGCCAGGGTGCGGGCCTCCTCCCGGTCGAGGGCCAGGATCGCCGTGACGGGCCGTCCGTCGAGGTCGGGCAGGCCGATCTCGATCCGCACCCCGTCCGGCGCGGCCGCCACCGCCACGCTCCAGTCCCGTTCCGTACTCATCGGGTTCACGCGCCTCTTCCCCGCCGTCGACTCTCCCGGTCGGCGGCGCTCCTGCATGACCGATCCCGCGGCGCGAGGCCAGGGGCGCGGTTAAGAGCATCCGGGCGGGAGAGATCGGGCGGCCTCGATTGACGCCGTGCCGCCCCCTGGTGTTTGTGCGCCCCGACGCGGCCCGAAGACCGGGTCCGAGCATCATTCGTTGGAGGAAGACCCCATGTCCGAGATCTGGTTCCGTACCGGGGAGGCCACCGTGCTCGCGGCGGAAGGGCAGTACACCGACGCGATGCCCGAGGTCCTGATCGGCTCCACCCGCGGCCCGGCCGGCCAGGCCTTCGCCGGCATGATGGGCCAGGTCCAGGGCCACACCCGGATGTTCGTGGTGCGCGACCTCAACCAGCTCGTGCGCCCGGCCACCATGATGACCACCAAGGCGACGATCCACACGGCCGCCTATGTCGAGCTTCTCGGCGGCGTGGTCCAGGCCGCCACCGGCGACGCGATCATCGACTGCGTGATCGAAGGCGTGCTGCCGAAGGACGGCCTCGACGACCTGTGCATGATCATCATGATCTGGCTCGACCCGCGCTGCGCCGACGACGCCAACCTCGACCAGAAGGACCTCTACCGCACCAATTACGAGGCGACGAAGCTCGCCATCGGCCGCGCCATGCGGGGTGAGCCCACCATCGACGAGCTCATCGCCAACCGGAAGACGGTGAAGCACTACGCCCTGGAAGACGTGATCGAGTACTGATCTGCGCTGGGATTGACGACGGGGTGCGGGTCTCGGCTGATCCGCGCCTCCCGAGGGGGGATCACCCCGGCGGAATCCGTCCCACCGAGCACAGGGTCCGGATCGAGCCGCTGGTGTCGGTGTAGCAGCTCGCCGACCATCCGTTCTGCTGGATGAAGGATTTGCGCCGCTCCTTGAGGGCGGTGGCATGCGCCGTGGCGATGGCCGCCTGGACCGCGCCGGCGCTCTCGCCGATCACGATCTCGGCCGCCAGGGCGAGGTCGGCGAAATAGGCCGCCGAGGGCGTCGGTTCGGCCGAGGCCGCCTGCACGATGGGCTCGGCCCGGCAGGTCAGGTCGAGCTTGAGTCCGCCGGGAACGCGGATGTCGATGCTGGGGCCGGTCCGCCGGCCGACCTTGCCGCCCATGGCGCCGGCGATGCGGCCGGCGAGGCCGTCGCAATCGTCGGCCCGCGCGGGGCCGGAACCGCCAAGACTCACGACGAGCCAGAACGCGCTGAGGAGCAGGGGGACGCTGGGCGGTCGCATGGCTGGGCTCCGGCTGTCCGGGACGGCGTGAGGGGCGTTCAAGCCGCGAAAGCGAGGCGGACCACGGTGCCGCCCGCATTGCTGTAATCGAGCTGCCCGCCGAGCTGCCCGGCGAGGCCCTGCGCGATGCGGAAGCCGAGGCTGCGGCTGGTCTCCGGGTCGAAGTTCACCGGCATGCCGCGCCCGTCATCCGCGATGGTCAGCTGCAGGCGCGCGGGATCGAGCCGTTCGATCTGGATCGTGATGGTGCCGCGCCGCCCGTCCGGGAAGGCGTGCTTCAGGGCGTTGGTCACCAACTCGACCACGAGCAGCGACAGGGTGGTGAGCTGGGACAGGTCGAGCCGCACCGGGGGCATGTCCACCAGGCAGACGATGTTCTGTGCCCCCGTGGCATCGAGGAGGTCGGCGCAGAGTTCCTTGAGGTACTGGCCGACCGGGCCCTCGATGCTGCTCGGATCGTAGAGGCGGCGGTGGATGCGCGAGATCGTCTCGAGCCGCACCCGAGCCTCGTCGAGGGCGGTCAGCGCCGCCTTCGGGTCGTCGCCGACCTTGCGCTTCTGCAGCGTCAGAAGGGCCGCCACGAACTGCATGTTGTTGGCGACCCGGTGCTGCAGCTCCTGGAACATGGTGCGCTGCTGCTCGTAGAGCCCCGCCGTCACCGCCTGCTCGGTGCGCAGCCGCTCGCCCGCCCGGTGCATGATGTGGATCAGCGCGATGTCGACCGTGACGATGAAGGCGTAGAAGGTCAGGGCCAGGGCGCTCGGCCCGTCGAGGATGAAGCCGGTGTCCGGCGGAATGAAGAAGTACCAGGCGGCCAGACCGCTCAGGATCGCGCAGGTGATGCCGGGCCGCAGGCCGAAGAAGAAGGTCGTCAGGATGACGGCCGGGAAGAAGGTCAGGTAGGGAAAGCCCGGCGGCAGCACGTCGTCGAGGGCGAAGCGCAGGGCCAGGGCCAGGGCCGAGGCAGCCAGTGCGGCGCCCTCGCCGAGCCAGACGCGCGCGCGCAGGCGCTCGGTCGCGTGGACGGCCTGCCAGCCTTTCCACCATGAGACCGGACTCTTTGAGGTGCGGGTCGAAAATTGGGGCAGCGTCGTCGTCTCTTTGGAATCGCACCAGATTTACTGGGGCCGGCGTCGGCTGACCAGCGGGCCGGGGCGACAGTCGTGATTTAGCCTCAATGGAAATCGCGGCTGCGGTAAATTCGTCGATCTTCGGGCGCCCCGAAATCCGTGGTCTCGGGCGGCAGGCGCAGGCCGCCCGCCCGCAGGTCGCGCAACGCCGGCGAGAGATCGCGGAAGCGCTCGGCCAGCAGGTGGACCACGAGGCCCTGGCGCTGCACCCGGCCCCGCACCGCGAGGAAGCGCCCCCCCATGGCGACGGCGCGGTTGGCCTCGAACACGTCGCGCCAGACGATGACGTTGGCGATGCCGGTCTCGTCCTCCAGGGTCAGGAACACCGTGCCGCGCGCCGTGCCCGGCCGCTGCCGGGTGAGCACGAGCCCCGCCACCGTGACCCGGGCGTTGTGGGCCACGCGGGTGGCGTCGTGGTGGTCGCGGGCCGGGATCGCGCCGATGCGGGCCAGGCGCTCCCGGAAGAACGCCACCGGGTGGCCCTTCAGCGACAGGCCGGTGGCGGCGTAATCCTCGGCCACGTGCTCGGAGGCCTCCAGGGCGGGCAGGGCCACGGCGGGCTCGGCCCGGAACAGCCCGTCATCGGCGTGGAAGGCGAAGAGCGGCATCGGCGTGTCGAGGAGGTGCGCCCGCCGGTCCCCGCCCGCCCGCAGGGCGGCCTTGCGGGCCGAGGTGCCCTCCAGGGTCCGCACCGCCCAGAGGGCGGCCCGCCGGTCGAGGTCGAGGGAGCGGAACGCATCCGCCTCCGCCAGCCGCTCCAGGGCGTTGCGGGGCAGCGCCAGGGCCGCCTGCAGGCCCTCGATGCTGGCGTAGCCATTGCCCCGCAGGGCGACGAGGCGGTGCATGGCGGCCTGCGGCACCCCGCTCACCTGGCGCAGGCCGAGGCGCACGGCGAAGCGCCGCTCGACACCGGGCGGCGGCGGCTCCGAGGCGGGCTCCAGGGTGCAGTCCCAGTCGCTGGCATTGACGTCGATGCCGCGCACCTCGACCCCGTGGGCGCGGGCGTCGCGCACCAGCTGCGCCGGCTGGTAGAAGCCCATCGGCTGGGAGTTCAGGATCGCCGCCAGGAAGACGTCCGGGTGCCGGCACTTCATCCAGGCCGAGGCGTAGACCAGCAGGGCGAAGCTCGCCGCGTGGCTCTCCGGGAAGCCGTAGGTGGAAAACCCCTCGATCTGCTTGAAGCAGCGCTCGGTGAAGTCGCGCGGATAGCCGCGGGCCACCATGCCCTCGACGAACTTGGTGCGGAAGTTCACGATCTGGCCGTTGTGCCGGAAGGTCGCCATGGCCCGGCGCAGGCCGTCGGCCTCGTGCGGCTCGAATCCGGCGGCCGTGATGGCGATCTGCATGGCGTGCTCCTGGAACAGGGGCACCCCGTAGGTCCGCCGGAGCACGCTCTCGAGTTCGTTGGCCGGCCCATGGTCGGGATGGGGCGAGGGGTACTCCACCGGCTCGATCCCCTGGCGCCGGCGCAGGTAGGGATGGACCATGTCGCCCTGGATCGGACCCGGCCGCACGATCGCGACCTGGACCACCAGATCGTAGAATTCCCGCGGCTTCAGGCGCGGCAGCATCGACATCTGCGCCCGGCTCTCGACCTGGAACACGCCGACCGAATCGGCCCGGGCCAGCATCGCGTAGGTGGCGGGGTCCTCGCGCGGCAGGTCGGCCAGCGTCGGGTAGTCGTGGCCGTACGCGCGCGCCAGGAAATCCACGCCCCGGCGCAGGCAGCTCAGCATGCCCAGCGCCAGCACGTCGACCTTCATCAGGCCGAGGACGTCGATGTCGTCCTTGTCCCACTCGATGAAGGTGCGGTCCGCCATGGCGCCGTTGCCCACCGGCACGGTCTCGTCCAGGCGCCCGCGCGTCAGCACGAAGCCGCCCACGTGCTGCGACAGGTGGCGCGGGAAGCCGATCAGCGCATGGGCGAGTTCCAGCGCCTGCCGGATCCGCGGATTGTCCGGGTCGAGCCCGGCCTGCCGGATATGCGCGTCCGGCAGATCCTTGCCCCAGGAGCCCCAGACCGTGTCGGCCATCACGCCGGTGATGTCGGGGGGCAGGCCGAGGACCTTGCCGACCTCCCGGATGGCGCTGCGCGGGCGGTAATGGATCACCGTGGCGCAGATCGCGGCCCGGTCGCGGCCGTAGCGGTCGTAGAGGTACTGGATCACCTCCTCGCGGCGCTCGTGCTCGAAATCCACGTCGATGTCGGGGGGCTCGGCCCGGTTTTCCGAGATGAAGCGGGCGAACAGCAGCCGGATCTCGGTGGGGTCGACCGCCGTGATGCCCAGGCAGTAGCAGACCACGGAATTGGCCGCCGAGCCGCGCCCCTGGCACAGGATGCCGCGCTTGCGCGCGAATTCGACGATGTCGAACAGGGTGAGGAAGTAGCGCGCGTAGTTCATCTTGTGGATCAGGCGCAGCTCGTCTTCGATCGTGTTCGTGATTTGTTCTGGAATGCCATCGGGATAGCGCCATTGGGCGCGCTTCATCACCTGATCTCTGAGGTAGGCCTGAGCGGTGAAGCCCGGCGGCACCGGCTCGTCGGGATATTCATAGGTCAGTTCGTCCAGGGAGAAGTCGCAGGTCTCGGCGATCTCGATCGTGCGGGCCAGGGCCTCGGGATGGTCGGCGAACAGGCGGGCCATCGCATCGGCGGGCCTCAGGTGCCTCTCGGCATTGGCCTCCAGGCGGTAGCCCGCCGCGTTCAGGGTGCAGCCCTCGCGAATGCAGGACACGACATCCTGCAGGGGGCGCCGGTCCGGGTGGTGGTAGAGCGCGTCCGAGACCGCCACCAGGGGCGCGCCGAGGCGGTCTCCCCAGACGGCGAGCTGCCCGAGCCGTCGTCGCTCGTCGCCGCGCCGGCGGTGGCTGCCCGCCAGGGTGACCCGGCCGGGGGCCTGGTCCGCCAGCAATGCCAGCCGCTCCAGGAACGGATGCGTGTCGTCGAGCTCCTTCCCCACAAGGTCTTCCGGGGGAATCGCGATCAGCATCTGCCCCGCGCTGGCCTCCAGAAGCTCCGGAAAACCGAACCGGCACTGGCCCTTCTCCGAGCGGCGGTTGCCCAGGGTCAGGAGCCGGCACAGGCGGCCATAGGCGGCCCGGTCCATCGGGTAGGCGACGACCTCGAAGCCGTCCTCGGTCACCAGCCGCACGCCCGGCAGGAAGCGGATGCCGGGTTCGCCGGCGGCCCGGCGCCGCTTCGCCTCGGCATGGCCCCGCACGATCCCCGCCAGGGTGTTGCGGTCGGCGATGCCGATGGCGTGCAGCCCGAGTTCGGCGGCCTGCCCCACCATCTCGCCGGGGGACGAAGCTCCGCGCAGGAACGAGAAGTTCGTGGTCACCGCGAGTTCGGCGTAGGCCGGCGGCCCGGATGTCGGCCCCATCTCGCTCGCTCCCTCCGCGTCGCCGAACCCGTCTCAAGCTTGAGAACGAATCGTGATCATATTCGATCCCGGGGGTGCCGGTTTCGGGCGCCGGAGTCAAAGCCCCGCCGCCCCCTGGCCAAGCGTTCCGCCGTGGCGTAGCCCCATCCTCCCCAGACAGGATGTCCCATGCTGACCTGCGCGATCCTCGACGACTACCAGGGCGTCGGCCCGACGATGGCGGATTGGTCAGGGCTGCTGGACCGCGTCAAACTCCGCGACCTCGACGCGACCTTCGAAATACGGGACGCGTTGGTCGATGCGATCCAGGACTGCGAGATCGTGGTGCTGATGCGCGAGCGCACGCCTTTTCCGGCCGACCTGTTCGCCCGGCTGCCGCGCCTGAAGCTCCTCGTCACCAGCGGTATGCGCAACGCCGCGATCGATCTCGCCGCCGCCCGCGCCCACGGCGTCACGGTCTGCGGCACCGCCAGTCACCCCGAACCGCCTGTGGAACTGACCTGGGCGCTGATTCTCGGCCTCGCCCGCCACCTCGTACCCGAGGTGCAGGCCCTGCGGAGCGGCGGACCGTGGCAGAGCAGCGTCGGCCGTGATCTCGCGGGTCGCCGCCTCGGCCTCCTGGGACTCGGCAAGACCGGCGCCCGCGTCGCCCGGATCGGGCAGGCCTTCGGCATGCGGGTCAGCGCCTGGAGCCAGAACCTCACGGCCGACCGGGCCGCGGCCGAGGGCGTCGCCCTGGCGCCCTCCCTGGAGGCGCTGCTGGAGGACAGCGACGTGGTCTCGATCCACCTCGTCCTCGGCGACCGCACCCGCGGCCTCGTCGACGCCGCGGCCTTGAGCCGGATGCGGCCTGACGCCTACCTCATCAACACGTCCCGGGCCGCGATCGTGGACGAGGCCGCGCTGATCGCCGCGTTGCGCGAGAACCGCATCGCCGGCGCCGGCCTCGACGTCTTCGAGACCGAGCCGCTGCCGCCGGATTCTCTCTGGCGTCGCCTGCCCAACGTCCTGGCGACGCCGCATCTCGGCTACGTCACAGAGCGCAACTATCGCACCTACTTCCCTGAAATCGTTGAGGATATTTCGGCTTATCTCGACGGTGCGCCGATCCGCGTCCTCGCGTGAACGGTCTCGGGTTCAGGCCCGCCCCTCGACGAAGGCCCGCACCAGCAGGTGGGCGATCGCCAGCGGGGGCGGCGCAGTCAGTCCCTCGGGATGGCGGCCGTCCAGCATGGCGGTGACGTCGGCCCGCGAGAACCAGCGCGCGTCGGCGAGTTCCTCCGGGTCGATTGTGATGATGTCGTCGAGGCTTTCGGCAACGCAGCCGATCATCAGCGAGGACGGGAAGGGCCAGGGCTGCGAGGCGTGGTAGCGTACGGCCCCGATGGTCAGGCCGACCTCCTCGAACGTCTCTCGCCGTACGGCATCCTCCACAGTCTCGCCGGGCTCCAGGAAACCGGCAAGGCAGGAATACATGCCCTCGTTGAAGCGCGGCGAGCGTCCGAGCAGGCAGGCATCGCCCCGGGTGATCAGCATGATCACCACGGGATCGGTGCGGGGGAAGTGGTGCGTGCCGCAGGCCGCGCATTCGCGGCGGTAGCCGCCGGCCGCGAGGGTCGTCGGGGTTCCGCAATTCGCGCAGAAGCCGTGGCGCGCATGCCAGCCGAGCAGGGACTTCGCCGTAGCGAGGAGCCCGAGTTCATGGGGGGCGATCCGGCCTTCGCCCGCGAGGCTGCGCAGGTCGTTGGTGCGGAACTCCGGATCGGCCTCGAGGCCCTCGGCCACCTCCGCCGGCACGGCGGCGGCGAAGACCGGGTGTCCATCGAGGCGGCCGAGGAACAGCGTCAGGCTGCGCGTGCCCAGACGAGTCGCCGTGTCCGGCGCCAAAAGCGCCGTCTCGCCCGCGAGCACGACGCGGTCCCCGGCCAGCACGACGATGCACGCACCGGGTGCGTCGAGGTCGGGAATCGCCGCCGCGCTCTCGGCCGAGTGGCGAACGAGGCGGCTGTGGACGTAGCCGAGCTGGGCCAGCGGGTCGCTCATCGCTTCAGGCCGCCGCGAACAGGGCGCCGATGCGCTCGATCATCTGGGCGCGGGCATGATGGGGGTAGGGGGTCGCGGTGCCGATGCCCCAGATGGGTTTCGGCCAGGCCGGATCGGAGTGGAAGCGCCCGATCACGTGGACATGCAACTGTGCCACCACGTTGCCGAGGGCGGCGACATTCACCTTGTCGGGCTTGGCCAGGGCCAGCATCACCCCGGTGGCGATCCGCATCTCGTCCATCAGGCTGCGGGCCTCCTCGGGCGCGAGATCCGTGATCTCGCTGGCGCCGGCCCGGCGCGGCACCAGGATCAACCAGGGAAAGCGGGCATCGTCCATGAGGAGGACGCTGCAGAGGGCGAGGTCGCCCACATGCACGGTGTCGGCAGCAAGCTGCGGGTCGAGGGCGAAGTCGGTATCCATGCCGTTGCGGTGTAGAGCGGAACCGTGGCCGATGCGAGGGCCGCCGTCAGATCCCGCTGAACCAATTGTAGCCCTGGTCCTCCCAATAGCCGCCTGGATAGTCGTTGGTGACGAAGATCGCCGCGATGTGCTTGGGACTCTTGAAGCCGAGCTTCGTCGGCACCCGGACGCGGAGCGGATAGCCATATTCGGGAGCCAGGGGCTGGCCGGCGAAGTCGAGGGCCAGGATCGTCTGCGGATGCAGGGCGCTCGGCATGTCAAGGCTGCCGTAATAGCGGTCGGCGCACTTGAAGCCGACATACTTCGCCGTGAGGTCGGCGCCGCTTCGCTCCAGGAAGCTCCGCAGCGGCACGCCGCTCCACTGGCCGATCTGGCTCCAGCCCTCGATGCAGATGTGGCGGGTGATCTGGCTCTCCTGCGGTAGGGCCCGCAGCTTCGCCAGCGTCCAGGGCGCCTTGTCGGCGACGAGGCCGGAAACCTCGAGCGTCCAGGTCGCCTCGTCGATCTCGGGAATGTTGTCCGGGGGGTAATAGGCGTTGAAGCGGAACGGCGTATCGATCATCGAGGCCGGGTAGGTGGGGGCCAGGGTCGCCGGGTCGAACAGCCATTGCTGGACCCGGTCGTTGGCCCGCGACATGGCCCAGAGCACCCGGTCGGCCAGGGTGCCGTTGCTTCCCGTGGAGAGGTCGCAGCCGGACAGGAGCGTCAGGGCGCCAACCGAGAGGCCGCCGCGCAGGAGCATGCGGCGCTCCAGACTGGCGAGTTCCGGGGCGATGTCCCTGCGCAGGGCCTTCAGCCGGGCGGCGGTATCGGGATCGCGGGTCATCAGCGGACGGTTTCCTCGGAGATGCGGGCACGACCGGTGATCATCGCCAGCAGCGTGCTCGGCACGACCACCACGAGGGCAAGATGCAGGAGGATGAAGGCGCCAAGACCCGCCATGGCGCCGAAATGGACTCGCCGGGCCCACTCGTACCCGCCGAACAGGTTCGCCAGGGTCTGCCACTGTACGGGCTTCCACAGGGCGCAGCCGGAGGCGACGAGGAGCAGGCCCAGCACGATGGCGATCAGGTAGGCGAGTCGCTGGACGGCGTTGTAGCGCCCGATCCGGTGGCTCAGTCGGAGCCGCAGGGCCGCCCGGGCGTCGCGCCAGACCGCGCCGGGGCTGAGGGGCAGGAAGGTGGTGGCGAAGTGCCGGGCGAGGACGCCGTAGGCCATGTAGGCCAGACCGTTCAGGGCGAAGAGCCACATCGCGGCGAAGTGCCAGGCGAGGGCGCCGCCGAGCCAGCCGCCAAGGGTTGCCCATTTCGGAAACACGAAGGGGAAGAACGGCGACGCGTTGTAGATCGCCCAGCCGCTGAACAGCATGCAGAACACCGCGGCCGCGTTGATCCAATGAGTGATCCGCACCACGAGGGGATGGATCACCACGAGGCGCGAGGGTGTTTCGGGGGCGATCGTCAACGGGACCTCAGCAGCTTAGGCCAATATCTCGGGCCGACCCCGCCGGGGGATGCCGGCGGGGCGAGGGAGCGATCACATCGACGGGACGGTGCCGTTGCGGCCGACGATCAGGACGGCAGCATTGAGCTTGCCGTCGGCGCCCGCCTTGGTGAAGGCCACGACCTTGGCGCCCGGCACCACGATGCTCTTCTCGCCCGGATCGACCAGGGTCACGGGCACGTCTTCCGGCACCATCACCTTCTTCTCGCCACCCTGGTACTTGACCAGCAGGGTGCGTCCCTCGGTGCCGGACAGGCTTCCGATGGCGCCGTTGGTCATGGTCGAATTGGAGCCGAGATCCCACGGATAGTGGCCATCGGCGGTCCCGCGGAGCGACGAGGCGAAGACCGTGACCTGCAGGGCCTTCTGGGTGCCGTCAGGCTGCGGGATGGCGGCGGTACCGATGTAGCTCTCCGACTTGATGTCGGACAGCTTGCCGGTGCTGGCGGCCAGGATCTTGGTGTCGTCTCCGAAGATCACGGTCTTGGTCTCACCCATCCGGGGCTTGATCGTCACCGTCGACCCCTCGACGGACTCGATCGTGCCGCGATAGCGCACCACATCGGCGGCGTGCGCTGGCGCGACGGCAAGCGCGAGGCCGAGCGTCAGGCCGGCCAGCAGCGTCTTCATCATGGCGTTTTCCCTGGTTGATCTTGGGCGGACGCTTTGCGTCCGCCGCCACCCGGCGGCTGCGGGTTTCTGCGAGGCTTTCGACCGAGCTGCAGCCCCGGTTACATCGGCGGAACGGTGCCGTTCTCGCCGACGATCATCCGGTCCGCCACCGCGACGCCGCCGGCATCCGCCTTGGTGAAGGCGACGACCCGGGCGCCCGGCTTGATCTTGCTGACATCGCCAGGCGCAAGCGCCACGACCGGCACGCCCTCCGGCACCGTGATAATCTTCTCGCCACCCTTGTAGGTCACCGTGATCGTCCGGTCGGTGGTTCCCGAGAGGGCGCCCACCGCGCCGTTGGTCATGGTGTTCTCCTTCTCGAGATCCCACGGATAGTGACCGTCACCGGTTCCACGCATGCTCGGTGCGAAGACCGCGACTTCGAGGGCCTTCAGGGTGCCGTCCGGCTGCGGCGTGGCCGCGGTCCCGATGTAGCTGTCCGGCTGAATGTCGCCGATCTTGGCGCTGTTGGCGGTCGCGACCCGGAGCGAGTCGCCGAGCTTCACCTGCACGGGGGCGCCGAGGCGCGGCTTGATGGTCACGCTCGCGCCGTCCACCGCCTCGATCGTGCCCCGGATACGGACCACGGGCGAATCGGCTCGGACCGGCAGACTGAAAGCGAGGCCGGACAGGGCGAGGGCGACGGTCAGCGACTTCATGCAGAGACTCCTGGCAACCGGCACCGGCCGGCGGTGGAGACGCTGCCTTCCCTTTGTCCAGCGCGCAAGTCAATTGCGCGCGACCCGGATGCGTCAGTGTGCCATCAGCATGGGAATGGCCGCGTGCGTCAGGAGATGGCTCGTCGGGCCACCGAAGATCATCTGGCGCAGCCGGCTCTGGGTATAGGCCCCCTTGATCAGAAGATCGCAGCCGAAGGCTTCGGCCTCCGCGAGATAGACCTCGCCCGGCGTGCGTCGTCCGGCCGAGTAGGCCCGGAAATCAGCGGAGATGCCCTCGCACGCGAGGGCGCGCGCAAGGTCCTCGGCTGTCGGGCCCGGGACCGTGCCGCCCTCGACGCTGATGACGCGGATGCGCTGGGCCTGACGGAGGAACGGCATGGCGAAGGCGACGGCCCGGGCGGTCTCGGTCGAGCCGTTCCAGGCGATCAGGATCGCATCCCCGAGGGTGGCTGGGGCGATCGGAGGGGCCAGCAGGATGGGCCGACCGCTCTCGAACAGGGCGGTCTCGAAGGTGGTCATCCGCGGAGCCCCGTCCTCGGTGCCGGGCCGACCCACCACCGTGGCGGTGAACAGGCGGGCATGTTGGCCGAGAAAACCGTCGCCGGCCGGCACGTCGGCCCGCCAGCGATAGCGTGGACCGGCGGCCAGAACCTCCGGATTGCACGGACCCTCGGGGGCCAGGGGAACACCGGCCTTGGTCATGAAGTCGATGAACTGGTTTCCGGCGCGCTCGGCCTCGACCTTGTCCGCCTCTTCGTCGCGCAGCCAGGTCATTCCCCCGACCATGTCGACGGGGACGTACTCCGCGAGGGCAGGGCGCAGGGACACGCCTTCGATGAGGCTGCCGAACCGCCGTGCGGTCAGGATGGCGGTCTCGAAGACGGAGGGCAGGGCATCGTGGAGGGCAACGGGAACGAGCAGGGTCTTCATCGCGGAGCCTTTCTCGCAACGGCACGAATGCCCGTTAGGCTAGTGCGAAACGCGATCTCGGAAAACTCCGATGGCATGACCACACAGGGTTTTCTCCATGGGATCCCATCTCCGGCGGGAAAACCGAGCATCTTAAGCTTACTTGCCGAAAAGCTTGACCGTTGGGAAGATCGACCTCGCTTGCGAAGCTGCCGAATAATCCAGTTCGAGACGGGAACTGAATTCATCTTGGGTCGTTGGCCCAGCAACCGTAGCCGGTCAGCGCTGCTCTATGCTTATACAATTCGTAGTGTGTGCTGCCGCTTCTGACTGTTCGCATTGAGGAACGCATGATCAAGAAGACTTTCGCTCTCACGGCTGTCATGGCTGCTCTGTCCGCACCGGCCTTCGCGCAGGGTATGCAGGGTGACTTCCGCATGGAGGCCATGCAGGCCAACGCCTTCGAGATTCAGTCGAGCCAGATCGCACTCAACAAGAGCCGGAATCCGCAGGTTCTGCGCTTCGCCCGCGAGGCGATCCGCGATCACCGCGCCGCCAACGTGGCGCTGGCCGGCGGCGAAGGCAATTACGCGGCCGCCCGCAGCAACGAGGGGCTTGGCGGTCTGGTCACGGCACCGCTCGCCGTGGCCGGTGGTGCCGTCGGTGCGGCGACCGGCATTGCGACCGGTGTGGTCGGCGGTACCCTGAGCGGCGGACCGGTCGGGGGCGTGGAGGGGATCGGAAGCGGTGCGGCTCGCGGTGCCGCCGCCGGTAGCCGTGTCTTCACCGGCGACGTCGATACGACAGCCGGGACCACCCTCGTCCAACCGAACCCGCAGCAGCAGGCGATGCTCTCCGAGCTGTCGCAGACTCCGGCAGGCCCGCGCTTCGACCGTCTCTACGGTAGCATGCAGGTCCAGTCGCACGAGATGACGATCGGCATGCTCCGTTCCTACGCCGCCTCGGGCCCGAACCCCGCTCTGCGCGCCCATGCCGAGCAGGCCCTTCCAGTTCTGCAGTCGCATTACCAGATGGCCCAGCGCCTGCCGGGCGCCCGCTGAACCAGCGGATCTTCAGCTCCGGGACGCGGTTTCCCGGTGAATGACCTGGAAAAAAAGGACGTCGAGCCCCGGGGCTCGACGTCTTTTTTCGTATTCGCCAGGGTGGCTGGCGGGTCCTGTCAGGACTGGAAGCAGCCAATCAGCGAGGTCGGGCTGAGGCTGCGCCCCTCGCGGTCGATCGCGGGCTTGAAGACGCCGGTATCCGGATCGCGCAGCAGCAATTCACCGCGCGCGATGCCAAAATGGGCTCCGTGCAGGGCCAGCCGCCCACTCATCACCCGACTGCGCACGAACGGGAAGGTCATCAGGTTTTCGAGGCTCTGCGCGACCATCGCGTATTCGAGCCGGGTCAGGTAGTCCGGCCCGCTCTGATCGCCGGCTTTCTCGGCGGCCGCACCGACGAGCGACACCCACTTGCCGATGAAATCGCCCTTTGAAAGCGGTGCCGAGGGGTTGGCGTAGGCTTTGATGCCGCCGCAGCTGGCATGCCCCAGCACCACGATGTGCTTCACCTCCAGCCCCTGCACGGCGAACTCGATCGCCGCAGAGGTGCCGTGAAAATCACCGCCGGTTTCGCAGGGCGGCACGATGTTGGCGACGTTGCGGATGACGAAGAGTTCGCCCGGTCCGGTATCGAAGATCACTTCCGGCGAGACGCGGCTGTCACAGCAGCTGATCATCAGCACTTCCGGGCTCTGGCCCTGCGCCAGCTTGGCGTAGCGCTTGGCTTCGTCGGGGAGCCGTCCGTCAATGAAGGAGCGGTAGCCGGATTTGAGCGTCTCTGGGAACATGCGGGAATCCTCTGTTGGCGTGTCGGTGGAGGGCTGGCCTTCATGGGGCGTGCCGGATGAGGGTGATTGCCAGGCAAGGGCAACGGGAGGGGCCGGCATCCGCCCGGCGACGACGTCCCGGGCGACCTGCGCGAGGCCGGCCGGTTCGATCCGCTCGGCGGTGGATTCCAGTTCGTCGAGGGTCCACCAGCGGGTTCCGAGCACCGGATTGTCCTCGGTCTCGGCGAGGCGGCTCGTGTCCACGGTGGCATCGGGCAGGCGGACGACGAAGTAGCGCTCGCGTGCGAAGCGCGGGGTCTTGAACAGGTGGAACGGGCCATCGCAGGATGCGACCTGGGGGCCGATCGCGGAATCGGTCAGGCCAATCTCTTCCGAAAGCTCGCGCCGGCAGGCTTCGACATGCGTCTCACCCGGCTCAAGCCCGCCGCCGGGCATGAACCAGAAGGTGCGTGCCTCGGGCGCGGCGGGATCGATCGGGCGCACCGCTTCGTACGCGATCAGTAGAAGGCGGTCATCGGGATCGAACACCAAGGCTCGGGCGATGTCGCGAACCGGAAGGTTCGGCGTCACGGAGGAGTCCTGCGTCACGATCAACTCCTTGGTTATTCGCTGTCCTTTCCCGCTTTACCAGGGAAATCCAAAGGAGCCAGGGGCGTACCCGTTGGAACGGCCGGCATCCAGATCACGATCGGCAGATCGCGATCGTCTCGTCCTGGCGGATCGGGCAGGGGGATGGCCCGGTTGTCCAGAAGATCGCGGGCCACGACGAGGCCTGCCAGCGCGTCGAGATGATCGTCGGCACCGACACCGGGCGGACGGGCGGCGATCAGGCCTTCCGGAAGGCCCGCAGTGGCCAGCAAGGCTCGACGTTCGGCCAAGCCCTGCTGGCGCCCCGGTCCCTTCTTTCCAGCCGCCAGGCCCCGCCCGCCGTTGAGCCGGCGGAACGCGATCTCGGGATGGACCTCGTGCAGGCGTATGCCCAGTTCGGGCCGGCGATCGAGCAGTGCATCGACCTCACGGATATACGGCAGGATGTTCCAGCACTGGATCGAGGGCGCGAAGGGCGGCGTGCTGTTCGAGCGGGACAGGGCCTTGGCCTCCGCGTAGGTCGCTGCGTAGACCGCGCACCGGGCCGGCACCGGAAAGACGCTGGCGCGACGCGATCCGAGCATGGCCCGGGCGGCCCGGTCGGCAACGCGTCCGCCGGCGACGACGTGGGTGTCCAGGCCGATCGGAATATCGATCCCGACGCAAAGCGGCGCTTCGGGGGCGTCGAGAAGGTCGGCGACTTGGTCAAAACGCGCGGCGCGGTAGCGCGCCGGGTCGTCGAGATCGAGAAGGACACCGGCCCAAGCCCCGCGGCAGCCGTCGAGGCCGCCGATCCAGCGCGTCATCGGAGCGACCCTGGATACGACCACGCGAACCGGATCGAGCTTGGCCCGTTGTCGCTGCTCAAGGCCGCCGCTGCCGGCGACCGCCGAAACAGGACTGCTTTCATGGACATCGCCGTCGACAAGGTCACCGAGATCATCCTGCGGGTTCGGGCCATCGATGTGAAGGAAGGGCCGACTGACCCCGATTCCGGTTCCAATCCCATCGATGACGGCGCCACCGACGTGCTCGTGTCCGGCACCGACGATGCGACCGAAGAGGAGCTGAGCGCCATGATCGGCGCCCTCAACGATGACGAGCGCGCCGACCTGCTCGCCCTTCTCTACATCGGGCGTGGCGACATGGAGCCGGAGGAATGGGCCGACGCGGTCCGGTTCGCCCGCGAGCGCGAAGCGGCCGGGGAGGGCGCCGCCCACGAGATCCTGGGCATCCCCAACGCGGGCGATCTCCTCGACGAGGGACTCGCCAATCTGGGGATCACGCCGGACCTGCCACAGGCCTGACGACGAAACAGCCGCGCCGGTCCCGCATCAGCGAGACCGGCCCTAGCCCGAGCAGACGTCCGGGACCTGCAGCGTTTCACGGCTGGCAGGGCAATGCCAGGGCGGTATCGGCGACGAAACCGGCCGTCTCACGCAGGCTTTGCAGCTGCCTCGCATCGAGCGAAACCGCCTCGGCCTCGCGATGGAGTCGGTCGTTGCAGGCACAGGTGGGGATTTCCCCGCGCGGCGGCGAACAGATGTCGTGATGCATGCAGGCGAGATCGAGGGCGTCGATCGGGGGCCTTGGACTCCGATTGCCCGGTCCGCAGTAATTTCCATGGATCAACAGGGTGCCCCGCGCCGGGTCGATGTAGGGCAGGTCCTGGGCCGACACGGGCATCGAGAGCCCGGCCGAGAGGACCGCAGCGAGCGCGAGCGGCGCCACCTGCTGGCGACCGGCCCGAACAGCGTGATCTGGGTCCATCGTCGAAGCCTCGTCTTCGTGATCCACCACCCTCCGTCGAGAAAATGGAGCCGTGGCCCGCGGTGACAAGCGACCGTGGCGTTTCCCACTGGGAACCGCCACCGACCGACCCTAAGCGTCGCCTCTGGGATTCTGCCCGGACGACTTGCTCGCTCATCTCAGCCGAATGCGCCGGCCTGTCGCGGACGGCGAACCGCAACCGCGAACCGTTGGGGCGCCGGTCGAGGGTGCCGTTACCCCCATCATCCACACCGTTAACCTTTTCTTAACCCGCCGATTGTCGTGCAACGCCGGCCGTGGGACATTCGTTAACAGAAGCTTAACGAGGCCAAGGGTGGTCATGCGGTACGGGTTTTCCCAGCGTTTCTCGGCCCGGACGGTCCGCCGTGCTGCCATCGGCGCCGCCACCCTGTTGGCCGGCCTGCTCGCCGGCTCCGGCGCCGGTGCACAGACCCTGGCTTCGCTGCCGACCGTTCCGAGCGCCATCAGCGCCGGTGTCCAGACCCGTCCCATCGCCGCCTGGGTCGATTTCTGCGCGACCTATGCCGGCGAATGCGCCGTAAACACCGTCGAGCCGACCCAGATCACCCTGACGGCGGCGGTCTGGAGCGCCATCGTCGCGGTCAACCGCCGGGTGAACAAGTCTCTGGTGGCCGTCACTGACATGGATCACCTCCATGTCGCCGACCGGTGGGACCTGGCCGAGGACGGCTCCGGCGACTGCGAGGATTTCCAACTCCTCAAGCGCAAGCTCCTGGCCGAGATGGGCCTACCGCGCCGCGCCATGCGGATGACCGTGGTCATCGACGAGAAGGGCGAGGGCCACGCCGTGCTCACCCTCATCACCGACCGAGGCGACATCATTCTCGACAACAAGACGAGTGCGATCCTGCCCTGGCGCCAGACCGGCTACACCTTCATCAAGCGTGAGAGCCAAGATACCGTCGCCTGGGTGTCCCTCGGTCGGGCCATGTCGCCAGTCACCACCGCCAACCGCTGAGTGGTCCCGGTTCGGGATTGTGGACAACGCGATCCTTTAACTCGCGGTTAAGCGTGGTCACGCGAGGGTGCGCCCGTTCGGGAAGCCCCGCCTCATGACGATCCGCCCCACCGCGCTCCTGCTTCTCCTGATGATGTCGTCCGCCGTGGCGCAGGATGGTGCGGCCGTGCCCGATCGCCATGCCGCGTGGCGTTCGTGCCTGCAGCGAAACTTTGCCCTCCAGGCCGCGATCGCCAGCCGCATCATCGCGGCGGATGCTGCGCTGCGGACCTGCCGACAAAGCGAGCAGGCCTATCTCGCCGCTCTGTCTGTCTCACCGTTGGTCGACGGTGACGACGTCGCCCGCGTCCGCCCGGCCCTGCTCCTGCGCGCCAAGGACTGGCTTCTCGACGGCGGACGCCAGCGCCCGCTCTGACGGCCCACGCGCAGATCTCAGCGGAAAGATTTCCGCGGGTCGAAGGCATCCCGCACGGCCTCGCCGGCGAACACCAGCAGGCTCAGCATCACCGCCACGACGAAGAAGCCGGTCAGGCCGAGCCAGGGCGCCTGTATGTTGTCCTTGCCCTGCGCCAGCAACTCTCCGAGCGACGCAGAGCCGGGGGGGAGCCCGAAGCCGAGGAAGTCGAGCGACGTCAGCGTCCCGATTGATCCGTTGAGGATGAAGGGCAGGAAGGTCAGCGTCGCCACCATCGCGTTGGGCAGCAGGTGCCGGCTCATGATGCGGATGTTCGACAGCCCAAGGGCCCGTGCGGCGCGAACGTACTCGAAGTTGCGGGCTCGCAGAAATTCCGCGCGCACGACGCCCACGAGGGACACCCACGAGAACAACAGCAGGATACCCAGCAGGATGAAGAAGCCAGGCTCGATGAAGGCCGAGATGATGATGATGAGGTAGAGGGTCGGAATTCCGCTCCACACCTCGATGAACCGTTGCAGCGCCAGATCGACCCAGCCGCCGAAATAACCTTGGACCGCTCCCGCAACGACGCCGATCGCCGAGGAGATCAGGGCCAGGATCAGCCCGAACAGCACCGAGATGCGAAAGCCGTAGATGATGCGGGCCAGCACGTCGCGAGTGGTGTTGTCGGTGCCGAGCCAGTGCGTCTCGAGTTCGGAGCACGACTTCCCGACATTCTGGCACTGGGCCTCCGTCAGCATCCAGGTCGGCGGCGACGGGGAGGGGGTCGGCAAGCCGTCGATGATGGTGTCGTAGGAATAGGGGATCGGGGGCCAGATCGCCCAGCCGTGATCGGCGATCTCCTTGCGGGTCTCGGCCGAGCGGTAGTTCGGGCGGGCATAGAACCCACCGAACTTCTCGTCCGGATAGTCGATCAGGACCGGGAACAGGATCTCGCCCTTGTAGGAGACCACCAAAGGGCGATCGTTCGCGATGAACTCTGCAAACAGGCTGGTCACGAACAGGGCGGAGAAAATCAGGAAGGACCAGTAGCCAAGCCGATTGCGTCGGAAATTGGCGAGCCGTCGCCGATTGAGCGGCGACAGACCGCGGGGCGGCAGCGGCAGGGCGACGGCCTGAGTCCTCTCGGGTCGCGCGACCTCGTTCATCGGGCGCCCCGTTTGCTGCCGCTCACCGAGAGGCCGCTCAGCCGTCGATGCGCGTCGCCGTGCCCTCGATCTCGTTCGGGCGCAGACCGCCATGGCGCTCGAGATGGCGGCGCAGCAGGCGGACGTTGCGGCGATTGGCCTTGAAGGCCGCGTCGAACAGGTCTCCGGCCAGGGGCACCGCTCCGAGCGCTCCATCGGCCGCGATGTTCAGCGCCATCCGGGCGATTAGCCAGCGCGGGGCCCCGAGGCGACGCGCTTCCACCACGATGTAGGAGGCCAGCAGCATCCCGGCCACATCGCCGACCACGGGAACCAGTCCGACCAGGGCGTCGATGCCCACGCGCCGGTTGAGGCCCGGGATCACGAAGGCGGAATCCATCAGGTGCGCGAACGCCTCCAGGCGCAGCAGCGTCGCCTCCCGATCGTCCGCCTTGGCGCGAAAGCGGGTCGTGGCACCGGCGGTCTGAGTGAAGTCCATGGTCGGGCTCCGGGCGATGCGCGGCGTTGTCATGAACGGTGATGTGGCCCCGGCGTCGCACGCCCGCAAGCGCCGTCTGCACGAACCGTTTCATCGGGCTGCAGGCCGCGCGACGGCCGAGAGCCGGTCGAGGGCCCGGTCCAGGACATCGTCGGCTTTGGCGAAACACAGCCGGACGAGATGGCGCACCGAGGCATCGGGATAGAACGCGCTGATCGGGATCGCGGCGACACCGTGCTGGCGTACCAGCGTGTCGCAGAACGCGACGTCGTCGTCGCGGCCGAGCGGCGCGAGGTCCACATTGAGGAAATAGGTGCCGTGGGAGGGCAGGACACGAAATCCGCGTTCGCTCAAGCCTGCCGTCAGGCGATCGCGGGAGCGCACGAAGCGGGCGCGCATCGCCGCGAAGGAAGCGTCCTCCTTGGAGAGGCCGTAGGCCACCGCCGTCTGCAGTGCCGGAGGCGTCGTGAAGGTAAGGAACTGGTGGGCATTGGCGACGACGCGCAGGAGGGGGGCGGCCGCCATCACGAAGCCGACCTTCCAGCCCGTGAGGCCGAAGATCTTGCCGGCCGAGCCGATCTTGATGGTCCGGTCGCGCATGCCGGGAAGCGCCATCAGGGGGATATGGCGCGCTCCGTCGAAGACGATATGCTCCCAGACCTCGTCGCAGACCGCGATCACGTCGTGCCGGGTGCAGAAGGATGCGAGCAGCGCCAGATCCTCGCGCCCGAAGATCGTCGCACTGGGATTGAGCGGATTGTTGAGGATGACGAGCTTCGTCCGGTCCGAAAAGGCCTCCACGAGGGCCGCCGCATCGAGCCGGAAATGCGGCGGCTGCAGCGGCACGATCCGGGCGATTCCGCCGGCCCGGCGCACCAGCGGCAGGTAGGCGTCATAGAGGGGAGCGAACAGCACCACCTCGTCGCCCGGCGCGATCAGGGCGAACAGGGATGCCGCGATCGCCTCGGTGGCACCCGAGGTCACCATCACCTCGGACATCGGGTCGAGATCGAGGTCCTGGTGATGTGCGTAATGGGCCGCGATCGCCCGGCGCAACTCGGGCAGGCCCATCATCGGCGGATACTGGTTGTCACCGTGCAGAACCGCCTCGGCCGCGCTCCGGCGGACATCCTCCGGGCCGGGGTCGTCGGGAAAGCCCTGGCCGAGATTGATCGCGTTCAGGTCCCGGGCGAGGCCCGACATGACGGTGAAGATCGTCGTCGGCAGATCGGCAAGGACGGGATTCATGAGACGCTGGGTTCGAAGACAACGGGAATGACGCGGAAGCCGGAGGCGTAGCACGCTCGTTCATCCGGACGAAATGTGCGTCTCCGCACGCCTTCCCCGCCGGTCTGCTCACCGCTACCTGACGATTGTTGACTTTCATCACCCATCACTTAGGTTTCGGTTCACGGCTGGAGCGGCGATCGCCAGCACGGGACTTCGCCCCCTCGTTCCGGGCTTGTGTCGTTGCCGCTCCGGTCCGTTACGAGAAGAGGCCGTCGCTCACCCCAGCGACGGCCTCTTTCGTGTCGACTTGAGACTCACCTTGCGGGGAATTGCCAACCCGCCCGTCTTCTCGCCCGCCGGATGTTCGATCGCCCGTTGCGGGCCCTCGTTGAAGACCGGCGCGCCAGCAATATCGTGGAAACGCGAAGGCCGTACTGGCGTCGTATTGGTCTCCTAGAACCCGTCGCATGCCGTGTCGCGACTGCCATGATGACGTGGGACCGGCCGGGGCAACGAATTCCGTATCCCTGCTCGGAAGACGTCCCGCACCGGCCCGTGGTGCGAGCCGGGTGCGACGTTGCCCGATCCTGGCCCGGGGCGCGCGCCGGTCTTATCTGACGTCGACCCGGAGCATCCGTGGTTGCTGTCTCCGCACGAGCGGGCCGGCGGTTCCGAATGGACTGGTGGTCGAATTCGCATGTCTCGTGAGAGTCCGCCGAATCTCCCGCTCGCAACGCCGGCTGCAACACGCCATGATCGTCAGGCCATGATCGTCACGCCATGAACGAAACCTCGCCCATCCGCACCGAGACAGCGCGCGAGTACCCGGGAACGCTGCCTGGCGACGCGCGCCCGCGGGAGACGCCCGTTGCACCGCCCGTCGGGCGCCGCAGCCGGGCTCGCTTCTGGTTCATCCTGCTCCTGATCCTGGCAGGCGCCGGCTATGCCGGATATCGCTTCTACCTCGCTCCGAAGTCGGAGACTCAGGTCGCTACCGCGCCCGGGCGCGGCAAGGGTTCGGGTGGACGCGGCGGCCACGCAGAGCCGCCCCAGGCGGTCGGCATCGCTACGGTCGCGCCCGGCGACGTCCCGATCGTGCTGGCGGGCCTCGGCACGGTGACGCCGCTCGCCACCGTCACGGTGCGCTCGCAGATCAGCGGCTATCTCACGGAGATCGGCTTTCGCGAGGGGCAAACCGTCAAGAAGGGCGATTTCCTCGCTCAGATCGATTCGCGCCCCTACGAGGCTCAGCTCGCCCAGTACCAGGGCCAATTGATGCGGGATCAGGCGCTGCTGCAGAATTCGAAGCTCGATCTCGCCCGCTTCCAGCGGCTCTCTCAACAGGATTCGATCTCGAAACAGAACGTCGACACGCAAGGCGCCCTCGTCAAGCAGAACGAGGGCACGGTGGCGGCCGACCAGGCCCTCGTCGACCAGCAGAAGCTCAACATCACCTACACCCGCATCGTCTCGCCGGTGGAGGGTCGCGTCGGCCTGCGCCAGATCGATCAGGGCAACTACATCACGGCTGCCTCGACCAGCATCGTGGTGGTGACCCAGCTCCACCCGATCTCGGTGGTCTTCACCCTGCCGGAGGACGACGTCGCGCGGGTGATGCGCCGCGTGCGCTCCGGCGCCAAGCTCGCCGTCACGGCCTACGACCGGGGTGACACCAACATCATCGCCACCGGCGTCCTCGACACCGTGGACAACCAGATCGATACCACCACGGGCACGGTGAAGCTGCGGGCGATCTTCGAGAATCAGGACGACGCGCTGTTCCCCAATCAGTTCGTCAACGCCAAGCTCGTGGTCGATACCGTGCGCGACGCGCCCATCGTTCCGACCGCGGCGATCCTGCGCGGCACCCCGGGCACCTACGTCTACCTGCTGCAGGGGGACGACAAGGTGGTGGTCCGCCCGGTCAAGCTCGGCGAGGCGGACGGCCCGCGGACGGTGGTCACCGAGGGCTTGAGCGTCGGCGACCGCGTGGTCGTCGACGGCACCGATCGTCTGCGTGACAACGCCCCCGTGCGCATCACCGAGGAGGCCGGCAAGACTCGGACCGGCGCGCCTGGCAATCGCCCCACCGCCGATGGGGCCGCGATGCCGGCCGCCGCGCCGGTGACGGAGGGCGCCAAGCCCGATGCCGCCAAGGCGGATGCCGTCGCGCCCGAAGGCCAGAAACGCGAGCGCCGCCGGCAACGTCCGGCCGAGGCGCAATGAGCCGATGAATCCGTCCCGCCTCTTCATTCTGCGGCCCGTCGCCACCACGCTGTTCATGCTGGCGATCCTGCTGGTCGGCATGGTGTCGTATTTGAACCTGCCGGTCTCGGCGCTGCCGTCGGTCGATTACCCGACGATCCAGATCCAGACCTTCTATCCGGGCGCGAGCCCGGAGGTGATGACCTCGGCGGTGACGGCCCCCCTGGAGCGGCAGTTCGGACAGCTCGCCAACCTTAACCAGATGACGTCGCAGAGTTCGGCCGGCGCCTCCGTCATCACCCTGCAGTTCAGCCTGGATCTCGCCCTCGACATCGCCGAGCAGCAGGTCCAGGCCGCGATCAATGCGGCCGGCAACCTGCTGCCCTCCGACCTGCCAGCGCCCCCGATCTACGCCAAGGTCAACCCGGCCGACGCACCGATTCTGACCCTGGCGCTCACCTCAAAGACCCTGCCGCTCACGGAAGTGCGCGATCTGGCCGAGACGCGACTGGCCCAGAAGATCTCTCAGGTGGCCGGCGTCGGCCTCGTCAGCACCGGCGGTGGGCAGCGCCCCGCCGTACGCATCCGCTTCAACGCTCGCGCCCTAGCGGCCTATGGCCTCAACATCGACGACCTGCGCACCACGGTCACCAACCTCAACGTCAACACCCCCAAGGGGACCATCGACGGGCCGACACAGTCCTATTCCATCAACGCCAACGACCAGATCCGCGACCCGAAGGCCTATGACGATGCGATCATCGCCTACAAGAACGGCGCACCGGTCCGGCTCTCGGACGTCGCCGACGTGGTCAACGGTCCCGAGAACACCAAGCTCGGCGCCTGGATGGACGAGACGCCCGCAGTCATCCTGAACATTCAGCGCCAGCCCGGCGCCAACGTCATCAGTACCGTCGACAAGATCAAGGCGCTGCTGCCCCAGCTTCAGGCGACCCTGCCGGCCGCCATCGGCGTCACCGTGCTCACCGACCGCACCACCACCATCCGTGCCTCGGTCCACGACGTCCAGGTGGAACTGGCGCTGGCCATCGGCCTCGTGGTGCTGGTGATCTTCCTCTTCCTGCGCAGCGTTTCGGCGACCCTGATCCCGAGCCTGTCGGTGCCGCTCTCCCTGATCGGCTCCCTGGCGGTGATGGATCTCTACGGCTTCTCCCTCGACAACCTGTCGCTGATGGCTCTCACCATCGCCACCGGCTTCGTCGTCGACGACGCCATCGTGGTGATCGAGAACATCGCCCGCCACGTGGAGGAGGGCGACTCGCCCTTGGAGGCCGCGCTCAAGGGCAGCCGCGAGATCGGTTTCACCATCATCTCGCTCACGGTCTCGCTAATCGCCGTGCTGATCCCGCTCCTGTTCATGGGCGACGTGGTCGGGCGCCTGTTCCATGAATTCGCCATCACGCTGGCCGCCACCATCATCATCTCGGCGGTGGTCTCGCTCACCCTCGTGCCAATGCTGTGCGCGCGCCTGCTGAAGGCGCATGTGCCCGGTGTCCAGGACCGTCACGAGGGACCCATCGCGCGCAGCGCGCGCCGCTTCATGGACGGAATCATCGCAGGCTATGGCCGCATGCTGCGGGTGGTGCTGCGCCACCAGACGCTGACGCTGATCGTCACCCTCGGTACGATCGCGCTCACCGCCTACCTGTTCCTTGTGATCCCCAAGGGGTTCTTCCCGGTGCAGGATACCGGCGTCATCCAGGGCGTGACCCAGGCCGACCAGACCGTCTCCTACGCGGCGATGGCCGAGCGCCAGCAGAAGCTCGCCGCCATCGTGCTGAAAGACCCGGATGTGCAGAGCCTGTCCTCCTTCATCGGAGTCGACGGCCAGAACGTGACCCTGAATTCCGGACGCTTCCTGATCAACCTGAAGCCGCAGGATCAGCGCATCGCCCGCGCGCCCGAGATCATCGAGCGGCTCAAGGCAGCCACGACCAATGTCGCGGGCATCCGCCTCTACCTGCAATCGGTGCAGGACCTCACCATCGACACGGCGGTCGGGGCGACGCAGTACCAGGTCATCCTGGAGAACCCGAACCTGACCGAGTTCGAGACCTGGGTCCCGCGCTTCGTGCGGGCGTTGCAGGCCTCCCCGCTGCTGATGGACGTGGCAAGCGACCTGCAGGCGAGCGGGCTGGCGGCCTACATCACCATCGACCGCCCCACCGCCGGCCGCTACGGCATCACCCCGGCCACCGTCGACAACGCCCTCTACGACGCCTTCGGCCAGCGCATCATCTCGACCATCTTCACCCAGTCGAACCAGTACCGGGTCATCCTCGAAGCCGATCCCGACCTGCACAAGACCATCGAGAGCCTGGACCACATTTACCTGCCGTCCTCGACCGTGGCCGCAGGCCAGGTCCCGCTCTCGGCGGTGGCGCGGGTGAGCGAACGGCGGGCCCCCTTGCTGATCAGCCATCTCGGCCAGTTCCCCGCCACCACGGTGTCGTTCAACCTCGCCCCCGGAGCAGCCCTCGGCGACGCGGTCACGGCGGTGGAGGCGGCCCGTCAGTCGATCGACCTGCCGCCGAGCTTCCGCGTCGTACCGCAGGGCTCGGTCTTCGCCTTCCAGTCGGCGCTCTCGAACCAGCTCTTCCTGGTGCTGGCCGCCATCGTGACCGTCTATATCGTGCTCGGCGTGCTCTACGAGAGCTTCATCCACCCGATCACCATCCTGTCGACGCTGCCCTCGGCCGGGATCGGGGCGCTGATCGGGCTGATGCTGTTCGGGCTCTCCCTCGACATCATCGCGATCATCGGCATCGTGCTCCTCATCGGCATCGTGAAGAAGAACGCCATCATGATGATCGACTTCGCGCTCCAGGCGGAGCGCGAGGAAGGCATGAGTCCGCGCGACGCGATCTACGAGGCCTGCATTCTGCGCTTCCGGCCGATCCTGATGACCACGCTGGCGGCCCTGTTCGCGGCGGTGCCGCTGATCGTCGGCACCGGCGTCGGCTCGGAACTGCGCCAGCCACTCGGTATCGTCATCGCCGGTGGCCTCATCGTCAGCCAGGTGCTGACCCTGTTCACCACGCCGGTGATCTACCTCGCCTTCGATCGCCTGGAGCGCCGCCTGTCTGGCCGCCGCGCCGGCGGGGCCGACAGCGTCGAGGCGCTGCCGTGAACGTCTCCGAGCCGTTCATCCGGCGGCCGGTCGCCACCACGCTGCTGACCATCGGCGTGCTGCTCGCCGGCATCTTCGCCTTCCTGAAGCTGCCGGTCGCGCCGCTGCCGCAGGTGGATTTTCCCGTCATCCTGGTCCAGGCGCAGATGGCCGGCGCTTCGCCCGAGACCATGGCAACCACCGTGGCGGCGCCCCTGGAACGCCGCCTCGGCGCCATCGCGGACGTCACCGAGATGACCTCGACGAGTTCGCTGGGTTCGGTCCGCCTCGTCCTGATGTTCGGGCTCAACCGCGACATCGACGGCGCGGCCCGGGACGTCCAGGCGGCGATCAACGCCGCCCGGGCCGATCTGCCGACGGCGCTCCGGTCGAATCCCACCTATCGGAAATTCAACCCGGCCGACGCGCCAATCCTGATCCTGGGCCTGACCTCAGATACCCTGACGCCGGGACAACTCTACGATTCCGCCGCCACGGTGGTGCAGCAGAAGATGTCCCAGCTTCCCGGGGTCGGGAACGTCGACATCGGAGGCTCCTCGCTCCCGGCGGTGCGGGTCGAACTCGATCCGACGGCTTTGTTCAATTACGGGATTGGGCTCGAGGGCATCCGCGCGGCGCTCGCATCCGCCAACGCGAATTCGCCGAAGGGCGCCATCGAGACCGAGACGCGTCACTACCAGCTCTATGCCAACGACCAGGGCCGGGTGGCGGCCGACTACCGGGATCTCGTCGTGGCCTATCGCAACGGCGCCGCCGTGCGTCTCACCGATGTCGGCCAGATCGAGGACTCGGTGGAGGACCGGCGCAACCTCGGGCTCGTCAATGGCAAGCCAGGCGTGATCCTGTTCATCTACAAGCAGCCGGGGTCCAACGTCGTCGACACGATCAAGGGGCTGAAGGCCGCGATCCCGCAGGTGAAGGCGGCGCTTCCGGGCGACATCGACCTCATGGTCACGGGCGACCGCAGCGCCACCATCCGGGCCTCCCTGGCCGAGACCGAGGAGACGCTGCTGATCGCGGTCGTCCTCGTCGTCTTCGTGGTGTTCCTGTTTCTGCGCTCGGGCCGCGCCACGCTGATCCCGGCGGTGGCGGTACCGATCTCCATCGTCGGCACCTACTCGGCGATGTACCTGCTCGATTACAGCCTCAACATCCTGTCGCTGATGGCGCTGATCATCGCCACGGGATTCGTGGTCGACGACGCCATCGTGGTCCTGGAGAACATCCAGCGCCACATCGAGAAGGGCAGGCCCCGGGTCGAGGCGGCCCTTCTCGGCTCACGCGAAGTCGGCTTCACCGTCATCTCCATGAGCCTGTCGCTCATCGCGGTGTTCCTGCCGATTCTGCTGATGGGCGGCATCGTCGGGCGCCTGTTCCAGGAATTCGCCGTCACGCTGTCGCTGGCGATCCTCATCTCGCTGGTGCTCTCGCTCACCACCACGCCGATGATGTGCGCGCTGCTGCTGCGGCGCGAGGCACCTCATCGGGCCGTGCGGCCGAACGGGTTCGTGCGCGTCCTGGAGGCCGGATTCGACGGGATGCTGAGGGGCTACGAACGCACCCTGCGCATCGCCCTGCGCCATCGTCGTCTGGTAGCCCTCTCGCTGCTCGCGACCGTGGGCCTGAACGTCTACCTCTACATCATCGTGCCGAAGGGCTTCTTCCCCGAGCAGGATACGGGACAGATGATGGGCGGCATCCAGGCCGACCAGCGCATCTCGTTTCAATCGATGAAGCAGAAGCTGGAGCAGGCCACTGCCATAGTGCAGGCCGACCCGGCGGTCGACAGCGTCGTGGGCTTCACCGGCGGGCGCGGCACCAACTCGGCCAACGTCTTCGTGGGCCTCAAGCCCCGGGGCGAGCGCGATTCGATCACCGCCGTGATGGCGCGCCTGCGCCCGAAGCTGTCCCGTGTCGCCGGCGCCCGGCTCTACCTGTATCCGCGCCAGGATCTGCGCATGGGCGGCCGCCAGAGCTTCGCCCAATACCAGTACACCCTTCAGGGCGACACGGCGGAAGAGCTCTACGCCGCTGCGCCGAAGCTGGTTCAGGCGCTGCAGAAGAACCCGATCTTCGGGGACGTCACCTCGGACCAGCAGGAGGGCGGCCTCGAAAGCCGCCTCGTCATCGATCGGGCCACGGCTTTCCGCTACGGCCTGACTCCGGACAAGATCGACAACACGCTCTACGACGCCTTCGGCCAGCGTCAGGTCTCGACGATCTACAATCCTCTCAATCAATATCACGTCGTGATGGAGATCGCGCCGCGCTACCTCCAGAGCCCCGACACCCTGAAGATGCTTTACGTCTCGACTTCGGGCGGCAAGGCCCGGGGTTCGGCCACCACCAACGCGGTGGCGGGCACGGTGGCGGGTGGCCCGGCCTCCGCGGGCACGGCGGCAACGGCCGATGCGACGGCCGCCAGCATCGCGACCGACTCCGCCCGGAACGCGGCCGCCAACGCCATCGCGGGCGGCAAGGGCGGCGCCTCGTCGAGCGCGCCGGTCTCGAGCGCCAAGGAGACCATGATTCCGCTCTCGGCCTTCGCCCGCCTGGAGACCGGCAACGCGCCTGTGCAGGTGAGCCACCAGGGCCTGTTCGTCGCCACCACGGTCTCGTTCAATCTCGTGCCCGGCAAGAGCCTGTCCGATGCCACCGCCGCCATCGAGCAGGCGATCACCGATCTGCGCCTGCCTGCCACCATCCACGGCGAGTTCGCAGGCTCGGCCAAAAGCTTCCAGGAATCGTCCTCACGCCAGCCCTTGCTGATCCTGGCCGCGCTGCTGGCGGTCTATACGATTCTCGGCATCCTCTACGAGAGCTTCATCCACCCCATCACGATCCTGTCGACGCTGCCCTCGGCCGGCATCGGTGCTCTGCTGGCACTTCTCGTCTCCGGCACCGAATTCACCGTCATCGCGCTGATCGCGGTCTTCCTGCTCATCGGCATCGTCAAGAAGAACGCGATCATGATGATCGACTTCGCCCTCGATGCCGAGCGTACGCACGGAGCCTCCCCGCAGGATGCGATCTTCGAGGCCTGCCTCTTGCGCTTCCGCCCGATCATGATGACAACGCTCGCCGCGATGCTCGGTGCATTGCCCCTCATCCTCGCCGGCGGGGAGGGCTCCGAACTGCGCCGGCCCCTCGGCATCGCCATCGTCGGCGGCCTGATCGTGAGCCAGATCCTGACCCTCTACACCACCCCCGTCGTGTACCTGTATCTCGACCGGCTGCGCCGCCGCGCGCCGGCGGACGGCACCGCGCTGAGCCCGGCCGAATGAGGCTGCGCCCCGAACTTTTTACGACGCTGGGTCTCGCCGGACTCCTCTCCGGCTGCATGGTCGGGCCGGACTATTCGCGTCCCTCGGTGGAGACACCGCTGGCGTTCAAGCAGGGCGGCACCCGCGAGGACAGTGCCGCCTTTGTGGCGAGCCGCAAGGGCTGGCGCCCGGCCGCGCCCAACGACGGGGCCGAGCGCGGCGACTGGTGGCGGGTGTTTCGCGATCCCACCCTCGACCGGCTGATCCGCCTCGTCGACGTCGACAACCAGAGTCTTCGGGCCCAGGTGGCGGCCTACGAGCAGGCACGCGGCTTCGTTGCCCAGGCCCGCGCCGCGCTGTTTCCCACGGTGACCGGCGCCCCCAGCATCTCGCGATCCCGCACCATCGGCATCGAGCGCACCAACGTGTCGCTCCAGGGGCAGGCGAGCTGGGAACTCGACCTGTTCGGCCGCATCCGCCGCAACATCGAGAGCGAGGTCGCGACCGCCCAGGCCACCGCCGCCGAACTCGCCCTCGTGCGCCTGACGCTGCAATCCGAGCTTGCCACCAACTATCTCACGCTGCGCTACCAGGATTCGCTCCAGCGCGTGCTCAACGAGAATATCGAGGGCTACAAGAGAAGCCTCGCAATCACCGAGAACCAGTACAATGCCGGGGTCGCAGCACGCTCCGACGTGATCACGGCGCAGACCCAGCTGCAGACCACCCAGGCTCAGGCCATCGCCGTCGGTCTCCAGCGCGCCACCTTCGAACACGCCATCGCGCTGCTGGTCGGCCGGCCACCGTCGGAGCTCAGCCTCCCGGTGGCGCCGCTGGCCGCGCGTCCGCCCGGGGTTCCGGTCGGCATCCCCTCTGGGCTGCTCGAGCGGCGCCCGGACGTGGCCCAGGCGGAACGCAACGTTCAGGCCCAGAGCGAGCAGATCGGTGTCGCCGTGGCGGCGTTCTATCCGACCGTGACGCTGTCGGCCTCGGGCGGTATCTCCGGCAACCCGACGAACGGTCTGTTCTCGGCCGCAAACCAGGTCTGGTCGGTGGCGGCCGCCGGGTCCGAGGTCTTCTACGACGGAGGCGCGCGCGCGGCAGCCCTGCGCATCACCCGTGCGGCCTACGACGCCAGCGTCGCGAATTACCGTCAAACGGTGCTGACAGCCTTCTCGGAGGTCGAGAACGGACTGGCCGGCGTGCGGATCCTCGCCCGCCAGCAGGTGGCCCAGGACGAGGCCTTGGCCTCCGCCCGCCGCGCCGTGGAGATCACCCTCAACGAGTACCGGGCCGGCACGCAGAACTTCACCACCGTGGTCACCGCGCAGGCGCTCGCCCTCAACAACGAGGTCACGGCCCTCCAGATCCGGCTCAACCGCTTCACCACCGCCGTCTCGCTGATCCGCGCCCTGGGCGGTGGCTGGGACGTGCGCAGCCTGCCGACCGGCGAGGAACTGAAGGAAGCCCGGTTGCCGGTGGATTCCGGGCAGGCCGTCCGCATGGACGAGTAGGGGCCGGTGCCGAGCGATCCGTGGCAGCCTGTGCGATCTGTCACGACCTTGGCCGGAACGTGCCGCGATGCCGCAGGTTGACGAGCGGATTTTGCCGGCGCGCCGCCCGGCAACCGTGAGTGGAGGCCGTGGGCCATGGATCAGACACCCCCCGCCGATGCACCCGAGCCAGAGGCCGTTCCGGCGGCACCGCCCTGCACCCTGGTGATCTTCGGAGCCGGCGGCGATCTCACGAAGCGACTTTTGATGCCGGCCCTGTACAATCTGTCCGCCGGAGGCCTGCTCGATCCGGGATTTCGGGTCATCGGTGTCGACCACAACCCGAACACCGACGAGGGCTGGCGTAAGGATCTGTCCGAGACGATGCAGTCCTTCACCACGGACCGCACCTCGGAATTCCATCCGGAACGCATCGATCCGAAAGCCTGGGGCTTCGTCCGCGAGCGACTGAGCTTCCGCCAGGGCGACTTCACCGCCGCCGAGACCTTTTCGAGCCTCGCGGGTGCGCTGTCCGGCAACGTGATCTTCTATCTCGCGGTTTCGGCTCGCTTCTTCGGCCCGGTCGTCGATGCCCTAGGCGAGGCGGGCCTGCTCAAGGAACAGTCCGGTGCCTTCCGCCGCGTCGTCATCGAGAAGCCGTTTGGCAGCGACCTCGACTCGGCGCGAGCGCTCAACGCGCGCATTCTGAAGCACGGCACGGAGAGCCAGTTCTTTCGCATCGATCACTTCCTCGGCAAGGAGACGGTGCAGAGCATCCTGGCGATCCGCTTCGCCAACGGTCTGCTCGGACCGGTCTGGCACCGCGACCACATCGACCATGTCGAGATCACTGCGGCGGAGACCATCGGCGTCGAGGCCCGCGGTGCCTTCTACGAGCCCACCGGGGCGCTGCGCGACATGGTGCCGAACCACCTGTTCCAGCTCCTCTGCATGGTGGCGATGGAGCCCCCCGCGACCCTCGATGCCGAGGATGTCCGCGATGCGAAGGCCCGGCTGATCCAGGCGGTGCAGCCGGTTCAGCCCGCGCAGGCGGTACGAGGCCAGTACGGCGCCGGTCGGGAGCACGGGCACGCCGTGCCCGGCTACCGCGACGAACCGAACGTCGCCGCGGATTCGCGGACCGAGACCTACGTCGCGCTGAAGCTTTCGATCGACAATCCGCGCTGGAAGGACGTTCCGTTCTATCTCCGCACCGGCAAGCGGATGACCGACCGCGTGACCGAGATCGCACTTCACTTCCGGCCTCCGGCCCGCTCGCCCTTCGCGGCTCCCGATGCGCCCGTGGCCCCGGATGTGCTTTGCTTCCGGATCGACCCCGAGCAGGGGATGGATATCGTCATGAACGCCAAGCGGCCCGGGCCGCGACTCGATCTCGGTCGGGTCACCGCTGCGTTCGACTACGGTGACTTCTTCAAGGAAACGCCGAGCGTCGGTTACGAGACGCTGCTCTACGATTGCCTGATCGGCGATGCGACGCTGTTCCAGCGCGCCGACAGCATCGAGGCGGCCTGGGCGGTGGTCGATCCGTTGCTGAAGGCCTGGGTCGATGCCCCCGTGGAGTTCTATTCCGCCGGCAGCGACGGGCCGGAAGGTGCGACCGCGTTACTGGCCGCCCAGGGCCATCGGTGGCTACCGCTCGGCGAGGGATGACCGCGTCGCTTTCGATGGTTTCGCGCCCCGGGATGCTGTCGAGATCGGCCGGCCCGCGCCTTGCCTGCTGGCCGGCCGGCCCTTGTCCGGTGATCCCGGTTGGAGCTCCGTCAGGGCATCGTGGTGCAGGAGCAGGACTCCGGTGGCGGCGGCGAGCTTTCGCGCCGCTGGCGTGAACCCGGCATTGGAGACCACCGCTGCCATGTCGCCGGACCAATAATGCAGGGCCGCGGCGATTTCCTGCACGGCGCCATTCCCCACCGGCCGACCATAGCGCTTGCACTGGACCACCAGACGGATGCCGGCCTGCTCGGCAACGATGTCTGCCCCCTGGTCGCCGCTGGCCTGTGTCGCGCGGGCGGCCCAACCCGCCTCCCGCAGTCGTTCGGCACAGTAGCGTTCGTAAGCGATGCCGTCTTCTGGCGCCTCACTCTCGTCGGGCAGGTTAATCTCTGATGCGACGCGCTCGATGATGTCGAGGAGTTCGTTCCAGAGGTCGTCGATCGCCGCCCCGAGCCCGCGGGCTTCGAGCTGCGGCACGATGGTGCGCTCGGCGAAATAGGCGCGTTCCCGCTCCCATCCATCGCTGATCAGATTGCCATAGGCATCGACGAAGCATTCCTGCCGCCGGCGGAGGGCAAGCGTCGGCGCGTGCCCGCGCGCGATCCGCCGGATCAGTCGACGGATGCGCCGGGGACGGTCGAGATGTTGGAGAAGGATCGCGACGAGCGCGAGACCCGCGCCGATGGCGCCGGGCTGGCCGAACCAGAGGGCGAAGCCCCCTCCCAAGACCGAAGTCCAGAACAGGCGCGCCACGAGACGCGATCGGTCCGACATGATGTGGTTCCAACCCCCGAAGGCGCCGGGGTCATCCGACCGCCGGCCTCATCGAGCCGGACCGTGCCAGCCGCGGGTTGCGCGTTCTCTAACGGGGTCGGATTGGCCGCCAGGAATTCCGTCCCGGCGTCTGAAGATGCGGTGCCCGAATACAGGGCGAAGAGGTACAGAGCGTGCCCTTCCTCTTCGAAGACCGGTCTGGTCTAAGAAAAAAGCGGCATTTCACACGAGCCTGGACGCTCCATCGCCCGATTGGTCACTCGCTGTGGATAACGCCGCAGAGGCGGGAGCGTGATGCTCCGGCCTCTGCGCTGCGCCTTTCCGGCGCGGTCGCTTGCGATCCGGCTCAGGCCTGAGCGGCGAGGCGCGGACGACGTCCGCGCGGGAGCGGTGCGGCCTTGGCTTCGATGTCGACGAGGACGTTGTCCTGCTTCCGGCGCTGCTGGCCCAGACCCATGTTCTTGGCCAGTTCCGAACGGGCGGCGGCATAGTTCGGCGCAACCATCGGATAGTCGCTCGGGAGACTCCACCGGGTGCGATACTGCTCGGGCGTCATCTCGTAGCGCGTCCGAAGATGGCGCTTCAGCGACTTGAACTTCTTACCGTCTTCCAGACAGACGATGTAGTCCGGGGTGATGGACCGCTTGACCGAAACGGCCGGGGTCAGCGGCTCGACCTTCTCTTCGACGCCGGACTGATTCAGCTTGCCGAGGGTCGCGTGAATAGACGCGATCAGGGCCGGCAGGTCCGCGATCGGAACCGAGTTGTTGCTTACGAACGCAGACACGATGTCTGCCGCAAGTTCGATGTAGTCGGGCAGGATTTCCGTCTCAGCACTCATTACCTGATCTCTCAATGCGCTTGTGAAGGTTGCGGACCCCAGTGGGAAGCTGCCGCCGGGGAGGTTTGGCAAGGGGCGTCATGGTTGTGACTTGCTTCTAGCTATGATGACGCAAAGAAAAAGGCAAGAGGCTGTTTAGGTCTCGCATGGATAGACCGCGGCATTTGCTAGTGAACTGGAATAGACCACCAACTGCATGCATTCTGAGAAACCGGCCTGGATTGGTCCAAAATTCTGCAGAACTACACAGATGCCCGTTGACGGCTGTGAACCGTTCTGACGGGCGGGCATTTCGCTCGCAACGAATTTTGATGGGGTCGTTGATAGCGATCTGTTACAGATCAAAGGCGGGGTTCGATCTGACCGCAAACGGACCTTTAGAGCCGATATCGAGCAAAAACAGCCGGATGGCCTAAATTAGTCCTTGAATACAAAATCCAGACCCAAAATGGTTGGTCTCGAGGCCCGAAAAAGCCGCGATGCGCCGGCAGCGAGAATCCATCGCTCGAAGAAAAATCTACGTAGGTGTCATCGGGCCTGCACCGGCGGGTTTGGAATACTCTTGCAGGTGGCCGTAAGGTCTAGGCCTTATAACTCTAAGTTGCGCGGCCCATAAGACTTGAACCGTTCCACGATCCGCCAGATCTCATCGTCGTCGAGGACGATCGGGCGCCCGACCTGCAGGGCGATCGCGTATTGCTGGCACAGCGCCTCGATCTCGACCGCGAGCCAGAGGGTCTTCTTCAGGTCAGGTCCGATGGCGATCATGCCGTGATTGGCCAGCAGGCAGGCTGTCCGGTCCTTCAGGGCGGCAAGAGCCAGGGACGACAGGGCTTCCGTTCCATAGGGCGCATAAGGCGCGCATCGCACCGTCGGGCCGCCCGCTGCCGCGATCATGTAATGAACCGCCGGGATGTCCTGCCCGCACATCGCGAAAGCGGTGCAATGGGTCGGGTGGGCATGGACCACGGCGTTGATCTCCGGCCGCGCCACCAGGATATCGCGATGGAAGCGCCATTCCGACGACGGCGCGAGGCCGGGCGAAGCTTCTCCGGTGAAGGTCATGGCCACGATATGCTCCGGCTGCAGCACCTCGGCGGGGATGCCGGAGGGCGTGACCAGGAAGCCGTCGGCGGACCGCACGGAGATGTTGCCGGAAGTGCCCTGACTTAAGCCGAGGGCGAGAAGGTCGCGCATCGCGGAGACGAGACCGGCGCGAGCCGCGCTGTCGTTGGACTCGGGGAGGGGGGTCGGCATGCGGATCTCCAGGAAGGGACGCCCTACCGTGCGGGCGCCGGCGGTCTATAACACCGGCTGCCGGGTGCGCCCGGCATCAGGCCGGGTCCGCCCGGTCGGTGGCGTCCTCCGGTTTCGGAGCGACGCGAGGATAGCCGTCCGATTCCCCGAGCAGAGGCAGTTCGGCCGATGAGTACCTACCGCTTCGAGGCTCTGGTCGCGCCCCGTGCGATCGCCCTTGCGGGGCTGGAGGATGGGCCCGACGGATTGGCCGAGGCGGTTCTGGCGAATCTCCTGCGCGCGCAGTTCCCCGGCTCGATTCTCCGGATCGGCTCCGATGCGGCGTCCGGCGCATTTCCATCGTTTGCCGACCTGCCGGACGCCCCCGATCTCGTCATCCTGGCGACCCCCGCCGGTACGATTCCCGAGCACATCGCGGATGCCGGCCGGCGGGGCGCGGCGGCCGCCGTCATCGTGACGCCGGATGTCGGCGCCGATCTCTGCGAGACGGCCAGGACGGAAGCCCGCCGGCACGGCCTGCGCCTGCTCGGCCCGGGCAGCATCGGTCTCTCGGTTCCCGGCGCCCGGTTGGATGCAAGCCTGCTGTCGCGCGCACCGAAGGCGGGGGACCTCGCCCTGGTCTCGCAATCGGGCACGGTCGCGGCCGGCATCGTCGAGTGGGCGGCGCGGCGCGACGTCGGCTTCTCCGCCGTGATGTCCCTCGGCCTGGCCTGCGATATCGACGTGGCCGACTGCCTCGATTACTTCGCCGCCGATATCCGCACTCGTGCGATCCTGCTTTCCCTCGATGGGGTGGTGGACGCGCGCAAGTTCATGTCCGCGGCGCGGGCCGCAGCGCGGGCCAAGCCCGTGGTCGTCCTGCGCGCGGGCCGCCACCGGGCGCCGCCGCGCCACGCGACGACGCATACCGGCGCGCTCGCCCGGCCCGATACGGTCTACGAGGCGGCGTTTCGACGGGCGGGCCTGCTCTCGGTCGATGGCCTCGACGCGATGTTCTCCGCGGTGGAAACCCTTGGGCGGCAGCGGCCCTTCCCCGGCCACCGCTTGGCGATCGTCGGCAATGGCCGGGGTATCGGTGCCTTGGCCGCCGACCGGCTCGCCGACCGGGGCGGCATCCTGGCTGCGGCGGGACATCTGGGCAATCCGGTGGATCTCGGCGTCGCGGCGGGACCGGAGGCCTATGCGGATGCCCTCGCGCCGTTGCTGACCGACCCCGACAACGACGCGGTGCTGGCGGTCCACGTGCCGACGGCGCGCTCCGACGGCACCGCCGTGGCGACGGCCATCGCCCAGACGGTGAGTCGGGTCCGGCGCAGCGGGGCGCGCCGGAAGCCCGTCTTCGCCGTGACGATCGGCGAGGAGGCCGAAGCCGCGAGCCGGCTCGCGGCGGCCGGCATCCCGCGCTTTTCCACCGACGATGCTGCCGTCGAGGGGTTCCTGCACCTCGTCCGCTACCGCGAGGCGCAGGATGACCTGATGCGCACGCCGGATTCACTGCCGCGCGACTTCTCGCCGGATGTCGAGGCGGCCCGCGCCATCGTCGACCGCGCCGTGGCCCAGGGCCAGACCTGGCTCGATCCCGTGGCGGTCGCCGACCTGCTGGCGGCCTACCGCATCGACAGCGTGCCCCTGACGCTGGCGCCCGACATCGATGCCGTCGCGACCGCAGCCTGGAGCATCATCGCGGCGGGCGGCGCCGTCGCGCTGAAGGTCGTCTCGCCCGACATCGTGCACAAGTCCGACGTGGGCGGCGTCCGCCTCGATCTCACCAGCGAGGCCGATGTGCGGGCGGCGGCCGCCGATATCCTGGCGCGGGCCCGGCGGCTGGCGCCGGACGCACGGATCACCGGCTTCGCGGTTCAGCCGATGATCCGGCGCGGCAAGCAGCGGGAGCTGATCGCAGGCCTCGCCGAAGATCCGACCTTCGGGCCGGTGGTGGTGTTCGGGCGCGGCGGCACGGCGGTGGAGGTCATCGACGACCGGGCCCTCGGCCTGCCGCCCCTCGACCTGCGGCTCGCCTCCGAATTGATCGACCGCACCCGCGTCGCCCGGCGCCTCGCCGCTTATCGCGACGTTCCGGCGGTGGACCGCCACGCGGTGGCCCTGGTGCTGGTCAAGCTCGCGCAGATGGCCGCCGATTGCCCGGAGGTCCGCGAACTCGACATCAACCCGCTCCTGGCCGACGAGACCGGCGCCCTGGCTCTCGATGCCCGCGTGATGGTGGCGCCCGAGGCTCCGACGGGCCGCCGCGCGCGGGGCACCTATCACCCGCGCTTCGCGATCCGGCCCTACCCGGTCGAGTGGGAGCGCGTGCTGCACCTGAAGGGCGAGACCATCCGGGTGCGGCCGGTTCGACCCGAAGACGAGGCGCTGTTCCTCGCCTTCTTCCAATCGGTCAGTGCCGAGGATCTGCGCCTGCGTTTCTTCGCCCCGGTGCGCGACTTCAACCACGCCTTCCTGGCCAAGCTCACCCAGCTCGACTACGCCCGCGCCATCGCCTTCGTGGCCATCGATGACGCCACCGGGGCGATGCTCGGCGCCGTGCGGCTTCATGCCGACGCCAATCACGAGAGTGGCGAATACGCCATCCTGATCCACGGGGATCGCAAGGGCACGGGCCTCGGCCATGCCCTGATGAGCCTGATGATCGACTGGGCTCGCATCGAGGGATTGTCCCGGGTCGAGGGAACGGTTCTGCGGGAGAATCGGCCGATGCTCGCGGTGTGCAGGCAGCTCGGGTTCACCACGCGGCCCGACAGGGAGGATGCCGGCGTGGTCAAGGTCTCGCTGGCCCTGTAGGGCGTCTCAGGCTTGCGCGATCTGGCCTCCGATCAGGCCCGTTCCGAGATCCGGCGCACGCCGCCCGGGTCGGCGCTGGCGCTGAATTGCGACGGCGTCATTCCGTAATGCTGCCGGAACAGGCGGCTCATCTGGGCGGCGCTGCGAAACCCGGCCTCCTCGGCGAGCCGGGCGATGGGATGCGGCTGAGCCGGCGCGCTGAGAGCCGCCTTGACCTGCGCGAGGCGGGCCGAACGGATGTAGGATTCGACCCCGCCCACCGGCTGGAACATGGCGAACAGGCGTGAACGCGACGCGCCGATGCTGCGCGCCACATCGGTGGCGCTGAGATTGGGATCGGCCAGGGATGCCTCGATGTACAGGCAGGCCTTGCGGAACGACCGGGCCGGATCGGCATGCGACGTCCCGTGCCCGAGGGCGCCGGTGATGGCCTGGGCCATCAGGGTCGCAGTGTGCCCGAGGGTCTCGGCATCGAGGGCATCGCGATTCGGCAGGCGCTCGCGGAGGCGCAGCAGCTGCGCCGTGTAGGGCGCGGCGATCTCGGGCGGGATCACCAGGCCGTGCAGCTGATCCAGCCGGCCGAACCATCGTTTTGCGAAGGGGCGCGGCATGCTGACGAAGTTGCGTCGCTGCCGGGGAATGCCCTGGGCATCGCGGATGATCGTCGGTCGCGAGAAATCGATGACATAGACCGACCCCGTGCCGGCGCGGACTTCGCGCCCGTCGAAATTGCCGATGATGTCGCCGGTCTCGATGTGCTGGAACACGATGACGTCGAGACCGTCATAGCCAAGCTTCTGCGCCGGACGGTGAAAGATGAAGGGCACACCATCCATGAAATGGAAACGCAGGTGTTCGGTCCAGAAGCTCGTAATTTCCACCTGGAACGGAGCCACCAGCGGTGTGACCAGGGCCGAACTGGCGAACATGACCTGATAGACGTGAGCGGCTTCGTCCGGCGGATAATCGCGGCTGGAGAAATGCACGCGCCGCAACGGAAAGAGACCGTCCGTGGCCTGATGGTCCGGGGACAATGCGTGCAAGGCGGCATTCACCACTGCGAGGCTTGGCGCTGATGACAACAATAGCGGATTCGCCGTTCAGTTCCCTCCCAGCAAGATAGGTGATTCCTCAAACGCCGTCCCGGAGCGGCCTCATTGAGGGGCGTCCCGGAGAGACCGGACGAAAGGGGACCGCTCGGCCTTTCCACCGGTGCCGCGACGGCGGCAACGATTCGGCCCCACCCGATGCGACAGGCCAGATCAGTCCGGGAAAAGATCGCGATAATCCGCAAATCAGCGCATCCAGATCGACCGCGCCCGGCACATCATTTGACTTTCGATTTGCTAATTGTCGCCTAAGCGCGTACAAAACCGCCATCAACCCAACGGCAGAACTTCTGCGGCGCGGTTTCGAAGCGGAACCGGGCTTACCCTTATTGGGCGTCGGATTGGTGATGGAGACGGCCGCGCATGATCGCGTGGATCTCCGGAAGATAAGCCCGCAAGGGCGAAGGAATACGATGGCTGTCGGTACTGTTAAGTGGTTCAACGAAACAAAGGGTTTCGGTTTCATTCAGCCGGATAACGGCGGAAGCGACGTGTTCGTGCACATCTCGGCTGTCGAGCGCGCTGGCCTTCGTGGCCTCGCCGAAGGCCAGAAGATCTCCTACGAGATGGAAACCGATAAGCGCAGCGGCAAGCAGTCCGCCGGTAGCCTCCAGACCGTCTGAATAAGGCGGGCCCCACGCGGAGCCCGACCTGTTTCGAGAGCCGCCTCCCGCATGGGAGGCGGCTCGCTTGTGTTCTAAGACCCTTTCCGAGGGGAGCGCGCCCAGCGCGGCCTCCCGCATAACAGGATCCTGTGTGAGCCAATTCAACCCGAACTCGATGACCGATCGCCTCAAGGCCGCGACGGAAGCCCGCGCCGCAGCGCTGGCCCGCTTCCGCGATCGTCCGCCTGCGGATGATCCGGCCGTGGTCGCCCGCAAGGCGGAGCGAGCCCAGATCGCCCGGGAGCGGGAGGTCCGCGTCGCGGCCCGCGAGCAGGCCCGCATCGAGGCCGAGGCCCAGCGCGCCGCCGAAGCCGAGGCAGAGCGGGAGCGTCTCGCTGCGGAAGAGATCCTTGCTGCCGAGGAGAAGGTCGCCCAGGCCGCAGCAGCCCGCCTCGAGCAGAAGGCGCAGCGCGATGCCCGTTATGCAGCCCGCAAGGCCAAGGCTCGTCGCTGAAGACAAGGCTTTTCGCTAAGGCCAAGGCATTTCGATAAGGCGAAGTGTCGTTGCTAGGGCCAAGGCTCTTGAGAAAGGCCACGGCGCGTCGCCGATTTCAGCGCGTCGCCGAAAATCGTCCGACCGTGAGATCGATCTCGCGGTCGACGGCGGGTTCGCCCCGAACCTGCCGGCAATGATCTGTCCTCCTGGACCGGTCCGCATCACCGGGTCCGCCGAAGCCGGCGCACCCCCTTCGGCGTGACCTCTGTCCGCCGAGCCGCGATCGAGGAGATCCGCGCCATGTCCCACAAGTTCAAACTCGGCCAGCGCGTGCGCCGGGCCCAGATCGGCTACGCCTCCCCCAAGACCGACGTGTCCGACATCTTCGAGATCGTCCGTCTGGTGCCCGAGGACCAGACCGGCGAGCCATTCTACCGGATCAAGTCCGGGGCGAGCGAGCGCGCCGTCCGCGAAGGCGAGATCACCGAGGTCTGACGCCTGTTCCGCCCGGCGACTGTTCCCCGGTTGGGGAGGCGTCTCCGGGACTCTGCAGCATCGACGGGATGACCACCGGGACAGCTTCCGCTGTCCCGGTTTCCGTGGAACAGACTTCCCACCGCGTCAGGTCAGCACCACCACGCGGCTGCCGATCTCGACGCGGCCGTACAGGTCGATCACGTCCTGATTGATCATGCGGATGCAGCCCGACGACACGCTCTTGCCGATCGAATCCGGCTCCAGCGTACCGTGGATGCGATAGAGCGTGTCCTTGTTGCCCTGCCAGAGATAATGCGCCCGAGCCCCGAGCGGGTTGTGCGCGCCGCCCGGCACGCCGAGGCCGCTCTGGAGCTGTGACACCGACTTGGCGAGCTTCGGCGTGCGCGCGATCATCTCCTTCGGGGGATACCAGTCCGGCCACATCTGCTTCGAGTTCACCGTCGAGGCCCCGGACCACGAAAAGCCCTGCTTGCCGACGCCAACGCCGTAGCGACGCGCCCGGCCGTTCGGCTGCACCAGGATAAGGTGGTGCGCCCGCGGGTCGACCACGATGGTGCCGGGCGTTTCGGGGCCCGTATAGGCGATCTCCTGGCGCAGAAACGAGGGGTTCGTTTTGCGCCAGTTGAAGGCGTAGACTGGGAACGGCTCGTCGGTGATCGCCGCATAGGCGCGGTTGTAGTCGATCGGGCCATTGTCCACGGGCTTGGCCGGCGCGGCCTGTTGCGGCGAGGCTGGCGGAACCTGGCGCGGGGCGTAGAGATCCGCATCCGGATCGTCGACCACTGCGGCGCGGCCCCGCTGCCCCCCCATCCGGTCGAGAGTGCGGTCCTGGCCCCGATCCGAATAGGGCACGTACTGGCCGCCCCGTCGGCGATAGAGCCGTCCCTCCTCGTCGCGATAGAGACGCTCGTCGTCATACGGGCCATTGCCGTCGAGGCCGTCGCCGAAGAGGCCACGGCTCTGGGCGAGGGCGGACCCGACGGGTGTGAGGAGCGCGAGGCTCGTCGTCGCCCCGGTGAGAAGCGTGCGGCGGGTCGTGTGGGACATGGAGGTCGCTCGGGCGGTCGTCGTTGAAATGGTTCGCTCGACGCCGGGCCTAGCAAGTCGTCACGCGCGCGTCACGTCACCTTGAGGATGGGCAGCCTTGCGTGACTACCAAAGGTCGTCGGCGATGCAAACCGAGCACAATGCCCACGGCTCGGCATCGATCTGGAGTTCTTCGAACAACCGCGTGAAGACTCTTCACGCGGCGACCGGCGGGAGACTTTCACCATGTCTTCAAAAAAGGCGTGGTCATCAGGTCCGACGCCGCGGGCAGCGGTTGTCAAAAGCGTGGCCGTGTCGCCATAGGAAGTGACCCGAAAGGGCCCCCACTCAAAATCATGGAACGCGACCCGTGCCGGTCCCTCCGCATCACACCTTCCGCGCGCGTCCAGCGCTGCTCGCGGCGTTTCTGCTCGTCGCTCTGGTACCGGGGGAGGCTTCGGCGAACCGCACGCCGACGCCGACGCCGACGCCAGCCGACGCGCGAGCCCCGGCGACCACCTGGACGTCGAGCGAGCCCGACAACGCCACCTGTCAGCGCACGCGCCGCAAGTTGTGGCAAGCAGGCGAGGGCTGGATCGTCCGCGGCGTCACCGTGTGCCGTTGAGGCGGCTGGAGCGCCGCGGCGCCGTATCGGGACATGCGCAGGCTCGACCTCGCCGCCGCGACGACGTTCGGCCAAGGGGAGGTCTCGACAATGGCTCTCGCCTCTCCGCATCTGGTCACGGCAGGACAGGTCGCGTTCCTGGGCCTCGTGGGCCATGATGATCGGCACGCCGAACCGTCAGTGCGCCGTCACGCAGGTGGTGGCGCACCATAAGGACGGCGGCTCGCCGCGGCGCGATCGAAGCGAAATCAACGTCGTTCGACGCCGCCGCCGCCCCACAGGGATCGACCGGATTTCGTATGAACTGCCCGGCCGGATATAGGTGTTTGGGCATTGGCCTCGGCGAATTTTACGGTCTGCGCGTCGTTCTACGTAGGAAGATCGGCGGCACGCAGGTAAAGCTGCAGCGGCCACGCGTGCGCTCGTCGGATCGTCCGTGTCGGTCATGGGCGGCAACGCGTCTGTGCGACCGCGACCGGAGGGGCGATTGAGTAGGACCGGCGACGCGCCCGAGACCAGGTCCGCGGCCCTTGCGCGCTACGGCATCCTCGATACCGCCCCCGAGGCGGCGTTCGAGGACGTCGTCAGGCTGGCCTCGATGCTGCTCGAGATGCCGGTGTCCCTGGTTTCGCTGGTCGAGTCCGATCGGCAATGGTTCAAGGCCCGGATCGGCTTCGATCGCGCCGAGACCACCCTGGCGGAATCGATCTGCGCCCATGCCGTGCAACAGGACGGCCTCTTCGTGATCCCGGACACCACCCGGGACCCGCGTACGGCGAACAACCCCCTGGTCACGGGCACGCCGCACGTTCGGTTCTACGCCGGCATGCCCCTGCACGCGCCCGAGGGGACGGCGCTCGGCACGCTCTGCGTCCTCGACGTGAAGCCGCGGGAACTCACCGAGGCGCAAGCCTTCATCCTTCGGACGCTGGCCGGGCAGGTGATGACCGAGCTGAACCTGCGGCGCGCGCTGCGGGAGCGCCGCGCGAGCGACCGGCACAATGCGGCGATCATCGAGAGCGCCATCGATTACGGCATCATCACCCTCGATCTCACCGGCCTCGTGACAAGCTGGAACGTCGGCGCCGAGCGCATCCTCGGCTGGGCCGAGGCCGAGATCGTGGGGCGTCCGGCCGAACTCTTCTTCGCCGAGGAGGACCGCCTGCGCGGCCTGGCGGAGCACGAGATGCGGGTCGCGCGCGAGCTCGGACGGGCCAACGACGAGCGCTGGCACGTCCGCAAGGATGGAACGCGCTTCTGGGCGATGGGCGAGATGATGGCCCTGAAGGACGAGGATGGCAGCCATATCGGCTACCTCAAGATCCTGCGCGACCGCACCGCCCAACGGCAGGCCGAGGACGCCCTGATCAAGCAGACGACGCTGCTCCAGACGGTCACCGACCATCTCAGCGAGGCCGTGATCCGCCTGACCCGCGACGACGTCGTCACCTTCGCCAACCCGGCGGCGGAAGCCATGCTCGGCTGGCCGAACGGCAGTCTGATCGGGCGCAACCTGCACGACACCGCGCATCACCACCATGCCGACGGCCGACCGTATCCGCGCGAGGCCTGCGAGGTCGTGCGCTCGCTGAAGAGCGGGGAGGCCCTGCGCGAGCGCGAGACCACGTTCTTCCGCCAGGACGGAACCCCCATCGACGTCGTCACCAACAACGCACCGATCATCGAGGATGGGCTGGTGCAAGGCGCGGTGCTGACCCTGACCGACATTACGGAGCGCAAGGCGGCGGGCGCCCGCCTGAGCCGGAGCGAGGAGCGCCTGGCGCTCGCCCTCAACGCCTCCGGCATGATCGGGACCTGGGACTGGGATCTGCGTGAGGACGTCATCTACGCGGACGCCAACTTCGCCCGGATCTACACCGTCGATCCGGAGCGCGCCGCCCTCGGCGCGCCGTTGGCGGATTATATCCGCAACTTCCATCCCGACGACATGGGCCGGTTCCAGGCGGAGCTGGACCGGCTCTTCGCGGGGGCAAGGGAATTCGCCTGCGAGTATCGGATCGTTCAGCCCGACGGCTCGCATCGCTGGGTCATCGCGCGCGGAAGCCTGGTGCGGGCCGCCGACGGAACGCCGCTGCGCTTCCCCGGTGCCTCCGTCGACATCACCGAGCGCAAGCGTGCCGAGGAGCGCCAGGCTGCCCTGGTCGAACTCGGCGAGCGCCTGCGCGAATCGCAGGACCCGGCCGAGATCGCCTTCGTGGCCGCCGAGATTGCGGGACGCACCCTCGGTCTGACCCGAGCCGCCTACGGCACCCTCGATCCGTCCGGCGTGTATCTCGACGTCATCCGGGACTGGACGCTGCCGGGGGTGGCCAGCCTCGTGGGGCGGCATCGCTACGACGATTACGGCTCCTATCTGCCCGAGCTGCGCCAGGGCCGGGACGTGGTCATCGCGGATGTGGAGCAGGACCCGCGCACGGCCGGCTATCCCGAAGGGTTCCGCGCCCTCGACGTCCGCACCGTGATCAACCTGCCCCTGATGGAGCGCGGGCAACTGGTGGCGGTGTTCTGCCTGCATGATTCGAAGCGGCGCGACTGGACCCCGGACATCCTCGACTTCGTGCGCAACGTCGTCGACCGGACCCGTGCCGCCGTGGCCCGCCTCCGCGCCGAGGAGCAGCAGGAACTCGTCAATCGCGAACTCAGCCACCGCATGAAGAACCTGCTGGCGATGGTGCAGTCCATCGCCACCCAGACCATGCGGACGGCGGTCGACGTCGATACCGCCAAGGAAGTTCTGGCCGGCCGCCTGATCGCCCTGGGCCAAGCGCATGACCTCCTGATGGGCGGCGCTCTCGGCAGCACGCTGATCGGCCCGGTGGTGCGCGGTGCCCTGAAACTGCACGAGGATCAGGCCGGCCGCTTCCGCCTCGATGGCCCGGACCTCGAGATCGGCGCAAAGCCCGCCCTCTCCTTGGCGCTGATGCTGCACGAACTCGCCACCAACGCGGCCAAGTACGGGGCGCTCTCGCAGGAGACCGGGCATGTCTCCATCCGCTGGGAGGTCCGCGACGAAGCCGGCGAGCCGCACCTCGCCCTGTCCTGGGCGGAGGTCGGCGGTCCGCCGGTGACGAAGCCGGCGCGCAAGGGCTTCGGGTCGCGCTTCATCGAGCGCGGGCTCGCCGGGCAGGTGGGCGGGACCATCGCGCTGGACTTTCCACCCGATGGCGTCACCTGCGCCATCGCGGCGCCACTCTCGGCCTTCCAGGCCGACGGCTGATCCCGGCGTCCATCGGCTTCCGACCCCGTCAGGCCCATTTCCTGGGCAGTGCCGCCTGACGCGCCATCGCACGACGGCGATCGATCACCGATGGGAGACCGTGAAGCCCTCGCGTCTGGCCTGGCACGTTCGGTGCTTCTGGGAGCCCGTTGCCGATCGGCGACGCGCGGGGCAACGGCGCTCCGCATGCGGACGGCGTGAGTCCGGATCCCTTGGCATGAGCGGTCGCCCGGCGGCCGTGAACCTCGAGACGCACTCCATGGCCAGCTTCAAGACCGTGATGAAATCCGGTCATCCCCCGACCCTGTTCGCCGCCTTCCTCTATTTCGATTTCTGCTTCGCCATCTGGGTGCTCAACGGCGCCATGGGCCCGTTCATCACCGAGACCTACAAGCTCACTCCGGCCCAGACCGGGTTCATGATCTCGCTGCCGATCCTGGCCGGTGCGATCATGCGTTTCCCGCTCGGTATCCTCGCCCAGTATATCGGGCGCAAGAACGCCGCCATCACCGAGATGAGCGTCATCATGCTGGCGATGGCCTTCGGCTTCTTCTACGTGGACACCTACGACGAAGTGCTGGCCATGGGCGTCCTGCTCGGTATCGCAGGGGCCTCGTTCGGCGTCGCCCTGTCCCTCGGCTCGGGTTGGTTTCCGAAGGAGCACAAGGGCCTCGCCATGGGCATCGCCGGCGCCGGCAATTCCGGCACCGTGCTGGCCGTGCTGTTCGCGCCGCCGCTGGCCCAGGCCTATGGCTGGCAGGCCGTGTACGGCTTCGCCGGCTGCGTGATGGCGATCCCACTGATCGTCATGATCGTCTTTGCCAAGGAGCCGCCGGACGCCGAGCACCAGTCCTTCAAGGAGCACATCTCCTGCCTGTTCCAGAAGGACGGCTGGGCCTTCAACCTCATCTACATCATCACCTTCGGCGGTTTCATCGGACTGTCGAGCTTCTTGCCGACCTTCTTCTACGAGCAGTTCGCCGTCACCAAGGTCGAGGCCGGCCGCCTCACCATGCTGGCGGCCCTGATGGGCTCCGGCATCCGCGTCGCCGGCGGATACTTCGCCGATCGGCTCGGCGGCATCCTGGTCCTGTCCGTCGTGCTGATCGCCGCCGTCGGGTCGTTCCTGCTCCTGACCGCGACCCCGTCGCTGGCGCTGACCACGGCCCTGTTCATGCTGTGCTTCGCCGCGCTCGGGGCTGGCAACGGCGCCCTGTTCCAACTCGTGCCCCTGCGCTGGCCGGCGAACACGGCGGTGGCCGGTTCGATGATCGGCGAGGTGGGTGCCCTCGGTGGCGCAATCCTGCCCAACGTCATGGGCCTGTCGAAGCAGTATACCGGCTCCTTCGCCCTCGGCTTCGTCGGCTACGCCCTTTTCGCCGCGGTCGTGCTGGTCTGCCTCCTCGTGTGGCAGCGCAAGTGGGTCGGCACCTGGGTCGGCCCGCGCGGCAAGGTCCTGGAGCCGGCGGCTTCCGGACCGGCCGAGGCCGGACGCTTCGGCCAAGTGACTGCTTGAAGACCGTCACCGCTTGAGGATGGTCACGGCCTGAAGACCGTCAGCGCACGCGTGGGGCGGCTCAGCCGACCTCGCCCGAGACCAGCGCGAAGGTCAGGACATCGACCGACGCCGCGCCGCCGCGCAGCAACACCCGCGCGGCGGCATTGCCCGTCGCGCCCGTGGTCATGACATCGTCGATGAGAAGAACGCGTCGCCCTTGCAGCAGCGGCCGCTTGGCCTCGGGGACGCGAAAGGCGCCCTGAAGGTTGGTCGCCCGGGCGACCCGGCTCAGGCCCACCTGCGGGCGGGTCGCCTTCACCCGGGCGAGGTATCCGCATTCCACCGGTCGATTCGCGATCCGCCCGATCCTCTGTGCCAGGAGGGCGGACTGGTTGAAGCGGCGTCGCCACAGGCGCCATCGATGCAGCGGCACCGGCACGAGGCAATCCGCCCGGGCGAGCAGGTCGGAGCCCGCACCTGCCATCATCCGCGCCAGCACGGCGGCGAGGTCCAGGCGGTCCTCGTATTTCAGGCGATGGACGAGGTCGCGGGCGACACCCTCGTAGAGCGCCACCGCACGGGCCTGAGCGAAGACCGGAGGCTCCGCGATGGCGCGGGGCGATAACAGGGTTCCGGTGCCGTGGTCGACGGCGAAGGGTGTGCCGAACCGATCGCAGAAGGGCCGTTCAATCAACCTCAGTCCCGCCCAGCAGCGGGCACACAGCGCATGCGGATCGGCGATGGCGCCGCCGCAGCCGGGGCATGTCGGCGGGTAGACCAGGGCGAGGGCACCGCTCCAGGCGGCGCGCAGGCCTGCGATGAACGGGCGGGCGGCAGGGGCCATCACGGCGATCCTACCGCCCGCATAGGCGGAATGCGACTCTCGGTTGTGATCAGTTGCCCTGTTGCGGCTGCGCCTGGTTCTGCTGGCGGTCGCGTTTGTTGGCCTGGTGGCGCCCGACCGCGCAACCCGCTGCCGCACCGAGGACGCCGTGGCCTGCGACGTGCCCGGCGAGACCGCCGACCGCAGCGCCCTTCAGGCACCCCTTGGCGTCGGCTCCGGTGGTGGCGAGGCTGAGTCCCGCAAGAGCGAGGGTCGCGCCGAACAGGATAGACTTCATGGCGTCACGTCTCCTCGATTCGTCATCGAATCGTATCGCTTCAACGAGGGAGGCCCGACGGGCGTTCCGGTGTCGGCGCGGGTGGCGGTCGGAGCCTCGCCGCGCCATCTAAGATCGCGATGACCGCACCACCCCTCTTCGATACGGGCCTTGCCCGCCACCGCCTCGCCCGCGCCCACCGCGAGGGCTACGCCGATTTCCTGCTGCGGCGGGTGGTCGAGGATCTCGACGATCGTCTCGGAGCGGTGCTCCGAACCTTTCCCGAGGCTCTCGACCTCGCCACGCCGTCGCCCCTCGCCGCCGAGCACCTGCGCGCGGGCGGCCGGGTCGAGCGGATCACGCGTCTGGCGGCCCGGCCTGAGCCCGGCAGCGTCGTGGCCGATCCCGAGCTGCTGCCGCTGGCGCCCGGTCGCTTCGATCTCGCCGTCTCGCTCCTGGCTCTTCAGCACGTGAACGACCTTCCGGGCGCCCTGGCGCAGCTGCGCCGGAGCCTAAGGCCGGACGGGCTGTTCATCGGCTGCCTGCTCGGCGGCCGGACCCTGACCGAACTGCGGCAGGTGTTCGGACAGGCCGAGAGCGAGGTCGAGGGCGGCGTCAGCCCGCGCGTCGCTCCCTTCGCCGAGGTTCGCGAGATGGGAAGCCTGCTCCAGCGCGCCGGCTTCGCCCTGCCGGTGACCGATGTCGAGACCGTCACGGTCCGCTACCGGGACCTGTTCGCGCTCATGCGCGACCTGCGGGCAATGGGGCTGACCAACGTCCTGACCGAGCGTCGCCGGACGCCCCTGCGGCGCGAGACGCTCCTGCGGGCGGCCGCCCTCTATGCGGAGCGCTTCGCCGATCCGGATGGCCGCGTCCGCGCCAGTTTCGAGATCCTGTGGCTGTCCGGGTGGGCGCCGCACGAGAGCCAGCAGAAGCCGCTGAAACCCGGGACCGCCCAGGCCCGGCTCGCCGAAGCCCTGGGCACCACCGAACGCACAGCCGAGGAACCCGACGCATGAGACAGCCCGGCGCCGATCATCCGATCACCATCGTGCCGCATCCCGGGCGCATCCGCATCCGCCTCGCCGGCACCCTCCTGGCCGAGACCGACGCGGCCCTGATGCTCACGGAAGCGAATTATCCGCCCGTGGTCTACGTCCCGCGAGCCGATGCCCGCTGGGCGCATTTCACCCCCACGGCCCGCCGCACGCACTGCCCCTACAAGGGCGACGCCAGCTACTTCAGCCTGACCACACCGGACGCCTCCCGCGCCGATGCGGTGTGGAGCTACGAGGCGCCCTATCCGGCCGTCGCCGCCATCGCGGGGCATCTCGCCTTTTATACCGACAAGATCGACCCGATCGAGCTGGCGTGAGGAACCGCGTCAGTCCCGCACCTGGGCCCAGAACGCGGACTTGCGGCCGTGCAGGCGGCGCAGGGAGGCCCGATACGCCTCCGGATCGGGGGTCAGGCGCCCTTCCTCGACCTGGGCCGCGAGGCTGTCGAGAGCGGTGAGATAGCGGGCGGCATGGCCGTAGGCCGCGCTGCGGCCATGCTCCAGGATGCTGTCGATGAGCAGGCGATAGAGTTCGCTCGCCACCGCCGGCTGCGTCCGCTCCAGCGCCTCGGCGGCCGGCACCAGGATGTCATAGCGGCCGCCGTCCCAGCTGCCGCGATGCTGCATCACCAGGCGGGCGGCGCGGTCGGGGTTCGGCCAGTGGATGAGGAAGGCCAGCGCGCGGTAGCGGTCCGCGAAGGCCTCGGCATGGTCGAAGGCGCGCTCCAGCGCCGCGTCGTCCTCGAAGTCCGGCAGCTTGGCGAGATAGGCCCGCAGCATCGCCGGATCGAGGCTGCGCTCGAATTCCTGCCAGCGCAGGGCCTGTGCGCCAGCCTTGTCCCCGAGGGTGTCGAGGATGCGGATCTCGACGGCCTGCCGCGCCCGCTCCGGGGCATGGTGATCGAACTGCCCCGTCAACAGCGCCTCGCGGGTGACGATGACCGGCCCGCGCTTCTGTGACCTGCGGATCCACTCGAGCGCCTCGGGCGCCCGATCCGCCGCCAGGAGCCGTTCGGCGATCCGGACCCGGTCCGGCTGTTCGGGCGACGCCTCCTTCTCGAAGGCGATGAAGGCGTCGACGTCGCCCGCCCGGTCCGCCAGGGCCTGCCGCATCCGGATGAAGCGGTTACGCGCCCATTGGGCCGTCCAGGCCTTCTCGCCGCCGGTTCGGGCCGGCGGCGCGGCGGGCGTCGCCGCTTTCAAAGCCATGTCGAGGGCGGCGTGCGCCGTCTCGGGCAAGCGGGGGATCAGGTCGTGCATCAGGGTCTCGACGAAGCCATGACCGTCCGCGCCGAGCCGTGGCACCAGCCGTGCCGCGAAGGCGGCCGCCTCGTCGCCCGGGAGGTCGACGATCAGGCTCGCGGCCGCGTCGGCCGCGCGTTCATAGACGCCGTGGAGGCGCCCGCTCGAATCGTCCGCCCGCCCCAGGACATCGTCGGCGCCACCGAGAAAGCGGATCAGCCGGTCGAGGGCCGCCCGCGGGTCGAGGGCCGCGAGTTCGCTCACCACCGTCGTCAGCATGGCATCGAGATCGGCGGAGAAGGCGCGCTGCTTCTGCCAGTCGATATAACCCTGGCCGCGTTCGAGAGCGGTCAGGCGCCGGTCGACCAGGGCCGCGATGGCGTCCGGTCCCTGGAGGCTGGCGACCGCCGCCGTCACCAGCTTCTTGAAGGTCGGATTGCGCGCGGTCTCGGACAGAACGAGCTGGATCAGCCTCTCCAGCCCGAGTTCGGTCAGGGTCTCGGGACAGGGCGTGGTTTTTCGCGAGGCCCGCTTCGGCTTGGTGGGAGCCGCTTTCGCGGGAGAGCCTTTCGCCGAAGCGCCTTTGGCGCTCGGTTTCCGCAGCCGGGACGCCTCGGGGGCTGGGGTGGCCTTGCGTGCCATGGTGCGCTGTCCTCCTCCCGGCGAGGCGGCGCGGGCCGCCGGAATGTCCTCAGAGCAAGTGGATCACGGTCCGAGCAGGTCCAACAGGAAGGGAATCAGCGGTGCATCGGCCGGCGGCATCGGCTGGTCCTTCAGATCGCGCGGCCGCACCCACTTGAGCGCCTGCCCCTCCATCGCGCGTGGCAGGCCTTCCCAGCGCCGGCAGATGTAGAGCGGCATCAGCAGGTGGAAATCCGGGTAGGCGTGGCTCGCGAAGGTAAGGGGCGCCAGGCAAGCCTCCTGCACGGTGATGCCGAGTTCCTCGGCCAGTTCGCGGATCAGGGTCTCCTCCGGCCGCTCGCCCGGGTCGATCTTGCCACCCGGGAACTCCCACAGGCCGGCGAGCTGCTTGCCCGGTGGCCGCTGGGCCAGGAGGACCCGCCCATCGACATCGACCAGCGCCACGGCGACCACCAGCAGGATGCGCAGGGGGGTGGCAGGATTCGTCCCGCTCATCGGGCGATCGCGAAGGTCGCCGAGACGTCGGCCGCGGTCTCGATGGTGCCGGCGACGAGGGGGACCGGAGCGCCGCCGCGCTTGGCCCGCATTGGCGCGGGCGCCGCGAAGGCCATCGGCGGGGGAGCGCCCGTGGCCGGGGACTGAATCGACACGACCCGTCCGAGGGTGACGCCCGCCGCTTGGGCCAGCCGCTCGGCCTGGAGGCGCGCATCCTTCATCGCCGCACTGCGCACGGCGCTCTCGGCGGCATCCGGATCGCGCAGGCCGAAGCCGACGCTGTCGATTCGGTTCGCGCCACCATCGAGAGCCCGGCGCATCAGATCGCCGAGGCGCCCCATGTCGGCGAGACGCACACGCACGGTGTTGCTGGCGCGGTAGCCGTCGGGTTTCTCGGCGAAGCTCCCGTCCGGCTGGCGCATCGAGCGGGTGGCCGGCTGCAGCGTCACCGCCGAGGTGCCGAGATCCGCTTCCGCGACCTTGAAGTCGGCGGCGAGCGCCAGGATCGCCCTGGCGGCGGTGCTGGCGCCGTCGAGGGCGGCGGCCGGGGTCGCACCCCGGCTCTCGACGCCGATCTCGACCGAGGCGAAGTCCGGCGCCACCTCCGAGCGGGCGCGGCCGACGACGCTGATCTGCCCTTCCGTCGCGGCGGGCCGGTCCTCGGCCCGGACCTCAGTGCCAGGTCCGAGAAGCGCCAGGGCGAGAAGGAGCGCGGTGCGGCTGCGCCTCACGAGCGGTAATCCCCGTTGATCTCGATGTAGAGCTTGGTCAGGTCGCAGGTCCAGACACGGGCGCCGCCGTCGCCGAGGCCGAGGTCGACCCGCACGGTGACGTTCGGTTCGCGCATGACGGCGCTCGCGGCGTCCTCGCTGTAGTCGGGATCGCGCGCCCCCTCCCGGGCGACGCGCACGTCGCCGAACCAGATCGCCAGACGGTCGCGGTCGGCCGGCTCGCCGGCCTTGCCCACCGCCATGACCACACGGCCCCAATTGGCGTCCTCGCCCGCGATGGCGGTCTTCACCAGGGGCGAGTTGGCGATCGACATCGCGATGCGGTGGGCCGAGGCGTCGCTGCTGGCGCCGGACACCTGCACGGTGACGAACTTGCGCGCGCCCTCGCCGTCCCTGGCGACGAGCTGGGCCAACTCCACCAGGAGGTCGTCGAGGGCGGTGCGGAAGTTGGCGAGTCGCGGATCGTCGGCGCCCGAGACGGCGGCATTGCCGGCCGCGCCCGTGGCGAACAGCATCAGCGTGTCGGAGGTCGAGGTGTCGCCGTCTACCGTCACGCAGTTGAAGCTTGTGGCGGTGCCGGCGGAGAGGAGCGTCTGCAGTACGTCCTGCGGCAGGGCGGCGTCGGTGAAGACGAAGCTCAGCATCGTCGCCATATCGGGGGCGATCATGCCCGCGCCCTTGGCGATGCCGTTGATCGTGATGGGGACGCCGTCGATGCTCGCCCGGCGCGTGGCGAGCTTCGGGAAGGTGTCGGTGGTCATGATCGCCTGGGCGGCCGCGGCCCAGGCGCTCGGCCCGTCCTCGGTCCGCTGGGCGCAATCGGCCAGCACGCCCTCGAACTTGGTGGCGTCGAGGGGCTCGCCGATGACGCCGGTCGAGGCGATGAAGATCTCCTCCGGCCGGCACCGCGCGGCCTCGGCGGCAATGCGTGCCGTGAGCGCCACGGCGTCGCGTCCCCGAAGGCCCGTGAAGGCGTTGGCGTTGCCGGAATTCACCACCAGCGCCCGGGCGCCCGCACTGCCCAGGGCTTCGCGGCACCAATCCACCGGGGCGGACGGACACTTGGAACGGGTGAACACGCCGGCGGCCTGCGTGCCCTCGGCCAGGGCCACGTAGAGCACGTCGGTGCGGCCGGAATAGCGGATGCCGGCCTGCGCGGTGGCGATGCCGACGCCGCGGATCGGCGGCAGGTCCGGATTCGACGTCGGCGCGAGCGGCGAGACGGGCGGGGATTTGGCGGATGACATGATGGAAGCTCCGGCTCTCGTCTGTGGTCCCGCGCAGGCGTCGCGCGCGGTGTTGCCCCGTGGGCGCAGGTCCCGTCAACCGCGACGGTGGCTCTGGTGCCACGGTTTGGGCGGACGGCGAAGCGGAGCGGTTCGAATGGGAACGCCTCGGCGGTCGAAGACTTGAGGGAGGGCGCCGAGCCTCGCGGACGCATCCGTCGCTAGACTTCGCCTGTCGGCAGGGCTTGTCTGTTCGAGCGAACGTGACATAGCATGGTGCGACGCACAGTTTCCGGGGTGATCGGCACGGATGTCCAGGCGCGAGTGGGGAGTCTCGACTATGGAACTACCAGCCTCGCCGGGTGGCGCCTACGGCGTCCAGGTTCTGATCGCGGGTCGGCAAAAGCATTGGCGTGACGAAGTCACGTCGCAGATCCGGCGCGCCGGCTATGCTGCCACTACGGTCGATTGCGGTGTCGACGCGATGACGGTGCTGGCCCTCGGCCTTCCGGTGGATGTTCTCGTGACGGATGTCAGCCTTCAGGGCGAGCTGTGTTGCCAGAAGCTGGTCCAGGAGGCCCGTGCCCTGCGGCCTCATCTGCGCATCGTGTTCGCGAGCGATCTGGAATCGCTGGAGAGCGACGTCGAGCCAACCCGGCTGCTCGAGGAATTGTTCGACGGCGACCGCCCCGAAGCCCGCGCCGGAATCCTCGCGGTTCGGCGCATCGACAACGTCGCGAGCACGGTTCGTGACGCTCTGCGCAACTCCGCCTGATCGGATCGTCGCCACGTCGATTCACCATCCCGACCGTCGAAGCCGCGCCCCGACCGCGTTTCCCGGACGCCTTACTCCGGTTTCGTGACGGATCCCTGACAGGCCGCGTCGGAGGATTCCGGTCGCAGTGCGAAAACGCCGTCTCCATAGGAAAAACCCCGGCGCCGAGGCCGAGGGCTTCCCTAACGGGTGGTGATCGCCGAAGCGGCGGTTACGGAGCCTTGTTCGTGTCCACAGGCTTGGAGTCTACAGGCCTCGAATCCGCAGGCTTGGTCTCCGCGTTGGCCTTGGCCTTGCCGAGATAGATGTATTCCGGCGCGGCGCGGAGTTGGTCCTTGTTCGTGTCGATGGTCGCCTTCAGGGTGGTGTCGTCGACGCGGGAGAGCTTGAGGGCACTCGGATCGATGGCGACGTACTTCGTGCCGATGCCGAGGAAGCCGCCGACGCCGACCACCCAGGACTTCACCGTGTTCTTGTCGTCGAGGACCACGTCGGCAATCTCGCCGATGGTCTCGCTGGCCCCGTTCTGGATGGTGAGGCCGATAAGCTTCGAGGTGACCATGTCGCTCTTGTTCTGCACCACGAAGGTGGGGCGCAGATCGTTGGCGAGGGTGGCGGGCGCAGCCTGCATCGGCGCCGAGGACGAGGTCGCCGGCGTCGTGGCGTCCGGCGATTGGGCGAGGGCAAAGGTGGCGCTGGCAGCGAGAAGGGTCGTGCCGAGCAACAGGCTGCGCATGGGCGAAGTCTCTCCGAGGGTCGAGCGTGGGGTCCGTAATGGCACACGCTCAAGTTCGAGCCTCCGTGAAAGGTTCCCGTCCGGCGGCACTGCCGATGGACGAACCCCGCGCCCGCGTTAGGTTGTCAGCGACGGGTGCGGTGGAACGGGTCCTCCGCCCAGACGGGTGTGGCGCGATGTCGAGCTTCCTGCCTTCCAATCTCAGCCGCCCCGGGACCGGGCGAACCCTGTCGCGGCGCCACGCCCTGGCGATCCTCGGCGGAGCGCTCGCCTGGGGCGTTCGGCCGGTGCTCGCCGGTGACCTCCGCGCCGGGGCCTTCGCGTTCGAGACGCCCGAGGGCGGCACCCTGCCGCTGTCGGCCTATGCCGGTCGGCCGATCCTGATCGTGAACACCGCCACCGCCTGCGGCTATGCCGGCCAGTTCTCCGGCCTGCAGGGCCTGTGGACCCGATTCGGCGATCGCGGCCTCACCGTGATCGCGGTGCCGTCCGCCGATTTCGGCAATCAGGAGCCGCTGGACGGCCTCGCCATCGCGGAGGCCGCGCGCAAGAATCACGGCGTCACCTTTCCGGTTACCGCCAAGACCCATGTGCGTGGTCCCGGCGCCCATCCGTTCTATCGCTGGGCCGCCGCCGAGAAGCCCGGCGCGACGCCGGGCTGGAACTTCCACAAGTACCTGATCGACCGCGACGGAAGCCTGATCGGCGCCTTCCCGTCCTCGGTCGAGCCCGCCGATCCGCGCATTGTCACGGCGATCGCCAATGCGCTGCCGGCCGCCTGATCCGGCTCGCGGAGACAAACCTCCTCGCTACCGGGGCTCACTACTGGGGAATGTCGCGCGGTGGGCGAAGGACCGGAGCCGGCTTGGCCGCCGGTTTGGCGCGGCGGCTCCGCCGCGGCCCCTCGGCCGTAGCGCGGACCGGGGGTGAGGCGTAATTCGACGCGAAGGGGTTGGCCGGGGTGCGGTCGGCGCTGCCGAACAGGCTGAACTCGGCTCGGGCACCGCCCCCCGCGATCAGCAGCGGGACGGCGAGGGCGACTACCAGGGCGGGACGGGACGGGCGCATGCGGCTCCTGGCCTTGGCCGGATGGGAGGGGCGGGACGATCGCTCGCTTCGGACATCCTTTGCTCCGAGAGTGCAAGCCCCCACATCCGGCGCGCGATGTCAGACCGGCCTGTCCGGTTCGAGCCGTGTGAGAGAGGGCGAGATGAAAGCACATCGGTTCGAACACGCCGGGGCCGTCTTCGAGATCGTCTTCGAACGGGCGCCGGAAGGGTGGGTCGCCCATATCCGCCGTGCCGACAGCGCCACCACGCATGTGATCGGATTTCCGGACGGGCCGGGCTACGATCCGTCCGACGTGCGGGGCTCCCTGATCGCGGGCTGCGAGGCGGCCATTCCCACCCTGACCTGGATCACCCCGACGCGGCACTGAGGGGAACCTCCCGAACCGCTCCGTGTTCGACCTCCCGTATGCGTAAGCGCGCCCAGCGGGCGCACGTAACGGGGAAGGAACAGTCGATGTCCGAGATCACCTATCGCATCGTCGAACACGATGGCGGCTACGCCTACAAGGTCGGTGACGTGTTCTCCGAGACCTTTCCGAGCCATGACGAGGCTCTTCAGGCCGCCCAGGCGGCCGCGGCCGAGCAGCAGGTGCCCGGCTCGACGGAAGGCATCCGCTATCAGGACGGTCAAGGCAACTGGCACGACGAGACCGCCCAGGGCAACGATCGACCGACCGCCAAGGTGGTCGATTAAGTCGAAGCGCCCGATAAAAACCGGGAGGACCTGCGGCGCTCAGGCCGAGCGTCGCAGGTCCTCCCGGTCGGGAATCGTCCAGGTCGCCAGCGGCGGGCGCGCACCGGCTCCGGCCGCAGCCCGCTGCGGAGGCGCCCGCCGCGTGCAATTGCGTCCCGCCGATTTCGCCTCGTACAGGGCCGCATCGGCCGATTCGATCAGGTCCGCCGGAGTCTCGGCACCGTCCGGGCTCGCCGAGACGCCCACGCTGACGGTCACGTGCACGAGGCCGTCGTCGCGTCCCGCATGCGGCAGGGCCAGGGCGTTCAGCGACACGCGGATGCGCTCGGCCAGGGCAATGGCCGCGGTGGCGTCCAGCCTCGGCAGCAGCAGGGCGAATTCCTCGCCGCCGTAGCGCGCCACGAGGTCGGCGGCGTTGCCGGGCCGCGAGGTCAGCAGATCTGCGATCGCGCACAGGCAGTCGTCGCCCGCCCCGTGACCGTAATGGTCATTGAAGCGCTTGAAATGGTCCACATCCACCAGCATCAGCGCGAAGGGTTCGCCGCGCCGGGAGCTGTGCCACAGGGCTTCGAGGCGCTGAGAAAACGCGCGCCGGTTGGCGAGGCCGGTCAGCGGGTCGGTCGTCGAGAGACGCGTGAGCCGGGCATTGGCCACGACGAGCTGCTGCGCACGCAGGGATTCCCTCAGGCTGTGCAGGTAATTGCGCCGGTGCGCCCGCTCGATCTGGTGGCAGGCCCCCAGGCTGAAAGCGATGCCGATCAGCATGTCGAGGCGCACCAGCCGGGCGAGATCGGGCGCGATCTCGGGATGGGCCGCGATGGCGAGGCCTCCGGCGATCGACACGACGCCGGAGATTAGGCACGCCCAGAAGAACCGCAGTGCCAGCGAGATGTTGGCGAAGATCACCGTCAGCCAGATCGCGGTGGCCGCGTGCGCGACGTTCGGCCCGGTGCCGAGCCACAGGATCAGGGCCGGGATCAGCGCGGCGACCAGGACGCTGAGGCTGCACAGGGCTTCGCGGGTCTCGGACCCGACCCGGCTCAGAGACCAGAACAGCGCCACCGCCACGGGCGTCATCAGGCAGAGCCGCAGGGCGAGGTTCAGGCCCGCCATGTCGGGCGTGGTGACGAAAGCCGCCCAGCCATAGAGGTGGAAGACGGCCAGCCCGATGAGGATGGACCGGCGCAGGTGACGCACGCGGCGCGGTCCCGTCTCCGTCTCGAACCGGGTTTCGAGTTCGGCCGGAAAGGCGAGGCGCCAGCGTGTGGCCCGCAGGGTCCGCTCGATGAGGGCGAGCCGGCGATCGCTCGCATGCAGGACGGGTTTGCGAGCGGAGACGTGGCGATAGGGAGCCCGGCGACAGGCTTGCGGGCCCGGATCGTCAGACGATCGGGCAGCGGACGAACGTGTCACGAATGGGGGAATCCAAGGTCGGGCGAGGGCTGCCCAGGGCTGAATCTGGCTCACAAGTCCTGTCGGCATGGTTTCCCTGATCGCTAAAATGCCGGCGATCGGCGAAAGCCGGTGGTCCTGCTGGACCGAGGGGCGCGAAATGGCCGATTGCCTCCCCCGGCCCATCTCGTGCATGGCTGGGTCGGACTGGATTCGGCGTTGCACGGGAGGGGGCCTGAACCGGTCCCGACCCGCGCGCACGGCGCACCGGTCCGATATCCCGAGCGCGACGACCGGCCCGGGATCACTACCCTTGGGAGCCTGCCCGTGACCGACTCGAACCCGCGCCAGCCCGACCACGCCATCGACCCGATCTTCACCGAGCGGTGGTCGCCGCGCGCCTTCGCGGGCGAGGCGGTGCCCGAGTCCGAATTGCTCCGGATGATCGAGGCCGCGCGCTGGGCGCCGTCGTCCTACAACTCGCAGCCCTGGCGCTTCGTCTACGCCCTGCGTGGCACCCCCGAGTGGGAGACCTTCCTCGACCTGCTGGTGCCGGCCAACCGCAAGTGGGCGGAAGGCGCCGGCGCCCTCGTCATCCTGGTGTCGAGCAAGCTGATGAAGACCGGCGACGGCCTGAAGCCTTCGGCCAGCCATTCCCTCGACACCGGCGCCGCCTCGGCGAACTTCCAGCTTCAGGCGATCCGCCAGGGCTGGCACGTGCACGGCATGGGCGGCTTCGACAAGGAGCGCTCCGTCACCGTGCTCAAGGTGCCGGCGGACCACCAGGTCGAGGCGGCCTACGCCGTCGGGCGCGTGGCGAACCCGGCTGACCTCAGCGAGGAGCAGCGCGCCAAGGAGGTGCCGAACGGACGTCGGCCGATCACCGACTTCGCCTTCGCCGGCACCTTCAAGGCGATCGACGCCTGAGCCGCATGCCGTGCTGAGACCCACACCCGACTATGACGGTCTCGTCGCCGGTTTCGCCTGGGACATCCCGGAGCGCTACAACATCGGCGTCGATGTCTGCGACCGCTGGGCTGCCCGCGATCCGGGCCGCGTGGCGATCCAGGAAGTGGTCGGGACGCGGGTCTCGGAGACGACGTTCGCAGACCTGAAGGCGCAATCCGACCGGCTCGCCGCCGGATTGCGGGGCCGGGGCGTCGTCCCCGGCGACCGCATCGGCGTGCTGCTGCCGCAATCGGCCGCCGTGGTGGTCGCCCATTCGGCCGCCTACAAGCTCGGGGCCATCGCGCTGCCGCTCGCCGGCCTGTTCGGACCCGACGCCCTGCGCTACCGCCTCGCCGATGCGGGAGCCCGCGCCCTCGTCACCGACGCGGGCGGCCTCGCCAAGCTCGCGGCCATCCGGGCCGACCTGCCGGACCTCGACCTCGTGGTCTGCACCGACGGCGCCCTCGGGGAGGCCGTCGCCTGTGATGCCCTCATGGCGGAGGGATCCGGCGCGTTCACCGCCCGCGACACCCGGGCCGACGATCCCGCGCTGATGATCTACACCTCCGGCACCACCGGCCTCGCCAAGGGGGCTCTTCATGCCCACCGGGTGCTGCTCGGGCATCTGCCGGGCTTCTGCCTGATGCACGACTTCCCGCCGAAGGCCGGCGACCGGATGTGGACGCCGTCCGACTGGGCCTGGGCCGGCGGCCTCCTCAACGCGACGCTGCCGAGCTTGCATCTCGGCGTGCCGGTGGTGGCCTGTCCGAGCTTCCGCTTCGAGCCGGAGGCCGCGCTCCGGCTCATCGCCGAACGGGCGATCACCACCGCGTTCCTGCCTCCCACCGCCTTGCGCATGCTGCGCGGCGTCGCCGATCCGCGCGGGCGCTTCGATCTCTCCCGCCTGCGCAACATCGCCTCCGCCGGCGAGGCCCTGGGTCCGGACACCTTCGCCTGGGCCCAACGGGAACTCGGCCTCACCATCGGCGAGGCCTATGGCCAGACCGAGTGCAACCTCGTCCTCGCCGCCTGCCCGTCGGCCGGCGTGGCACGGGCCGGATCGACCGGCCGTCCGGTGCCGGGTCATCGGGTGGCGATCCTGCGGGCCGACGGGACCGAGGCCGCCGTCGACGAACCCGGGGAAATCGCCGTCGCCCGGCCCGACCCGGTGATGTTCCTGGGCTACTGGAACCAGCCGGAGGCGACCGAGAAGAAGTTTTCGGGCGACTGGATGCTCACCGGCGACACCGCCCGGCGCGACGCCGACGGCTACGTCCATTTCGTCGGGCGCGAGGACGACCTCATCACCTCGGCGGCCTACCGTATCGGCCCGGCCGAGATCGAGGATTGCCTCTGCGCGCACCCGGCCGTGGCGCTGGCCGCCGCCATCGGCAAGCCGGACCCGCTGCGCACAGAGATCGTGAAGGCCTATGTGGTCCTGCGCGACGGATTTGCCGCCTCCGACGCTCTCGCGGGCGAGATCCAGGCCTTCGTGCGCACCCGCCTCTCGGCCCACGAATATCCACGCGAGATCGCGTTTCGCGAGAGCCTGCCCATGACCACCACGGGCAAGATCATCCGGCGCCAGTTGCGCGACGAAGGTTGAGTCTCACCGTACGGTTACGCGGAAGCGGGCGCGGCCGACATTTCCGGCCGGATCGACGAGTTCGAGCATGAATTCGTCCTGGCCCGTATAGCCGGGGGCCGGCGTGTAGAACACGAAGGTGGCGGGCTGCTTGCGGGCATTGCAATGCGCGCGCGCGTTGAACAGCGAGAAGCTCGGGAATTCCCGTCCCTGTCCCGTCTGGACGCGGCCGTCATGCGGCGCTTCGATCAGGCTGATCGTCATGGGGCCGAGGGACTTGCAGGTCGGATCCAGCGACGCGAACGAGGCCGCCGTGAGGCGGCTGCCTCCCAAGACGACTTTCTCGTACGTGGCCACGCGCCTCGGTCCCGCCTGAGCGGGCCCGATCCCGATAAGACTGATCCCCAGAAGACCGATCACGGCCGAAGGGACGGAGTGCCGGATCATGGATTGCTGCCCCCGCGTGGTGCGCCTGCACCGGAGCCTGCCCGAATGGCGCACCGATCACAGCCGCAACTGATCTTAAAAAATGCACGTTCTACGGGATTTGTCATGCAGGGCGCTCGTTCCGGCCGGACGACGCTGGCTGGAACCGTTCGCATAAAGACATCTTTATATCTTGATTGCCTCCCGTCGCCCGCCCTGCTATAGCCCTCGCCGACACGCAACGAGAGACGGAGCGATTACGAAATGGCCCAGGATTACATCGTCAAGGACATCGGTCTGGCCGATTACGGCCGCAAGGAGATCTCGATCGCCGAGACCGAGATGCCGGGCCTGATGGCCACGCGCGAGGAGTTCGGTCCGTCGCAGCCGCTCAAGGGCGCGAAGATCGCCGGCTCGCTGCACATGACGATCCAGACGGCCGTGCTGATCGAGACCCTGAAGGCGCTCGGCGCCGACATCCGCTGGGTCTCCTGCAACATCTACTCGACCCAGGACCACGCTGCCGCCGCCATCGCGGCCGCTGGCATCCCGGTCTTCGCCATCAAGGGCGAGACCCTCGAGGAATACTGGGACTACACCTCGAAGCTGTTCGACTGGCATGACGGCGGCCTGCCGAACATGATCCTCGACGATGGCGGCGATGCCACCATGTTCGTGCACCTGGGCCTGCGCGCCGAGAACGGCGACACCGCCTTCCTCGACAAGCCGGAATCCGAGGAGGAGGAAATCTTCTTCGCGCTTCTCAAGAAGAAGCTCGCCGAGAAGCCGAAGGGCTGGTTCGCCGGTCTCGCCGACTCGATCAAGGGCGTCTCCGAGGAGACCACCACCGGCGTTCACCGCCTCTACAATCTCGCCAAGGAGGGCAAGCTGCTCTTCCCGGCGATCAACGTGAACGACGCCGTCACCAAGTCGAAGTTCGACAACCTCTACGGCTGCCGTGAGTCGCTGGTCGACGGTATCCGCCGCGGCACCGACGTGATGATGGCCGGCAAGGTCGCCATGGTTGCCGGCTTCGGCGACGTCGGCAAGGGTTCGGCCTCGTCGCTGCGCCATGCCGGCTGCCGCGTGCTGGTCTCCGAGGTCGATCCGATCTGCGCGCTCCAGGCCGCGATGGAAGGCTACGAGGTCGTCACGATGGAGGACGCCGCCCCGCGCGCCGATATCTTCGTGACGGCCACCGGCAACAAGGACATCATCACGATCGAGCACATGCGGGCCATGAAGGACCGTGCGATCGTCTGCAACATCGGCCACTTCGACAACGAGATTCAGGTCGCCGGCCTGAAGAACATGCAGTGGTCGAACATCAAGCCGCAGGTGGACGAGATCACCTTCCCCGACGGCCACCGCATCATCCTCCTGTCGGAGGGACGCCTGGTGAACCTCGGCAACGCCACCGGCCACCCGTCCTTCGTGATGTCGGCCTCGTTCACCAACCAGACCCTGGCCCAGATCGAACTCTGGACCAACCCGGGCAAGTACGAGAAGCAGGTCTACACCCTGCCGAAGGCCCTCGATGAGAAGGTGGCGCTCCTCCACCTCGAGAAGATCGGCGTGAAGCTCTCGAAGCTCCGTCCCGACCAGGCCGCTTATATCGGCGTCTCCGAGAACGGCCCGTTCAAGCCCGACCACTACCGCTACTGAGCCCGGTGCGGTGCCCTCCGGGGCACCGTCCGACGCTTGACGCGGCGCGCGAAGCCCGGCCATGTGCCGGGCTTCTTGCGTTTTGCCAGCCGTATTGCGTTGCGCCGAGCCTGAGGGTGTTCGGACCCGCGGCGCGTTTCCGGGCGCCGCAGTGTGGCTTTTCTGCGCCCTCCGCCGCCCATCGCCCTTGAAGGCTCTAAAGTTAAGCTTAACCCTCTTCCGGGAGGATTCCGCCTCGCGCTAGTGTGGGCGGATTCCTCAGATGGAGTGGCCCGCAGCCGGCCTTCAGGCGGCTGCGGGAAGGGCGCGCTTTGGCGTCTCATCGAAGATTCGTGGAGGCGGGACGGATCATGAGGGTCGATCGAGCGGCGCGCATTCTGCTGTGCGTCGGCTCCCTTGTCGTCGCCGTCGCCGGCACTCCGGCGCGCGCGGCCGGACCGGGGATAGACGTCAGTGCTGTCGCATCGGGGGTCGGGCAGTACACGCACAACGCGGCCGGGCTTGCGATCCTCATCGGCCTGACGGTGTTCGCCACCATCGTCGCCCTGCTGCACATGCGCGAGCGCAGCCGCTGGACCCGGCGCGAGCGCGACCTCGTCAACGAACTCTCGGCGTTGCGCGAATCGCACGACCGTGCCGAGATGCTGCTCAACGCCGAGCGCCAGGTGCTGGTGACGTGGTCCGGCCGCGGAACGCCGACGGTCGAGGGCGATATCGGCCTGATCGACGGCAAGCGCGCCGCCGCCGGCCCGCTTGCGGGCTTCCTCAGCTTCGAGACCTGGCTGCACGCGGTCGACGCCGATGCGCTCAACACGGCGGTCGAGGCCCTGCGAGCGCGCGGAACCGGGTTCCGCCTGAGCCTGCGCACCCAGTCCGGCCGCTTCATCGACGCGCATGGGCAGGCCCTGTCCGGCCGCGCGATCCTGCGCCTGCGCGAGACCACGGACGAAAAGCGCGAACTGATCGACCTGCGTCTCACCCTTTACGAGGCCAAGCGCGGCCTCTCCGCCCTGGGCAGCCTCCTCGACGCGATCCCGCAGCCGGTCTGGCGCCGCAACCGCGACGGCGCCCTGGCCTGGGTCAACCTCGCCTACGTGGCGGCGGTGGAGGCAGGGACCCGCGAGAACGCCCTCGAGGGCGGCGTCGAGCTGCTCGACCGGCAGGCGCGCGAGTTCATCGCCCGTGACGATGCCGCCCGGCTCGCCGCCGGCGGTCGCGCCGCCCATCGCCTTTCCGCCGTCGTGGCCGGCGGGCGCCGGACCCTGGACGTGACCGAGACCGCGATCGAGACCGGCCGCGTCGGCATCGCGGTCGACGTCTCGGAGCTGGAAAGCGTGCGCGCCGACCTCCAGCGCCAGATGGACGCCAATGTCCGCACCCTCGATCAGTTGCCGACCGCCGTGGCGATGTTCGACGCCCGCCAGCGCCTGATCTTCCACAACACCGCCTATCGCCAGCTCTGGGACCTCGATCAGGCTTTCCTCGACAGCCGCCCCCTCGACGGCGAGATCCTCGACCGGCTGCGGGCCCTGCGCAAATTGCCCGAACAGGCCGACTTCAAGTCCTGGAAGGCCGACGTGCTGGCCGCCTATCGCGCGGTCGAGGCCAACGAAGCCTGGTGGTACCTGCCCGACGGGCGCTCCCTCCGGGTCGTCGCCGACCCCAACCCGCAGGGCGGCCTGACCTACCTGTTCGACGACGTTTCCGAGAACATGAAGCTCGAGTCGCGCTACAACGCGCTGATGCGGGTGCAGGCCGAGACCCTCGACACCCTCAAGGAGCCCGTGGCGGTGTTCGGCGCCGATGGCCGCCTCACCTTCGCCAACCGTGCCTTCGCCACCCTGTGGCGCCTCGACCCCGAGACCCTGGGCGAGCGTCCCCGGGTCGATGCGGTCATCGCCGCCTGCCAGACGCTCTCGCCCGACGAGGACCCGTGGATCGACATCCGCGGTGCCATCACGGGGCTCGAGAGCCGCGCCGGTCTGACCTGTCGCCTGGAGATCGTCGACGGCACGGTGCTGGATTGCGCCGCCCAGCCGCTGCCCGAGGGCGCGACCCTGCTCACCCTGATCGACGTCACCGCCAGCGTGAACGTCGAGCGCGCGCTGACCGACAAGAACGACGCCCTGGAGCGCACCTCGCAGCTGCGCGACACCTTCGTGAACCACGTCTCCTACGAGCTGCGCTCGCCACTCACCAACATCATCGGCTTCACCCAGCTCCTCGGCGACGAGACGGTGGGCGCCCTCAACGAGCGCCAGCGCGAATATTCCGGTCACATCATGCGCTCGTCGGGCGCGCTGCTGGTGATGATCAACGACATCCTCGACCTCGCCTCCATCGATGCCGGCTCGCTCGAACTGTCCCGGGAGGTGGTCGACGTCCGTTCCACCGTCGACGCCGCCGTGCGCGGCCTGGAGGACCGGCTCGCCGATTCCGCCATCACCCTCGACCTCGACGTGCCCGACGACGTTGGCAGCTTCGTCGCCGACGGCAAGCGCGTGCGCCAGATCCTGTTCAATCTCCTGTCGAACGCGGTCGGCTTCTCGTCGCCGGGCCAGCAGGTCCGCGTCGAGGTCCGGCGCAACGCCGCCGAACTCACCCTGGCGGTGGTGGACCAGGGCCAGGGCATGCCGGACGAGGTCGCCGCGCGGGTGTTCGACCGGTTCGAGAGCAACACCCTGGGCACGCGCCATCGCGGGGTCGGGCTCGGTCTGTCGATCGTCCGGTCGTTCGTGGAACTGCATGGCGGCCGCGTCAGCCTGGAATCGGCCCCGGGCGCGGGCACCCGCGTCACCTGCACCTTTCCCATCAGCGAGCCGAGCGCGCGGCGGGATGCCGCCGAGTAGCGGCCTTCGTCGGACCAACGACTCGATGACCGTTGGGAAGGAGCCTTGGACCGACGGGAGGGAGCCTTCGTGGGTCCCGCGATTTGGTTAAGGATGCGCCGGTATGACAGCGTGTCTCCGCGCGATCCGGGTCCGATCGCGACGGCGCACGGCCATGAAGGAGTTGGGCGTTGAACGAGGATGGTGCCGACACACCCCAGCGTGAGGTGAAATCGGCCTGGGAGATCATGCTCCCGGAGGAGGGCGCCACCGAGGATCTCGGCCGCTTCCTCGCCGAGTTCCTGGTGCCGGGCGACATTGTCGCCCTGTCCGGCGGCCTCGGCGGCGGCAAGACCACCCTGGCCCGCGCGCTGATCCGCGAACTGGTCGGCGATCCGGCTCTCGATGTGCCGAGCCCGACCTTCACGCTGATGCAGCCCTACGAAGCGGCCAACGGTCGCCCGATCGTGCATGCCGACCTGTACCGCCTGCGCAGCCCCGACGAACTCGTCGAACTCGGCTTCGACGAGATGGCCGAGACCGCCATCACGTTGGTGGAATGGCCTGAGCGCCTCGGCCCCCGCGACGCGCCGATGTTGTGGATCGACCTCTCGCTCCGGGCCGAGTTCGGCGATGGCGCCCGCTTCGCCCGCATCGACGGCAGCGGTGGCATGGACGCGCGACTCAAGCGGGCTCGCGCCCTCCGGCTCCTCCTGGTCCGCAGCGGCTGGGACGAGGCCACCCGCATCAACATGCAGGGCGATGCCTCGTCGCGCGCCTACGAGCGGCTGGTGAAGCCGGACGGGAAGAGCGCGGTGCTGATGATCTCGCCGCCCCGTCCGGACGGCCCGCCGGTGCGCAACGGCCGCCCCTACAGCGCCATCGTCAAGCTCGCCGAGACCGTGCATGCCTTCGTGGGCGTCGACCGGGGCCTGCGTGCCCTCGGCTTCTCGGCGCCGCGGATCTACGGCGAGGACCTCGCCGAGGGCCTGCTGATCATCGAGGACCTCGGCTCCGAGCCGGTGGTGGATGCCAATGGCCCCCGTCCGGAGCGCTACGCCGAGGCGGTGCGCCTGCTGGCGAAGCTCCACGCCACCGAACTCCCCGGCGTCCTGCCGGTGGCCGACGGGATCGACCACGTGCTCCCGCCCTATGACCTCGAAGCCCTGGTGTTCGAGACCGAGCTGCTGCCCGACTGGTACTGCCCGTCGGTCCGGGGCGGCGAGCTGCCCCATGCCGCCCGGTCCGAGTTTGTGGCCCTGTGGGCGGAGGTGCTCGACAGCATCAAGCCCGATCGCCCGACCTGGACTCTGCGCGACTATCACTCGCCGAACCTGATCTGGCTGCCGGACCGCGAGGGGCTGGAGCGCATCGGCGTCATCGACTTCCAGGACGCGGTCCTGGGTCATCCCGCCTACGATGTCGCCTCGCTGCTTCAGGACGCGCGGGTCGATGCGACCGCCGAGTTCGAACTGCGCCTGCTCGGGCTCTACGTCCGCGAGCGCCGGGCCCGCGAGCCCGAGTTCGACATGCAGACCTTCGCCCGGGCCTACGCGGTGCTGGCGGCCCAGCGCGCCACCAAGATCCTCGGCATCTTCGCCCGCCTCGACCGGCGCGACGGCAAGCCCGGCTACCTTGCCCACCTGCCGCGCATCGAGGCCTATCTCGCCCGCAACCTCAACCACCCGGCCCTGACCCGCCTGCGCCTGTGGCACGAGGCGCACCTGCCGCATCTCGTGCCGAAGGCCGCCCCGGACGCGGCCGAGGAGGCGTGAGACCCAGGATGCAGCCCCGCCTCACCCTCCTCACCCTCGGAGTTGCCGATCTCACCCGGGCCGTGCGCTTTTACGAGGCCTTGGGCTGGACGCGCTCGACCTATGCGACGGAGGGCGTCGCCTTCTTTCAGGTCGGCGGCCTCGTGCTGTCCCTGTATCCGCGCGCGGCCCTGGCCGGGGATGCGGGAATCGCCCCGCAGGGCCATGGCTTCCGGGGCTTCGCGCTCGCCTACAACACCGCGAGCCGGGCCGAGACGGACGCTGTGCTGACGCGGGCGGTCGAGGCGGGCGCCACCCTGGTGAAACCGGCGGAGGACGCGTTCTGGGGCGGCTATTCCGGCTACTTCTCCGATCCCGACGGTGCGCTCTGGGAGGTGGCCTGGAACCCGGACTTGCTGCCCCTGGCCGATGGCAGCGTACGCTTGCCCGCCTGAGCCGATCCCATCCCGACCCGACGAGACGAAGCCACCATGTCCGACGCTGCTCCCATCACCCGCGCCTTCGTCCTCGCGGCCGGACTCGGCAAGCGCATGCGCCCGATCACCGCGACGGTGCCCAAACCCCTGGTGGAGGTGGCCGGCCGCGCGCTGCTCGACCACGCCCTCGACCGGGCGGCCGAGGGCGGCATCACCGACGCCGTGGTCAACGTCCACTACCTCGCCGACCTGATCGAGGGCCATGTCGGCAAGCGCCGGACCGCGCCCGCGATCGTGATCTCGGACGAGCGTGAGTCTTTGCTGGAGACGGGCGGCGGGGTGAAGAAGGCGCTGCCGCTCCTCGGCGACACGCCCTTCGTCGTCTTCAACGCCGATTCGTTCTGGCTGGAGGGGCCGGAATCGAATCTCGGCCGCCTGATCGCCGCCTGGGACCCGGAGGCGATGGACATCCTGCTCCTGGTCGCCCCCACCGCCACCAGCCTCGGCTACGAGGGCGGCGGCGATTTCGTCATGACCTCGTCCGGCGCTCTCGAGCGGCGCGGCGAACGAGAGGTGGCGCCCTTCATCTACGCGGGCGTCGCGATCCTGAAGCCGGCGCTGTTCGCGGACACGCCCGAGGGCGCGTTCTCCCTCAACCTGCTGTTCGACCGCGCCATCGCGGCCGGGCGCCTGTACGGGCTCCGTCTCGACGGACAATGGCTCCATGTCGGAACGCCGGAAGCGATCACCGCCGCCGAGGCCCGCGTGAAGTCGACGGCGCCGGTGGTCTGAAGCGCTCGGGGATCGTTAGGGCGCCGCATTCCAGGCGGCGCCATTTGGTGGCATGGATCATGGCATGCCGACCTCCGACGAATCCCACGTCTTCACCATTCCGCCTGCCGCGCCCTTCCTGCCGACCCTGGCCGAGGCCCTGATCTCCGGGCGGCTGGTCGGCGACATCGGCAGCGATCCCTACGCGCTCGCTTCCGTCACCGTCTATCTGCCGACTCAGAGGGCGGTGCGTGCCCTCTCGGCGATCCTGGCGGCGCGGCTGGGACAGGCGGCCCTCCTGCCGCGCATGGTGCCCCTCGGCGAGGCGGACGAGGCGGAACTCGATCTTGCCGCCAATCCGCTCCTGGAGAACGGACCGGACCTGCTCGCCCCGGCCATGCCGCCTCTGGAGCGTCGGCTGATCCTGGCGCGCCTGGTACAGAGCTGGGCCGAGGCGGTGGACCGCACCTTGCTGCCCATCGACGACGACGTGCCGTTCCTGGTGCCGTCCTCCCCGGCCGACGCGATCGGTCTCGCCGCCGACCTCGAACGCCTGATGGACGCCCTCACGGTGGAGGGCCTGCCCTGGGCCGAGATCGGAGGCGCGGTCGAGGCCGAGTACTCGCGCTATTTCGGCCTGACCCTGGATTTCGTGAAGATCGCCGCCGAGGCGTGGCCCGGTATCCTGGCCGAGCGCGGCATGAGCGACCCGGTGTCCCGTTCCCGCCGGCTCGTCCTGGCCGAGGCCGAGCGCCTCGCCCGCGAGCGCCCGGGCGACCCGGTGATCGTGGCCGGTTCGACCGGCTCGGTGCCGGCGACCGCCCGCCTCATCGGCGCGGTGGCGGGCCTGCCGCGTGGCGCCGTGGTGCTGCCGGGGCTCGATTCCGACCTCGATGCCTCCGGCTGGGACGCCATCGAGACCGGCGAGGGGTTCTCGCGGGAGATCGCCCACGGCCATCCCCAGGCGATCCTGCATCGCCTGCTCGGGCCGGGCTGTCTGAACCTGGACCGGTCGCGGGTGGTCGCCCTCGGCGACCCCTCCGCCGAGGGCCGCGCCCGCTTCGGCCTGCTGTCGCAGGCCCTGCGCCCGGCCGAGACCACCGAGGCCTGGGCCGATCTCGATCCGCCCGACCGCGCGGCCCTGGCGGAGGCCGGGATGCAGGGGCTCGCCGTGGTCGAGGCCACCGACGAGCGGGAGGAGGCGCTGATCATCGCCATCGCGCTCCGGGAGACCCTGGAAGTGCCGGGCGCCACGGCGGCCCTGGTCACGCCGGACCGGGCCCTGGCCGTACGGGTCGCGGCCGAACTGGCGCGCTGGGGGATCGTCGCCGAGGATTCCGGGGGCGAGGCCCTGTCGCGCAGCCGGGCCGGGCGTCTCGCCCGGCTCGCCGCGGAACTGGCCGCCGATCTGGAGCCGGCCCGGCTCATCACGCTCCTGTCGCACCCGTATGTCCGGCTCGGCCTGCCCCGCAGCGACGTGGTGCGGGCCGCCGCCGCCCTGGAGATCGGCACCCTGCGCGGCCCCGCCCCGGCGCCGGGCTTCGCGGGCCTGCGCGAGGCCCTGGCCGATCAGCGGGCCGCCACCGGACGGCGCCCGCGCGCCAAGCGCCGCCTGACTGAAAAGGACTGGGATCTGGCCGCCGATCTCCTGGATCGGTTGCAACTGGCCTTCACGGGATTTCTCGACGTCGACCATCGGGGCGTCGGGAATCTCGTCGCCTACGCGGCGAACCACCGTGCCACCTTCGACATGTTGATCGATGCGGCCGAAGGCGAGACCGTCGACGACGCTTCCCTCGGGGTGCTCGACGCCCTGTTCGACGATCTTGAGATGGCCGAGCCCGGCCTTCTGCCCGGGCGCTTCGGCGATTATCCGGCCTTCTTCACCGCGCTCGCCCGCGAACGCCTGGTCGCCTGCAGCGACGGGCGCCCGCATCCGCGCCTGCGCATCCTCGGCCTGCTCGAAGCCCGCCTGATGAGCGTCGACCGCGTGGTGCTCGGTGGCCTCGACGAGGGCGTCTGGCCGATGAAGACGACCACCGACGCCTTCCTCAACCGGCCCATGCGCGAGCGCATCGGCCTTAACCCGCCCGAGCGCCGCATCGGCCAGAGCGCGCACGACTTCGTCCAGGCTCTGGGCCACCACGACGCCCTCGTCACCCGGGCGGCCAAGCGCGAGGGCGCGCCGACCGTGCCGTCGCGCTTCCTCCAGCGCCTGCGCGCCTTCAGCGGAGAGGCGTGCTGGAATCGGGCACTCGGGGCCGGGCGCCGCTTCTCGGCCTACGCGGCCGCCCTCGACCAAGGCACCGGCCCGGCCCAGCCGCGCCTGAAGCAGCCGCGGCCGAAGCCCGATCCGGCGCTGTTCCCGCGCTCGCTCAGCGTCACCGAGGTCGAGACCCTGGTGCGCGACCCCTACGTCATCTTCGCCCGGCACGTGCTCGGCCTCGACCCCCTCGATCCGGTGGCGGCCGAACCCGGCGCCGCCGATCGGGGCACGCTGATCCACGACATTCTCGGACAATTCGCCGAGGACCATCCCGAGGCCCTGCCGGACGCCGCCGTGGAGCGGCTGTTCAACCTCGCGCTCAACGCCTTCCGGCCGATCTCGGACACCTACCCGGAGCTCTATGCCGAGTGGTGGCCGCGCTACGAGCGGCTGGCGTCCAAATTCCTCGACTGGGAGACCGAGCGGCGCGCGGATGTGGCCAGGGTCCATCCCGAGATCTCGGGCCAATGGGTGATCCCCATGGGGACCGAGAGCTTCACCCTGCGGGCCCGTGCCGACCGGATCGAGCGCCGCCGCGACGGAGGCGCCTGCATCGTCGACTTCAAGACCGGTTTGCCACCGAGCAACAAGGAGGTCTTCGCCGGTTTCTCGCCCCAGCTCACCCTGGAGGCCGCCATGCTCATGGCGGGCGCCTTCGAGGGCTTCCCGGCCAGTACGCTGACGCCCGATCTCCTCTACGTCCACGCCTCGGGCGGCCGCAAACCGTTCGAGCCGCTGGCCGTGAAGGCCCCGCGCGGCGACGAGCGCGAGGTCCCGGCCATCGTGACCGAGCATGTCGCCCGCTTCCGCGGCCTGGTCGCCCGTTTCCTCACGGGCGAGGCCGCCTACACCTCGCGGCCCTACCCGAAATACGCCAAGTCCTACGGCGATTACGACCACCTGGCCCGGGTGCTCGAATGGTCCCTCGGCGGCGAGGGCGAAGGCTGAGGTGGGTCCATGGGATGACCCGGAAGACGCACTTGACTGATATTGCGGGTGATATCATCTTTGCGTCATGATCGTCGTCGATGCCAATGTCGTGCTTGGCGCGCTGCGATCACGGAATGGCGCATCCCACGTCGTTCTCAGGGGCATGCTGACGCAACGGTTCGCTTTCGCCCTCTCGCCGGCGGTGGTGCTCGAATACGAGGATGTTCTGAAACGGCCGGGCCTGCTGGGGCCGGACCCTTGGGTCGACGAAGCCGGGATCGACGCCATCCTGGACGCCCTCTGCGCCACGGCCGTTCTGACCCTGCCGTGGTTCCGCTTCAGGCCGTTTCTGGATGATCCGAAGGATGACCTCTACGTGGAATGCGCGCTGGCCGCCGGAGCCGAGATCATCCTGACCCACGATCGCCACTTTCGGAAGCCGGTCCTGTCAGCTTTCGGAATCCTGGCGATGAGCCCCAGGGCCTTTCTGACCCGCTGATTGATCAAGGAGGAGATGACCATGCCGAACTTCGCACTCCGCCTGCCCGACCACGTCATGGTGCAGGCCAAGAGCGCCGCCGACGAGGATAATGTCTCCATCAATCAGCTGCTGGTCGCCTTCATCGCGGAGGGGCTCGGTCATCGGCGCGGATTGAGGGCGCTTCAGGAGCGGTCCGCGCGCGCCGATGTGGGCGCCGCCCTGGCGCTGCTCGACAGGGCTCCGGACGTGCCGGCACCGCCCGGCGACGCGATGAGGCCCGAGCGATGAGTGGAACAACGATGCGCGAAGCCTTCGTCGTCGACGATCTCACCAAGGATTCGCAACGCCGCGCCGCCGATCCACGGGCCTCGGCCTGGGTCTCGGCCAATGCGGGGGCGGGCAAGACCAAGGTGCTCACCGACCGGGTCGTGCGCCTGCTCCTCGACGGGGCGCCACCGGCCCGCATCCTGTGCCTCACCTTCACCAAGGCGGCGGCCGCCAACATGTCGATCCGGGTGTTCCGCGTGCTCGGCCGCTGGGTCACCCTCGACGACGCCACCTTGACGGCGGAACTCACCGAGCTGACGGGCGAGCGCCCCTCGCGAAAGACGCTGCAGGTGGCGCGGCGCCTGTTCGCTCGCGCGGTCGAGACGCCGGGCGGCCTGAAGATCGAGACCCTGCACGCCCTGTGCGAGCGCCTGCTGCACATGTTCCCCTTCGAGGCGAACGTGCCGGCCCGCTTCGTCGTCCTGGACGAGACGCAGGCGGCGGACGCCTTCCTCATCGAGACGGGCAACGTCCTGGCCGACGCCATCGGGGGCGCCTATCCCGACCTGGGCGAAGCCCTGGCCATCGTCGGCCCCGAGGCGACGGGCGACGCCCTGCGCAAGGCGATCCGCAACGCGATGCGGGCGCGGGACGTGCTGGCCGACCGCTTCGGGCTCGACGGGTCGTTCGCCGCGCTCGCCGACGCCCTCGGGGTCCGGCCCGGCGACAGCGTGAAGGCCATCGAGGCCCGCATGCTCGACGGTGTTCTCGGCGATCTGACGGACGTCGCTGCGCGGATGCGGACCGGCAAGGCCACCGACGAGGGCATCGCCGACCGGCTGGTGCAGGTCGCTCGCGCCGAGTCCCCGGCGGAGGCTCTGGAGATCTATCGCGGCGTCTTCTTCACCAAGGAGGGGCTGCCGAAAGCCGACAAGAGCCTCGGCACCAAGGCGGTGCCCGACGACGTCAAGCAGGCCCTGCGCGACGAGCGCGACCGGCTGGAGCCGCTGCAGGACACGTTGCGCGGTGTCCAGGCCCTTCAGCGCACCCGTGCCCTGTTCACCCTGGCGGCCGAGATCCACCGCCGGGTCGAGACGCAGAAGGCCCGCCTCGGGGCGCTCGATTTCGACGACCTGATCCACAAGACCCTCGACCTCCTCGGCCGGGTCGATTCCACCTGGGTGCTCTACAAGCTCGATCGCGGCGTCGACCACGTCCTCATCGACGAGGCGCAGGACACCAACCCGCACCAGTGGGAGATCCTGCGCCGCATCACCGCCGAGTTCGCGTCCGGCGAGGGCGCCCGCGAGGTGGCGCGCACCCGCTTCGCCGTGGGCGATCCGAAGCAGTCGATCTACAGCTTCCAGGGCGCCGAGCCGCGCGAGTTCGAGACCACGCGCCGGGAATGGCAGCGGGCCGCACAAGGGGCCGACCTCGCTTTCTCGGACGTCCACCTGAACCTGTCGTTCCGCTCGGCCGGCGGTGTCCTGCGGGCGGTCGACGCCACCTTCAAGATCCCCGAGCACTACGAGGGCCTGTCCTTCGAGGACACCGCCGTCGGCACCACCCACAGCACGGCCCGGGCCTCGGCGCCGGGCGCGGTCGAACTCTGGCCGCTGGAGGAGCCGGCCGACGAGCCCGAGCCCGATGCCTGGGCGGCGCCGGTCGACGCGCCCGAGACCAACGCGCCCGCCATCGTCACCGCGCGCCGGGTCGCGCGGGCGGCCCTGACCTGGATCACCACCGGCGACGAGACCGGCCGGGTCTGGAGGCCCGGCGACATCCTCATCCTGGTGCGCAAGCGCTCGGCCGCCTTCGAGGAGGTGATCCGCGCCATGAAGGCCCTCGGCGTGCCCGTCGCCGGCCAGGACCGCCTCGACATCGCCGCCCATATCGCCGTCAACGATCTCGTGGCGGTGGGCCGGGCCGGGCTGCTGCCGGCCGACGACCTGACCTTGGCGGGCGCCCTCAAGACGCCGCTGGTCGGTTTCGACGACGACGACCTCGTCCGGATCGCGGCTCGCCGCGATCTGCACGAGACCCTGGAGGATGCCCTGGCGCGCCACGCCGCGGCCGGCGATCCGGCAGCGATCCGGGGGCACGAAGCCCTGCAATCCTGGATCGCTCTCGCCGCCTGCGAGGGGCCGTTCGGGTTCTACGCGACGCTGCTGGGGGCCCGGGGCGGGCGCCGCGCCCTGGTCTCACGCCTCGGCGGCGAGGCGGGCGACGCCATCGACGTCTTCCTGATGACGGCGGCGCAGGCCGAGCAGGGGCCGGATGCGCCCTCCCTCGGCGGATTTCTCGCCCGCTACGACATCGTCCCGGGACGCGGGGAGGGGGGCCACACCGTCAAGCGCGACCTCGATTCCGGGCGCGACGAGGTCCGGGTGATGACCGTCCACGGCGCCAAGGGGCTGGAGGCTCCGGTGGTGGTCGTCATCGACGGCTGCGAAGCGCTGGGCCGCAACGATCCGCCGCTGCTGCCGCTGCTGCCGGGGGCGCAGCGCTTCGGCCAGGGTGCCCGGCCGCTCCCGCCGGTCTGGGCCGGGGCCAAGGCAGGCGATTGCGACGCCGTCACGCAAGCCCGCGCCACCCTGCAGTCGCGTGCCCGAGAGGAGCACAACCGCCTCCTCTACGTGGCCATGACGCGGGCGGCCGACCGCCTCGTCATCGCGCCCTATCGCGGGCACGAGGCCCCGAGCGAGGCGGCCTGGTGCGAGATGATCCGCACCGGTCTGGAGCAGGAATTCGGGCCGGGCGACGCTTTGGAGACGCCGCACGGACCCGCGACCCTGTGGCGGGATGGCGGCACCGCGGCGCCGCACGCCGCTCCGGCATCGGCGGCGCCGGTCGCGCCGGAACTGCCGGCTTGGCTCGAAGCGCCGGTGGCGTCCGAGATCGAGGCGGCGCCGCCCGTGACCCCGTCCGGTGCCCTGGGGGCGGCCGACACCCGCCGCGAGCCGGGCCGCCGGCAGGCCGACAGCGAGGCACGCCGGCGCGGAACCCTGATCCACTCGCTGGTGGAGCACCTGCCGCGGATCGAGCCGGCCCAGCGCGAAGCCGCCGCCACCGCCTTCGTCCGTGCCCGCTCGCCGGGCCTCGATCGGGCCAAGCAGGCCGGCATCGTCGCCGCGACCTTGCGGCTGCTCGACGAACCCGACCTCGCTCCGCTCTTCGCGCGGGAGGCGCGGGCCGAAGTCACCCTGTCCGGGCGCGTGCGGGTCGGGGGCGTGTCGCGCCCCGTCTTCGGCCGGGTCGATCGCCTGGCGCTGACCGACGAGTCCGTGCTGGTGGCGGATTTCAAGACCGGCCGGCCGCCCGCCGAGGGCGCGCCGCTGCCGCGCGCCGAGGCCGGGCAGATCGCCCTCTATGCCGCGCTGCTGGCCGAGATCTATCCGGGGCGCCGGGTGGTCCCGATGCTGGTCTGGACCTCCGGTCCGGTCATCCGCCGGCTCGACCCGACGGAGATCGCCGAAGCCCTCGACGCCCTGTCACGCCGCGCGGCCTGAGCCGGCGGCGGAGTCTGAGGGGAGGGCGGGAGCCTAGCGGCGCCCGCCGGCCGCCCGCTTGGTCGGAGCCGCGCCGCCCGAATCCTCCTCGAAGAGTTCGGCGAGCTTTTCCGTCATCGCGCCGCCGAGTTCCTCGGCGTCGATGATGGTGACGGCGCGGCGGTAATAGCGTGTCACGTCGTGGCCGATGCCGATGGCGAGCAGCTCCACCGGCGAGCGGGTCTCGATGTCCTCGATCATCCAGCGCAGGTGGCGCTCGAGATAATTGCCCGGATTGACCGAGAGGGTCGAATCGTCGACCGGCGCGCCGTCCGAGATCACCATCAGGATCTTGCGCTGCTCCGGGCGGGCCAGGAGCCGCTTGTGCGCCCAGTCCAGGGCCTCACCGTCGATATTCTCCTTCAGCAGCCCCTCACGCATCATCAGCCCGAGGTTCTTGCGCGCCCGGCGCCACGGGGCGTCGGCGCTCTTATAGACGATGTGGCGCAGGTCGTTCAGGCGTCCCGGCGCGTTCGGCTTGCCGCCCGCCAGCCACGCCTCGCGCGATTGCCCACCCTTCCAGGCCCGGGTGGTGAAGCCCAGGATCTCGACCTTGACGCCGCAGCGCTCCAGCGTGCGGGCCAGGATGTCGGCGCAGGTCGCCGCCACGGTGATCGGACGCCCGCGCATCGAGCCGGAATTGTCCAGCAGGAGGGTCACGACGGTATCGCGGAAATTGGTGTCCTTCTCGCGCTTGAACGAGAGCGGCTGGTAGGGATCGGTGACCACGCGCACGAGACGGGCCGGATCGAGCTGCCCTTCCTCGAGGTCGAAGTCCCAGGCCCGGTTCTGCTGCGCCAGCAGGCGCCGCTGCAGGCGGTTCGCCAAGCGTCCGACCACGCCCTGGAGATGGGCGAGCTGCTTGTCGAGATAGGTGCGCAGGCGCGCCAGCTCCTCGACGTCGCAGAGATCCTCCGCGTGGATGATCTCGTCGAAGCGTGGATTGAAGACCTTGTACTCGGGTCCGCGCGGCTCGTTGGCCCGCTGCGACGGCGGCCGCCAGGCTTCGGACGCTTCCTCGGATTCGGCGTTCTCGGCCTCGTCGGGCAGTTCGCCGGACGGTGCGTCGGCGGCCTCGGTGGCCCCCTCCTGCAACTCGTCGGAGGCCTCCTGCGAGGTCTCCATCTCGGAGCGGTCGCCCTGCGACTGCTCCTCGGCCTCGCCCTCGCTGGGGGTCTGCTCGTCGTCCTGCGACTCGTTCTCGTCCTCGTTGTCGTCGTCCTCGGGATCGAACGGCGTCTCGTCCGCCATGTCGAGGGAGCTGAGGAGGTCGCGCACCGAGCGGGCGAAGGCGCGCTGGTTCTCGATCGAGCCGATCAGCCCGTTGAGGTTCGGGCCGGCCTTTTCCTCGATATGCGAGCGCCAGAGATCGACGATCTTCCGGGCCGCGGCCGGGGGGGCGGCGCCGGTCAGGCGCTCGCGCACCATCAGGGCGACGGCATCCTCCATCGGCGCATCGGCGCGGTCGGTGATGTCCTCGTACTTGCCGCCGCGATGGTAGCGGTCCTCCAGCATCGCCGAGAGGTTCGAGGCGACGCCGGACATCCGGCGCGAGCCGATGGCCTCGACCCGGGCCTGCTCGACGGCATCGAACACCGCGCGGGCGCCGGCGTTCTCGGGCGCCAGCCGGCGATGGACGGCGACGTCGTGGCAGCCGAGGCGGAGCGCCATCGAGTCGGCGTTGCCGCGCAGGATCGCCACGTCCTCCGGCGTCAGCTTGCGCGGCGGCTCCGGCAGCCGCGCCTTATCGCCGGTCAGGGCCGGGCGGTCGCTGGCATAGACCACCTCGATCTCGGAGCGCTTGGCGATGGCGCGCAGGCAGCCTGCCACCGAGCGCTTGAGCGGTTCGGCGACGGGCTCGCGCCGGTCGCCGGCTTTGCGGTTGGAGATCGACATGCGGGTCGACGGTATCCTCGAAGGAGCGGGACGGAGACTAGCTCAGGGCGACGTTCGACGCGCTCTCGGGCAGATCCTTGCCGAAGGCGCGCTGGTAGAACTCGGCCACCAGGGTGCGCTCGAGCTCGTCGCACTTGTTGAGGAAGGTCACCCGGAAGGCGAAGCCGATATCCTGGAAGATGTCGGCGTTCTCGGCCCAGGTGATCACCGTGCGGGGGCTCATGACGGTGGAGAGATCGCCGTTCATGAACGCGTTGCGGGTCAGGTCGGCGACCCGCACCATGCGGTTGACGATGTCGCGACCGCCGTCGCGCTGGTAGTGCGCCGCCTTCGAGAGCACGATGTCGACCTCGCGGTCATGGGCCAGGTAGTTCAGGGTGGTGACGATGGACCAGCGGTCCATCTGTCCCTGATTGATCTGCTGCGTGCCGTGATAGAGGCCCGAGGTGTCGCCGAGGCCGACGGTGTTGGCGGTGGCGAACAGGCGGAAGGCCGGGTGGGGGCTGATCACCCGCTTCTGGTCGAGAAGGGTCAGGCGGCCCGACAGTTCCAGCACGCGCTGGATCACGAACATCACGTCCGGGCGGCCGGCATCGTACTCGTCGAACACCAGCGCGACGTTGTTCTGGAGCGCCCAGGGCAGGATGCCGTCCTGGAAGGCGGTGACCTGCTTGCCGTCCTTCAGCACGATCGCGTCCTTGCCGACGAGGTCGATGCGCGAGACGTGGCTGTCGAGGTTGATCCGGATGCAGGGCCAGTTCAGGCGCGCGGCGACCTGCTCGATATGGGTCGACTTGCCGGTCCCGTGATAGCCGGTGACCATGACGCGCCGGTTGCGGGCGAAGCCGGCGAGGATCGCCAGGGTGGTCTCGCGGTCGAAGATGTAGTCCGGGTCGAGATCGGGCACGTGCTCCTCGCGCTGCGAGAAGGCCGGCACCATGAGATCGAGGTCGATGCCGAAGGCCTCGCGCACGGAGACTTTCCGGTCGGGCAGCGAGGCGGGCGTGACGTCAGAGAGCATAAGGACCTCGTCGGGGCGCGGGCGCCGGGCTTCGGGCGCGGAACACGCAGGCTGTTCGGGCTTCGGGGTCTGACGGCTCGGGAACCGAGCCGCGCGCGACCGCCATCTAAAGGTCGGCGCCGGGCGACGCCAAGGGGTGACTCCGCACGATATAGGGCCTCGCGCGGCAATTGCCGCCCACCTTGAGCAGGGGAGCCCCGGAAAACGTGCATCGATCGTGCCGGAACTCTTCGGCCGGGTCGGTTCGGGGCTCCGGAACGTCGCCGGCGCGGGCGGGGGAACGCCTCAGCAGAGTCCCGCGGCCCGAAGCGCATCGTGCGCCCGGATGATGTCCCGCAACCGCTCCTCGAACGAGCGGTCGCCGCCATTGGCGTCCGGGTGGAAACGCTTCACCAGGGTCTTGTACTGGGCCTTGATGGCCGCCGAATCCGCGTTCTCGTCGAGGCCGAGCACGTCCAGCGCCTTCAGGGTGGCGGCCGAGTGCCGGGGCCGGCGCGGCTCGGGCGCGGCCTTGCGCCGGGCGGTCTCGCCGACGCCCTCGGCGCGCAGGATGTCCAGCGGATCGACATAGGCCCAGTCGCGCTTCGGGGCGGCCTTGCCCTTCTCGCCGGCGGTGGCGGGGTTCACCCCCATCGCCCAGGTCGGGCGATGCCCGATGATCGCGTCCTTCTGGAAGGCCTGCACGGCGGCGTCGTTCATGCCGTCGAAGTAGTTGTAGGTGGCGTTGTAGGCGCGCACGTGGTCCATGCAGAAGCGCCAGTACTGCCCTTCGGCCTTGCGCCCCTTGGGCGCGCGATAGAGGCCCGGATTCTTGCACCCCGGGGTCTCGCAGGTCTGGGTCGCAGCCGTCTTCGGCTCGTCGCAGGACGGCTTGATGCGGATGCTGTCGAACAGGGGCGAGTTGAGATCCATGATGGGGCGATTATGAGGGGGTGGGTCCGAGACACAAGAGCGGCGGGCCTGATGCCGCATGCGGCTGTCGGGGGTTGACGCGGAACGCGGGTCGCCGAGGCTCCGGCGACCCATGACGTAACGCTCGGGAACGAACGAGGGAACCACCCGCCATGACTGAAAACGCGACCGCAATCCCCACCCTGAAGGCGTGGATCACCGAGACGCTGCAGGCCGAGCTGGCCCCGGTGGCCCTGCAGGTCATCGATGAATCCCACCTGCATGCGGGGCATATGGGCGCCCGGCCCGAGGGCGAGACGCATTTCCGATTGGATGTCGTGGCGGCGGCGTTCGAGGGCAAGAGCCGGGTGGACCGGCACAGGATCGTCAATGCGGCCCTCGATCCGGCCTTCAAGCGCGGTCTTCACGCCCTGGCGGTGCGCGCCCGCACCCCTGCCGAGGCGGCCTGATCGCGCAACGACGCCCCGAGCGAGAGACGAGACGCCGCCTTGGCCCTGCATTGCACGCCCCATATCGCCATCGACGAGGCGGAACTCGAGGAGACGTTCGTGCGCGCCTCCGGTCCCGGCGGCCAGAACGTCAACAAACTTTCCACCGCCGTGCAGCTGCGCTTCGACGCCCGGCGCTCGGCCTCCCTGCCCGACGCCGTGGCGGTGCGGCTGATGCGGCTGGCCGGCCGGCGCCTCACGGTGGACGGCGTCATCGTGATCAGCGCCCAGCGCTTCCGGACCCAGGATCGCAACCGGGCCGACGCCCGCGAGCGGCTGGCCGAACTCGTGGCCGAGGCGGCGGTGCCGCCGACGCCGCGCCGCGCCACGCGGCCGACTCTCGCCTCGAAGAAGCGCCGCCTCGACGACAAGTCGAAGCGGAGCGCGACCAAGCGCCTGCGCGGGAGCGGGGGCGCCGATTAGGGCGGTGGGACCGCCCCGGCGCGGGCGGCGCCGATCAGGGCCGGACCGCCGCCGTGCCGTCCGGCGGGTGTGTCTCGACCTCGCCGCTGACATAGGCGCTGCCGGGCTTGGCGATGGTCAACCCGAGGGCGATGATCGCCAGGAGGGCCGAGACGGCCGCGGGAAACAGGAAGGCGTCCTCGCCGTAACGCATCTGCAGGAAGCCGCCGATGACCGCGCCGGTGCTGAGCGCCGCCCAGAGCGGCGCCTGGATCCAGAACGAGGGCGCCACCGTGCCGAGGAGCAGGTTCGCGAGGCCGGTTCCGAATCGCACCACCGCACCGGTCACGTAGGTGAGCGCGAGGCTGCGCCCGCCCTCGTCCTGCAGGGTCGCGTTCTGAAGGCCGAGCGCGATCACGATGGGATAGGCGTGGAGCGGGAACGCGAAGGTCCCGTGCGGGACGATCAGGCCGATGGTGAGCAGGACGGATTGCAGCAGGAGCAGCACCGACAGGCGCCAGCGCCCGACCCAGGCGGCGATCAAGGTTCCGGCAAAGGCGCCGAAGCAGAACAGCACGATGACGGAGGCGACCCGCGAGGTGCTCTCCCAGTCGAACCGGCTCACCGACACGCCGAAGCGCGTCGTGTTCCCGCTCATGAACGACATGAACAGCTGCGAGAATTCGAGGAAGCCGATGGAATCGGCGCAGCCCGCCACCGCCGAGAGCGCCAGCGCGAAGGGAATCCGCGTCGCGGCGCTCGCCGGAAACGACTTGTTCTGCGGCTCTGCCATGAGATCTCCAATGTGCTTGTGGGGCGTGCCGGTCTGCGCGGGGCGACACAGTCGGCGAAGGGCGGTCGGGACAGCACCGAGGCAAGCCGATGATGCCGTCAGGGGCGGCGCGACGCGGACGGGGCCCGGTGCGCCTGAAGCGCCCGGGTCCAGGCTGGCAACAGCGACGCTGAGTTTTGGTTCAACCGTGTTGCCCGCCCGGGTTCAAGGGGCGCAACGGGATCGTGATCGCCGCGCAGGCCGTGCCCTCACGACGTGCCCTCACGACGTGCCATCACGACGCGCCACCACGATCCGGCCCGCCACGTCGGCCCCGTTCTCGCGGCGGATCACGGCAGGCGCGAGGGTCTCCGGCGTGAAGCCGGAACGCGTCAGGGTGTCCCGCACCAGGGGGTCGCCATGGGCGTAGCGGGCATCCGGCCCGAGCACCCATCCGTCGCCGGGGTGGGACTGGACCGTGAAGGCGAGGTGCCCGCCCGGCCGCAGAACCCGTGCGGCGCCGGCCAGCATCCCGACCATGTCGCCGACATAGATCAGGACGTCGGCCGCGGTGACGCAATCGGCGCCGCCGGCCGCTTCGGCCGCCAGGGCGGCGACGAGTTCACCCTCCACCAGCCGGTGATAGCCGCCGCGCCGGGCGGCCTCGGCCAGCATCCGGGGCGACAGGTCGATCCCCGTGAGATGGGTCGGCCGGTGGCCGAGGGCGGCGCCGACGAGCCCGGTGCCGCAGCCGAGATCGATCACCCGGCCGAGCGGCGTGCCGCTCCCCACCAGCGCATCGAGGGCCTCCACCAGCAGGTCCGGCCCGCGATAAGCCAGGCCGCCGACGAGGTGGCGGTCGAAGCGCGGGGCATAGGCGTCGAACAGCGCCCGCACGTAGCCCGGCGAGATCGCCGTGAGGGCCGCGCCCGCGCCGATCCGCACCAGGGCGATGCGCGCGCCTTGCGCGTCGTCGGGGTCGATCTCCAGCGCATTGGCGTAGGCGCGCAGGGCGGCATGATGGTCGTCGGGCCGACCGGTCCGGCCATGGCGGGCCTCGCGGGCGCGGCCGAGGAGGAACCAGGCCGGGGCGAAGCGGGGCGCGATCTCCAGGCATTGCTCGGCCATCTCGGCGGCGGCGTCGGGGTCGCCCTCGTCGAGGCAGGCTTGGGCATAGGCGTAGCGCCGGTCAGCGAGGAAGTCGCCGGAGGTGATCGTGCGGGACATGTGGCTGCGCGTGGGCCTCGGGCGCCCTATATGCCGCGCCGATGACATTCAGCGCCAGCGATCTTCTCACCCTGACCCGGGAGGGGCTGTACTGCCCCCTCGGTGGCTTCCACGTCGACCCGACCTGGCCGGTGCCCCGCGCCCTCATCACCCACGGCCATGCCGACCATGCCCGGGCGGGTCACGGCCGGGTGATGGCGACGCCCGAGACCCTGCGCATCATGGCGGTGCGCTACGGAGCCGATTTTTGCGAGAGCCGGCAGGAGGCGCCCCTGGGCGAGGCGATCCGCATCGGCGACGTCACGGTACGCTTCGCCCCCGCCGGGCACGTGCTGGGCTCGGCCCAGATCGCGATCGAGGCGCAGGGCGTGCGGGTGGTGGTCTCGGGCGATTACAAGCGCGCCTACGATCCGACCTGCCTGCCGTTCGAGGTGGTGCCCTGCGATGTCTTCATCACCGAGGCGACCTTCGGCCTGCCGGTGTTCCGGATGCCGGACACCCGCGACGAGGTGCGCAAGCTCATCGATTCGGTGGCCCTGTTTCCCGAGCGCGCCCACATCGTCGGCGCCTACGCGCTCGGCAAGGCGCAGAGGGTGATGGCCCTGCTGCGGGAGGCCGGCTACGACCGGCCGATCTACCTGCACGGCGCCATGGAAAAGCTGACCGAGCTCTACAAGCAGGAGGGGATTGCGCTGGGCGAGACCCCCAAGGTGGTGGCCACCGAGCGCGGCAAGCTGCACGGCGCCATCGTGCTGTGCCCGCCCTCCTCGATTCAGGACGTATGGTCGAGAAAATTCCCCGACCCCGTCACGGCGTTCGCCTCCGGCTGGATGCGGGTGCGGGCCCGGGCGCGCCAGAAGGGCGTCGAACTCCCGCTCTGCATCTCCGACCATTCCGACTGGCCGGACCTGTGCCGCACGATCCGGGAGACCGGGGCCGGCGAGGTCTGGGTCACCCACGGGCAGGAGGACGCCCTGGTGCATTGGTGCGGGACGCAAGGCATCAAGGCCAAGCCCCTGCACCTGCTCGGCTACGGCGACGACGGCGAGTCCGAGCCGACCGCCGCACCCGAGGAGGCCATGGCATGAACGACTTCGCCCATCTCCTCGACCGCCTCGCCTACGAGCCGCGCCGCAACGCCAAGCTGCGCCTGCTGCAGGATTACTTCGCCCATGCCCCGGACCCGGAGCGCGGCTACGCCCTGGCGGCGATGACCGGCGGCCTGAGCTTTCGCGAGGCCAAGCCCGCGATGATCCGGGGGCTGGTGGAGGCCCGCGTCGATCCGGTGCTGTTCGGGCTCTCGCACAACTACGTCGGCGATCTCGCCGAGACCACGGCGCTGATCTGGCCGGCACCCCTGGCCCAGGATGGCGAGGCGGTCGTCGGCCCCGGCCACAACAATCCGCCCCCGCACGTGCCCACCCTCGCCGAGGTGGTCGAGACCCTCGGCACCGTGAAGAAGGCGGACCTGCCCGCCCGGATCGCCGCGTGGCTCGATGCCCTCGACGAGACGGGGCGCTGGGCGCTCCTGAAGCTGATCACCGGCGCGCTCCGGGTCGGCGTCTCGGCCCGCCTCGCCAAGACCGCCATCGGGGCGCTCGGCGGCCACGAGGCCGATGCGGTCGAGGAGGTCTGGCACGGGCTCGAACCGCCCTACGCCACCCTGTTCGCCTGGGTCGAGGGCCGGGCCGAGCGTCCCACCACCCTCAACCCGGCCCCGTTCCGGCCGCCGATGCTCTCGCACCCGATCGACGAGGAGGCGGATTTCGAAAAACTCGATCCGGCGGCGTTCTCCGGCGAGTGGAAATGGGACGGCATCCGGGTCCAGCTTGTCGGCGGACGGGACGAGGCCGGGGTGCAGGTGGCGCGGATCTATTCCCGCACCGGCGAGGACATCTCCGGCGCCTTCCCGGATCTGGCCGAGGCCATCACCTTCTCGGGCGCCATCGACGGCGAATTGCTGATCCTGCGCGAGGAGCGCGTGCAGAGCTTCAACGTGCTGCAGCAGCGCCTGAACCGAAAGGCCGTGACGCCGAAGCTGCTGGAGGAGTTTCCCGCCCATGTCCGCGCCTACGACCTGATGCAGGCGGAGGGCGAGGATTTGCGCCCGCTGCCCTTCGAAGCGCGCCGGCAGCGGCTCGAGGCGTTCGTCGCCGCCCTCGACCACGCCCGCATCGACCTCTCGCCCCTGGTGGCCTTCACCACCTGGGACGAGCTGGCCGCCGCGCGCGCCGATCCGGCCGCTGTCGGCGCCGGCGAGGATGCCGACGCCATCGAGGGCGTCATGCTGAAAGCCCGCGACAGCGTCTATCTGCCGGGCCGGCCCAAGGGGCCGTGGTGGAAGTGGAAGCGCGAGCCGTTCCGCGTCGACACCGTGATGATGTACGCCCAGCGCGGGCACGGAAAGCGCTCGTCGTTCTATTCCGACTACACCTTCGGCGTCTGGCGCGACCGCGAGGACGGCACGCCCGAACTCGTGCCGGTCGGCAAGGCCTATCACGGCTTCACCGATGCCGAGCTCGCCAAGCTCGACCGCTACGTCCGCAACAACACCACCAAGCGCTTCGGCCCGGTGCGCGAGGTGTCCTACGGCCTCGACCACGGCCTCGTGCTGGAGATCGCCTTCGAGGGCGTCCAGCGCTCGACCCGGCACAAGTCCGGCGTCGCCATGCGGTTTCCCCGGGTGGCCCGCATCCGCTGGGACAAGCCGGCGGCGGAGGCCGACCGGATCGACGCCCTGGAGACCATCCTGGCCCGCGGCGAGCGCGAGATCGCGCCGGGCGAAACCCTGACGGAGGCGCAAGGATGAGGCCGACGGGAAAAATCAGCGCGGTGCAGGGGTTCGCCAGCGGTGCGGCGACGCGTCAGGCCGGCGCCACGATCACGGTCTCGACCCCGGGCCAGGGCTTCACCGACATCACCCGGGCGGTGGCGGCGTTCCTGGCGCAGGGCGGGATCGCGGACGGCCTCGTCACGGTGTTCTGCCGGCACACCTCGGCCTCCCTGACGATCCAGGAGAACGCCGACCCGGACGTGCAGACCGACCTCCTGACCGCCCTCGACGGCCTCGCCCCCCGCCATGCCGGCTACGTCCACGGTGCCGAGGGACCGGACGACATGCCGGCCCATATCCGCACGATGGTGACGGATTCGAGCCTGTCGATCCCGGTGGCGGGCGGCCGCCTCGCCCTGGGGACGTGGCAGGGGATCTACCTCGTCGAGCACCGCGACCGGCCGCACCGGCGCGAGATCGTGCTGCAGGCGCTCGGGGCGTGATCGCCGGCGCCGCTCGCCGGTTGGGTCATCGCCGGTTCGGTCATCGCCGGATCAGGATCACCCCGCCGATCAGGAGCGCCACCCCGATCATGCGCGGCCCGTCGAGGGCGCGCTGGGCGAGGCCGAGCCAGCCGAAATGGTCGAACGCCACCGAGGCGAGCATCTGTCCGGTGACCAGCAGCGCCAGGAAGGTGGCGGCACCGAGCTGCGGCACCAGGATGGTGGCCAGGGCGATGAAGACCGCGCCGAAGAACCCGCCGCTCCAGGCCCACCAGGGAATGCGCGCCGCCAGGCCCGCCGCCGGCAGCGGATCGCGCAGGGCCAGGGCCAGCACCACCATCGACAGCAGCCCCACGAAGTAGCTCGCGAACCCGGCCCAGGCCGAGGAGTTCAGGGCGATCCGCAGGTTCGCGATCAACGCCTGCTGCACCACGATGCTGGCGCCCGCCATGATCGAGAGGGCGAGGGGAAGCACGAGGTTGAGCATGGGCCCGTGACCTTCTGGGGACATGGTGCCGCGAGCCCGTTCGGGACCGGCTGGCTGGGGCGCCTTGACAACCACCGCCGAGCCATGCCGTCAAATGACGAGTTCGCTCGTTTCCATTCCGATCAGGCATGTCGCGGCTGGAAAGGTCCAACCAGCATAATCCGGCCGACATAATCCGGCCGGCATGATTCAAATGGCATGATCAATCCCGCCCATCTCGATCTCTTCCGCGCCGTGATGCGCCATGGCGGCATGACGCGGGCCGCCGCGATCCTGGGCATCGGCCAGCCCCATGTCAGCCGCGCCATGGCGCAGCTCGAGGCTGAACTCGGGCTGTCCCTGTTCGTGCGAGGCCATGGCAGTGCCCGTCCGACGCCCGAAGGCGAAGCCTTCGCCCGCGAGGTCGAGAGAACCTATGCGGGGCTCGACCATCTCGCTGCCACGGCCCGCCAGATCCGCGAACTCGGCACCGGCCCGCTCAGGATCGCCTGTCAGCCCTCCCTCGCCTCACGGCTGCTGCCGCGGGCGATCCGCCGCCTCGTCGCCGAGCATCCGGGCGTGCGCGTCTCCGTCCATGTCCCGAGCCCCGAAACGATCTGGGCGTGGACCGCCTCCGGCCAATGCGATCTCGGGCTCACCCGGCCTCGTTCCGGTTATGCCGGCGTGATCGGCGAGTCGTTTCTCACGGTCGACGCGGTCTGCGCCGTCCCGCGCACGCACCCCTTGGCGCGCCAGCGCAGCATCGGGGTCGCGGACCTTGCCGGGGAGACGCTGATCGCGGGCGGCCCCGGCCTGTTCCAGGAGGCCGTCGCGGCGCGGTTCGCGGCCGCTGGCCTGACCCCGCGCTTCACCCTGATGGCCCAGTATACGGCGGCCCGTTGCGGCCTCGTCGCCGAGGGGCTGGGGCTCGCCGTGGTCGATCCCCTTCCGGCCCGCGAACTCACCGGCCTGCCGATCGTGCTGCGGCCGTTCCGGCCCGCCCTGCCGATCGACACGATGCTGATCCGTCCGGCGAGCCGGCCACCGGGGCATCTCGCGGAACGCCTGATCGCCTTCCTGCGGCTGGAGCGTGACCGGTTGCCGTCACGCTCTTCACCTTGAGCGCTGAGCCCCTGCGCACTCGGTCGCTGCGCACCCGGTCCCTGCGCACTCTCCCCCTGCCGATGCGGACGCCCCCACTTCCGTCAGCGCGTGATCGCCGAACTCACGCCCGGATTCACGGTTCTCGCAGCATCGGCGATGGGAACACGGATGATGGGAGGAACGCGATGAAGGCACTAGTCTGGCACGGCGCCCAGGACATTCGCTGCGAATCTGTACCCGATCCGCGGATCGAGGACGATCGGGATGCGATCATCAAGGTCACGGCCTGCGCCATCTGCGGATCCGACCTGCATCTCTACGACCACTTCATGCCCGGCATGGAGAAGGGCGACGTCATGGGCCACGAGTTCATGGGCGAGGTGGTCGAGACCGGCAAGGGCGTCAACGGCACCCTGCGCAAGGGCGAGCGGGTGGTGATCCCGTTCACCATCATTTGCGGCGAGTGCGACCAGTGCAAACGCGGCTTCTTCTCGGTCTGCGAGCGCTCGAACCGCAACAAGCACCTCGCCGCCAAGGCGTTCGGGCACACCACCGCCGGGCTGTTCGGCTACACCCACCTCACCGGCGGCTATCAGGGCGGGCAGGCCGAGTACGTCCGCGTGCCCTTCGCGGACAAGACCCACATCAAGGTGCCGGACGGGCTCACCGACGAGCAGGTCCTGTTCCTCGGCGACATCTTCCCGACCGGTTGGCAGGCGGCGGTGCAGGCCGACATCCAGCCCACCGACACGGTGGCGATCTGGGGCGCCGGTCCCGTCGGCCAGATGGCGATCCGCTCCGCGATCCTGCTCGGCGCCCGCCAGGTGGTGTGCATCGACCGGGTGCCCGAGCGCCTGGAGATGGCTCGCGCCGGCGGCGCCGTGACCATCGACAACAGCACCGAGAGCACCGTCGAGCGCCTGAACCAGCTCACCTCCGGCAAGGGCCCGGAGAAGTGCATCGACGCCGTCGGCATGGAGGCGCACGCCCCCCGGGCGCTGGAGCAAGTCTACGACCGGGTCAAACAGGCCATGATGCTGGAGAGCGACCGGGCCACGGTTCTGCGCGAGATGATCTATGTCTGTCGCCCGGCCGGCATCCTCTCGATTCCGGGCGTCTATGGCGGGCTCGTCGACAAGATCCCGATGGGCGCCCTGATGAACAAGGGGCTGACGCTCCGCACCGGGCAGACCCACGTCAACCGTTGGACCGACGATCTCGTCGCCCGCATCGCCGATGGCCAGATCGACCCGTCCTTCGTGATCACCCACCGGGGCGGACTGGCGGACGGTCCGGACCTCTACAAGACCTTCCGCGACAAGAAGGACAACTGCATCAAGGTCGTGCTCCGGCCCTGACCGTCCGCTCCCGTATCCAGACCGAATCAGGAGGCCCGCATGCCCGCATCCGCGTCCCGTCAGGAGCCGAGCGCCCACCGCGCACGCGGGGGAGCCGACGCCCCGTCCGCCCGGCTGTCCTCGGACCGCCGCCGCCGGCCCGATCCGTCCACCCGCCAAGTGGCGCGGGGCCTCGGCTGGTTCTCCCTCGCCCTCGGGGTCACGGAGGTCACCTGCGGCGACGCGATCGCCCGCTGGCTCGGCATGCCGCGCGCCGGTGCCCTGGTGCGGGCCTACGGTGTCCGCGAGATCGTCCAGGGCGCCGGCATCCTGGGCGCGCACGATCCGACGCCCTGGATCTGGGCCCGGGTCGCCGGAGACGGCCTCGACCTCGCCACCGTGCTGCCGGGCCTCACCGGCGATCCGCGTCATCGCGCCAACACCGCCGTCGCCCTCGGCGCGCTGGCCGGCGTCGGCGTGGTCGATCTGCTCTGCGCCCGGGCGCTCTCGGATGCGCCGCTGGCCCCCTCGGAGCCGGTGCGGGCGGATTACCGGAGCCGCAGCGGCTTTCCGAGGGGTGTCGCGGCGATGCGCGGCGCCGCCCGCGACGTCCGGCCCCGGGACTTCACCACGCCGGAAAGTCTGCGAGCGTGGAGCTAGACGCGTCGGTCTCACCCGACTGTGACCGCGCGGCGGGCAACGATCCGGGCTGAGACAACTTGGGCAGGGGTGACGCCACGTTCGGGGCGCGCTTTTCATCCCTGACTCACGAGTGTTTGATGACGCCTCAATTCTGGCTTTGGCTCGGCTTTGCCGGCATGGCGGCGGGGGCCGCCGCGATCCTGTTCCTGGGCAAGCGCCGCACCCAGGCCGAGGAGGCGGATACGATCATCCACGGGATCGTGCCGATCATCGCCGCCTGTTCCTATTTCGCGATGGCGACCGGGCAGGGCAACATCCTTCTCCCGGCCGGTCCCGAGGCGGCCGACACCGCGCGCCAGTTCTATTTCGCGCGCTACATCGACTGGACCTTCACCACGCCCCTGCTGCTGCTCGGCCTCGCGCGCACCGCGATGCATTCGGGCATGCGCCGCCCGGCCGTCGTCTGGGGTCTGATCGGCTCCGATCTGATCATGATCGTCACGGCCCTGGCCTTCGGCCTGTCCACGGTCGCCTGGATCAAGTGGACCTGGTTCGCCATCTCGTGCGGCGCGTTCGCGGCGGTGTTCTACGGGATATTCGTCCAGCTGCGCGAGGAGAACGCGGCCGAGCGGGCCGACGTGCAATCCGATTTCCGGCGCAACGCCGTGTTCCTGACCGCGGTATGGTGCGCCTATCCGGTGGTGCTCCTCGTCGGACAGGACGGTCTCGGCATCCTGTCGCCGGCCGTGGCCCTGGCCGTCGTGGCGATCCTCGATCTCACCGCCAAGGTCGTCTACGGCATCATGGCCACCCGGGAGACCACCCGCGCCGTCGACCGCGACCTCGCCGAAGGCCATGCCGCGGCGACGCCCCTGCGCCGGGCGGCCTGACGGAATGGCGGCGCGCGCGTCCATCCCGTTCCGCGGGACACCGGTTCGAACGCGCCGCCGGATCTGGGCGGGAGCGGAGGCATGGCTGCTGCCGGCAGCGGGTGCGCTCGTCGCGCTCGTGCTGGTCGCCTCTACCCTCCTGCCGCGCGAGGCCTCCTGGCTCGTCGCCCTCACGGTCGTCATCGTCCTCGGTGTCCCGCACGGCGCCCTCGACGGCGCGGTGGCGGCGCCCCTGCTGCGCCCACGCTATGGCCGGGCCTGGTTCGGGATCTTCGCGGTCCCGTATCTCGGCCTCGCGGCGCTGGTTCTCGTCGCCTGGCAGATCGCGCCCCTCGTCACCCTGGCGGGCTTCCTCGCCCTCTCGGTGATGCATTTCGGGGAGGAAGATGCCGGCCCGGGGCGGCCGTTCGAGGCCCTGGTGCGCGGGGCTCTGCCGATCGCGCTGCCGGCTCTGCTGCGCCCCGACGAGACGGCCGGCCTTTTCGCGGTTGTCACGCGGGTCGCCCTCCCGCAACTCCCCGTCTGGTGGAGCGCCGCGTCGTGGCTCTGGCTGGGTCTGGCGGCCTGCTGGATCGTCGGCCAGCGTCGTCGTCCGACGGTGCTGGCCGAGATGGCCGCGCTCGCCTGCGCCTTCTGGCTGCTGCCGCCGCTTGCCGCCTTCACCCTGTACTTCGTCGGTCTGCACGGACCCCGTCACATGCGCGCCCTGGTGCGCGACCCGCACCGGGCGCCCGGCATCGAGACGATGCGGCGGGCGGTGCGCGCGTCGCTGCCGGTGTTCGGCCTGACGCTCCTGATCGGCGCCGTGCTGTGGCCGCTCTACGCCGCCGGGTCCCCGGATGCCGCCGCCGCCCTGCTGGCCCTGACGCTGCAGATGCTCTCCGCCCTGACCGTGCCGCATGTCCTGCTCGACCGGCTGGCGGGCCGGCTCGGAGCCTCGTCGCTGGAGGTCCCGGCTTGCGCCCCGATCAGGCGCCCGCAGCCGGCACCGTCTCGGCGGTGAATCTGGCGAACCCCTTGGCGCGCAGGTCGCAGGCCGGGCACTGGCCGCAGCCGTGGCCCCAGGGATGGCGGTCGCCGCGGGTGCCGAGATAGCAGGTGTGGCTGTCCTCGACGATGAGGTCGACGAGCGCCCGGCCGCCGAGGTCTTCGGCCAGCCGCCAAGTCTCGGCCTTGTCGATCCACATCAGCGGCGTGTGTAGCACGAAGCGGCGATCCATGCCGAGGTTGAGCGCCACCTGCAGCGCCTTGATGGTGTCGTCCCGGCAATCCGGGTAGCCGGAATAATCCGTCTCGCACATGCCGCCGACGAGATGCGTCAGCGACCGGCGGTAGGCGAGCGCCGCCGCGAAGGTGAGGAACAGCAGGTTGCGGCCCGGCACGAAGGTGTTGGGCAGACCGCCCGCCTCGAACGCGATGGCGGTATCGCGGGTCAGCGCGGTCTCGGAGACCTGCCCGAGGGCGTCCAGCGCCAGGGTGTGATCCTCGCCGAGGCGCGCCGCCCATTCGGGTTTCAGGGCGGCGATGCCCCGCCGCAGGGTGTCCCGGCAGTCGAGTTCGATGCGGTGGCGCTGGCCGTAATCGAAGCCCAGCGTCTCCACGCGCTCGAAGCGCTCCAGGGCCCAGGCGAGGCAGGTCGTCGAATCCTGTCCCCCGGAGAACAGGACCAGGGCGCTGCCCGCGCTCATCGGTGGCTCTCGCCCTCGTACTCGGCCCAGGACATCGGCGTCTCGTAGACCTTCACGGAGGAGAGGGCCGGCAGCGCCGCCTTGGTGCGCTCCCAGATCCAGGCCGCGATGTGCTCGGCGGTGGGGTTCTCCAGCCCCTCGATCTCGTTGAGGCAATAATGGTCGAGGCGGGCCAGGACCGGCGCGAAGGCGTGCTCCACATCGAAGAAATCCACCACCCAGCCGGTGGCCGGGTCGACGGCGCCCGAGAGGGTGAGTTCGACCCGGTAGGAATGCCCGTGCATGCGGTGGCAGCGATGGGTCTCGGGCACGTTCGGCAGGCGGTGGGCCGCCTCGAAGGTGAAGGCTTGGGTGATTTTCATCGGGTGATCTTCATCGTGCGAGCGGACGGGATCCTGCGGGGTTCCTCACGGAATCCCGATGATCTTGTGGGTCTGGAGCGACAGGCGCCAGCGCGCGTCGCGCCGGCAATAGGCCACGGCCTCGGCGGTGTTGGCGAGCCGGTCCGGTCCGTCCATCGGCTGGAGCCAGTGGTGGCGGAAATCGAGATCCGCGAAGGCGTCCGGGGTGGCCTCGGCCTGCGGGAAGACCAGCTTCAGCTCGTGGCCGCTGCGCTGGACGATGGGGTTGCCGGCCTTCGGGCTGACGCAGATCCAGTCGATGCCCGGCGGGGCCGCCAGGGTGCCGTTGGTCTCGACCGCGATCTCGAAGCCCTGCGCGTGGACGGCGGCGATCAGGGCCTCGTCGAGCTGGAGCAGGGGCTCGCCGCCGGTGAAGACGACGTAGCGGTGGCGCGGCCCGCCCGCCCAGGTTTTCGCGATGGCGTCGGCCAGATCCGGCGCGGTGGAGAACCGCCCGCCGCCCTCGCCATCCATCCCGATGAAGTCGGTGTCGCAGAACCGGCAGGCGGCGGTGGCGCGGTCCTCCTCGCGGCCGGACCAGAGATTGCAGCCGGCAAAGCGGCAGAACACCGCGGCGCGGCCCGCCTGCGCGCCCTCGCCCTGGAGAGTGTGGAACAGTTCCTTGACCGCGTAACCCATCACGTCCTCGGCGCCCGACCCCGCATCGACCCGGCCGGCGCTCCTTAAGCCTTGCAAGACTCTCGTGCCATCGCCCGGCGCCCGGCAGAACCCCGGCGCCTGCCAAAGCTGCCTCCCGCGCACATAAGGGCCGTGCGGCGCCGGCACCACAGCGCCGAGGCGGCACCCACCCATGCGCTGAACCGGCCTATACCATGTAATTGCCGACTCCTCGCATCTGCGAGACGGTCCGCCATGCTGTTGCCACGGAACCCGTCTTGATGGGGGTCGTGCCACCCTCCGGCGACCTGCGCATCGGCGCTTGATGCCGCCCCAGGTCGATGGCATGCAAGCTTGGCCGTTGACCGGCCGTCCTCCCGGGCCGATCCTCGATCGCGCCGTTGCGTTCCTTTCTGAGACAGGCCTGATGTCGAACGGATTGTTGAGGCGGCTCGTCGTTGGTCTCGCGGTGGCGGCGGGATTGCTCGGCGCCGGACCCGCGAGCGCCGTGACGGCCCCGATCCTGGTGATCGACGTCGATTCCGGCAAGGTGATCTACGGCCAGGCGGCCACCGACCCGTGGTTTCCCGCCTCCATCACCAAGCTGATGACCGCCTACGTCGCCCTCGACCTGGTGCGGCAGGGCAAGCTCTCCCTCGACACGCTCCTGACGATCTCGCCGGCGGCCGCCGCCGAGCCGCCCTCGAAGATGGGCTTCCGGCCGGGCACCAAGCTCACCCTCGACAACGCCCTGAAGATCATCATGGTCAAGTCGGCCAACGACGTGGCCTGGGCGATCGGCGAGAATCTCGGCGGCTCGGTCGAGGGCTTCGCCCAGATGATGAACGAGACCGCCCAGCGCATCGGCATGCGGGAAAGCCGCTGGACCAATCCGAACGGCCTGCCGGATGCGCGGCAATGGACCTCGGCCCGCGACATGGCCGTTCTCGGCCGCGCCCTCATCCGCGATTTCCCCGAAAGCCGGGCTTTGTTCTCGATCAGCGCCATCCAGTTCGGCCGCTCGGTCATGGCCAATCACAACGGCCTGCTCGGGCGCTATGCCGGCGCCGACGGCATGAAGACCGGGTTCATCTGCTCGGGCGGCTTCAACGTGGTGGCCACCGCGACCCGCAACGGCCGCCGCATCCTCACGGTGGTGATGGGCCAGCCCAGCGCCCGCGAGCGCGACCTGAAGGCCGCCGATCTGTTCGATTACGGCTTCGGCCAGTCCCCGGGTTGGGGTGCCCAGACCCTCGACGCCCTGCCGACCTCGGGCGTCTCCGAGCCTCCGGACCTGCGGCCCTATATCTGCGACCGCAAGAAGCCGATGCCGGTGGACGAGGGCCAGGGCGCCATCACGGCGAGCGCGGGCGCCGCCGGAGCCAGCGCCGACAACGCCAACGCGCAGCTGATGGCCGCCGCCGCGCCGCCCTCCGCGGCGCTGGCCTTCGCCACCATGAACAGCGCGGCCCTGCGCAACCGCGCCCTGCCGCCGCGCGCGCCGCTGCAGCCGATCCTGGTCTGGATCGGGCGCGATCCGGCCGAAGGCGCCATCGCGCTCAACGAGCAGGAGGAGGCCGAGAAGGCCGAGAAGGCGGCCAAGGTCGCCGAGGCCCGCAAGGCCAAGCTCGACGCGGTCGCGGCCAAGCGCGAGGCGGCCCAGGCTGCCCGACAGGCGAAGGGCGCCGCAGCCGGATCGGCGAAGACGGCTGCCAATCCCGCCACCAAGCCCGCCACCAAGCCCGAGCCGAAGAAGGCGCTCGCCCGCGGCAAGGCCGGCGTTCCGGCCACGGCCAGCGCCTACGCTCCCGCCGACTCGACGCCCGTGCTGGAGGGCGCCCCGAAGCTGAAGGTCGGCACCGTTAAGAAGCCGGCGGCGAAGGTGGCCCCTAAGGCTGGGGGCAAGACCGATGCGAAGGCCGAGCGCAAGCCGGCCGGTGCCGCCGCGAAGGCGAAGGCCACCAAGTCGGCCGGCAAGGCCCAGGCCGACGAGTAGGACGGCCTCCCGGCATTCGCGTTCGCGTCGCGCGAGCGGGTTGATGGCCGGGCGGGCTATCGCACGCCCACGCTCGGCCCCAGAGCCGTCCACCTTCGGTCAGCGCGCGACGAGGGCAGAGCGCATTGCTGACGTGCTCGCCCACAGGCCCGTTGCAACACCGCGTCATTCCGGGGCCGCGGAGCGGAGCCCGGAATCCAGACACGCAGGGGGTGCAGAACTTTCCACCGTCGGCGGATCTGGAGTCCGGGCTCGCCTGCTGCGCCCCGGAATGACGGTGTGCTTCATACGCGGCCTTCCATCAGGAAGGACTCTCGCGGCCGCAACAGGCGGGCTTCACGAGCGATCCGACAGAGCAGCCCCGCCGACCGGTGCAAAGCTCCACCGATACGCCACCGCACCGGGTGCGTTCTGTAACATTATAACACTCGCGAGGATTGAGCGGGGCCGCCGAGAGGGCTAGGTCAGGGTCATGACCGACCTGTCCCAGCCCGATCCCCGCGCGCCCGAGCCGATCCCGCTCACCGTCCTCACCGGATTCCTCGGCGCCGGCAAGACGACGCTGCTCAACCGGATGCTGCGCGATCCGGCCCTGGCCGACACCGTGGTCATCGTCAACGAGTTCGGCGAGATCGGCCTCGACCATCTGCTGATCGAGCGGATCGACGAGGACATGGTCCTGCTGGGCGCCGGCTGCCTGTGCTGCACCGTGCGCGGCGACCTGATCGCCACCCTGGAAGACCTGCTGCGCAAGCGCGACAACGGCCGTATCCAGCCGTTCCGCCGGCTGGTGATCGAGACGACCGGCCTCGCCGATCCCGCCCCGATCCTGCACGCCCTGATCTACCACCCTTACCTCGTGATCCGGTATCGCCTGCAGGGCGTCGTCACGGTGGTCGATGCCGTCAACGGTGCCTCGACCCTCGATGCCCATGTGGAGGCGGTGCGGCAGGTGGCGGTGGCCGACCAGATCGTGGTGACGAAGCGCGATCTCGCCGCCGATGACGGCCGCGCCCTGGAGGCCCGGCTGCGCGCCCTGAACCCGACCGCCCCGTTCCGGGACGCCGCGGTCGCCCCGGGCGATCTCCTCGGCGGCCTGTTCGGCCTCGACGGCAAGAGCGCCGATGTGCGCGCCTGGCTCGGAGCCGAGGTCGAGCGGGAAGCGCACCAGCATCATGATCACGGCCACCACCATGGCCATCATCATCACGATGTGAACCGCCACGATGCGTCGATCCGGGCCTTCAGCCTCGCCAGCGACGTGCCCGTGCCCCGGGCCGCCTTCGAGATGTTCCTCGATCTCCTGCGCTCGGCCCACGGGCCGAACCTGCTGCGCCTGAAGGGGCTCGTCGCCCTGGCCGACGCGCCCGAGCGGCCGCTGGTGGTGCACGGAGTCCAGCACATCATCCACGCGCCGGTGCATCTCGACGCCTGGCCGGATGCCGACCACCGCTCGCGCCTCGTGCTGATCGTGCGCGATCTCGACCCGGCCTTCGTCACACGGCTGTGGGACGCCTTCCTCGGCCGGCCGCGCGTCGATGGCCCGGATGCCGAGGCCCTGACCAACAATCCGCTCGCCATCCCGGGTGGCTGAGCCGGCTCCGGTTTCGTCCGCCGTCGAGGCCCGTTCGTCCGGAATCGGGCGGCATCGTTCTTGAGACCTCTCCCCCAACCAGCGCCTCCGGGCGCTCCATTGTTCCAAAATGGAACATCGGCGGGATCGGATCGAGACGATGAGACAGCTTTTCACGGTCATCGAAGGCGGCGCGGGGCGGATGGCGGCCCCGGCGAGTGGCGCGAGCCCAGTGTCTCCGGCCCCGGCCGCCAGCGCCTGGCGCATCGACCTCCGGCGGGCGGCGGCCTTCAGCGACGGCGAGATCGCGGCCTGGCGCGCTCTCCTGGTGCGGGTGCGGGTGGCCGACCCGGTCCATGCCGATCCGGATTACCTGCTGTCGGCGGCCCAGCATCAGGCCGGCGGGCGCGATCTCGTCTTTGCCCTCGCATGGCGCACCGGCAACGGCCCCGACCAGCTTGCCGCGATCGTGCCCCTGGCCATGCCGCACACGCTCTGGGGTCAGGCCCGGATCGCGCCGTGGCAGCCGCACGGGACCACCGTCACGCCGACCATCGCGCCCGACAGCGTCGGCGAGGTCCGGGAGGCCCTGGCCGACCACCTGCGGGCGTTGCGTCCGAGGGCCGTGCTGGTGCTCGAATCGGCCGTGGACTCCCCGAAGGCGCCCGAGGGGCCGAGGCTCCTGCGCGCGGTGATCCGGCGCGCCAGCATCCCGACCCACAGCCTGATCGGGGTACGCACCGTTCCGGCCGCGTCCCGGGTGGAGCGGATCAGCGATCCCTATCGGGTTCGCGATGCGGTGGAGGAGTTCCTGCTTCTCGACGCCCAAGTCTCGGCCGCGCCGATCATCGGCGATCCGTCCGAGGCCGCCCTGGTCCGGGTGGTGACGCGCCTGTTCGCGCAGCGCCGACAGGTCACCGTCGCGCTGACGCGGCGGGGCGACGCGGTCGTCGCCGCCAGCATCACCCTGGGGCATGGCGCCGAGGCGGTGGTCTGGCGCCGCGTGTCCGAGGATGCCTCCACCGGGGTCGCCCCGCGCCGCGCCGACCGCTCGGCCTGAGCCGCGCCGCCGTCCTTTACTCGTCCTCGCCGAATTTGTTGGCGAGCAGATCGGCGATGGCGCTCATGCAGCTCTCGGCGTCGCTGCCCGAGGTCACCACCGCGATCGAGGTGCCCTGCGCCGCCCCGAGGGTCAGCAGGCCCATGATCGAGCGCCCGCCCACCGTCTCGCCCGAGCGGGTGACGGTGACGGCGGCGTCGAATCGCTCCACCGTCTGGACGAACTTCGCCGAGGCCCGGGCGTGCAGGCCGCGCCGGTTGATGATCGGCAGCACCTGGATCAGGCCGCCCTCGGGCACCGGCGGGAGGGTGTCCTCGGCGTCGTCTTCGTCGTGGCTCATGGGTTCGTCGTGGCTCATGGGCGTTGGCCGTTCCCTCGCTGGCGAACCGCGCCGCGTCGCACGGCCTCGGCGGGTCCCCGCGTCGGGCGGGTCCCTGGAATGCCTGTAAGCTGTGGTGGGGGCGTAAGAAAGGCTATTTGCCGGCGAGCACGCGCGAGGCGACGTTGATGTATTTCCGGCCCGCCTCCTGGGCGTGCAGGACGGCATCGCCGAGGGGCTCGGCATCGCGCACGCTGGCGAGCTTGATCAGCATCGGGAGGTTGATGCCGGCCACGACCTCGACCTGTCCGCCGTTCATGCACGAAAGGGCAAGGTTCGAGGGCGTGCCGCCGAACATGTCGGTGAGCACGACGACGCCCTTGCCCGTATTCACGCGGCCGACGGCCGTCATGATGTCGAGCCGGCGCAGCTCCATATCGTCCTCGGGACCGATGGTGATGGTCTCGATCTGCTTCTGCGGCCCGACGACGTGTTCAAGGGCAGCCTTGAACTCGGTCGCCAGCAGGCCGTGGGTGACGAGCACCATTCCAATCATCGACGCGGGTTCCAACGCCTTGTGAGCGGAGCCGCCATTTTGTGCAGCGCACGGTCGAGCGCAAGGTGATTGCGGCGTTTTGTATGCTCGGCCGTCATCATCATGCCACGGTGGTGGCTCCGGCGCTACGGTCCCGGGTCCGGCGGCAGCGTCAGGATTGGCCGGTGCGTCCCAAGCGCCACGCCGCCGCAGCCCGCGAGGGCGTCGAGGACGAGGCGCGGCCCGAGCCCGGACCGCAGCAGGCCCGGATCGAGGCGCAGGGCCGGCAGGGCGCGATCGAGCAGCACGACGGACGCCAGGGGGCGCTCCGGCAGGCGGGGGAGTTCCGCCACGAGATCGACGACGAGGCGGACCGGCACCGACGACAGGGTGTCGTTGGCGCGCAGGAGCCCGAGGCCCCGCACCTCGATGCGGTCGGCGAGCACCGGATCGGCATGCGCGATCACCGCTGTGCCGTCGCAGGTGAGCCGGACGCGGTCGTCGGCCACGAGGGCGGCCGGCGTACCCATCAGGGCGGCCCTGTCGAGAAGCAGGAGCGCCAGGGTCGACTTGCCCGACCCCGAGGGACCGCGGATCAGCAGGCCGGCCCGGCCGAGGGCGATGCAGCTGGCATGCACCGCTTCGCTCCGGTGCGACGGGTCGGGCATCGCCGCGCCGGCCTCCGGGCTCAGCGGGCCGCCGCCGGCAGGCGCACGATGAAGCGGGCGCCGCGCACCGTCGGCTCGCCGTCCTCGTCGGCCGGACCCGGGCGGTTTTCGGCCCGGATCGTGCCCCGATGGGCCTGGACGATCTGGCGCGAGATCGAGAGGCCGAGGCCGGAATTCTGACCGAACCCCTGCTCGGGACGGTCGGTATAGAAGCGCTCGAAGATCCGCTCCAGGGCATGCTCGGGGATGCCCGGCCCCTCGTCCTCGACGATCAGCTCCACGTCGTTGCGCACCCGGCGCAGGGCCACCCGCACCTTGGCGTCGGGGGGCGAGAACGAGCGGGCATTGTCCAGGAGGTTGTTGACCACCTGCCCGAGCCGGCTGTCATGGCCGAAGATGGTGAAGGGCGAATCGGTCTCTCCGGCCGGCGCGTCGCAGTCGAACTGGATCGGCGCGTCCTTCGCGCGACGGCGCTCGTTGGCCACCGAGACCACGGTGGACATCAGCTTGCGCATGTCGACCCGGCGCGCCTCCGCGCGGGCCAGTTCCGCGTCGAGGCGCGAGGCGTCGGAGATGTCCGAGATCAGCCGGTCGAGGCGCTTCACGTCGTGCTGGATGATCGCCAGCAGGCGGCTGCGCGAATCGTCGGATTTGGCCAGCGGCAGCGTCTCGACGGCGCTGCGCAGGGAGGTCAGCGGATTCTTCAGTTCGTGGCTGACATCGGCCGCGAAGCTCTCGATGGCGTCGATCCGGCGATAGAGCGCCTGGGTCATGTCGCGCAGCGCCCCCGACAGGTGGCCGATCTCGTCGGTGCGCCCGGTGAAATCCGGGATCTCCTCGCGCGACTTGATGCCGAGGCGGACCTTCTCGGCCGCATCGGCGAGGCGCCGCACCGGCCCCGCGATGGCACCGGCGAGCAGGATCGACAGCACCAGCATCACGGCCGCCGCGATGAGGAAGACCTGCAGCAGGCCGAATCGCTCCGAGGCGATGACCCGGTCGATGTCGCCCCCTTGCGTCGACAGCATCAGGGCGCCGCGCACGGAATTCGCGCGCTGGATCGGCACCGCCACCGACACGATGGTCTCGCCCGCCGGGTTGCGGCGCACGATGGTGCCGCGCGCGCCCGAGAGCGCCACCTGCACCTCCTTCAGGCTGTGCCCGCTGGCCGGGCCGACATCCTCGCTGACGCCGGGCGGGGCGTCGCCGCCGAAGCGCGCCCCGAACCGTGCCTGCAGGGACTCCCAGGTCGCCTCCAGCCAGGTGCGCTTGCGCGGGCGCACGTCCGGGTCGCTCCGGCCCATCTCGCCCCGGGCCGAGAGGGTGCGGGTGTCGAACAGAAGGCCGCCCTCCTGGTCGTAGACCCGGGCGCGGTTGCCCGTGGGGGTGATCAGCCGGCGCAGCAGCGGGGCCACCCGCTCGGGATTCAGCGAGAAGGTGAGGGGGGAGGACAGTTCCTCGACCTCGCCGGCCTGGAGCTGGAGCAGCTTGTCGGGATCGATCCGGATCGCGTCGGTCTCGACCGAGGCCGAGGACGCGATGGCGCCGGCGATGATCTCGCCCTGGATCAGCAGGCTCTGCACCCGCGCCTGGATCAGCCCCTGGCGGAACTGGTTCAGGTAGAGGAAGCCGAACAGCAGCGCGATCAGCCCGACGAGGTTGAGCACGACGATGCGCCGCGTCAGGCTCGACGAAGCGCGTTGGCCGATCCCGTTCCAGATCTGGCGCGGCCAGCCCAGCACGCCGCGCGACGGAATTTCGGCTTGGTCTGTGGAGGGCACGATCGTCCGTTGTCAGGGAAGGGGCGGGCTATGCGGGAAACCGGAGGGGGCTGGCCGGGGCCGGACCTCAGCTTTCCTTGAAGCGGTAGCCGACGCCGTAGAGCGTCTCGATCATGTCGAAGTTGGTGTCGGTCACCTTGAACTTCTTGCGCAGGCGCTTGATGTGGCTGTCGATGGTGCGGTCGTCGACGTAGACTTGGTCGTCGTAGGCGGCGTCCATCAGGGCGTTGCGGCTCTTCACGACGCCGGGGCGGTGGGCCAGCGCCTGGAGGATCAGGAATTCCGTCACCGTCAGGGTCACGGGCTCGCCCTTCCAGGTGCAGGTGTGGCGCTCGGGATCCATCATCAGCAGGCCGCGCTCCAGGGAGCGGGCGGCGGCATCGGCCTCGCGGGCGGCGGCGCCCGGGCCGTCCTTCGGGGCGAAGCGGCGCAGCACCGCCTTCACGCGCTCGACCAAGAGCCGCTGCGAGAACGGCTTATGGATGAAGTCGTCGGCGCCCATCTTGAGGCCGAACAATTCGTCGATCTCCTCGTCCTTCGAGGTCAGAAAGATCACCGGAAGGTCGGATTTCTGCCGCAGACGCCTGAGAAGTTCCATTCCGTCCATGCGCGGCATCTTGATGTCGAAGATCGCGAGATCGGGCGGGGAATGCTTCAGCCCGTCGAGCGCCGAGGCGCCGTCGGTATAGGTCTGGATGCGGTACCCCTCGGTCTCGAGCGCGATCGAGACGGAGGTGAGGATGTTTCGGTCGTCGTCCACGAGGGCGATGGTCGGCATGCGCGTGTCCTGTTGCTCGGATGCGGCTTGGCGGACGTCTGACGGCGCCCGCCCCTCCGCATCCCACCCTGATTCGCCGTCGTGGACGGCGGGCAAGGATCGGCAAAAACGCGGTGGCGACCGTGCCGGGGAGGCGGGCCGCGTTCGCGCGGAGAGTCAGGCTGTGTAATGGCAACGGGCGATAAAAGCGAGCGATCTCGGTTGTTTGTCCGTTTGGTGCTTGACTGAGGCCATTGGGCCGCATGTCTGCGCTCTCGTGCGGAGCGGATTGCAACCGCTATGATCCGCCGGCTGAACGCGGCCTGAGCGCCGCGGCGCGATCACGAATTCGGGGGATCATCGATGGCCGAGGCTGACAACAACGCCGGGTCCGCGCCGCGCCGGCAGGCGGCTCCGCTTCCGACGGCCGAGGCCCCGTTCGACGCGATCGGACTGGCGCGGCATCTCCTGCGCAGCATCCGCTCCGGCGCGCTCGCCACCCTCGACCCGGAGGACGGCACGCCCTTCGTCTCGCTGGTGACCCTCGCCACCGACGTCGACGGCACGCCCCTGATGCTGCTGTCGCGGCTCTCGGCCCACACCCGCAACCTGCTGGCGGATTCCCGCGCCTCGCTGCTGTTCACCGCCGGCGGCAAGGGCGACCCGCTGGCCCATCCGCGCCTGACCGTGACCGGGCGCGTGACGCAGACGGCCGAGCCGCGCGCCCGCGCCCGATTCGTGGCCCGGCATCCGAAATCCAAGCTCTATGCCGATTTCCCGGATTTCGGGTTCTTCGCTCTGGAGCCGAAGGCCGGGCATCTCAACGGCGGTTTCGCCAAGGCCGCCGTGCTGACGCCTGCGGAATTGCGCCTGGATATCACCGGCGCGGAGGGGCTGGTGGCGGGCGAGGCCGGCGCCGTCGATTACATGAACGCCGACCACGCCGACGCCCTCGCGCTCTACGCCCAGGGAGCCGGCGCCGAACCCGGGCCGTGGCGGCTCACCGGCCTCGACCCGGAGGGCCTGGATCTCCTCACCGGCGACCGGACCGCGCGGGTGCTCTACCCCGAGCCGGTCCGCGAGATGGGCGCCCTGCGCAAGGCCCTGGTGGCGATGGCGGCCCGGGCACGGGCCGGGGAGGCCGCCCCGGCCGATTAGGCCCGGGCGCGGATCGCTTCGCCGACACGAACGCGCCGGGGCGAACGTCCGGATCGACGTTCGCCCCGGCCGCTCCGTCGCGCCCTTACTTCTTGTCGTGCGGATGCGTCTTGCTGTGGTCGTGCGTGTGGCCCTCCTTGGCCGCGTGCACCGGCTTGGTGCTCTCGGTCACGTCGACGCGCTCGGGCATGCCGCGGTTGGTGTGGTGGTTCGGGCCGCCCGAGACGCCGCCGGTGTTCGGGACGGCCTGCGACGGGTTGTCGGAGTTTCCGCTGCCCTCCGTGGCGGAGGCCTGTCCCGCCAGGGCGGTCATCAGGGCCAGGGACAGAAGCGTGATGGTGATGCCGCGACATGGTCTCGTCCTCAAGTTTCGCAGCCCCGTCGGCTGCGTCGAGACCTGATGTAGCCGAGGCGTTTGGCTCCCCGATGCCGGGTCTGTGACGAAGTGTGGCGCAGGTCGCCGAACCCTCGCCGCGGGACGCGGCCGCCTCAGCCGGTCGGGCGCGGCAGGGTGATCCGCACCCGCAGGCCGCCGCCGGGCCGGGTCTCCAGGCCGATGCGGCCGCCCTCCGCCTCGATCACCCGGCGCGCGATGGTCAGGCCGAGGCCGGTCCCCCCGGTGTTGCGGTTGCGCGAGGTTTCCAGGCGGGTGAACGGTGCGAAGGCCCGCTCGACCGCGTCGGCGGGAAGGCCGGGGCCGTCGTCGTCGACCTGCAGCTCCAGGGTGGTGTCCGCGATGGTCAGGCCGATCCGGGCCCGTTCCCCGTACCGGACGGCGTTGTCGACCACGTTGTCGAGGGCGCGCCGGAGCGCCACCGGCCGGATGGCGGCGAGCGCCCGGCCGGGTCCGTCGTAGACGACCGCATGTCCGGCATCCTGTCCGGCATCGGCGATGCTCATCAGCAGGCTGGCGACGTTGGTGACCCGCCGGACCTCCGGATCGGCATCGCCGCGCAGGTAGGCCAGCGTCGAGTCGATCATGGCCTGCATGTCGTCGAGGTCGGATGCCATCGCGTGGCGCTGCGCCGCGTCGGTGACGCCATCCAGGCGCAGGCGCAGGCGCGCGATCGGCGTCCGCAGATCGTGGGACACGGCGGCGAGCGCCTGGGTCCGCTCGGTGACGAGGTCCCGGATCCGCACCTGCATGCCGTTGAGGGCGCGGGCGATCGCGCGGGTCTCGTCGGGGCCGACCTCGGGCACCGGCACCATCCGGCCCTGGCCGACGGCATGGCCGATCAGCCCGGTGATGTGGCCGAGCGCACGCAGCGGCCGGGCGATCCGGCTGGTCAGGAACACGGCGGCGAGGCCGACCAGGATCGCCATCGCGGTCGCCAGCATGGCCCAGGGATTGCGCAGGGCCATGCCCGAGGCGTGGGCCGAGTGGAAGGCGAGCTGGCTGCCGTCCGCGAGCGCCAGCGTCCCGCCGAGATCGAGCCGGTGGAGTGGGTCCGTGTCGCCCTCCATCGCCAGGGAGAGGCCGGTGCCGAGGCTGGAATCGAGGGCGGTCAGGCGCCGGTGCAGGGGGGCCAGGGCCGGGTCGCTGCGGGGCCGGGCCGGAGCGGGGGTCTCCGTCCAGGCGACCTCGAAATGCGGATTGGACAGCGCCTTGGCCTCGGCGTTCCGCTCCGCCGGCGGGCGCCGCATCACCGCGTCGCGGGCCAGGGCGAGCTGTGACGCGACCTGGGCCGCGAAGGCCTCGTCGGCGGCCGCGGCCGCCGACTGGCGATAGAGCAGCAGGGCTCCGCCATGGACGGCCAGGATGGCGGCCAGCAGGACGACGAGTGTCCGGGCCTCGAGGCTGCGCGCCAGGGCGAAGACCCGTCTCACCGGCGCTCCACCTTCGCGGCCAGCATGTAGCCCGAGCCCCGCACCGTCTTGATCACCGGCGGCTCGCCCTCGGGCGGGTCGAGCTTGCGCCGCAGGCGGCTGACGAGGGTGTCGACGCTGCGGTCGGACGGCGATCCCAGGCGCGCGCGTGACAGTTCGAGGATCTGCTCGCGGCCGAGCACCCGCCCGGGATGGTCGAGGAACACCAGGAGGAGGTCGTATTCCGCACCGGACAGGTCGACGCCGGCGCCGTCCGGGTCGACCAGCGCACGGCTGCGCAGGTCGAGGCGCCAGCCCGCGAAGGCCAGGGCCTCGCCGCTGCCCGGGGAGGCCGCCGGCGCCAGGACGGAGCGACGCAGCACCGCCCGGACGCGGGCCAGCAGCTCCGGGCGCCCGAACGGCTTGGCGATGTAATCGTCGGCCCCGAGTTCCAGGCCCAGCACCCGGTCCGCCTCTTCGCCGCGCGCGCTGACGATGATGACCGGCACCGTGGAGCGGACGCGCAGCGCGCGCAGCAGGTCGAGGCCCGACGCACCGGGCAGCATGACGTCGAGGAGGATCAGGTCGACCCCGCCCTGGGGCAGGAGCCGCCACATCTCGGCGCCGCTGCGGCATCCGGTGACGCGGTAGCCGCTGTCCCGCAGCGCCCGGGTCACCAGGATGCGCAGGCCGTCATCGTCTTCCACCAGGAGGACGTGGCCCAGGTCCGGCATCGGACCGGATTCCTCCAGGGGGTTCATGGCTGACGTCTCGGCTCCGGGGATGCGGCCGCTGCGGCGAATCGGCGGGCGGTGGGAATCAGCCGGAAAATGCAGGCCGCTGCAAGCCCGCCGCAAGCCCCCCGCAAGCCCGCTGCTGACCCGGCTCCCCGGCCGGGTCCGGCGCAGGCGGCGCACTCGCCGCAGGGGTGGGACCGTAGGGTTTGGGCGATACGCCTGGACCATGGGCTCGGGGTCCTGCGCTCGGGGGCCTGCGCGTGGGGTTCTGCGCGTGGGGTCCTGCGCTTGGCGCACGGGGCGGGCGCTGCTATCTGCGGGCGACCTGTTTCCCATTCCAAGAAACCGTGCGCCGGGTCCGTCCCTTGGACGGCGGGCCGCGCGCGCCGGAGATCGCATCCTCGATGACAACGACGCCCATCGACAACATCCGCAATTTCTCGATCGTCGCGCATATCGATCACGGCAAGTCGACGCTGGCCGACCGGCTGATCCAGACCACCGGCACCGTGGCGCTGCGCGACATGAGCGAGCAGATGCTCGACTCGATGGATATCGAGAAGGAGCGCGGCATCACCATCAAGGCCCAGACGGTGCGGCTCGAATACAAGGCCGAGGACGGCAAGGACTACATCCTCAACCTGATGGACACCCCCGGCCACGTCGACTTCGCCTACGAAGTCTCGCGGAGTCTCGCCGCTTGCGAAGGTTCGCTCCTGGTGGTCGATGCCTCGCAGGGCGTCGAGGCGCAGACGCTGGCCAACGTCTACCAGGCGCTCGACGCCAACCACGAGATCGTGCCCGTCCTCAACAAGATCGACCTGCCGGCGGCCGAGCCGGAGCGCATCCGCGCCCAGATCGAGGAGGTGATCGGCATCGACGCCTCCGAGGCCGTGGCGATCTCGGCGAAGAGCGGCCTCAACATCGAGGCGGTGCTGGAGGCCATCGTCACCCGCCTGCCGCCGCCCAAGGGCGACCGCAACGCACCCCTCAAGGCCCTGCTGGTCGATTCCTGGTACGACGTCTATCTCGGCGTCGTCGTGCTGGTGCGCATCGTCGACGGCGTGCTCAAGAAGGGCATGAACATCCGCATGATGCGGGCCGACGCGGTCCACGGCGTCGACAAGATCGGCGTGTTCCGCCCGAAGATGGCCGATATCGCCGAGCTTGGCCCGGGCGAGGTCGGCTTCTTCACCGGCTCGATCAAGGAGGTGGCCGACACCCGCGTGGGCGATACGCTCACCGAGGACAAGCGCCCCTGCAAGGAGATGCTGGCAGGCTTCAAGGACGTGCAGTCGGTGGTGTTCTGCGGGCTCTTCCCCGTCGATGCCGCCGAGTTCGAGACCCTGCGCAGCGCCATGAGCAAGCTCCGGCTCAACGACGCGTCGTTCTCGTATGAAATGGAAACCTCGGCGGCCCTCGGCTTCGGCTTCCGCTGCGGCTTCCTCGGGCTGCTTCACCTCGAGATCATCCAGGAACGCCTGGAGCGCGAGTTTAACCTCGACCTGATCTCCACGGCGCCCTCCGTGGTCTACCGCCTGCAGATGACGGACGGCACCATCAAGGAGCTGCACAACCCGGCCGACATGCCGGACGTGATGAAGATCACCGCCATCGAGGAGCCGTGGATCCGCGCCACCATCCTCACCCCCGACGAGTATCTCGGCGGCGTGCTCAAGCTGTGCCAGGACCGGCGCGGGACGCAGGTCGACCTCAACTACGTCGGCAAGCGTGCCATGGTTGTCTACGACTTGCCGCTCAACGAGGTGGTGTTCGATTTCTACGATCGCTTGAAGTCGATCTCCAAGGGCTATGCCTCGTTCGACTACCACATCTCGGATTATCGCGAGGGCGACCTCGTGAAGATGTCGATCCTGGTCAATGCCGAGCCGGTCGACGCCCTGTCGATGCTGGTCCACCGCACCCGCGCCGAGCATCGCGGCCGGGCCATGTGCGAGAAGCTGAAGGACCTGATCCCGCGCCACCTGTTCCAGATCCCGGTCCAGGCGGCCCTGGGCGGCAAGATCATCGCCCGCGAGACCATCAAGGCCTTGTCCAAGGACGTGACCGCCAAGTGCTACGGCGGCGACATCTCGCGCAAGCGCAAGCTCCTCGACAAGCAGAAGGAGGGCAAGAAGAAGATGCGCCAGTTCGGCAAGGTCGAAATCCCGCAGGAGGCGTTCATCGCCGCCCTGAAGATGGACGATTGAGCCGGGCCCCGGAGGTGGAGCCGAACGCCGCCCCCATCCCGCTCACCGTCCTGATCCGGACGTTGAACGAGGCTGACCGCATCGCGGCCTGCCTCCGCTCGGTCCTGCCCCTGGGAGCCGAGATCCTGGTGATCGACGCCGGCTCGACCGATGCCACGGTGGCGATCGCCGAGTCCCTCGGCGCCCGGGTGGTAGTCAATCCCTGGCCGGGATTCGGGCCGCAGCGACGCTTCGGCGAGGACCTCTGCCGCCACGACCACGTCTTCAGCGTCGACGCCGACGAGATCCTGACCCCGGAGATCGTCCGGGAGATCCGGGGGATCTTTGCGGCTCCCCAAATCCCGTCCCTGATGATCGTCCGCAAGGCGATGGTGCTGCCGCATCACGCGCGGCCGTCGCCCTGGGCGTTCTGCACCGAGAACATCTATCTCTACGACCGGCGCGTGGCCCGCACCACCGACAACCCGAACTGGGACAAGCTCGCGATCACCACGGCCGAGAAGCCGGTGACGATCCGGTCCGTGGTCTGGCACCACACCTTCCGCGATTGGAACCACGCCATCGCCAAGTCGAACTATGTCGGGCAGCTCGCCGCCGACACCCAGCCGATCGGATCGCGCTTCGAGACCGGCCTGCGCCTGGTGTTCGAATACCCCCTCAACTTCCTGAAATTCTACATCCTGCGCCGGTTCTTCCTCGCCGGCCTCGACGGTTTCGTGATGGCGAGCGTGCTGGCCTATGGCCGCTTCATCCGGATCGCCAAGATGCACGAGGCCACCCGCGGCCGGCCCTCCACCGGGCTCCCCTTCCTGCGCCGCGCCAAGCGCGCTGCGTCGGACACCCAGGCCGATCCGGGCTGAGGCCCGGCGGATCGGCGTCGCAGGCCTCAGGCCCCCTGGCCCGTCAAGTGACGCGTCGCTTGGCCGAGGTCCCGGCCCTGGTCACGCAGGCGCACCGAGGTGGCCTCCAGCGCCCGCGAGGACGAGAGCGCATCGGCGGTGGTCGCCCTCAGGGCGTCGAGATGGTCGGTCGTCTGCCCGATGGTGGCACGGGCGCGGCCGATCCCGTCCGCGATCGCGCCGGCGGCGACCTGATGCGCGGCGCTGACGGTGCCGATGTCGCTGGCCTTGCGCTGAACGGTTTCGATCTCGGACTGGACCTGCGACAGCGAGGCGGTCGACCGGGCGGCGACCTGCCGGAGCTGGTCGACCTGGGCGCCGATCTCGGCGGTGGCCTCGGCGACCCGGCTCGAAAGCGCCTTCACCTCCGTCGCCACCACGGCGAAGCCCCGTCCGGCCTCGCCGGCGCGGGCCGCCTCGATGGTGGCGTTGAGCGCCAGCAGGTTGGTCTGGCCCGCGATGGCGGAGATCAGCGCGCTGATCTGGCCGACGCCGGCGATCCGGTGCTGCAGGTCGGTGAACACCGCCACCGCCGCCTCCAGGGCCTGGGCCGATCCGCCCGCCACCGTCCCCACCTGCGCCGCGTGGGCCGAGGCCTCGCGCGAGAGCGCGACGAGGTCCTGCGCCGCCCGGGTCACGGCCTCGATCTCCCGCGAGGCCTCCGCCGAGGTGCGGTCGACCTCCAGGCGCCGCTCGTCCACGTGGCCGGCGACGCCCAGCACCGTCCGGGCTCCGTCCTCCACCGCCACCGTGGTCTCGGCGAGCTGGCGGGCGATGCCGTCGAGGGTCACCGTCAGGGCGTGCGCCCGGTCGCGCCGGGCGTGCTCGGTCAGCGCCAGCGCGAGGCGGTCGCCCACATAGGCCATCAGCGCCAGAAGGTCATCGTTCAGTTCTGCGGCCTCGCGCGAAAAGAACTCCAGCACGATCTCGACCCGCTCCTCGACGCGGACCGGGAACATGAAGCAGCCCCGCACCCCGTTGCGGCGGGCGGTCCCGGCCCGGACGAAGCCCGCCAGCGCCGTCACGTCGGCGCAGGAGACCGGCGCGCCGCCGGCCGCCACCCGGCCGACCAGGCCCTGGCCGGGGGCGAACACCGCCTGCTCGGAGATCGCCACGAAGTCCGCCGCGTCCGTCCCGCCGTCGCCCGCCGCGAAGGACCAGGTCCGCATCGACAGCATCGCCCCGTCCGGGTCGCGGCGGCGATAGGCGTGCCCGATCGGCCAGCCGGTGAAGCCGGCCACGATCCCGAGGCAGTCGCGGGTGGCGGCCTCGGGGGTCGGCGCCGTGCTGCAGGCCCGCGCCACGGCGTCGAGGAAGGCGAGAATCGCGGCGAGATCGTGCGGCGCGGATCTGGGCGCGGGCTCGCGCCGGGAGGGGGTGAACCAGGACGTCAGGGTCTTCAAGGTCGTCCGGCGCACGCGGGGCCTCGGCGAAGGAGGGCAGGGCGGACGCGCGGCGCCCGTCGCGCCAGGATAGGGAGGCCGGGCTTGACGGACCCTGTCCAGCCGGGGGTTGCGCAGCGCAAAGTGACGCCAGACCGCGAGCGAATTTTCACCATTCCAGGGCGCGCTGATTACGGAGGCGCCATCCGCACGGTGCCGCGTCCGGCCGCCTTGGCGGCGTAGAGGGCGGCGTCCGCCCGGGTGAACAGGTCCACCGGGTTCGCCTGCGCGGCGCGCGCGACCCCCACGGAGGCGCCGAAGTGCAGACTCACGCTGCGATGGACGAACGGCACCCGCATGGCCCGCACGATGCGCTGACCGATGGCCTCGCCGACGGCCCCGTCGGCATCGTGGCCGATCAGGACGGCGAACTCGTCGCCGCCGATGCGCGCCACCAGGTCGATCGGCCGGCAGGCGTCGCGCAGGCGCCGCGCCGCTTCGGCCAGGCAGGCATCCCCGACCGCGTGCCCGTGGGCGTCGTTGATCGCCTTGAAGCCGTCGAGGTCGATCAGCAGCAGGGCGCCGGTCTCCGGCATCTCCGCCAGCCGGGCGTCGAACACGCTGCGGTTGGACAGCCCGGTCATCCGGTCGAACTCGGCCTGGTAGCGCATCCGGTCGGCGTGCCGCTTGGCGTCCGTGATGTCCTGCTTGAACCCGAAGAGCCGGACCGGCTGGCCCGCCCGGACCTCCACACTGGCGGAGATCCGGATCGCCCGGCGGCTGCCCCGGAGGGTGACGATCTCGGATTCGAGGGTGAAGGACGTGCGCCGGGCGATGGCCTCCGCGCGCATCGCCACCAGGGTCCGGCGCGCCTCCTCGGTGTAGCAGGCCAGGGTCGCCTGCCGGCTCACCGCCGATCCGTGCGGCATCTCGAACAGGTCGTAGACGCCCGCGCTCCAGCGCAGGGTCTCGCAGGGCAGGCGGCATTGCCACAGGCCGATCCCGGCCGCCGCCGAGGCGCGCTCGAACACGTGCTCCTGGTCGGCGAGGGTTTCGGCCTGTTGCCGCACCAGGGCGGTCTGCGCCGCGAGGTCGCGCCGGAGTTCGGCGATCATCGCGGCATCGCGCGCCTGCTGCGCGGCCGCCGCATCCGCGACCTTGCCGGCGAGCCGCAGGGCCGCCGAGGCCAGATCGACACCCGGCGGGCGCTCGGACGGAGCGGTGGCCGCCGGGGTACTGAGAAGGTCGTACCCGGTGGGAGCCAAGGCGGGTGGTTCCTGCGTGCGGTCTTGGAGCGAGCGCAAGGTCCCGGAGCGCCTTCGCGACCCGGGATGTTTCGGCAAAAAACCGTACCGGACGCAAAGTTAAGGTTCGCCCTCGGGATCTGCCGTGCGGCGCGATCTGCGTGGAGATCGACTTCGGGGTCTACTCGGCCGCCTTGTCTACGGCCTCGACCACCTCGGCCTTGTCGGCGGGCGGCTCGGCGCTGGCCATCGCCTTGCGCTCCAGCATCGGCTGAAGGCGATCGGCGAGCTGCTGGCCGAGATGGCGGGTATAGGCGGTCTGGAAGTAGCGGGCGCCGGTGCCGCGCCCGTACAGGCGGTCATGGGCCTGGATCATCGCGTCGACCTCGGGCCGACACAGGAAGCCGGTGATCCCGGCGGCCTCGTACCAGCGTCCGGCCCGGGCATGTCGCAGGGCGGCGGGATTGGCCAGCACGGTCTCGGCGAAGCAGTCCGTCGCCGCAATCTCGAGGGGCGACATCACCCGGTGCGGATGGGCCGGATTGCGGCCCGCAGCCTCGGCCGCAGCGCCCCAGCCCAAGGTCATCACCACCGCGCCGAACAGCAAAGCTCTCATCAGGGAAGCCTCGTGCCAAATCGTTCTCGATCGGGACTGAGTATTCCTCATGGATTTCGTCGGGAGAAGGGCAGAACCGGGCCGTCGACGTTCGGGGCCGCGATCGGCGTGCCGATGTGGCACGCCCATCACAGGGGCTCGGCCGGGGGATGCAGAGAGAGTCCCGGACCGGCGCGCCGGCCGGAGGCGCCTCAGCCCCGGCGCTCGGCGTTCCAGCGGCCGCTGCAGCCGATCACGCCGGTGGTGGTCCAGGTGCCGTTGCCCATGCCCTGGCGGCTGAGACGGCCGATCACGTCGGCGTGATCGTCGCCGCGGGAGATCACGGCCCGCACGGCGCCGTTCTGCGCCACCCGCCCGCGGATGTTGAACTCGCCGCCGGCATAGCTGGCTTCCCCGCGCCGGATCTGCACGCCGTAGCGATAGGCGCGGTCGCAGGGGCCGTCGAGGGTGACCACCTCAATGCTCCAGGTCCCGTCGTAGCGGTTGGGCACCTGCACCTTCTTGGTGGCGGCACCGGCGCTGCCGACGGAGAAGCTCAGGAGCACGAGGGAGGTCGCCGCCAAAGCGGTCATCGACCGGGGGGTGACGGCAAGGGCTGGGCGTCGCATGGCTTTCCGTTCTGGGTTCGACTCGACGGGCCACAAACCATCGAAGAGCGGTCGCGGTTGCGCAATCAGGCCTGCGTCGCGTGCGCCAGCGCTCCCGTCAGCAGGGCCAGGACGTCGCCCCCGGCCTGGAGGTATCCGTCGACGCCCGCCGCGGTCAGGGCTTCAGCGAGGTCGCCCGGCTTGCCGGCGAGGTACAGCGTGACGGCACCCGCCGCTTTGAGCGCCCGGGCGGCATCCGCCGCATGGGTGGCGTAGAGCGCGTCGGACGAGCACAGGCAGGCGATGCGGGCGCCGGAGGCGCGGAACGCGTCGGCCAGGGCCACCGGATCGGTGAAGCCCTCCTGGTTCACCGCCTCGATGCCGCCGGCCGCGAAGGCATTGGCGGCGAAGGTCGAGCGCGCGTTGAACACCGCGACCGGACCCAGATTGGCGAGGAACACCGAGGGCCGCCGGCCGGTCGCCGCGAGGGCCGCGTCGGAGGCGTCGCGCAGGGCCTCGTAGGGCTCGGCGAGGCGCCCGGAGGGCAGGGGGGCGCAGGTCACGGCCGGGCCGGTGCCGAAGCCGCCGGCCGGCGGCGCCGTCACGGGGGCGACCTCCAGCACCGTCACGGGCTTCTCCGCCAGGTAGGGGAACTCGCTGGCGCCGGTCAGCGCTTCGCGGCGGGTGGCGACATTCTTGGCCCGGGTGGCCCGGGTGGCGGCGATCCGCTCCTGGATCGCGCCGGCCCGGAGGCTCGCCACGATTCCGCCTTCGCGCTCGATCGCCTGGAAGGCGGTCCAGGCCGCCTCGGCCAGCTTCTCCGTGAGGGTCTCGAAGCTGCCGGCGCCGGCGGCCGGGTCGGCGACGCGGGCGAGGTTGGATTCCTCGATCAGCACGATCTGGCTGTTGCGCACCACCCGGCGGGCGAAGGCGTCGCTGAGTCCGAGCGCCGCCGTGTAGGGCAGGGCGGTGATCGCGTCGGCACCGCCGAGGCCGGCCGAGCAGGCGGCCATGGAGGTGCGCAGGATGTTCACGAAGGGGTCGCGCCGGCTCATCATCCGCCAGGCGGTCTCGGCATGCAGGCGCAGGGGCTTCGGCGCGAGGCCGCAGGCCGCTTCCACCCGGGCCCAGAGCCGGCGCATGGCGCGGAACTTGGCGATGGTCAGGAATTCGTCGGCATCCGCCGTGAGCAGCACCGCGACGGCGTCGCGGGCGCGTTCGAGCGCATGCCCATTGGCCTCCAGGGCGCGCAGGTAGGCGACCGCCGTGGCCAGGGCGGCGGCGAGTTCGGTCGCCTCGCTGGCGCCGGCCTCGTGGTAGGGCCGGCCATCGGCGAGGCAGGCCCGGCCGCTGAAGCCCTCGGCGTCGAAGGTCGCGAGCGCGCCGGCGATCCCGGCGCCGAAATCTTCCGCCAGGGTCCCGCCCGAGGCGAGGACGCCGATGGGATCGAGGCCGAGGTCGAGGTCGAGGCCCTTCAGGGTCTCGCCGCGCGCCGCCACGACAGCGCGGATCAGGTGGGCGGCCTCCAGGCCGCGCGCGCCCGCATCGAGGCGGGTGGCGATCAGCGGCAGCATCACGTTGCCGAGGGCGGCGTCGAGGTCGGTGGCCGTCGTGGCGGTGAGGCCGTAGCCGCGGGCCGCCGGTGCGCCGGCGAAGACCAGGGTCAGGGCATCGGACCCGCCTTCGAGGTCGGCGAGCGCGAGGGCGCTGGCGGTGGCGCCGTCCGGATGGTCGACCCGCTGCGAGACGCGCCACGGCCCCGGAGCCCGGGCGGGCTGCGCCACCGGCGAGGCCGGATCGTAGAGCGGTTCGATGCGGATGCCGTCCGCCGTCTTGGAGACCAGGCGCTTCTCGAAGTCGCCGCCCTTCAGGACCCCGTCGACGAGGCCGAGCCAACGCTCGCGGGTCGCGGGCGGGAACAGGTCGGCGAGGGGACGGTCTTCCATCGGGGCTGGCCTCCGCGTGTGCTTTTACGCCGGTCGATGCTGACCGGTCGCCGGCCAGGAACGACCGGACCTTGGTTCCGGACAGCCCTTGCACGGCGTCGCGCACGGACGCAATCGCCCCCTCGTCTTGTATTTTATATCCCAGCGCCGAATACGCTCGACGCGGGCTTTGTCGTCCTCGTTCCAGCCTGTTCGGTCTCGGAGGACCGTCCGAAAACCTTCGCCGCCGGACGATCGACTGACGTCGGACCCGGAATCGCTGATCCGAAGCCGATCCGCCGGATCGCCTATCCGAAAAGGATCAGGCCGGCGAAACCGAGCGAGCCGACGATGATGCGCCACCAGGCGAACAGCCGGAAGCCGTGGGAGGAGACGTAGTCGAGCACCGTCCGCACCACGATGAAGGCCGAGATGAAGGCCACGATGAAGCCGATGACGATCAGGCCGGTGTCGTCCCGCGACAGGTTCTTGTAATTGTCGAGCAGGTCCTTGGCGAAGGCCCCCGCCATGGTGGGAATCGCGAGGTAGAACGAGAACTCGGTGGCCGAGCGCTTGTCGGCGCCCATCAGCATCGCGCCCACGATGGTGGCGCCCGAGCGTGACACGCCGGGAATCATCGCGATGCACTGGAACAGGCCGATCTTGAAATCCATCGGCAGGGTGAAGTCGAAGACGTCCCGCTTCTTCACGTCGAGGTCGGTGTCGTCGAGGACGAGGAGCACGATGCCGCCGGCGACCAGGGTCGCGCACACGATCCAGGGATTGAAGAGGTAGTACTTGATGTATTTCGAGAACAGGCCGCCGATGATCGCCGCCGGCAGGAACGCCAGCAGGATGCCGAGGATGAAGCGGCGCGCCTTCGGGTCGTTCGGCAGCGCCAGGGTGATGCCGAGGAGCCGGCGGAAATAGACCGCCAGGATGGCCAGGATCGCGCCGAGCTGGATCAGCACCTCGAAGGTGTTGTTCGGCGATTCGAAGCCGATGAAGTGGCCGACCAGGAGCTGGTGCCCGGTGGACGAGACCGGGATGAACTCCGTCGCCCCCTCGACCACGCCGAGCACGACCGCTTTCGCGATGCCCATCGCATCCATCATCTGTTCGCCTCGCGGGTTGGGGATGTGTCGGTCGGACTTGAGTTCGAAAGCCCCGGCCGGTCTGCGGTGGCGGCCAGGACCGCTCGACGCGCGCGAATCGTCCTGCGGGTTCGACCTTGATCCATCCAGGTTGCCTGATCCATCAAGGTTGACGGACGGTTATCGCGTTCGCGACATGCGTGTTAATGAGGCGGCAACGATCGGGCAATAAGTCTTTCTTTGCCGCTCATCCCGCAGGGCCTCGACGCGCTCCGTCTCCCGGCACACCTCCCCCGTTCGAAACGGCCTCGATGGCGACGCTTTACCATTCCTCCTTCTGCCCGCATTCGCGCTTCATCCGCCTGGTCCTGTCCGAGATGGGCATGGAGCCGACGCTGATGGAGGAGCGATCGTGGGACCGGCGCGAGGCCTTCCTGCTGATCAATCCGGCCGGGACCACGCCGGTCCTGGTGGAGCAGACCGGGCTCGCGATCCCGGGGGCGGGCATCATCGCCGAGTATCTCGACGAGACCCGGGGCCTCGGCCTCAGCGGCCGGCGCCTGCTGCCGGAGACCACGGCGGCGCGGGTCGAGGTCCGGCGCCTGCTCGACTGGTTCCTGGTCAAGTTCGACGCCGAGGTGACCGAGTACCTGGTCACCGAGAAGATCTCGAAGCGCTTCATGAACAGCGCCAACGGCGGCGGCCCGCCGGACATGAACGCCATTCGCGCCGCGCGCACCAACGTGCGCTACCACATGAAGTATATCGGCTACCTGATGTCCCGCCGGAAATGGCTGGCGGGCGACCATCTGACCTATGCGGATCTCGCGGCGGCGGCCCACCTCTCCTGCGTGGATTATCTCGGCGACGTGCCATGGGACGAGGACGAGACGGCGAGGGACTGGTACGCGCGGGTGAAGTCGCGCCCGTCGTTCCGCACGCTGCTGGCGGACCGGGTGCCCGGCATGGCCCCGGCGGACCATTACGCGAACCTGGATTTTTGAACGCAGCCCACGACGCACCGCAAGCATACGACGCACCGGACCTGCCGGCGGCCCGCGCCGCGTCGCCGGCCCGCCCTGCGTCGAAACCCGCGCGGCCGATCCTGGCCGGGGCGGAGCTGCGCCGGGCCGTCGAAGCGCGGGCGCGGCTGCTCGGCTTCGAGTCGATCCGCATCACCCGGCCCGACGCCGTGCCCGAACTGCAGGACCGGCTCCCCGCCTGGCTCGGCGAGGGCCATCACGGCAGCATGGACTGGATGGTCGAGCGGGCCGACCAGCGCGCCGACCCCGCCACCCTGTGGCCGGGCGTGCGCAGCATCGTCATGCTGGGGATGAATTACGGCCCCGAGGCCGATCCCCTGGACCTCCTGGCCCGGCGCGACCGGGGCGCCATCGCGGCCTATGCCCAGCGCCGCGACTACCACGAGGTGGTCAAGGGCAAGCTGAAGGAACTGGGCGGCTACCTCTCGGCCAAGGGCGACGTCCGCGTGAAGGTGTTCGTCGACACCGCTCCCGTGATGGAGAAGCCGCTGGCGGCCGCCGCCGGCCTCGGCTGGCAGGGCAAGCACACGGTGCTGGTGTCCCGCACCCTCGGCAACTGGCTCCTGCTCGGCGCCATCTACACCTCCGCCGACCTGACCCCCGACGCGCCGGAGGCCGACCATTGCGGCTCGTGCCGGCGCTGTCTCGACATCTGCCCGACCGGTGCCTTTCCGGCGCCCTACCGCCTCGATGCGCGCCGCTGCATCGCCTACCTGACCATCGAGCATGCCGGGCCGATTCCGACGGAGTTCCGGTCGGCCATCGGCAACCGCGTCTTCGGCTGCGACGATTGCCTCGCCGTCTGCCCCTGGAACAAGTTCGCGGCGACGGCCGCGGAGGGGCGGATGGCCGCCCGGAGCGATCTCGCCGCCCCGCCGCTCGCCGACCTCGCCCGCCTCGACGACGCAGCCTTCCGCGCCCGCTTCGCCGGCACGCCGGTCAAGCGCACCGGGCGGGATCGATTCCTGCGCAATGTCCTCATCGCCATCGGCAACTCCGGCGATCTCGGCCTCGCCGCCGAGGCCGAGCGCTGCCTGGACGATCCCGCGCCCCTGGTGCGCGGCATGGCGGTGTGGGCGCTCGGGCGCCTGCTGGCGCCCGCGCCGCTGCGCGCGCTTTTCAACGCCCGGGGTTTGGGCGAAACCGACGCCATGGTCCGGGCCGAGTGGGACTCGGCCCTGGACCCGACCCCGCCCGAGACGACAGGACAGACGCCGACATGAACCTCTTCGTCTTCGGACTCGGTTTCACCGCCCGTCGATTCGTGGAGCGTGCCCGCGACCGCTTCGGCGTGGTCCGCGCCACCGTGACCGATCCGTCCCGGGCCGGCCCCAGCGATCTCGCCGAGATGCGGGCCTTCGGACCGGACTCCGATGACCCCCGCATCGCGGCCGACCTGGCCGATACGGATGTGCTGCTGGTTTCGGCCCCGCCCGCCCGCGACCTCGACACGACCCTCGCGGTATACCGCGAGGCCATCGCGGCCAGTCGCATCGGCTGGATCGGCTATCTGTCGACCATTGGTGTCTACGGCGACCACGAGGGCGCCTGGATCGACGAGTCGACGCCGCCCCGCCCGGTGAGCGGCCGTTCCCGTGGGCGCCTCGCCGTCGAAAATCAGTGGCACGCCCTCGGCGCCGAGACCGGCAAGGCCGTCCAGGTCTTTCGTCTCTCCGGCATCTACGGCCCGGGCCGCAACCCGATCGTGAAGCTGCGGGAGGGTAAATCGCAGCGAATCATCAAGCCGGGACAAGTGTTTAACCGGATCCACGTCGACGATATCGCGACCACGCTGCTGGCCTCGATCGCCCATCCCCGCGCCGGTGCCACCTACAACGTCACCGACGACGAGCCGACCCCGCCGCAGGTCGTGACCGAATATGCCGCCAAGCTCGCCGGCCTACCGCTGCCGCCGGAGGTGGATTTCGAGACCGCCGACCTGAGCCCGATGGCCCGCAGCTTCTACGGCGAGAACAAGCGGGTGCGAAATCGCCTGATCCAAGAAGAGCTTGGCGTGACGCTCGCCTATCCGACCTACCGCGAAGGCCTGGCCGCCCTCGTGGCAGATGCACGAACCTGAGGTTGCCTTACGCCGCCTGGCGGTTCGCCGCCGGCGCGAAATGCTCCCGGTAGCGTGCTGCGATGGCCGGGACCGGCAGCACCACGAAGACGTCGGTGGTGCCGAACTGATGGTCCACGACGGCCCCGTCGCCGAAGGTCGCGCCGATCCGCAGGTAGCCCTTGATCAGCGGCGGCAGCGCCTGGAGCGCGGCCTTCGGGTCCACGGCCTCGCGAGCCACCCGGTTCATCGCCACGTAGCGCTCCGGCAGGGCGCGGGCGCACCAACCCTCCGAGGCCCGGGCATGGTGGTGCAGGAAGCTCAAGGGCAGGGCGAGCCGATCCGGGTCCGTCCCCTCGAGGCTGGCGCAGCCCAGCATGGCATCGATGCTATGGTGTTGAACATAGGCCCAGATTCCGGCCCAGAGCAGTTCCACCGTGCGCTTGGTCCGATAGGGCTTCAGCACGCAGGAACGCCCGAGCTCGAGGAACCGCGCCCCCGGATTGGCCGCCATCAGAGGGGCAATGTCGTATTCGCCGGCCGTGTAGAACCCGAAATTGCGGTCGGCCGCATCCTGCCGCAGCAGCCGGTAGGTCCCGACAACCTTGGGCTGGGTGCGCCGGAACGGCTTAGCGGCGAAGTTCGGCGTGTCCGTGGCGGCGTGATCGATCACCAGGAGGTGGTCGCAGACCGAATCGTACTCGTCGACGTCGCGGCGCGACAGCATTGCGAGACCGCTCGGAACTGCCGACATTTCCTCGAAGAACACCCGGTAGCGCAGGCGCTGCGCCCGCCGGATCTCCGAAGCGGAGGTGGCCAGCCGCACCTCGAGGGAGCCGATACGGCCGAGGGTCGGCGCGAGCCCCGGGGCGGCGATGGGCGTTCTGAGGCGGGGCTTGAACCGGATCGGCGCCCCGCCCGCAGGGAGCAGAAGCCCACTGCGCCCCGCTTCGGCGGTGCGCTGCTTCAGCCGGGCGAAGGGCGCATGAACGTGCGCCTCCCAGCCATTAAGCCACGCCGTGGAGGCATCGCGCGCGAAGTTCGGGACCATCGTCCAATCCGCCCTGTCGGGACCGCGAGGCGTGCTCCGCTGGAGCCCTTGGCCTCGTGCCTTCGGGAGGTCACATCACCACGAAGCGCACACGCTTTTATGACAAGGATTGCTGTTTTTCCAGAGGGGCTTGCCGGAGGAGAAGGTCCACCCTCCGACGACGCCCCGATGGGTAGTCGCCGAAGGATCCGACGCTGGTCTCAGACGAACTGGTTCAGGCCTGGGACGGAGCCGACGATCGGGCCCATCACGTCCTCGCCGGCCTTCTCACGGCCATAGGCGAACAGTTCCTGGCCGAGCGGCTGCATCTGGCCCATCGGCACGCCGGCAGCCATCAGCTTCTGCCCGAGCGCCATGACGCCACCACCCATCATGCCGCCGAGCATGCCCATCAGGCCGCCGCCGCCGGCTTCGCCGGCATTGGTGTCGGCGATCGCGGCCTCGGATCCCGGCAGAGCGCTGAGCAACTGGCTCACCTCCGTGGCCGGCCCCTCCTTCTGCAGGAAGGCCAGGATGTGGCCGATGGCGGTCTGCGCCGTTGCGGCATCGAGGCCGGTCCGGGTCGTTACGCGGGCGATCAACTCTTCCATCTTAAACGGACTCCTGCACGGTCGGCATCTCTGCACGGTCGGGATCTTGTCCATCCGGCCTCGCCGACGCGAAATCAAGAGCGCTCGGCGAACCGCTGGAAAATGCCGCGCCCGGGCGCCATAACGCTCACGGTCGACGCTTCGGCGCTGCGACGGGCACGAGGAGCGGACGATCATGCAGGACGACGGTACGATCCTGGTCGGCAAGGCGCCCCTCAAGGATGGAAGTCTGAAACCCGAGGGCCTGACGCTTCGGCTCGCCAACCGCCACGGCCTCGTGGCCGGAGCGACGGGCACCGGCAAGACCGTGACCCTGCAGGTGATGGCGGAGGGATTCTCCAATGCCGGCGTCCCGGTCTTCGCCGCCGATATCAAGGGCGATCTCTCGGGGCTGGCCGTTGCCGGCGAGTCGAAGCCGGTCTTCGTTAAGCGCGCCGACGAGCTCGGCATTCCCTACGAGCCCGACCGCTTTCCGACCGTGTTCTGGGATCTGTTCGGGGATCAGGGCCATCCGATCCGCTGCACCGTCATCGAGATGGGGCCGTTGCTGCTGGCGCGCCTGCTGGAACTCAACGACACCCAGGAGGGCGTGCTCAACATCGCTTTCCGGGTCGCGGACGACAACAAATGGCCGGTCCTCGATCTCAAGGACCTCCGTGCCCTGCTGCTCCACCTCACCGAGAACCTGAAGGCGGTCTCGGGCCAGTATGGCAACGTCTCGGCGGCCTCCGTCGGCGCCATTCAGCGACAACTCCTGATGCTGGAGAACCAGGGCGCCGACCGGTTCTTCGGCGAGCCGGCCCTCGACCTCAACGATTTCATGCGGGTGGACCGCGAGGGCCGGGGCATCGTCAACATCCTGGCTGCCGACAAGCTGATGCAGCGGCCCCGGCTCTATGCCTCGTTCCTGCTCTGGATGCTCTCGGAGCTGTTCGAGCAGCTGCCGGAGGTCGGCGACCTCGACAAGCCGAAGCTCGTCTTCTTCTTCGACGAGGCGCATCTCCTGTTCGACGACGCCCCGAAGGCCCTTCTGGATGCGGTGGAGCAGGTGGTACGCCTGATCCGCTCGAAGGGCGTCGGCGTCTACTTCGTGACGCAGAATCCTCTCGACGTACCGGAATCGGTCCTCGGCCAGCTCGGAAACCGGGTGCAGCATGCCTTGCGCGCCTTCACGCCGCGCGATCAGCGCGCCGTGAAGGCCGCCGCCGAGACATTCCGCCAGAATCCCGGCTTTGACGTCGCCAAGGCGATCACCGAACTCGGCGTTGGTGAGGCGCTCGTCTCGTTCCTGGAAGCCAAGGGCACGCCGTCCGTGGTCGAGCGCGCCCTGATTGCACCCCCGCAGGGCCGAGTCGGTCCGATCACACCGGCCGAGCGGGCCGATCTGATCTCAAAAAGTCCCGTGCGCGGAAAGTACGACCAGTCCGTCGACAACGAGAGCGCCTACGAGATGCTGGCCGCCCGCAAGGGGCTCGACGGCAGCGGAACCGACGGCCCGGAGGGCGGTTTGGGCGGGATGCTCGGGGGCTGGCTCGGCGGCGTTCTCGGCACCAAGCCGGTGGGGAAGGGGCGCCGCCCGCCCCCGAGCCTTGCCGAACAGGTCCTCGGCAACGCCGCGCGCTCGATGGCACGGAAAGTCGGCACCGAGGTGGGTAATGCGATCCTTCGCAACGTGCTCGGCGGATTGACGAAGCGGTAGGCCCGGTCACCCGGGTGCCACCCGCCGTCATTGACAAATCACCCCATCCCCGCCTATCCAGCTCCTCTCGCGCGGCTTCCTCGACGAAGTTCGCGCGTTTCGCGTTCGCCCCCGGCTCGATCCGATGGTGCGGATGACCTGAACAAGAAGACGGTCCAGGATTCGCCGCGAGGCGCGCCGGAGGCCGGCAGAGAACACGAAGAGAGAACGATGTTCGCAGTCATCAAGACGGGCGGCAAGCAGTATCGCGTTGCCGCCAACGACACCATCACGATCGCCACGCTCGAAGGTGAAGCCGGTTCGGCTGTTACCTTCGGTGACGTTCTCCTGTTCACGAACGGCGAAGGCGCCACTCAGGTCGGCGCGCCGCTGCTCTCGGGCATCAGCGTCACCGGCGAGATCGTCAGCCACGGCCGCGACGCGAAGGTCATCGCCTTTAAGAAGCGCCGCCGTCAGAACTCCCGCCGCAAGCGGGGCCACCGCCAGCATCACACGGTGGTCCGCATCACCGGCATCAGCGCCTGACGATCCGACCTGAGATCCAAGACTTCGGAGTAATTTCCCATGGCTCATAAAAAAGCAGGCGGCTCGTCCCGCAACGGCCGCGACTCTGCCGGTCAGCGCCTCGGCGTGAAGAAGTTCGGTTCGGAAGCCGTCATTCCGGGCAACATCATCGTGCGCCAGCGCGGCACCAAGTGGCATCCCGGCACCAATGTCGGCATCGGCACGGACCACACCCTGTTCGCCAAGGCAGCCGGCCGCGTGCTGTTTGAGACGAAGCGCGGTCGCGCCTTCGTTACCGTCGTCCCGATGCAGGAAGCCGCCGAGTAAGGCGCTTCCCCGAGGCTCTCACGGGATCTTCCCGGAAGAGGGCCTAGCCACCACATGATCCCGGGGAAGATGGGAAACCATCTTCCCCGTTGTCGTTTCATGCTTTGTCGTTCCAGCGACGCACGACATCCCGACATCCGAACTGATCCGAGCCCGCCCGTGAAATTCCTCGACGAAGCCAAGGTCTATGTCCGCTCCGGCGACGGTGGCGCCGGATGCGTGGCCTTCCGCCGTGAAAAGTTCATCGAGTTCGGCGGGCCGAACGGTGGCGACGGCGGGCGCGGCGGCGATGTCTGGGTCGAGTGCGTCGACGGCCTCAACACCCTGATCGACTACCGCTACCAGCAGCACTTCAAGGCCAAGAAGGGCGAGCACGGCATGGGCTCCAACCGCCACGGTGCCAACGGCGCCGATGTGGTGCTGAAGGTTCCCGCCGGAACCGAGATCCTGGCCGAGGACGGCGAGACCCTGATCGCCGACATGACTCATGTCGGCCAGCGTGTGCGTCTCGCCAAGGGCGGCAACGGCGGTTTCGGCAATGCCTACTTCACCACGTCGACCAATCGGGCACCGAAGCACGCCAATCCGGGCTTGGAAGGCCATGAGCAGTGGGTGTGGCTGCGCCTGAAGCTGATCGCCGATGCTGGACTGGTCGGGCTTCCCAATGCGGGCAAGTCGACCTTCCTCGCCACCGTGACGGCGGCCAAGCCCAAGATCGCCGATTATCCCTTCACCACCCTGCATCCGGGACTCGGCGTCGTGCGGTCCGATGAGCGGGAATTCGTGCTCGCCGACATTCCGGGATTGATCGAGGGCGCTCATGACGGCGTCGGCTTGGGCGACAAGTTCCTGGCCCACGTGGAGCGCTGCCGGGTGCTGCTCCACTTGGTGGAGGCGACGAACGAGCATGCCGGCCAGACCTACAAGCTCGTCCGGCGCGAACTGGAAGCCTACGGCAACGGCCTCGACGAAAAGCCCGAAATCGTCGCGCTCTCGAAGGCCGACGTCGTCGACCCGGATGTGTTGAAGGAGCAGGTTGCCCGTCTGAAGCGTGCCTCGAAGAAGAAGCCGCTGGTGCTTTCCTCAGCCACGGGCCTCGGTGTGCAGGAGGCCCTGCGGGCGCTTGCTCGCGAGATGGATGCGGCGAAGCTGGCAGAGGCCGAGGCGCAGCCGGCCGAGGCGTGGCAGCCCTGAACGGGAGCGCACGGCCCTTGTGCCGGCGACACGCGCTCGTCACAAACGCTTCACCGTCCTCCCGCCGACACTGCCGATGACCACCGACGTCCAGATTCCCAAGCTCCAAGACTTCCGCCGCATCGTCATCAAGGTGGGCTCGGCGCTGCTCGTTGACCGCGTGCGCGGTCGTCTGCGCCATGCCTGGCTGAGCGCTTTGGCCGAGGACATCGCCGATCTTCACGCCAGCGGGACGGATGTGCTGGTTGTCTCATCGGGCGCCATCGCGCTCGGCCGGACGGTGCTCGGTTATCCGCCCGGCACCCTACGCCTGGAGGAGAGCCAGGCCGCAGCGGCCGTGGGGCAGATCGCCCTGGCGCGCCATTGGTCCGAGGCCCTTGGGCATCACGGCATCGCCGCCGGGCAAATCCTGGTGACGCCGCAGGACACCGAGGAACGTCGGCGTTACCTCAATGCCCGCGCCACGGTGCTCAAGCTCCTCGAAGTGCGCGCCGTCCCGGTCGTCAACGAGAATGACACGGTCGCCACGAGCGAGATCCGCTACGGCGACAACGATCGTCTGGCCGCCCGCGTCGCAACGATGATCGGAGCCGACGTCCTGGTGCTGTTCTCCGACATCGACGGCCTCTATACGGCCCCGCCGCATACCGATCCGAATGCGCAGCACCTTCCGATCATCGAGCGTATCACGCCGGAGATCGAAGCGATGGCTGGTGGTCCGGCCTCCGAACTCTCGCGCGGCGGTATGCGCACCAAAGTCGAAGCAGCCAAGATCGCTGCGAGCGGCGGCACCCACATGGTCATTGCCGATGGGCGCGAGAAGAATCCGCTGCGTACCATCCTAAAGGGCGGGCGCTGCAGTTGGTTTCTATCAGGCTCGAACCCGGTGACGGCGCGCAAGAGCTGGATCGCCGGCTCCCTGGAGCCGCGTGGAATCCTCACCGTCGATGCTGGCGCCGCGCGTGCTCTCCAGGGTGGCGCCAGCCTGCTGCCTGTGGGCGTGACCCGCGTCCAGGGCGGGTTCGGACGCGGCGATGCCGTGGTGATCCGGGATGAAGCTGGACGGACCCTTGGACGCGGACTCGTGGCCTATGACAGCGACCAGGCCCTGCGCATTATCGGCCGGCCGAGCCGGGAAATCGCCGATCTTCTGACCCATCCGGGACGCGCGGAAATGGTACACCGCGATGACCTCGCGATGGTGGGGGAATAGCTGACCCGTCAGCCCGTATGCTTGTTCTAATGGCCTCCGGCGTGGCATGACGGGTCGGAACACAAGGCGGCCGCGTGCCATCGCGACGGTCGCGAGGATGAAGGCCGTGCCCGTTCTGAACCTGCGATCTGAGTTTACGCCCCCCGCCGATCTCTCCGCGGAGATGAACGCCCTGGGCCAGCGTGCCCGTGCTGCGGCCCGCAAGATCGCTCTCGCTCCAGCTCAGATCAAGGACACCGCGCTTCGCCTCATCTCCGAACGCCTCCGGGCGGAACGAGACACGATTTTGGCGGAAAACGCTCTCGACGTCGAGGCGGCCCGCGCCGCGGGCCAGACCCAGGCGCTCTTCGACCGCCTCACCCTGGACGAAGGGCGTCTGGGGGCGATTGCCGACGCGGTGGCCAAAATCGGAGCGCTCCCTGATCCGGTGGGGCGGCAGATCGCTGCCTTCGAGCGGCCCAACGGCTTGTTGATCGAACGCATTGCCGTGCCTCTCGGCGTCATCGGCGTCATTTTCGAGAGTCGGCCCAACGTCACGGCCGATGCGGGCGCGCTCTGCCTTAAAGCGGGCAATGCGGCGATCTTGCGCGCCGGGTCCGACAGCCACCGCTCTGCCATGGCCATTGCGCGTGCCATGCGGGCAGGGCTGGAGGCGGCGGGTCTTCCGGCCGACGCCATCCAGATCGTGCCGACCCGGGATCGCGCGGCGGTCGGCGCCATGCTGTCCGGCCTCGACGGTGGTATCGACGTCATTGTGCCGCGCGGCGGGCGCGGGCTGGTCGAGCGGGTGCAGGCGGAAGCTCGCGTCCCCGTCTTCGCCCATCTCGACGGTATCTGCCATGTCTACGTCGCGGCGGGCGCGGACCTCGAGATGGCCCGCACCATCGTTCTTAACAGCAAGATGCGGCGCACCGGCATCTGCGGGGCCGCCGAAACCCTGCTTGTCGACCGCGCCTGCGCCGACACGCATTTGGCGCCGCTCGTCATTGCGCTTCTCGAGTCCGGATGCGCCGTGCGCGGCGATTCGGCCACGCAGGCGATCGATGCCCGCGTCAGTGCCGCCACGCCGGTCGATTGGCGCACCGAATATCTCGACGCCATCATTTCGGTTCGGGTCGTCGACGGTCTCGATGCCGCCATCGAACATATCGAGACCAACGGATCGCATCACACCGACGCGATCATCACCGATGACCTGACGGAAGCCTCACGCTTCCTGGCGGAGGTCGATTCGGCCATTGTCACACATAATGCCTCGACCCAGTTCGCCGACGGCGGGGAGTTCGGCTTTGGTGCCGAGATCGGCATCGCCACCGGACGCATGCACGCACGTGGGCCGGTGGGGGTCGAGCAACTGACCACCTTCAAGTACCGGGTTCACGGCAACGGGCAGACGCGCCCTTGACGCCAACTCCCGCGATCCGATCGAGGCGCGATGCGCCTTGAGGCGTCGGGCCCGGCGCATCTGCCACCCGTTTCGCCGGGCCTGCGCATCGGTCTTTACGGGGGCTCGTTCAATCCGGCGCATCTCGGACATCGGCATGTCAGCCTCGTCGCCCTGAAGCGGCTGCGGCTTGATGCGATCTGGTGGATGGTGACGCCAGGTAACCCGTTGAAGGATCGGGGCGACCTCGCTGCCATCAACCGCCGGGTCGAACGGGCGCAGCGCGTCGCCGACCATCCCCGAATCCGGGTCACGGATTTCGAGTCGCAGATCGGCGCCCGATACACCCGTCAGTCCTTGCGGTTCCTCACACAGAGAAATCCGGCTGTGCGGTTCGTCTGGATCATGGGAGCCGACAGCCTCGCGACATTTCACCGCTGGCAGGGATATTTGGAGATCGCCGCCCTGATGCCGCTCGCCATCGTCGATCGTCCGGGCTTCACCCTGACCGCACCGGCCGCTCGCGCCGCCCACGTCCTTGCGCGCTGGCGCATCGCGGAATCGAACGCGGCAAGCTTGTCTGATCGCGCAGCTCCAGCTTGGGTTTTCCTCCACGGGCCGCGTTCGACCCTCTCGTCCACGGCTCTGCGAGCCGGCCCAGACGTGTTCGCATAGGCGTCTGTACGAGACGGCGGGTGCCTTCGATGGAAAAGGCAAGAGCCACGTTCCACTTTATCCCTATTCGGAGTACGATGGTGGGATGACGATGGCGATTGCAGGAACCCAGACGCTGAACGACGCGGTCCACACCGGAGCCCCGGGCTCCGAGGAATCCACCAACCGGAAGATCGACGATCTCCGGAGCCTCGCCCTCGAATGCCTCGAGGACATGAAAGCCGAGGAGACGATTGAGATCGATCTCATGGGCCGAACCTCCCTGGCCGATACGATGATTATCACGTCAGGCCGCTCTCAGCGCCATGTCGGCGCGATCGCGGATCGCGTCCTCCAGGAGATCAAGTCCAAAGGGCTTGGTACGGCTCGGGTCGAGGGGCTTCCGGCTTGCGATTGGGTGTTGATCGATGCCGGCGACATCATCGTGCACATCTTCAGACCGGAAGTGCGCGGCTTCTACAATCTGGAAAAAATGTGGGGGGCCGACCGTCCCGCCGCTGCCCTGGCCGAATGAAGTCCAGCGCATCGTGCGCTTGCTGGTCGCGGCAGTTGGCCGTCTGAAGCCCGGTCCCGAACGAGATCTCGCCGCGCGATATCGTGAGCGAGCCGTTCAAGTCGGGCGGGGACTCGGGTTCGCAGCCTGCGACATCGCCGAAATTCCCGAGAGCCGCGCACGGCGCGCACAGGACCGTGCGTCCGAGGAGGGGGCGGCCATCCTTGGGCTTGCTTCCGCAACCGGTGCCGTGCTGGCTGTCTACGATGAGCGCGGACGCTCCGATCTGACCAGCGAGCTCATCGCGGAGCGTGTCGGGAGCTGGCGTGATGCAGGACGCTCAGCCCTCATCCTCGCAATTGGGGGCGCTGATGGTCTGGACCCGTCCGTCCGGTCACGTGCCGAACTGGCCCTGTCGTTCGGAGCCGCCACCTTGCCGCATGGGCTTGTGCGCGTCCTCGCCCTGGAGCAGGTGTACCGCACGCTGACGATCCTTGCCGGCCACCCGTATCACCGCGGAAACCTCGACGACCGATGACATCGGGCACCCGACGTAGACGTACTGGGGTGAGGAGCGGCCTGATGATGGCCGCTTTCTTCGCTCTCACGTGCGTACCCCGCGCCGAGGAGCCCTCGACGCCGGAGGCTGTCCAGAACGCGCTCGACGAGAAGACCCGCCGCGCCGACAACCTGAAGCGCATCGAAGACGCGCTTGCGGCCAGTACGGGAGCCAGGGCCAAATTCGAGGCGGAGATTACCGCCATCGGCGGCGACCGGGCCAAGCTGAACACCGCCCTCGTCGATGCCGCGCGTCAGGCCCAGGCCACCGAAGTTCGTATGAGCCGACTCGAGGACCGCCTGAAGACCCTCGGAACCAGTGAGACGGCACTTCGGCGCTCGCTCGAATCCCGGCGGGGCGTTATCGCGGAGATCCTTGCCGCGCTCCAGCGCATGGGTCGCCGGCCGCCGCCGGCGGTCCTGGTCCGTCCCGAGGATGTGCTCGCGGTCATCCGCACGTCGATGCTGCTTGGTGCAGTCGTGCCCGAATTGCGCGGGGAAGCCGAGACCCTGGCCGGCGACCTGACCGAACTCGTCCGCCTGAAGGGTCTCATCGCTGCCGATCGCGAAGGGTTGACCAACGATCTGGCGGGTTGGGCGCGGGAACAGCAGCGCCTGAATGCTCTCATCGCGGCGCGCCGGACACGACAGGCCGAGGTCGAGAGCGGGCTGGCCGCCGAGCGGACCCGCACTGCCGAACTCTCGGTTCAGGCTCGAAGCTTGAAGGAATTGCTCGACCGGATGGAGGGGGAGGTCGCGTCGGCGCGCCGGGCCGCCGAGGAGGCCCGGGCCGCCGAATCCCGCGAGGTCCGCGCCACCCAGGAACGCTTCGCGGTCGCCGCGGCGCGTGACCCGGCTCGCTTGGCGCCGAAGGTCCGTTTCGTCGACACGCGGGGGGACCTTCCACGCCCCGTCAGCGGCGCCCTCCTGCGCAGCTTCAACCAGCCCGATGGTAATGGCGGAAGCACCCGCGGCATATCGCTCTCGACCCGGCCGAAAGCGGTGGTTTCCTCACCGGCCGATGGCTGGGTGTCCTTTGCCGGCCAGTTCCGGTCGTACGGGCGACTCTTGATCATCAACGCCGGCGATGGCTACTATCTCTTGTTGGCGGGGATGGACCAGATCAACGTCGAGGTCGGCCAGTTCGTGCTCGCGGGCGAGCCGGTGGCGGCGATGGGGGAGGGCGGCACCAGTCCCGAAGCGGCGGGCGGTGATCGCAGCGATCCGGTCTTATACGTTGAGTTCAGAAAAGACGGCGGCTCCATCGACCCGGAGCCTTGGTGGGCGAAAAGCCCCAGCGAGAAGGTTCGCGGATAATGCGCAAGGTTTCCCTCGTTCTAGTCGGCGCGTTCCTCGGCGTCGGGTCTTCCATGGTCGCGACCCAGACCCGCCTTCTCTCGGGGACGAGCGCGGTTGCGGCCTCCGCCGAGACCTACCGTCAACTCAGCCTGTTCGGTGACGTGTTCGAGAAAATCCGCACCGATTATGTGGAGAAGCCCGACGAGGCGAAGCTGATCGAGGCGGCCGTCAACGGCATGCTTACCTCGCTCGATCCGCATTCGAGCTACATGGACTCCAAGAGCTTCCGCGACATGCAGGTGCAGACACGCGGCGAGTTCGGCGGCCTAGGTATCGAGGTCACGATGGAGGATGGCCTGATCAAGGTCGTCACGCCGATCGACGACACCCCCGCGTCGAAGGCCGGTATCCTCACCAACGACATCATCACTCAGATCGACGAGGATCAAGTTCAGGGCCTTACCCTGAACCAGGCCGTCGACAAGATGCGCGGTCCTGTGAACTCGCCCGTGAAGCTGAAGATCAGCCGGAAGGAGTCTAAGGACCCCATTGAGGTTACGCTGAACCGCGACGTGATCAAGATCAAGCCGGTGCGCTCGCGCGCCGAGGGCGGCGACATCGGCTACATCCGCCTGACCCAGTTCAACGAGCAAACCTTCGATGGCCTGCGTGCCGCGATCGATAAGCTCAATACCGACATCGGCGCCGACAAGCTCAAGGGCTATGTGCTGGATCTGCGCAACAATCCCGGCGGCCTTCTCGACCAGGCCGTGATGGTCTCCGATGCCTTCCTCGATCGCGGAGAGATCGTTTCGACCCGCGGCCGCAATCCGGACGAGACTCAGCGGTTCTCGGCCAAGGCCGGCGACCTGACCAAGGGCAAGCCCATTGTTGTCCTGGTCAATGGCGGTTCCGCCTCGGCCTCCGAGATCGTTGCCGGTGCGTTGCAGGATCATAAGCGTGCCACGGTGCTGGGCACCCGGTCGTTCGGCAAGGGCTCCGTGCAGTCGATCATCCCGCTCGGCGGAAGCGGTGCACTCCGCCTGACCACCGCGCGCTACTACACGCCGTCGGGCCGTTCGATCCAGGCCAAGGGGATCGAGCCGGATCAGGAGGTCCTGCAGGAAGTGCCGGACGAACTGAAGGGCAAGGACGAGACCAAGGGCGAGGCTGGCCTGAAGGGGCACCTGAAGCAGAAGGACGTCGAGGAGCGCGGCGGGTCGTCTGCTTACGTTCCGCCGGACCCGGCCAAGGACAAGCAGCTCACGGCAGCCTTCGATTTCCTGCGTGGAATCCAGAAGGGCGCGGCCAACACGCCGAAGGCAGTTGTGCCGAACTGAGGCGGATGCCCGGCGGCCCTTAGCGAAGCCTTAACCACCGCGGCCCCCAATGTCGGTTCAGGACCGATGTTGGGGGCCGTCGCCGTTTCGGGCGGAACCGCCACAAACCTCGGACCGGGAGCCTGGGGAAGCGGCTGCGCGTGGCCACCGACGACATCCTGACCCGACCGCTCGGCGGCAAGCCCAAAGCCGGTTCCCGGCTGCGGTCGCTACGGCAGGCGCGCGTCACCGCCCCGGTGGTGCTGGGCGGCCTCGTGGCGGGTCTCGTCCTGGGTACCAGCATCCTCATGGTCGTGGGCGATCCTGGAGGCGGCGAGCCGAGCGCTACCGCGATCATTGCGCTGCGCCAGTCGGAGGCTGCTTCCGAAGCTTCGGCCCAGGTGCAAGCCAATGTCGAACGTCCGAAATCAGGTTCCAGCAGTGCCAGCGATGTCGAGAACGCCTCCGGTGTGACGGTGGTGCGCCCGACCGGAACGGCGGCGCCAACCGACGCGGTCGTGATCCAGGTCCCTTCCGCGGCACCAATCCGCCTGAGCGCCGCTCCCGATCCGCGCCTCGTCGAGCGCGGCCGCCACGGCAACATACCGCGTCTCGGCGAAGGCCGATTGCGTGCGCTCGACGTCTATGCGCGGCCCGATACCGGCGGAGCCGGCCCTCGGGTTGCCATTCTGGTCTCGGGTCTCGGAATTAGCCAAGCGGCCACGGCCAGCGCCATCACCCGGCTTCCACCGGCAGTCAGCCTCGCCTTCGCGCCCTATGGCAGCGATCTTGAGCGAACCGTCGCGCGAGCCCGCGAAGCCGGGCACGAAGCCCTGCTTCAGGCCCCGATGGAGCCCTTCGACTATCCCGACAGCGACCCTGGTCCACAGACCTTGCTGACCAGCTCGCGTCCGCCCGAGAATCTCGATCGCTTGAGCTGGGTGATGAGCCGGTTCTCCGGGTTCATCGGGATCGTGAACTACATGGGTGCCAAACTCACGAGCGACCCGGCCGCTTTGGAGCCAATCTTGCGCGAGATCGGTGCCCGTGGCCTCGGCTTCGTCGATGACGGCACCTCGCCGCGCTCACTGGCAGCGTCTTTGGCTACCAAAGCGAAAGTGCCTGTCGCCCGCGCCGAGATCGTCCTCGACGCTCTTCCGCGTCCCGACGCCATTGATCGGGAGCTGGCTCGCCTCGAAGCTCAGGCGCGGCAGAAGGGGTTCGCTTTCGCCTCTGCCAGCGCGCTCCCGATGAGCATCGACCGAATCGCCCGCTGGGCCGCCGAAGCGGAGATGCGGGGGATCAGGCTTGTCCCCGTCAGCGTGACCCTGGGCGGCAGCGGTGCAGGCACCCGTCTGACCAGCAACCGGCCATGACCCCACTCTGAATTGCGTGGCGACGCCGTTTCGTGCGTTGCGACACCTCACCGGCCTGCCTATGGTCCCCGCCATGACCGCATCTCCGACCGCCGACGGCGCCGATCTTCCGTACCGTTCCTGCGTCGGTATCACTCTGATCTCGCGCGCTGGGCTCGTCTTCATTGGACGGCGCCGGGCAGATGCAGGTCCGGAGCACGTTGCTGATGGTCGTGCCTGGCAGATGCCTCAAGGCGGGATCGACGCCGGCGAGGACCCCGAGGCCGCGGCGCTGCGCGAGCTCTACGAGGAGACCAATGTTTCCTCGGCGTCGGTCGTCCGCCTCGGCGAGGCGCCGGAATGGCTGTCCTACGATCTACCGCCGGCCGTGCTGAAGCAGGCCTGGAAGGGGCGATACCGGGGCCAGACCCAGAAGTGGTTCGCGTTCGGCTTCGTTGGCTCCGACGACGAGATCGACGTTGCGAATCCGGGCGAGGGGGCTTTCCCGTCGGAGTTCGATGCGTGGCGGTGGGAGCCGATGTCCGGCCTGCCGGACCTGATCGTTCCGTTCAAGCGTCCGGTCTACGAGGGTGTGGTGGATGCCTTCGTGGGGCTCACCACATGGAACGCCGCCACGTGATCGCCTGAGGCCGGGTCACGATGCGCTGGTGGTCGATTCCGATTTTATTGGTCATCGGTTGGTTCGCGTTCACGCTGACCCCGCTCTGGGCCCTATACGATCTGGCCCGCGCTGTTCAGGCCCACGACACGGACTACATCGCCCGGCACGTCAATTTCCGGACTCTCCGATTGTCGGTCATCCGGCAGGCGGTCGCGGCGGCCCAGGCGCGCGATCCGGCGGCACCCGATGTCGAGCCCCGGGATCGGCAGCGCATCGCCGAGGCCGCCGCCGCCCTGGCGATCCCAATCGCCGAGGCTCTGGTGACACCCGCTACGGTGGTCGACCTCCTGGACGACGGTTGGCCGCAATCCGTCGAGCTTGGACGCGATGGGCCGAAGACCAAGCCCGCAGGTGGCCTGCACATCGAAAGCGTCCGGCGGTTGATCCCGTTCTATCTCGCCTCCGAGATGCGCGGGTTCCGCACCGTCGTGATCGGCATACCACCTGAGGCGGGGAGGGATCGGCGATTACGGATCCGCCTGCGCCTCCGCGGCTGGTCCTGGCGCCTCGTCGATATCGAACTGAACGAAGAGCTGCGCGAGCGCATCGCCCAGTCCTTCGTACGCACCAGCGCGAAGACGCGCTGACAGCTCAGGCGCTGCCGATCAGGGTTCGTCCGCACCCCGGTTCGTGAATCGGGCATTACCGAGCCCGGTGCCGATGGTGAGCACCCCCCAGCGGGTCACATCCTGGCGATTCGGGACCTCGCTCAGTCCCTGGACGACGGCATCGTTGTGCATCACCACCATGGTGGCGTGATCGCCGATCCTGGGGATTGCTGCCGCGATCCGCTCCACGAGGTTGAAGTCGTCGCCTTCCCAGTGTCCGGGCAGGTTCTGGCCACCACGCTTGATCGTACCATCGGCCTCGATCATGCCCGGGCAGCCGATGCCAATGAAGGGAGCCAAGCTGAAGCTGGCCCGGTCCGCTCGGCGAATGAGATCCGACAGCATACCGATCAGCCGGTCCACGGCCTCGTCCCGACTCGGCATCGGATCTTCGTCGCGATGTCGCCAGATCTCCGAGCGCCACACTTCGCTGCGAGAGAGGTCCGGCGCTTTCTTCAGGTTCGTCGTCACCACGCCGGCACGGATGTTGCTGCCACCGATGTCAACGGCGAGCAGACTGTCATATCCCGCGAACATCCATGCGGGCGCCAGATGCACCGCACCGATCAGGCCGCCCTCGTCGGGATGGTGCCGGATGGGCTCGAGGGTCACATCGATACCCGCTGCGCGCAGGAGGACACCGGCTCGACCGATGGCGAGGTAGCCGACCTGGCTGTCGCTGAACCCGCCGCCGACCACGATCGCCTGCGTTCCGGCCCACCCGTCCTGGTTCAGGAAGATCTTGACCACTCGCGCGAGTTCCTGTCCGAAGCCCTCGATAGCGCTGAACACGACGCCTGAGGCGAGCGGGTCGTCGGCGACCAGAATCTGGTCGAGGCGCCGCTTCGAGAAATCACAGCTCTTCTTGTCGCCGAGAGGATCGGGACCGAGCGCGCGTAGGCTGTCGCGGCACGCTTCCAGCATCTCGCGAAAAGCTGACTTGGAGACCCGATCGCCGATGAAGCCGTCACCGTCCTTCAGCTCGATGTTGTAGTCGTCGACTACGACGGAGGGCAGCCTCTGGGCCGCGTGCGCGAGACCCGCCTCGCGGAACTGAATATCCTTGACCATGCCGATTCGTCTGCCCCTCGCCTCGCTGTCATGCGCACCTCAACGCCCAAGCCGTTTATTTGGGCTTCAGGGTTTCTCCGGCGGTCGGAGCCTTCGGCTCGCGGGCTTCCATGAGATCCTCGGCCTTGTCCTCGTCCGTATCGCCTCCGCGCTCGATCGTTTTCTCGGGATTGGCCGCCAGCGCGCGCACGATCTCCACGAGGCGCTCGCACTCGGCGGCGTACTTGTAGGTTTCGAGCACGATGGCGGCATCCCGAAGGGTGCGCAGGTCGCGCACCGTCTGCTTATTGGCGGTTTCACGCAGCTCGCTCTTCGCCGCGATCGCCTCTTCGAGCTTCGCGCCCTTCACATCGCAGGCGGCCTGTGCCGCGGCAGCGCTGGCGAAAAGAACGAGGGCAGTGGCGAGGGGGGTGCGCATCGTGGTGCTCCAGGGGGGGCGGCGCGCGCACGATGCGCGGCCGGTTCAGGCGTGCTGAGGGTCGGAACGCAGGATCTCGTTGGCGAGGGCCACGAGCTGGCTCAGCCGGTAAGGTTTGGGAACGAAGATGGAATGCGCGACCGCATCGGCCTGGGACAAATGTCCGCGCCCCCCCGAGGTGTAGACGACTGGCAGGTTCGGCAAGTGCCGGCGCGCGCGATGCGCCAACGCGATGCCGTTCGTGTTGCGAGCCAAATCGATATCGGTGAAGAGCAGGTCCACCCGTTCCCGCGCCAGGATGTCCTCGGCCGCGTCGGCATCGGCTGCCGTGAGGACCCGGTAGCCCTCGTCGAGCAAGGCCTCGGCAGCCAGTTCGCAAACCATCGCCTCATCCTCGACCACCAGAACGGTCTCGGTGGCGATGCGCGGACGGAAGGCGGGCACGGTGGGAAAAGCGCAAGCGAAGGAAATCATGACGCAACTCCGACTCACCCGGCGTGAGGCCCTGAGGCCCGTGCCGGATCGCAAGACAAACGGGCGGCCGGTCGGCATCGTTCGCTGCCATTCACTCCAATTGCGCGGACTTGGTAAGCGAAGCTTTAACCTTGCGGGCTCGGTGGTGAACGGGTGCGCGCAGCATCCATGACCCGTACCTGGCATCTCGGCTTCGGAGTCGTCCTCACGGCCCTTGCAGGCTACGTCGACGCTCTTGGCTTCATCCGGCTCGGCGGCCTCTACACCTCGTTCATGAGCGGAAATACCACCCAGTTCGCGGTCTCGCTCGGACACGGCAACCTGCACCACGCGCTGTTGCCGGCGCTCTTGATTCTCGCGTTCCTGCTTGGTGGGATCTGCGGCGGCGGCCTCTCGGCCCTGACCCCGGCGCGCTGGGTCACGCCGGTCATCCTCGGTTTTGAAACGGCGGTGGTGAGTGCGGCCTTCCAGGCTGCGACGGCGGCTCCCGATTCCGGCATCGCGTCCCTCATGCTGGCCCTCGCCATGGGTGCGCAGAACGCCGTGCTCTCGCATGTTCAGGGCTTCCGGGCCGGAACCACCTTCGTCACGGGAGCGCTGTTCGGCTTCGGGCAGAAACTGGCGCTGGCACTCGCACGCCGCGGCGCCCGTCTGGCCTGGGTCGGCGATGCCGTCGTCTGGTTCTCGCTCCTGATCGGATCGATCGCCGGAACGGTCGCCTATGGGAAGCTGGCGTTGTATGCCCTCGCTATCCCCGCCGGCATCGCCGGTGTCCTCGCGCTCGTCGCGACGATCCTGATCGCGCGCACTCCCGTGTCCAAGGGGAGCGGCACCAAGATCGTTGCGAGGTGAGGCCGCGAGTTTCGCGCTTCGAGAGATCTGTCCGCATGAGAGCCCCCTCCCTCCTCGATCACGTCATGCCGGTTGTGGCCGGCGCTCACGTCACGCAGGCGGTCTGGCTGCAGGACACGGTTGCGTTCGCGCTCGGCGACGGCGCCGTTCTTGTCGTGTCGGATGAAGAAGCCAAGCGGGTGGAGGCGCATCCGGACGCCGGTATTCTCGTGGGCGCCAGTGACGGGCGCCGCCTCGTCACGGGAGGCGATGACGGACGGGTTGTGGCGATATCGGGCCGGGGCGAGGCCATCGAGGTTGCGAGCGTGAAGAACGGCGCCTGGATCGACGCTCTGGCCCTGCATGCCGATGGTGGCATCGCCTATGCGGCCGGCCGCAACGTCGTCGCCCGTGATGCCAAAGGCCGCGAGAAGACCTTCGCGGCTCCCTCCACAGCGCGCGGGCTTGCGTTCGCGCCAAAGGGCTACCGGCTCGCGGTCGCACACTACAACGGCGCCACCCTCTGGTATCCGAACCTCGAAACCGCGCCCGATTTCGTCGAGTGGAAGGGGTCTCATATCGACGTGACCTGGTCGCCGGACGGTCGTTTTGTGGTGACCACCATGCAAGAGAACTCCCTGCATGGCTGGCGCCTTCAGCCCGACCGCGGCCATATGCGGATGTCCGGCTACCCGGCGAAGGTGCGCTCGGTGTCCTGGTCGGGCGACGGCCATTGGCTCGCTACGAGCGGCGCCGAGGCGGCCATCGTCTGGCCGTTCGACTCGAAGGAAGGCCCGACCGGTAAGGCCCCCCGCGAGTGCGGCGTGCGCCCGGCGCGCGTCTCGCGCGTCGCGTTTCACCCCAAGGCACTCGTGTTGGCCGTTGGCTACGAGGACGGCTGCATCCTGCTCGTGCGATTCGCGGACGCCTCCGAGTTGCTGGTGCGCCGGGCGGTCAAAGACAGCGCCATCTCGGCCCTGGCCTGGGATGGGCGCGGCAATCGTCTTGCCTTTGGCTGCGCCGATGGGCAGGCCGGCATCCTCAACCTTCCGGCCTGAGGCGCATCGTGGCCTTGCTAGGATTTGGAGCCCGCCGCCCCCCTGCGGATCAGGCGGCCCGCGCGGCGATCGTCGCCTGGGTCCGACGTTGTGGCGCCCTGCCGGATTCTGCCGTCGTGAAGGCCAGCGAGATTGTCTGTGCTGATCCGGCCTGCCCCGGCTTGGAGACTGTGATCCTCATCATGGTGTCCGGACGGCCGACTCGTGCCATCAAGGTCGTGCGTGCGATGCCGGAGATTACGGAGGCCGACATCGTCGAAGCGTTCGCCAGGGAGGAGGGCGAGCGCGAGGCGTGATGGAACGACCGGAACCGGCCGTGCCGCCACGCTTTGTACCACACCCGCAAGCGCGCAGAGGTGCCGATGTTTCGCGTCCTACGCACTCTCGGGCTCGCCCTCGGGCTCCTCGTTGGCGCCATCGCGGCGCAGGCCCCGGAATTCGCTCAGCAATATGCCCAGCGACTCGGCGGCACCCTTGATGAACTCCGCCGTCTCGTCTCCGGCTTCGAAGCCGATGCTGTCGCGACTGGCCGAAGCCGGGACGATGCTGTCGCACGCCTGCGCAGCGACGGCGATGCACTGGTGGCCCGCCGCGGCGAGGCAGCTCGCCAGGACATCGCGCGCCTCGCTGCGTTGACCCGGCAGCGCCAAGCGCTCGCAGAGGCAGCCGGGCCTCTCGGACGCGTCGTCGTCCTGCTGCGTGATCCCGACCTCGCTCTCGCGCGCGCAACCTATCAGGACTACGCGCCCGCCATTCCCACGACGGCCGATGGCGTGACGGCAGGACTGCTCGGCTTTCTCGTCGCCTGGGCGGGTCTTCGCCTGCTTGTGGATCTCGGCCAGCGCGTCGTCGGCCGACGCACGCGACCCGTGCCCCGGCGGGCATGAACCAGAGCGCCGGGCCGCGGAGGCCCGACTGTTGCACGACGTCTACAGCCCAGCCGAACTGGGTGGACTAGGGTCTGTGCCTCAGCACGCGGGCCCCATCCTGGCGTCGATTCACGGCCTTAATCGAACCCATGCCGCGCGCGCCTATCACCTCCATCGATCCAGCCCTCGACGCCGCCGCGCTTCTGCGCCGGATCGGCTTCATCGGCCTGTTCGTGGTCATGCCGGTCGCCGCTCAAGTCGCCCGGCGCGCGGTCGTGATCCTCGCACCGATCTCCATTGCGCTGCTGGTGCTGGCCAGCGCCATTGACGGCAAGTCCCGTTCGGTCCGGCCGGCCTCGACGCGCCTGCTTCGTTCGTCCGCTTTCCTGGCCGGCGCCCTGGTGATCCTGTGGTCGGCGCTGTCGCTGATCTGGACTCCGTTCCTCAGTCTCGCCACCGAGCGGCTTCTCAACCTCGTCGCGACCCTGCTGATGACCATCGGGGGATATCTTGCTCTCCCCGACCGGATGCGTTCGGCCAACCTCTACCTCCTGCCGGTGGGCGTCGCGGCGGCAGCCCTGTTCGCCATCGGGCTCGGGCTCACGGGACAAGGGCCGTTCGGCCAAGGCTTCCTGCGCGCCGATGAGGATTCCATCCTGGACCGAGGTCTGATCCTTCTCATCCTGTTCGTCTGGCCTGCCGTATCATGGCTTCGGTCGCGCGGGCGCAATGGCGAGGCACTTGGCCTCGGCCTGGTTGTGTCGGTGGCGCTCCTGATTTCCCCGGGCCCGACGACCCTGGTCGCGCTCGCGATCGGAGCCGTGGCCTTCGCGCTCACCGCCTTCCGGCCGGTTTCCACTCCGCGTCTCCTGGCGGGCACCGCTGCGGCGCTTCTCGTGCTCGGTCCGGTTCTCCCGTTCCTGGCGCGCCCGATCGGCGCGACCCTGTTCGGCGGCCGCGCCCCCGGCGTCCTCAGCCTAAAGGCATGGCAGACGATCGTCACCAGCGAGCCGGTGCGCCTCATCACCGGGCACGGCCTGGAGACGGCCCTGCGCGGCCGCTTCGTCAACCTGCTGCCGATGAATGCGCCGCGCACCCTGCTGTTCGAACTTTGGTACGAACTCGGGCTGGTGGGCGCTTTCGCCGCCGCGTTCGCCCTGTATGCCGCCATTCGCCGAGCGGGACGCGAGGCCTCCGTTCTGGTGCCGGGAGCGATGGCGGCCTTCGCGTCCGCGTTCGTCATCGCGTGTATCGGCGTCGGTATGACCGTGATGTGGTGGCTCACCACTCTGGCGGTCGCCATCCTGGTCTTCGTGGCGGTGGAGCGCGGGCAGTTCCGAACCCGCCGGCCCAAGGCCAGTCTGTTGCCCTCCGCGCTGAAGGCCTGACCCCGACAGCGGCGGACGTCTTTCGGGCGCCGGACGATCGCTTCCGATAAGGGGGCGCGGGGTTACGCGTCCGCAGCGGCCTCGATCGCCGCCATGTCGGCGTCCGACAAGCCGAAATGATGGCCAATCTCGTGAATGAGGACGTGCGTGACGAGATGGCCGAGGGTCTCGTCGTGTTCGGCCCAGTCGTCGAGAAGGGGGCGGCGATAGAGCCAGACCTGGTTCGGCATCTGTCCGGTCGCGACATCGCCCCCCTGCGCCATGCCGATGCCGCGGAATAGACCGAGGAGATCGAAGGGACTGTCGCAGTCCATTTCCTGCAAGGTCTCGTCGTCGGGAAAGTCTTCGATGTGGATGACAAGGCCGGCGCAGAGGTTGCGGAACACCAGTGGAAGGTTGGAGAAGGCGGCGTGCGCCAGGTCCTCGAAATCCGCGAGCCCCGGCGCTCGGGCCGACGTCCAGTCCCGGGGGATCTCGCGGTTCATACGAGTTCCGGCAGTACGCGCTGTTCCAGGAACCGGGCCAGATCGCTGGTGATATGGTCGATATGCGGCTCGCGCACGGCCTCCTGCTCGAAGGCTTCGCGAAACGGGTCGACCGTCGGGGGCACCACGAGAACGGTGGACATGCCGATATCGTGCGGAACGACCAGGTTGCGGGCGATGTCCTCGAACAGGGCTGCCCGACGAGGGTCGACCCCGTGGCGCTTCAGGAATCGCTCATAGGTCGAGCGTTCGGGCTTTGGAACGAAATCCGCATCCGCGATGTCGAAGACGTCCTCGAAATGGTCGAGGATACCGAGCTTGGCCGCGACGTTCTCGGCATGGCGGCGGGAGCCGTTGGTCAGGATCAGCTTGCGACCGGGCAGCCGTTCGATGGCGTCCCCGAGGGCAGGGTCGAGACGGATCGTGGAGTGATCGATGTCGTGAGCGAAATCGAGGAAGTCGTGCGGGTCGATCTCAGCCTCGACCATCAGCGCCTTCAGGGTCGTCCCGTAGCGATGATAGAAGTATTTCTGCAGGGCGCGGGCCGACAACCCGTCCAGGCCGTACAGGCGCATGACGTAGAGCGTGATGCGCTCGTCCACCTGTGGCCAGACGCGCGCATCGCTGGGATACAACGTGTTGTCGAGGTCGAAGACCCAGGTATCGACGTGGCGAAAGCCGCGGGACTGGGCGGTGGTAAAGTGAATCTCGCCGGGCAGGAACACGGTGTCGCAATGCGGTTCGGGGTGGGCGGAGAAGCCCGGCCGCTCCAAGTGGGGGCCGGACTCCGAGAAGGAAAGCGTGGCGTCGCTCCTTTTCAGAGCATGGCCGCAGCGATCCGGCAAGCAGGTGGCCGGCCAGACCATCGGCATGAGGCCATCGCAATGAGATCAGGTCGCGATCGAGGCCGTTCTGTTCCAGCGTAAAATGATTGGCATTTAGGCAATCCGGCAATATTTGAATGGTGAATAGGCATTGCCGGCATTGATCTGGCGATATGCTGCTCAAGATGCGGTTGAAATTTCCGGCGTATCACCTTAACCCGACATATACGAACGAGCGGCTATTGCAGTGTGGCCGTACAGCGCAAGGTGTGCCGCGGCGTACGACCCCGTAAACCGGGAGAAATTGCTTTGCTCGCTCGCGATTTCATGAACTTCTTCGATGCCTCCCGGCGTCAGGGCGTTATTCTCTCCTTCGGCGGCGACATCTCCGAGAATGTCCTCTTCTCGCTCGGCGAGGTCCTGAGGTTGCGGATGAGCCAGGGTGAAACGGACGCGACCGTGGCCAAGCGCGTCTTCGCGATCTTCGTCGAGCAGGCGCAGAACGTCATCCGATACTCCGCCGACAAGGTCGCGCAGCCGTCCGGACCCTCGCCGGGACTGATCAGCAACGGGGTCATCGTCGTCGGCATGGAAGCGGGGCGCTTCTACGTCGTCTGCGGCAACGAACTGCCCGAGGCGGATGTGCCCTCGCTGCGGGCCCGGCTCGACCATATCGCCAGCCTCAACAGCGATGAGCTGAAGGCGTTCTACCGCGAGAAGCTGCGTCAGCCGCCGGATGAGGGCAGCCTCGGGGGAAGCATCGGTCTGATCGAGATCGCACGGCGGTCCTCTGCGCCGGTCGAGTACGACTTTCAGGAGCTCGGCGCCGCGCGCAGCTTCTTCTGCCTCAAAGCCTATATCTGACGAGCCTGCCACCGATGGATCGAATCCAGATTTCCGCCACGGACCGCTCTCCGCAGGTCGACTTCGACTTCGCGGCCGGGCACCTGTCCCTGCGGGGCGAATCCTACCCCGAAGATGCGGCCGCCTTCTTCGGGCCGTTGCTGCAGGCCCTGCGCGCCTACCTGGCGATCGCGTCCGAGACCCCGATCGTGTTCGAGGTCCGGCTGGCCTACTTCAACTCGTCGAGTGCCAAGGCGCTGATGAACCTCTTCATGCCGCTCGAGGATGCCGCCGAAGAGGGACGTCGGGTCACGGTCGAGTGGCGTTTCCTGGATGGCGACGAGACGATCGAGGAGGCGGGCGAGGACTTCGCGGCCGACTTCTCCCATGCACGCTTCGAGCTGGTGAGGGAAGCCGCATGACGCGCGCAGTCAGAGCCGCGACTGGAAACACGCCGGAGAAGGCGTCGGATTCCTTCAGTCTCTACGACGCCGAAGAGGCCGTGCTGACCCGGACGGAGGCGATGCTCTCCGGCCTCTCCGATGTGGCTGGCGGCGTCCAAGCCCTGGCCGATGCCTATCGCCGAGGTTACCGCGAGCAGCGCCGTCTGGTGCGGATGAGCGACCGGATGCAGCTGGAGCTGCAAAAGGCCAATCATTGCCTCGCGGAGCAGCGCCGTGATCTGCAGTCGCTCAACGCGGCGCTCTCCAGTGAAATTGAGCTTCGGACGCGACTGGAGGCCGAATTGCGGCGTCTGGCCGACACCGACGATCTCACGGGTGCCTTCGCGCGGCGCCGGTTCATGGAGATCGCGGCCCGCGAATGGCTGCGCCACGAGCGCAGCGGCACGCCGGTCTGCATTCTCATGCTCGATCTCGACCGCTTCAAGCTTCTCAACGACAGCTTCGGTCACGCGGCCGGGGACGCCGCTCTGATGTCCTTCGTCACGACCTGCCGGGCCAACCTGAGGACCCTCGATTTCATCGGCCGTACCGGCGGTGAGGAATTCGCCATTGTCCTGCCGGATACGAGCCTGGAGGTCGGGCATGCTTTCGCCGAGCGCTTGCGGGACGCGGTCGCCGCGACGTCGGTGCCAGCGATGGACGCCGCGGTGACGATCACGGTGAGCATCGGTCTCGCCCAGGCGCGGCAGGGGGAGAGCCTGGAGAGCGCGATGCAGCGGGCGGATGCGGCCCTCTACACCGCCAAGGATGGCGGCCGGAACCGAGTCGCGCCGAAGCCCGACCCATCGGAGATCTCCGAGCATTCGGTTCAGCCATGACGGACGAGGCCATCACCGAAGCCTTGCCCGCCAGCGGGGCGTCCGCATCGAAGCGTGGCGGCTCCCTGCGGGGAGCCGGTCCGCGGCGAAGCAGCGATTTCATGAGCGCTGCCGAATTCTTGGACGTGACCTCCAACGATCCCGGGACCATGCGGCCCGGCGCGCTTCGCGGCTCGGCGCAGGGACGCGACCTCGACAGTCTCGCACACACGTTGTTCCTGCGGATCTATCCCGTCATCGCCGTGGTCGTTCTGGTGACGCAGATCGGCATCGCCTGGGTGAACTATCGCGACCAGCTGCACCTCTACACCGAGCGGGCCGACCTGATGGCGGCGATCACCGCCAGTTCCATTGCCCGCCCGGAGTGGAGCGCCAGTCCTCAGGTCTACCACCGGCAGATGGAGGCTCTGACCCTCGACCCGGCTTTCCGTTCAGCCACGCTCCGCGATGCGAACGGGACGGTGCTGATGACCCTTGGCGAGACGCGGCGCGCGCGGTCCTTCGAACTCATCTCCGCTCAGGCGGATCTGGTTGCCGCCCCCGGCACTGCGCCGCTGGGCCGGCTGACCCTGTCGATCTCGGCTGAGGACCTGCGCAGCAATGCCGAGAAGCAGGGCATCCTCGCGGTCGTCACCAGTCTCATCCTGATGCTGGCGTTTGTTCTGACCCTGCACGCCAACGTGCGGCGCCACGTGCTGGCACCCTTGAAGCGCCTGCTGCTCGCCATGCGCGAGGTCGAGCACAAGCGCTGGGTGGCGGTGGAACTCGACGGGGCCTTCCGGGCCAGCAACGAGATCGACGTCATTTCTCAGGCCTTCAACCGTATGGTCGACGGTCTGCGCTCCGGGGACGAGGCGAAGCAGCTTCTGCAGCAATTGGAGCAGGCTCATCGCAAGCTCGCGGACGCCAACCACCTCGTCATGGAGAGCATCGGCTATGCCCGGCGCATCCAGAGTTCGGTCCTTCCCGACCGCAAAGCCCTCGATGGTACCGGCCTCGAGGTCGCGGTTCTATGGGAGCCGCTGCATCTCGTAGGCGGCGATTATTTCTGGCTCGAGGAGATCGACGGGCTCGGCATCCTGCTGGTCGCCGATTGTACCGGGCACGGCGTGCCAGGCGCCTTCCTCACCCTCATCGTCGCCACGGCCCTGGACCGGCTGATCCACGAGCGCGGCCTGCGTGATCCCGCCGCCATCCTGGTGGCCCTTGACGGAATGGTACGGACGCAACTGCGCCAGGATGGCCGCGGCTCGGAATCGGATGACGGGCTCGACTGCGGCCTCTGCATCTGGGACCCGGAGGCGGCGGAGATTCGCTTTGCCGGTGCCGGCACGGCCCTGACCACCATCGACGGCGCGGCGGTGACCCGCATCCGCGGTGCCAAGCGCGGGATCGGCTATCCTCGGCGAACGGGCGAACACATCGCCATTGAGGAGTCGCGCCTGCGCGTCACTCCCGGGATGACCCTCTACCTGATGACCGATGGCATTACCGACCAGATGGGCGGCGCGGGGCCAACCCGGCGTCTCCTCGGCCATCGCGGCGTGATGGACATCCTCGCCAGCCACCAGCAGGCACCCTTGTCGGAGCAGGTGGCGATCCTCGACACGAGCCTTGCGGCTTACCGGGCCGGCGAAGGCCGCCGCGATGATATGACCCTCGTGGCCTTCCGGCCGAAGGCGATGCCTCGCGCGATGTGAGCGCGAGGCAGGCGGCCGGGTCAGCCCCGGCGGATGAGGGTGCCGGCACCGTAATCGGTGAACAGCTCCAGCAGCACGGCGTGGCTGACCTTCCCATCGAGGATGACGACCGCCTCGACGCCCTGCTCCAGCGCGTAGATGCAGGTTTCCACCTTCGGGATCATGCCGCCGGTGATGGTCCCATCGGCGATGAGCCGGCGGCAATCGTCGATCGACAGCTCGGGAATCAGCTTCTTGTCCTTGTCGAGCACGCCCGGGACGTCGGTGAGCAGCAGCAGGCGCTTGGCCCGCAGGGCGCCCGCGATCGCGCCCGCAAACGTGTCGGCGTTGACGTTGTAGGTCTGGCCATCGGCCCCGAACGCCACCGGTGCGAGGACGGGGATCAGTTCCGCCTTCAGCACCGCGTCGAGCACTCCACGCTCGACATGCTCGGGCTCGCCCACGAGGCCGAGGTCGACTTCCTGCTCGGTCTGGCTCTCGGGATCGATGATGGTGCGGGTGGCCTTCTTGGCCCGGACCATGTTGCCGTCCTTGCCGCAAAGACCGACCGCGCGACCGCCCTCGGCCGAGATCCAACCGACGATCTGCTTGTTGATCGAACCGGCCAGAACCATCTCGACCACCTCGACGGTGGCCTCGTCGGTGACGCGCAGGCCGCCGCGGAACTCCGATTCGATGCCGAGTCGACCGAGCATCCGACCAATCTGCGGGCCGCCGCCATGGACGACGATCGGCTTCAGGCCGGACTGCTCCAGCAACACGATGTCCTCGGCGAAATCCTCGGCCGCCGCGCGGTCGCCCATGGCGTGGCCGCCATACTTGATCACGACGATTTCCTGATCGTAGCGCTGCATGTGCGGCAGGGCCTGGACCAGCACCTCGGCGCGCACATGAACGTTGGGCAGCGGTTCTTTCATCGTGGGGCTCGTCCTCGATGGCGCGTCGGGCACCGCGCGCGACGCCGGGCTTCTAACGCAGCCACGCGACGGTGCGAAGCAGCACCGGTACGAATTTCGCGAGGGAGCGACGGATTTCGCCAGGGCCGGCAAGGCGATGGGACGGTTCGGTACTGCGGGCGCGTGTCCAATGCTCCCGACCGTTCCAGCTTCGCTCAGCGTAAGCCTTCCTTAAGGTTGATGATTGATGATCGTCCCATCGCCGGGGATCCTGCACCATGCTGAATGCCGATCCGTTCCATCCGCGTCCCACGCTGCTCCATCCCAGCCATATCGCCATCGCGGTCGATCAACTCGGCCCGCAGGCCGGGTCTTCCTCCGAGATGTGGCGGCTCCTGACCGACCATTTCACGGTCGATCTCGACGCGGTCGCAGCCCTTCTGCCGCGCTCGGAGCCCGAGCCGCATTGGCTGCGGACGCGCGGCTGACAGCACCACGACAGGTCAATTGTCGCGCGCGTCATCGCTGACGGCACTGCGTCCAACGATAAGAACCGATGCTGGCACACGCCATGCTTGGCCTGACTCGGGAAAAGCTTCTTCCAAGAACAACGAGACGAGGAACACCAAGGCAACGATCACGCGGCCGCTCGAACGCCGGAGCCATCCCGCGGACCTTATTCGCCATCTCGAACAAGGGGTCCGTCATGTCCGAATTGCTGTCCGTTGCCCTCGTTTGCGCCGCGACCCTCTTGGCCAAGGATTGCTCGCGCGACACCGCCCTCGACATCATCGTCTCGCCGGCGCGAACGCCGATGGAGTGCCTGATGCACGGGCAGACCCTGGCGGCCTCGACAGGTCTGCCCGGCGGCGATGATCGTTATCTCAAGGTGACCTGCGAACGTCGCCACGCCGATCTGCGTCACCTGCGCCGGGCCGGCTACGCCGCCGCCATCGTCCTCGTGCGCCGCGACGCGATCTGAACCCTCGGCGCCGGCCGATGTGGGTCTGCGGGGAAAGCCCGATTCAGGTGAGCGTCAAGGTCTCTCCCGTGGTCAGTACGCCGCCTGCCAGCACCTCGGCGTAGACGCCGCAATCGGTGTGGCCGAGGTGCTGGGCAAGTGTGCGCGGGATCGCGAGGTCGCGCTGGCCCGTCGCCGGATCGACATTCGTCGCCGCGCAGCGCTGGGTCCGTTTGTGGATGTGGAGGCGCACCCCGCCCGTCGTCGTGATCGTGCGGTCGACGAGATCGAGTTCGGCCCAGGGTGCCAGCCCCGAGACGTGCAGATTCGCCCGGAAGCGCAGCGGGTCCACGGCTGCGCCGGTGAGATCCTCCAGGGCTGCGACGCTGGCGAGGTTGAGGAGCGAGACGAAGCCGCGCGGGGAATCCGTGAATCGGTATCCCGCCGGCGCGGTCAAAACCTTGGCCGGTCCACGTAAGGACCCTGGTATGTATTTGGTCAGGAAGGCCTCGATGGCTGCACGTCCCTCCGGACGGGCGAGGTCGCCGCGTATCGCCACCGTGCCGCCCTGGCGGATCGTCAAGGTTCCATCCTGAGGGTCGTAGCGCGTGTCGAGTTGCGCCAGCGCCTCGTCGCGCATGAGCATCAGGAACTTGATCTTCGGCTGATGGACCGGAGCCTCCGGATCGAAGCCCGAAGGGCCGTTCTCCACCGCAAACAGGCGGTCTCCTGGAAAATAATCCCCCGCCGTCAGGCTCGCCTGCGTTATCGCCTCGGGCGAGAGCCCCTTCACCGGGTAGCGATAGAGGGCGTCGAGGTGCAGGCAGGGGGAGTCGGTCATGTGCCAAGCGTGGCCCTGAAAAGCGGCGCAGCGCAAGTCCGCACCGGCTCTGAAATCCGTCGCGTTCCGAACCCTTGTGGTGCCGATATGCAACACCACATCCTGGTGACCGGTGGCGATGTGGCGCCGGGGTCCCCAGCGGCACCGGCCGTGGGGGCGACGTCTCGGCGATCGGCCGTGCCGCGTGAAGCGGGCGGTGGGTCGAGCCGACACGGGGAGGTGGAACACCGATGAATTTCGAGATCTATACCGAACGCGCCCGCGGCTTCGTGCAGGCCGCGCAGAGCCTCGCGATGCGCGAGGGCCATCCGCAATTCCAGCCGGGCGATATCCTGAAGGTCCTGCTCGACGATCCCGAGGGCCTGTGCGCCGGTCTGATCGACCGGGCGGGCGGCCAGTCGCGGGTTGCGCTCGCACAGACCGAAGCCTGGCTCGCCAAGCAGCCGAAGGTGTCCGGCAACGCGTCCCAGCCGCAGGCGACGCGCGAACTCGTGCGCCTGTTCGACACGGCCGAGAAGGCCGCCGAGAAGGCCGGCGACAGCTACGTCACCGTCGAGCGCCTGCTGCTCGCCCTCGCGGTCGAAAAGGACACCGAAGCCGGCCGGGCGCTCGCGGCTGCCGGCGTAACGGCCGCGTCGCTCAATGGCGCCATCAACGCGCTCCGCAAGGGCCGCACCGCCGACAACGCGACTGCCGAGAACGCCTACGATGCGCTCAAGAAATACGCCCGCGATCTCACGGAAGCGGCGCGCGAGGGCAAGCTCGACCCGGTGATCGGTCGCGACGAGGAAATCCGCCGCACGATCCAGGTCCTGTCGCGGCGCACCAAGAACAACCCCGTCCTGATCGGCGAGCCCGGTGTCGGCAAGACTGCCATCGTCGAGGGGCTGGCGTTGCGCATCGTCGACGGCGACGTGCCGGAATCCTTGCGCGACAAGAGCCTTCTCGCTCTCGACATGGGATCGTTGATCGCCGGTGCGAAATACCGCGGCGAATTCGAGGAGCGACTGAAGGGTGTGCTCTCCGAGGTCACGGCTGCGGAAGGCGGCATCATCCTGTTCATCGACGAGATGCACACCCTCGTCGGGGCTGGCAAGGCGGACGGGGCGATGGACGCCTCGAACCTGCTGAAGCCCGCTCTGGCACGGGGCGAGCTCCACTGCGTCGGCGCGACCACGCTGGACGAGTACCGCAAGCACGTGGAGAAGGACGCCGCCCTGGCGCGGCGCTTCCAGCCTGTCTTCGTGTCCGAGCCGACGGTCGAGGATACGGTCTCGATCCTGCGCGGAATCAAGGAGAAGTACGAGCAGCACCACGGCGTACGCATCCAGGATGCGGCGCTGGTAGCGGCCGCGACCCTATCGAACCGCTACATCACCGATCGTTTCCTGCCGGACAAAGCCATCGATCTGATGGACGAGGCCGGGTCGCGCCTGCGCATGCAGGTCGATTCGAAGCCTGAGGAGCTCGACAATATCGACCGCGAGATCGTGCGCTTGAAGATCGAGGGCGAGGCCCTGAAGAAGGAGACCGACTCCGCCTCCCGCGACCGTCTGGTGCGGCTGGAGAAGGAGCTGGGCGACCTCGAGGAACAGTCCGCCGCGATCACCTCGCGCTGGAAGGCCGAGAAGGACAAGTTGGGGGCGGCCGCCGAGCTCAAGAAGAAGCTCGACGAGGCCCGCAACGACCTCGCCTCGGCCCAGCGTCAGGGCCAGTACCAGCGCGCCGGCGAACTCGCCTACGGGGTGATCCCGGGCCTGGAGCGTCAACTCGCCGAGATCGAGGCGCAGGCCGAGAGCGCCATCGTGCGCGACGGCATGGTCGAGGAGGCGGTGACGCCGGCCCATATCGCGGGCGTCGTCTCGCGTTGGACCGGGGTGCCCGTCGACAAGATGCTGGAGGGCGAGCGCGACAAACTCCTGGCTATGGAGAACGCGCTGGGCGAGCGCGTGGTCGGTCAACGCGAGGCGGTAGAGGCGGTGGCGACTGCCGTCCGTCGGGCTCGCGCCGGCCTCCAGGATCCGAACCGGCCGATCGGCTCGTTCATCTTCCTGGGGCCGACCGGCGTCGGAAAGACCGAGCTGACCAAGGCTTTGGCCGGCTTCCTGTTCGACGACGACACGGCGCTGGTTCGCCTCGACATGTCGGAATACATGGAGAAGCACTCCGTGGCCCGGCTGATCGGCGCGCCTCCGGGTTATGTCGGCTACGAGGAGGGCGGTGCGCTCACCGAGGCCGTGCGGCGTCGTCCCTATCAGGTCGTGCTGTTCGACGAGATCGAGAAGGCGCATCCGGACGTGTTCAACGTCCTGCTGCAGGTGCTCGATGACGGGCGCCTGACGGACGGCCAGGGGCGGACGGTGGATTTTCGCAATACGCTCCTGATCATGACCTCGAATCTCGGTTCGGAATACCTCGTCAATCAGGGCGACGGCGACGACACCGATGCCGTGCGCGAGGAGGTGATGGGAGTGGTGCGCAGCCACTTCAGGCCGGAATTTCTCAACCGGATCGACGAGATCATCCTCTTCCACCGCCTGAAGCGGTCCGAGATGGGGGCGATCGTCGAGATCCAGTTGAAGCGCCTGCAGAAGCTCCTCGACGAGCGTAAGATCACCCTCGACGTCGAGCCTGAGGCGCGCGACTGGCTCGCCGACAAGGGCTACGACCCGGCCTACGGGGCGCGCCCCCTGAAGCGGGTGATCCAGAAGGCGGTGCAGGACCGGCTGGCCGAGCAGCTCCTGTCGGGGTTGATCCACGACGGGGAAGCCGTGCCGGTGCAGGTCGGTCCGCTTGGTCTCACGGTCGGCAAGTCCGGCCTCAGCACCGAGCGCCGTCCGGAGAGCGTGACTCTGAACTGATCGGTTCCGCACGACGCGATCAGAAAGGCCCGCGACGGCTCCCGCCGCCGCGGGCCTCGCCGTTTTAGAGGTTTACTGTCCCGAATGCAGGATCACCCGCCGGAGGCGGCCGTCGAGATCCCGGAAGCGGGCGCCGATGCCCCGGACGGCGCAGGTCTGAAAGGTGTCGCCGGCAAAGAAGCCCCGTGCCCCTTGCTCGCGGCAGGCCAGCAGGGGCGGGACCAGCACGGCGCTCAATCCGACGAGAAGGACCAGCGCCATGTTCAGGAGAACGGCACCGAGCCAGCCGAGCGGAGACAGGAACGGATTGTCCGAGGCGCCCGTATCCTCGTCCGGACGCCGCAGGTCGCGTACGGCCGCGCTTCCGCGCCGACGCTCCGCCATCCGCGTATCGAGGTCACGGACCTTCAAGATCTCCGTCACCGACAGTCCTTCCACGCCAAACCTTTTTTCGCCGGACCTTTTACGCCAAGCCCCGTGATCATCGCGGTCGAACCATCAAGGAAGCCTGAAGGCGCAATCCTCGCAGTCACCGACCGCCTGACAAACCGACGTCAAGCTTGTGAACGGGCGTGAATTCACCTTGAGCAGCGGCAGCATTTGCGGAGAATGCGCGCGCACCACTGCTTCCCTCATTCTCAGGACGTCCCGATGTCGACACCCACGCCGGAGCGAAAGGCCGACTCCGCCGCGATGGAGAGCGCCCTGTCACGGGCCGGCATCCGGTTTACCGCCTGGGCTGAGAAGTGGTTTCCGGATGCCTTCATCTTCGTGGCCATCGCTGTGGTCATCGTGGCGCTGGGCGCCCTGGCCAACGGGGCACCGGCTCCCGCCATTGCCAAGAGCTTCGGCGATGGCTTCTGGAGCCTGATCCCGTTCACCATGCAGATGGCCTTCGTGACGATCGGCGGCTACGTGGTGGCGACGGCGCCACCGGTCCAGGCGCTGATCGACCGCCTCGCCGCCATCCCGAAATCCGGGCGTGGGGCCGTCGGGTTCGTGGCCGCGGCGACCATGCTGTCCTCGTTCCTGAGCTGGGGCCTCAGTCTGATCTTCGGCGGCCTGCTCGCCCGCGCCCTGGCCCGCCGCACCGAACTCCGCATGGATTACCGCGCCGCCGGAGCCGCCGCCTATCTGGGGCTCGGCGCCACGTGGGCGATGGGCCTCAGCTCGTCGGCGGCCCAGCTCCAGGCCAATGCTGCGAGCCTGCCCAAGGCGCTCCTGCCGATCACCGGCGTGATCCCCTTCAGTGAGACCATCTTCCTGTGGCAGTCGATGCTGATCGCCGCGGTTCTGTTCGTGATGTCGGTGATCATCGCCTACGCATCGGCGCCGCGTCCGAACACGGCCGTGACCGCCGAGGATCTCGGCGTGAACGTTGCCCGCGAAAAGACCGATCTCGGGCGGCCCGAGCAGCCCGGCGAGTGGCTGGAGCATTCCCCGATCCTGACGATCCTGCTGGTGGTGATCGCGGGCGGCTGGATCTACCAGGAGTTCGCGCGCCAATCCTGGATCACCGCGATCTCGAACCTCAACACCTACAACCTGCTGTTCATCACTCTCGGTCTGCTGCTGCATTGGCGCCCCAAGCGCTTTCTCGTGGCGGTGGCGAAGGCCGTGCCGGCGACCGCCGGCATCTTGATCCAGTTCCCGCTCTACGCAGCCATCAGCGCAATGTTGACCGGGCCGAAGAACGCGGCCGGCATCTCGGTTTCCGAGGTCATCACCCACGCCTTCGTCAGCCTGAACACCACGGGCAGCTTCCCAATTTCGATGGGTGTCTACTCGGCGGTGCTCGGCTTCTTCGTGCCTTCGGGTGGCGGCAAGTGGCTGCTGGAAGCGCCCTACGTGATGCAGGCGGCCAACGAACTGCAGGTCCATCTCGGCTGGGCCGTGATGGTCTACAACGCGGCCGAGGCCTTGCCGAACCTGATCAACCCCTTCTGGATGCTACCATTGCTCGGCATTCTCGGACTGAAGGCGCGCGATATCGTCGGATTCAGCTTCCTGCAGCTTCTCATCCACCTGCCGGTGGTGCTGTTCCTGCTCTGGGCCCTGGCCTTCACGCTGACCTATCACCCGCCGGTAATGCCGTAGGCAGGAGCCGGAAGCCGGACGGGAGGAGCAAACTCATGCGGTTCGCCATCCTCCCGGTCCTGTCGATCCTTCTTGTCGGGAGTTCGTCCGCTTTGGCCCAAGACCGCCTGCCGCCGATACCGGCCGATGCCCTCAGCGCCGAACAGAAGGCTGCGGCGGAGGCCTTCCTGGGCGCGCGCCAGACACCGGTGTTCGGGCCATTCGTGCCGCTGCTGCGCAGTCCCGAATTGATGACCAATGCCAGCACCATGGGCCTGCACCTGCGCTACCGCAGCGTGCTGCCCCTGCGCTTGAGCGAGTTCATCATCCTGATCACCGCCCGGGAATGGACGCAGCAACTGGAGTGGCACATTCACGCGCCGATCGCCCTGAAGGCGGGCCTCGATCCGGCCATCGTCGCGGCGATTCAGGAAGGCCGGCGGCCGGACGCGATGGGCCCAGAGGAGACGCTGGTCTACGCGTTCTCGACGGAATTGCACCACAACAAGGCGGTCAGCGACACCACCTACGCGCGTGCGGTTCAGACCTTCGGCGAGCAGGCCGCCGTGGAGATGGCGGGGATCAATGGCTACTACACGCTGCTCGCCATGAGCATGAACATGGCGCGGACGGCGCTCCCCGAGGGCGTATCGCCGCCTCTGCCACCCCTGATCAGGTAGGGGGCTGTGCGTCGATCCTGGCGACGGGGTGGGCTGATCGACCTTCGGCTTGGCGCCAATGCGGCGACGTATCCGCGTCCAGCCTCCGCTTGACGTCGCACCGCAACGTCGCCGGTCGTCACACCGATGACTGCGACAAGCCAATCGTTGGCGCCCAAGCGCGAGCGATCACCGGCTCGACGTCGGTTGCAGACTCAGACGGTGCCAATGGCGAAGGCCACCGGCGCTGGAACGTCGGCCGCGAGGCGCCTGATCGCCTCGATGACGATCGGATTCAACGCCGGGTCGGAATGAGCGCCGCGACGGCGATCAGCAACCAGCCCCCCATCAGCAGGACGCCACCGATCGGCGCCGCCATGGGAAACAGTGCCGTGCCGTGCAATGCCCGCAGGGCGAGATCGCCGGCGAACAGCGTGAGCCCAAGGACGAGGCCGGCGCCGGCAAGGCGCGTGACCGGCCGATGCGTCGTGCCCGTCGCTGAAAGTGCGGCGAGGGCGAGAAGTGCGGGCGCGTGAAACAGCAGGAACTGCGCCGCGGTCTTCAGGCTGTCGGCCCCGCTGACATGAGCAGAGGCCGCGCTCGCCGCGACGCCGAGGAGCCCGGCGAGGGCGCCGAGCGCCAGGAGGGCGCGATCAAGGCCCTTCATGCGCCGCGCTCCTGGAGCAGCCGGGCGACGCTGGCACGCAGTTCCGGCACGCCGCGATCATCGCGACTCGAGGTGAGCAGGATCTCCGGATAGGCCGCCGGGCGCCGGGCGATGGCGGATTGCACCCCGGCGATGCGGGCATCCATTTCGGATTTCTTCAGCGCGTCGCCCTTGGTCAATACGATCTGGTAGCTCACGGCGGCCTTGTCGAGGCCGTCGAGGACGTCGGTGTCGATGCTTTTCAGGCCGTGGCGCGAATCGATCAGCATGAAGACGCGGGCGAGATTCGATCGACCCTTCAGGTAGTCGTGGATCAGGTCGGTCCAGGCTTCGACCTTGGTCTTCTCCACGGCCGCGTAGCCGTAGCCGGGCATGTCGACCAGGGTGAGCCGGCCGCCGATATCGAAGAAGTTCAGCTGCTGCGTCCGTCCCGGCGTGTGCGACGTCCGCGCCAGGGTGTTGCGGCCGGTGAGCGCATTGACGAGGCTCGACTTGCCGACGTTGGAGCGGCCCGCGAACGCGATCTCGACGCCTTTCATCGGCGGCAGGGCGGGCACGTTCGGAGCGGAGGCGATGAAATCGGCTGCACCGGCAAACAGCAGGCGACCGGCCTCCAGCAGGGCGGCATCGTCTTCGGCTTGGGACATCGGGCGGCTCCGGACGAAGGAGAGGGCGTGCCCACCACTCTCGCGAGCCGACACACCGAAAACAGGAAGTCCTCCCCGTTGCGAAACGGAGAGGACCGGGTGGGGAAGCGTCGTCCTGCGTATCAACGAAGCGATCAGCTCTTGGCGACGGCGTTCTTGTCGGCGGTCTTGCGCCGGAACATGCCCCGCAGGTTGTCCCAGAGCTCTACCTTCACCCCGTTCCGTCGCATGATCACGTATTGCTGGATCACCGACAGGGTGTTGTTCCAGGCCCAGTAGATTACCAGACCGGCGGGGAACGAGCCCAGCATGAAGGTGAACACGATCGGCATGAAGGTGAAGATCTGCGCCTGAACCGGGTCCGGCGGCGCGGGGTTCATCTTCATCTGGATGAACATCGTGATGCCCATGATGATGGGCCAGATGCCGAGGTGAATGAAGTCGGGTGCCGCGAAGGGAAGCAGGCCGAACAGGTTGAGGATATTGGTCGGATCGGGCGCCGCCAGATCCTGGATCCACCCGAAGAACGGCGCGTGCCGCATTTCGATGGTGATGAACAGGACCTTGTACAGCGCGAAGAAGACCGGGATCTGGATCAGCACCGGCCAGCAGCCGGCAACCGGATTGATCTTCTCCTTCTTGTACAGCTCCATCATCGCCTGCTGCTGTTTCATCTTGTCGTCAGCATAGCGCTCGCGGATCGAAGCCATCTCGGGCTGCACGGCCTTCATCTTGGCCATGGACTGATAGGACTTGTTGGCGATCGGCAGGAACAGCAGCTTCAGGCAGAGGGTCACCACCAGGATCGCGATGCCGAAATTGCCGAACAGGTGGAAGAAGAAGTCCAGTGCCCGGAACATCGGCTTGGTGATGAAGTGGAACCAGCCCCAGTCGATCAGCAGGTCGAACTGCTTGATGTTCTGGTTCGCCTGATAGGCGTTGATGGTGTTCACTTCCTTCGCACCGGCGAAGAGCTGCTGCGTCGTGGTCACGGAGGCGCCAGGCTGGACCACCTGGACGTTGCCGAGGACATTGGCCTGGTAGACCTTGGTGGCGCCGTCGGTCCGCTCAGTGAAGCTACCGGTATAGGGCGTCGCCTGGTCGGGAATGGCAGCAGCGGCCCAGTACTTGTCGGTGATGCCGACGAAGCCGCCGGTCACGCCCGTCCAGGTCTTGCCCTTGGTGCTGGCATTGCCGAGCGCCGGTTCCTTGGCGAGGTGATCATAGGTGTATTCCTGCAGGCCGTCGGCGCCGAGCACGCCGATCATGCCTTCGTGCAGCACGTAATAGCCCTGGGTGTGCGGCTTACCCCAGCGCGAGACGAGGCTGTAGGGATAGAGACTGACGGCGTTGCCGCCCTTGTTCTCGACCTCGTCGCGGACCGTGAACAGGAACTTGTCGTCCACCGCGATGATGCGCTTGAACAACAGACCGGCGCCGTTGTCGTAGCTCAGCGTGACCGGCTTGCCCGGTGCCAGGGTGTTGGCGTCGGCCGTCCACACCGTATCGCCGTTGGGCAGCGGCCCGGCATTCTGACCGACCCAGCCGAATTCGGCGTAGTACGGATTCTCGGTGCCGGTGGGCGAGAGCAGGACGATATTCGGGCTCTTGTCGTCGACGGTCTCGTGGTAATTCTTCAGCGAGACGTCATCGATGCGGCCGCCCTTCAGGGCGATGGAGCCGGCCAGCGCCGGCGTATCGATGGTCACCCGCGGCGAGCGAGCAATCGCGGTTTCACGCGAGACAATGCCGCCAGCGCTCGAAGCGCCCGGCAGGGTGCCGGGGACGGGACTGGCCGGGCCGCCTTCCTTCGGACTTGCGCTCGGCACGCCGTCCGGACCGGCAGCCTGACCCGTCGCTTCCGTCGCTGCCCTGTTCTGCAAGGCGGCCTGGCGTTGCTGCTCCACGCGTGGGGCGGCGATGAAGTAGTTCCAGCCGAGCAGGACCGCCAGCGATAAGGCGATCGCGACGATCATGTTCGTCTTGTCATTACCCATCGGTTGGTCCGTCGCATGCGTTGGGAAGTGGGGAGGGCGCGTTCGCGCGAGCCGGTCCGGAACCGGGCACCGCGACGGAGGCCGTCGCGCCCGAGGCCAATACCGGAGCCGTCGCCGATGCGCCAGACGCAGGCGCGCCTTTGCCGCGTCCGCGCCGGCCGGGACGCGACTCCGCCGGGTCGGATTTCGGGCCCTGCGGCTTGGTCACGACCGAGACGGCGCGGCGCAGATCGTCGATGAGAGTCGCGAAAGGGGCATGCAGTGCCGGTCGTCGGGCCACCAGCACCACATCGGCCGGGCGGACCGGCAGGTCGCCAGCGGCCTGCGTCACGGCAGCACGAAGACGCCGCCGGATGCGATTGCGCTCCGTGGCGTGACCGACGCGCTTCGTAATGGTGAAGCCGATACGCAGCCCGTCGCCGGGCTGATCGTGGGTTGAACCGTCCAGAGACGGGTCCACGGCACGGATCAGGCCCTGCGCCGATAGACGTTCGTTGTGGAAACGACGCCCGCTGGCAGCCGCCAGGAACTCGGAGCGCCGCGTCAGCCTCCCGATCGTCGACAAGGTCGACCCGATCTCGCTGCCGGTCCTGCGGTCCCTGGGTGACATGATGGTGTGGCGCGCCGCCGTGACGGCGCCGCCAAGCCCTTAGGCCGAGAGCTTCTTGCGACCGTGGGCGCGACGGGCAGCGATGACCTTGCGGCCGCCAGCGGTCGCCATGCGGGCACGGAAACCGTGACGGCGCTTACGCACGAGCTTGCTGGGCTGATAGGTTCTCTTCATGGCGCGATCTCCGAATGGCCGAGGATCGATCCGGGCCGCACCGAAGGCTGCGCCGGATATTCACTCGCCCTGAAATGTGTCTGCAAGCGCGAACAGCGCCCATCAAGGGCGCCGCGTCGCGATGGCGCGGCTTATGCGGCAACGACCCCTGCAAGTCAATTCCAGATGACCGTCAGGCGTCGAAATCGGCAAACGGGATCGGTGCCAAGGTCCACTCCCGATTCGCCGCCGAATTGGTTGCGAAGCTCGTCGGCAAGCTGGTCGCCAGGCGCAACCTTTCATTAACCAAGCTGCGGCATCCTGTGATCCTGTTCGGCGATCCCGGACACCGCGCGAACCTCCGGTCCGCACGCCTGGACTCCTCCCGAAACTCGCTTTTCAGGCCGCCCCGAACCGGGCGGCCTTTTTTTCATGGCGCGTGTCTTCACGAGGGTCTTCGCCAGGATCTTGGGCCAGGATCTTGCACCAAGTCCTCTCGCAAGCCTCCGCACCGGGCCTGCCCTCCGGCGCCCCCCCTTCAGCGGCACCGATCGCCTCAATTAACGTTAACGTCCGGTAAAGGCCGCGTGCCTCGGCGTTCGGCGCTAGAGTTGCGCAACAAGGGACAAGCGCGCCGCTTTCGTCCCACCACGGGACGCATCATCCCGGTTGCGGCACAGGAGGCACTATGAGCGGATACGACGTCATGTTCCGGGACGAGCGCGACTGGGTGAATTTCGGTGACACCTACGTCACATCCGATGCGTTCAAGACGCTCTTCCGCGAGGGCATGACCCTGGTCGAGGAAGCCGCCGCCTATCTCGACGGCACGGGCCGCGAGGAGTCCCGGCTGATGTCCCGAGATGGCACGCTCAGCTACGCCAGCGAGAGCATGCGTCTCACCACCCGCCTGATGCAGATCGCATCCTGGCTTCTGGTGCAGCGCGCCGTCTCGGAAGGGGAGCTGACCCCGGCCGAGGCGATGCAGGAAAAGACCCGCGTCCGGCTGACCACGCCGGAGACTTTCCGCAGCGAGGTATTCGGCGTGCTGCCGCCCACCCTCCAGGATCTCATCGTCCGTTCACGCCGGCTCCACACCCGAATCCTGCATCTGGATGGACTGATCGCCGACGAGCGCCCGTCGCCGCTTCCCCAGGAGAGTCCGGTGGTGGCGCAACTGAGCCTCCTGCGCTCCGCCTTCGCCCCGGCATCCGCCTCTTGAAGCGACACCGGGGGCCCGGCCGCTTGGCCGGGCCGACTGTCCCGCGATGACCCCCGAAACGAGATTGGACTTCGACGTTGAAACCGACGTCCAGGCGATGGTCGCGAGTTGATAAAGGCCGTACGCGGCATCTCAGCACCGAAACGCGAGTTGAAGCGCGAAACGCGACCGCCGCGATCGAGCATCTTCTGCTCGCCACCGGTCCAGGCCGGATGGGTGTTGGGGTCGATGTCGAGGTTGAGGGTGTCACCCTCCTTGCCGTAGGTCGACCGGGTCATGTACTCGGACCCGTCGGTCATCACGACCTTGATGAAGTGGTAGTCGGGATGCTCGGTACCCTTGGCCTTGTCGGCCGCGCTCTTTGCCATGACGAAATCCTTGAATAGCCAAGCCGACCGGCCCGTCTGGCGGCCCGCGGCCATAGATCACGCGCAATCGGATGAAGGCGCGCCTATACCCCACGCACCTTCGCCCGACAAGCGTGCGCCGATCGAAGAGGCCGCCGGTCGGTCGCTTTTCCTTGAAGACCAATGATGACGAGGCACCATGGCTCGCGGCCGTGACAAGAAATCTTCCGGGGAAGCCCGGCCGAAGGCACCGCTGGGTTCGCTGCGCCCGCTGATTCCCTTCGCGATGGTTTATCGCGGCCGGATGCTCGCTGCCTTCCTGGCGTTGCTGGCCGCGTCCGGTGCGACCCTGGTGGTCCCGCTCGCTCTGCGCCGGGTGATCGATCACGGCTTCTCGCCGGAGGGGCAGGGGGTCATCGACACCTACTTTGCGGCGCTGATCGGTGTGGTCGCGGTGCTCGCCCTCTCCAGCGGCGCCCGCTACTACACGGTGGTGACGCTGGGCGAGCGGGTGGTGGCGGATCTGCGCACCGCCGTGTTTCGCCGGCTGACCCAGCTCGACCCGGCCTTCTTCGACCGCTCGCTGTCGGGCGAGATCATTTCGCGTCTCACGGCGGATGCGACGCAGGTCAAGGCGGTGTTCGGCGTCTCGATCTCGATCCTTCTGCGCAACGCGTTCCTCTTCACCGGGGCGGTCGTGATGATGGTCATCACCAGTCCGAAGCTCTCGATCCTGGTGCTCGCCGCGATTCCCCTGATCGTCTTTCCGCTGATTCTCTCCGGGCGCGGCGTGCGTCGCCGATCGCGGGCCGCGCAGGATCGCCTGGCCGACGCCTCCGCTTACGCGGCCGAAGCGGTGAATGCGATCCGCACCATGCAGGCTTTCGGGATGGGCCGGAGCACGGCCGCCCGATTCGGCGAGGCGTCCGAGAACGCCTACGCGGCGGCCCGTGATTCGATCCAGGCGCGCGCACTGCTGACGGGCGTCGCCATCTTCCTGATCTCGGCCAGCGTCGTCGGCGTGATGTGGTACGGCGCGCAAGGCGTCCTCGCCGGCACCATGACGGCCGGTCAGCTCTCGCAGTTCGTGCTCTACGCCGTGTTCGGGGCGAGCGCGCTGGGGCAGCTCTCGGAAGTCTACGGAGAACTCGCCCAGGCCGCGGGCGCTGCCGAGCGGCTCGGCGAAATCCTGGCGGCCGAGCCGGCGATTCAGGTTCCGGTCGACCCACTTCCGCTGCCGGTTCCGGCGAGGGGCGCGGTCACCTTCGAGTCGATCCGATTCCTTTATCCGGCTCGCCCCGACCACCCGTCCCTGGACGGGATCAGCTTCACCATCGCGCCGGGCGAGCGCGTCGCGCTCGTCGGCCCTTCGGGAGCCGGCAAGACCACGGTGCTGCAACTGCTGCTGCGCTTCTACGATCCGCAGGCAGGCACCATTCGGGTCGATGGCGTCGATATCACGCGCGCCGATCCGGACGCTCTGCGCGAGCGCCTGGCCCTGGTACCGCAGGACCCGACGGTGTTCTCGGGGAGCGTTCTCGACAACATCCGCTACGGGCGCCCGGAGGCGACGGAGGCGCAGGTGCAGCGCGCCGCCGAACTCGCCAACGCGGACGGCTTCATCCAGGCCCTTCCGCAGGGCTATGCCACGACGGTGGGCGAGCGGGGCGTCACCCTGTCCGGCGGCCAGCGCCAGCGCGTCGCCATTGCACGCGCCATCCTGAAGGACGCGCCGATCCTGCTTCTCGACGAGGCGACCTCGGCCCTCGATGCCGAAAGCGAGCGCGCGGTGCAGACGGCCCTCGACACCCTGATGCGCGGGCGCACCACGCTGGTCATCGCGCACCGGCTCGCCACGATCCGCAAGGCCGACCGGATCCTGGTCCTCGACGGGGGCCGAATCGTCGAGAGCGGTACCCACGAGAGCCTGCTGGCGCAGGGCGCGCTCTACGCGCAACTCGCCGCGCTTCAATTCACCGATGCCTACGACGAGACCGCGCGGGGCAAGGAGGCCCGCCCGCGCCTCACGCCCCTTCCGGCGGAGTAGGGTGGACCGGCGCGGGGGTCAGGTCCCTGCGTCGGTCCCGTTCAGCGGGTTGGCGTCGTCCCAGCCGTAGCCGAGCGTTTCGAAACGCATCGATCGCGTGTCGACCATCAGCAGGCGCCCGACCAGGGGCTCGCCGAAATCCGTGATCGTGCGGATGACCTCGAGCGCCATGAAGGATCCCATGATGCCCGCCAGTGCTCCCAGCACGCCGGCCTCGGCGCAGGGGGCGACGCTGCCGGGCGGCGGCGGATTCGGGAACAGGCAGCGATAGGTCGGGTTCGGGCGACCGCGCGCATCGCTCGCATAAGGCTTGAGCGTCGTCAGCGATCCGTCGAAACGCCCGAGGGCCGCCGTCACCAGCGGCCTCCGGGCATGGAAGCACGCATCCGACACGGCGTAGCGGGTGGTGAAGTTGTCGGAGCCATCGGCCACCACGTCATAGGTACCGATGAGGCTCTGCGCGGTCTCCGCCGTGAGCCGCGCCGCGTGGGTCTCCACGGCGACGTGCGGATTGAGGCGGACCACCGCATCGCGCGCGCTCTCCACCTTCAGGCGGCCGATATCGGGGGTCGCGTGGATGACCTGTCGCTGCAGGTTCGACAGGGAGACGACGTCGTCGTCGATGATTCCGATCGTCCCGATCCCGGCCGCCGCGAGATACTGGATCAGCGGCGCGCCGAGGCCGCCGGCGCCGATGACGAGGACGCGGGCGGCCTTCAGACGGGCCTGCCCCGGTCCACCGACCTCCGGCAGGACAAGGTGGCGGGCATAGCGTTCGACTTCGTCGGAGGAGAGGGCCATGCCCCGCAGATAAGCCCGGTCGACGCGGCGCGAAAGACCGCGGGCGAATTGCACCCCCGCGCGCTGGCGCTTATGGCCTGCCCACAGGACATCAAGCGAGAGTCTCGCCCGTGCCGAACGTCGCCCTCGACCACTCCCCGCTCGCCCTTGCCCAGAGCCTGATCCGCTGCCCCTCGGTGACGCCGGAGGAGGGGGGAGCCCTGACCTGGCTCGGCGGCGTCCTTGAGGAGGCCGGGTTCGCGGTCGAGCGCCCGAGATTCTCACAGACCGGCACGCCCGATATCGACAACCTCTACGCCCGCATCGGCACCCGCGCGCCCTACCTGCTGTTTGCCGGGCACACCGACGTGGTGCCGCCGGGTGACCTCGCCCGCTGGCGCCACGGCCCCTTCGCCGGGACGGTCGAGAACGGAATCCTGTACGGGCGCGGGGCCGTCGACATGAAGGGGGGCATCGCCTGCATGCTCGCCGCCGCTCTCGACTATCTCGACGTGGCCGGTCCGACCTTTCCGGGTTCAATCGGATTTCTCATCACCGGCGACGAGGAGGGGCCGGCGATCAATGGGACGGTCAAGCTCCTCGAATGGGCGCGGGCGCGTGGCGAACGCTTCGATCATTGCCTCCTCGGCGAGCCGACCAACCCGGATTCCCTCGGCGACATGATCAAGATCGGCCGGCGCGGCTCGCTCTCGGGACACCTCACGGTGCAGGGCCGACAGGGGCACGTGGCTTATCCGGATCTGGCCGAGAACCCGATTCCCGGCCTCCTTCGCCTCGCCAGAGCCTTGCTGGCCGAACCACTCGATGGCGGAACCCAGCATTTCGGCGCCTCGAACCTGGAATTCACCACCCTCGACGTCGGCAACACGGCCACCAACGTGATCCCGGCCGAGGCGCACGGCACCTTCAACATCCGCTTCAACGACCGCTGGACCGCCGAGACCCTCGGCGCCGAGATCCGGGCCCGCCTCGACGCGGCCGCCGGCCGGAGCGTGCGCTATCATCTCGACCTGCTGCCCTCGAATTCGCCGGCCTTCCTCACCGAGCCGGATGCCTTCACCGAACTCGTCGCCGGCGCCATCGCCACCGAGACCGGCCGCCGTCCGGTGCTCTCCACCACGGGCGGCACATCCGACGCCCGATTCATCAAGGAGGCCTGCCCGGTCATCGAGTTCGGCCTCGTCGGCCAGACCATGCACCAGACCGACGAATGCGTTCCGGTGGCCGACCTGAACCGCCTGACGGCGATCTACACGCGCGTGCTGGCGGCGTATTTCGGTCCCGAGGCGATCACCCGGACAGCATGACTCGGCCCTCCGGGGTGGCGGTCTCGCCTCAAGGTTCGGGGGCGGGAGTGGTCAGGTCAGAGTCAGGCCGCTTCCTCTGTCAGTAAATCCACGGGGCTGCTCTTTCCGGCCAGCCGTAGACGCCCGGTGAAGTACCTTTATTTGATGAATTCGAACGAGGGGATCAGTCGCTGGCTGGTTTGCCCGGCAATGTCGAAGACGGCTGCCAGATCACGCGCGATCTCCTGCCGCTGCCGCTTCACGGCTTCCCGGATCGCGATGAAAATGAAGGGCGAGAGTGCTGCGAAGACAGTCGCTCCCAGAATGAAGACGTGAATTGGAAAATTCATTGCGGGCCTATCCATCGCGCGATGCGGCACGCACCGGGTGTTCGCGATGATGTCTAATTCCCACGGTATTTCAACTTAAAGTAAAATGTATTGCCTTTAGATTGTCGAAACTCCGTATTCCACACCCACAAGCGTGAGGCCGCAGGCCGGCGCCAACGGCCCGCAGCGGCTGCGGTCGCGGCTCGCGAGGATATCGGAGACGTCGTCGGCGGTGATCCGGCCGCTGCCGGCCAGCATCAGGGTACCGACCATCGAGCGGACCTGATGGTGCAGGAAGGCGCGGGCCGAGGTGGCGACGACGATCTCGTCGTGCAGGCCCATCGGCATCGCGACGACATCGAGCTGATCCAGGGTCCGCACCGGGCTCTTCGCCTGGCACTCGGCGGCCCGGAAGGCCGTAAAGTCGTGCAGGCCGAGAAGGCGCGTGGCCGCCGCCTGCATCAGCGCGACGTCGAGGGGCCAGGGCACCTGCCAGACATGGGCACGGTTCAGCACCGGCGGGCTGCGTCGGTTGAGGATGCGGTAGCGATAGTGCCGGCGGGTGGCGGAGTGGCGGGCGTTGAAATCCCCGGCGACGATCTCCGCGCTGAGGATCGCCACCGGGTGCGGGCGCAGGTGTGCATTGAGCGCGTCGCGCACCACATCGGTCCGCCAAGCCTTCGCGAGATTGAGATGGGCGACTTGGTGCGTGGCGTGGACGCCCGTATCGGTGCGGCCGGCGCAGGTGAGGCCGGAGACCTCTCCGGAGAAGCGCGTGACGGCGGCCTCGATCGCCGCCTGAACCGAGGGCTGCGATGTCTGTCGCTGCCAACCGCAGAACGGCGAACCGTCATACTCGACGATGAGCTTGTAGCGCGGCATCAGGCCTGCCCCGGGCGGGTCATGCCAATGCCGTTCCGGGCATCGCGTGGGTGCCGCGCACGAACTCGGCTCCGGTGGAAACGCCACCCTTGCCGGCCCGGCGCAACGCGCGAAGGCGCACGGCCCCGTCTCCGCAGGCGATCGTCGCCTCCAGGTCCAGAAGGGTGCCGGGCGCCCCTGATCCGGACACGGCCGCGGCCGACACGGCTTCAGCCGATAGGACTTTCACACGCTCCAGCCCCTTGCCGAAATCGGCTTCGAAGAAGGCCCCCGGAAACGGCGACAGGCCGTTGATGTGGTTGGCGATCTCGCGCGCCGGTCGGGTCCAGTCGATGCGGGCTTCGTCGTTGGTAATCTTATGGGCGTAGACCACGCCGCTCTCGGATTGCGGCGTGAAGGTGAGCGCGCCGCGTTCGAGGGTCTGCAGCGCCTGACCCATTAGGTCGGCGCCCAGCGGCATCAGTGCGTCGTGGAGTTGCCCAGCGGTCATACCGGGAGTGATGGGGCAGTGCGCTTCCATCGCCACCGGGCCGGTATCCAGGCCGGCTTCCATGCGCATGATGCCGACGCCGCTCATCGCGTCGCCCGCCATGATGGCCCGCTGGATCGGGGCAGCGCCGCGCCAGCGCGGCAGCAGGGAGCCGTGCAGGTTCAGACAACCGTGGCGCGGCTGGTCCAGTAGGGCCTGCGGCAGCAGCAGGCCGTAGGCCACCACCACGGCGACGTCGGCATCATGGCTCGCGAAGGTCGCGGAGGCCTCGGGCGTCTTCAGGCTGGCGGGCGTCAGCACCGGCAGGTCGAGGCGCTCGGCCATCGCCTGCACGGGGGAGGGTTTCAGTGCCATGCCGCGCCCGGCCTTCGCCGGCGCACGGGTGTAGACCGCCACGATGCTGTGTCCGTCGGCCGCGAGGCGCGCAAGGGTCGGCACGGCGAAATCCGGCGTGCCCATGAAGACGACGCGCATGGCTCTTGGTCTCCGCCCTTCAGGGGCTCCGGCGCCCGGAGCTTCCGGTTTCTGCCCGGCTCGGCAGTCCGGGTGTCCGGTCTTGGCAGCATTCCGCGTTCGGGCGTCAGACGCCGTCGCGCTTGGCGGCCTTGGCGAACTTCTTCATCACCCGGTCGCGCTTCAGCTTCGACAGGTGGTCGATGAACAGCACCCCGTCGAGGTGGTCGATCTCGTGCTGGAGGCAGGTGGCGAGCAGGCCGTCCGCCTCGATCTCCTGCTCCTGGCCCTCGAGGTCGCGGAAGCGCACCCGGACCCGGTCGGGCCGCTCGACCTCACCGTAATATTCGGGGATCGAGAGGCAGCCTTCATCGTAGATCCGCTTCTCCTCCGAGGCCCAGACGATCTCCGGGTTGAGAAAAACCTGCGGCTGGCGGTCGTTCTCGTCCTTCGAGGTGTCGATGGTGACGACACGCTTCGGCATGCCGATCTGGATTGCCGCGAGACCGACGCCGGGTGCGTCATACATTGTCTCCAGCATGTCGGCGGCGAGCGTCCGGATCTCGTCCGTCACGGGGCCCACCGGCTCGGAGGCTAGGCGCAAGCGCGCGTCGGGCAGGATCACGAGGGGACGGATGGTCATGGGGCGATCGGACTTGGACTGGGGTGCGGGGCCGGCGGCTGCCTGAACCCCCGCAGATACGGGCGCGTCACAGGCCGGTCAAATGCCGGGGTGGGACCGGACGAACGACGAGGCTCAGAACGGCGTACGGCTGCGGATCGCCGCGGTCAGCGTCCCTTCGTCGAGGTAGTCGAGCTCCCCGCCCACCGGTACGCCATGGGCCAGCCGGGTGACCTTCAGGTTGTGCGCCTGCAGGGACTCCGTGACGTAATGGGCTGTCGTCTGCCCATCCACGGTGGCGTTCAGCGCCAGGATGATCTCACGCATGGCCGGATCGGCGGCGCGGGCCACCAGGCTATCGAGGTTGAGGTGCTCCGGTCGTACGCCGTCGAGGGCCGAGAGCACGCCTCCGAGCACGTGATAGCGCGCCGTCACCGCCCCCGAGCGCTCCAGCGCCCAAAGGTCGGAGACGTCTTCGACCACCACGAGCGTCGTCGGGTCGCGGCTCTCGTCGCAGCAGATCGTGCAGGGGTCGCGCGTATCGACGTTGCCGCAGGCGTGGCAGACGACGATGCGCTCCGACGCCACCCGCATGGCGTCGGCCAGAGGAGCCAGCAGCGTCTCGCGCTTCTTGATGAGCTGCAGGGCGGCGCGGCGTGCAGACCGAGGCCCGAGGCCCGGCATCCGGGCCAGGAGCTGAATCAGGCGCTCGATCTCGGGACCGGCGACGGCTTGTGCCATGGATGAACAATCTCGTGACGGTTGAGACGCCCACACGGCACAATGCGTAGGACGTGGCAGGCACAGGCGAGGCGGCAGTGGAGGGTCGATCTGCCCGGTCGCGCCCGTTTCGTTCCGAAGCTCTGAGATAGGGGGTTCGCGGCCGGATTTCGCCCCCCGGACGGGCCGAAACGCCGCGAAATGCACCGCTTCGGCGGCCCGATTCAAGCTCCGCTCAGCAACTCGCCTTGCTCATGTAATTTTTTTTGTCGGTCAACGGGAAAGTTGACGGCAGACGATCTGCCTTTATGCAGAGGACGCGCGGTCGTGGAGCGGAGAACCTGCGTGCGGTGGACCTGACCAACCGTGCGGACGCTTCGGGACTGAACGAATCTGGAGAAGCCGCCAAGGCTTCCCGCGATGTGGCGGCGACGCGATCAGGTGACCAAGGAGAGACGACAGTGACCCAGACCGGTGCGTACAATCCCGCCCATGGCGCCGAGGCTATCGGCCTGCGCAATCTGAAGGCGCTTCACTGGAACCTCGACGTGCCCCGGCTCTACGAGGAGGCCCTGGCCCGCGGCGAGGGACAGCTGGCCCGTGGCGGCGCCTTCGTGGCGACCACGGGCTCGCATACGGGCCGTTCGCCGAAGGACAAATTCGTCGTGCGCGACGCCGCCACCGAGAACGAGATCTGGTGGGACAACAACGGTGCGATCACGCCCGAACAGTTCGAGACCCTGTATGCGGACTTCCTCGCCCATGCCGAGGGTCGCGAGCTTTTCGCCCAGGACCTGCGGGGCGGCGCCGACCCGGCGCACGGCGTCAATGCCCGGGTGTTCACCGAACTCGCCTGGCACTCGCTCTTCATCCGCAACCTGCTGATCCGGCCTGACCGCGCCACCCTCGAATCCTACGTGCCCGAGCTGACGATCATCGACCTGCCGAGCTTCCAGGCCGAGCCGCACCGGCACGGCTGCCGCTCGAAGACCGTGATCGCCATCGATTTCGCGCGCAAGCTCGTCCTCATCGGCGGCTCGGCCTATGCCGGCGAGATGAAGAAGTCGGTCTTCACCTACCTCAACTACATCTTGCCGAAAGCCGGCGTGATGCCGATGCACTGCTCAGCCAACGCGGCCCTCGACGAGGCTGGCGACTCGGCGCTGTTCTTCGGTCTCTCCGGCACCGGCAAGACAACGCTCTCCAACGATTCCTCACGCCAGCTTCTCGGTGACGACGAGCACGGCTGGAGCCGGGATGGCATCTTCAACTTCGAGGGCGGTTGCTACGCCAAGACGATCCGCCTCTCGCGCAATGCCGAACCGGAGATCTACGCCACCACCGAGCGCTTCGGCACGGTGATGGAGAACGTGGTGATCGACCCCGAAACCCGGGTCCCGGATTTCGACGATGCCTCGCTCACCGAGAACACCCGCTGCGCCTACCCGCTCGATTTCATCGCCAATGCGAGCGCGACGGGCCGGGCGGCGCACCCCAGGAACATCGTCATGCTGACCTGTGACGCCTTCGGGGTGATGCCGCCGATCGCGAAGCTGACCGGCGCCGAGGCGATGTACCACTTCCTCTCCGGCTACACCGCCAAGGTCGCCGGAACCGAGCGGGGCCTGACCGCGCCCGAGGCGACGTTTTCGACCTGCTTCGGTGCCCCGTTCATGCCCCGCCATCCCAGCGTCTACGGCAACCTGTTGCGCGACCTGATCGCTCACCATGCGGTCGATTGCTGGCTCGTGAATACCGGCTGGACCGGGGGCGGCGTCGGCACGGGCCGACGCATGCCGATCCGCGTCACCCGCCGCCTGCTCACGGCCGCTCTGGACGGCTCGCTGGCGCATGTCGCGTTCCGTCGCGATCCCTATTTCGGCTTCCAGGTGCCGGTGGCGGTGCCGGGAGTCGAGACGGAGGTGCTGTCGCCGGTCGAGACCTGGAACAACAAGCCGGCATTCCACGAGACCGCGACCCGGCTCGTGACCATGTTCCAGGAGAACTTCAAGCGCTTCGCAGCCCATGTCGACGCGGATGTGCGCGCCGCCGAGCCGGTGCTCTCGGCCGCAGCCTGACAGGTACCCCGGGGCGCGGAGGAGCCCTCCGCGTCCTGGTCCGAGCGTCTTGCCTCGCAGACCGTGTCCGTCCGATCCCGATCAGGATTCGTCGGTCGGAGATGGGTCGACGAGGACGTCGGGGGCGTTCTCGCGCGCCTCCCGGAACACGACGCCGACCTCGTTCTCCCCGTGCCAGATCGTCCGCGCACGATAGGTCTGGTCGCTCGAATCCAGGAAAAGATCGAAGGCCTCTGGAGCCGTCACCGGCGTGCAGAAGACCACGCGGGCGCCGACCGGAGACAGGTTTCGGATCAGGCAGGGCTCGGTTTCGGCCGATGCCTGTTTCAGGGCGGCGCGCCCGGCCAGGTGGGTCTCGGCGCGGACCATCTTGCGTTGCTCATCCATGCCGCCAGGAAGCATCGACAACTGTTAAGAGCTCGCCACCGCGATCGTCGAAACCAGTGCCTACCCGAGAGTTGTTCTCGCTATCCAGAGCGCGCGGGCCGATGCTCGCCGTGAGCGGTTGCCTGCGGACGAGGCTCGGAAGCCTTTTGGGCCAGATCGCGATCGGCCCCACGTCCGAGCGTGCTTGTCCGACCGAGCATTCCCGCCGAACCACCTGTGCTTCAAGATGCGAAACGACGTCGGGAATGGGCGTCCCGACAACAAATTGTGGCCGCTCTGCTTGAGCCCACCGGCACGAAGCGGTTGCGGTCGGGGCTAAAGTCCGGTCTGCCTCGAGCCAAGAACGATCCGTCGCCCCTAGAACAACTTCATGCCGGGCGGGATCGGCAGACCCTTGGTCAGCTCGGCCATGCGCTCGGCCGCCACCTGTTCGGCCTTGCCGCGTGCGTCGTTGACGGCGGCGACGATCAGATCCTCGAGGATTTCGCGCTCGTCGGGGATCAGCATCGCGGGATCGAGCTGTACGCCCTTCACCAAACCCTTGGCCGTCATCGTCACCCGTACGGCCCCACCGCCCGAGGCACCCGAGACCTCGACGGTGTCGAGTTCGTCCTGCAGGGAGGCCATCTTCTCCTGCATGGCCTGAGCCTGCTTCATGATACCCATCAGGTCGCGCATCGGGTCTGTCCTCTCTCGTTCCGAAACCGGGATGGATCACATCTGGGGCGCGGCGGCCCCTGAGACTATGCCTCGTCGTCGGGCTCGTCGCGCTCGGCCTCGCCGGTAACGGCAGCCTCGGCCGCGGGCGAGACCTCCGGCGCCTTGTCGCGGACATCGACGATCTGCGCGCCCGGGAACCGTGCCATCACCTCGCGCACCAGCGGATGTGCGGCGGCGTTCTGATGGCGCGTCTCGGTGGCGGCGCGTGCCGTTGCGTCGAGGGTCGGCTCGCCGGCCTCTTTGGACAGGGCGACGATCCAGCGCCGGCCGGTCCAGGCGTCGAGGGCCCTGGCGAGGTCGTTGGCGATGCTCTGACGGCCGCCCTCCGCCAGGCGGAACTCGATGCGGCCTTCCTCGAAACGGACCAGGTGGACTTCGCGCTCCAGGGCCATCTTCAGGCCGATATCGCGCTTGGTGTCGGCCAGCGCGACGACATCGGTGAATCGCAGGAGGCGCGGCCCCTCGGGCTGTGGAGCCGGGGTCGGGCTGATCATGGCCGGTCGCGATGCGCCTCCGCCGGCGGCCATCGCCAAGGGGGGGCGCGGCGACGCCTCGGCCGAGAAGCGCGGGATCGGCGGCAGGGCCGGGCGGGCATCCGCCATTGCCGGCCCGGAGAATGATGGGACCGGCAACGGGGTCGGCGGGAGATCTTGCGAACGGACGGGGGCGGTGTCCGAGCCGGCAGCGGACGGGTTCGGCGCGGCGGCCGGCGCGGCGAGGGCCTGCGCCTTCATCTGACGCAGGGCCTCGTCCGGGGTCGGCAGGTCGGCCGCGTAGGCCAGCCGCACCAGCGCCATCTCGGCCGCTGCCAGGGGCCGCGTCGCCGTCTGGACCTCTGGGATCGCCTTCAGCAGGATCTGCCAGGCCCGCGACAGCACCCGCACCGAGAGCGTCTGGGCGAACGCACGGCCACGCTCGCGCTCCGCCTCGCTCAGGGTCGGGTCGGCGGCGGCTTCATCGGGCACCAGCTTGAGACGGGTGACCAGGTGGGTGAAGCTGGCAAGGTCGGAGAGGATCACGGCCGGATCGGCGCCGGCCTCGTATTGCCCGCGCACCTCCGAGAAGGTGGCCGGAATGTCGCCGCGCATCACCGCCTGGAACAGGTCGACGATGCGGCCGCGATCGGCGAGCCCGAGCATGTCGCGCACGCTCTGGGCGCTGACGAGGCCGGCTCCATGCGCGATGGCCTGGTCCAGCAGCGAGAGGGCGTCGCGAACCGAGCCCTCGGCCGCCCGGGTGATCGCCGCCAGTGCCTCCGCGTCGGCCTCCACGTTCTCGGCGGCACAGATGCGGGCGAGATGCCCGACCAGTGTCTCGGCCTCGACGCGGCGCAGGTCGAAGCGCTGGCAGCGAGACAGGATGGTCACCGGCACCTTGCGGATCTCGGTGGTGGCGAACACGAACTTGGCGTGCGGCGGGGGCTCCTCCAGCGTCTTGAGGAAGGCGTTGAACGCCTTCTCCGAGAGCATGTGGACCTCATCGACGATGTAGACCTTGTAGCGGGCCTCGGACGGCGAGTAGCGGATGCCGTCGATGATCCCGCGCACGTCGTCGATGCCGGTATGGGAGGCCGCATCCATCTCCAGCACGTCCATGTGCCGTGATTCCATAATCGCCCGGCAATGTCGGCCGAGTTCCGGCATCGCGATGGTCGGACCGGTATCGGGGTGTCCGTCGCGGACATAGTTCAGCCCGCGGGCCAGGATGCGGGCCGTGGTGGTCTTGCCGACGCCGCGGACGCCGGTCAGCATCCAGGCCTGTGGAATGCGATTGGCCGCGAAGGCATTGGCGAGGGTCCGCACCATGGCGCCCTGGCCGATCAGATCGTCGAAATTCTGGGGGCGGTACTTGCGGGCCAGCACCCGGTAGGGCGTGGCCGCCGGCGCGGTCTCAGGAAGACCAGGCAGGAGCCCGGAATCGCTCATAGGGCCGGAGGTCGCGTCCATGCCGCCTTGCTGGGTTGGTGCGGCTCCGGTCGGAGGGTGCCGCCACGCGAGCCCGAGGCATCGATCGAGGTGGGAGGCTGGACGAAGACCCGCTCGGTCTCGTTAGGGCTGCTTCCTTCCGGACCTGACCCGGTTGGCGAGTGAAACGTCCCTCGCCAACCTCCCAGGCGCTATATGGCCGGGCTGTGCGGCGGATGCAAGCCGGCGAAGACAGGAACCGATGGACGGCCTCCGGCCCGGATCGGCATGCCTGGAAATTGCCCGATCCGCGCGCGAGCCTTGATGGTCTTGGCCCACGATCCGAGCCGGAGTCCATCGATGACGCGACCATTCACCCACGCCCTGGCGCTGCTGCCCTGCCTGATGATCGCATCCGTCGCGTCGGCGGCGGAGAAAGCCCCGTGGGTCTGGGCGGGCAGCTACGTCTACGAGCATGACGGTGGCCGGACGGTGGGCGGCTCGCCGATCGTGGTCACCTATCGTCTCGACATCGCTCCGGGCCGGGGCAACCGCGACTGCGTGCTGCGGATCGAAGGGTTCCAGACCAACGAGACCATCGTCTGCAAAGCCGCAGGCACGGTGGACAGCATAATGGTGTCCTTCCACACCTTCGGTGACGGCCGCATCGTCAACGCCTACGGCACGCGTCTGTACGACGTCGGAACGAATCTGTTCGAGATACGCCGGGTCGGCGAGGCCGTTTCGACCCAGTGGCGGGCCCTGAATCCGAGCGGTGCCGGCTCGTCCGCACCGGCCGGCACCTCCTTCGCCCGCAAGGGCTGACGGCTCGCAGGGCGGGCCGGCTCGCCTGTCGGCTGCGGACTATTCGGCCTTGCGCTTCACGATCGCGAAGGTCTTCGGGTCGAGTTCCAGGTCGAACTGCTTGCCGTTCGCGTCGATGGCGTCATCCACCTCGATCTCGTCGTCCTCGACCTCGATCTTCTTCCACTTGGTGAAGCCTTCCTGCTTCAGCACGGCTTCGATCTTGGTCTGCTCGTCCGGAGTCGGCATCCGGTCTGCGAAGGCGGAACCGGTGAATGTGAGGCCGAGAGCGATGGCGGCGAGGCCGGTGATCTTGATCGACATGATGTCTCCTTACCGTTGGAGGAACTGTTCCTGACCCCTCCCGAACCGCCGAGCGAGGACGAGGTTCCTGCCGCCGTCCTCGGAGTCGTGCGTCTTACGGTTGTGTGCGGGTGAACTGCCCCCTAGGGTCATCCGATCTTCCAGCCGGGGTCGGTCCAGCATGGTCACGCGCGTCGCCACCGTGGCCTTCGAGGGCATCGAGGCGCGAGCCGTCGATGTTCAGGTCCAGATCGCCCCGGGAATCGTCGCCTTCACGGTGGTGGGCCTCGCCGACAAGGCCGTGGCGGAGTCCCGCGAGCGGGTGCGCTCGGCGCTGATCGCCTCCGGCCTCGCGCTTCCGGCCAAGCGTATCACCGTCAATCTCGCCCCGGCCGATCTGCCCAAGGAGGGGTCGCATTACGACCTGCCGATCGCGCTGGCGGTGATGGGGGCGATCGGCGCCCTGCCGGCCGATGCGCTGGCGGGGTATTGCGTTCTCGGGGAACTCGCCCTCGACGGAACGATCACCGCCGTTTCGGGCGTCCTGCCCGCCGCGATGGCGGCCAACGCCCTCGGCCTCGGGCTGATCTGCCCGGCCGCGACCGGACCGGAGGCGGCCTGGGCGGGCGGTGACCTCGACGTGCTGGCGCCGCGCTCGCTGATCCAGCTTGCCAATCACTTCAAGGGTACCCAGATCATGGCCCGGCCCGAACCGGCGATCGCCGCGCCGGGCGCCGCCCTTCCGGACCTGCGGGACATCAAGGGCCAGGAGGGCGCCAAGCGCGCGCTCGAGATCGCGGCGGCCGGCGGGCACAATCTTTTGATGAACGGGCCGCCCGGGGCCGGAAAGTCGATGCTGGCCGCGCGCCTGCCCTCGATCCTGCCGCCGCTGGCACCGCGCGAACTTCTCGAAGTCTCGATGATCCAGTCGGTGGCGGGCGAACTGAAGGACGGCGCTCTTTCGAGCCGGCGCCCGTTTCGCCAGCCGCACCATTCCGCCTCGATGGCGGCCCTGGTCGGCGGCGGCATCAATGCCCGCCCGGGCGAGGCATCGCTGGCCCATGGCGGCGTGCTGTTCCTCGACGAGTTGCCCGAGTTCACGCCGCAGGTGCTCGATTCCCTGCGCCAACCGATGGAGACCGGCACGATCATGATCGCGCGGGCCAATCATCGCGTGACCTATCCGGCCCGCTTCCAGCTCATCGCCGCGATGAACCCGTGCCGGTGCGGTCAGGCGCTGGAGCCGGGCTATGCCTGTCGCAAGGGGCCGAATGCGCGCTGCATCGCACAGTATGGTGCCCGCATCTCGGGGCCGCTCCTCGATCGCATCGACCTGCGCATCGAGGTCGGCGCGGTCACGGCCGCGGACCTGATCCTGCCGCCGCCCCCGGACGGGTCCGCCGAGATGGCGGCGCGGGTTGCAGTCGCCCGCGCGTTGCAGACCCGGCGCTACGCCGCACACGAGGCTGCTGGATCGTTCACCAATGCAACCTGTCCGCCCCCGGTGATCGAGGAGGTCGCGGCCCCCGATGCCGAGGGCGCCGCGCTGATCCGCTCGGCCGCCGAGACCATGCGGCTGTCGGCGCGCGGCTTCCACCGCACGCTGCGGGTCGCCCGAACCTTGGCCGACCTCGACGGCGAGGCTCGCGTGCGCCGCATCCACCTGGCCGAGGCCCTGTCCTATCGCGGACGCTCGGATCAGCCGGCGGCGGCGTGATGCGCCACCGGAAGGGCCTGCGTGTCCGGACGCCGGAAGTGGTGGCGGGCCAGTGACAGGCCGAGGCCGGACAGGGTCAGAAGATCGCAGGTGAGGCCGAAGACCGAGCCGACGAGAAGGTTGTGCCCGGCCCAGCACAGACTGGCGCCGACGAAGAACCGCCGCATCGCCTGTGGATCGCCCTGAAGCCGGGCCGCGGTTGCCAGCAGGGTGCCGAGCCCCGCGCAGGCCGAGGGCCAGCCGTTCCAGGTGATCACCGTCAGGCTTGCGGCCATCAGGGTGGTGGCCGCGAAGAGCGGGGCAACCCAGGCCGCTCGGCCGGTCGGTCGGATGGCCTGCACCGAGACAAGGTTTTGCAGGAGGGCGATGCCGCACATCGCCGTGCCGGTCAGAGCACCGAGATGCAGATAGTGAAGGCCGAAGCAGGCGGCACAGGCCGCGGAGGCGAGGAGCATTCCATGCCGATGGGGCATGATTCCGGCGATGAAGCCGAGGAGGAGACCGAGGGTCCCGAACAGGTCGAGGTGAAGTTTCGCGGCATCCCAGAGGCTCTGGGCGAGGACGGTGACGGCCATGGTTTGCGCTCGAACGGCGCAGGAGCGCGCCGCATTCGCCGATGGCGCTAGGTCGTCATGGTAACCGGTTCGTTAACGAAGGACGCACCCCGTCGCGCCTGTCGTTCAGGCGCAACAGGGGCAGACCGGGTGGTGCCCCGTCTTACTCCGCGGCCTGCCGCGCGGCGTAGCCGAGACGGCCGTTCAATTCCTCGATCAGCTTCACGGCAGCGTCGGCGATCACGGTGCCGGGCGGGAAGATCGCCGAGGCGCCGGCGGCGTAGAGCGCATCGTAATCGCCGGGCGGGATGACGCCGCCGATGACGATCATCACGTCGCCGCGGCCCTGCTCGGTCAGCGCCGCCTTCAGTTCCGGCACCAGGGTCAGATGGCCGGCAGCCAGCGACGACACGCCGACGATATGGACGTCGTTCTCCACGGCCTGACGGGCCGCCTCGGCCGGGGTCGCGAACAGCGGCCCGATATCCACGTCGAAGCCGAGATCGGCGAAGGCGGAGGCGATGACCTTCTGTCCGCGATCGTGCCCGTCCTGCCCCATCTTGGCGACGAGAATGCGCGGGCGACGTCCGTCGTTCTCCTCGAAGGCCTCAACGAGCTTGCGAACGGTCTCGACCACTGGCGACATGCCACCCACCTCCCGCTTGTAGACGCCCGAGATCGAGCGGATCTCGGCCCGGTGACGGCCCCAGGCCTTCTCCAGCGCATCCGAGATCTCGCCCACGGTCGCCTTCGCGCGCGCCGCACTGACCGCGAGTTCGAGCAGGTTGCCCTGGCCCTGCGCGGCGGCCGTGAGGGCGGCCAGCGCCGCGTCGACGTCGGCTTGGCTGCGCTCGGCGCGCAGGCGCTTCAGCTTGTCGATCTGCAGGGTGCGGACGTTGCCGTTGTCGACCCGCATCAGCTCGATGGCCCGGTCGTCGTCGGGCTTGTACTTGTTGACGCCCACGATGGTCTGGCGACCGGAATCGATCCGCGCCTGGGCGCGCGCAGCCGCCTCCTCGATACGCAGCTTCGGGATGCCGGCCTCGATGGCCTTGGCCATGCCGCCGAGTTCGTCGACCTCGCGCAGATGCTCCCAGGCGCGGGCGACGATGTCCTGCGTCAGCTTCTCGACGTAATAAGAGCCGCCCCACGGGTCGACGATGCGGGTGGTGCCGCTCTCCTGCTGCAGGAAGAGCTGGGTGTTGCGGGCGATGCGGGCGGAGAAGTCGGTCGGCAGGGCCAGCGCCTCGTCGAGCGCGTTGGTGTGCAGGGACTGGGTGCCGCCCTGCGTCGCCGCCATCGCCTCGATGCAGGTGCGGGTCACGTTGTTGAACACGTCCTGCGCCGTGAGGGACCAGCCCGAGGTCTGGCTGTGGGTCCGCAAGGGGAGCGACTTGTCGCTCTTCGGCTCGAATTCCTTGACGAGCTTGGCCCAGATCAGGCGCGCGGCCCGCATCTTGGCGATCTCCATGAAGAAATTCGTTGAGATCGCCCAGAAGAACGACAGGCGCGGGGCGAACTGATCGATGGTCAGGCCGGCCGCCAAGCCCGCCTTGATGTACTCGACGCCGTCAGCCAGCGTGTAGGCGAGTTCGAGATCGTTCGTCGCGCCCGCTTCCTGCATGTGGTAGCCGGAGATCGAGATCGAGTTGAACTTCGGCATATGCTTCGACGTATAGGCGAAGATGTCGCCGATGATCCGCATCGAACCCGCCGGCGGGTAGATGTAGGTGTTGCGGACCATGAACTCCTTGAGGATGTCGTTCTGGATCGTGCCGGCGAGCTTCTCGGGCGGCACGCCCTGCTCCTCGGCCGCGACGATGTAGAGGGCGAGGATCGGCAGCACCGCGCCGTTCATCGTCATCGACACGGTCATCTCGTCGAGGGGGATGCCGGAGAACAGCGTCCGCATGTCGTAGATCGAGTCGATGGCCACGCCCGCCATGCCGACATCGCCCGAGACGCGCGGGTGGTCGGAATCGTAGCCCCGGTGGGTGGCGAGGTCGAAGGCCACCGACAGGCCCTTCTGCCCGGCGGCGAGGTTGCGCCGGTAGAAGGCGTTCGAATCCTCGGCCGTGGAGAAACCCGCGTACTGACGAATGGTCCAGGGCTGGGTCACGTACATGGTCGGATAGGGGCCGCGCAGGTAAGGGGCCACACCCGGATAGGTATTCAGGAACTCGATGCCCTCGCGGTCCTCGGGGCCGTAGACGCCCTTCACCGGGATGCCCTCGGGCGTCATCCAGGGCTCGCCCGTGGGCGGCACCGGGGCCGGAACAGCATCGGCCGCGTAGGAAACGGTCGCGAAGTCGGGGATGCGAGACGTCATGGGCTCTGGCTCGTGCGGCGGCGGCGTGCCTGCATTATAGGTGCGCGCCCGGTCTGGGCTACTCCTAACCGGAGTTCGGCCCAATGGGGCCGGCAAAACCGTCACTTTCGCGCGGGAACCGGACAAATCTTTTCGGCTTCGACGCAAATCCTTTTTGCGCCGAGGCTATTCGGCGGCCATCCGAGAGGGCGCGAGGCCCTGGACCTCGGCGGCCACTGCCGCCACGACGCACCGCAGGTGCCAGATCAGATCCGAAAACCCCGGCGTGATCGCCAGGGTCGCCTCGTTCATGTAGAGGCCGCGATTGATCTCGATCTGGAGGGCGTGGCGCTCGACGTTCGGTTCGCCGTAATGCTCGGTGATGAAGCCGCCCGCGTAGGGCTTGTTGCGCAGGACGCGGAAGCCTCGCGCACGCAAGTGGTGCTCGAAGGCCTCGATCAGGATCGGTGCGCAGGCCGTGCCGAAGCGGTCGCCCAGGATGATGTCGGCCCGCGCCGCCTCGTCGCGCCCGAGGCTCGACGAGGGCATCGAGTGGCAATCGATCAGGATGGCGTGCCCGAACTGCCGTGCCGTGCGCTGGATCAGCCCGCGCAAGGTCCGGTGATAGGGTTTATACAGGGTCTCGATCCGTTCGATCGCGACATCCACGGGCAGACGCCCGCGATAGATCTCCTGACCGTCGGCCACGAGCCGCGGAATCGTCCCGAGGCCGCCTGCCACCCGCATGGAGCGGGTGTTGGCGAAGGCTGGCAGGCGTCCGTCGAACATGCGCGGGTCGAGTTCGTAGGGCTCCCGATTCACGTCGAGGAAGGCACGCGGAAAGTGCGCCCGCATCAGCGGCGCTCCGAGATCGACCACCGGGGCGAACAGGCGATCCACATGCGCGTCCTCGGACCGCCGCAGGGCGAGACTGTCGAGACGGGAGGCGGCGAGGAAGGCGGCCGGGTAAACCGCGCCGGAATGGGGCGTGTTGAAGACGAACGGAAGGGTATGCGCCGCCGGTTCGTCCACGGTGAAAGGTGGATCGAAGGCCGTCACGCGGGACGCGTCTGAGGTCTGGGAGGGCTCGGTCATCGCGGCGCGGGCGCCTCGGTGCGGACGGGACAACGCATGGCATCACTTTGCGTTTTGCCGGCTGGCCTGTCCAGCGCGGAGCGGACCCCGAGCCGACCGTTCGGGTGCCGTTGGACACCCGCGCCGGACGGCTTGGCAACGTTCTGTTTACCAAGCCGGTGCTTTGTGGAAAGAACACACCGAATCAAGAGTACGGGACGCCGCTCGATGAAGATCCTCCTGGCGGAAGACGACAACGATATGCGCCGCTTCCTGGCTAAGGCGTTGCAGAACGCCGGCTACGACGTGCTGTCGTTCGACAACGGGCTGTCGGCCTATAACCGCCTGCGCGAGGAGCCGTTCGAGCTTCTCCTCACCGATATCGTGATGCCCGAGATGGACGGGATCGAGCTGGCGCGGCGCGCCACCGAACTCGACCCGGACATCAAGGTGATGTTCATCACGGGCTTCGCGGCCGTGGCCCTGAACCCGGATTCCAAGGCTCCGAAGGACGCCAAGGTCCTGTCGAAGCCGTTCCACCTGCGCGATCTCGTCAACGAGGTCGAGAAGCTGCTGGCTGCCTGAGCGTCATCGCCGACCATCCCTGAGAATCCAGGCAGTAGGAAGAGCCATCACGCTCGCCTATATGCTGGTGGGATTGGATGGGGCGTTTCGACGATGAAGCCGGTCACGATCTACACAACTGCGTGGTGCCCGTACTGCTCGGCGGCGAAAAGCCTGCTGCGCGACAAGGGCATCGCCTTCACCGAGATCGACGTCGAGAAGACGTCCGGGTCGCGCGCAACCATGGTCCAGCGCGCGGGCGGCCGCACCAGCGTGCCGCAGATCTTCGTCGGCGACACCCATGTGGGGGGATGCGACGACCTCTACGCTCTCAACGGCGCCGGGAAGCTCGATCCGCTGGTGGCCGCATGAGCGACGCGCCCGTCTTCACCGCCGCCTGCGTGCAGATGCGCTCGGGCCGCGATCCCCTCGCCAACCGCGATGCCGCGGTGGCGCTGGTGCGGGAGGCTGCCGATGCGGGGGCGCATTATGTGCAGACGCCGGAGATGACCTCCCTGGTCGAGCGCAGCAAAACCAGCCTGTTCGAGAAGGTCACCGCTCAGGACGACGACCCGACCTTGGCCGCCCTGCGCGAGGTGGCCCGCGAGCGTGGGATCGTCATCCAGATCGGATCGCTGGCGATCCGCAACGGCGACAAGGTCGCCAACCGAGCCTTCCTGATCGACGCCGAGGGGGCGATCACCGCCTCCTACGACAAGCTGCATCTCTACGACGTCGATCTGCCCAACGGTGAGCGCTGGCGTGAATCCGCCACCTATACGGGCGGCGCCTGTGCGGTCGTGGCCGACACGCCCTGGGCACCGATCGGCCTGGCCATCTGCTACGACATCCGCTTTCCGGCGCTCTACCGGGCGCTGGCCGAGGCGGGGGCCACCATTCTGACCGCGCCGGCTTGCTTCACCCAGCAGACGGGGGAGGCGCATTGGCACGTGCTGCACCGGGCGCGCGCCATCGAGACCGGCTCGTTCATGATCTCGGCGGCCCAGGGGGGGCACCACGAAGATGGGCGCGACACCTACGGCCATTCCCTGATCGTCGATCCATGGGGCAAGGTGCTGGCCGATTCAGATGGGGCCGAGCCCGGCGTGATCCTGGCCGAGATCGACCTGTCCCGCGTCACCGACGCCCGTGCCCGCATTCCGGCGCTCCAGCACGCCCGTCCCTTCACGGTCGAGCGGGTGGGGCTGTCCTCCTGATCGCGTCACGCGCCACTGGCCAAAAACCGTAAGCCCGATGATCCGCTACACGCTCGTCTGCGAGGCCGACCACAGCTTCGAGAGCTGGTTTCCGTCGAGCGATTCGTTCGACGCCCAGGTCGCGCGGGGCTTGGTGTCCTGTCCGGTCTGCGGATCGGCACGGGTCGGCAAGAGCATGATGGCCCCCTCCGTCGCCCGGACGGATCGCGGGGGACGGACCGTTCCGTCCTCCGCCGAGGTCGCGCCGGCCGAGACCTTGCCGTCCGTGGCGCCCCAGACAGCGCCCCAATTGGCGATGACCGAACCGGAGCAGCGCCTGCGCGCGATGATGCAAGCCCTACGCGAGCAGGCGACCCGAAACGCCGACGATGTTGGTCGTCGCTTCCCCGAGGAGGCCCGACGCCAACATTATGGTGAGGCGGAGACCCGTGCGATCTACGGCGAGGCCAGTCTGGACGAGGCCCGCTCCCTCCTCGACGAGGGCATCGCGGTCCTCCCGCTCCCGCCGGGATCCGACGACCGGCACTGAGGCCTCAGCGCATCAGCGCTTCAGCGCGGCCGTTCCGGACACCGAGGCGAGCGCGAAGGCGATCAGGGCATTCCAGCCTGCGAGCGAGATGCCGAACAGGCGCCAGGCCGCCGTCGAGCAATCGGCCACCCGCGTGATCTGCAGGGCATTGAGGAAATCACCGACTGCGGCCGGATTGGCGCCGGCACCACCCCCGCAATCGGTGGGGCCGGCCCACATGTTCCACTCCGCGCCCGCATGGTACACGCTGAGGCCCGCCCCGTAGAGCAACCCGAGAGCTGCCAACCCGAGCACGAGGCGCGCTCCCCAGGCCGGCAGGAACAGTCCGAGAAGCGCGAGCGGGATGGCCGCGTAATAGGGAATCCGCTCCGTCAGGCACAGCTTGCACGGCACGTAGCCGAGCCACCACTGGAAGTACCAGGCGCCGGCCAGGGTCAGCACCGACCCGACGAGAACCAACAGGGCGGCGCGGCGCAAGCGCAGGAGCGAGGTGTCGTCCATGTCTACAGAAGCACCTTGAACATCACGAATCCGAGGATGATCACCGCGATCGCGATCGCCGCCACCACGTTGAGGTGCCGGTCGAGCACCCCCCGGATCTGAACGCCGTAGCGGCCCAGAAGTCCCGCCAGGATGAAGAATCGGGCGCCGCGCGTCAGGAGCGACAGGATCACGAACCAGAACAGATCGTAATGGGCGAAGCCTGACGTGATGGTCACGAGCTTGAACGGGATTGGCGTCAGGCCCTTCAGCAGGATCACCCAGTGCCCGTACTCGGCATAGGAGGCCTGGAAGGTCGCCGCCTTGTCGGCGAGGCCATAGACCCGGAACACCCATTGTCCGACCGAGTCGAACAGCAGGGCGCCGATGGCGTATCCGACGAGACCGCCGACCACGGAGGCGAGGGTGGTGATCAGGGCGTAGAACCAAACGCGGTCGGGCCGGCTCACCGCCATCGGCACCAGCATCACATCGGGCGGAACCGGAAAGAACGAGCTTTCGGCGAAGGCCACGGCTCCGAGGGCGTAGGGTGCCGAAGGCTTGCCCGCGAGCGCGAGGATCCACTCGTAGAGGCGACGGATCATGAGGGGTCCGGAAAGGCTAGAGGTGGCGGGCGGCGTCCTTTGATCATACGGCGCCGCCGCTGGCGAGCGCGCGCGCACCGCATTCGCAACAAACTAGAACCGCCCTCGGCCAGATGGCCGCTCTTGACCCGCGTGAGGACCCCGGAGTCTCGGTTGACAGGATGCGGCGCGCGCGGCAGGACATTCGCTGAGTGCCCGCGTGGTGGAATGGTAGACGCGTCCGACTCAAAATCGGAAGCCGAGAGGCGTGGGGGTTCGAGTCCCTCCGCGGGCACCAGTACCACTCGAGTGGTATGAGTTAGAGGTTCTCTGACAGACGCGTCCGACGCTTGCGAGGATCGCATCAGCGGGTTTGGTCCAGACGAAGGGCTTTGGATCGGCGTTGGTTTGGTCGATGTAGGCGTGGATCGCAGCTTCGAGATCGCCTGAGGCGGCCGCCTCGATCTGATCGAGGAAGTCGCGGAACTCGATCGAACGATGCCGGCCTGTGCAGTGGCCGATCACCGTCCCGACCTGGACGTCGAGGGCGGCGAACAGGTCGGTCGTACCCTGGCGACGATAATCGTGAGTTCGGCGCTCCGGCTGGCCGGGCCGCATCGGCAGCACGGGGGCCGTGCCCGTCAGCGCTTGGATCTGCGGCTTCTCGTCGACGCACAGCACCAAAGCACGATGCGGCGGAGCCATGTAGAGGCCGACCACGTCCCGGACCTTGTCGACGAAGGCGGGATCGGTCGAAAGCTTGAAGGTGTCGGTCTTGTGCGGCTGCAGCCCGAAGGCACGCCAGACCCGCGAGACCATGCTCTGGCTCATGCCGACCCGCCGGGCCATGGCGCGGGTCGACCAGTGGGTGGCATTCTCTGGCTGGCTCTCCAGCGTGAGGGTGACCATCCCTTCGATGGCCGCGTCCGTGACGACACGTGGCGCGCCGGAGCGGGGCAGGTCGACGAGGCCGTCGAGGCGATGGGTGAGGAAACGGGCGAGCCACGTTGTGACGCTCATCCGGCTGACGCCGAGATCACGGGCAGCGCCACTTGTTGGTCGATCCTGGCTCAGCGCAGGCCAGCACGATCCGCGCGCGCTGAGCCAAGGCTTGGCCGACATTGCGACGGGACAAGCCCCGCCCAGCGCGTGCGCTCGTCCTCAGTCAGATGGAGAGGAGCAGGTTTTGGACCACGGGCCATGGGTCACCTCCGTGCGGATATCCCCGACAGATAGGTGCAAGCTCAAAATCTGAAACCGAACTTCTAACTCAGACCACTAAGCTGCCTTTATTGCAGCCAGTAGTTCTTCCGCGACGCGGTTTGCCTCAGGTAGATAGCGCAGTGTCAGAAATCCGTCCTTTCCATCCAAGACCCTGAGGGCTGGTGGGTAGTGATACGTAGCCGTGTTGCCAGCCAAGCTGTCAATTATGGTGTAATTCGAATTTATCTTTTCTGTCACGTTAAGGCAGGTGATCCGGCGCGGCGGACAGAAAATACTGGCATGCAGAAAAGATCCGGCTGAACCCAAAATTTGGTCTCGCGACGACATTAAACGTACTTGATCGGCAAAGCTGAGCGTTTCCGGGTAGATAATTTCGACCCCATGATCCTTCATGACTGTCTCGATTTCCAGCTCGTTGGTAATCAATCCAACGGCCGAGGAAAGCCGAGTCTTCGAATAGTAAATTGGCCGATCGGTTCGCTCGAAGTTTTCCGCAGAGCGTATCCGGTCGCCAATCCCCTGGCACAAGTCTGCGAAAGCGCGGTAACCTGCGTGCTGTTCTTCTAGGCTCGTCGCCGGAACAACAACGGTCCGCAGTCGCGTCGGCTTCTCAAATTTTACGAAGTCGTGAGGAGAAAGACCCAGTAAGCCAAAGGCTGTCGCTACGAATGGAATGCTGAACCAGTTCTCCGGTGTGCCGGGCGCATGGCACAAGATCTTGGTGTTCGGCGACCGGATTTTCGGCATAGCCCAGAATCGGGGCAGAGTATTAACTAAGAAATGACCAAAATGCGGATTGATACGTCCGCCATAAATATAGGTGCCGTCCGGAGCTAGGCTCTCGATTCCCGTCGCGATCGGTAACACTGCAAGAGATTGGTCGGGTGGATGGTGGATGCCCTCGCGGAAGTCAACCGCCAGATCGATCAGACGCCCATCTCTTCCATAGAGGCCCCAAGATCGGTTTCCCGCATAGGGAATGTAACGGCAATCATGCACCACTTCGATTGCAGGGGCAGGGTCGCGGATTTCCGCTGACCCCCAGAGCATGGTGCAAAGATCAAGCAACTTCATCAGTCAGTAATTCGCGCGTTGCGTATCATCGCCGATCATTTTCATGAATTTGTTGATCATCGGCGCACGTTCAAGCACGAGAACGCTATCGTAGGCAGTCATCGCAACTGTTTGTCTTGTAAAATATGATGGCGCCACTGTACCATCCGTAACGTGGTCGGCATTGAGGTCGTCAATCAATCCTTTAAAACGCTCGACCATTGAGCGCGGATCACCTCGGCCTCCGCCATAATCGGACCAGTATGCCGTATGCATGTCCTCGATCATGTAGACGCCATTCGCAGCGATCCTTTTGTAGAGGAAATCGAAGCTCTTGGTGACGTGCTCCATATGATGACTTCCGTCATCGAGCACCGCGTCGAAGGTGCCAAACTCGTCAAGGAGCGATTGGAGAAATTGCGGATCGGACTGGTCGCCAATCCGCACGGCGATCTGCTCATCCGCGTATTGTCTGCACACTTCGTTGATATCGATCGTGACGATGCGTGCAAGAGGACCCAGCCAACTCTTCCACATCTGCGCTGAGCCGCCATTGCCTGCGCCGATCTCCAGAAAGGTCACAGGATGACCGACATAACGCCCGAAATGACGCTCGTAGGCGAAGAAATAATGTCCCGATTTGTGAATAGGGCGGCCGGTGTTTGAAAGGAAGATTTGGTACAGCGACATATCGCCATCGGCCTCGAAGTGTGCAAACTGATGCTTGTAACTGCATTTATCACCTTAGGGGGCGTATTGCAAAAGCTTCATACGCGTCTATGTAAATATAAATAAAAATATATAGCCGTGACGTATCTGCTTGGCGATTTGAGAATGATTTTATCCCAGCCCAATGGCGTGAAATGTCGCGGTGGTTAGTGAGTGTCGGTTGACAATCATAATATATATTGATGATAGAAAACTCTGCTCGCCGACTTTAGTTGCCGTCGCCGGAATACCGCGAGCTGATCTGATTGACTCATCGAAGCTGTTTACAGTCTAAATTCATTGCGTGATTCGCAGCTCGCGTCGTCAGCCATGCCGCGCCCTCACAACACCGGATCGTAAACCGGGCCGATAACCGCCGCGTCTGGGGTCGCCAGCCATTTCGAGGCGAGCACGGCCAGCACCATCACGCCGAGGAAGATCGCGAAGATCGCCGGATTGTAGATCACCAGGGCGACGAAGCAGACCGCCGCCATCACCAGCGCGAAGGCGGGCGCGGCGGGATAGAGCGGGGCGCGGTAGGGGCGGGCGAGGTCCGGTTCGGCCCGGCGGAGTTGGAACAGGCTCGCCATGCTCATCCCGTACATCACCAGGGCGCCGAACACCGCCATGGTGACGATGCTGGCGGTGAGCGACTGGCCCGCGATGGTTACCAGGTTGTCGCTGTAGACGGCCGCAATGCCGACCACGCCCCCCGCGAGGGTGGCGATGTGGGGCGTGCGGAAGCGCGGGTGCACCCGGGCGAGGCCACGGGGCAGGAAGCCCGCCCGGGCCAGGGCGAAGATCTGCCGCGAGTAGCCCATGATGATGCCGTGGAACGAGGCGACGAGGCCGAACAGGCCGAGCCAGACCAGCATGTGGAGCCAGCCGCTCGATTCGCCGACCACCGTCTTCATCGCTTGGGGCAGGGGGTCGTTGAGATTGCTCAAAGCCCGCCAGTCGCCCGAGCCGCCAGCGAAGATCATCACACCGAAGGCCAGGGCCGTCAGGGTCAGCACACCGGTGATGTAGGCGATCGGGATGGTCCGCTTCGGGTCCTTGGCCTCCTCGGCCGCCATCGCCACCCCCTCGATGGCGAGAAAGAACCAGATCGCGAACGGGATCGCGGCGAACAGGCCGCCGATCGCCGGCAGGCCGAAGGTGTCGGTGCCGGCCCAGCCGTGGGCGGCGAAGTTCGACCACGAGAAGGCCGGGGCGACGACGCCCATGAAGACCAGGAGTTCGGCCACCGCCAGGATCGTGACGAACAGCTCGAAGGTCGCGGCGATCTGCACGCCGACGATGTTGAGGGTCATGAAGATCAGGTAGGCGCCGAGCGCCGCGTGCTTGGGGTCGAGGCCGGGGAACTGCACGTTGAGATAGGCGCCGATGGCGAGCGCGATGGCGGGGGGCGCGAAGACGAACTCGATCAGCGTCGCGTAGCCGGCGATGCAGCCACCGACCGGGCCGAAGGCGCGCCGGCTGTAGGCGAAGGGGCCGCCGGCCTGCGGGATCGCGGTGGTGAGTTCCGTGAAGCTGAAGATGAAGGCGACGTACATCGCCGCAACCGCGATCGTGGTGATGAGGAAGCCGAGGGTTCCGGCGGAAGCCCAGCCGTAGCTCCAGCCGAAATACTCGCCCGAGATCACGAGTCCGACGGCGATGCCCCAGAGATGGAAGGCGTTGAGGCCCTTATGGAGCCCGCTGGTTTCGGTCTGCATCGCCCTGGCCCCTTTTGTCCGCCCGGTGCGGACCGCGGAGCCTAAGCAAGAGCGCTGCCGCCGTGCCGGCAGGGCGATGCAGCTGGAGCGGGCACCGTCAGGCTGCGCTGGCCCGGGGCCACAGGCGACGCCAGGGGCTGCGTGTCGCGGCACCGGTGTTCGGCGGTGCGATCTCCATGGTGGTCCGCGAGTCCCTCGTTGTTCGGAGGTCCCTCGTTGTTTGGAGGTCCATCGTCGTCCGGATGTTCATGGCATTGCCGCGCCAGAGAACCGCGCCGCGTAGCCAGGCGCTGGTCCACACGAACGGGATCAGGGCATCGCGGATGATGAAGCCCAGGAGGAGACCGGGGCCCCGGACCCACTTCGCCCGGGCGGCCAGCGCCATTTCGGCCGCATACCAGAGCCCGGTCAGCGCGAGAAGGCTTCCGGCGAGCGCCGGGGAGGGGGCGGCCGCGAGGGCGATGCCGAAGGGCAGGAGCGGGCCGCAGCCGATCTCGGGCGCGAAGAACAGCGGGAAGGTGACCCGGCGCAGGCGCGCCCATCGCAACTGCCGCGACCAGATCTCCGCCAGGGTGCGGCGCCCGAGGGGCTGGTCGAACGGAGCGGCCACGAGATGGACGCGCGCCCCGGCCGCGCGCACGAGCTTGGTCGCCGCCGCATCCTCGGCGATCTCGGCCGCCAGGGCGCGGATGCCGCCGCGTGCCTCCAGGAAGGGCTTGTGCCAAAGCATGCTCTTGCCCTGGGCGAAGCCGAGGCCGAGGGCCTCGCCGGTATATTGCCAGCGCGCCTGGAGGGTGTTCAGGAAGGCGCATTCCACCGTGGCGAACAGGCCCTCGGGCCGCGCTCCGATCGGCGTCGAGCAGACGAGGCCGGTGTTCGGACGCCAGGCCGCCTGCAATTGCTGCAGGTAGTCCGGCGGCATCGCCACGTTCGAATCGGCGAGCACGACCCAGTCGTGGCGGGCCGCCTCCCAGCCGCGCACGCAGTTGTTGAGCTTCGGATTGTCGCTGATGCGCTCGTCGCCGACGATCAGGCGGGACCGGACCTGCGGATGCGCCGCCATGAGCCGACGCACCAGCGGTACGATGGGATCGGCTTCATCGGCGACGCAGAAGATCAGCTCGTAGGACGGATGCACCAGCCGGAAGCCGCGCGTCAGCAATTCCTCGCTGAAGGTCTCCACGCCGCAGACCGGCCGGACCAGCGACACCGGCGCGCCCTGGGGGAACACCGATGCGCCGTTGCGCCGCCCGATTCGGACGGCCGCCACCGCGATCCCGACCAGGTTGATCAGCGTCAGGGCGGCGCAGAACGCCAGAGCGACCGCAGCGCTCGGCTCCGACAAGTCCCGCATCGCCTGATCCCACATCCGCGACATCTCCCGTTGGTCAGACCCGAAACGCGACCGATCGCGGGATGGACATCGCGCCGCGTCCCCGACCGTCCCAGCGCCCCTAACAGCCGCGATGCTTCAGTCGTATGACAACCCGGGGGAACGGAGGGGGCGGGCGTGGCGAGACCGGCGCATGTGGCGATCGTGGGAGCCGGGATGGCGGGGGCGAGCGCCGCGCGCCGCCTGATCGAGGCCGGCCTCGCCGTCACCCTGTTCGACAAGGGCCGTCAGGTCGGCGGCCGCATGGCGAACCGGCGCGATCGCGACACCGGGCTCCGCTTCGATCACGGCGCCCAGGTTCTGCGGGCACATGGCTCCGCCTTCGGGGCGCGGCTCGCCGCCTGGGCGGGCCGCGGCCTCGTGGCGCCCTGGGATGGTCCTGACCGTTTCACGGCCGTGCCCGACATGACCGCGCCGGTGCGCGATCTCCTCGGCGGTCTCGAGGTTCATGTCGGCCGCACCGTCACGGGCCTGTCGCGCGTGTCGAGCGGCTGGACCCTGGCTCTGGCCGAGGGTCTCGAACCGCGGGTGTTCGAGGCCGTCGTGCTCACGCTGCCAGGGCCTCAGGCGTCGCGCCTCCTCGCCACGAGCGGATTCGTGCTGCCGACGATCGAGCGGGCGACCTACGCACCCTGCTGGTCGCTGATGCTGACCTGCGCGCAGGACCTTCCCTTCGTGGGCGACGTCCTACGACCCGCGGGAGGACCGGTCGCGGCCATCTTTCGCGAGGGCACGAAGCCCGGCCGGCCGAGCGGGAAGCCCGCCTTCACCGTCCATGCCACGCCCGACTGGTCGAGGACCCACCTGGAGGACGCGCCCGAGGCGGCGGCGGCACGGCTGATCTCGGCCCTGTCCGTCCTCTTCGGAGTGCCGGTCGCCGGACAGGGGCGCGGCCATCGCTGGCGCTACGCCCTCGTCGAGGAAACCTGCGGCGAACCCTGCCTCTACGACCCGCGCGAGCGCCTGGGCTATGCCGGTGACGGCTGCCTCGGGCCGCGCGTCGAGGCCGCCTACGACAGCGGCCTGGCCCTGGCCGACCGCCTCCTCGCCGAACTGGCGTGAGGCGCGTGTCGTGAGGTCTGCCACATGAGCCTGCCCATCGTCTTCCACCCGGCCTACGAGGCGACCCTGCCGGAGGGGCATCGCTTCCCGATGCGCAAATACGGGCGCCTGGCCGAACTGCTGGTGGAGCAGGGCCTCGCGCCGCACGGCTTCGTCCGGCCGGAGCCGGCCGGGGCCGCGCTTCTCGCCGCCGCTCACGATCGCGCCTACGTCGAGGCCGTGCTCGCCCTCGACGTCTCCCGCGAAATCGAGCGCAGCATCGGCCTTCCGGTCGGCGCCTCGGTGGTCGCCCGCTCCTGCGCGTCCGTCGGCGGCACCCTCCTGGCCGCCCGCCTCGCCCTGGCGCACGGGATCGCCGGAAGCACGGCCGGCGGCAGTCATCATGCCCGACGCGAGACCGGGGCCGGTTTCTGCATCTTCAACGACGTGGCGGTCGCCGCCCGCACCCTGCATGCCGAGGGCACCATCGCCCGCGCCCTGGTGATCGATTGCGATGTCCACCAGGGCGACGGCACCGCCGATTGCCTCAGCGGCACCCCCGATCTCTTCACCCTCTCGATCCACGCCGAGAAGAACTACCCGACCCGCAAGATCGTCGGCGACCGGGACGTCGGCCTGCCCGACGGCGTCGACGATGCCGGATACCGCGCGGTGCTGGAGGCCCATGTCGGACCGCTCCTCGATGCGATCCGCCCCGACCTCGTGTTCTACAATGCCGGCGTCGACCCCCACCGCGACGACCGCCTCGGGCGCCTCGACCTGACCGATGCCGGCCTCCTGGCGCGCGACCGGTACGTGGTGGGAGCCGTCCGCCGCCGCGGCATCCCGTTGGTCGGGGTGATCGGCGGCGGCTATTCCACGGACATCGACGCCCTGGCGGCCCGGCACGCCCTGGTCTTCGCCGCCATGGCCGAGCAGGCAGCCTGACGCCGCGACGCCCGACGTGCCGGCGCAAGGCCGAGCGGCGGGAGCGGTTCCTTGCCTAAGGTTCCGACAGCGCCACCTGGCGTGCGACGATCCGGTTGATCGTCCGGCCGAGCTGCTCGGCCGAATAGGGTTTCTGAAGAAGCTCGAAGCCGTGCGCGTCCTCCTGGGCCAGGATGTGGCTGTATCCCGAGGCGAGCAGCACCGGTAGATCCGGCCGGCGGCGCCGTAACTCCTGAGCCAGGGCCACGCCGCCCATGCCGGGCATGACCACGTCCGACACGACGATGTCGAAGGGTGTGGTTTCACGCTCCACATCCGCCAGCGCACTCTCGGCGTCGGTGTGCCAGGTCGGCAGATAGCCGAAATCCTCCAGGATCTGGCGGGCGATACGGCCCACCTCCAGGTTGTCCTCCACGAGAAGGACGCGCAGGCCGTCCCCCGAGACGGTGGGATGCTCGATCACGCCGGCGGCCGTGGGCGGGACCTGATCGGGCTCGATTTCCGGCAGGTAGAGCGTGAAGGTCGTTCCCGCCCCGACCGTACTGATGACCGCGATGTCGCCGCCCGACTGCTTGGCGAAGCCGAAGACCTGCGACAGCCCGAGCCCGGTGCCCTTGCCCACGCCCTTGGTGGTGAAGAACGGTTCGAAGATCCGGTCGAGATGATCCGCCGGGATCCCGATGCCGGTGTCGCTGAGCGAGATCGCGGCGAACCGGTCCGCTTGGCCGCCCTGGTCGCGCAGGGGTGACATGGGCGCCCGGCATTCCAGGCGGATGGTCAGGGTGCCCCGCTCTTCCATCGCGTCCCGGGCATTGACCGCCATATTGATCAGCGCGGTCTCGAACTGGCTGAGATCCGCGCGGATGTGGCAGGTCTCCTCGGGCAGCGCCGTGACGACCTGGATACAGGCGCCCGTCACCGTTTCCAGAAGGTCGGCGATGACGATGAGGCGCGCCCGAACGTCGAACACCTCGGGCTTCAAGGCCTGGCGCCGGGCGAAGGCGAGCAGCTGGCCGGTGAGCTTGGCGGCCCGGTCCACGGTCTCGGAGACGGCATCGAGGTAGCGGCTCTTGCGCACCTCCGGCAGATCCGGCCGACGCAGGAAGTCGACCGAGGAGCGGATGATGGTGAGGAGATTGTTGAAGTCGTGCGCGACGCCCCCGGTGAGCTGGCCCACCGCCTCCATCTTCTGCGCCTGCCGCAAGGCCTCGTGGGTCTGTTCCAGCTCGGCCGTGCGTCCCGCCACGCGCTCCTCAAGGGTGGCGTTCAACTCGCGCAGGGCCGCCTCGGCCTCCGCCTGCGCGTAGGCCGACCAGGTCCGGGCCGCGACCTCCATGGTCAGCCCGACCTCCGCGTCGGTCCAGATGCGCGGCGCGTCGGAATGCACGAAGAACACGCCGCCGAGGGACAGGCCGCCGGATTCCAGGCTTCGCATCATCGGAGCCACGATCAGCGCCCGCGTTCCGATGCTGTCCCAGGTGGCCTGGAACGCCGGCTCGGCGGTCCGCGGGTCCGTCCGACAATCGGTCACGACCAGGGTTTGCCCCTGGCGCAACTCGACCACCAGCGCGGGGCCGAAGGCATCGAGCACCCGGACCACGCCGGCGAGCGAGGGCATGCGCCCGTCGCACCAGTCGCGCTCGACCGAGATGACCTCGCCCTCGTTCTGAAGATGGCCGTAACCGACCCGGCCGACACCCAGATGCGCGCCGAGGCTGGCCGAGGCCATCATCTTGATGTCCAGCGGCCTCGCCGCCGTGCGCAGGCGGTCGGCCAGCGCGATCTGGAAGCGCAGGTGGCCCTCGGCGGATTTGCGCGCCGTGATGTCGATGGCCGTCCCGAGGGCCCGAACGCAGCGCCCGGTCTCGTCGAACACGCCCCGGCCCTTCGCCGCCACCCAGCGCACCAGCCGATCGTCGCGCCCGATGGTGCGGTACTCGGCGTCATAGGTCGTGCGCAGGGCCGGGTCGATGGCGGAGGCGAAGGCCGCTCGGGTTGCCGCCAGATCCTCGGGGTGCAGGGTGGCGTAGAAGTCGTCGAGGGTCACCGACGCGCCGGAGGAAAAGCCGAACATCGCCTTGGTGCGGTCCGACCAGACCAGCGTACCGCCGACCGGATCGAGGTCCCAGGTGCCGATCTCGGCCGCCTCGGTGGCCAGCCGCAGCTGCTCCTCGCGCCGTCGCAGGCGCGTTTCGGCCTGCTTGCGGTCGTGGATGTCCTCGACCACGCCGTACCAGCACAGGATTTCGCCGCCCTCCGTCCGGCGCGGAAAGGCGCGGGCCCGCATCCAGCGGTGCTCGCCCGACGCGAGGCGGATGCGGTAATCGACATCCACCGGGTCTCCGGAGGCGATGCAGGCACCGAACACGGCGATGGTCCGCGGCAGGTCCTCGGGATGCACCGCCCGGGTCCAGCCGTCGCCCAGGGGCTCGCCGGGGGCCTGTCCCGTCAGGGTCAGCCAGCGGGTCGCGTAGGACGTGATGTTGCCGGCAGCATCGCAGGTCCAGGGAACCTGCGGGTTCAACTCGACCGTGTGGCGATAATGGTCTTCGCTCTCGCGCAGGGCGGCCTCGCCGAGCACGCGGTCGGTCGTTTCCGCGGTGACGCAGAGCAATCCGTTGATCGCGCCGGCATCGTCGTAGACGGGCGAGTAGGTGAACGACCACCAGCTTTCCTCCGCCCGTCCTGCGCGGGCGAGATCGAGCTTCATGTCGGTCAAGGTGCGGGGCTCGCCCGCGAGGGTGGCCTCCACCAGTGGACCGATGTCGTCCCAGATGCTGCCCCAGACCTCGCGGAACGGACGGCCGAGCGCGTGCGACAGGCGATAGCCGAGGATCGGCCGGTAGGAGTCGTTGTAGAAGCAGAGCAGGTCGGGTCCCCAGGCGAGGAACATCGGCCGGGGACAGGCGAGCATGAGCGCCAGCGTATTGCGCAAGGACGCCGGCCAGGTCTCCGGCGGTCCGAATCTCGTCCCCGACCAGTCGTGTGCGCGGATTTCGGCACCCGTGACGCCGCCGGCATCGAGAAACGCCAGGGAGACGGTCACGCGCCACAAATCCCGGATCGGTCGCAGCCGTTGGGCATCTCGGATCTTCGGGCGATCGGATCGGGCGGTCCGGCTGGCATGATCAAGGCATAGCTGCGTTGATCCGGGTCGTACAGCGCTTCTCCGGGTCTCGGCAGAACGGATTTCGCGGAGACGAAATCATTCCGGGCCTTCGGAACAGCGTCGCGTAGATTCGGGGGAGGTCGCGCGGCACTGCGAAAGTATCGATCATGGTGAAGGCTTGGCCCTCATCCTTGCGATCATTCTTGCCCTGCATGCTCCGCGGCATGCCATCGGCCGGCTTCGTCTGATTCAATACGGAAGGACCGTCAGCGGCGTCTCTCGCTCATCGATGTACGCAAGCGGACGCTCGCAAAGCTGAGACGCTCAGGGCCGCGCCTCGATCTTCGGCAGGCTCCTGGCGGTGCGCTCCATGGCGTCGAACAGTTTCTCCAGTTCCGCCCCCTCCAGGCAGTGGAAGCCGAGCGTGCGAGAGAGGAGGAGGCCGAGGGTGGCGAAGGTCAGCATCGCCCCGGCGCCCGGGCAGCAGGCCACGTCCTCCATCTGGGCCAGGCGGTCCCGCAGGAAGGCGTTGAAGCCCGCGAAGGCCTCCGGGTTCTCGGCAGAAGCCAGCAGGAGCGCCCGGGGAAATCCATCCTCGTCGGCATAGATCTGTCGCGCATGGGCGATCAGGGCCAGGGGGAGGGCGGCCGGTCCCGGCCCCTGTTCGGCCTCGTGGGCCGTCACGCTCTCACGGATTTCGCGCAGCTTGCGCTCCGCCAGCGCCGAGATCAGCGCATCCTTCGAGGCGTAGTGATGCAGGACGCCGCCCTTGCTCAGAGAGGCTTCCGCCGCCACCGCATCGATCGTCAGGGTGCGGGTGCCCATGCGCCGGATCAGACGCTCGGCGGCATCCAGGATCACCAGCGGTCGGTCTTCGCGGCGGGTACGCGCCTTCATCATCGATCATCCGGCAGAGGTGCCAAGGTTTCGCGATGATACCAAATCAAAGCCGCACATGGCAGAAAGATCGAATACTTCAACGAGATACCGGGGCGTTACGAAAACCAGGAGCCGATCTGCTCTTGCAAGAAACCGTCTGGACGGTCGGTATGATAGACGATATGGATGAGGCGAGGTAGGGGCTTTTTGGGTTTCGAGGACGCAATGGTGGGTTGGCAGACCGTTTGGCCGCGCTGGCGCGGAGGCCTGGGCCTCGGCCTTGCGATCGCAGCTGCCGCGATGTCGCCGGTGCTCGGCGCAGAGGCCGCCACCGAAGCGTCGCCCGCAGGCGCCTCGAAGAACGCCGCCCCGGCCATGGCCCTCGTGCGAACGACCATCGCCCGCTCGACCACCATCGCCTCGGACCTGATCTTCACCGGCGACATCCAGGCCCAGTCGCAGGTCAATGTCGCCTTCCGCACCAACGGCAAGATCGCCAAGCGCCTTGTGGAGGTCGGCGACCACGTCACCGCCGATCGGGTCCTGGCCAAGCTCGATCCCCAGGAGCAGCGGGCCAACCTCAACAACGCCCAGGCTGCGCTCACCTCGGCCGATGCGCTGCTGACCCAGGCCAAGCTGAATTTCAAGCGCCAGGAGCAGCTCCTGGCCAGCGGCTACACCACCCGCCCGAGCTACGACGATGCGGAGCAGCAGCTGCGCACGACCCAGGCCTCGGTCGATTCGGCCCGGGCCGCCCTCGGCACCGCCGAGGAGCAATACTCCTACACGGACCTGAAGGCCGGCGTGGACGGCATCGTCCTCAGTCGCACCTTCGAGGTGGGCCAGGTGGTCCAGGCGGGCCAGACCGTCCTGGTGATGGCGCAGGACGGGCCGCGCGACGCCGTCTTCAACGTGTTCGAAGCGGTGCTCGCCGCGCCGCCGGCGAGCAAGACCGTGGAGGTGACGCTGCAGGCCGACCCGCGCGTCAAGGCGGTCGGTCGCGTGCGCGAGATCTCGCCCAGCGTCGATGCCGCTTCCGGCACGGTGCGGATCAAGGTCGGTCTCGAGGAGACGCCCAAGGCCATGAGCCTCGGGGCCGTCGTGATCGGCACCGGCAAGTTCCAGCCGCGCCCGGCGATCGTCCTGCCTTGGTCGGCGCTCTATCGCTGGCAGAACAGCCCGGCGGTCTGGGTGCGCGATCCCCAGACCGGGACCGTCCGGCCGAGGCCCGTCGTGATCGAGCGCTACGGCCCCAACACCATCGCGCTCAAGGAGGGCGTCACGCCCGGCGAGGAGGTCGTCATCGCGGGGATCCAGCTTCTCCGGCCAGGCCAGACCGTCGCCGTTTCGAAGACCCTCGAGGCGACGCGATGACCCGCCCGCTCTGGAGCGCGTTCGCGCTCGTCGCTCTCCTCGGCGCCTGCCACGCCGCCGAGGAGCCGGCAGGGCCCCCACCCGTGCGGCCGGTGCTGTACCGGGTGGTCAAGCCCGTCGACGCCCAGGTCTTCGGACCCTTCGCGGGAGTCGTGGCGCCGCGCTACCAGTCCGAGATCGGCTTCCAGATCGCCGGCCGGATGATCGCCCGCGACGTCACCGTGGGCGACATCGTGCACAAGGGCCAGCGCATCGCCGCCCTCGATCCGGTCGTCCCGCGCTTCGCCCTGACCCGGGCCGAAGCGGACCTCGCCGATGCCAAGGCGCAGGCGGAGAACGCCAACGCGACGGAGATCCGCCGCCGCCGCCTGCTCGCCGGCGGCAACGTCACCCAGGCCCAGCTCGATACCGCCGTGGCGAGCCGGGACACCGCCCAGGCGCGACTGGCCCAGGCCGAGGCCAACCTGCAGAAGGCGCGCGACCAGATCGGCTACACCGAACTGCACGCGGATTTCGATGGCGTCGTCACGGTCCGCAGCGCAGAGGTCGGCCAGGTTCTCAGCGCGGGTCAGGCGGTGGCGACCCTGGCTCGCCCGGAAGAGCGCGAGGCCGTGGTCGATATCCCGGAGGAACTGGTCGGCACCATGCCGGCGGACGCGCAATTCACCGTGTCCCTGCAGAGCGCTCCCGATGTGACGGCGACCGCCCGCGTGCGCGAGATCGCACCCTTCGCCGACCAGACCACGCGCACGCGGCGCATCCGCATGACGCTGATCGATCCATCCCCGGCCTTCCGCCTCGGCTCGACCCTCACGGTGATGCTGGCGCGAGCCGAGCCGCCGCACGTGGATCTGCCCGCCACGGTGGTGCTGACCGAGGGCGGCCGCGATGCGGTCTGGGTCGTCGCCCCGGACGGAAAGAGCGTCCTCAAGCGCTTCGTCACCGTCACGCACCGGGACGGCGAGCGCGTCAGCATCGGCGAGGGCCTCGGGGCCGGAGACCGCGTGGTGCTGGCCGGCGTCCATTCGCTGAAGGAGGGGCAGGCCGTGCGCCTGTCCGACCAGGCGCCCTGATCGGGTCTCGACCGCCATCCGTCATCAGTCGCCACCCCGTTGAGGCGAGAGCAAGACCGTGAAGAACTTCAACCTTTCCGAATGGGCGCTGGAGCACCGCTCCTTCGTCTGGTTCCTGATGCTGATCTCCGTGGTGGCCGGCTTCCTGGCCTACGAGCGCCTCGGCCGCGAGGAGGACCCGCCCTTCGCCATCAAGACCATGATCGTGCAGGCGCGCTGGCCGGGGGCCACCATCAGCGACACGCTCGATCAGGTCACCGAGCGGATCGAGAAGGAGCTGCAGCAGATCGATGCCGTCGATTTCAGCCGCAGCTACACCACGCCGGGGCAGGCCACGGTGTTCGTCCAGCTGCGCGAGACGACGCCGCCCAAGACCATCCCGGCGATCTTCTACCAAGTGCGCAAGCGCATCGGCGACATCCAGGGCACCTTCCCGCAGGGTATTCAGGGTCCGTTCTTCAACGACGAGTTCGGTGACGTGTTCGGCAACGTCTACGCCTTCACGGCCGACGGCGTGACCCAGCGCCAGCTTCGCGACTACGTCGAGCGCGTCCGCGCCGAGGTGAAGAAGGTGCCGAACGCCGGCAAGATGCAGCTGCTCGGCGCCCAGAACGAGGTGATCTACCTCGACTTCTCGACCCGCAAGCTCGCCGGGCTCGGCCTCGACACCAACTCGGTGATCAAGACCCTGCAGTCGCAGAACGCCATCGCGCCATCCGGCGTGATCCAGGCCGGACCGGAGCGGGTCTCGATCCGGGTCGGTGGCCAGTTCGTGTCCGAGGAGAGCCTGCGCGCGGTCAACCTGCGGGTGAACGACCGCTTCTTCCGCCTCTCCGACGTGGCCGAGATCTCGCGCGGCTTCACCGATCCGCCGACCGACCTGTTCCGTTTCAACGGCCAGCCGGCCATCGGCCTCGCCATCGCGATGCAGCCCTCCGGCAACCTGCTCACCTTTGGCCACGACCTGAAGGAGCGGATGCGCAAGCTCGAGGGCGAATTGCCGGTGGGCGTCGGCATCCACCTCGTCTCGGATCAGCCCAAGATCGTCGAAGAGGCGGTCGGCGGCTTCACCAAGGCCCTGATCGAAGCCGTGGTGATCGTGCTCGCGGTCAGCTTCATCTCCCTCGGCTGGCGCGCCGGTCTCGTGGTCTCGCTATCGATTCCCCTCGTGCTCGCCATCGTGTTCGTGGTCATGCAGGTGATGGGCGTCACGCTCCAGCGCATCTCGCTCGGCGCGCTGATCATCGCCCTCGGCCTCCTCGTCGACGACGCCATGATCACCGTCGAGATGATGGTCGCCCGCCTGGAAGTCGGCGACAGCCTGAAGAAGGCCGCGACCTTCGCCTACACCTCCACTGCCTTCCCGATGCTGACGGGGACGCTCGTCACCGTGGCGGGCTTCCTGCCCATCGGTTTCAACGGCTCCTCGGCGGGCGAGTACACCTACTCGCTGTTCGTGGTCATTGCCGCCTCGCTCTTGGTTTCCTGGGTGGTGGCGGTCCTGTTCGCGCCCCTCATCGGGGTGAAGCTCCTGCCGAAGACGATGAAGCACAAGGACCACGACGCCCCGAGCCGTTCGATGCGGATCTTCACCGGGATGCTGCTGGGCGCCATGCGCTGGCGCTGGACCACCGTCATGGCCTGCGTGGCCATGCTGGCGGCGGCCATCGTCGGCATGGGCTTCGTGCAGCAGCAGTTCTTCCCGTCCTCCGACCGGCCGGAACTTCTGGTCGACATGACGCTGCCGCAGAACGCCAGCATCGCGGAGACCAAGAGCCAGATGGACCGCTTCGAGGCGACCCTGGTGGGCGATCCCGAGATCGTGCGCTGGTCGTCCTATGTCGGACAGGGCGCGGTGCGCTTCTACCTGCCCCTCGACCAGCAGCTCGGCAACGCCTTCTTCGGCCAGATCGTCATCGAGACGAAGTCGATCGAGGCCCGCGAGCGCATGAAGGCCAAGCTCGACACGCTGGCGCGGGAAAAATTCGTCGGCACCGACTTCCTGATCCACTCCCTCGATCTTGGCCCCCCGGTCGGCCGGCCGGTGCAATACCGACTCGGCGGACCCGACCTCCAGACCCTGCGCGGCTACGCCCTGGAGCTGGCCAACATCGTCGGCTCGAACCCGCATCTCGACGTGCCGACCTTCGACTGGAACGAGCCCGGCAAGGTGCTGAAGGTCGACATCATCCAGGACAAGGCGCGCCAGCTCGGCGTCACCTCGGAGGACATCGCCGGCATCCTCAACGGCATCGTCGGCGGCCGCGCGATCACCCAGGTGCGGGACTCGATCTACCTCGTCAACGTGGTGGCCCGTGCCCAGGCGGTGGAGCGAAACTCCCTCGATACGCTCCAGAGCCTGCAGGTTCCGCTCGCCAACGGCAGCGTGGTGCCGCTCCTCGCCTTCGCCACCATCGGCTACGAGCTGGAGCAGCCCATCGTCTGGCGCCGCGACCGCCTGCCCACCATCACGGTGCGGGCCTCGATCGCCGACGACACCCAGCCCGCCACCGTTGTGGGCCAGCTCGACGAGAAGATCACGGCGTTCCGCAAGACCTTGCCCGACGGCTACATCCTGGCGGTGGGCGGGGCCGTTGAGGAAAGCGCGAAGGGCCAGGGGCCGATCGCCGCCGTGGCGCCGGTGATGCTCCTCACCATGGCGATGTTCCTGATGATCCAGCTCCAGAGCTTCCAGAAGCTCTTCCTGGTGGCGAGCGTGGCGCCCCTCGGGCTGATCGGCGTCGCCCTCGCGCTGCTCACCTTCGACAAGCCGATGGGCTTCGTGGCGATCCTGGGCGTGCTGGCGCTGATCGGCATCATCGTGCGCAACTCGGTGATCCTCGTGACCCAGATCGACGAGTACGAGCGCGACGGGCTGCCGCCCTGGGATGCGGTGGTCGATGCCACCTGCCACCGCATGCGCCCGATCCTGCTGACCGCGGCGGCGGCCAGCCTCGGCCTCGTCCCGATCGCCCGCGAGGTGTTCTGGGGGCCGATGGCCTACGCCATGATCGGCGGCATCCTGGCGGCGACCTTCCTGACCCTGTTCTTCCTGCCCGCCCTCTATGTCGGCTGGTACCGGATCAAGGCGCCGCCGAAGGGCACGCCGCGCCGGGTCCACGGGGCCGACGGGCAGGTGCACGGCCGCGAGGCGCATGCCGGGTGATTCCCCGACCTGCGCCGGGTGCTCCGCCTCACCGTGACGTCCCGGCCCGGTCCACCGTGGCGCCGGGGCGCGAATCGGTCGTCGCGTAGTAGGGCTTGATGTCGAGGAGCGGGGTGCCGTCGCGGCAATCGAGGCCGCGGACGGTCAGGCACGAGCCGTCCCGCCCGAGAAGCTCCACCACCGACAGGGCGATCGGGTTCGGGCGCGCGGGCGATCGCAGGGAGAAGGTACCCCGGCTGCCATCCGCATGGCGGGGACGCTGCAGCGCCAGGTCGCGGGCGGCCTCGTCCATCCAGTACAGCACGATGAGGTGGCTGGCGCCCTCGACGTTCTGGAGACCGTCCGCGAAGGGCGGGTCGACCGCGAGGGTGCAGGTCGCCTCGGTCTGGAGCCCGTTCTTCGGGCAGTCCTGACGCGTCGCCCAGGGCGTGCGGATGCGGCCGATGAAGTAGAGCCCGGCATCGAAGGCCGCAGGCAGCGGGATCGCCGTCTCGCCGGGGCGATGTCCGGATTCGTCGCGCATGCGGCAGGCCTTCTCGTCGGGATTTGCGCATCGCGGCGCGGAGCGTCGGTTTCGAGCAGAAAATCCCCGGAAGGCAAGTCGTCCCCGGACGATCGGCGACGCGCGGGGCGGATTTCCTTCAGGCGGCGACCGTGGCGACGACGTGGGCGTCCGAGCGCGATCCCCCCGTATGCTGCGCGAAGGCGCTGATCGGGGCGGGGCGCCCGATGAAATAGCCCTGGGCGGCGTGGCAGTTCTCAGCGCCCAGGAAGGCAAGTTCCTCGGCGGTCTCGACACCCTCCGCAATCACCGGCAGGCCGAGCCCCGCGCCCAGCCCCAGCACCGAACGCACGATGGCGGCGGCCTGCGGATTCGAATCCACCGCGGCGATGAAGGAGCCGTCGATCTTGATGGTGTCGAAGGGGAACAGGCGCAGGTTCGACAGGGACGAGTACCCGGTTCCGAAATCGTCCATGGCGATGCGAAGGCCCAGGGCCTTCAGCTGGCGCAGGTTGGTCGAGGCACGGACCGGATCGCGGATCAGGGCCGTCTCGGTGATCTCGAGTTCGAGGCGCGCCGGATCGAGGCCGGTCTCGGCCAGGATCGCCTTGACGCTCGGCGCGAAAGCCGGATCGTGGACCTGCAGGCCGGACACGTTCACCGCGACGGTCAGCGGCGCGACCCATTGCGCGGCCTCCCGGCAGGCTTCGCGCAGGACCCAGGCGCCGATCTCGCGGATCAACCCGCTCTCCTCGGCGATGGGGATGAACAGGGCCGGCGAGATCAGGCCGCGCGCGGGATGGTGCCAGCGCAGGAGCACCTCGAATCCGAACACGGCTTCGGTCCGGGTCTCGATCTGGGGCTGGTAGACCAGGCGGAGCTGGTTCTCGCTCAGGGCGCGGCGCAGGTGCTTCTCCAGGATGCGTCGGTCGCGCACATCCTGCCCGACCGACGATTCGAAGAAGCGGTAGCTGCCGCGTCCCTCGGTCTTGGCCAGGAGGAGCGCGGTGTCGGCCGCGTTCACCAGATCGTTGCGGTCGCGCGCATCGTCGGGAAACACCGCGATGCCGATGGTGGCGGCCGGCACGGGCTCACCCTGGGGCGCCCGGTCCGAGGCGGCCCGGAGCGTGGCCCGGATCTCCTCGGCCAGCCGCCCGGCCGTGACCGCGTGGGCGCATGGCGTCACCACCGCGAACTCGTCGCTGCCCACGCGCGCGACCATCTGGGTTTCGTCGAGAAGGCCGGCGATGAGCTGGCCCACCCGCACCAGCGTGACGTCGCCGATGGCGTTGCCGACGAGGTCGTTGATCTCCTTGAAGCCGTCGAGATCGATGTAGAGGAGCGCGAGGCGCTCGCCCGGAACGGCCTGCCGCAGATGCTGGTCCAGCCGGTCATAGAAGGCCTGCCGGTTCGGCAGGCCGGTCAGCGGGTCGTGACTGACCAGGAATTGGATCTGGCGCTCGGCCCGCCGGCGCATGGTCAGGTCGCGCACCGCCAGCGCCACGTGCGGCGTGCTCGCGTAGGCGATCGGCCGCATGATCAGCTCGACCGGCAGGACGGTTCCGTCCGTGCGGTGAAGGTTGCCCTCGATCGGTTCGTCGGCCCGCTCGGCGAGGCCGCGAAGGGTGTCGCGATCCGGGAAGAAGCGCGACAGGGGCAGGCCCGTCAGGTCCCGGGCCTGGATGCCCGTCAGCGTGGCGAAGCTGTCGTTGGCGCTGACGATGACCGCCTTGTCACAGATGACGAGGCCATCCACCGCCGCGTTGGCGAGGCTCAGCAGGCGTCCGCGATAGACCGCGCTCTGGCGGTCGCGAAGGTCCAGGATCAGGGCCATGCAGGCCATGAGGAGGATCGTCAGGCTGGCGAGGCCGACCGGAAGGGCGAGCCAAAGGGCCGGCACGGTCTCTTCGGGCACGCTCACCCGCGGGTCCGGCACCAGGGTGACGGCCGTCATGCCGATCAGGTGGTGGGCGCAGATGGCGACGACGAGAAGGGCGGCACCGGCGGCCCGTCCCCGGGTGCGCGTGCTGGTCAGGCCGATCCACAGGGCCGCGATGGCGAACACGATGCCGACGGCGATCGAAACCGCGACGAGGGGGGCGTTCCAGATCACGTGGCCGGCGATCTCGTAGCCCGCCATGCCGGTGTAATGCATCACCGCGATGCCGAGGCCGACAATGCCGCCGCCCACCAGCGGAGCGACGCGGGCGGCCCAGAACACCGCCGTTCCGAGACCGATCCCCGTCACCAGCACGGCCAGCACCAGCGACAGCACGGTCGGGCCAATCGTGTATCCGGTGACCAAACCCGGATCGCAGGCCAGCATGCTCAGGAAGTGGGTCGCCCAGATGCCCGAGCCACCCGCCAGGGCCGCGATCGCGACCCACCCGCTGCGCCATCCGGCCCTCGGCCGGCGCGCATGGACCAGCAACGCAATCGTAGAGCTGGCGGCCAAGGTGCAAATGATTGCTGCCAGCACGACCAACCAGGGGTCGTTACCGATGAAGAAGCAACCAATGACGGTGAGCATCGAAGCCGGTTTCCCCCTATTGGCGTCGAATTCGCCTGACCCAAGACTCGGCTTTCGCTCCGGCAGAGGGAATGTATGCCTTTCATATGTTAAAGGACTTGTCGGCCTATTGAAATGGTTGCCAAGCAACCAACCAGCCGTCGCACGACATCTTTGTCATTGATGTCACACAGCTGAAATCAGCAGCCTGGAATCCCGACCGCCCGGTCGGTCGCCTCACGCCACACGCGGGTGTAAGACGGACCGGGACCGAAGGTTTGGCCAGGAGGCACCGTGATCCGCGACGAGTTGCGACCGATGGAGTCCGTCTCCGATCCCGAGACCGCCGTGGACCGCCTGGAGGCGCTGCACGCGGGGGCGATCGAGGCGCTGCAATCGGCCCTCGCGCGCTACCTCGACGGGGGAGCCCCGCCGGACGCGACGGAACGGCTTCAGTTCCGCTACCCCGAGCTGCGCCTGACCTACCAGCCCGCCGGGCCGATGCCGCAGGTGTCCCGCGCCACGGCGAAGCTCCAGGCTCCCGGCACCTACGCCACCACCGTGACCCAGCCGGCGCATTTCCGGGGCTACCTCCTGGAGCAGCTCCGGCCCCTGGTGCGCGACTACGCCGTGACCCTCGAAGTCGGGCTCAGCGCCCAGGAGATCCCCTATCCCTACGTGATCGAGCCGGGCGCCGATCTCGGCCGCAGCGGCGTCACTCCGCGCGATCTGGCCACCTACTTCCCGGTGCCGCTGCTCTCGGTGGTGGGCGACGAGATCGCCGACGGGCTCTGGCACGACGTACCCGACGCGCCGCGCCCGCTGGCTCTCTTCGACGCGATCCGGACCGATTACTCGCTGCGCCGCCTCGTCCACTACACCGGGAGCGACTGGGGCGACGTGCAGCCCTGGATCCTGCTGACCAACTATCATCGCTACGTCGACGGCTTCATCCGCCACGGACTCGAGCGCCTGGCACGCGGCGACGACGGCTTCGAGCGCCTGATCCTGCCGGGCGGCATCTCGGTGTCGCGCGCGGAAGCCGCCTCGGTCGACCCCGCGGCGCTGATCGCCGCCTCGCCCTGGCACAAGTACCAGATGCCCGCCTACCACCTGGTGGCGCGCGGCCCCGACGGCAGCCAGCAGGGCACGACCCTCGTGAATATCGGTGTCGGCCCCTCCAACGCGAAGACCATCACCGACCACCTCGCGGTCCTGCGCCCGCATTGCTGGCTGATGGTCGGTCATTGCGGCGGCCTGCGCCAGTCGCAGACCATCGGCGACTACGTCCTCGCCCACGGCTATCTCCGCCGCGACCGAATCCTGGACGAGCTGGTGCCGCCCGACGTGCCGGTCCCCGCGCTCGCCGAGGTGCAACTCGCCCTCCAGGCGGCGGCCGCCCAGGTCACCGGCGAGACCAGCGAGGACCTGAAGCGCCGCCTGCGCACCGGCACGGTCGTCACCTACGACGATCGCAACTGGGAGCTGCGCTTCAGCCAGGAGCGCCGGCGCATCAACCTGTCCCGCGCCATCGGCGTCGACATGGAGAGCGGGACGATCGCCGCCCAGGGCTACCGCCTGCGGGTTCCCTACGGCACGCTTCTGTGCGTCTCGGACAAGCCGCTGCATGGCGAGATCAAGCTGCCGGGTGCGGCCAACGCCTTCTACGAGCGCGCGGTGGCCGAGCACCTGCTCATCGGGCTCGCCGCCCTCGACAATCTGAGGGCCGAGCGCCACGGCCTGCATTCGCGCAAGCTGCGCAGCTTCGACGAGCCGCCGTTCCGATAGCGCTTCAGGCCGGTTCGATCGTCGGGTCGGGAAGTGCCGCCGGCTGGTAATCCGGAAACAGCGCCCGCACGGTGGTGCCCTCGTCGGGGACGCTCTCGATGACAAGGCGGCCGCGGTGGCGGTTGACGATGTGCTTGACGATGGCGAGGCCGAGGCCGGTGCCGCCCTGGTCGCGGCTCGAGGCGACATCGACCCGGTAGAAGCGCTCGGTCAGGCGGGGGATGTGCTCGGCCGCGATGCCCCGGCCCTGGTCGCGGACGCTGAGCTCGACGTTGGCCCGGCCGCTCGCCGGATCGGTGTGGCGCCGGAGCGCGACCGCCACGCGACCGCCCCCGCCGCCGTACTTCACCGCGTTCTCGATCAGGTTCTCCACTACCCGAAGCAATTCGTCGCGCTCGCCCAGGATGGGGAAGGCGCCCTCGGCCTCGATGGTCAGCGCGACGCCGCGGTCCCGTGCCAACGGCCCCTGCGTGTCGACCATCTCGCGGGCGATCCGGGTTAGGTCCACCGGCCGGGTCGGCGCCACGTGCTCGCGCAGCTCGATCCGCGACAGCGACAGGAGATCGTCGACGAGGCGCGCCATGCGCTGCGCCTGCGTCTTCATGATGCCGAGGAAGCGCTCGCGGGCCGGAGGGTCGTTGCGGGCCGGACCCTGCAGCGTCTCGATGAAGCCGAGCAGCGAGGCCAGCGGCGTGCGCAACTCGTGGCTGGCATTGGCGACGAAATCGACCCGCATCGCCTCCAGGCGCCGCGCCGAGGTCAGGTCGCGCAGGAACAGCACCACGTTGGGCTGGCCGCCCACCACCCCGTCGGGCATCGGCAGGGCGCCGATCTGCACCTCGAAGGCGCGCTCGGTCGGCACGCGGGTGGTGTAGAGCGTCTTGAGCGAGGCGCCGTTGCGCAGAACCTCCTCGATGCCGTCGAGGACGTCGGGCGCGCGCAACGCGAAGGAGAGCGGGTGGCGCAGCTTCAGGGCCGGCAACAGGGCCCGGGCGGCCGGATTGACCTCGATCACCACGGCGCGGCGGTCGACCAGGATGACGGGATCGGGGATGTTGGCGAGCAGCGCCTCCGCCACCGAATGCCGCGAGGCGGCGATACTCTCCGGCGCCCGGATGATCGGGGCACGGCCGAGACTGCCGATGAATCCTGCGAGCCCCGCCGCGGCGAGGGAGGCGGCGACCATCGGCCAGTCCAGGGTTCCGCGCGCGAAGGAGACGAGGCCGATCCCGATCGCCGTCAGGGCCGCGGCACTCCAGGCCGATCGGCGCATGCCGCGTGCCATTCAGACCCTCCGGAACGATGGACCTGCGTCAGGCCCCGAGATCGCGCGTGGCCGTCTCGCGTGCGCTCTCGATCTCGCGGCTCGCCTTGGCGTCGCGCGACCGCTTCACGATCTCGAACACGGTGAGCATGGCCAGCGCGATGACGAAGGGCACGAGATAGTAGCAGACCCGGAACAGCAGCAGCGACCCGAGCACCTGGTCGCGCGGCAGGCTCGACAGCGCCAGCAGGACCGTCGCCTCGAACACCCCGATGCCGCCGGGCGCGTTCGACGCGATCCCGAGCATCGCCGCCAGGACGTAGATCGCCACGAAGGTGGTGAAGCCGATGGAGGTGCCCGCCGGCAGGAGCACGTAGAGGGTGGCGGCCGCCGCGCAGACATCGCCGATCCCCACCACCATCTGGCTCAGGGAGACCGAAGCGCCGGGCAGTTCCAGGCGCCAGCTCTTCACCCGCACGTGGCGGCGCTTCATCGAAACCCAGAGCAGGTAGGCCACCACGGCGACGAGCGCCCCGAAACCGACGCCCTGGTTCAGCGCGATGCTGGTGAAGGTGAGAGCGGCGAGCTGGCCTGCCTCCGCGATCAGGCTGAGGCCGAGGACGACGCCCATGCCGAGCCAGAAGGTGAAGCCGGCGATCACCGTGAGGGCGGCGATCTTGGCGGCCCCCAGCCCCTTGCTGGAGTAGATCCAGTAGCGGATTGTCCCGGCCGTCAGGAGCGGGAAGCCCAGGGTGAAGCTGACCGCGTAGCTGGTGAACGAGGCCAGGGCCGTGGTTCGGTACGGCACCTTGAGCTTGAGCTGTCGCAGCGCCAGGGCGTCGTAGCAGGTCAGGAAGAGGTAGCTGATGGCGACGAACAGGAAGGCGAGGCCGAGCTGTTCCCCCGAGGCACCGGTGAAGGCCGCGTGCATCTCGGCCCAGGTCACCGTCTGGACGAGCTTCCACAGGACGAACAGCGAGCCTGCGAGGATGGCGAGGCTGGCGATGGTACCGAGCCAGGCGTAGCGGCCGCGCAGGCCACCCTTCGGCGCCTCGGCCGCCACCCCGTCGATCGGCGAGGCCTCGGGCGCGAGCACCTCGGCCGTCTCGATCTGCTTCTGCTGTCTCGCAAAGTTCATCGTGTCGGCGTCCGCCTCCGCTGGGCTTCCCTCGCTCGGCCTCGTCGGCGGCATAGGTCATCCCGAGCTTGTGCCGGACCACGGCCCGTTGCCCGCATTTAGGGGCATCGGCGGGCAATTGCCAGCGAGAGAGGCGCAATGCCCACCGGCGATGCAGGCCCGTGCCTCGGCCAGTCCGGCCCGGATGCGCGCGGTGACGCTCGGCGCGGTGCAGACATAGGTCGGGCTCGGATGGGGAATCGCCACCACCGTCAGGTCGGGCCGCAGGGCGGCGAGGTCCCCATGCATGAGGCCCGCGACCCGCCCGGAGAGCACGACGACGCGCAGGCGCGGAAGGCAGTCCAGCAGGGGCGCTAAATACGGCGCCGCCTGACGGATCTCCGAGCGGCGCGGGGACCGGTTCAGCGCTCCGGGTGCGTGGATCACCCACGGAATCGTGTTCCAGATCAGGGTGTCGCGCCGGGGCAGACCGGCCTCGGCGAGGAAGCGGAACAGGTTGGCGGCGGTGCCAGTGGGATTGTCGCGCGAAACCAGGCCCGTGCCGCGGATCGCCGGCCCCGGCGTCTCCAGCAGGAGCAGCAACCGGGCCTCGACGCCGCCGTCGAGGGGGGCCGGGTCCGGAACCTCCGCGCCCCGCTCCCGTGCGATCCGCTCGGCCAGAGCCCGGATCGGGGCGATATGCGGACGTGCGAGAAGCGTTTTTCGAGCCGCGAGAACGGCCGGGTCCCGCAGGGACTTCGGATGGTCCGGTGCCTCAGACGACATCGGCGACGAGGCGCCCGAGCGTTGCGGGCAGATCGCCCTCCAGGCGAAAGCGTTCCAGGCCGCCTTCCTGCTCCAGGCGCTGGGCCAGGCCTTCCGGGCCGCCGAACTGGAAGCCGAGCTGCGTCGCGTAGGCGGCGCAGGCCGCGCCCTTGGCCGCGCGGCCCTCGGGGCCGGACCGAGCTTCCACTTCCGGCAGGCCGGCAAAGCGCGCCCGCAGGGGTTCCTTGGGGGTCTGGTCACGGATCGTATAGGGGAAATCGCGCCACCACAGGATCGGTGCGACCGGCTCGGCCGCGTCGAGAGCGCGAACCACCTGGACGTGATCGACATGGCCACCGATCGCCTGGGGCGCCAGGATGAGATCCGGCGCCATCTCGGCGATCAAGGTGCGAATGGCTCGGGTCAGGTCGGGCACGATCCCGTCATCGCCCCGTACGTCGCGAAACAGCTCGGGCGCCGAGTCGTAGCCGCGATGCGGGGCCTCCCGGAAGGGCCAATGGCGCGGGGGAGCCAGCGAAAGGGCGGCGATGGCCGCCGCATCTTCGGCCCGGCGCAGGTCCATGTAGTCGATCTCGAGTCCGAGACCCTTGTCCGTCTGGCAGGCGAGGGCGAAGCCGGTCGGGTTCCCCACCGAGGCGGTGAACACCGTCACGGTCTCCACGCGCCAGCCCGCTTGGCCAAGGCCATGGAGCAGCCCACCGCAGGAGAAGGCGGCGTCGTCGAGATGCGGCGACAGGGCGAGCGCGGTCGGCATCGGCTCAGAGCAGGTGCGGTTCGGCGCGGAAGCGGCAGGACGGGTCGTGCGGCAGCGTCGTCGGGAAATCGGTCGCCGGGCGCTCGTTCACCACGCGTGCGTACGCGTCCATGATCTGCCGTCCGACCGCGCGCCAGGAATAGACCCGGCGGCACTCGGCGAGCCCGTCTTCGGCGAGGCGCCGGCGCAGGGGGGCGTCCTCGATGATCCGACCCAGGGCTTCGGCCAGGGCCGGCACGTCACCGGGCTGGACCATGAGGCCGTTCTCGCCGTCGCGGAGGCAATCCGAGACGCCGACCGAGTGGGTCGACACCACCGCGAGCCCGGCCGCCATCGCTTCCAGGATCGTGTTGGAGAACCCTTCCGCATAGGTCGGGGACACGAACACGTCCGCCGCCCGGTAAAGCTCCGGCACCGTGTCGTAATCGGCGTAGCCGGTGAACCGGATGGCCGTCTCCGAGAAGTTCAGTTCGGCGGCGCGGGCCTTCGACGAATCGACGTCCGGCCCGATGCCCGAGATGACGGCCTCGAACGGAATGGCCCGGTCGCGCAGCAGTGCGAGGGCGTCGATGAGGTCGAGGACGCCTTTCCGGCGGTCGACCCGGCCGTGGTAGAACAACCGGACCGGGCCGTCATGCCCGCCGGGTCCGGGCGTGAAACGCGCGGTGTCGACGGCCCCCGGCACGATGGTGAAGCGGGCCGGGTCCGAGCCCAGCCGGTCGCAGACCTCGCCGACGAAGGAGGCGCCGCCGATCAGGAGGGCGTTGGCGTGGGCGAGCACTTCGCACATCGCGACCCGGTGGGTTTCACAGCAGGAGCCGACCCAGTGGCCGTCGCCGCCCTGGATCGAGACCACGTTGGGCACGCCGATGTTTCGCGAGGCCAGCAGCGTCGCCCATCCGGTCGGGTAGCCGTACTGCGCGTGCAGGATGTCGAACGGCGCCTTGGCGTGCTCGGCCTCGATGGTCGCCACCATCGTGTCGATGTCGCGCTCGAAATCGCCGCTCTCCTGCTCGCCGAGCTGTTCCAGGCCGATCACGGTCACGCCGGGGACGGCGGGGGGCGGGCCGCCACCATACACGCGCGTACCGAAGGCGTCGCCGCGATATTGCGAGATCATCGTGACGTCGTGGCCGGCCTCGACCAACTCGCGCAAAAGATTCTGCGCGTAGACGCTCATGCCGGAGATCGCCGGGAAGTAACGGCGCGAGACGAAGCAGATCCTCACGCAGAGGCTCCCGGGTTCGGATTGCGGCAGGCGCGCAGATACTGGAGGGAGGCCGGCACCATCAGGTCGGCCCGGTGGCTCTCGCGGGAGAGCTCGACGCAGACGAGTTTTTCGAAGTGGATCGCGTCGAGGGCGGCGAGCACGGAGGGGACATCCATGTCGCCCTCGCCGAAGGGCAGGTGGATGTGGATGCCCCGGGCCATGTCCTCGATCGCCACGGTGCCGATGCGGTCGGCGAATTCGCTCACGGCGACGGCCGGGTCGCGCTCGCCGGTCACGAGGCAGTGACCGGTGTCGAGGGCGAGCCTCAAGCCCGGCACGTCGAGGGCATCGAAATCATCGAGGGTCTCGATCAGCATGCCGGGCTCGGGCTCCAGGCAGGCGACCACGTTCTGCTCGGCGGCGTAGGCGACCACCTCGGCCAGACCCTCGCGCAGCCAGCCTTCCGCGTCCGCCCGATCGATGCCGGGCTTCGTGACGCCTGCCCAGAACGAGACGGCCTCGGAATGCAGGATGGCCCCGATGTCGATGGCGCGTTTGAGGAAGCCGATGCGCCGGGCACGGTCCGCGGCATCGCCGCTGACCAGGGTCGGCTCGTGCTTGGCGCGGGGGTCGAGGAGGAAGCGGGCGCCGGTCTCGATCACCGAACCGAGGCCGAGGCGCTGCAGCCGGCTCGACACCCGCTGTGCCTCCTGCACCCAGTTCTCGGCGAAGGGATCGAGGTGGTGGATGTCGAGGGTCAGCGCCACGCCCTGGTAACCGGCTTCCGCGATGAGATCGATCGCGTCGTCGAGGCGGTGATTGGCGGTGCCGTTGGTGTTGTAGGCAAAGCGCAGGCTCATGCGGCGCGTCCCTGCTGGGCCAGCCGGAACGGCGCGTGGTGCGATTCCGGCTCGCGGTAGAGCGGGTAATGCGAGCCGACGATGCGGTCGGCGAGCGCGGTGTCGAACAGCGGCTGCCCGCCGAAGCGCTCGATGGCCTCCGGGGTGAGGCGCACGGGCTTGAGGGTGTCGGTGGCTTCGCCGAAGCGGATCAGCGGATGGTCGCGCTCGATGAGCTTCTGCGTATTGCGCTCGCCGATGCGGTGATAGCTCATGGTCTCGACCTCGAGCCCCGGCACGATCGCCTTGACCACGCCGACGCGACCGCCCGGCGGCGAGCAATCGACGTAGAGCACGTCGAAGCCGGCCTGTTCCAGGCGCTCGCGGGCGATGCGGCCACGCGCATGCCCGTCCGGCGCTTCCGTGGTCGGCAGATCGGTAAAGCGCTTGGTCGCACGCTCGGAATAGACGGTGTCGCGTAAGGTGGCGGCGATGCCTTCCGGCGGCTGCACGATCCATTCGAGCATCGCCTTGAGGGCGCGGCTCTCCTCCAGGTCGAGGCTCGGCAGGGCCTTGTCGATGAAGGCCTTGACGTAGCCCGGCGGCGTCACCTGCTCGGCGAAGGCCAACGGCCCGTGGCCGAAGGCCTTGCGCACGCGGGCGGCCTGGAATTCGAGAAGTGCCTTGCGCAGCGCCCGCTCGCGGTCCGGGTCGCAGGCCTCGCCGCAGGCCGAGAGCGCGATCGGCACCGGCGTATCGGCGAGATTCCGGTCGTAGCCGACGACGTACAGGTTGGTCAGGCCGAACTGGTCGGTGGCGAATTTCGGCAGGGCCTTGATCCCGAGCGATTCGAGCCGGTCGAGCATCCTCCGCGTCTCGGGTCCGAGCCCGTCCGACAGGTCGAGCACCACGCCCTGGTCGAGAGCGCGGAACAGCAGGCCGTTGCCGTCGCGCTGGAGCAATTCGAGCAGTCCGTGCCCGAGGGCGAAATCGACGTCCGGACCGGCGCCGAGCCCGTTGGTGATCAGGTTGGTGAAGGGCTTGTAGCCCTCCGACAGCTCGAAATAATCGGTGGCGGCGATGTCGAGCGGCATCAGCACCGTTTCGCCGGTGCGGGCGCGCAGACTCGCCGTCCATTCGAGCGTGGTCCCGCGTCCGACCGGGCTGCCGGCGGGCAGGCACAGGGTGAGGGGATCGGCGACGGCACCGGCGCCGTAGACCCGCACGAGGTCGTCGTAGCTGGCCCGCTCCTTCTTGCGCGGCATCACGGCCAGCGACGGCATCAGGTTCTCGGCGATTTCCGCCACCGCGCCGATGATCGCCTCGTCGTCGGTGGCGCCGTAGCCGATGCCGCTCGGCATCGCGCCGACGAAGAACGGGTCGTCGAGGAACAGCGACACGAACCAGACCGGGATACCGGTCCGGTCGAGGGGCGCCAGGGGGAAGCCGACGATGCGGCCCTCCGGCAGGATGTCGAGATAGGCCCGCACCGGCTCGGGCAGAGCGCTCGGCAGGCCCTCGATCCGGCGGGGACCGCCATAGGTGTAGGCGCGCGGCGCCTTGATCCGGCTGTGGCGGGCGCGGTCGTCCTGGTCCTGCTCGTTCACGGTGGTGCGTTTCCGTTGTTCAGGCCGACGCGGCGTAGGCGCGGGCCAGCAATCGCATGGTGTGAAGGTCGCGCGCCGCACTGTAGGCCTCGCGCTCCTGCGGCCGGCGCAGCGCCGATCCGAAGGCCTTCACCTGTTCCAGGAAGGGCGACGCCGCCCCGTCGAAGGGCAAAGTGTCGGATGTGCCGGTTGACCCGTCGGTGAACGACAGCGTCCCGCCCGCCACCTGTCCCATCGTATCGACGGCGGTGAGCAGACCGTTCGTGCCGGTGACTTCGAGGCGCCGGCGCGGCAGGACGTCCGGACAGTTATAGGCGACATGGAGGTTGGCCAGCACGCCCGAGGGCGTGCGCCCGATCAGCAGCGCGCCGTCGTCGACGGCATAATCCTGCGCCCGCGCCTGGGTCAGGGCGGCGAGATCGTGGATCGACTCGTCGAGGAGGAAGTCCACGAGGTCGAGGCCGTGCGGAGCGAGATCCATCAGGGCGCCGCCCCCGGCCTTGGCCGGGTCGATGCGCCAGTTGTCCTGGCCCGTGAAGGAGGTCCAGGCGCGCGGCAGCCAGCAGGCATAGACGATCCGGATCGCCGTCACCGTGCCGAGGCGGCCCGCCCGGACGGCGTCGCGCATGGCGCGATGGGCCGGGTGGTGGCGCTGGTCGAAGGCGGTGCCGTAGAAGGTGTCCCTGCCGCGCAGAGCCTCCACCATGGCTTCGGCATCGCCGAGCGAGGCCGCCATCGGCTTCTCGCACAGGATGGCCTTGCCGGAACCGGCGAGCGCCTCGATCGCGGTGCGGTGGAGGTGGTTCGGCGTCGCGACGTAGACCGCCTCGATCTCGGGGTCGTTCACCAGGTCGGCGAGATCGGCATAGGCCCGTGCCCCCTCGGCCTCGGCCGCCGCGCGCGACGCCTCGCCCGGATCGGCGACGGCGACGAGGCGATGGCCGGCGGCCCGGATACCGGGCGCCATGTAGTCGCGCGCAACCCAGCCGTAGCCGACGATGCCCCAGCGGACGGGCTCCATCACCAGCGCTCCGGCAGGTCGACATAGGTCCGGTCGCGCACCTCGGTGCTCTCCGGCGCCTCGGATCCGCCCTGCCAGTCGATGGCCTCCGGTCCGTCGAAGACCTTCGGATAGGTGGCGCGCGCCGCGTACTCGGCCTCGTAGCGCTCGGACGGCCACCGGATGGCGTGGCGATCCCCGGACTCCGAACCGTAGAGCGGGTTCAGGTGCAGCGACCGGCCGGGGCGCGGCATGGCGATGCCGTCGATCACCGCGCGCGGCGCCGGGCGCATGCCGGGGCCGGCCACCACCGAGAAGGCCTCGCAGCCGGTGAGGTCGTGCGGGCTGCGCGGGTGCGGCGCGCGCCGCTCCACCAGGGCGCGGGTCAGTTCGTCGTCGTCGTAGACGAGACCGTCGGGGAACAGGTCGTCGATCTCGGCGGCCGAGACGGCGCGGCCGGCGGAGAAGCCGGGGCGGTCGCTGTTGTGAATGTGGCTGAACGCCAGCCAGCCGTCGTCGCCGGCGTTCTGGCGCAGGCATTCCAGCACCTCGGCCTTGCGGTCGAGGAAGTAGAAGGCGTCGTTGCAGACCACGAGGTCGATCGGCGCGCCCGGGATCGGCCAGTGCGGAGAATGGGCGTCGAAACAGACGAGCTGGGCCGACTTGCCGACCACCCAGTGCCGGGCGACCCAGAGCTTGGCGAACACGACGTCGGCGCCCGCGACCTTGACGCCCCGGGTCTGGAACTCGCGCAGGTAGTGGCCGATGCCGCAGGCGAATTCGAACACGCAGATGGGGTCGTTCCAATGCGCTTCGAGGAGCGTCAGACCGGCCAGGAACGTCGGGTCGGTCCAGCGATGCAGGAAGTAATCGCCGACCCGGCCCCATCCGAGCAGGCGCACCGCATCGCGTAGCGAACGGGTGTCGCGCTCGCGGATCAGCTCATGCAGATCGAGCGGATCGGCCGGTGGGCCGGTCCACCAATCGTCCTGGTCGGCGAGCAGACCTTCGAGGGCCAGGTTCACGTCGCCGGCATCGAGCAACTTCAAGGTCTGGGCGACGAGATCGGCGCGGTTGGTCCTGAGATAGGGAATGCCGTCGATCACCGGCCAGCGCGCGCCGCTCTGGGCCTCGCGCAGCGAGTGCGGCGTGTCGGCCTTGAGGGGCTCGCCGCTGTCCGGAGAGCGGAGGTCGAACGGGATCATGCTGAAGCGCCCGTACGGTCGCGAGGTCTGATCACGGGATCCGCATGTCCGCGAGGACCCGATCGTGGAAGCCTTTCACCGGCCCCGCATGGACGAGTTCCATGTCGTCCAGGACGGTGCCCATGGTCAGGCTCGCGGCCTGCAGATGCTGGGCGATCTGCAGCACGCGGTCGATGCAGTCGGCAGCGTGGAAGGCGCGGCCCTCGGCGGTGGCATCGTCCGGCAGGATGGCCCGCGCCCGCTCCATCGTCTCCCGCAGGGCCGGGTCAAGCTCGTCCAGCGCCCATTGCGTGGTCCGGGCCATGATCGGCAGCAGGTGGTCGCCGAGCAGCATCTCGCCGGTGAAACCGGCATCCGGCATCGCGGCGTTGTGGAAATGATGCGCCATGGCGGCGAGGAACACCTGCGTCGGGTCGGCCCGGTAGAACGGGCTGAGGACGACGCCGTAGACCGCGACCATCAGGCAATGCTCGGCGTGGTTCTCGGGTGGCTCGAGCAGGATGCGCGGCTTGCCCGGGCAGGTTACGCCGGCCCGGGGCTGATGGGCCAGGGCGGCGACGAAGCCGGGCAGGGGACCCTGTACGAACGTGGCCGGCTGGCGCAGGGCCGCCCGGAGGCGGTCCCGCAGGACCGGATCGACGCTGTCGGCGACCGCATCGAGGCCGGATACCAGCACCTCCGCCACTGCCGCCTCGTCGAGACCAGCCGAGGCCAGGAAGGCCGCGTCGAGATCGCAGAGGCGGGCGGCCGTAAGCGCCTTGGCGGTGATGTCGAGGGCGACCGCCTCGGGCGGGGCGCCCCCCGTGAGGGCGCCCCAGCCCTGGGCGAACAGGCGCTCGGCGATCGAGCCGGTGCGCCCGGCCGAATGCACGCGCTTGAGGTCGTTGACCTCGACGAGGAGGGCGCGCAGCGCCAGCGGGGCCGCGGGACCGGCGCCCTCCGTCTGAGCGGTCATCAGTGAGCGCCGAGCCAATCGAGCAGCATGGTCTGCTGCTTGCCGAAATCATGCTCGGGGCCGTGGCCGTTCTTCACCATGGGCGCCTTGAAGAAGCTCGAAAGCTGCTCCTGCGGGCCGCCGTCGCCGCGCTTCTTGGCGAGATCGAGAACGCGGGCGATCTCGATGACGAGAGGGGCCGCCAGGATCGAGTCCTTGCAGAGGAAGTTGACCTTGATCTGCATCCGCTGACCCAGGAAGCCGGTGACGTCGATGTTGTCCCAGGCTTCCTTGTCGTCACCGCGCGGGCGGTAATAGTGGATGTGGACCAGATGGTCCTCGACCGGGTAGCCGAGGATCGAGTCGAGCACCGTGCCCTTGGTGTTCAGCTTCGACTGGAGCGAGTCCTTGTCGTTCAGCGCAAGGCCGTCGCGATTGCCGAGGATGTTGGTCGAGAACCAGCCATCGACGTGCAGGGCGCGGGCCTTCAGGGCCGGGGCCAGCACCGTCTTCATCATGGTCTGGCCGGTCTTGCCGTCCTTGCCCGCCACGGGGACGTTGAGGTCCTTGGCGAGTTCGAGCAGGGCCGGCACATCCGCCGCCACGCTCGGGGTGAAGTTGGCGTAGGGCACGCCGCTCTTGATCGCCGCATAGGCGTAGAGCATCGCCGGGCTGATCGACTCGTCACTGCTGTCGAGGCCCTTCTCGAAGGCGGCGGTGGAGTTCAGGGTCGGATCGGACAGGTCGGGCCAACGCTCGGTGGAGGCGAGGTTGATGACCACCACCTCGTCGAGGTTGCTCTCGGCCTTGAAGCGGCGAAGATCGTTGGCGATCACCGAGACCGCCTCACGGTGGTCCTTGGCGACGATGCGGTTGGCACCCTCGATGTTCTTGCAGAACTTGGCGCTGCCGACGGCAGGCCAGGGCTTGATGCCCTTCAGGACCTGGGCGCCGTTCTCGATGTCCTGGGCGGAGAGGACGCCGTGGCCGGTGGCCGCGGAGCCGAGGTCGTCGTCGTTCAGGTCCCACCCGCCGAACACGAGATCCTTGTAATCGGCCATTCCAGCGACGGAGACGCCCGCCAGGGGCAGGCCGTCGAGGCGGTTCGATCCGGATTTGATCATCTCGATGCCTGCGATGGCGGTGGTGGCGACAGCGCCACCCATGCCAACGAACGCAACGCCGACACGGCGACCGGTCTGCATGCTCATTGGAAAACGGCTTCCTTCTTCAGGTCGAACGGGAGCCATTCCCAACCCGGGGGCCATTCCGCTCAGCCCTCACTAACTGGGCTTCCGAGGTTGCGTTCCAACCCTGGCCAGGACGCCTTTTTGACGCGGTATGACTGAACGACGGCCGAACGAATCGTTAAAAATCCGTAAATACAATGGCTTAACTCAACGTTAAGGCTGCCATCGTTGAATCACGGAGCTGTCCCATTCTGGTCACAGCGACCGGCGAGACGTCCTCTCGCTGAATGACAACGAAGCCGCGCCCACGAAGGCAGCGGTACGAACAAGGACCAATGATGGGGGTTTTCCCGGAGCCGGCGCTCTGCGCCGACGACGTGAGCCGTCTCGTGCCCAACGAGACCTTCAATGCAGACGATACCGTGGCGTGGCTGCCCCGGACCGAGCGCCGTGCGCGCCGGAACTTCGCCGCTCTCGGCCGCCGAACCCTCGCCACGCTCCTGGCGGGCGCCATTCTGGGCGCAGCCCTTCCGCAGAATGCCCTGGCACCGGCAGCCGCTGCCCACGACCGGATCGACGAGCGCGCCGTGACGGCGCAGGCCCTGGCCCGTGAAAGCGCTGCGCCGATCCCAACCGCACCGGTCCTGGATCTTGTTTCGGATCTTGCGCGCGACACCTCCAACGCATCCGATTGGGCGGGGGTTCCCGTCATCGAGCAGGAGCCTGCCACTCTGACGCTGATCGAGAGCGATCTGGCAGCCCTCGCTCCGAGCCGGGATGCCAGTGGGGCGGAGCACCTGCGCTTCGGCGACATGGCTGTGCGGCGCGAGATCGTCGACACCATTCTGCGCGCCGCGACCGAAACCGGCGTCGATCCGGCCTACATGATGGCGCTCGCCGACAAGGAGTCGAGCTTCTCCACCACGGTCAAGGCGTCGACCTCCTCCGCCGAAGGCCTGTTCCAGTTCCTGTCGGGCACCTGGCTCGAACTCATCCGCACCTATGGCGCCCGGCACGGGCTCGCCGACGAGGCGGCGGCCGTGAAGGGGCGCGGCAGCGCGATCACGATTCCCGACGAGGCCACCCGCACCCGCGTGCTGCGCCTGCGCCAGGACCCCTACATCGCGGCCCTCATGGCGGGCGAACTGATCAACCGCGACAAGGGCCGGATCGAGCAGCGCATCGGCCGCGACCTGTCGACGGCGGAACTGTACTTCGCGCATTTTCTCGGGACGGCCAGCGCCGGCCGCTTCCTTGCGCTCACCGCTGAGAAGCCCGACCAGGTCGCCAAGCAGGTGTTCAAGGCGGCCGCCAAGGCGAACCGCAGCCTGTTCACCGAGAAGGCCGGCAAGGGTCGCCGCAGCCTCACCGTCGCGGAGGTCCGGGAAAAAATCGGCGGCATGATCGATCGCCGCCTCGACCGCTACGAAGGCGTCGGTGCCCTCGCGGCCCCGGAGGCGAAGGCCGAAGTGACACTGACCGAGATCGACACCGACCCGGCGCCGGCGGAGGCCGGCAAGCGCGTCCACGTCACCGAGGCGCTGGCGCCCGCCGAGTGAGGCCTGTTCACCCCGTGCGTGTCCGCCGACTTGAGCACCGGTCCGGCAGGATCAATCGCGGGTCTCCCTCCCGTCGAAGCAGGGCATTTGCAGAAGCCGTTTCGCTTGTCGGAAACCCCCTTGCGGCACGCCGTCATCCCGGGGCCGCGCGGCGGATCACGGGTTCCAGAAGCACAGGTGGCGCAAGACCTTGCGCCGTCGGCGGATCTGGATTGCACGCCGCTGGCGCGCCCCTTCGGTACCGGGCTCGCCTGCGGCGCCCCGGAATGACGGTGTGGTGCCATCTGCGATCCCCCTGCTGTGCGGGAGAGGGCGCCCTGATGCGCAGTCGTCGTCGTCAATCGCCGCGCATGTCCGCGCTCAATGCCCGGCCGGCGTCTCGCCGCCGAGCTTGACGTTGCGCAGGATCATCGCGAGGGGCACCGCCGCCCCGGAGACGAGGCAGAGCGACCAGAACACGTCGATGTAGCCCCAATAGGCGACCTGGGTCTGCAATTGCTGGCCGATCCAGGCCATGGCCTGGTTCTGCGCCTCGACGCCGCTGGCCCCGTGGGTCTGGAAGTACCGCGTCGCGGTGCGCAGAGCCTCCTGATAGTTGGGGTTGGCGCTGGAGATGCTCTCGCCGAGGCGGCTCTGGTGGAATTGCTGCCGGTAGGCGAGCACGTTCTGAGCCAGGCTCACGCCCATCGAGCCGCCGACGTTGCGGGCGACGTTGATCAGGGCCGAGGCCTGATCGGTCTGCGACTTGGCGATGCCGTCGTAGGATGCGGCCGTGATCGAGATGAAGATCAGCGGCAGGCCGATACCGATATAGATGCGCGACCAGGCGAAGAACCAGAAGCTGGTATCGCCGTACAGGCGGGTCAGGTCGTACATCGCGGCCGAGACGATCGCGGCGCCGATCGCGATGAGGTATTTCGGCTGCACCTTGCCGGAAATGCGGCCGACCACCAGCATCATCAGCACGGTGACGAGGCCGCCGGGCGCCAGCACGAGCCCAGCCAGCGTCGCGGTATAGCCGAAATATTCCTGCACCAACTGCGGCACGAACTGCGTCGTCGCGATCAGGATGGCGCCGGTGGCCATCATCACCAGGAAGCACGAGCCGAACTGGCGGCTGCCGAGGAGGCGAAGGTCGACCACCGGGTTCTTGCGGGTCAGCTCCCACGGGATCATCGCCACGAAGGCGAAGGCGCAGATCACCGCGAACACCACGATGAAGTTCGATCCGAACCAGTCCTTGCGCTGACCCTCGTCCAGGACGACCTCGAGCGCGCCCAGGAAGGTCGCGACGAGGAGGAACCCGATCAGGTCGAAGCGCACGCCCTCGCGGCGCAGGCGCTTGCGCTCCTCCACCGCTCCCGGCGGGTCCTCGAGCAGCATGTGCATCAGCCCCAGCGCCATGAGGCCGATCGGGCCGTTGATCAGGAAGCACCAGTGCCAGGAGACGTTGTCGGAGAGCCAGCCGCCGAGCGTCGGGCCGATCACGGGCGCCACCACGACGGCGAGGCCGTAGAGCGCGAAGGCCTGGCCCCGCTTCGCCGGCGGGAACGAATCGGCCAGAATCGACTGGGCCAGCGGCGCCATGCCGCCGCCGCCGAGACCCTGGAGCACCCGGAAGACCAGGAGCGATTCGAGGTTCCAGGCGAAGCCGCACAGCACGGAGGCGACGGTGAAGAGCGCGATGCTCCACATGAAGAAGGCCTTGCGGCCATAGCGCTTGGCCAGGAAGCTCGAAGCCGTCAACACGATGGCGTTGGCGACGAGGTAGCTCGTCACCACCCAGGCCGCCTCGTCCGGTCCCACCGCGAGGCCGCCGGAAATGTAGCGCAGGGCGACGTTGGCGATGGTGGTGTCGAGCACCTCCATGAAGGTCGCTAGAGAGACCACGAGGGCGATGGCCCAGGGATTGTGGCCACCCGGGGCCTTCGCCGACGCGCCGCTGTCCGCGGCGCTCATCTCACGTGCACGCGCGGCACGATCGACATGCCCGGCCCGATCGAGACGTCGGTCGGCCACTGGTCCACGACGATCTTCACCGGGATGCGTTGGACCACCTTGACGTAGTTGCCGGTGGCGTTCTGGGCAGGAAGAAGGCTGAAGGCGGTTCCGGAGCCAGGCTGCACCGAATCGACGTGGCCGGTGATCTTGCGATCGGGATAGGCGTCGATTTCGATGTCGGCGTGCTGACCCGGCCGCATGTCGGTGATCTGCGTCTCCTTGTAGTTCGCGATGACCCAGATGTCGTCGGGCACGAAGGTCGAGAGCGTCTGTCCGGCCTGGGCGAACTGGCCCTTGGCGCCGGAAAGCTGGACCACCCGGCCCGCCTGCGCGGCCGTGACAGTGGTGTAGCCGAGATTGAGCTCGGCCTGGGCCAGTTGGGCCTTGCTGGTGGCCAGACTGGCTTCGGCGCCCGCCTTCTGGGCGGAGAGGGCGCCCACCTGCGTGCGCGCCGCCGTCAGGGCCGCTTTGGCACGATCGTCGGCGGCCTGCTGCTGCTCCAAGGTGGAGGACGAGGATTGCGAGCGCTGGATCGTCCCGGCGCCCTTCTCGGCGAGGTCGCGATACCGGGCCGCGTCCTCGCGGGCGAATTTCAGGGACGCCTCCGCCTGGGTCACCTCCGCCTGCGCCGCGTCGACCTGAGCCTTCTGGCCTTCGATCTGCGCCTCGAAGTTGCGGATCGAGGCCTCGGCCGAGGCGACCTGGGCTCGCGCCTGCGCCAGAGCCACGTCGTAGTCGCGCCTGTCGATCTGGAACAGCACGGCGCCGGCCTCGACATGCTGGTTGTCGGTGACCGGCACGTCGACGATGTAGCCGGCAACCTTCGGCGCGATCGAGAATTGCCGCGCATCCACGAAGGCGTCGTCGGTGGATTCGTAAGGGTGCAGGGCGGTCAGCCAGTACAGATAGACTCCGACCGCGAGGACCACGAAAGCCACCGCGATCCCGAGCGCCCAGAATGGATGCCGGCGCAGGATGTTCGGCTTCGTCTCGGAGTTCTTGTCCTGGGCGGCCTCGTCTTCGGCGCTCGCACCATCGGGCGACGATTCCGCCTCGTCCGCCCCGGAATCTCCGGGCGCCTTGCCTTCAGGATCCGAAGGCCGCGTCGCGCTGTCCCGTGCCGGCTGGCGCCGCCCGGTCTGCTGGTCCTGAAGCATCGGCTGACCGTCCGCACGCATCCATGGGCCGCCCGGTTCCCGACCGCGCAGCCCGTAACTCCCACCTCGGCGACAACAAGAAGTAGCGCTCCGGATTGTTCCCGGGCGCCTCCGGACATTCGACGTTTTGGTCTTGATCCGCACGGAACGTCCCGATTTCCGGATGCGTTCACGGGCGAGGCGGACGCTCCGCCTGCAACCTGTAGGAGGTTCGTATGGCGACCGGTTCTCCCCTGTCTTCTCCCGGCAGAGCCAGCCCGGGGGGCACCCCGAGGCTCGACGCGATGAGCACGGTGCTCGCCCGCAACTGGTGGCTGGTCGCCCTGCGCGGGGTCGTCGCCATCCTGTTCGGCCTCGTCGCCTTCGTGGCGCCGGGCGCGTTCGTGCTGTCGCTGGTGCTGTTCTTCGCCGCCTACATGCTGGTCGACGGCATCGTGGGCATCGTCGCCTCGGTGCGGGCGGCGCAGCGGCACGAGCGCTGGGGCTTCCTGCTGGTGGAAGGGCTCCTCGACATCGTCGTCGGCATCGCCGCCGTGATGGTGCCGGCCGCCGCCGTCTGGGCCTTCGTCTACCTCGTGGCGTTCTGGGCTCTCGTCACCGGCGGCCTGATGGTCGCGGCCGGGTTCCGCCTGCATGCCCATTACGGGCGCTGGTTCCTGGTGCTCGGCGGGGTGGTGTCGATCCTGTTCGGGATCGCGCTGCTGATCAATCCCGGCATATCCGCGCTGGTGCTGGCCTGGTGGATCGGGTCCTACACGGTCGCCTTCGGCGTGTTGCTGGTCATCCTCGGTCTGCGCCTGCGCGGACGCCACGCCGAAGCCGGTCGTCCGGCCCCCCTCGGGCGGTCCTGAACGGCGTAGCCTTGGCCGCGGGACATGGTCTAGAACCGGGGCCGAGACCGTGCGGCGCCGAGCCGTCGCGCGTCGTTTGTCCGTGATCATGGCCCCCGATGACCTCTCTCGACCCGGAACGCCCGAGCCACGAGAGGGCGGACCCGCCCCGGACGACGCCGGCGCCCCCCGAGGATACCCGGGCGGCCGCCCGCGAGGCCGCGGCCGCGGCCAAGGTTCTCGGTCGACAACTCGGCGTGCTGGCCCTGGGCGCCGCGCGGGGCGCCGGTCGCCGTGCGGCCGGCGCGGCACAGGCCGCCGGCCCCGCCTGGAAAGGGTTCGCCCACCGCATCCGGGCGCGCCCGCCCGCCGCGATGCCGTCGACCAAGGCCGCCGCAAGTTCCGCTGCCCCGAATCCCGTTGCCCCAAGGCCCGCTGCGACGCCCACCGGCCCGGCCGCGCCGGCCGCCTCCCTGGCCGGTCGCCTGCGGCGCCGGCCCTGGGTCGCGGCCGCGCTCGCCGTCGTGCTGCTGCCGCTGGTGTTCCTGGCCGGGCTCGTCCTCTACAGCTTCGCCACCCTGCCGCCGCTCGGCGGCGTCGTGCCGGAGACCGGGCAGCGGGCGATCACCGTCGAGGCCGATGACGGACGGGTCTTCGCCACGCGCGGGGTGTTCCAGGGCCAGAAGCTCACCGCCGCCGAGATGCCGGCCCATCTCGGGCAGGCGATCATCGCCATCGAGGACCGGCGCTTCCGCTCGCACTGGGGCATCGATCCGCGCGGCTTCCTGCGCGCCCTCTACCGCAACGCCATCGGCGGCGGCGTGCGCGAGGGCGGCTCCACCATCACCCAGCAATATGCCCGGCTCACCTCCCTGACTCAGGAGAAGAGCCTGCGCCGCAAGATCCAGGAGGCGTTCCTCGCCCTGCGGCTCGAAGCCACGATGTCGAAGGACGAGATCCTCCTCGGCTACCTCAACACGGCCTATTTCGGAGCCGGCGCCTATGGGGTCGACGCCGCCGCCCGGCGCTATTTCGGCAAGGGCGCCAAGGCCCTGACGCTGCCCGAGGCCGCGATGCTGGCCGGCCTCGTGCGCGCACCCTCGCAACTGGCGCCGACGCGGAACTTCGGGGGCGCCAAGGAGCGCGCCGACGTGGTTCTGCAGACCATGGTCGAGACCGGGGCCATCACGGCCGCCGAGGCCGACAAGGCGCGCGCCCAGACCATCACCCTGCGCACGCCCCCCGAGACGCCGCCCGGCACCAACTACTTCCTCGACATGGTCTCGGCGGAAGCCAAGAAGCTCGCCGACGCGCCGGGCGACGTCACGGTCCGCACCACCCTCAACCTTGATCTGCAGAGCCTGGCCGAAGGCGTCGTCGCCCGCCGCCTCGATGCCGAGGGCGCCAAGAAGAAGGCGAGCCAGGCCGCCATGGTGGTCCTCAACAAGGAGGGCGCGATCCTCGCCATGGTGGGCGGTCGCGATTACGAGGACAGCCAGTTCAATCGCGCCACCCAGGCCAAGCGCCAGGCTGGCTCGCTGTTCAAGCTGTTCGTCTACCTCACCGCCTACGAGACCGGCTTCAATCCCGACACGGTGCTGGTCGACCGGCCGATCCAGATCGGCGATTGGGAGCCGCAGAATGCCACCGGCCGGTTCAAAGGGGCGATGCCCCTGCGCAGCGCCTTCGCGCAATCGATCAACACCGTGGCGGCGCAGCTCGCCGACGAGGTCGGCATTCCGGCCGTCATCGCCACCGCGCACCGGATGGGCGTGACCTCCGAATTGCCCAACGTGCCGAGCCTGGCGCTCGGCTCGGCCGAGGTGACGCTGCTGGAGATGACCCGGGCCTATGCGGGCGTGCTGGCCGGCACCGTGCCGGTGGACGCGCACGGCGTCCATGCCATCCGGGGCGCCCAGCCGCAGCCGCTATACCTGCGGGCCGAGACCAAGGGCGGCACCGCGATCCCCACCGAGAGCCGGGCGATGATGCTCGATTCGCTCCAGGCCGTGGTCGATGGCGGCACCGGCAAGGCGGCGCGGGTCTCCGGCCTGCCGGTCGGAGGCAAGACCGGCACGACGCAGGATTACCGCGATGCCTGGTTCATCGGCATGACGCCTGACCTCATCGTGGGCATCTGGGTCGGCAACGACGACAACAGTTCGATGAACCGGGTCGGCGGCGGCGACCTGCCCGCCAGCCTCTTCCGTGATTTCGTGCAGCGGGCGACCGCGCAACTGGCCAAGGGTCGCAAGCGTCCCTCCACCGCCCGGGGGGAAGCGGCCCGCGCCGAGCCGCCGCCCGCCCGCGAAGTCTCGTCCCAGCCCAACGCCTCCCCGGGGACCGCCGCGACCGTGCGCGGCGTGCCCGAGGTGATCGACACCGGAACCCTGGCGTTCCGGGGCCGCACCGTCCGGCTCGCCGGCGTCGAGGGGGAGGGCGGCGCCCTAGCGCGGCAGCTCGCCCGCTACCTGCGCCGCCGCGAGGTCACCTGCATGCCCGCCACCGAGGGCCCCGGCGAACAGCTCCGCTGCCAGATCGACGGCGACGACCTCGCCTCCCTGATCCTCACGGCCGGCGGCGCCCGCGCCACCGAGGACGCCCCCGCCGACCTCCTGGCGGCCGAGGAGCAGGCCCGCTCCGAGCGGGCCGGCCTGTGGAGTCGCCGATAGCGCGCTTCGTCTATCAGTAGATGGCGCGGAAGACCGATAGACCGTTCGATTCGCCGATAGACTTATCGAGACACCTGGTATCCAGTCTCGGCGCCGGACTTCACCGGAATCGAACTGGTCTGTCCATGGTGTGCCTCACCCGGCTCCACGTCGCTGCCCGCCTCTTGTTTGCCCGCCTCTTGCCCACCGGTCTCGTGCTCGCCGCGGTCTTGATGGCGCCCGGTGGCGCTCTGGCGCAGGCTCTCCCGGGGATGCGGGCGCCGACCCGCGAGCAGGTCGTGGCGAAGCTGCCCGCCCTCGCAGCGCTGGCGCAGCGGGCCGTCGCGGCGGGAGAGGTGCCGGGCGTGGCGATCGCGGTCGTGCTCGGCGACGAGACGCTGTTCCTCGAGGGCTTCGGGCTCAAGCAAACGGGCCGGACCGAGCCGGTCGGTCCCGACACGGTCTTTCAGGTCGCCTCCCTGTCGAAGGCGGTGACCGCGACGGTGGTGGCCGCCCTGGTGGGCGCCGGGCTCGTCGATTGGGATGCGCGCGTGGCCGATCTCGATCCCGCGTTCCGGCTCTCCGAGCCCTACCCGACCGCCGCCGTCACGGTGCGGGATTTCCTGAATCACCGCAGCGGCCTGCCGGGCAGCGCGGGCGACGATCTCGAGGATCTCGGCTTCAGCCGCGATGCGATCCTGCCCCGGCTGCGACTGGTCCGGCCGTCGTCGAGCTTCCGCGCGGGCTACGCCTACAGCAATTTCGGCTTCACCGAGGGTGCCGTCGCGGCCGCGCGCCCGACCGGCAAGCCCTGGGAAATCGTGGCGCGCGAACACCTCTTCGATCCGCTGGGCATGAATGCGACCAGCATGGTGCACCGGGACTTCCTGGCGCGCCCCGACCGGGCGGCCCTGCACGTCCGGGTCGCTGACGCCTGGGTGGCCCGCCTCACCCGCGATCCGGATGCGCAGGCACCCGCCGGCGGTGTCAGTTCGAGCGCCCGCGACTTGGCGCGATGGCTGCGCCTCGTCGTCAATGCGGGACAGTTCGAGGGGCGCCAGCGCATCCCGTCCGCTGCCCTGGCCGAGACGCACAAGTCCTTGATGGCGCGCGGCCCGAATCCCGTCACCGGCGGCGCCTCGTTCTACGGGCTCGGCTGGAATGTCGAGTATGGCCGTCACGGCACCGTCTGGGGTCATGCCGGCGCGTTCAGCGTCGGCGCCCAGACGCTGGTGGCGATCCATCCGGGCGCGAAACTCGGCCTCGTGGTGCTGACCAACGGGTTTCCGTCCGGCGTGCCCGAAGGCCTCGCCGACAGCTTCGCCGATCTCGTCTTCGACGGGCAGGTGTCCCGGTCCTGGCTGCAGGAATGGGGCGCCGCCTACGGCAGCCTGTTCGCGCCGAGCCTCGCCGCCGCCAAAGCCGCCAACGCCGCGCCGGTGGATGCCACCGGGTCCCTCCCGCTCGCCGCCTATATGGGCCGCTACGCCAACGCCTATGCCGGCGAGGCCGTCGTGGCTGCCGTGGACGGCGCCCTGACCCTGACGCTCGGGCCTAAGCCCGGACGGACCTATCCGCTCCGGCACGTCGACCGCGACCGCTTCGCCAGTTTCCCCGACGCGGAGATGCCCGACCGCCCCTCGGCGATCCGCTTCGCGATCGGACCCGGCGGCCAGGCCGACGCGGTGACGGTGGACGCCCTCGACAGCAACGGCCTCGGCACCCTCGCGCGCGTACCGGATTAGGGATCGCTGGGCGCTTGGTTCGTCTTGGGTTTTTTGATGCCTGGCTTTCTTCGATGAATGGCTGTTTCGGGCGAATGTCCGACAGTCGACTTCCGGGCGATAAACGCTTTTCGTCGACGTCATCCCGCGCTGCCGGTGCTTTCCCGCGGACGCCACTCACAGCGTGCGGGATACGCACGCCGTCGCAACGCACCGAACGTGCGGCACACCCTCGGATGACGGCATCAGGTTTCGCGTAGCCACTTCCAGACGTTTTGCACCGTTCCCTGACCGCTGATCCGCTGGACGGCCTGACGCTCGCCACGCCAAGCCTGGGGCGGGGCGCCGTACCGGTTGCGGAAGCTGCGACTGAGCAGCGATACGCTGCTGAAGGCGTAGACCTCCGCCAATCGGCCGATGGTGCGCCGTTCCATGGGATCGGCGAGTGCGTCGCGCACCGCCCGCAGGCGCTCGCCTCTTACGAACTGCATCACGCCTCCCTCCGGCTCGAACAGCCGGTAGAGCGTGGACCGCGAGACCAGCATCTGCCCCGCGATGAATTCAGGCGACAGATCGGGGCGCGACAGGTTCGCTTGTACGATCATCCTGGCCAGCGCCATCAGGCCGCCATCGAGTTCGCGGCCGTCCAGCACGTCCGTGGCATGCGAGCGATCGAGGAGGCGGTGCAGGAAGGTCACGAACTCATCGGCCAGAGCCGGGGCTTCGGCGGCGCGTGTGGTCGGCAATCGGCGATAGATGTCGAGAATGCGCGCCGCCAGCAGCCGATTGCGGACCGGATCGAACAGCAGGTCGTGCTTTTCGAGCGGCAGCCCGTGAAGGCGGGTGCAGGGAACGGCAATGCCGATCGCATCGGCCCGGTCGAGCAGGCCGTCGAGCAGGTGACGGCGGCCGATGAGGGTGACGGTGCCCCGCGAGGCCGAGATCGGTTTGCCGGCGACCGTGCCCTGGAAGCGTCCGGATCGGTAGAGTTGGACGATGTAGTGGTCGGGACCGGCCTCGACACGTCGGCGATCACGCTGGAGCCGCTGGGTCGAGAGCAGCGTGCGATGCGCGACGAGGTCGTCGATCGGGTACGCGATGTTGCTGCCGAACGGCAGTGGGGCGGATGGCGTGGTCGGGCTGACCGCGTACATCGGCGCCAGGAGCGTGCGCCATCGCTCGAAGGCCTCTCCGGGCGGCAAGCCGGACGTCGTCAGGAAGAAGTGCGGCAGGCCAGCCTCGGCCGTGGTGTCGTCTGCACCCAACGAGCCAAATCCTTCGCTATCCGACCCGTTTGGCGAAGCACGGGAGCATGACGTCGTTTGGTCGGGCAAGACAAATACTTGTGTCCGGTCCGATGACCGCGAAGCCGTCGCACGCAAGTCGAGGGGCTGCGTTGCGCGACATCGCAAGCCGGCATCCGTGGCGACACCGGGTCGCCAGCGGCAGGACAGCTTGGGGTAGAGTCCAGGCTGCCCGTTTCCGTTTGGACCTCCCGGCGAAGAGGTCCGCCCGGTTCGATGACGGGCGGACCGCGTCGTCAGCGCCGTCCGGAACGAACGCACCGGTGTGGGCGGCAACGGCGTGGGCAACAATGGCGCGACCGATGTGGTGCCTGGGCAGGACGATGGGTCGTGTCCTGAGGCCGTGAGGCGACTCGCATTCGCCACGCGAACCTGCCCGCCGGTCGCTCTCATGTCGGACCCAAGAGCAGGTACAGGGCTCGGGCCCGATCCGCCGACCCCTTGCGGGATGGCGGATTCAAAAGCGCCGCGCGGGCGCTCGGCTATCGGAACGCTCTGCTCCCGCGAGCGGGTCTCAGACGCCGATCTCGCGGTTATGGAGGGTGCGCAGCTCGATGTAGCTCGTGGTGGCCCGGCTCCAGGTCGATTCCTCGCTCTCCTGAAGCTTTTTCGTCAGCGGCTTGTGCTTGTCGCCCTGGTACCAGCCCAGCACCACGGTGTTGCCGTCGGCGTCGTCGCATTCGATGCGGTAGGCCGGCTGGGCGTCCGGTCCGAGCCGGCTCAGGCGCACCCGCAGGGTCGGGTTCTTGGCCTGATCGGGGACCATGTTGAGGTAGATGCCGCGGAGATACTCGACGCGGTCCGGCCGGCGGCCCTTCAGGTCGGGGATGGAGAAGTTCTCGGCGAGAAGGTCGGGTTTAGCCACGTCGAAAAGTCTTTCTGCTGTCGGACAGGGAGGGTGAGGCGCCCGCCGGATGAAGGGCGGCGCGCGGTGGATGTCAGGCCGCGGCCGGAGCCTCTTCGGTCGTGACCACGAACTTCGTCAGGGTGTTGGCGCCGAAGGTCAGGGTCAGCGGCACGTCGGCGGCATCCCGGCCATAGGCGATGAGGATGCGTCCGATCCGCGAGGCGTTGTTGCGCGGGTCGAAGGTGTGCCAGCCCCCGTCGAGGAACACTTCCATCCAGGCCGCGAAGTCGCCCGGCGCGTGCGGCAGCGGCAGGCCGATGTCGCTCACATAGCCGTTGCAGTAGCGGGTCGGGATGTTGAGGCAGCGGCAGAACGCGATGGCGAGGTGGGCGTAGTCGCGGCAGACGCCGCGCTGCTCCTCGAACACCTCGAAGGCGGTCCGCGTCGCGCGGGCGTGCTCGTAGCCGAAGGTGATCCGGTCATGCACGTAGTCGCAGATGGCCTGCACGCGGCTCCAGCCGGGCGGCAGGTGGCCGAACAGGTCCCAGGCGATCTGCGACAGGCGGTCGGTCTCGCAGTAGCGGCTGCCGAGGAGGAACAGGAGGCTGTCCGTGGGCAGCTGTCCGATCGGCGTCTCCTTGGCGTCCGGCTTGAGCGTGTCGCCCTTGCCGCCGTCGCGCACGACGGTCTCGGTCTTCAGCGTGAACGTGCCCGCCGGAGCGGTCATGCGCTGGCACCAGTTGCCGAAGCTGTCGCGGTATCCCTCCAGGGGTACCGACGGGCTGGTGACGAGATGGTCCGGCCGCTCGAGGTCGGAGACCCGCGACGCGTGGACGTTGAGCGTGGCGATGACCGGGGTGGGCTGGGGAAACAGGTAGGTCATCTCGCAGCCGACGAGGATGCGCATCGGGTCTCTCCTGGAATGGGGGCGTGCCGTGTTGCCGTCCTGCCGCGCGGCCGGCGCGACGCGCACAGGCGCGTCGGCGCGGGGGCGTCAGTGCAGGGTGGGCGGCGGCTCCAGGAAATCGCACATGCCGCCCGCATCCTCGACGGCCTCCATGAAGGCGTCGAGGGCGTCTTCGTCGGAGGCGAAGGGCTCGCTCCACACCGTCGACCAGCCGGCCGGATCGATGACCTCCAGGGTCCAGGGATCCTCGCTGTGAGCGGAGCGATAGACGTTCACCGTCACGGTGATGCCCGCCTGGGTCGCGCGCCCGGTCAAGTGCGAGTATTCTAGCGCGGGCGCGTCGACCGTGGGCTTGTCGCGGGTCATGGGTGTTCCTCTCGAAGGGCGAGTTCACCGGAGGGTCCCGTACGGGTCCCCCTCTCATGAGCCGAATACGCTACTCTAGCAGAGCGCATCGGGAAACGGGCGGAAAACCTCGCGCGTTCGCATCGCGGGGCTTGACCCTCTTTCGACGCCTCGGGCCGATGAGGGCGCAGGCGGGCGTTCCGTCCCCCCACTGGAGTTTTGGGAATGAGCGCGGAGGCGATCACCATCGGCGAGGCGGCCCGCGCCACCGGCGTCTCCGCCAAGATGATCCGCTACTACGAGGAGATTGGGCTGCTGGCGCCGACCGAGCGCACGGCCAGCGGCTACCGGCTCTACGCACCGGCCGATCTGCATGCCCTGCGCTTCGTGCGCCGGGCCCGCGACCTCGGCTTCGCCATCGACGACATCCGGGCCCTGCTCGGCCTGTGGCACGACCGCTCGCGAGCCAGCGCGCAGGTGCGTCAGCTCGCGCTTGCCCATGTCGCCGACCTGCGCCGCCGGATCGACGCCCTCGCGGGCATGGCCCGCACCCTGGAGGATCTCGCCGCCCACTGCGGCGGCGACGCGCGGCCGGATTGCCCGATCCTCGACGACCTCGCGGCCGGACCCCAGGACTCCCCCGGCGCGACACTGGCGCGGGGGGATCATCGCGCCGAAGGGGCGCCATCCGGGCACCGGACGCGTTGACCGCGTCTCTGGCCTCTTGTTTGCTGGATCGATGACGTCCCGTCCCGGATGCAGTCCGTCCTGAGAGCCGTCGCCTCGCGAAAGTCGCTGTCCATGCCCGTCCTCGACCGGATCGCCGCCTTCGCGGATGAGATCACCGCCTGGCGCCACGATCTCCACGCCCACCCGGAGCTGCAATACGACGTCCACCGCACGGCGGGCGTCGTGGCCGACAAGCTGCGGGCCTTCGGCTGCGACGCGGTCGTCACCGGCATCGGCCGCACGGGCGTCGTCGGCCTCATCCGGGGGCGGGCGCACGGATCGAACCGCGCCATCGGCCTGCGCGCCGACATGGACGCCCTGCCGATCCACGAGGCGCGCGATCTGCCCTACCGCTCGACGGTCCCGGGAAAGATGCATGCCTGCGGTCACGACGGGCACACGGCGATGCTGCTCGGGGCCGCCCGATACCTCGCCGAGACCCGCGACTTCGACGGCACCGCGGTGCTGATCTTCCAGCCGGCGGAGGAGGGCGGCGGCGGCGGCGAGGCCATGGTCCGCGACGGGCTGATGGAGCGGTTCGGCGTCGAGAGCGTCTACGGCATGCACAACATCCCGGGCCTCGCTCTCGGCACCTTCGCCATCCGGCCGGGGCCGATCATGGCTTCCACCGACCGCTTCACCATCACCATCACGGGGCGGGGCGGCCACGCGGCCCAGCCCCACCACGCGATCGACAGCGTGCTGGTGGCGAGCCACGTCATCACCGCCCTGCAATCGGTGGTGTCGCGCAGCGTCGATCCCCTGGAGAGCGCCGTCGTCTCGGTCTGCGCCCTGGAGGCAGGGGAGGCCTTCAACGTCCTGCCGCAGGACGTGACCCTGCGGGGCACCATGCGGGCGCTGTCGAAGCCGGTCCGCGCGCTCATGCAGGACCGCATCGGCGCGATCGTCGCCCATGTCCCGGCCGCCTTCGGGGCGCGCGGGACGATCGACTTCAACAGCGGCTATCCCGTCACCGAGAACCATCCGGCCGAGACCGATTTCATCGCCGACGTGGCGGCCGGGCTGGTCGGCGAGGCCGGGATCGACCGGGCGGTGGCGCCCCTGATGGCGGCGGAGGATTTCTCCTACATGCTCGCCCACCGCCCCGGCGCCTACATCTTCCTCGGCAACGGCGACAGCGCCGGCCTGCACCACCCGGATTACGACTTCAACGACGCCGCCGCGCCCTATGGCGCCTCGTTGTGGGCGCGGGTGATCGAGACCGGGCTGCCGATCCGGGACTAGCCTCGGGCGCCAGCCGGGCAAAGTCCTTACAGATCCTGGCGCCAGCCGGGCGTATCGCGGGCGCAGACTTCCGCAGGGGAGGGCGGTCAATCCGCTCCCCCGCAAAGCCTCGCCCCAGGCCTGTCCAATCCTAGAACTTGCCGATCATCGCCGGCGGCGCGGCGGAGGCCGCCTCGGCGTTCTCCTGATAGATCGGCACGGTGGCACGCAGCCATCCGCGCGTCTCCAGGCCGCGGTAGTTCCGCTCGACGACCTCGCGGGTGACGTAGGCCTGCAGGTTCACCGGTCCGAAATTGTAGCCGACGAGACCGCCCACGGCGAACTGGCCCTGGCGGGCATAGCCGGGATTGCGCGTCGGCAGGTCGGTTGCGCCGAACGCCACCGGCCCGACTTCCCACTTGCCGAACTTCTTCGTCGCCGTGAGATCGAGGTTGAGGAAGTCGGGGTAGTACGCCCCCGTGCGCGATGTGGTGTCGAAATAGGTGCCGTAGAGGAAGTTCGCCGTCAGGTTCCAGCCGTCGCCGTTGTAGGTGATCGCGAAGCGTTGGTGCAGGACCGGGTTCTGAATCACGATCTTGGTCTGGCTCGGAAGATAGGCGCCGAGCAGGTAGCTGAAGTTGAGGTTGCTCCCGAGCTTCCACGCCACCTGCGCGGCCAGGAGGGTCTGGCCGAAGCCGCTCTGGTAGGGCGCGCCACCGGTGCTCGAGACGGCGATCGGCTGGAGTACGATCAACTGCAGCCGTCCGCCCGCCACGTCGGCCGGCGTCGCCCAGACGAAGGATGGCAGGTTGATGTTTGAATCGGTCGATCGGGGCGCGATGTCGCGTACGCCGAAGCTCGACGTGTCGATGAAGTAGAGACCGACCGGCAGTGGCGCGCCGGGGGCCTGCCCGACGGTCTGGCCCGGCTCGGCCGCCGACGCGGCCCGCGCCTGACGGTTGGACGAATCCAGCGCGAGACCCAGAAGTGCGAGACTCACAGCGGCGAGACCCGCCGGCACCAAGCGGAGGCCCAAGGTTGAGCCGTCCCGGATCGATGGCGATCCGGTCGTCCGAGATGACGTCATGGCTCTGCTCCCGGGCCGCACTGAAACGACGGCCCGCCGGGATGAAACTGGTCGGTTCTTCGTGCTCCGCCACCATCCTGGGTTAGGCGGAGTCCCTATTGCGAAACACCGTCACCCTGCCGCCACAGCACGCCTTGAGGCCAGCACGCTGTCGGGGGCCTCGTGTCTTACGGGCAAGCCGCCCCGCCCGGCAGCACGACCGGGGCGCCCGTCACCGAGCGGACCGGCCAGGTGGTCACCTGTGAGAAGGTCAGGTCGTTCAGGGCCGGGAACAGGTTGAAGATCGGCACGTAGCGGTAGGTCATCTCCGCCATCATGTAGCGCGCGTTGACACGCGCCTCGGAGGGCGGCGGTTCGCCCAGGATGGCATTGGCGACCCGCTTGGTCGCCTTGTCGGCGGCGCTGGAGCACACCCTTGCCTCGTAGGACTTGTTGGCGAGCTGGTAGACGCCCGCCGCCGTCAGGATGATGCCGGACCCGCTGGCGTCCGAGGGATACATGACCGCGCGGCCCGCCGCGTAGACGTCGGTGACGCTGGTCAGGCTGCCCCGCGAGATCAGGTCGGCCATCGAGCGGGTGGCGCGCACCAGGCGCTGCTTGGTGGCGTAGGCCCGCGGCAGCTCGATCGTTCCGATGAAGATCACGATCATCACGGGGGCGACCAGGGCGAATTCCACCGCGCTCACCCCGGCCCGGTCGCCCGCGAGCCGGCGAATCTGCCGGCGAATTCGCCGGCCACCCCGCCGGCACAGCCTCAACACGTTCCCACCGGATAGGGCTCGGCGCGGAAGACCGTGGTCGCGGTGATCATCTGGGCGGTGGCCGAGACCGGCAGCGCCACGATTCCCGTGAAGCCGAAGAAGCGCGGGATCACCACGGCCGCACGGATCGTCACGATGTCGCTGCCCTGCGGACAGGTGAAGCGCGTGCCGAAGGTCGACGACGCGGTCCCGGTCGTGGAATCGTAGGGCGAGGCAGCCGCAGTGGCGCTGAAGGTCGACGCGGTCGTCATCTCGACCTTCAGCTTGGTGCAGTCGAACAGCACCGGGCCCCGGCACATCTCCGCCACGAGGCGGTCGACCGGAGGCTTGGTGCCGGCCGCGTCCTGGTACACGCCGGTGAAGACCGCGCGGCCGCCCCGATCGAGGGCGTCGTCGAGGAGCTGCTGGGCCAGGATCAGCATGCCGGCCTCGATGATCGCGCCGAGCAGAAGCAGGAACGGCACCGCCACCATTCCGAACTCGATGGAGGCCCCGCCGCGCGTGTCGCGGGCCAGTCGGCGCAGGGCCGGGGCCACGGGCGGCATCGCCGGCCTGACGCCTGCGAGAATGAGGCGCCCCATCATCGGGAGATCCGCAATTCGCTGATCTGCGCCGCGATGGCCTTGAAGGCGGCGCTGAGGTCGGAGGCGTTCTGGACGTCGTAGAACTTGTCGCTGCCCGAGGCGCAGTTCTTCAGGATGTCGCTGGTGCCTTCCGAGACCTCGACCCGCACCGTGAAGATCGCAATTCCGGCGCTCTTCATGTTGCCGCACAGCGTCGACAGCCGGCTGTCGATGGCGTTCCGCCGTGTGTTCGAATCATCGGAGATCGTGCCGATGCGGTTCTGCCAGATGTAGCCGATGCCCGAGTAATAGGAGTTGTTCGAATTGTTGGGGCGGGTCGCGGACTGGTTCTGGCCGTCCGTCATCAGCACCACGAACTTGCGCGTGGTCCTGTCGGTATAGGCCGCCCCCTCGGCGAAGGGACCGAGCGGCGACAGAACGTGCCAGCCCCAGATCAGACCGATCGGGATGTTGGTGTCGCCCCGGACGGTCAGGGCGTCGATGGCGCTGTTGAGCGTGGATTGCGAGGTCGTCAGGTGGGTGATGGGCTGCAACTCGCAACCGGAATTCGGACCGTAGAGATAATTGTCGCCGTCATTGCCGATCCGGCCCGTCCTGATGATCGGGCTGGTCCGATACTTATTCACTTGACCCTGGCGGCTGCGCAGAGTGCCCGAACTCACGCCGTCCGCCATGTAGTCGTTCCACATGGGCGTCCGGTAATACTCCGTATCCGCCTCGTCCGGGGCGAAGTAGGGCACGAACAGCGTGTCCGGCGTGCCCGCGCTCGGGGGCGTTTCCTGCACGTCATAGGGCATCGGCCGACCCTCGACGCAGCCGCCCCAGGTGACGCCCATCTGCCGGAACAGGGTCAGGCGGTTGGCGGCGGAATTGAAGATCTGTCCGTGGACCGAGGACCGGGCGTCGGTGTCGATCCATGAGGCGGCGGCGTTCGACGGGCCGACATTGACCGTCATCGAGAAGGGGACGATCCCGATCCGCAGGGCATTCGGCTTCGAGGGGTCTACGGCCTTGAACAGCGTCGAAACGAGATCCTTGGCGGCCGACTTCAGGTTGGTGAGCTTGGTGCCCTCCATCGAACCGGTATTGTCCAGCACGAGGGCGATCTCGAGGTTGTCCGAGGCCCGGCGGCCCGTGCTCGAGACCGAGATCGGCATGCCGGTGAGGCCGACGAGACGCGTCAGGCTGGTCGGGGTGCTGCCGCTCGCCGTCACGGTGATGTCGTCGCCGTTGCGGGTGGTCCGGACCAGCAGACCGTCGATCGGCGTCTTCACCAGAGCGGCGCGCACCTGCGCGTCGGCCTTGCTCGACAGATCGCCATCGGTGGTGGTGATCGGCAGCTTGGCCAGGGACAGCACGGTGGCGTCGGTCACCCCCTGTGCCGATTGCCGCGCCATCGACTTGACGCCGTAATCGATGACCGTGCCGGCGAATAGAAGCAGGGGGATCGCTCCCAGGGCGAAGATCAGCGCAACGACGCCCTGTCCGTCATTGCGGAACCGTCGAAAGATATCGCAGCGCATTCGTCGCCCGAGCTGAAGCTTGAGCTGACGAATGCCAACGAAGATTTACGATTCACTTAAGACAGACGCCGAGGTTTGGTCGTGTCGACGCGCTCGAACAACCGAAGTCGTGATCACGTCTTTTTCATCGATTGTTTGAGAGCGATGGCGGACGTCTGTTTCGAGGCCGAAGAAGGGCGTTCGAGAACGCACCTTCCTCCTTCGATCTCTCAGTCCGAGCGATTGGCCGTGCCGCCGAGATGGAACACCCGGTGCGGGACCAGCTCGCCGCGCTCGACATCGCCGACCGCCACAAGGATGCCGCCGCAGGTGGCGAAGGCCTTCCCCTCGACCGGGGCGTCGCGCCCGCGCAGGATCACCGGCTGGCCTCGCATCAGGCGCAAAGCCATGTCGCGGGAGACCGGCACCGAGGGCACCGCGTCCAGGGCGGTTTCGACCGGGTGGAGCGAGCCGGCATTGCCGTCCGGTCCCGCTTCTTCCAAGGCCGCCACCTGGCAGGCATCGGCCTCCGTGAAGGGACCGACGCGGGTACGGCGCAGGGCCGAGACATGGCCGTAGCAGCCGAGCAGACGCCCGAGGTCGCGTGCGAGTGCCCGCACATAGGTGCCCTTGCCGCAGGCGGCCTCGATCACCGTCCGCTCGGGGCTGTGCTCGACCACCGCGAGATGGTCGATCTGGACCGGGCGCGCCACCAGCACCACCTCCTCGCCGTCGCGGGCGAGGTCGTAGGCGCGCTCGCCCGCGATCTTGATCGCCGAGTAGCGCGGCGGCACCTGCTCGATGGCGCCGACGAAGGTCGGCAGAGCGGCCACGACGGCCTCCCGGGTCGGCCGCGCCTCGCTGGTGGCGACCGGACGACCCTCGGCGTCGTCAGTGTCGGTCTCGATGCCCCAGGTGACGGTGAAGACGTAGGCCTTGCGCCCGTCCATCACGAACGGCACCGTCTTGGTCGCCTCGCCGAGGGCGATCGGCAGGATGCCGGAGGCCAGGGGATCGAGGGTGCCGGCATGTCCCGCCTTCTTGGCGTTGAAGGCGCGCTTCACCACCGCGACGGCATGGGTCGAGGTCATGCCCACGCCCTTGTCGAGGATGACCCAGCCATTGACGTCCCGGCGCTTCGGCCGATCCGGGCGCGGCGCACCACGCGGCGGGCGACGGCCCTCGGCGGCCACGGGTCGGTCCGCCGGATTCGGCGGGGGAGAGCCCTCGGGTCGCTCGATGGTCGGTTCGTTGATCATGAAATCCTCGGTCACTGATCACAGGGGCCGGGCGGCACGCGCTGCGCCGTCATCCGTCCCGTTCAAGTCTTGAGTCGGGGTCTTCCGCCGCCTTGGGCCGGAGAACCTGCAGGGTGCGGGTCGGGTTCGTGCCGGCGGCGCTCTCGCGGGCCGAAACCGCCTCAGTCCGCTTTGGGGTCCGACGGATCGGCCTCTTCGCCCGGCGCCTGCGATTCGAGATCGCGCCGTACCTTATCAGTCCGCAGCAGGGCGTCGATCCGGTCCGCTTCGTCGAAGGTCTCGTCGCGGAGGAAGCGCAGGTCGGGCGCATATTTCAGGTTCACCCGGCGGGCGACCTCCTGGCGCAGCGCCTTCTTGTTGCGGTCCAGGGCGGCCAGCACCGGTGCCTCGTCGAGGCCGCCCAGCGGCATGATGTACGCGGTGGCGAGCTTGAGGTCCGGCGACATCCGTACCTCCGGCACCGTGATGACATGCGCGCTCAGCACCGCGTCCTGGATGTCTCCGCGCTGGAGCACCTCGGCGATCGCGTGGCGGATCAGCTCGGCGACGCGCTGCTGGCGCTGCGAGGGTCCGGTGGGGGTCTGTTTCTGGGCCATGAAGAATTCTGATCGTCTTGTCGTCGAAGCGGTTCGACACCGGCCGGCGCGGTCACGCTCATCCGAGCGTTGCTGAAACGGAACGTCGATGCGCCGCCGCGCGGCCAGGGCCTGAGCGGGTCGAAACGAAGCGGACGCCGAAGGCGCACCTCTTAACGCAAATCGGCGCCCGGGAGATAGGCCTGTCATGCAGGTTTCCCCGTCGCGGCCGATAGGTCGTCGACGGGGCCTGCTTTTCGGAAGCCGAAACGCGAAACGGGGCCGCGACCTCGTCGCGACCCCGCTGGTATACCGAAGCGGCATCGCCGCTCAGAGCGTGCGCCGGATCTCCTCGACCCGGTAGCACTCGATGGTGTCGCCGGCGCGCATATCCTGGAAGTTCTCGAAGGACATACCGCACTCGTAACCGGCGGTGACTTCCTTCGCGTCGTCCTTCAGGCGCTTCAATTGGGCCAGCTTGCCCTCGTGGATCACCACGCTGTCGCGGATCAGGCGGACATGCGCACCGCGCTGAACCACGCCGTCGAGAATGCGGCAACCGGCGATCTTGCCGACCTTCGACACGTCGAAGATCTGCAGGATCTGAGCCTCGCCGAGACGCTCCTCGCGGAGCGTCGGCGGCAGCATACCCGACAGGGTCGCTTTGATGTCATCCACGAGGTCGTAGATGATGTTGTAGTAACGGATCTCGACGCCCTTGTTTTCGGCCGACTCGCGCGCTTCCTTGTGTGCCCGCACGTTGAAGCCGATGACGACGGCCTTCGAGGCTTCCGCCAGTGTGATGTCCGACTCCGTGATTCCACCGACGCCAGCGAGCAGGATCCGAGCCGACACCTCGTCGTTGCCGAGCTTTTCCAGGGCGCCGTTGATGGCCTCGACCGAGCCCTGCACGTCGCCCTTGACGACCAGCGCCAGTTCCTTGCGGCCGGCGCCTTCCTTCAGGTCGCGCATCATGTCGACCAGCGAACGGTTTGCACCGCCGGTACGGGCAGCGATCCGCTCACGCTTCTGACGGGCGCGGTACTCGGTGACCTCTCGGGCACGGGCCTCGTTCGGCACGACCACGACGCGGTCACCCGCATCGGGGGTGCCGTTGAAGCCGAGCACTTCCACCGGAACCGAGGGACCGGCATAGGGGACGTTCTCGCCCTTGTCGTCGATCAGGGCACGCACGCGGCCCCACTCCGCGCCAGCGACCACGATGTCGCCGGTGAACAGGGTGCCGCGCTGGACCAGGACCGTCGCCACCGGGCCACGACCGCGATCGAGCTTGGCCTCGATGACCGTACCCTCACCGTCGCGCGTCTCGTTGGCGCGCAGGTTCATGATCTCGGCCTGGAGTTGCAGGCCCTCGAGAAGCTCCGGCAGACCGTCGCCGGTCTTGGCAGACACCTCGAATTCAAGGGTCTCGCCGCCCATCGACTCGACCTGGATGTCGTGCTGGAGCAGCTCGGTCCGGACCCGCTGCGGGTTCGCCTCGGGCTTGTCGATCTTGTTGATCGCCACGATCAGCGGAACACCGGCCGCCTTGGCGTGAGAGATCGCCTCCACGGTCTGCGGCATGACGCCATCATCGGCCGCCACCACGAGCACGACGATGTCCGTCACCTTGGCGCCACGGGCGCGCATGGAGGTGAAGGCCGCGTGGCCGGGCGTGTCGATGAAGGTCACCATGTCGCCGCTGGGGGCTGCGACCTGATAGGCGCCGATATGCTGCGTGATGCCGCCCGCTTCACCGGAGACCACGGTGGTCTTGCGGATCGCGTCGAGCAGCGAGGTCTTGCCGTGGTCGACGTGGCCCATGATGGTCACGACCGGAGGACGCGGATCGAGATCCTCCTCCAGCTCGGGCTCATCGCTGAACAAGCCTTCCTCGACGTCCGACTCCGCCACGCGGCGCACGGTGTGCCCGAGCTCTTCGGCAATCAGCTGGGCCGAATCCGAGTCGATCACATCGGTGATCTTGTGGATTTCACCCTGCTTCATCAGAAGGCGAATAACGTCCACCGCCCGCTCCGACATGCGGTTGGCGAGCTCCTGGATCGTGATCGTCTCCGGGATCGTCACCTCGCGAGAAAGCTTCTCTTTCTGCTCCACATGCCGGTTGCCGCTCATGCGCTGCTGGCGGCGGCGGAACGAGGCGACCGAACGCGTGCGCTCGTCCTCACCCGACGTGGCGGTGGCGATCGTGAGGCGGCCACGATTCCGGTCGCCGCCCGGCTGTTTCGGGGTCTTGGGCGGCGTGATGATCTTGAGCGGCATGCCGGGGCGGCGGATCACGCGCTTCTGCTCGCTCTCCTCCTCAGCAGCCTGCGGCCGCCCAGCCGTACGGGCTGGCGTTGCGCCGCCGGCGGGACGTGCCGCAGTCGCCGTCGCCGGAGTAGTCGGCTCGGGCTCCGGTGCTGGAGCAGGGCGAGCCATGAAGTTCAAATCGCGCGGCTTGCGCACGTCGGCCGTGATGGTCTTGCGCGGCTCGGACGTGGCCGGGCGCGCCGTCAGCGGCGGGCGTGCTGCCGGACGGGCTGCCGCAGGCGTGGGTGCTGCCGGACGGGCAGGTGCCGCAGCAGGAGCGGCTTGCTCGGGTGCAGCCGCCGCCACAGGAGGCGCCGAACGAACGATCGTCGGGGCCGCCGGCATCGGCGCCGTCTTGGAAACGGTGGGAGCAGCGGCAGGCGTGCTTTGGGCCTTGGCAGCCTCCTGAGCAGCAGCCTCGGCGGCGCGGCGCGCTTCCTCGGCCGCAGCCTGGCGCTCCTCGTCTTCCTTACGGCGGCGAGCCTCATCTTCGCGCTGGCGAGCCTCGGCTGCCTCACGCTCCCGCTGCTCGGCAGCTTCGCGTTCGCGCTGCGCCGCAGCTTCGGCCTCGGCACGCTTCTGGGCCTCGGCCTCCCGACGCTTGGCGTCAGCAAGGGCAGCGGCACGCGCGTTGCTCTCCTGCTCGCTCAAGGTCCGCAGCACCACGCCGTTCGCAGAGCGTTGCGCCTGACGGGGAGCGGCGGGCGGCGGAGGCGGTGCCACGCGAGTTGCCGGTGCCACCGGCGTCGTCTCGCGCGCCGGTGCAGCCGGCGCCGCGCCGATGACACGGCGCTTCACCGTCTCAACCACGACCTGCTTGGTGCGGCCATGGGAGAAGCTCTGACGCACCGTTCCCTGCTCGATCGGGCGCTTCAAGGACAGCGGCTTCGAAGGGGGTCTCGCCTGCGTCTTGTCGCCCGGATTGTTCGTATCGCTCATTCAGTCCAAACCCTGAGGGTTTCCATCGTCCCGTGAACCGGCAAACTGATGTGCGCCGGGTAAATCCGTGATCTCAGTCGTCGTGCAGATCGGAAACGGTCTGCCCATCGCGGGCGGGACCAGCCTCCTCGGCCGTCGGCGCCAAACCCTCGAAAGAGCGGAGCCGACGCCAACGCGCAAGGCAGCCGGAACCTCCGACTCCTGCGACGAGAGCCGCGTGTATCACATGATCCCGACCCAAGGCCATGTCCAATTCTTCGTTGGACAGGTCATCAATGACGGGAATGCCCGATATGGCACTGCCATGCCGCCTGTGCAATGCCGCGACGATCTTCCGACGACCATCGGCGCTCCCGTCGGAGGCCTGGATCACCGCTGAAACCCCGGCCTTGTCGCCAATGGCCGATTCGACCTTGGCAAAGCCTGCGACCACGCACCCCGCCTTATTCGCCAACGACAGCGATTGGCGCAGATCCGCTCGCAGCGCTTCGGCGACTCGATCTGCCAGATCGGGCGCCGCTGCGGCATCCTTGGTCTTGAAGGCCCGTTGAAAGGCGCGGCGCTTCACGGCCTCATTCACGACAGACCGGGTGGGTGTTAGCCACGCGCCGCGCCCCGGCAGGCGCGCTCGCAGATCCGGCACGACGCTCCCGTCCGGCCCGAGGACAAAGCGGATCAGACTGCTCGGCGCCTGCGCAACACGCGTGACGAGGCATGTCCGCAGAGCATTGGCCCGACCACGCCCGACGCCCGCATCGAGCAGCGCGCTCGAATCGGCCTCGGTTCCAGTCTCATCTCCATCTGCGCGTTGGCCCATCATGCGGTGCGCACGTCTCCCCATCGTCACAACACATCCCCGCGAACGTCGATCGCGGGGATGACCAAATCCGAAGGGTCAGGCCGATGCCTGCGCCTCTCGATCCGTCTCGGGCGCCTCGCCGTCCGACTCGGTGGGAGCTTCGATCCAGCCCACACGGACACGCGCGGCCATTACCATCGCCTCAGCTTCGGCTCGTGAAACCTCGAAGCCGTCGAGGTAGCCCGCATGCCGCTTGGCCTCGGGGCCGCGCCCTTCGGTGTAGCCGACGAGATCGTCGGTGGCGCAGCCCGCCAGGTCCTCGATCGTCTTCACGTCGTTCTCGCCGAGGGCCACCAGCATCGGGGTAGTGATGCCGTCGATCTCGCGCAGTTCGTCCTGGACTCCGAGTTCCTGGCGCTTGGCATCGAACTCTGATTCGACCCGGGCGAGATGATCCTGGGCGCGGGCCTGGATCTCGGTACCACTCTCCTCATCGAGGCCCTGGATGTTGGCGAGTTCGCCCGGCTCGACGTAGGCGATTTCCTCCACATTGCGGAATCCCTCCGCAGCCAGGAGCTGGCCCACGGTCTCGTCGACATCGAGAGCTTCCATGAACACGGCAGTCCGCTCGGCGAATTCCTTCTGCCGGCGCTCGGATTCTTCAGCCTCGGTCAGGATGTCGATGTCCCAGCCGGTGAGCTGCGAGGCGAGGCGCACGTTCTGGCCGCGACGACCGATGGCCAGCGAGAGCTGGTCGTCCGGTACCACCACCTCGATTCGGTCGGCCTCCTCGTCGAGCACGACCTTCACGACTTCCGCCGGCTGCAAAGCGTTGACGATGAAGGTCGCCTGATCCTCGGACCACGGGATGATGTCGATCTTCTCGCCCTGAAGCTCGCCGACCACCGCCTGGACGCGGGAGCCGCGCATACCGACACAGGCGCCGACCGGATCGATCGACCCGTCGCGTGAGATCACCGCGATCTTGGCGCGCGAGCCCGGATCGCGGGCGACCGCCTTCACCTCGACGATGCCGTCGTAGATCTCCGGCACTTCCTGGCCGAACAGCTTGGCCATGAACTGCGGGTGCGAGCGCGACAGGAAGATCTGCGGCCCGCGCACTTCGCGGCGGACGTCGAACAGGTAGGAGCGGATGCGGTCGCCTGGGCGGAAGGTCTCGCGCGGAATCATCTCGTCGCGCCGGACGATACCCTCGCCGCGGCCGAGATCGACGATGACGTTGCCGTACTCGACCCGCTTCACGAGCCCGTTCACGACCTCGCCGATCCGGTCCTTGTACTCATCGAACTGCCGGTCGCGCTCGGCGTCGCGCACTTTCTGGACGATGACCTGCTTGGCCGACTGGGCGGCGACCCGGCCGAAGTCGAACGGCGGCAGGGTGTCGGAGATGACGTCGCCGACGAGGGCGCCGGGGTTGTAGCGGCGGGCCTGGTCCAGGGTCACCTCACGGGCGTCGTTCTCGACCTGGTCCACCACCACGAGGTGGCGCGACAAGCGCAGAGCGCCGGTCTTGGGGTCGATCTCGGCATGCACGTCCGTTTCGGCGCCATAGCGGGAGCGGGCCGCCTTCGCGATGGCTTCCTCCATCGCATCGATGACGATGGAACGGTCGATCACTTTCTCGCGGGCAACCGCTTCGGCGATCTGCAGGAGTTCGAGCCTGTTGGCGCTGACGACGGCCATCGGTTTTCGTCCTTCTCTTCGTCGGATGTCGTTCACGTCCGCGGCCCCGGGCCGGCTTGCGGCTGCGCGGGGACGGATGACAAAACTAGTGCAGCTTGCCGTCGTCCTTCACCCGCACCGCCTTGGTGCGGACGGGCTTCGCCTTGTTCCGGGCCTTGATGGCGAGACTTTCCTCGGTCTCGACTTTCACGGGCTTCGGCCTCTGCGACGCCTTGGGCTTCAGGGGACGGGAAACTTTCTTCTTCGGCGGGGCGGGAGCGGGTTCGGCCTCAGCTTCGAAAGCAGCTTCGTCCGCGTCAGCATCGTCATCCTCGTCCTCAAGGACCGGCGGGCCGCCCCGTCGAAGGGATTCGCGGACAAGCTCGTCGGTGAGCACCAGGTAGGCGTCGCCGAGGTCGCGCAGCGGCAGGTCGATGCGGCTGGGAAGGCCCTCTTTCACGTCGGGCAGATCGATCGGCACGGTGACCCCGTCGGGGTTCGGTGCACCGATGATGCCCCGGAAGCGCTTGCGACCGTCCATCGGCACGGCGAGTTCGATCTTGGCTTCGTAGCCGGCCCATCGGGCGAAATCGACGGCCCGCACCAGGGGCCGGTCGATCCCCGGCGAGGAGACCTCCAGGTAATAGGCCTTGCCCACAGGGTCGTCGAGGTCGAGGAGCGGCGAGATCGCCCGGCTCACCGCCTCGCAATCGTCCACCGTCATGGTGCCATCCGGCCGCTCTGCCATGATCTGCACCGTGCAGCCATTGGCGCTCGACACCTTCACCCGGACAACCCGGTAGCCCAGACCCTGGATCGAGGCCTCGATGACCTGCACCACCCGCGCGGCCACGCCCGTCTCGGTGATGAGGCGTTTTTCGGTGAGGTCGCTGTTGAAGTTGTCCGCCATGCTGCGCTTGAAGTCCGGCCTTGTCCGAGGCGTTCCGGCGCGGGCGACGTTGCGGCAATAAAAAAGAGCGGACCCGGTGGGGCCCACTCCCGAACCGCAGTCTCACAACTGCAACCAGAACTGATGATGTCAAAGTAGGCTGGTTTACCGCATTTTTCAAGCGATTTCGATCAAGGGGTTTCGGCAGTTTGTCGCTCTGGTATCCTGCGGCGGACTGGGTGAAAGCCGCAGCGCAGGAATCACTCGATGCCCTACGATCCACGCTTCGGCCCCGACCCAGACGTGCTTCACCCCGTGCCGGGACACCCACGGATCACCTTCATCCGCAACCTAGACCTGCCGCCCAATATCGAAGTCGGCGCCTACACCTATTACGACGACCCTGAAGGCCCACAGGCCTTTCTCGACAACATCCTCTATCATTTCGCCTTCCTGGGCGATCGGCTGAGCATCGGACGGTTCTGCGCTATCGCGGCAGGTACCCACTTCCTCATGAATGGCGGAAATCACCGCCTGGTGGCACCCTCGACCTATCCCTTTCTGATCTTCGGGGGGACATGGGCCGGCCGCTTCCAGGAAGAGGCCACCTTTCCAAGTCGTGGAGATACAGTGGTCGGCCATGACGTTTGGCTCGGCTACGATTGCACCCTCTTGCCGGGCGTCACCATCGGGAACGGTGCTGTCGTAGCGGCAAAATCCGTCGTCACCCGCGATGTGCCGCCTTATGCCATTGTCGCTGGCAATCCGGCCACCCTCGTGCGGATGCGTGTGCCTCCAGAGGTCGCTGAACGTCTGCAAGCTCTGGCGTGGTGGGATTGGGATGCGGCACGGATCACGCGGTGCTTGCCGGCCATCAGCGGTGGGGATGTGGCAGCGTTGGAAGCCAGCGCCTGAATTCCAGATCACCTCCAAATGACGGTACAAATCCCAGCTTGGAATTCGGAATTCTATTCAAATTCAAGGTACTCGCTTCCTGCGCGTTGAAGCATTTTGGCTGCCAGAATACATTCCCAGAACGTATTCGGTGAATCTTTCGAAAGCAAATCCCTGCGTCGGCTAACGAAAAACGCCGCCCCTCGGGGGGACGGCGTGTTCGGATCGCAGAGTTAGCCGATCGAGCTGATTTCAGGGGCCGTCCGGGTCAGGCAGCCGCTTGCGCCCGCTTCAACAGCTTCCGGTTCACCAGCATCTCGGCGATCTGCACGGTGTTGAGCGCCGCGCCCTTGCGCAGATTGTCGGAGACGCACCAGAAGGCGAGCCCGTTCTCAACCGTGGCGTCCTCGCGGATGCGGGAGACGTAGGTGGCATCCTCGCCGGCGGCCTCGTGCGGGGTCATGTAGCCGCCGGGCTCGCGCTTATCGACCACCATGATGCCCGGAGCCGAGCGCAGGATCGCGGTGGCCTGCTCGGCCGTGATCGGGCGCTCGAATTCGACGTTCACTGCCTCGGCATGGCCGATGAACACCGGCACCCGCACGGCGGTGGCGGTCAGCTTGATCTTGGGATCGAGCATCTTCTTGGTCTCGGCGACCATCTTCCACTCTTCCTTCGTGTAGCCGTCCTCCATGAACACATCGATGTGCGGGATGACGTTGAAGGCGATGCGCTTGGGGAACTTCTCCGCCTTGATCTCGCCGGCGGTGAAGACCGAGCGGGTCTGCTGGAAGAGCTCGTCCATGGCGTCCTTGCCGGCGCCGGAGACCGACTGGTAGGTCGCCACCACCACGCGCTTGATCGTCGCCGCGTCATGCAAAGGCTTGAGGGCGACCACGAGCTGCGCCGTGGAGCAGTTCGGATTGGCGATGATGTTGAGCTTGGAGAAGCCGTTGATGGCGTCCGGGTTCACCTCGGGCACGATCAGCGGCACGTCCTGATGGTAGCGGAAGGCCGACGAGTTATCGATGACCACGCAGCCGGTCTGGCCGATGCGCGGCGACCACTCCTTGGAGGTCTCGCCGCCGGCCGACATCAGGCAGATATCGGTATCGGAGAAATCGTAGGTATCGAGAGCCTTCACCTTCAGAATCTTGTCGCCGAAGGACACCTCCTGGCCGGCCGAGCGGCGCGACGCGATCGCCACCACCTCGTCCGCCGGAAAGGCGCGCTCGGACAGGATGTCCAGCATCTCGCGGCCCACATTGCCCGTGGCACCCACGACGGCGACCTTGTAACCCATTGCTCAAACACTCCGCTCTTGCGTGCACCGAGGACCGAGGCGCCGCTCACCCCTCTGGCGAGCCGCCGCGGCCGGGTTCGGCACCGATGTTCAGCCTCCCTGCCGCGCACCGGACCATCGCCGATGGCCGGCGGCCTGCCGGCCTCGGAGGTGCGCGAGCCCGAATCGACCCGCTGATGCGGCACACGCCGCATCGCAGCATGATTCGCCAAGCGCGGGAGCAAGACGCCTCGTCCCCGCTGCTGTCAAGGGTAGGCCGAGGCCTTCACGCCACAAGGCTGGCCGGGCGTTGCGCCAGCGCGTCCCGCGCTTCGGCCAGGATCGTATAGGATCGTTGCCGCGCCGCCGGATCGTGGATCGCCGAGGCGACCATGATCTCGTCGGCACCGGTCTCCGCCACGAGATCGGCGAGGCCCCGACGGATCGTTTCCGGCGACCCGACGAGGGAGCGTGCCAGCATCCGCGAGGCCTGGGCCTTTTCGTGTGGCGCCCAATACGCCTCGATATCGGCGATGGGTGGACGCAGCAGCCCACGCGTCCCGCGGACCAGATTGGTGAATTGCTGCTGCGCCGATGTGAACAGCCGGCGCGCTTCGTCGTCGGTGTCCGCCGCAACGACGTTGAGGCCGATCATGGCATGCGGCCGGCTCGCCTGTTCGGACGGCTGGAAGCGGTCCCGGTAGGTGGCGAGGGCCGGCAGGAGCTGGTCAGGCGCGAAATGCGAGGCGAAGGCATAGGGAAGCCCGAGCATCGCGGCGAGCTGCGCGCCGTAGAGGCTCGAGCCGAGGATCCACAGTGGCACCAGGAGCCCCGTGCCCGGCACGGCCTGCACAGCTTGGCCGGGCTTCAGCTCGCCGAACAGAGCCTGCACTTCGAGCACGTCCTGCGGAAAGGTATCGGCCGCTTCGCCCGAGCGCCGCAGGGCCCGCGTGGTACGCGGATCGGTGCCGGGCGCGCGGCCGAGGCCGAGGTCGATACGGCCGGGAAACAGCGTTTCAAGGGTGCCGAACTGTTCGGCAATCACCAACGGAGCATGGTTCGGCAGCATGATGCCACCGGCCCCGACCCGAATCGTCGACGTGCCGGCCGCCACATGGCCAATGACCACCGCCGTCGCTGCGCTGGCGACACCCACCATGTTGTGGTGTTCGGCGAGCCAGAAGCGCCGATAGCCGAGCCCTTCGACGTGACGGGCCAGTGCCACACTGTTGCGCAGGGCATCGGCCGGCGTTGCGCCGTCGGGCACGAGGGCAAGGTCGAGAACGGAGAGGGGGATCATGTATTCCTTCTGACTCATCGCGGCGGTGCCCCTTGCTGTCAGATCGCGACGGTCCCGCACCGGCGCAAGCCGGGGCCGGCATGTGCTGTCGGCATGGGTCAGCATCCGGGTCGATACCGGCGATTCACCTTAGCGGCGGAAATCCCGAGGGCCGGAGCGATCCGGAAACCCGACCTTGGTCGGTCCGGCTTCACCATCGCTCTCGGAGGGCGGGCTTTCTGCCAGAGAACCCCCGCCGCCAGAGAATCCCGCCGCCAGAGAACCCCGGATATCGATGCGAACCGAGCCCGACTTCGAGCGAACACGTGACGTGGGTCAGACGAGAGGCCGCCACGATCCTCTGACGTCAGTCGGTGCAGGTCGATCGAGCCCGAGTCCGGTCACGCTGCTGAAGCGCGCAGGACAGCTTTCAGCGGCGATCATAACCATTGCGGCACTCAGCCTCCTCGCGCGTGAGGGCCGGCCGGGTCCGGTCGATCCCTCAATTGAGTCGCAGATCGGATCGCCTTTCGTGCCGACGGTGGCACGGGCTGCTAGGCCGGCGATCCCAGTCGCGCTCTCCGAACCTCGTTTTCGCCTGGATGATCCCGATGCGCTGGAGGCGCCTCGCGCCGAGACGGCACGGCTCAACCCTGCGACCGGGCGGCGCGAGGACGTGCTCGTCCAGGGCGGGTTCGATATCATCGAGGCACCCTACCTCCGCCTCACCCTCACGGGCACGCCGGAGCCGGAGACAGGTCCGCGTCTGTTCGTAACGTTGGCGCGTCGCGCTGCGGACGGGCAGGGGCTCGCCGTGATTCGAACCGGTGAGCATGGGACGATCGCCACCAAGTTCGGCGTCGTCGAGACCCTCGACCTGACCCTCGGCGGCGAGGGCAGGCGCAACTGCACCGGCTTCGCAACCCTCGAGCCCGGTGCACTCCGTCTCGATGGCTGGCTCTGCGCCCCGCTGGGTCAGGCTCCCGAGCCCCGTGCCGTCGCCTGCGCTCTCGATCGGATCAGCCTCAACGGCCAGCCTTCATCCGCTCTTGAAAGTACCTTTGCGACCACCGAGGCGCGGCGCGATCCCGGTTGTGGCCCGCGCGTCGTCGCAATGAAGAATGCCGATCGGGATGTCGGCGGCGAAACCGGATCGATCCCCGCCCGTCGGCCGCGAAAAGCGCCCGACACGAAAAAATGAGGCCAAACTGCGGCAATCTTGAGAAGCGCGGCCATAAGCTGGGAACCTCGGCCGCGTTGGCACGTCTTCCCCGCATACAGAGAGCCGTGTTTCTTAAGAAAGCGCGGCTTACAAGTCTCACAGCTTCAACGAAGGTGCGTCATGCGCTCTGTCTCGATTGCCCTGATGGGCGCCCTCACTCTCGCAGCCGTCGGCGCGAACACCGCCGCCGAGGCCCAGGGCCGCTACGCGCCGGCCGGCTACCGCGTGAGCCAGCCGCTCCCGATCCGCATCCGCCCGCGCAGCTGGCTCGACGCCGGCAACGTGGTCGAGGCCAATAACGGCTCGGTCAGCAACCCGGCGACGAACCCCCAGTTCATCACCGCCAGCTACCTGAATTCTCCGCCCTACGGCCGCAACGATCGCTTCGGCGGCGGCATTCTGCCCGACCCGATCACCAATGGCCCGTTCGTCGGAGCCCGCTCCAGCGCGATCCGCAACGTCGATTTTTCGGCCGTCGACGCGATCGATCCGACCTCCTACGTGTCGCGTTTCGGCAACCCCTACTAAGCCGAAATTCACTGCTGGATTTTCGACGGGCCCCTTTCGGGGCCCGTTTTCGTTTGTCGGCGAAGGCTCTCCTGACGCGCCAGTGCCGGCCTGCTAGGGCGCGGCGACCGTTGCCTCAGGCGAAGGCCCTCATGCGACGGCGTGCCTGAGCTCGCGGATGATCGCGTCGCCCATCTCGGTGGTGCTGATCGGCGTCGCGCCCTCCGCGGCGATGTCTCGGGTGCGCGCGCCCGAAGCCAGGGTTCGAGTGATGGCTGCTTCGAGCAGGTCGGCGGCTTCGCCAAGACCAAAGGAGTAGCGCAGGCACATCGCGAGCGAGCCGATCATCGCGATGGGGTTCGCGTAGCCCTTGCCGGCGATGTCGGGGGCCGAGCCGTGCACCGGCTCGTAAAGCGCCTTGCGGCTGCCCTTGGCGTCGACGGCGCCCAGTGAGGCGGAGGGCAACATGCCGAGGGAGCCGGTGAGCATTGCGGCGACGTCCGAAAGCACATCGCCGAACAGGTTGTCGGTGACGAGGACGTCGTACTGCTTGGGCCGGCGCACCAGCTGCATCGCGCAATTGTCGGCGAGCACGTGCTCGAGACTGACGTCGCTATACTCGGCGTGCACCCGGGTGACGACCTCTTTCCACAGGACACCCGACTTCATCACGTTGTGCTTCTCGGCCGAAGCGACCCGGCCGGAGCGCTTGCGGGCGAGGTCGAACGCCACGTGGGCGATCCGCTCGATCTCGGCCGTGGTGTAGACCTGCGTGTCGACGGCGCGCTTCGAGCCATCGGGCAGCACCGTGATCTCCTTCGGCTCGCCGAAATAGACGCCACCTGTGAGCTCGCGCACGATCATCATGTCGAGGCCCTCGACCAGCTCGCGCTTGAGGGCGGAGGCGTCGGCCAGGGCCGGGTAGCAGATCGCCGGCCGCAGGTTCGCGAAGAGGCCGAGATCCTTGCGCAGTCGCAGCAGGCCGGCTTCCGGGCGAATCTCATAGCGCACGTCCGCCCATTTCGGGCCGCCGACCGCACCCAGCAGGATGGCGTCGGCGGCATCCGCCCGGGCCAGCGCGTCATCCGTGAGGGGAACTCCGTGCGCATCGATGGCGGCACCACCGACAAGGTCGCGCTCGATCTCGAACGTGGCAAGGCCCAGCTCACCGAGGGCACCGATCACCTTCTCGACTTCAGCCATCACCTCGGGGCCGATGCCGTCGCCGGGGAGGAGGAGGAGCTTGTAGGCGGTCATGGATCAACTCGCAGTCGTTGGTCGAAGAATTCGTGTCCACCTCCGGGAGGACGCGATCGCGGCATAAAGTGCGTGACGCCGAGGAAGGCCCGGAGATGTCCGGCGTCAGACCTTGCGCGCCACCGTGAAGCGCGCCGCTTGGCGCAGGGTCTCCGCCTTGTCGCCCCAGGCGGCCACGGCTGCGTCGCAGACCCCGACGAGGCGGTCGCACTCGGCGCGTGCGCCCTCAACGCCGAGGCGGTCGACCAGGGTCGCCTTACCGGCGTCCTTGTCCTTGCCGGTGGCCTTGCCCATGGCCTCGGCCGAAGCCTCACGGTCGAGGATGTCGTCGGCGATCTGGAAAGCCTGACCAAGGGCGTGGCCGTAGCGCAGCAGCGCCGTGCGCTGGTCCGGGGTCGCACCGCCGACGATGGCACCAGCCTCCACCGAGAAGGCCAGGATCGCCCCGGTCTTCATCGCCTGGAGCTGCAACGTGTCATCGACCCCCAGGGAGACAGGACCGAAACGTCCCTCGGCGCCAAGGTCGAGCAGCTGGCCGCCGACCATTCCGCCAAGGCCCGAGGCCTTGGCGAGGCCGAGCACCAAGTCGGCGCGCACGGTCGGATCGGGCTGCCAGGTGGCATCGGCCAGGATCTCGAAGGCCAGGGTCTGGAGCGCATCGCCCACCAGGATGGCGGTGGCTTCGTCATAGGCTTTGTGCACCGTGGGCTTGCCGCGGCGCATGTCGTCGTCGTCCATGGCCGGCATGTCGTCGTGAACCAGCGAGTAGCAGTGGACCAGTTCGATGCCCGACCCGGCCGCAAGGGCGCCGGCATCCGAGCCGCCCAGCATCCGCGCCGTCTCGATGGCGAGGAATGGGCGCAAGCGCTTGCCGCCGCCGAGCACCGCGTGGCGCATCGCCTCCATCAGGCGCACCGGCCGGGCGATCTCGCCAGCCTGAGTCTCTGGCTTCAGGCGCTCGGCCAGGAACGACTCCACCGTGTCGGCGGCCGCCGCAAGCCTGTGGGAAAAGGCCTCGACCGGGGCATCCGCCTTGACCGAAGCGTGGGATCCTTGCGTTGAGGTCATGTTCGGTCGGGCCTTCGGTCAGACAGAGTCGTGTCGTGGGCAGGAGGTTCGAATTCTGGACGAGAATGAGAGCCCGGAGCGGCCGCTTCGGCAGATTTCGGCGCGTGCGCTACCGGTGCGCGCTGCATCCGGTATGAAACGGAGCGGCGCGGCACGGCGGATCGTCAACCGCCTATTGCTCCTCCCCGTCATCGCTCTGGCCCTCTTGGTGTCGCTTGCGCTCGTCTATAGTGCGCTGACCCCGCCCTCAACCCTGATGCTTGGCCGATGGTTGACGCTGCGCCCCGTCGACCGGCAGGCGATCGCCCTTGATGCCATTTCGCCCCACCTCGTCCAGGCCGTCATCGCCTCCGAGGATCAGCGCTACTGCCTGCACGATGGCGTGGACTGGGGCGCCCTGCGGGATGTCGTCGATGACGAGGAGGGCCCGAGCCGCGGAGCCTCGACGATCCCGATGCAGACGGTGAAGAATGTTTTTCTGTGGCCGGGCCGATCGGTCATTCGCAAAGCGCTGGAAATTCCCCTGGCCCTCATCGCCGACACGCTGTGGGGCAAGCGCCGTACGTTGGAGATCTACCTCAACATCGCCGAGTGGGGGGAGGGGGTGTTCGGAGCGGAAGCGGCGGCACAGCGCTGGTTCGGCAAGTCCGCCCGCGCTCTCACGCGTGGTGAGGCGGCGCTGCTGGCCGCGGTGCTGCCCAATCCCATCCTGCGCAATCCGGCGATGCCATCACGCGGCGTGCGGGCCCAGGCGGCCCGCATCCAAGCTCGCATGAATGGCGTCTCGGGGTTGATGGGATGCCTGAAGCGGTAGCCCGCGGCGATGGGATCAGGTACCTGCCGGCCATTCCTTGCCCGCGGCCCGCGACACTCCCGTCGGGTCGACGGCCATGACGGGCGCCCTCGCGGCCCCACGCGCGAAAGACGGATGATGACCCAGCCGATGCTCGAACTGACCCTGGAGCGCATCGCGCTGATTCGTCGGATGGTGATCGCGTGGAATTCCGAGGGTGTCGGCGCGCCGATCGTCCATCCCGATGCGCCCTACGGGAGCACCGACCGGGACGAGGACATCTTCAACGTGACCGGCGATGACGATGGGGCCGACGAGGAGCATCGGGCCTTGGGCGAGGCGCTTGCGGTGTTCACCGCCAACGCGATCCTGAAGCCGGGGCGCTACGCCTATCACAACACGCTGGCCAAGCTGGCGTCAGACGATGTCGGCGACGTATTTCGGGACGCGGCCACCGGCGAGACGCCCGAGCATGTCACCTTCGACGTGACCGCCGAACAGGTGGCCCGGGTCCATGCCCTCGCGATTCGCTGGGATACCGCTCGCGACGTGCCGGCGGTCGACACCAACGCTCCGTATGGCCCAGGCACCGCGCTACCCGCCGAGCACCGCGAAATGCAGCCGGTGCTCCAGATCTTCCTGCGCTACGCCGACCTTGGGCCGGGCGACTTCGTCCGGAGCGACGCGGGCTGGCAGCCGGCGTGAGGGGCGGGAACGACGCAGGGGCGAACGGGTCGGGCACAGGAACGTTGCCGAGGTGAACCAAGCCGAGGAACGTGACGGATGCTGCAACGCTGGCCGAGCCGGATCTGGATCGTTCGACATGGCGAGAGTGCCGGCAACGTCGCGCGCGACGCGGCGGCTGAGGCAGGTCTGGCTCGGATCGACATTGCGGAACGCGATGTCGACGTTGCGTTGAGTGAGCGCGGTCACCGCCAGGCCGAAGCCCTCGGACGCTGGTTCGCTGAGATGCCCGATTCCCAGCGTCCGAATGTCGTTTTGACGTCACCCTATCGTCGCGCCCAGCAGACCGTTGCGGGGATTCGCCAGGCTGGCGGCATCGCGTCGGACGCTCCCGAGGACTACGTCGACGAGCGGCTTCGTGAAAAGGAGCTGGGCCTACTCGATCGCCTGACTCGAACCGGGATCGAGGCTCTTCACCCGGAGCAGGCCGAACTCCGCGCCCGCCTCGGCAAGTTCTACTATCGTCCGACCTGCGGCGAGAGTTGGTGCGATGTCATCCTGCGCCTGCGCGGCGCAATGGATACGGTTTCGCTGCATCACGGCGAGAAGCGTGTCCTCATCGTCGCCCATCAGGTCGTGGTGCTCTGCCTGCGCTACCTCATCGAGAATCTCAGCGAAGCGGAGATCCTGGGTATCGACGCGGAGGCTGACGTCCGGAACTGCTCCGTCACCGAATATGCCTTCCAGGCCGAGCCGGGCTCGACGGGGCGGATGCACCTCCAGCGCTACAACTTCGTCGCCCCGGTGCAGCGGGCCGGCGCTCCCGTCACCGCCGAACCCTCGCCGATGGAGGACGTGCGATGACCGGGATCGAACTCGACGACGCGTGCCTGCGCCAGCGCCCGCTGCCGACCCCTGAGGCGGGAAGCAAGGACGATCGCGGCAGTGTCCTCGTCCTCGGCGGCTGCGCCGAGGTGCCGGGCGCGGTCTTCCTGGCCGGCGTGGCGGCCCTGCGCGCCGGAGCCGGCAAGCTGAAGATCGCGTCGGTACGGAGCGTCGCCGTTGCGATGGCTTTGGCCGTCCCCGAGGCCATGGTGATCGGCCTCCCCGAGACGGAGGACGGCGAGATCGAAGCCGAAGCGGCGGCACCCCGCATCGACAAGGCGGCCAAACGCTGCGACGCGGTGCTGCTCGGCCCTGGCATGAACACCTGCGACCTCACCACGATGCTGGTCCGCACCCTCCTGGCGGAGCAGAACGCAACCACCTACGTTCTCGACGCCGGCGCGATCTGTGGCCTCGGCGCCCACGCGGAGACCGTGCGAAGCCTGACGTGCCCGCCGGTCCTCACGCCCCATGCCGGCGAAATGGCGCAACTCCTCGATTGGGAGCGCGAAGCGGTGGAGGCCGAGCCCCTGAAGGCGGCACGGCAGGCGGCGGAGATGCTGCGGGCCGTGGTGATCATGAAGGGCGCCGAGAGCTGGATCGTCGCCCCTGACGCAGCGCACTGGCACTACAGTGGCGGCGGCGTCGGCCTCGCGACCTCCGGGTCCGGTGACGTTCTGGCGGGGATCATCGCCGGCATCCTGGCGCGGGGCGCCGATCCCGTCACGGCGGCTCTGTGGGGGGTCTACCTCCACGGTGAGGCGGGTGCTTGGCTTGCAAGATCGGTTGGGCCGATGGGCTTCCTGGCCCGGGAGATCTCAGGAGAAGTCCCGCGAATTCTGCAGGGCTTCTCGGTGAGCCGGGCCGAGTAGCCGAGTACCCTCGGGCCGGAGTCTCTCAGCAGGGAGGCCCCGGCCGGTCCGGTTCCGTTCAGCCCCCGAGCTTCTTCTTCCGCTGGGCCAATGTACGCAGGCGCAGGGCGTTAAGCTTGATGAAGCCCGCCGCATCGCGATGGTCGTAGGCGACGGCGCCCTCCTCGAACGTGACGAGGTCCTGGTCGTAGAGCGAGTTCGGGCTGGTGCGTCCGATGACGTGGACGCCGCCCTTGTAGAGTTTCAGACGGACTTCACCGGTGACCATCTCCTGGCTCTTGTCGATCAGGGCCTGTAGCATCTCGCGCTCCGGGCTGAACCAGAAGCCGTTGTAGATCAGCTCCGCGTATTGCGGCATGAGCTGGTCCTTCAGGTGCGCGGCACCCCGGTCCAGCGTGATCGACTCGATGGCGCGGTGGGCCGGCAACAGGATGGTGCCGCCGGGCGTCTCGTACATGCCGCGGCTCTTCATGCCGACGAAGCGGTTTTCCACGAGGTCGAGCCGGCCGATACCGTTGTCGTGGCCGAGCTGATTCAGCTTGGCGAGCAGGCTCGCGGGCGACAGGCGTTCGCCGTCGATGGAGACCGCATCGCCCGTCTCGAAGCCGATGGTGATGATGGTCGGCGTCTCGGGAGCCTCCTCCGGCGAGATCGTCCGTGAGTAGACGTAGTCGGGAACCTCGTCGGCTGGGTCCTCCAGAACCTTGCCCTCGGACGAGGCATGCAGGAGATTGGCATCGACGGAGAAGGGGCTCTCGCCGCGCTTGTCCTTCGAGATCGGAATCTGGTGCTGTTCCGCGAAGGCGATGAGCTGCTCGCGGCTTTTCAGGTCCCATTCCCGCCAGGGGGCGATGACCGTCACGTCGGGCTTGAGCGCGTAATAGCCCAGCTCGAACCGGACCTGGTCGTTGCCCTTGCCGGTGGCGCCGTGACAGACGGCGTCCGCACCCAGCCGCTCGGCGATCTCGATCTGCTTCTTGGCGATCAACGGCCGGGCGATGGAGGTACCGAGGAGGTAGACGCCCTCATAGACGGCGTTGGCCCGGAACATCGGGAACACGTAGTCGCGTACGAACTCCTCGCGCAGGTCCTCGATGAAGATGTTTTCGGGCTTGATGCCGAGCAGTTCCGCTTTCTTGCGGGCGGGTTCCAACTCCTCGCCCTGACCCAGGTCGGCCGTGAAGGTGATGACCTCGCATCCATAGGTGGTCTGGAGCCACTTGAGGATGATCGAGGTGTCGAGGCCCCCCGAATAGGCGAGCACGACCTTGTTGACGGGCTTCGGGTTCGCGTCGGTCATGGGGCTCGCTTTGCGTTCGGAGTTTGGATTGCGGCGGCTTATCAGCGGAGCGCGGGGCCGTGCAACCGCCGTGCCGCCGGGCGCGTTCGCTCGAGGTAATTGTGGCCGGTGAAGACCATGTCGCGCGACCGCCTTGTGGCGAGCCAAGCGTCGGGCGACACTCAAGACCATTCTCGATCCCGGAGATTCGACGCATGCCGCGCAGGCCGACCCTCGAATTCTGGTACGAGTTCGCGTCCACTTATTCCTATCTGTCGGCGATGCGGATCGAAGCCCTGGGAGAGGCCGTTGGCGTGGAGATCCGCTGGCGGCCCTTCCTGGTAGGGCCCATTTTCGCGGCGCAGGGTTGGAACTCCTCGCCCTTCAACCTCTACGCCGCCAAGGGCCGCCATATGTGGCGCGACGTCGAGCGAGAAGCCGCCCGGCAGGGTCTGCCTCCGGTCAAGCGACCTGATCCTTTCCCCCAGAACAGTCTCAGCGCCACGCGCGCGGCCACCTATGGCATGGATTACGAGTGGCTCGTGCCGTTCTCGAAGGCCGTCTACGAGAGTCAGTTCGCCCGCGGGCAGTCCATCGCCGAACCGCCGGCCGTGGTGTCGCTCCTCAACGGGCTCGGCCTCGACGGAACCATCATCCTGAAGCAGGCGGCCGCCGAGACCAACAAGGGTCGCCTGCGCGTCAACGGGGAGGAGGCGCGCTCGCGCGGCATCTTCGGCGCACCGACTTTCCTGACCAACGATGGCGAGTTGTTCTGGGGCAACGACCGTCTGGAGCAGGCCCTGGCCTGGGCCGCCGGCGATCGGCCCGGCGCCATGCGTTGAGGCGTGCCGCTGGCGGTCCGGCGTCAGCGGGTCTAGAAGCCGGGCGGTTTTTCGTCTCCCCCGCTTCCAGGGCCGCCCCATGAGCTTCGCGTTCCCGCGCCTCGACCGCCGGCGTTTCCTCCTCGCCTCCGCGGGCCTCTCCGCCGGAATTGGGTCCGTCGGTGCCGCTCTGGCTCAAGGATACGGTCAGGCGTTCAAGGTGGAGAACGACGAGGGCCGCCCCATCGCCAACATGCGCCTGCCAGGCGAGATCGTCGGTGAGATCCCCGCCCTGCGCGGGGTCACGTATATCGGTCCGGCCGAGGCCGAGACCACGCTGTATGAGTTCTTCGACTACAACTGCCCCTATTGCCGGAAGGCAGCGGCCGACATGGTCTCCCTCAGCGAGAGCGACCCGTCGCTGCGGATCGGCCTGATCAACAACCCCATTCTCGCGGTCCAGTCCGCCCAGGCCGCCAAGGTCGCTCTCGCGATCCAGCGCAAGCTCGGGTCGGCTGCCACCTGGAATCTGTACCGAACGCTGCTCGCCAGGCCGGGTAAGATCGACGGTCCGGGCGCCCTGCAGGCGGCGGCCAAACTCGGCGTGGCAGCGACGGAGATCGAGAGCATCGCCGACAGCGAAGACGTCCGGCTCGCGCTCAAGGCGCAGATGCGGATGGCAGCAGATCTCGGCCTCGCGGCGACGCCCTCCTACGTACTCGGCAACACCGGCCTTCTCGGCCATCCGGGCCCGAAGGCCCTGGCCCGGATGATCGCCGCCACCCGGCGCTGCGACCGGATCGCCTGCTGACGGCGCGGCCTCACCTTCGCCACCGTTTGCCCCCATCGGAACGGGGTTCGGCATGTCGCGTTGCACAACGCATCGGCGCAAGTTCCGTCGTCTTGCGCCCCCCGGACACGCATGCTAGGCCCTCGCCGCGCCGGAAGGGCGGGCTTTTCAAGGTCCGCGCAGACCGGCACGTTCCCAATCCTGACGGTTTCGCAAGCCCGCGCCCAACAACGGTGCGACAAGGCCGGAGCCCTCAGGCAGGATTGAAGAGAGAGCGGCGCGTGGCGCAGAACGGTTCCGAGGCGGGTTCCCCGGTTGCAGGCGTAGCGGCGCGTTACGCGTCGGCCTTGTTTGAACTGGCGCGTGATGAGCGCGACATCGATGGTGTCGCGGCGAGCCTCGATCAGTTCGACGCCATGCTGAAGGAGAGCGCCGACCTGCGCCGCTTCGTGCGCAGCCCGGTCTTCTCCGGCGCCGAGCAGGAAACTGCCATCGTCGCCCTCCTGGAGAAGTCCGGCATCGGCGGTCTGGGTGGCAACTTCATCCGTCTCGCGGCCTCCAATCGTCGTCTCTTCGCGCTGCCGGACATGATCCGCGGCTTCCGCGCCCTGGTGCGGGAATCGAAGGGCATCGTGCGAGCCGAGGTCACCGTCGCCGAGCGTCCTTCGGACGCTGTGATCGAAGACATCAAGGCCTCTCTTCGCGACGTCGCCAAGTCGGAGATCGACCTGGACCTGCGCATCGACCCCAGCCTGATCGGTGGCCTCGTGGTCAAGATCGGCAGCCGCATGGTGGACGCCTCCCTGCGCACCAAGCTCAATGGAATTCGCCTTGCGATGCGGGAAGCCCGGTAAGGGCCTTCCAGGCCCGACTGCTTCCCGTTCCTGACCCCAATCAATCAATCTAAAGACAAGAGGCCCGACGATGGATATCCGCGCCGCCGAGATCTCCGCGATCCTGAAGGATCAGATCAAGAACTTCGGCCAGGAAGCCGAAGTCACCGAGGTCGGTCAGGTTCTGTCCGTCGGTGACGGCATCGCCCGTGCCTACGGCCTCGACAGCGTCCAGGCCGGCGAGATGGTCGAGTTCGAGTCGGGCGTGCGCGGCATGGCCCTCAACCTCGAGCAGGACAACGTCGGCATCGTGATCTTCGGGTCCGACCGCGACATCAAGGAAGGCCAGACCGTCAAGCGCACCGGCGCCATCGTGGACGTACCGGTCGGCAAGGCGCTGCTCGGCCGCGTCGTCGACGCGCTCGGCAACCCCATCGACGGCAAGGGTCCCATCGCCACCACCGAGCGTCGGCGCGTCGACGTGAAGGCCCCGGGTATCATCCCGCGCAAGTCGGTGCATGAGCCGATGGCTACCGGCCTCAAGGCCATCGATGCCCTGATCCCCGTCGGCCGGGGCCAACGCGAACTGATCATCGGCGATCGCCAGACCGGCAAGACCGCTATCGCCCTCGACACCATTCTGAACCAGAAGCCGGCCCATGCCGGCACCGACGAGAACGCCAAGCTCTATTGCGTCTACGTCGCCATCGGCCAGAAGCGCTCCACCGTCGCTCAGTTCGTGAAGTCGCTGGAAGACAACGGTGCGCTCGAGTACTCGATCGTCATCGCCGCCACCGCCTCCGACGCCGCGCCGATGCAGTTCATCGCGCCCTTCGCCGGGTGCGCCATGGGCGAGTATTTCCGCGACAACGGCATGCATGCCGTGATCGTGTATGACGATCTCTCCAAGCAGGCCGTGGCCTACCGCCAGATGTCTCTGCTCCTGCGCCGCCCGCCGGGCCGCGAGGCTTACCCGGGCGACGTGTTCTACCTGCACTCGCGCCTGCTCGAGCGCGCCGCCAAGATGGGCGACGCTGCCGGTAACGGCTCGCTGACCGCGCTGCCGGTCATCGAAACCCAGGCCAACGACGTCTCGGCCTACATCCCCACCAACGTGATCTCGATCACCGACGGTCAGATCTTCCTTGAGACTGATCTGTTCTACCAGGGCATCCGTCCGGCGGTGAACGTCGGCCTCTCGGTCTCCCGCGTCGGCTCGTCGGCCCAGACGAAGGCGATGAAGAAGGTCGCCGGCAAGATCAAAGGCGAGCTCGCGCAGTACCGCGAAATGGCCGCGTTCGCGCAGTTCGGCTCGGATCTCGACGCCTCGACCCAGAAGCTCCTGAACCGTGGTTCGCGCCTGACAGAACTCCTCAAGCAGCCGCAGTTCTCGCCGCTGAAGATGGAAGAGCAGGTTGCGGTGATCTATGCCGGCGTGAACGGGTACCTCGACACCCTGCCGCTGAACAAGGTTCGCCCCTTCGAGGACGCTCTGCTCTCGGCCCTCCGGACCAAGCACGCCGACCTTCTCACCAAAATCCGCGACTCGAAGGATCTGTCGGACGACAGCGCCAAGACGCTGAAGGGCGTCGTCGAAAGCGTCGCCAAGTCGCTCGCCTGAGGCGCGCCACGAAAGCGAAACCGGCCGCCCCAGGGTGGCCGGATCTCAGTGAGAGCAGGCGCCCGGGTCGTTCGGGCGTCTCGCCTTGAGCGGCAGCGGATGGATCTGGAAGTCACCCCATGGCGAGTTTGAAGGATCTGCGGAACCGCATCACTTCGGTGAAGGGCACGCAGAAGATCACCAAGGCGATGCAGATGGTCGCCGCCGCCAAGCTGCGGCGGGCCCAGATGGCTGCCGAAAGCGCGCGCCCCTACGCCGAGAAGATGTCCCAGGTTCTCGGAAACCTCGCGGCCAACCTGGTGGGCGGCGTCCAGGGTCCCCGGCTCCTCTCTGGAACCGGTTCTGAGAAGACGCACCTGCTCGTCGTGTGCACGGCCGATCGCGGCCTGTGCGGCGGTTTCAACTCCTCGATTGCACGTCTCGCCCGCGACCACGCCCGTAGGCTGGCGGCCGAAGGCAAGACGGTGAAGATCATCACCGTCGGCAAGAAGGGCTACGACCTGCTCCGTCGCCAGTTCCGTGACGAGATCATCGAGAACCGCGATCTGCGCGGCAACAAGGCGGTCGATTACGAGTTCGCTGCCGAGATCGCCAACAGCATCATCGCCCGCTTCGATGCCGGTGAATTCGATGTTGCGACCCTGTTCTACTCGCGCTTCCGCTCGGTGATCTCGCAGATTCCGACCGCCCAGAAGCTGATCCCGGCCGAGCTGCCTGAGACGGGTGCCACCGCACCCGACGCTGCGCTCCAGTTCGAGCCGAGCGAGGAGGCGATCCTCGATACGCTGCTTCCGCGCAACCTGACCGTTCAGGTGTTCCGGGCACTCCTCGAGAACGCCGCCTCCGAGCAGGGCGCCCGAACGGGTGCCATGGATTCCGCCACGCGCAACGCCGGCGAGATGATCAAGAAGCAGACGCAGATCTACAACCGGACGCGTCAGGCCATGATCACCAAGGAACTCATCGAGATCATCTCGGGCGCCGAAGCGCTCTAAGCGCACCCGACGCCCTGACCACACCATTTTCAAAGGACCCGTAACATGGCGAACACCGCTCTCCCCGGCGCCGGCTCAAGCAAGGTCGGCAAGATCACCCAGGTCATCGGCCCCGTGGTCGACGTTCACTTCGACGGCCACCTGCCCGAGATCCTGAACGCCCTGGAGACCAAGAACAACGGCAGCCGCCTCGTTCTCGAGGTCGCAATGCAGCTTGGCGAGAGCACCGTGCGCTGCATCGCCATGGACACCTCGGAAGGTCTGGTCCGCGGCCAGGAGGTCACCGACACCGGCGAGGCCATCAAGGTTCCGGTCGGCTTCAACACCCTCGGCCGCATCATGAACGTCATCGGCGAGCCCATCGACGAGGCCGGCCCGATCCAGTCTGACACGCTCCGCGCCATCCACCAGCCGGCCCCCGCCTATTCCGAGCAGTCCACCGAGTCGCAGATCCTCGTCACCGGCATCAAGGTGGTCGACCTGCTCGCTCCCTACGCCAAGGGCGGAAAGATCGGCCTGTTCGGCGGCGCCGGCGTCGGCAAGACCGTGCTGATCATGGAGCTGATCAACAACATCGCCAAGGTTCACTCCGGCTACTCGGTCTTCGCCGGCGTCGGTGAGCGCACCCGCGAGGGCAACGATCTCTACCACGAGATGATCGAGTCCAAGGTGAACATGGACCCGAAGGAGCACAACGGCTCGGCGGAAGGCTCCAAGTGCGCCCTGGTCTATGGCCAGATGAACGAGTCCCCCGGCGCCCGCTCGCGCGTCGCGCTCACCGGCCTGACCATCGCGGAAGACTTCCGCGACCAGGGTCAGGACGTGCTGTTCTTCGTGGACAACATCTTCCGCTTCACGCAGGCCGGCTCGGAAGTGTCGGCGCTGCTCGGTCGTATCCCGTCGGCCGTGGGCTACCAGCCGACGCTCGCCACTGACATGGGCGCCCTGCAGGAGCGCATCACCACCACCACCAAGGGCTCGATCACCTCGGTGCAGGCCATCTACGTGCCGGCCGACGATCTGACCGACCCGGCGCCCGCCGCCTCGTTCGCCCACCTCGACGCCACCACCGTGCTGTCGCGCTCGATCGCCGAGAAGGGCATCTACCCGGCCGTGGATCCGCTGGACTCCACCTCGCGCATGCTCAACCCCGCCGTTCTCGGCGAGGAGCATTACGACGTCGCCCGCCGCGTCCAGCAGACCCTGCAGCGTTACAAGGCCCTTCAGGACATCATCGCGATCCTGGGCATGGATGAGCTCTCGGAAGAGGACAAGCTGACCGTCGCCCGCGCCCGCAAGATCGAGCGCTTCTTCTCGCAGCCCTTCTCGGTGGCCGAGATCTTCACCGGCTCGCCGGGCATCCAGGTCCCGCTGGCTGACACGATCAAGGGCTTCAAGGGCCTCGTGAACGGCGACTACGACGACCTGCCGGAGGCGGCGTTCTACATGGTCGGCACGATCGAGGACGCCAAGGAAAAGGCGAAGAAGATCGCTGCGGCGGCCTGAGGTCTTGAACTCCAAGATCGTTCTACTGCTGGTCGGTCTCGTGGTCGGCGGTCTGGCCGGGTATCTCACCCGGCCCGAGGCTGCCGAGATCAAGATCGGCTCGTTCAGCCTCGAAGTTCAGGGAGATGCACCGGCTGGTACGCGCGGCGGCTCCCTGACCACGGGCCAGATGCAACATATCGGCATCTTCGCTGTCATCGGTGCGGTGCTGGGCCTCGGGATCGGCTTCGTTGCCGATCGTCGCGGCGCCTGACGACGAAGCGGACGGCGCGCGCCACCGAGGCATGGCGCGCCGTCACTCCAAACAGACACCCCGAACCGGGATCCTCGACCACATGGCCACCTTCCAGTTCGATTTCGTCGGCCCTGAGCGGACCGTGTATTCCGGCCCGATCGAGGCGGTTCAGCTGCCCGGTGTCGAGGGTGAAATGACCGTTCTCCCCGGCCACGCCCCCGTGCTCACGGCGCTCAAGGTCGGCGTGATCGTGATCAACGAGGTTGGTCACACCGGTAAGCGCGTTCTCGTCCGCGGCGGTTTCGCCGATATCGGCCCGACCTCGGTGACGGTCATCGCGGAGCGGGCGAACCCATTCGAGGAAATCACGCAGGAATCCCTCGACCGTGACATCGAGGCGATCGAAATGCTGCGTGATGCCACCGAGGACTTCGCCCGCAAGGACGAGTTGACCGGTCAGATCGTCCAGCTTCGCGACGCCAAGGTCGCCCTCAACTTCTAGCGCCTACACGGTCGCGCGCGCGAGCAGATCGTTGCGCGCGGCTTCGTCCTCGGGGCATCCGCGTTCGAGCCAAAGGTCGCGCGCTTTCGCGAGGCGACGGCCGATCTCCGGCCCCGGCGGTACCCCACGCGCCACCAGATCGGCACCCGTGAGCGGAAGCCTCGGCGCCGCCACTCGCCCAGCCTCCACATCGTCGAGATACGTTGTGGCGTCCGGCGACCACACCGAAGGGCCTTCGCCGTGGGTCGCCCGTTGGGCCAGGGCCAGTGCCGCCGTGGTGTGGCACGCGGCAAGCCGGCGGATCTCACGGGAATCGACGACGACACGACCATGCAGGGCGGCCACCGCACTGGCATAGTCCGTGAGGGCAGCCTGTTCTGCCTTTGAGAGCCGCAGCGCCAGTCCGAGGCGTTCGGCATCGGCGGCGGAGAACACCGCCAGGGCCGCCAGCCTGTCGATCTCCGCGTTGTCGGCCCCGTCCTTGACGACGCGGTTGAACCGGCCGAGATCGCCGAGGCCCCCGATCAGGCGCATCAACAAGCCGGTCTCGCTCAGGGTTTCGATGGCAGCCGTTGCTCCCGGCGCCCGCAGCAGATTCAAGAACTCCGCGCGGACCCGCTCGCGCGACAGGCCATCCAGGGCATCCCGCGCTTCGATGCAGGCCGCGAGCCCCTCCGGGTCGGGGCGACCTGCCCCGTAGCGGGCATGAAACCGGAAGAAGCGCAGGATGCGCAGGGCGTCTTCGCGGATGCGCGTCCGAGCCTCACCGATGAATCGGACGCGCCCGGCTCGAAGGTCATCCACCCCGCCTGTCGTATCATGCAGCCAGCCCTCGGCATCGAGGGAAAGCGCGTTGATGGTGAAGTCCCGGCGCTGGGCATCCAGAGCGAAATCCCGGCCGAACCGGACCACGGCGTGGCGCCCATCGGTCTCCACATCCTCACGCAGGGTGGTGACCTCGAAGGTGGTGTCGCCGACGAGCAGCGTCACGGTGCCGTGCTCGATGCCGGTCGGGATCGCCCGAAGTCCAGCGCGCTCGGCGCACGCGATCACGTCGTTCGGCTGCAGCGTGGTGGCGAGGTCGATGTCGTCGCCGATGCGCCCGAGCAGCGCATCGCGGACGCAGCCGCCCACGAGGCGGGTCGCCTCTCCGTCCCGCGTCAGGGCTGTGAGCACCCGTCTAACACCGGGCCGCTTGAGGAGATGCGCGAGCCCTCGGGTGTCGTGGGCTGCTGAATGGAACGCCTGCTCGCTCACTGGAACCGACCGGGCACGACCTGTCCGTTCTCCAGGTGAGGTGGGACGTAGCCCCCGCGATGCCGCTCGCTGAAGAGCCCGATCGCGACCAAGGAGAGGATGACGAGGCCGAGGCCGGCCAGAGTCAACCGGAAGGCCTGTCCGGTCCAATGGGCGCGGTCATAGGGCTTGCGCCCGGTGATCGCGAGAAAGAACGCGAAGACAAGGAACGGCGAGAGGAAAATCAGGAATTCTTCGAGGACGCGACGAATCATGAGACTCTTTTGAAGTGGACGATCTGAACGCCGGGTCAGGGGTAGAGCCGCTCTTGGAGGTTGTTCAGAATTCCGGCGGTCACCCCCCAGATCCGGTACGGCCCATACAGGGTGACATAGTAACGCCTCCGGCGTCCGCGCCATTCCGCGCTCTCGATGCGGCGCTGTGTCCGATCGAGGAGGTGCGCCAGCGGAACCTCGAAAGTCGTGGCGACCTCGTCGGCGTTCAGGTTCAGGCGCGCCTCCGGGTCAACCAGTCCGAGGACCGGGACGACCAGGAAGCCGGTGGCCGACAGATACGGATCAAGATAACCCAGCACCCGGATCGCATCGGCTGTCAGGCCGACTTCTTCCCGCGCCTCGCGCAGGGCGGCATCGGCCGGAGTCGGATCGTCGGCGTCGATCTTGCCGCCCGGAAACGCGATCTGGCCCGAATGGTCGCGCAGGTGCGCGGCGCGCACGGTGAACAGGACGCTCGGCCCCGTGGCGCGGGGCAGCACCGGTACCAGCACCGCGGCGCGCCGATGGGGCGGCCCCGGCACCACGGCGTCATCGGCGCCATCGAGGTCGTGGTCGCCGCGGGGGTTCGCCGTCGGGTCACCCTCGCCCGGCGGTTCGAAGGACAGGTGGTCGGCGGCCCGGGCGAGGAGGTCCGTCAGCGCGACGTCGTGCGTCATGCGCTCTCGGCGGGCGCGATGCGGTGGAAGAGGCCGCCGGCCTCGACGCCGAGCCAACCTTCACGGTCCTCGGCGAGCGCCAACAGGTCGTAGGTCAGTGCCCGGGTGAGCAGGGCCCAGAGATCCCGGCGGACATGGACATAGGGGCGCAGGCCTCCGGCAGCATCCGGCGCGAACCGCAAGCCGTGGTCGGCACCCACCGGGACCAGATCGTCGACATTGGTGCGGAAAGCGATACGCCGGTCGGGACCGTCGCCCTCGATGGCCATCTCGACGGCCACGAACGGCGCGTCTTCGACCGTGATGCCGACGCTCTCCACGGGGGTGACCAGCACGAAGCTGCCGTCGGGCTCGCGCCGCAGGATCGAGGCGAAGAGTTTGACCAGGGCAGGCCGGCGAATCGGAGCGCCGTCGTGGTGCCAGGTGCCATCGGCAGCAATCCGCATGTCGATGGCGCCGCAATAGGGTGGGTTCCAGCGCTCCACCGGCGGCGGGCCGCGCCGCGTCGCGTTCCCGAGGGCGAAACGGAGTCGGTCGATCGTCGGATCTCCGACGGCGGCGGCGGGGTCGGTCATGAACGCTAGATAGCGCATCTGGACAGTGAGAACACGATCCGGCCTCGTGCCTCGCCCGTGAGCCGCTCGCGCAGGACTGAACCCTGCGTCGTCGCGCCGACCTTGCCAGCGTGCGGGAAAGGGCGCCACACTCCCGCGTTGAGGGTCGCTGACAGGCCCGCGCATTGTTCGCGTATTCCCGCGGCACCCGGCCCTCGACGGCCGGCGCCGAGACGCCAGGACCGACACGCATGATCCAGGGCTCCCAGCCGGCCACTCCCCTCGATGACGGCATCGTCGCCACGGCGGAAGCCTGTCTCGGATCGGTGGGGCAGGCGCGCGAGGCGATCCACAAGGTGATTTTCGGCCAGGAGCAGGTGGTCGACCTCGCCCTCATCACAATTCTGGCGGGCGGCCACGGCCTCCTCGTCGGGCTGCCGGGTCTGGCGAAGACGAAGCTCGTCGAGACCCTCGGCACCGTACTCGGGCTCGATGCCCGGCGGGTGCAGTTCACGCCGGACCTGATGCCCTCCGACATCCTCGGCACTGAAATTCTCGACGAGGATGCCGATCGGCACCGCTCGTTCCGTTTCGTCAAAGGGCCGGTCTTCACCCAGCTTCTCATGGCGGACGAGATCAACCGCGCTAGCCCCCGCACCCAATCGGCTTTGCTTCAGGCCATGCAGGAGCATTTCGTCTCGGTGGCGGGCGAACGCCACGATCTGCCGCGACCTTTTCACGTGCTCGCGACCCAGAACCCGATCGAGCAGGAAGGGACCTACCCGCTGCCCGAGGCCCAACTCGATCGGTTCCTCCTTGAGATCGATGTCGGCTATCCCGATCGTGCCGCCGAGCGCCGCATCCTGATCGAGACCACCGGAAGCGACGAACACAAGCCGGTGGCCGTGATGTCCACCGAGGCGCTGTTAACGGCCCAGCGCCTGGTGCGCCGCCTGCCGGTGGGCGACGCAGTGGTCGATGCCATCCTCGACCTCGTGCGTGCCGCGCGGCCGGAGGACGGGGATCCCTCCCTCAAGGGCAAGCTGCTGTGGGGACCGGGTCCACGCGCCAGTCAGGCTCTGACTCTGGCGGTGCGCGCTCGCGCGCTGATCGAGGGACGCGTTGCGCCCTCCGTCGCCGACGTGAAGGCGCTGGCCGAGCCGGTCCTGAAGCACCGCATGGCGCTCAGCTTCGCGGCGCGTGCCGACGGCGAGACCATTTCGGGCCTCATCGCCCAGCTCGCCGGCAAGCTCTAACGGCATGGCGACTTTCCGGCCCGGCGGCGGCGCGACCCAGGTTCTCGACCGGAGCGCCCGCAATCCGGGACGCCGCGAGACCGAAAGCGCTCTCGCGCTGGCCGAGCGGATGCCACGTCTGATCCTCGAATCGCGCCGGGTGTCCTCGACACTGGCCCATGGCATCCACGGCCGACGTCGGGCCGGATCGGGCGAAAGCTTCTGGCAATTCAGGCCGTTCGTGGCCGGCGAGGCCGCCGCGCGCATCGACTGGCGCCGCTCGGCCCGCGACGACCGGCTCTATGTGCGCGAGCGCGAGTGGGAAGCCACCCACAACATCTGGTTCTGGATCGACCGCTCGGCCTCGATGGGGTTCGCCTCCCACTTGGCGCAATCCCCGAAGGTCGAGCGCGCTTTGGTCCTCGGCTTCGCACTGGCCGACGCATTGGTGGAGGGCGGGGAACGCACCGGCCTGCTTGGGCTCACCCGCGCAACGGCTTCCCGCCGCATCGTCGAGACCATGGCGCAGGCACTGGTCGCCGACGCCAAGGGGCAGGATGACGACGCGCCGCCGCGCGCGACGCCCGGGCGGTTCGATGAGGCCGTGCTGATCAGCGACTTCCTGTCGCCGCCGGATGCCGTGAAGGCCTCCGTGGACCGCCTCGCCGGAAGGGGCACCCGGGGCCACCTCGTGATGATCGTCGATCCGGTCGAGGAGACCTTTCCGTTTTCTGGCCAGGCGGTCCTGCACGATCCCGAATCGAGCCTCAGCCTGAACGTCGGCGATGCCGGCGCCTGGGGCGAGGCCTACCGGGTCCGGATCGCCGCCCATCGCGATCGCCTCGCGGAGATCGCCCGCAGCCAGGGCTGGACCCTGACGATCCATCGCACCGACCGCCCGGCGAGCGAGGCGGCCCTGCGCCTCCTCACCCTCGTGGCGGCGGCGCGCGGGACCGGCTGAGGATCGCCGCATGCTCGGATTGCCCCTGACCTTCGCCGCGCCGCTGGCGCTCGCCGCTCTCATTGCCCTTCCGGCACTGTGGTTCCTGCTGCGGGTGACGCCGCCGCGCCCGCGCCGCATCGACTTCCCGCCGCTCGCGATCATGGCCGATCTGCTCGGTCGGCGTGAGACGCCGGCCCGGACCCCGCCCTGGCTCCTGATCCTGCGCCTTCTGGCGGCGGCCGCCCTGATCCTGGCGGTGTCCGGCCCGGTGTGGAATCCGTCCGGTACGGGGGCCGCGACGGGGCGCACACCGCTCCTCGTCATGCTCGACAACGGCTTTACCTCGGCCCACGACTGGCGCGAACGTCTCCGCGTTGCAACCGACGCGGTCGAGGGGGCGGCGCGCGACGGCCGGCCGGTGGCGGTGACCGCCCTGGCCGAGCCGACGGCGCCCGTCGAGGCGAAGGTCCCGGCGGCTGCGCTCGAACGCCTGCGCGCCATCGCGCCGCGGCCGCACCTCGCCGACCGTGAGACGCATCTGCCGGCCCTGGCCGCGTTCCTGGAGCGCAGCCCCGCCGCCGCCATCCTGTGGATCAGCGACGGCGTCGCCGGTTCCGGCGAGGACGTCTTCGGCAAGCGCCTGGGTGATCTTGTCGCCGCACGCGGCGCGTCCCTGACGATCCTGAAGGCCGACCGTCCACCGGCCTTGGCGCTGTCGGCAGCCGAGGCCAGCGGGCGGCTTACCGCTCATGTCCTGCGTGCCGGTCCGAACGGTCGTGATACCGGGCTGGTGCGCGCCCTCGATCAGAAGGGATTGCCGCTGGCCGAGCAGAGCTTCACCTTTGCACCGGAGGCGTTCGACACCGAAATCGGGTTCGACCTGCCGGTGGAGCTGCGCAACAGCATCAGCCGGATCGAGATCGCTGCGGAGCGCTCCGCCGGTGCCGTGACGCTGGTCGACGAGCGCGGTAAGCGCCGGCGCGTCGGCCTCATCTTCGGCGGTACCAGCGATCAGGCCCAGCCACTCCTGGCGCCGACCTATTACCTGTCGCGGGCGCTGAGCCCCTACGCCGACGTGCAGGAGCCGCGTGGGGCCAAGAGCGTCGCCGAGTCGATCACCCAGCTCCTCGACAATCAGGTTTCTGTTCTCGTCCTGGCCGATGTCGGCGCGCTCGACGGACCGACCCTCGCCCGTGTCGAGCAGTTCGTGGACGAGGGCGGCCTCCTGCTGCGCTTCGCCGGGCCGCGCCTGGCCGCCGGCAACGATCCCCTGGTGCCGGTGCGCCTTCGCCGCGGCGGCCGGACTCTCGGCGGAACCTTGTCCTGGGACAGCCCGAAGACCCTGGCGCCTTTCGCTCCCGAGAGTCCCTTCGCGGGTCTGACCCCGCCGGCCGACATCGGCGTGCGTCGCCAGATCCTGGCCGAGCCCGACGGCGAGCTGCCGGGCCGGACATGGGCCTCGCTGCAGGATGGCACACCGATCGTGACCGCCCAGAAGCGGGGCCAGGGTCTCGTCGTGCTGTTCCACGTCACCGCCGACACGACCTGGTCGAACCTGCCTCTGTCCGGCCTGTTCATCGACATGCTGCGCCGGGTGGTGAATCTCGCCGGCGCCAAGGCACTGCCGTCCGGCGATGCCGGGGCCCGGGCTACCGCCGTGCTGGCCCCGCGCCTCACCCTCGACGGATTCGGAGCGCTCGGCACTCCGCCGGCCGGAGCGATCGCGGTCTCAGCCGATTCCAGCGAGCGGGCCACCCTGGAGCATCCGCCGGGCTTCTACGGCCCTGCCGATGGCGGCATCGCGGTCAACGCTCTGGCCCCCGCCGACCGGCTCAAACCTCTCGACTTCGCCGCCCTGTCCGGCGCGCGCGTCGGGTCTCTGGCCGGCGCCGAAACCCTCGATCTGCGCGCCTCCCTCTTCACTCTGGCTCTGATGCTCCTGATTCTCGATACCCTTGCGGGCCTCTGGCTTAGCGGCTTCCTCCGGCGCGCACGGGGCTTCGTCTCGCGTCCGGCCGCGATCGTTCTGGCCGTTCTGGCGCTCGGTGCCCTGGTGGGCCTGCCCGGTCCTGTGCAGGCGCAGCAGGGCCAGACGGCGCGGGCGGGCGCCTTCGACTCGGCGCTGGCCACCCGCCTCGCCTATGTGGTGACTGGCGACGAGGCGGCAGACACCGCCAGCCGCGCCGGGCTTACGGGCCTGACCCAGATGCTGGCGAGCCGCACCGCCCTGGAGCCGGGCGATCCGATTGGGATCGATCCCGCCAAGGACGAGCTTGCATTCTATCCGCTGATCTACTGGCCCATCGTGGCTGGACGTCCGCAGCCGAGCGAAGCCGCGATCCGCCGTATCGACGCCTTCATGCGCAACGGCGGCACCGTGATCTTCGATACCCGCGACGCTCTCACCGCGCGGCCCGGTGGTCCGCCGACTCCGGAGGCGGCCTACCTGCGCAAGATGTTGTCGACCTTGGAGGTGCCGGAACTCGAGCCGGTCCCACCGGATCACGTCCTGACCAAGGCGTTCTATCTCGTCGACAATTTCCCCGGCCGCTACGCGACCGGCCAGACCTGGGTCGAGACCCTGCCTCCGGCGGGGGAGGGCGCCGAGCGCCGTCCGGCGCGTGCGGGCGATGGCGTCTCGCCCATCGTGATCACGAGCAACGACCTCGCGGCGGCCTGGGCTGTGGGTAAGCGGGGCGAACCGCTCTACCCCATCGTCGGTGGCGACCAGCGCCAGCGCGAGATGGCTTTCCGGGGTGGCATCAATTTCGTGATCTATACCCTGACCGGCAACTACAAAGCCGATCAGGTCCATGTCCCGGCGCTCTTGGAGCGCCTGGGCCAGTGACACAACAAAAACTGGAGGCCCCGCGCCCATGCTGAGCCTCAGCTTCACGCCCCTCGTGCCCTGGCCGGTCCTGATCGGTTTCGGCATCCTGGTCGCGGTTTTCGCCGGTCTTGCGTTCCTGGCCCGCGGCCGGGTCGCGATCCTGCGGGCGCTGGCGCTCGCGCTGGTGCTGCTGGCGATCGCCAACCCCGCGCTGGTGCGCGAGGATCGCGAGCCCGTGAAGGACATCGCCGCCATCGTGGTCGACCGCTCGGGTTCGCAGGCCCTCGGTGATCGCCCGGCCATGACCGATGCGGTGCGGGCCGAATTGCAGCGCCGTTTCGGGGCACTCACCAACATCGAGCCGCGCTTCATCGAAGTGCCCGACGCCAAGGATGGCGACGAAGGCACCCGGCTGTTCACCGCCCTGTCTCAGGCTCTGGCCGATGTCCCAGCCGAACGGCTGGCCGGCGTCGTGATGCTGACGGACGGCGTCGTGCACGATATACCGGCCTCGGTGGCGGCGCTGGGCCTCAAGGGTCCCCTCCATGTCCTCGTCACCGGCCACCCGGACGAGCGCGACCGCCAGATCAAGCTGATCGAGGCGCCCCGCTTCGGCATCGTCGGGCGCGACCTCACCATCCGGGCCGAGGTGATGGAGCGCGGTGGAACCGGCAGCGCCGCCGTCACCGTGCGTCGCGACGGCGAGGAGGTCGGGCGCCGAACCTTCCCTACCGGCCAGCCCTTCTCCCTCACCATGCGGATCGAGCATGGCGGTCCGAACGTCGTGGAGATCGAGGTCGAGCCCCTGCCGGGCGAACTGACCACCATCAACAACCGCGCGGTCCTGCCCATCGAGGGCATCCGCGAGAAGCTGCGCGTACTCCTCGTCTCGGGAGAGCCGCACCAGGGCGAGCGCACCTGGCGCAACCTGCTGAAATCCGACGCCAACGTCGATCTCGTTCACTTCACCATTCTGCGGCCGCCCGAGAAGCAGGACGGCACGCCGATCTCCGAACTCTCCCTGATCGCTTTCCCGACGCGCGAGCTGTTCGTTCAGAAGATCAAGGATTTCGATCTCATCATCTTCGACCGCTACGCCAACCAGAGCGTGCTGCCTTCGGCCTATTTCGACAACATCGTCCGCTACGTCCGCGAGGGCGGGGCCCTGCTGATCGCCGCCGGTCCCGAATTCGCCTCGTCCGCCAGCCTTGCGCGCACGCGGCTGGCCGCGATCCTGCCCGGCGAGCCGAACGGGAGGGTGATCGAGCAACCCTACAAGGCGGCGCTGACGAACATCGGAAACCGCCATCCCGTGACCCGGGCCCTGCCAGGGTCGGAGGCGTCGCCGCCGGCCTGGGGCGACTGGCTCCGTATCGTCTCGACGCAGGTGAGGCCGGGCATTCAGCCGATCCTGCAGGGGCCGAACGCCCTGCCGCTGCTGGCCTTGTCGCGTGAGGATAAGGGTCGCGTCGCCCTGCTCACTTCGGACCATGCCTGGCTCTGGGCACGCGGATATCAGGAGGGTGGCCCCTATCTCGACCTGCTGCGCCGCCTCGGCCACTGGCTGATGAAGGAGCCGGCCCTGGAGGAAGAAGCCCTTCGGGCGCAGACCACGGGCCATGGTCGCGAGGTCCGCGTCGAGCGCCAGACCATGGCCGACACGGCCGAGCCCGTCACCGTCACGGGTCCGACCGGCAGCCAGCGCACCTTGACGCTGATGCAGGGCGAGCCCGGGCTGTTCTCGACCACCTTCGAGGCGACCGAACTCGGCCTCCATACCCTCCGCTCCGGCAGCCTCGTCGCTTTCGTCAGCGTCGGCCCACCGAACCCGCGCGAACTCGCCGACGTGTTCAGCGACACCGATCGCCTGAAGACCCTCGCGGAGGGCACCGGCGGCTCGATCCGCCGCATCGCCGATGCCGCCAGCGGCACGGTGGTGCCGCGCCTGCAATCCGTCCGCAGCGGCCGCCTCAGCGGCGCCGACTGGATCGGCTTCCGCCCCAGCGACAGCGCCAACATCCGCGGCGTCGAAGTCTATCCCTTGGCGCTCGGCCTCTGGGCGCTCGTCGCCCTGGCCGGCGCCGTCCTGGCGATGTGGCTGGTGGAGGGCCGGCGCGGGCGGGCGGCGTGAAACCTCACGCTGGCAGCCCCGCGAAAAACCCGGCGATCTCGGCAGCGGCCCGGTCGGGGTCCTCGCGATGGGGAAAGTGCCCCACGCCGGGCAACGGTGCGAGGTCGAGATCCGAAAAGGTCTCGCCGAGGCGGTCCGTCCAGGCATAGGGAAAGAGCGGGTCGGACTCGCCCCAGCGGACGCAGGTCGGCACCGTGATCGGGGGCAATGCGGGCGTCTCGCCCCGGATCATCGCCAGGCGGCCGGCCTGTGAACTGACGTACCAGTTGAAGCCGCCCTGGAGGTTGCCGGGGGCGAGAAAGTTGTCCGTGAAGGCCTCCAGCACAGCGTCGAAGGCGGATGGGTTGCCGCCGGCCCAGTGGCGCAGGAAGTGACCGATATAAAGCCGACAGCCTTCGCGCGAGGCGCCGACCTGCGCCGCCGCGAACGGCTTCACGTGGTAGGACTGATACCAGATTTCGGCGAGCATCCCGGGAGCCGCAAGGCGCGGACCGATGCCCGGGTAAGGGCAGTTGAAGGTGAAGAGCCCGGTCAACCGATCCGGGGCCGCCCGGGCCAGCGCCTGAACCACGGAGGCCCCGACATCGTGGCCGACGATGCCGACGCGGTCGAGGCCGAGGGCGTCGAGCAGCGCCACCACATCGGCGGCATGGACCTCCGCGCCCACCTTGTCGGATGGCAGTGGATCCGGCTTCTCGCTGGCGCCGAAACCGCGGAGATCCGGTACAATCAGTTCGAAGCGGTCTGCGAGGCGCCGCATCACCGGCTCCCAGGTCAGCCAGAATTCCGGCCAGCCATGCAACAGCACCAGCGGCCGGCCCTGGCCGAGGCGCGCGACGTGGAGCGCGATGCCGTTGGCCGTGATCGTGTCGTGCCGAATTCCGGTGTGATCCATCGCGTCGACTCCCTGCGACGCCGAAGGCCGCGTCAGACGGGTCAACGCGTCCGGAGGGCGGTGACGTTCCCCGAGACGGCCTCGGCCGCCCCCGGACGCAATGCGCGCCACAGGAAGCGCGCGGGATCGACGGGGGAGGGCGGAAGGAGGCGCCCGGGCGGGATCGGCGCGAAACCGAAGCGCCGGTAATACGGTGCGTCGCCGATGAGGATCACGAGGCCGTGGCCGGCTGCCGTCGCCGCGTCGAGACAGGCCGTCATCAGCGAGGCGCCGATACCCCGCCCCTCGAAGCTCGGATCGACGGTGAGGGGCCCCAGCACCAGGAGCGGACCGACGGCTTCGGCCGGGCCGACCCGGACCGAGCCGACGAGGTAGGTGCCCACCAGGGCGGTGAAGCACAGATCGGCCACCGGCCGCGTGCCCTCGCGCAGGCGATAGGCGGTGCGGGCGAAGCGGCCGGGGCCGAAGGCACGCGCATGAAGCCGCTCGATCGCGTCTGCGTCCCCGGGGTGCTCGTGTCGGATGACGAGAGGAAGGGTGGTCACGTCGCCCGGGCCGAGAAGTCGATGCGTGGGTCGATCCAGGTGTAGATCAGGTCGGAGAGCAGGTTCACCGCCAGCCCGAGCAGGGAAAAGATGTACAGGGTCGCGAACACCACCGGATAGTCGCGCCCGACGATCGAGGTGAAGGACAGCAGCCCGAGCCCGTCGAGGGAAAAGATCGTCTCGATCAGCAGCGATCCCGTGAAGAAGGCCGAGATGAAGGCCGCCGGGAAGCCCGCGATGACGATCAGCATGGCGTTGCGGAAGACGTGCCCGTACAGCACCCGCCGCTCGGACAGACCCTTCATCCGGGCGGTGATCACGTATTGCTTGCGGATTTCGTCGAGGAAGGAGTTCTTGGTCAGCAGGGTCGAGGTCGCGAAGGCGCCGAGCACCAGGGCGGTGAGCGGCAGCGTCATGTGCCAAGCGTAATCGACCGCTTTGCCCCACAGGCTCAAGGATTCGAAGTTCTCGCTGGTCAGGCCCCGGATCGGGAAGATCTGTACGAACGAGCCGCCGGCGAACAGAATGATCAGCGCGATGCCGAACAGGAAGCTCGGAATCGCATAGCCGATGATGACGATGGTCGAAGTCCAGAGGTCGAAGCGCGAGCCGTCGTGGACGGCCTTGCGGATCCCGAGTGGAATCGAGATCGCGTAGGAGATCAGCGTCATCCACAAGCCGAGCGAGATCGACACCGGCAGGCGTTCGCGGATGAGCTGCAGCACCGATACATCGCGAAAGTAGCTGTTGCCGAAATCGAACCGGGCGTAGTCCCAGATCATCTTGGCGAAGCGCTCGGGCGCCGGCTTATCGAAACCGAATTGCTGCTCGAGCTTCTTGATGAAGGCCGGGTCGAGCCCCTGCGCGCCGCGATAGCGGGCGCTCGCGTCGCCGCTTCCGGCACTTCGCGCCGCGCCTCCGAGATCTCCGGCCCCGCCGCTGACCCGCGACAGGCTGCCTTCGTTCTGGCCCTGCAACTGCGCCAGCACGCGTTCCACCGGCCCGCCTGGGGCGAACTGCACGATGACGAAGGTGATGAGCATGATCCCGAAGATGGTCGGGACCATCAGGGCGATGCGGCGCAGGATGTAGCCGAGCAAGGGATGATCCTCAGGTTCGGCCGATGCGCCGCGCCTTGGCGGTATCGTACCACCAGACGCCCGGCGCGCCGAGATCGTAGGTCGGCCCCTTGGCGGGCCGGCCGTAGACGTCCCACAGCGCCAGCCGGTGATCGGCCTTGTACCACATCGGCACCCAGTAGCGGCCGGAGCGCAGCACCCGGTCGAGGGCGCGCGCGGCGTGGACCATGTCGGCGCGCGAGGTCGCTTCCGTCACCCGCTCGATGAGCGCGTCGATGGCCGGGCTGGTGATGCCCGCCAGGTTGTTCGATCCCGGCGTGCCGGCGCTGCGCGATCCGTAGGCTTCGCGCAGTTCGGGACCGGGCGTCAGCCCGCTGCCGAATCGGCGGGCGGTGAGATCGAAGTCGAAATCCTTGACGCGGGCCTGATATTGCGACGGATCCACCAGCCGGATGCTGGCGCGGATGCCGATCAGACCGAGATTGCGGATGAATGGCTGCGTCACCGGCTGGAACACCGGGTCGTTGTCGAGGAACTCGATTTCCAGGGGCTTGCCGGAGGGCAGGCGGACCACTCCCCCGTCTCGGGTGCAGCCCGCCTCGCGCAGGAGCGCCACGGCGCGGCTGAGGAGGGCGCGATCCTGGCCCGAGCCGTCGGATGCGGGTGGGCTCCAGGCCTCGCCGAACACCTCGGCCGGCAGATCGCCGCGCAAGGGATCGAGGAGGGCCAGTTCCTCGGGCGCGGGCCGGCCGGTGGCCTTCAGCTCAGAGTTCTCGAAGTAGGAGACGGTGCGCAGGTAGGCGCCGTACATCAGGTTGGCATTCGACCAGTTGAAGTCGAAGCACAGGCCGATCGCCTCCCGGATGCGGGGATCGCGAAACGCCTCCCGGCGGGTGTTGATCCACCAGCCCTGCGTACCCGAGGGCCGCGCATCCGGCACCACCTCCTTGCGGACGCGGCCCTCCTGCGCGGCGGGGAAGTCGTAACCCGTGGCCCAGACCCGTGCGGTGAACTCCTCCCGGAAGGTGAAGGCACCGCCCTTGAAGGCCTCGAAGGCCACCTGACGGTCGCGAAAATACTCGTACCGGATGGCGTCGAAATTGTTCTGGCCGACATTCACCGGCAGCTCGGCGCCCCAATAGTCCTTGACCCGCTCCAGCTCGATGAAGCGGCCTGCCTCCAGGCGCCCGACCTGATAGGGACCCGAGCCGAGAGGCGGCTCCAGGGAGGAGGCCTCGAAATCGCGCTTGGCATAGTAGGCCGCCGAGAACACCGGCAGGGTGGCGACGAAGAGCGGCAGGTCGCGGCTGCGGCCTTTCGCGAAACGGAGCACGATCGTGGCGTCGTCCTCGGCGACGGCCTCGTCGAGATCGCGGATCACCTGCGCGATTTCAGGGTGGCCCTTCTCCTTGAGGAGGCGCATCGACGCCGCCACGTCGTGGGCGGTGAGGCGCGAGCCGTCGTGGAAGCGCGCCTGCGGCCGCAAGGCGAAGCGGTAGGTCAGGCCGTCCTCTGAGATCTCCACCGAGCGGGCGAGGAGGCCATAGAGCGCATCCGGCTCGTCCAGCGCCCGCACCATCAGAGAATCGAAGGTCAGGTTCATGCCGGCGGCGCCGTCACCGCGCAGGACGTAGATGTTCAGGGTGTTGAAGGTATCGGAGGCCTGGTTGCCCAGGGTGGAGGCGAGTTGCGCCGAGAACCGGCCGCCACGCGGCGCATCCGGGTTGACGTAGTCGAAGTTCGGGAAGTCGGCAGGGTATTTCAGATCGCCGAAGCTCGACAGGCCATGACTGGTGCGGACCGCTGCGCGGACCGGTGCCGGCAGCACCAGGGAAACCCCGAGGGCGCCGGCCCCCGCGACAACGGCGCGGCGGGTCGGGCAGCCGACGCTCACCGTGGTGCCCCGGTCTTCGCCGCCAGTGCCTCGTCGTACCACCACGTCGCCGGGAAGCCCGAGCTACCGTATTTCGGCAGCACCGCCGGATGGCCGAAGCGGTTCCAGCGCAGGGTGCGCGAGACGTTGGAGCCCCATTGCGGCACCACGTAATTGTGAGCCAGCAGCACCCGGTCGAGGGCATGCGTCGCCGCGAGGACACCCGGCCGATCCTTCGCGAAGATCACCTTTTCCACCAGAGCGTCGATGGCCGCGTCCTTGATGCCGATGAGGTTGCGCGAACCGGGCTTGTCGGCGGCGGCCGAGCCCCAGAACTCGCGCTGCTCGTTGCCCGGCGACAGCGATTGCGGCCAGGAACTCGTGGTGATGTCGAAGTCGAAGGCGCGCAGGCGGTTCTGGTACTGAGCCTGGTCGATCACCCGCAGGCTGCTGTTGATGCCGATCAGCTTCAGCTGCGCCGCGAACGGCAGCACGACCCGTTCGAACACGCTCTGGAATTCCAGAAACTCGACGGTAAGCGGTTCGCCGCTCTTCACGTCGGTCATGTGGCCGTTGCGCAGCTCGTATCCCGCCTGCTTCAGCAGACCGACGGCCTCGCGCAGGTTGGCCCGCACGGCTTCCGGGCTGCCGTTCACCGGGTTGGTGTAAGGGGTGGTGAAGACCGAGGCCGGGACCTTGTCCTTGACGCTCTCCAGAATCCCCAGCTCATCGCCCTGGGGGAGCCCCGAGGACGCCAGCTCCGATCCGAAATAATAGGAGTCGATGCGCTTGTAGAGGCCGAAGAACAGCGACCGGTTCATTTCCTCGAAGTTCATCGCGAGGTTGAAGGCCCGGCGCACCCGCGGATCGCTGAACTTCGCCCGGCGGGTGTTCAACACGAAGGCCTGCATGGTGCCGTTGCCGCGATCGGGGAATTCTTCCTTGATCAGGCGGCCCTCCTTCACGGCCGGGAAGGTGTCGTAGGCGGTGGCCCAATTCCGGGCGATGTTCTCGGCCCGGAAATCGAACAGGTCGCCCTTCAGAGCCTCGATCAGCACGGTGGCATCGCGAAAATACTCGTTGCGCATCGTGCCGAAGTTGTTGCGGCCGACGTTCACCGGCAGGTCCTTGCCCCAGTAATCCGCCACCCGTTCGTAGGTGGCGCTGCGCCCGGCCTCGAATTTTGCCAAGCGATAGGGGCCGGAGCCGAGGGGGATCTCCAGGGTGGTCTGAGTCGGATCGCGCGGTTTCCCCTGCGCATCCGTGCCGGTCCACCAATGCTTGGGCAGCACACGGAGCTGGCCGAGCACCTGCGGCAGTTCGCGGTTGCCCGCCTCCGAGAAGGTGAAGGTGACCTCCCGCGGGCCGGTGACAGCCGCCTTGGTCACGGTCTGATAATAGGCCGAATAGAACGGGCTGTTGGCCTTCAGGATGTCGAAGGACCAGACCACGTCATCCGGCGTGATCGGCTGGCCGTCATGCCACTTCGCCCCGTCGCGAAGGCGATACGACACCGAGGAGAGATCGTCGGCGAGGCGCACACCGTCGGCCAGGAGGCCATAGGAGGTGAACGGCTCGTCGGCCGATTCCGTCATCAGGGTATCGTAGATCTGAAGGACGCCGCCTTCCAGATCGCCCTTCAGGCCCGAGACGACGTAGTTGAAATTGTCGAAGCCGCCCTGGGCGCCAAGGCGCACGAGACCGCCCTTCGGGGCGTTCGGGTCGGCATACTCGAAATGCTTGAAATCGGGGCCGTATTTCGGCGCGCCCATCAGGGTGATCGCGGGGAGCCACTCGCCCTTTGGCGTGGCGGCCGGCGGATCGGGCTCGGCCCTGGCAGGCAGGCCCAAGGCCAGGAAGGCGAGGGCGGCGAGAAGGCGTCCGATCAGGGCTGTTCGCATCACGGGCAGGCGGTCTCCGGATTCCGGGGGCGCGGTCCCATCGCCTCACCGGCGACGGCAGGCGGGTGTTCTAGGACGGACGGGCGGCGAACGCCAAGCCGGCGCGTGCGCGCAGGAGAAGTTGGCGCGTGCGCGCAGGAGAAGCCGGCGCGTGCGCGAAGCACCCAGCGGGGGCGTGCGGCAGGACGAGCGGTGACCCTCTCGGATCGATGCGAGCACGGCGGCAAACAAAAAAGGCCGGGCGATGCCCGGCCTTCTCCCGTTTCGCAATCTGCGGGGATTACTGCTGCGCGGGCTTCTCGGCCGGAACGGTCGCGGCCGGTGCCGGCGGCGCGGCTGGGGCAGCCCCGACCGGCGTGTCGTCGGCCGGCTTCACGGAGGCGGGCGGGTTCGCCTTCTCGCCTGCGACAGTGGGCTGGGCGGCGGTCGCCGGGTTGTTGACCTCGGGCTTCTGATCTTCGGTCGGCTTCGCGCCATCGGCGGGCTTCGGCGTCTGCTCGCGACGAACCTCGGCGGCGGGCTTCGAATCCGGCGCCGGCTTGGCCTCGGCCGGCTTATCGGCCGGCTTATCCGCTGGCTTGGCTTCTGCCGGCTTGTCGCCCTCTGCCTTCGCCTCGGCAGCCGGCAATGGGGCCGGGGTGTCGGCAAGGCTGCGCAGATAGACGATCACGTCGGCCCGTTCGGTCGGCGAGGTGATGCCCGCGAAGGCCATCTTGGTGCCGGGTACGTAACCCTTCGGGTTGGCCAGGAAATGGTCGAGTTCGTCGTAGGTCCAGGTGCCGCCCTTCTCCTTCAGCGCGGCCGAATATTCGAAGCCCGGCTCATGCGCCCGCTGGCGATCGACCACGCCCCAGAGATGGGGGCCGACCTTGTTGGGGCCACCCTTCTCGAAGCTGTGGCATGAGGCGCATTTCTTGGCCGCGGCCTGGCCCTTGTCGACGGTGGCGCTGGCGAGCCGGATCGGCAGAGGCTCGACCTTCGCCTCGGGTGCCCCACCGCCGGCGGCCTTCGGCTGCGGTTCGGGGAGCGCGTAGCCAGCGTTGCCGGCAGGCTTCGGGTGATAGATCAGTTCGGCAACGAAGCCCGACCCCACGGCGAACAGCAGCGCGCCCAGCGCGGCACCCGCGACCTTGTTCAGCTCGAAAGAGTCCATTCTCGACAACTCCGGTGCGGCCGGCCTGAGGGGGAGAATTCAGGGCGAAGTCCAGCGCGTGGATGCGGCGGACTTTGGAAACGCTCGAGGGTGCTTAACTGCTGAGGCCCGACCTTGACAATGGTGGAGTCGCGCTTCGCGGAGTCGCAGAGACCTGGGTGTCGCCTCCATCCCTCACTTGTTGAGACTCGGTCGTGCGCAACGGGTTCCCGAAGCCCGTTTCCCGCATCCGGGGTTCGTGGCGAGATGATGCGCTTCGCGCCACGGCATCGCTTCGCGCCACGGCATCGCTGCGCGCCACGGCATGACATCGCGTACCGCCACTGTTAAGCACCGGGCTCATCCGGAACAGGACCTTGCACTGATGTCCGATCCCATCGTCCTCATTCCCGCGCGCATGGCCGCGACCCGCCTGCCCAACAAGCCGATGGCCGACATCGCCGGCGAGCCGATGATCGTGCATGTCTGGCGCCGGGCCGTCGAATCCGGCATCGGCCCGGTCGTGGTCGCCACCGATGCGCCGACCATCGTCGAGACCATCGAGGCCGTTGGCGGCCTCGCGGTGCTGACTCGGGCCGATCATCCCTCCGGCTCCGACCGCCTGGCGGAGGCCCTGGACATCATCGATCCGCAGGGCAACCACGATGTCGTGGTGAACGTGCAGGGCGACCTGCCGACCATCGATCCCGGGATCATCGGGGCCGCGATCCTGCCGCTGATGGACCGTACGGTAGACATCGCCACCCTCTGCGCGGTGATTACCGACGAGGCCGAGCGGCACGACCCCAACGTGGTCAAGCTGATCGGCCACACCGTCGGCACGCGCCGCTTGCGGGCGCTCTATTTCAGCCGCGCCACGGCGCCGTGGGGGGAGGGGCCGCTCTATCACCACATCGGTCTCTACGCGTATCGCCGGAAGGCCCTCGCGCGCTTCATGGCGCTGCCGCCCGGCGAGCTCGAGACCCGCGAAAAGCTGGAGCAGCTCCGCGCCCTCGAGGCCGGCATGCGAATCGATGCCATCATCGTCGACGACCTGCCGCTCGGTGTCGACACCCCCGCCGACCTGGAGCGGGCGCGCGCCATCCTGTCGGCCCGCCGCCTGAACTGACCGCACGCGAGAGACCTGCCCGCCATGCCCCACCGCACCATCTCCTACCAGGGTGAGCCCGGCGCGAATTCCCATATCATCTGCGCCCAGGCCTATCCGGACTGGACGCCGCTGCCGTGCCCGACCTTCGAGGACGCCTTCGCGGCGGTAAAGGAGGGCCGGGCGGACCGGGCGATGATCCCCATCGAGAATTCGATCGCGGGCCGTGTCGCCGACATTCACCACCTCATCCCGACCTCGGGCCTGCACATCGTGGCCGAGCACTTCCTGCCGATCCATTTTCAGCTGATGGTGCTGCCCGGGACGCCGGTCGAGACCATCCGCACCGTGCACAGCCACGTCCACGCCCTCGGACAGTGCCGGAAGATCATCCGGCGCCTCGGGGTCCGCGCCATCGTCGCCGGCGACACCGCCGGGGCGGCGCGCGAGGTGGCGGAGGCGGGCGATCGGACGCGCGGCGCCCTGGCTCCGGCCCTCGCCGCCGAGGTCTACGGCCTCGACATCCTGGAGCGCGACGTCGAGGACGAAAGCCACAACACCACCCGCTTCGTGGTGTTCTCGCCCGAGCCGGAGCCGGTCGCGGCGGAAACCGGTCCCATCGTCACGAGCTTCGTGTTCCGGGTCCGCAACATCCCGGCGGCCCTCTACAAGGCGCTCGGCGGCTTCGCCACCAACGGCGTCAACATGTCGAAGCTCGAGAGCTACATGGTCGAGGGCCAGTTCTCGGCGACGCAGTTCTATGCCGAGGTCGATGGCTATCCGGAGGAGCCGGGCCTGTCGCGCGCGCTGGCCGAACTCGCCTACTTCTCGCGCGAGGTCCGCATCATCGGGACCTATCCGGCCCATCCCTACCGCGAGGCGAGCCGGGTCGCCGCCGAGTAGCGTTCGCATCGTCGGCAGCATGATGAAGCGCTGTCCCTGCATCGCGTTCGGAAACCGCCGCGGCGCATGAGACGCGCCGCAGCGTCCGGGCTGGCAGGCCTTAAAACACCACAGGATGTCCTGCCGTCGTGCAGGATCGTGCACAACGAAGCCGTGAGGCGCCCCGCCGGAACGCGCTGCACGAGCAAACTAACGATCTAATCCCTGGTATATTGCATACAACGAATTTTGGTGCATGCTGTCCCGGTCGGAATTTCAAGAACCGATCAAGAAGGAATCCGGGATGGAACGTCAGGACCCAGCGTCCGCCAAGTGGTGGCAACTCGCCTTCGGCGTGCTGTGCATGGCGATGATCGCCAACCTCCAGTACGGCTGGACGCTCTTCGTCGACCCGATCGATGCCAAGTTTCACTGGGGTCGTACCGCGATCCAGTTCGCTTTCACGGTTTTCGTCGCTACCGAGACGTGGCTCGTGCCGGTGGAGGCCTGGTTCGTCGACCGTTATGGTCCGCGCCTCGTGGTCTGCTTCGGCGGCGTGATGATCGCGCTGTCTTGGTTCCTCAATGCCCATGCGGATTCACTCGTCGTGCTGTACGCGGCGGCCGTCATCGGCGGTATCGGGGCGGGCTCTGTCTATGGCACGTGCGTGGGCAACGCTCTCAAGTGGTTTCCCGATCGGCGCGGGCTCGCTGCCGGTGCCACGGCGGCCGGTTTCGGCGCCGGTGCGGCTGTTACCGTGATCCCCATCGCCAACATGATCCGCGACTCCGGCTACCAGGACGCCTTCCTGACCTTCGGCCTCGGCCAGGGTGCCATCGTGGTTGCTCTGTCGTTCCTCCTGCGCAAGCCGTCCCTCGCGGCGCCGGTGCAGCGCAAGACCGTCCGGTTGCCCCAGACCCGGGTCGACCGGACCCCGCGCGAGGTGGTGCGCACGCCCGTCTTCTGGCTGATGTACGCCATCTTCGTCATGGTGGCTTCGGGCGGCCTGATGGCGGCGGCGCAGATCGCTCCGATCGCCCACGACTTCAAGGTCGCGGACGTGCCCGTCAGCCTGTTCGGCCTACAGATGGCGGCGCTGACCTTCGCGATCTCCCTCGACCGCATCTTCGACGGCTTCGGACGCCCGTTCTTCGGCTTCGTCTCGGATCATCTCGGGCGCGAAAACACCATGTTCATCGCCTTCTCGATCGCCGCTCTGGCGATCGTGACCCTGCTGACCTACGGTACCCAGCCGCTCGTCTTCGTGTTCGCCACGGCGGTGTATTTCGGGGTGTTCGGGGAGATCTACTCGCTGTTCCCGGCCACCTGCGGCCACACCTTCGGATCGAAATTCGCCACCACCAATGCCGGCCTGCTCTACACCGCGAAGGGGACGGCCTCGTTCCTGGTGCCGATCGCCAGCGTGATCTCCGCCCGCTACGGCTGGTCGGCGGTGTTCGCGATCATCGTCGGTCTCAATGTGGTGGCGGCGATCCTGGCGCTGTTCGTCTTGAAGCCGCTGCGTCTGCGCTTGCTGAGCGAGGAGCCGACGTCCGTGCCGGTGGTCGCGGCCCGTCCGATCCAGGCAGCCTGAGACACGCGGGCACCCGGGTGCCGAATTCCGGAGACCCGGGCGCCCGCTCCGACGCTGCAAAGCCGCGTAGGCGGAACGCGTCATCCCGTCCGTCCAGGCGGACGAATACCGTGGATGGTTCGAGATCCGCCATGAACCGAGTTTCGTCAGGAATCGAACTACGCCATGAACATCCCGGCTTTACTGACCCTGCAGACAGTCCCATTCGCCGCCATCGTGCTGTCGGGTCGGGAAGACAGGGACCTCTTCGCCGTCGTCTATCTTGCGGTGTTCGGCCTGATCCTGACGCTGGTGGTTCTCACCGGCGATCGAGTGACCGACGCCCCGTCCTTCGCGGCTGAGATTCAAAGCCTGTCTGCCAACTGACGACCGCAGTGCGAAAAGACCGTGCCTTTCCTCATAGAGAGACTTGTGCCGGTGGCGGGCGAACCGTGCACAAGCAGCGTATCTCGTCACCCTGAGATCACGAAATGGTGCAGTGGCTGAGCCCTGTGCATGGCTGGTGTGTTGGATTTGGTATGCCACGGACAATGGTGCGGTGCCATATAGGGTCCATCGCACTCGCTCTGGGAAGCCCCCCGATGATCGCTCTTCTGGTTGTTGCCGCTATCGCCCTCAACGTCTCGCTGGTGTTCTTCGCCGCCGACGCTCTGACGCCGAAGAACGGCCCGCTGTCGAAGTCCGGCCGATTCATCGCCAGCAACGAGAATGCCGCAACTGCGATCCGTCTCGCCGCCTGACGTGCGGGGGATCGTCGTTCCCCTGTTTCTCTGAAGCCCTTGATTGGAAACCCGCCCGGCATGGCCGCGGCGGGTTTTTGCGTATCGCTATTCGCGCTTGATGACCCCGTCGACCACGAGATCGGACCAGAAGCCCGGCCGGAACGAACGCGTGAGCGCCTCCGGATCGTAGGCCGTCTCGACCCAGGTCAGGAAGTCGAGGCCCTTCGTCTCGCCCTCGCGGCGGTAGAGCGTGAAGAAGGCATCGAGAATGCCGGTCTTGGCGAAGCGGAAATGGCCGTAGCGTGCGGAGAGCTGGCCCATCGCCTCCGCCACCGGCAGGTTCTCGTGCAGGATGAGGTAGAGGGCGGCGCCGAGGCCGGCGCGGTCCGCACCGGACTTGCAGTGCATGATCGCCGGGTACTCGACAGTGTCGAAGAAGGCTTTCGCGGCCAGAATGGTCTCCCGCGACGGCGCCTCCCGAGAGCGCAGGACGAATTCGACCAGGGTCAGGCCCTGGCGCTCGCACGCCTCGCGCTGGAGCGGCCACGAACCGTGCTCGCGCCCGCCCCGCAGCGAAATCACCGTGCGGACGCCCTGGCGCTTGAACCAAGCCAACTGGTGCGGGCTCGGCTGGGCCGAGCGCCACAGCTTGCCCTGTCCGATCCGGTGCCGGTTCAGATAGGCGAGGCGGAACACGCCGTGGTCCACCAGCAGCATGTTCGCCCAGGCCTTGGCGCGCGACACCGGGCCGGCAATCGGGCGCTCGAAGCGCGCGATCCGCGCCATGCGCCGGGCGTAGCGGGTCTCGTACGAAAGGAAGCGGTTCAACACGGGGGCGGCGGGACCGAAGAGGCGGGGAGGGTGGGGAGGTGCGAGGCGGCTGATCTACCAGCGCGCGACCGCCGCGGCAAACGAGCGGTGGATCGCGGGGGCGAATCGGCATCGACCTTGCGAGGCCCGAGCCCGCCTTGTCTTCGCCCGGATCGTCGGCTCCGATGCGAGATCGACACCGATGCAAACCGTCTTTCGTCTCTTCGAGCGCGGAGACCCGTCATGCGTACGAGCACCATTAGCATCCGCCGCGCCCGCCCGGCCGACGTCGACCTTCTGGCGGACCTGTTCGACGAGACCTGGCGCGAGGCCTATCGCGGCATCATCCCGGGTGTCGCACTGGAGCGGATGATCTCGCAACGCAGCTCGCAATGGTGGCTTGGAGCTACCCAGCGCAGCCGACCGCTGGTCGTGGTCGAGCGGGAGAACGCGCTGGTGGCCTACGCGGTCTATGGACCGGCCCGCGGCCGAACCCTTCAGGCCCCCGGAGAGATCGACGAACTCTACGTGCGCCCGTCCTACCAGGGCCTCGGACTCGGCCGGCGCCTGTTCCGGGCCGTGTCCAACGACCTCGCCGACCATGGCCTCGCCCGGGTCGGGGTCTGGGCCCTGGAGGAGAACGACCGCGCCCGGACGTTCTACAGCGGGCTCGGCGGTGCCGAGATCGCCCGCGCCGTCGACCGAATGGCCGGAACGGTTCTGCCCAAAATCGGTTTCCGCTTCACCTGAACCGGCGGGATGCCCCGTCGCGACCGGTCGGCATCCGTTCCCCGGACCGGACCGGACCGGACCGGACCGTCGGGTAGGGAGCGGGGCTGCGGATGAGCGTGACGCCGGCGGATTGGGACAGGCGCGTCACGGCGCTGAGCGAGAAACTGCCGGACCGGGCGCGTCGCGCGGTGGATTGGCTGCGTGAGCCGTCTCGGTTCTGGATCCGTCTCGGCGCCGCCATCCTGTTCATCCTCGGCGGGATCTTCTCGATCCTGCCGGTCCTGGGTCTGTGGATGTTGCCGCTGGGACTTGCGCTTCTGAGCCAGGACGTCCCGGCCCTCAAGGTGCCCCTGGAGCATGCCGCGCGCTGGCTGGAGCGCACCTGGGCGCGGCTGGCGGCATGGTGGCGGCGGCGCTTCGGATCGTCGGACCGGCCCTGAGGCCGGGCCCGACAATTTCGTGCAAACGTTGTGAGGCCTCGGGGAGGTGCGATTTCCTTCGCGGCGGAAGGGCTTTATGAGACGCCGCAACGGGGCTGGAATGCCCGCGCTTCCGGGAGCTAATAAATGATCATCGATGCGGTCTCGATCGGGAAAAACCCGCCGGACGACGTGAACGTCATCATCGAAGTGCCGATCGGTGGCGACCCGATCAAGTACGAGATGGACAAGGAAGCCGGCGCCCTCGTGGTCGACCGCTTTCTCTATACGGCGATGCACTACCCGGGCAATTACGGCTTCATCCCGCACACCCTCTCGGGCGACGGCGATCCGTGCGACGTGCTGGTGGCCAATACCCGTGCCATCGCACCCGGCGCGATCATCAGCGCCCGCCCGATCGGCGTGCTGGTGATGGAGGACAATTCCGGCGAGGACGAGAAAATCATCGCGGTGCCGTCGCGCCATCTGACCATGCGCTACGACCGCATCGAAGATTACACCGACCTGCCCGACATCACGATCCACCAGATCCAGCACTTCTTCGAGCACTACAAGGATCTCGAGCCCGGCAAGTGGGTGAAGATCAAGCGCTGGGGCGGCAAGGACGAGGCTCACCGTTTGATCCTCGAAGGCATCGAGCGCGAGAAGGCCAGCAAGGCCGCCAAGGGCAAGTAAAGTCGAGGACGGAGAGGCCAAGCCGGTCTTCCCGGCTGACGGGTCGGCAACGCGGCGATCTTCCCGAAACCGGGAGGGTCGCCGTTTCGCTGTGTCAGAGGGCCTCGCCGCGCAGCAGGCGCGGCTGCGTCCCCCGCGCCGCGGCGGCCTCGCCGATGAACAGCCGCTTCAACCCCGGCAGCCGGTCGACCAGGCCGAGGCCGAGGTCGCGCGCCAGGCGCAGGGGCAGCAGGTCATTCGAGAACAGGCGGTTCAGCCCGTCCGTCACCGCCCCCATGGCCAGGGTGTCGAAGCGGCGCGCCCGCTCATAGCGCTTCAGCACGTCCGGGCTCCCGGGGTCGAGGCCGAGGCGGAGGGCGTCGGTCATCGCCTCGGCCAGCGCAGCCGCGCCGGCGAGGCCGAGGTTCAAGCCTTGTCCGGCGATGGGGTGGATGACGTGGGCGGCATCGCCGAGAAGCGCCAGGCGCTCGCCCCGGAAGCTGCGGGCGAGGCCGAAGGCGAGGGGATGCGCGCTCGGTCCCCGCTCCAGCGCCAACCGCCCCAGATTGAGCCCGAAGCGACGCTCGATCTCGGCCAGGGTCTCTTCCGGGCCGCCTCCGGTCAGGGCCGGCACATCGGCCGCGCGCTCGGTCCAGACGATGGAGGAGCGATGCCCGAGCGTGCCGCCATCCACCAGCGGCAGGATCGCGAAGGGACCGCTCGGCAGGAAATGCTCGTAGGCCCGACCCTCGTGAGCGCGCTCATGGCCGATGGTGGCGACGAGCCCCATCTGTGGATAGGACCAGCCCACCCAGCCGATCTTGGCTGCCTCGCGCAGGCGCGAGCGCGCACCGTCGGCAGCCACCAGGAGCGAGGCGTCGCGCGAACGGCCGTCGCTGAGCGACAGGCGGATGCGAGCGCCGTCCGGGACGGCCTCGACGATGCCGACGGGTTCGAGGACCACGCCCGCGGCCGCGGCTGCCTCCAGCAGGGCCGCCACCAACGGCTCGGCCTCTACCATGTGGGCGAAGGGCGCGCCGGCCTCAGCATCCTGCGCGAAGGTCAGGAACACCGGGCGGACCGGGTCGGACAGGCGGCTGTCGCTCACCACCATATCGTGGATCGGCTGCGCGGACCGGCTGGCGATGTCCCAGATTCCCAGGCGCTCGAACATGCGCCGCCCGCCAGCGGCGACCGCATAGGCCCGACCGGCATGTCGGGCGGCGCCGGCGCCGAGGCCGGGATCGTATACGGTGACCGACACGGCGGGGCCGTTGGCGCGCGCAAGCGCCAGGGCGAGCGTCAGGCCGGGAATGCCGGCTCCGGCGATCACCACGCTGCGCTGGTCCGCACGCTTCCTCGTTTCGACCGTGCCTGCCTGGATCATGCCTGCCTGGATCATGCCCGCCTCGAATTCGCCCGCGCCGCCCATGGCAACTCCCGACATCCTCGCTGCCCGGAGTGCCACTCCTCGGTGCCGGGGGCAACGCACGAGGCCGACCTTCAGCCCGGACCTTATCGCCGCTGCGGCGGGCCTCGCCCGGTGGTCGGTTCAGCCCACCGCGTCGCGTCCAGGATGCATCGGGGCACCTTGCCAGCGCGATCGTTCACATGTGAAGGGTCGGCCATGATCCTCGGGGGCGATCTCCCCAACAGGATCACGCGGGCGACCAGGGAAGCGGCATGGCAGGCATCGTCACCGAACTCCTCGACATCCTCGACCTGAAGCGCCTGGAGCCCGATCTCTATCGGGGCGAGAGCCTGCAGACCGGCTGGTTCCGGGTCTTCGGTGGGCAGGTCGTGGCCCAGGCCCTCGTCGCGGCCTCGCGCACGGTGCCGGAGACCCGGCCGCCGCACTCGCTGCACGCCTATTTCCTCCTGGGCGGTGACCCGAAGGCGCCCATCGACTACGCGGTCGAGCGCATCCGTGACGGCCGCAGCTTCGCCACGCGGCGGGTCGTGGCGCACCAGCACGGGTGCGCGATCTTCGCCATGTCGGTGTCCTATCACGACGCCGAGGAGGGTGCCGCCCACCAGGCCACCATGCCCGATGTTCCGCCCCCGGAGGATGTCCCCGAGGCGCCGGCCGTCACGGCCGAGGCCACGCGCGAGGGCCTGACCATCCCGGCCCCCATCCTCTCGTATTTCGGACGCCGGCGGCCGATCGAATTGCGACCCGTCGAGATCGAGCGCTACCTGCGCCGGTCACCCCGCGAGCCGCGCTTCCATGTCTGGATGCGCGCGGTCGACCGCCTGCCCGATGATCCGGCGATCCATCGCACCGTCCTCGCCTATGCGTCAGACATGACGCTTCTCGACGCAACCCTGATCCCGCACGGGCAGACGGTGTTCGATCCTGAGATTCAGTCGGCAAGCCTCGACCACGCCCTGTGGTTTCATCGGCCGTTCCGGGCTGACGACTGGCTTCTCTACGCCCAGGACAGCCCCAGCGCCGAGGGGGCCCGTGGTTTCGCCCGCGGTCAGATCTTCACCCGAGACGGCACGCTGATCGCCTCGGTGGCCCAGGAAGGTATGATCCGGCCGCGCCGCGCCGAGGGTTGAGGCACCTTTAGACCTGGTTCTTTGCCTCTGTTCTGCTGGCTATGCCCATTCTGTGAACGCTATGCCTAATTTGCGGGCAAACTTGGCCGTAAAAACGCCGCGTCCTAAATCAGCCGGCGGACACTTCTTGGGCAGATCGAGGCTCAGCGAAAAAGTTCCTCTGGCATAGTCCTTGAATATGGGTGGGCGAGCGCATGGGTCGGGAACGGCCCCTGCGTACCGGCGGGGTCGATCGTGTCGCGACGCGTGCGTGCGCCGGCTCGTGGCCTCCAGTCATGCAGGTTTGCACTCGCGCAAGGTCGCACTCGCGCAAGTTCCCATCCGCGAAATCCACTCGTAGCCAAAGGGGCGTCGCCCATGAAAATCGTGATGGCCATCATCAAGCCGTTCAAGCTGGAGGAGGTGCGCGACGCTCTGACCGGCATCGGCGTTCACGGCCTGACCGTGACCGAGGTGAAGGGCTACGGCCGTCAGAAAGGCCACACCGAGATCTATCGCGGGGCCGAGTATGCGGTGAGCTTCCTGCCCAAGCTGAAGATCGAGGTCGCGGTCGCCTCCGACCTGACCGGCAGCGTCATCGATGCGATCGCGGCGGCCGCCCGCACGGGCCAGATCGGCGACGGCAAGATCTTCGTCGTCCCCTTGGAGAAGGCGGTCCGCATCCGCACCGGCGAGACCGACGTCGACGCTCTCTGAGCGACGCTCGCCGAGGCGACGCCATACCCGGACGGTTCCGTCCGCCAGCCCCTGACACAACCCTTCACATCAGCATCGCACCGCGATCGGGAGTCTCGTTTCCATGAAGCTTCGCAATGCCCTGGCGCTCGGGCTGGGAGGCGCCGCGCTGGCCCTCCTGTTCATCGAGCCATCCCTCGCGCAGACCCCGACGACGGAGGCGATGACCGCTGCCGCCACCGCTGCGCCCGTCCCGAACAAGGGCGACACGGCCTGGATGCTCATCTCCAGCGCCCTGGTGCTGCTGATGGTCGTGCCCGGTCTGGCCCTGTTCTACGGCGGTCTCGTGCGCACCAAGAACATGCTCTCGGTGCTGACGCAGGTCTTCGCCATCGCCTGCATCTCCAGCCTCCTCTTCGTGATCTTCGGCTACAGCCTCGCCTTCACCAACGGCGGCGGCCTGAACGATTTCGTCGGCGGTCTGTCCAAGGCCTTCCTGAAGGGCATCGACGCGAACTCCACCGTCGCCACCTTCTCGAACGGCGTCGTGATCCCCGAATACGTCTACATCTGCTTCCAGATGACGTTCGCGATGATCACCCCGGCCCTCATCGTCGGCGCCTTCGCCGAGCGGATGAAGTTCTCCGCGCTGGTCGTGTTCATGATCCTCTGGACCACGCTGATCTACTTCCCGATGGCCCATATGGTCTGGTACTGGGGCGGCCCGGATGCGGTCGGCAACGCCGCCAAGGCACTGGCCGCCGCCACCGATGACGCCTCGAAGGCCACGGCTCAGGCCGCCCTCGACGCCGTGAACGCCGATGCCGGCCTGCTGTTCAAGTGGGGCGCCCTCGACTTCGCCGGCGGCACCGTGGTGCACATCAACGCCGGTATCGCTGGCTTCGTCGGCTGCCTCATGCTCGGCAAGCGCATTGGCTACGGCCGTGACCTGCTCGCCCCGCACTCCCTGACCATGACCTCGATCGGCGCCTCGCTGCTCTGGGTCGGCTGGTTCGGCTTCAATGCCGGCTCCAACCTCGAGTCCAACGGCACCGCCGCCATGGCGATGCTGAACACCTTCGTGGCCACGGCCGCCGCCGCCCTGTCCTGGCTGTTCGTCGAGTGGATGCTGAAGGGCAAGCCGTCGCTCCTCGGCATGCTCTCGGGCGCCATCGCGGGTCTCGTCGCCGTCACGCCGGCCGCCGGTTTCGCCGGCCCGATGGGCTCGATCGTCCTCGGCCTCGTCGCCGGCGCGGTCTGCTTCATCATGTGCTCCACGGTGAAGAACGCGCTCGGCTACGACGACTCGCTCGACGTCTTTGGCGTCCACTGCATCGGTGGCATCCTCGGCGCCATCGCGACCGGTATCCTGGTGAACACCGAGTTCGGCGGCGTCGGTCTGCCGGACTACACCTCCAAGCCCGGTGAACTCGCCGTCGGCGCCTACGAGACCGGCGCCGCCGTGATGAGCCAGGTCAAGGCCGTCGGCTTCACCATCCTGTGGTCCGGTATCGGCTCCGCCATCCTGTACAAGCTCGTCGATCTCACCATCGGCCTGCGCGTCACGCAGGACGAGGAGCGTGAAGGCCTCGACATCGCCGATCACGGCGAGCGCGCCTACAACTACTAGGATCGCGGGCGCTTCAGCCCACGGTTCGGAAGGCCCCGGTCCTCGCGACCGGGGCCTTTTTTGTCTTGGCCGGCGCGGCAGGACGGACGGGCAGGCCACGGGGCCGATCCGACACAGAATTGCTGTCCGAGCCGGGCGAAGGGAAATCTCAACCTTAGCCAACCGTTAACTCCGAAGACGGTAGCGTGACCGGACAGTTCCCCATCGTGTCTGGTACCGCATGCGCTCGCTTCGCCGTTCCGCATCGCCCTACGATACTTTCGTCGACAGCTTTCGCCCGTTCCTGGCCAAGCGGATGACGGAGTTGGGCGGTTTCGTGCTGTTTGCCGGTGCCACCGCGCTGACGGTTGCCCTGGCGACGTGGTCGATCGACGATCCGAGTCTCAACCACGCCACGGATCATCCCGCCCACAACGTGCTCGGAACCGGCGGTGCCGTGGTGTCCGATCTGGCGATGCAGCTTCTCGGGCTCGGCTCCCTGGCCTTCGTCTTGCCGCCGGCCCTGTGGGGCATCCAACTGATGCGCACGCGGACGCTGCCGCGCGGCGGTCTGCGCCTGACGCTCTGGATCATTGGCTTCTTCGCCGCGAGCGCGGTGGCCAGCGCCTTGCCGTCGACGGCGCGCTGGCCTCTGCCCACCGGCCTCGGCGGAGTTGCCGGCGACGCGCTGATGCATGCCGCCCGCACGATGCTGGGCATCCTGGCCTCACCGCTCCTGGCCTTCGCGGGCTTCCTGTTCGCCGGCGTGGCGATTCTGTGCCTCACGGGTGCCTGCCGCGTCGGCGAGGTCGAGGAGGAAGATGCGGATGCCTACGATGCGCCTCCGGCCTCTGTGCGCCAGCCCCAGCGCGGTCGCGTCGATAACACCCAGGACGGGCGCTACGAGGATGACGAGCCGAGTCTCGGCATCGTCTCCCTCGGGGCGATGGCGCAGGCCCTGATGGGCGGTCGCGCGGCCCTGGCGGCTCGGATCGGGGAGTGGCGTGCCGACCGCGCCGCCGCCGCCACATCGCTCGCCTATGCGGGGGCCTCGCCGGCCCTCGCGGCGCAGCGCGCCTTCGCGGCACCGGAGGATGCGCCCTGGGCCACGCATGCCCCGGAGGCCCGCCTCGGACCGTCCGACGGACGGCGGGAACCCGTGTTTGAGCCCTTCGATCCGGCCTCGCCCGGCCCATCGCCGACCGTCTCATCCGCCCCGCCGGCGGCGGTCTCGCAGCGGCGGCCGGCCCCGGTCCATCACGACGAGGATTTCGACGACGCGGAGGACGCCGATGGTCCGGCCCCTGTCGAGGAGCCGGCCCCGGCGCGCTCGCGTGTCGCGCCCGCCGCTCCCCCGCCGGTGCCCGCCGCCGCGCGCCGTACTCCGCCCCAGCAGCCATCCGAGAACTATCGCCATCCGGCCCTGGAACTGCTCGGTGAGGCGCCGCGCCTGCCGGCCTCGAGCCAGATTTCGTCCGAGGCCCTGGAGCAGAACGCCACCCTGCTGGAAGCGACCCTCAGCGATTTCGGCGTGCGCGGCGACATTCTCGCGGTGCGTCCCGGTCCTGTCGTCACCCTCTACGAGCTGGAGCCGGCCCCCGGCACCAAGTCGAGCCGCGTGGCCGACGACATCGCCCGGTCGATGTCGGCGGTCTCAGCCCGCGTCGCCGTGGTCCCCGGTCGCAACGCCATCGGCATCGAGCTGCCGAATGCCCGGCGCGAGACGGTGTACCTGCGCGAATTGCTGGCCTCTGCCGATTTCGCCGAGACCAAGCAGAGCCTCGCCCTGTGCCTGGGCAAGAACATCGGCGGCGAGCCGATCATCGCCGATCTCGCCAAGATGCCTCACCTGCTGGTGGCGGGCACCACGGGCTCGGGCAAGTCGGTCGCCATCAACACCATGATCCTGTCGCTGCTCTACCGGATGAAGCCGGAGGAGTGCCGCCTGATCATGGTCGATCCGAAGATGCTCGAATTGTCGGTCTATGACGGCATCCCGCACCTGCTCTCGCCCGTGGTCACCGACCCGAAGAAGGCGGTCATCGCCCTCAAGTGGGCCGTGCGCGAGATGGAGGAGCGCTACAAGAAGATGTCCAAGGTCGGTGTCCGCAACATCGACGGATTCAACGCCCGACTGGCCGAGGCGCGTGGGCGCGGCGAGATCCTGACCCGGACGGTGCAGACCGGCTTCGACCGCGAAACCGGCGAGGCCGTCTACGAGACGGAGGAGATGGACCTGTCGGCGCTGCCCTACATCGTCATCGTGGTCGACGAGATGGCCGACCTGATGATGGTGGCGGGCAAGGACATCGAGGGNCGTCACGATAGAAGGCATTGGACCGCACCCAGTCGGTTACGTGAATGACGCAATTCGTCTACGAGACGGAGGAGATGGACCTGTCGGCGCTGCCCTACATCGTCATCGTGGTCGACGAGATGGCCGACCTGATGATGGTGGCGGGCAAGGACATCGAGGGYGCGATCCAGCGTCTGGCCCAGATGGCGCGCGCGGCCGGCATCCACCTGATCATGGCGACGCAGCGCCCCTCGGTCGACGTCATCACGGGCACGATCAAGGCCAACTTCCCGACCCGGATCAGCTTCCAGGTGACGAGCAAGATCGACAGCCGGACGATCCTGGGCGAGATGGGCGCCGAGCAGCTGCTGGGCCAGGGCGACATGCTGTTCATGGCCGGCGGCGGGCGCACGACGCGCGTGCACGGTCCGTTCTGCTCGGATTCGGAAGTCGAGAGCGACCTCAGGCCGCGGCCTCGTCGGCCTTGTCGCCGTCCTCGAGGCCGAGGTCCTTGAGCTTNCGAGATGGGCGCCGAGCAGCTGCTGGGCCAGGGCGACATGCTGTTCATGGCCGGCGGCGGGCGCACGACGCGCGTGCACGGTCCGTTCTGCTCGGATTCSGAAGTCGAGAGCGTGGTCGCCCACCTCAAGCGCCAGGGCCGGCCGTCCTACCTCGAGGCGGTCACCGCCGACGACGGCAGCGGCGACGAGAAGCCCGCCAAGGGCGGCTCCGACGAGATCGAGCTGGACGGCGCGGTGTTCGATCAGGGCAGCTTCGGCGAGGCCGGCGGCGATCTCTATACCCAGGCCGTCCAAGTGGTGCTCAGGGACAAGAAGGCCTCGACCAGCTACATCCAGCGCCGTCTGCAGATCGGCTACAACCGTGCCGCCTCGCTGATGGAGAAGATGGAGATCGAGGGCATCGTCGGCCCGGCCAACCACGCCGGCAAGCGCGAGATCCTGGTCGAGCCGGATCCGCACCAAAGCTGAACGCAGGCGCGATCGGGTGCGCCAGGAGCCTGAGCCGTCGCGAGACGCGAACGGTCTGCGCTTTCGAGGGCGATCGTATTTCTCATCTTGGAGGCAGCCTGCGCGTCACCCTCTCCCGCCTGCTCCGCAGAGGGGGGAGGGTCGATCCCGTACCCGACCCAGGCTCCATTCTTCCCGACACGAGACCCCGCTTCCCGCGATCGCTACGGCGCGCGGTTCGGCGGGAACCCGCCTCTATCCGCGCGGCGCGAACAGGATGACGGCGGCGCCGACGAGACACAGGGTAGCGCCGGCCATGTCCCAGCGATCCGGCCTCTGGCTCTCGACGATCCAGAGCCAGAGCAGCGAGGCGGCGATGTAGATCCCGCCATAGGCCGCGTAAGCCCGTCCCGCCGCTTCGCTCTCGACGCGGGTCAGAAGGGCGGCGAACAGCACCAGCGCCGCGATGCCGGGGCCGAGCCACAGGGCCGAGCGCCCGAGCCGCGCCCAAGCCCAGAAGGCGAAGCAGCCGGCGATCTCCGCCAGGGCGGCCGCGGCGTAGATCGCGAGGGTCGCGAGAGGCTTGTCCATGGACTACGCGAGCGACGTGAAGCGGTAGACCGTCGTCGCCCGAAACGGCGCGTCCGGCCGCAGGACGGGGCTTGGGAAGGTCGGTTGGTTCGGCGCGTCCGGGAAGCCCTGCGCCTCGAAGCAGACCGCGTCGCCGGCCCGGTAGAGCCCTCCGCCCGATCCGGTCACCGTCCCGTCCAGCATGTTGGCGGTGTAGAGTTGGAGGCCCGGCTGGGTCGTCGCTACGGTGAGGCAGCGCCCGCTCACCGGGTCGACGGCCTGTGCCACCTCCCGCAGGGCTCCGTCGCCCCCGAGCACGTAGGTGTGGTCGTAGCCGTGGGCGAGCGCCAGCTGCGGGTGCGCTTCGCGGATGCGCGCGCCAAGGGCGACCGGTGTGCGAAAGTCGAAGGGCGTGCCGGCGACGGAGGCGATCGCGCCGGTCGGGATCTGCTCGGCATCGGTGACCAGCACCCCGTCCGCCGCGATGGTGACGATGTGCCCGAGGGCGCTGCCGGCGCCCTCGCCGGCAAGGTTGAAGTAGCTGTGATTGGTCAGGTTGAGGATGGTCGGCCGGTCGGTGACGGCGGCGTAGTCGATGGCGAGGCTGTGACCGTCCGCCAACCGATAGGTGACGGTGACGTCGAGGTTGCCGGGAAAACCCTGCTCCCCGTCCAGGGAGCGGTAGGTCAGGGTCAGGCTCGCGGCCTCGGCGGCCGTGACGCGCCAGACCCGGCGGTCGAAGCCTTCCGGCCCGCCATGCATGGTGTTGCGGCCCTCGTTCCGGGGCAGGTCGTAGCTCCGGCCGTCGAGGTGGAAGCGCCCGCCGGCGATCCGGTTGGCGTAGCGCCCGATGACCGCGCCGAAATGGGCGTCGCTGGCCGCGTAGCCGGCAAGATCGGCGGCCCCCAGGACGACGTTGGCCCGGCGTCCGGTCCGGTCCGGCACATCGATCCGGCTGACGATGCCGCCGTAATCGAGGATCTGCACCCGCAGATCGCCCCGCTCCAGGGTGTGGCGCGTGACGGGATCGCCCGCGCCTGTCGTCCCGAAAGGCTCCGCCTGCATGGTGTCCGTCCTGGTGTTCCCCGGCTCAACGCGTCGATGGCGGATCGGTCCCGTCAAGCCGTCCGGTCGTTAGGCCGGCAGCCCTGCGGGTTCGGCTTCGGCATCACCGGCGAGTTGCATCCGATGCAGCCGGGCATAGATTTGTCCCTCCGCGATCAGCGCCTCATGCCGGCCGGTCTCGACGATGCGGCCACTGTCCATGACGACGATGCTGTCGGCGTCGCGGACGGTCGAGAGCCTGTGGGCGATGACCAGGGTGGTGCGGCCTCGCATGAGGCGCTGGAGGGCCGCCTGCACCAGGCGCTCGGATTCGGAATCGAGGGCGCTGGTGGCCTCGTCGAGGAGCAGGATCGGCGCGTCCTTGAGGAATGCGCGCGCCAGCGAGATCCGCTGGCGCTCGCCGCCCGACAGGCGCCCACCGGAGGAGCCGACCTGGAAGTCGTAGCCCTCCGGAAGGCGGCTGATGAAGCCGTGCGCCGCCGCCGCCTCGGCCGCGGCCTCGATCTCCGCCCGCGTGGCACCCGGCCGGCCGAACCCGATATTGGCCGCGATGGTGTCGTCGAACAGCACCACGTCCTGCGAGACCACCGCCACGGTCGCCCGTAGCGAGGCGAGGCTGACGGTGCGGATATCCTGGCCGTCGATGCGGACCGTCCCTTCGGTCACGTCGTAGAGGCGCGGCACGAGATTCAGGAGGGACGACTTGCCCGAGCCGGAGCGGCCGACCAGTGCCACCGTCGCACCGGCCGGAACCGTGAAGTCGATCCCCTCCAGGGCCGGTGCGTCGGGGCGGTAGCGGAACTGCACGCCGGTGAAGCGGATCTCGCCGCCCGCGATCCGCAAGGGCGGGGCGCCCGGAACGTCCCGGATGCGCGGCGCCTCGTCCATCAGGGCGAAGTAGCGCTGCAGCGCCGCGCCTGCCTCCTGCAGAATCGCGTTCAGGGTCCCGAGGGTGCGGATCGGTTGCGAGGCGAGCAGGAGGGCGGTGACGTAGCCGGTGAAGTCGCCGACCGTGCGGTCGCCCGAGGTCACGCGCTGGCCGACCAGGGCCAGGACGGCGGCGACCGCGAAGCCGCCGCCGATCTCGAGCAGCGGGTCGAGGCGGCCGCGGGCGTTGGCGGCCTTCATCTTGAGGCGGCGCACCTCATCGAAGGCGCCCTGCGCCCGGCCCTTCAGGTAGCCCTCCAGCGCGTAGGTCTTGGCGATGCGCGCGCCCTGCAGGCTCTCGGTGATCAGGCTGGCGGTGAGGCCCATCCGCTCCTGCGTCGCTGTGGAGACCCGACGCAGCTTCTTGCCGACGCGTCCGATCGGGCCGGCCACGAACGGCACCACCACGCCGGCCACCAGGGTGAGGATCGGGTCCATCCACACCAGCGCCGCCACCAGGGCGATCAGCATGGCGATGTCGCGCAGGAGGACGGTGGAGATCCGGGTCAGGCCTTCCTTGATGAAGGCGAAATCCGTGGTGAAGCGCTGGGTGAAGGCCGCCGGGCTTTCCCGCCCCAGTTGGGCGAGGTCCGAGTCGATGAGGTGCCCATAGAGGGCCGCCTGCATGTCGGCCTCGACGCGGGTGACCACCCGGTTGGTCAGGACGTTCTGGCCGAACAGCGCGAAGCCGCGGATCGACGTGATCGCGATCACCACGACGGGACCGTAGGCGAGGGCCGCCATGTCCTTCCGGTCGAAGGCGTCGAAGGCGAGCTTGATCAGGGTCGGATACAGGCCGGTCGCCGCACCCACGATGGCGATGAGCACCAGGACCACTGCGAGGGTGGCCCGGTGCGGCCGCAGCCATTCCCGCCAGACCCGGCCGAGGAGGGGAAGGATGTCGCCCTTGGGAAGCGCTCGTCGCGCCATCTGATCCGCTCTTTCCGTGTCCGTGCCCGCCCGACGGCGCTTGGGCCGTGACTGCCCGGGTGTTTGCGTCCGCCTGCCGGCGAGATCAAGGGAAAGCCACCCCGGGCGGATGCGCGGCACGCGTCCCCCCCGGTGGACCGGGGGTCAGCTTGGCAATGTGATAATGTTACAGTAGAGCGGGTGGGCTGATCGAAAGGACCGTTCCCGATGCCGCTCCGGCTTCCATTCTGGCGCCTCTCCGCCGCCTTCGTGCTCCTGCTCGGTCTGGTGGGACCGGGTTGGGCGGAGGATGCCAAGTCCGTACCGGCCACTCCCTCGGCACCGGCGGCCAAGATCAGGGTCGTGGCGACTTTCTCGATCCTGGCCGATTTCGTTAGCCAGGTCGGGGGTGACCAGGTGGCCGTGACGTCGCTGGTCCAGCCGAACGCCGATGCCCACGGCTACGCCCCGGCGCCGAGCGACGCCAAGACCCTGGCCGACGCCAACCTCGTCGTGGTCAACGGGCTCGGGTTCGAAGGCTGGCTCGACCGCCTGATCAAGGCCTCCGGCACAAAGGCCCCGGTCGTCGTCGCCTCCGCCGGGGTCAAGCCGATCGAGGCCGAGGACGACGATCACGCCCATCACGGGCACGGCCATCACGACGATCCCCATGCCTGGCAGAGCATCGCCAACGCCCGGATCTACGTGGGCAATATCCGCGACGCCCTCGAGCGGATCGATCCGGCCCACGCGGCGACCTACGCGGCCAACGCGAAGGCCTATCTCGGCACCCTGGATGTCCTCGAGTCCGATGTGCGGGCTGCGATCGCCGCGATCCCGAAGGCGCAGCGCCGGATCATCACCACGCACGACGCCTTCGGCTACTTCACCGCCGCTTACGGGCTGACCTTCATCGCCCCGCAGGGCATCTCCACCGACAGCGAGGCGAGCCCGCGCGACGTCGCCCGCATCATCCGCCAGATCCGGCAGGAGAAGATCCCGGCGGTGTTCCTGGAGAACATCAGCGATCCGCGCCTGATGCAGCAGATCGCCCGCGAGAGCGGCGCCGTGATCGGCGGAAAGGTGTTCTCCGACGCTCTGTCGGGCCCGGACGGCCCGGCGCCGACCTACGTGGCGATGATGCGCAACAACGTCTCGGCTTTCACGGCGGCGCTGGGCAAACGCTGAGGCGTCCGGCCTCAGCCTCCCGTCATCGGCGGAAAGAACGCGATCTCGGAGGCGCCGGCGATCGGCGCGTCTGGCTTGGCATGGACCCGGTCGATGGCCGCCCGGACGATGCCCGTCGTCTCGAAGGCGTAGGCGTATTCCTCGCCTCGTCCGCGCAGCCAGGTCACGAGATCGGACACCGTCACGAGGTCGGCCGGGAGATCCAGAATCTCCTCGGCCTTGCCGACGCGCTCGCGCACCCAGGCGAAATACACGAGCTTCATCGCGGTGGTGTCCCTCAGCGCGGATCGTCGATGACGTGCTTGATCCCGGCCCTCATGTAGTCCCAGCCGGTATACAGCGTCAGCGCGGCGGCGAGCCACAGCAGGATCGTGCCGGCCTGCAGTGTCCCCGGCAGGATCGACTCCCCGGCGGGGCCAGCCACCAGGAAGCCGATGGCGATCAGCTGGACGGTGGTCTTCCACTTGGCGACCTTGCTCACCGGCACGCCGACCTTCAGCTCGGCGAGATATTCGCGCAGGCCGGAGACCAGGATCTCCCGACACAGGATCACGATGGCGGCCCAGAGGGTCCAGCCCACGATGGTGTTGTCGGCCGCCAGCATCAGCAGGCAGGCCGCCACCAGCAGCTTGTCGGCGATCGGGTCCAGCATCCGGCCCAGGGCCGAGCTCTGGTCGTAGGTCCGCGCCACGTAGCCGTCGAGGTAATCCGTGATGGCGGCGAGGATGTAGATCGCCAGGGCGCCGAATCGGGCGCTCGGTTCCTGCGGCCAGTACAGCAGAGCCACCAGCACGGGCACCGCGACGAGCCGACCGTAGGTCAGGCAGTTCGCGAGCGTCCAGGCTGGCGAGCGGCGGCGGGGGAGGACGGAATTCATCGCAGGCGTGAAACCATGTGCGGGGTTGGGGGTCAACCGCTCCTGCGAACGAACATTTTCACGCATGCGCGGGCGCGGCTCCGCGCTCAGCCCTGCGTGTGGAAGAAGTCGTACACCGCGCGCGCCGTGGCGGCGTTGACACCGGGCGTCTTCGCCAGATCCTCGAAGGCCGCGCGCTGGATCGCCTTCACGGTCCCGAAGTGGTGCAGGAGTGCGCGCTTGCGGCTCGGACCGATGCCGGCGATCTCGTCAAGGGGGTTGCGCACCATCTCGCGCTTGCGCTTGGCCCGGTGACTGCCGATGGCGAAGCGGTGGGCCTCGTCGCGCAGGCGCTGTACGAAGTACAGGGTCGGGTCGCGCGGCGGCAGCTTGAAGGGCGGCCGCCCCGGCACGAAGAAGGTCTCGCGCCCCGCATCGCGGTCGCGTCCCTTGGCGATGCCGACCAGGGCCACGTCGCTGATGCCGATCTCCTCGAGGGCGGTGCGGGCGGCATCGAGCTGCCCCTTGCCGCCGTCGATGAGCACGAGGTCGGGCCAGACCGGCAGGGTGTCGCTCTCGGGCGCCGCCTCCGGTACCGGCTCCTGCGCGCCCCCTTCGCTCGCCGCGATGGCAGCCTCCCTGGCCGTGCGCGGGTTCTCCTTCACCAGGCGCTTGAAACGGCGCTGGAGCACCTCGCGCATCATTCCGTAATCGTCGCCCGGCGTCAGCTCTTCCGACTTGATGTTGAAGGTGCGGTAATGCTGCTTGGCGAAGCCCGTCGGCCCGGCCACGATCATGCCGCCGACGGCGTTCGTGCCCATGATGTGCGAGTTGTCGTAGACCTCGATTCGCCGGGGCGCGCCCGCGAGCCCGAACGACTGCCCGAGGGCGGCGAGCAGCTTGCCTTGCGAGGCGGTGTCGGCGAGGCGCCGGCCGAGCGCTTCCTTGGCGTTGCGCTGCGCGTACTCGACGAGGTTCTTGCGCTCGCCGCGCTGGGGCTGGTGGATCTCGACCCGGTAGTCGGTGCGGCTCGACAGAGCCGCCGCCAGCAGCTCAGCATCCTCGATGGCGTGCGAGACCAGGACGCTGCGCGGCGCCGGTTTGTCGTCGTAGAACTGGCCGATGAACGAGGCCAGCACCTCGTCCGGCGTCATGGTCCGGTCAGCCTTGGGAAAGTAGGCGCGGTTGCCCCAGTTCTGGAAGTTGCGGAAGAAGAACACCTCGATGCAGAACTGACCCGCCTGCTCGTCGATGGCGAAGACGTCGGCCTCCTCCACCCCTTGCGTGTTGACTCCTTGCGTCCCCTGGATTGCCGACAGGGCCGCGATGCGATCCCGGAACCGGGCCGCGCGCTCGAACTCCATCTTTTCGGAGGCGTCCTGCATCTCCTCGCGCATGCGGTCCTTCACGGCGTTCGATTTGCCCGCCAGGAAGCTTTTCGCGCTGTCCGCGAGGCCCCGGTAATCGTCCAAATCGATCTCGCCGGTGCACGGGCCCGAGCAGCGCTTGATCTGGTAGAGCAGGCAGGGACGGGTGCGGTTCTCGTAGTAGCTGTCGGTGCAGGTGCGCAGCAGGAAGGCGCGCTGCAGGGCGTTCACCGTGCGGTTCACCGCCCAGACGCTGGCGAAGGGCCCGTAATAGCTGCCCTTCCGGCGCCGGGCGCCGCGATGCTTGATGATCTGCGGCGCTTCCGAATCGGCCGTGACTAGGATGTAGGGAAACGACTTGTCGTCCCGCATCAGCACGTTGAAGCGCGGCTTCAGCTGCTTGATCAGGTTGGCTTCGAGGAGCAGCGCCTCGGTCTCGGTGGCGGTGGTGACGAACTCCATCGCCGCCGTCTGCGAGATCATGCGGGCGATACGGTTCGAATGCGCCTGTCCGCGCGCGTAGGACCCGACCCGCGCCTTGAGGTTCTTCGCCTTGCCGACGTAGAGCACGTCGCCCTTCTCGTCGAACATCCGATAGACGCCCGGCGAGGTCGGCAGGGTCGTCCAGAAGCGCCGGATCACCTCGGTGCCGGCCTTGACCGCGCCCTCCTCGAAATCGAAGTCGATCTCGGGCGCATCGTCGGCCTGGGCGTGGTCCTCGGCCTCCTCCTCGGAGGCGTCCTCCCGGAATCCACCCTCCTGGAATCCACCCGCCTGGAATCCGTCCTCCCGGAACCCGTCCTGGTCGTCGAAGCCGTCCGGGGGCAGATCCTTGGCGGAACGCTCTCTCGAGGCGTGGTCTTTCGCGGGCGCGCGGCTCATGAGCCTGACTTAAGCCTCGCGCCGAGGCGAGGAAAGGGGCGGACCGGGCAAAGGCCGCCCTCGGCCCTCAATCGAACAGCGCGTCGATGTCGCCCTGGTCGACGTGGCCGATGTCGTCGGCGAGCTTCGGCCCGTTGAGCAGCGAGCTCTCGTCGTCGATATCCACCGTTGCGGGCGCGACGCCCAGCAGATCGCTGAAGCTGTCGAGGCCGCCCCATGCCTCGATCATGCGGTCCAGGTGCTCCTCGATGAACTTCAGCACACCCACGATCTTGTTGATTCGCTGGCCGGTCAGGTCCTGGAAGTTGCAGGCCTCGAAGGCGACGACGACCCGATCCAGGATGGCGTCGATGTTCTCGCGCCCGGCCATGGTGGTGGTCATGGCGCGCAGCATGCTGGCGTTGGTCTCGATCTCCTCGATCGCACCCAGGATCGTGCTGGTGGCGCGCTCCGTGGAATCCACCACGGCATCGAGTTCGCCGGCGACGCGGCGCATGCCCTTGCCGGTGTTCTCGGAGCGATAGAGGGTTGCGATCTCCTGCTTGGTGCGGGTGATCGCATCCTTCATGATGTCGAGCTCCGAGCGCATCGCGAACGCTTCGTTCAGCTCCTTCCGACACGCTTCGATCGTCTCCACCGTGCTGGTCTGCGTCACCTTCCGCAGATCCTGAATCGCGGACAGGATTTCGTCCAAGCGCTTGTTGTTCAGATTGGCCGTCTCCGACGAGACGGCGGATGCCGCCGCCACGGGGGCGCTCGCGAGGCCGAGACTGTCTTCGATGCGGTAACGTTTGAGAGTCATCGGTCGCGATCAGCCAACAAGAGAGAAGCCGGGTCACCTTGGGGCCAACTGATTTCGATTTCTTGAACGTCGCAACCGCTCGGCAACCTTTACGGTGCGTTCACGCTGAATCCATTCGCCTGTTCGCAGCCACCCCGGGCGGAACGATTCACCATACTCCTTCACCGGGTCTCCGCCTCGGCCCCCGATCCTGACCGCATGTCGAGCCCGGGATCGGGTCCGACCGGGCTTGGAGCGTTGACGAGCATGCGGTTCGATTGGTGCGTGGCCATCGCCTGCCTGACGGTGGGATGGGCGGGGCAGGGGAGTGGGGCGCAGGCGCAAGGCACATCGCGGGCGGGCGCCTATGGCGGCGGTTTCCTCGAGCTCCTGATGAACGACCGTGCCGGCACAGGGGCGTCCGAAGCCCGGATGGAGCGGCCGGTCTCCGGCCGTCCCTTACCCGACGGGCAATGGGGTTATCACCAGCCGCAGCCGCAGCCGCTCGCCTACGGCGTACCCCGCCAGCTGCATTCGGGAGATCGTGTCCCGGTCGAGCCGGAACCGGAGCGACAGACCCAGATCTCGCCGCAACGCGTTCCGGTGCGCCTCGCCGCTCTGCCAATGGCGCCGGATCGGGAACCGGCGGTCGAGCGTATCGCCCGCGCGCCGGATGCCCGCTATGCCCGCCAGGTCGTCGCCTTCGACGGACCGCAGCGTGCCGGCACCATCGTGGTCGATACTCCGAGCAAGTTCCTCTACCTCGTCCAGCCTGGTGGACAGGCTATCCGATATGGAATCGGCGTCGGACGGCCGGGCTTCGCCTGGGCCGGACTGAAGACCATCAGCCAGAAGCGGGAATGGCCGGACTGGACGCCGCCGGCCGAGATGATCCGCCGCCGTCCCGATCTTCCGCGTCACATGGCAGGGGGGCCGGGCAATCCGCTCGGCGCCCGCGCGCTCTATCTCGGCTCGTCGCTCTACCGCATCCACGGGACCAATGAGCCGCACACCATCGGACAGAACGTGTCCTCTGGCTGCATCCGCATGATGAACGAGGATGTCATCGACCTATACGAGCGCATACCGGTGGGAACGCGCGTCGAGGTTTTGTGACACCCTGAGAAACTGACGGGAGGCTGCCCTTAAAGCGGCCGCCTCCCATCCGGATCCGATCAGACCCAGTCGTCGTCGCCACCGCCGCCGAGGTCACCCCCGAAATCGCCGCCGGAATCGTCTGCGAACGAGGCATCCTGGAGGTCGTTGCCGCCCCCGAGGGCCGACCCGAGATCGTCGTTGCCGCCGCTGCCGCCGAAGAAGTTATTCTCGGTGACGTTCGGGGCTCCGAGGCCTGCCGCCGCCGAGCTGCCGAGCTGGGAATGCCCGCCCGCGAACGCGTTGGAGAGCGCGCTGCCGAGCAACATGCCGCCAGCCGCACCCGCCGCCATCGGTAGAGCCGTGGCCATGAATCCGCCGCCACGCGCCGGAGCCGCCTGCTGGCCGCCCCAAGGTCCACCCTGCTGCGGTCCGCCCTGGGGGCCACCGTAGCCGGGCTGCTGGCCGTAACCCGGCTGTTGCCCGTATCCGGGCTGCCCGCCCTGGTTCCCCCAGGCGCCGCCCTGACGCGGGGGCTCGGGCTGGCGGGCGGACGAACCGCCGAAGATGCTGGACAGGAAGCCGCCGCCACCCTGGGGCTGCTGCTGACCTGCACGGCGCAGCTGCTCGAGCTGCTCGTTCAGGCTCTTGATCGCCTCTTCCTGGACATAGATGAGCTGCGCCATCGCGTAGGGCGCGTAGGGCTGAGCCCGGATCTTCTCGGCAATGAAGCGCTCGGCTTCCGCGTCGCGGGGCTGGCTCGAAGCCTGCTCCAGGCGCTGGAAAATGCCGCCGATGACGTCGCGTTCTTCGCTGTTCATGGAGTTGTCCTCCTGGGGCAAGCCGGCGGGTGAACCACCCGCGCGGGGCGGGTCAGAGATGGTGGTGCCGTCGACCTTTGTCAGGGGCTCAACGCAAACTTTGCCGTCCCGGATGCATCGCGCCCGTGAAATGTGTGTGCCCGAACGCAGAAAGCCCGGCCTCGCGGCCGGGCTTTCGACGAAGAGGGCGCCCCGTGCGGGGCGCCCGGATCGGGTCCTAGTACGAGCCGAACTTGTAGTTCAGGCCGGCGCGGACGACGGCGAACTCGGTGCCGCTGTTGCGGTTGGAGAAGCCGGGCTGGCGGTAGAGGNGCGACCCGTTCGGGTCGCGCGAGATGCCGCCGGATCGGGTCCTAGTACGAGCCGAACTTGTAGTTCAGGCCGGCGCGGACGACGGCGAACTCGGTGCCGCTGTTGCGGTTGGAGAAGCCGGGCTGGCGGTATAGGACGTTGTTGGTGTCGTAGGCGTAGACGCCGGCGTTGCGGTTGTTGTTCTCGAGGTTCACGTACAGGCCTTCGACCTTGAGCGTGACGGCCGAGGAACGGAAGAAGTTCAGGAACGAGTCGGTGGGGAGCGCGTACTCGATGCCACC
>NZ_LMNL01000024.1:0-1526 GCF_001422985.1 Methylobacterium sp. Leaf117
CCAGATCAGCCCATTGCGCGTCGCTCAGCATCGTCCCTCCTCCATCAGAGAGACGAAAACGCAAGCCCAGCCAATCTGTTCAGGCGACGACAGGCCCTAAGGGTCTGATGCACGGAGGTAATCAGCTCGCCCAGATCCGCAGGCCGGACAGAGTTCTTGGAGACGTAGGCCGAGACGATGTCGGCTGTCAGGTCGACGTAATCGACTGCGGTTTCTTGGGGCGCGTTTTCTTCGGGCATGTCGAGCACGTGAAATCCTTATGGTCTGATGATCTCGCAATGCCTTACTGTGATCTGCGCCGCGGGCAAACACATTGATTAGGTCCCCTCTCCAATGTAGAGATGTTCGTCACATCTAGATCGTAGGGTCCGCTACCGCGGAGCGTGCCTCTGCTCTTTCAGAGCTGCGGTTGCCGGTCTCGGACCGGGATGAGATTAGAGAAGGTGAAGCTCTTTGAGCCCGTTCGGTGTCGCGCCGGACGGGCTCACTTGTTACCGTAGGGCAATCGCCGAACGTGCGGATCAGCTTCCCAGAGCTTTCGTCGCGTGAGCTTACACCCGGGGCACGGAAGAGACGATGACGAGCTTCTTGAGCTTTGTGGCTGGCGAGGCGCGCACCCATACCGTTGCGCTGCTACGTTTGAACGAAGAGATGGACGATCTTCATGCGGTCGATCAGCTGTATCAGGAACTGCATGCTCACACACGAGAGCACGAGGCCGGCGAGGCCTACATGTTGTATCTGGCCGGCGCTTGCCAGAACCGACTTTACACCTCTGCCCTCGCTTACATGCGCGGACAGCGCAACGACGCCTTCGGCATCTGCCGGTCAGCCGTCGAGGCGGCAATCAACGCGGTGCTGATGCATAAGGGGCATCTGACAAATGAGCGTTTTGAGGAAGGCGGTCGGGCTATGCTCGACCTCTACCGAGAGACTAAGAACCCGACGCACCCAAACTACGTCCCCGAGTTGCTGCCTCTTCATGCTAACCGTGACAGGCTAAGCAAATGGGGGTCGCATGCTGAGTTATCGTCTATCGTGTTCCGGCTGACGGAAGGGCTAGAGACAGGCGAAACTCGGTACTACTTCTTCGAAGCCGCCAAGGATCAGGGTGAGTACCGCAGTCTTTTCCTCACCAACCTGACGCATTTTATCGACGCCCTTGCAGCCTTTGGCTAAATCGGAATGGAACGCGGCAAACCATGGGCGCGGGATTTCCAACGGCAGGTGCGGGATCTCCGCCAGCTCATCGTTGATAAAGTCTCTGCGATCAAGACGCCTGAGGTGTTCGGTGAGATCGTGGAGCTGCCCGAAGCGTAGCGCCCTCCCACGCATTTGCGCACTTATTCCGGCTTTTGGCTTAGGGCCCGATGTACAGAGCTCTTTCCGATCCCGAGCCTAGAGCGGTGTCCGATCGGCTTGAGTCTGTGGGGTTTCGAGGGCGGCGCAGATGTGATTCGATGCGCGGCTTTCCAAGGAGGAGAGCTGGATGCCCTCAGCCCTGTCAGCCGATCTGCGTGAACGCG
>NZ_LMNL01000024.1:1585-10260 GCF_001422985.1 Methylobacterium sp. Leaf117
TAAGCGCCACGGCATCACGCGTAAAAAAACACCGGTCACGCCGCCGAGCAGGATCGGGAGGACGTGAAGGCGGCCCGCCTGGCCTGGTTCGAGGGCCAGCCTGACCTCGATCCAGATCGGCTCGTGTTCCTGGACGAGACCGCGACCAACACGAAGATGGCGCGTCGCTACGGATGGGCTCCACGGGGCGAACGCTGCCGGGTGGCCGTGCCGTTCGGACACTGGAAGACCATCACGGTCATGGCGGGGCTACGGGCCAGCGGCCTGACGGCGACCGCGCTCGTCGACGGACCGATGACCGGCGCTCGCTTCCGCCGTTATGTCGAGGAGACCCTGATCCCGACCTTGAAGCACGGGGACACGGTCGTGCTCGACAACCTACCCGCCCACAAGGTCAGCGGCATCCGCGAGCGCATCGAGGCAGCCGGTGCCCGCCTGCTCTACCTGCCGGCCTANAGCAAGCCTTCGGCCGCTTCACACCGGACGAATGCCGTAACTACCTGATGGCCGCAGGCTACGATGCCTTTGACCCAACTTGATCGGGTGCAGCTCTAAAAAGATTTCCCCCACCGTCTGGCGCAGATCGCGCAGGCTGTCGGTGGCAAACCCGTAGAGGTCTGGTTCTGCGACGAGGCGCGGGTCGGCCAGAAGAACACCCTGACCCGGCGTTGGGCAGCACGCGGAACGCGACCGTCTGCCCCCAAGGATCAGCGCACGCAGTCAGCCTACATCTTTGGGGCGATCTGCCCGGCCCGAGGCGTGGGCGCGGGCTTGGTCATGCCCCGTTGCACCACGTTGGCCATGGCCCATCACCTCGAAGAAATCGCAGCGACCGTCACTCCGGGTGCCCACGCCGTGCTCCTGCTCGATCAGGCCGGTTGGCACACCACCAAGAAGCTGCGCGTTCCGGGCAACATCACCCTGCTGCCTCTTCCGGCTCGCTTACCCGAACTCAACCCAGTCGAAAACCTCTGGCAGTTCATGCGCGACAACTGGCTCGGCAACCGGATCTTCCAATCCTATGCCGACATCCTCGACCAGTGTTGCGACGCTTGGAACAAGCTCATCGCCCAGCCCTGGCGCATCATGTCCATTGGAATGCGCCCGTGGGCGCATGAGTTCTGATCCATGAGGATTGGTATTACAAGTAGGAACGGATGAGCTAAGTCGTAGGGCTGAAAACTCGCCTCGGTTTCAAACCGTACCAAACGCGCGCATCAGCTTCAGATAGGCTCCTTCCGAGCATGCTCAGCTGATCGACATGTTGCGATCAGACCATCTTCTCCCCAGAGGTCGTAGGGGCGGCCTTCGCTCATCTCCGATGCCACACGGCGGGCGTCAGCCTGATCACGCGTCGAAATTTGTTCAATCCGCGCGATGGACTGGTCGGGCCTCCGCACAATCATCCGGAAGATGCAGCATCCAAGTTTGGGGGCACGCCGTGCCTCAGCGCCTTGGCGTATTGAGTGTAGGCGCTCACTTGTATGGAGAAGCAAATCTACGCCGCGCTTGCTAAGTGTAGTAAGAGGCGAAAATGGACTGGCGGAAGAATGCGACATGCTCATACTCTGCAATCCGGGAGTAAAGCGCAGCCAACCCGAAGACGGGGGCGCCCACGCTTGAGCGATGCTCCGCAGGCGAGCCCCACTGGCGCAACCGCAGCGGAGGTCGTCTGGACTTTAGGTATGATCAAGCCACGACCCGACAGAGCGAACCCGAGCGAGATACCTATCTGCTTCCTTTGCTGCAGGCTCTCGTGGGCCTGCTGGAAGGATTAGGCTGCCCTTGTGTGCTGCCAACGCATGGCGCTACGGCGCTCAATCAACTCCATGATGGCATTGGTCGTCTGACGCAAGCGCATCTTCGTCGCCGTCAACTCCCCACTCAGGGAGGGATAGAGTACATCAAACATCATTTCCTCCTTGAAGGCGTGCTCAATGAGCAGGTCCTCGACTTCGTGCCGGACAGGATCAAGAAACTCGACGCCAAAGCCGTGAGCCTCACGTCGAGCGATGCGGCATGCGCGGGGCGAGCTGCTTCCTCCGATAGACAGATCGAAGCTGGCTGGAATTGATTGACGTGTGTTTGGCTGCACGAAGGCTCCGAGCGTTGAGATGTCCTTGATCGTGCAACGGATTGGGGCACTAAGCTGCGGCACAAATATTCGCGCATCCAAGCGGCAAGGCTGTCTCTGCACTCGTCTCTGGTCGGACATTTCACGCCCCTTGATTCATATTTACTCCACGACGTTGAATCAATATCAGTATCTAGAAGTTTACGAACCGTAAACGTGATTCTAATGGCCCATAATTGGGGCATTCAGGCGAATTTCAATAAAACATATCACAGCAATCATTTGATGGTGCGGGATATTTTAATCTGGATACTGATTATCCCAGATTGCCGGCGTCGAAATCCATCACTGCCTTCTCGCTCCTTGAGGTCGCCTCGATGACAGGACCACAGGAGGACGGGCTCGGAGCCCTGGGCCGGATCATCGCTCGGGCTGAGGAGCGACGGGTTGAGCAGATGATCCACATCGCCGTACTGCTTGCGGACGAGGGAGACCCGATCGAAACACAAGCCGAACTGGCCCGGGCCGAGAGCTTGCTGAGGATCATGCGTACCCAGCGCACACTGTTGATCCGTGCGCACCCCGCAACGGTCCCACAGATCGACGACCGCACGCTTCTGCATACATAACCACGGCGACCCAGGAAGACCGGTTTTCTCACGCGTCGTGGATGTCATCTGCAGCTTGACGAGCTAAAGCATTGCCGACGCTGTCCCACCGTAAGGCCCACAGCAATTTGTGCCGGGACCGTGTCTGCGCCTGCGGCTAAAGCCTAAGGCGCCGCCACCCTCAAGCGTCTGCAGATGGCTTTGTGTCCCTGGAGGAACGGCCACGGCGCTTCGCAGGAGCAGCATCAACCTGCGTCTGCTCATCGCCGGCTGCAATGGAGGATGATTTGCGACGATGCTGACCCAGGCCGAAGCTCCGGGCGAGTTCCGAGCGTTGCGCCGAGTAGGAAGCGGACGTCATCGGGTAGTCCGCCGGGAGACCCCACTTCGCGCGATAAGACTCGGGCGAGAGGTCCCGCCGGGTGAGATGCCGCCGCAGCGTCTTATAAGGCTTGCCGTCCTCGAAGCTGATCAACGCATCGGACGTGATCGACTTGCGAACCTGTGCTGGGGTCGGTGGCTCGGGCTTACTAGGTTTAACTGAAGCTGTACTCGTCAGCTTACTTAGAGAGGCATGGACCTTAGCCATCAAATCCGGCAGTTCTGTCGCTGGAACGGAGTTTTTGGCGACGTAGGCAGCAACGAGACCAGCTGTAAGGCCCAGGAAGTCAGGCGATGGCGAAATGGTCCGATCATTCATGAGCGTTGCATGTTCCTGAAATGGGACCTGCGCGGACCCGTAGCGCCATCGACTTACCCCATTCGGTCGAATGACCTATTGAGCTCTTCGAATGGCGACGGATCAGCGTTCGGTAGCATTTTAAAGGGTTATGTAAATACTCACTATATCCAATATTAAGTTTTATCAAGTTTGATTGCGTCGTGTCACATGGATCAAGAAAAACCCGGCCATAGCTAAAGGCGTGAAAGCTACGAAGGCAGCTTGGGCTGAAATTTTCCGGAAGGCTGCGTCCCACTCTTCAAACGCCATCCTGGCATCAGTATACGATAGATCTCTATAAAATAACTCTAATACAAATTATTAGATAATACTTGTTGGAACGTCTCATGAAAAACATAATCTAAAATATTCTCATCGACAAGGTATGTTACCAAAGCAAGCACGGCGGTCATTTGCCGTCGAGATTAAACGTAGCCCTATGTCCGGACGGAGCTTCATCCCGGCCAAGCCGCTCCAGGCTCTGGGAAAAGGCAAACACCTCGCGAGCCTGACACCTTCCTTAGCTACGGTCTTTGAACAGAAGGTCATGCCGACGTCGGTCACCGAGGAAGTTTTGGAGCCCTGGCGTATAGTGTCGAGTCTGATCGTCTAGAAGCCCTCCCCGGTGGAACCCGAGTTTAACGTATAGCCAGAGAACGGCTCCTTGATATCACAGTAGCTTAGCGGGTGGCGTAGGTACCAAGAAACCGGTTGTACGATCAGGGTCGCTTCGTAGTGCCGGCCCTTGAAGTCGGCCTTGGCACGCTGTTCGCGCTTCGCAGCGACAGTGGGCAAGTTCATGGTTGGCCTCCGAAAACGGAGGCGCCATGCGGGCCAGATGGTCAACGCGGGATAAACGCCGCGTGTTTGCGATAGGCCCCTTCTGAGTGCGCCCAGCTATCGGCCGTACACCACCGTAAGTCACCTCAGCGGCAACGATCGGTACCAGCACCGCAGCTTGCCAAATCGACCCAAGGCGGCACAGATCCAAACCCAGCAACGTATTGAGCATCAGGGCCTTCAATACCGCATCTCCGGCGGGTCCTGATGGCCAGCCAGCGTCTCGCCCCGCCGCTTCAGCAATGTTGGAGGTATCAGCGGCTCCCGCGCTGAGCCAACACAGCCGGGATGGTACGCAGCATGATGACGATGTCGCGCGAGAAGCTCCAGCGCGTGGCATATTCGAGGTCCAGCGCGACCCGCTCAGCATAGGTACAATCGCTGCGCCCCGACACCTGCCACAGACCGGTGACCCCAGGTGTGACCGAGAAGCAGGTGGTGAAGGCCGCGCCGTAGCGTTCGACCTCGGCGGAGACGATCGGACGAGGTCCAACCAGGCTCATCTCACCGCGCAGCACGTTCATGAGTTGGGGCAGTTCGTCTAAGCTGGTCTTGCGCAGAACCGAGCCCAGCGGCGTCACACGGGGATCATGTATGAGCTTGTGTGTCTTCTCCCACTCACGCTGAGCGGCGGGGTTGGCTGCCAGATGCGCGCGCAGAACGGCATCACCATCGATTACCATGGAGCGGAACTTCAGGCAGCCGAAGCGCCGACCGCCCCGTCCAATCCGCGTGTGCCGGAAGATGGGAGTTTTGTGGTCGCTGGCCCAAACGAGCAAGCCGATCAGCAGAAGCAGCGGTAGGAGGAGGAACAACGCCGCGCCTGCAACACCAATGTCGAGGCTGCGCTTAGCGACGCGCTCCAGACGCTGGGGCTGCTCCAACGGAAGCACCGCCTGCGCAACAATCTTGATCGGATGGTGCGACGCATCGTGAGTGGAGGGACTGTGATATCCAGCTTCAGGCAGCATGCGCATTCTCCTCGCCTGGAACAGCTCTACCTAGTTAATTCATACTTAAAGCAAATTCCATATCTGCATTTTTGTGAATGTACAAGGCTGGCGTCTATCAACCGATCATGGTTATCTGATCTTCGTGCCACCACTATGAATATAAAGCGTCAATCACAATTTGTGACAACTCTGTAATGTGGATATTAAGTTCTAGATTAATGACGCTGTCGACCAATGTCAGAATTATAAATCTTATCATAAGATAGTCTAGAGGTGAACAGTTGCTAATTGTTTTGGTGTGCGGCGCAATAGTGATGGCCGCACTCGGGCTTTGGCTGGGCCTCCCGTGGGGGTGGATCGGCGGATTAGCGGGGGCACAACTTGGGGCAGCGCTGGGGCTCGTCCTCGCGGCGGTCGCCTGCTACCGCTGATGTGCTTCATGCAATCGGTGCGTTTCGTGAGAAGATAGTTGTGAGATCGGAGGGTCATACCACCAGTAAATACTCTCATCCCTCGATCGTTGAATGACGTTGGAGAGTTTGGCACGGATTCTGAAGAGCCGATCTGCAGTCCTACACCTACTAGTACGCCCTTAAAGTCGCGCCGAACCCTGAAAGATGAGTGGATTTGGCAATGGACTATCCGCAAGCATGGCGAGCTCGGCTCGGATCGTGCGCAGCCATCTGAGGCGAAGGCGCGGGCAAGGAGGTAGCATCCGCGGACGAGGTGTAAATTCGAGGACCGCTTTGGCGGGGATTGGGGTGGCCATCGGGCCATGCGGCTAAGGTGGAGTTTGCGGACTTCAACCCGAACCGGGAGCACCCGATGACCGACGACAGAGTGGCACTGATCGAGGCTTTTCAGAAGGCTGACGACGGCAACTTCCTGCGCAGCCTGGCCGAGACGGTCCTGCAGATCCTGATGGAGGCCGATGTGGACGGTCTGATCGGCGCGGGTCGTTACGAGCGGTCTGGCGAGCGCAGCACCTACCGCAACGGGTATCGCGAACGCAGCCTCGACACGCGGCTGGGCTCGCTCAACCTCAAGATCCCCAAGCTGCGCACCGGCAGCTACTTCCCCGGCTTCCTGGAGCCAAGGAAGACCGTCGAGAAGGCGCTGGTGGCGGTGATCCAGGAGGCGTGGATCGCAGGCGTGTCGACTCGGCGCGTGGACGACCTGGTGCAGGCCATGGGGCTGTCGGGCATCTCGAAGTCCTCCGTGTCGAAGCTGTGCAAGGACATCGATGAGCGGGTGAACGCCTTCCTCAAGCGCCCGCTGTCCGGCGCATGGCCCTATCTCTGGCTCGACGCCACCTACCTCAAGGTGCGTGAGGGCGGGCGCATCGTCTCCGTAGCCGCCATAGTCGCCGTGGCGGTGGACACCGAAGGTCGACGCGAGATCATCGGGCTGCACATCGGCCCGTCCGAGGCCGAGGTGTTCTGGACCGATTTCCTGCGCGACCTGGTCAAGCGCGGGCTGTCAGGTGTGCAACTTGTCATCTCGGACGCGCACGAGGGGCTTAAAGCCGCCATCCGCCGCGTCTTGAAGGCGACCTGGCAAAGGTGCCGGGTTCATTGGACCCGCAACGCGCTCGTTTATGTGCCGCGCGCTCAGCAGACCATGGTCGCCGCCGGCCTGCGCCACGCCTTCCAGCAGCCCGACCAGGAGGCAGCCCGAGCCGCGCTCCACCATCTGGCTGAGCAGCTTCACAACCGTTGGCCGAAGCTCAAAGGCTTCATCGATGCCACGAGCGAGGACGTGCTCGCCTACCTGACGTTCCCGCTGCAGCACCGAACGAAGTTGCACTCCACAAACCCGCTGGAGCGTCTCAACAAGGAGATCAAGCGACGCGCCGACGTGGTGGGCATCTTCCCCAACACCGACTCGATCCAGCGTCTGATCGGAGCCGTGCTCTTGGAGGCCAACGACGAATGGCAGCTCCAGCACCGCTACATGCAGATCGAGGGCATGGCTGGCTTCACCGCGAGCCTGCTCGACGACACCCTCACAGCAATTCCACCTCAGGCCGCCTGACCGATGGCCGCTCCAAGTCCACCCCGAATTTCCACCTCATTGACGGACACGACCCGCAAGGAACAGAGACGATTGAGAAAATGCGGTGTAGCGCCAGCAAGAAGCGCAACTGAGGTGCTTCAGGATGCAACACATTGGATGCATAGTGCCAACTTGTCGGCAAAACGACCGTAAACCTGACGATCAGCCCCGTAAGGGAAGACTGCCCAAAATTCAAAATCGCTGATCTGAATGCAACACAGCTCTGCTGATGCAGGTCCGTTCATGGCTTGGGCGTTATGGAACGGAGCAAAGTGGGTTGTGGCGGGCCACCGGCATTAAAGATGGAAATCGCTCGCAGTCAGGTTGATCGCCTTCGAAAGGTGGATCTGGAACTCAGCGCCATCGGCTCCCAAGACGTTGCCTTCGATGATGGTTGTACTGCCCTGCACGACGTACCGGATTTGCCCTGCAGCGGTGAAAGCTGCGGTCCCGATAAGGCTGAATGCATCGTCGCTCCCACCCGCCACCGCATCGATGCCCGCAAGGTCGATCCGGTCGCCCTGCGCGCTAACGAAATCCGTAATGACATCCCGCCCGGTGGTCGTATGAGTGCCGTTTCCAGCTCCTGAGACGCTGCTGAACACGAACGTGTCGCCGCCGGTGCCGCCGGTCAGGGTGTCCTTACCACTGCCTCCGATGATCCGGTCGTCACCCGCGGCACCGTTCAGGGTGTCGTTGCCGGAGCCGCCGATGATGGTGTCGTTGCCATCTTGCCCATTGACCAGCTGTGACCGCGTCCCGCGGGACGATAGGTCTATGAGATCGTTGCCAGCCGTCCCGGCGGTGTACTGAGCGGTCTGCGGCGGGGTGGGCGGTGCCGCGCCCTCGAAGAAGACGTCGTCCGAAAGGAGCGCGGGGCCGGCGTGCACCACGGTGAGGCGGCCGACAGCCGTTCCGCCTTCCCGGACCTCGTAGCTGTGCAGCGTGTTGCTGGCACTAAGGTGGACGAGGGTGGCGCCAGGATCGAAGCCCTGGAAGACGAGAACATCGCCGCCTGGCACACCGGCACCGGTAAAATCGTCTACACGGTCGAGCACGGCGGTCGCGACAGCGGTGCCGGCCAGATCTCCCTTGGTGAATACGAAGCGATCGTCGCCCGCGCCACCCGTCAGGCGGTCGGCACCAAGGCCACCGGTGAGGACATCGTTGCCCTCGCCGCCGTTGATCGTGTCCTTGCCCGAGCCACCGGTGACGATATCGTTGCCGCCCTTGGCAGCAATCAGCTGGGGCGTTGATCGGGCTGAGAGGTTGATGACGTTCGCGCCGTCGTCGCCCGTCGTATACTGCGCCGTGGTTTGGGTCGGCGGAGGCGGCGGGGGTGGCGGAGGGGCGGGCGCGACGTTGACGGTCACGTTGCCGATCGCGCTGTGCTGGGCTCCATCGGAAAGGGTGTAGCTGAAGGT
>NZ_LMNL01000024.1:10322-22437 GCF_001422985.1 Methylobacterium sp. Leaf117
CTCGTAGTTGAGATCCGAAGACAGATCGTGGATGTTGTCCGACGTCATGAAGTGCATCATGGCACTCTGACCAGCTGCTTTCACATTGGGATGAGCAGCGTAATAGTTGTCCGGATCGAATAATTCACTGGTTGGCTTGCGGCCCTCCGCTTCGCCAACCTCAAGGTAGTGCTGAAGCGGGTTGATATTAAGAGCCGCCACATCAAGGTTGGTGCTCAGGTAGTAGGCGGTGTTGAACACCGCATTGGGATCGAGCAAAGCCTTCCAGCCGATCGTATTGTAGTGTCGATCCGCTGTCATACCCGTTTGGGCGAGCTGATCACCGTACGCGGCCTGGTAGAAATCTGCATCAACGCCGCTGGCACTGATGTGCGAGCCCGTATCCGTTCTCACATCGATGATCGTCTTGGCAATCGCTTTGCCAACCCACAAATTGTCATCTATCTCCCAGGTGTGATTGCCGAGGTAGTGGAGCGCGGCGAAATTGTGGTCGCTGAGATCCAGTCGGGTGCTGACCACATCGACAACACGCCCATTCTCAAGGCCTGCTTCGGCGAAGATCACATTGTCGTACTTCTGCGTTTGCGTCTGCGTCTCGAACTGATTACCCCGCGGAACCTGCGTCTGAATGACCAGCTCGAGGTCGCTGGGACGGCCCTGCTCGGGCATCTCGCTGCGGTAGGTCGCGTGCAGCGGCTCGCCCTGCAGACCGACCTCCCAGAGAACACCACCCTCGACGCCGAAAGTGGCACGTGTGGTCACCCATACGTTGTTGAGCGTGGCCATGCCGATATCAGCGTTACTTGTGAATAAGGCATCGTTATAAGGATTCGGACCAAGCATGTCCCAGTGCGTTCCGACCGCCAAACGGTTGTTGGAAGTCTCGCTCAGCTGAATCTCTTCATGCCAATCTGCACGGTTCTTGCCGAACAGCGCTCCACCATACCAACCCGTGCGCCCAAGTTCATTGGGAATAGAAAAGCTGTCCATCTGCACATAGCCAAAGGACATGCCCTTGCTCGGATCGAGGGCGCCAGGATCAATGGTGACGATACCTCCGATGGTCGTGAACCCATCGCGCTCCCCCGTCGCNCACGGCCGGGCGCCCGGCTCTGACCCTGGCGCCTCCGAACAAGCTGTCCATCTGCACATAGCCAAAGGACATGCCCTTGCTCGGATCGAGGGCGCCAGGATCAATGGTGACGATACCTCCGATGGTCGTGAACCCATCGCGCTCCCCCGTCGCATTCGGCACCGGCCGGGTTGTGACGACGAGGTTGCCATCCGCAATGCTCACCGGATCAAACTGACGGTTCAGCCAATGACCCGACGTCATGTCACCGTTGGCGAAAGCCGTTCCAGAGTTGTTGGGATGGAACCAGATCATGTCGCCCTGGTCCACCGTTCCATAGGCGGCACCTTTGGTGAGGANTCATGTCACCGTTGGCGAAAGCCGTTCCAGAGTTGTTGGGATGGAACCAGATCATGTCGCCCTGGTCCACCGTTCCATAGGCGGCACCTTTGGTGAGGATCGAGGATGACGAGAACGTTTCGTTGAGTATCACTGCGTAGGACATGTCTTCCTCACGCTACGAGATAATCGATATCTCAATGTTATTTTGGAAAGCTAGGCGATACACAGTCACTCGCTAAATGATCGAGTCGTATCTAATGCCGCTGTATAATTAAATCAATTAGTTTATAAATTTAAATTCATTATCAAAAGCTACTAAATCCGCTGAAGATTGGTGTTCCTAAATTATGACTTTGAGCCCTGTGGAGGAGGTCATCATGGGGCGGAAGAACCATACGGCTCAAGAGATCGTTGCCAGCTGCGGCAGGTCGATATCGCGGTTTCGCAAGGACCGAAGGTTGCCGAAGCAATTCGTTCTGTCGCGGTGACGGAGGTTACGTACTACCGGGGGCGCTCCGAGTACGGCGGCCTGAAGAGTGATAAGGTTAAGCGGCCGAGATCCCTGAAGATCAAGACCCCACGCCTTCGTCCGGCGATCTCCGATCTGAATCCGGAGAAGCTCATCCTTAAGGAGGCGGCCTGGGGAAACTTTTGAGCGCGGCTTGCCGCTGGGCTTATGTCGATCACGTCGTTGCCGAGCACGGTGGGTCGGAACGCTTCGCCTACCGGGTTCCAGGTGGGCAGTCCTGCGGTGTAGCGTCCATCATAGACCGTGACGGCGTAGGTGCCCTCACCAGCATTCTCGACGATCTTGGTTTTCTGAGCCCCAATAACGTAGATATGGCCCCGGCGACACCGATCAGGGTCATGTCATTGGCCGTGCTGTGGAACGTGTTATTCGCCGCAGTGCCCGCGTAAGCTGCGCCCTTGATTGAGCCGAACGTGGCTGCGGTGGTCCGCGGGCCGCTCTTCAGCATAGATTATCTGCATAATCAAAGGTTGCCAATGCCGTGTTCCTGGCACAGCAAAGTAAGAATATTTAGGTGTTTGTAGTGCATAATCTTGAGAAAAGTCCTATCAATAATTTATCTTGCTTCATAATAATGCAATATATCTCCTGATACGAGGAGTAAAAATACATCAAAATTGTGGCTGATAGGATCTTCGGTACCGAAGTCGATCTCCGATCGCGGTTGTATACTGGAACGGGTGGTTGCGAAACCTAGAATTAAAATCCCAATGATCAAGTAGGGGGTTGCGTTAACTTTATAGTAGTGCTTTAGGCTCTCGCCGTCGGAAGCGAAATGTGAGTGAAAAATGGCGAATACAATCCCATTGAGGGGACAATACACCGCAGGTACTGCAAGCGCAGATCGGATCGACCTCTCTGCACGCGGCGTGCAGCCTCAGCTGATCGCGGGTCGGGGCGGCAATGACGTTATCATCGGCGGCTCGGGCAAGGACAAGATCAACGGCGGCACCGGTCAGGATACGATCGTTGCCGGGCGTGGTGTTGATACCCTGACGGGTGGGGCCGGAGCAGACCACTTCGTCTTCGATAAGGCAGACCTCGCCGACACGGCCACCCGGACTGGAAGTGCCCTCGATCGGATCACCGACTTTCAGGGAGTGGGCATCGCTGGGGGAGACACGCTAGTGTTTCGTGGCTTTGCCGCGGATACCGACATGGTCGAGATCAGCAGCCGGGGCGCGCTTCACACCTACGAGATCCATGAGAACGGAGCCGCGGTGGGCCGCTTGAACGTCGTTCACGCCGGCGACGCGCTGGTGTCCAGTGACGTCGTCGGAGCCTCTGCAGGGACGCCCCTGCCCCAGCAGCCTGTAACTCCAAAACCACCCGTCGTGGTTGCGCCCCCCGCGACGCCCGAGGCGCCTGTTCCCGCAACGCCGCCGGTCTCCACGGGCGAGCAAGCTCATGCGAGTGCCACGCCGACCCACATGATCAAGGCCAACAATGCCGTCAAAGCCCTGAGTGGCACGGTCGGGCACGACGACATCTGGGGTTGGAACAAGGGCGGCGCGGTCCTGAAGGGCGGCGCAGGCGACGACACCTACCACATCTGGCAGCTGAGCGATCAGGTCATTGAGGCGGCCCGCGGCGGGGTGGACACCGTCCACATCGCCTGGCGCGACTACATCCTGCCCGACAACGTCGAGAACCTGAGCTTCAGCAATGCCAAGAGCGGCACCGGCAACAGCCTCAACAACATGATCACCGGCGATGGCGGCGCCCAGACCCTCAACGGCAAGGCCGGCAACGACATCCTGACCGGCCGCGGCGGGGCCGATACCTTCGTCATCGCTAAGGGCGAGGGCACCAACCGAATCACCGACTTCACCTCCGGTCAGGACAAGGTCCGCTTGGAGGGTGTCGACCTGCACACTTTCTCCGAGTTGAAGATGGCCGCCAAGCAGGACGGTTCGGACACCGTCATCGCGCTCGGTGGCGGCGAGACGCTCGTGTTGCAGAACCTGGCGGTCGCGAACCTCAAGGCCGGCGACTTCGCCCTGCCGGCAGACCCATCGCATCCGGGCATGAAGCTGAGCTTCGCGGAGGAGTTCAACACCCTCAGCGCTTCGGCCAACGGCCAAGGCACGGTGTGGAAGAGCGCGCTTGGCGTCGGCACCAGCCAGGATCGGACCCTGGGGTCGAACCACGAGGCGCAGTATTACTCGGACAAATCCGTCGGCACGAACCCGTTCTCTGTCTCGAACGGCGTCCTCAGCATCACGGCGGCTCCGGATCACGACGGCAACCCGCTGAACCTGGCCTACACCTCGGGCGTGCTCACCACGGCCAAGTCGTTCGCCCAGACCTACGGTTACTTCGAGATGCGCGCCGAGTTGCCGGCGGGCCAGGGCATGTGGCCGGCGTTCTGGCTGCTGAACGCCGACGGGACGTGGCCGGCCGAACTCGACGTTCTCGAGTTCCTGGGCCACGACAAGGACACCGCCTACGCCACAGCGCATTCCTCGATCGGCGGTCATACCCTGACGAGCTTCCCCGTGCAGACGGACGATCTGACGGAAGGGTTCCATACTTTCGGGGTCGATTGGCAGAAGGACACGCTGGAATGGTATATCGACGGTGCGAAGGTGGCCGAGATGGCAACTCCGCGTGACATGCACAAGCCGATGTACATGGTCGTCAACCTGGCGGTGGGTGACACCGGCAGCTGGCCGGGCAAGTACGACGCCTCCATGCCGACCACACAGCTGAACGTTGACTACGTTCATGCCTGGGCCAACGACGCCATTCACTAACGCTTCCGCGCTCGGTCAAACCCTTGGTACCTGTCAGCCCGGCAGCAGCGTCGCTGCCGGGTCTGAATACTACGATTGCGTTGCGCTTCCGCTCAGCCAGGGCAAGCCTCACAAGGCTTAACGCTTGGATCGCCGACTTAGTCGGAGAAATGACCGTAAAGCTGACGTTCAAACCCGTCGGGAAACGCTATTCGGAATTTAAAATCGCTGATTTGAACGCAACTCGGCCCTGCTGATGCGGAGTCATTCCCGCACTGAACGTTATAGAATGGGCCAAAGCGGGTTGGAACAAATCACTGGGATCAAAGATGGAAATCGGTTGCTGTCAGAGTGACGGCCTTTGAGAGTTGGATTTGGAACTCAGCGCCGTCGGTTCCCGAGACATTGCCTTCGATGATGGTCNAAAGATGGAAATCGGTTGCTGTCAGAGTGACGGCCTTTGAGAGTTGGATTTGGAACTCAGCGCCGTCGGTTCCCGAGACATTGCCTTCGATGATGGTCGTGCTGCCCTGCACGACGTAGCGGATTTGCCCGGCGGCGGTGAAAGCATCGGTGCCGATGAGGCTGAAAGCATCGTCGCCACCTCCCACAATCGCATCGATACCCGCAAGGTCGATCCGGTCGTCCTGCGCGCTGAGGAAGTCCGCAATGACGTCCCGCCCAGTAGTCGTGTTCGTGCCACTTCCCGCCCCTGCGACGCTGGTGAACACGAACGTATCGCTTCCCGTGCCGCCGGTGAGGGTGTCCTTGCCCAGGCCGCCGGTCAGAACGTCGTTCCCGGCAGCACCGTTGAGGGTGTCGTTGCCCGAGCCGCCGATGATCGTATCGTTGCCATCTTGGCCGTTAGCCAGCTGTGGCCGGGTTCCGCGGGACGATAGGTCAATCACATCGTTTCCAGCCGTTCCGCTGGTGTATTGCGCAGTTTGCGGCTCGGNTCTTGGCCGTTAGCCAGCTGTGGCCGGGTTCCGCGGGACGATAGGTCAATCACATCGTTTCCAGCCGTTCCGCTGGTGTATTGCGCAGTTTGCGGCTCGGTGGGGCCGGCCGTCACTGAGACAGCGACGTTGCCCGTTGTGGAGCCACCTGAGCCGTCGGAYAGGGCGTAGGTGAAAGTCGCCTGTCCGGTGAACCCAGCTGTGGGGGTGAAGGTGACCTGGCCGTTGCTCAGCGCGACCGTACCGCCCGAGCCCGCCGTCACACCTGTGAGGGACAGGGTGTCACCATCGACGTCGGTGTCATTGGCAAGCAGTGTCGCCGCGCTGACCGTCACTGGCACACCCGCTTGGCTCGCCAAGGTGTCAGCCGCCGCGACTGGTGCGTCATTCACGGGCGCAACGGTGATGGTGGCGGAGCGGGTGTCGGTACCGCCTCTCCCGTCCGAGACAGCGTAGGTAAAGCTGTCGACCCCGTTGGTGTTCGCACCGGGCGTGTACGAGAAGGCACCATTGGCACTCAGCGACAACACGCCTTTGGTGGGCCCGCTCACCAAGGAAGCGGTAAGCGGATCACCGTTAGCATCGGTGTCGTTGGCGAGCACTCCGTTGGCCGCCGCAACCACGAGCGCTGTGTCCTCGCTCGCGGTGAACGCATCATTGGCACCGACTGGCGCGGTATTGACGGGCCGTTGGCGAGCACTCCGTTGGCCGCCGCAACCACGAGCGCTGTGTCCTCGCTCGCGGTGAACGCATCATTGGCACCGACTGGCGCGGTATTGACGGGTCCATCGGGCACATCTGTGACGGTGACAGCGATGGTCTGAACCGTGGTGTTGATGCCGTCGAAGGCCTGCACGTTTACGGTGTAACCAGGGACGTGCGTACCCTCGAAGTCTGGGGCAGAAATGAAGGAGAGCTTCCCGTCCACGATTTGGAAGAGCGCGTTGTCAGCCGCCGCATTGGCTCCCGTGACCAGGCTATAGCTGATAGGTCCGCCCACCGTGTCAGGGTCGCTGCTGGTCAAGGTCAACACAGCAGTGGTGTTCTCCGGCACACTCGCTGTTGCTGCCGAGGTGACGGTTGGCGCCACGTCGTTCACATCCTTGACGGTAACCGCGATGGTCTGGGTGTCGGCTCCCCCGTAAGCATCCGCAACTTGGACCTGTACCTGAAAACCAGGGGTAGTCCCCTGGGACGGGAGGTTTTCGGTGTCGGGAGGGCTACGAAACACCAATTCGCCTGTGCTCGCGTCGATGTCGAAGAGCGCGGCATCCTCACCGCCTGTGATCTTGAAGGTTTTGCTATCAACCGCGTCGGCATCCGTTACAGTGATGGTTGCGACCGCGGTTTGGTTCTCGTCGACGGAGACCGACCGGGTCTCGCCCCCTGTGATGACCGGTATCTCGTTCGCGAAGGTGACCTCGACCTCAACCGTGGCTCCATTGGAGCGCTGCGTGCCACCGACATAGAGGTAGATCGAGTCCGGAGTGACTAAGATGTCGCTCTGCTCGATACCGTTCGGATCGCCTACAAATCCCGACTGTGAGACGAGCGTGGCGCTTACGATCGAGCGCAGGGCATCGCCCACATCAGAGATTATGGGGCCGTTGAAGGCATTCGGGACAAACTTGAGCGGCTGCGGCAAGCTCGAGGAGACGGGGAATGTGTAGACGATCCGGCTGTTCTCGAAGTTGATGTCGACAAGCCCGAGCCCGTCATTTCCAACCTCGCCGGGGTTGCCCGCTTGTTCGGCCAGCGCCTCGATCTCGGGGCCACCGCCGTCGACCGCGACCTCGGTTCGGGTGTCACCAAGGACGCCTGGAGGATTGTAGGCGCCGTCGTTGTCAAACAGGTACTGCGCCTGAAGCGTCGCACCGTTGAATCCGAACCCAAGCCCCTCCGCCACATCGGTGACAGTGACCGCAACCGCCTGTTGGACAGGTGGTGCAATGCCGTCGGAGGCGCTCACGCCCACGTCGTAGACGTTGTTCGCGCCTGCATCTGTCGGCGCCTCAAAGTTTGGTGCCGCCTTGAAACTCAGGGCGCCGGTCACCGCGTTGATCGTGAACAGGACAGAATCCGCGCCGCCGGAGATGGCGTAGCTCAGCGCGTTCCCGTTCGGGTCGGTGGCCGACACTGTTCCTGCCTGGAGCCTGTTCTCCGCGAGGGAGAAAGCGGTTGGCGAGGTGAAGACGGGTGGTTCGTTGCTGGCTCCATCCGTCGGGTCGAACGTCACGTCGACCCAATAGTTGGAAGCGGAGAACGTGTTATTTGGGAAGACAGTGCCGGAGCCGTAATGGAAGACGCCGTTGCCATCCAAGCTCGCACCGGAGCTGACCACGCTCTGCGGCGCACTCAGGACACCAAAGGGCTCGCTGAACGCATCGTTATCGATCCCATCATACGTTTGCTCGCGGTTCGGGTCAAAAAAGCCATTTGTAGCCACGTAGTTGTTGGTGGTCCGGTACGAGACGATGTATTCGGCGTTCGCCAGAACCGACACGGGGCTCGACAAGGTCGCGACCTGCCAGCCGGACGCGTTCACTCCCGACGTGAAGGTCGCCGTCGCCACCACCTCGCCATTCGGGCCCCACAGGTTGCCTTCCCGTACGTCCGTGTCGTTCGCGTCGGCGGCATCCCGGTAGTATCTGAGCTGCGTGATCTGGCCTGCCTCGGTGGTCATAAACTTCATGCCGAGCGTGAGGCCGTTAGCTGCGCCTGAATCGTTGTTTAAGGTGGCGTTGATCGGCGTGGTATCGTCGAACAGACTGAAAGTGTCCGGCCGAATCGGCGCAGTGACCTGCACGGTGTCTGTCGAGGCTGGCGCTTGAGCGACGTTCAGGCTGTCGTCGATAGCCCGCGACATCACCCTGTAGGTTCCCTCCATCGTGGGCCGCCACTCGTAGGACCAGTTGGTCGTGCCTTCCGCCACGCGCCACGTGGCACCGTTATCGAGGGAGACCTCGACGGCAGCGACCCGCCCGTCAGTGGTCGCGGTGTTGCCGTCGTTGTCCGTCGCCGTTCCGGTGATGGTCACGACTTGGCGAGCTGCGACGCTGTCGGGTAGATCTGTTAGCGTGGTTGTAGCCGCGACGCTGTCGGACGAGGCGGTAGCTCTGCGGAGGCCCCACGATGTCAGAAAGGCATCTGCCACGGCTGGCTGGATGCCCATGTCCGCAAACATGTTCACCGTGAACTGCTGGATGGCGGTGTTCTCGAGGTTACCACCGTAAGGCGAGGAATCGTGCTCGTCGCTGAGTGCCCAGCTCCAGAAAACCGTGCCAGCGCCGAAGACGAGTGCACCACTCTCAGGGTCGCGGTAGAGCGATAGATTATGAGTGGCGATCCCCGGTGACTCGCGGTTGCCCTGGTCGGTGACGATGGCGGGCCATGGCACGGTCGTCTCGGAGAGCTTGATTAGACCGGCAGGGCGGTACTCGTCCTCGGGCGAGGTGTCCCACTCGTAGCCGAGAATGCCGGGCGCCATGTCCAGCTTGCCCGTTTGTGCCACCTCCGTATCGCGCCACATCCTCAAGCCAGCAAAAGGCGCAGGAACGTCGAGCGCCGCACCTTCCGAGTTTCCATCAGGGCCGAAGAGCTGGCCTGTGAGCTCGTTCTCAGGCAATGCCCCAGACGCAATCGGATTGCCGTTCGCGTCTTTTGCGTTGACAAAGCGAAGGTCGCGCCACGTCCCCGTCCACTCGCTAGACGGGTCGATGTTGGCATAATCTGCCGGACCGGCGTTCAGTGAGTTGTTCGCCCAAGTCTCCTTGTAAGAGACCAGCGTGCGATAATCCGTACCCGTGCCATCGATGCTGTCCTCGTAACGTGTTTTCCAATACATTTCATTCCCGCTCCAGAAGAGCAGGTTCACACCTGCGTCGCGCGCCGCTTCGACATTAGCTCGCTGACCGCCGGACCAGTACTCGTCATGTCCTACCGAGATATAAGCTTTGTGCCCAATCAACGCGTCCGGTCCGAGGCGATCAGTGTCGACTCCAGATATGTAAGATACGTCGTAGCCATTTCTCTCCAACCAATGGATAGCGGCATAATCTGCGCCGAACAGGTAATCCTGCGCTCCTGCCGCGGCGCCACCGCCGTCGCGCGTGAGGATTGGCCGATTGTAACTGACCGCGTAGGCACGATCCTGATTGAACGGGCCTGGGTCAGTTGTTTGGCCGTCCGGCTGGTCGAAGCCACCGTAGAAGTTTCCCGCTATCTGGCCGTTATTGCCGCCCCAGCCGTTATAGGCCTGCCAAGTCGTATCCGATGTCTGCAGGACGATGTCGCTCTTCGTTCCGTCGGCTGGCGTGTCATCGCGGACAATGAAAGGAATTTGATTGGTCGCACCCTGGATGGGGTTACCGCTGGCGTCTAAACGCTGCACCTTGGCGAGATAGACGCCAGACACTACGTCAGCCGGGATGCTCCAGCTGTCAGTGACGCTCCAGTTGCCAGCATCGACCAAGCCCCGTGAGTCTTTTATTGGGTTTGGTTGCACGGTACCGTCATTGTTCTTAAAGCTTGTGACCAGCGTCGCACCGTCGCCGCCATAATAGCCAAGGCGGTAGATTTCGACCTGGTACGGGACTTCGTCAGCCGGCGAGGCGTTGACATTGATCTTGAAGGCGACCGTTTGGCCGATGTCGTAGCTGATATCGGTGGTAAAACCCTCGATCTGACTGCTAGCCGGTGCGTCCCAGACTGCTCTGGCGGTGCCCTGTTTCTGATTCTCAAGAGCAATTCGGTTCTCGGCCATGGTTAACTTCTCCGCCCGTTGACCCGGCTTCTAGTGTTGATCGGGATTATTTTATGAACTTATTGAGTGTTTTTCCGATATGCAAGTAGAATATACAATATTAAAAATATTTGCTGTCTATATATGCATAATATTCAAAAATCTGAAACTCATCCGCGGGATAAGTTAGATTATTCTCGAACGTAATACAATCTTATGGTTCTGTATAGATTGTATATTGATCCTGTTATTACGGGTTTAAAGCTTTGGCCCCTACGAAGTCAGTAGATAGTACCAGTCGTGCTGCAGGTGTCGCCATTGCTGCCTCAACTGTTATAGGCGCTCTAAGTCGTGCAAGACGTCTGAAGACCACAGTGCTATGAGGACTCGTCGGCACGCACGATAAAAGGAATAGGGTTTTCGCTTTTGCCCGCGCTGCGCACGAGTTCGGCGGTGTTGACCTATGAGACCGCCTCTGCTGGCGCATCCCGGGACGCTGAGACGATCCAGCTACCCGCGTCGCAAAATCAATTGTCGGATTCCGCAAAGCTTTAGGCAGATTGTATTAAGTTGCACCTATAATAGTATTCAATAGCAGTAAGCCATTATTATTTTAATAAAACAGAGAAAACAGATCGATATTGTAAACGTTTTTATTTACAGCAAAACTTCTATTCACATTCAAGTCAAATAGCACGAGTGTAGGGCGATTGGTACCAGATCCAGTCGTGAGTATTTTGCTAATACCACGTTCATCGACATCCGACATGGCTTGAATTCTGCATTGATCTTCTGGTGCGCCTATGAAGAAATTTTCTTGGGCATTTAAATTTGACATGTCGCGGCGTCCTCTAATTCTTCCTGGAACTAGCGTTGGCCCAGGACGAGAGGGTTAATAATTTATTGACAGCCGTCAAATGAATTCTGCGCTAAGTAGATCAGTTACGCGGTCTGCCGAGCTTCAGTATTCGGCTTAGTAGGCATCGCCGAGAGGCCGCGACTCACTGGGGAGTGAGCATCATTATTTGGCTGCTGATGCGTGCCAAATAAGTTCGCCCCACCATACCGCGACAAAACAGCGCGCCCTGGAAACTTTTATCTAATGTTTACTGGCTTGGTCCGTAAATCGGGCGGTTTTCCAGCCCGGTGCCGATTGGATCTCTTTGCGCGAAGAGAATTGGCGGTCAGCTTACGGGGTCTATTCGGCGGCCATCCTGCAGCCGCTCGTTGGCGAGATGAAGAACGTCAATCTGAGTCGATGGCTGCGGTCCTTTATGTATGCCAGAGCCAGGCAGGCGCCGAGCGTGTTTCTGTCTTCGATTTCGACGTGCATCACGGCAACGCTGCACTCACGTGATTTAGGGCGGCTTACACACAGCGGCGCCGATCCACACCAGAGCTTCGGAGCAGCCCGCGGGGAACTTGCTCTCGTGGCATCAGAACTGAGACCCGATGAACGGCTATCCTTGAGAAGCCGCACGCGGACTGTCTTGTCCGTTGATCTGCGTGAGCGTGTGGTGTCTACCAGCGAGGGCAGAAAATCACTGTATGATGTTTTCGCAGATGATGGATGGCCAAGTCTTCTGTCGAAACAAGGAAGCCTGTGATCATGCATAAAGGCTCTTCGGAGCTCCCCCAGGCCCTGGCGCGGTGCCGCACGGCCTTTATTGGCGTGGCCGCCATGAGCGGGCTCGTGAACGTGCTCTATCTGACGGGCTCGTTCTTCATGCTCGAAGTCTA
>NZ_LMNL01000025.1 GCF_001422985.1 Methylobacterium sp. Leaf117
CATCGCCACCCGCTACGACAAGTTGGCCCGAAACTACGCCTCGGCCGTCGCACTCGCTGCCGTCATCGCCTTCTGGTGCTGATCGAGTCCAGACCCTAGAGCAGCGCAGAGCACCTCGTTACGACCTGTTTCGGCTTGGTGAGTTGCAACCTCCGGGTTGGTCGTACCCATTTGAGTGTCTGGTGCGAGAAACCTCGGCTCACGGAGCACTCATCGAGGTGGGGCAGACGGCTGGCTTGCCTGATGAGTTCACGCTCACGATCCAGAGCGCCGGTATCCGCAAGCGCTGTCAGGTGGTGCGCCGCACGGAGCGGTGTCTCGGCGTTGTGTTCACCACCGAAGGAAGAAGCTGATCATTTATCTCTGAGGGTTGATCGGGGTAGCTCGGCACAACCCAGACACAGAAAAGCCCCGCCATGATTGGGCGGGGCTGATGATCTCGTGTACTTAAAGAGGGCTTGAGTGCTGTTAGGCAGCGAGCTTCACAGTCGCAGCAACCGGGGCGTTGTCGTTCACAACAGCAAGCTCACCAGCAGTGATGACGGAGGCGCTGCTCTTCGGGGTCAGGCGGTCAGCCACGAAGGCGACCAGAGCGACGTTGGCAGCACCAGCAGCGACGACAGAGGCGAGAAGCAGAGCGGTCATTGAAGGCTGTCCTGAGAGGCGTTTGCGTTGAGGCGTTTATGACAGCGTCCGCTCCCTTCTGGTATATCAAATACCAAATGTCGGCCATGCGTCTGATGCATAATACGGTCAGATCGATGGCTGAGCCACGCGTTAAATAGACAGCAGGCACACCGAGTAGATCGTTCGCGCCCCGTCGACAGGCATTGGTGACGAAGCACTCAGGCGGCGAGAGTGCTCAGGTAGGCGCCACAGACGCTGCCTGTGAACCGCACACCGGGCTCCAGCTTGCGGCCAGGGCCTCGGGCACGGTAGCCCAGCGGTCGAACTACAAAGGGAGCAAACGACGTGTTCAGCCACATCGTGATTGGCAGCAACGACCTAGCCAAGTCGAAGACGTTCTACGACGCGCTTTTTGCGGCTATGGGTGGCGAACTTGGCACCACGGATACGATGGGGCGCTTGGTCTACGCTCACCGAGGCAGCCGGTTCGTCATCACCAAGCCAATCGACGGGAAGGCGGCGACCGCTGGGAACGGCGGCACCATTGGGTTCGTGAGGGACAGCCCGGAAGAGATCAATGCTTGGCACGAAGCCGGTATCGCCAACGGTGGCACCTCAGCAGAAGACCCGCCGGGAGAACGTAAAAATCCGATGGGCCGGATCTACCTCGCGTACCTGCGCGACCCGGACGGCAATAAGCTCTGCGCCCGCTACAAGTTCGCCGACTGACGCCTATACCTGCCGGTCAACCACCTGGCCTTGGCCGGGAGGAGCCGGCGGCGAGGCCGCCGCTGCTGTGCCAGCCACCAAGTCGGCCACAGCGCGCTGAGCATCGATCTGCTGACGCGCCACGGCGACCCCGATCTGCTGGGTCACGGCGGCAGACTGGATCTGAACAACACTGGAAACGAGGGAAGTCATACCTCTACCTACCAGCGTGGCGTGAACGCTGGGTTACGAGGATACCTCAAATCGCTCCAGGACATGCCCCCCAAGTGTGGTGAGACTGCGCTGGCCGAGACCGACCGCTGCCGGTGAAACGCACACCGGGTTTCGGACTTGGCCCTGCCGCTCGCGCCATCACCGGCCGTGACACGCGCTGACAGCAGCTTAACAGTTTGTTGCCGATGTCTGTTCAGGATGCCTCAACCTTTGGAGGATCGATCCCATGCGCATGCTGCTGATCAAGGATGACGCCTCAGTCGCGGCAAACATCGAACTGATGCTTAAGTCCGAGAGCTTCAACACCTACACCACGGATCTGGGTGAGGAGGGCATCGATCTTGGCAAGCTAAGTGCTCGTGCGCAACAGGCGGATATTAGAGACGTCACGCCGCCTCAAACGAAGTCAACGTCGGCTGAGCTACGATATCGGCTTCGACAGCCATCAATCTACTTGGCTAAAAATGTCCGTAAAACCACTGTAAAGCTGACGCTCAAATCCGTCAGGGAAAGCTGCTTAGAATTCAAAAATCCGAGGGAGCCGTTCGCCGTCCGAGCAACCTGGAAGCAGGATCGGTCAGACCACGTGGTTCCGAGGAGGACGCTTCGGGATCACACCTATGATCTCGCTCGCTCCGAAAGCATCACCGCGCGTTTAGCTCGCATCGACGCCAGCAGTCCCTCTATGGTCGTCAGGGCTCGCTCAGCCTCGTCAGCGGGCTGATCATCCGAGAGGAGGTCGGCAATGCGCAGCATCTGATCAACCCGGTGCGCTTCCGCTTGGGCGATCAGGGTGCTCAGAACGGTGAGTGGATCCTCGCCTGCCTCGGCCATACCCCGCCCCTGCCTGATTTCGGATATGACCATCCTACATCCCGATCCGATCGTGATCGGCCTTTCAGCGAGCCCCGCCGCCTGATCTGATAACAAGCTGGCGGGGCACATCGTGGCAAGGCACGACGGAGCCGATACGCAACATGGCTCGGATGAAGGTTGGCTGAGGGCAGTTAGCTAAGCCTGAACTCCGTTATGGCTTCCAACTCCCAGATCGGGAGTTCAGGTAAGCCGCAGTACGCTCGCTGACTTGGAGGATATGGAACCACTTGGGCCCTTAGGAGGGCCAGTGCGTCAGCGGGCCGGCGTTTGCGACGGGGCCTTAAAGCTTCATCGGGCAGGTGAGGTGTCGCCTCTCATGGCGCCCGAATGTCCTGTAATGGAAATCCCCAGACGGCATTTGGCCTCGTTCCACGGCTCGGGCGACATCCGGGTTGCAACGCAGGTACTCGTCTTCGTCGAACTCAGCCTCAGGTTCCTCTTGGGACCCACGATCACGCTTCTGTTCCCGGTTATCCTTGTCGTACCCGCGACCGAACTGGCGATCCCGATTTTCATCGTATCTGCGACGCCGCTCGTTATCTTGGCCATTATCGTAGCTGCGGCCGCGTTCACGTGATCGATCATCATCGTCATCGTACCTGCGACCATGACCACTGCCGTTGCGCTCGCCATAGCTTCGATTGCCATACTCTCCCTCGTCGGAACCGTAGTCACGCCCCCCTCGCTGGGCTGAGGCCGAGCTTATCGCGCCCAAAAAACTCAAACCTACGAGTGCTGTAACCCACAGCATCCTCATGCGGAGCTCCTCCTATAGCAGCGTCAAACGTGTGAAGTGCTCGTTCCAGTTCGACGACCAAGCGTCATCTTTAATGGACCAGCTTGGCCGTCACATGGGCGCGCTGCGCTTAGCGTCCCAAGTTCACATCCTGTCAGCCGCAAGTGCGACGATAACGACGACAATTACCCTGCCCTTCCTCACCATAGCGATCCTTGTTCTCGCAAGCGTCGCGAAGCTCGCGGCACATCCGACGATAGCGGCGCTCTTCACGCTCTTCGCGGAAACCGCGCCCATCATCGACTTCCACACCGCCAGGGCCGAACCGGAAACCCTGCGCAAAGCTGGAGGTATCTTGGAGTAGCAGGCCGCCAAGGGCCGCAGTCACGAGCAGAATTTTACGCATTAGAAGCTCCATATTTCCTGAGCTATCGAGGCAGGGAGCCAAACGCCCAGCCGCCAAGAACGGTTCGTTCAGCCCCATAAGACTTCCACACTCAGGCTTGGACGCTCGTTGGAGATGACCGCATCGTCTTACAGCTTGTCCGAAAAGATTGCCGCCGCCATCGCATAAAAATGACCGTAACGCTGACGCTCAACTCGTCAGGCAAGGCTGCTTGGAATTCAAAAAGCTCGGGATATCGGGCGCAGCGCGACCGAGCCAATGCGGAGCCGTTCGCGTAAGCGGCAACCTGGACGCGGGCTTTATGGAACCCTGCGGCAGGTGCTACCGGGTCCGCCGCGTTCCACTATCGCGAACTGCACGCGTGAGAATGACACGATGAGCGAGACACGACAGGACACCCACCCCTACGCCCTGCATGTCACTCCAGACTCCAAGGCCCCAGGCAGCTGGAACTGGACGATCCGACACGAAGGCAGGGTTTTGCAGCGTTCAGATCGGCGGCAACCCACGGAAGAAAAGGCGCGGCGCGAGGGGCTGGAGACAATCGAGAAGCTTCAGCACGGGCACGGCGACCGGCGTTGAGGTTTCAAGGAGTGACGGTCGATAGCCGTCGCTCGCCATCCTACAAGCCTACGGACATGGCGGTCTCCGCCTTGGGAGGGTCGGCCCTATTATACCCCTTCGCCACGATTTCCCAGAAGTCCGCCAGCACACCTTCCGGCAGCGACTTCAGACGTGCGTTTATGGCATCGCGGGCTGCACTGGCGAACGTCTCAGTCTCTTCGACGCTAAACACGGTAGCAGCCACGGTAAGGTCCTCCTCCGGAGCCGAGGTTAGCCCTGCGAACTTAGCAATTGTCTATGAGAAGCCAATCCACCCCTACATCGCCACGCCCAATGTGTTGAGCGCACATCGCAAGATTGACCGGTAAACCACGGTTTTCTCCCCCTAAAATCCTGTCAGGTTGAATGTCAGGGAAGGGGTACATTCTCGGGCAGGCATACCTGCGCATCATATCACCACCTCTCACAGGCTGATGAAAGATGGTGCTTGCCGGGAGGGGGAGGCGCCCGCTACAAGCCGGCAGCCCAGACATAAAAAGGGCCGCCCACAAGGAGCGGCCCGAAGTCTAGGGAGGAAACACCCAACTAAGGGCCAGCGCGGCGACGCCATCGCCGCGCTTTCGAGCTTTGCATGTCTCACGCTGATCGCCCGGCCTCAATCGCTCAGTTATCAGACGTGGCATACCAGCGGTGCATAGCTACGCCGGATGGAGGGTCTACGCGCGAACCCCTCTTTCCAGACTGGCATGCCTCCTTAGAGGAAGCAGCACGGCGCGCGTGGTTAGAAGAAGGGTGACAGCCGGTCAGATCGGAGCGAAACTCTCTTCATGAGACTAGGGCGACCAAAAGCCTGAGCGTCTCGGGAGGGGGCACGGGCGGAGTGTGCCATGCCAACATACTTCTTCGATGTGCAATCCCGGTCCGGCCTGGTGTGCCTGGACTATCAGGGGCTGGACTGTCTCGATGATGACGCTGCGCTGACGTTGGCTCGCCATGGCGCTGGGTTTACCTCGCATGGGGACTGCACTCGCAATCCGCAGCTGACCAGCTACAAATTCGCAGTGGCTGACGCTGAGCATCGACCGCTGTTTACGGTGCCGTTCACAGACCTGCTGCCGGACGAGGATGCCCCGTCGGCCTCACGTAAGCGTCCGCCTCGCTCATCCAAGCATCGACCGTCATCAAGCCAGCCTGTCTGAGGCGGGATGATTGTAGGGGAAGCTCTATGCACCGCCAAACTGCAACAGTGCTCCGCCTTGGAGGATAAGCCGCAATGCTTCAACGCTCGTGGGTCCGGCGCTTCGGCCTTGCACTCACCGTTCCATGCGTGCTGCTGGCGTTCGCGCTGGCCGGTCACGCCGTCTGGGAAGCTCGGCCTCTTCCTGCCTGTCTCTCAGGTGGGCTCGACCCTCTTCATCCCGCTCAAAAGTGTCGACGTGTGACGATGATGGGGGGCGTTCCCGTGACTGGGGCTGTTGGAGGCTCTTCCCTCAAAGTGGTTGAGCAGGGCAGCGTGTCTGGGATGCCGGATCTGCGTCCTGCGGGGCTGGCTGTCGTCTTGGCTCTAGGGTGTGAACCGAACCAAGACGTTGCGAGAGTTCTGGTTTTGTGATTCAGAGCCGCCGTTTGCAGCACGGAGGCGGCGATGGTGGACCTGTTCTGG
>NZ_LMNL01000026.1 GCF_001422985.1 Methylobacterium sp. Leaf117
GAACGTAGCCAATAATAGATTGGGTCTTGGTTCAGGCTGAGCAAGCCATTTTCTGAACCGATGACAAATCTCCCATGCTATTTGCATGCATCTCCTTCTCTGCTCCCAGGTTTGTGGCATGTTCCGGCCATGCCTCTGAGTTGTAGCTACATCCGAGAAAGACTGAATAGTATCCCGGTTAATATTCAAATTGCTCCGCAACTGATTCCAACCATTTGTTTCGTTAGCATCGTCAAATGCATTACGAATAGTTTCTATTGCTAATCGGCAATGAAGAGCTGTGAAATCAGGGTATCGAATTGCATTCCGCAACTCGAACGAAGACCTTGCTATGATTGGATTTATTGCTAATTCTAGATCAAGATCATGGGCGCCATAATCATTTGGAATAAATGTTAGCCTATCACCAAACTCTGTTCTATCGTCAAACACAAAACCTTCTACACCAAATACTGATGTTTGCTGTCTTCCGATATGAGTAATAGAGTCTATTTCATATGATATTCCCAATACGAAATAAAACCCCGCATTATTAATAATGTTTCCGACTATATTAAACAACACATTTCTAATATCCTGAATAACGATATCGGACTCTGATTCTATATGTATGAATATCTTTGATTTTATAATCTGTATGGATACTGTTAGTATGTTACCATCAGACCACGGTACACCTAGTGCGATACGATCAAGGCTTAGATCTACTCGTTCAGGAATGACCCGTCCTTCAGCAAGCCAGCGCATTCCTGTTCCTCCTGTGCGAGTTCAGGCCACGCCGCAGCATTCATGCTGTATCAGCCGGTGGCCTAGGGAGCCCGCCAGAAGGCAGTAAGCACCTTCGGTGCCCATCCGCCATCCCTAAGCGTCAACGCCCCTGGTGAAGCTCCTAGGCGATCCTAGGCCCATTCCTCCTGACCGCCCTCCTCCCGCTGTCGGCGTTTTCGCTGACCGGCGCTGCATTCGCATGCCTCGCGTAGATTATCTCTTGACGAATTCAAGTTTAAGCTTAATTAATCCAGCCGTATGCAAGATAAACATGCAGTAATCTATACAATAAATCTGATCCTACCATCTGTAATCATCTGACGATACTTCTGATCCTATCATCTGTACGTGCCATCTGCACCTACGTCTGTACAGGCATCTGAGGACCGTCTGTCCCGTAACCTGCGAGGAATGATGCTTGAGCTTACCAACGTTAGCAGCAATCTGCCTGTTTCGTACAATATCGAAAAAACGATAGATATCCCAACTTACCTATTATCTCCTATGCCTCCCGTGTTCCCTGGTATAGAGGGCTACGCATTCATGATAGAGGATAGTGAAGTAGTTGGTACCAAGATATATGATAAATCAAATCTCGTTGATATGGTTGCAGAGCGCCTGTTTGATATTGATTTAGAGACCGTACCTAAAGAGCAAAATCTCTGCGAATTTGCTATCTCAATGCTAGACGAGGAAGAGGATGAATACGCAGACGAATTGTGCCTTATCATTAGCACATGGAACTCTGTGACTGCTCTTCGTAAGCTTACAAAGGGTCCTGCTCTTGAGCTTGAATTCTTAGGCTCCCATAAGGTCCGAGACCAAAGGGCCGTACAGCTATTCAGCATCAAAGAGCAGGATTTCCGACGGCCGCGTCTGCGCCGCTTCTGCGTGTTCGTCTGTAAGCTCCATCGAGGTGTCAGGATCTGACCCAAGCCCGATGACACCGGCTCTACAGGCTTGCGACGGTCTGTAGAGCCTTGGCCTGATGAGAGACCTTAGCGATCGTAGCCCGGCTGCATCCGGTAGCGGCCTGTATCTGAGTCCATGACACGCCCTTAGCGAGCATGTCGGCAATGCCAGCGTTCCGCTTGGTATCCTCAGGACGGCCCTTGTACCTGCCTTCAGCCTTTGCCTTGGCTTGCCCCTGAGCCTGCCGTCTGCGGCGATCCTCGTAGTCCTTACGAGCTACGGCTGCGAGCATGTCCAAGAGCATTCCATTCACGGCCTCGAACATGCGCGTCGTGAACTCGTCGGCTGTAGCTGTCGCTAGGGACCACGAGGTAGGCAGGTCCAGAGCTACGATCCGTACCCGGCGCTTAGCGATCTCTGCCTTGAGCCGTTCCCAGTCTGAGGACGTGAGACGCGATAGGCGATCCACCTGCTCTACCAAGAGCACGTCCCCAGGCTGAGCATCAGCTAGGAGCCGGAATAGCTCTGGCCTAGCGAGCTTCGATCCAGACTCGTTCTCTGTGTACCAAGCGGCAACCGACAAGCCTCGCTCTGTAGCGAACTCCTGTAGCGGCTCCCTGGCTCTCTCTGCATCCTGCTCTGATGTGGAGGCTCTGAGGTAGGCCCTGACGAACATGAGAAGTGATCCGGTCTGGTATGAATGGTTCACACCTAGTCAGTCTGTTATGGATTGTAAACCGGTATTTTATGAACCAACCCGGAGGTAGTCTCTTAGGAGCATACCCATACTGAACCAACCCGACGGATTAATGCTCTTAGTAATAAGCTGTCTCTAACTTGGAACAAGTCTGTACCCGTCAATGATAAAGCTTAATTAGAGACAGCTTATTACTAAACACTATAAATACCTGTATCCTACCCAGATAAAGATCTAGTACATAGATACCTAGTAATAGATACTAGAGATATTATCTTATAAAGATATAAGAGTACAATACCATTCTACAATGTATATTACTACGGAGTAGTTCTACTAAATTCTTACTACGGAGTATTTCTGCTTAAGGTATGTTATAGTTCTTACTATCTGTATCTTGGAAACTGATACCAGAGGGTATCTTAGTTCTAATCCCATTCTAATTCCACATATGAAGGGATGGACTATCGTACCAAGTCTGCATCAATAGATCAGTATCCGGGTGTCATTCAAGGAATGGAGCTAAGACAGATACACCCTAAAAGGTAAGGGCTTCAGGCTAACCATCTGATGAATTGTATTAAGTATCATATGTCTGTATACTGATATAGTTTCTTGTAAGGGCGGCTATGGGGACTTTGATTCAGTGTATCTGTTAGATACCCTCACGGAAAAATCTGTCATAATTTTTCATTCTGTATTGATTTATTTTTTCTAATTCTGATCCTTTAGGATAGCTTGTCTCAATGCATCCAAGGCCGCTTCTAGTTTCGACTGAGGCTCTGTCCGATCTGGCAATCTCTGTACCGGCAGCTCTTCCTGCTTCGTATCCCGAAAATACCTCTCGAAGAGAGGTTCTATCTTTGGGCGACTTAAGAGGCTTGATCGAGGAAGCCCTAGGCTCTCTGGCGGTCTCGCTCCGCTCAGGCGCTCCGATCCATGAGGTTGCCCCAGGACGGGCTTCAGCGGTTCAGGGCACCGCGAGTACCCCGAACGCCTTGAATGCCGCTCCTTGCCCCGCTGAGCGCGTTTGTTCGCGGCCAGGAAGCCTGCCAGGAACTCGCCCCCGAAACGCCAGAGGACCGGCTTCCGATGCAGCCCCTCGTCGGTAGGCTTGTAGCGAGAACCAGGTGCAGCTTCTGTACGATCCAGGAAGCCGATCGCCTCTAAGGTCCGTAGGGCTCCCCGTATCTGTCCCTCTGTGAGATCGAGGTTCGCAGCTCGCTCTGCTAACGCTCTCCGATCTACCGGGAAGGCTGTCACGATCCGTGCCGGTGAACTCCAATAGCGACCGAGGAACAGGGCCAGAGCGTACGCTGCCTCCCTATTCCGTACCGAAGCCAGAGTGGCTGCAAGCCTGTCGTGTATCGTTCTTGGTAGCTGGTACGAGCCCGATAGCTCAGTAGGAGCGAAGGCCCTTCTGACGGATCGTACCCGGCCTTGGATCAGAGGTCGTGTCTGTAACGGCTTCAGCGCAGCCGTCTGTATCTGCTCTGCGAGCATGTCCTAGTCCCATCTGGGACCGTTTCAGCCCAAGCGACATCGCTTCGAGAAACAGTGTTCTCGATTGACTCCTGAGTGGAGCTATGATGTGCTGGAGGCCTTCGAGTTCTCCGAGCACACTATGCGATTTGACGGCTCTACCCTTGCCGGGGTGGGGCCGTTGTCGTTTCAAGGTCCTACTGCGGTCGTTCTGTACCTCTGCCTGTCCAGCGACTCGTGCTTAACGAGCATCCGGAACGTGGCATACGGCACCAAGCTGCCCCGTTCGTCAAATCCGATAAGGTGCGCTCAGAGATACCAACAATCAGGCCGGGGGGCTTTCCGATGAACATGCAATCTTACCTAGCCGAAATAAAGCATGCCGCTGAAATCAGTCTGAAGGCTATATGGGAAGAGCATAAGCAAGTACAGATTTCTAAGGCTACGTTAGACAGGCTTACCAAGCAGACTCATAGGGATTATGAGCGTGCAGAGCGAATAGCTGATTCAGATGATATTGACGATATCACTATGGCAACTGGGTTGCATTGGGAAACATATTTTGGAGTAGACAAAGAACGATTCAATGCAGAAGCCTTTCACAAGGAACAAGAAAGCGTACTTCAGGCTCGTAAGTTTTCCCGCGCCGCTTTGTCTGGAACGGTGCTACAGCTTGCTAAGCAAGGCATTTCGATAGTTCATGGAAAACTGTCAGATGCTCCTACAGGCCCGAACCTGAAAGGCGCGCCCTTGAGTAGCGTCATTTGGCAAGCTCGAAATCAGGCACTTCACTGGGAAGAAGGTAGCTTTAGCAAATCTGTTACAGATTGCTTCGAAGGTATGTCAACGAAATGGCCTACACTTTCAGCCTATAGAGATAAGAATTTAGCATTTGAAGTTGTTGAAGTACTTGGATGGACTCACTATGAGGCATTTGAGATCGACATGATGAGCCTAGCCTGAGATTCAGGCATGAGGGCGAGAACAGAATTTTAACTGTTCCCTAGGCCATACTGTCACCGGTGATGACACCGGGGATACCCTCTGATGTCACTGGCGACGCCTCTGGTGACGGACGTGGATACGAAGCTTCTTACGTATGCCGAGTTAGCTGACGCTCTAGGGATAGCCCCTGCGAGCGCCAAGCGGCTTGCCATTAGACGAGGATGGCAGAAGACACCCGGTAACGATGGGAAGGCTCGTGTAGCTGTCCCTATTGAAAGGCTTGAGATCGAGAGACGTCCTACCGGTGACAGCCCTAGTGACGACACCGATGACGACCCTGGTGATGTCACTCCCTCCGTCCCTAGTGATGACACTGGTGACAGGGGTGACACCGAGCTGCCTGCATTCCTTGCAGCTACCGCCGTCCTGACGCAGCACATTGAGCGTCTGGAAAGGGAGCTATCCGAGTCCAAGGCTGCTCTGGTCAGCATGACGAATGAACGTGACCTAGAGCGAGAGGCATCGGCCCAGGTGGACGTACTCAAGGCCATCCTTGAGGCTGAACGCCAACGGACCACAGAGCTTCAGGCAGAGCGCGATCTAGAGCGCACCAAGGCTGTACGAGTCGATACGCTCCAAGCTGTCTTAGAAGCCGAACAGCGGCGCTCTACCGAGCTAAGGGACGAACGAGATAAGTGGCAGGCACTCGCTACTGCATCTCGTGGAGGGCTATGGGGCTGGCTCAGGCGGAGTGCATAGTAACCAACTCTGCTCAACCTAAAGGGTTGGGAACGTAGCCAATAATAGATTGGGTCTTGGTTCAGGCTGAGCAAGCCATTTTCTGAACCGATGACAAATCTCCCATGCTATTTGCATGCATCTCCTTCT
>NZ_LMNL01000027.1 GCF_001422985.1 Methylobacterium sp. Leaf117
GCGCCATCGCCACCCGCTACGAGAAGACTGCCGTCAGCTTCATGGGCGTCCTCTCCCTCGCAGCCGCCCTCGATTGGCTCAAGCGATAACACGCCCTAAGGGTCTGAGCGGCCCTGCTACGCCAGCTGCTGACAAGATCGAGAAGCCAACCCCGGCTGAGATCAAGAAGTCGATCACGCCCGACGCTCTCATCAGCTTCGAGGATGGCAAGCCCTACAAGACGCTGAAGCGCCACTTGACCATCCGTGGCCTTACCCCCGAGGCTTATCGGACGAGGTACGGCCTCCCCGTCGACTATCCCATGACCTCTGCAAGCTACTCGGAGCAGCGTTCTAAGCTCGCTCACGCCCTTGGTCTCGGACAACAGCGACGGGGCCAAGCAAAGGCTGTTGCGCCAGATGAGACGGTTTCAGAAGCGCCGGTCGAGCCGAAGCAGAAGAAGGCTAGACGGGCACCTAAAGCCTCATGAGTTAGGTTGGCTGTCGATAGGTATGTGACCGCCAAGCGACAGCCGATGTTTTACATTTGTTCCACAGGCGGAAGGCCTCGCTTCGGGCTGAAAAGTGGATCAGATCGAGGGAGCACCCTCGCTTCTGGTCCCGTCCCATGCTGATCGCTTCCCGCTCCGTCTTGCAGCAGCACCGCGAGGTCGCCGCTGTGTTGGCAACGTACGGGATGTTCCTTGGCGGCATCCTGGCGCTCGCCTGGGTGATTGCCTGACGCCCCGCCTTGCGGCGGGTTGCGTCCCGCCTGCGGATGCCGGAGACGCCGTGCGTCGTCGTGACGGAAGACGACATCAACGCTGAGCTGGCGATGATCGATGAAAACCTGTGCCGGACGGACATGACCCTGGCCGAGCGAGCCCGGATCATGGCCCGACGGCAAGAACTTCATAGGGAGAAGCATCCCGATCAGAAGCTAGGCTCACCTGGGGCGAAGGCTCGATGGAATGCAGGCGAAATTGTTTCGCCTGCATTTACCTCGGAAGTCGCAGCAATCACAGGCAAGGTCGAGCGCGTCGTGCAACTCGACATTTCCCGCGGGACGAAGATCGGTGAACAAGCCCTCACGCTTGTGACCCGCACGCCGCTCGATAACGCACGCTACCTCGACACCCTGAAGCACGTCACCAAGGACGAGCAGGTCGCGCGCGTCCAGCACGACCTCGCCAACCCGCCCGAACGACCCCCTTCGCAGTCCGATCCCGATGCAGCCGGCCGTGAAGCGCAAGCTCCGCAGCAGCTACGGAGAGCAGTGTACTTCCCACCATGCGCACCTGCGTCTTCGGGTTGGGGGAAGCACGATGAACATGCGGGGCGATTTCGACACGTTTGCTGCCGAACTGCTCGACCAAATCGATGCGGTTCATACGCTTCTGCGTGCCCTTGCAACCACGGCTACCGGACGTGGAGTGCCTTTCGACGTCGGTCTGGATACGCAAAAGCCGGCTGTCGAGGCAGGCGAGCAAAGCTCCCCCTCCTGCCTCGACAACCGGCCTCTCGTCACTCTGCATGAGTGAGCTTTGCAGCTCGCGCCATCAACGGCTCACGAGCGTACCAGTTCGACGTATGACGATGCGGAAAAGTGCGGATGGTAAACGGCTGAAGCTGTACGCCCGCACCCAACCAGCTCGGATGGCGGCCGAACGACTGAGCTAAAGCCGCCGCCCCACATCAGGTCGGGCTAGAGGACGGAATGAGCGACCAGCGATCCGCCGACTTCCTCGCCGTCGTCATGGAGAACGCGGAGCTGCGGCAGCAGCTCGCGGACGTGCAGGATCAGTGCGTGGAATTGGCGGTCGACGCCGGGGAGCTTCACGCAGAGATCGAGATCTTGCGCGCCCGGCTAGCCCAGGCCGAGAAGGATCGCGACGTCTGGCGTACGGAGGCGGAACAGAGCCGGCGCGTGGGCTGAAATCGCCAGGGAGTTATCCACCGACGCCCCTGGCTGCCGCAGCCTCGCGAGGTAGTTCTTCCTGGCGCGACGCAGATGCCGGCTCCCGAGCCCCGCACACGTCTGCACCCCGTGGCCGAGGACTTTGGCGAGACCAGCGGCATGGCGGGAGAAGGCCGGGGACACCTTGGGTGCCCCGGCCTGCCCCAAGTTCGGGCACGCTTCCGACCCTACTCCGACCTTCGCGCCGTCAGGCTACAACGACCGGAACTGACGCAGAGCGGATCATCAACCGTGAACTTGAAGGTTCCTTATTAACATTGGATCACAGAAGGGGATCAGGCGGTTCGAACCGGTCGATGAACCGCATGCCATCCCAGAGGTCGACGGCATGCCCATCAACAAGGGCTCGTGCCTTGTCCGTAGCTTCGCTGTCATCCGAGGCTGAAATCGGTGTGTTCAGAACCCCGCCTCCGCCGGCGTTGAGCATCACGGCTCGGTAGCACGGTGCCCCATCTGGCTCGGCAGATGGGGGCCCAGTCACCGGATCAGCCACGTGCCCGTGTAGGTCACAGCAGCCGAATAGACGGGATGCCCGTCCTCGTCCGTTACCAGAACCGAAAAGGCTTGGTGTTCTCCGTCCTTTTGGACCTCGTGAGCTGCGATCGCAGGCAGAATCGTCTTCGCGTGACGAGCCGCTTCTTCGTGACTAGGAAGGTCTGTTCCCTCCTCATCGCGGTAGGTATGACCGTCATGGATATCGAAGAAATAACGAGGCACAGGGCTCTCCGCGCATTCAGGGCGGGAGCACACAGGGTCTCACAGGCGCGGAAGGCCAGAATTCAAGGCCGCGATAGTCTACTTTTAGACGATACGACAACGTTGCGTTTTAACTTATGTAGGGTTGATATCATTCTAGAAGCAAGCGTCTGGTAGCGCACAAAGTCGCGGGACGAGCAAAACAGAGGATTACGCCTCAGCTGTCTTCCTTTGGTTCTCAAGGTTTCAGGTCCAACTCACCTTATGCCCTCTCAGCGCTGGTCGAGACCCGCATCCGCAACGGTGTCACTGAATGGCACCGTCAGCACGCATTGGGCGTCGTCATCCTCGATCTCGAAAGAGCATATGAACCAGTCGTGGATGAGGTCCATGCGCGTTGTAGCAATCATATCGCGTGCCGCTTCCAAGGCGCGCTCTTTCGCAGCCGTTAGATCCGGCAACTCCTCACCTTCTGGGTCCACTGCCAGTCCATTAGGCCCCGGACGGAACCGAATGTTGAAGTAGTAGCGGGGCATACTCACACTCCGTCGATGAGGCGCGCGTACTCAGCTTCAGGTAAGCCGTAGCTACCTCCAGCAAGGTCAATCAAGCCCTCTCGGTCTTGAACCGTAATACGCCCACGATGGGCCTTAATCAGGTGCCGGCCTTCCAGAACGTGAACTGCCTGGGTCACACCAGCGCGGCGCACCCCGAGCATGAACGACAAGGCCTCATGTGTGATTGGGATCTCGTCGCCGTCCGAGCGGTCGTGGCACATCAGCATCCAGCGCGCGAGGCGCACGGGCGTGGTGTAGGCGGCGTTTGCGCAGGCAAACTGCTGGGCCTGAACCAGCCGGGTTTGAAGATAGCGCAGCATCAGCGTGCGCAAGGTCGGACTATTGTCGATGGCCGAGCGGAAACGGTTGACGTCGATGGCTAGCATCTCACCGGGGCAAAGGACGAACTCACGGTACACCGTGAAATTGTCAGCGAGCAGGACAGGTGAAGCTCCAACAAGCCCCTCGCGACCGATCAGTCCGACTTCGATGCGCTTGCCTTTAGCATCAGCCGTGACAGAGGCGTATCCAACCTCTGGAAAGAAGAGCTGCGCGACTTGCTCATGAGGCGCGATGAGCGTCTGACGCAACCCGGTCGGTATCAGTTGTAGGTGCGGTTTAAGCAGTCGAAAATCAGCGTGCTGGAGGCGTTGCAGCAGACGGTTTCTGACCGTGTCATGGTGCAGCAAGTCTCAGCCCTCGTCGGCGAATGCGCGTGCCATTCTTCCAAGCTCCCGCGCACAAATACGCCAGGTGCAGACACGCCGCGTATCAGGTTTGTAGCTGTCGGTCACAGGATCCAGTAGGCTTTTGTGTGCTACCCGACACAAAGAAATGTACGATAGACCACAATCAAAACAGCAGGAGCAACGAAACGACGGCCCATGGTTTGAGCCGCCACATCCTATCGGCATTTGTCAAAGTGGTCCGTCGCGGCCGATATTCTCAGGAGTAGGATCGATGAAGCCTTTACACCCTGATGGCCCCCCTCTGAGTGTGAAGTTCTAGATGGAAGTGGCCACAGACAATCCCCTGATCCAGAAACTGCAAGGCCTGGCTCCACTGTCGGCGCTCGACGTCGCTGCTCTGAAGAAAATCACGAGCCAACCGAGGCTGGTCCAGGCGCGCATGGACCTGATTGAGGAGGATGATGTCTCGGACAACGTGTTCATCTTCCTGGAGGGGTTTGCCTGTCGCTACAAACAGCGTCGGACGGGTGCCCGACAAATTGTCAGCTATCTGCTGCCAGGCGATGTCTGCGATGTTGACCCTATTGATCTCCCGCCCCTCGATCATGCTGTCTGTACCATTGCGACCTCCAACGTCGCTCGTATTCCGCGCCGAGCCTGGATCGAACTGTTGCAAGAGCATCCGCACGTCGCGCAGGCATCACGCCTCGCGAAGCGTATCGAGGCCGAGACCACACGCATGTGGCTGGTGAACCTGGGTTGCCGCTCAGCTTTGGAACAGATGGCACATCTGTTCTGTGAACTGATGACGCGCATGGAGGCAGTTGGATTGGCGCGCGATGGCACCTGCCCGCTCCCGCTCATACAAGCCGATCTGGGCCAAACCCTGGGGCTCTCGAACGTGCACGTGAACCGCGTGCTACAAGAAATGCGGCGTCTTGGGCTGATCGAGTGCAAGGGCAAGACCCTACGGCTACTCGATCAGCCGCGCCTTAGACACCTTGCCGAGTTCAGCGCAGACTACCTTCAGCTAAGGCCCCGCCGCACGGTCTAGGCGGCACGGTTCAGAACCATACGTCCCTGGGGTAGGCGGTAGCCGCACAGGGCAGCCGAGAAACCGATCGGACACTGTTGGCGAAGTCGGCGGCTATGCGGCGAGAGCGCTGAATCGTGAGGTGTGGGCCGAGGCCAGGGGTCTGTGCCCGAACCAGGCGGCCAGACGATCCAGGTTGAGGGCAGCGGCCGTGGCCACCCCCTGGAAGGTCGTCTTCGCCAGTCCGCGGTAGCGGGAGCGGCGCAGGCCGAAGCTGCGCAC
>NZ_LMNL01000028.1 GCF_001422985.1 Methylobacterium sp. Leaf117
CCGGATCCTCGAGATCGGCATGAGGAGCTTCAATTGATGCAGGGCAAAGGCGATCTGTTCATTCGTGAAGCGTTTGCGAGGCATGGCATCCACCCTCCTTCAGGGTTCAGGATGCCCGAAAAACTTGCGCTCAGCGCGGACCAGTTTGCTGGGTCAGGGTCAATCCGCGCCCGGATCGAGGATCTCTCGGGCGCGCACGGGGCGAAGATCTCCGCCTCCCTCGGAGTCTCCTCCGTGCCGAGCACGTCCGGCAACAGCGCCGACCTCGTCAAGGCCGCCGACACGGCACTGTACCGCGCCAAGAACAACGGTCGTAACCAGGTGGCGCTCGCTCCGGTCCGCACAGGCTGGCGCGACGGGACCGACGGCACGGCCGTTCAACAAGCACCCCTTCGCGCAGCGGCGGAATGAACACCGCTGGTCGTCCGTTCGAAGCCGTTGTCCTTCGGCTCAATGGCGATGTGATCCGTAAGTGACGGCGGTGTCCGAGCACTGCCGCGGAGATCTGGAACGACAAGGTCAGGTCGGACATGGCAAGCCTGGTTCAAGGGCGAAAGGCCACGGTCCGGTTGCCACCCCGAGCCGAAGTTGCGGGACTTCCGACGAATGACTGCTGATGGGAAGCGACGAAGGTGATGTAGGGGACGTACCGGAGCTGTCGGATCTCGGCAGTCCAAACCTTCGGCACATGTGTGCGAAGCTATTGCAGGGGTCGGCAGAACTCGGCTGCGAGCCCATCGAACGCAGCGTGTAGGAAGGAGTCCAGCGGCCGATCCCCGCCCGCCTGGATCCAGTCCTCGATGGCCAAGCGCATGGCGCCGTGCGAGGCCATCGCGAGAAGGCGCAAGGAAGTGCTGCGGTCAGGACTCGGCCACCGCTCGGCAAGCGTGGCATGCAGTGACTGCTCATGCAGGCCATAGGTTGCCTGCTTACGCGCTCTAAGGGTTTCGCTGGACCGCAGGACACGGTCGATGCCGATGAACTCTTGGGTGCGGAAGCCTGCGGAAAGCGTCAGCAAGGCATCGCGGACCGCATCCACCGGCACCTTGTCGGAAGGCTGGGCCAGGATCGCCTTATGCGGGGCGTCATGGAAGGAAAGTGTAGGCGATTGCCCGCAAGAACGCATCATCCTTCGTAGGATCAGGCAAGAACTTGAGAGGTTCCGGTAACACGCGCTGGATCTGGAGCGGCATACCCGGCTAGCCCAACGAACGGAGCCGTCCCTTGACCAAGATCGCCCTCGTCACCGGAGCCAGTCGCGGGCTCGGCCGCAACACCGCGCTCAGCATCGCCCGCCACGGCGGCGATGTCGTCCTCACCTACCACAGCCGCGCAGACGAGGCCGAAGCGGTCGTCGCGGAGATCCAGGCAATGGGCCATAAGGCGGTCGCGCTGCAGCTCGACACCGGCGACGTCGGCGTATTCGCCACCTTCGCCGAGCTCCTGCAGGCGGCCCTGCGCGAGACCTGGGGCCGGGACACCTTCGACCACCTTGTGAACAATGCCGGCCATGGCGACTACGCCCTGATCGGGCAAACGACCGAGGAGCAGTTCGACCGGCTGGTCGACGTTCACTTCAAGGGCGTCTACTTCCTCACCCAAACCCTGCTGCCACTCCTCGCGGATGGTGGTCGCATCGTGAATCTCTCGTCGGGCCTGACCCGGGTCTGCTTACCCGGCTACGGTGCCTACGCCGCCGTTAAGGGCGCGGTCGAGGTGCTGACCCGCTACATGGCCAAAGAGCTCGGAAGCCGGGGGATCGCGGTGAACACGGTGGCCCCTGGCGCCATCGAGACCGATTTTGGCGGCGGCGCTGTGCGCGACAATGCTGACCTCAATACGCTCTTCGCAGGTCTCACAGCGCTCGGCCGCGTCGGCGTGCCGGACGATATCGGACCGATGGTCGCGAGCTTGTTGACCGACGAGAACCGCTGGGTGAACGCGCAGCGCATCGAGGTCTCCGGCGGCCAGGGCATCTGACAGCACTGCGGGCGTCACGGCGGGCACGGCCAGTCCGAGGCGCCCCCCCTCCCGACATGGCGGGACAGGAGGGCCTATGTTTGACCAAGGGGCCTCGCGAGCTCTCCCTGTAAGGGACCCGCGACTCTGCCGTGGCGAAGCGCCGTTCATGCTTGCCAACCCTGAACCTCGGCACCGCCGAACACGACCTGGTTGCGGAGGGGTGGTCGGGATAAGCTGTAAAGGAGGTTCTCGCTGCCACCGCTCACCGCATCGAGCGCCGCGGCATGCTCGGCCGAGAGAGTGAGACCGAGCGCTGCCACGTTGTCGGTCACCTGCTCGGCCCGGCTCACCCCTAGCAGTGTTGAGGCGACACCCGGTCGTCCGACGACCCAGGCCAAGGCCACGCGGGCCGGCGTCTGGTCCGCCTCCTCGGCGACGCGCCTCAAGACGTCCACGATCCGCCAGTTGCGGTCCGTAAACAGCATGTCCCCGAAGGGATTGTCGCCGTCGAGCCGCTTGTCTCCCTCGGGGCGCGCTTGGTCATTCGCGGCTCCTTGGTTCGGAACTCCCCCGCGCCGCGCAGGGCCAGCCTCGACCTCGGCACGGTCGTACTTTCCCGCCAGCAGGCCATAGGCGAGCGGGCTCCACGGCACGAGGCCAAGGCCGAACGCTTGTCCCAAGGGGACGTGCTCGTTCTCCACCCCGCGCTCGACGAGCGAGTAGAAATACTGCAATCCGATGGGCACGGGCTGGCCGCGCAGCCTCGCCAGCGTGGCGATCTCGGCTACGTACCAAGCCGGCGTGTTGGACAGGCCCCAGTAGCGGATCTTGCCTGCCCGGATAAGGGCCGTCATCGTCTCCAACAGTTCCTCGGCCGGCGTAATGCCGTCCCAGACGTGCACCCAGTACAGGTCGATGAAGTCGGTCCGTAGGCGGGCCAGCGACCGCTCGACCGCCGCCCGGACGTGCCGTGCGCCGTTGCCTCCCTGGTGCATGCCCTGTCCTGTGGCAAAGCCGGACTTCGTGGCGATGACCAAACGCTCCCGGAGACCACGCTTTGCCACGAAGGCACCGACCATCTCCTCGGATCGGCCGCCTGCGTAGACGTCGGCCGTATCGACGAAGTTGCCGCCGAGCTCGGTGTAGCGGTCGAACACCGCGCGGCTGTCTGCCTCGTCCAAGCCCCACCGTGGCGTGCCGAAGGTCATGGTGCCGAGCGCGAGAGGGCTCACGAGGAGCCCGGACCTGCCGAGAGCGCGATAGGAGTGAAGGTTCATCAGGAAGCTTTCTGTCACCAGCATGCACGGAGCCGGTCTCACTTCAACGGCTCGGGGGGAAGGAAGGGAGTTCCCGGGGTGAGCAGGGCGAACATGGACCGGAACAAGCATGCGGATTAGACAGGGAAAGCCGCACGGGTTGCTGAAGGATTTTCAGGAATGGATCGCGACCTCTGGTCGGGGCTCGCTGTGTTCGCCACCATCGTCGAGGCCGGCAGCTTCGCGCGGGCAGCGGTGCGCCTCGGTCTTTCCGCCTCCGCCCTCAGCCACACCATGCGTGCTCTCGAAGGAAAGCTCGGCATCCGTCTCCTTGAGCGGACCACGCGCTCACTCGCTCCGACGCAGGCGGGTGTTGATCTCCTGCAGAGCCTCCGCCCGGCCCTGGCCTCCGTCGAAGGGGCGCTCGGCGCGCTGGCCATGAACCGTGAGCGGCCCGCCGGCCGTATCCGAGTAAACGCGCATCGGCCAGCGGCCGTGCACGTCGTCCTCCCGCGCCTGACGCCGTTCGCCGCCAGCTACCCCGACGTTGCAGTGGAACTCGTGGTCAACGACGGGCTCGTCGACATCGTGGCCGAACGCTTCGATTGCGGGGTCCGGCATGAGGGCGAACTGCAGCGTGACATGATCTCGGTACGGATCAGCGACCCCGTGCCGCTCGTCTTCGTGGCCGCGCCCGCCTACCTCAAAAGCAACGATGCCCCGCAAGCGCCCGATGACCTCGGCCGGCACCGCTGCCTCTGCTACCGCTACACCTCCTCGGGCACGATCCACGTCTGGGAGTTCGAGCGGGACGGACATCGGTTCGGGCGTGCGGTGCCCGGGTCCTTCGTCACCAACGACGTCGACGTGATGCGCGACGCCGCGGACGCCGCCCTCGGTGTCGCCTGCCTGCCGCGGCCGCATGTGGAACGACAGATGGAGAGCGGCGCGCTCGTCGAGGTCCTCGCGGGTTGGGCACCGGTCCTGCCGCCGAACCACCTCTACTATCCGAGCCGTCGACAGCCCAGCGCGGCATTCCGAGCCTTCGTCGAAGCCATGCGCATGTGAACGACCCGATGCCCACTTCCGCCCCGATCTTTCCCGTCCAGCCTCCCTCGGCTCTATGACTGCTTTCGGGCGGTGCTCGCAGTGACTGTTACGTCTGGGTTGGGTCGCGATCCGCCAGTACGCTCTACGAACGGATCTGGACAACTACGCTCATAACTTAGTGTCGGGAATAACGTCGGACACTGTTGGCGAAGTCGGCGGCTATGCGGCGAGAGCGCTGAATCGTGAGGTGTGGGCCGAGGCCAGGGGTCTGTGCCCGAACCAGGCGGCCAGA
>NZ_LMNL01000029.1 GCF_001422985.1 Methylobacterium sp. Leaf117
TAGACTTCGAGCATGAAGAACGAGCCCGTCAGATAGAGCACGTTCACGAGCCCGCTCATGGCGGCCACGCCAATAAAGGCCGTGCGGCACCGCGCCAGGGCCTGGGGGAGCTCGGAAGAAACTTTGGGCATCGTCACCGTCTTCCTGGGTGCGGTCGTACACAAAGCGCCGCCGACGAAAGAGATTGCCGACGACTTACCCGTGATCGAGACGCTTCTACGCGAAGTAGAGCTTGCCTGCGAAGAGGTAATTTAGCTGCGTATTCTGCGAAGTCACGCCGCGATCAGCAGGTCTGATTCCACCTGAATAATATCCATATCGACCTTACTGAGGCGGTAAGTGAATTGCATTTATTACGATTAATTTTCCTGAAATATTGGATATATTTATCAAACTATTTGCAAATATAGTCGCAAGAACGACGGCGGAGAATCAATAGGGATATAAACTGCTCAAGCACAATGGCAGCGAACAGAAAAATTCCGCTCGCTGCCAAATTACTAATTTAGTACAACTGGTCAGCCCCTAGAAATTAAGAGGCCGAGCATCTCCTAGACTGCTCCACGTGAGCTTCTTCAGGCGACCATCCAAACCTGTTCCTGCCCGAAGTTGAGCGCAAAGGTTTGATCGTAGACATCGACACTGCCCACATCCAAGCTGTCGCCAACCGATTCGACGGGACCGACGGTGACGCTATCCTTCAAATTGTACCCAAGCGCCGTCACGTCATAACCGACTTCCGCAGTAAACAGCTTGATTTCGCCGCCGATATTGAAGCCGAGATCGGTTTTGTTCGACAACGTCGCAGTCGGCGCAAGATTGAAGTAAAAATCAACCTGCCCGTCCTTGTCTCCTCGAGCGTCGATCGCCGATGCGTGATTAATGAGTAATTTGTCGCCGAGCGTGAAGAGCTGCGTCGATTGATCTTCGAACGTGATGGTGCCAGAGATTTTTCCAAGGTTCATCCCGAATTCCTGGAGGAAGTTCAGGCCACCGAACACGTCGAGGTCCAGCAAGTCGACATCCGCGAAAACAGGTCCTAAGCTCAACTTTTGCGGATCCAGAGGGTTTTGTGGGGCCTTGAGAACCTTAGCCAACATTTCATCCACGTCGAGCCTAAGCTCGACGAAGTTGTCGCTGGCCCCGGAACTTGTTACGGTTTCCGTGGACGATGACCCGGTGGTCTCGACGTCTGGCCAATCGTAGCTGATTGAGAGAGCCTCAAGCGGCTTGGGCAATGTAATCGACCCGCTCAAGCTATCGCTATTTACATCTAAAATTTTCAGGCTGTCCGAGCCAATGTCAGCAGTCAACGAAATTTCTTCATTTACACTTCCGAAGTCGACAGTCTGATCCCCAGGAAGAATACCCAGGGGGTCAAAATCGATTTTGCCGAGATTGACGTTAACGCCCGCATAGGCCTTGAGAAAGACGTCATAGAGGAAATTTAGCGCATAGGAGCCACTGGGGCCCTCTGTCGTGAAAGCGGCATGCGACACCGAGGCGCCGGTCTCGATCAAGAGCTGATCGGTTGCTTTGTTGTAGTTCGTCTCCACTGTCACATCGTAGTCAGCGGAGGCATCAATCGCCCCGCCCTTGAAGGTCAAGGTGGACTGGAAGCCAAGCTTGATGTGACCCTCGATCCCTGCGTAAAACTCGCTTCCAATGCGTTCTTGGAAATTGCCTGTGTCGATCCCGATGAAACGGTCATCGATGAAAGTAAATTCGTTACCGGTGTTCCAGATGCTTTGATCGGTCGCCTCGAAGGCGACATTCTGATGAGTCACCGTGTTTTCCAGAACGATCGGGACGGTCTGCGTCGTGACCTGCGTATCGCCGTTCGACCGTTCCTTGGACCACGTTGAGATCCCAAGATCGAAGTTCACGTCTTGGTCGACCGGCAGGGTGAGAACGAACTCCCGCACCAACGACGTCGACATCGCGGCCGGATCGTAGGTCATCTCCGACACAGTCACGCCGTTGGGAAGGTTCGATAGGGAGATCTTATCGATGAATTCCGAACCGTCGGCATCCGTCTGTGTCGCGGTAACGATCACGCGAACCTGATTGATCGCGTCGCCTGCTTTGATCTCGTAGCTCAGGGCGGGGGCATCGGCGACGGCAGCGATGGTGAGGTTCACCCGGGCGGCGTCCATCCCGCCGTGATTGTCGGACAGCCGATAGAGGAAGCTGTCAGTCCCCGCATAATCCTTCGTGGGGGTATAGAGAATGGCGTCGCCAACTAAGATGTCGGCGTCATTTCCATCGACAATCACGGCCGTGCCGTGCTGCACGCCCTCGATAAAGGTGATGGCTAGCTTGTCGCCATCGGCATCGGTGTCGTTGGACAGAACTTGGAAGAGTGTTCCGACGGACGTGTGGGAGGGCTTGTCCAGTCCGCTCTGACCATCTTCGAACAGACTGTAACTGTCGTCACGGGCATCTGGCGCTGCAGGTGCCACGACGGTCAGCTTGGCGCTGTCATTTCGTGCGCCCGTTGGTGAACCGACGCTGGTCAGGCGCGCGCCGAACAGAGTGTTGGCCACATCATCCAGGGTGAGGTTGTGAGCGGCATTGTCAAGCATGAACGTGATAGGGCCGCTGATATCGGCCTTGTTCTTGCCGATGCCAGGCCCGCCGAATTCTAGCCCGGCGTCGAATCCGCTCTTCACAGCTCCATTCATATTCACGCCATGGCCGAGATCACTGACCTTTCCAGCCTTGGCTTGCAGGCCGGCGATCAGCCCGCCGCCGCCCGTGTAAGACAGACCCGCCAATTTACCGGGGTCAGCGAAGTTGAAAAATAAGCCCCGAAGGTCTGCCGTCAGCTTGGAGCTATCTTGCACATCTAATGTAAAAATAAGTTTCCCCTCGTCTTCAACAATGAAAACCTCCAGGCCAGGGCTGCTTGCCGAGCCCGGGATTGTAAACCTTATGGAACGGTCGCCTGACATGGTGCCCCCAATTTGTTATTGTTCGCAATTAGCACGGACAAACATCCATCGCTTCCTGTCCATGAAAACTGTGATCGGCTCTGTGCCGGTAATTAGACGGCTCGCATGAATATGCGTCATTTCACAATAGAATTTTGCGTGGGCGGGAACGCTTCTTTTGTGCGTATGTGCCTTGAGTTATGGACCCGACGATGGTGAGTTGGTATTTCTATTTTATCAAACATATCAATGTCTTAAATAGACAATAAATCATCGGCAGATAGGTCCGATAGCGGTTCAGGGGATCCCTAAAAGACGTCTTTGCGCCTAGTTGGTTGAGACGCACAGACAAACAATTCGTATAAGCGTCGTTGTTGGGTATAAAAATTCAATCACGGGGTGTGATGATACTCTTCCACGAATTTAGAACCAATTTAGTCCATCAATCCTGTTCAACTCATCGCGATCAAAAAGAGAATCACTCACGGAACCGGTGCGTGGAGTAATTACCCAGGCCTTTGACGGCGGGGATCAGGCGCTGACGGTCTTGAGGATGGTGCCGAAGGGGGTGCCGCCTGTGAGGCGCGGGGTATCGACGACGGTGCGGATGGCGGCCTCGCCTTCGGCAGCCCACATCGCGCGGTAGCCGTTGGTTATCTTCCGCTGGATGACCGCCGGGCGCAGCAGCCTCTCCGAACCGTTGTTGGTCGGTCCGACCGCCCCGGGATGGGCGAGGAAGATGAGGAGCTGAGCGCGGGCCCGTCCGATCTTAACCTGCAGATCGCAGGTCAGGTCGCAGCCGCTCGGCGTGGCGAGGATGGCCCCGAGTTGTCGGTCGAGGCTCCGTCGCTTGGCTGCAAGGGTCGAGGTGGCCAAGGTGGTGACGCGCTCGGCCAGGGCGAACACGGAGGCCAGCCAGAGCTGCAGACGCCAGGGCACCGGATCGTCGCTCGCCTCGACGACGTAGGCGATGTCGCGGGCGAGATGGGCGAGGCAGGTCTGGTGTTGGGCCGCATGGCCCTGCTGGGCGGTGTAGCGGTCCGAGATCCAGACTGCGGGCCATTGGCCGTCCATCATCTCGCGCACCACGACGGCACCCCGCGTCGGCAAGGCTTGATGAACGACCGCATCGGCCGCGTGGAAGACCCAGTGGAAGGCGTTGCTGCCCTCGATCCGCGCGCCGGTCTCGTCCGAGGCGACCACCGCGGCCCGGCATAGCGTCGAGACGGCCTCCTCGCGACCGGAGCGGAAGCGCCTCTGCGCGCGCTGGAGCAGGTTCACCAGCCCGCCCTGGCTGAGGGTGAGACCGAACAGGTCCGACAAGGCCGCCTGGAGCTGCTCGTAGGACAGCACCTGGAAGGTCTTGAGATATGTCGCCACCGCATGTGACCCTGACCCAGCAAACTGGTCCGCGCTGAGCGCAAGTTTTTCGGGCATCCTGAACCCTGAAGGAGGGTGGATGCCATGCCTCGCAAACGCTTCAC
>NZ_LMNL01000030.1 GCF_001422985.1 Methylobacterium sp. Leaf117
CGGATAGTTGTTGAGCTGGATGTGGTCGATCCCGGACACGAAATCGGTGACCACGTCATGCCCGGTGCCCTTGGTCAGCACGAAGCCGTCGGCGCCGCCGCCACCCGTCATCACGTCGTTGCCGAGGCCTCCGTCGAAGGTCTGAGCCTCCGCGTTGCCGACGATGAGGTTGGCGCTCGCATTGCCGAAGCCGGTCCCCACACCCTGGAAGTTCAGGTTCTCGAGATTATTCCCCAGCGTGTAGCGGCCATTATAGACCGTGACCGTGTCGACGCCTTCGCCGGCATTTTCGACAATCTTCGTATTCTGAGCCCCGATGATGTAGGTATCGTCACCAGCGCCGCCGATCAGCGTCACATCATTCGCCGTGCTGCGGAACGTGTTGTTCGCCGCAGTACCCATGTAGGTTGTACCCTTGACCGAGCCAAAGGTGGCTGCCGTCGTCCGTGGGCCACTCTCCGGCATCGGGTTGCCAGCGTAATCAAGGGTTGCCAACGTCGTTGTTCCTGACACGGCCGAGTGAGAATATATCCAGGAGTATAATACGACATTCAGGGCGCTGTTCCCAACAAAGGATGCACGCGCGTAAAGCATGATAATATGTCGCGTGATGCTGAAGCGCAACAATGAAACAAAATTATGGCTATAATTTATTTTTTAGATTGGATTAAGGAACGTCGTCGTTCGTAAGTGGTCAAAAATGACTCTGACATCTACAAGCTGATGCCAACAATCAAGTTCAAGGTTGCATCAGCTTAGCTGTAGTGCTCTACGTGCGCTTCATCGGAAGCGAAACGTGAGTGACGGATGGCGAATACAATCCCATTGCGGGCCCAATACACCGCAGGTACTGCGAGTGCGGATCGGATCGATCTCTCTGCTCGCGGCACGCAGCCTCAGTTGATCGCGGGCGGCAATGGCAATGACGTGATTATCGGGGCGGCGGGCAACGATACGATCAACGGCGGCGCCGGTCAGGATACGCTGCTGGGTGGGCGCGGCATCGATACGCTGACAGGTGGGGCCGGAGCGGACCGCTTCGTCTTCGACAAGGCAGATCTTGCCGGCACATCCACACGAACGGGAAGCGCCCTCGACCGGATCATCGACTTCCAGGGGGCCGGCGCTGCCGGCGGGGACACGCTGGTGCTTCGTGGCTTTGCCGCTGATGCCAGCCTCGTCAAAGTCAGCAGCCAAGGCGCGCTTCACACCTACGAAATCCTAGAGGATGATACCGCTGTAGGCCGCTTGAACGTCGTCCACTCCGGTGGCACGCTGGTGTCAGGTGACGTCGTCGGAGCCTCTATTGCGACACTCGCACCTCAGCCGCCCGTAGTCGTTCCTCCGCCCGTGGCGCCGAAGCCCCCCGTAGTGGTTGCGCCGCCGGCTGAGGCGGGCGAGGCAGCCCGTGCGAGCGCCACATCGACTCACACAATCAAGGCCAACAACGCCGTGAAGGCCCTAAGCGGCACGGCCGGGCACGACGACATCTGGGGCTGGGACAAGGGCGGCGCCGTCCTGAAGGGTGGTACCGGCGACGACACCTACCACATCTGGCAGTCGAGCGATCAGGTCGTCGAGGCGCCTGGGGGCGGCGTCGACACGGTCATCGTCGCTTGGCGCGACTATACGCTCTCCGCCAACGTCGAGAACCTGGTCTTCAGCAACGCCAAGAGCGGCACCGGCAACGGCCTCAACAACATGATCACCGGAGATGGTGGGGCCCAGACCCTCAACGGCAAGGCCGGCAACGATATCCTGACCGGCCGCGGCGGGGCCGATACCTTCGTCATCGCCAGGGGCGAAGGCAGCGACCGGATCACCGATTTCGCCTCCGGCGTCGACAAGGTCCGCATGGAGGGCGTCGACCTGCACAGCTTCGCCGAGTTGAAGATGGCGGCCCGTCAGGTGGGTTCGGACACCGTCATCGCGCTTGGCGGCGGCGAGACCCTCACCTTGCAGAACGTGGCGGTCGCGAACCTGAAGGCTAGGGACTTCGCCCTGCCGGCGGACTCCTCGCATCCAGGCATGAAGCTGAGCTTCGCCGAGGAGTTCAACGGGCTGAGCGCCTCGGCCAAGGGCAACGGCACAATTTGGAAGACGACACTCGGCGTCGGCAGCCAGGATCGGACCCTGGGGTCGAACGACGAGGCGCAGTACTACTCGGACAAGTCGGTGGGCACGAACCCGTTCTCGATCTCGAACGGGGTTCTCACCATCACGGCGGCCCCGGATCACGACGGCAACCCCCTGGGTCTGGCCTACACCTCGGGCGTGCTCACCACGGCCAAGTCGTTCGCCCAGACCTACGGCTATTTCGAGATGCGCGCCGAGCTGCCGGCGGGCCAGGGCATGTCATGGAGTTCCTAGGCCATGACAGGGACACAGCCTATGTCTCGGCCCATTCCAAGATCGGCGGTCACACCCTGACGAGCTTCCCCGTGCAGACCGCGGATCTGACGGAGGGCTTCCACACATTCGGCGTCGACTGGCAGAAGGACACGCTGGAATGGTACATCGACGGTGCGAAGGTCGCCGAAATGGCAACGCCGCGTGACATGAACGAACCGATGTACATGCTGGTCAATCTGGCGGTGGGTGACACCGGCAGCTGGCCGGGCAAGTACGACGCTTCGATGCCAACTACGCAAATGAAGGTCGACTACGTCCGGGTCTGGGCCAACGACGATATTTTGTAAAACTCAGGTCGTTCAGTCGAACCTCGAACACACATCGGCTCGGTATTTTCATTAACTGCCGGGCCGATGTGTGTTGTTACCCTGTCCGTCCCCCAAAGCATTCTTGGTACTTTTCGGTAAACCGACCTTAGAGTAATCCAAGCACCGTAGGCAACGGCAGTACGCGAGCCTATGAGACGTTGTTTTGCTTCTAGAGGTTGGCATTCCGAAGCATCTTTTCGCGGCGGGCTTCTCGTTGAGCGAGTTCCTGCGCAACTTGCCACATGAGGGCTTGGGTCATCGCGAACATCGCGGGTGTGCCCATTGCTGCGACCGCTTCATGAGCTTTAAGGCAGGCGTCCGCCATCGCCTCGAAACGTTCGTCATCTTCCACTTCTCTGACGCCTCCATTCGCCACGTCAGGCAATCATCTCATGGTAAGACGTGCAAGTGGCCGAATGAGTATCCACGCCGCTTATATCGCTTGTATTTAGTTTGACCGCCCCGTTACGCTCCGATATGTTCGATACCGTACGTTTCTGCTGTCTGAGAAGCGAACGATGAAGCTCATCAACGACAGCGCCGCCCCTGCCCAAACGGCGACCGTGTTAGACAGGGTTGCCATGTCGCTTGGATGTTCGGTCGAAGCGCTGTCAAACCCGACTTCGCGCGATCCAGACTCTACGGTCGAGCTTCTTCGGTTATGGGCAGGGATTAAGGATGATCAGGACCGACTGAAGGTGCTGAGTGTCCGACGTCAGCACCTGTGGGACAGATTGAGGGTCTTCACGAAGGGAGGATGGCTGGTTCATCGTAGCCCCTGAGGAGCGAAGATGAAGCAGACAT
>NZ_LMNL01000031.1 GCF_001422985.1 Methylobacterium sp. Leaf117
CAGAAATACCGCCCAGATCACCAGGCGACAACCCATCAACAGTCAGGAGATGCAAAAGCAAGCCGCCAATCGCCTTGGCCGCTCGCCGATGAATGGGGGTATACGGATCCCAATCCGACCCGTCAACACCCGCGATTGGGGAAAACGCACATGTCGCAGTTTGGTTCTCTCTCGGACACTGCAGGGATGTGTCGAGGTCGCGCCCTTTCCGGTCCGGAATCACGCCACGGATCGCGTGACCTCGACACGTGCTTGAGGTTTCCAGCCTTCGCTTCAGGGTAGAGCTGAGGCTTCGGATCTTGGCCGTTCTGGGTCTGATACACCGTCATCTCCAGGTTGCACGGCCATCCGTCTCTCTTCTCGAAAACCTCTGATTCCGTGGCCCTCTCAAAAGTGAACCCTCCCCCCCGTCTGCAGGAACGACCGTGGATCCGACGGCTTGGCGAGGACGCGGGCCGTCACTGCTGACCCCATCCGGGACCTTGCTCCGGGGATTCCAGCGGGCCAGCCAGCCCAGCCAGATTGGGGAGACGATCCGAACCACATTGGTAAGGTTGGGACGGCAGTGGACCCGTCGCTCCGTGATCGACACCAGGTCGAGGCGCTGGGCGATCCGTAAGGCGAGGCGTGCCTTGGTCTGGCCCACACCAGCCCGTGCGGCGATCTCGGGGATCGAGAGCGTGCATTGGCGGCCAGCGACGAATGCATCGGCCACGATCTTGAGGACCGCCAGTTCGCCTGTGGTGAAGTGGCAGGCGAGCCTCGGCGGCAGAGGGCCGGAAGCCGCAAGGGTCCGCCGCCGTACCTGCGATCGGGCCCTATCAGGCGAGCGCTGAGGGTTCTTGGTCGGGAAGTAGGACCAAAGGCGGGGGTCTTTGCCCGGGGAGGCTCCGGGTGCTTCTGCGGCCATCCCAGGAATCATCTGAGATGAGACGGCCTTGAGACATCCGAGGGAGACAGCGGCGGCCTGATCAGGCCGGCGGCGGCCGTGAATGGCTTCGGCGAGTTCCTGGGCCTGCGCTTCTGTCAGAGCGCCTTCCCCGACCGATCGCCACACATCGCGGCTCAGGGCGTCCAGGGCAGCCACGGGAACATGGTTAACGAGGGTGAGTAGATGGTCGAACGACATGGTGGTCCCTGGGTTGGGACCGCATCAGGCCAAGCGACATCGCTCCGAGAATGAACATTCTCGATTGACTCCTGAGGGGAGCTATGATGTGCTGAGGATGTTCCGTTGTCTTTTGCACATCACACGATTTGACGGCCCTTCCGGTTTGGCGACCGGGGGGCCGTTGTCGTTTCAGGGTCCTACTGCGGCGTGGCGGTGGTTCCTTGATCGAATCTCCGGTCTTGCGAGAGACCGAGACTGTGCATTCGGCACGCGAGGGGCTCTCCTGTCAAACCAGGGACTTGTGCCGCTTCGAATCGGCGCCTGGCTGGTCCCACCGTTGGGACCAACGCGACCGTCCAACCCGCTGTGCCAGCCGACTAAAATGATAGGATCGAGGGCCTGTGCAGACAGCCGATCCAAGGTAGGCAAGGCGACCAGAGAAGCTCAACGTTATAAAATAAAACACGAATTCTGCCTCAATGGGCAAATGGGTTTTTGCCCAAGAACGCGATTGGGTTTACGGGTTCTTGGAGATTTAGGCCCTAGGGCCTTTGGAGGTTTGGGTTAGCAAAGCCCGGGGGGCCTTTTCGATGGCGGTCATCAGCGTCTGCTCGACAAAGGGTGGAGTCGGGAAGACGACCCTTGTGATCTGCCTGGCCGACGCCTTCGCCCGTCAGGGGGGAAGCGTGATCATCGTCGATGCCGACCCGAACGGGCATGTCGGCGAATGGCGCGACCGCGCGGGGGCAGATTCCACCGTCGCGGTCATCTCGGGGGTGACGGAGACCGTCATCCTCGATCGCATCGGGGAGGCGGCAACGCGGTACGGGATCGTTCTGGTCGATCTCGAAGGGGCGGCCTCGCAGGCCGTCACCTACGCGATCGCCGAGTCGGACCTCGTTCTAGTCCCCACTAAGATCTCGGGGATGGACCTGCAGGAGGTATTCCGGACCTACGAGGTGGTGCAGCGGGCCGAGCGCATGCTGCGCCGATCGATCCCGGCGCGGGTGGTCCTGACCCAGATGTCGCCGCTCCAAAGCCGCGTCGCCCAGCATGCCCGGGAGGAGATCCAGAATGCCGGTATCCCGCTACTGCGGACCGAGGTGATCCAGCGAGCCGCGTACCAGTCCATTCACTTCACGGGGTCGACACCGGCGGGGCCGGGCGGAGATCCGAAAGCCGCCGCCGAGGTGAGCGGCGTCCTGACCGAGCTCCTCACCATCCTGGCCGAGCAACAGGGCGCCTGACGATGAGCAAGCCTCCGTTTCCCCCCCCGTTCCTACCCTCGCCCCGCCCACGGCCGCATACGAGTCCGGAGGATGCCCGACAGCTCGCCGCGGCCGCGAGCGACCTCGGCTTCACGCGAGCCTCGAGCCCCCCCTCAGAACCGATCCCTACGCCCGGGATCCCGGGCGAACCCCGGGCGGCCGAGGCCGCACCGGTTCGAGCCCCCAGGGCCCCGGCTGGTACGCGGAGGCGGTCCAAGGCCGCCAAGGGGGCAGTTTTGAAGGTCGAGGTGCCGGATCCCGTCTGGACGGCCCTGCGGCAGGAGGCTCTCGATCGCCGGGTGACCGTGAAGTACCTGATCCTCGAGGCCCTCGCGACTAAGGGCTACGCCTTCGATCTCTCCGCCATCCCGAAGGATGGGCGCCGCCTGCGTTAAACGCGCGGTCTGCAAAGGTCTCGTCCGAAAAACCGCCTGTCCGCAAACGCGATCTAACCCCTACGGACGTGTCCCACGGGGCTGCGCCAGCGTCCACAGGACTATGGTCCAACGGACATGAAACCAAGCTTGCGGACATGAAACCAAGGCTTGGAAACGCAAAAAGGCCACCCCGGAGGGTGGCCTTTTTGCGTTCGACGATCGTCGAGAGGGATTATGTGTCTTGTTCTGAGCAGGTCTGGCGGCGACCGACTCTCCCGTGTCTTGAGACACAGTACCATGGGCGCTGGTGTGTTTAACGGCCGAGTTCGAGATGGGATCGGGTTCTGGGCACACCGCTCAAACCACCAGA
>NZ_LMNL01000032.1 GCF_001422985.1 Methylobacterium sp. Leaf117
TCCGGGGCGTGGTCGGGCCGCTCCACCAAGGCTTCAACCAGGGGCTCCAGATCAGCCCATTGCGCGTCGCTCAGCATCGTCCCTCCTCCATCAGAGAGACGAAAACGCAAGCCCAGCCAATCTGTTCAGGCGACGACAGGCCCTAGAAGCGGACGTTGAGAAGGGCTCGACGCCGATGCTGCCGAGCCGTCCTGACCCCTAACAAGCCGTGAGAGTTCTCAGCCTTTCTGCCAGACTCGCCGACGCAAGGTCACCGCGATTGAGGATCTGGCTTGCGCCGCGAAGCTTGCTCCGGTCATCCGCCGAGAATTCTCGACCTGTCAGTACGATCACTGGGATATCTGCGCAGCCGGGTACGGCCCGAACACCCTCCAGGAAGCCGAAGCCGTCCATGATGGGCATGTTCAGGTCCACAATCACGACGTCCGGCCTAGTTTCGGCCACTTGTTGCAGACCTTCCTCTCCGTTCGATGCTTCCACAACCGACCAGCCGTCCTCCTCTAGGGTGGCGCGCATAGCCATGCGGGTCACGGCCTCGTCCTCGACTAAAAGTACGGTGCCACGGTGGTCCGTCTCCGTAAGCCTGAACTGGTTCACGATCTTGCCGAACCGCGTCCAGTCGACCGGCTTCAGCATGTAGTCCGAGGCGCCGAGGGACGCCGCCAGCTTGCGCTGGTCGACGGACGTCACCATCACAACCGGGATCGGCGCCAGTACCTCGTCCGTCCTGATCTGGCTCAGCACCGACCATCCGTCTACGCCCGGCATCATCACGTCCAGCAGGATAGCCCGCGGCCTCAGCCTCCGCGCGAGGTCGAGCCCGCTCCTGCCGTTCGTGGCCGTCTGGACCCGGAAGCCCTCGCGATGCAGGAACCGCGTGGTGAGCGCGAGTTGGTCTGTATCGTCGTCGATGACCAGGATGACATCGCCCCCCACCTCGCCGTCGGCAATGACGTCCGGATCGGGCGAGGCTAGCTCGTCAACGGGTGGAACGAAGGTCGCCGGCACGGTGAACGTGAAGGTGCTACCCTGGCCAGGGACGCTGGACACCGTAATGGTCCCCGCGAGCATGTCGGCGAAGGCTCGCGTGAGCGAGAGGCCAAGCCCGGTCCCGCCGAAGTTGCGGGTCGTGGAGGCATCAGCCTGCTCGAAACGTTGGAATAGACGCGACACCTGCTCGGACGTCATCCCGATCCCGGAATCCGAGACCGAGAACGAAAGCAGGTCGCCACCCGAGACCTCCGTCATGCGGGAGGCAGCAAGGGTTATGATCCCGCTTTCCGTGAACTTGGCCGCGTTGCTTAGGAAATTAAACAGCACCTGCCGGGTCTTGGTCAGGTCGGAATGCATCCGGCCCAGGCCGGGCGCGAACTGCATCTTCAGGGTGTTGCCCTTTTTGCCAACCAGCGTAGCGACCGAACTCGCAACGTCGCGCAGCATTTCCTCCGCCGCGAAATCCTCGGCGTAGACGTCCATCTTTCCGCTCTCGACCTTAGAGAGGTCCAGCACGTCGTTGATGAGCCCGAGCAGGTGACGGGCGTTGCGCTCGACCTTTCCAATGTCAGCCACGAGGTCCGACGCCTCGCAGCCGTCAGAGATCTCCTCTCCCATCATCTCGCTGTAGCCGATGATGGCAGAAAGCGGGGTGCGGAGTTCATGGCTCATGTTGGCGAGGAAGTCGCTCTTTGCCGTGTTGGCCTGTTCGGCCGCTTCTTTAGCGGCCTCTGCTGTTGCATGGGCGTCGGTCAACGCCGCCTCTCTGTCGACGAGGATGTGGTTCGCGGCGTTGAGCCGCTCCAGCGTGGCTTCGTTCTGTACGACCGACCGGCGTAGGGTGTGGCAGATCCACACCATGGTCGCGCCGACCATCATGTACTGGCACAGCAGGGCAACGTCGACGCCGCTGAGCATCCCGTCCTGCATGTAGAACCACGCGGCGATCAGGGTGGACAACGAAAGCGCCAGCGTCCCGGCACCCCAGCCGAAAGCCAGGGTGACGACTAAGAGGACCGGAATGTACAGCAGGAACGGTGCGACATGGGCCGGGGCCAAGAACCGAACGAACGTCATGACGCCGACGAGGAGTAGCGTGACACCGTAGTCGGGGACCGGCGAATGACGTCGGCGGGCGACCGTCCCGATCAGTTTGTGCAAGCTGCTCATGGGGAGGGAGTGTCACGGCCGGGGTGCTTTGGAAAGTGACCGGCTCTGAACAGAGAAGGGTGCATTGCAGGGGACCAATGGTGGTTTCGTGTGGTTCTGTGAAAGGGCGTCGACAGCTTGGCCGATGTCGGTCGACTGCGGAGCATGGGGGCGCTTCCGAGGGCCGGCCTCCGAGGAGACCTAGATAAACTTAGGTGAATACCCGGTGGTGGCGCATACTCGCCGGCCAATAAGGTGATCCATGCCAATCCTCCAACTTCGACGTCTGCCGCGGTCCGTGGCAGCGCAGGCTGCCATCGTGGGTGCCACCCGCGCGTTGGGGAGGGCGTTCCCGATCAACCTGGATGAAGCCGTGCGCAACCGTCTCGGCAGGGCTGCAGGGCGGCCCCCACGCAGCCGGAAGTCAGACTTAAGGATCATGACGTGAACAGCCGTAATGCGACCAAGTCCCTGGTCCTCCAAAACCAGCGGACACTGTTGGCGAAGTCGGCGGCTATGCGGCGAGAGCGCTGAATCGTGAGGTGTGGGCCGAGGCCAGGGGTCTGTGCCCGAACCAGGCGGCCAGAC
>NZ_LMNL01000033.1 GCF_001422985.1 Methylobacterium sp. Leaf117
TTGGCGAGCACTCCGTTGGCCGCCGCAACCACGAGCGCTGTGTCCTCGCTCGCGGTGAACGCATCATTGGCACCGACTGGCGCGGTATTGACGGGTCCTCCTGGATTGGAGGGAGCCTCGAAGCGGAAGTCATCTCCGGCAAGGGCGCTGCCATCATGAATGACGGTGAAGCGACCGGCAGCGGTGTCACCTTCTACGACCTGGTAGGTGTTGACGGTGCCGCTGCTACCGACCCGAACGAGAACCGCCTCGGACGTGAAGCCCTGGAGCACGATGGTGTCACCACCGACCTGACCAGCGCCACTGAAATCGCCGATGCGGTCGAGCGTTGCGTTCGGAGCCGTGGTGCCGACAAGATCGGCCTTTCGGAGCACGAACGTGTCGCTTCCCGTGCCGCCGGTCAGGCTGTCGGCTCCCAGGCCGCCGGTCAGGACGTCGTTTCCGGCAGCGCCGTTAAGGGTGTCGCTGCCGGAGCCCCCGATGATCGTGTCGTTGCCATCTTGCCCGTTGACCAGTTGCGGCCGAGTTCCGCGAGACGATAGGTCAATGACATCGTTGCCAGCCGTTCCTGCCGTGAATTGAGCGGGTTCAGCAGACGGTGGAGCTTCACGCGCCGTGATTACGAGGCGACCGATCTCGCCGGAGGAAATATCACTGTAGTATACATAACCATCGCGGCCCTGAGCAAAATGGGTCGGGGCGGTACCCGTTCCGGATTGGAAGAGAAACTTTGCGTCTGACCGATTATTCACATCGACGGTAAAAACTTCTCCGCCCGAGAAGTCGGAGAAAAACAAGTTATTCTGGAATTTCTCTGGATAAACACCACCAGAATAAACAACCTCGCTGCCTGTTATTGCCTGGACCTGGAATCCGGGATTGGCCGTACTGTGGGAGAATGCACGAAAGGCGGGCGTGACATCGATTTCACCCCGTCCGACTGCAGCATAGAAGGCCTGAGCAGAACTCGAATTGCGATAGCCCGGTGTCTGCAGCAGAAGACCACCGTCGCCTCCCTCATAATAGGGCCAGCCAAAGTTCGCTCCTGGTCCTCCCATCTCAATCATCTCATAGGAATTCCAACCAGTATTGGTGATGAATAGCCGGCCTTCCGTGTCAAAAGTAGTTGAGAATGGATTGCGCAAGCCGGTCTGGAAGACCTTTGCACGATTACTGTCGAGCGAGACACCGTCCTGAATAAAGGGATTGTCGGCTAAGCCCTGACCCGTAATGGGATCAATCCGAAGGATTTTCCCTGAGAGACTATCAAGCGCAAGAACGTCGGGTGTGCGTGGATCGGCATAGTTGAAAGAGGTACCATCACCCGTTGCGACGTAGAGCGCGCCATCAGGCCCGAAGACCAGAGATCCGCCAGCATGGGACGCCGAGTCCACCTTCATGTAATCCTGCTTGAAGCCGTTGATGACGGCAGGTGCAGGCTGTGATGGGTTGATATAGCGATCTGAAGCTGTGAGGCCCGCGAAGGCTGGATCAGTAAAATCCTGCCGGCCTTCGCCACTGATGTCATTGAGAGACTGACCATTTTTCCCAAGAATGATGACCTCGCTTCCCGGTACGACAGTCGTATATCCAGTCGCTGCGTCGGCGGTGAAGCGCAAAACTTGCGAGTAGCGGTTACCCGAGCCATCCAAACCGGCACTTCCACTTAATCCAGCGGCGTCGGAGGGATCGGCAACAATGAATGCATAGATGTATGGATTGTTTTCAAAATCTGGATGCAGAGCGATGTCCATCAAGCCCCGATCTCCGGACTCATTGACGCGATCACTCAGGTCAAGGAATGTGCTCGCCATGCCTGTAGTTACATTGGCAACACGAATGCCCCCCCCCTTCTCGGCGACATAGGCGAGAGAGGAATTAACCGGCGAAAATTCGAACTTTATCGGCTGGTTGAGGCCGCTGACTGAAGGCGACTGTCGAACATCATACTCGCTGGTGAGAGGCGGCTCCGAAGGGGGGGGCGGCGCAGGCGTCTCATCATCGAGGATGGAAATGCGCGTAGTGCGCGGAGCCCAGAGGGTTGCACCCTCGGCACTGATTAATGAAAGGGCGAAAACCTCAGTGTCTTCGCCAATCAGGTCGTCATGAAGGGCTATTGAAATCGTTGCTTCTTCCGCACCAGCTGGAATGACAACGGTTCCGAAGCCGTCGGCGAAGTCCTCACCCGCTGTAGCGGTGTCGCCGGTGACGCCGTAGGTGATTGTCACCGCATCAGTGAGCGATCCGGTTCGGACGACGCGTGCCGTTACAGAGTTTGATAACTCGCTGACGCTGATTTCCGTAGCTGCGAACGAAACTTGGCTGTTTTGAGTCACAGGAAGCCTTTTATTTTTAAAATTTAATCTTCCAAATTTATAGCGCGGGCCGCGTACTATCTGGATGACAAATCTGTAGTATGGCTGGGCAGCAGAACCGAATTTATCAGTGCGTAGACCGTACGAAATTAGAAACGGTCACGCATATTCTGCCTAGTCTTGTAGCAGCTGATGGACTTCCACCAGCTTCATGAGCGTCATCTGCTTGGCCGCAGCCCTCGACTAGCTTGAGCCATGACACGCTTCAGACTGCATTAAAGATGGAAATCGGTTGCTGTCAGAGTGACGGCCTTTGAGAGTTGGATTTGGAACTCAGCGCCGTCGGTTCCCGAGACATTGCCTTCGATGATGGTC
>NZ_LMNL01000034.1 GCF_001422985.1 Methylobacterium sp. Leaf117
GGCGTTGCCGGCGACGGTCAGGGTGCCGATGGAATTGCCCGGCGCCACCACGGCGCCGGCCTGAACCGCGAGGCCGCCGATCGTGCCGGTGCCGCCGATAAGGCCGCCCGTGCCCACCGTGACGGTCCCCGCGATGGTGCCGTTGGCGTAGAGGGCCCCGGTCTGGCCGATGGTGACGTCGGTGGCGACGCGGTCGCTCGCGGCCATGGACAGCATGCCGACGACGTTCTGGAAGTAGCCGGCGGCGCTGTAGAGGTCGATGCGCGCCCAGTAGCTCAGTGGCATTCCGTAGAAGGCGCTGAGCGCGTTGGTCTCGGTATTGACGATGATCTGATTGATCGTGCTGTCCTGGAGCGAGCCATAGAGGCCGCCTTTGGGCGCGATCTGCGCAGCCGCGCTGCTGCTACCGCCATACAAAGGCGCAAGCAGAATGGCGGCATCCGGCCCGCCGGCAGGCGCGGCTTCGCGCGGCGCCTCGGCGAAGGTGAGTGTCGGCAAACCATAGGTCAGGCGCGACTGGTACAAGGCCTGATTGGCGGCGGACGGGAGATAGGGGTTGGCCCCCATGTTAGCCGCGCTCGTGGCGCAGGTCGCGACGGCGGCGCCGCAGCCGGCCGACAGGTAGCTCTGGAGTTCACCCTGGGCCTGGGTGAAGAGCGATGTCAGGTTGATTGCCGTGCCGGTGGTGGCGGCATTGTCGATATAGGCTGGATTGGTGAAGGCCTGCGCGAGATTGTAGGCCGAGAAGGCGCGGCTCCCGATGATGTCGAGCGGATAATGGACGCCGAGTACGATGCGGCTGTCACCGAATTCCGAGCCGCGCATGAGCATGCTCTGGTAGAGCGACGGCGTCAGCATGCCGAGCAAAATCGAATCGGTGATGCCGTAGTTGGTGTGGCCGCTCGGGAACGAAGGGTTGGTGGTCAGGCCGTTGATCGAGGTCGGATCGAACTGGTCGATACCTTTCGGACGGACCTGAACCGGGCGCGAACTTCCGTACACGTCCTGTCCGGCCTGCGTGTTGGTCACGCCGGCGGCGATATCGAGGACGCTCGTCGTCGTGTTGGGCAACCCGTTGAAGCGGGGCAGCGTGTAGCCGGCGGGCGCCACCGCCGGGATCGCAACATAGCCGGCTGGCGTCACGCTCGGGTTGGTGGCCGCACCGTTGGCAAAGTAGTTCTTCGCAACGCCAAGATCGGAGCTGGTGAACTTGTAGGCTCGGTTCAAGAAATCAAATGTCCGGGCCAGCGGTCCCGTCGTATCCGTGCTGGCGCGGATGCCCTGCTGATAGAGCGGACCCAGCACCGGGCCGTACCCGCCCACCGGCTGTATCGGGTGAATCGTGCCCGGCATTCCCGGATTACTCTGGATGGCTTGGAGCGGGAGGCCACCGGCCAGATTGTCGGCCGGTCCGAGCTTCACCACGGATCCGTCGACCAGGGTGATCGAGCCGAGGAAGGGGGCGGCGCCCGGCAGGGCCTTGCCGCTGATGGCCAGGGCGCGCTGGTCAGGCGTCGACCGGTTGTTGACGGCGATGGCTTGCGAGAGGTTGTCCTGCAATGTCGCCTGGCCGATCGCACTGGCATTCAGGGACAGGAACGGTGCGAGCAGGTTCACCACATTGGCATTGGACGGCGTGATATTGGCTGTCTGTGCCTGCGCCGAGGCTAGCCCCGTGGCCGCAAGCATGATGGCCGCACGCGAAACACTGTTTTGAAGTCGCATTATTCGCCCCCGCGAATCCGTTCATCGGATCGATGGCTTGAATAGCGAAAACTACATCTCCAACTTATTCATAATGATGTCATATTTTAAGCTGAGATCCGCCGTGCTGAATCAGCAACAACTTTGATATATCAACTACATGATGCGCGAGCAGATAATAAGCCGCCTCTTTGTCTTGAAAAAACCCGGGCCACGAGATTCAGGCGGCATCCTGTGCCCTGTCCCTGTCCGGAATGGCCAGATCGAGGGACCGACTGTCGCGGGAGACCTGCTCGACCGCGTCCCGGAGGGTCGCGAGCCCGGCTTCGGGCTGGAGGGCGAAGGTCGAGAGGTGCCGGCGATAGGCGCGCGCGCCCGGGCGGCCGTTGAACAGGCCGAGCATGTGCCGCGTCACCGCATGCAGGCGCGTGCCGTCCTGCAGGAATCCGGCGAGGATGGGCTCGAAGGCCGTGATCGCGGCGAACGGGTCGGCGGCCGGCGCGGCCTCGTCGAACAGGACCGGATCGACGTCGAGGAGGATCGCCGGATCGCTGTAGGCGGCCCGCCCGATCATCACGCCGTCCACCTCCGCGAGATGGGACCGCGCGTCGGCGATGGTGGCGATGCCGCCATTGATGGCGATGGGCAGGGTGGGGTGGGCCCGCTTCAGCCGCGCCACCCGCGGATAGTCGAGGGGCGGCACGTCGCGATTTTCCTTGGGTGACAGGCCCTGGAGCCAGGCCTTGCGGGCATGCACCACGAGGCCGTCGACGCCGGCCGCGATCACCGCTTCCGCCAGGGCATCGAGGGCCTGCTCGGTGTCCTGGTCGTCGACGCCGATGCGGCACTTCACCGTAACCGGCACCGACACCGCCGCCTTCATGGCGGCGACGCACGCGGCCACCACGGCGGGCTCGCGCATCAGGCAGGCGCCGAAGCGCCCGTCCTGAACCCGGTCGGACGGGCAGCCGACATTGAGGTTGACCTCGTCGTAGCCGAAGTCCTCGGCGATGCGAGCGGCATGCGCGAGGTCGGCCGGGTTCGATCCGCCGAGTTGCACCGCCACCGGATGCTCCATCGCGTCGAAACCGAGCAGCCGGTCGCGCGGGCCATGGATGACCGCCCCGGTGGTGACCATCTCGGTATAGAGGCGCGCCCGCCGCGACAGCGTGCGGTGAAAGGCCCGACAGTAACGGTCGGTCCAGTCCATCATAGGCGCAGTGCATAAGCGCCACGGTGAAAAGTCAGATTTCATGTTTTTTAACAACTACTTAGCAAAATTATTCCACCTGCTGACCGGCGCGAAAATGAATCATTCGATCGCGTTTTGTCACCTTACAGCAGGTGCTGTAGCTGTAGGCTCCATGCTGTAGTTCGAGCAAGCGGCGACTGGACCGACTGAGGTGGTCGTTTCCAAGCCTGAGCGAGCATCCTCCCATCCTCACTATAGGGCCGACCCAAAGCCTTCCTGCCTGTAAATAACTGAATAAACTGGGTGCAATTTCGTTTGATCGAATCCTGAAAAGCTTCTAAAACACTCTCCGTAAGACGTCGGTATTATATTGGAACCGCCAATAGTCTCTATGGAGGTGATGAGCGAACGCATCACTTTAAGCATTAGCATAGCAAATGCGAAACTCGAATCTTTTTCTTCAAAAAAACGATCTGTAGCAGCTAGAATAAAGGGATCATCATTAATCACATCAGGTATTGTTGGAGTAATGTAGTCTTCTTTGTATAGCCAAGCAATATTTTGGTATAAAACGTCATTTCGGGCGGACGAAAAACCTGCTCCCAGCTCTATTATAAGATCAATAGAAGGCTGTATTGCAGCATCGAAAGTAGTAACTCTAAGTATCCTGACCAGGATAACCCAAATATCTCGCTGTGCTATTGTATCCGACCGCTTGCGATATATAAGCCTTGCTGGATCTGTATAGTTGCGGTATTGACGCGAGAATTCGGTCTGAGCTCGCTGTGTTTCACCTTCTGGAAAAACATCAAGCGCCGCAAAGGTGTCATGTACATGAACTAGGTGCACGCCTAATAGACCTAATAGCGCTCGTGCAGCAACAAACGAGAAATGATAAGCATCAATTGCTGCCCAAGTTGGCTGTCCTCCTAAAAGGCAATTACCTGCGCCTCGTAGAACATACGCAGCTTTAACCGATGCAGAAACGGCATCACCGAAAGCCGCTATTCTTCCACCGGGAAAGCTAAAGACGGATACTTTTTCGCGATCATCAAAGTTCGGGCGTAAAATTGGGTCTAGAGCCAAAGAAAGATCTTGGATTTCGTCTAAGTCGAATCCTAGTGCGGCCGTACCCCAGGTCTGTCTTATTGAAGACCAGGAACGACCGCCGAGGTGGTTCTTAGCTAAGAGCTGCCAATTAGGGGGCGGTGGTGGCTTTCGTTCAGCAGGCATAACGGATGAAGGAGCCGGCAATTTTTTTGGCTTCGGCGGCATTAGCGGAGCCTAATTTGCTTCTTTGCGCCGTCTGCACGCCGCTTTTCAGTCTCGCGCAAAAAGTCTACCTGAAAATCTTTCGCGGATTCTATCTCAGCCTTATTCCCTGATCCTTTACTTGACCATTGAGCAAAATCAAAATTTCTTAATGGCTTCAAAACATCAACAATATCAGTCACACGAAAAGCGCCGACCTGCATCGTGCATACTTTGAAGATGTCTTCGAAGACATTCATCAGTGCGCCGAACCCGACGGTCTTAAAGAAAATAGAATCGGCTTTCTTCCACTCGTCCGGGAAAACCTGCCTTATTGCATCGAAATAGTTTTCTATGATTTCTTCTTGTTGCGCGAGAGTGAATATGTTGAGCAAGCCCTTATCCACATTTACGTAAGGAGTAAGCTTCCGTACGAAATTTACAATGGAAACCTGTCCAGGGCGCGGGGATGTCGTAACTACTATCCGACCAAAAAAAGTTGATTCTGGGTTTTTACGTAACGCATTGGCAATATCAGTTGCACGCTCAGCAGCAACCTCGCCTGTGGTCTTAAATTTCGGGAGATGCTTGAGAAGATCCAAATATAACGATGTTGGAACATTCTTACCTTCACGATTGATCGTGACAAATTGCTCAATTTGTGCCTCTGGAGATAATCCAATCATGGCAATGACATTCAATTCGATGTCAGTACCTTCCAAGGCGGCCATGTGGGCACCTGCTAGTCTATGCTGACCGTCGATGACCCAAGCTATATCTTTGCCCGCATCCATTGAGAGCTCAGACGTCGCAGGATCATAGCTACCTTTATCCAATGCGATGATAACACTCCCCGGTATAATGTTTCCGGATTTAATATAATCAGCTACCGCTCTAACCCTGCTATTGGCTAGAACTCGCTGGTATCCATCGTCCTTATCTTCTTCTCGACGATTAATAGATACATAAGACCATAAATCACTAGCTTTTTCTGAAAATGAGTAAAGACTTGTTGCGCCCTGATGAATTGGAACTACAGAAAAGGTTTTTTGAGCAAGCAAGTTGCCGACCTTTTTTCCGCTCTGAACTTTAGGCTTCGGTGCCATTTATTGCCCTCCAAAAATGTGCAGGAGCTTTCGCGACCGCCAGCCCTGGGGTCGGCACATAGATTGGCTCATCGATTGATCGGAATTTCAGTTCCTTACGCGACGCAGCCTCAAGACGCTCGGACCCAATTAAGACATACAAGGGATTGATATCACAACCGGAAAAGCGACGACCTTCAATCAATGCCGCTACGCCAGCGCTGGCAGAGCCAGCGAAGCAATCCACTACAAGGCCGTTTTGCGGAGTAAGCGCTCGAACAAGTCGCTGGATCAGCGCCACCGGGAATTGGCAGGGATGATCCGTCTTCTCAACATGATTTGATTTTACATTAGGAATTTCCCACACATCACCGGGGTTTTTGCCAAGCGGATTTCCGCTCAACTCACCCTTTTTCAAGCCCTTATAGTGACGCTTACCAGGATATTTTTGGGGAACTCTGACGGAGTTCAAATCAAAGAAGTAATCCTTACCTTTAGAGTACCAGAGGATCGTTTCATGGCGTCCGCTGAACTTTTTAACAGCATGCGTGCCATGCCCAAACGTCCATACAATACGATTACGAAGTTTTAGTTCGTTTTCTTTGCTAAAAGCGTCGTAGGTTAGATAATCTAGTGGAATAACTGTTCCATCTTTCTGATGATTTCCCACTTGCCAGCAGAGATTTCCTCCCGGCTTCAGTGCTTTCACGAGCAGCGGAGCCAATTTTCTATGTATAGACGTGAAATCTTCAGGCTTAAGGGATGTGTCGTACTCCTTACCCATAAAATATGGCGGAGAGGAAACGATTAAGTCTACAGATGATGGCTCAATATTACGCAAAAACGTTATCGCGTCTTCGACAACAATTTTTGCTCGTTCATCAGGCGACATATCGAGATCCAACACGCATGGGACTTTGAGATAGGTTAGCAGAAATGCAGGCGAGATCCATGACCTCAGCGTTACACTCACAAAGAAAGAATCCCTTTGCGATCTGCCTGTCTCGCCTAGGGTTTGAAAAGCTTGGCTCTTGAGCTCTGAAGCTGGAAAGACTCGGCCAACCGCGCTGGTCATTCAGACGGCGCATTCCTCACCTCGACAATCATAACGAGCGAGGGATCGTACTGTCCCTTCTCCGGCACCGGGCCCCTGATGGGCGATGGAAATGTAGAATGAGGAGGCTGAGACGCTGCTGTGAGTTCGCTCAGGTGTCCTGAGGTAGCTGTCAGGCACCCTGCGAATTCTACAGCATCATCTACAGCACGCACCTAGCCTATTCGCCTAAGTGCTTACATTAAAGAGGTTTTCGACACTGTCCGTCCCATCCATCATGGGCGCGATGGAAAAGCGGAGGTCGCGGGCGATCATGAGCCGGACATAACCGTCCGCGCCCGGAGCTTCAACGCGGGGCCGGCCCGCTCAGTGGTCGTGCTTGCAGTCCGGCCCGTGCACATGGCCGGGGGCGCCGTGGTCGTGCGCATGGTCATGCACCGCATGGGAGTGGTCGTGCGCATGGTCATGCCCTGCATGGGAATGGTCGTGCGCATGGTCATGCCCCGTATGGGAATGGCCGTGATCGTGATCGTGATGGGCATGATCGTGGTGTTCGTGCGCGTGGTGATCATGCGCATGATGATCATGGCCGCACTGGCTGTGGTCGTGGGCAGCGCGCTCGGGCTTGAAGGCGCGGGTCACCGGGGTGGCGGCGCAGCCTTGGCCGCGCACCAGTTCGGCAGCGCTGCGGGGCACGTAGAGCACGTCGGCCGCGATCTCGGCCGGGACATGGCTTCCGCCGAGCTGCCAGGCGAGGCGCAGGAGCCGGGCCGGGTTCTCGGCGCGGACTTCGAGGAGCGGCTCCCCCGCGGCCCGGATGGCGACGAGACGGCCGTCCTCCAGGCGCAGGGCATCGCCGTCCTCGAAGGCGGCCGCCTTGGCCAGCGCGAGGGTGAGGCTCAGGCCACCCTCCGCCGTCAGGCTCTCCGGCGGGGCCTGCCGGGCGGCGTGATCGAGCACGATCGTGTCGACGATCGCATCGGCGCGGACGGCGACCTTGCGGACGATGGCGGTGGCGCGCTGCATGATTTCCTCGCGTCGGAAGGGGTGGCCGGCACCACCCCGATGGGTCCTGAAGGCCGCATCACTAGAGGGTTTTTTCACCAAACGGAAAGGCGGGCCGGAACCTTAGCCGTACGGGGTGCATTTCCGAGGTGGAATGCTTAAGCTCGGGCGGCACGAACATCACGGCCGAAGGCCGGGTCACGACGCACAAGGGAGTCTCGGAACCATGAAGAAGCTCATCGCCGCCACCTTCGCGGGCGCCCTCGCCCTCTCGCTCGGCGCCTGCAACACGCCGCAGGATCGCGCCCTCGGCGGCGCCGGCCTCGGCGCCCTCGCGGGTGCCGCCATCGGCGGAGCCGCCACCGGCCGCGCCGGCGGTGCGCTCGCGGGTGCGGCCATCGGCGGCGCCGGCGGCGCCATCGTGGGCGCCTCCACGGCTCCCCGCTGCCCCTACGGCACCTACCGCGACGCCTACGGCGACGTGTACTGCCGCTGAGACCCCAAAACCCGTACGGCCCTCAGGCCTGCGCCGGACCGCGAGGCTCCCTCTCCCCCGAGAGGGAGCTTTTTTCATGCGTCTGTCTCATGCCTCTGTCCGGGCCGCCATCCAGGCCAGCATGCCCTCGGCCGCCGCGCGGCCGGAGGCGAAGGCACCCTGGAGCAGGTATCCGCCCGTGGGCGCCTCCCAATCCAGCATCTCGCCGGCCACGAAGGTGCCGGGCCGCCGCGCCAGCATGAAGCGTGCGTCGAGTTCTCGACCATCCACACCGCCTGCCGTCGAGATCGCCCGGTCGAGCCCGCGCGGAGCCAGGAGGCGGATCGGCACCGCCTTGATCAGCGCCGCCAGCGCCTCGGCGGTGACGGGTAGCGGATGGGCGGCCTCGCGCAGGAGGCCGATGCCCACCGGCGGCAGGGCCGCATCCTTCCGCAGGCGGTTGGCGAGCGACAGCCCGGGCTTCGGATCGCGCAGGGATTTCGCCAGGGGGGCCGCGGCGAGATCGGGGCGCAGATCCAGGTGCATTACGGCGTCGCCCCGTTCCGTCGCCGCCCGGAGGATGCGCGAGAGGGCATAGATCGCCCCGCCCTCGATCCCGTCGGCGCTGATCACGGCCTCGCCGCGAACCGAAGTGCCGTCGATCGCGAGGGCGATGCGCTTGAGAGGCGTCCCGGCGAAGCGCTCGGCGAAGACCGGCGTCCAGGGCACGGTGAAGCCGACATTGGCGGGCTTCAGCGGCGCCACCGCGACGCCCTCGCCTTCGAGGAGCGGCACCCAGGTCCCATCCGAGCCGAGGCGGGGCCAACTCGCGCCTCCGAGCGCCAGGAGCACCGGGCGGTGGGCGGTCTCGATCCGGCCCTCCGGCGTCTCGAAGACCGGGCCGCCCGAGGCTGCCCAGCCGGTGAACCGGTGGCGGGTTCGAATGCGGACACCCAGGCCCTCGAGGCGTTGCAGCCAGGCGCGCAGCAGGGGCGAAGCCTTGAAGCGCTCCGGAAAGACGCGGCCGCTCGATCCGACGAAGGTCGGCTGCCCGAGGTCGTCGCACCAGCCGCGCAGGGCGTCCGGCGGGAATGCCGTGATGGCCCCGGCCAGGGTGCCGCCCTCCGGGTGGTAGCGCGCCAGGAAGGCCGGCAGCGCTTCGGAATGGGTCAGGTTGAGCCCGCCGCGCCCGGCGATGAGGAACTTGCGGCCGACGCTCGGCATGCGGTCGTACAGGGTGACGGCATGCCCGGCCTGCGCCAGCACCTCCGCTGCCGCAAGACCGGCCGGGCCGCCGCCGATCACGGCAGGGCCACGGGCCTTCGGATCGCAGGGCTGCGGTTCACACGTGTTCGGGCCGCTCCGTTCAATCTCAGTCATGCGTTCTGGGAAGCCGTCGCGCGGCACGCCTGTCAAGCGTAGCCGGTCTTCTCAAACGTAGCCGGTCTTCGCCCTTGATTCGCCATCGGGCGAGTCCCAACTGCGCCTCATCGGCTGCGGGCCCCTCTGGCGGGATGCTGCATGATGCATTCCGTGATGTCGGAGCCGATGCTTTCTCTCCTCAAGAAGCATCGACGGTCCTGCGTCATGGTTGATTTTCTGTATTACGACTGGCTCGGCAAGCCCGTATGGATGTGGCTTGGGTTCCACGCCCTCGTGGCCGGGCTGCTGGCCTTTGATCTCGGGCTCCTGCACCGCGACAAGAACCACGAAATCGGCGTGAAGGAGAGCCTGCTCCTGACGCTGTTCTACTTCACCCTCGGGATGATCTTCGGCGGGTGGGTCTGGTGGTTTCTCGGTCCGCAGGCCGGGCAGGAATACGTGGCCGGCCTCGTGGTCGAGAAGTCGCTGTCGATGGACAACGTCTTCGTGATCGCCGTCATCCTGACCGCGCTCGGCATCCCGCGCGCCGCCCAGCACCGGGTCCTGGTCTGGGGCATCCTGGCGGCCGTGCTGCTGCGCGGGTTGATGATCGGCCTCGGCGCGGCCCTCGTGCACCAGGCTGCCTGGGTGCTGTCGATCTTCGCCGCCTTCCTGATCTTCGCCGGCCTCAAGATGCTGTTCTCGAAGGACGAGGAGCCGGGCGACATCCGCGAGAACCGGGCCGTCCGGTTCCTGCAGCGGGTCTTGCGGATCACGCCCGAGCTGCACGGGCAGCACTTCTTCGTGCGCAAACCCGACCCGAAGACCGGCAAGACAGCCCTCTGGCTGACCCCGCTGGCCCTGGCGCTGATCCTGGTGAACGGTGCCGACGTGATCTTCGCCGTCGATAGCGTACCGGCGATCTTCGCCATCACCACCGACACCTTCGTGGTCTACACCTCCAACATCTTCGCGATCCTGGGCCTGCGCGCGCTCTACTTCGCGCTTGCCGCGATGGTGGATCGCTTCGCCTATCTCAAGACGGCTTTGGCCTTCATCTTGATCTTCATCGGCGGAAAGATCGTGGTGGCCGATACCTTCGACCTCGTCCACGTGCCGCCGTGGGTCTCGCTCGCGGTGACCATCGTGTTCCTGGTGGCCGGCGTCAGCTACAGCCTCTGGCGCACCCGCGGCACCGTTGCGGAGGATATGCAGGCGCAGGGCGGCGAGGCGGCGCAGCACCGCGCGTGAGCGGCGACCTGTGCCTGGAGTTTCACGCCGGCTCTTCCCTCTCCCCGCAGAGGGGGAGGGTTGCGCATCCGGGTGCGCTACCGCCCCGGTAGGGCCGCGATCAGGTCCCGCAGCGTCGTGATCGTGGAGGCATCCGCCACGCCGTCGACGCGGGCCGGGCGGAAGTGGCGCTGGAACGCCGTCACCACCGCACCCATGCGCGCGTCGAAGGTGGCGCTCACCGGCAGGTCGTAGCCGTAGAGGGCGAACATCGCCTGCAGCGCCTCGATCGGCGGCCCCGCATCCCCCTGCGCGAAGAAGCGTCCGTCGCGGATCGGGGCCGGCGCCACCCAGTGGCCGATGCCGGCGCGGGCCAGGGTCTCCCACGGGAAATGCTCGCCCGGATCTTCCTTGCGCTCGGGCGCGACGTCGGAATGGGCGAGGATCCGGTGCGGGGCGAGGTTCCATCGCTGGATGAGATCGCGGCAGAGGGCGATCACCGCCTCGATCTGCGCCGGGGGATAAGCGGGCAGCCCGCCCGCATGGCCTCCGTTGACGATCTCGATGCCGAGCGAGCGCGAATTGATATCCGTGATTCCCGCCCAGGAGCCCTGGCCCGCATGCCAGGCCCGTCGCCCCTCGGGCACCATCTGCACCACGCGGCCGTCCTCCAGCACCACGTAATGGGCCGAGACCTCCGCCACCGGGTTGGCGAGGCGTTGCAGGGCGGCGGCCGCGCTGTCCATGCCGGTGTAGTGCAGGATCAGCAGGTCGACCGGGCCGACCCGGCGCTCACCGTGGTTCGGCGAAGGGTGGACGCTGGTGGCGATGGAGCTCTCGGGGGTGGGTTTCATGGCAGGCCCCGCTCGGCGGTGATCCGGTCATAGGCGGCATTGATGGCCGCGAGCCGGCGGGTGGCGATGGCCACCGCCTCCGGCGGCAGGCCGCGGGCGATGGCGCGGTCCGGGTGGTTCTCCACCACCAGGGCGCGGTGCGCCGCCTTCAGGGCGGCATCGTCGACGTCGTGATCGAGACCCAGCACCAGGTAGGGGTCGTCGGACAGGCGCACATGCCGGGCGGCGATGCGCCGGAACGCGGCCTCGTCGTAGCCGAAGGTCTCCGCCACCGCGCGCAGGTAGCGCTCCTCCGCCTCGTGGATGGCGCCGTCCGCCTTGGCGATGTGAAACAGGCCGTCGAGCACGTCCTCCAGCAGGGCCGGCTCGTCACGGAAGGTGGTGGCCAGCTGGCGGGCATAGGCCTCGAAGCCGTTCGAAGTCCCCTTGGCGAGATCGAACAGGCGCTGCACGCCGGGCCGGGCCCGCTCGTCCACCTGCACCACCTTGGCGAAGGCCTCGACCTCGGCCGGCGTCACCACGCCGTCGGACTTCGCCATCTTGGCGGCGAGCGCCACCAGGCCCGTGGTGAACACCACGTCGCGGGGCGTGGTGCCGAACAGCGCGCCCTCGCGGTCGACCAGGAAGTGCCCGGCGACCCCGCCGACGAGGCCGCCGAGGGGGCCGCCGATGGCGAGGCCGATTCCGGTGCCGCCGAGCTTGCCCCAGATCCCAAGGCTCATCGAATGGCCTCGCGGGGGCTGGGATGGATGCTGGAACGGGCAAGCGGCATGAGGGGGATCGACAAGGGCAGAATCGATATCGGCGCGAAACGAAGCGCGTCCTTACACCGGACGGCTTCGGTTCGGCGATAGGCGAGAGGCGCCTCAGCGTCGGGCGCAGAGGCCGACGAGACCCTGGCTCTCGCTGGGGCAGGCGGCACTCAAGGTTCCGTCAGCGCCCGCCGTCACGATGGCGCTGCCGCCCTTCAGGCAGAGCGCCGAAGCCAGGATCTCGGTGCCCTCGCAGGTGATCGCGCAGCCCGTCGCCGGGCAGGTGTCCTGGCGCACGACCCGGAACGGGGAAGCGGGTGCGGCGGCCGCGAGGGCGGCCTGACCGGCTTCGCCCTTCGGACCCGCCGGGCCGCGCTCGCCAGCCGATCCCTTCTGGCCCGGTTCGCCCTTCGCGCCCGGATCACCCTTCGCGCCCGCCTCTCCCTTAAGGCCGGCCTCGCCCTTGGGTCCCGTCTCGCCCTTGGGTCCCGCCTCACCCTTGGGTCCCGCCTCACCCTTGGGACCGGTCTCGCCCTTCGCACCGGTCTCGCCCTTGGCGCCCGGTTCGCCCTTCGGCCCCTGGGGACCGGGCAGGCCGGCGACGCCCTGCGGTCCGGCGGGGCCGGTCTCGCCCTTGTCGCCCGTGTCACCCTTCTGCCCCGTCTCGCCCTTCGGGCCGGGCTGGCCGGCCGGGCCGCAATTGGCGATCACCGCCTCGCGCTCGTCCTCGCCCGCCTTCAGGGTAGCGATGCAGTTGGTGGGCACGTAGGGCAGGCGGAACACGAACCGGCCCCGGCTGTCGGCGATGATCGAGATGTCTTCGTCGAGCACCACCACGGTGCCCGGCTTGCGCACGCTGCCGGAGATGCGCAGGTCCCCGTTCTCGAAACGGGCATCGTAGACCTGGATCGGCTGCGACACGGCCTGGGGCCGGCGCGTTCTGGCCGCCTCGCTCCTGGGCTGGGCCGCCGTCTGCGCGGCAGCGGGCAGGCCGCCCGCGACGGTGATCAGGCCCGACAGGATCACGAGGGCACGAGCGAGACGCATGGAGTTCTCCCGGCTGATCCGCGTCTTCTGCGCGGCAGGTGAGGAGTGCTGCCCTGCCCTCGCCACAGGGTCAAGCGTGGCGGATCGGCCGGCCCGGAGACCGCCATCCACAGGCATCCACAGCCGTCCACAGGCCAAGTCCCTGAGCACGAGCGAAATTCTGAATCCCCCCGGAAACCGATTGAGTGTGTTCCTGTTTTGTTCTTAGCGTAGCGGGATGGAACGGAGCCGATGAGACAGAGCCCTGAAGACACTCCCGACGCGGAGACCGAGACGTCATCGGCGAATGCGCCAGATTCGGACGCCTCGAGCCCGGATGCTTCGGGTCCGGATGCTTCGGGTCCGGATGTTTTGAGTTCGAGTGTACCCCTGGATCTGGCGCCCCTGGATCTGGCCGCCCTGCGCGCCCTCGTGGCCGATCGCGGGGGTACGTCCGTCCTCCGGGGGGCCTTGCCCCTCGGCATCCACGACGTCGATACACGCCTCGCCCAGGGCGGCCTCGCCCTTGGGCAGTTGCACGAGATCGCCCCGGCGCAGGCGGGCGACGAACCGGCGGCGCTGGGCTTCGCCCTCGCGCTGGTGGCGCGCCACCTCGCCCGGGTGCGCGGCGAGGCCCTGCTGGTGGTGGGCCGGGGGCACCCCCTTCCCTACGGGCATGGGCTGGCCGGGCTCGGCCTCGATCCCGGGCGCCTGCTGCTGTTCGACGTGGCGAGCGACGGCGACGCCTACCGGGCGCTCGAGGAATCCCTGCGCGCGCAGGGGTTGGCGGCGGTGGCGGGCCTCATCGATGCCGCCTTGCCTCTCGCCCAGAGCCGCCGGCTCCATCTCGCGGCGGCCCGCACCGACCTGCTGCTCCTCGTGCTGAGGCCACCGGAGGCGGACAGCCCCAACGTGGCGGCGACGCGCTGGCGGGTCGCCGCCGGCAAGGCCCTGCGCGACCGCTTCGGCTGCATCGAGCGGCCGTGCTGGCAGGTGACGCTCGACCGGAGCCGCAACGGACGGACCGGACATTGGCTTCTGGAGTGGGATCATGCCGCGCATCGTTTCGGTCTGGCTGGAGCATTGGCCGATCACGCGGCTGAGGCGGGCCCAGGCGGCATCCTCGGCGAACGACGCGCCCAGCGCTCGGGCTGATGGCGGCCCAAATGAAGGTGGCCCTGGCGAAGGCGGGACCGGCGAAGGCGGCCCGATGGTCGTGGCCGCCATGGAGGCCAACGGCTTGCGCTTGGTGGCGGTGGACGCGGCCGCCCGCGCGCTCGGCCTCGCGCCCGGCGAAACCCTGGCCCGGGCCCGCGCCCGGATCGGGACGCCGGTCGCCGTCCATCCGGCCGATCCGGAGGCCGATGCCGCCGCGCTGCACCGCCTGTGCCTCTGGGCCAAGCGCTACACGCCCGTCGTCGCCCCCTACGGCCCGGCGGAGGGCGGCGACGGGTTCTTCCTCGACATCGCGGGGGCGAGCCACCTGTTCGGCGGCGAAGCCGCGCTGATGGACGACCTCGCCCGGCGTTTGTCGACGCGCGACATCGCGGCCCGCATCGCGCTCGCCGATACGCCGGCCTGCGCCTTCGCCCTGGCGCGCCATGGCGGAGGCGGATTCGTGGCTCCGGGCTGCAACGCGGAGGCCCTGCACGCCCTGCCCGTCTCGGCCCTGCGCCTCGATGCGGCCATGGCGCAGGCGTTGGCCCGCCTCGGCCTGCGCCGGATCGGCGACCTCGCCACGGCGCCCCGGGCACCGCTGGCCCGACGCTTCGGCGAAACCCTGCTGCTGCGCCTCGATCAGGCCCTCGGACACCGGCCCGACCCCCTGGTCACCGCCGAGGACCCCCGGGAATTCCAGGCGGTGCGCGGCTTCCTCGAACCGATCGGGCAGCCGGAGACCATCGTGGCCACCGCCATGGGTCTGATGGAGCGCATCGGGGCCCGGCTGGAGGCGGCCGGCCTCGGTGCCCGGGCCGTGCGCCTGACCCTGACCCGCGTCGATGGAATCCTGCGCACCCTCGATCTCGGCCTGAGCCTGCCGACACGCTGCCCGAGCCAGATCGGACGCCTGCTCGCCCTGCGCCTCGACCGCCTCGGCCCGGCCCTCGATGCCGGGTTCGGCTTCGAGACCGTCAGTCTCGACGTCACCGCCACGGGCACGATCACGGCACGCCAGGCGACGCTGATGGAGGCCTCCGGCGGGTGTGAAGGCGCCGAGCATCTGGGCGATGCCCTGCGCCAGCGCCTCGGCCGGCGGATGATGCGGCTCGGGTTTCGCCAGACCCATCTGCCCGAGCAGGCCGAGGCCGCGGAGCCGTGGCGCGCCAGCCTCCCCGCGCAGGCGGACCGGCCCGATCCGGGAGCCCGCGCGCGCCTGCCGCCGCGCCCGCTGGTGCTGCTCAGCCGGGGCGAGGCGGCCGAGGACGTCATCGCGCTGGCTCCCGACGGGCCGCCGCACCGCTTCCGCTGGCGCCGCCGGGTCCATCGCATCGCCCATGCGGACGGCCCGGAGCGCATTGCCGACGAGTGGTGGCATGCCCCCGGCCCGACGCGCGATTACTACGTGGTGGAGGACGAGGCCGGCCGCCGCCTCTGGGTCTATCGCGAAGAAGTTCCGGCGATACCGGCGCCGGCGCGCTGGTTCGTGCACGGGCTGTTCGCCTGAGATGACAGATGGCGGAGAAGCCCCGTGATGCAATTACAGACTGCATGACGGGCGCGGGCGATGATTCTCCCGACGATCGGAATCGGGAGCCGCTGGAATGACCCTCACCACCTTGGGGCGAATCGGAACCCGCTGCATCGCTTACGCGATGCTGATGGCCGCCTCCGGTCCGCCCTCCGACGCGGCTCCAGCCGATCGCGACCGGGCAGCCTTCATCAAAGCCCGTCGCTGCGCCGTCATCGAGCGGGTGCGCAGTATCCACCGGCTTGGCCCGCGCTCAACCTCTCGGGATCGGTTCCTCGTCGTCAGCGATGCCCGAGTGGACCAGAGCTACGTGCAATGCATGTTCTTCAATGCATGTTCTTCGATGAGGACACGAAGATGTTCTGCGAAGCTTCGTCCGGTGCTTATGGCCCTCAATCAGCGACACTGCGCTTCGAGCTCTCGCACGCTTCGGACGCGGCTCTGCGGCAGTTGGGATTTACCCAAACCGATCAGACGAAAAACCACACCCGGGAGATCACGCTCGGGACACCACCGGACTATGACATCGCAGCCAAGCTCATGCTCGGTGCGCTTTACGATGCCTACGGCGTAGGGATGGAGACCCAGCTCGCGTTCAAGGCACCGATGGCGATCCTTCCTTTTCGTGCCTGCCCCGGACCCGTCAGACGCCCCTGACCGATCCGGGGAGGAAGGGACTACTCCGCCGCGTCGACGTAGAGCTTGCCGCCCTCGGCCTGGAACTCGGCCGACTTCGCCGCCATGCCCGCCTCGCGCTCGGCCTGGCTCATGGCCGTCGCCTCGCCCAGAACCTGGCCGGCCGCCTCCATCGCCAGCACCTCGGCGCGCAGGTCCTGCGTGATCTTCATCGAGCAGAACTTCGGACCGCACATCGAGCAGAAATGCGCGACCTTGTGGGCGTCCTTCGGCAGGGTCTCGTCGTGATAGGCGCGGGCGGTGTCGGGATCGAGGGAGAGGTTGAACTGGTCCTCCCAGCGGAAGTCGAACCGGGCGCGCGAGAGAGCGTCGTCGCGCAGCTGCGCCGCCGGGTGGCCCTTGGCGAGGTCTGCCGCATGGGCCGCGATCTTGTAGGTGATCACGCCTTCCTTGACGTCGTCGCGGTTGGGCAGGCCGAGATGCTCCTTCGGGGTGACGTAGCAGAGCATGGCGCAGCCGAACCAGCCGATCATGGCGGCGCCGATGCCCGACGTGATGTGGTCGTAGCCGGGGGCGATGTCGGTGGTCAGCGGGCCGAGGGTGTAGAACGGCGCCTCGCCGCACTCCACCAGCTGCTTTTCCATGTTCACCTTGATCTTGTGCATCGGCACGTGGCCGGGGCCCTCGATCATGGTCTGGCAGCCCTTGTCCCAGGCGATCTTGGTGAGTTCGCCCAGAGTCTCGAGTTCGGCGAACTGCGCCGCGTCGTTGGCATCCGCGATGGAGCCGGGGCGCAGGCCGTCGCCCAGCGAGAACGAGACGTCGTAGGCCCGCATGATGTCGCAGATCTCGTCGAAGCGCTCGTAGAGGAACGATTCGCGGTGCCCGGCAAGGCACCAGCGCGCCATGATCGAGCCGCCGCGGCTGACAATGCCGGTGACCCGGCGCGCGGTGAGGGGCACGTGCGCGAGGCGGACGCCCGCATGGATGGTGAAGTAGTCGATGCCCTGCTCGGCCTGCTCGATGAGGGTGTCCTTGAAGACTTCCCAGTCGAGCTTCAGCGGATCGCCGCCGACCTTCTCCAGGGCCTGGTAGATCGGCACCGTGCCGATCGGAACCGGCGAGTTGCGCACGATCCACGAACGGATGTTGTGGATGTTGCGCCCGGTGGAGAGGTCCATCACCGTGTCGGCGCCCCAGCGGGTCGCCCAGACCAGCTTCTCGACCTCCTCGGCCGCAGACGAGGTCACGGCCGAATTGCCGATGTTGGCGTTGATCTTGACCAGGAAGTTGCGGCCGATCGCCATCGGCTCCACCTCGGGGTGGTTGATGTTGGCCGGGATGATGGCGCGGCCGCGAGCCACCTCGTCGCGCACGAATTCGGGCGTGATGAAGGCCGGCAGGGCGGCGCCGAAGCTGTTGCCGTCGCTGAGCGCCGCCTGGGCGCCCTCCAGCATCGTCTCGCGCGCCAGGTTCTCGCGGTGCGCGACGTAGATCATCTCCTCGGTGATGATCCCGGCGCGGGCGAACTCGTACTGCGTCACCATCTGGCCCGGTGCGGCCTTGCGGATCTCGCGGGTGGCCGGACACGGGGCCACGAGCTTGTCCTCGGGCACGAAGCCGTTGTCCTCGGGCTTGACCGCGCGCGGGGTCACGGTGGCGTAGCCACGCCGAGCGATCCAGGGCTCGCGCACCAGTGGCAGGCCGGCGCTGAGGTCGATCCCCGCATCGGTCTCCGTGTAGGGGCCCGACGGGTCGTAGACCCGCACCGGCGCTTCCTTCGGATCGCTCAGGGTGATCTCGCGGAACGGCACCCGGATGTCGTCATGCCCGGCCACCGCCGCATAGACCTTGCGCGAGCCCATGATCGGGCCGGTGGTCACCGCGGGCGCCTGGCCCTGCGGCAGATCTTTCGGGAGAACGGGTGCATTCATCGGGGTCGCTCCTGGCGTGGGAGACGATCCGGACTCGCGAACGGCGGTTTGGATGGGACGACGCCTGAACCCACGCGCCGCTTCTGATAATTCCCGTCCCTCCGCCGGTACGAACCGGATCAGGTTCAAGGGTCAGGGCGACGCGCCCAATCTCAGCCCCCGCACTCGGGGCCCCCCTCGGAATGGTTCCAGATTCAAGGTCGGCGTCGCGTTTGTCAATCGTTGCCCTGACAAACCGACGCGGAATGTCGTCCAAGACGAACTTCGTCGCTCAGTCCCGCGTTTACTGATCAGACGTCCGGTCTCTACGATCGGCATGCCACCATAGGATTTCTCCCATGAAGCGCATTCTTCTGGCCTCGGCCGCCCTGGTCGGTGCCCTCTCGATGATTCCCGTGACCGCCGACGCGCGTCCGGGCGGCGGCGGGTTCCGGGGTGGCGGCGGCGGCTTCCACGGCGGCGGAATCGGTGGCGGCGGCTTCGGCGGTCGCGGCGGATTCGCGGGCGGCGGCTTCCGCGGTGGCAACTTCGGTGGCGGCGGCTTCCGCGGCGGCTTGGCCCAGGGTGGCTTCAACCGCGGCGGCTTCAACCGGGGTGGTGTGATCGGTGCGGGGGCGGGTCTCGGCGCCGGAGCGGGTTTCGCGGCCAATAACGGCTTCCGGGGCGGCTTCAATCGCGCGGGCTTCGCGGTACACCGGGGCGGCTTCGCTGGACACCGGGGCGGCTTCGCTGGACACCGGGGTGGATTCGATCGGGGCCACTTCGCCGGCCGCGGCTACGGCCACGGGTATCGTCGCGGCTACGGCGGAATCGGCCTCGGGCTCGGCCTGGGTCTTGCCGGCGCAGGCATCGGCTACGGCCTCGGCAGCGCCTATGGCGGCTATTACGGCGACGATTACTACGCGGGCGGCTACGCGCCGGCCTATTACGGCGGTGGCTATGCGCCCTACGGCGGCGCCTACGCCCCGGCCGGCTACGCGGAAACCACGGAAGTCGCGCCTGCCGGCAACGATGTCGCCTACTGCGTCCAGCGCTTCCGCTCCTACGATCGCCGGAGTGGGACCTATCTGGGCAATGACGGCCAGCGCCACGCCTGCCCGTAAGGTCCGAGCCAAGCGCGAATCCCCCGATACCCGCGAAGGCCCGGCCGAAAGGCGGGGCCTTCGTGCGTCGAGGAACCCGGGATCCGACTCTGGTCTGTCCTTAGCCGCCCTGCAGGCTCTCGGCGAAATCGTCTGGGATCTCGCCGAAGCTGCCCAGGATGGTGGCGCTTTCCAGTTCGCCCGTCTCGTCGTCGGCCACGACCTTGATCGCCGCCGTGCCGGGGAAGCGGCCGGCCATCGCCTCGGCCTTCTTCAGGGCGCCGCTCTCCGTCACGGCCACCTCCCGGTCGCCCGGCGAGAGCCGCTTGCGCTTGATCACGAAGGTCTGGACCAGGAACGTCGTCTTGAGGGCCATCATGGGTCTCCACCGGCTCCGCGGCGGAGCGAGCCGGGTCCGGGTGCGGAGCGCACCTAGCACGAAAGCCGCGCGATCCTCACGCGCCACGGACGCACGCCCCGACCGATCGCCGCCCGCGATCACCAGAGGCGTACGAGCCTGTAGCCGGTAATGACGTCGGCAAGATCGATGCCGAGGCCGGCGGTCAGCCGCAGGCTCGCGCGAAAAAGCGGGCGGGTGAAGGCGCCGGAGACCAGGAAGATGCCGAGCAGCACGAGGCTCGAATGCCGGGCCATCCGATCCGCCCAGGTCCATATGCCGGACGGGCGTGATGGGGCGGTCCCGGCCCGGGCCGTTGCAGGGCCTGAGATCCAGGGGCGGACGATGTCGTAACCGTCGAGGCCCGGCACGGGCATCAGGCCGAGGATCAGGGCAGTGCCCTGGAACAGCACCGAGACGGCCAGGGCCGCCCGCAGGGTTTCCGCCGCAGGACTGGCCAGGGCATACAGGACCACGAGCGCGACCAGGAAGGCGAGGCTCATCGCCGGGCCGGCCGCGGCGATCATCGACCGGCGCGCCGGACTCGAAACGCCCTCGGGGGGCACGCCGACCCCGCCCGGAAAGCCGAGCCCGCCCAGGATCGTGAACACGGTCGGCAACAGCATCGTCGCCAGCGGATTCGGCGCGCGCAGCGGATCGAGGCTGAGGCTCCCGGCCGCGGGCAGGCCGCAGAGGCGGGCGGCCTCGGCATGGCCGAATTCGTGCAGGCAGAGCCCCAGCACCCACCCGGCCATCAGGAAGACGAAGGCGGCGCCCGAGCCTTCCATCAGGTCGGCTCCGATCCCGAAGCCCAACCCGCTGAAGATCAGTCCGACCAGCAGCACGTTCGTGCTCAGGCCGATCCACCCCTGTTCCCGCACGCGCCCTGCCATGCCCATCAGTCCGCGCGGCACTCGACCCCGACCGCCGATGCGGATCGCGGGCGGGCCGCACCGCGATGAGCGCGCAGGACCATGCGGGAGGTGGGGGACGGATCGGGGGCTTTCACGCGACGCAACATCGCTGGTGACACGCCAAAGTCCAGTCCCTACCTGCCTGGAAGCTTCGGATTTCCCGGCCCCGCCGCCGGAACACTGCCGATCGTCGGCACCAGGACCTTGTCCGCACCAAGACCTTGTTCGCACCAACACCTCGTCGGCACCAACACCTCGTCGAGCCCAATCCCCCGGCGGGTCTGATCAGGAGGACACCGTGGGACGACGCGCCCGGCTCTGGCGAGAGGACGACCCGACCACGCACGGCTCTCAGGCGAAGCCGGCGGTCATCTGCCCGCTTTGCGAGCGCGCGATCCCGCCGCACGCCAAGTCGAGCCTGCACCATCTCACCCCGAAGCTGAAGGGCGGCGCGCGAGCCGGCACGGTGCGGCTGCACCAGATCTGCCACTCGGCGATCCATGCCCGCTTCAGCGAGGCCGAGATCGCCCGCCGCCTCGCCGACGTCGACGCCTTGCGGGCCGCCCCCGAGATGGCGGAGTTCCTGGCCTGGGTCCGCACCAAGCCCGACGATTTCCACGCCGCGACGCGGATGACCCGCGGGCGCCGGAGCGCCAAGCGCGACCCGCACTGACCGGGACAATCGCCACCGGCTCCTTAACCCCACATTCGGCATGATCCCGGCGCGTTCGGCCGCGTATCCGCCTCCTTAAGGGTCTGCGCCGAAACTGCCCCCCCGGTGGGCAGGGGCGGGATCATGACGGTGGTCGGAGCGGAGCGGCATGCGGGGGTGTCCGCGAAGGAGAGCCACCGGCTCGCCTGGGTGGATGTCGCCAAGGGCCTCTGCATCATCCTCGTGGTGATGATGCATTCGACCCTCGGCACCGGCATCGCGATGGAGGGCGAGGGTTTCCTCCACATTGTGGTGGCCTTCGCGCGCCCGTTCCGAATCCCGGATTTCTTCCTGCTGTCGGGCCTGTTTCTCGGTCGGGTCATCGACCGTGACTGGCGCCTCTTCCTCGACCGGCGCCTCGTGCACTTCGTCTATTTCTACCTCCTCTGGGTGCTGATCCAGTCGGCGGTGAAGTACGGCCAGATCGTCGACGGGGCCGGCCCGGGCGCCTTCGTCGCCCATCTCGCCCAAGCCCTGATCGAGCCCTATTCCACCCTGTGGTTCATCTACCTGCTGGCAGTGTTCTCGGTGCTGACCAAGGCTCTTCGGCGGGTGCCCCTGCCGTGGCTCCTCGGCGGCGCGGCCCTGCTGCAGGTGCTGCCGATCCACACCGGGGCGGAGCTCGTCGATGAATTCTGCGACCGCTACGTCTGGTTCCTGGTGGGCTACCTCTTCGCCGAGCGCATCTTCACCTTCGCCGGTCTGGTGCAGCGCCACGCCCGCACCGCCCTGATCGGGCTGGCCCTGTGGGCCGTGGTCAACGCCGCCCTGGTCTTCGTCCCGACCGGGTTCCGGGCGGTTCCGGTCCTGGCGGCCCTGCCGGGCCTCGCCCTGATCCTCAGCGGCGCGGGCGCCCTCGCGGTCGTCGCCATCGGCGCCCTGCTGTCCCGCACGGGCGGACCGGTGACGGCGGCCCTGCGGGCCTGCGGCCAGCGTTCGATCGTGATCTACCTGGCGTTCTTCCTGCCGATGGCGTTGACCCGAACGCTGATCGTGAAATCCGGGGCGATCACCGACATCGGGCTCGCGAGCCTCGTCGTCACCGTGGTGGCGATCCTGGTCCCGCTGGCCTTCGAGCGGCTCGTGCGCCACACGCGCCTGTCGTTCCTGTTCGTGCGGCCCCGGGCGTTCCACATCGTCGGCGAACGGACGCGGACGGAGGTGGCATCGCTCCGGGCAGTCTGATCCGTCGCGTCGGTAAGGCGCCTGCCACGCCCCTGGGCAAGCCCCCAGCAAGGCCCCGGCAAGCCCCCGGGCAAGCCGGTCGCGGAACGATCCGGACTCCGCCTCGTTCCCGTCACTGCAGCCGCGGCGGAGAACCGAGGCCGCACCGATCAAGGATAGACGACCGGAGGCCCGGATGGCGACGCGACGTCCTGCACCGCCGACGCCCGGCAAGCCGCCGAGACAGGCGTTCGCCGTCCTGTCGCGGCGACGGGCGCTGGCCGTCCTTTCCCTCGCGGGCCTGATCTCCAGGCTCGCACTCCCGGCACCTGCGGCGGCGCAGTACATGGCCCTGACGGCTCCCGCCCCGACACCATCTCAACTCCCGGTACCGCAACCTGCGAGACCAGTCCCGCCGGTGGCCCGCGCGGCCGAGCACGCCTTCAACGGAAGCCTGCCGAACCAGCGCACCGGCCCAAGCCGCCAGCGCGTGGTGCGCGACATCTGCATCGGTTGCGACCGCTGACCGGCCAAGCCGGCAGGCTACAGGCCAAGCTGTCAGGACGGGTCCGACATCTCACGCGCGCTCCGGGTGATGGCCTCGACCATCCCCTGCGACAGGCGCACGAACTGCCCGGTGCCGTGTCCGCGGGTGTCGAGCAGTTCGGCGAAGACCGGCTGAGCCGGCTCGTAGGCGAGGGCGGCGCGCGGGCGCGCCTTGCGGCGCTTCTCCCGCAGGCGGTCGGCAAGGGCGGCAGGTACGAACGGATCGCGCAAGCCCGGCAAACTCCTGATGCGACGGCCCGCGGGATCGGCTCGGGCGAGACGAGCGGGGCTTAGAACCGGGGCGGTTGCCGAGAGCTTAAGAGACCGGCATCGACGCGTCCCCGCGGAACCACCTTCGCGCGGCCGAAGTTTGGTCTGCCAAATAAGGAGAAAACTGAATGTCTGACAGCGTCTTGGCCTCCGTGACGGTTCCGTCCCTCCGGGCCGCCCGTGCAGCGCGGGACCGCCTGTCCCGGGCCGGATTCGCTCGCAACAGCGTCGAGATCGACCGCATCGACGACGAGGCCTTCGCCGTCTCGATCGCGATCCGCCCGGAGAACCAGGCCCGCGCCGAGCGCATCCTGAACGGCTCGCCCCTCGGCAACGACCTGCGCGACGCGGGCCAGGCGGCCATGGGCCGGCTCCAGGATAATCGCGGGCTGGCCCTCGGCTTGGCGGCCCTGGCGGGATTCGCCCTGTACGGCCTGATGCGGCGGGACTGACGCCCGGGCAACACTCGCCCGCCACCATTCCCTCGAAACACCTTGGCTCCGCCGGCGCATCGCCTGCGGGGCAACCCGGAGTCGGACGTGGCGAGCCGTTACGGACTGGAGATCCGGGCGGCGACCGGCGCCGACGCATCGGGCCTGTCCGAACTCCTGCGCGCCGCCGGTCAACGCCTCGACCCCGATCGCCTGTCGCAACGGATCGAAGCCTTCCGGCATGGAACAGGGTCGGCCCTCCTGGCCCTGGAATGGGGTCCCCCCAGCGGTCTCATCGTCTGGCACGCCTACCGATCACTCAACGCGGACCTGCCGACGGCCCTGATCACCACCCTGCTGGTCGGACCGGACGAGCGCCGGCGCGGCATCGGCCGCCTCCTGCTCAAGGCGGCCTCCCAGGCCGCTCGCGCCTCCGGATGCGGCACCATCCAGTTGCTGATCGGCCCGGAGCAGCCAGAACTGACGGCCTTCGGTGCGGCCACCGGCTTCTCCGACATCGGATCGCTCTGGGTCAGGCCGCTCCGCAAGAAAACCTGACGAGAAAGCCTGACGACGAAGCCTGCAGATTCCAAAATTTCCCTGATTTCTCAAAGCGTTGAAAATTCCCCCGGTTAACACCCCTTAAACCCGCCGCAATTACCGTGCGCAAGCAGGGTCGCTCGGATCACGAACGAACCTTGGGGCAGACGGGACGAATGGCGAAGGGACGCGCAGGCGGAGGCAGGGGGGAGCCGAATTTCGACGTGCCCGAGGGGCGCGCCGGAGATCCGGCCGATCTCGACCTGCGCCTCTCGCGGGCCGATCGCCCGGGAGGCGGCGTGGCGCGAGGCGAGTCAGGTTCACGGGGCGGACGGGTTGCGTCGGCCGGCAAGCCCGCGCCCTCCCGCGGGCGCAGCCCCCGCAAGGGGCCGCGCCGGGCGCACCGCTCGATCCTCGGACGGCTCACCTACGTCACGGTGGTCGTGGGACTCTGGGGCGTGATCGGCATCGCCGGCCTCGTGGCCTATCACGCCTCGCAACTGCCGCCGATCGATCAGCTCGCAGTGCCCAAGCGCCCACCCAACATCGCCATCCTGGCCAGCGACGGCTCGCTGCTGGCCAATCGCGGCGAGACCGGCGGCCGGGTCGTGAGCATCAAGGAATTGCCGCCCTACCTGCCGCGCGCCTTCGTGGCGATCGAGGACCGGCGCTTCTACAGCCATTTCGGGGTCGATCCCGTCGGCATCGCCCGCGCGGTCGCCCAGAACATCACCCGGCGCGGGGTGTCGCAGGGTGGCTCGACCCTGACGCAGCAGCTCGCCAAGAACCTGTTCCTCACCCCGGAACGCTCGGCCTCGCGCAAGATCCAGGAGGCGATCCTGGCCCTGTGGCTGGAGCACAAGTACAGCAAGGACGAGATCCTCGAACTCTACCTGAACCGGGTCTATTTCGGCGCCGGCGCTTACGGCGTCGAGGCGGCGGCCCAGCGCTATTTCGGCAAGCCGGCCAAGGCCGTGACGCTGGCGGAGGCGGCCATGCTCGGCGGCCTCGTGCAGGCACCGTCGCGCCTCGCGCCGAACCGCAACCTCCCCGCCGCGCAGGCCCGCGCCGCCCAGGTGCTCGCCGCCATGGAGGAGCTGGGCTTCGCCAAGCCCGCCGACGTCAAGCTGGCGCTCGCGACCCCGGCCCGACCGGCCGGCATCCGCGGCGGCGGCTCGGCCAATTACGTCGCCGACCTCGTGATGGACGTGCTCGACGACTTCGTGCCGAAGTTCGAGAGCGACATCGTGATTTCCACCACCGTCGAGACCGGCCTGCAGGCGGCCGGCGAGAAGGCGCTGGTGGACGAATTGAACCAGAAGGGGGGCCGCTACAACGTCGGCCAGGGCGCCCTCGTGTCGATGAAGCCGGACGGAGCCATCCGCGCCCTGGTGGGCGGGCGCGATTACGCCCAGAGCCAGTTCAACCGTGCCACCACGGCCAAGCGCCAGCCGGGTTCCTCGTTCAAGCCCTTCGTCTACCTGGCGGCGGTGGAGCGCGGCCTGACCCCCGACACGGTGCGGGAGGATGCGCCGATCAGCATCAAGGGCTGGAGCCCGGAGAATTACTCGCGCGACTATCGCGGGGCCGTGACCCTGCGCGACGCGCTGGCGCTCTCCCTCAACACGGTGGCGGTCCGCCTCGGCCAGGAGGTCGGCCCCAAGGCCGTGGTGCAGACCGCGCAGCGGCTCGGCATCTCCTCTCCGCTCCAGGCCAACGGCTCGATCGCGCTGGGCACCTCGGAGGTGACGCCGCTCGAGATGGTCGGCGCCTACGCGGCCTTCGCCAACGGGGGCACCGGCGTGATCCCCTACATCATCGCCAGCGTGAAGAGCGCCGACGGCAAGGTGCTCTACAAGCGCAAGGACGGCGGCCTCGGCCGGGTCATGGACGCCAACGCCGACGCGATGATGAACGCGATGATGCACGAGACCTTCGTCTCCGGCACCGCTCGGAAGGCCGAGATCCCGGGTTGGGATCTCGCGGGCAAGACCGGCACCAGTCAGGATTTTCGCGATGCCTGGTTCATCGGCTACTCGGCCACCCTGGTGACCGGCGTCTGGCTCGGCAACGACGATGGCGAGCCGACCAAGAAGGTCTCGGGCGGCAACCTGCCGGGCGAGATCTGGAAAGCCTACATGACGGTGGCGCTCAAGGGCCAGACCCCCGTGATGCTCCCCGGCGCCAGGAACTGGCGCAATCGGGCTCCCTCCGAGCCGGCCGTGACCAACAGCACGCCCGGCGGCCTGATCGGCGCCCTCCTGGGCGAGCCGCAGGCGGCCGCCCCTTCGCGCCCGACCGCACGCCACGCCGATGCCGGCCACGGCCCGAGCCGCGACGACCGCAACTTCCTGGAGAAGCTGTTCGGCGTCGGCGAGTAGCGCCCGGGCGCCGCTTGCCGCGCCCTGGCCCTGCGCTTCACCAGTAGAGCTGGAACCGGCCGATGAAGGTGTCCGCGTCGAGGGTGCGACCGCCCTGGACGGCGGAGGGGCTGGTATGGGAGCGGACGTAATCCGCCACGATCCGGATGTTGCGGTCGGGATACCAGTTCAGCCCTACCGTGACGTCCCGCTCGATGCCGCCGCGGATTCCGGCATCGTCGAGGTCGATGGCGCTGAAGCGGGTGCCGAGTTCGAACACCCCGATCCCGCCCCGCGAGACCCGGTCGGCTTCCGGCACCTGCACCCCTGAGAAGATCGCATAGGTGGTGCCGTAATCGGGGGCGAGCTTGTAGGCCCGGCCCTTGCCGTTGAGAACGACGCTGGCCTGGATGTAGCCGCCCTGGAAGCCGGCCGACGGCGCCCCGCCGAAGCGGTCGACATCCGTGCGGATGTACTCGGCCTGGACCAGGAACGGCCCGTCGCGATAGGCCGCCTCCAGCCCGATCCGGCGCACCCCCGACGCATCGCGGATGTCACCGGTATCGACGAAGGTGCGCTGGAACAGGAAGGCTTCGGAGCGGCTCGACAGGGCCAGCCCGGACCCGTCGCGGGGCAGGTCGCGCACGCTGCCGGCGAGGCCGAGATGCAGCACGCGGTTCTCCTCGTGGATGACCGCATAGGTGGCGCGTGCCGTGGCGGCGACGCCCTCGCGAGTGACGCCCGTGTTGGCGTTACCGCCGAAGACGCTGGCGACCACCGTCCAGTCCTCGCCGTGCCGGCCGACGGCGAAGCCGAAGTTGCGGGCGGGCGCGAAGGCATCGGCCAGCGAGCGCTCGGTGAAGAGGGTATTGTTGTCGCTGGTGAGCTGATCGAGGCTGAAGGGCTCCTTCATGTTGCCGACGGTCAGCAGGGTGTTCTCGAAGCCCGTATAGGCGGCGGCCGCATCATTGATCGGCCGCATCGGGTCGGCGAAATCGTACTGGAAGGCGAGTTCCAGGCTCTTGCCGAGGGTCAGGTAGCTCTCGATCCACGAGCGCCGCACGGCGAAGTTCTCGGGGAACGGCTCGGGAAACCCGGCTTGGCGGATTCCCGCGACGCCGAAATCGAGCTGCAGCTTGCCGCCGATGCGCAGCTTGGCGACATCGTCCGGGAAGGTCAGGGTGATGCCCTTCTCGTCGATCGTCAGGGTCTCGCCGTTGGGCTGGTACGCATTGCGCGTCTGCGCTCGGGCCTCCTCGGCCGCAGCGGGCGCACCGGCAAGGCAGCACAGCCCAAGACCGAACAATCCAAGATTGTACGGCCCAAGACCGGTCGGACCCAGCCAACGCGCCATCGCTCGCACTCCCTGCATCGACCGGCGGCGCCCTCGGCGCGGACGGTCCGCCCGTGTTAACCTTGGCCATAGGCCATGGGTTCATCCGATGGATTACAGCATCGGCAGGCTACGCGGACGCGGGCCACGCGGAAAAGCCGCGTCCAGCGCCGCGAGATCCTTCGGCGACAGGGTGATCGCCCCGGCCGCCGCGTTCTCCCGCGCCCGCTCCGGCCGCGCCGTCTTCGGAATGGTGAAACTGCCCTCGGCCCGTGTGAGGAACGCGACCGCGACCGCGCGCGAGGTGATCCCGTGCGCCTCGGCGATGCGGGCAAGCACGCGGCCGCCGGGACTGCGCGGGTCCGGAAAATCGCCGCTGCCGAAGGGCGAGTAGCCCACGAGCGCGACCCCGTTGCGCTGGCACCAGGGCAGGACCGCGTGCTCGATGGCGCGCTCCTGCAGGTGATAGAGCACCTGGTTGCAGGCGATCTGCCCCGGCCCGGCGATGGCCAGGGCGGCGTCGAGATCGGCGACATCGAAGTTGCTCACGCCCCAGGCCAGGATCTTGCCGGCTTGCCGCAGGGCGTCGAAGCCCGCGATGGTCTCCGCCAGCGGGTGCCGGCCCGGCCAGTGCAGCAGGTAGGCGTCGAGGCGGTCGGTGCCGAGGCGCTTCAGCGAGCGCTCGCAGGCGGCGACCACGCCCGCGCGGCTGGCATTGCCCGGCACCACCTTGGAGACGAGGAACACCGCGTCGCGCCGGCCAGCGATCGCCGCACCCACCAGGGGCTCGGCCTCGCCGTACATCTCGGCGGTGTCGATGTGGGTCATGCCGGCCTCAAGCCCGGCCCGCAGGGTGGCGATGGCGGCGGCGGGATCGGCCTGGTCGAGGTGCCACGTGCCCTGCCCGACCACCGGGACCGCGCGTGCCGTTCCGCCGAAGGTTCTGCTGCGCATGCCCGTCCACTCCCGTCCTGTTGGGTCCCCCCTACCAACGCGCGGAGGCCACACCGGTCCCCGTTCCGACGGGGGGCGCCACCTTGGCCTTACTCGCGCCATCATGCGACGGTGATCAGAACGCGGTTCGAAGCTCGGCGCGCCAAGGGGCTGCGCCGCCGGCGGACCCATCCCCGAAGGGGTACATCCGTTGCGCAGCGCTGCTCCCTCCCCCATTCCCGCCGGATCGCCGCCGCCGGACCGTGCCGGGGCGCCGCACGGGGGACGCCGCTGATGCTGCCGCAGCACCGCTGGTTCTGGCTCCTCATCCTCATCGCCTGCGGCGGGGCCGGCCTCCTCTACAACGTGCTCTTCGCCGGCGGCGCCACGCCGCTCGCCGGCATGATCTACGGTCTGGCGGTCGGCGGCACGACCCTGGCCTTCGACCGGGGCATGATTCTCGGCGGGCTCCAAGCGCGGATGCGCCGGATGCCGGCCAAGCTCTACGTTCCGGCGGCCGAACTTGCCTACGTGCTGATGATCGCCGCTGGCATGGCCCTGGGCGGACTTCTGGTCTGGGCTCTCGGGCTGACCGACGACGACCTCAGCCACGCGGTGCGGATCACCCCGCGGGTGCTGGCCTACTGCCTCGCGGTCTCGGCGATGCTGGTCTTCGTCATCCGCATGCGCGACCTCATCGGCGGCGAGGTGTTCGTGAACTTCCTCGTCGGGCGCTATCACCAGCCGGTGCGCGAGGAGCGGATCTTCCTGTTCCTCGACGTCGTCGGGTCGACGGCCTTCGCCGAGACCCATGGCGACCTGAAGGCCCAGGCCTATCTGGGCGCGGTCTTCGCCGCGCTCGCGGAACCGGTGCGGCGCAATTCGGGCTCCATCGACGATTATATCGGCGACATGGCGATGATCACCTGGCCCATGGCCCGTGGCCTGAAGGACGCGCGCTGCGTCGCCTGCGTGTTCGACGTGATGGATCGCCTCGAAGCCGAATCCGAGGCCTGGATGGCGCGGTTCGGCACCGTGCCGCGCCTGCGCGCGGCCCTGCACGGCGGATCGATCGTCACGGCGGAAGTCGGGGTCGACCGACACAAGATCGCGTATTTCGGCGACGCCGTGAACGTGACCGCGCGGATCGAATCCCTGTGTCGCCCCCTCGCCACCGAGATCCTCGTCTCCGACGACCTTCTGGCCCGGATCACCCGCCTGCCCGAGGGCATCCGCGCCCGGTCCCTCGGGGCCCATGCCCTGCGCGGGCGTGGACAACCGCTCAGCGTCTCAACCCTGGAGCGGGTGCCGGCAGCGGTCGCGATGTTGGACGAAACGCCCCTCGCCCAGAGCGTCGCCGCCCAATGACCGACGCCGCCCCGCCCAACCCGATCGTGGTCTACATCGATGCGGATGCCTGCCCGGTGAAGGACGAGACCTATCGGGTCGCCGGCCGCTACGGGCTCCACGTGTTCGTGGTGGCCAACAGCTTCATGGCCCTGCCGCGGGAACCCTGGATCGAGCGGGTGGTGGTCAGCGACGGCTTCGATGCCGCCGACGATTGGATCGCCGAGCGGGCGCGGCCGGGAGCTATCGTGATCACCGCGGACGTCCCGCTGGCCAGCCGCTGCGTGAAGGCGGGGGCGGAGGTGATCGGCCCCAACGGCAAGCCGTTCAGCGAGAGCGGAATCGGCATGGCGCTGGCCACCCGCAACCTGATGCAGGACCTGCGCGAGGCCGGGGCGATCACCGGCGGCCCGAAGCCGTTCTCGGCCCGTGACCGCTCCGCATTCCTCGGCGTCCTCGACCGCACGGTGATGCGGCTCAAGCGGGGCGGGTTCGGCTGAGCCGGCTTGGCGTCGGCTACAGGCCGGCGGCGCTCTTCAGGGCCGCGTTGATCCGATCCTGCCAGCCCGGGCCGTCCTTCTGGAAATGCTCCAGCACCGCCCGATCGAGGCGCAGGCTCACCATCTCGCGGGCACCCGGCACCGCAGCGCTCGCGACGCCGGCGACGGGCGCCACGGCGGCCGGCTTGGCGACCTCGGGTGGCTTGGTGGTCGCGGCCTTGAAGGCCGCCTCCGCGGCCTGTCGCGGGTCGCTCGGGCGACGAGAGCGATCGAATGCCATGGCTTCTTCTCCGCCGGATCGTGTCAGGAGCGCTTGCGCTTGGGGGCGGCCGGCGGAGCCGCGGCCTTCGCCTCGGCCTCGGCCGCTTCCTTGGCGAGACGCAGGGCACGCAGCTTCACCGTCCGCTCGTCCACGGCCTTCACCGAAGCGATGTGCTCGGCCATGGCCTGGGCGCCTTCCTTGGCCATCCGCTCGGCACGCTCGGCACGCTCCTCGGATCGGGTCCGGGCGTCGGTCTCGTCGCTCATTGCATTCCTATCCTTGAACCCTCCCGCACGCGCGCAGCGCAGCGTCCTGACTGTCGGACGGCGCGGCCGCGTGGGCGGCTCGACGCGCCGAGGTCCGGCGACCGATGGGGTCGTGACGCGCGCCGGATGACGCCGGAAACGGCGATCGGGCGGCACGAGAGGCAGTCCACACACCCTTGACGCGGATCGGCTCCGGGCGGGATCGTCGAAGCTTTAGCACGCCGGGGGCCGAAAAGGCCAACGTTACCCGGTGGGTGCAACCGTTTGTCCTCAAGCTTCGCGCTTGGGAATACGCAGGCGGGCCTCAGAACACAGAGATGAGGACGATGCCCGCAACCATGAGGGCGGCGCCGCCGAGGCGAGCCGGGCCAGCCTTGACTTGCTTCATGCCGACCCAGCCGAAATGGTCGAGGGCCACCGAGGTCAGCAGGTTGGCGGTGATCAGCAGCCCGTTGAAGGCGCCGGCCCCGACCTTGTCGACGAACAGCAGACCGCCGAACACCGCCACGGCACCGGTGATGCCGGCGAGCGGCATCCACCAGCGCACGCCCGCGACGTCCGTCTTCGTGGGCAGGGGCGTCGGGCGCAGGAGGAACACCAGCACGAACACGAACACGACCGGCAGGAACGAGACGGTGGCGGCCAGCCAGGGGTTCACGAGGGCGCCGCGCAGCTGCGCATTCCACACCACGCCGACGGCCTGCAGGATGCCCGCAACCACGATGAACGGGTAGAGCAGCTTCGGATTGAGGCCATGGCCTTCGCCCTTCGCGCCGCCCTTGTCGGCGGTGGTGCGGGCGATGAAGAACACCCCGATGGCCATCAGCAGCCCGCCGAGCCAGGGCATCGGCTTGAAGCCGCCGCCCTGGAGCCCGAACAGGCCGAACGCATCCATCGCCAGCGAGGCCAGGATGTTGGCGGTCAGCGTCAACCCGTTGAAGGGCCCGGCCCCGACCTTGTCGATGAAGGCGAGGCCGCCGAACACCGCCACCGCGCCGGCGACACCCCCGAGCGGCGCATACCAGGGCATCCTGCCCAAGCTCTCCAGGGTGGGGAGCGGCGTCGGCATTACCAGGAACAGGGTGGCGAACACGAAGACGATGGGCAGGAACGAGACCGAGGCGGCGAGCCAGGGGTTCACGAGCCGGCCGCGCAGCTGCGCGTTCATCGAATTGCCGAGCGCCTGCAGGATGCCGGCGACGAGAATGAAGGGATAGAGCAGGGCGGCGTTCACGGGGAGCCTTGGGCTGGATAGCGCGGGTCGGACGAGGGTGGATCGGACGGCAGGGAGTCAGACGAGGAGCAGCCCGGCGAGCGCCAGCAGCAGGGCCGGCGGCATCACCAGCAGGCCGAGCTTGAAAAAGCGCCAGAAGCCGACATCCTGGCCCTCGCGGCGGATCGCGGTCAGCCACAGGATGGTGGCGAGCGAGCCGGTCACCGACAGGTTCGGGCCGATATCGACGCCGATCAGCACCGCGCCCGCCACCGTGTCGGGCACGTGGGCGGTCTGCACCGCGGCACCGGCGATCAGGCCGGCGGGCAGGTTGTTGACGAGGTTGCACAGCACCGCGATCAGGGTGCCGGCGCCCCAGGCGGTCTCGGTGGGCGCGGCCGAGGCGGCCTGCTTCAGCGCATCGGCGATCATCCTCAGGACGCCGGTGGTCTCGAGCGCCTCGACCAGCACGAACAGGCCGGCCACCAGGGGCAGCACGCTCCAGGACACGTCCTTGGCGACCTCCACGAAGCCGCCGCGCTTCATCAGCAGCACCGCCGCGGTGGTCAGGCCGCCGGCCACGAAGGTCGGCAGGCCGAGGTCGAGCCCGAGGGCGGAGGCGCCGATGAGCACGCCGCCGGTCGCCACGATGCCGAGGCCGGCGACGAGGCCGGTCCGCGACAGGGGCACGGCCGCGACATCCGTCGCGACCTGCTGGGTGCGCAGGGCGGCGTTCTGGGTCAGCCGAAGGGTCACGTAGGTGGCGACGATGGCCAGCGCCGAGGGCAGCGCGAACATCGCCAGCCACTGCGTCAGCGGCGGCATGTGCTCGGCGAAGACCACCAGGTTGGCGGGGTTCGAGATGGGCAGAACGAAGCTCGCCGCATTGGCGATGAAGGCGCAGATCAGCAGGTAGGGCAGCGGGTTTTCGACCTTGGCGGCCTTGGTGGCGGCGTAGACCGCCGGGGTCAGCACCACCGCGCAGGCATCGTTCGAGAGGAACACCGTCACGACCGTGCCGACGATGTAGATCAGGGTGAACAGCCGGGTGGCCGAGCCCTTGGCCGCCCGCACCGCGATGCCGGCGAGCCAGTCGAACAGCCCCTCCTTCCGGGCCACCTCCGACATCAGCATCATGCCGACGAGGAAGAGGTAGACGTCGGTGCCCTTGAGGACGCCCTCCCAGGCGGTCCCGGCGGGCATCAGGCCGAACAGCACCAGGGCGGCCGCCCCGAGAACGGCCCAGACCGCCTCCGGCCAGGAGAACGGCCGGGTGATCACCCCGAGGGTGGCCAAGCCGGCGATGGCCCAGGTGGCAAGGTTCGGGGTCAGCGTCAGCGCACCCATCGGAATTCGACGTCCTTGAGAGAGAAGCGTTCAGGCGCGGCGGGTGCGCGTCACCAGTGGCGCCCATTGCGGTTCGGGCCGAGCTGGGTCCCGAGAATTCCCCGGTCGGGCCAGGCGCCGACGGAATCGGCGTCGCTGCCGAGCCCCTTCGAGCGGACCAGGGCGGCGGCATCGCCCGCCGGCTCGATGCGGTCCTCGCCGACGCCGCCCTCGGCATCCTGGGCGCGGACGGTCAGGCGGCTTCCGCCGGCGGGCCAATCGACGGTCGCGCGGAAGCGGCGCTCGCCGTCGCCGCGCTTCATCGGACGCCAGGGGCCACCGTCGAGGCTGAATTCGCAGACCGCGATCCGGTTGGCGCCGAGCACCAGGGCGCGGATCTCGGTCGGTCCCGCGACGATGTGGTCCTCGGCATGGGCGAGGCGCCGGTCGGCCGGCGCAGTGATCACCACGAAGGGCCAACCTGCGGCGAGTTCCTTAAAGCGCCAGCTCACCACGCCCCGGTCGATCGCCGAGATCGTATAGCCGACCGGTCCCTCTTCAATCTGTCCCGTCGAGCGGGTGGCCGCGTAGATGGTGCGGCCGTCATTGGCGAGCTCGTTGTAGTGGGTGTGGCCCATCTCCACGAGGCGGATGCGCGAGGCGTGAACCAATTCGGCCACCGCCTTGGCTTCCCCCTCATCGGTCAGGTCGGCCGGATAGCTGTGCATGAACAGGGCGCAATCCCGGCCCTCCGCCTCGGCGGCGGCGACGGCCCGCCGGAGCCAGGCCAGCTGATCCGGCCCGAGGCGAAAGTCGGGGCCGCCCGTCCCGGGTCCGCACATGTCGAGGAACAGGCAGCGGGTTCCCGAGACCGTGACGCCATAGGGCAGGCGCGGGGTGCCGAGCCCGGCATAGAAGGCCTCGAGGCTGCCGCCCTCGCGGTCGTGATCACCGGTGATCACGTGGACCGGCCTGCGCAGCCGATCGAGCTGGGTCCGCACCAGGGCGTATTGCTCGAGCGTGCCGTTGTCGGCGTTGTCGCCGGGCAGGTAGACGAAATCGAGCCCCTCGACGGCATTGAGCTGGTCGACGATGGCGGCGAAGTCCCGGGCATTGTCCGCCTCCGCGCCGGTGAGGTGCAGGTCGCCGATATGGGCGAAGGCGAGGATGTCGTCGGAGGCGGACACGGGTCAGGCCGCCGGGGACGGGATCGGCGACGGACCGCCGCCGCCGGTGCGCGCGGCGCCGGGTTCGTAGCCGTAGGTCTCCGGCATCGCGAAGAGGTAGAGGGCGAACCCCGCCGCCGCGATGGCCGCGAGGGCCAGGAAGGCGGTGGAATAGCCGGCCGAGACGATGATCAGGCCGGCGAGCGTGGCGCTCAGCGCCGCGCCGAGGCTCTGGGCGGTGGCGACCGCCCCTTGCGAGACGTTGAACCGGCCCGTACCGCGGGTCAGGTCGGCGACGATGACGGGGAAGAGCGCGCCGTAGATGCCCGCGCCGATGCCGTCGAGAAGCTGGACGCCGACGAGATAGAACGGATTGTCCGACAGGGTGTAGAGTACGCCCCGCACCGCCAGGACGCCGAAGGCCGCGAGGAAGATCGGCTTGCGCCCGATCGCGTCGGCCTTGGCCCCGACGAACACCGCCACGGGCACCATCACCAGCTGCGCGGCCACGATGCAGATGGCGATCAGCGAGGTGGCGTTGTCCTTGCCGGACAGCTTGGTCAGCAATTGCCCCACCGAGGTCAGCATGGCGGCGTTCGACAGGTGGAACAGGGCGGCGAGCACCGCGAAGAGCAGCAGATACCGGTTCTTCAGAAGGGCCGTGAGGCCCGAGGGCTCCTCCTGCCCGTCCGTGCGCGCCTGCGTCTCGGTCTGGTCGAGGCCCCGGGCGAGATCGTCGTCGATGGCCTTGGCCGGCACCATCAGCATGGCGCCGATGCTGCAGACGGCGAGCAGGGCCATCAGCCAGAACACCACGATCGGGCCGAAGAAATAGGCGGTGCCGCCCGCGATCGCCGCCGAGGCAGCGTTGCCCGCATGGTTGAAACCCTCGTTGCGGCCGATGCGCTTGGCAAACAGTTTCGGGCCGACGACCCCAAGGGTGATGGCGGCCAGCGCCGGCGGGAAGATCGCCCCGGCGATGCCGGCGACCGACTGCGTGGCGGCCACCACGTAGAAATTCGAGATGAAGGGCAGCACCAGACAGCTTAGCGTGACCGCGACGGCCGCCGCGATGACGATGGCGCGCTTGTGATTGGTGCGGTCGATGAGGGCGCCGGCCGGCGTCTGCGCGATCAGGCCGGCGATGCCCGCGATGGTCATCACGAGGCCGGTGGTGGCCTCGTTCCAGCCCTGGTCCGGCCCCCGCACGGCGATCAGGTAGATCGCGAGGTAGGGTCCGAGCCCGTCACGCACGTCGGCGAGGAAAAAATTGAGGGCATCGAGCCCACGCAGAACCCCGGTCGAGGGCGCCCGCAAGGAGCCCCCGGGCGTGGTCGAGATGTGCGAAGACGGCGTCTCGGCCATGGAGGGGCCCTTCCGGACGTTCGAGCAGGACGAAACACGGACGGGGGAACCCGGTCCGCGACGACGCTGCCCAAAGCGCAGCTTCGAACCATTGTTCCTGGCCGACGGATTAAACTCTCCGTGATGACGTGCCGCAGATCGGCGAAGCGATCCTTGCGGACCCTCAGGGGCTCGCCCGGACGCGTCGACGGACGCGGCCGGCGCCATCGATGAATTCGAAGGCCGGGCTGCGGTTGAGCGTATGCAGTCCGGTGCCTGGAAAGCGCGGGCCGGGGCGCAGGATCATCTCGACGCTCTGGGCGTAGCCGCCGTCATCGAGGCGCTGGATGCGCGCGAGGCCGAGGGCCTCCCCATAGCTCGACCGGCAATCCTGCACCGGCCGGAACAGGGTTCCGTTCCGTTCGACGATGCGCCCGGCCGACCGGGCCGCCGCGATGTCGATGAGCACGGGGTTCTTCGGATGCGGCGTCCAGGGCCCGCGAAAGTCCGGCGCCGACCACAGGTGCAGGCTGTCCGAATACGAACCCCAGGCGGCGAAGGGGCCATCCTGCTCGCCGTCGTCGCGCACGGTGGCGAACAGCCACCAGCGCCCGCCGTGGCACAGGAGCGTCGGGTCGCTGGCGTTGAGGCCCGCGATCAGGGTCGCCTCCCGGACCCAGCCGCCCGGAAACGCGGTGGCCCGATAGAGGTCGAGGGTGCCGGTGGCGCCGCTCTCCGGCACCATCCAGTGGGCGCCGGCCGCGGCGAACACGAAGGGGTAGGACAGGTGATGGCGCGCCTCCAGCACCGGCACCGGCGTTCCGAGCGGCCCCGCTGGGCCGAAACGCACCGCCGAGATCACGCCCTTCTGCAAGGCGTGGCTGTAATCCTCGACGAACAGCACCGTGCCCTCGGCATCGGCGATCGGAAACGGATCGGCGTAGAAGCGCAAGCCGTCATCCGGCAGGGTGTGCCAGCCGGTTTCGGGATGCGCCCGCAGGTCGATCAGGTCCGGCCCCGACAGGGCGCGCCAGCCGACGCGCCAATGCGGCGCCCGGGTCACCAGCGACTGGAGCCGGCGGCCCGCCATCCGGGTACAGGTGCGCACGGCGCGGGCGGCGAGATCGAGCGCCGTGAAGGATGCCGGCGGCGGGGCGCGGGCGGGGCCTCCCTCGGGGGACAGGCACGGACCCGATCCCGCGAGGGCGGCCAGGATGAGGCTCGTGGTGCGCACGAGGGCATCCTCGAAGGCGGTGAGCATGACGCCGCGCGCCTCGGTGCCGACCCGGCCGGAAGCCACCACGCGTACGCCATCGGTCAGGCTCACCACCGGCGCCGTGCCGGCCAGGAGGGCGGCGAGAAGGGCGGCCTCGCCGCAGACGCCGTCATAGGCGAGGCGCCAGACCGGCACCCCGGCGGGCGCCTCGACGTCGCCGCACAGGTCGAGGATCAGGTCGGGCGCCCCAGTGGCCGGGCCGGCGACGGCGTCGAGATCCGCCCGTGGGATGGGCTGGGACGGCCCGGTCCCCGGCAGGCGCCGCAGCAGGGATTCGAGGCGGAACAGCAGTACGGCGTTGGCCGGAAGGGCGCCCGGCCCCGGCGACGCATCGAGCAACACCGACAGGCCCGGACGGCGCAAGATGCGTTCGATCAGCCGGAGGTGCCAACGGCGGCACAGGCCCCCGTCGAGGCGAACGCTCAGGCGCATGGAGACCGGTGTCCTCGGACGAGGAAGGGACGCGTCGGCTCGGAATGGGGCCTCCCGCGAGGGCCGTCAATCCACGCGGGGGCCGAGCGAGGTCCGGAAGCGAGCGGCCGGACGGTCGAGGCGCCCTACGGCCGGGCCATGGCACCGTCCGGCTGCGGCGGCCGCCGGCGCGGCCAGCCGAGCAGGCGCTGCGGTGCGAAGGGCGCGACCGGGATAGCGGGTTCGCACCCGGTGGCGAGGTCGGCCACCAGCCGGCCGGTGATCGGCCCGGTGGAGAGGCCGATATGGCCATGGCCGAAGGCGAAGATCAGGCCGCGATGGCGGGGGGCGGGGCCGATCACCGGCAGGCCGTCGGGGGTCGAGGGGCGCGCGCCCATCCAGGGCCGGTTGTCGAGATTCGCGCCAAGGCGCAGCGTCCCGGCCGCCTCCCGCGCGGCGGCCTCGATCTGGACGTAGTCGGGCGGCGCCGCGCGGGCATTGAGTTCCACCCCGGAGAGCACCCGCACCCGCCCCTCCCCCATCGGGGCGATGATCGAGCCGGCGCCGGTGTCGAGCACCGGCCGGGTCAGCGCCGGGCTGTCCGGATGGAGTGCGTAATGGGTGTGGTAGCCGCGCTCCGCCGCGAAGGCGAAGCGATAGCCGAGGCCGCGGGCGATCTCGCCGGAGGCGGCTCCGGCCGCGAGCACCACCTGACGCGCCCGCACCGCGCCCTCGGCGTGCCGCACCTGCCACCCGTCTTCGGTCGGCTGCAGGCCGGTGGTCACCATCCGCAGGCTTCGTCCGCCGAGGTCGGCATAGAGCTGTTGATAGGCCTCCATCAGGGCGCCCGGATCGCTGACGGCGCCGGTCTCCGGCAGGAGCATCCCGTGCGCGTAGGCGCGGATCAGCGCCGGCTCCGCCTCCCGGACCGCCTCGGCATCGAGCAGGTCCACCGCGACCCCGTGCCGGGCCAGGATCGCACGCTCCAGGGCGGCGCCGGCGAAGGCCTCGGGGGTGCGATAGAGCTTGATCCAGCCGCAGCGGCGGATGAGGTGGCCGGCCCCGGCCCGCTCTGCCAGGCCGAGATGCTCGGGCAGGGCCGCGCTGGTCAGGGGGACCAGGGCTGCGGCGGCCCGCTCCCAGGCGGAGGTCCGGGCGGAGGCCAGGAAATGCGCCGTCCAGGGCAGCACGCGGGCGACATGAGTATGGCGCAGGCGCAGGCCCCGGTCGGCGTTGCGCAGGTAGGTCGGCAGCTTGGCCCAGAGCGCCGGGCTCGACATCGGGAAGATCGAGCCCCGGCTGACCACGCCGGCATTGCCGTAGGAGGTTCTGGCCCGCGCCTCGCCGGGGTCGCACAGCAGGACGTCGAGGCCCCGGTCGCGCAGGGCGATCGCCGAGGCGAGCCCGACCATGCCGCCTCCGATGACGATGATGTCCGCCTTCGTCGTCTGCTCGACCGCCATCGAAAGGTCCCGGAAATTCCTGCCTGTCCGGGCCGGCGGCCCGATCGCCGGACCGCGTTAGCAGGCGCCGGGCCGGTGATCGAGACGGCCTCGGCGCAGGACGCCCCGCCGCCCGGCGCATCCCGGGCCGATCAGCCGCGTCGGGACGAACCCGGATCGCCCGCCTGCTCCTGCTGGCGGTCGACCTCGTCCCGGATGCCGCGCCCGGCCATCAGGATCTCGACCAGGAAGGCACAGACCGCCGCCACGGTGCAGACCAGGGCGATGCCGAAACAGGCGAAGAGGATCGAGGCCGTCGCGGCGTCGCGCAGCGCCCCGACATACAGGGTCAGCACGGCGATGCCGGTCATCGCCGCACCGGTCGATGCCAGCACGACGGCCGCGTCCAGGACGAAGGAGCGCCGCCGCAGGTACGACATCTGGCGGGTCAACCGGACGGTCTCGCGCGCATCCGCGTCCCTCAGGCCGGCGGCGGCGGCATCGACCTTGTCGGCGACGCGCCCGAGTCGGGTCGAGAAGACGTTCAGCAGGGTGGCCAGCGCCGTCAGCAGGAAGGCCGGCGCGAGGGCGATCTGGATGACGTGGGCGATGTCGTCGGGAGCAACGGGAACGGCGGACATGGACGCCTGATAGGCCAAAGCGGCGGGCGCCGGAATACGGGCGCCCCGGCGGAGGTATTCACGCGCGCGGCCCCATGCTCCGCTGCTTACGCTGCTCCTCGGGCCGCACTTCGTGCAGCTCCGCGACCGGCCTCCCGGAAGACGGGCTGCCCGGAGCGGGACATCTTCGCCTGTCTCATACTTAACCAAGCCGCTCAACTCGCGGCCGGCTTATGACAACCTCTCGATGCACCGAGGTATTGGGAGGCTGACGTGTCGTCGGGCGGATGACGCGTTCAAGGTCCCGGAGGCGATCATGGGGCCAGCCGGAGAGGCTTAGTCCGGCACTCCGGTCGGCATCATCCAGGGCCTGGCGTCACGTACGTCACCGGCGTCCCATTCCGACGACGTCGCCGGGGCCGTCAACGATTCTCAACGAACCGGGATCGAGCCCTGGAGCCATCCCTGCATGATGGCGAACTGGACGATCTGGGCGCGGCTGTTGATGCCCAGCCGGCCGCATGCCCGGGCCTTTTGGGTTTCGACGGTCTTCGGCGTGGAACCGAGGTGGCTGGCGATCTCCTTGCTGGTGAAGCCGAATGCCACGAAGCGGAGGATTTCCCTCTCGCGGTCGGCCAGCGAAGCCTGCATGTCGTCGTGGCTCTGACACGCCATCGGCGCCTTGTGGCCGGCAGCGCGCGACGGCAATGCGGCATCCACGTAGATGCCGCCGGCAACCACCGCTCGGACGGCCTGGACGATGTTGAGGAAGGCCGAGCGCTTCAGGACGTATCCCCCCGCGCCGGCCTCGAACGCCTGGTCGACATAGACCCGGCTCTCGTAGGCGCTGAGGATGATCGACCGGGTCTGGCATTGCCGTTCGACCAGCTTGCGGATCACCGCGACCCCGTTCATGTCCGGCATCGCGAAGTCCAGGATGGCGATGTCCGGCGACAAGCTGGATATCGCCTGCACCGCGTCGAGGCCGGTATCCACGGACGCGACGATCTCGATCCCGCCGGTGTTCGCCAGAAGGTCGGCGACGCCGTGCCGGAACACGGGATGGTCGTCCGCGAGCGCGATCCGGATGGGGCGTTGGTCATTCATGGCCCGAGGCATCCTTTCCGAGCCGCACCCGTGCGACGACCGACGCCCCCTGGCCAGGGGAGGACTCGATCTCCAGGCCGCCCCCGATGAGGGCCATGCGTTCACGCATCCCGATCAATCCGAGCTTGCCCTGGGTCACCAGGACATTCACCGAGGCGGCATCGGCCTCGAATCCCAGGCCGTCATCGTCGACCGTGAGGGTCAGCCGCCCCGCGCCGAACAGGAGCACGATGGAAACGTAGCTCGGCAGGCCCGCATGCTTGGCGACGTTGTTGAGCGCCTCTTGCGTGATGCGATACAGCGTGATGGCGTGCTCGGCAGGCAGGGGGATCTCCGCCCCGCTGACCTGCAGCTCCGTCGGGACCGACGTGGTGCGGCTCCACTCCTCCACGAGGTAGCGCAGGGCGGTGACGAAACCGAACTCGTCGAGGGCCGCCGGTCGCAGTTCGAGGGTGACGCGACGCAGCGCCTGTCCCACCTCCTGGGCCTGATCGAGGAGGCGGTTGAGTTCGCAGCGTCCATCCTCACCCGAGAGGTAGGGCAGGAGGCGTCGAAGACCGAAGTTCAGGGCAACCAGATGCTGGCCGGCATGGTCATGGAGGTCGCGCGCAAGCCGGCGCCGCTCGTCCTGTCCGGCGCGGTACAGCCGGGTCAGCACCTCGTCGCGTTCCCGTTCGGCCGCCAGGCGTGCGGCGGCATCGGCCTCCAGGCGGACGAGCAGATCCTCGCGTTCCCGAAGGAGCGCCTGCATCTCGCGCGTGCGCCGCCGCCGCTCCAGCATGACGCGGCGGGCATCGTGGAGCTTCGAGGCGAGAATCCCGAACCGACGGCCGAGTCCCACTCCGTCGAGGTGCAGGATGACGAGCGGACGACCCGGGAAGCCGCCCAGCCGGGCACGCGCCCCGTGGCAGGCATGCCGCTCAAGGTTTCCATCGTCGTCCTGGAGGAACAGGGTGCCCGGCAACGTGGCAGCACAGGAAGCGCAGCGTTCGAGATAACGGCGCAACTCCGGCTCGGCGGCTTGCTGGACGGGCAGGACGTCACCGAGCCGGAGACCGTCCAACACATCGCGCGCGGAGGCGTTGGCGGCTTCGAGTTCCCCGCTCGGCCGCACGATGAGCATCGGCGCGGGGACGAACTCGAACAGGACTTCGAAATCCGACCTAGGCGGCATCCTGTCCGAAATAGTCCCGTCCGAAGTAGTCCTGTCCTCCCTCGTCGGGGGCATCGGGGTCGAGGTCGATGACGATCCTGCAGCCGGCGCCGCCGCGGGCGATGGTGTCACCAAGCGTAATTCGACCATAGCCTTGGCTCTCCGCAACCATGTGACCGAAGACGTTCGAGGTCACCATGCACATCGAGGGGGACTTCTTCACCAACTCGCCGAACGGGCAGCGCCTGTTGCCGAGCACGATGCGCCGGGGTGTCGCCTCGATGACATAGAAGTCTCCCCCCAAGCGCCGCTTGAGATCGATCATGGCGTCGACGGTGGCGGCGAGATCCAGCCGAGGCGTTCCCAACGCGCGAAGGTATCGCGCCTTGATTTCCTCCGACACGGCCATGCTCACCAGGGCGATGAAGCCGCTCGCCTCCGACCTTCCGACGGCATCGTCCAGGGCGTCCGTGAAGGCACCAAACACCATGCCGAGGAAATCCTCTCGGTCGATGGCGATCGATGCTCGCGCGACGTCCGCTACGCCAACGACTTCTGGGCCCATCGGCCGCGCTCCCTCCTTGACCTGATCGTCATGAGAGTAGCACAAAAAACCACTGAAATCACTAATTCGGAATAAGTAGAAATACCGATTCCTGAGATCATTCCCGCCACGCCAGTCATCGACTGCATATCGGGCGACAAGATGGAATGATTTACGTCATTTCCCGCAATCATCTCTCCCGAAAGCTGCGCGTGAATTGATCCTGAATCGGCTTCATCAGATAGGAAAGCGCCGTGCGTTCCTCGGTTGCGACGTGCACCTCCACCGGCATGCCGGGAACCAGGTGAGATCTCTCGCCGAGACGGTTCATCTCCCCCTCGTTGAGTTCGACGTACCCCACGTAGAACGCCTCATCCTTGCCTCCCTTGGTGGTCGACGGCGAGACGTATGTCAGCGTCCCCTTCAGTTCGGGGGTCGTGCGCTGGTTGAAGGCGGTGAACCGGAGCTTGGCCGGGCGTCCGATGCCGATCTGGTCGATGCTTGCCGGAGAGATGCGGACCTCGATCCGCAGCGCGGCGTCCGCGGGCACGACGGTCGCGAGCACGTCGGCCGGCGTGACGACGCCGCCGACCGTGAAGGTCTTCAGCTCGTGCAGGACGCCCGTGGCGGGGGCGCGGATCTCGGTCCGGGTGAGCCGATCCTCCAGGGCGACGCGTCGGTTGCCCAGCTCAGCGAGCTTGGCATCGACGACGCTGAGCTCCTTCTGGGCCTCGGTGCGCGCGGTCTCCGTGATGGCGAGAAGCTGGACCCGAATTTCGCTGGTGCGGACCTTGGCCCTGGCAATGGAGGCTTCCAGCGAGCCTTGCTCACCGGTCAGGCGGTGCCGGTCGCGGCTGATGGGCAGAAACTTCGAACTCTCGAACAGGTGCTTGTCGACGAGGCCCTGCAGCTTGCCGTGTTCGCTCGTGAGGATCGCGAGTTCGTCGCGCTTGGCCTCCTTCTGCTTGACCAGGCCGGCGATCTCCTCGGCCACCTGACCGATCTGCAGCTCCAGCTGCTGGCGTTGGCTGTCACGGCTGGCGAGATTGCCGCGGAACAGACGGCTCTCGCCATCGAGGATGGCCCGCATCTCCGCATCACCGTCCGACAGGCTCGCCGGGATGGCGATCTCGCGCAGCCCGTCGCGCTCCGCCAACAGGCGGGCCTTTTTGGCCGACAACTCCCCCAACTGTCCCCTGACGATCGCGAGTTCGGCGCGTGTCTGGGCATCGTCGATGCGGATGAGGACCTGACCGGCGGTCACGGCCTGCCCGTCCCGCACAAGGATCGCGCCGACGACGCCGCCGTCCCGGTGCTGGACCGCTTTGGCATTCTGATCGACGGTGACCGCTCCCGATGCCAGGATGGCGCCGTTGAGATCGGTCGTCGCCGCCCACCCGCCGACCCCGACCAGGAGGCTGACGCCCATCGCGAATCCGAGAGCGATGCGAGGGAAGACGGAGAAGGAAGTCTCCGTGCCAAGGTCGATCCCGTCCAAGGGCTTGGGACGATGGACACCGATGGTGCGCGTACGCATGGTCCGCTCCTTCGAAGGCTGCATCAATGGATAGGCGTCGTCGGCTGGGTCGCCGCGGCCGGCTTCTCGACGAACAGCAGGGTGTGGTGCCCGTCGAGGACGAGGGTCGTCTCGAAGGAATCATCGCCGTCGAGGTCGGCCGAGATGACGGTCGCGTCGCCCTCGTCGAAAAGCGCGGCCCGGTAGCGAATGCCCGAAACGGTGCCATCGTCGCGGTCCATCGCTTCGGACAGCGAGTGACCGGTGGCACTCGCCCCTTTTTCGAAGAGGGACCATTTCAGGAGATCGACGTAATCTCCGACCGAGAAGTCGGTGATCTGCACGGAGCGGGTGGTCTCCTGCATTCCGGTACGGGCAAGGAACACGTAGCCGTCCGTCCCGCCGCCGCCCGTGAGCACGACGTCGTCCTCCCCGACGACGAAGCGGTCGTCGCCCGATCCGGAAACGATCCGCTCGATGGACTCCACCTTGTCGTGCCCGAGTTCGGTGCCTGACACGACATGGTTGACGAGGTCGACGAGCAGATCTCCGGTCGCACTGCTCAGGTCGAGCGTATCCGAGCCCGCGCCACCGTCGACAAGATCGTCGTCGCCATCCAGCGCGAGGACGATACGGTCGTCGCCCGCACCAGCGTGCAGGGTATCGCGCCCGGCTCCGTCGAGGAGCGTATCGCACCCTGCACCGCCCTCCAGGACATCGTCGCCCCCTCGTCCGGCGATGAGGTCGTGCCCCTCCCCGCCGGTCAAGCGGTTGCTCCCGTCACTGCCGGACAGGGTATCGTCGCCGGATCCACCGATCAGCGCCTCAAGCCCGTTGAGGTGGCCCCGCCCGGTCTCGGCGCCCGTCGCGATGCCGATGAGCAGGTCGGCGGCGATGCCCGTCCGCGTCCCGGACAGGTCGAGCGTATCCGTGCCGGCGCCGCCGTCGAAGATGTCGGCTTCCCCATCGAGGGCGACCCTGACGAGGTCGTCGCCTGCACCTCCGAGGACCGTGTCCGATCCGGCACCGTCCGCGAGGGTATCGTCACCCGACCCGCCGTCGACGAGATCGTCGCCGGCGCCGCCCGACACCGTGTCCCGCCCCGCTCCTCCCATGAGGGTATCGCCCTGCGAGCTTCCGATGAGGACGTCGTTCCCGACACCGGCTTGCACAACTTCGATGGATGCGACCGTGTCACGTCCGATCTCCTGGCCGACAGCCGTGCCGGCGGCCAAGTCGACCACGACATCGGTTGCCACCCCCGCCAGGTCGAGCGTATCCGTTCCGGCGCCGCCCTCGAACAGGTCGGCCTCGCCGTCCGGGGCTGCCACGAGGACGTCGTTCCCGTCCTGCCCCGAGACCACGTCCCGACCCCGACCGTCCGAGAGAACGTCGGCGTCATCGCCGCCTTCCAAACGGTCGTCCCCGAGGCCGCCCAGAATCACGTCGCGCCCGGCGCCGCCGAACGCGACGTCGGCTCCCTCCGACCCGTCGAGGCGATCATCGCCCCTGTCGCCGAGGAGCAGGTCGTTTCCCATCCCCCCCACGAGGATGTCGCTGCCTTCCCCGCCGTCGAGCAGGTCGTCACCGGCGTCGCCGAAAAGGATGTCGTCGCCCTCCTCGCCGAAGATGCGGTCGTTGCCGTTGCCTCCCGAAACCCGATCCGCCCCCATCCCCGCAAACACGACGTCGTTCCCGTCGCCCCCCAGGATCACGTCGTCCCCGGCGCCACCGAGGATGTGGTCGTCTCCGGCGCCCCCGTCGATAATGTCGGCCGCGGCACGGGCGTCGATGATGTCGTTGCCCCCCCTGCCGTCGATCTCGTCCGCGCAAAGCGTTCCGAGCAAGAGGTCGTCGCCGTCCGTGCCCACCATCGGCTCGTGTTCGACGACGTTGAAGACCGCCGTCTGGGTGACGGAGAGCTCGCCGTCCGTGACCTCGTACGTGACGGTGACCGGACCGAGATCATCGGCGTCGTACACCCAGCCGTCGCCGTCTCGGGTCAGCGCTCCAGACGAGACCGTGACGTTGCGGACCGAAAGGCTGTCGCCGTCCGGATCTTCGGCGTTCCTGAGAAGGTCCGCCAGCGCGATGGGCAGCAGCGCACAGGCGGCCATATCGGCGAGCTGGACCGTGCCGCTGGTGGTCGGCGCGCGATTGCGCCGGCCCGTCGAGCCGTCCCCATCATCGTTTGACACGGGACGGGGCGCGACGGCGCCGGAGCCATCTCCGGTATCCTTAGCCCCCCCGGAAGGGTCGCCAGGCCCGACGCCCCTATCTCCGTCGATCCCGGTCGACTTGCCGGGGCCTGCGGAATCCTGTCCCGAGGGACGGTCCTCGGCCGGAGGCTTGTCTTTGCCGCCGGGAAGGTCTTCGCCGCCGCCGGGAAGGTCTTCGCCGCCGCCCAGCCCGCCGGGCGGTCGGGTCGCGGGATTGTCGGCGTTGTCGGAACCCGTTCCCTCGTCGCCGTGGCCCTTGTCCCGGCCTCCCCCGCCGCCGCCCCGGACGCCGGGTCTCTGGTCGGCATTGTCGTTGATGGGGCGTGGGATGATCGGTGACGACTTGAAGTCGCCGAGGTTCGGTTGGGGGTCGTGCCTGGCGAAGTGGAGCGTATGCGCGGGGAAGTGGGTGGCATCGTACTCTGGCGCTGGCGTCTCGGCCTGGGGGACGATCCCGGATGATCCCAGCAGCCGATGCTCGGCGGGGGGCTCGTCCGAATCCACGTCCGACGCGGCGATGACGATCAGCTTGGGCGCGGCCTTCGTCTCGTGTCCGGCGGCGCTAGGCTCGACCTCGGCCTGAACCGAGGTGTGGAACAGGGACTTCAGGTACCCGGCCACGGCCGCGACTGCGAGGGCCAGGTAGTAGGGCGTCGGCGACGACTTGGCGGCTACCTTCGGCGCGTATGTCTGCGCTCCGGTCGGGGCGGCGTCGCCGGTCTTGATTCCCTTCGTCTCGATGATCATGCCGGCACCCGCTCCAGAACGGAGCGCTCCCTTGCGATCTTTGCGGGATCGGTTCCCACCGATGCGTCGCGCACGGCCTTGCCGAGGATCGCATCCTTGGGTCCGAAGGCGGTCAGCTTGCCGTCCTGGATCACCGCGATGGTGTCGACGGCGGCCAGCACGCTCGGGCGGTGCGCGATCACGACCGCGATCCCTCCGCGGGCGCGGACGCCCTGGATGGCGGCGGCCAGCGCCGCCTCTCCCTCGCCGTCGAGGTTGGAATTCGGCTCGTCGAGCACCAGCAGGAAGGGGTTGCCGTACAGCGCCCGCGCGAGGGCGATGCGCTGGCGCTGGCCGCCGGAGAGCGCGGTCCCGAACGGGCCGAGCTCGGTACGGTAGCCGTCGGGCAGGCGCAGGATCATCTCGTGGACACCGGCGGCGCGGGCGGCGGCGACCACCAGGGCCGGGTCGGCATCCTGGGCGAGGCGGGAGATGTTCTCCTCGACCGTCGCGTCCATCAGGCAGACCTCCTGGGGCAGGTACCCGATGATGCGACCGAGGCTGTCCTCGTCCCACTGCGACAGGTCGGCCCCGTCGAGGCGGATACCGCCGCGCAGGATGGGCCAGATGCCCGTCAGCGCCCGGCTGAGCGTGGTCTTGCCTCCGCCGCTGGGGCCGATGACGCCGAGGGCTTGGCCCGCCGTCAACTCAAACGCGACGTCCGACAGCAGCACCCGACCGGAGCCGGGCGTCGCAACCGTGATCGACCCGACGCGGAGGGACGATTGCGGCATCGGCAGCGGCATCGGCCGCTCGACGCCCGAGAGCGCGACAAGGGTTTCCGTCAGCCGCCCGAAGGCCTTGCGGGCCACGGCGATGCCTTTCCAGTTGCCCACGGTCTGGTCGATGGGGGCCAGTGCTCGGGCCGAAGTGATGGAGGCCGCGATGATGGAGCCGGCCGAGAGCTCGCCGCCGATGACGAGGTAGGCCCCGAGCCCCAGCACCGCCGATTGCAGGATCATGCGCAGGACGCGGGAGATGGCCGCGAAGGTCCCGGTGATGTCCGTCGTCCGGGTCTGCAGTTCCAGGTGCTCGTTGTTGGCGAGGCGATACCGGTCGACGGCCCGCTCGGCGAACCCCATCGCCTTCAGGACGTCGGCGTTGCGGGCGTTCGAGTCCGCGATGGCGTTGCGGGCCACCACCGCCTGCTGGGTCGCCCCGGTCCAGCGCCGGGTCAGCAGTTCGGTGAGAATGGTGATCAGGGTGAGGAGGACGGCGCCCGCAACGGTCAGCGCGCCGAGCCAGGGATGGAGCATGTAGACGAAGACGAGGAAGACGGGCGTCCAGGGCAGGTCGAAGAGCGCCACGAGCCCGGGGCTCCCCAGGAAGCCGCGGACGGTGTCGACGTCCCGGCTGCGTTCCATCGCCTCTGCGGTGGAGAAGCCGAAGCGCGGCATATCGATGGAGACACGCTGCGCCAGAGGGGCGATCCGGCGGTCGAGCTGCGCCCCGATCCGAACGAGGATCTGCTGGCGCAGCACGTCGAACATGCCCTGAAAGACGTAGAGGCCGATGGCGAGCGTCGAGAGCCCAACCAGAGTGGGCAGGCTGCCGCTCGGCAGCGCCCGGTCGTAGACCTGGAGCATGTAGAACGATCCGGTCAGGGCCAGGATGTTGATGATGCCCGACATCGCGACGAGAAAGACGAACGGCATCCCGAAATGCCGGGTCAGCGCCTCGGTGCTTCTCTTCTTGGCGAGCTGTTTCTGATCCCTGGAGCGCATGTCTCTATCCCCCATGAGCGCGGCGGAACCGGAGGGGGCCTGGCGCGGCCCCCTCCGGCGTCAGAGGGCGAAGTCCGCGGCCGTCGCGGCCGGGGCTCCCTTGATGCTGAACTTGAACTCGGGGGCTGCGTCGCCGCCGGTGTTGCCCGTCACGACGGTGTAGTCCCCGTCCCCCCGGTGTTCCTGGGTGACCAGCAACTCGCCGACCCCGGTGAAGGCCGCCCCGGTCGCGAGCGTGAACGCCTGGTTGCCGGCCACGCCCTGGTTCGCGTCGATGCCGCTGAGGTCGACCTTGTCGCCGGGCTGGAAGCTCGCGATGGTGTCGCCGTTCGCCGCCGCCGCCGAGAGGAAGCGGTAGACGTCGGCACCGAGGCCGCCATCCATCACGTTCACGGCGTCGCTGGCCGTGATGGTGTCGTCGCCCGAGCCGGCCACGATGTTCTCGATGCCCCAGAGGGTATCGGAACCGGATTGGCTGCTCGTGACGCTGCCTCGTCCGGCAAGACCGGTGCCGAGGTCGGCCATGATGGTGGCCGTGATAGCCGACATGTCGAGCGTGTCGATGCCGATGCCGCCCCCGACCTCGTCGCCCCAGTAGCTGTCGCTGCCATCCCCGACCTCGGCCACGAACAGGTCGTTGCCGTCGCCGCCGATCACCGAGTCGTTGCCGGCCCCCGCCGTCACGAGGTCGTTGCCGGCTCCAGCCAGGATGCGATCCGCACCACCATCGCCGTAGACCATGTCGTCTTCGCCGCCGGCGAGGATGTCGTCGTCGCCGGCCCCGCCGAAGACCACGTCGCGGCCACCGCCGGCATCGACGAAGTCGTTCCCGTCGCCGCCACGGACCACGTCGGCCCCCTCGCCGGCAAGGATGTTGTCGTCGCCGGACAGGCCGAGGATCGTGTCGGCGCCCGCAGTCCCGGGCAGGACATCGTCGCCGGCGGTACCGGCCACCAGGCTTGCCGGAAGGTCGGCCGGAGGCGTGGTTGTCCCGCCGCCGGTGGTGCCTCCGGTCGAACCTCCGGTCGTCGCGCCCCCGCCCGTCCCGGGCGCGGTATCGCCGTCATCGTCGCAACCGCCACCACCCGGGGTGTCGCCGTCCCCGTCATCGGAGTCGCCGCCGCCCGCGGTATCATCGTCCCCGTCATCGGGGTTGCCACCGCCCGGGGTGTCGCCGTCCTCATCGTCGTCGTCGTCCGTGCCCCCGCCGACCGTTCCGCCCCCTCCGTCGATGGGTTCGTCCTCGTCGCTGACGGCGAAGATGTCTTCCTGGAGGCCGGTCAGGCCGGTGTTGCGCGCGACGATGTCGGAGAAGTTCTGGCCATCGACGATGTTTTGGTAAAAGTCGAAATTGTCGAACCGGTCGGTGTAGTAGAACCGGTCCCCTTCCTGCAGGCGGTCGAACTGCTCGTGTAGCACGACCCAGAAGGTCTGGCCCACGACGCCGCCGTTGATGTGCTGCTCGGCCAGGCCGCCGACCCAGAGGTCGACCCGGTCGATGCCGCTCACGTATGGGGTGCCGTCCGCCCGCTGGTGAATCGCGATGTCGGGATTGGCCGCCACGAAGGCCGCCTGCTGCTCGGCCGTCGTTAGGGTGAGGTCCGGGTAGGCGGCCTTGAACTGCGCGATAACGGTGTCGCTCAATCCGTTCCGGGCCTGGAAGTCTTCCCAGGAGGCATAGGGCGTCAGGTTGCCCGCATACTCCAATGCCTCCCGAATGTAGGGGTCCGCGGACGCCATGAGGTCGGAGCGGACCTGGTTCAAGGAGCCGAGGCCGACGTCGCGGCCGCGAGCGACATTGAAGGCGAACAGGTCGGCGTTGATCCGCACCAGATCGTTGCGCACCGCATCGACGATGTTGAAGTCGACCTCTTCGGCGGGCTGCGTCGCGACGCCGGCCAGGATGGCGTTGGCCCCGAGCTGGGCGTAACCCGGCTGCGGCACGTAGCCGGGCGGCAGGGGTGCCGTGAAGACGTCCGGGGCGTTCGAGGGGTTCAGGAAGGCATCGAAGAGGGCGACCTGCCGAGGCGCTCCGTCGGAACCGATGACCGTCAGCGTCTCGCCGATCAGCGAGTGCCCGACGCGGTACACCGCCGAGGCGAACTCGTGGGAGATCCGGGCATCGACGTCGGGGTTGTAGCCGCCGTGACCGTGCGTGCCATTGCCCTTCATGCCGCCGATGAGCTGATCCGCGAACTCGTCGAAGACCACGCGCTGGTACTCCGCCTCGTTGATCGTCTTGGCGGCCTGGAACACCTCTTCCGGCGTACCCTGGAAACCGGCCTCCACGAGGTTCTCCACGTGGAAGTTGTGGTTGCGCGCCCAGATCGTGTGCATGGCGGTGAGCGACACGTTCTCGTTCGCGCGCCCGTCACCGGCCACGTAATGGTCGAGCAGGCTGACGAAGGGGTTCGTGTCGAGGAGCAGCGCGTTGCCGCTTCCCATGAAGTTCGAGGCGAAGGCGCTTACCGCCTCCGGGTCGAACGCTCCGGCCGCATTGAACAAAGAGCCGGTCCTGGTCTCGGAGAGGGGGAAGTTCGAGACGTAGCTTCGGAAGCTGACCGCTCCACCCGGGAGCGAGGAATCGTGGAAGATCGTGTCCGCATCCCAATGATGTTGGATGAGCTCCCGCAGAGTGGGCAGCAGATTGAAGGCGGGATTGGACGGGTCCGGAACACCCGCGAGGAGGCGCGCACCGACGCCCTGGTTGCCGTCGCTCTCCCGCAGGAACTGGCCGACGAGTTCGTGCGAGCCGTAGGCCTGGTTCTGGTCGACGAAGGGGGAGGTCTTGTTGAGGTGCTGGAGCACGCCGTCGACGATGGACGAGACCTCGCCCCGGGTCAGATCGGCCGGATTGTTGGTTCCGGGCGCGCGCCCGGAGCCGGGCAGGTCGATCTGAACAATGCCGTTGGATGCACTCTTCGGCAGGAAGTCGAGGCCATGGTCGAAATACTGGCCGAACGCCATGAAGAAGATGTTCGAACCGTTGGCCTGGTGCGGCAGGTCGGCCTCCTGCGTGCCCAGCACGTTGCTGATGGCGCGGGGATCGAGGCCGGCGTAGAGCGGATTGAGGGCGTTGTTGTTCGTCGCCGGGTCGAAGGCGCCGTAATGGGCGTCGGTGAGCCGGATGAACGGCTGGTCGGCCGCTCCGAACTCGGGATGATCGAGGTTGTTGCCGGCACCCGAGAGGTGGCGCACGCCGGCGGCCCCGCTGGCGTCGTCGTCGCCTCCGGCGACGGGCTGCCCGGTGACGAGGGCCTTGATCCCGGCAAGGTCCGCTGCGGTGAGCGCGAAGCCGCCGCCTCCACCGTTCCCGACGCCGCCACCATTCCCGACACCCCCGTCCGGCGGATTTCCGCCGGTGGCCGGCACGGTCCCGAAGGTGGGGGTCCCCGAGCTTGCGAAAGTGATGCTGTGGGAGCCGTTCGTCAGGGTTGTGACCCCGTTCGCCTGCGTCTCCGTGTAGTTCGCGCGGGTCGTGCCCGGCGCCAGTTCGATGACGTCCTGGGGCCGCAGCGTTCCCACGATGGTGTCGGTACCGCCACTGGAGCGGAATACGATCCGGTGGGCCGAGGTCAGGCCCGAGATGTCGACGGTATCGTTCCCCTCGGTTCCGTCGATGGTGACGGTGTTGAGGTTCAGGCTGGTCGTCGAGAAGTTGCCGATCAGGAAGACGCTGTCGCCTGCCCCCGCGTTGGTCGGCGGGTTCGGCACCGAGACCGCGGCGGTCCCGATCCGGATCTCCTCGATCTCCTGCAATTCGGCGATGACGGTGGTGACGGCGCCGATGCCAGCCCCCGTGGTACGGGTGATGACGATCTCGGTGCCGGGGCTCAGGGTGGCGACATTGTTGCCGGCGACCTGCCCCCAGGCGGCGACCGTGTAGACCCGGAAGGTCTCGGCGAGACCGAGGGTGCCGTTGACCACGAGGGTGTCTCCCACGGGTCCCTCGGTGCCGCCCCTCACCACGTCGCGTCCATCGGTGGGGACGAGGGCGACCGGCCCAAGCGCAGCTCCACCGTTCCAGGTCACCCCATCGTCGCCGGCGCCGGCATCGATGGTGTCGTTGCCGGTGCCGCCCTGGATGGTGTCGTTGCCGGCCGCGCCGTTGATGGTGTCTGCGCCGGCCCCGCCGTCGACGACGTCGTCACCGGCCCCGGCGTTCACCGTGTCGTTGCCGCCGTTGGCGAGGATCCGATCGGCGCCTGCCGTGCCGTTGATACTGTTGCCCAGGCCGTTGTCGACGATGTTGTCGCCGACCACGTCGGTCGGCGCTGAGACGACGCGCTCGGCATAGCCTCCCTGGTCGGTGAAGCTCACCGCGACACGGACCTGGAGCCCGACCTGGGCCTGCTGCGGCGTGAAGGTCTGGCCGGTCGCCCCGACGATGTCCGTCCAGGCTCCGGTGGCTGACTGGGCTTGCCATTGGAAGGCGAAGGTCGTGGGCAGGCCGTTCAGATCGGCGATTCCGGCCACGTTGGCCCTGATCGTCGCCAGTTCGGTGGGGGTCGTGTCGTTGACGGTCGGCGCCCCCGTCGCGGGCACGTTGGTGAGGAACACGGCACCGTCCGAGAACTGCGCCCGCTCGATGTTGTGCAACGTATCGATGCCGTCCGAGAACCTCAGGGTCGGGCTCACGGCGAAACCGGTGTGGTCGACCCGGAAGCTGCCGTCGCCGAGGTTGGTGAGGGTGTAGTTGGCCCGCACGTCGGAGAAGACCGCCGTGTCGACGTCGGCTCCTTGTCCGGCGTCGAGGATCTCACGCACGATGTTGAGCTGGCCCGGATTCACCGCCCGCGACATCAGTGCGGCCTGCAGGGTCATTCCGCCGAGGTAGAGCGGTCCGGTGCCGCTCGCGAGCCCGGCCGGCGTCGTGAACATCTGGCCCGCGAGGCTGTCGGCGGTCGCCACCTCGGTGCCGCCAGCGTCACGGATGCTGATCCTGACGTTGAGCCAGCGGTCGCCATCGATGATGTCGTTGCCGGCCTTACCGGTGATGGTGTCGCTGCCGGCGCCGCCGAGCAGGATATCGCCACCGTTCTGGGGGTCGAATACGGTCGTGTCCGGAGCGAGGCTCGCAAAGGACGTGGCGTCGCTGCCGACGGTCTGACCGCGGATCGCCCCCGGGGTCAGCTTGAGCAATGCCTCAAAGCCGTCGATCAGGGCGACGTTCTGGGACAGCAGCATGCTGTCGGTCGCCGGTCCGCCGACGATGCCGCCGGCGGGGTCTCCGACCGCTCCGGTCGGCCGCTCGGTGCCAATCAGGGTATCGTTATGCTTCCAGCCCGAAGCGCCCTCCACGGAGTCGTTGCGGTCGCGAAGGGTCAGGGCCTGCTGGTTGACGAAGCGGGAGATGCCGAGGTCGATGGTCCCGTCGTTGGGGTCGCCCTTCTGGATCGACCAATCGAACCCGAGCATGCCGTTGTTGCGCTGGATGCCGGCGCCCTGGACCATGATGTCGTCGCCGGACTCGCCGTCGTAGTCGGTGTCGTTGCCCTGTCCGTTGAGGACGTCGTGGCCGATGATGATGCTGTTGAAGAACAGCTGGGAGTTCTCGCCCGAGAGGCTGTCGAAGCCCTCGCCGCCCTCGATCCAGTCGTCGCCCTCGTTGCCCATCAGGCCGTCGGCGGCGCTGCCGCCCAGGACGAAATCGTCGCCGCGCCCGGCAAAGACCTCGACCGTATCGGTCGAATGCGTGATGAAATCCTTGCCCCCGCCGCCGAACAGGATGTCGAGGCCTGGACCGCCCGAGATGGCGTCGTTGCCCTCGCCGCCCCGGATGAACTCGTCGCCGAAGGGGTCCTCGATGACGTCGTCGCCGTCGCCACCGTAGATCTGGTCGGATTCCATCCCGCCATTGAGGTAATCGTCACCGCCGTCGCCCCAGAGGGTGTCGATGCCCTTATCGCCGATGAGGGTGTCGTTGCCCTCGGTGCCGCCGAGGACGACGTGCTCGCCGCCGCTGAACTTCAGCATCCCGCCATCGGCGCGCCCGTCTCCGTCGATATCGGCGCCCGGGGCCACGCGAACCACCTTCGGGTCCAGGATCTGCAGCAGCAGGTCGTCCTGGGTCGGGTCGTCACCGACCTGGTTGACCGGATTGAGTTCGAGGATGTGGTCGGCCCGCCCGAACAGCGATCCGTTGAGATGCGAGGAGCCCTCGTCGCCGAGATCGGTGTTGCGCTGGACCAGGGCCGAGAAGGTGTTGGCCTCCAGCTCGTTGAGCAGGTTCATGCCCTGCGTGCGGCTGAGATAGTAGAAGCGGTCGCCGTTCTGCAGGTTCTCCATCTGCGTCTCGAAGACGAAGTTGAAGGTGTTGCCCAGCATCCCGCCGAATTCCATCTTCTCCTCGGCCAGGCCGCCGATCCAGAAGTCGACGTCGTTCAGACCGGAATTCGCGGCATTCCAAGCGCCGGTGCCGGTGAGGAAATCGAGCCGATCCGCGGGCGGCGCGATGGTGTGCGCGTCGTTCACCGGGGTCGACGGATCGTCCGGCACGTCGACCGAGATATCGAAGACCAGGGCGGTCGCCGCGGCGCGCTTGCCGGCGAGCGTGCTTTCCTGCGTGATGAGCGCGTGGTCGCCGTAGGCCGCGATGAAGTTGATCACCGAGGCCGGGTTCTTGATGTTCTGGGCGAAGTCGACCCAGCTCGTGTAAGGCTTGAGCTTGGCGTCGGCGGTCATCGCGTAGAACTCGGCGCGGGCCTCATTCAGGGTCGGGACGCCCTGTTCCCGTGAGCGCGCGATGTTGAGCGTCGCCAAGTCGAGCGGGAGCCCGAGCAGGTTGTTGCGCAGGGCATCGACCACGAATTCGTCGATCTCGTTGCCGATCTGGCGGGTCATGCCCCGGATGATGGCGCCGGCGGCCGCTTCCGTGTCGACGCCGCTCGCGGTGAAGGCCAGCGGGTTGAGGAACGCCTCGATGAGGCCGAGCTCCTGGGTGCCCGCGACGGTCACGTCGCCATCGATGGGCTGCATATCGAAGCCGATGCGGTCGATGGTGTCCGTCAGCATCGAATGCCCGAAGCGGTAGACGACGTGCGCGAACTCGGCCGTGATGGCCGGGTTGAGATCGGCGCTGTTCGTGAACACGAACGGGTCGACGTTGGGCTGGACCGTTCGCGCGAACTCCTCGAACACGAGGTGCTGGTACTGCATCTCGGTCACGAACTTGGCGCCCTGGAACAGGCGCTCGCCGTCCCATTGCAGCGCGGAGACCTGGTCCGATGTGGTCGGCAGGGAGGTCAGGTCGACCCTCAGCCATTCGTTGATGAAGGCGAGGTCGCCCGAGGCCAGGATGGTCTGCTTGTTGGCCTCGACGAGCCGGTTGTGCTCCGAGTGGAAGATGGTGTGGACCGCGGTGAGGCCGATGTTCTCGTTCCCGCGCCCATCGCCCGTGATGAAGTGACGGTCGAGAAGCTCGTTGTCGTAGGCGAGGTTCGCTCCGGTCTGGGGATTGATCCCGACCGCGTTGCCGGTGAGCGTATCCGTGTCGGCGGCCACGGCCTGCCCCTGGACGATGGGGTTGGCGGAATGGGCAATGTCGTCGAGGAAGGCGTGACCGGTCTTGACCGCACCGACCGTGCGGATGCCCTCCGCCGTTCCCTCCTGGAACCACGTGGTGGCGTGGGTCGCGTCGGGCTGCATGAGCATCTGCGCGTAGCCGTTGGGCCCCGGAATGAAGCGGCCGTAGGGGTCGGTCATCAGCACGGGCACGTTGTGGATGTCCGTGTCCACGAGTTCGATGCCCAGCATCATCTTGGCCTGGGCCTTGACCTCGGCCCAGTTCGCGATGGCCTTGCCGTCCGCGCCGCCGTTGAGAAGGTTTCCGGTCGCGAAGGTGACCGGATTGGCGACGCCGTCGCCCGGGGTCACGTCGACCCGGACGTACTCGCGCAGGAAGACCTGGTGCGAGGGATGGGAGGTGTAGGTCTGGTTCTGGTCGATCCAGGGCGTCGTGGTGTTGACCGCGGTGCGGATGTCGTCCGCCGTGCCGAGCACGCCGTCGGCGCCCGGCCCCGCGACGGGGGTCGCCCGGGTCAGGACCATGAAGCGTTGCGCCTCCGGCAGGTCGTCGACGGTGCCGAACACCCCGTCGCCGCCCGCGATCAACGGATCGTCGGGCATCAGCGGAACGATCACCGAGCCGTTGTTCCCCTTGGTGATGAGGTCGAGCCCGTGGTCGAAGAACTGCCCGAACAGGGTCATCCAGCCGTTGAAGGGCGGCGACAGGCCAATGTCGGGCGACTGGTTCGGGATGAAGGCGATCTCGGTCGCGGTGGGGACGTAGTCCGCGGGGGGCGTCTCGCCGTTGTGAGCCGCCGCATAGGCGGCCTGGGCGATGGGATTGGCGAACCAGGCCGCGACCGCGGACGGGTTGTGCGGGCTCATGTCCACGATGAGATTGCTGACCGTCCGAATGCTGGTGTCGATGACCGTGCCGGGAGCGCTGTAAGCGTTGTTGGTGACAACGCCGCCGGGGGCCGGCCCGTTGACGTCGAACTGGCCCGCGCCAGTCGTGTACTGGGTCGACAGGAGGCGTGGCATGGGCTGGTCCGCCGCCCCGAGAAGGCTCTGACCCGGCAGGAGGTTGTTGTTGCTCCCGTCGACGGCGCGCAGGCCGTAGGGAAGCAGGGCCGCGTCCGGTCCGATGATCTCCTGCAGGGTCCGCGTGTTGCCGGGAGCTGCGAACTCTTCGGCGATGCGGATCTGCGTCAGGATGTGGCGGAGGTCGTTGGTGTCGACGGTGAACGTGACGGACATGGCGGTATCCTCGGCTCATGGGTCAGCGATGGGACGCGCGTCGGACGCCGCCCCGGAGTTCGAATGGGAAGGAGGCACGGCGGCGCGCGCCGGCACGGATGCCGTCGAATCGGACGGGTCGAGTCAGTGTGCGTGGGGCTCGGCGACCTGGGTCGCGACCGTGGCCGTCAGGCGCGCGTGATGCACGTCCATGACGACGGGCGCATTCGATGATCCTGCCGAGCGGTCTTCGGCCCTGATTTGGCGCACATGAAACGTTCCCCGCGAAGTTGATGAGGGTAACGGTTGCCGTCGTTCGGGGCTGCGATTGCCCTTGCGCCGAACCTCGCACAGATTCGGAAAATAGCGATGGTAAAAAAACCCTTAACCCCAAAGGAAAAACCCAACGGTGAAGGTTTTTTCCTCGTCCCCTTTCGCGACTGCTGATATCGGCCAGGGTTATTCAATTGGCAGGCCGACCGAAAAGAAGACGTGGGAACTACGTACTTCCCGAAATGGACAATCCACGCTTTCGGGCGAAGCCTCGGTCTTTCGCGCCCGAACCGGATTTTACCGGGACAGCATCCACGAAACCGCTTTCCCATTGGTTCGGAGTCTGCCCACGCTCTTTGCCGCGAGCCGGTCCACGCGGACATCGACTTTGCGCATCTGCCGGCGCGCAAGGCGAACCTCGCCGACCGCGACAGCGTCAGCGCCAATGCACCGGGGCAGCACTCGGCAATCCCGCTTTCGCGATGCGCTGGCGGGGCGGTCAACGTGTCATCGGATGGGGCCGACCGACCTGTCCGGCGTCATCCCCCCTTGCGCGAGCCTGATCGCGGAAAGCCTGGGTCTCGGCCCCGCCGAATGCAGTCCGACGGGCTGGCGCCATGCGAAGAGCGGCCCCGGGGCCGCTGCACCGCCAATCCGAGCGTCTTTCGTTTGTCTGGGTGGGATCACCGGTTTCCACTTAATCCCTGACAAACGCCAGGGATGCGGGTCGCTGTCCCGGCCTAAGAGAAGGGGATCGATTCCGGATCGGCTTCGAAGCCGCCTTTCGCTTCCCTGAATGCCAACCGTCGCGGCGCCGACGCCGAATTCGGTCTCCATGGCACCCAGGACGGAACCAACCCGCGAAAAGCCGATTGACTGCTACATTGGATCTGTTCTAATTCGTAACTGCGAGCGGCGTCCGAGCCGCACAGGATGGAGATCTCCGACATGGCCCACGCCAAGTGTGAAAGCTGCAAGTTCTTCGACGAGCACAAGGTCAATGGCGCCGCCGCAGCGGCCGACGAGGGCCTGTGCCGCTTCAACCCGCCGGTGAGCCAGCCCGGCCCGCAGGATCACGGCCTGTGGCCGGTCGTCGGCGCCGCTGATTGGTGCGGCCACTTTGCGCCCGAGATGACCGCAGCCGAGTAGGCGCGTCACCACAGCGACGACCGACGATCCGAAGGCCAGCCGCGAGGCTGGCCTTCTGCGTTCCGGCGACCCTCGCTCAGTTCAGGACGCCGGATCGCGATCCGGCTCTGGAGGCTCGACCTCGGACACGTCGTCGGGGAAGGCGAGCACCTCCAGCGGGTCGCCGACCCCGCGTAGGGGAAAGGTGCCGAGGCGGGTCAGGCGGTGCCCGTCGGCCGAGCGCGCCGCGACGGCGCCGGAGAACAGCACCCGCCGGTCGAGCACCTTGGTCAGGCTCTCGAGGCGTGCCGCGACGTTGACGGCGGGGCCGATGATGGTGAAGTCCAGACGCGAGCGGGAGCCGATATTGCCGTACATGACGGCGCCCACGTTCACGCCGATGCCGTAGCCCAGGCGCTGGAATCCCCTGGCCGACCGGGCCGCGTTCAAGGCCCGCATGGCGACGTGCGCCTCCCAGGCGGCGGATTGCGCGGCGGTGCAGGCAACCGGTGTGTCGAGGTGGAAGATCGCCAGCAGGCCGTCCCCCATGAACTTCAGGATCTCGCCGCCGTGGCGCTCGATCGGCAGCGAGATCGCATCGAAATAGTCGTTCAGCAGCGCGATCACGTCGTCGCGCGGCCACAGCTCCGAGATCTCGGTGAAACCGCGCAGGTCGATGACCATGATGGCCGCCTCGACGGTGACGCCGCTGCCGCGCCGCGTCGCTCCGTTGAGGATCATCTCGCTGGCATGCGGCCCCACATAGGTGTCGAGCAGCAGGCGGGTCAGGCGGTTCTTGTGCCGGACCTCGGTCACCACCGACAGGGCCGGCAGCAGCGCGGACAGGAGATCGAGATCCTGGGGCGCGAAGCCGCCGGGCCGGTCGGCCGAGAAGGTCACCACGTGGCGCTTGCCCAGGGTGTAGTGCAGCGGCCAGGCGACGTAATCGGTCAGCCCCTCGGCGCGCAGGTCGCGATAGATCGAATAGTCGGTCTCGGGCCGCTCCGGCTCCTCCAGGCGTTTGTGCACCTGCTCGGCACCGTTGTGGATGTCCGCCGCGGGGCTGCGCTTGAAGCTGTCGGTATCGACGATGCCGTACTCGTAATTCGTCAGTTCGGCCGCCTCGGCCCCAGTGCGCCAGAGGATGCGGGTTCCAAGCCAGAGCGGGTGATGCGTCCGCAGGTGGATGGTGGCGCGCGCCACCGGCACGCCGGCCGCGCGCAGGCGGCCGCAGAAGGCGACGAAGATGTCGTCGAGGTAGCGTTCGCCGCGCGTTCCGGCGAGAAGCCAGTCGAGCATCTCCGCGCGCAGGGGCGCCTGCGCGAAACGGCGGATCTCCTCGGGATGCGAGGGACTGTTCATGTCGGCGCCTCGTGGCCTCTCATAGTTCGAGCCGAGTCTCGGCCRGGGAGTCTCGGCCRGSGAGTCTCGGCCAGGGAGTCTCGGCCAGGGAGTCTCGGCCAGGGAGTCTCGGCCAGGGAGTCTCGGCCGGCGTCAGTCGGCCGGGACCCGGCGCGAGCCGGTCGTCCCGCCACGATGCGCCCGGATGGACGCTCACGCCAGGGCACCGGCGCAGCGTTCGACACCGGCCTCGGGCTCGACCATCCGGCGCCAGCGCCCCGGGCTCATGCGCTCCTCGCGGGCGAACACCCGGGTGAAGTGGCTCTGGTCCGCGAAGCCGCAGGCCAGGGCGATCTCCGCCAGCGACGGGCCGCGCGTCCGCATCAGGGTCTTGGCGCGGGCGATGCGCTGGCGGACCAGCCAGGCATGCGGGGAGGCTCCGACCGACTGGCGGAAGGCGCGGGCGAAGTGGCTGACGGAGAGGCCGCACTCGGCCGCGATCTCCTGAAGGCGGGGGGCGTCGCCGAGTTCGGCGCGGATGCGCTCCTGCGCGCGCCGCAATTGCCAGGGCGCCAGGCCGCCGCGAACCGGGTCCACCACCGCCGATTCGACGGGCAGGCCGAGGAGATGCGCCGCGAGCGCCCGTGCGATCTGGTCCCGGAAGACGAGGGCGCCGCGATCCGGCCGGTCGAGGGTCGCGACCGCGCTCGCTACGAGATCGTGGATCGTGGCATCGACCAGGACGCGGCCGTGGATGGGCCGCAGGGGCTCGATCGGGTCGGCGAGGCCCATGCTCGCGCCGACCTCGTCGAGAAGTCTGCGCGACAGCCAGACCTGCACGGCGGCGCCGTGGTTCGAGGCCAGCGACCGGACCCGGTTGTCGAGAAGGATCACCGTGCTGGCGCAGAGGCCTTCGGGCGCCCCTCGCGGGCCTGCCCCCGGCAATCCGGCGCCGAGTTGGGCCTGGATCACCAGGCCGTCGCGATAAGCGCCGAGGCGGGGCGCACCGGAGGTGCCCGCCCCGGCCCGGAACTCCGAGGGGGCGATGCCGTCGCTCGGCATCGCCATCCGGTGCGCGGGCCGGGTCCCGCCCCCCTGCGGCGAACCCCTCTCCGCCGGTCGCATCTCGCAGCCTCCGAGCCGTTGCATCCCCGTCTCCTCACGCCGGCCTGTCTCGGCGGCGAGGATGGGCGCCGCCGACCCGCACGGTCTTTCGCCACATTGCTCGGCCGTTGCGCGATCCTGCTCTTTGCCGGGCCGGATCAGGGGGCGCGCTGGCGGTACTCCCCCGGCGTGCAGCCCGTCACCCGCTTGAAGGCGGTGCCGAACGCGGCCTGGCTCGAGAACCCGGACGACAGCGCCACGTCCACCAGCGGCAGCTTGCGCTCGGCCAGCAGCCGGCGCGCCCGTTCCAGGCGCTCGGCACTGACAAAGCCGTAGGGGGTCTGGCCGGTGACCCGCTTGAACAGGCGGGCGAAGTGGAACGGGCTGAGGCAGGCGGCGGCGGCGAGTTCGGTCACGGTCAGGTCGCGGTCGAGGTTGTCGCGGATGAAGGCGATCGCCCGCTGGATGCGCTCGGGGCAGTCGTGGTCGCCGCACAGGGGGTCGGCTCCGTCCGGCCGGTCGTGCCCGTAGGCCTGGGCCACCCGCGCCGTGAGGGCAAGGGCCGCAGCCTCGACCATCATGCGGCCGGCCGAGGTTTCCTGCATCAGTTCGCCGAGGATCGACAGCCCAATCTGCCGGATCAGCGGGTCGGGCACATCGGCGAGGTAGCGCACCGTGTCGGCCCGGATGCGGGCATCGCCGTAGAGGCTCGCCAGGGCGCTGAAGCGCTCCGCCGGCAGGTAGATGTGCAGGATCTCCGTCAGGGGCGCCGAGATGTTGATGTCGTCCTCGCCGACGCCGACCGGGCAGAGCCAGATCGTGCCGGCCTCCACGGCGGTGCGCTGCCGGAGGCCGGCCCCCTTGCGGGTGACGCGGGCACCCGGGTTGCGCCGCGTCGCCAGGGTGATCTCCATCTGGGTCGGGACGATCGCCGGCAGGTCGCCGGCCGGGTGGGAGCGCAGCTCCGCCGCAACGCCCTGCCAGTGCCGTCCGCGGGAGGAGGCGAGCAGCCCGGCCTTGGGAAACTTGTGGGCGCCATGCCGGTGGAGATCCATGCGCGCACCGTGCAATCCATGCGTCGAACGCGCCATTATACAGGTGTATCGGAGACCCGTGGGCAGGGCCCCGCTACCCTGGCGAGCCCAGGTGGATGATGCGGATGCGGCAGGTATTTTCGCGGTGGCCGAGCCGGGCCACGCCATCGGCCCGGGTGGAGCGCGCCGTCGGCCGCGATTCCGGCGCCCAGGGCATCGACGATGACCGCCTGCCCGCCTGGATGCTGGCCGAGCCGGACTCCCGGGCCGGGGCGTGGCTCCGGGCCTTCGGCCGCGCGGTCCCGCTGGTGCTGGTGCCCGCCGCCCTGGCCTATGTGGCGGGTGCGAACCGGGACGATGCCGACGCGCGCCTCACCGGCGCTGTCGCGGCGCTCGCGATCGTTGGAGCCACGATCCTGGCGGCGCGGCTGGCGCAGGCGCGGGCCGCCAGCGCAGCCAGCCTCGAGGCCATCTTCGAGCGGGCCGGCATCTCGATGTGGCGCGAGGATTGGAGCGCCGTCGGCGACGCCGTGGCGGCGTTGCGCCGGGCCGGCGTGGTCGATCTCGAATCCCATTTCGCCGCGCGGCCCGAGGCGCTGCGTGCCCTGCGGGCGCGGGTGATCATCCGGGACGTGAACCGGTTCACCGTGGAGGAGACCGGCGCCGCCGGCAAGGACGCCTATCTCGGCCCCCTCGACCGGCTCCTGCCCGACACCGACCAGACCTTCGTGCAGTGGTTGGTGGCGTTCGGCCGGGGCGACCGCTTCTTCCGGTCGGAGGCGCATGTGGTGCGGGCCGACGGCCGCGGGGCCGACATGCTGTTCACCGCCATGCTGCCGCGGGACCGGGCCGGTTTCGCCGACATCCTGGTCACGGCCCTCGACGTGACGGGCTTCAAGCAGGCGCAGCAGCGCTTCGCCGTCGCCGACACCGAACTGGCGCGGGCCTCGCGCATCACCACCGTCGGGGCGCTCAGCGCCTCGATTGCCCACGAGGTCAATTCCCCGCTGGCCGCCATCCTGGCCAACGCCCAGGCGGGCCTGCGCTGGCTCCGGCGCCCGCAGCCCGATCTGGCCGAGGCCACGGCGGCGCTCGACGACGTGGTCGCCGAGGCGAGCCGCGCCCGCGACGTGATCGCCCGGACCCGCTCGTATCTCGGCAATGCCCCCCGCGCCTCCGCGCCGGTCGACCTCCTGCGGGTGGCCCGCGAGGCCAACCTGCTGGTGGAGGGCGAATTGCGGCTGCACCGCGCCGCCGTCCACATCGCCGCCGAGGGCGAGATCCCGTCGATCGCGGCCGACGCGATCGGGCTGCAGCAGGTCTTCGTCAACCTGCTCCTCAACGCCGCGCAGGCGATGGCGGAGGCGGACGGCCCGCGCGACATCACGGTGACGATCCGGGCCGCCGGCAGCCAGGTGGCGGTCGACGTGATCGATACCGGCCCGGGCATCGCCCCCGAGCGGCGCGCCCGCATCTTCGAGCCGTTCCACTCGACCAAGGCGGGCGGCATGGGCATGGGCCTCGCCATCTGCCGCAACCTCGTCGACGCCCATGGCGGCGACCTGTGGGTCGATGCCGGGCCGGGCGGCGGGGCCGCCTTCCACTTCTGTCTGCCGGTCGCCGCGTGACCGAGATCGCCCGCGAATTCCCCGCCCAAACGCCCATCGTCGCCATCGTCGACGACGATCCGGCCATCCGCGCGGCCCTGGCCCGCCTGACGCGGGCACTCGGCTACGCGCCGGCCCCGTTCGCCGGGGCCGAACCGCTGCTCCGTGCCGGCCCCTTCTCGCCCGAGGCGGACGGATCGACCATCGCGGTGGTGATCACCGACGTGCAGATGCCGGGCCTCAGCGGCCTCGATCTCCTGCGCATCCTGCACACCCGCCATCCGGCGCTGCCGGTCATCGTCATGACGGCCTATCCCAGCGAGGCCAACCGGGCCCGCGCCCTCGCCTCCGGCGCCTTCGCCTATCTAGCCAAGCCGTTCGACGCCGAGCAGTTCGAGGGTTGTCTCCGCTCCGTCCTCGGTGGCGCCCCGATGTCCTGACGGTTCCGCTGCAAACGCCCAGGTTTCGCGCGACGGTGGTCCGTATCTTGTGTACGTGAGAGACTGTATTCGCGCTCTCATGCAAGATGACCGAAGCAACCGTTCATATCGTCGACGATGATCCAGCGTTGCGCGGCGCGCTCATCCGGTTGTGCCGCTCGGCCGGTCTCGCCGCGGTGGGCTACGGCGATGCGGCCGCCCTCGTGGCGGCTCCGGCCCGGAGCGGCCCCGCCTGCATCCTTCTCGATGTGCGCCTCGCCGACGAGAACGGCCTGAGCGTGCAGGAAGCTTTGCGCGCGGCGGGCAGCACCGTGCCGGTCATCTTCCTGACCGGCTACGGCACCATCCCGATGACGGTGCGGGCCATGCGCGGCGGTGCCGTCGAGTTCCTGACCAAGCCCGTGATGGCCGACGTGCTGCTCGACGCGGTCCAGCGGGCGCTGGCGGCCGACGCGGCCGCCCTCGACGCGCGCCGGACCCGGGACGCGCTGTCGGAGCGCTTCTCATCCCTCACGCCGCGCGAGCAGGCGGTGATGGGTTGCGCCATCGGCGGCCTGATGAACAAGCAGATCGCCGCCGAACTGGGGATCACCGAGATCACCGCGAAGGTCCACAAGCGGCGGGTAATGGAGAAGATGCAGGCCCGCTCGCTGGCGGACCTCGTGCGCATGGCCGATCAGATCGGCTTCGCGGCGACGCGCCAGCGCTGAGGCGGCCGTGCTGAGGCGACTGTCCGGCTTGCGGCGCAGAAGCAAACCACGCCGGTATTCTTCAATCGTGGCCCTTGCGACGGCCGTCACATGCCGATGATCCGTCGCCACGCGGGGATCGCCCCGCAGGAGGATGTCGAATGAGCTGGCACAGTGCAGACGATCCGATTCCGGGCGACCGCTTCACCTGCGACGCGATCAAGACCCTGATCGTGCCGCGCTCGCGGGATCTCGGCTCCTTCGCGGTGCGGCGCGCCCTGCCGTCGACCGAGTGCCGGATGGTCGGCCCGTTCATCTTCTTCGACCAGATGGGCCCGTCCGAGTTCCTGCTCGGCCAGGGCATGGACGTGCGGCCCCACCCGCATATCGGCCTCTCGACGGTGACCTACCTGTTCGAGGGCGAGATCATGCATCGGGACAGCCTCGGCACCGAATTGCCGATCCGCCCGGGCGAGCTGAACTGGATGACGGCCGGTCGCGGCATCACCCATTCGGAGCGCACCGGCGCGGACCTGCGCCGGACCGGCTCGACCCTGTTCGGCCTCCAGAGCTGGGTGGCACTGAGCGGCAGGGACGAGGAGACCGCGCCCGCCTTCGCGCATTACGAGGCCGAGGCGCTGCCGATCCTCAGCGGCGAGGGCAAGACCGTCCGGTTGATCGCCGGCGAGGCCTTCGGCGCGAAATCCCCGGTGCGGACCTCGAGCCCGATGGTCTATGCCGACGTGATGCTGGAGGCCGGCGCGGTGCTGCCCCTCGACCCGACCTACGACGAGCGCGCGATCTACACGGTCTCGGGCGCCATCGCGATCGCCGGGGACGGGTTCGGCCCGGGCCAGCTCCTGGTGTTCCGGCCGGGCGACCGGATCAGCGTACGGGCGACGGAAGCCTCCCGTTTCATGGTGCTGGGCGGCGAGCCGATGGACGGCCCGCGCCACCTCTGGTGGAACTTCGTCTCTTCGCGACCCGAACGGATCGAGCAGGCCAAGGAGGATTGGCGCCAGGCCCGCTTCGACACCGTCCCGGGCGAGTCCGAGTTCATCCCCCTGCCCGAGCAGCCGGCCCCGGTGCGCTACCCGTGAGCCGGCCTCCCGCGCCTCAGTAGCCGAGGGCGCAGCCGTCCTTGCGCGGGTCGGAGCCGGCGGCGCGGATGCCCGTCTGCGGGTCGATCCAGATGATCTGGCCGCCGCCGATGGGGACCGGGGCCGGCACGGTGACATGGCCGCGGGCCGCCAGCGCCTCGGCGAGCCCGGCCTCGAAGCCGCCCTCCAGCTCGATGCCGCCGCCATAGGCGAAGCTGCGGGGCGCATCGAGGGCTTCCTGCACGTCGAGGCCCCGGTCGATGATGCCGGTGAGCAGCTCGACATGACCCATGGCCTGGTAGTGCCCGCCCATCACGCCGAAGGGCGCCACCACGGCGCCGTCGCGCATCAGCATGCCGGGGATGATGGTGTGCATCGGGCGCTTGCGCGGCGCGATGGTGTTGGGGTGTCCGGGCTCGACCCGGAACGAGAAGCCGCGATTGTGCAGCAGCACGCCGCTCTCCGGCGCGGTGATGCCGCTGCCGAAGCCCTGGAAGATCGAGTTGATCAGCGAGATCGCGTTGCCGTCGCGGTCGACCACGCAGAGATAGACCGTGTCGGTGTGCCGGATCTCCGGCCACAGCACCGGCTCCTGCGCCCGGGTCATGTCGATGGCGCCATGCGCCCGCGCCTGCCAGGCCTGGGACAGCAGGTGCTCCACCGGCACGGCGTTGACCACGGGATCGGCGAAGAGCGCGTCGCGGTGGTGGTAGGCCTGCTTGCAGGCCTCGGCGAAGAGATGGACCCGGTCGACCTCGGACAGGGCGCCGACGTCGTATTGCGACAGCACGTTCAGCATCATCAGGGCGGCCAACCCCTGGCCGCTCGGAGGACACTCGTAGACGTCGTAGCCGCGGTAGCGGGTCGCGATCGGCGTCACGTATTCGGGCGCGGCGCCGGCGAGATCCTCGAGCGTGTGCAGGCCGCCGAGGGCGCGCAGACGCGCCACCATGTCCTCCGCCACCGGTCCCTCATAGAAGCCGGACGCGCCGTGCTCGGCGATGCGCCGCAGGGTGGCGGCGAGCTTGGGGTGGCGCATGGTGGTGCCGACCGTCGGCGCCTCGCCGTCGATCAGGTAGGCGGCGGCCGAGCCGGGATCGGCCCGCAGCTTGTCGCGGTTGCGGGCCCAGTCATAGGCGACGCGCGGCTGGACCGCGTAGCCCTCCTCGGCGTAGCGGATCGCCGGCTGCAACAGTTCGCTCAAGCTGCGGGTGCCGTGGTCGGCGAGCAGCCGCGCCCAGGCCGCGACAGCGCCCGGCACGGTGACGGCGTGCGGCGAGGTCGCCGTGATGGCGACCTCGTTCGCCACGTACCAGGCATCGTGCGCGGCGGCCGGGCTGCGGCCGGAGCCGTTCAGCGTGATCGGGACGGCCGTCCCCTTCGGGGCGTAGAGCGCGAAGCAATCGCCGCCGATGCCCGTCATGGCCGGCTCGACCACGCCCTGCACCGCCACCGCCGCGATGGCGGCGTCGACGGCGTTGCCGCCGGCCTTCAGGATCTCGATGGCGGCCAGCGAGGCGAGCGGGTGCGAGGTCGCGACTGCGGCCTCCTGGGCATAGACGGGCGAGCGCCCCGGCTTCGAGAAGTCTCTCACGGCGATCGATCCTTGAAGGGTCAGGAATAGCGGGTGTCGGCGACCCAGTGGCCGGGCGCGACCTCGACCAGGCCGCCCGTGGCGTTCGGGTCGGCAGGCGGCAGGAGCGAGGCCGCGCGCAGGCGAGCGCGCTCCTCCACCGGGTTCGGCACCGGCACCGCGCTGAGCAGGCGCCGGGTATAGGGGTGGCGCGGGTCCTCGTAGAGGGCGTCGGCCTCGGCCATCTCGACGATGCGGCCGTGCCACAGCACGGCGACGCGCTGGCACAGGTAGCGCACCATGCGCAGGTCGTGGGAGATGAACAGGTACGAGATGCCGAGCTCGTCCTGGAGGTCCTGCAGCAGGTTGACGACCTGGGCCTGGATCGAGACGTCGAGGGCGGCGATCGGCTCGTCGGCGACGATGAAGCTGGGTTTCAGCGCGATGGCGCGGGCGATGCAGATGCGCTGGCGCTGCCCGCCGGAGAACTGGTGCGGGTAGCGCCGGGCGAAGCGCGGATCGAGCCCGACCCGGGCGAGCAGGCCCTCGACCTCGTCGCGGCGCTCGGCCCGTGCCATGGCCGGACGGTGGAGCTTGAACGGCTCGGCCACGTAGTCGCCGATGCTCATGCGCGGGTTGAGCGCGGCGTAAGGGTCCTGGAACACCATCTGGATGCGGGCGCGCATCCGGCGCATCTCGCCGGCGGAGAGCTTGGCCAGATCCGTACCCTCGAAGGCGACGGTGCCGGCGCTCGGCGGATTGAGCATGGTGACGGCGCGGCCGATGGTGGATTTGCCCGAGCCGGATTCGCCGACCAGCCCCAGGGTCTCGCCGGGCCGGATGTCGAAGCTGACATTCTCCACCGCCCGGAACACCGAGCCCTTGCCGCCCCACCAGCTGCGGAGCGGGTAATGCTTGCTGAGATTCCGCACCGAGAGCAGCGGATAGCGATCGACCGGTTCGGGCGTCATCGGGCGGAGCCCTCGGCGGCGAGTAGCGCCGGCAGGTCGTACCAGGCGGCGACGAGGTGGCCGGGCGCGGCCCCCGGCGCCTGGGCGAGCGGGGGCGCCTCGTGCAGACAGCGCGGGGTGGCGTAGGCGTTGCGGGCCGCGAAGGGATCGCCCGTCGGCGGATGGCGCATGTCGGGGGGCGCACCCTCGATCTGGTGCAGGCGCCGGCGTCCGGCCCGGCCGCGCGTGAGGTCCGGCAGCGAGCGCAGGAGTCCCAGCGTATAGGCGCTGCGCGGATCGCGAAACATGGCGTCCACGGGGCCGCGCTCGAGGATGCGGCCGGCATACATCACCTGAACGGTGTCGGCGATGCCCGCCACCACGCCGAGATCGTGGGTGATCCAGATGATCGCCATGCCGATCTCACGCTTCAGTTCCTGCACCAGGGCGATGATCTCGGCCTGTACGGTGACGTCGAGGGCGGTCGTCGCCTCGTCGGCGATGAGGAGCTTCGGGCGGCACGACAACCCAATGGCGATCATCACCCGCTGGCGCTGGCCGCCGGAGAATTCATGCGGGTACTGGTCGAGGCGCGCGCCGGCATTCGGGATGCGCACGAGGTCGAGGAGGTCCCGGGCGCGTGCGCGGGCCGCCCGCCCGTCGAGCCCGAGATGGATGCGCAGGGGCTCGATGATCTGCGCCGCCACGGTCATGCCCGGGTTGAGCGAACTCATCGGGTCCTGGAACACGAAGCCGATCTGGCCGCCCCGGACCTTTCGCAGGGCCTTCTCCGGAAGACTGAGCAGGTCGCGGCCCTCGAACAGCACCTGCCCGCCGGTGATCCGGCCGGGCGGGCGCGGGATCAGCCCGAGCATGGCCAGCACGTGGACGCTCTTGCCGGACCCGGATTCGCCCACGATGCCGAGGGTCTCGCCCTCCTTAAGCGCGTAGGACACGCCGTTGACCGCGTGGACCGCGCCGCCCTCGCTGTCGAAGGCGACGCCGAGGTCACGCACGTCCAGCAAGGTCTTCGGGCTGTCTTGAACCATCGCCTGCGCCATCGTCAGGTCCTCTGCCTTGGGTCGAGGGCATCGCGCAGGCCGTCGCCCAGGAGGTTGAAGGCCAGCACCGCGAGGAAGATCGAGGCCCCGGGCCAGATCGCCATCCAGGGCGCCTGCTCGAGGAAGTTCTTGGCGACGTTGAGCATCGAGCCCCAGGACGGCTCGGGCGGCTGCTGGCCGAGGCCCAGGAACGACAGGCTGGCCTCGGCGATGATCGCCGCCGCGATGGTCAGGGTCGCCTGGACCAGGATCGCCGGCACGATGTTGGGCACGATGTGGCGGAGCGCGATGCGCCAGGGCGGGTTGCCGACGGCGCGGGCCGCCTCCACGAACTCCTCCGCCGCCACGGCCTGCACCTGCGCCCGGGTCAGGCGCACGAAGGTCGAGGTCGCCGACAGGCCGATCGCCACCATGGCGTTGGTCAGGCTCGGGCCGAGGAAGGCCGCGAGCGCGATGGCGAGGATCAGGAACGGGATCGCCAGGAGCGCGTCGGTCAGGCGCATGATCAGCATGTCGACCACGCCGCCGGCATAGCCCGCGATCAACCCGAACGGCAGGCCCAGAGCCACCGCGAGCGCCACCGAGGTCAGGCCCGCCCCGAGCGAGGCGCGTGCCCCGAAAACGATGCGCGACAGCACGTCGTGCCCGACCTCGTCGGTGCCGAACGGATGCGCCCAGCTCGGCGCCGAGCGGATCGCGCCCCAGTCGGTGGCGATGGGATCGTAGGGCGCGACCCAATCGGCGAAGATCGCCATCAGGATCAGCGCCACCACGATGACGAGGCCCACCATGGCGGTGCGACGCGCGGCGAGGCGCGCCCAGAATTCACGGACCGGGCCGGGTTCGGCGCGGAGCACCGGCGCGGATGCCGGCAGGGCGACGCCGGTGAGAGCGAGGGCGGCTTTGGTCATGGGGCCTCCCTGTGGACGCGGTTCCACCGGCCCCCTTTCCGCGATGGCATCGCGATCGCAGATGCCGCGACGCTGTCATTCCGCGGCGCCGCAGGCGACCCCGGACCCGAAGGGGCGCGCCAGCGGCGTGCAATCCAGAGCCGGCACCCGTGTAACGTCCGGCAGAACCTGTGTTTCTGGATCCCGGGCTCGGCTGCGCGGCCCCGGGATGACGCCGTGCTGCATGAGGTCTCCCCGGACGACCCCGCACAGAGGCGATCACGCTGCCCGAATCGGAAGTCACCCGCGTGTGAATGCGAGACATGCCGATGCAGTGGAAAAGCCGCCATGCTCACGCGCGCCTCAGCTTCGGATTGACGAAGGCGGCCAGAAGGTCCGCCGCGAGGTTGAGCAGGACGTAGGTGGTGGCGGTGCAGATCACGACGCCCTGCACGGTGGCGTAGTCGCGGTTGAACACCGCATCGACCATCAGCTTGCCGAAGCCCGGCACCGAGAACACCTGCTCGGTGAGCACCGCACCGGAGAGGAGCTGCCCGAATTCGAGGGCGCCCAGGGTGATGATCGGGATCGCCGCGTTGGGCAGGGCGTGGCGCAGGATCAGGCGCAGCGGCGAGACGCCCTTGGCCCGGGCGGTGCGGACGTAGTCCGATCCCAGCACGCCGAGCATCGCCGCGCGGGTGTGGCGCATCATCACCGCCGCGATGGCGTTGCCGAGCACGAAGGCCGGCATCGCCATGGCGCGCAGGTTCTCGGACAGGCTCTCGAAGGGCGAGACGTAGCCCGAGGCGGGAAGCCAGCCGAGCTGCACCGAGAACAGCAGGATCATCAGGATGCCGAGCCAGAAATTCGGCACCGACAGACCCCAGAGGGCGATGCCGTTGGCGAGGGTGTCGGCGGCCTGCCCCCGCTTCACCGCCGACAGGATGCCCATCGGCACGCCGATCGCGAGCGCCACCAGCATGGCGAGGCAGGCGAGTTCGAGGGTGACGGGCAGCTTCTCCACGACGAGATCGAGCACCGGCTTCTGCAGGCGGATCGACTCGCCGAGATCACCCTGCAGCACGCCGCCGGCCCAGAGGGCGTAGCGCACCGGCAGGGGCTGATCGAGGTGGTACTTCTGCCGGATGAAGGCGATGACCTCGGGGTCGCGCTCTTCACCGGACAGGGCCGTCGCGGTGTCGCCCGGCAGCAATTGCTGCAGGGTGAAGATGATCATCGAGGCGATCACCAGGGTGGGGATCGCGAGCGCCAGGCGCTGGACGAGGAAGCGCAGCATCGGCCGGGCCCCCGCCTCAGTTCAGCGTGAGGCCGGTGAAGCGCACGAGGCCGTCGGGATAGGGCGTGAAGCCGGTGAGCTTGGTGCTGTAGGCCCAGAACAGCTTGCGGTGGAACAGGTAGATCAGCGGCCGGTCGGCCATCACCCGGTCGGCGAGGTGCTTCCAGGCCTCGGCGCGCTGGCCGGGATCGACCGTGGCACGCTCGGCCGCGAGCGCGGCGTCCGCTTCCGGGTTGCAGTAGCGGGCGTAGTTCAGCGGCGTCTTGCAGGCGAGGAAGCTGAAGGTGTTGCCGTCCGGATCGGGCCGGCCGCTCCACGAATAGAGGTAGGCGTCGAAATTGCCCTTGTCGGCGGCGTCCAGCGCCGTGGTGAAATCGGTGGCCTGGAGCTTCACGTCGAAGCCGGCCTCGCGGGTCATCGCCTGGATGACCTGGCCCACCTGGGGCGCCTCGTTGTTGGCGTAGACCGTCAGGGTCACGCTCGGCTTCGGCACGCCGGCCTCCGCCAGCAGGGCTTTCGCCTTGGCCACATCCCGCTTGGGTATCGGATAGGCCGGAACGTAGGCCGGGTGCTTGGGCGAGACCCACTGGTTGCCGGGCAGGAACTCGCCGCTGAACACCACCTGGTTGAGGGCGTTGCGGTCGATGGCGAGGTCGAAGGCGGCGCGCACGCGCGGGTCGGCGATGGCCGAGCCGGCCCTGTTCGGGTTGAACACGATGGACTGGAAGCCGAGCTCGATGGTCGAGCCGACCTTGAGCTTCGGGTCGCGGCTCACCTGCGGCAGGTCGGTGGGCGTCAGGCGCTCCAGCAGGTCGAGCTGGCCGGCGCGAAGGTTGGTCAGCCGCACGGTGCCGTCGGGAATCGGCCGGAACTCGATGCGCTGCAGGTGGATCTGGTCCTTGTTCCAGTAATCGGCAAAGCGCTCGACCACGATCCGGTCCTGCGGCACCCGCTCGACGAACTTGAACGGCCCGGCGCAGACCGGCGCCGTCGAGAACTTGTCGCCCAGGCGTTCGGCGGCCTTGGGCGAGACCATCATGCCGGCCCGGTCGGTGAACTGCGCCATCAGGGGCGCGAACGGCGTCTTGAGGAAGATCTTGAAGGTCAGGTCGTCCACGACCTCGACCCGGTCGATCGGCGCGATCTCGCCGCGCCGCTGCGAGCCGGGCAGCTTCATGTGCCGCTCGAGGCTGTACTTCGCCGCGGCCGCGTCGAGCTTCTCGCCGTCATGGAACAGCACCCCCGGCCGCAGGGTCATGGTGAGGGTCTTCTGGTCGTCCGACAGGCTCCAGCCGGTGGCGAGCTGCGGCACCGGCTTCAGGTCGGGGCCGATATCCACGAGCTTGTCGCACAACGCCGCGAAGACCATGCGGCCGGCGAAGGTGCGGGCCAGCGTCGGGTCGAGGGCGTCCGGGTCCTCCATCAGGCCGAAGCGCAGGGTCTGGGCCTGCGACGTCCCGACGAGACCAGGAGACAGCGTGGCAATGCCCGCAACGAGACCGGCAGCGAACAGACGCAGCATCAAGCTTCCTTCAGAACAGGGATCGGTCCGGATCGCAGAGCCGCCGCACGGGAGGGCCGATCGGCGCGAGCCGGGAAGACGTTCGAAAGTGCATACATTATCCGTGCCAGAGGAGCGCTTGGCAACGGCTGGGACGCCGGGAGGCGGCGTTCGGATGTGGGAGGCGCAAGCAATCAGGGTCGCCTGCCTGAAGCAGCCAAGGCTATTCGTAGCTGTGACGCACCGTCATTCCGAGTCGCCGGAGGCGAGCCCGGAATCCAGAGCCGCCGGACAGCGCCCAACCGTGCGATCCCGATGGATCCGGATCCTGGGCTCCGCTTCGCGGCCCCAGGATGACATTCCGGGTGATGACATTCCGGGTGATGACATTCCGGGTCTTGCCGGAGACTCAAGCGTTCTTCACGCTTCACCACACCGCCACCTGTCCGTCGCGGCGGGGATCGCTGGCGCCGACATAGCCCTCGGTGCCGGGGTCGCCCATGCGCCAGATGAACTGGCCGGCGCCAAAATCCTGGTAGCTGTCCTGGATCACGTCGACCCGGTGGCCGCGCGCCTGCAGGCCCTGCAGGGTCGCGGCCGGCATGGTCGATTCCGCGTTGATCTCCAGGCCGGCGTTGAAGCGCCAGCGCGGGGCGTCGCAGGCGGCCTGCGGGTTCTGGTGGTGGTCGATCATCCGCACCAGGGTCTGCAGGTGGCCCTGAGGCTGCATGTTGCCGCCCATCACGCCGAAGCTCATCACCGGGGCGCCGGCTTTCGTGAGGAAGCCCGGGATGATGGTGTGGAAGGGGCGCTTGCCGGGCGCCACCCCGTTCGGGCTGCGCGGGTCGAGCACGAAGCCGTAGCCGCGGTTCTGCAGCGACAGGCCCCATTCGGGCACCACCACGCCGGAGCCGAAGCCCATGAAGTTCGACTGGATGAAGCTCACCATCATGCCGGATTCATCGGCCGCGGTGAGGTAGATGGTGCCGCCACGGACCGGATTGCCGGCGCCGAAATACTGGGCCCGGCGCGGATCGATCAGCTTGGCGCGCGACGCCAGATAGGCGGGGTCGAGCATCGCCTCCGGGGTCACCTCCATGGTGCGCGCGTCGGCGACGTAGCGGTAGGTATCGGCGAAAGCGAGCTTCATCGCCTCGATCTGGAGGTGCTGCGCCTCGGGTCCGTCCACCGCGAGGCCGGCGAGGTCGAAGGATTCGAGAATGCCGAGGGCGATCTGGGCGGCGATGCCCTGCCCGTTCGGCGGGATCTCGTGCAGGGTGTAGCCGTGATAGTCCTTGGCCGTCGGCGTCACCCATTCGGGCCGGAAGGCAGCGAGATCCGCCACCGTCATGGCGCCGCCATGAGCCGCGGCGTGGCGCGCCATGGCCTCGGCGATCTCGCCCTCGTAGAAGGCGCGCCCCTTCGTCTCGGCGACGGCCCGCAGCGTCCGGGCGATGCCCGGCAGAGTGACGCGCTCGCCCACATGCGGGGCGCGGCCGTGGGGCAGGAAGGTCTCGGCGAAGCCGGGCTGGCTCACGAGATCGGCGACCTTCGCGGCGGCCGCCCATTTCTGCTGCACCACCACCGGGGCCAGATAGCCGCGCTCGGCGATCTCGATGGCGGGCTGGAGCAGGTCCCCGAAGGGCAGCTTTCCGAAGCGCTCGCTCAAGGCGACCCAGGCGGCGACGGCGCCCGGCACCGTGACGGAATCCCAGCCCCGCATCGGCGGCCGCTCGGCCGCCCCGTATTTCCGGGTGAAGTAGTCGGCGGTCCAGGCGGCGGGCGCCCCGCCCGAGGCGTTGAGTCCGTGCAGCGCCTTGCCGTCCCACAGGATGCAGAAGGCATCCGAGCCGAGACCGTTGCTGCACGGCTCGGTGATGGTCTTGGCCGCCGCCGTGGCGATGGCGGCATCGACGGCGTTGCCGCCCTGCCACAGCATGCGGATGCCGGCCTGGGCCGCCAGCGCGTGCGAGGTCGAAACCATGTTGCGGCCGAAGATCGGCATCCGCACGGTGGGATAGCCGGTGGTCCAGTCGAACGGCGTCATCGGGTCGGGGTCTCGCGCATCGGAGGGTGTCCGCTGAGTGTGGAGACAAACGCCGGGGCCGCCAAGTCGCCAAATCGGCGTGCAAGTCGAAGAATGGGCGAAGGGACGGAGCAGCAAGGTGAGGGAGCCGCCCCGGCCGGTCGCCCTCAGCGTTCCGTCGCCCGTTCCGGCATCAGGCGGTTGATGACGCTGTAGTTGATCGCCGTCCAGAACTCGGACGTCTCCGGATCGGCGATCGCGTTCTCCGCCGCCTCGATCACGGCATGGTCGGCCGTCACCAGGAAGTCTTCGACGTCGTTCAGCGAATCGAAGGACAGGACCGAGATGCCGTCGATCTTCGAGCCCTCGGGATCGGCCTGGGTCGCGCCGAACGGATGGAGCTGGGCGTAGCGGCGGACATACTGCGCGGTCGCGCCCTGCGCGCGGACGAGGTCGGCCTGCGCGTGCAGCCACGCCTCCTGGAACGCGGCGCGCGACAGGTGCGGCCGGCGCCGGTGGATCTTCACGAGGCTGACGGGATCGCGGTGACGCGCGCTCGGGATCAGGATGTATTCCCGCGCCACTTCGCGGGTCACCATGCGGAAGGCGGTCCGCTCGTCGGCGACGATGCGCTCGGCATATTGCTCCTGGCCGAGCACGGCCGCGATGTCGTCCTCGTCCGCGTAGGCGATGTAGGCGAAGCCGTCGAAGCTCGGGCGCCGGTAGGCCGGGACCCGCGCCGCCGGATCGGGCACCAGCTTGCCCACTCCGTCCACCATCGCCCGGTAGGGTGGCCGGAAGCCGGAGGACGGCCCCGAGGCGACGCGGTGGACCTGATCGTAGCGCACCACCCGGTCGTTCCGCGTGCCGGGCTCCGCATAGGCGAATTTCGGCCCGTGCACCTTGCGCCAGTATTCGTCCCAATGCTCGAAGGCGAGGTTGGGGTCGGGCTCCAGCGCCACCGCCTCGGGATGGCGCGCGGGCCGCATCACGGGCCGGCCGTCGCGGCCGACATTCGCGCCGTCGTCGCGCGGGCGCCGGGATGGCGAGGTGTCGTCGCTGCGCGAGACGAAGGTCGGCGTCACGATCAGCGGCTTGGTGGTGGAGCGGACCGCCTCCCCGTGGGGCGGCCGCTGCAGCATGTCCGAGCGGGCGAGGTCGGGGGTTCCGGCGGGATCGGTCATCGGGGCTCCTGGGTGCGGACGGGACGGCGTCGGGATCACGGGATCACCCGCTCCGCCCGCAGGCGCGCGAACAGGTCGAAGAAGGCCTCGTCGGTGGCCTGATAATCGAGGAAGCCGAGGCGCCGGCTCTTGCTCATGTCGGTGACGACTTCGATCGGCCGCCCGAGATCGGCGTCGGTGTGCCAAGCCGAGGCGAGGCGGCCGAGATCGGCCTCCTTGAGGCCGTGGCGGGCGGCAAGCTCGGCCCAGAGCGGGGCGGCCCCGTCCATCTGCTGCTCCAGGGGCAGGACTTCGCCGTCGAAGGGCGCCGGCGCCACGCCGAACCACTCAGCGATCCGGCCCCACATCCAGCTCCAGCGGAAGACGTCGCCGTCGACGATGTTGAAGGCTTCGTTGCGCGCCGCCGGCGTGGTCGCGGCCCAGGCGAGCTGGCGCGCCAGGATGCGGGCGTCGGTCATGTCGGTCAGCCCGTTCCACTGCGCCGCCGAGCCTGGGAAGCGGAACGGCCGCCCGGTCTCGCGGCACAGGGTGGCGTAGACGGCCAGCGTCACGCCCATGTTCATGGCGTTGCCCAGCGCATAGCCGATGATGGTGTGCGGCCGGTGCACGCTCCAGCCGAAGCCGTCCCGCTCGGCGGCGGCGAAGACCTCGTCCTCCTGCGCGTAGTAGAAGTTCTCGACGTCGAGGCGGCCCTGATCCTCGCGAAACGGCGTCGCCGGCAGGGTACCCTTCCCGTAGGCCTCGAACGGCCCGAGATAGTGCTTGAGACCCGTGACCAGGGCAACGTGCTCGACGCCGCCATTCGGCCGGAGGGCGTCGAGGAGGTTGCGCACCATCGCGCCGTTGACGCGGATGTTCTCCGCCTCCGTCGCCTGGCGCAGCCACGTGGTGATGAAGACGTGGGTCGGACGGACCTGCGCCAGGGCGCCCTTCAGGCTGTCCGGTTCGAGAAGGTCGGCCTGGACCGGGGTGATACCCGGCAGGTCGGTGGGCGGCTTGCGGGCGAGGCCGGCGACGGACCAGCCCTCCGCAACGAGATGATGCGCGAGATTGTTGCCGACGATGCCGCTGACACCGGCGATGAGGGCCGTCCTGCTCATGATGGGTCTCCGTTTTGCGTCGAAAGGGACCTATGGAGCGGGTCCGGCCCCGACCAGACGGCACCGTTTGGGGTCATAGGCACGAGAAGGTAACCAGCATGGACCGGGGAAGTGCGGACGAGGCATGGCGCGAGGACTGCGCCCCGCGCCGGGTGCTCGACCTGTTCGCCACCAAATGGACCAGCATGGTGCTGCACACGCTCCAGGCCCGCCACGGCGGGGCGGCGCGCACCGGCGTGCTCCAGCGCAGCCTGCCGGGCATCTCGAAGAAGATGCTGACCCAGACCCTGCGCGACATGGAGGCGAGCGGCCTCCTCACGCGCCATGTGGCCGGCACGGTGCCGCCCGCCGTGGAGTATCGCCTGACGGCGCTCGGCCACCGCTTCGTCGAGCCGGTCGAACTCCTCTACGCCTGGGGCCGCACCAATGCCGACGCCCTCGACGCCCTCAAACCCCGGCCGACCTCCCGGCGCTGATTGCGTGCCAAACCCAATTCGGCAAACCTCCTGCATGCGCGGGCGTCATCGAGCGGGAACGGGTGGAGACGGACGATCATGGCGGCACGACCCAAGGTGGCCTTCATCGGAACGGGCGGGACGATCTCGTCGCTCGGGTGGGATTCCCTCGACGTCCTCGACTACACCGCCACCGGACAGCGCCTGGACGCCGAGGCGATCCTCGCGCGGGTGCCCGAGGCCCGGACCATCGCCGACATCGTGGCCGTGCCGTTCCGCGCAGTTCCGAGTCCGGCGATCGGGTTCGCCGAGTGGCGCGCCTTGGCCAATCTCTGCGCGGAGCTGGCCGGGGCGCATCCCGACCTCGCCGGGATCGTGATCGGGCACGGTACCGCCACCCTGGAGGAGACCGCCTATGCGCTCAGCCTCACCCTCGCGGTCGATTGCCCCGTGGTGATGGTGGGCGCCCAGCGCCCGATCAGCGCCCTGTCGAGCGATGCCGGCCTCAACCTCGTGGCGGCCCTGCGTACCGCCGCCGACCCGGCCTCGCGCGGACGCGGCGTTCTGGTGGTGCTCAACGACGAGATCCAGGCGGCCCGGGAGGTGACGAAAACCTCGGTCGGCCGGCTCCAGACCTTCCGGACACCGGATTTCGGCGTGCTCGGTCAGGTCGACGGCCCGGCGGTGCGCTACTACCGACGCGCGGAGCGTCGGCACGGTCCCGGCACGCCCTTCGACATTCGCGCCCTACCCACCCTGCCCCGGGTCGACGTGTCTTACGCCTATGCGGATGCGGACGGCACGGCCGTGCGCGCCTTCGTGGCGGCCGGCGCGCAGGGCCTCGTCTCGGCCGGCCTCGCGCCCGGCATGACCCCGCCGGGCGAGGCCGACGCGCTCGCGGCCGCCGTCGCGGCGGGCGTGATCGTCGTCCAGTCGACCCGGGCCGGCAGCGGCGTGGTGCCCGCCACCACGCGGTTGCGGGAGCGCGGAATCCTCAGCGCCGACAACCTGACGCCCCAGAAGGCGCGCATCCTGCTGGCCCTCGCGCTGACCGTCAGCCGCGACCCGGCGGACGTCACCGAGATGTTCGCGACCTACTGAGGAATGCGGCACCCGAAGGGTTCACCGGGACGTCTCCACGCGAATATTGCGACCTTTCCGGCTCTCGGCCGTTGATGGGACAGACCGGACCGGTCACCTAAAGCGCGATCGGCCCCCCACGCACCATCACGAGGAACCGCTTCATGAAGTCATTCGTCATTGCCACCGCCCTCCTTCTCAGCCCCGTCGCGCTGTCGGCCACGGCCCAGGCCCAGGGCACCATCCGCGGCGCCGAACGCGGCGTCGAGGACGGTAACCGCGCGGCCGGCCCGATCGGCGGTGTGGTGGGCGGCGCCGTCGGTGCAGCCACCGGCACGGTCGGGGGCGTCCTCGGCGTCGATCCGGATCGCCGCGAGGACCGGATGGAGCGCCGCGAGGAGCGCACCACGATCACCCGCGAGCGTCGCGACCGCTAGAAACCCACGGCCTCGGCCCCCGAGCGGGGCCGGGGCTCCGGCCTGTTCCTTGCTCGCCGCCCCGCATGATGCCTGAGGCCGATTCCCACGCGCACCTGCTGGCCGTGGCGCAGCGGTTGTCGATGCCGCTCTACGCGGCCCTCGCCGGCTTGGGTCCGGTCGCGATCACGCCCCCGACACACGCGCGGGTCGCCGATCGGCTCGCCCTCGAAGTGGTGAACCAGCAGCTCTCGACCAAGGCGGCGGCCGCGATCTGGTCCCGGGTCGAGGCCGCATCCGCCGCCCAGGGCCTCGCCCCGCGCGACCTCTTCGTTGCCGAGCACACCGAGACGCTGCGCAGTTGCGGCCTCTCCGCCGCCAAGGTCCGGGCCGTCCAGGCGATCAGGCTGGCAGACGAGGCGGGCCTGTTCGGCCCCTCGCTCGCCACCCTGCCCCACCCGGAACGGTCCGCGATCCTGCGCAGCATCAAGGGCGTCGGACAATGGACCGCCGACATGATCGGCATCTTCCACTACGGCGACCCGGACATCTGGCCGGCCGGCGACGTTGCCGCCGTGGGGTGCCTCCGGCGCCTGACCGACGGCACCGCTACCCAAGCCTTCGATACCCGGGCCTTCACGGCCCCCTTCGCCCCCTACCGGTCCCATCTCGCTGTGTCGCTGTGGCGGCTCCGGGATGGAGTGCCGGCCCCGACCGTCGCGGTCTGATCAGCGCCCATCCGACGCCGTCAGCGGCGGCGTGCTGGCCGGGGCCCGGCGCAGCTTCGTCGCCTGCTCGAAGGCGTAGGCAAGGCCGAGCAGCTTCGCCTCGCTCCAGGGCCGCCCGAGCAGATCCATGCCGATCGGAACGCCGTCCGGCGCCGTCGCGCTCGCGGCCGAGAACCCGGCCGGCACGTCGATGGCCGGGAAGCCCGTCAGCCCGGCGACGATGCCGTTGCGGTCGGCCTGATTCAGTTCGCCGATCGGCACCACCAGCCGCTTCTGCAGCGGATAGACCAGGGCGTCGAGGGTCTGGGCCTCGAACACCGCTGCCACATGCGCCTTGAAGGCGGCGATCCGTCCGAGCCGCGCCGCGTATTCGGGATCGGCCATTCCGTCCGCCCGCGCCTCCGCGCCGGTCAGGAACTTTTCGAGTGCGGCGCGATGGAATTGGCCCGAGGCGAGAATGCCGGCCAGATTCGTCTGCGGCGCATTCGGGATGGTGGCGAGGTAGGCGTTCATCAGAGCCTTGAACTCGTAGGTCTGGACGTCGTCGTCGCGGTTCAGCGCATCGGCCTCGAAGGCGGGATCGTCGACGGTCACCAGGGTGGCGCCGGCCGCCGCGAGGGCATCGAGCGCCTGGCGCATGACGCGATTGACCTCGGCGTGCTCGGGCTTCGTGCCGAACAGGGCGGTGACGACCCCGAGGCGCGCGCCCTTCAGGGCATCGGGCTTGAGCGCATCGGCATAGCGCTCCGGAACCCGGCCGGCCGCCGCCGCGGTGAGCGGATCGGCCGGATCGGCGCCCGCCATGGCCTGCAGCAGCGCCGCCGCGTCCGCGACCGTGCGGGTGATCGGCCCGATCGCATCCTGCGTCTTCGAGACCGGCATGATGCTCGCGAGGCTGATCAGCCCTTGCGTGACGCGCAGGCCCACCAAATTGTTGGCCGAGGCCGGCGAGCGGATCGAGTTGACCGTGTCGCTGCCGAGGCCCCCGAGGGCGAAATCGGCCGCGATGCCGGCGCCGACGCCCCCGCTCGAGCCGCCGGGGGTCCGGGTCAGGTCGTAGGGGTTTCGCACTTGGCCGCCCAGCGAACTGACCGAGACGCCCCCGAGGGCGAATTCCTGCATGTTCGCCTTGGCGAGCACGATGGCGCCGGCCGCGCGCAGCCGGGCGACGGCGGTCGCGTCCCGCGCCGGTTGCGCCCCCTCCAAGGACGCCGAGCCGCCGGTCGTCGGCACCTCCGCCGTGTTGTAATTGTCCTTGAGCAGCAGGGGCACGCAGCCGAGAGGCTTGGAGGCGCCGGCAGCCCCGACAGCGCGGTCGGCGTCGTAGGCCTGCGCCTGCGCCAGGGCGTTCGGGTTCACCGCCCGGATCGCGCGCAGAGCCGGCCCGGCCTGATCGTAGGCGGCGATGCGGTCGAGATAGGCCTGGACCAGGCCCACGCAGGTGATCCGCCCGGAGGCCAGCGCCTGCCGCACCTCGGCGATGGAGGCCTCTTCGACGGCGAACGCCCCAGGCGGTCCGCCCTGCGCCGCGGCCGGCGAGACCGGCAGCGCCAGGCAGATCGCGACGGCGATCGGCAGTCTCCGAGGGGACGAGAGCCTGAAGACCGAGGAGAATCGGGAGATGGGAGAAAATCCGGAGATGGAAGAAAATCCGGAGATGGAAGAAAATCGGGAGACGGACGAAGAAATGGACATGTATCCCTGACGGTCAGATTGCGACGCGTTCCATGAGGCATGCATCATACCAGCTTCCTCGCCGCGCCAAGCCGCCCGTAAAGATGCCGCCCGTGAAGATGCCGCCCGTGAAGATGCCGCCCGAGAGAAGCCCCCGGCCATGACGTCTCCCCTGGTCCTCGTCACCAGCCTGCCCCCGGACGAGAACGCAGCCTGGCGCGACTGCCTCGCCCGGGCCATGCCGGCGGAGCGCATCCTCGAGCCCGAAGCGATCTCCGATGCGGGCGCGGTGGAGATCGCCATCGTGGCGAACCCGGTGCCCGGATGGGCCTGCGCCTTCCCGCATCTGCGCTGGGTCCAGAGCCTGTGGGCCGGTGTCGACCGCCTGCTCCGCGATCCCGCCCTGCCCGACGTGCCGGTCCGGCGCCTCGTCGATCCGACCCTGGCACGCGCCATGGCGGAGGCGGTGGCGGCGGCCGTGCTGTCTTGGCACCGGGATTTTCCCCGCTACGCGGCCCAGCAGCGCGCCGGACTCTGGCGCCAGCACCCGGTTCGACCGGCCAGCGCCCGGCGGGTGACGATCCTGGGCCTGGGCGAGATGGGCCGGGCCTCGGCCGAATTGCTCCGGGCGATCGGCTTCCCGGTCCAGGGCTGGAGCCGGTCGGGCCGGCCCGCCGGTGCGATCCCGGTCTCGTCCGGCCCGGAGGGATGGGCCGCGTGCCTCGCGGAGGCCGATATCCTCGTCAACCTCCTGCCCCTGACGCCCGAGACCCACGGCATCCTCGATCGGTCCGCCTTCGCGTGCCTGCCCGAGGGGGCGGCCCTGGTGAATTTCGGGCGCGGCGCGCACGTGGTCGAGGACGACCTGATCACCGCCCTGGCGACGGGCCGCCTCGCGCATGCGATCCTCGACGTGTTCCCGGAGGAGCCGCTGGCCGAGACCCATCGCCTGTGGTCGCAGCCCGGCGTGACGATCCTGCCCCATGTCGCCGCGCCGACCAGCCTGGACTCCGCCGCCGCCATCGTCGCCGAAACGGTCGCCGCATTCCGCCGGACCGGACAGGTGCCGGTGGGAATCGACCGCGGGCGCGGATACTGAAACCGCGCCGTCGCAAACCTCGGGGCGGCGATCGGCGCGCCCAGACGTCTTCGTTTGTCTTGTCGGGATGACCGGTTTCCACCGATCCCCGACAAACTCTGGCGCTTCCTCTAACGCTTCTTGCCGAGTTCGGCCGCGATGTCCTTGGTCATCCGCCCGACCTTGCGGTGCGCCGCCGTGATCTGGTCCTGGGTGACGCCCCAGCGCTTCATCCAGAACTCCACGGCCTTCCGCTCGGAGAGGTCCAGGCGCTCCTTGTCGATGAAGCCGCGCTTGTCCTTGAGGCCAGCCATGATTGCTCCTGTGGGGCGGAGAATGCTCCTGTGAGATCGGACCCGTGTCGGCCCGCGAGGGCGCGCGGTCAAGCGGTCCCGAAGGCGCGCGGCGCGCCCGCCGGCCCGGCCGGCGGGACGATGCCCTGCGGGCGAAGACTCCGCGAATCCGAACGAAGCCGCCGGGTTCGTACCCGACGGCTTCGGGCTCGGTGCGCCCCGCCCGTCTCTCCGCCTACCAGCGGCCGTCGCCATGCGGTCGGTCGCAATCCCGGCCGAAGCCATATCCCTCGGAATGGTATCCATACCCCGCGCGGCGATAGCCGTACCCCTCGGGGCGGTCGTACCCCTCGAATCGATCGTGGTCGAAGCGCGCGCGACGCGGATACCGGTAGACCGGCGCGTCGGCGAAGTCGTCTTGCGGGACCACCCGGGCGGGGCGATAGCGGACCACCGGGGGTACGGCGTCGTCATATCCGTAGACCGGCGCGGGACGGGCATAGCCATAGCCGTCAACCGGGGCCGCCTGCGAGACGGCGGCCCCCAGGAGGGCGCCGGCGGCGAGCCCCCCGATGAGGCCGGCCGCGACGGCACCCCCACCGCCCCGGGCCTCAGCCTTCGGCGCTCCGAGGGCGCCGGCGGCAACGAGCGCCGCGGCCGTCAACGCTGCAAACCTGTTCATCGCCGAACCCCTGATGCTTCGCCCAAAGCCGCGCCGAGACCCGCGCCAAAACCGGCCTGCGGCCCAGCCGGGGATGTCCCGGCCGTGAGGAAGACATTGGCAGATCCACGCTGCATCGCGGCTGAAGCGCCCCGGCAGCATCCGTTCAGGTTCGGGCGGGCGGTGGCGATGGCGCGGAGCACCGCGCAGGCGGACGGGACTCCGCCCTGGCGCGGGGGACGAGACCGAATTCGGACGCCGTCAGTGGAGCGTGCCGCCCCCTCGCTCGGGTTCGGGGACCGGCTGCTCGATGAGCGCCTCGCTCAGGGGAAATTCAAGGATGATCTCCCGCGCTTCGTCCTCCACGAACAGGACGGCGGTGAGGAGCGCGGGGTCGCTGTCGGCGCCCTGAAGCAGTTGCCGGGCGAGAATCCGAGCGGCGTCCCAGGCTGCATCGGCGCTCGCCAGCTCTCGGCCGTCCGGGTCCACCACCACGTCGTCCCCGATATGCGTGTGGAAGAAGTAGCGTTGCATGCGAAGCCCGTCCCTTGCCCGTCGCGAGACCATCCGGGTGGCCCGCCTCCGCAACCGAGATGGGGATCGGCACGGCCGAACCCCAGCCTTCGGCCCAGCCGCGCCTGTCCGGTCCGCTGAATCGTCAGCGCGTGGGGGCGCTGGTCCCCTTGCCGGCCGCGCCCGGTGACGCTCCCGAGCCTGCATCGTTGGCCCCGGTGCTGTTGGCCGTGCCCGAGCGGCTCTTGTCGCCGGTCGAAGGGCCGCTTCCCGCCGCACCGGGCGAGGCGCCGGCGCCGGCGTCGTTCGGGCCGGTGCTGTTGAGGGTGCCCGACCTGGTGGTCCCGGAGCCCCCTTCGGCGGCGATGGCCCCCGAGGACAGGACAAGCGTGGTGGCGAGCGCAAGCGCGACGGCCTTCATGGTCTCTCTCCCTGATGTTTGGCGTGAAGCACGCCCAGGGTAACGCCGGGCCCAGCTGCGATGTTCTGGCACCGCCCCCCTGCGCCGAGGCCCCATGGCCGCGCATCACCCGGGTCGATGCCCCGGGATGCCGAGCGCGGCCCTGCCGCCACGCGGACGAGCCTCGCAAAAGAGGCCGCTCCCGGACAGGAGCGGCCCAAGTCGAAGGAGGAACACCCACGCGGGTGCCGCACGCGACGCAAAGGGGGGCGTGGGTCGCGTGCTGCGCGGCAACAGAGTTCGCCACGCCCCGTTCCACGTTCCGGGCACAAGGTTGCTTTTCGGGTGTTCGCGCGCCGTCGCCTCGAACGGGGCCGTTACGGCGCCGCGCCGTCCGCCTTCTCCTGGAGCGCCGCATCGTACCCGGCGGTCCACTGCCCATGCGCTTCGGTGCCCTCCGCATAGGGGCAATCCTCACGGCGCAGGCCCTTGCCGGGTGCGTAGAAGCCCAGGGCGTAATGGTCGAGATTGTCGTCTGGCGGCTCGGTCATGGGAAGCAAGGTAGGGCGCCGGGTGGCCGCTCCAAGCGGCTTTCCGCTGGATTGGGAACGCAATCGCGACAGACCGGTGTCGGACCTTCGCGGACCGAGCGCGCGCAAGGTCCATCGCCAAGACTATCCGCGAGCGTCCTGCCGGCCGCGTTTCAGTTATCTCGGCCAGATGCGCGCCAAGTGCGATAACGAGTTCTAAATCGGAATACTTGATCGAACCGGGTGTCGGACCGACCCCGTCTCACAGCGAGCCTGCGCTCAAACCTTATCGATCACATGTGTTTTGCGGATCAGCGGCTGAGCCAGCTGATGGTGCCCAGGAAAGGACTCGAACCTTCACCTCTTGCAAGACTGGTACCTGAAACCAGCGCGTCTACCAATTCCGCCACCTGGGCTCGTCGGGGCCGCTTGCGGCGCCGACGCGGATTTCGTTTAGGCGGGGTGGGGCCGGTCGTCAATCCGGATTGTGCGGGATTTTCGACCGGCCCTTCGATTGTGGCTCAGGCCTCGCTGCGCCACTCGCGGATGTCGACGAAGCGGCCGGCCACCGCCGCCGCCGCCGCCATGGCGGGGGAGACGAGGTGGGTGCGGCCGCGATGGCCCTGGCGGCCCTCGAAGTTGCGGTTCGAGGTCGAGGCGCAGCGCTCGTTGGGGCTCAGGCGATCGGCGTTCATGCCGAGGCACATCGAGCAGCCCGGCTCGCGCCAGTCGAACCCGGCCGCCTTGAGGATGCGGTCGAGGCCTTCGGCTTCCGCCTGTTGCTTCACGAGGCCGGACCCCGGCACCACCATGGCCGAGACGTTGGCGTGGACCTTGCGGCCCTCGACCATCTGGGCCACCGCCCGCAGGTCCTCGATCCGGCCGTTGGTGCAGGAGCCGATGAACACCCGGTCGAGGGTGATGTCGGTGATCTTCGTGCCGGGGGTCAGGCCCATATAGTCCAGGGCCTTCTCCTTCGACTGGCGCTTGTTCTCGTCGGCGATCTGGGCCGGGTCGGGCACGGCGCCCGAGATCGAGACCACGTCCTCGGGGCTGGTGCCCCAGCTGACGATGGGCGGCAGATTGGCGGCGTCCAGGCGCACCTCGCGGTCGAAATATGCGCCCTCGTCGGTGACCAGGCTCTCCCAGTAGGCCCTGGCGCGGGCGAAGGCCTCGCCCTTGGGCGCCTTCGGCCGGCCCTCGACATAGGCGTAGGTGGTCGCGTCCGGCGCCACCAAGCCGGCGCGGGCGCCGCCCTCGATCGACATGTTGCAGATCGTCATCCGGCCCTCCATCGAGAGGGCGCGGATGGCCGAGCCGGCATATTCGATGACGTAGCCGGTGCCGCCGGCCGTGCCGATCTCACCGATGATCGCCAGGATGATGTCCTTGGCCGTCACGCCGGGCGGCAGGGTGCCGTCGACGCTGACGCGCATGTTCCTGGCCTTCTTCTGCAGCAGCGTCTGGGTGGCGAGCACGTGCTCCACCTCCGAGGTGCCGATGCCGTGGGCGAGCGCCCCGAAGGCGCCGTGGGTCGAGGTGTGGCTGTCGCCGCACACGATGGTCTGGCCCGGCAGGGTGAAGCCCTGTTCCGGCCCGATCACGTGGACGATGCCCTGGCGGCGATCCAGCGCGTCGTAGAACTCGATGCCGAAGTCGCGCACGTTCTCGGCCAGGGCCTCGAGCTGGATGCGGCTTTCCGGGTCCTCGATGCCGAAGCGGCGATCGGAGGTCTGCACATTGTGGTCGACCACCGCGAGGGTCTTCTCGGGATGGCGCACCCGGCGCCCGGCCACCCGCAGACCCTCGAAGGCCTGGGGGCTGGTGACTTCGTGGACGAGGTGGCGGTCGATGTAGAGGAGCGTGGAGCCATCGGGCTCGACATCGACGACGTGGTCGTCCCAGATCTTGTCGTACAGGGTGCGCGGCGCGGTCATGGCGTGGCTGTTCTGGTTGTTCGTCAAAAACGGATCGGCGTGTTCCTTTAGTAGTGTTCCAAGGCGCGCAGCGAAAGGTGCCTCGCGCGAAACCGCGGCGTTGCTTGCATCGGGCGGATGGCAGCCCGGAGGCGGCCGCATGAAGCCCGCGCAGCGTGAAAAGAGCCCGCGCAGCGCGCGATGATCCCACCCGGTGCTGTTCGGGCAGGTCACTGGACCGGTCCGGACCGCGCGCCTAAAGCTGTCGCCAACGTCCCCGGTCCGGGGGCCGCGCCCTCACAAGACACCGTCGCCGAGATCCGCCGCATGCAGCCCGTCGACATCCTGATGCTGAAAGCGATGCATCCCGACGTCATGGACGCCGTCGCGCAGCGCTTCACCCTGCACCGCCTCGACACCGCCCCCGACCCGGATAGGTTCCTGGCCGAGATCGGCCCGCGCATCCGCGGCCTCGCAACGGGCGCGCAGGCGCCGGTCGACCGGGCCCTGCTGGCGCGCCTGCCCGGCCTCGCGATCGTGGCGAGCTTCGGGGTCGGCTACGACACCATCGACACGGCGGCGGCGGCCGAACGCGGCATCGTGGTGACCAACACCCCGGACGTGCTCACCGACGAGGTGGCCGACCTCGCCGTCGGTCTGCTGCTGGCGACCGTCCGTCAGATCCCCCAGGCCGACCGGCACCTGCGCGCCGGGCACTGGCCGAGCCGGACCTACCCGCTCACCCCGACCCTGCGCGGGCGCACCGTCGGCATCCTCGGTCTCGGGCGGATCGGGCGCGCCATCGCGCGCCGCCTCGAAGGCTTCGGCGTCGCCCTCGCCTATCACGGCCGCCGGCCGCAAGCCGACATGCCCTACGCCTACCACCCCACCCTCCTGGGTCTGGCCGAGGCCTCCGACGTGCTCCTGGTGGTGGCGCCCGGCGGCCCGGACACCCACGGGATCGTCGACGCGGCGGTGCTGGCGGCGCTCGGGCCGCAGGGCCTGCTCATCAACGTCGCCCGCGGCAGCCTCGTCGACGAACCGGCGCTGATCCGGGCGCTGCAGGCGGGCACGATCCTGGGCGCCGGCCTCGACGTCTTCGCGCGCGAGCCGCACGTGCCGCCGGACCTCGTGGCCATGGATCAGGTGGTGCTGCTGCCGCATGTGGGCTCGGCCTCCGTCGAGACCCGGGCCGCCATGGGCCGGCTCGTGGTCGACAACCTGACGGCGTTCTTCGACGGCCGGGGGCCGCTGACCCCCGTGCCCGAGACCCCCGTGCCCAAGCCCCCCGTACCCGAGACCTCCTGGACCGTGGGGACCCGCGCATGAGCCGCGCCGTCGTGGTCAGCCGCGCTCTGCGCCTCGCCGGCTTGAGCGCCACGCTCCTCGTCCCGGCCCTGCCCGCCGCGAGCCAGGAGACGGCGCCCGGACTGGCCGAGCCGGCGACGCCGGCAGAACAGGCGAGTTCCGCCGCCGGCACGCCCTTCGTCGAGAGCCTGCCGCGCGACATCGCCGGGGTGCCGGGGACCTGGGACCTGTCGCGCGACGGCAGCACCCGGCGCTGCGTCCTGACCCTGTCGGGCGCGAGCGGGCCGGCCGGGCGACGCCTGTCCTTCCCGGCGGGGTGCCGCCGCGCCCTGCCGATCCTCAACGGCGTCGCCGGCTGGCTGTTCGCGGACGGCAACCTCCGGCTCGTCGACAAGGATGTCCGGCCGGTGCTGCAATTCGCCGCCCGGGTCGATGCCCGCAGTCTGGTGGCGGCCGCGGGCGAGGAGCATTTCAGCCTCGTGCCGCTCCAGATCGTCGCGATGGTGCCGCCGACCGATGCGGTGCCCACCAGCCCCGGCGCCGGCAGCGCCGCCCCGGACGCCCGCAGCGCCGCGCCGGCCCAGCCCGAGCCGGCCGGCGACGCCCCGGCGCCCGGCATCTATGCCCTCGACCGCTACCGCGAGCAGGACGTCTGCCGCATCGCCCTGACGCCCGGCACCGCGCCGGCCCCGGTCCGCATCCTCGATTCCTGCCGCGACGGCGGCCTCACGGTGTTCGATCCGGTCTCCTGGCGCTTCGCCAACGGACACTTGACCCTCAACGCCCGCCGCGGCCACGCCGTGAACCTGATCGCCGCCGGCGACGGGCGCTGGCGCCGCGACCCGGAGGTCGGCACCACCTTCGTGCTGCGCCGGGTCGAGGGCGCGGCCCCGTAGGTCCTCGTCTCTGATACTTCCGCCCCGAGTTCTTCCACCCCGAGTTCTTCCACCCCGAGTTCTTCCGCCCCGAACGCCTCCCGAAGTCCCGCGATTGCCCGACCCGATGCCCCTCACCGTCGCCGCCCTGTACAAGTTCGTCGCCCTGCCGGACGTCGCCGCGCTGCAGGCCCCGCTCCAGGCCCTGTGCGAAGGGTTCGGGATCACCGGCACCCTGCTGCTGGCGCCGGAGGGCCTGAACGGCACGGTGGCGGGCTCGGCCGAGGCGATCGCGGGCTTTCTCGCCGCGCTCCAGGCCGGACCGCCGTTCGGCGACCGCCTGCACGGCCTCGAATGCAAGCTGTCCCGGGCCGAGGCGCCGCCGTTCCGGCAGCTCAAGGTCCGGGTCAAGCGCGAGATCGTCACCTTCGACGACGGCGCCACCGATGCGGCCGCCGGCGCCGGCACCCCCGTGGCGCCGGAGGCCTGGAACGCGCTTCTCGACACGCCCGGCCTGCTGCTGATCGACACCCGCAACGCCTTCGAAGTCGCCCTCGGCAGCTTCCCCGGCGCGGTCGATCCGGGCATCACCCGGTTCAGCGCCTTTCGCGATTACGTCGACGGCCTCGATCCGGCGGCGCATCCTCGGGTCGCCATGTTCTGCACCGGCGGCATCCGCTGCGAAAAGGCCGGCGCCTACATGCGCGCGAAGGGGTTTGCCGATGTGCGCCATCTGGCCGGCGGCATCCTGCGCTACCTCGAGACGGTGCCGGAGGCCGAGAACCGCTGGACCGGCGACTGCTTCGTCTTCGACGGCCGCATCGCCCTGGGGCCTGCCCTGGTGGAGCGGCCCGACCACGCCCCGGAAACCCTGCGATGACCGACCTCTCCGCCCGCATCGACGCCCTGGAGATGCGCCTGACCGAACAGGACGTGGTGATCGACGACCTCAACACCACGATCACCGCCCAGTGGCGCCAGATCGACGCCCTCACCCGGCAGATCGCCAAGCTCGTCGAGGAAGTGGAGCAAGCCTCCCACCGCCCCGGCTCGGGCGCACCGGAACCCCCGCCGCCGCATTATTGAGCGGTCGGGCATCCGGCGACCTCATCCGCCCGCACGGGATGGGCGCAATCCGCGGGTCGATGTCGCGCAAAGCCGGCGCGCGCAGGCCACGGCAGCCAAGGAACAATCGGCAGCACCCCGTCATCCCGGGGCCGCGGAGCGGAGCCCGGGATCCAGACACGCAGGTGATACACGACTTTGCACGGTCAGCGGCTCTGGATTGCGCGCCGCTGGCGCGCCCCTTCGGGTCCGGGCTCGCCTGCGGCGCCCCGGAATGACGGTGCGGTGCCCTCTGCCGCTGCGTTGCCTGTGAAAAGCGCGCCCCCAGTCGGGCGGCACCCGACCGTTCCCTCCTCCGTCGCCCCTATTGTCGCCTCATCAGCGGCCGGCCACGTCCGCTTCGGGAGGCCGAAGGCTGCGCGGGGCCCCTCTGCTTCCCGGAGAGGGGGCAAGTCGGGGCGCGCATCGATCGTCTCCCTGCCACAGAGGGGGCAGGGACGACCCGCGACTTCGCCCCCTACCCCCCGACGCTCGCCTGGCTGACGAACTTCGTCGTCAGGTAGGCCTCCAGCGCCTCCGAGCCGCCCTCGCTGCCGTAGCCGGATTCCTTGACGCCGCCGAACGGTGTCTCGGGGAAGGCGAGGCCGTGGTGATTGATGCCGACCATGCCGCTCTCGATCCGGGCGGCGGCTTCGACGGCCCGGGCCGCCGAGCGGGTATAGGCGTAGGCGGCCAAGCCATAGGGCAGCCGGTTGGCCTCGGCATAAGCGGCCGCGTCGTCGGAGAAGCGCTGGATCAGCGCCACCGGGCCGAAAGGCTCCTCGTTCATGATGCGGGCGCTCACCGGCACGTCGCACAGCACGGTCGGTGCGAAGAAGGTGCCGCGATTGCCGATGCGCTGGCCGCCGGTGCGCAGCGTGGCACCCTGCGCCACGGCATCGGCGCAGAGCGTTTCCATGGCCTCCAGGCGGCGGGCATGGATGAGCGGCCCCATGGTGGTCTCGGGGTCGAGCCCGTCGCCGACCTTGCGGCCCTCGGCGAAGGCCACGAAGCCATCGCGAAACCGGTCGTAGACGGAGTCGTGCACCAGCATCCGGGTCGGCGCGACGCAGACCTGGCCGGCATTGCGGAACTTGTTGGCGCCGAGCACGGCCACGGCTTTGTCCACGTCGGCATCCGCGAACACGATCGCGGGCGCGTGGCCGCCAAGCTCCATCGTCGCCCGCTTCATGTGGCGCCCGGCCAAAGCGGCGAGTTCCTTGCCCACCGGAGTCGAGCCGGTGAACGACATCTTGGCGATGACCGGATGCGGGATGAGGTAGCCGGAGATCGCGGCCGGATCGCCGAACACGAGGGAGAGCACGTCGCCGGGCACCCCGGCATCGAGGAAGGCCCGGATCATCGCGGCGCAGCTCGCCGGCGTGTCCTCCGGTCCCTTCAGCACCACCGAGCAGCCGGCGCAGAGGGCAGCCGCCACCTTGCGCACCGCCTGGTTGATCGGGAAGTTCCAGGGCGTGAAGGCGGCCACCGGCCCGACCGGCTCGCGCAGCACCATCTGGACGACGCCGTCCGCCCGCGCCGGGATGATGCGGCCATAGGCCCGGCGCCCTTCCTCGGCGAACCAGTCGGTGACGTCGGCCCCGGCCAGGATCTCGACCCGCGCCTCGGCCAGCGGCTTGCCCTGTTCCAGGGTCATGATGCGGGCGATGGCCTCGACCCGCTCGCGCAGAAGATCGGCGGCGCGGCGCAGCACCTTCGCGCGCTCGAAGGCCGAGACCCTGCGCCAGAGGGCAAAGCCGCGCGCGGCGGCCGCCAGCGCCCGGTCGAGATCGTCGCGGGTCGCGACCGCCAGCGTGCCCAGGCTCTCGCCGGTGGCCGGGTTCAACACCGGCAGGGTCTCGGCGCCGGACCCGTCGGTCCAGCTCCCGGCGATGTGCAGCGTCACGTTCGGATACGTCATCGGCGGCTCCCGCATGGCGATGGAGCCGGTTTGTCCGCCCATCCCGCGCCGCCCGCAACCCTTATCCCGCGATGGCTGGGGCGCCTGACGCGGGAAGCCGCGGGACGCATCACGCTGCACCGACGACTCACCCTGCCGTGGATCGCGCCGCCGCGGATCGCGCGGCCGAGTCCCTTCAGGCGGCGATGCGCTCGGCGGCGCTGGCGCCGGTGACGACGACGGAGCCGCCGATTCGCGCCTGCAGGGTGGCGCCCTTCGGCACCACGGTCCAGCCGTCGCGGCAGCCGTCGATCGGCTCCGAAACGACGACGAGGCCGGTGTCGGTCTGGCGGTAATACAGGCTGGGCGGGCTGCTGTCGCAGGCCCAGCGGAAGGCCGTGAGGGTGTCGCCATCGGTGACGACGGCGGTGAAGCGCAGGGGCTCGGTCGCCTCGGCGGCCCGCATCAGCTCGCGCACCGTGGCCAAGGTCTTGTGCATGGCGCCGACCGGGTCCTCCGCGAGGCCGTTGGCCAGGGCCAGCAGGAAGATCGCCTCGGAATCGGTGCTGCCGCGTCGCTGGTCGTAGAGCGCGTCGGGGATCAGCGCCTCGATCCGGCGCTTGATGCGCCCGTAGCCGCCGATCTGGCCATTGTGCATGAACAGATGCCGACCGTGGGCGAAGGGATGGCAGTTCGCCCGGGTGGTGGCGGTGCCGGTCGAAGCCCGCACATGGGCGAAGAACATCCGCGCCCGCACCTGCTGGCAGAGGTTGACCAGATTCTCGTCCGACCAGGCCGGGCAGACGTCGCGGTAGAGGCCGGGATCGACCCGCTCGCCGTACCAGCCGATGCCGAACCCGTCGCCGTTGGTTTCCGTCTTCGCCTCGGCCGCGTGGAGCGACTGGTGGACCAGCGAGTGCGTCGGTGCGCAGACGAGGTCGGTCAGGAAGACCGGCTCACCGGAATAGGCGAGAAAGCGGCACATGACGGACAAACACCCCCTGATCCCAATGACCCGCCGAACCGCCCGCCGCCCCTAGGGCAGCGTCCGTCTCATGCAACCACGTCCACAGGCTCGCTGGTCAGGTTCGAGCGAACAGGGTGAATGCATCGTTAACGTGAGCACCGGTCTCGACCTCCTGCGAGGCGAGCCATGCAAGAGACGCACCGCTCTCGCGCCGGGAGGGGCGAGCCGCCCCCATCCACTCCCCCCATCCTCATCACGGGAGCCCGGCGGGAATGCGGCGAAGACCGATTTTTCGACCGCGGGAACCACAGAGCCGACTCAGCGATTCGGATTCTGATCGGTCAGACTGTGCCGATCAGCCTCTCGCCGTTCAAACGCTCGCCATTGGGACTCTTGCCGATCACACCGTGGCGGCGCAGCATCACTGCGAAAGAATCAGCGCCGCGACAGGGTCGCGACGGACAGGATCACCGCGAATTCCGTCGGCACGGGCCGCAGACAGCCGTCCGCCGACCGTGTGCTGCGTCACGTTCATCCCGGCTCATTGCCCGGCGCCCGTTCCCGCGCCCCTTTCGTTCAGAAACCCAGATGCCCGACGAGGAGACTCCATGGATCGCTCACACACCCCCTGCCCGATCGCCCTCGTGGTCGAGGACGACGCCGACGTCCGCAATCTCGCCACCGCGGTTCTGGAGGAGAGCGACCTCGACGTGATCGCCTGCGACACGGCCGAGGCCGCGATCTCGGTGCTGGAGCGCTCCGGCGGCAACGTCGCCCTACTCTTCGCCGACGTGCGCCTCGGCTCCGGCATGGACGGCATCGCCCTCGCGAGCACCGTCGAGCGGCGCTGGCCGGACGTCCGGGTGGTGCTCACCTCGGGTGGCGATGCGCGCGGCGGCGGCAGCCTGCCGGCCCAGGCGGTCTACATGCAGAAGCCGTGGCGCGCCCTCGATGTGCTGGTCCAGGCCGAGCACGCCGCCGAGGCAGCCCGGGCCGCCTGAGACGAGTCCTCCCGGACGGGTCAACCCACGCGAAAAAGCCCGGCCACGCGAAAAAGCCCGGCCGCCGAGCGGCCGGGCTTTTTGCAGATCGATGGGACACGCAAGGCGACGGCGCGGGGCGGGCGATACGTCCCGCCGCGCCGCGCTGCGGCGTCAGGCGTTGCCGGCGGGCGGCAGCACGGTCGGGGCCGTCGGGGCGAACGGCGAACCACCCGGACGACGCGGCGCACCGGCACCGAAACGGGGCTTCGGCTTCGGCGCGGCGATCAGGCCCTCGCGGATCGCGGTCTTGCGAGCCTGCTTGCGGGCGCGGCGCACGGCCTCGGCCTTCTCACGTGCCTTGCGGACGGAGGGCTTCTCGTAAGCCTTGCGCTGCTTCATCTCGCGGAAGATGCCCTCGCGCTGCATCTTCTTCTTCAGGACGCGGAGGGCTTGGTCGACGTTGTTGTCGCGAACGAGTACCTGCAACGGTTTCAATCCTCTGAAACGGTGTTTGTTGGGCGGCGCCGACCCTTGAGACCCGAACGGAGCCCCGCGATGCGAACTGCAAAACGTCCCGGACCCAGGATTACCCCGGGCGGGACGTCCGTCAGACGGCCTCGAATCGGCGCAGAAACTGCACTTGGGGCAGGCTCATACACCAACCGCCCGCGAGTTCCAACACGCCTTGCGACGGGTCGACGGCATTGTGGCGCTCGGAGTGCGCCGCCGGTCGGCGCCGGGTCGCGCCCGGCACGGCACGGGGATGCTGAGAACAGACGCCGGACATCCTGAAGGATCGCAGTTCTCAAGCGACAGGACAGTGCTGAATCGCTGCGCCGGAGCCTTTATCGTCCGGATGAAGATTTGGATTGATCGCCCACAGCTTTCCCGCAGTGAACGTTGAGGTTCGGAACCGACCTTTGGTTGCTGCATCGTCACGAAACCCGGCCCAATTTTCCAATAATTAATTTTTGTATGCAACATTCCTTGAGCAACACGGCCGCTCTTCGGACGGGACGGCGCGCAGTTGCGGCATGAATCCTTCAGGGTTCTCACGTTGGGGCGACGGATGTTGGGTCTGCGGAACAAGGCGTCGGTTGAGACGGACGCGAAGCTGGCGGCCCTGGACAAGTCTCATGGCATCATCGAATTCAATCTCGACGGAACCGTCATCACCGCCAACGAGAACTTCCTGGCGGTGATCGGTTACCCGCTGGCCGAGATCCGGGGCCGGCACCACAGCCTGTTCGTCGCGCCGGGCGAGCGCGACGGCGCCGCCTACGCCGCGTTCTGGGCGAGTTTGCGCGCGGGCACCTATCAGGCCGCGCAGTACCGCCGCATCGCCAAGGGCGGGCGCGAGGTCTGGATCGAGGCGTCGTACAACCCGATCCTCGACCGCGCCGGCAAGCCCTACAAGGTCGTCAAGTTCGCCACCGACATCACCCGGCAGAAGATGCAGGACGCCGACCGCGAGGGTCAGATCGCCGCCCTGCACAAGGCCCAGGCGGTGATCTCGTTCTCCCTCGACGGGGTGGTGCTCGAGGCCAACCCGAACTTCCTGGCGGCGGTGGGCTACAGCCTGCCGGAAATCGTCGGCCAGCATCACCGCATGTTCGTGCGGCCGGAGGAGCGCGACAGCCCCGCCTATGCGGCGTTCTGGGCGAGCCTGCGCGCCGGCACGTATCAGGCCGCGCAGTACCGCCGCATCGCCAAGGGCGGCCGGGAGATCTGGATCGAGGCCTCCTACAACCCGATCCTGGACGCGGCCGGGCGCCCCTACAAGGTCGTCAAGTTCGCCACCGACATCACCGCCCAGGTCACCCTCCTCGACGACCTGAGACGGCTGATCGCCCAGAACTTCGGCGAGATCGACAGCGCCGTGCTGTTGTCCAACACCCAGACGCGGGACGCCGAGACGGCGGCCGGCACGACCGCGGACAACGTCCAGACCATGGCGGCGGCCTCCGAGGAACTCGCCGCCTCGGTCGCCGAGATCTCGCAGAGCATGACGCATTCGCGCGCCGCCACCGAGGCCGCCCAGGGCCAGGTCGCGGCGGCCGCCGCCGAGACCCGGCGGCTCACCGACGCCGCCAGCGCGATGACCGGCATCGTCGGCCTGATCCAGAGCATCGCCGGCCAGATCAACCTGCTGGCGCTCAACGCGACGATCGAATCGGCCCGGGCCGGCGAGGCGGGCCGGGGCTTCGCGGTGGTGGCGCAGGAGGTGAAGAATCTCGCCAACCAGGCGGCCCGCGCCACCGAACAGATCGCGGCCGAGATCGACAACGTCCAGGCCGTCTCGAAGGAGGTCGGCGACGCCCTCCAGACCATCCAGGGCTCGGTGGCCCAGATCGGCGACTATGTCGTCAGCACCGCGGCGGCGGTGGAGGAGCAGAGCGTCGTCACCCAGGACATGTCGGGCAACATGCAGCACGCCGCGAGCGCGGTGGCGGCGATCTCCCAGAACATCCAGGCGATCGCGCAGTCCATCGGCGACGTCTCCCGCGCGGTCGGGACCACGAAAGACGCGGCGCGCGTCCTCGCGCGTTAGAGATCCTCGCACGTTAGAATTTGTCAGGGATCAGGGGAAACCGGTGATCCCGACCAGACAAACGAAAACGAAAGACTCGCGAAAACGAAAGACTCTAGCCGGCCATCGCCCCGCCCTTCGGCCGCGCCAGATCCGCGAGCAGGCTCGCCGCCACCGTCGCCTTGGAGACCGTGAGGCCGGAGGCGGTCACCGCCTCCAGGGTGGCGCGGGCCTGGTCGAGGGCGGCGCCCCGGCTCCGGCTCCAGGCCTCCACCGCGTCCGCGCCGGCCCCCACGGCGCCGACGATCTCGGCGGTGAGTTGCCGGTGCGCGGTGGCGATGGTGGCGATGGCGCGTTCCAGGGCGATGCGGTCGTAGGTGTCGCCGGTGGCGACCGCCCGGGCCGCGCCGGTGAGGTCCGAGAGCTGGAGCGCCCGGTCGAGGGCGAAGTGGGTCGCGGCGATCTCGGGCATGGCCCCGCCGCCGGTCTCGGCGATGCGTACGATGTCGGGGGCCGAGGTCAGGGTGGTCAGGGCCGCCAGACGCCGGGCCGGCGCCTCCGCCATCCCGAGCCCGACGAGTTCGGCTTCGCGGGCGGCGAGTTGCCGGTTCACCGCCTCGCCCATCACCGCCGGCAGAGCCGCCTGTAGGGCGCTGATGCCCTCGCGGTAGCGGGCGACGATCGGGGCGACGCTGCCCGAGAGGTCGAGGTTGCGCAGGAACCAGACGATGCGGCCGACGAGGAGGTCCTGCACCTCGGCGTAGAGGGCGATCTGCGCCTGTCCGCCGATGGCGCCGGCGAGCCCGTCGATGGCGAGATTCAGCTCCATCAGCCCGTAGGCGTCGCGGGTGATGGCGTAGGCCTTGGCGATGGCGCTCGCATCCGCCCCCGTCTCCTCGACGAGGCGGGTGACCAGCGAGGGGCCGCCGCGATTGACGATGATGTTGGAGAGCGCGGTGCTGATGATCTCGCGCCGCAGGCGGTGGCCGTTGACCGCGTCGGGGAAGCGCTGGCGCAGGGCGGCGGGGAAGTAGCGCTGCAGCTCGCGGTCGAAATAGGGGTCGTTCGGGGCGGTGCTCGCCAACAGGGCGTCGTAGAGCGCGAGCTTGGCGTAGGCGAGAAGCACCGCGTATTCCGGCCGGGTCAGCCCCTCGCCCTTGCGCATGCGTTCGGTGATCGCCGCATCGTCCGGCAGCAATTCGACAGTGCGGTCGAGGCGCCCGTCCGCCTCCAGCGCCTGCATGGTCCGCATGGCGAAGCCCGTCTCGGACAGGCCGCGATGCTGGGCCAGCGACAGGGCCAGCGTCTGGAGCTGGTTGTTGCGCAGCACCAGGGCGGCGACCTCGTCGGTCATCGCCACCAGGAGGGCGTTGCGGTCTTGCCCGCCGAGGCGGCCGTCACGCTCCGGACTCATCAGAGCGATCTTGATGTTCACCTCGACGTCGGAGGTGTTGACCCCGGCCGAATTGTCGATGGCGTCGGTGTTGAGGCGGATGCCGTGGCGGGCCGCCTCGATGCGCCCGCGCTGGGTCGCCCCGAGATTGGCGCCCTCCCCGATCACCTTCGCGCGCAGCATGGCCCCGGTGATGCGCACCGCGTCGTTGGCCCGGTCTCCGGCCTCCTCGTCGGATTCGGTGGTGGCGCGAATATACGTGCCGATGCCGCCGAACCAGAGCAGGTCGACCGGCGCCGTCAGGATCGCCTGCATCAGGTCGGCCGGCGTCGCCTCGGCGTCCGCGATTCCCAGCACGTCCCGGATCTCGGGCGAGAGCGGAATGGTCTTCAGGCTGCGGGCGAAGACCCCGCCGCCGGGCGAGATCAGGCCGGCATCGTAGTCGCGCCAGGACGAGCGCCCGAGGTCGAACAGGCGTCGGCGCTCGGCGAAGCTCGCGGCCGCGTCGGGGTTGGGGTCGAGGAAGATGTCGCGGTGGTCGAAGGCGGCCACGAGGCGCAGGGTGCGCGACAGCAGCATGCCGTTGCCGAACACGTCGCCGGACATGTCGCCGACGCCCGCCACCGTGATCGGGTCGCTCTGGGTGTCGATGTCCATCTCCAGGAAGTGGCGCTTCACCGCCTCCCAGGCGCCGCGCGCGGTGATGCCCATGCCCTTGTGGTCGTAGCCCTGGCTGCCGCCCGACGCGAAGGCGTCGCCGAGCCAGTGGCCGCGCTCCGCCGAGAGGGCGTTGGCGATGTCCGAGAAGGTGGCGGTGCCCTTGTCGGCCGCCACCACCAGGTAGGCGTCGTCGGGATCGTGCCGCACCGTGTCGGCCGGCGGCGCGATGGCGTCACCCACGATGTTGTCGGTGAGTTCGAGCAGCGTGCGGATGAAGATCCGGTAGCTCGCGGTGCCCTCCTCCATCCAGGCCTGACGGTCGGAGGCCGGCGGCAGGCGCTTGGGAAAGAAGCCGCCCTTGGCGCCCACCGGCACGATCACGGCGTTCTTCACCTGCTGGGCCTTCACCAGCCCGAGCACCTCGGTGCGGAAATCCTCCGGCCGGTCGGACCAGCGCAGGCCGCCGCGCGCCACGTAGCCGAAGCGCAGGTGCACGCCCTCGACGCGGGGCGCATAGACGAAGATCTCGAAGAGCGGCCGCGGCAACGGCATGCCGCTGACCCGGGCGCAGGCGAACTTGAAGGCCAGGGCCTCGCGGCGTCCGCCCCCCGGCGCGACCTGGAAGAAGTTGGTGCGCAGGGTCGCCTCGATCAGGTTGACGAAGCGGCGCAGGATGCGGTCCTCGTCGAGGCTGGTGACGGCGGCGAGCGCCGTCTCGATTTCGGCGCGGATCTCCGCCTGCCGGGCCTCCCGATCGCCCACCAGCGTCGGATCGAACCGGGCCTCGAACAGGGCGACGAGGGACCGGGCGACGTCCGGATGCGCGCCGAGGGTGGCGGCGAGGTAGTCCTGGCCGTAGCGGATGCGGAGCTGGCGCAGGTAGCGGCCATAGGCCCGCAGCACCGACACCGCGCGCCAGGGCAGCTCCGCCTCCAGCACGAGGCGGTTGTAGCCGTCGGATTCGGCCGATCCCGTGCCCAGCGCCAGCAGGGCGTCCTCGAGCAGAGTCTCGAGGCGGCCGAGATCGATGGCGGCGCCGGTGGCGCGCTCGAGCAGCATGTCGTGCAGCCAGACCCGGGAGCCTTCGTCGGTCCCGGGGGGCAGGATGCGATAGGTCCGCTCGTTGATGACGCGGAAGCCGAGATTCTCCAGCACAGGCACCCGCTCGGAGAGCGACAGCGACGCCCCGCGCGAAAACACCTTGAGGCGGATCTGCGCATCCGGGTCGGAGGCGCGCCGGCCGATATCGGCGGCGCGCGGGCGCTCGGGGCTCAGGCGCTCCAGGGTCATGATGTCGGCGATGGCGACGCGCGGAGCGAAGCTCTCGCGATAGGCCGCCGAGAAGGCCTCGCCGTAGCGGGCCGCCAGGGCGCGGGCCTCCGGCCCGTCGAGGGTTTCGGCGAGCGCGACCCGCAACGCGTCGCCCCAGGTGCGCACCAGGGCGGCGATGCCGGCCTCCAGGGCGGCCGGATCGCGCTCGGGCGCGCCGGATTCGGGCAGGCCGATGATGAAGTGGGTGCGCGCCAGCGGCCCGTCCGGGAAGTAGGGATAGGCCGCCGAGAGCCGGCCGCCATACTCGGCGGCGAGGTAGGCGCCGATCCGCGCCCGCACGGTGGAATCGTAGCGGTCCTTCGGCACGTAGACCAGGAGCGAGACGAAGCGGCCGAAGCGGTCGGGCCGCGACAGCACCCGCAGGCGCGGCCGGTCGGCGAGATGCGCGATGGCGAGGCTGAAGCGGTAGAGCCGGTCGGCATCGATCTGGAACAGGTCGTCGCGCGGATAGGTCTCCAGCACGTCGAGGAGGCCGCGCCCCGCATGGCTCATCGGGTCGAGGCCGGCGCGGGCCGCCACCCGCGCCACCTTTTCGCGAAGATAGGGAATCTCGCGGGTCGGCAGGGTGTAGGCGCTGGCGTTGAACAGGCCGACGATGCCGACCTCGCCGGTGAGCCGGCCGTCGGGGCTGAACAGCTTGCAGGCGACGTAGTCGAGATGGGCCGCGCGGTGGACCCGCGACTTCACGCTGGCCTTGGTGATGATGAGCGCCTGCGGGCCTTCGAGGAAGGCGCGGATCTCGGGGGTCATGTCCACGAGGGCGCCGCCGCGCCGCAGCACCGCCACGGCCGGATCGCGCAGCAACCCGAGGCCCGAGCCCTCGACCAGGGAATGCTCGTCGCCGGCCAAGCCGTGCTCGCGCAGGCCGAGCAGGGTGAAGTGCCCCTCGCCGAGCCAGGCCAGGAAGGCGCGGGCCTCCGCCACCTCGCTCTCGGGCAGGGGCGGCGGAGCGGCGGCATAGGATGCCGCCATGGCCGCGAGGCGGGCCGCCATGGCGGCGTGATCGTCGGTGGCCAGCGCCACATCGCGAAACACCCGCGTCAGGCCGTCGACGAGGCGGGTGCGGGCCGCGTCGTCGTCGAGCCGGTCGAGATGGATATGGATGAAGCTTTCGCGGGCGAACCCGGCCTGAGTGTCGGCGGTGGTCTCGCCGACCACCCGGATCAGGGCGCCGGCCGCGTCGCGCTCGACGCCGAGGATCGGGTGGGCGACGAGGTGGGGGGCGAGCCCCTGTTCGGTCAGCTCAGCCAGGGCCGAATCGAGCAGGAAGGGGCGGTTGTCGTTGACGATCTCCACGATGGTGAGATCGCGGGCACGGCCCTCGCGGACGACGACCCGGTCGCTGACGGACAGGTTGGCCGGCGCGCCGGGATGGCGGCCTCGCGCCAGATGCGCGCGCGCCGCCAGGGCGAGGTCGGCGAGATCCTGCGCCGGATAGGGCGACAGGTCCTCGGGCGGCACCCGTCCGAACAGGTCGGTGACGAAGCCGCCGGGGCCGCCCTGCGCGGCGACCCGCTCGGCGGCGGCCCCGAGGAGATCGGTGCGGGCGCCCCGGGCCTGGGGGCTGGAGAGCGCGGCATTCCGTTCCAGAGCCATGGTGTTCCGTGTCCTTGCGTCGGTGCGGCCGGCCCGCGTCGAGACGAAGAAGCCCGACCCGGCCGTCGCGGCCCGTCGAATCCGGACGCACTTGAGCATCGGTGCCGATGGGTGGCCAGAGCGCGCCCCCCGTTCCATCCCCTGCAAACCGCGCAGGAGGCTACGACCCATGATCGATGTCAGGCTTTCCGGTCACGCCGCCGCATCGACCCACAATAATGCAAAGCTGGGTTGCATAATATGCATGTCGATCGCAAGAGGCGAGCAGGGTGCCGCGCCGGAGCCTGTCCTGACGGGTGGCGGAGCGTGACAATCAGCTCAGTCGTCGGAATCACACGAAGATCAATGAGTCTGCCGACTCGGTATCGCCGATTGAAAGTTGCGATCTCGATCCAATACCCCCGACAGGTGGTAGGTCGTTGTGAGATTAAGCAGCTAAAAATACGAATAATCACTTTTTTTTGAAAACAACCACCGGTTATTATGCTCACAAAACGGCACGAATTCTCGTCCTTGGAGCTCCTAGTCACATGCCGTAACTCAGTCATACAACGTCGCATTCAAAATTTGCTAAATGTTAGTTGGCGGCTGAGTTGGCGGGAGAGGCCCCTGCGAAGGAATCGCAGGATGTTCTCAGATTAGAATTGCGGCGCCGAGCAATCCTGACGTCATTTGGTCGACCGGTCGCGTGTTGAGAGGCTGGTGCTGGCAAAGGAGGCAGATCAAACCCTGCTAGCGACCCGCGTGGGGCGTGGGTACGACCATGCGCACGACTCTGGGCGGTCCGGCGCGGTGAGAAACATCTGCGTTCATAGCCCGCAATCAATGCAGAAACCTATGCTGATCATGCGTTGATCTGAACAAGACTGCGAAGATGGACTGATCGATCCACACCGAGCGTCTTCACGGAAAAATACCTATTCCCGGTGTACGTTATTGGTCGACCCGAAGAGCGATATGGACCTCCCTCAGAATTTCGCTCATAAAACCGCGCGGTACGGTCATGTCGTACCGATCCCGAAGCTATCGTGAGAGATGATCACGTGTTCGCCGCGAGCATGACTCGTCTAGAATCGCATCTTTTAACAGGTCAGCAGCGCCGGCCCTTTCCCGCTGCACCCGGACGCATGCTCCAGTTGGCCGAGGATCTGACGCAGATCGGGCTCTGGTCTGTCGATCTGCGATCGAGTGAACTGGCCTTCTCGGATGGATTCGCGCGCCTGACCGGGTTGTCGCAGCTGAACGGCAAGCTGGATACGCTGGGCGACCTGTTCCATCCGGACGACCGGCACATTTTCGAAGAGATCTCCGCCGCCTTGCGAACCGGAATTCCGGTCGATCGCGGGTTCCGGGTTGTGCGGTCCGACCGCTCGGTGCGCTGGGTCGAGCTCAAGGGGCACGTGATCCTCGGACACGACGCCTATCCGATCCGGGCCGATGGGATCCTGCTCGACGTCACCTGCCGGCACGAGGCGACCCAGTCGGTCCTGCGCAACCAGGCCCGGTACGAGGGACTGGTCGAGGCCGTCGCCTCCGTGGTGTGGGAGATGACGGCCGACGGTCATTACCTCCCCTCGACGAGCTGGTGCGCGCTGACGGGCCAGACCCCGCAGGAATGGCAGGCCGGTGGCTGGTCCGCCGCGATCCATCCCGACGACCGCGCCCAGGCCGCCGCCGCCTGGGCCAATGCCGTCCGGCGCGTCGAATCCTACGAGGCCAATTACCGGCTGCGCTGCGCCGACGGGCTGTTCCGCTGGGTCAGCGCCCGGGCGGTGCCGATCCTCAACCCGGACCACTCGGTCCGGGAGTGGATCGGTCTCGTCATCGACATGACGAGCTCGGCCAGCGTGATGAGCCAGCCCAACGGCATCCCGTTGGAGGAGATCTCGGGCCCGCTGATCCGCAGCGCCCGGGCGATGCTGAACTGGTCGATCCCGGATCTCGCCGCGGCGGCCGAAGTCTCGGGATCCAGCATCAAGCGATTCGAGGAAAGCGACGGCGGTGCCCTGCGGCCGCGAACCCGGACCGCCATCCGGCTGGCCCTTGAGGCGGCCGGGATCACGTTCGTGTCGCGCCAGCCCGGCGAGGTCGGGCTGGTATACCGTCCGGTCTCGAACGCCTGAGACGGACCGAAGATCGCGTGACCTCCACGCGACCCTCGTGAATACGCGTCGGTCGGAAACCCGCCTCAGCGGGCGCCGAGCAGCTCCACGTCGAAGATCAGGGTGGCGTTGGGCGGGATCACGCCGCCGGCGCCGCGCGGGCCGTAACCCTGGTCCGGCGGGATGATCAGCGTGCGCTTGCCGCCGACCTTCATCGTGGCGACGCCCGTATCCCAGCCGGCGATGACCTGTCCGGCCCCGAGGGTGAAGCTGAACGGGGTGCCGCGATCCCGAGAGGAATCGAACTTCTTGCCGGGCTTGCCGCCCTCGTCGAGCCAGCCGGTGTAGTGGACGCTGACCTTCTGGCCGGCCTTCGGCTCGGGGCCGGTGCCCACGACCTCGTCACGGTACTGGAGGCCCGAAGGGGTGGTGACGGTCTCGGCGGAAGCGGATGCAGTCATGGCGAGGATCAAGGCTCCGGTGAGGGCGTAGAGGGGACGGCGCATGGATAGTCCTGTCTGGCATGCCGAGGCGGCGCAGTAGCACGGACTCGGGATGCCGGTACATTCCCGGCGCGAAAACCCTCGGCGCCTCAACGCCTCAGCAGGCGCCGCGCCTCGTGACGCGCCTCGCCCTCGAAGCGGGCCAGGCGGAGGCGCCGCTCCAGCGAGATCAGGCCGCGCCCCGCATCCGGCACGGCGATGATCTCCGCGACCGCGTCGCGCTCCCGGTAGAGGCTCTCCAGGGCGGAACCGGCCAGGGTCGCCGAATCAAGCCGGTCGGCAAAGGCCTCCGCGTGCAGGGCCCGCACGATCTCGGCCTCCAGCACGAGACCCGGCGCGTAGGCGCGGGCGGTCTCGTCGTAGGCGGTCTTCAGGAGGTAGGCGGTTCCCCCCGAGACCAGGGCGAGGCTGACGGCCAGCGGCGTTCCATCCTGACGCAGGGTGTCGGCCCGGATGCCGACCGGACCTTCGCCCGCTCCGAAAACGGCGCGGGCGAAGGTCGCGTGGGCGGCCCGGCACGCCATGGCGCTCCCGGCGGCGCCCTTCCACCCGGCGGCTTCCACGGTCAGGAAGACCTCGACAGCCCGCGCGAGCCCCGGACCGCGGGTCTCGGTCTCGAGGCTCACGGCCCCTCCCTCGGCGATGCGCCGCTGGCGGCGGCGTAAGTCCTTCAGCCGGGACGGATGCGGATGCCCGGCCAGGAACGCCGCATGATCGGGGCGCCGCTGCAGGACGGGGCGCCAGAACCGCGCCACCTCTCCGACATCCCAGCCCGCAAGCCCCATCGCAGTTAGCAGATCGCGACCGAGGCTGGTCTCGACCGAGAGCAGCGGCCAGCGCCACGGGCGTCCAGCGGATGCGGCCGCCAGACCCGCGACCAGGGTCGCCAGGATGGCGGGTCGCTCCGGCCCATTGGCGACCAGGGGCGCCGTGGCGGTGATGAACGGCGAGAGGTAGGGCAGCGACACGCAGCGCCCGAGGCCGCAGATGTCGTAGGATCGGCGAAACGGAAGCACGGCCTCCAGCCGATCGCCGAATCGCACGACGACCACCCGGAGATCCGGTGCGGCGAGGCCGCTCGCCCGATGGGCCAGCATCACGTGGCGACTGTAGAACGGATGGGCATCCCCCGACCGGGACGAGAGATCGTCCCAGGCCGCGGCGTCCTGCCCGAGGGCGTCCAGGGTGGTGACGGCGCAGGAATAGGCCTGACAGGGAAAGGCCGACGCTGCAGGCGGGCGCGCAAAAGCGGCGGTCATTGGGCGAGCCTTCCAAAGCGAGCGATCCGGACCGGCGTGAACAGCCCGTGCACGGCATAGGCGGCCCGGGCCATCGCGACGGCTCGCACCACGGTGGCAATCGCCATCGCGAACGCCGCCCCCGCGACACCGAGCACCGGGACCAGCGCGAGGCAGAGGCCGCCGGCCAGGATCAGCATTGCCAGGGCGATGCCGGCGGCGAGGCGCTCGCCACCGAGCATGTTGAGCAGATCCTCGCCCGGACCGAAAGCGCTGGCGGCGACGCTGCCGGCGACCAGAACCGCCAGGATGGGCAGGCTATCCCGAAACTCGGGTCCGAACAGTCCGAGCAGCACGGGCGCGGCCGCCACGACGGCGATGCCGATCAGGGCGGTGGCCGCCAGGGTCAGCCGCACCTGCAACGACACCAGGGCGGAGAGCCGCTCCCGATCACCGGCGGCATGCGCTGCCGTGAAGCGCTGTGCCGTGGCGGCAGTAGCGGCGAAATGCACGAAGACGACGAATTGCTGGATGCGGGTCGCCGCGAAGTACAGTCCGACCGTAGCCGGCGGCACGAGCAGGCTCAGCACCACCACGTCGATGAAGCTGGAGGCGGCGCTGGCGAGATCGCTCGCGGCGATCGGCAGGCAGGCGCGGAACCAGTTTCGCCAGGCGTAGCGGCGTGGCCCCGGAGGCAGGATCGCCCGCAGGCGCAGCAGCAGCAGACCGGCCTGGATCGACACGGCGACGCCCGTCGCCACCAGGGTGCACACAACGGCGATGCGGGCTTCCGCCGGGGCGCCGAGCGCCACCGCCGCGAGCATCGCGGCCATGATCAGGCCCTGGCGCAGCAGGTAGGGCGGTGCGATGGCCAGCACCGCCCAGTTCTGGCCGCGAGCGACACCCTCGCAGTAATCCTGGAGGGCGAAGAGCGGCAGAACGAGAGCGGCGACCAGAAGCGGCGCGGCGTAGGGACCGTCGAGCAGCGATCCCTCCAGCCAGACCAGGGCGAGTCCGCCGATCGCTGCGGCGATGGCGCTGGCAAGGGTGACCATCGCGCCGCCGAAGAGATAGGCCCGGACCGCCGCGAGATCGCCGCGCGCCTGGTCGCCCGGGATGAAGCGGCAAGCGCCCTGCGACAGCCCGAGGGTGGCCGAATGGCCGAGGATCGCGATCCAGACCCAGATCGCCGCAAAGATCCCGTACTCCGTACCGCCCATCAGGCGGGCCATCAGAACCTGTCCGATATAAGCGAAGCCGGCCGCCCCGATGCGGATCGCGAAGACTTGGATCGCCGCACCGCCTGCGCCGGTTCGCAGGCGCGTCAGGGTGCTCCACAGGCTTGCGGCTCCGATCCTGTCCGTCGCTATGCTCACCGAATGGCCCCCGCCCGATGCGTTCGGGTCTAGGGCATCCGGCCTTGCGGCGCGGTTAAGCCGGGCGGTTAAAGCATTGCGTTCAGGGGCCGGCGGGCGGGGTCGGCTTGGCGCCAACCGCGTCGTTCGGAGGCGCCAGGGTCAGAGCCGGGCGCCCGGCCGTGCCGGTGGAGACGGGGTCCGGCTGAAGCAGCGAGAGCGTGATGGCGCGGGTGACGTGCTCGGCCATGCAGCGCAAACCCAGTTCGTTGAGGCGAAACTGGGTGCCGAGCAGGTGCCCCTCTCCCTTGTCGTTGCTGCGGGCGAGGTAGCGCATGGCCTCGTAGCGCTGAACCAGCGGCACGCCCTCCCGCTGAGCCACCTCCTGCACCTTGCGCACGAGGCTTGTGTAGTAATCGTCCTTCGCGAGGCTGGCGGTGTAGACCGGACTGACCAGCACGACATCGATCGCGTGGCCCTTGATCCACTGGACGGTCTCATCAAGAGCGCTGCCGAAGGCCTCCAGATCCACCCGCGCAAGGGCATCGTGCGATCCGACCTGCCAGATCACGAGATCGGGCTCCACCTCGGCCACCATGCTGCGCAGGCGCTCGCCGGCTCCGGAGGCGATCTCGCCCTGCAGGCCCCGGCTCTCCACCACCACGTCGACATTCGTCAGGGAGCGCTCGAGCGCCGTCTCCAGCTTGACCGGGTACGTAGCGGAGGCTCCGAGTCCCATCGTCGAGGCCCCGATGGCGAGCACCCGCACCGGACGATTCTCTTTGAGCGCGTCCTTGACCGCGCCGAGCCGGGCCAGGGTGTAGAGCTTGGAGCCCGGCACCCGGCATTCCGGCGAAAGCGCCACGTCGACGGCTTCCACATCCGCGCCCTGACCGGCCACGACGACGCTCGGCGGCGAAACGACGGTGGGCGCAGGCGGCACCGCCTTGACCACGGGATCCTGCTTGACCACGGGGTCCTGATGGGCTGCCGGCTCCTGCGCGTAGGCGCTCTCTCCGCTCCTGTACCATAGAAGCGAGAGGCTCAGGGCGAGGAGAGCCGCGGTTTGCGGGAGCGCCATTCGACGAACCATGCGGTGAAACCTAGTGCGAACAGGCCGGACCCTACGACGAAAACGTCAACGACGACACCGCCTCCGGTCCAGAACCTGACAAGTTGCGCGGCCAGACTCAGCAGCGAGCCGATGGAGAAGACCGCGAGGGAGTTGCGTCCAAGGCTCGCAAGGAAGTTCGTGACCCAGCCGAGCCGGGGCGCCAGGACGGCGTAGACTGCCTGGAACGCGAGGAGCACGCCGAGGAAGTGCACGACACGGGCCGGCGACAGGTAGGTTTTGTCGAAGGTGAAGACGAGGCGCGGGTCAGGCACGAGAAGCGGATCCGGCCGCAGTTCCAGCACCGACAGGACGATCCCCGTCACGACGATCACCAAGCCGAGCGGAAGCAGTCGCCGCGACCAGCGCTTCAGCCAGGGGGATGTCCGACTCCAATCCTGCATGGTGAACCCGAGCACCAGGAGGAGCTGCCAGCACAGGGGATCGAAGAACCAGTCTCCCTCCCCCGGCCAGGAGGGCAGGTTCCACTCGAAGACAAGGCTCGCGGCATAGAGGGCAAAGGACAGGACTAGAGCGGCGACGCGGCTCACCCGGCCGATCAGCACGAAGATCGGGGCGATGCCGAGAAGCACCACGTAGAGCGGCAGGATGTTGAAGAAGCCGAGCTGGTGGGTGAGCAGCACGAAACCGACCATGGTCTGGATCGGGTCGGCGAAGAAGCCTCCGGCATTGTGCCATTCGAGCAGCAGCGGGTTGTCAAGAAACAGGGCGGCACCGGCGATCATGCCCAGCGCCAGGGCCATGGTGGTGATCTGGGCGCGATACACCTCGATGGTGCGGGACAGGAGTCGCAGCACGCTCTTCAGGCGCGGCTCGGGGCTGCCGTCACGGTTGCGCGTGGCGATCCCGATCGACCAGCCGGCCAGGAAGACGAACAGCTCCGCGGCATCCGAGATGCCGTATTGCGAATAGGTGTAGCGCTCGAAGGTATTACCGGGGATGTGGTTCACGAAGATCGTGATGAGGGCGAGGCCCCGCCAGAAATCCACCGCGTTCGGTTCGCGCATCGGGGCTCGGCACTCCGGCAGCTCGAAGGGACAGGTGCTAGGCGGACTGGAGGTCGCGGCCGCGCGGCAAGGGCCGGCCCTGATAAGGTGCCCTCGACGTTCTGCAAAGTGCAACCTTCGCGGGCTGCCGGTCGGCCCGGATCGGCTCGGTCACCGCGCTCGGTCCGGCCGCAGCCTATGAGGAGATGCGTGTCTTCGCTGGATCGGGTCCAGGGCCGGGCGCTCAGGCCTTATCGCTCGGCCGGTGTGGTATAAATACCGGGGACGTCGGGCGGTCCCGCACCTATGGTGAACCTCGTTTCTCACGCACCGGAATCATCCATGCAGACCCCCGTCGTCGGCGATGCCGCGCCGATCCCGACCGGAGTGCCCGGCCTCGACGAGATCCTCCATGGCGGCTACGCGGCCCAGCGCGCGCACCTCATCGAGGGACGTCCGGGCAGCGGCAAGACCACGCTGGGGCTTCAGTTTCTCCTCGACGGCCTGAAGCGGGGCGAACGCGGGTTGTACATCACGCTGTCGGAAAGCCGGCGCGAACTCCTGTCGGTGGCCGAGCGGCATGGCTGGTCCCTGGAAGGCGTCGAGATCTACGAGCTCGTGCCACCCGAACTCAGCCTGGATTCCGAGCAGCAGCAGAGCCTCATCCACTCGTCCGACCTGGAGCTTGGCGAGACGGTTCGGATGGCGCTGGCGGAGATCGAGCGTGTGAACCCGGTGCGGGTGGTGTTCGACAGCCTGTCGGAGATCCGCCTGCTGTCGCAGGGCTCCCTGCGCTATCGCCGCCAAGTCCTGGCGCTGAAGAGCTACTTCCTGCTCAACAATGCCACCGTGCTGATGCTCGACGACCTCAGCTCGGAGGACGACGACCTCAATCTGCACTCGATCAGCCATGCGGTTCTACGCCTGGAACAGGTGACACCGACCTACGGAGCGGGCCGCCGTCGGCTCCATGTCATCAAGATGCGCGGCACGCCCTACGAGAGCGGCTATCACGACTTCGTGCTCCGGCGCGGCGGAGTCCGGATCTTTCCGCGTCTCGTCGCGGCCGACCACCACGCCGCCTTCGCGTTCGGAACCATCGCCTGCGGAGTCCCGGAACTCGACGCGGTTCTGGGCGGCGGCCTCGACAAGGGCACCACCAACCTGATCATCGGGCCCTCGGGAGCCGGCAAGTCCACACTGGCCCTCGGCTACCTCATGGCAGCCCTCGAGGCTGGCGAGCACGGATTGATCATCAGCTTCGACGAGACCACCGGCATTCTGCTGCGCCGGGCACTGGGCGTCGGGTTCGATATCGGCCCCCACGTCGAATCCGGATTGCTCCGGATCGAACAGATGGATCCCGCCGACGTATCGGCCGGTGATTTCGCCGGGCGCATCCGGGACGCCGTGGAGACGGATCAGGCCCGCGTCGTGGTGATCGACAGCCTGACCGGGTACATGAGCGCGATGAGCGGGCAGCCGCACCTCGTGCTGCAGATGCACGAAATGACCACCTACCTGAACCAGCAGGGCGTGGTGACGATCCTCGTGCTGGCGCAGCACGGCATGGTGGGCCGGATGGAGGCTCCGGTCGATCTCACCTATGTGAGCGACACGGTCGTGATGCTGCGCTTCTTCGAGGCGGGTGGGCGCGTCAGACGCGCCCTCTCCGTGCTCAAGAAGCGCACCGGCCCGCACGAGGATACGATCCGCGAGTTCCGGATCGACGCCCAGGGGCTGCGGGTCGGATCGGTGCTTAAGCAGTTTCGCGGCGTACTGACCGGCGTCCCGACTTTCGAAGGCGACCGGGCCGATCTCCTCGACGATCGGCCGGACCCGTCGCCCCGGATCATCGACCAGGAGTCCAGGCAACAGGCCGGAACCGGGCCTGATAACTTGACCGGGCCTCATGGTGTGACCGGGCCTCATGGCGCAGCCTGAACCCATCGCTCTGATCCTCGCACCGGGTGGACGGGACGCCCGGATCGCGACGGCGATCCTGGCCGAAGTCGGCGTCGCTTCGCGGATCAAGGACAGCTTGGCCGACTTGGTCGAGAACCTCGACACGGCCGCCTGCGCGGTCATCACCGAGGAAGCCCTGCTGCGGTCCGACCGACGGGCGATCGCGGACTGGTCCGAGCGCCAGCCCCCCTGGTCCGACTTTCCGTTCATCGTCCTGAACCATCGCGGCGCTTCGCCGGATGAGCGCCTGACCGGTCTCCTCGGCAACGTCACGCTCCTGGAGCGGCCGTTCCACCCCGCGGTGCTCGCAAACGCCGTGCGCTCCGCCCTGCGCGCCAGGCGTCGGCAATGGGAGGTCGCGGCGTATCTCGACGAGCGTCAGAAGACGCACGAGCGCCAGGCTCTGCTGATCCGCGAATTGCATCACCGGGTGAAGAACACCCTCGCGACGGTGCAGGGGCTGCTCGGCGCGACCGCGCGTTCGACAACCGATGTCGAGACCTTCTACCAGTCCTTCTCGAACCGCATCGTTTCGCTGGGTAAGACCCACACCCTGCTCACTGAGGATTACTGGCAGACGGCGCCCCTGCACGAATTGCTCGAGAACGAGCTCAGTCCCTACAACGATGCCGACGGGCAGCGAATCCGCCTCAAAGGGCCGGTGATCGAGCTTGCGGCCGATTTGGCCGTTCCCACCGGCATGGCCTTTCACGAGCTGACGACCAACGCGGCCAAGCACGGGGCCCTCTCGCAGCCCGGAGGTCGGATCTCCATCGTCTGGAACGTCACCGCTGCCGAGGCGGGCCGCCGCTTGCACCTCACATGGACGGAATCCGGCGGTCCCGCCGTCGAGCCCCCGAAACGGAAAGGCTTCGGCTCCACCCTGCTTCAGCGGGTGCTGGCTCAGCAGTGCAACGCCACAGTGACGATCGACTATGCGCCGACCGGCCTGCGGTTTCACATGGAAGCCCCGCTGCCCGAGGAGCGGCTGGTCCCAACCTACTGAGCGCGTGCGCAGGGCTCAATCGAGATAGTCGCCATATTTTTCGACATGGCGGGCCAGACCCAGGCCATGCTCGCGGACCAACCGCTCGGCCCGCTCGGCATCTCGCGCCTCAAGTGCCTGAATGATCTCGACATGCTCCTTGATCGAGTTAGCGGCCCGATCGCCCTGGCGGAGGGCGGTGTTCCGGATGCCGCGCACGTGCATCAGCAGGTTGCTGGTGATGTCCTGGATGACATGGCATCCGCCGAGCGAGATGATCTTCTGATGGAAGCGGATGTTGGCGTCCGAGTACTCGTCCATATGGTCGGTCGGACGTCCCTCGTAGAACTCGGGAAAGTGCTCCCGCAAGCAATGCAACTGCTCGTCGGTGGCATGCTCACAGGCGAGGCGGGCGGCCATGCTCTCCAGCGCCGACCAGGCCTGGATCATGGCGACGATCTCTTTCTTCGACTTCTTGATGACGAAGACGCCACGTCGGGCTTCGAACCGAACGAAGCCCTCCTGCTCCAGCACGGTCAAGGCTTCTCGGACGGGCGTGCGACTGACGCCCAGATCCTGGGAGAGCTTACGCTCATCCAGCCTGACCTCCTCGCGCTGGCTATAGATGTTCATGTTGGTGATGGCTTCTTTCAGCGCATCGTAGGCCAAGGCACGCAAGCTTGACGTTGCCGCCAGCGGCTTGATCTGGAATGTCGTCGACTCGACCATCTTTACACCTGGAACAATGACAAGGACGCAGACGCCACGTCAATTTGGCGCGAAACATGCCGAACCCGCTGCCGGAACACAAGGAAACCAAGGCGTTTCAGCAGGGACAAGATTTGAATATCCCCCCTGCGGCAACAACATAGCTTCAGCATCTCACCGAAGTGTGACGCCGCACGCTGGAGCTGCCCTTCGCGATTCGTACCCGTTCACGTGCGGAGTGAGCAATGTCGACTCAGGCGCAGCCGGAGGGCCGTCGTGAAGGGCAAAACGCCCGGAATCCCCCCACATGGCTCAGATCCAATTTGACACCTGGTATTTGGTATGCCACCATTCTTGAACTGACAATGACCTTGTCAGAAATGAATGCACCGCACCCGACACAGTGATCGTAGCGCAATCTCTCTATGTGAGCACCGGTCCCCGAACAGTTTTGCATCTTGAAACTGAATTGGACCAATTTCCACGGATCGTTCACAGCAAAAGCCTCGACCCCGGAAGATACGCCACCGGTACACCGGACCGACGACCGATCCTTCTTTCAGAAACGATCAGGATCTCTGTCTAAGAGCTCGTCCGTCAACACCGCGTTACTCTGATTTACGATCAAGAACGGCGCGTCATCGAAAAATAAGCGCCCGAACCGGAGGAAACCATCATGGATAGAACCGCTGGCTCCGAGACCGCTCAGGCCGTCCACGACGTCGCAACCGGCGTGGGTGTCACGTCCGATCATGCGGGCGAGCAGATCGACGGCTTCCACCTCGTCATCGACGCCCTGAAGCTGAACGGCATCACCAATATCTACGGTGTGCCCGGCATCCCGATCACCGATCTCGGCCGCCTTGCGCAGGCCGCGGGCATGCGCGTCATCTCCTTCCGCCACGAGCAGCATGCCGGAAACGCCGCCGCGATCGCGGGCTTCCTCACCAAGAAGCCCGGCATCTGCCTGACGGTATCGGCGCCCGGCTTCCTCAACGGCCTGACGGCGCTGGCCAACGCCACCACCAACTGCTTTCCGATGATCCTCATCTCCGGCTCCTCCGAGCGCGAGATCGTCGACCTGCAGCAGGGCGATTACGAGGAGATGGACCAGCTCGCCATCGCCAAGCCCCTGTGCAAGGCCGCCTTCCGCGTCCTGCACGCCGCCGATATCGGCATCGCCGTCGCCCGTGCCATCCGGGCCGCCGTCTCGGGCCGTCCGGGCGGCGTCTACCTCGACCTCCCCGCCAAGCTGTTCTCCCAGGTGATGGATGCGGAGGCCGGCACCAAGTCCCTGGTGAAGGTGATCGACGCCGCTCCTGCGCAACGGCCGGCCCCGAGCGCCATCGCCCGTGCCCTGGACGTGCTCAAGGGCGCCAAGCGGCCGCTGATCGTGCTCGGCAAGGGCGCGGCCTACGCCCAGGCCGACGAGGAGATTCGCAACCTCGTCGAGCGCAGCGGCATCCCCTACGTGCCGATGAGCATGGCCAAGGGCCTGCTGCCCGACACCCACGCCCAGTCGGCCGGTGCGGCTCGCTCCCTCGTGCTGAAGGAGGCCGACGTCGTCCTGCTGGTCGGCGCACGACTGAACTGGCTGCTGTCGCACGGCAAGGGCAAGACCTGGGGTGCCCCCGGCTCGAAGAGGTTCATTCAGATCGACATCGAGCCCAAGGAAATGGACTCGAACGTCGAGATCGTCGCCCCGGTGGTCGGCGACATCGGCTCCTGCGTCACTGCTCTCCTCGAGGGCATGGGCCAGAACTGGCAGGCCCCCCCTGCGGCCTGGACCGACGCCATCCGGACCAAGAAAGAAGAAAACCTCGCCAAGATGGCCTCGAAGCTGAAGAAGAACTCGGCTCCGATGGACTTTCACGGGGCGCTCGGCGCACTCCGCACCATCATCAAGGAACGTCCCGACGCGATCCTCGTCAACGAAGGCGCCAACACCCTCGACCTCGCTCGCGGCATCATCGACATGTACCAGCCGCGCAAGCGCCTCGATGTCGGCACCTGGGGCATCATGGGCATCGGAATGGGCTTTGCGGTGGCGGCCGCCGTCGAGACCGGCAAGCCGGTCCTGGCGGTCGAGGGTGACAGCGCCTTCGGGTTCTCCGGGATGGAGGTCGAGACGATCTGCCGGTACGATCTGCCGGTGTGCATCGTGGTCTTCAACAACAACGGCATCTATCGGGGTACCGATACGGATCCCACCGGCCGCGACCCTGGCACTACGGTGTTCGTGAAGGATTCGCGCTACGACAAGATGATGGAGGCCTTCGGCGGTGTCGGCGTCCACGTCACGACCCCGGACGAGCTCTCCCAAGCCGTCAACGCCGCGATGGATTCGGGCAAGCCCACCCTGATCAACGCGGTGATCGACCCCAGCGCCGGGACCGAGAGCGGCAACATCGGGAGCCTGAACCCGACGAGCACGGTGGTTCGCAAGAAGACCGCCTGAACCTCCAGGCCTCCGGAGATCGACGTGGTCTCCGGGGACCATCGAGCGGGCCGGCTCCCCCGGGACGGCTGCCCGCTCGATGCCAGAGAGTTCGGCCAAGCGGCGCCGGAGGCCCTTCGGCCTCTCTCGTCGATCGCCTCGAAGGTCAGCGCTCGAATCCCCGTGCCGAAGTCTCCCTTGAAGCTGAAGTCTCCCGCGAAGGTGAGCCCGTGCCATGAAAGCCCTCGAAGGCGTCAAAATCCTCGACTTCACCCATGTCCAGTCGGGACCGACCTGCACCCAGTTGCTGGCCTGGTTCGGCGCCGACGTGATCAAGGTCGAGCGCCCGGGCGTCGGCGATGCCACGCGTCAGCAATTGCAGGACATCCCGGATGTGGACAGCCTGTATTTCACGATGCTGAACCACAACAAGCGCTCGATCACGCTCGACACCAAGCATCCCAAGGGCATCGAGGTGCTGTGGCGCCTCATCGATGAATGCGACGTCCTGGTCGAGAACTTCGCCCCCGGGGCGCTCGCCCGGATGGGCCTGACCTGGGAGGCGATCCACGCTGCCAACCCGCGCATGATCCTGGCCTCGGTGAAGGGCTTCGGCCCCGGCGCCTACGAAAACTGCAAGGTCTACGAGAACGTTGCGCAATGCGTCGGGGGTGCCGCCTCGACCACGGGCTTTCGCACCGACATCCCGATGGTGACCGGCGCGCAGATCGGCGATTCCGGTACCGGGCTGCATCTGGCGCTCGGCATCGTCACCGCCCTGTACCACCGAACCCAGACTGGCGTCGGCCAGCGGGTCGACTGCGCCATGCAGGACGGCGTGCTGAACCTCTGCCGGGTCAAGTTGCGGGATCAGCAGCGCCTGGAACGCGGCCCCTTACCGGAATACAGCCAGTTCGGCGAAGGCATTCCGTTCGGGGACTCGGTGCCGCGGGCCGGCAACGATTCCGGCGGCGGCCAGCCCGGCCGGATTCTGAAGTGCAAGGGCTGGGAGACCGACCCCAACGCCTACATCTACTTCATCACCCAAGGGGCAGTCTGGCCAAAGATCTGCGACGTCATCGGTGAACCCGCCTGGGCGACGCATCCGGACTACGCCACACCGAAGGCGCGGCTGCCGCACCTCAACGAGATCTTCACCCGCATCGAATCCTGGACGATGTCCAAGACCAAATTCGAGGCGATGGAGATCCTGAACGCGCTGCACGTGCCCTGCGGGCCGATCCTGTCGATGAAGGAGATTGCGGAGGACGAGTCCCTGCGCAAGTCCGGGACCGTCGTGGAAGTCGATCACCCGACGCGGGGCAAGTACCTCACCGTCGGAAATCCCATCCGATTATCGGCGAGCGAGACCGAAATCACCCGGTCGCCGCTGCTGGGCGAGCACACCGATGAAATCCTGACCCAGGTCCTCGGCTACTCCGAGGCCGAGCGTCTCAAGATCTCCGAATCCGGCGCCATCGGCACAACGCAACAGATCGCTGCCGAGTAGGCACGTCCCCCAACCCGGTCTCTCCTCTCCACCCGGTCTCTCCTCCCAACTTGGCACGGCTTCGATCCGTCGAAGCCGTGCTTCTTTTGAGGACGATCGAACCGAGGGATGCCCAGCGGCCCTTTCCGGCGCCGACGATCGGAGTGCGGCCCGAGGCGGACGTGTTATCCTGCTGAAGCCAGTTGGCGGGCTCGCTCGCCCCAGGCGCCAAGCGTACGCGCTTGGCTCGGGATCAGCACTTCGCCGGCATCCCCTAAGGTCGCGTCCATCCGGATCACGCCCAACTCCGTGAGTACGCGGTGGACGATCGGGTCCGCCTCCGCCAGCGCAGGTGCCAGACCGGTCACGCGGCCACGGTCGAGGCGAGCAAGAACGCGGCCGGTGCCCTGTTCGGCAAACCGGATCGTGATCATCCTGCGAAGGCAGTCGCGCAGGAAGCGCATGTCACCGAGCCTGTCCCGGGGCGGTAGGCCGACATACACCGCGTCGGGATCGCGCGCCTGGATGTTGATCGCCCGATAGCGATCGATATCGAGCAGGACCCGCACGTCGAGGATGTTCATGACGCCGCCCACCCCAAAGGCGACGGTTCGTGGCCGTTGGCCGTCCGGCACGCTATTGTCCAGAAACTCGAAATGGACTTCCTTGTCTCGCCGCAGCACCCAGGTGAAGAACAAGCGCGGCATGCCCGTATAGGCCTCCACGTTGTGCGCGAGCAGATCCTCGACCGCTTTGTAGCGGCCGAACTGCTGGCCCCGCTTCCAGGCCCGCTCCACCGTGGCGTCGGGCGGCGTGACCATGAACTGCATGTAGACCTGGTGCCCGAACCGGGTGAGGAGTTGGCTACCCATCTCGGTCCCGGGATTCACCGCGAAGCTGTCGAAGCGGAAGCGATCGATCAGGAGGTGGGAGATCCGACCTGCCTCCGCCTTGCGCGCCATGTAGCCGTCGAGCTTCCGGTCGACGATCTCGACCTCGTGCCCGGTGAGTGGGCCTGCATAGCGCCAGGCCGGGCCGAGGCTGTCGTAGTCGAGCAGATACTTGCGCCAGACATCCGGAGTGATCAGCGCAAAATCCGCCCAATCGAGCCCCAGGGATTCCACCAATGCGCGCTGATGCGGCCGGATCGTACTTTTGCCGGAGGCGGAGGACCCCTTCACGTTCAGAATGACGGGGCCGTCCTGCGGCCTGAGCCGCCCATAGCCCTCGCGGTCGATCACAGTCTGCATCCAGGGCTCGATCATCTCGCCGAGCGCACGACTGCCATAGCTGTTCGCGAAGAGAATGCCGGCGAGCTTGCAAAGCAGCGTCCGGTCGCGGAGCAGGAAGCCGCGACGGCCGATCACGCTGGCAACGACGGAGCGAAGCGCCGCGCAGGCTGCGATCGCCATAGGATCGGCGGCCTCGGCGGCGCGTTGCTGCCACGCATCGAGATGAAGCTCCGCCCTCCGCTCCGGGTCCAAGCCTGCACGCAGCGGGCGCGCCAGCGTAGAATCGTTTTGCCGGAAGGCGCTGGTCCAGAAAGTCAACCAGGACGGCGATGGGCGGATCGGCGGCGCGGACGGCAAGCCCTCGCCCAGCATCGCGGCGACTTCGATCTGGAGAAGGGCCGCAGCTTCCGCACGAAGCGCCGCGAGGCGGGTGGCGATCTGCGGAGCGTGGGCGGCGAGGCCGTCTTGGAGGATGGTGGAGACCATAGCGCGGAAGTTCACGCCAAGGTCGCCGTAGGTCTGCCCCATCGGCACGAAGAGATCCGCCATGACGCGGATCAGAACCTCATGGATCACCAGCCGTTCGGCCCGGAAGACCACGAGCTGAGTCAGTGGCAGACCGCTGACATCACTCATCTCGAAGGCGTCCGCGAGGGACGTCTCCACGTTCTCGATTCGAAACACCGTCGCCAGGGGCAGGATCGTGCGGGGAAGGCCTGACTCGAGACCCGGGTTCCAGGGTCCGCAGACATCATCGCGCGTGGCCGGCGGCGGGTCCTCCAGGGCACGGGTCAGCATGCCAAAACCTTCCGCCCCCCAAGAGACCCTTGCCCCGACGTCCCGGCTGAGACCTCGAAGATGAGAGCCGTCAGGCCGCCTGTGGCTCCTCGATCGCTTCCAGCCGGAGCTGATACTGATCGCCCCAGAGTTCACCGGCCTTCTGATACCAAGCGGTGTCGAAGTAGACGCGGCAGCAAAACTCGCTGGTCCAGATGCAGACTGCGATCAGACGACCATCGATGACCTTCACGTGGCGGCTGATCAGGCCGCCTGTAATTCCAGCTGATGGGCACATATCGATGCTGGTCATCCCGTAGCTGTTCTCGCCACTGAAGATCACGGGGCAGTCGAGGATGGCCAGAAACCGCATGGAAGTCCCTCCTTCATGAACCGACCGAGGATCGAGGCGTCACCGGGTGCGCCCTGTATGCTCGTCGGCGCCGGCCCCAAGAGCCAGCTTTGTTGTGCCTCATCCGCCAGACGAGGGTTTAGAAAAATCTGTGTTCAAACGAGATCAGGGTCAAGACGACCGCACCGCAAAAGCTTTTGTGCAGCACAAACCTTGCCTCACCGAATCTACATCTCGCAGTCCGATAAGTTGAAGACAAATCCTGTCACAACCCAAGCATCGGTGTCCTTTCCGACATCTTCCTACATTCCAACGGCTCATCACGGCGCAAGTTCGGTCACGCGACCTCGGCGCTTACCTCGGCGTTCGCCGTATCGCTTGGAGGCACCGCCGCAACGCAATCCCAGATGCTCTGGACAGAGTGGAGGGCGAACCCGTCCATGATCGCGATATGGTTGGTCTTGTGGGTGCAGAAGACGTGTAGACGATCAGCTGGGGGCGTCCGGATATCGACGGACACAACGTCTGGCGCCGTCAGCATCCACACCAGACTATCCAGGACCTCAAGACCCTGATCCGCCATGGCCTGAAAGATATCGCGCTCCGTCAGTAGACCCATGAAGGACCCGGTGTTCTCGCAACGCCCATCCACGACGATCAGGGCGTCGACATCGGGTAAAGACAAGGTTTGGATCGCTTCGCGAACGGAACGATCCATGCGGATGGCACGAACACGGGAGTCAGGACTGATCGGTGTCTGACGTAACTCCGTCATGCCTCCCCTCCCCGGATCTCGACGTCTTCTCGGATGAACACTGGTATACAGAATTTCAGCCGTCAACGCGCGCGCTGCAATATTATGCAAAAACCAGCAACAGAATCTCCCCTTTGTCGCCTTCGACGCTTCGGCCTGATCAGGCGTTCGCAAGCTGCGTTTTGCGAATCACCTCGGTATTTCGACGATTTCGTGCTGCATCGCAAAAATAATCGATCTGGGAGGCCAGTCTTCGCCTGGAACGGGCCACCCCGCGATTTTTTATGAACTTGGCTGGCAGACACGACCGTCTGGATACGAGAAGGTGCATTATCGCGCAGCTTCCGACCCCGGGAGCGCGAGGGTGCTGTCCGTCGCGGAGGCGCTCCGGTGTCAGGCGCAAAGTCGGTGGAATGGCCAAGCGATTGAGCCCGTTCCCCTCGAACGCACAGGTTGAGAAATCGATTGGCTCTTCCGACGCCAAAGCCCACGCTTTGTTATGAAGGCACTTCCGATTTTAATCCCTGTTGCTGCGTTGCGAAATCGATTTCTTGACCAAAGACCCTTGACGACTGCATCGGCGCGAGCGAGGCTGGTATTCCACATACCAGTCGGCACCAAGTTCGGCGGCGGGTGGCCTTTGCGCCCAGGATCGGCCCTCGAGCCGACCGCGTATCTCGTTTCAAAAAATGATGGAGGAAAGCCATGTCGAGGGCGGAAACTGCACCTGAGCGCGTATCCGACAGTTATCGATGGGGACAGCTCGTAATCGGCGTCATCTGCATGGTGATGATCGCCAACCTGCAATACGGCTGGACCTTCTTCGTCCCGGACATCCAGAAGAAATTCGGCTTCGATCGCGCCGCGATCCAATGGGCCTTCACCTTGTTCGTGCTGTTCGAGACTTGGCTGGTTCCGGTCGAGGGCTGGTTCGTCGACAAGTACGGCCCGCGCGTGGTGGTGCTGTTCGGCGGCCTGCTCTGCGGCATCGGCTGGGTGATCAATTCCTACGCCAGCAGCTTGAACATGTTCTATCTCGGTCAGGTCGTTGCCGGCATCGGCGCGGGCGCCGTCTACGGCACCTGCGTGGGCTCTGCCCTGAAGTGGTTCCCGGACAAGCGCGGTCTCGCCGCCGGCATCATCGCCGCCGGATTCGGCGCGGGCTCGGCCCTGACCGTGGCACCGATCCAGTGGATGATCGCCGATCACGGCTTCCAGGCCGCGTTCTTCAACTTCGGAATCGGCCAGGGCCTCGTCGTCTGCGCGCTGGCCTTCTTCTTCACCTCGCCGAAGAAGGGCCAGGTCCCGGAGGTCGTCGCCAACGCCAACATCATTCAGACCCGGCGCAATTACACGCCCGGTGAAGTCGCCCGCCAGCCGATCTTCTGGCTGATGTACTTCATGTTCGTCATCGTGGGCGCCGGCGGCCTGATGATCACCGCCAACCTCAAGCCCATCGCCTCCGACATCGGCGTCGACAAGGTTCCGGTCACGATCATGGGCATCACCATGGTGGCGATCACCTTCGCGGCCACCATCGACCGCGTGCTCAACGGTCTGACCCGTCCGTTCTTCGGCTGGGTCTCCGACAAGATCGGCCGTGAGAACACCATGTTCGTCGCCTTCGCGATGGAAGGCTTCGGCATCTACATGCTCTACCTCTGGGGCCATGATCCGCTGTGGTTCGTGCTGCTCTCCGGCTTCGTGTTCTTTGCCTGGGGCGAGATCTACTCCCTTTTCCCCTCGACCTGCACGGATACCTTCGGCACGAAGTTCGCCGCCACCAATGCGGGGCTGCTCTACACCGCGAAGGGCACCGCCGCCCTCCTGGTGCCCGTCGCGAACTACCTGCAGCAGGCGACCAACAGCTGGGACGGCGTGTTCCTGGTGGCCGCCGGCGCCAACATCCTCGCCTCGCTGCTCGCCATCGCGGTGCTGAAGCCCTGGCGCAAGCGGGTGGTGGCCCAGGCCCTGGCCGTCTCCGACGAGACCAAGCCGGCCTCGCGGATCGCGGTCGCCTGACTCTTCGGACCGAATGACAGCAGAGCGCGGGGGCCGGACCATCAGTCCAGGCCCCCGCGTCCGTTGCGGCCCCCAGGCAAAGCCTCGGTCTCAAGCAGGCAACGCCACACCTCAGGAGGAGATGTCCGATGCAGCCACTCGCTCCCTGGCGCCCGATGCACACCGCGCCGCAGACGATCGATCGGATCTGGCTCAATCATCTGACGCTCGGGCCGATCCTGGCGGAGGGACGGCCCGGACGCTGGTATGCTCCGAGCGCCGCCCATCAGGTCTGGCGCTGGTATCGCTCCGTCGAGACAAGCGCGATCGAACCGTTCAGCGGCTGGCTGCCCTTCGAGGCCGTGGCGGGCACGGCGCTCCCTGCGCGGCCCGCAGCCGACACCGGATTGATCCATCCCGGCCTGATCCGGACGGAAAGCACGTCGGAGGATCGGACGACGACGCGCACCTGATGTGTGCCGGGTGACCCGTCAGCCTGATCGCCCGGACCGATCCGGTCGCCCCATCGACGCCGGGTTCTGCGCGTCCACAGCCTGGATGCCCGTTCGAGGCATGCGCCGAGCGGCCTGTCCGCAGCGTGCCGAGCGCGTATGGTACAGGCCACGGTTGTCCTCAGGTCGAGACAGGACGTTGGCTACCATGAGCCCTGCCCGAACCCTGCAGCCGGTCGCGGATCTCGACTTCCACGATGTGCAGTCGATCCTGCTTCCCGTTGCGGTCACCCCGCTCGAGGCGTGGAATCTCATGACCGGCGCCCCCCGCCCCCTCATGCGGCTGGCGTTCCGTCTTCGCGATGCGATATCCGCGCCGTTCGGCGTCAAGCGCATCGGCGGATACGGCCGAGCGAACCCGAAGCAGGTCAGGGCCGGGGAGCGGCTGGATTTCTTCCTCGTCGAGCATGCTGAACCCGACGTGCTGATCCTGACCGAGCGGGACCGGCACCTCGACGTCATGATCTGCATCGCCACCGAGGGCCGCCGACTGACGATCACGGCCTCCGTCGTCACCCACAATGCCTTCGGGCGCCTCTACATGCTGCCGGTCGCACCGGCGCATCGGCGGATCGTCCGTCACGATCTCAAGCTCCTGCAGCGAATCCTGCGGGGCAGCGTGGCGAATTCTGCGGCCCCGTAACGTCAGGCGCCGCAGACCGTCGCACTGACCGCCACCGTGCGGTCCGATCCCTGGCCACATCGGAAGGCCGCATCCTCGCAGGGTAGCAGACCGCCCCCGGCGGGCGAACAGACCGCAGATCGTCCGGGCACGAACGAAGAACGGCGCGCCTCGCGGCGCGCCGTTGTATTCATTCTCGGGATGTTGCGGCGGATTTCGCCTCAGACGGCCCGGGCCTGGTGCAGATGCTCGATCTGCTGCTGCGTGTAGCCAAGGTCGAGCAGGACCTCGTCGGTGTGCTCGCCCAGCAGCGGCGAGGCCTTCACCTCGACCGGCATATCCGAGAACTTGATCGGGCTTCCCACCGTCAGGTACGAGCCGAGCTTCGGGTGCGGGACCTCAACGATGGTGCCACTGGCGCGCAGGGACGGATCGACCGAGAGTTCCTTCATCGACAGCACCGGCGAGCACGGGATGTCGAATTTGCGCAGGATGTCGACGGCCTCGAACTTGGTCTTGTCGGCCAGCCACGCCTCGATGGTACCGAAGATGTCCATGATCTTGTCCTGGCGAGCCCGGGCCGTGTTGTAGGCCGGATCGTCGATCCACTCTTCCTTGCCGATCGCCTTGCAGATCGGCGCCCAGGCATGGCCCTGGATGGTGAAGTAGATGTAGGCGTTCGGGTCGGTCTCCCAGCCCTTGCACTTGAGCACCCAGCCCGGCTGGCCGCCGCCGCCGGCATTGCCGCCGCGCGGCACCACATCCGTGAACTCGCCGTGCGGATATTGCGGGTATTCCTCGAGGTAGCCGAGGGCATCGAGACGCTGCTGGTCGCGCAGTTTCACGCGGCACAGGTTGAGCACCGAATCCTGCATCGACACGGCGACCTTCTGGCCCTTGCCGGTCTTGTTCTTCTGATGAAGCGCCGTGAGGATGCCGATGGCCAGATGCATGCCGGTGTTCGAGTCACCGAGGGCGGCGGCCGACACGGTGGGCGGGCCGTCCCAGAAGCCGGTGGTCGAAGCGGCACCGCCCGCACACTGGGCGACGTTCTCGTAGACCTTCAGATCCTCGTAATGGTGGCCGTCCGAGAAGCCCTTCACCGAGGCGAGGATCATGCCCGGGTTGAGTTCCTGGATGCGGGCCCAGGAGAAGCCCATACGGTCCAGCGCACCCGGACCAAAATTCTCGACCATCACGTCGGACTGCTTGATAAGGTTCTCGAGAACCTCCTTGCCCTCGGGGGTCTTAGTGTCGAGCGTCAGCGAACGCTTATTGGAGTTGAGCATCGTGAAGTAGAGCGCATCGGCATCCTCGACATGGCGAAGCTGCGTGCGCGTCACGTCGCCTGCACCGGGGCGCTCGACCTTGATCACGTCGGCGCCGAACCAGGCCAGGAGCTGCGTGCAGGCCGGGCCAGCCTGGACGTGGGTGAAATCGATGATCTTGGTACCCTCGAGCGGCTTGCTCATCGTGGCGTTCTCCCTGTCGCTTAAACCGATAGACTTGGTTGGAAGCCGTTATCCGACATTCTGCCCGGTCGATCCGGGTTCTGGTTTGGCCAACACGACCGGTGAAGACGCGGCTTCAGAGTCGTCCTGGTCCGATCCGGCGCGCCGCCTTCAAGCGACGCGGGATTCGAGGTCTGCGAGGCGCCGGCGCAGGGTGCGCTCGTCGTTCCAGCGTTCGGTCTCGTCGCGGATGATCGCGGCGATTCCGGTGACGTTCTGGTCGGGACCGTGGATCAGCCCGACCGTGAAGGCGATGGAGAGCGCGCGCCCGTCCTTGTGGATCGCCGGAACCCGCAGGACGTCGGCGCCATACTTGGTCACCCCCGTCGCCATGGTTTTGGCGTACCCGTCCCAGTGGCGCTTGCGCTGTCGCTCCGGGGTGATGAGATCGAGGGACTGGCCGATCGCCTCCTCCGCCGCGTACCCGAAGATGCGCGTTGCGGCCGGATTCCAGACGGTGATCGCCCCCGCAGGATCAGACACCACCACCGCGTCCCCCGCCGCCGCCACCAGCGCCGCGAAATCGACGTCCTGCGCCATGGTCATGCCGTCTGCCGGCGGCCTCGCACTCCGCATCGTCGGATCGAAAGGCTCAGGGATTTCGGCATCGGACACTCCTCTGTTCTCCGCCGGGCCGGAACCCAGACGTTGGCGTTGCGAGGACTTGCTGTTTCGACGACTTGCTTTTTCTCTGCTTCCGTCGTTGGTATTTGGTATGCCAACGATTAGAGGGTGTCAACCGAGGCGTTCCGCACCGCTCGTGGGTTTCACACCGGGGCCATGAGGCCGGCCGTGACTGCCCGCGGAAGGGGTCGGAGCAGGGAGGCGAGCCGGAACGTTCTCGGATCGGTGCCGACAGAAAATGGTCGTCTGAGGGAGACACGCGATGGGGCCGAGCCCGAGCATCACAATCACGCAGATCGAAGGCTACAAATTCGCGGTCGATTTCGGCAGCATCCTGCCACACTTGATCGTCGACGAGGCCGTGCCGATCGGCAAGGGCGAGGGTCCCTTTCCCGAGCAGTTGCTGATGAGCGCCGTAACCAACTGCCTGTGTGCCAGCCTCGTGTTCGCGCTCGGAAAGTACAAGCAGGATGCGGGCGGGATTCGGGCCGAGGCCCATTGCGAGGTCACGCGCAATGCCGAGAACCGCCTCCGCATCACCGGGATTACGATCGCCATCATCCTCGGGGCGACGGCCGACGCCGTGCCGCGCATCGACCGGGTGCTGGAGCAGTTCCAGCGCTTCTGCACCGTCTCCGAGAGCGTCCAGGCCGGCATACCCGTCGCGGTGGCTGTCCGCGATGCGGCCGGCACGCTGCTGTCCTGAGAGTCCACCACCTCCGTTACGGAAGGATCTGCCATGACCCATTCGGATCGCACCACCGACACGGCCCCGGCGTCAGCCGCACCTGCATTGACTGCGCAAGCCCCGGAAGATCTGGCCCGCCTCTTCAACGAACGCGCCAATGCGGGTGACGTGGAGGGCCTGGTGGCGCTCTACGAACCGGATGCCGTGCTGGCCGCCGGCCGGGTGGTGGCGACCGGGCATGCCGAGATCCGGAAGTTCTATGCCGACCTGCTCGCCCGCAAGTCGGACTTTCCGGCGGCCGAGGCCCTGCCGGCGATCCGCAACGGTGACCTTGCCATGACCTTTGCGCGCCTGCCCAACGGCACGATCTCGACCGAGACGGCCCGGCGTCAGGCCAGCGGCGGATGGCTCTGGTCGATCGACCAGCTGAAAATCAAACCGCTTCCGGTGGACAAGGCGGACTAGCAGGCCCTCGGCGCCGCCCCACCCATCCGCCACAGAGGTTCGCATGATCGATCCCCAGCTCGCCGGGCGGCTCACCTTCGCCCATCGGCTTCCGACGAAGCCGCCCCTGCCTCCGGGGCGCCATGCCCTGGAATTGTTTGCCGAACGCGACGCGATGCTGGTGGTGCCGGATGGGATCGTGCCGCGCCGGCCGACGCCCCTGGTGGTGCTGTTCCACGGAGGCGGCGGCAGTGCCGAGAAGATCCTGCCGATGCTGGAGGACCACGCAAAGGCACGCGGCTTCCTGCTTCTGGCGCCCCAATCGCTGTTCCCGACCTGGGATCTGGTGATCGGCGGGCATGGTCCCGACCGCGAGCGGCTCGATCAGGCGCTCGCCGAGGTGAGCGCGCGCTACCTCCTCGACCCGACGCACCTCATCTTCGCGGGCCATTCGGATGGCGGCAGCTACACGCTCTCCCTCGGCCTCGCCAACGGCCACGTGGTCACCCACCTCCTCGTCTCCTCGGCGGGCTTCCTCTCCGTCCACCTGCAATCGGGGGCGCCGCGGATCTTCCTGTCGCACGGCACACGCGACGAGCAGATTCCGATCGCCCGCAGCGCCCGGGTCCACGTCGCCCAGTTGCGAGAGGCCGGCTATGAGGTGATGGCGGTCGAGTACGATGGGCCGCACGCCTACGATCCATCCGTGGTGTCCGAAGGGATAAGGGTCCTCCTCGAGGGTACGACCTCCTGAAGGTCCGAACGCGCCGGACGAATGCCCGGAGTCTCGCCGGCCCCTCGCTTCTTTGCGCCGGCACGACCCGGAGGACCTGCTGCAGCCTGATCGACAACGTCCACGATGCGGTCCGACGGCACGCGGCGCTCGGTTTCTGCGCGCCGATCCGAACAGGAGCCACGACAGGACAGGTCGCCCGCAGATCACGCCCCGCTCTACGCGAGCAGATCAACATCAGTGCAGGACTGGCGCCGCAAATATAAGTATGAACCCTTTTCGCCAGCTCGACGTTAGGACGGAGTTAATCCTAATCTTGAGCACCGCGACGATGCCGTTTGGCCCTTGGAAGAACACATCGGATCGCGCTGCGCGAACGCTTGTGATGGCAAATTCACACGCGGACGCTCCGTCCATGCTGGAAGTGTTGGGCAAACGTGGATTGGATATTTCCGTTGCCGCCATCGCGCTCTTTCTGCTCCTCCCGCTGCTGCTGATGCTCGGCCTGCTTGTCTGGGCGAGCGACCGCAAGGCGCCGATCTTCCGCCACATGCGGATTGGACGCGATGGCCGCCACTTCGGCTGCCTCAAGTTCCGGTCCATGATCACGGACGGCGATGCCGTGCTGCGCGCGCATCTGGCGGCGAACCCCGCCGCGCGGCACGAATGGGAGGCGACGCACAAGCTCACTCATGATCCACGGATCACGAAGCTCGGCTCGATCTTGCGCAAGACCAGCCTGGATGAGCTGCCCCAATTGGTGAACGTCTTGCGCGGCGAGATGAGCCTGGTTGGCCCCCGCCCGATCGTTTCCAGCGAGATCGAGCGCTACGGCGCGGCGTTCGCGACCTGCTTTTCGGTCACGCCTGGAGTGACCGGCCTGTGGCAGGTGTCGGGGCGCAGCGATTGCTCGTACGCCGAGCGGGTCGCCCTCGACCTCGACTACGCCACGCGCTGGAGCTTCTCACGCGACATGGCCATCCTGTTGCGGACCGTCCCGACCGTGCTGACGCAGCGCGGCAGCCGCTGACATTCGGCAGCGCAGGCGTCGCTTCACAAGGTCGGGAACTCGATCGGATGGGACCCGGTCCGATTCGCCGGGGTGCCTTGCCTGCATTGCACCCGCACCTGGACCTGAACCCGGGAATCCCGATCGCGGCATGGCCGAACCCATGCCGTGTCTGCATCTATCGCGAAGCGCCCGTCCTGGATCGGGCGCGGTTCTCGGATGAAGACGGGATCGGGAACGGCTTTTCGCGGCGCGCCGGCGCGTGAGACGTCCGCGAACAGAATCAGCTGCCGGCCTCGGTCTTCGGATTGTTAACAATCCGAATTGCGCAGTATCCAAGCGCGTCATAAAATACTTGAACAATTAGGGAGGCCGATCATGGCAGCTGGCGGGAATCTTGCACCTGTGACCCAGGACGATATCCTCGATGTCCGTCCCTATTACGATGATTTTCAGCAGTTCTTCAGCTTCTCGGATCTCACCCAAAACGACAGAGATCCTGAGGATGGCCCTCTGACGCTGGTGGCGATCGAGCCAAAGCCCGGCACCGGCACGGGAGACTGGGCTTCCTTAAGTGACCCCAATACCGATGCCATCTATTTTTCCGTCGGCAATCCGTCCATCCGTGCTGAGGGCGTGGCCACCTTCGTCTACACGGTTGCCGATCAGGAGGGTCTCACCAGCACCGGCACGGTGCAGATCCTTTACGGGGAGCCCGCTCCGGAGCCGCGGTCGATCACGGTTTCGGAGGACACGCGCGTCTTCGTCGCCAGCTACATCATCGCCAATGGCGGAGGGACCAGCTACGATCAGCCCGAACACGGCGTGGTCTATCAAGAAGACGATCCGGAAAACGGCCGCAACCAGCTCATCTACTATCAGCCGGATCCGGACTTCAACGGTACCGATACCTTTGACCTCATATCCGGTCCCAACGGCGGCCCTCTCACTTACGCCCCCATCGTTCTCACGGTCACGCCGGTGGCGGACGCGCCCGAAGCCAGCAACGACAGCGGCGCCACCGGTGCCGGCCAGCCTCTGGTCATTCCGATCGCGCAACTCCTGAGCAACGACACCGACGCCGATGGCGACACGCTCACCCTCACGGCGGTCGGCGACGCCGCCAACGGCTCGGTGAGCCTCGGCAACGGGCAGGTCGTCTTCACGCCGAAGGCCGGCTTCACGGGTCAGGCCAGCTTCACCTACCAGGTCGAGGACGGGACCGGGCTCAGCGATACGGCCACCGTGAGCGTCCTCGTCGGGCAAACCGCGACCGGCAGCTATGTGCGCGGCACGGCCGGCGCCGATACGCTGGACTACGCCTCCGCCACCACGCGCGTGCAGATCGCGGGTCTGGCGGGCGACGACACCCTTCGGGGTGGGGCGGGCAACGACGCGCTCAACGGCGGTGCGGGCAACGACATCGTCACGGGCGGTGCCGGCAACGACAGCCTCACGGGCGGCATGGGCGCCGACCGCCTGGGTGGCGGTGCGGGCAACGACACCTTCCACATCGCGCGCGGCGATCTTTCCCTGACGGGTGCCACCGACCTGATCGTGGATTTCCAGGGCGCAGGCCAGGCTGGGGGCGATGTGATCCGCTTCACGGGCTTTGCCGCGGGCTCGACGCTGGAGCTGGTCGGTGTTTCAGGCAATGCGTGGGTGTACCAAGTCCAGGACGATGCGGGCCTGTCGGAGGGGCAGATCCTGGTCAGCGCGGGCGGTGCGCCGGGTCAGGTGCTGACGACCAGCGACTACGCCTTCGCCTGAACGCCAGGAAGGGGTCCGGTCCGAGCGCCCTTCCTGAAGGGTCCCAACTCCCCGACCGGACACGAGCAGCCTGCGCCCTCACGCGAACCGGCCCACCGGCTCCCCGGCCACACAGTTTGACTGAGATGACCGGCCGCGAGGTCCCGGCTCCGGCAGCACTGGTTCGGACCTGCGTTCGAAGGAGAAGGCCTTCGGTCGGCCTCTAAGCAAGGGCTCGGCTGAGCCCCGCGTTGTCGAGGCGTCCGCCAAAGGTTTGGGGGTGCGCCTTGCCGATGCTGATGCCCTGAATACTAAGGTTCTCGATGTCGCCCCCCAGCATGTCGCGGCCGCCCAAGCCGATGACGGTGGCAGTGCTAGCACCGGCCGTCTCGACGATCTTGGTATTCTGAATCCCGATCGTGTAGACGTCGTTCAAACGCCGCCGATGACGGGGACCTCGCTGGCCGTACGGTGGGACGTATCGGTCTCGAAAGGACTCACCAGGGCTGTATTCCGGTCCAGGCAAACCATCGCCGCGATCGTCCCTGGGCCAATCTCCGGCATCGGGTTGCCGGCATCATCGGGAGCGGGCGATGCGAGGGGCTTGACCGGGGTCTGTAAGAATATTTTCAAGACCAGACCGCATTCTTATAGGACTACATCTCTAGGAATTCAGCACTTTGCCAAATCGGCTAATATATTTCGCGTTGCCAAAAAACAACAAGGCATAAAATTCTGGTAGCGTCGATCTTTGTAGCTTCAAAGAAGCAGGGCTCGCGGTCGGATACAAGCGCGATTGCCTGCGAAATCTGGACGCACTGAGCCAATTACCGGCTCAGGGGTTGCATAAACTTGTTCATAGTGCTCTAGGTTCCCTCCGTCGGAAGCAAAATGTGAGTGACGGATGGCAAGTACAACCCAGTCGAAAGCGCAATACACCGCAGGGACTGCGAACGCGGATCGGATCGATCTCTCTTCTCGCGGCACGCAGACCCAGCTGATCGCGGGCGGCAACGGCAATGACGTCCTCATCGGGGGGACGGGCAACGACAAGATCAATGGGGGCGCCGGTCAGGACACGATTCGTGGTGGCCGCGGCGCCGACACCCTGACGGGCGGGGCCGGAGCGGACCGCTTCGTGTTCAGCAAGGCGGATCTCGCCGGCACGGCCAACCTGACGGGCGCAGCCCTCGATCGGGTCGTCGACTTCCAGGGGGCCGGCGTCGCCGGAGGGGACACCCTGGTGTTTGAGGGCTTCGCCGCCGATGCCAGCGTGGTCGAGATCAGCAGCCGCGGCGCGCTGCACACCTACGAAATTCAGGAGAACGGGACCGCCGTGGGCCGCTTGAACGTCGTTCATGCCGGCGACCTGATGGTATCCGTCGACGTTGTCGGCGCCTCTGCATCGACGACCATTCCGCTGCCGCCCGTGCCGCTGCCGCCGGTGGTGGTTGCCCCTCCGGTCGAGCCCAAGCCCCCCGTGGTGGTCGCGCCACCGGCTGAGACGGGCGAGTCGGCCCGCGCGAGTGCCACACCGACCCACACGATCAAGGCTAACAATGCGGTCCAGACCCTCAGCGGCACGGCCGGTCACGACGACATCTGGGGCTGGGACAAGGGCAATGCTGTCCTGAAGGGCGGCGCCGGCGACGACACCTATCATATCTGGCAATCGAGCGATCAAGTCGTCGAGGCGCCCAGCGGCGGCGTCGATACGGTCATCGTCGCCTGGCGCGACTACATCCTGCCCGACAATGTCGAGAACCTGCGCTTCAGCAACGCCAAGAGCGGCACCGGCAACGGCCTCAACAACATGATCATCGGCGATGGCGGCGCCCAGACCCTCAACGGCAAGGCCGGGAACGACATCCTGACCGGCCGCGGCGGGGCCGATACCTTCGTCATCGCCAAGGGCGAGGGCAGCGATATCATCACCGACTTCACCTCCGGCGTGGACAAGGTCCGCCTGGAGGGGGTGAGCCTCCACAGCTTCGCCGAGCTGAAGACGGCGGCCAAGCAGGTCGGTTCGGACACCGTCATCGCGTTGGGTGGCGGCGAGACGCTGACGCTGGACAATTTTTCCGTCACAAACCTCAAGGCGAAGGATTTCGCCCTGCCGGCGGACCCGTCGCATCCAGGCATGACGTTGAGCTTCGCCGAGGAGTTCAACGGCCTGAGCGCTTCGGCGACGGGCAACGGTACCGTGTGGAAGAGCTCGCTCGGCATCGGCAGCCAGGATCGGACCCTGGGGTCCAACAACGAGGCGCAGTACTACACGGACAAATCCGTCGGCTTGAACCCGTTCTCGATCTCGAACGGCGTCCTCAGCATCACGGCGGCTCCGGATCACGACGGCAACCCGCTGGGTCTGGCCTACACCTCGGGCGTGCTCACCACGGCCAAGTCGTTCGCCCAGACCTATGGCTATTTCGAGATGAACGCCGACGGGACGTGGCCGGCCGAACTCGACGTTCTGGAGTTCCTGGGCCACGACAAGGACACCGCCTACGCCACGGCGCATTCCTCGATCGGCGGCCACACTCTGACGAGCTTCCCCGTCAAGACGGACGACCTCACCGAGGGCTTCCACACCTTCGGGGTCGATTGGCAGAAGGACACGCTGGAATGGTACATCGACGGCGCGAAGGTGGCCGAGATGGCAACCCCGCGTGACATGCACAAGCCGATGTACATGCTGGTCAACCTGGCGGTGGGTGACACCGGCAGCTGGCCGGGCAAGTACGACGCCTCCATGCCGACCACGCAGCTGAACGTCGACTATGTCCACGCGTGGGCCAACGATGCCATCCACTGACCCGCGTCTGTTGGTGCCTTACCTCCGGCCCTGAGATCCGGCGGCTTCGTCGACGCCGCGGCCTGCAGAGGCCCGGGTCTTCGGGACTTCAGATCAGGCAGGGCTGACAGAAAAACACCGGATGCTGCTGGCACAGTCGGGTCGACCGACAGCAGCATCCGGTCCGGTGGCGGATCTTCCTTCCGGCGAGGAAGGTTTTAGCCCGCCACTCCCATGAAAACGATTTTGGCGGAAGCCAGGGCACGGCGCGTCTCGCGCTTTTGGCCACGGCGCACTGCCTCCCGGGAGCGACCTCGTCCGGTGAGGGGGCGACGTCCACCTGACGTCGGAACTCCGGATGGAGGGGTCTGGATCGTGCGGCAGGCCCGCGCAACCGCCCTCGACATAACGCAGTCGCCTGCGCCGGACCGCGAACCGATATCCGCCGCCCTCCCTGCCCATTGACGGCACGTCCGGGCGCTTGGCCAGATGCAGGCCGCGACCAGCTCCCGCACTCGCTCCATCCGGGGCCTTTGAACTCAATGTTTAGATTAATTTGTCTGTGTCGCGGTACTGATCTTTAACGAAACAAGTACCTCACTACGCTAAGTTGGGGAACAACCGGCAGTATTTGCCCTGCATTAACTTGGCTGCTCGCATCGTCCGTCATCGATCGCGAGAAAGTAAGCGACCCATGGCGGACACGGCATTGTTATCGGCTCAGTACACCGCAGGCAAAGCGGGTGCGGATCGGATCGACCTCTCGTCGCGCGGGACGCGCGCACAACTGATTGCCGGCCAGGATGGTGATGACATCATCATTGGTGCATCAGGCAACGATACAATCAACGGTGGCGCCGGAAACGACATCATGACCGGTGGGCTCGGCGTCGACACCCTGACGGGTGGAGCCGGGGCCGACCGCTTCGTGTTCAGCAAGGCGGATCTCGCCGGTACGGCCACCCTGACGGGCGCCGCCCTCGACCGGATCACCGACTTCGAGGGCNGGCCGACCGCTTCGTGTTCAGCAAGGCGGATCTCGCCGGTACGGCCACCCTGACGGGCGCCGCCCTCGACCGGATCACCGACTTCGAGGGCGCCGGCGCCGCGGGCGGCGACATGGTGGTCTTCCGCGGCTTTGCCGCCAATGCCAACGTGGTCGAAATCGCCCGGCAGGGCACGCTGCACACCTACGAAATTCGGGAGAACGGCGTCGCCGTCGGCCGTTTCACCGCCGTCCATGCCGGGGAGGCGCTCAAGTCAGGCGACTTCGTGTTCGAGGCGTCGGAGGCGTCCGTGGTCAAGCCTTCGCCGGAAGCGCTGATCACGCCGGCGGCGTCGAGCACGCTCGCGCCGGTGGTTTCCGCAACCGCACCGGTCAGTTCGAGCAGCGGCCCGATCGCACCCCTGGGCAACGACACCATCAACGGCGGCGCCGGCAACGACATCATCACCGGTGGGCTCGGCGTCGACCTGCTGACGGGCGGGGCCGGAGCCGACCGCTTCGTCTTCAGCAAGGCGGATCTGGCCGGGACGGCCGGCCTGACGGGCACGGCCCTCGACCGGATCACCGACTTTCAGGGGGCCGGCGCCGCCGGCGGGGACACACTGGTGTTCCGCGGCTTTGCCGCCGATGCCAACGTGGTCGAGATCGCCCGTCAAGGTACGCTGCACACCTACGAGATTCGCGAGCATGGCACGGCCGTCGGCCGCTTCACCGCCGCCCATGCCAATGGCACGCTGAAGTCCGGCGACTTCGTCTTCGAAGCCTCCGCGGAGACGCCCGTTGTCGCTGCTCCCCCCGTGCTGTCGAAGCCGCCCTTGGTCGTGGCTCCGCCCGTGCTGGCTGCGCCCTCGGCTGAGACGGGCGAGGCAGCCCGCGCAAGTGCCACGCCGACCCACACAATCAAGGCCAACAATGCCGTCAAGGCCCTGAGCGGCACGGCCGGGCACGACGACACACGACGACATCTGGGGCTGGGACAAGGGTGGTGCGGTCCTGACCGGCGGCACCGGCGACGACACCTATCACATCTGGCAATCGAGCGATCAGGTCGTCGAGACGCCCGGCGGCGGCGTCGACACGGTCGTCGTCGCCTGGCGGGATTACACGCTTTCCGCCAATGTCGAGAACCTGATCTTCAGCAACGCCAAGAGCGGCACCGGCAACGGCCTCAACAACATGATCACCGGCGATGGCGGCGCCCAGACCCTCAACGGCAAGGCCGGCAACGACATCCTGACCGGCCGCGGCGGGGCGGATGTCTTCGTCATCGCCAAGGGCGAGGGCAGCGACATCATCACCGACTTCACCTCCGGCGTCGACAAGGTCCGCATGGAGGGGGTCAACCTGCACAGCTTCTCCGAGCTGAAGCTGGCAGCCAAGCAGGTCAGTTCGGACACCGTCATCGCGCTCGGCGGCGGCGAGACGCTGACCTTGCAGAACGTGGCGCTCACGAACCTCAAGGCCGGCGACTTCGCCTTGCCGGCGGACCCGTCACATCCGGGCATGAAGCTGAGTTTCGCGGAAGAGTTCAACACCCTCAGTGCCTCGGCCAACGGCAAAGGCACGGTGTGGAAGACGACGTACGGCATCGGCAGCCAGGATCGGACCCTGGGGGCCAACAAGGAGGCGCAGTACTACACGGACAAATCCGTTGGCACGGACCCGTTCTCGATCTCGGACGGCGTCCTCAGCATCACGGCGGCCCCGGATCACGACGGCAACCCGCTGGGCCTGGCCTACACCTCGGGCGTGCTCACCACGGCCAAGTCGTTCGCCCAGACCTACGGCTATTTCGAGATGCGTGCCGAGCTGCCGGCGGGCCAGGGCATGTGGCCGGCTTTCTGGCTGCTGAACGCGGCCAACAATGGACGGACCGAACTCGACGTCATGGAGCTTCTGGGCCACGACACGGACACCGCCTACGTGTCAGCCCATTCCAAGATCGGCGGTCACACCCTGACGAGCTTCCCCGTACAGACCGAGGATCTGACGGAAGGCTTCCACACCTTCGGGGTCGACTGGCAGAAGGACACGCTCAAGTGGTATATCGACGGGGCGAAAGTCGCCGAGATGGCGACACCACGCGATATGAATGAGCCGATGTACATGCTGGTCAACTTGGCCGTCGGCGACACCGGCAGTTGGCCGGGCAAGTACGACGCCTCCATGCCGACCGCCCAGATGAACGTCGACTACGTTCGGGCGTGGGCCAACGACGACCTGCTGTAAGATCCAGCTGGCTCGATTGAAGCGCTGATTTGCATCAGCCCGGCAGGCGTGTGGCTGCCGGGCTGAACGACACCGACCGCGTTCCGCATCCACGGCTCGGCAGCGTCTCACCTGCCCGAAGCAAGCGATCGACAGGCGCCTTCTCCGCCGAATCTCACGCCTCGTATCGGTGCAGAGCGCGCCAGGACCACCTCCGCACACATGACCGACAGGCTAAATGCGAAGCGGTGGAACCGCAGCGCAGGCAGGATCCGGCGACCGTGGCGCCAGCCGAGACCGGCCCCGATTGGACGAGCCGTCGTCATGATGTTCGCAAGATTCCGAAAACACAAAAGCTCCGGACGTAGGTCCAGAGCTTCGGCCGTCTGAGGAGATTTGGTGGGTGCACAAGGGTTCGAACCTTGGACCCGCTGATTAAGAGTCAGCTGCTCTACCAACTGAGCTATGCACCCAACGCCTTGCGGCGGTCGCTGCGGCCCACCAAGTCCGCCGCGACGAGGGGGCTGATAGCAAAGGGCTCCGGAGGTGTCCACCCCCGGAGCGTTATTTTCTCGGCTAAACCGCCGCCGGGCTCTGGGCGTGCAGGCGAACGGCCGAGGCCGAGAGCTTGTTGAGGGCGGAGAGATAGGCCCGGGCCGAGGCCACCAGGGTGTCCGGGTCCGCGCCGCGCGCGGTGACGCTGCGTTCGCCGCTCTTCAGGCGAACCGAGACCTCGGCCTGGGCATCGGTGCCCTCCGTGACCGCGTGGACCTGATACAGCTCGAGGTCGGCCTCGTGCGGCACCAGGGCCTGGATCGCGTTGAAGACGGCATCGACCGGACCGTTGCCGTCGGCCTCCTCGGTGACCACGCGTCCCTCGATGTCGAGCTTGAGGGTGGCGCGCTGCGGGCCGCGCGTGCCCGCGATCACCGACAGGGAGACGAGACGGATGCGGTGGTGCGCGGTCGTGAGGTTCTCATCGACCAGGGCCTCGATATCCTCGTCGTAGACATGCTTCTTGCGGTCGGCCAGGGCCTTGAAGCGCTCGAACACGTCCTGCATCTGGTTGTCGCTCAAGCTCAGGCCGAGCTCTTCCAGCTTCGAGCGGAAGGCGGCGCGGCCCGAGTGCTTGCCCATCACCAGCGACGTCTTGGCGACGCCGACCGAGGCCGGGGTCATGATCTCGTAGGTCTCGGTGTGCTTGAGCATGCCGTCCTGGTGGATGCCGCTCTCATGGGCGAAGGCATTCCGACCGACGATCGCCTTGTTGTACTGCACGGGGAAGTTCGTCGCGTGGCTGACCAGCTTCGAGGCGCGCGTCAGCATCGTCGACTCGATGCCGGTCTCGTAAGGCATCACGTCGCCACGGGTGCGGATCGCCATCACGATCTCCTCCAGGGCGGCATTGCCGGCGCGCTCGCCGATGCCGTTGATGGTGCATTCCACCTGCCGTGCACCGCCCTCGAGCCCCGCCAGGGAATTGGCGATGGCGAGGCCGAGGTCATCGTGGCAATGCACCGAGAAGATCGCCTTGTCGGCGTTGGGCACGCGGTTTCGGACGTCCTGGAACATTCGACGGTACTCGTCCGGCGTGGCGTAGCCCACCGTGTCGGGCAGGTTGATGGTGGTGGCGCCCGATCGGATCGCCGCCTCGACGCAGCGGCAGAGATAATCGATCGGCGTACGGGTCGCGTCCATGGCCGACCATTCGACATCCTCGACAAGGTTGCGCGCCTGGGTCACGGTTTTCAGGATGATCTCCACCACCTCGTCCTCGGACTTGCGCATCTGGTGCGCGAGATGGATCGGCGATGTCGAGACGAAGGTGTGGATCCGTCCCCGGACAGCGTGGCGCACCGCCTCGCCCGCGCGGGCGATATCGGCCGGGATCGCCCGGGCGAGACCCGCGATCGTGGCGCGCTTGGCCCGGCGCGCGATCTCGGACACGGCCTCGAAGTCGCCATGCGAAGCGATCGGGAAGCCCGCCTCGATGATGTCGACGCCCATCGTGTCGAGGAGTTCGGCCACCGCCAGCTTCTCGTCGAGCGTCATGGTGGCGCCGGGGCATTGCTCGCCGTCGCGCAGGGTGGTGTCGAAGATGAGGACGCGGTCTTTGGGTGTGGAATCGGTCACGGAAGCGGTCATCGGAGGAATCCTGTCGCGGCGTGGCCCCGGACGGGCGCGGACGCCGGTGGTGTCGAGGGAGCCCGGGCGGCCAGCGCCGTCACGGGTCTCGCGGATGCGCTCCCCTGAGAGCCCAGGCGCACGCGCCCGGACGGCCCTCAGGGGCGGATAAGGAGACGCAGGAGGACGAGAGACGCGCGCGACCGAGCCGCCGCGGAAGCGGCGTCGGTGAAGCGGCGCGTGGAGCCGGCACTGGCCAAGGCTCGTCTCTCCCGAGGGGCAAGGGCGCGTCGACGGGGCGCGCGAACCGTTGCGAAGGCGGCTGTCGTAGACCCTGGGCCGCGGATTGACAAGGTTCGGGGCTGGCTGGGCAAGCTGCAAGCTGCGGCCGGGACGCAGGAATTTCGGTCGAAGGCAGCTCCGGGGCGGTTCTGGCGCACGATCGCAGGCGATAACCACCACGATCGGATCGCTGCGCATTGCCGCCAGCGCAACTCTGCCTAGCTTGCCATTCGGGCCTCGCACGGTCCGGCGGGCAAAACAGTCCGCTCACCCAAGAAAAAACATCAGGAAGGAACCCCCACCATGCTGCGGACGCTCACGCGCACCCTCGCGCTGCCCACCCTCGCGCTCCTCGCCGGCACCCTCCCGGGCTATGCCCTCGACGTCGCCAAATCCACCGAGGTCGCGGCGCCCCCGGCCAAGGTCTGGTCGACGATCGGGGATTTCTGCGGGATCGGCCAATGGCATCCGGCGATCGAGAAGTGTGTCCTGTCGCAGGAGGGCGGCAAGTCCCTCCGGACCCTCAGCCTGAAGGGCGGCGGTACCATCGTCGAATCGCAGACGGCCCGTGACGACAAGGCGATGTCCTACACCTACGCCATCGTCTCCGGCCCGTTGCCGGTCAGCGATTACAGCTCCACTCTGTCGGTCATGCCGAAGGGCACGGGCTCGACGGTCAAGTGGACCGGCAGCTTCAAGGCGAAGGGCGCTCCGGACACCGTCGCGGTCGATGCCATCTCGGGCATCTACGAGTCCGGCCTGAAGGCGATCGCCGACAAGTCGAAATAACGGCGCCAAATAGCGGCAGGGCGACGCCTTCGCGCCGTCCTGCCGTGTTTTCCGCCTCCGGAGCTTCGCCGGGACGGAGCGGCATGCCGGATTGACCGGCCCTGCGAGGCAGCGCAGAACCGGCCCGGATCAAGCTGTGCCGTTTGCCGGCACCTTCGTTGTCAGGAGCCGCCGTGTCCCGCGTCAGCCTCGTCGTCGTCCTCGTCACCGCCGGCCTCGTCGGGGCCTGCAAGCCGACCGCCTCAACCCCATCGGCCGCGGCCGTCGCCGCCGCTCCCGTGGTCGCCGCGCCTCTTCCACAGGGCAGTGGCTGCGGGCCGGCCATCGCCCGGACTCAGGCGGTGGTCGACAGCGATGTCGCGACCGGCAATCTCAACGCCCCCGTGGGCGAGCGCTTCAGCACCGACCTGCGCAATGCCGCGACGGCCTGCCAGGGTGGACGCGACCGGGAAGCGCTCGGTCTGCTCGCGGCCGCGAAGGCGCGCTACGGCTACCCGTAGGTCCCCGCGAAGGCGCCCTCCAGGTAGGCCCGCACGAAGGGGGGCATGCGGGTGGGATCGAGGTCGTCGCGCCCCCGCACGGTGACGAAGCCGGCGAGTTCCGGCGCCGCCTCGGCCCGGCGATGCGCTTCCATCCGGGCCAGCAGCGCATCGGCCTCCTCCGCGAAGCGGACCGGCCGCAGGAAGGCGCGCTGGCTCTCACCGCTGAGGAGAACCCACGCCTCCGCCGCGTCCGGGGCCAGGGCGATTCCCGTCTCTTCACGAAACTCGCGGGCGGCGCTGCCGGCGAGATCGACCTCTCCGCCCGGGCGGATGTCGTCCCGGTCCGGCGTTCCGCAGGCGAAGTAGATCTGGCCCGCATTGGCGGTGTGCGACCCCATGATGCCGAGGAGAGCCGCGCCGTCGGCGGTCCACGGCACGATGGCCGCGAAGGCGTTGGTCACTGCGGGATCGGGCGATCCGGCCTGCCGGAAGGCCAGGAACTGCGAGTACGCGACCTCGAACAGGTCGATCTCGCAGCGATCCCCCGTGATGCGGCAGGCGCGGGCGAGGAGAACGCGCCCGTCGAACAGGCCGGACCGCTCCGCGCAGCGCCGCGCCCAGGTGGCGGCGATGGTCTCGGCATTGTCGCGGGCCCAGGCCCAGTCATGCGCCACCAGCCGCGCTTCGAGGTGGCGCAGCCGCGTCCACGTGAAGGACTCAGACAAGCAGGGTTCCCTCGCTGACCAGCACGGCGCTGCCGCTGATCTCCACCGAGCGCAGGGCGCCGGCCTCGATGCAGAGTTGCACCCCGATGGTGCTCGGGCGGCCCATCGCGACGCCCTGGGTTAGGACGATGTCGTGCTCGCCCTCGCCGAGGGGCTCGAACTGCATCATCACCCCCGCGAAGGCCGCCGCCGCCGACCCCGTCGCCGGGTCCTCCGGCACGCCCAGATGAGGCGCAAACATCCGGGCCTGGTAGCGATGGCCGAGCCCCTCCGGGTCGGGCGTGTAGCAATAGAGCGCCGCAGGCGGTCCCAGGGCCGCGAGCGCGCTCGACACCACGCGTGCGCGCCCGAGGGCTTCGCGGCTCGCCAGCGGCACGAACAGGAAGCCCGGTCCGGCCCCGTGGCGGCTCGGGGCATGACGCAGGAAGCCGATCTCGGCGGGCTCCAGGCCAAGTGCGGCGGCGACCGCGTCCGGCTCCGGGCCATCGCCCAGGAACTCGGGCAGGACCGGCATCTTGAACCGGCCGGTGCCGCGTCCCTCCCCCGGCACGATCACGCAGGCCAGGGTCCCGAGCGTGGTTTCGAGCCCGAAGGCCAGCGCGTCGGTCAGGCCGGCCCTTCGGTCGCGGAGCGCCAGCAGCACGGCCGTGCCGAGGGTGGGGTGCCCCGCGAAGGGCAATTCGGTGGCGGGTGTGAAGATGCGCAGGCGGGCCCGGTGGCGCGACGCCTCGGGCGGCAGCACGAACACCGTCTCGGACAGGTTGAACTCGCCCGCGAGGGCCTGCATGGCGGCCGTGTCCAAACCCTCGGCATCCAGCACCACCGCCAAGGGGTTGCCGGCGAGGGCGGTGTCGGTGAACACGTCGAGGGTCACGAAGCGGCGCGTCATGGTGAGGATCTCCGAACGGGGGGCGATACAACCCTGGAGGGTCTTGCCTAGACCGCCTTACCTTAACCGTCCTGGCTCAACCGTCTCGCGTCAACCGTCTTGGCTAACCCGTCTTGGCTAGACCGTCTCCACCGGGAACGTCTCGCTCGGCGTGACGAACTCGTCCTGCGCGGCCACCGTCAGGATCTCGCGCGAGCCGGCCTCGGCCGTCCGCCGAAGCAGTCCATAGACCGACGCCCCCGCCAGCCCGAGGGCCTCGGCCGCCGAGCCGGTGCGGGCATAATGCACCAGGAACAGGGCCGCGATGGCGTCGCCGGCCCCGTTCACGTCGAGATGCAGGCGTGGCGTGCGCAGCCGCCAGAACCGCCCGCCCTCCCCGGCCATCAGGTCGATGGCGTCGGCGGGGGTGTCGTCGGTGATCAGCGACGTGACGAGCACGACCCGGGGGCCGAGGGCCTGTACCGAGGCCACCGCGCGCTTGGCCTGCGCCAGGGTCCCGGTCGGCAGGCCCGAGAGGTGATTCAGCTCGAACTGGTTCGGGGTCACGATGTCGGCGGCGGGAACCGCCTGGTCGCGCATGAATTCCGGGATGCCAGGGCGCACGTAGATGCCCCGATCGGTATCGCCCATCACGGGATCGCAGGCATAGAGCGCCTTCGGGTTGAGCGCCCGCACCGAGGCCACCGCCCGCACGATGGCGGTGCCGATGTCGGCCGAGCCCATGTAGCCCGACAGGACGCCGTCGCAGGTGCCGAGCACCCCGCGCTCCGCGATGCCGGCGACGAGATCCTCGATCGCGGGTCCGTCGAACACCCGGCCGCGCCAGGCGCCGTAGCCGGTGTGGTTGGAGAACTGAACCGTGTGGATCGGCCAGACTTCGACACCGAGGCGCTGCATCGGAAACACCGCGGACGCGTTGCCGACATGGCCGAAGGCGACGTGCGACTGAATCGAGAGGATGTTCAAACCGTTTTCTCCCAAAGACGCGCGCCGAAGGATCGGTCGTGCCAGCCCTTACCGCAAGGTCTCCCGCCTTCGCACCCTCCTTCGTGTGACCCCGGCTTGCCCCGGCACAGGGCTTTCGCCACAGCGGCGCAACCGGTCCGGTCCGCATTCGGGGTCAGGGCTCCGACCCGCGCCCGACACACTCAGCCATGATGGATTTCCGGACGACATGGATTTCGAAGCCCTCCGCACCAGCACCCTCGCCTTCGTGGAGGCGAACCAGGGATGGACGCCGCTCATCGTCGGCATCCTCGCCTTCTGCGAATCCCTGGCCTTCCTGTCGCTGCTGGTGCCCGCCACCTTCCTGCTTCTCGGCATCGGGGCGCTGATGGGCTCGGTCGGCATCCCGTTCTGGCCGGTGATGCTGGCCGGCGCCTTCGGCGCAGCCCTGGGCGACTGGGTCTCCTACGAATTCGGGCACTACTACAAGGAGGGCGCCAAGCAGATGTGGCCGATGCGGCGCTACCCCGCGCTCGTCGAGCGCGCCGAGCGCTTCTGCCATAAGTGGGGCGCGGGCGGCATCCTGATCGGGCGCTTCATCGGCCCGGCCCGCGCCGTGGTGCCTCTCATCGCCGGCGTGTTCGGCGTTAAACGCCTGCCGTTCCAGATCGCCAACGTGACCTCGGCCCTGGCCTGGGCCTTCCTGATGCTGGCTCCCGGCGCCGGCCTGCTCGCCTACTTCAAAGGCTGAGCGCCATGCGGTGCTTTCCACCCGAGCGCATCGTCTGCCTGACGGAGGAGACGGTCGAGACCCTGTATCTGCTGGGACAGGAGGACCGCATCGTCGGGGTCTCGGGCTATGCGGTGCGGCCGGCGCGGGTCCGCCGCGAGAAGCCGCGGGTCTCGGCCTTCACCTCGGCCGACCTGCCGAAGATCCTGGCCCTCAGCCCCGATCTCGTGCTCGCCTTCTCCGATCTGCAGGCGGAGATCGTGGCCAACCTGGCCCGGGCCGGCATCGCCGTGCACCTGTTCAACCAGCGCGACCTGCCCGGCTGCCTCGCCATGATCCGCACCGTCGGTGCCCTGGTGGGCGTGCCTGCCGACGCCGACGCCCTGGCCACGCGCCTCGCCGAGCGGATCGACTGCGTCGCCCGGGAGAGCGTCGGCCGGCCGCGGCCGCGCGTGTATTTCGAGGAATGGGACGCGCCGATGATTTCCGGGATCGGCTGGGTCTCGGACCTGATCGCGCAGGCGGGCGGCGACGATGTCTTCGCAGACCTCAGCCGGGAACCGGCGGCCAAGGATCGGATCGTCACCGCGGAGGCGGTGATCGCCGCGCGGCCGGACGTGATCCTCGCCTCCTGGTGCGGCAAGCGCGTGAACCCGGATCGTATCCGCGCCCGCCCCGGTTGGGACGCGATCCCCGCCGTCGCGGCCGGCCGCATCCACGAAATCAAATCGCCGCTGATCCTGCAGCCGGGTCCGGCCGCGCTCACCGACGGATTCGATGCGATCCGGGCGGCCCTGCACGCCTCGGACGTTCTGACCGTCGGGTGATGCTCGGCGGGTGATGCTTAGCGGGTGATGCTTGGCGCCGATGCCCGCGCAACGGGGTCGCAGGTGACAAGCCGCGCGGCGGCTGATTTCCTGTGGTCGATCCCGATTCGGGACAAATTCCCGATCCATCAGAGCCGTATGTCAGCAGCCCTCGCGACCGTCCTCCTTCCGCCCGACCGGCGTCAGTCGGCCACCGCGCTCCAGGTCCAACGCGGCGTCCGGCGTCTGTTCGCCGAACTCGGCCACGTCACCATTCCGGAATTTTCCCTGGCGAACGGTCGGCGCGCCGACATCATCGCCCTGTGCCCGGCCGGGCGCCTGACCATCGTGGAGATCAAGTCGAGCGTGGCCGATTTTCGTGCCGATCGGAAATGGCCGGATTACCGCGACTATTGCGACCGCTTCTACTTCGCCATCCCCGAGACGCTCTCCACCACCCTGACGCCGGAGGAGGCCGGCCTCATCGTCGCCGATGCCTTCGGGGCAGCCATCCTGCGCGATCCCGCCGATCATCCCCTGAGCGGTCCCCGGCGCAAAGCCGTGACCCTGCGCTTCGCCCACAACGCGGCGCGCCTGCTGCACGCCCTGGCCGATCCCGGCGCGATCCGCGAAGGCGCCCTCTGAGATCCCGTTCGCCGGATCGCCGGCGATGATGCTCTCCCGCGGATCACTGCCGGTCGGCGCACCGTCGAGACCCGCCATTCCTGGCTTCACGGGTTGCGAGAAGTGCGGGACCTCGTCAAGTGCGGGACCTCGTCCTGGCCAGGGCGACGCAGCGCTGCGGCCGAACCGTGCCACCTGCGAGACGCGCGGTTCGGAGTTGTTATGACGCCGCGGACGCACAGGGTGCTAAGCCCCCGCGATCCCTCCAATCGATCGTCCCGTCATGCGCATTCCGTCCCGTCGCCGTCCGAACCTGGGTGACCCCACCATCCTGCGCCGCCTCCAGGCGGCTTCGGGACGCCGCTCGCTGGTGCTTCATCTCGTCATCGTCCTGGTGCTGCTCGCCACCGCGCAGGGCTATGACGGATCGAACCACTCGGCCCATCACTGGGTCGGCCTCAGCATCTACGCGCTGTTCTCCCTCGGCCTCGGTCTCGCCGACTGGCGCGCGAGCCAGAGCGACCGGGCGGGCGAGCGCACGACCGAATGGCTGGCCTGGACGGCAACGCTACTCAATGCCGGCGTGGCCCTGTTCCTCCTCGTCGAGCACATGCTGGTCGGCGCGGTGGAGACCGAGGAGACTGCCACGGCCGTCAGCCGTCTGCCGGCTTTCCTCCTGCTGCTCCAGACCGGGCTCAGCATGCGGGTGTGGCACACGGCGGCCTTCTCAGGGCTGGTGGGCCTGGGATGGGGCCTCACCCTCCTGTTCGCCTTCCTGGTCCCCGAGAGCGCGCTGCTCGGCCCGCACGTGACCTTCGAGGAGGAAGTGCCCGGCCTCCTGACCTTCCTGGCCGCCAGCCTCGTGGTGATCGACGGGGTGCGGCGCCTCCAGGCGGCGGTGACCACGGCCCTGCGCATGGAGCGGGAGCGCACCAGCCTCGCGCGCTTCGTGCCCCGCCGGGTCGCGGGCGCCCTCGCCGAGAGCGGCGGCGGGCTCGGCACCGTACAATCCCGCCACGCCTGCCTGTTCGGCCTCGACCTGCGCGGCTTCTCGGCCTTCTCGCGCAACCACGCGCAGGAGGAGGTGGTGCGGGCGCTGCTCGACATGCGCGCCCTGACCCATGTTGCCGTCACCGAGCATGGCGGCATCGTCGACAAGTACGTCGGCGACGGCATCCTGGCCCAGTTCATCGTCGGACGCCCCCAGGCCCAGGCTCAGGCGGCCCTCGCCTGCGGCCGGACCATCCTGGCGCGCCTCGCGCGCCTGAACGTGGAGCGTCGCGACGAGGGCCGTCCCGTGCTGCGCATCACCCTTGCGCTGCATGCCGGCGAGGTTCTGGTCGGCGTCTTCGACGACGGGCATCGGGCCGAATTCACCGTGCTGGGGACGCCGATGAACCGCCTCGCCCGGATCGAGGCGCGGGCCAAGGCCGCAGATCTGTCCGTCGCGGCCTCGGACGACGTGATCCGCCTGCTGAGCCCGACCACCCTGGCGACGCTGCGGCTCTCGGCCATGCCGCCCTCGGATTGTCGCGACACCCGCGACATGCGGCTCTTTGCGGTGTCGTGGGCCGATGACGCGGATGCCCCGGAGACCGAGCCCGCCCTCCCGTCCGTCGCCTGAGGCGGCGGCCAGACAGCCGCCGCCCAGGTTTGCGTCAGGCCGCGTGTCCGGTCGTCATCACCCGGGCGCTCGGAGCGTCGGCGACCGGAAGCGCCGCGCCGTCCGCGAGGCCCACGAAGCGCGACTGCGCGCCGTCATAGGCCAGGACCTCGCCGGTCTCGATCTCGAAGAACCAGCCGTGCAGGCGCAATTCGCCCTTGGCGAGACCGGCGGCGACGCTCGGATGCGTGCGCAGATGGTTGAGCTGGACCACGACGTTCTCGAGCGCCAGGACCCGCGCATGGGTCTTGGGATCGAGATCGGCCGGATAGGCCTCGCAGACGATCTTCTGAGCGGCGTGGCTGTGGCGCAGCCAGGCGGCGACGCTCGGCATCGCCTCCAGGGCCTTGGTATCGGCCAAACCCTTCATCGCCCCGCAATCCGAATGGCCGCAGATCACGATGTCCTTCACCCCCAGCGCCACCACGGCGTACTCGATGGCCGAGGAGACACCGCCGTTCACCTGCGAGAACGGAGGCACGATGTTGCCGGCGTTGCGGCACACGAACAGGTCGCCGGGGCCGGCCTGGGTGATGTGCTCGGGCGAGACGCGGGAATCCGCGCAGGCGATGAACAGCGCCTGAGGCTGCTGCCCGTCGCGGACCAGCTGGCGATACATCGCCTCCTGCCCGGGGAAGACGTTGCCGCGAAACTGCGAAATGCCCTGGATGAGCGTATCCATACCTGTTCCTTCGCTGGTGATGGCCTTGCCCGACGCGCCGAGGCGCCGGGATGCAAGCCGCTGAGATTCAAGCCGGTGAGATGCGAGGCGCCGAGAGGCAGGCAGGAGCGGACGATGCGCGCCTGCATCCGTTCGACCCCGCCGCGTTCTCTCGTTGATGTAGGAAGAACAGATTAGGTCGCAACATCGCGATGGAAAGTGCAGAACTGCACAAGTATAGAGATTTATTTTAATCCATTCGCCCCATCGCCCGGGTGCGCGGCGGCACGAATTCGGCGATCAGACTGAAATACATTGGGATTAACCGCCCTTCGGCAGCCTGCGCAAAGACCTGGATCTGCCTCACGCGGGGAACGAACCGTGTGTCCCGACAGACGAAACCCTCCGTGGCTTTCCGCGCCAAGGAGGGTTTGATGGTCGATCGGTGCTTGAGGATCCGCGATCGATTTTGGCGATCCCGGCCGGCCCGGTGTCCTCAGCCCGAGAACGAGCCGAAGCCCTCGAAGGCGGTCGGCTTGATCAGGGCGGAATCCGGTGCCGGACGTTCGATGCCGGCCGAATTCGGCGGCGGGGTGTCAGCTTGGGCAGGCTTGGGCTCCGGGCCCGTCCGCGTGTCGGGAACGGGTGGCCAGATCGGACGATCCGGCTTCACTGTCTGTGTCATCGATGCACCTCTCGGCATGACGCGAGAACGCCACTTGGAATACGGTATACCAACAACTTTGCAAGGGGATGGTTCGCGGGGCCAACTGGTTTCGGCGCGCGTCCCAATGCGGGATCAGCCCTCCGCCTTGTCGCGCTGCCCGGTTTTCATGCCGCCCATCGGGTCGGTTTCATCCGGGTCGGACGCGTCCTCGCCGGTCCGACCCTGCGGGGTCAGGCGTGGTCCGTCGATGGCTCCCGCGATCCCCCCGGTCCGCGCGGCCTGCTCGGCGTTTTCGGTTCCGGGCCGCTCCATCGGCTCACCCGGAGCGTCCCGGACCGCGCCGCTGACGGTATCGCGCGGACCGGTGGCGAGCGATTCGGACGATGTCGTGCGTGTGTCGACCATGGCTGAAGGTCCTCCTGGCTTAAGAACGCTCCGCCGGCCGGACCTGTTCTGGAAGCACCGATAACCGCGTGCCGGTGCTCCCTGGGTGTCAGGTGCCGCAGAAGGTGCGCAGCACCCGCTCGTGCGGCTGGGGCGGCTCGGCATAGGCCGCGAAGGCAGGCTGGTCGTCGTAGGGCTTGGCCAGCACCGTCACGAGTTCGTGGAAGGGGCCGAAATCGTCGCGGGCGATCGCCGCCTCGATGACGGCTTCGACTCGGTGGTTGCGCGGGATGAAGGCGGGATTGACCCGGTTCATCGCGGCCCGACGCGTTTCGGGGTCCATCGGTTCGGCGGCGAGCCGCTCGCGCCAACGCACCGCCCAGGCGTCGTAGGCCCCGGGATCGTCGAACAGGGCGCGCACGCCGGCGTCACCCTCCGGTCCGAGGGCGGCCTCGCCGAGGCGGCGGAACGTCAGGGTGAAATCCGCGTGGTTCGCGCCCATGATCTCCAGCAGTGCCCGGCCGAGGTCCTTGTCGGCTTCCTCCGCACGAGTCAGGCCGAGCTTGGCCCGCAGGCCGCCGTAATACGCTGCCTCGAAGCGCGGCCCGAAGGCCCCGAGGAGATCCTGCGCCACTGCGACACCGTCCTCCGTCTCGCGGGCGAGCAGGGGCAGCAGGGCCTCGGCCAGACGGGTGAGGTTCCAATGCAGGATGCCGGGCTGATTGCCATAGGCGTAGCGGCCGTTCTCGTCGATCGCGCTGAAGACGGCGGACGGGTCGTAGGCGTCGAGGAAGGCGCAGGGGCCGAAATCGATGGTCTCTCCAGAGACCGCGCAATTGTCGGTGTTCATCACCCCGTGGATGAAGCCGACCAGGAGCCAGCGCGCGACGAGATCCGCCTGCCGCTCGACCACCCGCGTGAGCAGGGCCTGATAGGGATTGTCGGCTTGCGCCAGTTCCGGATAGTGCCGGCCGATGACGTGATCGGCGAGATCGCGCACCCCGTCGACATCGCCCCGCATGGCGAAGAACTGGAAGGTGCCGAAGCGGATGTGGCTGGTGGCCACCCGGGTCAGGACACCGCCGGGTAGGACCGTCTCGCGCATCACGGAATCGCCGGTGAGCACGGCCGCCAGGGCACGGGTGCTGGGAATGCCGAGCGCCGCCATGGCCTCGCTGACCACGTATTCCCGCAGCACCGGACCGAGGGCGGCCCGGCCGTCACCCCGCCGCGAGAACGGGGTCGGGCCCGACCCTTTGAGCTGGATATCGCGCCGGATGCCGTCGCGGCCGACCACCTCACCGAGCAGGATGGCCCGGCCGTCGCCGAGCTGCGGCACGCGGTTGCCGAACTGGTGGCCCGCATAGGCCATGGCGAGCGGCTCGGCGCCCTCCGGCACCCGGTTGCCCGCCAGCACCGCGACACCGTCCGGGCTGGCGAGCCAATCGGGATCGATACCGAGCAGGGCGGCCAGTTCGGCGTTCACCCGGATGAGCCGGGGCGCGGCGACCGGCGTCGGCGCGACTTCGGCGAAGAAGCGCTCCGGCAGGCGCGCGTAGGTGTTGGCGAAGGGAATGGCGGAGGGAATGGCGGAGGAGGTAGCGGGTGTCATCGAAGGGGTGATCCCGTGTGGGGCGCGGCGGCCATGTCGATCCCCGAGCTGGGGTCTGGCAGCCCGCAAGGCAAATCCTGCGCGGCGACGTTCATGGGGTATGGCTCCGGTCAGTTGTCCCGACCAGAGGGATCACGGTGCCTTCGGAGAGGCGGCGCCACCCTGATCTCGGCGCTCGGCGTCGAAAATCCTGGCAGCGGGTGTGGTAGCGATGAGCCGATGTGAAGCGCCGATCCGGACCGCAGGAGCCGTTATGCCGGACAACGCGGCCCGTCCGCGGCGGGTTCAGCGGCGCCCCGCGCCCTCGGGCGAGACCAGACCCGCCGCCGCAGGATCGAGCGACCGCCGATGACGACGGCGGACAGGGCGAAACCCGCCAGGAGATCCGGCAGATAATGTCCGCCGGCCCCCAGGGTCGCCACCATGATCACGGCGTTGAGAAGGATCGCCAGCGGGCCGACGACCGGAACCGGCGCCAGCGCCCAGGCGGTCAGGGCGGCGAGGCAGACATGGAAGGACGGAAAGGTCACGAGGCCCCGGATGTCCCCGAGGGCCAGGGTGTGCAGGGTGCCGGCCCTCAGGTGCTCCAGCGCGTCGAGGTGCCAGAGCGCCCCCATCGTCTCGATCGACCCGTCCGGGTCGGTCGGAAGGCCGTATTGCACGAAGGGACCGGCGGCCGGCACCAGGGCGGCGATCAACACCACGGCGACGAGCAGGACGGTGAACATCCGGACATAGGCCCAGAGCCGGCCGAGGCGGCAGGTGGCGGCGAGCACGATCACCGTCAGCCCCACCTGCGGGCCGCTGGTGTGGTAGGCGAGCGCCAGCCACCAGGCGAGGCGCGGATGCGCCTGCAGAAAGGCGAGATAGGCCGGCCAGTCGAAGCCGAGCGCGACCTCCGTGCGCGCCAGGCGGGCATCGGCGAGCGGCAGGGCCCAGGTGGCGGTGAGGTAGTGCAGCACCGCGATCGGCAGCGTCACGGCGATCAGACAGGCACTTGCGAGGGCCATGGCCCGCAGCTTCGGTTCGGACAGGATCGGCCCGAACAGGAAGGCCAGAGCGAGCAGCGCCCCGACGAGCCCCGCCGCCACGGTGAATCCCTGCGGCGCCACGGCGATCCCGAGCCGGCGCAGCCAGAGCGCGTCGAGAAGTGCGACCGCGCCAGCGAGTCCCCAGAGACCGGGATGCGGCGCCGCCAGGGCCGCGGCGAACCGGTTGATCCGCCCGACCGGCGTCTCGAGACGGGAGCGGACGAAACGGGTCGGGGCCAGGAACACCGGAACGACATCGGCACGCCACCGGCGCGCGCCGCGCACGGGCATCGAGATCGGTGTTGCGTCGCTCACACGGGGTCCTTCGCGGTTCGTCGAAGCCGGAACTCGGCTTTGTGCCGGTTTGTTGCCCGGCATCGTTCCTTTTCCCGTACCGATCCTCTCGACCCCGAGCCGTGGCCCCACCGATGGTCCGCCCGTGACCCGCATCGCCTTCTTGGATTTCGAGGCTTCGTCGCTGGCCAAGACCAGCTATCCGATCGAGGTCGCCTGGGTCTTCGCGGACGGGCCTTCGGAGAGCTACCTGATCCGCCCGGCCCCAGGCTGGACCGATTGGTCCCCGGAGGCGGAGCGGGTCCACGGCCTGGAGCGCGCGCGCCTGATCCGGGAGGGCGTGGCTCACGACTGGGTGGCGCTGCACATGCTGACCACTTTGCGCGACGTCGCCCTCTATGCCTCGGCGCCGTCCTGGGACGGCCAATGGCTGAGCCGGCTCCTGCGCGCGTCCGGCCTGCCCCGGCACGCCCTCCGGCTCAGGGCGACCCGGGAGGCGCAGCGCAGCGCCATCCTGGACGTGCTGGCCCAGGGCGGCATCCCGCTCCCGTCGCGCGACGGCATCGCGGGCAAGCTGCTCGCGGACCTGCGCCGGGACGCGCAGGCCGACCCCGCCCCGGACCATCGCGCCCTGTCGGATGCGCATCGCGAGTGCCGGCGCTGGGAACGGGCGCGGTCCCTGGCCGAGGCCACGATCCGCGCGGCTGAGCCGGGTTTTGCCGACTGAGCCGTTTCAGGCCGCCCCGAGATAGGCGGCCTCCAGGCCGGCATCGGCGCCGAGTTCGGCCGCCGTCCCCGCGGTGACGACCCGGCCCTGCTCCAGCACGTAGCCGCGATCCGCCACTGTCAGGGCGAGAGCCGCCATCTGGTCGACGATCAGGATGGTCACACCCTGGTCCCGCAGGTCCGCCACCACGGCGTAGAGGGCGTTGATCATCGCCGGCGCGAGACCGAGGGAGGGCTCGTCGAGGAGGAGGATGCGCGGCTGCGCCATCATCCCGCGGGCGATCGCCAGCATCTGCTGTTCGCCTCCCGAGAGGAGGCCGGCCCGGCTCGTTGCCCGGTCGCGCAGACGGGGGAACCGGGTGAGCAGCGCCTCGATCTCGGCCGGGTCGATCGGCGCCTTGCGGCCATGCGCCCCGAGGCGGATGTTCTCGATGACGGTGAGTTCGGGAAATACCTGCCGGCCCTCGGGCACCAGGGCGAGGCCGAGGCGGGCGATGGCATGGGCCGGCAGGTGCGCGATGCTGCGGTCCTCCAGGACGATCCGGCCCTCCACCGGCCGGAGCAGCCCGGCGAGCGCCCGCATGGTGGTCGACTTGCCGGCGCCGTTGGCGCCCAGGAGCGCCACGGTCTCGCCGGGGCGGACCTCGACGCTGACGCCGTCGAGGACCGGGGCGGCGCCATAGCCGGCGGTGAGGCCCAGGGTCGAGAGCACCGCGTCGGCCGGGGGCGTCCATGCGGCCGCGCGGGGCCGCGCCGGCGTGTCGGCGCCGCCCAGATAGGCGCGGATCACCGCCGGGTCGCGACGGATCGCGGCCGGGGTCCCCTGCGCGATCGGCCGCCCGGCATCCATGACCAGGATGGCGTCGGAAACGCTCATGACGAGGGGCATGTCGTGCTCGACCAGCACCACGGCGATGCCCTGCCCGGCGATCCGGCGCAGGAGCCCGCCGAGCACATCGGTGTCGGCCCGGGTCAGGCCGGCGGCGGGCTCGTCGAGGAGGAGGATGCGGGGCCGGCCGGCGAGCGCCCGGGCGATCTCCACGAGGCGGCGGTCGACATGCGGCAGTTCGGATGCGGGTCGGTCCGGAGCGCCCGCATAGCCGACGAAATCCAGCAGGGTCGCGGCCGCGGCGCGATCCCGGGCACGGGTGCGCCGCCACAGGCGCCCCGGGTCGAGGGCGAGGGCCACGTTGTCGAGAACGCTGAGCGAACCGAACAGGCGCGTGGTCTGGTAGGTGCGGGCGATGCCGGCCCGGGCGATGACGTGGGCCGGAGCGCCGGCGAGGTCGCGCCCTCCGAGGCGGATCGTCCCGGCCTTAGGACGGTAGAACCCCGAGACCATGTTGAGCACGGTGGTCTTGCCGGCGCCGTTGGGGCCGATGAGGCTCGTCACCGCCCCGGCCTCGGCCCTCACCGAGACGCCCTCCGCCGCGCGGATGCCGCCGAAGCTGATGCCGATGCCCTCGACCACCAGGGCCTCGGCCGCGCGCTGCCCGATCAGTTGCCCGAAATCCGTGGCCGGCGGGACGGTACCGGCGCGCGGCCGCGGCAGCAGCCGGGCCGCGCTGCCAACGATCCCCGAGGGCACCAGCCACAAAACCACCAGGGTGGCGAGGCCGAAGAACAGCAGCCGGTACTCGGCGAGCCCCGCCAGGGTCTCGGGCAGCAGCACGGTGACGAGGGCACCCAGCAGCGGCCCGAGCACGGTACCGGCCCCGCCGACCACCACGGAGAGCACGAACAGGATCGACTGCGAGAACGGGAAGGAGCTTGGGGCGATGAAAAGCATCAACGGCGGCAGCACAGCCCCGGCGAGCCCCGTCAGCGCGGCCGAGATTGCGAAGGCCAGGGTCTTCACCCGCACCGGGTCGAAGCCCAGGGACGCGGCCGCCACGTCGGCATCGCGCACCGCCCGCATGGCCCGGCCCAGGCGGCTGCGGGCGAGGCGGTGGAAGCCGTAGAGGCTCAGGCCTGCGCCCAGCACGGCGAGGCAAGCCAGCTCGCGCTCGGCGAAGAGAACTCCGAACAGGCTCGGCCCGGTGGTGACCACGAGGCCGTTCTGGCCACCGGTGAGCGACCCGCCCTCGATCAGGGCGTGCTCGATGATGAAGCCGAACGCGATGGTGACCATCGCGAGGTAAGGCCCCTTCACCCGCATCGCCGGCACCGCCAGCCCGGCCCCGACCAGGCCCGAGAGCAGGCCCGCGGCCGGAACCGCGAGCCAGAAGCTCAGGCCGGCCCCGGTCAGGATCGCGCTGGCATAGGCGCCGATGGCGTAGAAGCCGGCATGGCCGAAGGAGATCAGCCCGGTCAGCCCGAGGAGGACGTTGAGCCCGGTTCCCGCCACGGTGGTGAGCGCCACCAGGGCGATGACGAAGTGGCTGTAGCCGCCCGTCAGTCCCACCAGGGCGAGGCCCGCCAGGGTCAGGGCCAGGATGGCGACCGGCATCGCACCCGGGGCGCGCAAGATGTGCATCGGGCTCAGACCTTGTTGATCGCGGCGCGGCCGAGGAGCCCGTCGGGACGCAGCGCCAGGGCGACGATGATCACCGAGAACACCACGAGCTGGGTGTAGGTGGAGCCGAGGGTCGCGGTGACGCCGGCCTCGACGAGGCCGTAGAGCAGGCCTGCCAGCACCACGCCGGTGGCCGAGCCGATGCCACCCAGGATCGCCACCGCGAAGGCCTTGATTCCGAACAATGCGCCCATCTCGGCCGAGACCGAGAACAGCGGCGCGATGAGGAGGCCGGCCGCCCCGGCGAGCAGGGCCGAGAGCGCGAAGGCGCAGGCGACCGTGCGCCGGACGTCGATGCCCATCAGACGGGCGGCGTCGGAATTCTGCGCCACCGCCAGCAGCACCCGGCCGAGATCGGTGCGGCGGAACAGGGTCTGGATCGCCGCAGCGACCGAGAGGCCGACGACGGGAATGAGGAGCTGGAGCGGGTAGATGCCGGTGCCGAGGATTTCCACCGGCGTCACCGCAAGCGACGAGGGCAGGCTGCGCGGCTCCTTGCCGAAGGTGAACAGCATCGCGTTGTCGAGGACGATGCCGCCCGCCACGGTGGCGAGCAGCCAGGCATCCGAACCCTTCTCGACGAAGGGCCGCACCAGCAGCCGCTCGACCACGAGGCCGAGGACGGCGCAGCCCAGCAGAGCCCCGAGGATCGCCACCGGCATCGGCCAGCCCAGGGTGACACCGAGCGCGTAGCCGAGCACGGCCCCGAGCGTGACGGCGCTGCCCTGTGCGAAGTTCACCGTGCCGGAGACCGCGTAGGTGATGTGGAAGCCGAGCGCCACCAGCCCGTACATGCTGCCGAGGCCGAGGCCGGTGATGAGGGTGCTGGCGAGCATCGGCGCGGCGCCTTCAGTTCGTGACGGCGACGATCTCGCCATCCTTGAAGCGGGTGAAGACGTAGTCCTGCGGCCCGAGGGCGTCGTGCTGCCCGGGCGCGAAGGGCTTGTCGTAGGTCTTGATCAGGCCCGGATAGGCCGCGACCTTGTAGAAGCCGTCGCGCACCTCCGGTCCCTTGGTCGAACCGGCGGCCTTGATCGCCAGGGCGAGCAGGTGGATGGCGTCGTAGGCGTTGGCGATGCCCACCGCCGGGGTGACGTCGGCCATCGACTTGATCGCCGGATACTTCTTCTTCAGCGCCTCGAGCACGGCCAGCGCCTTCGGGGCGCTGTTGCCCGCGAAGGTGAAGGTCTGGATGAAATGGACCTTCGCGGCGCTCGGCCCGGCAAGCTCGTCGAAGCGTCCGCCGGCCGGCCCCCAATGCGAGACCACTGGCACGCTCCAGCCCATCCGGTCGAGGGACTTCACCACCTGGGCCGAGGGGCCGACATTGCCGACGAGGAACAGGGTGTCGGCGCCGGCCTCCCGCAGGCGGGTGAGCTGGGGCACCATGTCGAGGTCGGCGGCCTCGTACTTCTCGATGCCGGCGGCCGGCAGGTTGGCGGCCTTCAGCGCCGCCGTCAGGCCCTGCTGGTTCGACTCGCCCCAGGCGTTGTTGACCAGGATCATCCCGGGCTTCTTCGCCCCGTGAGTCTTCACCGCGTAGGCCACCAGCGCCTCGTCCACCAGGGCATCCACCGCCGAGACCCGGAAGGCGTAGTTGTCGGCGGCCCCGTTGCGGGTGATGCCGGTGCCGGCGGCCCAGGGGCCGAGGAACGGCACCTTCATCTGGTTGGCGATGGGCACCAGCGCCATCGAGACCGGCGTGTCGAGACCGCCGACCAGCGCCACCACGCCGACCCGCTGGATCAGCTCCCGGGCGGCGAGCACGCCCTTCGACGGGTTGGCCTCGTCGTCGCGCGCCACCAGCTCCAGGGGCCGCCCGAGCACGCCGCCGCCGGCGTTGATCTCGTCGATGGCGAGGCCGATGCCGCGGGAGATCGCCTCGCCGGATTTCGCCGATTGTCCGCTCAGCGCCGTGACGAGGCCGATCCGGATCGGCTCCGCGGCCCGCGCCGCACCGGTGAGGGGCAGCCCCAGGAGCAGGCAGGCGCCGAGCGCGAGGCGGCGGGTCAGGGGCGGCGTCGATCGGCGGGGCATCGGGTCTCTCCGGCGGGGAATTTGGCAACCCGTCCGCAACCGCCATGCCATCGGGCACACCGCTGACATCGCTGGGAAATTCTCGGGGCTGTCCGCGTCGGTGCCTCACGATGCGCCAAAGTGCATACAGTTGTTGCATGCACTTTGGCGGCATTTGCGTCAGGTTTGGCGACGCCTCGGAGACCCGACCATGCCCGATACCTCCCTCACTCAAGACATCACCGCGCGCGACGCGGCCAACGTCACCGCCTATCTCGAAGCCTCGATGGTGCCGGACCCCGAGCGGGCCGCGACCTACATGGCACCGGGCATCAGCATTGTGTTCACGGGGGCCCGCACCTTCGCGCATCCGCGCGAGGTCACCGCGTTCAATGCCGGTCGCTACGCCTGGGTGAAGAAGCGGATGGAGCGCCTCGACGTGGTGCCGGGCGATGGCGTCACCACGGTCTACAGCCTCGGCACGCTCTACGGTGCCTGGCCGGACGGGACGCCGTTCGAGGGCAACCGCTACGTCGACCGGTTCACGGTGCGGGACGGTCTGATCGTGACCATGGAGGTCTGGAACGACAGCGCCGAGCGGCTGCTCACCCGCGCCGGCCTCGACACCTGAGCCGGGCTCAGCCGTCCACGGCCTCGATGTAGGGCGCCAGCAGGCGGCCGAGGTCGCGCTCGCGCGGCGGGGTCGCGACGATGCGCGCCCGCTCGGCGACCGCGTCGAGATGATGGTCCATCAGGGCGCTCACGCGCTCCGGATCGCCGGCGATCAGGGCGGCCACCAGGGCGCGGTGCTCGCTGACACCGCACTCGGCCGAATGGGGTCGGCTGTAGAGCGAGAGCACCAGGGCGCAGCGGTATCCGAGTTCGGCCACGTAGCGCTCCAGCACGGGGCTGCGGGTCATCTGGGCCAGCAACAGGTGGAACTCGGTGGCCAGCCGGATCGACCCGGCCTCGGAGCCTCCCTGCGCGGCCTCCTCCAGCGCGATATGCGCGAGCAGCGCCGCCTGCTGCGCCTCGGTGAGGCGCCCGGCCAGGCGGGCGACCACCAGCCGCTCCAGGCAGATGCGGACATCGAAGGTGTCGCGGGCCTCTTCCCAGCTCGGCGTTGCCACCACGGCGATCCGGTTGCGCCGCAGCTCCACCAGCCCCTCGCTCGCCAGTTGCCCGAGGGCCTGACGGGCGATGGTGCGGCTGACCCCGAAGCGTTCGCCGAGGGCATCCTCCGGCAGACGGTCCCCGGGCACGATGGCCCGCTCGACGATCGCGCGGCGCAGGGCCCGGCAGATCGACCCGACCCGATCCTTGGTCCCCGCCCGCGTGTTGTCGTCCTGCGAGTGGCTCCGCAAGTGACTCTGCATGTGGCTCTGCAAGTGACTCTGCCTTTCGTCCCGTATGTGGTCCCGATTCGTCCCGGTGGTTCGGAAGCACGAGCGGGACCAGACAGGGTCCGATGCCTCCGGTCGAGGGGCCACGGGACGCTGCCTGGTGCGAAAGGCGGGAATCGTCACGGGCTGCGCCCCGGCTGGGCGCCGGTGACCAGGGCGGCGGCGAGGCACCCGAGCCCGATCAGCGCGAGGCTCAGGCGCTCGCCCTGCAGCATGCGGAGGACAGGAGGCCGATCAGGCGTGGCGACCAGGCTACGGTGAGCGGCTCCTCGACGGCGAGGGCGGCAACCGGCAGCGGGATCGCCGCCGGCAGCATCTGCCAGGGCGCGAGTTCGAGGGAGTGGGCGGTCCAGTTGTGGCGGCGGACATGCAGGATGGCGATGGCCCAGCCCAGCCGGCGATGATCGATGATGAGTATCGGATCGTACAGCGAGACGGCCCCACTGCTCATACCATCCGGATGTCAACATAGATCAAAATTCGGACCGCGAAACAAAGTGATCCGGGCGCGGTTATCGTGACAGAACCGACCCAACACACCGGGACACGTCGCAGGCCGACGCACGATACAAGGATGCGGCGCGGTCAGATCTGGTCCTCGGGTCTGCCCCCGACCGCTGCACCACCGCCACGATGCCGAACCGCCCTTCCGGGACATCCTGATCCCGTGCGCGGCGCGGCCTGCCGGTGCCCCGAACCCGATCCGCCACCCCTCAGGAAGAGTTTCGCGATGACGGACTTCCCGAAGCCGCCCTTCGACAAGCAGCGCCAGCTCACGCCGCCGGCCCGCGACGCCGACATGGACCCGCGCCCCGATTACGGCGAGGCGCATTATCGTGGGTCGGGGCGGCTCACCGGACGGAAGACCATCATCACCGGCGCCGACAGCGGCATCGGTCGCGCCGTCGCCCTGGCCTATGCCCGCGAGGGTGCCGACGTGCTGGTCGCCTATTACGACGAGCACGACGACGCGAAGGAGACCTGCCGCCTGGTCGAGGAGGCCGGACGCAAGGCCGTGGCCGTCGCGGGCGACATCAAGGACCCCAAGCATTGCCGCGCGATCATCGACCGGGCGGTGGCGGCCTTCGGGCAGGTCGACGTCCTCGTCAACAACGCAGCCCACCAGAAGACCTTCGAGAAGCCCGAGGACATCTCCGACGAGGAGTGGGAAGTCACCTTCGCCACCAACATCCATGCGATGTTCTATCTGGTGAAGGCCGCGCTGCCGCACATGAAGGCGGGTGCGGCCATCATCAACACCACATCGGTCAATGCCGACACGCCGAGCCCGCAACTGCTCGCCTACGCCACCACCAAAGGCGCGATCCAGAACTTCACCGGCGGTCTGGCCCAGATGCTGGCCGACCGCGACATCCGGGTGAATTGCGTCGCGCCGGGGCCGATCTGGACGCCGCTGATCCCCTCCACCATGCCGATGGAGAAGGTCCGGAGCTTCGGATCGCAGGTGCCGATGCAGCGGCCCGGCCAGCCCTGCGAACTGGCCCCCGTCTACGTCATGCTGGCGAGCCCGGAAGCCAGCTACGTCTCCGGCGCCACCATCGCGGTCACCGGCGGCAAACCTATCATCTGATCACGCCCGTCATCCGAGAGCGCCCATCCTATGGCCCTGTGATCCTGTGATCAGCCGATCCTGTGAGGAGATCGCCATGAACGCCCCCCGGAACCGCCCTGATGCGCCCGCGCGCCCGAGCTTGCGCGACTTCGATGCCTCTACCGACCGGAACGGCCAGGATTTCGGTCAGGACGAGGCCCGCGATGTCGGCCGCCCGGACCGGTTGCAGCACGCGTTGGACTCGGACCCGAGCTGGCAGGCCGAGACGGCGCGCGTCGCCTCCGGCTTTCCCCGCCAGGATTCCATCGGCGGCGGCGATATCGCCAGCGTCGAGGCGACCGAGGCAGAGACGCCGGCCGCCAACCTGCGCCGCATCTCCGATCCAAGCCCTGCTTCCGATGCAAGCCTTTCCTCCAAGGCAAGCCCCGCCTCCAAGGCAAGCCTTCACTCCAAAGCAAGCCCCAATTCCAATTCGAGCCCCGATTCCGATCCGCGTCCGAGCGTGTCCGGTTCGAAAGAAACGCTCTGACACGAAGGCCGACAGCGATGATTCCCACCCGCCAGCACGCCGTGGCCGAATACCTGCTGCCGGCCGCCATCGCCGCCCTCTCGCTCTCGCCGCGGCGTGGGCGCGCGACGCGCCGGATCATGAGGGTCGGGCCGGTCTGGCACTACGGCTACACGATGCTCACCCGCTACGAAGGCGGTCTCGTTCCGGCGATCGGAATGCCGACCCATCTGGCGTGCGATGCCGTCGGTGCCCTCGGCTTCGTCGGGGCGGCCGCCCTGCTGCAGGACGAGCCGGCCCGGGACCGTCTGCTGCTGGCCGCCATCGGTCTCGGGGAACTCGCCGTCATCGCGGCGAGCCGCCGGCATCCGCCGTGGGACGCGCGCGCGACGACCGATGGACGGCAGCGCTAGCGGCTCACCGAACGCCTTCCTGATCGAACCACGGGAGCCCGCCATGGAGCGCGACATCGAGGACTCGACATCGGACAAGCCGGACTCCACCGGCACCAACGCGCGTCCGCGTGAGACAACCATCGCTCAGACCGGAGACGGTATTCCGGACGACAGCGGCCGTCCGGTGCAAGTCGATGACACGGAACTCAAGCGCATCGCCGACAAGATCCGCACGCTATAGCCTGGCACCGATGCGACAGCATCGCGACGGAACTGTTCGGATGCGGAACGATTGATTCCTTACCCACCCGAAACCGCAGACAGGAGCCGCGCATGACGGCCAAGGCACCGCCCGTTCCGCCCGCCAACCAGTCCGATAAGGGCCCCGGGAGCGCACCGGAAGCGCCCCTTGCCACAGGTCCGAAGGGGTCGAGCCAGACCCAGAACCCCGACAAGATCGGGCAGGCCGGCAATTCCAAGGTGAACACCACGAACCAGGGCTACCAGCAGGATCGCTAATGAGCACCTCGAAGAAGACGCCCGCCGCCGACCGTCATCACGGCGGCCCCGGCAGCAGCCATCAGGACGCGTCCAAGCCGCAGGCGGACGTACGGCACGGCCCGATTCCGGGCAGTCCGACCAACGACGCGACGTCCCATGTATCCGGCGGCGGCGGTGAGCGCGACCGCCATCATGCCCACGATGCCGAGGGTAAATCCGCCGCCCGATCGCACTGAGTCGGCTTCTTCGGAGCTGACTTTTTCGGAACTGACCTCTGCCGAGCCGGCGTCTTCGGTGCCGGCGCCAGCCCTCAGGATCTCAACATCTCAGGAGACGCAGCGATGGCGAACGCCGATCGACACAAGATGGGTCCGGCCGCACAGGGCAAGGGCACCGGAACCGGCGCCATGACGGACCTGCCGGACGGAATCCTGGAAGAGAACATGGTTCTCAGCAATCGCGACAAGTCCCGGCACAACGACATGCGTGGGCTCGACAGCAAGATGGTCCAGACCGAGCAGTATCAGGACCATGCCGCCAACCGGGAGATTCCGGCCGACGCGATCGAGTCGGGTCCGGCCGAAAACACGACCGGGCTCGCCAGCCCGAAGTCGGACCTGTCCGGCGCTCAGAGCAGCCTCGCCAGCCAGGATAAGCCGTAGGCCGCAGAAGATCTTGCTCACGAGGATCTTGCCCGCGAGGATCTTGCCCACGAGGATCTTGCCCATGCAGACAACCACGCAGCTTCGCGACCAGGGCCGCCCCGAGACCGGCGGCCCCCGTCAGGGTCCGGGTTCCGGCGACGGTCGGACCGTCGATCAAGCCGATCAGGTCAGCAGCCTGGTGCCGCTCGGCCTCGCCATCGTGGGCGCCGGCGTGGTCGTGACCCTGGAAGCCTTCATCCACTGAGCCGGGCTTACCGACGGACGCGGGATCGGCTTCGGATCTCGCGACCGGATGCAATTCGGGAGATCCTTCGTGCCGCCCATCGACCATAAACCCAACCCTGTGCGGACGAACCGCTTCGGATGGATCGCCGCCGGTCTGCTGGTAGCAGCCCTGATCGCCTACACGATCTACTTCGTCATGATCCCATCGCCCCTGCCGCCGCAATGATCGGCATCAGCAAGGTGCTCACCTTGAGCCGGGCACGGGTCGCAAGGTCATCATCGGATAGTCTACTCATTGATCGAAGTTAAGATCTTTTCTAATCTGAAAATCGACCCGGCCGCATCCGACAAGTGGGAACAAGCAACGGCGAACTGAGATTCACGGAAATGATCACGCCTTAAGATCAAAATCCTGTTCTCTCAGCTCGAAAGACTGTTTCCATGGATCGACGTTCCGTTCTGTTTGCTATGGTAGGCCTGGTCTCGGCCGTGCCGCTGGCCCACGCCCAGCCCGCTTTCGACCTCGGCTCGCCGGATCAGTTCCGGCTGTCGGAACTGATGGGCGGCGAGTTCGCCATCCAGACCAGCCGGCTCGCTCTCGAGCGCTCGCGCAGCCCCGCCATCCGCAACTTCGCGCAACTCGAGATCAACGAGCAGACCGCCGTGGCGGCCGCCCTCGGGGCGACACCGGGCAACGTGCAGCCGCGGCCGGACCAGATGGCGATCCTGCAGCAACTACAGGGCCTCTCGCCGGGTCGAGCCTTCGACCGTGCCTACGTGCAGGGACAGATCGCCGGTCATGAGGAGTTGCTGGCGCTGAACACCGCCTATGCGCAGGGTGGCTCCGACCCCCGCAGCCGCGCGGTGGCCACCGTCGCGGTGCCGTCGGTCCAGACCCACCTGTCCATGCTCAGCAGCCTGCGCCGCGGCGGCCACGTCTGACGCGGATCGGAGAATCCCGCGGGGCAGACTGCGTCATGCCCCGCGGATCTCGTGATCGACCCGTAGGGCTGGCGGCTCAGCCGCCGCCGATCCCGCTGGTGATGGTGCCGGTCCCCCGGCATTCGGGGCAGGGCTGGGCGTTCAGCAGTCCGGTCCACTGGCAGTGACGACACAGGTTCTCGCCGGTCCCCGGCGCGCCAGGCGTGGCCTCGTCACCGGGTTTGGGCGGTTCCGGATCCTGCATTCGTCGCTCCTCATAGCTTTCGATTGTCAGATCCTGGTAAAAACTCAAACGACAACGTGTGTTCCCCTTGGGACAGCAGAGCCATTACAGGAACTGTACGGATCAGGACTGAAGTATCGCGTGTCTCAGGACTGAGGAACGAGCGCGATATTCGGCGGTTGCCCTGACATATCTCCTCTTCGGAAAGCCTTCGTAGCATGTCCCTCGTGAAAACGTCCGCGCCCCTTCTCGGAGCCGCCCTCATCGCCGCCGTCACCGGCCTGTCCGTCTCGGCCCAGACCGGCGTCCTGCCCGAGCGCGGGCCCGGTGGACGCGGCACCATCGTCGAGAGCCAGCCGAACACCACCGGAAACGATCCCGACGTGGTGATCGCGCGGGGCGCCAACGGAGCCGACACCATCACCACCGACTCGGCCGCGGGCGGCAACGCCAACCTGCCCGAGCGCGCCATCCCGAACGGCAGCGCGGGCGGCGGCGGCGGCGGTCGCTGATCGCACAGGCCGATCACCTCGGACCCAAACGCAGCCAGAAGAGTCCCGAACCCTGGTTCGGGGCTCTTCTGGCATTCCGGCTGCGTCACAGCGTGGCGCCGCCGGAGGGCGTCGAACGGCCGGTCGGATTGACGCGTTGGCCCCGCACAGACACCCGGAGACCTCCATGGCCCTGCGATCCGAAACCCCACCCACCCCGGGCGATCTCTCCGTCGAGACGCCCCCGGACTCCGAGCGGCCCACCACCGCCATGCTCAAGGCGGATATCGACAGCGGGCGGACCGGCGACAAGATCGCCCATTACGACACCGGCCTGTCGCAACTCGGCACCGACGACGAGGCGGCCGGCAATGCCCCCTCGCATGCGCGCATCGCCCTGGCACGCAAGACCGAGGCGGCCCCCCCGAAGGTCCGCGCCGCAGCGAAGCCCGAGGGTCACAACCGGTGGATCCTGCCGCTGTTCATCGGGTTCGCCGCGATGGTCCCCGTGGTGGTCGGTACGTCGCTCTACCTGTTCGGACGATAGGCGACCGCACGCCGCGGGAAGGGCCGGACCTCAGACGGTCCGGCTGCGCCGGCGGGCGACCTCGGCGAGGGCGGCGAGGTCCTTGTCGGCATCGCCGTGGTCCATCGCCGCGATCAGGGTGTCGCGCAACACGTCGGCGAAGGGCATCGGCACGCCGGCCGCCCCGGCGGCGTCCAGGGCGAGGCCGATATCCTTGGCGCCGAGCTTGAGGGCGAATCCCGGCGGCTCGTAGCGATGGTCGGCGATCAGGGCGCCGTAGTTCTTGTAGACCGGCGATGCGAACAGCGTGTTGGTGAGAAGATCGAGGAGATCGGCCCCCGTGACCCCGTGCCCCTCCACCAAGGCGGCCGCTTCGCCCATCGCCTCGATCGCCGAGATCAGCATGAAGTTGCCCGCGAGCTTGACCGCGTTGGCCCGGTGCGGCTCGGACCCGAAGGCCCAGGTCCGGGCGCCCATGGCATCGAGCAGCGGCTGCGCCCGGGCGACGGCTGCGGGATCGCCCGCCGCGACGATGTTCAGCTTGCCCATGGCGGCGACATCGGGGCGCCCGAAGACCGGGGCCGCGACGTAGGGCACTCCGGCGCGCGCATGGATCGCCGCCAGATCCTCGGCCAGGGCCACCGAGATCGTGCTCATCGACAGGTGCAGGCCCGGGCGGGTGCCGCCGTCGAGGAGACCGCCCGCGACGATCACGGCGCGCAACGCCGCGTCGTCCGCCAGCATGGTGATCGCCGCATCGCCCGCGAAGGCTTCGGCGGCCGTGGCCACCGGCACCACGCCTTCCAGCCCCTCGCCCCCCGCCGGGGAGCGATTCCAGACCCGAACCCGGTGACCGGCCCGCACGAGGCTCGCCGCCATGCCGCGTCCCATCCGGCCGAGGCCGATCACGCCCACATCCATGAACCGTCTCCCGCGTTGCGTCGTCTCAGTGGCCGTTGAGGAATTCGAGGGTCAGCGTGTTGAACTGGTCCGTCGCTTCCAGGTGGACGAGGTGGCCGATGCCCGGCAGCACCACGGCGCGGCCGTTCGGCATCCGAGCGGCCAACGTGCGCGCGTGCTCGGCGTTGCGCCCCATGTCGGCCCGGAGCGATTCCGGCGCGAAGGGCTTGCCCGGGGCATTGTGGTCGTTCTCGCCCATGAGGAAGAGGGTCGGCACCGGGATCAGCGGGATCTCATGCACCACCGGCTGGCCCCAGATGGCCTGGTAGGAATTGACGAAGGACTGGAGCCAGCGCGGATACTCGCCCGAGCCCTTGACCCGCTCGCGCACGGAGACGAACGGCTCGATGGCGGAGGACGGCAGCGACAGGGCATAGTTCGTCATCAACTGGCGGCGATAGGAATCGGCGGTCGCGTCGCCCTCCAGGCGCAGCAGGGTCGCGTCGGAGACGGGCGGCACGGTGAACCGGTAATCCTCCAGACCGATCGGGGCTTCGAGCACGAGGCTGTTGATGCGGGCCGGGGCATTGCGGGTCAGGCGCACCGCCAGCATTCCGCCCATCGAATGGGCCACCACGTCGACGCGCGGCAACCCGAGGGAATCGAGCAGGCCCACCGTGTCGGCCGCCATGGCGTCGAACGTGTACGGGCCGACGGGCTTGGCCGATTTGCCGAATCCGAGCTGATCCGGAACCAGCACCCGGTACCCGGCGCGGCTGAGCGCCAGGATCACCGGTTGCCAGTAGCTCGACGGGAAATTGCGCCCGTGCAGGAGCAGGACGGTGCGTCCGTTGGCCTGCCCCTCGGCGGGCACATCCATATAGGCGAGGCGCTGGCGCTCGCCGTCGCGCATCCGCTCGAGGAAGAACACCGGATAGGGATAGGCGAAGCCTTCGAGGGCGATGCCCAGGGGAGACGCGTCGTCGGCCCTCGTCTGCGCGGCGGCCGGTGCCACGGTGAGCTGGGCCGCCAGAAGGAGGGCGGAGACTGAGCGGAGCGCGTCCATGTGTGTTCCCGACAACGGCGCGCGGTCGCACGCATCGGCTGACATAGCGCAGGTTCCGGCCGCATGCCGCCCGATCCGGGTGACAAAGGACACGCGGAGTCTCCGGCCCCCTTGCGGAAACCGGCGCCGCGTCCCACGCCTCGGCCATGAATGCCGACGCGCCCCGCCACGCCTCGCCCGAGCCCGTACCGGATGGCTTGCCGGTGCGCGAACGCATGCTGGCGCTTTTGGCGATCAGCCTTGCGATGACCATGGCGGTGCTCGACGGCGCCATCGTCAACGTGGCCCTGCCGGTGATGGCGAAGGATCTGGCGGTGGAGCCCTCCGCGGCGATCTTCGTCACCAACAGCTTCCAGATCGCGGTGACGGCCTCCCTGCTGCCTCTGGCCTCGCTGGGCGACATCCTCGGTTATCGCCGGGTCTACCTCACCGGCCTCATCCTGTTCACGGCGGCCTCCGTGGCCTGCGCCTTCGCCCCGACCCTCGACTGGCTGGTGGCGGCGCGGATCGCGCAGGGGTTCGGCGCCGCCGGCATCATGAGCGTCAACATCGCCCTGGTGCGCTTCATCTATCCGCATCGCCTGATCGGGCGTGGCGTCGGCAACGTCGCCCTGGTGGTGGCCATGGCCTCGGCCGCCGGGCCGACGGTGGCGGCCGCGATCCTGTCGGTGGCGACCTGGCCCTGGCTGTTCCTGGTCAACCTGCCGGTTGGGGTGATCGCCCTCGCGGTCGGCGCCCGCACCCTGCCGGCGACGCCGAAGAGCGGCGGCCGCTTCGACATCCGCAGCGCGCTTCTCAACGCCCTGACCTTCGGGCTCCTGATCACCGGCGTCGACGGCCTCGGCGATCCGGCCACGCGGGGCGTCGCCCTGGCGGAGATCGGCGCGGCCCTCTGCGTCGGCGCCCTCTTCGTCTGGACGCAGACCCGGATGACCCGTCCGCTCCTGCCGGTCGATCTCCTGCGGATTCCGGCCTTCGCCCTCTCGATGGCGACCTCGATCGCCTCGTTCGGGGCGCAGATGATGGCCTATGTCGCCCTGCCCTTCTACTTTCAGGACGTGCTGCACCTGTCCGAGACGCAGACCGGCTTCCTGATGACGCCCTGGCCCATCGCCATCGCGGTGATGGCCCCCCTGTCCGGGCGCCTCGCGGACCGCTACGCTCCAGGGCTGCTGGGCGGCCTTGGTCTCGCCCTGATGGCGACCGGCCTCGCGGCGATCGCGCTGCTGCCGGCGGACGCCTCCCATCTCGACATCGCCTGGCGCCTCACCCTGTGCGGCCTCGGCTTCGGGCTGTTCCAGTCGCCGAACAACAAGGTCATCATCACCAGCGCCCCGCGTGACCGCAGCGGCGGGGCCAGCGGCATGCAATCCACCGCGCGTCTGACCGGACAATCCTTCGGGGCCGCCCTGGTGGCGGTGATCTTCGGGTTGCACCAGGGCGCCGCTGCGGCCGGACCGGTGGCCGCGACCCTGTGGTGCGCCGTCGGTCTCGCCGCCTTCGGGGCAGTGGCCAGCGTCTTGCGGCGCCAACAGACAGGATGACGCTTCGGAGAGACGAGACTTCGGAAAAACGGTCTTCCGAACGTTGACCGAGCCCCGGCAGAGCCGCGCCGATGGCATGATCGCACCAGGGCCGTTCCGGCGCGTTGACCCGGTGCCAGCTCCACCGAGGACAACACCATGCAACTCGACCTGTCGGGCAAGCGCGCCCTCGTCAGCGGTTCCACCACCGGCATCGGCTACGCCATCGCCAAGGCCCTGGCGGAGCTCGGCGCCACGGTGGCGATCAACGGGCGCACCCAGGATCGCGTGCGCGACGCCGTCGAGCGCCTCAAGCGCGAGACCGGCAAGGCGACCTTCATCGGCGCGCCGGGCGACGTCTCCACCCCGGACGGGGCCGCGCGCGTGGTCGCGGGGCTGCCGGACATCGACATCCTGGTCAACAACACCGGCATCTTCGAGCCGAAGCCGTTCTTCGACATTCCGGACGAGGACTGGCACCGCTTCTTCGAGACCAACGTGATGAGCGGCGTGCGCCTGTCGCGCGCCTACACGCCGGGCATGGTCCAGCGCGGTTGGGGCCGGGTTGTCTTCATCTCCAGCGAATCCGGCGTGAACATCCCGGTGGAGATGGTCCATTACGGCATGACCAAGACGGCCCAGCTCGCCGTGGCGCGCGGCCTCGCCGAGACCGTGTCCGGCTCCGGCGTGACCGTGAACAGCGTGCTGCCGGGACCGACCCTGTCCGAGGGCGTCGCGGACTTCATGAAGAGCATGGCCAAGGACGACGGACGCGGCGGCGACGTCGACCTCGATGCCGCTGGCCGCGCCTTCGTGGCCGAGCACCGCCCGACCTCGCTGATCGGCCGCCTCGCCACCGTCGACGAAGTCGCCAGCATGGTGGCGTACATCTGCAGCCCGGCCGCCAGCGCCACCAGCGGGGCGGCCCTCCGGGTCGATGGCGGCGTGGTGCGCAGCATCGTGTGACGCCCAAGTCACAGGGGGCCGAGGACTCGATTGAGAAGGGCCGGGATCGAAAAGGACTGAAAAAAGCGCGCTGTCATTAACGATTTGGTCATCCTTCCATTCGAGGTTCCCGGGCCGATGGGAGGATGCCGATGGGAGATTACGCGCTTGAGGGACCGCGCTGGGGCCGAGGTCCGGCGGGGACAGGCGGCGGCATGGTCACCTGGGCTCTCGACGCAACGATTCCCGCGAGCTTCGTCGGCGTCATCCAGGCCGCCTTCGCCGCCTGGTCGAGCTATGCCGACATCGCCTTCCAGCAGGTCGTGTCGACGGTCGAATCCGATATCGATCTCACCCTGAACAGCATCGACGGTCTCGGCAAGGTCGTCGGGAATGCGACCTATTCCTATAGTGGACAGCGCCTTCAATCCGTGACCGTCGCCTTCGACAGTGGAGAAGGATGGCACACGGCGAAGGGCCGCGTCGTCAGCAATCAGAACGTCGATCTTTCCGCCGTCGCCCTTCACGAGATCGGGCATGCGATCGGGCTCGACCACTACAATGCCAAGCCGGAGGTGATGAACGCCATCCTGGATCCCACCATCTCCAGCCTCGCGGCCGGCGACATCGCGGGCGTCCAGGCGCTGTACGGCGCTCGCAGCGCCCCGATTCAGGCAGCACCGCCCGCCCTGGTCGTGCAGGCCGAGGTCACGGCCGTGCACCGTTTCTACGACACCAAGACCGGGGACCATTTCTACACCACGAGCGGCGCCGAGAAGGCGCAGATCCTGCAGACCCTGCCGTGGTTCACCTACGAGGGAACCCCGTGGGCGACCCCGACCCCGGGGGCCGACACCGTCGACGTGTTCCGGTTCTTCGACACCGGCACGAACGCGCATTTCTTCACGACCAGCGTCGGCGAGCGCGACCAGATCATCAAGACCAACCCGTCCTACATATACGAGGGCGTCGCGTTCGAGGCCTACGCGGATGCCAGCGCGCCCGGCACCGTGACGCTGGAGCGGTTCTTCAACACCAAGACCGGCCAGCATCACTTCGCCGGCAATGCCGAGGAGGCCGCCGGCATCAACCAGGGCGCTGCCGGTGCGGGCTGGATCGACGAGGGCAAGGGCTTCACCGTGCACGCGCCCAGCGACGGCATGCTGTTCGCCTGACTGCGCTACGACGGTCGCCCTACTCGCCCTCGGCCTCGAACATCTCGTCGAAGGAATAGCCCGAGCCGCGCACGGTGCGGATCGGGTCGCTCTGGCGCGGACGGTTCAGGGCCTTGCGCAGGCGGCCAACATGGACGTCGACGGTGCGCTCGTCGATGTAGACGTCGTGGCCCCAGACCCCGTCGAGGAGCTGCTCGCGGGAAAACACCCGGCCGGGGCTCTGCATCAGGAATTCGAGCAGCTTGAACTCGGTCGGCCCGAGATGGATCTCGCGGCCCTCCCGGCGGATGCGGTGGCTGACCCGGTCGAGCTCGATGTCGCCGGCCACCAGCAGGTTGGCCACGTGGGCGGGCTTGGCCCGACGCAGCAGCGCGCGCACCCGCGCCAGCAGTTCCGGAACCGAGAACGGCTTGACGATGTAGTCGTCGGCGCCCGTGCCGAGACCGCGGATGCGGTCGCCCTCCTCGCCGCGCGCCGTGAGCATGATCACCGGCAGGCGCTCGGTCTCGCGCCGGGCCCGGATGCGGCGGCACAGCTCGATGCCCGACAGGGCCGGCAGCATCCAGTCGAGCAGGACGAGGTCGGGGACCTGCTCCTGCAGGCGCAGGTCCGCCTCGTCGCCGCGCGCGGCGGAATCGACGATGAAGCCCTCGGCCTCGAGGTTGTAGCGGAGCAGGAGGGTCAGGGCCTCCTCGTCCTCGACGATCAGGATACGCGTACTCATCGTGCGCTTTCGATCAGGCGGAGTCAGGCCGCGCCAGGCATGTCCACCGTGGCGTAGTTGGACGCGTCGTTCTTGGGTCGCTCCCGCTCCGCCAGCAGGTTCTCGCCGGTGACCAGGTAGTGGATCGTCTCGGCGATGTTGGTGGTGTGATCGCCGATGCGCTCGATGTTCTTGGCCACGAACAGCAGGTGGGTACAGAACGAGATGTTGCGCGGGTCCTCCATCATGTAGGTCAGGAGTTCGCGGAACAGCGAGTTGTAGAGCGCGTCGATGGCGTCGTCGCGCTCCCACACGTCGAGCGCCGCCTTGATGTCGCGGCTGGCATAGGCGTCGAGCACGTCCTTGAGCTGCTCCTGCACGAGGTCGCTCATGTGCTGGACGCCGATGACGATCTTCTGCGGCTGGATCTGGTCGGCGATGGCCACGACGCGCTTGGCGACGTTCTTGGCGAGATCGCCGATGCGCTCGATATCGTTCGAGACGCGGATCGCCGTCACCGTCTCGCGCAGGTCGATGGCCAGCGGCTGGCGCCGGGCGATCAGCAGGATCGCCCGCTCCTCAATCTCGCGCTGAAGCGTATCGAGGCGGGTATCGGCCGCGATGACGGCCTGAGCCAGGGGAGAGTCGCGGCGCACCAGGGCCTCGCCGGCCTCGGTCATCATCTTCTCGGCGATGCCGCCCATCTCGGAGATCGAGCGGCGCAGGTTCTCAAGATCCGTGTCGTAGGATTTGACGATGTGGTCGGGCATGGGTCGCACTCCTCGGTCGGGCCCGCCTGTCCGGTGCCCGCCACGGCATGGGATCTGGCATGGGTTCTGGCATGGGGTCTGGCGTGGACCGGATCAGCCGAAGCGGCCGGTGATGTAGTCCTGGGTCTGGCGCTTCTCCGGATTCATGAAGATGCGCGTGGTGGGTCCGAACTCCACCAGTTCGCCGAGATACATGAAGGCGGTGAACTGCGAGATGCGCGCCGCCTGCTGCATGTTGTGGGTCACGATGACGATGGTGAATTCCGAGCGCAGCTGCTCGATCAGCTCCTCGATGCGACCGGTCGAGATCGGGTCGAGGGCCGAGGTCGGCTCGTCGAACAGGATCACCTCCGGGCGCTGGGCCACGGTGCGGGCGATGCAGAGGCGCTGCTGCTGACCGCCGGAGAGGCCCATGCCGGATTGCTTGAGCTTGTCCTTGACCTCGTCCCAGAGGGCGGCCTTGCGGAGCGATTCCTCGACGCGCACGTCGAGGTCGGCCTTGGGCAGCTTCTCGTAGAGGCGCAGGCCGAAGGCGACGTTGTCGTAGATCGACATCGGGAAGGGCGTCGGCTTCTGGAACACCATGCCGATGCGCGAGCGCAGCTCGTTCAGGTCGACGTTGGAATCCAGCACGTTCTGGCCGTCGAGGAGGATTTCGCCCTCCGCCCGCTGGTCCGGATACAGGCTGTAGATGCGGTTGAAGGTGCGCAGCAGGGTCGACTTCCCGCAGCCGGACGGGCCGATCAGCGCCGTCACCTGGCGGTCGTGGAAGTTGAGGTTGACCGACTTCAGGCCGTGGAAGCTGCCGTAATAGAAGTTCAGGTCCTTGACGGCGATGCGGATCGGCGAGGTCTCGTCGGCCTTGTGGCGTCCGGTGAGCTGCGCGGAGGTGATCCCGGGGGCGGCGTTCATCGGTTCAGCATCCTGTCGAGCGAAGGGGAAGAAGCGGGAGGCGGGGCGCTGGAGGTCAGCGCGACCGCTCGGTCTTGATGACGAACCGGGCCACGATCGACAGGGCGAGGATCGTGACCGTGATCAGGAGGGCGCCGGCCCAGGCGAGCTGCTGCCAGTTCTGGTAGGGCGAGAGCGCGAACTGGTAGATCATCACCGGAAGGTTCGGGACGCCGCCCATCAGGTTGGGGGAGAACCAGCTGTTGTTGTTGAGCGCCGTGAACAGGAGCGGCGCCGTCTCGCCGGCGATGCGGGCGAGCGCCAGGATGATGCCGGTGACGATGCCGGCGCTGGCCCCGCGCCAGGTGATGCTCTTGATCACGATGGAGGGCGGCGCGCCGAGTGCCGCGCCGGCTTCGCGCAGGGTCGAGGGCACGAGGCGCAGCATGTCCTCGGTGGTGCGCACGATGACCGGGGTGGCGATGATGGCGAGCGCCACGGCGCCGGCCCAGCCCGAATAGGAGCCCATCGGGCGCACCATCAGGGTGTAGACGAACAGGCCGATGAGGATCGAGGGCGCCGACAGAAGGATGTCGTTCAGGAAGCGGATGACGTCGGCGAGCTTCGAGTTGCGGCCGTACTCGGCCAGGAAGGTGCCGGCCATCACGCCGACCGGGGTCGCCACCAGGATGGCCAGGACGGTCATCACGAGGCTGCCCAGGATGGCGTTGGCGATGCCGCCGCCCTCGGAGCCGGGTCCCGGCGTCGGCTCAGTGAAGAGCATCGGCGAGAAGCCCTTGATGCCCTCGACCACCAGCATGAACAGGATCGAGCCGAGCACCACGATGCCGACCAGCGTGGCGATCGTGCTGGCCAGGATCAGGGTCCGGTCGGCGATCCGGCGGCCCGAGCGGACCCGGCTGATCCGGGCCGGGGTGGCGGAGAGGGGGTTGGCACTGAGGGGGTTGGCGGCGTCCATGATGGGGTTCCTGACGTCTCGAAGCGCGGGGTCGCGGGCCTTGGAGGGATCCGGCTTCAGGCGACCTTGGCGCGGCGGGTGAGGATGCGGGCGATGATCAGGACGAAGAAGGTGATCACGAAGAGGATGCAGCCGAGCGCCATCAGGGAGTTCAGCTGCAGGCCGTCGGCCTCGTTGAACTCGTTGGCGATGCGCGACGCGATGGTGGAGCCCGGATCGAAGACCGAACCCGAGAGCCGGTTGGCGTTGCCGATGACGAAGGTCACCGCCATGGTCTCGCCGAGCGCCCGGCCCAGGCCGAGCATGATCGCGCCGATGATCGAGACCGAGGCCTGCGGCACCAGCACGTGGCGCACCACCTCCCAGGTGGTGCAGCCGATGCCGTAGGCGCTCTCGCGCAGCACGGTCGGGATCTGGTCGAGCATGTCGCGGGTGATCGAGGCCACGAAGGGCACGATCATGATGGCGAGGATGATGCCGGCGGTGAGGATGCCGACGCCGGAGGGCACGCGGGCGTAGAACAGGGTGCCGACGATCGGCATGCCCTCGACGAGGTTCGAGACCGGCACCTGCACGAAGCGGGCGAACAGGGGGGCGAACACGAACAGGCCCCACATGCCGTAGATGATGCTCGGCACCGAGGCGAGAAGCTCGATGGTCATCGAGACCGGCTTGCGGGCCCAGCCGGGGCAAAGCTGGGTCAGGTAGACCGCGATGCCGAGCGACAGCGGCACGCCGATCAGCAGGGCGAGGACCGCCGAGGCCAGGGTGCCCACGATGGCCACCAGGGCGCCGTACTGCTCCTGCCCGATATTCCAGGTGCTGGAGGTGATGAAGCCGAAGCCGAACTCGTTGAAGGCCGGCCAGGCGCCGTAGGCGATGGAGCCCAGGATGCCAGCCAGGAAGAGGAGCACCAGGAGGGCCGAGCCGTAGGAGGCCGTGCGGAACAGGCTGTCGCCGAGGCCGCCGGGCTTCTTGCGGACCGAGGCGCGGTCCCGCGTCAGGGCGATCTGGTCAGTCAAGGCGGCCATCCGAGTGTCTTCTCTTCACCGGGCGGCGTCCTACCCTGCGCCGGGCGTCGGCGCGAGAGGGGATCACCGGATCGTTGCCAGGGGGGGTGCGCCGGCCGAACCCGGCGTCGTGACGCCGGGCCGGTCTGGCACGCTTGCGCGAGGTGGCTCGCCCCGCGGGGCTCGCGGGCCGGAGCCCGCGAGGGTTTCGGCTCACATGTTGAAGACGGGCTTGCCGTCCTTGCCCTTGATCTCCTTCCACGCGTCGTGGATCTGGCTCACGACGGCGTCGGGCAGCGGCACGTAGTCGAGGTCGACCGCGAGCTTGTCGCCATTCTTGTAGGCCCAGTCGAAGAACTTCAGGACTTCGGCCGTGCGGGCCGGGTCGGTCGGGTCCTTGTGGACGAGGATGAAGGTCGCGGCGGTGATCGGCCAGGCATCGTCGCCGGGCTCGTTGGTCAGCGAGATGCCGAAGCCGGGGGCGGCTTTCCAATCGGCGCTGGCGGCGGCGGCCTGGAAGGCCTTGTCGTCGGGCTGCGGGAACTTGCCGGCCTTGTTCTGGATCAGAGCGTAGCTGAGCTTGTTCTGCTTGGCGTAGGCCGACTCGACGTAGCCGATGGCGTTCGGGACCTGCTTGACGGTGGCGGTGACGCCCTCGTTGCCCTTGCCGCCCTGGCCCACGGGCCAGCTGATGGTGGTGGCCGAACCGTAATCCTTCTTCCAGGGCTCGGAGACCTGGGACAGGTAGGTGGTGAAGATGTTGGTCGTGCCGGAGGCATCCGAGCGGTAGACCGGGGTGATGTTGGAATCGGGCAGCTTCAGGCCCTCATTCAGCTTGGCGATGCGGGCATCCGACCACTTGGCGATCTTGCCGGCATAGATGTCGGCGATGACGTCGCCGGTGAGCTTGAGCTTGCCCGGCTCGACGCCCGGGATGTTCACCACGGTGACGACGCCGCCCATGACGGTCGGGAACTGGACGAGGCCGTCCTTCTCCAGGGCGGGGCCCTTCAGCGGCGCGTCGGAGGCGCCGAAATCGACGGTCTTGGCCTGGATCTGCTTGATGCCGCCGCCGGAGCCGATCGACTGGTAGTTGAGGCCGAGACCGCTCTCCTTGCGGTAGGCTTCGGCCCACTTCGAATAGATCGGGAACGGGAAGGTCGCGCCCGCTCCCGTGATCTCGGCGGCCTGGGCCGGTGCGAGGGAGGCAAGGCCAAGTCCCACGAGGGTGGCAAGGGTAGTGAACTTCATCGAAGGATCTCCTGGAGGAGTGCGCACCGGATCACATGCCGCAGCGCGTCGTCCGGTGTGCACCGCGCCATACGGTGCGTTGGGCCAAGGCGGTATGACGATTGCGCGACAGTCTCATGACACACGCATCGGCGGTGGTTTGGCGCATTACAATCTGCGGGATTGACCGGTCGAGGCCAGCCCGGAGCGGTGCCGGGCCGCGCATGGGGTCGATGCCTTGAAACCCTGTCGCGGGACCGGTATCGCCGGCTCCCAGGGTGAGTCGGTGCCGAGGGGGCGTCGAGACAGGCCGGCATCGCCGCCGGGTCCGGTGACGTCGCGCCCGACCCCGCACCATCGTCGAAGGGATGCGCCATGACCGAGATCCGCCCTCGCCGCAGCGTCCTCGCGATGCCGGGCTCGAATCCCCGCCTGCTGGAGAAGGCCCGCACGCTTCCGACCGACGTGGTGATGATCGACCTGGAGGACGGGGTCGCGCCGGAGACGCGGGCCGCGACGCGCGAGGCCGTCGCCCGCGCGGTGGCGGAGCGGGGCTTCGGCCGGCGCGAGGTCGTGGTGCGGATCAACGCCCTCGACACGCCCTATGGCGAGGCCGACCTCGCCGCCATCGCGCCCGCCGGCCCCGACGCGATCGTGGTGCCGAAGGTGACGGGCGCCGATGCCCTGGTGGCCGTGGGCTCGCGCCTGCGCCGCCTCGGCGCACCGGACCGGACCCGCACCTGGGCGATGATCGAGAGCCCGATGGCGATCCTGCATCTCGCCGACATCGCGAGTTCGGCCCGCGACGTCGACACCCGCCTCGCCTGCCTGATGGTCGGGCCGAACGATCTGGCCAAGGCCAGCCGCCTGCGCCTCGGCGTGCCGGGCCGGCCGGCCCTGATGCCGTGGCTGATGAGCGTGATCGCCGCCGCCCGCGCCTACGAGATCGACGTGATCGACGGGATCTACAACGAGTTTCGCGATGCGGCGGGCTTCGCGTCCGAATGCGCGCAGGGGCGCGATTGCGGCTTCGACGGCAAGATGCTGATCCACCCGGACCAGATCGCGCCCGCCAACGCCGCCTTCGGCCCGAGCGAGGCGGACATCGCCTGGGCCCGACGCATCCTGGCGGCCTTCGCCGAGCCGGAGAATCGCGACCGCGGCGTCATCGGCCTCGACGGCAAGATGGTGGAGCGCCTGCATGCCGCGGAGGCGACCCGGACGGTCGCGCTGGCCGACGCCATCGCGGCGCGGACCGCATGACCGCCGAACCCGATGGTGCCGAGGGCCTCGCCGTCGACCTCTCCATCGGCCTCGCCGTCGACCTCGCCGTCGACTTGCGCCTGCTCGATTCCCGCCTCGCCGGCTGGGGATTTCCGCGCTGGGGCTCGGCCCAGGCCGCCGGCCTCGATCTCCACGCCTGCCTCGACGCGCCCCTGATCCTGGCGCCGCAGGGTCCGCCGGCCCTGATCCCCGCCGGGTTTTCCCTGGCGATCCGCGATCCGCGCTGGTGCGGCCTCCTCTTCGCGCGCTCCGGCCTCGGCCACCGCGAGGGCCTGGTCCTCGGCAACGGCACGGGCGTGATCGACGCGGACTACGAGGGGCCGCTGCTGATCTCGGCCTGGAACCGCAATCCGCCCGGCCCGGACGCCGCCGGCATCCGGATCGAGCCGGGCGACCGCATCGCCCAGCTCGTCTTCACCCGCGTGACGCGGCCGACCTTCGCGATTCGGGACGACACCGGGCATGACGGGCCCGGTACGGCTCCGCGCATCACCGAGTCCGGCCCCCGCGGCACCGGCGGCTTCGGCTCGAGCGGGCGCCGCTGAGGGACGCCGCTTCGCCCTTACACGATGCCGCTGCCCTCGAACGGCCAGGGCCGCCCGAGCTGCGCGGCGACGGCCTGGGGATCGTGCCCCACCGCCGCGACGGCCGCCTCGACCTCCTCGCGCGGCACCTCGAAGCGGCGGGCCCAATAGGCCAGGGTCCAGGGCTCCGAGACGTTGACGGTGGCGGGCTCGTGGTCGTTGTCGGGCGTGGCCGTGCTGCTCATCGGGCGGTCTCGCTTCGGTTGCTCTGCGCAGCGTCAACGCGCGGCGCCGCGCGCGGTCCCACCCGAACCCGGCGTTTCGGGGGAGAAACGATCCAGCCCCACGCAAGCCATCCTGGTTAGGTCCGCTCCATCGGATTTTTCCATCCCCAGCGGAGGCGTCGAGCCTTGGGCGTTCTGATCGGCCTCGTCATCGCAATCGGCTGCATGCTCGGCGGCTTCGTCGCCATGGGCGGCCATCTGGTCGTGCTCTGGCAGCCCTGGGAATTCGTCATCATCGGCGGGATGGGGGCCGGCACCTTCGTGATGGCCAACCCGATGAAGACGGTGGTCGACTCGGGCAAGGCCAGCCTCGATGCGCTGACCGGCAAGGTGCCGAAGCGCAAGGATTACCTCGCGCTGCTGGGCCTCCTGCACGCTCTGATGCGCGAGCTGAAGGCCAAGCCCCGCAACGAGGTCGAGCCCCACCTCGACGACCCGGCCAATTCCGAGATCTTCAAGGCCTACCCGGACATCGCCAAGAACGCCGACCTCGTGCTGTTCATCTGCGACTATGCCCGTCTCATCCTGATCGGCAACGCCCGCGCGCACGAGATCGAGGCGCTGATGGAGGAGGAGATCAGCGGCTACCGCAAGGATCGCCTCAAGCCCTACGGCGCGGTCACCACCGTGGCCGAGGCGATGCCGGCGCTGGGCATCGTGGCGGCGGTGCTCGGCATCGTGAAGGCGATGGGCGCCCTCGATCAGTCGCCCCAGATCCTCGGCGGCCTCATCGGCGCGGCGCTGGTGGGCACCTTCTTCGGCGTGTTCATGTCCTACGGCGTGCTCGGCCCCTTCGCCATCAAGATCAAGATCATCCGCGAGAAGCAGAACCACGTCTACGTCATCGTCAAGCAGAGCCTGATCGCCTACATGAGCGGGGCCGTGCCGCAGATCGCCGTCGAGCATGGCCGCAAGGGCATCGCCCTGAGCGACCGGCCCACCATCGACGAGGTCGAGAACGCCACCGTCAACGGCGGCGCGCAGAGGGAGGCCGCCTGAGCATGAACGTCCCCACCGGGAACGCCGCCGAGGTCCGTGCCCGCCTGATCGAAGCGGGCGGGCTCTCCCTCGACCGCATGCCGATGCTGCACGTGGTGTTCGACCGGCTCACCTCGGGCTGCTCGGACAACCTCAAGCCCCTCGTCTCATCGCCGGTCTACTTCTCCTTCAGCGGCGTCACCAGCGGCCGCTTCGGCGAGATGCTCGACGCCTACGAGAACAACGCGATCGCGGGCATCTTCCACGCCCCCGAATGGGACAGCCACATCCTGGTCGGCCTCGACCGCGACTTCCTCTTCACCCTGGTGGAGGCTCTGTTCGGTGCGGATGGGGCCGAGCCGCCGGTGGAGGACGAGCGCCCGTTCTCCAGCCTCGAGATCCGCCTCGCCCAGACCATCCTGGAGCAGGTCGGCAAGGCCCTCGAATCGTCGTTCGCCCTCGTCTCGATGACGCCGTTCCGGTTGGAGCGCACCGAGACCCGGATGGAGTTCGCGGTGATCGGCGGGCGCAACAACAAGGCCGTCGAGGCCAAGTTCTCGGTTCAGGCGCTCAATCGCGGCGGCGAGATGTTCCTGATCCTGCCCCAGTCGGTGATCAACCCGATGCGGCCGGCCCTCGCCAAGGTGCTGACCGGCGACTCGGCCGCCCGCGACCCGAAATGGACGCAGCAGATCGCCGCCGAGGTGCAGAAGGCGGAGGTCACCCTGCGGGCGGTGCTCGAGGAGCGCACGCTCACGCTCGGCGAGATCGCGGACCTCAAGGTCGGCCAGGTCATCGGCCTCGACGCGACGCCGTCGACGCGGGTGAAGCTCGAGGGCAACGACCGGGCGCTGTTCTGGTGCCACATGGGCCAGGCGCAGGGCTCCTACGTGCTGCGCGTCGACGAAGCCATCACGCAGGACCAGGAGGGCGTGCCCCATGACCCCGTGGGTTGATACCATTCTGCTCCTCGCCCTCATGGCGACGAGCGCCTGCGTGGTGCCGATGTACCTCAAGCTGAAGCGCCTCGACCGGACGCAGGCCGAATACGGCCGCATCCTGACGCAGTCCGGTCAGGCCCTGGCCCAGGCGGGCGAGGCGGTGCGCAACTTCAGCACCGAGGGTCGCGAGATCCTCGAAGCGCTCGACCAGCGCATCGGCGAAGCGCGCCAGACCCTGGCCGAGCTGGAGGCCAGCCGTCGCGAGATCGCGGGTCGCGAAGGACCAAGTGGCGAAGGACCGGATCGCGAAGGACCGGGCCGCGAAGGACCGGGCCGCGATGTGGCGGCCACAGGTCGGCACCAACTGACCGCCTGACGCCGATCCGCTTGCGTGCGGACCGACTTTCCCCGATCCTTATCCCTTCCGCACCCGGCCGGCCTCCTGTCCGGCCTTCGATTGCAGCCCCTGACGAGCGGATGATGAGCAACAGCCCCTTCGACGATGCGGACATCGCCGCCGCCGGCACCGCCCCGGTGTTCCCCAGCGTGTCGGTCGACGTGCCGGACGGGAACGACGCGCGGATCGGCGACGGCCGCAACCTCGATTCGATCCTGCGCATCCCCGTGCTGATCCAGGTCGTGCTGGGCTCCGCCACCATGCCGGTGGCCAACCTGATGAAGCTCGGGCGCGGCGCCATCGTGCCCCTCGACCACCGGGTCGGCGAACCCGTCGACGTCACCGTCAACGGTCGGGTCGTGGCGCGCGGCGAGATCGTCGTGGTCGAGGAGGACAATTCCCGCTTCGGCGTCTCCCTGACCGAGATCGTCGGCCCGGCCGACGCCGGCCAGAACGGCTGAGGACGAAGACCGTGGCGAGCGTGCCGATCCCCCAACGGGCCCCGGGCGCCCATCGGCCCCTCAACCCGGTGGACGAGGTCGCGGCCCTGCTCCTGGCCATGGGCAAGCCCGCGGCCGGGCGCCTGCTGAAATATTTCGAGCCGGACGAGATCCGCCGCATCACCCGCTCGGCGACGCAGCTCGGCACGGTCAGCGCGCATCAGCTCGACGACATCGTCGAGATGTTCTCGCACGAGTTTTCCGCCGACGGCCGTCTGATCGGCACCGCGTCCGAGGTGGAGAAACTGCTCACCGGCCTGATGCCCGCCGATCAGGTGGCCGCCATCCTGGCCGATGTCCGGGGCGATGCCGACCGCTCGGTCTGGGAACGCATGGCGGCGGTCTCCGAGGGCGTGATCGCGAGCTACCTCGTCAAGGAGCATCCGCAGACGGCGGCCCTCATCCTGTCGCGCCTCAAGCCCGCAGCGGCCGCGAAGGTGATGGCCCATCTGCCCCAGCCCACCCGCAACACGGTGATGCGGCGGATGCTGAGCTTCAAGCCGGTCTGCGACGAGGTGATCGCCACCATCGAGCGCGCCCTGAACGAGGACCTGCTCGCCAACGGGGCCCGCAATGCGGGGGCGGACACCCACGCCAAGATGGCCGACATCATCAACAAGATGGAGCGCACCCAGATCGACGAGGTGCTGTCCAGCCTGTCCGAATCGCGGCCGAAATCCGTCGAGATCCTCAAGGGCCTGCTCTTCACCTTCGACGACATCGTCAAGCTGGCGCCGCGCGCCCGCACCACCCTGTTCGACGCGGTGCCCAACGATCGCCTCGTCCTGGCCCTGAAGGGCACCGATGCCGAGTTCCGCGGCGTCATCCTGAGTGCGCTCTCCGCCCGCGTCCGCCGCATGGTCGAGCACGAATTGAACGGCGGCGAGCCGGCGGCCCAGAAGGACGTGACCGAGGCGCGCCGCAGCATCACCGATCTCGCCCTGGAGATGGCCGGGCGCGGCGAACTCGAAATCAACGCCGAGGGCGAGGTCGAGACCCTCGTCCGCTAGGGCGAGCGGTCCCGACCCGGTCATGCGATGTCCGACGACGACAAGGAGAGCAAGACCGAGGCGGCGACCGAGCGCAAGATCCGCGAGGCGGTCGAGAAGGGCAACGTCCCATTCTCGCGCGAGGCGCCGATCTTCGCCTCGATTCTCGGGCTGCTCATCGCCCTCAGCTTCGGTCTCCGCGAGTCCCTCACGCCCCTGATCCAGGCGCTGGCTCCGTTCCTCGACCACCCCCGCGACTTCGCCCTCGAGAACAACCAGGACGTAGCGCGCCTCCTCGAGGCCACCGCCCTGGCGGCGGCGCGCTTCCTGGTGCCGATCGTACTGGTCATCGGCGGCTGCGGCCTCGTCTCGGCGCTGATCCAGAACGTGCCGAGCCTCGTCCTCGAACGCATCCGCCCGCAATGGTCCAGGGTGTCGCCGATGGCCGGCTGGGGACGGATCTTCGGAAAGGCGGGTCAGGCCGAATTCCTGAAATCGGTCCTTAAATTTTTAAGTGTCAGTCTCATTGCCCTGCTGCTCCTGCGCTCGGAGGGCGGCAAAGTCGTGAGTGCCATGTTCGCCGACCCGAGCCAGATCCCGGATCTCATCCTGACGGTGTCGATCCGGCTCATTTCGGTCGTGTGCATCGCCACGATCGTCATCGTGGCCGCCGACCTGGTCTGGTCGCGGATGCGCTGGCAGCGCTCGCTCCGGATGTCGAAGCAGGATCTGAAGGACGAGCACAAGCAGACGGAGGGCGATCCGCTGGTGAAGAGCCGGCTGCGCTCGCTGGCGCAGGATCGCTCGCGCAAGCGCATGCTCGCCAACGTCAAACAGGCCACCGTGGTGATCGCCAACCCGACGCACTACGCCATCGCGCTGCGCTATGCCCGCGACGAGCAGCCCGCGCCCCTCGTGCTGGCCAAGGGCAAGGACCTCGTCGCCCTGCGCATCCGAGAAATCGCCGAGGCGAACGGCATCGCGGTGGTGGAAGACAAGCCTCTCGCAAGGTCCCTGTACGACAGTGTCGAGGTGGACCAGATGATTCCCGCGGAGTTCTACAGCGCAGTGGCTCAGATCCTGTTCTTCCTGTTCTCGAAGGCGCGCTGATGACCGAAACGTCGTTTTCCGCCGAAGCCTCGCCCTGGCACGAGCCGGACGTGCTCGCCGATGCCGAGCGCGTCTTCGCCACCGCGATCCGCGACTTCATCGCCGAACTCTGCCTGCTCGACGGCGGCATCCTGATCGGATGGGTTCAGGCTGCGCGACACGGCAACATCGCCGACCTCGTCGCCTCCTCGGCCGAACCGTTCTTCAAGGAAGCGACGATCGCCTATGCGGACGGCGCCGACGTGCAGTTCGACTGGGGCCGCTCCCTCACCGTCGTGCTCGACATGGAATTCGTCACCGAACCCGTGACCGTCTTCTTCAAGCTGATCCTCGACGGGGTCTATGTCGGCGTCGCCATCCAGCGCATCCTCGCGGACCGGGACATCCGCGCCGACCAGGACATTCACGCCGACCAGGACATCCGCGCCAAAAAGGACATCCGCGCCAAAAAGGAACTCGGCTTCTGCCTCGCCGAATTCAAGGCGGCCCTGGAGGATGCCAGGCTGGTGCGCGCGGCGGCGTGATGCGGCACGATCTCGGGCGCGGCAATTTGGTATGCCAAAGCGGTTCGATCACGTTCGCGTGTGCTCATTAAGCCATTGACGGCGCGGCCGATGCTCGACATTGCTAAATAATAGCCGAATCGAACCGCCCTGCTTTGTCTCCGCCTACATTGACTAAGCGCCGGCGGAACTTTCAGTTGTCTTGCCTATGCGCGTTGACACGTTCGCCTGTGATTGACGCGCACGGTGACCCGGAGACTGTCAATGTACGTCCTGGTCGATGAGCGGCCATCAGTAAATTCCGGATACAAGGCCAGCTTCGATCGCGAAGGCATCTCCTCCCTCGGGCTCGATCCGCAGGAATTCACGCACTGGTTCCAGTCCTCATCGCCGGTCGACCGGGAGGCGATCCAGGGCTTCCTGCTCGGGGATTTCGAGGGCCGGGCGCGCTGCGCCGGTCTGATCCGGAAGATGTCGCGCGCCCCGATCATCGCGCTGAGCGATGTGCGCTCGCTCGACCAGACCCTCCAGCTGTTCGAGGCCGGCATCGACGACGTGCTGCCGAAGCCCGTCCACATCCGCGAGATCCTGGCGCGTTCGGAGGCGATCTGGCGCCGCGTCAATGCCGAGACCCAGCCGGTCCGGGAAACGACGCCCGAGGCCGCGCGCCTGAAGGTGCATTTCGATGGCCGCGACCCGGAGGTCGACGGCGCGGTGCTGCCCCTGCCGCGCCGGGAACGGCACATCCTCGAATGCCTGGTGCGCCATCGCGGCCGCCGCATGACGAAGGCGCAGATCTACAACATCGTCTACGGCGTCTACAGCAACGGCGTCGAGGAAAGCGTCATCGAGGGCCACGTCAGCAAGCTGCGCAAGAAGCTCAGCCAGCGCCTCGGCTACGATCCGATCGAAGCCAAGCGCTTCATGGGCTACACCTTCGTCGGCTGATCTCCCTCACTGGCAGAAGCTGCGCGCCCCCGGGGTCCAGGCTCCGAAGCCGGTGGCGATCATGTTGGCGATGACCCGGCAGACATACTGCTTCTGCGCCGGGTTGTTGTTCGGCCCGGCATGGTAGCGCGCCACCGCCAGGGTCCAGCTGCCCTCGCGCGCCTTCAACTGCTTCAGGAACAGGGTGGCGTACTCGACGTTCTGGCGCGGATCGATCATCGCCTCCAGGCTCGCGAATTTTTCGCGGTGGTAGTGATGGTTGATCTGCATGCAGCCGAGATCGACGAGCTTGATCCCGCCGGCCCGGGCCTGGGCGAGCTGGCTCATCACGTCGGCGGCGCTGGTCCCGAAATAGGCCCGCCCCTGGATGTTCATGGCGTAGGGCTGCAGCGAGCCGCGCCTGCCGCTCTCGGTCAGGCCCACCGCGTAGAGCACGCCGAGCGGTACCCCGTGCCGGGCCGAGGCGCCCGCCATCTCGCGCTCGCAGATATTGGCCGAGGCGGGCAGCGCGGCGGCCTTGGCCGGCGCCGGCGGCGCGCTGTTGGCGACCGCCGCGCCCGGAAGGCTAGAGGTAAACGCCGCTGCGATCAGGGCTGCTCGAAACGCTCTCATGCATCCGCTCTCGGGAATCGTGGGAGGCCGCACCGGACTCGTCCGGGGCACGCCGGCCCGACTGGTCGGGCGTCGCACGGCCGTGGTTCGCGCCGGACTCGCCCTGCGCCGGGAAGCCTTGTGCGCCCTGTCCCTGTTGCGAGCCTGGATTGGCCGACCCGTCGCCCTGCGGGCTGGCCGGCAGGATGGTGACCGTCACGGCCTCGGAACGATATCCGGCCTGACGCAGGAGGTCGTTCAGGACCGCACCGCCCTCGCGCAGGAGACGCGCCGTGTCCTCACGACCAGCCTGCAGGCTCAGCGCGAGCTGACCGTCGCGCAGCCGCATCCGCACCAGGACGGTGCCGAGATCCGCCGGGTGCAGTTGCAGCGTCAGGAGCCTCAAAGGCCCCTCCCCCTGGGCTGCGCCGGGAAGCACAGGCGGGCCGGGTGGAAGCGCCGCCACGACGGCGGCAGCGACCTGCTGCGCGGGGGCGGCCGCGGGGCCGGGCAAGGCCCCGGTTACAAGGCCGGGATCGGCGATTCCCGGCAGGGACGGAGCCGGGCTCGGCGCGGACGGGATGGCGGCGTCGCCAGCCCCGGAGGCGACCGCCGGCGCGATCCGCCACCCGGCATCCGCCATCGTCCGGGCGAGGCCGGCGGACTGGACCGGCCCACCGCTGGACGGCAGCGGACCGCGCAGCGCGGAGGCGACGCCGAGATCCGGCGTCCGCGCGGCCGCGCCGGCTCCCCGAGTTTCGCCGGGGCCGGTTTGGGCATCCGCCCGCGCCTCGGCATCCGGGGATGCGGCCCCGAGCCCGGCCGGGGGGCCGGAGGGCGCGCCCGGGAGCGGAGACTCGTTCGCGCCGGCACTCTGCGCGCGCGCCGCCGCCAGCCGCGCCGGATCGGCCAGGGCTGCGGCCACCGCTCGGTCCGGGTCCTGAACCGGGCTCGCCGAGCCCGAATGAGCCGCAGCCGCGACCGGCGCACCGCCCGGAGGTGACACGGACGGGGATGCGGGCATCGCCGCGGCATCGAGCAGACCGGCGGCCTCATGCGCCAGAGATGCCGCATCGGGCGGGCCGAAGGCCGGGGTTCCGGCGATGATCGCCTGGCTGCCCGTCCCGGCTCCCGATGGAGAGGTGCCGGGCAGGAGGTTCGGGCGAACCGGGGCGAAGTGGGTTTCGCGCTGGAGTACCGTGACGCGGGTGCGCGCCTCGGCCGTTCCGGCCGCGGCCTCCATCCCCGGTGCCCCGATGGCGAGGCTGGCGTCCGACCCGGCCGCCAGAGCCACGCCGTCAACCTGCACGGCCGCCGAGGCAACGCCCTGGCCCGGCAGGGCGCGGGCCACCAGCGTTTCCAGCGTTTCTTGAGGCAGGTCGTGCGGTCTCGGTGCCGGCGTCCCGCCGGACGGCATCAGGAGGGCGAGGAGGGCCATCGGGCCGGAGCCCTCGCCGGGTGACGGCGCCTGTGCGTCGGCGGACGCCGGATGGCCCTCCGCCTCCGCCGTCTTGTCCTCCCGCGATGCTGTCTCGCCGTCCCGCGACGCTGTCTTGTCGTCGATGCCGGCGGCGTCCTCCCCGCGCTTCCCGCGCTCGGCCTTCGGCGGAACGGTGTCGCCCGGGGCTCGCGCACCGTGCAGGGCTCCGAGCACGGTCCCGAAGGCGTCGGCGCCGGGCTCCGGCGTCTCGTATCCGGTTGAGCGGGACCCCGCCGGATCGGTGAGGGGTCGGGAACCGGGATAAGTGGCACCGAGCGCGTTCATCGCTCACTCCTCCGCATGATCTCGTCGACGCGCCCGAGCGCGCCCTGCGCCCGCGCGATGGCGGGGGCGACGGGCAGAACCCGGGCGCCCGTCGGCTCCGCTGCGGCCGGAATCGGCGCCGGGGCCGGCGCTGGGGCCGGGGCCGGGGCCGGGGCCGGGGCCGGGACAAGGGCCGGGGCAACGACATTCGCCCGGATTCCGCGCGCGGTCGACAGGGCCGCATCGAGCAGGTCGCGGTCGGCGGGCTCCAGCAGGGTGCGATCGGTCATCCGCAGAGTCTCGATCGATTCCTCGAAGCGCCCGTCCACCACGACGAGGGCCGCCGCCCGGTAGAGGCGCGCCCGCATGGCATCGACCGAGCCGGGCTCGGTCAGGGTGACGCCGCGCTCGGCGGCGAAGACCGCCGTCCCGCCCTTGCCCTGGTCGAGGGCCGCGCGGGCGACGAGGAGGTAGAGTTCGCGCCGTCCCTCGACCTCGATCTCGTCGAGCATGGCCTGGAGGCGCCCGAACCGGGTGTCGTCGCCGGTGAAGTCGAGCCGGGTGAGCGCGGCGGCGAAGCGCTGGCGGAAATTGCCGGCATAGACCGAGTGGCGGAAGCGGCGCAGATACTGGATCGCCAGGGTCTCGAACTTGGACAGGTCGTTGGCCTGGGCGAGGACGAAGATCTCGCGGCGCAGGGCCCCCTCCTCCACCAGCGTACCGGGCGCCAGCAGACGCGCCAGGTCGAGCAGGCGGACCGATTGGGTCGGATCATCGCGCACGACGAGCGCGGATTGGGCCAGGGCGAGCTGGCCACCGAGGCTGACCGGCACCGATTGCGGGTCGATCTTGACCAGCAGGGCCCGGGCCTCCTTCTCGCGCCCCTCCAGATAGGCGAGCGCCCCGAGGACCAGGGGCGTTTCGGCCTCCGGCAGCTTGCCCGAGGCGACGAGGTGGCGCAGCACCGTCGGCCCACCGCCGCCCAGAGCGAAGCTGACGGCCGCATTCAGGGCGGCGGAGTCGGTCCAGACCTCGGGTTCGAGGGCGAGCATGCGCGATTCCGCCAGCGCCAGAAGGGCGCGCTGGCCCTGATGCGCCTGGGCCGAGCCCTGGGCGATGCGGTCCTGCAGCAATTGCAGGGTCCGAACGAGTTCGACCGGGACCGGGCGCGGCTTGACCGGCAGCGGCTCGATCGGCGCGGCCGCGGCGGCGCCACTTCCGTGATCGCCGATAGGAGAGCTTGCCGGGGCGTTTGTCGCTCCCCCCGCAGGGGAACTTCCGTGGCCGCCCATCGGGGAACTTCCATGAGCATCGGCCGCTCCGGCCGGTGCGGCGAGCATCGCACCGGCGACGAAAAGGCCGCCGGCGAGCCACGCCCGGCGCAATCCGGCGCCCGCCCTCATTCGGGGCGCGCCCGCAGCAGGATCTCGATGCGCCGGTTCTCGGCGGCCTTCGGGTCGGCGCCGTTGCGCGGCTGCCGGTCGGCATAGCCCTCGATGCGCTCGAGGCGGGCATCGGCGACGCCGCCGCGCACCAGCATGTAGGAGGCCATCTGGGCGCGGGCCGAGGACAGGCGCCAGTTGTCGTAGACCTCCGAGCGGAACGGCCGCGCATCGGTGTGGCCGCGCACGATGATCCGCCCGGGACGGTCCTTGAGGATGCGGGCGACCTGCTCCAGGGCGCGCACCACCTTGGCCTGCGGCTCGGCCGACCCGACGCTGAACATGCTGAAATTGACCTCGTCGGTGAGGCTGATGAGGATGCCCTCGCCGGTCCGCCGAACCTCGGTCCGGGGTGCCGGAGCGCCCCCTTGCGACGGCAGGACCTTGGCGATCTCCGCCTTGATCTCGGCCATCGCGGCGGTCTCGGCCGCGTCGGCCGCCTGCTTGGCATCCCGAAGAATCTTCTCCGCCGCTTCCGCAGCCACCTTCGCTTCGGACGCCTTCGCTTCGGACGCCTTCACCTCGGACGTCTTCACTTCGGAGGCTTTGGACTCCGACGAGGGCTTGGAATCCGGCACGGCCTTGCCGTCCTTCGGACCCGCGACCGGATCGGGTTTGCCCAACATCGCCAGGACCTTGGAATCCGTCTCGCCGGGCAGGGCCGACGCGACCCGGATCGGCGCCGGCTTCGGGCCGGGGGCCGCCCCGCGGGCATCGGGCAGACTGTCCTGGCGCAGGGGCGTCACCGTCGCGGTGGAGCCGGCCTGCTCGGTCCGGGTCTTGGCCAGCGGCGCGACCTGCCAGTAGAGCGGGTCGAACGGATCGCGCGCGGCCTCGCCGCCCTTGATCCCGGGCTCGCCGGTCTCGATGGCGACCGCGTCGGCGGAGGCGGTCTCGGGGCCGGACTCGATCTCGGCGGCGAGCTTGGCCAGCACCGCGTAGGGGTCCTGGAACAGGGCCGCCTCGCGCGCCCGGGTGCCCGGCGCGGCGGAAGCGCCCTTGCCGTCGCTCTTCCCATCACTTTTGCCCCCGGTCTTGCCCTCCGTGCTGCCCTCGCCCGTGCCTCCGTCCGGCTTGCCCTCCTCGGGGGTCGGCTCTCCGGGCTTGTTCTGGGGATCGCGCAGGCCGCGGCGGTCGAAGCTGGAATCGGCGAGCTTCACCGGGTTGAAGTATTCGGCGATGGCGGATTTCGTCTCCTTGGTGGTGGAGCCGATCAGCCAGAGCACCAGGAACAGCGCCATCATGGCGGTCATGAAGTCGGCCAGCGCGATCTTCCAGGCGCCGCCGTGATGGCCCTCTTCCTCGCCGCCCCGGCGCCGGATGATGATGATCTCCTGGAGCTTGTCGTCCGCCATGGCGTCAGGCTCCCCCGACCGCGGCGGTCATGAGGCGGCCCCAGGCGCCGAGCTGGGTCTCGATCACGGTCTGGTCGGCCTGGACCGACACGTCGGCGGCATCCGACGGCACGAAGGCGACGGAGGCCTCGAAGGGGCCGAGCTTGCCCGCCACCGCCTCGAGGAGGTCGGCCGGGCCGCTCACCCGGACGGGCGCGCGCACGTCGCCGAGGATGCGGGCGAGGCTCCGGGCGAGTTCGTCGATGGCCTGGCGCCGCAGCGCCTCGGTCAGCACCGGCACCAGCAGATGGCCGACGCGGTCGGTCAGACCGGCCCCGAGCGTTTGGAGGGCCTCGGCGAAGCCGGCCGCGAGGCGGTCGCCCTCGTCGGCGCACCAAGCCTGGCGCATCTCGACGAGGCGGGCGTCGTAATCGGCCTGCAGGCAGGCGAGGACCGAGGCGGTCTCGGCCGCCGCCTCGGCCCGGCCGAGGTCGCGCCCGCGCGCCAGGCCCCTGGCCTCGGCATCGCGCAGCAGGGCCTCGCGGTCCTCGGGCGGGGCCGCCGGCTTGCGCAGCAGAGCCGCGAGGCCGTCGACGGGCCGGAGTGCCGGGGCGGCGGGCGGCCGGGCCGCCGGGGCGGTGCGCGCCGGCGCCACGGCGTCGGAGAAGTCTGGCAGGAAGCGGGCGATCGCGGCGGCCATCACGCGGCCTCACGCAGGAGCCAGCGCTTCAGGATCTCGGCGGCCTGGGCCTCGTCGGCTTCGATCATCTGCTCGAGTCTCTTCTGCGGCGAGCGGTTCAGCTTGTCGGCGAGGTCTTCGATCATGGCGCCGACCGGGTTCGAGGCGGGAGCCGCGAGGCTCGCCACGGCGGCCGAACCCGTGGCCGGCTGGGCGCCGGGTCCCGCCAGCGCGGCGTTCGGCGCGGCATCCGCCAGGGCCTGGATCTCGGCGGCGGCGGCGAGCGCCCGCGCCTCCTCCTGCTGTGCGGCGGGGATCTCCAGGATCGCCCGCATGGCCGGGCGCAGCCCGAACCAGATCAGCAGGCCGGCCACGAGCAGAATGGTGCCGGCGTTGATCAGGGTCGCCGACTGGCGCATCAGCACGTCGGTGAGGCTCAGGGGCGCCACCGGCTCCAGCGGCTGCCCGTCATTGACGAAGCCGACGGCCGCGACCTTCACGTTGTCGCCGCGCTCCTTGTTGAAGCCGGCGGCCGAGCCGACGAGCTGCTCGATCTCGGCGACCTGGGCGTCGATGGCGGCCTTGCTGGCATCCGGCCCGGCCAGTGCCGTGAGGCGGGCGCGGTTGACCAGCACCGCCACCGAGATGTGCTTGATGTTGTAGCCGTCGCTCACCGTCTGGATCGTCTTCGAGGAGATCTCGTAGTTGGTGAGGTCCTCGCGCTTCTGGGTCTCGTTGCTGGCCGAGTCGTTGCCGTCCGAGCGGGCGCGCTGGTCCGGCAGGTTCGCCTGCGCGGTGGTCGGGCGCTGCGCGGCGTTGCGGTTCTGCGAGTTCTCGGTCTCGCGCACGGCGCGGGTGGAGCGCTCGACGCGCTGGTCGGGGTTGAAGATGGTCTCGTTCTGCACCGTCTTGTCGGTGTTCAGGCGCGCCGCGACGCTGACCTCGAAGTTACCGACACCGAGATAGGGGGTCAGCGTCCGGCGGATATTGTCCTGCACCTCGTGACCGATGGTTTTCTCCAGGGTCGCCATCTTGCCGGTGGGGACGGCGTTGGCGTCGTCGCCCGAGAGCAGCAGCGATCCGTCCGAGCCGATCACGGTGACGCGGTCGGGCTTCATGCCGGGCACCGCGGAGGCGACGAGGTGGCGGATCGACTGGGCGCCGCTGACGTCGTCGGCCGGTTCGGTGCGCACCACGACGGAGGCCGAGGGGGGCTGCTGGTCGCGGCGGAACGAGCCCCGGTCGGGCAGCACGATATGGACGCGGGCGGCCTTCACGCCCTTCATGCCCTGGATGGTGCGGGCGATCTCGCCCTCGAGGGCGCGCACCCGGGTCACCTCCTGCATGAACGAGGTCATGCCAAGGGAGCCGAGATCGTTGAACAGCTCGTAGCCGGATTTGGCGCTCTGCGGCAGGCCCTTCTCGGCCAGCAGCATGCGGGCCTGGGCGGTGTGCCCGTAGGCGACGAGCACCGCGGCGCCGTCGGCGCTGACGTCGAAGGGAATGTTGGCGTCTTTCAGGACGCTGCCGATGCGGCCGACATCCTCGCGGCTGAGGCCCGTATAGAGCGGCTCCTGGGCCGGGCGGCTCAGGTAATAGGCGCCGAGGCCGACGGCGAGGAACACCACCACGCCGATCAGCGACAGGGCGGCGATGCGCCGTCCGCCGAGCGCGAGGATGTTGTTCCAGAGCCGTTCGGCGTGCTGAAGACCGGACATTCGGTGGGCTGCTCCGCTTCGGATCCGCGATCCGATAGCGTCCTGTCGCCCGCCAGCCTTGCGCGGAGATTGCGTCGCGGAGATCGCGTCGCAGCGCCATCGGGGCCGTCCGAACCCGACCCGGACCGGCCATCGGTCCGGAATGCGGTGCGCTCACGCACATCGACGGCGCTGCGCTTCATCCCCGTCAGGTCATCGATATCTTTGTCATAGACATCCGACTCCATGCCCGGCTAACCTCTGCATCGCCGACACAAATCGCAAGGTTATGTGGCGATCAGAACCGAACTTTGACGACTGGAATACGATTTGAAAACGCATGATTTCATGTGCAAAGAGGGGGCTTTGCATATCATTGGTCGGCATAAGCCAAATCATAGGCTGAGATTTTCTCACAATATGGTCTGAATACAGCCGACGTTCAGCGGGATGTGCGCCATCGATATTCGGCGCCCGCCGCTTTCGTCAGGTATAGGCAAGATGATCAAGCCGGCTCTGCGCGATCTCGGATGTGTCGAGACAGAAACGATCCCTGGCAGATCGAGACCTCGTCCAGCACCTGCCGTCTATGTCGGCGCCCCCAGTCACGCGCAGGCGGCGGCCACGCCGGCGATGCCCCCGGCCCGTCAGGCCGCGCAGCTGGTTTCCCCGCTGATCCGACCCGGTCTGCTGGCGGATCGCTGGTTTGACACCGTATTCCGCCGCGTCTCGGAACGGCGAAGCGTCCGGGCGGCCCGCTTCGAGTACATCGAGCGCGGCTTCGGCGAGGATCTGATCGCCGAGATCGATCCGGCCCGGCTCAAGCGTCGCCTGATCGACGTTGTCTCGGACGGTCGCGACCACGTTCGCCTGTCGCACTGGTTCCTCGACGGAGCCGAGTGGACCTCGGCCCTCGTGCCTCTGGAACCCTCCGAAGTCCACCTGGAGATGGAGGCGATCTTTCAGCCGGAAGACCGCCTGCATCAGACGGTCGCGTACCAGCAGCTTCTCGCGGTCGCGGCGCTCGGGCGCCCCCAGATCCACAATGGCGTCCGTCTCGCGACGCCGGAACTGATCCGGGATTATTTCCAACATTACCGGACTCTGCGACAGAGCATCGAGCAGCACGGATTTCTGCCACGCCAGCACGTGTCGCGTGAGATCGCCGGCGCCTTCGCCAGCACCAGCGTACGGAGCGGCCGGGCCGAGCTGAAGGAACGCGAGGTCAGCGTCGCCATCGCGGCCGATGGCGAACTCGTCCGCATCGTCGGAGGGCACCATCGAACCGCCATCGCGCAGCGCCTGGGCCTGCGGCGCATGCCGGTGCAGATCCGCCTGGTGCACACCCAGTGGCTGGCCCAGCAGGTCCGTCGCACGCGCCTTGCGCCGGCAAAGGCGCTACGAGCCGGAATCCGAGACCTGAAACACGCGGTCTGGCTTCTGGCGGTGCTGTGTCAACGCTTCATCGATGAAGGCGGCGCGTCGGCTGCCGTAATCCTCTGAGGCCGCCGGCAGGGCCGGTCGATACCACCTCCGCCACGGGGCCGAGGGGCTGCGAGCCACGCCCTCGAATTTGTCAGGGATTCGTGGAAACCGGATGTCCCGACCCGACAAACGACGAAAGACACCAGAGTCCGGCTGGTTCGGAATGACCCGGACAGATCCTAGAAGAACGACCGGACCAGGCCTCCGACCAGCATGTTCCAGCCGTCGATCAGGATGAAGAACAGCACCTTGAACGGCAGCGAGATCACGGTCGGCGGCAGCATCATCATGCCCATCGACATGATGATGGTCGACACGATCATGTCGATGACGAGGAACGGCAGCGCGATCAGGAAGCCGATCTCGAAGCCGCGGCGCAGTTCCGAGATCATGAAGGCCGGGATCAGGATACGCAGGTCAACCTTCTCGCCGCCCTCGGCGCGGGGGATGTTGCGGCTGGCCAGATCGGTGAAGGTCTGAAGATCCTTCGGCCGGACATGCTGGGTCATGAACTCGCGGAACGGCTCGACCAGCTTCGGGATCGCCTCCTCCTCGGAGATGCGGTTCTCGGTGAGCGGCTTCAGGCCCTCGTTCCAGGCCCGGTCGAAGGTCGGCGCCATCACGTAGAACGTCATGAACAGCGACAGGCTGACCAGGAAGATGTTGGCCGGCGTGCTCTGGAGGCCGAGGCCCGAGCGCAGGAACGAGAACGCGATGGCGAAGCGCGTGAAGCTCGTCACCATCACGAGGAGGCCCGGGGCCAGCGACAGCACGGTGAGCAGGGCCACGAGTTGCAGGATGCGCCCGCTCGCCGCGCCGTTGCCGGCCGGGAGCAGCGCATCGAGCGCCGGCAGCCCCGTGGCGGACTGGGCGAGTGCCGGCTCGGCCAGGACGAGGCCGGCAGCGAGGACGAGGCCTGCCGTGATGAGCGGTTTCATGCGGACCGATTTCATGAGGACAAAAGTCTTGGGGCTTCCGACCGGTCGCGTCGCGGATTGCGCCTCGGCGCGTCCGGCAGGACGGGGGCGACTGAATTCCCGCACCTCCGAAGAAGCGGACCGCGATCGGAAATCGGATGATGGCGGTCAGCCGCGGATGGGCGTGAGGCACCGCGGGCCCCCCTCTCCTGAAAGAAGAGGGACCCGCGCAACCCGCGCGTTCCGGGAAGGCCGTGGCGGCTGGGGAGAGACCACCGGCCGGGGATGGAGGATATCGCAGCCATGGGGCGCCCTACTGCACCACCAGCGTCTCGACGATCAGTTCGCGCACCTGTCCCTTGGTGCGAAGCGCCACGCGCTCGTTGAGGTCCTCGCGCAGGTGCAGGAGGCCGCTGGGGCCCTCGATCTGCTTGGTCGTGACGGTGCGCAGATAGGCGACGATATCGGAGCGGATCTCCGCCAGGGCGAGGTCGGGGTTCGGCACGGCGCCGGTCTTGAACACCACCGAGGATTCGAGCCGGATCCAGGCCTCCGTGGTGTCGGCGAGGCTCGTCACCACCGAACCGACGCTGCGCAGCGCCACGTCGCCGGTGTATTTCAACACCTTGACCGCCTTGTCCTCCTCGTCCTTCTTCTTCACGTCCACCGCCTTCTCGACGGTGGAGAGGAGGTACATGCCGAGACCGCCGCCGGTGCCGATGGCGACGAGGCTGGTGAGCGCGAGGGCCGCGATCCAGCCCTTGCCGCCCCCCGCCTTCGCGTCGGTCTTGTCGTCCGCCTTGGCCGCCATGGCTCGGGTCCCGCCTTCCGGTTCGTCGAACGGCGCCTCAGAACGGCGCCAGGGTCTCGAAGACCTGCTGGCCGAAGGTCGGCGCCTGCACGTCGGTGATGCGGCCGCGGCCACCGTAGGAGATGCGCGCCTCGGCGATCTTGTCGTACTCGATGGTGTTCTTGCGCGAGATGTCACGCGGCCGGACGATGCCCGCCACGGTGAGCACGCGGACCTCGTTGTTGACCCGCACCTCCTGCGAGCCGCTGATGACCACGTTGCCGTTGGGCATCTGCTCGGTGACCACGGCGGCGACCTGCAGGCGCAGCACCTCGGAGCGGTCGATGTTGCCCGCGCCCTTGGTCTCGGTCGAGGAGCGGATGCCGGTATCGGCGGTGGCCGTGTCCTTGAGGGCCGAGACGCCGTAGCCGAAATCGAAGCCGAGGCCGGACTTCTGACTGCGCGAGCGGTCGCTCGAATTGCCGAACTGCGCCTTGTCGTCGATGAGGATCGAGACCGTGATGACGTCGCCGACATTGCGGGCGCGGGGATCCTGGAACATCTCGGCGCTGCCCGGCGCCCAGGTCGAGTGGTAGGTGCGCCGCCCGAGGGAGCCGTAGGTGGTGGGCAGCGCCTCGCGCGGCGGCTGCAGGCCGGTGCCGATCGGGGTCAGCAGCGGCGGCTGTCCCATCCGGTCCATCGGCGTGTTGCAGGCGCCGAGAGCCGGCGCCAGGAGCGCCAGGGCCAGACCGGCCCGAAGGGTGTTGCGGGACATCAGGATTTCTCGCTCTCGCGGGCCTTCTTGCCCATCTCGGTCATCATGCGGGCCAGCTGCGCGGCACGGGCCGCCTCCATCTCGCTCAGGATGGCGCTGGCGGTGCGGGCGTTGAGCTTGGTCAGGATCGCGGCGGCCGACTCGTCCGGCATGTTGGCGAGCTGGAGCGCGGCGGCATCCGCCCGCATCTTGGTGTAGATCGCCACCACGCCCTCGTCGGCCTTGGCCAGGAAGGCGTTGCGCCGGGTGAGCCAGGCCTCGTACTCGGCGCGCTTGGCCTCGAGCTGGGCGATGCGTTCCTCGACCTGCTTCTCGAGCACCGCGAGCTGCTCCTTCTGCCAGGCGAAGCGGGCATCGGCGGCGGCATCCGCGATGCTGGCACAATAGGCCGGCGGCTTGGGTGCGGGCCGTACCGGCTCCGGCGCGGCCTCGGGCGCCTTGACCTCGGCGACCTGGGCGGACTCGATGGGCTTCGACGGCTCGGCGGGTTTGGCGCCTTCGGCCTTCGGGTCGATCGCCCCGGTCGTCTCGATGATCCGGGTGTCGACGATCCGGGCCTCGACCGGCTTGATCGCGACAGAAGGCTTCGGCTGCGCCGGCTTGAACGGGCCGGGGTTCAGGCCCGAGATGGCGGGCTTGGCGCCCTCCAGCGCCCGGGCCGGGCCGAGCCCGAACGAGGCGAGCGCCAGGGCGCCGAGGCACACGAGCAGGCGCAGGGCCATCGGGACCAATCCGCCGGGTGGTCCCATCGGGGTCCGGGCCGGCACCACGAGCCGGGCCGGCTCGCCCACCGGCGACAGGGTGTTGCCGGCGCTCATTGCACCACCAGCTCCGCCTGGAGGGCTCCGGAGGTCTTCACCGCCTGGAGGATCGAGATGATGTCGCTGGGCTTGAGCCCGACATTGTTGAGTCCGCGCACCAGGGTCTGGAGATCCGAGCCGCCGATGATCGCCATCCGGCCCGGCTGCTCGTTGACCGCCACCTCGGTGCGCGGCACCACGGCGGTCTGTCCGTTGGAGAAGGGGGCGGGCTGCGAGACCTCGGGCGCCTCGGTGACCCGCACGGTGAGGTTGCCGTGGGTCACCGCCACCGTGGAGATCTGGACGTTGCGGCCGATCACCACCGTGCCGGTGCGCTGGTCGACGACGACGCGGGCCGGGGTGTCGGGATTGACGGTGAGGTCGCCGATCTCGGCCACGAAGCGGGTCTGGGCGATGTTGCTCGGGCGCTGCAGGGCGATGGCGCGCTGGTCGCGCGGCGCGGCCACCCGGCGGTGGAAGCGGGCGAGCGCGTAGGCGTTGATGGCGTCGGCCACCATGGTGGCGGTCTTGAAATCGGGGTTCTTCAGCTCGAACACCAGTTCGGGCAGATCGCGAAAGGTGCCCGGCACCTCGCGCTCGATCAGGGCGCCGTTGGGGATGCGGCCGGCGGTCGGCACGCCCTGCGTCACCGTCTCGGCCTGGCCGCCGACGCTGAAGCCCGAGACCGCCAGCGGCCCCTGCGCGGCGGCGTAGGTCAGGCTGTCGCCGCCCATCAGGGGCGTCATCAGCAGGGTGCCGCCCTTGAGCGAGGTGGCGTCGCCGAGCGAGGTCACGGTGACGTCGATGCGCGAGCCGGTGCCGGTGTAGGGCGGCAGGTCGGCGGTCACCATCACGGCGGCGACGTTGCGGGTGCGCAGGCGGGCGTCGCGCACGTTGATGCCCATGCGGTCGAGCATCGATTGCAGCGACTGCTCGGTGAACTGGGCGTTGCGCAGGGTGTCGCCGGTGCCCTGCAGGCCGGTGACGAGGCCGTAGCCCACGAGCTGGTTGTCGCGCACGCCCTTCAGGGTGGCGATGTCCTTGATCCGGGTCCCCGCCGCGGTGGCGGGCGCGGGCAGGACCAGAAGCATCGCCGCGATCAGCGCCAGAACGCGGCGCATCAGCGGTCCCCGGTCCGGATTCGGCCGTCGGCCATCACGGTGCCGAGCACGATGCGGTTGGTGTCGGTGTTGCGCACCCGGATGACGTCGCCGAGGCCGCCGTTCTGGAGCGGCGCGCCGACGGCGGTGATGAGCAGGCCGTGCTCCTCGAACACGATCTGGGTCGGCGTGCCCCGGCTCACGAGGCGCGGGTCGTCGACGGCGTTGACCGGCACCGGCTCGCCGGGCAGCAACATCCGCTTGGCGATGCGGCCGGTGATCGCCAGCGGCGCGTCGACCACGGCGGTGCGGGCCCGGAAGTTCTCGGGGTAGGCCTGCATCCGCAGCATCGTCTCCTTGATGGTGTCGCCGGGATAGATCGTCACCGTGGGGACCGGCAGCATCAGGTCCGCGGCCGAAGCCGAGCCGGCGAGGAGACCCAGCCCGGCGGCGAGGGCCGCGCGGCGCCCGGTGCGCTTGAGAAAAGCCATGACGTGGTCGCGCCCTTGAAAGCTGGCCCGGTGGGGCGGCCGCCGGCCGCGCCGGGAGGCCGGAGCCCCCCGACGCCGCGGCGTCGGTGTGAAGGTCGGTGGTGCAGGCGCCGGAGGGCGCCTAGCGGATGCCCTTGGAGACCGTGCCGGCCATCTCGTCGGCGGCCTGGATCACCTTCGAGTTCATCTCGAAGGCGCGCTGGGCCGTGATCATGTTGGTGATCTCCTTGACGGGATCGACGTTCGAGCTTTCGAGGTAGCCCTGCTGCAGCTTGCCGAAGCTCGGATCGCCGGGCACGCCGGTGACCGGCGCGCCGGAGGCGCCGGTCTCGCGGTAGAGGCCGTTGCCCAGGGGCTCCAGGCCGGCATCGTTGGCGAAGTTGGCGAGCGTGATCTGGCCGAGGTTCTGCGGCTGCACCTGCCCGTCGACCTTGGCGAAGACCTGGCCCGACAGGTTGATCACCACGTCGACCGCCCCGTTGGGGATGAGGATCGCCGGGTCGAGGGCATAGCCCTCCAGGGTCACGATCTGGCCGGCATTGTTGCGGTTGAACGCGCCGGCGCGGGTGTAGTTGATCTCGCCGTTGGGGTTGGTGATCTGGAAGTAGCCCCGGCCGTTGACCGCGAGGTCGAGCTGGTTGGCGGTGTTGGCGAGCGGCCCCTGCCGGTGCAGGTTGCGGATGGCGGCGGTGCGCACGCCGAGACCCAGCATGGCGCCCTCCGGCACCGGCTCCTGGCCGGCCTGGTTGGGCACGCCCTGCTGGCGCTCGGCCTGGTAGAGCAGGTCGGTGAACTCGGCCCGCGCGCCCTTGAACCCGGTGGTGTTCAGGTTGGCGATGTTGTTGGCGATGACCTCGAGGTTCATCTGCTGGGCATTCATGCCCGTGGCCGCGATGGCGAGCGCTCTCATAGGTTCACGGTTCCGTCGGGTCGGTGCGGCAGGGTTTTGAAACGATCAGATCGGCGAAAAACTCAGATCGGGAGAGCTTCAGATCGGCAGAGCCTCAGATCGGCATGCGGCTGAGTTCGAGATAGGCGGCGACCACCTTGTCCCGGACCGCGATGGCGGTCTGCAGGCTCTGCTCGGCCGACATCACCGCTTCGACCACCTGCTGCGTCGAGGCCTTGCCCTGGATGCCCGAGATGGCGGTGGCCTCGCCGGTGCGCAGCGAGGTGCGCAGGCCCCCGGCGAGCTGGGCCATGACGTCGGCGAAATCGGTGCCGGGAGCGGCCGGGGTGGTCGCCGGCATCACCGGAAAGCTGGTCCGCGCCAGGGGCAGCGCGGCCTCGGTGCGGGTGAGGCCGGCGGCCCGGTCGAAGGCGGCGAGCGAGGTGAGGGCTTCGATCATCGCTTGGGTTCAGGTCCTCAGGAGGTCGATGACGCTGGCGACCATGGCGCGAGCCTGCTTGATCACCTGCACGTTGGCTTCGAAGGAGCGGTTGGCCTCGCGGATGTCGGCCATCTCCATCAGGACGTTGACGTTGGGCATCTTGACGTTGCCCTCGGCATCGGCGGCCGGGTTGCCGGGGTCGCGCTCGATGCGGAAGGGCGCGTCGTCGGTGCCGATCCTGCGCAGGGCGACGGTGGGGCCGCCGGCCGCCCGGTCCAGGGCGGAGCGGAAGGTCACGGTCTTGCGCGCATAGGGGTCTGACCCCGGGGCGTCGCCCGTGGACTGGGCGTTGGCCACGTTCTCGGCGGCGATGCGCAGGCGCAGGGACTGCGCCTCCATGCCGGCGGTGGCGAGACGGGTGGAGGCGGCGAGCGGGTCGATCATCAGCTGCCCCGGACCGCCGCCTTGAGCATCCGGTCGAAGGCCTTGACGATGCCCATGTTGAGGTTGTGCTGGCCGCTGACCTCGCCGGCCTTGAGCATCTCCTGCTCCAGGCTGACGGAGCTGCCCGTCGACAGGGCGTCCCAGGCCTCGGCGGCCGCGACCGGCTTCGTCGGGATGCGGCCCTCGCCCGTGGTGACGTGGGCGCTCTGCGTCATGGCCAAGCCGGACGCGGCGGTGCGCGCCATCACCTCGGAGAACGGCACCACGTCCCGCGCCTTGTAGTCGGGCGTGTTGGCGTTGGCGACGTTGCTGGCGATGGTCGCCTGCCGCACCCCGAGGTAGCGCGCCTGCTGCGAGGCCAAATCGAAAAGATAGACGCCCGTCACGGCTGGCTCCGGTCCCGATCGTTCATGACCGGAGCATTAGGGCGGCTATCTTGTCCGAGGCTGGCGGGGGTGGGCGGGCGATTTTCTCAAGGCTCAAAGCCTCGGCTGGGGCCACCCGGCCGTCAGACTCTAAGAGCCTGCGGTAGCTTCGTAAGAGAGGCCTCGCGGGCGACAGCAACCAAGCTTCGACACGGAATCGACCACTCTCTCGGAGGCGGCTGCGTTGCGCGGCTATTTCCCTTTCAGCCAAGCGGCATTGATCCACGATCGCGGCGCAACACGGAGCGAAGAAAACGCTTTCCCGCCGTCGACGTCTGAGAGACGCAGAACCTGTTCGCCGGGAGGGCATACGATCCCTCCCAAGGACCGACCGCCCAACCGGAGATCCGGCTGTTGCTGCGGAGCCAGTGAAAGCATTGCAAAACCCGTTTTCTCAGCAATCAATTTCGCGACACACTTTCCCGACAGAATCGAGCTGCTGTGTTGCGCGCACGGTCTCAAACCTGCGAGCCGTTGGGAAAACGGTCGGTTTTCTGACATTAACCCGCGGACCGTCTAAATCGGTTTGATCCGGAAGCAATAAGAAAACATTCTTGTATTAACGACGTCGTGCTTGCTCAAGACGGACAAGCCTACGCACAACGATGAGAGACATTGCTAGAGCTGCGCGAGGGACACACCTTTCTCGACAAATAACCGAATGAAACCGATTGCCCATACTCCGCGCCCGCGCTTGACGATCAACAAGTTGTTACAAAAGAGCAGGCAAATCCTCGCCTAGAAGAAGATTTTGGATTTGATAACATCGATCCTAAGTATTTTTTACTCGGTTTACCCCCGTGGATCTTTGATAAGCTCGTAAAAATTTCGGATCGATGAGCCGTAGCGATAGGTTCTTCGGCCTAGCAACACTAAGGATCGCATCCCCATGGCAGACACGTTTACGTTCCGCATTTCGGAAGACCGGTTCGAGTATAAAGCTGACGCTGAGTTCGTTGTAAAGATAAACGGAGTGGCATATAGCGATACGCTTACTTCTACATCATCGCATACAGCAGGATTATACCAGGACTTTAGTTTTACGGGCGACTTCAGTAATGCCCAACAGGTTTCGGTTACATTTCTGAATGATATTTCTAACGGTATGGGTGCTGACCGGAACCTATATGTCGATAGTTTTAGCTTTAATGGTAATACCGTGAGCGGCTCAAGCGCTTCGTATACGAATGGTGCGCCGTCTTTCGGAAGCACAGGTCTTTATAAGACGTTCGATACAGCAGCGTTCAACGTCAATGGGCATGCGGGCAACACCGAAGTCGGTACGTATACGTCTGAGGGTGTGCACCGCTTCTTCAACACGAAGACCGGCGGGCATTTCTTCACGATCTCTGACGCGGAAGATGCACAGGTGCTAGCTACCCGTCCTGATCTGCGGCCCGAAGGAATTGGCTTTGGTGGATTTGCCACGGACCAAGGTGCGGCGACGGAGGAGGTATACCGCTTTTTCAACACCAAAACCGGTGGTCACTTCTTCACGACTTCGGAGGGCGAGCGTGACGAAGTGATCGCCACCAACCGTGACTACAAACTGGAAGGCGTGGGCTTCTACGACTTTGCGGTCGATCAAGGCGCTGCAACGGAGGAAGTGTACCGCTTTTTCAACACGAAGACTGGTGGACACTTCTTCACCGCCTCTGAAGGCGAGCGCGATCAAGTGATCGCTACCAATCATGACTACAAATTTGAAGGTATTGCTTTCTACGCTCCGGAACATGCAGGTACATTTATAGTTTAAACTCGGCACGACACCAATCCGTCGAATAAACGTCCCGCGAGCGTGACGGCAGATATCTCGCTGCCGTCACGCTTGTGCAGGTCGGCATGGAGAGCCACGCCAGCGAGAGCGAGCTCGTCTTTGCGGACAGCCCCGTACCGGCCCGACCGTGTTGCGTTCAGAACCAAACTTATGATTTCCAATCAGCTTTTCCTAACGGGTTTGAGCGTCAGGTTTACGGTCGTTTGATCGAACCCAAACGTATTCCCGACGGGTGCACGCAATCGCTCATCCGCCGCCCGCTAGGGCAGCTCGGTTCACGCCGGGGCAGCAAGCGACCCTTGGCGTCGTAGCCAACGAGCGGGGATATTTGCGTAACTCCAAATAATCGTTGACGCGAGAATTTATGTGGTTACACATAAGCAATGGTGGTGACCTTCCACCCCGCGAAAAGAGATGAGGCGTTGACCGAGCGCGGCCGCGATTTCGCGCTGGCATCCGAGGTGTTTGCCAGTTCCCTCGTCACCGTCCTCGACGACCGACAGGAATACGGCGAGGAACGCCTCGTCACGGTCGGCCTGCTGATCGGCCGGATGGTGGTGGTGTGCTGGACGCCGCGCGGCGAGGATCGCCATGTTTTTTCGATGAGGAAGGTCAATGACAGCGAGCAAAAGAAATACGCTTCGCTCCTCCGTTAGGGGAATTGGGGCAACCGACCTCGCCAAGGTGGACTCTCACGAGATCACCGCCGAAGAGTACGATGAGATTCCGGAGCTGACTGACGAGATGATGAGCCGGGCCGTGCCCGGCGACGGCGTCGAGTTGCTCAAGCGGGGTCGCGGCCGGCCGCCTTCCGACAGCCCTAAGCGACAGGTCACATTGCGCCTGGACGGAGATTTGGTCGAGGCGATGCGGGCGAGTGGGCCGGGTTGGCAGACCCGCGCGAACGACGCCCTGCGCAAGCGGTTCAAGGCGTAGTGGCTCGCTCTTCGCCGCGGCAAACATCCGGCTAGGACAACAGACCCGATGGCGATCATCGAAGCCGAGGCCATGTGGGAGACGCAAGGCCCAGACGAGTAGAGAAAACGACCGTTTGTTCCGCCTACCAGATGCTGATTCATTCAATGCCACAGCGGGCGGATACGCACCGGATTACGCCTGCCTTGTGATCGTACAGCCTCGCAGCTTTGATGATTGTGGCCCGCTGGACCCCTCACTTCACCTCAGGGCAGGTGCTTGCCTTGATCCCATCGCATCATCCCGCCCGAAACACCGCACAGCGTCACGGCGTCGGACAATCGCTTGCGCTGAAGATCTGACCCGATGGGGACGGCGATCTCTCTTGCAGGTCGGCCTGCTTGACACAGCGTGGCCCCACCCCCTCAGTGGCCCCATCGCACCGTCACCGGGGCGCCACAGAACAACAAATCGGCCCCCTCTGTTCCGCACCCCACGCCCCACTGTGCCGATGTCCCCTCCCCCCGTCTCCGTCCGGTCCGCCCCGTGAGCGAGGCGCGCGTGCCCGGCCTTCGGGTCCTGCTGCCCGACGCGGCCCGCTATGCCGGCGGGGCGAGCGTCGGGCCGGAGGAGAACGCGCACTGGGTTCCGGCCAAGAACCGCTGGTCGCGGGTGGTGCTGCCCTTCGGGGGGCTGGTGCCGGAGGCGTGGTGCCATCTCGGCTTCCGGCTCGCCTGGGCGCCGGAGGAGACCGCCGGCTCGGCCCTCGACTTCGCCCTGGTGGGGATCGACTTCCTGGCCGAGGACGGGTCGAGCCTCGATTTCGACCACGTGCCCGGCCTCGACCGGACGCTGCTCGATCCGCACGGCACCTGGATCGCCGGCCCCGCCACCCTGCCGCCGGAGACGCAGGGCGCGCGGGCCGGGCGCATCCACCTCGCCTTCCGGGTCCCGGCCCCGGCCACCCGCCTCACCGTCACCCTCCGCTCCTGGCGCAACAGCGCGCCCTTCACGGTCTCGGAGGCCAGCCTCGCCCAGGGGCCGCAGCTGGCGCCCTCGCCGGCCCTGATCCCCCGGGTGCGGCACCGGCTCGGCCCGGAGCCGGCCTGGATCGACCACGCCCTGGTGCCGGGCGGCGGCCTCGTTTTGCGCGGCCAGCTCTACACGCCGCATCCCGGCGCCCACGCCGCCCTGGCGCGCATCGTCTACCGCGACCGCCAGGGCGCGGATCTGGCGCCGCCCTATCCAGGAACGATCTCGGTGCCGGGGCTCGGGGCGCTGATCGACCTCTCCGCCCACCAGCAGGCCCGGCGCTTCACCCTGGAGCTGCAGCCCCCCGCCGGGGCGGCGCGGGTGTCGGTCGGCTTCGCCACCTGGGAGGCGGACGGGCCGGCGGTGGAACTCCTCGGCCCGCCGGAGGTGGCGCTGGAGGATCGCCTGCGGCTGGAGAGCCTGGGCGCCGACGACCTTCTCGGCCCGACCGACTTCCTCGCCCGTCTGGCCGAGCGCCTGTCGCTGCCCGGCGCCGCCTTCGCGGGCTGGTGCCCGCAGCCCGAGGCGGTGGCGGCCCTGCCCCCGGTGCTCGCCCGCGCCCGCGCGATCCAGCGCGGCGAAGGCCATCGCGCCCTCGGCCTCGACCGGGCGCTGCGCCTCGCCGGCCATCCGGCCTGGACCGTGCCGGAGGCGCCGGACTGGCGCGAGGACCCGTTCCGCTCGGTGCCCTGGCGCCTCGAGTACCAGTCGCTGGCCTGGCTCGGCGCCCTCGCCGAGGCGCCCGGCGGCGGCGGTGCCGCCCTGGCGCTCGCCCTGTCCTGGTCGCGGGCCAACCCCTGGGGCGCGCCCACCGACGGCCTCGCCCTGCATCCGGCGGCGCTGGCCGCGCGAACCGAGACCTTCGTGCGCCTGCTGGCGCGGGCCGGCAAGCCCGGCGGCCCGGCCGCCCTCACGCTCACCGGCGAGGTGGTGCGCCACGGCTTCGCGCTGGCGGAGATCACCGGGCAGAACACCTTCGGTCGCTCGATCCACCAGATCCAGGCGGCGGCGACGCTGTGGCTCGTCGCCCGCGCCCTGCCGCTGCTGCCCCTCGCCGGCCACTGGCTGTCCCTGGCCCGCGCCGCCCTCGACACCGGCCTCGCCCCGCTCCTCGATGCATCGGGCCGGTTCTCCGACCCGTCGCTGCACCAGCGCCTCGAACTTCTGACCCTCCTGCGCGCCCTCGGCCTCGCCCTCGACTCCGACGACGCCGCCGAATCGGCCCTGAAGGACCGCCTCGACCGGGCCGTGGCGGCCGGCCTGCCGAGCCTCGCCGGACTGCTCGATCCGAGCGGGCGGCTGCCGCCGTTCGGGGACGCGCCGCACGGCGAGGATGCGGCCGGCTGGATCGGTCGCCTCGGCGCGGAAGCCGGACGCGCACTCGTCGCCGAACGCTGGTCGGAAACCCCGCGACCTCGACGCGACCGTCCTGGTATACCGCGCGTCGTTTCCGAGCCCGCGACGGGCCGGATCGACCCGATCGCGGGCCTGATCGCGCAGCGCCACGACGCCCCTGGCCGGGGCTGGGGCCACTTCGCCTGCACCTTCGCCAGCCAGGGCCAGGGGCCCGGCCCGGGCCATCGCGACGCCGGTTCCTTCGCCTATGCCTGCGAGGGCGTGCGCTGGATCGTGGAGGCCGGCGGCTCGTCCCAGGTCGAGACCGGGGCCGCCCGCCACCACCTGCTCTCGGCCGCCGGGCACAATACGGCGACCCTTCAGCACCGCGAAACCACAGCCGGATCAACGCTTTACCTCGGGGCCGAGCGCCTGATCGGCGCCACCGTCCACCGCCTCGCCACCCAGGGGTACGGGCCGGACATCGCCCATCGCCGGGTCTTCCTGGTGCTCGACGACCTCTCCGGACTCGTGGTGCTGGACCGTTTCACCGGCCCCGGCGGTCCCCTCGCCTTCGAGGCCGCGGCCCACCTGTCGCCCGGAATCCTGGTGGCCCTGGCGGGTCCGCGCCGCGCGATGGCGCAGTCCGGCCGGCATCGCCTCTCCCTGTCTCCGGTGGCGATCACCGGGCGCAGCGCCGGCCTCACCCTCCGCAACGGCTGCAACGCCCATCCCGGCGCCCTCAGGGGCTTCGTCACGGCCGCGTCCGGCGGGCTCCAACCGACGAGCGTGCTCGGCTATGCCTTCGCGGGCGCCGGCGCGGTCTGCGGTGGCCTCGCCCTGGCGGCCGATGCCGACGCCGACCAGCGGCTCACGGCGTTGCTGGAGGAGGCCGCCTTCGGCCGCCTGCTGTCGGAGGACTGAGCGGCCGCCCCTACGAGCGGACCTCGCGCTTGGCGACGAAGTTGAACTCCTCCACCAGCACGTCCTTCACCACATCCGATCCGAGACGGAGATTGACCTGTTTACGGATCTCGGCAAGGCGCTGGGTGACGTTGTAACGGGACAGCCGTTTGAAATCGATCGCCCGGTCTGTGTAGATTTGCCGGAATGTTTCATCGATCACGAAGGCATTTGGTGGCACCGAAAGCGTATGCATCAGGCGCGCATCGGCGGTGAACACCAAGACGGCAATGATGTATCCCTGCACCTTACCGTCGACCACCATCGGAACATTGATGGGTGCTAGTTTTTGATACTGAAGTCCTTCAAGATACGGCTCGGCCTTCTTGGCGAACAGCCCGGCACCCCAGGTCACGGCGCCGTAGCAGGACAGGATGGTGAGGCCGCAGATCCACAGGCCGGTGACGAGGATGCGCATGACGGGGTGCAGGCCTCAGCGTCGGACGTGGCCGGAATAGGTGCCGTCGGATTCGGCATCGCGAAGGGTGTCCGCGACGATGCCGGAGATCTCCTCGACGGCACGCAGATGCAGTCCCACGACGTCCTGGTTGCGCTCCAGGACTCCGCGCAGGCGCAGGAGCTGATCCAGCAGCGGCGGCTCGAGCTCGGCAGGATCAAGGCCGCGCGTCAGGCGTGTGAGTTCGAGCAGGCTCTGGCTCTTGCGCCGGTTCACCGCCTCCTGATCGATCGGGCGATGCGCCAGCAGCGCTTCGGTCTCGGCCGCGACGGTCGCTTCGAGGCGCTTCAGGGATGCGAGCAGCATGGTCTTTCAGATCTCGGAGGTCTTGTTGGACAAAGCATTGGAGGGGGCCGCCGGGTGCAGTGGACGGGCCGCCTCAAGCATTTTCGCGATGCCGAGGCCGCCGGCCTTGGCCACCTGCGTGCCAACCTGATCAGCCAGCATCGATTTCCAGATCCCACCGGCATTGCCCTTGCCGAAGACAGCGTTGGACTTCGACGGCATCATCGTTTCGACGAACTGGCGCAGAACGAACGCTTCGAACTGCTTGTAGGGATCGCCTGCCTTGCCGGCTCCCGAGACCGCATTGTCGGTCTGCAGGGCGGTCAGCGTCCCGCGTGCATCGAGGGGCATGTGCACCGAGACGCCGGCCATGCGGTAGGCATCACCGAAGGCCGCAGGATCGGCTCCCGGAGCCGACAGCTTGGCGGCGGCCTCCTGCACGCGGCCGGGATCGGCGGCGCGGGCCACGTCGAGGACGATGTCGGTCGGTGGAGAGATGCTCATGGCGGGCGCCGGTCGGGTTCGAGGGGCCGATCGTTGAGGGGCTTAGACGCCGTGGCTTTCGGCAGGCTTGCGTGGTGGCGGCGATCAGTCCGGGGCGTGGCCGGCGCGGGCGACCATGAGGTCGAGTTGCTCCTGCAGAGCGTGCTGCTCGCGCTCGTGGGTGCGGAGCTTCGCGAGGCTTTCGGCCTGCCGCGCGGTGCGCTTTTCGGCGAGGCCTCGGGCCCGTAGTATTTCAGACAGTCGCGTCGAGGTCGCGGCGATTTCGGTCGCCTCGCTGGCGAGACCGCGCAGGCGACGGGACGCGGCGTCCAGGAACAGGCCCTGCATGGTCTCGCCGGCGAGTGTCGTCAGCAGGGCGGCCCGGTCGGCCTCGATCCCGGCGGCCTTCGCGCGGGCGTCGGCGAGATCGCGCTCGGCGAGGCTCCGCATCTGCTCCTGGACCTTGAGCAGGCGCTGGGCGCGGACGAGGCGAAGGCGGGTGGTCATGGTCTCAGCCCCGGCGCAGGTAGTCGAAGTAGCCCATCACGAACTGCATCAGGAATTCGTTGCTGATCAGGTACAGCAGCATCAGCCCCCCTGCCATGATGAACGGCGTGGCGATGAAGTAGACCGGGATCTGCGGCACGAGCTTGTTGATGAATCCGGCCGCGAGATTCACCGCCACCGCGTAGACGAGGAACGGCGCGGTGATGCGCAGGCCGAGGACGAAGGCCGTGGTCACCTGATCGACGATGCGCACCAGGGCGACCTGCGAGCCGATACCCTCGCCGGGCGGGATACGGCCGTAGGAATCGATCAGGCCGCGAAACAGCTCCCAATGCAGGTCGGCGGCGAACAGCAGGGCGGCCGCCGCCATCATGATCATCGCCTCGACGGCCGGCACCGGGTCCATGCCCTCGGCAACGGAGCCCGGCATGCCGCCGAAGCCCACCATGGTGGCGGCGGCGTTCACCACGGTCTCGAGGACCACGTAGTAGATCCGCCCGAGGAAGCCGAGGACGAGGCCGGTCAGGCTCTCGGTGACGATCCAGCCGAAGGTCGCGCCGGGATCCTGCGCGGAGAGCTTGCCCTGGAACAGCGGCAGCAGCAGCGGAGTCAGGGCGAGCGAGACCGCGAGCGAGATCAGGAGGCGGACCTGCGCCGGAACGCGGGGGCTGGAGAAGCCAGGGACCACCAGGAGGCAGGCGCCGACGCGGCAGAAGATCAGGAACACGCCCAGGAAACTCTCGGGCGCGAACAGACTCGCGGCCGACAGCACCGTCACGAGATCGTCCCGAGGGAGCGGATCTCGACGCCGCGGGCGATCTCCAGGTGCGAGAGCACGGCCAGCGTCGGATAGAGCCGCTCAATGATCATGCGCACGTAGGGGCGGGCGTCCGGCGCGGTGACGAGAGCGAAGTTGCGGGTCTCGCGCATCTGCTTGCGGATGGCTTCGGAGGCCTCGGTGCCGAACTGCTCCACCAAGCGCGGGTCGATGTCGAACTCGATGACCTCGCCCTTGCCGTCGCGCTTCAGGCTCTGGTGGAAGGAAAGGTCCCAGGCGCTCCCCAGGCGCAGCACCGCCAGAACGCCGTTCTCGGCCAGGTCGCCGCAGATCTGCTGGGCGATACGCATGCGGACATGCTCGGCGATCTGCTCGGCCCGGCGGGCATGGGGCGTGATCTCGGCCACCGCCTCCAGGATGAGGTGCAGGTTGCGGATCGACACCCGCTCGGAGAGCAGCAACTTGAGCACCGCCTGCAGGCCCGAATAGGAGATCTGCGACGGGCAGATCTCGTCGAGCAGGCGCTTGTACTCGGGGTCGAGGCGGTCGAGCAGGTTGCGCATGTCCTTGTAGGACAGCAGCGTCGGCAGGTTGTTGCGGATGACTTCGGACAGATGGGTCAGCAGCACGGACGAACCGTCGATGGGTTCGAAGCCGCCGCGCCGGACCTCGCCCGCATAGGCGTCGAGCACCCAGCGCGCCTTCATACCGAAGGCGGGTTCCCGCACCTCGTCGCTCGGCACGTCCGGCACCGGCCCGTCGCCCACCACCACGAGCAGTTCACCGGGCCGCAACTCCTGGGTCGCCACCACGGTGCCGTGGATCAGGATCTGGTAGGATTTCGGCGGCACAGCGAGGCTGTCGGTCAGCTTGATGTCCGGCACCACGAAGCCGTACTGGCGCGCGAACTTGCGGCGCATCTTGGCGACCCGGTGCGACAGTTCGGATTGCCCGCCCTGGATCTGAGCCGAGATCTGGCGTCCGAGGCACAGCTCGATCTCCGGGGTCTTCAGCGATTCCTTGACGGATTCGCGGACCGCGATCTGCTTCTTCTCCTCTTCATCGGCGGTCTTGGCATCGACCAGGGCCTGCTGGGCGGCGAGCCGGCGCGGAATGGCGTAGGCGGTGAAGGCCATCAGCCCGGACAGGACCATGAAGGGCAGGAACGGCAGGCCCGGCACCAGGGCGAACATCGACATCAGCGCCGAGGCGACCCACAGGGCGCGGGGATAGGCGCCGAGCTGGCCGAGCACCGCCTGCTCGGCCGTGCCCCGCGTGCCGCCCTTGGAGACCAGCAGGCCGGCGGCCAGCGAAACGATCAGGGCCGGGATCTGCGAGACGAGGCCGTCGCCGACCGAGAGCTTGGTGAAGACGTCGGCCGCCTGGCCCAGCGGCATGCCGTGGCGGGTGGTGCCGATGATGATGCCGCCGAAGACGTTGACGGCGATGGTGATGAGGGAGGCGATGGCCTCGCCGCGCACGAACTTCGAGGCGCCGTCCATGGAGCCGAAGAAGGCGCTCTCCTCCTCCAGTTCGCGGCGGCGGTGCTGGGCTTCCTTGTCGTCGATGAGCCCGGCATTGAGATCGGCGTCGATCGCCATCTGCTTGCCGGGGATCGCGTCGAGCGTGAAGCGCGCGCCGACTTCCGCGATGCGGGTGGCGCCCTTGGTGATGACGAGGAAGTTCACCGTGATCAGGATCAGGAAGACCACGATGCCGATAACGAAGTCGCCGCTCATCACGAACTGTGAGAAGCCCTGGATGACGTGACCGGCCGCCGCCACGCCGTGCTGGCCGTTGGCCAGGATCAGCCGGGTGGTGGCGATGCCGAGCGCCAGCCGCAGCAGGGTGGCGATGAGGAGGACGGTCGGAAAGGCCGAGAACTCGAGCGGCTTCTTGATCCACAGCGCCACCATCAGGATCAACACCGACAGGGCGATCGAGAAGGCGAGCCCGACATCGAGCAGGATCGCCGGCACCGGCAGGAACAGGATCGCCAGGATGGCGACGATGCCCGCCGCGAAGCCGATGTCCCGCTGGGACCGGCGCTCTCCTGCAATCGTGGCGCTTGCCGCCATGGCGGATACTCAACCCCCGTGAACCGATACGGGCTTGTCGCTGCGCAAGCTTGCGCGAGGATCGCATCAGGGCTGCCACCGTCAGGAACGGGATCTGCGGCTTCCCTCAGAAAGGACGGGGCGAGGGTGGATTGGACACCCCTCCGTGCAAGCGTCCGACCCATCGATCGACCGCATGGTCCCGACGGGGAGACGCATGTGGTCGAGGACAGCCTGGAGGCCGACGATTCCGTTCCGAAGACAACCTCGTGCTAAAGACGGCGCGGGCGTTGCTGAGGCTCGGGACTTCAACCCAGGCCAGCAACATCCGCGTCGCGTCTTCGAAAGTTTCCATCGACCCATGCCCAAGATCAGCTCCACGCTCCTTCTGCTCGGCGCCATCCTCTTGCCGAGCAGCGCCGTCCTCTTGCCGAGCGGCGCCGTCCTCTTGCCGAGCGGCGCCCTTGCCCAAGCGACGCCGATCCGCGAGTTGCTGAAGCTCTCCTGCACGGGAGACTACCTCGAGCATTGCAGTATGCATCCGCCCGGCGGACCGGAGGTCGAGGCCTGTTTCCGAGAGAACATCCGCAAGCTCTCGCCGGATTGCGCCCAGGCGATCCGGACCTATCAGCGCCAGAAGAAATCGGGCCGGTGAAACCCGGCGTAGACACCAGGATTCTCCCCTGAAGCGGATCGGGATCACGCCGTGTCGCAGGCCGAAGCAGGAGCAGACCCCGTCCGGTTCCGCGATGCCGGCGAGACGGCCCTGGTGGTCGAGTTCGGAGCGCGGGTCGACCCGGAGCTGAATGCCCGGGTGCTCGCCCTGGACGCGGCGCTGGAGGCGGCCCGGAACGCGGATTCGATCCCCGGACTGCGCGAGACGGTGCCGACCTATCGCTCGCTGATGATCCACTACGATCCGTTGGTGCTCGACCGCGACACCCTCCTGGCGCGGGTGACGACGTTGCTCGAACCGGCCGGCGCGGCGCCGCGCATCGGCCGCGGTTGGACGCTGCCCTGCTGCTACGACCCGGCCCTCGCGGAGGATATCGAGGCGGTCGCGGACTGGGTCGGGCGGCCGGCGGCCGAGGTGGCCGACCTGCACACCGGGGGCAGGTACCGGGTTTACATGTACGGCTTCGCGCCCGGCTTCGCCTATCTCGGCGGCCTGCCGGAGGCCCTGGCGATCCCGCGCCGAAGCCATCCGCGTCCACCCCATCCCGCCAGCGCGATCCTGATCGGCGGCGGCCTCGCGGCGGTGGCGACCCTCCCGATGCCTACGGGCTGGTACGTCCTCGGCCGCACCCCCGAACGTCTCTTCTCCGAGGCCCGCCCACGGAGCTTCCTGGTCGAGCCCGGCGACACCCTGCGCTTCGAGGCGATCGACGTCGCCACCTTCGCGGCCCTCGACGCGCGGGCGGCCCGGGGCGAGATCATCGCGCGGGCGGACGGATGATGGCGGAAGCCAGGCTGTGCATCCTCGGCGCGGGCGCGGGGGTCACGCTCCAGGATGCCGGACGCCACGGCGCCCTGCGCTACGGCATCACGCCGGCCGGACCGATGGACCCGCTCGCCCACGCCACGGCCAACCGCGCCCTCGACAATCCCCTCGGCGCCACCGCCATCGAGGTCTCGCTGGGCGGGCTGTCGCTCACGGTCGAGGGAGGGCCGGTCGACATCGCCCTGGCGGGGGGCGACCTGCGCATCGACCTCGACGGACGCCCCCTCCCCGGTTCCGTTGCCCTGACCCTGCGGCCGGAGGCGCGCCTGACCCTGCGGGCGGGGCGAGCCGGGGCCTGGAGCAGCCTCGCGGTGGCGGGCGACATCGCCGTGGCGCCGGTTCTGGGCTCGACCGCGACCCACACCCGGTCGGGCCTCGGCGGCCTGCACGGCCGAGCGCTCCAGGCCGGCGACACCTTGGGGGTGACGCATCCGCGTGCGGGGATCGGCGAGCCGGCACTTCTCGCGGTCCCCTGGCTGGACCGGCCCCCTAAGGTGATCCGCGTCATCCTTGGGCCGCAGGACGACCATTTTGAGGCCACCACCCTCGCGGCCTTCCTGGCCGGGCCCTGGCGGATCGGCCCGCGCGGCGACCGCATGGCGTGCTTTCTCGAAGGCCCCGCCCTTCCGGCCCGGACCCACGACATCGTCTCCGACGGGATCGCCATGGGGGCCATCCAGGTGCCGGGCTCGGGCGCGCCGCTGGTGCTGATGGCCGACCGCCAGCCCACGGGGGGCTATCCGAAGATCGCCACGGTGATCGGCGCCGATCTCGGTCGCCTCGCCCAGGCGCAGGCGGGCACGCGCCTGCGCTTTGCCGCCGTCGGCGTATCCGAGGCGGTGGCGGCGCGGCGGGCCGAGCGCGCGGCGCTGGAGCCGGCCATCGTGCGCACGCCCCTGGTGCGCACCGAGTTCCCCTCGGAATTTCTGCTCGGCACCAACCTCATCGATGGCGTGGTGGGCTAGGATCGCCCCCGCCGAGGAGACGCCGGATGCCGACCATCGATTTGAACGCCGATCTCGGAGAGGGTTTTGGAGCCTATCGCTGCGGCGACGACGCGGCCATGCTCGACCTCGTCACCTCGGCCAATGTCGCCTGCGGGTTCCACGCGGGCGACCCCGGGATCATGGCCGAGACCTTCGCCGGGGCGCGGGCGCGCGGCGTCGCCGTGGGCGCACATCCAGGCTTTCCCGATCTCGCCGGCTTCGGGCGGCGGCCGATGCCGTTCAGCGCGTCCGAGATCGAGCGGCAGGTCGCCTACCAGATCGGCGCAGCCCAGGCGCTGGCGGCCCTGGCCGGGCATCGCCTGACCTACGTCAAGGCGCACGGAGCGCTGGCCAACCGGGCGGCGGCGGAGCGGGATGTGGCCGACGCCATCGCGCGCGCGGTCCGGGCCGTCGATCCTGCCCTCGGGCTCCTGGCCATCGCCCGCACCGCCCAGGTCGCGGCCGGCGAGGCGGCGGGCCTCTCGGTGCATGCCGAAATCTTCGCCGACCGCGGCTATACCGAGGACGGCCAACTGATCCCGCGCGACCGGCCCGGCGCCCTGATCGCGGAGGCGGCCGTGGCGGCCGAGAGGGTGCTGGCGATGGTCCAGGCGGGCGGCCTCCTCACGGCCGACGGCACGCTGCTGCCGACGCGGATCGACTCCGTCTGCGTCCACGGCGACAGCCCGCATGCGGTGACGATGGCGCGGGCGGTCCGGGCTCGCCTGGACGAGGCCGGGATCGGGCTCGCGGCCTTCGCCTAGAACCCCGTGACGATGCGCCCGTAGGTGGCTTCGGCGAAGGTGTAGATCTGCGCGCCGATGAACGAGCTGGTGACGAGAAGCACCAGCAGGATCACCACGATCTTGGGCACGAAGGTGAGCGTCACCTCCTGGATCTGCGTCAGTGCCTGCAGCAGCGCCACCAGGATGCCGATCAGCATCGCGGCGCCGATCGCCGGGCCGGCCGCGACGATCACGGTCCAGATCGCGGCGCGCACGAGTTCGAGGGCGTCGACCTCGTTCATCCGGTGAGCGGCCTTGTCCTGAGAGTTGCTACGTCGGGCCGTCTCTAACCCGAACGCCGTCAGCGCGACAGCGAGATGCCTTCGGTGAGCAGCACGTCCTGGCCGTTGGTGAGGCGGGCGAGCGCGCCCTCGCTGGTGATCTTCACCGACTGGACTTCGCCGCTGGCGCTTCCGTCGGCGGAGGTGATGGTGCGGCCGATGATCTGGTCGGCCTGCGACAGGAAGCTGGAGGAAAGCAGCGAATCGAGCTTGGTGTTGGTCTTCGTCGCCTGCTCCACCTGCGAGAAGGTGGCCAGTTCGCTGACATAGGCCGTGGAATCCATCGGCTTGGTCGGGTCCTGGTTCTTCAGCTGCGTCATCAGCAGGGTGAGGAAGGTGTCGGCGTTCATCGAGGCGGCGATGCCCGTCGCCGACTTGGCGGCGGCGGCGGTGGTGGCCGTCTGAGATGTGGCCGGGCTGGTGACGCTGGCGACGCTCATCGGCGGGCCTCCTGGTGTGATGGCCGGATCAGGCCGGATGGACGGGGGATTCGATGGACGAGATCGTCAGCTCCGGGATGACCGCGCCCGCCTGCGGCGCTGGCGCCATCAGGGCGGCCTCCGCCGGGTAGAGGCCGCGGATCAGCTTCAGCGCCTCGATCAACCGGCCGGTCTCGACCAGCTGGCCGGCGCCGACGACGCCCTCCGCGATATCCGGATCGGTGACGGTGGCGAGAATGCCGGCCTGCAGGCTGCGGCACAGGGTGCGGGCGTCATCCGCGTTGGCCGGCTCCATCAGGATCGTCTGGACCGCGAAGTAGAGCTGGCGCAGGGGCGTGGTGGCGGCCTCGGCCTGGAGCACGTGGGTCTCGAGCAGGAAGGTGGCGTCGTTCAGAAGCTCCAGGGAGACCTTCCGGTCGACGCGCAGCACTGCACCGTTCACGTAGACGCGCTCGCCGGCGCGCAGGGACAGGCGCATGGCCCGGCTCACCGCAGGCCGTCCCGGATCGCGGTGTTGACCGCGATCAGCGACGACAGGGTCCGCTCGGGCGCGGCGATCACCGCGTTGGCCTCGTGCATGCTCCACAGGCCGATCGAGACGAGATCGGCGCACAGGTCCGGCGCCAGGCCGTTATCCTCGCTGGATAAGTCCTCGATCAGCACGCCCCACAGGCTCTGCAGGAAGCCGGCGGCCGAGGCGCGGTCGGTCTGCTGCGCGTCGGGCCGGTCGGCGATGCGCAGGAGGTCGATCGCCCGATCGAAGGCGGCGCGCTCCCGCTCGCGGGCGATCGCGGGGGCTTCCTCCATGATCTCGGCATAGGAAAACTGGTACATGTCGATCCTGTCCCGTGGGTCCGCGGCCCGCCGCGCCGTGGCGCTGGTCCGGGCCGGTGCATCGTGTGGGGTGGGACAACCCGGGCGGAGGGCGCTCCCCCCGCCGGACTGTCGCCCTAGCGTCGAGGCGTTCAGAGATAGTTGACGAGGTTGAGCTGCCGCAGCTGCGCGGTCAGGGCGTAGGAGATCTGCACCTGGGTCGAGAGGCGATCGACCCGGGTCTTGGCCTCGGCCTGGTCGACCCCCTCCATCTGCCCGATCTGGGACTGCAGCAGGGTTTTCTGGGCGTCGAGGCGGGTGTTGGCCTCGGTGATCGCCCCCTGCGACCGGCCGAGATCGGCCTGCAGGGTGACGAGCCCCCGGCTGGCCTCGCCGAGGAGCCCCGCGACCCGCTCGGTCAGGACGCCCCGTGCCTCCGCCGAGAGATTCTCAGCGCCGAGACTGGAGGCCATGACGTAGGCCATCGCGAGCTTGCGCAGAGCCGGCGCATTGGCGCTGACCGAGGTCTGCGTGGTCTCGCTGAGGGAGATCCGGCTGGTCAGGGGCGCGGTGCCCGCCTTGGACCAGGTGGCGCTCCAGCCCGCGGCGTCGAACAGGTCGCGGAAGACCGGCCCGTCGAGGAAGCTCGCCATGGCGGTCGGGGTGATCGCGGCGGCGCTCGGGTCGTCCTGGCCGATGCCGAACGCCGCCCGGAAGGCGGCATCGACGGCGGATTTCGCCGGGGAAGCCGGCGTGGTGGCATAGGCCGTCACCGGTGCTTCGCCGGCCCGCGTACCGCCGAAGACGAACTGGCCGCCCGCGGCGGTGTTGAGGAGCGCCGTGAGGGAGACGAGCTGGTTGGCCGCCATGTCCTTCAGCACCGCGACGCGCTGGTCCTGGGGCGTGCCGATCAGCGCCGTCAGGGTGGCGTCGGCGCCGCCCTGCATCTGCTTCAGAACGGCCTGGGTCGTCCCCAGGCGCAGGGTCGCGGCGTCGTTGCCCTCGCGCAGGGCGGTGAGTTCGGCCGAGGTCTGGCGCAGGCCGACGGCGAGGCCGGTCCGGCTGCCGAGGGCGAGGCCGACATCGGCGAAGCGGCCGGTGACGATTTCCTGGTTGGCCTTCGCCATGTCGGCCTGCATGCGGGCGACCCCGATGCGCGGCGTGTTCCAGAAGCTCAGAGTGGAGAGGGCGTTGGTCCGCATCGGGTCTATCGCACCGCATCCATCAGGGTTTTCAGGAGGTCGTTCACCAGCGTCAGCAGCTTGGCCGAGGCCGTGTAGGACCGTTCGAGGTCGAGGGTCATCGCCGTCTCGTCGTCGGCATTGACGCCGGTGGCGTTCGAGTAGGCATCCGAGGCCCGGGCCAGCAGGGTCGACTCGTAGTTCGACTCGGAGGTCGCGGCCTGGCGCTGGCTCGCAAGCCAGCCGACCGAAGCATTGGCGAAGTCCTGCAGGCTGGCGCGGCTGTTCAGCTCGGTGGCCGGATCGAACGTGCGGTCGGCCCCGACGAGGGCGGCCAGGGCGCGCAGGCGGTCGGGATAGGCCGTATCGGTGGCGGGCGCCGGGCTCGACCGGTACGCCGCGCCGGCGATGCCGCCATCCCGCAGACGGGTGACGTCGCCACCCTGCTGCGGGTCGACGGCGGCGTTGATCCGGATGCTGGCGGCGCCGCCCGGCTGGCCTGGACCGGCCCCGCCGGTGAACAGGCCCGCTTCCCGCGGCGGCGCACCCGCGACGATGCCGAAGCCGACATCGACCAGTGACCGGCCAGGGCTCGCGTCGATATTCGCGACGGTGAGCTGCGCGGCGGCGCCCGAGGTCGCCGTGGTGATGAAGGTCAGGCGTCCGAAGCCGTCGAGGGAGGCGCTGACCTTGCCGGCGAGCGGCGTGTTCGCGCTGTCGGCCGCGATCTGGCCGTTGATCGCGGCGAGAAATTCGGCCGGGGTCACGCGGGCCGGGTCCGCGGCGGCGGAGCCGATCGAGGCCTTGTTGATCACGATGTTCGCCGCGGAGCCATCGGCGAGGCGGAGCGCGAACGCGACCTCGTTGGCGCCGCTGAAATCGGCCGTACCGGCAAGTCCCGGCGCCGCACCGGGCCGGAACGCGCCCGTGTCGGCGAGCGCGCTGGTGCCGCTGACCTGACCAGTCGACTGTCCGACCGCGAAGGTCCCGGTCTCGGCGAAGGCGTCGACCAGTGCGTCGGCTATGCCGTCGAGCTGGGTCTGGTAGCGGGTGGCGACGCCATCACGCAGTTCGGCGAGCCCGGCGAGGCGGCCCGAACGCAACGGCATCGGCGAATTGGCGCCCGTCACCGGCACGCCGTCGACCATGACGGGGGAGCCCGTGGAGCCGGCCGAGAAGGGAGCGGTGGGCACGAACGAGACGCGGCGTGCACTGCGCTCGAACAGGGGAACGCCGCTGTCGGTGTAGATCGCGACGTCGTTGCCCGCCCGCACGACGGTGGAGATCCCGATCTCCTGCGACAGGCCGGCCAGGATGCGGTCACGGTCGTCGAGGGCGTCGGTGACGTCGGTCCCGTTGGCCGTCCCCCGGGTGACGATGCGGTTGGCCGCCTCGAACTGGGTCAGCAGATCGTTGATGCGCGAGACCGAGTCGGCCATCCCCGCATCGGCCTGCCCCTGCACGGTCTGGACGGCAGCGGAACCGGTGTTGAGGCTCGTGGCGAGATCGCGCGCCCGGTCGACCGCGTTGCGGGCGAGCGCCGCATCGTCCGGCTTGTTGGCGGCGGCCTGAAGTGCCGCGTTGAGCGCGCCGAGGCGCGCGGCGGGCGAGAGACCGTCGTCGGTGTCGCCGACGGAACTCTGCAGGGTGGTCAAACCGTCGAGGACCGCCTCGCTCGCCGCGACCGAAGAGGTTCCGGCGAGCTTGCGATCGAACAGGGCGGAATCGGTGGCGCGCTGGATGGAGACTGCGCTGCCCCCGCCGGCCGCCACCAGATTGGCGATCTTGCGGGTGTAGAACGGGTCGCTCGCCCCCGCGGTGTTGCGCGCGGCGACCGCGATCTGCGTCGAGGTCGCGACCAGCGAGGTTCGAGCTGAATTGAGGGCAAGGGCGAGGCCCATCGGGTGTTTCCTGGCAAGCGGGCGGGTAGTGGAGGGTATCGGCCGCCGCACCGGAGGGGCGCGGCGGTGGAGACGTGAGCAACCGCGCCGGCGCGGCGCGGAATTCCGTCAGCGCTTGAGGTTCATCAGGGTCTCGAGCAGCTCGTTGCCGGTCATGAACACCTTGGAATTGGCGGTGTAGACCGTCTGCGACTCGATCATCGTGGTCAGCTCGGTGCTGACGTCGACGTTGGATTGCTCCAGTGCGCTCGCCTTGACGGTGCCGAGGCCGCCGAGACCGGCGAAGCCGATCTGGATGTCGCCAGATTCGAGGGTGGTCTGGAAGACGTTGCCGGCGCGGGGGTTCAGGTTGTCGGGGCTCTTCACATCGGCGAGCGGGATCTTGAAGGCCCCGACCCGGGTGCCGTCGGCATAGGTCGCGTAGACGACGCCGTCCGAGCCGAACTCGGTCCCGGTCACGGCCGAGGGCGCCCGGCCGTTGGCGGTACCCTTGAGGTCGTAGGCTCCGGCGAGCTGCGTCGTGCTGCTCAGGTCGAGGGTGACGGTCTTGCCGCCCGGGACCGGGACATCGAGCTCGACAGGGCTGCTCAGCTTGCCGTTGGGTCCAAAGGTGAAGGCGGCCGGCGGGGCGAGGGGGAGGTTGTCCGGCCCGTAGACGACGGCAGTCCAGGTGTCGGCGGGAACTGCCGGCGCAGCGGCGACCGGCGGCACGGCGGTCGGGTCAGCGGCAACCGCCGCGCTCACAGGCGACTTCTTGAGGTAAACGTCGAGGGTCACGCTCTTGCCGAGGTTGTCGTAGGTGACGAGCGACGTCTTCTTGGAATAGTTGTCCTTCGACACGACGCCGCTCTTGTCCGGCGTATCGGCCGAGAGATTGCCGGTGATGGCGGCCCCGTCGGAGGGCGCCGCCCGCAGGCCGAGGCTCGCCATGTTGACCGGGACCAGGCCATCAGTGCTGTTGAGGGCCGGGCTCAGTTCCTTGCCCTCGACGATGGGATAGCCCAGCAGGGTGAAGCCACCCGAATTGACGAGGTTGCCGCTCGGACCGTCGACCACGAAGTTGCCGGCCCGGGTCAGGTAGGGCGACTGGCTCTCGTCCTGGACCACGAAGAAACCCTTGCCCCCGATGGCGAGGTCGGTCTTCGAACTCGTGAAGGCGATCGGGCCTTCGGCGCCGATCGAGCGGCGGATCGTGGTCTCGACCGCGCCGGATGTGTAGTTCGCCGTCGAGGCGCCCTCGATCAGCAGGGACGAGAATTCGGCGGCCGAGCGCTTGTAGCCGGTGGTGCTCGAATTCTGGACGTTCTCGGCGACCGTGGAAATGCGGTTCGACTGGGCGTTCATGCCGGAGACGCCGGTGCGCAAAACGCTGATGAGACTCATGACGTCACCTCAAGGATGGGGATCGCGGCACGGCGCGACGGCTGGCGGGCACTAAAGGAAGACAGGCTTGCGCGGGGCTGGACCCTGCGGCACCGGGCGCGCGCGGGGTTGAATTCGGACCGGAAATCATGATCCGCCTCACGTCCGCAGGGACTGGGCGAGTTCCAGGAACGCGTCCTGGCTCGCCGCCATGCCGGGCTCCTGGCGCAACGCTTCGTAGATGCGGGGGACCAGGAGGATGGCCTGGTCGAGCTCGGCATCCTCGCCGGCGCGGTAGCCACCCATCAGGCGCAGGTCGCGGGTCTCTTCGAACCGCGCCATCATCGCCTTGAGGCGGCGCACCAGTTCGCGCTGCTCGGGCGTCCAGACCTCGGATGCAAGGCGCGAAATCGAGCCGAGGAGATGCATCGCCGGGTAGCGGCCCTGCTCGGCGATGGCCCGGTCCAGCACCACGTGACCGTCGAGGGTGCCGCGGATGGAATCGGCGACCGGATCGTTGTGGTCGTCGCCGTCGACCAGGACCGAGAATACGCCGGTGATGCTGCCGGCACCGTCGAGGCCGGGACCGGCGCGCTCCAGGAGGCGCGGCAGGTCGGAGAACACGCTCGGCGGATAGCCGCGCGCCACCGCCGGCTCGCCGGCCGCCAGCGCCACGTCGCGGGCCGCATGGGCGTAGCGGGTGACCGAATCGACGATGAGCAGGACGGATTCGCCGGCATCACGGAAGGATTCTGCGATGGCCATGGCCATCTTGGGCGCCTGACGCCGCATCATCGGGCTCTCGTCGCCGGTGGAGACCACGATGACGGCCCGGGCCCGGTTCGGTGCCATCGCGCCCTCCAGGAACTCCCGCACCTCGCGACCGCGTTCGCCCACCAGGGCGACGACGACGCTGTCGAAGCCCGTGGCGCCGGCCAGCATCGCCAGCAGGGTCGATTTGCCGACGCCGGAGCCCGCGAAGATGCCGATGCGCTGGCCGAGGCAGAGGGGGGTGAACAGGTCGATGGCGCGGACGCCGGTGCGCAGGGGTGTCGTGACCCGCGCCCGTTCCATGGCGGGTGGCGGGGCGGCCTCCAGCGGCACGGCGCGGGCGCCCGGCACGAGATCGCCGAGCCCGTCGATGGGGCGCCCGAGGGCGTCGATCACACGCCCCTTCCAGCCCGGATCGGGCCGCAGGGTCGGGTCGCCGAGGCGATAGGCCAAGGTGCCGATCCCGGCCTCGATCCGGCTGTCGAACGGCTTCACGGTGACCCCGGCCGCATCGACGCGCACGACCTCGCCGATCTGTTCGCGTCCGTTGGCCAGGAAGCCCATGCGGTCGCCGAGGGTCATGAACGGCGCGACGCCGGCGATGCGGGCGGCGCTGGCGGTGACCTCCTGGATCGGGCCGCCGACGCGCACGAGCGGCAGGGCCTCGCGGCCCGTCGCCAGGGCCGCGCCGAGGCGGTCGAGGACATCGGTCATCGGCTCAGCCCTGCGGGCTCAAGGAGCGGATCGCCCCCGAAAAGGTGGTCTCGGTCTCGCTCGACAGGTTCGCGGCGCTCTCGAAGGCGCGCTGGATGGTGATCAGCTTCGTCATCTCCAGGACCGGGTTGACGTTGGCGCCCTCGACGTAGCCCTGCACCATGCCGATCCGGGTGAAATCCTGGACCGGACGGGCCGGCAGGTTGGAGGTTACGCCGTTCGGCTCGGCGCGGGTGAGCGTGCCCTTCGGGTCGAGGGTGAAGAGCCCGAGGGCGCCGACCTGATTGATGCCCTGGGACACGCTGCCGTCGCGCCCGATCGTGGGCGGGCCGGCCTGGGGGTCGAGCAGGATCGGGGCACCGCCCGGATCGAGCATCGGCTGCCCAGTGAGGCTGCGCAGCTGGCCCAGCGGGTCCATCGTCATGCGGCCGTCGCGGGTGTAGACGGGGCCGTTGGCGCCGCGCACCGCGAACCAGGCCTCGCCCTGCACCGCGACGTCGAGGGGACTGTCTGTCTTGATCGTCGGCCCGGCGCGCTGGGAGATATAGGTGTCGCCCGACGACGCGAAGGCCACCGCGCCCTTGCTCGCCTGGGCCAGGAGGGCGGTGAACTTGGTGTCCTCCGCCCGGTAGCCGCTGGTGGAGAGGTTGGCGACGTTGTTGGCGACGGCGTTCAGGCGCTTGTCCAGGGCGACCTGGGCCGAGAGCGCCACGTAGAGTGCGTTCTGCATGGCGCGTCAGCTCCCGAGGCGGATGCGTTGCAGGCTGAGGAGCAGGCTCGCGTCGAGGCCTTGCGCGCTCGAATCGGCGAACAGATTGAGGATCGGGGCCGAGGTGGCGTTGTTCTGCGCATCCCAGATCGCGGTGAAGCGCTGCACGAAGCGCTGCAGCGTGACCGGGTCCTTGAAGCTGGTGAGGTCGACCCGCTTCTCAATGATCGCGGCCTGCCGGGCGATGGCTTCGGACGACGATGCGTCCGGTAGGCCCAGCACCGTCTTGACCACCTGCGACAGGGCCGGATCGCCGAGCACGCCGTAGCCCGAAGACACCGTCGGGGCGATGCGGGCGAAGTAGAGCGCGAGGCGGACGCCGGCGTCCTCGCTGCCCGCGTCGGTTTCGAGGCTCTGGCGCAGATAGGCGGCGGTGGTGTCCGTGGTCGCGGCGGCGAGCGTCGTCGTGAAGGCGCCGTAGGTCTTGAAGTCGAAAGCCTTGGCGAAGGCGACGTAGCGGTCGTCGGCGAGGCGATTGGCGAAGGCCGTGCGATCGGTGACGCCCTCGGTCAGGACCTTGCGCATGAAGGCCTTCGCGTAGGTCATGTCTTCGAGGCCGTAGGCCTTCATCGCGTAGGCATAGAGGCGCCGGTCGCCGAGAAAGTCGTCGATGGATTTCACGTCGGCGATCTTGGCCTTGTAGTAGGCCGTCTCCCGGGCGACGTCGGGCTGCTTGGCCTTGCGCGCCAGGGTCGCGTCGAGGTCACGCGCGAGCAGCGAATAGCTGGTGAAGGTGCTGGTCATGACGGGGCGCGATCGCTGGTGGGGCCGGCGGTGTCTGGGCCGAGGGAGATCCGGGCGGACTCTCCCCGCTGTGGGCCGGATCGCTCTGGACCGGGTTCCTTGCGGCAGGCTGGTGCCTCCACGACGCGGCGACGAAATCCGGATCGGCGGAGCCTCACAGCGGTGTCGGCCCGATGATCGTCTCCGAGGTGATCACGACCCAGCCGGCGCCGGTGGCGCGGATGGACAGAATGCGGCCGGCGCCCGGCAGGACCGCCCCGGGCACCACCTGGCGCAGGCCCTCGGGACCCTCCACCAGCGCTGCGCCGTCGGCGACCCGGCGCAGGATGTATCCGCCGCGCGCGCTCGGCGATGATTCCGCCCGCTCCGGTGCCGAGGGCAGCGGGACGGGATCGGGCAACGCACCCGTGGTGGTCGGATCGAGGTCGAGGGCGGCCTCGCGCACCGGGGCGGCGCCCCGCTTGAAGAGGAAACCGCCACCGCCCGCCGGGAGGAACGGCTGCACCGAGTAGATGTTCGAGGCGCCGGTGATGGCATAGGCCGCGAAGCTTCCCGAGACGACGGCCAGCCCAAGGCAGACCGCGACCGCGGCCCGCTCGATCGCGGCGGCGCGGGACCGGCGCCGGATCTCCGCTCCGGCGGACGGGCGACGATAGCCCGGACGCTGGGGAAGCGGGGATGCCGAACGACGTGTGAGTGACGCAGTCATGACCACCGCATGAGAAGACCGGCGATTGAGACAAAACACTCTCAAATCATAGTTACGATCCGGTTAATGCCCCGACATCGACAGACCGGATGCCTGAGGCTATGCCCGACGACACTTGAGAAAGGGAGCGGACCCTCGATGGCGGATTGGCAGGAGGCGGTCTCTCGCGGGGACCGGCCCGCGCGTGGGCCATCGCCGAAGCGCCACCGCGTTTTGCAGCAGGGGCGCATCGTCCTGGGGCCGGAGCGACTCCTGGCCTGCATCATCCGCGACCTGTCGCCGACCGGTGCCTGTCTGCGCCTGCCGCGCCCGACCTCCCTGCCCGAGCGGTTCGACCTGGTGATCGCGGGCGACGCGCTGCGCACCGTCACCGTCCAGTTGCGCTGGCAGCGGGCGGATTTCGCCGGCGTGACTTTCCTGGCCGAGGGTTAGGCGCCGGGTTGTCCCCAGGCATACCGGCCCGGCGCATCCGGGCACAGGCCGGGACCGGTCGCCTTAAGCTCCTGCTAATCCGGAGCGGGCATATTCGCTTTATCGGCAAGCGACTGTCCCAAGAGGGAACAAAGCTTCCTCGATGCGAACGCGGTGGATAGGTTTCGTGGACCTATAGACATGATGTCGCCCCACCGCTCCGGTGAGAATCCGGGATGTAGACAGCAGCAGCCTGGCTTTACTCGATGAAGCCTTTCCGCCCTTGCGGCCTGCTGCGCGGCCACACACACGAATTCCTTGCAATTCCTGTCAACCGGACATCCTCGCAATGACCAGCCTGCTGACCAACAACGCCGCAATGACGGCGCTGACGACCCTCAAGAGCATCAACACCCAGCTCGATATGACGAGCAACCGGGTCTCGACCGGCCAGCGGGTCTCGAACGCCTCCGACAACGCCGCCTACTGGTCGATCGCCACCACGGTGCGCACCGACAACGCCTCGCTCTCCGCCGTGAAGGACTCGCTCGGCCTCGGCTCGTCGGCCGTCGACACCGCCTATAACGGCCTCAACAGCATCATCACCGACCTGCAGAACATGCGCGCCAAGCTGCAGACCGCGCTGCAGCCCGGCGTCGACCGCTCCAAGGTCCAGACCGAGATCACCGCGATCCAGAACAAGATGAAGGCCACGGCCGACTCGTCGAACTCGAGCGGCCAGAACTGGCTCTCGGTCAACTCGGCCACCTCGAACACCGCCTATCAGCCGATCCAGAACGTCGTCGCGGGCTTCTCGCGCGATCCGAGCGGCGCGATCAACTTCTCGAAGGTCAACGTCGACGTCAACAACATCAAGCTGTTCGACGCCAACAGCACCAGCGTGACCACCACGGCGACGAAGGCCGTCGTGTCCGCGGCGAACTCGCTGACCGGTACCGCGGCCTTCGTGCGGGGCGGGACCGCCGACTTCAGCGGCACCGCCGAGTCTGCGATCAAGATCACCATCGGCGGCGTGAACGATACGATCAAGCTCAACAAGGAGACCCTCGCTTCGGCAGCGGCGGACCTGACGAAAGTCACCACGGAGGAATTCCTCAGCGCGCTCAATAACCAGATCGCCGCTTCGGCTAATCTCGCCGGCAAGGTCAAGGCTGACCTCGATACGCAGGGCCGCCTGACCTTCACCTCGACCGCGACCGGCGGTGCCACGAAGATGACCATCGAGGCCGGCACCGTCACCGGCGGCAAGGCTCTGGTGGACGTCGGCTACGGTCTCGCGGCCGCGACGGACCTCGCGGCTCCCAGCGTGACCGGCGGCGCCTACACCGCTTTCGACCTGAGCGGCACGAACACGAAGGTGCTCACCATCAATGACGGCTACGGGGCCAAGACCGTTACCCTGAACGCCGCGAGCTTCACCGCTCTCGGCGCTGCGGCGACCTCGGGCGCCAACACCGCCGTCAACGGCGCCGACGTTGCCGCGATGATCAACAAGCAACTGGCCGATCAGGGCAGCAAGGCCACTGTGACGTTCGCCGCGACCAAGTTCACGGTCGCGACCCCCGAAAAGGGAAGCCTCAACAGCGCCGGCACCGCCAATACCATCACGTTGGGCGGCGCCGATGTGGCAGGCTTCGGCCTCACCGCGGGCACGACCACGGGTACGGATCTGGTCTCGGCCTCCCTTGTGCGGGTCGGCTACGGCACCGATGCCGGCACCACGGTGGCGCGCGGCATCCTCGACTCGATCGACAACGCCACCAGCGTGTCGGTCGCCAACGTCGACATCTCGCAGATGGTCGGCACCTCGGGCGATACCGCCCTCAGCGCGATCATCACGCAGATCGACAAGGCCATCGCCAAGGTCACGGATTCGGGCACCAAGCTCGGCGCCAACAAGACCCAGATCGACGGCCAGAAGACCTTCGTCGACACCCTGATGAAGGCCAACGACCGCACCATCGGCATCCTGGTCGATGCCGACATCGAGGAAGAGTCGACCAAGCTCAAGGCCCTGCAGACCCAGCAGCAGCTGGCGGTGCAGTCCCTCAGCATCGCCAACTCCTCCAGCCAGGGCATCCTCTCGCTCTTCCGCTAAAACCCGACCGCGCCCCCGGATGGACCGGGGGCGCCTCACGTAGAAAGGCCACGCCTCCGCGAGGGGGCGTGGCCTTTCTGGTTTCAGAACGGCGTCTCCGGCGTCGGCCTCGGACCGGCCGTCCGGATCAGCCGACGAAGGTGTACCCGGCGAGCCGCTTGGCCTCGATCGGATCGTAGCCGAGGCGCATCCGCAGCTTCTTGCGCAGCTTGCTGATGTGGCCCTCGACCACGCTCTCCTCGACGTCGCTGCCGTGGTCGGCATAGACGGCGTTGAAAATCTGCGTCCGGCTGAGTTGGCGGCCGCGATGGCCGGCGAAATATTCCAGGATGTGGCGCTCGCGGCGCGGCAGGATCAGGCTGGCGCCGTCGATCTCAGGATCACGTCCGTCGGCGAACACCTTGAGGCGGCCGCTGCGGTCCTGGGCGGGGGGGGCCTGGATCTCGCCCCGGATGCCGCGCCGGCGGATCGCCTCGACCCGGGCTAGGATTTCGCGGACATGGACCGGGCGGCGCACGACGTCGTCGATGCCGGCGGTGAAAAGATCGAGGGTCTGCTCCAGGGAGCGGGTCTCGTTGAGGGCGATGATGGGCGCCTGGGAGAGGCTGCGGATCGCGGCGGTCCGGCTGGCCCGATCGGAGCATTCGCCGAGCACGATCCCCTTCAGGCTGTCGGTCGGATTGCCCGCGAGCCAGACGAGAAATTCGTCGGCGTTGCTGCTACGGGCCGGAACCGCCTGCGCACCGAAACCCGCCACGTACTCGGCGGCCACAGCCTGTCTCTCATCCACAACGATATACATTTCAGCGCCCCGCCGAAAACGAATTGTTGGGCAAATCCGGCGGACGATCACCTTGGATGCGGAGCGACTTCGTTGTCCGCTCTCAGCATCCTGGTTTTGCTTGATGATACTTTCGCAGCAGATCCTCTAGTGGGATCTATTCGCTGCCGCCCGCCGTTTTGCGTTAACAATGTTTCTTTAAGGAAATGGTTAATTTTGCATTAAGTGTGCCGGCGTCCTGTGATCCCGGTTCATTTTTACCGGTACGGCGGACCCAGTATCGCTCTCGGGCGCGTCGAGTGTGCCCGATCGGTGACAGTCCTATCAGGGATCCGCACGGCCGGAGGTCCGGCTGCGAATCGCAGCGCCGATGAGGCCGAGCCACAGAGGCCGAGCCCGGCTCAGTCGGTGCCGACATGCGGTTCCGGGTACGGCTCGGGTCCGGGTCGCCACGGCCGACCCGACAACTTCCCGGGATCGAGCGAGCGCCGCGTCAACGTCCCGGTAGGATCTGCGGAGTTGGGGTCTCGGCCCCCCGCCTAGTAGAGGGGTTCAGGGTTTCGGCCAGGAGTTCGACCTGGGCGACGAGTCGGCTCAGTCCATCGCTGCGCGGAGCCGTCGGCATCGGTGGCATCGCCCCGTCTCCACCGAGGCTTGACAGGGTGACGGTGACCCAGCCGCTCCAGGCGGCCAGGGCTTCGGGCTCCGCCGTTTCGACGGCATAGCGCAGGGCGGTCAGGCGAGCCGAGATCCGCCGCAGGGTGGCGTCGGCGACCATGGCGGATTCCACCTGCGGGTGGCGTCCCGCCCGGGGCTGTTGCAGGGCGCGCGCCAGGGCCGCCTCCAGATCGTTGAGGGCGAGGCCCGCGCCACGGGAGGCCTGGGCGCGCAGGCCGGACGCTTCCGCCTCCGGGCCTGCGCAGAGTACCGCGCGGGCGAAGGCGGCGTGGGCCCGAACCGCCTTTCGCAATTCGAGGCGGACCTGATCGGGTTCCCAGATCGGCCACAGCACCAGGGCGCTCGCCACCGCTATGGCACCGCCGAGCAGGGTGAGCAGGGCGCGCATGCCGACCACCTCCCACGAGCCGTGCCCCGGCTCGATCACTTCGACGAGGAGCACCACCAGGGGCGTCAGGCAGGCGATGAACACGCCGTAGCTCACTTGGCGCGCGGCAAAGCCGACGATGCTCAAGGGAAATACCAGGGCGGCGAGCGCCAGCGGCGTGGTGGCGATACCCGCGAGGGCGGCGCCGATCAGGCCGCCGAGCACGGTGCCGCCGATGCGCTCCAGCGCCCGCTGCCAGGTTGCGGCGTAGAAGGGCTGCATGGTCAGCACCACCGTGATGGTGAGCCAGTGCGCGAACGGTCCCGACCAGACCAGCGTGGCCCACAGGGCCGGCGCCGCCACCACGGTGGCCCGCACGGCGTGCCGCAGGTTGGCCGAGGCCAGCGTGAAGTTGGTGGCGAGGGGCTCGCGCAAGCGGGTCCCGAGGGGCAGGCTGGCACGGCCCAGCAGGGCGCCGCCGGGGCGATAGCCGTCCGGCGTCGAGAGCTTGGCTCCGATCCGGACGCGATCGAGGATGCGCGTGGCCAGTTCGTGCAGGCTGCCATCATGCGCGAGGCGCCGCGTACTGCGATCCATCGCGCGCTCCAGGCGGGCGAGATCGACCACGCTGTCGTCGCGGATGGCGCGGGCGATGACGCCCAGAAGGGGGCGCAGGCGGCGCAGGAACCGGCGCACCATGCGCCGCCGGCGCGGATCGGGCTCGCTCTCGATGAGGTCGGACACGGCGATCAGGGCCGCGAAGATCTGCTCGGCGGCTTCGAGGCGGATCAGGGCCTGGGCCGTCCGATCCGAAATTCGCTCTCGGCTGCGGGCAAGATCGACAATCACCGTGCGGGCCTGCTCGATGGCCTCGCGTACGCCCCGGCGATGGGCGCGCGCATGCCGGTCGAAAGCCTGGTGATCGATGATCTGGGGATCGGAGATCTGGAGGTCCGAGGCGTGGGGGTCCAAGGCGTGGGGGTCGGAAGTTTGAATATCGGAAGTCTTGATGTCGGACGTCTGGCGATGGCCGTCCTGCGGCATCGCCCTCGTGCCGGGCGTCTCGGGCCTGGCCGGGGAGGCAAGGTCCTCCAGGTCGTCGCAGAGGCGGGTCAGGCGGCGCCAGACCTCGGCCACGGCGCGGTGGGTCGGGCGGTAGGGATGGAGCCGCCACAGGAGGAGCGCCAGGAGCGTCGCCCACAGGCCGCCGGCGCTGAAGACGAGTCCCGCCACCAGGGCTTGGTCCGGGCTGAGAGGCCGATCGAGGGCGAAGCACAGCACCAGGACCAGGACGTTGCCGGCGGACTGCGCCTGCACGCCCCAGACCCGCGCATAGGTGCAGGCAAAGATGACGATGCCGGCGAGCGGCACCACCGGCCCCGGCCCCAACGGCTGCATCAGGCCGAACAGCCCCCAGATCACTCCACCGAGCAGCGAGAACAGCGTGAGCACGAGGAGGCGGGAGCGCATCGGACCGCCCGCATCGGCGAAGCAGGCGAGGTTGGCGGCGAGTGCCACGGTCAACAGCGGCGGCCACGCCACCCACTCGTGCAGCAGGATGACGAGGCCGAAGGCCAGGGCCGCCCGGATCCCGTCGAGAAGGCTCAGGCCGCGGGGATCGAGGCCGATGGGCAGGCGCGTGAGGTCGAGCCCCGGATTGGTCAGCGTTCCGCGTCCCCGCAGGAACGCGACCGCCCGCATCCGCCGGCGTGGTCCGGCAGCGGTGGCGGGATCGGCAGGGGAGGTGGAATTCGGGGACACGCGGGAAGGCTCCCGGTGGACGCGACCTCCACCGTCCCGACGATCTAGCGCCGCACGCGGCCCGGTGGAACCGCCCGACCCGACACGGGAGCCCTGCATCTCGGGGACACCGGCAGCCCCCGTCCGTCACGGGCGGCGCCGGCGAGCCCCTTCTGGCGGACGGGTCGCCCGGTCAGAACTTGCCGCCGAGGCCGACGCCGCCGCCCTGGCTCAGTTGCGGCGCGAGGCCACCCGAACTCGACCGGCTGTTGGTCTCGCCTTCGATGTCCTCCCGGCGGACGCGACGCTCCTCGTTCGCCGCCGAACGGGTCTGGGCGCCGGAGGCGTTCGGGATGTTGAGGCGGCGCGTCGGCGAGGTCTGGGGCACGGCGTCGTCCGGATCGATCTGGGCGGCGCGGCCACGCTGAGGACCGGGCACGGCGCCGCGCATGGAGGGGGGCGGCCCGACCTCCGTCTCGGGCATCACCCCGCCGCCTCCGCCGAGGGCTTGGCACCCGGCGAGCGCAGCGGCAACGAGCGCGACGGCGCAGGCTTTGGACGGAAGGGACATCGGCTGCAGGTCCTCGAAACACCGGCGACCACCTCGGGCCACCCACTTGATCTGATGGCCTCTCTACGACGCGGTCTTGTCGAAAACCAGACGGCGCCGCCGGGTGACGTCGGGACAACCGCTCGTGCCCGCGGGCTGATCTTGCAAGACGCGAATTTTGCAAGACGCGAATCCTGCGCGACGCGAATGTGAGAGGTGCGAATTTCTGAAACGAGAATTTCTGAGACGAGAACCTGCGGGAGGCCAACTTGAAAGACACGGGCGGGCGGGATGTCGCCCGGGGCATTGCGGCCACGCTTCCCCCGGTGCGAGAGTGCGCTTGCGGGAATGGGGTCGCCACGGACCGGTCCGGTTCTTGCGCCCTACCCTCCCGACTGCCCGCAGCCAATCCCGGTTGGCGACGAGCGATCGAGGGCCGCTCCCGCCCACCCATCCATGCCAAACGTCCATCCACAACTTCGCCTTGGTCCACGCGCAATGAGACCGGAGCCGCCATCGGGCGGAACCCGCCGCTCAAGCTGCCATTGTGTCAGGCCGGCGAGACGCACAAACCGGGGAACGCGCGTGTTCAGAACTGTCCGGATGATCGCCACCGCGACGATCACCCTGTTGGCCGCCTCCGCGGCCGCCGAAACCCCGGCGCCACCGCCGGTCAAGGAGCCCGTGTCGAATTCCGGCGACGGGACGACCGGCACGACCGGATCAGCAGCGCCCATCACGCCGGCACCACCGCCGGCCGCAGCGCCGCCCGCCTCCTCTCCCCCGCCCGCGTCGCCCCCCGTCGCGGCACCACCCGCCGTCGTACCAACGCCCGCGTCGCCCCCCGCGGCCACGACGGGACCGACTCCGCCGGTCACCGGCACACCCGCGACCGTGCTCGATACCCAGGATTACGAGGGCATTCTCGGCAAAGCCGTGCGCAGTTCCACCGGCGAGGATATGGGCCGGATCATCGACATCATCCTCGACAAGGATGGACGTCCCCGCGCGGCGATCATCGATTTCGGTGGCTTCCTCGGGGTCGGCTCCCGCAAGATCGCGGTGGACTGGCGCGCGATGCGCTTTACCGCCGACGGCAAGGCCAGCCGGCCGGTGCTTCAACTGAGCCGCAACCAGGTGCGCGTCTCGCCCGAATACAAGCCCGGCGAGCCGATCGTCGTGCTCGGCCCGGCCAGCCCCGCCACCCCGCCGGAGGGTGAACCCGCAGCCAACGCCGTTCAGGGTCCGCCCACGCCGCCCGCTGCTGCGGCACCTGTCGCGGCGCCAGCGGCTTCGCCACCCGTCGTGGCGCCAGTGCCCGTACCTGTCCCGACCCCCGCGCCCGAGAAGGCGCCGGATAAGCCGGCCGAGAAGTCACCGGATCGATGACGGTACCGCTTCCGAAGGATCGCCGGGCGCTCAAGCCGCGTGAGGTGTCGCGTCCGGACTTCCGGCCGCGCCCCCTCCCCCGTCGCGACGCCCTTACGGACGACGGTCCGACGTCGACGGCAGCGGAGGCCCCGGCCGACATGAAGGTGATCTCGCGCACGAGCACGCGTGGCCTCGACGGGTTCGCGTTCTTCGTAGCGAACCTGCAGACCGGCTTCGGACCGTTCCTGGCGGTGTACTTCACCCAGGCGAAATGGACCCAGTCGGATATCGGCTTCGCCCTCACGGTCGGCAGCCTTGTCAGCCTCCTCGGCCAGGTGCCGGGCGGGGCCTTCGTCGACGCCGTGCGCTCCCGCCGTTTCGCCGCCGGCTTCTCGGTGGTCGCCATCGCGCTGAGCGCTTTCGCGCTCGCCATGTGGCCGAACTTCCTCGTGGTGCTGCTGGCGATGGCGGCCCATTCGGCCGCAAGCTGCATCCTCACCCCGGCCATCGCGGCCATCAGCATCGGCCTTGTCGGCCATGCCCGCGCGGGCGAGCGGCTGGGGCGGAATGCCAGCTTCTCGGCCCTCGGCAATGCGGTGGCGGCCGCCGGCATGGGCGCCTGCGGCTACTATTTCTCGAATGACGCGGTCTTCTATCTGACCGCCGCCCTGATGGTGCCGACCCTGATCGCGCTCTCGCGGATTCGCGCCGACGAGATCGAGCCGCCGCCGCGCACGAGGGCGACCGAGAGCACCCCGGCGCCCCGGCGCGACGCGGGCCTGCGCGCCCTGCTTACCAACCGCGCTCTGCTGTGCTTCGGCGCCTGCATGACCCTGTTCTTCCTGGCCAACGCGGCGATGCTGCCGCTGGTAGGCAGCATGCTGACCCTGCGGGCCAGCGAGACCGCCACCGCGCTGATCGCGGCCTGCATCGTCGTGCCCCAGGTGGTTCTCGCCCTGTCGGCCCCGGCCGTCGGGCGCGCGGCAGAGCGCTGGGGCCGTCGCCCCCTGCTGCTCATCGGCTTCGCAGCGCTGCCGATCCGAGGCCTGCTCTTCGCCTACGTCGACAGTCCCGAACTGCTGGTGGCGATCCAGGTCTTCGACGGCGTCTCGGCCGCCGTGTTCGGCGTGATGGTCCCGCTGGTGGTCTCGGACGCGACCCGGAAGACCGGACACTTCAACCTCGCCCTCGGGGCGGTCGGGACGGCGATGGGGATCGGAGCGGCCTTGTCGACCTCACTGGCCGGCATCATGGCGGACCGGCTCGGCAGCCATACGGCCTTTCTGGGGCTGGCGATCGTGGGATTTGCCGCTTTCGCGCTCGTCGCCCTGATCATGCCGGAGACCAGACACGCGCCCGAACCCTAAGGGAAACGCCCGAAAGCCGCGTTCCTCGAAGCGGACGGCATCGAATTCGCTTGCCAGAAAATCCGCGCATGGGAATTTGCTTGATCGGGACTTCGCTTGCCGCTCAAGCAACATTCAGGTTCGCGCGCTATAACGCGCGAACCTACGCCCGACACCGCAACGCTTGGGTTCGCTTTGCGTTGCGACCCAGGGGGACTCAAGATCCCGTGTGCGACATGCGCGGGAAACCAGGGTCCGTAAGGACGCCTTCATAGAAACAGGTTCACGCCACTGCCGGGTGAACCTTCGACACCGGGATGGTCACCCTGATGGAAGACCTCTGCGTTTATGCCGATCGGCCCTTCGCCTTCGTCGGTCGCTATCTGCGCCGACGCGCCCTGCCGCATATCGTGATCCTGTGCGCCGTCCTCGGCGCCGTGGGTTTCTCGGTGAGCACGGATTATGCGCTGAAGGGCGTGGTCGACGCGCTGAGCAAAGGCCCCTCCTCCGGCCTGATCTGGGGCGCGCTGGGCGTCCTTATCGCCTTCATCGCCGCCGACAACATGCTGTGGCGCGTGGCCAGCCTCGTCGGCTCGTTCACCTTCGTGGGCGTGACGGGCGACATCCGCCGCGACCTCTTCCGGCACATGACCGGGCACTCGCCGTCCTTCTTCGCCGATCGCCAGCCCGGGACGCTGGCCTCGCGCATCACCGCGACCTCGAACGCGATCTTCACGGTCGAGAACATGTTCGTGTTCAACGTGATGCCGCCGTGCGTCGCGGCCTTCGGCTCGATCCTCTACATCGGCACCGTCAACCTCACGATGGCCCTGGTGCTCGCCGGCATCTTCGCCGCCGTGGTGGTGCTGATGTTCAAGATGGCGGCAGCCGGCAAGCCGCTCCACCACGACTTCGCCGCGAAGGCAGCCTCGGTCGACGGCGAGATGGTCGATCTCGTCGGCAACATGCCTCTGGTGCGGGCCTTCTCGGCCTTCAAGCGCGAATACACCCGCTTCGACGGCACCATCGGGCAGGAGATGCGTTCGCGCCGCTCCTCGCTGCTCTACCTGGAGAAGCTGCGGATCGTGCACGCGATCCTCACGGTGCTGGCGGTGCTGGGCCTGCTCTACTGGGCCATCAACATGTGGGAAGCCGGCCAGGCCACCAACGGTCAGGTCGTCCTCGTCTGCACCCTGGGCATCCGCATCCTGGCCGCCACCCGCGATCTCGCGGTGGCCCTGGTCGACGCGACCCAGCACACCGCGCGCCTGTCGGAGGCGCTTCACACCCTACTGCAGCCGCACGACCTGATCGACCATCCGGAGGCGGAGCCGCTCTCCGGCACCCATGGGGCCGAGATCACGTTCGACCACGTCGCCTTCTCGTATCCGGACGGCCGCGGCGTCTTCACCGACTTCGACCTCATCATCCAACCCGGTCAGCGGGTCGGCCTGGTGGGCAAGTCCGGCGGCGGCAAGTCGACCCTGTTCTCCCTCCTGCAGCGCTTCTACGACGCGCAGGGCGGCCGCATCCTGATCAACGGCCAGGACATTCAGCGGGTGACCCAGGAATCCTTGCGCGAGGCCATCACGGTGGTGCCGCAGGACGTGTCGATGTTCCACCGGACCCTGCGCGAGAACATCCGCTACGGCCGGCCTGACGCCTCCGACGAGGATGTGTGGAAGGCCGCTGCCGCGGCCCATTGCACCGACTTCATCGAGGCCCTGCCCGAAGGGTTCGACACCATCGTGGGCGACCGCGGCGTGAAGCTCTCCGGCGGCCAGCGCCAGCGCATCGCCATCGCGCGCGCCATCCTCAAGGACTCGCCGATCCTGCTCCTCGACGAGGCGACTTCGGCCCTCGACGCCGAGTCCGAGGAAGCGATCCGCCACGCCCTCGCCAACCTGATGCACGGCCGCACCGTGATCGCCATCGCGCACCGGCTCTCGACCCTGAAGGACTTCGACCGGATCGTGGTGCTCGAGGGTGGCCGCATCATCCAGGACGGCTCGCCGGACAAGCTGACTCATCTCGACGGGTTCTACCGCGAGCTGATGAAGAAGGAATCGATGTCCATGGCGCTGGCCGCCGCCTGACCCTCCGGCGAGCCGCCAAGTGCTCGCTCTTGCCTGAACGGGATCGCCCACCGCCGGCTTCCCCGTTCGGCCGGCTTAAGGTGCCACGACGAAACTCTGCTCGGTGGACACGGAACGGTCGGAACGCTTGTCTCGGGCGCTGAAGCCGAGGATGTAGGCGCCCGGCGGAAGACCCGAGATCGCCAGATCGTAGTTGATGAAGAACTTCGGTTGGCCGTTCAGGAGGTCAGGCGCGTCGACCACCAGATCCTTGTCGATGGCGCCCTTCTTGCCCCAGAGGATATCGCCCTCCGGGTTCCGGACATCGACGTCGACGATGTAGCCGAAGCGCCGCTTGTCCCCCTCGACGGGTACCAACGTCGCGCCGGTGGCCTCGAGATAGGTGAAGATCCGCTCGTCCTTCCGGAACGTGTTCGAGGTCCGAGAGGTGTACGATCCGAAGCCCGGCGCAGTCTCGGTGACGAACAGGTTCCGGGGCACGCGCAGGGGTGTCGGGGCCTTCGGCGCGACGCACAAAACCTCACTCGCAGTATTCGTTGAATGGTCGACCATCCTCGGGGCCTCGGCCATCGGCGCGGCGCCGCCCGACCAGAAGCTCGACGGGGCTGAACCGGAATCGGCCGGGAGCTTGATGCTGTTCATGACCGCCGACAGAGTGGCCTCATTCGCCGTCCGCTCGTCCTTCGTGCCCCAGATGGTGATCAGCACGACGCGGTCGCGGCTCGCATCGACGGTGACGAAATCCACGATGGTTTTCTCGGAACCGGCGGTGGTGGTGTAGCGCTGGACCTGGGCCGGGGTGCCGCCGACATCCAGGGTGACCGCAACCGGCTTGACGCTCAGGTCGACCTTGCCCTTCTTCAGGTAGGCCCTGGTTTCCTTGATCAGGTTTTCAAGATCCGATCGGTCGCCATAAGCCACGTTGAAGATCAAGTAGCCGTCCGAGGCGACAGAATTGATCTCGTTTTGCCCTGCAGTGACGTTCCAATTATCAGGAATCGTCAGCGTTATGGCCGGGCTTTTGGCAGGAAGCGCGTAAGTCTTGGCCTCTGCCGGCAGGGTGAACGAGGCCAGCAGAGCAAACGTCAACATTCGAGTCAGCATGGGCGCGTCTCATCCGGAAACCGGTCCCACCGATGCGACGACCAGAACTCCGCTGATAAGGGATAAAACTTGTCATCGTCTTCCGATACATTGTGTTCGGGCGATACGCCGGCACTAACCTCCGATCACGGAGAAGAATCGATGAAACGCCCCGGGACAGGTCGGTCGATCGGCTCATCCCGCGCGCTACGGCCGCGGTCCGGCGCGCATGACGGAGACCGCGAGCCAGCACGTCTACCGGACAGATCCCGGCGCGATCCGGGATGCCTTGGGCTCAGTTAGTTGTGCGACTGGATGAAGTTGCGCACCAGCGGGTAGGTCTGGCTCTCCCACTTGCGGCCCGAGAAGACACCGTAATGCCCGACGCCGGCCTGGAGATGGTGGCTCTTCATGTGGTGCGGCAGGCTGGTGCACAGGTCGTGCGCCGCCATGGTCTGGCCTACTGCGCAGATGTCGTCGCGCTCGCCCTCGACCGTCATCAGCGCGGTTCTGCGGATTGCGCCCATGTCGATCGGATTGCCCCGATAGGTCAGCTCGTTCTTGGCCAGGGTGTAATCCTGGAACACGGTCTTGACCGTCTCGATGTAGAACTCGGCCGCGAGATCGAGCACGGCGAAATACTCGTCGTAGAAGCCCTCGATCTGGCGCGCTTTTTCGGTTTCCCCCTTGGCGAGGTGCCAGAACAGGTCCGCGTGCCCCTGCATGTGGCGCTTGGCGTTCATGGACACGAAGGCCGAGACCTGCATGAAGCCGGGATAGACCCGCCGTCCGGCGCCCTTGTGACGATCGGGAACCGTGGCGATGAGGTTCTTCTCGAACCACGCGATCGGCTTCGAGGTCGCAAGGTGGTTCACCGAGGTCGGCGAGATCCGACAATCGACTGGGCCGGCCATCAGCGTCATGCTGCGCGGCTGCGCCACGTTCTTCGTGTGGGCCATCACCGCAGCGGCGGCCAGCGCCTGCACCGCCGGCTGGCACACGGCGACGAGGTGGGCCCCCTCACCGATCGCGCCGAGGAACTGCACCAGATGGTCGACGTAATCGTCGAACCCGAAGGCACCGGCGGAGAGCGGCACGTCGCGGGCGTTGTGCCAGTCGGTGATGTAGACGTCGTGATCGGGCAGCAGGGTGCGGACCGTCCCGCGCAGCAGCGTCGCGAAATGCCCGGACAGGGGCGCCACCACGAGCACGCGCGGCTGCTCGGTTTCCACGTCCTTCTTGAAGCGCAACAGGGTTCCGAACGGGGTGGCGAACGCGACCTCTTCGGTCACCGGCACCTCGCGGTTGCCTACTGTCACGCTGTCGATCCCGTAGGCGGGTCGCGCGAAGGTGAGGCCGGCCCGCATCATCATCCGGGCACCGGCCGACCACCAGGTCAGCGGCTCCTTGTAGCCGGCGGCGGTCCAGGGCGAGACGGCGTCGTGGACGAGACGTCCCCAGGCGCGCGTCTGCTCAGCCAGATCCGACTGGGCATCAAAGGCACGATACAGCATGCAGCCCGAACTCCTACGCGAACGGTCGAATCGCAGAACGTCCGCGGCAAGCGGGCGCGGCGGCAGAGCCGCCGACGATGGGGCGCTAGGCTGCGGCACCCCGGCCCCGGACGCAACGGCCTTAACGTGTGATATCCTGCGGTTGTTGTGCGTATGCATCACCGGAGAAGTGTCGCGCGTCGCTTCGGAATAACAGGTGAACATGAGGTCGCCGCCGGCCGTGACTGTGAAAGGACAACCTACACGTTGGGAAAAGGCTCCGCTGACGGCCAGCGACACCGCGGCACGACCGGAACCATCGTGCCTGTCGGTGGATCGCGGCGGCACGAGTCTTGGATCACGTGTCGGCGAGGAAACATCAGGGGGGACACGACGATGCCTGCGGCCACGCTGACCATTTCGAGCCGGAATTATTCGTCGTGGTCGCTGCGCGGCTGGCTGGTCTGCCGGATGGCCGGGATCGACTTCGAGACGGAGTTGCTTTCCGGAAACGACGCCTCGACCCGCGCCGAGCTTCTGCACCTGTCGCCCTCCTTCCTGGTTCCCCGCCTCGTCCATGGCGAAATCATCGTCTGGGATACCCTCGCGATCGCGCAGTATCTCAACGAGATCCGGCCCGAGGCCGGGTTCCTGCCAAGGAACGACGTGGCGCGGGCCCATTGCCGCTCGATCTCGGGCGAGATGCATGGCGGCTTCATCAACCTGCGCTCGGCGCTTCCGATGAACCTGAAGGGCCGCCATCCCAACTTCAGGATCTTCAATGGCGCCCGGGGCGATATCGAGCGCGTCATCACCATCGTGGACGAGTGCCTCGACCGCTACGAGGGCCCGTTCCTGTTCGGGGCGACCCCCAGCCTCGCCGACGCGATGTTCGCCCCCGTCTGCACGCGCTTCCGCACTTACGACGTCCCCCTCTCGGGCCGGACCGCCGCCTATCGCGACACCATCCTCGCTTGGCCCCTGATGGAGGAATGGGCCGAGGCGGCGGCGCGCGAGCCCGACGAGATCGAGGAACTCGACATGGAGTTCTGAGGGCGCCTGCACGAACCCGCTCGCGCGCCGAGATGGACCGTGCGGCCTCCGCCGGACGCCACGTGCGAAGCGACACGCCAACCTGCCAAGACGATCCCTATATCACTCTCATCGCAGTCGAGACGAAAACAACTAAAGTCTTCGTCTCATGTAGGAGTGATCTAGCCAGATGAAAACCCGTCTTTCCGCCCTCGTTGTCGCTTCGGTTCTTGCCATCGCGGCTCCGGCGACCGGAAGCTTCGCGTTCGACCGCGCCGCCCCGGCCTATGGCGAGGTGCCCGCGTCGCGCTACGACGACATCACGACGGGCTCCATCCGCTCCTACGATGTCCCGGCGACCGGCCGCTGCGCCGAGAGCTCGGCCGCCGAAGGCAACGCCAACCAGCAGAACTTCCCGGTCCAGCAATACGGCCAGACCTCCGGCGGCCCGCGCTGCTGATTGCCTGACGACTTGGCATGATCGAGCGCGCGAGCGCCCGACGTTCCGAAGAATCCTATTCGAAGGCCCGGCCCGCGTGGTTCGGGCCTTTTTCGCGCCCTCACGGCCGGCGGGCGGTACTCATTCGGCGGCGGCGCGGTGGGTGGCCTCTGCCGGGGAGTTCGACGGGGAGGCCGCGGCGGCGCGCGGCAGCTCGATCCGGGCGGTCAGGCCGCGCGGGGTCCGGTTGCGCAGGGTGAAGCGCCCTTCGTGCGAATCCACGATGGCGAGAACGATCGACAGCCCGAGGCCGAAGCCGCTGGCGGTGTCGAGGTTGCGGGCCCGGTCGCCGCGGACGAAGGGCTGGAGCATGGCGTCCCGCTCGGATTCCGGGATGCCCGGACCGTCGTCGCTGATGTCGACGGCAATGCCCCGCTCGGTCTGCGTCACCGTGAGCCGCGCCGCGCCGCCATACTTCACGGCGTTGTCCACGAGGTTCACGATCGCGCGCTGAAGCTCGTCCGGGCGCCCCTGGACCAGCACGTGACGGGTCTCGTCGACCCGGACATCGGCGCCGATATCCGCGAACTCGTCGGCGACGGTCTGCACGATGGAGGCGAGGTCGACCAGGATGCGCGCGCCTCCGCCGGGGCTCTGTCCGTCCCGCACGAAGGAGAGGGCCGCCTCCACCAGCCCGTTCATCTGGTCGAGGTCGCGCAGGGTCATGCTCCGGGCGTGGTCGTCCTCAATGAACTCGGCACGCAGGCGCAGGCGGGTGATCGGCGTGCGGAGATCGTGGCTGATGGCGGCGAGCATCTGGGTCCGGTCGTCGACGAGGCGGCGCACGCGCGCCCGCATCCGATCGAGGGCGCGGGACAGCGTGACGACCTCGCGCGGGCCGTTCTCGGGCAGGTCCACAAAGTTCATGCGGGTGCCGAAGGCGTCCGCCGCCTCGGCGAGGCGGGCCAGGGGAGCCGTGAGTGCCCGCGTCGCCCACAGCGAGATCAGCGAGACGGCGACGGCCAGGAACACGAAGGTGAAGATGATGGCCCCCTGCCGCATCGGCGGCCGGTCGTCGTCCGGCACCAGGGCGGAGAGGCGGGCACCGGCGGGCGTGACGATGCCGACGCGGACGCCCGCCGGCGTATCGGCCGGACGCCGATCCGCCCACAGGTCGGTGATGCCGAGGGGGCGGCCGAAGCCGTCGCGCAGGCGCTGGACCATGGAATGGTCGCCAAGGCGGTCGCCAGGCCGGTCACCAAGACGGTCGCCGCCCGTCGCTTCGGAACGACCGGTCTCCGGGCCGGTGCCGTCCCAGGGCTCGATACGGAGGGTCGGCAACATCCGGGCCGCGTTGGCCAGCAGCGCCGGGCGGTCGGCAGGGGCGGCGCCGTCGAGGAGACGGGCGACCGTCGCGAGGCGGGTTGCGGCCACGCCGGGATGATCGTCGGGCCGCCAGGGCTCGCGCAGGGTGAAGAACGCCAGCGTCGCCATCGCGTGCGCCAGAACCACGGCGGCGACGATGAGCAGGGCGATCTGTCCGGCGACGCTCGACGGCACCAGAGTGCGCAGGCGGGTCCAGGGCGCCCTCATGTGCGCGTCACCTCGGGCGTGAAGAGGTAGCCGCCGGAGCGGATGGTGCGGATGATCTCCGGGTTGCGCGGATCCGGCTCGATCTTCTGACGGATGCGGCTGATCAGGACGTCGATGCTGCGCTCGAAGGGGCCGGCCGCGCGACCCTGCGTCAGGTCGAGAAGCTGGTCGCGGGACAGCACCCGGCCGGGGCGCAGACAGAGGGCGTGAAGCAGGTCGAACTCCGCGCCCGTGATGGCGATGCGGGCCTCCTCGGGGCTGAGGAGTTGGCGCAGGGAGATGTCGAGGGTCCAGCCGAGGAAGTGCAGGCGCCGCACGCCCTCCTCGGTTTCCGCCTCCGCCGCGGAGCCGCGCCGCAGGATGGCGCGGATGCGCGCCAGGAGTTCGCGCGGATTGAACGGCTTGCCGAGATAGTCGTCGGCGCCGATCTCGAGCCCGATGATCCGATCGATCTCCTCGGCCTTGGCGGTGAGCATCAGGATCGGAATGCGGGAGGCGGCCCGCAGGCGGCGGCACAGGCTCAGGCCGTCCTCGCCGGGGAGCATCAGGTCGAGCACGACGAGGTCGACGCGGGCATCGGCCAGCACCTTGTCCATGGCGGCCCCGTCGCCCGCGAGACTGACCCGGCACTCGTTGGCCCGCAGGTAGCGCGCCACCAGGGCGCTGATCTCGCGGTCATCCTCCACGAGGAGGATATGCGGCTGGGTCGTGGTCATCGGCGTCAGGGTCCCGAGCGTCGCGGCGGTCTCCGCACCCGGGCGGATTTGTCGGCTCGCGAGTATGCACCGCCGCGCACCGCCCCCGAAGGCCCGGCGCGGCGGGGATTTGTAAATGGCTGTTTCGGAGCGCCCGGCCGCCCAAACCGGGCGTCGGGCCTCGTCGGGGCCCGAACCGGCAGTGCCGGGAAACTCATTGCCGGGAGACCCGCCGATTCTTATGTCGGTGCCCACAGGCGCCGGTCTCGTGGCCGTCACGGACGGATGGTGACCTCAAAGCTTCGGGAGACGACGATGCAAGGCTCGAACCGGCTGTTCGACGATTTCGCCCGCCTGATGACCGACGCCGCCGGAGCCGCCCAGGGCGTGCGCCGCGAGGCGGAGACGGTGTTCAAGGCCCAGGTCGAGCGCCTGATCCGCGACATGGACATCGCGTCGCGAGAGGAACTCGACGTCCTGCGCGACCTCGTCTCGGCACTGCGCAGCCAGAACGACGCCCTGGCCGCCCGGATTACCGCCCTCGAGGCAAAGGTCGGCGCCGAGCCGGTGGCCGGAGCCAGCGAGGCCATCTGATTCCAGGTTGATTCGCGCCCCTTCGGTCGCCGTCACGCTTGTACACAGGAAGGAACGGTGGACGGTCGCTTTCCTGTTCACCGGCTTCCCGGGCCGCTTTGAAACGCGAGTCCAGCCCGGTCTATAGTGGGTCATGACCTGATTCGCTCCCGACCCGAACCACCCTGAACCGAACAGAATCCGCGCCTGCCGCACCCCGACCGGGTGTGTCAGGTGCAAATCGGGCTCCGGGCGGTGCCGGCCTCTGGCGTGAGTTTCACAACGACTTCGCCGATCTTCGCCCAGATCGACATATTGGACCGCCATGACCCAACTCCACATCGAAGATCACGATCGGCACGAGCATCCCCTCGACATCGTCGAGCGCCTCGCGTCGCTGCGCGACTGGATCTTCGACCGGGCCGAGACCGACGAGATGTCTGTTTCCGTCGCCGGGCGCTGGGCCGACTACCATGTGGCGTTCACCTGGATCGAAGACGTGGAGGCGCTGCACGTCGCCTCCGCCTTCGACCTGAAGGTCCCGGAGCGCCGCCGCACCGAAATCCTGACCCTGGTCTCCCTGGTCAACGAGCAATTGTGGGTCGGGCATTTCGACCTGTGGTCGACGGACAACGTGGTGATGTTCCGCCACTCGCTGCTCCTCACCGGGGGCGCCGCCCCCACGCAGGGTCAGTGCACCATGATGCTGAAATCCGCTGTCGACGCCTGTGAGCGCTACTACCAAGCCTTCCAGTTCGTGCTCTGGGCCGGCAAGTCGGCCCGCGAGGCCCTCGATGCGGTGCTGTTCGAGACCGAAGGCGAGGCGTGAGCGCAAATTCCCGTCCCGACACCGCTGCGCCTGACGCCGCACTGCCCCGGTCGCTCACCCTCGTGGGGGCCGGGAAGATGGGGGGCGCCATGCTGGCCGGCTGGCTCGCGGGCGGCCTCGACCCGCGTCGAACCACGATCATCGATCCGCAGGCCCCGCCGGAGATTCGAGTGCTCTGCGCCGCGCGGGGGCTGGGTCTGAATCCGGCCGAGCCGCCGGTCTCCGAGGCGCTGGTGCTCGCCATGAAGCCGCAGGGCCTGGAGGGCGCAGCCGCCGGTCTCGCGCCGCTGATCGGGCCGGACACCCTGGTGGTGTCGATCCTGGCGGGTAAGACCCTTACCAACCTGCGCGACCGCCTGCCCGGCGCCCGCGCCATTGTACGGGCGATGCCGAACCTGCCGGCCAGCATCGGCCGAGGCGCGACCGGCGCCGTGGCCAGCACCGCCGTCAGCGCGCAGCAGCGGGCGCAGGCGCAGGCACTTCTCGCCAGCGTCGGTCTGGTGGAATGGCTCGACGACGAGGCCCTCATCGACGCGTTGACAGCCGTGTCGGGCTCCGGACCTGCCTACGTCTTCCTCCTGGCCGAGGTCATGGCGCAGGCGGGCGTGGCCGCCGGCCTGCCGGCCGACATGGCCGCGCGGCTCGCCCGGTCCACCGTCTCGGGGGCCGGGGCTCTGCTCGAGTCCAATCCCCGCGAGGCCGGCGCCCTGCGCCAGGACGTGACCTCGCCGGGCGGGACCACCGCCGAGGCGTTGGCCGTGCTGATGCGTCCCGGTGGCCTGCCGGACCTGATGCGCGAGGCAGTGGACGCGGCGCGGCGCCGCGCCGGTGCCCTCGCTGGCTGAGACGGACCTGACGATCCGGCTCCGCCACCCTACATCAGGGTCTGATTGGACGAGGATCGTACGACCATGGCTAAACGCCCCGGCTCTCCCAAGCCCGATACCGAGATGCCCGAGACCGAGATGCCCGAGACCGAGACCCGGTCCACCGACGCGGCGGCGCCAGCCGAGCCGAAGCGTCCACCGCGCGAGGCCGCCGTCGAGGCGCTGATGCGGCTCGCGGCCGAGCAGCCCTGGAACGACATCGAGGTCGGCGACATCGCCCGGGAGGCCGGCCTGAGCCTGGCCGAGTTCCGCGATCTGTTCCCCTCTAAGGGCGCGGTACTCGGAGGCCTGTCCCGCATCATCGATCGCAAGGTGCTGGAGGGCGACACGACCGATCTCGCCGACGAACCGACCCGCGAACGCCTGTTCGATGTGCTGATGCGCCGTCTCGACGCGATGACGCCCTACAAGGAGGCCCTGCGCCGGATTTCCTACGCCCTGCGCGGCGACCCGCTTTCCATGCTGGCCCTGAACGGGGTCGCGCTGAACTCGCACCGCTTCATGCTGGCCGCCGCGGGCATCAACACCGAGGGGCCACTCGGCCGCCTCAAGCTCCAGGGCGTGGTCATCGCCTTCGCCCGCACGGTGGAGGTCTGGCTCGACGACGAGGATCCGGCGCTGGCCCGCACCATGGCGCGCCTCGACAAGGAAATCCGCAACGGCGAGCGTTTCATGGAGCGAGCCGACGATGCGCGCCGCCTCACCGCGCCCTTCCGGGCACTGGGCCGCTCGCTGCTCGATCGCGGCAGCCGCACGCGCCGGGATCGGCACGCCGCGGATATGCGTGACGGGGATACGCGCAACGAGGATGCCGGCAATCCCCTCGGCGGCGATCCGGCGGCGGCGATCTGAGACCTCGGCCGGCCCGGCTCAGGTCCCGATCGGCATCCCCGTTTCGCCGAGATGGATCGCGAGCCAGATGGTGGGCCGGTCCGGATCGGTGAAGGTGACCCGATGGGTGGTACCGGCCGGGATGAACAGGGGATCGCCGGGCACCAAACGGTCTCCGCGTCCCCCATGGCCACCCGCGCCGCGCCCGCCAGGAGCAGCACCCACTCGTCATGGTCCTGCCGATAGGGTTGATCCTGCGGCGTGACCTGGCCCTGGGAGACGATCCGTTCGATCCGGCATCCGGGACGCGCGAGGAATTCGGTGAAGACCTCGCCCGACCGAGCATCAGGCAGATCGGCCAGAAGGTTGGCTGAGAGCGTGACGATGGGCGCGGGCGGAGTCATCCGGCGGCTTTCGGCTTTGGGCTCACTCCTGTCGGAGATCACCGACATGGCAATGAACGGATTGATCGTCGGGCTGTGATCCGCCGCCGAGGCGTGAATGTGCTGGATGGTGATCGAGCGACATGGCGACGACCGGTCCTACCGGATGATCGAGAACGTCGAGAGCGGTGGGCCGGGGCGGCGATGATGATCCCGCTTGGAACCTCTGCACAATAGCCGAGAACGCCCCGCTCTCAGGCCGGCGGATCGGACCGGCCGGGCTCGACGACGAGGTTCGGGGGCGTCGCTCCGGCCCCGCCGAGAATCTTTCGGAGAGCGCGAGCGCGCAGGCGGCCGGCATGGCGGCGCGTCTGTGGGACCGTCCCGTCGGCGCTCCATTCGCGCAGGACTTCATCGACGGCGTCTCGGCCGATCAGCCCGCGCTCGGCGGCGTGCTCGGCCATTGCGAGGCTGTCAGCGGCCAGCACAAGGCTGCTGCCGGCCGCCTCGACCACCTCGGCCAGCCGGGCGATTTCGTCGAGGCGCTCGGCATCCCGCGAGACGTTGCGGATATAGACCGCCGCCACCCGGCCGGGATGAGCCGCCACGATCTGGGCGTAGACCTCGGGATCGTGCTGGCCGCTATCGCCGATCAGCACGAAGGGCAGGTCGTGGTAGAGCGCCAGCATACGCTCGATCAGATCGCGCTTGTGGTCCTCCGCCCGGCGCGGCAGCGGGCTCGTCCAGGACAGCCCCCATTCGCGCAGGAACAGCACTGGCCCGACGGGAATCCGGTGCATGGCGAAGAACTCGCTGAGCATGTCGTAGATGCCCCAGGGCGCCCTCGAGACGTACAGCATCGGATTGCCCTCGGCGCCCGACGGTCCTGTATACAGCGCGCGATAGAGGGCGGCGGCGCCCGGGAAAGCGACCCGGTTCTCGGCATCCTCGACGAACAGGCGCCACAGCATCTTGGCCTTGTTGGCGACGCCGGTTCGCATGATCGTGTCGTCGATATCGCTGATCACCACCCGCCGGCACTCGGCGGACGGGATGAAGATCTGGCCTTTCGCGCGCACCGGGACCGGGCCGGCAAGATCGAGGTCCATCGGGTGCCAGGACGCCTCTGGCGGAGCCGGCAGGCGCGGATGCAGATGGATGCGGAAATAGCCGTCGCGATCGGTAACCACCTGCTCCTCGCAGCCGAAGAACCGTGCCGTCAGGACCGCGCCGGCGACCTTCCGGCGTGTGATCCGGCGCCGAATGTCACGCAGTTCGGCGGTCCAGCCCGCATTCGGGGCGTTGCCGGCGCGCTGCGACTGGCGAAACACACGGCCGATCAGGAAGACCTGTTCGCGTGAGCCGTAGCCCCGATAGGTCTCGATCACAGTCCCGGCCTTGCCCTGGGACCGGCGAACGGGTTTGGCCAGCAGGCGCAGCGCCCGCAGGGTGCCTTTCGCCAGCCGACCTTTCGCCGAAGGCCTTTTTTCGGGGAGACCTTGTTCGGAAGGATCCTGTTCCGAAGGATCTGGGGCGCTGGTTCCGGACGGGGTGTTCATCGGTACGATATCACTGGGTTCAGGGCCCGCCTCGCAGCATCGCGGGTTCAATGCCTGATGCCGGAGAAGGTTCGTTTGCCCGCACGCCTCTCGACCCCCGGTCTTCGGCATCGTCCGTGGTGTCTTGTCTCAAGGGCGGTTTGTTGCCTCAGCGGTGGGCTGATGCCGCGACACCGAACTCTGTGGACACCGCGTGCCATCCGGTCGCGTTCGCGGAACTCCCCTCCCCGCCTCCGGTTCACGCCAGCACCCCCCACAGGGCTCGACCCGGATTTTTCGATCCGGGATCGGCCGTTGTGGGGGGATTGCCCGCGTTTCTCCAGCGTCGAGTTCTTATGCATCTGCCCCCGATGGACCACGCCTTCGCCGATCCTCTTCCCTTCGGTCAGCTGCCGGCCATTCGCCTGCCCCTGGAGCTTCCCTCCGACGACAATGACCATCCCCTGGCCGTTGCGTTCCAGGACTTCATCCGAAGCCAGCCGTTCCCCTGTGTCGGTGCCAAGTCCGCCCTGTCGAAGGGCCAGATGAAGATCGTGGTGGCCCGCAACATCACTTCGGGCTGGGACGATCCGCGTCTCTATCCGGCGCTGCTTGCCTTCATCTGCCGCTATCGCGACAAGCCGGACCTGTTCCAGAGCTTCGCCGTGGTGTTCGAGGGACCGAACGCGATCGACGAGGAAGCGTTCGAGCGGCATCTCTGGGACAGGGTCCAGTCGCTCTCGGACAAGGACGCCTTCCTGGGACAGCGCTACGACAGCCGCGTGGAGGCCGACCCGGACGATCCGCACTTCTCGCTCTCGTTCGGGGGCGAAGCCTTCTTCGTGGTCGGCATGCATCCGGGCGCGAGCCGGCCGGCCCGGCGCTTCACGCACCCGGTGCTCGTGTTCAACCTGCGGGCTCAATTCGAGCAGTTGCGGGCCGAAGGCCGTTACGAGAAACTGCGGGCTGCCATCCTGTCCCGCGACGAGGCACTCGCCGGATCGATCAACCCGATGCTGGCGCGCCACGGCGACGCCTCGGAAGCGCGCCAGTACAGCGGCCGGGTCGTCGGAGCCGACTGGGTCTGCCCCTTTCAGGGTCGCAAGACATCGGGCGCGGCTCCGGACGGAACGAAGCAGGACGGACCCCGGGAGAGCCGCGATGCCGCCTGAGGCGCAAACCCACGAGATCGCACCGCGCTCCGGCGTGGCCTTCACCCTCGACAAGGGCGAGCGTCTGACGGTGATCGACCCGCAGGGCGAACAGGTGGCCGACCTTCTGGCCTTCGTGCGCGGCGACCTCGACGAGGTCATCTCGTCGGGCCGGACGCTCGACTATGCCAGCCGGATCTATCTGACCTCCGGCGATCCAATCTACTCGAACCGCTCGAACGTGCTCCTGCGCATCGTCGAGGATACGGTGGGGCGGCACGATTTCCTGCTCACGCCGTGCTCGGCCGACACCTTCCGGATCATCTATGGCGATGCCCACCCGCATCGCGGCTGTTTCGGCAACCTCGCGGCGGCGCTCGCTCCCTACGGCATCGTGCCGGACCGGATTCCGGTCGCCTTCAACGTGTTCATGAACGTCACCGTCGACGGCAGCACCGGCGAACTGAAGGTCGAGCCTCCCTTGAGCCGGGCCGGTGATCACGTGACCTTCGAGGCGGAATGCGACCTCGTCATCGGTCTCACCGCCTGCTCGGCGCTACAATCCAACAACAACAGCTTCAAGCCGATCCGCTACCGCATCGACCCCGCCCGCACCTGAAACGGCTGCCGTCGGAGCACGTCCCCGTGTTATGGGCGGCGCCCGGAAGCCCCGGCGCCGCCCGATCCCAGGGCGGGCCCATCGTGAACAGGTCGAAGCGAACCCATGCGAACCATCGCCTATGCGGACGGCGGATGCGATCCCAATCCCGGCCCCGGCGGCTGGGGCGTGGTGATCGAAGCTGAGACCGGACGGGTCGAGCTCTGCGGCGGCGACCGCGCCACCACCAACAACCGCATGGAGTTGACGGCGGCGATCAATGCCCTGCGCTACTTTCCCGAGGGCGCGCAGATCGAGATGCGCTGCGACAGCCAGTACGTCATCAAATCGGTGACCGAATGGATGCGGGGCTGGAAGGCCAAGGGCTGGCGCACGGCGACGGGGCCGGTGAAGAACGTCGAGCTGATGCAGGAACTCGATGCCCTCGCGGCGCGGCGCGACGTCCGCTGGAACTGGGTGCGGGGCCATACTGGCGAGGTCGGCAACGAGCGCGCCGACCGGCTGGCGGCGCAGGGCCGGCGCGAGGCGCTCGGCCTGCCATCGGGGCGTTCGGAAAGCCCGGCGGCACCGCTCCTCACCGGCACCGCCGCCCTGCGGGCTGCCGCTTCCCCGGCCGCCCTGGCAAAGGCGCCCATGGCTCCCGTCGCTGCGTCCGAGGCGCCCCCGTCGCGAACCAGCGCGATTCCCCTCGATCTCGGCCTCGGCCTGGAAGTCTCCCGCGCGGCGAAGGCCTCCGGACTGACGCCGCAGGCCTATGTGGAGCGGGCGGTGCGCCTGGCCCTCGACCTTGGACCTGAGGGACTGGAGCGGACCCGCGCGAGCCTGGGTCCGGCCAAGGGTGCCGGACCCGGCGCGTGACGCTGGCGGATGACATCCTGGGACGGCCCCTCCCGGCCGGCTTCTTCGCGCGACCGGCGCCGCAGGTGGCCGCCGCCCTGATCGGCTTCGACCTGCAGGTGGACGGCATCGGCGGAACGATTGTCGAGACCGAGGCCTATGATTCCAGCGACCCGGCCTCGCACAGCGTCAACGGCCCGACCCGGCGCAACGCGAGCATGTTCGGGCCGGCGGGGCACGCCTACGTCTACCGTTCCTACGGCATGCACTGGTGCCTCAACCTGGTCTGCGAACCGGGCAGTGCCGTGTTGATCCGCGCACTGGAGCCGCGCCATGGGCTCGCCGCCATGGCCGAACGGCGCGGACTCACCCCGCCGCGCCTGCTCTGTGCCGGGCCGGGGCGCCTGTGTCAGGCGCTCGGCGTCACCGCCGCGCTCGACGGCCTGTCCCTCGAAGAGCCGCCGTTTCGGCTCTCCGCCGCGTGCGGGGCACCGGACTGGATCGCCGATCGCCGAATCGGAATCTCCCGCGCGGTGGAAACGCCGTGGCGCTTCCTGTTCGCCGGCTCCCGTTTCGTCAGCCGTCCGCCCTCGCGCTTCGCGAAACCCGGGGCGCCCGTCGAATCCAGCGGCGACCTCACGCCGCCCGGACCGTCTCCAGGAAGCGACTGACCTGCCGGGAGAGATGCTCCGACTGGACGGTCAAGTCGGAGGCCGAATGCAGAACGCGCCGCGCCGCGACCCCGGTCTGATCGGCCGCGTGAGCGACGCCCGCGATGTTCTCGGTGACCTCGCCGGTGCCGGCGGCCGCCTGGGCGACGTTGCGGACGATCTCCTGTGTCGCCGAGCCCTGTTCCTCCACCGCCGCCGCGATCGTCGTCGTCATCTGGCTGATCTCTCCGATCCGCCCCGAAATGGTGCGGATCGCCCCGACCGCGTGCTCGGTCGAGGACTGGATGCGGCCGATCTGCTCCTCAATCTCGTGAGTGGCGCGGGTGGTCTGGTTGGCCAACTCCTTGACCTCTGCGGCGACCACGGCGAAGCCGCGCCCGGCCTCCCCGGCACGGGCCGCCTCGATGGTGGCGTTGAGCGCCAGCAGATTGGTCTGGCCCGCGATGGTGGTGATGAGGGCTACGACGTCACCGATCCGGGCGGCGGCGGTACTGAGGTCCTGGACCAAACCGGCGGTCTGCGCCGCCTCCTCGACGGCCCGCAGCGCCAGGTTTGCGGAGCCGTCGACCTGACGGCCGATCTCCTGAACGGAGGAGCCGAGTTCCTCGGCCGCCGCCGCCACCGTACCGACGTTCGAGGCCGCTTCCTCGGCCGCGGCCGCCACGGCCACGGACTGGTCCGTCGTACGGGCCGCGTTGGTGCTCATCGTCTCGGCGGTCTCCTGCAGGGCGCCGGCCGAGGCCGAGACCGTCCCGATGATCGAGCCCACGGCCGCCTCGAAGCCATCGGCCAATTCGTGCATGGTGCGCTGGCGCTCGGCCGCCGCCGCCGCATCGGCAACCTGCTGGCGCTCCGTCTCCTCGGCGGCCTTTCGGGCGACGAGGGCGCGGATGTCTTCGACCGCGCGGCCCACGGCGCCGACCTCGTCACGCCGATCGCGACCAAGGATGACGGCCTCGCTGTCGCCGGCCGCCATCCGCCGCAACGCCTCGACCAGCCGGCGGATCGGCCGGGTGATGCCGAACACGGCGACGAAGCCGGCTGCCAGCACGCCGGCGAGAAGCCCGAATCCGCCGAGCAACAGGGTGTTCGTCCGCGTCTGCTCCGTCATCGCCGTGAGATCACGCGCACCGTCATCGACGAAGGTTCGCATGTCCCGCCCGAGGGTCGCCCCCTCCGCCACCATGGCGTCGAAGGTCGGGTCGACGGCTTGGTGCAGCAGGGCGACGGCCTCGGTCTTAAGGCCGCTGCTCGCCAGGGTCCTGGCCTCGGAGCTGTCGGCGACGAAGCGGTTGATCTTCTGTTTGAGGGTATCGATTCGCGGTGCGAAGCTCGGTGCCTCGTCGCGCAGTTCGACCAGCACCCGGTTCAGGCGCTCGGTCGCTTCGTCAAACCCCTTATCCGTCCGAAGCATTTCCTCGGGGCTCACCTCCGCGATGTTGCGGAAGTTGAAGTAGCTCAAAGTGAAGATCAACCGATTCACCGTCCTCAGATCGGCGATGGCCTTCGTATCCTGGGCGACGAAGCGGGTGTAGGCACTGTCGATGACCGACATCTGAGTGGTCGCGTACCAGAGGCAACCGCTGACAATGAGCCCGATCAGCCCCACCACGGCGATCAGTTTGGTGATGATGCTGAAGCGCGCGAGCAATGCCACGAGAGATCTCCGAACTCTGACCGGATTGAGGCTAGCTAGGCAAGACTTAAAGGCCTGTTAATAGACTGTCTTTGCCTATAATTTCTGCCACAAATCCGAGACAATGCATTATATTTACTTCAGGCAGCAAGGTATTACTCCTTGCGCAACCATTTGACGAAGACATGATTTCTATCAAATGATAGTGATTCTGCCCTCGGAAGCGGTTCCAGCCACGGCAATGCGAGGCGGGGTCATTCGTAAAGTGGTTGGTCAGGCTTCGTCGATCCGAAAAAAACCCGCCTCGGCGTGAGCCGGGCGGGGAAAGGGTCTTCGAGCTTGGGTCGTCGAACAAACAGTCAGAAGGCTTTATGGTTCCAGTGCCGGCGGATGCTTTGCCCAATGTCGTCACACCACGTGCCACGATGGAGGCTGCCCGGCGCATGAACCGGAGGGTCAGCTCTGGCGTTTCAGGTGCCAGGCCCGCCGGCGATCGGGCCAGGCGATCGAGGCGGCGCCTCTTCTCGTGAAAGCCTGCCACTGGAGGGATGATCATGCCTGCCATGGATGACCGGAAGACGCAGTATCTGGCCGAGCGCAAACGCCTGATCGCAGAACTTGAGGCGGTGGGTCAGGAGGCACACACGGAGAAGCGCCAGTTCGTCGACGGCTACGCCTTGCGCGACACCGACGAGAGCACGCGGGAGGGATTGCGCCTGCGCATCGGCGAATTGACCGCCCTCATAGCACAGATCGACGGCGGCGACGCCTGAGATCGGTCGTCGGCAACGGACGGGAGACTCGGCGGCCGAACCCGCCGGAGACCGGGAAAAGGACCCGCGGGGGTAAACCCCTGCGGGTCGAGACAGTCCTGAGCCTTGGAGATGTCCAGGCTAGAGGCGGTTCCGGTCGCCGGCATCCCCCAAATGGGGGGCGGCGCTCGACGGGACCGAAACCGGAGGGGCGTCGGTTCGGGATAATGCCCGTACGCGTCGTCACACAGGGGGCGGGTCCGGCAGTCGGACACGGGCGGACGACGCGGGCATGGCGTCATCCAGGCTTCGCACGCGGCGCTTAGAGCGCCTAACAGAACCGTCTGCACTGGTTGAGGGTGATGAGGCTTGCCGCGAGGCTTGTGAAAGCCTCGTAGATGTCGGCGCGTCGCTCGTAGCGGACGGGCAGGCGGCGGAAGCGGTTGAACCAGGCGTGGGTACGCTCGACCACCCAGCGGTGGCGACCGAGCTTTTCGCTGCTCTCGACACCGCGACGAGCGATGCGGGGGACGATCCCGCGCGCCCGGCACTCCTGACGTCGAGCCCTGGCATCGTAAGCTTTGTCGGCGTGCAGCTTGTCCGGGCGGCGTCGCGGTCGGCCGCGGCGGCCGTTCCGCAGAGGCGGGATGGCATCGAGGGTAGCCGCCATCATGACGCTGTCGTGTCGATTGGCCCCGCTCAGGCAGAAGCCCAGCGGGGTGCCGCGCGCGTCGGTGACGAGGTGGCGCTTGGTGCCTGGCTTGCCCCGGTCCGTCGGGTTCGGGCCGGTGGCAGGCCCCCCTTTTTGGCTGGGACAGATGCGCTGTCCAGGCAAGCCCGGCTCCAGTCGATCTGCCCGGCCGCGTGCAGACGCTCCAGCAACACGTGATGCAGACGGCTCCACACGCCCGCCGCTTGCCAATCCCGCAGCCGCCGCCAGCAACTCATGCCGGAGCCGCAGCCCATCTCGGCCGACAGCATCTCCCACGGCAGGCCCGAGCGCAGCACGAACAGGATACCCGTCAGTGCCGCCCGGTTCTCAATGGGACGACGCCCGCCCTTCGGACGAGGCCGAGGCGGCGGGAGGAGCGGAGCGATCTCATCCCAGAGATCATCGGGGAGAAGCGGTCTGGCCATGCCAAACCAACGCGGAACCTCCAACTCCGTGCCGTTCTGTTAGGCGCTCTTAGAGCTTCGGTTCCGATTGTCTTTATAGGGATCGAAACGGGCGAACGGAGGGTGACACGACCCGTTCTGCGGCGTTTCGGCAACAGCGCGGTCGATCCTACAGCGTGCCCGTTAAACATCATTGTCACAGTTATAGCATCGCCTATACCCGTCGCGGACCTGAACGCTGGGGGGCGATATGCTGAGATGGGATCGCTTCGGCAGCGCAGGCCCGAACCAGCGAGCGCCCGTGGGCTTGGCGCTGCTCACGCTGGCAGTCGCATCCGGCGCCCGGGCGGCCGATCTCGGCGCGCCACGCCCCGCGCCGGCCATTCCGGCCTTCGTCGACTGGTCGGGTCCCTATCTCGGGGTCGAGGGCAGCGCCGGCAATTCCTACGGCGCCACCAATTTTCGCGGCACGACCATCGGTGGGCGGCCGGTTCCGGCCTTCAAGACGGGCGACAGCACCGGACGGTCCGACCTCGGCCGGAACGCCACCACGGTGGTCGGTGGCGTGTTCGCGGGCTACAATTGGCAGACCGGTCCCTGGGTCTACGGCGTCGAGGCCGACATTGCGGGCGCCAACCTGAAACGCTCCGTCCTGCTGCCGGCCCTCGGCGTCACGGCGGACGGCGACCCCGCCGCTGGCCTGATCCGGGCCAAGACCGATCTCTACGGCACCGTCCGGGGCCGCCTCGGCTACGCCTTCGAGCGCGCTCTGGTCTATGCGAGCTTCGGCCTTGCCGGCGCGAGCACCCGCGTCCTGGCGAGCTACCCCGGTCCCGACGGCGGCCTCGCGTCGATGGCGCGGGCAGACCGCTCCGGCCTCGGCTTCACCCTCGGGGCCGGGGTGCAGTTCGCCGTGACCGACCACCTCGCCCTCGGCATCGACTACCGCTATCTCGACCTCGGCCGCAGCGGCCGCTTCGATCTCGGCGTCGTTCCGGGCCTCGCCGGCGGCGCGGTCTCCACCGTGGCGGCGAACACCGCGCACCAGATGATGGCGCGCCTGTCCTGGCATCCGGGCGGCTTCGTGCTGCCGCCGGAGGTCGATGAGGTCGCCCCGCACGATCCCGGCGACGGCTCCGGCGACCGCTTCTCGCTTCACGGCCAGACGACGCTGGTCGCGCAGGGCGTACCCGGCTTCCGGGCGCCCTATACGGGTCCGGCGAGCCTGATCGGGAATCAGGTCCAGGCGACCACCACCGCCACCGCCTTTGTGGGCCTCAAGCTCCTGGAGGGCACGGAACTCTACTACAACCCGGAATTCTCGCAGGGCTTCGGCCTGAGCCGGACCCTCGGGGTGGCGGGCTTCGTCAACGGCGAGGCGCAGAAGGCCGGCGCACCGTTCCCGAAGCTGCGCTCCAACCGCTACTTCGTGCGTCAGACTTTCGGCCTCGGCGGCGAGACCGAGGACGTGCCGGACGGTCCGAATCAGGTGGCGACCCGGCGCGACATCGAGCGGATCACCGTGGTGGCGGGCAAGTTCGCCCTGGGGGATTACTTCGACGGCAACGTTTACGCCCACGATCCACGGGTGGACTTCATGAACTGGGGCATCTGGGCCTCGGGCGCCTACGACTTTCCCGCCAACCTGCCGGGTTTCACGCAGGGTGTGATGGTCGAGTACAACCGCGCCGCATTCGCGATCCGCGCAGCCTACACGCAAGTGCCGAAGGAACCGTCGAGCGACGTCCTCGACCCGCGTGTCTTCCGGCGCTCCGGGACCACCATCGAGTTCGAGGAACGCCACGTGCTGCCGGGGCTCGACCAGCCCGGGAAATTGCGGATCGGGTTCTTCACCAACGTGGGTAACACCGCCGACTTTCGCGATGTGGTGGCGCTGACCCAGGCGGGCGTGTTCGGCGACATCAACGACGCAGCGGCCGCCACCCGCGCCGCCCGGCGCAAGACCGGCTTCTACCTCAACCTGGAGCAGGCGGTGACACCCGACCTCGGGGTGTTCGCCCGGTTCAGCGCCAATGACGGCCGCACCGAGAGCCTGTCCTTCACCGATATCGACCGGTCGGTGTCGGGCGGCGTCTCGCTGAAGGGCACCGCCTGGGGCCGCCCCGCCGACACCGTGGGCCTCGGCACTTCGATGAACGGGATCTCGCCGAGCCATCGCGCCTTCTTCGCCAATGGCGGCCTCGGCCTGCTGATCGGCGACGGACGCCTCAACTACGCCCCCGAGCGCGCCGTGGAGGTTTATTACGCTTTCAGCCTCAACAGGACCCTGACCCTGTCGCTAAATTACCAGCATGTTCAGAACCCGGCCTACAACCGGGATCGCGGCCCGGCGAATTTCTTCGGGACGCGCATCCACGCGGATTTCTGAAGCGGGCGCCTGCGCGCTTCCTACGATCGCGGACGCTCGCAACGGTAGTGTCGGCCGCCAGCCGAGACTACCGGAACGAAGCGCCCGCCCTCGGCGCGACAAGCCTCAGCGTCGGCGTCCATGGCCCATTTGTCGGCCAAGGCGAGGCTGAGCGGCACCACCGTGACCACCAGGAGAAGGGCTGCCACAGCGCAGATCGTCAAGCCGACCCCGCGCGGCGGCGGAACCGGCGGCTCGAACCGTTGCGGCGGAAGCGGCGCGAGAAACGCCAATGTGGTGAGGCCGAGAAGAGACATCGCGCCCATAGTCACCCTGCTGCGTCAGGGTGCCAGGGTAGCGCACGCGCTCGGCCGCGCGAGGCGACGATACGAAGCAGCGGCCCGAGGGAGCCTGGGCTGCGGCGCTTACGCCCAGCGCGCGAGGGCGGCTTCAGCATCCCCGGCCTTGTCCCGGATGCGATAGACCGTCTGCCGACTCAGGCCGGTGGCGGCGGCGATGACCGAGATCCCGGTCCCCTGGCTCAACGCATTGCGAACCGCCTCGAACTGCGCCCGGCTGAAGCTGGGCTTGCGCCCGCGATAGGCATCGCAGCGCGCGCGGGCCTGGGCGATGCCGGCCTTCTGCGCCTCGCGGGTGACCTCGGCCTGTGCCTGCGCGGTCGCCGCCATGAATCCGATCAGGGCATCGCGCACGGCCTGCTGCATCGGGTCCTGCGTGGCCCCGTCGAAGGTCAGCCGGTGGATGACCGTGCGGACGACGACGCCGCGCCGCATCATCTCGCGCAAGGTATCGCAGACGTCGACGTAGTTACGCCCCAGGCGATCGACCCAGCGCACCACGAGGGTGTCGTCCCGGCGCAGAAGATCGAACAGGCGGCGCCCTTGCGGCCGGTCGCGGAGACACGTCGTGAGGCCGGACACCGCATCGTCCGCCACCACCGTGTCGATTGTGAAGCCGGCCGCCACCGCCTGCGCGTACTGATGGTCGCTCGACTGGTCGCTGGTCGAGACCCGGGCGTACAGAATGGTCGTCATCGGTCCCGATGGTTCTCAGAAGATTCCGGCCGCCGCAGGACCGCGGCTCCGCCAGCGATTGGGGGTCCTGAAAACGCCCCTGCGGGACGCGGCAGTTGTGGCCGTCGGCCGGTACGGCTTCAGCCGCCCCGCCTCGCCTTGGCCCAAGTGGCGAACAGGTAGCCCGCCGCGCTCAGCAGCAGCGCGCCCCCAATGATGCTCAACCAGATGAGCCCGCCATCCATTTTGCTCTCCCTCGTCCGTCACGCGGTCAACGCGACCACGCCGCATCCCGTTCGACCGGAATGCGGCACAGGACCGCCAAGATCGTATGCGGGGAGATGGCGAGCGGATCGGCCGCCCGGACCTTTCACGGGGAAGCGGGCGTCTTGGTGTCAGAGTTTGCGGTGTTGGCCCACTTGAGCGGCACGGAACCACAGCACGGACGCGGCGACATAGGCCGATTCGACCACGAACAGCATCAGGACGGCGTCGACCAGAACAGTCGCCGCGGTACGATGACTCATCGCGCCCTCGAGACCGATAGCGATCGCGAGCAGCGACACGATAAGGAGCAACCCCGGCAATTTGACAGCGCGGCTGGCTGCGGCGCCGAGAGACATAAAACACATCAAAAGCATGGTGACACCGTCGTGATCACCCCGGAGACTACCTAAGTTGTCGTGGTTTACAAGTTTAAATACAAGGCAAAATTGTGCTGCGCGGCAGACATGCTGCAGTGCAGCGGTCATCCCAGCAAGAGGCTCACGAAAGTATAGGCAATCCAGCACAAGAGGACAGTCCAGGCCAGGGTTGCTCCCAGACCGAGGCCGATCAGGAGCGAGCCGGGCATCCGGCGGAGCACAGGCCACGATGTCAGGAGCTTGAGACACCGCCTGATAGCACCCACGCGACGCTCCGAACGACTAGCTTTCGTACTACGAATGTCGATCGTCACGGGAAGCCCCTCGATGGACGATGATGCACGTAACCGTCAGGCCCAGCCTCCTCAACGCCGCAGGGAACGGAACCGTTGCCGAGGCCTTGCGCCACCTCAATCAAGATTTCCATGATCGAAACCATCGATTCCGGTCTGGTTCAGAAGACAACGTTGACATGACCCCAACCGCATGCCTTAGAAAACCTGCGGAATACGCTAATTTTTTCCGAGAAATTTACGCATCTTCTTCAACGGACATCGCTGGCAATGGACAAGATCGGTGGTGTCATTTCACCGACCCGACTTTTCGGCCGATGCCGTCCGCCGACCGGCAGGTGCGACACGACCGCCTGCGGTCCGTGCGGCAGTGCCTCACTGCAACACGGATGGGACGTCTCACTGCTGAGCGCGTTTTCAAGTGGGTCATCCGGAGATCAGGGTCATGAGACGTTCCCATGCGTGACACGCCGTTCGCGGAACGCCGCCGGCCGGAAGGATGGCGCGACGGCCGCCTGCGCCTCCTCCTCGGCACGTGGCTGATCCTGATCGGACCGGATACGGCGGCTTTCGCCGAGACAGGGTCCGCAGACGATCGCAGGATCGTCGATGCGGGCAAGGAGGCCCGGGCCCTTCTGCGCGAGGTTCAAGGGGCACAACGCCGCCGCCGCGATCCCAAACCCAAGCCGTCTCTCAAGGGTACGGAGCCGCCTGAACGGGAAGCGGTCCAGATGCGCAGGGCCATGGCGCGGACGCAGAAGGCGCGCAGCCGTCCGAGGCTGGGTAAGGATGGCGGCGTACCCCTCACCGGGGGTATCTGCACCGGATGCCTCCCCTGACGGCGGACCTTCCCTGACAGCGGACTTTCCCTGACAGCGAGTCTCCGGGCCGAAGCGCCTAAGGCTGGGCGACGTCCCCTGATGCCGACGAGGCTGTTCTCGGCGTCTGCTCACGATCGAACCAGCGCGTGATCCAGCGGGCCGGCGCAGGCTGTGGACGAATCCGCGGTGGGTCGACGGGGCGCGGCAGGGCGCCTTCGTGACAGACAGACCGGCAGGACCAGAATCCCCCTTGCCGGCCTCCGATCATGCCGAGGCCGACCGGGGCGCCGGGTGCCTCCCCGGGCTCGAAGCGGCCCGCCGCCCAAACCCTCTGCCAGCGCTCGCGGACCGTGAGATCCGCGTCGCGCCAGGCCAGCCTGCGAAGCCCACAGGCGGCAAAAATCCGGGTGGCCGTGCAATCGACCGGAATCCAGACCCAGGCGCTGAAGACATAGACCCGCGCCGGCTCGAACGCTGCCGGATCGACAGCCTTCATGAAGGACGTATGACCGTCCTGCGTCGGCGGCCCGGGGGTGGAACCCCCGGCGCTGGACTTCCCGACATGGTACCGGAGCCGAGTCCGGAACGTGATGGGGCTGGGAACCGGCGCCGCCGCCAAGGCCGAAGCGGGCAAATCGTGCCGCGCGGCATAGGCTGCATCGCAGAGGTGAACCCAGGGCTCGAAATCGACAGCCCAAGCCTCCTCGATGGCGAAGCGTCGGACGGAGCCCTCGAAGCGATGGGGCCCCACCTGGCGGACGGGCTCCGGCTTCCACGCCGCGCCGACGGCCTTCACCCGCAGCAGCGGGGCAGCCCCGTGAGCCTGCAGGGCCGCAGACAGCCGCGCGAAATCCGCATCCGTTTCGCCCTGGCTTTCCGTCCGAACCAGGATGTGGGACCCAGCCGCCAACTCGGCCAGGAAGCTGGCCCGGAGATGGGCGGCCCGGCCATATTCCCGCTCCAGCAGCACCTCCGGTGCGACGGAGCCGACGAGCTGCATGGTGTTCCACCAGATGTTGTAGCGCTCGCTGCGGCAATAGAAGGCGCCCGTATCGGTTTCTTCGATGCACAGATCGCCGGGGACACCGAACCCCTCGAATCCGCATCCGAGGCCGCGCACCAAAGCGTCGATCGGCGTGTAGGCAAAGCGCAGCAGGCCCGATGGCTCGACGCCGCAATAGCGCTGGACGAAGCCGAACTCGCAATTGCCGCCGAGGCTGCGAAAGGTTCGCATGCGCGCGGCAAGGTCGGCCACCGCAGCGCTCGGCATGAGGGAGCGTGAAGGCGCCATGGCTCCGATGTACCCGAAGGCGTTTCAGGATGTACAGGGCAGGAGGCGGATCGTCAGAGTGGCGAAACACCGGGCGCCGGCCCGCCGTCTTCCGCCCTCTCACAGAAGCGTCGAGGGACGGCGTCAGATCACGATCATCGATCGGAAAACAGATGGTGCCCAGGGACGGAATCGAACCGCCGACACTGCGATTTTCAGTCGCATGCTCTACCAACTGAGCTACCTGGGCCTCCGCCGGTTCGCGTTAGCGGCACCGGCTGGAGCGGGGGTATAGGGGGTCGATTGCGGACTGTCCAGCCTCGTTCGAAAGAGAAAATCACGGGGTGCCCGGTAGCCTCAATCCCGAGGCCGCGAGACGCCGCCGGTGCCCTCCGCATCTTCGTCCTCGTCGTCCGCAGTGGGGATGGCATAGCGGTCGGTCAGCCAGCGCCCCAGGTCGACATCGGCGCAACGGGCCGAGCAGAACGGCACGAAGGCGGGCTCGGACGGCTTGCGGCAGATGGGGCAGGGATCGAGTTGAGCCGGCTTTGCGCGCGCCCGGCCGGACGATGGATCGTTCATGCAAGCCCTCCCCACGCACTGCGAACCGGAAATCCCTCGCCGTCGAGTAAGCTGAGGGTTTCATAGAGGGGCAACCCGACGACCGCGCTGTGCGATCCCACCAGCTTGACCACGAAAGCGCCGGCCAGCCCCTGAATGGCGTAGCCACCGGCCTTTCCGCGCCATTCGCCGGACGCCAGGTAGGCCTCGATCTCCCGCGACGACAGGCGCTTGAAGCGGACCCGGGTCTCGACCACCCGCTCCCGACGCACATCCCGTGGCGAAAGGAGGCACACGGCCGTGTAAACCCGATGCTGCCGACCGGACAGGAGCCGCAGGCAATCGGCCGCCTCGTCGGGCAGCTCGGCCTTGGGCAGGACGCGCCGCCCGACCGCCACCACGGTGTCGGCGGCGATCACGTAAGCCTCCCGCATGTCATCGCGCCGGCGTGCGGCCGCGCCGGCCACGGCGAGCTTCTCTCGCGCCAGGCGCCGGGCCAACTCTCGCGGCGTCTCCGACTTGCGAGGCGTCTCGTCGATATCTGCCGGCAGCAGCGCGTCCGGCTCGATGCCCACCTGCTGCAGGAGGGCGAGACGCCGGGGCGAGGCCGAGGCCAGGATGAGGCGGGCGCTCCGGCCCGCGGCGGGGATGTCGTCAGGGGTCGTCACGTACGGGCCGTCATGCGCGGGGTGGCATCCTTTAGGGGGCAAAACCGATCCGGCGGACGCCCCGTCGCGCACGCCGGATCGCACGGGGCGTCAACGGCATTCGCGCGAAGCGGCCTGCGCCGGACGGACGGCGGGGACCCTAATCGAAAGCCCCGGGCTTGTGAACGCGCATGGTCTCCCGCGCGAACCGACAGCGCGGAGCCCGTGGACATCGGCGGCGCGTCTGATAAGGTCCCGCTCGTGGCCGCACAGACCACCGCCGCCGCCCTCGGGCGTCGTCGCGCGGGCGTAGTTCAGTGGTAGAACGTCAGCTTCCCAAGCTGAATGTCGTCGGTTCGATCCCGATCGCCCGCTCCAACCAACTCGCAATCGCTGATTTCGCTTTATCCAGGGCCTGTTCGCGGTAGAGCGCCCGCCAAGGCGAGACGGAGTGGAACAGCGCCGCCGCTCCGCACCACGATTTCGATCGGGTCTCTTCAGGCGCCCACGACGTCGTCCTGGTCTGCACGGAGGTGGATCTCAGCCCGCGGGCCGTGCCCGTTCTCGCCGCTGGCGAGCGTCACCGTGTCACGAAGTTGCTTGGAGACCTGAGCCGTTTCCCGCCCCAGAACGCGGCTTTCGTCAATAATCCGGTCAATACGCTCCGGACGAAGACCAGCGAGGACACGGTTCACGTGACGGCCCGAGTCCAGCGGGATTTCTAAAGCGGCATCCGATCAGGTCGGATCGAAGGAACCTGACCGAGCGACAGCGAAGCAACGTCGGAACTCGACTGACGTGAAGCGCCAGAACGGGACCCCGATCGCATTCCGGAGATCGGGGACTGTTCGGCCAGAACACGCTCTCGGAAAGTCGAAGACCCAGAGGAAAGCTTCCGGTCCTGCGCGGTGAAGGAACCGGTCTTTGTTCGCAGCTCGTGCGTGACAGAACTCGGCGCGAGGTCGAACGGGGTGAATTCGCCCTCGTAGGGTCGGCCATCTTCCTATGTATAGACGAGGCAGATGCGGATGAGGGCCTGAAAGCCTGAAGCAGGCTTTCAGGCCCCAGAAATTGGCTCAGGTGGGCACTAAAAACACGCGCCCCTCAGGCGTTCAATAGGCCATCGGTCGATACGTGCACTGTGAAAGCCTTGCCCTCATCAACCCAGCCGGCCCCCTGCTGGCCCATGTTGATGCTGGCCGCTTCCTCGGCATTCGCGGCGAAATGGTGCTGGCCCGTCTGCGTATTGAAGAAGCGCTCGAGCGTAATATGCCCCACGCCCGCCGCCTCGTTGTACGCCTCGAAGGCAACGCCTTCGAACTTGTAGTTGGCGAGGTTCGCGATGATGCCGTCGCGCTCATTGACGCTGTCGGTATAAAAGTGCGTGCCCGTCTTCGTATCGAAGAATCGGAAGACATCATGGGTGTTGATGCTCTCGTCCGGTGTCGACCAGGGCGAGCCTTCATAGGTAAAGTTCGGTATCGTTGACTGAATTTGTGCCTTTTCCCCTGCACTCGTCGTATAAAAGTGATCGCCGGTCTTGGTGTCGAAGAAGCGAAACACCGGATCCGGCTGGTCCACGCCGGAACTCCGGATCACAGGATCCGCAACCGTCGAACTACTTCCGCGAGCCGCATAGACGGACACGTCGTGCTCAGCACCGTACCGCACGAAGGTGTCGACAAACCTTCCGGCATCGAGGAATTGGGACGGCGTCAGGGTGGCTTCTGTCCCATCAAGGCCGGGCAGATAGTCGATCGCGCCACGGTTGACGTAGTCGGCCGTCAGGCTCGGGATGGAGGCTGCCACATCCTGAGCCGTGACACCGTCTCCGATGGCGGTGGAGAGCCCAACAGACACCGTGGCGGCGTAGATCGGATCGGAACTCGCGGTCTGGCCGATCTGCGCCCTGTACATCCCCAGATAGGGCACCGGGTCGTCGGCGATTTCGTAGTTGATGATGCGATTATCGACAGCCGAAGAGATCAGCGCACCCGGCGACCCGAACGTGGCCGCCTGATAGAGGACGTCGCCGGTGTCCGGGTGGTTGGCCATGAAGACCTGAGTGAGGGCGCCGCCGAGGCTGTGGCCCGTAACGATCACCGTTGCATCGTTCTGCGCGGCGTAACTGTCGACGGCCGAAACGAGCGGCGTGAGCTTGTCATAATCGGCGTTGATGTTGCGCAAATTGTTGAGCCAATCCTGGCGGTCGTCACTGCCGCGGAAGCTCAGGACGACGACGGACTGATTGCCGAAGGTCCCCGTCACGGCTGCGCCGTAGGCGTTCTGATTGGCGTAGGTGCCGTTCGTGAGTCCGGCGCCCGAGAGAGGCACGAAGCCTGCGGGAAGTCCGGCGAGGGTATCGGAATAGGTTGATGCAGCGATCGTCGCCAGCGTTCCCGCTATCGTTCCCATGAACAGTTCTCTCTTCCCAGGTTCCGGCCTCCGCACCCTTTGGGAGGTGCAGCTTGCCTTTCTCGACCGACGGTAACGCAAGCTCGACCGAAAGCGATCCGGCCGCCTGGTCTCAGAACAGCCGATCGGGCCTGCACCGGCGGCGAATGCCTCAGAGCCTTCTCTGAGTGGATGGAGCGAGCAACTGGCCGGCGCCGTTTACGACGCTGGCGCCCCTCATTCAGGCGGCCCGGACGGTTGCCAGGAACCGCTGCATCTCGCTGCCGAGGCGCTCGGCTTGGACCGAGAGGTTAGAGGATGAGGCCAGGACCTGGTTGGCGGCGGCCCCGGTCTCATCCGATGCCTGCGCCACGCCCGCGATGTTGGAGGTGACCTCGCCGGTGCCGACGGCGGCCTGCGCAACGTTCCGTACGATTTCCCGGGTCGCAGCACCCTGCTTCTCCACGGCGGTAGCGATGGAGGTGCAGACGGAATCCAGTTCACCGATGCGTCCGGCGATATCCCCGATCGCATCCACGGCTTGCGTCGTCGCAGCCTGGATCTGGCCGATCTGCAGCCCGATCTCGCTCGTTGCCTTCGCCGTCTGGCCTGCCAGGGTCTTGACCTCGGCGGCTACAACCTCAAAGCCCTTTCCGGCTTCCCCGGCGCGCGCGGCTTCGATGGTGGCGTTAAGGGCAAGAAGGTTGGTCTGGGAAGCGATGCCGGCTATGACCTGCACCATGTCGCCGATGCGGCCAGCCGCCTCGTTGAGCGCCCGCACGTGCCCTCCCGTCGCGTCCGCCTCGCCGACTGCGGCATGGGCTAGGCCGGCGGCACCCAAGACCTGCCGGCCGATCTCCTCCACGGAGGTCCCGAGCTCCTCGGCCGCCGCAGCGACGATGGCGACGTTGACGGCCGCCTGCTCGGCTGCTGCGGCAACGTTGGTCGCCTGGGTCGCCGTCTCCGTCGCGGTCCCGGCCATGCCGTGTGACGTCACCTGAAGCTGGGTCGCGGCTACGGTGACGCCAGCCATGACTCCGCCGACCGCGCTCTCGAAGTCCCGCGCCATCGCCTGGAGGGCGGCCCGACGCTGGACCTCGCCGTCGGTTCGAACCTGGGCGGTCTCGGCTTCCAACGCCCGGGTGCGGGCGAGACCGACGCGGAACACGTCGACGGCACGGGCCATGGCGCCGACCTCGTCGCGGCGCTCCATCCCGGGCACCGCAGCCGCCGTGTCGCCCTCGGCCATCCGGCGCATCGTGGTCTCCAGGCCGCGCAGGGGCGCCGTGGCGCGCCGGAGGGCGAACCACAGGACGCCGCTGCCGATCAGGCAGAGCAGGCCGCCGACACCCGCCGCGCGCAGGGCGGTCTCGTCGAGACTTGCGAGGTAATCGGCCTTGCGCACGCCGACGAAGAGGATGCCGAGCGGTTCGCCCTTGGCGTCGAGGATGGGTTCGTAGGCCGTCAAATAGGCGGTCCCGAGGATGTCGGCCTCGCCACGATAGGTCTCGCGCCGGACCAGCACGGTATCGCGGACCGGTCCTGCGGCGAGCTTGGTGCCGACGGCGCGCTGCCCCTGGGCATTGATCACGTTGGTGGCCACGCGCGTATCGCCAAGGAAGACGGTGGCGGTGCCGCCCAGGATGTCCTTGACGCGGTCGACGGCTGGCTCGGCCTCGTCGATGACGTGGGTTCCAACAGTCAAGCGTCCGTCCTTGAGATTGAATGTGGAGTGGCCGCCCTCGTCGGCGAGCGTGGTGCGCAGGAGCTTGAGGTTGCGGTCGAGAGCAGTCCCGGCGCGGCTCAGCATGTCCGAGCGCAAGTCGAGCACCGTCAGCCCGAGGGCGCTGGCGCAGGCTAGCACGATCAAGACCGTGCCGATCAGGCTGGCGCGCGCCCCAAGGGACAAGGAGGGGTGGCGAAGGCGGTCGAGCATCGTGTCTCCCAAGGGTGTTCACCCGGGCAGCCTTGAAATGGCGCCGAACATTGGACCTGAGCGATAGTCTTGACCGATTCAGTTAAAATGCCACTACATCGCAGCCATAATGTGGTATTCTATACTGAAGCTCCTAAGATTTAAATTGTATATTTCCTATCTGTACTATTAATATTTTTGCATGATGCAAGCCTAGGCAACGACCAGCCCAGAAACAGGATTTTTCCTCATCTTTCGAATAGAAAATATTATTTAGCAAAAAATATTGTCGATTTAACTATATAAAATCTAAGTACGCTCATTATTTTATTCATTTTATCATATTACAGCAGCAGACCACGGGACGGGAAACGTTCGTTCCTCTGGTCTTCGCGCCAGGGGAGGCGTTCCAATTCGACTGGAGTGAGGACTGGCCGGTTCTCGGGGGCGAGCGCGTCAAGCTCCAGGTTGCTCATACAAAGCTGTCGCACAGTCGGGTCTTCGTCGTGCGGCCGTACCCGCTTCAGACCCACGAGATGCTGTTCGAAACAACCTTCTGCAATCCCGCATCGAGCTGGGAGAAGGGTCAGGTCGAGAAGAACGTTCAGGATGCGCGTCGTCGACTATGGCAACCGTTACCCAGCTTTGCCGATCTCGACGGGCTGAACACTTGGCTTGAGACGCGCTGCATTGCGGCTTGGAAGGAGATCTCGCATGGGGAACTCCCCGGCACATTTGCGGATGCGTGGACCAATGAGGTGGCGAGCCTGATGCCGCTTGGCCGTCCCTTCGACGGCTTCGTCGAGCACACCAAGCGGGTCTCGCCGACCTGCCTCGTACATTTCGAACGCAACCGCTATTCGGTTCCGGCCTCTTTTGCCAACCGTCCCGTGAGCCTGCGGATCTACCCGCACCGCATCGTTGTGGCTGCGGAAGGCCGGATCCTGTGCGAGCATCCCCGGGTCATCGCGCGCTCGCATACCGTGGTCGGGCGCACGGTCGACGACTGGCGCCACTACTTGGCCGTTATCCAGCGCAAGCCGGGCGCCCTGCGCAACGGGGCTCCCTTCGCCGACATGCCGGACGCGTTCCGGCGGCTGCAAGGTCACCTTCTTAAGCATCCGGGCGGTGACCGGGAGATGGTGGAGATTCTGGCACTCGTGCTGCACCATGACGAGCAGTCCGTTCTCTGCGCGGTCGAACTGGCGCTCGACGGTGGCGTTCCCACCAAGATCCACGTCCTCAACATCCTGTACCGGCTACTCGACGGGAAGCCATCGAGCGGGGCCACCATCGATGCCCCACAGGCGCTCGCCCTGCGCCAGGAGCCGAAGGCCGATGTCGAGCGCTACGACGCGCTCCGCAGGAAGGCGGTGCCCCCTGCGTCATGATTCCGCCAGCGCCGCCATCATCGTCATCCTGCGTGGGCTCAAGATGTACGGCATGTCCCAGGCCGTCGTGGATCTGGTGAAGCAAGGCGTACCCGCCTTCGAAGGAGCCGTCCCGCTCCTGTCCCAGCTGCTCAAGGCTGAGATGGCCGAGCGGGAAGTTCGATCCGTGGCCTATCAGATCAAGGCCGCCCGCTTTCCAGCCTACAAGGATCTGACCGGGTTCGACTTCGCTGCCAGTGAGGTCAACGAGGCCATGGTTCGCACCCTGCATAGAGGCGACTTCATCGACGGCGCGCACAATGTTGTCCTGATCGGTGGCCCGGGCACTGGCAAGACGCATATCGCGACCGCCCTGGGCGTGCAGGCCGTCGAGCACCATCGCAAGAAGGTTCGCTTCTTCGCGACCATCGATCTGGTCAATGCACTCGAACAAGAGAAAGCTCAAAACAAAGCAGGCCAGCTGTTGGAACGGTTGCTGCGTTAAGACCTGATCATTTTAGATGAACTGGGCTATCTACCCTTCAGCGCTTCAGGAGGAGCCCTGCTGTGCCACCCGCTGTCCAAGCTCTACGAGCGCACAAGCGTCGTGATCACTATTAACCTCAGCTTCAGCGAGTGGGACGAGATCTTTGGCGATGCCAAAATTACCACCGCGCTACTCGACCGCCTCACCCACCACTGCCACATCCTGGAGACTGGAAACGACAGCTCCGCTTCCGGGCCAGTGCCGCAACCGAAAAACCGAAAAGGAGCCGCGCCGTGAGTTGACCAAGCCCGTCCGATGACAAACATCAGCCCCTGAACCCGGGTCACTTCTCAACGAAAACGCCGGGTCAACTCTCAGTGAAAATCAACAGACAACGGTGCCCTCGATCATCGCGGCGATCCGCTGATGCGGCTTGATCCCCGCGAGGCGATGACCGAGCGCGAGGCAGTCCTGTCCGAACTTGCGAATTTTCGGGCCGAGGTTCTGCGGCGGAGAGCGGCCCTTTCCTATGTCCAGGCGGGCCTCGGGCCAGAACCGCCCGCAATTCCCTTTCCGGATTCCATTCCGTCGGCGATCGGCGAGGCCCAGGCCCGGAACTTGGCCGCGGACCTCGCCGCGCTCGCCGCCAACATTCAGAAGCAGCGATCCCAGGCGGATCAGACAAAGGCCGAGCGGAACCGCCTGATGGCGACGATCGAGGCGCAGAAGGCCCTGCTCAATATCCTCCGCGAGCGCGTTGATATGCGCCAGTCACTTGCGGCGACGAATTCCGGTACGCGGGCGAGCGTCATCGATGCGAGCGAAACGCTAGCGATGCAGACGGCCACGCTGGCCCAGGAGACCGGCCAGATCGCGGAGATCGAGTCCAACCTCCAGGTCATCGACAGCGTCATCGAAGCCGCAATCAAAGCCTTCGTCGCTGAAAACTCGGAGAAGTTGGACCAAGCCGAACGGCAGGTATCTGTCTATCAGCAGCGTCTAGAGCGAACTTCCCTCGAATTGGATCAGACGACAATCCGCAGCCCCATCGACGGAATCGTGCAATCCTCGTCGCTGACCACGATCGGCCAAGTGGTCAACCCGGGCGACGAATTGATGCGGATCGTCCCGGAGGATGCCGGTCTCGAGGTCGAGTGCTACCTGCCCAACAAGGACATCGGCTTCGTGAAGGTCGGCCAGCCGGCTGTGCTCAAGATCGAGAGCTTTCCCTTTACCCGCTACGGTACGATCGATGCGACCGTGACGCGGGTGGCGTCGGATGCCATCCCCGAGCCCGATGCCAGTCTCCTCGAACAGGATTCGGCGCGTCAGAGGCGTGAGCGCGCGCGCGTCGGGGCAGACCGGATGCAGAACCTTGTCTTCCCGATCACCCTCCGCCTCGTCGGGACCACGCTCAACGTCGATGGAACGGCCATTCCTTTGAGAGCCGGCATGGCGGTGACGGCGGAGATCAAGACGGGCCAACGCCGTCTCATCGACTACGTCCTTTCGCCGATCCGGCAGATCGCCGGGGAGGCCCTCCGTGAGCGCTGAGCGACGGCCACTTTTTCAAACCCCTCGAAATATCTCCTTGGGGCGGGATGGCTGATTCTCAGCTTGGGTTTGGCGGCTTTGAAGGATCGTGGAACGCGCTGGGTGATGTAGCGGGAGGTAATGGATAGACTGAAGGTGTTCCGTCATCCTCCCCCGGCTCCACGGATAGGGGTATGTCCAAGGTATCCGAACCCTCTTCCCGTCAACACAACCGGCATCGCCATCTGCCGCCAGGATGATCTGGTCGTCGCCGTCGCCCGCGCGGAGGGTGTGCGTCGCCAGATGATTTGGGACAGTCTGCTGAGTTCAGGAGCGGAGGCTCCCATCCATCTGGGGTAAGTGGCTGATGCAGAGCCGTTCTTGGCTGGACTTTATGGGACTGATCCAAGCGGGTCGCGGCCGGTCACCGGCATCAAAGATGAAAATCGATTTCCGTCAGCAGCATCGCCTTCGAAAGCTGGATCTGGAACTCAGCGCCGTCGGCTCCCGAGACATTGCCTTCGATGATGGTTGTACTGCCCGACACGACGTACCGGATTTGTCCTGCAGCGGTGAAAGCTGCGGTCCCGATGAGGCTGAATGCATCGTCGCTCCCACCTGCCACCGCATCGATGGCCGAAAGATCGATCCGGTCGCTCTGAGTGCTGAGAAAATCCGTAATCACATCCCGCCCGGTGGTCGTATTCGTGCCGTTCCCCGCTTCTTCGACGCTCCTGAATAAGAACGTATCGCCGCCGGTCCCACCGGTCAGGGTATCCTTACCACTGCCTCCGACGATCCGGTCGTCGCCCGCAGCGCCGTTCAGGGTGTCGTTGCCTGACGCGCCGATCAGCATGTCGTTGCCGTCCTGCCCGTTGACCAGCTGCGGCCGCGTCCCGCGGGACGACAGGTCCAGGAGATCGTCACCGGCCGTCCCGGCGGTGTACTGAGCAGTCTGAGGCGGGGTGGGCGGCGCGGCGCCCTCGAAGAAGACGTCGTCCGAAAGGAGCGCGGGGCCGGCGTGTACCACGGTGATGCGGCCGACAGCCGTTCCGCCTTCCCGGACCTCGTAGCTGTGAAGCGTGTTGCTGGCACTGATGTGGATGAGGGCGGCGCCAGGATCGAAGCCCTGGAAGACGAGAACATCGCCGCCGGGCACACCGGCGCCGCCAAAATCGTCCACACGGTCGAGCACGGCGGTCGCGACAGTGGTGCCGGCCAGATCTCCCTTGGTGAATACGAAGCGATCGTCGCCCGCGCCACCCGTCAGGCGGTCGGCACCGAGCCCGCCGGTGAGGATATCATTGCCCTCGCCACCGTTGATCGTATCGTTACCGCTCCCCCCGGTGACGATATCGTTGCCGCCCTTGGCGGCGATCAGCTGAGGTGCCGATCGGGCTGAGAGGTTGATGACGTTCGCGCCGTCGTCGCCCGTCGTATACTGCGCCGTGGTTTGGGTCGGYGGAGGCGGCGGGGGTGGCGGAGGGGCGGGCGCGACGTTGACGGTCACGTTGCCGATCGCGCTGTGCTGGGCTCCATCGGAAAGGGTGTAGCTGAAGGTAGCCACGCCGGAGAAGCCCGCTGTTGGGATGAAGCTGACTTGATCGCCGCTGAGCAGGACCGTGCCGTTCAGACCGGCGGTGACGCCAGTCAGGCTCAGGGCATCACCGTTCACATCGGTGTCGTTGGCCAGCAGCGCGGATGCCGAGAGTATCAGGGGCGTACCTGCCTGCATGAACAGGATGTCGGCCATCGCGGAAGGCGGGTGATTGCCTCCGGGATAGGCGCCCTCGTAGTTGAGATCCGAAGACAGATCATGTCCGGCGCATTCGCGGNGGAGGCGGCGGGGGTGGCGGAGGGGCGGGCGCGACGTTGACGGTCACGTTGCCGATCGCGCTGTGCTGGGCTCCATCGGAAAGGGTGTAGCTGAAGGTAGCCACGCCAGAGAAGCCCGCCGTCGGGATGAAGGTGACGTGATCGCCGCTGAGCAGGACCGTGCCGTTCAGACCGGCGGTGACACCGGTCAGGCTCAGGGTATCACCGTTCACATCGGTGTCGTTGGCCAGCAGCGCGGATGCCGAGAGTATCAGGGGCGTACCTGCCTGCATGAACAGGATGTCGGCCATCGCGGAAGGCGGGTGATTGCCTCCGGGATAGGCGCCCTCGTAGTTGAGATCCGAAGACAGATCGTGGATGTTGTCCGACGTCATGAAGTGCATCATGGCACTCTGACCAGCTGCTTTCACATTGGGATGAGCAGNACACCAGCATGGCGATCAGGATCGCGCCGAAGGCCGGGATAGGCGCCCTCGTAGTTGAGATCCGAAGACAGATCGTGGATGTTGTCCGACGTCATGAAGTGCATCATGGCACTCTGACCAGCTGCTTTCACATTGGGATGAGCAGAATAATAGTTGTCCGGATCGAACAATTGACTGGTTGGCTTGCGGCCCTCCGCTTCGCCAACCTCAAGGTAGTGCTGAAGCGGGTTGATATTGAGAGCCGCCACATCAAGGTTGGTGCTGAGGTAGTAGGCGGTGTTGAACACCGCATTGGGATCGAGCAAAGCCTTCCAGCCGATCGTATTGTAGTGCTGATCCGCTGTCATGCCCGTTTGGGCGAGCTGATCGCCGTACGCGGCCTGGTAGAAATCTGCATCAACGCCGCTGGCACTGATGTGCGAGCCCGTATCTGTCCTCACATCGATGATCGTCTTAGCAATCGCTTTGCCAACCCACAGATTGTCATCGATCTCCCAGGTGTGATTGCCGAGGTAGTGGAGCGCGGCGAAATTATGGTCGCTGAGATCCAGTCGGGTGCTGACCACATCGACAACACGCCCATTCTCAAGACCTGCTTCGGCGAAGATCACATTGTCGTACTTCTGTGTTTGGGTCTGCGTCTCGAACTGATTACCCCGCGGAACCTGCGTCTGAATGACCAGCTCAAGGTCGCTGGGACGGCCCTGCTCGGGCATCTCGCTTCGGTAGGTCGCGTGCAGCGGCTCGCCCTGCAGACCGACCTCCCAGAGAACGCCCCCCTCAACGCCGAACGTGGCACGTGTGGTCACCCATACGTTGTTGAGCGTGGCCATGCCAATATCAGCGTTACTTGTGAATAAGGCATCGTTATAAGGATTTGGACCAAGCATGTCCCAGTGCGTTCCGACCGCCAATCGGTTGTTGGAAGTCTCGCTCAGCTGAATCTCTTCATGCCAATCTGCGCGATTCTTGCCGAACAGCGCTCCACCATACCAACCCGTGCGCCCGAGTTCATTGGGAATAGCAAAGCTGTCCATCTGTACATAGCCAAAGGACATGCCCTTGCTCGGATCGAGGGCGCCAGGATCAATGGTGACGATACCTCCGATGGTCGTGAACCCATCGCGCTCCCCCGTCGCATTCGGCACCGGCCGAGTTGTGACGACGAGGTTGCCATCCGCAATGCTCACCGGATCAAACTGACGGTTCAGCCAATGACCCGACGTCNTCCCCCGTCGCATTCGGCACCGGCCGAGTTGTGACGACGAGGTTGCCATCCGCAATGCTCACCGGATCAAACTGACGGTTCAGCCAATGACCCGACGTCATGTCACCGTTGGCGAAAGCCGTTCCAGAGTTGTTGGGATGGAACCAGATCATGTCGCCCTGGTCCACCGTTCCATAGGCGGCACCTTTGGTGAGGACCGAGGATGACGAGAACGTTTCGTTGAGTATCACGACGTAGGACATGTTTTCCTCGGCGCAACGAGATTGGCGAGACCTCGCTACTTTTCTAAAGCCTCAGCGGATACACTGTAATTTCATTGAACTACGAAGTTACCGATATCTCCCAAATCGGATTGAGTCAATCAATTCGATTCATTAACATGCGTCAATTAAGCAACCCGCCATACGATCAAACCCTCTTATGGTCAAGCTTCCATTTTTATAATTTGACAGCCCATGAAATGTCGAGCATTAATCTCAAATAATTACACAACATTGGTCAAATATACATAGATCGACGCAGCTAATCAGTAGATTTTACTTCGGAGTGCAGGCGAGATGATTGTTCTGACGGGCCGTGGCGCCATCGACCCATCACCGCCCTTCGAGAACTGGCGAGGCGTCGAAATGCGTCTCGACTTGAAACCTTCCCGCAAGCGGTCGAATGCGGTCCCGATCGCACACCGTTTCACGTCGCCTGCGGCGGGAAAGCCAACACCATCCACAATGCGAACTCAGGGGCAGGCCTTCAGCAGGCTTTCAAACATCATTTCTGATGTTCGCGATCGTTGTTGATCGAACAATATCCAGAAAGTTCCTGATCAATGGCCCCGATTTCTCTCTTGACCATAGGGCGTAGACGTCGGCGCGGATCGGTTGTCCCGTGAAAGGTCTGTATACGACGTCCGCGTGCGCCAGTCGGGCGACGAATTCCGGGATGATGGCGATGCCGAGCCCTGCCGCAACGAGACTCGTCAACGACGCAGCCTCGACGACTTGGTGCGTGATGTTCGGGACGAACCCGGCGTTGACGCAGCATTGCCAGAGGTGCTTGGCGAACAGCGAGTCCGAGAGCCGCAAGAACACGAACGCCTCCCGATCCAGGCCGGCAAGGTCGATGGCCCCTCTCCGCGCCAGTCGGTGGCCTCGCGGCAGGACAAGGGTGACGGTTTCGCACCAGGCTCGTTCGCTGACGAGGTCGACGTCTGGGGGTGGACTGCGCAGGAAACTGACATCGGTCTGCCCGGCCTTCAGCATCGAGATCTGTCGGTCCGGCGACATCTCGTGAATGCGCAGATCCACGTCGGGATAGATCATCGCGAAGTCGCGGATGGCGCGTCCGAGCGGGCCGGCCAGCATCGATCCCGTCAGACCGACATTGACGATGCCAGCGACACCGGCACCGATGGCCCGCGCTCGTTCCATGGCCTCACCGGACCTTTCCAGAATGTCGAGCGCCTGTGCGTGGAAATCGACGCCCGCCCTCGTCAACGACACCCGCCGCGTCGTCCGTTCGAACAACGCGGTGCCGACCTCGGCTTCGAGATCCCGGATCTGCTGGCTCAACGGCGGTTGGGCGACGCCGAGGCTCTCGGCGGCAGCGGTGAAGCTCAGGTGCCGAGCAACGGCGACGAAATAGCGGAGGTGCCGAAGTTCCATCGCCCTATTGATATCTCATAAATCTCAATCGAGACATACGAAATATTTGACGTCTAGATGTCCTGGCAACATGGTGCCACCGTGCAAGACGAGCGTTCGGAGTCCTGCAGGCTCAGGTCGACCGACCAAAGCGCCTGCGGCGTGGATCGTGCTTGAACAAAACCGGCTGCGCCCGGCATGGAACGGCTCGACCACGGACTGGGGTATGATGATGCGGTTCTTCCGTTCGTTGTTCGGGCAGGTGATCGCCGCCCTCGTCCTCGGCATCGTCTTGGGCATAGCTTGCCCGAACTTTGCAGTGACTCTTAAGCCCCTCGGCGACGGGTTCATCAAGCTGATCAAGATGGCCATCGCGCCGCTCGTCTTCGGCGTGGTCGTCCAGGGCATCGTCGGGGCCGGCGATCTGAGAAAGGTCGGACGCGTCGGGCTCAAATCCCTGATCTACTTCGAGGCCGTAACGACGCTCGCCCTCGTGCTCGGTCTCCTTCTGGCCTACGCGTTTGCACCGGGCCAGGGCATGAACGTCGACGTGACGGCCTTGGACGCGAAGTCGATCGCCGGCTACACCGATCGCGTCGGTCAGGTCACCGGGACGGTCGACTTCCTGATGAAGCTAATCCCGACCACGTTGGTCGATGCCTTCGCCAAGGGCGATATCCTTCAGGTTCTCATCATCGCGATTCTGTTCGGGGCCGGTCTCTCCCTCCTGGGCGAGCGGGGCAAGCCCTTGGCCGACAGTCTGGAGCGCATCACCGAGGTCCTGTTCAAGATCATCGGCTTCATCGTCAGGCTCGCGCCGCTCGGCGTGCTCGGTGCCGTCGCCTTTACCGTGGGCAAGTACGGCGTCGGCTCGCTCAAGCAGCTTGGAATGCTGGTGGTGCTGTTCTACGCGGGCGTGGCATTCTTCGTCTTCGTGGTGCTCGGCAGCATCCTGCGCGTAGCCGGATTCAGCATCCTCAAGCTCCTCGCCTACCTGCGCGAAGAACTGACGGTCGTCGCCGGCACGGCCTCCTCGGACTGTGTCTTGCCGCAGGTCATGCGCAAACTGGAGCGCCTCGGCATCAAGGATTCGACCGTCGGCCTCGTGATCCCGACCGGATACTCGTTCAATCTCGATGCCTTCTCGCTGTACCTGACCCTGGCCACGGTCTTCATCGCCCAGGCCACCAACACGGATCTCTCCTTCGGTCATCTGATGCTGATCCTCGGCATTGCACTTCTGACCTCGAAGGGAGCACACGGCGTTCCGGGCTCGGCCATCGTCGTGCTGGCCGCCACCCTATCGGCGGTGCCGGAAATTCCCGTGATCGGATTGGTGCTCGTGCTGTCGATCGACTGGTTCGTCGGCATCGCACGCGCCCTTGGCAACCTGATCGGCAACTGCGTGGCGACGGTTGTGATCGCCGTGTGGGAGGGCGACATCGACCATGCGCAGGCTCGGCGCGTTCTCAATGGCCAAGCTCCGACCGATACGGCCGTGATCCTCGACGCACCGGTCGCGGAACTGCACTCGGCCTGACGGCGACGCCGCGACACCTGCCAAAAGCGGTTGCGCGGCTGCTTGGCCGACTCCCGACGTTCCAATCGGATCACCGGAGACCCCTGATGACTAGATCGCCCTACAACCCGCCGTGCGGCGGCCTCCCGCCTCAGACTGCGCTGATGACCGGCCGGGCGGTGTTCACGGAAGCCTACGCGGTCATCCCTCGGGGGGTGATGAGCGACATCGTCACGTCCGTGCTGCCGTTCTGGGAGGGTACACAGGCCTGGATGCTATCGCGGCCGCTCTCGGGCTTCTCCGAGACTTTCGCACAATACCTCATGGCGGTCGCACCCGGCGGTGGCAGTTCGCAGCCTGAGCCTGATCCGGACGCCGAGGGCGTGCTGTTCGTGGTGGAGGGACAGGCCGACCTGATCGTCGGCGCTCAGGCGCATGACCTCGTGCCCGGCAGCTACGCCTACCTGCCACCCGGCGCTTCCTGGAGCCTGCGCAACGCCGGGGCCGCGACCACTCGCTTCCATTGGATCCGAAAAGCCTACGTGCGGGTGCCCGGCATCGAGGTTCCGCCAGCCTTCGTCACCCACGAATCCGCCGTTCCGCCGGCACCGATGCCTGGCACCGACGGGGCTTGGGCCACGACCCGCTTCGTCGCCTCCGACGACGTGCGCCACGACATGCACGTCAACATCGTCGCCATGCGCCCGGGCGCATCGATTCCGTTCGAGGAGACGCACGTGATGGAACACGGGCTGTTCGTGCTGGAGGGGAAAGCGGTCTACCGGCTTAACCGCGACTGGATCGAGGTGGAGGCAGGCGATTTCATGTGGCTGCGCGCCTACTGCCCGCAGGCCTGCTACGCTGGCGGCCCTGGCCCGTTCCGCTACCTGCTCTACAAGGACGTCAACCGCCACGCCGCCCTTGCGCCATTCCGGACGGCCCGATGAGTAATCACCGAATCGTCGCCGAGCCGTTGACGCAGAAGGCCTTCGCCCCGTTCGGCACCGTGATCGACAAGAGCGCCGTCGCACCGCGCTCCATGAACGCCGGCAGGGCCCGCCGCTTCCACGATCTCGCCCAGGTGGGGGTGGTGGGCGAGGACGGGCACGTGGTGATCGGCTACGTCGAAGCCGAACCCTACGATTTGCCCCTCGCGGTCAGCCTCGTCGAGCGCCATCCCCTCGGAGCGCAGGCCTTCCTGCCCCTGAACGCCGCGCCGTTTCTCGTCGTGGTCTGTCCCGACGCGGGCGGGCGCCCCGGCAGGCCACGTGCTTTCGTCACCGCGCCCGGCCAGGGCGTCTGCTACGCCATGGGCACGTGGCATGGTGTGCTGACCCCGTTCGGTGCCCCTCAAGACTTCATCGTGATCGACCGGGCCGGGCCGGGCGTGAACTTGGAAGAGTTCACGTTTGAGGTGCCCTGGGCGATACAGATCCAGGACGGTCGAGCGCTCGATTTCTGATGCTGGACGAAGCGAGCCAGAGCGGAGGCCCCGTGGCGCGCTGGATCAATCCCGGTGGCTTTCGGAGTTGCGATGCCTCGTGCGTGCGGCTTCCGGCAGGGTGACGATCGGTCGGCCATTTCGGGATTCACCAGATGCCGAGAAAACTTAGTTTACGATCAAGATCAGTCGTCTTACACCAATTTTTCGCCTCTGCTTAAGTATTTACTAGTCCGCAGCAATATCATGCCGAGCGAATCGAAGGTGGGCCGGATAAGATTCGGTAGCCTTGTCGTCGCACCCGCGCTCTTCGACTTCGTTGCGACCGACGCGCAGCCCGGCACCGGCATTTCGCCAAAAGCATCCTGGGGCCGAGGCTCCAGGAAGGCGTGAAAGCAGCAAATCCTGCGCAAGCGGAGACTGCGCAACTCGACTGCACCAGCCGGGGTTTGCGGGTCCTCCCTGTCAGGCGCATCCGTCCGACCGTCCGCCTCCAATTCTATCAAACGCTCGGCCGCGAGGCGGGCAGCGCCTTGGATCAGCTCGAACGCCGCGCGAATGCACCGGACGGCGCAGCTGCGTCGAACCGTTCGGCCGTATGACGAGTGGCCTCCCGAGCGCTCCCGAAAGCCCTTCCTCAACGCGCGGTGGGGAAAAGAACGTCACAGCCAGTTTCTGCTTGAGCGCCAACGCATTGACGCTGGGCGGCTCAAATTTGCTTCAAAGGCCGAAGGTTGCGGCCATGATTAATTAGGCTACGGCTTTCTAAAGCAGTGGAAAGGACAATCAAGATCAAATCCAGGCGACTCATTCGGCCGGCGACGCGGGAGCTTAAGCTTTGCCCTATCAATTCATGGAGGACGCAAGATTAATGCGTCTTCTTGAAAGCTTTGTTGCGAATGCGCCAAGTTCGTCTGCACTGAAGATCGCGGACCATTTCGACAATCCGCTGTCCGACAATGAAGTTCGTGTCTTCGATGAAATTCTTCTACGAATGTCTAGAATTGAGACACTCAGTGTTCGTGCAAAGCTCGCCCGCAGCCTATCTCATCTCAGTCGTGGCCCGTCACAAACAGTGAAAGAGCTATCCTATGATCTGCACAGCGAAGTCGCCAGCCCGCTCCTATCCGGTTCGGTGCTGGCGCTCGACGAGGATCTGATCGCGATTGCTCATGTCCGGAGCCAGGAACACCTGGACGCCATCGCCAAGCGGCCTCACGTCAGCATACCCGTCACGGATGTCGTGGTCTGGCGCGGAACCTGGCCGATTCTCCGAACGCTGTCGGCCAACCGGACGGCTCGGTTGTCGCACGGGGGATTGCTCCGCCTTGTCGCGATCTCGCAAGGTGACGGCCACATCACCGTGGCCCTGACGAAACGCCAGGATGTCCCGCCGGAAACCAGGAAGGTGCTTCTCACGCAGTTCAGGCAGATGGTCGAAACGCGGCAGCCTCCCTTCTGCGGTGAGAATTCCGGCCTCAGCCTCGAAAGCAGCCGCATGCCCGCCATCCTGGCTCCGCAGGTCTCGGCGGGCGATGCGCTCTCCGACCGCCGCCTGCGCGCGGCGGTAGCGCGCGTTCGAAGCCTGGAAGCGCAACGTCCGCTCGCACCCGTCGACATCGCCGACGCCCTGACGCGGGAGAACCTCGCCGAAGCGCTGGCCGTGATTGCCTACCTCGCGGAGACCGAGATCGATGTCCTCGCGCGATCCGTGACAGGGACCGGACCCACGCGGCATCATGCGCTTCTGATCATGAAAGCCGCAGACCTGCCCTGGACCCTGGTCGAACGCGTCCTGCTGGACGTGGTGCGAGTGGTGACTCCGGGTGCCGATCCGGCGCCGAGCCAAATCTCGGCCCAGCGGCAGACCTACGCGAAACTCCTGCGCCGGACCGCCCAGCGCGCCCTCAAGGCGATTCATCTGCGGTCTCGGATCCGCGTCATCGAGGGCGGGATGACCGGGGGCCTTTGACGATTTCGATGCGGACTTCCGCATTGGACCGAGAGGCACCTACGCCCCGGACCATGCGGGCCCGAGCGGATCAGAACCCTGGACCAGCGTGCGTTCCCGGGACCTCGATAAGGAATCAGGCGCCGCCCCCGGGACATCACATCATTGGTATAAACTCGTCCCTGCACCGGATCTACGCCGCGCGTTTTGCATCGATAAAGTGACAGCACGATATTCCGCCAATTTCGACCGACAAAACGACGATTCCATCAACATCGTTACAGCACCATGACGTGTGGAACTGGGCTAAACCGAGTTTGCTTTTGCAATTGATCCGATTATATCTCGCCGGTCAGATCGGTAGTTCGCCCATAGATCACACCGAAAGCCCCACATAAAAGATTCATTAAATGCAGCATTCAGAACGCTTTAAGGAATAAATGTCGTTCCGCTGACGGTTGCGCGTGGAGCCATGGAGCCGGGCTGGATCTGTTCTGCTAGAAATGATCACCCCCATTCCGCTCTCTGACTCAGAATTGCCGTCCGATATACTTATACTGACGAGCCGAATTCTGGCATCCTGCAGGACAGTGCGAGCGCCTCAGATGATACGGGCGCGAGCTCTCGCATACTTTCTTCTGAATTCAGGGATGTGAGCTTCGCAAGCTACAGCACCACCGGCGGCACCGTATCCGGCGCAAACATGATGTCGCTGGACTGACAGGGCGACGCGACCGCGGTTATCTCGCTCAATCAAGCTTGGAATTCGAGCCGCGGCATCGAGATCGCCGAGCTTAGCGGAACGAGGCTGGTGCTCGAGAACTGGGTCGACGCCTGGGTTCATCTCTCAGACAACCTCGACCATGCCATCACGCTGGACGGGCCCAAGCGCGGCGAAGTGGTTCTCGGCAACGGCAACAACACCGTCCTTATCGGCGCCGAAAACACGGGACATCGATCCGCGTGATGCCGAGTACCACGACGGCAGGATCTCGGTCGCGTCCGATACCGTGACGTCGGAGCTGTCGACGCTCCTTCTCGCCAATGACCGGGTGATGGACGAGTGCGACACCCTCCACATCACCAGCGTCGAGACCGGGAGCGTCCAAGGGCAGCGTTGCCTTCGATGCAGCGAATGGTCTTCTGTCCTACGCCGCATCGAACCAGGCCGCCTTTGCTGGAGGCGAGCACGGCACGGATCGGTTCACCTACTCGATCAGCGACGAGCATGGCGGCATCAGCACCGCGACCGTCACCCTGGACATTGTCGGCACCAACGATGCGGTGGTGCTGGACGCCGATGCCTCGGGTCCTCACCGCCTGAGCGAGACCGCAAAAGTCACTGGAAGTCTCGCGGCGCAGGCCGCCAGCGGCGACTTGCGCTTCCACGATGCCGACCTGTCTGAAACGCACGTCACCACGGCCGGCCCCGCGTGCTTCTCATGGTCCGGCGGCCAACTCACCATGGATCAAGTCACGTTGCTGACGGCGGCGAGCACATTCAGCCTGCAAGTGACCGACAGCACCGGCACCGGCGCGGGTCGTGTTCAGTTCGCGTACGGCACGGTCGACAAGACCCTCGATTTCCTGGCCTGGGACGAGACCTTGACCGTCATCTACGACGTTCAGGTGGCGGGCGGCCTTGGCTCATCGTCTCTGCAGGCCGTCGAAATCATGGTGACGGGCGCCAACGATGCGCCGACGATCGCCCAGGCTCAGAGCCTGGCCAGCGAAACGGTGCGCGAGCGGTCAAGCACGACCGGCAATGCCGCTCTCGACCAGACCTCCGGACGCATCGCCTTCAGCGACGCGGACCTGACCGATCGTCCGGACGCGACGTTGGTGGGTCAGACCACCGTGTACAAGGGCGCGAGGGGTGCAGAATACACTCTCGACGCAGCACAATCGGCCACCATCAGGAATGGCTTCGCTCTGACGGCCGATACACCCAATACCAATTCCGGGGCCGTAAACTGGAACTTCGCCCTCAAAGACAGCACCGTAGTCGGCAAGCAGGCGGGTGCCTTGGTGGTCAGCCACTTCGCCTGATTGCCGGCCAGTGGGCCTTCACGGGTCCCCGTCCGGCTCCCCATCGGTCGAGCGCCGTTTCAGGCGCTCAATCATCCAGCGCCCAGCCGGTCCGGGCGGCGCGGCGGTTCGGTAAACCGCCGAGATCGGCAGGGACAGCCCTCCCGGCGGAACGTCTTCGATCGCCAGTTCGACGAGGCGGCCCTCGGCGACATCCTGGCAGACCGTATGCAGCGGCATGCCGCCCCAGCCGAGCCCGCTGACCAGGAAGGCGTGCTTGGCGAACAGATCGGCTAGGCGCCACGTCGTCGGTGACATCACACCGAACTCGCGTCCGGCCGAGAGTTCGGAGCGATCCGTGAGGACGAGCTGGATGTGCTGCGCCAGGACGCCTCTGGGAATCGTGCCGCGATGTGCCGCCAGCGGGTGATCGGACGCCGCGACCATGACGAATTCGACGGTCCCGATCCGCTCGACCGTCAAGCCAGCGGGCAGGGTCGGAAGCGAGCCCACCAGGCCGAAGCTCGCCCGCTGATCGAGGACGGGTTGAATCACCGCCCCAAGCGCCTCCACGTAGAGACGCAGCGGCGTCGCCGGGAACTGCGCGCGGAACTCGCGGGCGGTGTCGGCCAGAACCCGGATCGGGAAGAACACGTCGATCACGGCGGTCAATTCCGCCTCGAGCCCGCCGGCCATCCCCTTGGCCCGCGCCTTCATGCCGTCGACCCCGGCGACGATCGCGCGGGCATCGGCGAGAAGCAGGACGCCCTCGGTCGTCAGGCGGGGATAGCGCCCGCTCCGATCGAACAGCGTGACGCCGAGTTGCGCTTCGAGGTTGGCGATTGTTTCGCTGACGGCCGATTGCGTCCGCCGGACACGACGAGCTGCCGCGGAGAAGCTGCCCTCATCGGCCGCCGCCTGGAAGATCCGCAGTTGGTCCAGCGAGACTCCGTCGAGCATGGTCAGACACCTCCATCGGCCAGCCCGATGGGTAAAATCAAAACTAGCCCGATGTCATCGCCTGGCACTGGAAACATGACGGGTTATCTCAGGCCGAAGACGTCCGTCGCCATCAACGGACCGGCTTGGCAACCATCGTCGCTGACGATGGATCGCATCGCAAGAGACCGGCTGGTCTGAAACTGGCCGCCTGTCATGTAGGGGAAACAGTCCAGGACGCCGACAACCACCACGAGGGCATGACGATGGAAATCGGGATCGACAGCTTCGCCGCTACCATGCCGGATCTGGAGACGGGCCGAACAGTCTCGCCGGCGGACCGGATGGAGGCGCTGCTGGCCGAGGTGGAGACCGCTGACCGGGTGGGCCTCGACGTCTTCGGCATCGGCGAGCACCATCGCACGGAGTTCCTCGATTCGGCCCCCACCGTCATCCTGGCCGCGGCCGCAGCGCGAACCCGGCGTATCCGCCTCGCCAGCGCCGTTACGGTGCTCAGCGCCGCCGATCCGGTACGGGTCTTCCAGGAATTCGCAACCGTGGATCTCATCGCCAGAGGTCGCGCGGAGATCGTCGTCGGTCGCGGCTCGTTCGGGGAAGCCTATCCGTTGTTCGGGTTCGCCCGGGAGGATTACGACGCCCTGTTCGCGGAAAAGCTCGACCTGCTCCTGACGCTGCGCAACGAGGTCCATGTGACCTGGAGCGGACGCTTCCGTCCCCCGCTCAGCGGTCAAGGCGTCTATCCGCGTCCCCATCAGGCCCAGATTCCGATATGGCTCGGGGTCGGAGGTACCCCGCAATCCTTCGCGCGCGCGGGTACGCTCGGCCTGCCCCTGATGGTGGCGATCATCGGCGGCAGCTTCCAGCGCTTCCGTCCCCTCGTCGATCTCTACCGCGAGGCGGGCCGCAGGGCTGGACATGCGCCGGACACGCTCCGCGTCGGAGTCCACGCCATGGGCTTCGTCGGCGACACCGATCAGGCCGCGCGCGATGCGTTCTTCCCCGGTTGGGCACACATGTTCACCGAGATCGGGCGCGAGCGCGGCTGGGCCCGAGCCAACCGTGTCCAATTCGACGCGATGTGCGGGCCGGACGGCGCCTTCCTGATCGGTTCGCCCGAAACGGTCGGCGCCAAGATCCTGGCTGCGAACGAGACCTTGGGCGGCCTATCCCGCGTCACCTTCCAGATGAGTTCGGCCATGCTGGAGACCGACGCAATGCAGCGTTCGATCACGCTGCTCGGCACGCGGGTCGCCCCCGCCGTCAAAGCTGCCCTGGCCGGCACCCGGCCATGATGGCGGGGATGCCGCCCGGCGCGTGCCGGACGGCGCTCACGGCCGGCATTGGGCGGGACGCCGTTCATGCATGCGTCGGACGGTTGAGTTTGGCCGAATGATCGAAACCCTGGCGCGAGTTAAACAATAATTCACCGCATGATGCTTTCTTGCCGCGATCCCCACCTGTGTTTTGAGAGGAGGTTCAGAGATGGAGGCCGAGAGGAAGCTTGCGAGCCAAGCCACCGTCAATGAAGAGGCCGATCGCATCCGGGAGATTTTCAAAGAATCCTTCCAACAGACGGACGGAAGCCTGGAGCGCCTTCTCCCAAGCAATTTTACCGAGACCATCGCTCAGAGAGCAGAGACCGGCAAACCGGCGGATGATGACTTTGATTGGTCGGTAACACTGGCCAACGTCGAAGCGATCGTCGACGCCAGCAATGCAAGCCGATCCGCCATCGTACAGGCGGAGATGCGTGCGGAAATCGCGGAGGCCAAGGCCAAGGAAGCGCTTCATTGGCTTCGGACCCTACACAACGCCGTTCTCAAGGGACTTCCCCGTTAAGGTTCACGAGGCAATTGGCTCGGGCTCCGGCGGGGCCCGCTCATCGGCTGTGACATCGCTTCATCGTTGCGCCTTGCCGGATCGTGTAAAGTGATGTGGCATAGGGGCAGTGGACATGGTCAGGTTTCTTTTAAAGTGGCTCGTGCTCTCAATTCCCCTGGGGATCTCTCTCGGGAAATTCATTAAGGCCGCTAAAGAACCGGGCCGGGGGATGCCCCAGCCACAGACCGCGAAGCGCGGCGACGTAGTACGGCGCTCCGACCCGGCATAACGGTGCCCCGGACTCGCCTCGGTCTGCTTCTCCCGACCGGGCTTTCCACCGCTGACGCATCCGACGAACCGATCGAATTCGATCGTGCTTAGGCATCGGGCCTCCAAGCTCTTACCCCTACCCCAGTTCACAACCTGTGGTTTTTTCTTGCGCGCGACCTCGCGTACAACCAAGCCATGGCTCGCCCGAGAGCGTTGACCTGCAGACAGGATGATCTGCGGGAATCCTGATCGGCAGGAATCTTCGGGCTGCCGGGAGGAAGCGCAATGGCGGTTGCGGTGCGGGCGGATGTGTCGAGCAGGATTGGTCTCGCCTCGCACCAGAACGCCCGTCGGGTTCTCAACGAACTGGAGATCGTCGGCGACGACGAAGTCCACGCGGATCTCGCCGTGACGCTGACGGCCGACCCGTCCTTTCTGAAGCCGCGCTCCTGGACGATCGATCGCATCCGTCCAGGCGGGTCCGTCCGGTTGGCTGACCGCGACGTTTCGCTCGCCGCAGGCTTCCTGGCGGACCTGAACGAAACGGTCACCGGCACGGTCATGCTGCGTGTGTCTCATGCGGACCGGACGCTGGCCGTCAGCGAGCATCCGGTTACGCTTCTCAAGCCATCCGAATGGGGCGGGGCGGCGTCGATGGGCGAGTTGCTCGCCGCCTTCGTGACGCCGACCGATCCGGCGGTCGATGGCATTCTGCTGGAAACCTCGGGAATCCTCCGGCGTGCGGGTAAACCGGATGGCTTCGATGGCTATGCGGACCGCTCGCGGAGCCGCGCCTGGGATGTCACCTCGGCGATCTGGTCCGCCATCTGCGGGTTGCGCCTCGTCGGAGAGCGATCGCCTGCCGGCTTTGCGACCGAGGGTCAGGCAGTGCGTTCTCCGACCGACATCCTGAAGGATGGAAGGGCGACGGACCTGGATCTGGCGCTCCTGTTCGCCGCCGTGGTCGAACAAGCCGGCCTCAACCCACTCGTGGTGCTGACCGGGGAACAGGCCCTTGCGGGAGCCTGGCTGCAGCCACAGGAATTTGCGAACCTCGTTACGGACGAGGCGGCCTCCCTCCGGAAGCGGGCCGATCTCCAGGATCTCGTGTTGCTCGAAACGGCTCTGACAGGGCAGGCTCATCCGCCCGGCTTCGGCAGCGCCCTGGCAGGAGCGCGCCGGCGGATCGCGGAGGATGCCGACTCCACCTTCACCATGGCGTTGGACATCCGCCGCGCGCGCCTGCGCCGCATCCACCCGCTCGACACCCCGCGACACAGCCCCCCGAACAACTCGTCGGACGATTCAGCCGTGCGGGTCGGAACGCTCGCGTCCTTCGAAGCGGCCCCGCCCCTTCCCGCCTTCGACGTCGAGGGGGCGGCGGAGCCGAGCACGCCGGCCGGCCGGATCGCGCTCTGGCAGCGCCGCCTGCTGGACCTCACAACGCGCAACCGGCTGCTCAACCTGCCCGAAGGTGCGAAGGCCGTCCGGCTCGCCTGCCCGGAACCGGCGAGGCTGGAGGACCGCCTGTCGGCGGGCAAACGAATTCGCGTCGTCGCCGAACCCGACTTCGGGAACGGCGGACCCGGCAAGACCTCCGGTCCGCTCCCGGACGGCGAGGACCAGCGAGCGGCTTATGCCCGCGCCGCCCTCGAACGCGATCAGGTCGTCGCCGTCGGCGACGCGAAGCATCGCGATGTAAAACACCTCGATCCGATGCTGATCGACCTCTACCGGAAGGCGAGGTCCGATCTGGAGGAAGGCGGAGCCAACACGCTCTACCTCGCTCTCGGCTTCCTGAAGTGGCGCCGCTCGGGCGCCGACACGCGGGTCTACCGGGCGCCCCTCATCCTCCTGCCGGTGAAACTGGAGCGGATGAGCGCCCTGTCCGGAGTCGCCCTGCTGCGCCATGACGACGAGGCACGCTTCAATCTCACGCTTCTGGAAATGCTGCGCCAGGATTTCGCGCTGCCGATCCCGGGACTGGACGGCTCCCTGCCGATGGATGCGAGCGGCGTCGATGTGGCTGGGATCTGGAACCTCGTGCGGCGGGCGGTGCGGGACGTGCCGGGCTTCGAGGTCACCGAGGATGTGGTGATCAGCACCTTCTCCTTCGCCAAATATCTGATGTGGAAGGACTTGGCGGACCGAAGTGGTCAATTGGCTGCGAGCCCTGTCGTGCGGCATCTGATCGAGCGGGCGCGTGAGCGCTTTCCCGAGGGGCCGCCCTTTCCGAGACCAGAGCACCTCGACGACGCGATCGACCCGTCGGAACTCTTTGTCCCACTTCCGGCGGATTCCTCGCAGATCGCGGCGGTCGTCGCCTCCGCGCGGGGCTGCGACTTCGTCCTCGACGGACCGCCCGGTACGGGCAAGTCACAGACCATCGCCAACATGATCGCGCATAATCTCGCCCTCGGACGGCGCATTCTGTTCGTGGCGGAGAAGCGCGCCGCCCTCGACGTGGTCCATCGGCGGCTCACGGAGAAAGGTCTCGGCACGTTCTGCCTGGAACTTCATTCGAACAGGGCATCGAAGCTCGAGGTCCTGAAGAGCCTTGAACGCGCCTGGGAGACTCGGGATGCCTTGTCCCCCGAGGAATGGGCCCGCGAAGCCGCTCAGGTCCGAAGGCTGCGGGATCGTCTCAACGCGGTCGTCCGACTGCTGCACGAGAGGCATGGGAACGGCTTGACGCTGCACGGCGCCATCGGGCGCGTGGTGCGGGACTGGTCGCCCGAACTGCCGGACCTCGGCTGGACCGAAGACGTCGCGCACGACAAAGCGTCCCTTGATGCCCTGCGGGAGACCGTCCACCGGCTGGACCTGCATCACAGCGCCATTCCTGTCATCCCCGACGCCTTCGCGCCCATTCGGCACCAGGCCTGGTCGAATGGCTGGCAGGCGCGGACCCTGGCTGCCGCACGGGCAATCGCACCAGCGCGCAGCGCTCTTGACGAGGCGCGGGAAAGGATCTTGGCCGCCACGCGCCTTCGCTATCCGGCGACCGACCTCGATACGATCGCCAAGCTCCATCGGCTGGCCACGGCACTGCTCGCGGCATCGGGCCAGGATCTGCGCTTTGCCTTCGCGCCCGACGCCACCGCCCGCATCGCACGTGTCCGAACCGTCGCCGATGCGATCGACGGATTCCGAGCGGCGGAGAGGAGCCTATCGACATCCTATTCAGCGGACGGGCTGCGGCGCCTGGACCTCGACCGGCTGGATGCCGCGTGGGCCGAAGCAGCGCGGAGCGTTTGGCCCTTCAACGTTCTCGCGCGCCGCCGTGTCACCGCGCGACTTCGGAGGGAAGGCCACGCGATTGCGCGGCCCGACCCTGCACGTGACCTGCCGGTGCTGCGCCGGATGGCAGGCTTCCAGAGCTTCGTCGCCTCCGCCGCGCCGGACCTCGCCGGTCCGCCCGGGTGCGAGGCCGGCCACGACACCGTTGCGATGCGGCGCACGGCCGAGATCGCCGAGGCGCTGCGATCGGCACTCTCCGCAACCGCCGCCGATGCCGACACGCTCGCTGCGCTTGCGCGGGTAACCGCCACCCTGGTGATCGAAGCCAACGATCTGCTGAGCCCGGATGGCCGGATCGCCGGGGCGGCCGCCGACCTCGGACTTCGCCTCGCTGCGTGGGAGGACACAGCGGGCCATCTCGCGGTCCTGCTGGCCCTCGGCCCTTCGGCGAGCCGGGACCTCGACGGGATATCGGCCCTGGGGGCCGCCATTACGACGGCGCCCGCCGGGCTCAAACCATGGTGCGACTGGCAGCGGGTTCGGCAGACTGCCCTCGACGCGGGTTTGCGGGCGGTCGTTCTGGCCCTGGAGGCCGGAACCGTGGCGGAGAGCGGCGCGCTCGCCCTGTTCGAGACGATCCATGCCCGCTGGTTCGCGGCGCGCGGCATCGATGCCGAGCCCGACCTGCGGGATCTGGTCATGGCCGAGCACGGCGATGCGATCGACGCCTTTCGCCGCCTGGACGAACGCCTCGACGCGCTCGCGATCCGCATGATCCGGGCACGCATCTGCGGGTTGATCCCCGACAAGGACACGGTCGGGCGCAAGGGTGGATACGGCGTCCTGAAGCATGAACTGCGCAAGCAGCGCGCGCACAAACCCATCCGCCAACTCGCCGCCGAAATGGGCGAGGCCTTTACCCGCCTCGCGCCGTGCATGCTCATGAGTCCCTTGTCGATCGCGCAGTACCTACCGCCGGATCAGGCTCTTTTCGACCTCGTCATCTTCGATGAAGCGTCGCAGATCGCCCCCTGGGACGCGATCGGCTCGATCGCCCGCGGACGGCAGGTCGTCGTCGCCGGCGATCCGCGACAGATGCCGCCGACCAGCTTCTTCACGCGATCCGCGAATGCCGACGAGGCAGACGAGGTCGAGGCCGACATGGCCAGCATTCTCGACGAATGCCTCGCGGCCGGCGTCCCGAGCCATGGGCTGAGCTGGCACTATCGCAGCCGGCACGAAAGCCTGATCGCCTTCTCCAACCACCGCTATTACGACGGCGCCCTCATCACCTTTCCGGCTGCGGAGACCCGGGCCAGCGCGGTCGAATGGCGGCGCGTTTCGGGCGTCTACGCAAAGGGGAAGGGCCGGACGAACCAGATCGAGGCCCAGGCGATCGTTGCCGAGATCGTCCGGCGCCTGACCGACCCCGATTGTGTGGATCACGCCCATACCCTGGCCGTCATCACGCTGAACACCGAGCAGCAGGCGCTGATCGAGAACCTTCTCGACCTCGAGCGGAAACGGCGTCCCGAGATCGAGTACGCCTTCGGCGAGGACGTTCCGGAACCCGTGGTGGTCAAGAACTTGGAGACCGTGCAGGGCGACGAACGGGACGTGATCCTGCTCGGCATCGGCTACGGGCCGACAGAGGCCGAGGCCGGCACGATGTCCATGAACTTCGGTCCGCTCAACCGGGATGGCGGATGGCGACGCCTGAACGTCGCCCTCACACGCGCCCGTCGCGAAATGGTGGTGTTCACCTCCTTCGAACCAGGAATGATCGACCTCAATCGGACCAGCGCACCGGCGGTCAGGGACCTGAAGCACTTCCTCGAATTCGCCGAGCGCGGACCTCGCGCCCTGGCCGAGGCCGTCCAGGGCTCGCTCGGCGGCGCTGAATCTCCTTTCGAAGAGGCGGTCGCTGCGGCCTTGTCGGGTCGGGGGTGGGTCGTGGTTCCGCAGATCGGGGTATCGCGCTTCCGCATCGATCTCGGCGTGGTGCATCCCGACAGGCCGGGCGACTATCTCGCGGGTGTCGAGTGCGATGGGGCAACCTACCACGCTGCTGCCACGGCGCGCGATCGCGATAGGGTCAGGGCGACGATCCTGGAAGGCCTCGGCTGGTCGCTGGTCCGCGTCTGGTCGACGGATTGGTGGGTCGACCGGGCGGGTGCCCTCGACCGCCTCGACACCGCGCTGCGATCACGTCTGGCCGAGTCACGCTTGCAGCTGACGGCGGCAGGCGGCGCGTTCGATCCCCCCGCCGATCCCGAAAGCCCGGACGGCGAAACCTCGCTCCGCTGACGGCCCGCGGACCGGTCGTGGTGCAGCTGAACCAGCCCGCGCACGACGAGGTTGGTCACCATACCAGACCTCGTCCCTTAAGCACCCGCCATGAACCCCGATGAACACCGCGCCCTCGTCATCCTGGTCGAGGAGGAACCTGACCAGCGCCGCGCCATCGCCGACATGCTCGATCGGGCGGGCTTTGCGGTCGTGGGGGCGGAGACGACGGACCAGGGCCTGCGCCTGCTGGACGCGACACCGGACGCCCGAGGGCTGGTGACCGACGCGCATGTGCCGGGCGCGATCGATGGCTGGGAATTGGCGCAGCGTGCCCGCGCGCTAAGGCCGGATCTCGCGGTGGTTCTGATGTCGGGCCATTCCGATCCCACCTCCGGATTCTTGCCGGAGGGAGCGGCCTTCCTGCTGAAACCGAACGTTCCAGCGAACCTCGCCACGACGCTGGGGGCGATGCTCGCGCAAGCCTGAGCGATCCTCGGGGATACATTCCGGCCCGGCTCCGGTTCTGCCAGCATGAGTCAGGAACAATCGTCATCCGGAGCAGTCACCGCTCGCGTCGTCATCGTAGGCGCCGGCTTCGGCGGCCTCGCGACCGCCAAGGCCCTTGCGGGGTCGGAAGTCGCGGTCACGCTGATCGACCAGCACAACTACCACCTGTTCGTACCGTTGCTGTACCAGGTGGCGACGGCAGCGCTCTCCCCCGCCGACATCGCCGAGCCGATCCGGCACATCCTGTCGGGAGCCGCTAACGTCAACGTGGTGATGGGGCGGGTCACGGGCATCGACCAGGGAGCCCGGCAGGTGCTGCTCGCGGATGGGAGCGGAATCGCCTACGATCGCCTCGTCATCGCCACGGGCTCGACGAGCACCTATTTCGGACATGACGCCTGGGCGCCGTACGCCCCGTCGCTGAAGAGCCTTGAGGAGGCGCGGACCATCCGCACGCGGGTGCTGCAGGCCTTCGAACGGGCGGAGCGAACCCAGGACCCGGCCGAGCGCGCGCGCCTGATGACGATCGTCGTCGTCGGCGGCGGTCCGACCGGCGTCGAGATGGCCGGCTCCATCGCCGAACTCGCCCACCACGCCCTCGCCCGCGATTTCCGCCACATCGATCCGACCACCGCGCGGGTGATCCTGGTCGAAGCCGGCCCGCGCCTGCTGACGGCCTTCCCGGAGGCGCTGGCGGCCTATGCGCTCGGCTCTCTGGAGCGCCTCGGGGTGAGCGTGATGACGGGCCAGGCGGTGCAGGACATCGATGCGGAGGGCGTGACGCTCGCCGGGCGGGTCGTCCCGGCCGCCACCGTGATCTGGGGGGCCGGGGTGCGCGCGTCGCCGGCGGCCGGGTGGCTCGGGGTGACGCCGGACCGGAACGGGCGCATCCCCGTCGAGCCCGACCTTTCGGTGACCGGGTGTCCGGACGTGTTCGCCCTGGGCGATACGGCGTTGATCCGCGATGCGGCGGGAGAGCCCCTGCCGGGTCTGGCCCAGGTCGCCCAGCAGCAGGGAAGCCATCTCGGTCGCGCCCTGCGCGAGGCCCTGACCCAGGGTAAACCATTACCGCCGTTCACGTTTCGGAATCGCGGCAACGCCGCCATCGTGGGGCGGCATGCGGCCATCTTCGATTTCGGGCACGGACGCCGGCTCAAGGGTTTCCCGGCCTGGCTGCTCTGGGCGGCCGTGCACGTGGTGCTGCTGGTGGATTTCGCCCAGCGGACCCGGGTCTCGCTGCAATGGCTGTGGCGCTACCTGACCTATCGCCGGGGGGCGCGCCTGATCACCGCGCCGCCGGCCCGTTGAGCGCCGGAGCTTACCCTGCGGCGAAGAGGTCGGCGCGGTTCAACGAAGTGGTGAGGAACGTGCGATAGAGTTCGTGGAATACACGCGAGCGTTCGTCGCGGTCGCGCCAGTTTTGAACCAAACCGAGGGAGAGTGCGGGTGAGTGCCGCTCCAGCAATATCGATCGGGGCCACGACGCCGGCCGACCGCCTGCCCGAGCTGTCGCGGCTCGCAGCCCGCTTCGCCGCGACGGTGCTGGACGCCCAGATCGCGGGCCGCCCGGTCCCGGACGACCAGATCCGCTACCTGCTCGACGCGGCCCTTCTGCTGAACGAGTACGGCGCGGAACTGCCGTCGCCCCTCGACCAGATCATGCAGGATGCCAGTACGCCGAAGGCCCCCGAGGCGCAGCCGGAGGATGCGGAGTCCGGAAACGCGGGGCCGGCGGATGCCGCACCGGCCGAGGTCCAGGACGACGATGCCGGCCGGCTGGCCTGGCTCCTGCGCCCCTTCCAGGGCGCGAAGCGCTGAGCGGGGCTCAGGGCAGAGTGTAACCCGGCTTCCGGACCAGAACGTCCGGCTGGCCGACGATCTCGGGGTGATAGACCGTCGCCGCCCAGTCCGCCTCGGGCACGTCGACGATCGCCACCGAGAGCGCCGCCTCGGGCACCCCGGCGCTCGCCATTACGGCGGCCACGATCGCGTCGGCGATCTGCGTCTTCTGCTCGTCCGTCTTGCCGGGGTAGAGCTTCACGGTCACGTGCGGCATAGGTCGAATCCTTTGGCCCGGGGATCAAGGCGTGCGGGGCGAGGCCCCCCGGTCCATTGCCAGGAGCGCACGGGCTGGGCAAGCGCGTCGGCCCTCGGCGAGAGGGAAACGCTGCGGGTCCGCGAGGCGGTTCGCCGGCACGCGTAACGGCCCCTCCGCCGATGTGTGACGCCGGGTCGGTCGCCGGATTCCGCTGCTGAGGGATGAGGAACTTCCCCAGCCCCTTTGCATTCCCACCGCGGCCGGGCGCCATGCCCGCGCCGATCCCGGAGGCAAGCCGGGATCGTGGATTGCCGGGGGAAACGCAGATGTTCGGCCGACTCGCTTTCGCGACCCTGCTCGCGCTTCCGGCCCTGACTTCGGGCGCCGCCTTCGCGGGCGAGGAGGAGCAGGCCGCCCTGTGCCGCGGCGACGTCATGCGCCTGTGCCTGAGCGCCGTGCCGAACCGCGACCAGATCGTCTCCTGCATGCGTGTGAACCGGGCGAGCCTCAGCCCCGGCTGCCGCACGGTGTTCGATGCGGGTTCCCGCGACCGGGCGGGGACGCGCTCGGCCAACCTGCGCTGACGGGGTTTCGCCGGCGGGACGGTTGAACCCCCGCCCGATCCCTGTAAGCCGGAGGGCATGCACGCCCCGTCCCCGCTCCGGCGGCCGTTCTCGGCCCTCCGTTCGACGCTCACCAGCGAGGCCGGTGGCGGCCTCGTCCTGATAGCGAGCGCCGCCCTCGCCCTCGGGGTGGCCAATTCCGCCCTGGCCGGCGCCTACGTCTCGGCGCTCCAGGCGAAGCTCGGCGGCCTGACTGTGCTGCATTGGGTCAACGACGCCCTGATGGCGCTGTTCTTCCTGCTGGTCGGCCTCGAGATCAAGCGCGAGATGCTGGACGGGCGGCTGCGGACCTGGCCGGACCGCATCCTGCCGGGGCTTGCCGCCCTCGGCGGAATGGCTGCGCCGGCCCTGGTCTACCTGGCGGTGAACCGGCACTCGCCCGAGACAATGCGAGGCTGGGCGATCCCGGCCGCCACCGACATCGCCTTCGCCCTCGGGGTGCTGGCGCTGCTGGGGTCCCGGGTGCCGGTCTCGCTCAAGATCTTCCTGACCGCCCTGGCGATCATCGACGACCTCGGCGCCGTCATCATCATCGCGCTGTTCTACACCGCCGACCTGTCGGTGCCGATGCTCGGCGGAGCGGCCGTGACGCTGGCCCTGCTCTACGGCCTGAACCGGGCCGGGATCAGCCGCCTGTCGCCCTACCTGCTGCTCGGGCTGGTGCTCTGGGTCTTCGTTCTCAAATCCGGCATTCACGCCACGGTCGCGGGCGTGCTCCTGGCGCTGACGATCCCGCTGCGCCTCAGCACCGGCCGGCCGGACGACCCGACCTCGCCGCTGCACCGACTCGAACACGCGATCCAGCCCTGGTCGGCCTACCTGATCCTGCCGATCTTCGGCTTCGCCAATGCGGGCGTGTCCCTCGCGGGCTTCACGCCCGGGATGCTGCTCGATCCGGTGACCCTGGGCGTGGCCCTCGGCCTCGTCGTCGGCAAGCAGGCCGGGGTGTTCGGTCTCGTCGTCCTGGCGGTGAAACTTGGCCTCGCCCAGCGGCCGGCGGGGGCCGGGTGGCTGCAGATCTACGGGGTCTCGCTCCTGTGCGGCATCGGCTTCACCATGAGCCTGTTCATCGGACTCCTGGCCTTCGCCGGCGCGCCGGAGCTGGAATCCGAGACCAAGGTCGGCGTCCTGGCCGGATCGATCGTCTGCATGCTGGCCGGCGCGCTGGTGCTGGTGGTCGCACCCCGCCGCGAGCTGGGGGCGCCCGAACGCGGCCGCTGAGGGGGCTGGCCGGGACGAGCGGGGGCGCCTGCCTGCCTGCGCGCTGTCGGGCGCGCCCATCCTGGTGCCGTCCGCGTGCTGTACGTCACCCCGTTAAGGGAGAAAGTGCCTGAGGAGCAGGCGGGAGAGGAGTGTACTGGAGGTCATCTGCGGATGGGCTTCAAGCCCCACGAGGCTCCCTCTCCCGGAAGGAGAGGCCTGGGGTGAGGTGTGTGACCGCTCCGGACACTCCCCACACCAGCCCGCAGAGGGGGAGAGAAGAGCCCGCGCCTCGACAACACTGTTCCGGACACCGTCTCCCCGACTGCGCAGGAACGTCGCAGGTCTGAAAGCTCGGGCCGGCGCAGCGGTTGTCGCGAGTGGCAGCAACGCCAGACCGGCACGCCTCCGCGTCCGGTCGGATGCCGGGACCGAGACGGACACGCCATGCCCCTCCTCATCGCCTTCATCGCGGCCGCCGCGGGCGTGTTGAACACGGTCCAGGCGGGGGCGAACACCACCCTTTCGCGGGCACTCGGCCAGCCGATCCTCGCCGCCTTCGTGGTGACGGGGGCCAATGCGGCGGTTTATCTGCTGGCCGTGCCGTTCGTCGGCCTCGCCTGGCCCGGCACCGCCCGGGTCGCGGGCGTGCCCTGGTGGGCCTGGGCCGGCGGCGCCATGGGCGGGGTCTACGTGCTGGCGATGATCTTCCGGGCGGAGCGCCTCGGCGCGGCGGTCTTCACCGGCATCACCGTGACGGCGGCGATCCTGACCTCGACCTTGCTCGACCATCACGGATGGCTCGGCTTCGCCCAGCAAGCGGCGGGGACGGGGCGCATCCTCGGCTGCCTGCTGATGGTCGGCGGCCTGGTGCTGGTGTCGATCTTCTGAAGGGATCGTCGAAGCGTCGGGGCGGCTTCGAAGGGAATGGTGGGCGCGACAGGGATCGAACCTGTGACCCTTCGCGTGTGAAGCGAATGCTCTCCCGCTGAGCTACGCACCCGGACCGAGGGCCTTCTAGGGCTATGGGCGCAGCGGCGTCAAGCGCTGATCGGCAGGTTCTGTCGCGGGCCCGGCGGGTTTGACCCCGGCTCCGGCGCGTTCCGGCCCGGCCTCGGGGCGCGGGGTCCCGAGCCGGAGAAGGATCACCACCGGCACGAGCCCGACGGCGACGATGAGCAGGGCCGCCACGGTGCCGTCCTCGTAGGTGCCGCGTGCCGCCTCGCCGTAGAGGTGGGTCGCGAGGGTCTCGACGTTGAGAGGGCGCAGCAGCAGGGTGGCGGGCAATTCCTTGACGCAATCGACGAAGACCAGGAGGGCCCCGCTGAGCACGGCCGGCCAGGCCAGGGGGAACTGCACCCGCCACAGGGTGGCGCCGGGGCCGCGCCCGAGCATCCGCCCGGCATCGGGCAGGCTGCGGGGCACGCGGGCCAGCCCGGCCTCGCAGGTGCCGATGCTGACCGCGAGGAAGCGTACGAGGTAGGCCGTGACCAGGGCGCCGCCGGTGCCGAGGCCGATCAGCGCCGGGGCGATGCCGAAGAGCTGCGTGGTGCCGGCCGAGAGGGCCGTGTCGGCGAGCGCCAGGGGGCCGAGCAGGCCGATGGCCAGGATCGCGCCCGGCAGGGCATAGCCGAGGCTCGCCACCCGGATCAGCGCCTCGCCCCAGCGGCGCGCCACGAGGCGCGGGCCGGCCGCCACCACGAAGCCGAGGGCGGCCGCCAGGAGCGTGGCGATTCCCGCATACAGCAGGGTGTAGCCGATCTCGGGCAGGATCGTCTCGGGCAGGCCGCTGCGCAGCACCCGCCGGAGGGCGGCATGGGCGAGGTAGCTCGCGGGAATCGCGAAGCCGATCGCCACGGGCACGAGCCCGAGGGCCAGGGCGGCCCAGGCGCGTGGCCCCGACAGCCGCTGCCGGGCGAGCCGGCGCGGGCGCTGGGCGGTGCCGGCGAAGCCCCGGCCCGACCGGGCCCAGCGCTCCACCGCCACCAGGGCCACCACCGCCACCAGCATGACCAGGGCGATCTGGGCCGCGCCGGCGAGATCCGAGCGGTTGACCCAGGTGGCATAGACCTGGACCGTGAGGGTGCGGACGCCGAGGAATTCCGCCGCCCCGATGTCGTTGAGGGCCTCCATCAGGGCGAGGCTCGCCCCGAGCGCGATGGCCGGGCGCGCCATCGGCAGGGCGACGCGCAGGAAGGTCCCGGAAGGCGAGCGCCCGAGCATCCGCGCCGCCTCGATGAGGTTGGCGGCCTGCATCAGGAACAGCGCCCGGGTCGGCAGGTAGACGTAGGGGTAGAGCACGAAGCCGAGGAGCAGGATGCAGCCGGGCAGCGAGCGGATCTCCGGCAGCACGAGGTCGCGCGGGCGGGCATAGCCCAGGAGATCGCGCAGGGTGGTCTGGACCGGTCCGATCGGGTGCAGCAGGTCGAGATACGCGAAGGCGACGATGTAGGTCGGCACCGCCATCGGCAGCAGCAATCCGGCCTCGAGCAGGCGCCGCCCGGGGAAGTCGTAGGCCGCCACCAGCCAGGCCGATCCGGCCCCGAGGGCGATCACCAGCACGCCGACCCCGGCGAGCAGCAGGGCGGTGTCGCGCAGCGCCTGCGGCAGCACGTGGGCGACGAGATGGGGCCACAGGGCCCCGCCCGCCGCGTCACCGGCGCCCTCTCCGGCCGCCACCATGAGGGCGACGACCGGACTCAGCACCAACACGCATAACGCCAGCCCGGCGGCGCCCCAGGCGAGGCCGCGTGCGTTGCGGGTGAACGAGAGGGCGGGGGCGGCCCCGGTCATGCGGGTCTCGAATGCGTCTGCGATGGATCGGCCAAACGTGTGGGCGCTTCTCCCGCAGGGACCGGCCTGCTCGCACGCCGTGAAGGCGTTGCGCCCGTCCCTCTCCCCTCTGCGGGAGAGGGTGGCCCGCGTCAGCGGGTCGGGTGAGGGGCGCGACATGCCCGGAGAGGGCTTCCCCTCTGGCGGGACTTCGTCTCGGCCCGCCTGCTGCGCAGGCCCCCTCCCCCGCGGAAGGGGGAGGGTTGGAGCGCCCTCAATTGTCGAAGCCGACCTTGTCGAGGAGGAGGCTCGCCGCCTTGCGGTTGCGGGCGATCTCCACCAGGGGCACGGAATCGATGGTCAGCGGGCCGAGCGCCGTGAGCAGCGGGTCGATCGGGGCGCCGGCCTTCACCGGGTACTCGTAATCGGCCTTGGCGTAGAGGCCCTGGGCCTCGTCGGAGACGAGGTATTCGAGGAGCTTGACCGCCTCGTCACGGTTGGGCGCGGTCTTGGACACCACCGCGCCCGAGATGTTCACGTGGGTGCCGCCGCCCGCGAAGGTGGGCATCACCACCTTGATGCCGTCGCCCCATTTCTGCTGCTCGGGTCCGCCGCGGCCGGAGCGCATCAGGCCGACATAGTAGGAATTGCCGAGGCCGATCTGGCAGGTGTCGGCGAGGATGTCGCGGGCGACGTCGCGGTCGCCTCCGGCCGGCTTGCGGGCGAGGTTGGCCTTGAGGGCGCGCAGCCACGCCTCGGTCTTCTCGGGCCCGTGCTTGACGAGGTAATGGGCGATCAGCGCCGTGTTGTAGGGGTGCTGGCCCGAGCGCAGGCACAGGCTGCCCTTCCAGTTCGGATCGGCCAGTCCCTCGTAGGTCATGGCCGTGAGATCGGAGAGGTCCTTGTCGGCGTAGAGCACGCGGGCGCGCATCGACAGGGCGAACCAGCGCCCCTCGGCGTCGCGCAGGGTGGCGGGCACCGCCGCCTCCAGCACGCCGGAGCGCACCGGCTGGGCGAGGTCGCGGTCGACGAGGTCGATGAGGTTGCCGACATCGACGGTCATCAGCACGTCGGCCTTGGCGCGGGCGCCCTCGGCGGCCACGCGCTCGGCGAGCCCCTTCTCGACGAAGACGGTGTTGACGGTGATGCCGCTCTTGGCCGTGAAGGCGTCGAGCAGGGGCCGGATCAGACCGGGCTCGCGGGTGGTGTAGAGGTTCACCTCCGCGGCCGAGGCCGTGCCCATCACGGTCGCCAGCATCAGCCCCGCGAACCCGATCACCCGCATCCCGCCCGCCATCGCCGATACCCTCTCCGCTGAACCCGACGGGTGTTCAGAAGCATCGCGGCGAAAAAAGCAAGGATGATGTCTTAGACTTAAACCAATTCCAAACAACAGGCGCAGACTAGGCGCCGGGACAGGCGCGGATCGTCTTTTAATCCCGTTCGTCGCCAAAAATAAAACCGCTCTCCGGCGCGACGGTGAGGCCGACCCGGTCGCCGGGCTGCCGGGAATCCGCGTCGGGCACGGGCAGCCGCAGGGGCTCGGCGAAGCCCTCGACAGCCAGAGTCAGGAGCGCATGCGCTCCGAGGAAGCGGCGCCCGGTCACCATCGCGTCGAGGCCCGCCCCCGCTGCGCCGAGGCGCAGGGCTTCCGGGCGCAGGCAGTAGCGCAGGGCCGTCCCCTCGGCCCGTCCCGGCGCCGGCACCGGCCCGAACGGCGTCGCCAGGGCGCCCGCGCGGCAGGGGCCCGCCCAGGCGATCAGGTCGCCGAAGAAGCGCGCGGCGAAGTGGCTCCCGGGGCGCTCGTAGAGGTCGCGCCCGGTGCCGACCTGCACGATGCGGCCCCGGCGCATCAGGGCGATGCGGTCGGAAAATCCCAGGGCCTCCTCGGGATCGTGGGTGACCAGGAGCGTGGTGGTGCCGCTGGCGCGCAGCACCGCGAGGGTGTCGTCGCGGACCCGGTCGCGGGTGCGCCGGTCGAGATTCGAGAACGGCTCGTCGAGGAGGAGGATGCGCGGTCCCGGCGCCAGCGCGCGGGCGAGCGCGACGCGCTGGCTCTCGCCCCCCGACAGGGTGCCCGGATAGCTGTTGGACCGGTCGGCGAGGCCGACCTGCTCCAGGCGCGCCGCCGCGAAGACGCGGGCCTCGGCGGCGGACCGGGCATGCAGGCCGAAGCGGACGTTCTCGGCCACCGTCAGGTGGGGGAACAGCGCATAGTCCTGGAACATCAGCCCGACGCCGCGCGCCTCCGGCGGAACGCCGCGGCCGCCCTCGCTGACCACCGTGCCGTCGAGGCGGATGGTGCCGGTGTCCGGCTGCTCCAGCCCCACGATGGCCCGCAGGAGCGTGCTCTTGCCGCAGCCGGAATCGCCCAGCAGCGCCAGGATCTCGCCGGGCTGCACCTGGAGCGAGACGTCGGCGAGCGCCCGCACCGCGCCGAAGCGCAGGCCGATGCCGTGCAGATCGAGGCGCGGCGGCGTGGGGGCGGGCTGGGGCGCATCGAAGCTCATGCGAGCCTTGTGTCACCGCGGGCCGACGGCGAAAACCCTCCGGTCCGCAGGAAGCGGAGGGTCTCGGCGATGACCGCGGGGTTGCGCATCATCAGGCCGTGGCTGGCATGCAACGTGATGTGGTCGGCCATGCCCGCGACCCGCGTGCGCTGGACGGTGACCCGGCCGTCATTGGCAGCCCGCAGCATCAGCCACGATTCCACGGGATAGAGCGTGCGGTCGCCCGCGATGACTCCCAATGGATAGTCGATGGCGCCGAGGAGGTCGCGGAGGCGATCGTCCGGCCGGGTCGTCAACTGGGCTCCGGCCGGACCGAAGAAGCGCCGGTAGGCGCGAAAGCCGTGGAGCCGGTCGGCGACCTCGCTCCCGCCGTTCGGCGGCCCCAGCATCACCACTCGTCCGAGATTGGCCGGCCGCTGCGTGCGGAGCCACGCCCGGGCGAGGAGGCCACCCATCGAGTGGGTGACCACGTGCAGGGTCCGCACCCGGGCGGCGAAGGCGGCTGCGGGTGGTCCGATGACCGTCACGAGATCGCCGAGACCGGCTGTGCGGGAGGGATAGTCGAGGTTCAGCGTCGCGAACCCGGCCGCGCGAAACGTACCCTCCAGCCGGGTCATGGAGGCGGCCCGCCGGGCGAGGCCGTGTAGAAGCAGCACCCCCTCGAGGTCCGCATCGCCGGGCGCCGATCGTCCGGGTTCGTCCATCCTGGTGCACCTCCTCGCCACGATCGGCTGCGCAACGGTCGCGCATTGCCACCAGGATGCTTATATTCCGGTTATGTTCCATCAAAGCCCCGCCCGATGCCCTGCATCGCCGAGATCCTGATCCCGCTGGCGCTCGACAGCGCCTACAGCTACGCCGTTCCGGCCGGGCTCGATCTGGCGGTCGGCGAGGTCGTGCAGATTCCCCTCGGCCCCCGCGAGACCGTGGGCGTCGTCTGGGGCGTGCGCCAGAGCCCAGGCGGCTCGAACCTGCGCCCCGTGACCGGCCGGCTCGACGTGCCGGCCTTGCCGGACGCCCTGCGCGAACTGGTCGACTGGCTCGCCCGCTACACCCTGGCGCCGAAGGGCTCGGCCCTGGCCATGGCCCTGCGCCTGCCCGACGAATCGGCCCTGACCGAGACCGTGCGGGTCGGGGTGCGGGCCTCCGGCAAGGCCCCGGCGCGGCCGACCGCCGCCCGCACCAAGGTGCTCGCCGTGGCGGCGGACGGGACGCTGCGCGGCAAGAGCGCGCTCGCCAAGGAGGCGGGCGTCTCGTTGAGCGTGATCGACGGCCTGATCGATGACGGCGCCCTGGAGGCGCTCGCCCTGGCCCCCGAGCCGGTCGCCCTGCCGCCGGACCCGGACCATGCCCGGGTGCCGCTCTCCGAGGCGCAGGAGGCGGCGGTGCGCCACCTCGTGGCGCTGATGAACCCCGCTCCGGCCGAGCCGGCGGCGACGGACGCGATCGGCGATCCCCTGCCGGCGGACGGCAAGGTCGCGCCCCCCGGCGTGGAGCACAAGGCGCCGACCGTGCTGCTGGAGGGCGTCACCGGCTCGGGCAAGACCGAGGTGTATTTCGAGGCGGTGGCCGATTGCGTCCGGCGCGGCCATCAGGCGCTGATCCTGATGCCCGAGATCGCCTTGACGGCGCAGTTCCTCGACCGCTTCGCCGAGCGCTTCGGCGTACGCCCGGCGACCTGGCATTCGGGCGTCGGGGGCAAGCGCCGCGAGCGCATCCGCGCCGGGGTCACGGCGGGCGAGATCGCCGTGGTGGTGGGCGCCCGCTCGGCCCTGTTCCTGCCCTTCGCCGATCTCGGCCTGATCGTGGTCGATGAGGAGCACGAGGCCGCCTACAAGCAGGAGGACGGGGTGCATTACCACGCCCGCGACATGGCGGTGGTGCGCGGGCGCATCGAGAACTGCCCGGTGGTGCTGGCCTCCGCCACCCCGTCGATCGAGACCCGGGTCAATGCCGAGCGCGGGCGCTACCTCCGGGTCGCCCTGCCCGAGCGCTTCGGCGGCCGGCGCCTGCCCGACATCGCCGCCATCGACATGCGCGCCGACAAGCCCGAGCGCGGCCGCTTCATCGCCCCGGCCCTGGTGGCGGCGGTGCGCGAGACCGTGGATTCGGGCGACCAGGCCCTGCTGTTCCTCAACCGGCGCGGCTACGCGCCCCTCACCCTGTGCCGGGCCTGCGGCCACCGCTACCAGTGCCGCAACTGCTCGACCTGGCTGGTGGAGCACCGCTTCCGCCGGGCCCTGGTCTGCCACCAGTGCGGCTATGCCGAGCGGCGCCCGGATTCCTGCTCGGAATGCGGCACCTTCGACAATCTCACCCCCTGCGGCCCCGGCGTGGAGCGCATCGCTGAGGAGGTCGCCGAGCTCTTTCCCGACAAGCGCGTCATCGTGCTGTCGAGCGACTTTCCCGGCGGGGCCGAGCGCCTGCGGGCCGAACTCCAGACCGTGGCGGAGGGCGGCTGCGACATCGTCATCGGCACGCAGCTCGTGGCCAAGGGCCACAACTTCCCGCACCTGACCCTGGTGGGCGTCCTCGACGCCGATATCGGGCTGACCTCCGGCGACCCGCGCGCGGCCGAGCGCACCTTCCAGCTGCTGCAGCAGGTCACCGGCCGGGCCGGGCGCGGTGAGAAGCCGGGCCGCGCCCTGTTGCAGACCTACCAGCCCGACCACCCGGTGATCGCCGCGCTGCTGTCGGGGGATTCGGAGCGCTTCTACGAGGAGGAGATCGGCGCCCGCGAAGCCGCGGGGCTGCCGCCCTTCGGCCGGCTGGCCGCCCTGATCGTCTCGGCCAACGAGCGCGACGTGGCCGAGGCGCACGGGCAGGCGCTGGCCCGCGCCGCCGAGCCGCCGGAGGGCGTGATGGTGCTGGGGCCGGCCGAGGCGCCCCTGGCGCTGATCCGCGGGCGCTACCGCTTCCGGCTGCTGGTGAAGACCGAGCGCGCCGTCGATTTGCAGACCTACCTGCGCGAATGGCTGGCGCGCGGTCCGAAGATTCGCGGCAACGTGAAGGTCGCCATCGACGTGGACCCGCAGAGTTTCCTATAACGCTGGCGCGACGTTCGCTTGGGTAGCGTTCGATCCCCTGAGGAGTGCCCCACGTGCTGACCTACACCAAGAAGCCGGATTCGAGCGTCGCCGAGATCGTGGTCGACGGACAGATCACCGATGCGGACATGAACACCGTCATCACCGCCATGCAGGCCGACCTCGACAAGGGCGGCAAGATCAAGCTCCTGGAAGACGTCCGTGAGTTCAAGGGCATGGAGCCGGCCGCGTTCTTCAAGGACCCGCGTTTCGGCCTCGCCATGATGAAGGGCGTCAGCCACGTCGCCCTGGTGACCGACGCCTCCTGGCTGCGGATGATCGCCGACACCTTCGGCAAGGTTTCCCCGGCCCAGATCAAGACCTTCGACCGCGCGCATATCGAAGAAGCGCGCCAGTGGCTCGCCGCCGCCTGAGGGGCTGAATCGATTTCTGGGACCAAATCCAGAGCGCCCGTCCCTCTCCCCCTTTGTGGGGAGAGGTCCCCTTTGTGGGGAGAGGCTCGGGATGGTGGTGGTTGAGTGACCCTCAGCCGGCGGAGGCTGGCAGAGCCACCTCCAACCTCCAACGCTTCCTCACCCGTCCGACGGAACTCGGGCAGGCCCGAGAGTCACTGGGGAAGAGGCCCACGTCGCGTTTCGAGATGCGCGAATCTGCTGTCACGGGCGCGGCGCGGCGGATCGCCCGCGCGCTCAGTCCGCCTGCGCGGTCCGCGTCGTCTGGCGGCGGGCGGTCCAGCGGCCCGAGCAGAGGGAGGAGACCTTCCAGGTGCCACCGCCGCTCTGCGACTGGAGGCGGCCCGAGATGGCGCCCGAGGCGGTGCCGTTGGAGACGTTGAGGCCGACCGTGCCGTCGGGGCCGACGCGGCCGCTCACGCTGGCCGAACCGGAGGCCGACGCGAGGCGCACGGCCCCCTCCTGCACCGACACGGCGTAGGTATAGCGGCTGTCGCAGACCATGCCGGTCTCGGTCACGAGTTCGACCGACCACGCCCCGTTGAAGTTTCCGCCGTCACGCGCGGCGGCCGGGATCATCGCGGGCGAGGACAGGCCGGCTCCGAGCGCCAGAACCACCACGAATTTGGTCATGCATCATCCTTCGGCAAACAGCGCCCGTGCGTGGCGCGGCCGCAAGGCGGCACGCCGACGTTCCAAGCAGACGATCGATTGAGAGTGCGTCGAGCATACCCGCCGAAGCGGCAAGATTGTGACAGACGCCGCAATCCCATGACGAGACGTATGTCTCAAACTGCCTGAACAGGGCACAACAGGCCGAAAGCCTGGCCTTTATCGATCGTAATACAGCTGCAAAGCTTCGCGATCGCGGGTGATCGGGAGGGAGAGCAGCGCCAACACGCGGGCCTTGTCCGGCGAGAGGTCGTCGGCGAAGACGGCGCCGGCCGCCCGAAGCGTGCTGCCGCCGCCCTTGAAGCCATAGACCGGGAGCGCCCGGCCATGAGGCACCTGGCTCGCCACCACGATCGTGACCCCGGCGGCGATCGCCTCCACCACCGCGTCGTGGAGGGCCTCGTTGACGTTGCCGAAGCCGTAGGCGGCGATCACCACGCCCTCGGCGCCATCCGCCACCGCGTGGCGGAGCTGGCGCCCGTCGCTGCCCGCCGCCATGGCCACCAGCTCGACCCGCGCGAGCCGGTCCGGCAGCGGCAGGGTCTGGCGGCGCAGGGACTGGCGGGTGAACACCACCCGGTCCGGATCGACATGGCCGAGGAAGCCGGCCTCGCCGGAGTTGAAGGTCTCGACGTTGTGGGTGTGGGTCTTCCGCACGTCGCGGGCGGCGTTGATGTTTTGGTTCAGCGTGACCGTGACGCCCATGCGACCTGCGCCCGGGGCCAGGATCTGGCGCACGGCGCTGAGGAGGTTGCGCGCGCCGTCGGCATCGGCATCCGACGCGTTGCGCTGGGCGCCGACCATCACCACCGGCTTGTCGCTCTTGAGCGTCAGGTCGAGGAAGTACGCGGTCTGGTCGAGGGTGTCGGTGCCGTGCAGGACGATGGCGCCGGCGATCTCCGGCCGGTCGAGCAGCCCCGCCACCGCGCGGCTGAGGTCCGGCCACAGGGCCGGGCCCATATAGGCGCTCGGCACGTTGGCGAACTCCACCACCTCGATCGCGGCCCAATCGGCGAGGCCCGGCACCGCGGCGGCGAGATCGGCCCCGGTCAGGGCCGGGACCGGCGCCCCCGTGACGGGATCGTTCCGCATCGCGATGGTGCCGCCGGTGGCGACGATGGCGATGGTGGGTCGCCCTGCCCTGACGGAGCGCTCGGCCACGATACGGCGCCGGTCAGTCGGTGAGCGCGCGCGCCTCTTCCGGCAGCATGATCGGGATGCCGTCGCGGATCGGGTAGGCGAGGCGGGCAGAGCGGCTGACCAGCTCCTGCCGGGCGGCATCGTACTCCAGGGTGGTCTTCGTCAGCGGGCAGACGAGAAGCTCGAGGAGCTTGGGGTCGACGCGTGTGGCCTCGACGGGGCTCGGGGTGTCATCGGCCATCTGGGGCGTATCCTTCGCGGGAGAAAACTACTGGAGCGTGGGCTCGGAGCCCGACCCGCGCACCAACTCCATTTCGGTCACCGCGATCAAGACCTCGGCCCGGGTCTTGAGGTCGGCGGCCTCCAGCATGGCCTGCTTCTCGCGGGCGCCGAACGGGCTCATCATGCAGAGCGCGTTGACCAGCGCCTCGTTGGGCGCCTCCTCGATGCCGGCCCAGTCGACCTTGAGGTCGTTGACCTCGACGAAATCGCGCAGGGCCTTCAGCACACCCTCGCGGTCCACCGCCTCCTCGCCGGCGCGCGGCTCGAAATCGGAGGCGAAGTCGTCATACGAGACCTGGCAGCGGCGGTAGCGCGTGGTGGTGGCCAGCTCGCTCTCCATCCGGAACCGGGCGATGCCGGTGAGCGAGATGAGATAGCGCCCGTCACCGGTCTCGGCGAACTGGGTGATCCGCCCGGCACAGCCGACGCGGAACAGCTTTGGGGTCATGGGCGACGCGCCGGCCTCCACGTCCGGCTGGATCATGCCGATGATCCGGTCGGTGCGCAGGGCATCGTCGATCATCGCGAGGTAGCGCGGCTCGAAGATATTGAGCGGCATCTGTCCGCGCGGCAGCAGCAGCGCACCGGGCAGGGGAAAGACCGGGATCAGTCCGGGGCAGTCGGCCGGTCCCTTGTAGCCCGCATGCGTGCTCATCGCGTCCCCCCGCGGTTGCTTGGCTGCCTCACGCGAAGACCAGCGTCGACAAGCGCCGCCGCCCGCGAATCGAGGCCGTGTCCATGAGGCCCCAGGCCTCGAAGAACGTGAGCAGCTGCTTGCGCGCCGCGCCCTCGTTCCATGTCCGGTCCCGCCGCTCGATCTCGATCAGCTGGTCCACCGCCTCGTCGCGCATGTTGCGGCCGTTGAGGCCGAGCGCGAGGTCGAAGCGGGCCTGGAAATCGTTCGGATCGGCCTCGATCCGGGTCTGGAAGCTGCCGAGGTCGCCGAGCGCGGCGGCCTGCTCGGCCAGCTCGATCGCAGCGCGCACGCTGGCGAGCCCCGCATGGGAGGCCTTGTCGGCCGGCGCCATCTCGACCAGCTGCTTGGCGTTCTCGATATCGCCGGCGTCGAGCTGGATCTTGGCGAGCGCCGCGATCGCGTCGACGTTCTCGGGCTCCTCGGACAGAACGGCGGCGTAGAGCTGCGCGGCCTGGGCCACGTCGCCGGTGCCGAGAAGCGCCTCGGCCTCGGACATGGCCTGCTCGATCGGGCTCGGACCGGCAGGGCCGGCGAGGCGCGTGATGAACTCCTTGATCTGGGCTTCCGGCACGGCGCCCATGAAGCCGTCGACCGGCTGGCCCTTGTCGAAGGCGATCACGGCCGGGATCGACTGGATGCCGAGCTGGCCCGCGATCGAGGGATGCTCGTCGATGTTCATCTTGACGAGCTTCACCTGGCCTGCGGAGGCCGCCACCACCTTCTCCAGCACGGGCGCGAGCTGCTTGCACGGGCCGCACCACGGGGCCCAGAAATCGACCAGCACCGGCTGGTGCATCGATTCCGCGATGACGTCCTGGCGAAAGCTCGCCGTGGTCACATCCTTGGTGGGTTCGCCCGGCATCGGCGCATCGTTCAGCATCACGTCCTCGAGGCCTTGGTTTGGATCGATGGAGGGCCGGGTCTGTCCACCCATCGCCTCCCGCGTCAAGAGCAAGAGATGGGAACTCCGCGCGTCTGGACCAGAGCGGCAGCCTGCAGGCCCTGCCCCCGCCCCGACGACGCGCCCGGAGGCCGGGCCCTTAACGCGCCGGCGCGCTTCCGGCCGCCGTCTCGTCCGGCGCCTTGGTATCCGTCACGAAGACGCCCTGGTAGGTGCCCTTGGCGGCGTTCGCCTCGCAGGTGATCGCGGTCTTGCCCGGCTGCGGCGTGCTGAAGGCGCAGGAGCCGACCGCCACCAGGGGTCCCTGGACCACGCCGTCCTTCGTGGTCTCGCTCGGGATCACGAGGTTGATCGGCTGAAGCGGATCGGTCTCCTCGGTGCGCTCCTGCTGGGCGCCGTTGCCGCTGAAGCTGAGGGACCGGCCCTCGGCCGCGAAGTCGAAGCTCGTGCGGTTGCGCGAGACCGTATTCATCAGCGTGTTCTTGCAGGTCGCCGACACGTCCTTGCCGGCGATCACGAGCTTCTCGCAGCGACCCTCGAGCTTGACGGCCGTCTGGGCGAAGGCGGGCGCGGCCGCGATCAGCGGCAGGGCGGCGAGGACGAGGCGGGCAGTCGAGAGCAGCATCATGACTCCGATGTAAGGCTGGGTTGCGATTCGTCGAGGGTCTGCGGCGGCGCGCCAGGTGCGCTCAGGCCGGGAAGCGCCGGGCGCGGTCGTTCGGCGCGTCGAAGTCGAGAGCCGGCCCGAGGGGCACGATGCCGGTCGGGTTGATGGTCGGGTGGCTCTCGTAATAGTGGCGCTTGATGTGGGTGAGGTTCACCGTGCCGGCGACGCCCGGCAGCGCGTAGAGATCGCGCAGATAGTTCGACAGGTTGGGATAGTCGGCGATGCGCTGCCGGTTGCACTTGAAGTGCCCGACATAGACCGCATCGAACCGCACCAGGGTGGTGAAGAGGCGGATGTCGGCCTCCGTCAGCCGGCTGCCGCAGAGGTAGCGGGCGCCGTCGAGCCTTGCCTCCAGGGCGTCGAGTTCGGCGAACAGGGCGGTGAAGGCCTCGGCATAGGCATCCGGCTCGGTGGCGAAGCCCGCCTTGTAGACCCCGTTGTTGACGGCATCGTAGACGCGGGCGTTGACGGCATCGATCGCCTCGGCGAGGTCGGTCGGGTAGAGGTCCGGCCCCGCCCCCCCGAAGGCGCCGTTCAGCATGCGGATGATCTCGGCCGATTCGTTCGACACGATGGTGGCGCGCCGCTTGTCCCACAGCACCGGCACGGTGACGCGGCCGGTGAAGCCGGGATCGTTCCGGAGGTAGACCTCGTAGAGACGGGCCGCACCGTTGACGGTGTCGGGGGTGGCGCCGGGCGAGTCGCCGAAGACCCAGCCCTCCGCCCCCATATGCGGGTCGACCACCGAGACCGAGATCGCGTCCTCCAGGCCCTTGAGGGCGCGCACGATCAGGGTGCGGTGGGCCCAGGGGCAGGCGAGGGAGACGTAGAGGTGGTAGCGCCCGGCCTCGGCCGGAAAGCCGCCCGCCCCGGTCGGTCCGGGGGCGCCGTCCGCCGTCACCCAGTTGCGGAACTTGGCGTCGGTGCGCTTGAAGCGCCCCCCGGTACCCTTGGTGTCATACCAGGTGTCCTGCCAGACCCCGTCGACGAGCAGCCCCATGATCCTGTCCCTTCGTCACGCCTGAGGCCCAACATGGGCGTTCAGGCCTGGACGGGAAGTCCCTCAGGCGTCTCGCCCTCTGGTGCCTGGACCGGCGGCGCCACCGGATCGGCGGCGGCCAGGTGCTCGCCCCTCTGATAGGTGGCGATGTCGAAGGTGTCGTCCGGCAGCCGGGTGACGAAGCGCTCCGCCATCTCGAACAGCAGCAGATCGGGCTTCACCCGCTCGACATAGGCCCAGTCGATGCTCGACGACCACACGAAGTGAACCTCGCGAAAACTCTCGGCGAGGATGCCGGTCAGCATGATCGGCGCGAAATGCGCGTAGGAATCGCCGAACAGCACGAGGGTGCGGGGATCGATGTCGGGACGGTCGTTGCGGAAGCACACATGGGCGCCGACATGCAGGTCGGGGGCGCGGCCGGCAGCCTCGTAGGCGGCGACCAGGGGGCTGGCGTAGACGCGCTGCGCGTCGCGGTCGAGGACGGCGTGGCTCGCGGTCTCGACCGGCTTGTCCGGCAGCTTCTCGCCCAGGTCGCGCACCCGCGTGGTCTCGTAGCGCTGGCGCGCGTCGAGATCGGCCGGGGGCACGGCCCCGCAGGCCCGCATCAATTCGCGGTAGGCGAAGCGGCAGCCCTCGTAGTTCCAGTGCGTGTCGGTGCGGTAGTACAGCGGCACCGGCCCGTCGCGGGCCGCCCGCATCGGCGACAGCAGGTCGACATAGGCGGGGTTGTTGATGAGACGCCGCCCCAGCACCCGGGCGGGGGATTGGCGCGGATCGTAGCGCAGATCCACGGTGCGGTCGTCGTAGACCGACAGCTTCTCCGGCACGACCACGTGCAGGTAGCGGATGCCGAGCGCCTGGGCGCGGGCGGCCCGCGTCTCGATGAGCTTGACCCAGCCGCGCAGGCGCCACCAGCGGGACAGGGTGGCGCGATACTGCTCGAGGACCCCGTTGGTGCCTCCGATCAAGAAGAGCCAGCCATCCCGCCCCACATGTACGATCTCCCGGTGTCTGCGCCGCATGGGGGCTGTCTACCCGGCCCGGGCGCCTCTGAACAGGTCGGACGCTCGGGCCGGGACGATGGCGCCCCACGCGAAACCTGGCCCGGCCGAGCCTTGGCCCGTCCAAACCCTGGAATGCGGCCGCGCCCGCGCCATCTCGAACGGATCATGACAGACCGCAGCCCGACGCCCGACCCGCTGATCCTCACCCTGGCAATGGAGCCCGACGCCTTCGCGCGCTTCGACGGCCTGCGGCGCCGGCACTTCCCCAAGGCGCTGAACCACATCCCCGCCCACGCGACCCTGTTCCATCACCTGCCGGGCCTGAGCGAGCCGGGCATCGTCGAGACCCTGGCGGCACTCATGCGCAGCCAGACGCCGCCGGAGGTGGCGGTGACCGGCCTGCGCTTCACCGGGCGAGGGGTGGCCTACGTGCTGGCCTCGGACGCCCTCTCGGCCTTCCGGGCTCGCCTCGCCGAGCAGTTCGAGTCCCTGGAGGACGGCTTGACCGCGCAGGACCGGCAGGGCTGGCGCCCGCACGTCACGGTGCAGAACAAGGTCGACCCGGCCACCGCGCGGGCCCTGCACGCCGAACTCGAGGCGGAATTCACGCCGTTCCGATTCACGGCGCCCGGCCTGCTGCTGTGGCGTTATCTCGGCGGCCCCTGGGAGCGCCGGGCCAGCGTTTCGTTCGGGTAGGCCCATCAGGCTTCGAGGGGCGAGCGACCGATGAGAGACGTCGCGCGCACAGAAACCGTGTCGGGATGGAGCCTTGTCCGCCGTTCGTCTATGCCGAACGGCTCCGTGAGCGGGGCGTTGGTGTCTCGGGGAGCTTTCGCGCCGCCGGAGGCCTCCCGCGCCGGCACGCTCCGGCCCCGACCGACGCACGATCCATAGAAGTCGCCCGCATGAACGTCCTGCCCTCCGGCTACCGGAACAACCCGCTCGTCACGCGGGTGAACGCCCTGCGGTTGGCCCTTCGCCTCAACGAGGTCGGCCCCGTCATCGCCCTGCTGGCGGTCAGCCTGCTCGGCTACGGCTTCTTCGCCCTGGCCAACGAGGTGGGCGAGGGCTCCACCGCCGCCCTCGACCGCAAGGTCCTGCTGGCCCTGCGCAACCCGGCCGATCTCTCGGACCCGATCGGACCGCGCTGGCTGGAAGAGACCATGCGCGACATCACCGGGCTCGGCAGCGTCTTCACCATCGTGTTCGTGACGGCGGCGGCCTGCGCCTACCTGGCGATGACGGGGCGCCGGCGCATCGCCGTCTTCGTGGTCGCGGCGATCGGTGGGGGCGAACTCGCCTCGACGGTGCTGAAGCTGTTCTACCACCGGCCGCGGCCGGACCTCGTGCCCCACGGCATGGAGGTGTTCACCGCGAGCTTCCCGAGCGGGCACGCCATGATGTCGGCCATCGCCTACCTGACCCTGGCCAGCCTGATCGCCCGCGTCGACCGCCAGCGCGCCGTCAAGCTGCTGGTGCTGATCATCGGCGTCTCCACCACCCTGCTGGTCGGCATCAGCCGGATCTATCTCGGGGTGCATTGGCCGAGCGACGTGGTGGCGGGCTGGTGCGTCGGCGCCGCCTGGGCCGCCCTGTGCTGGTTCGTCGCCCTGGTCCTGCAGGAGCGCGGCGAGGTGGAGGCCCCGACCGGCTCCGGCGACCCGTCCCGGGACGCTTGAACGCCCGCCCGGCCGGGCGGGGCACCCGGCAAGGAGGTCGGCAAGGGGGGGCGGAACTCGCCCCGCCGGGCTGACGTTCCCGGGGGACAGGCGACCTGCGGCCCCCGCGCTTTCGGGGCTCCCGGACGCCGCTCCCTCCCCGGAACCCGCAGCGAGTTTCATGACGGATGACCTCCCGCTCTCCCGCCGCAACGTCCTTCGGGCCGGCAGCGCCACGCTGACCGGCCTCGCCCTCGGGGCGACGAGCGCGGCCGCGCAATCCGGACCGCCCGGTCCCTCGGTTCCGGCCGATACCGGCGCGGTTCAGGGCGGCAAGGTGCTGTTCCCGAACTGGCGCGGCCCGGGAGACCGGGCGCCTCCGCCGCCGCCGGCTCCGATGCCACCGGGCAAGCGGGTGGGCTTCGCCATCGTGGGCCTCGGCCGGCTCAGCCTGGAGGAGATCCTGCCGGCCTTCGGCGAGACCAAGCGCGCACGCGTGGTGGCGCTGATGTCGGGCACGCCGGCCAAGGCCAAGCTCGTCGCCGAGCAATACGGGATCGCGCCGGAGGCGGTCTACGGCTACGACGAGTGGGACCGGCTGGCGAAGGATCCGGCGATCCAGGCCGTCTACGTGGTGACGCCGAACGCCATCCATCGGGGCGATGTGCTGGCCGCCGCCAAGGCCGGCAAGCACGTGCTGTGCGAGAAGCCGATGGCGAATTCCTCGGCCGAGGCGCGCGACATGATCGCGGCCTGCGCGGCGGCCAAGGTCAAGCTGATGATCGCCTATCGCTGCCAGTACGAGCCCTATAACCGCGAGGTGGTGCGGCTCGCCCGCTCGGGCGAATTCGGCAAGCCGCGCCTGATCCAGGCCTTCAACGGCCAGACCACCGGTCTGCCGCAGCAATGGCGCCTCAAGAAGGCGTTGGCGGGCGGGGGCGCCCTGCCGGATATCGGGCTGTACTGCCTCAACGGCGTGCGGGCGCTGACCGGCGAGGAGCCGGTCTCGATCGACGCGCAGGTCCACTCGCCTCCGGGCGACGCGAAATTCGCCGAGGTCGAGGAATCCGTCTCCTTCACCCTGCGCTTCCCGTCCGGCCTCATCGCCCAGTGCATGACGAGCTACGGCGTGCACGAGTCGCGTCGGCTCCAGCTCCACACCGAACGGGCCGACATCGATCTCCAGAACGCCTTCGCGTATCGGGGCCAGCGCCTCGTGGTGGCACGGCCGGACGGAGCGGTGGAATCGCAGGACACCCGCATCCTGCCCCAGAAGAACCAGTTCGCCCTCGAAATCGACCACATGGCCCGCTGCATCCAGGAGGACCGGCGCCCCCGGACCCCCGGTGAGGAGGGCCTTCAGGACCATGTTCTGATGGAGGCGATCTACGAGGCGGCGCGCACGGGACGGCCGGTCACCGTCGGCCCGCCGGCCGGCGCGTCGGGCGGTCTCGATGTCACACGCGGGCCGGAACTCGACGACGCGGGCTGATCCGGCCGCCAGACGGTTGCCAGTCCGTCATTTGAAACGAATAGGCTCAGATCGCGGCGGCACCCCAGCGCCCCGGGATCACGAAACGCTTGGCCCCCCATCACCTCCCTTTCCTCCGGCAACGGCCGATGACGGCCTTCGCCGGAGGGATTCTCCTGCTCTGCCTCCTGGCGGGGCTCGCGCGGGCCGAGACGCCGGCCGAGACGGCCGTGCGCCTGGCGCTCGAAGGCCGCGCCATCGGCTCGCCCCGGGGCGCCGGCGGCGATCCGCAGACTTCGGTCGCCCAGTCGGTCACCTCGTCGCGCCCCTCGGCCAACCTCGATACCTCGATCGCCGACCAGCTCGGTCCCTATGCCGACCCGTTCGGATTCCGGGCCTACCTCAAGGATCGCGGCGTCACCTACAGTCTGACCTACATCGCCGAGAGCCTCGGCAACGTCTCGGGCGGCCTGCGCCGGCGCGGCATCACCGAAGGCCTGCTCGATCTCGAGATCGACGTCGATCTCGGACCCCTGATCGGCTGGCAGGGGGGTGCGCTCCACACCAACCTGTTCCAGATCCACGGTGCCGGCCTCTCGCGCAGCGCGATCGGCAACCTCATCACGGTGAGCGGCATCGAAGCGCTGCCGTCCTCGCGGGTCTACGAATTGTGGTTCGAGCAGAAGGTCTTCGGAGACCAATTCGGCCTGAAGATCGGGCAGATCGCCGCCGACACCGAGTTCGCCGTGACCCAGACCGGCACGGTGTTCGTGAATTCCACTTTCGGCTGGCCTAACAACATGGCGGTGGTGATCCCGAGCGGCGGGCCGATCTACCCCCTCGCGGTGCCGGGCGTGCGGGCCAAATACGTGCCCAATGCCAATCTGTCGTTCCAGGTCGGGGTGTTCGACGGCGATCCGGCCGGGCCGGCGCGCGGAACCCGTGATCCCGACCCGCAAAGGCGCAACCGCACCGGCACCAACTTCCGCACCACCGATCCCGCCCTGGTGATCGCGGAGGCCTCCTACGCCTACAACATCGCGCCCGGCAGTGCCGGAGAGGCCGGGACGGTGACGCTGGGCGGCTGGTACCATTTCGGCCGCTTCGACCACCTGCGCTTCGACGGGGACGGCGTGTCGCTCGCCGATCCGGCCAGCTCCGGGATCGCCCGGCGCTTCCGGGGCCAGGCCGGCCTCTACGGCCTGATCGACCAGACCGTCTATCGCGAGCCCGACGATCCGAACGACGGCGCCAGCGTGTTCGTGCGCGTCTCGGGCTCCCAGGCCGATCGCAGCCTCGTGGATGTCTACGCCGATATCGGCATCGCCTATAAGGGGCTGCTCCCCGGCCGCTCGGACGACACGGTCGGCCTCGCCTTCGGCCTGTCGCGGATCTCGCCCCAGGCCCGGGGCCTCGACACCGACACCGTCCTGGCGACCGGGGTCGCCAGGACGCGCCGAAGCAGCGAGGCGGTGCTGGAGGCGACCTACCAGGCCGTGCTCGGCCCCGGCGTCACCCTGCAGCCGGATTTCCAGTACGTCTTCCGCCCCGGCGGCGGCCTCCCGAATCCGCGCGACGCCAACGGCGCCCGCATCCGCAACGCGGCGGTGTTCGGGCTGCGGGGGACGATCCGGTACTGAAGCCTATTCGGCCGCCGGCGTGTGCAGGGACAGGAGCCGGGCCGTGCGGGCATGGTCCACGGCGCGGCCGGTCTCGGGGCCGGCATCCCCGAGGGTGCGACGCTCGTCGTTGATCGCCGCATGGACCGCGTCGATGGCGAGGATGAGGGCGCTCACCGTGCGGTTGTCGATGTTGCGCTCACGGGCATGCTGTACGACGTCGGCCACGAGGTCGTCGGTCTCGCGCACCAGTCCGTCGAGATCGGCCTTGCAGGTCGAGGCCCGGACCTCGCGCAGGATGTCGAGCAGCCGGTCGAGGACGACGTCGATGCGCTCCCGGCGCTTGCGGGCGAGGCGCTGGGCGAGCCAGGCCACGCCCGAGCCGACGGTGCCGCCGAAGAAGGCGAGCAGGTAGATGTAATCCTCGTAGCGCTCGAAGACCGTCTGCTGCTCGCGCTCGAAGTAATCCACCGCGCCGGGGTGGTTCGGCAGGCGGGCGCTGGTGGCCGCCACCGTCGAGTCGAAATCGGGCGCCTTCATCAGGTTGGCGATCGGCGCCCGCGGCGCCAGCTTCGAGCGCCACTCGAACAGGTGCTGGGTCACCGACGCCACGGTGAAGCGGCTGACGCCGCCCCGCGCCATCAGGCGGTAGGAGGCGCCCACGGTCTTCACGTCCTCGTCGGGGCGCTTGGGGCGTCCCCCGAAGGTCCCGGCGGGAATCGTCACCGACTGCAATTCCGGCATCCGCTGGATGATCGCCTCGCCGTCGGGGACCGAGACGAAGTTGATCTTCTTGTCGACCGAGGCCGCCTCCACCGCCCGCACCGTCGTGATCGCCGCCTTCGAGGCCGGGGCGGCGATGACCGCCACCGCATCGACGCGGCCCTCGGCGATGGCGCTCGTCACCTCCTGGGGCGTGAGCGGGACCAGCGCCACGCGGGCCGGCCCGACGCTCCCCTCGGGGACCGTCTCGGCCGCCGGCTGAGAGACGAAATCGTAGAAGGCGAGGAGATTGGTCAGGAACGGCAGGTCGGCGGCGTGGCGCTCGACCACGCCGAGGCGCTTGCGCGCGAGATCCGGGAAGTTTTCGAGGCCGGCCGCTTCCGGCGCGGCGATCAGCAGGGCCTCGTCGTGCAGGATCGCCAGGGTCAGCCCGTTCTCGGGCAGGAGCACGTCCGGACGCACCACGGCGAGATCGGCCTTGTTGCGCTGAAGCGCCTCGGCGCTGTCGCGGACGTCGTCGTAGAAATCGAGTTTGAGGCGGACATCCTCGCGGCCGCGGGCCAGCGCCTGGGCGTAGGTCTGGAGCAGCGTCGCCTCGGCGCCGTCACGGGGGCCGACCGCCACCGTGAGGGTGGTCGGACGCGAGAGATAGACCAGCATGCCCGCCACCAGGGCGAAGCCCAGGGCCAGGAGAACGAGGAGCCACTCGCGTCTCACGACGATTGCCGGCATGGCAGGATCGAGCCTTTATCCAGCGTGATCACCATATCTGCCGAGCCCACTTCCGCAACCCGTCCGGATCGTGAAGAACCGATGACACCGCGAAACGTTGCGCCCCGCCGGTCCGCCCCGGATGGATCGACCGAGGCGAAGCCGCCGCCCCCCGTCACGCCCGCCTATCTCGAGCGGGCCGCCCTGCATTATCTCGAACGCTACAGCGCCTCCGTGGCGATGCTGCGGCAGACCCTGAAGCGGCGCGTCGACAAGCGCTGCCGCCTGCGCGGCGAGGAGGCGGGCGCCTTCGCCGAGGCGATCGAGGCCACGGTCGCCCGCGCCGTCAGCGCCGGCCTGGTCGACGATGCCCGCTTCACTGCCGGCCGCCTCGCGGCCCTGCGCCGGCGCGGCGCCTCCGCCCGCGCCCTGTCGGCCAAGCTCGCCGCCAAGGGCGTGTCGCGCGAGCAGGTGGCGAGCGCGATGGAGCACGAGCGCGAGACGGCGGACGAGGGCGTCGACCTCGAGGAGGCGGCCGCGCAGGCCTATGCCAAGCGCCGCCGGCTCGGCCCCTGGCGGCGGCCCGGGACCCGCGAGGCCCATCGCGACCGGGACCTCGCCGCGATGGCGCGGGCCGGCTTCGGCTACGCCCTGGGACGGCGGGTGATCGAGGCCGAGGATGGCGGCGAGGCGGACGTCTGAGGCTGCGACATCGCGCCAGCGGACGAGGCGGGAATTCGCGCGCGAAAACTTGAACGAAAGGCGAACGAGGCGCATTTCGTGTCGATGGACGAACTCCTCGCGAAGAAGCTGCGCATCCTCGCCGATGCCGCCAAGTACGACGCCTCGTGCTCGTCGTCCGGGGCGCCCAAGCGCACGGCCGGCAAGGGTGAGCTCGGCTCGACCACCGGCGCCGGCATCTGCCACGCCTATACGCCGGACGGGCGCTGCATCTCGCTTCTGAAGATCCTGCTGACGAATTACTGCCTGTTCGACTGCGCCTACTGCGTCAACCGGCGCTCCTCCAACGTGCAGCGGGCGAAATTCACCGTCGAGGAGGTCGTGACCCTCACGGTGGAGTTCTACAAGCGCAACTACATCGAGGGCCTGTTCCTTTCGTCGGGCATCATCAAGTCGCCCGACCACACCATGGAACTGCTGACGCGGGTGGCCAAATCCCTGCGGCGCGACCACGGTTTTCGCGGCTACATCCACCTGAAGTCGATCCCGGAGGCGAGCCCCTGGCTGATCGAGGAGGCGGGCCTCTATGCCGACCGGCTGTCGATCAACGTCGAACTGCCCACCGAGGCGAGCCTGGAGCGCTTGGCCCCCGAGAAGGACGGCGCCGTCATCCAGAACGCCATCGCGCAGATCGGCGAGCGCATCGCCGAGGCGAAATCCGAGAAGCGCCGGTTCTCACCGGCCGGACAGTCGACGCAGGTCATCGTCGGGGCCGACGCCACCACCGACGAGGCGCTGATCCGCAAGAGCGCGCTGCTCTATGGCTCGTACAACCTCAAGCGGGTCTATTACTCGGCCTTCAGTCCGATTCCCGACGGCTCCACCATCCTGCCGCTGGCCGCGCCCCCGCTCCAGCGCGAACACCGTCTGTACCAGGGCGACTGGCTGCTGCGGTACTACGCCTTCACGCCCGACGACGTGGCCGACGCCACCGAGAACGGCATGCTCTCCCTCGACATCGACCCGAAGCTGGCCTGGGCTCTGAAGCACCGGGCGCGCTTTCCCGTCGACGTGAACGCCGCCGACCGCGAGATGCTGCTGCGGGTGCCGGGTCTCGGGGCGCGCGCCGTCGACAAGATCATCCGCGCCCGGCGCCATACGCGCCTGCGTCTCGACGACGTCGCCCGCCTGACCTCGGCCCTCAAGCGGGCAAGGCCCTTTCTCATCGCCGCCGACTATCACCCGGCGGGCGGGCTCACCGACCGGCTCGATCTTCGGGCACGGTTGGCCGACCCTCCGAAGCAGCTGAGCCTGTTCTGAGGATGAAGACGCGAGCGCCCTCCGATCCGACGGTGGAGGACGGCCATACCCAGACAGCACGCGGGCAGCACGGTGCCCCTCTCCCGAAAGAAGAGGGCCCGGGCGACTCGCCTGCGGAGGGCGGCGGGTTCGGGACCTCGTCCCTCGACGCCGTTGATCTGCGACCGGGCGCCGATCTCGACGGCTTCCGCGCCGCAGCCCGCCGTCTCGCGGGTCGGGGCGTTCCGCCGGAGCGGGTGTTGTGGTCCATCGGAGAGACGCCTGGGCTGTTCGGGGCGCAGGGTCCGGCCCTGGCCGACGAGCCCCCCTTGAGCCTGCCGCGCGGAGTCGGCGCGATGGTCGGCAGGGTGGTGCCGCACCGCGACCCGGAGCGCTATGCCCTGCTCTACGGGCTGATCTGGCGCATCCTGCACGGGGAGCGCCGGCTCCTGGAGGTGTCGAGCGATCCCCTGGTCCATCGGCTCGAGCGGATGGGCAAGGCCATCGCCCGCGACCTGCACAAGATGCACGCCTTCCTGCGCTTCCGCCGGGTCGAGGGTGACGGTCCGGAGCGCTTCGTGGCGTGGTTCGAGCCCGACCATCACATCCTGGGCGCGGCGGCCCCGTTCTTCGTCGAGCGCTTCCGCTCCCTGAACTGGACCATCCTGACGCCGGAGGGCTCGGCCCGCTGGGACGGCACCAGCCTCGCCTTCGGTCCGCCGGGGCGACGCGAGGACGCACCGGAGGCGGACGGCTTCGAGGCGGGTTGGCGCGATTACTACGAGAGCACCTTCAATCCCGCCCGCACCAACCTCGCGGCGATGCGGGCGGAGATGCCGAAGAAGTATTGGCGCAACATGCCGGAGACCGCCGCGATCCCGGGCCTCGTCCGGCAGGCGGCGGCCCGCACGGGCGCCATGATCGAGAGGGAGCCGCAAATGCCGGTCAAGCGCAATCCTGCCCGCGCCGTGGCGGCCATGGCCGATCAGGCCCCGGATTCGCTGGAGGCGCTCAACGCCATCATCCGGCGCTCGGAGCCGCTGGTGCCGGGCGCGACCCAAGCCGTTCTCGGCGAAGGCCCGGTCGGCGCCACCATCGCCTTCGTGGGCGAGCAGCCCGGCGACCAGGAGGACCGCCAGGGACGGCCCTTCGTGGGGCCGGCGGGGCAGTTGCTGGCCCGCGCGATGGGCGAGGCGGGAATCGTGCGCGGCGCGGCCTACCTCACCAATGCGGTCAAGCACTTCAAGTTCGAGGAGCGCGGCCAGCGCCGCATTCACCAGAAGCCCACCGCCGGCGAGGTCAGCCATTATCGCTGGTGGCTGGAGCGGGAACTCGACTTCGTGGCGCCCAAGCTCGTGGTGGCACTCGGCGCCACCGCCGTGCTGGCCCTGACCGGCAAGGCGATCCCGATCACCCGGGCGCGCGGCCCCGCCGACTTCGCCAAGCCGTTCCAGGGCTTCATCACGGTGCACCCGTCCTATCTGCTGCGCCTGCCGGACGCCGCGAAGGCCGAGGCCTACGCCGCCTTCGTCGACGACCTGCGCCGGGTCCACGATCTCGGGCAATCGCTGGCGGCCTGAGGCCTCGTCCGAACTCTCATCGAGTCCTTCGGAGAGGCATCACCCGGAGAGGCATCACCGTCGCGATGGCGGAGTTCGATCCCGCTTACGCGCTGCACGGGCTCGCCGACAGGCCGCCCGTGTCGAGCGAACGGACGCCCTGTCAGGCTCCCTCCTCCTTGTGCGGGCGCAGTTCCGGCGTGACCTGATCGATGGCGGTCTCCACCGGCGCCGAACGGCTCTCGACGCGCGTGCTGTCGACGAAGATGCGGGCCTCGCCCTCCTTCAGGCCGAGGCTGCGCAGGGCGTAGAGGGTCATGCCGAAGGCCAGTTCGCGCTCGGCCATCAAGACGAGACCGACGCCCTGCTCCTCGAAGTGGCGGCGCTCGCCGTCGTTGTGGGTCCGCACCAGCGTGTCGATGTCGGGCCGGGCCTCGCGGGCCAGCTCGACGATGCGCCGGGCCGTGTGCACCTCGGGGGTCGCCACCACGATGAGCCGGGCCTGGGCGATGTCGGCGGCCTGGAGGATACCCGGCGCGGTGGCGTCGCCGAACACCGCCTCGATCCCCTCCTGGCGCAGATCCAGCACCCGACGCCGGTCGCGGTCGAGGACGATGTAGGGCAGGTCCCAGGCCTTGAGGGCCTTGCCGATGGTGCTGCCGACCCGGCCGTAGCCGATGATGATCGCGTGGCCGCGATGGGGCTCGCCCTCGGTCGACACCGCCAGCGTCGCGACATCCTTGCGCTGGAAGCGGGCGGCGAGGTCGGGCCGCTCCGCGACCTTGCGCCCGACCCAGTCGGTGAGCGCGAAGAACAGCGGGTTGAGGGTGATCGACAGGATGGCGCCGCCGAGAATGAGGTCGCGCCCCTCCTCCGGCAGGAGCTTCAGCGACAGGCCGAGGCTCACGAGGATGAACGAGAACTCGCCGATCTGAGCCAGGCTCGCCGCGATGGTGAGGGCGGTGCCGAGCGGATGCTTGAAGGCCAGCACGATCGCCACCGCCGCCAGCGACTTGCCGACCAGGATGACGCCCAGCACGGCCAGCACCGAGAGCGGCTCGCGGATCAGGATGCCGGGATCGAACAGCATGCCCACCGAGACGAAGAACAGCACCGCGAAGGCGTCCTGCAGCGGCAGCGAATCCGCCGCCGCCTGATGGCTGAGGTCGGATTCGGCGAGCACCATGCCGGCGAAGAAGGCGCCGAGCGCGAACGAGACGCCGAAGAGTTCGGCCGAGCCGAAGGCGATGCCGAGGGCGAGCGCCAGCACCGCCAGGGTGAAGAGCTCGCGCGAACCGGTGCGCGCCGCCTGGTCGAGGAGCCAGGGCACGAAGCGGCGGCCGCCCACCAGCATCACGGCGGCGAAGACCCCGACCTTGGCGAGGGTGAGCCCGAGGGTGAGCCACAGGTTGCCGTCGCCCGCATGGTGCGCGGCGCCCGCGCCGTCGCCCCCGAGGGACGGGGCGAGCGCTGGCAGCAGCACGAGGGCCAGGACCATCGCCAGATCCTCGACGATGAGCCAGCCGACCGCGATGCGGCCCTTGTCGCTGTCGAGAAGCCGGCGTTCCTCGAGCGCGCGCAGCAGCACCACCGTGCTCGCCACCGAGAGAGCGAGGCCGAAGACGAGGCCGGCCCCGAGGCCCCAGCCCCAGGCCAGTGCCAGGGCGCCCCCCATCGCAGTCGCCGCCACGATCTGCACGATGGCACCCGGCAACGCGATGCCGCGCACCGCCATCAGGTCCTTGATCGAGAAGTGCAGGCCGACGCCGAACATCAGCAGGATCACGCCGATCTCGGCGAGCTGGCCGGCGAGCTGGCTGTTGCCGACGAAGCCCGGCGTGTAGGGGCCGACCAGGACGCCGGCGAGGAGATACCCGACCAGGGGCGGCAACCGGAGGCGCTGTGCCGCCATTCCGCAGACGAAGGCCAGCACGAGGCCCAGGGCGATGATGGCGATCAGCTCGGTCGCGTGCGGCACGGGGCGGGAGTCTCCGGGTCGAGGGACAGGGGTCCAAGGGCCGTGCCGCCTGCCGCCCGCCGGGGCAAGCGGCCAACCGGCTTCACGTCCGAGATGCGCCCGAAATTCCGCAGCCCGCGGCGCCTCGGGTGCCGCGACGCACAACGCTCGGCGCGCGCGGCGGGTTTCGGGGAATAAACCCGCCCCGCGCCGCCGCCTCGCGATTCCGTGAGGGCGGATGAAACTCTCAGCCGCCACGCTCCGTTGTCGAGGCAAGGTATGCGCGCGTGACGAATTCATGCGTCATCTTGCAAGTACGCTCCATCCGGCGGAACAGACGATCGATGACATTACCCGACGAGACATCGACCACCACGAATACAACCAGGGACATGCATTCGACGCTTTGGACCGTCGCGCTCGCCAGCGCATTGCTGGGCTTGGTCGCCCTGCCGCGCCGGACGGGGGGCACGGTCGCACGGCCTTCTCCAGCGACCCCGAACGACCCGTCCCGCCAAACTTCCCCGTCCCATGCCGGCCCCGAGGCACGGCAGGTGGCGGCGCGGGAGGCCGACCGCGGCCGGGGCGCCCGGACGCCCTCGGACATTCCCGCCAAGGGCTGGAAGGATATCGGCCTGCGGGTGTTCCACGACGTCTCGGAGAACAACATCGTCTCGGTCGCCGCCGGAGTGACGTTCTACGTGCTGCTGGCGATCTTCCCCGCCATCGCGGCCCTGGTGTCCTGCTATGGACTGGTGGCGGACGTGGTCACCATCAACGAGCATTTGCAGACCCTGCAGGGGGTGGTTCCCTCCGGCGCCCTCGACATCATCGGCGAGCAGGTGAAGCGCATCGCCGCCAAGGGCGACACCACGCTGGGGCTGACCTTCTTCACCGGCATCGTGCTGTCGCTGTGGAGCGCCAACGGCGGCATGAAGGCGGTCTTCTCCGCGCTCAACATCGTCTACGAGGAGCGCGAAACGCGCAGCTTCATCTGGCTCAACCTGCGCTCCCTCGCCTTCACGGGCGGCGCGCTGCTGTTCATCATCCTGGCGCTGGTCGGTATCGTCGTGGTGCCGGCCGCGATCAACATCATCGGACTGAGCTCGGAGGCCTGGTACATCGCCCTGCTGCGCTGGCCGGTGCTGCTCGCCGGCGTGCTGGGCGGCCTCGCCCTGCTCTATCGCTACGGCCCGAGCCGCGACGCGCCGCGCTGGCGCTGGGTGACCTGGGGCAGCGCCGTCGCGGCGGTGGCCTGGCTGGTCACCTCGCTCGGCTTCTCCTGGTACGTCGCCAATTTCGGCAAGTACAACGAGACCTACGGCTCGCTGGGCGCCGTGATCGGCTTCATGACCTGGATCTGGATCTCGACCACGATCGTGCTCGTCGGCGCCGAGATCAACGCCGAGATGGAGCACCAGACCGAGGCCGACACCACCCGCGGACCCGAGCAGCCTTTGGGCACCCGCGACGCCCAGATGGCCGATACGGTGGGGGCGGCGACCTGAAGGGTCTTTCGGCGTCCCGAGGTATTGCGGTAGATTGCCGCCATGGACCGCGACGCCGCCATCGCCATTCTGCGCGCTCACGCACCCGCCCTGCGGGAACGCGGGATCTCCCATGCCGCTTTGTTCGGCTCGACGGCCCGGGGCGAAGCACATGCGACCAGCGACGTCGATGTGGTGATCGACCTCGATGACACCCTGAAGCTCGACGTCTACGGCTATGTCGGACTCTGTCACCTGATCGCGGACTTGTTTCCCGTGGCCGTCGACGTCGTCGATCGGAAGACCTTGAAGGACCGGGTCAGGGCGAGAATCGAGCGCGATGCCATCCCTGTCTTCTGAGCGCACGTTCGACGCTTGCGAGGACATCATCGCCAATGCCCAGGCGGCCCTCGACTTCACGGCCGACATGAGCTTTGCCGCATTCGAGGCCGATCAGAAAACACAATACGCCGTCGTTCGCTGCCTTGAGATCATCTCGGAAGCGAGCCGTCGGATCGACTCCGAGACCAAGGCGCGCCATCCGGACATCCCCTGGCGCGACATCGCGGATGCGGGAAATTTATACCGGCACGCCTATCATCGGGTGGCGCTGGACATCGTCTGGAAGACCGTCCACGACCTGCTGACTCCGATCGTCGCGGCCTGCCACGCCGAACTGCGCGGGCCGCCGACGCCCTGAGGGCGGGCGCCCCGACATTACCGATGCGAGACCGTACCGCCCGATGACCGCTCCCGCCTCCGCTCCCGTCGGCCCCGGCGATCAGATCATCCTGGTCGACGGCTCGTCATTCATCTTCCGGGCCTACTTCCAGTCGATCAACCAGGACCAGAAGTACAACACCCGGCCGTCGGACGGCCTGCCGACCGGGGCGGTGCGTCTGTTCTGCACCAAGATCGCCCAGTTCGTGCAGGAGGGGGCCGCCGGCGTGATGCCGACGCACCTCGCCATCGTGTTCGACAAGTCGGAAGGCTCGTTCCGCAAAGAGATGTTTCCCGACTACAAGGGCCACCGGCCGGATGCGCCGGACGACCTCAAGCGCCAGATGCCGCTGATGCGCGACGCGGTGCGGGCCTTCGGCCTGCAGCCGATCGAGCTGATCCGCTACGAGGCCGACGACCTGATCGCCACCTATTCGCGTCAGGCCGAGGCGCGGGGCGCCGGCGTCATCATCGTGTCCTCCGACAAGGACCTGATGCAGCTCGTCGGCCCCCTCGTGCGGTTCTACGATTTCGAATCCGGCTCCAAGGGCAAGGCCGGCTACCGGCCCGAGCGCAATCTCGACCGCGACGCCATCATCGCCAAGTGGGAAGGCCTTCAGCCGGAGCAGATCGGCGATGCCCTGGCGCTGATCGGCGACACCTCGGACAACGTGCCGGGCGTGCCCGGTATCGGCCTGAAGACGGCCGCCGCCCTGATCAAGGAATACGGCAGCCTCGACGCGCTGCTGGAGCGCGCCGCCGAGATCAAGCAGCCCAAACGCCGCGAAACCCTGCTGGCCAGCATCGATCAGGCCCGGCTCTCGCGAAAGCTGGTGGCGCTCGAAGAGAACGTGCCGGTTCCGATCCCCCTCGACGACCTGCGGCTGCCCAAGCCCGATCCGCAGAAGCTCGTCGGCTTTCTCAAGGCGATGGAGTTCAACACCCTGACGCGGCGCATCGCCCAGATGCTCCATGTCGACCCGGAGGCGGTGCAGCCCGACCCGGCCCTGCTGCCGAACCGGGAGCCCGAGCCCGACGCACCGTTCTTCCCCGACGCTCACGGCGATCCCGTTCCGGTCGATCCCGAGACCGCGTCCGGCGCCGGGCAGGCCGAGATCGACCCCTTCGCCGATCTCGGCCTGCCCGACGTCGCCCCGAAGCCCCGCGGGTCGTCCGAGCCGACGCCCGCTAACCTCGTGGCGGCCCGGGCGGCGGAATCGGTCAAGCCGTTCGACACGGCGGCCTACGAGACGATCGGGTCGGTCGAACAACTCGATGCCTGGATCTCCGAGGCCGAGGAGGCCGGCGTGATCGCCGTCGACACCGAGACGGATTCCCTCGACGCCAACAGCGCCAACCTCGTCGGCATATCGCTCTGCGTCGCACCGGGCCGGGCGGCCTACATCCCGCTCCGGCACGTGGAGCCCGTGACGGGTGCGGAGGGCGACCTGTTCGGCGACGCCAAGGCGGCCACCGACGTGTTCCAGCCGCTGGCGGGCCAGATCGCCGTCAAGGTCGTGATCGAGCGCCTGAAGCCGTTGCTCGAAAATCCCGGCGTGCTCAAGGTCGGCCAGAACCTGAAATACGACTTCGCCGTGCTCGGCCGCTCCGGCATCCGGGTGGCGCCCTTCGACGACACCATGCTGATCTCCTACGTGCTCGATGCCGGCAAGGGCGGCCACGGCATGGACGAGCTCGCCCGCCGCCATCTCGGCCACCAGCCCATCACCTTCTCGGACGTGGCCGGCACCGGGCGGGCCAAGGTCACCTTCGACCGGGTGCCCCTCGACAAGGCCACCGCCTACGCGGCCGAGGATGCGGACGTCACCCTGCGCCTGTGGCGGATGATGAAGCCCCGCCTCGTGGCCGAGAAGCGGGTCGCGGTCTACGAGACCCTGGAGCGTCCGCTGGTGCCGGTGATCGCCCGGATGGAGGCGGAGGGTATCCGCATCGACCGCAACATGCTGAGCCGCCTGTCGGGCGATTTCTCGCAGATCCTGGTGCGCCTCGAGGAGGAGATCCAGGCGGATGCGGGCGAAACATTCCAGGTCTCGTCGCCGAAGCAGATCGGCGACATCCTGTTCGGCAAGATGGGACTGCCCGGTGCCAAGAAGACGCCGTCCGGACAGTGGGCCACACCCGCGACCCTGCTGGAGGAGCTGGCCCAGGCCGGGCACGACCTTCCGAAGAAGATCCTCGAATGGCGCCAGCTCGCCAAGCTGAAATCCACCTACACGGATTCGCTGCAGGTCCACGCCAACCGCGAGACCGACCGGGTCCACACCTCGTTCTCGCTCGCCGCCACCACCACGGGCCGGCTCTCCTCCTCGGAGCCGAACCTGCAGAACATCCCGATCCGCACGGAGGAGGGGCGCCGCATCCGGCGCGCCTTCGTGGCCCAGGAGGGCAACCGCCTGATCTCGGCCGATTACAGCCAGATCGAGCTGCGCCTGCTCGCCCACATCGCCGATATCCCACAGCTGCGCCAAGCATTCGCGGACGGCATCGACATCCACGCGGCCACCGCCAGCGCGATGTTCGGGGTGCCCCTGTCGGAGATGACGCCGGACCTGCGGCGGCGCGCCAAGACCATCAACTTCGGCATCATCTACGGCATTTCGGCCTTCGGCCTCGCCGACCGCCTCGGCATCGGCCGCGAGGAGGCCGGCGCCTTCATCAAGCAGTATTTCGAGCGCTTCCCCGGCATCCGCGCCTATATCGACGACACCAAGCGCCGGTGCCGCGATCTCGGCTACGTCACCACCCTGTTCGGCCGCGTCTGCCACTATCCGCAGATCCGATCGAACAACCCGAACGAGCGGGCCAGCGTCGAGCGTCAGGCCATCAACGCCCCGATCCAGGGCTCGGCCGCCGACATCATCCGCCGGGCGATGATCCGGATGGAGGATGCTCTGAAGGCCGAAAAGCTGAACCTGCGCATGCTGCTGCAGGTGCATGACGAGCTGGTGTTCGAGGCCCCCGAGGACGAGGTGGAGAAGGCGCTGCCCGTCATCACCCGCATCATGGTCGAGGCCCCGGCCCCGGCCCTGACCCTCAAGGTGCCGCTGGTGGTCGAGGCCCGGGCGGCGATGAACTGGGAGGAGGCGCACTGACGCGCGGATGGCGCCGCGGGGCGACGTCGTTCCGCGCGACCGGACCTTAGGCTGGAGTGGCGGCCACGGCCTGACACCCCTCCCCACGCAATGCTCCAATGCGACGCAGGGTTGGAACGGCTCCGGACGTCGGGTGTTGCCGCACCGCAAACGATGTTCGCCAACGGCGCCACCAAGGGCGCCACGGAAAGAGAACCCGCCATGACCAAAACCTTCCTTGCCGCCCTCGGCCTGTCGGTCGCTGCCCTCGCCACCCCGGCCCTGGCCCAGGAGCCCCTGTCGTTCCGCGTCGCCCCGCAGTTCGACGGCAACCAGCCGGCCGTGACCGACACCTCCGACTTCCGCGCCGCAGCTCTTCGCTCGGACGCCGTCAGCATCGAGTCGAGCCGCATCGCCCTCGAGCGGTCTCGCAACCCGCGCGTGCGCCAGTACGCTCACAACGTCCTCGTCGAGCGCAAGGCCACCACTCAGGCGCTGCTGCCCGAGGGCACCTCGCTGACCGCTGGCGGCACCGTGGTGTCGGATTCCCAGCCCTTCGAGACCCGCCTCGACAACCCGGTCGGCGTGATCCTCGCTCCCGTCACCATCTCGGCCGGCATCGCCCAGCGCGTGGTCGGTGGCGTCCTCGGCGGCGTCGGTCTCATCGACAACAGCCCCTCCGAGCCGGGTCGCCGCGTCGCCATCGGCACCGAAGGTCAGGGTCGTATCGATCGCCTGAAGTCGGCCCGCGCCGGACGCGACTTCGACCGCACCTACGTGGACCAGCAGGCTCGGTCGGACGCCCGCACCCTCGGCCTCTACGCCTCCTACGCCCGCAACGGCGACAACGCCCAGGGTCGTGAGTTCGCCAACCAAGCGCTGCCCTACATCGCCGGCGAGCACGCCCACTCGGCCAACCTGGCCGACCGCATCAACTGAGCGCGTCGTCTCCATTCTGAATGCCGAAGGGCCGCCCCATGGGGCGGCCTTTTTTCGTTGCGCCGGGGACGCAGCCCGTCGCAGCGGCTTTGGCTCAGGTTCAGGCGGCTGGCACCAGGGCCGCCACCGCCGCGCCGAGGTCGTCGAAATGGGCGATGACCCGGTCGGGGCCGAGTTCGGTGACCGGCCGGTCCGTGTAGCCGAACGGAACCGCCACCACCGGAATGCCGGCGGCCTTGGCCGCGTCGATGTCGGCACGGGAATCGCCCACCATCACGGCGCGGGCGGGATCGCCGCCGGCCTGCGCGATGGTCATCGTGATGTGGCGCGGGTCGGGCTTGAAATAGGGGAAGGTCTCGCGGCCGCAGATGGTGGCGAAGCGGTCGGCGATGCCGAGGAGTTGCAGCAGCCGGATGGCCTGCCCCTCGTACTTGTTGGTGCAGACGGCCAGGAGGAAGCCGCGCGCGTCGAGCGCGTCGAGCGCCTCGACCACGCCGGGGAACAGGTGCGACTGCTCGCACAGGTGGTCGCCGTAATGGGCGATGAAGTCCGAGAACAACGCTTCCAGCCGCTCGGTCGTGAGGGGCTCGCCCGCCGTGGTGAAGCCGCGCTGGATCAGCGCCTTGGCACCGGCGCCGATCATGTCGCGGGCCTGCTCCAGGGGCAGCGCCTGAAGCCCCTCGCGCCGCAGGATGACGTTGAGCGTGCCGATGAGATCGCCGGCGGTCTCGGCCAGGGTTCCGTCGAGGTCGAAGACGGCGATGGGCGGCAGGGCGGTCATGGGCGGAGGGGCGGTCATGGACGGGGAGGCAGTCATGGGCGGAGGGGCGGTCATGGGCACTCGCAGAAGGGACGCGCGCGGGACGGGAGGCGCCGCGAGGCGGATCGGGACGGGGACCATCGCCGCAGGCGTGAGGGCGGGGGGATGCCGGGGCTGTACCCCATCCTGCCGCGCGCCGCGAGATGTGTGCTGCCGCGGGGGCTCCGAAGGGCTTGCCGCCGCCGGCCGCGAAAGGCTTGCTGCCGTTGGCCCCGAAAGGCTTGGCCTTTGGCGGTGGACAGGTGCGCCGGGCATGGAACCTCCGTCGCCGTCGCACTTGCCTCCGCGTCTCAGGCTCCTGTACGGTCCCCTCCATCGACGGCCGGGGGGCCGCTGCCCATCACCGAGAATCGCCCTTCTGCCCGTGCCATCGGCCGGGGTTCGGGGCGTTTTGCGAGTCGCTGGGGCAGATGCGGACGATTTCGGAGGGGGCGATGATGGAAACGGTCCCGGGTTGGTCAGACGAGCGGGTCGAGCTGCTGCGTCGCCTGTGGGAAGACGGCCTGAGCGCCAGCCAGATCGCCACGCAGCTCGGCAGCGTCACCCGCAATGCGGTGATCGGCAAGGTGCACCGGCTCGGGCTCTCGGGCCGGGTCAAGTCGGCGGAGACGCCCGGCGTGGCGCCGCGCAAGATCGGTCGTGAGACGGAGCCGGAGGCGGAGATGCCCGTCGCGGTTGTCGCCGAGACGGACGGCGCGCCTGCCCGCTTCGAAGGCGCGCCCGCCGCACCGACGCTGGTGGCACCGGTGTCCCTGTCGATCACCCGTCGGGTGACTATCATGGACCTGCGGGAGTCGATGTGCCGCTGGCCGATCGGCGACCCGACCTCGCCCGACTTCCACTATTGCGGCGATCGCGCGATCACCGGCCTGCCCTATTGCACCGCCCACGCGCAGATCGCCTATCAGCCGGCGGCCGAGCGCAAGCGCGACCGGCGCGTCGGCGGCTTTCGCTGATCCGACACCTTGCGGGCCGAGGCAGAGGGGCCAAAAGCCCTGCCGGCAAAGTCCCGCGTGACGGCACGGTTTCGAGACTTCGTGCGTTGATCCCCGTCGCCGGTTCCCGATCGGCGCAAGAAGGTGACGCGCCGTGACGGAGCCGACGAGCACGATCGATGCCGACGAAGCCGCTTTCCTCGACCTGCATGGACAGCGCGAGGAACTGGAGCGGCAATTGGCGCTGGTTCAGCTGAAGCGGCAGTTCGGCCCCGGTCAGGATGCGATCGATCAGGCCACGGCCGACGAGCAGTCGCTGCTGGTCAGCCTCGACCGGGTCATGACTCTGATCCGAGCCGCCGAATATAAGCGCCTGCCGAACGCGCGACGCTGGTAGACGGGCTCAGTCGAAGCGACGCCGGTCGCGCTCCTTGTGCCGAAGGCGCAGGAGAAGGTCGATCTGGCTGTCGGGGATCGGCTGCGTGTCGCAGGTCTCCTCGTAGATCGAACGGAGCGCGGTCCCGAGACGATGACGCGTGTCGTCGGTCAGGCTGGGCTGGCAGGCGTTCATACCGTCCTCCCGCATGTCGCCGTCGCTTACTCTCTGGTCCAACGTCTCAGTCCCTCGTTCGAGCGATCCAACGCCGGCGCCGAATCGGAGCGCACTTGTGGTTTAGCGAGTGTCACCGAACATGGTTAAGAAAACGTTAACTCTGGGTTGCCCAGCTGCGAGAGGCGTTGGCGGTCAGACGTTGGCCATCAGGCTTCGGCTGCCTGAAGCAGGCGGGCTGCGGCGGCCCGGGCCTCGTCGGTGACGGTGGCGCCGGCGAGCATGCGGGCGATCTCCTCGCGGCGGGCCGGGGCTTCGAGGGACGAGACCTGCGTGGCGACCCGGTCGCTGCCCTTGACCGGGTCCTTGGCGATCAGGAAATGCGTTTCCGCCCGGGCGGCGACCTGCGGCGCATGCGTCACCGCCACCACCTGCACCTGCGTGGCGAGGCGCCCGAGCCGGGCGCCGATGGCATCGGCCACGGCGCCGCCGACGCCGGTGTCGATCTCGTCGAAGATCAGGGTCGGGGCCGAGCCCTTGTCGGCCAGCACCACCTTGAGGGCGAGCATGAAGCGCGAAAGCTCGCCACCCGAGGCGACCTTCATCATCGGTCCCGGCCGGGTGCCCGGATTGGTCTGGGCCCAGAACTCCACGCGGTCATAGCCGGAGGGATCGCGCGAGTCCGGATCGGTGGCGATCTCGGTAATGAAGCGGGCGCGCTCCAGCTTGAGCGGGGGCAGCTCGGCCTTGACCGCCGCGTCGAGAGCCTTGGCGGCGCGCTTGCGCCCCTCGGTCAGCTTGGCGGCCGCCTTGGCGTAGGCCGCCTCGGCTGCCGCGAGGGTGCCCTCGAGTCCACCCAGGGCCTCGGCGCCGGCGTCGATCGCCGCCACATCGGCCGCGTAGCGCTCGCGCAGAGCCGCGAGGTCGTCCACCGGCACCTGGTACTTGCGCCCGGCGGCACGGAGCGCGAACAGGCGCTCCTCCACCCGTTCCAGCTCGCGCGGATCGAACTCCGCCTCGCGCAAAGCCGCGTCGAGAACCGTGTGGGCCTCGTCGAGGGCGGTCAAGGCCGCATCCAGGGCGGCGACGCAGGGCTCGACCAGGGCCGGCAGCTGCGACGCCCGCCGTTCCAGCTTGCGCAGGGCCGAGGACAGGTGGGAGACGATGCCGCCGCCCGAGGCTTCGATCGCCTCGTTCAGTTCGCGGGCGACCTTCTCGCTCTGTTGCATCACCGTGCGGCGCTCGGCCAGCGTCGTCTCCTCGCCCGGCTCAGGGGCCAGCGTCTCCAGTTCCGCCACGGCGTGACGCAGGAAGTCGGACTCCTTGGCGGCGGCCTCGACGCGGGCGCGGTGCTCGGCCAAAGCGCTGCGGGCGACCTTCACCCGCCGGGCCGCCTCGCCGACCTGGGTCAGAGGCCCCTGCAGGCCCCCGAACGCATCAAGGATGGCCCGGTGGGTGGTGGGATCGGCCAGGGCCCGGTCGTCGTGCTGTCCGTGGATCTCCACCAGGGCGGCGCCGATGGCCCGCAGGACCTGCACGCCCACCGCTTGGTCGTTGATGAAGGCCCGGGTTCGCCCATCGGCCATCTGCACGCGGCGCAGGATCAGGTCGCCCTCGGTGTCGATCTCGGCCTGCGCCGCGAGCGTGCGCGCCGGATGGTCGAGGGGCACGTCGAACACCGCGGTGACGGCGCCCTGCCCTTCCCCATGACGCACGAGGCGGCCGTCGCCGCGGCCGCCGAGGGCCAGCGCGAAGGCATCGAGCAGGATTGACTTGCCCGCACCCGTTTCACCGGTGAGGACGCTGAGGCCCTCGCGGAAATTCAGGACGAGCTTGTCGATGAGAACGATGTCGCGGATCGCGAGCTGGCTCAGCATGCCGCGTCTGGGGTCCCGTTGTGAACGCTGGCGCTGTCTTTACGGCGAAGTGCCGCCGGCTTCACGCAAAAAGATGCCGCCCCCACGGGGAGCGGCAAAGCGGCACGCGGATCGCCGGACGGGCGCCGGAACGGCGTCGGGCCTACTGGGCCTCGGCGGTGCGCCCGATGACGCCGCGATAGACCTTGCTGATCCACGAGGTCTTCTCCTCGCGCGGCTCCAGGCCCCCGTTCTGCAGGAGCGCGTGGGCGTCCTTGTACCAGGGGCTGTCGGGGAAGTTATGCCCGAGCACGGCGGCGGAGGTCTGAGCCTCCTGAGTCAGGCCGAGAGCCATGTAGGCCTCGGTCAGACGCTCGAGGGCTTCCTCGGCGTGCCGGGTCGTCTGGTACTTGCTGACCACGTCGCGAAACCGGTTGATCGCGGCCGGGAAGTTGCGGCGCTCCAGGTAGAAGCGACCGACCTCCATCTCCTTGCCGGCGAGCTGGTCGCGGGTGATCTGGATCTTGGCCTTGGCGTCGGCGGCGTATTCCGAAGTCGGATACTTCTGGACGAGCTCCTGCAGGCCTGCCAGCGCCTTCTCGGAGCGGTCCTGGTCGCGGGTCACGTCGGGGATCTGCTTGTAGTGCGACATCGCCATCAGGTACTGGGCGTAGGCCGCGTCCTTGCTGGCCGGATGGCGCTGAAGGTAGCGCTTCGACGCGTTGATCGCGTCGTCGTACTTGGCGCCCTCGTAATTCGAGTAGGCGGTCATCAGCAGCGCTTTGCGCGACCAGTCCGAGTAGCTGTAGGCCTTGTCGAGTTCACCGAACTTCTTCGAGGCGCCCTCGTAGTCCTTGTCCTCCATCCGCGCCAAGCCCTCACTGTAGAGCTTGTCGGCGGGAACATCCGGGATGACTTCGGGCTTGTACTTTTCGGCAAAGGGATTGATCGAATCGAGGGCATCGCAGCCGCCGAGCCCGAAGCCCATCACGGTCACCAGCACGGCCGCCATCGCACCGCGGTTGGGATGAGTAAGGCGCATTCCGGTCTTCCCCCAACAGACGGGTCCGTTTTTGGACACGCGTCGTCACGCCATCACTAAAGGTCGGTCGCGTGGCTGACGGCCTCATGCCACGATCCGGGTGCGCTGCACACCGGACGGACGTCCCGTTTCACGCTCGCTTCACCGTGAAGCGCGATTTGGGCGTGAAAGCGGCGGGCGGGCTGAACCCTTAACAGAAACGACCGATGTGTCGGTGGCGCTACAGATCGCCGACGAAGGCGGCCATGCCGAGGCTGGCTCCGAATTCGGTCAGGCTGGTCTCGCGGCGGGCGCCGGGCGCCTCGACGATGGCGTAGTTGGCGCGATCGCAGAACAGGGCGGTGAGGATGCCGACATTCATACGATGGCCGCCGCAATAGGAGCGGTAGCCGCCCTGGATCGGCAGGCCGGCCAGAGCCAGGTCGCCGACCGCATCGAGGAACTTGTGCCGGACGAACTCGTCGGCGTAGCGCAGGCCCTCGGGGTTGACCACGGCGGTCTCCCCGACCGCGACGGTGTTCTCCAGGGAAGCGCCGAGGGCGAAGCCCGCCTTCCAGTAGCGCTCCACATCCCGCATCATGCCGAAGGTCCGGGCGCCGGCGATCTCGCGGCGATAGGCGGCGGGGGTCAGGTCCATCGCCTTGCGGCTGCGGCCGATCACCGGGTTCTCGAAATCGATCTCGACATCGAGGCGGAAGCCCCGGTCGATGGGGCGGAGTTCGGCGAAGGCGCGGCCGACCTCGATGCGGACGGAGCGGAGAACCTTGATCCAGCGCCGGGGGGCGCCGCAGGTCCCGATGCCGACGGCGTCGATGGCCTCGACGTAGGGACGCGCGCTGCCGTCGAGAATGGGCATCTCGGGGCCGTCGATCTCGACCAGGACGTTGTCGATCCCGAGACCGTAGAGCGCCGACATCAGGTGCTCGATGGTGGCGACGGCGCCGCTCTCGACATCACCGATCACGGTGCAGAGCTCGGTGGCAGAGACGCAGGCGTGGTGGGCCTTGATGAGCCGGTCGTTGCCGGTGGCCATTCCGGTGCGGAGGAAGGCGATTCCGTGATTGGCGGGCGCTGGATGCAGCGTGATCTCGACCGGGTTCCCGGAGTGGACGCCGATGCCGCTCAGGGTCGCGGGGGCTTTGAGAGTTGTCTGTTGGTTCGTTCGCATTCCATAGCCCTCGGCCGTGATCAGGCGCGCCCATCCCGTTGAGATGCGCTTTTCGCCCTTGTCGATCCGTCCGCTGCTTGAAGCCCCTGCCGGCGCTTGACGGCCGAAACCGCCGCGCCTTTTCGTTCCAAAATTCGTATAGCCGCGCCTCAAAGGCAGGCCAAATCACGGATTCTTACGCTCTGTTACAGTCCCGGTTTCCGCCAGCGAATCCGAAACCCATTTTGGCACAGTAGGTTAACAACAAGCATAGCCCGGAGCCGTGAGGCTCCGGGCCTGTGGCTGAAATATCTCAGCCGGCGGGTAGAGGGTCGATCGGCCCCCGTCTCAGTTGGCCTGACGGCGCAGGAAGGCCGGGATTTCGAGCTGATCGTCGTCCATCATCCGGGACTGGGGCGCGACGCGACCCTGCGGATCGAGGTTGCCCTGAGCCGGACGGTAGGCCGGCGGAGCCTGGACGGGGGCGCGCTTGGGATACTCGGCCGGAGCGGCCGCCTGGGGAGCCGGAGCGACGGGCGCCCGCATCTGCGGGGCCGGCGCGGCCTCGGTCTCCTCGCGGCGTCCACCGAAGCCGACCGTCGCGAGACGGCGCAGCAGGGTCATGCGCTTGGAGTCGCCGGCCGGCTCGGCCGCCGGCTGCTCCTCGCGGGCCCGCAGCTGGGCCTGGGCCGGCAGCGGCAGGTCCTGGATCTGCGGCATGCGCGGCGCACGGGCGACCGCCACCGCCGGGCGCGGCGGCACGAACGGGCCGGCGGCATGCTGCAGGACCGGCTCGGGCGCCGGCAGCGGCGCGGGCTCGTAGGCCATGGCGGCGCGGGGCTGTGTCTGAGTCAGCATCACCTCGTCACGCATCACCGGCGCCTGGGGCAGCTCCACCCGCATCGGCTCGGGGGCGAGGGCCGCCGGCTCGGGCGCACGGAGGGTCTGCTGCACCGGGGCCTGGGCCGGAATGGCCTGAACCGGAGCCGGAGCGGCCGACGGGGCGGACGGAGCCGCTACGGAACCGTCCTGTCCGGCGGGGCGAAAGGTCGGCGCGGGCTGTGCGGCCCGCGCCCTCGCTTCCGCACGCAGGCGCTCGGCGACTTCGGCGATGCGCTGCTCGGTCTGCACGATGTCGGGGTTGTTCTGGGAGTTGGCGGCGATCAGCGCCGGCTCGATACCGGTGGCGACCACCGAGACCCGGATGATGCCGTCGAGGCTCTCGTCGAAGGTCGCGCCCAGGATGATGTTGGCGTCCGAATCCACTTCCTCGCGGATGCGGGTGGCAGCCTCGTCGAGCTCGTAGAGGGTGAGGTCGTTGCCGCCGGTGATCGAGATCAGCAGGCCGCGCGCGCCCTTCATCGAGACGTCGTCAAGGAGCGGGTTGGCGATTGCGGCTTCCGCGGCGCGATTGGCGCGGTTCTCGCCCGAGGCCTCGCCGGTGCCCATCATGGCCTTGCCCATGCCGCGCATGATGGCGCGAACGTCGGCGAAGTCGAGGTTGATCAGGCCTTCCTTGACCATCAGGTCAGTGATGCAGGCGACGCCGGAATAGAGCACCTGGTCGGCCATCGCGAAGGCGTCGGCGAAGGTGGTCTTCTCGTTGGCGACCCGGAACAGATTCTGGTTCGGGATGACGATCAGGGTGTCGACGGCGGCCTGCAGCTCCTGGATGCCGGCCTCGGCAGTGCGCATGCGGCGCACGCCCTCGAACTGGAACGGCTTGGTCACGACACCGACGGTGAGGATGCCCATGTCGCGGGCGGCGCGGGCGATGACGGGGGCCGCACCGGTGCCGGTGCCGCCGCCCATCCCGGCGGTGATGAAGCACATGTGGGCGCCCGAGAGCTGGTCCCGGATCTCGTCGATGACCTCATCGGCCGCCGCCGAGCCGACCTCGGGGTGCGAACCGGCGCCGAGCCCCTGGGTGACGCCGAGACCCATCTGGATCACGCGCTCGGCCTTCGAGGAGGTGAGCGCCTGGGCGTCGGTGTTGGCGACCACGAACTCGCAGCCGAGAAGGCCGGATTCGATCATGTTGTTGACGGCGTTGCCGCCGGCTCCGCCGACACCGAAGACGGTGATGCGGGGCTTGAGTTCACGGATATCCGGCGCCTGCAGACTGATGGCCATGGTGTCGAGCCTCTCGTGCCTTTCACGTTTCATTTGACGCCTCGGTTGAGGGAGGCGCCGATTCTCGTCTGGCCGTTCGCACCCACCCCGATACCCGGGGTTTGGGGCGCGACGGCGGTCGTTCTCAGAAACTCTCGCGGATCCAGCGTCCGACGCGCGAGAGGTAGCCGTCCGTTCCCGTGCCGGCGAAGGCGCCATGGCCCCGCGGCTCGAAATGCTCCGCATGCGCCACCTGCGGGTAGACCAGCAGGCCCACCGCCGCCGAGAAGGCGGGGCCCTTGGCGGCTTCCGGCAGGCCCCGGATGCCCAGGGGGCGGCCGATGCGGACCTGACCTTCCATGACCCGGCGGGCCACCTCGGGCAGACCCACGAGCTGACTGGCGCCGCCCGTCAGCACCACCCGGCGCCCGGCCTGGGCCGAGAAGCCGGCGGCCCGGAGGCGGTCGCGCACCAGCTCCACCACCTCCTCGACGCGCGGGCGGATGATCCGCACGAGCTGCGAGCGCGGCACATGGGTGGGGGCGTCGCCCTCGTCCTCGCCAACCCCGTGGACCGCGATCATGTCGCGCTCGTCGGAGGCGGTGGCGATGGCCGAGCCGTACAGGGTCTTGAGGCGCTCGGCCGCGGCGACCCGGGTGGAGAGGCCGCGGGCGATGTCCATGGTGACGTGATGGCCGCCGACCGCGACCGCATCGACGTGGACGAGATGGCCACCGGAGAACACGCCGACGCTGGTGGTGCCCCCGCCCATGTCGACCACGGCGACGCCCATTTCGGCCTCGTCGTCGACCAGGGCCGAGAGCCCGGCGGCGTAGGGGGTGGCGATCACCGCCTCGACGCCGAGGTGGCAATGCTCGACCGCGAGCATGAGATTGCGGGCGGCCGCCGCCTCGCCGGTGACCACGTGGAGGTCGACCCCGAGGGCATCGCCCATCATGCCCGACGGATCGATGACCGTGCCCTGGCCGTCGATGGCGTAGCCGGTGGGCAGGGCGTGGAGCACGGCCCGGCCGGGGCTGACGCCGTGGGCGGAGGCGGTCTCCAGCACGCGCTCCACGTCGGAACCCGTGACGGTGCCGGTGCGGGTGCCGACGCGGGCCTCGAAGTGCTGCGAGCCGATGCGGCCGCCGGACATGTTGACGATGACCGACTGCACCTCGACCTTGGCCATCCGCTCGGCGGCGTGGACCGCCTGGCGGATCGCGCTCTCGGCGGCCTCGAGGTCGACGATGACGCCGCCCTTGAGCCCCTGCGAGCGCTGGTGGCCGATGCCGATGACGCGGGCGAAATGGGTGCGTCCGCGCAGGGTGGTGAGGGCCTCGGCCGGCTGAAGCTCGGCGATGAGGCAGACGACCTTGCTCGTTCCGATGTCGAGCACCGAGAGGGTGGTGCTGCGCCGGGCGGAGAGAGGCTTCAGGCGTGGGGTGAGGCCGTGCGGGTCGTGCATCGGGCTACCGGGCGGAACGGGTGTGGCGGGGGCGGGACGCGGGATGCGCCGGACGGATCGTGCGGCTCATGTGCTGGTCCCCTTGGTCTTGGACTTCTTCTGGGATTCGGCGCGGGCCGCGGCGGCCTCTTCGGTGAGGCGCACCACGATCCGGTCGGGCATGCGCAGGTCCACCGCGATGATGTCCTTCTCGAGCAGGCGATTGTCGCGCTCGAGCTTGACCAACCGGGCCAGCGCTTCGGTCGCCCCGGTCTCGGGCAGGCGGATGTCGACGCCGTCGAGTTTCAGGGTCCAGCGCCGGCCGGACACGTAGGTCCCGGCCTTGACGCGCTCGGCGAGCGAGCCGGCCGCCTCGATCAGGGCGAGGTAGTCCTTGAGCTTGAGGTTGGCGTCGTCGCCGACCACCAGCGGCAGGGCGGCGTAGCGGTCGTCGCGCATCTGGTCGATCACCGTGCCGTCGGCCGCGATCACGGCGATCTCGCCGTTGCGCTGCCACAGGGCGGCGGGCTCGCGCTCCACCTGGGTGATGACGATCTCGTTCGGATAGACCTTGCGCACGGAGGCGCTGGCGATCAGCGGCACCGCCAGCAGGCGCTCGCGGGCCTCGGCCACGTCGAAGAACACCACGGAGGAGTGGCCGTCGATGCCGGCGGCCTGCAGCACCTCGCGCTCATAGAGCCGGGCGATGCCCGAGATGGTGACGCGCTCGACGCCGAAGCCGGCGAGGCGCGCCAGAACGTCGAGGGGACGGCCGTTCTCGGCCACGAATCGGTCGTAGGCGCCGGTGCCGACGAAGCTGGCGAGGGCGAGGGCCGCGAAGGAAACGGACATCGCCGCCGTGCCGAGGTGGCGCGGAACCCGGCGCTCGATCGGAAGCGCGAGGCGGGAGCGGCGGCCGGGGGGCGTGAAGCGGCGCAGGCGGGCGGCGAGCGCCCCGCGGACGGAGGCGACCGTGCCGGCGGCGGGCCCCAGCGAGCCGTGACCCAGCGAGGCTTGACCCAGCGGGCCAGGACCGCCGAGCGGACCTTCGGCCCCTACCGGCCCAACGTTGCGTCCTCCACCATCCATTGGACGAGCTCACCGAAACCATAGCCCGCATGGGCTGCCATCTCCGGGACCAAGCTCGTCTTCGTCATGCCGGGTTGCGTGTTGACCTCCAGGACGACGAGGGCACCGGTTCCACCCGGTGTGTCGTCGTAACGAAGGTCCGCACGGCTGATGCCCCGGCACCCGAGTGCTTGATGCGCCGTTAACGACAACTCTTGGACACGCTGGTAAAGATTTGGTTTAATTTCTGCCGGGAGGACGTGGATCGACCCCCCCTCGGCGTACTTCGCATCGAAGTCGTACCACTCCCCGGAAGCCGGCTTGATTTCAATCACCCCGAGGGCCTTGTCCCCCATCACGGCGCAGGTCAGCTCGCGCCCGGCGACATAGGTTTCCGCAAGGATTTCATCGCCATAGCCCCAATCGGCCCGGCCCACTTCCTGGGGCGGATGGGTGCGCCCGTCGCGCACGATGATGACCCCCATGGAGGAGCCCTCGGCCACCGGCTTGAGCACGTAGGGCGGCGTCAGCACGTGTGACTTGGCGGCCTCATGACGGTTAACGACGCGGCCCTCCGGAACACTGACTCCGGCCGCCCGCATGATCACTTTGGCACGTTCCTTATGCATCGCCAGCGCCGAGGCGAGTACGCCGGAATGGGTGTAGGGGATGCGCAGGAGTTCGAGCAGGCCCTGAATCGTGCCGTCCTCGCCCGCCGGTCCGTGCAGCGCGTTGAAGGCCACGTCGGGCCGCAGGGCGGTCAGCACCGTGGCGATGTCGGGCTGGACGTCGACGCGGGTGACGCGAAAGCCCTGACCTTCGAGGGCGTCGGCGCAGGCCTGGCCCGAATTCAGCGAGACCGGCCGCTCGGAGGACCACCCGCCCATGAGGACGGCGACGTGCTTGGACATGGGGACTCCTGAGATTTGCGCAGACATGGATTGCGGCATCACGCCGGCCGGCCGGGGCCGATCCTGTCGTGGATCGCATCGAAAACCGCGCCGGCCACCACCGGCGGCAATGTCCCGATCCGCTTGAGGATACGTGCCGGTTCGATGCAGGCCAGCTTGACGGGTCTGACGACCGAAGGCGCATCGAGCCCGGCAGCGGCAAGATCGTCGATGGCCTGATCGCCCCGCATGGCGGGGTTGTTCGCACTGGTGATCATGGCGATCCAGACGAATCCCGTCTCGGCGACGGCCGGTCCCGAGACCACGACGGCCGGGCGACGCTTCCCGGCGAGACGGTCGGAATAAGGAAATGGGACGACCACGACGGCGCCTGCGGCAAGCATGCCTCCGATGGGATCCCTAGAGATTGCCATAGGCTTCTTCGTCGGCGGCCCCAGCCCATTCCGTGAAGGTCACGAAGGGATCTTCGCCCTCGGGACGCGCCTTCTCGATGCGGATACCGTCCGGCGTGATCACGTAGCGAAGACGGTCGCCCGGGCCGATGCCGAGGCGTTCGCGGACCTCGGCCGGGAGCACGGTCTGGCTCTTCACGGAGACCTTCGAATAGGTCGTCAGAACATCCCGACCGGTCATCGGCCACTCTCCAGCAGAAAACTTACGTCTTACCGCCTTACTCCGCGGGTGTCGACCGGCCGATGCGCTTGATCTCCCAGTGCAGCTCGATGCCGGAGGTCTCGCGCACCCGCCGGCGGACCTCCTCGCCGAGGGTCTCGATATCGGCGGCCGTGGCGTTGTCGCGGTTGATCAGGAAGTTGCAGTGCATCTCCGAGACCTGCGCACCGCCGACCGTGAGGCCACGGCAGCCGGCGGCGTCGACGAGTTGCCAGGCTTTGCCGCCGGGCGGGTTCTTGAAGGTCGAGCCGCCGGTGCGCTCGCGGATCGGCTGGGCCGCCTCGCGCGCCGCCGTCACCCGCTCCATCTCGGCCTCGATGGCCGCGCGGTCGCCCGGACGGCCCCGGAAGACCGCCTGAGTGAAGATCACGTCGGCGGGGGCGCCGCTGTGCCGGTAGGCGAAGCCCATCTCGGCGTGGCTGAAGCGGCGCGGGTTGCCCTGGCGGTCGACGCCGTGCGCTTCGACCAGCACGTCGGTGGTCTCGCCGCCATGGGCGCCGGCGTTCATGCGCAGGGCGCCGCCGACCGAGCCGGGAATGCCGCGGAAGAACGCGAGCCCGTCGAGCCCGGCCTCGGCCGCCGTCTTGGCGAGGCGCATGTCCGGCACCGCGGTGCCGACCCGCAGGGTCTCGCCGTCGATCGCCACCGTGCCGAAGGCCTTGCCGCCGAGCCGGATCACCACGCCGGGCACGCCGCCGTCCCGCACGATGAGGTTCGAGCCGAGGCCGATCACGGTGACGGAGGTCTCGGGATCGAGGGCGCCGAGCAGGACGCCGAGGTCCTCCGCATCGGCCGGGGTGAACAGCACCTGGGCAGGACCGCCGACGCGGAACCAGGTCAGGTCCGAGAGCGGCTGGTTGGCGATCAGCCGCCCCCGCAGGCCGGGCGCCCGGGCACGGATGTCGGGCGTGATGTCCGGGAAGGCGGTCATGCGAGCACCTCCCCTCTCCCCGCTTGCGGGGAGATGGCCCCGCCTCCTTTGTTGTGGGCGAAGCGCGCGGAGAGTGGGTGAGGGGACATCGGGGACAGAGGCTGTGCGTCCATGAGAAACGCCCCCTCACCTCCGCCCTTCGGGCTCACGCCGAACGCGGCGAGAGGTTCGGCGCCCTCTCCCCGCAAGCGGGGAGAGGCTGGGAGGGCCGCGAGGATCGGCGCGGGGATGCAATCGGTTTGATGCATGATGTCGGAATTCCAGAAGCTTGGGATGCGATAGCCGCGCGCGATCAACCAGGCATCTCGGGCCTGATCGTGCGTGTTCGCAGCGTGCTGACTACCATCCGCCTCGACGATGAGCCGCGCTTCGCGACAGCCGAAGTCGGCCATGTGGGGACCGATCTGCGCCTGCCGAACGAACTCGAAACCAGCAAGGCGCCGATCCCCCACGTGCGACCGGAGACGCCGTTCGGCCTCAGTTTCGTTGGCCCGCAAGATCCGGCGGAAGCGCGTGCGCGCCTTCGAGGCAGCGCGCATCGGCGTCTCACGCCTTCACACCATCCAGAGCCGCGAGTTCGCCCGGGAGCGCATAGGCCCATTGGGTGATGTTGCCGGCCCCGAGGCAGACCACGTAGTCGCCCGGCTTGGCGCGGCCGGCGACGATACCGGCGAGGTCTTCCGAACGCTGGAGCGCGATGGCGTCGCGGTGGCCGCGGGACTTGAGGCCCGAGACGAGGCCGTCGCGGTCCATGCCCTCGATCGGCGCCTCGCCCGCCGCGTAGACCGGGGCGACGATGACCGTATCGGCATCGTTGAAGCAGGTGCAGAAATCGTCGAACAGCGAGGCGAGGCGGGTGTAGCGATGCGGCTGCACGATGGCGATGACGTTGCTCTCGGTGGAGGCGCGGGCGGCCTTGAGCACCGCCTTGATTTCCACCGGATGGTGTCCGTAATCGTCGAAGATCAGGGCCCCGTTCCACTCGCCGGTGCGGGTGAAGCGGCGCTTGACCCCGCCGAAGCCGGCCAGCGCCTTGCGGATCGCCTCCGGCTCGACACCGAGCTCGTGCGCGACGGCGAGGGCCGCGGTGGCGTTCAGGGCGTTGTGCTTGCCCGGCATCGGCAGGACGAGGTCCTCCATCTCCAGGCGGAAGCCGGGGCGGCGGTCGCGGATCATGACGCGGAAGCGGCTCTGGCCACCGCGCAGGTCCACGTCGATGAGGCGGACGTCGGCCTGCGGATTCTCGCCGTAGGTGATGATGCGACGGTCCTCGATGTGGCCGACGAGGTCCTGCACGATCGGGTGGTCGATGCACATCACGGCAAAGCCGTAGAACGGGATGTTGTCGATGAAACGCCGGAAGGCATCCTTGACCGCGTCGAACGAGCCGAAATGGTCGAGGTGCTCGGGGTCGATGTTGGTGACGATGGCGACGTCGGCCGGCAGCTTCAGGAAGGTGCCGTCGGATTCGTCGGCCTCCACCACCATCCACTCGCCCTCGCCCATGCGGGCGTTGGTGCCGTAGGCGTTGATGATGCCGCCGTTGATCACGGTCGGGTCGAGGTTGCCGGCATCCAGCAGGGTGGCGACCAGGGAGGTCGTCGTGGTCTTGCCGTGGGTGCCCGCGATGGCGACGCAGGACTTGAAGCGCATCAGCTCGGCCAGCATCTCGGCCCGGCGCACCACCGGCAGGCGGCGCTCGCGGGCGGCGACGAGCTCGGGATTGTCGCGGCGGATCGCGGTGGAGACCACCACCAGGGCGGCGTCCTCGACGTTGCCGGCCTCGTGACCGATGAAGGTGCGCATGCCCTTGTCGGAGAGCCGCCGGACATTGGCGTTGTCGTTGGCGTCCGACCCCTGCACGGTGTAGCCGAGATTGTGCATCACCTCGGCGATGCCGGACATGCCGATGCCGCCGATGCCGATGAAGTGGATGGGACCGAGCTTGTCGGGCAGCTTCATGGGAAGGACCAGTCTCAGGGGCGTCGGGGGTCCGGACGAACCGGCCCGAACGGGGTCAATCGGCGGACGCCGTCAGGTGCGGGCCGCCGTCGCGATGACGATGTCGGCGAGCCGCTCGGCCGCGTCGTGAATTCCGGCGCTTTTGGCGGCTGAGGCCGCCGCGGTCAATTTTCCGGGATTGGTGAAGAGGTCGACCAGTTCCGCCGTGAGGCGATCCGGCGTGAAGGCGGATTGCGCGATCGCCTGCGCGGCGCCGATGGCGGCGAGCGTCGCGGCGTTGGCCGCCTGATCCTGGTCGAGGGCGCCGGGGAGCGGCACCAGGATGGCGGGCCGCCCGATGGCGGCGAGTTCTGAGACCGTGGAAGCCCCGGAGCGACCGATGACGAGGTGCGCCGCCGCCATCCGGGCCGGCAAATCCTTGAAGAAGGGGGCGGCCTCGAAGCCGGCGAGGCCCAGGCCGAGATAGAGGTTCTGGACCTGCGTCAGGTCCTCGGCCCGCACCTGCTGCACGAGATGGAGCCGGGCGCGCAGATCGGCGGGCAGGTTGGCGATGGCGGCGGGCACGACCTCGCCCATCACCCGGGCGCCCTGACTGCCGCCGAAGACCAGGAGATGCAGCGGATCACCCGGACCGACCGGCGGATAAGGTGTTTTCGCGGCCTCGAGCACCGCCGGGCGCAACGGGTTGCCCGTATGGGTCCGGGGCGCGAGGGCCTTGACCGGCACGCCGCGCACGTCGCGAAACCCGGTGGCGATGGCACGGGCGCCGCGCGCCAGGAAGGCGTTGGCCCGGCCCATCACGGCGTTCTGCTCGTGCAGGATGGTGGGGACCTGCAGGATCTGTCCCGCCAGCATCGGCGGCACCGTGGGATATCCGCCGAAGCCAACGATGGCGGCCGGGTTGATGCGTCGGATCTCCCGCGCGGCGACGCCGAAGCCGCGCCCGAGGGTGAGGAGCGCGGTGCCGCGCTTGATCAGGGAGCGCCCCGAGGGCGTGGCGGAGGCGATGGTGACGATCTCGGAGGCCGGGAAGCCGGTGGCGATCGAATCCACCCGGGCATCGGTGGCCAGCGCCACCCGCACGCCGCGGGCGCGCAGGGCGTGGGCCAGGCTCTCGGCGGGAAACAGATGCCCGCCCGTGCCCCCGGCACAGAGCAGGATCGTGGCGGTGGCAACGGTCAACGCATCACTCCGGCGATCGTCGCCGGGGCGGTGCCCGGCGGCTTCTGGCTCAGGGTGGTGGTCCGGGGGCGCTTGCGGGTCAAGGCCACGAGGAAGCCCATGCCGAGGGCGAGCGAGATCAGCGAGGAGCCGCCGTAGGAGACGAACGGCAGGGTCATGCCCTTGGCGGGCATCAGGCGGACGTTCACCGCCATGTTGATGCAGGCCTGCAGCCCGAACAACGTGGTGAGACCCGTGATCGCCAATCGCGAAAAGGTGTCGTCGGTGCGCCGGGCCAGCTTCAGGCCCCGCATGACGATGTAGGCGAAGAGCAGGACGAGGCCGAGGCACACGATGGTGCCGAACTCCTCACCCGTCACCGAGAAGATGAAGTCGGTGTGGGCGTCGGGCAGGTGGCGCTTGGCGACGCCCTCCCCCGGGCCGGTGCCGAACCAGCCGCCGGAATTGAACGATTGCCGGGCCCAGTAGCCCTGGAAGTTGTCGCCGGAATCGCTGTCGAGGAAGCGGTCGATGCGCTCGCGCACGTGGTGCAGGAAGCGGTAGGCGGTGGCGACGCCGATCAGGCCGCCGACGCCGAGGCCCGCCACCCAGAACCAGTGCAGGCCGGCCACGAAGAACAGGGCGCACCACACGATGGTGATGAGCATGGTCTGGCCGAAATCGGGCTGGAGCACGAGCGGCACGATGGTGATGGGCAGGAGCAGGATCGCCAGCAGGCCGCCCGGCATGTCGCGTCGTTGCGCGCCCTCCGAGAAGGCCCAGGCCGCCACCACCACGAAGGCGGGCTTGACGAATTCCGACGGCTGGATGCCGATGGCACCGAACTGGATCCAGCGGTGCGCGCCCTTGATCTCCGGGCCGAACTTGCTCGCCAGGATGCAGAGCGCGACGCCCATCATCCAGGTGAAGAGCGCGACGCGGCGGATGTGGCGCAGGGACAGGAACGACACGCCGACGATGATGAGGATGGTGGGCGCAAGATAGAGCGCCTGCCGATTGAGGAAGTGGAAGGTCGGCAGGCCGATCTTCTCGGCCACGGGCGGCCCGCCGCCCATGAGGAAGACCAAGCCCGCCACCATGAGCGCGCCGAGGCCGGCGAGGAGGCCGCGGTCGACGGTCCACCACCAGTCCGTCAAGGGCGTGCGTTCCGCTCGGGACATCATGGGATCAGCACTCTCCGGGGCCTCACGGCGCCCGGGCAGGGCAGCCGATCGCGGCCGGCGGCGTCAGGCCGGCACGAATTCGATCCTGTGCCGGAATGGTAAACCAAGTGTTGCGATCCGCCGTCGAAGCTTCGCCTGTCCCGAGGGTCGGGCCGCTCGAAGAGCTGGCGCTTCGAGAAGGTTTCACTCGGGCTCCAGCGCATTCGCACAAACCCTCTCCCGCACTTGCCTTCGCGCCGAGCCAGGAACGTCCATCGATTTCCAAGGCCCTGCGTGCGGAAACACGCACGGTTTCTTCTTTTCTACACCCACCTCCCAAAAACAGACAATTCTAATACTGATTGCGATGGATTACTGCTATCCAGAATAGACCAATTTCTTACTCACATAAGATCCGAGATTTTGGCGCATCGCGCAGATTTTGCTTCGCTTATCCGGACAGAATAGCGAACATTAAGATTTATTTTATCGAGAAACGCTATTCTTAAGTAGGTGAATTCAATCTTCGATCTGCAGGACGGGATTTTTGATGAGGACGTTCAATAACTTCAGCCTTCTGGTGAAGATCATCATCCCGCTGGTCATGACGACCCTGGTCGCCCTCGGTCTCGTGATCTACGCCCGCTACGCCCTGTCCCAGATTGCGGATCAGACGCGGGAGATCGTCCAGGTGCAGACGGCACGTCAGGGCTACGCGCTCAACCTGCAGATCACCCTGACCGAAGCCGCACTCCAGAACCGCAACATCCTCATCGATCCGACCGGGCCGAGGAGCCAGGACTTCAAGGCCCGGCAAGCCGGCGCCATCGAGGCGACCTACGAGGCGCAGGCCAAACTTGCCGCCCTGGCCGATACGCCCGCGCGCATCGCGGCGAACGCCGATCTTCGGCGTGGGCTGGAATCCTACTTTACCGTTCTGAACCGCTCCTCCGAGGCCGCCCTGAATAACGATCCAGCGACCGGAAACAGGATCGCGCAGGCTGAGGCGGCACCGTTGCGGGCCAAGCTGCGCGAGCAGGCCAATCAGCGGATCACCCTGGTCGAGTCTGAGTTGAAGGCGAGCGCCGCTCACGCCGACGAGATCGTCAGAAGCACCACGACCATGCTGGTGTCCTCGGCCGTCGTCGGGCTGCTGGCCGCCCTGGGCAGTGCCGGCCTGATCGTGATCTACGCGATCGCCCGTCCGGTGAACGCCATGGGCGCCGCGATGGGCCGTCTCGCGAGCGGCGACCTGACGGTCACCGTGGAGGGCATGGCGCGCAAGGACGAAATCAGTCTGCTGGCCCGGTCGCTGGGGGTGTTCAAGGACAACGCCATCCTGGCCCGCAGCCTGGCGGCCGAGCAGGAGGCCGAGAACCAGTCCAAGATGCGCCGGGCCGAAGTGCTCGACGGGCTGACCAAGCGCTTCGAGGCCAACGTCTCGAACCTGACGCACGGGCTGGCAGGGGCCGCCACCGAGATGGAAGCCACCGCCCAGTCGATGGCCTCCACGGCGGATCAGTCGATCCAGCAGGCGACGACGGTGGCGAGCGCGGCGGAAGAAACCTCGGCCAACGTCCACACGGTGGCGTCCGCCAGCGAGGAGATGTCCGCCTCGATCCAGGAGATCGTAACCCAGGTCAGCCAATCCTCCATCATGGCCAACCAAGCCGTCGAGGATACGCACCGCACCGAGGCGACGGTGAAGCGCCTGACCGACGTTGCGGCCAGCATCACCGACGTCGTCGCCATGATCACGAATATCGCGGGCCAGACCAATCTGCTGGCGCTCAACGCCACCATCGAGGCGGCCCGCGCCGGCGAAGCGGGCCGCGGCTTTGCCGTGGTGGCCACCGAAGTGAAGGAACTGGCCGGGCAGACCGCGCGCGCCACGGAGGAGATCCGCACCAAGATCGGCGAGATCCAGGGGGCCACCGGCGAGGTGGTGTCCGACATCACGCGCATCGGCCGGACCATCGCCGACATGTCGACCTACGCCGGCGGCATCGCCGCCGCGATGGAGCAGCAGGGCGCCGCCACCCGGGAGATCGCCCGGAACGTCCAGGAGGCCGCGCAGGGCACCCAGGAGGTGACCAGCAACATCGAGCATGTCCGCGCCGGTGCGGGCTCGACAGGCGCCGCCGCCAGCCAGGTCCTGAGCGCCGCCAAGGAATTGTCGCGCTATTCGGAAAACCTCGGCCAGGAGGTGTCGCAGTTCCTGGCCGGCGTGAAGGCCGCCTGACGGCCCGGGGGACGCACGCGCGTCCCCCGGGATCGCGAGCCCCCCGGAAGGCCGGGCGTCAGGCCGCCTTGCAATCCTCGAACCCGGCGCGGATCGCCTCCGGATCGAGCTTGCGGCCGATGAAGACCACGCGGGAGACGCGCGGCTCGTCGTCCTTCCACGGCCCCTGAAGGTCGCCGTCGAGGATCTGGTGGACGCCCTGGAAGACGAAGCGCTGCGGCTCGTTCGGGAAGGCGACGATCCCCTTGCAGCGCAGGATGTCGGGGCCCTGGACCTGGGTCAGGGTCGAGATCCAGGGCATGAACTTCTCGGGGTCGACCGGTCCGTCGATCTTGGCCGAGACCGACTGCATGTCGTCGTCGTGGTGATGGTGGTGACCCTCTTCGAGGAAGTCGGGCTCGATGTCGAGGATGCGGCCTAGATCGAAGGCATTGCGCTCCAGCACCGCCTCCAGCGGCACCGCGCAGCGCTCGGTGCGGTGGACCTTGGCGTAGGGGTTGATCGCGCGGATCTGGCCCTCGACCCGGGCCAGGTCCGCCTCCTCCACGAGATCGGCCTTGTTGAGCAGGATCACGTCCGCGAAGGCGATCTGGTTCTTGGCCTCCGGCGCGTCCTTCAGGCGGTCCGACAGCCACTTGGCGTCCGCCACGGTCACCACCGCGTCGAGGCGGGCGGCCGCGCCGACATCCTCGTCGATGAAGAAGGTCTGGGCCACGGGGGCGGGATCGGCGAGGCCGGTGGTTTCGACGATGATCGCGTCGAACTTGCCGCGCCGCTTCACCAGGCCGTCCATGATGCGGATCAGGTCGCCGCGCACGGTGCAGCAGACGCAGCCGTTGTTCATCTCGAACACCTCCTCGTCGGCGCCGATGATGAGGTCGTTGTCGATGCCGATCTCGCCGAACTCGTTGACGATCACGGCGTAGCGCTTGCCGTGGTTCTCGGTGAGGATGCGGTTGAGAAGCGTCGTCTTGCCCGCGCCGAGATAGCCGGTGAGCACGGTGACGGGGATCTTCGCGGAGGCGGGGTTCGGGCTGTCGGACATGGTGACTCTTCGTCGATGGCACGGGGTCGCCCGCGCGGGAGGCGTCGCTGCGACCTGTTATATTGTATCAGTCGGGTCGGATGAAACCCCGGTCGGATGAAACCCCGGCAGCCCGCAGCCCGTCGCAGAGCGCCGCGAGGGTGCCGCGGAAGCCCTCCGGTCCGGCCAGCAGGCGCTCCATCAGGAGGGCGCCTTCGAGGGCGGCAATGACCATGCGGGCCGTGGCGGCGGGCTCGAGGGAGGCCCGCACGCTTTCCGTCGCGATGCCCTCGGCCAGCACCGCCTCCAGCCAGGCGATGTGCTTTTCGAAGAAGCGGGCGATGTCGGCGCGCAGCGTTTCCGGCAGGGCGTCGCCCTCGATCGCCAGGACGGCGCAGAGGCAGCCCAGCCCGGCCTCGACGCCCCCGAGATAGAGGGTGCCGTAGGCCTCGATCCGCCGGATCGCGTCGGGCTCGCCGGCCCGGATCTCGGCCAGAGCCGCGTCGTAGCGGGCATCGTAAGCGGCCACGAGGGCGCGGGCGAGGTCGGACTTGGTCGGGAAGTGGTGGTGGATGCTCGCCTTGCGAATCTGCACCGCCTCGGCGAGGTCGGCATAGCTGAAGCCGGCATAGCTCCGGCGACGCACCAGGGTCTCGGCCTCCAGCAGCAGCGCGGCGCGGGTATCCCTCATCGTCCCATGATCTCCCCTGCCCGGTCCATCTCGTCCGCCCCGGACCTTTCGACACTTCGACGCTTCGACGCTTGGACATTCCGGCGCGCGGGACCGTGATCGCCGGGACGTGGAGGCTCCGCCTTATGCCGTTGACGCCGGCGGAAATCTACCTACTACTTGGTAGAACAAAAAGCGGGAGGCATACATGCGGGCTGAGGCCGGCCGATCACGCTGGAATCCGACGCGTCGCGGCGCCTTGTTCGGCGGCCTGTGCCTGTGCTGCCTGCCCAGCCTCGGGCGCTCGGCGGAGGGCTTCGACCTGCACGAGGTCGGCCCCGGCATCTTCATCCGGCGCGGCCCCGACGCGGAAGCGAGCCCCGAGAACAACGACGCCATCGCCAATATCGGCTTCATCGTGGGCGAGACCTCGGTCCTGGTCACCGAATCCGGCGGCAGTCTCGCCGACGGGGCCTGGCTGCGCGCGGAGATCAGGAAGCGCACGGACAAGCCGATCGGCCATGTGGTGCTGACCCATGTCCACCCCGACCATTGCTTCGGGGCGGCGGCCTTCGCCGAGGACAAGCCGGTCTATGTCGGGCACGGCGCCCTCCGGGCCGCCCTCGACGCGCGGGGCGAATACTATCGCGGCCGCCTCGTCGAGATTCTCGGCGCCGACCGCGCCGGCACGGTAGTCTACCCCACCCTGGAGGTGACGGACGGCGCCGACATCGACCTCGGTGGCCGCACCCTGCGCGTCACCGCCCACGGCCCGGCGCATACGAACTGCGACCTCTCGATGCGGGATTCCGCCAGCGGCATCCTGTTTCCCGCCGACCTCCTGTTCGTCACCCGCATCCCCTCCCTCGACGGCAGCCTCGTGGGCTGGCTCAAGGAGGCCGACCGGCTGCGCGCGTTGGGCGCGACCAAGGCCGTCCCGGGCCACGGACCGACCCTGGTCGACTTCGCCCCCGCCATGGACGACCTGACGCGCTACCTGACGGTGCTTCGCGACGAGACCCGCAAGGCCATCGCGGCGGATCTGCCGATCGAGAAGGCGGTGCAGACGGTCGGACAGGCCGAGCGCGACAAGTGGGTCCTGTTCGACACCTACAATGGCCGCAACGTCACCCAGGCCTTCAAGGAACTGGAATGGGAATGAGGCCGTGGCTCAAGACTGCGACTTGAGGCCGATCCCGCCCCGCGCCACATGATATCAGAGATCTCGCAAGAAGAACGGATGTCGCAAGAAGAACGATCATCCCACAGGAGAAACGCCGTGACCCGCTCAATCACCAAACCTGTTCTCGTCCGCTCGATCCTGACGGCCCTGTCGCTCGCCCTGCCGCTGGTCGGCGCCGGCACCGTGCTGGGGACGGGTCCGAGCCTCGCCGCCGGGGCTTCGGACGACGAGTCGGAGCGTCTCGCCCGCTGGAAGGAGATCCAGAAATCGATCTTCGGCGACAAGACGATCGCGCCGACCGACAGCCTCGTGACGATCGACGCGCCGGTGCGGGCGCTCGATGCCTCGCTGGTGCCGATCACCCTGACCATGCCGGAGAAGGACACGGTCGCGGGCGTCCACCTCATCATCGACGACAACCCGTCGCCCTACGCGGCGCACGTCACCTTCGGGCCGGGCGCCGAGGCGAACGAACTCAAGCTGCGGGTGCGGGTGAACAACTACACCAACATCCACGCCGTGGTGGAGACCAAGGACGGCCGACTTTTCGAGACCACGAAGTTCGTCAAGGCTTCGGGCGGCTGCTCGGCCCCGATGGGCATGAGCGACGAGGAGGCGATGAAGGGCATGGGCGACATGAAGATGAAGTTCGCCGAGAGCCAGCCCGGCCAGCCGGTCGAGGCGACGCTGATGATCCGCCATCCGAACTTCAGCGGCATGCAGATGAACCAGATCACCCGCGACTACACGCCGGCCCGTTACATCAACAAGATCGCGATCAGCCGCGGCGGCCAGACCATCCTGACCCTGGACGGCGACATCTCGATCGCGTCGAACCCGGTCCTCAACTTCGCCCTGAAGCCCGACGGCCGGGGGCCGATCCAGGTGGTGGCCTCCGACAACCAGAACGGCCGGTGGGAGCACAGCTTCCCCGCCCCGAGCGCGACCAACTGAGCGGGCGCCCCATCATGCTGCGCCTCGTCCGGCTCGCGCTCGCGGGCGCCGCCGCCTTCGTCCTGGCGGCGGCGAGCCCGGCCGATTCCCCCGTGAACGTGCCGGAGCCGGACGGGATCTGGACCGGGCCGCAGCGGGGCTACACCCCCGCCACCCTGTCGGGCGCCACGGTCCTCACCATCGACACCCTCGACGCCCTGATAGCCCGTGACAAGCCTGTCCTGCTCGACGTGTCCCTGGCCGACCGGCGCCCGGCGGGCTTTCCGTCCGACCGTCCCTGGCTGCCCGCCCACCGCTCGGTGCCCGGTGCGGTGTGGATGCCCAATGCGGGCGCCGCCCCCCTCGATCCGGCGCACGAATCCCTGTTCCTGAAACGCGTGGCGGACCTGACCGGGGGTGACAAGGACCGGGCCATCGTCGCCTTCTGTCATCCCGAATGCTGGGGCAGCTGGAACGCGGCCAAGCGGCTGGTGCTCGAAGGCTATCGCGCCGTGCACTGGTTCCCCGAGGGCATCGAGGGCTGGCAGGAGCGCCACCCGACCACGGTCATCACCGAGGATGCCGCCTGGACGGCCCGGAGCGGCGGCGAGACCCAGCGCTGAGGCGCGGGCCGAGCCGCTGCCAGGACGAACGTCAGATTCCGATCAGGATAAGCGTCTCGCCCGGCGGGATTTTTCCGCCTTCGCCGGCCTGCGCTCAAACAATCAGCATGCGGATACTCAGCCCCCAGTGCGAACGCAGTTGACAGGGAGCCGGTTGTGGCGGAATAAAGGCATCGAACGGCGCCCGAAAGTCTAGGGAGGAAACGCCCGGAGAGAGTTCGGAGCAGCGACGCCATCGCTGTTACCGATACCCCCGGACAAGACTTTCCACGCAGTGACATTCGCCCGTAATGTCTGCGGTGGGCAGCCTGATATCTGATATATCACTTGCACGACGAAGGCCTTGCGGCGCGACAATCGTGCGGGAGCGTCACACCGGCCCGCGCCATCTCCGCCGAGGCGGTGTATAGAGCCTCCACCAGCAGACGGTCCGCCGCGTTCCGGCGGCCCGAACCAGCCGGGTGGAGTTCGATGTCGCAAGCCGTTCAGTCCCGCCGAATCCGCGCGATCGACCTGGCCAAGCGCAAGGCCGAGGGGCGCAAGATTATCGCGCTCACGGCCTATCACGCGCACACGGCCGGCATCCTCGATCCCTATTGCGACTTCATCCTGGTCGGCGATTCCCTCGGCATGCTGATGCACGGCATGGAATCGACCCTGCCGGTGACCCTGGAGATGATGATCGTCCAGGCGCAGGCCGTGATCCGGGGCACCTCCCGAGCGCTGATCGTGGTGGACATGCCGTTCGGCTCCTACGAGGCGAGCCCGCAGCAGGCCTTCCTCAACGCCGCTCGCGTGCTCAAGGAGACGGGGGCCGGGGCGATCAAGATGGAGGGCGGCGCACGCTTTGCCGAGACGGTGGCCTTCCTGGTCGAGCGCGGCGTGCCGGTGATGGGCCATATCGGCCTGACCCCGCAATCGGTGAACACCATGGGGGGCTTCAAGGTGCAGGGCCGCGAGGCCGACGGCGAGCGCCGCCTGATGGCCGATGCCCGCGCCATCAACGATGCGGGCGCCTTTGCCATCGTGATGGAGGGCATCGTCGAGCCGGTGGCCCGTGCCATCGCCACCGCCCCCGAGATCACCACGCCCACCATCGGCATCGGCGCCACCATGGCGTGCGACGGGCAGATCCTCGTCCTCGAGGACATGCTCGGCCTCAGCGACCGAGTGCCGAAATTCGTAAAGCGTTTCGGCACCCTGCGGGGCCAGATCGAGGCCGCCGTGAGGGACTATGCCGACGAGGTCCGCTCCGGCACCTTCCCGGCCGAGGAGCACACCTACCAGCCGTTGTGACCGGCCTCCGCGGGTTTGCCCCGCGCAAGCCGGCCCCGGCCGGCTACCAGCGATAGCCGATGCTGCCGAGCACCCGGCGGCGCTCGCCGTAGTAGCAGGCCGTGACGGTGCTGCAGCTGTTGACGATGCGCTCGTCCGAGACGTTCGCGACGTTGAGGGCGAAGCGCCAGCCTTCCCAGTCGTAATGGGCGACGAGGTCGCCGACGACGTAGCCCGGCACCCGGAACTGGTTGGCCTGATCGGCGAAGGAGCGCCCGACGCCGCGCACGCCGCCGCCGAGACCGAAGCCGCGCAGGACGCCGTTCTGGAAGGTGTAGTCCAGGAACAGCGAGCCGTACTGCTCCGGCGTGTTGGTCGGGGTGGTGCCGAGAAGCGCGGTGTTCAGGTCCCGCGTCACCGAGAGGTCGTAGGCGGTGTAGGAAGCCACCGCCCGCAGACCGGGTGCGAGGTTGGCCACCATCTCGACCTCGGCGCCGCGCGAGTTCACGGCACCGGTCTGGACCACCTGCTGGACGTTGAGCGGGTTGGTGGTCAGCACGTTCGAGCGGGTCAGGTCGAACAATGCGGCGGCGAAGTAGCCGTCGAAACCCGGAGGCTTGTACTTCAGACCGATCTCGGTTTGCTCGCTGCTCTCGGGCAGGAGGAGCTGGCCGGTCACACCGTTGAGGCCGACGGTCGGGTTGAAGCCCTGCGCGTAGGAGACGTAGGGAGCGAGCCCGGATTCGTCGTTGTAGATCAGGGCGACGCGGCCGCTGAAGGCGCTGGTGTCCCGGGTGGCGTTGTTGACGCCGAGCCGGTCGACGTTGTCGGTGGCGACCCAGTCGTGGCGGCCGCTGAGCACGAGGGAAAAATTGCCGACGGTGATCTCGTCCTGCAGGTAGGCCGCAAACTGGTTCTGGGTGATCAGCGCGTTCTGATAGACGAAACTCGGGTTCAGAGGCGTGTTGGGATAGATCGGTCGGACCAGATTCAACGAAGGTCCGCTGCCGAAGGCTCCGAAATCGTCGATCTGGTAGCGTCGGTACTCGAAACCCGCCAGCACCGTATGCCCGAAATCGCCCGTGCGGAACGGGATGACGAGTTGGTTGTCGATATCGCTCTGCACCGCCGCGCCACGGGTGAAGAAGTCGAAGCGGCTGAGGTCGGCTGCGGCCGGCGTGGTGGCGTAGCCGCCGCCGTAACGGTTGGACAGATTGACCGTGACCGTGCCGTGGCGTGCGTTCTGCCGGAACTTGATGTCATTGTCGAAGCGATGCTCGAACTCGTAGCCCACCATGTCCTGTGAACGGGTCAGGCGGTCGGTCGCCGGGTCGCCGGTGAAGCGGCTCGTCTTGATGAAGCCGAAGGGCGCCGGTGTCACCGTGCCCTCGTAGGGCAGGAAGTTCTGGGTGCCGGCACGGTCGCGCTGCACCTGGGCCAGAAGGGTCAGCGAGGTATCGGTGTCCGGCTTCCAGGTGATCGAGGGCGCGAAGAAGAAGCGGTCGTTGTTGACGAAGTCGACCTGCGTTCCGCCGCCCCGGCCGAGCCCGACGAGGCGATAGAACAGCTTGCCCTCGGTGCCGGCCTCCACGGGACCGCCGATGTCGAAGCCCGCATAGGCATTGCCGAAATTGTCGATTCCGGCCTCGACGTAGCGGATCGGCACGATCGGGGGGCGCTTGCTCACCGCGTTGATGATGCCGCCCGGGCTGGCGCCGCCATAGAGGCCGGAATTCGGTCCGCGCAGGATTTCCAGGCGCTCCAGGCCGAAGGGCTCCAGCTTCCAGGTGGCGAAGGCCGAGGTGAACAGCTGCAGACCGTCGAGGAAGTAGCCGGATTCCTGGGCGGTGAAGCCACGGATGAGGAACCAGTCGTTGCGCGGATCGGCGCCGAAGGTCTCGCCGCGGATGCCCGGCGCGTAGCGCGTCGCCTCGGCCAGACTCGTCGGCTTCTGGTCGTCGATCTGCTGGCGTCCCACCACCGAGATCGCCTGCGGCGTCCGGAGGATCGGGGTGTCGGTCTTGGTGCTGGAGACGGAACGGGTCGCGACGTAACCGGCGACGGGGCCGCGCGGGTCCTCGGCCGCACCGATCGCGGTGACGCCCCGGCGATCGCCGACGACCTCCAGGGTGTCAAGCGTCACGTTCGAAGCGCTCGGCGGGCTGGATTGCTGCGCGACCACCGGACCCGCCATGCAAGTCACGAGGGCAGCCGTCGAACCGATCAGTGTCCGGCGAAGAACGGCGCCGCTATTCAACTTGTGCGCGAGCATAAACCCGAAGATGATTGGCACGTGCGGACCTGCGACCAAAGATTATTTTCGTGCATTGGAATGAAAAAATCAGACGGTCAACGATCCAGACGGGACCGAAAACTGATCATTTCACGCCGTGCTCGCAGGGCAACATCTTAGAATCAGTACAATGAAATACTGGAACACACACATCCACATGCCCGACAAGCGGACGGGCGAAAGCTTTCATCTCGCTCCGGGGGCGATGCCGCTGCCTGACATGCAAACGGGCCCCGCCTGCGATGGCGGAGCCCGTTGGGATCGTTCGTGGAGAGCAGCGCCGTCGGTGACCGCGCCGAGATGCGGCGCGGCGACGCGTCCTATTCGCAGACGCGGACGCGGCGGATGTGCTCGTAGCCGTAGGCGTCGATGAAGCCGCGGCGTTCCATGTGGCACACCTCCTCTTCGACATAGACCGGGCGCGGCGCGCGATAGACCGGGCGACCCGGGTAGTAGCCGCCGTCGTTCTGCGACGAGGCGATGGCGCCGCCGATGGCGAGGCCGCCAAGCACGCCGAGGGCGGCCGCGCCGCCCGCCCCGATTCCGTCGCGCGCCTGGGCGCTCGGAACGGCCACGACGGCGACCGTGGCGGCCACCAGGGCCGCGACCAGCGTATTCTTCATAGCTCCGTTCCTTCAATCCCGAAGAGCTTGCGTCAAATCAGAAGCGTCACAGTGAGAGAGAATCACCGAACGGTTGATGAACGGTAAGAGAATCGATGATTGTCAGCCCCCCGGCTGTGCGCTGCCTCACGCATCCTTGAAGATCCTCACTTCGAGATCTCCCTGCCGAGTCCCGTCCCACGCAGGCCCCCGGGACGATCATACCCCTTCGGGCCGCCGCCCGGCACGCCGGGTCAGATCGTTCCGGTCGGTGCCTCCACCAGGGTAAGCAGCGTCCGGCGCAGCCAGCGATGGGCGGGATCGTCGTCATAGGAGGCATGCCACAGCATCGAGACCGCGACGTCCTCCAGGGCCACGGGCGTCGGGCTCACGGTGAGTCCGAGGGCGCCGGCGAAGAAGGTGGCGAGTCGCGCGTGCATCGTGGTCAGGACCGGGGCGCTGCGCACCAGGAACGGCACCGCGAGGAAGCGCGGCGTGGTCACCGCCAGGGTCCGGCTGCGCCCGAGCTTGGCGAGCGCATCGTCCACCACCCCGTGCGCGGTCTCCTTCAGGCTGGTGAGCACGTGGGGAAAGCGCAGGTAATCGTCGAGCGAGATCGGCGGCGACAGCCCGACGAGGTCCGCGTTGAACATGCACAGGTAGCTGTCGCGATAGAGCAGGCGCTGCTTGTGGTGCGTCTGGCCCTCCGAGAAGAAGCCGATGCCGAGGTCGACCCGGTCGGCATCGAGTTCCTGCAGGATGCGGATGCGGTCGATGGAGCGCAGCAGCAGGCTGATGCCGGGCGCCTCCGCCCGCAGATGGGCCAGCAGGCGCGGGCCGATCAGCACCTCGGCGCTGTCCGGCAGCCCGATGGTGAAGGTGCGGGTCACGGTGCGGGGATCGAACTCCGCATCGCGCCGCACCAGGGACTGGATCTGCCGCAGCAGCGTCCGCACCGGCTCGGCCAGCGCCAGGGCGCGGGGCGTCGGCCGCATCCCCTCCGGGGACCGGGTCAGGAGTTCGTCGCCGAACAGGGTTCGGAGACGGGCGAGGCTGCTGCTCATGGCCGACTGGCCGATGCCGATGCGGGCGGCTGCCCGGGTGACGCTCCGCTCCGACAGGAGCGCGTCGAGGGCCACGAGCAGGTTCAGGTCGACCCGGGATAGATCGACGTGATCAATAGTCATTATCGATTCGTTCTGTTTGATCCATGGCGCAACGCACAGCATATTCGCCTCAGAAGCAAGGGCATCGGGCGCCTTGCCCCAGAGCAGAGACCTTCGATCATGTCCGTTCGTACCACACTCCTCACCGCCGCCACCGTGCTCGCCACCCTCGCGGGTGCAGCCCAGGCCGAGCCGATCAAGGCCCGCGCCGGCGGCAGCGTCAGCCTCGGCGACGTGGCCGGCGTCGCCTACTACACCCCCGAGCCCACGGGTTACCGGGTCGTCGTCACCCTCGCCCGCACGGAGAGCGCCGGCCCGGTGCGCTTCGAGACCGTGCTGGTCAACGGCCAGAGCGTCACCCTCTCGACGCCGCGCGACCTCGGCGGCGAGACCCAGGCGATCGAGATCCTCCGCACCGGTGACAGCGTCTCGGTCTCCCGCGCCAAGCCAGCCGTGACCCGCCAAGCCGCGGCCCTGAACTGAGGCCCCGGCCGTGACGGCGCGCGACCTCGACGACGGATCTCCCGGCCCCACAGGCCGGGGGATCCGAGCCCCCGCCGGTCGTCTCGGCGCTGGCAGCGCGGGGATGGACTGCATCGGGATTGAGCGAGGCACGGCGTGATTTTCGGCTGGCCTTATCGGTGGTGCGGGTCACAATGCCACTCCCGAAACGACCCGAGTCTCAGCATGCGCCGTACCCTGCCGATCGCCCTGATGGCCCTGATGGCCGGCACCGTCCTGCCCGCGCGCGCGCTGGAGGGACCGATCCCGGCCAAGCCCGGCGCAACGGTGATGCCCGGCGCAACGGTCACGCCTGGCAATGTGGCACCGGCACCGACCGCCGCGGCCAAGCCGCGGGTGGTCATCGTGGCGACGGGTGGCACCATCGCGGGCGCCGGCGCGGACGCCGCCAACAGCGCGACCTACCAAGCCGCCAAGGTGCCGGTGGACAAGCTGATCGCCGCCGTGCCGGCCATCGCCCAGGTGGCGGACGTGCGCGGCGAGCAGGCCTTCCAGATCGCCTCCGAGAGCTTCACCAACGCGCAGCTCATCGAGCTCGCCAAGAAGATTTCGGCCCTGGTCAAGCGCGACGACGTCGACGGCGTCGTCGTCACCCACGGCACCGACACGGTGGAGGAGACGGCCTACTTCCTCGACCTCGTGGTGAAGACCGACAAGCCCATCGTGATGGTGGCCTCGATGCGCCCCTCCACGGCGATCTCGGCGGACGGCGCCCTCAACCTCCTCGACGCCGTGACCGTGGCCGGCGCCAGGGATGCCCGCGCCAAGGGCGTGCTGCTGACCATGAACGACGAGATCCAGGCCGGCCGCGACACCACCAAGCGCATCAACATCAAGCCCTCGGCCTTCTTCAGCCAGTGGGGCCCCCTCGGCATGGTGGTGGAGGGCAAGACCTACTGGTTCCGCGCCCCGGTGAAGCGCCATGGCACAACCTCCGAGTTCGACATCGACACCATCGACAGCCTGCCCGACGTCGCCATCGTGTACGGCTCCGGCAACATGCACCCGGAGCCCTATACCTCGGCGGTGGCGGGCGGCGCCAAGGCGATCATCCATGCGGGCACCGGCAACGGCTCGGTGGCGGGCTACCTCGTCGACACCCTGAAGGACATCCGTTCCAAGGGCGTGCAGATCATCCGCTCGTCCCGCGTCGGCGACGGCTTCGTCCTGCGCAACGCCGAGCAGCCCGACGACAAGTACGACTGGGTGGTGGCCCACGACCTGAACCCGCAAAAGGCCAAGATCCTGGCCGCCGTCGCGCTGACGAAGACGCAGGACTCGAAGGAACTGCAGCGGATCTTCTGGGAGTATTGAGCAGCGCGGGTCGAGCGTCGACGCCATGGACGCGGCCGTCCTCGACCCGACATGGCCGGTTACCCTCGTCACGTCCGCACTTCAGCGACGATGAGCGGATGAACCGTAATGAAAACGCTGTTTCTACCCGGTGCATCCGGAAGTGCTTCGTTCTGGGGGCCCGTTGCCACCCAGGCCGGATTGGATGGTGTGTTTTTCGGATGGCCGGGATTGGGCGTAGAGTCCCCTCGGCAGGACGTGGACGGGCTGGACGATCTCGTCGCTCTGGTCGCCACTGAAATCCGCGAGCCGGTGGCCATCGTCGCACAGTCGATGGGCGGGATCATCGCGATCAAGCTGGCGCTGGCATTTCCCGATCTCGTCAAGAGCTTGGTGTTGACGGTGACATCCGGCGGCGTGCCGATGGTCGATCTGGGCGGATCGGATTGGCGGCCGGACTACTTCAGGGCCTTCCCACGCGCTGCGAAGTGGATCGCCGATCCGGTCGCCGATCTCTCTTCCGGTTTGCCGTCCATCCGAGTTCCGGTCCTGTTGTTGTGGGGAGACTCGGATTCGATCAGCCCGGACGCCGTCGGGAAGAGGCTGGCTGCTCTCTTGCCGAACGCGCGCCTTTGCATCCTGCCGGGGGCGAACCACGATTTGGCGCAGACACATGTCCGGGCGGTTGCGGACGAAATCAGACGGCATCTCATGGCTGTCGTCGCGCCTCGACCGCTCGTCAACGACTGACCGGCCCTTCACCCGCTCGAATGATCGACAATCGAGGCGCTTCCGCGACGAGCACGCGCGCGGCCTCGCCCCTTCACGTCAGCAGATACCGCTCCGGCTCCAGGGGCGGCGGCGCGGTCTCGCCAAGGGCATCGAGCACGATGCCGTCGATGGTGTGCAGCAGGGCATCGAGCGGCAGGTCGTTCGGCGCCAGGCCGAAGGGCTCCTCCAGTTCGTCACCCAGCGCATCGAGGCCGAAGAACGTGTAGGCCACCAGGGCGGTGGCTACCGGCGTCGCCCAGCCGAGGGAGGCTGCGAGGCCGAAGGGCAGCAGCAGGCAGTAGATCCACGCCGTGCGGTACAGCAGCAGGGTGTAGGCGAAGGGCAGCGGCGTGTTCTGGATGCGCTCGCACACCACCTGGACCTGCGCCAGGGCCGCGATCTTGTGCTCCAGGGCAGCGAACAGGACGTCGGTCAGCGCCCCCCGGCGATAGGCCTTGGCGAGGTCGGTGGTGAGTCCGGCGAGCACCGCATCGGCCGCGCTCGGGTGGCGGGCGAGGCGCTCCGCCTCGGCGCCCGGGAGCCAGGGCTTGGCCGCCGCGGCCACGTCGCCACCGCGAAGCTGGGCGTGGAGAGCATGCGCGAAGGCCGAGAGGCGCCGCAGGGCGCGTCCGCGCAAGGGCTCGTCGGCCTCGCCGGGCAGGAGGGCGCTGAGCAGCCGGGCGAGTCCGCGCGTCTCGACCACGAGGCCGCCCCAGGCCCGGCGCCCCTCCCACCAGCGGTCGTAGCAGGCGCTGTTGCGGAAGCTGAGGAAGATCGACAGGGCGATCCCGATGAGGGTGAAGGGGCCGACGCCGGCAGTGATCGGGAACGCCTCGGGCCAGCGCCGCTCCACCGCCACCACGATCACCGCGATGAGGGTGATGCTCAGCACCTTGGGCGCCACCTGCGGCAGGATCGAGCCGCGCAGGGTGAACAGAATATCGAACAGGCTCGGGCGCGAACGGACGATCATGGAGCCTGTTGTCTCGGATTAGGCGAACCCCGGCAATTGCCGCGCCTCCGCGACGCGCCCGGGTTCGGCAGCCGACTGGCCGCGCAGCCGCACGCGGACGCGGCCTGGGACCGGCCGGGCATAAACGCCCGGCGGGGCACAAACGCCCGCCTCCGGCTCAGATGGAGCACGGGATCGGCTTGGATCGCCGAGGACGCCGCACGGTCGCGGAAGGACCGGCCCGTCGGGCCGGCCCCGCCCTTCAAGCCGCCGAGGCGATCGCCGTCGAGGCCCGGCGGACCTTGCCGGCGCCCTCGAGGAAGGCGTGGGCGTCCTCCTTGCGCTCGAAGACGTGGGGCGCGAGGCCGCGACGATTCAGGGCCTCCTCCATCTTGAGGCGCAGGAAGGCGCTGGTCGCGTAGCGGGTGGTGGTGAGATAGTAGTTGGCCTGCAGGTATTGGATCATGTGGGCGTAGTCGTCGTACAGGTTCTCGTTGATGCGGAACCCGTCGTGATTGACCACGGTGTTGACCCGCTGGCCGGCCTTCTTGCAGGCGCCCACCAGCACCATGCGCAGGTCGTCGAGGTCGCTCTTGGCGCGGGCATGCCAGCCCTCGAGGTTCACGAACAGGATATTGCGCTCGGGGTCGTAGCTCACCCGCTCCGGCAGGTTGAGGTTGAGCAGGTCGGCGAGCAGTTCCATCGGCTCGTCGCGGAACAGGCGGGCATCCATCGGCATCGGCTGCTTGATGATCGGCCGGAAGCCCATATGGGGCAGGATGTCCCGCTCGATGTCGATGCCGGGTGCCACCTCGATGAGCTCCAGGCCCTCGTCGGTGAGCTGGAAGACGCAGCGCTCGGTGACGTAGATGACCGGCTGCGAGCGCATCTGCGCATAATGCCCGCTGAAGGTGATCTGCTCGACCTGGGGCAGGAATTTCTGCGAACGGCCCTCCGTGACGATGCGGAGCTTGCCGTCCTCGATCGCGGTCTCCAGGCCGCCCACCGTGAAGGTGCCGGCGAAGACCACCGAGCGGGCGTTCTGGCTGATGTTGATGAAGCCGCCGCAGCCGTTGAGGCGGCCCCCGAACATGCTGGTGTTGACGTTCCCGTGCTGGTCGCACTCGGCCAGACCCAGGCAGGTCATGTCGAGGCCGCCGCCGTCGTAGAAGTCGAACATCTGGTTCTGATCGATGACGCAATCGGCGTTCGTGGCGGCGCCGAAGCTCGACCCCGATGCAAGCACGCCGCCGACCGCGCCGGCTTCGGTGGTGAGGGTGATGTAGGGTGTCACCTTCTCCTCGTTGGCCACGGCCGAGATGCCCTCGGGCGCCCCGACGCCGAGGTTGACGACGCCGTTCGGCGGCAGCTCGAAGGCAGCGCGGCGGGCGATGACCTTGCGGGCATCGAGCGGCATCTTCTTCATGCCGCTGACCGGCACGCGGATCTGGCCGGCGAGGGCCGCATCGTGCTGCACCCCGTAGTTCATGCGGTGCATCTCGGGCTCGGCCAGCACCACGCAGTCGACCAGGATGCCGGGCACGCGCACGTCCTTCGGCAGCAGGAAGCCGTCATCGACGATGCGCTCGACCTGGGCGATGACGATGCCGCCATTGTTGCGCGCCGCCATGGCCTGGGCGAGGCAATCGAGGGTCAGGGCCTCCTTCTCGAAGGAGATGTTGCCCGACGGATCGGCCGAGGTGCCGCGGATGAAGGCGACGTCGATCTTGGTGGCGGTGTAGAACAGCCATTCCTCGCCATCGACCTCGACGAGCTTCACGATCTCGTCCTGCGTCACGGTGTTGACGCGGGCGCCGCCGTGACGGGGATCGACGTAGGTGTGCAGGCCGACCTTGGAGAACAGCCCAGGCTGGCCGGCGGCACAGGCTCGGTAAAGCTGCGAGATCACGCCCTGAGGCAGGTTGTAGCCCAGGATCTTGTCTTCCTGCGCGGCCTTGGCGACCTTCGGCATGCGGCCGAAATTGGCCGCGATGACGCGGCGAAGCAAGCCTTCGTGATGCAGACGCCCGGTGCCGAGGCCTTTGCTGTCGCCGGCTCCCGCCGTCATGATCAGGGTCAGGTCACGGGGTGCGCCGGTGTCGACGAAGCGCTTCTCCAGGGCCGCGTGCAGCGCCTCCGGGATGCAGCTCTGGACGAAGCCCGTCGTGGTGACCACGTCGTTGTGCCGGATCAGCGCGATCGCCTCGCCGGCCGTGATGACCTTGTTTTTCTTCATGAACCGGGCCGTCCTCCGCGCGCCCACAGCGACGACGAGCGACAGGATTCATCCTGGCGAAAGGCGTGCGGGGGCAGTCTTGTTCTGGGGCGGAAGCGTAAAGACCCGCGCGAAGCTTCGCAAGGGCGCCACTACTATCGCCGCAGTGCAATTATATCTTGGTGCGCTGCAAATTTTTCAATGCAGCCTCAAATTTGACTGGAGACATTCAGCAAGACAGACGCGCAACGGCGGGGAAGGCTCTTTTGTTAGGGTTGCGATGCCTTGCGACGCCATAGGATTATTCAAAATACTCTAGCCCGTCTTCGTCATGCCAGCAGGTAGGTTAGGAGCGCCCGCAACTGCGCCGGGCGAACCGGCTTGTGCATCAGTTGCCCTCCCAGTGCCGCGACCTGCGCGGCGATTTCGGGCGCATGATCGGCGGTGGTCACGATGACCGGTAGGGGGGCCGACATCCGGGCCTGCAGGTGGGCCGCCACATCGAGGCCGCAGGCCCCGTGGTCGAGGTGATAGTCGAGGACGAGAAGGTCCGGCAGGTCCAGCCCCGCGGCGAGCGCCGCCTCCACCCCTGCGAGATCGCGATGAACCGAGACCTCGGCGTCCCAGGCCCGCAGGAGGCGCTCCAGGGCATCGGCGGTGGGCGGATCGTTCTCCACCACCAGCACCCGTGCGCCGGTGAGCCGGGTCGCCACGGGTGGCGCCGGCACCACACGCTCGGGCGGCGTAGGGCTGACCGGCAGGGTCAGGGCCATGCGGGTGCCGCGCCCGACCTGCGAGGTCAGCTCGAGGGGATGGTCGAGGGCCTGCGCCATGCGGCGCACGATCGAGAGACCCAGGCCGAGGCCGGGTTCACCGCCCTCCCCCTCGGCACCGCCGCGGAAGAATTCCTCGAAGACGAGGTCCCGCTCCGCCGCGGCGATGCCGCAACCGGTGTCGAGCACCTCGAGCCGGCAGGATGCGCCACGCCGCCGAACCGCCACCAGCACCCCGCCCGCGCGCGTGTACCGGATGGCGTTCGACACGAGGTTCTGGACGATGCGCTGGAGCATCAGCGGATCGCTGGCCACGACGAGGTCGGGGCCGCGGACGACGAGGCGCAGGCCCTTGCGCGCGGCGAAGGGCCGGAAGCTCGCCGCGATGCCGGCCAGGAGGTCGCCGAGGGCCACCGGCTTGATCGCCGGGCGCACCACGCCGGCATCGAGCTTCGAGATATCCAGGAGGGTCTTGATCAGGTCCTCGATGATCTGCAGGCCGCGCTCGATCCGGCCGGAGATCGCCACCGCCTCCGGCCCGAGGGCCAGGCCGGCCAGTGCCGAGGCCGAGAGGCGCGCCGCATTCAGGGGCTGGAGCAGGTCGTGGCTCGCGGCGGCGAGGAAGCGGGTCTTGGAGCGGTTGGCGTTCTCCGCCTCCTCCTTGGCGGCCACCAGGGCCTCGTTGGAGCGCTCCAGGCGGTGCATGAGGCCGGTCAGCTCCTCGGTGCGGCTGCGGACGCGTCCCTCCAGCATGGTGGCGGTCTGGAACAGCGAGTAGGCACCGCCCTGCTGGTCCATGCTGCGCTCCACATGCGCCATCAGGGCGGCGTTGATCCGCTCCAGCTTGGCGATCCGCCGCAGGTTGGCGCTCTCGCCCGGCGCACCCCCCTGGGCTTCGGGGGACGGGACCGTCACCGGTCCGCTCCGCCCCGCCCGATGGCGATGCCCGTGAAGGTCTGGTTCAGGTGCATCGAACGGTACTGCTCGCCGTAGGTGTCGAAGCCGACGACGTCGTAGCGCCGGTAGAGGTCGACGATGCCGTGGCGCACCTGACGGCTCTCGGCGTCGAGGCGGCGCAGCACGCATTCGAAGCCGATGACGAGGTCGATGCCGCCGAGCGCCGCGTCGAGGCGCGACAGCTCGGCCTCCGTCGCCGCCACGATGTCGCGCGGTCGCGCCAGGGTCAGCACCACGCCCTCGTCGATGGCGCAGAAGAAGCTGAGCGAGCCGTCGGGATTCATGCGCCGGATCGACCGGCAAAAATACTCGCCGCCCACCTTCACGGCGAGGGGATAGGCAGCAAAGCTCATGGGCGACAGACGCTCCGGGTCGAGCCCCACCGCCATGGCGTATTCCCGCGCGGCCGGCTCGGCGTTGAGTTCGTGGACGGTGCGCTGCTCGTCGTCGGAAGCGGTGACCACGAACCGGGTCGCGGTCGGCTCGAAATTGTCGCTCTTGAAGATCTGGATCGGGAAATCCGATTCCACCAGCAGCAGCACGGCGGCGCGCTGATGAATGCCGCCGTCATGCAGCAGCACGGTCTCACGGAAGGTGAGGTCGTCACCGGCCGAGCCGCCCACCAGGGGGATGCCGTCGAGGGCCCAGGCGATGGCCGAGACCACGGTCTCTTCGGCATTGGCGAGCCCGTCGATCAGCGACAGGGCGAAGCGGCGCCCATTGATCGGATCGGCGGATGCCCCGTCGAGGCTCCTTCGCAGAGCGCGCACGCTCGAGGCGGTGCGCTCGACGTCGAGATGGTCGATGGCGTCGAGCAGCGTCGAGACGATGCGGAAGCCGTCGGGCGGAAAGGCGATGACCACGAGGCCGCGATCGAGGCCGCCCGCCGGGGAGATGCCGCCGGACATCGTGCACCCGGCGATGCCCGCACCGGGAAAGCGGGTGGAGAAGCCCCGATTGAGGGTGTCGACGTCGTAGTCGGCCGAGAAGAACGCCACGATCTGGGCGACCCGGCCGGTGCCGATGGCCGCGCCGATCTCCGCCAGCGCCGTTTCGGCGTCGGCGGCGTCGGTCCAGGTCGTGGTGATGCCGCACCGGTGCGTGCGCACCCGCGTCCCCTCTGTCACCCGCGTTCCCTCGCTGCCCGGCGCGGGCCGGGCTTGACGCCCGGTTCTCCGCGATGACACGAGTATGTCGGGCGACCGGTGGCCGCGCAATGCAGCGCCGAACGGCTCCGGCACAGGGGCGCACGCACCGGGCGGAACGGGCATGCATCTCCTCATCGTCGACGATCACCCGCTGTTTCGTGAGGCGCTGGCGAGCGCCGTGGGGCTCGCCTATCCGGACGCGACGGTGCATGAGGCCGATGGGATCGTCGGCGCCTGCGCGGTGCTGGCCCGGCAGCCCGCCACCGAGATCATCCTTCTCGACCTGTCGATGCAGGGGGTTACCGGCTTCGAGGGCCTGCTGGCGATCCGGGCGCAGGCCCCGCGCGTCCCGATCCTCGTCGTGTCGGGCCTGGAAGATCCGCGGATCATCCGCGAAGCCCTCGACCACGGCGCCGCCGGCTTCGTGCCGAAGGCGGTCGACAAGGCGACGCTGACGCGAGCCATCGCCGATGTCCTGGCCGGCGGCCTCTCGGTGCCGGCGAGCCTGCCGGCCGCGCCCCCGATCCCGTCAACGGCCCGCAAGGCCCCGATCGCCGAGCGGGTTGGGAGCCTGACCCCGCAACAGGTGCGGGTGCTGGCGATGATCCGGCAGGGGATGCTGAACAAGCAGATCGCCCACGAGCTTCAGGTCGGGGATTCGACCGTGAAGGCGCACGTCTCTGAAATCCTACGCAAGCTCGACGTCATCAGCCGCACGCAGATCGTGATCGAGACCGCGCTCCTCGACTTCGACCGGATCGTGGCCGCGCCGGAATCGTGAACCGGCGGGCGGAGATCTTTCAAGCGGCGGGGATTTGTCAGGCAGCGGATATTCTTCAGGCAGTAGGCACTTTCGAGCCGCCGTAATGGCCGTCGACGCGCTCGCCGTAACGCGGATCGGCGAAGGGGTCTTCGCCGGGGCCATGCGTCGGGGCGCCCTCCAGGGTGTCGCGGTCGATGTCGACGATGTAGCCGCCGAGTTCGACGCTGTAGGTCAACGCCCGCCAGGGCACCGGGTGATAGCTCTCGCCCAGGCCGAGAAAGCCCCCGAAGGACAGGACCGCGTAAGCGACCTGGCCCGAGACCTTGTCGACCATGAAATTGTAGACCGTGCCGATATGCTCGCCGTCGCGGCGATAGGCGGCCGTGCCTTCGACCTTGTTCGAGGCGATCAGGCGCGAGGTCTCGTCGATGGCGACGCCCTCGGCGGAGGGATCGAGCTCCATCGAGCCGGCGGGACGGATGCTGCGCTCGTTCGGGAGGTCCGTCGGCATGCAAACTCCTCGTGGCTGGGGGATGCGCCGGGACCGGCGCCCGACCGGACAAGCCGCGACCCGCGCGGGGGTTCCAGGACAGGGGCCGGTCGTCAGCTCCGTCTGGCTCGCCCGTGCGGTGTCAGACCGGCGTCAGATCAGGCCCGCATCCGCCCGGGTACCGGGACGGCCTTGTGCCTCCACCGACACCAGCGTGCCCAGTCCGATGATGAGTGCGGCGGCGGCGCCCAGCGAGAGCGTGAAGGCAAGGAGGATCATGACCCTGGATTCACCGATCGCCCTTAAGGTTCGGTGACGGTGCCCACCGGCCGATGTCCCGAATCCGCCCGGGGCCAGGCCGTCTGTCTACCAAAATTTCGACCGATCGTGGAATGTTCTCGGCGGAACCGACCGTTCCACTGAACGAAGCGCTCGGGCTTGAGCGTCGGCCGGCCATCCCGCCTGCACGGGCGACACGCCGCCCGCGCGAGGGAACGGCGGCCTCCGCCCGGGACCTGCGCCTAGACGAAGGCCGCGAAGTCGCCCTAACCTCCTCTGCACTCACATCTTTCGCCCGACATACCCGCCTGGGTCCGATCCGCTGGCGCCGTGGCGTCGGGCGGAAGTACAGACCGCCGAGACCACGTTTCCGCGCACGTGGAGCGGGGTTTGTCGCGTCCCGCACCAGCCCTTCGCCCGCTCTCCGCCAGCCCTTCGCCGGCCCTTCCGTCTGCGCGCCTGTGGATGACGCGGGCGCAGCGGGCGGTTTTCCCTTGGAACGCTCGCGGCACCGCTTAGTTGTTGCACCTATGCGCTGCGAGGCCACGGGCCGTGGGCGTACCGGCGCTCACCGTCGACATCCGGAGGAACATCCCATGGCAAAGAGCACCACGAAGACTGTCGAGAAGGCTGCACCCAAGGCGGCTGAGAAGGACGCTGAGAAGCCGGCCGCCAAGGGCAAGAAGGTCGCCGCTCCGAAGGGTGAAGGCGCCAAGCCCAACGCGCTGCAACAGCCTCTGAAGCCGTCGCCCGAGCTCGCCGCCGTCGTCGGCGACGCGTCGCTGCCGCGCGGCGAGGTCGTGAGCAAGGTCTGGGAGTACATCAAGAAGCACAACCTCCAGAACCCCGAGAACAAGCGCGAGATCCTGGCCGACGACAAGCTCAAGAAGGTTTTCGGCAAGGACAAGTGCACCATGTTCGAAATGAACAAGCACCTCGCCGCGCACCTCAAGTCGGCCTGAACGCAAAATCCGGATCGGCGTCGGGGAGGGGTCGCCCCTCCCCTGGGCCGTCCGGCGATCGAACGCGGCGCCGGGCGCTCAGCGTCTGCTGCCGGCGCGGCGTGTGCGCCGCTCGACTTTGCGGGTCGCCGTCTCCCGCAGGTGGCGCTCGATCTCCCCGTTGGCGCGTCCCCGCATGGCGCGCATCGCTTCGGCATCGTCGAAGGTCTCGGGAAAGCGCCGCGACAGCCAGAGATAGGCGCTGGCGAGCTTCACCGTCCGCTCCTGGTAGACGAGTTCCCCCGCCAGGTTCGCGCGCAGGGCCGGCACCGTCGTGCCCGCCGCCCGTGCCTGGGTCCAGCGCTCCAGCATGCCGAGGGAGACCGGATCGCGCCGGTCCACCGGGCAGACCGAGAACGCGAACTTTTCCGCGATCGGCAGCCGCGCCTTGTCGACCACCCGGGCGATCTCCAGGATTTCCTCCAGGGCCGAGGGCTGGAACGGCGATCCGGCATAGAAGGTGGCACGCGCGAAATGCGCCAGCACCTCGCGCAGGCTGTCCGTGCGCATCTCCTCGGCCACCGAGTTGATGGCGATGAGGTCGGGCCGCACGAAGAAACGGGTATCGGCGGCCGGCGCCGTGGGCGCCCCCGCGAGCGCCGCGCGGATCGGCTCCAGTCCGGTCTCGTCCACGGCGGCGACGTAGCCCTCGTCCTGATGCCCGAAGCGCCCGGCGCGGCCCGCGATCTGGCGGATCTCCGAATTGGTCAGCGCCCGCTCCCCGACCCCGTCCCACTTGCGCACGGCCGAGAATACGACCCGCTTGAGGGGGCCGAGGTTGAGGCCCATGCCGATGGCATCCGTGGTGACCAGGACGTCGGCCTCGCCCGCGCGGAAGCGCGCGGCCTCGGCCCGGCGCACCTCCGGTGAGAGCGCGCCGTAGATCGTCGCCACTCGGTGGCCCGCCGCCACCAGGATCTCGCGATTCTCGTGGACGGCCCTTCGCGAAAACGCCACCACCGCATCACCCGGCGTCACGTCTTCGAGGGGCACCGGCACCTCCTGCAACACCAGGGGGGTCTTGCGCACGAAGGTGACGACCTCGAGGGATTCGTTGGCCGCCTCCGCCGCCCGTCGCACGGCGGCCAGCGCATCGTCCGAACCGCACACCACCACGGTGCGGGCGGCCACGCCGAACAGGGCGTTGGTCCAGGCCCAGCCCCGGTCGGGGTCGGCGATCATCTGGATTTCGTCGATGACCGCGACGTCGACGGGCCGCGTCAGGTCGGCGGTCTCGATGGTGCGGGCGGTGTGGGTCGGGTTCAGGTCGCCGAGGGTCTCCTCGCCCGTCACCATCCCGGCGCGCAGGCCGCGCTCGGCCAGAGCCTCGTAGTTCTCCAGGGCGAGGAGGCGCAGGGGCGCCAGGTAGGTGCCGGTGGGCGCGGCGCGCAGCATCTCCAGGGCCGCATAGGTCTTACCGGAATTGGTCGGCCCCATGTGGAAGATGATGCGTCGGCCGAGGCGTCGGGCCGCGGTGAACTTCTCGATGTAGGCGCCGAAGCCCACCTGGTCGCGCAGGCGGCGCAGGCGCGAATCCTCGCGCGCCACGCTGCGGGCGCGGGCGCGCACGCCCTTGAGCGTGTCGGTCAGGGACTGATTCAGGTTCGGCGAGAGCAGGAAGGCCCGCGACCGCAGCGAGCGGTCGAGATGGTCGATATAGGTCACCGCGTCGGCGCCGACCTCGCGCAGGTCCTCCGCGACCTGGTCGCGCAGGCGCTCCACCGCCCGGCGCAGGGACTTCGCGGTCCGGACCGCGGTTTCAGCGACGGCGGCGCGCAGTTCGTCGAGGCGCCAGTTCGGGTCGTTGCGATGGGCCATCCCGGAGAGGATGCCGGCGATTCCCGTCTCGGGAGCCGCATCGACCCGGAGGTCGAGGCGGCCCCCGTCCAGGATGGGAATCAGGGTCCGGATCGTCCAGGCGATGCTGCCGTCCCGCATCACCGCGGCGCGCAGGGCCGGCACCGCCTTCTTCACGGTGGCGACACCGCCCTCCGAGAAGGCGCGGCGCGCCTTCAGCTCGCGCAGCGCCTTGGCCACCACCGCATCCTCGACGAAGCCGCCATATTCGGGCAGGCCGAGATGGAGCCGCAGGGCATCCAATTCGACGCTCCGGGGCGGCAGGCCGAGGCGCATGGCTACCTCGGCCAGGATCTCGTTCGTCGGTCGCGCGCGCTTGCGGGCCATGGGCTCTCGTCGGGGAGTCGTTCACCGCCACGGACGGGCGACCGGGCCGCGCCAGGGTGCGCGGGACGTGGCCCAAAAAGCAACGGCCCGCATCAGCGCAAGATCCCCACGTCGGCCGGTTGGTGACCGCTTCGTGCGCGGCGCGCCGGTCAGGCGGCGCGCTGGTTGACTTGCCGCTCGGCCATGGCGGTGAGCAGGTGGTCGGTCGCCTTCTCCTCGTCGAGGTTCTGCTGGAGGACACCCGCGCAATCGTCGCGCCCCAGGCGCTTGGCCCAGGCGATCAGCGTGCCGTAGCGGGTGATTTCGTAGTGCTCGACGGCCTGCGCGGAGGCGACGAGGGCCGCATCCAGCACATCCTTGTCGGCGATCTCGCCGGCGACCTCGTTGGCTTCCTCGATGATGCCGTTGATCGCCGGGCAGGTCACGGCCTTCGGACTGTGGCCATGCATCTGAAAGACCTTCTCCAGGCGCTGGATCTGGGTCTCGGTCTGGCGCAGGTGGGTCTCGAAGCTCTGCTTCAGCTCCGGATGCGTCGCCTTGGCGATCATCTTGGGCAACGCCTTCGTGATCTGATTCTCGGCGTAGTAGATGTCCTGCAGGGTGTGAACGAAGAGGTCGTCGAGGGTTTTGATGTCTCGGGTGAACAGGCCCATGCGTGCCTCCACTGGTGTCCGGTGCGGTTTCGAAGGGGCTGGCAATGACCGTCCGGTGCGCCCCTCGTGCTCGCCGCCGCGCGGCAGGTTCGCTGTCCCCTGTGTCGATCGAGCGCGATTCCAGGTTTCGGCAACGCGGAACTTCGACACGGGTGAAGCTTCGACAAACCATGACTTCAGCTGACCGGCCGCAGCAATTTAGGCGAGCACGACATGAAAACCGGTCCTTTGCGCTCCGTGTTCCCTGATGGCCAGGATCAACCATTGATTTGGTCACAGAATAAGTCACTCCATAACTTTTCGAGCGACAACCCAGAGTGGTTTTCAATTACGATTTGATCCAAGTTATTTAACGCTCCGCTTCCTTCTTGTTAACGGGATCACGGGGTTCGGATTCGCGTCGCAGCGCGCAGAGGGAGGCGAGGTTCGCCATGCCCGACGCGGGCGGCTCGACGCGGGCCGTCACCCCTTACGCGTCAACACACGTCAGGGAAGCGAGACGATGCACGAGAATTCCGCCGGACCGGCCGCATTCTGGGCCTCGGTGGCGCACGACGTCACGTCACGGGTCGAGCCGGTGCTGGCCCGAGAAGGCCAGATTCGTGAAGGCAAGGCTCGTGAGGGCAAGGCGCGTGAGGGCAAGGCTCGTGGAGGCCAGGTTCGTGAAGGCCAGGTTCGTGAAGGCCAGGTCCGCGAAGGCGTGATCGAATACCTGCGCGATCTCGAGGCTGTGGCCCTGCGGGAGGGCAGCAGCCGCGAGGCCCTGCAGGTGATCGCCTCCGGCCGGCGCCTGCTCGGAGACCGCAGCGAGGTGCCGGCCGACAAGATCGCCCGCGCAGTGCGAAGCGCCCTGGTCTGAACTCGCTACCCGGGGGGCGCCCCCAGGGCCGCCCGCGTGAAGGCATCGGCGCCGATATCGTCGGTGCCGTTCATGCCCAGGCTCTCGATGAGCCGTCCGCGCGCCCGGCTGACGCGACTCTTCATGGTGCCCACGGCCACGCCGCAGATCTCGGCCGCCTCCTCGTAGGTGAAGTTCTGCGCACCCACGAGCACCAGGGCCTCGCGCTGGCTGAACGGCAGGGTGTTCAGGGCTTCCTGGAACTCGAGCATCTCGACGCGGATCTCCTGCTCGGGCAGGCTCGTGAGGCGCCCCGCCAGGGCACCATCGGCATCTTCCACCTCGCGCTTGCGCTTGCGCTGCTCCGAATAGAACAGGTTGCGCAGGATGGTGAACAGCCAGGCGGTGAGGTTGGTCCCCCGCGTGAAGCTGTCGGCCTTGGTCCAAGCGCGCACCAGGGTGTCCTGCACGAGGTCGTCGCTGCGGTCGAGATCGTAGGTCAGCGAGAAGGCGAAGGCGCGCAGCGCGGGAATCGCGCCGAGCAGCAGATTGCGCATCTCGTCATCGGCGCCCCGTGGGGTACCGACCGGGCTCTGCATCGCGGCGTTCATGAAGATCCTCGCGTGTTGCTGCGGGTGGCCAGATCGGCGAGGAGTGCGTCGAAACGGTCGGGAAGGGGCTGTTGCAGCACCTCGGCGTAGAGGAGGCGCAGGTTGCGGCCGATGCGCCGGCGCGCCTCCGGCGTCATGCCGGTCTGCGAAGCGCGCCGAGGGACGGACAGGGCGCGGGGCACGACACCCGCAGGACCGCCGAGAACCGCCTCTGTCTCCGCCGCGGGGACTCTCGATGCATCGGCGGCGATGCAGAGAGCCGGCGTGCCGGAGAACGAATTGCCGCCCAGGAGGCTCAGGTTCGGTTCGCTCGAATCAGTGCTCATCGCTGCCCATCGCTCGACGGCAGCTTCGGGAGAGCCCGGAGCGCCGTCATTTCGGCCGCCGTGCTACGGCTGCGCGATTTAACGGCCACTGAAAAACGCATTCATCGGATCTTAAGTCTGCGAATGCAGCCGAAAGACCATGCCCTTTATCCGGAAACGATTAGATACAAACTTGAACTCTCAATCAAGCATCACCATGGCAGCGGTATAGTCCACGGATGCTGTCGCTAAGCTGAACCGTACGCCGCCGCGAAGGACCTGTGCACCGGCAACGACCGGCGGCTCACCCGTCCGCACGCTTCGCGTTCGCCGTGGCCCGGCGCTTGCCCGATCCTTGCCTGACGCTTGCCGGGTCTTTGCCCGCCCTTCGTAGCCTCCAGCGGAACTCCCATCCGATGCCGTCAGACGTGCCCGACCTCGACCGTGTCGTCCGCGAGATCACCGACGAGATGCGGGATCGGCAGGACCGCGGCGAGGTGGCGACCTACATACCCGAACTCGCGCGCGTCGATGCCGGGGCCTTCGGCCTCGTGGTGATCGACGCCGAGGGCCGGGTCGCGGCCGGCGGCGACTGCGACGTGCCGTTCTCGATCCAGAGCATCTCGAAGGTCTTTACCCTGACCCTCGCCCTCGGCATGGCCGGCGACCGGCTCTGGCGTCGCGTCGGGCGCGAGCCATCCGGCAGCCCGTTCAATTCCATCGTTCAGCTGGAACGCGAGCGTGGCATCCCGCGCAATCCCTTCATCAATGCGGGCGCCATCGCGGTCACCGATCTGATCCTCTCGGGCCACCAGCCTCGGGAGGCCCTCGGCGAGATCCTGCGCTTCCTGCAGTTCCTGGCCCAGGACCCCACCATCACCATCGACGAGGCCGTCGCGGCCTCGGAACTGCGCACGGGCTTCCGCAACATGGCGCTGGCCAACTACATGAAATCCTTCGGGGTGCTCGACAACCCGGTCGATTTCACCCTCGGCGTCTACTTTCACCACTGCGCCATCGCCATGTCGTGCCGCCAGCTCGCCATGGCCGGGCGCTTCCTCGCCCATTCCGGGCGCAATCCCTCCACGGGACATTCCGTGGTTTCGCCGGAGCGGGCGCGCCGCATCAACGCGGTGATGCTCACCTGCGGCCATTACGACGGCTCCGGCGAGTTCGCCTACCGCGTCGGCCTGCCCGGCAAGAGCGGCGTCGGCGGCGGCATCCTGGCGATCGCTCCCGGCAAGGCCTCGATCGCCGTCTGGTCGCCCGGACTCGACACCTCGGGCAACTCACACCTCGGGCGGATCGCCCTGGAGATGCTGACGAAACGTCTCGGATGGTCGATCTTCGGGGCGTAAAGGACGCTCGACCTCCGGACCGCTACACGCAACAGGGCGCGGGGGCTTGTCCTTCTGACCCTGCGGGGGCTTGTCCTTCTGACCCTGCGGGGGCTTGTCCTTCTGACCCTGCGGGGGCTTGCCGCTTCAGCGCATCGAGATAGGCGCGCAGCAGGGTGACGCGCCTGGGCCGGAAGCTGGTGCCGGCGGCTTCGGCAGCGGCGATCCGGTCCGCACGGAACATCCTGTGCGCCCCGCGCAGGCGGCACCACGGGAGGACCACGAGCTTTCGGTCGAGATAGACGATCGCGAGCGGCCAAATCGTGCGCTCGGTTGAGCCTTTCGTCCTTGTCGGCGTAGCGGATCGTCACCGCCCCCTCGCGCCAGCAGCCCTCCCGGATCGTCGCCAGCACGACCGAGGGCGCGAAGCGCGCCTCGGAGCGGCGAACCCGGGAGACGGCATGAGGCAGGTGCTGCTGGCTCGCATCCGGCAGGGTCGCCGCCACCTTGGCCACTACCGCCTCGGCCGCTCGCGCCAGGGCCGGCCCCCCCATGTGCCGCACCGCCGACAGGCCGAGCACCAGGGCCTCGATCTCGATCCGGTCAAAGATCTGAGGCGGCAGCGCTCCATCCTCGATCAGGCGATAGCCGTAGCCACGCTCGTGCTCGATCCGGGCTCCGGCTGCCGGACCTGCTGCGGCACTCGCCCTATGCGTGATTCGACAAGTCCGGCGACCCACTCCTCGACGCCTGGATCGACCGCTGCACGGATCGCCCCAGCGCACGCTTGTCTGCCGACTTCGGCGCGCGGTGTCTGGCCACGGCCCAACTGGCCTGGCCGCATCCGGCGCAAAGGTGCCAGCGAAAGGATTTAGCGCCTGCGAAACAGGCAAAAAAGAAGGCCCGCCGCAGGTGATGCGACGGGCCGTGATTTTAAATCGAGCAAATATCTACGGAAATCGCCTAAATCTTAGGCGGCGGCCTTCTGACTGGTCTCGGTCGGAACCGACGAGATCGTCTTCAGGATCTGCGAAGCGATCTGGTAGGGGTCCCCCTGGCTGTTGGGCCGGCGGTCTTCCAAATAGCCCTTGTACGCGTTGTTGACGAAGCTGTGCGGCACGCGGATCGAGGCGCCGCGATCGGCGACGCCGTAGCTGAACTGGTCGATGGCCGCGGTCTCGTGCTTGCCGGTCAGGCGCATGTGGTTGTCGGGGCCATAGACGGCGATGTGGTCGTCAAGGTTCTCCTTGAAGGCCGCCATCAACGCCTCGAAATAGGCCTGTCCGCCCACCGTGCGCATGTGCTCGGTCGAGAAGTTGGCATGCATGCCGGAGCCGTTCCAGTCGGTCGCGCCGAGCGGCTTGCAATGGTATTCGACGTCGATCTCGTATGACTCGCACAGGCGCTGGAGCAGGTAGCGGGCGACCCACATCTCGTCGGCGGCCTTTTTGGAGCCCTTGCCGAAGATCTGGAACTCCCACTGACCCTTGGCCACCTCGGCGTTGATGCCCTCGTGGTTGATGCCGGCGTCGAGGCAGAGGTCGAGGTGCTCCTCGACGATCTTGCGGGCGATGCTGCCGACTTCCTTGTAGCCGACGCCGCAATAGTACGGGCCCTGCGGAGCCGGGTATCCGGCGGCGGGGAAGCCGAGCGGGCGGCCGTCCTTGTAGAAGAAATACTCCTGCTCGAAGCCGAACCAGGCGCCGTCATCGTCCAGGATGGTGGCGCGCTTGTTCGATGCGTGCGGCGTGACGCCATCGGGCATCATGACTTCGCACATCACCAGCACGCCGTTCTTGCGGGTGGAATCGGGGAAGTGCCGCACGGGCTTGAGCATGCAGTCGGAGCTGCCGCCCTCGGCCTGCATCGTCGAGCTGCCGTCGAAGCCCCAGAGCGGAAGCTGCTCGAGCGTCGGGAACCCGTCGAACTCCTTGATCTGGGTCTTGCCGCGCAGGTTCGGCACCGGGGTGTAGCCGTCGAGCCAGATATACTCGAGTTTGTATTTCGTCATGCCGAGCCTCTCGTCCTGTAGCGATGCGACATCCGAGGACACCTGAGCGGATGCGCAGCCATCGCTGGCTGGGCCGGCCTAAGCAACGATCGCGCCAGACGTTCCGGAACCCGGGATGCGGCAAATGGACCATAACAACCGGCGTGAGATTTCCTTAACGGGTTCCCACTAGCGCTGGCAGGATCAGGAGATCGCGATGCGCAGACAGGTCGGGAGCATGCTCGCGGGCGCCGCCCTGATCGCCGCCATGGCGTCGGGGTTCGGCATCGGGTCCTTGGGGGCGGGCGAGCCGAGGGGAACCAGGGCCGGCACGGTGCAGGCCGAGGCTGCGGCCCTGCGCGAAACCTATCGACGCGTCGACGAGCCGGTCCATCCGGCGAACAATCCCTACAGCGCCGCGAAATCCGAACTCGGTCAGCGCCTGTTCTTCGATCCGCGGCTTTCGGGCGGTGGCACGATGAGTTGCGCCAGTTGCCACATTCCGTCCCGGTCGTGGAGCGATGGCCGGCCGCGCGGCATCGGCGAGACCGGTGCGGCGATGAAGGTGCGCACGCCGACCCTCCTCGACGTCGCCCAGATCCCGATCTTGGGGTGGGACGGCAAGTTTCGCGATCTCGAGAATGTCGCCTTCACGCCGATCACGAGCGCGAGCGCGATGAACCTGCCCGAAGACACGCTGATGCAGCGCCTCCGGGCCGAGCCCACTTACGTCCGGGCCTTCGCCGACGCCTTCCCGGATCACACCACGGCAGCCTCCGCCCCCGGCGCTCCCCCTGAAAGCGCGATCAGCCGCCGCACCGTCGAGCTGGCCCTGGCCACCTTCCAGCGCTCCATCGTATCCGGCGAAGCCCCGTTCGACCGCTGGGTCGCCGGAAACGAGGACGCCATCAGCCCGAGCGCAAAGGCCGGCTTCGCGGTGTTCAACGGCAAGGGCCAGTGCGCGGCCTGCCATTCCGGCTGGACCTTCACCGACGGCTCCTTCCACGACATCGGCGCCGGCACCGGTGGCGACATCGGCCGGGCCGCGTTCTTCCCGGACTCGGAGCAGCTGCGCTACGCCTTCAAGACCCCGACCCTGCGCGATGTCGCCGAGCGCGGGCCCTACATGCACGACGGTTCGCTGCAGTCTCTGCAAGAGGTCATCGATCTCTACGATCGCGGCGGCATCGACCGGCCGAGCCGCTCGCCCGCAATTCGGCCGCTCGGCCTGACCGATACCGAGAAGCAGGACCTGATCGCCTTCCTGACCTCCCTGACGGCCGATGGTCCGGCGGCCGCCGCTCCCCAGCATCGCCTCAACTGACGACGCGCCCCTCCGACGAAGCTCGCCCTCAGCGGAACAGCGGCAGGCTCGCGCCCAGAAGTCCGAGTCCTCCGACGAGCAGGCGCCCGGACCAGAGTTCGAGACGATCGGCCCGGTCCGGTCTCCGCGTGGCCGCGTAGGACAGGCCCGTTCCAAGCATCAGGCTCGACAGGCTCAAAGCTGCGATCATCGGGCCCTTCGGACGAAACGGCAGGTCATGGTTCTTGTCTAACTTTGCCAAGCTTGGCAGGCCAGTTGTCGCCATAGCCTTTCGTTCGCCACCGTCATCAAACTCTGACCGCCGAGGGTCGGATGCGAGGAATACTTCGCGATCGCTGTGAATCAGGGCCCGGACAAGTTAACCATTTGGTAAGATCCGTTAACGAATTCCTTCCGCGAAAGAACAAAGACGCGTAGTTTTTACCGACCGGCAAGCCCCCGCGCCGGCGTCGTGAACAAGGCCTCCCCCATGCACCCTGGAAGACGCTGGCTGCCGCATGGCGCAGTCATGATGACGACGACGCTCCTCACCCTCGCCGGCACGAATGCCGCGATGGCGCACGTCAAATGGTTCTGTGCCTACGATCTCGTCGGCGCCCCGCGCGGCCTCGACGAAGTCCTGTGCTCGGATTTCGAGAAGCTGGTCGGCCTCTCGGTCCTCGCCCTGCTGGTGGGGGGGCTCCTCGAGGGAACGGTGCTGGGGGCAGCACTGATCCGATCCCTCGACCGCACCACCGCCTGGGCGCGCGCCAACACCGAACTGATGTTCCGGGCGGTACTGGGCGCCTTCTTCGTCGCGCTCTGGACGCTGGGCGGCGTTATCCTGACTCCGGAGCTGAAGACCGCCAACACCGCCCTGCCCTGGTTCCAGCTCGCCATCGCCGCCGGGTTCCTGTGGCGCCGGACAATGCCTTTCTCGGCCCTGGGGATCGTCGTGCTGTTCGCCACCGCGGTGGCCGAGTACGGCGCATTCCACCTCGCCGACTATCCGATCTTCCTCGGACTCGCCGGCTATTGCGCCCTGACCGGCCTCGGCCGCGCGCTGCCCGGAAACGTCCGGCCGCTCGATCTCGTGCGCTACACCGCCGCCGTGACCCTGATGTGGGCCTCGGTCGAGAAATGGGCCTATCCCCAATGGTCCTACCCGCTCTTCATCGAACATCCCGCCATGACACTCGGGTTCACGGGCGAGTTCTTCATGAAGGCCGCCGGGGCGGTGGAGTTCGCGCTCGCCTTCGCCCTGGTCTGCACGCCGCTCGTCCGCCGGGTCGCCGCGATCCTGCTGGCCGCCACCTTCGTCACGGCGATCTTCGAGTTCGGGAAGATCGACGCGATCGGCCATGCCCCGATCATCGTCGCCATGGTGGCGATCGCCGCCGACAACGCCACGGCGCCCTACCGCCTGCGCAGCCTGGCCCTGACGCCCGTGGGCTTCGGGGCGGCCCTCGCGGCCTTCATCGGGCTCTACTACGGCGCCCATGCGCTGCTGCAGGGCTCGACCGTGCTTTAGAGAGTGTCCGGGATCAGCGGAAACTGGTTATCCCGACACGACAAACGAAAGACTCTCGCGGCCGAGACCGCCTCGGCGGCGGGAGGCGGAAGGCTCCCGCGGGACCTCAGTGGCCGTCGACGCGGACGGTCAGGCGCATCTTGGGATGGATGCCGCACAGGACCGCGAAGGTCCCGGGTACGGTAAAGACCACCTGTGTCCTGCTTCCGGGCTTCAGGTCCCCGGAATCGAAGCTGAAGTCGGGCGCGTCGATGTAGACGTGGTGGAGGAGGTCGCCATCGTCGTTGACGATCTCCACCCGCGCGCCCCGCGACACGTTCAGGGCGTTCGGCTGGAAGGCGCGCCCCTTCTGCGACACGTGCAGGCTCGGAGTTCCGACGGCCGCCAGAGCGAGGCCGGCGCTGGCCGCCCCCAGAAATCCGAACGCCACGCAGAATGAGGTCAGGCGCCGCATCCGTTCTCCATCCGCTCGTGATGCCGTGGCCTTCCACTTGGCCCGTCACATCGAACGAAGGACCGGACAATCGACGGGAAGACTCGGCACCACGACCCCTGTCATAACGGAGTGAACGGGCGGTTAAGGTCGAAACGCTCAAGGCATGCAGCAAGACGGCTTTAACATATCTCGACTATTCTTCTTTGGCAGGGGCAACGGGACAGCAGTGATGACGGTTCCCGAAACCCCGATGCCGTCGCGTTTCCGAGGCCGCCGGAGTTTGATGGAAGCATTCGGCACGATAACCGGCAAGTTGCTTGGCACGATCCGGGGATGGATCGTCATCGCTTTCCTGATCATGAGCGCGATCACCGGAGCGCTCGGATTGTCGGCCGCCTCCAGCATCCGCCGGACCGACGAACTCGTCAGCCAGACCTTCGACCGCTCGCTGATGTCGATCAACTACGCGCGCGCCGCCGCCACCGATTTCGCCGGGATGCGGACGGCCGAAGCGCGGCGCTGGATGGTCACCGACCCGGCGGCCCGCACGGTTCTCGACGAGCGCCTCGTCGGTCTGCAGCGCCTGCTCGCCGAGGACCTTGAGATCGCCGTGGAGCGCGCCCAGTCCGAGCGGGCGACGCGAGCGGCGCAGGCGGCCGAGCAGGCGGTCGCCGCCTGGACGGAGGCGCGGGCCAGGATCACCGATCTCGGCCGGGACGAAGCGGCCTATGCGGACCTGGACCGCCACGCCGCCGTGGCGGAGGAAAACTTCGACCTGTTCATCAACTACACCGCGGGCGACGGCTTCATCTATCGTCAGCAGGCCCGCGCCATCGTGGCTCGGGAGACCCGGTTCAATCTCCTCGGAACCCTCATCGCCGTGCTCTTGTCCGGCACCGTGGCGTTCTGCCTGGCACGCCGCATCATGAACCCGCTCGCCGATGCCTCGCGGGCGGCCACCCGCATCGCGGGCGGCGATCTCAGCGGCACCATGCCGGCCGGCGGCGGCGACGAGGTCGGAACCCTGCTGGCCGCCATGGGCACCATGCGGGACAATATCCGCCATGCCATGGAGAAGGAGGTCGCGCAGCGGATTTCCGCCGAGGACCAGCTCGCCGACGCCCTGGAGACCTCGCGGGAAGGCATCGTCGTCGTCGACGAGGCCGGACGGATCACCCTGACCAACAGCCAGGCGGAGGATTATCTCGGCCTCTCCTCCGGTACTCTGGCACCGGGCAGCACGATCGCCCGTCTCGCCGAGGGCCATGGCGGCGATTCGGGCACGCTCGCCCAGGCTCTCCTGTCCGCCACCGACGAGCGCAGCGAACTCCGCCTCGCCGACGGCCGCTGGCTCCGGATCAGCCGGAGCGACACCCGCACCGGCGGGTTCATCGCGGTCTGCAGCGACATCACCCTGCTCAAGATCCAGGAGGCGACCCTCCAATCCACCAACCTGCGGCTCGACACCGCCCTCGACAACATGTCCCAGGGCCTGTGCCTGTTCGATTCCACCGGGCGGCTCACCGTCGTGAACCGGCGCTACTGCGAGATCTTCGGCCTCGCTTCGGCGCAGCTCCCCTTCGGCCTGACCTACCACGAGGTCGCGTCCTTGAGCGCCGCGCGGTGCGACTACCCGGAGCCGGCGCCGGACGCCTTCGTCCGCGCGCAGGCCGAAACCGCGAGCGGCGGCACCGTGGACGCGGATTTCCTCCATCTCGGCGATGGCCGGGTGGTCGCCGTCTCGCACAAGGCGGTGCGCGGGGGCGGCCTCGTGGCGACCTACGAGGACGTGACCGAGCGCCGGGAAGCCGATGCCCGCATCGCCTTCATGGCCCGCCACGACGTTCTCACCGGCCTGCCGAACCGGGCGATGTTCGGCGAGCGGATCGAGGAGGCGGTGGCGCATCTCGGCGCCGGCAGCCCGTTCTCGGTGCTCTGCCTCGACCTCGATCGCTTCAAGGAGGTCAACGACACCCTGGGGCATCCGGTGGGCGACGCCCTCCTGCGGGCCGTCGCGGATCGGCTCCGGGCCTGCGTGCGGGACGTCGACACCGTGGCGCGTCTCGGCGGCGACGAATTCGCCATCATCCTGTCGGAGACCGGCCGCCCGCAGGAGGCCGCCGTGCTGGCCCGCCGGATCGTCGAGGTGGTCAGTGCGCCCTACGAGATCGACGGCCATCGTGCCAGCGTCGGCGTGAGCATCGGCGTCTGCTTCGCGCCCGGCGACGGCACGACCTGCGACAAGCTCCTCAAGAACGCCGATGTCGCCCTCTACCGCGCCAAGGCGGATGGGCGCGGAACCTGGCGCTTCTTCGAAGCCGAAATGGATATCAGCCTCCAGGCGCGCCGGGCCCTCGAACTCGATCTGCGCGAGGCGCTGGCGCGCGAAGAATTCGAGCTGCACTACCAGCCGATCTACGATTTCCGTGCCCGCCGCGTCGGAGGCTTCGAGGCGCTGGTTCGCTGGCGCCATCCGATGCGCGGTCTCGTCCCCCCCGGGGATTTCATCGCCGTCGCCGAGGAGATCGGCCTCATCGTACCGCTGGGAGCCTGGTGCCTCACCACCGCCTGCACCGAGGCGATGCGCTGGCCCGACGGCATCAAGGTCGCGGTCAACGTCTCGGCGGTGCAGTTCCGCGACGAGGTCATCGTCGAGGCGGTGCGCCAGGCCCTGTCGGCGAGCCGCCTCCCCCCGGGACGGCTCGAACTGGAGATCACCGAGTCGGTGCTGCTCAAGGACAACCTGGCCACGCTGGCGACGCTCTACGCCCTGCGCCGCCTCGGAGTGCGGATCGCCATGGACGATTTCGGCACCGGCTACTCATCCCTGAGCTACCTGCGCAGCTTCCCGTTCGACAAGATCAAGATCGACCAGTCGTTCGTGCGCGACATCACCAACAAGACCGATTCCGGCCTGATCGTCCGGGCGGTGATCGGCCTCGGCCTCAGCCTCGGCATGCGCACCACCGCCGAGGGGATCGAGACCGAGGCCCAGTTCGAGCGCCTGCGGAGCGAGGGCTGCGACGAGGGCCAGGGCTATTACTTCGCCCGGCCGAGCCCGGCCAGCGAAGTTCCGAAGGCGATCGAGCGCTGGTCGCGCGGGACCGGCGAGACCGGGCGGGCCGTGGCCTGAAACAGGCCCCTGCCTGAGACAGGTCTTCGTCCCGGAAGTGCAATCGTGTCGGACGGCTCCGGGCAGCGCGGGAGCGGTCTCCCGCGCCGGCCCGACACTCAGTCGACGACCTTGAGGTCGTCGACGGCGACATCGCCGTTCTGGCTCGAGAAGGTCGGCGATCGCCCGTTCGACTGCGAGACGCCGCTGATCTGGTGGTCGCCGCTGTCGTAGGTGGTGAGCTTGCCGTCGGCTTCGATCAGCAGGCGATGCTTGTCGGGAAAGAACGCGTAGCGCATGTCGTTCTGGCCGCCGCTGGTCGAGGGCTGGCCCAGCTCCTGCGGCCACCAGGGATCCGATCCCTTCATCGGTTCCATCGGCTTCATCGGTTCCATGGGCTTCATGGGGGCCATCGGCTTCATCGGTTCCATCGGGGCCGTCTCGCTCTGGGTGGGTGTGAAGGCACGGCTACGCCCCAGACCCGCGAAGGTTGCATCGCAGCACGGCGGAATCGAAGCACCTCCGCCATGGCGGCCCGATCGTCACCGGAGACATCCGTCCGCCGGGATCGCGGACTCGACCTGGGCCGCCATTGAATTCGCCCCGGCGCGGAGGCATATCGCGCTCGCTTCTCATTCTTTTCGCCATCAGGAGGCCTTCCCTTGAGCGACACCGTGGAACGGCACGAATTCGGTGCCGAAGTCGGCCGCCTGTTGGACCTCGTGGTCCACGCGCTCTATTCCGACCGCGAGATCTTCCTGCGCGAGTTGGTGGCCAATGCCGCCGACGCCATGGACCGGCGCCGCTTCGAGGCGCTGACCGACCAGGCCTCCGCCCTGCCGCCCGATGCCAAGGTCCGCATCGTCCCCGACAAGGCCGCCCGAACCCTGACGCTCTCGGATGCCGGCATCGGCATGACCAAGGCGGAACTGGCCCAGAACCTCGGCACCATCGCGCGCTCGGGCACCCGGGCCTTCAGCCAGAGCCTGGGAGACGCCAAGCCCGAGGACAAGCCGAGCCTGATCGGGCAGTTCGGCGTCGGCTTCTACTCGGCCTTCATGGTCGCCGACCGGGTCACCGTCACCTCGCGCCGCGCCGGCTCGGACGAGGCCTGGACCTGGGCCTCCGAGGGACAGGGCAGCTACACCCTGGAGCCCGCCACCCGCGCAGAGCCCGGCACCGACATCGTCCTGCACCTCAAGGACGATGCCGACGAGTACCTCGAAAGCTACCGGCTCGACCACGTCGTGCGCAAATGGGCCGACCACATCACCGTGCCGATCGCCATCCAGGGCGAGGACGGCAAGGAGGAGAACGCCAACCAGGGCACGGCACTGTGGCGCAAGGCGAAGTCCGAGGTGACGCCCGAGCAGTACACCGCGTTCTACCGCCATGTCGGCATGAACTTCGACGAGCCCTGGGCCACCCTGCACTGGCGCGCCGAAGGGGCTCTGGAATTCTCCGCCCTGCTGTTCGTGCCCGGCATGAAGCCGTTCCAGGCGGTGGAGGGCGAACGCGCCAGCAAGGTGCGCCTGCATGTCCGGCGCATGTTCATCACCGACGAAGCCGAACTGCTTCCCTCCTGGCTGCGCTTCGTGCAGGGCGTGGTCGACACCGAGGACCTGCCGCTCAACGTCTCGCGCGAGATGCTGCAGGCGACGCCGGTGCTGACCAAGATCCGTCGCGCCGTTACCGGGCGGGTGCTGTCTGAACTCACCACCCGGGCGAAGGACGCCGAGGGCTACCGGCCGTTCTGGGAGAATTTCGGCCCGGTCCTCAAGGAAGGCATCTACGAGGATCACGAGCGCCGGTCCGAGATCGCGCCGCTGCTGCGCTTCCACTCCTCGGCCGTCGAGGGCTGGACCTCCCTGCCCGACTACGTCTCCCGCATGAAGGACGGCCAGGACGCGATCTACTACCTCGTGGCCGACGATGCCGACGCCCTCCGGAGCTCGCCGCAGCTCGAAGGCTTCCGGGCGCGCGGGGTCGAGGTGCTGCTGCTCTCCGACCATGTCGACGCGTTCTGGCCGGAGGCACTCGGGCGCTTCGACGACAAGCCCCTGCGCTCGGTCACGCAGGGGTCGGTCGACCTGTCGAAATTCGCCAGCGAGACCCCCGAGGGTGAGGAGGCTCCGGCCTCCGTCGAGGCGCTCGTCGCCGCCCTGAAGACCACACTGGCTGCGGATGTGTCGGACGTACGAGCCACCGACCGGCTCGTCGAGAGCGCCGTGGTGCTGTCCGCCTCGGGTCATGGCCCCGACCTGCAGATGCAGCGCCTGCTGCGTCGCGCCGGGCGGGGCGCCGGCGGCCTGCCGGTCCTCGAGATCAATCCGCGCCATCCGCTGATCCGCTCCCTCGGGGCCCGGATCGAGGCGCAGGAGGATATCGCCGACGCCGCCGGCACGCTGCTCGACCTGGCCCGCGTCCAGGACGGCGACACGCCGCGCGATCCGGTCGCCTTCGCGCAGAAGATGGCGGCGGCTCTCGCGGCAGCCTGAGCGCGGTCGTCGGAACGACCGGATATCCCGGCGGGCGCAGCCCGCCGGGACGATCGGCCGGGCGCCTGCCGGCGGGACATTCCCGGATCCGCCATCGCGCCGACGCGGAACACGGCAGATTGGCCACGGACGGCGGCGCCCGCCGGCGTTAGAACCCCCGCCGATGGACCTTCGACCCTATCAGCGTGCCAGCCTCGATGCCCTGTACGCCGCCTGGACGCGCCGGGCCGGCGCCGGGCTCATCGTCCTGCCCACCGGAGCCGGCAAGTCGCTCGTCATCGCGGCCCTGGTGCGGGAGGTGCTGGATCGCGATCCGGCCCACCGCATCGTCGTCGTCACCCACACCCGCGAGTTGATCGCGCAGAACCACCGCGAACTCCTCGCGCTCTGGCCCGAGGCCCCCGCGGGCATCTATTCCGCCGGGCTGGGACGCCGCGACGCCGGCGCGCAGGTCCTGTTCTGCGGCATCCAGTCGATCTGGAACCGGACGCACGACCTCGACCCGTTCGAGCTCGTCATCGTGGACGAGGCCCATCTCATCCCGCGCGACGCGGAAACCCGCTACGGCCGCTTCCTCGCCGCCCTGCGAACCGCACGCCCCCATCTGCGCGTCGTCGGCCTCACCGCCACGCCCTATCGCCTCGACAGCGGCCGTCTCGACGCGGGTGCGGGCCGGCTGTTCGAGGACATCGTCTACGAGGCCAATGTCGGCGACCTCATCCATCAGGGCTACCTCGCTCCCCTGGTCTCCAAGGCCACCATCACCGCCCTCGACGTGAGTGGCGTGCCGCGGCGCGGCGGCGACTACATCCCCAGTGCCCTCGAGGCGGCGGTGAACCAGGACTGGATCACCCGCGCGGCGGTGGAGGAACTGGTGGGCTACGGGCACGGGCGGCGCGCCTGGCTCGCGTTCTGCGCCGGCATCGCCCACGCCACGGCCGTCCGCGACGCGATCCGGGACGAAGGGTATTCCTGCGAAACCCTCTCGGGCGAGACGCCGAAGCGGATGCGCGACCGCATCGTCCGCGACTTCCGCGAGGGCCGGGTGCGCTGCCTGACCTCGGTGGGCGTGCTCGCCACCGGTTTCAACGTACCCCAGGTCGATCTCATCGCGCTGTTGCGGCCCACGCAAAGCACCGGGCTCTACGTGCAGCAGGTGGGCCGGGCCCTGCGGCGCGCGCCCGGCAAGACCGACGCGCTCATCCTCGATTATGCCGGGCTGGTGCGGATGCACGGCCCCGTCGACATCGTCACCGCCCGCAGCGCGGCGGCGATCCGGGGCCGCGAGGGCGAGATCCGCGCCAAGGCCTGCCCCGGCTGCGGCGCCCTGATCGCCCTCAATGCCAGCACCTGCGAGGCCTGCTGGGTCGAGCCCGACGGGGAGGAGGCCGGTCCGAGCCACGAAGCGTCCGCCGACGATGAACACCCGATCCTTTCCAACCCGGGGCCGGCCCGGACCTCCGCCACCTGGGAGCCCATCGCCGACTGGAGCTTCGTGGCCCGTCCGCGCTCCGGCTTCCCCGACGACCTCGCCGTGACCTTCCACTTGCGCGACGGGCGGCACCACCAGATCGTCATCGGTCTCGCCCAGGCCGGTTACCCGCGCGAGAAGGCGGTGCAGTGGTGGCGGCACCTCGGGGGCGGGCGCGACGCGCCGATGACCGCCGCCGAGGCCCTGGAGCAGACCGATGCCCTCACCCGCCCGGAGGCGATCGAAATCTGGCCGAACGGTCGCCTGACGGAAGCGGTTCGCTATCGCTTCCCGGATGGCCGCACCTTCTCCGACACGCGCCGGCTGGGAGATCTCGCCGCCTAGCCACGGGCTCGCCGTCACCCGACCGACGATCCGTCCCGCCCCCCCAGCACCGGACTTGCGCGCCGTTGACGGCCCTGCTAGCGCAAGGCGGCACGCCGGTTTAGCTCAGCTGGTAGAGCAACCGCCTTGTAAGCGGTAGGTCGCGAGTTCAAGTCCCGCAACCGGCACCACTTTTTCTGCGCCGAGTTGAAACTTTTGATTCTGGTTTCAACTCGGCTTACGAAATCGGCTTTTGGTGGGGGTCCAAGGCGCTTCCAAATGTGCCTTCTGAGCCATAGCCGCCCCCTCATCCCCTATCCCGGATGGCCCGCAGCAGTCGCCAACCCCCGATGTCGGCCTCATTGAAGCAGAAGATCGCCCCAGCAAACCCGCAGCTCTGGCGCAAGGCCTTTCTCGATCTCCGGCCGAGCGTCGTTCCGTGCCCCGGCTTCACCTTCCAATCGTGGGGAGACGCTCACGAGGCGTGCGTCGACTTCCTGGACCGCTGGGCGGATGAAGCGGTAGCCCTGGGTTGGACCACGCTGGAGATCTTCGGGGTTCATCCCGAGGCCGGCACCATCCGTCCTGATTTCTGCGGCGCCCTCGTGCTCGGCACCGAGAAAGTGTCGGGCATCACGAAAACTCAGATGCGCTTCGTGAACACGACCTTCTACCGAGACACGCCAGGCCGACCTGCGGGCGCCGTCCCCATCTGGGTATTCGGGCGCTGAGCCCTATCTTGCCGCCATGGCTGAGCATCCGACCACCGGCGAACTGTTCAAGGCGAAGACGATCACCGGCGCCGAGGTCGATGCGGCGGTCGATGTCTTCATGCGCGACGCGACGGTGAGCCTGTTCCGATTCGAGAGCGGCCATACTCTGGACCCAGCCGCAGCCGTGAAGGCGCACCCGTGGGCCAAGGCTACCGTGGCAAACCAGGAAGCGACCGAGCACTTACGGCGCGCTGCCGTCCGGACCGCAATCCTACTTGGGCGGCCAGAGAAAGAGTGACTATGAGACTGATCAGAGCCGGTGCCATGGGCATCGCTGCAGCTTTAGCCCTGCTTCCTCAATCGGCAAGCGCCTACTGCTCGTGCGCATGCGTGAACGGCAAGTCGCAAAATGTCTGCTCAAATTCTTTCGACAGCGAAGTCTACTGCGTAAAGTTTTGTCCCCAGAGCGCCCTGCCTCCCGGAGTGCCACAGCGGAACCCGGACCTTGAAGGTTTCGCGGCGGATGCAGGAAAGGCTAACCCGCAAGACAAGATCTTCATCGGCGGTCAGTGACCGAAACCTCGCCCTAGCGAGCGATCATAACGATGCCAATGACTGAGCGGGATGCGGGCTATCTGTATGCCCTCGCGGACGTGCAAAGCGAGGTCCGGAAGATGGTACTGGACCCAAGCACGTCGAAGGACGGCAAGCTCGAACTGCTCGGTGTGCTGTCGCTTCTGTCGATGCTCGTCGACGCCAAGATGCAGCGCGAGGATGGCCGGGAGGTCAGAGAAACGTCTGACGAGATTGCCGCCGGGCGGGACGAATGAGCGACGCACCCCCCTCTCCGCCCTGGCGCGAGATCACGACCGACGATTACGCCCCGCGCACGTTTCCTGAGCTGTCCGGCAGCTTACCGTGGATCGCTTCGAGCGACCGAGTTTACGCGCTGCTGGAGGGGCAGCACCGGGGCGAGTACCGGCTCCGTCTGATCCTGCGCGAAGCAGTCGACCTGAAGCGCGGCCCGAAGGCCGATCCGTCCTGGTACTGGGACTATGACGCCGGGCCGCCTGCGATCACCTGCGTGGCCGAGAAGTGGATCCTGATGAAGGATGGACGGCGGCGGCGGGTGGGTGAGAACGGATTCGCGCGGTGACCCGCGAAATTTCCGAGTATTTGATCGCAAAAGGCTTGCACGTAACAGCCGTTTTGCTAGTGGGCTGCTGTAAGGTTTCTAATCCATCCCACGCCAACTTCTGTCAGCGGCTTTTCCGACGAAGATCTTTGATGGTAAAGTAGGTCACGACGATGCCCAAGGCTAGGAACCCAGAACAGAATGCCAGAAAGGCCCAAAGAGGAATCATGACTACCGATGGCCTACTGTCCGTAACGAATTGGATCTACCTACTCTCACTATTCATCGCGGCGGTGGCGAGTGTCGGCCTCTGGCGCCTTTCTATCGCATCCGGCGAGGAAAAGGATCGACAACTCGAGCACTATAAGACAGAGGCGGCCGAGAGGATAGCCGGAGCCAACGCAACAGCAGAAAGCGCCAGAGCCGAAGCCGCTCAAGCCAATGAGAGATCTAGAGGCCTTGAAAAAGATGCTGAGGTTGCGCGCGCGGAACAAGAACGCCTAAAGGTCCGGAGCCTGGATCTTGAGCTACAAATTAAGAAAATCGGCCCAAGGGAAATTCTAGTTTCACAATTTGAAGCTATCAAAGCCGCTTCGGCCGAAGAAAGTTTCAAACCCATGATAAGGCTTGATTCTGCGGGGGACCCGGAATCTCAGAGATTTGCTCAGATCATAGCAAATGCATTGGGGGAAAGTGGTTTTAGTGTCAGGGGCGGCTCGACTATTATCTCGGGCAGCAGTCCCGGTTTAGCTGTATTTGATCCGTCAGGCGCAATTCAGCGGGTTCTGATACGCGGCGGAATACAATTCGGTCAGGCTACGAACTATGGGAGTAATCAAGAGACTTTCATAGTGGTCGGGCAAAAGCCTGCGGAGTAGTTCTTGCAATGCCAAACGAAAAACCCGCCGCGGAATGCTCCGGGCGGGTGAGGTTAGGGATGGGTCGAGGCAGAGTTGATTAAGTGGGCTTGGCGAACCAAGCTCTCAGCCCGTCAGCAGCCCGGTCGATGAGCCCCAGGAACCAAGAGGCGGTATCCTCTAGAACGAACCGGCTGGCCTCGACGTACTCCGAGATATCGGGCCGGCTCCAGAGCACGATGCAGATTCCTGTCACCGCTACGCCCATCCCGATGCCCAGCACAATCCGGTTGCGCCGGGGCACGATGCCATCAACCGCGCCTGGAGCGACGATGTGCAGAGGATGCCGGAGATTGCGCTCATCAAAATCCAGAGCGAGTTCGCGTCGATGTTCGTGAACCAAATCGGCATGCCGGCGAGCCTGAAGATCACCGAGAACATGGCTTGGCAGAACGTTGCCATCCACCCGATAGTAACTCCCACGATGAGGTAGTCGCCCCGCTCCGGCGAATTAGACAGCCACGCTGCCCGCGCGTCCGGCCAGTAGACCACCACCACCATCATGGCCACGGAGGCCTGGAAGATGCGTTCGGCCAGGATCAGGTCGGCGTTCGGCACGAAGAAGTTGAGCATGAACACCGTGCCGACGAGCACGATGGTGGCGAAAACGATCTGCTTCTTGATGGTCTCGGGCGAGGTGTCGTCGTACCGGGGCATCATGATTCCGTGTCTCCCGCTTCCATCCGATCGTGCCGGAGGCGGTCGACAGCGGAGTTCGCGACCTTCCGCATGTCCCCGACGCGCAAGCCGGTCTTCCTGGTCTCGTTGGCGGCGTCCTGCGCCGACAGGATGTGCAGCTTCTCAGCCCGCTCCAGCCTGTCCTCGCCGGGGGTGCTTTGCGGATCGACGAAGTGGGGGCAGAACGCCCGGCAGAACCCGTCTCGGAGGCGGTCGAGGATCATGATGCGCGCGCTCCCGTGTTCCGGTCGATCGCTTTTCGAGACTCCTCGATCTCCTTCAGAATAGCCTTGTCGTTCGCGGCGCCGGTGAGCGCGGCCTCGGTCGCGGTCTTAAGGATGGCCGCCTGCCCGTCGCGGAGATCCTTGATCGCCTCGGTGTGGTCGACGCTGGTGGCCGACTGTCGCTCGATGGCAGTAGCGACCCGTTCCACCATCGCCTGCTTGTCGTCGAGACGAGCTTGCCACGAGTCCTTCAGCCACGAGACCAACATGCCGATCGCGGCCAAGGCGAGGGCCAGAGCCCCCACCAGTCCGTAATCCTTGATGAGGCCGGCAATCATGGCAGCAGTCATCTGCTCGGCCTCTCCTGGCATAGATCAGTGCCTCACTTCGTGGTGATTGCGGCCTGCGCGGGCGCCAGGGTGTTCGCGGCCGTGGCGCCGTCCTGCAGGTGCAGGGTGCGGAAAACGAGCTCGGCCACCCCATTCGGGCCGCCGGCGGCCGCCACCACCTTCGCAGGGGCCGCATCGACAGCGCGCTGCACTGCCTTCGCGATCACGGCCGATCCCACTGGGATCGTGAGCGCCTGACGCTTCACCACGCCCTCGGTAGCGTTCAGGGCATAATCGGTGATGGCCTTGGTCATCTGCTCGAGGCGGGCCTGGGTTAGGAACAGGCGGGCCCACGGAGCGATCTGGTAGACGGCCTTACCGAGCAGGGCGACGAGGACTGGCAGCAGTACTGATGTTAGGGTCTGGCCAATGGCCACGACCCAGTCGCCCCAGGGCAGGATGACGGCCGGCGCGACGGGTACGGGGGCGACGACCTCCGCAGCGAGGGCATGGCTGGAGAGGGCACAGGCGAGCGCCAGCGCCGCGAGCGGGAGCATGCGGTTCATGGTGGGTCCTTAGGAGGGGAGCTTGGGAGGGGAGTGCGCGACGTGACCCGGCCGGCGCGGGATCTCAGGTCAGCCGGCGTCGAAGTCGGGCAGCGGCACCGTTTGCCCGGCGAGCGCATGGGTGCAGTCGCCGAGGAATTGGATCTGCCCATCTGTCACGAAGGAGTGGCAGACGGCCGGTGGCGCTCCGGGCTTACCCACATCAGCGCCGTCGTAGCGGACCAGCACGGAGGGAGTGAACGTCGGGCGGTCGTAGTCGCCGTTGAAGCCCCAGCGCGGACCAGGCGCCGGGTCGGTCGAGCACCGGAGCCCATGAGCGCCGTCGCACCCCGGGCACCAGAACAGCGCGTAGCCGTCTTCTCCGGTTCGGAGCTTGCCGCGGCGCATCTCAGGCCACCTTCCGTACGTCAGGCGCAGCGTTATCGTTCGCCGTGGCCTTCCGGTTGTCGCCGTAGGTGTCGTCGATCCAGCGCAGGAACCGCATCAGCAGGTTGGGCTGCGCGATGACAGCCGGGGCGACCGGAATGATGACGGGTGTCGGCACCTCGGCGTGCATCACCTCGATCACGGGCGCTGCCACCGCGATTGGTTTCGCGGTCGTCGTCGCCCGCGGCATCGCGGTGGCGTAGGCGGTGACGAACTGTTGGGCCTCGGCCTGCCGGCGCGTGATGATCGCCGCCGGCTTCTTCCACATCAGGATCGCATCGTAGGCGCCGGCCGTGTCGCCCGCGTTGATGCGCTTAAGAAAGGTGGAGCCAGCGAAGGCGCCGGGCCCGATGTTGTAGGCCAGCGAGACCAATGCGTCGTAAGCGTTTTGAGATAACGCCACCTTCACGCACCGATCGACGCATTGTTCATAGGCCTTGATATCGCGCTCGAAAATTGCGTCGCATTGTGCGGACGTTATAGTCATCCCCGAAGTAACGAGTGGCGCACCCGCGGCTGAAGTGTGCCCTATGCCAATCGTAAGTACGCCAACAGTGTCGCGATAAGCCTTCAAGCGGCGGCCCTCCCGGGCAATCAGAACTGCTATCCCAATGCTAGAGGTCTTCATGGGCGATCTCACACAGGCTCGATTGATGGAGCTTTTGATCTACGATCCTGCCGCCGGCGATTTCTGCTGGCGCATAAGCCGGGGCAACAGAATACCGGCCGGCTTGAAGACGGGCTGCGTCAACAAGGTTGGATACAAGGTTATTCGCGTAGATGGGCGCCTGTACTCAGCGCACAGGCTCGCGGTTCTCTACATGACCGGAGCGATGCCTGCGGCGGACGTTGATCACATCAACAACGACCGATCTGACAATCGATGGTCCAACCTCAGGCGAGCGACCTCCTCGCAGAACTGCTGCAACACCTATAGGATGAAAAACAACACCTCTGGCGTGAAGGGCGTCTACCGTCCGGCTGGGCGCAAAAACTGGACTGCTCGGCTGAGCTTCGAAGGCACGACCCGCCATCTTGGATGCTTTCCTACAAAGGAAGCCGCCGAAGCTGCTGTCCTATCTGCAAGGGCCGCAACACATGGAGAGTTCATGAACCCTGGCTAGGCCGGCCCTCGCGAGCAATCAGCACGGCTTCGCCGATGGGCGAGAGGTCCATGGGTGGTCTCTAAATCAAACGTAGCAGGGATTCCGCCTCACGATCGCTGCCCGCGACCAGGATTGCGACTCGGCGAGACTTGAGGGTAAGTCCGAAGCTTATCGGATTGCAGGCGGTGCAATGAATTGGCAGGCCCGAGTCTTATCAGGAGTAGCACTTTTTGCTCTGCTGACTATTGTTTTTGCGTCTTTGATATCGAGCAGACCATACAACAATTACGTTTATGATTTGTCAAATAATCAAAATTACTGCAACGCCAAGATAACGGCCGACGAGCGCAAGAACTCCAAGGAATGTCAGGGTGTTATCTATAGAGCTCTTGATGACCCGGCGACACTCGTTAATGGCTTCACCGCCATCATAACCCTCGCAATGTTCGTAGTAACCTATAGACTTTATCGAACAGCTACACAGCAGAGCGGTGCTGCTATTTCAGCAAGCGATGCCGCCGCGGCTAGTGCTAATGCTGCCAATCATGCACTGGGTCTTGAAAGAGCCTGGATCGCGGCACCAACAATCGTGATTGAATCCGGGTGTGTGGGCAATGGTTTGTTTGCACTCGAATTCAAGAATACAGGAAGAGAGCCAGTGCGCGGTGCATACGTGGGTGCGAGACTTGTGAGGAACGACATATTTAAGGAGAGAGATGACTTGGAGGCCGAAGTAATAAGTCGTGCCAATACTAATATTGCCGAATTTAAAGGCATGGTCGTTGTGCCGAACGGTTCAATATTAATAGAAAATAAACAACAGATGGTTGATATTCCGTTTGATATACTTGGAAGTTTCAAGGAAATCGCTGGGATGCCTATTCCTCATATCGTCGGATGTATCGTGTACGGGTCACCTGATGGGAGAGTCGCTCACCACACAACTTTTGCCATTCCTCTCAAGGAAAAGGATGGCGGCTTGGCCGCCGGTACGGCTTGGACTAGCGCTGCTCAGTAGTGCCGTCGTTTGAGTATGGTCCCCAATGTTTGAAGAAATGTCGTGTTAAGCTAGAGCTAGGTGGCGCAGCGAACAGACCGCCGGGCTTCAGTGCGCTTCCCATGCCGTGCCCGAGCAGAATACCGGCAGCCGCTCCGCGCCGCCGCCGGTCAGGGCGCCGCGGTATGTGATGTTCCTGGCGTCGTTGACGTAGGCCATCGCTCCCTCGCGGCTGGCGTTGCAGGCCGGGAGTGTGGCGACACTGAACATGGCGAGTTGCACGGGGGCCTGCATCTGCACGGTGCCCGTCCCGCTCGGCGAAAGAGCAAGGCTGGCGTTCGCGCTCCCGACCGCCACAAGACGTGCCGGGTTGCCGGCGGCGCTGCCGCCCTGAACCTGCATGCCGTTCACGTCGCTCGCCTTGGCTGCGACCTGCATCGTCACTGCGCCGCCGCCATCGAACTGAACACCGCCATCGGTGAAGGTCATGCCAAGCGGGTCACCGGATGGGGAGACATCGGCGCGGATCTTCGCAGCCTGCCTCAGCGTGCTGTCGATCCACGCGTAGGTCGCGCCCCGGCCTGCCTCGATCGCCGTGCACGCCTTGCCGCCGGCTCCGTCACAGCCCGTCAATCCGTCCTGAGCGAAGATGAGGCCCTTCCGGAACTTCGCCCCGTTGCCGTGGATCACCAGCGCAACCGAGGCATCGACCGCGTTGGCCAGCTTCGTTCCATCCCAGCACGAGCCTGCGAAGGTCGTGCAGTTGCCGCCCGAGGCGAGATTGAGCGCCGCGGACGAGTAGTTGAAGTAGGCGTTCGGCGCGGTGTTCTTGGCGCTGATGTCGGCCACGTCGGTCGAGCCGAGTTCGGTGACGTTGATCTCCATCGCCTGCGCCGAGCCGGCGCCAGTCTTGCGCCGCGCTTCAAAGTAGCCGCCCCAGGCGGACGTCAGGGGGACGACCGAGCCATCGGTGCGGAAGTTGAAGCCCCAGCCCATCGTGCCGATCGGGAGTCGACCAGAGGACGTCATATCCGTCGTGCGCGTTGCGCCGACGATGCCCACGTCGCCGATGCCTGACAAGGATACGGTCTGACCGATGCCGCCGTAAGCGTACTGAGAGGCCGACCCACCGGCGGCGTTTCCAAGCCAATTCGTCGGCGGGCCCGAGGGCGGCGAGTTGATCAAAGTCCGGCTGTTCAGGGTGAAGTAGGCAGCGTCGAGGTTCGCGAATCCGGTCAGGCCGGGCGCCTTGAACCCAGAGAGGTCGCCCAGCAGGCGCGCCAGCGTGTTGGCGGAGGCGGTCACTGAGGGAGTGACGCTCATCCCAGACAGGTTGCCCGTCGAGCCTTGGTCGGTCGATGGTAGCACGAGAGCGTCGGGCGTGGCGGTGTACTTGTTGCCCTGCCAGCGCCCGAGGGTCGGGCCGCCCGGCAGTATCACCCGGCTACTGTTATCGATCCGGCCCTGCCCGAGAAGCTGATCGGCCTTGGCTGGAGCGATAGTGGCGAACGCGGCGAAGGCCGCCAGGAGGAGCTTGCGCATCAGACGGTCCAGAGGTTGGTGCCGTTGGAGTGGAATGCGAACTTCCCGTAGGGGCTCGCGATGATCTGGTTCGGCTGGCCCACGATCGTGTCGGAGCCGGCCGCGGTCACGATGATGGATCTATCGGTCGAGCAGTCTCCCGTCTCGTCAGCGACGTAGAGGGGCTGCCCCTGCGGATAGGCGTTGGCCGCCGGCAGCGTGATCGTGCGGGGCGCGGTGAGTTTGGCGAGCCCGACGTAGGTGTCCGCCACCTTGACCGCGTAGTTCGTGTCCTGGACGGCCGCTCGGCTGAAGGCGGCAACGGACAGTGCCGCACGCACAGCCGCGGCATCCTGCGCCTTCAGCAGCGCCCGGCCGATGTCGGTGCCGTCGGAGATCTGCGCCGCTCCGATCTGCGAGGGTCCAGGTGCGCCCTGCGCCGCTGCCACCACGAGATTGAACGACGTGCTCTCGGAAACGAGGGCGACCTGCGGGATCTCGTCGATCGACAGGCCCTCCGCGCCGTCGAAGACCGCGAAGGGCACCACGCCGAGCGTCTGCCGCCGGCCGTAGGTGTCGATCTTGTAGATGAGCACCCGGGTGCGGTCCTTGGCGACCAGCCCCGACGCATCGCCGCGCGCCTGGGCGGTCAGAAGGCGTGAGGCGATCACCGTGAACTGGCCGGCGGCATCCGAGACCCGCACGATGCCGCCGTTGGCCACTGTGAGGGGCTGGAACACGGTGTAGCCGGACAGCCAGAGTTCAGCGCCGATCGTCGAACCCGTGAGGTCTACAGGGGCACCGCCTGGATCGCGCAGGGTGCACGGTATGACCCAGTCGTCGCGCTTCCAGCGCTGAAGGGGAGTGATCGCGTTCATGCCTGCACCGCCTGGTTCGTACCGCTGATGACCCACTTCGAGCCGTTGTCGATCACCTCGACTCCCGTGCCGGCGTTTGCCGCCTCCAGCACGCCGGCCGCGCTCGGCGCTCGACCATCACGAGCGAAGGCTTTGCGTCCTGGAGTGCCGGCCTTGGGAAGATCTGCGACCGAGAAGGCAGGAAGGATCGGCGTCGCGAAGGGCAGACCCGCCGCGATCTTGCCCTCGATCGTGCCCATGCGCGCGGCGAGCGCCGACACGTCGGGAGCGTAGACGCCGGCAAAGGTGGCGTTGCTCGCGCCGAGCAAGCCGATGGCCGTGGCACCGTCTGCCCCGTAGGTCCGAAGGTATGGGCGCCAGGACACGGCGCCCTTCGGTGGCACGATGGCTGGCGCATCACCCACCAGAGATGGCACCCGGATCGTCAGCAAGCGTGGGCCGTCCTGGCGCAGCAGATTGGTCTCGCGCCGGATCAGGGTCTGGCCCGCATCGCGGTCCGATGCATCGAGCCACTGGATGCCGAGGTCGACGGCGTTGTTATTCGGGTCGAGCACGTCGGCGAGACGCCAGTATCGAGCCCGCAGGATCCAGATCGCGTCGGGGTCGACGGCGATGGTCCCGCGCGGCGCAATCAGGCCCGCACCGGTGATCTGGTAAGCCGCGCCCAGAGCGGTCGAGACCCGACCGTTGGCGTTGAGCGCTGGAGCATCCTCCGTCGAGCCAATTGCCGTGGCTGAGAAGGCGATCGGCGAAACTCCAGGCTGATCTCCGCGCAGGATGGCGAGGAGGGTCGCAGCATCGCCCTTTACCCGATCCGAGTTCGCGATGCTGAGCAGCTGTTCCAGGATCTCGATGGATACCTGCTCAGCCGCCAATGCCACCTGCTGTATCAGGATGTCGACTTGGCGCTGGGGGGCCTTATCTCGAGCCAGGAAGGCAATCTGCTGGATGAGGATGTCGACTTCGTCCTGCGAGGCCCGCGCATCAATGAGTGAGATCAGGTTCCTTGATTGCGCGTCGTCAGCTTGAGCAGCAGCAGCAATCTGCTGGCTCAAGATACCGATAGCATTCATGGCCGAGGTGATCTGACCTTGAAGACTTGCGACGGCACTCTCATCGCCGTTAGCGAGGCCGAGAACCGCATTGACGAAGTCGCCGATCGCCATTCGTGCAAGCGCCCGAGCCCCACCGCCCGCGTCGGAGTGACCGAGCACTTCGATAAGCGGCCTGAGCGGCACGTTCGACGTGCGGATGCCGTTCTCGGCCATGGGCGTTTCCCAGTACTGGAGGGGGCGCTCGCGCTGCCCGATCAAGACGGATTGTCAGGAGGCCACCGGCCTAGAACATCAGACGACGGTGACGTTCACTGGGCCGCGCGGGATGGAGGCGATGGGCGGCGCATCGTTATCAAAGGCGACGACGAAGATGCTGTAGGGCCCAGGCGCAAGGGTGAGGTCGAGAGACAGCGGAACGTTGGGACCGCTCGCGACAGGATCGCCATAGGGGTTGGCCGTCGAGAATGCGGCTCCAGTACCGGCGGCCACGTAGACCTGTGAGGCCGTGTTGTTCGCGCTGGCGCTGCTGGTCCACATCACCCGCGCGCCGCCTGCCTGAGGCTCGGCCGCAAGCCCCTCCGGCGCCACGGGTCCGATCGGGTCCGTTGAGGCTACCACGTGGGTCATCAGGGCGGTGAACTCACCGGGCGTGCCAAGGCCCGAGATGCCGCGCGCCTTGAACTCGATGTCGTCCCCCTTCGCGTAGCCTGGCAGGAGCACCGCGCCGCTGCCAGCATCTGCGGTCGTGGAGGTGAAGGCTGTCGTCCCGCTGATCCGGCTCTGCACCTCGTAGGCGACGATGGCGACGGTGCCCGCCGGGTTCGGCTGCAGCGAAACCACGACAGGGTACGGCACGGCATCCGTGGCGACGCTGGCCGCCTCACGGCCTGAGGCGACGCCCGTGATGATTGGGGCCACCGGTGCGTCGGTGTTGGCTTGTGCCTCAGAGCCCGATCGCCCACTCCAAGGGGGCGGCACCTCGGCGTCGACCAGCTGCTCGATCTCAGGCGCGTGGTCGACGAGCGTTAGGCGCGCGGTGAAGTTTTCCATCGCCTCGACACCCTTGACCGTGCAGGCGAACGACTCCTCGGAGCCAGGGCCAAAGAAGGCGAGATTGCCAACCTCCGGCAGATCGCCGGTCCCGGAGAGGTTCAACACCTGAGTCTCGCCGAAGCCGCTGACCGCGCGCACGAGGCTTGCACCATCCGACCGACGGAAGCGGCAGGCGTAGGCCAAGCCAGCCTCGAAGGTCACCGCCTCATCAAGGTAGACGCTGGTGCCGACGACGGTTTTTATTCGAGCCGCAACCATGGTTCGATTGAGCACGTCGTGGCTCAGCTGCACCCGGTCGCCGCGAGTGACCACCAGCGCCTCGAAGTCCTGGTTCGCGGTGTAGGTATCGGGTCGGTAGACGAGTTCGTACTGGCGCCGCCGGGTCTCCTTCCAGACCATGTCCGGGTTGGTGTGGCCCGGCAGGTCCAGCTTCTCGACCACCTTCGGATCGCCGGAGAAGCCGGGGAACGGCACGATGCGGTCGGCTTTTGCGTAGCCGTTGGTCTCGTCGAGGAAGGAGACGCGGAAGGCGTCGGGGAACTTCGAGAACGGCCTCTCGCCTTGAAAGCCCCAGGAATTGCGCGGGCTGATGTGTGCGGTGACCGTGTCGAGGATCTGGTCGACGACGACGCCCCAGCGCTCGCCGCTGTCATGCGGGCTGGCCCGGCCGGCCGCCGCCACGTCCGAGAGCACGTCGAGCACCGAAGCCTCGTAGTCGTGGACCCGGTTGTAGGTCAGGCCTTTGGCGGCACAGAACGCGTGCCAGTCCTCGAGGTCGCCGATCTCGTCCAGCGTGAAGGGGTAGCGCATGGCCGGCCCTGTGAGCACGTACCGGAAGAGCGAGGCGGGGTTCTGGGTCTCACGTGTGATCCAGGCCTGCGAGGCCGTATCCCAGTCTGGGCAGATGCAGAACAGGTCGGCGTTGAACTCGTCGAGGGTGCCGTTGAGCTGGCCCGAGGCGCGGATACGCACTGCGGCCAGCGCCAGGGGCTGGTCGAAGTTGATTGGGTACTCGGGTCGGAACGAGCGTAGCGCCGACCAGGCCGAACGGCCGGTACGCTGGATGTCCTTCTTGGTCTGGTCGATGTCGTCGTAGTCGACCGTGGTACGGGTCAGCTCAATCTCGTAGCGACCACGGGCCGGGAAGTTCAGCGGGAAGGTGCGGGTCAGCGGCTTGCCGGACTGCTTGGCGGTGACGCTCAGTTTTGAGGTGAAGTCCCAGGCCACGTTGCCGACCCGCCGGAAGCGGATCGTGATATCGACCGTGACGCTGACCTTGCTACCGTCCTTCTTGAAGCCGCCGAGACCGCCCGGGAAGCTGAGGTCGATGGAGCAGGACGCGGCGTCCGGCGCGGTGAAGCGCGACTGCGGGCCGCCGGTGGGCGAGGCCGCCTTCAACTCGACCGACAGCGGCACCTCAATCACCTGCGTCGGGTACAGGGCCAGCCTCGCGTCGTCAGGGCGCCCCTCGCGCAGCTCCATCTGAACGTCGCTGAACTTCTCAATCGGCGTCTCGCCGATCCGAACGTTGCGGATGGCGAGCGGCCCGTACCCGAAGCAGAACGCGGCCGTGACGTAGCGGTCATCGCCCACAGCCTCGGTGAAGGGCAACGCTGCATAGACCGGGGCGTAGCGGTGAAACCCGAGGACGGATGGCACGACGCCGTCGGGGGTTGCTTGATTGCGCAGCCCTTGAATGGCGTAGGTCGGTGCGTCCTTCCCGTTCGTGCGAGTCGGAATCAGCGCGTTGATCAGCAGCGTGCCGGCGATCAGGGCCGAGCCCGTGATGGCGGCCGAGAGAGCCGAGGTCAGGCCGCCCGAGACCGAGCCACCAAGCCCGAGCGCACCCGCCGCAAGCCCTGGCGCATAGAACTGCCCGAGGGCCAGGGCGCCGACCGTCACCGCGATCGTGAGCACATTGCGCAGGATGTCGTCGCCCGGCACGACGCGGATGACAACCTGGGTGCCCGCCTTCGGCCGCACAGCGTGCCAGAGACCCGGCAGGATGACGTGCTCGCCGATAGTGACGCGCAAGCGGGCCCGGTCCGCGCCCGTAACCTTCGGCAGCGTGGCGGCGATCATGTCGGAGATGGTCGAGCCCGGCAGCGCGCGCGCCTCGATCCGCCCGAACGAGGGGTCGATGTGCGGCAGCGCCAGGACGCCGATGTCACCTGTCAAAGCGGTGCTCCACCAGGTCCGCGTGCCGGTAGACGCCAGCCAGACGGTGCGCCCAGCGGCCCGAGCGATAATCGACGATGGCGCTCTCCTGATCGTGGGTGATGTGGAGCATGCGCCCGCGCCCGCAAATGATGCCGACGTGAGTGTCCATGCCGGCGCGCCGAAAGATCGCCACGTCGAGATCGCGCTCCTGGCCGGGCACGACGAGGTTCCAGGGCCATTTGGTGGTTGCGCCGTCGATAATGGCGGCGATCTCCGCGCGCTCAGCCGAGGTGGCGAAGGCCTCGGCATAGGTCCGCAGCGTGATGCCGGCGACCTCTCGGTAGATCAGGACGCCCAGGCCCCAGCACGAAACGCCAGAGCAGGTGTCGCCCTTCTCCTGCCAAGTAAGGCCGACGTAGGATGCGGACCAGTGCATTGAGAGCCTGCTTTTCGAATTCGGAGCATTTGGACGTTGCGCGATTCGCCAACTCAGTTCACAGCGATGGCCTCAACCGGACGAACGAGAAGCCAAATGCGCCTGCGTTTTGAGATGGAGTCTACGTACTCCAAGAAGATATATTTATCGGCTCTTGTTATTCTTGCGTGGCCATGTGCTGCACTTTCACAAGAAATACCGGCACCTAATTTTCAATCAGTTGTACCAATAGGCAACCAAAGCCCCTTCGAAGCGCCTATCTTCTCATCTCCAGCTCCAGTGGCTCCGCAATCATATCTCCAAGTGACGCCGTCCGTTCAGACGCCTGATGGAAGGACCGCAATTCTTTACGGTCAGGGTGTCGCTCAATCTATTAGCCTCGACCAGTTTGCGTCCAGGGGTCAAGTTCAGCAACTACAAGGCCGTCTAGATCAAATTTCTCAAAATGGTCAGTCTCCGCAGCTATTAACGCGCTTAGACCAGCTTGCATTCTTCGCCCGTCGAGATTTTCAACGTCTTAACGAAGGTATCGCCCTTTCATCCGCTTTGACGATCATGCCTCCCAACCCAGGTGATCGGTTCGCGCTCACAGTAGGCGGCGCCGGATTTAATGGCCGCGGAGCTGGAGCGATCACAGGCACATATCGTGTAAACGAAAGCATGATGGTGTTCGGAGGATACGCTCGTAGTGAAACTCAGAACCTAGTTAAGGGCGGAGCTACATTTTCTTTCAGGTAGAGCTCTAATGTTTTTCATGTCGGTGGTCGGCATCAACACTAACTCGTGAACAGCCCCGGGAATCGGCTCACCGTCATCCGCCCGGCCGGCCATGGCTCGGCGGTCAGCGGCTCGGCTGAGATGTCGAGCGAGACCTGCGCGGCATCGTAGGAGCCCCGGACGCTGCGCAGGTTGGTATAGCGGGCCTCGATGATGTCGGGCGTGCCGGCGAGGACCACCGTCATGTCGACCGTCGCGTAGGTCCCCGGGGTGATGGAGCGGATCGCCCTGGCCATGTCGCTGTCGACGTTCTCGAAGGTGAGTGTCGTCTTGGGCGGGCTGTCCTTTTCGTCGTCGGGCAGGACGGCGCCCATCAGGACGAACGGGTAGACGATGCCCTTGTGGCGCGTGCCGTAAACGAGCGGGTCGGCCGAGATACGCTCGGTCGGGTCGCTGGAGAGGTAAGCCGGCGCCGACAGACTCGGGTGCCGGATTGTGACGAGCACCACCGGCACCTGGTCGGTTTGGTCCGCGTTCGCCGCGAGCCGGGCGTTGAGAGAGACGACGCGGCCCATCAGGGCAACACCATCAGCGGGAAGGTCGCGGTGTAAGAGATGCCCCGGTTGCGCGTGGTGAAGGCAGGTGGGCTGTCGCCAGCCAGCACCAGCCACCAGGCTGTATTGATGAGCGGCCGGCCCTGGTCGTCCAGCAGCTGTAAGCCGCCAGCAGCAAGAAGCGCGACCCCGTCGCCGGTTTGGTCCGGAATTAGGAAGGGCAGCGAGCCACCGGCAATTTCCTCAAGCCAGAAGCGCTCCAGCCGAGCTTTCTCGTCGAGGCTGACCTTGAAGCCTGCCGCCACCGGCTTCGGTGTCGACGAGAACCGGCGGCGCGACTTTGCGTGCCCGGTCTCCATGGCGGTGCGAAGCCGGCCGTCGGCCAGCCCCTCGCTGAAGCTGTCAGCGAGAACTCGCTGCGGCAGGTCTGAGGGCCAGTATCGGATCACGTGGAGACGACCTTGCGCTGATTAAGCGCCGCCTGACCCTTGGGGCTACGGATGCCCTGCGCCGTCACCTCGGCGAACGAGATTTCCGGCTTGCGCCCGCCGCGTCCGTCGTCGACCTCGCGCGTCTGAGCGACGAAGCCCGGCGGCGTGATGATGTTCGGCGCGAACACAGGGGGCGGCTGGTTGAAGTTCGCCGCCGCCACCGGCTGAATGCGAGGCACCCGCAACTCGACTGGGATGGCCCGGCCGCGCGAGAGCGGCACTGCGGCCTCTGGCCCGGCCTCGCCAAAGATCGACGGACCGTTGCTGACACCACCCTCGGCGAACTTCGGCAGCGCGCCCGAGCCGAACAGACCAGCCAAGCCCGACAGGAACCCGCCGCCTTCCTTGCCGCCGCCAGAGAACAGCCCAGAGATGATCCGGTCAGAGGCCGTGCTCAGCAGCTTGTCGGCCAGACGGTTGGTGATGTTGCCCAGGAGGGTCGCTGCGCTCACGCCTTGTCTCAGATCGGAGAGCATGCCGCTGAAGACGCCGCTCGCCAGATCCCTCGTCTGCCGGAGATTGTCGTTGAGCCGGAGGGCGCCAGCCTGAGCCGAATCCATACCCAGGCCGGTGCCGCGCAGACGCGAGGCGACCGACTGCTCCTGCTGCGTGCGATCAACCTGCGAGCGGTCGAACAGGATGTCCCGGCCGATCCGGCTTGTCTCCAGGCCGGCCTGTGCCTTGCCGTAGGCGTCGGCCGTCTCAAGGATGACCTTGCGTTGCGTCTCCATCTCGGGGGTCAGCTGAGAAGCCGAGGCTTTCAGCAGATCCTGGGCGGTGGTGAAGCCGCGGCCGAGAGCAGTGCCGCGCTCAATCTCGGCGTTCAGAAGCTCCTGGACGCGCTGGCGGCGGGCTTCGGCTTCTGTCGTCTGTTCCGTCAGCGTGGTCTGATCGCGAAGGACCGCCTCCTCGCGCGAGGAGGCCCGGACAGCCGGCGCCGCCCGGTTGATGGTGCGATCTGCCCAGTCGATGACACTGCCAGCGGTCCGGCCGCCGCCGACGACTGTCGGGTTGGCACGGGCCGCGTCGGCGCCGAGGATGGACGCTGCGCTTGCGCCCCGATCGGCTCGCAGGAGGTCGACAGCGCCCTGGGCACCCGCGAAGTGGGCGAGGTAGAGATTGCGGTCGGTTGTGGCGAGGCCGGCCTTCTCCAGCGCACGCGAGTTCTGTTCCGTCAGAGCCCGGATCAGCTCGACGCTGTCGCCGCGATCGGTGCGGCGCGCCAGGATCTCGTCGCGGGACATGCCGGCGGCGCGCTCCGGGAAGCGCTCTTTGAACAAGCCGAGCCACGTCCGCTCAATGAACTGGCCGAGACCAGTGGCGGTCGAAAGAGGGTTCTTCGCGTCGGTTCGACCGTCGCTCTCCGCGCCAACGACACGCTCCATGTAGGAGTTGACGTTCTGAGACCGGCTGGCCCGGGTCTCCGTCTCTTTCTTCATAGTGTCGATGTCGGTGTTCAGAACCTTTGTCAGCCCCTCACGCTCGGTGATCATGCGCAGCGCAACCTCGCGCGCCGCCACGATGGACTGAAGGTCCCGCGCGTCGAGGTTCGGATCGGCGAGGCGGTCGTTGTAGGGCTTGGCAATGCTCTCGCGCGTGGCCGTCGGATCGATGTTGCGGTCGCGCAGATCCCTCTCGAACTGGAAGCGTCGCTCGGCAATCTGCCGGTCGACGGGGTTGGTGCGATCGGTGGCCAACCGGTTCTGCAACTCTGACTGCCGAGCAGCCGCCGCTACGCCGGCATCGCCGAACTTCTCAATGTCCTCGCGCATGTTGCGCGCCAGCGTGCTCAGCCGCTCAAAGGCGACCTGCGTCTGGGCAAGCTGCGTCGCATCGAGCCCAAACCGCACCGGGTCTGCGATGGCCTTACGCAGCTTCTCGGCCTTGTCCTGGACCTCGCCCATCGCAGCAGATGCGGGACTGAGCGACCGGACAAGGTCCCCGATCTCGCGGGAGTTCTGCGCAGCCGCCGCCTGGGTTGAGCGACGAGTGCGCTCTTCCATCTGACGAGAAAGGTCGTCGACCTCCTTCTGCGTGCTGGCGGCGAGCGGCCGACTGACGAAGCTGCCGCCCGGGCCGGCCATCCGCTCGCGGATGTTGCGCAGACGAACCTGCGCGTTCTCCAGACGCTCCTCGAGGGAGCCGCCGTTGAACGCCTTGTCAGCCTGCTGGCCGATGAAGTCCCAGAGGTTTTTGATCGGGCCAAACGCGGTGTCGGTAGCCCGGCCCCAGGCGGTCGTCAGATCCGCGGCCTTGGTCAAGCTGCCAGCATAGGCATCGAACAGCACCCGCTGCGCACCGAGCCGATCACCCTGCGCCTGCAGGCTGCGGATCGACTGCGCCGTGCGGTCGTCAAGGAAGCCCAGACGCTCGTTCAGCAGGTCCGCGCCCTTGCTAGGATCGGCGAATGCCTTCGCAAGCTCCTGTGCCGCATCCGGCACAGCCTGTCCGCTGGTCTTGGCGTAGTCCTCCAGACTGCCGAGCAGTTTGGCGACCACTTCCCCGCCGATGCGCCCCGTGGCGGCAAGCTCCCCGCCGGCTTCGCGCGCAGCACGGGTGCTGATGCCGGTCGCATCGGAGGCGGCGCGGGCATAGGTGCTGATCTGGTCTGCGCTGGCGCCTGAGGCGCGGCCGACCCCGGACACCAGGCGCTCGGTCTCACGCATGGAGTTCTGGTAGGACAGCATCGCGGCCGCGCCGGTGACGGCAGCAGTGGCTACGATTCCGAAGGCTGCGCCAGCCACGCCGATACGGCTGACGAATCCGCCGACTGCCTCGCTGGCCTGAATCGCAGCGCCCTTGATTGAAGCCCCGCCGGACCCAGCGAACACCTGCGCGATCTGCGGACCCTGCTGCAGGGCGATCATGCTGAGGGGGCTGCCGCTACCGAGCTGAGCGACGATGTCGCCACCCTGATAGAGCAGGTTCTGCGCTTGGTCCTGGCGCAGACGGCCATTCTCGTTCGCAGCAGGGGTAAGAGACGGCGTCTGCCCGATTGAGCCGAGGCGCCGGCTGGCCTCAAGGTTCGCCGCCCGCGAGTTTGTCTGCGCCTGGATCGCGGAGAGCTGCGCGCTTCCCTGGGCCTGAAGAGCTTGGAAGCCAGCGGCCATGCTGCGCTGCGCGTTGCCGACGCGGCGCGCGGCGTCCTCGGCCGCATCTGCCTGGGCCGCGAAGACGCTGGCGGAAGCGCGTGCGGCGCCGGACGCAGCAGGACTGATGCCGAGCAGGCTGTTGACGTTGGCCTGCGCACGGGCCTGCGCCTCAGCCTCGCGGGCTGCCTGCGCCATCTTCTGGTAGCGAGCGGTCTGACGATCAACGGCAGCGCCGGACGCGTCCGCAGCTGCGCCGACCCCCTGGAAGGCAGCCTGACCTGCGGTGCCGGCATCCTGTAGGACGCGCTTGACCTCGGCCCCGCCTTCCACACCAAGGCGGATCGCGATGCTAGTCGGCATTGTCGCTCTCCTCCTGGTAGGACTTCACGATCACCGCCTCGATAGACGGCAGCACGTCGGCGAGCAGGAATGTGCCGGCGCCCATGGCGTCGGCGAGCAGGAGCACGGCGGTGAAGTCGAGGGCGTAGGGCGTACCCATGCCAGCGCGGACCTGACCGCCGCAGCGCTCGATCACGGCCCAGGTCACCAGACCTTCGTCGGTCTTGGCCTCATGCGTCAGGTATGGGCACTCTGGGCACTGCTCTCCGCAGGCATCGCAGTAGCTGGCGCCGCCTCCGTAGTGCCAGCGGGCGAGCTCGATGAGCCGTTTTTTTCCTCCCCTCGCTCCAGGGCCGGGGCGACATAGCGGACGTCGATCTCGTCGTAGGCCGGCCAGTGGTCGAGGAGTGCGCCGATGGTCTCGCGATTGACCGGTGCGGGGTTGCCCTCGGCGTCGCCAACGCCCTCCCACTCCACGACGCCGCGTTGCGCGATCTCGCGGACGAGCGCGATGTTGGCCCGAACGCCGACATCCTCCTGATCCTCGCCGCGGAAGACCTTGCTCACCGCATCTCGGGCGATCAGCATGGATGCGATGGTGATGGGGCGGACCTTGATCCGCACGCCAGGAAGGAGGTCGAGCCAGTAAGGTTCGGCAGCAGGAGAGAGCTTCAGCACGGGCGAGACCTCAGTAGGCGGAAACGTTGTTGACGAGGGTGGCTGTGACGGTTCGGCCTTTCGTCATGTCGCGCGCGGCCTGCCAAGCGAAGGTCGCCTGCACGCCATTCGGGCCGGTGACCGGGGTCTTGGCCCGCGGCAGGTAGACGGCGTGCACGGTGAAGACGAGCGAGCGCCCGGCGTCGGTGACCCAGCCGAAGGACAGCTCGACGGGCTCGCCGGCCGTGGCCTGGTCGAGCAGGACAGTGTCACGGAAGCGCACCGAGATGCTGCCGGTCATCATGACCATGCCGGGGTCGGCATCCTCGATGCGCCCGTCGCCGCGGATGACCTCCACCTTGTCGAGGCTGTTCGAGTAGGTGAAGTCGGCTGAGACGACTGAGCCGAGGTCGACGCCGGCCCGCTTCACGGCGCCCTGGAAGGGCGAGAAGCGTTCGACCGAGGCCTCGGCGAGGGTGCCGGCGCCGGAGGCGGGCAGCTTGTTCTCGCCCTGGGCGATCAGGCCGAGGGAGGCGGTCAGCAGGCCGGAGCGCTGCATCTGCACACGCATCGTGTTGCCGCGGACGCCGACGTTCTGACCGTAGCTCGGCACTTCGGGCAGGCCGACCTCGACCGTCATGGACGGAAGGACGATCGCGCCGGACTCGAATACGTGCGTGCTGACGCCGCCCGCGGCGGTCGTATCCGGCGCGCCCATGAACAGCTTCAGCCAGTTGCCGAAGTTGCGCAGGTCGATCGGCACGACCACGTCGCCGTCGTTGTTGATGACGTCCTTCGAGGGCGGCAGCGGCTCACGGCCATACCCCAGGAGGTCGGACGCAATCAGCTGCTGCTCCTCACCGAGGTTCGACGAGACGAAGGGCAGCTTCCGGTAGCCGCTCGCCGGCGGGACGCCGTAGGTGGTCTCGAAGGCAGCCGCCATGATGGCGTTACTTCCACGCGCGCGCGCCATGGTGCTCTCCTTAGGTGGGGGTCAGTTCAGGGGATCGGTCGTGCCGTAGACGGCGACGATGTTGACGAGGGCGTAGCGGGACACCGCGGCGCCGTCGGCCGTCAGGCCCTCGGTCTGCGCGGCCTGCACCATGACGTAGTCGCAGAGGCCGCCGAGGGTCCGATTGGCGACCACAGCCGCGCCGATCGCCTGCAGCATGGCGTCGAGGCGGACCTCGGCGGTGACAGTCCGAGTGGCGTTCGCCGCGACCTCCACCGGGATCTGGTGCTCGTAGATCCAGGTCGTCGGGTTCAAGGTAACCTCGGGCTCACCCGGATCACCATCATCGACATTGACGTAACCGCCGGTGGTGATGGCTTCCTGCTTCTCAGCGTTCCGGAAGTGGGAGGCCTTGGGCAAGGCCGACTGCACCAGGGTTGCAACGGCCTGGATGACCTGTTCGCGCGTGCTCGGCATCAGGGCATCCGGTCAGTTGCAGATCACGCGGATGGTGATGGCGGTCGAGGGCGCGTTCTCGAACGGAAGACCACCGAGAACGACAGCCTTGGAGCGCTTTACCAGGAGGGTGGCGCCGGACAGGGTCTGAGATGTGACCCCGCCCGTGATCATCGCGTCGCCGTTCCAGGTCGTGATCACGTCGACATCGGGTGCCGTAGTGCAGGCCGTCCAGGTGAAGGTCGCAGTTGCGGCTGTAGTGCTCGTGCTTGAGGTCGCCGTGTAGCGTTCGACGCGCTTTGGAGCGCCAGCTGGGCCTACGGGCCCCTGAGCACCCGCCGTCCCGGCCTGCCCTTGCGGACCCTGGGGACCGCTGATGCTCGCACCCGCTTGTCCAGCTGGACCTTGAGGCCCCTGAGGGCCGGTGATGGATTGCCCGTCCTTGCCAGGAGCACCCTGCGGTCCCTGCGGGCCAATCTGCCCGGGGATGCCTTGCCCCCCGGTATCGCCCCTTTGCCCCGGACTGCCCGGGGCGCCGGCATCTCCCTTATCCCCCTTCTGTCCCGATTCGCCCTGCGGCCCTGCTGGTCCGGCAGCGCCAGTCCGTGGCACCCCGTCGCCCATCATCGGGCTCGAGGCGCGAAGGGCACTCTCGGCTGGAGAGGCCAGGCCGAGGGTGAGGCATGCGAGAAGCCCGAGGATGCGCATCAGCCGCCTCGCCCGTACTGGAGTTCAGGATTGCAATCGCCGCTCGGCGCGGCCGTGGCGATCAGCGATACGAACGTAGGCTCGGAGGTGCCCAGCGTCTCCGAGGAGCGCGCGAGGAACCGCGTGCCGGTCGTCTGCGTCACAGCCTCCGAAAGGCTCGCCACCTTCCGGATCCGGACATCGACGTTGCAGGGATTCACGAACCGGTAGCTGGTCGCGTCCGCCGGCTTCGAGATGGCGAACTGCTTTGCTGTGGTGGTGATGCCGCTGAAGATGATGGGATCGCCTGTCCCGGAGCGAACAAACGGCGCCGTCAGAACGGTCATCGGCGTATCGGGCGTGCCAGAAAGCTTGCCGTCCTGGCCGTAGATCGCCACCGGCTGAAGCGTAACACTGCGGGGCGCGCCGGGAGCGATGGGGGGCGGAGACTCCGACCGCGCCTGTGCGCCGCCGAGGCAGAGCGCGATGGAGAAGCAGCATACGAAGCGCTTCATTGCGACCTCACTCGTCAGTGGAGCCAGTGCGGATCAGGGTCGCGTAAGAGCCGGCTCGGCAAACCGTTACGCTCTGGATCAGGCGGCGTGTCCCGGGACCGCCCACTTCTGTAGGAGCGGCTTCATCAGGCGGTAGGCTTCCGCCACCTCCTCCTCTTTCCATCCGCGGTGCGTCAGGGCGCCGGCGACCGAAGCAGTTGCGCCTTGAACACCCGCCGAGTGCGAGCCGATCTTGAAGCTCTCCGTAGGCGTCACGCCGCCAGAGTGGCCGTTGATGTAGTCTCGGCCGGTGAAGTAAGAGCCGTAATAGGCCGCGTTCCGGATGCCGTTCTTCCGCACCTCGTAGCGGGCTTCGTCGCGCGATGAGGAGTAGAAACCCGGCTGCATGAACACGCGGCCGAGATCCGCGATCGAATCCATGGCGTGCCCCTGCCGGACGTTGAAGCAGTCCGGAACCGAGCGAGAGACCGTCGTGGTGATGTCTTTGACGGTCAGAGCCCGCGTCAGAGACGGCCCGCCGATGGCGAGCTGCACCGTCGCGCCGGCGCCGACGATGGGAGCCATGGCGGCGGATCCCGTCATGGCGTTGTCCGAGAGGATCACGGAGAATCCGTTGTCATCGTTCCGGAAGAGGTTGGCGAGCGCATTGTTGGTGCGCAGATTCTTCACGGTGTCGATGAGCTGGCCGCCGCCGGCCCGGCCATCGAAAGTCCGGCCCTTGTCGTTGGACTTCACCGGATCCCCGCTGACCGTGAAGATCGAGCTCGGATCCTTGATGTCCACGAGATCGCTCCAGGGGCCGACGGACAGGTAGAACTGCCCGATGCCATCCCAAATCGACTTTGCGTTGACCCGATCCCACTTCTGGTCGGAGCCGTCCATCTCCCGATCCCACCTGCGCTCGAGAGCCATCATGTTTGAGATCATGGTGGCGAACAGCGCCTTGTCGGCGTCGGGTACGGCAGAGCCTCGAGCGGCAATAGCCGCGAACAGATCCGTGCAGTGCGAGTTGGCCCGGGTCTGGATGGTGGTGGTGATGTTGGCCGGGGCTCGCTTCATCGGCGAGATCCGCATGTTGGACACGAAGAGATCCGCGCTGATGTTCGGATCGGGGATGCCCGCGAAGGACGCCCCGCCCATCGCCATGTTGGCGATCAGGTACATGCCGGTGTGGAAGCCGTCATAGAAGCGCGGATCGTTGATACCGACACTCACCAGGGAGGCATCCGGTACCGTCGTGCAATTGATTGCGGCGCCGGTCGCCAGCTTCAAGGTCAAGGCGCTGTCGTCTTTGTAATTGCCCGGCATGAAGGCCAGGGCAGAGCTCGAGAGCGGGGTTGTCGGCACGTTCGGATCGTTGTCGTACGCGATGTCGACAAGCTCTCCGTTCGTTACGAGACCCATGAAGGTCGCGGGGACACCGCCGCCGGCGTTCACCAGGGACAGGCGGATTGCGCCGCTGGTCTGGCCGGTTGGAAGGACAATCCCGGAGCCGCGGATGCCGGCCGGCGAGTTGGCCTTTAGAGCCGCGCGCCAAGCCTTGACGCTGTTGATCCGCAGGCCCTTCTGAGCCTCCTGGACGTAGATAACCCAACCGTCCTGAGCGTAGACCCAAGTATCGGACGCGGCATCCTTGATGCACTGGTAGCTGTGAAACTCCTTGTCCGTAGCTGAGGGTCCGAAAGACACCTGAGAGATGGCGCGACGGGTGCCGCCGATGGGCCAACGCGCGTTCTGGTGAACACCCGTCGAGATGCGGCCCTTGGGACCGTCTTGCTCCATCACGTCCGTCTCAGGCGGGTGGCCGCCGGCGTCCGCAACGTCCCACATCATGCACGCGAACACGCCGGTGCGAGACTTGGGGTTTTTGCCGACCACTTCCGGCATGCCGTAAATGTAGCTCTGCCAATTTCGCGTCATGCGGTAGGCGCCGAGGTGCGTGTAGGTGACACCGCCCTCTCGAGGGAGACCGGTGATGTAATCCTTGGCGGCTTGAGGAATCGGGGCGGTCGAGATCGGGATGGCGCTCTCGCGCAGGATGTTGCCCGGCAGGCGCTCCTGGAGGTTCAGGCCCGACGCGAGATACGTCGAGCTGCGCAGATCCATGTGGTAGGCGACTTCGGTACCGTTGGCCGCCGTGGTACCGAGCAGGTTGGCGTTGTCGTGGTTGAAGCTCCATGCCCCCGGGAGAGAGACGTCGGCCTCGTAGCTCGGCGAGAAGTCCCAGTTGGTGTCCTCAGCCTTCCAGCGCGGAGCGTCCACGCCCGACATGTCGAGCGGCACGCGGTAATCCGGCACGTTGGGAAGCCCCATGCCCGGGTTCTGAAAGCGGATGCCGGCGAGGATCGCGCGCAGCTCGGACGGACAAATGTCGTCCTTCTTGATGCCCTCCCACAACACGATCATGTCGGAATAGGCGGTGCCCATGCGCCCGAGCTCGCACTCTACGATCACGGCATCCGCATAGTCGTTCTTGACGGGCTCGGCTGGGCGGCGATCCCAAATTGCGTTCCAGGTCATCTCTCCGTTCATGACCGTCGTCGCCATGAACGGGGTGCCGACGGCGATCAGGCCTTCGGTATTCAGCATGCTCTGGCCCATGTCGGCCGCGAAGGAATTCACGCCGCCCGCTTGGCGCATGGTGCTGACGGGATGGGATCCATCCGCCTTGGGGACCATGCGCAGCGCTGTTTTGGTGAAGCCGCCCGCATCCGAGTAGCTCACAAGCGGAGTGTTCGCGTCGACATCCAGAGTAACCGGAATCGCGATGACGATGTGCGTGTACGTCGACTTGCGAGCGCCCGTGAGAGCTCGCCAATCATCGTTCTTCGCATCGGTTGAGAGCTTGAGATACTGGCTGGCCGACTTGGTGAGCCGCATGCGGTTGGTGGAGGTGTCGAACGTGGGCGCGGTGGTTCCCGGCTCGGCGCCGTCTCCCGCAGGGCTAACGCGGACGTGGCCGTTGAGGAAGCCGGTCGCCGTCTTGATCCGGCTCGAGTTTGCGCCCGATCCGAAGGTAAACGTTCCCGGGGCTGTGTAATCGAAGGCGTCCAGCCAATCCGCCTTGTTGAACACGTAGGGGACGGTTGGCATCGCCACGGTGCGCGTAACCGTCTCAGAGCCGTTCGCGGCCGTGAGGGTCATGCTTCGCGTGGAGCCGATTGCACCGACGTCTCGGTTCCACTGCTGGAGCAAGTACGGCTCGCCGCGCTTGCCCTGAACCGAGAACTGAGCGTTCGGGTCCGAGACCGAGATCGTGGCGTTCGGGATCGTAGTCGACACCATCGCGAGGTGTCGGCCGCGCCACGTCTCGACGGTCATGCTGTCCTGGGGCTGATTATTCAGCATTAGGAGCGAGACCGTGCCTGTCGGCGATGTCGAGGCAGTTGCGCCGCTATTGCCTCGAGCCGCGTCGGCCTTCAGGCGGCCAATGATGCCGTCACGGGTACCGGTGGTCCAGACGCCGGAATGCAGATGCCAGGACTTGCGGATGCCCTGGAAACCGGTCTGCAAGGGGCGTACCGCTGTGTGGGTCTGCGCCGGCTTGCTCCAGGCGGCCGAGATCGTCTCGATACCGTCCCGCAGGAGCCTCAACGTCGTGCCGTCGTAGGTCAGAACGTAGCTGTGCCACGCATTGAGGGTCGCATCGGTGGCCTCAGTCCCGATGACGGAGGTTCCAACGATCGCGAGCTTTGTGCTGCTGGCGGCATAGCGGGCCAGGAGCGCGCCAGTGCCGCCGAGGAACTGCCAGATCACCTTGAGCGAGGACGCCGTGGATCCGGCGCTGACATAGTCGACCCACGAGATGATGAAGGGCTGCGCGGCCGCGTTAATGGCCCCGTAGAAGGCCGCATCGGTGGTGTTCTCGAGGTATTGGTTCAGGCCATCTCCCGTGACGCCCTTCTGCCCCGGCTGGAGACCGACCACGAATTGCGTTTGCTTGTAGGGAACCGTCGTCGCAACGCTGTTGATGACCTTGAAAGCGTTGGGCGACTTGCCCTGCACAACACGCGCAAGCTCATTCATCTTCGAGTTGCGAGTGGCCGAGTCGTCTACGAAAATCGTGCTCTGGTCGTTGAAGTCGAACGAAGCGACTGCGCCCGGCCACGCGCCCGGCTGGACTTGACCACTGGCCTCCGCGAACGTGGTCACGAGATTGTCGACGCGGGTTTTCAGGGCCGCTCGAGCCGAGAGAGCTCCGGTGTCCGTCGTGTCTGGCAGCGAGGCCAGCATCAGGTACAGGCGGTCTTTCTGAGCCTGAGTGGCCATGGGCTCAGAGGCGGCGATGATGCGCTCGAAGAGCGGGGCCGGCGCGCCGAAGCCCGTCGCGTAGGCGTAGGCATCCATCACAGGGTAGCGATAGAGCGCCGTCGCCAGATAGAGCGGGTGCGTCCCGTCCTGCAACGTCATGCCCGGCAGGACTTGCTTGATCCAATCCCACGAATTTAGGAAGGCCGTATAGCCGTCGTATTGCGCTGCCTGATACTTCGCGTTCCAGGAGCCATCGACCGTCCGGATCGTCGGATAGTAGGCGTTGATGTTGTAGAAGCGATTGCCGAGGTTCTGGTTCGTGATGCTGACGTTGGGGCCGTCAACAACGTTCTCCTGGAGGATGCCGGTGGCAGAGCCACTATCGAAGTTGGTCGGGTTCACGAAATTCGGGGCGAGAAGCTGGAGTTTGTGGCCCCGGGCGCTAGCCCACGAAACGATCGCTTCGCCGTCGGCCTTGATCCGGTCTTTCCCGGCTTGATTGAGGCCGTCCCAATTTCCGTTGCCAAGAAATTCGTTCACGCCGAAGTCGACAATGAACCGCTTGATGTACGGGCGCGCGGGGTAGGGAGCGAGACCGTCGAAAAACGTCTGGAGCTGCTCGGTGAGCATGTCGGCAGGCTTCGCGCCAGATCGAGCGCGGACGTAGAAGATCGGATCACCGCCAGGGTAGGCCTTCCGAGCCTCTTCGTAGAGCTGCCCGATTCCCATCGCGTTGATGCCGATCGACATGCTGGCGACGCCGAAGATCGGATTGCGCAGGGGGTCGGTCTGACGCTGCACCGGCCCCATAACCTTGAAGGCATGGGCGGTCGTGGAGGTGTAGGTCATGCGCAGGCGCGCGTTGGCGGGCATGCTCGGCAGATCGATGAGCTGATCCGCATAGCGGGTCGGGGTGGGGTTGCCCGTGGTAGAGGGAACTGTGTCGAAGCTCAGGCCCGGGATAGCGGTATAGGTGGCGCCGCTGTCCGTGGTGTAATCGAAGGCCACGGTCCGGTTCGCGGTGACACCGCTCGTCGTCGTGAACCACAGAAGGCCGCCCGGAGACGCTATGCCAGATGATAGAGTCCACTCGATTACGACGGGCGTATTTGCCAAGGTGCTGACCGTAACGAGATCCTTGTTCGCCGGGCTCGCCAGAAGGGCGGGCGAAGGATCCTGGCTGGTGTAGCCAGTTGCAACGGCTGAGGAGAGCGGCACGCGCCAATCGGTGACGGGTACAACGACGGTGGCGGCCGCGGCCAGGGTGATGGACTTCTGCGCGCTCTGTGCGCTCTCGCCGGCGGAGTTCACGGCCGACAGGGAGTAGTAGAGGGTCTCGCCAGGGGTGCGGTTGAGATCCTGGTACGGCGAGGCGGTCGAGATCGTTCCGATGAGGACTCGAGTCCCGCTGACCGTGCCACGATAGAGCTTGTGCGCCGTGATGGGTGCGCCGTTCCCCGAGCCGTCGATCCAGGCGACCGTAACCGTGGTTCCGGACGTCGAGACTGCGAGCGTCGGAGCATCCGGAGCCGAAGGGATTGGCGGTAGCGTGCCGCCACCAGCCGATGTGCCCTCTTTCCGCCCCCGCAACCCGAGAGCCTGAAGACGCAGCGGCCTGCGCAGCCCGAGCACAGCCATCGTCTTAAGCCGCGATCCAGGCGAGCTTGTCGCCTGATGAGCAGAAGATGTTCCGGGTCTCGTTTGCCGGCACGAAGATGCGCGTGCCAGTTGAGGCGTTGGGTGCGGCGCCGATCGCGACGTAGATGTCTGCCGACGAGCGGATTTCGAAGGACGGGTCGCCCGTATCTTCGGCGACCGCGGGCGCACCCTTATCAGTCGTGCCTGCGGCGGCCATGGTCTGCGACCAGACCGGGGGCGACAGAATCAGGGAACGATTGTTGAGGCCGCTCTTGCCTCCGATGTACCCGCACGCGATGTGCACGCCCGAAAGAGCCATGGCTGACGTCTCCTGTGATGAAGGGTGGTGAGGCGGTTACGCCTGCCAGTTGGCAGCGATGGCGCTGGGCACGCGCTCGGCCCACTGCTTGGCGGTGGCCTCGACATCGAGGCGCTTGCGCAGCTTGGCCTGCCGGACCAGGACAAAGATGACGACGAAGGAGCGGCCGGCGGTTGGCCCGGCCTCTCGGATGGCTCGAAACGACTTCCGGCCCTGGTATCGGGCCGCTTGGCGCCGGTAGAACGCGTCGGCGACGAGGACACCGCCGGTTTTGGTCGGCACGAACCGCAGTTTGATGCCGGTCTCACGCTCCCAGGCCGCCGGGGTCAGCCCGTTACCGGTCGAGCCCTTGGTTCGGCGCCGTGAGGTCTGTCGAACACCGGCATCTGGGGTCGGAATCGCGAGGAATTTGCCGTTTTTTGAGGTGATCGTGACGCCACGGTCGAAGGCGTCGATCAATTTGGCCGCGTTCGAATAGAGATAGGCCGACGCCTCGGTGCTTTCGCCTGTTTTCGGGAAGGTCAGGCCTCGCCAGGTGTTCGAGAGGCGCTTTCCGAGGCCCGCAGCAACCACATCGTCGCGCAGATCCTGTTTCAGGCCGTCCGTCACCTCGCGCATGCCGGCGGTGACCGATTTGGCGATCTGCACCTCGGTACCGGAGAGCAGCGCGCGCACATCCGGGACCTGAGCGGAGAACTTCACGGCTCGTCCGGCTCGTCGGGTGCGAGCGCGGTCACTTCGCAGGTCCGGACCAGCTTGCGTGCGTCGATCCTGGAGAGGCCGATGACCTGGACCGTCTCCCTGACCGCGCCATCCTCGCCCAGAATGTCGACGACATCGCCCTTGGCGGGCTCGGCAACCTCGGAGGTCCGGATCTCGATCAGGGTGGCGCTCAAATCGAACTGATTGCCCTGCAGGCCGACGATAGCCTCGGGCGACCGATAGCGGACGCGCACGGGCAAGCCCTCACTGGACCCGCCCGCACGCCAAATTGCGTCTTCGGCCATGTTCGGATCGTTGAACATGGCGTCGACCGCCAGAGCGAAGGTGCTCATTTCGGCGCGCGCAGCGCCTCACTGATGTCGGCCTTGGTCTTGGCCTTCGAGATGTCGACATCGCGCTCCTTGGCCAGAGCCTCGAGCTCGGCCTTGGTCTTGCCGTCCAGGTCGTCCGCGCCCGACGCATCGGGCTCAGGGCCCTTCTCGCCGGAGATGGCGCCACCGTCACCGGCGTCGTTGACCACCTCGTGGGTGCCGGCCTGAAGCGCGGTCTGCGCCTCGTCCCAACCCAGGGTGACGACCTCGCCGTCCTTGTTGCCCTTTTCGCGCAACCGCATGGTCGCCTCCGTCAGTTCGAGGTGGTACCGCGCACGAGCAGCGCAGGGCGCTTCACGAGCGGGAGCGGGTTGGATTCGGTGTGGATGTCCATGCCCTTGCCGAACTTCTTCGGCTCGAGCGGGGCCACGAACACCTCGGAGTCGGCGCTGTTCGGGGCCTGGTTCACGCTTCCCCAGAAATCCGGGGGCGCCCAGAAGTTGGTGAAGGTGTCGGTGGTGCCGAGCGGGATGAAGCGGACATCGCCGGCCGGGATGAAGCGCTGCGGCGCGCTGGTGGTGCCATCCTCCTGCATGAAGGACGCGCTGCCGCGGTACTCCTCGAAGGTGATACCACCGAACTCGAAGCCCTTGCGGACGTCCTGACGAAGGGGGTTCGGCGCCGAAGCGTAGTACGTGTAGGCCTGCTTCACGCTGGCGTGGGAGATGAACTTCCGGAACCACTCCGGTGAGCACAGGGCGTGGATGCCCGTCATGGTCTCGCCGAGGAGGTTGTCCTCCATGTAGCCGGTGACGTCCTGGCATTTGCCGACGACGTCGGTGCTGGCGGTCCCCAGAGCGAAGTCAACCACCTGCTCGGTGACGCCGAAGGCCGTGAACAGGTTCAGCAGCACGCTGCCGTCCGAGTCGCGGATGATGCCCTTCACGGCACCCATCCGCAGGTTCTCCAGCGTGATGGCGTGCTTGCGCCGCATCGTGATCAGCTTCCGGTTGAGGAAGCCGAGCACCGTCTCCAGGCCCGCATCGCCACCGGCGGTGAGCGCCAGCATGTTCTGCACGTCCGTGGCGAGGACGCTGTCCTCGTGCGGGATGTGCGGGACCACGAAGGAGGCGGGCTTCTGCTTGCCGCGGGTGCCGAGACTGGCCGGGCCTCCGCGCGGGCGAGTCGGCAGCAGGTTAAGTACGCCGTTCTCGATCATCACGATGACCGAGGTCGTCGCGATCGGCTCGGCCGCGAAGATGCCGAGCTCATTGATGCGGCCGTAGGCGTTCGGCACCAGCGAGATGTTGCCGGTGAGCGAGGCCGCCGAGAATGCGTCCTGGTTGAAGATGTCGAGGATGGTGGGCATCGGCTTACGCTCCTTCGCGCACGATGATGCCCGCCGCCTTCAGCTGGCCGCTGGCCGCTGCGCGCTTCGTCGCATCGTTGATGGTGGGGCCGTAGATCAGGCCGTTGTGGCTCACGACGGCGTGCCGGGAGACGATGACGGTCTTCTGGTCGGCGCTGGTGGCGTCGACCGCGGTGAACAGCACCGCCACGGCGGTCTGCGAGCCGTCGGAGCCCGAGGCGGCGGCGGGGACGTACTTGCCGGTGGCGGCCACCTGGGCGAGCACGGTGCCGGTCTTCAGCTTGCCAGAACCCGAGGCGATGATGGCCGTGTCGCGGCTGCGGTAGCTGCCGTCCTCGACCTTGAGCCAGTCGGACCCGACAAGGGCGGTTTCGAGAAGTGCCATGATCAGGCTCCCTTGGTCAGGCCAGCCCGCTTCAGCTCACGCTGCATGCTGGTGGCGGATGCGGTGGGCCCAGCGTTGCCGAGCGCGGCGGGGACGTGAGAGGAGACCGAGGTCTGTTCCTCGCTCGCCACGAGCTTGTCGAAGAGCGCTGCCCGGGCCTGCTCGACCGTCTTGCCCTCGGCGAGCATGGTGGCGTCGAGGTCGGCCGGCAGGGTCGGGTCCTTGCGGCGGGCCAGCGCGACGAGGTTCTTGACCTCGCCGGCCGCGCCGATGCGCTCCTTGGCCTGAGCCACGGTCGCGCCTTCGGCGAGAAGGCTAGCGGCCATGGCCGGCACGCCGCCCGCGACGCAGAGGGTGACGATCTCGGAAGCGTCGGCGCGCGACACCGTGGAGGCGGTCGCGGTAGGCTTGGCGCCGTCAACGACCGCAGCTAGAGCGGCGGTCGGGTTCTCGGGAATGACGGGTTCGTTGCCCGCCGGTGCGTTCGCCATGGGTTTTTCCTTCAGGCGTGGGGGGACGGCCGGCGAGGCCGCGGTGGGGCGAGCGCGTTTTGTCCACGCACGCTGATCGGCCAGGGCGACTAGGCGCTCCGGCGGATGTTCAAAGAGGCGGTAGTCGAAGGCTGTCGGCTCGGGCGCAGCGTCGTCGTTGGCCGCGCGCGCTAGCGTCCGGTCGGCGTAGCCGGCGGTGACGGCCTCCTCCGCTGTCATCCAGACCTCGGCCTGCATGTCGGCCCGGGCCTCGGCGACAGTCTTGCCGGTCTTCTCGGCGTAGATGCCGGCCATAGCCGTCGCGAGCGCGGTCAGCGCTTTAATCTGCAGCTCGTGATCGTCGATCGTGCCGAAAGTGAAGCCCGAGGGGTCGTGCACCATCATCAGGGCGCCAAGCGACATCACGACCTCATCGCCAGCCATGGCGATGACGGACGCAGCCGACGCGGCGATGCCTTCGACGACGATGACCTTGCGTCCGCGGTGCGCGGCGATGGCCGAGTGGATGGCCGCGCCCTCGGTGGCGATGCCGCCACCGCTGTTCAGCCGGATGGTGACGTCCTGGTCGCGCCCGACCTGTGCCAGGGCGAAGATGACGTCCGAGGCGGTGAAGCACTCGTCCCAGTAGAGATCGCCGACCGTCCCTGAGAGGATGATCTCGTTCCCATTGACCAGAGCGGCCATGGTGCCTCCGTGAAAGGATGTGGCCGCTCAGCTCGCGGGCGTGGCCGGCTCTGCCGCCGGGTCGTCGTTGGGGGGCGATGCCTCATCGGGCTTCGCCTTCTGGCGGCCGTCGCTGGTGTAGGAGAGACCCAGCGTGTCGGCCCGCTCGTTGTCGCTCGCCTGCTCGGCGTCGACCGTCTCGGAATCGTACCCGCCCTCTGCGACCTTGCGCGTGCGGGTGGAGAGACCCGCCTGGATCTCCATCGTCTTGCCCTGCACGTCCTGCACCGGGTGGATGTACGGCCAGGCCTGCGGGATCCAGTTCACCGCGTAGGCGTCTTGCCGGGTCATGCCGGCTGGAAGCCGAAGGGCGCCGGAGAGCAAGGCGAGGTCCATCCACCGAATCCAGATCGGCCGGCAGAACTGGAACACGACGAGGTGGTGCTGCCACTGCTCGACGGCGCGACGGAAGTCGTTGAGCGCCGCCCGCAGCGTGCGATCGTTCAGCTGGCTGTAGTCGCCGCTCAGGATCTCGTAGAGCAGACCGCAGGCCGCCGCGACGCTGCGCTTCGACTCGCGCACGAAAGCCTCGAAGTTCGGGCCGACGTCCTTCGGGTCGCTGAATGTCATGTCCTCACCGTCGGCCAGCACCTGGATGGTGCCGGGCTCGAAGTCGAGGGTGGCCACGCCATCATCGTCGGCCGGATCGGCACCGAGCGGGCCCTCCGACCCGTCCCCCAAAACCCGCTTCACGAAGCCGACGAGGCGAGCCGCGTTCTTCTTCCGGATCAGTTCGGCGTCGAGGTAGCCGTCGAGGTCGTAGAGCGTTCGCAGGGCCCGTGCGAGCCAGGGTTCACCGCGGTCCTGCCCGGGCCGCATGGCGCGATAGAGGTGGCAGACGTCGGTCGCCGGCACCAGCGTCTGCTCGATGCCAGCGGAGACGATCAGGCCGTCGCCCGGGTGCTCGCGATAGAGCCAGTAGCCGGTGCGCTTGCCGATGGCGTCGTACTGGATGCCCTGCCGGATCCGGTTGGTCGCGTCCGTCCTCAGGTGTGGGCAATGGTCGCCCTCAAGGAGTTGCAGCTGCAGCGGCACCGTCAGCCCGTCCTCGGGGCGCCGGGTCCGAAGTCGCGTGAAAGTCTCGCCACCCTCGACCATACCCCGCACGGCCAGAGCCGTAAGGCCGTAGAAGTCGTGGGCGCCGATGCTGTCGGCCTCGTCCGTCCAGGCGAGGAACAGCTTCTGGATCTGCGCGCGGAATGCAGCGTCCTCAGCCTTCCGCTTCTTCGCCTGTGGCTTGGTCAGTCCCTCGTAGGAACGCGCCGCCATGGAGCGCGGCACGATGCCGGTCCCGACGATGTTGGTGACGAGCCGGTCGACGGCCGCGCCGGCGTAGGGGTTCTTCCGGGCCTGGTCCCGCGACTTCCGGCGCAGCTCGTCGAGCGCGTAGACGATCGCCGAGTTCGGACCGTAGCTGCCGACACGCCAGGAGCGCGACCGCCGGCCGGCGCCATTGGCGACGTCGTAGGGCTGGCTCTCCGACGCTACGGTGGCGGTCTCTCCGGACAGATCCATCACCACCCGCTGCGGCCTGTGGTGACGATCTGGCGCGTACGGCGAGGGCCGATTGCACCCGTGGCGGCGTCCTGCGCACCCTTGCGCAGGTAGAGGTCGCCGAGCGCCTGCCGCATCTCGTCGTAGCTGCGGTAGGTGATGGTGGCCGCGTCAGGGGCCTCGACCCGCAGAGCGCCGGAGGCCATGGCGTTCTCAAGCGCCGCGATCTGCTTGTCGATGTTCGCGGCCATGGTCACCTCGTCCGGCTTCGGACCTTGCTGCGGCGGCTGCCAGCGCGCTGGAGATTGCGGGCAGCGAGCGAACCGGCTGCAACGGTCGCCTCGGGAACGGCATCCTCGGGCAGGATGGCCGTTCGAGTGCGCTCGATGCCCAGCGAGCCCTCAAGGTCGCGCCAGTGCACCTCGCGCCACCGGTCCCAGCCGCGCATTGCGGCAAGCCCGCGGGCGTAGTTCGCGCAGTCCAGCACCTCGTTGCGCCGGCCGCCGATCGGCACCCACTCGCGCCGGGTTCGGCCCCGTGTCACGTGGGTGACAAGCTCCTCGGCGGTCAGCTGCTTAACCTGATCCTCGGTGACGTCGTCCGGGAGATGGACGAAGCCAGCTGGGAAGGGCTTACCCTCGGGGGGTCGGCGGAGCGCCAGACACCCCATCAGCTCCTGTTTCGCGAACGAGGCGCCGATCCGGATCGTCTTCAGGCCGCGGCGCAGCTTCTTGCCCGCCGGGGTCGCATCCTTCGCGCCGACACCGAGGAAGGCCGCGGCGTAGCTGTCCTGGCCGTCAACCGCGTGCACTGGCCGCCCGGCCTGGGTCCGGACGAAGGCGTAGACCTCGGCGGTGAAGCCGCTGGAATCCACGCCCCAGTCGCGCACGCGCATGTCCGCGCCGCTCTCGTACTCCCAGGTCTCATCGAACATGGCCTCGAGGTCTTTCCAGACCTGGGCCCGGACCGTGTCGCCGGGCAGCACCCGGTGCTCGATCAGCCAGCGCTCGCGGTTGCGCCCGAAGGCCCAGACGCTCGCCTCGAGGCGATCCTTTTGGACGTCGACACCGCCGAAGAGGATCAGGCCGCCAGCCGGTACAGTGCCGCTGCGGTATCGATCCTTCCTGGCGTAGACGTCCTGCCACTCCGGCGCGTCCGCACCCTCTTTCCACGTCCGAGCCAGCTGAGTGTTGAAGAACGTCCTCAACGCCTCAGGGCCTCGTCTCAGCGCGCGGGCGAACTTCGCCACCGTCTCGCGAATCGTCTGCTTCGGCGCGTAGAGCTTCGACGCCTGGAAGCCCGCGTGGTCGTTCGGCACCGCCTCCGCACCGCAGTGGATGCAGAGAGCCCGGGCAACGCCGTATGCCTCAGGGGCCCAACGCTCCGGCTTTTGGTTCTCGCCGCAGCAGGTGAACGGCCGGGTCTGGCGCCACTCCACCTTGCGCAGCGCGACAAGCCGCTGGGGCTCTGTCATCGGGTGTTCGCAGACCACGCACTCGTAGCGCGCCGTCTCGGGCCGGATCTTGCCGGCCTCATCCTTGTCGAAGCGCACCTGCTCCCATTCGAGAGGGTGCCAGCCGTGGCAGCCCGGGCACTCGACGTAGGCCTTGCGCTGGTCGCTCTCTTCGTAGGAGGCCTCGATGGCACTCCGGCCTGCGATCGTCGGCGAACAGGCCCGCACCGAGAGGCTGTTGGCCTTGAACTCGGCTTGGCGCTCCTCGGCGAGGTCGATGGGTGAGCCCTCGCCACCGGCCGAGAGTGGGTACTTGTCGATCTCGTCGCAGCAGAGCAGCCGAATCGGCCGCATAGCGAGGTTGGTCGGGCTGTTCGAGCCCACCAGGGTGATGTGGCCACCCGGGAACTGCTTGTGCGTCAGGGTGGCGCCGGCGTCCCGGGACTTCAGGTCCCCGAAGATGTCTCGAAGGGCTTTCGAGTCCCGGATCATCGGGGCCAGCCGGTCTTTCGAGAACGTCTCCGCCGCGTCGTCCTTCGGCTGCACCACCAGGATGGGGCACGGGTCGATGTGGATGAACCGGCCGAGGATGTTCTCGATGACTGTCGTCTTGAGGAGCTGCGTGCAGGCCATCAGGGTGATGGTGCTGACGCCCGGCTCGGTCGCCGCCAGCATCGGACCACGGGCAACCTCAACCCTCGACGTAACGAAGCGCCCTCCATTGGAGGACTCCTTGCTCAGGCGCCGGAACTCCTCCGCCCACTCCACCACGTTGAAGTCTCGCGTCGGGGTCATCCCCTTCCGCCAGGACCGCAGCAGGCTCTCCGTGTCAGCCGAAGTCGGCTTCAGGATCGCCAAGCTCGGAGAGGTGCTGTTTGACATAGGCGTTTAGGATCGCCGTCAGCGCGCGGGGGTCGACCTTCAGCTCGTCGGCCATAGGAATCGCGACCCGCGCCGGCCAGGACAGCCAAGCGTCGCGGACATCGCGGGCGGTGTCGAAGAACAGCTTCTCGGCCGCCTCGCGATCAACCAGCTTGCGGTCGTTCTTCTCGACCTCCTGCTTCCGTTGCAGGCCGAGGAAGTTTTCCTTGCGGCGGACGGCCTCAGACAGGGGCAGGTTCGTCGGGTCGAGTTCGAGCCCGTCGTCGGCACCCTCGGTCGGCACTGCGCCGGGCCGCGGCATCACCTCGCCGATCGTCTGCCAAGTGTCCGGCTTCGGCTTGGCTGGCGCCTTCGGCTCCGGCGCCGATCTGTTACCTGTTACCACCCGCACCGGGCGGTGGGTAACACCACCCCGGTAGCTCGCTGGCCTCTGGTCGAGGGCCCATTCGGTCGCCTCGACGTCGATCAGCCCGGCCTCGTTAAGAACCAGAATAGTCTTTTGCTTCCAGCCCGTTACCGTCTTCCGGGACACGCCGCGTCGGCGGGCGAAGTCGGCTTGGCTTAGGAATTTAGCCCCGGTCGCTTCGGCCATGGGCGCTGTTACCTGTTACCCTGTTACCGGGTTTTGGGACCCTGGCGCTAGAAACTCTGGGGGCCCCGACCACCCGTATACATTCTGGGCTCCCAGGGTCCCTACCAATAGGCGCAGGAAGTCTGTCGCTCGAACCACCCGGCGGTCGTTCCGTAAAACTGCCCTGAATACATAATTCCCAGCTTGATCTGCACTTAGCAGATCAAACGCTGTCCGACTACTTAACGGCGCACTAACCAAGCTAAACCCTGATAGGGAACGGCGATCTTTCAGCGTACTTGGTCAAGCACTGAAAGTTGATAAAGGCAAGTACGAAGAGGGGCAGGAAATGGTGTCGTTTGCTTCCGTCTACCGCGACATACACGCCAGGATCATTATCGCTGTGGAGTCTGGCATCATTGGGCAAAGCTCGGCTGAACACATACTCGCTTTGAAGGTCGCACACGAGGGAGAGGAGAGGCTCAACGAGCGCGAGCGGCGGTACTATCGCGGCCGAGTCATGCCGCTACTGAGAGATATCTTCACCTTCTGATCAGCTACAATGAGGCACCACGAGAGAAAAGATGGATCAACCACAGCGTACTTTCGGCCGGCGCACCGGCGGATACACCGCTGAAGAGCTGGCCGCTTACCGTCAGAGATTGATTGCAGAAGCAGATGCGGAACGGAAGCGCGGAGGGGTATCGGCTCCGATCTCAAATGAAATTCAAGGCTTCAGAGGTCTAGCTAACGTTCCGGAGCTTGAGCGGAAAGCCAAGCCGTCTTCTCCGCTCGCTACAGTTCTGCTGGCTATCTTGGTCCTCACGGTTCCGGCAGTCGCTACCTTGGGACCATTGATATCGAACTGCGGCGGATTCGATCGCCCATTCCAGATCCTCTCCGATCGTGCTGTAAGAAATTGCGTCAGACACGGGATGAGAGAGCAGGTCAGGTCAGCCGAGGCTTTCGTTACGGCGCAGGTGCGAAGCTTTGGCAGCTAGCCATCTGTAGCGAAATGCGGGGAGGGTGCCCTTAGGCGTCATCCTCTTCATCATCTTCGTCAATCTCACCACTCTCATGCTCTCCGTGTATGTGCATGGTGAGGACGGGTGATGCGGTGAAGGTCGTCGCCGCGCTGATGATGAGGGTCATCGTAGCCCGGTTGTAGGTGCTAGCAGTGTAGAGGCCGCTGTGAATCAGCAGGCACAGCGTCATCAGGATTTCTCCGCCGCACTCCTCCTCCGTGCCGCCGGTGAACCGCAGCAGATGCTCCTGCAACGAGTTCACACGGATGGGGCCTTCTAGGTGGGCGGTGTATCGGACTGCCTCCGCGAAGAGAGCCGACCTCCATTCGGGCGATCCGGTTTCGTACTTCTCGATGGGCTCAGCAAACACGTTCACGCCGTTCGTTCCTGTACGATCGGCCCTCGATGTATGCGAGCGTTCTCGCGGTAACGAGGGTGCGGGTGCATCAAGCCGCACCCTCGCTCGATCTTTGCAGTCCCCTTTGGCGTTGACCCTCTGATCAAACAGGAGGCTCACATGACCGCACGCATTTATCCTGGCGCGAACCCGATCCCGTCCACGAACGACGTCATCAACGCTGATGCGAACAAAGCGGGCACCGAGAGCACCTCGATGAACCGCGAGCACCGGGCTGGCGACACCGTCGACAAAGTCGATCAGGTTAGCAGCGTTACGTTGCTCGGCATGGCTATCGCTGGCTCTGCTGTAATGCTTCTCGCGCATTGGATCGTCGGCTGAGTGCGAGGTCGCTTGCGCGGCTCCCGTTAACAAAGCGGCTGCTAGAACTGAACGATGGACTACCTGAACGGGTAGGTCCGCAGGGAGACACCCTATGATCAAGACACTCACGCTCGGTGCCGCCTTCGTAGCTGCCAGCCTTTTCATGGCAGCTGCACCATCTTCGGCAGCACCGCTCGGTGTCGTCACAATGCCTGAAGCTACGATGGTGGTAGAGAACGTTCAGTACGGCTACGGCGGCTATGGCGGTGGTGGATACGGACGCCGTGGCTATGGTGGTGGGTACGGTCGCCGCGGCTACGGTGGCGGCCGCCACTTCGGACATCGCTTCGGCGGTCGTGAATTCGGCTTCGGTCGAGGACGTGGTGACGGCTATGGTCGTGGTTACGGCCGCCGCAGCTACTACTAGAACTATCCGGCGCGCCTTACGATTGAGGCGCGCCACTCTCTGATCCGCCGGTCTGCATAGCCCAGACCTCGCGGTCCTCGCTATCTACGATCCGCGCCGACATAGCCTTGTGCAGGATGAGGCCTTCTCGAGCATGTGCTTTGGCTGCCTCCAAGTCCCCAGGCTCCATCCTTGAGCCGATCTCGTTCTCGCCGTCGTGAAATTCGATGCGGTAGGTCATGGATTGACAACGCACCCGCGCGTGAAGGGTCACCCCTGGTAGGGAGATAATCTCGGCCGGCGCCACTCGGTGAAGCCCCAGGATCAAAGCAGGTCAGGTGCCTTTCGCTTGGGATCCCCACGGGTGAGACCACGGAAACGTTTGCACCTCACATAAGCCAGGGAATGCGTGCTACCGTCACAATCAGCTCCGCAATTACCGCCAAGCTGATTGAAGGCTTGATATGCGCTTGGAGCGAAACGCACGCGGCGATTGGATGCTGGATCCGACCCAGCTTCATTCCCGACTGATGATCAATCCCAGCTTGATGCGTCAGAAGATGCGACTTGGGCAAGTTACCAGCCGCATCGAGAAAGGCATCGAAGAGCACGTTGGCACCTGGCGGGTCACGCTTCGTGTTGCAACCTCGGTATGGGAGGGCATCTTTGATGATGCCGGCATGCTGATGAGTGAGCGGATGGTCTGAAGGTCTGAGCACGAACATTGTGACAGGTCATCCAACAGTCCACCACTGGGGGACTACCTAGCTAACCAGCCCTCAATGTGGAGAAACGCGTCCCCGTAGAGGCTTAACATCGATCCCGAAAGGGGAGAGTACAGCGCCCACACAGTCATCAGCTGCCTACAATACTCCGTTGAACCGCGCAACGTTCCGCGGCTCTGATCGGCCACTCCATGCACCAGAAAAATGCGTCGTTGCGTGCCTTATCCTGTCAGGGCACGCTTGCCCGAGATAGCGTTTCGGGAGCGAGAGACATGCATGGCCGATGATAAGCGCACAGAGCAGGATGAGTTTTTCGGCCTGAACGAGGCTGAGCAGGTTGAGTTCGAGGGGGACGGCCCGTTTCTGCTCCCGCTCTGTGAGGCGAAGGCTGGCATCCTGATGGGGGAGGACGTGGGGATTATCATCCTGAAGACCGCAGAGGGACACCGCTTTGGTGTTCCCCTCGGGCATGAAGCCCTTTCGACGCTGTACCAGGTGATAGGTGAGGCCCTTCGGGATCTGAAGCCCGACGGCGAGCCCGTTCAGTGACCGGCGGCCTTTCCTGTCAGCGCAGCATCCTTGTGTGTGCTATTCGAAAAGGAGGGCACGTGTGACCGAACCAAAGCCCTTTCGACTTACTGAGGCCGAAAAAGCTTTCCCGGATCGGCGTAAGGGCGACTTCATGGTGCCCTACTGCGTTCCGGGCGCTCAGATACATATGGGCGAACAGATCGCAGTGGTCGTGGTGCCCACCCAGGAGGGGCAGCGCATCGGCCTTCCTATGGATCTGCAGACGGTCTCAGACCTTCATGCCCTTCTCGGCGAAGCGCTCCGCATGCTGCAGGCACCTGAGGGTGGATCGGTGCAATGAGCGAGAACTATAGAATCAATTCGACGCTCGGTACTAATCGATATTGAAAAGGTTTAAAATAGTGGCTTTCCGAGACAAAATCCTGAACGGACGAGAGATTATCGATTCTGGTATAATGATAGGCAAAAAAGGATGGCCAATAGAGCTACATCCTCTTCCCGCTGACGATTTTCCAGTTATTGTCGAGCTTGTCGTATTAGATGACGCCAAGTATGATGAAATCGAAAATGACTACGATGTAATCCCTGTAGAAGAACCCGACTCGGTTTTGGTGAAAATCTATCGAGCCTGGAGCGGCGGAAGCCCCGAGACAACTACTGAGATTGTAATTGCGCACAGCAATGACGGTCAATTTATTCTTAATACGTGGTTCGATCTATTTGGAAAAAAAGAGGACTACTCTTTCAGTTTCGGGTTCTGCGTCTACGCGGAGCCGAAAAATGGCAAATAGCGCAAATCCCAGACACAGTGGCTTGAGTCTGCCGCCAGCTAGGTCGGGGCGAAAGTCTGGAGGGAGGCACGATAGCCAATCATCTATAAGCCTTCCGCCGCCTGCGCGTGGATCGAGGCCGCCTCCCAATGGGATAGATGTCGGCGCGAGGATGATCGAAAACGAGCGCTGGAAATATCTTGCTACGTTTCTAAATACTCTAGCCGCAGCCGCGATTGCGGTTGGTATCATAACGCCTACGTCGTCCGTCCTTGCGAAGGGTACCAGCGGCATCGGTGATATCGACGTTTTCACGTATGGTGGTTTTGTCCTTATTTGGCTTGCGATCGCAGCCGCACTACATTTGTCCGCTCAGTACGTGCTTGGGAACCTACGGCCATGATCAACGGAACCATATTCCTTCTGGTCATTCTGCCCGCCATGACCATCTTTGGTGTGCTGGGCATCGGCATAGCTTCGGCTCGAATGATCAAAGCTGGGCGGCCCAATCGCACCGCAATCATCGCGTCCCCTCCTGAATCGCAGCGTCGTCAAGCGACGGGCGGCTAGGCTGCAGTTCGTGAAACTGACCCTCTACATCGCCGGATCGCTGCACATCGCGTTCGGCATCTTTTTCATGCTCGCTTCTACCGGTGCGCCTGCAGCAGAAGGAGGCGCCTTTCTCGGTCCGGCTCTGGGGGGCACGATCGGCGGGTTCGTAATGCTCGCGCTTGGTCGAGCGATTGAGCTGCTTAAGCGGATTGAACGGAACGGCAGGCCGGTGCCGCAGGACACAAACAGACCTGACCTGCTGCCGTAGCTCCTAGAAGGGCAGAGCATCCTCTACGCCCGGCGGGACTGTCCCATATACCGCTAGGGTGACCGGCCCCCCTACAGTGTCTGGACCTCTGCGATTCCTAGGTCGACGGGCGAGGGCCGCCCGAACAGGCTGACGGCGACTCGTAACCGATCATTCGGCAGGACCACTTCCACCACGGCGGGGAAGCTCGCAAAGGGGCCCTCCCGAACGATCACGCTCTGACCGACCTTGATACCCACGGGTTCGGCGATCTCCCCTTGGGCAATCCGCCCGACGAAGCGCTGCAGCCCCAAGGCGTCGAGGCGAGCCGGCTTTAGAACCGGACCAGCGATGTTTCCCTCGAGAGAGGCGTCCTGGACTGGGTAGCAGACCAGCTCGGCCACTCCGGGAGCAGCCTTAGCCTCGTCGAGGTGGTTGGCGTCCGCAACGCCGATGAAGACGGTCCGCAGGAGCATCGGTGTGCGGCGGATGACACGCCGTCCGCGGCGGACGACAACTTCCGAGGTGCGGGGCTGGTAGGTCACCACGTTCGCGGCCTGAAGAGCCTGCAGAGCCCGCTCGCCCATGCGGGGCTTCGTGCGGGCGATGTACCAAAGCAGCGTCGGATCGATGGTAGGAGATGCCACTCCACAGATCGGATCCGCGGCGCTCCTGGCGTTGGCCGTTGCCCTCCGTCCGAAAGCGGCCGCACTGTTTCCCTCGCGCTGCTCAATGCGACGCAGTTCTCGGCGCTGGCGACGCTCACGTTCGCGCTGACGCTTGCCCTTAGCTCGGCTGCTCATGGATGGTCCTCGGTACGCAACAGGGGAGGATTCGGTTAGGCGGCGTTCGCTGGCTGCGGCTGGCTAGTTAGGAGGCGTTCGGCTGCAACGGACGCACGAGCCTCCTCGACGATCTGGGGTAAGGTTGTGCAGCCCGCTGTTCCCGGCCGGTACTGCTCGTCGGTCCCCTGGCGCCACTCGTCGCGGAAATGGTCGATCGCCAACCGCAGGCGGTGTCGGCGGTCCTGCGCAGGGTTCAGCTTCGTGGTACTGGCGCCTGGAGGGTCGCTGCCCTGCTGGGCGAAATCGAGCCATCGGCGCTGGTAGAGCCAGCTATCCGCAGACTTCACGAACTCGGTGCCAGATTTGCCGATGCGGATCTGTTCGGCAGCGTAGGCCTTCGCCCCGGCCTCGATCTCGTCGTGAGTCGCACCGCCCTTGATGGCCTGGTCGTAGCGTTTCCGGGCCTGCTGGGTCGGAAAGCTGACGTGCTTCGGTGGATAGGCTGCTCGAAATCTCTCGAACCCCGTCTGCGTCCCCTTGGGGACTACAGGGGTAGACTCTTCTCTCTTCTTCTCTCCCTCTATCTCTTTCTCTGCTTGATTCTGCTTGTTTTCCGCTTGAGCATCCGCTTCATCAGCATCGTTTGTTTTCAGTAGCTTACGTCGATTTTCCTGCGTCCGTGTGCCGCCGGTGTGACCAGCGTCTACCTTGTGTGTCCGCTTGGTCTCCCTCTCGTCTAGCTCACGTGTGACCCGCGTGTTGGTCAGGTGTCCGTGCGTTTCGACGATTTTCCCGGCGGCGATGAGGTCGGCGAGGAGCTTGCGTGCCTTGTTAGGATGGCAGCGCCAGATGCGGGCGAGCGTCGCCGGAGCTGATGGAATCGCAGCCTTGCGGCGATACAGCTGATGGCAGAGGCGCAGGTACGCGGCTTCCTGTTCGAGCGTGAGCTCGTCAGTGCCCTCGTCCCAGGCCTCGTAGTCCATCTTGTAAAATTCGCCCTTCACGGCTGAGCCCTCGCCATTCTCAGCATGTCACCGGTCCCGGATGGCGTTGAGCGCGGGATCCACCCAGACCCGAACGGTCTGGTTCGGGCGGCCCGCGCGGTTCTTGTCGATGATGATCTCGAGATCGTGCCGGACGCGATCGAAGGCATCACGGGCGTCAGGGCAGCCGTCACGGAAGGCCTGCGTGCGTTCGGCGTAGTACCCAGGCCGGTAGAGGAAAATGACCGTGTCCGAGTTCTCCTCGAACGCGCCAGCGCCGCGTATATCGGCGAGGCCAGGCCGCTTATCCTCGCGCCCCTCTGGGCCGCGGTTGCACTGCGCCAGCAAAAACACCGGGCAATCGAGGTGCTTGGCCAGCGCAAGGGCGCCGTCGGCCACCTCCTTCAGCCCCTCGTCCTCACGACGGTAGGCGCGAGCCGGGCGTACGATGTGGGCGTGATCAATGACCACACACCCGAGCGCCTTGCCTTTGCGAGCGTAGGCGTTGGCCAGTCGATCGGATGAGGCGGCGATGTCACCGATGGTGCGCCCGCCGCCGTCCTCGATCATCATCGGCTGTTGGCGCTGCTCGTAGACGACGCCAGCGACGAGCTCCGCCTGCCGTTGATCAAGGCCGCCACGGCGCATGATCTGCTCGTAAGAAATGCGGATGCCGCGCCGTTGCAACTCACTCGACGCCGTGCGCGCCGCGATCTGGCGTCGGGACATCTCCAGGGAATGGTAGATCGTGGCGCTGCCCTGATCCGACATGGACAGGGCGACCTCGACGCCGAAGATGGATTTGCCCATCGATGTGCGTCCGGCGGCGGTGATGAGGTTCGAGGGTTGTGGGCCGCCGCCGATCTCGCGATCGAGCGAGCGAATGCCGCTGCTGGCCAGCCTCTCTGCCTTGCCCTGCAGGTCGGCCGTGATGGAGGCGATCAGGACATCACCGGCCTCCGCCAGAGTCGCGCTCATCGACTTCTGAGAGACGAAGCTCGCGCGGACTTTGTCGACCTCGGCGTAGATCCGCTCGAGCGTCGGGCCAGGAATGACGGGACCACCCGATCGAAGGTCACTCGTTGTGGCGGCGAGCTGACGGAGCTGCCAGTACTGCTGCACCGTCCTGGCGTATTCCTCGGCCATTGCTGGTACGGCGCCGTGGGCGGCGATTGCCGCGATGTACTGAGCCAGGGAGCGGCCACCGAGATCCCGCTCGGCTGCCGCAGGCCCGATCGCTGCCTTGACCTTGAGGTAATTGGGCGTCCCGCCGGCCGCGCTGACGGCGGCGATCGTCTCCCATAGGTCAGCATGCAGGGGCTCGCGGAAGTGCTCTGGCGCAACGAGGTGCTGGACGAGCGGAAAGACCCCTGGTGACGTCAGCACGCAACCGATCAGGCCCGCCTCGGTGTCGAGGTCGGCCGGAACAACGTCCGCTGTTCGTGGCTCCGTCACAGGAGGCCCAACCGTTCACGAGGATTCGGGATCGCCAGATGGATGAATCGCTCCCAGGCGCGCGCCGCAGCAAGCATGTCCAGGATGCGTAGGGTCGTGTCGGCCCGGTTCTTGAGCGAGACGTACTCGGCGAAAGCGTCACCGGCTCGAACGTCGCGGGCCACTTCGATGTCAATCACAACGCCCATGACGACGCTCCATCTGACCGACCTGAGGGAAGGGATGCTTGGAGGCCGCTCGGGTCGGCCGGGTATGTCAGCGGGGTGCTAGGCGCGCGTTAGGGCGGCGGCTCGCCGATCCAGGGCGCAATCTTAAGGGCGAGCCAGCCCGACCCGCGCATGATCCAGCCGGCCAACTTGGTCCTCGCTCGGTAAGCGAAGGGCCTGTTCGTAGGCCCGGAGCCGGGTAAGGTGGGCCTGGTACGCGACATCGACTTCCTCACGGGTGCGGGCATCCAACGCCACCTGCCGGAGGCGATCCATCTCTTGGGCCTCGATGCGGCGGGCCTCGCCGTTCCAAATCCCGCGGACGCGGCGGTCTCCGAGGCCCGTGGCCCTAGAGACCCGCGTTAGTGCAGCCTTGACGTTCTCGCCCAGCCGCATCGGCCCAGCGATGAGCTCGACAAGGTGCCGGGCTTCGGCTTGCGCGGTCGTCATGCCGCCCTCTCGACGCGCGGGTGATCGTCCCGCGACCTTGGGTGAAAATCCCGACACCTTGGGTGGCTCCTATGGTCAGTTGGGGTCACCAACGGAGAGGAGATCGACAGGTGCGGTTCACGGATAGAGACAGCGGCAACGATCAGACCGGACGCAACTTGCTGGCAGGCGCGGGCGGACGGTCGATCGGGGCAGCTGGTGGAAGACGAGTGGAGGGACACTGGGATGCCTCCGGGGCGGAGCGGGGTCTTGCCGGCTGCATGTCCACGGAACGGACGGCGCCGGCGGAAATCGCCTCAATGCGAGCGGCCACTCGGATGGAGGGGCCACGCTCACGGAACCGGAGCTTACGGACCATGAAGGGGGAGATGTCACCGATGCGCGCGGCTACCTCAGTGTCGGACAAACCCTCGGACAGCATCCAGGTCTTCAGGAGCATGGCGTTAACCCCGAGCGCTACGGTGGCGCGCCCGGCGACCGAACTGACGACCGACCGGATAGCCGAAGCTCTGGCCGTGATGATGCTCGATTTGGTAGCCGTCCTGGACGTCGGGGACCGGCGCAGTGTGATGGAGCGTCTGGCCAACAGGCTCGATGACCGAGGTCGGGTGCCGAACGGGTCTGATGCCGCAATGCTGCTCGGACGGATCGGCGGGGCACTGATGCGTGTCGGGTGCTAAAGAGTTCATCACAAAGTGGCCCCGCACTGAATGTCATGGGAGCTAATCCGGCGACGACGCGGCCTTGCTGCTAGTTCAAGCGCTTCATATGTGATTTTTATTAGATCACGCTGCTTGGCTTCAACCTCGATTGCACGCCAATATGGTTGTGGAATTGCGTTCCTCGTTTTCCACGCACTGACTGTTCCCGCAGGAATAGAGAGTGAGGTTGCGAGCGACGCATATCCGAAGGAGTCGATTATTTCACGCGCAGACAGCATAAGTTCGTCTCTGCCTTATGTAGAGGCCGCAGTCAACGAAAATCTCTGCGACATGCAGAGGTATTTGGCGGATAAGGCTCATATGGATAAGAACGATCGCATCAGGGAAGCACGCGCTCGGGCGGGATTTTCTTCTGCCGCGGAGGCCGCACGGCGCCTCAATATGTCGTACGGAACATATTCGAGCCACGAGAACGGACTTCGAGGAGTCAAAGAGCAAGATCTTGTACGATACGCCCGCGCGTTCGGTGTCACTGTCGAATGGTTGCGCACAGGTGCCGATGTCAAATACGAGGGACGCTCAGCAGTTCACTGTATTGGCGAGGCCGGAACCTTAAACAATGGTCAGGTTCAAATGTACGGAGATGAGGACCCAGATAAGGTTCTCTTGGTATCGGCCATGATCAACGCACCCTGTTCTTATCTCTATGTAAGAGGAAAAGAACTTAGAGGAATAGCAGATCAAAGCTCCGCAATAATTTGTTCGTCCAAATTTTCGTTTGAACGCATACATACAGGAGATTTGTGCCTATGCATGCTCGAAGATGGGCGCATTCTTATCAAAAAGGTTTACGATAACGGAGACGGTAAGACCTATGATTTAGAAGCTCCCCTGAGCGATACTATGCGCTCCGTTTCCGTTTCTGGATTTGCACCCGTATATATGATTATCACGCCTAATGCCTACCAGCTAATAGTTGAATCTAATCACCGCCTCGCTGCATCGTTTGACGACGCCACCAAACAAGCTGCAAGATAACAAACCTCTGCAATTTGTGTTGACATCGTTCTACAAAACGCAGAGATAGGGCTATCGCTTCTCGCGATGGAGCCCTCCGATGCTCGTCCAAGTCCTTCCCTTCGCTCCTAATCTCAGCTTAGCCGCTCTATGGCTCGCCGGTCGCCTGGCTCTCCGTATGGAGGGCTGAGCGATGGCGTACGCGATCGGCATCAAGGCTGGCGGTCTACCGCGACCTGCCGCATCAGGTTTTCCGAGGCACGTCCTCACGGCGGGGGAACGGAACGCCTTCGTAGCGCCTCCAGTTTCGCAACAGACGCTGCCACGGCGTGACGACGATCTGGTAGGCCGCCGGTCGGTCGAGCGCTGTCATGGCAGCGTTGTAGGCCAGTTTGTCGACGGCGTGGAACGTCGGTGGTTCATCACCGAACAGAGCACGCATCCGACGCGCCGTATTCTTGACGTTGTCATCCTCAAGGTCGGCGAGCAGTGCCAGAAAGCGGCGCCTCAGATCGGCATGCAGCGCTTCGCGTCGGCTAAGCGCGAACACCAATTGAATAGCACCTACAATGCTGGTTGCCGCAGCGATCCATCGCCCATCAACTTGTGCCCAGGGGGGCAACAAGTCCGAGAGCGCAACAACGGTGCCCAGACCACTTACAAGGACGAAGAGGTCCAGGGCTCGATTGATCCAGGCGAAGTGCCCTTCGCGATCCTCGTGGTATCGAACGTTTTTGAGGAGACTGAAACGGCACTTCTGCTCGTCTGTCAGCGGCGGCGAGGGCTTTTCGGATTGTCCCAATCGGTCGGATCCTGCGAGCGCTTGCGCTCCTCCTCGATCTGCTGGCGCCGGCGCTCCGCTTCCTCTTCCCGCCTCTGGCGATCCAGTTCCTCGCGGCGCTCCCTCTCCTGCTGCTCCCGGCGATCGGAGTCCCTCTCCATCAGGAGTGGGATCAATGGTGTCGTCCGTCCGCTGGTCCATGGGGCCGGGCTCTCCATTCGTGGTCTCCAATCGGTCTGGTCGGTTGGTGGCTGCGAGGCCTGGGGCGGTTCACGGCCGTCCCAGGCCACCTTGATAACGCTTCAGACTTCACGAGAGCGCCACAGAATTCCGCGTGCCAGTGGTGCGGCGGTGATGGTTGCGGCGGGAGGACGGTAGGATGAGCAATGTCGTTACGGCGCACCCCGAACCTGAACGGGCCGAACGGCTCATCGACGCCGCGGCGGACGGCGGTATCGAGATCTCCGTCCACTTCTGCAAGATCGCAGGAACGAGCCTGTTGTTTGGCCTAGCTGCGGGCACGGCGCCCACTGAGGGCGCGATTTTAGCCTTGCTGGAGATGATGACGCGCTTCAATGCCAACGCAGTCTTCCGCGAAACCGTCGAGAGCTACTGCGTTTCACTGGGTGCAGCCGTTCACGCGGTTCACGAGCCGGCATGGACGTTTCGCGACCTCACGAGGGAGGAGACTGCTGCGCTGGTCGCGGATGAGCCTCGACTGAATTCATGATCTTCCCAGGGCACCAAGCCCTGAGATGAAGCGGCCCCTGCCAGTGTTCGAGCACCCGCAGAGGCCTACCCCGCAGCCAGGAGATCAGTCATGGAACGAGGCGATTGCCTTGATAGCAGACCCGCGTCCGTACGTCAGGAAGCAACCTGCACGACCATCGGTTCGGGCGTAGATGCGGCAGTTACGACGCTGCTGACCCAGCCGAGCCGGACCACCGGCGGCCCCATAGTCAGCGAAGCCGATACAGACCTTCTCGCGCTCACTCCGAGCTTCGATGCTGCGCATAGCGCTTGGCTGGAAGCGGCAGCCGCGAACGACGAACCGCACAAGCGTTGCAGCTCCTACTTGAAGGCTGCCATGGCGCGAGGAGTTCCGGCGCTACAGGCATCCCAGGCGGCCTGGGCGCTCCCGGGCGTGATGGCGGCGAACAATCTAGAGGACAGCACCTACATCGCGGTTTGTGACCTCGCACAGAAAGCTCTTCAGATGCGCCCTAAGACGCTCGCTGGGCTCGCGTTTCAAGCTCGGGCTGTCCAACCTCTCGTTTGGGTTGGAGGAAATTATGATGCCGATGCTTCCCTTGGAACGGATGAAGATCTCAACAAGGAAGCAGTCAGACACCTAATCGAATCCGTCCTTGCCCTCGCAGAACCCCGCGGCGTGAGCGAGAGAGACGACGACGATCCGTTTGCAGATCCGGATAGGATACCCGGGTTCATTCCTATGCCAGCCTATAAGCCGACCGGCTTCATGGCGATCTCTTTGGCGATCCCCATGGAAGCCAAGCGCCTACTGAATATTGCTCAATCCGAGTTTGAGCGCTGCATGCCGGCTTGTGCCGACTTTCCGGCTGAAGAGCGCGCCGAACACATCGCGCGGATGCGAGTGAGATACCGTCTTGACGCTCTCCAAGCCGCAGCTGGGCCGGACGACCCCAACAGCGCTGGGGCCCAGAAGCCCGAAAGTGATGATGGTGTGTGGCAGGCCATTGATGCGCACAGTAAAGCAAGCGCGGCCTACTCGACCGCCGCTATTGCCGCTGACCCTGTTGCAATCCGTAAGGCAGGTCGCAACGCTTCTGTTCGAGCAACGGTATCTCTCGAAGCGGCGAGAAAAGCTGCCAGTATCGCAGCTGAGCAGGCTTGGTGTGATTTGTTCTGCGCTCGTCCCAGCACCTTGAGCGGGTTGCTTCAGCTGACGAGACATACAGCCGAGCACTTCGACACTTATTACGGGATGGATGATGCACCCGATATTTTTGCAGCGTTGATCGGTGCCCTTGAGGGCCTGAGCTTCGCGATGCAGCCGCGCCCGGCGGAGTATGACTTATCGAAGCTGTCGATCGCCGAACTAGAACAGCTCGCGCGCATAGCTAACCGCGAGCGCGAAACCTTGATGGCCGTTGAGAGCCAGGGCTTCTGCTGGGCTGACGGCAGTAGGTCATATTCGGAAATCGGTAAGATCATCGAACTTGAGGGTGAGCGCTTGGCCTTCCTAGGAGATCATGCCGTTCACGAGATCGAACGGCGCCAGCCTAAGGACAAGGACGACACCAATCTGCGCTTGGAAGCGCTCGTCCGCCACGATCTCAACTGTAACGGATACGTGGAGCCAGATCTGCTCGCAGAGGTCGTTCAGGCTTGGGGGCGCTCATGAACGCCGCTCTCGACATCCAACCCCGCGACTTCAGCGGCATCAACGTGATCCGCTTCCGCGACGGGCGTGAAATTAGGATCGATGACATAGGGACGGCCGAGCAGGGCCGCCTCATCCTGACCGAAGTGGACGCCACGATCCTCGCGATTGAGGATCAGATTGACCGCGTCGACCTTTCAACGTGCAACGGGCCCGCCTGGAAGAAGCGGGCTGAGCGGGCACTCAAGGTCAAGCGTCGGCAACGGCCAACTATCCAGGCCCGCATCGGCGAGCTCGGCCGAGCCGAGAGAGGTACAGTAACCCTCGCGGTTCGTGAGGCCGAGATGCGGAAGGTCGACGACAAACGTCGGGCTTTCATCCGGGCGGCCTACGCCTCTCTGGGACATGAGGCCTGCATCGAGATATGGGCGCGCGCTGAGGAGAGGGAACCGTCGGTGTTCGCTGACCGCGCGAAGGTGCCGGCATGAACACCATGAAGCCCTTCGGCACCTTCCCGACGCCCTATGGGGTCAGCGTCCCGGTGTACCGGCCTGAGCACGTGGACCCGGAGGATCCGGATGCATGCCACTTCAGCATGGATGCGGCTGCGATCTGTGCCGGGATCCACGACAAGGATGCTCGTAAACGGTTCGAAGCTGATGCCAAAGCGCTAGGCCATGCGCCTCCTGTTGAGCGCTACGGCGGTCGCACTTTGCTCCATGTCTCGATCCGCCGCCCGGCAGGTAAGGCGGTCTACCATGACATCGTGAACTCGTCGGCCATCGCGCCGATCGAGGCATGGGTCACGGGGGCGCTGGATTACTCGCGGTGGTGCGACAGGGCGGAGTTTCTGCTCCAGATCATCGGAGAGAATATGGAGGCTGCAGGGTCTGAGACGCGCGAGATGGAAGGCATCTACGCCTTCGGTGCCGCGATCCTGCTCACCGGCACTCTCGAACACCTCGGCGAAAAGGAGATCGACTGCGTCGAGGCAGCGGCGTTCTACGCCCTCGCTGTGCACGAGGAGTACGCCATTGCCGGGCAAGAGTGGCTGCTGCCGGTTCGAGACACTTGGTTTCAAGACTGGGCCCGCGCCCGACCGCGCTACCAGCGCCTCATCCGCGCGCTGCGGGGACCGATGGCGTTCCCCGGGTGGCTGGGCTGGATAGGCTTGACCAACGGCGAGGGAGACGCAGCATCAGGCGCCGCAATTTGATTCCGCAGCCAACAGTTTAGGCTGACTTCAGCCCGCATTTCCTACTCCTCCTTCATGCAAAAAGGGAGTTCCATGTCTGTGCAGCCCAAATCGATCCCTTCCTCTCGGGACGTAGAGATTCGCAAGGAACAAAAACGGGTTTACCGCGAACGGCTGAAAATTAGGCGCCAGACCGACCCCGATCTCGATCTGCGACTGAAGGAGGCGCGAAGAAAAAGTTGGGCGAAAGAGCGTGACCGCAAAGGATCAACAGCCTGTACCGACATAATCCGGGCCATAGATCGTACAGGGAAGCAATACAATCAGGCCGAGCTGCAATCCGTTTTTGAAAAGATTTATTCTATTAGCCCAAAAGCTCTGAGGCTTATGTTCCCAGACATGTCGGTCGGAGTGATGCATTTCCGGGCACGAAAATATGGAATTGCAAATACGCACCTGCGCTTCACAGCTGAAGAAGATGCAATTTGCCGAGAGCTATACCCGAACTATGAAATGATGATCGCTCGATTGGGGCGCAAGCGAACAGCTATCGAACGCCGATGTGCTTACTTGAAGCTGGCTCGGCGTAGGGGAAAGCTTTATACGCAAGCTGAAATTGACATGTTACGTGCTGGCCTGGAACCGCCCGATCATAGTTATGAGGCTAATGGGCGGAAGCGCGAGCGCTTAGGCATCAGGAAACGGGATGCCATCCAGGTTAGGGCTCTCGGGTTCCAAGGAATATCCAATCTCGTAGAGCCGTTGATAAGTCGTGGCTATCCAGAGGACAGACGACAGGACATAATCCAATTCGTGTTTGCAGAGTGCATGGAGGGGCGGTGCTCGCCCGATCCTACAAGCCTCAAGGCATGCGCTAAACGGGCTGTCACAGCGACTTACAAGCTACACCCTGACCGCGGTGCGCCAGTCAGTCTCGACGCAAAGCTCTTTGACGATGGTGGCACCACTGTCGGAGATCGCATCGCCTCCGACACCTTCCACTTCTAGGGTGCCGACCATGAAGCCCCCAGGCTGCAATGCCATTCGTTTCTGCTGCTTGGGGGCGACCGACTGGTTCGACTTCCCCCGTCGCGACGATTGCAACGTGCCGTTCCGTGGCAGAGGTCGAGCGCTCACCTGCGCAAATTGCGCCTACTCCGAGTGAGCGAGATGCGCTTTCACGTCGAGCCCCGCGATATCCCAGCCCATGCTGCTGCACGGCGCCTTGGCCTCACGGCCGAGGAGTTCGACCAGGTGGCGGATCGGCTCTACAGCCGCGGCTTCCCACGGCCGGATCCCGACACCAACCGCTTCGACCTCGACGCGATCGATCAGTGGCGCCGGCTTCGGAACGGCCCCTTGTTCGGCCTCACTCCGAAGATCGATGCGAAGAACGCCAGCGATGTCGTAGGCGACCGAGTAAGGAAAATGCGCCGTGGGGCTCCATAGGATCCGCTACTACGTCGAGCGGAAGGGTCGCGGTTATTGGATCACCACACCGACCATGCGGGCCGCCGGCTTTCCCAACTCGGTGCCCTGCGGCCCGCACGGGCCGGATGCGATGAAGGTAGCCGAGGCCTGGAACGCACGATGGGATTCGTGGCGCGCCGGCGAAGAACCTCAGCGCATCACCGTGCCTGGTTCGCTAGGCGAAGCTTTCACCCGCTACCGCGCTACAGGCACATGGGCAGGTAAGGCGCCGAAGACCCGGCTGGAATGGGAGCGCGCTTGGCGGGACATTGAACCCGTCTTCGGCGACGTGGCACCGGCATCGGTGGCCTATGACCACATCGACCTCTGGTACGGCGCCCTCCTTGAGAACACGACTGTCGACCGGGCTTGGCGCGCGATGAAGGTCTGGCGCGCCCTCTGGGAGATCGCCAGTGGTATGCGCCACAACGGCCTGTCGTTCACCGGAGGACATGAGGACCCGTCCGCGAAGGTGCGGCGGCGCTCGCAGCCTAAGCGGGCTTTGTTCTGGCGAGCGGGTGAGGTCGTTCGTCTGGTCAAGCAGGCTTGGCGAGATGGGTCCCGAGGCTTGGCCTGCATCATGGCCGTCGCCTGGGACAGCCAGCTCTCGCCGGGCGATGTCCGGACGCTCAGCATCGATCAGCTCGGCGACCTCGGCTTTTGGACCGCACGCGGCAAGACCAAGCGCGCGGCCCTCGGCACGATCTCGCCGCGCACGGCGTGCCTGATCGCCGCCTACCTCGATGGGCAGCCTCAGCGCCCAGCCGCAGGCATTCCAATGTTCCGGAGCCAGAGCGGCACGGCGTTCACCGACCAATCGCTGGCGAAGGCGTTCTGGCGCAATCGTGCCAAGGTGTTCCCGGGCGACACCCGCACTCTCATGGACATGCGACGCTCCGGCGCCGTCGAGGCGAACGCCGGCAACGTGGATGCAGGCGCTCTCGGTGCCAAGATGGCCAACTCGATCGCGTCGGCGCGCGACCTGCAGCTCACCTACCAGCCGGTGGACGCGGCAACCGTCGCCCGAGCTGATGAGGCCCGCAGGCGGGGCCGCAGCGCCTTGCGCGACACATCAAGGAATCACGCTAAGCCGGTTTCAACTCCGCCCCCAGCTACGTCGAGCAGGGCGGCCAAAGATGTTGCATCAAAGGACTGATTTTGTTGGTAAATTAAACGCCTTGTAAGCGGTAGGTCGCGAGTTCAAGTCCCGCAACCGGCACCACCGAAATCTTGGCTAAAGCCCTATGAAAATAGGGCTTTAGCTAGCTTCGAGCAATCCTTGGGGTTCAGCAGAGAGAGCCTTTCGGCCTGAACCGGAAGTTCTACGCGGCCGACATGCGCCTCGTGCCGCCGACGCGGCGCGCCCGCAAGCCCGTGCCGGACCAAGAGCTGCGGCACGCCGAGGCCATGCTGTCAGATTTGCCCTTGCGGCGTGTGACGTGGCGCCAGGGCACGAAGCGCAAGCTCCCGGCCCGGTTCGCCGCCCTCCGGGTGCGGGTCGGCGACGGTCCGGTCTGGGGGAACAACCGGCACGGAACCGCGCCGGGTTTTCCGTGGGATTGGGTGGGATTGCCCCGGTTTGGTGGACACCGAGAACGTTTTTGCGTGAGGTGTTTGCCCAATACCCAAGACCCGTCCCGCATACCCGGCTGAGTTCCGCCGGCAGATGGTCGATCTGGTCCGTGCCGGCCGCGATCCAACCGACCTCGCCCGCGAGTTCGAGCCATCGCGACAGACCATCCAGAACTGGGTCACGGAGGCTGACCGCGGCGAAGGCCGATCCGAGGCCAAGCCGCCGATGGTCGATCCCGGCCTGACGACGACCGAGCGCGACGAACTCGTCCGGCTTCGGCGGGAGAACCGACAGCTGAAGCTGGAGCGCGAACCGAAGGTCAGCGAAGCAATATCCTCTCGCGCGCGACTTCCCGATCACGGTGATGGCCCGTGTGCTTGGCGTGTCGAAGGCCGGGGACTACGCCTGGACCCGCCGGGAGCCCTCGGCGAGGGCGATGGCGGACGCCGTGCTGCTGAAGCGGATCCGCACCGTCCACTTCGGCTCGCACGAGACCTATGGCGCGCCGCGCGTCCACGCCGACCTACGCGAGCAGGGCGAGCTGCATTCTCGCAAATACATCGCTCGGCTGATGCGCGAGGCCGGCCTCGTCGGGGCCAGCCATCGGCGCGGCGGTCCCGTGACCACACGGCGCGATCAGGAGGCGCGCCCGGCCCCCGACCTCGTCGATCGCAACTTCGTGGCCGAGGCACCGAACCGGCTGTGGGTGGCCGACATCACCTACGTGCCAACTGCACGGCTTCCTCTACCTTGCCGTGGTACTCGATGCCTTCAGCCGGCGGATCATCGGTTGGGCGATGACCAACCACCTGCGTTCCGAGCTGGTGCTGAACGCCCTGGAGATGGCCGTCACGCAACGCAAGCCGCGTGACGTGATCCATCACTCCGACCAGGGATCGCAGTATACGTCGCTGGCCTTCGGCAATCGATGCCGGGAGGCGGGCGTGCGCCCATCGATGGGCTCAGTCGGTGACGCCTACGACAACGCCATGGCCGAAAGCTTCTTCTCCACCCTTGAATGCGAGTTGCTCGCCCGACGCTGCTTCCGCTCGCAGGCGGAGGCCCGCATGGCAGTCTTCAGCTACATCGAGGGCTTCTACAACCCGCTGCGTCGCCACTCGGCGCTCGGATACCGCTCCCCCGTCGTCTACGAGCAGAAGGCCGGGTCAGAACCGATCATCAAAACTCTGCTCAGCTAAGTCCCCTAACCGTCCACTGAACCGGGGCAATCCCACTCCCTTGCATGGTGCCGTACGAAGCGCTTGGCGAGCCTGCCTGCAGAGCCGCAGACCTCGGCTGCCTATATCGCCGCGCAGGTCACCACGTTTAGCAGAGCCACCATCGAGCGCCGCGTGGTGGCGAGCGGGCAAGCGCACAAGATCGCCGGCCACGACTGGCGCCCTTCGCACCCGATCGTACGCGCGACGCTCAGGGGCATGTTCCGAACACACGGGCGGCCGCAGGTGAAGGCGGCGGCTCTCGGCCGCGAGGAGGTCGTGACGCTTCTTTCCGTTTGCACGGGCTCATTCGCCTAGCGCCGGGACAAGGCCATGTTTCTGCTGGCCCTTGCCGGCGCGCTCCGACGCTCGGAACTCGCTGCGATCCGCGTTCAGGATCTACACTTCACGCGGGAGGGGCTGCGCTTGTTCCTGTACATCGCCGAGCACAATCGGCGCGCCAAACCCTTCGTCTGGACAAAACCTGCCGCCGACATCCTCGCCGCAGCCAGCCGATCCCCTGAACCATCCGTCTGAGTCAGTGCTTTAGGCAGTCGAGCGACGGGTCTCGGAGGGCGTGCATCCGTAGAGCCTCCGGTAACGCTGGCCGAAGTCACTCATGTGGGCGAAGCCCCAGCGCTTCGCGATCACCGCTACCGGAAGGGCGGCATTGCGCGCGCTGATCAGATCCTGATGGACCCGCTTCAGGCGCTGATCGATGAGGAATTGAAATGGCGTCTGTCCCACGTCCCGGCGGAACCGGGTCTGCAGGCCGCGGACGCTGATCCCGGCGGCGGCCGCAATGTCCGCCAAGGTGAGGGGGCCGGACAGGTTCGCCTCGATATAGTCGAGCGCCATCCGGAGGCTGCGGGACGGAACGTCGACCCTGTCGCAAACCTTCGGCTCCACCCGCTTCGGCCAGGCCGAGAGCAACTGATAGCTCAGAATTTCCTGAACCAGGGGTAGGACGTAGTCACACGCCGGATCGGCCTCCTGGACCCGACGCTGGATCTGGCGCAGGGAGCAGGCGAGGGCCTTCATGCCCGGGGTCGCGATGTCGGCGACCGGCGCGAGGGACGACAGGCCGCGGCAATCACCCATCAGGGCCGCATCGGCGGCCGTCAGGGTCTCAACGGCGATCGTCCCGCTGAGGGCGCTGAAGCTGCCCGAGGCCTGAACTTCCCGCAGATCCTCGAATCCCACGAGGGTCGCTTGCGTCGGTGTTCCGATCGAATTGCCGGCGCGGTGGCGGTAGGTGACGTGGCCGCGCGTGACGAAGCGGAACGTCATCACGGCCGCGTCGTATTTCGGCTTGGTGACGAAGCCGCTGATCGTGTGGGTCGCCCACAGGCTCATGCACGCGTCGACCCGCCCGTCGATCTCGATCTCCGGCGCGATCGAGCGCATCACGTCGAAATGGACCGGGATCCCGCCGCGATCGTTGAAGGCCTGGAGTTGCCGCAGGGAGTCGATATGGGCGGCGAGCCGACGCGGCGGCTGCCTTGCGGACGGATAAGCCGATGCGCGATCCACCATCCTACCCTCCTGGCCGCTCCGCGCCCGCGCAAGAATCCGCCTCGTGGAGCCCTCGGATCGGACCTGCGGGCGCAGATCAGGACGGAAGGCGGGACGCTGAGCCCTGCAACGTCGCGGATGGCGGATCGAACGGCGCCGCGCCGACCCGTCGCCGGAAGCTCAAGGCCTGCGGGACACCGGCTCCACATCCTGAAAGGCGACCACGACGCCCCTCTTCAGTTTCTCCCACAGGCGAAGCGGAAAAAACAGAATGCAGGCCAGGGAAACGAGGACCAGGCCGCACAGCATCGCCGATCTTTGCATCGGCGGGTCGGATTCCTCGCGATCGTACCAGAGGGGATCTTCGTCGGGAATCACGATGGGTCCTCGCCAACACGCGCGCGATTGTCTGCTCATTTCAGAACATCACAGATCTGAGCATAGGTCGATGACGGGTTTAAGATATCGTTAATCCTAACCCGGCGCCTCGGGCCAAGCAGCCCGTCCGGGATTCCACGTTCACGCCGAACCGGCACACCGAAAGGTCCCTTCCGGCCCTTGGTATTCCGAACTTGGTATTCCGAACTCGGCATTCCGAACTCGGGACCGGGTGGACCGCCACGGATGGGGACGAGGCGGTCCCGGATGCGCGCGGCGCTGGGGCCGGGGATCATCGCGACAGGCTCACGGGGATACCTGCCAGAACCGGACCGATGCCGGCCCGAAAACGAAACGGGCTCACCGAGGAAGATCCCAGCAGGAATCGCTCGATGAGCCCGGTTCGAGGCGGTCAGCGGCGGACCCGCAGGGTCGACGCCGTCGGTCTTCTTCAGAAAGAGCCGGTCGTTTCCACCTCTCCCGCCGCCTGCGCGCTCCGCGGCGTCGCCGCAGGCCCGGCCGAAGCGGTCGGCTGAGGCGTGGTGGTCAGGTCGCTGACGCTGCGCACCTGCTGGGTTTCACGCACCTGCTCGCGAAACAGTGGAGGCGTCAGGTAGAGGGCTTCACCCGCCTGGGCGGCACCGCCGGCGAAGGACACCGACGCGAGAACGGTCAGGGTGAGAAGGCGAGCGACGCGCATGGGAAATCTCCTGATCGGCTGGCAAGGGGCCGCCGTTGAAGAGATTGAACCACATTTTTGTGCGCTGCGGTTTGCTGATTTTGCAACGCAGCATAATGCCCGCCCGCCGTCCGATGACCACTATATCGCAGCTTTGCAAGGGCACGGGGCCAATGATGACCGAAGAAAGACATGTCCTGAGTGCAGGCCGCCCAAAATCAGCAATGCTGCCCAAAAATTAACTTTTCGGACTTCGCAAAAATACTTTGCGGGACCAGGCGATAAGCCGTCCGTCGCTCATGCGGGTAGGGGGCCATCGGCTCCCTACCCTGGGACAGGATCGTGTTACTCGGCCGTGCCCCACTCATCCTTGGCTTCCGCGGTCGTGCGATTCAGCCGGACTTCGCCGCCCTCGACAGCGGCGATCGAGTCGATATGGATGAAGTGATGCTGGCCCTGAGCCTCGGGATCGGTGCGGGTGAGCTTGATGCGTTGCCCGTCGAGGTGATCCACGGTTCCGACATGTCCGCCATCGGAGCCGACGACGGGCATGTGCTCCTGGATCTGACTGGTGTCGGTCATGGCGGTGTTCCTCTATCCAAACGCTGGTGAGCAGCGAACGCGCGTCCGACCAAACGGGTCCGAAGCATGTTTCCGAGCTGTGGAGGAACTTTCGCGCGGTGCAGGAAGGGGTCTCCGCCCCGCCGATTTCGCGACCGCGACGGTCAGCGTGAGGCCTGCGGGCCGCCGCGCAGCGGCGCGTGATCGGGCACGGGACGGGAGATTTCGGCCGGGCAGAGGCAGATCGCAGGTGCGCGGCAAGCCGGGACGGCGCCCTGCATCGGTTCGGGGGATCGCCCAGGCGGACCGGTCCCGCCCTCGGGTCGAGCGGTCCTTCTGCGATCGCGCGTTGCATCGGCGCCGTTGCGTTCGTTGATCGAACCGCAACGGCGACCGATCCGCCGAAGGCTAGATGTTCTCGCCAGGCTCGGGACTGGCCACGAGCTGCTCGGCCTCGACGGTCGTGTACCCTTCCAGCCAGTCCGCACTCTCCTGCGATCCCGCCGGATACGGGTTGGCGGAGACGGGCTGGCCCTCGCTCCGCGCGGCACTGCCCTCCAGCCAGATCTTGTTCGACGCGACGACGGTCATGACGGTCCCTCCTGTGGACGTGAAAACGGCCTTCGGGGAGGACGGTTCACGCCAAACCGAAAGTCCCACGCTGCCGTTTGCCTGCGCGGGCCCCTGGAATTGTCGGACATCCCCTGTCGCCCCCGGCTGCGGACGTGCCGTACAACCCGGACGGAGGCCGCAGCGGCGACCTTCGCCGGGCTTCGGAGTGCCGGGGCCGGCCCCGTGGGGGCACGCATCGAGGCCCGAGGTCCGGCCGCCGAATCGGCCGCGCCGGCACCGGGCGATCGCCAACGGGCCCGGTAGGCCCCTCCTCGCCGGGTCGCCCCCTCAAATCGGCCTTCGCATGCGCCGCGCGCTGGCGGCCGGCGTCGCCGACGGCATCGCGGGCGGCCGCCGGAACCGCTCGGGCCGTGCGGGCGCCTTTGGGGGGACGCGGGAGGCCGCCGCGATGGCGCTTGCGACCCGCCCGTCCGAGCCGGCACGACCCTTCGCGTCCGACGAAGGCTCAGTCGCTGTTCGACACTCAGATTCCCGCGGGGGTGTGCCCTTTTAGGAACAGCGACCTTGATCGCACCATCAATCGTTTGTTAGCCATTTTGAGCGCGTATCCGTGACCTGGACCTGCGTATTCGTTCACCACTATTGTGAGGTTGTATGGCAAGTTGGCTCAATTCATCTGGTGTTGCACTGAGAGACAGTACATCTCCGGCGAAGTGGTTCACCACTTCCTATGGCGGTCAGACCCTCAATGGCACCAGCGGCGCCGACTCGCTTTCCGGTAAGGCCAACACCGTGTCATCGCTGGCCGGGGGGGCAGGCGACGACAGCTACGCGCTGCCCGACCTGAAGACGAAGCCCATCGAAGCGGCCGGGGGCGGCGTCGACACCGTGACCACCTGGTGGCGCGACTACGTCCTGGCCGACAACATCGAGAATCTGAACATCAACGGCATCGCCCGCGTCGAGGGCAACGGCCTCGCCAACATCATCCGCGGCGACAGCAGCGCGCAGACGATCGACGGCGGCTTGGGCAACGACGTCCTGATCGGCGGCGGCGGGCGCGACACCTTCCTGGTGACGAAGGGCGACGGCAGCGATGTGATCGTCGATTTCCAGACGAGCGGGGCCGGCGACCTGGCGCGGCTCGACGGCTACAGCCTGACGAGCTTCGCCCAGGTGAAGTCGGCCATGTCGCAGGTCGGATCGGACGTCAAGCTGGCCTTGAGCGGGAGCGAGGCGCTCATCTTCCGCAACCACAAGATTGCAGACTTCACCGCGGACGATTTCCAGCTTCCGGTATCGACCGCGGGCCGCACCCTGACCTTCGCGGACGAGTTCAACAGCCTGAGCCTGTGGAACGGCAAGTCGGGGACCTGGGAGACGACCCAGGCAGGGTCTTCGCTCAACGTCAATGGCAGCACACTGGCCGGCAACAAAGAGCTGGAATGGTACATCAACAGCAACTATACGCCGACCGCTTCGGTCAAGCCCTGGACGATCAACAACGGTGTCCTTGAAATCACTGCCGCGAAAGCTCCGGCCGCGATCAAGCCCTATATCAATAATTATAATTACACGTCCGGCATGATCCAGTCGCATCAATCGTTTTCCCAAACCTATGGGTATTTCGAGATGCGCGCCCAGCTTCCTGCCGGGCAGGGTTTGTGGCCGGCCTTCTGGCTGATGCCGCAGGATGGCACCTGGCCCCCCGAGCTCGACATCATGGAGGTGGTCGGAAGCAAGCCGACCTCGCTGGTGACCACGCTTCGGTCGATGCAGACGGGATCGCTGGTCGAAACCTCGATCGGCTCGACCGTCGCCGACATGACCAAGGGCTTCCACACCTACGGCGTCGACTGGCAGAAGGACACCATCCGCTGGTACTTCGACGGCCTGGAAGTCGCCTCGATCGCCACCCCGGCCGACATGCACAAGCCGATGTACATGGTCGCCAATCTCGCGGTCGGTGGGACCTGGCCGGGCAATCCGGACGCCACGACGACGTTTCCGTCCAAGATGCAGATCGACTACATCCACGTCTATTCCGGTGACGGCACCGCGGCCGCCCCGACAACTCCGGTCACCCCGACGCCCGCCCCCTCCTCTCCGGACAAGAGCCCGACCGGCGGCACCCTGTTCGCGCTCAATGCCGAGGATAAGCCCCTCTACGAGAGCGCTGTCGCGACCAAGGGCTTCGTCGCCAGCGGAAGCTACCAGACCCTCACGGGCACATCGGGCGCCGATGCGCTCCGAGGCAACGGCACCTCCACGCTGACGGGCGGCGCCGGCGACGACACCTACTACGTCTCGAAGGACAAGGTGGTGGAGAGCAGCGGCGGCGGCACCGACACGGTCATCGCCTATGCCAACCATACCCTGGCCGCCAATGTCGAGAACCTGTTCGCGTTCGGTGCCAACACCACGGCCACCGGCAACAGCCTCGACAACGTCATCCAGGGCGGTGCCGGGCGTCAGACCCTCGACGGCGGCGCCGGCAACGATGTGCTGAAGGGCGGCGCGGGCTCGGACATCTTCGTGTTCGGGTCGGGCCACGACCGGGTGCTCGACTTCCAGGGCGGTTCCGGCTCCGACAAGGACCTGCTCCGCATCTCCAAGGCGGATTTCAGCAGCGTCGCGGCCGTCCAATCCGCAAGCCACCTCGTCGATGCCGATCATGACGGCGCGATCGACGACGTGGTGATCACGCATGGCTCGGACACGATGGAGCTTCTGAACCTCAGCCTGTCGACCCTCGATGCCGGGCACATCCTGATCGTCTGACCCTGCTCCTCACCCTGCTCTCGCGCGAGAGCGACCTGACCGGCTCCGGCGCGTCCTGCGTCGGAGCCGTCTTGCGTTTCCAGCGTCACGGGCGCAGCGCTGCACCGATCCCACCGGCAGACGGAGACCGCCCGCCGATACCGGTCCCGGCGCGGGAACCGCGCCGGTTCGCGCATCGGGGTCGTCGAGCGCGAGGATCTCAGTGGATGGCGTCGTTGGCCCAGACCCGGACGTAATCGACGTCGAGATGCGTGGTCGGCATGGAGGCGTCGTACTTGCCCGGCCAGCTGCCGGTGTCACCCACCGCCAGATTGACGACCATGTACATCGGCTTGTGCATGTCGGCCGGGGTTGCCATCTCGGCCACCTTCGCACCGTCGATGTACCATTCCAGCGTGTCCTTCTGCCAATCGACCCCGAAGGTGTGGCAAGACGCCGGGCCTGCGCAATCTGACCTACCGCGCGCCCTTCGGCCATNGTGGTCGGCATGGAGGCGTCGTACTTGCCCGGCCAGCTGCCGGTGTCACCCACCGCCAGATTGACGACCATGTACATCGGCTTGTGCATGTCGGCCGGCGTTGCCGTCTCGGCCACCTTCGCACCGTCGATGTACCATTCCAGCGTGTCCTTCTGCCAGTTGACGCCGAAGGTGTGGAAGCCCTCCGTCAGGTCTTCCGTCTGCACCGGCATGCTCGTCAGGGTATGACCGCCGATCGAGGAATGCGCCGTGGCGTAGGCGGTGTCCTTGTCGTGGCCCAGGAACTCCAGAACGTCGAGTTCGGCCGGCCACGTCCCGTCGGCGTTCAGCAGCCAGAAGGCCGGCCACATGCCCTGGCCCGCCGGCAGCTCGGCGCGCATCTCGAAATAGCCGTAGGTCTGGGCGAACGACTTGGCCGTGGTGAGCACGCCCGAGGTGTAGGCCAGGCCCAGCGGGTTGCCGTCGTGATCCGGAGCCGCCGTGATGCTCAGGACGCCGTTCGAGACCGAGAACGGGTTCGTGCCCACCGAGCTGTCCGAGTAGTACTGCGCCTCGTGGTTCGACCCCAGGGTCCGATCCTGGCTGGTGCCGACGCCAAGTGCGCTCTTCCACACCGTGCCTTGGCCATTGGCCGAAGCACTGAGGGTGTTGAACTCGTCGGCGAAGCTCAACGTCATGCCCGGATGCGACGGGTCCGCCGGCAGGGCGAAATCGCCGGCCTTGAGGTTCGTGAGCGCCACGTTCTGTAAGGTCAGCGTCTCGCCGCCGCCGAGCGCGATGACGGTGTCCGACCCGACCTGACTGGCCGCCATCTTCAGCTCGGCGAAGCTGTGCAGGTTGACCCCCTCCATGCGGACCTTGTCCACGCCGGAGGCGAAGTCGGTGATGATGTCGCTGCCCTCGCCCTTGGCGATGACGAAGATATCGGCCCCGCCGCGGCCGGTCAGGATGTCGTTCCCGGCCTTGCCGTTGAGGGTCTGGGCGCCGCCATCGCCGGTGATCATGTTGTTGAGGCTGTTGCCGGTGCCGCTCTTGGCGTTGCTGAAGCTCAGGTTCTCGACGTTGTCCGGCAGGGTGTAGTCGCGCCAGGCAATGATGACCGNACGACCTGATCGCTCGATTGCCAGATGTGATAGGTGTCGTCGCCGGTGCCGCCGGTCAGGACCGCACCACCCTTGTCCCAGCCCCAGATGTCGTCGTGCCCGGCCGTGCCGTTGAGGGCCTGGACGGCATTGTTGGCCTTGATCGTGCTCGTCGGTGCCACGCTGGCCCGCGCCGGCTCGTTCACCACGACGGGTGGAGCGACGACCACAGGCGGGTCGACGACGGGCGGGGTGACGACGGGCGGAGCGACGACGACCGGCGGCTCCGGGGGCGCCGGCGGTACGGCCACTTCGGGAGGCTGCGGCCCGGGGGGCGCAACGACCACGGGCGGCGTTTCGGGCGCCACGGAATCCTCCAGGACGAAATCGCCTGACGTGAGGGCATTCCCGGCATGGACGGCGGTGAAGCGGCCGACGGCCGCGCCGTGCTCGCGGATCTCGTAGGTGTGCAGCGTACCCTGACGGGCGATCTCGACCACGTTGGCATCGGCGGCAAAGCCGCGGAACACCAGCGTGTCCCCGCCGGCGGCGCCGGCCCCCTGGAAGTCGGTGATCCGGTCGAGGGCCGTGCCCGTCAGGCCGGCCGTCCCGGCCAGATCCGCCTTGCTGAACACGAAGCGGTCGGCTCCGGCCCCGCCCGTCAGCAGGTCGACGCCGAGCCCACCGGTGATGATGTCGTTGCCGGCGCCGCCGTTGATGGTGTCGTTGCCCNACGAAGCGGTCGGCTCCGGCCCCGCCCGTCAGCAGGTCGACGCCGAGCCCACCGGTGATGATGTCGTTGCCGGCGCCGCCGTTGATGGTGTCGTTGCCCGACGCCCCGATGATGATGTCGTCACCGTCCTGGCCGGCGATGAGCTGCGCCCGCGTCCCGCGCGAGGAGAGGTCGATCCGGTCGGCACCTGCGGTGCCGGCGGTGTACTGGGCCGCCAGGGGTGCGATCGGGCCGCTGCTCGAACTGACCGGTGCGGTTGCGGAAACCACCGGCGCGAGCGTGCTCGACGCCGCCGGCGTGATCAGCGCTTCCGGAGAAGGCTTGACCACGGACGAACGCCGAGGGCCAGGGCGAGCCGGCGGTAATAGGTCTCTTCGCCGNCCGATGATGATGTCGTCACCGTCCTGGCCGGCGATGAGCTGCGCCCGCGTCCCGCGCGAGGAGAGGTCGATCCGGTCGGCACCCGCGGTGCCGGCGGTGTACTGGGCCGCCAGGGGTGCGATCGGGCCGCTGCTCGAACTGACCGGTGCGGTTGCGGAAACCACCGGCGCGAGCGTGCTCGACGCCGCCGGCGTGATCAGCGCTTCCGGAGAAGGCTTGACCACGGACGCCTCCGACGCCTCGAACACGAAGTCGCCTGACGTGAGCGCCTCTCCGGCATGGACAGCGGTGAAGCGGCCGACGGCGACGCCGTGCTCGCGGATTTCGTAGGTGTGCAGCGCGCCCTGCCGACTGACCTCGACCACACTGGAATCGGTGGCGAAGCCCTGGAGGACGATGGTATCGCCCCCGGCGACGCCGGCGCCCTCGAAGTCGGTGATCCGGTCGAGGGCGGCGCCCGTCAGGGTGGCCGTACCGGCGAGATCCGCCTTGCTGAACACGAAGCGGTCGGCCCCGGCTCCNGCCCTCGAAGTCGGTGATCCGGTCGAGGGCGGCGCCCGTCAGGGTGGCCGTACCGGCGAGATCCGCCTTGCTGAACACGAAGCGGTCGGCCCCGGCTCCGCCCGTCAGGGTGTCGACGCCGAGCCCGCCGGTCATGATGTCGTTTCCGGCGCCACCGTTGATTGTATCGTTGCCTGATGCACCGATGATGATGTCGTCACCATCCTGGCCGGCAATCAGTTGTGCGCGCGTCCCGCGCGACGAGAGGTCGATCCGATCCGCACCTGCGGTGCCGGAGGTGTACTGAGCCGAAAACAATGCCGTGTCCGCCATGGGTCGCTGACTTTCTTGCGATCGATGACGGATCATGAGAACGGCTAAGTTAATACAGAGCAAATACTGCCTTTGGTTCCATCGTCTGAATCGGCAGAGTATTTCTCTCGTTAAAGAAGAGTACCGCCAGGCCGACAAATTAATCGAACCCTTTCGCTCAAAGGCTTAGGGGCAAGGGTGGCCGGTGGCGGATGGCCTTCCGTCAGCGGTTCCATCCCGAGGCGAGAGGGTGAGGATCGTCCCCGAAGCGGCCTTGCTCGTCGGCGTCACGCTTCGCTGGAGATCGGGCGCATCCGGGGCGCCAACGGGGCGACCGCCCTCGCCTGCATGACGGAGTCCTCGCCTGCATGACGGAGTCCTCGCCCGCATGACGGATCGGGGGCCGGTTTCCGGCGGTTCCGTCCAGCCGGATCAGAGGCCGGCGCAATCGCTCGGCCGACCGGTGAGACTCACGTGGTCACGCTCCCTCTGCCCAGCAGGAACAGAGCTGCGCCGATGACGAGAAGGCTTTTCGACAGGAACGAGAATCCGGAAACGCCCTCGCCGTCGTCCAGGGATCGCAGATAGGCGACCTGGGCGAACATCGCCGCCCAGTACGCGGACCACAGGGCGAGGACGGACATCATCCCCATCGGCGCGGCACGCCCCCAGGATGCCGCCGGGCGATCTAGGCTTCGACCCGCCGCTCATGCCGCCAGAGCGCGACCGCATGCCGGCGCGCCTCGTAGGCCCGGCGCACGGGCGTGCCGTCGGCGCCGCGGCCCTCCTGGCTGTAGCCGAACCGGAGCACGCCGTCCGGACCGTAGAGACGCGTCATCTCGGAACGCCAGGCCTGATCGGTGCGCGCCAGAACCGCTTCGGTCTCGGCCAGTCGGTTCGTCTGCATCGGGGCTCTCTCGCGGGGCTGAATGCAGGTCTAACGCGCGCCGAGGCCATCCGGTCCCGAGCCCGTCCCTCCTCCCCATCGCATCATACGCGACCCGGCGACCGCGCATGCACAGGTGAGTCGCGTGCAAGGTTGAGTCGCGTGCAAGGTTCGCGCCCAAGGGAGCTTCCGGCCTCGACGGCTCAGCCCTTCGGCGCGGCCTGCGTCGGCGCGGGCGACGCCCCCGGCGACGCGAGAGCGCTCTTCGGCATCAGCATGTGCACGCCCTTGTTGCCGTCCACCGTCTGGGTGATGCGCAGGTTTCCGGCGAGCGAGCACAGCATGTAGGCTTGGTTGCGGGTGAGGCTCGTGCGATCGCAGACGTGCCGCACCATCTCGCGCACGGCCTGGCGCATCGCCTCGTCGAGGCTCTCGTGCAGGCCGATCGACATCAGGTCGGTGGGCGTCTCGGCGAAGGGCCAGGCATAGCCGAGGTCCTTGCGCACGGTGAGGCGGAAGGTGCCGGTCAAGCCGGTTTCGAGGGCGGTGATGCAGACCTCGCCGTCGCCCTGCACGCCGTGGCCGTCGCCCGCATAGAAGCCGGCGCCCGCATTGTAGACCGGCAGGTAGAGGGTGGTGCCGACCTTGAGTTCCTTGTTGTCCATGTTGCCGCCGAACCCGCGCGGGACCGGGGTGCCGACCCGGCCCCAGGCGGCGGGGGGCGCCGTGCCCATGATGCCGAAGAACGGATCGAGGGGCAGCTCCGTACCCCAGGGCAGCACGGCGACGCCGCGGGCCACATCGATGTCGGGGTGGATGGTCTCGTAGTCGGTGAACTCGTCCGGCAGGGTGCCGAGGAGCGGCAGGATCGCCACGAAGCCCCAATCCATGCGGAATTTCAGGTCCAGGATCTCGACCTGGAGCACGTCGCCCGGCTCCGCCCCGCGCACATGGACCGGCCCGGTGACGAAGTGGGGGCCGGGTCCCTGCGCGAGCGTGTCGAGGGCGAGGCGATAATCGGCCGGTACGCGGGCGGGATCGGGGTGCAGGGATTCCCGGCCGCCGGCCGGAAACGAGTGCAGCGTCACGGTATCGCCGGAGGCGATCTCCAGGACGGGCGGCAGGGCGGCGTCGAAGTAGCCCAGCGCCATGGTTTCGGGGGTCGCGGGAATCTCGTGGTGCTGCGACATACGGGGTCCTTGCTGTGTCGGATCAGACGGTGATGTGACGCGAGACGGCGTCGTGGTTCAGGGTTTCGCGGCTGCCATGCTCGACCACGCTTCCGCGCGCGAGCACCACGAAGGCATCGGCGAGGCGGATCGCGAAATCGAGGTACTGCTCCACCAGCACCACGGTGATCCGGCCCTTGAGACCCGCGATCACGCCCTCGATGGCCGAGACGATGGAGGGCTGGATGCCCTCGGTCGGCTCGTCGAGGAGCAGGACGCGCGGCCGCGTCGCCAGCGCGCGCGCGATGGCGAGCTGCTGCTGCTGGCCGCCGGAGAGGTTTCCACCCGGTCGATGCCAGAGGTCGCGCAGGGCGGGGAACAGGGCGATCGCCTCGTCGACGGCGTCGCCGCGCTCCAGCCCGTGCGCGCGCGCGGCGACGCGCAGATTCTCCGCCACGGTGAGGTCGGCGAAGATCTCGCGGCCCTGGGGCACGATGGCGAGGCCCGCGCGGGCGCGCCGGTCGGAGGGCAGGCGCGTGATGTCGGCGCCGTCGAGACGGATCGTCCCGCCACTCGCCGGGATCAGCCCGGTCAGGCAGCGCAGCAGCGTGGTCTTGCCGGCGCCGTTACGGCCGAGCACGGCGAGGCAGGCTCCGGGCGCGACGGCGAGGTCGACGGTCCGCAACACCTGGGCGCTGCCGTAATGCTGGTCGAGCCCCGAGACCGCGAGGCCGGCCGGGCGGGGGGGACAGGGCGTGCTCATCGGCCGAGGAACACCTCGATCACGCGGGCATCGGCCCGGGCGGCGGCCATGCCGCCCTCGAACAGGGTGCGGCCCTCGTGCAGCACCGTCACCCGGTCGGCGACCGCCTCGACGAAGGCCATGTCGTGCTCGATCACCAGGATGGCGCGATCGGGCCGGCGCAGGGTGGCGATGAGTTCGGCGGTCCGGGCCGTCTCGGCATCCGACAGGCCCGCCACCGGCTCGTCGAGGAGGATCACGCGCGGCTCGGAGGCCAGCACCATGCCGATCTCCAGCCACTGCTTCTCCCCATGCGCCAGGGCACCGGCCAGCGCACCGGCCCGGGCCTCCAGGCCGGTCTCCGCGAGCGCCGCAGCGATGCGGTCCGCCTGCGCGCCCGGCGGGCATCCGGGGCCGCAGCCGAGGCTCAGGTTCTCGCGCACCGTCAGGGCCGGGAAGACGCTCGGCTTCTGGAACTTGCGCCGCACGCCGGCCCGGGCGATCGCGGCCTCCCCGTGCTGGGTGAGATCGAGACCGTCGCCGAGGACGATGCGCCCGGATCGCGGCCGGGTGATCCCCGTGATGGCATCGAGCAGCGTGGTCTTGCCCGCGCCGTTGGGGCCGATCACCGCCCGGACCTCGCCGGCATCGACGGCGAGCGACAGGCCGTCGAGGGCGCGAAAGGCCCCGAACACCACGGAGAGGCTGTCGACCACAAGGGCGCTCATCGAAGTCCGCCTCCGCGTCGAAGCCATGTGGGCTTGAGCGATGTGGGCTTGAGCGATGCGGGCCGGAGCCGGAGCGCGGCGAGGTCGAGCAGCCCGTTGGGCAGGCCCAGCACCACCGCGAGGACGAGGCCCGAGAGGATGAAGGGCCAGGCCTCCGGCATCGCCGCGCTGAGCCAGAACTTCAGGGCGTTCACCGCCACGGCGCCGATCACCGCGCCGCCGAGCCGGCCCATGCCGCCGATGGCGACCCAGACCGCGATCTCAATGGACAGGTCGGGGCTCAGCACCCGCGGATTGATGATGCCGACCTGGGGCACGTAGAGGAGGCCGGCCAGCGCCGCGATGACGGCCGAGAGGCACCAGATGCCGAGCTTCAGGCGGGTGGTGCTGTAGCCGAGGGTGCGCAGCCGCGCCTCGTCGTCCCGGCAGGCGAGCATGCGGCGGCCGATCGGACTCGCCACGAGAACCTTGGCACCGACGAGCACGCCCGCCAGGGTCAGAAGGGCCGCCACCGCGAGGCCCGTGACCACGCCGGGGCTGCCCATCGGCCAGCCGAACAGGACGGAGAAACCCGTCATGCCGTTGTTGCCGCCGAGCCCGGTATCGTTGCGGAACATCAGCAGCATGGCGACGTAGACCAGCGCCTGGCTGATGATCGAGAAGTAGACGCCGTTCACCCGCGAGCGGAACGAGGCAAGGCCGAACACGAAGGCGACGGCCGCCGCCAGACCCAGCGCCAGGACCAGGGCGTAGGGCGCGCTGGTCAGGCCGGTCCAGTAGGCCGGCAGGCTCTTCCAGCCCATGAACTGCATGAGGTCCGGCGCCGTGCCGGTGACCGCGTAGGCATGGGCCAGCAGGTGCATGGCGCAGACGTATCCGCCGATGGCGAAGAACAGCCCGTGCCCGAGGCTGAGGATGCCGAGATAGCCCCAGACGAGGTCGAGGGAGACGGCCAGGATGGCGAAGGCCGCGAGCTGCCCGACCATGTTGACCAGGTAGGGGGCGGGCTGGAGCAGCACGAGGCCGAGGGCCGCCGCCAGCACGAGGACGACGAGGCTCGCCAGCAGCGGGTCGCTCCCCAGAGCGGGGCCGATCCGCCGGACGGCCGGGACACGCGGCGACAGGTCCACGGCGCCGCTCATCGCCGGCGCCTGACGGCGAACAGGCCCTCGGGCCGGCGCTGCAGGAACAGGATGATGCCGGCGAGCACGATCACCTTGGCGGCGACCGCCCCGTAGAGCGGCTCGATCAGCACGTTGGCGCTGCCGATGCCGAGTGCCGCCACCAGGGTGCCCGCGACGGTGCCGACGCCGCCGAGCACCACCACCATGAAGCTGTCGACGATGAAGTTCGCGCCCATGCCGGGATTCACGCTGTAGATCGGGCAGAGGGCGACGCCCGCGAGGCCGGCCAGCCCCGAGCCGAAGCCGAAGGCGAGCCGGTCGACCCGCCGGGTGCGGATGCCGAGGCAGGCGGCCATGTCGCGGTTCTGCGTCACCGCGCGGATGTCGAGCCCGAGCGGCGTCCGCTTCAGGATCACGAGGGTCAGCGCCAGGGTGGCGACCGCGAAGGCGATGGCGAAGAGGCGGTTCCAGGTCACCACGAAGTCGGCATAGAGCGGCACGCCGCCGCTGACGTAGGACGGCATGGCGAATTGCAGGTTCTGCGATCCGACCGCGACCCGTACCCCGTTGATGAGGAACAGGCTCACGGCCCAGGTGGCGAGCAGGCTCATCAGCGGGCGCCGGTAGAGGTGGCGCAGGATCAGCGCCTCGATGGCGATGCCGACCCCCGCCGAGGCCAGGAACGCCACCGGAATCGCGGCCAGCAGGTACGCGTCGAGCCAGGCCGGGGCGAGACGCCGGAGGACCTCCTGCACGCCGTAGGTGGCGTAGGCGCCGATCATGATGAACTCGCCCTGGGCGAGGTTGATGACGCCCATCAGCCCGAAGATGATGGCGAGGCCGGCGGCCGCCATGAACAGGATGCTGGCGAAGCTCAGGCCGTTGTAGAGCACGGCGAGACCGTTGCCGATGGACACGGCCCGCTCGACCCGGGCGAGGGCGGCGTCGAGGGCGCTGCGGAAGGCGGGATCGCTGCCGTAGGCCGCGTCGGTCTTGAGGGCGGAGAGCCGCGAGAACGCCGCGCCCGAGGGCGCCTCCGAGACGGCCCGGATCGCCGCGAGGCGGCGCGCCGGGTCCGGCGACGACAGGGCGGCGGATTGCGCGACGGCCGCGAGGCTGGCCCTGAGGCCGGGATCGGTCTCGGCGGAGGCCGCGCGCAGGAGGAACGCTTCCGGCACGGCGCCGATGCGGCGCTCCAGGATGGACAGGCCGGCCCGGCGCGCCTCGACGCTCGGCCCGGTCAGCAGGGCCGCCGCCCCGGAGGCGGTCTCCACGAGGGCGCGCTGGCGCAGGCCGAGCACCGGGGAGCGCCCGCCCGCGGCCGGACGCGCCGTCCCGGTGGCGGCCTCGACGCCTTCGGCGGCGCCGGTACGGTCGAGCAGCAGGGCGGTCTCGCCGAGGCAGGCGAGGCGCCGGTCGAGGAGCGCGCGCAAGGCCGCGCCGGCCCAGGCGATCTCGGCGGCCTCCGCCTCCGCGGCGCGGTGCAGGAAGGCCTCGACGGCCTTCGTCTGCGCTGCGCCGTCCCCGCACAGGGCGGCGGCGAAGGGGCCGCGCTCGAGCGGCGCATCCGCCGCGAGGGCCGGCGGCATCATCAGGCTCGCGCCCCACGCCAGGAGAGCAACGAGACCGAGCCGTCTCACCCCCTCAACCATACGGGCTGAACGGCACGGGCTTGGGGGCGTCGGGCGATTGCCAGAGGATGTCGAAGCCCTGCTTCTCGTTGACCGAGCCGATGAAGACCCCGCGGGCGACGTAGTTGTTCTCGGCCCCCATGGTCAGAGTGTAGCCGGACGGATCGGCGAAGCTGAGGCCCGGGAAGGCCTTGCGCACCTCCGGCACGTCGAAGCTGCCGGCCTTGGCGGCGGCGAGCGCCCAGAGCTGGACGCTGTCATAGGCCGAGACCATGGGGTCGATGACGGTGTCGGCGCTGAAGGGCACGGACTTGGCCTTCACATAGGCCGCCCATTCGGACAGGAACCGGGTGTTGGCCTCGGCCTTGGCGGCCTGGAGATAGGCCCAGCAATTGAGGTGGCCGACCAGCGGCGCGGTATCGAGGCCCTCGAGGTCGGCCTCCACCATGTCGAGGCCGAGGATCGGCACGTCGGTGGCGCGGATGCCCTGGTTGGCGAATTCGCGCAGGAAATCGGGAATCGACGAGCCGACCACGGTGAGCACCACGATGGGCTGCCCACCGGGTTGCGCGGCGAAGCTGCGGATCTGGTTGACCAGGGTCTGGAAGTTGGAGAAGCCCAGCGGCACGTATTCCTCGCGCCACGCAGTTTCGGGCACGCCCTTGGATGTCCAGTAGGCCTTGAGCTGCTTGTTGATGGTGCGCGGCCAGACGTAGTCCGAGCCGATCATGAAGAAGCGCTTGGCGCCGACCCCCTCGGCCCCCATCAGGTAATCGACCGCCGGCAGCACCGAGCTTGCCGGGGGCGAGTTCACGTAGACGATGTTCTTCGAGTTCTCGTCGCCCTCGAAATGCAGCGGGTAGAACAGCAGCCCGTCGTTCTGCTCCACCACCGGCAGGACGGATTTGCGCGAGACGGAGGTCCAGCAGCCGAACAGGGCCGCGACCTTTTCCTGCTGCAGCATCTGCCGGCCGATCTGCGCGTAGAGGGGCCAGTCGGAGGCCGGGTCCGAGGTCACGACCTCGATGCGCCGGCCGTTGACGCCGCCCTTGGCGTTGAGGCCCTCGGCCGCCATCCGCACCACGTGGTTCAGGCGGCCCTCGATGTTGGCCATGGTGCCCGAGGACGAGAACAGGCAACCGAGCTTGACCGTGTCGGCGGCCCAGGCCGGCCGGATGAGGGCCGGGGCGGCCAGGGCCGCCGCCGTTCCCAGAAGGCTGCGTCTCGTGAATTCGACCATCGCTCTCGCCTCGTTCCGTGACGCCGCGATTGTCCGAGCTGAGGGCGTGAGGAGGAAGGCCAAATAGGCTGCACGGCGCCCGTGCCTTGCGTAAAACCCAGGCGTTCCGCTCAAGGTGAGTGCGCCCGGGTGCGACAAACGTCAAAAGTTGCACAATCGGCCGGACGGCACACCTTTGCGCGTCGAATGACCGACGGTTCGTTTCTTGCTGGAGGCCGTCCCGGATACCGACTCGATTGGCTCCTGCGCATGCGTCGATCCCGACATACCGATCAAGAGATCGCCTTCCTGTTGCGGGAGGCGGAGAACGGAACGGCCATCCCGGCGATCTGCGCCGCCGCGCATGTCTCGGTCGGGACCTTCTACCGCTGGCGCCGACGCTTCGGGGGTCTGCCGCCGGCCGGCGTCCTGCACCTCGGAGAGGTCGAGCGCGAGAATGCACGGCTGCGCAGCGAGGTGACGGCTCTGCGGCGCGCGCTGCTCGCCTCGGTTCCGGGAGAGCGCGCCGGGAGAACGCAGCCGCCGTCGACCGGGCTGGCTGCATCGGCCGGGCGGCCCGCATCGGTCATGACACCGCCCCGCTTCAGAGGCAGTCACGCCTCGGTCGGGCGCTATGCCGGTCTCAGGACCGCGCGCTGACGATGAACGGACGAGGCGCCGCGATGGGCAGGCCTCAGCGGCCCCCATCGATCCACACGTCGATTCCCGTGCCGGTGATGCGGACCGGATAGGTCCGAAGCTCCCGGACGTGCCATCCGGGCGAGACGGCACCGCCCGGGAGGGTGACCCACGCCGGGTGCCGGGGGCCGAACAGGCGTCCGGCCACGCACCGGCCGAGAGCCTGATCCGCCTGACGACGAAGATCACGGCCGCGCCGGCGCAGCGCCGGGCGCCGGACGGGTTGCTGGCGTGGTTTCCTCCCGTGGGCTCCGTGTCGGTGGCGGCCATCTCAGAATCGAAGCGGCAGCGGAGACACGGCGGAACCCGGACCGATGGCGTCGCCGTGGCTCAGGCGTTCGGTTTGTTAAGTCCAGCCGCGTAAGTCCGGGAGCCCGAAAATTCGGGTGTACAAGATCAACGTCATCGGGGGCATCGCTATCATGAAGAGATTTGCATCGAGGATCTGCACATCGGCCGTATTCGGCCTCGCGCTGTGCGCGAGTCTGCCTGCTCTGGCAGGCGGCGCCGGCAATTACAGCGTCAAGGGCAGCAACGGAGAGCCGGACACCGAATATTCCGGTACGCTGGTCATCGTCCAGACCAGCAAGGACACCTTCAAGCTGAGCTGGAACATTGCCGGCGACAAGTACACCGGCTACGCCGTGGGGGACGCCCGGATCATGGCGGCGAGCTTCACCAGCGACGGCACCAGTGGAACGGCACTTCTCGTCGAGGACGACGCGGGTGGCTACAAGAGCATCTGGGCCTTCAACGGCGAGAAGCGCATGGGCTACGAGATGATCAAGCCCAAACCGTAGCCCGATCGAGCCGTAACCTGATCGAGCTTTGGCCTTCTCACGCCCGCCCGGTTCCGGCCGCGGCGGGTTCGGTCGGTCGACGCCGTGGCCTCAGCGATCCTCGATCAGGTCTTCGACCGACTGGATCTTCGTCTCCAGTTCGACGATCCGCTGGAGGACGGCCTGACAGGGAGGCCGTTCGTCGGCCTCGGCGTCCAGCAGCAGAACGTCCTGCTCCGCCCTCAGGCGTGCGACGACCACTTCCAGCTCTGACGTGACACGATCCGGCATGATCGGAGAAATCCTGCCCGCTGCCGTCTGTTCCGGATTTTTCCGGCACGCGGGCGTCGCAGCGTTGATGAATCCTTTCCGCAACACCGATTGCAGACGTCACCACGAAACCCAGACTTGACCACGAAACGCAGACTTCCGCGCTCGCCGCCCTATCTTCCCTGGGAGCAGGAATGAGGAGCGCCCATGCCGACACCGCCGAGCCACGTCGTCGACCGCATCGAGACCAAGGCGGCCAAGCTTGCCGAGCGCGACCGCGTCGCCGAGGCGGCCTGGTCCGAATTGCGGGAATCGCTCCAAGCGCGCGACGAGAAGACGGAGCGGCTCAAGGCTCAGCGGCTGGCCAAGCAGCTCGAACGGCAGGCATGATCCCGACGATGGCGGACGATGTCCAGACGCCCCAGGGGCGAGAGCGCGAGGTTCGAGAGCGCGAGGTTCAGAAGCTCGAACTTCTGACCGGCCTGTACGAGGTCGCCATCGGCCGGCTGTTCGAAACGGTCCCGGGCGGCGACGAGGCCAAGCGCCGGTTCGCCGCGGATGTCCGCCAGCTCCTGGAGGTCACGCGGGAACGCCAGCCCGATGGCCCGGCCGTCCAGACCTACGAAGCCCTGCTGCGCCGTCTCGATGCCGCCCCGCCGGATGCGGCCGGCGGCCTCGGCGTGGTGCCGACCCCCGAGCAGGGCCTGCCGCCATCCGGGTCCGGCGCGTAGGCGAACCGGCGGGCGCATCCGTTCGGTAGTTTCACGCCGACGCCATACCTCGAAGCGGCCCTCCTTCAGGCGGCCCGCGTCAGTGGTGCGATGGCACAGCGGGATTCACCCTGGGCCTTGCCCTGGGCCTTGGCCTCGTAGAGGGCCTTGTCCGCCACGGAGAGCAGTCGCGGCAGGTCGGTGCCGTGTTCGGGCGCCAGGGCGATGCCGATGCTGACGCCGATCCGTGCCGTCCGGCCGCCCTCCAGGGCATAGGGCTCCGAGATCCGGGCCGCGATCGCCTCGCTGAAACCGATCAGCGCCGAGGGGGCGAGGCCGTCGGCCAGGACGACGAACTCGTCGCCGCCGAGCCGGGCGGCGACGTCGCCCGGCCCCGTGCCCGCCCGCAGGCGATCGGCGACGGATTGCAGCAGAGCGTCGCCGACCCCATGCCCGTAGGTATCGTTGACAGTCTTGAAGCCGTCGAGGTCGAGGTAGAGCAGCGCCTTCGGGGCATCGCCGCGCGCCTCGATCGCCTCCGCCAGTCCGGCCCGGTTGGGCAGGCCGGTCAGGATGTCGTGATGGGCCCGGAAGGCGTTCTCGCGCTCGGCCCGCATGGTCGCCACCAGCAGCTTGTTCAGGCGAAAGCCCGCCGCGCTCATGCTGGCGAGGTAGAACGGAATTTGCAGGAAGGTGATGAGCAGGATCGGCTCGCCGGTGAACGGCGCGGCGAGGCAGCAGCAGCCCAGCGTCAGCACGATCATCGCGCCGGCGAGGCGCGGCGCCCCGAAATTGCGGAACGAGATGCCGCCCACCATGGCGGCCGCCGAGAGGCAGGCCAGGGTCGCCACCACCCAGTCGCCGCTGATCAGGCTGATCAGGGTGCCGTAGCCGACGCTGGCCGCCCAGGCGAGCCCGAGCACCAGGTAGAGATCCGTCGGTGTCCGGCGCCGCGCGGTCGCGGCGCGGTGGGCGATCACCAGCACGACGAGGCGCGTGAGGCAGATGGTGTATTCGAGGGCGCACCAGATCAGGAATTCCGGCCGGGGCAGCCGGAGCGCCACCAGGGTCGAGACCGCGATCGTGTTGAGAACGCCGCCGGCGAAGATCGGAAACGTGCCGAACAGGCTGCGGATCAGGGCCGCGCGGATCTCGAGAGGAACGTCCGGACCCGCATCCGTCAGCCAGCGCGTGAGGCGCCAGGACGGGAGGCTGAACGACCGGGCATCGGTGTGCATCGAAGGACCTGGCATTCGCGAACGGCGATCGGCGTCGGAGAGGGTTCCGCAGTGCCCCCCGCCGCCGGTCCCCGCAGGCTTGATGGCCCGGTTCGGTTAAGATTCACGCCACACTCTCCTTCACAGGCGCGCCCTACCGCGGCGACCCGGATCGACCCTCCAGCCGCGCCGCGCTCCACCAGCAGATCCGCCGGCAAGGTGGCCGGGAACGCGTCGTCGGAGGAGAGGCGCTCAGGTCGTGTACGGCGCGTGCCAGAGGCCCGTCATCGTCACGGTCGCGGTGTAGGCGAGATGGCCGGATTCATCGCGCACGGAGGCCTGGAACGTCTGCTGATCGTTCTTCGGCAAGGCGTCTTTCACGATCTCCGCCAGAGCCTTCAGGATCTCGTCGCGGCCCGCAGCCGCATCCGGAAGGTCGAAGGCGTCGCCTTCGACCACACGCAAGTGATTACAATCAAAGTCGAAATAGAATCGCGGCATCAAACATCGGCTCTGGAATAGGGATAAACTTCAACAATCATACGATAAGATCGACCATCTGTCGCGGATATTACGGGTCGTTTGAATTATGTCTGCTGCAACACATAGGACTATCGGTCGAGCTTCGCCTGCTCCTTCAGCGGCCCGGGCTTCCTGTCCTCCGGCAGAATGCGCTGCAGGTGCGCGTGGACGATCCCGGCGCTGAAGGGCTTCTCGATGAAGCAGGCCGTCTCCGGCAGGTCGCCCGGGCCGGGTGTCTCGTGGCCGGAGGCGACCACGATGCTGATATGCGGGTAGTCCGCAGCGGTGACGCGGGCCAGGGCGAAGCCGTCATGCGCGCCCTGAAGGCCGACGGCGGTGAACAGCAGGGTCACGGCGGCGCCGTGCTGGCGCAGGATCACCACGGCCGCGTCGCCGGTGGCCATGTCCAGCACCCGGAAGCCCGCATCCTCCAGGATGTCCACGGCGTCCATCCGCACGAGGGCGTTGCTCTCGACCACCAGGGCGAACGACGGAGGGGACGAGGATCGGGTGCTTGCCATCTGGGCGATACGCCCGAGGTCGCGAAAAGCTCCGCGCGGCCGCTCGATCGCGCGTGATTTCGGCCCCAAAAATCTTGACTGCACGAAATCTTGATCGCTTAAGATGTCATGCGCCTGAAATCTTGACTGCTCTGAAACGCGATCGTCCGCGACCCTGATCGCTCAAGGTCTCAATCGCGCGTGATTTCGGGCAAGGGGGCTTCGGCCGTGAAGACGACGCCGCGCGGCCGGTAGTCGATCTCGGCGGTGCCGCCGATCTCCTGAGCCAGAGCCCGCTCGATCATGCGCGAGCCGAAGCCCGTCCGGGTCGGCCGCGACACCCGCGGGCCGCCCACCTCCTGCCACTGGAACCAGAGCCGCGCCGGGCTCGATCCGTCCACCACGTCCCAACTCACGATGACCCGACCCGCATCCCGCGAGAGCGAACCGTACTTCACCGAATTCGTCGCGAGTTCGTGGATCGCCAGCGCGAAGGCGAGGCCGACCCGCGGCGCCAAGCGCAGGATCGGCCCGCCGACCTTGAAGCGGTGGTCCTGCTCGACCCCGAAGGGATGCAGCGCCGCGATCACCACCTCGGTCAGCGTCGCCCAGTCGCCGCTGCCCCGGGTCAGCATCTCGGTCGCGGCCGACAGGGACCGGAGCCGGGATTCCATGGCGACCTGGGCCTCCTCCAGGGAGGCGGCGCCCCGGAGGGTCTGGCGCGCGATGGACTGCACCGTCGCCAGGGTGTTCTGGATGCGGTGATTCAGCTCCTTGGCCAGGAGGTCGCGGTGCTCCTCCGCGCGCTTGCGGTCGGTGATGTCGAGGCTGATCCCGGCGATGCTCAGGGGCGTGTTGTCGGCCCGGTAGGAGGCCTGGCCGCGGATCTGGAGCCAGCGGATCTCGCCCCCGGGCGTCACCACCCGAAGCTCGATGTCGTAGTCGGAATGCCCGTCGATGGCGGCGGCGGTGGCGGCCAGCTTCCGGTCCCGGTCATCCGCATGGATCGTGGCCAGCATCTCGTCGTAGGTCAGGGATTCGTCCGGCCGACGGCCGAAATTCTCCTTGAAGCCGTCAGAGGCCAGCAGCCGCATGACGCCGAGATCGAGCGACCACGCGCCGAGGCGCCCGGCCTTGTGGGTGAAGCGCAGGCGCTCCTCGCTGTGGATCAGTTCGAGGGAGCGGCGCTCGGATTCCGCCTCCAGGGCATCGCGATCCCTCTGGAGCAGGACGAGGCGCTCCTTCTCCAGGGTCACGTCGTATTGCGAGGCGAAGAAGTAGGTCAGCGTGCCGTCCGGGTCGAACACCGGCGAGACCAGGAGGCGGTTCCAGAACGCGGTGCCGTCCTTGCGGTGGTTCTTGAGGTCGATCTCGATGGTCACGCGCCGCTCGATCGCCTCCCGCACCCGGGCCACGTCGGCGAGGTTCGTCTCCGGCCCCTGCAGGAAGCGGCAGTTGCGGCCGACGATCTCGTCGCGGGCGTAGCCGGTCAGCGTCACGAAGGCGTCGTTCACGTAGATGATCGGATTGTCCGCCTGCTGCGGATCGGTGATCACCATCGGCATCCGGGTGGCCCGGACGGCGGCCGCGAACGGATCGGAGCCCGGCACCGTGCTGGTCATTTCGGCGTCGATGCGCGCGCTGTCGTCGTGATCGCTCATGCGCCGATCGGTCTCCTGATGAGACCGGTTCTAAGGACTGTTTCTGATCAGGAAAGGGGTACAGTTGTCACATTGCCGGGGGGCGCGTGTCTCCATTCCGACCATCACGTCCGACCATCACGTCCGACCATCACGTCCGACCATCACGTCCGACCATCACGACACCGGTCCGGGCATACGGCCTCGAAGAGATGAACCTGTGAGGCCTGCGTTGCTGTCCCGGCATTGCGGCCGGCCCTCGATGACGTGCGCGCCTCCGGTGCCGGCCGGATCGGGACGAACGGGCTCTTCCCGAGCCGTCGCACGGCCTTCATCCGCTAGTCGACACCCTTTCGACCGATGACGGCTTCGGTCCGTGCCTTCAGGCACCTGCCTATCCTGAATGCATTAAGAACTCGGAATAGGCAATTCCGGCCGCCCGTCTCCCTTGATGTGACGTCAAACTGCATCGAGGTTCATCATAGTGATCAACAAAGCTGCATCGATCTCCGTCGCCCTCTCAATCCTCATGGCCCTGCCCGCCTTTGCGGGAGAGCCCGCACGGCGCAAGAGCCGCCCGTTCCGGCCCGCCATCACGGAGCCGCCACACGCCGTCCGCAGCGAGGCCGACCGCCGGCGCGACCCCCTGGGCATCATTCAGCGGCAGGGCGTCAGCAGCCTGTATGGCGGCATGGGCAACATGGGCGGCGGCTCGGGGCGCAGCGCCAATACGGGGATCGGCCTCGGGGCGCACGGCAACAGCCAGGGACCACGATTCTGAAGGGCGGGCCTGCCGCCGATTCGCGCCCTGGGCTCGCTCCGCTCCGGGCGCCGGCCCAGCGGGCCCTTGGCGCGTCTCCGGGGTCGGGGACGCCCGGGATCCCGTCGAGGTTCCGGTCCCGGAGGACGCGCCGAGAAGACGACCCAGGAAGAACCAAGGATCACCCGCCGAGGCATTCAGCCCCTCCTGCGACCGTCGCCGGATGCCGATGACCGAACGCTCAACCACGGGCGGAGCGATGTCTGCTCACGCTCGACCGGGTCCCATCCAATGGGCCGCCGACATGCAGGTCAAGCACTGGATGGGCGTGCTCTCCGACTGGAAGCAGCAGCTCGGCCCCGACTGGGGCAAGGTCTATGCGGCCAGCAACACCATCTACGTCGCGCGCCAGAACAACGTGCTCTTCAGCACCTTGGCGCAGTTCTTCAAGCCCGAGGACATCAATGCGCGGCTGATGCTGATCGAGACGATGGGCTTCACCACGACGCCGGGCGAGATGCTGGAATCCCTGACGCGGATCATCTCCAACCGGACCGTCGGCGAGACCTTCTTCGGCAACGCCTTCCTGATGGATTACGAGCTGATGGGAGGCGACGCCCGCGACACCATCGTGGCCGAGACCAAGGCGCGCGGCCTGCCGACGAACCTGCCGCCGCGCGTCCCCTTCGGCTCACACCAATGGCCGACCCTGATCACCCCGGGCAACGGGCCGGCCTCCCTGGCCGACCTGCCGTAAGCCGCGGCACCCCGCCGGGATTCCACCGTCCGGGGCCGGTCCGTCACACAGACGGGCCGGCCTCGCCCGGGGCGTTCCCAGCGCGCGCGTGCCAGCGCATGGCGCTTCCGCGAGACCGTCCTCGCACAGGCCGCCCTTCTGCTCGCACAAGGGGTCACGGCGACCGAATGACGGCGGCCTGGACCCGGCGCTACGCCGCGCGGCCGAGCGGGTCCGGCGCGGGGTTCGACGAAGTGTTCGACGCAGAATTCGATGACGTGCGGGCCGGGCGGCCGATCAGGTAGCCCTGGACCGCGTCGCAGCCGAGCGTCCGCAGGAGCGCGAGCTGCTCGGCGGTCTCGACGCCCTCCGCCAGGGTCGGGATGCCCATGTCCCGGCCCATCTGGGTCACCGCCCGGATGACCGCCAGGGATTGCCGGTCGGTCAGGGCCGCGGCGACGAAGCTCCGGTCGATCTTGATCCGGTCGAGGGGCAGGTCCCGCAGATGGACGAGGGACGAGTAGCCGGTTCCGAAATCGTCCATCGCGATCTTGATGCCGAGGCGGCGCAGGGCCGTCAGGGTGTGGGCGATCTGCGGTCCATCCTCCACGAGGGCGGTTTCCGTCAGTTCCAGCTCCAGGCGGTCCGCCGGCAGGCCGCTCCGGGCCAGGGCCTCGGTGACGTGCGACAGCAACTGGGGCGAGCGCAGCTGGACCGCCGAGACGTTGACGGCGAGGTGCTGCTGCGGAGGCCAGCCGACGGCGTCGCGGCAGGCCTGCTCCAGCACCCACCGGCCGATCGGCACGATCAGGCCGTTCTCCTCCGTGAGGGGGATGAAATCGGCCGGCGAGACCAGCCCGCGATGGGGATGGTTCCAGCGGATCAGCGCCTCGAACGAGACGATCCGGTCGCTCGCGAGGGACAGGATCGGTTGGTAGACCAGATGGAACTGCTGGCGGACGAGGGCGCCGCGCAGGTCGGCCTCGAGGCGTCCGCGCTCGGCCAGGGCCTCGATCATGCCGGGTGCGTAGCAGACCGCCTGGCCGCGGCCGCGGCGCTTGGCTTCGTAGAGGGCGATATCGGCCCGCTGCAGGAGGTCGTCCGGGCCGGCCGGGGCGTCCGGGCCGGCGAGGCCTTTCGGGTCGCCCGCACGCACGCACAGCCCGATGCTGCACCCGATCACAACCGTGGCTCCGTCGAGGCTGTAGGGCCGTTCGATCGCCCGCACGATCCGGTCCGCCAACGTCTTGGCGGTTGCCAAGGTGTTGGCCGTTGCCAGTGTGTTGGCGGTCGTCACGGCCTGGGTGGTCGTCAGGTCCCGGCTCGTTGTCGGGTCCTTGGTCATTGTCAGGTTCTGGCTCGTTGTCAGATCCTGGCTCGCATCCGCATCCCGCCCCGGAATCAGGATCGCGAGTTCGTCGCCGCCATGGCGGGCGATGAAACCGTCGCCGGCGCAGTCGCGCAGCCGGGCCGCGACCGCCACCAGGAGCTGGTCGCCGACCGTATGGCCGAAGGTGTCGTTGACCGCCTTGAAGCGATCGAGGTCGATCAGCAGCAGGGCGACGCGTTCGCCGTCGCGATGGGCGGCGCGCATCCGCTCGTTGAGCGCCCGCCGGTTGCCCAGCCCGGTCAGGGGATCGCGGTAGGCCAGATGCGAGATCTCCTCCTGGGCGCGCCGGTCCCGGGTCACGTCGTCGTAGGTCAGGACGGCGCCGCCGGCGACGGGCTGGCAGGCGATCGACAGGATGCGGCCGTCGTCGAAGCGATGCTCGATCAGGGTCTCCTCCGCCCGCTCCATCCAGAGCCGGTGGTTCTCCAGAACCCGGGCGACGCGCGCGGCATCCCAGCCGTTGGCCCGGCCGGTGGCGGCCAGAAAGTCATCGACCCGCATGCCCACCCGCATGGTGTCCGGTGCGAGGTTGAGCATGGTGCAGAGGCGCTGGTTGTAGAGCTCGACGATGCCGCCGGACGAGATCTTGAGGATGCCGTTCGACATGTTCTGGAGCGCGGTCGCCAGCACGGTCAGGTGGGCCGTCTCCTGGGCCTCGAATCGCCGGGTCGCGGCCAGCACCACGACGGCGCCCAGGATGAGGATCGCCGCACCCGCCGCGGTCAGCAGGCTGAGGGCGACCTGGATGTCCGAGAGATGTCCGTCGGGGCGCTGCCCGGTCACGACGGTGCCGGCCAGCGAGATGAAATGCGTGCCGCACACCGCCAGCACGATCAGGCCGCAGGCCAGAAGGCCGGAATTGCGCCAGCCGGACCCATCCGAGGCCGGCACTTGCGAAGCCGGCACTTGCGAAGCAGGCACTTGCGAAGCAGGCACCTGCGAAGCAGGCACTGGCGCGTCCGGCGAACGCCGGTCCGGCAGAAGGCGCGCGACCGCCATCAGCGTCGCCCCCACGAGGCCGGCCAGGGCGTTGGCCCAGACCGACTGGCTCTGGGTGCAGCCCTCCAGGGCCGCCATGCCGGTGACGTGCATCGCACCGATGCCCAGACCCGAAGCGGCGCCGAGGACACCCCGGCCGACCCGGCCCGCCGGCAGGGCGGAGAGCCCGAAGGGCAGCCCGACCGCCAGCACGGCGATCAGGACGGAGACCAGCGTGGTGGCCGAATCGTAGCCGAGAATGATGTCGGTCCGGTATCCGAGCATCGCCATGAAATGCGTGGTCCAGACGCCGAGGCCGGCCGCCACGGCCGTGCCGGCGAGCCAGACGGGGCGTCCCGCCGGAGCCGCCTCGACCCTGCGCAGCAGGTGGACCATCAGCCAGGCGCTGAGGGCACAGATGGTCGCGGCAGCCAGGACGAAGCTGAACGCCTGGGCCTCGATCAGCGTGACGAAGGTAAGCATCATGCGCCCCTCTTAGCGCGCCAGATCTTTTCTCTTCCTCAAGCGCTTGCGTAAACGAGGACTTACGATTTTCTGTATCGGAATACTTCCGCAACACAGATCAATATCCTTTGCTGCGGCGCGGCTGTCGCTCACTATTTTGTGATTCACGTCCGATCGAAGCGCAGGCCGGCGCCGGTTCGCCGCACCCCCGGCCGCGTGGCGATCCGTCGGCGAAAAACGTCTAGGATGGGTGCGGGCGGGACGAGGATGACGGGATGGCCTTCAAGGCGAAATCGGCGGCGGAGACGAAGGCGGCGGACCTGGCCGCCGCGCTGATCCGGATCGCGGACCGGGAGGGCGCGCCCCTCACCATCGGGGTCGATCCCCTGCGCCAGGCCAATCCGCGCCTGACGCCACTCGCGATCGGCCAGACCTTCCGCAAGCACCGCGACAGCCTCGACGCGGCCCTGGCCGAGCGCGGCTACGTCCTCGTCGACTATGCCGATCTCGGACCCGGACGCGGCATGGCCTTCACCATCGCGGCCGACGCGTAGGGCGGGCACCGCGACCTGCGGACCGCCACGGAACGAACCGCTCCCAGGCGGCGTCATCCTGTCGATTCGTGACAGATCGAGGAGACACCGATGGATGATGCCCGCGTCTGGTCGTTCGAGGAGAGCCTGTGGGTCGGCGACGCCGACCACTACCGCGAACTCGTCGACGAGGAATGCCTGATGGTGCTGCCGCAGCCCCCCTTCGTGCTCGGCGGCGCCCAGGCGATCGAGGCGGTGGCCGACACCCCGCGCTGGTCCCGCGTCGAACTGTCCGAGGGGCGGATCTCCCGACCCCAGGAGGGCCTCATCGTCATCGCCTACCACGCCAAGGCCTCCCGCGACGACGAGACCTACGAGGCCAACTGCACCTCGACCTATCGCCGGCTCTCGCCCGAGGTGTGGCGGGTGGTCCAGCATCAGCAGACCCCGCCCCTGATCGCCCCGGCGGCGGAGGCCTGAGCGGCCACCCATTATCCGGGGCGCGACAGCGCACCGGGTTGCCGCCCGGCCGGGGAACGCCATCTGGCCCCGTCCGGACACGCGATGATCGGCAGGATGACAACCTTCTTCACGGCCGACACCCATTTCGGCGATGCCCCCCTGGTCGCGCGGCGCCGCTCCGCCTTCGGCTCGGTCGAGGGCCACGACGAGGCCCTGATCGCCCGCTGGAACGCGGTGGTGGCGCCGCGCGATACGGTCTGGCACCTCGGCGACTTCGCCGCCGGGGCCAGCCGCCCGCATTGCGCCGCGGTGTTCGCCCGCCTCAACGGCATCAAGCGCCTGGTGCGGGGCAACCACGACACCAACCGGGTCCTCGAACTGCCCTGGGCCGAGCCGCCGGTGGAGAGCGCCCGCCTCACCGTCGCGGACGCCCTCGGGCGGCCCTGGCGGCTCTTCCTGTCGCATTATCCGCACCGGTCCTGGCCCGGCTTCTGGCGCGAGACCCGCCATCTCTACGGCCACACCCATGCCTGCCTGCCGGATACCAGCCGGTCCTGCGATGTCGGCGCCGATGCCTGCGACTACCGCCCGCTCGACCTGGCGACGCTGCTGGCGCGCCAGGAGGCCGCTCCGCTCGCCCCCGAGGAGATGGCGGCGCGCGGCCTGCGCTGAATCGATGTCACGGCGCCGGCGGCCCGATGTTATGGCGCTGGCCGCCGGGTGTCATGGCGCCGGCGGCCCGATGTCCTCCGGCGCGACCCGGGCGCGGATCGCATCGAGCAGGGCGCCCTCGAACATCAGGGCGGAGCCGTAATGGTACTCGATGTCGAAGACCCGGCGCGAGTTCATCGACAGCGAGGCGCTGTGGAGCGCCACCAGCCGGCCGTGGGTGTCGAACAGGCCCGAGCCCGAGCCGCCATAGCCGTTGTTGCAATCGTGCCGGACGCGGCGGATGGCGTCCTCGCTCGGCGGATCGATCTGCCGGATGGCGCAGGGTTCGAGGCTGGTCTGGCCGGGATAATTGGCGTGCCCCCCGGGCGACACCATCACCACCGGCACCGTCCCGGTCCCGGTCGGCAGGTCGGGCGCGGCCGGGATCGGCTGCGGACGGACGCCCTCGGCCGCCTCCGCCAGCTCGACCAGGGCCCAGTCGTCGGTGATGTGGAGCGAGAGGGCGCCCGGCACCGTGCCGAAATGCAGCGTGGCGGGACGGAAGGCGTAGTTGCGTCCGCCGATCTGGAAGAAGCAGTCGGCGATGTCCCGCGTCGGCTCCAGGTGCCGGCTGCGGAAGTTGTGGGCGTTCATCACCACCAGGCGCAGACTCCCGATCAGCCAGGCCGCCGCGGCCTTGCGGGGAATGCCCTCGGCCCGGCAGTAGAGCACGCCAGCGCCGGGATAACGCGCGTAATCGGCGCCCGCCAGTTCGCGCCGCCCGTCCTCCGGATAGAGAGCCGCGACCCGGTCCGCCGGGTCCGGCCCGGCGGCGGCGAGCAGGCCGGGAGCGCCCCACGCGATCAGCCCTGACCCGATCGCCAGCCGGCTGCACGCCCGCAGGCCGCGCCCGATGATCCATCGGAGCCGCAAGCCCTGGCCGCGCCGGATGTCGTGCATGTGCCGCGAGCCCCGCATCCGCGCCGCGCCTGTCCGCCTGTCCGCCTGGGGCTCGGCCTATTCGGTGGCCTTCTGGTGCACCGCGACGCAGATCTTCACCGCCTGCTCCAGCTTGATGTCGCGGGGATTGCCGATGTTGGCCGTCTCCTCGAGGCAGCGGACGAAGTAGTTCCGGTCGAGTTCGGGCGAGACGGTCGCGAACGCCTTCGCCATCCGGGTGGCGAAGGCGATCTTGTCCGGGGTCGGCGTGCGCGGCCAGCGGGCGACCGGATCGTCCAGGGTCAAGGACGCCGCCTCCGCCGTCGCGCACAACCCGCAAGACAGCAATAAGATAAATCTAAGATGTCGAACCATGGAGGATGCCGAACCGTGCGATGATCTGTCGTCGAGCGATGTACACCTTCGATCGTCTCAGGTCGCCGTGTCAATTCAGACTTTTCCGCTCAACGACAGGGGCGGATCTGCACTTGCGCTCTTCCGAATCCAAGCCCCCCCGGGATTGCCGATTGATCCCGATAAAAAAGTGCCAACATCCCGCAGACAGGGACCAAGACAAATGCTTTTATGAATAGCCAGCCGATCAGTAATAAAAACTTTATAAGAACGATCCTGCCTCAGGATAGTCTTATGAATATGAGGACACCCTGAATTCAATACAGGGGCCTTCTCTGATCCGGCGAAATCAAACGCTGCCCCGAACCGAACGGTCAACGGGAGCGGCATTCAGGGTAGGAGACGGTCGAATGAACAGGTTTCTGGCTTCGGTCTCGGTGCTGGCGATCGGCGCCCTCGCGCCGATCGGCCTGCCGAGCATGGCCTCGGCGAACGACAAGCTCGTCGACATGGCGAAGGACGACGCCAACTGGGTGATGCCCGGCAAGAACTACGATTCGGACAATTACAGCCCGCTCAAGCAGATCAACACCAGCAACGTGAAGGATCTGAAGGTCTCCTGGAGCTTCTCGACCGGCCTGCTCAACGGGCACGAGGGCGCCCCGGTGGTCGTGGGCGGCAAGATGTACGTCCACACCTCCTTCCCCAACAACACCTTCGCGCTCGGCCTCGACGATCCGGGCAAGATCCTGTGGCAGGACAAGCCCAAGCAGAACCCGGCCGCCCGCGCGGTCGCCTGCTGCGATCTGGTGAATCGCGGCCTCGCCTACTGGCCCGGCGACGGCAAGACCCCGGCCCTGATCCTCAAGACACTGCTCGACGGCAACGTCATGGCGCTCAACGCCGAGACCGGCGAGACGGTGTGGAAGGTCGAGAACTCCGACATCAAGGTCGGCTCGACGCTGACAATCGCGCCCTACGTGGTCAAGGACAAGGTCATCATCGGCTCGTCCGGCGCCGAGCTCGGCGTGCGCGGCTATCTCACCGCCTACGACGTGAAGACCGGTGCCCAGGTCTGGCGCGCCTACGCCACCGGCCCGGACAAGGACCTGCTGCTGGCCGACGACTTCAACATCAAGAACGCCCATTACGGTCAGAAGGGCCTCGGCACCGCGACCTGGGAGGGCGATGCCTGGAAGATCGGCGGCGGCACCAACTGGGGCTGGTACGCCTATGACCCGGGCACCAACCTGATCTACTTCGGCACCGGCAACCCGGCGCCGTGGAACGAGACCATGCGTCCCGGCGACAACAAGTGGACCATGACGATCTTCGGTCGCGACGCCGATACCGGCGAAGCCAAGTTCGGCTACCAGAAGACCCCGCACGACGAGTGGGACTATGCCGGCGTCAACGTGATGATGCTGTCGAACCAGAAGGACAAGGACGGCAAGGATCGCAAGCTCCTGACCCATCCGGACCGCAACGGCATCGTCTACACCCTCGACCGGACGGACGGCTCGCTGGTCTCGGCCAACAAGATCGACGACACCGTCAACGTGTTCAAGTCGGTGGATCTGAAGACCGGCCAGCCGGTGCGCGATCCCGAATACGGCACCCGGATGGACCATCTCGGCAAGGACATCTGTCCTTCGGCGATGGGCTACCACAACCAGGGCCACGATTCCTATGATCCCGAGCGGAAGCTCTTCTTCATGGGCATCAACCACATCTGCATGGATTGGGAGCCCTTCATGCTGCCCTATCGTGCCGGTCAGTTCTTCGTCGGCGCGACCCTGAACATGTATCCCGGCCCGAAGGGCGATCGCCAGAACTACGAAGGTCTGGGCCAGATCAAGGGCTACAACGCCATCACGGGCGAGTTCAAATGGGAGAAGATGGAGCGCTTCGCGGTCTGGGGCGGCACGACGGCGACCGCCGGCGGGCTGGTGTTCTACGGAACCCTCGACGGCTACATCAAGGCGCGCAACTCGGACAACGGAGACCTTCTCTGGAAGTTCAAGATGCCGTCCGGCGCCATCGGCTACCCGATCACCTACACCCACAAGGGTGACCAGTACGTCGCCATCTACTACGGCGTCGGCGGCTGGCCGGGTGTCGGCCTCGTGTTCGACCTTCAGGACCCGACCGCCGGCCTCGGCGCGGTGGGCGCGTTCAAGAAGCTCGCCAACTACACCCAGATGGGCGGCGGCGTGATGGTGTTCTCGCTCAACGGCAAGGGCCCCTACGACGATCCGAACGTCGGCGAGTACCAGACGGCGGCGGCCAAGTAGGCAGCACGACACGGCAGCGCCCGCATCGTGAGCGTGTCCCCCTCCCCCCTTGTGGGGAGGGGTCAGGGGTGGGGGTGGCTCCGCTGGCCTTCGTCCGTCGAGGATCACCCGACCACCCCCACCACTCACGCCTCCCCCGAGGGTCGGGTGATCGCATCTGCGATCTGCTTGTCTGTGATCTGCTTGCCTGCGATCTGCTTGCCTGCGATCTGCTTGCCGAACGACTGATTTCAGCACCCCGTCATCCCGGGGCCGCGCAGCGGAGCCCGGGATCCAGAAACGCAGGGGGTGCCATTTCTTACGCTGTCGGCGGCTCTGGATTCCGGGCTCGCCGACGGCGACCCGGAATGACGGTGTGCCTCATCTGTGATTGCTCTGCCGCAACGGGCCGCGGAGCCGCGCCCCGGTCCCAGAAGACTCCGACCAACAAGAACAACGGAAACGCTCCCATGTCCTTCGCCACAGGATGCTCCTTCGCCACAGGATGCCTGTCCGCTGCGGTTCTTCTCGCCCTCGGCGGGGCCGCGGTCGCGCAAGGCGACACCAAAGCCGAGCCGGACGACAGGATCCTGCGGGTCTGCGCCGCGAACCAGCCGCCGCTCTCGCTGAAGGACGGCAGCGGGCTGGAGAACCGCATCGCCTCCGCCGTCGCCGAGGCCATGGGCCGGAAGGCGGAGTTCGTCTGGTCGGACAAGGCCGCGATCTATCTGGTGCGCGACAGCCTCGACAAGAAGCTCTGCGACGTGGTCGTGGGCCTCGACAGCGACGACCAACGCGTGCTGACGACGAAGCCCTATTACCGCAGCGGCTACGTCTTCGTGACCCGCGCCGACCGCGACCTCGACGTGAAGTCCTGGGCCGACCCGCGGCTCAAGACCGTCGACCACATGGTGGTCGGCTTCGGCACGCCCGGCGAGGTCATGCTGAAGGATATCGGCCGCTACGAGGAGGACATGGCGTACCTCTACTCGCTGGTGAACTTCCGCGCCGCCCGCAACACCTACACGCAGATCGATCCGGCCCGGATGATCAGCGAGGTCGCCACCGGCAAGGCCGACGTGGCGGTCGCCTTCGGCCCGGACGTCGCCCGCTACGTGAAGGACTCCCCCCAGCCCCTGCGCATGAGCCTGGTGCCCGACGACACCACCCGCAGCGACGGCCGCAAGATGCCGCAAAGCTTCGATCAGTCCATGGGCGTGCGCCGGGACGACACCGCCCTGAAGGCGGCCCTCGATGCGGCGATCGTCAAGGCCAAGCCGCAGATCGAGGCGATCCTGAAGCAGGACGGCGTGCCCCTCGTGCCCGCCACCAACTGAGGCCGGCCCGGCGCGGACCGCCGCCCCCCCTTCACCCTCCTCTCGCCTCCGCCCTCCCCTTTCCTTCGCCCTCCCCTCGCCTTCGCCCTCGCCTTCGCCCTTTCCTCCGCCACTCCCTTGTCCGGCGCTCGCCTCCGAGCCCGGCCGTTTCGCCCCTCGGCGTCATCAGGTCATCGTCATGCGTGATTCCAAAGGCTTCCTGGCCATCTGCCTCAGCGTCGCCGCCGTCCTGGGCGGCGTCGCGGCCCTGGCCCAGCCGGCCGCCGGTCCCCAGACCGGCTTCGTCTTCCGCAACACCGTCACGGGCGAGCAGCTCAACGTCGCCGAAGGCAAGGAGGGCGGCCGCGACACCCCGGCGGTGAAGCAGTTCTTCCAGTCCGGCAAGAACGCCTACATCGACGACAAGTCCTGCCTGCGCAACGGCGAGTCCCTGTTCGCGACCTCGTGCTCCGGCTGCCACGGCCATCTGGCCGAGGGCAAGCTCGGACCCGGCCTCAACGACAATTACTGGACCTATCCGTCGAACACCGAGGATACCGGCCTGTTCGCCACGATCTTCGGCGGCGCCAACGGCATGATGGGGCCGCACAACGAGAACCTGACCCCCGACGAGATGCTCCAGGTCATCGCCTGGATCCGGCATCTCTATACCGGCCCGGTCCAGGATGCCGTCTGGCTCAACGACGCGCAGAAGAAGAACTACACGCCCTACAAGCAGGGCGAGACCTTCCCCAAGGACGTGAAGGGCCAGTGCCCGCCGCTGGAAGAGTAACGTCCGAGGAAGTCACGGCGCCATCCGTGAGGCACCACCGCGCACAGCCGCAACACTGATCGAAACAACACCGATCAACAGAGGAGACGACCATGCGGACTTTCATCACAGCCCTGGCGATCGGCGCGGGCGCGCTGCTCGCGGTTCCGGCGATGGCCTATGACGGCACCAAGTGCAAGGCGGCCGGCAATTGCTGGGAGCCGAAGCCCGGATTCCCCGAGAAGATCGCCGGCACCAAGTACGACCCGAAGCACGACCCGAAGGAACTCAACAAGCAGTCCGAGTCGATCAAGGCGATGGAAGAGCGCAACAAGAAGCGCATCGAGGCCGCCAAGAAGACCGGCAAATTCGAGTACGACGTCACCAAGCTGTCGTCGAACTGACCACGCCGTCCCGATCCTTCGCGACCCGGCGGGGCGGCCGTCCGGACGCCCCGTCCCGGGTCGCACCGGTTGCCGTCGCCGGGTCGTCGTTCCCCCGGGACGCTGTTGCCCCGGGTCTTCCTTCCCTCGGGTCTTTGTTCCCTCGGGTCTTTGTTCCCTCGGGTCTTTGTTCCCTCGGGTCCTGCTTCCCCCCGGGTCTTCGTTTCCCCCCGGGTCTTCGTTTCCCCCCGGGGTCTTCGTTTCCCCCCGGGGTCTTCGTTTCCCCCCGGGGTCTTCGTTTCCCCCCGGGGTCTTCGTTTCCCCCAAGGCTGAGCATGATGAATCAGGTCCGCTCCGGCGATGCGATGCTCACCGACTGGCGCGGGGCGGCCGGCCGCTTCGAGGCCGCATTGGGCGGCGCCGTGCTCGGGCAGACGCGGGCGATCCGGCTCCTCACCATCGCGCTGTTCGCCCGCGGCCACGTCCTGCTGGAGGGCGATGTCGGCGTCGGCAAGACGACCCTGCTGCGGGCCGTGGCGCGGGCGCTGGGCGGTGCCTACGAGCGCGTCGAGGGCACCGTCGACATGATGCCCACCGACCTCGTCTACCACACCTACCTCGCCGAGGACGGGCGCCCCCGCGTCGAACCCGGCCCGGTGCTGCGGCAATCCGAGGACCTGTCGATCTTCTTCTTCAACGAGATCAACCGGGCCCGGCCGCAGGTCCATGCCCTGCTCCTGCGCCTGATGGCCGAGCGCACCCTGACCGCCTTCAACCGCGAGTACCGGTTCCCCAACCTGCAGGTCTTCGCCGACCGCAACCGCGTCGAGCGCGAGGAGACCTTCGAGCTGCCGGCGGCCGCCCGCGACCGCTTCCTGATGGAGATCGGCCTGGAGGCGCCGCAGGACGCCGAGAGCCGGCGCGCCCTGGTCTTCGATCCCCGCTTCCACGACACCGACGCCCTCATCGCCGGCCTCGACGCCGGCGTCCTCGATCACGCCGCCCTGCCGGGCATCGCCGCCGCGATCCAGCACGGGGTCCAGGCGAGCCCGGCGATCGAGGCCTACGTGATCGGGCTCTGGGACGCGCTGGTGCGGCCGGCGCAGGCCGGCATCCGCCTGCCCGGCCTCGACATGGAGGCCCTGGTCCAGGGCGGGGCCTCGCCGCGCGGCGTCGCCTTCCTGGTCCGCGCCGCCCGCGTCCGCGCCTGGCTGGAGGGGCGCGACTGGATGGTGCCGGAGGACATCCGGGCGATCTTCCCGGAGGTCATGGCCCACCGGGTCTTCCTGGAACCGATCTACGAGATGCGCCGCGCCGCGATCGTGCCCGAGCTGTGCCGGGCCGTGTTCGAGACCGTGCCGGCGCCATGAGGGAATCGCGCCAGCCCGACATCGTCTACCGCCCGCGCGGGCGTCCGCCCGGCACCCGCCCCGGCGCCCATCGCGGCCGCGAATCCGGCGGCCTCGGCACCTTCCGCGATCAGGTGCCGTTCCTGCGCCTGCCCGACGCCCGCCGCATCGACGTGCGGGCCACCCTGCGCGACCCCTTCGAGGGTACGGTGGTGCGCCGCTTCGAGGCCCGCACCCCCATCGAGGTCTGGGCGCTCGTCGACCTCTCCGCCTCGATGCGCTTCTCCGGCGAGGCCGACCGTGGGGTGCTGGCCTCCGATTTCTGCCGCGGCCTCGCGGCCTCGGCCACCCGGATCGGCGATCCCTTCGGGCTGATCGGCTGCGACGGCGCCATGCGGGAGGACGTGTTCCTGCCCGCCAGCCGCGCCCGCAGCCAGGTCGCGGCGGTGAGCCGCCGCCTCGCGGACGCCGCCTGCACCGGCGACCGCGCCGACGGCTTCCTGGCCGCGGCCCGCCGCCTGACCGGCCGCCCCAAGATGGTGTTCCTGGTCTCCGACTTCCGCTGGCCGGAGCCGCTGATCGCCGAGGTCTTCGCCGCCCTCAGCCTGCACGACCTCGTCCCGGTGGTGCTCGGCGATACCGCCGAGGCCGAGGGCCTGCCGGAGTGGGGCCTGCTCGAACTCGACGATCTCGAGGGCGCCGGGCGCCGGGTGGTGTTCATGCGCCCCGCGCTGCGCCGGCGCTGGATCGCCCGGGAGGCGGCGCGCGCCGAGTCCCTGCGACGCATCGCGACCGCCCATGGTCGTCCGCCCTTCCGCCTCGCCGGCCGCTTCGACCCCGACGCGGTCAGCCGCCACCTCCTCGGCACCTGAGGCGGCCATGCCCATCCCCCCCGCGATCCGCCTCGCGCTGATTCTCTCGGCCCTGACCCTGTCCGCCGCCGCCGAGGCGCAGGTCCGGTCGGTGGAGGTCCGCACACCGCGTCCCTTCGGCTACTTCCTCGGCGATCTCGTCCAGGCCCAGGTCGACCTCGTGGTCGAACCGGGCTTCCGACTCCAGAGCGCGTCGCTGCCGCAGCCCGGCGCGCTCACCTACTGGCTCGACCTGCGTGACCTCGACGCGACCGCGTCGGTATACGGCGACGCCCAACGCGTCCGAATCGCGCTGACCTACCAGACCTTCTACGCCGCCCTCGACGCCCGCGCCCTGGAGATCCCGGGCTTCACCGTGACCTTCGTCAGCGAGAGCGACCACGGCGCCACCACCGTCAAGGCCGAGGTGCCGGCCTGGTCCTTCAACGTCTCCCCCTTGCGGGAAGTCCAGCCCCCCGCCCGGAGCGACCCGCGCGATTACCTGCGTCCCGACGGCCAGGTCGGCCCCGGCGATCCGCGCCCCCTGCTGCTGGGCGCAGCCGCCTCCACCGCCCTCGCGCTGCTGGCCTTCGCGGGCCTCGCCCACGACCGGACCTGGTGGCCGTTCCAGGCCCGGCGCAGCCGCCCCTTCGCCGTCGCGGCCCGCCGCATCCGCGCTCTCACCCGCCGGACCGAGGGCGATGCGGCGCCGCGGGAGGCGCTGCTGGCCCTGCATCAAGCCCTCGACACAAGCGCCGGGCGCCGGCTCCTGGCCGACGACCTCGGGGCGTTTCTCGAAGGCTACCAAGCTTTTAAGCCCTCTGGTCCCGATCTCGCCCGCTTCTTCGAGGCCTCCCGCCGGACCTTCTTCGGGCCTGAGGCGGAGGCGAAGTCCGGTGCCCTCTCGGGCGCCGATCTGGCGAGCCTCGCGCGCCGCCTCGCCCGCGTCGAGCGATCCGCATGACCGACGCCCTGGTCCGCCTTTCCGCCGATCACCCGCTCCTGCTCTGGCTGCTGCCGCTCGCCCTGCTGCCGCTGCTGGCCTCGGCCCAGCGCGCGACGCCGGTGGCCTCCATCGCGGCGGGCCCGCCGGACGGCCTGTCGCGGGCGGTCGGCGTGGTCGTGCGGCTCGGCGGCATCCTCGCCCTCGCGGGCCTGATCCTCGCTCTGTCCGGCCCCTATCGCCGGGGCGAGACCCTGACCCGGACCGGGATCGGAGCCCAGGTCTCGATCCTGATCGACCGCTCGGGCAGCATGAACGAGACCTTCGCGGGCCGGCAGCCCTCGGGCGCCGAGGAATCGAAGGCCGCCGCCTCCCGGCGCCTCCTCGCCGCCTTCGTGGGCAGCCGCACGCACGACCAGTTCGCCGTTACGGCCTTCTCGACGGCGCCCATGCTGGTGGTGCCGATGACCGACCGGCACGACGCGGTCCGCGCCGCCATCGCGGCCATCGACCGCCCGGGGCTCGACTACACCAACATCGCGCGCGGCCTCGCCATGGGGCTGTCGCAGTTCGCTGCGGCCAGCCCTTCGACCTCGCGCGCCCTGCTGCTGGTCTCGGATGGTGCGGCCGTGATCGACCCGCGGGTGCAGGAGACGCTGCGGGCCGCCTTCACCCGCCTCCGGCCGAACCTCTACTGGCTCTTCCTGCGCACCAAGGGCTCCCCCTCGATCTCGGACAGACCGCAAGGCGAGGATACCCCGCAAGCGGCGCCCGAGCGCCACCTCGACCTGTTCTTCAAGAGCCTGCGCACCCCCTACCGCGCCTTCGAGGCCGAGGGCGCCGAGGCGGTCGCCGATGCGATCACGCAGATCGAGCGGCTCGAGCGCGACCCGATCCCCTACACCGAGCAGCGCCCGCGTCGGGACCTGGCCGGCTTTGCCTACGGCATGGCCCTGATCGGATTGCTGATCCTCGTCCTGGCCAAGCTCGGTGAGGCCGACCTGCGCCGGACCGGCTCATCCGATGCCGCGCCGAACCGGAGCCTCCCCGTGAGACTGGCCGCATGACGACGCGCGTCACCCTGCCGGCGCGACCGCCCGCGATCCCTGCACGCCCTGCCTTGGGATTCGCCCGGCTCGTTCGGGTGCCGCTTCGGACCGGGTGGGCGCGCGCCCGTCCGATCCTCCTCGCCCTGCTACCGATGCTGCTGCTCGCCTGCGCCCTGGGCTTCGCGGCCGTTGCTTGGCGGATCAGCCGGGACACCGCAACCATCCGCGCCCTGTCCGAGGGGCGGGACATCGCGGTTTCGGCGGAGGCGGCGCCCTCGCTCGTGCTCGCGCGCGTCCTACACCTCGCCCGGCGTGGCGCCACCGAGGCGATCGAGCCGCTGGTCGAGGCCCTCGACACGCGCGGCGCGGTGGATGCAGCCTCGCGTGCCCGCTACGCCTTAGCCAACGCCCATCTGCGCCAGGCCTTCGATCATCTCGAGCGCGGCGACCTCGATCCGGCCGGCCCCCGCATCACCCTGGCGCGTCAGGCGTACCGGCGGGCGCTCCAGGGCCGGCCAACGTTCTGGGACGCCAAGTTCAACCTCGACGTGGCCTCGCGCCTGCTCCGTGACTTTCCCGAATTCGATCGGAAGTCCGGCGATGCCCTGGCGGCCGAGCCGAAGAAGATCTGGACCGACATCCCGGGCCAGCCCAGGGGCGAGCCGTGACGGCCAGCAGCCCGATCGCCCGCAACTTGCGGGACTGGCGTCTACGCGGCCTTGCCGGAGCCCTCGGCCTGGTGGCGCTGACCTTCGTGGTCCCGCCCCTGAACCTGACCCGCGACGGCGTATCCATCCTGGCGGTCGTCGACATCACCGGCAGCATGAACGTCCGCGACTACGTCAATCCCGATGGACAGCCGGCGAGCCGCATCGAGACCGCGAAAACGGTCCTGCGCGACCTCCTGGCGCGCTTGCCGTGCGGGTCGCGACTGGCGCTCGGCCTCTTCACCGAGCGGCGCCCCTTCCTGCTGTTCGCACCGATCGAGACCTGCAGCGGATTCGCGCCGATCGACGGAGCGCTGGCGGCTCTCGATTGGCGCATGGCCTGGGAGGGCGACAGTCGTATCTCCGCCGGCCTGTTCCGCAGCATCGACCTGGCGGCCGAACTCGGCACCGACCTCGTCTTCATCACCGACGGCCAGGAGGCGCCTCCCCTGCCCAGCAGCGGCGGTCCTCGCTTCGACGGCAGGCCCGGCGCCGTTCGGGGCCTGATCGTCGGAGCGGGGGCTTCCGGCCTGTCGCCAATCCCGCGCTACAACGACCGGGGCCGGGAGACCGGATTCTACGGCCCCGGCGACGTGCAGCAGCAGAACCGCTTCGGGCCGCCACCCGCCGACGCGGAGAGCCGCGACGGCTACAACCCGCGCAACGCCCCCTTCGGCGCCGCGGCCGCGACCGGCACCGAGCACCTGTCCTCGGTGCGCGAGCCCTATCTGCGCGCGCTCGGCCGCGAGACGGGTCTCGCCTACGCGCCTCTCGCCGGACCGGCCGGTCTCGCCTCCGCTCTCGCCGCCGAAGCCACGCCGCGTCCCGTCCCGGGGCGCTTCGATCCGCGCCCGGTGCTGGGCGCGATGGCACTGCTCCTCCTCCTCGCAACCTTCCTTTCCGCCCTTCTGCGCGCGCGCGGATTCCCGACCTGGAAAAAGGCCTGATCGATGCGTCTCGGTGTCCTCACGATTTCCCTCTCCCTCTTGTCCGGGGCAGCCCTGGCGCATGGCCCGACTCCGCAGAAGGTGGATCAGACAATCGTCATCGCGGCCAAACCCGACGCCGTCTGGAAGGTCGTGGGCGAGTTCGCCGGCATCGATCGCTGGCACCCGGACGTGGCCAGGAGCGAGGGCAGCGGCGGAAACAAATCCGGCGGCAGTCGCAAGGTCACCCTCAAGTCCGGCGGCACCCTCGACGAGGGTCTCGACGAAATGGACGCCGCTGCCCGCAGCTACTCCTACCGCCTGTCCGAACCCGACCTGAAAGGGCTGCCGGTCTCGTCCTACACGGCGACTCTCACGGTCTCGCCGGAGGGTGACGGCTCGAAGGTCGAATGGCTCGGACGCTTCTACCGGGGCGATACCGGCAACGAGCCGCCGGAGAACCTGAGCGACGAGGCCGGCAAGGCCGCCATGAACCGCTACTTCGCCGACGGCCTCAAGGGTCTGAAGGCCCGCGTGGAAGGAAAGCCGGCGCCATGACCTGGCGCTGTGCTCTGGTGGGCCTGCTCGTCGTCCTCGGCGCCGGCGGGGTGCAGGCCTCGCCCGTCTCCGTCTACGTGGCGAGCCAGGGCGCCGGCACCCTGGTCGCTCTGGCACCGGGGCCATCGGTGAGCGCAAGCCCCGTCGTCGTGGGCCGCTCGCCCGCACAGGTCGCCCCAGGCCCGAATGGGCTGTTGTACCTGACCCATCCCGACGCGCGACAGATCTCGGTCTTCGACGCCCGGCGCGGATCGCTCGTCCGGACCTTCCCGGTGGACGGGCAGCCCTTCGGCATCGCGGTCTCGGCCGATGGCGCACGGCTCTTCGTCGGCGACTGGGCCGGCGACCGGGTGATGCGCCTGTCCGCCGAGACGGGCGCGCTGGAGGGAACCGTCTCGGTCGGAAAAGAACCCGCGGCCCTCGTCCTCGATCGGCGCGGCAGGCTCTACGTGGCGGATCGCGAGAGCCGGCAGGTCAGCGTGGTCAACTCCCTGCGCCTGGAGCGCATCGCGACGATACCCGTGGGCGAGGCCCCGTTCGCCCTGGCGCTCGATCCCACCGAGGATCGCCTCTACGTCGCGAATGTGCGCAGTGGTACCGTCAGCGTCATCGACACGGTCGCTTCGCGGACCATTGCGACCTTTGCCATCGGCGGCATGCCCTACGGTGTCGCCGTAAGCCCGGATGGCGGCCTGATCCTCGTCACCAACCAGCAGGGCGGAACCCTCGTCGTCGTCGATGCGACCGATGGTATGCGGCGGGCGACAGTACCGGTCGGGCGCTATCCCGAAGGCGTCGTCATCGCCGAGGCGTCCGCCTACGTCGCCAACTGGTTCTCGGATTCCGTGTCGGTGATCGACATGGCGACGTTGCGGGAGACGGCACGGATCGCCGTGCCGGACGGTCCGCGTAGCCTCGCTGTGGCGCGCGGAGGGGACCGGTGAGGTCCGCCGCGTCGCAGGCGCTCCTCCTGCTCTCTCTCCTCCTGGCCGGTTGCGATGGCGGCGAGCAGCCCGCGGAGCCGGCGGTCGTTGCGACGAAATCCGGTCCCGAGGAACCCAAATGGCTTTCGCCCATGGATGCGACCGAACCGGCGCTGTGGCTCGCCAGCCAAGAACCTCGACAATCGGCCGAGACCATCACGGAGCGAACAGACCACCTGAGGCACAGCCTCGCGCGTGCCAAGCGGACCTTCATCGAAGACCCTCGCATGATCGCCAACCGCACGGTGCAGCTCGGACAGATGCTTGCGGAAGCCGGACAGGGCGAAGATTACAGCGCCCTTCTCGATGGTCTGGAGGCGGCCGCAGCCACGAGCCACCGCAAACAGCTCTTCGGCGAGCTGTGCCAACATTACTACAACTCTCGCCAGCAGGGCCTGGACCGAACCAAGGCTCTCGTACGTCTGACCGACCGCTACGCCGCCCAGGCGATCACAGAGGGCGATGCACAATGAGGACTTGGCCGTGCAACGGGGCGTCCATCAGGCGATGACCAGTGTCCTCATCGCCGATGATCATCCGGTGATCCTTCGGGGATTTCGCACCCTCATGGAAGATGTCGGCGTCGAGACCATTCTCGAGGCGAGCACGGTCGTGGACGCTTACCGGGCCTTCTGCCGCCAACATCCCGCAATTGTCGTCTGCGATCTGACCTTCGGCGATCAAGGGGTTTCGGGTCTGACGTTGATCCGACGCATCAGAAAATTGGAACGCAGAACTGGAATCCTTGCCTTCAGCATGCATGACGATCCGATGATCGTTGCGCGCGCGTTGGAAAGCGGAGCGACCGGGTATGTTCTCAAGGACGCGCCGGCAAAGGAATTTCTCGAGGCTTTCGCGTGCGTTCGGACCGGCCGGCACTACCTCGAACATGAGCTTGCCTTGCGGATCGCCATGCTGAATGCGGACACGCAGCAGCTGAGAATGTCGAACCTGACCGAGCGCGAGTTTCAGGTGCTCGCTCTGATCAAAGAGCGGCGCTCCTACCAAGACATCGCAAACGAATTGTCGATGAAGTACAAGACCGTCGTCAACGTCTGCTCATCGATCCGGCAGAAGCTGGGTGCAAAGAACTTCGCCGATCTGGTCAGGGCCGCGCTGGGTACTTGACGGCAGAAGAGCGAGTCGCTCCTCTTTGCCGCAGCACGACGTGTCTGGTCAGAGCCCGAAATGCCTGGATGCTGCCACCGCAGCATCCCGCAGCGCAGATGCCGCTAGGGTTTGGCTGAGAGCGGACGACGGATACGCGTCGCACTGGGGCGATCGCAATGCCTTCCGGACAGCGGCATTCCCGTCAATCCGCACGGTTGGCTGCGGCGTCGGCCACGATCCGGACGGTGCGCGACGCGATCATCGGCTTTGAAGCGGCGACCGGCTGCGGGGTGGTGGTGAGGTCGCTGAGGTTCCGGGTCTGCTGCAGCGCGCGGGCCTGATCCCGATACAGGGGCGGCGTCAGGTACAGTGCCTCATCGGCCAGCGCGACAGTGCCGGCAAAGGGAACGGCGGCGAGAACCGCGACGGTGAGGGCGTAAACGACGCGCATGACAGATCTCCGAAACGACCGACGCGATGGCGTGGCCGATGGAGTGATTGAACCATAGATTTGTGCGGTGCGGTCTGCTCATTTTGCAACGCAACATAATGCGTGCGGCGGATCTCGGGGGATTTATAAGACATTCGCGCGAGCGTACGCCCCGCCAGTCTGGGGATCGAAGGCATGCTTCAAATGCAGGGAGCTGAAATCTGCAGTTTCTCAAGTCAAAATACAATTTCACGTCAGTCAAAGTATTTTTGAGGCCTGCCCCGCTCCGGTGCTCGATGGGCGCATCTCTCAGGCGGCCATAAGCTCGACTTTGGCCATTTCGAGCGGTCGTGGAACGGTCTGGGTGACGAAGTGGGCGTGATGGATAGGCTAATGGTGTCCCTCGCCAGAGACGCCTCATGCCGCACCTGCCTGCCCGCTTCGCCGGGATCATCCTGTCCTTCGCTCCGCTGTTCGTCCACCAGTCGTGGCGAAACGCTCAGGCGCTGCTGATCGGTGCGATCCTCTGTCCGGGTCGGCGCACGGTAGCGAGCGTGCTGCGGATCACGGGCCGGGCGCGCGACCGCCATTTCGTGAACACGCACCGGGTGCTCAGCCGCGCCGCATGGTCGCCCCGTACCGGAGCCCGCATCCTGCTCCGGCTGCTCGTCGAAGCCTTCGCGCCGCGCCGTCCTATCGTCCTGGCGCTCGACGACACGATCGAACGGCGCTGGGGACGGCGCATCCGGGCCCGCGGGATCTACCGTGATCCAGTGCGTTCGTCCGGCGCCCACTTCGTCAAGACCAGCGGCCTGCGCTGGATGAGCCTGATGCTGCTCGCACCCATACCCTGGGCGGGTCGGGTCTGGGCGTTGCCGTTCCTGACTGCCCTCGTTCCGTCCGAGCGCGCCTGCCGGGAACGACGCCATCGGCACAAGACCCTGCTCGATGTCGGACGGCAGATGGCTCTGCAGGCGCGGCGCTGGCTGTCAGGGCGCGACCTCGTGCTGGTCGGCGACAGCGCCTTCTCGGCCTTGCTGTTTCTTGATGCTCTGCGCGGCAGCGGCGTCACCACCATCACGCGCCTGCGCCTGGATGCAGCGCTCTACGGTCCTGCGCCCCCAAGGCTTCCGGGCACGATCGGGCGCCCGAGCAAGAAGGGTGCACGGCGGCCAACCTTGTCCAAGATCCTGACGGACCCGGGTACCGTCTGGCAGCAGGTGAGCGTGCCGGGCTGGTACGGCACAGGTGAACGCAGGATCGAGATCACCTCGGCTTCCGCCGTCTGGCATCATTCCGGTCTGCCGGTGGTGCCAGTCCGCTGGGTTCTGATCCGCGATCCCGAGAACCACTTCGAGCCGCAAGCGCTACTCTGCACCGACCCCGCACGAGATCCGACACAGATCGTGACGTGGTTCGTGCGCCGCTGGCAGGTCGAGGTTACCTTCCAAGAGGCACGGGCCCATCTCGGCGTCGAGACCCAGCGCCAGTGGTCCGACAAGGCCATTGCCCGCACAACGCCCTGCCTGCGCGCCCTGTTCTCAATCGTCACCCTACTGGCCCAGCTGCTCCCAGCCCGTCAGCGGCGTCAGATCGCGACGACAGCGTGGTCCCCCAAACCGCAGCCTACATTCTCGGACGCCCTCGCTATCGTCCGCTATGCGATCTGGCGCGAAGAGGGGTTATCGATGTCACGTCGCAAACGCGACCGCAGGAAAACTCGGTTCCGTCTGCCGCCACCCTGGGCCTACGCCCTCTGCCAAGCAGCTTAATTGGCCAAAGTCGAGCTGAGAAGCCGACCAGCGTGGCACTGATTGACAGAGGCCCTTCCGTTCCAATCGAATGACGTCACCCTCAGCATCGAAGAAGGCCATTCAGACGATCTTATGGAGCGCTACAACGAGAAAGACATCCTCACCGAAGTTGGGCGGAAAGCCTTCGAGGCTGCTCGGCAGTATGTGCGTGACGGTCGGGTTGTCGCCTTCGACCAGGACGATGAGGTCGTGTTCGGGCAGGTTCTCGGCACTGCCCGTCGGCCCTACGAGCAGACAATCGAAGTTGAGGGCATTCGCGGTGGTGTAGGCATCGCTGGAGAATGCACCTGCTCCGTCGGCTTCAACTGCAAGCATGTTGCAGCCGTGCTCCTCTTCGGCCTCCAGTCGGCAAACCGCCTCACTCGTCCGTCGTCGGAGGAGCGCCTTGCCCGGCTCCTCACCGCGCCGGCACAGCGTTCCGTCGCATCGTCTGCCCATGACGTGGACACCGTGCCGGGCTTGGCTGCGTGGCTTGAGGATCTCGACCGAGCTCAAGCCATGGCCGAGGAGAGCTATCCCAGCAGCATCGCGCAACGCCTCGTCTATGTTCTCAACCCAATTCCGTTCCGCGAGGGTGTTCCACGGCTCGGCGTCCAACCCATCTCTGCGCGCCTGCTCAAGGACGGACGTTTCTCAGGGAGCAACCGCCCTTACGAGGCCAGCTCCGCCCTGTCTGGGACCCCTGCCAAGTTCCTGAGGCCATCGGATCTCAGAATTCTTCGTGCGGTGGCGTTACTCCGACGCAACTACGGGAGTGGAGTTTCCATCAGCCTCGCGGGTGAGGGCGGTGCCGCGATCCTCGCCGAAGTTCTTGCCACAGGGCGAGCACGCTGGCTCGGCCTCGATGGATCGGTCCTCTCAGCGGGCCCACCACAAACCGGCCGGATCGTCTGGCAAATGGCCGGCGAGGCTGCATTGGTGCCTGGGCTCGAACTTGACGGCCGGGGCATCGCTCTCAGCGCTACGCCGCCGGTCTACGTCGATTCCGAACAGGGTCTCATCGGGGTCATCGAGACGAGCCATCCGCCACGTATCGCCGCAACACTGCTGGCTGCTCCGAGAGTGCCCGGCGCAGCAGTGAAAGCGTTCAACGCCGCTCTGACAAAGCGTGCACCCAAGCTTGCCGCTTTGGCGGTGCCGGAACCGAAGCGGGAACGTTTGGCAGGCGTAACACCTAAACCGGTTCTGAGTCTGTTCGCCGCTGATCTACCGCCCGAGTCAGCCTCACCATACGGCTACGGCACGCCGCCTGCTCCAGAGCGGGTCGGGCTGGGCCGCCTCTCCTTCCGCTACGGTTCTGTCACAATTCCTCTCGGAGAAGCCAAGCCCGTGGTGACGCGGCTGACGGGCGGACGCTTGATCGAGCTTCATCGTGATGCGGAGGCGGAGCGCCGTGCCATTGCGAGCCTGCTGGCCAACGATTTCGTCCCATTGCCCGAGCGTCGCGCTCGGGTGCCAACCGCGCACGTGCATGACTTCGTCCCCGAAGGAGACGAGCTCGCTTGGCTCGACGCTCAGTTCCACATCCTGCCCCAGCTTCGGGCGGATGGCTGGGAGATCGAAGTCTCCGAGGATTTCCCGGGGCGCCTGCTACGTGTCGGCGACAGCTTCGAGGCGGAGGTCCACGAGGGGTCGGGCATCGATTGGCTCGAACTCCACCTCGGCGTCATCGTCGACGGCGAGCGGATCGACTTGATCGGTCCGATCGTGGCGATGATTGCCGCTCCAGGCTTCGATCTTGAGATGCTGGAAAGCGCGGCGGAGGACGACGAGGCCTCTTATCTGCCGTTGAGCGATGGGCGCGTTCTCGCCTTCCCGGCGGCGCGGCTCAAGACGATCGTGGCCGCGATCCGCGATCTCGCCCATGGCAACGGGGCGGAAGAGGGTCGCCTACGCCTCAGCCGTGCCGATGCAGCCGGTCTCGCGGCCTTCGAGGCGGCGATGCCGGATACAATCTGGCGCGGCGGCGAGCGCGTGCGCGAGATGGGGAGACGGCTCGGAGCAACTGGAGGGATACCGCCAGCCGTCCTTCCGCCGAGTTTTCGTGCCACGCTGCGGCCCTACCAGCACGAGGGCGTATCGTGGCTCGCCTTTCTGCGCGATGTCGGTTTCGGCGGCGTGCTCGCGGATGACATGGGTCTCGGCAAGACGGTGCAGGCTCTCGCCCTGCTGGCCATCGATAAAGCGCAGGGTCGGCTCGACGGTCCGGCCCTTGCAGTCGCCCCGACCAGCCTGATGGCGAATTGGCGCCGAGAGGCAGAGCGCTTCGCGCCTGACCTGCGCGTTCTGACCCTCCACGGCCATGATCGCGCGGATCGGTTCGGCGCGATTCCCGACAGTGATCTTGTGCTGACGACCTATCCGTTGATCGCCCGCGACCACGCCATGCTGGCAGCCCGAACTTGGCCGCTGCTGCTTCTCGATGAGGCGCAGACAATCAAGAATCCGGATGCCGCGACGACGAAGCTGCTGCTCGGGATTGAGGCGCAGCACCGTATCTGTCTGACCGGCACCCCGTTGGAGAACAACCTCGACGAGTTGTGGTCACTGTTCGCCTTCGCCTGTCCCGGCCTGCTCGGTGACCGCAAGAGCTTCGCCAAGGTTTGGCGTGGCCCGATCGAGAAGCAGGGCGACCGCGAGCGCAGCCGACTGCTGGCCCGGCGCGTGAAGCCGTTCCTGCTGCGCCGGACTAAGGCGGAGGTCGCCCGCGAGTTGCCACCGAAGACCGAGATCGTCGAGCGCATCGATCTCCAGGGTTCGCAGCGCGACGTCTACGAGGGAATCCGCCTCTCCATGCACGCGCGCGTGAGCGCCGCGATTGCAGAGCGGGGTTTTGCCCGGAGCCGGATCATCATCCTCGACGCTCTGCTGAAACTGCGCCAAGCCTGCTGCGATCCTCGCCTTCTGAAGCAGTCGACGGACAGTGAGGACAAGGCCCATCCACCGAGCCGGACTATGGCCCGCAAGCCGGCGATCCGGTTGACTGACGCCGGGTCGGCCAAGCTTGATCGGCTGGAGGAGATGCTGGTCGAGCTACTCGCGGAGGGACGCCGCATCCTCGTCTTCTCGCAATTCACCTCGATGCTGCGCCTAATTCAGGAGCGGCTCACGAGGCGAGCCATCGCCTATGCGCTCCTGACAGGAGCCACTCGTGACCGAGAGGCAGCGATCCGGCAGTTCGAGGATGGGGATGCTAGCGTTTTCCTGGTCAGCTTGAAGGCCGGAGGGACGGGGCTGAATCTGATCGCCGCCGACACAGTGATTCTCTACGATCCCTGGTGGAACCCCGCAGTGGAGGATCAGGCTGTCGATCGTGCCTACCGGATCGGACAGACCAAGCCGGTGTTCGTGCACAAGCTCGTGGCGACCGGGACGATCGAGGAGAAGATGGAGATCCTGAAGGAGCGCAAAAGCGCGCTCGCTCAGTCCCTCTTCGATCCTGACGGCACACCAACTCTCGCGATGACGCAGGCCGATCTCGAATCGTTGCTGGCGCCTGATTATTAACTTGAGCACTGCGACGTAGTTGAGGTGGCACGGCGCAATTTTGCGCTCGCCAAGGACCCGAACTGAAAGTTCGCGAGCACAAAATCCCCCCTAGTGCACTGACTCAGACGGATGGTTCAGGGGATCGGCTGACGGCTGCGCGGATGCTGACGGCGGGTTTGGTCCAGACGAAAGGTCTGGCGCGCCGGTTGTGCTCGGCGATGTAGCGTTTGATGGCCGCCTGCAGATCGACGACGCCGGTGAAGGACCCGCGTCGCAGCCGACGCCGCGTGAGTGCTGAGAAGAAGCCCTCGACGGCGTTGAGCCAGGAGGCCGAGGTCGGGGTGAAGTGAAAGGTCCAGCGCGGGTGGCGGGCGAGCCAGGCGCGCACCTTCGGATGTTTGTGGGTGGCGACGTTGTCGAGGATCGCGTGGATCACCTTGCCGGGCGGGACGGCGGCCTCGATGGCGTCCCGGCAAGCGGATGAACTCACCGTTCCGGTGGCGCTGCATGCAGCGGCCGAGCACGGTGCCCGCCAGGACGTCGAGGGCGGCAAACAGCGTCGTGGTGCCGTGACGGGTATAGTCGTGGGTCTGGGCGGCGGGATGGCCGGGGGCGAGCGGACGGTCGGGGCGGGTCCGCTCCAGCGCCTGGATCTGGCTTTTCTCGTCAATGGACAGCACGACCGCGTGGGCGGGTGGGTCCATGTACAAGCCGACCACATCCTCGACCTTGGCGGCGAAGGCGGGATCGCGCGAGCGTTTGAACGTGCGCAGCCGATGCGGCTGGAGGCGGTGAGCGTCCCAGATCCGCTGCACGGCACGTAACGAGATCCCCACAGCGCGGGCCACGGCACGGCCGGTCCAGTGGGTGACCTCGTCCGGCGGCTCTGAGCAGGTCAGCGCCAGCACCTCGGCCACCGTCTCGGTCGAATGGGGTGGTGTCCCGGGCGGACGTGTCTTGTCGCGCAGCAGACCTTCGACGCCCGCCTCGGCATAGCGCCGCTGCCAGCGCCACACGGCCGGGCGGCTGACGCCCGCTCGCCGAGCGACGTCTTGGACACTCAAGCGCTGGGCCGAGAGCAGGACGATGCGGGCGCGCTGGATATGCTTGAGCGGGCGCGATCGATCCTCGGCGATCACAGTGAGCCGGGTCGTGTCGGCTGCATCGAGAAGTACGCATACCGTCTGAGCCATTGCCCAGACTCGCACGTCTCACCGACTGAGTGAATCCTCCGTCCGCGTCACTGCACTAGGCGAAGTACAAACGACGCAAGGAGGAGGGGTGATGGCCCCCGACCGGATGACCTTCCGGACCGTGTTGCGGGAGACGTGCTGGTCGCGGACGATGTCCTTGATCGCGCGGCCGCGGGCGAAGAACTCGCGCCGGATGCGCGCAATCGTGTCCACGCCCTTCATCCCCCTACACCACCCTTCCGGCCGTACCGGAGAGCAGTCTGCGAGAACGAGGTTAGGGGGTCAGAATTGGACGCCGATCCCCCGCCTCACGGGGTCAAAGTTGCACGCCGAAACACAGAAGAGGGCTGTTTGCGACATCGACTGATCCGAACCTTCGGGTGGCGTACTCACTCCAAGCAATTGTCACGCGGAGATGGATCGGCGGGCTTTCGAGCCCGCCTTTTTTTGAACCGAAACATGATTGCCAGAATCAAATCGCAACCTCCGGCGAACGTCCGCTCCCAACGCCGATACAATTCTACTGTTACAGCGAGGTTGGGTCGGTTGCGAAACGTCCGGTTCGGGAAGCAAGGTCACGGTCCGCTGGTCGATGACGCCTGGGCTTGGAAAAGCGCCTTGAAGTCGGACATGCCAAAAGTGGCCACCGTCTCGTGGCGATCGTCGAGGATCTCGTAGACCGGGCCGTCTACGTCGCGGTTCGTGAAGAAGACGATGACATCCTGCTCGCCGCCACCCTCCGTATGAGGCTCGCCACCGGCCTGGCCCGAGACGTAGCTCCCGACCGGACGGATCTCCTTCAGGTCGCCGTTGGGTCGATAGATCCTCAGTTCGCCCTGCAGGACAAGCGTTCGATAGTCCGCGCCGTGCCGGTGCAGCGCGATGCGTTCGTTCGCCGCAAATTTGAAAAGCAGGTCGACACTGCGCGCCGATTCATCGACGTTCAAGATGAAGAAGGCGGCATGATCGAAGCCGTCGGTCGTTTGCCATGTGATGTTGCGATCATCGAATGCGAGCGTCGGCATGGCGTCCCCCTGGTCTTTCGCAATCACGCGAAGATCTCTTGGACACGGGCGTATGCTGCCGGCGTGACGCGGTCTTGCCATTCGGTGCCAGCACAGCGATCGTCTCGCCCGTGGAGGGGGCATGGCGGGATACGGTCTGACCAGGGCATGCACGATGGGGCCAATCGCCGAGGCGGTCACGGCCGCGGGCGGATCGCTCGCACGGGTGTTCGCTCGTGCCGAGATGCCGCTGACCTTGCTCGAAGAGCCCGACCGCCTGATCCTGCTGCGCGACCAGCTTCGGCTCGTCGAGGCCGCAATAAACGAGATCGGCGATCCGGCGCTGCCCGCGCGGCTCTCGATGCTGACCGGCATCTCTGGGCTTGGGCCCATCGGCGTTCAGGTTCGCCAAGCCAACACCCTTGGTGCCGCCTTGGCGCGGGTCGAGGTCGTCACCCCCGTCGTACTGCAAACCGCGACGTGGACAGGCCTACGCCGGCAGGGCGCGCACGCGTTCTACGGCTATACGGTAGCGGAGCGGATCGACAGCGGACGTCAGGCGAACGAGGTCCTGGCGCTCGGATACCTGCTCGGTACCGTCCGGCACTTCCTTGGATCCACCTGGCGTCCGGAACGCGCCGTGGTCACAGGGGCCAGCATGTTCGCCCGCGGGGAGATCGAGGCGTTGTTCGGCTGCGAGATTGCGTTTGGGGCACGGGCCGGCCTCGTGTTCCCCGCCCATGATTGCGACACGGCCAATCCAAGCCGCCTCGATCCCACCCTTGAGGGCACGACAGAGAGTAGGCCGATCGAAGACGACCTCCTCGCATGCGTCGCCCAGCTCATCGCGTTGAGCTTGAACGAAGCACGCCCCTCCATCGACTGGGTCGCCCGCCGCCTCGGTCTGTCGCGCCGGACCTTGCAGCGCCGGCTGGAGCAGGCCGGGACCCGCTATGCTGACATCCAGCGCCAGGTCCTCGGAAACCGGGCGAAGGAGCTGTTGGCCATGGCAACGCTCCCCATCGGTCGCGTTGGCTTGGAACTCGGCTACGCCGATGCCGCCCACTTCACCCGGGCATTCCTGGATTGGACCGGGGTCACACCGAGCCAATGGCGGAGTGGCGTCCAAAGGAGACGGTTGGGCACGGACTGATCCGCGACGGACGCCTGTCCGAATGGCGCGAAATGGCAATTCGGGTGCGAGCGAACCGCTTATCCTCGGCGTCAACGCAGGCGATCCCATGCTCGGCATGGAAACGACCTGCGCGAGGAGGACCGCCCCCTGATGTATGAGCAGCCCGTTTCAGCCTTCGCGTACAGCCTGCAACCCCGCCGGACGTCGCGGTCGAGACCACGCCGCCTTTGCAAGGTCGCTGCCCTGCTGCTTGCGATTAGCGCCATGGCAGTGCCGGCGAAGGCGCAGCCGCCGGCGACAACGCTCGCGGTGCTTCCGATCAAGCTGCTCGACACCTCAGCGGAGCCAAAGGATCAAACAGACGAGCATCGCCTCCGCTTGCAGTCGATGGCAGTCGAACTAACGTCCGACCTCGGTTCGCTGGGACGGTACCACACAGTGCCAGTGCTCGCCGAGGACGTGCAGCGCACCTGCATCAAGGAAACCACCGACTGCCTGCTATCGATGGCGCGCTCGCAAGGAGCCGAGCTGGTCTTCGTTGGCGTCGTTCACAAGAGCAGTACCCTGATCATGCAGATGTGGGCTCGGATCGTCGACGCCCAGACGGGCGGGGTCCTCTTCTCACGTGAGCTCAATTTTCGTGGCGACAACGACGAGGCTTGGCATCGCGCGGAAGCGTTCCTGATCGACCAAATCAGGGAGGCTGCACCACAAGTGCAACCGTAACCGCGAAGCGATGTTGGCGTGGCCAAGATCGCGCATGGCACATGGCGTCCGGATGTGGAACGTCCGCATTTGAGGAGCACGAAGGAAGGCTTTAATGACCAACGTGGGTCGTTTGCAGACGTTCATCGCTGCGCCACAATCAATGCTCGATCCGAGGTCACCTAAACCACCCGCAACCCTTATGCTGCCACTCCTACCAGAAACCCTGCCGCCGGATGAAGACGCGCTCGTTGAATTGCTGGCCGGGATGTTGGGCGAGCAGGACCTGCGCTTCGTCGCTCAAGCAGATTACGGGTACGACGCCGACGAGCACCTGATGGCCCTGCGCCGCCTGCTGGACGGGGGCGCTCTTGATCTCGGGCAGGGCAAGCCAACCGAGGTTCTGGAATTTACGCGCTGGGACAGGCCGCAGTCTGAGCCCGGCCAGGAGCAGCGGCACTGGCGTCGGGCGTTCGCCTGCGCGGCGCTCCTGCGCGCCTACGGTAGGCCGGAGAACCGCCACAACATCATCGGTAGCAACCAGTCGATCGCCGGTCTCATCGACAGCCTGTATGCGCTCGGTCAAATCCTACCGCTGCGGGAACGCCAGAGAGCCATGGCAGGCATCGATGCGGCCGGAACGGCACTGATGGCATGGCTCATCCCACACCTACCGTCCGGTCCGGACGAGGAGGCCGCCTTCCACGGGGTCGGGCTACTCTGGTTTGCCCTCGCCTGCGAAGTGCGAGACACAGCGCTCGTTGCAGTCGCGGAGTGGGTCATGGTGGCCGATGATGAGGCAACGGCACCTTGGCGCCCATACCTCGGCGATTGGCTCCTGGGCACGACGAGGTATGCCGAATGCCACGACCTCTGGCGCCTGTTTGGCGCCCGGCTGCCCTCTCGGTTGTCCCCCCGGCATGGGACCGAAGTGGTGGAGGCCGTCCGCCTGATCTCGACCATGATTTCCCGTCCCCAAACGGACTGACAGTATCGAACCTCCCTTCGAGCGAAAGTCCGCAATGGGTCGAGGCGGGGCACGCTGACGATCGTCTGCGTAGTGGTGTAGCTACCCGGCCCTGCGGAGATCGAGTTTGATCTGCGGGCTCGACGCGCGGCTGATCTCGATCGTCACCGTGCCAACTTCGACCCATGCCAGTCTTCTGGCGTCAACAGGACGTTCACCGATAGCAGACGTCTCCTACCGAGCTCGATTGCCGTGGGTGGTCTTGAGGGTCACACTTAGCAAAAATGCCTCGTCACGCCCGCACTGCGCTACGGAAGGCAGCCGATAGTGTGGTGAGCAGATCGTGCGCCGGACCGCCTTGGATTCTCGTATGGAGGAGGATCGGGAGGTGGGGGATCTTCGGGAGCCTCAGCTTGGCGCCGACGTCGATGGCACCGAGCGGAAGCATTCGTGGAGCCAGGGCCGCGACGCCGAGCCCGGCCGACACGGCGGCTGCGACGGCCGACACGCCGCCACCGACGAAGGTCTCGATCCAGGGAATGCCGGCGGTGTCGAGGAGACGCCCGGCCATGGCGCGGACGCCGCACGGCTCGGCCGACATGGCGACCGGCAGCGGTTCGCCCGCACGAGGCTGCCAGCCTGCCCCAGCGAACCATCCGAAGCTCTCCTGGGCCAGAACTTCGCCGTCATCCCGGCCCAAATTCATGCGCGCGATCACCGCATCGAGTTCACGGCGGTCGTAGCTCTGCAGCAGGTCGCCGGACGAGCCGATCTTGATCTTGATGAGAAGCTGAGGATCCTGCGTGGTCAGACGCGCGATGAGCGTTGGCAGATCCGGCCCCGCGACATGGTCGCTGATCCCGATGGCGATGCGTTGCCGGGCCTCCCCGAAGACCGCGAGCGCCCGCTCATGTGCGTCCACCAATTCGCGCGCTCGTTCGAGGAAGGCGACGCCGTGCGGTGAGAGCTTCACGTAGCGGGGCGTCCGCTCGAAGAGCTGGTGGCCAACCCTCCGTTCCAGCCGCTGGACGCGAAGGCTGACGGCCGCCTGCGTCGTCTCCATCGCCTCAGCCGCGCGCGTGAAGCTGTCGAGTTCGGCCACGTGAATGAACGCACGCACGGCATCGAGGTCGAGGGGCTTGGACGTCATAACAAGTCGTTATTTCTGAAATCGGCGACGATAGCATATTGTAATGTCGGCTGAACTTCTACAACTCCGAGCGTCAAACGAGGTGCACCATGCCGCTCATCTCCGTATCTCTGCGCTCCGGGAAACCCGACGCCTACAAGCAGGCCATTTTCGACGGCCTGTACCGAGCCCTCCGCGAGACTTTCAGCGTTCCGGACGACGACCAGTTCATGACGCTGACCGAGCACGGAGAGGCGAACTTCCGCTACGGCGCGACCTACGGCGGCATCGACCGCAGCGACGACGTGATCTTCGTGCAGATCAGCGCCATGAACACCCGCACCGTCGATCAGAAGAAAGCGCTCTATCGGCGTATCGCGGAGCTGCTCGGCGACGAGCCCGGCATCCGAGCTGACGATCTCTTCATCAACATCGTCGAGGGCGCCCGCGAGAATTGGTCGCTCGGTCGCGGCCTCGCGCAGTATGCCTGACTTGACGCTGGGGGGGCCAAGCCGTGGCTCCTCGCTGGAGACGACCGTGACAACTTCGCCCTCCGTCACGCTATCGGCCGACGACCCAAGTGCGGTGTCCACCGCCTCCATCATCTGGCTCTTTGCCTTCGTCGTGGTGGCCTGGAGCCTCAACTGGGTCGTCATGAAGGTGGCAGTGCAAGACGTCACGCCGCTCTGGGCTGTCGCGATCCGCACTGGCCTCGCCGCCCTCGTCCTATTCCCGTCGCTGTCTGCAGCCGGGCAGCTGAGGCTGCCGCCCCGGGGCGATCTGCCGATCGTCCTCGTGATCGCGCTGTTCCACATGGTGGCCTTCGCGAGCTTAATGACGGCGGGGCTTGTCTTCGTCCCCGCGAGCCGGGCCATCGTGCTCGGCTACACCACGCCGCTCTGGGTCGCTCCCGCCGCCTTCCTGTTTCTGGGCGAGCGCGTCTCTGCGCGGCAAGCAGCAGGCATCGCGATCGGCATTGTCGGCTTACTAATGCTCTTCAAACCAAGCAGTTTCGCTTGGGGTGATGAGACGGTCCTTCTCGGCAACGGCTTGATTATCCTTGCCGCGCTCTGCTGGTCGGTCAGCATCGTCTACACCCGGGCTCATCGTTGGGTTGCGACGCCGCTCCAGCTCATGCCCTGGCAATGCCTGCTCGCGACGGTCGCCCTCGTCATCCTGGCTCTTGCGCTCGAAGGCCCACCGCCGTCCCGGATCGGCACCCCGGCCCTGCTGGCGCTCGCTTACAACGGCTTCATCGGTACGGCGCTCGGCTTCTGGGCGATGACCGTCGTGAACCGGCGCGTGCCGGCGACCACGGCATCTCTCGGCGTCCTCGCGACACCCGTGCTGGGCATCGGACTGTCTGCCATCGTCCTAGCCGAAGGGCTCGATCCGCTACTCATCGTCTCTGCGCTCACCATCCTGTTCGGGATCGCGCTCGGTGCGAGAGGCAGGGGATGAGCCGCCGGCAACCGCCTTATGTGACGGTCGATCTATTCGACGGCATCAGCGATGGGTCGACAACGTCCGCTTAGATACACTGCTCGCTCCGAAGCGGAACGGCAGAATTCCACCCAACCCGGTCGTAAAACGGACGGACGGGTCTCGACCCAAAGCCGCCGTTCTAGCAACCGCTCAAACTGCTCGTAAGCGGACGTCGCTCCTGCTTGTGCCGGTACTTCGGAAGGATCCGTTAAGCACGGAACGTCACGGGAGATCCAACTTCGAGACACAGCGCGGACGTCACACCGTTCTTGGAGCGACGGCTCTCGACGACTTCTACCCCTAATCAACAGCGTATGGTTCGAATCAGCCTATGCTCTTTAATCATACAAGCTGTTGAATGGAGACGATTTGGAATAAAGAGGTTGCCGTTCTTGCAATTAATACATTCCGTAAGAGTGATGCTGAATCAGGTCATCACACCATCGCCGCCCTGCCGCTGCTGATAGGCTGCGGTAATCTTCTTCATCAGCCGGATCAGGACCTCCCGCTCGGGGCCCGCGAGGGGTTCGAGGGTCGCGTCGTGCGCCTGGCGCGCGGCTTCTTCCATGCGCTCGAGCAGGTCACGCCCCGCCTGGGTCGGGCGACAGCACTGGGCGCGCCGGTCGGTCGGAGATACCGCGCGTTCGATGAAGCCGCGGGCTTCGAGGCGTTTCAGAGCCCCGGTCGTCGTCGTCCGGTCCAAGGCGACCGAATTGGCCAGCGTCGTCTGATCGGCTTCACCCCTTTCTGCCAGCAGAGAGAGCAGACTATACTGCAGCGGAGTGATGCGGAATGCGCCACAACGCTCGGAAAAGAGGCTGACGTGGATCTGATGCAGCCGTCGCATCAGGAAACCCGGCCGTTCCGGCAGGGGCCAGGGTCGCCCGGGTTCCTGAACGCGCTGCGGCGATAGCGCCGTCCCGGCTTCGACCGGCCTGATCTCGTCCATCCGCGTCCTGTGCCTCCCCGCGCGATCCGCATCTCGGACGGCTCCTGGCACATACCATGCTTGGAGCAGATGCGAAGCATACTTCGCATCTGCCGGTCGCGGCGATGCATAGGCCGATGCGAGACGCTGGAGGACGCCGAATGGACGATGGACGGTACGACATGCTTCTGCGCGGCGGCCGGGTGATTTGCCCGGTCTCGGGCATCGACGGCCTCAAGGACGTCGCCATCCGCGACGGGCGGATCGCCGCGGTGGCGGACAGCATCATCCCATCCGCCGCCACCGAGGTGGTCAACGTCGCGGGCAAGCTGGTCCTACCGGGCCTGATCGACACGCATGGGCACGTCTACCAGTACGTGACTGGCCGGTTCGGCCTGCCGCCGGACATGGTCGGCGTGCGCTCGGGCGTGACCACAGTGATCGACCAGGGCGGCGCGTCCTGCATGACTCTGCCGGGGTTCCGCCACTTCATCGCCGAGCCGGCCGAGACCCGGGTCTACGCCTTCCTCTCGGCTTATCTGGTCGGTGGTCTCGAAGGGCATTTCTATCCCAATCTCTATAGCCCAGAAGGCGTCGACATCGACGCCACGGTGAAGTCGGCGGTGGAGAACCGCGACCTCGTGCGCGGCATCAAGGGGCACGCCGAGATCGGCGGGTTCGCCCGCTGGGGCATCAAAGTCATGGAGATGGCGGCCGAGATCAGCCGCCGCGCCGACCTGCCGCTTTACGTGCATTTTGGCCAGCTCTGGGGCCTGCCCGAGAGCGGCGCCAACGGCGAAGACGCCAACACGATCATGGAACGGGTGATCCCGCTGCTGCGCCCCGGGGACTACCTCGCGCATCCGTTCACCCGCCATCCCGGCGGCTTCATCAACGAAGAGGGCGTGGTCCACCCGATCATCCGGGCGGCGATGGACGCCGGCCTGCGGGTCGATGTCGGGCATGGCAGCCACTTCTCCTACCGGGTCGCCCGCGCCTCCCTGCGGGCGGGCGTCGTGCCCTACACCCTCGGGGCCGACATGCACGGCTACAACACCGAGGTGCCGCGGCCGGCAGGGACGCCCGATGAGCACCACGACGACGAGAACCACCCCTTCCTCGGCCAGGCCCGCTTCAGCCTGACCCAAGCCATGAGCTCGATGATGGCGCTTGGTCTCAGCCTCGAACAGGTCGTCCCGATGGTGACGCAGCACCCGGCCGAGATGCTGGGCCTGTCCGACCGCATCGGCGCCCTGACCCCGGGCTTCGCCGCCGACGTCTCGGTGCTGCACGATCATCGCGGCCGCTTCCTTCTGCGCGACAACGAGGACACGCAGGTGATCGCCCAGCGCCTGCTGCAGCCGGCCTTCTGCCTGCGCGCCGGAAAGCGCTTCGACGCCGACTCACCGATCCTACCCCAGGCCGTCGCGGCCTAATCCCGGGCATGCAGGCATACGATCGCAGGGAGACCGACAGCATGGGCGACCACCAGACGCCGGATACCCCGCTGCCACCCGATCCCCGGCGCGCCTGGGCGCGCCTCGACCGGGCCGCCCGCGACGCCGCTTACGACAACAATGGCGCGGTGCCCGATGCCGCCGCCCAGGCGGCCGCGCGCAACGCGGCCTCCGCAGCCTACCGGGCGGTGCATCCCGCGGCGCTCGACATTTCCTATGGGCCCGCGCCGCGCACGGCCTTCGACCTCTACCCGGCCGCCGACCCGGCCGCACCCTGCCTCGTCTTCATTCATGGCGGCTACTGGCAGCGCAATTCCCGCGATCTCTTCGCCTGCCTAGCCGAGGGGCCCGCCGCGGCCGGCTGGTCCGTGGCGATGCCGGGCCATACCCTCGCACCAGAGGCGAGCCTCACCCGGATCGTCGCGGAGATCGGCCTCGCCCTCGACTGGCTGGCCGAGCACGGACCGGCGCACGGAATTGCCGGTCCCCTGGTGCTCGCCGGGTGGTCGGCCGGCGCCCATCTCGCCGCCCTGCAACTCCATCACCCCGCCGTGGTGGCGGGGCTGGCGATCTCGGGCGTCTACGAGCTCGGACCGATCCGCGACACGGGCCTGAACGAGGCCCTCTGCCTCACCGATGCGGAGGTCGCGGGTCTCTCGCCCCTGCGCCAGCCGGTCGTGGCCAAGCCCCTGGCTATCGCCTACGGGACCGCTGAACGCCCGGCTCTGGTCCGCGATGCCCGCGACTTACACGCCTTGCGCAGCGCCCACCACGCACCGGGGGCTCTGCTGCCCGTGGCCGGTGCAGAGCATTTCTCAATCCTGAACGAACTGCGCCGCCCCGGCGGCGCCCTGGTCCGTGCCGCCCGCGACCTCGTCGCGGGCCTGTCCGACGGAGGTCCGTCCGCATGACCGATGCGAGCCCGCTCACCGAGGGCGTCGGCGCCCGCCTGCCTCGCAAAGAGGACGATCGCCTTATGCGCGGGCGCGGACAGTATGTCGGCGACCTGCGCTTGCCCGGCCTACAGGACGTCGCCTTCGTGCGTAGCCCCCTCGCGCATGCCCGCATCCGGGCCATCCAGGTTCCGGAGGCCTATCGCGGGCAGGTCTTCACCGCGGCCGACCTCGCGGACGTGCAGCCGATCCGGGCGGTCTCGGCGCTCGCTGGCTTCAAGGTCTCCGAGCAACCGGTCCTGGCGAAGGACAAGGTGCGCCAGGTCGGCGAACTCCTGGCGATCTGCTTCGCCCCGACCCGGGCCGAGGCCGAGGACATCGCCGCGGCCGTCGCCCTCGACCTCGAGGAGCTGCCGGCGGTCCACGACATGCAGGCGGCCCGCGCGCCGGGGTCCGCCCTGGTCCACGAGCACTGGGGCGACAACATCTTCCTGGAGACCTTCGTCGACGTGAATTTCGCGGCCGCCCTCGACGCGCCGATCCGGGTCTCGCGTACCCTCTCCACGGGCCGCCAATGCATGGCGCCGATCGAGGGGCGGGGCACGGTCGTGCATCTCGACAACCGCCTCGACCAGCTCGTGGTCTACACGGCGAGCCAGATGCCGCACATCGTGCGCAATGGCCTATCCGAATGTCTTGGGGTCGAGCAGGGACGCCTGCGCATCGTCTCGCCCGACGTCGGCGGCGGCTTCGGCTACAAGGCCATCCTGCTCGCCGAGGACGTCTGCCTCGCCTGGCTGGCGCTCAGGGTCGGCCATCCGGTGCGCTGGCTTGAGGACCGGCGCGAGCACCTCACCGCCAACGCTAATTGCCGCGAGCACCACTACCGCATCACAGCCTACGCCGAGCGCGACGGCACCCTACGGGGCATCGATTGCGAGGCCACCGTCGATTCCGGTGCCTACTCGGCCTACCCCTTCTCGGCATGCCTGGAGGCCGCGCAGGTGGCGAGCATCCTGCCCGGCCCCTACGACTTCCCGTCCTATCGCTGCCGGACCTGGTCGGTGGCCACCAACAAGTGCCCGATCCTGCCCTATCGCGGGGTCGCTCGAACCGGCGTCTGTTTCGCAATGGAGCTGATCCTCGACGCGGTGGCGGCCGAGGCAGGCCTGGAGCCCTGGGTGGTCCGCGAGAAGAACCTCGTGCGGGCCGACCAGATGCCCTTCGACAACATCACGGCCAAGCACTTCGACAGCGGCGACTACCCGGAGGCACTCCGGCGCGCCCTCGCTGCCATCGACGTCGAGGCCGTGCGAGCGCGCCAGCGGACGCCCGAGCCTGACGGGCGCCGGATCGGCCTCGGGCTGTCGATCTACTGTGAGCAGGCGGCGCACGGCACCTCGGTCTATTCCGGCTGGGGCATCCCCATGGTGCCCGGCCACGAGCAGGCCGGCGCCCGCCTGACGCCCGACGGAGGCCTCGAACTCCGGATCGGAGCGCATTCCCACGGCCAGGGACTGGAGACCACCCTGGCCCAGGTGGCGCACGAGATCCTCGGCGTGCCGGTGGCGCGGACGCGAGTCGTTCACGGTGACACCGCGATGACGCCCTATTCCACCGGCTCCTGGGGCTCGCGCGTAATGGTGATGGCGGGCGGCGCCGTGGCGGCGGCCTGCCGCGAACTCGCGGACCGCGCCCTGCGCATCGGCGCGCACCTGCTCCAGGCCGACCCAGCGGCCTGCCACTTCGAGGCCGGCCGCGTCATCGGTCCCTCAGGTGACATCGGTCTCGCGCAGATCGCGCACACCTGGTACCGGCGCCCGCAGGATCTCGCCCGCGACGTCGATGCCGGCGGGCTCGAAGTTACCGCAGGCTACAAGCCCCAGCGTGATTCCGGCACCTTCTCGTACGCGGCCCACGCGGCCGTCGTCGCGGTGGACCCGGATCTCGGTGCGGTGGAGATCCTCGACTACGTGATCGTCGAGGACGGCGGCACCCTGGTGAACCCGCTCGTAGTCGACGGCCAGATCTATGGCGGCCTCGCGCAGGGGATCGGCACGGCCCTCTACGAGGAGATGCGCTTCGATGCCCGCGGGCAGCCCCTCGCCTCGACTTTCGCCGACTACCTCCTGCCAGGTCCCGCCGAGGTGCCCGAGCCGCGCATCGACCACATGGCGACGCCCTCGCCTTACACGCAGTTCGGCGTGAAGGGCATCGGCGAGGGCGGGGCGATCGCACCGCCGGCGGCCCTGGCCAACGCGATCAACGACGCCCTGCGCCCCCTCGGCGCGACGATGCTGCATGCGCCGGTGAGCCAGCACCGCATCGTCGAGGCCGTGCTGGAGGCCCGCGCAGCTGCCCTCGCACGCCCCCGGGAGGCCGCATGAAATCCGCCCGCTTCGCCTACGAGCGCCCCGGCGACCTCGCCGCCCTGCTGGCGCGGCTGGCCGAGGCCGGAGACGGCGTGAAGCTGATGGCCGGGGGCCAGTCCCTCGGCCCGATGCTCAACCTGCGTCTGGCCGAGCCCGAGCGCGTCCTCGACATCACGGGCATTCCCGAGCTGCGCCGCGCGGCGATCGAGGGCGACACCCTAGTGCTCGGCGCCTGCGTCACCCACGCAGACATTGAGGACGGGCGCGTTCCGGACCTCACCGGCGGGGCCATGGCCCGCGTGGCGACGGCCATCGCCTACCGGCCGGTGCGCAATCGGGGCACGATCGGCGGCTCCTTGGTCCATGCAGATCCCGCCGCCGACTGGGTCAGTGCGCTGGTTGCCCTCGGCGCCGAGGTCGAGCTGGTCACTGCCTCCGGACGGCGGCGCTTGGCCGTCGAACGCTTCGTCACCGGCGCCCTCGACGTAGCCCTGGCGCCCGGCGAGATGCTGGTGGCGGTGCGGATCCCCGCCCTGAGTCCCGGCGCCGCCTGGGGCTACGCCAAGCATTGCTCCAAGATCGGCGAGTTCGCCCACGCCATCGGCGCCGTGCGGATCGAGCCCGATGCGGGGCGCGCCCGGGTAGTGGTCGGCGCCATCGAGCGAGCGCCCCTGCTGGTGCCGGACCCGCGCGACCTGTTCGGCGGCCGCATCGGCCGGGATTTCGGCGAGCGCTTCGACGCCCGCGCCGCCGAGGCTGTCCTGCGGCAGGCCGGCATGACGGACGCGGTGGCACGCCACGTCCACGTCACCGTGCTGGGTCGCGCCGTCGCCCAAGCTGCAGCCCCGCTCCCTTCCACCGCCCTGCCACCGTCCCCCACCCGTACCGTCAGCGAGGCCGCATGAGCACCGCATCGGCCGCCCTTCGCGATGACAGCTTGCCCCTCGACCTCACAGTGAACGGCCGGGCCCGGAGCCTGCGCGCCGAGCCGCGCACGCATCTCGGTGACGTCCTGCGCGAAGCTCTCGATCTCACCGGCACGCATCTCGGCTGCGAGCACGGGGTCTGCGGCGCCTGCACGGTGCTCCTCGACGGCGAGCCGGCCCGCGCCTGCCTCACCTTCTCGGGGGCCTGCGCCGGCGCCGAGATCGTCACCATCGAGGGGCTCGACGATGATCCGGTCGCCGGCGAGTTGCGCGCCGCCTTCAACCGCGAGCACGCCCTGCAGTGCGGCTACTGCACGCCCGGCATGCTTATCGCCGCCCGCGATCTCGTCCTGCGCCTGCCGGAGGCGGACGAGCGCCGGATCCGGGCCGGCCTCTCCGGCAACCTCTGCCGCTGCACCGGCTATGTCGGCATCGTCCGGGCCGTGCACAGCGTCCTCGCCGAGCGCCGGGCTCGGGGCATCGCGCCGGAGACCGGTGCGCACCGCCCCCTCGGACCCATCGGGGCCCGCCCCGGTACGTCCGTTGCAGCAGCCCGAACCCCGCTGCCCCGGGCCGCGGCGAGCCCTCCGGCGATGGCTACGCTGCCGACTGCGGATCTCGGGGCAGATTTCGTGCCTGCCCACCGGTTCGAACAGTCGTTCCAGGTGGCGCATCCGCCCGAGATCGTCTTCGCCGCGTTCGGCGACGTGGAGGCCGTGGCCGCCTGCCTGCCCGGGGCGGTGCTGACGGGCCCACCGAGCCCGGAGGCCGTCGAGGGCGCCCTCCAGGTGCGGATCGGCCCCATCGCGGCGCAATTCCGCGGGCGGGCCCGCATCAGCCAGGACGAAGAGACCCGGTCGGGGCGCATCGTCGGCGCGGGCAGCGATGCCGGCGGCCGGTCCGCCGCCCAGGGCGAGATCCGCTACCGGGTCATGGCGGGTGAGGAAACCGGCACGGCCCGAGTCGATCTCGCCATCGGCTACACCCTAAAGGGACCGCTGGCACAGTTCGGCCGGCCCGGGCTCGTACGCGATCTCGCCGGACGGCTCTGTGCGGACTTCACCCGGAACCTCGAGGCCCGGCTCTCAGGCGCCCCGGCTCCGAAGACGACCGGCCTGAACCCACTGCACCTCCTGCTCTCCACCCTCCTAGCGCCGTTGCGGCGGCGCCTCGCCGCCCTCTTGGCGCCTCTGCGGCGCCTCTGAGCGCCCTTCATCCTCGCCAGACCGCCTTCGCCTTCCCATTCGCCCACCGAGACCGGAGCCCACCATGACGCGCAGCAGCCTCACGAGACTCCCCGCCCTCACGCTTGCGCTCAGCCTCTCGGCGGGATTCGCCCAGGCCCAGGCGATCCGGATCGGCGTCAACGAGCCCTTGACCGGCCCATTCGCGGCCTCCGGCACCTACGTGGTCAACGGCGCGAAGATCGCCGCGGACGAGATCAACGCCAAGGGCGGCGTCCTGGGCCGGACGCTCGAACTCGTCATCGAGGACAACAAGAGCAACCCCACCGAAGCCGCGGCGGTGGCCGAGAAGCTGATCACCAGCGACAAGACGCCGGTGCTGATGGGAGCCTGGGGATCTAGCCTCACCCTGGCGGTAATGCCCAAGCTCGCCGATTACGAGACCGCGATGCTGGTCGAGACTTCGTCCTCCGGCAAGATCACCACTTCAGGCAATCCGTTCGTCTTCCGCATCTCGCCGCCCTCGGCGCTAGAGGCCGAGGCTTTCGCGCCCCTGGTGGAGAAGATCGGTCTGAAGAAGGTCGACTTCCTCGCCATCAACAACGACTGGGGCCGGGGGGCGGCCGCCGATTTTACCAAGATGCTCAAGGGCAAGGGTGTCAGCGTCGGCCTCATGGAGACCATGGATCAGGGCGCGCAGGACATGAGCGCCCAGCTCTCCAAGCTGAAGGGGTCGGACGCCGACACCATCATGATCACCGCCGCCGTCGATCAGCTCACATTGCTATTCAAGCAGATGGCGGCCCTCGGCCTCAAGAAGCGGGTCATCACCACCGGCGGCTCGCAGAATCCCGACCAAATAATCGCCCAGGCGGGGGCTGCGGCCGATGGGACGATGCACCTGACCACCTTCCTGCCCTGGTACCCCGAGAAGACCCCGAACCCGGCGGCGACGGCCTACTTCATCGGCGAGTGGAAGAAGCGCGGCTTTGAGTTCGCTGGCGTCACCGAGAGCTTCCGCGGCTACGATGGCATCCGCGCCATCGCGGCGGCCATCGAGAAGGGCGGCGCCGCCGACGCCGCCGCGATTCGCAAGGGCTTCTGGTCGGTGGATTTCACCGGCCTCAACGGTCCGATCCGCTTCGCGAAGGCCGGCCCGTCCGGGTCCGAGAGCGGCCAGAGCAAGCCGGACGTCTACCTCGTGAAGATCGAAGCCGGCAAAGTCGTCGTCCCCGAGCTCTAACGCCGGCCGCTCCCATACCCGGTCGCCCGCCTCCGGGCCGGCCGGGCTCCCGTCCGCTCCGGCGAGGGCCCTCATGAACGAGTTTCTGCAGCACCTCCTCAACACCCTGATCCTGGGCGGCACCTATGCCCTCCTGGGCATCGGCCTGACCTTGATCTTCGGCATCATGAACGTGGTAAACTTCACCCACGGAGCGCTCTACACGGTGGGCGCCTACTTCATGTACCTGGCGGTGACAGCTCTGGGTCTCAACTTCTTCGCGGCCCTGCCGACGGCGGTCCTCGGCGGCCTCCTCCTCGGGGCGACCCTCGACCTAGCCCTGCTGCGACCACTGCGCAACGCGGACATGGACACCACCATGCTGGTCATGATCGGGGCCGGCATCGTTCTGCAATCGGGCACGCTCTGGCTCTTCGGCGGCGTCGCCAAGTCGATCCCGACGCCGTTCCCCGACGCGCCGCTCCAGCTCGGCCCCGTCTCGGTGTCCTGGCTGCGCCTGTTCGTGCTCGGAGCGGCCCTTGTACTGATCGGCCTGACCTACTGGCTGATCAACCGCACCCGGCTCGGGCTCGCCATGCGGGCCACCTTCCAGGACCACGACACCGCCGCCCTGATGGGCGTCAACGTGCGGCTGATCTACACCGCGACCTTCGCCATGGGTTCGAGCCTCGCGGCGGCAGCCGGGGCCCTGCTCGGCCCGGTCTACGTCGTGTTCCCGCAGATGGGCGGCATGGCCGAGTTGAAGGCGTTCGCCATCGTCATTCTGGGGGGCCTCGGTAACGTCACCGGCGCCGCCATCGGCGGCTTCATCCTGGCGCTCGCCGAGGAACTCGGCGCCGGCTACATCTCCTCGGGCTACCGTGACGCCATGGGCTTCCTGATCATCATCGCGGTGCTGATCTTCAAGCCGACCGGCCTGTTCGCCAAGGCGGAGCGCATCGGATGACCCAGCCTTCCAGGACGCGCCACCTCCCCGCCCTCGTACTCCTGGCGGCGCTCGCCGCCTTGCCCTTCGCGCTCGGCCACGACCCGTACCTGCTCAACGCGTTGATCACGACGGGCGTTGTCACCATCGCGGCCATGAGTCTGAACCTGCTCCTCGGCTTCACCGGGCAGCTCAGCCTTGGGCACATCGCCTTCTTCGGCATCGGCGCCTACGTCAGCGGCCTCACGAGCCTCGGCTTCGACGTCGAGCTCTTCGGCGGCTTGCGCGTCGTGCACGAGCCGTGGCCGCCGGCCGTCGGGTTCGGTCTCGCCGTGCTGGCGACCGCCGCCTGCGGCTACCTCGTCGGACGCCTCTCCTTCCGGGTGCGCGGCGCCTATTTCGTGATCGTGACGATCTCCTTCGCCGAGGTGGTGCGCCTCGTTGCACTCAACTGGGTGGAGCTGACGCAGGGTCCCCTGGCCCTCACGGGGATTCCACCTCTCGGCCTCTGGCTTCCCGGCCTCGGCACGACGGTCCTGCGCACGAAGCTGCAGAACTACTACCTCGTCCTCGCGGTCGGCACGCTCTGCTACGTCCTCATCGGGCGCCTCGTGGCCTCGCGCTTCGGCCGGGCCATGCGGGGCCTAAAGGAGAACGAGTCCCTCGCCCTCTCGCTCGGCATCAACGCCACTCGCACGCTAACCCTCGCGGCAGTGATCTCAGCGGCGATGGCGGGGGCGGCGGGCAGCCTCTACGCCCACTACCTGCGCATCATCGATCCCGACGTGTTCCTGTTCTCTACCACGGTAACGATGGTCATCATGGTGGTGGGCGGCGGCAAGGGCACGCTGCTCGGCCCCGTGGTCGGCGGCCTGATCTTCGGCCTGCTCCCCGTCGCCCTGCGCCCGGTCATGGTACCGGAAGCGCAGTGGATGGTGTTTGGCCTCGTGCTGATCGGGATCCAGTTCGTCATGCCGAGGGGCATCGTTCCAGGCCTCGTCCGCCTCGTCGCACCCCGCCGTCCCGCGGCGGCGTCCTCCAGCCCTGTCCCCGCGGAGGTTCGGCCGTGAGCGAACGCGCAGTCCCCATCCTCTCCGTGGAGCATGTCGGCGTGCGCTTCGGCGGCTTGGTCGCCATCGCGGACCTGCATTTCGACGTTCATCCCGGCGAGATCGTCAGCCTGATCGGCCCGAACGGCGCCGGCAAGACCACGGCCTTCAACGTGATGACCGGATTCCTGAAGCCCAGTCAGGGACAGGTCCGCTTCCGCGGTACCAGCCTGCACGGCCTGCAGCCCCACGAGATCGTCCGGCTGGGCCTGAGCCGGACGTTCCAGCGCACCAGCGTGTTTCCCGACGACACGGTGTTCGACAACGTAATGATCGGCCTCCACCGCCGCAGCCGCGCGCGCCTCGTCGACACGCTGCTCGGGCGGGATCGCGCCGGTGAGGCGGCCCTGCGCGACCGTGCCCGCGAACTCCTCGACTGGGTCGGCCTCTCCGGCCGGGCCCAGGAGAAGGCCGGGGCCCTGGCCTACGGTGAGCAGCGCCTCGTCGGGGTCGCGCTCGCGCTCGCGACCGAGCCCGCCATGCTCCTCCTCGACGAGCCGGTCTCGGGCATGAACGCCTCCGAGACGCAGGTCTTCGTCCGCCTGATCCGCGCGATTCGCGACCGCGGCGTCACCTTGCTGCTGGTCGAGCACGACATGCCGATGGTGATGGAGGTCTCCGACCGCATCGTGGTGCTGAACTACGGCCGCCTCATCGCGGAGGGGCCGCCGGCGGTGATCCGGTCCGATCCCGCTGTGATCGAGGCCTATCTCGGCCAGGGCAGCGCCGCCCGCGCGGCCGCACAATCCGTCCGGGAGGCGGCCAATGCTTGAGATCCGCGACCTCGTCTGCGGCTACGGCACAGTGACCGCTCTGAAGGGCCTCTCGCTCAGGGTCGAGGAGGGCCAGCTCGTGGCCCTGGTCGGAGCCAACGGCGCCGGCAAGTCGACGACGCTGCGAGCCGTCTCGGGCCTGATTCCGGCGCGTGCAGGCAGCATCCACTTCGCCGGCCGGGACATCACCGGCACCGATCCGCGCAAGGTGCTGGCCCAGGGCATCGCCCATTGCCCAGAGGGACGCCGCGTCTTCCCGCAGATGAGCGTCGCCGAGAACCTCGCGATGGGCGCCTACCTGCGGCGCGACCCGGCCGGGGTCTCCGCCGATCTGGCCCGGATCTACGGCGAGTTCCCGCGCCTCGCCGAGCGCCGGCGCCAGGCAGCCGGCACCCTCTCGGGCGGCGAACAGCAGATGCTGGCGATCGGGCGCGCACTGATGTCCCGCCCGCGGCTAGTCCTGTTCGACGAGCCCTCCCTCGGCCTCGCGCCCAACATCGTCGAGCGCATGTTCTCCGTCATCCGGGCGATCTGCGACACCGGCACCACGGTCCTCTTGGTGGAGCAGAACGCGTTCGCCGCCCTCGAACTCTGCGACTACGCCTACCTCCTGGAGACCGGTCGCATAGTCCTTTCGGGGCCCGGCGCAACGCTGATCGCGGACCCCCATGTGCGCCAAGCCTATCTTGGAGGCTGAGGCGGGAACCTGGGTCCGGGCCTGCCGGGTCGAGGCGCTGGCGGATCGTGCGATCCTCCCCATCCGCGTGGCAGGCCTCCATCTCGTGCTCGTCCAGGACGGGGGCCGGGTCTTCGCCGCCGAGCGGGCCTGTCCGCACGAGGGCGCGGACCTGGCCCTGGGGCGTTGTGCCGCCGGGCGCCTGTTCTGTCCCCGGCACCTAGCCTGGTTCAGCTTGCCGGGCGGGGTCGTTTCACCGGGATGGCACTTTCGGGACCTGCGCACCTATCCAGTCCGCATCGAGGGATCCACGATCGCAGTCCGCATCGACGGAGGCCATTAGCACCCGGCCAATGCCGTCTTGCAGCAGTCCGGCTTCACTATCCTGCTTTTGGAGCACGGTGCAGTCTATATCCGCTTCCGGGCGACGCTCGCAGCAGCATGTGTGACTATGTAAGGTCGAGAGCAGCGTGCCCTCCTCTGTGCAGGTGGCCAGCTTTTGCTTCGTGCGCGAAGCGGTTGTGCGTCAGAATTTAAAGGAGCGTCTGGTTACTTGATCGTAAGCGCTCGGTGAGGGACCTTACGGGTCAGGCGGCCTGAGCGAGCCCCATGAGCGGGACCCAATTCCACGGTAGCAGGTCGCCGAGGCGTCGGGCCGGATGCTCGGCGATGCGGGTGACGACGTCCCGCAGGTAGGCCTCGGTGTCGAGACCGTTCAGCTTGGCCGTCTCGATCAGGGTGTAGAAGACGGCCGCGCGCTCGGCGCCTCGATCCGAGCCGGCGAACAGATAGTTCTTGCGCCCGACCGCGACGCCGCGGAGCGCCCGCTCGGCCGGGTTGTTGTCGAGCCCGATCCGACCGTCTTCGAACACCCGGGTCAGTGCGCGCCAGCGGCTCAGCATGTAGCGGAACGCCTTGGCCAGATCCGAGGGGCCGGAGAGTTGCGGCAGGATCGTCTCGGCCCAGGTTCTCAAGGCATCGGCCAGCGGCCGGGATCGATCCTGGCGCCGTCGCTGTCGCTGATCGGGCGGCTGGCCGGCGATCTCGCGTTCGATGGCGTAGAGGGCGCCGATGCGCTCCAACGCCTCTCCGGCGATGGCTGAGCCGGTCTTGGCGTGCACGTCGAAGAACTTGCGCCGGGGTGTGGACCCAGCAGGCCGCCTCGATCAAGGCACCGCCGGTGCGCCCGCCCTCGTAGAGGCGATTGAAGCCGGCATAGCCATCAGCGTGCAGCACGCCCTGGAACGCGGCCAGATGCGCCAGCGGCCGCTCGCCCCTCCGGGGAGGCCAGGAACACGGCGGCCGGCGACCGCACGCCGCCATGGGGGCGCTCGTCGCGCACATAGACCCAGAGCCGTCCGGTCTTCGTCCGGCCCAAGCCTGGCGCCAGTACCGGAATAAGGGTGTCGTCGCCGTAGAGGACGTCCGAGCTCGTCAGGACGTCCTGGCGAAGCAGGTCGACCAGCGGCGAGAGGGCGGCAGCCGTCGCACCCACCCAGCCCGACAGGGTCGATGTGGCTAGGTCCACCCCGTCACGAGCGTAGATCTCGGCTTGGCGGTAGAGCAGCAGATGATCGTCGAACTTCGCCACCGCGATATGGGCCAGCAGACCGGCTCCGGCGCGCCCGCGGGCAATGGCGTGATGCGGGGCGGGCGCCTGCACCATGCCTTCGCAGGCCCGGCACGCGAACGCCTCGCGCACGTGCCGGACCACCTTGAAGCGGCCGGGCACGTAATCGAGGGTCTCCGTCACGTCCTCGCCGATCCGGCGCAAGGACCCGCCACACGATGGGCAGGCGCAGGGACCGGGATGGATCACGCTCTCGCGCGGCAGGTGATCGGGCAGCGTGCGCCGGGCAGCCTTGGTTCGCGCGGCCTCAACGGCGTCGGCCACGACCGGTGCGGCGGCCAGGCGCTCAGCCTCGTCGACCTCCAGCGCCTCGATGGCGAGTTCGAGCTGCTCGACGCGCGCCTTCAGCTTCTCGGACGAGACGCCGAACTGCGCCCGCTTGAGCCGGGCGAGTTCGCCGCGCAACTTCTCGATCAGCGTGTTGGCGTGGACGGCCTCCCGCGCCATGCCGACGATCATGCGCTTGAGCGCATCGACGTCATCGGGAAGTGAGCCAGGATCGAGAGCCACATCAACAGCTTAAGCCGTTCTGGCCCATGCGCAAGCCCGTTGCCGGCACCCGCGTGTCAGCCCGCGATGCGGGGGCGGTCCGTGCGCACCGGGGTACGCCAGTCGATGCCCTCCAGCAGCATGGCGAGCTGCGCCGGCGTCAGCGCGGCGGCCGCCCCCGCCGTCGCCGGCCAGACGAAGCGGCCCTTCTCCAGGCGCTTGGCAAAGAGGCACAGACCCTGGCCGTCCCACCACAGCACCTTGATCAGGTGCCCCTGCCGCCCGCGGAAGACGAAGGCCTGTCCCGAGAACGGGTCCCGCGCGAGGTGATCCTGAACCAGGCTGGCCAACCCGTCGAAGCCTTTGCGCATGTCGGTGTGACCGGTCGCCAGCCAGACCCGCGAACCGGAGGGGACCGGGATCATCGTCCCAGCAACGCCACGATCACGCCCTGCAGGAGCGCCACGTCCGCGCCCGCCTCGGCCCGCAGCCGATGCCCCCCGGCCAGCTCGATCTCGATGGCGCCAGGGCGGGACGGCTCGTCCCGGACGGAAGATTGCGGAGCCGGCAGCGCAAGCGGAACGAAGCTCGGGCGGGACGCCATCGTCGGCGCCGATGCTTCTGCCCGGAGAGCACGTCGCCAGCGGAACAGTAGGCTCGAATGAAGCCCGTGCCGGCGTGCCACTGCGGAGGCCGTCGTCGCCGGATCCTCCGCCTCGGCGAGGATCGCGCGCTTCTGCTCGGGCGACCAGGTCCGTCGCGTTCCTGCGACGACGATGTGAGGCGTATTCGTCATAGGTCCAGACACAGGGCCGATACAGCGCCATCCCGCGCCATCACCTGTATCCAGATCCAAGCCCTATCCCCACAAGGCAGCCGTCACCGAGCGCTTACACTTGATCCTGCTTTTTAGAAGCGGACCGGCAAAAATCTACCCAACTTTGTCGTAGACCGGACTGACGGGTCCCGACCCACCCCTGCCATACAAGCCCGCGTCAACGCTTCCCGAAAGCGGCCATTCGTCGGGCGTGAGGCAACTTCGGTTCGGGGTGGTCACTGGAAGCTACACCCAATAGATTTGCTTAATGCGCTCAGATGATAAACAACCGCCTAAACCCTACTTCTGGCTGGCCGGAATATTTGTTTCTCTGGCTATCTCATTGTCGCAGGCATTTTTGATACTAAATGCCAAAATAATGATGGCTTCAATTTTAATGGCAGCCATTATATTCCCGATATATAATTTAGGATCTACGTCGTTTTATGTGATTACTTGGATGCTCAACATAATCGTGTGGGCAATTTTTTGCAAAACGCGTAGTTTTATTGCTAACTTGGTTATATCTTCAGCGCTTTCATTGGCGCCGGCGCTCGCAACCGAGTGGTTTACCCAATCATTCGACAGATCGAATTCGTTTTTTCCATCGTTTATCGTTTCTTTTATCGGGTATTTGATTTTGGCAATCGTTGTTGCTCGTGGTTCAACTGGCCGGGGTTGGGCATACGACCTTAGTCTGAAAGTAGACAATCGGCATTCAGCCTAGGTATAACCGGATGTCTGGAACGGGTCGCAATCCGACGGTCTGCTCTACGACCGGGTCGGGTGGTTTCCTGCCCGTCCGGTTCTGGACGGGAGATGCATCGAAGCGGACTTAGCCGCGGGGCCACTCACGATCCTTTGCAGACCTCCAGCAATGATGGCTAGATACCGTGCATGACGCGCGATCAACCCGTTCCATCCATGCCGGATCAGAGCAGGATTTCTTCATTGCGCTCCGTACCGCAGGGCAATGGGATCTGGTCGGGTCGCAACTGGTGATCAAGAGCCAGAAGGGCGATCCCGGTGGACGACCGCGGTGAGATCATCTTCGAGACAGCTTAGAAGCAGATTTCGTTTCAACTGATAAGAAAGCAATAATACGGTTTGCGTTTCGGAGCGTAATTGCATTCCGCATGCTGGATGAGAACGGCCTCTTGGAATTATGGGGCGCTTCGAGTGCTGATCCGCGTCCAGCCAAAACAACTTTCCGAGCGCGGGGGCACAAATGGTCAGATGAGAGTTTCCTTGTTTTCATGGCAGGAGGTTCTGAACAGCGGTCAAGTTATTTCATCGCAACAGACGCGCACTGCCTTGAAGTCGTTTGTGATGAGGAGCCTAGGGTCTGGACTCGATCAGCACCAGAAGGCGATGACGGCAGCGAGTGCGACGGCCGAGGCGTAGTTGCGGGCCAGTTTGTCGTAGCGGGTGGCGATGCGACGGAAGTCCTTCAGGCGATTGAAGGTTGCTTCAATCCGCCAGCGCTCGCAGTAGCGGCGCTTGTCGTGGCGGATCTTCCGCTTGCGGCCGCGCTTGCCGGGGATGATCGGCGTGATGCCTTTTNCTTGCTTCAATCCGCCAGCGCTCGCAGTAGCGGCGCTTGTCGTGGCGGATCTTCCGCTTGCGGCCGCGCTTGCCGGGGATGATCGGCGTGATGCCTTTTTCCCGCAGGTCGGCCCGGAGCCAGTCGGCGTCGTAGCCCTTGTCGGCGGCCARGCGACGGACCCGACCGGGAGCCTCGGCGAGTACGGCTGGGGCGGTGGYGACGTCGCTRGCGTTGCCAGGCGTCAGCAGAAGGACGCCKGGGCGGCCGAGGACATCGGTGAGGGCGTGGATCTTGGTCGTCTGGCCGCCACGCGACGGGCCGATGCCTTGCGTACGAGCCCCCCTTTACCGCCATGCGCCGAGCGGTGCGCCTTGACGTAGGTGCTGTCGATAGCGGCCGCCTCGCCCGCYCATCCGCTCTTGGCCAGCGCCCTCARCATCGCCCGCCAAAAGCCGCGGCGGGACCAGCGATTGAAGCGGTTGTAGACGGTCGTGCGCGGACCATACGCGGCCGGGCAGTCGCGCCAGCGGCAGCCCAGCATCGCCCGCCAAAAGCCGCGGCGGGACCAGCGATTGAAGCGGTTGTAGACGGTCGTGCGCGGACCATACGCGGCCGGGCAGTCGCGCCAGCGGCAGCCTGAGGTCAGCACGTGCAGGATGCCGGAGATGATTTGCCGATCATCGTTCCGCTCTGGCCCAGGCTGGTTCTTGGGCATGAACGGTTCCATCACCGCCCACTGCTCATCCGAGAGCCAGAACAGGTCTGCCATCGCCGCCTCCGTGCTGCAAACGGCGGCTCTGAATCACAAAACCAGAACTCTCGCAACGTCTTGGTTCGGTTCACACCCTAGGCCGTCATCGACCCGACCACGGGCAAGCTCTCGATCTCGACGATGAACGATTACGGCGCCGAGACCCTGACGGCGACGGCGACGGCGACGGCGACGGGCGCCGGCAATCCCTTCACCTCGGCCGCCACGAGCGCGACGGTGGGGGGCGACGGGCTCAACACCCGCAACGGGCTGGTCAGCAGCTACAACAGCCTGCTGACCCAGATCGACCAGCTCGCGCAAGCCCCGGACGCCGCGGGGCGCAGCCGGGAGCCAGGGGGATGGGGATTGGGGACGGAACGCAGGCCATTCAGACGACCGGGCACCGAACCGTCGAGGAAATTCTTCTCCATTCCCATTTCCCGGAGGCGCACGCCGTCTACATGGCGGACCATCTCAAGGTCTACGGGATGGGCGCCTTCCCGGGGCATTTCGGCGCGGATGCGGGCCGGGTCACCACCCTCGCGGTCATCGTCTGCCCTCACGCGCGCTACGTCGAGGACGACCGCGAGACCTGGCCGACCCTGACGCGCCTCAAGGACGTGGTGATTGGGTTCGGCTTCGCCAGCCCCCGCCTGATCGACGACTTCGTGGCGCGCCTGGTGTAGACCGGCTTTCTCGAACTGCATCGCCACCCGGCCGACAGCCGGGTACGCCTGCTGGTGCCGACCGAAGCACTCCTGGCGGGGGACCGGGAGTGGATGGCCGCGCATTTCGCACCGCTGCAGGTCATGTTTCTGGATCCCGGCTATGTCCTCGCCCTCGAGCGGGACCCGCGCTTTCAGAAGGCCCATGGCAGCGCCTCGGTCGCGGTCTTCGAGGGCGCCGCCACGGTGGCGTGGCGCAATCTCGACGTGGTGTTCTTTCTCAGCGCCACGGGCGCCCTATCGATCCTGTTCACGCTCTGTCGCATGGGCGGAGAGGAGGCCGACAGCACCATCCGGGAGGCCGACCTCTCCGAGATCGCGCCGCAATTCGTCGTCTCCCGCACGCACATCCGCAACATTCTGCGCGCCGCGAAGGAGCGGGGCTTCATCGGCCATCACGGCGAGCGCCGACAGTTCATCCGCCTGACGCCGGCGTGGATCACCGCTTTCAATCGGTTCATGGCGGATTCACTGGCCTACAGCGACCTGACCTACCGCCTGGGGCTGGCAGCGTTGGCGGACCACGACGCACCGCTCCCGGCCTGAGAGGCGCACCCCAACGCTGATCATGAGAGGTGGTCTGCGCTGCAGCGAGTCGTCAGGGCGGGGACAGAGATATGGTGGCAGCCAAACTTGCCAAACGATCCTGCCGGATGGGAACCGAAGTTCGCGATGCGGAATTATTCTTCCCGATAACAAATCTGGAGGAACGCACGATGAAATTCTCGATGATTGCCGGCGCCGCTGCCATTCTCGCGCTGACGTCCGGAGCATCCTTGGCGGCTCCCTGCAACACCGGAGCGGTGAAGGGCAAGACGCCTGAGCAGCACGCGGCGAACGACAAGAGCTCGAGCGTCGATCAGGGCAGCAAGAATCTCGCGGGCGGCCAGCAGCCGGCGTCCCCCGGCACCGTCGGTGCCATGAACAATGTCGGCGCCAATCAGGGTGTCGGTGAGAAGCCGGGCTCGGGTACGGCCGCCAAGGGCAATGAGGATCCCGCCAGCAAGAACCTCGCGGGTGGCCAGCAGCCGGCCGCGCCAGGGACCGTGGGCGCGATGAACAACGCCGGTGCGAACCAGGCTGTCGGCAAGTCGGGCGACGATTGCTGATCGCCTGATCGGCATGACACGGCTCGCGTCAAGACGCGATGTCTGACGCGCGATGAAGGAGCCCCGGCCGCGTCGCGGTCGGGGTTTTTCAATGCAGGGGTCAGAAGTTACAGGGGTCAGCCTGTGCAGGCTCGACCCACCAACGATGTCGGCCCGGCGCTGCGGCTTCGGGACCTTGGCCATCCCTGGATCTTGGCCATCCCTGGATCTTGGCCATCCCTGGATCTTGGCCATCCCTGGATCTTGGCCATCCCTGGATCTTGGCCATCCCTGGATCTTGGCGATCCGTCAATCGTCCCTTGGTGAGCGGTCTAGGGAGATGAGAGGCCGCTGCACCCGCTGCAGAGCGCGCCGCATTCAAGGCTCGGAGACCAAGATCGCCTGCGACTCCTTGCGTCCGCGACGGGCGGAACGTCCCTTCCGGCGAAACATTCCCTGCTCACACCCAGTCAGTCCTGGCATACCAGCAGGGTTTCCAGCATGCGCAACCATATCATGCCCGATCAACGGGCACGGTCATCCGCGAGCATCGCACTGAGCCAGCGACCCCGCGTCGGCGGGTGCCATCAATCCTCGGACCTGACCCGCAGTCATCATCGCGGCGCAGTCGTCGGCACCGGTTCCAGCCTAGCCCGCACGACGGTTCCCCCGTCGTCCGATTTCGAGGGTTTCGGCTCGTTTTCCTGACCGCTGCGTCTCAAGCCCCGCCGATCACCGTTTCCATAACAACCGCCCCGTCGTCGTTCTCGCCAGATCGGACATGTTCATGACCACACTCACCCATCTCGATGCCAAGCCGCACCAGGCGACGTCCGCAATCCTCGACGGCGGCTCCAGTCGAGAGCGGCTGGACAGCACCGCCATGAAGCGCGAGCACCGGGTCGGCAACACCGTCGACAAGGTCGATCAGGTCAGCAGTGTCACGCTGCTCGGCTTCGCCGTTGCGGGATCTGCGGTGATGCTCGTGGCGCACTGGTTGGTGGGCTGAGCCAGCGCGGATCGCGGTTGACGACCGGGATACGCATCGCCGGTCTTCGAGGGGATCCGTCCCAGGTCGATCGTGCCCTCCGCCCCGACGTGTCCGCCACGCACGCCCCCAGCCGGCACGGCAGAATCGCGCGTGGCGGCCGATACCTTCCCTGCAAACCCCGAATACTTCCAGCCACGCGTTGTTCTGGGCGGAAATCTTCGGGCATTTACCCCCAGTGCCAAGACCCCCCGAGTGACGCCGACGCTCACTGGAGCAGGCTTGAAAGGCTGTCAGATGTCGGAGGTCTCACGGGCCGGCGTGGTAATCTCCCGGCGTCCATCTTGGACCGAGCGGAATCCCCACCGCAAGGCGCGCACGGGACAACCCTCACTCAAGGATAACCACACAGATCGGGCGAAGGTGATGAAATGATTGGCGCACCCGACACGATTCGAACGTGTGACCTTTGCCTTCGGAGGGCAATTAATAGTCAAATAAGACGTACAGGCACGATCTAGTACGCTCTTGTTGCTAAACTTATTCGTCCTCAGTAACCTGTCCCCTGTGTGAGACGCAGTGTGGGACGCCCGATGGCGAAGGCTTTGCCGATTGATACGGCCGCGAAACGGTCGAAGCTCCCGTCCCGCAAAAACCCGTACTGGCATGGCGTGTCCGGCGGGCGCGGCGGCGTCTCGCTTGGCTACCGGCAGCCGGAGAAAGGCGGGGGGACTTGGGTCGCGAAGCTCGTCATCGACGGCAAGCGGATCGAGGAGCGGATCGCACCGGCCGATGATGCCCGCAGCACTGCAGACGCGATCACATACCCGGCTGCCGTGACGGCAGCTTTGGCGTGGGCGAGACAGCAGTTTGCTCGTCTCGAAGCGGCCGCAGACGCCGAAGAAACCTTGAGGGCTCCGACTGTACGATCGGCGGTGACCAACTACGCTGCAGGTCGGAAGGCGAGAACCGAGCGCGCAGGGCGAAACGCCGAAGGCAGGTTGGCGAAGTACGTGCTTGCCGACGAGACTTTTGCAAGCACGCATCTGTCGCGGCTCACGGCGGGGGTGATTCTAGCCTGGCGCCGAACGCTACCGACGCGCTTGGCGCCCTCCACCATCAATCGGTTGCTGAATGACCTGCGGGCCGCGCTGAACAGCGATGCCGAAGTGCACCGCCGAGGCTTGCCGGCTGGGCTGGTGGGTGAAATCAAAAGCGGCACCAAGGCTACGCCCACGCCGTCGAACGCCCGGAAGCAGATCCTCACCGATGCCGCCGTCCGACGGATCGTCGAAGCAGCATGCGCCGTAGATTCGACCGGTGACTTCGGCAATCTCGTCATGGTCTCGGCCGCGACGGGCGCGCGGTTCTCGCAGATCGCTCGGCTGACGGTGGGAGACGTCCAGACCGATCGCCTTCGCATCATGGTCCCGACCTCTCGCAAGGGACGATCCGTGAAGCCGACGGAGCATGTCGCGGTGCCCGTTGGGCTGGACGTGCTGTCACGCCTCGAACCCATTCTGCGCGATCGAAGCTCGCGCGAGCCGTTGCTGCTCCGCTGGACGCACAGGGCGACGGATCAGCCTGGGCGTTGGGAACGGGGTGGCCGGCGAGCATGGCGTGAGGCCTACGAGGTCGACAAGCTCTGGGCGGCGACGATCTCTGCGGCAGCCGTCCCGGCCGACACGGTGATGCTCTCGCTGCGTCATAGCTCGATCGTCAGGGGGCTCCGCGCCGGTCTGCCGGTGCGCTTGGTCGGCGCCCTCCACGACACGAGCGTCCAGATGATCGAGCAGCACTATGCGGCATACATCGTGGACGCGACGGAAGAGCTCGCTCGACGAGCTGTGATGTCGCTCGGGTCGACAGATGCAACGCACTCGCTCCCGGCCGTCGGGGTGGCAGCGTGAGCCAGGATGTCGAACATCTCCTTCGCGAATGGGCAATTCTTCAAGGCCAAGACCCTGACCCGGTGATCAAAGATTTCAAGCATGGCGGCCCACTCGCCAAGCTGGTGCGCAGCGTGCTTTCGGCGGCGCCAGAGCCCAAGCGAGGCAGGAGGGCTGATGTCAAAGAGAACTGGCGACGGTTCGTGCTTGTCGTGATGGCGAAACGACGTCTGTCTTCTGGCACCGATACGGGTGCACCGGACGAATTCCATCTCGCGGCACAGTTGGATCAGCGCGACGATTGGGAGGGAGACCCCGGCCTGAAGCGACCGGAGATGTACAGGGCTACCTACCGCCGCATGTCGCATCATGGGTGGCAGGACGAGCACGTCCCGAAGGGCTTAGGTGCTTTCTACGCTCCACCGCCTGATTTGACGGACAAATAACCCCCACAATTCTGTCCCGTGACCCTCCCTGTCCGTCCTGTTTGTCTCTGTCCATCGACACTATGGACAGAACGGACAGATGATGCCCCTGCCTTCGAACTCTCAGCCGCGAAAGTCGGAAACGATCCCCTGGGATCAACGCCCTCATCTTCGGATGACCGTGACCACGGATGTTACCGGTCTATCCCCCACGACAATCTACAGGTTGGCTGCGGAAGGTAAGCTGACCCTGAAACGCATTGCAGGTCGCGTCGTGGTCGAGACGCCGGGTGTCGTCGCGTTGGTGCAGAACGCCGAGCCCTGGAGGCCAGGAAAGCGCGGTGGCGCTGCGAGATCGAAGCGGGCCGAAGTCGCTCGTGCGAACCTGCGATAGGGGGCGGCGTCATGAACAACCGACGCCACTACTCCTCCTTCGCCAAGAAGCCTGTGCCGGGCACGGTTTTCGAGTTCCACGTCGCCGCGACGGAGATCTGCGACGAAGAGCCGATGCTGTCGATCGGGTGGTCCCCGGTGCCGGACAGCGAAGATATGTCGCCCCAGGTGCGGAGCTTCTGGAAGCGACACAATCCACTCCTGGTTCTGATCGGCAAGCAGATCGAGGACGAGGCGGTCGCGAAGCTTGCGGCAGCTGGTGTGCCGGCATCGAAGCTGACACCGCCGTTTTCACCGGAAGTCGAAGCCCTGGTCGCAGACTACGTCCGCGGCGCACGTCACGGCTTCTTGCTGAAAGATGAGACGTTCAAGCGCCCGCCGGCAACGAGATCGGATCTTAGCCCCCTGCCGCCCCATCACCGGGTGATCGTCGGCGCCTGGCTCGGCCGTGGAGGCTCGACGAAGGCCGCCGAGGCGCTGAACGGCGGATTGCCCACGGGCGTTCAAGGCGGTCTCGATCGCAATCACATCGACCGGGTGATGCACGCCTTCAAACGCCTGCCCGGTCGTACGAAAATCGTCTTACAGGCAGAAATTCTGCTGTGTTCGACGAGCTTCCTCGGACTGGAACGCGTGCGACTGGATGCCAGCCGGCGCCCCGAGTTCAAGGGAATCCGGGGCCGTGAGCTGGCTGAGGCAATCCACGAGAGCCGTGATCTCTGGAGCGTCATGGATCGGGCGGTGTCGACGATCCCGCGCTCGCAGATCCCGAACGTCGCCTGATCGACAGACGCGCGATTCGCGGCCTGCTCAGAGCATCTCGTATCGCGCGCGAAGCCTCGTCAGTCTGCCTGTTTCCATCCCGCCACGTCAGCAGGACCGCGCATGCCCGCACTATCGAACGAACTCGAACTCTGGCGCGAGCGCAATTCGCTCTCGGTCCGCGAGACCGCAGCCGTCTTCCGCCGATCAACCTCGTGGGTCCGCGACCGCATCACCGACCGAAGCTTGGCAGTCCTTCACTCACCGAACCGCAGTCCGACCGAAATCACCGTCAGCAGCATCGCCGCTCTGATCGATCGGCTCGGCCCTGAAAGGGTGCAGATGAGCCCGCCGCGCCGTCGCGGCGCCTACCTGAGACTGATCGTAGACAACACAGTTTCATAAACAAAACGGCCAGGCCCCCGTGGCAGGGCGTCTGGCCGTTTCGCTTAAGCGTTCGAGGAATTGATATGCTCTACAGCACCAATATAGCGACAGTAGCGCCGCCCGACAATAAGGCCTCTCCTTTCGACGAGGGCGGCCGATGAACGCTCAGCCCCCGCGCAGCCTATTCCTTAAACTTCGAGATATCGGGTATCTGTTCACTCTCCCGATCATACCGCCCGGTTCGATCATATCGCCTAAGTCGTCCTTGGCTAAGACAGGAAAGAAGATCGGGAAGATCCCTGGTGTTCGCCGCGATGGCCTTTGGTTCTCGCTTCCCGGCTGGCCGACATTCGAACCAACGGAAAACGATCTTCGGGAATGGCAAGCCATGGCTGCCGGCATCGGTATTCGGACCGGGCTGCAGCATGACGGCACATACCTTTACGCGATCGATGCCGACACCAGGGTTCAAGCTTGTGCCGACATCATACGTGCGCAGGTCGAGGGCCAATTCAAGGACGCGCCGACCCGCATCGGTGAAGCACCGAAGGCCCTGTATGTCGTGCGATGCAGCGGCAGGCTTCCCTACACGTCGATTGGCTTTGACGGCGGCGTGGTCGAGATACTGGGGAACGGAAAGCAGTTCGTCGCCAGCGCAATTCACCCCGGGACGCTGAAACCCTACCGCTGGCCGCGTGCCATGCGTCCGCTCGCTGACCTGCCGATTTGCGACCCAGAGGAAATAGCCGGGCTCCTCGATACCCTTCGAAGCATGCTGCCCAATGCCGGCGCCATTTATCGGGAGGGGGGAGCGCGGCGCGATACGCCACAAGGCGCGCTCATCGGCGACCCGGAGGCTGTCGAAACCGCCTTAGGCTTGATCCCCAACGTGTACGCGCCGCCCGGCCGCGCGAACTTCGTCAAGATGGCCGCGGCGGTGCGGGGCGCCTGTCAGAACGACTACGAACGCGGCTTAGAGCTCTTCGTGGAGTGGGCCGAGAAAGCCAACGTCCCCGATCCACAGGACGACCCGGAACAGACATACAGGAGCGTGAAAGCCCCGTTTGCCGTCGGCGCCCCTTGGCTGTTCGAGCTGGCGGAGGCAGCTGACTTGACGGGGAAGTTCAAGAAAGCAGACGCGTGGGCGCTGCCATGGTTCGATGAGGTCGCCGCGGCAGCTGCGGCTGCCGCGGCGGACGAAGCGAGGGCCAGTGCTCCCGCAGGAGAAGCGTCGCCGTCGACCTTCGATGATATCGAACCGATCGACATCTTCGGCGACGCGGACCCTTCCGAGCTCGACACCCCGCCGGACGGGGCTATCCCTCCCATCATCGGCCCGTGGGCGCGCGACGAAGCTCGACGGAAGGGGGTTCCGCTATCCCTCCCCGTGATGGCGGCGCTAAGCGTCATCGGCGCGGCGATCGGGTGTTCGCTGAAGATCCGATCACGCTTGCACGATAAGCGCGAGGAGCCCGCGTCCCTGTGGGTCATCATCGTCGCGGACCCGGGGAGCGTGAAATCCCCCGTCATCTCGGCCGCATTGGATCCGCTTAGAAAGATGGATCGCGGACACTACCAGCACGACAAGCCGCTTCATGATGCTTGGGCTGCGAAGAAGCGGCCTCGGGGTGTGGCGGCCACCGAGCCGGAACCTAAGATCCGGCGGTGCGTGGTCGATGACGCCACCATTGAACAGCAAATCCGCATACACGCGGATAATCCGCGCGGCCTCATGCGTGCACCTGATGAGTTCGCCGGGCTGCTTGGCTCGCTTGGGGCCTACAAAAAGGGTGCCCAGGTCGACCGGAGCATGGTGCTCCGCATGTTTGACGGCGAATCGATCACGGTGGATCGAGTAAGCGGCGGGAACAGGCATGCAACCTCCGGCCTGATGGGTGTCCTGGCGGGGACGCAACCCGATGTCCTGCGCGAGCTGACCCGAGATCTCGGGACGGACGGGCTTCTGCAGCGCGCCATTTTCATCCTGTACGATGGCCGCCGCCGGCCGGAGTTGGATGCGCCGCCGGATCACGCCGCGGCTGGAGCATATGCGCGAGCCGTGCGCACGCTGGGAGTGATGAAGGCGGGGTCCGGTGTCGTGGAGCTGTCGCCCGAAGCCTACGCCGTGCTGACCCGGGCGGAGGGCGACTTTCGGGCGCTGTCCGATCTGCCGGGGGTCTCGAAGGCGTGGCAAGGGCATATTGCCAAATGGGGCAAGCTCCTGTTCCGCCTGACGCTGATCTGTCACGCGCTCCGGCACGTAGACGACTTCGACGGATTGCTGCCCGGGGTGAAGGTCGACAAGGAGACGGCTGAGCAGGCGGTACTTTTAGGACGTTTTGTCCTCCGACACAGCCTGCGCTTCTACGAGGATTATTTCGACACCCGCGCCGAGACGAGCGAAGCGCGGAAGATCGCGGGCTACATCCTGACCAAGCCGGGCAAATCCCGGCTAAGCCATCGCGATCTTTACGAGGCTCGGAAGGAACTGCGCGGTGCCGATAGAGCCAAGATCCGGCTCCGCGTCGAGATCATGGGCGAGCTGGAACGCGCCGGCTGGTGCGCTGTGGCGGAGCGGGGGCCGGACGGTCCGGTTTCCTGGCTCATCAATCCGAAGGTCCGAATCCGGTTCGAGGATCGCGCAGCGCGTGAGGTCCAGGACCGCAACAGTGCTCGTCAGAAGATCATCGAAGCCAGCAAGGCGCGGAAGAGGATGAACACCGACACGCTGTCGGACGGGGAGGCATGATGGCCTGCGTGACATACAAAAGGTCTGGTGAGACGTTTGCCACGGGGGGCGATTGCGGAAATTGCGGCTTGCGTGTGCGCGAACTTATATATGGTTTTCCTCTCTCTTTTAATTATCTCCTTGTCCCCCCGGCTATCCGAGTGGGTTCAAAAGTATCTCACACGCACACAAGCCGCAGTATCCGCAACTCTGCCGCTAGCCTCGATGCTGGAAGGCCGACGATCCAGCCGCTTCGGGGCTTAACTGAAGGGGCCGCAACGTGAAGCGCGGCTTTGGGACAAACGAGCCGGCATCCGCGCGGCAGATTGCGTGGCGCCGCTCGGCCCGCTTCAAGGCGATGGGCCGGGCCGCCTGCATCCAGTTCAACCGGGCGCGCCAAGCTGCACCGAAATGCGGGGCCAGAAAGAAGTCCGACGGGGAGCCGTGTCAGAATCCGGCCATGGCCAACGGACGGTGCAGGCTGCACGGCGGGCGTGTGCCCTCGGGCAGGGCCTGGCACGTCGTCCAACTCCCGCCGGTCGATACGCCAAAGTTCGATCGCAAGCTGACCGCCGTTCAGAAGCGCACCCGCGCCCTGGCCAAACGCTTGGCCGCGATGACGCCCGAACAGCGGGAGCGCTACGACCGCTGGCGACGCACGCACAAGCCGGGATCGGCCAGCGCACGGTCGGCGGCGCGATACCGGGCGGCGCAGGACAACGCCATTGCCGAGATCCTGGCGCGGCCGGTGGCGCCGGGCGCCAACGCCGCAAAGATCGCCGAGGTCGAGGGGTTCGTCGCGCAGCTCAAGCGAGAGCAAGCCACGGCGGCGATTCAGATCGCAGTGACATACAGCGAAGGGATTTTCGGATGAGCCAGCACACGCATGAGATGACTCCGGCACAGGTGCGCCGGCACCTTCGGGAACGGATGGAAACGGAAGGGGCGCTCCTCGCCTACGAAACCGCCGTAGCGATCTGCCGCGACACGCGGGCGCCGGCGACCGCGAAGGCCTCCGCGCTCAAGGCGCTGCTGTACGTCGGCGGCTACGACGGCAAGCCTGCGCCCGATCGTGACAAGCCAATTTCCGAGATGACGCTGCAGGAGACGGAGGCACTAATCGCCCGGCTGAAGGGCGAGGAGGCGCCTGCCTTGTCGGAGGATGTTTTCGGGTAGGTGCTCAGCACCTGCCTTCAGGACGTTTTAGGCTTCTTGAGAACCTTCGCTGCGCGGCGAAGCACGGCCCGCTGCCTTTTCTTCCTTTGGTCCTGGCGGAAGGCCTCTCGGCGCGCCTTTTCCTCATCTGTCAGCGGCGTGCGTTTGATGGGGCCGGCGATCTTTTTCAGGAGCAAGACCCGTCGAGCGCGAGCTGCCGCGTCTATGCGGGCCTGCTCCTCTGGCGAAGGGCTAGGTCTCGCGATCGTTTCTTCATTCTGCAGTTTGAATTTAGCGGCCTTGCGTTCGAATTCATCCAAATCGTCGACATGGATGAGAGTTGGCCTGCCGGGTATGTATTTCAGCTTTCCGGTAAGCCTGAGACGTTTGACGTTCGAGACAGAGCACCGCAAGCGATCCGCCGCTTCTTCTTGGGTTAGAAGATGGTTTCCGCGCTCGGCTTTCCGCTTGTCAGGACCATTTTGGTCAACGTTTTCTTCCAATAATATCAATAGTATTTGGATTATTTGCTTGTAAGAAGCCGGCTGGCCTATTTTCATTCGCCCTATCTTGCTACCCCGCCCAAGTCGAAAGAATGTCGGTTTCGACGGAACAGTATCGGACGGCCAATCCCAATCGACTTCGCACAGAGGTTTTACGGGTTTGAATTTGAACATAGAATTTGTCCAAAGTTGCATATTCTGTCTATTGACGAGGCAGACAGTCTATGCAGGTTTCATTTTGATTCATTGTCGGATATACGATCTTAAGGTGCTTGAAAACACTTGAACACATAAACGAACCCAGCGGGTCCGGGGTCTCCACGCGAATGTCCAAGGCGAAAGCCTAAAGGCGTGCGAGGGCCGACGTGTCCGGTTTTTCAAGCTCCGGATCTGCAGCAGCCGCGTGAAAACGGCTTCGATGGGACACGTCCAACCATGTCGCACTTGAGCATCGTGCCGCCTCTGGCGGCGCAATCGAACACGCTTGATCTTTTCACACACCCCCTCGCAGCGGGCGGCTTTTACCCAAGCTATATGGTCCCCTGCTTCCCTGTCGTGGACGGTGAGGAGCCGTGCCTGAACGCCTCGATTGAGGTGCTCATCCACCAGGACCAGCTCCCGGCGTTCGAGGCCGAAGCGAACCCCATCGGGGAAGCCGCCGGCCTCTCGCATCCCGTGTGTGATGTCGCCACCGACCACGGGGGCGGCACGTGGCGCCTCATCGAGGTCATCGGCCCTCGCGCGCTGATCCTGGAGTTGATGCAGGTGGCGCAGCGCCACGGATGCAAGCGCGTGCTGTTCCCGGCATAAGCGCCCGCCATCATCAAACGACTGGAGGGGCGCCCTGACCGGCGCCCCTTTCGCGTTCTAGGCCTGCTTCACTCATCAGTTTGCGCGGCGAGGGCCAGGGCGAGGCCGTCGAGGATGCGGCCGCGGATCATGAGTGCTGATCTGGGACGCGGCAGTAGTGGGACCAGATTGAGCCTGCGCCCGCACCTCAGGCGACCATGCAGTGAGTAGGAAGCAAGCGAGGCAGAATGCGAAGCGGATCACGGCGGGCATCCTTTGCGCTAGGCGTGGCGTAAGATGATCTGGTTCAGTTTGGGTATGGCCTAGCTGCACCTAGCATTCTCTGGTTCACTAAATCGACTTGACCGTTCAAAAAAGACCTGTCAGATGTAAACCATCCTAAGTGAACCGATAGGTCTACAGATGTTCGTCCGGGCCTACCTCCGCGCCTCAACCACCGAACAGGACGCCACCCGGGCGCGCGAGCAGATCGAGACTTTTGCCGCCGAGCGCGGTCTCTCGGTCGCGTCTTGGTACGTTGAGAACGAGAGCGGCTCGACTCTGGCGCGGCCGGAACTGTTCCGGCTCTTAAAGGATGCCCGCCCAGGTGACGTGCTTCTAGTTGAACAGGTGGACCGGCTATCGCGCCTTACCGCGGGCGATTGGGAGAAGCTGAAGGCCGAGATCGCCACGCGCAGCCTCAGCGTCGTCGCCCTCGACCTTCCGACATCCTGGATGATGGCCACCACGCACGCCGACGAGTTCACTGGCCGGATGTTCGAGGCCATTAACGCCATGCTGCTCGACATGCTCGCTGCGGTGGCGCGTAAGGACTACGACGACCGCCGTCGTCGGCAGGAGCAGGGCCAAGCCAAGGCCAAGGCAGCCGGGCGCTACAAGGGCCGCCCCGAGGACGTGGCGCGGAACGCCAACATCGCCATGATGCTCGCGAAGGGCGTGTCGTGGTCTCAGGTCCAGATCGCCACGGGGTGCAGCCGCGCTACTATCGCCAAGATCGCCAAGCGGGCGGCCTGAGATGGCCTAGCCAGCCCGGAGGGCGATGACGTTCGATCCGGGTTCGCTGTGACCCACAAAGCGCCGTGACGGCCTCGGCGGGATCGGTGCGCGGACCGCGGGCGGGCCGGGTCGTAGTGTCTCCTCCAACTCAATTGCGCTCTGCCGCGCGTCTTCCACGATCGCAGTGAGCTGAGAAGCCTGCGCGGATGTGAGGTCAGCTTGGCGGATCGTATCGACGAGCGCTTCGAGAGTGGAGCGCAGGACGCGGGCGTGCATGTCAGCCGGCAGGCACATAGGGGCAGACTCCTCGTGGCGGTGCCAGATTATGCGCTCGTCGATCGCTCGGCACCACCGATGCCGCCGCCCCGGTGGTGGCTACCCGGACCCCACCCCTGGGTACCGGTCGCAACGGCTTTCCTGGAACGGCGTCAGAGCGCCGAAGAAAAATATCGCCGCTGAAAAACTCGGCTCTCCAGGCGCGCCGACTGTCATAGTGGCCGCCATGCGCGCGAATTCCAGCCCATAGATCCCGCCTATTATCGCGCACGCGGCGTTCATACGGTCAGGCATCACCTTTCGGATGAAAGCCCGATCGCCAATGGCCAGCTCCGCGACAGACGCTCTCTTCCAGGAAGGCCCGGACGATCCGGACTTCGACGAGCCGGCACCGCCCTCCCGCGCAGAGGAAGAGCTCGACTACAAGGTTTTTGATCTTTGTAAGCACCTGAGACAGATCGCGGACGGCGATGACCCGCCGTGGGCACTTGATCACGTCCTCCGATGCCTCCGGTCCCACGTGCATGATCGCAAGGGCTTGCGGCCATCGGGCGAAGACCGGGACGAGTTGCTCGGCGTCATGACGCACGCGTTGGCCGGCGCGATCGAGCATCTGCCGGCGAGCTACGACCGGGGCAAGATCCGGCTCGGCATGAACGCGGCCCGCGGTTTGGTCATCTATTGGGCGGAAACAGACGCGGCACGCGCGCAGCGGCATCCGCACGTCCTCCCCGATCTCCTCGCCTACGCCGCGCTGCTGCGGAACGATGCGCGCAGCATGACCTTGGTCGAGGAGATCCGGGAACGCGCCAACCTTCGCCAAAGAGACCTGCTGGCGGGCCTCTATGAAGCATTCGGCAACGAAGGAGCAGCGTGATGGAACTGAACGCCCGACCCGCCATCGATCCGGCGTTGAACCGTCTCCTCGTCGATAGGATCATGGGCCGGCCGGCATTTGCGCCAGCTCCGGCCCGTTCCGCCGATCCGTGGGACGCCTTTCCCGACGCTCCACAGGCCCCCGCGAAGTCCGTCGACCCCTTCGCCGAATTCCCCGATGCGCCGCAGGCTGCAGCGGCGCCCAAGCCCGGCCGCCTCATCGACTTCGAAGGCCGCCGGATCAGCGTTCCGGGCGATGCGACGGACGACGAGATCAGGGAGATCCTGTCGACACCGCCGGCCAAAGCGACGCCGCCATCCGCCGGCATCATTGAGGTCGAGGCCCCCGACGGTAGCATCGTCGAGTTTCCGGCGGGCACGTCCGACGATGTGATGTCGAAGGCCATGCGCGACACGTTCGGCGGCCCGACGTCGCGTGCGACGCCTCCCGCGGCCCCGGCCGAGGCCGGCGGCTTCATGTCGACGATCGGCGGCATGGCGAAGGCCGGCGCGCAGGGCGTGGTGTCCGGCTTGAACACGCTGGCCGACGCGCCGGTCCATGCGGTGAACCAAGCGCCCCGGCTCCTGAACATCAACGGCGGTCTGGTCAACAAGATCATGGGCCGCGAGGTGGTCCCGACCTTCGGGCCGATCAGCGACAACCCGCTCCTGCCCTCCGACATCATCCAGGCCGGCCCGCGCGCGGCCGGCGCCAAGGAATACCGGCCCAATGGTTTGGCCGAGCGGATTTTGAACCGCGTCGGCCAGGAAGTCGGCGCCTCGGCTGTTCCTGCAGCCGGCGCGCTTGTCGCCGGTGGCCGTCTCGGCCTTCAGGGTGCCCGGGCGCTGGCGACGAGCGAGAACCCGCTTGCGGCCCTGGCATACGGCCCCGTGGAGGCCGCCGCCGCGAACCCGTCCGGCATGCTGACGCGTGAGGCCCTCGGCGCTGGTGCCGCCGGGACCGGAGCCGGCATCGCCAACGAGGCCGCGCGCGCCGTCACCGGCGACGATGTGAACCCGATCTCGGATCTCGCCGGTTCGGCCGCCGGGGTCAGCGCTCTGGCCGTCGCCAAGCCGATCCTCGGCGCCGTCGGTTCGCTTGCCTCGGCCGCGCGCGGCTCGACCCGCTTCGCCGACGACGTGGCCCGCGAGAGCGTCGCTCACGAGATCATCGCCAACTCGGGCCATGCCCAGGCGCAGGTCGCCGGCGGCATCGACCGCGGCGCCATCGATGCGCAGCCGCTGGCAGACCAGCTCCGGCGGCCGTCCACGGCGGAATCGACCATCCCGGGCTATCGCTCCGACATCGCGGACCGCTCCGGCGATCCCGGTTTGGCCGCTTACGTGTTCGGCCATACGGCCGCCAACCCCGGCCTCGACACGGTCCGGCGCGCTGCGAACCAGCAAGCCATCGGCGACCGCATGGCCGAGCTGGCGCCGACGGGTTCGTCCGGTCAGTTCCGCGCCGACCTGCAGGGCGGCGTTGATCGGCGGGTCGCGGCGGTCGAGAGCCAAGCCGAGATCGCGCAGCGGACCCTGGACGAGCACGCGCAGCGCCTTGCCTCGACCATGACCGGCGAGGCCCGCGGCGCCGACATTCGGGCGGCCCTGGCGCGCGCGGCCGACGAGGCGCGCGCCGGCGTGCGCCAAGCCTACGAGCCGATCAACCGGGCGACTACAAGCGTCGACGTGGCACCGCTGGCCGAGCGCTTCAGCGGCATCGACGAGGCCTTGAGCGTGGCCGAGCGCCAGCGCTTCCGCCCGGCAGAGGCCAGCATCCCGGATCGGCTGATCGGCCCGGCCGAGGCCGCCGGACCGGTCGATACCGGCATTCTCGACGCCTCGGGCCGACCCATCACGCGCGAGCCGGCGCCGGGCAACAGCCGGCAGCCGCTCCGGGAGGTGACGGGACTGCGCTCGGCCCTGACGGACGACGCGCGCGCCGCGCGCACAGCCAACCGTCCGGCCGAAGCCCGTATCATCGACCAGCACGTGACCGCGCTCGACGAATACCTCGACCAGGCGGTCCCGGAGGGCCTGCGGGGTCAGTACGACGCGGCGCGCGCGACCCGGCGGGACTTCGCCGATCGGTTCGAGCGGCCGCAGAACGCGGTCGCGCAGGTGCTCGGCGAACGGCAGGGCGTCTACGATGTGCCCGACAGCGGCGTTGCGCCCCGGTTCGCGCAGTCCGAGGAAGGCCGGCTGTCCGATCTCCGGCAGCTCATGAGCGAGGCCGGCGGCGATGCCCGTGTGCGCCCGGCACTCCGGGACCAATTCCTGGCGAACATCCGGGACCGCGGCTTGCTCGACCGGCCGGACCAGCTCGGCGCCTACCTCGACCGGCATGCCACCTTGCTCGACCAACTGCCCGGCTTGCGCGACGAGATCACCGCCGGCGGCCAGGCCAGCCGCGCCGCATCAGAGGCCCGCGGCGCGGCCGATGCGACCCGGCGCGATCTCACGACCCCGGGGCGTTCGCCCGAGGCCGCCTATCTCCGCTACGACGAGGCCGGGACGGTCCGCTCGATGCGCACGGTGCTCGGGGCAGCCAAGCCCGCGGAAGCGGCGGAGCGGCTCCTGGCGACGGCCGGCACGAACCCGGAGCACGCCCGGACCGCGTTCTGGGAGGCGCTGAAGGACCGGGCCACGGTCGATGGCGGGGTCAACCAGCCGAAGCAGATCAGCGGACGGCGCGGCAACGACTTCCTGAACGACCCGCAAACCAAGGCCGTGGCCGAGGTGCTGTACCGCGACAAGCCGGAGCAGCTCCGGGACATCACGGACGTATTCGACGCGCTCGCCGGTGCGAACAGCGCCACACGTGCCCGCCGGCCCGGATCCTCGGGGACGGCGCAGGGCATGCGGGCTGGCTATGACGCTGCGCTGTCGGCGGCTTCGATCTCCAGCCGGCTCCGCAGCGTCCACCGCGGCCAACTCTCGCCGACCATCGCGGGCATCGATCTCCTGGCGACCTACCTGCGCAGGAAGTCGGCGCAGATCCAGGCCGGCTCGATCTCGCGGCTGCGCGACGAAGTGGTTCAGAACCCGGAACTCGCGGCCCGTCTGCTGGAGGACTACAACCCGGCGACATACTCGGCCAAGCGCCGGGAGTTGCAGACGGCTTTCGGCGCCCGCGCCACCACAGCCATCCGGTTGTTCGACGAGGCCCACGACGAACAGGAGCGACCGGAGGCGGCGGCAGTCCGGCGCGGGGCGTCCCGATGATGGCTGTGTGCAGCGATCCGGGCGCGTGGCGCGACCTTGAGCGGCGTGTTGCCTACGCGCGACGGGCGCCCGGGGCTTTCCCCGGTGCCTCAACTACCGAGGATTCTTCGGTAGTTGCTCCCGCCACCCCATCCGTCCTTGACTAGGAGCGCGGCCATCCAGCGGCCCGAGGCGACGATGCCGGCTCCAGACCGCGCTTCCGCCTGCCGGCATGAGGTCGTCGCCGCGACTGCCACCACCCGCTCGCGCAGATCCTGACTTTAGGGCCGCCCCATCGGTCGCTCCTCACCCAGAGCGTTCAGTGAATCAGCCCATCACCTCAGTGTGCGATTATGCCTTATCGACGCAGCGCGAACCGAAAACGCTCTAGTTTTCCGTTATCGTGCCGTGCACGAGGAACGATCAACGTGGCGAGGCCTATATCTGCGCAAGTCGCCAAGCTACGAAGATATAAGACGGTATCAAGGGCTCACACCGCTATCGGCACCTGCGGCTGGAGCAGGATCTGGTTGCGGACTTGCGCATAGATCTGGGCTGCGCCGGGCATCTCGATCGTGACGGCGAGGCCGAAGGGTACCGGCTCGTCGATCCGCGATCCCTGATCCTTTTCCCGTTGAATTTGAAGGGGGATGGTGGGGCCGCCGGCAAGATCGCCGATCTTCGCATCGCACCAGCGGCGATGGACGATGGTGCCACCCTCAGACTGGCTATTAGACGGTTGCCCCGTGGTAGTGGCGATGCCGGCACTATCCAGCGAGTCCTGTCTTAGCGCCGCAATCTTGAGCTTGACCGCACGATAGGCAAGATGCCCAGGCCGGACCGGCGCCATCCAGGCCAGCGTGACTCGCACCTCACGAAAGTTCGCCTGTGCACCGAGCGATGCGGGAACCGGCACGTCGAAGACAATCGCGCCCTCGGGACCGAGGCTACCCGTGGCCCATACGGTCGCGCGGTCATCGGCACAGGCGACAGCATTGTCGGGGTCCATGAAACCATAGCCGAGATGGCGGCAGACCTCGCGGCGCCAATGCTCATGGTGCATCGTGCCTTGGGGATCAACGATGGGGCGAATGAACTGTTCAGCATCACGCCACGACGCGCAATGCACGAGCATGGCCTTGATGAGCACGGCGCGCTCGGCGAACGGCATCGGTCCGATCAGTTGCGGATAGGCGCTTTCAAGCCCGTCGAAGATGCGGTGTGCGGTATGGGTAGCGAGGGCGTTTGCTCCGCTGGTGCCGATCGTGAAATGCGTGCCGGTAGCTGCGTCACTATCGGGAGCAGCAACTTTAAGCCCCCAGAAGCGGCTGGGGTTGGGGTGACTGAGCAGGGACAGCGGCGGCGCCTGCGGAACGAAGCGCGCTGGCTGGCGACCGCCCGAGACCAATATGTCTGGTTTGGTGCTGCGGCTATGGCCCAACCCCAGCCGCGAGGACAGATTAGGCATTTCCTGACCGGAGTAAGGCGTGAACGGACTGACTCCGCCGAATGGCACGGCGACGGCATCGCGATGCCAGGCCCCTATGCAAAGCGCGTTGAGGCTGTCTGCCGGGGCGAGTAGGCGCCGATCGGCCTTCAAGCCGTCGAGAGCGCGCAACACTGCCTGATTGCGATCATGCGGTGGTGCGGCGTGGAAGGCTGCTTCATTCGCATATCCCGAAACCGAGATGGGTTCGCTGATATTGCCAGCGCTAACCAAGAATAGGATACCATAGCTATAAGATAGATGGTCGAGCGCACGGCCCCAGGTGGAAATCTTACCCGCGAACGGGCGGGTCCGATCGCCCAACGATAGATTGACGATAAAGACCTGCGATCCGCCGCCAGCCCGCATCCGCATAACCGCCTCGACGATAACGTCGATTACGAGCCGGTCGTCGTCGAATAGTTCGCCGCCGAAGGCAGGCGCATACATGACCGGGCGGAAATAGATGCGTCGGCTGATCGGCGATGGCGGATCGTTGAGGTCGCCATGCACGGCAAGCGACGCCATGGCGGTGCCGTGAACGCGCGCGCCGACCGCTTTGGCTTCGAGATCGACTGGGTCGTCGACCATGAGCCGTCCGGCGAGCAGCGGATGCGCCTGGAGCGGCACGGCATCGAAGATGGCAGCAATCGGTTCCGCTGCACCTGGGGCGAGCGGCACCGGGGTCATAGCGTCGTGATCGCCGGTGTCGATCGGTGCACCCACGCTTTGCGGGACGATTGCGGCGACGGGATCGGCGCCGGCGAGCGAGTGGGGATCGAGGGCGGCAATGCGCCGAATTTCACGAGCGGGAATGTCGGCCAGCACAGCGTGATAGGCGAAGGCGGAATGCGCGGCACGGTGGATCACAGCGCCACCTGCCGCCGCTATCGCTGCTGTGATCGTCCTCTCGATCGCGGCGCGGACCGCCGCCGACTGACGGAAGAGAAGTTCGATTTCGACGCGGACGAGAAATTCGTCGGGCGCGCCGTCCACCACCGCCTTGAAATAAGCGCGGTTCTGGGGCGACACGCGGTCGCCCGGTCCCCAGGGGCGGATCGCCTTCAAGTGAAGGAACAGGTCGCGCCACGGGCCATAGCCATGAGGGACGGTGCCGGCCTTTTCCCATCCTTCCCACAGCGACACGATCTCGCGCAGCGCGGCAAGTTGAGGAACGAGCAGGTAGAATTCGGGATTTTTGTCGAACTCGTCGGCTGCAAGCTCTTCCTCTCCGGCAAATTCCAGGCCGGCTATCCGGGCGACCGCACCAGCAAAATTCTGAATGGAGTCGGTGACTTCCAGCACAAGCATACGTTCGGGTGCGAGAGCTTTGGGATCGCCATGAAGCGCGAGCGCGGGGTTGTCGGCGTTGAGGACGTTCCGCAGGTTGTGAAACACCGGACCATGGACGGCGATCTGGTTGGCTTGGCTAAAGGAGCGTTTCTCACCGGCACCCCCACCGCCGCGGCGACGTTGAGCAGCTTTGGGATCGTTAAGACGAAGAAACGGCTTGTTCGTATCGTGCGGCATCTACTTGGTCTATCCTAACCCGTGTCGACCAAAAATCGATCTGTTCTCGAAGGATATCGCGAATGCTGCGCGAGCCAAGTGAAAGAATATGCTGCCGCCGAATTGTCTGGCAAAATTCTAGTGCTTCGGCATAGCTTATTGAGCCAAGTTTCGTTGCCACGGTTTCAGGGGGTATCCCCGGACCGTCTGGCCACAGGGCAAATTGCCGGCCGAGGAAGATCGCCAGCGCATCGTGCGATGGCTGGGGCAGCGACAGGCGCAGTTGGAAGCGGCGCCAGACGGCACGGTCAAGTAATTCGGCGTGATTGGTCGCCGCGACCGTCACGACATAGCTGGGCAACTGATCAATCTGCATCAGCAGAAAGGAAACGACACGCTTGATCTCCCCCGTTTCATGGATGTCGCCGCGCTCCTTACCGATCGAATCGAATTCATCGAAGAACAACACACACGGCACGGTGCGGGCATAGTCGAACAGTCGTGCGAGCCGCGTGTTGGTTTCTCCAAGGTAAGACCCAACCAGCGCGTCATAGCGCACGGTGAAGAACTGGACGGCGAGTGCTTCCGCGATCGCCTCAGCAATTGATGTCTTTCCGTTGCCGGGGGGGCCGGACAGCAGCACGCGATGGCGAGGCTGTATGCCGTGGGCGCGCAGCAGATCGGCGCGGTGCTGCTCCTCAACTAATTGCCCAACCTGATGCTTTACCGGTAGCGGAAGAATCAGGTCTTCAAGCCGCTGGCGCGGCTCGGTTTCAAGGATCGTGTCGCGCCCGGCATGGCTACTTGGGACTGGGCGTACCGGCGATGTGACTGCCACGGTATTCAAGGCGCGCTGAAGCCGGTCAGCCAGCACATTGTGGTTCTTAGTCCGTTCGTCGGCGACCGCGGCCTCAACCGATGATCGCAACGCAGCCTGATCGCCGGACGCCCCCGCCCGCACGATTGATAGGAGAAGATCGCTTCTCGCCACCGCCTTTTCCGTCCTTATCGTCTGTGTCGCCCGTGATATCATGATGTGCCAACATCGTCACGGGTCGGCGGGGTGGGACGCCCATCTCACATGCGAGCCGATATTAAACTAGGCCCCGGAGGAGAATGCCGCGGATCCGTTACCGCTGGGGCAAGGAACCTCGATTCCCGAAGCTCCAAATCGGGAATGCCTACCAAGGTTCAGGGTGTCGATCCTTGAAGCGCACGCCGGCTCCGCCCCCGTTCTTCGGAATGAACTCAAGTCGGGCTTTCTCAAAGGCGAGCCCCAAGAGGTTCCGATTGCTGTCTCGCATCTCGCCACCGACGCAGCTTCCGAGCGGTGTCGCTTTGATGCTACCTCGCCGGAGGTCACGCCGCGTCCTCGCTATCCCGCGCCGCCGGCCGATCAGTCCGGACCTCGGTGAACGGCTTCGCCAGCACCACCCGGCCGCTCTGGTCGTAGACCTCGACCCACCAATCCGACCAATCGAGGCGCCCGCCGTGCATCATCAGTTCGAGCGCGACCCGCTCGGCCTGGAGGCGCACCAGCGCCAGCGTCGGCAGCCGCCGGCCGCGCAGATCGGCGACGAGATCGTGCCCATCCGTGCAGTGGAAGCGGTAAAGCCGCGTCGGCATTGATTTTCTACCCCGCGCTCCACAGGCGTCCACCGCCCTGTTTCTCGGCTTGGCCGTTTCGATTGAACCACGCCCAGCGATGCGCTTTGTTCCCGTTGTGTTCTAACAGCAGCCGGACGCGCAATGCAGGCCCAGCCCAACGAACCCCCTGTGGACATCCGCCTGACCGAGGCGGAGACGATCGCGCTTGCCTACCATCGCGCCGCGCGCGGCGACGCCTGGGCCGCCCTCGTGCAGGCGGTCGAAGATGCGCTCGGCGATCTGGCGGATGCCGAACGCCAGACAGCGCAGCAGCGCCGCCTCATCTCGCGGGGCTACATCCGTGACGGCGCGATTAGCCCAGGCGCCGGCCGATGAAGCTGCTCCAGATCGCGGAGCTGCCGCCTCATGGCGCCAGCACGGTTCGCATCCCGATCCAGGGCGCCGCGCTCTGCGCCGGCTTCCCATCGCCGGCCGACGACTTTCTAGAGGGCTCTCTGGAGCTGCCGCGCTGGCTCGCGCCGAACCCACCCGCCACCTTCGCCTGGAACATCTCCGGCGACAGCATGCGCGGGGCCGGCATCTTCGACCGGGATCTGGCGGTGGCCGATCGCAGCCTCAAGCCCGGCAACGGCAGCGTCGTGGTGGCGATCGTCGATGGCACCATGAGCCTGAAGCGCCTCGTCATCGAGGGCAACGTCGCGCGCCTCGCCTTCGACAATCCCGACCTGCCGGCCTTCGCCGTCGAGGACCTGATCGAGGGCGAGATCTGGGGCGTGGTGCGCTTCTCGATCCGCTGGCACGTGGCGCGCGCCGGGCTGGTGCGATGAGCCGGGCCATCGCGCTGATCGACGGCAACAGCTTCTATTGCTCCTGCGAACGGGTGTTCGATCCCAAGCTCGCCCGCGTGCCGGTAATCGTGCTCTCCAACAACGACGGCTGCGCCATCGCCCGCACTGCCGAGGCTAAGGCGCTCGGCATCAAGATGGGTGATCCCTGGTTCAAGATCCGGCAGCAGTGCCAGCGCGAGGGCGTGCGGGTCTTCTCCTCGAACTACACCCTCTACGGCGACATGAGCGCCCGTACGAACGCGGTCTACCAGGACTTCTCGCCCGCGGTGGAGATCTACTCTATCGACGAGAGCTTCCTCGACCTCTCGGACGTGCGCGACCGGGACCGGGTGGCGCTCGCGCGGGATCTCCGCGCGACGGTGCGGGCCTGGACCGGCATCCCGACCTGCGTCGGCATCGGCCCGACGAAGACGCTGGCCAAGCTCGCCAACCACATCGCCAAGACGATCCCCGATCTCGACGGGGTGTGCGACCTGACCGACCCCGTCGCCTACGATCACTGGCTCTGCCGGATCTCGGTGGCGGAGGTCTGGGGCATCGGCCGGGCATCGCTCGCCAAGCTGATCGGCCTCGGCGTCGACACGGTGGCGGACTTACGCGACCTCGACCCGCGCCCGGTGCGCAAGGCCATGACGGTGGTGGGGGAGCGCATCATCTACGAACTGCGCGGGCTCGCCTGCCTGCCGCTCGAACTGATGCCGGCCCAGCGCAAGGGCTGCGCGGTGACCCGCTCGTTTTCTCGGCGCATCACCGAGCGCGAGACCCTGGAGCAAGCGGTCGCCGCCCATGCGACGCGGCTCGGCGAGAAGCTTCGGCGCGGCGGCCTCGGCACCACGCATGTGTCGGTCTTCTACCACACGAGCGAGCATGACCGCGGCGACCCGATGCGCTCGGTCTCCACCACCGTAACGCTGCCGGAAGCCACCAACAACACGCTGGCGCTGATTAAGGCCGTGCAGGCGGGTGTGGCGCGCACCTGGCGCGAGGCGCCAGGCGAGCGTCCCTGGCGCTACAGCAAGGCCGGCGTGGTCACGACCGACCTGAAGCCGTTGGAGGATGCGCCGCGGGCTCTGATCGGCCAGCTCGACCGTGAGCGTAGCGCGCCGCTGATGGCAGCCATGGACGCCTGCAACGCACGCTTCGGCCGTGGCGCCGTCGTGCCGGCCCGGGCCGGCCTGACGGAGAAGCGCACTTGGTCGACGAAGTTCGAGATGCGCAGCCCGCGCTACACCACGCAGGTGACGGAGTTGCCGACAGCGCACGCTTGAATCAAGATTAGCGCTTGAATTGCTGCGAGCAACCGTGGCGGAGCAGTATCGTTTTCAGGCAGCACATAGATCCGAGATAAGGCGGTCGCGAGCGCTGCCTGCGCCGGCATACTACGGTCGTGGACACGAATAGGGACAAGCGAAAAAACGGGTTGCATTTGGAAAGCCCAGGCTACTGTGCCTGTTCGCTGACGAGTGAAAATTTCACCCGCGAGATTTAACAATCGTGTAGCCGATGATTAGTTGCGCCGCCCAGGCAACTAAGGGCTGTTTGCGTCAATACTCAAGCCTTCTCCGGCCGGGCCAGTAGGATCGCGGTGCGCACGGCCGCGCGGCGCAGGTGCTCGGTGGCCTCCTGGTTCGCCACGGTCGCCTTCGCCCATGGGTGCGCCTTGACCGCGGCCGCCACGTCGAGACTGTGCCCGTCGTTGAACCGGAACATGCTCACGGTCGGGTCGCGCATGAACACGTCGACCGCGGCGACGACCTCGTCCTCGAGGATGGCCTTCGCCTTGTAGAGATCGCCGGTCGTGGGATGTGGATCAGCCATGCGGAAGGGATAGCATGCAGGGCCGCTGCGTCATCGCCCGAACGTCCAGAGCGGCACCGCGCCGCTGGGCCGGCCATCTGGCTTCGACCTCCGCGGCCGAACATCCGAAATACGCGAAGTTACCCGAAGCCGCTGTTCGCGCTCGGCTTCAGCCCTTCAAGCAGGTGCTCATAAAGGTCTTGCGTTCCGCGCCCTTCAGGCTCTTGGCCGAGGCATCGGCGTTGCACTTTTCATCTTCGCCTGCTGCGGCGTCAGCTCCTTCGCCGGTGTCGCGGTCTTGCCGGCGAGGCAGTCGGCCATGAAGCCCTTCCGTGCGCTGCCAGCAAGCTTCTGCGAGCCCGCATCGACGTTGCAGCTCTTCATCCGCTCCCGCTGGGCGCTCTGCGCTGCCGATGGGGCTGGTGTCTGGGCGAGCGCCGGAGCTGCAAGGCCGAGGATGATGGGAAGGACGAGGGAAAGAGCGCGCATCGACAGGGTGCTCCGGGACAACTTGTCCTACGGTAGCAGGGCATCTTCAGGTCAGCGAGCTAGGGCACATGACGGTCCACAAGCACGGCTGTGTGGGCTCACTGTGTGAGATAAGCCGCCGGAACAGAGCTAAGTGCTTGATTTGATTGGCGCACCCGACACGATTCGAACGTGTGACCTTTGCCTTCGGAGGGCAACGCTCTATCCAGCTGAGCTACGGGTGCTGACCGTGTCGCTCTGGTAGCCCATGCGGGGGCTCCGCGCAACGGGGGTGTGGAGGCCTTCGCGCACCATGGGATGGGTACGAGGGAGCCTCAGGCACAGGTCACGGGGTCGGGCGCGCGGGCGGTTGTCGTGAAGCACCGGTGGAATGCTCGGCGGCGGCAGGCCTGGCGGGCCTCGCTGGTCGGGTAAGCCTCCATGAACTTCGATACGCACCTTCGAAGATTTTCGACAAGCACCTTCGCCCGCTGAATGGGCCCCTCAAGTAGCGGATAGCGTCCGCTTCAAGATGTTCGAAAGCGCTCGAAGGCCAGCTTCGGCACCGGCGCTGTCAATGATCTTTTAAGCGCAGGCATTTAAGCACCCGACGACTATCGCATAGGATACGCCGGTGCCTGGACGTCTCAGAGTTGCAGCAACGATCGTCGGGCTCTGCTCGATCTTGACCATCACCCGGGCGCAGGCCGAGGAGCGCGTTCTGCGGCTCGGCTTCCTCTTCGCCCAGACTTCGCAACTCGGGGCGGGGGCGGAGCGCTTTGCCAAGGACGTCGCCAAGCGCACCGGCGGCACCACCCGCGTCGAGCTGTATCCGAACGGCACCATCGGTGGCGAGGTCGAGATGGCGGAGGAGCTTCGCCTGGGGCACCTCGACATCGCCTTCATCACCAGTGCGCCCTTCTCCAGCATCATCCCCGAATTCGGGGTCTTCGACATCCCGTTCCTGTTCCGCGATGCCGGCCATGCCCACGCCGTCTTCGACGGCCCCGTCGGGCAGGATTACCTGAAGAAGTTCCAGCAGAAGGGCATGGTCGCGCTCGCCTGGGGCGAGAACGGCATGCGCCACATCACCAATTCGAAGCATCCGGTCACGAACCCGGAGGACCTGAAGGGCCTCTCGATGCGGGTGCCGCAATCGGACATCATGCTCACGGGCTTTCGCAGCCTCGGGATGAAGGCGGAGCCGCTGGCCTTCCCGGCACTCTACGGCGCCCTGCAATCCGGGCAGTTCGACGGGCAGGAAAACCCGATCGCGGTCATCTCGGCCTCGCGCTTCGAGAAGGTCCAGAAGCACCTGACCCTCAGTGGTCACGTCTATTCCTGGGCCGTCATCGTCATGTCGAAGACGGCCTGGGACGCCCTCGGCCCTGCCGAGCAGAAGGCCTTCACCGAGGCTGCCCGGGCTGCGGGCCAGGTCTCCCGCGAGGCGGCCGGGCGCGCGGAGCGGGAGGGGGTGGACGAACTGCGCAAGGCTGGGATGAACGTGGTCGCCTCCGTCGATCGCGCCGCCTTCGAACAGAGCCTGCAATCCGCGACCGCCGGATTCAGCGCCAGGTTCGGCGCCGAAACGATCCGCCAGATCAAGTCCGTCCGCTAAAGCTTTCGAGGCTCCCGCCCATGTCCCTTCTCCGTCCGGACTCCCTTCTCCGCCTCGACTCCCTCCTCCGCCTCGACCGCCTCTCGGTCTCCCAGCGCATTCTCGCGGGTTTCGGCGTGGTGCTGCTGCTCCTCACCGTGTCCGCGCTCATGACCTTCCGCAGCGTCAGCGTGCTCAACGCCGAAATCGAGGCCACCGGCGCCCGCATGCAGGCGGCCGAGGAGGCGAGCGCGTTCGAGCTGCGCCTCAACGGGGCGCGGCGCCTGGTGCTCAACTACATGCGCACGGAACAGGGCGAGATGTTGAGCGACCTCAAGACCGGTCTCGCCGCCCTCAAGGCGGAGATTGCCGGCCAACAGGCGGACGGCCGGGACGCGGCGGTCCGGAACCGGGCTCTCGACTACGTCACCGGCGCCGATGCCCTGGTAAGCGTGATGCAGAAGCGGAAAGCCGCCCTCGGCGACCTGGTGAAGCTCGGTGCCACGCTCTCGAACGCCGGTTACGCGATGGCGCAGCGCGCCGCGCCAGAGCCGGGTCTCGCCGCCGCGACCTTTCGCGCCGATCGGGCGCTCCAGGCCAGTATGAGCGCCGTCTATCTGTTCCGCTCCAGCAACAACCCGGCGGATGCCAGCACCGCCACGGTCGAGTTCGGGCGCTACACCCGGGAGCTGCAGGCGTTGTCCCAGCTCGACGAGGCCGGACTGCTCCAGACCTCCCTCAAGGTGGCGAATGCAAAGGTCGCAGCCTTCAAGGCCGCCCTGGACGGCGTCCTGCAGGGGGCCAATGACGTCGAGGTCGCTTATCAGGCCCTGAAGCAGACCGGCGACGGGCTGATCGGCCTCGGCCGGGAGACCCGGGAACGGGCAGTCCAGGAGCAGCGCCAGATCATGACGGTGATGACCGAGGATGCGAGCGAGTTGAGCCAGCGGGTGATCGGGATCGGAGCCGTCGCCCTGGTCATCGGGGGGCTGCTCGCCTGGCGCGTCGGCTGCGGCGTGTCCGGGCCGGTGACGGCCATGACCGGCGCGATGCAGCGCCTCGCCGCGGGGGATCACGGCGTGATCGTGCCGGGTGCCCGCCGCGCCGACGAGCTCGGCGCCATGGCGCGGGCGGTGCAGGTCTTCAAGGACGCGCTCATCGCCAAGGAGCAGGCCGACGCTGCGGCCGCCGAGGAGGCGGCCGCGAAGACGCGGCGTGCCGACCAGCTCGACGCCCTGACGAAGGCGTTCGAATCGAATGTCTCCGTTCTCACGCAGGGTCTGGCCGGCGCCGCCACGGAGATGGAGGCCACGGCCCAGGGCATGGCAGGCACCGCGGAGCAGACGACCCGGCAATCCACCGGCGCGATGCGGGCGGCCGAACAGACCTCGGCGAATGTCCAGACCGTCGCCGCGGCCACCGAGGAGATGTCCGCGTCGATCCAGGAGATCACGCAGCAGGCCGGTCAGTCGGCCCGCATCGCCCAGCAGGCGGCCGACGAGGCGCGCCGGACGGATGGGCTGGTCCGGCAGCTCGCCAGTGCGGCCGAGCGGATCGAGACCGTCGTCGCGATGATCAACAAGATCGCCGGACATACGAATCTCCTGGCGCTGAATGCCACTATCGAGGCGGCCCGGGCGGGCGAGGCCGGACGGGGCTTCGCCGTCGTCGCCTCCGAGGTGAAGGAGCTCGCCGGTCAGACCACGCGCGCGACGGAGGAGATCGCCGGGCAGATCGCGTCCATCCAGGCCGTCACGCAGGATTCCGTCGCGGCCATCCAGGCCATCGGCAGCACGATCGGGCAAATGGCGGCGGCCTCGAACGCCATCGCGGCCGCGATGGAGCAGCAGGGGGCGGCGACCCAGGAGATCGCCCGAAACGTGCAGCAGGCGGCCAACGGGACCGGACAGGTCGTCGGCAGCATCGACGACGTGCGCCTCGGCGCCGATTCGACGGGCACGGCGGCGACTCAGGTGCTCGGCGCGGCGCAGGCGCTCTCGTACCATTCGGAAAGCCTCCGCCAGGAGGTCGGCACGTTCCTGACGGCGGTGAAGGCTGCCTGAGGCGGCCGGACGGCGTCGAACAGGCGGGAGACCGGGATCGAACCGGTCTCTCCGCCTCGACGAGGGCGTTCCGCATTCCGCACGCGGCGTCGCCGTCATCGGACGATCACGGCGGGACGTGGTGTCGTCGGCGCCCCATCTCGGCGGCGCCTGGTTCCATGCGCGTCCCTTGGCAGAGCACGCGGCGGCACAGCCCTCGTGATGCCCGCCCGAGCGGGCGGCACGGCGGGGGCGACCGATTCCGCGCTTCGACGTCACCCCTGCCCGGGCGAGCTGCGGATTCGTGCGCCGTCGAACCGCGCTCCCCAGACACGATCCGATCCCGGGGCGGGGCAGAGATAAGAGATCGGGGGGTTAGAGATAGGGCAGCAACAGCCGCACGCTCGCGTCCCGGAGCCGGACCGGTAGGCTGCGACCGGTCAGCTCGGCGCATTCCAGGCGGGTCGTCATCTTCGCCTGCATGGACCGGCCGAGCTCGGTTGCCAAAGCCGGGTCGTAGAGCTCCAGGTTGAGTTCGAAGTTCAGGCGGAAGCTCCGCATGTCCCAGTTCGCACTGCCGACGAAGCACCAGGTTTCGTCGACGACGAGCATCTTGGAATGCTCGAAGGGCGGATCGTTCAGCCAGATCCGGACGCCGTGATCCAGCAGCGGGCCGACATGGGCACGGGTGGCCCAATCCACGAACCGGTGGTTGCTGGCACGCGGAATGATGACGTCCACGCCGACGCCCCGGGTCGCCGCGAGCAGGAGCGCGATCGTCAGCACTTCGCTCGGCAGGAAGTAGGGTGTGACGAGCCGGATGCTGCGCTGTGCCCCGTTGAGGGCATGCAGCACCACGTGCTCGATCTTCTCGATGTCGGCATCCGGCCCGGAGGTCACGACCCGGGCCATCGTGCCGCCGGCCAAAGCCGCCGTGCCGCCGGCCAAGGCCGTGCTGTCGCTGGCCGGGGCGGGTTGCCAGCGGTCGCCGTGGAGATCCTCGCCCGCGGCGAACATCCAGCTTCGGGCGAAGGCGCCCGCGAGCTGCCGGACGACCGGCCCTTCGATGCGGAAGTGGGTGTCGCGGACCGGGTTCGGAGGATGCCAGCCGACGCGGTTCTCGTCCGCGATGTTGATCCCGCCGGTGAAGGCGGTCGCGCCGTCGACGATGAGGAGCTTGGTGTGCGTCCGCAGGTTCAGGAACGGCATGCGCCAGGGCAGGGCCGAGTGCATGAACAGGGCGGCCGGCACGCCGGCCCCCCGCAGGCGCCGGTAGATCGGGTGCCGGAAGTAGCCGCCGCCGATGCCGTCGATCAGCACGCGGACCTCGGCGCCCCGGGCCTTCGCGGCGACGAGGGCGTCGAAGAAGGCCGCCCCGGTCCGGTCATTGCGAAAGATGTAACTCGACAGGGCCACGGACCGCTGCGCGCGGCCGATGGCGTCGAGCATCGCCGGATAGGCCTCGTCGCCGTTCCGCAGCAGGCGGACGGCGTTGCCCGCCACCAGCGGCAGGCGCGTGATGTGTCGAACGGCGTGGTCGAGCGCCCGAAAGGCCGGGGCGATCGTGGGTGCCTGCGGCGGCTCCGTCTGCGCCGGCGCCGAGGGGGGCACCGCGAGCTGTCGTGCGCGGCGGGTGACGCGGTTGATGCCGAACAGCAGGTACAGCGCGGACCCGGAGAGGGGCGCGAGCCAAGCCAGTCCGATCCACCCGATGGCCGTGCCGACCTCGCGCTTGTGCAGAAGCACGTGGATCGTCAGCAGAAGCGCCGACGCCAGACCGATCCCCATCAGGACGTTGGATCGGATCGACCCGGACGCCGCAATCCACCGATGAAACGCCTCTTCCACAGCCGCCCCGGGGTTCCGATACCGACACCGTGGATACGGGACCGCGGCCGGTTCGCAAACCACGCACGCATCCGCGCCGTCTCGCGCCGAGCGTTCTGTCACGCGCAGGCCGTTCGCGAGGTCGTCAGACGGCCAGCACGGCCCAGCGGTGGGGTCCGAGACTCGCCCGCGCATCCCGTGTTCCGGCGTCCGTCACGACAGCCTCTCCGGCTTCCACCGAGCGGGCGTCCGGCGCCGGAACGACCGCCGCGTCCTCGGCGAGGTTCAGGGCGAGGAGAAGGCGTCGCGTTCCGTCGCCGACCGACAGCACGAGCTGGGTGTTCGTCAGGTGAAGCGTCCGCGTGCGGGCGCGGTGCAGCCAGGCATGGCGGCGGCGCAGGCCGATCAGCGTCTGGTGCAGCCGGTAGATCGGCCAGCCGAAGGGGGCGAGATCGGCCGGCGTGTCCGGAAAAACCGGCCGGATCGCATCGTCCCCGCCGATGCGATCTTCCTTCAGGCCGCGGAAGGCCTGCTCGTCACCTGCATAGATCGAAGGCGTGCCGCCGCAGACGAGCAGGATCGCGAGGGCATGGGGGAGGTGACGCTCATCCACGAGACGGCTGGCGATCCGCGTAACGTCGTGGTTGCCCACGAAGGTGAGCGGCACGAACGTATCGAGAAAGGCGATGTGGCGGTCGAGCGCGTGGGCGAGTTCGAACAGGTTACGGTCGTTGAGCGCGCTCCAGATGGCTTTCCAAAGCTCGTACTGGGTCACGGCATCCAGGCCGGTGTCGCGCACGAGGGCGGCGTAATCGCCGTGGATCACCTCGCCGAGCAGGTAGGCGTCCGGGTGGGCCGACCGCACGCGGCCCAGGACGTCAGCCCAGAATCGCCGCGGCACTGCGTAGGCCGCATCGAGGCGCCAGCCATCCACGCCGCGGGCGAGCCAGTGCGTCATGATGGAGACGACGTAATCGGCCACTGGGGGCGCGTCGTGATTCAGCGTCACGAGTTGCCGGTGCCCTTCGAAGCAGGCGTAGTCCGGCTCCGCGCCCGGATGACCGCCATGCGGCCAGGACAGCTTGAACCACCCGGCCCTGGGTGCTCGCTCGCCCTGCTGCAGAACCTCCTGGAAGGCGGGATGCGCGCGTCCGACATGGTTGAAGACGCCGTCGAGGAGCACGCGCAGGCCCCGCGCATGCGCGGCCTCGATCAGGGCAACGAGATCGGCCTCGTCGCCGAGGCGGGGATCGACCCGGAAGGGATCGACCGTGTCGTAGCCGTGGGTGGAGGCGGCGAAGACGGGCCCGAGCGCAAGTCCCGTGGCGCCGAGCTCGACGGCATAGTCGAGCCAGGCCTGCAGGTGACCCAGGCGATGCACGACGGGAGCACCCGCTGCAGTCTCGGGCTCGGCGCCGACGAAGCCGAGCGGGAAGACCTGCCACCAGATCGTGTGTTCAATCCAATCCGGCACGGCACCGCCTTCGTGCAAGACCGGCAGGAAAACTCGTCAGGTCCGCCTCGGGTGCCATACCGCGCTCTGTTCGCCCATCACGTGTTCGTCGGGCGCGCGAACGGCCGTCGAGGCAGGCTCCGGAGGTCCGATGACACGGTGACAGCGCGCGGCATAATATTGCTGTCTCGGACATGAAGTCTAAGAACCATAATGCAAGATACTTCGACCTGACCGGTTCGCATCCTCATCCATGCAGGACTGGTATATCTGGCATAACGTATCTGGCATACCAGTTTTGGGCGAGAAGCGTCATATCAGCGTCAACGCAAACGCTTCTCGGGATAACCTTCATGCTCACCCTGCTTCTCGTCGTCGCCGCCGGTACCGCCAACATCGCGCTCGTGGCCTTCGTGGCCGATCGGTTGACCCCGAAGAGCACTGCGTCCGTCATTTCGGCCGGCGAACTGGCGATCGTGAACGACAACGTTCCGGCCTCCGCGGTGAAGCTGGCGGCCTGACGGCCCGTCCCCCGGCCCGCATCAGCGGACCCACACGACCGAACCGATCGGCCCCGCCCCTCGAAGGCGGGGCTTTTCTTTTGACCCGTCACCTGTCGCCGCGCCGAGTCGATCAATTCCCGCCGAAACGACGCAAGTCTTGATCGGAACGCAAACCTCGATCGGAACATAAGTCTCGATCGATCAGCTGCCGAGCACGTCCGCCTCTGCCCGGCCCACCGCTGCGGCCTGCTGCTGCGCGATGGCCCTGTCGGACTTGCGCTTGAGAAGGAGGCCGATGCCGACCACCAGCGCGGCCCCGAGGACGCCCATCGCGTGCGGGACGGCCCCCTGCAGGCCTGCGGGCAGCACCACGACCATCTGCTGCTGAACGAGCCGATCCGTGGCGATCATCTCGCCGGCCACCCAGCCGAGCAATCCGCCGCCGAACCAGATCAGGATCGGGAACCGGTCGATCAGCCGGGTGATCAGGCTGGCGCCGACCACGAGGAGCGGCACCGACAAGGCGAGGCCGATGATGAAGAGCTCGTCGTGCCCCTTGGCTGCGCCCGCCACCGCCACGACGTTGTCGAAGCTCATCACGGCATCCGCCACCACGATGGTCCAGATCGCCTTGGGCAGGCTGGAATGCTCCTTGACGGCGCTCTCGTCCTCCTCCTCACCGCGCACCAGCTTGACGGCGATGTGCAGCAGGATGAGTCCGCCCAGAACCTTCAGCAGCGGCACCGCCAGCAACTGCGAGATGATGACGGCGAAGAAGATCCGCAGCAGGGCCGCCGCGAAGGCGCCCGCGAAGACGCCGATCCGCCGCTGCCGCTCGGGCAGGCCTCGGCAGGCCATGGCGATGACCACCGCATTGTCGCCCGACAGGATGATGTCGATCCAGACGATCTGGAGGAGCGACAGCAGGAAGGAGGAGGTAAGGTAGGAATCCACGATCAGGCGCCTCTGATGCTCCGGCCCGGTGAAGCGGTGGTGTCCCGTGCCGGCGCCCGTTGTCCTGGACGCCCGTGCGCAGAAGGGCAACCGACGTGTTGAAAGAGCCGGCCCCCCGGACGGGAGGCCGGCCCCGAAGACGTGTCAGGGATTGGCTTCGACGGCGGAGCGGAGCACGGGCGTCCACCGCGCCACTTCGCGCTCGACCAGTGCCTGCAGGGCGGCGGGACCCGCTTCGACCTCCTTCGGCACGGTACCGCCGAGATCGAGGATGCGCTTGGTCGTGGCCGGGTCCTTGAGCGCGCTGTCGAGGGCGGCGGTGAGCTTGGCCCTGACATCCGCCGGCAGGCCCTTCGGCGCGAACACGGCGTTCCAGGCGCTGACCTCGTAGCCGGGCAGGCCCGCCTCCTTCGTCGTCGGCACGTCGGGCAGGCTCGGGGAGCGCTCGGGCGTGGCGATGGCGTAGGCCTTGATCGTCCCGCCGGCGATCTGAGGCGCGACGTTGACGATCTGATCGGTCATGAAGTCGACCTGGTCTGCCATCAGATCGTTCAGCGCAGGCCCCGTGCCGCGATAGACCACGAGCGTGGGCTTGGCGCCGGCGAGGGAATTGAACAGCACGCCCGTCGAATGCGAGACGGAGCCGACGCCCGCATGAGCCTGGTTGGTCGCGGGGCCGCGGGCCTTCAGCACCTCGATGAAGCCCTTGAGGTCCTGGGCCGGGAAGCTCTTCTTGGCGACGATGACGATCGGCGTGCCGGCGGCGAGGCCGATCGGATCGAAGCTCTTGGCCGGATCGTATTTCAAGCCCTTGAACAGGGCCGGCGCGGCGCCGTGCGTGCCCATGTGGCCCATCATGATGGTGTAGCCGTCGGGCGCGGCCTGCGCGGCGCGGGTGATGCCGGTGGTGCCGCCGGCCCCGGTGACGTTCTCGATGACGACCTGCTGGCCCAACGCGCGCGACATCGGTTCGGCGACGATCCGCGCCACCACGTCGGTCGGTCCGCCGGCCGCGAAGGGCACCACCATGGTGATCGGGCGCTGGGGATAGGTGTCGGCGGCGGCACCGAACGCACCGAGTGCCGACAGGAGGCCGATGGCGAGTGCCCGTCTCATGTTCCTCATCCTTCTGGTTTCTGGTTGTCGAACCCGTTGCCGCAAGACGCCGAGGCGTCCACGCCGTCAGGCCTCCGTGAACACCGCGTCGCGGCTTCGTCGCAGCGACGGCAGCAGCGCCGCCGCCAGGATGGTGAAGGTGACGAGGAACAGCACTGCGCTGACCGGGCGCTCGAGGAACACCAGGGCGTCGCCGCGCGACAGGGTGAGGGCGCGGCGCAGGTATTCCTCCATCAGCTTGCCCAGGACGAAGCCCAGCAGGAGCGGCGCGGGCTCGAAGCCGAACTTGATCAGCCCGTATCCGAACACCCCGAAGGCCGCGATCAGCATCACGTCGGTCGGCTGCGCATTGATGGAGTAGATGCCGATGGAGCAGAACATCAGGATCGCGGGGAACATCAGCCTGTAGGGCACCTTCAGCAGGCGCACCCAGATGCCGACGAGCGGCAGGTTGATGACGAGCAGCATGAGGTTGCCGATCCACATCGACGCGATCATGCCCCAGAACAGGTTGGGGTTCTTGGTCATCACGCCGGGACCCGGAACGATGCCGTGGATCGTCATCGCGCCGACCATCAGCGCCATCACGGCGTTGGGCGGAATGCCGAGGGTGAGGAGTGGAATGAAGGCCGTCTGCGCGCCGGCGTTGTTGGCGCTCTCCGGGCCGGCGACGCCCTCGATGGCCCCGCGCCCGAACCGGCTCGGATCGCGGGCGAGCCGCTTCTCGATCGTGTAGGCCGCGAAGGGGCCGAGCACGGCGCCGTTGCCGGGCAGGATGCCGAGGATCGACCCGATCGCGGTTCCGCGCAGCGCCGAGGGGGCCGCCTGCCGCAGGTCCGCCCAGCTCGGCAGCAGGCGGCCGATCCGCGCCCGGGCGATCTCTCGGGTCTCGGTCTGGTCGAGGTTGCGCAGGATTTCGGCGACCCCGAACAGGCCCATCGCCAGCACCGAGAAGTCGACGCCGTCGGTCAGGAAGCCGAAGCCGAAGGTCATCCGCTCCTGGCCGGTCTCGAGGTCGGTGCCCACCGTGGCGAACAGGATGCCGACCAGGATCATGGCCACGGCCTTGAGCACGGAGCCGTGCGCGAGGACGACCGCGAAGGCGAGCCCCATCACCATCAGGGCGAAATACTCCGCCGGCCCGAAGATCAGCGCGAGGCGGGTCAGCGGTGCGCCGAGGGCCGCGATCAGCAGGGTGGCGACGGTGCCGGCGAAGAACGAGCCGATGGCGGCGATGCCGAGCGCCACGCCGGCCCGGCCCTGGCGCGCCATCTGGTGCCCGTCGAGGGTGGTGACGACCGAAGTCGCCTCACCCGGGATGTTGACGAGGATCGCGGTGGTGGAGCCGCCGTACTGCGCCCCGTAATAGATCCCTGCGAGCATGATCAGGGCGCCGACGGGATCGAGCCCGAAGGTGATCGGCAGGAGCATGGCGATGGTGGCGATCGGCCCGACGCCGGGCAGCACCCCGATCAGCGTGCCGACGAGGCAACCCAGGAAGCAGAGCGTCACGTTCTGAAGGCTCAGCGCGACGGCGAAACCGAGGCCGAGATTGGCGAGGAGATCCGTCACGTGCCGCGCTCCCGATCAGGTCGTCATCGCGTGCGGGGCGACGTCGGTCCGGCTCCGGCGGGTGGAGCGGCGCTCCAGGGCGAGCAGGCCCAGTCCCGCCAGGGCGAGCGCACCGGCCGCGAGCCGCAGCATGACGCGCGACGGAATCGTCCCGCTCGCCGCCTCGATGAGGGCGGTGGGGAAGATGGGAATGGGCAGGTTGAGCAGGTCGCCGAACAGCAGCATGCATCCGGCGGTGAGGAGCAGGGCCAGGATGAGAAGTTCGCGAAAGCGCGCCTCGGGAGTCGCATAGCCTCCGATGATCACCGCGAGCGGTCCCGCAACGATGAGACCGAGGCCCGGACTGGCAACGGAGCCGAGGGCGAAGGGCCGGATCGTGATCGCGAAGGCCAGGATGGCCAGCACGACGGTGAGGGGGCCGCGCAGGCCTGTGGTCTGCAGGCCTGCCCCTTCGCGGGCGAGGCCCGTCACGGCGAGAACGCTTCCGCAGGCGGCGACGCCGATCGCCACCCAATGCGGCAGCATGCCGGGTCCCATGGCGCCGAGGGTGCCCCGCGGCAGATCGCTCGCGGCCCAGAGGCCGAACATCCCGAGCAGGACCAGCCCGAGGCCGGCCACGAAGCTCTGCGGCGCGCGCACCACGGACCTCGTCCGCCGCACGGCGTCGGATGCGTCGCTCATCGTTCCTCCCCTGCGCGCCCCGCCTTCGTTTCTCGGGCGTATGGCACGGCGATATGCGCGTTCCCGTTCGTACTGACGGAAGGCCGGCTCGAGGATGGCCTCGGCAGCCAGCGCTTCCGTTCACACAGGACGATGCGCCCTGTCGGATCGGGGTCGTCGAAAATGATTGTTGCCCAGAATCTATGCCGTAACGCGAAGTCTCCACAAGGGCCGGCGTCTACGCATACGCTCGATTTCAAGGTTTGATTTCAGGACATCTAGGCACGTTACAGGGCGCACTTTAATCCGGCTGCGATGGCGGAACCCGCATTGCTGCGCTTCGCTCGCCCGCCACCACGCCGCGGGTGTTGACCAGGTAGGCGAGCTCGGTCCGGTTCTTGGCCTGAAGCTTCTTCATGATGTTGCGCACGTGAACCTTCACGGTGTTGGTGCACATGTTGAGTTCATAGGCGATCACCTTGTTCGGCTTGCCGATCTGCAGGCCGCCGAGCACGGCCGCCTCGCGCTCCGTGAGCCGGACCGCATCGGCTCCGCGCGGCTCCGGTACCTGCGGTGCCGGGATCGCGCACAGGAGTTCGGAAGGTACGAAGCGCCCCCCCGCCAGCACGAGCGCGATGGCGCTCTGGGCCACCTTCAGCGAACTCGTCATCGGAATGAAGCCGCGCAAGCCCCGGCGCATCGCCTCAGTGACCTGATGATCGTCCTCGATCTCGGACAACAGAATCACGGGGACGCCCGGGCTGATGATGGCCAGGGTGTCCAACTCGCTCCGCATCTGGGCGACGCGGCGGTGGGTCGCCGCGATGACGATGACGGAGGCGCCCGGATGCGCCGGCGCCACCTGCTGCCAATGCGTGACCGTGCAGACTCCAAGGACGTTCGGCGCGTCGCCCTTCATCTGGATCTGGCAGAGCAGACTTTCCCGGAACAAAATTCGAGGATCGATGATGACGATAGTCGAAGTCTCGACCTTCTCGTGGGGAATGACGGATTCGATCATGATACCGGACATCATCGGAACTCCCATCGCGATCATCGAAGCATGCCTTCCGGCGGCATCCCGACGCGGACCGGTGATGAATTCCGCGACAATTTTTTCAGTTATCGCGTTAGAATTTTAATGACAAGCGATTACTTTATAATCATCGCCGGATTGATATTTGATAATATCATAATACCACTCGGACTGGAAACGAACGAGGATACTCAGTCGATCCGCCGCGACGACGCAAGACGACGGTCCAGTGACGCTCATTCTATTGCCGGGCGGTCCTCTCAAGCACTTTCGCCGGCCTCGCCCGTTGTACCGGAATCTCCTGTCCGTCGGGCCCCTGCCGAGAGCAAGCGCGCCCCATGACCAGTCGGATGGCGGCTAGACCGGCCGCACGTCCCGCAGCACGAGCCCGCTACGCGGGCGGGCGGGGATGTTCGCGAGGTCGAGGGTCAGGTCCTGCGGTGGGATCGTGTACGTCATCCCGTTGGCCAGTTGATCGGTCAGGGTTTCGACCAGAATCTGGGTGATGCCCTCGCCCGGGCAGCGATGGCCGGTCGCGGCCGAGCCGGCGCCGTGGGAAACGAGGTCGAAGGCGCCGGGCGGCGCGTCGCGGAAGCGCTCGGGATCGAACCGGTCCGGCTCGGGCCACAGGCGGGGATCGTGGTTGGTGCCGTAGAGGTCCATCAGCACCCAGGCTCCGGCCTGGAACGCATGGCCGCGCCAGGTGAACGGCTCCCGCACCCGGCCGCCGATGAACGGGATGAAGGGGTAGACGCGGCGGACCTCGAAGGTGAAGCGCGCCAGGGCGCCCGGATCGGCTCCGCGCAGGGCCTCGCGACAGGCAGGGTTGTCCCGGAGCGCCATGGCGGCGAACACGACGTAGCGGGCATTGGCCACGGTCGGCCGCAGCACGTTGATCAGCTCGACCCCGGCGGTCTTCACGTCGAGGAGGCGGCCCTGGAGGTCGCGATGCTCGGCGATGGTGCGGGCCGCACCCTCCGGCACCGCCCGCCGCCCGTCGCGGATCTCGGTGATGACCCGGCGCGCCCATCGCTCGGTCCGGGCGCGGTAGAGATGACCGCGCCAGTTGCGGGGACCGACCGCCCCCGTGCCGGCGATCATGGCGGCGAACTCGGTCGCCCGGTCGCGGGTCTCGCCCGAATCCAGGGGGAGGCCGACCCATTCGCTGATCGCCGCCGTCAGCACGGCATGCGCCTCGTCGAGGAGGATCACCGCGTCCTGCCGCGCCCAGCGGGCAGCGGCCGCCCGCCAATGCCCCACCGTCAGGTCGGCGAGGCGGCGCAGCGCCTCGGGGCCGACGAGCGAGAGGAACATCGCCTTGCGCCGGCGGTGGGCCTCCCCGTCCATCACCATCACGCTGCCGTGGTCCTGGATCAGCGCGAACGCGGTCGGCGGAAGGGCGTGTCGTCGGGTGAAGCGGTGATCGTCGTAGAAATGGCGCGCGGCCTCGGCACCGGACATGCAGAGCACCGGGCTCAGCATCAGGCGGGTCGCGAACAGGTCGGTGCCGAGGGCCCGGCAGCGGTTCGGGATGAAGGCGTAGCCCTCGGCCAGCAGCGCCAGGGTGCTGTCGAAGCCGGACGCGCGCGGCAGGGGGGTGGCGTCGCGGCTCTGGTCCAGCATGGCGGGGTTCGCGGTCATCGGGGCTCCCTGGGGTCGAACCGTTCAAGCCCGTCGAACCGTTCGGGGTGGGGTCCAACGTCGACTCTCGGGGTCCAACCCGCGAGCCGCAGGGGATGTTCAGCCGCGCGCCGGGCGGCCCCCTGCGGTCACAGTCGCAGCAGGGGCAGGGCCTTGAGGCTGCCATGCGCGTGGAGATCGAGCCCGTGCTCGGCGATCTCCTCGGTGCTCAGTTCCCGCAGGGTTTCGGCTTGGGCACCCGAGCCCGCCGCCTCGGCGGCCACGAGCGCCGCGTCCTGTTCGTCGCGGGCGACGACGATCACCGGCGCCACGGTCGCTTCCCCCGCACCCGCCGGAATCACCGTCACCTGCACACCATAGGCCTTGTTCATCACGCCTTCTCCGTCCGCCAACGATCCGGCCTCCCCTGCGCGCTACGGGCCGCCGCGTCCCCCCACGGCGCCGAAGACCTGCCCCGTCGAGTAGCTCGCCTCATGGGAGGCGAGGAGGACGTAGATGCCCGCCAGCTCCGCCGGCTGGCCCGGGCGCCCCATCGGCGTATCCTTGCCGAAACCCGGCAGTTTCTCGGGCGGCTGGCCGCCACAGACCTGGAGCGGGGTCCAGAACGGTCCGGGGGCGACGGCATTCACCCGGATGCCGCTCTGCGCCAGCTGCTTGGCGAGCGCCTTGGAAAAGTTCACGATCACCGCCTTGGTGGCGGCGTAGTCGAGCAGGGTCTCGGAGGGCTCGTAGGCGTTCACCGACGCGGTGTTGATGATCGCCGCCCCGAGGCCCAGATGGGCGAGCGCCGCCTTGGTGATCCAGAACATCGCGTAGACGTTGGTCTTGAAGGTCTGGTCGAACTGCTCGGTGGTGATGTCCAGGATCGAAACCTGCGATTTCTGGTAGACGGCGTTGTTGACCAGGATGTCGAGGCCGCCGAGGGACCGGGCCGCATCGGCCACGAGGCGTTGGCAGAAGGCTTCGTCGCGGATATCGCCGGGCAGCGCCACCGCCTTGCGTCCCGCCTGGCCGATGAGCGCCACCACCTCGGCCGCATCCGACTCCTCGGCCGGCAGGTAGTTGATGGCCACATCCGCGCCCTCGCGGGCATACGCGATGGCGGCGGCGCGGCCGATTCCGGAATCGCCGCCGGTGATCAGGGCCTTGCGGCCGGCGAGCCGGCCGGAGCCCTTGTAGGTCGTCTCGCCGTGGTCCGGGCGCGGCACCATCCGGCTCGCGAGGCCCGGCCAATCCTGCTGTTGCCGCTCGAAGGGCGGCCGCGGATAGCTCCGGGGCGGATTGGGGGACGTATCGGTCTGGGCCACTTGCTCCTGGGCACCGGCCGCACTCCCGAGGGCGGCCACCATGCCGGCGGAGAGGCCGCCGACGAGGGCACGCCGCGAAGGATCGGTCTTCGTCTCGGTCATGAAGACTTTCGCTGCTCGATGAACGGGGCACCGGCGGAACCGCCGCCCCCGTCGGGTCAACCCGAACCGGCCGCGTTCGTTCGCGGCCGGGCGAGAGGCGGACGATCGCCCAGGCCGCTACTGGGTCTGGCTGGCGCCGCTGACCCGCCAGATGGTCTTGCCGACATCGTCCGAGACGAGCAGTGCCCCGGTCTTGTCCAGGATGACGCCCACCGGACGCCCCTGCGCCTTCTCGTCGGCATTGAGGAAGCCGGTGAGCACGTCGACCGGCGTCCCGGCGGGCTTGCCGTCCCGGAAGGGCACGTAGATCACCTTGTAGCCGCTCTTCGGCCGGCGGTTCCACGAGCCGTGCTGGGCCACGAACAGACCGGTTTTCCAAGCCTCCGGCAGGCTGCTCTTCGAAGCCTCCGGCAGACCACTCTTCGAAGCCTCCGGCAGGCCACTCTTCGAAGCCTCCGGCAGGCTGCTCGCCGGCGAGAAGGCGAGGCCGAGGGAGGCCGTGTGGGTGCCGACCGCGTAGTCCGGCGCGATCGCCTTGGCGACGAGGTCGGGCTTCTGCGGCTGCACACGCTCATCCACGTGGTTGCCCCAGTAGCTGTAGGGCCAGCCGTAGAACCCGCCCTCGCGCACGGAGGTGATGTAGTCCGGCACGAGGTCGCTGCCGATCTCGTCCCGCTCGTTCACGACCGTCCACAGGGTGCCGGTCGTGGGTTCGAAACCGAGGCCGTTGGGGTTGCGCAGGCCGGTCGCGTATTCACGCATCTGTTTCGTCGCGATCGTGTATTCCCAGATCGCCGCCCGGCCCGTCTCCTTGTCGAGGCCGTTCTCACCGACATTGCTGTTCGAGCCGACGGTGACGTACAGCCGCTGGCCGTCCGGGCTGGCGATGACGTTCTTGGTCCAGTGGTGATTGATGCCGGACGGCAGGTCGACGACCGTCTCGGGGGTCGCGGTGATCTCGGTCTGGCCCGGCTGATAGGGTACCTTCACCAGGGCGTCCGCATTGGCGACGTAGAGATCGTTGCCGACCAGCGCCATGCCGAAGGGCGAGTGCAGGCCTTTCAGGAAGACGTGGCGCTCCTCGGCGACGCCGTCGCCGTTTGCGTCGCGCAGCAAGACGATACGGTCGGGGCTCTTCACCCCCGCCCCGGCCAGGCTCTTGACCTTGTCGGCCACCCAATCGGCGATCCCGGTCGAGGGATCGTCGGTCTGGGGCTTGTTCGCCTCCGCCACCAGCACGTCGCCGTTGGGCAGCAGGGCCATCCAGCGCGGATGGTCGAACCCCTCCGCATAGGCCGCGACCTGAAGTCCGGCGGCGGCCTGCGGCTTGGCGCCGTTCTCCCAGCGTGCCACGCGGGCGATGTTCACCGTCGGCATCAGGGTCGGGTTGGGGGCGGGCAGGGTCGGGCTCGCCCCCTGCCCCGCCGAGGCTTCGAGCGTCGCCTGTTCGGGGAAGACGATGAAGCGCACGAAGGCTGCGCCGCCGAGGAGGACGACGGCCAGGGCCGCGAGGCCGATTTTCGATCGGGTCCGCATGACATTCACTTCGGTTCGCGTGGGCGAGGTGTCGCGTCGGCGAAGCCTCGCTTGAGGGAGAGGGCGCTCGCCGACAGGGCGTTCGCCGCATGCGGCCCGCCGGATCGCACCGCATAGACGTCAAGCGCGCGAGACCGGTTTTGGCTCCCTTCCGTTCGCCCTCGGCGCAACGGTACCCCAGGGGTCGAGCCGGGTCGTCAGCCCGTCATTGCGCGGGGCGCCGTCACCTCCCGGCCGTAGACCTGAATCTGGTTGCGCCCGTTCGCCTTGGCGCCATAGAGCGCCTGGTCGGCCGCCTCGACGAAGCCCGCGGGGTCGGCGGCACGCGTTTCCGGGATCTGCGCCACGCCGATGCTGACCGTGAGCACGCCGTTCGGACTCCCCGCATGGGGCACCTTCCAGCCCAGAACGGCCTCGCGGATGCGGTTCGCGACGACTTCGGCGCCCGCCGCATCGGTCTCGGGCAGAAGGACGGCGAACTCCTCACCGCCGATCCGGCAGGCCGTGTCCGCCTGGCTGCCGATGCTGGCCTCGATCGAGCGGGCGATCAGCCTCAGGGCCTCGTCGCCCCTCTGGTGGCCGTAGCGATCGTTGAAGCCCTTGAAGTTGTCGGCATCCATCACGAGCAGCGCGAGGGGCACCTGGTTACGAATGGCGCGGCGCCACTCGCGGCCGAGCACGTCGTCGAACCGTCGCCGGTTGGCCAGACCCGTCAGGGCATCGGTGGTGGCGAGCTTCTCCAGTTGGATGTTGAGTTCGTGGGCGGCCCGCTCCGCAGCCCTGCGCTGGCGCAATTCGCGACGGAGGAGGCCCGTGAGCACCACGGTGGTGGCGCACAGGCTGAGGACCACGGCGCCGAGGCCCAGGGCACGGTGCCACCAGTCCGCGTAGACCTGCGCCGGAGTCACGGCGATGCTGAGATGGAGCGGCAGGTCCCCGACCTTCGTGAATACGAAGTCGCGGGTGCCCTCCCCCACCATCGCAGGTCCGCTGAAGCTGTCCCGGTCCGTATCGAAGAATTTCCGGTAGCTGTCCGTCGCCGAAACGCTCTGGCCGATCACGGTCTCGTCGTACGGCTCGCGCATGATGATGGCGCCGCCCGGTCCGTAGAGGGTCACGGTCCCGGCGTGATCGGCGCCGACGGCCGCGAACAGCTGGCGGAAATAATCGAGGTAGATCGAGCCGAGGACCACGCCCGCGAAGGTGCCGTCCGGGTCCGACAGGCGCCGGCTGATGATCAGCACGCGCCGTCCCGTCAGACGCGAGACCAGGGGCTGGCTGATGTGCAGGCCGTTGCCCGGATGGGTGGCGTGGTACTGGAAATATTCGCGGTCGGCGTAGTTCAGCGGCTCCGGATTGAGAGAGCGCGAGCTGATGATGAGCTTGCCGGTCCGGTCGAACACGAGGGTGTGGCCGAAATTCTCGGCGGTGGCCGCCCGGTCGAACAGGATCATCTGCCGGAGTTCGGGGTCGGCCTGTGCCAGTTCGGGCAACTTAAGGCCGTCGACGACGGAGCGGAGCGAAAGATCGTAGAGTTCGATGTTGCGGGCGATGTCGCGCCCAAGAACCTGCACCAGGCTGCGCGAGGTGACCTCCGAGCGCCGCGCCGCATCGAGGCGCATCTGCCAGAGCATGAAAGCGGACACGGCACAGAGCCCGATCACCGAAAGCAAATTGATCGTACTCAGCCATCGGGCCGAGTGGGTCCACCGAAATCGCCGCGTCAGGATAGGTCGCTTTGGCATCGTCAGGACCCTGACATCCATCGTTGATCCAGCAGGGAGCGCCTTTGACGGAAGAATGACATCCGTCGACAGGGCTCTTTCATCGCCCAACGGCGGTTAATTCTTCCTCCGTCCACCGGGGTGCCATGCGGTTACGAACTTTCACGGGCCGTTTGCTCCACGGATCAAGCGGCCGCTCGGCCGCGTTGCCCAGTCGACGCGGACCGAACCGGACGGAAGGACCCTTCATGGCATCTCGACAGAGCCTGCTGCTGCTCCTCGCCCTCGGGTTGGCGACGCCGGCTGCGGGTCAAGCCCCGCCAGCATCTGAGCGAGCGCCGGCGGCCTCCAGCCATCCGCCAGCGGCCTCGACCAACGCGGCGCGCGGCGAGGCGGTCTGCGCGACGCAAGCCGACAAGAACGGGCTCACGGGAGCGGGCCGCGACACCTTCCTGCGGGAATGCGTGGCAGGCGAGAGGCTGGATCAGCCGAAACCGGCTGGGGCGAAGCCCTAAGCGTCCCGGCCATGGCGGGCGACGCTCAGAGCACCGCCGTCAGCTTGTCCGCCATGGACTGCACCTTGTCGCGCCGCGACGAGAACGCCATCGTGAAGAAGACCCGCTGGACGCCGAGTTCGCTGAGCCGGGCCTCGCAGGCCTCGATCAGCGCACAGATGTCACCGAGTTCGCCCTCGATATTGGTGCCGTTGGCATGCATCTCCGCCTGAAGGGGACTGGCGTCGATGACCGCCTTGATCTCCTTCACGTAGGGCGAAACCGAGGGGCCGACGCCCATCGGGACGATGCACAGATCCGCGACGACCTTCATGATGTTTCTCCCTGCGCCCGACGGCTCTGCCAGAGGTCGCACGCATCCCGGCCTGTCAATCACATCGCGGGGCCGCCTGCGCACATCGATTCCGCCCCGAATGGGTCAGCCGCGCCTGGGCCGTCGACGTGATGGCGTGCCAGCCCCCGGATCGGCCGCCACCAGGGCAGCAGGCCCGGAACCCGACGCCCAATATCGGAACGGCCGGATCGCAGCGGCCGGATCGACCCGGTCTCAGATGTGGATCGCGCGCTTGCCCACCGCCAACGCCGCTTCCTTGACCGCCTCGGTCAGGGTCGGATGGGCGTGGCAGGTGCGGGCCACATCCTCGGCGGAGGCGCCGAACTCCATCGCCACCGCGACCTCCGCGATGAGGTTGCCCGCATCGGCGCCGACGATGTGCACGCCGAGAACCCGGTCGGTGGTGGCGTCGGCCAGGATCTTCACGAAGCCGTCCGTGGTGTGGTTGACCTTGGCGCGACCGTTGGCGGTGAAGGGGAATTTTCCGCTGTTGTAGGCGATGCCGTCCTTCTTCAGCTCCTCCTCGGTCTTCCCGACCGAGGCGACCTCCGGATAGGTGTAGACCACGTTCGGGATCACGCCGTAATTCACGTGGCCCGACTGGCCGGCCAGCAGCTCGGCCACCGCTACGCCCTCGTCCTCGGCCTTGTGCGCCAGCATCGGCCCGGCGATGACGTCGCCGATGGCGTAGATGCCCGTCACGTTGGTGGCATAGTGGCTGTCGGTCTGGATGCGACCCTTGTTGTCGAGGCCGACCCCCACCGTCTCCAGGCCGAGGCCCTCGGTGTAGGGCACGCGGCCGATGGCGACGAGCACCACGTCGGCCTGCAGCGTCTCGGCCTCGCCGCCGGCGGCGGGCTCCACCGTGACGGTGGCGGCGCCGTCCGCGACCGCGACGCCCGTCACCTTCGAGGACAGCTTGAACTGGATGCCCTGCTTGCCGAGGATGCGCTGGAACTGCTTGCCGACCTCGCCGTCCATGCCGGGCAGGATGCGGTCGAGATACTCGACCATGGTGACCTCCGAACCGAGGCGGCGCCAGACCGAGCCGAGTTCGAGGCCGATGACGCCGGCGCCGATGATCAGCATCTTGCCCGGCACCTTGTCCAGGGCGAGCGCGCCCGTGGAGGAGACCACGACCGTCTCATCGATGGTGACGCCGGGGAGCTTGGTGACGTCCGAGCCCGTGGCGATGACGACGTTCTTCGTCTCGAGAAGCTGATTGCCGCCGTCCTCGGACAGCACCTCGACGCGACCGGCGCCGGCCAGACGGGCGGTGCCCCGGTAGGCATCGATGCCGTTCTTCTTGAGCAGGAACTCGACACCCTTGGTGTTGCCGTCGACGCCGTCCTGCTTGAACGTCATCATCTTGGCGAGGTCGAGTTCGGGCGTGCTGACCATGACGCCCATGTCGGCGAAGTGCTTGGAGGCCTCTTCGAAGGCCTCCGAAGCGTGCAGCAGCGCCTTCGAGGGGATGCAGCCGACATTGAGGCAGGTGCCGCCGTGGGTGGCCCGCTTCTCGACCACCGCGGTCTTGAGACCGAGCTGGGCCGCCCGGATGGCGCAGACATAGCCGCCGGGGCCGGTGCCGATGACGACGAGATCGTAGGACATGGAGTTCTGACTCGCTGGATTGGGCGGCGGGTCATGCCCCACCATCGATGGACGAAGCGCGCGGAAGCGTCCGGCCGCGCGGGGGCGCGGCCGGCGGACGGCAGCTGCCGGGCCTTAGAGGTCGAGCACGAGGCGTGCCGGATCCTCCAGCGCCTCCTTGACGCGCACGAGGAAGGTCACGGCCTCCTTCCCGTCGACGATGCGGTGATCGTAGGACAGGGCGAGGTACATCATCGGCCGCGCCTCGATTTTGCCGCCCCGCACGACGGGACGCTCCTCGATGCGGTGCATGCCGAGGATGCCCGATTGCGGCGCGTTGAGGATCGGGGTCGACATCAGCGACCCGTAGATGCCCCCGTTGGTGATCGTGAAGGTGCCGCCCTGCATCTCGTCGATCGAGAGCTTGCCGTCGCGGGCCTTCTTGCCGAAGCCCGCAATGGTCTTCTCGATGCCGGCGATCGACAGGTCGTCGGCGTTGCGCACCACCGGGACCACGAGGCCCTTATCGGTGCCGACGGCGATGCCGATGTGATAGTAGTTCTTGTAGACGAGGTCCTGCCCGTCGATCTCGGCATTGACCGCCGGTACGTCCTTGAGGGCGCCGATCACCGCCTTGGTGAAGAAGCCCATGAAGCCGAGCTTGGTGCCGTGCTTCTTCTCGAAGATGTCCTTGTACTGGCTCCGCATCGCCATCACGGCCGACATGTCGACGTCGTTGAACGTCGTCAGCATCGCGGCGGTGTCCTGCGCGTCCTTGAGACGGCGGGCGATGGTCTGGCGCAGCTTGGTCATGCGCACGCGCTCCTCGCGCGCCGCATCGTCGGGCTTCGAGGGTGCGCGCGGAGCGGCCGGCCTGGCCTCCTTGGCGGGAGCGGCCGCCGGGAGGGCGGAGGGCCCGGCGGAGGGCCCCTTGGCGGTGGCCTCCAGCATGTCGCCCTTGGTCACGCGGCCGTCCTTGCCGGTTCCATTAAGGGTCGACGGATCGATGCCGGATTCGCGCGCCATCTTGGCGACCGCCGGGCCATGATCGCCGGATTCGCGGGCCGCCGGGGGCGCGGCGTCGCCGTGATTGCCGTAGCCGGCGGAAGATTCCTGGGCCGGCGCCTCGGCCTTCTTGCTCTCCTGAGCCGGCGCCTCGGCCTTCTTGGGGGCCGCCTTGGCGCCGCCGGTGGCCTCGACGATCGAGCCGAGGAGCGCGCCGGGCTCCACCGTCTCGCCGTCCTTGGCCAGGATCTCGCCGAGTTCGCCCGCCGCCGGTGCGTTGACCTCGAGGGTGACCTTGTCGGTCTCGAGTTCCACCAGCGGCTCGTCGGCCGCCACGGTGTCGCCCGGCTTCTTGAACCAGCGACCGATGGTGGCCTCGCTCACGGATTCGCCCAGGGTCGGGACGACGATATCGGTTGCCATGGTTCAGTGTCCGTCCGGAGAGTTGGGGCGCCTCGACGCGGCGCCTTCGGATCGAGAAACGGTGCGGGATGCGCCGGCGGTCAGACCGCCAGCGCCTCGTTGAGGAAGGCCTGGAGCTGGGCCTGGTGCTTCGAGAGCAGGCCCACCGCCGTGGAGGCGGAGGCGGGGCGACCGACGTAGCGCGCACGCTTCACCGGCGACTGGGCCTGGCCCAGCACCCATTCGAGGTAGGGTTCGACGAAGGCCCAGGAGCCCATGTTCTTGGGCTCCTCCTGGCACCACACCACCTCGGCGTTGCGGAAGCGCCCCATCTCGCCCGCGAGCGCCTTGAGGGGGAAGGGATAGAGCTGCTCGACCCGCATCAGGTAGACGTCGTTGACGCCGCGCTTCTCGCGCTCGTCGTAGAGGTCGTAATAGACCTTGCCCGAGCACAGCACGACGCGCCGGACCTTGTCGTCCTTGACCAGCTTGATGCCGTCCTCGTCGCGCTCGGCATCGTCCCAGAGCACGCGGTGGAAGCTCGATCCGTCCGCCATCGCCTCGATCGGAGAGACCGCCTTCTTGTGCCGCAGCAGCGACTTCGGCGTCATCAGGATCAGCGGCTTGCGGAATTCGCGGTGCAGCTGCCGGCGCAGGATGTGGAAGTAGTTCGACGGCGTGGTGCAGTTGGCGACCTGCATGTTGTCCTCGGCGCACATCTGCAGGAAGCGCTCCAGGCGGGCGGAGGAATGCTCCGGCCCCTGGCCCTCGTAGCCGTGCGGCAGCAGCAGGGTCAGGCCCGACATGCGCAGCCACTTGCGCTCGCCCGACGAGATGAACTGGTCGATCACCACCTGGGCGCCGTTGGCGAAGTCGCCGAACTGCGCCTCCCACAGCACCAGGGCGTTGGGTTCGGCCGCGGAGTAGCCGTATTCGAAGCCGAGCACCGCCTCCTCGGAGAGCATCGAGTTGATGACCTCCAGGCTCGCCTGGCCCTCACGGATCGAGTTCAGCGAGGTGTAGCGCTGCTCGTTCTCCTGGTCGATCACCACGGCGTGGCGCTGCGAGAAGGTGCCGCGCTCGACATCCTGGCCCGACAGGCGGACGCGATGGCCCTCGATGAGCAGCGAGCCGAAGGCCAGGGCCTCGGCGGTCGCCCAATCGATGCCCTTGCCCGACTCGACCGCCTTGGCGCGATTGTCGAAGAAGCGCTGGATCGTGCGGTGCAGGTGGAAGCCGGGCGGCGGCGTGGTGATGCGCTGGGCGATCTCCCGCAGGGTCTCGGCCGGCACGCCGGTCTTGCCGCGACGGGGATCGTCCACGTCCTCGCGCACGGCCTTGAAGCCGGCCCAGCGTCCGTCGAGCCAGTCGGCCTTGTTGGCCTTGTAGTTGGTGGCGACCTCAAGCTCGGCGTCCAGGATGGCGCGGAACTCGGCCTTGCGCGTGTCGAGCTGCTCCTGGCTCAGGACGCCCTCGGCCACGAGCTTCTTGCCGTAGGTCTCCAGCGCGGTCGGGTGCTTGCGGATGCGCTGGTACATCTTCGGCTGGGTGAAGGCCGGCTCGTCGCCCTCGTTGTGACCGAAGCGGCGGTAGCACAGCATGTCGATGACGACGGGCTTGCCGAACTTCTGGCGGTACTCGATCGCGATCTTGGCCGCGAAGGTGACGGCCTCCGGGTCGTCGCCGTTGCAGTGGAAGATCGGCGCCTCCACCATCTTGGCGACGTCCGACGGATAGGGCGAGGAGCGCGAGAAGCGCGGATCGGTGGTGAAGCCGATCTGATTGTTGATGATGAAGTGGATCGAGCCGCCGGTGCGATGGCCCTTCAGCCCGGACAGGCCGAGGCACTCGGCCACCACGCCCTGCCCCGCGAAGGCGGCGTCGCCGTGGATCAGAAGCGGCACCACCCGGGTGCGCTCCACCGTGGGCTTGGCCCGCTGGTCCTGCTTCGCCCGCACCTTGCCGAGCACCACCGGATCGACGATCTCGAGGTGCGACGGGTTGGCGGTGAGCGAGAGGTGGACGTTGTTGCCGTCGAAGGCGCGGTCCGACGAGGCACCGAGATGGTACTTCACGTCGCCGGAGCCCTCGACCTCGGCCGGATTGGCCGAGCCGCCCTTGAACTCGTTGAACACCGCCCGGAACGGCTTGGCCATCACGTTGGTGAGCACGTTGAGGCGGCCGCGATGGGCCATGCCCACCACGATCTCCTCGGCGCCGAGGGCGCCGCCGCGCTTGATGATCTGCTCCAAGGCCGGGATCATCGCCTCAGAGCCGTCGAGGCCGAAGCGCTTGGTGCCGGTGTACTTGAGGTCGAGGAACTTCTCGAAGCCTTCCGCCTCGATCAGCTTGTTCAGGATCGCGCGCCGTCCCTCGGGGGTGAAGGTGATCTCCTTGCCCTTGCCCTCGATGCGCTCCTGGATCCACGCCTTCTCCTCCGGGTTGGAGATGTGCATGAATTCGACGCCGAGCGTCTGGCAGTAGGTGCGCTCCAGGATCTCGACGATCTCGCGGATGGTCGAGAACTCGAGGCCGAGCACGTTGTCGAGGAAGATCGGGCGGTCCCAGTCCTTCTCCTCGAAGCCGTAATGCTGCGGGTGAAGCTCCTCGTGGTCGCCGCGCGGCGCGAGGCCGAGGGGATCGAGCTTGGCGTGCAGGTGGCCGCGCATGCGGTAGGCACGGATCAGCATGATCGCGCGCACCGAGTCCTTGGTGGCCTGCTCCACCGAGATGCCGGGAGCGGAGGCGACGACGACGCCCTTCGCGGGGGCCGAGGCGGTGTCGCTCTTGGCGCGGATCTTGTCGCCGATGGCCTTCTCGACGGTGGCCCAGTTGCCGTCCAGCGCCGAGACGATCTCGCCATTGGCGTGGATGGGCCAGTTCGGCCGCTCCCAAGAGGCGCCGGCGGCGTTCTTCTCCGCCAGGCCCTTGTCCTCGTTCAGGGAGCGGAAGAACGCCTGCCACTCGGGATCGACCGAGTTCGGATCACGGGCGTAAGCCGCCTGCAGTTCCTCGATGTAGGCGGCGTTGCCGCCGTAGAGGAACGAGGTTTCGAGCGCGTCCTGGCGTGCCATCGTTCGGGTCATCCTGCCGCTTCGCGGAGCCTGCCGTCGGGGCGAGGCCCTGCCCGATCCGTTCCGCCGGGATCGCGGTCGGGAATCGGAAGTGTGGGGAAAGACGCGGGACCCTGTCCCGCGTCGCTCGTTCCTAGATGGGGTCTCGGACCTGAACGCCGGAGCAATGCAGGCCTGCGATCCCGGAGTGTCAGCCGCGCAGGACGTCGACCAGCGTGCTGCCGAGGCGGGCCGGCGAGGGCGAGACCCGGATGCCGGCCGCTTCCATGGCGGCGATCTTGTCCTCGGCGCCGCCCTTGCCGCCCGAGATGATCGCGCCCGCATGGCCCATGCGGCGGCCCGGAGGCGCCGTGCGGCCGGCGATGAAGCCGACCATGGGCTTCTTGCGGCCGCGCTTGGCCTCGTCGGCCAGGAACTGCGCCGCCTCTTCCTCGGCCGAGCCGCCGATCTCGCCGATCATCACGATCGACTCGGTCTTGTCGTCGGCCAGGAACAGCTCGAGCATGGAGATGAATTCCGTGCCCTTCACCGGGTCGCCGCCGATGCCCACCGCCGTGGTCTGGCCGAGTCCCGCATTGGTGGTCTGGAACACGGCCTCGTAGGTCAGCGTGCCGGAGCGCGAGACGATACCCACCGAGCCGGGCTTGAAGATGTTGGCCGGCATGATGCCGATCTTGCACTGGCCGGCGGTGACGATGCCGGGGCAGTTCGGGCCGACGAGGCGGGACTTCGAACCTTCCAGGGCGCGCTTGACCCGCACCATGTCGAGCACCGGAATGCCCTCGGTGATGCAGACGATGAGCGGGATCTCGGCCTGGATCGCCTCGCAGATCGCGTCGGCCGCGCCCGGCGGCGGCACGTAGACCACGGAAGCGTCGGCGCCCGTGGCCTCGCGCGCCTCCGCCACCGTGTCGAAGACCGGCAGGTTGAGGTGCTTCGAGCCGCCCTTACCGGGCGAGGTGCCGCCGACCATCTTGGTGCCGTAGGCGATGGCCTGCTCGGAGTGGAAGGTCCCGTTCTTGCCGGTGAAGCCCTGGCAGATGACCTTGGTGTTCGCGTCGATCAGGATGGACATGGGTACTCTCAGCCCTTCTTCACGGCGGCGACGATCTTCTGCGCGGCGTCGTCGAGGTCGTCGGCGGGGATCACGTTCAGGCCGGAATTCCGGATGATCTCCTTGCCCTTCTCGACGTTGGTGCCCTCCAGGCGCACCACCAGGGGCACCTGCAGGCCGACCGCCTTCACCGCCGCGATCACGCCGTTGGCGATCACGTCGCACTTCATGATCCCGCCGAAGATGTTGACCAGGATGCCCTTCACCTGCGGATCGGCGGTGATGATCTTGAAGGCCGCCGTGACCTTCTCCTCGGACGCGCCGCCGCCGACATCGAGGAAGTTCGCCGGCTCCTCGCCGTAGAGCTTGATGATGTCGAGGGTCGCCATGGCGAGGCCGGCGCCGTTGACCATGCAGCCGATGGTGCCGTCTAGCGCGATGTAGGCCAGATCGTACTTCGAGGCCTCGATCTCCTTGGCGTCCTCCTCGGTCTCGTCACGCAGGGCCACGATGTCGGGGTGGCGGTAGAGGGCGTTCGAGTCGAAGGAGATCTTGGCATCGAGGCACTTGAGATGGCCGTCGCCGGTGAGCACCAGCGGGTTGATCTCCAGCATGCTCATGTCCTTGGCGGTGAACGCCTCGTAGAGCCGGGTGGTGAGGTCGCCCGCTTCCTTGGCCTGGGCGCCCGAGAGGCCGAGGGTCTTGGCGACGAGGCGGCCGTGATGGGGCATCACGCCGGTGGCCGGGTCGACCGAGAAGGTGACGATCTTCTCGGGCGTGTCGTGGGCGACCGTCTCGATGTCCATGCCGCCTTCCGTCGAGACGACGTACGCGACCTTGCCGGTCTCGCGATCCACCAGCATCGAGAGGTAGAACTCCGCCTCGATCTGGGCGCCCTCCTCGATGTAGAGACGGTTGACCTGCTTGCCGGCCTCGCCGGTCTGGATCGTGACGAGGGTCTGGCCCAGCATTTCGCCGGCGAACTGCTTGACCTCGTCGAGGGACTTGGTGACGCGCACGCCGCCCTTGGCGCCGGCGGGAGCTCCCTTGAAGGTCCCCTTGCCGCGGCCGCCCGCGTGGATCTGGGACTTCACCACCCAGACCGGGCCGCCGAGTTCCTTGGCGGCCGCCTCGGCCTCCTCGGGCTTGAAGATCGGCACGCCGCGCGAGACGGGCAGGCCGAATTCCTTCAGCACCGCCTTGGCCTGGTACTCGTGAATGTTCATGGATTCAGACCCTCAACGTCATCCCGGGGCCGCGACGCGGAGCCCGGGATCCAGAAACACAGGTTGCGATCCAGCCTGCCGCGTCGGCGGCCCTGGATTCCGGGCGCGCCGGCGGGCGCCCCGGAACGACGGCCGGCGATCAGGCCAGCGCGGGGTTCACGCTCTTGCAGGCCTCGATCAGGGTCTTCACGGCGCCGACCGACTTGTCGAACATCGCCTTCTCGTCATCGTTGAAGGCGACCTCGAGCACGCGCTCGACACCGTTGGCCCCGATCACGATCGGCACGCCGACATACATGTCGGTGATGCCGTACTCGCCGTTGAGATAGGCGGCGCAGGGGAGCACGCGGCGCTTGTCGCGCAGGTAGCTCTCGGCCATGGCGATGGCCGACGCCGCGGGGGCGTAGAAGGCCGAGCCGGTCTTGAGCAGGTTGACGATCTCGCCGCCGCCCTTGCGGGTGCGCTCGACCATGGCGTCGAGCTTCTCCTGGCTGGTCCAGCCGAGCTTGACCAGGTCGGGCAGCGGCACGCCGGCCACCGTGGAGTAGCGCACCAGCGGGACCATGTCGTCGCCGTGGCCGCCGAGCACGAAGGCGGTGACGTCCTCCACCGAGACCTTGAACTCGTCGGCGAGGAAGTGGCGGAAGCGGGCGGAATCGAGCACGCCGGCCATGCCCACCACCTTGTGCGTGGGAAGACCCGAGAACTTCTGCAGGGCCCAGACCATGGCGTCGAGGGGATTGGTGATGCAGATCACGAAGGCGTCGGGCGCGTGCTGCTTGATGCCGGTGCCGACCGCTTCCATGACCTTGAGGTTGATGCCGATCAGGTCGTCGCGGCTCATGCCGGGCTTGCGCGGCACGCCGGCGGTGACGATCACCACGTCGGCGCCGGCAATCGCCGCATAATCGCTGGCACCCGTGTAGGTCGCATCGAACCCGTCGACGGGCGCGGACTCGGCGATGTCGAGGCCTTTGCCCTGGGGCACGCCGTCGGCGATGTCGAACAGGACGACGTCGCCGAGTTCCTTGAGGCCCGCCAGGTGCGCGAGGGTTCCACCGATCTGTCCGGCGCCGATGAGCGCGATCTTGCTGCGTGCCATGGGGGAAACCAACCTCCGGTCCTTGAGTCGCGGGTCGCGGCGCGCGGAGGGGTCTCGACCACCGGCGCAGTGCTGCCGCGGTGTGTGGCCGAAAAGGCCCAGGGCTTCAACCGAGGCACGAACGGCAAAGCAGGGTTCGGGCCAGGGCGGCTCTCAGGCGGGCACCGGCCACCGCCGAAAAAGCGCAGACCCCTCAGGCAGTTGGCAGAATAGGCATCGACTTGGTTCGGCGGCGAAGCTCAGGTGACAGATCAAAAACTCTGTCACGGAGGCTCAGAGCGTCCCGGTCCGCAGCACCTTCTGGATCGCCAGAATCACCGCGCCCAGACGGGCTTCGACGAGGTCGCGCGGCAGGTCGGCATCGTGCTGAATCGCCAGCGGATGGGTGAAGCGGTAGCTGGCATCGAAGATGTGCGCGATGGCCCGCTCGCGGTCCCGGGCGACGAAGGCGCCGGCCCCGATGCCCTCCTCCACCACGCGCTCCACGAGACTGCGCAGCCGGACCCGGTGGCGCCGGGCAATGGGGCGCGCGCCCACGGTGGCGTCGAGGTGGACGGCGAACAGGTTCGGCTCATGCACCAGCGTCTCGCGCTGGACGCTCGCCAGGGCGGTGAGCAGGCGCTCGATCTTGTCGTCGGCCGGGTCCGGCGCATCGGCGATGCGGGCGAGTTCCGCCTCGACGTCGCGCAGCCAGCGCCCCGCCACCGCATCGAGGAGCGCGTCCTTCGAGGGGAAGTAGCGGTAGACATTGGCGTGGGTCATGCCCGCCTCGGCGGCGACGGCCACCACGGTCACGCGCTTGGGTCCGAGGCGGCGCAGATGTTCCGTGGCGACGGCGAGCAGGCGCGCATCGACGGCCAATGGCGCGGTCGGCCGGGGCGCCGGACGCCCCAGGCGCGGCACCGTGAGGCGGACACCGATGTCCTTGGCGCCGGCCTCGTTGGCCGCACTCTCACCCGATGGGTCGAAGTCGCGCGACCCGGAATCGCGTGACCCGGAATCTTCCGACTTGAAATCTTCCGACTTAAAATCGTGCGACTCGGAATCCTGCGACTCGGAACTCTGGCCGTGTCCGAGGTTGATCGCGTGATCGAAGGCGAAAGGCGGGCCGGGCGGCTGCATCAATGGGACACCGGGGCTCGTGGAAGGGATCGGCAAGCAGGAGATAGGCAGGCAGGAGATAGGCAAGACAGGGGTGCGCAAGGCTCCCGTTTGGGTCCGTCTTGCCAGAACGGATCTCACCCACCGGAACGTCCAGATGACGGGAACCAATGACAGCACCCGCCCTTCTGTAATGCCCCCTTTAGCGAGTTAGAACCGGTTCTTCCAGGCCCTTAGTGCAGTAAAGACAACCGAGGGCTGGGTTCCGGGGGTCAGACCCACGGCCTGCGCGAGGGCCGCCTCACCGGCGCGCAGGAACGGATTGGTCGCCCGCTCCGCGCCGATCGTGCTCGGAATCAGGACGCGTCCCTCGGCCTTCGCGCGCTCCGCCTCCGCCGCCCGTTCGGCCAGAACCGCGTTGCCGGGCTCGGCCGCCAGCGCGAAACGCGCGTTGGACAGGACGTAGTCGTGGCCGCTGTAGACCGCCGTCGCATCGGGCAGCGGCAGGAAGCGCGCCAGCGAATGCCACAGGGTGGCGGGCTCGTCCTCCATCACCCGCCCGCAGCCCAGGGTGAACAGGGTGTCGCCCGCGAACACCACGCCGGCCTCGGCAAACCAGTAGGTGACGTGGTCGGCGCAATGCCCCGGCGTTTCCCAGACCTCGGCGGCGAGATCGCCGACCTGGACCCCATCGCCCTCCGACACGGTGACGTCGACCTCCGGGACGGCGGCGCCCGCCTTGAGGGGCGCCGTCACCCGCGCGCCGGTGCGACGTTTCACCTCCGGGATGCCCTCCACATGGTCGCCGTGCCGATGCGTCACGAGGATGTCGGTGAGGGTCCAGCCGGTCTCCGCCAGGGCGGCCAGGACCGCGTCGGCCTCTGGCACGTCGATGGCCGCGCAGGCGCCGGTGGCGGGGTCGCGGATCAGGACTCCGATGTTGTCGGAGCGGCACAGGAAGGTGTGGATCTCGGGCTTTGCGGCAGTCATGGCAGCGTCCTCGGGGATGGCGGCGTCGAACAGGACATGGTGGCGTCGAGCAGGACATCGTTGCGTCGACCAGGACATGGGACCCGCGGACGCCGGGTCCAGGTGGTTTTTCCCCGGTCCCCGCCCCCCTCGGGCCGATCCGGGCTTGTCGGGCGGGGTGCCGGCCCCCATTGATCCCCTGCACCTGTTTTTTCGCGCCCCGCCCCGTGGCCGCTCGAAACCTGTCCCATGCGCCTCGACGTCACTGATCTGCGCGCCTTCTATGCGAGCCCCCTGGGGGGCGTGACGCACCGCATCGTCGCGCGCGCGATCCACAGCTTTCTGGGCTCGGTGTCGGGCCTGCGCGTGCTCGGGCTCGGCTACGCCACGCCGTATCTCGGCCCCGTCCACGTCATCGCCGAACGGACCCTGGCCTTCATGCCGGCGACCCAGGGGGTGGTGAACTGGCCCGGCAGCGGCCGCTCCTGCTCGGCGCTGGCCGATCCCACGATGATGCCCCTGCCGGAAGCGGCGGTGGACCGGGTGATCCTGGTGCACGCCCTCGAATCGGTCGAGAGCCCGACGGAGCTGCTGCAGGACGTCTGGCGCGTGCTGACACCGGGCGGGCGCATGATCCTGGTGGTGCCGAACCGGCGCGGCGTCTGGGCCCGGCGCGATGCGACCCCGTTCGGTCACGGCCAGCCCTACAGCCGCTCGCAGCTCGCCCGGCTGATGCGCAGCACCCAGTTCTCCCCCGAGGGCTGGGCCGAGACCCTGTACATGCCGCCGGTGGAGAACCGGTTGCTGCTGCGTACCGCGAGCGCCTGGGAGCGCATGGGCACGAGCCTGTCCCTGCCCTTCGCCGGGCTGCACGTGATCGACGCCACCAAGCAGCTCTACCGCCCGGTCGCCGTGCGGCGCGCGCGCAAGGTCGCCCGCCTCGCCCCGGCCCGCGTCCTGGTGCCCGCCCCCTCGCCGGGTTGAGCGCATGCTGAACCTGATCGCGCCGGAGGCCGCGCTCCAGAGCTTCGTGCTCGCCTTCTCGTCCCTGTTCTCCATCGTGAACCCGGTGGGTTCGTCCCTGATCTTCGCGCAGGTGACGGCGCTGAACTCCCACGCCGAGCGCCTGGAGCTGGCCCGGCGCATCGGCTTCTACGCCGCCCTCATCATGCTCTCGACCCTGTGGGCCGGGGCGCCGATCCTCAACTTCTTCGGCGTCTCGCTGGCGGCGCTGCGCATCGCCGGCGGCCTCGTGGTGGCGGCCTCGGCCTGGACGCTGCTGACGGCGCCGGAGGCGCGCGAGGCCCGCAAGCAGGCCGAGGTGACCCGGGACCCCGCCGGAAACCTCGCCGAGATCGCATTCTTTCCCCTGACGCTCCCCTTCACCACCGGGCCCGGCACCATCGCGGTGGCGATCGCGCTGGGCTCCAACCGGCCCGCGCCCGGGCCGGACCGGATCGGCTTCTACGTCGGCATGTCCCTGGCGGCGCTGGCCATCGCCGTGCTGGTGCGCTTCACCTACGGCTCGGCCGACCGGGTGGTGACCTGGATCGGCCCCGTCGGCGCGCGGGTGCTCGGACGGCTCTTCGCCTTCCTGCTGCTCTGCGTCGGCACCCAGATCACCGTGAACGGCGTCACCGACGTGCTCGGGCCGCTGCTGGCGCAGGCGGGGCGCTGAAGTCCCTCCGGGGCGCCGACCCTTGCAAATCTTTGCCGATCCTCGCCGATCCTTGCCGCTGCCCGCCGGAGGCTGTACCGCAGGCGCGAGTTCGACAGGATGACGAGGCCAGGCATGCGGCTCGTGGTGGTGGGCGCCGACGGGCGCATGGGGCGGATGCTGATCCGCGCGGTGGCGGAGACCGAGGGCTGCACGCTGTCGGGCGCCATCGAGCGCGCGGGCTCCGAGGCCCTGGGGCAGGATGCCGGCACGTTGGCGGGTCTTCAGCCCCTCGGCGTCGCGGTCACGGACGACCCGCTGCCGGTCTTCGCGGCGGCCGAGGGTGTCCTCGACTTCACCGCGCCCGCCGCCACCACCTTCTTCGCCGAGCTCGCCGCCCAGGCCCGCATCGTCCACGTGGTCGGCACCACGGGCCTGCAGGAGGCCGACCTCGCCAAGCTCGGAGCGGCCGCCCACCATGCCCGCATCGTGCGCTCGGGCAACATGTCCCTCGGGGTCAACCTCGTCGCCGGCCTCGTGCGCCGGATGGCGGCGGCCCTCGGCGAGGATTTCGATATCGAGGTCGTCGAGATGCATCACCGCATGAAGGTCGATGCGCCCTCGGGGACGGCCCTGCTGCTCGGCGAGGCGGCGGCCGAGGGGCGCGGCGTCGCCCTGGCCGACGCCCGCGTCTCCACCCGCGACGGCCATACCGGGGCGCGCCGGCCCGGCGACATCGGCTTCGCCACCCTGCGCGGCGGCACGGTGGTGGGCGACCACAGCGTGGTCTTCGCCGGCCCCGGCGAGCGCATCACCGTCAGCCATCACGCCGAGGACCGCGCGATCTTCGCGCGCGGGGCCGTGCGGGCGGCGCTCTGGGCCTTCGACAGGCCCCCCGGTCTCTACGGGATGGACGACGTCCTCGGGCTTTAATACGGAAGCCACGTCGGCACGGCGGCCCCGTCATCCGCCGTTCAGATTCGGGCGCCCATGAGCCGCCGAACGCACGTTCGCTGCATTGCACCATCGCCTCGCGAGGGTGTTGTCTCCAAAGACCAAGAGGATCGCCCCCCGATGGATCGCCTTCTCGTCCTCGCTCGCCATGGCCAGAGCGAATGGAACCTCAAGAAGCTCTTCACGGGCTGGCGTGATCCCGAGCTGACGGACCGCGGCGTCGAGGAGGCCCGCAATGCCGGGCGCTGGCTCAAGGAGCAGGGCTACGGCTTCGACGTCGCCTTCACCTCCAACCTGAAGCGGGCCCAGCGCACCTGCGCGCTGATCCTGGAGGAGATGGATCTCGGCGGCATCGAGACGATCCGCAACGAGGCCCTGAACGAGCGCGATTACGGCGACCTGTCCGGACTCAACAAGGACGATGCCCGCGAGCGCTGGGGCGACGCCCAGGTGCATCAGTGGCGCCGGTCCTACGACGTGCCCCCGCCCGGCGGCGAGAGCCTGAAGGACACCGCCGCCCGGGTCCTGCCCTACTACATCCAGGTCATCCTGCCCCGCGTGATGGCGGGCGAGCGCGTTCTGGTGGCCGCTCACGGCAATTCCCTGCGGGCTCTCGTGATGGTGCTCGACGGCATGACCACGAAGACCATCGCCAGCCTCGAGATCGCCACCGGCATCCCGCTCGTCTACCAGCTCAAGGCCGACACGACGGTGGAGAGCAAGACGGTGCTGGAGCACGACATCGACCACAAGGCCTGATCGCGGGCGCATGGCGCCGACCGCACCGGCCGGGATCGTCCTCGCTCCCGGCCTGATCCATGTTCCGGGCTACCTCGATCAGGCCGCGCAGGCGCGCCTGGCCGCCGAACTCGACGCCGTGCTGGCGCACGCGCCCGCCTACATTCCCCGCATGCCGCGCACCGACCAGCCCTTCTCGGTGCGGATGTCGAATTGCGGATCGCTCGGCTGGGTCTCCGACCGGACCGGCTATCGCTACCAGGCGCATCATCCCGAGACGGGGGCGCCCTGGCCGGCCATGCCCGCCACGGCCCTCGCCGCCTGGACGAGGCTGGCCGCTTATCCGGCCCCGCCCGAGGCCTGCCTCGTCAATCTCTACGACGCCGGCGCCCGCATGGGCCTGCACCAGGACCGCGACGAGGACGCCCGCGATGCGCCGGTTCTGTCGCTCTCGCTGGGCGCCACCGCCCTGTTCCGCTACGGCGGCCTGAAGCGCAGCGATCCGACGCGCTCGGTGCGCCTTCGGGCCGGTGACGCGCTCGTGATCGGCGGGCCGGCCCGGCTCATCCATCACGGCGTGGACCGGCTGATCCCGGAGGTGCCGGACCTGCTCCAGGGCGCCGCGCCGGCGCCAGTTCCGGCCATCCTGGCGGCAGGCGGCCGCTGCAACCTGACCCTGCGCCGTGTCACGCGGCCGTCAGGCGCTTGACAGCGACGGGGTGTGGGCCGACCCATCGCGTCAGCCTCTCCGGCGATCGGCCTCCCGGGGGCTGACCCGGCCGACCTGCCCTGCGAGACCGGGGCCTTGCGGAGAACCGATTTGATGCGTCTGCGTATCCTCGTCCGTCGCGTTTCCATCCTGGCCCTCGCCCTGGGGCTGGCGGGGCCCGCGCTGGCCGCCGACCCGGTCTTTCCGCCGAGCTCGCGCTTCGGCTTCGATCCGCCGTCGGACATGGTCTCCTCGAAGCGCTTCTCCGGCCTGGAGCGGCTCGAAGGCGGCGCGACGGTCTCGGTGGTGGAACTGCCCGCCAACGCCTTCGCCGACCTGGAAACCAATTTCACCGACGAGAACCTGAAGGCCCAGGGCTTCATCGTCTCGAGCCGCCAGGCCATCAAGGTCGCGGGCGACGTCGATGCGGTGCTGTTCACCGGCGAGCAGCCGGCGGTGGAATCGGCCGGGACCCCGGCGATCAAGAAGTGGATGCTGCTGGTCGGCGACCCGACCGTCACCGGCATCATCATCGCGCAGGCGACACCGGATGCCGAGACCGAGGAGACGATGAAGCGTCTTCTGACCGGCATCCACATCCGCCCGGCCCTGAGCCTGCAGCAGCAGGTCGATGCCCTGCCGTTCCGCATCGGCAACGATGCCGGTTTCCGACCGGTGCGGGTGCTGGCCGGCAACTCGGTGCTGCTGACCCAGGGGGCGAAGGACGAGATGCTCGGGCTCGAGCAGCCGATCCTGGTGCTGGCGCAGGCGGTGCAGCCGCCGCCGGCCACGGAACAGCGCGAAGCCTTCGCCCGCGCGGCGCTCTACTCGAACCAGACGATGAAGGACTTCGTGATCGAGCGGGCCCAGAGCTACCGCCAGAACGGCGTCGACTGGCACGAGATCGTGGCCCGGGCGGTCGACACCGCCACCGGCACGCCGGTGGTCATCTCGCAGACGATCCGCTTCGCGCCGGACGGCTACCTGCGCGCCGTCGGCGTGGTCAAGGCCGACAAGCGCGAGGGCGTGCTCGCCCGCTTCCGCGAGGTCGTCGACAGCGTGCAGATGCGCTAGGGCGAACCGCTTCCCTCCCCCTGCGGGCGGGGGGATCGCAGAAGCGAAGCGGCTTTGGCGAAAGGTTCTGCCGGAAGCCCAGACGCAGCGCCGCGTCTTCCCGGGGCCGCGCAGCGGAACCCGGGATCCAGAAACGCAAAGCGTGCAGAACCTTACGCCGCCGGCGGATCTGGATTCCGGGCTCGCCTCCGGCGCCCCGGAATGACGGCGCAGTGCGGTCTGCTATCTCCCGCCCCGACGGCGAGGGTCGGGGTGGCGCTTCGGCCGGCCTTCAGGCGGCGTCGGCCGGGGGCGCGCTTGGCTTCGGACCGCCCTTGGCGACGCCGACCAGAGCCGGGCGCAGGACGCGATCGCCGATGACGTAGCCGGCCTGCATGACCTGGACGACGGTGCCGGTTGGGACCTCGGGGTCGGGCACCTCGAACATCGCCTGGTGGCGGTTGGGATCGAAGCGCTGGCCCTTCGGCTCGACCAGCTTGACGCCGTGGCGCTCCAGGGTCTTGGCGAGGTCGCGCTCGGTGAGCTCGATGCCGTCGATCAGCGCCTTGAACGACCCGTCGGCGCTGGTCCGGTCCGCCTCGGGGATGCTTTCCAGGGCGCGGCGGATGTTGTCGGCGGAGTTGAGAAGGTCGCGCGCGAAGTTCGTCACCGCGTAGACGCGGGCGTCGGCGACCTCGCGCTCGGTCCGCCGGCGCAGGTTCTCCATCTCGGCCAGGGTGCGCAGGACGCGGTCCTTCAGCTCGTCGCGCTCGGCCACCAGGGACGCCAGGGCATCGGGGGCCTCATGGGTGCCCTCAGCCTGCGCGGCCCCCTGGATCTCCTCGACCGACTGGGTCGGGTCGCGCCGCTCGTCATGCATGTCGTTCGCCATCGTTGGATTTCGTCGCAGGAATCGGGTGTCGGGATTGGCGCTGATATCAGGCGGTGCCGCCCTGAAATCAAGCGCACGGGCGATCGTGCCGGCTCCGCCGTTCAGGCTTCGCGGGGCGGCGGCGAGTCGATCAGCGCATCAAGACCTTCGGCGCGCAGGGCCGCCACATCGCTGGCAAAGACCTCCATCACGGCGGCCCGGATCGCCACCTGCCGGTCGGGCTGCGTCACCCGGGTGCCGGTGAGGTCGGTCACGTAGAACACGTCCACCGCCCGCTCGCCGAAGGTCGCCACATGGGCCGAGGTGATGTTGAGGCTGAGCCGACTCAGCGCCGTCGTCAGCTCGTAGAGCAGGCCCGGGCGATCGAGGCCGGTGATCTCGATCACGGTCTCGCGGCTCGACAGGGCGTTGTCGATGGCCATGTCGGGCGGCACCAGGAAGGTCGGCGCCCGCCCGCTCGGCGGGTGCCGGTCGGCCACCAGGTCGGCGATGCGGATCTCGCCGCGCAGCGCCTTCTCGATCGCGATGGTGATGCGGCCGGCCCGGCGCATCTCGTCCTCGTCGCGCTCGAAGGCCCGCGAGATGAAGATCGAGTCGAGGGCGAAGCCATCCGTGGTGGTGAAGATCTGGGCGTCGACGATGTTGCCGCCCGAGGCCGCGCAGGCCCCCGTGACGATGGCGAGCAGGCGCGGATGGTCGGGCGAGTAGATCGTCAATTCGGTGACGCCGCGGACCGGATCGGTCTCGGTGGCGGTGGCGACGGTGCGGCCCTCCGCCGTCAGCGCCTTGACGAAGCCCGCATGCTTGTACTGGCGCGTCGTGTCGACCTTGAGCCAGTAGGCCTGGTTGTGCCGCGCCGCATAGGCGTCGAAGGTCTCGGATTCCCAGCCGGTGAGCTGCTCGCGCAGCGCCATCTGGATCAGGCGGACGCGATCGGTGCGGGCGATCTCCGAATGCCCGCCGGACAAAACCACCTCGGTCTCGTCGTAGAGGGTGCGGAGCAGCGTGCCCTTCCAGGCGGTCCAGACGCCGGGGCCCACGGCCTTGATGTCGGCGACCGTCAGGATGGTGAGCAGCTTCAGGCGCTCCAGGGTCTGGACCACGCCGGCGAACTTCTCGATGGTCTTGGGGTCCGACAGGTCGCGGCTCTGGGCGGTCATCGACATCAGCAGGTGGTGTTCCACCAGCCAGGCCATCAATTCGGTCTCGGCCGGGGTCAGGCCGAAGCGCGGCCCGAGCTTCTCCGCGATGGCGGCCCCCGCGATGGAATGGTCTTCGGGCCGGCCCTTGGCGATGTCGTGCAGCAGCACCGTGACGTAGAGCGCGCGGCGGTTGCTGATGGTGTCGATCAGCCGGGTGGCGAGGGGATGCTCCTCCTCGGTGCGGCCCGACTCGATCGCCGACAGCACCCCGATGGCGCGGATCAGGTGCTCGTCCACCGTGAAGTGGTGGTACATGTTGAACTGCATCATCGCGACGATGCGGCCGAAATCCGGGATGAAGCGGCCGAGCACGCCGGCCTCGTTCATCAGCCGTAGGATCGTCTCCGGCGAGTTCTTCGAGCTCAAGATGTCGAGGAAGAGCCGGTTGGCCTCCTCGTCGGCCCGCAGGGAATGGCCGATGAGGCGCAGGGAGCGGTTGGCCGCCCGGGTGGCGTCGGGGTGGATCGGCAGGTTGTGGCGGTCGGCGAGCCAGAACAGCCGGATCAGGTTGACGGGATCGCGGCTGAAGGCGTCGGGGTCGCGCAGGTTGATGCGGCCGTGATCGTCGACGAAATCCTCGGCCTCGATGGCGGTGGCGCGGAAGCGGTCGCGGAAGCGGCCGATCCAGCGGTCGAGCACCGGAGTCCGCTTGGCATGGCGCGCCTCCAGGGCCGCGCACACGATGGCGGTGAGGTCGCCGACCTCCTTGGCGATGAGGAAATACGCCTTCATGAAGCGCTCGACGCCCGACAGGCCGCCGCGCGGCTCGTAGCCGAAGCGCTCGGCGATCTTCGGCTGCAGGCCGAAGGACAGGCGCTCCTCGGCCCGGCCGGTGACGAAGTGCATGTGGCAGCGCACCCGCCACAGCAGCTCGTCGCAGCGCTCGAACACCCGGTACTCCTCGGGCGTGAACAGCCCGGCGGCCACCAGCTCGCTCTGGTCGCGGACCCGGTAGGTGTACTTGGCGATCCAGAACAGCGTGTTGAGGTCGCGCAGGCCGCCCTTGCCGTCCTTGACGTTCGGCTCGACGAGGTAGCGCGAGGCGCCCGCCTTCGAGACCCGGGCGTCGCGCTCGCGCAGCTTCGCCTCGACGAATTCGGGCGCGGTCCACATCACCAGTTCGGTGTCGAAGCGGGTGACCAGCTCCTCGAACAGCACGCGGGTGCCGAACAGGTAGCGCGCCTCCAGGAGCGAGGTGCGGATGGTCATGTCGGCCCGGCCCTCGCGCAGGCATTCCTCCACCGAGCGGGTCGCGTGGCCGACCTTCAGCTTCAGGTCCCACAGCACGTAGAGCATCGCCTCGACGACGCTCTCGGACCAGGCGGTCTGCTTGTAGGGCAGCAGGAACAGCAGATCGATGTCCGAGCCCGGCGCCATCGTGCCCCGGCCGTAGCCGCCGGTGGCCACCACGGCGAGCTGCTCGCCGGTGGAGGGATTGTCGTTCGGGTAGAGCCGCCAGACCACCGCGTCGTGAATCGTGCGGATCACCGCGTCGGTGAGCTGGCTCAGGCGCTGGGCGCAGGCGATGCCGTCGCGCTCCTCCAGCAGCCGCGCCTCGGCATCGGCCCGCCCGAGCTCGATCACCCGGCGCAATTCCGGCACCAGCACCGCCCGCAGACGCGTCGCCTCGCGGGCATCGCGGTCCAGGTTCTCGAGGATGTCTTTGAGGGCGGCGACGGCGTCGAACATGGCCAACCCCGTTAGCATGTTGGCAGAATGACGCCAGCGGCATCACCGCGCGGGCGAGGCGGCGCCGCCGTTCCGCGCCGGGTTTCAGCGGACTCCCGCCGGAAAAAATCGGCCGTGGCGCACGAAGCCGCCGCGGATACCCGATGGGTCACGGTTGCGCCGCAAGGCCGCGCTAGCGCTGCGCCGGACCCCGTCCGATCTCCCGTCACGCGCCCCCCAGCATTCACGAAGGCCCCCGATGCGTTCGATCCTGCATCCGATGTTTGTCCGCCTGGCCGGAGCCCTGCTTCTGACGACCGGGCTGCTCCCGGCGCTCGGGAGCCCGGCCCGGGCGGCCTCGTTCGAGTTCGTGCCGGCCCCGCAGATCGACCTCAACCGGGTCTACCGCATCGACAAGGTCACGGGCGAGGTCACCTCCTGTCAGTACGGCCTGCGCGAGGGCGCCGTCGGCAGCGTCGGCGTCACCGTGTGCTACGGCTCCGGCGAGGGAGCGAGCGCGCAGGCCCCCTCGGAATACGGTCTCGTGGCCTCGCGCCACACCCGCGAGGCGGGGGTGTTCCGGGTCAATTACCGCACCGGCGAGATGAGCATCTGCTACGTGCAGCTGCAGAAGGAGGCCGTGGTCTGCACCGCCCAGGCGAATCCGACCGGTCCGGGCGCGGACGAAGCCCCGGCCACCGGGGCCGCGCCGGGGCGGGCCGGGCCGAGCGCCACGCCGCCCCAGAGCGGACGCCCCTGACGGCAAGCCTCGCGCAGTGGACGGCAAGCCACGCGCAGCGGACTGTAAGCCTCGCGCAGTGACAGCCACGGCGGAGCGAGGCGGCATCGGCGGCACGCCGCGTTGGACCGGCCGGCCCGGCGTGCTAGGGGCACCCGGTCGCATCCTCCCGCGCCACCGGCGCGCTTCGCTCCCCGCCCCTCGCCCGAGCCGTCCCATGCCGCACGCCCGTTCTTCCGAAGTCGCCGGAGCCCCCGCGTGAGCGGGCCGGATCTGCGCCGCGCCGCGGCCGAGGTCGCCGTCGGGCTGGTCACGCCCGGGATGCGCCTCGGAATCGGCACCGGCTCCACCGCCAACGTCTTCGTCGCATTGCTCGGTGAGCGCGTGCGCGCCGGCCTCGACGTCGTCGGCGTGCCGACCTCCGAGGCGACGCGGGTCGCGGCGGAGGCGGCCGGCATCCGCCTCGCCACCCTGGAGGACCTGCCCGAGCTCGATCTGACCATCGACGGCGCCGACGAGATCGACGGCGCGATGCGCCTCGTGAAGGGCGGCGGCGGCGCGCTGCTGCGCGAGAAGATCGTGGCCTTCGCCAGCCGCCGCATGGTGGTGATCGCCGATGCCGCCAAGCGCGTCGAGACCCTCGGGGCCTTCCCCCTGCCGATCGAGGTCAACGCCTTCGGGCTCGGCGCCACCCGGAAGGCCGTCGCGGAGGCCCTGCGGGCGAGCGGCTGCACCGGGGACATCGTCCTGCGGATGCAGGACGGGGCGCCGTTCGTCAGCGACGGCGGCCATCATATCCTCGACGCCCATCTCCAGCGCATCCCCGACCCCGAAACCCTCTCGGGCGCCCTGTGGGCGGTGCCGGGCGTGGTCGAGCACGGCCTGTTCCTCGGTCTCGCCACCGGCGCCATCCTGGCCGAGGCACGGGACGGACAGGCGGTGGTGACCCGCCTCGGCACCGTCTGAAGGCAAGCTCGCACGCCGTTCCGCTCACGTTCTGCCGCCCAATCTTTCCTGATTTCGAATTCTTCCCGACTTCTGTCCTTCCCGGAGCGTCCGCCATGTCCCGCCGCCTTGCCGCCCTGGCCGCCCTCGTCCTCGCCGGTGCCCCCCTGGCTGCCCTGGCCCAGGCCCCGGCAGCGAAGCCGCCGGCCGCCAACGCCAAGCCCGGCACCAAGCCGCCCGCCCCCGCCGCCGCCGCCGCGCCGAGCACGCCCGCCGCGCAGACGCCCGCCTACTCGGCGAACCACTTGGCGCTCGCCCGGGAGGTGATGCTGAATTCCGGCATCGCCCGCTCGTTCGACTCGATCATCCCCGCCTTCAGCGAGCGGATCCGCCAGGGCGCGGTGACCCGTCCCGAACTGACCAAGGACCTCGATACGGTGCTGGCCTCCCTCGAACCCGAGATGGAGATGCAGAAGCAGACGATGATCGACACGGCCGCGCGCATCTACGCCTCGCGCCTCTCCGAGGCCGAGCTGAACGAGATCGCGACCTTCTTCCGCTCGCCCGCCGGCAAGCGCTACGTCGAGACCCAGCCTCAGGTGCTCGACGAGATGGTGCAGGCCATGCAGAACTGGACCCAGGACGTCTCGGAATACATCATGGTCCGGGTGCGGGCCGAGATGGCCAAGAAGGGCCATCAGCTCCAGTAAGCCCAGCTTGGCGGTTGCGGACCTTGGCGGTTGCTGACCTTGGCGGCTTCTTGACCTTGGCGGTTGCCGCCTTCAGGCGGCGGCCGCCTCGACCCGGTTCCGGCCGGTGCTCTTGGCCCGGTACAGGGCGAGATCGGCGCGCTTGAGCATGTCGGCGGGGCCGGCATCCTCGGCCCGGCGCCAGGCCACCCCGATGGAGACGGTCACCGGCACGGTCCGGGTCTCGCGCTGGATGGCGAAGGGCGCCGCCTCGATCCGCTCGCGGATGCGCTCGGCGATGGCGTAGGCGCCGTCGGCCTCGGCATCGGGCAGGATGATGACGATCTCCTCGCCGCCGTAGCGGGCGACGATGTCGATGCCGCGGGTATGGGTGCGGATGCGCTCCGCGAAGGCCTTGAGCACCTCGTCGCCGGCCTCGTGGCCATAGGTGTCGTTGATCGATTTGAAGCGATCGATGTCGAGCATCAGGGCCGCGACCGGCCGGTTGCGCAGGGCCGCCTCGTTGAACATCGCGCCGAGATGGCTGTCGAGATAGCGCCGGTTGTGCAGCCCCGTCAGGCCGTCGGTGATGGCGAGTTCCATCGAGGCCTGGACGGCGCCCCGCAGGGCGTCCGAGAAGCGGCGGCGGCGCACCTGCGTGCGCACCCGGGCGACGAGTTCGTTCCGGTCCACCGGCCGCATCAGGTAGTCGTGGACGCCGAAATCGAGGCCGCGGATGACCCGGGCGCGGTCATGCTCCTCGGCGATCATCATCACGGGCATCGAGCGGGTGCGGTCGAGGGAGCGCAGCTGGCTGCACAGGCGCAGCCCGTCGAAGCCCTGGATGTCGAGGCTGACGAGAGCGAGGTCGAAGTTGCCCTCCGTGGCCAGCACCAGGGCCCTGTGCGGGTCGGCCTCGACCGTCAGGGTGTGATGCTGGCCCAGCGCCGCGGCGAGGCGGTCGGCCGATCCGGGGCGGTCCTCGACGAGGAGGATCGAGGCGTCGAGCCCGGTCTCGGCGGTCGCGAGGGCGAGCGGATCGCCGATGCCGAAGTCGCGCGAGGCCATGGCGCGGGAGCGCAGCTCGTCCGTCACGGCCTTCAGGCGCACGAGGCTGCGCACCCGGGCGAACAGGGCGGTGTCGTCGATCGGTTTCGTCAGGAAATCGTCGGCGCCCGCATCGAGGCCGCGCAGGCGGTCCGAGGGCTGGTCGAGGGCCGTGACCATGACCACCGGAAGATGGGCGGTGTTGGGGTTGCTCTTGAGCCGGCGGCAGACCTCGAAGCCATCCATGCCGGGCATCATCACGTCGAGCAGCACGAGGTCGCACAGGCCCTTCTCGCAGATCGCGAGGGCATCGGGTCCGTTCATCGCCGCCAGAACGTCGAAATACTCCAGGGAGAGCTTGGTCTCCAGGAGCTTCACGTTCGGGAAGAGATCATCGACGATCAGGATGCGGGCCGACATCGTTCCTCGCGCAAGGTCGTTCGTTCTAGGCCGTCGGGGACGCGGTGTGCGAGGCGATCGGGTCAGGCGGTCCGGGCGTCGCCCAGGTATTGGCGGACGGTGGCGAGGAACTTCGCCACCGAGATCGGTTTCGACAGGTAGGCCTCGCAGCCGCCCTCGCGGATGCGCTCCTCGTCGCCCTTCATGGCGAAGGCCGTGATGGCGATGACGGGGATCCCCTTGAGGTCGTCGTCCTCCTTGAGCCACTTCGTGACTTCGAGGCCGGACACCTCGGGCAACTGGATGTCCATCAGGATCAGGTCGGGGTGGTGGGCGCGGGCGAGCTCGATGGCCTCGATGCCGTTGGCGGTCTTCAACGTGGCGTAGCCATGGCCCTCCAACAGGTCGTTGAAGAGCTTCATGTTGAGTTCGTTGTCCTCGACGATGAGCACCGTCTTCTTCATGGCCCGTTGTCCCCGATGCGTGGACGGCCCATTGTCGTTCGACGCATGCCCCGCCTGAGGAGATTTAGCGGATACATGTTGACGAAACGCAAACCCAATGGCGGAGACGCCTCCGCCGAAGGCCTGGCCCTGGCGGCCCTCGCCTGGATGGCCACCGACGACGAGCGCCTGTTTCCGTTCCTGAACGCCACCGGCGTCACCCCCGAGACCTTGCGGGCCAGTGCCCAGGACCCTGGATTCCTGGCCGGCATCCTCGATCATATCATGGGTGACGAGGCGACGCTCATGGCCTGTGCCGAGGCCCTCGACGTCAAGCCGGACCGCATCGCCGCCGCCTGGCGCCGCCTCGGCCCGCCGGACTTCGACGACGGTCTCTAGGCAGCGATCCCCAGCGGAGGCGGGGCGCACGGGTCGCCGCGGCCGATCCGGCGCGCTAGGGTCGGCCTTGCGGGCGCGCCGCGCACCCCCTCCGGAGACCAAGCCATGCCTCTCGCCGCCACCATGAGCGCCTGGGCGCCGCGCCTGCTCAGCGTCCTGCGGATCATGTCGGGCCTGCTGTTCCTGGAGCACGGCACCCAGAAGCTGTTCGGTTTCCCCGCCCGGATGGGCGGTGGACCCGCGCCCGACCTGCTCTCCCTGCCGGGCATCGCCGGCAGCCTCGAGCTGGTGGGCGGCACGCTGATCGTCCTCGGGCTGTTCACCCGGCCGGTGGCCTTCCTGCTCTCGGGCCAGATGGCGGTTGCGTATTTCCTGGCGCATGCGCCCAAGAGCCCGTTCCCGGCGCTCAACGGCGGCGATGCCGCGATCCTGTTCTGCTTCGTCTTCCTCTACCTCGTCGCCGCCGGTCCCGGCCCCTGGAGCCTCGACGCCCAGCGTCGCGGCCGGATCTGAACGGCGGTCCCGGGGCCTGTCAGGCGCGGAACCGCCAGACGCTGCTGCGCTTGATCTCGGCATCCTCCAGGCTCCGGCTCACCGGCACCGTGTAGGTCGCCAGCTCGGTCAGGCGGTCGCGCGGCAGGTAGGACCGGCCGGGATCGCCCACCAGCACGGTGGCGCCGCGCGCATGGAGGCCCGAGAGCCATTCGGTGACGCGGCCCGCGAGGTCCTGCTCGTAGAAGATGTCGGCGGCGAGCACCACGGCGCTGCCGGGGTCCGAGCCGATGAGGTCGCGCGACACCGCCTCGATCCGGCCGGCGACGCCGTTGGCCTCCGCGTTCAGGCCGATGGCCGGGATCGCGAAGGGATCGAGGTCGCTGGCGGTGACGTGGACCGCGCCGGCCTTCGCCGCCGCGATCGCCACGAGGCCCGAGCCCGAGGCGAAGTCGAGGACCCGGCGTCCCGCCACGATCCCGGGCGTGTCGAGAAGGTAGCGGGCGAGCGCCTGGCCGCCGGCCCAGGCGAAAGCCCAGAACGGCGGCGGCAGGCCGATCGCCTCCAACTCGTCCTCGGTCTTCTGCCACAGCTCGGTGGCCTCGTCGGCCACGTGCAGGACGATTTCGGGCGCGTGCGGCACCGGTCGCAGCCGGGTGTTGGCCCGGATGAACGCGAGGGGATCGGCGGACGCGATCATGCGCGGGCGAGGTCTTCGTACAGGGTCCGGGCCGCGGCCCCGAGCCCGTCCGGCCCGACGAGCGCCAGCCCGGTCTCGGCCGGATCGAGCCCCAGGGCGGCGGCATCGGCCGCGGTCTCGCACAGGAACCGGGTGGAACGGGTGGCGAGCGCCCCCCGGACCACGCCGCGGAGCGCCAGGCGCGACAGGCGCCCGGCCGCGTCGGTGCGGGCGCCGAGGGCGGCAAGGTCGTCGGGCTGGTAGATGCGGGCGCCGAGGCCCGCCATGGCGGCGGCCGAGCCGCCGACCACGATGGCGCGCAGGCCGAGGCAGTGGATCAGGTCGGTCTCCAGCGCCCGGAGGATGCCGGCGAGCTGGCCGGCCTCGTAGCCGGCCGCCATCGGGTTGAGACGGGACACCCCCAGGGCGAAGGGGACCACGCGGGCGCCAAGCGCCTCGATCGCGGCGCGATGGTCGACGACCCGCGTCACCACCGTGGGCCTCAACCCCGCCGCCAGGGCCGCCTCGACCAGGACCGGGAAGCGCGCCGCGAAGGTCGCGTCGTCGGGGCTGAGGAGGACGAGGCGTCGGGACGCAGCCGGGGAGGAGGCTGTGGAGGAGGCTGTGGAGGAGGCGGAGGCGGGGTGTTCCATTGGACCGGATGTAGCACGTCGGCGCCCGGAACACGGTATGGCGCGGCCCCGTTGATCGACAACCAGAAACGTCAGGGATGGGTGCCAGCATGGCGACGGCGCGCGACGAAGAGGGCACGGTGGCCGATCCGCGCGACGCGGCCGAGGAGGCCGGCCTGCGCTACGTCGACGACGCGATGCCGGGGCTCACCCGCGTCAAGAGCGGCACCGGCTTCCGCTACCGGGATGCCCAGGGGCGGCCGGTGCGGGACGAGACGGTTCTGGCCCGCATCCGCGCGCTCGCCATCCCGCCGGCCTATACCGATGTCTGGATCTGTCCCAAGGCCAACGGCCACATCCAGGCGACCGGACGCGACGCCAAGGGGCGCAAGCAGTACCGCTATCACCCGGATTTCCGTGCGGCCCGGGACCTGACCAAATTCGAGCACGTGATGGCCTTCGCCGACGCGCTGCCGGCCATCCGCGCCCGGGTGGACGCCGATATGGGCCGCAGCGGCCTGCCCCGCGAGAAGGTGCTGGCCACCGTGGTCCACCTCCTGGAGACCACGCTGATCCGGGTCGGCAACGACGATTACGCCCGCACCAACAAGAGCTTCGGCCTCACCACCCTGCGCGACCGCCACGCCCGGATCGAGGGCGCGGACCTCACCTTCCGCTTCAAGGGCAAGAGCGGCAAGACCTGGGACCTCGGCCTCAAGGACCGGCGCGTGGCCCGGATCGTCAAGGCCTGCCAGGACCTGCCGGGCCAGGAGCTGTTCCAATATCGCGATGCGGACGGCACCGTGCGCGACGTGACCTCGGCGGACGTGAACGCGTATCTGCGCGAGATCACCGGCCGGGACATCACCGCCAAGGACTTCCGGACCTGGGCCGGGACGGTGCTGGCCGCCCTGGCGCTCCAGGAATTCGAGGCCTTCGACAGCGAGGCCAAGGCCAAGAAGAACCTGCGCACCGCCATCGAGGGCGTCGCCGCGCGCCTCGGCAACACGCCGACCATCTGCCGCAAGTGCTACATCCACCCGCAGGTGCTGGATTGTTACCTCGAAGGCGCCCTGCTGCTGCAGATCAAGGACGCGGTGGAGGAGGAGCTGCGCGAGGACCTCGACAGCCTCCGGCCCGAGGAAGCCGCAGTGCTCGGCCTCCTCCAGGCGCGGCTGGCCGAGGTGAAGGACGACACGGGCCGAGCCCTCTCGGATCAAGGAGCCGGCAAGGCGGCTGAGAAGGCAGTCGGGAAGGCGGCCGGGAAGGCGGCTGGCAAGACAGCCGAGCAGGCCACCGGGAAGGTTACGAGGAAGTCCGTCCGCAAGCGGGTCGCGAAGGCGGTCGATGCCGTCGCCGGCCGGAAGACCACCTCGAAAGCGAAGACCTCCCCGAAGGCGAAGACCGCACCGAACGGAAAGACCGCACCGAAAAAAGCGGCGTCCAAGCAGGCCCCGCAAAAGAAGACGGCGGGACAGGAGCCCCGGCGTCCGGAAACCTCCGACACCGCACGGGAGCACGCAGCCTCGTAGGAAAGACCTGCCCCTCGGGGCCCGCGCCGAACGTCCTGGGCGGGCGAATGTCTGCCGGCCTGCTTTTACGCCGGAGCTGACTTTGCCGTTTGGCATCTTGGCGCTCCGAGGCAGGGAACCCGGACTGAGCCGGGTCCCTGATCCGAGGGTCAGGCGAAGGCGTCGTCGCTGGTCGTCGACACTTGCCCCAGCGCACCGCCCGCGCGGACCAGGATTTGCCCTTCCGACAGGCCTGCACCGTCCTGCACCTCGTACACTCGCGCATGGCCCGAGGCGCCGACCAGCTCCAGCGTCGAGCCCGCGGCAAAGCCCGTGAAGCGGATCACGTCGCCCCCGGTCTGGCCCGCATCCTGGAAGTCCACGAGCAGGTCGGTGGCGCCCCTGACGGCGATGTCGCCAAGGGCGATGCGGAAAATGTCGTTGCCTGCACCGCCGCCCATTCGGTCAGCCCCGACGACTGCCAGCACGCTGGGTCGGGTCGGGCTCCGCCGGCCTACGCGATGGCCGTATGGGGTGGGGGAGCGGCCCCTCACCCTCCGCCCTGAAGCGGACGTTCCGCCTCCGACCCAACTACCACGAAGAAGCGATTTCGTCGGGGGCTCTGACGCAGACCTAATCCGTGCCTTCGTTGCGGTCTGCTTGCCCAAGCACGATCCGCTGCAACGCGCCGACGGCTGTCTCGATCTGCGTTTCGTTGAGCGACGAGTAGCCGAAGACCAGCATGTCGTCCCGTGCACCCGGATCGAAGTCGTAGGCAGCTCCGCTCGAAAGGGCGTAGACGCCGATGCCCTGCTCTCGCGCCATGATCTGGATCTGCCGAGCGGGCGGAAAGCCGGGCGGGAGGCGCCAGACCAGGTGCAGGCCACTCTCGCCGCCGAGGACGACAGCCCCGTCGAACGTCCTGCGAAGTGCTCCAACCAGACAGTCACGGCGCGCCTTGTAGACCTGCCTCAGGCGGCGCAGGTGCCGGTCGAAGTGCCCCTCGTCGATGAAGGCGGCGAGCGCGGCCTGCTCAAGCCAGGCCTGGCCATTGCTCATCCGTGCTTTCAGCATCCGCGCCTCGTCCCAAAACATGCGCGGGACCGTGGCGAAGCCGATGCGCAGGCCGGCGCCTACCGACTTCGAGAACGTCCCGGCGTAGAAGACGCGCCGGCCTCCGTCGAGACCGGCCAGAGCCGTCAGCGGCGGCCCGTCGTACCGGAAGTCGCTGTCGTAATCGTCCTCGACGATGTAGCTGTCGGTTTCCTCCGCCCATCGCAGCAGGGCCAGGCGCCGCGTCAGCGGCATGGTGGCTCCGGTTGGGAATTGATGCGACGGCGTGACGTAGAGCAGGCTGCCTTTGGCCGTGGGCAGGAGGTCCGTTCGCAGCCCCTCGCCGTCGACCGGAACCGGATGGATCTCCAGACCGGCGTTCCGGAAGATGAGCGAGGCTCCGAGGTAGCAGGGATTCTCGATGCAGAGTTGCCGGGTGTGTCCCTTCAGCAAGTTGAACACGAGGTTGAGCGCGTCCTGCCCACCCGTGGTCACGATGACCTGATCTTCCGTCACCGCCACCGCTCTGGCGCGCCGCAGGTGCGTGCTGATGGCCATGCGCAAATCCGGGAGGCCGGCCGGATCGCAGTAATCGGTGAGGTAGGCCGTCTCCCGCGCCAGAAGCCGCGTCACGATCCGTCGCCAGATGGCCAGCGGGAACCCCGCCGGATCGGACCGCCCGACCCAGAAGTCGAGTTCGGGTCGGTCGCCGCCGCCGCCGGGCGAGCCGGCGAAGCACAGCAGGGGTTCGCTCGATGCGTCCGGCACCGGGCCGTTCGTCAGGGACCGACTGCCCTGTTGGATCAGGAGGAGACTATCCGGCGAGATCGGCTCCACGAACAGGCCCGCCGTGCCGCGCGCCCTCACGTAGCCCTCCGCCGCAAGGCGTTCATAGGCCAGCAACACCGTGTTGCGGGACACGCGGAGGCGCTCCGCCAGCAATCGGCTTGGAGGCAGTGCCATGCCGGCCTTGATCTGCCCATCCAGGATGATCTCCCGAACCTGGTCGAACACCTGTGCCTGGAGCGGCTTCTCGGACTTGGCGTCTAGGGTGAGCGTCAGTTCCACACGTTCCATCCTGCCCGAGGTCGCCTGCTGGCCGTGACGTACCCCGTCCCTGTCGTCACGAACCAAGCCTCAGGCGGACCGCGCCGATCCGCGACAAAACCGTTGGTACCATGGCCCAACACTCATTTGGCCCTTCCACCGGACCAAAATTTGGAATTGTTTGCACTTGAGTGCATTGTGCTGACGCACTGGGCCGGCCCGCCAGAAAAATAAGGCGGGACGCTCGGCCGTGGAGGAAACATGAACGAGATCGTCAAGCCCGACTCCCTGATCGTCGCCGAGGCCGAGAGCCTGACCGAGACCTTCTTCGGCGGCTGCCCGCACGACTGTCCCGACACCTGCTCGATGATCTTCGAGGTCAAGGACGGGGAGCTGCTCGGCGTGCGCGGCAATCCAGATCATCCGATGACCCGCGGCGGTTTGTGCGTGAAGCTGAAGGACTACGAGAAGCGCCATTACCACCCGGACCGGCTGCTCTACCCGATGAAGCGCGTCGGCCCGAAGGGCTCCAAGCAGTTCGAGCGCATCACATGGGACGAGGCCCTCGACACCATCGTCACGCGCTGGAAGGCGATCATCGACCAGTACGGCCCCGAGGCGATCGCGCCCTACAGCTACCTCGGCAACCAGGGCCTGGTGCACGGGTTGAACGGCGGCGATGCCTTCTTCAACCGCATGGGCGCCACCGTGACCGAGCGCACCTTCTGCGGCGAGGGCTCGTGCACTGCCTGGCTTCTCACCGTCGGCCCGACCGCGGGACTCGACCCGGACAGCTACATCCACTCCAAGTACATCGTGATCTGGGCCTGCAACTCGGTCAGCACGAACCTGCACCACTGGGCCATCGTCAAGGACGCCCAGAAGAAGGGCGCCAAGGTCGTCGTCATCGACACCTACGCCTCCCGCACCGCCAAGGCGGCCGACTGGCACATCGCGCCGAAGCCCGGCACCGATGGCGCGCTCGCCATGGCGCTCATCAACTCGATCATCGAGCAAGGCCTGGTCGACCAAGACTACGTCGACAACTACACGGTCGGCTTCGAGGAGTTGAAGGAGCGGGCCAGCACCCGCACGCCGGAATGGGCTGCCGAGATCACCGGCGTCCCGGCCGAGGACATCCGCAAGCTCGCCCGCGAGATGGCGACCGAGCAGCCGGTCGGCATCCGCATGGGCGTGGCGCTGGAACGGCATTACGGCGGTGGCCAGACCATCCGGGCGGTGTCGTCCATCCCGGCGCTCACCGGCGCCTGGCGCCACGTCGGCGGCGGCGTCACCCAGTTCGGTGTCTGGGAGCATCCCTACAAGTTCGACGTGATGTGCCGGCCCGACCTGATCCCGGAGGGTACCCGCGTCATCAGCAACCTTCAGATCGGACGCGCGCTCACCGGCGAGCTGAAGCTCGACCCGCCGATCATGTCGATGATGTGCTGGAACTCGAACCCCGTCACGCAGGCGCCCGAGACCGACAAGATCGTCGCCGGGCTGATGCGCGAGGACCTGTTCATGGTCTCGGCCGAGCACTTCATCTCGGACACCGCCTCCTATGCCGACATCGTGCTTCCGGCGACGATGGGCGCGGAGATGGAGGACATGATCCTGTCCTGGGGCCACCTCTACCTGACCTACAACACCAAATGCGCGGAGGCGCCCGGCGAGGCGATCCCGAACAACGAGATCTTCCGCCAGCTCGCCGCCCGGCTCGGTTTTGAGGAAGAGAACTTCAAGTGGACCGACACGGAGTGCCTGGAGCACTACGTCGACTGGAACGCGCCGGCCTGCGAGGGCATCGACCTCCAGTACATGCGCGAGCACGGCTTCGCCCGGCTGAAGGTCGGCACGCCGGACGACCGCGCGCCCCACCGCGAGGGCAACTTCCCGACGCCGACCGGCAAGTGCATGTTCATGGTCGAGGGCGCCACGAACTTCGTCGCGCCACCGTTCCGGCAGATGTACGAGGGCTTCCAGCCCGGCGAAGCGCTCGATCCGCTACCCGACTACCTCGGCCCGCGCGAGTCCCACACCAACGACCCGGCACTGGCCAAGCGCTTCCCGCTCAACATCGTCTCGCCCAAGAGCCACTACTTCCTGAACTCCTGCTACGCCAACATGGAGGACAAGCAGAAGGGCCAGGGCGAGCAGTTCGTGATGATCAACCAAGCCGACGCCGACACCCGCGGTATCAGGGACGGCGACAAGGTTCAGGTTGCCAACGACCGCGGCGCCTTCAAAGGCGTGGCGCGCATCACCGACGATGTGAAGGCCGGCATCGTGGTCGCGACGCTCGGCTACTGGCGTCAGCTCAACGAGGGCACGGTCAACAGCATCTCCTCGGGGGCCTTCACCGACATGGGCCACGCCCCGTCCTTCTCGGACAACCTCGTCGAGGTGGCCCGGGCGAACTGAGGTCAACGCTTGGCTGCGCAGCAAACAGGCGTCCTACGGGACGCTTGTTCCTGATCCACGGTTCTTTGGTCAGCCTGCGCCGAGAACGCATTGTGAGAGCCCCCGGGTGTTCGTCGAAAGCACGGCCAGGTGTCCGCTTCTTCCATCCTCACGCCCGAACGCGGACCGGCAAAAATCCATCCGGTTCAGGCGTCGGTCATCCTCCACCAAGCTGCTGCGAAGCGGAGCTTCTTGAGGTCGGTGAAGGGACACAAACAGACGGAACCGAGTGTCAGGTTTCGCCCACGAGAAGCTTTCCGCGATCCCGTGTCGTTTGGGCACGCCGGTCGAAGAGCAACGGCGCTGGCGTGAGACCGTTGGCGCAAGCTGTCGTCGGCAGACGTCTTGGACAGGCTGTCTTGGACAGGCTGTCTTGGGCAAGCTCTCCCGGGTTGAGGATACCAACATCATGACCAAGGTCGCGGTCGTTACCGGTGGAACCGCCGGAATCGGGCTTGCCACCGCCCACCTCTTCGCCCGGCGCGGCTGGGCGGTCGCGGTCATCGCCCGCGATCCGGAGCGCCTGCGGAGGACCGAGGCCGCGCTCGCGGCCTATGGCGGGTCCGTCCTGGCGATCTCGGCGGATGTGGCGGATGCGGCTGCAATCGACGCCGCCGCCGAGCGGATTGAGGGCGAGATCGGGCCGATCCGGGCCTGGGTCAACAACGCGATGGCGACCATCGTGAACCCGGCCGACCGGATCACGCCGGACGAGTACAAGCGGGTCACCGAGACGACCTATCTGAGCCAGGTCTACGGAACGCTCGCGGCCCTGCGCCACATGAAGCCGCGCAACCGGGGCGCCATCATCCAGGTCTCGTCCGGCCTCGGCATCCGCGCGGCGCCGCTACAGGCGCCCTATTGCGCGGCGAAGTTCGCGGTCTCGGGCTTCACCGACGCCCTGCGCTCCGAACTGATCCACGACGCGGTCGACGTCTCCCTCAGCGTGGTCTACCTGCCGGCCGTCAACACCCCGCAGTTCAACTGGGCCCGCAACCGCACCGGCCACGGGCAGTACGCCCCCGACCCGGTCTACGATCCGCGCCTCTGCGCCGAGGCCATCGTCGCCACGGCCGAGAATCCGAGCCGCGAGGTCTGGGTCGGCCACAGCACGGTGATGATGGCCGCCGCCCAGGCCCTGATGCCGGGCTACGCCGATGCCAAGGCCGCCACGATGTGGTCGGCGCAGCTGACCGATGAACCGGCGCCCGACAAGGCCGGCAACCTCTTCGCGCCGGTGCCGGGCGATGTGGGCATCGACGGGCGCTTTTCGGACCGGACCAAGGCCACCCGCAGCGCCTATTGGACGAGCCGGGATCGCGACCTTCTCGTCGCCGGCCTGACCGGCGTGGTCGCCCTCGGCCTGTTCGGCGTCGCGGCGCTGGCCCGGGCACCGCGGCGGCTGTTGCGGAGGCCCTGAGCGCGGCGGCTCCGTCTCTCCCCCCGGGCTGCGACCTGAGCGGCCCCGGTGAACCGGGTGCAGGTTTGGCGTCTTCTACGCTATAGCTGTTCCAAGGTTCCCTGATTCCGGGCACCGCATCGGACGAGGTTTCCTATGGAAGTCGACGCGCTCCTGCTCTCGCGCATCCAGTTCGGCTTCACCATGGCCTTCCACATCATCTTCCCGGCCTTCACCATCGGGCTGGCGAGCTTTCTCGCCCGCCTGGAAGCCCAGTGGCTGTGGACCAAGAACCCGATGTACCGGAACCTGTACCGGTTCTGGGTCAAGGTCTTCGCGGTTTCGTTCGGCCTCGGCGTCGTCTCCGGCATCGTGATGAGCTACCAGCTCGGCACCAACTGGTCGCGCTACTCCGACTTCACCGGCAACGTGCTGGGGCCGCTGATCCAATACGAGGTCATCACCGCCTTCTTCCTCGAAGCGGGCTTCCTCGGGATCATGCTGTTCGGCTGGGATCGGGTCGGCGACCGGCTGCACTTCGTCTCGACCTGCATGGTGGCGCTCGGGACGCTGATCTCGGCCTTCTGGATCCTGTCCGCCAATTCGTGGATGCAGACGCCGGACGGGTTCGTCGTGGAGAACGGCCGGGCCATCGCCACCGACTGGTGGAAGGTGATCTTCAACCCGTCCTTCCCGATCCGCTATGCCCACATGGTGCTGGGCTGCTTCCTCACCACGGCCTTCGCGGTGGCGGGCATGTCGGCCTGGATGATCCTGCGCGGGCGCAAGGAACCGGCCGAGAAGGTGGCGGGCGCCCGGATCTCGCTGTCCATGGCCCTGTGGTTCGCGGTGATCTTCACGCCGATCCAGATCTTCGTCGGCGACAGCCACGGTCTCGCGGTGCTCAAGCTGCAGCCGACCAAGCTCGCGGCGATCGAGGCCAACTGGGACCGGCAGGCGAACATGCCCCTGCTGCTGTTCGCGATTCCCAACATGGAGGCGGAGAAGAACGACTTCGAGATCGGCATCCCGCGGCTCGGCAGCTTCATCCTCACCCACGACTTCTCGGGGGTGGTGCCGGGCCTGAAGGACGTGCCGCGCGACCAGCGCCCGCCGGTCTGGCCCGTGTTCTATGCGTTCCGCATCATGGTGGCGATCGGCATGGCCATGCTGGGCCTGAGCCTGTGGAGTCTCTACCTGCGCTGGCGGGGCACGCTCTACACGAACCGCTGGTTCCTCAGGGCGGCGATGCTGATGACGCCGTCCGGCTTCGGCGCCGTCCTGTTCGGCTGGTTCACCGCCGAGATCGGGCGCCAGCCCTACATCGTCTATGGTCAATTGCGGACGGCGGACGCGCATTCGCCCCTGACGGTCAATGCCGTGACGACCTCCCTGATCGCCTTCCTGATCGCCTACGCGTTCATCTTCGGCTTCGGCAGCTACTATCTCGCCAAGCTGTTGCGCAAAGGCCCCGAGCCCCTCGAGGAGGCCATGCGCGGCGGCGACGTGGCGCAGAAGCCCAAGCGTCCCCTCTCCGCGGTCAACGAAAGTCTCACCCCCGCCTGAGGGGCATCGTGGCCCGGCTCAGAGCCGGGCCACGCACTCGCTCTGGTGCTGGACCCGTCCGCGCTCGCCACCCGACCGCATGGGGCTGGCCTCGACCACCGGAGCGAGCCCGAGGTGGCGCGCCAGGGCGACGAGGTCTTTCAGGCGACCGGTCTGGGTCTTCCGACGCAGGTTGAGGCGGTGGGTCTCCACCGTGCGCACGCTGAGGTTCAGGCGGCGAGCCACCTCCTTGTTGCTGAAGCCGGCGCTGAGGAAGCGCAGGATCTCCGCCTCACGCGGCGTCAGGCCCTCGCTGGCGGGCAGCACGGCCGGCGCCGGCGTCTCGGCGCCCCGCGCCTCTGATCGGGCGGCCAGACTCAGGATGGCGCCGCACACGTCCCGCGGCGTCGCGCTGCGGGCCACGAAGGCGTCGGCGCCCGCTTCCACCAATTGGCGCAGCAGGTCGGCGCGCAGCAGGTCGAAGCCCACCAGGACGTTTAGGCCCGGCGCGCGCTCCTTGAGAGCCGCGATGTCGGCGGCAATCGAGGCCTCCGGCTGCGATCCGACGAAGACCAGGGCGACGCTCCGCGCCGGTGCGCGCGCGAGATCCGATTCACTTAAAGTCTGCAGACGCGGCTCATGTTCGATCACCGCTCGAAAGGTCGAGGCGAACCCGGATGGCTCATTGACGATCAAGACTCCGACGGCGTCATTCATGCCGCATTACTCCCCGTTGTCCCGCCACGACACACCGCGACGGCCCTTGGGAGAGTCAGATCAATTTCCGTTCCAGAGCTTTATTGACCAAACCTCGGGCGAAACCCCGTCGACCTGCTTCGAAACTCGCCTGAAATCCCGCAAGACTGTGGTGAACGCTGTGCAGATGCCCCACCCTGGTCGCGGGCCTCGTCCCGCACTGGGACAGACGACGCGGCCGGACGGTTGGGAATTCTTCGGGCGCCGGCTCAGCCGGCACGGGCCAGGACGAGATCGGATGCGGCGCTGACGACGCGGTTGCGGCCGGTGGTCTTGGCCTCGTAGAGGGCGATGTCGGCGCGCTTGAGCAGGCCCTCGACGGTGTCGCCCTCCGACCATTCGCTGACGCCGAAGCTGCAGGTGAGGCGGATCGGCACGCGGCCGCCGCGGATGCGCAGGGCCTCCATGGCACGGCGCAGGCGGGTGGCGATGGCCTCGGCCTCGGTACCGGCCCGGTGCGGCAGGACGATCCCGAATTCCTCGCCGCCGAGGCGGCCGACGATTCCGTCCAGCGCCAGTTCGCGGCAGACGGCCTGGATGGCGGCATCGCCGACATCGTGGCCGTACTCGTCGTTGATGCGCTTGAAGTGGTCGATGTCGAGCAGGATCGCCGACATCTTGCCATGGTCGCCGACCCGCTCCGCGGCATCGCGCGACTTCTGCAGGAAGGCGCGGCGATTCAGGAGACCCGTGAGCGAGTCGGTCTCGGCCAGGCGGATCAGTTCGCTCTGCATCGTAGTCAGGCGCTCGGCGGCCCGCAGGCGGGCATGAAGCTCCTCCGGTCCCGGCGGCTTCTCGATGAAGTCGTCGGCGCCGCTGTCGAGGGCCTCGGCGAGGTTCCGCGCGTTGCGGGCGGACGACATCGTGATGACATAGAGCGGGCGATTGGCCTCCGCCAGCAGACGGGCGGACCAGCACAATTCGAGGCCGCCCAAGGGCCGGACCTCGAGGCTGGTGATCAGCACCCGCACCGATGCGGTGTTCTCGACATAGTCGAGCGCTTCCGCCGAGTCGGTAAAGGCCGTGACGGTGTGGCCGTTGGGTTCCAGCAGGGCCGAGATCATCTTGAGCACGACCCGACTGGTGTCGACGAGGACGATATGCATGGCGTGGCCCGACCACCTTCACGGTTGTTGACGTGAGGATGACAGGAACAGATTAACCGGTTGCCAAAGCGTCTCGAGCCGAAACATCTTCCGTTCGTGGGCGGACAGCCCTGGCCGAGCCTATCGGTGCGAGACGCGAACCGGGATGACGCGCGCGCCGCCGCTCATCTCGGCTGCGGCGGGCGCAGCCTGGACGGAGGCCGGCCCGGTCTGCCGTGCGGGCTCCGACCAGCGGCCCCGGCGATCGCGAACCACAACCCTGGAGCGGCCCATCGCGGACCGGGACCGGATGGTTCCGCGAGCCTCGGCGCGCGGCGCTTCGATGACATAGACGGTCGGCGTGCCCGGGCGGGTGCTGCGGATGCCCGCGACGGTCGGAATCCCGTAGGTGCCGTAGCCCCAGGCGCTCGGCACCAGCTCGCTCGGGCGGGGAACCCGCGTCAACGGTGCCCCGACATAGGCGCCCTCGATCAGCGCGCCGCCGTAGCCGTAGCCCTGGTCGTGCCCATCCGGGAAGGCCTGGCCGTAGGGCGAGCGGTGGCCATAGCCCGACGTTCGGGCGTACGCGACATCCTGGGCGCAGGCCGCGCCGGTCGCGGCGGCGAGAACCAGGGCCGCACCGAGGAGGCGGGCGCCGAGGGGCGCCGTCAGGAAGCGAGTGGTCATGGGGGGCCGAACTCCGACGCGCGCCGATCCGGAGGAAAACCACCCCATTCCACCGGTCGTTCCCGCCTCCTGCGCAACGGACACCGTCGAAGACTGCTTAGGGCGCGAGGCAAGTTAGGGCGCGAGGCAAGGCGCGCCGAACGCAGCCCGGAACAGAAGCGGCCCAAGACAAAAGCAGTTCAGCACGAAACAGCAGTTCAAACGAAAAACCCTGCCGGGCGGCAGGGTTTCGGTGTCTCGCGTCAAAAATCTCGGCCTCAGGTCTTGAGACTGGAAATTTTCAGCCCATCCCGTGGAGACAACCCGCCTAACGGCAGGTGGTGACCCGGCGCACGATCCAGCCTTCGCCCTCGATCCACAGGCGTCGACGCGAGCGGCTGCAATTGACCGCCTCGTCCTCGGATTCCGTCACGGCCGCCACCGGTGTAATCGTCGGGCTGGAGCCGGAGGCCTTGGCCGGCCCCTGATCGGCCGCGGGTGCCGCCATGACGCCACCACCGGAGACGCCGAATCCCATCAAGAAGAAAGCGCCCGCGAGTGCGGGCATCCGCAGTCGATTTGCCATCATCGAAAAGTCTCGCTCGCACATCCCTCGGTGGACGTGCCCTCAACGTGTCGGGTTTGCGCAACGGCCTGCGTTGCTGCTTGAACAGTTAAGTCGCGAGCGGGCTGAAGGGTTGCAGTCAAGAGACCTGCCGGAGCATAAATCGTTGCTCGGCAACGCCGAAATCTCAGGGCGTCGCCGTGACGGACAACATCGGCAGCGTGATCGCCAATTCGGTGACGGCGGCCCGCGGCGTGGCCCGGTCGGACACCACCAGCGCGCCCAGCCCGAGGACGAGACTGAAGGCCAGCAGGGCCGTCTCGATCCCGCGATAGAACCCGTCCATCTCACATCTCCGGCGCTGCGATGCCCGGCCGACCGCGCGGCCCCGCATCGCCCATGATCGCCCGGGGAGTGTGAGGGAACCGTAACCGAAGCGCGGTTCAGGCCCGCCCCAGCACCGCCATGTGGGCGAGGTCCGGTTCGGGCGGCTGCATCAGGGCGGCCGCCAGATGGGCTTCCAGCACGATGAGATCGCAATCCGGGTCCGGCTCCCAGCCGCAGCGGCACCCGTTCGGGCCTTCATGAGCCTGAGCCACCTGGCGGTAGAGGGCCCCGACGACGCGGGCCGCCACCTCCAGGGCCGACATCGCCGGCAATGGCGCGCGGTTCAGGCTCTGCCAGAACGCCCGGCGCAGGGCCTCGTCGAGGTGACCCTCGGGCGACGCCGACTCGGCGCAGGCCGGCCTGGCCTGTCCGGCGACCGTCCGGGCGGCATCTCCACCGCTCACGCGCGCTCTCCCAATGCCCAGTTCGCAGGTTCCCAGGTCGCGGGTTCCCAGGTCGCGGGCGCCCGATCGCTCATCCCCCGGCCCTCCGCCCGCGTCCGCCAGTGCGCCGGAACCAGCGCCGGGTCCGCCTCCGGCACGCCGGCCAGCGCGTCGATGATGTCGGTCAGGCGATGCAGCCGCAGGTCGAGGGCCGAGCCGTCCCACCAGGCGAGCCGCGCATAGCCGCGCATCCAGTCCAGCGTGCGTTCCATCGTCCTGCTCTCCCGGCGGCTTTTGTTCGGTGGAGGCAAGGTTTGAAAGCTGGCACTCGGCTTGGCAAGCAATTCAGACAAGATTGGAATTGATTGAATCTTGCATCATTCCAATATTCGGTCAGTTTTAATTTGGAGGCATTCCACGCGCGGAGAAAACGGGCCATCTTTCCGGCGCTTGCCCGGACGGACTCGGTCTCCGGCAGACTGTCGGCCCCGAACGATCGGCGGGACGGCCCCGGGCTCGGTCCGGCCGCCGCGCCGTCTCGTGCCGCACGGTACCTGGCACGCAGGCCTCAGGCCGATTCGGCCTTCGTCACAGGATCATCCGCATGATCATGAGGCCGAGGAGCAGACCGGCCAGGCCGAGCACCATCGAGCCCAGGATGTAGATGATCGCCGCACCGACCTCGCCGCGCTCCAGCAGCAGGATGCCGTCGAGCGCGTAGGAGGAGAAGGTGGTGAAGCCGCCGAGCACGCCGGTCGCGAGGAACAGCCGCATCGGCTGGCTGCCGCTGCGCATGGCGTACCATCCGGCGAGCACGCCCATCAGGATCGACCCGAGGATGTTGATGCCCATCGTGCCGTAGGGAAAGCTCGTGCCGAAGCGCAGGGCGGCGAGCCCGACACCGTGGCGGGCCATGCCGCCGAGACCGGCGCCGAGAAAGACGATGAGGAACCCCATGCGGCCGCGATCTCCCTGAAACCGGCAACCGGCCCGGATCGCTCGACAGCATACGCCCAAATTCCGCAGGTGCGCCGTCCGATCCCGGTTTGCCCCCGAGGTCCACAGGGTCGGTCCCGCTTTTTTCGCGTCGGCGGTTCGACGGTGGGAAAGTGGAAGCCGGCACGTGAGAGACGGCAAGTGGGAGTTGGTGAGCAAGGGCCGGGAAAAGGGCCGGGAAGCGGGCGTTTTGCGGACAACGCATCGTTTCGGCGACAAGATGCGCTGCGGTTTATCTCGGATTAACCAAGTTGGGGCTGTAGTGGTCCCGTTAAGATTGATGTTTCCTCAACGGGCACCTTCGTCCGATCCTGGTTTCGCTTAACCTTTTCTTCAGGTGTGCGCAGCTGGACCGGTGTCCGTTCGGGACTTGCGTATCCGAGTAGCGCCCGCATGAACGACGCTGTGTATCCGTACGGCCGCCGTCTCCGCCGCCCTCGCCGGCCGCGCGGTCGGGTGCTGCTCCAGACGTCCCTGGTCGCGCTGCTCTGCGGCGTCTTCCCGCGCCTGACCGCGCCGGAGGGGCCGGTGCCCGCCGGACCGGGACCGTCCGTCCTGGCGGCGGTCCGCGCCCCCAGCGCCTCCGCGTGGATGCTCGACCCGACCCCGGCGCTCGGGGCGTCCGTGCCCCGGCTGGCGCAGGCTTTGCCGCTCGCGGCCACGCTGGTCCCGGCGGTTGCGCCCGCCACCGTGCTGGCGATGGTGACGCCGCGCGCCTTGCCGGCCACGCCGATGCGGGTATCCCAGCCGATAGCGCAACCGGTGGCCCAACCGGTGGCCCAGCTCGTTCCCCTGCCGGTCCCGCGTCCGGCCGGGCTCCTGGCCCAGGTCCAGGCCCAGGTCCCGGGTCAGGCCGAGCCGGCCCGCTTCGCCCTTCGGTCCGAGCCGGCCCTGCGCGCCCTGACGACGCGCCGGACCCGGACGGAGCGGGCGCAGGCCAATGCCGAGGCCGAGCGCTCGTTCTTCGACACGGTGTTCGGGACCCGCCCGGCGCCGGACCCGGAACCGCGCACCACCCTCGCCTACGCGTCGGTCGATCCGACCATCGATCCGGGACCGCGCCGGATCATCGAGAGCAATCCGGGGGTGAGCGCCGGCACCGCCGTCTACGACATCACCGCCCGCACCGTGACGCTGCCGAGCGGCGAGCGGCTGGAGGCTCATTCGGGTCTCGGCGAGAGCATGGACAACCCGCGCCACGTCCATCGCCGGATGCGCGGCTCCACCCCGCCCGGCACCTACGACCTCACCGAGCGCGAGGCCCTGTTCCACGGCGTGCGGGCGATCCGGCTCAACCCGGTCGGCGGCAGCGCGGCGATCCACGGCCGCGACGGCATCCTGGCCCATACCTACATGCTGGGCCCGAGCGGGGCCTCCAACGGCTGCGTCTCCTTCCGGGACTACAACCGCTTCCTCCAGGCCTACCTGCGCGGCGAGGTCCGCCGCCTCGTGGTGGTGGCCGGACGCGGCGATGCGGGTCCGAGCTTCGCCGAACGCCTGTTCGGCCGCGCGACGCGCTGAGCGCCGCGCACCGGGGGGCACGCGGCTCTCGATCGTCGGGACGGACGGCGGTTCGCCGTCAGCCGATGATCTTGTCGATGGTGATCGGCAGGTCGCGGATGCGCTTGCCGGTGGCGTGGAACACCGCGTTGGCCACCGCCGCCGCCGTGCCGACGATGCCGATCTCGCCCAGGCCCTTCACGCCCATCGGATTGGCCCTGTCGTCCTCCTCGACGAAGATCACGTCGATGTCGAAGATGTCGGCATTCACCGGCACGTGATACTCTCCGAGATTGTGGTTCATGAACCGGCCGATGGTGTGGTCGAGCATGGATTCCTCCTCCAGCGCTGAGCCGATGCCCATCACCACGCCGCCGAGGATCTGGCTGCGCGCCGTCTTGGTGTTGAGGATCTTGCCCGCCGCGATCGCCGAGACGACGCGGGTGACGCGCACCACGCCGAGATCCTCGTCAACCTTCACCTCGGCGAAGATGGCCGAGTGGGTGTAGCCGGCGAAGTCCTGGGAATGGTTGGAATCCGGCCCGGCCGAGCCGGTGGCCTCGATCTTGTCCATCCCCGCCTTCGCCATCACCTCCGTGAGGGCGATGCTGCGGGACGGGTCACCCGCCACCGAGATGCGCCCCTCCTTGAACACCGCGCGATCGAAATCGACGTTGGCGAGCGGCGAATCGTCGAGGCCGCGCGCCAGGGTGAAGACCTGGGCGGCGATCTCGCGACAGGCCTTCATCACCGCCGTGCCCGAGGAGGCCGCCGTCCAGGAGCCGCCGGCGATCGGCGCGTTGGCGAGCTTCGAATCGCCGAGCTTCGTCGTCACGTCCGTCATCGGCAGGCCGAGCGCATCGGCGGCGATCTGGGTCAGGATGGTGTAGGTGCCGGTGCCGATGTCGCCGGTCTGGTTGCCGACCACGAGCTTGCCGTCGGCCGTCAGCGTGGCCTGGGCGCTCGATTGCTGCATCAGCGCCTCCCAGATGCCGGTGGCCATGCCCCAGCCCACCAGTTCGCGCCCCTCTTTCATCGAGCGCGGCTCGGGGTTGCGGCCCGACCAGCCAAAGCGCTCGGCCCCCTCCGCATAGGCCGCGCGCAGGGATTTCGAGCTGAACGGCTTGTCCTGGGTGCGGTCCTTCTCGGCGTAGTTCCTGAGGCGCAGGTCGATCGGGTCCTGGCCCGTCGCGTGGGCGAGTTCGTCCATGGCGATTTCGAGGGCGAACACGCCCGTCACCGCACCCGGCGCCCGCATGTCGGAGGGGGTGTAGGTGTCGATCTTGGCCAGACGGTAATCGAGGGCGACGTTCGGGCAATCGTAGAGGATGCCCGACCAGTTCACGACCACCTCCTGGTAATCCTCGAAGCCGGAGGTGCCGGAGATCGCCTCGTGCCGGACGGAGGTCAGCGCCCCGTCGGCCTCGGCCCCGAGAGCGATGGTCTGGCGCACGTCGGGGCGGTAGCCGAAGGTGAACATCTGGTCGCGGGTCAGGGTCACCCGCACCGAACGCTCGAGTTCGCGCGCCGCCATCACGGCGAGGAAGAGCTGGTATTGCGGGCGAAGCCCCGAGCCGAAGCCGCCGCCGAGATAGGGGTTGAGGACGTGGACGTCGTCCTTCTTCATCCCGAACACGCCGGTGATGTAGCCGAGGCTGTTCGAGACGCCCTGGATCTTGTCGTAGACGGTGAGCTTGCCGCCGCCCTCCCAGACCACGGTCGAGGCGTGGGGCTCCATCGGGTTATGGTGCTCTACGGCCATGTGGTAGTGGTTGGTGAGCTGGACCGGCGCGGCCTTGTAGGCGCCGTCCGCATCGCCCCAGGGCGCCGGCGGCGGCTTGATGCCGGAGCGCTTCTTCGGCGGCACGTAGGCCACGTCCTCCAGGCTCCTGAGATCGGTGGTCGGCGCCTCGGCCTCGTAGGTGAGCTTGATCAGCGAGGCGGCGTAACGGGCCGTGCCGAAATCCTCGGCCACCACCAGGGCCACCGGCTGGCCGCTGTAATGGACCTTGTCGTCGTAGAGCGGCCGGAAGGGCGAGCCCGGAGGCGCGACCTGGTCCTGGTAATTGTAGTCGAGCCAGGCGGTGCGCGGCCGGTTCGCGTGGGTGAACACCTTGACGACGCCCGGCACCGCTTCGGCGGCGGCGGTGTCGATGGACAGGATGCGGCCGCGGGCGATGCCGCTCGACACCACGTAGCCGTGGGTCAGGTCGGGGGCGGCGAATTCGCCGGCATACTTCGCCTGGCCGGTGACCTTGGCCGGGCCGTCGACGCGGCTCTGCGCCGTGCCGACATAGGTGTCGGTGCCTGAGGTGCTGATGCTGTGGGCCATGAGGGTTCCTTCAGGCGATGCGCTTGTCGGACTGCGACTGCGGCGTGCCGGCGGCGGCCTGGGCGAGGCCGCGGGCAATGGCACGACGCGCGAGTTCGATCTTGAATGCGTTCTCGGATTGGGGCTGCGCCTCGGCCACCACGATGTCGGCGGCCGCCGCGAAGGTCTCCGCAGTGGCGGGCTTGCCGACCAGGAAGGCCTCGGCCTGCGCGTTGCGCCACGGCTTGTGGGCGACGCCGCCGAGCGCGAAGCGCGCGGACCGGATGGTGTCGCCGTCGCGCTTGATCACGGCCGCCACCGAGACCAGCGCGAAGGCGTAGGAGAGCCGGTCGCGCAGCTTCAGGTAGGTGTGGTGGGCGCCGAACTCCTCGTCGGGCAGATCGACCGCGAGCACGATCTCGTCCGCCGCCAGGGTAGTGTCCCGCTCCGGCGCGTCGCCGGGAAGGCGGTGGAAGTCGGCGAACGGAATGGTGCGCTCGCCCCCCGGACCCGCGACCCGGACCTTGGCTTCGAGCGCGGCGAGCGCCACGCACATGTCGGAGGGGTGGGTGGCGATGCAGGACGGGCTCGTCCCGAAGATGGCGTGGATGCGGTTGACGCCGCCGATGGCGGCGCAGCCGGTGCCCGGCTCGCGCTTGTTGCAGGGCGTGGCGTCGTCATAGAAATAGTAGCAGCGGGTGCGCTGCAGCAGGTTGCCGCCGGTGGTGGCGGCGTTGCGCAGCTGCCCCGAGGCTCCAGCCAGGATCGCGCTCGACAGGAGCGGATAGCGCGCCTGGACCTGCGCGTCGTAGGCCACCGTCGAATTCGTCACCAGGGCGCCGAGGCTGAGGCCGCCGTCGCGCTCCTCGATCCGGTCGAGGGGCAGCCGGGTAATGTCGATGAGGCGCTCGGGCCGCTCGACATTGTACTTCATCAGATCGACGAGGTTGGTGCCGCCGGCGATGAAGCGGCTGTTGGCGCCCGCCGCGATGGCGCGCACCGCCTCGTCCACGGTGGTCGGGCGGACGTAATCGAAGCGGTTCATCGTGCGGCTCCCGCGTGCATCACGTCTTCGATCGCATCGACGATGTTGGTGTAGGCGCCGCAGCGGCAGATGTTGCCGCTCATCGCCTCGCGGATTTCTTCGCGGGAATGGGCGTGGCCTTCCGTCATCATCCCCACCGCCGAGCACAGCTGGCCGGGCGTGCAGTAGCCGCACTGGAAGGCGTCGTGCTCGACGAAGGCCGCCTGGAGCGGATGCAGGCCCTCCGCGCCCGCGACGCCCTCACTCCCAGCAAGGCCTGCACTCCCGGCAAGGCCTGCACTCCCAGCAAGGCCCTCCACGGTGGTGATGCTGGCCCCGTCCTTCATCACCGCCAGGGTCAGGCAGGAATTGATGCGCGTGCCGTTCACCAGCACCGTGCAGGCGCCGCACTGGCCGTGATCGCAGCCCTTCTTGGTGCCGGTGAGGTCGAGGTCCTCGCGCAACAGGTCGAGCAGCGTGGTCCAGGGCGCGACCTGAAGCGAACGGGTCTCGCCGTTGATCGTCAGGGTGATGCCGATGGTGTTCGCCGCATGAGGCGAACCACTTTCGATGAGCATGGCGGTATCCGTGACTTGCGGGCCGGGACAGGCACGGCACCGTTGGATTTCGAGACAGGGTCGCAGGGGCCGCGGCGGGGAAAAATCATCCGCCCCGGGCCGGTCCACTCGATAACAGTTCCAAAAAGCGGGTGTTCCCGCCGAGCGTGCACGGGCCGACACGGCGCACGGCTGACGGATACGTTGCGGTACGGCTCGACGATGCGACGATTGCTTCGGTGGAGCCGGGTTGCTCGGTGCTGCCCGGTTGCTCGGTCCTGCCCGGTTGCTTGCTCCTGCCCGGTTGCTTGATCCTGCCTGGTTGCTTGGCCCGGCTCCCTTGCGCTAACCCGGTTCCGCCGCTCGCCTCCCCGTGAAGGACGCCCGATGACCGCGCTCGCCCCCGTTCTCAACGATATCGACCGCGACCTCGACAACGCCCTGGAGCGGCTCTTCGCCTTCCTGCGGATTCCCTCGATCTCCACGGACCCGGCCTTCGCCCCCCATTGCCGCACGGCGGCGGAGTGGCTGGAGGGCACGCTGACGGCCCTGGGCTTCGAAACGGCCATCCACGAGACGTCCCTGCACCCGGTGGTGCTGGCCCACGCCCCGAAGCCGGGCGCCCCGCATGTGCTGTTCTACGGCCATTACGACGTGCAGCCGGTGGACCCGCTGGCCCTGTGGGAGACGCCGCCCTTCGAGCCGCGCCTCGCGCTGAACGCCAAGGGCGAGAAGAAAATCGTCGGGCGCGGCGCCTCGGACGACAAGGGCCAGGTGATGACCTTCATCGAGGCCTGCCGAGCGCATCTGGCGATGGAGGGCGAGCTGCCCTGCGGCGTCACCATCCTGATCGAAGGCGCCGAAGAGAACGGCTCGCAGGGCCTTCCCGAATGGGTCGCGGCCAATCGCGACAAGCTCGCCGCCGACATCGTGCTGGTGTGCGACACCAGCATGTGGAACCCCACCACGCCGGCCATCACCACCTCGCTGCGCGGCCTCGCCTATTTCGAGGTGACGGTGACCTGCGCCGACCGCGACCTGCATTCGGGCTTCTTCGGAGGCGCGGCGCGCAACCCGATCCATGTCCTGTCGAAGATCATCGCCGACCTGCACGATGTCGACGGAAAGGTCGCGCTGCCGGGCTTCTACGACGGCGTGCGCGAGACGCCGCAGGCGGTGCTCGACCAATGGCGCGGCCTCGACTTCACGCCGGAGACCTTTCTCGGTCCCATCGGCCTGTCGGAGCCGGCCGGCGAGCGCGGCCGCATGCTGATCGAGCTGATCCAGTCGCGCCCCGCCTGCGACGTCAACGGCATCATCGGCGGCTATACCGGCGAGGGCACCAAGACGGTGATCGCCGGCCAGGCCAGCGCCAAGGTCTCGTTCCGCCTCGTGGACGACCAGGACCCTGAACAGCTCGCCCGCACCTTCGAGGCCTTCGTGCGCGAACGCATCCCCGCCGACTGCTCGGTGGAGGTGATCTGCTACAAGGGCAGCCGCGCCATCAGCCTGCCGTTCGACATGCCCGAGCTCGAGACCGCCCGCGCGGCCCTGGCCGAGGAATGGGGCGTGCCCGCCGTGACCATCGGGGCCGGCGGCTCGATCCCGATCGTGGGCGACTTCAAGCGCCTGCTCGACCGCAACACCCTGCTCATCGGCTTCGGCCTCGACGACGACCGCATCCATTCGCCCAACGAGAAGTACGACCTGACGAGCTTTCACAAGGGCACCCGCTCCTGGGCCCGCATCCTGGCGGCTTTCGGCGCGCAGCGGACCGGCTGAAGCCCCCCCCCGCGTCCCCATGGCGAGCGGTTTCGCACCCTGGAGTTCGGGCCGCAGCCTTCGGGGACGCGCGTGACGGGAATCGCTCGACGGCCATCGCCGGGCGCGACGGTGCCCCCTCAGAACCCGGCCGGTCCGGGAGTCCTTGTGGTGACGAGGCGATCGCAGGGGGGTTCGGATGACCCTCGGCCGACCGACCTCCGCGCAATCACCCGCCCATCACATCCCAAGGCCGCATGACCGCCCCCCCCGACCACCCCGATGTCAGCGAGGCTCGCCTGTTCGCGGCCGGCAACGGCGTGCTGGTCTGCCGCTACCCCGTGGGCACGGACCTGCCGATTCCCCTCGGGATCGCGGGGCCGGCGGGCGTCGGCCTGCTGACCTGGGCCTTCACCGGCTTCGGCGCCGACGCGCGGGACCCGGCCGGACTGCTCGTCCTGACGGATGCCGGGGCGGCCCTGGCGAAGGGCGGCACCTTGGTGCTGGCGACGCATTTCCGCGAGGTGGCCCTCACATGTCCGAAGCCGCGCCCGGTCGCCGAGCTGACGGCGCCCGCGCGCGCGGCCCTGGCGGGCGCCGTGCTCGCGGCGGTGACGCCGGCCACCCTGGACGCCCTGGCGACGCTGTTCCCCCTCCTGGCCCCCGCCTTCCTGGAAACGCCGGTGCCGGACATGCCGGCGCGGAACATGCCGGCGCGGGACGCGGCGCCCCGCCTCGCCATCGCGCGCGACAGCGACAGCCAGGCCACGCTCTCGGGCTCCGGGGTGCCGAACTATCTCCTGGTCCGGGCCGGGACGACGTGGAGCTGCGCGCGGGTGGTGCGGGCCGACCTGCGCTTCGGGCCTGCGCCCGAGACGCGCCTCGGCCTGGAAACCGTCTGGGGCAATCCCCGGGACCTCGCGGTGGCGCAGGCGCTCCTGCTCGGAACCGGCAGCGTCACTCCGGCCACGATCGGGAAGCCCCGCGGATGAGCCCCCCTGCGATCCTCGTGGTGGCGCCCATGCCGGCCTTCCCGACCAGCGCCGGCAATCGGCGCCGGTTGTTGACCACCTGCCTGTCCCTCCAGCGCGGCGGCTTCGCCATCGACCTCGCGACCTACGCCCACGAGGATCAGATCTACCGGCGCTTCGGGCAGCACCCGCCCACCGACGAGGCCGAGGCGGCGGGACTGTTCCGGCACACCTTCCGGATCGAGCCCCAGGGCACGATCCCGCTCACCACGCGGGCGCGCGGCTTCGGCATCGACGATTGGTGCCCCGACGCGGTCGGCGCCTTCGTGGCCTGGTACGGCCAGGCCTATCCCGAAACCCACGCGATTCTGGTGAACTACGTGTTCCTGTCGCGGGCGCTCGAAGCGGCGCCCCCGGGCATGCTGAAGCTGATCGACACGCATGACCGCTTCGCCGACCGGCAGCGCCACTACCGGCCGTTCCGGGCCGAGCCGAATTTCTTCTACACCGACCGGGCCGGCGAGGCGGCCGGCCTCGCCCGCGCCGACATCGTCCTGGCGATCCAATCCGAGGAGGCCGCCTATTTTCGGACTCTCACCGACCGGCGCGTCCACCTCCTGCCGCCCCGCTTCCTGGCCCGACGCCCGTTCGCGGCGCCGACCCGGCTGACGCGCATCGGCTTCCTCGGCCACGGCAACGACCCGAACCTGTTCTCGATCCGGCATTTCGCCGCCGCCTGGAGCGCGGATTGGGTGCCGGGGCGGCCCGAACTCGTGATCGCCGGCGAGATCAGCAACAGCCTCGGCCCGGCCACATCGCCGGGGGTGATCCGTGCCGGCTACGTCCCGCGGCTGGAGGACTTCTACGACGACGTCGACCTCGTGGTCGCCCCGATCCTGATGGGCAGCGGGCTGAAGATGAAGGTCGCCGAAGCCCTGTCCTTCGGCAAACCGGTCATCGGCACCGCTCTCGGCTTCGAGGGCTTCGACCCGGTGGCGCCGGCCCACCGCCTACAGACCGGGCAGGCGGTCAAGGACATGGTCCTGGCGCTGGCCTCGGACGCGACCGGACTCGCCGCGCTGACCCGTGCCTGCGAAGCTCTATTTGCCGGCTACAACAAGGGAGCCGAGCAGGCGGAAACCGATTTGCTGGCCATGCTTCCCGCCTGGGACGCGGACACATCCGGCCCGGACGAGCCGGCGTCGAGCGATCCCGCGCAGCCGGCCACCTTCGTCGCGTCGAGCCTCGTGTCCATGCCCCTCCGGCACGGACGTCTCGCCTGCGAGACCTCGCTGCGGTCGGACCTCCGCGACCATCCCGATCTCGGGCGGCTGATCGCCACCGAGCGCGCCGGACCGCCGGGCGCCGCCCCCTACACCCCCTTGCGCCGGCGCTGGTTCGCCAGGGCCGGTGCCGGATCATCGGGGACCGACCAGGGGACCAGTCCAGAGACCGGCCAAGAGACCAGCCAAGGGACCTGCCTTGCCGGGCTCCACCTCGCCCTGTCGCCGGAATGGGTCCGCGAGCGGCGGCTGCCCCCTTCCCTCCGGGCCGAACTCGCGGCCGAGCTGGCGGATGTCGCCGCGGATTGGGATGCCGAGGCGCGCCTCGTCGGCCTCACCGGAGAGGGGGCGCTGCTCGCCCTGTCGCTCCCGCGCCACCTCGCGTTCGGGACTCACCCCAACGCGGCCTTCCAGATCGGGGCGTCGACGCGGGAGATCACGTTGCAACGCGTCACCTCTTTGAATACCAGCCTGGGTCTTCTGTATACCACGGCCCGTGAGGACCTGCCGGGCGCCCCCGCCGCCCTGACCTTCGCGGGCCTCGAGCCCGTCCACGCGGGTCCGTCCAAGATCCTGTTCCTGCACGACGATCTCATCGGGCGGATCACCATCCTGTCCGAGATCGCCTCGGCAGAGGAACCCCTGCCATGATGGCTGCCCCCGACATCCTCGACGCGCCCTCCGGCCGCAAGGCGGCCCTGGTCGAGGGCGCCCTGATCTGGAACGCCTTGTTCCTCAACGACATACGCCTCGCGTTCCGGCCCGAGACCGAGCCCCTGGTCTCGGTCGTCATGGTCTCGCGCGGGGCCCGGCACCTGCTGGCCTGGACGCTGGCCAAGCTCGCCGCGCAGCAGGCCTTCGCCGGCCCGGCCTTCGAGGTGATCCTGATCGACAACGCCTCCGATCCGGAAACCCGGGCGCTGTTCGGCCGGATCGACGGGGCGCAGATCCACCTCAACGACGAAAACATCGGTTTCGGCCCGGCCTGCAACCAGGGCGCGGCCAAGGCGCGGGGCCGGTACCTGCTGTTCCTCAACCCCGATGTCGACCTGATGCCCGGCGCCCTGGCGGCCCTGGTGGCGACCTTCTCGGAATCCGACGATATCGGCATCGTCGGCGCCCGGCTGGTGTTCCCTGGCGGCATCCTGCAGGAGGCCGGCGCGGGCTTCCAGGACGATCCGCAGCTCACCCATCCCCATGGGCGGGGCGGTCTCGACCCCTTCGCTCCAGAGGCCTCCTACACCCGCGACGTCGGCTACGTCTCCGGGGCGGTGCTGATGATCGAGGCCGCACTGTTCACCACGCTCGGCGGCTTCGACGACTGGTTCGCGCCGGCCTATTTCGAGGATACCGACCTGTGCCTGCGCTGCCAGCAGGCCGGGCGGCGCGTCGTCTACCAGCCGCGCAGCATCGCGATCCACGTGGAGAGCGCCACCAGCGTCCGGCGCGCCGACGTCGAAGCGTTGCTCGACCGCAACCGCATCCGCTTCCGCGAGCGGCATCGGGGCTGGCTGTTCGGGCAGGGGCCGGCGCGCACCGGGTTCGGACCCCGCGACGACGCGCCCTTCGCCCTGCGCATCCTCTACGTCGACGACCGGGCGCCACACCAGGATCTGGGGGCCGGGCTGCCGCGCGCCAACACCATCGTCAACGCGATGGCGGATCTCGGCTACGCGGTGACGGTGTGTTCGGTCTACGGCGAGCGCGAGGAACCGGCGCGAACCTACCGTGACCTTTCGGATCGGATCGAGGTGATCGAGCCCTGTGGGCGGGAGGGTTTCCGACGCCTCGTCAGCGAGCGCGCCGGTTTCTACGATGTGCTCTGGGTCAGCCGTCCGCCGCATGTCGGCATGGTCTGCGAGGTCCTGCACGACCTCGGCTTGAGCCCCCGGGATGTCGGGCGCTCCCGCGTGGTGTTCGACTGCGAATCTCTCTACGCCCTGCGCGACTTCGTCATCGCTACCCTCAAGGGCCGACCGGCCCCGGGACCGGCGCTGGCTCGAGCCACGACACTGGAACTCCGGCCGGTTGCGGCGGCCGACAACGTGGTCTGCGTCTCGCCCGCCGATGCGCGGCTGCTCCGGCACGCCGGCATCGCCGATCCTGTGGTGCTCGGCCATCTCCACGCAACGCATCCAAATCCCCCCGGCTTCGCGGCCCGCGCGGGCTTCGTCTTTATTGGCTCCCTTTCCCGCGAGGGAGAGCCCAACATCGATTCCCTCGACTGGTTCTTTGGAGAGGTCTGGACTCCTCTACGGACGCTCCTGCCGGAGGCGCGCATCACCATCATCGGCACCGTCGCGCCGTCCATTGCCGAGCGGCTGACCCGGCCCGGCGTCACCGTGCTGGGTCGGGTCGACGACATCGGTCCCGCGCTTGATGCCGCCCGCGTCGCCGTGGCGCCGACGCGCTTCGCCGCCGGCATCCCACACAAGGTGCTGGAGACCGTGACACGTGGCCTGCCGAGCGTCGTCACGCCTATCCTGGCCGGGCAGATGGGTTGGCCGGACGGCACGGGGTACCGGGTCCATGATTGGCACGATCCACCAGGCTTTGCCGAGACGCTGGCGCAGCTGCACCAGACCGAGTCCGCTTGGACCCAGGTTCAGCAGAACGGCCTCGCCCAGCTCGCCCGCGAGGACGATGCCGAGACCTTCGGTGCGGTCCTGCGCCGCCTGTGCGAGGCGCCGACCTTCACATGACGATCCCGCTGCCGCCCCGCCTCATCCGCATCGCCACCACTTTGTTCCGCCGGGTGACCTTGGGGCGTGTGCCCCGGCTGTTCGACGCCGGTTACTACCGGACCCAGCATCCGGACGTTGCCCGCTCCGGCATCGACCCGTTTCTGCACTACGTGTGGCGCGGGGCGGCGCAGAACCGCGACCCCAGCGCCGATTTCGACACTGCCTTCTACAAGCACCAGAGCGGCCGCATCCGCCTCGACCCGGTGCGCCACTACCTGCGCTTCGGCGCGAAGGCCGGCCTTGATCCGAACCCGAATTTCAGCACCCTGATGTATGTGGCGCGCTATCCCGATATCGGGGCCGCTGGGGTCAACCCCCTGCTGCATTACCGCCAGGACGGCCGGGCCGAGGGCCGGGTCGCAGCCCCCTCTGCATCGCAGCCAGAGGAATGGGTGCCCTTCCAGGGAGTGCGGGAAGCCCATCGCTGGGTCTATCCGGCGCAGGGTTCGTCGCGTTTCAGCGTGACCCTGCGACGGGACGTGCCGGCCACCGCCTGCCCCACCGCCCTGCCCCGCCTCTGCCTCGTGCTGACCCTGGACGGAGCCGAAATCGACGGGCTGGTGCAGAGCTTCGACGCCTTCGCACATTCGGCGGCCGATGCGATCACGCTGACGGTCGACACCACCCTTCGACCGCATCCACCGCGTCCCACCCTGGTGCTCGCCCTGGAGCATGCCTTCCACGGACCTGGACCGGGCGGGACGATCCAGCTGCGCTACGCTGAGGCACGGATTTGGGACGTGGTGCCAGAACGCCCGCACGTGTTGCGGATCTGCCCAGCCGGCGCGCTGTCGATCCAAGTCCTCTGAAGCGGAAAGCGCCCCCCGTCCGTCTTGTCGGGCTCGTTCGATGGCCCTGCGGGTCAGACGAGGTCGGCCAGAGCATCCGGGCAGTCGCCGTCGCGGGCGATGACGATGACCGGGACAGCCTGATGGCGACCCTGATGGCGACGGAGTGCCGCCGCCACGAAATCCGGTGACGTCGGCGCGTTCGGGCTCTCGCAAACGACGATCCCGCGGAGTGGAACCCCGTGGGCGCCTAGGGTTTCGGCGGCCGTGAGGGCGTGGCTGATGGCTCCGAGATAGGACCCCGAGACCATGAGGGCCGGCAGGCGGAGGGCCTTGAGCCAGTCGAGGCCGGTCGCGTCGCCGGTCACCGGACTCATCAGACCGCCGACCCCCTCGATCAGGAGGGTACCGCCGGGCGAGATCCCGGCCATCTCGGTCCGGCACCAGTCGACAAGGTCATCCAGGGCCAGGGTCCGGCCCTCTTGCGCGGCGGCGAGATCGGGGCTGAGCGGCGCGGCGAAGCGCCAGGGCGAGCAGGCTTCTACGGTGCGAAGCGTCACGGGCAGGCCCTGCGCCGCAAGCAGGCGCGCTGTATCACTGTCCGCAAAACCGGGGGTACCGAGCGGCGGAACCCCGCTCGCCAAGGGCTTCAGAGTGCGTACGGTACGGCCCCGGTCGTGCAGACGCCGCGTCAGCGCGGCGGTGACGTAGGTCTTGCCGATCTCGGTCCCGGCACCGGCGATGAAGACGGCGCGGGCTCCGCTCACCTCCCGGTAAGACTCACTTCTCGACAAACGCCTTCTCGATGACGTAGTGGCCGGCCTCGCCGTGATTGCCCTCCTCGTAGCCACCGTCTGTGAGCAGCTGGCGGGTGTCGCGGATCATGTCGGGCGAGCCGCACAGCATGAACCGATCGTTCTCCACCGACATCGGCGGCAGACCGATATCCTCGAACAGCTTGCCGGAGGTCATCAGATCGGTGATGCGGCCGCGGTTGCGGAAGGGCTCGCGGGTCACGGTCGGGTAGTAGATCAAACCGGCGCTGATGACCTCGCCGAGGAATTCGTGGTTCGGCAGGTCCTGCGTGATGGTCTCGCCATAGGCGAGTTCCTGCACTTGGCGGCAGCCGTGGACGAGGACGACCTTCTCGAAGCGATCGTAGGTTTCCGGGTCCTTGATGATCGACATGAAGGGCGCCAGGCCGGTGCCGGTGCCGAGCAGGTAGAGGTTCCTGCCCGGCATCAGGTTGTCGAGCACCAGGGTACCGGTCGGCTTCTTGCCGACGATGATCGGGTCACCGACCTTGAGGTGCTGCAGCTTCGAGGTGAGCGGGCCGTTCGGAACCTTGATCGAGAAGAACTCCAGTTCCTCCTCGTAATTGGCCGAGACGACGCTGTAGGCGCGCAAGAGCGGACGGCCCTCGACCTTGAGGCCCATCATCACGAACTCGCCGTTGCGGAAACGGAAGGCGGGATCGCGGGTGGTGCGGAAGGAGAACAGCGTGTCGGTCCAGTGATGGACGCTCAGCACACGCTCCTCGTTGAACTTGCTCATCGACGGTCCGTCTCGAATTTCGCTCGAATCTCGAAGCTTTGCGTGGGGTCTTCTCGCACCTGCGGTGGGCGCGTCAAGGCGGCGCGCGTACGCAGGTGCGCTGGGGGCAATGGTCTGGAATCGTTCTTAATTCTTCGGTTTTGCCTCACAGCGGCTTCAACCCCGTCTCGATCTCTGCACGGCGGCTTTCGAGAAAAGGCGGCAGAGCGAGGCGTTCGCCCAGCGTCTCAAGGGGCTCATCGGTGGCAAAGCCCGGACCGTCGGTGGCGATCTCGAACAGGATGCCGTTGGGCTCGCGGAAGTAGAGACTGCGGAAGTAGTAGCGATCCACCGGCCCGCTGGAAGGAATCCGTCGCACCCGGAGACGGTCGGCCCAAGCCTGATACTCGGCATCCGGAATCCGGAACGCGACGTGGTGGACGGCGCCCGCGCCTTGATGCGCAGGGCCGAGCTTCGGCTCGGCGAGGAGGTGAAGTTCAGCGGCTGGACCACCGGCTCCCATGCGGTAAACGCGGACCTCGCCTTCGGGCAGCTCATAGTTGCGATCGTGGCTCATGCCGAGGATGTCGGTCAGGACCGCTTCAGTCCGCGCGATCTGTCCCACACTCAAGCGGATCGGCCCGAGTCCGCGGATCTGGTGCTCGGCCGGCACGGGACTTCCGGCCCAGGGATGGGCCTCCCCAACGCCCCCATCATCCACCAGCATCAGGCGCTGTCCCTCACCATCCTCGAAATCGAGGGTGAGGCGACCGTCACGCTCCATCGGCACAGCGTGGGTCACGCCCTGCCGTGCCAAGTGCTCGCGCCACCACGCGATCGCGGCGGCGCCCGAGACTCGCAGGCCGGTGCGGCTGATACTGTTGGTGCCGCGCCGCTCCGGCGGGGCCGGCCAGTCGAAAAAGGTGACATCGGTGCCGGGCGAGGCACGGCCATCGGCATAGAACAGGTGGTAGGCCGACACGTCATCCTGGTTCACCGTCTTCTTCACCAGACGTAGGCCGAGCACCCGCGTGTAGAAGGCCAGGTTGTCTGCGGCCTGCGCGGTGATGGCGGTGAGATGGTGAATTCCGGTGAGCTGCATCGGCTGACCCTTGAGCGACGGGCGATGCCGTCAGATAGGTGCGCCGCCCACCGAACACAAAACGGCCCCCTCGCGGGGGCCGTGCGATCGGAGACGTACACGGAAGTTGGGCGTGATGCTCAGAAAGCGCCGGCCAGAAGGCCGAGGCCGGCAACGGCCAGACCAACGCCGGCGACCCGCAGGGCGGCGAGGCTGCGGGCCAGACGCCCGGCGGACAGGCCAAGACCGAGTCCGACCGCGTGCAGGAGCGCAGTCGCACCGAGGAATCCAAGTCCGTAGGCGAGGCCCGAGCCCGTCTCCGGCATCTCGGCACCATGGGCATGCCCGTGGAACACCGCGAACGCGCCAACCAGCACCATGGCGGCAGCAACAGGCAGGGCAGGCCGCAGGGCCAGCGAGGCGCCCAGCACGACCACCGAGAGGGCGATGCCGATTTCCACGAAGGGAAGTCCGATGCCCGCAGCACCCAACGCTCCGCCGACAGCCATCATGCCAAGGAAGGACAGAGGCACCAGGACGAGGGCTCGGCCGCCGATCCGCGCCGCGATGAGGCCAACCGCCACCATGGCGAGGAGATGGTCGAGGCCGCTCAAGGGGTGGAGGAAGCCCTGTGCCAACCCGCTGGCCGCCTCATGGCCCGGATGCGCCAGGGCGGGCGTCGCAGCGAGGCCCATCGCTGCCACAAGGGCAAGGCGAACCGGCAGGGAGGCAAGGCGTGAGGTCATCCGGACTGTCCCGAGCTTGAAAGCGAGCGGCGCGGCATCGCCGCCGCTCTGGCAGACACTAGCAACCGCACCCTAGCAACCGCCGTGCCCGCGTACAGTCCCAAGAACCCGGTCCGCGGCGCGGCGGTTCGTCCGCAGCGCCTGGGGAAATCGGTGCCCCGTCAGAAATCGGTGGGTCGCCCGGCGGCCACCACCAGCATCTTCCCATCCGCGAAGGTGCGGGCGCCGGCGCGGCGGATATCGGCCTGGGTCACGTTGGCGACGAGATCGTTGCGGCGGGCGATATAGTCCATGCCGAGGCCCTCGAAGGCGATCTGCACCAGCTGGTGGGCGATCTTGGTCGAGGTATCGAAGCCGAGGGCGTAGGAGCCGGTGAGATAGTCCTTCGCCTTCTGCAACTCCTCGTCGGACGGACCCTCGGTGATGAGGCGGCCGATCTCTTCGCCGATCACCGACAGGGCCTCGCCGACGCGCTCGTTCTTAGTGGCAGTGTAGCCCCAGGTCATCGACGCGGCGCGGTGGCTGACCAGCGACGTGCCCACCGAGTAAGCGAGACCGCGCTTCTCGCGCACCTCCTGGAACAGGCGGGAGGTGAAGGAGCCGCCGCCGAGGATGTGATTGAGAACGTAGGCCGGAATGAAGTCGGGGTCGCGCCAGGGCACGCCGTTCATGCCGAAGCGGATCACCGATTGCGGGACGTCGAGGTCGACGACGTGGCGCGCGCCGATGTTCTGCATTCGGGTCTGAGGCACGGCCTTGAGGGGGGCGGCCAGAGCGAGCCTGCCGAAGGCCCGTTCGAGGCTTTCCGCCAGCCGTGCGGCGTCGATGGCGCCCACCGCCGCGACCTTCAAACCGCCACGCCCGATGATCTGGCGATGCATCGTCACGAGATCGTCGCGGGTGATCGCCGCGATGCTCTCGGGCGTGCCGGACGACGGGCGGGCATAGGGATGGCCGGCATAGGCCTCGGCGAAGAAGCGGCGCGAGGCCATCACACCTGGATCGTTCTGCTGGTAGCGCAGCCCAGCCAGGGTCTGAGCCCGCACCCGCTCGATGGCGTCGGGGTCGAGGCGCGGCTTGGCAAGGGCGAGCGCGAGGAGGTCGATGGCTTCGTCCGCATGCTTGACCAGCATCTTGAGCGAGCCGCCCAGGGCGTCGGAGCCGGCATGGAACGAGAGTTCGATGGCTCGGGCCGCGAGGCGCTCCTGGAAGGCGTCCGAGGACAGGTCGCCCGCCCCTTCGTCGAGGAGGCGAGCGAGCATTTGGGCCACGCCGGCCTTGCCCTCCGGGTCCTGGGCCGCGCCGCCCTCGAAGGTGAAGGCCAGGGCGATCAGCGGCACCACCGGGGATTCGACGTGCCACGCCTCGATGCCGGGGGCGGTCGCGACGGGAACGGCCTGGGTCGGCGAGGTCGCGGAGCGGGTGGCGGACGTGTCGAGCAGGTCGGTGGTGGCCACGTTCATGGGAACCTCATGCTGTGCGTGGGGCGCGGCGGCAGGGCCGCGGCCTCTCGAAGGGGATCGGCCAGCCGCGGGGTCGGATCGGCCGCGCGGCCTGAAAGGCCTCAGGCTGCTTCGGCTTCGCGAGCCTTGGTCAGGTAACCGGTCACGGAGCGGGACGGCGTCAGGTAGCGCTCGGCCACCGCCGTGAGGCGCGCCTGCGTCACGCCCTCGATGTCGGAGGGCCAGCGCCGGACCTCCTCGATCGACTCGCCGATGGCGAGGGCCGAGCCGTAGATGCGGGCCAGCGAGGACTGGCTGTCGGAGGAATAGACCGTCTCGGCCACGAGCCGGGTCTTGGCCCGCTCGATCGCTTCCGCACTCAAGGCCTCGGAGGGAACGCGGCGGAGGACGCGGTCGACCTCCTCCTCCAGCTTCTCCAGGCTGACGCCCTCGGCCGGGATCGCGTAGACTGAGAATCGGGTGTCGTCGATGGCCGAGCCCATGTACCAGGCGCCGGCATTCACGGCGACGCCGAGTTCCATCACCAGCTTGCGGTAGAGGTAGGAGGTCGAGCCACCGCCCATGACCTCGGCGAGCAGTTCGAGCGCATGGCACTCGCCGTCTCGCGCAGTAATGCAGGACGGGGTTAGGTAGAGGCGCTGCAGGGTCGGCTGCTCGACCTTGGGATCGGCGACCGCGAGGCGGCGGAGCGCCCGCGGCTCCGGCTCCTTGGCGCGGATGCGCAGCGGCCGGGTGCCCTGCGGAGTAACGCGGCCGTAGGTGTCGTCGGCCATGCGGCGAACGTCGTCCGGGGTCACGTCGCCGGCAACCACCAGGATGGCATTCTCCGGCGTGTAGAAGCGCTTGTAATAGTCGAGAGCGTGCGTGCGGTTCAGTTCCTCGATCTCGTGCATCCAGCCGATGATCGGCGTGCCGTAGGGATGATGCACGAAGAGCGAGGCAGCCATCGCCTCGGACAGCTGCGCCGACGGGTCGGTCTCGACCCGCATGCGGCGCTCCTCCAGCACCACGTCGCGCTCGGGCGCCACAACGGCATCGTCGAGGACGAGACCGGTCATGCGGTCGGCCTCGAATTCCATCATCGTCCGCAGGTGATCGCGGGCGACGCGCTGGAAATAGGCGGTGTAATCGTAGGAGGTGAAGGCGTTCTCCTGGCCGCCGAGGCCGGAGACGGCCTTGGAGAAGGCGCCGATCGGGTGCTGCTCGGTCCCCTTGAACATCAGGTGCTCAAGGAAATGGGCGATGCCTGACTGGCCGAGCGGATCATCGGCCGAGCCGTTGCGGTACCACACCATATGCGTGACGACCGGGGCGCGGTGATCGGGAACGACGACGACATCGAGTCCATTGTCGAGGGCGAAGGCACTGACCTCGGGCCCACCTGCCTCGGAGCGTCCGAAGGGAGCGGCTTCCGCCCGACCGGCGCTGCCGTGCCGGCGCGTCGGTCCGAAGAGGGGCGTGTCCTTCCTGAACAGATGCATCGAAGCTCTTCCTTCTGCGGCTGGCAGCCTGCGAGGGCCATCCGTCATGTTGGCATTGCGCCGGCTCCACGCCACGGGGGTGCGTCGGAGGGGCAGGAAACGGGTTCTCTCGCGACGCCCGCACCCTGCGCGGCGCCGAGCCTGATCCGGAATTCAGTTCGCTGAGCGCGCACGCACATAGGCGCCCGGATCGGATTCTTCGCGCTCGCGGTAGGGATTGTTCACAGGGTCACCATTGGTCTTGGCAACCTTACGGGGCGGCTTGCGATAGCCATTGGGCGGATCGGTAAGCACGTCGCGATCGGGCTCGACCGCCGACGGCTCCGCGACTTCGGCGGAGCGCAGGCCGAAGGGGTTCGACCAGAACGAGTTCCGGTCATCGTTCTCGCCTTCGGGGCGCCCCGGCTCGGTACGGGTCTGGGCACTGGCACGGCGCCCGCCACGCATCTCGTCGATCGACAGGGTCATGTTGTTGTCGTTCATCCGGCCCTGTGCACCTCGCGCGATGGGCTTCTTAGCCTCCTCGCGTTCGCGCTCACGCTGGACGATTTCGGGATCCTTCGGCCATTGGGCCGAGGCTTCGGGCTGGCGCGGGGCCGGCAGGGCCTTGCCGTCGAGCTTGGGCGGCATCACGAGGGGGGCCCGCTCGCGATAGGTGATCGCGGGCTTCTCGGGCTCGATGAGGCCGATGTTGCTGAGGGCGTCGCGCATGAAGACGCCCTGCTGCGCCTGCGCGCTCCCGGCGGTCAGAACACCCGCCATAACCAACAGCAAACCGCGATGCCCGATCATGCTATCCCCGCTCTCCGCCCGGTTGTGGGTCCCGGTTGCCCGAGCCCGGATGGTCGCCTTGTGTACAGCGATCCTGATCCGACCCTCTCGGCCTGACCTGGGTTTCAGGCGATCGTATGGCGCCTTGACCGCAGCGCACCAGCCGCGGCCGCACAACGATTCCGACTGTGACTTACGGATCACAGGGCGACTAGAAATGCCGATCCTGTTTCAAAGGCTGGAACCCGTGCGCCGGGGTACCGGCCGCAGGCTGTCGAGGATGAGGCCAACAACGCCCGCGACGATGGCCGCATCGGCGATGTTAAAAACGTACCAGGACCAAGTGCGCCAGTGGAGGTGAACGAAGTCGAACACCGCGCCATAGGCCGCCCGGTCGATGGCGTTGCCGATGGCGCCGCCTGCTACGAGCCCGAGGGCAACGGCGAGCAGACGCGTCTCCGCTCGCCGCATCCAGAAGATCAGGCCGAGGGCCGCCAGGCAGGACACCCCCACCAAAACCCAGCGGCCGAGGCCACCCTCCTGCTGAAACATCCCGTAGGACACGCCCCGGTTCCAGACGACGAGGAACTCGGCGAAGGGGGTGAGCCGCCAGGGCTGGGTCAGCACCAGATCGGTGCCGAAATAGAGCCAAAGCTTCGAAGCCTGGTCGAAGACCAGGGTCAGGAGAAGGGCACCGAGGCCGAGGCGGAAAGGAGTTACGTGCATGGTTTGGCCCTCCCCCCTGGCTGGGGGAAGGGGTGCTGCGGACGCTGGCTCACGCGGCACTCGTGCTGGCCTGGGCGGCATCCCACTCGCGCAGGGCGCGGGCGTCGCGTGGGGTCACGTCGGGATAGTCCGGGTCGTTGCCGACCTCGGGCGTCACCCGCCAGGATCGGGCGCATTTCCGGCCCTCGGCCAGGGCCGGCACCACCGCAACGCCTCGCACATCGTCGAGGCGGAAGGCCTCCGCCGGGCCTTCCCCGTCCGTGATCCGGATGGCGGACGTGATGCAGATATCGGCGAAGTCGACGCCCTCGACGATCGCTCGCAGCGCCGAGTCCGCGATGAACACGGTAGGCGCCGCCTCGAGGCTGGCGCCGATGCGCTTGGCCGTGCGCTCGATCTCCAAGGCGCCGGTGACGACCCGGCGCACGCGGCGGATGGTCTGCCAGCGCGTCGCCAGAGCGTCGTCCCGCCAAGCGGCCGGCGTCTCCGGAAGGATCTGGAGATGGACCGAGTCGTTTTCGGATGGGTAGCGGTCGAGCCACGCCTCTTCGGCCGTGAAGGCTAGGACAGGGCTCAGCCAGATCGTAACCCGGCGGAAGGTCTCATCGATAACCTGCAGGGCGGCCCGGCGCACCGCAGACGAGGCAGGATCGCAGTAGAGCACGTCCTTGCGGACATCGAAGTAGAAAGCCGAAAGATCGCCCGTCATGAAACCGTTGAGGAGTGCCACCACCCGCTTGGTGTCGAAGGTCGCGTAGGCTTCGCGGATCTCGCCGTCGAGTTCGGAGAGGCGGTGCCGGATCAGCCGCTCCAGTTCGGGCAGGTCCGCATGGGCGATCTCGGTGCCGGGTTCGAAATGTGCCAGCGAGCCAAGCATCCATCGCAGCGAGTTACGCAACTTACGGTAGGTCTCAGCAAAGGTCTTGATGATCTCGGGCCCGATGCGTAGATCATCGGCATAGTCGGAGGCCGCAACCCACAGGCGCAGGATGTCGGCACCGGAATCCTTGATGACATTCTGTGGCGCGACGACGTTGCCCTTGGACTTCGACATCTTCAGGCCCTTGGGGTCGAGTACGAACCCGTGGGTCAGGACGATGTCGTAGGGCGCGCGTCCGCGAGTGCCTGCGGATTCCAGCAATGACGACTGGAACCAGCCGCGATGCTGGTCCGAGCCCTCAAGGTACATCACCGTGTCGGTGCCGCCATCGCGACGGCGCTTGACGCCGGAAAGACCTGGAAACTGCTCGGGATCATCAAGCACGAAGGCATGTGTCGAGCCGGAATCGAACCAGACGTCGAGGACGTCCGTGACCTTTTCATAGTCCGCCGGATCGTAGTCCGGGGCGAGAAAGCGGGCGCCATCCGCATCGGTGAACCAAGCGTCGGCGCCCTCCGCCTGGAAGGCGGCAGCGATGCGAGCATTCACGCGCTCATCGCGTAGCACCTCGTGAGTACCGCGCTTGACGAAGACCGTGATCGGCACACCCCAGGCGCGCTGGCGCGAGACCACCCAGTCTGGCCGGTTGGCGACCATCCCGTTGATGCGATTCTTGCCCTGCGGCGGTACCCACTGGGTCTCCTCGATCGCCTGGACGGCAACCTCACGCAGGGTTCGGTTGCCGAGAGAATCCACTGGGCGGTCCATCGCAATGAACCATTGCGGGGTGTTGCGGAAGATGACCGGCTTCTTCGATCGCCAGGAATGCGGGTAGCTATGCTTGAGCGTGCCACGCGCCACCAAGGTACCCGCGTCGGTGAGCGCAGCGATGACCGCCTTGTTGGCGTCGCCCTTCTCGCCCTTGTGATTCAAGACGAGTTTTCCCGTGAAACCGGGCGCCTCGTCGGTCAGCATCCCATCGGCATCCACCGTGTAGGGGATGCGGGTGTCGATGCCGCGCTCAGCCAGCATCCGGCCGTTGGCCATCCAGACCTCGAAATCCTCCCGGCCGTGGCTCGGCGCCGTGTGGACGAAGCCGGTACCGGCCTCGTCCGTGACATGTTCGCCATCGAGGAGCGGAACGGCGAAGTCGTAACCGGGCACGTGGGCGGCGAGCGGATGGCTTAGGGTCAGGCCGGCGAGTTCGGTCGGCGCGACGTCGCGCAGGCGCTCGAAGGTCTCGACGCGGGCGCTGGCGAAGACGGAAGCGGCGAGCGTGTCCGCAAGGACATAGGCGTCGCCGACCTTGGCCCAGTTGTCGTCGGCGGCTGCCGTGACCCTGTAGAGGCCATAGGCGACCTTCTTAGAATAGGCGACCGCCCGGTTGGCCGGCATGGTCCAGGGCGTGGTGGTCCAGATCACCACCCGTGCCGGTGCAAGCTCCGTCGGAGCGCCGTCAGTGATCCGGAAGGCGGCGAAGATCGCGTCGCTGACGACGTCCTCGTATTCGACTTCGGCTTCGGCCAAAGCTGTCTTCTCGACCACCGACCACATCACCGGCTTCGAGCCGCGGTAGAGCTGGCCCGTCATCGCGAAGGCCATGAGTTCGCGGGCGATGGTGGCCTCGGCGGGGAACGTCATGGTGGCGTAAGGATGATCCCAATCACCGGTGACGCCCAGGCGCTTGAACTCCTCACGCTGCACGTCGAGCCACTGCCCCGCGAAGGCCCGGCACTCCTGGCGGAATTCGAGGACCGGCACCTCGTCCTTGTTGCGGCCCTTGGCGCGGTACTGCTCCTCGATCTTCCATTCGATCGGCAGGCCGTGGCAATCCCATCCCGGCACGTAATTGGCGTCATAGTCGAGCGCGCCCTGCGCGCGGACGATAACGTCCTTCAGGATCTTGTTCAGCGCCGTGCCGATGTGAATGTTGCCGTTGGCGTAGGGCGGGCCGTCATGCAGCACGAATTTCGGCCGGCCGGCTGCCTGAGCACGAATCCGTCCATAGAGGCCAGTGGCGGCCCATCGCTCGAGAAGCAGAGGTTCGCGTACCGGCAGGCCGGCCCGCATCGGGAACTCGGTCTGAGGCAGGAACAGGGTCTTCGAATAGTCGCGGGCTGGCACGACGGGGGGGGAGGTCTGGTCGCTCATGGGATGTCTGTGAGGTCTTCGGCGCGGGTCGGTGTCGGGCGGTCGGTGGGCGATCTGCCCCCAGGGCCAGCGGAACGGAGGCGAGTGATCGCCCTCCCGGCCTTCGCATCGGGTCCGCTACGGCGGCCCTCAGGCGCAGGCCGGGCTCATAATTCGAGACCGGGTCGTCCGGTCCGGCACACCGAACCACCCGCACGGATCACCATCAACGCACATCTGGCGGCTTCTAGCAGCGGTATCGACCTGAGACTAGCGAGCTTTCCGACCTCCTGCACGTTCGGCCCGAACTTTCAATGCCACCTTTTCCAAGCTCGGCCGTTGTTTCTCACGCGCTCGGGACCTGTCCTGGTTGAAGGATGAGCCGAGACGCGGCGTCATCTGGAGACACCGTCATGAGAAAAGCTCTGCTCGCCGCCAGCCTCGTCCTGTCCGCCTTTGCCCTGTCGGGCACGGCCGAAGCACAGGGCCTGCCCGGTGGAATGCGCCGTGGAGCCGCCGAGGGGGATCGGGTCGCCGGTCCGGTGGGCGGCATCGTGGGCGGTGCGGTCGGAGGCGCGGTCGGCACGGTGAACGGGGCGCTCGGCATCGATCCCGGCCGCCGCGCCTATCGCACGCGCATGAAGTCGCGCGGCCATTCCCACCATCGCCGTCACCGCTGAGCGGAGCGCCGCTTCTGGGCCAGGAGAGTAGGGCTCGGAGCCGATGACGATGGACGCACCGATCAGTGTCCATCGGTCCGGCACGTCGCCGAAGATCAGGTAACCCAGCACCAACGACCAGAGCAGTTGGATGGACATCAAGGACGCCAGCACGTTTGCGGGCGCCCAGACGTGGGCGGACACCAGCCGCCAATGCCTCACCGTGCCGAAGAGGCCGAGCGGCAAGGCGGCGCGGAGTCGACCATTCGCCGAGTAGCGGCCTGGTGATCAGCGTGCCAATCAAGGGCGCGGCGCACTCGGTCGACAGGGTTTCGGCGAGTTGGAGCTTGCGCAGGGTCCGGGAGCTGAGGGCCGTCGATCCGAACAGCAGCAGCGCACGCAGGACCTAGGGACCGAACCGATTCGTCTGGGCCACACCGGGCGCTCACAGCGGGTTCAGGACCAACAAGACCAGGCAGACCTTCACCGCGTAGCGCATGACGGTCGAGAGCAGTGGGTCGCCTCAGGCCAGCCAGCGTCTCGGCCGACGCGTCGAGGCAGGCGAAGAAGGCCCGGTACCGCACAGCAGCGCGATGCCGACCGGGCGCCCTTTCCGGGGCGCGGCGGCCCTCGAATCGATCCCCAAGGGCTCGATCCCAATCTCGGCGCGCCGCTTGGCCAGAGCCATGGGGCCCAGCGTCAGTCCTTTGACGCGGAGCTTCAGAGCAGGGCCGCATTCCCGCATAGCCGCACCGGGTTGGACCTAGCGTCACACATGGCAGCAGGAGTCGAAAGAGAGAACCGGAAGGGATCGATCGCACGGAACTGAAACCCGATATTCACCCACATTTGAAATCGGCGCGATTTCGCGCACCACGGTCCCGAAGCCTTAAGAATGTTGGGTGCAAGCGAGAGGTACGAGTGCCGCCTTCGGAGGGCGATCCATGACGAAGGCCGTGCCGTTACTTGCCACCTTTGGGCTGGTCTGCCTGATGGTTCTCCCGGCTCCCGGGATCTGGGGCCTTGTGATCGGCCTCACCTGCACCATCACCATCCTGATCTGCGGGGTCTTATGGATGTTCGATCGCGCCGCCACCCACTTGGCGCGCCTGATCGAGCGCAACCGCAACCGCTTCCTGCGGCGCCGTCGGGCAGTTCATGCGGGGTCTGGTATGATGCGCAAAGCCAAACCCGAGGCTGTCAACGCCAAGCCGCACCTGCCGGCGTAGGGTCCCTTGCAGCCTTGACGGCCTCGGGTCGTGCAGGAGGTCGGAGAGGCTGTGCTGAGCGCACACGGCCGCTGGGTGGTACGGCGGTCTCCGACCCATAGGGCGGCCCGTCTACAGAGCTTCCGGAACCACCAGCGAATCCGACTCCTCCTCATCCATCTCGGAATCGCCCTCGACCTCGTGGCCGGTGACGCCGGACGCCTCGGCGAGGTTGCGGGCGGCCTTGCGCAGGAGCTTGCGAAGCCGACGCTTCTCCTTGCCGTCGAATCCATCGAGGAGTTCCGCCTCGACATCATCCCACAGCCGCTCGATGGCCGCAGCCTTGGCCAGCCCCGTCTCGGTGAGCCGCACGCGTACGATGCGGCCGTCGCCGGCCTCGGCCCGGCGCTCCACGAAGCCGAGGGCAGCGAGCCGCGAAATCGTCTTGGAGGCGGTGGGCGGGCGCACCCGCAGCATCGCGGCGAGATCCCCCATCGTCATGGTCCCGGCGGCGGCCAGCGCCTGCACCACCTGCTCCTGACCGGCGAAGAGGTCGAGGGCAACCAAGCGGTCACCGATACGGGACCGGTGCAGGCGCGCGGCCTGGACCAGGGCCCAACCGACGCTCTTGGCGCCCGGGGGACGGAGGCGCTTGTCGGATTTCGCCATGCTGCGTTCGCCCTCCCTGTCGGTTCCCGCTCCGGGAAGCGACGCCATCGCCGCACGGGTCAGGCCGCCCTCGCCAGGCTCGGCCGTCCCGCGCTCGTCAGCCGCCCACATCGCACGTCCTCTTCTTCGACCCTAGCGCGATGGCTCCTTGCCCGCGCCCATCATTCCGGATGCATCCACGAGCAACCGGGATGATCCTCTCAGGCCCGGGCATGACCGGCCCATGTGAAGCTGCGATGACAGGCGCCCCGGGCGAGCCCGCAAGAGACTGGAAAAGCCGGCTCATCGATCGGCCGGCCCCACGCCTGGACGAAGCCCATCCCCTCGACTAAGCCTTGCGGAAACGCCGCTCCGGCCCCCTTCCGGGCCCCGCGAAGACCGTTCAGGACCCCATGAAGGCAGTCATCCTCGCAGGCGGTCTCGGTACGCGCCTGTCTGAGGAGACAGTGACGCGGCCTAAGCCCATGCTGGAGATCGGCGGTCGTCCGATCCTCTGGCACATCATGCAGATCTTCGCCGCTCACGGGGTGCGCGAATTCATCATCTGCCTCGGCTACAAGGGCTACGTTATCAAGGAATTCTTCCTGAACTACCGACTGCACCTCTCCGACGTCACCATCGACATCGGACGCGGCGACGTCGACTTTCACCGCAGCGCTGCCGAGGACTGGCGCGTTTCGCTGATCGAGACAGGCGAAACCACCATGACGGGCGGGCGGTTGAAGCGCGTGCGCGCCTATCTGGGGGACGACGACTTCTTCATGACCTACGGCGACGGCGTTGCCGACGTGGACCTCACCGCGCTCGCTGCCTTCCACAAGGCGCAGGGCAGGCTCGCCACCCTCACGGCGGTGACACCGCCTGGCCGCTTCGGCGCGCTGGATCTCGAGGCCGGCACGGTGCGCCGCTTCCGCGAGAAGCCGGCGGGGGACGGAGCGACGATCAACGGCGGCTTCTTCGTGCTCTCGCCGCGCGTCTTCGACCGGATCGCGGGGGACGGCACGGTGTGGGAAGCAGAACCCCTGGAGGGCCTTGCCGCCGACGGGCAGCTCGCGGCCTACGTCCACACCGGGTTCTGGCAGGCAATGGATACCCTGCGCGACAAGAACCACCTCGAAGCCCTGTGGGCGAGCGAGGCGCCGCCCTGGAAGTGCTGGTAGTCTCGTCGCCCCCCTGGAGATCGATTTTCAGCGTGCAGCCTTCGCCCTTCCCCCTGCCGCGCACCCGCGACCCGAATCCCGATCCCGCGTTCTGGGCCGGCCGGCGGGTGCTCGTCACTGGTCAGACCGGCTTTAAGGGCGCTTGGCTCTGCCTATGGCTGGGGCGCCTGGGGGCCCGCGTCAGCGGGCTGGCACTTCCGCCCGAAAGCGCGCCGAACCTGTTCGAGGCGGCCCGTATCGGCGCCGGAATGGACTCGCATCTCGGCGACATCCGCGATGCGGACGCTGTGCGGGCCTGCCTCGCCGCCACCGCCCCCGAGATCGTCATCCACATGGCGGCCCAGGCGCTGGTGCGTGCCTCCTATCGCGATCCGCTCGGCACCTATGCCACCAACGTCATGGGCACCGCCCACGTGCTCGATGCGGTGCGAACGACGCCCTCCGTGCGGGCCGTCGTGGTGGTGACGAGCGACAAGGCCTACGAAAACCGCGAATGGCCCTACGGCTATCGCGAAACGGAGGCGCTGGGCGGCCACGACCCCTACAGCAGTTCCAAGGCCTGTGCCGAATTGGTGGCAGCGGCCTATCGCAACGCCTTCCTTGCCGAGCGCGACTGCCGGATCGCGACCGCGCGGGCGGGCAACGTCCTCGGGGGGGGCGACTGGTCGGAGGATCGGCTGGTGCCCGATATCGTCCGCGCCTTCGCCCGCGGCGAGTCCGTCGAGATCCGAGCACCCCACGCCACCCGGCCCTGGCAGCACGTGCTCGAACCCCTGAGCGGGTATCTCCGTCTGGCCGAATGCCTAGTGGGCGCGGACGGGCCGCGCTACGCCGAGCCCTGGAACTTCGGGCCGGCTGACGAGGATTGCCGGCCGGTGGCCCACCTCGTCGATGCACTCGCCCAGGCCTGGGGGGCGGATGCCCTGTGGCACCTCTCCCCGGCGATCCACCCGCACGAGGCCACCTTCCTCAAGGTCGATTCCGCCAAGGCCCGCACCTATCTCGGCTGGGACCGGCGCCTGCGCCTCGACGCGGCCCTGGCCTGGACCGCCGCTTGGCATCGCGCCGAGGCCGATGGCGGTTCAGCCCGCGACCTGACTCTGGCGCAGATCGAGGCCTACGAGGCGCTCAGCGGATGACGATGTCGGATATGACGGTTCCGGACATGAATGCCTCTGAAACGACCTCTGCGGGCCCGTCACGCACCTGCCGGGCGTGCGGAGCCGCCCTCCGCCGAAGCGTGGCCGATCTCGGCCTGTCACCGCTGGCCAACGCCTACGTGCCGGCTGACCGGGTGAACCGGGGTGAGGTGTTCCACCCGCTCCATGCCTATGTCTGCGATTCCTGCTGGCTCGTGCAGCTCGAGGCCTTCGAGACCCCGGAGGCGATCTTTTCCGATTATGCCTACTTCTCGGGTTTCTCGGCCGGATGGATCGCCCATGCGGAGGCCTACGTAGCAGCGATGCAGGCGCGCTTCTCGCTCTCGCCTGTCAGCAAGGTCGTGGAGGTGGCGAGCAACGACGGCTATCTGCTGCAAGCGGTCGTCGCCCGCGGCATCCCGGCTCTTGGAATCGAGCCCGCTGCCAACGTGGCGGCAGTGGCCCGTCAGCGCGGCATCCCCACCGAAGTGGCATTCTTCGGCGAGGAGACCGGCCGCCGCCTGCTGGCGGACGGTCACGCGGCCGACCTGATGGCGGCGAACAACGTGCTCGCCCATGTGCCCGACATTCACGACTTCGTCGAAGGTTTCCGGATTCTACTGAAATCCGAGGGAGTCGGTACGTTCGAGTTCCCGCACCTCCTCCGGATGATCCAGGAGCGCCAGTTCGACACCATTTATCACGAGCATTTTTCGTATCTTTCCCTCGGCGTCGTCTCGAACATCTTGGCGGCGCACGGCCTGCGGGTGTTCGATGTCGAGCAATGGCCGACGCATGGTGGCTCCCTGCGGGTGTTCTTCTGCCATGCGGCAGCGGCCCATGCGGAGACCGACGCCGTGGCACGGGTCCTGGCGGAGGAGCGGGCGGGCGGGCTGTTCGGTCCGGAAGGCTACGCCGCCTTCGCGGAGGATGTGGTCGCCATCAAGTGCGCCACCCTGACCTTCCTGGCGGATCTGCGGCTGACGCATCGGACCGTCTGCGCCTACGGAGCGGCAGCTAAGGGCAACACCTTCCTCAATTACTGCGGCATCGGCCCCGAACTAATCGGGGCCGTCGCCGATCGCTCCCCGCACAAGCAGGGCACGCGCCTTCCGGGAAGCCGCATCCCGGTGGTCTCGCCAGAGGCGCTGCTAGCGATGCGGCCAGACTACGTCCTGATCCTGCCCTGGAACCTCAAGGACGAAATCGCCAGCGAAATGGCGACGATCCGTGACTGGGGCGGGCGCTTCGTCACCGCGATCCCGCGCCTCTCGGTGTTCTGAGCGGATGCGCTTCGAGGCCCTGCCGCTGGCTGGCGCGTATCGGGTCGTCCCGGAACCCCATGCCGATGCACGCGGCTTTTTCGCCCGCACCGCCTGCACGGATGATTTCGCCGCCCAGGGTCTGATCGGCGCCTTCGCGCAATCCAGCATCTCCTACAACGCTCGGCGCGGGACCGTGCGGGGCCTGCACTTCTCTGCAGAGCCGCACGCGGAGACCAAACTGGTGCGCTGCACGGCCGGCGCGATCCACGACGTCATCGTCGACCTACGGCCGGATTCTGCGACCTACCTGCAGGCCTACGGGGTCGAGCTGAACGTCCGGAACCGCCATGCCCTCTACATCCCCACGGGCTTTGGCCATGGCTTCCAAGCCCTCAGTGACGGCACGGAAGTGCTCTATATGATCGATCGGCCCTACGTGGTCGGGAGCGCCCGAGGCCTGCGCTGGAACGATCCGGCGCTGGACGTCGCCTGGCCGGAGCCCATCACGGTGATCGCCGAGCGCGACCTGACCTACCCGGACTGGGTCCGGTGACGGGCCGTGTCCTCATCACCGGCGCCACCGGCTTCGTCGGCCGCCACGCGGTTCCGGCCCTGCAGGCCCTGGGCTTCGAGGTGCACGGTGTCGGCCGCCGTCCGCTCGGCGGCACGGCGATGCACACGGCCGACCTGCTGGTGGAGAACGAGCGCCGCGCATTGATCGCGGACCTTCGCCCAAGCCACCTGCTGCATCTCGCCTGGGACGCGGAGCCGGGTCGGTACTGGACCTCCGCCAGCAATCTCGACTGGGTCGCCGCCACCCTGGACCTCGCCAAAGCCTTCGCAGCGCAGGGCGGACGGCGCTTCGTCGGCGCCGGCACCTGTGCCGAATACGCGTGGGGCGCATTCCGATTCGACGAAGCGACGACCCCGTGCCAGCCCGCAACCCTCTATGGTGCGGCCAAGGATGGGACCCGGCGCATCCTCACGGCCTATGCGGAGAACCATGGCATCCGCCTCGCCTGGGGACGGCTCTTCTTCCTCTACGGTCCTGGCGAGCGGCGCGGACGCCTCGTCTCAGATGCGGTCCACGCACTGATGACCGGGACATCGTTCCCGACCTCGACCGGGCACCAGCGCCGCGACTTCCTGCATGTCGCGGATGCGGCCGCCGCGTTGGCCGCTCTAGTGGCGAGCGACGTTACTGGACCGGTGAATATCGGCTCTGGCACGGCCGTTCCGGTGCGCGCACTTCTCGATGGTCTCGCCGCCCGGATCGGGAATGCGGAGCACCTCGCCTACGGTGCCCGACTCCTGAACCCGACAGAACCGGCAGCCATCGAGGCGGGCACCCGGATTCTCACTGAAGCCGTCGGCTTCCGCCCGCGCTTCAGCCTGGAGCGCGGCCTCGACGACACGGTCGCGTGGTGGCGCGCGCACAGCAAACCGACGGCCTGAAGTTCAGCAACCCATCAGCAGGGCAGCAGTCCCTTGAGCTGCGAGAGAATGTCCTCGCCGGTACAGGGTCGGGCGATGAACTTGGCCCCCTTCGGCATCCGCTCGGGGTCGGGCGCGGCGCGGCCCGAGACGATCACGATGGGCAGTTGGGGACGAGCCTCGGACACGGCCGTAGCGAGCTCGAAGCCGTTGGTCTTGCCGGACAGTTCGACATCCGTGACGAGGCCGCAGATGTCGGGGCGGGCCTGGAGGATGCCGAGGGCACGTTCCGCCGAGGCGCATTGCACGGTTTCGTAGCCGCCATTCTCGAGGACGTCGCCGAGGTCCATGATCGTTAGGGCTTCGTCCTCCACCAGTAGGATCACCGGCCGATCGTCGTTCGCGTTCGTCGCCTCATCCACCACGATGCACCCTCCAGCCTGTCTGGCCGCAGGCCCTGCCCGGAACCAGGATCGTCGCGCCCCACCGGGCTTGCACGACGCGGTTCAGAAGACAGGGCCAGCGCAACGTAGTCCCAACGAGCGACGCGGGCGCGGGTTGCAAGGCGCGCCGGACCGAACCCACCGCAATCAGGCGGTGGTCTCCGTCACCACCGCCCGCATGACCGCGAGGAGTTGCGCCAGATCCTCGGACGCGATGGTAAGTGCGGGCGTGAGATAGACGATGTCGCCGAATGGGCGAACCCAGGTCCCCAGCGCGAGGAACCGGCGCTTAAGATCGGCGAGATCCGAGGCCTGCCGGAACTGGACCACGCCAATCGCCCCAAGAACGCGGATGTCGGCCACCCCGGGCAGGCACCGGAGCGGCTCCAGGCCCTCTGCCAGAGCCGCCGCGATGGCAGCGACTTTCTCCAGGCGCGGCTCGCGCTCGAACAGATCGAGGCTGGCATTGGCCGCCGCGCAGGCAAGCGGGTTGGCCATGAAGGTCGGCCCATGCATCAGGGCGGCGGCGGGGTCGTCGGACAGAAAGCTCTCGAACACCGCCCTCGTGGCGATCGTGGCGGCCAACGCCATGGTGCCCCCGGTGAGCGCCTTCGACAGGCACAGGATGTCTGGCACGATCCCGGCCTGCTCGCAGGCGAACAGGGTGCCGGTGCGTCCGAAGCCGGTGAAGATCTCGTCGGCGATGAGCGGCAGCCCATGGCGCTTCGCGAGGCGGGCGACGGTCGCCAGCACGTCCGGAGCGTGCATCCGCATACCGCCGGCGCCCTGAACCAAGGGCTCGATGATGACGGCCGCCAGGGTCTCGCGCTCGGCGGCCATGCGGGCATCTAGTGTGGCGACCTGCACCGCTGTCCTTGGTAGATCGCAAAAAACCTGGGCCGGCAGGTAGGCGCCGAAGCGCCGGTGCATGCCCTCATCGGGATCGCAGACCGACATCGCCCCGAGGGTGTCGCCGTGATAGCCCTCGCGAAACGCCAGGATGCGGGTGCGCCCGGCGATCCCCCGGTTGATCCACATCTGCACCGCCATCTTCAGCGCGACCTCGACGGCGACCGAGCCGGAATCGGTGAAGAAGACGTGATCAAGGTCGCCCGGCAACAGGTCAGCGAGGCGGGCCGCCAAACGCTCGGCCGGCGCGTGGGTGAGCCCCCCGAACATCACGTGCGGCATCGCCTCCAGCTGAGCGGCCACGGCGGCGCGGATGTGGGGATGGTTGTAGCCGTGGGCGGCGGTCCACCACGAAGCAATGCCGTCGATCAGTTCGCGTCCGTCGGCGAGGACGATGCGAGAGCCATGCGTCCGCACGGCCTCCAGCGGCGGAGCCGCCGCCTGCATCTGGGTATAGGGCCGCCAGAGATGGTGCGTGCGCGGGTTGGTCATAGCCGGACCGGGATGGGCTCGCGCAACGGAAGGGTCAAGGTCTGGAGGTGGGCCTGACAGCGGCTTGGGACCATCTGGCATTCAGCTTATTTTGCGAAACATATCTATGTTTTGAGATATAAGTCAGATTATTATAGACTAATTCCAATATATCACCGATATATTGTCAAATATAAAAGACTATCCTACGGAAGATCGAGCCTCAATCTGGAGCGATCATGCCTCATCACGTTCGCCGTCGCCGGCACAGCCGTTCCACAAGCCGCGCAGCCGCGGGAGCGACGGGGTTGCTCTCAGGCGCAGCCCTTCTGCTTCACGCGGGGTCCGCATCTGCGCAGCAGCCGGACTTCTCGGACGTCGCAATGGAAGAGATCCACATCGCCGGCGACAGTCGCGGCGTTCTCGGCTACACCCCCCGGCGAACGAGCTTCGGGGCAGGGTCGGAGACCGCTCTCCTCGATACGCCGGCCAACATCGCAGTCGTGCCGAACGCCGTCCTGCGCGACCAGCGGGTCCTGAGCCTCGACGAGGCCCTGCGCAATGTCAGCAGCGTCGTGCAGACCAACAGTCTCGGCGGCACGCAAGAGGCCGTGATCAGGCGTGGCTTCGGGTCTTCCCGCGACAGCTCGATCCTGCGCGACGGGCGCCGCACCGTCCTACAGCAGAACTTCAACCATTCTATCGAGCGGGTTGAGGTGCTCAAGGGGCCGGCCTCGCTCCTCTACGGCATCTCCGAGCCCGGCGGCCTCATCAATCTCGTCTCGAAGCGACCGGAATTCACCCCGAGCGGGTCTCTTGAGCTGACGGGGACGAGCTTCGGCGGCGGCCTCGTCCAAACCGATCTCACTGGTCCGGTCAAGGACACCAACCTAGCCTACCGCGTGATTGGTGACTTCCAAGACTATGAATACTGGCGCAACTTCGGACAGATCCGCCGACAGGTTGTGGCCCCGTCCGTGACTTGGCGCGGCGACGAGACCAGCGTGACGGTGGGCTACGAGTTCGCGCACTACACCATCCCATTCGATCGGGGCACTACCTTCGATGCGCGCACCGGCCGCCCCCTGCGGGTGCCGCGCGACCGCCGCTTCGACGAGCGCGTGAGCCGGGTCGAGGCTATGAGCCACCTCGCCACGATCGATATCGACCACCGGTTCAACGAGGATTGGAAGCTACATCTCGGCTACAGCTATTCGAACCTCGGTTACGACGACAATCAGATCCGGCCGGTTTCCTACAACGCCAATACGCGTCTTCTGACGCGCCGGGCAGATGCGACGCGCGGAGGCGACTTCAACGCGAACGTTGCGCGCCTCGACCTGATCGGACGCTTCGATACCTTCGGCTTGCGTCACGACCTCCTGGCCGGCGTGATGTATGAACGGATTGATTACTACCGGAAGACCAGTGTGCGCGGGCCGAACGTGAGCGGTTTCGACCCGTTCGATCCCCTCTACGGTCTGCTCGGCGCCTCAGACCGGATCTCGCTCGCGTCCAGCAACAACCGCGATCGTCTCAGCAACACCAGCCTGTACCTGCAAGATTCTCTTCACCTCACCGACCGGCTCATTCTGGTTGGCGGGATGAGTGCCCAGATTTACGACCAGCTCGCCTATGCGGGACGCCCGGCCGTCATCTCGACCGCGATCAACGGTGTGAAGCCGGTGCCGCGCGCCGGTCTCGTCTACAAGCTTTCGCCGAACCTTTCGCTCTATGGCAGCTACACGCAATCCTTCCGCCCGAACGTGACCGATCTCGACGTCACCGGCACGCTGCTGCCGGAAGAGGGCGAAGCCTACGAGGTCGGCGTCAAGGCGGAGGTCGCCGAGGGGCTTCTTATCACGGGCGCGATGTTCGACGCCGAGAAGAGCAACGTGCTGATCACCCAGGTGGTCAACGGCGACCGCTTCGGCTCCACCGCCGGCCGGGTCCGCTCGCGCGGCTTCGAACTCGATTTCGCGGGTCAGATCCGTCCCAACTGGGCCGTGATCGGCAGCTACGGCTTCACCCAGGCCGTCGTCACGGAGGATCCGGTTCTCGTCGGCAAGGAACTCCAGAACACGCCGCGGGTCACGGCCTCGCTGTTCCTGACCCATCAGCTCGGCGCTGTCGCGGAGGCGATGGAATTCGGCTCGACCCGCCTCGGGCCGGGCTCCCTCGAAGTCGGCTTCGGCACCCGCTACGTCGGGGCGCGGCCCGGCGACGCCGCCAATACCTTCAGCCTGCCGGACTACGTGGTCAGCGATGCCTTCCTGGCCTACCGGACCCAGGTGAACGGCCTGCCGACCACGGTCCAGCTCAACCTGAAGAACCTGTTCGACGAGACCTATTATGCCTCGTCGGGGGCGAGCAACCTGCTGGTCGCGGTGGGCGAACCGTTCCAGGCCCTGGTGACCGCACGGGTGGCCTGGTGAGGCGCCTTCGCGCGATCCTATTCCAGATCCATTGGCTGCTGGGTCTCGGCGCCGGACTGATCCTCGCGGTGGCGGGCGTGACCGGCGCCCTCCTGAGCTACGAAGATGCGATCGGCGCGTTCGTCGACGCCGACTTGATCCGGGTCGCGCCCCGGGCGGAAAACCTGCTCACGCCGGACGCGCTCCTCGCCCGGTTCCACACCCAGCACCGCGGCACGGTGGTGAACCTCACGCTGTCCGCCGAGCCCGGCACCACCGCGATGATGCGCCTCGGCCGCGACCCCGCCACCGACCAGCGTCCGCCCTCGCTCTATCTCGACCCTTATGACGGGACCGTCCTGGGCGCAGCGCGGACGGAGACGGTGTTCGCCACCATCCGGCGCCTGCACCGCTGGCTCCTTCTTCCGGGAGACGGCAAGGGCTGGGGCCGGACGCTGACGGGCTTAAGCGTGCTGGCTCTCCTCATGCTGCTCTGCACCGGCCTGTACCTGCGCTGGCCGAAGGTGATGTCCTGGCGGATCTGGCTGAAGCCGAACCTCCGCCAATGGGGTCGGCCGACCTACTGGTCGTTGCATTCGGTGGCCGGCACCTGGGTGCTGCCGATTTATCTAATCATCGCCCTGAGCGGCCTGTGGTGGTCCTTCGACGGGTATCGCAACGTGGTCACCGCCCTGCTGACGCGCGGCGAGACCATCACCCGGATGGCGGATGGCAAGCCGCAGTCTGGCATGGAAAAACCGCGGTCGGTCGGCTCTGAGAGCAAGCCGCCGCCGGGCCGGAAGGAGGAAGGCCTGGGCGCCCCCGGTGCGCCCTCCCTCGACACGGCCTGGGCGGCCTTCCGCGCGGTGCAGGACGGCCATTTCATCCGCGCCACCCTGCTCCTGCCGGCAGGCTTCACGGGTCCCGTGCGCGTCCGCTCGGAGAATCCGAACGGCTGGCGTGACGACACCCGGATCGAGGCGGCCACCGGGCGCATCCTGGTGCGCGAGATCGGTGGGGAACGGCCGCTCGGCGTGCGGATCGCCGGCAACATGCTCGACGTGCATAGCGGCCGCTTCTTCGGCCCCCTCGGACCGCCGATTTTCCTCATCGCGGCCCTGTTGATGCCGCTCTTCCTGGTGACGGGGCTGCTGCTCTATATCGGGCGGCGCAAGGCGAAGGCCCGGCGCCGGTCCTCGGCCCCGCCGATCGCCGCCGCGACCTCCGGGCTCAGGCCACGCGCTTGACCCCCTGGCCGGATTTCGACAGGTTCCGCCGCCACAGCGCCCAATCCGTCTGCTGCAACCGTCGAGATCCGATGTCGTCTGGCGACGAATCCGCCGTCCCGCCCGCCGCATCCGCGCGTGCGCGACCCTTCACAATCTGCCGCGAGGACGAGCCGGTACCGCCCGCCATCGCTGGCGCCATCGCGGCGATCGGCAATTTCGACGGGGTGCATCTCGGCCATCGCGCTCTGATCGCCGCCGTCCGCGAGACGGCGCAGGCAGCAAGTCACCCAGCGGTGGCGCTCACCTTCGAGCCGCATCCGCGCGCTTATTTTGCGCCGCACCTGCCCATGTTCCGTCTCACCGATGCGTTGGCTAAGGAGATTGTATTCGCGCATCTCGGTCTCGACGGCCTGATCGTACGCCGCTTCGACGCCACCCTGGCGGGCACCGGCGCCCGAGACTTCGTCGAGGAGCTTCTGGTGCGTGACCTCGGAGTGTCAGGGGTCGTCATCGGCCACGACTTCCATTTCGGCCGGGGCCGGGAGGGCACGCCGGCCGTGCTCGCGGACCTCTGCACGCAGGCCGGCCTGACCTGCCGTATCATTTCCCCCGTGGCCCTGAGCGCAGGCGCGGAACCGGTCTCGTCGAGCGCGATCCGGGCGGCCCTGGCCGAGGGCGCGGTGGCGCAGGCCAACGCGCTCCTCGGTTATCGCTGGTTCGTCTCCGGAGAGGTCCGCCACGGCGACAAGCGCGGGCGTACCCTGGGCTATCCCACTGCCAACGTGGCGCTGACGGATTGCGGACTCGCTCACGGCATCTACGCGGTACGGGTGCGCCTGCCGGATGGCCGGGTGACGGACGGAGTCGCCAGTTACGGCCGACGGCCGACCTTCGACGACGGCGCTCCTCTCCTCGAGGTCAATCTGTTCGACTTCTCCGGAGACCTGTACGGCCAGACGATCGCGGTGGAGTTTCTCGACTACATCCGGGGCGAGGTACGCTTCGACGGGGCCGAGGCCCTGATCGTCCAGATGCATTGCGATGCGGCGGAAGCCCGCCGGATCATCGCCAAGAACCCCGTCCCGTCGATGTTGGAGGCTTGACCCTCGATCAATCCGCCTCGTCCTCGGTGTCGGGCGTGCGGTTGGGCCAGGTCACGATCCGATCGAGCAGTTCGTCGGCGGTGAACTCCTCCTCGTTGCCGGAAACCCGGCCCCGCACGGAGATGCCGGCCTCGTGCACGCTGGCGGCGCGTCCGGAGACGAGGGGATGCCAAGCGTAGAGGTCTTGACCGTCGCGGATGAGGCGATAGGCGCAGGTCGGCGGCAGCCACGGGATCGTGCGGACCGCCTCGGGCGTCAGGCGCACGCAATCGGGCACCCGCTTCTGGCGCCTCGGATAGTCGCGGCAGCGGCAGCCATGGCCGTCGAGGAGAGTGCAGCCGACATCCGTGTGATAGACCTCAGCCGTGTCCTCGTCTTCGAGCTTGAGGAGGCAGCAGCGGCCGCAACCGTCGCACAGGCTCTCCCATTCGGTCGGGGACATCGCCTCCAGGCTCTTGGTGCGCCAGAACGGCTCGTCGACCGAGGCGGAAGGGGATTCGGGGAAGGCCTGCGGCGTCTGGGAACGCGCGGCCGAGCGGTCCCGCATGGGGAACACCTTGGGCTGGGAGCGGCGAAAATCCGGGTGATCCGTTCCTGTGCCGCAACGCCGACCTGCGGGCAAGCGTTGCCGGCGCAAGGCACGACGTCGCAGCGCGGAGTCAAGCCTCCCGATGCCACCGACCCGCCCCAATCCGACGTCAAGGTTAAGACTAGGTTATCGTCCACAACGCCGGGACTCTGCGCCTTGCCGAGGCGTTGTCAGCAACGAAGCCTCGCGGCCGGGCGCAGGTGTTGTTAGGATCGCGTGACCCGGCCTCGTGCCGGCGCCGGGTACGGAAGGACTGGAACTCAGGTGCGCCTGCCCAAAGCGACCTCGCTGACGACGCGGATCAAGCACGCCGCCCTGGCCTTTGATGCCTGGGTGAACGCGAGCCTGTACGATGGCGGCCGCTCGGCAGGCGAGACCTACGAGCGATTCCAAGAGCGTATGAACGTGTTCGCGGTGCGGGGCTGGAAGCGCGTCACCCTAGACCTGACCAGCGAGGCGGTGACCCTCGGCACCGGCGGGGCCGTGCTGATGCTGGCGCTGGCGCAGCCCGCCTTCAACCTGACCAATGACAACTGGCTCAAGGCCCAGGATCTCGCGGTGACCTTCCTCGACCGCTACGGCACCGAAGTCGGGCGGCGCGGGATCAAGCACGATGATTCGCTCAAGCTCGACGACTTTCCCGACATCATGATCAAGGCCCTGGTCTCGACGGAAGACCGGCGTTTCTACGAGCATTGGGGTATCGACCCCATCGGCACCGCCCGCGCGCTGGTGTCGAACTCGCGCGGCGGCGGCAACACCCAGGGCGGCTCGTCGATCACCCAGCAGCTCGCCAAAAACCTGTTCCTCACGAACGAGCGCTCGCTTGAGCGCAAGATCAACGAGGCCTTCCTGGCGCTCTGGCTGGAGAGCCATCTCTCCAAGAACGAGATCCTGAAGCTCTATCTCGACCGCGCCTATATGGGCGGCGGCACCTTCGGCGCCGTGGCGGCGGCGGACTATTATTTCGGCAAGCCGCTCAAGGACATCTCCCTGGCCGAAGCCGCGATGCTGGCCGGCCTGTTCAAGGCGCCGACCAAGTACGCCCCCCATGTGAACCTACCGGCGGCCCGCGCCCGTGCCGTCGATGTGCTGCACAACATGGTCGAGGCCGGCTTCCTCACCGAGGGCCAGATCCAAACGGCCTTGCGCAACCCTGCGACGCCCGTAACGCGCACCCGCGACATCACGGCGGACTATTATCTCGACTGGGCCTTCGGCGAGATCAAGCAAATGGCCGACGCTGGCCGCTTCCGCAGCGACCGGGTGCTCACCGTCAAGACGCCGCTCGATCTCACCATCCAGCGGCGGGCCGACGAGGTGGTGCAGAACACCCTGCGCCGGCTCGGCGACCAGTACGAGGTCGACGAGGCCGCGATGGTGATCCTCGACCCCGATGGCGCGCTGCGGGCGATGGTCGGCGGCGCCGATTACGGCGAGAGCCAGTTCAACCGCGCCACCGATGCGCTGCGCCAGCCTGGCTCGTCGTTCAAGCCCTATGTCTACGCGGCCGGCCTCGCCGCGGGCCTGTATCGGCCGGATACCCGCGTCGTCGATCGGCCCGTCTGCATTGGCAACTGGTGCCCGCAGAACTACGGACGCTCGTTCTCGGGCGCCACGACTCTGACTGTGGCGGTGGCCAAATCCATCAACACCATCCCGATTCAGGTCTCGATCGCGCTTGGTAAGGCGATGGGCATCTCGCACGAGGCCCGGGCGGCTGCCGCCGGGCGCAAGAAGATCATCGAGACCGCCCACGCTATGGGCATCACCACGCAACTGACCGATTCCGTCTCCCTGCCCATCGGTTCGGCCGAGGTGAACGTCATCGATCAGGCCGCCGGCTACGCGGTGTTCGCCAATGGCGGTCGCAAGGCCAAGCCCTACGCGGCGATGGAGGTGAAGAACTCGTCCGGCGAGGTGATCTATCGCCATGCCGACGAGCCGATGCGGCAGGTGCTGTCGACCCAGGTGGTCGCCGATATGAACTACATGCTCACCAAGGTGGTGGAGGAAGGCACCGGCAAGCGCGCCGCGCTGGAGGGCATCAAGGTGGCGGGCAAGTCCGGCACCACGAATGCCTACCGCGACGCCTGGTTCGTCGGCTACACCGGCAATTATGTCGGCGCCGTCTGGTTCGGCAACGACGATCACACCTCCACCAACAAGATGACCGGCGGCTCGCTGCCCGCAATGACTTGGCATGACGTCATGGAAGTCGCACACCAGGGCATCGAGCTGAAGCCGATGCCGGGCCTGAAGGATCCGGGCCGCGCGGTGGCCCAGGCCGGCCCGAGCGCGGCCCCCGTCAACGCCGCGGCGAGTGCGGCCGGCAAGCTTTCGCGACGGTCCTTCGAGGTCATTGGCAGCATGAACGGCCTGTTCCGCCAAGTGGAGCGAGCGCCCGAGAAGACCTCTGCCCTCCAGCCCGCAAGCGTACCGGGCGCAGTGGCGGAGGGAACCCGCGCTGGCGGCCGCATCGGCACCCCGTAACTGGCGATGATGCGCATGACATTGGCCGAGATGGTGGCGCGATTGCGCCCGGACCAGACCCGCCCGCCCGCTTCCCAGCCAACAAGCACAGGCACCGTTGGCCCGCTGCGGAGCGGAGTTTCCGGGCGCCTTGCCGGACTTCTGCGACGCGGCGTGCGCCGGGCCTCGACCGTGACGCTGATGCTCTACGCCCTGGCTCTTGGCGCCGGAATCGGGCTGGCCACCGCCGATTACGCCACGCGGGGCGGCTATCCGTTCGGGGGCGTCCCGGTCGGAGCCTGGACGGCCTGGCCGAAGATCGGCTCTGTGGGCGCGGACCCCTACGCCCGCGCGGTCAACGCCCGGCGGGGCGAGATCCCCCTGGCGATCGGCGAGGGTATGCTGCTGACCGCGGAGCAGGACGAGTCCGGGCAGGCCCTCGACGCCGCGTGCACTTATCAAGTGGCGGGCGTGACGCCGCCCGCTCGCGCTTGGACGGTGACGGTCGCCGGGCGCGGGCCGCGTGATTCGGAGGCAGCACCGATGCGCGAAGGCTTCACCTCCACGGAGATCCTGCGCGAGACCGACGGGCATTTTGCCATCACGCTTTCGCCCGAGGTGCAGCCGGGCAACTGGCTGCCGATGCCCCGCGCGAAGGGTCCTGTGCGCTTGGCGCTCCGTCTCTACGACACCCCCGTAGCGGCCAGTGCCGGCAACCTGGACCGCTCGGCGGTACCGGCCGTCACCCGAACCGGATGTGCCCCATGACGCCGCGCGGACGCTTTCTGGTCGCCACCCTGTCGGGGCTGGTGATCGCCGGCCTCGTGCATGTGGCCACGGTGCTGCTGATCCCGAGGCTAGCGGAGGGAGATGCCCTCTCCCGGGCACGATCGGGCGAGGGCCTCGACCATCCGATGCCGGTGAACACGGTGGCGACCGGGGACGCGCCGCCCCCCGTTGAGGCGTGGCTGCCGATCCCCGATCCTGCGGTCGCGGTCGGCCTGTGCGCGTTCGATTTGACCGAGGGACCGATGCGGGTCTCTGCTCGCACCGGTCCCCTGATGCTGTCCCTGGCGGTGCATGGGCCGCGTGGCGCCTTCTATGCGGTCACCGATCAGGCGGCCGTGCGCGGTGCCCTCGATCTGGTTGTCCTCACTCGGGCCCAGTACGACGAGGCGCTCGCCAATGCCGACGAGGACGAGGTGAGCCACGATGTCCGCATCGTCGCCACCGACGCCAAGGGCTTCGTGGTGGTGCGGATCATCGCGGCGCTTCCAAGTCAGCGCGCGACCGCGGATGCGGCTGTGCAGGCGGTCTCCTGCACGGTCGACAGCCCAGCCGATGAGAAGCCCGGGGGCTAAGGCAGCCCCAGAACCTGCTCAGTACTTGGCGACGATCGGCTTTGCCGCTGCTACCTCGACCATCACCTCGGGCAGAAGCCCGCATCGCGCCTCGGCCTCCGGGGGCACCAGGGGGTCGAGCAGGGGATTTCGGCCGTTGAGGGCCGCCAGGGCCTGTGCCACAGCCGTGAGCTCCGGACCCGGCGCCTCGATCACCAAATGCTCCAGAGCGTAGCGGTAGCGCCCGGCGCGCCGTCGGGTCTCAAGTCGAACCCAGGCGATCAGGCAGCGGTTCTCGGCCACTCGCATGGCGGCTCGGCGCACATCGCCGTCGTCAAGGCTCTTGGCGAAGGGCAGGCTGCGAAGGCGCAAGGCATCGGCCTCCTTCACTCGAACGGCCAGGGCGACGAATTGCGGAATCAGCCGCGCATCGGCACCGATATCCTCCGACAGCCGCCGGTAGCGCGAGACCGGTGAGCGGAAGGCCTCCCCCATCAGGATATCGTGGTAGGCCGCGGGATCATCGGTGCGCCAGGACGGGGGCAGCACACGGGTGCGGGTCAGGTTGGCGAGGGCGTCCGTGAAGGCCTCGTGCCCAGCCGCCGGCATCAGGAAGCGCCAGGCACGGTCGCGCAGGGTGCGCTCCTCGCCGGTGAACGGAAAGGTTGAGGCCGGCTCCTCGCGTTCCTGCGCGGCCAGGGTTCCGGTGGTCTCGATCAGACTGTTCCAGGCGCCGGCCTTGGGACGTCCGAAATCGCCCTGCTGCGCGCAACCGGTCAGAAGCACCAGGATCGCGAGGGGCGTCAGATGCTGGGAGCGCGGCCATCGCGCGAGGAAGCATCCGGTTCGGAACAAAGGCATCCTCCGGGAACGAAGCAGTTCGTGGTCAGGAACGACGACGCAGGCGCGGGGCGGACGCGTCCGGCTCGGGCATGCGCTCGTAGCGGATGCCGGTGAAGAGCAGGATGGCACCGCGCGGAGTATCCGCGTCCGCACGCCGGAAACGGCGGGCAGGTGCCGCGAAGGGCACCACCTGGGCTGTCTGGCGCTCGGGATGGCGCTCGGTGCCGCCCGTCTCGGGCGACCGTTTGACGTTCATCCGAGGCGCGTTCATCCGGGGAGAGTTCATCGGCTTGGTTCCGATTCCATTCGATCTCTGAAGCGAGCCGTCATCAGGCCTGCCCTCACCGCATCCGGGCCGTTCCGGCATCGCGGCGGTGCCGGCAGAGATCAGCATGGGGTGGTTAACGGAACCTTGCGATGCTGCCGCCAACACCGTCTTCCCCGACTGGCCATGAGGGGACCGGACCAGCGTGGCTTCCAGGCAACGGAGCCACTTCGTCCGTATGGCCCGCGACTTGCACCCCAGGGACTGCCCATGGCGGGCATTTCCTCCCTTGTACTCGGCCCTGCTCGCCCGGCGAGCGGGGCTTTTTTTGTTGGGCGGACCATGCGCGGATCTTTAGTGGCCCTGATCGATCCGGGAGCGAACGCACGGAACACGCGGCGGTCGAGGCGCTTGCTAAGGGCGGGTCGCGCCCGATATGCCGTGTCGCTTCCGATCGAACGGTCGTACTTTTCGCGAACGCCCATCACCCCAACGCCATTTCATTTCCGATTGAAGGACACCGCCGGATGCGCGTGGTTATCTCCCGACTCTCAAGCCCGAACCGGGGCCTCAAAGCGGCCCTGAGCCTGGCGCCTTTCGCGCTCCTGATGATGGCTGTCAGCCCGGCCCAGGCCCAGCGCGAGGACCAGGGGCTTCAGCTCGGATGTGCCAACGACTACTTCCGCCTCTGCGCCGGCGTCGATCCCAACAGCCAGGACGCGGAGCGCTGCATGGATCGCAACCGCTCCCGGCTGTCCCCCGAGTGCAAAGCCGCCATCGGCGACTATGACCGCCGTAGCGGTGGAAAATCCCAGAAGTAAGGTGCCGTCCGGCACGCCGCATCACGGTCGGGACGGGCATCGACGGTGTCCGTTCCCAGACAGAGGTTTGACAGCATGACCCTGACCGTCGCGGTGCAGATGGATCCGATCCAGTCGATCCGGATCGCCGGGGACACCACGTTCGCGCTCCTGCTCGAAGCCCAAGCGCGCGGGCACCGGCTCCTGCACTACACGCCGGACCGCCTGTCGATGCAGGGCAATGCCGTGACGGCGCGGGTCGAGGCCCTGACGGTACAGGACGTGGAGGGCGCACACGCGAACCTGGGCGCCCCCGAACGCATCGACCTGTCGAGTGTCGACGTGGTTCTGATGCGCCAGGATCCGCCCTTCGACATGGCCTACATCACCGCCACACACATGCTGGAGCGCATCCATCCACGCACCCTGGTGGTGAACAACCCGGCCGAGGTCCGCAACGCCCCTGAGAAGCTGTTCGTCCTCGACTTCCCCGAGTTGATGCCGCCCACCCTGATCACCCGCGATAAGGCGGAGATCGAGGCGTTCCGGGCCGAGCACGGCGCCATCGTGATGAAGCCCCTCCACGGGCATGGCGGCGCGGCGGTGTTCCGGGTCCTGCCCGAGGACGCGAATTTCGGCTCGATGTTCGACCTGTTCTCGGTCACCTTCCGCGAGCAGTGGGTGGTGCAGCGATTCCTGCCGCGCATCACCGAGGGCGACAAGCGCATCATCCTGGTCGATGGCGAGCCGATGGGTGCCATCAACCGGGTGCCCGCCCTCAACGATATCCGCTCGAACATGGTGCGGGGTGGGGCGGCGGCGGCCTCCGACCTGACCGAGCGCGAGCGTGCGATCTGCGCTACCATTGGTCCGGAACTGAAGCGCCGAGGCCTGATCCTGGTCGGGATCGACGTCATCGACGGAAACCTGACCGAAATCAATGTGACCTCGCCGACAGGTATTCGGGCGATCAAGCGCCTCGGCGGGCCGGACTTGGCGGTTTCTGTGTGGGACGCAATCGAGGGCCGCGTCGGCACGGTCCTGTCCGCCTGACGGGCGCTCACACTCGGCTGTCTTAAAACGACACGACCCGGGCAAGCCCGGGTCGTGTGCTTTGTGGTCCTCGGACTCAGACCAGTCCGAGTTTCTGGGCCAAGCCGATGCGTTGGAGCTTGCCGGTAGCACCCTTCGGGATTTCGTCCAGGATCAGGATCTTGGCCGGCACCTTGAAGGCGGCGAGGCGTTCCGAGGCGAAGCCGCGCAGTTCCTTCTCGGCGAGGTGCTGGCCCTCGCGGAGCACGATGGCGGCGCAAACGTCTTCGCCCAGTTTGTCATGTGGCATCGCGAAGGTGACGCATTGCGATACTGCCGGATGGTCCATCAGGATCTCGTCGACTTCGCGCGGGGAGATTTTCTCGCCGCCCCGGTTGATGATTTCCTTGAGGCGCCCGGTGATGGACAGGTAGCCCTCGGGCGTCAGCGATCCCTGGTCGCCGGTGCGGAACCAGCCCTGCTTGGTGAAGGCCTCGGCATTGGCCTTGTCGTTGTTCTCGTAGCCGGACATCACGTTGTCGCCGCGGATGACGATCTCACCGGTCTCGCCTGCAGGCATCGGCTCGCCGTCCTCGTCCACGATCGCGATCTCGGGGCCGGCCGCGAGGCCGACCGAGCCGGCGTAATGCGGACGCGGCGGCAGCGGATTGGAGGCCATCTGGTGGGAGGCCTCGGTCATGCCGTAGGCCTCGATCAGGGGAGCGCCGAACACCTCCTCGATTTCCTTCATCACCTGGGGCGGCATGGAGGATGAGGAGGACCGGATGAAGCGCAAGGGGTTGGCCTCGATGGCCTCCCGGTTGCGTGCGGCCCGGCTAAGGATCGCCTGATGCATGGTCGGCACGGCGGTGTACCAGGTCGGGCGAACCTCGCTCATCCACCCGAAAAACTTGAGGGCGTTGAAGCCCGGCGTGCACGACACCTGACCGCCGGCCGAGAGCGGGGCCAGGATGCCGGCGATCAGCCCGTGGATGTGGAACAGCGGCATGATGTTGAGGCCGCGATCCTCGGCCGTGAAGGCCAGGGTGGTGCGGATGTTGCGGGCCGAAGCACAGACATTCGACTGCTTCAGCGGCACGATCTTCGGGCGCGATGTGGTGCCGGAGGTGTGCAGCACGAGGCCGATATCGTCCGGGTGAGCCGGACCACCCTGCGCGGCCGGCGAAGCCCCGGCCCCCTCGAACGACAGGGTGAAGCTGCCGGCCCCTTCCTCAGGGGTCGGGCGAAGGCGCACCACTGGCACGCCGAGACGGGCAGCGACCGCGATGGCCGGGCTGTCGGAGCCGTCCGCAACCACGAGGAGCTTCGCGTTGAGATCGGAAAGGTAGAACGTGAACTCGTCGGCCTTGTAGCTCGGGTTGAGGGGAGCGGCCGTGGTCCCGGCCCCGATGGCGATGAAGGCGGCCGCCATTTCAGGTCCGTTGTCGAGGACGATGCCGACCCGGTCGTTCCGGCCGAGGCCCTGTGCATTCAGGGCCGCGATGGTCCGGTCCGTGAGGCCGCGGAGCTGGCCGAAGGTCAGGGGCACGCCGCCAGGGCTGGACAGGGCGGTCGCGTCCGCGGCGCCGGCCTGGATCAGGGCGCGCAGGGTGGTGGCGGCGGGATGTGCGTGGGAAGTCTCGGCCATGGCGAAGCGTCCTCGAATGTCTTGGGGGTCAGGCCGGCATGATGGAGAGGCGCCCCTGCGCCCGCTCCAGGCTCTGGGAGAGGAGGCGCATCAGGGCGTAGACGGTGCCGATATGCGGGGTCGGGGTGTCGGTAAGGCGCCCGAGCTCGATGATTGAGCCGACCAGGGCCTCGAGTTCGATCGGGCGTCCCGCCTCCACGTCCTGCAGCATCGAGGTCTTGTGGGCGCCAACCTTCTCAGCGCCGGCGATGCGCCGTTCGATGCCGAGCTTGAAGGTGATGCCGAGGCGGTTCGCGATCGTCTCCGCCTCGCGCATCATGTCGGCGGCGAGTGCCCGAGTCTCGGGGAACTGGCAGATGTCGACCAGGGTGGCGTGACTGAGCGCCGAGATCGGATTGAAGCTGAGGTTGCCCCAGAGCTTGAGCCAGATCTCCGCCCGGATATCGCTGGTCACCGGCGCACGGAAGCCCGCCTTGATCAGGGTCTGGGCCAGCGATTGCACACGCGGCGACATCGAGCCGTCGAGTTCGCCGAGGCCGAAGCGGTGGCCTTCGACCACCTGCACCACGCCGGGCTCGGTCAGCACGGCGGCCGGGTAGACGACGGAGCCGATGACGTGCCTGGGATCGAGATGCTTCGCGATGAGGCCGCCCGGATCGGCGGTCTCCAGGTGGGTGCCCGTCAGGTCACCGCCGTGACCTTGCGAAAAGTACCACCACGGGATGCCGTTCTGCATCGTCACCACCATCGTGTCGGGACCGATGAGGTGATGGAGGTCGGCCGCGATCGGACCGACCTGATGCGCCTTGACGGTGAGGAGCACGATGTCGTGCTTTCCCGCCTCGGCCATCGACTTCATGGCCTTGAGGTTCGTCACGTGAATCTCGGAGCCGTTCTCCTCGATCAGCCGCATCCCGTTCTGCTGGATGGCGTCGAGGTTGGCGCCTCGGGCGATGAAGGTGACGTCCTCGCCCGCATGGGCGAGGCGCACACCGAGAAATCCTCCGATGGCGCCGGCGCCGACGATCGCGATGCTCATGTGGGTATCCTTGAAGCCTGTTCGGTTCGCGTCCGGTTCGTTGGAGTCGGGTGTCTCACGAAAACCCGTTCGACAGTATGCCGATGCCGGCGATCTCAACCTCGACGGTAGCGCCCTTCGGGATCGGCCCGGCGCCCACCGAGGTCCCACAGGCGATGAGGTCGCCGGGCTCCAGGGTCATGCCCCGGGAGAGTTCGGCCACCAGCTCGGCGGGTCGGCGCATCATGTCAGCCAGCGGATAGCGCTGCCGCTCGCGCCCATTGACCCGCACTGCGACCTCAAGGGCCTCGGGATCGAGGTCGGTGGCGATCACCGGGCCGAATGGTCCGAAGCCGTCGTAGCCTTTGGACCGGGTCCAGTGGGTGAAGCTCGGATCGGCCTTCAGGGCTTCAAGAGCGGTCACGTCGTTCACGCAGGTGTAGCCGAAAATGTGAGCCGCCGCCGCCTCCGGCGTGAGGTCGCGGCCGCGCCGGCCGATCACGATTCCAAGCTCGCCCTCGAAGAGCAACCGACCGCCCCCGTCCGGCGCCGTGACGGTCTGCCCGCTGGCCAGATAACAGCTCGCCGGCTTCACGAAGTAGAGCGGCACCTCGGGCCGGGTGAGGCCCTGCTTCTCGGCCGAAGCGTGGAAGTTGTTCCACAGGGCGATGTATTTCGAGGGCCGGCACGGCAGATCGAGAGTGACCTCGGCGAGCGGCAGCGTCGCACCGGTGGGCGCCGGGTCAGCGAAGAGATCGCCCTCGTGGACGGCGATCGTTCCTCCGTCGAGGCGGCCGAAGCCGCTCTCGCCGTCGTGGATGTAGCGGAGCCATCGGGCCATCTGCATCAGCTCCGGGCAATGAACCGGGCGCGCATCGGCTTCAGCACGAAGAGTGCGAGGAAGCCGGCCAGGAACGCCATGCCGGAGGCGGCGTAGAACACATTCTGCCACGAACCGGTCTTGGCCTGGATCATGAGAAGGATCGGAAGGAGCAGCGCGGCGGTGCCCTTGGCGGTGTAGAGGAGGCCCGCATTGGCGGCCGCGTTCTTGTCGCCGTAGGTGTCGCTGCAGGTGGCGGGGAACAGGGAGTAGATCTCGCCCCAGGCGAAGAACACGAGGCCGGTGAGCAGCACGAAGGCCATCGGGATGTGCGCGAACATGCCCAGTGCCAGGATGCCGGCGCCCTCGATCATGAAGGCGATCACCATGGTGTTCTCGCGGCCGATCTTGTCGGAGACCCAGCCGAAGAACGGCCGCGTCACACCGTTGAGCACCCGATCGATGGTCAGCGCGAAGGTCAGGGCCGGGAGGGTGATGCCGATGAGCGAGACGTTGACGCCCGCAACCTTGAAGTCCTTGGCGATGGGCGCCAGGGACGCCGCCGCCATCAGGCCGCCGGCCGCCATCATGACGAACATGAGGTACAGGAGCCAGAAGACCGGCGTCCGCACCATCTCGGCGGTGGAGTACTGCCGGCGGGTGACGGTGTTCACGGTCGCGGTGCGGCCGGCGAGCATTCGGTCCTTGAAGGCGGTGCTCGGCGAGACGAGGAGCAAAGCCGCCAGCATGACGATGAGGCCCTGGCCGAGGCCGAACACGAAGAAGGTGTGCTGGTAGCCGGAATCGCGGATCATGTTGGCGATCGGGATCACCGTGAGGGCCGAGCCCGCGCCGAAACCGGCAGCGGTGAGGCCGGCAGCGAAGCCGCGCCGATCAGGAAACCATTTCAGGGCATTGCCGACGCAAGTGCCGTAGACCGCGCCCGCGCCGATGCCGCTGATGGCGGCGGCCGCGTACAGCATGGTCAGCGTGTCGGCGTAGGAGTTCATCACCCAGCCGAGCGCGCAGAGGGCGCCGCCGAAGATGGTGACGAGGCGCGGGCCATACTTGTCCACGAACCAGCCTTCGATCGGAACCAGCCAGGTTTCCATCACCACGAAGATCGTGAAAGCCCACTGGATCGCGGTGCGCTCCCAACCGAACTTCTGCTGGATCGGATCGACGAACAGCGTCCAGCCGTATTGCAGGTTGGCGATCATCGACATGCACAGCACGCCGAGGAACAGCTGTCCCCAGCGGCCCAGTGGCGGCGCATCCACCTTGGTCGATGACCCCACCCGAGCGGCGTGAGCCTCAGCGGGCGTGATCGACGTCGCTCCATGGGGAGCAGGCGCAGCACTACGCGCGGTCATAGGCGTCTTCCTCGGCTCAACTCTGGTTTATGGTGTTCGTTTTTATCGGCAATTATTTTGAATTCAAGGATCTATACCTCGCGTAACCCTCGGGCTCGCCTGCAAAATTTTTGGGTTAAGCATCCAAAAAATTTGAGATGCTGGCGGACACTGGCGCATCCTCCATTCTTCTCTTGCGGCGCATTAATTCTGTTTGCGACGCAGCAGCGGAAGCCTTTTCCATCATTGGAGAAGGGTCTTGCGTGGGCTTCGGGAAAGGCTCGAGAATCGTTGGAAACGGGATCCACGCGGAGCGCTCGCGTGCGCCAGCCCTTGGCATTCGGCCGATCCCAACGGCGGCGGTCCGGTGGATGAGGCCCCGTGGATCGGGGGTGAGATCCATGGCACCCAAGGAATATGTGGCGGGATGAGCGCCTCGCCGGGGGAATGCCAGGATGCCGATACGCCACTGGGCCGAGTTGACGACGAACGAGATCCGGAACCGCGACATGGGGCAGGCCATCGCGGTGTTGCCCGTCGCGGCGATCGAGCAGCACGGGCCGCACCTGCCGCTCGCCACCGACACCATCATCGCCGAGGGCTATCTGGCCCATCTCGCCGTGCTTCCGGCGGACAACCTCGACATCCTGCTGCTGCCGGTTCAGGCCATCGGCAAGTCCGACGAGCACGATGGCTTTGCCGGAACCCTGACCCTGGACACCGGCACCGCCCTGGAGGCCTGGATAAGTATCGGCGATGGGGTGCGGCGTGCCGGCTGCGAAAAACTCGTTCTGGTCACCTCTCACGGGGGCAACAGCGGCCTGATCGATCTGGTGGCCGGGACGTTGCGCGGGCGGCACGGCATGGTGGCGGTGACCACGGCCTGGAGCCGCTTCGGCTACCCCGACGGACTGTTTCCCGAGACGGAAATCCGCCACGGCATCCATGGCGGCGGCATTGAGACCGCCCTGATGCTGGCGCTACGGCCCGACTTGGTCCGGCGAAACCACATCGCCGATTTTACCCCGCGCACCGTGGCGATGGCTGAAACCTTCACGCATCTGCGTGCCGGTCGCCCCGCGGCCTTTGCCTGGAAGGCACAGGACCTCAACCCGGCCGGTGCCATCGGCGATGCCCGCCTCGGTACGGCGGAGGCCGGCGCTCGCGCCCTCGATCATGGAGCCCGTGCCTTCCTCGAACTCCTGCGCGACGTCGACCGCTTTCGTCTTGCCCAGTGAATCTCGGCCATGACCCGGGGCTCGCCCCTGCGGGCGGTAACCGCGCCGGCTCCCGGCGCGAAGAAGCCTGACATGAGAGGCGCGACATCCCGGATCGCGGAGTTCACCCGATGGCCGGATTTCATTCCGTGGCATTTGCAGTCCTGGCCGGACCCGATCGGCCCGATGGCTCCGCATCGCGGGCCGAGGAGAGGTTTGGCTGGACCGAAGCCCGGCGGCGCCCGGCGGAGGATCATGGAATTCCAGAGCGCATGACTCAGGATCGGACGCTCTCGGCCGCCATGGCGGCGGCGCAGGCCGGCGATGCCGAGGCCTATCGCCGCCTGCTGCACGACTGTCTGCCGGTGATCGCCGGCATGGCGCGGGCGCAGGGGGTCCGACCGGAGGCGGTGGACGACGTGGTGCAGGATGTGCTGCTGACCATCCATCGGGCTCGGGCGACCTATGATCCGGCCCGGCCCTTCCTGCCCTGGCTGCGCGCCATCACACAGCGCCGCGCCATCGACGGGATGCGTCGCGCCGGTCGGCGATCCCGCGAGATCCATGATCCGGTCGCCTACGAGGCCGAGACCGACGGCGGGCCTGCCCCCGGCCAGGGCCTGGAGGCGCGGGACCGCGCGCGCATCCTGGCCCGGGCGGTTGCGGGACTCCCGGAAGGGCAGCGGCAGGCGGTGGAGCACCTCGCCCTGAAGGAGCGAAGCCTCGACGAGACGGCGCAGCTGACGGGGCGCAGCAAGGGCGCCCTCAAGGTCAACCTGCACCGGGCCCTGAAGGCCCTGCGCCTGGCCCTCGGACCCGACTCCGCCGATCTGGGCCGACCGAAACCGGATCCCGCCGCTCGGGAGCGAGGAACACACGATGTCTGAGCGCGCCCACACCATCCCGCACGACGTCCTGGTGGACAGCCTCGCGCGAGGCCTGACCCCAGTCCGGCCCCTGCCCGCACCCGCATTCCGAGCGTTCGCTTGGTGTGCGGCGGCCCTCGCCCTCGGTCTGGCGCTGATGCCGTTCGCGGATCTCGACGCCCTTCGCACGCGCATGGCGGTTCCGGATCTGCGCTATGCTGCACTCGGCGCCGTGCTGACTGCCGTCGCGGCCGCGCTCGCCGCCTTCCAGACCAGCGTGCCGGGGCGGTCATGGGCCTGGGCGACGCTGCCGCTGGCACCGGCGGCCCTCTGGATCGGCGCGAGCGGACTGGGCTGCCTGCGCGCTTGGGTGGCCCCTGGCACGGGTGCTCCGGACCTGCCCGAAGCCAGCGGATGCCTCGTCTTCCTGCTCACCGTCTCGCTCCCGCTCTCCCTCGGGCTCGTGCTGATGCTGCGACGGGCCTGCCCGTTACGCCCCAATCTCACGGCGGCGCTGGCCGGGCTCTCGGCGGCGGCGGCGGCGGCGGCATTGCTGGTGCCGTTCCATCCCCATGACGCCACGGCGACGGACCTCGCCCTGCATCTCGTGGTCGTCGGCCTCGTCATCGGCGCCAACAGCCTCGCCGGGGGGCGCCTGCTGGCGCGGGGCTGAGCGTCAGGTCCAGGCGAGAAGCACCTCCTCGGTGGTCACGGGATGAACCTGCTGGCCGTAGCGGCGGTGATACATCGTCATCAGGGCATCGTGCGCCTCGTCGCAGGAGCTGCACAGGGCGTCGGTGACGATGAGGACCCGGTAGCCGAGGTCGACGGCGCCGAGCACGCTGGCCAGCACGCAGACCTCGGTTTCACCGCCGGTCATCACCAGGGTGTCGATGCCCCGGGCCTGGAGGCGCGCATCGAGATCGGTGCCGAGCCAGGGCGAATAGACCGCCTTGTCGAGGATTTCGGCCGGCGGGACGAGGCGCGCGAGTTCCGGCACGAGGTCGATCAGCCCCGGTGCGAGATGGTCCCGGGTCATCGAGGCCCAGCGCTGCGAGTACCCGGCCCAGGTTCCTCGCCCTTCGCCGGGGTGCCGCGCCGGGATGAAGCGGGTGAGGAGGGTCCGATCCGGATGCGCCTTCACGAGGCGCTCCACCCGCGGCAGCACCCGGACCATCCAGGGGGTGTGCCAGTCCGTTGTCTCCAGGAACATGCGTTGCATGTCGACGCACAGATGCAGGCAGGTCCGCCCCAATGCGCCGGGGCGCGCACGCCATTCGCTCACGATGTCCTCCCCGGCTCCAGCGCCGACACGATTCTGCCCTCTCGGACAACCGTGGCATTCCAGGTCGGTTCGACGAATTTCTCCTGTCCCTCAGGCTAAATCCATCGCGTTGTGCAACAAAATGCACGCGCGAGAAAACTGAACACCTGGTGAATTTTCCGGTTCTTGGGGTATCCGGCGGCCAATGCCTCCGTATGAACCTGCTTCGCATCGCCGTCATCATGACGTGCGAGCTCTCTTTGTTCGAGCATGGCGAGATTACCGCATGTTATACTATGATAAGCGCCTTCAATATCCGGTGAAGGTCGACAGCCCGGACCCGATCTTCGCGCGCATGCTCCAGCAGGCGATCGGCGGCATCGAGGGCGAGATCCGCGTCTGCATGCAGTACTTCTTCCAGGGCTGGGGTGCGCGCGGACCGACGACCAAGTACCGGGACATGCTGCTGAATACCGCCACCGAGGAGATCGGCCACATCGAGATGCTGGCCACCGCCGTGGCGATGAATCTCGAGACCGCACCGACCACGCTGCAGGAGGAGGGCGCGGCCGACGGCGTCGTCGGTGCCGTGATGGGCGGCGGCAACCCCCGTCATACCATCGAGGGCATGCTGCATCGGCACGTGCTGTCGACCGGCATGGCCGCCTACCCGGCCAATTGCGACGGCGTGCCCTTCGACATGAGCCATGTCTACGCCAGCGGAAACCTTGCGGCCGACATGTATTGCAACGTCGCCGCCGAGACGACAGGCCGGGTTCTGGCGGTGCGCCTCTTCAATGCAGCGCATGATGCCGGCATGAAGGACATGCTGCACTTCCTCATCGCACGCGACACCATGCACCAGCAGCAGTGGCTCGCAGTCATCGAGGAACTCGGCGGCGCCGAAGGCAACCTGCCGATCCCGAACAGCTTTCCGCAGAGCAAGGAGCACGAGAAGTTCAACTACAACTTCTTCGCCACCACCCGCGACGGCTCGCCGCCGCCGGCGGGGCGCTGGACGAGTGGTCCCTCGCTCGACGGCAAGGGCGAGTTCACCGTGGTCCAGAACGAGCCCATGGGCGAAGTGCCGAATCTCGGTCCGGCCCGGCCCGACAGCGGCGCCCAGACCCAGCAGATGTGAGCCCCCGACGGCCTTGGTATACGAGGGCGATCCAGGCCCTGGTATACGGTGAGGGTCGTGTCACGGTCGCGCGGTTTCGGCTCCGCGTCGCGTCAGGCGGCGCGGATCGCGGCCGCGACCTCGCCCGGATACTCCTCGTGCGGGCTGAGCGCGCCCGGCACCGAGGCCCGGGCGACCCGGCCGGTGGCGATGAGCGCGTCCATCTCGGCGCCGGAGCGGCGCGGCGCCCGCTCCGGCCGCAGCACCAGGATCGGCGGCAGGCCGGGGGCCTCGAACAGGTCGAGAAAGTCCCGTCGGGACTCGAACGGGTCGAGCCCGCCGGTGACGAAGGCGGCGGTTCCGAAGCGGCCGCCGTTCTGGCGGGTGATGACATGCTTGTCGGCGATGATGCCCGGGGTGACGTGGGCCGGGTCGGCATAGACATGGGCCCGCATCATCCGGCCGATCACGGGCCGGCTGATGTTGATGCGGTAGAGGGCGTCGCCCAGCAGCGGCAGCTCCACCGCCCGGCGCAGGCCGGCGAACAGGCCCTTGCGCTCCGGTCCCATGGCGGTGGGCAGCGGCCCGCGCCAGGTCGGGGCGACGAGGACGAGGCGTTCGAAGCGGTGCGGATGGCGCCGAGCGGCGGCCACGAGGTAACCGGCCGCATGACCGGCGCCGATGCCGAGGGCGTAGGGACCGGGCGCGGCCTCCAGCAGGGCGTCGAGGAAGGCGTGCATCGTGTCCGGGTTCATCGGCACCCGGGCGCGGACATGGTCGCCGAAGCCCGGCCAGTCCGGCACGAGGCAGCGGTGGCTGTGCCCGAGGTCCTTGGCCAGCGCCCGCATCTCGACCCGGGCCGAGATCGACGACAGGGCCGGCAGCAACAGGGCGTCGGGACCGTTGCCGACCACGTCGTAGGGCGTCGGCACGCGGCGCCCGGCGAAGTTCAGCGCGAAGCTGCGGGCGGAATGGGCCGGGTCGATCATCGTACGCCTCTTCCTCGCATGCGGGACGATATCACCGGCCCCAGATGGGGCCTCGCCGACCGCGCCGGCACGCGACCGGGTGACGCCCCGGACCGCGCACCGCGCCGGATCAGGTGCGCAGCAGCTCGTTGATGGCGGTCTTCGAGCGGGTGCCGGCGTCGACGCGCTTGACGATGACGGCGCAGTACAGGCCGGGGCCGGGGCTGCCGTCCGGCAGGTCCTTGCCGGGCGTGGTGCCGGAGACCACCACCGAATAGGGCGGCACCCGGCCGTACATGACCTCGCCGGTGGTGCGATCGATGATCTTGGTCGAGGCGCCGATATAGACGCCCATGGAGAGGACACTGCCCTCGCCGACGATCACGCCCTCGGCCACCTCGGCGCGGGCGCCGATGAAGCAATTGTCCTCGATGATGACCGGATTGGCCTGGAGCGGCTCGAGCACGCCCGCGATGCCGGCGCCGCCGGAGATGTGGCAGTTCTTGCCGACCTGCGCGCAGGACCCGATGGTGACCCAGGTGTCGACCATGGTGCCCTCGCCCACATGGGCGCCGAGGTTGATGAAGCTCGGCATCAGCACCGCGCCGGGGGCGATGTAGGAGCCGCGACGCACGACGCAGCCGGGCACGGCCCGGAAGCCGGCCTCGCGAAAGTGCTTCTTCTTCCAGCCCTCGAACTTCGAGGGCACCTTGTCCCACCAGGTGGCGCCGTCGGGGCCGCCGTGGATGATCTCCATGTCGTTGAGGCGGAAGGACAGCAGCACCGCCTTCTTGAGCCACTGGTTGACCTGCCAGTCGTCGCCGACCTTCTCGGCGACCCGGGCCTTGCCGGCATCGAGCAGGTTCAGGGCCTCCTCGACGGCCTCGCGCACGGCGCCCTTGGTGCCGGTGTCGATGGTGGCGCGCTCCTCCCAGGCGGTCTCAATGGTGGCGGCGAGGTCGGTGGGGGACGCGGCGTGCGACATGGGGCGGTCTTCCGGGAAGCGGCGGTCGGGACGGGTCCCGTGCTTACAAAAGCCCGTCCGGCCTGTCACCTTCCTGTCGCCGTCCAAGAACGGCGTGTCGCCGTCCAAGAACGGCGTGGCCTCATACCCCCGTCGTCATCCCCCCCGTCGTCATCCCGCCGTCATGGGCTTGGAACTGGCATGGCCGCAGGCGTCGTAGCGGCGCTCGATGAAGAAGTAGTCCTGCATGGTGGTGTTGAAGTACCGGGCCGAGACCGAGACCTCGCGCTTGACCGGCCGCCCCTCGATCAGGGCACTGGGCACCCGCTCGATGGTGCAGCACGCGGTCTTGTCCTCCAGATAGGCGAGCTTGCTGGCATAGGACCGGCCGCCGTGATCGCCGTTCTTGACGATGTCACGGATCATGATGTCGACGTAGGCGTCGTCCGACAGGGTGGCGTTGGTCTCGTAGCAGACCAGCAGGCGGGTGGACTGCTCGTAGATCAGGTAGCCCGCGCCGAGCACCGCCGTGGTGAAGAAGGCGATGCCCGCCGCCCGCGTTCCCCGCCCCATCGGTCGTTCGTCCTGGCGCTCCGCCATCGCCTGTTCCCTTCGCCCGGCGCGGACCCGGGCTCCGACCGAGCACCGGGTCAGGGCGCGCCGTCCTGGGCTGAGGCCGGGGACTCACGCGCGCCGAATCTACGCCGCGCGAGCCTGGACCGGATTCGATGACAAATGGTTTCCGACCCGCGAAATGTCGGCCTGCCCTCCGGATCACAGGAGCTTCTCGGGGTTTCGGAAGCTTCTCGGGGTCTCAGGTGCTTCTTGAGGTCTCAGGTGCTTCTTGGGCGATTGCGGCGTGAGAGCGATGCGGGTTTCGCACGCCGGGTTGTTCGAGCGGGTCGGCCCGACGATCGCCGCCCGGTCGATTGGCGTACGCCCACGCGAAAAATCCCGGCGCGGTCCGAACCACGGGATCGGACGATCCGCGGCGTCGTTCCGGTCCGGCAACCGCGATCGCGGTTGCCGGCAGAGGCAGGTCCGGGGCGTGCGGATCGGGGGCCTCTGTCAGACCGGCGATCCGGCACCGCCCGCCTTCTCAGTCTCCGAAAGCGCGCTCGATGCGGGCGGCGCGATCGGCGCGATGCGCCAGCCGGGCATCGCGGTCGGATTGGACCTGGCGGACATCGGCCGCATGCGCGTATGCTCGGGCGGCGCCAAAATCACCGTTGATCGCAGCAACGTTGGCCGCATGCTGGTCTCTGCGCGCCTGAATCGCCCGGACATTGGAGGAATGAGAGGCATCGCGCGCGAAGAGAGAAGACTGAAGGCTCTCTTGCGCCTGCGCGGGCACCACAAGCCAGAGCGAACCACTGGCAACAAGACCCATTACGGCTGCTTTTACGACGTTCATGACAGCGAATCCTCAACTTGATTGATGATCACCAATGAAACAACAGACTTTTAAGACACGCGACACAGGCCATCAAGCCTTTTATCGGACCTGGATTTGACAACGATCCTCCTTTGAGCGGAGATATAGCCTGACGACCGCTTTCGGTTCCGGGCGCAGCGAATTTTTGGTGTCCGCCGGTGTGCCGGAGCACGCGTGCCTCGGCGGCCCCGCACCCGGATCGGACGATGGGTCCGCCTTGCGGGAGAAACGCAGCGGGCTTCCGCGAACGGGGCATCCGCGAGCCTACGGCCGGCCGCGAACCCCTCGGCCGGATGCATGACCGGGAGAGAGGGAGAGAGAGGGGGTCAGGGCGTGATGGGGTCGAACCGGTCGCCGAGCCCGACCAGATCGGTCGTGAAGGCCGCGAGATCCTGGCTCAGATCGGCGTGGATGGCCCGGGCCGCGTCGGGAAATTCCTCCAGCACGCGGCGCATCAGCGTGGGGGTGATGCGGATCACTTCGGCGTCACGCGTCGCGTCGGCGTCGCAGGGGCGCTCGCCGCGCTGGAACAGGGCGAGACGCCCGATCAGGCTCGACCGCCCCATGGTGACCGGCTCGGCGCGGGCGCCCCGGGGGGTGAGCGTCAGCGTGCCCGACATCACCACGAAGCCGCCATCGGCGCGCTCGCCCTGGGCGAACAGGCGCTCGCCCGCGCCGAGGCTGCGGCGCTCGGCGGCGAAGGAGAGCAGGCGCAGCGCGTCCCGGGCCATGAATCCGAACAGGGGTGCGGCACTCAGGATCGCGATGTCGTCGTCGAGCCCCACCGGATGTCCCTGCTGTTCTGCGTGGCCGCGCCACGGGATTGCGGGTGGAGCTTAACCGAGACGCCGGCCCGACGATATGGCGCCCGCGCCGCGCCGCCGCCCGGTGTTTCACGGGAAACATCGGACGCCGGCCGCTCCTGCGCGCCGAACCGGAGCAGGCGGTCACTGCGTCGCCGGGGAGCGCCACCGTGCCCCGCCGCTCCCCGACAGGGTCGCGGATGCCGGTCCGGCCTTGGGTCCGCCGCCCGGGGCGGGAAGAGATTCTCACGCCGGTTCGCGATCGGGGTTAGGTGAATGCGTCGCGGGGGCGCATAGTCGATGCGTCACAGGATGCCCCATGCCCATCATCGAACTCAGAACCGTGTCGGGATTATCGGCCGCGAAGGCCGCCGTCATCGGGGCGACCCGCGCCCTGGAATCGGCCTTTCCGCTCCTCACCGAGGCGGCGATGCAGGACCGTCTCAGCAAGGCGGTGGCGGCCCTGATCCAGGTCGAGGCCGCGGCGGACCTTCAGGGAACGTCCACGGCCGCCTGAGCCGGACGGCGCCGGCCTGATGGAAAACCCGGACGCGACGCTCCCGACACGCGACACTCCCGACACGCGGACCACGGAACCAGGAATCGGCCATGATCGAGTTTTTTGACCGGGCCGGGCAGGAGGCGGCGTTCTGCCATGACGGGCATGCGCTCTACCTGTGGAATGGGAAGCCGGCGGCCTTCCTCCACGACGACAAGGTCTACGCCTATGACGGGCGCTTCATCGGCTGGGCCGACAGGGGCTGGATCTCGGACGAGACCGGCGCCTGTCTCCTGTTCGAGCACGATGCGGTCGGAGGGCCGGACAAACCCAGGCGCCAGACGAAGACGACGCCGGGACCCCGAGGGGCCAAGCCGGCACGCGGGGAACCCGGGCCGACGCCGCCCGGGCGGTTCGCCGCCGCCACGTGGTCGGACCGTGTCTTCGCCGACCTGATCTGAGGGTCCGGCAATCCGCGCCCGCGCCTCAGTCCCAGTCTTGGCTGTCCAGCGTGCAGGCTCCCTGGGCGAGGTCCGCGATGGCGGACATCGCGGCGTCGAGGGAGGGATGCTCGCGCTTCACGCCCTTCAAAAGGCCGGACGCCTCCGGCCGGATCTGAAATCCAATCGCGCCCGGCGACGTCGCGACGGTGCCGAGACGTCGCCCCAGGCGATCCGCCAGGACCCAGGCACTTCCCGAAGAGCCCGTCGGCGTGAGGACCACGTCCATGGCAGCCTGACCTTCCGTGAGGATCGCACCTTGCGTGCGAAACCCTTCCTAGCACGGTTCCGGCCGGGGCGCGGGGCGAAGCGCAGATGCCGCCCCCCTCGCCAGATCGCCGCGGGCGCCGTGGTGGGCCTGGCTCGGCGGCTGCCTCAGCGTGCTGCTGATCCTGGCCCAGCTCTACGCCTCGCCCGCCATCGGGGCGGGTCTGCGACGCGGGCCGGACCGCTCAGCCGTAATCGGCCTCCGGGATCACCGCGCTGAACGGCACCGTGAGCACGAGACGGGCCTCCACATCCTCGATCTCGAAGACGCAGACCGACCAGTCGCGGATAAAATCCGTCCGCGTCCGGGTGATCATGTCGTGGGCGATCGCCAGGGCGCGCGCCCGCACGGCGGCGAGATCCGGCCAGTCCTCGCCCTCTGGGTCGACGGCCAGACCTTGCGGCCCCGGGCGGTGACGCAGGTTGAAGTAGTAATGCGGCATGGTCTCAGGCCTCCTCGATGAGGCGCGCGTACTCGGCTTCCGTGATGCCGTAGCCGTCGTCGGCGAGGGCGACGAGCCCGTCCCGGTCCAGCACGCGGATGCGCCCGCGCTGGGCCTTGATGAGGCGGTTGCCCTCCAGCGTCTGCACCGCCAGCGTCGCGCCCGGACGCTGGACGCCGAGCATCAGCGCCAGGAACTCGTGGGTGATCGGAATCTCGTCGCCGTCCACGCGGTCGTGCCCCATCAGCAGCCAGCGGGCGAGGCGCACGTCGAGGGTATAGGCGGCGTTGGCGTAGGCGATCTGACGGGCCTGGGTCAGCGCGGTGTGGAGGTAGCGCAGCAGAAGCCGGCGCAGGGTCGGACTGTCCGCGACGGCCGCGCTGAACGGGGCCCGCGCGATGGCCAGCACCATGCCGGGACCCTGCACGAACTCGTGGTAGGACGCCCAACCGCCGTCGAGCAGCACCTGGGGCGCGCCCACCAGCCCTTCGCGCCCGGTCATCCCGACCTCGATGCGATTGCCGGCGACGTCGGCCATGACGGAGACGTAGCCGGTCTCGGGAAAGTAGAGTTCGGTGACCGGCTCGTTCGGGTGGATCAGGCTCTGGCGCAGGGTGGTCGGCATCGGCCGGAGATGCGGCTGGAGCCGGGCGAAATCGTCTGCCGACAGGCGCTGCAGCAGACGGTTGCGGATCGTGGCGTGTTGGGGCGGCGACATCGAGGGGCTTGGCATCCATGCGGCGGGACCGGGGCAGGCGAGAGCCTGCGCGGGCTCCTGGAGCGCCTGCGCACCATTATGCGGCAGACGATGGACAGAGTATCGATAGGTTCCGTCCCGACCACAACCCGGATTGTCGCTGTGTTCACTACCCGACATAGGAGAAGTGTCGGGTACAACACGATAATATCTTCAGGAGCAACATTGCTCTGCTGGGCAGGTTAGACTTTTGTCTAATGCCTGTTCATTGCCGGCCTGCTGAAGAGCCGCTGGCCTGTCGGGAGCCAGCCTCGATGCCTGCCCTTCGCCAGAGCGACGCCGCACCTGCAATCCCGAACCTGCCTATCCCGGATCTGGACCAACGGTCGGGGCGCAACGCCCTGGTGCGCCGGCTCCAGGGCCTGGCCGCGCTGACCGCCTCCGACGTCGCGGCCCTGGAGCGGATCGGCGCCCAGCCGCGCCTGCTCGGGCCGCAGGTCGATCTCCGGTCCGACGATGTCGTGCCGGAGGCCGCCTTCGTGGTGCTGGAGGGTTTCGCCTGCCGCTACACGCAGCGCGCCGGCGGGCGGCGGCAGATTATGGCCTACCTCCTGCCCGGCGACCTCTGCGACGTGGATGCGCCCGATCTCGGCTCCAGGACTTCAGGCCCCATGAACCACGCGGTGGGCACCCTGGCGACCTCCCGGGTGGCGCGCATCCCGCGCCCGGCGCTGACGGACCTGATCCGGCGTCATCCCACCCTCGGGCAGGCCCTACGCGCGGCCAGGCTGTCCGAACAGGCCATCACCCGCGAGTGGATCGTCAATCTCGGCTGCCGCTCGGCCCTGGAGCGGATGGCCCACCTGTTCTGCGAAGTGATGGCCCGCTTCGAGGCGGTGGGTTTGGTGCAGGACGGCGCCTGCCCCCTGCCCCTCACCCAGTCGGATCTGGGCGACACCCTGGGCCTCTCGAACGTGCACGTGAACCGGACCCTGCAGGACTTGCGGCGGCAGGGCCTGGTGGAACTCCGGGGCCGGAGCCTGCGGCTGCTCAAGCCCCGGCAGCTCCGGGAGATCGCCGAATTCAGCCCGGGCTACCTCCTGGCTGCCACCGGGACGGACGGGCCGCGCCTCAGCGCAGACCGCCGCTGGCGGTGATCTCCTCGCCGGTCACCCAGCGGGCGTCGTCGGAGGCCAGGAAGGCGACGATGTCGGCGATGTCGTCCGGCCGGCCCGCCCGGCCGAGCGGGGTCTGGGCGACGAAGCCGGCCTCCATCTCCGAGCCGACGATGCCGGCGGTGTGGGTGCCCTCGGTCACCACGTAGCCGGGGCTGACCACGTTGACCCGGATCCGGCGCGGGGCCAGCTCGTTGGCCAGCACGTGCGAGATCGCGTTCACCGCGCCCTTGGTGCCGGTATAGACCGCCGTGGTCGGCGTGTGCACGCTGGTCACCGCCGACGAGATGGTGACGATGCTGCCGCCCTCCCCGAGATGCGCCGCCGCCGCCTGGCTCGCCAGCAGGACGCCGAGCACGTTGACGTCGAAGACGCGGCGGTACTGGGCCTCGGTCACCTCGCCGATCGGGGCGAATTCGTAGATCCCCGAATTGTTGACCAGCACGTCGAGCCGTCCGAATTCCCGGATCGCCGCCGCGATCAGGGCGTAGGCCTGCTCGGTCTTCGACACGTCGGCCTGCACCGCCACCGCCCGGCCGCCATCGGCCACGATCGCCGCCACCACCGCGTCGGCATCCGCCCGGCTCGAAGCGTAGTTGACCACCACGGCCGCGCCGTTCCGCGCCAGCGCCTTGGCGATCCCGGCCCCGATGCCCTTCGACGCGCCGGTCACCACCGCGACCTTGCCATCCAGCTTCGACATCTGTGCTAACCTTCGACCTGGGCCGGCGCCGGATTGGCGCCTGAACTCCCATAGTTCGGAATTTCGGTACTAATGGTGCGACAATCAAGCCTCCAGTCGGTTGAAAGATGAGGCCCCTGGTGCATCCGGCGATGGCGGACGTGCGGCCGGAGGCGATCCTCCACGCCCTGTCGGACCCGGTCCGCGCCGCGATCTTCGCCCGCATCCTGCGGACCGGTTGCGTCGAGGCCTGTTCGGCGGTCTCGGCCTTGGGCGACCGGGTCATCCCGAAATCGTCCCTGTCCAGCCACTTCAAGGTGCTGCGCGAGGCCGGTCTGATCCGCAGCGAACGTCACGGCGTGGAGATGCGCAACCACTCGCGCTGGGACGAGGTGCAGGCACGCTTTCCCGGCCTGCTGCCGGCGATCATCAATGCCTATGCGGCGGAGAGCGGGACGGAGGCCGGGACGGCAACCGGACCGTAGCTCTCGACCACGAAGCAGAGGGTCCGCCTGCAAGCAGAACCGGCCGCCGGCCGCCTGCCTCTGACCTCAGGTCGTTAACAATCCTAATTGCACAGTATTCGCGCAGTCCCTAGCATCCCTGCAAAATCAGGGAGGCCCATCATGGCAGTCGGTAGCAATCTCGCGCCTGTAACGCAGGACGATGTCCTCAGTGTTCGCCCCGACTACGACGATTTTCAGGATGGGTACTTTGGCTACCGGGACCTCATCGGGAACGACAGTGATCCCGAAGGCGGTCCGCTGACGCTTCTGTCGATCGAACCAAAGCCAGGCACCGGTACGGGAAACTGGGCTTATCTAAGCGACCCGTGGATCGATGCGATCTATTTCACCGTCAGCGATTATTCCATTCACGGTGAGGGCGTGGCAACATTCCTCTACACGGTTGCTGATCAGGAAGGTCTCACCAGCACGGGAACGGTGCAAATCCTCTACGGGCAGCCTGACTATGAACCACGGGCTGTGACGGTGGCAGAAGACACGCGGGTCTTCATCACTGAAAACTACCACGCCAACGGCGGAACGTTCTTCTACGATCAGCCAAATCACGGTGTGGTCTACTCGGAGCGTGACCCTGCGGACGCGCGCAATCAGTTGGTGTACTATCAGCCGAATGCAAACTTCCACGGCACCGACACCTTCGATATCATCGCCGGGCCGAACGGCGGTCATCTTCCTCACGCCCCCATCGTTCTCACGGTCACGCCCGTGGCGGACGCGCCCGAAGCCAGCGACGACAGCGGCGCTACCGGCGCCGGCCAGCCCCTGCTCATCCCGGTGGCGCAGCTTCTGAGCAACGACACCGACGCCGATGGCGACACGCTCACCCTCACGGCGGTCGGCGACGCCACCAACGGCTCGGTGAGCCTCGGCAACGGCCAGGTCGTCTTCACGCCGAAGGCCGGCTTCACGGGTCAGGCCAGCTTCACCTACCAGGTCGAGGACGGGACCGGGCTCAGCGATACGGCCACCGTGAGCGTCCTCGTCGGGCAAANGAAGGCCGGCTTCACGGGTCAGGCCAGCTTCACCTACCAGGTCGAGGACGGGACCGGGCTCAGCGATACGGCCACCGTGAGCGTCCTCGTCGGGCAAACCGCGACCGGCAGCTATGTGCGCGGCACGGCCGGCGCCAATACGCTGGACTACGCCTCCGCCACCACGCGCGTGCAGATCGCGGGTCTGGAGGGCGACGACACCCTTCGGGGTGGTGCCGGCAACGACGCGCTCAACGGCGGCGCGGGCAACGACATCGTCACGGGCGGCGCCGGCAACGACAGCCTCACGGGCGGCCTCGGTGCCGACCGCCTGGGTGGCGGTGCGGGCAACGACACCTTCCACATCGCCCGTGGCGATCTTTCCCTGACGGGTGCCACCGACCTGATCGTGGACTTCCAGGGCGCGGGCCAGGCCGGGGGCGACGTGATCCGCTTCACGGGCTTTGCCGCGGGCTCGACGCTGGAGCTGGTCGGTATTTCAGGCAATGCGCGGGTGTACGAGGTGCAGGACGATGCGGGCCTGTCGGAGGGGCAGATCCTGGTCAGCGCGGGCGGTGCGCCGGGTCAGGTGCTGACGACCAGCGACTACGCCTTCGCCTGACCCTCGGAGGAGGGACCCGGCTTGGTCCGGGCCCCTGGGCGCAGGCGCTTGGGAGCCTGCGTGCGCTCTTGCCCACGCAGGAAAAGACTGCCCACGCAGGAAAAGACTGCCCACGCAGGAAAAGACCTATGGCCCCGCCCCATCACGCCGATGTCCGCAACCGCCTCTTGCACCGTCTATCCGGGCACGATTTCGCGCTGCTCCAGCCGCATCTCAGGCTCATGCCGACCGAGTTGCGGCAGACCCTGATCGCTCCGCACGAGCCGGTCGCGCAAGTGTTCTTCCCCGAGGTCGGCTACACCTCCGTCCTGGCCGATGTCGCCGGCAATCGCATCGCGGTCGGGATCATCGGGCGCGAAGGTTTGGTCAGCGCCTCGCCGGTGCTGCTCGACAGCGGCCGCACGCCCTCTTCACCCTCCGCTACCGTCCTGGCGCCGACGGATGGGCGGTCGATCCCGAGGGCGACGCATTGCCGGATCTCGACGCGGCGCGAGACCATGCCCTGAGGGAAGCACGCGACCCGATGGCCAGGGTCCGCACCCACCTCGTCCAGGATCGGACGGTCTGCGCCTTCGAGAGCGAGGATGCGGATGCCCAACGCGTCCTCGCTCTCGAAGGCGCAGGCCGTTCAGCGAGGCCGTCCCGGACGAGGCCGTCCCGGACGCGGATGATGGCCGAGCCGGTGAGTCGGCGAGCGGAGGGGTCGCATGGGACGGCTCGGCACGGTCGGCCACCCCACAGAACCGCAGGGCGCGCCCCGAAATTGTCATGTGAGAGAAGGGCAGGCAGGAGTGGCGTATGGCCCGGTACTTCTTTGATTTCTTCGATGGAACGGTGATGCGGGACTCCGTCGGCCACGAGTGCGCCGGCTCTGACGAGATCCGTCACGAAGCGATGAAGGCGTTGCCGGAGATCGCCAAGGGCGTGATCCCGCAGGACGGGGACAAACAGGCTTTCACGGTGTCCGTTCGCAACGCGGGCAACCTCACCGTCTACACGGCGACCTTGACGTTTGCCGGGGTCTGGATGGGGGAGGATGTCCCGCCACCCGAGGAGCCGATGGACTGAACCGATCTCCGCCGGGCCAAGCCCATCCTCCGGGAAGCGGCCGGGCGACGGGCCTCCCTCCTCGGACGTTTCCCGCGCGCGGCCCGGGCTGGAGGAGCGCTCCTACGGCAGGAGCTTGTAGCCGCCGCCCTCGGTGACGAGAATCGCCGCGAGGGCCGGGTTCGGCTCGATCTTCTGGCGCAGGCGGTAGATGTGCGTCTCGAGGGTGTGGGTGGTGACCTGGGCGTTGTAGCCCCAGACCTCGGCCAGCAGCGTGTCGCGGCCCACCACCTCGCGCCCGGCCCGATACAGGAAGCGCAGGATCGCGGTCTCCTTCTCGGTGAGCTTCAGCTTGGAGCCGCGCTCGCCCACCAGCAGCTTGGCGCCGGGCCGGAAGGTGTAGGGGCCGATCTGGAAGACCGCGTCCTCGCTGGCCTCGTGGCTGCGCAGATGGGCGCGGATGCGGGCGAGCAGCACCGCGAACTTGAACGGCTTCGTGACGTAGTCGTTGGCGCCCGCTTCCAGGCCCTCGACGGTGTCGTCCTCGGAATCCTGCGCCGTCAGCATGATGACCGGGCCGCGATAGCCGCCGCGGCGCATGGCCCGCACGCCCTCGCGCCCGTCCATGTCGGGCAGCGCGACGTCCATCACCACGAGATCGATGCGGTCGTCGGTGACGCGGGCGATGGCGCTCTGGGCGTCCACCGCCGTCAGCACGGTGAACTCGTCGTAGAGATCGAGCTGTTCCATCAGCGTCTCGCGCAGCGAGGCGTCGTCGTCACAGATCAGAAGGCGATGGGTGTTCGGCATCGACCGAAGGACTTTCAGGCAGTTTCGCGGGGTTCGTCTGCGGTTGTCGGGCTGCAGACGAACGATGACGCCGAGGCTTCGGCACACAAGCACATTCCAAGGCAACGATGATGACACGGTGGCATCGGCATGCCTTATGTAAATCACACCGTGCACACTTAGCCCACAATCTCAACTGCGCACAATACGGTTGTGCGCAGTCTATCCGGCCCCTACGGCGCGGCGCAGCCGAAAGTTTCAGGGCCGGGCCGGCGCGTTTCGCGCTCCCGATCAGGGAGCTGCCCGGCCGGCCGCTCAACCCCGGCCAAAAACCCCGGCGAAAAACTCGATTGGCAGCCGGCGGGCGGGCACGCGATAAGCGGCCGATGAAGCGCCCTCCGAAGCGAACGACCCAGCGCGTCGCCCTGCCACACCTGCGCGTGCGCGCCCTCGTCACGGACCGGAGCCGGGGCCAGCTCCTGGCGGGCGGGGCGATCGTCCCCTGCGCCCTCGGGCGGGCCGGCATCACCCAGACCAAGCGCGAGGGCGACGGCGCCTCCCCGCGCGGCCGCTTCCGCCTGCGCGGCGGTGTCTACCGGCCGGATCACTTCGCGAGCCGCCCGGCGAGCCCCCTCCCCTTGGCGCCGAGCGCGCCGGGGGACGGCTGGTGCGACGATGCGCGCGACCGGCGCTACAACCGGCCGATCGCCCTGCCGGCACCGGGGGTGGGGCACGAGCGGCTGTGGCGGGAGGACGGACTCTACGACCTCGTGGTCGACCTCGATTACAACCGGGGGCCGATCCGACGCGGGCGCGGCTCGGCGATCTTCCTGCACGTGGCGCGGCCCGGCTTCCTGCCGACCGAGGGCTGCGTCGCCCTCCGGCGCGCCGATCTGGTCCGGCTGCTGCGCCGGATCGGCCCGCGCACGCACCTGTGGATCGGTTGATCCTGGCGGATCAAGTGAACCCCGCACCTCGGGCGGCGCGGGCCTGCAGGGCGGCGAGGCTGCTGCGCACGGCGATGGCGAGGGGCGTGTGCGGCTCCTCCCCCAGAAGGGCGACGAGGCGGGCATTGTCGAGTTCGAGGCTCGTCGACCACAGATAGCGCATCTCGATCACCTCGCGCAGGAAGGTGACGAAGGGCGCCCCGGCATAGACCGGCAGCCACCGGAACGGCCGGACCGGCGGGCGCGCGCCATGCGCCCGGCCCGCCGCTTCAGCCACCGCATCGGCCACCGCATCGGCCACCGCCTCGGCCATGCCGCACCCGTGCAGGTGATGGCCGCGGAAGTGCAGGCTCAGGCAGCGCGGCAGGTCGGCCTCCCGGTCGGCGAGGCGCGCGAAGGTCTCGGCGAGATCGGGCAGGTAGGCCCAGGCATGGCCGGCGCCCGGCACCTCGGGGGTGACCACCCGGCGCACGGGTCGGCCCTCCCGCATCAGCACGGTGGTGACCCAGGAACTCGGGGCGCGCGGGCCGAAGAAGTCGCCGGCGCGGACCACCAGCGAGGCGAGGCCGGCCTCCGCCGCCGCCGCGAGCATCGCCTCCATCTCGACCCGCACGGCCCCCTTGCGGGTGCGGGGATGGCGGGGCGCGTCCTCGCCGAGGCGGGCGCCGCCCTTCGGGGTGAACACATCCGGGCCGTAGACGTAGAGGCTTCCCGGCAGCAGCAGCCGCGCCCCCGCGCCCTGTGCCGCCGTGATCGCGTGGGCCAGCATCGGCATCGCGAGGCCGCGCCAGTGGCGGTAGCCGGGCGGGTTGGCCCCGTGGAACAGCACGCGGGCGCCGGCGGCGGCCCGCACCAGGTCGGCCTCCCGCAGGGCGTCGCCCGCAACCCAGTCGAGGCCCGCCGGCCCGCTCCGTCTGGCCCTTTCGGGGTCGCGGGCGAGGCCGCGCACCCGCCAGCCGTGCCGCAGCAGCGCCTCCGCCACCGCCCCGCCGATGCCCCCTGTCGCCCCCGTGACCAGGGCCAGTCGCTCCGTCATCGCCTTCACTCCTCTGTCGAAATCCACGCGAGGATGCGGGCGGCGAGGTTCTACGCCCATTGCCGAAAGGCGGTGACCTGCCATACGAAAATGCATGGATGGTCCTATGGAACACCGAAACGCCGATCCGGACTGGCACCTGTGGCGGGCCTTTCTCGGCGTGGTCCAGGCGGGCAGCCTGTCGGGCGCGGCCCGCGCGCTGAGCCTGACCCAGCCGACCCTGGGCCGGCAGATCGCGGCCCTGGAGCGAAGCCTGGGCCTGACCCTGTTCACCCGATCGAGCGACGGCCTGCGGCCCACCGACCGCGCCCTCGACCTCCTGCCCCAGGCCGAGGCGATGGCGGCGGCCGCAGCCGCGCTGATGCGGCGGGCCTCGGGCGCCCCCGACGCGATGCGGGGCCGCATCCGCCTGACCGCCAGCACCTTCCTGGGCGGGGCCGTGCTGCCGGCCCTGCTGGCAGGCTTCCACGACGCCCATCCGGGGGTCGACCTCGAACTGTCCTTGAGCGACCGGACCGAGGATCTGCTGCGCCGCGATGCCGATCTGGCCGTGCGCAACGTCGCCCCGACGCAGAGCGCCCTCGTGGCCCGGCGCATCGGCACGGCGCCGATCCGGTTCTACGCCCACCGCGCCTACGTCGCCCGGCGCGGCGTCCCGGCCTCGGCGGCGGATCTCGGCCGGCACAGCCTGATCGGGCGCGCGGCCCATGCCGAGCGGGTTCGCCCGACCCTCGGCCACGACCTGACCTTCGCGTTCTCCTGCGCCGACGATCTCGGCCTGCTGGCGGCGCTGCGCGCCGGCTTCGGCATCGGCTACTGCCAGGACGGCATCGGGCGGCGCGACCCGGATCTGGTGCCGGTCCTGCCCGAGATCGTCCTGGCCGAGGTCGGAATCTGGCTCGTCATGCACGAGGACCTGCGCACGACGCGCCGCATCCGCGCCCTGTTCGATCATCTGGCCGGGGGGCTGAAGGCGTATCTGGACGGCCCGGAGCGGGATGTTTCGAGACGGTCGCCGAGGTCCTGATCGAGGCGCCCTCCGCGTGTTCGCCACACCCTTGCCGACGGACCGCGTCCCCCTCCCCTGTGTGGGGAGAGGGAGCGGCGCTGTCCTGCCGAAGACCCCGGCTGCCGGATGCCCGGTCAGCCCGCCACGGCGGCGGAGACCGCCGTCAGGGCCGTCATGTTGACGATGCCCCGTACGGTGGCGGTGGGGGTGAGGATGTGGACCGGCTTTGCCGCGCCGAGCAGGATCGGGCCGACGGAGACGCTCTGGCCGGCCACCACCTTGAGGGCGTTGAAGGTGATGTTGGCCGCCTCCAGGTTCGGCATGACGAGGAGGTTGGCCTCGGCGGTGAGGGCCGAATCCGGCCGCAAGCGACCCAGGATCGTCCGGCTGAGCGCCGTGTCGGCCGACATCTCGCCGTCGATCTCGAGATCCGGCGCCCGGGTGCGGATGAGCGCCAGGGCCTCCCGCATCTTGCGCGACACCGGATCGTCGATGCTGCCGAAATTCGACGCCGCGACCAGGGCGACGCGCGGCGTCTGGCCGAAGCGGCGCATCTCCGCAGCGGCCTGCACCGTCATGTCGGCGATCTCCGCGGCGCTCGGGTCGCGGTGGATGTAGGGATCGCAGATGAACAGCGTGTGCCGGGGCAGTTGCAGCAGGCCCATGGCGGCGAGCCCCTGCGCGCCCGGCTTCAGGCCGATCGCCCCGGCCACCTCCGCGAGGTGGGCCGGATAGGTGCCGGTGGTGCCGCAGAGCAGGCCGTCGACCGCGCCGGCGGCGAGGAGCCGGGCCGCTTGAACGGTGGCGCGGGCCTCAGACGCCGTCTCGGGCGCTGTCTCGGGCGCGGTCTCGGCGACGTGCACGTCGGTGCCGATGCGGATGCGCAGGCCGAGACCGGCGATCTTCCGGGCGATGGTCTCGGCCCGTCCGACCAGGACCGGGGTGGCGAGGCGCTCGTCGACCACCACCTGGGCGGCGCGGAGCACGCGGTCCTCCTCGCCCTCCGCATAGGCGATCCGTTTCAGGCCCGTCTCGGAGGCCGCGGCGAAGACCGGCTGCATCACCGTGCCGGAGGTGTAGACCAGGCGCTCCAGGGAGCGGCGGTAGGACTCGACGTCCTGGAACGGCCGGGTGGCGACGCCGCTGTCGATGGCGGCCTGGGCCACCGCCGGGGCGACGGTGGTGATCAGGCGCGGGTCGAACGGGCGCGGGATCAGGTAGTCGGGCCCGAAGCGCAGCTCGTGGCCGCCATAGGCCGCCGCGACCACATCCGACGGCTCGGCATGGACGAGGTCGGCGATGGCGCGCACGGCGGCGCGCTTCATCGCCTCGTTGATCTCGGTGGCGCCGACGTCGAGGGCGCCCCGGAAGATGAAGGGGAAGCACAGGACGTTGTTGACCTGATTCGGGTAGTCCGAGCGTCCGGTGGCGATGAGGCAATCCGGACGCACCTGCTTGGCCAGCGCCGGCAGGATCTCCGGGTCGGGGTTGGCGAGCGCCAGGATGATCGGCCTGTCGGCCATGCTGGCGACCATCTCGGGCTTGAGCACGCCGCCCTGGGAGACGCCGAGGAAGATGTCGGCATCCTTGACCGCATCGCCGAGGGTGCGTGCCTCGGTCTCGCGGGCATAGGCGCGCTTCTGCGCGTCGAGGGAGGCCATCCGGTCGGTGGAGACCACGCCGCGGGAATCGCAGACGACGATGTTCTCCTTGCTCAGGCCGAGGCCCACCAGGATGTTGAGGCAGGCGATGGCGGCGGCGCCCGCGCCCGAGCAGACGAGGCGGGCCGTCTCGATCGGCTTGCCCACCACCTGGAGGGCGTTGATCAGGGCGGCGGCGGCGACGATGGCGGTGCCGTGCTGGTCGTCGTGGAAGACCGGGATCTTCATGCGCTTGCGCAGCTTCGTCTCGATGACGAAGCATTCGGGGGCCTTGATGTCCTCGAGGTTGATGCCGCCGAAGGTCGGCTCCAGGCGGGCGACGGTCTCGATGAACTTCTCCGGGTCGGTCTCGTCGATCTCGATGTCGAACACGTCGATGCCGGCGAACTTCTTGAACAGGCAGCCCTTGCCCTCCATCACGGGCTTGCCGGCGAGCGCGCCGATATTGCCGAGGCCCAGCACCGCCGTGCCGTTGGTGATGACGGCGACGAGGTTGCCGCGCGAGGTCAGGCTGTAGGCCTCGTCGGGCGCGTGGTGGATGGCCATGCAGGCGGCCGCGACGCCGGGGGAATAGGCGAGCGCGAGATCGCGCTGGGTGCTCATGTCCTTGGTCGGCTGGACCGCGATCTTCCCCGGGGTCGGAAAGCGGTGATAGTCGAGGGCGGCCCGGGTCAGGGCGGCCTCGGTGCCGGCATCGGCGTTGGCGGCGGCGCCCGCGGTGCGCAGGTCGGTGTCCTTGCTCATGGTGTTCGTTCCACAGATCGGTTGCTAAGGGGTCCGCGACGGGGCCGGCGCGTGCCTCGTCCGGGCATCGGCCGGCCGTTCCCGGTCCGCGTGGCCCGGGGTCGGGTCGTCGCCTGGGCGGTCCCCGGAGACGGGGCCGCGCGGTTCGCAGGCGGTCAGCGAGCCTATTTCGGCCCGTCCTTTTTCGGCCCGTCCTTTTTCGGCATGTAGAGGTCGGTGATGGTGCCTTCGAAGGCCTCCGCCGCCAGCCCGATCGTCTCCGACAGGGTCGGGTGCGGGTGGATGGTCAGGCCGATATCCTCGGCATCCGCCCCCAGCTCGATGGCCAGCGCCGCCTCCGCGATGAGGTCGCCGGCCGAGGGGCCGACGATGCCGCAGCCGAGAATGCGGTCGGTCTCGGGATCGAACAGCACCTTGGTCAGGCCCTCCTCGCGCCCGAGCGCCAGCGAACGCCCGGAGGCCGCCCACGGGAAGACGCCCTTGCCGAGCGTGATCCCCTTCGCCCGGGCCTCGTTCTCGGTCAGGCCGACCCAGGCCACCTCGGGGTCGGTATAGGCCACCGAGGGGATGACCTTGGCATCGAAGGCGCTGGGCTTGCCGGCGGCGACTTCCGCCGCGACCTTGCCCTCGTGGGTCGCCTTGTGGGCCAGCATCGGCTGGCCGACCACGTCGCCGATGGCGAAGATGTGGGGCACGTTGGTCCGCATCTGCCGGTCCACCCCGATGAAGCCGCGCGCGTCGACGGCGACCCCCGCCGCCTCGGCGCCGATGCGATGGCCGTTGGGGCGCCGCCCGACCGAGACCAGCACCTTGTCGAAGGTGTCGGTCGCCGGCGCGCTGCCGCCCTCGAACGAGACCTTCAGGCCCTCGGACGTGGCCTCGACGGCGGTGACCTTGGCCTTGAGGTGGATCGCCTCGTATTGTTTCTGGATGCGCTTCATCAGCGGCGTGACCAGGTCCCGGTCGGCGCCGGGGATGATCTGGTCCATCAGCTCGACGATGGTCACCTGGGAGCCGAGGGCGTGATAGACGGTCGCCATCTCCAGCCCGATGATGCCGCCGCCGATCACCAGCAGGCGGGCCGGGACGCCGTCGAGTTCGAGCGCCCCCGTCGAGTCGATGACCCGCGGGTCGTCATGCGGGATGAAGGGCATCTGCACCGGCTCGGAGCCGGCCGCGATGATGGCGTGGTCGAAACCGATCACGCGGGTCCGGCCCTCGTGCTCCACCGCGACCTGATGCGGTGAGACGAAGCGGGCCTCGCCCATCACCACCGTGACCTTGCGCTGCTTGGCGAGGCCCGAGAGGCCCCCGGTGAGGCGCTTGACCACCCCGTCCTTCCAGGCCCGCAGCTTGTCGATGTCGATCTGCGGCGCCGTGAAGCTGATGCCGTGCGCCGCCATGGCGTGACTCTCGTCGATGACCTTGGCGGCGTGCAGCAGGGCCTTCGACGGGATGCAGCCGACATTGAGGCAGACGCCGCCGAGATTCGGCCAGCGCTCGACCAGCACCACCGACTGGCCGAGATCGGCCGCCCGGAAGGCGGCGGTGTAGCCGCCGGGACCCGCGCCGATGACGAGCACCTGGGCCCGCATCTCCTCGCCGGACACGGGGGCCGCGCCCTTCGGAGCCGGAGCGGGCGCCGCCCCGCCGGTCGCGGTGGCCGAGGAGCCGTAGCCGGCCTGACCCTCGCCCGGGGCGTGGCCGCCCGGGGAGGCGGATGCGGCACCGGATGTCGTCGTGTCGGTCACCGTGGGCTTCGGCGTGCCGGTGCCGGCCGCCTCGGCCATCACCAGGATCAGGTCGCCCTGGCTGACGCTGTCGCCGGGCTTGATCCGCACCTCGGCCACCGTGCCGGCCACCGGAGACGGGATGTCCATGGTGGCCTTGTCGGATTCCAGCACGATGATCACGTCGTCGACCGCGATCACGTCGCCGGGGCCGACGCTGACCTCGATCACGGGCACGTTCTGGAAGTCGCCGATATCCGGCAGGTGGACGTCGTTGCTGCTCATCAGGTCACCTCACTCGTTGGGTCGCGCGGGCCGGGCTCCGTCGTCAGACGACGAGGCGGCGGACGTCCTCCAGGACGTGGGCGAGGTGGCGGGCGAAGCGCGCGGCGAGCGCGCCGTCGATGACGCGGTGATCGTAGGAGAGCGAGAGCGGCACGATCAGGCGCGGCTCGAACGCGGTGCCGTTCCAGACCGGGCTCATCTTGGCGCGGGCGACGCCCAGGATCGCGACCTCGGGGGCGTTGACCAGCGGCGTGAAGGACGTGCCGCCGATGCCGCCGAGGCTGGAGATCGAGAAGGTGGCGCCCTGCATGTCGGCCGCCCCGAGCTTGCCGTCGCGGGCTTTCGCCGAAATCGCCCCGAGGTCGCGGCTGATCTCGATGATCCCCTTGCGGTCGGCCTCCTTGATCACCGGCACCACGAGGCCGTCCGGCGTGTCGACCGCCACGCCGATGTTGTAGTAGCGCTTGAGGATCAGCGCGTCCTTCTCGGGGCTGAGCGAGGCGTTGAATTCGGGGTGCTTGCGCAGGGCCGAGACGGCGGCCTTGATCAGGAAGGCCAGCAGGGTGACGCGGTAGCCGTTGTCCTTCAGCGCCTTGCCCGCGTTGTCGAGCTCCTTGCGGTAGGCGTCGGTCTCGGTGATGTCCGACTCGTCCTGGTGGGTGACCAGCGGCACGTTGAGCCAGGACCGGTGCAGGTGCGCGCCGGAGATCTTCTTGATCCGCGACAGCGGCTGGGTCTCGATCGGGCCGAACTTGGAAAAGTCCACCGCCGGGATCTCCGGGATGCCCATGCCGCCGCCGGCAAACGCGGCCGTGCCGGAGGCGCCGGCGGCCGGCGCGGCCGCGCGGGTGAGATGCCCCTTCACGTCCTCCTTGGTGATCCGGCCCTTCTCGCCGGTGCCCTTCACGGCGGTCAGGTCGAGGCCGAGTTCGCGGGCGAGGCGGCGCACGCCGGGGCTGGCATGGACCTGCGAGAAATCGGGGAGGGTGCCGACCGGCGCCGCAGGCGCAGTCGGGGCGCTCGGGCGGGAACTCGAGGCAGAACTCGGGGCTTGCTCCTGCTTGGCCAGGAGCGCGGCGCTGTCGGCGCCGGCCGGGGCCTCGGCGGCCTTGGCTGGGCCGCTGGAGGCCTTGGCGGGGCTGGTGGCCGCCTCGCCCTTGAACACCAGGAGCGGCGAGCCTTCGCTGACCTTGTCGCCCAGCTTGACCAGGATTTTTTCGACGACGCCGGCGCTCGGCGAGGGCACGTCCATGGTCGCCTTGTCGGATTCCAGCGAGACCAGCGGGTCGTCGGGTCCGATCGTGTCGCCCTCCTTCACGTGGATCTCGATGATCGGGATCTCCTTGAAGTCGCCGATATCCGGAATCTGGATCTCGATGCCCATTGCGCATTCTCCCTGGCTTGAGTCGGAGCCTCTCGCGGGCTCCCTCGTCCGGTGATGTGTTCGGTGAAAGGTCGGGGATTCGGGGGCGCCGGCCGCCCGGATCGGGCCGCCGGCGCCGGGCCGGATCAGACGGTCCAGGGTGCCGGCCGGTCCGTATCGATGCCGTACTTGGCGATGGCGTCGGCCACCGTCCGGGCGGGGATCACGCCGTCCTCGGCGAGGCTGTGCAGGGCCGCCACCACGACCCAGTGCCGGTTGACCTCGAAGAAGTCGCGCAGGCGGGCGCGGTAGTCGGAACGGCCGAAGCCGTCCGTCCCGAGCACGCGGTAACGGCCCGGCACCCAGGTGCGGATCTGGTCGGCGAACAGGCGCATGTAATCGGTGGCGGCCACCACCGGGCCGGTGCGCCCGGTCAGGCAGGTCTCCACATGGGAGAGGCGCCGGCCCTCGAGCGGGTGCAGCAGGTTCCAGCGCTCCGCCGCCATGGCGTCGCGACGCAATTCGGTGAAGCTCGGGCAGCTCCAGATGTCGGCGCTGATCCCGAAATCCTGCGCCAGCAGGTCGGCGGCGGCGATGACCTCGCGCAGGATGGTGCCCGAGCCGAGGAGCTGCACGCGCAGACCCTCGGTCGTTTCCTTCGGGCCTTCCTTGAAGAGGTACATGCCCTTGATGATGTCGGCCTCGGCGCCCTCGGGCATGCCGGGGTGCTCGTAGTTCTCGTTCATCACGGTGATGTAGTAGAACACGTCCTCCTGCTCGGCATACATCCGGCGCAGGCCGTCCTGCACGATCACCGCCACTTCGTACGAGAAGGTCGGGTCGTAGGAGACGCAGTTCGGGATGGTCGACGCGATCAGGTGGCTGTGGCCGTCCTCGTGCTGCAGGCCCTCGCCGTTGAGGGTGGTGCGCCCGGCGGTGCCGCCGATGAGGAAGCCGCGCGCCCGCATGTCGCCCGCCGCCCAGGCGAGGTCGCCGACCCGCTGGAAGCCGAACATCGAGTAGTAGACGTAGAACGGAATCGTCGGCGCGTCGGAATGCGAGTAGGAGGTCGCGGCCGCGATCCAGGACGACATCGCGCCCGGCTCGTTGATGCCCTCCTGGAGCATCTGACCGTTCTTGTCCTCCTTGTAATACATGAGCTGGTTCGCATCCTCCGGCCGGTAGAGCTGGCCGACCTGCGAGAAGATGCCGAACTGGCGGAACATGCCCTCCATGCCGAAGGTGCGGCTCTCGTCGGGCACGATCGGCACGATGCGGTGGCCGATGGTCTTGTCGCGCAGCAGCGTGTTGAGGATGCGCACGAAGGCCATGGTGGTGGAGATCTCGCGACCCGCGGTCTCCTTGAGCTGGGCCGAGAAGGCCGAGAGCGGCGGGATTTCGAGAGCCTGCGACTTGCGCCGGCGCGCGGGCAGCGGTCCGCCCAGGGCTTCCCGCCGCGCCATCAGGTAGCGGTGCTCGGGGCTGCCCTCGGGGAACTTGATGAAGGGGATCTCCTTCAGCTGGTCGTCGGTCAGGTCGATCTGGAAGCGGTCGCGGAACTGGCGCAGCACCGCCTCGCCCATCTTCTTCTGCTGATGGGTGATGTTCTGGCCCTCGCCGGACTCGCCCATGCCGTAGCCCTTGACGGTCTTGGCCAGGATGAGGGTCGGCTGGCCCTTGTGCCGGGAGGCGGCGCTGTAGGCGGCGAAGACCTTGCGCGGGTCGTGTCCGCCGCGGGTGAGGCGCCAGATGTCGTCGTCGCTCATGTCGGCCACCAGGGCCGCGGTCTCGGGGTAGCGCCCGAAGAAGTGCTCGCGGATATAGGCGCCGTTCTTCGACTTGAAGTCCTGGTACTCGCCGTCGACGCATTCCTCCATCAGGCGCGCCAGCATACCGGTGCTATCCTTCTGGATCAGGGCGTCCCAGCCCGACCCCCACAGCACCTTGATGACGTTCCAGCCGGCGCCCCGGAAATCGGCCTCCAGCTCCTGGACGATCTTGCCGTTGCCGCGCACCGGCCCGTCGAGGCGCTGGAGGTTGCAGTTGATGACGAAGACGAGGTTGTCGAGTTTTTCGCGCGCCGCGAGCGCGATGGCGCCGAGGCTTTCCGGCTCGTCCATCTCGCCGTCGCCCATGAAGGCCCAGACCTTGCGGCCATCCGTCTGCGCCAGGTTGCGGTGGTGCAGGTAGCGCAGGAAGCGGGCCTGATAGATCGCCATCAGGGGGCCGAGGCCCATGGAGACGGTGGGGAACTGCCAGAAATCCGGCATCAGCCAGGGATGCGGATAGGACGACAGGCCCTTGCCGCCGACCTCCTGGCGGAAGCCGAGGAGCTGGTCCTCGGTGAGGCGCCCCTCCAGGAAGGCGCGGGCATAGATGCCGGGCGAGGAATGGCCCTGCACGTAGATGAGGTCGCCGCCGTGGTGGGCGTCGGCCGCGCGCCAGAAATGCATGAAGCCGGTGTCGTAGAGGGTCGCGGCCGACTGGAAGCTGGCGATGTGCCCGCCGAGTTCCGACGAATCCTTGTTGGCCCGCAGGATGATCGCGATGGCGTTCCAGCGGATGGCCGAGCGGATGCGGTGCTCGATGATCCGGTCGCCGGGATGCGGGTCCTGCTTCTCGGGCAGGATCGTGTTCAGGTAGGCGGTGTTGGCCGAGTAGGGGACCGGAGCGCCCTTCTTGCGGGCCCCGTCGATGACCTGCTCGATCAGGTAATGCGCCCGCTCCGGCCCATCGACGTCGAGGACGCCGTCCAGCGAATCGAGCCATTCCTGCGTCTCGACGGGATCGAGGTCGCGGCTACGCTCCATGGCATCCTCCTGAAGGCTTTTTCTGCGGGCCTTGGGACCCGCTTATGTGGCTGATCCCCGCTGAGCAGCGTTCGTGCCACCTGCAACCAAGCCCGGTTCTCCTTTCGCCGCAATGGCTTCGGGGAATCACCCCGTATTTGGTCTGCGAATTTTGTTACGGGTTTCAGTTTTTTTGTCTGGGTTTCCGGACATGCGGCGGTCTGGTGCGAGGCCCCCCCGCGAGCTGACGCACCCGCCATCGCCGGCCGCACCCCCTCCCCCCGACAGTCCCGATCCCGGCGACCGCCGGGGCGAGGCCGTGGGACGAGGCGAGCGTCGCACGAGAGATTCTGGAGCGAGGGGCTTCTGAACGCGAAAGAGCCGGTTCCGTCGCGACGGAACCGGCTCTCATGAAGGCGCCAGAACGGGTGGACCAGGCTCAATGCACCAGGCTCAGTGCACCAAAATCTTGGACAGGAAGTTCTGCGCCCGCTCGGAGCGGGCGTTGCCGAAGAAGTCGTCCTTGGTGGCGTCCTCGACGATCTCGCCCTTGTCCATGAAGATGACCCGGTTGGCGACCTTGCGGGCGAAGCCCATCTCGTGGGTCACGCACATCATGGTCATGCCTTCGCGGGCGAGCTGGACCATGACGTCGAGCACCTCGCCGACCATCTCGGGGTCGAGGGCCGAAGTCGGTTCGTCGAACAGCATCACCACCGGGTTCATGGCGAGCGCGCGGGCGATGGCCACGCGCTGCTGCTGGCCGCCCGAGAGCTGGCCCGGATACTTCTTGGCATGGGCCGAGAGGCCGACCCGGTCGAGGAGCTTCAGGCCGGTATCCAGGGCGGCGCCCGGATCGCGCTTGAGCACCTTCATCTGGGCCAGGGTCAGGTTCTCGGTGATCGACAGGTGCGGGAACAGCTCGAAATGCTGGAACACCATGCCGACCCGGGCGCGCAGCTTCGGCAGGTTGGTCTTCTTGTCGTGCACGGCGGTGCCGTCGACCACGATCTCACCCTTCTGGAAGGGCTCCAGGGCGTTGACGCACTTGATCAGGGTCGACTTGCCGGAGCCCGAGGGGCCGCACACCACCACGACCTCGCCCTTGTTCACGGCGGTGGTGCAGTCGGTGAGGACCTGGAAGTCGCCGTACCATTTGCTGACGGACTTCATGGTGATCATGGGGCCCGCGGTGCCGGGGGCCTGCGACGTGTTCAGCGGAGTGCGCATGGGAGGAATCCTCAAGGCTCGGGATGCGGCGGGACGCTCGGGCGTCAGCGGATGATGGCGATCTTCTTCTGGAGATGGCGCACCGCCATCGAGGCGATGAAGCAGACCGCGAAGTAGACCACGGCCGCGAACAGATACATTTCCACGAGGCGGCCATCGCGCTGGGCGATCTTCGAGGCCGCGCCGAGGAAGTCGGTGATCGAGAGCACGTAGACCAGCGAGGTGTCCTGGAAGAGCACAATGGTCTGGGTCAGCAGGATCGGGGTCATGTTGCGGAAGACCTGGGGCAGGATCACCGTGCGCATGGCCGAGAAGTAGGTCAGGCCCAGGGCCGAGGCCGCCGCCGCCTGGCCCTTGGGGATCGACTGGATGCCCGCGCGCATGATCTCGGAGAAGTAGGCCGCCTCGAACAGCGTGAAGGTCACCAGCGAGGAGGTGAAGGCGCCCACCGTCATCGGCCGGTCGGCCCCGGTCACCCACTGCCCGAGATAGGGCACCAGGAAGTAGAACCAGAAGATCACCAGCACGAGGGGCAGCGACCGCATCAGGTTGACGTAGCTCTTGGCCACCAGCGGCACCACCGGGATGCTGGAGAGCCGCATCATGGCGATGAGGGTGCCGAGGACGATGCCCCCGAGGGCGGCCAGCGCCGTCAGGGTCAGGGTGAAGCGCATGCCGTCGAAGAACAGGTACGGCAGCGCGGAGGTGATGACGGAGACGTCGAAATTCGCGAGCATCGCGGCGATCCTTGAAGAACGTGGCGGCGGGGGACGGGCCTTCAGCGATGGCCCGGGACGGCGACGCGACGCTCGATCCAGCCGGAGATGAAGATCACCACGACGTTGATGAGCACGTACAGGATGGTGGCGGCGGTGAAGGCCTCGAACACCTGGAACGAGAATTCCTGCATGGCGCGGGCCCGCGCGGTGAGTTCGAGCAGGCCGATGGTCAGCGCCACGGAGGTGTTCTTGAGGTTGTTCAGGAATTCCGAGGTCAGCGGCGGCAGGATCATCCGGTAGGCGCTCGGCAGGAGCACGTAGCGGTAGGTCTGGTACACCGTCAGGCCCATGGCGGTGCCGGCCATCTTCTGCCCGCGCGGCAGGGCCTGGATGCCGGCGCGCACCTGCTCGGCGACGCGGGAGGCGGTGAAGAAGCCCAGGCACACCACGGCGGTGTAGAACGGCGCGTTGGGGAGCTGCTTGACCCAGCTACCCCAGGATTCTGGCAGCACCTCCGGCAGGACGAAGTACCAGAGGAACATCTGCACCAGCAGCGGGATGTTGCGGAACAGCTCGACATAGACCGTGCCGACGGTGTTGGCGGTCTTCGACGGCAGGGTCCGCATCACGCCGACGACCGAGCCGAGGAAGAAGGCGATGACCCAGGCGCAGAGCGCCGTCACCACCGTCCACATCAGGCCCGAGAGCAGCATGTCCGCGTAGGTCCCGGTGCCTTCCGGGGAGGCCTCGAAGAAGATGCCCCAGTTCCAGTTGTAGTTCATCGCGTCGTCGTCCCCTGTGATCGGGCATCCGGGCGAGCGCCCGTGGCGAGAAGGCGGGCGCGCGCCCGTGAATGTGGCGGTGCTGTGTCGGACAGTGCCGAGACCTTGAGCGGAAGGTCCAGGGCCTTGACGGCCATGGCCGGGTCCCACGCTGACATTTCCAGAGATTTGCCGCTTTTCCGGGCAGGTGCAGCTTTACGGCACGCAGGCGCCCACGCTCCGCGCCGAGGGGGCGGAGCGTGGGGCACGGGTCGATTCGGATCGGGTCGGGGGAAAACGGGATTCGGGCGCGGCATCGGTGGCCGGCCCCCAAGCATCATCCGGACCAGAGCGCGGGACTTGGCGCACCCTCGAGAAGCGTGCGCGTTTGATCGCGGGCGTTGCGAGCCCCCTCGCGGGGCTTGGCTCACCCGCGCGGGGCTTGGCTCACCCTCGCGGGGCTTGGCTCACCCTCGCGGGGCGTGCACGCCGCTCAGGCGTGGGCCGGATTGGCCACCGGGGCAGCGTCCCGGGCCGGACGGCCGAGGGTGAGGATCAGCCCGGCGGCGACGAGGCAGAGAGCCCCGGCGGCGAAGAAGGCCGGCAGGTAGCTCGCGAGTTCGGTGCGCGAGAGGCCGGCCCCGTACGCGATGGTCGCCGCCCCGAGCTGGTGCCCGGCGAAGACCCAGCCGAAGACCAGGTTGGCGCGCTCGCGCCCGAACCGCGCCGCCGTCAGCCGGACGGTGGGCGGCACCGTGGCGATCCAGTCGAGGCCGTAGAACACCGCGAACAGCGACAGGCCGACGAAGGAGAAATCCGAGAACGGCAGGAACATCAGCGAGAGGCCGCGCAGGCCGTAGTACCAGAACAGGAGCCAGCGGTTGTCGTAGCGGTCGGAGAGCCAGCCCGAGGCCACGGTGCCGACGAAATCGAACACCCCCATGGCGGCGAGCACGCTGGCGCCCTGCACCGGCCCGATGCCGTAATCGGCGCAGAGCGGGATGAAGTGGGTCTGGATCAGCCCGTTGGTGCTGGCCCCGCAGATGAAGAAGGTGGCGAACAGCACCCAGAACACCCGGGTGGCGGCGGCGTCCCGCAGGGCCGCGACGGCCCCGCCGGCGCTCGGCCCGGGCGGGATCTTGTCCGCCACCGGCGGAATCTTGCCCGCCACCGGCGGGATCTTGTCCATCGCTGGCGGGGTCTCGCCGTAAGGGGCCAACCCCAGATCTTCCGGGCGGTCGCGCATCAGGGCGAGCACGCCGAGGCCGGCCGCCAGGAGGAGCCCGCAGATCACCAGCAGCGCGGCGCGCCAGCCCAGGGCCTCGGTCAGGGCGGCCAGCAGGGGCAGCACCACCAACTGTCCGGTGGCGGAACTCGCGGTGAGCAGCCCGACGACGAGGCCGCGCCGGTGCGAGAACCAGCGGGTCGCCACCGTGGCCCCCAGCACCAGCGCGGTCAGCCCCGTGCCGATGCCAACCACCACGCCCCAGAGCAGGACGAGCTGCCAGACCTGGGTCATCCCCAGGGAGGCCAGCAGCCCGCCGGCGATGAGCAGGAGGGCCAGGAGCACGATCCGGCGCGGGCCGTAGCGGTTCATCAGGGCGGCGGCGAACGGCCCCATCAGGCCGAACAGGACCAGGCGCACGGCCAAAGCCGAGCCGATCGTCGCCGTGTCCCAGCCGAATTCCTTCTGCAGCGGCAGGATCAGCACGCCGGGCGCCCCGACCGCGCCGGCCGTCACCAGCATGGTCAGGAAGGTCACGCCGGCCACCGCCCAGCCATAATGCAGGCCGCGACGGGCCAACCCGGCCGCGACGGCATCGGAGAGGCGGAGGGTGGGATCGGTGGCCATGGCGCGTCGCTCCGAGGCGCCGGCTGCCGGGGCGCTGCGCCTTGCATAGGCGCATATGCACGTATTAGACAAGCGATCCGTGCCCGCCGGAGTGCCCCGTGGACGAGTTCCAGCCTCGCGCCGTGATCTGCCACTGCAACGCGATCCGCCAGGGCGCCCGTCAGGTGACGCAGTTCTACGACCGGCACCTCGCCGCCATGGGCCTGCGCACCTCGCAATATTCCATGCTGATCGGCCTGCGGCGGCTCGGGCCGATCTCGATCAACGGGCTCGCCGACGCGATGGCGATGGACCGGACGACCCTGGGCCGCGCCCTCAAGCCCCTGGAGCGGGACGGCCTCGTGGGCGTCGGCCCGGGTCCGAACGGGCGGACGCGCGCCCTGCACCTCACCGAGGCCGGGCGGCAGCGCCTCGCCGAGGCCGAACCCCTCTGGCGCGTGGCCCAGGCGGATTTTGAGGCCCGCTACGGCGCGTCCGAGGCGGCGGACCTGTGCACCGCCCTGGCGCGGGTGGTCCAGATTCTGTGATGCGGGTTCCGCAGCATGAGGGTCGCTCAACCCCCCACCTCCAACGCCTCCCCGCAGGAGGGAGGAGGGCTGCGTCACAGGTCCGAAAACCTGGATGCAGGAATCCAACGGCCTGTCGAAGGAAGCGTAGCGGGCTCGACGTCTCGGCACGATCAGCACGTGAGGCGGAGGGCCCGAGCGTCGCTCCCCCGTTGCGCGCCCCCTCGCCTCACCCCTTGCGCGGGCGAGCGCCGAAGATCGCGGTGCCGACGCGGACATGGGTGGCGCCCATCTGGATCGCGGCCGGGTAATCCGCGCTCATGCCCATCGAGAGGATCGGCAGGTTGTGACGCGCGGCGATGCGGGCCAGCAGCGCGAAATGGGCGGAGGGCGGGGCCTCGGCCGGAGGGATGCACATCAGGCCCTGGATCGCCAGGCCGTGGGTCTCGCGGCATTCGGAGAGCAGAGTGTCGACGGCGGCGGGCGAGACGCCGCCCTTCTGAGGCTCGTCGCCGGTATTGACCTGGATCAGCAGCTTCGGCGTCCGCCCGGTCCGTGCGATCTCCTTGGCGAGCGAAGCGGCCAGGGACAGCCGGTCGAGGCCGTGGATCACGTCGAACAGCTCCACCGCCTCGCGGGCCTTGTTCGATTGCAGCGGCCCGACGAGGTGGAGTTCGACATCCGGGTAGCGCTCGCGCAACGCCGGCCACTTGGCCTTCGATTCCTGCACGTAGTTCTCGCCGAACAGGCGCTGCCCGGCCTCCAGGGCGGGCAGGATGCCCTCCGCCGGGATCGTCTTCGACACCGCCACCAGGGCGACCGAGGCCGGATCGCGCTCGGCATCCTCCGCCGCCTGGGCGATCTGGTGGCGCACCGCCGCGAGCCCGGCCACCACGTCGGCGGCGCTCGGGGGAGAGGGGCTGTCGCCAGCGAGAGGGGCGTCGGGAGCGGCGTCGGCCATGGTGCCTCGGAAATGCGTCGGGGGAACGGGTCCGGCGGGGACTGTCTGCCAGGGGGACTATCATTCCGAACGCAGGCCGCAAGACGGAAGCTCCCATCCGGGACGCTTCACGCAGGCCGCAAGACGGAAGCTCCCATCCGGGAGGCTTCACGCAGGCCGCAAGACGGAAGCTCCCATCCGGGAGGCTTCCGCGCAGGCTCGTGTTGACCCCTCCCCTCCCCGTGGTAGTCCGACCGTCAAACCTCCCGGCGGCCCCGCGACGATGCGCGGGCGGCCCCTCGCTTCCCGAACCCCGGCGCCCGGCCCATGACGACCACCCCCGCGACCACCCCGACGCCCGAGCGCTACAACGCCAAGGAGACCGAGCCGCATTGGCAGCAGGCCTGGACCGAGGCCGGCATCTACGCCACGAAGAACGACGACGACCGGCCGAAATACTACGTGCTGGAGATGTTCCCCTATCCGTCGGGGCGCATCCACATGGGCCACGTGCGCAACTACGCCATGGGCGACGTGGTGGCGCGCTACAAGCGGGCGCGCGGCTTCAACGTGCTGCACCCGATGGGCTGGGACGCGTTCGGCCTGCCGGCCGAGAACGCCGCCATGGAGCGCAAGGTCAACCCGCGCGACTGGACCTACGCCAACATCGCGACGATGCGGGGCCAGCTCCAGAGCATGGGCCTGTCGCTCGACTGGAGCCGGGAGATCGCCACCTGCGATCCCGATTACTACAAGCATCAGCAGCGCATGTTCCTCGACTTCCTCGACAAGGGGCTGGTGACGCGCCGCACGGCGAAAGTGAACTGGGACCCGGTGGACCACACCGTGCTGGCCAATGAGCAGGTCATCGACGGGCGCGGCTGGCGCTCCGGCGCCCTGGTCGAGCAGCGCGAGCTGACCCAGTGGTTCTTCAAGATCACCGACTTCGCCCAGGACCTGTACGACGCCCTCGACGGCCTGGAGCGCTGGCCCGAGAAGGTGCGGGTGATGCAGAAGAACTGGATCGGCCGCTCGGAAGGGTTGGAGGTCCGCTTCGCCCTTGCGGCGCCACCCGCGCATGGGGCGCCGGAGATCACGGTCTACACCACGCGGCCCGACACCCTGTTCGGCGCGAAGTTCCTGGCCATCGCCGCCGATCACCCGATCGCCGCGGCCCTGGCTCCGGCCCATCCGGCGCTCCAGAGCTTCATCGAGGAATGCCGCCGCACCGGCACGGCCCAGGCGGCGATCGATACGGCGGAGAAGCTCGGCTACGACACCGGGCTCACGGTGCGCCACCCCCTCGATCCGTCCTGGCTGCTGCCGGTCTACGTCGCGAACTTCGTGCTGATGGAGTACGGCACCGGCGCCGTGTTCGGCTGCCCGGCCCATGACCAGCGCGATCTCGACTTCGCCAACAAGTATGGCCTCGGCAACACCCCCGTGGTCTGCCCGGAGGACCAGGCGGCGGCCACGTTCGTGGTGACCGACACCGCCTATGACGGCGACGGGCGGATGATCAACTCGCGCTTCCTCGACGACATGACCACCGACGAGGCCTTCCACGCCGTGGCCAACCGGCTGGAGGCCGAGATCCTGGACGGCGCCCCGGTGGCGCAGCGCAAGGTGCAGTTCCGCCTGCGCGACTGGGGCGTCTCGCGCCAGCGCTACTGGGGCTGCCCGATCCCGATCATCCATTGCGACACCTGCGGCCCCGTCCCGGTGCCGGTGGCCGACCTGCCGGTGAAGCTTCCCGACGAGGTCTCCTTCGACGTGCCCGGCAATCCGCTGGAGCGCGACCACGCCTGGCGCACCGTCCCCTGCCCCACCTGCGGCAAGCCGGCCCGGCGCGAGACCGACACCATGGACACCTTCGTGGATTCGTCCTGGTACTATGCCCGCTTCACCGCGCCCTGGCTCCAGGACGCGCCGACCGACCGCAAGGCGGTCGACCAGTGGCTCGCGGTCGACCAGTATATCGGCGGCATCGAGCACGCGATCCTGCACCTGCTCTACGCCCGCTTCTTCATGCGGGCGATGAAGGCCACCGGCTGGTCCGGCGTCTCCGAGCCGTTCGACGGCCTGTTCACGCAAGGCATGGTGGTCCACGAGACCTACAAGGATGCGGCCGGGGCCTGGGTGCCGCCCGCCGACATCCGGATCTCGGGCGAGACCGGCGCCCGCGAGGCGTTTCACGTGAAAACGGCGGAGCCGATCACCATCGGCGCCATCGAGAAGATGTCGAAATCGAAGAAGAACGTGGTCGACCCGGACGACATCATCGCCAGCTACGGCGCCGACACCGCGCGCTGGTTCATGCTCTCCGATTCGCCCCCCGAGCGCGACGTGATCTGGACCGAGGATGGGGTCCAGGGCGCCGCCCGCTTCGTCCAGCGCGTCTGGCGTCTGGTCTCTCTCGCGGCCGCCGGGGACGCCGCATCGGGCTCCCACGACGCCGCCCTGCGCAAGGCCGCCCACAAGGCCCTGGCCGCCGTGGAGGAGGACGTCGAGCGCCTGCGCTTCAATCGCTGCGTCGCCCACATCTACACCCTGGCCAATGCCCTCGACGAGGCGCTGCGGGGCGGTGTCTCGGGCCCCGTCGCGGGCGAAGCCGCCGGCATCCTGACGCAGCTCATCGCCCCGATGATGCCGCACCTCGCCGAGGCCTGCTGGCAGGCGCTCGGGCGTGACGGGATGGTGGCGCAGGCGGCTTGGCCGGAGGTCGAGCGCAGCCTGCTGGTCGAGGACACGGTCACCCTGCCGGTGCAGATCAACGGCAAGAAGCGGGCCGACGTCACCGTCCCGCGCGCCGCCGACGTGGCGGCCGTCGAGGCCCTCGTCCTGGCCGACGAGGCCGTGCAGAAGGCCCTCGAGGGGCGTGCCCCGAAGAAGGTCATCGTGGTGCCGGGCCGGATCGTGAACCTCGTGGTCTGACACGGTCGCCGACCATGATCCTGCCGGATAGGAAACGTAAAGCTTGCAGCGAATAGGCTGTCGTCGGACCCCGGTTCGCCGTACAGACGGACGGGACGAGACAGCGGGACGACGGCAGGCATGATGCGCTTGGCAAACGGCACTGGGGCGGTTCGGACGCGGGCGACCGGCACGATCGGGCGTGCCGCGCGGGTCGTGGCCGTCGCCGCCCTGGCGCTCAACCTGTCGGCCTGCTTTCGCCCGCTCTACGGCCCCACGGCCTCGGGCGAACCGATGTCGGCCCTGCTCGCCTCCGTTCAGGTCGACGACGTCGCCATGGCCCAGGGCCAGGAGCGCCTGGGCCATTACCTGCGCAGCGAGCTGATCTTCGATCTCGACGGGTCGGGCCAGACCGCGCCGAAGCGCTACCGCCTGAAGATGCAGGGCAGCGAATCGGTACAGACCCCGATCGTCTCGTCGCTGACCGGGCGCGCCGAGGCCGGCACCATCGTGGGCACCGTGAAATACGCCCTGGAAGATCTCAGCGGCACCAAGATCATCAGCGAGGGCGTGGCGACGTCGACGGCGACCTACGACCGCTCGATTCAGCGCTTCGCCAGCCTGCGCGCCGCCCGCGACGCCGAGATCCGACTGGCCAAGGTGCTGGCCGAGCAGATCAAGACCCGCATCGCCTCCGTGCTGGTGACGAAGCCCTGAGCGGGACGCGCGCGTGACCGCCGTCAAGGCCGGCGACGTCGATGGCCTGATCCGGCGCGGGCCCGATCCGCGTATCGCGGTGCTGCTCGTCTACGGCCCCGATACCGGTCTCGTCTTCACCCGCGCCAAGACCCTGGCCGAAGCCTTCGTCAGCGATCCGGGCGACCCCTTCGCCATGGTCAAGATCGACGGCGACGTGCTGGCGCAGGACCCCGGCCGCCTCCTCGACGAGGCCGGCACGGTCGGGCTGTTCGGCGGCACCCGCACGATCTGGGTCCGGGCCGGCAGCCGCAACTACGCCCCGGCCGTGGACGCCGCCCTGAAGGCGGAGATCCACAACGCCCGGATCGTGGTCGAGGGCGGCGATCTCGGCAAGTCCGCTCCCCTCCGGACGCTCTGCGAAAAGTCGCCGAAGGCCCTCGCCCTGCCCTGCTACCCGGATGACGAGCGGGCGCTCGGCGACCTGATCGACCGGACGCTGCAGGATCAGGGCCTGCGCATCGCACGCGACGCCCGGGACATCCTCGCCACCAGCCTCGGAGGCGACCGGGGCGCCAGCCTGTCGGAAATCGAGAAGCTGGCGCTCTACGCCCGCGGGCAGAGCCAGGTGAGCCTGGACGATGTCGAGGCGGTGGTCAGCGACGTCGCCGGCAGCGTGCTCAACACCCTGATCGACGCGGCTTTCGCCGGCCGTACCGGAGAGGTCGAGCGCGACTATCGCCGCTTCCGCCACGAGGGCATGGACCCGTCGGTGATGCTAGGCTCGGCCCTCCGCCATGCCCTGACCCTGCTGGCGACGCGCCTCGCCGGAGAGGGTTCGAGCGCCAGCCAGATGGTGGCGAACTGGCGCGGCCTGCATTTCCGGCGGAAAGCCCTGGTGGAGACGCAGCTCGCGCGCTGGTCGCCCCCTGCCCTGCGGCACGCGATCCAGCTGTTGCAGGACTCGGTCCTGGCCTGCCGCCGGGCTGCCCCGGAGCTGGCCCACGCCCACGCGTCGAGCACGCTCCTGCGCATCGCCGGCGAGGCGGCTCGGCGCCGCTGACCGGGCGGCCCCGGCGCGGGGCCTCAGGGGCGTGGCCTCAGGCTTCGGGCAGCGTCACCCGGAAGCGCCGGCACAGACCGTCGAGTTCGTCGGCGGTCTCGTAGCGGATGCGGATCTCACCGGCGCCGGCGACCTTCGACTTCACCGCCACGCTGACGCCGAGCGCCCGCGCCATCGCCTGTTCGAGGGTGCGGATCTCCGCATCCTTGCCGGCGGCACGACGGGGCCGGCCGGGGCGGGGGCCGTCGCCCTCGGGCACCTCGGCGGAGGCCAGGGCCTCGACCTCGCGGACCGACAAGCCCTCCTCCACGATCCGCCGCGCCACGCCCTCGGGGTCGCGCACCGCCAGCAGGGCACGGGCATGGCCGGCGGTGATCTCGCCGGCGACGACCCGGTCCTGGATCGACGGCGACAATTGCAGCAGCCGCAGGGTGTTGGCGAGATGGCTGCGGCTCTTGCCGAGGATCTCGGCCAATTCGCTCTGGCTGTACTGGAACTCGCTCATCAGCCGCTCGTAGCCGGCCGCCTCCTCAATGGCATTGAGGTCGGTGCGCTGGACGTTCTCCAGGATGGCGAATTCGAGCGAGGTCCGGTCGTCGATCTCGACGGTGACCACCGGCACGTCGTGGAGGCCGGCCCGCTGCGCGGCGCGCCAGCGGCGCTCGCCCGCCACGATCTCGTAGGTGTCGGGCACGCCCGCCAGCGCCCGGACCACGATCGGCTGAATGATGCCCCGCACCTTGATCGAGGCGGCCAGCTCTTCGAGATCCGACTCGTGGAAGCGGCGGCGCGGGTTACGTGGGTTCGGGCGCAGGAACTCCACCGCGACCTTGCGTTGCGCCTGGGATTTGCTCGCCTCGGCGTTGTCGTCGCCGAAATCCCCGATCAAGGCCGCGAGGCCGCGCCCGAGCCGGGGCCGCACCACATCATCCGCCATCGCCACCTGCTTCAACTCCGAACGCACTGGGTCATGTCATGGGGTGAGGGCAGGGCACCCCCACCCGTCTCAGGCCGCGACGGGCAGGCGCCCCTCGCGTTGGATGATCTCGGAGGCGAGCCGCAGATAAGCCTGCGAGCCCGCGCATTTGAGATCGTAGAGCAGCACCGGCTTGCCGTGCGAGGGCGCCTCGGACACGCGCACGTTGCGGGGGATCATGGTCTCGTAGACCTTCTCGCCCATGAAGCTGCGCACATCGGCCACCACCTGCGCCGACAGGTTGTTGCGGGGATCGAACATGGTCAGGACGATGCCCTGGATGGTGAGGCGCGGATTGAGCGCGCCCCGCACCTGCTCCACCGTGCGCAGCAGCTGGCTCAGGCCTTCGAGGGCGAAGAACTCGCACTGGAGCGGCACCAGCACGGCGTCCGAGGCCGCCAGGGCGTTGATGGTGAGGAGGTTCAGCGAGGGCGGGCAATCGATCAGCACGTAGGTGATGCCGGCCGTGCTGCCGGTCTCGCCGATGCCCTTGAGGACATTGCGGAGCCGGTGGGCGCGGTCGGGCGCGCTGGCCATCTCCAGCTCCAGGCCGAGCAGATCCATGGTCGAGGGCGCCACCATCAGGCGCGGTACCGCCGTGGGGATGCAGGCCTGGGCCAGGGACGCCTCGCCCGCGAGCACGTGGTAGGTCGAGACCTTGCGTTGGCGCCGGTCGATGCCGAGCCCCGTCGAGGCGTTGCCCTGGGGATCGAGATCGATCACCAGCACACTCTCGCCGATGGCCGCCAGGGCGGTGCCGAGATTGATCGCCGTCGTGGTCTTGCCGACGCCGCCCTTCTGGTTGGCCAGGGCCAGGATGCGCAGCGGCCGATCCGGATGGGCTCCGGCCGTCGGTACGGGAGTCGGATCGCTTGTCATGAATCCACGCGAGATAGGGTCGTGACGCGGACGATCCGCGCTTCCGACTCGGTTCGGCTCGGCACGAGATCGTAAACGAATCTCCACCGTTGCGCGGCCTCGGTCAATTCCGACTGGACGTCACGTCCTTTCGGAAACAGGCCGACCGTGCCGGTTGTCAACAGGGGCTCGGCCCAGGCGAGAAGCTGGGTGAGGGGGGCGACCGCCCGGGCACACACCACGGCGACGCCCTGATGGGCCGCGATAGCCTGCTCGATGCGGGCGTTGTGAACCCGGGCCGGCGCCCCGGTGAGGCGGGCCGTCTCGGTGAGGAAGGCGCATTTCCGCGCGTTGCTCTCGATCAGGTCGACCCGGAAATCCGGGCGCTCGTGTCCGGCGATGGCCAGGACCAGACCGGGCAGGCCGGCCCCTGCCCCGAGATCGAGCCAGGTCGCGGCGTCCGGTGCAAGGTCCAGGAGTTGCAGCCCATCGGCGATGTGGCGACTCCAAACCTCGGACAGGGTACCGGGTCCGACGAGATTTTTGATGGTCTGCCAGCGCCGCAACTGCTCGACATAGATGTCGAGGCGCCGCGCTGTTTCACGTGAAACAAGCGCCTCGGCCAGGACCCAGTCGCGGTCGCGCTCAATCATGGGCCGCGACACCCCGACCGGCCCGGCGCGCATGAGCGGCCAGCAGGGTCAGCGCCGCCGGCGTCACCCCCTCGATTCGGGCCGCCTGCCCCAGCGTCCCGGGCCGCACCGCTTCGAGCTTCAACCGCATCTCGTTCGAGAGCCCGGCGATGCCGGAATAATCCAGGCGCACCGGCAAGGCGACGGCCTCGTCCCGGCGGAACGCGGTGATGTCGGCCTGCTGCCGGTCGAGGTAGACCGCATAGGTCGCATCGGTGCAGAGGCGGTCGGCCACCCGTGCCGGCACGGCCTGCAATTCGGGCCAGACGGCGCCGAGGCGGTCCCAGTCGATCCCCGGATAGGACAGGAGTTGGAAAGCGCTCCGGCGAATCCCGTCCTGCTTCAGGGCGATCCCGACGGCTTGCGCCTGGTTCGGGGTCAGGCTCAGGGCATCGAGCTGCGCCCGCGCGGCGTCGAGCGCCGTCTGCGAGGCCGCGAAATGTTCGGCCCTGTGGCGACCGACGCAGCCCAGGGCGGCCCCCCTCGGGGTCAGCCGCTCGTCGGCATTGTCGATGCGCAGCGAGAGGCGATACTCGGAGCGCGAGGTGAACATGCGATACGGCTCGCTCACCCCGTGGGTGACGAGATCGTCGATCATCACGCCGAGATAGGATTCGGCCCGGTCGAAGATCGCCGGGGCCGAGCCGCCGACGAGGCGTGCGGCATTGATGCCGGCGACGAGCCCCTGCCCCGCCGCCTCCTCGTAGCCGGTGGTGCCGTTGATCTGTCCGGCGAGGAACAGGCCGGGCAGGCGCTTGGCCTGCAGGGTGGCATCGAGTTCGCGCGGATCGACGTAGTCGTACTCGATGGCGTAGCCCGGTCGCAGGATCGTGGCGCGCTCAAGACCCGGGATCAGCGCGATGACATCGCGCTGGACGCTCTCGGGCAGGGCCGTGGAGATGCCGTTGGGATAGACGGTCGGATCGTCCAGGCCCTCCGGTTCGAGGAAGATCTGGTGTCCCTCGCGGTCGCCGAAGCGCACGACCTTGTCCTCGATCGAGGGGCAGTAGCGCGGCCCCCGGCTGGCGATGCCGCCGGAATACATCGGCGAGCGATGCAGGTTGGCCCGGATGAGATCATGCACCGCCTGCGTGGTGCGGGTGATGCCGCATTCGATCTGCGGCGTGGTGATCCGGTCGGTGAGGGTCGAGAATGGAACCGGATCGTCGTCCGCCGCCTGCATCTCCAGGCGCGACCAGGCGATGGTGCGGCCGTCGAGGCGGGCCGGCGTCCCGGTCTTGAGGCGTCCCAAGGCGAAGCCGGCGCGATCGAGCGTCAGGGCCAGACCCACCGAGGGCGCCTCGCCGACACGACCGGCCGGGATCTGGGTTTCGCCGATATGGATCAAGCCGCGCAGGAAGGTGCCGGTGGTGAGCACCACGGCGCCGCAGGGGAGGGCGCGGCCGTCGTTCAACAGGACCGCCGCGACACGTCCCTGCGTGATGGTGAGGTCGGCGACCTCCGCCTCGATCACCGTCAGGTTCGTGGTCTCGGCGATGGCGGCCTGCATGGCGCGGGCGTAGAGCTTGCGGTCGGCCTGGGTGCGGGGGCCGCGCACGGCCGGTCCCTTACGCCGGTTGAGCAGGCGAAACTGGATGCCGGCCGCATCGGCGACGCGGCCCATCAGGCCGTCGAGGGCGTCGACTTCGCGAACCAGATGGCCCTTGCCGAGGCCGCCAATGGCCGGATTGCAGGACATGGCGCCGATGGTGGCGGCCTGATGGGTCACGAGGGCCGTACGCGCGCCGATCCGGGCCGCGGCGGCCGCAGCCTCGACGCCGGCATGGCCCCCGCCGACGACGATCACGTCGTAGGAATCAGGTGTGTGGTGCATGGGATCGATTAAGCGTCTGGCGCGTGGATGGTCAACGCGCGCCGAGCGAAGATTGCGGTTTCCACGTGAAACAAGAGGCTTGTGCGCCCGCAGGACAACAGGGTGCTGCGTCTTACGCCGGTCCTCGTCACTTGCCGATGCAGAAGCCCGCAAACAGCCGGTCCAGCATCTCCTCGACGCCGACATGCCCGGCCACTTCCCCCAGTGCACGGACGGCGAGGCGCAGATCCTCCGCCGCTAATTCGGGCAGCGCGGCGCCGGCGAGCAGGCGGTCGAGATGGTCCCGGCATCGGCTGAGCCCGAGGCGGTGGCGTTCACGGGTGATCAGCGCATCGCCGCTTCCGATCGCCTGCGCGGCCCGGGCTTCGATGGCGGCGAGCAGGCGATCGAGTCCGGCCCCCGTCAGAGCCGAGATGGCGATGCAATCGGTGTCGTTCGAGGCATCGCCGAGACCGAGATCGCACTTGGTCCGGACGTGGAGCACCGGACCGCCGGGATCGGGCGTGGGTGTCGAGTCCCACTCGGCGTCCGGCCCGTCCAGCATCACGATCAGGTCCGCCTGGGCCATGCGGGCCCGGGTTCGCCGGATGCCCTCCGCCTCGATGGCGTCCGTCGCCGCGCGCAGACCGGCCGTGTCGACCAGGATCACCGGCAGCCCGCCGAGGTCGCAGCGGACCTCGATGACATCGCGCGTCGTGCCCGGAAGATCCGAAACGATCGCCGCCTCGCGCCGGCTCAAGGCGTTCAGCAGCGTCGACTTGCCGGCATTGGGCGGACCGGCCAGCACCACGGTGAAACCGTCGCGCAGGCGCTCGCCCCGGTGACCATCGGCCAGGACGGCGGCGATCTGGTCGCGAATTGCCCGCGCCCGCTGGCTCAGCGCCGCATCGAGCGCAGCGTCGTCGACATCGCCCTCATCGGAGAAATCAAGCGCCGCCTCGACGCCGGCCAGGAGATCGATGAGCCGGGTGCGCCAATCGGCGACCTGACGGCCGAGGGCGCCATCGAGCTGGCGCAGGGCTTGGCGCCGCTGCGCCTCAGTCTCGGCATCGATGAGGTCGGCGATACCCTCGGCCTCGGTCAGGTCGAGGCGCCCGTTGAGGAAGGCCCGGCGGGTGAAGGCACCGGGCTCGGCCGGTTGGCATCCGGGGATCTCCGCCAGCGCCCGCAGAACGGCCGTACGGACCGCAAGACCCCCATGCAGATGGAGTTCCGCCATATCCTCGCCGGTGAAGCTGGCGGGACCCGGCATCCAGGCGACCAGCGCCTCATCCAGCGGGTCGCCGTCCGGCATCCGCAAGGTGCGCAGCGACAGGCGCCTGGGAACCGGCAGGGGAGGGGCGAGGGCGCGGATCACCGCGGCCGCGTTCGGCCCGCTGATCCGGATCACGCTGACGGCGGCCCGGGCTGGCCCGGTCGCAGGCGCGAAGAGGGTGGTGGTTTCAATCATCCGTGCGGTGCCCCGCAACCCGACAATTCCGGCCTCGGAATATCGTTATGCCGGCAAACCAAAATGGTTTCTTGCGGAAAGTTTTTGGAAATCGGGCCCGACGATGCCTGTCCCCGGGGCGGCGCACGCCCCGGGGTCACCCCGTCTCACGTGTTCATCGAGTCGAAGAAATCGTTGTTGCTCTTGGTCTGGCGCAGCTTGTCCATCAGGAACTCGATCGCGTCGGTGACGCCCATCGGGTTGAGGATGCGGCGCAGGACGTAGGTCTTCTTGAGCGCGTCCGGCGGCACCAGGAGCTCTTCCTTGCGGGTGCCCGAGCGCGTGATGTCGATGGCCGGGAAGATGCGCTTGTCCGAGACCTTGCGGTCGAGAATGATCTCGGAGTTGCCGGTGCCCTTGAACTCCTCGAAGATCACCTCGTCCATGCGCGAACCGGTGTCGATGAGCGCCGTGGCGATGATCGAGAGCGAACCGCCCTCCTCGATGTTGCGGGCGGCACCGAAGAAGCGCTTCGGGCGCTGCAGAGCGTTGGCGTCGACGCCGCCGGTCAGCACCTTGCCGGAGGACGGCACGACGGTGTTGTAGGCCCGGCCCAGGCGGGTGATCGAGTCCAGCAGGATCACCACGTCGCGGCCGTGCTCGACCAAGCGCTTGGCCTTCTCGATCACCATCTCGGCGACCTGCACGTGGCGGGTGGCCGGCTCGTCGAAGGTCGAGGCGATGACCTCGCCCTTCACCGAGCGGATCATGTCGGTCACTTCCTCGGGGCGCTCGTCGATGAGCAGCACGATGAGGTAGCATTCCGGGTGATTGATGGTGATCGACTGCGCGATGTTCTGCATCAGCACGGTCTTGCCGGTGCGCGGCGGCGCCACGATCAGGGCGCGCTGGCCCTTGCCGATCGGGGCCACGATGTCGATGATCCGCGGCGAGAAATCCTTCTTCGGCGGATTGTCCAGTTCGAGCTTGAAGCGCTGCGTCGGGAACAGCGGGGTCAGGTTGTCGAAATGGACTTTGTGCTTGATCTTCTCCGGGTTCTCGAAGTTGATCGTGTTGACCTTCAGCAGCGCGAAATAGCGCTCGCCGTCCTTGGGACCGCGGATCGGCCCCTCGACGGTGTCGCCGGTGCGCAGGCCGAAGCGACGGATCTGCGTCGGCGAGATGTAGATGTCGTCGGGACCCGGCAAGTAGTTCGATTCCGACGAGCGCAGGAAGCCGAACCCGTCCTGCAGCACCTCGCAGGTGCCGGCGCCGATGATCTCGACCTCCTTGGCCGCGAGTTGCTTCAGGATCGCGAACATCAGTTCGGCTTTGCGCATGGTCGAGGCGTTCTCGACCTCGACCTCTTCGGCGAACGCGATCAGGTCGGTCGGCGTCTTGGACTTGAGGTCCTGAAGCTTGACCTCGCGCATGCCGTCGAGATCGGCGGCGACGATTCCGCCCTCGACCGGGCTTTCCTCGGGGAGGGCATCGTACTGTGACGTCATGGGGATTCAGAACCGGCGGGAAGGGCGAGGCGGGGCAGGGAAACAGGAACTGGCAGGTGGGGAGTTTGGTCGCCGGGCGCCGTTTCGGCACCGATCAGGCGGTCCGCTTCCAGGGGAAACGGCCCCGCGCATCGTCTTAGCGGAGCCTTGGGCTCACGGATGCAACACGGCGTAACGAGGAGAGGCCCTATCGGTAGCGCGTTTCCCGGGTTTTTGCAAGATCGCCGCGACGGGGCCTCTCAGCGGCGGCGCAGGCGCACGTAGAGGGCTCCGGCGCCGCCATGGTGGCGCGCCGCCTCCTCGAAGCCGAGCACCACGTGGCGCAGGTCCGGCGCGCGCAGCCAGTGCGGCACGCTGCGGCGGAGCACCCCGCGCTCGGAGAAGGCATCGTCGTAGGTGGGGCCGCCTTTGCCGGTGACCACGAGCACATGGGTGTGCCCGGAGGCGCGTGCCCGCATCAGGAAGCCGATCAGCGCGCCGTGCGCCTGGGCCTGATACATCCCGTGCAGGTCGATCCGGGCATCGACCTGCAGCGCGCCCCGGCGCAGGGCGAGGCGCACGCGGCGCTCCAGGCCGGGCGCCGGGGCCGGGCTCGGCGCGATCACGGGGGCCGGCGCCGCCGGCGGCGGGCTCGGTTTCAGGGCGGCGCGCTTGGCCAGCGTCCGGGGCATCGGCTTCGGAGGCATCGGCTTGGGCGGCGCGGGTTTCGGAGGCTCGGATGTGGCGCCGGCAGCCTTCGCCGCAGCCTTCATCGCAGGAGGCTTCGCAGCGACAGGGGTGCCCACTTCGGTGGCCTCGGCGGCGTTCGCGGCCTTGGGCCGCCCCGGCCCGCGTCCGCGCAAGGGAGTGATCAGCCGGGCGATCTCACCCCACAGATAGGCGTCCTCGCCGGACAGGCCGCGCGGGCGTCGGGGCGTCTTCATGGCGCGCGGCGGGTCTCGGGGCTGGGCTTCGGGTTGGTTTCGGGTTTGGGCAGCAGCACCACGAACCCGACGGGATCGCGCAGGTTCCCGGCGGCGATGCCGGCCTCGGCGCCGGTGCCGAGATAGAGGTCGCCGCGGGCCGGGCCGACGATGGCCGAGCCGGTATCGGCGGCGACGACGAGACGCCCCGGATCGGGGGAGCCGGCGATCCGGCCCTCGAGCCAGAACGGCAGGCCGTAGCGCCACAGGGTGGCGTCGACGGCGAGGTTGCGCCCGGGGCTCAGGGGCACGCCGGCCCCGCCCGGCGGCCCCAGCGCCGGGTCGTCGATCTCCGCCAGACGGAAGAAGATGTAGGAGGCGTTGGCTCGCATCAGGCGCTTGGCCTGCGCGGGGTTCGCCCGCAGCCACCCGGTCCAGCGCGCCAGGGTGAGCCCGTCGAGGGGCAGGTGCCCCTCCGCCACGATGAGCTTGCCGATGGAGGTGTAGGGGCGGCCGTTGCGGCCGTCATAGAGCACCCGGACCGAGCGCCCGTCGGTCAGGCGGACCCGACCCGAGCCCTGGACCTGGAGCACGAACAGGTCGACGGCGTCGCGCAGGTAGAGGAGGGCCCGCGCGCGGTCGCCCAGTACCCCGTCCTCGATCGCGGCCCGGTCGGGATAGGCCTCGAACCCGTCGCCGACCCGGCGCGCGGCGCGCAGGGCGGGATCCAGGCCGGGCCGCGTCTCGCCGGGCTCGAGCCCGACGAGGTCGTCGGGGCGGGCCAGCACCGCGGCGGTGAAATCCGGGCTCGGGGTGGCGGAGCCGACGAGTTCCGGCTCGAAGTAGCCGGTGAGAAAGCCCGTTCGCCGCTCCGGGTTGCCGCCGGCGGCCGGGCGGACGATGCGGTAGGCCGCGAAGGCTTCGGAAAAGAACCGCGCCGCCTCGGCCTCGGCCACCGTCTTGGTCTCGGGCATGGTCTCGGCCCTGGCACAGGCCGCCGCCAGGGCCTCGGCCGAGCCCGTGACGGTGGCGGGCTGGGGCGTCGCCGGGCGGGTCCGGCAGGTCCGCCGGAAGGCCGCGAGGGTCGCGGCCGGATCGGCACCGGGAAAGCCCGGCAGGGCGGCGGTGTCGACCGGCTCCAGAAGGGCATCGCCCACCCGAGACGACTCGCCCACGCGAAACGGCTCGGCCGCGGGGGCGGCCGAGCCGGGGGAGGGGAGGCTGAGGGCGGCGAGGACAGCCGCCGCTGGACGGGAGAACCGGGTCACGCGCGCTCGGGTACCTTGGACACCTTGGGCACCTTGGCGACCGGGCGGCTCAGGCGCCGGCTTCCGTGGCGACGAGCTGCCAGTTCGGGTCGCGGGCGCCGAGCGTCCGGGCGAAGGTCCAGACGTCGGGCACCTCCACCACCGCTTCGGCGCTGCCATCCGTCACCTGGCCCTGCGCGTCGCGGGTGGCGGTGATGAGGTGCGAGAGGAAGCGCACGGTGACCTGGGCCACGCGGTTCTTGACGTCGACGGCCACGATCTCGGCCTTGTCGAGGGAGACGAAGGTGGTTTCCACGGTCTCGCGGCGCGCCTCGCGGGCATCGATCTCGCGCTCGAAGCCCTCGCAGACCTCCCGGGAGAGCAGGCTGCGCAGGGTCTTGCGGTCGCCCTTCGCGAAGGCGATCACGATGGCCTCGTAGGCGCTGCGGGCGCCCTCCACGAAGGCGCGCGGATCGAAGGCGGGCTCGACTTGGACGATGGCTTCGAGGCCGTGGGCGATGGCCGAGCCGGGCTCGGCGATGCCGCGCCAGTCGCGCACATCGGTCTTCACCGCACTCTGGCCGCGATCGGCCTGCGGCTGGGCCCGGTCGGCGCCCGGCAGCCGCACCACGTTGTCGGCCTCGCCGCGCGCGGCCGGCGGCTCGGTGCGGCTGCGGTCCACCGGCTTGAACGGCGAGCGCTCGGTGCCGGTCTTCTGACCCAGCACCGAGCGCAGGCGCCAGATGACGAAGACCGCCAGGGCGAGAAAGATCAGGGTCGTCAAGTCGAAGGAGTCCTGCATTACCGATCCGATCGTGGCCGTGGCACGAATACGTTACTTCCCGGGGCTCTGGAAACCCGGCCCGGCTCCTCGGCTGACGTGTCTGTCCGAGTCGCGCTCGACCGGAACGCGCCGAACCGAGCCGCATCCCGCCGAGATCCGTTCAGCCGGAAGACGCTCGACCCCGGTCGCGCATATCCGCCCATGTCGCGCATTCGCCGGGTCTCGCGCAAGCCGCGGGCCGGCTCGGCGCCTCTCGATGCGGAGATATGGATATCCGGTGCGCCGATTCCAGGTGAGGGCGCGCGCCTGCGCCGCCTTGACCCGGCCGGGCTGTCCCGAGGGGTTCGGACGGTCGGGTTGTCCAGGGTCAGGTCGTCCGAGCCGGGCCGAACCCGCCTTCGCCTTGTCCCCTGCGAGCGCGCGTGATAGCGCGCTATCGCGCCAGCCGGGCGGCGAGGGCGTGCCGGTGCGCAGGCCGGTCGACCCGGTTCCGGGGGCCGGGAGCACCGCTGTCCGAGGCCTCGCCCCCTCAAGATATCGCCCCGCCGCGGACCGAAGACCCAGGAAGAGGACAGAACGCCATGGCCGACACTCCGAACCCGAACGGCAACAGTGGCGCCACGGCGCAGCCCGACGACGGAACGCCGACGATCAACGCGCTCGCGCAGTACAGCAAGGATCTCTCCTTCGAGAATCCGAATGCGCCGCGTTCGCTGCAGCCGCAGGAGACCGGCCCGCAGATCAACATCCAGGTGAACGTCAACGCCAAGCAGATCGCCGAGTTCGACTTCGAGGTCGACCTGACGCTGGAGGGCGATGCCAAGATCGCCGGTGAGGTGCTGTTCGCCTTCGAGCTGACCTATTCGGGCATCTTCCGCATGCGCAACATCCCGGAGGATCAGTTGCATCCGGCCGTGATGATCGAATGCCCGCGCCTGCTCTTCCCCTTCGCACGCCAGATCGTCGCCGAGGCCGTGCGCAACGGCGGCTTCCCGCCCCTGTACATCGATCCGATCGACTTCGTCGGCCTCTACCGCCAGAAGGCGATGGAATCGCAGGCCCAGGGCGCGACCGGCCCGCTCGCCTCCTGAGGATCTGATCGTCCCGCATCCGCCGGCCCCTTGGCCGGCCCCTTGGCCGGTCGATGCGGGCGGCTGCCACACGTTGCATCGTCGCCGCATCGAACACCCCTGGATCGCTATAGCGACCGTCGCGCCGCGCCCATTCGGCGTGGCGGCCCGGGACGGAACCGGCGCGGGCCCGCTCCACTGCCGGACTCGCGGGACCCGCGGAGGATGCGATCGCGCGCAGGGCTTCGGCCGCCGGCTCGCCGCAAGTCCCCGCACTCCGGTGGGCGGCCGCGCGGCCGGGCCGAACCACGACCGGACCCCGCGGCGGCACCAAGCCTGAAACGGTACCAAGCCTGAAACGGCACGAGGCCTGAATCAGGACGAGATCGGAATTGGATCGAAGAACGGGCTTGGCCGTTACTCACGTCCCGTTTCGTCGCGGCCGCCATGACGGCCGGCCGATCTGCGCCGTGGCGCGTTCGGACCCCGAGGCGCCGGCGGATCGCCCCAGCCCCGGACGCGTATGCTCGCCACCCAGCACCTCGCCCTGATCAACGTCTTCACCGGCGACATCCAGGGCGGGCTCGGCCCGTTCCTCGGCACCTGGCTCGCGGAATCCGCCGCCTGGAGTCCTTCCCGGATCGGCTTCGTCACCACCCTGGCGGGGATCGGCTCGCTCCTCCTCAGCGGCCCCTTCGGCGCCCTGGTCGACCGCCTCGGCCGGCCCCGGCTGCTGATCGCCCTGGCCTGCGGAGCCATCCTGTGCGGCACCCTGCTGCTGCTGCCGGCGCGGGGCGTCCTCCCGGTCTTCGCCGCGCAGATGATGGCGGCGGCGGGCGGCACCCTGCTGCTCCCGGCCGTCACGGCCCTGACTCTCGGCATCGTCGGCAAGGACCGCTTCCCGAAGCAGCAGGGCCGCAACCAAGCCTTCAACCACCTCGGCATCCTGCTGGCAGCCGGCGGCATCAGCCTCGGCACCGGCTGGTTCGGCCCCGCCATCGCCTTCTGGGTGCTCGGCGGCATGGCGGTGCTGGCCATCGCGGCGACGCTGACGACGCCGGGCCATTGCTACAGCGAGCGCCGGGCCGTGGGCTGGCAGGAGGATGCGGACGACACACCGGAGCGCGCCGGCCTGCGCAGCATCGTGGCCAACCGCAAGCTCCTGGTGCTGGCCGTGGCGCTGGCGCTGTTCAACCTCGGCAACGGCGGCATGCTCTCGCTGCTCGGGCAGAAGCTGGTGGCCACCGCGGTCGACGCCACGAGCTGGACCGCCCGCTACGTCATGGTGGCGCAGCTGGTGATGATCCCCGTGGCGCTCTTCGCCGGATCGCTCGCCGACCGGCGCGGCCGGCGCCAGCTCCTCATCGCCGCCTGCGCGGTGCTGCCGGTCCGCGCCGTGCTCTCGGCCTTCATCGACGATCCCCTGTGGCTGATCTCCGCCGAGATCCTCGACGGCGTCGCCTCGGGCATCATCGGCGTCGCGGTGCCGGTGGTGGTCGCCGACCTGACCTGGGGTTCCGGACGGACCCAGACGGCGCTCGGGTCCCTCAACGCCCTCCAGGGCATCGGCGGCGCCCTCTCGGCCTGGTACGGCGGCCTCGCCCAGGCGGTGCTGGGCTGGACCGGCGCATTCCTGGCGCTGGGGGCACCCGCCCTCGTCGCCCTCGGCCTCGTTCTGTGGCTCGACACCACCAGCGAGGGCCGGGGCCGCGCGGCGAAGGGCGGAGCGAAGGCAGCCGAGAAGACCGGGATCGAGCCGGACGCCGACCGGCACGGCGCCTGAACGCCGCGTCGCTCCGGCGCCGATCGCCACCCGGCGGAACGGCGCCGGTCCGCTTCCGTTGGGCGAGGAGGCCCTGGCGGCGCGCAGGCTCCGGGCGGCGCGGACTCAGCTCTGGAGCGAAGACACGATGGACGATCGACCCGACGGCCGAACCTTCCAGGTCACCGAATCGCGCGCCGTGCCCTGGCTCAGCATCGTGTTCGGCTACGGCCCGATGCTGCCCTTCGTGGTCGGCGCCGCCATCGCCTGGGTCCGGCCCGGCGACACCCTGGGCGAGGCCGCCCTGCTCCTGACCCTCCTGTGGGGCTGCGCCATCCTGCTGTTCCTGTCGGGCGTGCGCCGCGGACTCAGCTTCCGCACCGAGGGCGGGCCGACCCTCACCCAGATGGCCACCATGATCGGGCTGTTCAGTCTCGGCTTCGTCGCCCTGGCGCTGGCGATCCTGGACGAGGCGGTGGCCGCGCTGGTCCTGCTCCTCGTCGGATTCGGGGCGATCGCGGTGCTCGACCCGATCGCGGCCCGACGGGGCGAGGCGCCCCTGTTCTTCGCCCGCCTGCGCCCGGTCCAGATCCCGATCGCGCTCCTCAGCCTCGCGGCCCTCCTGGCCCTGAAACTCTGACGCGCATCCCTGCCGGGGCCTGCGCGCTTGCCGCTCCCCGCCGCCCGCGATAGAGCCCCCGGGACCCCGAACAGCCCCGACGGACACGCATCCCATGGCCAAGGCCGATTCCAACAAGGCCGATTCCAACCAGGCCGACTCGAACAAGGCCGACACCCTGAAGCCGCGCCTGCCGCGCGGTTTCGTCGACCGGCGCGCGGACGAGATCGCCGCCCAGCACCGCATGCTGGAGACGATCCGCCGGAGCTTCGAGCTCTATGGCTTCGAGGCGCTGGAGACGCCGTTCGTGGAGTACACCGAGGCGCTGGGCAAGTTCCTGCCCGACCTCGACCGGCCGAACGAGGGCGTGTTCTCGTTCCAGGACGACGACGAATCCTGGCTGTCGCTGCGCTACGACCTGACTGCGCCGCTGGCCCGCCACGTGGCCGAGCACTTCGACGCGATCCCCAAGCCCTACCGGAGCTTTCGCGCCGGCTACGTCTTCCGCAACGAGAAGCCGGGTCCGGGCCGCTTCCGCCAGTTCATGCAGTTCGATGCCGACATCGTCGGGGCCGGCTCGGTGGCGGCCGATGCAGAGATCTGCATGCTGATGGCCGACACCCTGGAGAAGCTCGGGCTCACCGGGCAGTACGTGGTCAAGGTCAACAACCGGAAGGTGCTCGACGGGCTGATGGAGTCGATCGGGCTCAGCGGTCCCGACAAGGCCGGGCAGCGCCTGACCGTGCTGCGCGCCATCGACAAGCTGGATCGCCTCGGCGATGCCGGCGTGCGCGAATTGCTGGGCGCCGGCCGCAAGGACGAGAGCGGCGACTTCACCAAGGGGGCCGGGCTGGCCGATGAGGCGATCGGCCGGGTGCTCGCCTTCACCGGCTGGACCGGCCCCGGATCGGCCCCGGCCGAGACCGCCACCACGCTGGCGAATTTCGAAACCTCCCTGGCGGGCAGCGCCATCGGGCTGGAGGGCGTGCGCGAACTCGCCGACATGGCCGCCCTGTTCGCCGCGGCCGGCTACGATGCCCGCATCCGCATCGACCCTTCCGTCGTGCGCGGGCTCGAATACTACACCGGCCCGGTCTACGAGGCGGAGCTGACCTTCCCGGTCACCAACGACGAAGGCCAGGTGGTGCGCTTCGGCTCGGTCTCGGGCGGCGGCCGCTACGACGGCCTCGTGGGGCGTTTCCGCAGTGAGCCGGTGCCGGCGACCGGCTTCTCCATCGGCGTCTCGCGCCTGTTCTCGGCCCTGCAACTGGTGAAGAGCCCGCTCCTGGACGGCCTTGCCAAGCCCGGCCCGGTGGTGGTGCTGGTGCTCGATCGGGACAACATCGCCGATTACCAGCGCCTCGTCGCGTCCCTGCGGGAGGCCGGCATCCGGGCCGAGCTCTATCTCGGCGGCTCGGGCATGAAGGCGCAGATGAAATATGCCGACCGGCGCGGCAGCCCGTGCGCCATCATCCAGGGCTCGAACGAGCGCGAGGCCGGCGAGGTCCAGATCAAGGACCTGATCGAGGGGGCCAAGGCCGCGGCCGCCATCACCAGCAACGCCGAGTGGAAGGCCGCGCGCCCGGCCCAGTTCTCGGTGCCGGTGGCCGAGATGGTCGAGCGGGTGCGCGAGGTCCTGGGGCGCCACTTCTGAGGCCCCGGGCTTCGCCTATCCAGGGTCGCGACATCGCCGCGTGTCCCCCCTCCGCCCTGTGGGGGGGGGCAGCGGTGGGAGCGGTTGGGTGACCCATTGCCGGCTGAGGCGCGCGGAACCACCCCCACCTCCAAACTCCTCCCCACGAGGGGGGGGGGGAGGAGAGCCGCGCCGAGCCTGCACGCTTGAACAGGAGGGCCACCCGGACCGGCGATCAGGCGACCGAGATGTCGACCTGGATGTTGCCGCGGGTGGCGTGCGAGTACGGGCACACCACGTCGGCGCGCTTCACCAGATCCTCGGCCACCGCCCGGTCGAGGCCCGGCAGGGTCGCCTTCAGGGCCACCACGAGGCCGAAGCCGGTGCCGTCGTCGCGCGGGCCGATACCGACGCTGGACTCGATCTTGGACTCCTCCGAGACCTGGATCTTGTCCTTGCCGGCCACGAACTTGATCGCGCCGAGGAAGCAGGCGGCGTAGCCGGCCGCGAAGAGCTGCTCCGGGTTGGTGCCGGCGCCACCGCCGCCGCCAAGCTCCTTCGGCGTCGAGAGCTTGACGTCCACCTTGGAATCGTCGGTCGCGGCGGAGCCTTCACGGCCGCCGGTGGCATGGGCGTGGGCGGTGTAGAGTGCCTTCATGGGTATCTCTCCTGAAGCTCGGACGAACGGATCGGGCGCGGTCCCGCTTCGACGTTTTCGATTGCGCGCAATCTAGTTATTTCCTCGCATAGGACTTGATTGTGCGCAATATGAAATTTGCATAAGACCATGATATCGCGTCGGCTTCGGTGCGATGCGCAGCGCGAAGGAAAGCCTCATCATGTCGGGACGGCAGACCCGCACGCTCCCGGAGCCCATCCCGGCTTCGGACACGACGGATGCCCTCAGCCTGGACAGCCAGCTCTGCTTCGCCGTCTATGCGACGGCCCATGCCTTCGGGCGCGCCTACCGCACGCTGCTGAGCGGCCACGACCTGACCTACCCGCAATATCTCGTGCTGCTGGTTTTGTGGGAGGAGGAGGGACTGACGGTCAAGGAGATCGGGCAGCGCCTGTTCCTCGATTCCGGCACCCTGACGCCGCTGCTGAAGCGCCTGGAGGGGGCCGGCCATGTCCGGCGCGCCCGCGATCGGGCCGACGAGCGCCAGGTCAGCATCTTCCTGACGGCGACCGGCCGGGCCCTGCGCGCCCGCATGGAATGCGTGCCGGGCCTCGCCGGCGGCATGACCGGCCTCGATGTCGACGGGCGCCGCGCCCTCCTCGACACCCTGGTCCAGCTTCGGGCCTCGCTGCACGACGCGCTCGCGACCGAGAGGGCGACCGACGCCCCCGGTGCCAGCCCGGCGCCCTGATCCGACGACACGGTCCCCGAGACGAAGAAAGCCGGTCCCGCGTTCCAGCGGGACCGGCTCTCCGGAGCATTCGGGTGGCCCGGCCTCGAGGCCGGGTCCGGGGTGCTTACTTCTGGGTACCGAGGTAGGCGATCACATCGGCGAGCTTCTTGTCGTCCTTGAGGCCCGGATAGACCATCTTGTTGCCCGGCACCTTGGCCTTGGGGTCCTTCAGCCACTCCTTGAGGTTGGCCTCGTCCCAGGTGATGCCCGAGCCCTTGAGGGCGGCCGAGTAGTTGTAGCCCTCGTGCGTGCCGGCCTTGCGGCCCACGACGCCCTTGAGATCCGGACCGACACCGTTCTTGCCGAAGGCGTGGCAGGCCTTGCACGGCGCGAAGGCCTTCTCGCCGGCAGCGGCGTCGCCGGCCTCCTGGGCCTGGGCCGACAGCGGCAGCAGAAGCGCGAGCGCGGCGCCGAGGATGAGGTGACGCATGGTTGTTTTCCTCCGTTGGGCGGCAGAAGCCGCCTTGCTTATGGCAGAGCTTGACGATTTAGAACAGATTGAGACTGGAAACGTGCGGACTCCGCCGAGGGTGTCTGCGACGAAACGAAGCTTCACGGCAGAGTTTTCGTTCCCCCGGTTCTCGAAGAGCCGATCCCCGGGTGCGGTTGTCGTTCCGTTGCCTTAAGATCCCGGACAATCGTCGCGGCTCTCCGCGTTCCGGATGATCGGTCTAGACCGACGCACCTGAGCGCAGGCTGAAGACGAATCCATCGCGAGGAGCGCCCCATGTCGATCGCCTTTCCCGTGCCCGACGCCGCCATCGTCGCCCGCCGCGACGCGATCATCGCCGGCCTCCGGCCCCTGGTGGCGCCCGAGGCGCTGGTGACGACCGAGGACGAGCGCCGCGCCTTCGAGACCGACGGGCTCACCGCCTACCGCAAGATGCCGCTCGCCGTGGTGCTGCCCTCGACCACCGCGGAGGTCTCGGCCGTGATGGCGTTCTGCCACGCCAACGGCGTCCGGGTGGTGCCGCGCGGCGCCGGCACGTCGCTGGCCGGCGGCGCCATCGCGCAGGAGGACGCGGTGATCCTCGGCGTCTCGAAGATGAACCGCATCGTGGCGATCGATTTCGAGAACCGCACCGCCCGCGTCGAGGCCGGCATCACCAACCTGGCCATCTCGGGCGCCGTCAGCCACGAGGGCTTCTTCTACGCGCCCGACCCGTCGAGCCAGCTCGCCTGCACCATCGCGGGCAATATCGCGATGAATTCCGGCGGCGCGCACTGCCTCAAATACGGGGTCACCACCAACAACCTGCTCGGCGTCACCCTGGTGATGAACGACGGCACCGTGGTGGAGATCGGCGGCGCCCATCTCGACGCGCCCGGCTACGACCTGCTCGGCCTCGTCTGCGGCTCGGAGGGGCAGCTCGGCATCGTCACCGAGGCCACCGTGCGCATCCTGCGGGCGGCGGAGGGCGCGCGCCCGGCCCTCGTCGGCTTCGGCTCGGTGGAGGATGCGGGCGCCTGCACGGCGGCGATCATCGGCGCCGGCATCATCCCGGTGGCGATCGAGTACATGGACCGCGAGGCGATCCTGATCACCGAGGATTTCGCCCAGGCCGGCTATCCGCGCGACGCCGAGGCCATGCTGATCATCGAGGTCGAGGGCTCCGATACCGAGTGCACGGCGATGCTGGCTCGCATCGAGGCCATCGCCCGCGACTACAACCCGACCAGCATCCGGGTCTCGACATCCGAGGCCGAGAGCGCCGCCATCTGGAAGGGCCGCAAGTCCGCCTTCGGCGCCACCGGCCGGATCTCGGACTACATCTGCATGGACGGCACCATCCCCACCGGCCAGCTCCCCGGCGTGCTGGAGCGGATCGGGGCGATCTGCGCCGAGAAGGGCCTGCGGGTCGCCAACGTGTTCCACGCCGGCGACGGCAACCTGCACCCGCTGATCCTGTTCGACATCAACACGCCGGGCGAGATGGAGAAGGCGGAGGCGGCGGGCGACGCGATTCTGAAGCTCTGCGTCGAGGTCGGCGGCTGCCTCACGGGCGAGCACGGCGTCGGCATCGAGAAGCGTGAGCTGATGCGCTTCCAGTATGCCCAGGAAGACCTGGAGCAGCAGATGCGGGTGAAGAACGTCTTCGACCCGCACTGGCTGATGAACCCCGCCAAGGTGTTCCCGCTGGAGGGGCGCCTGCTCGCCTGAAGCGCCGGGCCTTCAGGCCGCGGCGCCGAAGGCCTCGCACCGGAAGGCGCCGTAATCGGTGCGGGCGAGGCGTTCGGCCAGAGCCGGCAGGAACAACGTCGCCTCCTCGGCGAGCCGCCACGGCGGGTTGATGACGATGAGGCCGTTGCCGTTGAGCCGAGCCGGATCGGGCTCGGACACCAGGAGGTCGAGGCGCAGGGCCGGGCGGGTCAGAACCCGGTCGAGCTGCGCCACCATGTGGTCGACCTTGGCCACATCCTTGATCGGGTACCAGCCGAGATAGATGCCGGTGGGCCACTTGGCGACCGCCCGGGCCAATGCGGTCCCGAGGCGGTCGATCTCGCCCAGCTCCTCGTAGGGCGGGTCGATCAGGACCACGCCACGGCGCTCGGGGGGCGGGATCAGCGCGTTGAGCGCCGTCCAGCCGTCGAGATGCATCACCTTCGACAGGGAATCCTGGTTGAAGCGCAGCCGCAGGGTCTCGGCATCGGCCGGATGCAATTCCACGAACACGCCCTGGTCGGTGGGGCGCAGGAACTCCCGGATCAGGGCGGGCGAGCCCGGATAGGTGTCGGCCCCGTGCCGCTCCCGCACCGCCGCCACAGCCGCGCGGTAGGGCGCGAGCAGGGCTTCCACGGCCTCGGGGAAGGGCGTGTCGAGGCGACCCCAGCCGTCACGCCACTCGCCGGTGCGGCCGGCCTCGTCGGCGGTGAGGTCGTAGAAGCCGAGGCCCGCATGGGTGTCGATCGCCCGGAAGCCCGTCGGCTTCAGGCAGAGATGCGCCAGCACCCGGCTCAGCACGAGATGCTTCAGGACATCGGCGAAATTGCCGGCGTGGAAGGCGTGGCGGTAATTCATGGGGTCCGGGTCTGTCTCACCCCGCCCCCGGCGCTCCGGCGCGGGGTGGGATCGCGCCATCCTCTAGCGCGCGGCGTCGATGGCAACCTCGTCCGAGCGGCAATTCTGGCGGGCCACCTCGGGGCAGGGGGTGAAGCCGCGCAGATCCTTGGAGAAGCAGATCCGCACCTCCTGGAGCTGGCCGCTCCGGCAGGTGACCGACATCATGTCGGGGCGCAGGCCACGGTTGGCCGCGACGAACTGCCGGGCGATCTCGATCGGCGCCAGCCGCGTATCGCGCTCCGGCGCCTGGAAGGCATCCGGAATGGTCACCGCCGCGCGGGCGTCGCGCGCCGCCTGGAAATAGGAGACCGGGTCGAGCCCCGAACAGGTGCCGTGGGTGCGCCACTCGTGCCGAGCCAGGCCCTCGCTCGGATAGACCTCGCCCGCCACCGCGATCGCCTGTCGGGTCGGCGAGCGCTCGACGGAGGAGCAGTTGGCCGGATAGCCGCGGGTGTATTGCGGCCACAGGCCGTGGACGACGAAGCCGAGGCCGCGTCCCGGCCGGCACTGGCCCTGCGCCTCGCGCCGGGCGCCCGGCCCCTCGCAATAGGTCGGCGACCAGGACAGGGCCAGGACGTAGAAGTCGAAGGAGCCCGGCGTGGCGCCGCGCTCGAAGCCCTGGGCCAGCGCGGGCGACGCCATCAGCGCCAGGGTCAGGCCCGCCAAGGCGCCGCGTGCGCGCGCCCCAGGCCCGGCGACAGGCCTCACGGACGGGCTTCGCGGCAGGCCGAGGAATAGGCGTAGGAGAGGTTGCGATCGAGGCCGTGGACGCAGAACTCGATGCCCCAATCGGCGCCGATGATCCCGAGACCGTCGCGCACGGAGTAATCGACCTTGCGGCGGATGCCATCCGAGGTGGTGGCGACCGCGCTGCAGAAGCGGCGCGGAACGTAGTCGAGGCCCCAGGGCCGCCACGCCGTGCGCTCGATGTGCTCGTAGCGCAGGATGGTCAGGGACGAGTTCCAGAACTTCGTCTCCTTCTCGGCGAAGTGCGACGAGAGTCGCTCCAGCACCTCGGGGGCCTGGCAGCCGGGGATGTCGGCCTCGTAGTTGAACTCGCGCTCCTCGGCGGGCGTGATCTCCTCGCGGCCGGAACGGGCGAGCGCCGGCTGAAGGCTGCCCGCCAGGACGAGGCCGAGGGCGAGGGCGGTGGAGAGGGGGTTCGGGCGCATGCCGGCGTCTTTGTTCCGCTGGAGTCCGTGAAGCTTGCCCGGACGATGGCGCCTGGCTCGGCGCTGTCAAGCACGGCGCCGGCCGCGCCGTCGTTTTCCGGGCGCCCTGGGGTTCGCCGGGCACACCTGATCAGGAGGGAGAGATCCCCCCGCGTCACACGACGTTTCGAGCCGTCAGTAGATCGGTTCGGCGAGGCCGGGACCGGCCGAACCCGGGGCGGCGAGCGAGAGCGGCTCGGCCTCGAATTCATGCGGCGGCAGGGCGGCCGCGACGCGGGAGCCCGGGACGCGCGCAACCGCCGGGCGCGACGCGGCGGCAACAGCCGCCGGGGGCGAGCGCATCGGCGCGGCCGGCGCCCGGGCGAGCTGCGAGGCGGCCGAAGAGGCCGGCGAAGAGGTTGGCGCCCGGGCGGGTTGGCGGGCCGACATCGGCGTCACGCCGTAGGGATCGTCCTCCTCCACGTCGATCGGGGCCTGCGGCGGGGCCGGCAGCCGCTCCGGCGGACGCGGCCGGGCGGTGGCGCGCGGCACGCCGTCGCCGCCGAGCTGGGGCACGAACTTGATCAGCGGCTGGCAGATGCGGCGCAGGCCGCGCGGATCGTGGCGGGCGAGGTCGACGTGGATGTGGTCGTAGTGGAACACGTTCGAGCCCGGCGCCAGCACGGTGGAGAACCGGGCGCAGGCCCCGAGGAAGACCTCGCGCAGGAAGCCCTGCTCGGCCTCGGTGCCGCGCCAGCCGCCCTTCACCGTGATGACGTAGCCGTCGGCGAGCTTGAACGACATGATGTCGACGGCATTGCCGAAGGAATGCTCGGAGAGCTTGGCACCGGCCTGGTTGTTGCGGCCCCGGCAGGCATAGGTGCCGGCATTGATCTCGGCCACGGGCTGGCCGAAATACAGGTTGGCCGCCGGCTGGATCGTGTCGGCGAGCCAGGCCTCGGCCTCGGCCAGCGCCGGGCAGGCCAGGGTCACGCGCTGCTTGAGGGCCACGGTGCCCTTGCCGAGGCGGGTGACGCGGTAGGGCTGCAGCATCCCGCAGACGCCCGGCCCGCTGATCTCCTTGGACGGGGTGACGAACTCCGTCGTCTCCACGAGACGCTTGGCGTTGCAGGCCTGCTCGGTCTGGTCACGCCAGGGCTCGCGCTGCTCAAACTTGTTGAGTGCACAGCCGGTGAGGCCCGCGCCGAACAGCGTCAGGGCCGAGAACGCGAATACGCTACGCCACATGATGCGGACGATGCGCAGCGTTGCGTAAACGATGCGTCAACGATGCGGCGCGGAACCCGTGGGCTGTGGACGGGTGTTGACAGCGGCGCTTCGAGACGGGACCAAGCCTCCATGCTGTCCCTCGTCGATCTCCGCACCCGCATCGCCGCCGGTCATCTCGATCCCGCCGGCGCCATCCGTCTCGCCGAAGCCGCCATCGCGGCCCACGACCCCGGCATCGGGGCGATCGTGAGCCGAAATCCCACGCCGAAGGTCTCCGAAGCGGGACCGCTGGCCGGCATCGCCGTGGGCATCAAGGACATCATCGACACGGCCGACCTGCCGACCCAGATGGGGTCGCCGATCTATGCCGGCTGGCAGCCGAAGGCGGACGCCGCCATCGTGGCGCGGCTGCGGGCGCTCGGGGCTGTGCCGCTGGTCAAGACCACCACCTCGCCCTTCGCGAGCCACGACCCGACCGCGACGGTGAACCCGCGCGATCGCGGCCACACTCCCGGCGGCTCCTCGGCCGGCTCGGCCGCGGCCGTCGCGGCCGGGATGGTTCCCCTGGCGCTCGGCACCCAGACCGGCGGCTCGGTCATTCGTCCGGCGGCCTTCTGCGGCGTCGCGGCGATCAAGCCCTCGTTCCGCCTCCTGCCGACGGTGGGGGTGAAGACCTTCTCGTGGGCGCTGGACACCCTCGGGCTGTTCGGCGCCGGCATCGCCGACATCGCCCAGGCCCTGAGCCTGATCGCGGATCGGCCGGCCCTGGATCTCGGCGACGACGCGCCCGCCCCGCGCATCGGCCTGTGCCTGCAGGGCTTCGCCGCGGCCCCCGACGCGGCGGCGCTGGCCGCGCTCGACCGCGCCGCCCGCGCGGCCGAGGCCGCCGGGGCCCGGGTCGCGGACCTGACCCTGCCGGCGCCGCTGCCCGAGGCCTGGGCCCGCCATCCCGTCATCCAGGATTACGAGGCGCGCCAGGCCCTGGCCTGGGAATACGCCCATCACCGCGCGCATCTCAGCCCGGAGCTCGGCGAACAGCTCGACGCGGCGCAGACCCTCGTCGCCGCCCAGTACGACGAGGCCCGCCGCAGCGCGCACCGCGCCCGGCGCGTCCTCAAGGACCTGTTCGGCGAGATCGACGTCATCCTGACCCTGTCCGCCCCGGGCCGGGCCCCGGCCGGCCTCGGCACCACGGGCGACGCCCGCTTCAACCGGCTCTGGACCCTGATGGGCGTCCCCTGCGTGACCGTCCCGGTCCCCGGCGACGGCCTACCGCTGGGCGTCCAGATCGTCGCCCGCTTCGGCGACGACGGACGCGCCCTCGCGGTGGCCCGGATGATCGAGCGGGCGCTGGCAGCTTAGCTCCGGAAAGAACGCCGTGAGTCGAACCCGTCCCGGCGCCAGCGCCGGCCTTTCCCCGCCCGGCCTCTCACCGATCGCCCCGATGCGTTCCTGGAAGCAGGCTGTGGCCCGGGCCTTCGACGGGGCCGAGGGCTATGACGGCGCGGCGGCGATCCAGGCCCTGGTCGCTGACCGGCTGGCGGCGCGCATCGCGGCCGCGCCGCTGGCGCCCGCGCCACGCATCCTCGAGGTCGGCTGCGGCACCGGATTGCTGACCGGCGCCCTGCACCGGGCCTTCCCGGACGGGTCCCTCCTCGCCACCGATCTCGCGCCCGCCATGATCCTGCGCTGCCGCACGCGGCTCAGCCGCGCGCAGGCCCTTCGCCTCTGCGTGATGGATGCCGAGCGGCCCTGCCTGGCACCCGGCTTCGATCTCATCGCCTCCAGCCTGGCGGCGCAATGGTTCGAGGACCTCGCCGGCACGCTGGCCCGCCTCGCCGGCCTGCTGGCACCCGGCGGCCTGCTGGCGGTGGCGACTCTGGCCTCGGGCACCTTCGCCGAGTGGCGGGCGGCCCACGCCGCCCTCGGCCTGGAGGCGGCGACGCCGCGCTATCCCACCCGGGCGGATCTGGCGGCACTCACCATTCCCGGCTGTACCCTCGCGGTCTCGACCGAGCCCCTCGGCGAATCCCACGCCGATGGCTGCGCCTTCCTGGGGGCCTTGCGGGCCATCGGGGCCGGCACGCCGGGAGTGGGGACGCCGCTCTCTCCGGGCGCCCTGCGGCGGGTGCTGCGGCGGTTCGAGGCCGGTGGGGCGCAGGTGACCTACGAGGTCGCGACCCTGATCATCCGGCGTGAGCCCTGAGACTCCCGGACGAGCCGGGGGTTTTCACGTGCAACAGGGAGTCCAACAGGGACTCGCGCGTTTCAGGCCGCCGGAGGTCCGGCACCGGCCTCGCGGCGGCGCAGCAGGAACACGCCCTGCGCGCCCATCAGGTTCCAAACCCACCAGGGCATCGAGAACCGCATCGGCCGGCCCCGCGCGTCGAGGGCGGTCGCCTTCTCGATCTCGGCATTGACCGTCCGGCACAGGCCGACGAAGTCCCGGATGGTGCAGTGGTGGATGTTCGGGGTCTCGTACCATTCCTCGGGCATCAGGGCCGTGACCGGCATCCGCCCCCGCAGCGCCAGTTCCGAGCGCACCCGCCAATGGCCGAAATTCGGGAACGAGATGATCACCTGGCGCCCGATGCGCAGGAGGTGCTCCAGCACGATGCGGGGATTGCGCGTCGCCTGGATGGTCTGGGACAGGACCACCACGTCGAAGGCGTCGTCGGGGTAGTTCGCCAGATCCGTGTCCGCATCGCCCTGGATCACCGGCAGGCCCTGGGCGAGGCAGGCATTCACGCCCTCGCGCGAGAGTTCGATGCCGCGCCCGTCGACGCCGCGCCGGTCGCGCAGCAGAGCCAGCAGGGCTCCGTCGCCGCAGCCGATGTCGAGCACCCGGGCATTCGGAGGCACCAGATCGAGCACCACCAGGTGATCGACGCGGGTGCTGCCGGCTTCCGCCCGCGGCAGCGTCTGCGCCGTCTCCCAGGGCCGGGGGGCGGACATGTCCGGCCGCGTCACAGGCCGCGGGCCCGGGCGGCGGCGTCGATGAAGCCGCGCGCGGCGGCGAACATCACTGGTTCGTCGAGCAGGAAGGCGTCGTGGCCCTTGTCGCTCTCCACCTCGACGAAGGCGACGGGGGCCGAGGCGGCGTTCAGCGCGTGCACGATGGCGCGGGATTCCGAGGTCGGGAACAGCCAGTCGGAGGTGAAGGACATCACGCAGAACCGCGTCTTCGTCCCCTTGAAGGCGTTGGCGAGCACGCCGCCCGTGTCGGCAGCGAGGTCGAAGTAATCCATCGCCCGGGTGAGGTAGAGATAGGCGTTGGCGTCGAAGCGCTCGACGAAGCTGAGGCCCTGGTGGCGCAGGTAGCTCTCGATCTGGAAATCGGCGTTGAACGAGAAGGTCGGCGCCGAGCCGCCCTGAAAGCGCCGGCCGAACTTCCGGTGCAGGGCCGGCTCGGACAGATAGGTGATGTGGGCGCCCATGCGGGCGACGCCGAGGCCCTTGGCGGGGCGGCTGCCGACTTCGAGGTAGCGCCCCTCCGCCCAGGCGGGATCGGCCATGATCGCCTGGCGCCCGACCTCGTGGAAGGCGATGTTCTGCGCCGAATGGCGCGGACCCGTGGCGATCGGCATCGCGGCGAAGACCCGCTCGGGGTAGCTCGCCGCCCATTGCAGCACCTGCATCCCGCCCATGGAGCCGCCGATGCAGAGGAACAGGTCGCGGATGCCGAGCCGGTCGAGCAGCATCGCCTGGGCGCGGACCATGTCGCGGATGGTCACCAGGGGAAAGTCGAGCCCGTAGGCCCGGCCGGTGTCCGGGTCGAGGGAGGCCGGGCCGGTGGAGCCCATGCAGGAGCCGATGACGTTCGAGCAGACGACGAAGTAGCGGTCGGTGTCGACGGGCTTGCCCGGCCCCACCAGGGTCTCCCACCAGCCGCGCTTGCCCGTCACCGGATGGGTGTGGGCGAAATGCTGGTCGCCGGTCAGCGCATGGCAGATCAGGACGGCGTTGGAGCGGTCGGCGTTCAGGGTGCCGGCGGTCCGGTAGGCGATCTGGAACGGCGCCAACTGCACGCCGGCATCCATCGCCAGGGGCTCGTCCCGGCCGAACTGCGCCACGAGGCCCTGCGGTTCGCGGGCCTGCGACCCCTCCGCACCCGTGCCATCGGCGCGCGCCGGTTCGTCTTCCGGCGTGCCTGGCTTGATGGCGGTATCCAGCGACATGGGCATGAACGGGTTAGGGCATGAACGGGTTGGAGGAGGCGGCGCGGCGATCCCTGAGGGCAGGAGCGGCGAAGGCCGGTATGGCATTCGCGCAGGGACCATGCGACTCGTGGCTTTGAGGTAGTGTGCGGCCCCTCACGCGTCAACGAAAGGGCTCTGCTGCAACGCTCGGCTCTGGCCCTTCGGCCCGCGCGATCGTAGACCGGGCGGCGGTGACGGGGCGGCGAGACCCCGCCGCCGGTCGTTTCCTTCACCTCCGCACCCGCGCGAGCCCCGCATGCGCTTCACCACCAGACCCGCGCCGCCCCTCGACAACCTCGGCGACCTGCGTGCCGAGATCGACCGGATCGACGCCGAGATGCATGCCCTGCTGATCCAGCGCGGATCGATCATCGACCGGCTGATCACGGTCAAGCGCACCTCGGCCAGCGGCTCAGCCTTCCGGCCGGGACGCGAGGCCTCGATGATGCGGCGGGTGGCCGAGCGCCATCGCGGGCTGCTGCCGCTCGACACCGTGGAGGGCATCTGGCGGGTCATTATCGCCACCTTCACCTACGTGCAGGCGCCGTTCTCGGTGCATGCCGACATCTCCGGCGGGGACGCGCCGATGCGCGATTCCGCCCGCTTCCACTTCGGCTTCACGGTGCCCTATCGGCCGCACCCGACCTGCCTCGCGGTGATCGAGGCGGTGGCGGCCTCGCGCGGCGACCTCGGCATCTTCCGCCTCGATCCCGACGGCTCGGGCGCCCCCTCCGACGCGGCGCCCTGGTGGGAGGGCCTCGTCGGGGAGGGCCGCCCCAAGGTCATCGCCCGCCTGCCCTTCATCGAGCGCCCCACCCACCCGGCCGGCACCCCGGTCTTCGTGGTGTCGAACCCCCTCGACGACCCGGCCGCGGCCCAGCGCGACTGGGTCCTGCACGCCACCCGCGTCGCAGCCTGGGAGCCGGACGCCGCCCGAGCCCTGCAGGATCTCTACGGCGAGGTCGTCGCCCGCGCCCCGCGCGGCGACGGACACGGCCTGCTCCTGGCCGTCCCGGGCGGCGTCGGCGCCCGCCAGCTGCACGAGGCGCTCACCCGCGCCGGGGCCGCGCCGGAAGCCCTCGACGAGATCGGCAGCCACGCCGCGCGTTTCCGGGTCTGAGGCGTTTTTCGGGTCCGAAGCGTTTTTCGGGTCCGAGGCGTTTTTCGGATCCGAGGCGTTTTTCGGATCCGAAGCGTTTTCCAACAGTCGCCGCCCCCCGCACCGACGGAGACCGTCACGGCCATGCCGATCCTCACCCTGGAGAACGCCCACGCCTGCGTGACGGAGGCGCTGGTCCGCTGCGGCACCGGTCCGGCGGCGGCGGAGAGCACCGCCCGCGCCCTGGTGGGGGCCGAGGCCGACGGTCTGGCGGGGCACGGCCTGTCGCGGGTGCCGGCCTATGCCGCGCAGGTCCGCGCCGGCAAGGTCGCGGGGCGGGCCGAGGTCGCGGTCGAGACCCCCCGGCCCGGCCTCCTCGCGGTGGATGCCGCGCACGGCTTTGCCTATCCGGCCCTCGATGCCGCCATCGCCCATCTGCCCGCGATGGCACGCGCCCAGGGTATCGCCGCCGCCGGCATCCGGCGCTCGCACCATTGCGGCGCGGCCGGCCGCCCGGTGGAGGCCCTGGCCGAACAGGGCCTCGTCGCCCTCCTGTTCGCCAACACGCCCGCCGCGATGGCGCCGTGGGGCGGTGCGCGCGCCGTCTTCGGCACCAACCCGATCGCCTTCGCGGCCCCGGTGCCGGGCCGGGCCCCGATCGTCATCGACCTGTCCCTCTCGAAGGTGGCGCGGGGCGCCATCGTGACCGCCCGCCGGCGCGGCGAGACGCTTCCCGAGGGCTGGGCCCTCGACGCCGAGGGCCGGCCCACCACCGATCCCGACGAGGCCCTGGCCGGCACCATGGTGCCCCTGGGCGAGGCCAAGGGCACCGCCCTGGCGCTGATGGTCGAGATCCTGGCGGCCGGGCTGGTGGGGGCGCGCTTTGCCGGCGAAGCCTCCTCGTTCCTCGACGCGGCCGGCGACCCGCCCGGCACGGGCCAGCTCCTCATCGCCCTCGATGCCGGCGCCTTCTCGGCTGAGGCGGGATCGCGGTTCGCCCTGCTGGCCGAATCGATCGAGGCGCAGGACGGCGCCCGCCTGCCCGGAAGCCGGCGCCTCGCCCTGCGGGCGCGGGCGCGAACTGAGGGGCTCACCGTGTCCGAGGCGCTGCTCGCCGAGATCGCGGCCGCCTGAGGCGGCTCCGGCGCGCGTGAAACCCGGGATCGCCCTCCCGCCGGGATTCGACCGGGCAAGGATTTGGTGGGCAGGGATTTGGTGGGGCAAGGATTTGGCGGGGCAAGGATTTGACGGGGCCGGGATGGAACGCCCGATGCTCGCAAAGCCGGGCAAGCTTTGTTAGACGGACGCCAGCCCAGCCCCAGCGGCCTTCAGGTCTTCTGCTCCGATGTCCTCTGACACGATGTCTTCCGACACACTGTCTTCCACCTCACCGTCATCCGCCGCGCCATCGCGTCCGGTGCCGCGTCCGGGCGTGCTCGCCATCGAGGCCTACGTGCCGGGCAAGAGTGGCGCGCCGGGCCTCGGCACGGTGCACAAGCTCTCCTCCAACGAGACGCCGCTGGGTCCGAGCCCGAAGGCGGTGGCGGCGATGCGGGCGGAAGCGGCCAAGCTCGAACTCTATCCGGAGGGCACGTCGCGGGTGCTGCGCGAGGCGATCGCCGCCCGCTACGGCCTCGATCCGGCCCGCATCGTCTGCGGCGCGGGCTCGGACGAGCTCCTGTCGTTCCTGGCCTACGCCTATCTCGGCGCCGGCGACGAGGGCGTGTTCACCGAGCACGGCTTCCTGGTCTACCGGATCGCCATCCTGGCCGCCGGCGGCACGCCCGTGGTGGTGAAGGAGCGCGACCTGCGGGCCGATGTCGACGCCCTGCTGGCGGCCGTGACGCCGCGCACCCGGATCGTCTACCTCGCCAACCCCAACAACCCGACCGGCACCTACCTGCCCTTCGACGCGGTCCGGCGCCTGCATGCGGGCCTGCCGCCGAACGTCCTCCTGGTCCTCGACGGGGCCTATGCCGAGTACGTGCGGGCGAACGATTACAGTGCCGGCCTCGACCTCGTGCTCGAGGCCAACAACGTCGTGATGACCCGGACCTTCTCGAAGATCCACGGCCTGGCGGCGCTCCGCATCGGCTGGATGGTGGGTCCCGCCGAGGTGGTCGACGCGGTCAACCGCATCCGGGGGCCGTTCAACCTGTCGGGCGCCGGCATCGCCGCGGGGGCGGCCGCCATCGCCGACGACGTGCACGTGGCGGCGGCTGTCGCCCACAACGACACCTGGCTCGCCCGGATGACGGAGGCAGTGCAGGGGCTCGGCCTCACGGTGACGCCGAGCGTGGCGAACTTCATCCTGATCCATTTCCCCGACGAGCCGGGGCGCAGCGCGGAGGCGGCCGATGCCTTCCTGTCCGCCCGGGGCGTCATCACCCGCCGGGTCTCGTCCTACGGGCTGCCGCACGCCCTGCGGGTCACCATCGGGGGCGAGGCCGGCAACGCCGCCTTCCTCGACGCCCTGACGGCCTTCGTGCGGGGCGAGACCGGTGCCTGACATCACGACGCCTGAGATCGACACGCCCGACGTCCATACGCCCGGCATCGACACCCTGGCCATCGTCGGACTCGGGCTGATCGGCTCCTCGATCGCCCGCGGCGCCCGGCATTACGGCCTGGCCCGGCGCATCGTCGCCATCGACCGCGATCCCGGCGTGCTGGAGCGGGTGCGGGCGCTCGCCCTCGCCGACGCGGTCGCGGACGACCTCGCGACCGGCGTGGCCGAGGCCGACCTCGTCATCCTGTGCGTGCCGGTGGGCGCCGTCGGCGCGGTCGCCGAAATCATGGGACCCCACCTGAAGCCCGGCGCCATCGTGTCGGATGTGGGCTCGGTCAAGGCCTCGGTGGTCGCGGCCGTGGCGCCGCACCTGCCGGAGGGCGTCCATTTCGTGCCGGCGCATCCCGTGGCCGGCACTGAGTATTCCGGTCCCGATGCGGGGTTCTCGACCCTGTTCTCCGGGCGCTGGTGCATCCTCACGCCGGCCGAGGACACCGATCCGGCGGCGACCGCCCGGGTCCAGCGCTTCTGGGAGGGCCTGCGCGCCATCGTCGAGACGATGACGCCGGAGCATCACGACCTCGTCCTGGCGATCACCAGCCACGTGCCGCACCTCATCGCCTACAACATCGTCGGCACCGCCGCCGACCTGGAGGCGGTGACCCAGTCCGAGGTGATCAAGTTCTCGGCCGGCGGCTTCCGCGATTTCACCCGCATCGCCGCCTCCGACCCGACCATGTGGCGGGACGTGTTCCTGACCAACAAGGACGCGGTGCTGGAGATGCTGGGGCGCTTCAACGAGGATCTGGCAGCGCTGGCCCGTGCGATCCGCTGGGGCGATGGCGAGGCCCTGCACGACCTGTTCACCCGCACCCGCGCCATCCGCCGCGGCATCGTCGCCATGGGCCAGGAGACGGCGGAGGCCGATTTCGGCCGCGGTCGGCCGAACGACCCGGCGGCCTGAAGCGCCGCCGGCCCGGAATCCGGCCTCTCAGTAAAGAGGCGCCAGCTGCACGCCGGGGATCGGGAACGGGCCGAGCGTCACCCGCCCGTCACCGAGCCGCAGGGGCGGCAGGGGCTTGAGGGCATCGTCGGCCGAAGCCGCCACACCCGCCTCGGCGCTGGGTGGCGTGCGCCGGCCCATGAGCTGGCCCACGAGGCTGCCGATGAGCGCGCCCTTTTCCGCGCCGAAGCGTTGTCCCATGACCTGACCGACCAGGGCCTCGACGCCGGCCGCGCGCAGGTCGAGCTGGCCCTGCGGCCGGTGCTGCGCGTCGAGGTCGAGCCGTCCCTTGGCCTGGAGCCGGCGGTCGCCCTTGGCCAGCGACAGCAGAGCGAGGTCCAGGCTGCCGCCGGCCGCACGCCAATCCTCGAGTTCCCGGGCCACGGTGCCGGTACCGAGGGCGGTGGCGCGGTTGACGGTGGCGTCGAGGGCGAGATCGGCCGGATCGACGTTGCCGAGCGCCGCGTCGGCCAGGGGCAGGCGGATGCGGTTCACCCGCAGGCTGGTGTCGACGGCCCCCTCGGAGGCGAAGCGGCCCGGCGTCGGGCGGGCGTGGAATTCCAAGTGCCCGGTGTCGAAGTCGATCGGGTCCGCCCCGGCGCCGCGCACGGAGCCCTTGGCGTCGTTCGCCACCAGGGACGCCCGCACGAAGCCATCCGAGGCGCCGTGGAAGCTGCCCTCCAGGGAGGTCCAGGTGGCATCCGCCGTCAGGTCGCCCTGTTCCACGTGGAACGGGCCGCCGACCTCGAGGATGCCCTGGCGCGGCTGGTAGACCTGCACCACGGCGGTGACCGGCCCCAGGGTGAAGCGGCTGTCGGAGCGATCGAAGGCCAGGGAGGAGCAGCGCAGCTCGATCCGGAACGGATAGCCCGTGATGCTGCGATCGGCGCAGGTCCAGTTCCGTCCGTCGGCGGCTTCCCGGGCGAGCCACGCGTCCATCTCGGTCGTGGCCCGGTGGCGGATGTAGAACCAGCCGAGCGACCAGGCGGTCACCAGCACGGCGAGCAGGATGTAGGGGAGGAACAGCCCCTTGCGCGAGGGGGGGCGGGTCGGGGTCGGACTATGCGCCATCGCGTCTGGGTATCCTGCGCTCGCTTCACGGGATCGCGGCTCTCAGGAAGGCCGCCCGGATGCAAGGCTTGGCAGGGTTTCGGCGGCGAAAGCATGGCGGGGCCCTCATCCCGGCCCATCGGGTCTCGGCCGTCCCGCGTCGTGCGGGCCGGGCAGGCCACCCGTTTCCGGGCGACGGGCGACGCCGCGATCAGTTCGCGGCGTCGGCCCTCTGGTCGCTGCCGAGGTCGGCCACGATGGCCTCGCGCTCGGCCTCGTCCTCGGCGAGCCGATGGACATGCATCTCGGTGGCGCCCCTGTGGCGTGCCCGCGCGATCCAGTTGCGGTGCAGGCGCTCGCGCGGGCTCTGGCCGGCGGAGGCCACCGAGATCAGTTCGCCGACCCCGGACGCGTCGCGGCGCACGGCCATCACCACGGCCTCGCCCATGTCGTCGAGTTCCGGCTCCGCCAGTTCGTGGATGCCGACCACGTAGCGCCGACCGGACCGGCCGCGCCACGCGCTCAGCACCAGGGCAGGTGTCCCCCGCAGGCCGGCTGTCGTCCTCAGGCGTTCCTCGCGCACTTCCTGCCTCCGGGCTCGATCGTCCTTCAGGTCGCGAAGTGCGGCCGACCAGGACAGGGCTCTCTTGTTCGCCATTTGTTCCACATTAATCTTAACGTTTCGTTGGCGTCAAGCACGACGCCTCGACCTCCAATGAGATGGGGATGAGTGGAGTTATCCACAAGCCATACACAGGCCGGAGACGTCCTCAGGCGACGGGCGAACCCGTCCGGTCCACCCGTGTCCGAAGGTCGGGCTCGGATCCCGGACCAGCACCCGGAACGGGATGGCCGCCGGCCGCGAGTTCGGCCCGTCCGGCGGCTTCCAGCGCGTCCGAGGCCGATTCGATTCGGTCCTGCACCAGTTCGAGGAAGCGGGGCCGATCCAGGCCGGGCGGGATCGGGGCCAGGAACTCGATCACCGACGTTCCGGGGCGCCGCACCAGCCGCTGGCGGGGCCAGTGCAGGCCCGTGTTGAGGGCGACCGGCAGGCACGGCACCCCGAGGGCCGCATACAGATGGGTGATGCCGAGCTTGTAGGCAGGGGGGGCTCCGGGCGCGCGGCGCGTGCCTTCCGGGAAGATGATGAGCTGGCGGCCCGCCCGGATCGCGGCGGCGGCGGCCTCGTTCATCGTCGCCATGGCGCGGGCGCCCTTGCTGCGGTCGATGGCGACCATGCCGGCACGGGACAGGTACCAGCCGATCAGCGGAATCCAGAGCAGCTCGCGCTTGAGGATGTAGGCGAAATCCGGGAAGGCGGTGACCAGCGCCAGGGTCTCCAGGGCCGATTGATGCTTGGCCGCCACCAGGAGGGGACCGGGCGGGATGTTCTCGACGCCGCGGAACTCCACCCGGACGCCGCCGAGCACGCGCAGCAGCCACAGGGTGACGCGGCCCCAGACCTGCGCCAGCCGGATCACCGCCCGACGGGAGACGAGGGTCGGCAGGCCGGCGATCGCGATGATCGTGGTGGCGACGTAGAAGGCGAGGTTGAACGCGAGCGAACGAACGAGAAGCATCGGGAACCCGGATGAGACACCCCGGAACGGGGCGCGGCCCGACTCTCCTGTAGCGCGCAGTGCGGCCGCAGGCCAACCGAGGCTGGGTGGTCCCAGGTCGCCCCGGTGCTCAGTAGCCGTCGGCCAGGGTGCCGCGCTGGCGTGGATCGGCGGCGCCGGCGAGGAGGCCGTCGGCGGCCTGGATCGAATTGGCCGAGCCGGAGGTGGCCCCGACCTTGATCCGGTGTCCGCGCGCCCGCAGGAGCGCCAGGGTGTCGGGCGACAGGCCCTCCTCGGCCATCAGCACGTCCGGCTGCCACTGGTGGTGGATGCGCGGGGCGGCGACCGCCTCGGCGAGGTTCATGCGGAAGTCGAGGACGTTGACGATGACCTGCAGCACCGTCGAGATGATGCGGCTGCCGCCGGGACTGCCGGTCACCAGCACGAGGCGGCCGTCCCGGAACACGAAGGCGGGGGTCATGGAGGAGAGCGGCCGGGCGCCGGGCGCCACCGCGTTGGCGACGCTGCCGACGAGGCCGTAGGCGTTGCGGGCGCCGGGCTTGGCTGAAAAGTCGTCCATCTCGTTGTTCAGGAGCACGCCGGTGCCCTCGGCCACCAGGCCGATCCCGTAGGAGAAGTTCAGCGTGGTGGTGTTCGAAACCGCGTTGCCGGCTCCGTCCACCACCGAGAAATGGGTGGTCTGGTCGGATTCGTAGGGCAGGGGATCGCCGGCCTTCACCGCGTCGGCGGGCCGGGCCCGGGCCGGGTCAATGCCGGCCCGCAGGCCCGCCGCATAGGGCTTGGCGATCAGCCCCTCCACCGGGACCTGGGTGCGGGCCGGATCGCCGAGCCAGGTGGCGCGGTCGGCATAGGCCGGCTTCATCGCCTCGGCCAGGACGTGGAGGGCGTCGGCGCTGCCCGCGCCCATGCGGGCGAGGTCGAAGCCCTCCAGCACGTTGAGGATTTCGATCAGGTGTATGCCGCCCGAGCTCGGCGGCGGCATCGACGCGATGGCGTAGCCCCGGTAGGTGCCGCGCACCGGCTCCCGGAGGACGGGGCGATAGGCGGCGAGGTCCTCGGCCGTCATCACGCCGCCGGCCGCCTGCACGGAGGCGGCGATGCGGGCGGCGATGGGGCCGGTGTGGAACGCGTCCGGGCCGGAAGCCGCGATGGCCGCGAGGGTGTCGGCGAGATCGGTCTGGACCAGACGGTCGCCGCGCTGGAGGGGTTTGTCGCCGGCAAAGAAGATTTTTCGCGAGGACGGCCAGCGGCCGAGCAGCCCGGCGGCGCGGGGCAGCGAATCGGCGAGACCCGACTCCACCGGAATGCCCTCGCGGGCGAGTTTCTCCGCCGGGGCGATCAGCGCGGCCAGGGTGAAGCGGCCCGAACCGTAGAGACGATGCGCCTCAGCCAAGCCCCGCACGGTGCCGGGCACGCCCACCGCCTTGCCGGTGCGGGTGGAGGCGGCGCGGTCGGGCTCGCCCCCGGCATCGAGGAACATGTCCGAGCGGGCCGCGGCCGGAGCGGTCTCGCGATAATCGAGGGCGATGGTCTCGTCGCCCTCCGCCCGGTGAATCATCATGAAGCCGCCGCCGCCGAGATTGCCGGCGCGCGGCAGGGTGACGGCGAGGGCGAAGCCCACCGCCACGGCGGCGTCGACGGCATTGCCGCCGGCCTTCAGGATCTCGACGCCGACGCGGGTGGCCCGCGCCTCCTGCGACGCGACCATGCCGTGGGCGCCCAGCACCGGCAACAGGCGGGCGTCGTCGGACTGGATCGGCGGCGGCTCGGGTGCGGCCTGCGCGGCGCCGGACTCCCCAACGGTCCCCTGCGCCAAACCCTGTTGCACCGCGCCAGGCCCCGAAGCGGCGAGGACCAGGGCGAGGCCGAGGCGCGAAGGGGTGAGCCGCATGTCAGGCAAGTCCGTTGTCGCGGTCGGAAGGGGCGCCGGAAAGGACGCCGGAAGGGACGCCGGAATGCCGGCCGGCGATCAGCCAGTACACGAGGCCGGAGGCGGCGCCGGTGAGGAACAGCACGGCGGTGATGCGGCCCTCCAGGGCCAGCGCCTCGGAGCCCGTCCCCGGCCGCGACAGGCCGCGGGCCAGCCAGGGCAGGCAGGCGGTGAGGAGGCCGGTGCCGGCGCCGTACCAGGTGGCGGCGCGCCAGTGGAGGACGGTGCCGAGGATCGCCACCAGCACGGGCGGCACCACGAGGAGCACGAACAGCGCGCGGGCGATGGCGGCCAACGCGAACAGCAGGGTCTCGGGGCCGATGCCCGAGGCGAGGTCGGTCAGGCCCGCGAAGAGGCCGACGAGGCCGAGGCGCGACAGGGCCGCGCTGGTCTCCGGGTCGAGCATCGCTCCGAGGGCCAGGATGGCGGCCCCGCACGGGATCGCCAGCACCAGCGCCAAAGCGGCGACGAAGAGCTGCCCGAGGAGACGCACCCGTCAGTCGTCGTCGCCGTCGTCGGCTCCCGCATAGACGCCCTCGGCGCCGATGCCATCCTCCAGCATCATGCGGGCGCGGGCCCGCAGCTTCTCGGTCTCGCTCTTGAGCTGCCCGCAGGCGGCGAGGATGTCCCGGCCGCGCGGCGTGCGGACCGGCGACGCGTAGCCGGCTTCGTAGACGATCTCGGAGAAGCGCTCGATGCGCTCCCAGTCCGAGCATTCGTAGATGCTGCCCGGCCAGGGATTGAACGGAATCAGGTTGATCTTGGCCGGGATGCCCTTGAGCAGGCGCACCAGCTCGCGCGCATCCGCGTCGGTGTCGTTGATGCCCTTCAGCATCACGTATTCGAAGGTGATGCGGCGGGCGTTGTTCAGGCCCGGATACGACCGGCAGGCGGCCAGCAGCTCGGCCAGGGGATATTTCCGGTTCAGCGGCACCAGGGTGTCGCGCAGGTCGTCGCGCACCGCGTGGAGCGAGATCGCCAGCATGGCATGGGCCTCGTCGCCGAGGCGCTGCATCTGCGGCACGACGCCGGAGGTCGAAACGGTGATGCGCCGGCGCGAGAGCCCGAGGCCCTCCTGGTCGGCCATGACGCCGACGGCATCGACGACGTTGTCGAGATTGTACAGGGGCTCGCCCATGCCCATGAAGACGATGTTGGTGACCTTGCGCCGGGTCTCGTCCTCGCCGGGGGCGGTGGGGTTCTGCCCGGCCCAGTCGTTGAGATGGTCGCGGGCCACGACGAGTTGCGCCGTGATCTCGGCCGCCGTCAGGTTGCGCACGAGGCGCTGGGTGCCGGTGTGGCAGAACGAGCAGGTGAGCGTGCAGCCGACCTGGCTCGAGACGCAGAGGGTGCCGCGCCCGCGCCCCGGGATGTAGACGCACTCGATCTCGGCGCCGCGATTGTGGTCGTGCTTGCCGGTGGGCGCCATCCGCATCAGCCACTTGCGGGTGCCGTCGCGCGACACCTGCTCGGTGATCACCTCCGGCCGGTCGAGGGTGTAGGCCTCGGCGAGCTGAGCCTTCAGGCCCTTGCCGACATTGGTCATGTCGTCGAAGGCCTTGGCGCCGCGCACGTTGAGCCAGTGCCAGATCTGGCCCGAGCGCATGCGCTGCTCGCGTTCGGAGACGCCGATGGCCCCGAGCCGGGCCTTCAGCTGCTCGCGGGTGAGCCCCACGAGGGAAGCCCGCCCGAGCGGGGCCGCCTGCGGCTCGAACTCGGGCAGCTTCTCGATTGCGGAAACGGCGCTCGCGTCGCGCCGGGCGGTGTCGAACGACGCCGTCGCCATGATGGACTGAACCTTCGGACTTGGAATGGGTCCGATATAGGCGATTCAGGGCCGAAACGCGAATGCGGGTGAGGTCTGTGCCGGGATCATAACCGGCGACCCCGCCTCCGTGCCCCATCAACCGACGTCTATGAACCGGCAAACAATCTATTGCGCCGGCTTGGTTTCCGGTGCCGCTGCCGGAGGCGCTTCGGCCGAGGCCGGCAGCAGAACGTTCTTGGTGATGGTGCCCTCGGGGCCGTACTCGCCGGCCACGGCGAGGCAGGCTTTCTCGCGGTTGAGCTGCATCTGGTTCGACATCAATGCGAAGATGGTCTGGACCCGTCCGCCGAAGGGTCCGCGCGGACCGACATCGGCCGCGCGTACGTTCTGCTTCTCCAGCAGCGCATCGAACTCCTCGGTGCCGATGCGATAGCCGCAGACGTTGGACGCGGCGAAGATGTAGGCGGCGAATTCCAGCGCCCGCGGCGACGGCGCGTTGCGGATCTGGGCCTGGGCGGAGGCCGGCAGCAAGAGGTACGCGGCGAGGCCGGCGGCCGACAGGGAACGGACGAACATGGGCGGGTTTCCTCGATCGCGGATTCTTAAGCTCCGCTTAGAGGCGTGAGATAGATCGCGCCGGCCCGTCGTCAAACCGCACGGCGGTTCAGGGGAGCCGCCAGTCGATCGGCGCGAGGCCGCGCGCCTCGAGCCAGGCATTGGCGGCGTCGAAGGGCCGGGACCCCGGAAAATCCCGCGCCCGGTTGAGCGGGGAGGGATGGCCCGACGCGATGACGCCGTGGCGCTCCCCGTCGATCAGCGCGGCCCGGGCGCGGGCCTGTGCGCCCCAGAGCAGGAACACGGCGGGCTGCGGGCGGGCGGAGATCGCCGCCACCGCCTGATCGGTGAGGGCGGACCAGCCGTAGCGCAGGTGGGCGCCGGCCTTGCCGGCCTCCACCGTCAGCGCGGCGTTGAGGAGGAGCACGCCTTGCCGGGCCCAGGGCGTCAGGTCTCCGCTCCGGGACCGGCTCGACTCCGTGGACGGTCCGGTGCCCGGCGGCAATTCGGCCAGGATCACCTTGAGCGAGGCGGGCAGCCGGCGGGGACCCACATACGAGAAGGCGAGGCCGTTGGCGTCGCCGGGGGTCGGATAGGGGTCCTGGCCCAGGATGACCGCCTTGACCCGATCCAGGGGCGTCAGCGCGAGGGCGTTGAAGATGGCGGCCGGGGCCGGCAGCACGGTGGCGCCCGCCTTGATGCGGGCATCGACCCGGGCGGAGACCGCCTCGGCGGAGCCGTCCGCGAAGAACGGCAGGGCGAGCCAGGGCGAACCGGAGCTTCGGAACCGGGCGAGGGCGTCGGCGACGGGGGTGTCGGGCATCAGCGGACCAGGATGCGCCCCTCGGTCGGGGCGGGGAGCGGGGCGTTGGCCCGGATATAGGCCATGACCTCGTTGGCCACGAGCTTGCCGTCGGTCCGCCCGATCAGGGTGCGGCCGCGCGCCAGTTCGCCGTAGCCGTTGCCGCCGTCGTACAGGAAGTTGTTCGACGCGACCGTGTAGGTCGCCTCCGGCGCCAGGGTCCGTCCGTCCACGGTCAGGTCGACGATCCGCCTCCCCGCCGGCGCGGCGGGATCGAGGGTGACCACGAGGCCGGAGACCTGCGGGAAACGGCCCGCGGGGCGGCCCCAGTCGGACAGCGCGCCTTCGAGGAGGCGATGGATCTGGGCACCGCTGAGGTCCACGAGCACGACGGTGTTGCCGAAGGGCAGTTCGGTGAGGATGTCGCGGCGGGTCAGCGTCGCCCCCGCCGGATAGACCCGGTTGCCCCGGATGCCGCCGCCATTGGTGATGGCGATCGCGGCACCGGTGGAGGCCCGCATCGCGTCGGCCACGAGGCTGCCGAAGCTCGCCTCATGCGCCCGCACCGTGGCGATGCGGCTGTCGAGGGGACCGCGAATCTCGCCCACCGGGACGTCGAGTTCCCGCGACAGGGCAGCTTCGAGGCGGCGCACCACGGCCTGGGTCTCGGGATCGGGGACCACCTGGGCCGAATCGTGGACCCGGAAGCTCGGGCGCCAGGCGACGCTGCGGGTCTTGCCGGTTCCGGTCACCGTCGCGGTAACGTCGATGGCCGTGACGTAATGGGCGTCGAAGCTCGATTCCACCATCACGGTCTGGCCGTCGTAGCGCAGCATCAGGTCGTGGTCGTGGCCCGAGAGCAGGATGTCCACCAGACGCGCCGCCACGATGGCGTCGTCCGTGGGCCGGGCCGTGTGGCAGACCCCGACCACGAGGTCGACGCCCTCGGCGCGCAGGGCCTGGACCTCGCGGGACAGGGTTTCGATCTCGGGTCCGAAGCGCAGGTCGCCCGATTGCGATTTCTCCGGCGTGCTCGCAAGCGCGATGCCGACCACGCCGACCCGGATGCCGCCGAGGGTGACCACCATGCGGTCGCGCAGGCCGGGGAGCGGCCGGCCCGCCCCGTCGCGCAGGTTGGCGGCGAGCGTCGGGAAGGTCGCCTCGCCGATGCGCTGGGCGAAGACCGCCGGGCCGAAATCGAATTCGTGGTTGCCCGGCACGAACACGTCGGGCGGTGCGAGGTTGAGGAGTTCGACGATGTGGGCGCCGCGATCGAAGCCCGACATCAGCGAGGGCGAGAGGGTGTCGCCCGCATGGGCGTAGAGCATCGGCACCCCCCGCGCCCGCTCGGCCTTCACGATGGCGGCCAGCCGCGCGAAGCCGCCCCGGCCGTCGATGTCGGCCATCTGGTAGACGTCGTTGACGAGGAGCAGGGTGAAGGTCGGATCGGGCAGCGAGGCAGGAACAGGAACAGGAACAGGGGCAGCTACGGCCGGGCCGCTCAAGCCGGCGGCGAGGCCCATTCCGAGGCCGAAGGTCTGGCGGCGGTTGGGGCTCGGCATGGGGTCGTCCTGGCGGCATCGCGGGCGGCCCGGCGGGAGACCGCCGTCCGATCCGTTTTCTAGGCCGCCATCGATGATCCCGCTATGACGGTCGGGGCCGAGCCCGCGAGGATCGCGCCCGCCTGTCACGGCCGCGCGCTCGTTTCGGACAGGTGAATCTTCGGGGAAGGTGGATCGAGGCTCTGCCCGCGCGGCCTCAGCGCGACACGAAGGTGTCGCGAACGGCCTTGGCGTTGCGGCGGACCATGGGCCAGAGCCAGGCGCCGGAGGCGAGGAAGACGCCCGGCGGCATCGGCTTCAGTTCCACCGCGAGGCGCTCGGCGAGGCCGGGGCAGGCCAGCGCCACCGGGGGCGCATCGGTCTTGCGGTAGACCACCGCGGTGTTCTCGCGCGGGTAATCCGGATGGGGCACGAGGCCGGATCGGCGGGCGTTGAGGTCGAAGGTCTCGCGCACGAAGCCGTGGACATGGGCGAAATGGAAGCGCTCATGCGCCGGCTTGCCGGTGGTGGCCATGTCGGGCACGGCGGCGAAGAGAACGCCGTCCGGCTTCAGCCAGCGGGCCAGACGCTCCATCACGTCGGCGGGGTCGCGCAGGTGCTCCAGCACGTGCCGCGTCGTGACGACGTCGAAATACCCCTCGGGGAAGCGCGCATCCTCGTCGGCGTCGTCCAGCACCTCGACGCCGTGATGGGCGCGGGCGTAGTTGGCGTAGTCGCGCCCCGGCTCGACACCGATCGCCTCACAGCCCTTGGCGCGGGCCTCGGCCAGGAACTCGCCCGATCCGGAACCGAAATCGAGCACGCGGGCACCCGGCTTCAGCTTGGGCGCCAGGAGGCCGGCGCGGAAGGCGGCCTCGCGGGCGGAGCGCTTGAGGTGGACGCGGGGCGGGCCGCCCGCGAAGGCGAGCTGGTAATCGGCGCGGTAGGCGTTGGCGTAGTAATCCGACAGCTCGGCCGGGGTGGGCATCGGGTCGGTGCGGATCAGGCCGCACTGGCGGCAGGCGATGGAACGCAGGATCTTCAGCCGCCGGTCGCTCTCGGCCACCACCACCGATTCCGCCGATCCGCAAAGATTGCAGGCGGTCGGTCCTCCCGTATAGGGATAGCCCGTGAAGGGCATGAAGTGGTTGAAGAAGTACCGGGGAGACGGCATGTCGCGCCTTCATCCATCGCGTGATCGCTGGAAGGCTCCGTGCTCTAGATCGATATGGGCACCGACACAACCTGTCCCCATCTGCGCCCCCCTCGAGCCCGGCTGCCCGGGCGTTACGGAAACCCGATGAACGAACGCGTCGCACCGCCGTCCCCGCAGGAGGGCCTGTCGCTCCCGACCACCGCCACGCACGCGCCCCTGCCGGCCGAGCATCCGCCGGTGCGCTGGGGTCGGGTCGGCGTGCTGCTGATGAACCTCGGGACGCCCGAGGGCACGAGCTACTGGCCGATGCGCCGCTACCTCAAGGAATTCCTGTCCGACCGCCGCGTCATCGAAGTGCCGCGCCTGATCTGGTGGCCGCTCCTCAACCTCATCATCCTGACCAAGCGGCCGGGGCCGAAGGGCCGCGACTATGCCAGCGTGTGGAACAACGAGCGCAACGAGGGCCCGCTGAAGACCATCACGCGGGGCCAGGCCGAGCGGCTGCAGGCGGCGATGGGTGATTCGGTGGTGGTCGACTGGGCCATGCGCTACGGCAAGCCGGAGGTGCGCCTGCGCATCCAGGCCCTGCTCGACCAGGGCTGCGATCGCATCCTGCTGGTGCCGCTCTACCCGCAATACGCGGCCGCGACCTCGGCCACCGCCTGCGACCAGGCCTTCAAGGCCCTGATGCAGATGCGCTGGCAGCCCACGGTCCGGGTCTCGGCGCCGTATCACGACGACCCGGTCTACATCGACGCGATGGCGACCTCGATCCGCGAGGGCCTGGCCAAGCTCGATTTCGAGCCCGAGGTGATCCTGACCTCGTTCCACGGGGTGCCGAAGAGCTACCTGCTCAAGGGCGATCCCTACCATTGCCAGTGCGTGAAGACCGGCCGCCTGATCCGCGAGGCCCTGGGCTTCTCGACCGACAAGATGCGCACCACCTTCCAGTCGCGTTTCGGCAACGAGGAATGGCTGCGGCCCTATACCGACGAGACCGTGCAGACCCTCGCCAAGAGCGGCGTCAAGCGTATGGCGATCGTGGCCCCCGGCTTCACCGCCGATTGCCTCGAGACGCTGGAGGAGCTCGACGGCGAGAACCGCCACTATTTCGAGGACAATGGCGGCGAGCAGTTCGCCTACATCCCCTGCCTCAACGACAGCGATCTCGGCATGACGGTGATCGAGACCGTGGTCCGGCGCGAATTGCAGGGCTGGCTCTAGATCGCGCGGCGCCGGGGCCATCGCCAAGCGCCGAGTCGGTTGCTACTAGAGCCCCCGATGAGGCGGCAGGCGACACGATGACCAGACCGGAGGCAGGCGGGGGAACCGCGGGCGAACAATCGCAGGATCACCTGCGCCTGCTCACCCATTTCCAGGGCGCCGGCTACGGCGTCGTGACGCCGCCGGTGCTGCAGCCGGTGGAGCCGTTCCTGGAACTGTCGGGCGAGGACATCCGCCGACGCATCTTCGTGACCCAGGACGCCTCGGGCAGCGAACTCTGCCTGCGGCCGGAATTCACGATCCCCGTGTGCCGCCACCATCTCGCGCACGCGCCGAAACTCTCGGCACCCACAGGCGCCTCGTCGCCCGCACCCACGGCCCCGCGCAGCGCCGATTACAGCTATCTCGGGCCGGTCTTCCGGCTGGCCGGCGACGAGCCCGACGAGTTCCTCCAGGCCGGCATCGAATCGGTCGGGCGCACCGACACGCCGGCCGCCGATGCCGAAGTGATCGGCCTCGCCCTGGAAGGTCTCGCCTTGCTCGGACGCCCGGACGTCGCCGTCCGCCTCGGTGACATGGGCCTCATCGACGCGCTGCTCGACGCCCTCGCGGTGCCGCCGACCGCCAAGCGCCGCACCCTGCGGGCGCTCGCGGCCGGGCGCTCCCTTGATGCCGTCACCAACGGCCTGCGCACCGAGGACCCGCATGCCGGCCTCCTCGCGGCGATCCAGGGCCAGGACCCCAAGGGCGTGCGCGCCTTCGTGGAGGACGTGCTGTCGATCGCCGGGATCTCGCGGGTCGGCGGCCGCAGCGCCGGCGAGATCGCCGAGCGCTTCCTCGCCAAGGCCGCTGCGCAGGCCAGCGGCGGCTCCGGGCTCAACCCGGAGAACCGGGCCGTGGTCGAGCGCTATCGCGCCATCGAGGGCGACCCCGACACCGCCGCCGCCGCCATGCGCGACCTCGTCCGCGAGGCCGGCCTGGACCATCCCCCGTTGGAGGCGGCGCTGGAGCTGTTCGAGGAGCGCACCGGCTTCATGGCCGCCCGCGGCCTGCCCGTCGCGCGTTTCCGGTTCTCCGGGGGCTTCGCCCGCAACCTCGACTACTACACCGGCTTCATCTTCGAGGGCACGGCGCCCGGTGCGCCGAAGCTGCCGCTCGTCGGCGGCGGCCGCTACGACGGCCTGCTCCAGCATCTCGGAAGCCCCGTGCCGGTCCCCGCCGTCGGCTGCGCCGTCTGGCTCTCGCGGGTCGCCGCGGACGCCGCAACCGTGAAGGAGGCAGCCCGTGGCTGAACCGGATTCCCTCGTCCTCGCGGTTCCCTCCAAGGGCCGGCTGCAGGAGAACGCCGCCGCCTTCTTCGCCCGCGCGGGCCTCAAGCTGGCGCAGAACACCGGCGCCCGCGACTATCGCGGAAAGCTCGTCGGGGTGCCCGGCGTCGAGGTGCGCTACCTCTCGGCCTCCGAGATCGCGGCGCAGCTCGCCAGCGGCGCCGCGCATCTCGGCATCACCGGCGAGGACCTGATCCGCGAGTCGCTGCCCGACGCGCGCGGCCAGGTCGAGCTGCTGACGCCGCTCGGCTTCGGACAGGCCACGGTGGTCGTCGCCGTGCCGCAGGCCTGGATCGATGTCCGCGCCATGAGCGACCTCGACGAGGTCGCCGCCGAGATGCGGGTCCGCCACGGCAAGCGCCTGCGCATCGCCACCAAGTACATCAACCTCACGCGCCGGTTCTTCGCCGAGCACGGGGTCGCGGATTACCGCATCGTCGAGAGCCTGGGCGCCACCGAGGGCGCGCCGGCGGCGGGTTCGGCCGAGATCATCGTCGACATCACCACCACGGGTGCGACGCTGGCCGCCAACGCTCTCAAGATCCTGGAGGACGGGATCATCCTGCGCTCGGAGGCGAACCTCGTCGCCTCCCTCAACGCCCCCTGGGGCGAGCCCCAGCGCCGGGCCCTGCGGGCGGTGCTCGGCCGCATCCAGGCGGAGGAACGGGCCCGCACCACCCGCGAGGTCCGGGCCGCCATGCCGGACGACGGCGACATCGATCTCGCCGGCATCGCCGCCCTGCACGATGCCGAACTGCCCTACGGCGCCCCCGAGGGGCGTGGCGAGATGGTGCTGCACTGCCCCGTCGACGCGGTGTTCGATCTCGCCGACGCCCTGGTCAAGGCCGGGGCCGGAGCCGTGAACGTGCGCAAGATCGACTACGCGTTCACCCCCGACAACCCGCTGATGGACCGTTTGCTGAGCCGACTCGCATAGGAATTTCGCCGGCTTTCTTTTCAGGCTCGGCGGGCTTGTTCGCCCGCCCGTGCTCGCTACAGCGGTCCCTGCTTGGCGAATTCCGAAAACACCGCCCGCAGGGTTTTGAGCCGGCCTTCATAGGCCTGCTTTAGACAGGCGACGTCGCCGCCGCAGGTGCGGCGCTCGGTGAGCCAGGTTTCCTGGTCCTCGCGCAGCTTGGCATTGCCGCCCATCGGCAGCATGGCCCGCAGGATCTCGAAACGGGTGGCCATCTCCACGTCGAGGTCGTTGAGGGACAGGTGGGCGCAGATCGCCTTCTCGTCGGCAGCCTCGGCCTTGTCGCAGGGAAAGCTGGCGGCCGAGGCCGGGGCCGCTGCCAGCGTGAGGGGCAGGGCGCCGAAACGCAGGGCCTTGAGGAGAGGGCGGACGGTCGCAAACATGGTGGGCCTCGCGGGGTCGGTGGATCGAGGAATCGTCAGAAACCCAGCAGCCCCCGGGCGCGCAGCCGCGTCAGGAGCGGCAGCAGCGGCAGGCCGAGGATCGTCGAATGGTCGCCGGCGATCGCGGAGAACAGGTGGATGCCGAGGCCTTCGAGCTGATAGCCGCCGACGCTCGACCGGATTGTGTCCGGCCCGGCGCCGTCGACATAGGTGGCGATCTGCGCCGCCGTGAGGGGCCGCATGGTCAGGCGCGCCGTCTCCACGAAGGTTTCGACCACCCCGCCGTCGATGGCCAGCGCCACCGCCGAATGCAGCGCGTGGGTGCGCCCGGCGAGGCGGCCGATCTGCTCGCGCGCGGCGGCCGGGTCCGCCGGCTTGTGAAACAAGGTGCCGTCGCAGGCGAGGACCTGGTCCGCCCCGACGACGACGCGCGATGGCCGGCGCGCAGCGACCGCGCCCGCCTTGGCCTCGGCGAGGCGCCGGGCCAGGTCGTCCGGGGCGAGCCCGGCCGCTTCCGCCTCCACCGCGCGCTCGTCGACGCCGGGGCTTTCCGTCTCGACCGCCAGTCCCGCGCCGTCGAGGAGGCCGCGCCGCGTCGGGCTGGTGGAGGCGAGGAGGAGGGGCAGGGCCCCGCGCCACAGGGAACTCGTCATGCGGGGCAGCCCCTCAGGAGGCGATGAACTTGAGGCGGTGCTCGCGGTGCAGGTCGAGGATGGCCGCGGCCGTCTCCTCGATGGAGCGCCGGGTCACGTCGATGGTGGGCCAGCGATGCTTGGCGCAGAGGCGGCGGCAGGCGGCGATCTCGTCGGCCACCGCGCTGCGGTCGACATAGAGCGAGGAATCGTCGGCCTTCAGGCTGAGGAGCCGGTTCTGGCGGATCTGGACGATGCGTTCCGGGCTGGCGAGCAGCCCGACCAGGAGGGGTTTTCGCGCCGTCTCCAGGGTTTCGGGCAGGGGCATGCCCGGCACCAGGGGGAAGTTCGCGGTCTTCAGCCCGCGATTGGCGAGGTAGATCGCGGTCGGCGTCTTCGAGGTGCGGCTGACCCCGACGAGGATGACGTCGGCCTCGTTGACGTCGAGCGGCAGGTTGCCGTCGTCATGGGCCAGGGTGAAGTTCATCGCGTCGATGCGCTTGAAGTACTCGGCGTTGAGCATGTGCTGCGCGCCGGGCCGGGCCGTCGAATCCGCCCCCAGATAGGATTGCAGCAGCGCATGCACCGGCTGCAGCACCGAGAGGCAGGGTGAGCCGGTCTCGCGGCAGGCCGCCTCCAGGCGCTCGGTCAGGTCGTGGCCGACGAGGGTGTAGAGCACGAGGCCGGGAGCGGCCTCGATCTCGGAGATCACCCGCTCGAGCTGCGGGGCGGAGCGCACCAGCGGATAGACGTGCTCGATGGCCGAGACGCCCTCGTACTGGGCGGCGGCCGCGCGGCCCACGTTGATGAGCGTCTCGCCGGTGGAATCCGACACGAGATGCAGGTGGAAATAACTACGGCTCATCGAAGGGCTGTCTCCTCCGGCCTGAGGTCCAGGATGCATGACGATCACCCGTCATGGTCTTGTCCACCGGGCTCGGTCAGGGGAGTCGATAAGGGTGGATAAGCCGGCTTGCCCGAAGGGTCCAGCGGGGGCCCGGGTCGTGTTGTCGACTCCGGCGTCAACACCCGATCACACCGGCGCGATTCCCGCGCGGTTTTGGGAGAATCCGGGACCGAAGCCCGGTCGGGCGCCGCCGGGCAGGGGCAAGGCACTGTAGGCCATCACCTATCCCGAACATTGGACCCAATCCGTTAAAGCCTGATTAACGCCGCGGCCGCGGGGACGCCCTGTGGACGATTTTCCGGTCCCGCCATCCAGCCCTCTAAAAGAAAAAACAGAGTCCTAGAATCTCTCTTTCCTTTTAGAGAGCCGGTGTGGGGATGACGTCCGGAGCGCCCATCCGGCACCCGGACCCGGCAAGAGTTTTCGGGAGACACGGGTTTTCGGAAGACATGTGTTTCCGGAAGAGGCGGGATTTTGGAGAGGGAGCGCTTTCGGGACAGGAGGTTTTCCGAGCGACACGGTTTCGGGAGGAAGACATTTCGGGAGGAAGACATCCGGCGCTTCGGTGCTACATACCGGCCACACGGGATTGGGACGTCGGGAGATCGGATGAGCCAGGCAGTTGCAGGGAACCGCACGGGACAGGACCGGGCGGTCCTGCGGGTTCTCGCGGGCGAGGCCCTGCCCCGTCCACCCGCCTGGATGATGCGCCAGGCCGGGCGCTATCTGCCCGAGTACCGGGAGGTCCGGGCCAGGGCCGGTTCCTTCCTCGACCTCTGCTACAATCCCGACTTCGCCACCGAGGTGACGCTGCAGCCGATCCGGCGCTTCGGCTTCGAGGCCTCGATCCTGTTCTCCGACATCCTGGTGATCCCGGACGCGCTCGGCCAGACCGTGCGCTTCGTGGAGGGGGAAGGGCCGCGCCTCGACCCCATGGCGGGCCGGGCCGAGTTCGAGCGCCTGCGCGAGGCCGGCGATCCGGCGATCTTCGCCCACCTGGAGCCGGTCTTCGAGACGGTGCGGCGCCTGCGCGCGCAACTGCCCCACGAGACCACGCTGCTCGGCTTCTGCGGCGCGCCCTGGACGGTGGCGAGCTACATGATCGGCGGCCGCGGCACGCCGGACCTCGCCCCCTCCCGGGCGCTGGCCCGGCAGGACACCGCCCTGGTCGAGGCCCTGATCGACCGCCTCGTCACGGTGCAGACCGAATACCTCGTGCGTCAGCTCGAGGCCGGGGCCGATGCGGTGCAGATCTTCGAGTCGCATGCGGGCGCGCTGCCCGACGCCCGCGGCGCCGGCGAGATCACCGAGGAGGCCGTCAACGAGGTCGCCGAGAGCGCGCTTCCGGACGCGACCGAGCGCGATGCCCTGACACGCTGGTCGCTCCAGCCCATCGCCCGGATGATCGCCGGGGTCCGGGCCCGGGTGCCGGGCGCCCGGATCATCGTGTTCGCCCGCGGCTCCGGGCTCGAAGGCCATGCCCGCGTGGTGCCCGAGACCGCCGCCGATGCGGTCGGGGTCGACTGGTCGGTGGATCTCAAGGCGCTTCGCCAGACCGTGCCGGCCAGCACGGTGACGCAGGGCAACATCCATCCGGAAACCCTGATCGAAGGCGGAGCTGCCCTCGACGCGGCGGTGGACGGGGTGCTGGCGGCCACCGAAGGGCTGCCGCACATCTTCAATCTCGGCCACGGCATCACGCCGCAGACGCCGATCGCCCATGTCGAGCGCATGCTCGCCCGATTGCGGGGCTGAGGCCGACGTGGACGGGCTCTACCCCTGGCTCAAGGCCCTGCACCTCGTCGCGCTCATCTCCTGGATGGCGGCGATGCTCTACCTGCCGCGTCTGTTCGTCTACCACGCCGCCCTGGTGCCGGGACCGCATGCGGCGGGCCAGTCCGAGACCTTCAAGGTCATGGAGCGGCGCCTGCTGAAGGCGATCATGACTCCGGCGATGATCGCCACCTGGGTGTTCGGCCTGACCCTCGCCTGGATGAGCGGCTACTATGCGGCCGGCTGGCTTCAGGCGAAGTTCGTGCTGGTGCTGGCCATGAGCGGCGTCCACGGCTGGCTCGCCCGGATGGTCAAGGACTTCGCCGCCGACCGGAACACGCGCGCGCCGAAATTCTACCGCATCCTCAACGAGGTGCCGACGCTGCTGATGATCCTCATCGTGATCCTGGCCGCGGTGAAGCCGAGTTTTTGGTGATCGCGTCGAACGCGGGCGTTTCTCTCGAGGCAGGACGCATTCCCGTCCCCAAACGGGGATGGGAGGGAGCTGATCCGAGGCGGAGTTGATGGCCGAGCACGCGCACGATCACGATCATCACGGCCATCGCCATTCCCACGGGGGCGGCGGCCATTCGCATGGCGGTGGCGGCCATGTCCACGCGCCGGCCAGCTTCGGGCGCGCCTTCGCCATCGGCATCGCCCTCAACGTCGCCTTCGTGATCATCGAGGCGATCTACGGCTTCGCCAGCGAATCGATGGCCCTGGTGGCCGATGCCGGCCACAACCTCTCGGACGTGCTCGGCCTGCTGGTGGCCTGGATCGCCTCGGTGCTGGTGAAGCGCAGCCCGACGCCGCGCTTCACCTACGGCCTGCGCGGCTCCTCGATCCTCGCCGCTTTGTTCAACGCGGTGTTCCTGCTGGTCGCCACCGGTGCCATCGCGTGGGAAGCGGCCGTCCGCCTCCTCGCCCCCGAGCCGCAGCCGGTGGCGGGCCTGACCGTGATGGTGGTGGCCGGCATCGGCATCCTCATCAACGGCCTCACCGCCTGGCTCTTCGCCTCGGGCAAGGGCAGCGACATCAACATCCGCGGCGCCTATCTGCACATGCTGGCCGATGCCGCGGTCTCGGCCGGCGTGGTGGTCACGGGCCTCATCATCGTGCTGACGGGCGCGGCCTGGATCGACCCCCTGGTCAGCCTCGTCATCGCGGGTCTCATCATCTGGGCGACCTGGGGCCTCCTGCGCGACAGCGTGGTGATGTCGCTCTCGGCGGTGCCACCCGGCATCGATCCGGCGGCGGTGGGCGCCTACCTGCGGGCCCGCGCCGGGGTGACCGACCTGCACGATCTCCACATCTGGCCGATGAGCACCACGGAGATCGCCCTGACGGCGCATCTCGTGATGGGGCCGGGCCACCCGGGCAACGGCTTCCTCATCGCCACCGCCGAAGAGCTGAGGACCCGTTTCGGCATCGGCCACACCACCCTGCAGATCGAGGAGGCGGGCGGCCCCGCCTGCCCGCTGGCCGGAGATTGCACCGTATGATCCGTGCCTTCGTCGTCGGACATCCCATCGCGCATTCGCGCTCGCCGCTGATCCACGGACACTGGCTGCAGGAGCACGGCATCGCCGGGAGCTACGAGCGCATCGACGTGACACCGGAGGCGTTCCCGGCGTTTCTCGCCTCACTGCGAGAGAAGGGCTTTGCCGGCGGCAACGTCACCATCCCGCACAAGGAGGCGGCGTTCCGGCTGGTCGAATCGCTGACGCCGCGTGCCGAAACGATCGGGGCGGTGAACACCCTGTTCTTCGACGGGTCCGAACGGCTCTGCGGCGACAACACCGACGCCCCGGGCTTTGTGGCCCATCTCGACCAGAGCCTCGGCCTCGACTGGACCGGGCGCGGCGGCGGCACCGCCCTGGTGCTCGGGGCCGGGGGCGCCGCCCGCGCCATCGTGGTCGGCCTCCTGGAGCGCGGCCTGGCGCGGGTCCGGGTCGCGAACCGGACGCCGGCCCGGGCCGAGGCCCTGGTCGCCCTCGATCCCGCGCGGGTCGAGGCCGTCGCCTGGTACGACCTGCCGGACGCGATGGCCCGCACCGGGCTCCTGGTGAACACCACCTCGCTCGGCATGGTCGGGCACCCGCCCCTCGACCTCGATCTCCTGCCCCTGCCCGAGGATGCGGCGGTGGCCGATATCGTCTACGCGCCCCTGGAGACGCCGCTGCTGGCGGCGGCGCGGGCACGCGGGCTTCCCGCCGTCGACGGCCTCGGCATGCTGCTGCACCAGGCGGTGCCGGGCTTCGCCCGCTGGTTCCGGGTGACCCCGCGCGTCACGCCGGCCTTGCGCGCCCGGATCGTGGCGGATCTCGCCCCCGCATGAGCATCCCGGGAAGCAGCGTCCCCGGAACTCGCCCGGTCGTCCTCGGGCTCACCGGCTCGATCGGCATGGGCAAGTCCGCCACCGCGGCGATGTTCGCGCGGCACGGGGTGCCGGTGCATGACGCCGACGCCGCCGTGCACGCCCTCTACGGCGCCGACGGCGCGGCGGCCCCCGCCATCGGCGAAGCCTTTCCCGGCACCCTGGCGCCGGACGGCTCCGTCGACCGGACGCGGCTGCGCGAGGCCGTCATCGGCGCGCCCGAGCGCCTCGCCGCCCTCGAAGCGCTGGTCCATCCCCTGGCGCAGGCGGCGGCCCGCGCCTTCCTCGCCCGCCACGTCGGGGCGCCCCTGGTGCTCCTCGACATTCCGCTCCTGTTCGAGACCGGGGCGGCGGCGCGCTGCGACCGCGTCCTGGTCGTCACCGCCCCGCCCGACGTGCAGCGCGCCCGGGTGCTCGCCCGGCCCGGGATGGATGCCGCGACCTTCGAGGCGATCCGCGCCAAGCAATGGCCCGACGCCGAGAAGCGGGCGCGCGCCGACTTCGTCCTCGACACCAGCCTCGGCTTCGCGCACGCGGAGGCCGAGGTGGCGGCCCTCATCCGGCAATTGACCGGGAGCGCCGGACCGTCCGCGCCTTGACGCGATCTTAGGACGGCGCATGGTCCGGTCGCCCGGACCCACCCTCAGGATTCTTCGATGCTGCGCGAGATCGTTCTCGACACCGAGACCACCGGAACGGATGCGAAGAACGGCGACCGCCTGATCGAGATCGGCTGCGTCGAGCTCATCAATCACGTGCAGACCGGCAAGGTCTTCCACAAACTCGTGAACCCGACCCGGCCGGTGTCCCAGGGCGCCTTCGGGGTGCATGGCATCTCCGACGCCATGCTCGCCGACAAGCCGCTCTTTGCCGACATCGTCGACGAATTTCGCGACTTCTGCGGCGATTCCCCCCTGGTGATCCACAACGCGCCCTTCGATGTCGGCTTCCTCAACATGGAATATGCCCGGCTCGGGGCGGTGGCACCCCCGCCCATCGACCTTGCCGACGTGGTCGACACCCTGCAGATCGCCCGCCGCAAGCATACGGGGGCCGCCAACAGCCTCGACGCCCTGTGCGCGCGCTACGGCATCGACACCACGCGGCGGACCAAGCACGGCGCGCTCCTCGACGCGCAAATCCTGGCGGAGGTCTATGTCGAGCTGCTCGGCGGCAAGCAGACCAGCCTGGGCCTCGCCATGACGGAAGTCGAGGAGGTGGTCATCATCGGGGACGGCGGCGAGGTCGTGCCGGTTGGTCCCCGCCAGCTGCGCCATCGGCTCACGGAGGCCGAGCGGACGCGGCACGCGGCCTTCATCGCGACGCTGGGCGGCGGTGGTGCCGTCTGGCGCGACTATCTCGGCGACGAAGAGACCGCCTGAGGGCATCGACCGAACCGGTACGACCCGAGGGGGTCACACGGGAGCGGGGCGACGCCGCATTGCTGCGACGCACGAGACCGCATATTGCGCCGCAGCAAATACCCCCCATATACCATCCAGCTGGATGGTGACGGGACGGTACGATGCTCGATCTTGAGGACAAACCCAGGGCGCCGATCCGAGTCGGCGACACCGAGAAGATCACGATCAATCTCGGCTACGTCGATCTCGGCCATATCGACCTTCTCGTGTCCGAGAGCGTCTACGCCAATCGGAGCGATTTCATCCGCACCGCCGTGCGCAACCAGATCGCCCGCCACGGCGACGTCACCCGGCAATCCGTGGCCCGCAAGGGCGTCGAACTCGGCCTGCGCCGCTACGACCGGGCCGAACTCGAAGCGGCGCGCGCCAGCGGCATCCGCCTCGATATCCGGGTGCTCGGACTCGCGAGCATCGCCCCCGACGTCACGCCGGAACTCGCCCGCGACGCCATCGCGTCGATCGAGGTCATGGGCAGCCTTCAGGCGAGCCCGGCCGTCAAGGCGGCCCTCGCCGACCGCCTGCGCTGACACGTCCGTTCTGATGCGTTTCCCGATCTCGCAGCGTTCGACTCACGGTCGAACCGGAAAGCGAACCCCATGACCGAATCTTCAAACCGGATGCAGGACCGCCTCGCCGACATGATGGAGGCGACCCGCCTCACGGCCGCCGGCCGGCTGCAGGATGCGACGGATCTGCTCCAGCGTGGTTTCGCCGGCGGTGCGTCGGCTGCCCGGCCTCCGGCCGAGATGGGCGCCGCGGTGAGCGATCCCCGCACCATCGATCTCGTCGCCGCACATGTTGAAACCGGCCCGGCTCCGGCCGGTGCCGGCCCAGCACCCGAGCCGAACGGGGCGCGCGCCCGGCCGACTGCCGCCGCCCCGGAGGAGCCCGGCCGCGCCGCAATCCTCCCCGCAATCCTCCCCGCGATCCTGCCCGAGACGCTGCGCAAGGTCGTGGAGACGGTGACCCGGAGCATCGCCCCGGTGATCGGCGGGCTCGGACGGACCGGCCAGGGAGCGGCCAGCGCCGGCCTGGGTCAATTCGCAGCCGGCCTCGGCGGCAGCCTGAAACACGGTTTGGGCAATGGCTTGAGCGGTGGTCTGGGCAACGGATCCGGAACCGGCTTCAACCAGGCCCGGGCGCCCCTCACCGAGGGTGGCACCTTCACCGAGCACAGCTTCGCCAATGCGGCCGGGGCGCGGGACTACAAGCTGTTCGTTCCCAGCGACGCCCGCCCGAACCTGCCCCTGGTGGTGATGCTGCACGGCTGTACCCAGTCGCCCGACGACTTCGCCGCCGGCACCGGCATGAACGCGCTGGCCGAGACGGAAGGCTTCCTCGTCGCCTACCCGGCCCAGACCGGGCGCGCCAACGGCCAGCGCTGCTGGAACTGGTTCCAGCCCGTCGACCAGGGCCGGGATTCGGGCGAGGCCGGGATCATCGCCGGTCTGACCCGCGCCATCATCGCCGAGCACCGCATCGATCCGGCCCGCGTCTACATCGCCGGCCTGTCGGCGGGGGGCGCGGCGGCGGTGAACATCGCCCGGGTCTATCCCGACCTCTACGCGGCGGTGGGCATCCATTCCGGCCTCGCGGCCGGCTGCGCCCGCGACGTCTCGACGGCCCTGACCGTGATGCGGCTCGGTCCCGTGGCGTCGGCCGATGGCGCGACCACCGAGGTGCGGGTGCCCACCATCGTGTTCCACGGTGAGAGCGACGGCACGGTCAACCCGCGCAACGGCGAGCAGGCCCTGGCCCAGGCCGGCATCGACGGCCTGACGCCGGAGGCCACCGAGGCGACGAGCCCGGGCGGATTGCCCTACACCCGCACCCGCTACGCCGATGCGGCCGGACGGGTCGCGGTGGAGGGCTGGATCGTGCGCGGCCTCGGCCATGCCTGGTCGGGCGGAGACGCGGCCGGAAGCTACACCGACCCGCGCGGTCCCGACGCCTCACGGGCGATGCTCGACTTCTTCCGGGCCAGCCCCCTGGCGGCGCGAACCTGAGGCCTCACCCGACGGGCACGTTGTCGATGAGGCGCGTGCGGCCGAGATAGGCCGCTGCCAGCACCCGGGCCGGCCGGGTCGCGTGGCTCACGGGCGCCAGCGTCTCGGCGTCCCGGACCTCGAGATACTGCACCGGATCGAAGCCGGCCGCCGCCAGCGCGGCCCGGCCCCGCTCCACCAGGATATCGGCACTGGTCCCGGCCGCCAGCCCCGCGGCGATGTCGGACAGGACGGCCTGGAGGCGCGGCGCCCGCGCCCGCTCGTCGGGGGTGAGATAGCGGTTGCGCGAGGACAGGGCGAGGCCGTCCACCTCGCGCAGGGTCGGCACGCCCTGGATCTCCACGGGCAGGTCGAGGTCGCGTACGGCGCGGCGGATCACCAGGAGCTGCTGGTAGTCCTTCTCGCCGAACAGCGCGCAGTCGGGCTGGACCTGGTTGAGAAGCTTGGTCACCACCGTGGCGACGCCGGAGAAGTGCCCCGGTCGGTAGGCCCCGCACAGGCCCTCGGTGAGCCCGTCGACCTCGATCCGGGTCGAGAAATGCTCGGGGTACATGCCGGACACCTCCGGCAGATAGGCGGCGTCGACCCCGGCCTCGGTCAGCAGGGACAGGTCGGCCTCGGTGTCGCGCGGGTAGCGCGAAAAATCCTCGTTCGGGCCGAACTGGGTCGGATTGACGAAGATGCTGGCCACGACGCGCTGCCCCAGGCTCCGGGCCCGCGCCATCAGGGCGAGGTGTCCGGCATGAAGCGCCCCCATGGTCGGCACCAGCACCACCCGCTCGCCGGCCCGGCGCCAGGCGGCGACCTCGGCGCGCAAGGGGACGACGGCCGTGAACCGGAGCAGGGCGGTGGAATCGGACATCGGCAGGTCGTCCTCGGCAGATTTTCGGTACGGTCGCGATGCGAACGTCGCGTTTCGCGCGAGACCTAATCGCACCGTCGCCGGGATGCCAGCCGCCTCAGGGACAATAGGGCCGCAGCGGCCGTCCGTAGGGATCGTCGATGCCGAGCGGCGGGGTGAAGCCGTAATAGCTCGGCTTGCCGAGCCCATACGCTGAGCCGACATAGCTCGGATCGCCGGGGGCATCGGTGGGGATGGGAACCCGCCGGGGGATGCAGCCCGCCAGGCGCCGGCGCGGCACCGGTCCGCGGTGAACCACGCCACCGTCCTCCTCGGCTCGCGGGAAGTAGCGCGGCAGGCCCTCGGGCTCCGCCGGGGCGCCGTCCAACGCGCGGCCCGGGGTCGGATAGGCGAGGCCGCCGAAATCCGCCGCCCCGGCGGGGATCGGCGCCAGTCCGGCCAGGAGCACGAGCACCGGTCCGCCCCGTCTGATCGCCACAGAGCCACGCCGCATCGGGTCCCCCTCGCGCGAGACGACCTTTCCTCGCGGGACGACCTTGGCAGGCGGGCGTGAACCGACCGTTAACCATAGGCGGTCGCGATGACCCGGCCGATCGCCGCGTGGGCTGCATCGCGCGCCTCGGCCGACGCCGTAGAGCCCGTCAGGTACAGCGCGGCGATCAGGGGCGGCCGGGCCGGCGGGCGCAGGATCGCCACCACGTTGGCGGTGCCGTAGGCGCCGCTGCCGGTCTTGTCGCCGACGCCCCAATCGCCCGGAAGCCCAGCCCGCAGCCGCATCGTGCCGGTGCGGGCCGCTGTCATCCAGCCCTCAAGCCGGGCGCGACTGCCGGGCGTGAGCGCGTCGCCGAGGAGGATTGTCCGGACGGTCGCCGCCATCGCGGCCGGTCGGGTGGTGTCGCGCGGATCGCCGGGCTCCGCGCTGTTCAGGTCGGGCTCGGTGCGGTCGAGCCGGGTCACGGAATCGCCGAGGCTCCGGCAATAGGCCGTGAGGGCGGCGGGACCGCCGAGCGCCTCGAGCAGCAGGTTGGCGGCGGTGTTGTCGCTCCACACCATCGCGGCCGCGCACAGCGCCGCGACGGACATCGCCCCGGCTTCCGGCCCGCCCTCCTTGAGCGCCCCGCCTGTGATCGGGGCGTACACGTCGAGATCGGCCGCCGTGTAGGCGATCCGGCGGTCGAGCTGGTCCTGGCCGGCCTCGACCCGGGCCAGGATCGCGGCGGCGAGCAGCAGCTTAAAGGTGCTGCAGAGGGGGAACGCCGCATCGGCCGCAAGCTGCAGCGAAGGGCCGCCCCCCGTGTCGAGGACGGTGACACCGACCCGCCCGCCGAGGTCGCGCGCGATCTGTTCGAGAGCCGCGCCGGCCTCGACGAAGAGGTCCGGCGAGGCCTGAACCGAGCCCGGCAGGACCGGCACCGGCAGGACCAGCACCGGCAGGACCATAACCGGCAGGACGGCGCCAGCGCGCAGGATCGTGCGCCGGGTGAGCGTCATGGGGTTGCCGAGCGCGCCTGCGGCGCTGCGGCCGAGGGTGCCTTGCGACCGTCGAGGGCGGCGAGGCGCGGTCGCGTCTCCGCCAAGGCCGGTGCCACCGTCACGGGCCGGGCCAGGGCACGGGCGAGGGCGGGCAAGTCGAGGGCAGGCAAGTCGAGGGCCGCCGCCGGACCCTGGCCGTAGAGGCTGTCGTCCAGCGCCGCGAGCCCGGCCGCGATCTCCGGCTGCGTCTGCCAGGCGCGGGCCAGGTCGGGCCGCCCCGACAGGACGGGGTCGAGCACGGCGCGAAAGGCCCGCGCGTCCCGGGCCGAGGCGGCCTGCCTCAGGGCGCGCCGCGTTCGGGCGTCGAGACGGCGGCGGCGGACGTCGCGGCCGGTTCCGACGCCGATCAGGGCGAGGCCGAGCCCGAAGGCGCCGAGGGCGGCCGTCACCACCAGGAGGGGGGAGGCCGGCACGATCGGCTTGGCCTCGTCGTCGCGGTCGGGCAGGCCGCCGCCGATCTGGCGGGCCGGGATCTCGGCCTCGCGCAGGGTCCGGGACACCGTGTCGAACCACGGGATCACGATCGCGTCGAGGGGGATGACCTCATCGATGGCGGGGCGCACGTCCCATTGGTAGGTGGCGCGCGCCACCGGGCCGGACGGGGTGATGAGGGTCTCGCGGGTGACCGGTCCGGCGAAGGTGAGGATGCCGCGCGTGCGCATCACCGGCCGGGGCGGCAGCCCCTCGGCGACCAGGCCCTGCGCCTCCAGGGTGACGATGCGGCGGGTGGTCTCGCCGAGCTTCACCGTCTCGGGATCGGGGCTCCAGGAATCCGTGATCGTCACGTCCTTAGCCGGCAGCCACCACGGCTCCTTGGCGTCGGGGCCGCCCACCGGCTTGGTCCAGGTGGCGACGGGCAGGTTCACCGGAGCCGAGGGCACGTCGACCACGACGCGCTTGCCGCCCTCGTTGACGGTGAGGCGGTGGATGAAGGGATCGATGGTGAAGTCGCCCGGATGGTGCGGGAAGATCGCCACCACCCGGTCGAAGGCGATCGCCACCTGTCCGTCGGGCAGGCGGGTCTTCGACCAGGCGTCGCGGCCGAGCTGGGTCCAGCTGAAATTGGCGAGCGACGGCTGGATCACCTCTTCGAGCAGGATCGCCTGGCGATAGACGCCGTGGATGCGCAGCAGGACCATCTCCCGCGAGAACGGATCGGCGTTGCCGTTGCGTTCCGGGGTGACCGTGAGGGTGAGATCGCCGGGACTGATTTCGGCTCGGAGGGGAACGGGCGCGAGGAGGAAGGCCGTGAGACAGGCAGCGACGATGCTGCGCCGGTGCAAGAATCCTGTCGGCTCGCCGTCATCCCGGGGCCGCGCGGCGGATGGCTCGGAACGATCGCTCACCATGGATTGCTCCCACCCGGCACGGCGGTGCCGGCCTCGATGCGGACCGCCTGCTCGGCCTTCAGGCGCAGCTTGAGATAGCGCCCCGGATCGTCCGGCAGGGTCTGGAGCCAGAGGCGGTCGGGCCGGATTTCGTGGGCTTCGAAGCTCTTGGTCACCCGGCGCACCTCCCGCTCGGGGGCGGCCGCGACCATGGCCGAGCCGGCGCCGGTGCGGCCGCGTCCGGCCGCGTCGCTGGCCGAGCCCCGGGCCTCGCCCTTGCCGGAATCCACAGAGACCTGCTCGGCCTTGCCGCGGCGGGCGACCTTGCTGTTGCCGGGGGTCGAGGAGGTGGTGCCGCCCTCCTTGTTGCCGGCGAGGCCTTCGCCGCTGGAGGTGGCCTGGGTGTCGTCGTTGGGGTCCTGGTTCGAGGTCTTGTTGTAGCGCGCGCCCACCGTGGCGGTGGCATTGGCCACGCCCCCGCCCTTGCCGGGATCGCCGGCGCCCTCGTCGACCAGGCGGGCGATCAGCGAGCGGTTGGCCTGGGCGTCGGCATCGCGCGGATTGTATTGAAGCGCGGCGTCGTAGGCGTCGAGGGCGCCCTGCAGGTCGCCGGATCTCGCGAGCGCATTGCCGAGGTTGTAGGCGTTGCGGCGGCCGCCGCTGCGGAACAGCGCAGCGGCCTCGTCGTAGCGGCCGGCCTGGTAGAGGGCCGGGCCGCGCCAGGCCGGATCGTCGAGCACCCAGGCGGCGGCGCCGGGCAGTCCGGCGCCCATCAGGGTGCGGCCGAGGTTGGTGCGCGGCTGGGTGCTGGCGGTGAGGGCGAGGATGCCGGCGCCCGCGAGCCCGAGGCCGGCGAGGCGGGCCCACCGGGTCCAGTCCCGGGGCGGCGCGGGCAGGGCGGATAACAAACCGATCGCCATCAGGCGCTCCTCATCAGGCGGCCCTCCGGAACAGGACGAGGGCCGGCAGCAGCGCCAGCAGCACGAGCCAGCGCCCGAGATCGGCGAAGGCCAGCACGGTGTAGCCGCCGGCGGCGAGGTGCTGCGCCGTGCTGACGCCGACCGCATCGAGCACGGGGGCGGGCTGGTCGAGGACGGCGAAGCGCCCGGCGCCCGCATCGGCGAGGCGTTCGAGAGCGCCCCGGTCGGGTTTCGGCGAGCCTGTCGGCAGGCCGGGTCCGGCGGGCACGAACACACCGTGCAGGTGCCAGCCCTTCGCCCGGATCGCGGTCGCCTCCCGCAGGGCGGCGTCGCCGATGCCGTCGCCGTCGGTGACCAGGACCACGTCGCCCGCGATCACGCCGGCCTCCTCCAGGGTGCGGCGGGCCAGCGCCAGCCCGCGCTCGGGATGGGTGCCCCGGTCGGGCACGGTGTCGCCGTCGAGGGCGAACAGGGTCGAGGACAGGGCGTCGCGGTCGGTGGTCGGCGGGGCGGCGAGGTAGCTGTCTCCGGCATAGACCACCACGGCGACGCTGCGGGTCCCGGCCGCCTCGGCCACGCTCTGGGCGATCTGGCGCACATCCTTGAGGTGCCCGCCCTCCGCGATGGAGCGCGACAGGTCGACCACCACCACGGTGGCGTCGAGGTTGCGGAAGGTGGCGGCGTCCGGGCGCTCGACGGCGGGGCCGGTCAGCGCCAGGGCGATCAGGCCGGCCGCGAGGGCTGCGGCGAGGTTCGCCTGTCGGCGTCCGCCCAGCACCGCGCCGCGCTTGGCGAGGAGCGCCATCAGGGCGGGATCGACGGCCCGGGTCCAGTCGCCGAGCGGCGCCGAGCGCCAGGCGGCGCGCAGCGCCAGGGCGGCGACGAAGGGGATCGCCACCAGCCACCAGGGGCGTAGGACCGCGATGGTGTCGAGGACGCTCATGCGGTCCGCCGCGACGCGAGGAGGCCGGCCGCCGCCAGGAAGGCGAGGGCGGCGGGCCAGGGCCAGAGGTCTTTGCGCAGGGGAACCGGCGGGGCCTTGGCGCGACCGCCCTCGATCTGATCGATCGCCTCCGCCATGGCCATGAGATCGTCGGTGGTTTTCACGCGAAACATCCGGCCGCCGGTGAGGTCGGCGATGTCCCGCAGGGTTTCGGTGTCGACCACGTCCTGCTCGCCGTCGGCATTCGAGAGGTCGCGGGGGCCGAGCGCGATGGTGTGGACCCGGATGCCGAGTTCCTTGGCGAGGCCGGCGACATCGCGGGGGGTGGTCTGGCCGGCATTGTTGGCGCCGTCCGTCATCAGGATCACCACTTTGGCAGTGGCCTGCGGCGCGCCCTCAGCCTGCGGCACGCCTCCCGCCTGTGGCACGCCCCCGGCCTCGGCCCCCGTCGGGCTCAGGCGCTTCAGGGCGAGGCCGAGGCCGTCGCCGATGCCGGTGGAGCGGCCGACGAGGCCGATGGTCGCCTCGTCCAGGGCGCGGGCGACCGTGGCGGTGTCGAAGCTCGGGCTGGCGGCGACGTAGGATTCGTTGGCGAAGATGACGAGACCGATGCGGTCGCCGGCCCGGCGGCGGATGAAGTCGGTGCCGACGCGCTTGACCGCGGCGAGCCGGGTCACGGTCTGGCCGTCGAGGGCGAAGTCGCGCCGCTCCATCGAGCCGGAGAGGTCCATCGCCAGCATGATCTCGCGGCCTGAGGCCGGAAGGGCGGTGGCCGGCAGGACGAGGCGGGGGCCGGCCAGGGCGACCACGAGGGCGCTCCACAGGGTCCAGATCAGGACGGCGCGACCCCGACCGCGCGCCGCGATGCTCTCGCCCCGCGCGGCCTCGGCCACCAGGGAGGCCGGCACCCGCAGGGCGCCGCTCGATCCCACCCGCTCGGCCGGCATCAACCGCGCGGCCAGCAGCGGCAGGGGCAGCAGCAGCAGGGCATAGGGACTCGCGAGGTCGAAGGCGGAGGCGAGGGCGGTGAGCCCTTGTGGCAAAAGTCCCGTCATCATGGCTCAGGCCCCGATCCGGGCGAACAGGCGGGCCAGTTCGGCATCCACCGGCCCGGGCTCGGGCGCGCCGCGCTGGTAGAGCCCGTCGGTGAAGATGCAGCCGGCGCCGGCGCTGAAGAAGGTCGTGGCGAAGAGGCGGTCGAGGGTGGCGGCCCAGGCGGCCCCCTGCGCGTCCGCCGCCGCATCGCCCTGGAGCGTCCGGGCGAGGCGGCGAAGCAACTGGGCCTGGGCCACGCGGCGGCTCTCCGGCGGCAGGGCATTGGCGGCGGCGAGTTCGCGCAAGGCGGCCCGCCGCACCGAACCGCGCCGCCGGGCGCGCAACCAGCGCAGCAGGCCGAAGGCGAGGGCGGCCGTGAACCCGAGCGCGATGGCGAGCATCACGGCGCCCTGCGCGGCCCCGGTTTCGGCGGGCAGGTGCAGGCCGCGCAACTGGTCGAGGCTCGGAGCGGCGTCGGAGTTCACGCGGTGATCCCCTGATTCACGTGAAACACGTCAGAGCACCGCATCAAGGCGCTCCATCAGCGGGGCGTAGGCTTCGGGGCCGGCTTCCACGTCGAGGCGCAGGCCCTCGATGCCGCGCCGGGCATAGGCGACGAGGCGCGCATCCGCGCTCGGCGGCGCGTCGGCGCTCTTCCGTGCCGTGTCGGCCCGGCTCGCCTGGACGGTGCCGCGCCGGCCGTCCGGCGTGGCGAAGGGGTAGAAGCCGGGCGGGCGGGCGCGCTCGAAGGCATCGCTGACCAGGACGAGGCGAATCGATAGGCGTTCGGCCATGATGGTCAGGAGATGGTCGAAATCGGCGCCCGGCGTATCGAGGGCGCTGCCGATGACGAGGTGGCCACCCGAGGGCAGCAGGCTCTGGGCGAGGGTGAGCGCCGCCGCCAGGGGCGGATCCGCGCCGCCGGCCTCCGACAGGGCACGGGCATGGGCCAGCGCCAGGGCGCCGGTGATCGCCGTCATGGCCCGCTCGCCGCCGGCCGGGCGCACCACCACGGGCTCGCCGGCCCCCACGGCCACGAGGCCGATGCGGCCGCCGTCGCCGACGATGCGCCAGCCGAGCAGCACCAGGGCCTCGGCCGCCGCCACCGAGCGGAGCGCCCGCCTGGTGCCGAACAGCATCGAGGGCCGGAGATCGACGAGGAGCACCACGGCGCGGTCGCGCTCGTCGTGGTGGGTGCGCACGTGCAGGATGCCGGTGCGGGCGGTGGCGTTGCGATCGATGTGGCGGCGGTCGTCGCCCTCGGACCACAGGCGCACGTCGTCCGGCTCCGAGCCGCGCCCGCGCCGCCGGGTCACGATCCCGCCGGGCAGGCCCGCGAGGGTCCGGGTGGCCGGGCCGGTGCCGCGCCGGGCGAGGTGGCGCAGGCCCATCAGCGCCTCGCCGGAGAGGTGGATGCCCGGCGCCAGCAGCGGGTCGGTGTCCGACCGGGCGGCGGGGGCCGGGCTCGGGACAGACATCGTCGCGCTCAGAGCGCCCGCACCCGCTGGACGAGGCCGCGGATGATGCCCCGCGCCGTCTGGCCCTCGGCCGCGGCGCGCCAGGTCAGGCCGATGCGGTGCGCCAGCGCGTCGGCGGCCAGATCCGCCACATCCTCCGGGATGACGTGGTCGCGGCCGCGCAGATAGGCTCGCGCCTTGCCGGCGAGCATCAGCGCCAGCGTGCCGCGCGGCGAGGCCGGATGCTCGATGGCGGCGCGCAGGTCCGGGGCCGCCGCATCGGTGCGGGTGCCGGCGACCAGGCGCACGAGGTAGTCCTTGAGCGCCGGGGAGACGTAGACGTTCAGGGCTGCCTCGCGGGCAGCCCGGATCTCCGCCACCGAGAGCCGCACCGGCATGGCCTCGGCGTGGTGGTTCAATTCGCCCTCGACGAGATCGAGGATGCGGCGCTCGGCGGCCTCGTCCGGCATCTCCACCAGGACGTGGAGGAGGAAGCGGTCGAGCTGCGCCTCGGGCAGGGGAAAGGTACCCGCGTGCTCGATCGGGTTCTGGGTCGCCACCACCATGAACGGGTCGGGCAGGGCGTGGGTGTGGCCCGAGACCGTGATCTGCCCCTCCGCCATCGCCTCGAGCAGGGCCGATTGCACCTTCGGGGGCGCGCGGTTCACCTCGTCGACGAGGACGAGAGAGTGGAACAGGGGGCCGGGCAGGAATTCGAAATCGCCGGCATCCTGGCGCCACACCGTGGTGCCGGTGAGATCGGCCGGCATCAGGTCGGGAGTGCACTGAATGCGGGCGAAGCTGCCGTCGAGCCCGTCCGACAGGCGTTTGACCGCGCGGGTCTTGGCAAGGCCGGGGGCGCCCTCGATGAGGAGATGACCGCCGGTGAGGAGGCCGATCAGCAGGCGCTCCACCATCGCGTCGGCGCCGATGAGCCCGTGCAGCAGGCCGTCGCGCAGGGCGAGGATGCGCCCGCGCAGGGCGGCATCCACGGGCGGAGCGCCGGACGCCGGACGCTCGGCGAGGATCGCGCCGCTCATGCGGACAACGCCGCTGGTGCGAGCAGGCTCGCGTCGATCGGACGAATCGCCCGGATCGTCTGGGGGGCAGGAACGGTGGGCCGATCCATGCGCGTCTCCTCGGTGGCTTTTTTGGATGCGAATTCTTGAGCGATCCGCAGTCTTCGGGTGTGCCCGCTGCGCGGGGCGGGCGTCAATCCCGCGCCGACCTCCACGAGGCCGCAGGCTTGCCTGAGGCTGCAGGCTTGCCCGAGGCCGCAGGCTTGCTCCGGGGTTGTCCGGTCGAACGCCCCGTTTCGGGCACGATCCGGTCCGGAGCCTCGCCTGTCCGGACTTGCTTGCCCTGACTCGCCAGCCGAGACTTGCTTGCCCAGCCTTGCCCGCGGGATTCGCCCGTCCAGGCTGGATCAGAGCTTCTTCGACATCGGGGCCATGCCGTGGGGGCCCATGCGGTGGCCGGCCATGCCTTCGCAGCAGCAGGCGGCCTTCTTGGCCCGGGACGGTTTCATGCCACCCGCGCGCAGATCCATCTTGTTGCTCTTGCCGCACATCATGCCGGCGCCGCCGCCGCAGCAACCCGCAGCCTGGGCGGGGACGAAGCTGGCAAGCGCGAGGCCGGCGGCCAGAACGAACGGAGTCAGACAGGTCGGCAGCGAATAGGTCGGCATCGGCGAAAATCCTGTTGGTCAGCAGTGAAGCGGTGGATGGAACCGGAGAACCGCCTGCTTCTAACAGAATCGTCACCGGCCGTGACTGCGAACCGTTGGCTCGGGGCGCGCGTTCCCCCGGCCCCTGCCGGAGGCGCCTCCCGTGACCACGGATCTGTTCCCCACCTTCGTGTCCCGTTGGATCGACATCCCGGCCGGGCGCTTCTTCGCACGCGTCGGCGGGCCGGAGGAGGCGCCGCCGGTGCTGCTGCTCCACGGTTTTCCGCAGAGCCACGCCTGCTGGCATCGGATCGCCCCGGCGCTCGCCGAGCGCCGCCGCGTCGTCTGCCTCGACCTCAAGGGCTACGGCTGGTCTAGCGCGCCCGAGGGCGATCCGCGTCACGAGGCCTACGCCAAGCGCACCCTCGGGGCCGAAATGGTGGCCGTGATGGAAGCCCTCGGCCACGTCCACTTCGCCCTCGTGGGGCACGACCGGGGCGCCCGCATCGGCTACCGTCTCGCCCTCGACGAACCCGGCCGGATCGCCCGGTTGGCACTCCTCGACATCCTGCCGACGCTGGTCCAGTGGGAGCGGATCGAGGCCGACCCCCCCAAACCCTCGCCGCGCACATCCTCGCACTGGCAGTTTCTGGCCGAGCCGGCACCGGGCCCCGAGCAGGCCATCGGCCGGGATGCGAATGCCTATTTCGAGGGACTCCTGCGGGATTGGAGCGGGGACACATCCCTGCGGGCCTTCGCGCCCGCCGCCCTGCACCTCTACCGGCAGGCCTGGGGCGTGCCCGAGCGCATCCACGCCTTCTGCGAGGATTACCGGGCGGGAGCCACCCGTGACCGCGAGGCCGACCTCGCCGATCTCGCGGCCGGCCGGCACCTCGCCTGCCCGACCCTGATCCTCACCGGCGACGGCTATCTCGATCGCAGCACCGAGACGCCGCTCGCCGCCTGGCAGCGGACCTTCGCGCCGAAGGCCGTCGCGACCGAGATCGCCTCCGGCCACTTCCTGGCCGAGGAGAACCCCGCCGCGACCCTGGCCGCCCTCCAGACCTTCCTGGACTGAGGGCGCACGGGCGTGATGTCCGGCGACCAAGTGCCGGCCGATCAAGTGTCCAGCGGAACGAGGTCGGCGATCCGAAGTCGTCATAACGGCTCGAACCTCATCCCCAAATTTTCGGTCCTCGACCCGGCGCGAGCTGAGCGGAAACCCTCGGCAACATGGCAGGATAAGGAACCGGAAAAAATCACGCTGCGTGACTGAGCAAGGTCTGAATGCTTCGGAGGTACAACCAAGCGGACGCATAAGATTCATCAATGCATCGAATTTCGGTTTCGTTAACGCTTGTTTCAGCGAACTATCACAGAACCGTGAGAGGAGCGCCGCGTCACCGAGAGGCCGATCATGGTCCCGCGACGGCGTCATCCACGGGGGTTGCGATGCGCGCGTTCAACGATCTCAAGCTGATGGCAAAGCTCGCCATTCCCAGCTTGGTCCTCATCCTGGTGGCGGTGGGCCTGGTGGCCCTGGCGCGCTCCAGCCTGGCGACGTTGGACCAGAACACGACACAGATCATCGAGGTGCGCGCCACGCGGCTCTTCCTGGCCCAGAGACTGGCCCTGGCCATCGACGAAGCGGTGATTGCGGAGAAGAACGCCATCATCGAGACCGACGAGACCCTGATGAAGACGGAGTTCGACCACTATCAGGCGAACCAGAAAACCGCTTCCGAGACCCTCGAGCGCCTGATCGCCCTGGCCGATACGCCGGAGCGCCGGACCATCCTCACGGGAGTTCGAGCCGACCTCCAGCGCTTCTTCACCGCCGCCGAGCGCTCGGTCACCCTGGGGCTCCGCAACGAGAACGAGGCCGCCGCCCGCATCTCGAAGCAGGAGGTCCGGCCGGCCCGGATCAAGCTCACCGAGAGCGTGGCGACGCGCGTCGCCTCCAACCTGCGCGATCTCGATGCCGCCAAGCAGGACGCGACCGAGACGGCGCAGAGCGCCACCCGCACCCTCATCCTCACCGCCACCATCGGCCTCGGCGTCGCGGTCGGCCTGCTGGCCCTCATCACGCTCTACGGCGTCATCCGCCCACTCGCAGGCATGACGGCGGCGATGGAACGCCTGGCGGCCGGAGACCACGCGGTGGCGGTGGCGGGCCTCGAACGGCGGGACGAGGTCGGCCTCCTCGCCCGGTCGCTCCAGGTGTTCAAGGACAATGCCGTGGAGGCCCGGCGTCTCGCGGCCGCGCAGGCGGCGGAGGACGAGGCCAAGATGCGCCGGGCCCAGCGCCTCGACGCCCTCACCCAGGCCTTCGAGCGCAACGTCTCGACCCTGACCCAGGCGCTGGCGGGCGCCGCCACCGAGATGGAGGCCACCGCGCAATCCATGAGCAGCGTCGCCGGCCAGACCAACCAGCAGACCGTGATCGTCGCCGGCGCCGCCGAGGAGACCTCCGCCAACGTCCAGACCGTGGCCGCCGCCAGCGAGGAGATGTCGGCCTCGGTGCAGGAGATCGTGCAGCAGGTGAGCCTGTCGGCGCGCATCGCCAGTCAGGCGGTGGAGAACGCCCAGCGCACCGACGCGACCGTGCGGCGGCTGGCCGGCACCACGGAGCGGATCGGCGCCTTCGTCGACGTGATCTCCAGCATCGCGGCCCAGACCAACCTGCTGGCGCTGAACGCCACCATCGAGGCGGCGCGGGCCGGCGAGGCCGGGCGCGGCTTCGCGGTGGTCGCCTCCGAGGTGAAGGAACTGGCCGGCCAGACCGCCAAGGCCACCGGGGAGATCGGCGAGCGCATCACAGAGATCCGCAGTGCGACCCATGAGGCGGTGGCCGACATCGAGACGATCAGCCGGATCATCGCCGAGATGTCGACCTATGCCGGCTCCATCGCCGCCGCCATGGAGGAGCAGGGGGCCGCGACCCAGGAGATCACCCGCAACGTCCAAGAGGCGGCGCGCGGCACCGAGGAGGTGACCGTCAACATCGCGGGCGTGCGCGACGGGGCCGGCCAGACCGGTGCAGCCGCCTCCCAGGTGCTCAGCGCCGCCCAGGAACTGGCGCGGCACTCGGAGAGCCTGACCCGCGAGGTCGGCGGCTTCCTGGCCGACGTGAAGGCGGCCTGACGGCACCTCCAGGGCGTCACCCCTCTCCGGAGGCGGCGTACATCTCCAGGGTTGACGCCCTTGGCGGTTGGCGGGAAGGAGAACCCATCCTTCAGACGGATGCGCGGCCCCGCCCGGAGGCGGGACGGGGCCGCGCCCGCCGCCCGCACGAGAGCGAACCCGCGCATGACGACCTCCTTCCTGCCGATCGACCGCGCCGTGATCGCCCGCGAGGCGGCCAAGATGCTGCTCGAGATCAAGGCGGTGCATTTCTACCAGGACACGCCCTTCACCTTCACGTCGGGCTGGGCGAGCCCGGTCTACATCGACTGCCGCAAGATCATCTCGTATCCGCGCCTCCGCTCGACGCTGAACGATTTCGCCGCCGCCACCATCGTGCGCGACATCGGCTACGAGTCGATCACCCACGTGGCCGGCGGCGAGACCGCCGGCATCCCGTTCGCCGCCTGGATTTCCGACCGGCTGATGCTGCCAATGCAGTACGTGCGCAAGAAGGCCAAGGGTTTCGGCCGCAACGCCCAGATCGAGGGCGAGGTGGTGGAGGGCGCCCGGACCCTGCTGGTGGAGGATCTGGCCACCGACGGGCGCAGCAAGGCGCTATTCTGCAAGGCCCTGCGCGACGCGGGCGCCCAGGTCGACCACTGCTTCGTGATGTTCTTCTACGACATCTTCCCCAACAGCCGTCAGGCGATGGCCGATCTCGGCATTCAGCTGCACTACCTCACCACCTGGTGGGACGTGCTGGCGGTGGCCAAGGAGAGCGGCCACTTCGACCCGAAGGTGCTGGCCGAGGTCGAGAGCTTCCTGCACGAGCCGGCCAAGTGGTCGGCGGCGCATGGGGGCATCTCGGACTATCCGCAGGCGTGATCCGCTGGGCGGATCGCCTTGTCATGGTGCCGTCACGGGACACCGTCAGGGCAGCGCGATGAGTTCCATCCTGTCCGGGCCGCTGCCCGAAGCGGTCAATTCGGCGATCAGCCTCATCGTGGCCTTCGGGCTCGGCACCCTGATCGGGGCTGAGCGGCAATATCGCCAGCGCACGGCGGGCCTGCGCACCAACGTCCTGGTGGCGGTGGGGGCGGCGGCCTTCGTCGATCTCGGCATGCGTCTCGAAGGGGCCGCCGGCGGCACCCGCACGGTGGCCTATGTGATCTCGGGCGTCGGCTTCCTCGGCGCCGGCGTGATCATGAAGGAGGGCATGAACGTCCGCGGGCTCAACACCGCCGCGACCCTGTGGTGCTCGGCGGCCGTGGGCGCCTTCGCGGGCGCCGACTTCCCCCTCGAGGCGGCCTTCGTCACGGCGGCCGTGCTCGCCGGCAACACCCTGCTGCGGCCCCTCGTCAACGCCATCAATCGCGCGCCCATCGACGAAAGCCAGACCGAGGCCACCTACGAGGTTCAGGTGACCGTGGCGGCGGACGGTGCCGGCCCGGCCCGCGACCTGCTGGTCGAGCGCCTGGAGGCGGCAAAGTACCCGGTCGGCGGCATCGAGGTGGTGGAGCGCGGCGAGGACACCGTCGAGGTGGTGGCGACCCTGGTGGCGACGGCGGTGACGTCCGCCGAACTCGACGCCGTGGTGGCGGCCCTGGAGCGGATGCCCGGTATCGAGCACGCCACCTGGTCGGTGCAGACGGCGGATTGATCGCTCAGGTGCGCCGGCACACCTCGGCGCGGGCGGCCCGGATTGCCGGAACCGCTCATCCGTCCAACCTCCTCCGCTGAGGGTCGGGCGGCCCGGCCCGAGGGCGGCGCGCCCGTCCGCGAACCAGGGACACGATCACATGGCATCCCAGAAGAACGCGCTCATCGTCGGGGCCTCGCGCGGCCTCGGCCTCGGCCTCGTCGAAACCTTCCTGCAGCGGGGCTGGCGGGTGACCGCGACTCAGCGCTCCGCTTCCCCGGGCCTCGCGGCGCTGGCCGACGACGCTCTGACGATCGAGACCGCGGACATCGACGACGATGCCGCCGTGGCGGCCCTGCATGACCGCCTCGCCGGCCAGAGCTTCGACTTGGTCTTCGTGGTGGCGGGCGTGGCGACGCAGGCGCACGATCCGGCCCATGCCGTGCCGCGTGACGTGGCCGCCCAGGTCTACCTGACCAACGCGATCAGCCCGGTGCGCTTCGCCGAAGTCTTCCTCGACCGGCTGGCTCCGAAGGGTCTCGTCGCCTTCATGAGCTCAATCCTCGGCAGCGTCGGCCTCAACGAATCCGGTGGCTGGGAGACCTACCGGGCGAGCAAGGCCGCCCTCAACACCCTGGCGCGCAGCTTCGAGATCCGCCATCGCGAAACGGGGTTCGGCGTGCTGCTGCTGCATCCGGGCTGGGTCCGCACCGAGATGGGCGGAGCCGATGCCGACATCGACGTCGCCACCAGCGTCACCGGCATGGCCGACGTGATCGCGGCCCGGCTCGGCCGAACCGGGACGGCCTATCTCGACTACACCGGCAAGACGCTCGACTGGTAGCCTCTCACGCCGCGATCAGGGGCGTCCGATCGGCGGACGCCCGCGACGCTCGATGATGACTGGCGGCCGGCGGCGCTCGACGATGACGGTGCGGGGGGCCCGGTTCGGGCTCGCCGCCGTGAAGATGCGTTCCGGCATACGCTCGGGCATCCGTTCCACCTTGGCCTGGGCTGCGGCGACCACGTGCTCGCGCACCGCGTCGAGGGGCAGGCCGATCAGGCCGGCGGCGATCTCGACTTGCTGTTCGATGTCGTCGGCGAGATCCTGTGCGGCGGCGACCGCCTCGGGGATCGTCGGCGGCTCGCGCCGCACGCGGATCGGCGGCAGATCCTGGAAGGATTTCGAGGTCTTCTTCACGGCGCGACTCGCTGGGGGCATGCGCCGACTGTAATCCCGATTTGCCGGTTTGTGCAGTGCACACATTTGCGGGCGCCCCGTGCGTTTCCTGCAGTGGGACGCATCGCGCGGCAACTGGATGGATTTTCGATCAGGGATCCGGGTTCGGCGCAGACGGAGCGGCCTCCCGAGACGCAGGTTGCCGACCGGACAGGCAGTTTCCAGCGTCACCATGACGCAGACGGGGTGATCGCCGCGTCGGCGGTTGCGACGGGTCGAACCCCGGGAGATAGTCGCGCCCATGCCGACCGCCCTGCTCGACCTGTCCGACCCGCGCCTCGTCCCGGCCCGGCCCGAGATCGCCGATATCCGCCTGCAAGGCCGCGTCGACGCCGCCCGCTACGTGGTCGGCGAAGCGCGCAGCGTCGTTGTGCCGGCCGCGCCGCTGACGCGGGCGCCGCGCTTCGATGCCGGTCTCGAGACCGAGGCCGTGATGGGCGACGCGGTCACCTTCTACGGGGCCGACGAGGGCTTCGCCTTCGTCCAGCTCGCCCATGACGGCTATGTCGGCTACCTGCCGGAGGCGGCCCTCGGACCCGTCGGGGGGCCGACCCACCGCGTCACCGCCCTGCGCAGCTTCCTGTATCCCGGACCCGACCTGAAGCTGCCCGCCACCGGCTACCTGACGCTCGGCGCCCGCGTCCAGGTCCAGGACTCGGTCGGCGACTACCATCGCCTCGCGACCGGGGGCTTCGTGTTCGCCGGACATTGCACGGCAGCCGATGTCCTGGAGCCCGACTACGCCGGCACCGCCGAGCGCCTCGTCGGCACGCCCTATCTCTGGGGCGGACGCACCAGCCTCGGACTCGACTGCTCGGGCCTCGTCCAGCTCTGCCTGACGCTGGCGGGGATCGCGGCGCCGCGGGACGCCGACCAGCAGGAGCGCGGGCTCGGCGAGCCGCTCGCCCCGGACGTCGACGGGCTCCGGCGCGGCGACGTCGTGTTCTGGCGCGGCCATGTGGGGCTGATGCTCGACGCCACCCGCCTCATCCACGCCAACGGCCACCACATGGCGGTGGCGGTGGAGCCCCTCGCCGAGGCCGTCGCCCGCATCCGGGAGAAGAGTTTCGGGCCGGTGACGTCGATCCGGCGGCTCACCCCTTCAGCCGCATCTTGATCCGGTAGACCAGGCCGTCGCGGACGTCGCGGTAGGCGTCCAGGCGCTGCTCGCGGGTGCCGTCCTGGATGTGGGTCGGGTCGGGGGTCGGCCAGTACTCGACCTCGACCGCGTTGGTACGGGTCAGTTCCAGGGCGGCGTGGTGGGCTTCGGGCGCCAGGGTGATGATGAGGTCGAAGTTCAGGCCCTCCCATTCCTCGAGCTGGGCCAGGGTGCGCGGCTTGTGGCGCGCGGCATCGATGCCGATCTCGTCCAGCGCCGCCACCATGAACGGGTCGGCGGGCTCGCCCGAGCGGACGCCGGCCGATTGCACGTAGATCGACTTGCCGAAGTAGTGGCGTGCGATGGCTTCCGCCGCGAGCGAACGCACGGCGTTGAAGTTGCACATGAACAGGGCCGACTGCACGCGCGTCTTCTTCGGGCCGGTCGCGTCCGCCATCCGGTCTTCTTCTCAGCCTCGCGCTTCGAGAGGGGGCGCCGCTCGGGCCTCGCGGGTCACGACTTCCAGTGCAAGGCGAAGACCAGGGTGAACAGGCGCCGCGCGGTATCGTGGTCGAGGTCGACCTTGCCCTCCAGGCGCTGGCGCAGCAGGTCGGAGGCCTCGTTGTGCAGACCGCGCCGGCCCATGTCGATCGCCTCGATCTGGGTAGGCGAGGCGGTGCGGATGGCGTTGTAATAGCTCTCGCAGATCATCTCGTAGTCGCGGATCACCCGGCGGAACGGGGTCAGCGACAGCAGGTGGGTCATCACGGGCTCGCCGTCCTCGCGCTTGATGACGAGGGCGAGCTTGCTCTCCACCAGGCCGAGGGTGAGGGCGTAGGGGCCCTCGCGCCCGGGAATCGTGAAGCTGTTGTCCTCCAGGATGTCGAAGATCGCGATGGCGCGCTCATGCTCCTGATCCGGGTTGCCCCGGCCGATCGACTCCTCGTCGAGGGTCACCACCGCGAGGCGGTGAGGCGATTGGGGCTCGCTGGATTTGGCCGCACCGGACATCGCACCCTCACAGGTTCAGGCGGATCGCCACCGAGCGGGCGTGACCCTCCAGGCCCTCCGACCGTCCGAGGGCGATGGCCGCAGGCCCCAGCGCCCGGAGGGCCGCCGGGTCGCAGCGCAGGATCGTGGTGCGCTTCATGAAGTCGAGCACGCCGAGCCCGGAGGAGAACCGCGCCGAGCGGGCGGTGGGCAGGACGTGGTTGGGGCCGCCGACATAGTCGCCGATGGCCTCCGGGGTGTGCGAGCCGAGGAAGATCGCGCCCGCGTTGCGCACCTTGGCGGCGAGCCCCTCGGCATCCTGCGTCTCGATCTCGAGGTGCTCGGGGGCGAGCCGGTCGACCAGCGGCACCGCCTCGTCGAAGTCCCGCACCACCACGATCGCGCCATAGTCGCGCCAGCTCGCCCGCGCGATGTCGGCCCGCGGCAGGGTTCCGAGCGCCCGCTCCACCGCCTCGGCGACGTCGCCGGCGAGCGTCTCCGAATCCGTGATCAGGATCGATTGGGCCGCGGTGTCGTGCTCGGCCTGGGCCAGGAGATCGGCCGCCACCCAATCGGGATTGGCGTGCGCGTCGGCCAGGATCAGCACCTCGGAGGGACCGGCGATCATGTCGATGCCGACCTGCCCGAACACCCGGCGCTTGGCCGCCGCCACCCAGGCATTCCCGGGGCCGACGATCTTGGCCACGGGGGCGATGGTCTCGGTGCCGTAGGCGAGCGCCGCCACGGCCTGGGCGCCGCCGATCCGGTAGACTTCGTCGACGCCGGCGAGCTGCGCGGCGGCGAGCACCAGCGGGTTCATCGTGCCCTCCGGCATCGGCACCACCATGACGACGCGCGGCACCCCGGCGACGCGGGCGGGAATCGCGTTCATCAGCACCGAGGAGGGATAGCTCGCGGTGCCACCAGGGACGTAGAGGCCGACGGATTCCAGTGCCGTCCAGCGCCAGCCGGCGGTGACCCCCAGGCTGTCGGTGGCGCTGTGGTCGGCGGGCACCTGGGCGGCGTGGAACGCCTCGATCCGGGCGGCGGCGAAGCGCAGGGCCTCCAGGGCCTCGGGCGGGCAGGCCGCGACGGCGGCCTCGATCTCGGCCGGGGTGACGCGCAGGGACGCGACGGTGAAGTCCTCGCCGAGCCGGTCGAAACGGCGGGTGTAGTCGACGAGCGCATCGTCGCCGCCCGCGACCACGCCCGCGATGATGCCGCGCACGGTCTCGTCGACATCCTCCGAGATCTCGCGCTTGACGCTGAGCAGACGCGCGAAGGCGGCGGCGAAGTCGCCGTCGCGGGAATCGAGACGGACCATCAGGTGTTTCCTTCTCGGGCCTGTCCCGCTGGAGCCTGTCCCGCGATCGCGGCGCGCCCGGCGACCACGGCTTCGTGGTCGGGACGCCCCTCGACCTCCCAGACCGGACCGAGATCCTTCAACTGGACCTCGATGCATTCGAGTTCGAGCTGGATTGCCGCGCCGCCGGCGAAGACCAGGGTGGCGATGCCGGACGGCGCCTCGGTCGGCGCGAAGGTGATGGCGAGGAGTTCGAGGGGCGTCTCGGCATCCGCACCGGGCGTGATGCCGCGGGTGCGCACCTTCAGCACCCGCTCGAAATGGATGCCGGTCAGGCGGCGGCGCGGCGGCGCACCGTCCTCCGCCGACCAGTCGAAGCGGCGCGCCACCAGGACGAACCGATGCTGCGCGCTGAGATAGGCGAGGTCGCTCCCCTTCAGGATCGCGTCCTGCAGGTGGGCGGAGATGACGCCCAGATCTTCGGCGTCGAGGGCAGCGAGCCTGAGAAGCTCCATGATCGGGTGTCGCGCTCCTGTCGGTGGGCCGGCCCGGTGCGGGTTCGGCCGCTCGCGGTGTGGGAGCCGTAGGTAGCGAGGCGACCCGCCCACGGCAACTGGCGGCTCGGAACTCTGCCATTGTCCCGCTTGCCGGACCTGCTAGGGACGCGTCGCTGCCCCGGCTCCGTGTCGGTGTCGGCGAACGGAGTTTTGACCGTGTCTCTTCCCCCTCTGACCGAGGCCGCCGGCACCCCGGGTCAAGCCAAACTTTCCGGGCAAGCCAAACTTTCCGGGCAAGCCAAACTTTCCGGGCAAGCCGAACCTTCCGGGCACTTCACCGGTCCCGCCCTGGTAGCGCCGGGTGCGGTCATCGCCATCCCGGTGCGCAACGAGGCCGAGCGCATCGCGGCCTGCCTGCGGGCCATCGACGCTCAGACCGGCATCCCACCGGGAAGCCTCGGCGTCGTGCTGTTTCTCAACAACTGCACCGATGCCACGGAGGCGATCGTGGCCGATCTCGTGCCGCGGATGTCGATGCCGGTCCGCGTCACCCATGTGACGTATGCGGGCGCCCATGCGGGCTGGGCCCGGCGCGAGGCGATGAACCGGGCGGCCGATTGGCTCGGGGCGGACGGCATGATCCTCTCGACCGATGCCGACAGCCGGGTTCCGCCGGACTGGGTCGCGCGCAACCGGGCCGCCCTCGACCGGGGCGCCGATGCGGTGGCGGGCCGCATCGCGCTCGATGCGGACGAGCGCGCCCTGCTGCCGCCCTCCCTGCATTGGCGCGGAGACCGGGAGGACATCTACAGCGATCTCCTCACCGAGGCCGAGGCGCGCATCGACCCCGATCCGCACGATCCCTGGCCCTGCCACCGCACCACCATCGGCGCCACCTTGAGCGTCAGCGTCGCGGCCTACCGGGCGGTGGGGGGCATGCCGGCGATCGCGCTCGGCGAGGATGGCGCCTTCGTGGCGCTGCTGCTCGCCCAGGGGCTGCATGTCCGGCACGATCCGGCCATTCTGGTCACGGTCTCGGGGCGCCTCGTGGGACGGGCGCCGGGCGGCGTCGCCGACACCATCCGGGCGCGCTGCGAGAAGCCCGACAGCCTGTGCGACGCCCGCCTCGAATCGGTACCGCGGGCCCTGTTCCGCTACGCCTGGCGCCGCCGGCTGCGCCGGCTGCACGCGGCGGGCCGGCTCGGCACCGAGCGCGGCTGGGCCAAGGCCCTGCGGATCACCGAGGCGGAGGCCGCCCGCGTCGCGGCCCATCCCCTGGCGGGCCACGCGGTGGCCGAGGCCGAGCGTACCAGCCCGCGCCTGGTCCACCGGCCCCTCGGCCCGCGGCAATTGCCCGGCCAGATCCGGCTCGCCCGGGCGGTGCTCCCGGCGGTGCGCCTGGTCACCCGGTTCCTCGGCTGACATGCCCCTTTTTCCGATCACCGCAGGTCCTCAGGCGGCGTTCAGCCCGGGGTCGCTTAGATCGGGGAGCAACGAGACGGACCATCCGAGGGGATCACGCCATGACCCGCAAGACCATACAGACGACGATCCTCGCCCTCGCCACCGCGGCGACGTTCGGCCCGGGCCTCGGGATCGTCGCGGCGCAGGCGCAATATTACGGCGACCACGATCGTCCCCATCGCTACGAGCGCCGCTACGACGAGGATCGCTACGAGCGCCGGCGCTACGACGAGGACCGTTACGACCGGCGACCGCGCGGCTACGGCGGCGAGGGCTTCGGACGCCTCTGCCTGACCCAGCGCGGCAACTGCATCACCCGCCCGCAGCCCTACGGCTCCCGCTGCGGCTGCGACATCCCCGGTTTCGGGCGCAAGCACGGCGAGATCGGCGGCTGATCCGCCCGGCTCTCCGCCCCGAGCGGGCGGSGAGCCGGTCCCGTCAGCTGCGGACGCGGGTGATCTCCGCGCCGCAGCGGGCGAGCTTGGCCTCCAGGGCCTCGAAGCCGCGGTCGAGGTGGTAGACCCGGTTGATGCTGGTCTCGCCCTCGGCCGCGAGCCCTGCGATCACGAGGGAGACCGAGGCGCGCAGATCGGTCGCCATCACGGGCGCGCCCTTCAGGCGCTCGACGCCCTCGACGATGGCCAGATCACCTTCGAGGCGGATCTTGGCGCCGAGGCGGGCCAGCTCCTGGACGTGCATGAAGCGGTTCTCGAAGATGGTCTCGCGGATGTTCGACTGGCCCTTGGCCAGCGTCATCAGCGCCATGAACTGCGCCTGCAGGTCTGTGGGGAAACCCGGGAACGGATCGGTGGTGATGTCGACGGCGGCGATGCCGCCACCGTTGCGGCGGATGCGGATCGTGTCGGTGCCGGAGGTGATCTCGGCGCCCGTGGTCGAGAGCACGTCGAGGGCCGAATGCAGCAGGTCGGCACGGGTGTTCTCCAGGGTGACGTCACCCCCGGTCATCGCCACCGCCATGGCGTAGGTGCCGGTCTCGATGCGGTCTGGCAGCACGTCGTGGCGGGCGCCGTGCAGGCGCGAGACGCCCTCGATGGTGATGCGCGGCGTGCCGGCGCCCTCGATGCGGGCGCCCATCTTGGTGAGGCAGGCCGCCAGATCGACAACCTCAGGCTCGCGCGCGGCGTTCTCGATCAGGGTCGAGCCGTTGGCGAGCGCCGCCGCCATCAGGGCCACGTGGGTGCCGCCGACCGTGACCTTGGGGAAGTGGATCTCGCCCCCGCGCAGGCCATTCTTGGCCTTGGCGACGACGTAGCCGCCATCGACCTCGACGGTGGCGCCGAGGCGCTCCAGCGCCATCAGCAACAGGTCGACCGGGCGCGTCCCGATGGCGCAGCCGCCCGGCATCGAGACCCGCGCTTCGCCGAAGCGGGCCAGCAGCGGCGCGATCACCCAGAAGCTCGCCCGCATGGTCGAGACCAGCTCGTAGGGCGCCGTGGTGTCGATGACGTTGGAGGCGGTGAGGCGGATGGTCTGGCCGGTCTCGGTGGTCTGGCCCGGGCGCTTGCCCACCACCATGTGGTCGACGCCGTGATTGCCGAGAATGCGCAGGAGCGCGTTGATGTCGGCGAGCCGCGGCACGTTGCCGAGTTCCAGGGTCTCGCCCGTCATCAGGCTGGCGATCATCAGGGGCAAAGCGGCGTTCTTGGCACCCGAGATCGGGATCACGCCGTGCAGCGGGCGGCCGCCGATGATGTTGATGCGGTCCATCGTGTCTACAACCTTGCCTAAATCTTGCCCTCCGGGGGCGCAGGTCGCGCCGCTGATCGGAGACATCGAACGTGAAACCGGGCGGGACGCGCGCCGTCCGCGTGGAAACAGCACCGTTATAGCCAAGTTTTGTCGAAAAGGAGGTTCTGCGCGTCCGATTATGCTTCGCCGCCGGACTCGGGTGTTTCCTCGGGTCCGGAACCGAGCGAACGCCCGCGCACCTGTGCCTTCCGGCGGCGCAGGTTGTCGCGCAGGGCCGCCTTCAGGCGCTCGGCCCGTTGCTCGGCCGCGTTGCGCGGGGTCTTTTTCGTGGCGGCCTGCGTGTCGGCCTGGGATTCGTCGTCCGTCATGCGTCGCAGGGATCCGGTGGAGCGGGATCGGGCGGGGAGGGGCCTAGCGTGGTCCGCGACGCGCCGGGAGGCCCCGCGCGACCCATCGTCGCCACGTCGCTGTGTCGGCTTTGCATCCCCTGGTCGATGGATGCAAACCAGGAATGCGGATGTCGACTTGAACCAATTCCAAGTTCACCTGTATCGTCGCGACCGCGTCGGGGAAACCCGAAGTCAGGGCGAGCGTCGTCAGCAACTCCTTCATGGAGCGTGCGCCAAGCTCGCCACCGAGACCGATTGCATCAAGGGCCCCCCGCACGAGGGTCCGCGTGGAAACGATCCCGCCGGAGGCCGCGATTCCACCGCCGGCCCCTCAGCCCAAGCGTGAAGGACGGATGCCCGTGAACCGCATGCCCGCGACGATCAAGATCAGCGACACCAAGCAGGGAGCGGGCCAGCAGGGAGCGGGCCAGGGAGCGGGCTGTGAGTCCAAGCCCGCGATCACGTCTGCAATCAAGGCTGCGATCAAGACGGGGTCCATCGGTCAGGGCCGGATCGACTACGAGTCGCATTTCCGCACCGCCCTCGACCGCCTGCACAGCGAGCGCCGCTACCGGGTGTTCGCCGATATCGAGCGCATCGCCGGCCGCTTCCCGACCGCGCATTGGCGCAAACCCGATGGCGGCACTTCCGAGATTACGGTCTGGTGTTCCAACGACTACCTCGGCATGGGCCAGCACCCGGACGTGGTCGGCGCCATGACCCGCACGGCCGCCCGCTGCGGCGTCGGCGCAGGCGGCACCCGCAACATCGCCGGCAACAACTCGCCGCTGGTCGACCTGGAGCGCGAGCTGGCCGACCTGCATGGCAAGGAGGCCGGCCTCGTCTTCACCTCGGGCTACGTCTCGAACCAGTCCGGCATCTCGACGATCGCCAAGCTGATCCCGAACTGCCTGATCCTGTCGGATGCCTTCAACCACAACTCGATGATCGAGGGCGTGCGCCATTCGGGCTGCGAGAAGCGGGTCTTCCGCCACAACGACCTCAAGCACCTCGAGGAACTGCTGATCGCGGCGGGCGACCGCCCGAAGCTGATCGCCTTCGAGAGCGTCTATTCCATGGACGGCGACGTCTCCGACATCGGCGCGATCTGCGATCTCGCCGACCGCTACGGCGCCATGACCTATCTCGACGAGGTCCATGCGGTCGGCCTCTACGGCCCGCGCGGCGGCGGCATCTCCGAGCGCGACGGGGTGATGCACCGGGTCGACGTGATCGAGGGCACGCTGGCTAAGGGCTTCGGCTGCGTCGGCGGCTACATCACGGGATCTGCGGTCCTGTGCGACGCGGTCCGCAGCCACGCCCCGGGCTTCATCTTCACCACCGCCCTGCCGCCCGCCATCGCGGCGGCCGCCATCGCCTCGGTGCGCTACCTGAAGCGCTCGACCGTCGAGCGCGAGGCGCACCAGCGCCAGGCCGCCCGGACCAAGACCGCCCTGGAGGCCGCCGGTCTGCCGGTGTTGCACACCGACACCCACATCGTGCCCGTGATGGTGGGCGACGCCGAGCTGTGCAAGGCGGCGGCCGATCACCTGCTGGAGCACCACGGCATCTACATCCAGCCGATCAACTACCCCACCGTGCCGCGCGGCACCGAGCGCCTGCGGATCACGCCCTCGCCCTTCCACGACGATGCCCGCATCGCCAAGCTGACGGCGGCGTTGACCGAGACCTGGGACACCCTCGACCTCCCGCGCGCCGGGACGGTGTTCGTCGAAGCGGCCGAGTAGCCGCCGCGCTTCAGTTCAGGCGCCAGATCGCGCCGGTGAGCATGGTCGCGAAGCCGACCCAGGCGGCGTAGGGCACCAGCAGCCACGCCGCGGCCCGGTCGAAGCGCCAGGACAGGCGGATCGTCCAGAGGATCATCACCCACATCGCGGCCGAGACCACCAGGGCGGCGCACAGGGCGTGTGCGGCGAAGAAGGTCGGGGTCCAGGCGGCGTTGAGGGCGAGCTGCACCGCGAAGGCGACCAGCGCCAGCCGCCACGCGCCCCGGGTCGGACCCGTGCGGGGTTTCGCCCCGAGGAGCCGGAAGGCCGAGAGCGCGATCATCCCGTAGAGGATGGTCCAGGCCACCGGGAACGCCCAGTTCGGCGGGTTGAAGGACGGCTTCGTCAGCCCGGCATACCATCCGTCGATATTCGCACCGGTGGCGGACGAGCCGAGCACGGCCGTCAGCACCACCGGCAGGATCGCCACCGCCAGCCGCCACGGCAGGGCAAGGGCGGGCTCGGTGGGAATATGGATCGGCGACGATGCTGGCGCACGGGACATGACGAACGGGATTCCTTGCCTTCGGCGGGGTTCTCGCCCTGAGATGGGGAGAACGCCTTGGAGAGAGACAGACCGCCTTGCCCGCGGTCCGTGCACCGGTCCGCGCCGGCCGGTCAACACAACCCTGACGGACGGACACGCCCCATGTCGGAACCGAACGCACCGAAGCCGCCTTCGGATGCCCCGCCCGCCTTCGCGAAGCGCAGCCTCGCCGCCCAGGCCCTGGGCCGTGTCGACCCGGTGACCCGGGCCGTGGTGGCGCCCCTGCACGTGGCCACCACCTTCCTGCGCGATCCCGACAACGGCTATCGCTCGGGCTTCTCCTACGCCCGCCCCGACAACGCCACGGTGCGGGAGGCGGAGGCCGTGCTGGCGATGCTGGAGGATGCGGCGGCCGGCGCCCTGCTGTTCGGCTCCGGCATGGCGGCGGCCACCGCCGTGTTCACCGCCCTGGAGCCCGGCGACCACGTGGTGGCGCCCCGGGTGATGTACTGGGGCCTGAAGCGCTGGCTCAACGCCGAGATGCCGCGCCGGCGCATCGCGGTCGATTTCGTCGACATGGACGATCTAACGGCCCTGGAGCGGGCGATCCGGCCGGGCGCCACGAAGCTCGTCTGGATCGAGACCCCCGGCAACCCGCTCTGGACCATCACCGACATCGCCGGAGCCGCCCAGCTCGCGCACGCGGCGGGTGCCCGGCTCGCCGTCGATTCCACCGCCGCCTCGCCGATCCACACCCGGCCGCTGACGCTCGGCGCCGACATCGTGATGCACTCGGCCACCAAGATCCTCAACGGCCATTCCGACGTGGTGGCGGGGGTGCTCGCCGGGGCGGTCGCGGACATGTTCTGGGAGCGTCTCGCCGCGATCCGCTCGGGCGGCGGTGCGATTCTCGGCCCGTTCGAGGCCTACCTGCTGATGCGCTCGCTGCGGACCCTTCCCCTGCGGGCGGCGGCGCAGGCCGCCGCGGCGGCCGAACTCGCGCGCCGGCTCCAGGCTCATCCGTGCGTCTCGCACGTGCTCTATCCCGGCCTGCCGGACGATCCCGGCCACGCGGTGGCGGCCCGGCAGATGGAGGGCGGCTTCGGCTTCATGCTGTCGATCCGGGTGCGGGACGGCGAGGGGGCGGCCATTGCGACCGCGGCGCGGGTGCGGCTGTGGAAGCGGGCGACGTCGCTCGGCGGCGTCGAGAGCCTGATAGAGCACCGGGCCTCGGTCGAGGGGCCGGATTCCCCGTGCCCACCGGATCTCCTGCGGCTGTCCTCGGGGATCGAGGCGGTGGACGACCTGTTCGCCGACCTCGACGGGGCCCTCAGGAACACCTGATATTTTCGCGTGGTGCGGGGAACCGGATTCGCGCGTTGGTGCGCAGGATCATCCCGAGAGACCGCTCCACCATGCCGAAGCCTGCCCTCCTCACCGGAGCCTTCGCGCTCCTCCTCCTCGGCGCGCCCGCCCGGGCCGAGACCGGGCCGCCCGAGCTGAACATCGAGAAGACCTGCCGGTCGGCAGCCTCCGCGAGCGTGAGCGACAATGCCAGCCAGGAAGGCTGCCTGCGCTCCGAGCGGGCCTCGCATGACGAGGTCAAGCGCCGCTGGAACGAGTTCACGCCCGCCGCCAAGCGGCAGTGCGAGAAGCAGTTCGAGGCCGGCGGCTTTCCGTCCTACGTCGAGATGGTCACCTGCCTCGAACTGGCCAGCGGCACCGGCCTGCCACGACAGGCCGACGATGCCCGCGCCGGCCAGGGCACCAGCAGCGCCACGAAGGAGCCGAGCCCGGCCCAGCGCACCGACCCGATCAAGGTGCTGGAGAAGCAGTAGCGCCTCAGCTCGAGGAGGCCGGAACCTCGTCGGCGAGCCAAGTCGGTTCGACCCGGCCACGACCGGCCTCGGCCGCTCCGCCCCGGCTCTGCGCCAGGGCGGTGAGTTCGGGCGCGCGGGCCGTGTCGTCCACGGTCAGGAACAGGCGCCGGGCCTGCGAGATCCGGCCAAGTCGGGCGCTGCTGGTCAGCACGCTCTGGGCCGGGCTCGACAGCAGGCCGAGGGCGACCGGCGCCATCCAGAGGGCGAGCCAGGGATCGCCGGCCCAGGCGAGGCCGGCCGTCAGCAGGGCACCCGCCACGAGGGTGTCGACCTGGAGCCGGCACGCCTCCGTCCACGGCACGCGGCGGTCGTCGCGCACCTGCGCGTCCCAGCGCACCACGCGGCCGACGAAGGTGGTGGCGACGGCGCCTGCGGCGAACAGCGTCATCACCGGCCAGAGCAGGACCCAGATCGCCTGTTCGAGGATGGCGCTCTTGAGGAGCGAGGCGGTGCCGCCGAAGGCCGCCCGCCGCTCGGCCGAGGCGAGGACATGGCCGAGGCTCAAGAGCTTCGGCACGGCCAGGATCGTGACCACCAGGGCGGCCAGCGCGTGGGCGGCAGCCCCCGTTCCCGTGAGGCCGTAGCCGAGCAGGCCGAGCTCGCCGGTCCGGGACGCCTGAAGCGTGCCGAGGGCAAGGAACAGCACCCAGAGCGGGCAGGCCATGTAGGACAGGATGCCGACGGCGAGGTGCCAGCGGCTGGCGGGGCGCAGGCCCGGCATCGCCGTGACGCGCAGGTGCTGCATGTTGCCCTGGCACCAGCGGCGTTCGCGCCCGAGGAGGTCGACGAGATTCGTCGGCATCTCTTCCCAGGTGCCGCCCATCTCCGGCAGCAGGCGAACCTCCCAGCCGGCCCGGCGCAGGAGCGCACCCTCGACGATGTCGTGGCACAGGATCTCGCCGCCCAGCGGCGCCTTGCCGGGCAGCACCGGCAGCTCGGCATTGTTGGCGAAGGCCGCGACCCGCACGATCGCGTTGTGGCCCCAGTAGCTCCCGTCCGGCCCCTGCCAGGTCTCCAGGCATCGGATGGAGAGCGGCGCGTAGAGCCGCACGGCGAATTGCTGGATGCGGGCGAACAGGGTGTCGCGCCCGGTGGCGTAGGACACGGTCTGGATCAGGCCGACCCGGGGGCTCTCCTCCATCAGCCGGGCGAGGCGGCGCATGGCGCTGCCGGTCATCAGGCTGTCGGCGTCGAGCACGATCATGAAGTCGTACGCGGACCCGTAGGTCTTGCAGAACTCGGCGATGTTGCCGGCCTTGCGGCCGGCATTGTCGCGGCGCCGGCGATAGCGGACCCGCGGCAGGCCGGGTCCGTTCTGGCGGGTCCAGGCCTCGATGCGGGCGAATTCGTGCTCCTCCACCGCCGCGATGGCGCCGTCCCGCGTGTCGGACAGGACGAAGATGTCGATGTCGCCGCCGGTGCCCCCGGCCTGCTGAAGCGAGCGGGCCATGACCCGCAGGGCCGCGAACACCGCCACGGCGTCCTCGGCGTGGATCGCCACCACGGCGGCGGTGCGGCTCAGGCCCGAGGCCTCCGCCGGGATCGTGAGGGAGCGCCGCTCCAGGGCGGATTTCGCCCGGTCGCCGAAGGCCGTGGCGACGAGGCCGTAGACGTACTGCCAGGCCACGAAGGCCTGCCACGTCATCACGAGGGCGAACAGCCCGAGCACCGCACCGGCGAGGAGGCCGGACGGCGTCCCATAGGCGCCGAGCGCCAGGGCGGTGACAAGGGCACCGAGAGCCAGCGGCGGCAGGGCCAGCAGCAGGCGGCGGCCCAGAAAGGCGGCCGGCGCTTCCGGCCCGATTTCCACCGGCCCCGGGATTTCAGCCGCCGGGGCGTCGTGCGACAACCTGTGGGACATGGGGCGCGGGAAACTCGAAGGAGGGACACCGCGATCCACCACCGGGCACGATGCCGGCAAAGGGGAAGCGATGCGCGATGGCGAGGGTCTCGAAGGATGCGGGGACACCGAGTCCTTCTCGCGGCGGCAGGCCCTGCGAACCACGCTCGGCGTGGCCGTTGGGATGATCCTGCCTACCGCGCATGATCTGAATGCGGGCCGAACGCGCGCCGAGTCCCCGGATTCCCGATCATTTGATGCGGTGAAGGCCAAAGCGCGCGCGCTCGCGGCCAGCCCGTACCAGGCCCAGCCGGACGATCTGCCGGCGCCGCTCGCCGGCCTGTCCTACGACGGCTACCGCGCCATCACCTTCCGGCCGGAGGCGAGCCTGCCCCTCGGCCGCCGCTTCTCGGCCCAGCTGTTCCATCGCGGCTTCCTGCAGCGCAAGCGCGTCGCCCTGTACCGGCAGCCGCGCAACGGCCCGGCCCAACCGATTCCCTACGCCTCCGACCTGTTCGACCTCGGGCCGGCCCTGGGAGGACAGAGCTTCGCCCCCGATCTCGGCTTCGCGGGCTTCCGGCTGCACTACGCCTTCGGTGCCGATCGGCCGGGGGACCAGGAGGAGGTCCTGGTCTTTCTCGGCGCCTCCTACTTCCGGCTGCGCGGGTTCGGCCAGGAATACGGGCTCTCGGCCCGGGGTGCCGCGATCCGCACCGGGGGGCCGGGCACGGAGGAATTTCCGGATTTCACGGCCTTCTGGATCTGCGAGCCGGAGGCCGATGCCCGCACCCTCGAGATCTGGGCCCTGCTCGATTCGCCGAGCCTCGCCGGAGCCTACCGCTTCCGCGTGGCGCCGGGCGATCCGTCGGTGATGGACGTCGAGGTGTCGCTCCATCCCCGCACCGCCCTGGAGCATCTCGGGCTCGCCCCCCTCACCAGCATGTTCCTGCACGGGGCGAACGGGCCGGGCGCGCGGGGCGCCGAGCCCTTCGACGATTTCCGTCCGCAGGTGCATGATTCCGACGGGCTCGCGGTGGTGACGCGTGGGGAGCGCCTGTGGCGGCCCCTGGTCAACGGCCGGGCCCAGCCGCAGATCTCCGCCTTCGGCGCCGATCCGCTGGAGGGTTTCGGCATGCTCCAGCGCACGCGCGACTTTCCTGCCTATCTCGACGTCCAGGCCCGGCACGAGGCCCGGCCCGGGCTCTGGGTCACGCCCGGATCGGGATTCGGAGCCGGTGCGGTCCGCCTGTTCGAGATCCCGTCCCGCGAGGAGTACATGGACAACATCGTGGCTGCCTTCGTGCCCGGCGCGCCCGTGCCGGCCGGGACCGAGCGCGCCGTGTCCTACCGCCTCACGACGGTGGGGGCCGAGCCGGCGAGCGTCGTGCCCGGCACCCTCGGCCGTGTGGTCTCGACCCGGGTGGGTTCGGCCGAGCGCCTGCGCCCGACCACCCCGCCGAGCCCGGGCCGGCGCCTCTACGTCGTGGATTTCGAAGGGCCGGGCCTGCCGGCCGACCGGGGCGCGACACCGACCGCGGACGTCTCCGCCAGCGCCGGCACGATGGTCGATCCCGTGGTGGAGTTCGTGCCCCAGACCGGCGGCTGGCGGCTCTACGTGGAGTGGCGCCCACCGACGCCGCTGCCGCCGGGCGACGCGATCCTGCGCGCCCGCCTCGTCCAGGACGGACGGGCCGTGACCGAGACCTGGGACATGCCGGCCTGAACGGCGAAGGGGTGGCGGGTTTGACCGGTCCGCACGCAGCCCTGTAGACACCCGGCCCCACCCGGAGACGCCTCATGGCCGCCATCAACACGAGTCTCGCCGCCGAACTCGGCGTCGCGGAATGGCAGGTGAAGGCCGCCGTCGACCTGCTCGACGGCGGCGCGACGGTGCCGTTCATCGCGCGCTACCGCAAGGAGGTCACCGGCACCCTCGACGACACCCAGCTGCGCAATCTGGAGGAGCGTCTCGCCTACCTGCGCGATCTCGAAGCGCGCCGGGCGGCGGTGCTGGAGGCGATCGATGCCCAGGGCAAGCTCGAGGCCGGGCTGAAGGCGCGGATCCTGGCCGCCGACACCAAGGCCCGTCTGGAAGACCTCTACCTGCCGTTCAAGGTCAAGCGCCGGACGAAGGCGCAGCTCGCCCGCGAGGCCGGGCTCGAACCCCTCGCCGACGCCGTGCTGGCCCGGCCCGACCTGTCTCCCGAGGCGGCGGCCCGGACCTACGTGGACGCGGCCAAGGGCGTGGCCGATGCCGAGGCCGCGCTGGAGGGGGCGCGTGCCATCCTGATCGAGCGCTTCAGCGAGGACCCGGAACTGGTCGGGAATCTGCGCGAGACCGGCTGGCTGCGCGGCCGGATGGTCGCCACGGTGAAGGCCGGCCAAGCGGCATCGGGCGAGAAATTCTCGGATTATTTCGACTTCTCGGAAGCCCTCGTGAAGCTGCCCTCGCATCGCATCCTCGCCCTGTTCCGGGGGGAGAAGGAAGAGGTGCTCGACCTCGCCATCGCGGATGCGGTCGGCGACACGCCGGCCAAGGGCCAGCCCGGATCGCAGGAACTGCGCATCGCGAAAGCCTTCGGCATCCGCGACCAGGGGCGGCCGGGCGACGCCTTCCTGATGGAGACGGTGCGGCGGGCCTGGCGCACCCGCCTGAAGCCCGCCACCGATACGGACCTGCGCGCCCGGCTCTGGGCCGTGGCCGAGGCCGGCGCCGTCTCGGTGTTCGCTGGCAACCTGCGCGACCTCCTGCTCGCGGCGCCCGCCGGGGCGCGACCGACCCTCGGACTCGATCCGGGTTTCCGCACCGGCGTGAAGGTCGCGGTGGTCGACGCCACCGGCAAGGTGATGGCCACCGACACCATCTACCCGCACGAGCCGCGCCGCGACTGGAACGGCGCGCTGGTCGCCCTGGCCAAGCTCTGCCGGGCTCACAAGGTCGAGCTCGTCGCCATCGGCAACGGCACCGCCTCGCGCGAGACCGACAGGCTCGCAGCCGAACTCATCGCCAAGCAGCCGGACCTGACGCTCACCAAGGTGATGGTCTCGGAGGCCGGCGCCTCGGTCTACTCGGCCTCCGCCTATGCCAGCGCGGAACTGCCCGAGCTCGACGTCTCGATCCGCGGCGCGGTCTCCATTGCCCGGCGCCTGCAGGACCCGCTGGCCGAACTCGTCAAGATCGAGCCGAAGGCGATCGGCGTCGGCCAGTACCAGCATGATCTGGCCGAGGGGAAGCTGGCGCGCTCCCTCGACGCGGTGGTGGAGGATTGCGTGAACGGCGTCGGCGTCGACGTGAACACCGCGTCGGCGCCGCTCCTGGCCCGGGTCTCGGGCCTGACCGCGCGGGTCGCCTCCAACATCATCGTGCACCGGGATGCCAACGGCCCGTTCCGCAGCCGCGTCAGCCTGAAGAAGGTGGCGGGGCTCGGCCCCAAGGCCTACGAACTCGCCGCCGGCTTCCTGCGCATCCGCGACGGGAGCGACCCCCTCGACGCCTCGGGCGTCCACCCGGAGGCCTATCCGGTGGTGCGCCGCATTCTCACCGCCACCGGCCAGCCGATCCAGGCGCTGATCGGCAATGCGGGCGCCCTGCGCAGCCTGAACCCCCAACAATTCACCGACGCGACCTTCGGCCTGCCCACCGTCACCGACATCCTGTCGGAGCTGGAGAAGCCGGGCCGCGACCCGCGCCCGGCCTTCCGCACCGCGACCTTCCAGGAGGGCGTGGAAAAGATCTCCGACCTGAAGCCCGGCATGCGGCTGGAGGGCGTGGTCACCAACGTGGCGGCCTTCGGCGCTTTCGTGGATGTCGGCGTGCACCAGGACGGCCTGGTCCACATCTCGATGCTGGCCGACCGCTTCGTGAAGGACCCGCGCGACGTGGTGAAGCCCGGCGACGTCGTGCAGGTGCGGGTGGTCGAGGTCGATCCCAACCGCAAGCGCATCGCCCTCACCATGCGTTCGGACGAGTCCGGCGCGCCGCGCCGTGACGGGCGGGAGGCCGCCCCCGCGCGGGGACCGTCCTCGGCACCGAGGCCGTCTTCGACGCCGAAGCCGGCGACGGTCCCCAAACCCGGCGGCGCTCCTGTGAAGCCCGGCGGCGCCCTTGTCGAACCCGGCGGCGCCCTGGCCGAGGCCCTGCGCCGGGCCGCTCTGGCGAAGGGGATGCCGAAGCGCTGAGCGGCCGGCAGCGCTGAACGGTCGACGGGAGGCCTGCCTCCCGCCGGTCGCTCTAAAGTCCTCCGTTTGTCGTGTCGGGATAACCGGTTTCCACTGATCCCTGACAAACTCTAGTGGAAGAACGGCAGCGCGTGCGGCGCGTAGAGGCCGAAACCCAGGAGGGCCAGGCCCGCGATGCCGAGGACCCCGCCACCGACCACCAGGGCGAAGATGCCGGTGATGACCTCGGCCGAGGCGAGCACGATGCCGATCTGGAAGGCGGCCGAGGCGAACTCGTAATGGTGGTAGCGGTGGAGGGCGAGGTCGCGCACCTCCTGCGAGTGCCGCGCCTTCTCGGCCAGCTCCTTGCGGCCCTCGCCGGTGGCGGGTTCGCTGTCCCAGCGGGCCAGGGTCTTGGCCCATTCGGCGCGCTTGGCCTTCACCGCCTCGGAATTCGCGACGTCCGGCGGCAGCAGCGCCAGGGTCTCGTCGGCGGTCTTGAGGACGGTGCCCCGGATGGTGCGGGCCTGGAAATAAGCCCATTGGTTGGAGGCCTCGACGTTGGCCCCGAGGGCGTCGGTCTGGGCGCCCTTCGCCAGGGTCTCGGCCAGCGCCAGGAACAGCGCCAGCACCGAGATCAGCAGCGCCACGCGCTTGTTCGAACTTCCCCCCGCCCCGTGACCACCCGACATGCCGACCCCGCTGAGATTTGGACGGCGGCAGTCACACCCGATCGCGTCCGCGGGCGCAAGGCGATTTTTCGTCAGTTCGGAAACACGTGGCCGCCGATGATCCGCAGGCCCACGGGGCTTCCGGCTGCGAAGCGGTTGGTGTCGGCGGCCTCCACCACCACGGTCTTGCCCTCGGGCCGGTCGACCTCGATGCGCTGGCGCCCCTGCGTTCGGTAGGACGAGCGCACGACGCCTTCGAGATGGGCCTGATCGCCCTCGGCGAACTGGAGCTGCCAAGGCCGGGCGTAGAGCTTGATCGGACCGACCAGGCCCTCGGGCGCCCTGACCGGGGTCAGGCGGCCGTTGACCCGGACCTCGCCCCCTTGCGCGATCGCCTCGACCTCGATGGTGTCGCCGAGAAACTTCAGCACCGTGGCGGAGACCGGGGCCTCCTGCACCTCGTCGGGGGTGCCGACCTGCTCGAGGCGGCCCTTGTCGAGCACGGCGACGCGGTCGGACAGCTCCAGGGCCTCGTCCTGGTCGTGGGTGACGAAGATCGTGGTCTGGCCGGTGCGGTCGTGGATCTCGCGCAGCCAGCGGCGCAGGTCCTTTCGGACCTGGGCGTCGAGGGCGCCGAACGGCTCGTCGAGGAGAAGCACGCGCGGCTCCACCGCGAGCGCCCGGGCCAGCGCGATGCGCTGGCGCTGACCGCCCGAGAGCTGGCTCGGATAGCGGTCGGCGAAGCCGGACAGCTTGATCAGGTCGAGCAGGTCGCCGACCCGGCGCTTGATCTCGGGCTTGGCCGGGCGCTCGGACCGCTTCCGGGCATTGAGGCCGTAGGCGATGTTCTCGGCGACGCTCATGTGCTTGAACAGCGCGTAGTGCTGGAACACGAAGCCCACCGCGCGCTGCTGCACGGGCAACCGCGTCGCGTCCTCGGCTCCGAAGACGATGCGGCCCGCATCGGGAAAGTCGAGGCCGGCGATGATGCGCAGCAGCGTGGTCTTGCCCGAGCCCGAGGGGCCGAGCAGGGCCAGCAGCTCGCCTGCCCGCACGTCCAGCGAGAAGTCGTGCAGCACCGCGGCCGTGTCGAAGGTCTTCGACAGCGCCTCGACCCGGATGGCGGTGGAGCCGCCCGCCCGCTCAGTGCCCACGGGCGCCCGCGGCGATCTCGTCGGCATAGCGCCATTCGAGGACGGATTTGACGCAGAGGGTGACGAGGGCGAGGCCGGCCAGGAGGGAGGCGACGGCGAAAGCGGCAACGAAGTTGTACTCATTGTAGAGGATCTCCACGTGGAGCGGCAGCGTGTTGGTGAGGCCCCGGATGTGGCCGGAGACCACCGAGACCGCACCGAACTCGCCCATCGCGCGGGCATTGCAGAGGAGCACGCTGTAGAGGAGGCCCCAGCGGATGTTGGGCAGCGTCACCGTCCGGAAGGCGTGCCAGCCGGAGGCTCCGAGGGTCAGGGCCGCTTCCTCCTCCGCCGTGCCCTGTTCCTGCATCAGGGGGATGAGCTGGCGGGCGACGAACGGGAAGGTGACGAAGATGGTCGCCAGCACGATGCCGGGCACCGCGAAGATGATCTGGACGTCGTGATCGAGCAGCCAGGGGCCGAGCAGGCCCTGCGCCCCGAAGACCAGCACGTAGATCAGGCCCGAGACCACGGGCGAGACCGAGAACGGCAGGTCGATCAGGGTCACCAGCAGGTTCTTGCCCCAGAATTCGAACTTGGCGATGGCCCAGGAGGCCATGATCCCGAAGACCAGGTTGAACGGCACCGCGATGGCGGCGGTCAGCAGGGTCAGCCGGATTGCCGCGTGGGCGTCGGCCTCGGTGAAGGCGGCCAGATACGCCTCGACCCCCTTGGCGAAGGCCTGGGCGAACACGGTGAGGAGCGGCAGCACCAGGAACAGGGCCAGGAACAGGATCGCCACGGCGATCAGCAGCCAGCGGATCCAGCGGCCCTCGGTGACGACGCTGGCCGGACGCGCCTCGGCCAGGGCGACGGGGGCGAAGGTCTCAGACATAGCCGAATCTCCGCCGGCTCCAGGCCTGGATCAGGTTGATGGCGAGCAGTGTGAGGAACGAGATGCCGAGCATGAGGGTGGCGATGGCGCAGGCGCCGCCGTAATCGTACTCGGACAGCTTGATGACGATGAGGAGGGGCGCGATCTCGGAGACGTAGGGCAGGTTCCCGGCGATGAAGATGATCGAGCCGTACTCGCCGACGCCGCGCGCGAAGGCGAGGGCGAATCCGGTGAGCACCGCCGGGATCAGCGGCGGCAGCACCACCCGCACTAGGGTGTGAACGCGGCCCGCCCCGAGGGTGGCGGAGGCCTCCTCGATCTCCTTGTCGATCTCGGCGATCAGGGGCTGCACCGTGCGCACCGCGAAGGGCAGGCCGATGAACACCATGGCGATGTAGATGCCGACCGGCGTGTAGGCGGCCTCGATCCCGATCCGGGCGAGCTGCGCTCCGACGAGGCCGTTGGGCGCATAGAGGGCGGCCAGGGCGATGCCGGCGACGGCGGTCGGCAGCGCGAAGGGCAGGTCCACCACCGCGTCCACGATCTTGCGGCCCGGAAAGCGATAGCGCGTCAGCACCCAGGCGATGAGGAAGCCGAACACCGAGGCGGTGAGAGCGGCCAGCAGCGAGACGCCGAAGCTGACGCGCAGCGCGCTGGCGACACGCGGGTCGGTGGCGACCTCCCAGATTCCCGAAAGCCCGAGCCCCGAGGCGCGCGTCACCAGGGCCGCCAACGGCAGCAGCACGATCAGGCCGAGGCAGGTCAGGGTGTAGCCGAAGGCGAGCCCGAAACCGGGGATCACGCTCGGGCGGAGGAAGCGCCGCTTCGCCCGAGTGGGCGGGTTGGCGCGCGGGGGCGGGGCCATGGCGGTGTCCTGCTCAAGTCTCGGGCCCCGCCCGGGCGGGGGCGGGGATCAGGGCGCGGCGGCTCAGCGCCCCGCCTTGCTCAACTGGTCGAACAGGCCCCCGTTGTCGAAGTTCTTCTTCTGGATCGCGTCCCAGTCGCCCTGCAGGTCCTCGATCTTGAACAGCTTCAGCTCGGGCAGCTGCGCCAGATCCTCGGGCTTCGCGGCCGCCCGGTTCAACGGACGATAATGGTGCTTGGCGAAGATGGCCTGGGCCTGGTCGGAATAGAGGAACTGAAGATAAGCCTCGGCCTGCTTGCGGGTTCCCTTCTTGTCGACGTTCGCATCGACCAGGGCGACCGGCGGTTCGGCGTAGATCGAGGTCGGCGGCACCACCACGTCGAACTTGTCGCGGCCGAACTCCTCGAACACCAGGTAGGCCTCGTTCTCCCAGGTCGGCAGCACGTCGCCGAGGCCGCGCTGGGCGAAGGTCACGGTGGAGCCGCGGGCGCCGGTGTCGAGCACGGGGACGTTCTTGTAGACCTCGCCCACGAAGGCGTTGGCCTTGTCGGCGTTCTTGCCCTCTTTTTCGTAGGCGTAGCCCCAGGCCGCGAGGAAGTTCCAGCGGCCGCCCGCGGAGGTCTTCGGGTTCGGGGTGATGACCTTGATGTCGGGCTTCACGAGGTCGCCCCAGTCCTTTACGGCCTTCGGGTTGCCCTTCCGCACGAGGAACACCACGGTCGAGGTGTAGGGCAGGCCCTGGTTCGGCAGCTTGGTGCGCCAGTCCGCCGGGATCTTCTTCGAGATGCGGCTGATGGCGTCGATGTCGGAGGGGATGCCGAGTGTGACCACGTCGGCCGGAATGCCGTCGATCACCGTGCGGGCCTGCGAGCCCGAGCCGCCATGCGCTGCGCGCACCGTGACGGTCTCGCCGGTCTTGGCCTTCCACGCCTCGCTGAACGCCGCGTTGATCTCGCGATAGAGTTCGCGCGTGGGATCGTAGGAGACGTTCAGCAGCTCGGTCTGGGCACACGCGAGGGTGGGCGCGAGCACGGCCGCGGCGAGGCCGGCGCCGAGCAGGACCGCGTGGCGGCGGGTGCGTCCGGTGGTCCGGGAAGGGGTCTCGCTCACGGGAATCTCCGAAATCTGCTGGTACGGCCCGACCTGGAGCGGTGACGCGACCCAGGCCAGACGACGCTGGTTTCGTTCGTTTTAACGAACGTTGTCAAGCGCTGCGGTGCGGCAGGAAAGAGGATCGGGAACAGAATTGTTCCGCCGGCCTCGCGCTGCTCGCTGAGCAATTTCCCGAAAAGGAAAGGTCCCTCTCGACTGGCCTCCGGTGCGAGAAGAAAATGCTACCTTGACGGGGGTTCTATAGAAAGGACGTTTTTTCGATCAACGTCGCGAAGAGCGGATCGCCGGAAAGCCCCGGTCGGGCCGGAACCGTCCGAGGACGCGAGGGCAGAGCCTGCTCGTGGGAAAACCCGGTGCCGGAGCCATGCTCCAGACGGCGCCCGGGCGCGAATCCGTGACAGCCTCGGTCAAACGGAGGCGGCGCGAATCAGCCTACGGCCGAGGAAGGCCCCCGGTCGACGGTGTTCGGACTGTGCGGCGTGGGGGAGGGGCCGGCTTGTGGGCGGGTGACGAACGGGCGCGAAGCGGGCCGGGTGCGGGGCCCCGGCGCGACCCGGTCGCGCGCTCAGTCGGCCGCGACGGCGATGAGCGAGAACAGGGACGCCAGCAGAATGTTGCCGACGACGACGAGAGCGAGCGTGATCATGGATCTGCTTTGCGTACGAGCGCGGCGAAGTGCAGGCGCTCATCTGATGCAGGGTCCCTAGCCGTTCCTGCCTGAACTGTCCGTGAATTCCCGCACCCGCAGGGGAAACATCCGGAAACGCGGTAAACCCGTCACACACGATCCGGCCGGGGTTTCGGGGCAGAGCTGGTTCGGTCGAGGTTCTCTGAGGGGCGGCCCTCAGCCCTCAGCCCTTCGCCTTGCCGAGGCGAGCGATCAGTGCTTCCAAGCGGGTGCCCGGCGGGTCCGCCAGCATGCCGGCGTAGAAGGTCCGCAGGCTCTGGCCGAGATGGCGCCGGATGCCGGGGCTGAGCGACGGGGCGGCGGCCCGCGCAGCCTCCGGGGCGGGAGAGCACTCGCTTCGGGTCTTGGGCATGGATCGCACCCCGGACATCTGCGGCTCGCATCCTGTCGAAGCCAAGGAAGGCCTCCGCGGCGGACGGCCGACGCGTGACCATGCCAGGGATCGGTTAAGGATACGCTCATGCAGAGGTCGGGCTGCAGAGATCGAGCCGCGCTCCGCGCGAGGCCACACCGCCGAGGGTTGTCAACTCCCTAAGCTAAAGCGTGGGCGTTAAAAAAAAGCTCCGCGCTGGGCCTCACGGGGAAACGGCGCGCGCACAACGACTTGGCCGCTCGCAGGCGGTTCGTCGCAATGCGGAAACGGCTAACGGAGGGTTTCAGGTTGTGGACGAATCTGCCGGGATTCGCTTACAACATCCAAGCTCACGGCGCCGCAGAGTGGTTGTTTCTCGAACTCCCGCAACCAACACCGGGAATTATATTTGGCATGCAGAATATTACCATTACTGAACGAGAACGTGATGCTGTATTAGCTGCGCTCCGCTATTACCAATTCTATCGATTGCAGGGTCATCCCTTCAGCCCTCACCAGGATCACTTGATCGATGCAATCGCCAGCGGTTCCGGCGAGGCCCTCGATCTCGCTGAGATCGACGATCTCTGCGCCGGCCTGAACGGCAACGACCACGCTCTCGCGTCCCTCGCCAGCGCCTGACGCCTGCTTGCCAAGACGCCCGCTTGGCCAAGGGCGCTTCGGACGCCGACCCGCACGCCACACGCGCCGGCCCCGGATGGTGGGGCCAGCGCCCACCGGATCAGCCCGAGCGGAGGTCCGTCGGGCCGATCCAAGACCTGAGACGCCAGAAACTCCTGAGATCCTAGATCCCTCAGAGACCGTCCGGCCTCAGGGCGCGGTGTCCACCTGCTTCTGGGCCCGATCGACCGCCGCGGCGCAGGCCTGGGCATCGCCCTTCTGGTCGGCCGTCCGCGCCTCGTCGAGGGCCACCTTCGCCTGCATCGCCTTGTCGCCGCCCTGACCGGCCTCAGCCGATTTCTCGGGCGGTGCGGCCTCCGCCGAGGCGCTGCCGCCGCTTCCGGTGACGCCCTGTCCGGCGCGGGCGCTGGCCGCGGCCTTGCCGCTGGTATTGGCCGAGATCGCCTCCTTCGCCAGATCCTTCACGGGTCCTTCGAGCTTGGCGATCCGGTCGCCGCACGGCGTGGCGAGGGCCGGCGCCGCACCCGCGGCGAGAAACCCGGCGGCCAGAGCCCCGCTGGCGAGAAACCCGGCGGCAAGCCTCACGAAACGCGTCATCGATTGCTGTCCTTGATTCGGTGAGGAAGGCCGGCCCTGAGAGGGCCGCACCCTGTCGGGTTCAACCGTCCGAAACGGACCCGGGCTCCCTCAAACCATGGGAAAACCGCGCGACGGGGAGTCGGACGGAGCCATTGGGTCTTCGGTTCGAGGCACACACAGGAAAACCCCGGCGCATAAAAACCTATGCGCATGAAAAAGCCCCCGGCCCGGGGGACCGGGCCGGGGGCTGCGCCGTCACGGCGATGCGTGGCGGCGATGCGTGGTGGTGTTTCCCGGCGCGATCAGGCGCTCAGCTGGTCGCGAATCGGCAATTGCCGGATGCGCCGGCCGGTGGCGGCGAAGATCGCGTTGGCGATCGCCGGGGCCACGGGCGGCACACCGGGCTCGCCGACGCCGCCGAGGGGGCGGCTGTAGTCCGGGTTCGGCAGCAGGTGCACGTGGATCTCCTTCGGCGCCGCATCGATGCGGGTGATCTCGTAGCCGTCGAAGTTGTTCTGCTGCGCGCGTCCATCCTTGAAGGTGATCTCGGCCGAGAGCGCGAGGCCCATGCCCATGACGACCGCGCCCTCCATCTGCGAACGGATCCGCTCCGGATTGACCTGCGGCCCGCAATCGACGGCGATGTCGACGCGCTTGACCTGCACCTCGCCCTTCGGGCCGACCGCCACCTCCGCCGCCACCGCCGTGTGGGTGACGAAGCTGTAATGGCCGGCGATGCCGAGGCCGGTGCCCTTCTCCATCTTGCGGCCCCAGCCGATGCCCTTGGCGGCGGCCTCGATGACCTTGCGCAGGCGCGCCGTCTCGATCGGGTAGCGGGCCGGGTCCTCGCCGTAGTTCCAGACGTCGCTGATGCTCGTCGGGTCGATGACGCGGTCGGGACCGATCAGCGCCAGCAGGTACTCCTTCGGGTCCCGTCCCGCCGCGTGGGCGAGTTCGGACACGAAGGACTGGATCGCGAAGGCGTGCGGGATGTTCGAGACCGAGCGGAACCAGCCGATGCGCACGTGGGCGTCCGCCGCCGGGTTCTCGAGGCGGATGTTGGGCACGGCGAACGGCGTGTTGGTCAGGCCCATGCCGAGCTCGAACGGCAGCTCGTGCTTCGGATCGGGGGCGAAGATCGACCCGATGGTGGGCGCCGCCGAGCGGTGCAGCCAGGCGATCGGCATGCCCTTGTCGTCGAGCCCGGCCTCCAGCCGCTCCACCGAGATGGTGTGATAGTAGCCGTGGTGGAGGTCGTCCTCGCGGGTCCAGATCAGCTTGACCGGCGCGCCGTCCACGGCCTGGCTGCACAGGGCCGCTTCCAGCACGTAATCGGGCTTCGACTTGCGGCCGAAGCCGCCGCCGAGCAGCGTCACGTGGACCTTCACCTTGTCGGCGGGGAGGTTCAGCTTCTTGGCGAGGCGGTCATGGGTCGCCTGGGGCGCCTGGGTGTTGGCCCAGGCTTCGCAGAACCCGTCCTTGATCCGCACGGTGGCGGCCGGCGGCTCCATCGGAGCCTGGACGAGGTGGGGCACGAAGTACTCGGCCTCGAGCTTCGTCTTGGCCTTGGCCATGGCGCCGGCGACGTCGCCCTGGTCGCGCACGACCTTGCCGGGCGCCCGCGCCGCCTTTTCCAGCTCGCCCCGGAAGGCGACGGAATCGTAGGAGGCGTTCGGGCCGTCGTCCCAGGTGATCTTGAGGGCCTCGCGGGCCTTCATCGCCGCCCAGGTGTTTTTCGCAATCACCGCCACGCCGCCGATCGGCTGGAACTCGGACGGGATCTCGGGGGCGTCGATCTTGAAGATCTTGACGACGCCCGCGACCTTCTTGGCCTCGCTGTCGTCGAAGCTCACCACTTTGCCGCCGTAGACGGGCGGGCGGGCGATGAGGCCGTAGAGCATTCCGTCGAGGCGGGTGTCGATGCCGTACATCGCCGTGCCGACGGTGAAGTCGTGGTTGTCGATCAGGCCGATCTTGCCCTTGCCGATGTAGCGGAAAGCGTCCTGCTTCTTGAGCACGACGCTTTCGCGGGCTGGCACCGGGAGATCGGCGGCGGCGGCGGCGATCTCGCCGTAGCTCACGGTGCGCTTCGACTTGGCGTGGGTGACGACCGAGTTCTCGGCCTTCACCTCGCCTGCGGGCACGCCCCACTGCTTGGCGGCGGCCTGGACCAGCATGGCGCGGGCGGCGGCGCCGGCATGGCGCAGGTGCGGGAAGAAGTGGCGCAGCGAGCGCGAGCCATCGGTGTCCTGGTTGCCGAAGCGGGTCTCGTCACCCCAGGCCTGCGCGACCTTCACCTTCGCCCAGTCGGCCTCCAGCTCGTCGGCCACCACCAGGGCGATGGAGGTGCGGACACCCTGGCCCATCTCCGAGCGATGGCAGGTCACCGTCACGGTGCCGTCAGGCGCGATGGCGATGAAGACCTTCGGGTCGTCCTGCCAGCCATGCGGCATGGCATCGGCGCCATATTTCTTGGGCTCGTCCTTCTTGTCCTCGGCCTGGGCCGGCTCACGCCAGGACAGGGCGAGCACCAGAGCGCCCATGCCACCGAGCATGGCGCGACGGCTGACATTGGCGAGGGCGCTGGGACCGGACACAGTCTCGGCGGGGGCGAGGTCGGTCGGCGCGGTGGCGCGGTCCGCCATGGTCTGAGCTTCGTGGATCACAGGCGCTCTCCCTTGTTCGCGGCGGGCTTCTGGCCGGCACCGGACGGTTGGCCGGCACCGGACGGTTGGCCGGCAGCCTGGTGAATCGCGGCGCGGATGCGCGGATAGGTGCCGCAGCGGCACAGGTTTCCGCTCATCGCCTCGTCGATCTGCGCATCGGTGGGCTTCGGGGTGTCGGTCAGGAGCGAGGCGGCCTGCATCATCTGCCCGCACTGGCAGTAGCCGCATTGCGACACGTTGAGGTCGCGCCAGGCGACCTGGACCGGATGGTTGCCGTCGGGGGACAGGCCCTCGATGGTGACGACGGCCTGCCCCTCGGCGGCCGAGACGGGGGTGACGCAGCCGCGCACGGCGGTGCCGCCCACGTGGATGGTGCAGGCGCCGCACAGGGCCTGCCCGCAGCCGAACTTGGTTCCGGTGAGCCCGACCTCATCGCGCAGATACCACAGCAGCGGCATGTCGGGATCGCCGTCGAAGCTGCGTTCAGCTCCGTTCACGGTCAGTTTGATCATCGGTGTATCCTGTCATGGATCAGGCCACGGGCCGGTGGGGATCGGCGTCACGCCAATCCGTCAACCGGCGGGAAGCCGTCAGGGTCACATGTCGGGCGTCGGGTGAGGCGACATCGGTCGCCGTCCCGCAGAAGAGTCCTGAGATGCGGCGGCGGATCCGGCTGCTCGATCACGAGAGCCGTCGCAGCGCGCGAAGCGCCCACGCCCCGCACCTCGGAATGAATACAATTAAACGCTGGGGCTGTTGCAGCGCAACCGGACGGAGGCGTCGTCATCCGTCTCGGATTCGGTGATCCGCCCCGCATGTGCCGTTGCGCACGATGTGAAGACAGGGGCGTGATCCGAGGGCCTGTCCCGGATGTTGTCTCGTCCGGCCTGCGCCCCGATCGCGAAAAACCGATGGGCCTCGGAGAAATCCGGCTCCTGTCCCGATGTCAGGTCTCGACCAGCCCGGAACTCGATCCCGACGCTTCGGAATCGCCCGCCCCATGCGGCAGGGCCAGATAGTCCGACGAGCGCATCTCGATCAGGCGCGACACGGTGCGGTCGAACTCGAAGGCCTCGCGCCCCTCGGTGGCGGTGTAAAGGTTGTGCGGCTCGGCCGCCGCCGAGGCGATGAGCTTCACATGCGCGTCGTAGAGGGTGTCCACCAGGGTGATGAAGCGCTTGGCCTCGTTGCGGTTGTCCGGCCCCATCACGGGGATGTCGGAGAGGATGACCGTGTGGAAGGCGCGGGCCACGGCCATATAGTCGGAAGCGCCGAGGGGCAGGGCGCAGAGATCCGCGAAGCCGAAGCGGGCGACGCCGCCGGTCTCCTCGGGCACGGCGACGTCGTGGCCCTTCACCCGCAAGGTGGCGGGGCGGCCCTTCGCCTTGCCGGTGAGGCCCTTGAAGGCGGCTGCCAGGGCCGCCCCCGCCTCGGCATCCGCCGGCACGTGATAGACCGAGGCGCCGCCGAGCTTTTCCAGGCGGAAATCCGTGCGGGAATCGAGGCGCAGCACCTCGACCCGCTCCTGGAGCTCGGCAATGAAGGGCAGGAACAGGGCGCGGTTGAGCCCACCCTCGTAGAGCCGGTCGGGCTCGACGTTGGAGGTCGCCACCACGGTGACGCCGCGCTTGAACAGGGCGCCGAACAGGCGGCCCAGGATCATCGCGTCGGCGATGTCGGTGACGGTGAACTCGTCGAAGCAGAGCAGGGTCGCCTCGTCGGCCAGGGCATCGGCCACCACGGGAATCGGGTCGTCGCCCTTCGCCGTGCCGGCCTTGAGGGCCTGGCGATGGGCATGGATGCGCTCATGCGCGTCGGCGAGGAAGCCATGGAAATGCACCCGGCGCTTCGGCTCCGGGGCGGCTTCATGGAACAGGTCCATCAGCATGGTCTTGCCGCGCCCGACCGAGCCCCAGATGTAGAGCCCCTTCGGCGGCGTCGCGGCGTCGTCCCGGCGTCCGAACAGCCAGCCGAGCGCGCTGCCCTTGCGGGCGCGCTTGCGCCGACCAAGCTCCAGAACCAGCCGGTCGAGGGCGCGCACGAGGTGGACCTGCGCGGGATCGCGCTCGATGGCCCCCGCATGCACCAGCGCCTCGTAGCGGTCGGAGACCGGACCGGGGGACACGGCGCCGGCGATGGCCTGGTTCGACGGCCTCGGACCGGATGAAGAGGGGGCGTTCACGGTGCAGTCGACCTGTTCGCGGAGAGATCGGAATCGGGAGACGGGCGGCCGGTGGAATCGCATGTCCGGCGGTCTGCCGGTCTGACGCGGCCCTTCAGCCGGATCAAGCCCCGACAGGGTTATGCCTCGACCAGGGTATGGCCCACCCGGGGGACGGCGCCGGACGCACGGCAGCGGGGCGTTTTGCTGCATTGCACAAACGTGGCCGCGATGCCACATCGACGGAGCCTTGAGGGAGGCTACGCCCGGACCCGGCGCGCCCTGCGCGCCCCGAACCCGGAGACCGGCACCCGATGCCTGAGACGCGTCCGACCTTCCAACCGATCATCCGTCGCCTGTGGCCCAACGATGGCCCGGCGGTGGAAGCTTATTTCCTGCGGCTCGATCCTGAGACCCGCGCCAACCGCTTCATGGGGGCGCTGAGCGACACGGCCGCCCTCCGCTATGCCCGCACCGCCATGAGTGCCGAGGGCCTGATGTTCGGTGGCTTCGTCGACGGCACCCTGCGGGGACTCGGCGAGTTGCGCCCTGCCTCCGCCCCGCCGCCCGGCTTCGTCCTCGGCGCGGAGGCGGAGGCCGCCTTCGCGGTGGAGACGCCGTTCCGCCGCAACGGCCTCGGCCAGGCCCTGTTCCGCCGCATCGCCGCCGCTGCCCGCAATCGCGGCGTCCGCGACCTGCACGTGCGCTGCCTGGCCTGGAACCGGCCGATGCAGGGCCTGGCCAACAAGGTCGGGGCGGACCTGCGCATCACCGGCGGCGAGGCGGACGGCGCCCTGCATCTGCCACGTCCGACTCCGGTCTCCCTGTGGCAGGAGGGCGTGACCGAGGCGGTCGATTTCACCCTGGCTCTCACGGCGGCGTGAGCGCGGGCTTTCCCGGACGCGGGCCGCGGAGTATCGAGAGACGAGGGTATCAAAGGACAACGAAGCCGCCGGGCTGGTTCGACCGACGGCCGGGAGGTCACCCACGATGACGGATGGATCTCGATGACCGATGCCTCTCGCCAAAGCCTTTTCGCGCTCCTCGTCTGCGCCGCGCTCCTGCCGGGGGCAGCCTCGGCGCAGACGCGCCCCGACGTCACCGCCATGACCTGCGCCGAGGCCTCGGCGCTGGTCACGCGGGCCGGCGCCATCGTGCTGACCACGGGGCCGATCACCTATTCGCGCTTCGTGCGCGATGTCGGGTTCTGTCCTCTGCCGGAAACGACGCGCCCGTCCTGGGAGATGACGCGCGACGATCCGAAATGCTTCGTCGGCTACGTCTGCCGCGACAAGTTCAACGAGGGTCAGAGCCGCGACTGATCCACCGGCTCGAGGATCCCTCGAGATGGGGATCGCGGGTCAGGCCTGTGTCTCCACCCCCGCAAAGGCTTAAGGCCAAGCTGCCTTGTTGTCGCCCTGCGCCCTGCCGATGCTCGGCACGAAGACATCGCCCCCGAGAGGCCGAGCGCCCAACGAGAGGTCGAGTCCCCAGGGGCCGAGTCATGAACCAGCTCGAGATGAGTCTTCTCACGAACGCATCGGGGCTGCCCGTCGGCGCAACGAGCCGCCCAGCCGAGGCGTTGCTCGAACGTTCGGTGGCCGATGCTTTGCGGATCATCGCGGCGGCCTGCGCCGAGCGGAACGCAGCGCCGGTCAAGGCTGCCCGGCGCCAGCTCGCGGAAGTCTACGGCGCGACCCGTCTCAGCCGCCGGCGCGAACGCCAAGGCGCCTCGGCCTGACTGCCGTCACCGCGCCGGGCGCTCGGCCAGCCAGATGGTGTGGCGCGCGCCCCGCGACCGCCCGGCTCGGACGCCGACCGCCTCCACCCGGAAGCCGCCGCGCGCGAGGCGCTGGGTGAAAGCCGGGTCGGGATGGGCCGACCACACCGCCAGCACGCCGCCGGGGCGCAGGGCCGCCCGCGCCGCCGCGAGACCCGCGGCGTCGTAGAGCCGGTCGTTGGCGCTGCGGGTCAGGCCGTCGGGGCCGTTGTCGACGTCGAGCAGGATGGCGTCGTAGGCGCCGCGCCCGGCCCGGATCACCTCCGAGACATCGGCCACCCGCGCTTCGACCCGCGGGTCCGCCAAGGCTTCGGAGGAGATGGGCGCCAGCGGGCCGCGCCCCCAATCCAGCACGGCGGGCACCAGTTCGGCCATCACGATCCGGGCCTTCGCGTCGAGGGTGTCGAGGGCGGCCCGCAGCGTAAAGCCCATGCCGTAGCCGCCGATCAGCCAGCACGGATTCGCCCGGATGCCCAGGCGTTCGGCGGTCAAGGTCGCCAGCGCCTCCTCCGAACCGCTGAGCCGGCTGTTCATCAGCTCGTTGGGGCCGAGCTGGATCGAGAACTCGGTGCCTCGCTGCCGCAGGCGCAGAGGCTCCGACCCGCCGGGCACGGGGGCGGTGTCGAGGACGACCCAGGGAATCATGGGCGGGGCCCGGCGATGAAGACGGTCATGCCATCCCGCTAGCACGGGCCGTGCGCCGGATCACGCCGGGGCCATCCTCCCCCGCCGACGGGGGAGGGGGCTTCCCGTGCTAGAACAGGCCTTCGATCTGCCCGTTGGCATCGAGGTGGATGCCTTCCGAGGCCGGGACCTTGGGCAGGCCCGGCATGGTCATGATCTCACCGCAGATCACCACGACGAAGCCCGCACCCGCCGAGAGGCGCACGTCCCGCACCGCGATGAGGTGGCCGGAGGGGGCGCCCATCAGGTTCGGGTCGGTGGAGAACGAGTACTGCGTCTTGGCCATGCAGACCGGCAGGTGGCCGTAGCCGTCCTTCTCGAACTGCGCGAGCTTGGTGGCGGCCTTCGATTCCACCTGGATGTCGCCGGCTCCGTAGAGCTTGGTGGCGATGGCGAGGATCTTGTCGGTGAGCTTGGTCTCTGTCTCGTAGGCGAAGGTCAGCGGCTTCTGCTCGCCCTCGGCCAGCTTGACCACCGCATGGGCGAGCTCCTCGGCGCCGGCGCCGCCCTCCGCCCAATGCTTGCAGGTGATGGCCTCGACCTGGAGCTGGTCGCGGCACAGCTCCTTGAGCTTGGCATGCTCGGCATCGGTATCGGCGTAGAAGTGGTTGACGCCGACGACCACGGGCAGGCCGAAGCTGCGCACGTTGCTGACGTGGCGGGCCAGGTTGGCGAAGCCCTTCTCCAGGGCGCCGAGGTTCTCGGAGCCGAGTTCCTTCTTCGAGACGCCGCCATGCATCTTGAGGGCGCGCACGGTGGCGACGATGACCACGGCCGAAGGCTTCAGGCCGGCCTGGCGGCACTTGATGTCGATGAACTTCTCCGCGCCGAGATCGGCGCCGAAGCCCGCCTCGGTGACCACGTAGTCGCCGAGCTTCAGGCCGGCGCGGGTGGCGATCACCGAGTTGCAGCCATGGGCGATGTTGGCGAAGGGGCCGCCATGGATGAGGGCCGGGTTGCCCTCGAGGGTCTGCACCAGGTTCGGCTGCAGGGCGTCCTTGAGCAGCACCGTCATGGCGCCCGTGGCCTTGACGTCCTTGAGCGTCACCGGCTTGCGGTCGCGGGTCTCGGCGATGACGATGCGGCCGAGGCGCGCCTCGAGGTCGTCCAGATCCTTGGCGAGGCAGAACACCGCCATGACCTCGGAGGCCACGGTGATGTCGAAGCCGTCCTCGCGCGGGAAGCCGTTGGCGACGCCGCCGAGCGATTGGGTGATGGCGCGCAGCGCCCGGTCGTTCATGTCGACCACGCGGCGCCAGTGAATGCGGCGCACGTCGATGTTGAGCTCGTTGGCCCAGTAGACGTGGTTGTCGATGAGCGCGGCCGCCAGGCTGTGCGCCGAGGTGATGGCGTGGAAGTCGCCGGTGAAGTGCAGGTTGATCTGCTCCATCGGCACGACCTGGGCCTTGCCGCCGCCGGCCGCACCCCCCTTCATGCCGAAGCAGGGTCCGAGGGAGGGTTCGCGCAGGCACATCACGGTCTTCTGGCCGATGCGGTTGAGCGCATCGCCGAGGCCGACCGTGGTGGTGGTCTTGCCCTCGCCGGCCGGCGTCGGGCTGATCGCCGTCACGAGCACGAGCTTGCCCTCGGGCTTGGCTTCGAGCGACGTGATGAAGGCGTGGTCGATCTTGGCGATGTGCCGACCGTAATGGTGAAGCGCCTCGTCCGGAATCCCGATTTTGGCGGCAACCTCGGTGATCGGCTGTAGCGTGGCGGCGCGCGCGATCTCGATATCTGAGGGCATACTGCGTTTCTCCCGGATTGTTCTTGCGCGGTTGGGCCCGGCGCGGGGCCGGATCCATCCGCTGGCGTGTGTCGTCTGCCGAGAGACCGGATCCGTCGACGTTGGGCCGTACGGATCGGCCGAACGGCCACACAGGATCGATCGCATCAATTTGCGCGAAGGGACAAGCAAAAGCGCGTCGGAAATTTTGAATTCGCAGGCAAAATTTTGTTTGGGATCAGGTGCGTGTCATCCCGTGATGGCACTGGCCGTGTATCCGGCCTCCGACAGCGCCTCCGCGATGCTTGAGGCCTGAGCCGTGGTCGTGACCGCGATGCAGCCGTGATCGAGGTCGACCGCGACCTTGGCCTCCGGGTCGAGGTGCCGGATCGCCCGGCACACCGCCGCCACGCAGCCGTCGCAGGTCATGCCCTCCACCTGTATCAGGAGGTCCGATGGCGTCGCGTCCATGAGGTGCGCTCCGGGCTTCTCGTGCCGTTGGCCGCATTGTGATGCGGCGGCGGGCCGATGCAAGTTGCTGGACTGCGGTGCCGGACCTGGTGCGCCAACCCGGGGCCGGAACGCGGTCTTGCCGGGGAACGCCCGCCTGAACGGCGCGCACACAACGCGCCAAGCCACATTCCACCGGAAATTCGTTCCCGGCGGGCGGCGGTCCCTTGTGGGCCGGCGGCGTCTCGGCAACAAATGGCTGCGTGCGGGCGCGGGCCGGCACGCGCCCTGGTTTCATGTTTCGAGGATCGAAGACCCCGATGGCCCGGATCGTTGGCCGGCGTACGAGCCTGTGGGCCTTCTCCCTGCTCGGGCTCAGCCTCCTCGGGCCGCTGGCGGTGTTCAGCCCGCTCGGGGCGAGCCTCGGGCTCGCCGGGCTCGGCCTCGTGGCGGCGCTCACCGCGCATCGGCGCGCCAGCACGCTGACGGCGCGCTGCGAGAAGCTGTCCGGCGAGGTCAACGTGCTGTCGCAGCGCCTGGTGCGCCTGGAGACGGTCACCCGGGCCCTGGCCGAGCAGCAGGTCCGCGCCGTCGAGGCCGGGCTTCCCGCGAGCGCTGCGCCTCCCGGTCTCGATAGCCCGCATTTCCTCGACAGCCAGGATCTGAACGCAGGGCTCGAAGAGGTCACGGCCGAGATCGGCCTGCTCAGCGGGATCGTGCGGGAACTGGCGGCGGTGGTGGCGGCCCAGGATGGCGAGATCGCCGGGCTCAAGGCGGCCCCACCGGTTCCCCCGGCTTCGCCACCCCCGTCGCGAGGCATCGCCCCCGATTTCGAACCCGACTTGCGCCCGGCGACCCGCGTCGCCGAGGCGGAGCCGGCCCGCCGGCCCGCCGCCGTCCCGGCAACCCCCTGGACCCCGCGCGCCCTGGGCCGGGTCGAACCGACCGGGGACGCGGCCCTGGTCGCGGCCTACGACGGCGACGGGCTCGAGGTTCATCTCCAGCCCATCGTGTCGCTGCCGCAGCGCAAGGTGGTGTCCTACGAGGCCGTGGCGCGCCTGCGCCTCGCGGGAGACTCCCTGGGAGCCGAGGCCTTCGTGCCGGTTCTGGAGCGCCATGGCCGCACCACCGATCTCGACCGCCGCATGCTCCAGCGCGTCGCCACCATCGCGCGTCATCTCGCCGGGCGCGGCAGCCTGGCGGCGGTGGCCTACGGGCTGTCGCCGCGCTCGCTGTTCGAGCCGGGTTTCCTGCGCTCCCTCGGCCGCCTCGTCGAGGGCGAGCCGGACCTGTCCGGGCGGGTGATGCTGGCTCTGCCGCAGCTGAGCTGGCGCAGCCTCGACGCGGAGCAGGCCGGGGCGCTGGCGGACCTGCGCGGCCGCATCGGCTTCATCCTGGACCGGCCCCTCGACCTGCGCCTCGACCCCCTGGCCCTGGCCGACCGGGGCGTCTCCCAGGTGAAGGTGCCGGTCGACCTGCTGCTGCGTCCGGGCACCCGCCAGGCGATGCCCGACATCGCCCTCGAGGATCTCGTGGCGTCGCTGGCACGGGCGGGCATCCGCCTCGTCGCCGAGCAGGTGGAGCGCGAGACCGACGTGCCCGATCTGATCGAACTCGATGTGCCGCTGGCGCAGGGGATCGTCTTCGCCCCCGCCCGGGTGGTGCGCGCCGAGGTGCTCAACGCCCCGCCCGAAGCGCCGGAGCCTGCGCCGCCGCCGAACGAGGACCCGGAGCCGCCGCCGCAGCGCCGCCCGTTTCGCGATTTCCTGCGCCGGGCCGGCTGAGGCGCGCCTGGACGCCGGGCCCTTCGGGAGCGATCGGCGCCGGGGATCGGAGATCGAGACCGGCGAACCGCGGGCGGCGTTGATTTCCGGGGATGTCCCGCCTAACCGGACGGCGCTCCCTCCACGCCCGCCGCCAGGACAGGTCCGCCCGCATGACCGAGACGCCCGCACGTTCCGCTGCCTCCCGGCCCGTTCCGACCCTGGACGGTCTTGCGGGGATCGCGGAGCGCTACGACCTGATTCTCTGCGATGTCTGGGGCGTGCTGCATGACGGCACCAACGCCCATCCGGGGGCGAGCGACGCGCTGATGCGCTTTCGCGCCTTGCCGGAGGCGGGGCGGCCACGCCGGGTGGTGCTGGTCTCGAACGCGCCGCGCCCCTGGGCCGGCGTGCAGGCGATCCTCGACGGGTTCGGCGTGCCCCGCGCCGCCTACGACGCCATCCTGACCTCGGGCGACCTCACCCGCAGCCTGATCGCGGCCCATCCGGGCGAGCGCCTGCACCATCTCGGGCCGGAGCGCGACGCCACGATCTTCGACGGGCTCGACGTGAAGCTGGTCGACGTGGCGGCGGCCGACCGCGTGGTCTGCACCGGCCTGTTCGACGACACCTGCGAGACCGCCGAGGATTACCGCGCGACGCTGGAGGCCATGCGGGCGCGGGCGGTGCCGATGATCTGCGCCAATCCCGATCTCGTGGTCGAGCGCCGGGGTGAGCTCGTCCCCTGCGCGGGCCTGATCGCGGAAGCCTATGAAGGCCTCGGCGGCGCCGTCACCTACGCGGGCAAGCCCCATCGTCCCGTCTACGAGGCGGCCCTGACGCTGGCGGGCGGCCTCGACGGGCGCGTGCCGCCGGAACGCGCCCGGGTGCTCGCGGTCGGCGACGCGCTGCGCACCGACATCGCGGGGGCGGCGGCCTACGGCATTCCCAGCCTGCTGGTGGCGCGCGGCATCCATGCGGAGGAGCTTGGGGTCTCGGCCGCGCACGCGAGCCTCGGCGACATCGCCGACTGGCTCGATCGTCAGGCTGTCCGGCCGGATGCGGTGATCGAGCGCCTGGTCTGGTGATTCTGGTCTGGTGATCCTGGTCTGGTATCAGGCGAACAGGGCGTCGATCTCGTCCTGGGCGACGGCCGGGCCGTTGATCTGCGGTCCGTTGAGGATGAGGAGTTCGCGGCGGACCCGGCGCTCCACCTCCTCCGGATCGATGCCGCCCTTGTCCTTGGCCTTGACGGCGCTGGCGAAGCGCGAGAGCCGGCTCTCGAGCTGATGCAGAGCCTCCACCACCTTGGCGATGCGCTGGCCGGTGATGTCCTGGAAGGTGCAGGCCTCGAAAATGTCGTTCATGCGCGCCTCGACGGTGGCGCGGTAGTTCTTGTCGTCGGGCAGGCCGAGGATCTCCTCGGCCGTGTTCATGATGGAATTGGTGGCGCCCGCCGTGGCGGCCACCACGCTGCCGAGTTCCTCATGGGCCATCGGCAAGCGGTCGCGGGTGAGTTCGTTGGCCCGGAGCGCGGCGATCTCGTTGCGCAGGTGCGCGATGTAATCCGCGATCTCGACCAGTTCGCGGATCAGTGATGGCTTGTCCGGCGAGGAATTCGCTTTGCGCGCCTGCTTGGCGAGTGGCATGGTCCCTTGCTCCCCCCTTACGGTGTGCGTCGGCGATCGATCAGGCGCCGCAGACCGCTTCGATCTTGCTCTTCAGCGTGGCGGCGTTGAACGGCTTGACGATGTAGTTGTTCACGCCGGCCTTCTTGGCGGCAATGACGTTCTCGGTCTTCGACTCGGCGGTGACCATGATGAACGGCGTGGTGCGCAGGGCTTCGTCGGCACGGACGTGGCGCAGCAGCTCGTAGCCCGTCATCGGCTCCATGTTCCAATCGGAGATGACGAGGCCGTATTTGCGGTTCTTCAGGCGGGCCAGGGCGGCGGTGCCGTCGGAGGCGTCGTCGACCTCTTCGAAGCCGAGCTGCTTGAGCAGGTTGCGGATGATACGGACCATCGTCTGATAATCGTCGACGACGAGGATCGGCATGCCGAGATCGAGGGCCATGAGTCGGTGTGCTCCGTCAGGGGAGGGCCGGCGCGGGGCACGGAACTCCGGGAATGTGCCGGAACGCCAAGCTTAGGGCGCTCCTTGGCGAGCAAACTACGCAGCATCGCATTGCGAAGCGGTTAACTGCCCGCGCGTCGTATCTTGTCGTCCGGCTTCGTCGTGGCCCCGAGCTGCTCTGCGGCGCTGCGATAGACCGGGCTGTCCTTGACAAGGCCGTCCCGCTCGCCCCCATGCGGGCGGCATGTCCGCCCCTCCGTCCGATACCGGTTCCCCGCCGTCCAGCCTCGACGCGTTCGCCCGCGAGACCCTGGCCGATCTCGAGGCCCGCGCCCTGCGCCGCCGGCTGATCGACACCGCGCGCGGCCCCGGCGTCACCGCCCGACGGAGCGGCCGGACCCTGGTGTCGTTTTCCTGCAACGATTATCTCGGGCTCTCCGACGACCCCCGGGTGATCGCCGCCGGCCAGGCGGCCCTGGCGCGCTACGGAGCCGGGGCCGGGGCCTCGCGCCTCGTCACCGGCAACCACCCCCTGCTGGGCGCGCTGGAAGCCCGGCTCGCCGCCCACAAGGGCAAGGCCGCCGCCCTGGTCTTCGGCAGCGGGTACATGGCCAATCTCGGCATCGTGCCGGCCCTGGCGGGCGCCCGGGACCTGGTCCTGATCGATGCGCTCGGCCATTCCTGCCTGTTCGCGGGGGCGCAGGTCTCGGGTGCCACGATGCTGCGCTTCCGCCACAACGACGTCGGCCACCTGCGGGACATCCTGGTCGCGCGGAGGGGCCGCCACGGGCGCGCGCTGATCCTCACCGAGCGGGTGTTCAGCATGGACGGCGACCGGGCTCCCCTGGACGCTCTCCTGGAGGTCGCCGCGGCCCACGATGCCTGGACGCTGGTGGACGATGCCCACGGCCTCGGCGTGGTGGAGGCGGGCGCCCGTGCGCCCCTGGAAATGGGCACCCTGTCCAAGGCGCTGGGCTCCTATGGCGGCTATCTCTGCGCCTCGCGCGAGGTCATCGACCTCATGACGAGCCGGGCCCGCAGCTTCGTCTACACCACCGGCCTGCCGCCCGCCTCGGCCGCGGCCGCCCTGTGCGCGCTGGACATCATCGAGGCGGAGCCCGAGCGCGCCGCCCGACCCCTGGTCCTGGCGCGCCGCTTCACGGCGCGGCTCGGACTGCCCGAGGCGACGAGCCCGATCGTGCCCGTCCATGTCGGGACGGCGGAAGCGGCGCTCGCCCTCTCGGCCGCCCTGGAGGCGCGCGGCTTCCTCGTCGTCGCGATCCGGCCGCCGACGGTGCCGGCCGGCACCGCCCGGCTGCGCGTGGCCTTCTCGGCCGCGCACGACACGGCGCAGGTCGACGCCCTCGCGGATGCTCTCGCCGAGGCTCTCGCGGATGCCCAACTCGGCCTCGCGCCCGACCGGCCGCCGGCCTGAGGCGTCCGGCCGAACCCTGCAGCGGGGCTTCGGCAAGGCCCGCCGCGCCGGAAACGCCATCGGCCTGTCGCGCTGGCCTCGTGCTCGACGCCGATGCCCGGCAGCCTGCCAGGGGGCACCATCGAGAGCCGGCTGACGCTCTATGCCTGCCCCGCCGTGCCGGTCTCGGGAATTACGGCGCCGGCCCTTGCCGTCCAAACCTTTCCCTCGATGAGCCCGCCTTGCCGCGTCTTCCACCGTGGCACGCTCCGGGCGCCGGAAGCCTTGCCGCCGCTGACGGATCGCGCTAGGCAAACCCGGCGTGTCCGGTGCGGGTGCGGTCCTGGAGATCGTCCCGGACACCGAAACGCAAGCTGTCCCAACGGTTTGGGCCTGTAGCTCAATGGTTAGAGCCGACCGCTCATAACGGTCTGGTTGCAGGTTCGAGTCCTGCCGGGCCCACCACCGACGGCCTTTCCGGTCCATCCTGGGCCGATGCAAGAACAGGTCTGGTCGAACACGCGGCCTGAGGCTGCCTCGATTCCCCCTTTTTGGACACCTTTGGACCCCATCGCCCGGCGCGTCGTGCCGGATGGGGCTGTCCCGGGCATGAGCGGGCAGGCGCCACGGAAGAGGATGTCCGCCGGAGCGAAGTCGATACCGAGTAGTATGCCTCGGCGACAATGTCCTTATTCGGACCCTTGCCGACGCGACAATAACGTTAAATTACATGTGTTAATTTGCGAATATCTACCATCAATATCTATAATATATTTTAAAACTTATACCGAACAACAACTCGTCTATCAGTGGCATATCAGCAACGCTTCGGTTTGACCGCAGTTTTGCGTTTCGGCGTCTATCGATTTCATTAAGATATATGTTCATAGAGTCCGTATAGGACGTCTCGCGGGCGGGGTGTTGATCGGCTCTGCAAGATGTCGGCTCCAGATCGGGCTGCGGCGACCGGATCGACATGGAACGCCGAACGGAACCTGGAGAATTGGACCATGCGCGCGTCGCGCCGTGAATTTATGACTTGGGTCACCGCGAGCGGTATTTCGCTCAGCCTGTCCCGCCTCGCCGCCGCCCAGGAGCCCAGCTTCGCCGCCCGCGAGACCTTACCGGGCCGGAACCACTGGAATCCCGCCTCCGGCGGCCTCGGTCGCATCGACGGCAGCCCGAAGGTGACGGGGGCGAAGCTCTATGCTTCGGATTTCCGCGCCGCCGACATGCCGGGCTGGCCGCAGACCACCTCCCACGCCCTGCTGGTGCGGGCGCCGGACGCGTCCCGCGTCTATCTCGGCCTCGATCTCGCCCGCCTCGACGGGCCGCTCAAGCCCACCGTGGTGGTGACGGCGGACGACGTGACTAAGGCCAATCTCACGGTTCCGGACTTCTATGCCGGCGACCTGTTCTGTCCGGTGGGCAAGACGCCGCTCTATCTCGGCCAGCCCCTCGCGATGCTGATCTTCGACAGCTTCGACGCCTTCGACCGGGCCCGCCTCGCCTTCCGCGACGGCACCCTGGTCCAGTTCGGCGACGAGACCGGCCCGGTCGAGGGCGAGAATTACGGCGCCTTCCGCTTCACCCGCGTCGCCGGCCCGACCCCGCAATCGCCCGACGTCTACTCGCCGATCCTGGCCGGATGGGTCAGTCCGGGCCGCATGCAGCATTCGCCCCTGCCGGTCTGGGAGCCCTACGCCCGGGAGACCTCGAAGCCCTACGGCAAGGCGGCCCGCTACGGCGAGGCCATCCGCGCCGAGCTGACGGGGACCGACCCGGACCTGCTGGTGCTCGACCGGCGCTTCGAGACCCAGTCGGTCGACCCGATGTTCCTCGAAACCGAGAGCGGCCTCGGCTGGTACGACGGCCGGAGCCGAAAGCTCGAACTGGTGCTCGGCATCCAGTCGCCCTACGAGGGCGCCGAGGCCATCGCCACCCTGCTGAGCAAGGCCAAGGCCGCGTTCAAGCCCAAGCACATCGAGGCCGATTTCGCCTATATGGGCGGCGGTTTCGGCGGGCGCGACCACACCCCCTTCATCCTCTACGTCACCCTGGCGGCGATCTTCTTCCCCGGCCGCCCGGTGCGCCTGGCGCATGATCGCTTCCAGCAGTTCCAGGGCGGCATCAAGCGCCACGCCTTCAAGATGCACACGCGGATCGGGATCAGCCGCAAGACCGGCAAGATCACGGCCTTCGCGGCCGACCACGTCCTCGACGGCGGCGGCCTCCAGAACTTCTCGACCAACGTCGCCACGGTGGCGGCGGCGGCGGCCATCGGCATCTACGACATCCCGAAGGTCGACGTCACCACGGTGGCCCTGCACAGCCGCGGCGTGACGGCCGGCTCGATGCGCGGCTACGGCACCGTGCAGACCATGACGGCGCTCGAAACCCTGATCGACGAGGCCGCCGCGGCGCTGCCGCTCGATCCGATCGCGTTCCGCCGCCGCAACGCCCTGGCCCCCGACGGCCGCACCATGATGGGCAATCGCTACACCGTCTCGGTGCGGACGCTGGAACTCCTCGACAAGCTCGAGGCGCATCCGATCTGGACGGCGCGGGCGGCGGAGAAGGCCCGGCCGAAGCGCGACGGCATCGTCGTCGGCACCGGCGTCGCCTGCGTCACCAAGGATTACGGCACCGGCGCCGACTGCTCCATGGGCCGCATCGAGATCGACCCCCAGGGCCGCATCTCGATCGCCTGCGATCAGCCCGAGATGGGCAACGGCATGGGCACCGCGCTGGCGAGCCGGGTCGCGATCCACATCGGCGGCCTCGCCGACGAGGTCGCCCTCGGCCAGCTCGACGCCTTCGGCGCCCTGGCGCTGGTCACCTCCGGCAATTCGTACACGATGGATCAGGCGACGCAGGACGCCGTCGAGAAGAACAGCCGCTGGGTTCCGGCCATCAGCTCGGCCACCGCGGCCTCGAACGGCGCCCATGTGGGCACCCACGCGGCGGCCGAGGCGGCCCGCGTCATCTTCCGGTTCGGCCTGTGGCCGGCGGCCCTCGCGCTGTGGAACATTCCGGCCACCGACCACCGGGCCGAGCAATGGGCCGAGGCGCGGTGGCAGGAGGGCCGTCTGGTCTTCGCCGATCTGCCGCCGCTGTCCCTGCCGGATCTCGCGGCCAAGGCCCATGCGGCCCGGCTGGTGACCGGGGCGATGACCCACTGCTTCTCGCGGTGGGCCTTCGCCAGCGCCACCTTCCCGATCCAGGACAAGCGCTATCGCGCCGAGGCGGACGCCCTCGCGGTCCGCCACGGCGCCGGCCCGTTCGAACGGGTCGCCCGCGTCGCCGTCGCGTTCCCGCCCACCAGCAACAACCGGATCGGCACCACCTTCGGAGCCCAGTGCGGCACCGTCGTGCGCGTCGAGATCGATCGGACCAGCGGGGCGATCCGGATCGCCAAGGCCTATTCGGTGGTGGAATGCGGCCGCGCCCTGGTCCCGGAAGTGGTGCGGGGCCAGGCCCAGGGCGGCTTCGCCATGGGCGTCGGCTACACCCTGCTGGAGACCCTGCCGCTCTACGAGGGCGGCCCCGGCAACGGCCAGTGGAATCTCGGCCAGTACGTGGTGGCCCGTGGATCGGACCTGCCGCTGCACGATCTCGAGATCGAATTGCTGCCGCCGGTCTCCGCCGACGAGCCGCCCAAGGGCATCGCCGAGGTGGTCATGATCCCCGTCGTGCCCGCCATCCTCAATGCCATCTTCGACGCGACCGGCCACCGCTTCTACTCGCTTCCGGTCACCCCCACCATGCTCAAGGGAGCCCTGGCGTGACGGCACTGGTCATCACCATCAACGGTCGGGTCCATGGTCCGACGGAGGTCCGCGACGACCTCACCATGAACGACTTCCTGCGCGAATATCTCGGGATGACGGGCACCAAGTTCGGCTGCGGCGCGGCGCAGTGCCTGAGCTGCGCCATCATCGTCGATGAACCGGACGGGACGAGTTCCACCAGCCCGACCTGCATCGTCCCGGCCGTGAGCTTCAACGGCAAGACGATCCGCACGGTCGAGGGGCACGCCAAGGGCGACGAGCTCAGCGTGCTGCAGAAGGCCTTCATCCACCACTTCGCGTTCCAGTGCGGATACTGCACGCCGGGCTTCCTCAACGAGGGCCAGGTGCTGCTCGAGCGTCTGGCCCGGACGCCGGTGGCCCGGGCGGACGTGGAATCCACCATCGCCGAAGCCCTCGACGGCCATCTCTGTCGCTGCACCGGTTACGTCAAATATCACGAGGCGGTCCGCTCCGTGATCCTGGCCGAACCCCAGCGCTACCTCCTCTGAAAGCCCGGCCGATGACCTCTTCCCTCCGGACCCGCGGCCTCGCCGCGGCGGCCGTCCTCGCCGTGTGCCTGGTTCGGGTCGATGCGGCCGAGCCGGTTCCGGCCGGCCGGCTCGCCCCGCCGCAGAGCTTCGACGCGATCGCCGACACCCACACGCGCTCGGCGGCGATCTTCACCGAACTCGGCAAGGTCCTGACCAGTCCCCGCTGCACCAACTGCCATCCGGCCGGTGACCGGCCCCGGCAGGGCGACCACAGCCGGCCCCACCAGCCGCCGGTGTTCCGCGGGCCCGACGGCTTCGGCACCGCGTCGATGCGTTGCGGGAGCTGCCACGGCGCCGCCAATTTCGAGCCCGGACGGATGCCGGGGCATTCCGACTGGCACCTCGCCCCGCGCTCGATGGCCTGGGAGGGCAGAAGCGTCGCCGAGATCTGCGAGCAGATCAAGGATCCGGCGCGCAACGGCCAGCGCAAGGTGGAGGACCTCCTGCACCACATCGGCCAGGACACCCTGGTCGGATGGGCCTGGGCGCCCGGATACGGCCGGACGCCGGCGCCCGGGACGCAGGCCGAGGCCGGTGCCCTGGTGGCGGCCTGGATCGCCAGCGGCGCCGCCTGTCCGCTGAAATAGGGCCGGATCGCGCGGGCTCGCGGCCCGGCATCGAACGCCCTCGTTCACCGAATACCCTGCCCCGGCGATCTGTCGAAGCGATCGCGCGGCGGCAGGCTTCGCAACGCATGCGACCCGTGCCCGGCGCCCGAGCCGGGTTCATGGTGCGCCCGGCGACGATCGGCCGGCCGGATGCGAAGGCGGAGCGGCGACATCAACCACGACCGCGACGAGCCCGGCTCGACCGCTGTCGGCCCGCGCTGCGGCGCGGCGGCGCACAGGCGCCGAACCGGCGAGCCCGACCGATGGGGCGGCTTATCGGGACTTGGACATTCACGGGAGAGACGTCGATGCTTACGTGTGCGGCCCGCCGGGGCCTGCTTCTGGCCTGCCGCGGGCATGTCCGTGCGGGGCTCGGCCTTGCGGGGCTCGGCCTTGCCGGTCTTGGCCTCGCGGGTCTTGGCCTCGCGGGGGTCAGCCTCATCGGAACCGCGTCGGCCGCGGACGGGCCCGCAGCGCCAGCGCCGCCCGTGGGGCCGGTCGCGGCACCGCCCGCGCCCTCGCTCTTCAGCTTCTCCGACACCATCATCAGCTACCGGTTCCAGGGGCCGTCCGCCGAGCCCGGGATCAGCGTCCAGGGCCCGGACGGCCGGCGCGAGCCCCGCGCGGTGCCCAAGAACGTGGTCAACCTGTTCCACGCCAATACCTGGACCTACGGCACCAACCTGCTCTCCCTCGACATCCTGCGCTCGGGGTCCCAGGACCCGGCGGGCGACAAGTTCGGCAACTTCCCCGGCGTCGGCGCGACCGAGTTCTACCTGATCTACCGGGGCGTCCTCAGCGGGAACCAGATCTTCGACACCGACGCCTTCAGCATCCCGGGCCTCGTCAAGGATATCGGGCTGTCCTTCGGGGCGGACATCAACACCAAGGACACGACCTTCGATTCCGAGAAGCGCGCCGGCACCTTCGGCCTCAACTTCGCGTTCGACGTGCCGGCCGGATACGTGAATCTCAAGGTCCAGGCCTACAAGGAGTTCTCGCGCAACGGCTTCGCGGTGGGCCGCTTCCGCAGCGTCGAATACCGGATGACGCCGGAATTCGAGCTGACCTATGCGCTGCCCCTGAGCTTCACCGGGCTGCCCCTGTCGCTCGCCGGCTTCAACACCGTGATCCTGCCCAAGGGCCGCTACGGACGCATCAACGAGAACGAGACCCAGGTCGAGTTCGTGTCGCAGACCAACCTGGTGCTGGATGTCGGCCAGCTCGTCGCCGGCACGCCCCACCGCTTCGAGGTGTTCGCCGGCTTCCAGTACTGGCACAACAAGTTCGGCGGCGATCCGCGCCGGACCATCAACACCGAGGAGAAGGCGCTGATCGCGGGCGTGTCGTATCACCTGCCGTGAGAGGATGTCCCGTCCGACGGTGCGTCTCCGGAGCGTCGGGCGCCAAGATCACGGATGCTTGGATCACGGATGCTTGGATCACGCAGGCTTGGATCACGCAGGCTTGGATCACGACTGCGAAGATCGCCGGGCGGGAAGCCGAAGCGCCGGCGGAAGGCGCGGTTGAAGGTCGGCACGTCGGTGAAGCCGCAGCCATACGCGATGGTGGCGATCTTCAGGCCGTCGTTGTCCGGCGAGGCCAGGTGGCGGTAGGCATGGGTCAGGCGCGCGGTCCGGATCTCCGCCGCGATGCCCTCGGTCTCGGCAAAGGCCCGGTAGAGCTGGGTTCGCGACAGCCCGAGCGCCGTGTGGATCTGCCGCGGGCAGAGGCCCGGGTCGTGCAGCCGCCGCTCGATCTGCGCCCGCGCCAGGGAGATCACCGCATCCCGCGACAGCTCCCTCCGCGACCGGCCGGCCGCCTCCGGGACGAGGCCCCGCAGCAGGTGCAGCAGGCTGTCCAGGGCCGCGTCCGCCTCGCCGTGGGACATCGCCCGCACCGAGCTCGCGAAGGCGCGGAACTGCGGCGCGAAGGCGGATATCGCGGGTCGGCTCGCCAGAATCCGCCCCGAGAAGGCATCGGCATCGCCGAACCACGCCTCGAACATCCGGCGCGGTACGGCGATGCGGAGTTCCTCGTAGGCGTTCTGGGACCCGGCCATGAAGGGCCGGTTCCGGACCAGGAAGCTGATGTCGCCGGCGGCGATCCGCCCGCCGCGGTCGTGCTGCTCCTGGTAGCCGATCCCGTCGAGGGCCAGGGCGATGGCGACCTGCTCGGGGGCGTTCCGGTCGATATGGCCGCTGCCGAACCGCAACCCCACCGGCGAACTCGCCGTGTGCGTCAGCGCCCAGTCCGCCGCGGCCACGGCCAGCCGCCTGGCCTGGAAGGGCGCCCGCGCCTGGACCCGCTCCACGTCGCCGAAGGGCGCCAGCGCGGTGGCGCGCCAGAACGCGAACGCCTGCCGGGGTTCGACGCAGGTCGTCGTTTCGATGACGCTGGGAACCACTGCCGGCCGAGACATCCTCAACGCTCCGATCGCGCGGGGTCGCCGACCCGGAGCCGGCGCGATTTCCACGGGTGTCGCGTTCCATAGCCGAAAGCGACGCGGCCCGGCAGCTCCAATTGTTGGAAACCGACCTGTGCCCGTCCGAGCCTGTTGACTCCGCCCAAGACTTGTCGCTCTCAAGATCCGCCGTACGGGCGCCCGGCGAAAACAAGACTAGAGCCCGCAACAGCGCGCCTCATTCACGGGGCGCCACACCGGAAATTAACGCGCCCGGTGGTTCCTGTCGGGCGCACGCATCGCCCGGCGCTCCGTCGGCCCGCCGCTTCCACGGACGCTTCCCGCATGAATCCCTACCTGCTCCTCGCCTTCGCGATCAGCGCCGAAGTGACCGCGACGCTGGCCCTCAAGGCCGCCGACGGGCTGACCCGGCCGGTGCCGACCGTGATCATGGTGGTGGGCTACGGCACCGCCTTCTGGCTGATGTCGAACAGCATGAACATGCTGCCGATCGGCGTCGTCTATGCGATCTGGGCCGGGGTCGGCATGGTCGGGGCGGCCCTCGGCGGCGCCCTCCTGTTCGATGAGCCCATCACCCTGTCGATGATGGCAGGCATCGCGGTGATCGCCGTGGGCGTGACCATCCTGGCCTCGGGCCAGAGCGCGGCCCACTGATCCGCTTTCAACCCCCGGACATGGGGTCCTCCTCCCGCACGAAGGGCTGTCCTCCGGTGCTTTCTCACCCCGAGCGCGGCCCGCGGTCCCGCCCCCACCGCGCGAGGCGCCCGGCGCTGGCCCTGAAGATCGGGCTCGTGGCGGCCGGGCTCCTGAGCGCCGTCGCCTGGGCGGCCACGGCCCTCCTCGGCGTGCCGAATCCCATCACCCTGGTGGCCCTCACCGTCCTCGAGCCCTCGGCCGTCGAACCCTGGTTCGCGCGCCGGCCGGTCCCGGCGGCGGCGACCCCGCGGGTCCTGCCGGTCCGGCTCCGCCCGATCCTCGACCCTGTGCCGTGGAAGGGCGGGCGGGTCTCCCTGGCCGAGATGCTGGCCGCGACCCACACCAATGCGCTCCTGGTCACGCAGAACGGCATCCTGGTCCACGAATGGTATCGGCCCGGCTTCGACGGGGCGACGCGGTTTCCGTCCTGGTCGGTGGCGAAATCGGTGGTCTCGCTCCTGGTCGGGCAGGCGATCACCAAGGGGCAGCTCGCCGAGACGGACCGGGTCTCCGCCCTGCTGCCCTACCTGCGCCCGGATCTGCGCGACACCGCCGCCTTCGGCCGCATCACCGTCCGCGACCTCCTCGACATGACGAGCGGGCTCGCGGTGCCGGAGAACTACGATCCCTGGGACCCGCTGGTCGGCACGGCCGGGATGTACCTCACCCGCGACCTCCCGGCCTTCGTGCGGGACCACGCCCGCCTGTCGTCCCGGCCCGGCAGCAAGGGCCAGTACCGCAGCATCGACACCGAGGTGCTCGGGCTGATCCTGGCCGAGATCCAGGGCCGGCCCCTGGCCGACATCCTGTCGGAGCAGATCTGGAAACCGATGGGGGCCGAGGCGGAGGCGACCTGGAATCTCGACCGGCCCGGCGGGACCGAGAAGGCGTTCTGCTGCCTCAACGCCGTCGCCCGCGACTTCGCCCGCCTGGGGCTGATGGTGGCCGATCACGGCCGGGTGGGAGCGACGCGCATCGTGGCGCCGGGCTGGATCGAACGGATCGAGACGCCGGCCCGGCAGGAGGTCGACGGCTGGCCCTACTCGGCGCAGTGGTGGCACGTTCCGAACGGCGACGAGGACATCTCCGCCATCGGGGTCTACGGCCAGTACGTCTACATCAATCGCGACACCGGCACGGTGATCGTCAAGCTCAGCGACCACGGCGCGGAGCAGGACGAGGCCGACACCCTCGCGGTGATGCTCGCCCTCGCGCGCGACCTCGCCCGACCCGGCCCGACGGCCAGGCCGTCCCCCGAATGAGACGCAGGGCCCCGACCCGGCGGAGCGCGGAACCGTGCCAGCCTCGTGCGCGACCGCGATCCTCGACGCCGTGCCGAAGCGGCATTGGAAAACAAGCGTGGCGGGGATTTAGAAGCGAGCCGCAACGCCACCCATGATCGTGCGTGGAAGACCTGGAGTGGCGTAGCGGTTCTGAAACGCCCGGTCATAGAACGTCTCGTCGAAGAGGTTGTCGACGTTCAGGTAGACTCTGACGCCCGGCGTAATCTGATAATACGAGATCAAGTTGAAGACCGTGTATTCGGGAAGCTTGAAGGTCGACAAAGCCGTCCCGGCAACGCGTTGCCCGGCAAAACTGACGCCCCCGCCGAGCCCGAGACCCCGAAGGTCGCCGCTCTGGAACTCGTAGACGCTTTGCACGGAAAAGCTGTTCTCGGGGATATTCGCCAGCCGCGTCCCGACAGGAAGCGCGTTGTCACGGCTCACGGCCGCGTCGACATACGCGTAGGTGCCGATCACGCGCCAGCCAGGCGCCAGATAGCCCGCGAAACTCAGGTCGAAGCCACGGCTGCGGACCTCGCCTGCGGCCACGCTGAAGTTCACGTCGAGCGGGTCCGTTGTCAGGACGTTGGTCCGCTTGATGTCGAACACGGCCGCCGTGGCACTCAGGCGACCGTCGAGCAGGGTGAATTTGGCACCGGCCTCGACGCCCTCGCCCTCCTGGAACGCGAAGGGTCGGCCGGTCCGGTCCGCACCGGTGTTGGGCCGAAACGAGCGCGAGTAGTTGCCGTAGACGGAGACCGTGTCGAAGAGGTCGTAGACCAAGCCGAGACGGGGGGTCGCAGCGGTACCCTGCAGGCGCGTGGTCCGATTGTTGAGGAAGGAGGTCGAGACGAGGCCGATGTCTTCCACGCGCACGCCAACCAGTGCGTGGAGGCGCGGCGTGATGTCGATCTGGTCTTGGATGTAGCCGGCGAAGCTCTGCGTGTTCTCCAGCAGGTTGCTGACGGAGGCCGTGAGTGGGGGCAGGCGCTGGCCGTACTGAGGGGTCAAGAGATCGAGGAAGAACGGGTTGGTCGTCGCGTTCGAGCGGTTGAAGACCTCACGGTAGCGATAACTGTCATAGTCCAGGCCCGTCAGCAGTGTGTGGCGAAACGGACCCGTCTCGAATTTGCCCGCGAGGTTCACCTGCAGGTCGAGATCGGACCAGGTCAGGTCACGCCGCTCGAACGTGCGCCGCAGGGTCCGTCCGTCGGCAAGGACGCCGATGGCCCCCGCACCGTCGCCGGCGAGATTGCCGGCCAGCACCTGCGCCCCGGCGCTGACCACCCAGTTCGGGTCGAGCCGATGCTCGATGCGCAGTTGGCCGAGGGCGTTGTCGTTGCGAACCGGGGCGATCCCCGGTTCCCCGATGAAGCGGGTCCTTGGGAGGGCACGGAGGTTGCCGGCGATGGGCACGACGCCGCGGTCGAAGGTCTGGCTGGTGCTGATGAGTTCCCCTTCGAGGGTGACGGTCGTGTCGGCGGTCGGCTTCCAGGCTATGACAGGCGCGAGGTAGTAACGGTCGCCGCGCACGAAGTCGCGGAAGCTGCCGTTGTCCTCAACGGCACCCGTGATGCGGGCGAGGACCTTGCCGTCCTCATCGAGGGCGCCTGTCGCATCGAACGTGCTGCGCTTGAGGTTGTAGCTGCCGTACTGCGTACCGATGGCGAAGCTGCGCTCGGCCAGCGGCTGCTTGGTGACGATGTTGAAGGTGCCGCCCGGATCGCCACGCCCGTACAGGAACGCTGATGGACCCTTGAGAACCTCGATGCGCTCGATGGAAGCGACATCGGGCGAATTCGGGAATCCTCGATTGATCGGAAATCCGTTGCGGTAGTATTCGCCGGTGGCAAAGCCCCGGATCGTGAACTCGGTCAGGCCCAAGCCTGCAAAATTGTTGGCGCGACCGACTCCGGCCAGGTCGAGAGCCGTGTCGACACGTGTGGCGGCTGCGTCTTCGAGCACTTGGTTCGGTACGACCACCACCGTTTGTGGCACCTCCCGCAGCGGCGTGTCCGTGCGGGTCGCACTGATGCTGTCCTTGGCAAGATAGCCATCGACCTTGAGAAGTGAGCCGCCATTGCCCGCGACAGCAAGTTCTTCGAGTTGCACCGCCTGAGCTGCGTCCGTGGCGGGCTGGGCTTGGGTCGAATTCGATCCAAGGCCGATCATTGAAACAAGGGATGTCATCGAAAGGACAGCAGTCGATGCCACGCGAGCACCGTGGGACTTCTTATTCTTGATGGAGGGTGCCACGGACGCATACCAAAACTAACTCGGAGGCTGTGCGTTACGAGGCAGAAACATTTCCGGTCAACCTGGTCAGATCGAACTTCCAAGACGAAGACTTACATTCATTTCAATCTCGCTCTGTTGCTTTTTAAAGAGGTTCTAAATCGACCGACATCGCTGTGCCGTTGTGGCGCACGGGCCACATGAGCATGCCTGGCACCATCGGCGAGGCCCCCGGATCAGGCGAAGAGCGTCAGCGCACGTACATCGCCCACCGGCCCGACGGCCAGGCCGTCCCCCGAATGAGACGCAGGGCCCCACTCCGGCGGAGCGGTGCCGATCCAAATCCTCGACTCTTCCGGTCAGAACTCGACGGTTGCGATGGAGCCTGACGGTTTGAAGCGGGTGGATAGCGGACCATGGCTCTCGATGCGGAAGCTGATGGTCCGGTGCCGCCCCGACCCGGACGCTCACCGACGTCGTCGCGGCGATCGAAACCTGCCGTTCGAGCCCGTGGCAAACGATTGACCGAGGCTGACACGCCGTACACGGTCTGACACTCGAGGGTTGTGAGAATCACGAGCGCGTGCCGAATGACCATCGTTGATGCGCATATCGCGTCTTGGCGTCATGCGCCCTTTGCCGGGTGGGCGACGGGAGAGGCGTGGGATGTCATCCCCGGCTTGGCTGGCATGGTCGCGAGACTTCTGAAGACCCTCGGCTCCGATTACGAGATCGAGGGCGATATCGCCATCCATCGCACGACCAGGGTCGAGACCGGCGCCGTACTGAAAGGCCCTCTGATCGTTGGCCCGAAGTGTCTTATTGCTATGGGAAGCTTGATCAGAGGTGGATGCTGGCTCGACAGCGACTGCATCGTCGGACCCGGAGCCGAACTCAAGACGACCATCCTGTTTCGAGGGTCGAAGCTCGCCCATTTCAACTTCGTCGGCGACAGCATCCTTGGCCGGGATGTCAATCTCGAAGCGGGCTCGATCATTGCGAACTACCGGAACGAGTTGGCCGATCCCCGCCTCCGTATCGGCTATAACGGCACGACGCTCGAAGCGGACACGCTGAAGTTCGGCGCACTTGTGGGCGACGGATGTCGCATCGGCGCGAATGCGGTCGTTGCGCCCGGCGCCATCCTGGCTCCCGGAACGGTGGTGTCCCGCCTCGGATTGATCGATCAGCGCCCCGTTTCCTGAGCGTCCCCAAAGCGGACCGGCGGATATCCGTCCCCCACGGCCATCGGTCACGGCCTGACCCAGCAGCCCGCAAGCGGAGATTTCCGAGGCCTGCACAGGGTCGCGACCCACCCCCGCCCGCCCGCCATCTTACAAAGGCGGTGCGGTCCGGCGCTGGTCCAGCCAGCCGCGCTTGCGGGCCACGGCCTCGGCGCGCCAGTTGCGCACGAGGCGACGACGGACGCCCTGCCAGGGGATGGCGGGGAGCGGCGTGACCGGATCGACCAGGGTGCTGAGCGCGCGGGCGTAATCGAGCACGAGGCCCGGCGTCCAGGTCATCGCCCCGGCCCCGTTGCGCAGCACGGCGGCCGCCCAGAATTCCGGGCTCATCACGGCCCGGACCAGCATCCACCACGGCCGGCCGTGGCGATTGAAGCTGCCCTCGATGGCGGCGTCGAGGGCGTTGGCCACCGCCGTCGAGCAGTTCCGCCCGACGAGGTTATAGGCGGTGTCCTGCCGATACCGCGCCCAGAAGGCGCGCAGGCGCGCCCCGTCGACCCCGTGCAGCGTCACCGTGACGGTCGCCTCGCACCAATCGTCCGCCTCCGCGCGATAGCTCGGCAGGAAGCGGCCCGGCACGTTGTTCTCCGGCCCGGCCCGCAGGGTCGCGCGCAGATTGTCCGGCGACCGGTCGATCTCCACGGCGGGGTAGTGGCTCACGTAGAGCGGGGTGTCCGGCCCGGCGTCTTCCGCGCCGCCGGTCTCGCCCGGCCCGCACATCTCCAGCGAGGCGTGGCCGGTGGAGATGTGGCCGCCCCCGTTCACCGAGACGACGTAGCGGTGAACGAGGCGCTGTCGGGCCGGGATGCTGGCCGTCCCGGTGGGGGTCCAGACATAGACCGTGACCGTGTCCGCGCCGCCCTCCGGCGTGGAGCGGCCGACATCCGTCGGGAGGCGCCGCAGCCGCAATCCCAGGAGCGCCACCTTGACGCCGCCCAGGATCAGGAAGGCGCCGATGCTGAAGCCGACCGTGCCGGCATACCAGGTCGGCCAGGGCTCCAGGGTCAGGAGGCCGAGGGCGACGCCGAGGCTTCCGTGGAACACCGACCAGCGCCAGCCCGGAAACCGCAGCACCTGCGAGAGGACGATCCGCGATGCGCCGTCGACCAGGAAGGCCGTGCCGAACAGCATCGCCAGCAGGAAGGTGCTGGAGGCCGAGGCCAGCATCGTCAGGACCGCGACCCCGAACAGCAGCGCCGCCTTGAGCAGGCGCAGGCGGCGCGCCGCCCCCGTGGCGATCAGGCCGCGGATGAAGGCCGCCACCGCCTCCAGGGCGAGCAGGAGGCCGAACCAGCGATCCGGAATGTGCGTCGCCCCGTCGAGGGCATCGGCCACCAGGGCCAGGCCCAGGATAATCCAGAGCACGCCCGCGCCCGTGACGAGGGGCCAGCGCCGGTGGACCGATTCCCGCCCGACCAGCAGCAGCCACAGGGGCAGGGTCCAGGGCCTGGCCGCGGGCGTGGACGAGGCCGCGAGCATGCCCACCACCGGGTCGCTGGTGCGCTTGGCCGCCCCGAGGTTGCGCAGCAACCGGCCCTTGGGGCCGGGCCGGGTCGGACGACGGGCGCCGCCCTCGGGCAGGCTGGTCGCCGCATCGGCGCGCGCACCACCGGACCGAGGGTCCGGCTGAGACGATGTGGTCACGCGTGACTCTCCCAACCGTACGCTCGATGGCCACGCAGCGGATCGCGGCGACGAAGGACCAAGGAACGATCCCCGTCCGCCCCGGTCTTTTCCTGGGAAGCGCGCCGGTTGTCCAGATGATCCGATTTTCGCGACGCCGATATGGTTTCCAAATGAAGGGCGACAGGTCGGCTCTGGTCGGCAGATCTTTCCCAGATCGATCCCGTGAAGATGTCGTTGATCATGTCCATGATCAGGCTGATTCTGGGATCAGAAAACACCGGATCGAAATCCGAAGGCTGTATCGCGAGATCTTCGAGTCTCCGGTTCTTCACGGGCGCGCCAGTTCCTCGACGGCGATCGTCATCGGCGCCACCGAGGGGCGGATCAGGCCGCGCGCCGGCGCGCCGAGTTCGAGAATCATCAGGATGCCGCCGGAGATCGCCAGGGCGCAGAGGAGCAGCGCGAAGATCACGGTGGTGTTGCGCGGCGCGAACAGGCCGAAGCTGGCAAACAGCATCGAGAGCCAGAAGATCATGAGAACCAGGAACGGGAGGGGCACCGCCAGACTCTTGCGCTCCACCAGGAGCCAGCGCGCATCCGCCATCTCGTCGACGATGCGCAGGGCCTGGGCCTGGACGCGCTGCGTCCGGTCCCCCGTGGGGCGAAGGTCGACGATCTGATCGCTGAGGGTTTCGAGCCGATGCAGGTTGTCGAGGCCGAGGCTGCCGTCCGGCGCCGACGTCGACAGCTCCTCGAGCTTCGTCCGCCCGTAGGTGTGCAGGTTGTCCTGGATCGGGAGCGTTTCGGGGCCGTAGCGCTTCAGGGCGCGGTCGAGCTTGATCAGGTCGACGGCGAGGGTCTGGATCGCGGTGGTGCGCAGCATGAAGGAGGCGCCGGCATTCGACAGCATGTGGCTGAGGACGAGGGCCGCCAGCGTGCCGACCACCGCCATGGAGACCGAGATGGCCGCGCGGGTCTCGCCGGACAGGTGCGGTGCCGGGAGCCGGCGCGCGGTCCAGACGCCCGCGAGCGCACCGAAGAAGATCGAGCAGAAGGCGATCGCGCTGACGAGAATCGAGGTCATGGGCGGATCTAGCGCCGAACCCGTCATCAAACCCTGAGAGGCGCGGGCGGGGCCGCCGCCTCGCCCGCGCCGGCCTCGGCTGCCGAATCCGGTCTCGCCTCCCGCGCCTGCGAGATTGCCCCGTCCCGCCGGCGGGTCGACAGGATCACAGGGGCGGGTTGGAAGACGCGATCCGGATCGGGGGCGTCGCGCGACCTTCGATCCCGGTGAAACCAGCCGGAATACTGAGAAGGATCGCGGTTGAAGGCCGTCGAACACTTGAGGCCGGCGATCTCCGTATCGATCGACAGCTTATCGAGCCTCCTGAGTTTACGGGGATCGGACGATGATGGTCCGTGTCGTTCTCCGGATCGATGTCCGATCTCCGCCAGCTTTCGCCGGGAAGATCTTTGTCGGCAGGGTTAGGGGCGCGTTACGGTCCAGGGCTGCCCGGGAGCGGCGTGACCGGGGCGGTCGTGACCACGCGGGCCGGATGTCGGCGTTCCGCGACGGTCGGGTTCACCGTTCGGTAGGCGCGGGGCCGTATCGTCGTGGCCAATTGATCGTGACGACCCATTGATCGTTGGGGAGAGACACACGTGGTCCTGAGCTATTGGCTCGATCAGCCGGTCTGGCTGATCTTCACGCTGCTGGCGGCGATCTTCGCGGTCTGCGGGGCCGTGATCACCCTCCTGTCGGTATCGTCCGGCACGCGGCCCGGGATCACGAAGCTCGGGCTCGGCCTGGTGGCACCGTATTTCAGCGCCATCTCGGTGATGCTGGCGCTCCTGACCGGCTTCGTCGCCAACGATGCCTGGGAACGGCAGCGCCAGGCCTCGAAGATCGTCCAGTCGGAGAAGATGAACCTGCTGGCGGTGGAGGACCTCAGCATCGCCACCGCCTCCGACATGACGGAGATCCGGGCGCGGCTGCGGACCTACACCAACGCCCTGATCGACGACGAATGGCCCAAGATGGCGGAGCTGGAATCGTCGCGCCCGGCCGGCGAGGCCCTAGGCCGCCTGCTGCAGGCGGTGGCCGACCCCCGCCACACCACCGAGGCCGGCGCCGCGGCCCATTCGGCGCTCCTCGACGCGGTGATGAACCTGCGCGCCGCGCGGGGCGACCGGCTGAGCCTGAGCGAAGCCCATGGCGATCAGTCGAAATGGCTGACCCTGATGGTGCTGGCGCTGCTCACCCTCCTCTCCATCGGGCTGATCCACGTGGACAAGCCGGTGCCGCAGGCGGTGGCGATGATCCTGTTCGCGATCGCCACGGTGACCACCCTCGGGGTGATCGCCCTGCACGAGCGCCCGTTCGACGGGCCGATGCCGGTCAGCGCCGCGCCGCTGGAGGCGGCCCGCGCCGTGATGATGGCGGAACTGCGCAGCGAGAGCACGGCGGCCCCGACCTGTCAGATCGGCAGCCCGCCCCCCGCGCGGTGACGCGGGGCCCCTAGGATTCCGGTCCGTCGGAAAGCCGGGGCCGCACCGCGAGGGAGGCCAGCACCACCGCCATGAAGAACAGGAAGTACTGGTTCACCGACAGTTCCTCGAACATCATCGACGGCACCAGGAACAGGGCGCTGTAGGCCACGAAGGGGCCGGCGGCCGCGGGGGACCGGGCGATCCGCAGGAGCCCGGCGAGGAGGAGCAGCGTGACCGCGACGCCGCTCTGGAGCGCGAGCGCGACGAATCCGTTATGCGGGGTCACGAGGCCGGTGAGGTTGCGCAGCTCGTCGCGCCGCGCGACCTCGCCGACACCGAACGGGTATTCCAGCACGAGCTGCAACGCCGTGAAGCCCGACAGGAAGCGCTCGTCGGCGTTGCCCGTGACGTTGCTGTCGCCGGCAAAGCGCGTTTCGATGGTCTGTGCCAGCTTCTGGGGCAGGGGGATCTCGCCCGTCATCGAGAAGACGATGAGCAGGATACCGAGGCCGGCGAGGACGGGCAGCACCACCTGGAGCCGAATGCTCCGCCGCATCAGGACGACCAGGACCAGCAACGGCATGAACAGGCCGGAGCGATTGTTGGTCAGGGGGAAGCTCGCCAGCAGGGCCACGAAGTAGGCGAGATAGATCAGGTTGAGGCGATACCGCAGGCTCAACAGGAGGGCGGCGGCCCCGCCCAGGGCGAAGACGTGGCCGGTCTCGTTGCCCGAGGCCCAGATCCCGCCTTGCTTGTCCTCGACGAACAGCTTCAGATCCTCGTCCAGCCCGTCGGTGGGCACGCCCAGGCCGAAGCGGTCCAGCGGCAGCCCGGAGGTCGATAGCAGCAGGACGACGAGCGAGCCGAGCAGACCCGCGAGCAGACCCCAGCAGAAGGCGTGCTCGAGGCGTCGGTCGCGGAACATCACCAGCAGGATGGCCGCCAGCACGAAGTAGAGGAGCAGCACCAGCGTCAGGTAGACGTCGCCCGCCTGCATCTGCGCCTTCAGCACCAGCGACAAACCGATCAGGATGCCGATGGTAGCCAGCGGCACGACGTGGCGCAGTCCCTCCGTGATCACCGCCCGGCGCAGCCCGAACCAGGGGATCAATAGGAAGGGCAGCAGGTCGGACAGGCGCTGGAACGGCAGCCCGAAGGTCGACGTGAGCACGTTGAGCTGCAGGGCGGCTCCGAACAGGAAGACGGCGGCGCGGTCGGCCGCCACCGGCACAGCCCGCGCGCCTTCCGTCTCGGCCGCCGCCGGCATCGCTGGTCCCGCCATTGTCCCGGAGCCTCCGAGAGGACGCCGTCCGCCCGGACGGTCGCACCGGCGGCCTCCCGCCCATTCTGGCGCGCAAAGGTTTGCGAAGCGTGCAGGCGTCGGACCCGTGGCGGTCAGCCGGCTCGGCGGGCGAAGAACCCGAGGGCCGCGCGAACCGTCGGGCGCATGAACAGGAGGGCGAGCCCCCCGTAGGCGAGCATGCCTACTCCTACGCTGGCGAACAGGCCGAGGCGGTCGCCGAGGGCGTGGTGGATCGGGTCCTGGACCAGCAGCACCAGGCCCGCCATCGCACCCGCGCAGGCCGTGGCGGGCATCAACACCCGGGCGAGGCGCCCGTTGCTCACCGGCACGAGGCGCCCGGCCCGGACCACGATGAGCGGCGAGAACAGGTAGGCCCGGGCCACGTGGCCGATGACCAGGGCCGTCAGCCCGAAGGGTCCCGTGAGGATCGCCGCCACGGCCCCGAGGCCGAATTGGGCGGCCGCGAGGGCCAGGGCGGTGCCGCTGTGACCGAGCGCCGTGAAGATCATCCACAGCAGGGAGGTGGCGACGAATTCCGGGGCCAGCAGCGACAGGATCCGCAGGACCGGCACCGCATCGTGCCATTGCTCGCCGAACAGGAACGGGATCAGCGTCGGGGCGACGGCGGCCATGCCGAAGAAGGCCGGCAGGGCCAGGAAGGCGGAGGTTCGGGTAAAGTCGTGGAAGGCGGCGGCGAGGTCGGCCGGACGATCCTGCAGGCGGGCATAGGTGGTGAGCCCGACCGCCGAGAGGGGGATGACGGCGACCTGGCTGACGAGGTCGATGCAGCGCCAGGCGAGGCGCAGATGCCCGACATCGGTGGTGGACAGGAAGTAGGCGGCGATCACCTCCTGGCTGCGGATCGAGAACATCAGCAGCAGGTTGGTGGAGAAGATGCGCGAGCCGAAGGCGATCTGGCTCCGGGCCGCCGCGAAATCCAGGCGCCGGGCCGGGAGCCAGGGCATCGCAGCCCAGGTCAGAAGCGTAGTCGCCGTGGTGGCGACGAGACGCTGGATCACGAGGCTCCAGACGCCGTAGCCGGACAGGGCCAGAGCCAGGGCGGCGCCCCCTCCGAGGAGGTTGGCGCCCAGGGCCCGCAGGGCGAGCTTGCGGAAGCCGAAGCTCCGCTGGAGGCGCGCCTCGTGGATCGCGCCCAGGGCCGAGAGCACGAAGCAGGCGGACAGCGCGGTGAGGGCGGGGCGCAGCTCCGGCAGGTCGAGCAGCCAGGCGATCGGCCACGACAGGCCGACGAGCGCCGCGGCATAGGCCACGCTGGAGGCGAGGGTCACCCAGAAGGCGGTGGCGGCGAAGTCCTCGTCGAGATCCGCCCTCTGGACCACCGCGTCGGGCAGGCCGCCCCGGGCCACGATCTGCAGGATGTCGATGAACACGGCCGCGACCGCGACGAGCCCGAATTCGGCGGGCTCGATGAGCCGGGCCAGCACCAGGAACACCCCGAAGCTGAGGACGACGTTGCCGACCGAGGCGAGCGCGACCCAGCGGGCCGCCGCGAAGGAGCGACCCGAGACGTCCGGTTCGTCGGCGAGTCCGAGTGCCGCCGGGGCGGTCGAAGCCTCGGCCGGAAGCAGGGCGGTGACGCTCACGCGCGCCCGGCCCGGCGCTCGGCCACGAGCTCGGCGTAGAGGTCGAGGTACTTCTCGGCGACGCGCTCGGAGGTGGATTCGCGGATGACGTGCTGGAAGCTGCGCTCGTCCGGCAGGCCGGCGCGGCCCCCGGCGATCACGGTGCGGAGGCGCGCGGCGAGGTCCGCGTCGTCACCCGGCGTGAACAGCCACGCGGCATTGTCCTCGCCGATCAGTTCCGGGATGCCGCCGGAGGCCGCGCCGATCACGGGAACGCCCATCATGTAGGCCTCGTAGATCGTCCGCGGCGAGGGCTCGGCCCAGAACGAGGGCACGACGAGCACGTCGATCTCGCTCAGGAAGTCGGCGGGCTTGGCCCAGCCCACGAAGTCGATCGGCAGGCCCTCGGCCTGCGCCTTGAAGCGCTCGATCGAGTCGTCCATCGCCTGACCGGCCACGAGGCAGCGCCAATCGCCCGGGCCGACCGCACGGAACGCATCGATCAGCGTCCCCACGCCCTTCTCGACGTTGATGCGGCCGAGATAGCCGAAGGTCATGGGGCGGCCGGTGCGATCGATCCGGCGCCGGGCCTCGGGGTCGCCCCCCGGCACCGAGCAGGAATAGTAGATCACCCGGCGGCGCTCCGGCGCCAGGTGCCGGAACAGGCCGTGGTTCACGTGGGTCTTCAGGATCTCGGTCCCGACGCTCACCACGGCCCCCACCGCCCGGTTGGTGATCTGCTTGGTGGCATTCACCACCTTGCAGCCCAGGTGCCAGTGCGTGCACGGCTTGCCGTGCCGGAACATCGCGGCGTTGCCGCAGATCAGGTCGTACTCGCAGACGGTGTGGACGATCGGGATGCCGCGCTTGGCCGCCTCGCGCCAGACCAGGGTCGAGACGTCGAGGAGCGAGTGGGTGTTGACGAGGTCGGGCCGGAAATCTTCCAGGACGCGGCCGAACTCGGCCGCGACGGCGAAATTCCACTGCTGTTTGAGCTTCGCCCAGGTGCGCCCGACCCGCGTCGCCTTCGGCCAGTCTTCCAGCCAGAAATCGTTGTGGTGGGCCATCCGGTAGACGGTGACGCCGTTGCGCACCGATTTCGGCTCCGGCTCGCGGGCGATGCAGGCGGCCGCGACGGTGTGGCCGGCCGCCACCAGCTCCTCGGCGAGGTGCTCCACCGAGCGCTCGGCACCGCCCACGATGTAGGGCGGGTAGAGCGCGCTGAGATGCAGGATGCGCAACGGGCCGGTGCGCGCGCGCGCGACGGCCTCCTCGTCCCGGGATACCGGCGATCCGGTCGGTGCGGCCTCCAGCGCGGCGCGGGCGAGGCCCGGGTCGGGTGCGATCGTGGCGGGACCAGTCATGGGCGGCACTCGTCGAGGTGCGGGGGTTCGGAGAGAGCCGCCGGCGAACGGCGATGGTGAGAGGCTGCGCCGCGCGTGCGAACGGCGGCGTAGAGCTCGAGATAGGCGTCGGCGACGGCGGCCGGATCGGTGCCCTGCCGGACGGCGCCGGCGCGGGACAGGCCCTCTGCCAGACGGTCCGGCTCGGCGATGACCCGCGCCATCGCGGCGGCCAGGGCCGGCGCATCGCCCGGAGGAACCAGCCAGGGACCGTCGCCGACCTGCTCGCCGATGCCGCCCACCGCGGTTCCGATCACCGGCACGGCGCGGCCATAGGCCTCCGCCACGGTCCGGCCGAACGCCTCCGGCCAGACCGGCGGCACCACCAGGCAGTCGATGGCGTCGAGGAACACATCCCGCTCGGCATAGCCGACAAAGGTTACCGGCAAGCCTTCGGCCAGGGCGCGGTAGCGGTCGAGCCCGTCGGCCGCGCGGCCCGCGATGACGAGGCGCCATCCCTGCGCCGGCAGGCGGCGGCAGGCCTCCAGCAGCACGTCGGTGCCCTTGGCGGGTTCGATGCGTCCGAGGCAGCCGAACACCACCGGTGCGCCGGGCCGGCGGGGCTGGCGCGTCGAGGGGCCGCCCGGGGCGATCGGGTTCCAGATCACCCGGCGGAGCGATTCCGGGACGTCCGCGAAGAAGCCGGCCGCACGGTGGCGGTCCAGGATGTCGGTGCCGACGGCCGCGACCGCCGTGACGGCCCGCTGGCACTGGCGGTGCGGTGCCGCGTAGAGCCGGCACTTCAGGTGCTGCCCGGCGCAGGCGCGTCCGTGCTTCACCATCGCGCCATTGGTGCACAGGCTGGTGAAGTCGTGGAGGGTGTGGACCACCGGTCGCCCGAGGCGCCGCAGCAGGGGCCAGACCGCCGGGGTGATCTCGGAGATCGAGTGGGTGTTCACCACGTCCGGCGCGAAGTCGCGGACTGCCGCCTCCATGTGCACCAGGGTGTACCGGTTCCACTGGGCGGCCAGCTTGTAGCGCAAGCGGTCGAGGCGCCCGCGCTGCGGCCAGTCCAGCCCGTGGAAGGGCGTGCCGTACCCGATCCGGTACACGGTCACGCCGTCCTGCACGGCCGGCGCCTCCCGGCGCCGCGAGACGCACGCCACCGCGACGGCGTGGCCGAGGCCGGCCTGGGTCCGGGCGAGGGTCTCCACCATCAGTTCGGCGCCGCCGACCTGCTCGGGGGCGTAGAGGGAGCTAAGGTGCAGGATGCGCATCCGCGGCCTCCCCGGTGGGTGTCGGACGGACGGTTTCCCGCAGGGCCTCGAGCAGCACGGCCTCGTAGCGCCGGGCGGTCTCGGCCCAGTCGTACCGGCGGGCATTGGCATGGCCGCGCGCGATCAGGTCCGCCCGCAGGCCGGGCTCGTGGAGCAGGCGGCGCAGGCCGGCCGCGAGGGCCGAGGCGTCGGCGGGATCGAAGGTGAGGGCCCCGGCACCCGCGATCTCGGGCGTCGCCGAGCGGTCCGAACACAGGACCGGGCAACCGAGTTCCTGTGCCTCCAGCACCGGAAGACAGAACCCCTCCGCGAAGGAGGGCACGCACAGGCAGGCGGCGCCCCGGTAGAGGGCGGCGAGGCGGGCGTCGCCGATCCGCGACAGGCGGGTCAGGCGAACCGGGGTCCCCGCGAGGCCGGCCGCGAGGGTGTCGTCCGGGTCGTCGCCCACGTGGACGATGGCGAGTTCGGGGTGGGTCGGGGCCAGCGCGGCGACCGCCCGCGCGAGGGTGGCGAAGTTCTTGTTGTGGGTGGCGTTGCCCACGGCCAGCACGTAGGACCCGGGAGCGACCTCCGAAGGCATGGCGACCTCCGAAGGCGTGGCGACCTCAGGAGGCCTGGTGGCCCCTCCCGCCCTGAGCATGGCGGCGGAGGGCACGGTCCGGGTCCGGCCGCGGAGCGCCGGATAGAACCGCTCCAGGCTGGTCCGGGTGGTGTCGGACACGGCGATCACCCGGGCGCTGTTGCCGAGGACCAGGCGGAAGATCAGGTTCGTGGTCAGCGCCTCGCGCAGCCCCGTGGAGTCCGGGATCGTGCGGAAGTAGAGGTCGTGCACGACGCTGACGCGCGCCCGGCCGCCGAAGGGGGCGCCGTAGGGGTCGGCGTTGAGCACCACATCGATGGCCTCTGCCCGGCACAGGGCCGGGACGGCGAAGGCCTGCCGCAGGACATCGAGCACCATGACGCGCGGGCGCGGGACGGTGACGACCTCGACCCGCTCGCGGATCGCTTCGGGAAGCTGGTCGCGGGTCCAGGGCGACCGCAGCACGATCGTGACCTGGCCCCGGTCGAGCAGCCCGGCGATCACCCGGAAGGCGACCAGCGCCACCCCGGACGGACGGCCGCCATGCTGGCTCGGCATATTGACGAGGACGCGGGGCATCGTGGCTCGGAGGCTCTGAGACGAGAGGGGAGGGGGATCGCCGCGTCGTCAGACGCGGGCGGCGACCTGGCGGATCAGCGTGGCGAGATCGTCCTGCATCCGGGCGGCCCCGTAGCGGGTGAGGGCTCGCTCGCGGGCCCGGCGGGTGCGCGCGGCGAGATCGTCGGGATGGGCCAGGATCGCCGTGAGGGCCGCGGCGATGCGGTCGGGCCGCCGTGGCGGAACCAGGGTGCCGAGGGTGCCGCCCTCGAGGATTTCCGCCGAGGCGCCCGCATCCGTGGCGACCACGGGCACGCCGGCCAGCATCGCCTCGACCAGGGTCCGCCCGAACGGTTCGGGATCGACCGACGGGTGGACGACCGCATCGACGGCCTGCATCAGGCGGGGTACGTCGTCGCGCTGCCCGAGGAACAACACCCGGTCGGTCACGCCGCGCGCCGCCGCCAACTCCCGAAGCCGCGCCGCGTAGGCATCCTCGCCGAACAGGGCCGAGCCGACCACCACGCAGCGCAGACCCGGCACCAGCGCCAGCGCCTCGATCACCACATCCTGCCCCTTCCAGTGCGCGAGGCGGCTGAACACCCCGATGAGAGGGCCGGACGGCAGCCCGAGTTCCGCCCGCAGATCCGCGGCGGGACGCGGGTCGAGGATCAGGTCGAGGCCGTTGGGTACCACCGTCACCCGGTCCCGCCGCCCGCCGGCCTGCACGAAGGCCTCGGCTGCGGCCCGCGAGGGAACGACCACGCGCGCCGCGCAGGCATTGGCGAGGCGGGCCTGGACCGCGCGCTGCGCCCGTCCGAAATGGGCGCCGTCGAGGATGTCGTGCAGGTGCCAGACCAGGGGACGGCCCACGAGTCGGGCGGGCAGCGCCGCGAGCAGGAAGGCCTTCTGCGAATTGGCGTAGACCACGTCGCAGGCCCGGGCGGCCCGGCCGAGTTCGAGGGCGAGTCCGGCGAGGCGCCCGAGCACCGGAAGCGCGCGCAAGGGCGAGACATCCCGGCGCAGGCGCGTGAGGTCTGCGCCCCGGCGGGCGAGGCGGATGGTCAGGCCGGCGTTCCGCAGGGCGTCGGCGAGAGGGCCGCCCTCGAACAGGAACGCCGTCGAACCGGCCCAGGGCCGGACCACGTCGCGCAGGACGAGTTCGGCGCCCGACATGGTGCCGGTGTGGCTCACGAACAGCACCCGGGGCCGGGTGGCCGCCACGCGGTCCGGCACGCGGTTCGGCACGGTCGTGTCGGCGGCATCGTGGGCCGCCCCGGTGGAGAGCGCCCCGGCCATCAGGCGGCCCCCGCGCGGTGCGGCAGGGGAAGCGGCGCGGGCTCGTAGGTCGGCTGGCCGCCCGGCTTCACCATCGTCATGGCGATGCCCAGCACCGCACCGCCGGCCTCGCGCAGGCCAGTGACGGTCTCGATGGTGTCGGAGAGCTGCGAGCGGCCGTAGCGGGCGCAGCACAGCACGCCGTCGACGTGCCGGGCCAGCATGTAGGCGTCCATCAGCAGGCTGGTGGGTGGGCTGTCGAGGAGCACGAGGTCGTAGCGCCGGCTCCAGGCCAGGAGGCCGGCCATGCGGGGGTGCATCAGCAGTTCCGTCGAGTCCGGCGTCGGCAGCCCGGCCGGAATGACGTCGAAGCCGTCGCAGGAGACCACCGCCGCGGCCGGATCGGTCGTGCCGCGGAGCACCCCCACCAGACCGGAGCTGCGCCCGAGCCCGAGCGTCGCCTCGAAATTCGGCCGTCGCAGGTCGCACTCGATCACCAGCACGCGGCGGCCGCTCGCGGCGCTGAGTCCGGCGATCGCGAAGGTCGTGAAGGATTTGCCTTCCCGCGGCTTGGCCGAGGTCACCAGGACCGTGCGCGAGCCGTTGCCGCCCGCCAGGAACAGGTGGGCATGCAGGGTGCGCAGCACGTTCCGCATCACCGGATGTCCCTGCGCCCGCTCCAGGGCCTCGGCCAGGGGCAATTCGCGTCGGCGGTCGGAGAGGCGGCCGACGAGGCCGCCCGGATCGAGGCAGGGCAGCTGCGCGAAGACGGGAGCGCCGGTGCCGGCCACGAGCTGCGCGGGGGTGCGGACCCGCCGGTCCGCGAAGTCCCGCAGCAGGGCGGCGGCGGCGGCCAGCACGGTCGCCAGCACGAAGCCGCCCGCCAGGAACGGCACGGGTTTCGGCGAGAACGCTTCCTGGGGGATCTCCGCGAGGCTGACCAGCCGGGTGCTGCCGGTCAGGATGCGCCGCTCGGTCTCCAGCTCGCTCGCCCGCTTCACGAGGTCGGCGTAGCGGGCGCGCTTGATCTCCGCGTTGCGGACCATGCCCTCGATCGAGGCCTCGTCGTCCATCGCGGCGGCGGCTTCGGACTTGGCGCTGTCCATCTGCGCGCGCAGCGCCTTGGCCAGGGTGTTCGAGGCCTCATAGGTCTTGCGCAGGCCGTCGGCGACGTTGGTCCGTTCGCGCTCGATCTGGTCGCGCAGGCTGTTGCGCTCGGTCTGGAGCGCCCGCACGGACGGATGGTTGGGGCCGAGCAGGGTGCTCTGGTTGGCGAGCTGGGCGCTGACCCCGCTCAACTGCTGCTTGAGGTCGCCGACCGCCCGGCTCGCGAGGACCGCGGGGGCGCTGTCGGAGCCGCGACGGCGGTCGGCCTCGATCTCCTTGAGGCGCGCGGCGGCATCCGCCTTGGACCCCTCGGCGGCGGCGAGCTGCTGGCTGATGCCGGTGAGGCGCTCGGCGCTGATCGGCCCGGTCGCACCCTTCACGAGGCCCTTGCGGCGCCGAAAGGCCTGGATGCGCGCCTCGTCGTCGCGGATCGAGCTGTCGAGCTGCTTGATCTCGGTGAACAGCCAGTCGGTCGCGGCCTTGCGGCTCGAGGCCTGCGCATTGCGCTGGTCCTCCAGGAAGGCGTTGATCAGCGCATTGGCCATCGTCTGCGCCACCTCGGGCAGCGGCGACTTGTAGGCGACGGCGATGACGCGGGATCGGCCGGCGCTGCCGACGAGATAGCGCTTCTGCAGGTACTCGACGAGCGCATCCCGGTCGGTGCCGAGCTTGATGCAGGCGGCGTCCTTCTTGTCGGTGATCCGGTCGGGCCGCCCCCGGGTGACGGCCTGGCGGCACTCGGCCATCACGGCCTCGGCGAGGCCGTTGTCGGCGGCCAGGCGCATCAGGCGGGGGGACCGGAGCACCAGGATCTGGCTCTCGAGATCGGCGGGGTCGCCGAGCTTCTGGATCCAGGCCATGGACGCATTGTTGGCGCCCGGCTCGGGCTCGGCCACGATCACGGACCCGCTGGCGACGTATTGCGCGGGCGTCCGGATCAGGAGGGTCACGGCCAGCCCGAAGACCGCGATGAACACCGTCGCGAACAGGATGCGGCGGCGCCAGATCTTCAGGAGAGGCGCCAGGAGATGGCTGCCGCGCTCGCTTTCGGGCGCGGCGCGGCGGCTCCCGGAGGCCGGGACCCGATCGGGCAGGTCGAGGGTGAGGAGGGACATGCGCGCCTTCCCTCAGGATACGGCTTCGAGGCGGGGCAACGGACGCGGCGGCTCGCAGGCCGCCCGGTGCAGTGCCATCTGCTCGTCGACGAAGCGCGAGAACCGGAGCCGGAACACCTCGGCGGAGAAGGGCTCGGCCTGGGCCCGGCAGGCCTCGCGGGTGAAGCCGCTCTCCTGCCGGATGAACTCGCGGATGCAGGCCGCGATGGCCTCGGGTTCCGGCGTCTCGAAGAACAGGCCGGTGCGGTGCGGCCCATGCGGCTGGACGGTCTCGCGCACGCCGCCGCGACCGAGCGCCAGCACGGGCGTGCCCTCCGACTGGGCCTCCACCACGATAATCCCGAAATCCTCCTCCGCCGCGAACACGAAGGCCCGGGCCGTGGCCATGAGGTGGCGCAGATCCGCGTCGGGCACGAAGCCCGTGAAGGAGACGTTCGGGGTGGCGATCGCGCGCAGCCGCTCGCCCTCGGGGCCGGTGCCCGCCACCACCAGGTTCAGGTCGGGAAGCTGCGCGAAGGCGCGCACGACGGCCTCGACGTTCTTGTAGGCGACGAGCCGGCTCGCCACCAGGAAGTGGTTCGCGCGCGCCACGTCCCCCCGCTGGCTCGACAGCGTGACGGGCGGGTGGATCACCTCGGCCGTGCGCCCATACACCTTGTGGATGCGCCGTGCCACGAACGCCGAATTGGCCACGATCGCGTTCGGTCCGGCCGCCGTCCTGTAGTCCCACAGCCGCATCCAGTGCAGGATCAGGCGGGCGACCAAGCCCTTCACGCCCTGCGCGCAGCCGCTCTCCCGCAGGTAGGTGTGCTGCATGTCCCAGGCGTAGCGCATGGGCGAGTGGACGTAGGAGACGTGGAGCTGGTCGGGGCCGGTGAGCACGCCCTTGGCGACCGCGTAGCTGCTCGAGACGATGAGGTCGTATCCCGACAGGTCGAACTGCTCGATGGCAATCGGCATGAGGGGCAGGTAGTGCCGATGACGGCTGCGCGCGAAGGGCATGCCCTGGAGGAAGCTGGTCCGCGCATCCCTGTACCCGAGCTGCGCCTTGTCCCGCTCGGACAGAAAGTCGAACAGCGTATAGACATCCGCCTGTGGATAGATCTTCAGCAGTTGCCGAAGCACCTGCTCGGCGCCGCCGACAACATAGAGCCAGTCGTGAACGATCGCGACACGCATCCGCACCATCCTCGCCGGCCCGCCGGTCGTTCGAACAGACTCCCTGCCGGTTGCCGTCAGGCCAGCCATATCAATCCGCGATCCTTCAATTCAGGTGTACTACGGTCGCCGCCGGTAAAGAAGCGGTATCTGGCGCGCTCCAAGTTGCGACAAAGTCGTGGCTGGAGGGCTTTATTGAAGAAATTGCGGTCATCATTTACCGGTGGTTAAGGCTGTCGCTGCGGAGCCGCGCCTTTCACGGTGTCACCGCTCCGGTCAGTGGTGCGGATCGGGGCCGCCGGTCGAGCCGGCGTCGAAGCGCGGCGCCCATGGGGGCTTCGACGCATCGAAACAGCCATTCCCCGAGGGCGACCGACGCGCCGAAGGCGATGACGAAGACCAGGACGACGCGGAGCGCTCCGGGCGCGACCAGCACGGCCGCCACCTTCGCGGCGCTGTGCAGCATCAGGTTGTGGATGAGGTAGAACGCATAGCTGGCATTGCCCTGTGACAGCAGCCAGCGCGAGCGCAGCACCACGCCGCCCCGCTCCAGCAGCACCACGGCGCCGACCGCCAGCAACGCGGCCGTTCCCCAGACCAGCGGCCGGGCGAAGCCCGTCATCTCCAGATCCGCACCGCGCGCGGCGGCCAGCGCCTGGGCGCCGAGGACGAGGGCGGCCGCGGCAACGAGGGCCGTGCCGGCCAGCCGCCGGACGGGAAAGCCCGCGGGCGGCTGGCCGAGGCGCAGATAGACGTAGCCGAGGCCCGCCCCCGCGGCAAATTCCAGCACGATGGGCTTCGTGTAATAGGCCCAGTACAGGCCCGGCACCGGCGCGAGGCTGAGAAGGGCGAGTCCGAGGAAGCCGGCGACCAGCCCGATCAGACGGGCCTTGAGCGAGGCGACAAGCAGGAGTCCGGCGAAGCCGGCATAGAAGAACATCTCGTAATTGAGCGTCCACCCCACCGAGTTCAGCGGCTCGACGTAGCCGTTCCGGGAGAACGGAAGGAACAGCAGGGACTGCACGACGTAGTCGGGCCGGAGCGCGACGATCCCGATCGGCTTCAGGCCGGCCAGGACGATCAGCACCAGCGCGAGGGTGACGAGCCAGTAGACCGGAACGACCCGGATGGCCCGGCGCAGCAGGAAGGACCCGGGCGTCTCGCCCCCCCCGGCCGTGCTCACGAACATGATGAAGCCCGACAGGACGAAGAACACGTCCACCCCGACGGCCCCGAAGGCGAGGGCGTCCGGTCGTGGCAGGATCGGGGCCGCGTACAGGCCGAAATGGGTCAGGAAGACCAGGTAGGCGGCCAGGGCACGCAGAATCTGCAGGTTGTAGATCATGTCTCGCCGCCGGACCGCGTGCGGTCGTCCACCCGGCAGGGGCGGCACGCAGCCAGCGCCTGTCCTGTCGAATGAAGCCCCGCGGCGCCTCCGAAGTCACGAACTTTCGCGGGTTATCCTGAATCGCGCCGATCTTCGGCGGACAGGATCAGAGTTTATTCATCGCTGGGATGTCTCGATCTCGTCTTGCGCCCATCCTGCGCGAACGCACGGCAACGCTTGCCTGTGTCCGGAGATGGCGGAAATGCGGAGCCTGTTCAATGTCGCGGATTCGAGCGAGGGGATGTTTGCCGCGCTAGTCCACCTGTCGACGCGTCAGGAGCCAAGAATAGCGGGTTTACCAATTAATCTTTAGTCGTTTGACAATCTCGATTGCTGATCAATACATGGACCTCCTTCGGGAATGGAGCGGTGCCTTGGTTACCTCAGACGATATTCGGACGATTCTCGGTTCGAACGAGGCGCTCGCCCCCGTTGCGCAGCAGATCGCCGAGGACGACAGTCTGTTCGACCGCGGTCTCGATTCGTTCGGCTCTGTGCAGCTGATGCTCGCCCTCGAGGAGCGCTTCGGCATCGAGTTCCCGGACGAGTTCCTGACCCGCCGGTCCTTCTCCACGATCCGGGCGATCCGCGAGACCGTGTCCGCGGTGCTGCAGTCGGTCGCGGCGTGAACGCCCTGGCCCAGCGTGCCCAGCGCGCGGCAGCCGTGGCGGCCCAACACGCCGACGCGGTCGACCGCGAGGGCCGCTTCCCCGCGGAGGCGGTCGCGGCGCTGAAGGCGGAACGGCTGCTGGGCCTTCAGATCCCAAGCCAGTTCGAGGGCGAGGGCGCAGGTCTGCGCCAGGTGGCGGTGGTCTGCAGTACCCTCGGCCAGGCCTGCAGCAACGCCGCGATGGTGTTCGCCATGCATCACATCAAGGTCGCGAGCCTCGTGGCCCACGGGCTCGACAGCGCCTGGCACTGCCAGCTCATGGAGCGGATCGCTCGCGAGCAGCTGCTCGTGGCCTCCTCGACCACCGAGGCCGGCATCGGCGGCGACCTGCGCACCAGCTTCTGCGCCGTGGAGGCGGAGGACGGCGTGTTCTCCCTCGGCAAGGATGCGTCCGTCATCTCCTATGGCCGGCAGGCCGATCTCATCCTGGCCACCGCCCGGCGCCATCCGGACGCGGCGGGCTCCGATCAGGTACTGGTGGCCCTCCTCGCCGACCAGATCTTCCTGGAGCGCACGAGCGTGTGGGACACTCTCGGGATGCGCGGCACCTGCAGCGACGGCTTTCGCCTGGAGGCCCGGGGCCTTCCGGTCGCGCAGATCCTGCCGAAGCCCTTCGCCGAAATCGCCGCCCAGTCGATGCTGGCCGCCTCGCATCTCCTGTGGAGCAGCGTCTGGTTCGGCATCGCGAATGCGGCCGTCGATCGCGCCCGCGCCTTCGTGCAGGGAGAGGCCCGGCGCCAGCCCGGACAGGTCCCGCCCACGGCCCTGCGCCTCGCCGAGGTCTCAAATACGCTCCAGGCCCTGCGGAGCGCCATCGTCGCCGCCCTGGTCCGTTACGAGGACGTACAGGGCGATGCCGACGCGATCGGCTCCATCGGTTTCGCGGTCATGCTCAACAACTTGAAGACCACCGCGTCCGAGATGGCCGTCGACATCGTGCAGCGTGCCCTCGCGATCGTCGGCCTCGCTGGATACAAGAACGGCACGCCTTTCAGTCTCGGCCGGCCCCTGCGCGACGTCCTGTCGGCACCGCTGATGATCGGGAACGACCGCATCCTCGCCAACACCGCCAAGCTCCTGCTCGTGCAGAAGGGTGGCGGACAGCTCATGAGCGCGTGATGGAATCGACCTTCTCACTTCCCGCCGACACCATCGCCGACGATGCGGGGACCGACGCACCGAGCTTTCTCGACCGCCTGTTCGACCAGGGCCTCCTGGTCCGCACCGGCGTCGACGGCCTCTACGGCCGCAGCGGCGACTTCGAGAGCGTGGTGGATGCCCTGGAGCGCCTGATCACCCGCCTCGGCGCGGCGGATGGGGCCGAGGTGATGCGCTTTCCCCCCGCCATGAGCCGGCCCGCCTTCGAGCGCAGCGGCTACCTGAAGGGCTTCCCGAACCTTGCCGGCACGGTGCACAGCTTCTGCGGCAACGAGGCGGAGCACGCCGAGCTTCTGGCCTGCGTCGAGGCCCGGAACGACTGGACCGGCCAGCAGCGGGCGACCGACATCGTCCTCACCCCGGCGGCCTGCTACCCGCTTTATCCCGCCGCGGCCGCGCGAGGCCCCCTGCCCGCCGGGGGCGGCCTGTTCGACCTGCAATCCTACTGTTTCCGGCGCGAGCCGAGCCTCGAGCCGACCCGAATGCAGCTGTTCCGGATGCGCGAATACGTCCGCATGGGGAGCCCCGAGCAGGTGCTGGCCTTCCGCGAATCCTGGCTCGCCCGCGGCACCGAGATGATCCGCAGCCTCGCCCTGCCGCTGGCGATCGATGTCGCCAACGATCCGTTCTTCGGCCGCGCCGGGCGCATGCTCGCCAACAACCAGCGCCAGCAGAACCTGAAGTTCGAGCTGAACGTGCCGGTCAACAGCGTCGAGAAGCCGACCGCCTGCCTCAGCTTCAACTACCACCAGGATCATTTCGGCACGACTTGGGACCTGCGCCAGGCCGATGGCAGCGTGGCCCACACCGCCTGCGTCGGCTTCGGCCTGGAGCGGATCACCCTCGCCCTCCTGCGCCATCACGGCCTGGACCTCGCCGCCTGGCCGGATTCCGTGCGCGCCACCCTGTGGGGCTGATCCGGTGACTGCCGCTCTCGCCCGGACGTCGCCCGTGCCCGGCGCCGACCAGCCCCATGCGCCGCACCCGCTCCACGGGGCCGACCGCAACTGGCCGGAGACGAATTGCTACGTCGACCTCTGGATCGAACTCCTGCACGGGCGCGGCCTCGTGCCGGAGGCGATGCTGGGCTTCACCCTGCGGCAGGATTTCGAGGGCGACCAGTTCACCTTCTTCAAGCCGCCCGCCGCCGACCTTGAACGGCTCTACGGGCTGGAGGTGCTGGAACTCGCGGTCTACGACGGCCTCGAGACGCATGCCCGGGCGCTGGCCGCCCGCGGACGGCCGGTGCTGGTGGAGGTCGATGCGATCCACCTGCCGGACACCCACGGCACCACCTACGGCCGGGACCACGGCAAGACCACGATCGGCATCCTGGCCCTCGATCCCGAGGCCCGGGAACTCGACTATCTCCACAATGCCGGCCGGTTCCGGCTCTCGGGCGACGATTACCGAGGCATCTTCGGTCCCGCGGTGCTGCCGCCCTACGCCGAATTCGTGAAGGCGATCGCCAAGCCCCTGGGCCCGGCCGATCTCCCGGGCGCTGCCCTCGACCTCCTCAAGCGCCATCGCGCCCGGGCCCCGGAGCGGAACCCGGTCGTGGCCTTCCGTGACACCCTCGCGGCGACGGCGCCTGCCCTGGTGACCCGCCCGCTCGCCGTCTTCCACGCCTACGCCTTCAACACCACGCGCCAGCTCGGGGCGAATTTCGAGCTGCTGGCGAGCCATCTCGCCTGGCTCGACGGCACCGGGCTCGCCGGCACCTGGCTCGAGGGAATGGGGCGCGGTCTCTTCGGTCCCGCATCCGAGGCCGCCCATCGGCTCGGCGCCGAAGCGAAAGCCTTCCAGTTCCAGCTCGCCCGGGCTTTCCACCGGCGTAGCGCCGACGGGCTGACCCCGCGCCTCGACCGGCTCGCCGCCACCTACGCGGACGTGTTCGATGCCCTCGACCGCGCCCTCGACCGCGTTCCCGGCTGAGCGAGGCGGATCGTGGCTCGTCTTCGTTCGATCGGGGGTGTGGCGCCGCGGGCGGTAGCCGGCCCCTGGCGCCTCGCCCTGACGCCGCCCGGCGCCTGCGCCGGACCGGGCGACTTGGTGGAACGGGCGACCGACTGGATTCCGGCTCCCGTCCCCGGCACCGTTGCGGCCGCCCTGCGCGACGCCGGGCGCTGGTCGGAGGCTGCGCCAACGCCGATCCACGATCGCGACGCGTGGTATCGGACCAGCCTGCGCGAGACCGGTCCGGTGCGCCTGCGCTTCGAGGGTCTGGCGACCCTGGCCGAAATCTGGCTCGACGGCGTTCCGGTGCTGGTCACCCGCTCGATGTTCGAAGCCTACGTCATCGACGCCGATCTCGCCTCAAGAACGGATCTCGCGCTCTGCTTCCGGTCCCTGACGGCGCAGCTCGAACGGCCATCGAAGCGCGGCCGCTGGCGTCCCCGGATGGTCACTCCCGGCGCCCTGCGCCACGTGCGGACGAGCCTCCTGGGCTTCATGCCGGGCTGGTGCCCGGCGGTCGATTGCGTCGGCCCCTATCGGCCCGTGACGGTGGAGCCGGCCCCGTCGCGGCTGGCAGAGGCCGATCTGAGGGCCTCCCTCGACGGCGCCACCGGGTCTCTCGCCGCACGGCTGCGCATCCCCGGCGGGGCCGTCTCCGTCACGCTCCGGTGCGACGGGCGGGAGGTCGGCCTGACCGAGGCCGAACCCGGCCTGTTCGTCGGCACCCTGGAGCTTCCCGGCGTCGCGCCCTGGTGGCCGCACACCCACGGGACGCCCCATCTCCACCCGGTGACGGTGGACATCGACGGCGCTCCCGTCGATCTCGGCCGGACCGGCTTTCGCACCCTGTCGCTGACCCGGCCCTTCGAGGCGGGGCTCTCGCTCGCGGTCAACGGCGTGCCGATCTTCTGCCGGGGCGCCAACTGGATGCCGCCGGATCTCGTCGGCCTTGGATCGGAAGAGGACGCCGCCCTCGTCGCCCTGGCCCGCGAGGCCGGCATGAACATGCTGCGCGTGTCCGGCACCACGCTGTACCCGTCGTCCGAGTTCTTCGATCACTGCGATGCCGCCGGCCTCCTGGTCTGGCAGGACCTGATGCTGGCGAACTTCGACTATCCCCACGACGATCCGGACTTCGCCGCGAGCCTCGCCCGCGAGATGGCGGGATTTCTCGACCGCACGCAGCTCGCGCCGTCCCTCGCGGTGCTCTGCGGCGGCAGCGAGGTCTGGCAGCAGGCCGCCATGCTGGGCGCCCCGCGCAGCGTCTGGGCCGATGCCTTCTGTGCCGAGACCCTGCCGGCGCAGGTCGCCACGATGCGCCCCGACCTCGTGGTGGTGCCGAACTCGCCCTCGGGCGGCGACCTGCCGTTCTCGGTGAGCGCCGGCTGCACCCATTATTACGGCGTCGGCGCCTACCGCCGCCCCCTGGAGGATGCCCGCCGGGCCGAGCTGGGCTTCGCCACCGAGTGCCTCGCCTTCGCCAATCTTCCCGATCCCGAGACCCTGCCCGATCCCGAGACCCTGCCCGATCCCGAGACCCTGCCCGATCCGGAGACCCTGGGCGGGATGGACCCGTCCGACCCGGCCTGGGACGCGGGTATTCCCCGCGACCGGGGGGCCGACTGGGACTTCGAGCAGGTGCGCGACCATTATGTCGCCCTGCTCTACGGCGTCGATCCCGCGACCCTGCGCGCCACCGATCCGCAGCGCTACCTCGAACTCGGCCGGGCCGCCGTCGCTGAGGTGATGGAGGCCACCTTCGCCGAGTGGCGCCGGGCGCGCTCCCCCACCGCCGGCGGCCTCGTCTGGTTCCTGCGCGATCTCGGGCCGGGCACCGGCTGGGGCGTGATCGACCGGACCCAAGCCCCGAAATCCGGCTGGTACGCCCTGAAGCGCGCCTTTCGCCCGGTTCAGGTCACCCTGTCGGACGAAGGGTTGAACGGGCTCCATCTCCACGTCCACAACGAGACCGCCGAGGCGCTGACCCTCGGCCTGCGCCTGACCTTCGCGGATCGGAGCGGCCGGGTCGCGGCGAAGGCCGAGCGCGCTGTCGCGATCGGCCCGCGGGCCTCGCTGACCCTGTCCTCCTCCGAGATGCTCGGCCGCTTCTTCGATGCCACCGACGCTTATCGCTTCGGGCCGCGCATCCACGATGTCGCCCAGGCCTGCCTGACCGACGCGAGCGGCACCGGCCTGGCCGAGAGCTTCCACTTCCCCGGCCCGCGACCGATCGCCCGCACCGCGATCGGCCTGCGCGTGGAGCCCGTCGCCGGGGCTCGCACGCCGACCCTGCGGATCACGACGGATCACCTCGCCCTCGGTGTGCGGGTGAAAAGTCCCGGGGCGCGGCCATGCGACAACGGTTTCCACCTCGCGCCCGGGACGGAGCGGTTCGTCACGTTTCCCGGCGCCCACCACCTCCCGCAGGGGGAGGTGTCGGCCCTCAACAGTCAGGACATCGCGAGGTTCGGTCATGGTGTCTGATGTTCGCTCCGGAATCACGGGCGGTGCCGCCCCCTCGGCCGCCCCCTCGTCCACTTCCTCCTCCGCTCTCTCGGCCGCCACCCCGGTGACCTTCGGCGGCCTGTTCGGCTGGCTCCACCCGGCCGCGGGCCGGCGCGGCGTCGTGCTGTGCGGCGCGCACGGCTTCGAGCAACTGGCCGCCCACCGGCCCTGGCGGGCGCTGGCGGAAGGGCTCGCCGCGGCGGGCTGTCCGACCCTGCGCTTCGATTATCCGGGCGAGGGCGATTCCGGTGATGCCAGCGATGCCGGCGAGGTCCGGGTCGAGACGTGCGTCGCGGCGATCGGCCAAGCGGTCCGCTTCCTGCGCGAGGCGACCGGCGTCACGGAGGTCGTCCTGGTCGGCCTGCGGCTCGGGGCCAACCTCGCCGTCCTGACGACCCGGGCGGAGCCGGTGGACCGGCTCGTCCTGCTGGCGCCGGCCGCCACGGGGCGGGCCTACCTGCGCGAGATGCGGCTGCGCGCCCGGACGGTCGGGGGCGTGGCGGAGGGGCCGGGTTCGGTCCAGACCCAGACCAAGACCCAAGTTCAGGCCTCCGACAGCCTCAGCGTCGGCGGCTTTCGCCTGGGTCCGGCCTTCCTGGCCGACCTCCAGAACCTCGACGCCAGCGCCATCGTGCGTCCGCCGGCACCGCAGGTCCTGCTCCTGGCCTCCGAGACCAAGGCCCTGGCGGCCCGGCTGACCGCCCTCGGCAGCGAAGTCGAGGCGGGGCCGTTCCCCGGTCTGGCCGCGCTCATCGGGGACCCGATCTTCGCCGAAATCCCGGATGCGGCCTTCGCCCGCGTCACGGCCTTCGCTGCGGCGGGGATGACGCGCACCGAGCCGGCCGTTCCCCTGCGCCTCGCCCCGGCGCGCCTCGACGGCCCCGGCTGGACCGAGGCGCCGGTGCGGTTCCACCCGGACCTGTTCGGCATCCGGTGCTCGCCCCGACGGAGGGAGCCCGATGCGCCGACGGTGCTGTTCGTGTCCACCGGCATGACCGTGCATTCGGGCTGGGGCCGGCAGACCACGGATCTCGCCCGCTCGCTCGCGACCGACGGTGTCCCGTCGCTCCGCTTCGACCTCGCGGGCATCGGCGACAGCGGCGACCGGCCGGACGCGCGCAAGCCGCCGTTCGCCCCGGACGGGTTCGAGGACATCCGCTGCGCCCTCGACGCAGTCGCCGAGACCGGCAGCCGCGTCGTGCTCGTCGGCAATTGCAGCGGCGCCTACGCGGCGTTCCAGGCCCTGTGCCGGGACGCGCGGGTCGATGGTGCCCTCCTGATCAACCTCTACTGCTTCGACTGGGACCCGGGCCAGGACGTCGACGCCGTGATCCGTCAGGTCTTCGGCAGCACCTCGACCTATGCGGCGCTGCTGACCCGGGGCGCGACCTGGCGGCGGCTCCTGAGCGGGCAGATCCGGGTCGGTGCGATCGGCGCGACGCTGGCCCGGCGCGGGCTCGCAACCGCCCTGCGCCGCCTCCGGCGTTTGGTGAAGCCCGTCTCCCCCGGCGGCTCAGCCGCCCGGCGGGTGGCCCGGCTGCGGCGCCGCGGCGCCACGATCCGCCTGATCTACAGCGCGGGCGATCCCGGGCTCGCCGCCCTGCGCCGCCATCTCGGCCGCTCCCCCGGACCGGCGGACCGCCGCCTCGGCGCACCGGTCACGATCGTTCCGGACATCGACCATAACTTCAGCTCGGCGGAGGCGCCGGCGCTGCTCGGACGGCATCTGCGCGAGGTCCTGCGGGCGGTCCAGGACGCGCCGCGACCGAACTCCGTGCCCGCCCCGCGCACCCTCGACCCGCGCGCCGTCGCCCGCGTCGTCCTGGGTCGGACGTGAGCGGCCTCACCCGCCGCGCGGCCCTCGTCCTGACGGCCGGGGCGCTCGCGGGCCGGGCGGAAGCCGAGACCGTGCCGACGCATCGCTGCGCGGATCTCGTCGACGCCATCGGGATCAACGTGCATTTCGGCCATGGCGGCACGCCCTATGTGGAGCGCTTCGCGGCCTGTGCGGCGGCCCTCGACGACCTCGGCGTGCGTCACCTGCGCGACGATATCGTGCTCGTCGGGTCGGAGCCGGCCGGGCAGTTCGCCCGCATCGCCACCCTCGCCCGCCGGGGCTATCGCTTCAGCCTCGTGTTCTACGACGGCCTCACCCCCGGCCCGCGGGTGCCACCGGAGCGGTTCGCCGAGATCGCCGGCTGGGCGGCGGACGGACTCGTCATCGCGGAGGGCGGCAACGAGCCGCCGGTGGCCGCCGGGCCGGGCCTCGCCCGCCTCTCCGCCGCGCATCAGGCGGCCCTGTTCCGCGCCGTGCGCGAGGACCGGCGCTTCCCCGCCGTGAAGGTCGCCGGGCCGAGCTACATCCAGGCCAACATCGCGGCCGCCGAGAACCTGTCCGGATCGGTCGACTTCGCCAACGTCCACGCCTATCCGGGGCTCGAGCATCCCGAGACCCGGGGCGCGGGCAGCCTCGCGGGTTTCCTCGCGGCCGTGCGGCCGGTCTTCGGCACCGCGCCCGTGATCGTCACCGAGAACGGCTACCACACGGCCCTGGCCACCCGCAGCGCCCACCTGCCGGTCTCGGAGGGCATCCGCGCCCGCTACCTGCCGCGTCTTCTTCTCTGGAGCTACCTGCAGGGCGTGCGGCGAACCTACCTCTACGAGCTGATCGCCTCCTTCGACCGGGGCGACACCGACCCGGAGAGCCGGTTCGGGCTCCTGAACCCCGATGGCACGCCGGGCGCCTCGTTCGTCGCCGTGCGCAGCCTGATCCGTCTGTTCGGCGGCCACGCTGCGGAAGCCGGCCCTGCCGCGGGAGGCGGCCCCGACCCGATCGGCGTCACCTTGCCCGAAACGGTGCCGGACCTCGTGACGGCCCGCTTCCACCGGGCGGACGGCGCCGTGCTGGTGCCGTTCTGGCTCGGGCTCGACGGCTGGGACCGGCAGGCCCGCGAGCCCCGTCCCGACATCCCGGCGCGGTCCGTGACTCTGCGCCTGTCCCGGCCGCCGCACGCGGCGCGGCTGCACCGCTTCGGCGACGACGGGTCCGTGAGCGTCAGCGTCCTGCCGCCGGCTCGACAGATCGCGCTGGCGGCTTCCGACCGGCTCGGCGTGCTGGAACTCCGGTAGCCTCGGCGCGAACCGCACCCTGCGGCGGATCGACGGGTTGCGGCCGCCCGGCGTGCGGGATCGTTCATCATTTCCGCCGGGATGTGCTGGGCTAGTCTGTGGAAGCGTGCCGCGGCAATTGACTTTCCCATCCCCTTGACCCCTTCGATGGGCTGGTGCGCCAACTCCATCAATAGATGGTTCGGTGCTCTCTTGATCGATGGTCCGGTCCTCCCGGCCACCATCACTCTCCCCCCTCACACGGCATGTTCGCCGGGTCCGATGACGCGCGGAACTGGGCTTGCGGGCTTGGGGGACCCGGCTTGCGAGACCCGGACTGGGGGGGCAGCTTTGGAAGGCAGCGGAATGATGATGGGCTCCGAGCGATCCTCCGGTGAAACGCAGGTGGCGCCCCCGGGCGGACGCAGGCGCCTCGCCATGGCGGCGATGATCCTGTCGGCCGCGGGAACCTGTCCGGGGGATGCGCGGGCCGACGATCTCGGGAGCCTGTTTGCGCCCGGCACCGTCTACACCATCGGCGCACTCGCCGGGACGGGGCCGCGCTTCCAGGGCTCGGACCGGACGTCGCTCTGGGGCTTGCCCTACCTGTCGTTCCGCCGGGCCGGGGAAGCGCCCGAATGGTGGTCGCCGGACGATGGCCTCGACGCCACCCTGGTCGAGGCGGGCGCCGTGCGGATGGGCCCGGTGATCGACCTGCGGGAGGGGCGTTCGGCGCGGGATGTCCACTTCACCCCGGGCCTGCCGACGGTGCCCCTCACGGTGGGGCTCGGCGTCTTCGGAGAGCTGTGGTTCGCGGATGAGACCCTGCGCCTGCGCGCCGAGGTGACCCAGGGCGTCCGCGCCCGTGACGGTATCCAGATCAAGCTCGCGGGCGACGCGATCGGCCGGTTCGGGCGCTTCACCCTGAGCGCGGGCCCGCGCCTTGTGCTGGCCGACGCCGCGTCCCAGCGCATTGATTTCGGCTTTTCGGGGCGCGCACCGGGTCTCGCATCCTACGATCCGAAGGGCGGCCTCCGCTCGGCCGGCATCGGGGGCGCCGTCGCGTATGATTGGTCGGAGGCTTGGCAGACCCTGGTCTATGCCCGTTACGACCGGCTGCTGTTCGATGCCGCCCGCAGTCCGATCGTCCAGCGCTTCGGGTCGGTCGATCACGTCTCGGTCGGAGTCGGCGCGACCTATTCCTTCCGGGCAACGCCCTGAATCATGCGTGCCCCGCACCAACGGATTTCGAGCACGATTTCGAGAGTCGTGATGCAAAGATGCATCAGCGCATGTTAATCGCCCGAGAGGCGGTTTTTGCCGGGATTATTCCTGAACTTGTCTGGCAGATACCCTCCCGTCTGGGAGGCGTCACGTGAAACGCGCATGATTCGCCGGTGCGACCGGTCCGATCGACGGAGCCGGACTCCATCATGTCTCCGATCCCGGCTTCGACGACACGCGCCCCCTGGCAGCCATCCCGCTCGCGCACCGGCGACGGTCCTGCGGATGCCCGGATCGGTGGTGGGCGCCTCGAACCATGTCACGCAAATGGAGTGCGGACCCGCTATGGCGTCGCCCGGTGCGGCCGTGTCTCCGATTCCCGGTCCCATCTCGGACCTGGGGCTGGCCGGATTGCGGCTCCGCGCCGATCCGGGACGACGATCCGGGACGGTGACGCGCCCCCGACCTTCGCCTGACGCCTTCGTCCGGGGTGGCGTTCGCCTGATCCGCGATCGCTCCGGATGCCGCTCCACGACCAACCCGAAACGAAATTGCGCCTGATGACCAGGACACCGCGTGCGATCGCCAGGATCGTCATTCCCCTCGGGCTGCTGACCGGCGCCGTCGTGGCCGCCGGAATCTGGCCCGGCCCGACCCTGGGCTTCATCACTTGGGCCGGGGCCTCGATCCGGGCGCCCTTCGCCGCGCCGGATGCCCCGGCCGCGGATGTCGTCCGCACGCGGGCCGCGCCGGTGGCCCGCGTCTTCCGTCCCAGCCCGGCGCAGCGCGCCGCTCTCGGCATCGTGCCCGTGACGGTGCGGAGCTTCCGGCCCGAGGGCATGGCGGAGGGCCGCATCGCCCTCAACGACGACGAGAACGTGCCCGTCACCTCGCCGTATGCCGGACGGGTGACGAAGGTTCTGGTGCGGGCGGGCGACGAGGTGAAAGCGGGTGACGTCCTCCTCACCCTCGAGGCGACCGACATGCTCCAGGCCCAGAGCGACTACCAGGCCGCACTCAACACGATCGCCAAGGCGACTGCCCTGCTGAAGCTGGACCAGACCATCGCGGCCCGGCAGCAGGAACTGTTTCAGGCCAGGGCGGTGGCCCTGAAGGACTATCAGGCGGCCCAGAACGACGTGATCGGGGCCCAGAGCGACCTGCGGACCGCCGAGGCCAGCCTGGATGCGGTGAAGAACCGCCTGCGCCTGCTCGGCAAGACCGATGCGGAGATCGCCGCCTACGAAAAGAAAGGCACCCTGAGTTCCGAGACCCAGATCCGGGCGCCGATCGCCGGCACCATCGTCCAGCGCAAGGTCGGGCTCGGGCAGTACCTGTCGAGTTCCAGCGACCCGGTCTTCGTCATCGGCGACCTCTCGACGGTGTGGCTGGTGGCCAACGTGCGCGAGAGCGAGATCCCCCGGGTCCGGATCGGCCAGGAGGTCGCGGCGACGGTGGCGGGCTTCGGAGACCGGGTCTTCAAGGCGCGGGTCGACTACCTGGCGGCCAGCCTCGATCCGGCGACCCGCCGCCTCGCCGTGCGCAGCCAAGTCGAGAATCCGGACCAGGTCCTGAAGCCCGAGATGTTCGCCAGCTTCACCCTCTTCACCGGGCCGGAGCAGTCGGCACCGGCCGTGCCGACGGGCGCCATCGTCTACGAGGGCGCGCGCGCGCATGTCTGGGTCGCCCGGCCCGACGGCGCCATCGAGGCCCGCGACATCACCCTCGGCCTCACCGCCGGCGGCATGGCGCAGGTGACGGACGGGATCTCCGCCGGCGAGTCGATCGTCACCCGGGGTGCCGTGTTCATGGATCGGGCGACGAGCGGCGACAAGGCCTCCTGAGGGGCCGCACGCCCCTCCCACATGAACAGCCAGCCATGAACGGCCAGCCATGAACAATCCGCCATGAACAGCCTCATCGTCTTCGCCCTGCGCCAGCGCGTGCTGGTGTTCCTGCTGTTCGTGGCGATGCTGGCGCTCGGCTATGCCAGCTACACCCAGCTCAACATCGAGGCCTATCCCGATCCGGTGCCGCCGCTGGTCGACGTCATCACGCAGAATCCCGGGCAATCCGCCGACGAGATCGAGCGCTACATCACCATCCCGCTGGAGGTGCAGCTCGCCGGCATTCCCAACGCCACCGTGGTGCGCACCATCTCGCTGTTCGGCCTCTCCGACGTGAAGGTGCAGTTCACCTACGCCTTCACCTACCAGGAGGCCCTGCAGCGGGTGCTCAACCGGCTGGCGCAGCTGCCGCCCCTGCCCAACGGCGCTCAGCCGCAGATCTCGCCGACGAGCCCCGTGGGCGAGATCATGCGCTACAAGGTGACGGGTCCGAAGGGATACTCCTCCACCGACCTGAAGACCCTGCAGGACTGGGTGCTGCAGCGCCGGTTCAAGGCGATCCCCGGCGTGGTCGACGTGACGGCCTTCGGCGGCCGGACCAAGGAATACGAGATCGCGGTCGACCTCAACCGGCTCCAGGCCCAGGGCCTGACCCTGGTCCAGCTCGTCACGGCGCTGAACAATTCAAGCATCAATGTCGGCGGCCAGACCCTCAACGTGGGCGAGCAATCGGCCGTGGTCCGGGGCATCGGCCTCATCCGCGACATGGACGACATCCGCGACACGATGCTGACGCAGGTCAACGGCGTGCCGGTGCTGGTCCGCGACGTCGCCGAGGTCCGGGTCTCGCACGCGCCGCGCCTCGGCATCGTCGGCCATGACGGCGACAACGACATTGTCGAAGGTATCGTCCTGATGAGCCGGGACGGGCAGAGCCTGCCGACGCTGCGTCTGGTCAATGCCGAGATCGACAAGATCAACGCCAGCGGCATCCTGCCTCCCGACGTGCGAGTCGAGCGCATCTACGACCGCAGCGGCCTGATCCACACCACCACCCATACGGTGATGCACAACCTCGTCTCCGGCGTGGTGCTGGTCTTCGTCGTGCAGTGGCTGTTCCTGGGGAGCCTGCGCAGCGCGGTCATCGTGGCGGCGACCATCCCGTTCGCCCTCGGCTTCGCCATCCTGATCCTGGTCCTGCGCGGGGACTCGGCCAACCTCCTCTCCCTCGGCGCCATCGATTTCGGCCTCATCGTCGATGCCACCGTGATCATGGTCGAGAACGTGTTTCGGCATCTGGCCGAACCCGAGCATTCCGAGGATCAGCCTCCGCCGGGTGGCCTGACCGGGCGCCTCGGCACCATCGCGATCGCGGGGGCGGAGGTGAACCGGGCGATCTTCTTCTCGGCCACCATCATCATCGTCGGCTTCCTGCCGCTCTTCACCCTGACGGGCGTCGAGGGCCACATCTTCGGGCCGATGGCCAAGACCTACGCCTACGCCCTGATCGGCGGACTCCTGGCCACCTTCACGGTGTCGCCCGCGCTCTCGGCGCTGATCCTGCCGAAGCGCGTGGAGGAGCGCGACACACTGATCGTGCGCCTGCTACGCTTCGGCCACGTGCGGATCCTGCGCCTGGGCCTGCGCAACAAGGTGCTGTCGCTCCTCCTGCTGGCCGCCCTGCTCGGCGCCTCCGGCATCGCCGCCCGGACCCTCGGCCTCGAGTTCCTGCCGAAACTCGAGGAGGGCAATCTCTACATCCGCGGCACCATGCCGGCCTCGATCTCCCTCGAGGCGGGCAACGCCTCCGTCGAGCGCCTGCGCAAGATCATCGCCGAGGTGCCCGAGGTGGTGACGGTGCTGTCGCACCAGGGCCGCCCGGATGACGGCACCGACGCCACCGGCTTTTTCAACGTCGAAATCCTGGCGCCCCTGAAACCGTTCGACACCTGGCGCAAGGGCCTCGACAAGGAAGGGCTGGTCCGCGACCTCGCGGCCAAGCTGGACGAGGCCTTTCCCGGCATCGAGTTCAATTTTTCCCAGTACATCGAGGACAACGTCCAGGAGGCCGCTTCGGGCGTGAAGGGCGAGAACTCGGTCAAGATCTACGGCAACGACCTCAACGACCTGACGAAGACGGCGGAGGCGATCAAGGCCAGCCTGGCGAAGGTCCCCGGCATCACCGACCTCGCGGTGTTCGCCTCCCTGGGGCAGCCCACGGTGCGGATCGACATCGACCGGCGCAAGGCCGCGCGCTACGGCCTCTCGCCGGGAGACGTCAACACCACCGTGCAGGCGGCGATCGGCGGGCAGACGGCGGGCGACCTCTACGAATACGGCTCGGACCGTCACTTCCCGATGCGTATTCGCCTCGCCCCGCAATACCGGCGCAGCCTGGAGACCATCCGCAACATCACCGTCGGGGCGGCGAACCCGGCGGGCGGCGTGATCCAGGTGCCGCTGTCCGAGATCGCCACGGTCGAGCTCGTCTCGGGCGCCGCCTTCATCTACCGCGAGAACCAGGAGCGCTACATTCCGGTGAAGTTCTCCGTGCGCGGCCGCGATCTCGGCGGCGCGGTGCTGGAGGCCCAGGCCCGGATCGCCCAGGACGTGACCCTGCCGGCCGGGTTCCACCTCGAATGGGTCGGCCAGTTCACCAACCTGCAGGACGCCGTGCAGCGCCTGACCCTCGTGGTTCCGGTGACGATCGGGCTGATCGCCCTGCTGCTCTACGTCAACTTCAGCTCCGTCACCGACATGGCGCTGACGCTCAGCGTGATCCCGATGGCAATGATCGGCGGCATCTTCGCGCTGGTCCTCACGCTGACGCCGTTCTCGATCTCGGCGGCGATCGGCTTCATCGCGCTCTTCGGCATCTCGACCATGGAGGGCGTCATCCTGCTGTCCTATTACAACCAGCTCCTCGAGGACGGCTGGGGGCGGGCCGAGGCGGTGTGGCAGGCCGCCAACGTGCGCATGCGGCCGGTCATGATGACCTGCGTGGCCGCCTGCGTCGGCCTGCTGCCGGCGGCGATCTCCACCGGCATCGGTTCGCAGGTGCAGAAGCCTCTAGCCCTGGTGGTGGTCGGCGGCATCCTGCTCGCCCCGATCCTCATCCTGGTGGTGGTGCCGATCCTGATCGCGCTGTTCTCGCGCCGGGTCCCGGCCGCGACCCTGTCGCCGACGGCCGCCCGCGCGGCCGCCCGGGTCGAGCCCGCATGAGGACGCGATCACGCTTCTCCGGGCCGGCGAAGGCCCGCGTTGACTTCGGTGCCGGCCCGGCGCCTCTACCGCCGCGGACGGCGACAGGAATCTCCGACACCATGGCGGCATCCCCCGAGATCAAGCTCCGGCCAGGCCGGGCGCCGAGCCTGCGCCCGATGGTCCGCACCGGCCTCGCCGCCCTGGTCCTGAGTGCGGTCGGCGGCTGCGTCGTCGGGCCGGATTACCGGCCGCCCGCCGATCCGCCCGCCATCCGCTACACCCGCGAGCCGCTCGGCAACCCCACCGCCGCCGACGCCGTCCGCACCGTCCACGGCGGCTCGGCCGACCAGACCTTCGTGTCCGGCGCCGACGTGCCCGGGCAGTGGTGGACCCTGTTCCGTTCGCCCGCCCTCGACCGCCTCGTGGCCGAAGCCCTGGCCAACAACCCGAACCTCGACGCCGCGCAGGCGTCGCTCCGGATCGCCCAGGAGAACGTGGAGGCGCAGCGCGGCACGCTGTTCCCGGTGGTCGGTGCCAACGGCCTCGGCTCGCGCCAGAAGGCGCCCGGCGGCGCCCTGCAGGGGCCGCTCAACGACACGCGGCAGCTCTTCTACAGTCTCTACACGCCGCAGGTGACGGTCTCGTTCACCCCCGACGTGTTCGGCGGCAACCAGCGCCAGATCGAGTCGCTGGAGGCCCAGGCCGAGAACCAGCGCTTCCAGCTCGAGGCGACCTACCTCACCCTGACCACGAACGTGGTGCTGGCGGCGATCCAGGAGGCGTCGCTGCGGGCGCAGATCGACGCCACCCGCAAGGTGATCCAGGCCCAGACCGAAGTCCTCACCCTCTACAACAAGCAGCTCTCCCTCGGGCAGATCGCCGGGGCCGACGTGGTGGTGCAGCAGGCCGCCCTCTCGGTCTCGATGCAGCTGCTGCCGCCGCTGGAGAAGCAGCTCGCCCAGCAGCGCAACCTGCTCACCGCGCTGGTCGGGCGCCTGCCGAGCGAGGAGATCGCCGCCACCTTCACCCTGGCCTCCCTGCGCCTGCCGACCCGCCTGCCCGTCAGTCTGCCCTCGCGCCTCGTTCAGCAGCGTCCGGACGTGAAGGCGGCGGAGGCCAACGTCCAGCAGGCCAGCGCCGCAATCGGCGTCGCGGTGGCCAACCGCCTGCCGCAATTCAACATCACCGCCAATGGCGGGGCCAGCGCGGTGCGGATCGCCCAGCTCGCGGCCTCGACGGCCTCGTTCTACGGCATCGTCGGCACCGTGGCCCAGCCGATCTTCGATGCCGGAACCCTGTTCCGGCGCCAGCGCGCGGCGGAGGAAACGCTGGCTCAGGCCCAGGCCCAGTACCGCGCCGTGGTGATCGGCGCCTTCCAGAACGTCGCCGACACCCTGCGCGCGCTCCAGTCCGATGCCCAGGCGGTGGCTGCCGCCTCGGCCGCCGAGCGGGCGACGGGCCAGAGCCTGGGGCTGATCCGCAAGCAATACGCCGCCGGCGCCCTCAACAGCACGCAGGTGCTGATCGCGCAGCAATCCTACCTCTCGGCCCTGGTGACGTCGGCCGGCGCCCGGGCCAACCAGTATGCCGACACCGCCGCCCTGTTCCAGGCCCTCGGCGGCGGCTGGTGGAACCGGTCGGACGTGAAGCCGGCCCCGCCGAACCCCGATCCCGCCAAGTTCCTCTGAGACCGCGGAGGGGCGTCCGGTCCGGCCCGTCGGGGACCCGGGATTCTCCGGCCCTTCGCCCTGCGGCAGGTCCGCCCGCCCGGGAACACCGGTGGCGGTCACCGGTTCGGGTTTCCGGGGAATGTCTCCCCGGAGCATCCGTCCCTTGCCAGCATCGCCATCAGGGCTTCGCTTCCTCGTCGCCGAGAGCGAGCCGCCGGAGGCCCGCGAAGAGCGTCGCGACAGCGTCGGGCGCTCCTCCGGCGAGACCTATGTGGCGATGCTGAACCAGCTCGCCCCGGGGGCGACCTGCCACAGGATCAAGCCGGCCGATGCCGACGGCGCCCTGCCGTTCGGCGAGAGCCTGGCCGGCTACGATGCGGTCTTCCTGTCCGGCTCGCCGCTGCATCTCTACGAGGAGACGCCCGAGGTCCGACGGTCCCTGGCCTTCATGAGCGCGACCTTCGCGGCGGGAACACCCGCCTTCGGCTCCTGTGCCGGGCTGCAACTGGCGACGGTGGCGGCGGGGGGCACGGTCCGGCAGAACCGCAACGGCCCCGAGGCGGGGTTCGCGCGCCGCATCACGCCGACCGAGGCGGGACGGTCCCATCCGCTCCTCAAGGGGCGGCCCGCCGCCTACGATGCGCCCAGCATCCATACCGACGAGGTCGAGACGCTTCCGGACGGCGCCGTCCTGCTCGCGGTCAACCGCAGCACCGTGGTTCAGGCGGCCGAAATCCGGCACGATGGCGGGACGTTCTGGGGCGTGCAGTACCACCCCGAGATCGGTCTCGACGAGGTCGGCGGGGCCCTGCGCCGGCAGGCCGACGGGCTGGTCGAGGCCGGGCTGGCGCGCGACCGAAGCGCGATCGAGGCCCAGGCCGACCTGGTGGAGGCGCTGCATCGCGAACCCGACAGGCGGGATCTGGCCTGGAGGCTCGGCCTCGACGATCAGGTCACCGACGCCGCGCAGCGCCAAACCGAGCTGCGCAACGTCATCGAAGCATTGGTCCTTCCCACCCGCAGCCGGCGCCGCTGAGGGCCGGGGCGCGGGCTGCGGGTTTCAGGAGCCGGACCGTGCCGCGCCGGTGTCGTGATGCTGCAGGCGATTCGTCCGCTCCCGAGCCCGCCGGCGCTGGGCCGAGAAGCCGATCCAGCGGGTGACGAGCGGTCCGCGGCGACGGAGCGCCTGGGGTGCGTCCTCCCGCCCGGTGAACGTCGCGGACGCGTCGTCCCGGCCCGGGGCATCCGAGCGCGCATCGTCGGCGCTCGTCATGTCCATGTCGGGCTCGTCGATATCGGACTGGTCCATGTCGGACTGGTCCCTATCCGCACCATACGGACTCGACTCGTCGGAGGACATCTCAAGAGACCGGGTGTTCTGGGATAGGGAGTGGCGGGCGAATGCCTCGGGATGAGTCTGTTCCGTCACGATCGTAAGCCTTCTCCGAGCCTGCTGAAGGGTGCGAGACATGGCCGTGCCTGTGGGGGGCGTCGCGGGACGCAGTTGGGCGACGGCCCGATCCGACGCATGCGCCGCCGCTGGGGCCGCATCGGTGCCCGTCTTGCCGCCGCGCATCGGGATCGTGTGGATGTCCGCGCTCATGACGCCTTTTGCCATCTGCTTGAGACCCAGCGTGATGCGCCGCGCGCATCCATGATCTCGTCTTGCCGCGGTGACCCCGTTGCGGGACCGCCAGCCTCTGCAGCAACATAGACGATTGCGCGGCCAGGTTGAGTCGGCCGGCTGGTCTGGGAGTCCAAATCTGTTGTCTCGGCGTCCCAAACCGGTACCCGGACGTGCCGCGCGGAGGCCGGAGCGGAACCGGACCCGGCCGGGCGGGTCCGCCTCGGACGTCCCGCACGCTGGGAATCCGAGGCGGTGAATCCGAGACGGTGCATCGGGGTTCGGCGCCCGGCCGAATCCTCGCCCGGGCCGGACATCCCGCCGTCTCAGGCCGCGGCGGGCGCCTCGCCGGAGGCCCGCTCGTGGGCGAGCTTGACCACGCTGACCTGATCGACCTTGCCGGTGCCCAGCATGGGCACGCGATCGAGCACCACCACTTCGGCGGGGATCGCGATCTCAGGCGCGCCCTTGCCCTTGGCGAAAGTCTGATAGGCGGCGCGGGTGGCGTCCTTGCGCTCGGTGAACAGCACCAGCCGCTCGCCCTTGCGGGCATCCGGCACGGCGGCGACGGCGCTCGGAGTGTCGGGCCAGAGTTCGGCCGCGATGGCCTCGACGCCGGCCAGGGACACCATCTCGCCGGCGATCTTGGCGAAGCGCTTGGCGCGGCCCTTGATCGTCACGAAGCCCTGGGCGTCGATGGCGACGATGTCGCCGGTGTCGTGCCAGCCTCCGGGCGGTGCCTCGATGGTGCCGGGGCGCTCGGGCCGGAGATAGCCCAGCATGATGTTGGGGCCGCGCAGCGACAGGCGCCCGCCCTCCTCGATGCCCGGCACCGGCTCCAGGCGCCAGTCCTGGCCGGGCAGCAGGCGCCCGACCGTGCCGAAGCGGTTGAACATCGGGGTGTTGAGGGCGACCACCGGGCCGCACTCGGTGACGCCGTAGCCCTCCAGGATGCGCAGGCCGAACTTCTCGCCCCAGGTCTTGCGGGTGGAATCCTTCACGGCCTCGGCCCCGGCCACGACGTAGCGCAGCGAGCGCAGATCGTAGGAATGGGCGGTCTTGGCGTAGCCGGCCAGGAAGGTGTCGGTGCCGAACAGGACGGTGGCGTTCGAGCCGTAGATGAGTTCGGGCACGATCCGGTAATGCAGCGGCGAGGGGTAGAGGTAGACCGGAACCCCGGAGACCAGCGGCAGCACCAGTCCTGCCGTCAGCCCGAAGGCGTGGAAGACCGGGAGCACGTTGAACACCTTGTCGCTCGGTCCGAAATCGATCCGGGCCGCCACCTGCGCGGTGTTGGCCAGCATGTTGCGGTTGGCCAGCGCCACGCCCTTGGGCGCCCCCTCCGAGCCGGAGGTGAACAGGATCGCGGCCGGGTCGTCGCCGGCCCTCGCCACCAGGGGGGCGCGCTTGGCGAGGAAGCCCCGGAGCTTGTCGCCCGTGCTGATCCCGGCCCGGATCTCCTCCAGGTAGACGAGGGTGACGGCGCCCTTGATCGCCTCGACGAGGGGGCCGAGGCGGCCCTTCTCGATGAAGGCGCGCGAGGTCAGGATGGTGTCGACCTCCGCGGTCCGGCAGGCCGACAGGATGTTGGCGGCCCCCGCCGAGAAGTTGATCATGGCCGGCACCCGCCCGGCCGAGGCCAGGGCGAACAGCGTCACCGCCGCGCCGTTGGCGTTCGGCAGCATCACGCCCAGCGGCTTGCCCGGGGCGCCGAGGCCCTGGAGCTTTCGCCCCAGGATGTTGGCGCCCATCACCAGGCGCGAATAGCTCAGGCGCCCCATGGGGTCCTCCACGGCGATGCGGCGCCAGCCGTGGCGGTCGCCCGCGTCGATGAGGGCCTGCATCAGGCCGCGATCGATGTCGGCGGTGCGGAAGACGAGGTCGGACATGATTCCGTACAAGGCGGCGCCCGCCGCCTGCCGGCGGGCCTTGCCCTTGAGGGCCGGGTCCACACTCAGGGCCACCGGCGATAGGATCGTGACGGTGACCTTCGGCCACCAGCGCCGCTTCACCTGGTTCTTCGACAGGCGCGAGAAGATCGTCTTCTCCAGGCCTTCGATCTTCACCGGCACCACCATGGCGCCGGACTTGTCGGCGATCAGCCCGGCGCCGTCATAGACCTTCATCAGGCTCCCGGTGACGGTGAGGCGCCCCTCGGGGAAGATGATCAGCGTCTCGCCGTTCTTGACCGCGTTGATCAGCGTGCGGGTGGCGAGCGGCCGGGTCGGATCCAGCGGCATCGCCTTCGTCATCGCCAGGAACGGCTTCACCCACCAGCGCTGCGCGATGCCGTGATCGACGGCGAAGACGGGTTCCTGGTCAAGGAGCGAGAGCGCCAGCGGCGCGTCGAGGAAGGAGACGTGGTTGAGGGCGACGATGGCGTTGGGGCCGGCCTTCTCGACATTCTCCAGGCCGCGCACCTCCAGGCGGTAGAAGGCCCGGAACAGGATCGACAGGAAATCGCGGAAGGGGCTCGTCGGCAGCACGGCCAGGATGACCGCGCCCGCCACGAGGTTGAGCACTCCGAGCAGGGCCAGCAGCGTGGCCATCGACCAGCCGGCGCCCTGCAGGGCGGCGAGACCCAGCGCCCCCGCCACCATGAAGGCGGCGGTGAGCACGTTGACGGCGCCGATGACGCGGGCGCGCTTGTCCTTGTCGGTCCAGGCCTGCACGGCGGCGAAGGACGGCACGATGTAGAGCCCGCCCGCCACGGCCAGCCCGAACAGGTCGAGGGTGACGCGCAGGCCCGTGCCCGTGGTGAGGAAGTCCAAGGCCCCCAGGGGAGCGCCGGAGACCGGGGGCAGGTGCGCCACCGTCCAGGCGAGGTCGAGGCCGAACAGGCCCATGAACAGGGCGCCGATCGGGGTCGGCAGCAGCACGATGCGGCCGCTGGCGAGCCAGGAGGCGAGGCCCGACCCCACCGCGATGCCGATGGAGAAGACCGCCAGCAGGGTGGTCACCACGGTCTCCGAGCCGTTGAGGCTCTGGCGCACCAGGACGGGGAGCAGCGACAGGATCACGGCGCCCACGAGCCAGAACCAGCTCACGATCAGCGAGCCGCGCCACAGCCGCGTGTCGCCCCACAGGTCGCGCAGGAGACCGCCGGTGGAACGCGCGACATTGGGATCGATGCGCAGCGTCGGGGCGGCCTCGCCGGTGGAGGGGATCGCCCGGGCCGAGAGCCAGCACAGGATCGCGAACACCATGATCATGGTGCTGAAGGCCAGGGCTCCGCCGCCCATGGCGGTGGCGAGGCCCGCCACGATGGTGCCGAGCAGGATGGCCAGGAAGGTCGCGGCTTCCACCAGGGCGTTGCCGGCGGTGAGTTCGTCCCGGCGCAGATGGTCCGGCAGGATGCCATACTTGATCGGCCCGAACAGGGCCGCGATCGTCCCGAACAGGCCGAGGGCCACGAACAGCACCGGCACCGAGTGCATCCAGAAGCCGAGGGCGGCGGCGGCGGCGGCGAAGATCTCGGCGAACTTCAGCCGCTTGGCGATCAGCGCCTTGTCGTAGCGGTCGGCCATCTGGCCACCGAGACCCGACAGGATGAAGAACGGGCCGATGAACACGGCGCCCGCCAGGGTCACCAGCATCGGCGAACCGCCGCCGGCGCCGCCCACCTGGAACAGGATGAGGAACACGAGCGCGTTCTTGAGGAAGTTGTCGTTGAAGGCCGAGAAGAACTGGCACCAGAACAGCGGTGCGAACCGGCGCGTCGTCATCAAGGTACGAAACATGGAGGTCTCCTCGGACGACGCAACGTTGAGACGAGGCGCGAGCGACGCGGCGCTGATCGAAACGAGGCATGACTGCCTGCCCGGCGCCATACCGTCAAATGCTGAACCGGACATTCTTTGTACGGTGTTCAAAACATATCTCGGTCACGGCCGGCGTTCAATCTGCGGATTGCACACCGTGCAATGCTGCGCGATGGTCCGGTGCGGCGACGCACGTAGTCCGGGATCGGCAGGGATCGGCGCAGATTGGAAGAGGAGGGCGAGCCGCGATGGCACGCGCAGAGAAGCGGGGGACCGGCCCGCGCGGTGAGCACAACCGGGAGGAATTCCTGGGGCTCGTGACGAAGGCGGCGGAATCCCTCGTGCGGCACGAGGGCCTGCGCGGGCTCGGCATGCGGCGGCTCGCCGGCGCCATCGGCTACGCGCCGAATTCGATCTACAACGCGGTGGGCGACCTCGACACGGTGGTGATGCGGGTCAATGCCCGCACCCTGGCGCGTCTGCATGCGACCCTGGAGGCGGCCGTCGCGCCCGAGGCGCCGCCGCTCGACGCGGCCCTGGGCCTGGCCGACGCCTACCTGGCCTTCGTGGCCGCCGATCCGCAGGTCTGGAGCCTCGTCTTCGAGCACCAGCTGGCCCCCGACAGCCGCTTCCCGGACTGGTACGCCGAGGCCCTGGGGCAGACCACCGACCTCGTCGACCGCGTGCTCGCTCCGCTGATCACCGACCCCGTGGAACGGCGCCAGGCCGTGGCCACCTTGTGGGCTGCCTTGCACGGCCTCGCCTCGCTCTCGACCTCGCGCAAGCTCGCGGTGCTGACGCCCGAAGCCCCGCGCGACCTCGCCCGCCTCCTGGTCCGGCGCTTCCTGGCGGATTCGGCGGGCCCGAGCCCGCACGACGTCTGAACGAGACCCGCAGGATCAGCGGGAAGACCCGCTGCGTCGCACGTGCAGGCCCTTGAACAGGGCCGGATGGGGATCGTTCAGGCCGCGCGGCGGCGGAAGTCTCAGCAGGGCATCGTCCGGGGCGATGCGCGCGAAGGTCTCCCGCTCCGCGTGCACCACGACGCTGCGCCGCCCCTTGCGCGGACGGATCAGCGTCCGGCGCGGCTCGGCCTGATCCGGGCCGAGGGCGGAAAGCAGCGACAGTCCCCCGAAGGCCAGCAGGCAGGCGAGGCCGATGCCCACCGAATGCCAGCTCGGCTCGGGGGCGGCCATCATGGTGATCACCCCCCCGAGGGCGACGGCCGAGGCGAGGACGCGCGGCGTGAGGATGTCGATGGCCATGGCGCCGATCCTCGTCCGCAGGCCATCACGAAGGCGTGAAGGGGACCGTTCCAATTGTCGGGATCGGCGGCGCCCCTGCGATCCGGGACGTCTCGTTGCATCACCGCCGGATACAGGCCTCGACAACATTCATCAGACCCTTCGGCGCGGATGCGCCTCGCGGGCAGCGACATCGGTCGTCACCGGCCACGCTCCGAGCCGATGTAACCTGAGCGATGACTTGGTTTGATTTGTATTCTCCCAAAATGCAACCGATAGTAGAAAGTATCCATCTGCAAAAGCAATGTTTTAAGCTTTGCATGTCAGTTGTTCTCCGCCGCGCATGCAGATTCGAGCTGATCTGCCGTTGGGATGAGGTGGGTCGTGTCCTTCAAGAATATGTCCATTCGGGTCCGCCTGATCGCGGCGTTCTCCCTGCTGACGGTTTTCGTCGTCGGCGTGGGCGTCCTCGGACTTCTGGGAACCGAGCGCATGCGCGCGCGCGGCGTGGAGATCGAGACCAACTGGCTTCCGAGCATCCGGACGCTCGGCGAGATCGACACGCTGACGGCCCGGATCAGCGCCGTCATCCTGCGGCACGCGCAGGCCACCGAACCGCAGCTGGTCGCCTCGATCGAGGCGGATCTCGAGCGCTTCGACAAGAAGGTCGCCGAGAAGCGGGCCGCCTACGAGCCGATGATCAGCTCTCCGGAGGAGCGGGCGCTCTACGATGCGTATGTCCGCGCGTCGGCGAACTTCCTGGTGGTGCGTCAGGCCATCCTGGATCTCTCCCGCAAGGGGCAGAAGACCGAGGCCGTCACGTTATACGAGACCCAGGGCCTGCAGATCCGCCGGGCCGCCTCGAGCGCACTGGAGAAACTCACCACCCTGAACAATGACGGCGCCGATCAGGCCCAGGCCCGCAGCAAGGATGTCTTCGAGCAGACGCGGACGCTGGGCCTCGCCGCCGTCCTGCTCGCCGTCCTTCTGTCGGCTGTGTCCGCCTTCCTCATCATCCGCGGCGTGACGGGAGGCATCGGCTCCGTCGTCCAGCCGATGCAGGCGCTGGCGGCGGGCGACCTCGCCGTGACCATCCCGCATCAGGGGGCCCCGACCGAGATCGGCCGCATCGCCGACGCCGTGCAGGTGTTCAAGGACGGGCTGATCCGCATGCGGGTGTTAGAGGAGGAGACCGTCCTGGCCCGCGCCGGCGCCGAGGCCCAGCGCAAGGCCGCCATGCGGTCGATGGCCGACGGCTTCGAGGGCGCTGTCGGCGGCATCATCACCATGGTCACCAGCGCGGCCACCGAGCTGCAGGCGACGGCCCAGAGCATGGCCGGCACCGCGACCCAGACCGCCAACCAATCCACCAGCGTCGCGGCGGCTGCAGAGGAGGCGGCCTCCAACGTCAACACCGTGGCGGCGGCGGCCGAGGAACTCGGGTCGTCCGTGGAGGAGATCGGGCGTCAGGTCGGCAGTTCGGCGGCGATGGCCCAGACGGCCGTGGCGGAGGCGGCCCAGACGGCGGCCTTCGTGCAGAACCTGAATGCGGCCGTGGGCCGGATCGGCGACGTGGTCACGATGATCACCTCGATCGCCGGTCAGACCAACCTGCTGGCGCTCAACGCCACCATCGAGGCGGCGCGGGCGGGCGAGGCGGGCCGCGGCTTCGCCGTGGTGGCGGCGGAAGTGAAGGAGCTCGCCAACCAGACCGCCCGGGCCACCGAGGAGATCGGCGGCCACATCAGCCAGATCCAGGGCTCCACCGCCCAGGCGGTTCAGGCGATCAGCGGCATCGCGGCCCGCATCCAGGAAATCAGCGGCGTCGCGACCTCGATCTCGGCCTCGGTCGAACAGCAGGGGGCGGCCACCCAGGAGATCGTCCGCAACGTGGCCCAGGCGGCCATGGGCACCGGAGCCGTGACCTCTAATATCGCGGGTGTCGCCGGAGCCGCCGAGGAGACCGGAGCAGCCGCGAGCCAGGTCCTCGGGGCAGCCTCGGAGCTGTCGCGCCAGTCCGAACACCTCAACACCGAGGTGCACCGCTTCCTCGCCACCGTGCGGGCCGCCTAACAGGCGCCATCGTGCGAGCCGCCTGAAGGAAACTCCACGGGTGGCGGCAACAGCGATGCGAAGGCCCGGAGCGATCCGGGCCTTCGCATCGTATCGGCTCAGCGGTTGCCGCTGCCGGACTTCGTGCTGGCGGCGCCCGACGCCGAGGTCGCCCCCGTCTCGGACATGCCGGAGCGGCCTGTCGAACCGGTGGTCGTGCCCTTCTCCTGGCCCGGCGCGTAGCCGGAGGCTCCGGGGGAGCCGTACTGCGACCTGTTCTGCTGCATCTCCTGGCCGGGTGCATTGTTGGCGGAACCCGGACCGCTGCCGGCGGCGAGGGCGGCCGTGCTGAGGGCGATCGTGCTGGCGAGGGCGAGCGTGACGGCTTTCATGAAGAACTCCTTGCACCACTGCATGCAACGCCAGGATATCTGGTACCCAAAACCTCTCGTATCCGAGGTCTCTGGTATCCGAGACATCTGGCATCTCTGCTTTCAGGGCCGGAAAACGTCCGCCTGACCGGAAGCGTTCCCGAAAGAAGCGGGTTGCCGCGCCGCGTTCGTTGCTGTGCTGCAAACAGAAAAGGCGGTCTCCGGTCTTGCGGAGACGCCGCGTACAGCGTGGCAATACCTTCGGCGCAGGGGGGCGCGATCGCAGGACGTTATCGCAGGACGTTACGGCAGCGCGTCTTCCGCCTGGCGGTAGGCGACCCCGTGGGCGACATAGCCCTCGACCACGCGGGCCATCATCGTGCGCTTCTCGGCGTCGAGGGCACCGAGGATGCGGGCCGGCCGCCCGCCCCAGAGATGGCCGCCCTCGAGCAGCTGGCCCGGGTCGGTGGTGGCGCCGGCCGCCAGCAGCACGTCGTCCGCCACCACCGTGCCGGGGGCGACGACGCAGCCGATGCCGATGAGGCTGCGGGCGCCGATCCGGCAATCGGAGAGCCGGACGTTGTGCCCGATGGTGGTGTCGCGCCCGAGGACGACGCCCTCGCCCCGTGTCCGGATGACGGTGTTGTCCTGGATGTTGGTGTTGGCGCCGACCACGATGGGGCCGACCTCGGCATGGAGGTCGCAGGAGAACAGCACGCTGGACCCGGTCCCGAGGGCGATGCGGCCGCGCAGGCGTGCGGTGCGGGCGACGTAGACGCTGGGCTCCAGCTCGGCCGCGTCGGCGGGGAGCAGCACGGGCAGGTCGCCGGAGGCCTCGCGCAGGCGCTCGGCCTGCTCGGCGATCTCCGGCAGGGTGATCGGACGCACCGGCTTGGCGGGGCTGCCCGCATAGGCGAAGCCGGCGGCGAGATGCGCCCGGGGAAACACGGTGGCGCCCGCCTCGATCAGCACGCCGCTCTCAACGCTCGCCCCGTCGAGCACGATGACGTCGTCCTCGATCACCACGTCCGAGCCGACCGTGCAGGCATGCACCACCGCGTTGCGGCCCACCGTCACCCGGTCGCCGACAACGGTGGGGTAGGTGTTGGTGGCGATGTGCACGGTGGAGCGGTGGCCGAGCCAGAAGCGCTCGCCGATGGTGATGCGGTCGCCGTCCGCCCGGATGACGCTGTTGTCGCCGAGCCAGGCCTGGGCCCCAAGGGTGGCGTCGCCGATCACCGTGCTGGCCCGGCCGCACCAGACCGGACGGGCCGAGAAGGCCGGCAGGAGGCCGTCATGAGGCAGGATCAGCTCTGGCGTCACGGCGAAAATGTCCTTCGCATCCCGGTGGTGTCGCCGGGCATTCGGGGGCATAGAGCGCCCCTGCCCGTGAGGGCAGGTTCGTCGCCGTCCGTCAAGGGTTCCGTTTTCGCGCGCGGGTCCACCCGAACGACGGCCCGACGGGTCCGACGCCTGCGCGGAGGCGGGCGAACCGGTTTCGTCCCGCGGTCACGCGCGTTCAACGGGGAGGGTCCATGCCCGACGTCAGCATCCAGAGCGCGCCCTTCGATGCGAGCGCCGAGATCGCCCGCCTCACCCGCGACCTCGGGGGCCGGGCGGGCGCCATCGTCACCTTCACGGGCCTGTGCCGCGACGAGGGCGGACGCCTGACCGGGCTCGAACTCGAGCATTACCCCGGCATGGCCGAGGCCGAGATCGCCCGCGTGGTCGAGACGGCCCGGGCGCGCTGGCCGCTCCAGGGCGTGTGCGTGATCCACCGGCACGGCCTCGTCGCCCCCGGGGAGGGGATCGTCCTGGTGGTCACCGCATCGAGCCATCGGGTCGCGGCCTTCGAGGCGGCGAGCTTCCTGATGGATTACCTCAAGACGCGCGCCCCGTTCTGGAAGCGCGAGCACCTGGCCGACGGCACCACGGGCGGCTGGGTCGAGGCGACCGAGGCCGACGACGCGGCCGCCGCACGCTGGGTGTAGAAACGCCAGTCCGGCGATCGGCCGATGCGGCCGCCGGGCGAGACTCCCGCTGGGCGAGACTCCCTCTGGGCAAGACTCGGGCGATCGTCGAAAGCCGGCGCTCGCCCGATCCGGGAGCGGAACTCAAGCGTGGCTGGCGACATCCCCCCGCCTGGGGATCCTCCACGGGTCCTCCACGAACACGCGTGCCCCAGGCACCCCAGGAGCCCGACCCGCCCATGGCCATCCCCTTCCTGCGACCGGATTCCGCCGGTCCGCGTCCGCAATCCTGGTCGCCCGCCGTGTCCGGCATCGCCGTCGTGGCATTCGTCGCCGTGCTGGCCCTGGCCTGGATGGCGGCCTCGACCCTGCTCCTGGTCTTCGCCGGCATCCTCCTCGGGGTCTTTCTCGACGGCCTGACCCGTCTCCTCGGGCAGGTGCTGCCGGCCAGCCGGGGCTTGCGCCTCAGCCTCGTCAGCCTCGTGCTGGCGGGCCTGACCCTCGCCCTCATCGCCTTCGGCGGCGCCACGATCGTGCAGCAGGGCCGGGATCTCGGGCAGACGGTGGCGGCCCAGGCCGGCACGGTGCGGGATCGCCTCAAGGAATACGGCATCGACGTGCCCCAGATCGCACCCGGCAAGGGTAGTGGCGATGCCAAAGCCAGCGACGTCAAGGCTGGCGACCTGAAGGCCGATGGCGGCGACAAGGCGGCCGGCGACTCGGAGGCCCCGGAGGAGGCCGATGCCGGCGCGCCGGACCGGAAGCCCGGCGGCCTCGCCGGCCTTGCCTCGGGAGCGATGAAGAGCCCCGGTTCCCTGCTGTCGGATGCCGGCAGCGTGCTCGGACCGGCGGCCACCGTGGTGATCGGCCTGTTCAACGCGCTGGGCAACGCCCTGGTCATCGTCTTCCTGGGGCTCTCGGTGGCGGCCGATCCGGGCGCCTATCGCGACGGTCTCGTGCGCTTCGTGCCGCCGGCCCACCGGGAGCGGGCCACCGCTCTCCTCGACGGCATGGGCGAGACCCTGCGGCACTGGTTGTTCGGCCAGCTCATCACCATGGCGGTGATCTTCGTCTGCACCTGGGCCGGCCTCGCTTTTCTCGGCATCGGCGGTGCCCTCATCCTCGGCCTCCAGGCCGGTCTCCTGGCCTTCATCCCCACCATCGGCCCGCTGATCGCCGGCGTGGTGATCCTGCTCGCCTCGCTCGCTTCCGGCACCACGGCGCTCTTCGGAGCGCTCGGCGTCTATCTCGCGGTGCAGACCCTGGAGAGCTACGGCCTCACGCCCTTCATCCAGAAGCAGGCCCTCGACATCCCGCCGGCCACGATCTTCGCCGGCCAGCTCGTGCTCGGCGTGATCTTCGGCCTCTGGGGCATCGCGCTGGCCCTGCCGCTGATGGCGGTGGCGAAGGTGCTGCTGGCCCAGCTCTACATCGAGGATACCCTGCACGAGGAGGCGGAGGCCTGAGCGCCCGGCCTCACTCGTCCATCAGGGGGTGCAGGTCGCGGACCATGCTCTTCAGCCGCTCGTCGAGGACGTGGGTGTAGATCTGCGTCGTCGAGATGTCGGCGTGGCCGAGGAGTTCCTGGACGATGCGGAGATCCGCGCCGTTCTGGAGGAGGTGGCTGGCGAAGGCGTGGCGCAGCACGTGCGGGCTGATCCGGTCGGCCCGGAGGCCGGCGGCGCTCGCCACGGCCTTCAGGTCCCGGGCGAAGGATTGCCGCGTCAGGTGCCCGCTCTCGCTGTCGGCGGGAAACAGCCAGGGGCCGTCGCCGGCGAGGTGGGCGAGGTGGTCGCGCATGGCGCCGCGGGCGATCTCGGTGAGCGGCACCAGCCGCTCGCGGCCTCCCTTGCCCTTGACCACCAGGTAGCGCTCCTTCGTGGAAGCGGCCGCGCGGGGTAGGGCGATCAGCTCGGAGACGCGCAGGCCGGTCGCGTAGAGCAATTCGATCAGGCACAGCATGCGGGTGCCGCGCGCATCCCCGGCCGCGGCCTCGCGCGCCACGGAGAGCAGCCGGTCGACCTCCGCCACCGACAGCACCTTCGGCAGGGCCCGCACCCGGCGCGGCCCACCGATCGGTGTGCTCGGGTCGTCCTCGGCGAGGCCCTCGGCATAAAGGAAGCGGTGGAAGCCCCGGATGCAGGACAGGCGCCGCGCCGCGGAGGCCGCCGACAGGCCGCGCGTCTCCAGGTCGGCGAGATAGGCGCGGAGGGGGGCGGCCTCCATCGCGACGGGGTCGTGGCCGCCGCGCGCCAGGGCGGCGAGATAGTCCGAGAGGTCGCGCCGGTAGGCCGCGAGGGTGTTGGCGGCCGCCCCGCGCTCGGCGGCGAGCATGTCGAGGTAGTCGCGGATGAGGCGTTCGCCGGGATCGGGCGTCGTGTCGGGCGTCGTGTCGGGACTGGCCCCGGATTCGGACGGGATGGCCCGGGTCACCGGTTCGGCGGCTGAAGCTTCGAGGCGGGAATGGTCACGCTCATCTCGCGCGGGGTCGGCACCACGAAGGTCGCCAGCGCGAACATCGCCGCGAAGGCGAGCCCGCCCAGGATGGCGAGGATGGCGAGGAAGCGGAACAGGGTCGGCACTCGGACGAACCTCGATCGTGCGGCGCTGAAGACGAAGGGCGCGCCTCGGGGGGCAGGTGGCTTCTACTGGCTTCAGCGGCCGCATGCCCGTGCAGGCCATGGGCGGCTGACGACGTGCGGCGGACGGCCAGCTTGGGGTTGCATCACGCGCGGGCGCCGATGGCAATGACTTCGCGGCCACAGGCGGCGCGGCATTCCCGTGCGCGACCGGCGCCAGACGCTTCGCCCCCACCGGAAAACGCGCTAAGACCCGCCCAACGATGTGCAGATGTCCGTGATGACCGAAGTCCCTTCTCAGGGCGGCGACCCGCCCCCGGGCGACCCGCCGGATGCCGCAACCGGCGGCGAGCCGATCGAACTGCGCCTGCGCCGGGCCCTCGGTCACCGGTCGATCGTGCTCGTCGGTCTGATGGGCGCGGGCAAGAGCACCGTCGGCCGGCGCCTCGCCACGCGCCTCGGCCTGATGTTCAAGGATGCCGACAACGAGATCGAGACGGCGGCCAAGCTGACGATCCCCGATATCTTCGCGATCTACGGCGAGCCGAGCTTTCGCGATGGCGAGGAACGGGTCATCGCCCGGCTGATGCGCGAGGGACCGCTGGTGCTCGCCACCGGCGGGGGCGCCTTCATGCGCGAGACCACCCGCGCCCGCATCGCCGAGGGCGGCGTCTCGATCTGGCTCAAGGCCGAGCTCGACGTGCTGATGCGCCGGGTGCGCAAGCGCGGCGGGCGCCCGCTGCTCCAGACCGAGGACCCGGAGGAGACCCTGCGCCAGCTCATGGCCCAGCGCCATCCGGTCTACGCCACCGCCGACGTGGAGGTGATCTCCCGCGACGTCGCCCACGACCGGGTGGTTCAGGACGTCATGGAAGCCCTCGACGCCTATCTGACCCAACCCTCCCAGCCAGGAATCGCCGCCCAGTGACCGACCGCCTCACCGTCGGCGTGCCCCTCGACCAGGGGCGCGCCTACGACATTCTGATCGGGCGCGGCCTCCTCGACGAAGCTGGCCGCCACGTCGCGGCCCTCGGGGCCAGGGCGGCCGTGATCGTGTCCGACACCAATGTGGCCGCCCTCTACGGCGATAGGCTGCGGGGAAGTCTGGAGGCGGCGGGCCTGCGCTCCGGGCTCGTCACCGTGGCGCCGGGCGAGGCCTCGAAATGTTACGCCACCTACGCGGCGGTGTGCGACGGGCTCCTCGCCCATCGGGTCGAGCGCAACGATCTCGTGGTGGCGCTCGGCGGCGGGGTCGTGGGCGATCTCGCGGGGTTCGCGGCCGCCACGCTCCGGCGCGGCGTGCGCTTCGTCCAGGCGCCCACCTCCCTGCTCGCCCAGGTCGATTCCTCCGTGGGCGGCAAGACCGGCATCAATTCGCCCCACGGCAAGAACCTCATCGGCGCCTTCCACCAGCCCCGCCTGGTGCTGGCCGATACCGCCACCCTCGACACTCTGTCGGAGCGCGAGATGCGGGCCGGCTACGCCGAGGTGGCGAAGTACGGCCTCATCAACGACGCCGCCTTCTTCGATTGGTGCGAGGCGCACTGGGCCGGCATCTTCGCGGGCGGGCCGGAGCGCGACGAGGCGGTGGCGATCTGCTGCCGCTCCAAGGCCGGCGTGGTGGTGCGCGACGAGCGCGAGGACGGCGAGCGTGCCCTGCTCAATCTCGGCCACACCTTCGCGCACGCCCTGGAGCGCCTGACGCATTACGAATCCGCCCGCCTCGTCCACGGCGAGGCGGTGGCGATCGGGCTGGCGCTCGCCTTCCGCTTCTCCGCCCGCCTCGGCCTGTGCCCGGGCCAGGATGCCGGCCGCGTCGCCAACCACTTGGCGCTGGCCGGCCTGCCGACCCGGCTCCAGGCGGTACCGGGCGGCTGCGGCGATGCCGACGCTCTCGTCGAGGCCATGGCGCAGGACAAGAAGGTCCGCGATGGGGCGCTCACCTTCATTCTGGCCCGCGGCATCGGCCGGAGCTTCATCGCCCCCGGCATCGACGGCGCGGCGGTCCGCGCCTTCCTCGACGACGAATTGAGCGCCGCTTGAGCGCCGCCGACGTCGAGACCCTGCGCCGCCGCGTCGCGACGCTGGAGGCCGAGATCGGCCGGCTGCGCGAGCCGCCGCAGGCTCAAGGCAAGCCGCCGCAGGCACACGGCAAGCCGCCTCAGGCTCAAGGCAAGCCGCTGCAGGGACAGGGCGATCCCCCGCAGGGCCCCAGCGAACCAGAACTGCGCCTCATCACCGACGCGCTGCCGGTGCTCGTGGCCTCGATCGACCGTGCGTACGTCTACCGCTTCAACAATCGCCACTACGAGGCCTGGTTCGGGCGCGACCGCGCGGACCTGACCGGCCGCCACGTGCGCGACGTGCTCGGGCCGGAAGCCTTCGCGGAGCGGCGCCCGTTCATGGACCGGGCGCTCGCCGGCGAGGCGATCATCGTCGACGGATTCCTTCCGACCCGCGACGGCCGGCGCCGCGCCTGCACCATCCAGTACATTCCGCGCCGGACCGAGACCGGGATCGTGGAGGGGTTCTTCGTCCTCGCCATCGACATGGACGAGCGCCGGGCGGCGGAAGCCCGGCGGATCGCCGTGGCTGAACTCGGCGCTCGCCTGCGCGACCTCGACGACACCGCCGAGATCGCCTTCGCGGCCTCGGAGATCCTCGGCACCACCCTGGGGGTCAGCCGGGCCGGCTACGGCACCATCGATCCGGTGGCCGAGACCATCGTGATCGAGCGCGACTGGAACGCCCCCGGCATCCGGAGTCTGGCCGGAACCCTGCAGTTTCGCGATTACGGCTCGTATATCGAGGACCTTAAGCGCGGCGAGACCGTGATCTGCGTCGATGCCGATCACGACCCGCGTACCGCCGCCGGCGCCGAGGCCCTGAAGGCGATCAGCGCGCAGTCCTTCGTCAACATGCCGCTGACCGAGCACGGCGGCTTCGTGGCGCTCCTCTACCTCAATCACGCCACCGCCCGGTCGTGGTCGCCGGACGAACTCGCCTTCATACGCAACGTGGCCGAGCGCACCCGGGCCGCCACCGAGCGCAGCCGCGCCACCGCCGCGCGCCGGGCCAGCGACGCCCAGTTCCGCGCCTTCGCGCAGGCGGTGCCGATCCACGTCTGGGCCGCCTCGGCGGCGGGCGACCTCGACTGGTTCAACGCTCAAGTCTACGCCTATAGCGGCGTGGCGGAGGGGGGCCTCGACGGCGCCGCCTGGGCCGGGCTCGTCCATCCCGAGGACCGCGCGGCGGTGATCGCCACCTGGGGCGCGGCCCTGGCCGAAAGCCGGTCCTACGAGACCGAGTTCCGCATCCGGCGCAGCGACGGCGCCTATCGCTGGTTCCTGGTCCGGGCCGAGCCGATCCGGGCGCCGGATGGGACCATCCAGCGCTGGGTCGGCACCAACACCGACATCGAGGACCGCAAGGCCGCCGCGGCCGAACTCGCGCGCCTCAACACCAGCCTGGAGCGCCAAATCGAGCGCCGCACCCGCGAGCGCGACCGTATCTGGGACACCACCACCGACCTGATGGGGACCGCCGGGCTCGACGGCTACCTCAAGACCGTGAACCCGGCCTGGGAGCTCACCCTCGGCTGGAGCGAGGCGGAGCTGCTCAGCCGGCCCTTCGCCGTGTTGATCGATCCCGCCGACCATGCCGAGACGGCCGAGGTGGTCGGGCGCCTCGCCCGCGGCGAGACCGTGACGGGCTTCGTCGACCGCGTCTTCACCAAGGCGGGCGAGCGCCGCATCGTGATGTGGACGGCGGCCCCCGACGGCGAGATCTTCACCCTCATCGGGCGCGACATCACCGACCAGCGCCGCACCGAGGATGCCCTGCGCCAGGCGCAGAAGATGGAGGCCGTGGGCCAGCTCACCGGCGGCCTCGCCCATGATTTCAACAACCTGCTCACCGGCATCTCGGGCAGCCTGGAGCTGCTCCAGACCCGGATGGCGCAGGGGCGGGTCACCGACCTCGACCGCTACATCAACGCCGCGCAGGGCGCGGCCAAGCGGGCCGCCGCCCTGACCCATCGCCTGCTCGCCTTCTCGCGGCGCCAGACCCTCGATCCGAAGCCCACCAACGTGAACGGCCTCATCGCGGGCATGGAGGATCTGGTGCGCCGCACGGTCGGCCCCCAGGTGACCATCGAGGTGGTGGGAGCGGCCGGGCTGTGGACCGCCCTGGTCGATCCGAACCAGCTCGAGAACGCCCTGCTCAACCTCTGCATCAACGCCCGCGACGCGATGCCGGAGGGTGGGCGCATCACCATCGAGACGGCCAATAAGTGGCTCGATGCCCGGGCGGCCCGCGAGCGCGAGTTGGAGCCCGGCCAGTTCCTGTCCCTGTGCGTGACCGATACCGGCACCGGCATGACCCGCGAGGTGATCGGCCGGGCCTTCGATCCGTTCTTCACGACGAAGCCCCTCGGCGAGGGCACCGGCCTCGGCCTGTCGATGATCTACGGATTCGCCCGCCAGTCGGGCGGCCAAGTGCGGATCTACTCGGAAATCGGCCAGGGCACGACGGTCTGCCTCTACCTGCCCCGCCATTACGGGGTGGCCGAGACCCGGGACGGGGAGGCCGATCTCGCCCATGCACCCCGGGCCGAGCAGGGCCAGACCGTGCTCATCGTCGATGACGAGCCCACCGTGCGCATGCTGGTCACCGAGGTGCTGGAGGATCTCGGCTACACCGCCATCGAGGCGGCGGACGGGGCGGCCGGGCTCAAGGTGCTCGAATCCGACGTGCGCCTCGATCTCCTCGTCACCGATGTCGGCCTGCCGGGCGGCATGAACGGGCGCCAGATGGCCGATGCCGGCCGCGTCGTGCGCCCCGGCCTGAAGGTGCTGTTCATCACCGGCTACGCCGAGAACGCGGTGCTGGGCAACGGCTACCTCGATCCCGGCATGCAGGTGCTGACGAAGCCTTTCGTGATGGAGGCGCTGGCCGGGCGCATCCGGGAGCTGATCGCCGAGGGGTGAGGGCGCCGAACCGCCGGCCCGCGCCGTCGTCGCGGGCGGCTCCGGCGCCGGCGGTCATCGCCCCTCGTTGTCCCTGTTGTGGTCGTCGACGGTTCCGGTCATCGATTCTGGTCATCGGTTCTTCTGGCTCAAACATCCTCCGGCATCGGCGCGCATGGAACCCCATACCGACCTTTGGCTGGCCGCGAGCATCGTGGTCATCTCGCTCCTGCTCTCGGCCTTCTTCGCGGGCGCCGAGACCGCCTTCACGGCCGCGTCCCGGGCGCGGATGCTGGCCCTGGAGAATGCCGGCGACGTCCGCGCCCGCCTCGTCAACACCATCCTGGCGAGCCGCGAGCGCTTCATCGGCGCCATGCTGATCGGCTACAACATCGTGGCGATCGGCGCTTCCGCCTTCACCACCAGCGTGCTCACCACCCTGTTCGGCAAGAGCGGCGTGCTCTACGCCACCGGCGTGATGTCGGTCCTGGTCATCATCTTCGCCGAGGTGCTGCCCAAGACCCTCGCCATCAACAAGCCGGACAACGCCGCGCTGGTCATGGCCCGGCCGGTGGCCTTCGCGGTGGCGGTGCTGGGGCCGGCGGCCCTGGCCATCGAGGCGCTGGTGCGCGCCATGCTGCGGCCCTTTGGCATCCGGATCGGCGAGCGCCAGACCATCCTGTCGGCCACCGACGAGATCCGGGGCCAATTGGCCCTGCTCCACCGCGAGGGCGGCGTCGCCAAAGCCGAGCGCGACATGCTCGGCGGCCTGCTCGACCTGTCCGACCTCACGGTCTCGGAGGTGATGGTCCACCGCACCAAGATGCGGACCATCGATGCCGATCTGCCCTCGCAGGAGATCGTGCGCGCGGTCCTGGCCTCGCCCTACACGCGCATGCCCCTCTGGCGCGGCACGACGGAGAACATCGTCGGCGTGCTGCACGCCAAGGATCTGCTGCGTGCCCTGGATGCCGCCGGCGGCGACGCCTCCGGCCTGCAGGTCGAGGCCCTGGCGCTGGAGACCTGGTTCGTGCCGGACACCACCTCCCTGCGCGACCAGCTCAAGGCCTTCCTCACCAAGAAGACGCACTTCGCCCTGGTGGTCGACGAGTACGGCGAGGTGATGGGCCTCGTCACCCTCGAGGACATCCTCGAGGAGATCGTCGGCGACATCGCCGACGAGCACGACGTGACGGTGTCCGGCGTCCGGCCGCAGGGCGACGGCTCGGTCCATGCCGACGGCAGCGTGCCGATCCGCGACCTCAACCGGGCCATGGACTGGGACCTGCCCGACGACGAGGCCACCACCATCGCGGGCCTCGTCATCCATGAGGCGAGGGCGATTCCCGACACCGGGACCGCCTTCAACTTTCACGGATTCCGCTTCCAGGTGCTGCGCAAGGCCCGCAACCGGATCACCGCCCTGCGCATCACGCCGCTGGGACCCGCCCCGCGCAAGCCGGAGCCGTAAAGCCCGAATCCTGACGCCGGAAATTTGCAACATCCGAAAGGTTTCACGGTCGGGGACCAGGATATGGGCCGCCCGAAATCCAACGGACCGGGGCCGGCGTCTGGTCCTGCGGACCCTCCCGGATGTAAGGTGGAGCGCAACGGCCGGATTGTCGGCCCTATCGACGGCGCGATCGGCGCTCGTATCAGGAAACGGGCTGGGAACGAGACCGATCGATGCTGCTCGATGCCTCGACCCTGCTGCTGGTGACCGTGATCCTGACCTTCATGGTCGGGAGCCTGTTCCTGCTGTCGTGGAGCCAGGCACGCCACGTCCACGCCCTGGCGATCTGGGGCGTCGCCCACATCACCGGCGCGGTGGCGTCGGCCCTGCTCGCCCTGCGGGGAATCATTCCGGACGGGATCTCGATCGGCGTCGCCAACGGGGTGATGATCGGCGCCTACGGGCTGATCTGGAGCGGCACCCGCGCCTTCGAGGGACGGCGGGCGCGGCCGGTGCCGGTGGCGGTCGCGGTGGCGCTCTGGAGCGGCGCCTGCCTGATCCCGGCCTTCTACGCCTCGCTGCCCGCCCGGGTCATCCTGGCCTCCAGCCTCGCCGCCGGGTTCTGCTTCCTGGCGGCGCGGGAGCTGTGGCGGGCGAGGGCCGAACCGCTGGTGTCGCGCTATCCCGGCATCGGCCTGCTGCTGCTCTACGCCATCGCCTACGGGATCCGGGTGCCGCTCGCCCTGGTCGCCCCGCCGCAGGTGGGGCCGAATTCGCTGCAATCGCCCTGGCTGACGATCCTGTGCCTGATCGGCATGCTGTTCACCCTGGCGATCGCCTTCGTGTTCATGTCGCTGACCAAGGAGCGGGCGGAGCACCTCCAGCGGCAGGCGGCGGATACCGACGCCCTCACGGGCGTCCTGAGCCGGCGCGCCTTCGTGGCCCGGGCCGAGGCCGCCCTCATCGAGAGGGGGCCCGCCGTCACCCTGCTGCTGTTCGACCTCGATCACTTCAAGCGCATCAACGACCGGCACGGCCACGCGGTCGGGGACGGCGTCCTCGTCGGGTTCTGCCACGCAGTGACGGCCCTGCTGCCGGATTCCGCCCTGTTCGGCCGGATGGGCGGCGAGGAATTCGCCTGCCTCCTGCGCAACCTCACGCCGGAGGAGGCCCTGGCCAAGGCCGAGTTCCTGCGCCGCGCCACGGCCCGCATCGCCGTGCCGGAACTGCCGCAGCTCGCCATCAGCGTCAGCATCGGGCTGGCGACGGCGGAGGGGCCGTCCCCCCGCCGAAGCGCCGGGCGTCGGCTCGACGCCCTGCTCAGCCGGGCCGATGCGGCCCTCTACCGGGCCAAGCGAAACGGGCGGGGACGGACTGAGCCCGCCCCGCCCACCTTACGCCGGGTTGCCTGAGGCCCGGGGCCCGCGAGGACCCTTACGGAGCCTTCGGGGCGGGGGCCGGCGGCGCGGGCGCGACGGCTGGGGCGGCGGCGGTGCGCTCGATCTTGGCGCCCTCGCGCAGCTTCAGGATCAGGTCCTGCTGGGCCTTGCGGGTGAGATACTGGTCCACCTGCTCCTTCATCTCGTCGAAGGTCGGGACCGGCTTGGTGCGCTTCTCCTCGAGCTTGATCACGTGCCAGCCGAACTGGGTCTTGACCGGCTCGGACACCTGTCCGGGGCTCATCTTGAAGGCGGCCTCGGCGAAGGGCGCGACCATGCGCTCCTTGGTGAACCAGCCGAGATCGCCGCCCTCGGTCTTCGAGCCGGGGTCCTTCGACACCTCGGCCGCGACCTTGGCGAAGTCCTCGCCGCCCTTGATGCGCGCGGCGATCTTCTTGGCGTCGTCCTCGTTCTCCACGAGGATATGGCGGGCATGCACCTCCTCCTCGGGCTTCATCGCCTTCACGGTCTGGTCGTAGAGGGCCTTGGCCGCCTCCGGCGTCGCCGCCTTCTTGGCCTCGCGCTCCAGGTACTCGTCGAGCAGGAGCTTGTCCTTGAAGTAGGCGAGCTTGCGCTGGAAGTCCGGCGAATCGCCCACCTTGGCGGCGCTCGCCGCCTGGGCGCCGACCTTGAGGTCGATCATGTAGTCGACCAGGAGGTTCTTCTTCTGGGCGTCGTCCACGCCCGGCAGCGACAGGGCCGGGTCCTCGGACGCGATGGCGAGATCGCCCGCCGTGATCGGCGCCCCGTTGACCTTCGCCACCACCGTCTCGGGGGCCACGGGAGCGGCCGGCGCCGCTGACGGCGTCGCTGCGGGCGTCTGTGCTTGTGCCTGGGCCTGGGCGGAGGCCAGGGGCAGGCCGAGGGCGAGGGCCACGGCCCCCGTGCGCAGGAGGCCGGAACGCGAGAGGAACTTGGTCATCGTCATGGAGGCGTCCTTGGGAGCGCCGCCCGCGTCCCGGCAGGCCGGAGGTCGTCGCAGAGGCGGTCGGAGAAAGTCGGTCGCGAAGGTGTCGCGATGGTGAAGTGCGGCGGCAGGCCGCCGCGGTTCTGCCGCGACATCAGGTGGCGCGCGATCCCCGCGATGGCAAGCGCGGTCGTCGCGATGGGAAATCGCGGGCCCGGGGCCGGCCTGACGAATCCGGACGCTCCGGCCCGTCGATCGTCAGGGCACCACGTGGCCCAAGATTCTTGCCATCAGGGCGGCCCGGACCGGCCATCACGATGCCGGGAGATCGCCGCACCGGTGACCCGCGCGGATCGAACGGGCCGGTTGCGGCGTTGGGGGCCTCTGCCGGTGGCCGAGCGGCGCCGTGGGTGACGGACGGCGCGGGCGGGTCTGCACACGGCCTGGCTCTTTCGGATGCGCCGGTCCGTATTTACCTCTATAAGCCCGGCCAACATTCGCCTTCAGACTTATTCGATCGACCGTAGGTTCACGATGCTCGGTGCCCTCGCCAAGAAGATTTTCGGCTCGTCCAACGACCGGCGCGTGAAGGGCTATCGTCCCCGTGTGGCCGAGATCAACGCCCTGGAGCCGCAGGTCGCGGCGCTCTCGGACGACCAGCTCCGCGCCCGCACCGACATGCTGAAGGCCGAACTCGCCGCCGGCAAGAGCCTCGACGACATCCTCGTGCCCGCCTTCGCCACCGTGCGCGAGGCGGCCAAGCGCGTGCTCGGCCAGCGCCACTTCGACGTGCAGCTCATCGGCGGCATGGTGCTGCACGAGAGCGGCATCGCCGAGATGCGGACCGGCGAGGGCAAGACCCTGGTGGCGACCCTGCCGGTCTACCTCAACGCCCTGTCGGGGCTCGGCGTCCACGTGGTCACGGTGAACGACTATCTCGCCGCCCGCGACGCGGAGTGGATGGGCCGGGTCTACCGCTTCCTCGGTCTCACCGTCGGCACCATCGTGCACGGGCTCGACGACGGCCAGCGGAAGGAGGCCTACGCGGCCGATATCACCTACGGCACCAACAACGAGTTCGGGTTCGACTACCTGCGCGACAACATGAAGTACGAGCTCAGCCAGCTCTCGCAGCGCGGGCACAGCTTCGCGATCGTCGACGAGGTCGATTCGATCCTGATCGACGAGGCCCGCACCCCGCTCATCATCTCCGGCCCGGTCGACGACCGCTCCGAACTCTACGTCTCGGTCGACGCGCTGATGCCCCACCTGGAGCGCGAGCATTACGACCTCGACGAGAAGCAGCGCACCGTCTCGCTGACCGAGAGCGGCAACGAATTCGTCGAGGACCTCCTGCGCGGGGCCGACCTGCTCAAGGAGGGCGACCTCTACGACGCGCACAACGTCAGCCTCGTCCACCACGTGAACCTGGCGCTTCGCGCCCACACCCTGTTCACCCTGGACAAGGACTACATCGTCAAGAACGACGAGGTGGTGATCATCGACGAGTTCACCGGCCGCATGATGCAGGGCCGGCGCTACTCGGAAGGCCTGCACCAGGCCCTCGAGGCCAAGGAGCGGGTGACGATCCAGCCCGAGAACCAGACGCTGGCCTCGATCACGTTCCAGAACTACTTCCGGCTCTATTCGAAGCTTGCCGGCATGACCGGTACGGCCTCGACCGAGGCCGACGAGTTCGCCGAGATCTACAAGCTCGAAGTGGTCGACATCCCGACCAACAAGGAGGTCGAGCGCGTCGACGAGGACGACGAGGTCTACCGGACCGTCGATGAGAAGTACCAGGGCATCATCGCCGAGATCGGCAAGGCGCATGAGCGCCATCAGCCGATCCTGGTCGGCACCGGGTCGATCGAGAAATCGCAGCACCTCGCCGAGATGCTGGTCAAGGCCGGTTTCCGCCAGCTCGACTACTCGGACCCCAACGCCCTGACGGACGTCTACGCCGCCGCCCGCGAAGGCCGGGTGACCAAGCGCTTCGCCGTGCTCAACGCCCGCTTCCACGAGCAGGAGGCCTATATCGTCGCCGAGGCCGGCGTGCCCGGCGCCATCACCATCGCCACCAACATGGCCGGGCGCGGCACCGACATCAAGCTCGGCGGCAACGTCGAGATGCGGGTCGAGAAGGAGCTGGCGGGCCTGCCCGAGGGTCCTGAGCGCGACGCGAAGATCGAGGCGATCAACGCCGAGATCGCCGAGAACCGCGCCAAGGTGCTGGCCTCCGGCGAGGCGGCCGACCCGGCCGCCAACCGTAAGACCGCCCTGCCGGGCGGCCTCTACATCATCGGCACCGAGCGCCACGAATCCCGCCGCATCGACAACCAGCTGCGCGGCCGCTCCGGCCGCCAGGGCGATCCGGGCCGCTCGAAGTTCTACCTGTCGCTCCAGGACGACCTGATGCGGATCTTCGGGTCCGACCGCATGGACGGCATGCTGACCCGCCTGGGGCTCGAGCAGGGCGAGGCGATCATTCACCCCTGGATCAACAAGGCGATCGAGAAGGCGCAGCAAAAGGTCGAGGCGCGCAACTTCGACATGCGCAAGAACGTGCTCAAGTACGACAACGTCATGAACGACCAGCGCAAGGTCGTGTTCGAGCAGCGCCGCGACTTCATGGGCCAGGACAGCGTGCGCGACACCGTGGACGAGATGCGCCACGGCGTCGTCGACGACCTCGTGGCCGTGCACGTGCCCGAGAACGCCTATGCCGAGCAGTGGGACATCGAGGGCCTGCGCGAGCGGGTGCAGTCCCTGCTCAACCTCGACGTGCCGGTCGAGGACTGGGCCAAGGAGGAGGGCATCGCCGACGAGGAGATGCGCGACCGCCTGCGCCAAGCCGCCGACGAGGCCTATGCCCTGCGCACCGAGAAGAACACGCCCGAGGTGATGACCTATGTCGAGAAGCAGGTGCTCCTGCAGACCCTCGACCATCTCTGGCGCGAGCACCTCGTCACCCTCGACCACCTGCGCCAGGTGGTGGGCTGGCGCGGCGTCGCCCAGCGCGATCCCCTCAACGAGTACAAGTCCGAGGCCTTCGAGCTGTTCAACGGCCTGGTCGCCGCCCTGCGCGAGCAGGTCACCCAGCAGCTCTCGCGCATCGAGATCATGTACGAGGGCGCGGAGGGTGGCGCGGCGGAGGATCCCTTCGCCCAGCCCGCCCTGCCGCCGATGTTCGGCCAGCATCTCGATCCGGTCACCGGCGAGAACGAGATGGCCTCGTACGGCACCGGCAGCGACGGCGGTGCGGGACCGGCCTACGGCTACGCCGCCCGCGAGCTGTCCGCCGAGGGCGCCGTGCTGGAGCGGGACCCGCAGGATGCCTCCACCTGGGGGCGCGTCGGCCGCAACGAGCCGTGCCCCTGCGGCTCGGGCAAGAAGTACAAGCACTGCCACGGCACGCTGTCGGCCTGAACCATGTCTGACGCCGACACGTCTCAGGGCGACCCGTCCCAGCGCGACCCCGCCGGCGTCGTCTACGGCATCGAACCGAACCTCGACGCGGCGGAATTCCGCCGCGTCCTCGTCGAGTCGGGCCTCGCGCCCCGGCGCCCGTCCGACGACCTGCCGCGCCTCGCCCTGATGCTGGAGCGGGCCGATCTCGTGGTCACCGCCCGGCGCGACGGCGCACTGGTGGGGATCGCGCGCACGCTCACGGATTTCGAGTTCTGCGCCTACCTGTCGGACCTAGCGGTGAGCCGCTCGGTGCAGGGGCTCAAGATCGGCCAGGGCCTCATCGCTGCCACCCGTGCGGCCGTCGGCCCGCGGGCGTCGCTGCTGCTGACGGCGGCCCCGGACGCCATCACCTTCTACGATCACATCGGCATGCCGCGCGTGGCCGACGCCTTCCGCTACGACCGCGAGGCCTGAACCCCCGCCGCTCCGTTCTCCGCTTGCCCGAAAACGAACCCATTTGGCAGCCAAGCCACATGGACAAGCTTGAGGGAGCGAACGGACCGGCATGCAGGGATTCCAATCGGCGAAGACGTTGCCTGTTCTTGGGCTCATCCTGGCGGTCCCGGGTCTCGGCGGGTGTAATACCTACGGGCCGACTTCCGGAGGGACGGGTACGACCCTCGCCGCCAAGCCGGTTGCCGTCACCGACGAGGAGCGCGACTGCCTCGGCCGCGCCATGTACTTCGAGTCGAACCGCAGCGATTCCGAGGGCCTGCTCGCGGTCGGAACGGTGGTGATGAACCGGCTCGAGGCGGCGGCCTTCCCGAATGGCGGCATCTGCTCGGTGGTCGGCCAGCCCCGGCAGTTCGCTCCCGGCGTGCTGACGAAGAAGATGGACGAGCGGAGCCTGCAGAAGGTCGCCGAGGTGACCGACGCGGTGCTGGACGGCAAGCGCCACCCCAAGGTCGGCCGGGCGATGTACTTCCACACCGCCGGTCTGCGCTTCCCCTACAACAACATGCACTACGTGGCGGTGGCCGGCGGCAACGCCTTCTACGAGAAGCGCAAGCCCGGCGCCGTGGCGCAGGCCGCCCCTCCGACCGCCCTGGCCTTCGCCGCCGCCGAGCCGCCCGCCACGCCGGTGGCGACCTCCCCGACCCTGGTCGTACCACCGGCCGTCGCCCCCTCGGCCGCCGCCAGCCCTGCGCTGTCCGCGAGCCCTGCTAAAGCAACCCATCCTGCCGAGGCCATGAGTTCTGCTGGAGCCATGCGTTCTGCTGGAGCCATGAGTTCTGCCGAAGCCATGAGTTCTGCCGAAGCCATGAGTTCTGCCGAAGCCATGAATTCTGCCGCCGTTGCCGGTCCTGCGTCGGCGAGCCCAGAGGCCGGCGCTAAGACCGGGCACAAGACCGCCAACTCCAAGACCGCCAACTCCAAAACGGCCGCCTCCAAGGACACCCCGTCCAGGACGCCCGAGCCCAAGGCCGTCGCGAAGGCACATGGCGCGCGAAACCGACTCGCCCTGACCCCGGCCGCCCTGGCGCCCGAGCCACCTCCGCCGACGGTTCTCAACCTGCCCCGGCCGTGATCGGGGTCTCGCCCGCCCGAGGACGCATGGTGGAGTCGACCGGAGCCTGACCCCGCGCCGGTTCCGGCGCGACCGTGCCGCTTTCGGTCGCGGGGATCGGAGGGGCCGTGCACCCTATCTGAGATCGGGCCTCTCCCTCTCCGCAGGCCCATCCCAGCAGGTCCCGATGAACATGCTTCAGCCGGTCGCCAACCTCGCAACGGCGTGCACGCGCGTGGTTGTCCGTGCCCTCACTCGGGGCTTCGATGCACTGACAGGCTTGGTTGGCCGCCTGAACGATCGCGTCGAGGCGCATCTGCGCGATCGGACACCGCTGCTCAGGGCCTATTACGCGCGTCCGGCCCATCGGCTGGCCGCGCCGCTGCCCGACCTCGGCGGGCCGATCGACTTGGCGCTGCGGGGTGGCATTCGCGAGACCGGTCCGGGCCGAACGACGCAAGCCTCGGCGCCATAATCCTCTGCCGTGACTTCGGCCCGGTGCCGCGACCGGGGCCAACGCTTTCACGCAGCCCGGTCGACGCTTCGTCCGGATGCCCGGGAACCCGCCCGGCGCGGCCCCCCGGACCGGGAAGCCCCGGTCGGCGCGTTCCCTAGACCGTCACCTGCGTTCCCACCTCGACCACGCGGCCGGTGGGGATCTGGAAGAAGTCCGTGGCGTCGTTGGCGTTCTTGGCCAGCGTGATGAAGATCCGGTCCTGCCACAGGGGCATACCCGAATGGGCGGCCGGCCGGATCGAGCGGCGGGACAGGAAGAACGACGTCGCCATGATGTCGAACTTGAAGCCCTGCTTGCGCAGCAGAGTCAGGGTCCGGGGGATGTTCGGCGTCTCCATGTAGCCGAACTTCATCACCACCTTGTGGAAGTGCGGGCCGATCGGCTCGATGTGGATGCGGTCGGACTCGGCGGCGCGGGGCGTGTCCACGGTCTCCACGGTGAGCACCACGTTCTTCTCGTGCAGCACCTTGTTGTGCTTCAGGTTGTGCAGCAGCGCGGCCGGGGCGATGTAGGGGTCGCTGGTGAGGAACACCGCGGTGCCGCGCACGTGATGCGGCGGGCTCTTCTCCAGCATGCTGACGAGTTCGGTCAGCGGCACGTCGGTCTTGCGCGTCTTGTTGATCAGGATGCCGACGCCGCGCACCCAGGTCCACATCATGACCATCAGGGCGCCGGCGAACAGCAGGGGCACGTAGCCGCCCTCGAACACCTTCAGCATGTTCGACAGCAGGAACAGGAACTCCACCGCCGCGAAGGGCAGGATCGCGAGGCCGGCGGCCCAGGGCGACCATTTCCAGGTCTTCCACAGCACCAGGAAGGCGAGGCTCGCGGTGATCAGCATCGTGCCCGTCACGGCGATGCCGTAGGCGGAGGCCAGGGCCGCCGAGGAGCGGAACAGGATCGCCAGGATCACCACGCCGACCATCAGCAGCGCGTTGATCTGCGGCAGATAGATCTGGCCCGAATGCGATTCGGAGGTGTGGCGGATCTCCAGGCGCGGCAGCAGGCCGAGCTGGATCGCCTGGCGCGACAGCGAGAAGGCGCCGGTGATCACGGCCTGGCTCGCCGTGACGGTGGCGGCGGTGGCGAGCAGCACCATCGGCAGCAGGCCCCATTCGGGCACCAGCTGGAAGAACGGATCGGTGGTGTCGGGCTTCGACAGCACCAGGGCGGCCTGACCGAAATAATTCAGCACGAGGCAGGGGCCGACGAGGCCGAGCCAGGCGATCTGGATCGGGCGGCGCCCGAAATGGCCGAGATCGGCGAACAGGGCCTCGGCTCCCGTCACGGCCAGGAACACCGCGCCGAGCGCCACCAGGGCGCCGGTGCCGTGCCCAAGGAGATAATGCACCGCGTAATACGGGTTGAGGGCCCAGAACACGTCGGTGTTCGCCAGGATGTGGGGCACGGCGGCGAGCGCCATCGCGGCGAACCACACCACCATCACGGGGCCGAAGAACGAGGCCACCTTGCTGGTGCCGCGCACCTGGATGAGGAACAGCGGCACGATGATCGCGATCGTGATCGGCAGCACGTAGGAATCGAAGGCCGGGGTGACGAGCTTCAGGCCCTCCACCGCCGAAAGCACCGAGATCGCCGGCGTGATGATGGCGTCGCCGTAGAACAGCGAGGCGCCGAGCAGGCCGAACATGAACACCACGCGGGAGCCGCCGAGCGCGCTGCGGGCCAAAGCCATCAGCGAGAGGATGCCGCCCTCGCCGTTGTTGTCCATCCGCAGCAGGATGACGACGTACTTGATGGTGACGATGAGGACGAGCGCCCACAGGATCAGCGAGGCGACGCCCAGCACCTCCTCGCGCAGGAGGATGCCGTCGGCCCGCGCCGAGACCAGGGCCTCGCGGAAAGCGTAGAGCGGGCTGGTCCCGATGTCGCCGTAGACCACCCCGACGGACCCGAGGACCAGCGTCCACAGGCCCGCCGGGCCGTGGGCCCGTGCGGTCTCGGGCGAGGCCTCACCGGCAGGCGAAGCCTCGCCGGCGGGAGAAGGCCCGGCGGCCGGAGGTGCTCCGGCGCCATCGGGTTTGGCGGCGGGCGCGCTCGAAGGGGCGGTTTGCGTCATTCGGCTCGATCGAGGCTCATGGCGAGCCCAACGTCCCGCGGCGCGGGTTGGGTCGCGCGCGGGAACGCCGGGGCCGGCCCGACGGGGTCGGGCGGCGGGGGACGGTCGCGTTCACGCTATCATGCGGCGCAGTACGCGAGAACGGCAACCTGGGACCGGTTGCCGTTCGTCGGAGTTCGGTCCGGACAGTGTCCGGGGATCTTTGCGCGTCCGGCCGCTACTCGGCGGCGGTGCGGGCCCCGTTGCCGAAGCGCCGCTCGATGTAATCGGTCACCACGGTCTCGAAATCCTTGGCCAGGGTCGGCCCGCGCAGGGTCATGGCCTTCTTGCCGTCGATGAAGACCGGCGCCGTCGGGGTCTCGCCGGTGCCCGGCAGGGAGATGCCGATATCGGCGTGCTTCGATTCGCCGGGGCCGTTGACGATGCAGCCCATCACCGCGACGTTGAGACCCTCGACGCCCGGATAGGCCTTCTTCCATTCCGGCATCGAGGTGACGATCCAGTTCTGGATGTCGCGGGCGAGCTCCTGGAACGTGGTCGAGGTGGTGCGGCCGCAGCCCGGGCAGGCGGCGACGAGGGGCACGAAGGTGCGGAAGCCCATGGTCTGCAGCAATTCCTGCGCGGCCTTGACCTCCACCGTGCGGTCACCGCCCGGCTCGGGGGTGAGCGAGTAACGGATGGTGTCGCCGATGCCTTCCTGCAGCAGCACGCCGATGGCGGCGGACGCCGCCACCAGGCCCTTCGAGCCCATGCCGGCCTCGGTCAGGCCGAGATGGATGGCGAAGTCCGAGCGGCGCGCCACCTCGCGGTAGACCGCGATCAGGTCCTGCACCGCCGAGACCTTGGCCGACAGGATGATCTTGTCCTGCGGCAGGCCCAGTTCCACCGCACGCTCGGCCGAGCCGAGGGCCGACTGCACCATGGCCTCGCGCATCACCGCGCGGGCGTCGATCGGCCGGGCCGAGCGGGCATTCTCGTCCATCAGATGGGTGAGCAGCGCCTCGTCGAGGGAGCCCCAATTGGCGCCGATGCGCACGGTCTTGTTGTAGCGGATCGCCTGCTCGATGATGGTCGAGAACTGCGTGTCCTTCTTCTCCTTGAAGCCGACATTGCCGGGGTTGATCCGGTACTTGGCCAGCGCCTCGGCGCAGGCCGGATGGTCGGACAGGAGCTTGTGGCCGATATAGTGGAAGTCGCCCACCAGCGGCACGTGCACGCCGATGCGGTCGAGGCGCTCGCGGATCTTCGGCACGGCGGCGGCGGCCTCGTCGCGATCGACGGTGATGCGCACGAGTTCCGAGCCGGCCCGGGCGAGCTGGGCCACCTGGGCCACGGTGCCGTCGATGTCGGCGGTGTCGGTGTTGGTCATCGACTGGACGACGATCGGCGCGCCGCCGCCCACCGTCACGGCGCCCTCGCCGGCCCCGATGGTGACGCCGACCGTGCGGTGCCGGGGGCTCGGTCCTGCGATCTCGGGGCCGGTGCCGCTGATCGGGTTGGCGGGGGTGGCGTCCATGATGTCCATCGTTGACTGTGCGCTCCGAGGAACGTCCGCCGGCGACCGGAGGCCGTCGACCGGGCCGGGCCGGGCGGCGGCCCGATGCCGCTGACAATACGCCCTCGATCGTTTAGCTGAGATGACGGCGGGCGGGCGTCAAGTCCGCTGCGTCACCCGAAGACCGGACGGCGCAGCGAACGCGCTGATCGTATTCGGCTTCTCCCATGTCCCATCCCGGCGGCGATGTCGAGGTTCGGGGCCGGTGTCGGGCAGCAGGCCTGCGCGCCGGACAGGGAACCGCCGCGTGTTCCAACGTGTTTGTGGCCTTGCGGCATCATATATTGCGGTGCAACATTCACGTCTGGAGTTCGCCATGCTCGATCCGCACCAGGAGCCGTCGATCGATTCGCTTCCCGATGTTCCGGTCGCGTGCGATCTGCCGATGCAGCCGGCCGTCGCCACCCGGGTGATGGCGGGGCCGCGCGCGGAGAAGACGGTGGCGCTGGCGCTGCAGGGCGGCGGGGCGCATGGGGCCTTCACCTGGGGCGTGCTCGACGCGCTGATCGAGGATGGGCGGCTCGGCTTCGAGGCGATCACGGGGGCCAGCGCCGGGGCCATGAACGCAGTCGTGATGGTCGACGGCTGGCTCGAGGACGGGCCGGACGGCGCCCGCCGCGCCCTGGAGCGGTTCTGGCGCGAGGTCAGCCTCGACGGCGACCTGTGGCCGGCCCAGCGCCGCGCCTTCAGCGGCCTGTTCGAGTTCTGGTCGAACAGCCCCGTCGCCGAATTCTGGACCCGGGTGCTGAAGACCAGCCCCTACACGTCGAACCCGCTCAACTACAATCCGCTGCGCAAGGTCCTGGCCGCCCAGGTCGATTTCGAGCGTCTGCGCGCGGCCGAGACCGCGGCCGTGTTCGTGTCGGCCACCAACGTGTGGACCGGCAAACTCGCGGTGTTCGAGCGCGCATCGCTCAACGTCGACCATCTCATGGCCTCCGCCTGCCTGCCCACGGTGTTCCAGGCGGTGGAGATCGACGGCGTCCCGTACTGGGATGGCGGCTACCTCGGCAATCCGCCGCTCTATCCCCTCTATCGCGGCGCCGAGACCCGCGACATCGTCCTGGTGCAGATCAACCCGGTGGAGCGCCGCGAGACCCCGCGCACCCCGCAGGAGATCCAGGACCGCCTCAACGAGATCACCTTCAACGCCAACCTGATGCGCGAATTGCGGGCCATCGACTTCGTCGACCACCTGATCGCCGAGGGCGTGCTCGGGCGGGGCGAGTACCAGTCGCAATACGTCCACCGCATCGACGGCACCGGCGCCCTCGACGAGTACCAGGCCTCCTCGCGCCTCGATGCCCGCTGGCGGGTGTTCGAGCGCCTGCGCGACAAGGGTCGGGGCGCGGCCCAGGCCTGGATCGCCGAGAACTACGAGCAGATCGGCCGGACCTGCACCCTCGACCTCGAGGCGACCTATCGCTGAGGCCCTGGGGCTGAGGCGCCTTGCGCCGCGGGCGTGAGGATTTCGTCCCGCCCTGGCACGCCGGGCGGGATTAAAACGGCCTTCGCGCGCGTTATCCCTTCATGACGACCGAACCGAACCGGCCCGGCCCGACCGCCATCGTCGATCTGCTCGTTCCGCTCAGGCGCTACGCCCGCGCCCTGACGCGCGACACCCTGCGGGCCGACGACCTCGTGCACGATGCCCTGGTGCGCGCCCTCGAATCGGGGCAGGCGGCCCGGCCGAACACCAATCTGCGGACCTGGATGATGACGGTCCTGCACAACGTCTTCATCGACGACCAGCGCCGGAAGCGGGTCGAGGCCCGCCACGCCGACACGCTGGTCCAGATGAGCGAGGACATGGCGCCCCCGGCGCAGGAGGCGCAGGTCCGCCTCGCCCAGATCCGCCGCGCCTTCCTCACCCTGCCGGAAGAGCAGCGCGCCGCGCTCCACCTGGTCACCCTGGAAGGCATGGCCTACGCCGACGCGGCGGCCGTCCTCGGGATTCCGATCGGAACGCTGATGTCGCGCCTCGGCCGGGGCCGCGCCGCCCTGCGGGCCTTCGAGGAGGGCGAGCGCCAGACCAGCGGGGTCGCCGAGCGGCGCCAGCGCCTGGCCACCGAGCGTCCGCGCCTCCGCCTCGTTGCGCAGGACGACGCGGACGAGACCGATTTTCGCCGGACCGGCCGGGCCGTTGGCGACACCTGACCTTCGAAGCGAATCGGGAGGAGCGGCCAGACGGTGCCGTGTCCGCCCCCAGCGTGGCCGGGACGTCTTGTCCAGGGACGCGCCCCCTGTATCTGACCGGAGTCGACGCCATGAACCAGACCGCGATGATCGATCCGATTACCGACGACGACCTCACCGCCTTCGTCGACGGACAGCTCGACGGATTGCGCCGCCTCGACGTGGAGGCGCATCTGGCGCGCCATCCCGAGACCGCGGCGCAAATCATGGCCGAGCTGCATGACCGCGACGCCCTGCGGCAGGCCTTCTCCGTCCAGCCCGGCCCGGGCCCCGAGCGGAACCGGGCAGCCGCGCGCCGCCTCGACCGGTCCCTGGCGTGGCGCCGGTTCGGCGACCGCCTGCGCCGGGCGGCCGTGATCGCGCTCCTGGTCGGCACCGGCTGGCTCGCCCATTCCGATGGCCCCTTCCTCGGCGTGCCGGATACCTTTGCCTCCCCGGTCGATCCGGCCCTGATGGCCGATGCGCGCCACGCCCGCGAGGCGGCGCAGGTGCGGGCCCAGATCGCCGCGCAGCGGGTCGATCAGGCCCCCGCCTACGATCGCGCCGGCATCGCGGCCGCCACCGGCATCGCCCTGCCGGACCTGCCCGCCGGCTGGACCGTGCGCGACGTGCAGATCGTGCCTGCCCGCAACGGAACCGGCGTCGAGGTGATGATCGACGCGGGCGCCCTCGGCGAGGTTTCCCTGTTCGCCACCCGCGGTTCCGACCGCGGCGTCGCCCCGAGCGAGATCACCAGCCCGGGTGACGGCGAGACCGCCTACTGGACCGCCGGCCACTCGGCCTATGCGCTCAGCGGCGGCCACGATCATGCCGGCCTGGAGAGCGCAGCCCGCAGCCTCGCGGATCGCACCGCCACCAAGCTCTGAACCCGGGGCGGTCACCCAAGACGATCCGTCACCCAAGTCTGTCCGTCAGCCAAGACGATCCGTCAGCCAAGACGATCCGGAGGCGGCACCGGAGGCCGGCCGATCGCCCCCGGGGTTTCGTCGCGGGCGCGGGACCCCACTAGCCTTCGAGACAGCCCGCCGACACGGTTCCGGGGATCGGCCTTGGCCGCCGCCGCGCCGATGTCGCCGCACGGCGAGATTGTTCAGGAAACAGGGCGCGGTTCGGTCGACGTTCAGGTCAGGAATGCCACATGCCTGTTGTCTGGGAACCCTATAGGCCCGTGGCACTTGCTGTGTTCTGACCTCCGACCCGAGATGCCGATGGCCCGCCTGTCTCTTCTCCTGACATTTGCCGCGGCCATGCCTGCGGCCATGCTCGCCACGCTGCCGGCGGGCGTTCTGGCCCAGACCGCACCGGGTCAGCCTGCTCCTCCTCAGACCTCTCCTGTCCCCACTTTTCCCGCCACCACTGCTCCTGCGCCGAACAAGCCGGCCGAGGCTGCCCAGAAGCCCACCTCGGCCCCGGCCGTTTCCGCCGCTCCCCTGACGCCGGGCAAGCCCGCGCGGGCGCCCTACCTGTCGGATGCGCAGGCCCCCGACACCGTGGCGATCCTCGGCGCCCCGCCCCGGGGACAGTCGGCGGCCGAGGCGGCCGACAAGGCCGCCTTCGTCGCCACCCGCGCCCTCAAGGGCACCCCACGCTGGGCCCTCGCCACCACGGATGTGGCCGATGGGGCCTCCGCGATCCTTGACGATTTCGCCTGCGTGATCGGCCAGCGCATCGAGCAGTCGCGCGCCCCGGCCCTCATGACCCTGATGGAGCGTGCGCGCCTCGACATCGCCCACGCCACCCGGGCGCCGAAGCTGCATTACCGCCGGCTGCGCCCCTTCGTCGGCAACGATGCCGAGATCTGCGTGGTCCGCACCTCCGAGCTGGGCAACGCCTTCAGCTTCCCGTCCAGCCACGCGACGCAATCCTGGACCTATGCGGCGATCATGGCGGCGCTGATGCCAGAGAAGGCGACTCAGTTCTTCGTCCGCGCCCGCTCGTACGGCGAGAGCCGCATCGTCTGCGGCCTGCACTGGGCCAGCGACATCGAGGCCGGCCGCACCGCCGGCAGCGCGGTCTTCGCTGCGCTCCAGGGCGATGCGACGTTCCGGGCCGATCTCGAGAAGGCGCGGGTGGAACTCGGCAAGCTCCTGGCCTCCGGCGGTGCCGCTCCGGATCAGGCGGTCTGTGCCCGCGAAGATGCCGCGGCGCGCGAGCCCATCCTGTAGTCCGCGATTCCATCCTGTAGGGCAAAAACCCAGGTCCGGACCTTTCCGACTGGGTTGCGGCGGGCGTGCGATCTCGGCGACCCACCGTGTCGGGCGTCGACTCACCCTCGATAGGCTCTGTCGTAAACGCCGAAGGGCCCGGCCGGTTTTCCGGTCGGGCCCTTCGAGTTTTCCCGTGAAACGTTAACCACGTTCGATCAGGCTTGGCCCCCGTCCCGCTTGAGGGGGCGGCCTGCCGGCGAGCTGGAGGTCGTGGTCGAAGACGGGCCGCGTCGCCGCCGCCGGGCCAGCATGTTCAATCCCTCCACGCCGGCCGAGAACGCCATGGCGGTGTAGATGTAGCCCTTGGGCACATGGGCGCCGAAGCCTTCCGCGATCAGCGTCATGCCGATCATGATGAGGAAGCCCAGGGCCAGCATCACCACGGTCGGGTTGGCGGCGATGAAGCGCGACAGCGGATCGGCGGCCAGCAGCATCACCGTCACGGCGGCGAGCACGGCCACCACCATGATGGGAACATGCTCGGTCATGCCCACCGCGGTGATGATGCTGTCGATGGAGAACACCAGGTCGAGGACCAGGATCTGTCCGATGGCTGCCGTGAAGCCGATGGCGGCCTTGCCCCCGAGGGTGTCATGCCCCTCCGGCTCCGGATCGACGGTGTGGTGGATCTCCTTGGTGGCCTTCCACAGCAGGAACAGGCCGCCCGCGATGAGGATGAGATCCCGCCAGGAGAAGCCCTTGCCGAAGACCTCGAAGACCGGCTGCGTCAGGGCGACGATGTACGCGATGGTGGCGAGCAGGCCGAGGCGCAGGATGAGGGCGAGGCCGATGCCGATGCGCCGCGCCTTCTGCTGATGCTCGGGCGGCAGCTTGTTGGTGAGGATCGAGATGAAGATGAGGTTGTCGATGCCGAGCACGATCTCCATCACCACCAGGGTGGCGAGGGCCGCCCAGGCGGTGGGATCGTTGGCGAGTTGAAGCAGGCTGTCCACGTTGGCCTCGTCGAGTCGGTCGGGCATGGCCGCGGATCGGTTCGCGTCGCGGAATGCCCCGGGAGAGGGGAGGGGCCGGCTCGGCCCCCGGAAGATTTCGAGAAGGGGCCATCGGCCCCGGGACGCCCTCCGCAGGTCTGCGCGATCAGGCCGGGAGGTCGGCGTGGTCCGCCGGCACGCCGGGTCGCTCGGCCGGCGCCGGGCTGAAGATCCGCACCGCCCTCGGCACGACCTTGAAATGGGCCGGCGTGTAGGTCGACAATTCGCCGTCGGTGTTCACCGGGCGCGGCTTCTTGGTCTTGACCACGATCTCGGTGGTGCTGAAGGCCCGCACGTCGGCCGCCTTGCCCTGTGTGCCCTTGCGCAGGGCCGGCAGCAGCATCAGCAGCCGCCACCAATGGGCGACCTCGAGGCTGTAGAAGTCGAGCTTGCCGTCATCGACGGTGGCCGTCTCCTCCACGGTCATGCCGCCGCCGTAGTGCCGGCCGTTGCCGACCGAGACCTGGATGGTGCGTACCGTCTCGGTCTGGCCGTCATGCTCGATATAGACCGTGAAGGGCCGCATCCGCCGCAGCACGCGGATCGCCGCGATGCCGTAGCCGAGGGTGCCCCAGGTCTTCTTCGATTCGGCCGTGAGGTCGCCGGCGAGATCCGCCGAGAAGCCGATGCTGGCGACGTTGAAGTAGTAATGCCCGTTGACGCAGCCGAGATCGGCGGGCCGCGCCTCCGCCTCCGTGATCAGGCGAGCCGCCTCGACGGGATCGACCGGCAGTCCGAGCGAGCGGGCGAGATCGTTGGCGGTGCCGAGGGGCAGGATGCCGAGGGGCAGGCCCGTCTCCACCAGGGCGGGAGCGGCCGCGTTGAGGGTGCCGTCGCCGCCGCCCAGGATGACGAGGTCGCAGCCGGCGGCGTGGCGCTTGATCACCGCGGAGCAATCGGCGTCGCCCGGCGGCTCGTAGGGCTCGATTCCCCCGGCACGCAGCACGTCGCGCACCGCGTCCAGGGAGAAGCCGCCGTTGCGGGCCTTCGGGTTGACGAGAAGAAGCGCCTTGCGGGACGACGCGCTCATCGGAGCGCTCCCATCCGGCGCGACTGGGCTCGGCCCGGCAAGATTCGGCCCGGCAAGGTTCGGCCCGGCTCGGGATCGTGGGGAAGACCGGGACCTTGAAGACAACGATGAACCATGAGGTCTGAAACCCTCCGGTGCGTTCGCGCCGCGTCAGCGCAAAAGCATGGAAGGGTCCGACATCACGGTCAACGCCTCGACCGCCAGAGGGGCCCGGACCCGCACCACAAGTTGGGCGCAGGCTTGGCAATGACAAGAGCCCCGGGCGATCACAAGAGTCCCTGCCGTCACAAGAGCCCCCGCCATCACAAGCCCCCCATCACAAGAGCCCCGGCGATCGCCAGAGCCCGCCGATGCCGCGTGCCCCCAGGCCGATCGGACGCCGGTGCGGGCCGGTCCGGTGGAAGCGGGACCGGATCGCCGGCCGATCGATGCCCGCAATCCCCGCACCCTTCCACAGGGACTGATGGAAACGGGGGCCAACCGGCGGGATGCTGCGCCGGGTTCAGGGAAACTTAGCGGGCACACCCGACGTTTCATTTCGGTCGACCGGTCCGACACCCGCCTTTCCGAAATCCAGGCCGCGACCCCGGTGATGATGCCATGCGCCACGGTCCACGCTTCCACGGAATCGGCTTCGGCCGACGCGACGTTCCCGGACTCGATTCGGGCCGGCATGATCTTTTCGGTCGGCATGATCTTGTGAGCCGACTCAGCCTGCTGTCGTCGGCCGTGCTGATGAGCGCTGCCTTTTCCCTCGGACCTGCCCAGGCCCAGAGCCGTCCGGGCTGGGTCGATCCGCCGGCACGCCAGCCGGCACAGGCCGAGACGCCGGTCGCCGACAAGCCTGCATCCGGGAAAGCGGGAGTCGGAACCTCCTCGGCTGGGACCTCCTCGGCCAAGACACCGACCCTCGCCGACACTCCGCCCTCGGCGCGGGCGCAGGCGGCGGCACCCGCCCGGGACGGCACCCGGTCCGAGCGGACGCCGATGGCCTCGCCGCGCCGCCGCCTCGCCGAGCCCGCGCCTGAGGGCCGGCGTGCGCCCCGGATGCACGAGAGCCGATCCGCCTCCGATCGCCTGCACATTCGCCCGCGCCTCGCCGAGACGCCGATGGCGTCTCCGGCCATCGATTCCGAGGCCCGCTTCCCCGAATGGGCGATCGCGGCGACCCGCCTGACCGAGCGCTACCTCGACACCGTCTCGGCACCGGGTGACGCGATGGTGTCCGCCGCGCCCCGCTTCTACGCGGAGCGCGTCCGCTTCCATGGCCGCACCGTCTCGCTGGCGGCCCTGATGGCGGAGAAGCGGCGCTTCGTCCGGCGCTGGCCGGAGCGGCATTACGCGACGCAGGGCGGCACCACCCGGACCGCCTGCCACGCGGCCAGCGCCACCTGCGTCGTCCGCACCACCTTCGATTTCCGCGCCGACAATCCGGCGCGCGGCGTGCGCTCGCAGGGCGTGTCCGAACTGACCCTCACCATCAGCTTCGCCGGCGAGCGCCCGCTCATCGTCGCCGAATCGAGCCGGGTCGTGCGCCGCTATGGTGCCGGGCCGCAGAGCGCTATAGCGGGGGCTCCGCGCGGTGCCTGAAGCCGGCTCGCCGCGGGCGCTGCGTCATGTCCGGAGTTGTTCGCGTCTTGGATGAACGAAATCCACCCTCGCCGGTGTCGAGCGACGCCCGACGGGATGCGACGAATCCGGACCGCGCGGCCCTGCGCGCCGGGATCGCGGACGAGATCGCGCGCCAGGGCGTCCATCCGGTGGCCGAACGGACGCTGGCCCTGCTGGCGGAAGCGGCGCTCGTCGCGACCCCGGCGCCCCCGGGCTACCGGGTGATCGACCGGACCGGTGCCCCGCGCCACATCACCGACCCCGACGGCAATCCGGTGCCGATGGATGTCGCGGCCCTGTTCGCGGAATTCCGGGAGCGTCATCCCGCCCTGTTCCGACCCGTTCCCGAACCGGAGCCGGAGCCGGAGCCGGAGCCCGTCGCCGTTCCACCCCCGGATGTCCGGGCCGCGACCGCGCGATTCGTGGCGGCGCAATCGGTGCGCGTCCGCGCCCTGGCGGATGGGGCGACCCGGCGCGGTCGCACCCTCGGCGCCGCGTTCGGCGGTCGGCTGGCGACGCTGCGGCGTGATCGGGCGGCGCGTTTCGCGTCGGGTGACGCGACCTCGGCGTATACCAGCGCGTCGGATTCCGAGGTCCGTGCCCCGGTCTCTGCCCCTACACCTGCCCCTGCGCCGGGCCGGGCCGGCCTCGTCGCGGACCGGGTCCGGGACGGCGCGCGCCGCGCCGGCGGCTATGCCCGCGGCCGGATCGTCGACAACGCGTCCCGCCTGCGCGAGGTCACCCGCGACCGCAACGTCCTGCGGGACGCCCTGTCCCGCCCCGCCCTGCTGCTCGGCATCGGCGCCATCGCCCTGGTGAGCCTGGCCGCCCTGCTCGGTGGACGAATCACGGCCCCCGATACCGCGCCCTCCGACGCCCCGCCCGTCGAGGCTGGAAGCTCCGCGCAGCCTCCCTCCCAGACCTCCGCCGCGACGCCGTCGCCCAGTGCGCCGGACATGAGCCCGGCCCCGGCCGAGGAGGCCCCTCCGAAGCGGACCGCCACCAACGAGATCAGCGGTCCGGTGGAGGTCATCGACACCGCCACCCTTCGGGTCGGCGGCAAGCTGGTGCGGCTGTTCGGGGTCGAGTGGGTGCGCGGCGGACAGGCCGACGAACTCATCCGATACCTCGCCGGGCGCACCGTGACCTGCCAGCCGGTGGCCGGCAGCGAGGCCCGGCTCTGCGCGGTGGACGGGCGCGACCTTTCGGAGGTTGTGCTGTTCAACGGCGGCGGCCGCGCCTCCCCCGAGGCGACCCCCGACCTCGTCGCGGCCGAGGATCACGCCCGGGCCGAACGTCTGGGCGTCTGGGCGCGCTGACCTCGATCCCGGACGGCGTGCGACGAACCAGCTGGTTCGTTCGCCACCAGCGTTTGCTTCCGCTTGCGTCCACCGATCCCGGCGGTCTCAATGTCGGCGGGAATCGGGGGCTTGAAGAATGGATCTGTCTGTGGGGGTGAGCATCGCGGCGGTGGTGCTGGTGGCGCTTGTCGTCGTCACGCTCGCCATCGGCATCAACATCGTGCCGCAGGGCCACGTCTACACCGTGGAGCGGTTCGGCAAATATCATCGCAGCCTGGAATCCGGGCTCGGGTTGATCGCGCCCTACGTCGAGCGCATCGGTCGGCGGGTCAACGTGATGGAGCAGGTCATCGACGTGCCGAGCCAGGAGGCCTTCACCCGCGACAATGCGGGGGTACGGATCGACGCGGTGGTCTTCTATCAGGTGCTCGATGCGGCGCGGGCCTCCTACGAGGTCTCGAATCTCGAAGTCGCCATGATGACCCTGACCATGACCAACATCCGGACGGTGGTCGGTTCGATGGACCTCGACCAGTTGCTCTCCCACCGCGACGAGATCAACGAGCGCCTGTTGCGGGTGATGGATGCGGCGGCCTCGCCGTGGGGGGTGAAGATGACCCGCATCGAGATCAAGGACATCGTGCCCCCCGCCGACCTGGCCGGCGCCATGGCCCGCCAGATGAAGGCCGAGCGCGAGAAGCGCGCCTCGGTTCTGGAAGCGGAAGGCCACCGGCAGGCGGATATCCTGCGCGCCGAGGGACGCAAGCAATCGGCGATCCTGGAGGCGGAGGGCCGCAAGGAGGCGGCGTTCCGCGATGCGGAGGCGCGCGAGCGCGGCGCCGAGGCCGAGGCGCGGGCGACGCAGCTGGTCAGCGAGGCCATCGCCAAGGGCGACATCGCGGCGGCGAACTTCCTGGTGGCCGAGAAGTACGTGGAGGCGGTGAAGGCGATCGCCACGGCCCCGAACCAGCGCGTCGTGGTGGTCCCGATCGAGGCGGCAGCCCTGGCCGGCACCCTCGGCGGCATCGCAGAAATCACCCGCAGCGTCTTCGGCGAGGGCGCCCAGGCCCGAAAGAGCACCGGCTTGCCTCCGAATGTCGGAGGAGCCGGCCGATGATCGCCGCGTTCGTGGCAGCGATCGGGCCAGCCTGGACCTGGATCCTCATCGGCCTCGTGCTGATGGGAACCGAGCTCATCGCATCCGGCGTGTTCCTGCTCTGGCTCGGCCTCGCGGCCCTCGTCACGGGCCTGCAGATCCTCCTCGTGCCGTTGCCCTGGCAGGGCCAGCTCCTGCTGTTCGCCGCATTGTCGGTGGCTTTCGCAGTGGTTGCGAGCCGCCGCACCCAGGCCGGCGCGAATGCCTTGAATCAGGGCGCTCAGGGCCTCCTCGGGCGCGACTACCCGCTCGCCGCCGCCATCGTCGATGGCGAGGGACATATCCGCGTCAACGACACGCTCTGGCGCGTCGCGGGGCCCGACGCGCCCCTCGGCACGCGGGTCCGGGTGACGGGGGTCGAAGGCACCCTGCTCACGGTGGTGGCTCTCCCGGCTCCCGTGTGACGCGGCTGCGCTTTGCGCCGGCTGACGGGGGTGTTCCGGCGTGTTCCGGTTTGCCTCGGGGTTGCCTTTCGTCGGCCAGCCCACTCATGAAGCCGAAGCTGGCGTCGGTCGGGCGCAAGAGCCGCGATGGCTGCCCGGCGCAGCCCGATACCTAAAGGAACCCGAGCAATGCAGAGTTTTGTCCGCGCCAAGCTGCACGGCATCAGGGTCACGGGGGCCGACCTCAACTATCACGGCTCGATCACGCTGGACGCGGATCTCTGCCGGGAGGTCGGGCTCGATCCCCTCGAGTTCGTCGAAATCTGGAACAAGATGTCGGGCGCGCGGATCAGCACCTACGTCATCTACGGACCGGCCGGTTCGGGCTGCTGCATCCTCAACGGCGCGGCCGCCCGGACCTGCCAAGTCGGCGACGAAATCATCATCGCCTCCTCGACCTATGGCACCGTCGACGACGTGATGGCGCGCAAGCCGCAGGTCCTGATCTTCGGAGACGGCAACGCTGTCACCGATCGCGTGGTCTACGACGTCTTCCGCGACGCGGAGGGCCGCATCGACATGCGGATCATCGAACCGGCACAGGACGCCTCAGCGAAGCCGCAGATCGCGCATCGTATCCGTTTCACCTGAGGGTCGCGGAGCTCGCAGCTCAGAGCCCGCGCCTCAGCGCCCCGCATAGGCAAAGTGCTCGCGCCGGCGCTCGATCGAGGAGGGAATCCGCAGGGATTCCCGGTACTTCGCCACGGTACGGCGAGCGATGTCGATGCCTTCGTCGCGGAGCTTCTGGACCAGGGCATCGTCCGACAGCACGTCGCTTGGGGCCTCGCCGTCGACGAGCTGCTTGATGCGATGGCGCACCGCCTCCGAGGAATGAGACGCGGTGCCGGCCGCGCCCGGAATCGCCGCGGTGAAGAAGTACTTCATCTCCAGCGTGCCCCGGCTGGTGCCGATCGACTTGTTGGAGGTCACCCGCGAGACGGTGGATTCGTGCATGCCGATGGCCTCGGCCACGGTCTTCAGGTTGAGCGGGCGCAGGTGCGCGACGCCGTGCAGGAAGAAGGCATCCTGCTGGCGCACGATCTCGGAGGCGACCTTGAGGATGGTGCGGGCCCGCTGCTCCAGGCTACGGGTCAGCCAGTTGGCGGTCTGAAGGCATTCCGACAGGAAGGCCTTGTCGCCCTCGGCGGCCGCTCCGCGTGAGACGCGGGCATAGTAGCTCTGGTTGACCAGGACCCGCGGCAGCGCCTCGGCATTGAGTTCCACGAGCCAGGAGCCGTCCGGCGCGGCGCGCACGAACACGTCCGGGATCAGCACCTCGACGGCGCGGGCCCCGAAGGCGCGGCCGGGCTTGGGATCGAGCCGGCGCAGCTCCGCCAGCATGTCGACGAGATCCTCGTCATCGACGCCACAGAGCCGACGAAGCGCCGCGAAATCGCGCTTGGCCACGAGGTCGAGGCGCGAGACCAGCGCCTGCATGGCGGGATCGAAACGGTCGCGGTCGCGCAACTGGAGTGCGAGGCATTCGGCGAGATCGCGCGCAGCGATCCCCGCCGGCTCGAAGCTCTGGACGAGCTTCAGCACGCGGGCGACCCGGTCAAGCGAGGCGCCGAGGCGCTCGGCCACCGCGTCGATCGATTCGCGCAGGTATCCGGCATCGTCGACGGCGTCGATGAGAAATCCGCCGATCAGGCGGTCCATCGGATCGCGGGTGGCGAGGTCGAGCTGGGCGCCGAGATGTTCGCGCAGAGAGACCTCGGCGGTCAGCGTCGCCTCGAAGTCGGGGGCCTCCCCCTCGAAGCTTCCGCCGGTGTTGCCGTAGGGAGCCGGTGTCAGCGAGAGCATGTCACCGGAGGCCGCTTCGCGCGCATGGCTCGGATTTTCGTCCGAGAAGACATTGTCGAGGCGGGTGTCGAGGGCACTTTCCATGTCGGCGCCGCTCGCCGTCAGCGTCGTGGCGATCCACGGCTCGTCGCCACCGTCGTAATCGCCATCCTCGCCATCTCCGGCCCGATCGACAGAGGATTCGGAAGGTGTCTCACCGGGGGGACGTTCGATCTCGGCTTCGCCCTCGGCGCGTTCGAGGAGAGGATTGCGCTCCAGTTCGGCATCCACATAGGCGGCGAGATCGAGCTGGGACAGTTGGAGGAGCTTGATCGCCTGGAGAAGCTGAGGCGTCATCACCAGGGCTTGGCCCTGGCGCATTTCCAGCCGTTGCAGCAGACTCATGGTTGTGGCCCCGGAGTGAGTCGCGCCTTAGGCCAGCCGCGCACGTCGCCGTGAGCCCCGCCTCGGCACAGATCTTGCTTCCTTTTCGCAGTTCCCAGGTGTAGCGCCAACCCGAGCACACGTCAAAGCGTGCCGGGGAACATTTGCTCGCAAATTAGGCACGTCACCGAAACACCACAGGCGTCCGACGCTCAGGCGAGGGCTGAACCTCGCATTGTGCACGCTAACAAAAGCTTGTTGCGATAGGGAAAGTCGGCGTCGCGCCAGACCTGGGCCGAATTGGTCCCGCCACGCGATCGGGTGAAAAAATCTGCGGGAGATGCCGGCGGCGTCTTGTTCTGCCGGCCAATTGCGAAGGGCCCACCCGGAGCGAGGGCGTGCCTAGAGGCGAAAGTCTTCGCCGAGATAGAGGCGGCGCGCTTCGGGGTTAGCCACGATCTCTTCCGGCGTCCCCTCGGTCAGAATACGGCCGGAATGGGCAATGTAGGCCCGGTCGATCAACCCGAGGGTTTCGCGCACGTTATGGTCGGTGATCAGCACACCGATGCCGCGCTGCTTCAGGTGTTTTACCAGATCCTGGATATCGCCCACCGCAATGGGATCGATGCCCGCGAAAGGCTCGTCGAGAAGCATGAAGCTCGGTGAGGAGGCCAGCGCCCGCGCAATCTCGCAGCGCCGCCGCTCGCCCCCCGAGAGCGCGATTGACGGCGACTTGCGCAGGCGCGCGATGTCGAACTCCTCAAGCAGCGATTCGAGCTTGCGACCGCGCTCCTTGCGGTCGGGCTCGACCACTTCGAGCACGGCGCGGATATTGTCCTCCACCGTCAGGCCGCGGAAGATCGAAGCCTCCTGCGGCAGATAGCCGATGCCGAGGCGGGCGCGCTGATACATCGGCAGCCGGGTGATCGGCAGTCCATCGAGGGTGATCGTGCCGCGATCCGCCGTGACGAGACCGGTGATCATGTAGAAGATCGTGGTCTTGCCGGCGCCGTTGGGGCCAAGCAGGCCCACCGCCTCGCCGTTGCGGACGGTCAGGCCAGCCTCGTGCACGACGGTGCGGGCGCCATAGCTCTTGCGCAGCCCGCGCACGCAGAGGATGCCGGGGCCGCCCCCTTCCTCGGCAATGGCGGCGGCCTCCGCCGCACGGCGGCGTGCGCGTCCACCGAAGAGGCGACCGAACAAGGACGTCGGGCGCCGTGCGTCCGCGCCTTCAGAGGAGCGCTCCGCCAGGGCGGGCGCCGGTGCTGCGGCACTCAATTCGTCTGAGCCCGGGTCTTGCCGGCGGGCTTCTCGGCGGATGCTTCCGTGGGCTTGTCAGCGGAGGCTTTATCGGCAGACGGCCTATCAACCGGCGGCTTCGCGACGCGCCCGGCGATGGGAGCCTGCGAGCACCCTTTGCCTTTGGCGCCGTCCTCCTTCTGCGGAACCAGCAGCGCCGAGACGCGCCCGCCCGCCACAGGGTCCATGTTTGCCCGGCCGGTGGCCATGTCATAGACGAGGCGCGAACCCCGGGTGACGTTCTGGCACTGGCTCAGGATGACGTTTCCGGTGACCACGATGCGCTTGGCCTCCTGATCGAACACGGCGTTGTCGCCGGTGGCGATCTGGTCCTTCTGCACCACCGTGACCGGGCCGGCGCATTCCACGCGCTGGATGCCGTTCTCGTTCAGGCCGGCGGCGCGCTCGGCCTGGCTCGCGGTCTCGGCCGCAGCCTGTGCCGGCTCCTTCTTGTCCTTGCCGCGCTTGTAGCGCACCGTCATGCTGGAACAGCGGATGGTGCTGTCGCCCTGGACCGCCACGACGTTGCCGGCGAAGATCGCCTTGTTCTCGCGGTCGAACACGTCGAGACGGTCCGCGTCGATCTTGATCGGCTCCTTGCCGCCGCCCCCGAGACTGCCCAGGGGAGAGGCGGTCTTCTCCTTGCGGGGAGAAGCGGGCGCCGTTTGCGCCGAGGCGCTGCTCGCGAGCATGACGGTCACGACGGACAGGGCAAGGAGGCTTGCGCGCCGGGGCAGGGCGGCTCGGGTCGCCGCAGACTGCGTCACGGACGACGCCCCCCGTCTTCCGGCTCGGCCGACGTCGTGCGGACGCGCGCCGCCCGATCGTTCAGGCGCGCGACCTGCAACGCATCGCCGGAGGCTTCGGACTTGTCCTGCTGATGCAGGACCGTGTGCACGTTGCCGACGAAGGAGATCACGTGCCCGCTGTCGATCACCTCGAGGGAATCGGCCACGATGGTGCCGCTCGGCATCGAGACCGTGACCGTGTCACTCGACTTGACGCTGCCGGCCTTGAAGTCGACGGCGGCGGTCTTCAGACGAACTTCCTCGCCCTTGTCGGTCCAGAGGCGGATATCGCGATCGAGGTTCAGCGACTCGCGCGACGAATCGAACACGCCGGCGGCGGCTTCGAGGTGGAGGAGGCCCCCCTTGTCGTCGGTGTTGAGCTGGCCCTTCATCGCCTGAAGCTCGATCACGCTGGGCTTGCGCACATCCTGAAAGGCGGCGGTGGCAGTCACCTCGTAGCCCCGGTCACCCTTGCGGAAGCCCGACAGCCGGGGGTTCTCCATCTTCACCTTGCTGCCCGACAGGCTGACCTGACCCATCGACACGTCCGGCAGGCTGGAACCGAACGGATTGAACAGGGTGACGACCGCGAGCGCCAGAACGGCGGTTCCAGCGGCCAGGGGGATGATTCGGCGCAGGGCGAGCACATGGCTGCTGTGGCTGCGCGCACGCGCATGGGCGCGAGTCCGGCGCGCATCCGCGCGACCCTCGTTCGTCCGCCCCGTCTCGATCGCCGCGCCCACCTGCATGACATTCCCAACATCGTGCCCCGGCGGCGTCGGCACTCGCGAGGGGCGCGCCGCGGCTGGGTCGGCCGCCGGATGCCCGGGGGCGGTGGCGAAGTTATGACGGGAAGCTTGCCAAAGCATCAAGCCTCCGGCCGATCGATCGACGGAATGAAGCCGGGTGCCACCGCGAAGATGTGCGGCGACGCACGACCACCGTCACACGGGCACTCAGACAGGCATTCAGGTATGCGCGAAGATGTCGGCCTCGGCCCAGCCGGCCAGATCGAGGCGAGCACGGGTCGGCAGGAAGTCGAAGCAGCTTCTGGCGATCTCAGTGCGCCCCTCCCGCTCCAGCATCGCGTCGAGGCGCGACCGTGCGGCGTGCAGGTAGAGCACGTCGGACGCGGCATAATCCACTTGGGCCTGGCTGAGGGTGTCTGCCCCCCAATCGGAGGATTGCTGCTGCTTGGAGAGATCAACGCCCACGAGTTCCCGGACGACGTCCTTCAGCCCGTGTCGGTCGGTGTAGGTGCGGGCCAGCTTCGAGGCGACCTTGGTGCAGTAGACCGGCGCGGGCATGACCCCGAGACCATGGAACAGCACGGCGAGATCGAAGCGTGCGAAATGGAAGATCTTCAGGGTGGCGGGATCGGCGAGGACGCGCAGGAGCGTCTCGGCCGCCGGGCCTCCGGGAATGATCTGGACCACATCGGCGGTGCCATCGCCGCGCGAGATCTGAACCACGCACAGCCGGTCGCGATGCGGGTTGAGGCCCAGTGTTTCGGTGTCGATGGCGATGGCCGGGCCGGCGACGTAATCGGCTGGCAGGTCGCCGCGATGCAGACGGATGGCGGGATGCGGCGGCATGGCGGACGGGCTTCTGCGCTGGAATCTGTGACGGGCCAAGAACGGCGTTTTCGAGCGGTGTTTTTGCGTGTGATCTCCGGCGCCTACCACTCGCTCCCGCCCCCGACAAGGGAGGCCCACAGGGGTGAGGCAGACAAACAATCCAGGATGGGCACGCGGCGCGCGACACGAGGCGCGCCGCGCCGGCCGCTACTTCTGTTTGGCGATGACCTTGTCCTTGATGCCGTCATAGGCGTTCTGCGGGATGATCTTCTTGGACAGCAACTCATCCTTGCCGCGATAGGGACGGCCCTTGATGATGGCGGCGGAACGGGCCGCACCGATGCCCGGCAAGGCGTCGAGTTCGGCGGCGGTGGCGCTGTTGATGTCGATCAGGGCGGCCTTGTGCGCGGCAGCGGGGCTCTCGACCGTAGGCGCCTTCGGAGGGGTGGGCGCGGTCGGCGCCATCGTTTTTGGCGAGGGCGAGGGCGAGGTCATGGTCGGGCTCGGCGTTTGGGCCAGAGCAGGGCCGGCGGCCAAGCACGTCAGCAGAGCGAGGGTACGTAGCAGGGATGAGGACATGGACGTCTCCCGAAAGCATCGCTCTCCGCGCGATGCGGCAGCGACCCTGCTTCCGGAATAGAAGTCCCAAGTTGAACCGCAGCTTAAAGTCCTCGCGCGCGTTCAGGCTCGGATCGAACTCGGATCGAAGGGGCGACCGGGCAGAAATCCCGACCGGGTCAGGCTGTATAGCGGCTTGTCTTGGCGAACGCTTGAGAGCTTCACCGTGCGGATGTCGGTCAGGAGGTTCGGCACGCGCGGCCGCCGTCGAACCGGGGCCGGTCTCTTGCGCCGGACCGCTCTAGCCAGAAGCGGCGTCTGGCGTTATAGAGCCGCCAGCGAATCTCCGTTTGACCACGGTGCCGAGGCGGCCTTCCCCAGGAAGTCGCGCCAGCGGTGCCTTTTTTGCCGTACAGGACTCTTCCGATGGCCGTTCCGAAGCGAAAGACCTCCCCCTCGCGTCGCGGCATGCGCCGCTCCGCCGATGCCCTCAAGGCCCCGACCTACGTTACCGACAAGGATTCGGGCGAGCTGCGCCGTCCCCATCACATCGATCTGAAGACGGGCATGTACCGGGGCCGTCAGGTCCTCAAAGTGAAGTCCGCAGAGGCCTGAGCTTCGCGGGACGCCTGACGGGCGCCCGACGGACGGCGATCGATTCCGACGCTTAAAAGCCGAGACCCCTATCAGCGGGTCCGGCTTTTTTCGTTGCGCGGGCCACCTTCGGCCGTGTGCCCGATTCGGGAGAACCTGTCAGGCGCGGCGTGCCGCCTCGGCGTAACGGGCTGCGGCCGAGCGCGTGCGCTCGATGCGGGAAGGCCGCAGGGTCGGCTCCGTGCTCACGATCAACTGAGCGAGGAACCCTGCCATGGGGCGGGCAGGGATGGGACCCAGGCTCAAAGGGGCCGAATCGTCACGGCCGGCAATCACGACGAGATCCCGGCGCGTAAGCGTTCCGCCGTCGGGGGGCGACTCTGATTCGGGGCGCTCCATGGCATCCATTCCCCGCGCCCGCGCGGCGCCTGGGAACAGAAATGGTCGACGTTAAGGGTTCGTCAACCTTCCGTCCGGCCGAAGCGGCGCGGAAGACTACGTGCCACTGCCGACACGGGAATCGGGAATTCGCGAAACCAGGCGTGATGGCAGGCGTGGAGGGCGTCTCCGGCGCGCCTACTTCTTGGCCAAATCCTCGAGGCGCGACTGCATCTCCGCCATTTGGCGCTTGAGGTCGTCGAGATCCGTGCCGGCTCCGGCCTGCGAAATCGTGCTCGAGGACGTCGTGCTCGGAACCGGGACGTTCGCGCCGGACTTACCGGCCGAAGAGGGGTGCGTTCCCATGCCCGAGAGCGGGCCGGTGCCGAAGGCGGTGAACATCTTCATGGCATCGCCGAAGAAGCTCATGTTGGCGCGGACCTGCTCTTCCATCGCGCTCTGGAAGGCCGTCGGCGCGAAGCTTTGGGTCATCTTCTCGCGAAGGCCCTCCTGGTCGCGAGCGAAGTTCGCCATCGAGAATTCGAGGAAGCTCGGCACCATGGTGCGCATGCTGTCGCCGTAGAAGCGGATGAGCTGGCGCAGGAAGGCGACCGGCAACAGATTGTCGTCCCCGGCCTTGTTCTCCTGCTCGAAGATGATCTGCGTCAGCACCGAACGCGTGATGTCGTCGCCGGAGCGCGCGTCGTAGACGAGAAAATCCTCGCCGTTCTGGACCATCGTCGCCAGGTCTTCGAGGGTGACGTAGGTGGACGTCCCGGTATGATAGAGGCGCCGGTTGGCGTATTTCTTGATGACGGTGTGATTGGACTTGCCGTTATCCGCCATCTCTGGGCGCCTCTCCCAACACGTTCGTGCCCACACGCGATCTTGACGAAGCGGCTGGGACCAGTGCCCGATCTCGCGGCGCACAAGTTCATCTTAAGGCGTTCGCGTGCCGACGAAAACAGCAATTTATCGCTCATCCCGCGGAATACCACGCATCGACGTGTTCGCTGTTACGGTAGGCCCCTGAAACAACTCCTGGATGCCTTGACTTCGCGAGGTCGACGGCTTTCATCCGAGGGAACGGCACAAAGGCGCCCACGCTCAACCCAGGAGCGTCAAGGGAGCGCCTGGCCGGGATGAGGAGAACGTCACCATGGCAGCAGAAGATATCGTCATCGTCGGCGCGGCACGCACCGCCGTCGGTTCGTTCGGCGGGGCGTTCAACACCGTGCCGGCACATGACCTCGGCGCCGTGGCGATCAAGGCCGCCCTCGAGCGCGCCGGCGTGCCGGCCGACGACGTGGACGAAGTGATCTTCGGCCAGGTGCTCACCGCCGGTGCCGGACAGAACCCGGCCCGTCAGGCGGCCATCAAGGCCGGCATCCCCGAGAAGGCTACCGCCTGGGGCGTCAATCAGGTCTGCGGTTCGGGCCTGCGCACGGTCGCCATCGGCATGCAGCAGATCGCCAACGGCGACGCCACCGTGATCGTGGCCGGCGGTCAGGAATCGATGTCGCTCTCGCCCCACGCGCAGTACCTGCGCGGCGGTCAGAAGATGGGCGACGTCAAGCTCATCGACACGATGATCAAGGACGGCCTCTGGGACGCCTTCAACGGCTACCACATGGGCCAGACCGCCGAGAACGTGGCCCAGGCCTTCCAGCTCACCCGCGAGCAGCAGGACCAGTTCGCCACCGCCTCGCAGAACAAGGCCGAAGCCGCCCGCAAGGAGGGCCGCTTCAAGGAGGAGATCGTTCCCGTGACGGTGCCGGGCCGCAAGGGCGACGTCATCGTCGACACCGACGAGTACATCCGCGACGGCGCCACCCTGGAGGCCATGGCCAAGCTCAAGCCGGCCTTCACCAAGGACGGGACCGTCACCGCCGCCAACGCCTCCGGCCTCAATGACGGCGCCGCCGCCATCGTGCTGATGTCGGCAGCGGAAGCCGAGCGCCGGGGCATCAAGCCGCTGGCCCGCATCGTCTCCTGGGCCACCGCCGGCGTCGACCCCAAGGTGATGGGCACCGGCCCGATCCCGGCCTCGCGCAAGGCTCTGGACAAGGCTGGCTGGAAGCCCTCCGACCTCGACCTGATCGAGGCCAACGAGGCGTTCGCCGCCCAGGCGCTCGCGGTGAACAAGGACATGGGCTGGGACACCGACAAGGTGAACGTCAATGGCGGCGCCATCGCCATCGGCCATCCGATCGGCGCATCCGGTGCCCGCGTCCTCGTCACCCTTCTGCACGAGCTGAAGCGCCGCGATGCCAAGAAGGGCCTCGCCACCCTCTGCATCGGCGGCGGCATGGGCGTCGCCATGTGCATCGAGCGCGTTTGAATCGATCTCCTGCGGCGGTGGTCCGGAGCGGGTGATCCAGTTTTCTTGACACCGCCGCAAATTTAAATCGGTCGCGCGACGGCCGGAACGCCAGCTAAAGCCGCGCTCGACCCACTTCGATCGTCACGCCCCGGTCGCAGGACGTTCGGTTTCGACCCAAAAAATCTTAAAATCTCTGGAGGAAATCATGGCTCAGGAACGCGTTGCACTCGTCACGGGCGGCACGCGCGGCATCGGCGCCGCCATTTCGCAGGGCCTGAAGGCAAAGGGCTACAAGGTTGCGGCCAATTACGGCGGCAACGACGAGGCCGCCAACGCCTTCAAGGCCGAGACCGGAATCCCGGTGTTCAAGTTCGATGTGGGTGATGCCGCCGCCTGTGAGGCGGGCATCAAGGCGGTCGAGGCCGAGGTCGGCCCGATCGACATCCTCGTGAACAACGCCGGCATCACCCGGGACGGTGCCTTCCACAAGATGACTTTCGACAAGTGGCAGGCGGTCATCAAGACCAACCTCGACTCGATGTTCACCTGCACGCGGCCCGTCATCGAGGGCATGCGCGCCCGCAACTTCGGCCGCATCATTCTGATCTCGTCGATCAACGGCCAGAAGGGCCAGGCCGGCCAGACCAACTACTCCGCCGCCAAGGCCGGTGTGATCGGCTTCGCCAAGGCGCTGGCCCAGGAGAGTGCCTCGAAGGGCATCACCGTCAACGTGATCGCACCGGGCTATATCGCCACCGACATGGTGATGGCGGTGCCGGAGGACATCCGCAACAAGATCATCGCGACGATCCCGGTCGGCCGCCTCGGCGAGGCCGAGGAGATCGCCCGCGCGGTGGAATATCTCGCGGCCGAGGATTCGGGTTTCATCACCGGCTCGACCCTGACGATCAACGGCGCCCAGTACATCGCCTGATCTCGAAACACAGCGAGGGCGGCCCGCGTCGCCCCCGCTGCGGCGGGAAGGGTTCCTGTGGGTCGACGCAGCTCAATCCCGAGACGCGCCCCGATCCATGGACACGCCTCAGCCCATGCAGGCGTCCTCGCGCTTCCTGAATGATTCGGATTTCGGTTCGTGCTCGGCAGGACGGCCGCGACCGATGACGCCGTCCGCCCGTGCCCGCAGGTAGACGTAGATGTCGTCGATGTAGCACATCACGTTCCGGTTATCCCCGAAGGCCGGCATCACCAGTTGCTGCGCAGAATTGACGTCCTTCTTGCCACCCGCGACGATGCCCACGAAGGTCGCGTAATCGTCGCGCTTCAGGGCCTCGACCAGGGATGGTGCATAGGTCGAACCTGCGCCGTCGGGACCGTGGCAGACGATGCAATTCGCATTGTATCGCACGTAACCGGACATGGCCGGCCAATCGACCATCTTGCCACCCTCGGTGACGTGGTAGGTCGGCGTGCCGTCCTTGTCCGTATAGCTCCCGTCGTCAACCTTGGCCGGCTGAGTCGGACCCTCGCTCTTCACGGACGAAGGGGCGGCGGACGGCGTCGGGTCTGCCCACGCGCCCGTGGTCCCGAGCAGAAGCAGGGCCGACGCGAGCGACGCGGCGACAGGGGGAGCGGGGCGACGCATCGGGAGATTCCTGGGTTGCAACCGGAGCCCTGAAAGCGCCTTATAACGCGCCCTGGCAAGGGCCATCGGCACAAAATTGCTACTTCTCGTTGAGGAAGTCGCGAGTGGCTCCAAGTCGAGGCGTTGGACGCCAATCCGGCGGCGCCATCTCGAAGCCGGCGAAGTCGAAGGCCGGGGAGACCGTGCAACCGACCAGCGTCCAGGCACCCAGACTGGTGGCGGTCTGCCAATGGCCCGCCGGAACCACGATCTGCGGCTGCTGGCCTCGGGCGAGGTCCGGACCGAGATAGGCCGCCGCCGCATCGTGCCCGTTGGGGCTGACCGTGAGCACGAGCGGAGCGCCCGCGTGCCAGTGCCAGATCTCGGCCGCGTCCACCCGATGCCACTCGGACACCTCACCGAGATCCAGAAGGTAGTAGATCGCGCTGCCGACCGAGCGCCCCTCGATCGTCCGGGGATCGCGAAACGTCTCACGATAGTGGCCACCCTCCGGATGCGGAGCGAGCCCGAGGCGCGCGATCACTTCGGCGGCGGTCGGCCCCTGTCCGTTTCCGCCTTGTCCCCGTATCCCCGCACCCATCGGCATCGTCCTGAACACAGCCTCACTCGATGGCTCCCTGCGGCAGGCTGAGGCCGGGGGGCGCCTTGGCGCCGGCATTGCCGCCGGCATCCCTGGCCACCTTGGGCCGGGGCTTCTTCGCGGGTTTGCCGGCCCCGTCCTTCGTCGCGACGGGTGGGCTTTTCACGGCGGGCGCCGTGCCGCATTCGCGGAAACCGAGTTGCGCCAGGCTCTGGCCGGCCTCGGAGACGATATTCAGCGTATCCGGCAGCGGTACCGGCGTGGCGTCCCATTGGACCGGGGCACCCAGCAGCGCGCCCAGAGCCACCGGGCTTCCGCCCCGCCGCAGGGCGAACAGGTCGGGGCCATAGGCCGTGGCGGCCTTGCCGGCGATGACCACCTCGAGCACCCGCGTTGACTCGGGCGTGAGCGGACGCAGCGGGTTCTCGACCACGATGGTCCCCGTCCGGGTGACCCAGACGGCGAAGTCCTTCGGCCCTTCGTAGAGGGCCGCCTTGGTTTCGCACAGCACGGTCAGGCCGGGAAGATTGGCCGCCGGCGTCGGCACAGCACTCGAAGCCGAAGCCGGTTCCCGAGTCGGCTCCTGAGCGGGCGGCGCGGCCGGAACGACTTCGGCGGCCGGTTTGGGCACCGGTTTCGCAGCCGGCTTGCGAGGCGGGGACCGCTTCTTCGGCGCCGCCGCCGGCGGTGCCTCGGTTTCGGGCGCCCCGTTCGGTTCCTGTGCGCGCGTCGGTCCCGCCGTCAGCACGACGGCCACCGTCAGCAGGACGGCCGCCGGCGGAAGGACCGCCCAACGGCGCGTGCGGAAGCACACCATCAGCGAAGCTCGCGATCTCGAAGAGAAGTCTGGGGCGACGGCAATGGTCCTGGTGAATCGGGGGCCAGCGTCGGAGGGGAGGGCGTCTTCACGGCCTCGACCTCGAGGATGGTCGCGGTGCGATCGATGGGACTGGCGCGCGGCGGCTCCAGGGCGCGGATCAGCAGGTCCGCGCCATCCGCTTCGTCCAGCAGATCTTCCTCCCGCGCCATGCGCAGTTCGGGCCGGCGCGCGCGCGCCAGCTGCGCGGCCACGAGGCACCCGGAGAACAGCAGGGCGGCCAGGGCCCCCAGGATCAGGAGTGTTTCCATACCGGGTCCAGCGTTAGCCCAGGACGCGACGCGTTGCACCCTTCCGGAGCCCGCTCTTGTTCCGGAGACCCCGCGACAGCCAAGCTCGCACGCACGATCGGCTTGCCCCGGAACAGTCCTTGCGTCGCCCGCACTGATGTCAGAAAGCAGTGCCTCCCGTCCGGCCCCGCGCGCCCAGATCGGTGCCCGCAGGCACCCAGTGTTCGAGGGCGGCAACCGGGTTCGCGGCTTCCGTCGACCTGTCGACGTGGCCGTGGATCCCTCGACGTTCCGACGCTCGCGTTGTCCCAGTGCCGTATGACGCTCTCGCCCGCCCCCGAACCGCAAGGTCGATCGATGCGCCCGCATGACCTCCATCCGGCCGATGCCGCCACCGAATCCGGCCTCGCATCGCGGCGGGGCGAAGGCCTGGAACAGGATCTTCCTCTGGAGCAGGAGCTTTTGAGGCTGATCGAGGAATCGCGCGAGCAGGCGGCGGAGGATCCGTTCCGCAACCCCGTGCTCGCCGTGACGCTGGCGATCACCCGCCGCTTCGATCGGGGCGAGATCGGCGAGGACGATCTCGACGCGTTGTTCCCGCTGCTGCGGGCGCAATCCCTGGCGTCCCGGGCCGAGCGTCTGCGCGCCTATGTCGGCCTCGACCGGGATGCCACCGCCGCATCCGACACCCGCATGGCCGCCCGTCTCGTGGCGGCGGTGCCGCAGCGGCAGGGAGATTTCGAGAGCTTCCGGGATCTCGTCGGACGCACCGGCTTCGCCGTGGTGTTCACCGCCCATCCGACCTTCGGCATGCCACGCGCCGTCGCGGCCCTGATCGCCCAGGCCGCCAGCGAGGTCGAGGGACCGGCCCGCGCGGCGCTGGTGGCGCGTGCGGCAGACCACTCCACCCGGCCCGATCCCAAGATCAGCCTCGACGACGAGTTCGAGCAGGCCTGCGTCGCGGCCAACCACGGACGCACCGCCCTCGACGGCTTCAACGCTGCCCTGCTGGACGCGGCCCGCGCGCGCTGGCCCGACCGCTGGACCGAACTGGTCCCGAAACCCTTCGCCATCGCGAGCTGGGTCGGCTGCGACACGGACGGGCGCACCGATATCGGCTGGTGGGATACGGTGCGCTACCGCCTCGAATCGAAGCGGATGCAGCTCGACAGGGTGATGCGCGACCTGCCCCAGGTTCCCGCGACCCGGGTGGTGCGCGACCTGACGGGCGGCGCGCTCGCCGCCGTGAACCGCCAGCTCGCGGTGGCGCCGCGCCTCGGCACGAAGCCGTCCCTCGAGGCGGTCCACCGCTTCGCCCTCGCGCTGATCATCGAGCGTGAGCGGGCACAGACCGATTCCGGCGCCATCCTGGCCGGACTGGCTGGAGCCATCGGCGGCCTCGACTCCGACGCCGACAAGCGCAGCGTCGCCCTCCTGCGCTCCGGCATCGCCACCCATGGGCTCTCGAACGCCCTGCCGCATTTCCGGCTCAATGCCAGCCAGATCCACAACGCGGTGCGCCGCGTGACCGACCTCGAGGGCGAGCCGACAGACGCGGCGCAGCGCCGTTCACATCTCGCCAGCATCCACGCGCTCCTCAACGACGTACAGGCGGTGGACGTGGATTTCGGGGCGCTGGCCGCCGAGCGCGCCTCGGCCGCCCGCCTGATGATGACGATCACCCAGATCCTCAAGCACGTGGACGGCTCGCATCCCGTGCGTTTCCTCATCGCCGAGACCGAGACGGGCTACACCCTCCTGGCCGCCCTCTGGCTCGCGCGGCACTACGGCATCGCCGACAAGGTCGAGATCACGCCGCTGTTCGAGACGGCCAGTGCCCTGGAACAGGGCGTCCGCGTTCTCGACGATGCCCTGCGCAACCCGCACTGGCGCCAGTACCTCAAGCGTATCGGGCGCCTTACCGTCCAGTTCGGCTACTCGGATTCCGGGCGCTATGTCGGCCAGCTCGCCGCCAGCTTCTGGATCGAGCGCCTGCGCCTGCGCATCACCGAATTGATGGTTCAGAACGACCTCACCGGGGTCGAACTCGCGATCTTCGACACCCATGGCGAATCGATCGGCCGAGGCGCTCACCCGACCTCCCTGCGCGATCGCCTCGCCTATCTGGCCCCCGAGGATGCGCGCCGGCGCAACCGGAACGCGAGCATCCGGGTGCGCCTCGAATCGAGCTTCCAGGGCTCGGACGGCTACCTGATGTTCGGCACCCTGCCGTTGGCCCAGGCGACGGTCGAGCGCATTGCCGAGCACGTCTTCGCCTTCGATGTCGCCGACGACGACAGCTTCGCCGACTACGTCCTGTCCGACCCGGCGAGCGGGGCGGACGAGACCGACGACCCGATCTACGCCGAGCCGGATTTCGCCGCCGAGTTCTTCACCGTGGTGCGCCAGGACATGGAGGCGCTGGTGGACGATGCGGGCTACGCCGCCCTGCTCGGCACCTTCGGCCCGAGCCTCCTCGACCGCACCGGTTCGCGGCCCGTCGCCCGCCAGACCGATGGCGGCGGCCCGACCATGATCACCCACCCGCGTCAGATGCGGGCGATCCCCAACAACGCGATCCTGCAGCAACTCGGCTTCCTGGCCAATTCGCTGCACGGGGTCGGCCGTGCGGCCGGTCGGACGCCGGACCTGTTCCGCGACATGCGGCGGGATTCCGTGCGCTTCTCCCGGGCCTTCCGCATGGTCCAGCACGCCGCCAGCGTTTCCGATCTCGATGTGCTGCGCGCCTATATCGACACCCTCGATCCGGCGGTGTGGCTGGAGCGTGCCCGGCGTACGCAGCGCGACGGACGGCGCGAGGAACTCGTCGTCATCGCCAACGCCCTCGACCGTCTGCGTCTGGCGCCCGACCTGCGCCACCTGTTCGGCCAACTCACCTGCGACTGGCTCAGCCTGCAGGTCGCGGCTCCCGACCTCGGGCGGATGTCGGCCCGCCTGACCCTGCTGCATGCGATCCGGCTCGCGCTGATCCACCGGATCTGGTTCCTGGCGGTGCATATCCCCGGCTTCCGCCCCCAATCGGGGATCAGCCGCGAGGCCCTGATCGAGCGCTTCCTGCGCCTCGATATCGATGGCTGCCTGACGCTGCTCGAGGACATCTTCCCGATCACACCGGACCCGACGCTGGGCCTCAATTTCGGCGAGCCTGCCGGCCCGCGCGACGTCGGAACCTACGAGACCGAGCACAGGACGCTGTTCGAGCCGATCCGGCGCAGCTTCCAGCGGGTGCGGGAGATCTCGGGCATGATCCAGCACGAGGTCGGGGCCTTCGGATAGGGCGCGGCCTCCGCAACCAGCCACGCCTGCACGCGGGGTGGGAGCCGACCCGGCTTGCTGCCCCGTTCCAACCCGTCTCCCGAGGACGCGCATCCCGAAGCCGAGGCGCCTCGATGACGGATCGACCGCCGACGATCGATCCGGGGCCGGCCCCGCGTTGACTTCTCCAGGCGAGGCTCCTTAACTCATGAGGCTCCTCAACCAGAGCGCGTCCACAACGAAAATCGGAGGGATCATGGGGGCATTGCGCGTGACGGGCCACGGCCTGGACCTTGGCGAAGCCCTGCGGGGGCGTGTCGAGGAGCGAATGGCTGCCACACTCGCGAAATACCTCGACAGCCATATGAGCGAGACCTGTTCGGGGCACGTCACCCTTCGGCGGGATGGGACCTCCTACCGCACCGACTGCGTGCTCCACCTCGTCTCGGGCCTGACCCTGGAAGCGTCCGGCGCGGCGCATGACGCCCATGCCAGCTTCGATCAGACGGCCGATCGGCTCGAGAAGCGTCTGCGTCGCTACAAGCACAAGCTCAAGGATCACGGCGCGGCCGCCCATGACGGTGCGACAGTGCAGGCGGCCTATGCGGTTTTCGCCGCACCCAGCGAGGCCGATGCGGTCGATCTCGACGAGGACGACCTGACGGATGGCGAGGCGGCACACCCGCCCGTGGTCGCCGAGAGCACCAAGACCCTGAAGCGCCACTCGGTAAGCGAGGCGGTCACTGCCCTCGACCTCACGGGCGCTCCGGTCATCGTGTTCGTTCACGCTGGCACCGGACGCATCAACGTCGTATACCGCCGCACTGACGGGGCTATCGGCTGGGTCGATCCGGCCGAGGCGGCGTCGTAGGCGCGGGGCGGGAACAGAGCCCGAACCCGCTCGATTGAGTCTCAGGGCCGCCCGGGCGGCCCGACCTTTCATGGAGTGGCGGCCGGGTCGGCTGCCGCCGACGGGGCGACGGTCCTTCATGCCAGTACTGGAATTCCTGTCTCCGGATTCCGTGGTGCCGTCCCTGCGTGTCCGCGCCAAGAAGTCGATGCTGCAGGAGCTGAGCGCCCATGCGGTGCGTCAGCTTCCGGCTTTGGACGAGCGGGAGGTGTTCGAGACCCTGCTGCAGCGTGAGCGCCTCGGCTCCACCGGTATCGGCGACGGCGTCGCCATCCCGCACGGCAAGCTTCCTGGCCTCGACCGCTTGTTCGGTCTCGTCGCCCGCCTCGAGAAGCCGGTGGATTTCGATGCTCTCGACGGTCAGCCCGTCGATATCGCCTTCCTGCTCCTGGCTCCCGAGGGGGCTGGCGCCGATCATCTCAAGGCTCTGGCGCAGGTCGCCCGGCTGCTGCGCGAACCCGGAATCCTGGAGCGCATCCGTGCCGCCCGGGATGCCAGCGCGCTCTACGCCCTCCTGACCCACACCTCGACCTCGCAGGCCGCATGAACATGCGCCTCGTACCGGGCTTCGTTTCCCTGGCCGTCGTTCTCGGACTCGCGGCCGGTCCCGTCGCCGCGGAGCCGCGCGGCGCGACCGACACCGCGTGTGCCCGTGACGTTCTCGTGGCGAGCTCGATGCAGCGCCAGGCGATCGACCAGCTCGAGCAGGCCGGCAGCGAGGCCGCCGACCAGTGTCGCGTCTGGCGCCGGCACGTGGAGACCATGCGCCGGGTGGCGAGCGTCTACGGCCGCTGTCTCTCGGGGGCCGAGCGTACGGAACGCCTCGCCCAGGTCCAGACCTCGGAGAAGGAGTTTTCGGGTCTGATCCGCAGCCAGTGCAAGGGACTGTGAAGGCCGGGACTGTAAAGGCTGAGACTGTGAAGGCTGGGACTGTGAAGGCCGGGACTGCCGCGTCCAGCCTCGCATTCGTCTTCCGACCGGGCTTCCGCCGGCCTATTGCTGCCCGCGCAGCAACAGGGGCTCCGCGACCATCTTGATCGGCTTGCCGCGCCCGATGAGGATGGCGGCCCGCGAGCGCTCAGGATCATGCTCGAAGCGGGTCCGAACCCAGGCCACGAGGAACTTCAGGTACTCCGAGGCCAGGAGCTTGGCCGAGGAGGGATGCGACCACCAGCGGTCGGGCTCAAAGCCTTCCGCGATCACCGGATAGGGTACGACGCGGTCGGCACCCATGAGCGCATGGTCGAGTTCCACCATGGTGCGGGGCATGTGGTAGTTCGAGGTCACCACCGTGACGGTGCTGAAGCGGTGCTGGCGCATCCAGCGCCGGGTCTCGATCGCGTTGCCGATGGTGTTGCGCGCCCGATAGTCGAGGTCGACGCAGCACTCGATCCAGTGGCGCTGGCTTGGGTTGAGCCGGGCGATCTCGTCGCGGCTCGTGCGCTCGTTGACGCCGGTGATGAGGAGGCGCCGCCCGTAGCCGTTGGCCAGAAGGTCGATGGCGTCACCGATGCGCTGAGCGCCGCCCGTCAGGGCCACGATGCCGTCGGCCCGTCCCTCCGGTACGCGCTCGTCGCGCTCCAGACAGGCCACGAAGGCCAGAAAGCCGCAGAACAGGGCCACTCCGCCCAGGCTGGCGGTGCCCAGGGCGGCCTTGGCGGTCCGGCTGAATCCAGCGTGCGCAGGCGCGCCGGCTTCCGGGAGCCGAGGCGGCGTCCGCCCCGGCGCGCGGGATGCGACGTCGGTCCAGGCCCATCCGAAAGCCTCGGGGGGCTTCATGGTGCCGCTGGCTGACATCCGCCTCGTCATGCCCCATAGGTAGCCCCGATTGGGGCGTTCACGAGGCAAGCATCTCCGCCTGGAAAGGTTCACGAAGGGTTAACGGGATCGGGCGGGCATGAGACAGCCAGGCGCCCGCTGTTTGCGAATGTGTGAATCGGGTCCGGCGCTTGCGGCCAAACTTCCTACGCCAGGAATCGCCGCACCGTGAGGCGCGAGACGATGCCGGTGACCACCGACGCGATCACGCCGATCAGGAGCACGCTGGCATAGCCGCGCCAGCCGATGTGGAAGGCTCCGAACAGGGCCTCGATCTCCTCGCCGGCAGGACCCGAGCGCCAGTTGCGTGACACCAGGCCGGCCAGGGCAAAGGCCGCGATGGCCGCACCCGATCCGATGATGCCGCCGCGCAGCCCGAGTCCGAAGAACCGGCGCTGGAAGGCGCGGGCGATGAAGTCGTCGTTGGCGCCGACGAAGTGCAGCACCTCCACCACCTCCCGGTTGCCCGCCATCGCGCCGCGCGTCGCGAAGACCACGGCGAGGCCGGTCGCCACCAGCACCAGCACGACGATGCCGATGCCCACGCCCACGAAGGTGTTGGCCGCCGTGGAGAGCCGGCGCAGCCACAGGGCATGATCGTCCAGGCTTGCGACGCCGGGCAGCGCCTCGGTGAGGGAACTCCGCAGGGGCTTCAGGTCCGGAGCCGTTTCGGCCAGCTTCAGCGTGACGAGGCGCGGGACCGGCAGATCCGAGAGGTCGAGGCCGCTGCCGAGCCAGGGCTCGAGCAGGCGCTCGGCCTCCCCCTTCGAGAAGACCCGCACGGCGGCGATGCCCGGGGTGGCCTTCGCCAGGGCCTCGGCACGGGCGACGTCCGCGTCGATGTCGCGCCCGGGGCTCGGACGCACCTGGATCGTCACCTCCTGGGCGACCGTGCCCTGCCACTGGACAGCGCTCGACGCCACGATCTCGGCGGCACCCGCGCAGAGGGCTGCCAGGAAGGTCAGGATGGCGATCACGGCGGCCAAGGCCCGGCTCGCGGCTGAATCCGTCGGAACCAGGGGGGCGTTCCGGCGCAGGGTCGCGGGCAGGGGCGCGGCCCGCGAATCCGGAGGTGCCGGCGGTTTCACCGGCGGCCGGTCCCCGGTGCGGCCAGGAATCGTCGCCGCCTGGGGGGCGGAGGGTATGCCGGGATCACCCATCATGTTTCGCCCCGTCTCGCCCGATCCGCATCACCCGACCTCCTTGACCCGACGTCATGCCTCGACCGTCAGGCGCCCGTCCCCCAGGACGAAGCGCCGGGCATCGACGAGGTCCATCAGGGCGAAGTCGTGGGTGGCGATGAGCACGGAGGTGCCCAGCCGGTTCAGTTCGATGAACAGGCGCAGCAGGCGCCGGCCGAGGCCTGGGTCGACGTTGCCGGTGGGCTCGTCGGCCAGCAGCAGTTCGGGCCGGGCGATGAGCGCGCGGGCGATGGCGGCGCGCTGCTTCTCCCCGCCCGAGAGCAGGGGCGGCAGCACGTGCATGCGCTCGCCGAGGCCAACCCAGCGCAGCAACTCGACGACCTCGGCCCGGTAGCTCGTCTCCGAGCGGCCCTGGACGCGCAGGGGCAGGGCCACATTCTCGTAGGTGGTGAGGTGGTCGAGCAGGCGGAAATCCTGGAACACCACGCCCATGCGCCGGCGGAGACCGGTCAGCGCCTCGCTGGAGATGCCGCTGACCTCCTCGCCGAACACCGAGACGAGGCCGCGCGTGGGCCGCACCGACAGGAGGATCAGGCGCAGGAGCGTGGTTTTGCCCGCGCCCGACGGCCCCGTGAGGAACTGGAACGAGCGCGGCGCGATCTGGAAGCTGACATCGCTCAGCACCTCCGGTCCGAGGCCGTAGCGCATGCCGACGCTCTCGAACTGGACCACCGGCTCCTCGGCTCCCGAGAGAAGCGACTGCGTGTTCACCCGATCCGCCACGATCCCCCCATGATCGATCCCCGTGCGCTTCGGTTCAAAGGCCGCTCGCTTCACGGACGGTTAACCGTGTTGGCCGAGAACCGTTTGAGTCTTTTTGCCCCTGGCGGCAACTGCCATCGAGATGCGAGGCGCCGGGATACCATGCTGATCGTCTGCCCGTCCTGTTCCAGTGCGTATGAGATCGACGCGGATCGCGTCGGGCCGGACGGGCGTTCGGTGCGCTGTGCGGCCTGCCGCGAGACCTGGTTCATCTCTCCCGAGGACGTCTCCGCCGCTCTGGAAGCCGAGATGACGGCGGCCATGATGGCTGCGTCCGATCTCGGCCCCGACGCGGCGCAGAGCCGCGCCACGGCTCAGGCCGACCTTGATTCCTGGGAATCGGCTCTGGGAGCGGAGCCCGAGCCCGTCTCGGTTCCGCCGGAAGAGGCGCGCTCCCGCGGCAAGGTCAAAGCGGCTGCGCCGAAGCGGGCCGGCTCGAGGCTGGCCTCGCCTGGTGCCGCCCTCGGCCTCGCGGTGGTGGTTGGGTTGGGGCTCGCCGTGGTGGGGCGCGCCACCGTCGTCCGGGCCATGCCGCAGAGTGCGGGTCTCTATGCCCGCGTCGGGTTTCCGGTCAATCTGCGCGGCATCGCGTTTCGCGACGTCGTCGCATTTCAGAACCCCGGCCACAGCCCTGGCGACGGCGCCCAGGGCCAACTCGTGGTCGAGGGTGACCTCGTCGGCATCGCCGCCGAAGCCGAGGTCCCGTCGATCGAGGTCGAGGTCCGTGACGGGCGCGACCAGCCGCTCTATCGCTGGCGCATCGCCCCGCCGCGCCCGGTGCTGGAGCGGAGCGAGACCGCCCGCTTTCGCGCGAGCCTCTCGGCACCCCCGGCCCAGGGCCGCTCGGTCCGCGTCCACTTCGCCGCCGCCGAGTCTGAGGGCGCCAAGTCCGGGGGCACCGAAACCGGGGCTGTCGGGACCGGCGCTACTGTCCCCGGCGTCGCTGTCTCTACCGAGCCGATGGCGAAGACCGGTGCCAGCGCGCCGAGCCCGTGATAAGGAGCGCGCATGACCAGTCCTTCCCGACGCGTCCGCGTCCTCTTCGACGAAACCGCCATCGCCCGGCGCACCGAGGAACTCGCGGCCGCCATCGCCGCCGCCAACCCTGAGAATCTCCTCGTGGTGGCGGTGCTCAAGGGCAGCTTCATGTTCGCCGCCGATCTCCTGCGCGCCTTGCACCGGGTCGGGCTGGAGCCGCAGGCGGAGTTCGTGCACCTGTCGAGCTACCGCACCGCCACGGTCTCCTCGGGCCAGGTCGAGATCCTGCGCGACGTCGAGAGCGAGGTACGTGGGCGCGACGTGCTGCTCGTCGACGACATTCTCGAATCCGGGCGCACCATCGTGTTCGCCAAGGACCTGCTGATGGCGCGCGGCGCCAAGCGGGTGCTGACCGCCGTGCTGCTGGAGAAGCCGGGCAAGCGCGCCGTGACCATCGATGCCGATTTCGTCGGCTTCACCTGTCCGGACGTCTTCGTCGTCGGCTACGGCATGGACGTCGCCCACGCCTACCGCCAATTGCCCTTCGTCGGGCTCGTCGACTACGACAGTCGCGAGCCCGACCTGTTCGGCGGGATGTGAGGCGCCGCGCACGCGCTCACGGTGAAACTGAAACAATTTAGCTCTTAAAGCTTTCGCTGTGTCCACGCGTCCCTTGACAGGGCGCGTCGGCCCTTGCGTGACTGACGGCCCGGACCTGAGAGAGACATAGACGCGCGATGGCCCGCATCCTCCTGGTGGATGACGAAGAGACGGTACGGGGTTTCCTCAAGCGGGGCCTCGAGATCGACGGCCATGCCGTTGTCACGGCCTCCGACGGCAGCGACGGACTCGATCGGCTGACCGAGGCGGACGGCGCGTTCGACCTTATGCTCACTGACATCCGCATGCCGCTGATGGATGGCATCGCCCTGGCCCTGGCCGCCAAGCGCGACTTTCCCGACCTGACCATCCTGCTGATGACCGGCTTTGCCGACCAGCGCGAGCGTGCGCGCGGGCTCGACGCCATCGTGACCGACGTGCTCACGAAGCCATTCTCCCTGGCCGACCTGCGCTCCACGGTGAACCGGGCGCTGGCCGCCTGAGACGCATCGGGTCCGCCTTCTTCCTCGGAGTCCCGTGCATGGCCCTGCAGTCCGACCGTTCCTCGCCCGACATCCTCTCGGCCATCGGTGCCACACCGCTGATTCGCCTCGCGCGCGCCTCCGACGAGACCGGATGCACCATCCTGGGCAAGGCCGAATTCCTCAATCCCGGCCTGTCGGTGAAGGATCGGGCAGCGCTCTCGATCGTGCGTGATGCCGAGGCACGAGGGCTCATCCGCCCGGGTGGAACCATCGTGGAGGGCACGGCCGGGAACACCGGCATCGGCCTGGCGCTGGTTGCCGCGGTGCGTGGCTACCGCACGGTCATCGTGATTCCCGAGACGCAATCGGCCGAGAAGAAGGAGACGCTGCGCCTCGCGGGTGCCCGTCTCGTCGAGGTGCCGGCGGTGCCGTTCGCGAACCCGAACAACTACGTCCATGCCGCACGCAGGCTGGCCGAGCGCTTGGCCGAGACCGAACCGGGCGGCGCTTTCTTCGCCGATCAGTTCGACAACCTCGCCAACCGGCAGGCCCACGTGGAGACGACGGGTCCGGAGATTCTCGCGGCGACCGGCGGCTCCGTTGACGGCTTCATCTGTGCGGCCGGCACCGGCGGTACCCTTGCGGGAACCGCGCAGGCCCTGCGCGCGGCCAAGGCCACGGGGAGCGGCATGCCGGGTGTGCGGATCGGTCTTGCCGATCCGGAGGGTTCTGCCCTCTACGCCCACTACACCACCGGCACCCTCAAGGCCGAGGGCTCCTCGATCACGGAGGGGATCGGCCAGGGCCGAATCACCCGCAATCTCGAAGGCTTCACGCCGGACCTGTGCTTCCGCATCCCCGACGGCGAGGCCCTCGACATCGTCTTCCGGCTGATGCGGGAGGAGGGCCTGAGTCTTGGCGGATCGTCGGGCATCAACGTCGCCGGGGCGATCCGGATGGCCCGGGCGCTCGGGCCGGGCCACACCATCGTGACGATCCTGTGCGACGGCGCCGCACGCTACGCCTCCAAGCTGTTCAATCCCGCTTTTCTGGCCGAGCGCGGTCTTCCGGTCCCGGATTGGCTGAGCGCTTCATCCGCTCCGCTCCCGGATTGGCAGGCCTGACTTCCACGCCGGCAAAAAACCGTGCGTTTCGAGGAATATGCCGCTGTGCGCGTTGAACGGAATCGCTACGGCGACGTTTGTACGGTCAAGCTCAAGCAATTCCGGTTGGGCGCGTGACGGAGTTCCCATCCATGACCCTGACCACCATTCTGCTTATCGTCCTGATCCTGATCGTTCTCGGCGGCGGCAACTTCCTCGGCGGCGGCGCTTACCGTGGACCGAGCTTCGGACTCGGCGGTCTGCTCATCATCATCTTGATCGTGCTGCTCGTGACCGGGCGACTCTGAGAATCCCGCTCACGGCTGGCACGTGATGGCCACCATCGCGCCCGCCAGGGCCGCGACGGCTTCGCCAAGCGTGCCGGCCGCCTTCGGCGCCGGTTCGGTCCGCACCCCCGCGGCGCCGAGGAAGGTCGCGAGCGCGTCGCCCCGCACGAGCCCGTAGCTTGCAGGCGGCATGATTCCGGCGATGAGGCGCGGCTGTTTCGGAACCGTCGCGACGAGCCCCGTGAGCGTGCCCGCACGATCCAGGACCGGCGCGCCCCCGGCGCCGGGCTGCAACGGCGCGGAGATCCGGCCGCCGCCCGGCCCGGAGTGGCCCGGGGCCACCAGGACGCCCCCCTCGGCATCGACCACCAGCGCCACCAACCCTTCACCGTCGGCGATGGCACCCGTGTGCACGCTCGGAGCGAGCGCCGCCCGCCCGGGGAGCGGACCCGTTTCCAGAATCATGAGATCGGCCGCGCCGCCGGGGCTCGGCCGCGTCGGCAGGCCCGCGATCATCGGCGCCCCGCAACCCTCCAGCGCCGCCGCGCTGGTGAGCACCCGTCCGGGCGCCACGACGAGGCCCGTCGCGGCCGGAACCCGCTGGCTGCCCAGCACGGGGGGCGGGCTGGGTGACGCAACGACCGCCTCGGCCGGAGCCGGTGCCGAGGCGGGAGCCGCATCCGCGAAGGGCACGAAGCTGTTGGCGATGGCGATGGAGAGGCGATCGACCTCCCCGGACAGGGCCTTGTCGTAGCCCAGAGTGAAGCCGCGCAGGCCCGCTTCGCCGGCGGCATAACGGATGTAGGATCTGCCGGTCCCGGTTTCGGCGGTCACCACCAGGAAGTCGGGCCGCAGGAGCTTGTAGGTGATCCGCCGGTCCGCACTCGGCGCAGTGATGCGGGCGAAGACCGCTTCCAGCCCGGTCTCGCCGGCCGGGTAGGACTTCGTCTCCAGCGTGATGCGCCAGTCGGCACTCTGCCAGCGGGTGCCCCCGGATTGCGGCGTCCGCTTCGGCAGGATGCGCTCGGGCACGCCGAGCACGACGCCGCTGACGGGATCCGACTTCACGACGAAGCGGACGGCCGCGCGCGCCGCAGCCCCCTCCTTGAGCAGGGCGGCGCGTCCGGTCGCATCCGGCAATCCGGTCCCGCCGCTCCGCTTCGCGTAGGCCAGGAACGCCTCGTAGCTGCGCCGCCCGAACGTGCCGTTGACCACGCTGTTGTAGTCGCCGGTCCAGACCAGCGCGTCCTGCAGACCCTTGCGCTCGGCCTCCGGCAGAGCCTCGAACGCGGTCCGCGCCGCCTCGAAGGCGGGATCGGGCGCGGGCGCGCTCGGCTTCACCCGGGCGGGCGCCGGGGCCGGCGGCGTCTGAGCCAGAGCCATCTGGACGGAGGCCAGGGCTGCCGTCAGGGTCATCACCCATCCGGTTCCGTCCCGGATGGTCGGATCGCGTCGCATCATGGCCGGGTCGCGTCTTCCCGATGAGAACCCATCCGGTGTGGCAGAGGCCGCGCTCGAATTCCAGGCCGTTGCGGCCGATGCGCGAAGTGCTACGGTTCCGCCCGGGACCGGTGCGACGTACCGGCCTCCGGCGAACGGGGTGGAAACATGGCGGGATCATCCGGATACGGGCGCTCGCCCCGATCTGTGGTCGGGATCTCGGGCCTCGTGCCGGTGCTTGCCCTTGCCGGGCTGCTGGCGCTGCCCGCCCAGGCTCAAGTCCAGGTGCAAGTCCCTGGTCAAGGGCAGGGATCGACGGCGCGCACCGCAGCCAAGGTCCTTCCCCGGGCTCCGCTGGCCAAGGGTTTTCAGCGCGACGACCTCGCCAGCGACGGCGTCCGCCTCGAATCGACCCTGACGAGCGAGGCAGGATATCCCCGGCCGGACACCAAGTCCGCGGTGAAGGCCCGCACTGAGGGCGAGACCCTGATCGAGGCCGAGAAGCCGGCGGAGGCCCTGAAGCCTCTCGCGCGCGCGGTGGCCCTCGAACCTGGTGAATCGGCAAATTGGCTCACCTATGCGCGCGCCGCGAGCGCGGTCGGCAACGACGAGCGGACCGGTGACTACGCGAGCCGCCTGCGCCTGCGCCGCAACGCGCGGGCCGCCGCCTACCAGGGCTACCTGCGGGCGAGCAGCGCGGCGGCCGAAGCCGAGGCGCTCGCGACCCTCGGCGAGGTTTACGCCGCCGAATCGGAGTGGCGCCCATCGCTCGAGGCCTACCGTGCCAGCCTGGCGCTCGCCGACGCCGCGGAGGTGCGCGAGATCTACGAGGGCCTTCGCGTCGAGCACGGCTTCCGCATCCTCAACTACACCGTCGATTCGGATGCGGCCGCGCCGCGGGTCTGCTTCCAGTTCTCGGAAGGCTTGGCGCCAAAGACCGACTTCACACCCTTCATCGCCGTCTCGGGCGCGGCCAACGCCGCCGTCACCGGCACCGGCCAGCAGGTCTGCGTCGATGGGCTCAAGCACGGCGAGCGCTATGCCTTCGTGGTGCGCTCCGGGCTCCCTTCCAGCGTTGGAGAGACCCTGCTCAAGGCCGCTGATTACGAGGTTTATGTCCGGGACCGCTCGCCTCAGGTCCGCTTCACCGGACGCAACTACGTCCTGCCCCGCACCGGTCAGGCCGGCGTGCCCCTGGTCTCGGTCAACGCGGCCAAGATCGACGTGGAGGTGCTGCGGGTCGGCGACCGGGGGCTGCTGCCGTCGTTGCGGGCCGAGGACTTCCTGTCGCAACTCAACGGGGCCACGGCGCGGACCATCGCCGACCAGAAGGGCCAGCGCGTCTGGAAAGGCGTCCTCGAGACGGCCAAGGCGGAGCTGAACCAGGAGGCCGTCACCGCTTTCCCGGTGCTGCAGGCGGTCGGCAAGCTGGAACCCGGCATCTACATCATGCTGGCCCAGCCCGCTGGCACCACGGCGTCCAACGACGAGGAGGGCGGCTACGAGCAGCAGGCGACACAATGGTTCGTGGTCTCGGATCTCGGACTCACTGCCTTCAAGGGCCGCGACGGCGTCCACGTCTTTGCCCGCTCGCTGGCCTCGGCCGACGTGGTGGCCGGCGCCGAAATCCGGCTGGTGGCACGCAACAACGAGGTCCTGGCGGTCGCCAAGACCGACCGGCAGGGGCACGTCGCCTTCGCGCCAGGCCTCGCGCGCGGGGAGGGCGGGATCAGCCCGGGCCTCGTGGTGGCGCAGATCGGCGACGATTACGGCTTCCTCGACCTCAACCAGTCGGCCTTCGACCTCACGGATCGCGGCGTGAAGGGACGCCCGCAGCCCGGCGCCGTCGAGGCCTATGTGTTTCCCGAGCGCGGGGTCTATCGCTCGGGCGAGACCGTGAACCTCACCGGTCTTCTGCGCGACGCGCAGGGAGCCGCCGTGCCGGAAATTCCGCTCACGCTGGTGATCAGGCGTCCCGATGGCGTCGAGTACCGGCGCGCCCAGGTGGCGGATGCGGGCCTGGGCGGCCGCGCCCTGGCGCTGCCCCTCCTGGCCGGCGCGCAGCACGGCACCTGGCGGGTCGCGGCCTATACCGACCCCAAGGCGCCGGCCATCGGGGAGGCGAGCTTCCTGGTGGAGGATTATGTCCCCGAACGCCTCGACGTGACGCTGTCGAGTGCGACGCCCACCCTGACCAGGGGCGCCCCCGCCACCATCGACGTAGCGGCGCGCTACCTCTACGGCGCCCCGGGCACCGGGCTGGAGGTCTCCGGCACCGTTCTGGTCCAGCAGGCGGCGACCAGCGGGATCAAGGGCCTGGAGGGCTTCTCGGTCGGCCTCGACGACGAGCGCGTGGAGGCCTCCTCGGCCGAGATCGATGCCCGTGCCACCACCGATGCAGCCGGCAAGGCCCGGCTGGTGGTGCCGGTCCAGGCCCTGGCCGCCCCGCGCCCCGTGGAGGCGAGAATCACCTTGCAGGTCGGTGAGCCGGGCGGCCGGGCCCTCAGCCGTAGCCTGACCCTGCCGATCCTGCCTGACGCGCCGGTGCTTGCCATTCGGAAGGGCTTCTCCGGCGACCTGACCGAGGGCGGCGTCGCCGGGTTCGACGTGGTCATGGCCGCTCCCGACGGGCAGCGCCTGACGCAGAAAAACGTGGCCTGGACGCTCCAGCGCGTCGAGAAGAGCTATCAATGGTACCGCGAGGGCGGGCGCTGGTCCTTCGAGCCGGTGACCAGCACCCGCCGCGTCGCCGATGGCCGCCTCGACCTCATCCCCGACGCGCCGGGCCGCGTCAGCGCCACGGTGAGCTACGGCACCTACCGGCTGGAGGCGAGCGTCCCCGGCCGGCCCGCCGCCACCGCGAGCGTGACCTTCACGGTGGGCTGGAGCGGGGGCGAGACGGCGGATGTGCCGGACCTCCTCGATCTGCGCCTCGACAAGGCGGCCTATGCCACCGGCGAGACGCTCCACGCCCGCCTGCAACCGACGTTCAGGGGACAGGCGACCCTCGCCGTCGTCAGCGACAAGCTGCACGCGCTCCTCACCGTCGACGTGCCGGCTGCCGGCACCACCGTGGACATTCCCGTCAAGGCGGAATGGGGGTCCGGCGCCTACCTCGTCGCCACCGCCTACCGGCCCCTCGACCAGGCGGCCAAGCGCCTGCCGGGCCGGGCGCTCGGCGTCGCGTGGTTCGGGGTCGACCGGGACAGCCGCACCCTCGGCGTCACCCTCGAGGCACCGGCGAAGGTGCGCCCGTGCGAGACCCTGACCCTGCCGATCCGGCTCGCAGGCCTGAACGCCGGCGAGGAGGCCCGGGTCACCGTGGCCCTCGTCGATGTCGGCATCCTCAATCTCACCCGCTACGAGGCGCCCAACCCGTTCGGCTACTTCTTCGGCCAGAAGGCTCTCGGCCCCGAGATCCGCGACCTCTACGGATACCTCATCGACGGCATGCAGGGGACGCTCGGCGCCATCCGCTTCGGCGGCGACGGGGCTGCGGCCGAACTCGCCGATGCTCCTCCGACCCAGGCGCCGCTGGCGCTCTATTCCGGGCCCCTCACGGTCGGCCCCGACGGCCGCGCCAGCGTCAGCTTCCCCCTGCCGGCCTTCAACGGCACAGGCCGGGTGATGGTGACCGCCTGGAGCCGGACCAAGGTGGGTGCCGCCCAGGCCGACGTGATCATCCGCGATCCCGTGGTCGTCACCGGCACCCTGCCGCGCTTCCTCAATGTCGGCGACCGCTCGCGCTTCCACGTCGCCATCGACAACGTCGAAGGGCAGGCCGGCGACTACACCGTCGACCTCGACCTGACCGGCTCCGTGCTGGTCGGTGCCGAGGCCATGCACAAGACCCTGCGGCTGGAGGCGGGCGCCAAGGGCTTCCTGGTGATCCCCATCACCGCCGCCGGACCGGGCCCATCGCGGATCGACCTCACGCTCTCCGGTCCCGGCCTGCCCGCCGGCGTCGGCCAGAGCTTTGCCCTGACCATCGGTCCCGGCACGGGGGCGCTCGCCCGCCGCTCCGTGCAGGTTCTCGAACCCGGCGCGTCCCTGCGCATCTCCGACGAACTCCTCGCCGACATCCTGCCCGGCACCGGGACGGTCTCGCTCTCCGCCTCGAACCTCGCCGGCATCGACGTGCCGGCCCTGCTCCAGGCGCTCGACCGCTATCCCTACGGCTGCTCCGAGCAGACCGTCAGCCGGGCGATGCCGCTGCTCTACGTCAACCGCCTCGCGGCTCAAGATCCGCTCGGTCAGGATCAACTCGGCCTCGACAAGGCCGACGAGCGCGTGCGCCAGGCGATCGAGCGCGTGCTGTCCCGCCAAAACGCGGCCGGTGATTTCGGCCTGTGGTCCACGGATGGCGCCAGCGACACCTGGCTCAACGCCTACGTCACCGACTTCCTGACCCGGGCCCGGGAGCGCGGTTTCGCCGTGCCCCAGATCGCCTTCGCCAGCGCCCTCGACCGTCTGCGCAACGCGGTCGCCAACACCACTGAGGTCGGGGACGGCGGCATGGACATCGCTTATGCGGCCTACGTGCTGGCGCGCAACGGCCGCCCGGTGATGGGCGACCTGCGCTACCTCGCCGACACCAAGCTGGCCGCGTTCGCGACCCCCCTGGCGCGCGGACAGATCGCGGCGGCCCTGGCATTGCTGGGCGATCGGGGCCGGGCCACCAAAGCCTTCGCTTCGGCGATGGCCGGCTTCCGCGAGACGGCGTCCACGATTTCGGCCTACCGGCCGGATTACGGCTCGCGCCTGCGCGACAGCGCCGGTCTGCTGGCGCTGGCCGCCGAGACGGGCTTCGCTCGCGACAGCGTCCAGCCGCTCGGTGCCATCATCTCGGCCGAGCGGGCGACCGGACGACCGACCAGCACGCAGGAGGATGCCTGGATGGTGCTGGCCGCCGAGGGCTTGAGCGCGGACTCGGACAACCTCCGCTTCACCCTGGACGGCAAGCCGGCGAGCGGTGCCCTGGCGCGCAGCTACCGCGCCGCCGCCCTGGAGGGAAAGCCCGTCACCCTCGTCAATGCGGGCACCCAGGCGGTGCAGGCGGTGATCGGCGTCAGCGGAAATCCGATCGCACCGGAAGTGGCCGAGGCGCGGGGTTACACCATCGAGCGGCGCTACCACCGCCTCGACGGGTCCCTGGTGGATCTCGCGCAGGGAATTCACCAGAACGACCGCCTCGTGGTGGTGCTCACCGTGACCGAGGCCAAAGCCAGCGCCGGACGCCTCCTCCTGGTCGACCGGCTGCCCGCCGGCCTGGAGATCGACAACCCGAAGCTCCTCGATGCCGACGCCCTCACCGGTCTCGCCTTCGCCAAGTCGGATGTGGCTCCGGTCCACACCGAGTTCCGCGACGACCGCTTCGTGGCCGCCTACGAGCGGACTTCCGAGCAATCGGCTTTCTTCCGGGTCGCCTACACCGTGCGGGCGGTCTCGCCCGGCACCTACGTCCACCCCGTCGCCACCATCGAGGACATGTACCGGCCGGAGCGCTTCGGGCGCACCGGGTTCGGTTCGATGACGGTGAGCACGAAGTAGGGCTGTGCGAAGTCCGTCTGTCCCGAAGGCCCGCATCGACCCTTCCCCCTCTGCGGGGAGAGGTCACCCTCGAGGCGGGTCGAGAGAGGGGAGCGCCGGATCGGGCGAGGTCGCTCCCTCTTCCGCAAGCTCCGCAGACATCCTCCCCCGCAGAGGGGGGAGGGGACTTCTGATCGTCGCGCTCGGGGCATGTGCGGTCATCGCCCTCTGTGCGATCGCTTTCTGGCGCTTCATCGAAACCCTCCCGCCCCTCGACCTGACGCAGGCCGAGCTCCGCTCCACGGTGGTGCTCGACCGGGAGGGACGCCTGCTGCGCCCCTTCGCCACCGCCGATGGGCGCTGGCGCCTGCCGGTCACGGCACCCCAGATCGATCCGCGCTACCTCGCCATGCTCACCGCCTACGAGGACCGGCGCTTCGCCTCGCATCCCGGCATCGATCCGGCCGCCACGCTCCGGGCGGCATGGCAATGGGTCACGGCGGGGCGCATCGTCTCGGGAGGCTCGACCCTGTCGATGCAGGTGGCCCGCCTCGTCGAGCCGCGTTCCGAGCGATCGCTTCGCGCCAAGCTGCGCCAGATGGTGCGGGCGGTTCAGCTGGAGCGGCGCTTCGGCAAGGACGGGGTGCTCGATCTCTACTTGGCGCTCGCCCCCTATGGCGGTCCGGTCGAGGGCCTGCGGGCGGCGAGCCTGGCGTATTTCGGGCGCGAGCCGGCGCGGCTGTCCTTCGCCGAAAGCGCGCTCCTCGTTGCCCTGCCGCAGGCGCCGGAGGCGCGACGGCCGGACCGCTTTCCCCAGGCGGCCCGACGTGCCCGCGACCGGGTCCTCGCCATCGCGGCGGCGCAGGGCGTGATCACGGCGGCGGAGGCGCAGGCCGCCCGCGCCGAGCCGGTGCCGGCCTCGCGAAAATCCTTTCCGATGCTGGCGGCCCACGCGGCCGAGGCGGCGCATGCCGCCGATCCGGCGGCGCGGGTCCTCCGCCTCACTCTGGACGGACGCCTTCAGGCCAGCCTGGAAACCCTGGCGACCGAGCGCGCCGCAGCCGTCGGGCCGGGAATCTCGGCGGCGATCCTGGCCCTCGACAACCGCACCGGCGCGGTGCTGGCCCAGGTCGGCAGCCCCGGCTACCTCGACGCCAGCCGGTCCGGCGCCATCGACATGACCGGCGCGATCCGCTCGCCGGGGTCGGCTCTCAAGCCCTTCATCTACGCACTCGCCTTCGAGACGGGACTTGCTCACCCGGAAACCCAGCTGGACGACCGCCCGGTGCGCTTCACCGGCTACGCCCCCGAGAACTTCGATCTCGGCTACCAGGGCACCGTGACGGCGCGGCGCGCCCTCCAGCTCTCCCTGAACGTACCGGCGGTGGATCTGCTGGAGGTAGTCGGTCCGGCCCGCTTCATCGCGCGGCTGCGGGCGGCGGGCGCCCGCATCGAGCTGCCCCGCGACACCGCGCCGGGCCTGCCGGTGGCGCTCGGCGGCCTCGGCATCACGCTCACAGACCTCGCCCGCCTGTTCTCCGGCCTCGCCCGGCAGGGACTGGTGCCGAACCTAACCCGTCGCCTCGGCGAAGCGCCGGTCGAGGTGACGGCCGAAGCCCGCATCACGGAAGGCGTCGCCGCCTGGTACGTCGCCGACAGCCTGCGGGGGGCGCCGCCGCCCGAGAACGCTCTCCCGAACTGGATCGCCTACAAGACCGGCACCTCCTACGGCTACCGCGACGCCCTGGCGGTGGGCTTCGACCGGCGCGTGACCATCGCGGTCTGGGTTGGACGGCCCGACGGCAACGCCGTGCCGGGCCTCGTCGGCCGGGTGGCGGCGGCCCCCATCCTGTTCGACGCCTTCGCGCGCTTCGGCGGTGAACCCGACCCGGTGCCGATGCCGCGCGAGGCGCTGGTGACCACCACCGCCGGCCTGCCGCCGCCCCTGCGTCACATCCGGCGCGACATTCCCAAGACCCTGTCGGCCGCGTGGGGCGCCACCCTCAAGATCGCCTACCCGCCGGACGGCGCCCGCATCGATCTCGGCCTGTCGGAGCCGGATCCCGTTCCGTTCGCGAGTCCCGACCAGAAAGCCAGCCTCGCCCTGAAGGCGCTCGGCGGCGTGCCGCCCCTGACCTGGATGGTCGACGGCCTGCCGGTGGCGGGCGGCCCCCGGCGCCAATCGGCTTGGGAGCCGGAGGGGGCGGGCTTCGCGCGGATCTCGGTGATGGATGCCACGGGTGCGAGCGACAGCGTGATGGTGCGGATCGAGTGACGCGCCCGTCCCCACTTCAAGCCGGAGACCGATCGGGCCCCTGGTCGTACGGAAACCTGCCCCTACCTGCGAGCGACGGCGCGAACCTTCGCCGTTGTCGGAGACCATGCCCGTGGCCCACGAGGAATCCCCGACGGGACGACCGGCCCTGCGCCCGGCGGTGATGCTGGGGGCGCTCGGCATCGTCTACGGGGATATCGGCACGTCTCCCCTCTACGCCTTCAAGGAGGCGGTCCGTGCCGCGAGTGCCGGGGCGCCCCCGACCCCGATCGCGGTGACGGGGGCCGTCTCGCTGATTCTGTGGTCGCTGATCCTCATCGTGTCGATCAAGTACGCGGTTCTGATCCTGCGCGCCGACAATCGCGGCGAGGGCGGCATCGTCGCCATGCTGGCGCTGCTCGGAGCCCGGAACGCCAAGCCCGGCTCCTGGGCCGGTGTGCTCCTGGTGGTCGGCCTCATCGGCGCGGCGCTGCTCTACGGCGACGGCGCGATCACGCCCGCGATCTCGGTGCTCAGCGCGGTGGAGGGCCTCAAGGTCGAGGCGCCGGCCCTGTCGCGCTTCGTCGTGCCGATCACGGTTCTGATCCTGGTCGGCCTGTTCCTGGTCCAGAGCCGGGGCGTGGCCTTCATCGGGCGCATCTTCGGGCCGGTGATGCTCGTGTGGTTTGTCGTGCTGGCGCTGCTGGGTCTGGGGGGCATCTGGCACGCGCCGCAGATTCTGGCCGCGCTCAACCCTTTGAAGGCCGTCGAGTTCCTGACGCATGCGGGCTGGCACGTCAGCTTCGCCATGCTGGGTGCCGCCTTCCTGGCCGTCACCGGCGGCGAGGCGATGTATGCCGATCTCGGGCATTTCGGAGCCGGCCCGATCCGCGCCTCCTGGTTCGGCCTCGTTCTGCCGGCCCTCGTGATCCATTATTTCGGGCAGGGTGCGCTCCTGCTCGTCGAGCCCGACGCCATCGAGAACCCGTTCTATCGTCTGAGCCCGGACTGGGCGCATTACCCGCTGATCGGCCTCGCGACCCTGGCGACCGTGATCGCCTCGCAATCGATCATCTCGGGGGCCTTCTCGCTGACCCAGCAATCGATCCAGCTCGGCTTCCTGCCGCCGATGCGGGTGGTCCACACCGCCCGGCTCGAGCGCGGGCAGATCTACGTACCGATGGTGAACTGGCTGCTGGCCGCCGCCACCCTGAGCGCTGTCCTGATCTTCGGCTCGTCGGATGCGCTCGCCGGGGCCTACGGCATCGCGGTGGCCTCCCTGATGGCGATCACCACGCTGCTGGCCGCTCTCGTCGCCCTGAAATGGGGCTACAACCCCGTGGCGGTCCTGGCGGTGAACGGGTTCTTCTTCGCCATCGACCTTGTGTTCCTCGGCGCCAACAGCGTGAAGCTGTTCGAGGGCGGCTGGTTTCCCCTCATGCTGGCCGGGCTCGTGGCGTTCCTGATGCTGACTTGGCGCAAGGGCAACCAGCTCGTCGAGGCCGCGCGGGTCGCGCTGCGCCAGCCCGAGGCCGAGTTCCTGGAACAGCTCCGGCGCGACCCGCCGATCGTGCTGCCGGGCAATGCCGCCTTCCTGTCCTCGGCCACAAGCGCCATCCCGCTGCATCTGTCCCGCTTCGTCGCCCGCAGTCACGCCCTGCACAAGCGCGTCCTCATCGTCACCGCCCGTTACGAGGAGGAGCCTACGGTGGCCCGCGACCGGCGCGCCGAGGTCATCGCGATCACGCCCGACATCACCCGGGTGATCCTGCGCTACGGCTTCATGGAGGACGCCTCGGTTCCCGACGGCCTGCGCTGCGCGGTCGAGTCGAAGCGCCTGCCGCCCGAGTGTATCGACGACCTGACGATCTTCATCGGCCACGAGACCATCATCCCGAAGAGCGACCAGCGCGGCATGGCGACCTGGCGCGAGGAAATCTATGCCTTCCTGCTGCGCAACGCCGAGCGCACGGGGGCGCATTTCTGCGTGCCGACCCGCCAACTCGTGGAGGTCGGCACCGAGATCGAAATCTGAGTGGCGTTCGGTTGAGCCCAGCGGCGCGGGGTATCAACTCTGCGTCGGGACTTGCTGCATGCCCTTGCGGGCCTCAGGCGGTGTGTCGCACAAGGGGGCGACCAACCTGACCGTGCCGAACCCGAGAAGCGTATCATTGCGATGACCGAGCCGGCGAAGACCGCCCTGGCGGAGACCGATCTGGCAAGTGCGGATTCGGCAGGTATGGATTCGGCAGGTGCGGATCTGGCGCCCAAGGCCCTGGCGTTCCGGTTGCGGCAGCAGGCGATTCTCTCCGATTTCGGCGTGGAGGCCCTGCGCGCCACGGAATTGCTGCCGCTGCTCCAGCGCGCCACCGAACTCTGCGCCGAGGGGATGGAGGCGCAGTTCTGCAAGGCCCTGGAATACAAGCCGCATCAGGATTGCCTCCTCGTCTGCGCCGGAATCGGCTGGGCGGCGGATGCGGTCGGCACCACCATCATCGGGGCGGATCTCGCCTCGCCCGCGGGCTACGCCCTCAAGACGGGCCGTCCCGTGATCTCGAACCACCTCGAGAACGAAACCCGCTTCCGCACTCCGAAGCTGATGGCCGACCACGGCATCCGCCGGGCCATCAACGTGCTGATCGCCAACCGCGACGGCAATTACGGTGTGCTGGAGGTGGACGACACCCGCGAGGGCCAGTTCGAGGAGGCGGACATCGCCTTCATGCAGGGCTTCGCCAACCTCGTCGGCGGTGCCATCGAGCGCCAGCGGGCCGAGGCGCGGCTGAAGGCGGCCCTGGAGCGGCAGGAGCTGCTGTCCCGCGAGATGAGCCACCGGGTCAAGAACAGCCTCGCGGTGGTGGCGGGTTTCCTCGGGCTCCAGGCCCGCGGCTCCGACAATGCCGACGTGAAGAACGCCCTGGCCGATGCCCGGACCCGCGTCGAGGCGGTAGCCCAGGTCCACGATCAGCTCTGGCGCCAGCCGAGCCTGGAGGCGATCGACGTCGCGGGCTTCCTCGAAGCGCTCTGCGCCAAGCTGCAGGAGAGCGCCCCGCGCCATCGCCTGGTCTGTCGCGCCGCCCGGATCAACATTCCCGCCGATCTCGCGATCCCGCTCGGGCTCTTCGTCAATGAGCTCGTCACGAACGCGATCAAGTATGCCTACCCGGATGGCGAGGGCGAGATTCGGGTAGAGGCCCGGCCCGACGCGGCCGGCACCCTGATCCTCGCCGTCGAGGACGACGGCGCCGGGCTGCCGGAGGGGTTCGATCCGGCGGCCGCGCGCAGCGCCAGCCTCGGCATGCGCATCATCAACAGTCTGGCCCGCCAGCTGGGTGGCACCCTCGCGGTCGCCCCCGACGTGCAGGGCGCGCATTTCTCCCTCCGGATGGCGCCCCTGGCCTGAGCTTGCCGCGGGAAATCGGTCTTGGGTTTCAGGTCTCGGCCCTGGGCGTCGCGTTCAGCTCGGCCCAGTCGAACTCCTCCTCCAGCACATAATAGGCGTCGTCGCCGATCTCGCCGGTGCGGCGCAGGGCCAGAACCCGGTCGCGGGCGGCCTCGATGGCGCGGCGTCGGGCGGCATCGGCCGGCAGGGCTTCGGCGGCGAAGCCCGTATCGCGCGCCTCGGCCTGCTCCAGCGCGATGCGGAACTCCTCGCACAGAGCCCGCGAGGGCGCATCCTCCGCATCCTCCAGGGTCTTCAGGGCGGCCCGGAAGGCCTCCGTGCGGCCGTGCCCGACCTCGCGGCCGACGGGATCGTTGTCCTCGAGCCCGAGGCGGCCGAGCAGGAGACGCAGGGTCAGGCCCTGGATCGTCAGGGTGCCGATGATCACGCAGAAGGCGGTCAGCACGATCAGGTCGCGATAGGGGAAGGCCGGCGCGCCCTCGGGCAGGGCCAGCGCCGTCGCGATGGTGACGATGCCGCGCATGCCCGCCCAGGACACGGCGATCCCGGCCGAGAGGCCGCGGTCGCGGGTCTCGGCCTCGTCGGCACCGAGACGGGCGAGATGGGCCGCTGGCAGGACCCAGGCCAGGCGGACAACCACAACCGTGAGGAACACCGCCGCACCGACCAGGGCATAGGAGATCTGCTGCGCCCGGGTCAGGCGTTCGAGGATCGGCCCGATCTGCAGTCCGATCAGCACGAAGGCGAGGACGTTGAGCACGAACACGGCCGTGTCCCAGACCGCGTACGAGACGATGCGGGTGCGCGGCGGGGTGCGGCCGGGCGCGATCCGGGCGGCCGTGATCGCGAAGGTGACCACCGTGAGCACGCCGGAGAGATGGAAGGCCTCCGCGCCCATCCAGATCGCGAAGGCGGCCACGAATTGCAGCACGATGATGCTCGGCGTGTCGGCAACCGGGCGCATGGCGGCACTGTAGATCAGCGCCAGCACCGGGCCGATGACGAGGCTGCCGAGGATCTCGCCGATGAGGATCGGCACCGTCTCCGTCAGCGAGAAGCTGCCGGTGACGGCCGCCATGACGCCGAGCCGGTAGATCAGCAGCGAGCCGGCGTCGTTGAGCAGGCTCTCGCCGCGCAGGATCGTGGTGAGGCGGTGCGGCAGGGAGACCTGGCGCAGCACCGAGAGAGCCGCCACCGCGTCCGGCGGCGCCACCACCGCGCCGAGCACGATGCAGGCGGCCCAGGGCATGTCGGGCACAAGCCCCTTCACCACCACGGCCACGGCCGCCGTCGTCGCCACCACGGCTCCGAAGGCGAGGCCGGCGATCGGCCGCCAGTGGGTGCGCAGGTCCCGGACCGACGTGTCGTAGCCGGCATCCAGCAGGACGGGAGCGAGGAACAGGGCCAAAGCCAGTTCCGGATCGAGCACGAGGTTCGGCACCGCCGGAACGAAGGCGAGGCCAATTCCGCCGAGTGCCAGGAACACCGGGTAGGGGGCACCCAGCCGGCGGGCGAGGCCCGCCAGGAGCACGGCGCCGAACAGGACGCCGACGATCCACTCGAAAATCATCATACTGTGGGGAACACATCATTACGGCGCCGGGATCACGCATCCGGGCACGAAAACGTCACGCGCGGCTCAGCCCTGCGCGAGGACCACCGCCAGATCCGGCTTGTGGTTCAGGGTCTGGAACACGACGCAGTAGCGCTCGGTCAGCTTGAGCAACTGGTCGAGTTTGTCCTGGGGGGCGTCGGTGTCGAGGGCGAAGGCGAGCCGGATCGCCCGGAAGCCCACGGGCGCCTCCCGGTCGACCCCCAGGGTGCCGCGGAAGTCGAGGTCGCCCTCGGCGCTGACGGTGCCGGATCGAAGCTCCACGCCGATCGCGGTGGCCACCGCCTTCAGGGTGACGCCGGCGCAGGCCACCAGCGCCTCCAGCAGCATGTCCCCGGAGCAGAGTTCGGCGCCGGAACCGCCGGTGGCCGGGTGCAGGCCCGCCACCGCGAGGGCGCGTCCGGTCTCGACCTTGCAGGCGATCGACGTATCGTCGAGGCTGCCGCGGGCGCGCAGGGTGACGACGGCGGAACCGGGGGCGTTGCGGTAGCGGTCCTTGATCGGGGCCTGGAGCGAGCGCAGGGTATCGGCGTCCATGGGCGTATCCTCTCTCCCGTCCGGTGTTTCTCCCGTCCGGTGTTGGTTCCGTCCCGGATGCGCGTCGGGCTCCGGGGTTCTTCTTCACCGGGGATAGGTAGGGCGCGCGTTGCGGCGCGGCGAATGCAGCGGTGCCCGAACGAACCTCGCTCGCGCGGGCGGGATGCCCTATCTCAGGGGCTCCGGCGGGTGTCCGCACCCCCGGCCCGACCCTGTCAGGAGAGTTCATGCGTCGTTCCAGCGTGAGTGCAGAAGCCGTGATGGCGCGCGTCGCGAGTCCCGGTCTCGCGGCCGGCCTTGTCCTGTTCGCCACTGCGGCGGGGGCCGCCTCGCCGATCACCCTCGCCAATCACCGCGCCGTCTACGATCTCTCGCTCGCCGAGAGCAGCGGCACCCGGGCGGTGGAGAGCGCGCGCGGGCGCATCGTCATCGAATTCACCGGTGATGCCTGCAAGGGCTACACGATGCAGACCCGGCAGGTGACGGTGCTGGAGAGCGGCGAGACCGGCAGCCGGACCTCCGATCTGCGCAACACCACCTTCGAGAGCGGGGATGGCCACAGCTACCGCTTCAAGACCAGCACGGTGCTCAACGGAACGCCGGGCCAGACCGTGGATGGCACCGCTGAATCGACGCCTGACAGCCTGAAGGTGAAGCTCAAGGAACCCAAGCGCGACCAGTTCCAGGACTCCGGCGAGGTCCTGTTTCCCACGTTGCACATGCGCCGTCTGATCCAGGCCGGGCGCGACGGGCAGACCACCGTCTCGGTCAAGGTCTTCGACGGCTCCGATGACGGGCGCAAGGTCTACGACACCCTCGCGGTCATCGGCCGGCCGGGTCTGGCCCCGGCGGCCACCGACAAGGCGGCGGAGCGCGACAAGCCGCTCAAGGACGGTCCCATGGCAGCCCTGCCCCACTGGCCCGTGACCCTGAGCTATTATGTTCCGGGCCAGGGCGAGCGCACGCCGATCTACGTCCTCAACTTCGATCTCTACGAGAACGGTGTCAGTGGCGCGCTGCGCCTCAACTATGGCGAGTTCGCCGTGGTCGGAGACCTGACGCGCCTCGACACCCTGCCGTCCAGCACCGATTGCCAGCGCTGAGGCGGGGCGGATCGTCCGGTAGAGCCCGTCTCCAGGGTGCGGGCCAACGCTTGCGGAGCAAGGCTCGTAGGCGAAGGGTCGCGGGTCGCCTGCTCTTGCACCGGTTCGCGCTTGGCCCGCGGGGCTGCCGCGACGGTCCTGATTTCCTCTGCAAGAAACCGTTATTCCGTCAAATTCTCAGCGTTGCCGTAAAGGTTTATCGGATGGCGGGTGTCTTAGTGATCCTGCAACCGCAGGACGGTCATGGGCGAAGCTATCACATCATCATCGACACGTCTGATCCTGCCCGCCCTCTGTTGGAACCGTCAGCGCTCGGATTTTTACGCGGTCACGGCCGACGTGTCGGTGCTCGGCCTGCGTTTTCGCTCCTCGGTCGTGCCGGATCCGGGTGAAACCCTGTCGTGCAGCATTCGCCACGCGGGCTCCCTCGAAGCCCAGGTCATCGAATGCGGCAAGGAGCACTTCGTGACCCGGGTGCTCCGGGCCGAGGCACCGCTCCCGGTTATCGTTCGACGGCTTCTTGAGCTCGCCGCCGACCAGAACGGTGACGACGTGCCCCAGCGCGCGCATCCGCGTTTCGTGCCCGATCATCCGGACATCCTCGTGACCATGGCGTGCGGCACGCAGATCCCCGGTCGCCTGATCAACGTCTCGGCCTCGGGCGCTGCCGTGAGGATCGACGTTCCCCTGGAGCCGGGCACGCAGATCACGCTCGGCCGGACGCCTGCGACGGTCGCCCGCTGCTTCGGAGAGGGCATCGGTGCGGCGTTCCTGCAGCCGCTGCCGGCAGCGGAACTCGGCCCCCATATCCTGCTGTGAGCGAGGATGGTCCTGGCTGGGACTGTCGAAGGCCTCTGTGCTGAACCAAATCAGTTCTCATCTAAGACGGGCACCATTATGGACCAGATAGGGTGGGTCCTGATCTTTGTTGGTGCAATCTAGGCGTTGTCAAAGCCCGGACTGTAATTAAGCTTTTATCAAATGATGGGGAATAGCCTTCGGTCTCGCCTTCCCGTTGGAGGCCGGACGATGTGATGTGCGGACGAAGCACGCATCCGAGGGCCGCCGACCTCCGTTCGGACAGCCCGATCCGGTAAGCCTTCGCTGCCGGCGGATCGCCGAAGATCGTGAGTCTGATGCCACGCGCGCCTGACCTTTTTCGCGCCAGACCCGTCCTGCCCACCGCACCGCTTGCGGCCTCCGCCGGCGGTCCGCGTTTGCCGGATGTGGCCCGGGGACGCTCGGTGAGCGATCGTATCCGATCCCCGGCCCCTGCCGGCGCGGAGCCGGCAGTGAGACCCGCCGTGTTCCGGGGGAGGACCGGCCTTACGAATCGCTACGACCTGGAGGCGCGGGCCGGCCATCTCGACGAGGTGCTACAATTCGCTCCTTATCTCGCCCTCACCCATACGGTGATCGCCGGCGCCGTCCTGGTGCTGTTCTGGAGTGGGACTCACCAGGTCTATCTGACGACCCTGTTCTTCAGCGTCGTCCTCACCGTCACCCTCGCGACGATCGGAGCCTGGCGCTACCGCCTGCAGCGTCTCAAAGTGGCCGACATCGTCGCCGGACATCGGATCGCCGTCCTGTTCGCGCTGATTCTCGGGCTATCCTGGGGCAGCATGCCGCTGGCCCTCTTCCCGGCTCCGGGCACCACCGACCGGATCTTCGTGGTGGCTCTCTGCGCCGGCCTGATGGCCACCACCTATACCTTCGGCTCGCTGCCTCACCTCGGCCTCGTCTATTGCGTTCCGCTCGCCTTGGGGAGTCTCGCAGCCCTGATCCTGGACGGAGCCGTGTCCAGCTGGTGGCTGGCGATGCTGATGGGGATCTATTCGGTCTTCGTCGCCTTCACCGCCGGGCGGATGGGCCGCCTCTCCGAACAGCGGATCATCGATCGCGTCCGGGTCAGCGAGCAGAACGAGACGATCAGCCTGCTGCTTCACGATTTCGAGGCGAGCACCAGCGACTGGCTCTGGGAGACCGATGCCGAGGGCCGGCTTCAGCACGTGTCCGAACGCATCGGCGAAGTGGCCGGGGAGCCGCCGCAACTCCTGCGGGAAACGCCGCTGGAGGCCCTGTTCCTCGGCGTGCGTGATCCACGCCCGATGACTCAGGAGATCGCCGATGTTCTCACCCTCGTGGCCGAGCGCAGGGCGTTCCGCGAGCGCGTGGTCGAGGTCACGATCGGGGGCCTGACGCGCTGGTGGCGCATCAGCGGCCGTCCCATCCTCGACGACGGCGACACCTTCCTGGGATTTCGGGGCGTCGGCTCGGACGTTACGGATACGCATCAGTCGGAAGCACGCATCGCCTACCTGGCGAGCTATGATCCACTCACGGGCCTTGCCAACCGGACCCTGTTCCAGGACATGGCGGCTCAACTTTGTGCCCGCGCGCGCACCACAGGCGAAGCCTGTGCGCTGCTCTATGTTGATCTCGACGGCTTCAAGTTCGTCAACGACACGTTCGGCCATGTCCTCGGCGATACCCTGCTTGCCCAGGTGGGGCAGCGCCTGACCGGGACAGTCGCGCCCGGGGCGCAGGTCTCACGGCTCGGGGGCGACGAGTTCGCCATCCTCCTCGCCGGCGTGGACGAGGATGCCCTGATCACCCTGGGGAAGCGAATCATCGGGGCGCTGAGCATGCCCTATACCCTCAATGGCGTTCAGGTGGAGATCGGTGCCAGTATCGGCCTCGCCCAGGCGCCGCGCGATGCGCACAATCCGGAGGGACTGCTCAGCAAGGCCGATCTCGCGCTCTACCGCGCCAAGGCCACGGGGCGGGGCAATGTCTGCGTGTTCTCGACCGACCTGGAAGCCTCGATGCGCCGGCGGCACGAGATCGAGGTGGATCTCAAGCGCGCGGTGGCCCAAGGCGAGTTCACCCTGCACTACCAGCCGCTCGTCAGCCTCGATGGCGGCCGGATTCACACCTTCGAGGCCCTGCTGCGCTGGACGCGCAGCTCCGGCGAGTCGGTATCGCCGGCCGATTTTCTTCCCGTCGCCGAAGCCTCGGGCCTGATCAGCCAGATCGGCCGCTGGGTTCTGATGCAGGCCTGCCGGGAGGCTGCTCACTGGCCGGAGGACATCCGGCTCGCGGTCAACCTCTCGCCGATCCAGTTCCGGAACGGCGACCTCATCGCGGAGGTGAGACAGGCGCTCGAAGCGAGCGGGTTGCCACCGAAGCGCCTGGAGATCGAGGTTACCGAGTCCGTGTTCTTCGAGATGAACGCAACCACCATCGCCAATCTGAACGCCCTGCGCGCCCTCGATATCCGCGTGGCGCTCGACGATTTCGGCACCGGCTACTCGTCGTTGAGCTATCTGATCCGGTTCCCCGTCGACAAGATCAAGATCGATCGCTCCTTCATCAAGGACATGGACAGCCGGCCCGAATGTCTGGCGATCATCGAAGCGATCCTCGCGCTTGCGCGCAAGCTCTCGATCACCGTCACCGCCGAGGGGGTCGAGACGGCGGAGCAGGCGCAGATGCTGAAGGCGAGCGGCTGCGACGACATCCAGGGCTTCCTCTTCAGTCGCGCCCGGCCGGCGGCCGAAATCCCGCACCTCATCACCGCCCTGCCGATGCGGTTCTGCGAGGTCTTCCCGCGCCTTCCGGTGCCGTTCCAGCGTGCCGTCGCGTGACGGGCACTCGCTTGAGCCGCGCCTATCTCCGCACGGCGTCGGCGACGGCCTCGGCCGTCCGCATGCCCTCGGCATAGGCGCCTCCCGCCGTGCCCCATTGCAGGCGCGACAGAGCCTCGCCGGCGAACCACACCCGGTCGGCCACGGGCGCCTGCAGCAGCGCCCGTGCGCCGGCATGGCCCGGCGGCACCACCGCCCAGGAGCCGCGCGCCCAGGGATCGTGACGCCACTCGCTCACGGCCGGGATGGTCAGGTCGTGCAGGGCGCGAGCGCCGAAATGCGCCATCAAGGTCGCGCGCACCAGCCTGCGGACGCCATCCGGCCCGGCCCGGCGCGCGTCGAGGGCGGCGGCCATGGGCGCGTCGAGTTCGAAGAAGTGGAACGGCGTGCCGTCGATGCGGGTGAGAAGGCCTGGACTGGCCTCGCGTCCGCCGACAAGGGATGCGAGCCGGTCCGCCCCCCGGAACGGACAGGACGGCCAGTGCAGCACCGCGTGCTCGTAGATGCCGGTGGTGAAGCCCGCGATCGCGTTCGCGACCTCCGGAGGGAGTGCCGGGGTGAAGAGCGGGGCCGCCCGCAGCACCATGGTGGGAATCGTGACGATGACGGCCTTCGCCGTGACGGGCCCGGACCCCGTCTCCACCCGCACGCCCGGGCCGGACCAGTCGATGCCAGTCACCGGTGTCTCCAGGGCGACCGGCAGCCCGTTCGCAAGGCGGGCGAGATAGCCGCCGTAGCCGCCGGCGATGAAGTGGTTGTCGCCGTACTCCATGCTGGGGAAGTCCTGGAGCGAGACGCGGCTCAGCGCTTGTCCGGAGACGAGGCCGTGGACCCGCTCCACCCGCCGGCCCCAGGGCCCGAGCCCGGGCGGCAGGGCGGTGGCGGCCGGCCGGTCCGGCTCCTGCCAGGCGGCCTGGGTGCTCATGGCCCGGTCGGCCACCGCGAAGGCCCGGCCGAGCGCCGCTGCCTCGGCCGGGCGCCCGCGTCGGCGCCCGACCCAGAGATGGCTCGCCTGCGCGGCCACCCGCAGGGGCTCGCCCCGTGCGGTCCCGAGCTGCACCAGCGGGTTGATCGGTCCCGCATGCAGCCAGTGCCCTCCGAGATCGACCGCGTGCCCCCGCAGCGGCACGGTGAGCAGCCGGCCGCCGACCCGGTCTCGCGCCTCCAGCACCGCCACCGAAACCCCGCGCGCCAGCAGGCTCCGGGCCGCCGCGACGCCGGCGGCTCCCGCGCCGATGACGATCACCTCCGGGTCCTGTGGCAGGGGCGCCAGGCGCGGGGCGAGGCTCGGGCGGCGACCTTCATGCGCGGGGCGTGACGTCCTCATGGATGACGGTCTCGTTCCTGTCTCGGCGATGCGCGAGGGCCTACCAGAGGACGCGGCGGCGGGACACTGCGCGGTTCGCTCCTGCGTGGCGCGCCCTTGCGTCGAGGGGCGTCGATCGCCAGAACCGGGCGGAGACGGCGCGCGCGGGGGCGACGCAGCCCGGACCAGACCAACCTGACGGACACGAGACCACAGGATATCCCGGCATGCTCTTCCGCGCCGCCCTCGCCGCCATCCGGCAGGTGTTCTCACCCCCCTTACGCGCGATCCTGTGGAAGTCTCTCGCGCTCACCCTGGGCATCCTCGTCCTGGTCTGGTTCGGGCTGACGCGGGCGATCAACTGGTTCCTGTCGCAGCACCACCTCTCGGTGGATTATCCCTTCCTCGACACCCTGGCGGTGTTCTTTGCCGGGGCGGGGCTGTTCGTGGGCCTCGCCTACATCATGCCGGCGGTCTCGATCCTGGTGGCGGGCTACTTCCTCGACGACGCGGCCGAGATCGTCGAGCGCACGGACTTCCCCGCCGACCCGCCCGGGATCGCCCTGCCGCTCGGGACCGCGATGCTCTACGCCCTGCGCTTCGCCGGCCTCGCCCTGTTGGTGAACCTCGTGGCGCTGATCCTGTTCTTCGTGCCCGGCGTCAATCTCGTGGCGTTCTTCGGCGCCAACGCCTACCTGCTGTCGCGCGAGTATTTCGAGCTGGCCGCCGGGCGCTTCCGGCCCATGACGGAGGCCGGAGCCATGCGCCGGCACTACGGCGGCACCACGCTCCTGGCCGGCGCGCTGCTCGCCGGTCTCATGGTGGTGCCGGTGCTCAACCTGCTCACGCCGCTCTTCGGCATCGCCCTGATGGTGCATGTCCACAAGGGTTTGAGCCGGCGCATGCCGCTGGCCGGTCCGCAGGTCCAGCCTCGCCTGCGCTGAGGTTTCACGGCCGGACGGTTTTGGTTTTTCCAGGCAAACCCCGCAGGACAAGCCTCCCAGGAACAGTCGCGTAGGGCCAGCCCTGCGAAAACACCCCGGGGCGAAATTCACCGGGCGATCTCCCGTCCGCGATGGAAGTGTTCTAGATACGCTGCAACAGGCTAAGGACCGGCGCCGGTCCGCCGCCCCGCTCAGGGGTGCGGCACGGCGCGCAGGGGCCGCTTTTCGAGACCCAGAGAGCGATGACCGGCTTCGAGACCCTTCCCCTGACCCGCCCCGCCTCGCAGCTCGTCACCGTGTTCGGCGGATCGGGCTTCCTCGGGCGCCACGTGGTGCGGGCGCTCGCCAAGCGCGGCTACCGTATCCGGGTGGCCGTGCGCCGGCCCGATCTCGCCCTGTTCCTGCAGCCGCTCGGCAAGGTCGGCCAGATCGTCGCCGTCCAGGCCAATCTGCGTTACCCCGAGTCGATCGCCCGGGCGGTCCACGGGGCCGATATCGTCGTCAACCTCGTGGGCATCCTGCAGGAGACCGGCAAGCAGAGCTTTTCGCAGTTGCAGGCGGAAGGAGCGGGCGAGATCGCCCGGGCGGCCGCGGCCGTCGGTGCGCCCCTGGTCCACGTCTCGGCCATCGGCGCCGACGCGCACTCGTCCTCGCACTATGCCCGCACCAAGGCTCTCGGCGAGGCCAAGGTGGCCGAGGCCGGTGGTCCCTTCGTGATCCTGCGGCCCTCCCTGGTGTTCGGGCCCGGCGACAGCTTCTTCAATCGCTTCGCCTCGCTGGCCCGGGCGCTGCCGGTGCTGCCCCTGGCCGGGGCCGGGTCCCGCTTCCAGCCTGTCTACGTGGCCGACGTCGCGGAAGCCGTGACCCGGGCCGTCGAGGGCCACGTGCCCGCCGGCAAGGTCTACGAACTCGGCGGCCCCGAGGTCGAGACCCTGGAATCGCTGGTGCGCTACATGCTCAAGGTCACGCTGCGCAAGCGGGTGGTTCTCGGCCTGCCGCAGCCGGCCGCGATGCTCCAGGCCCGCGCTCTCGAGGTGGTCGACACCCTGACCCTCGGCCTCTTGCCGGACAGTCTCAAGCTCACCCGCGACCAGGTCATTCTGCTCCAGAGCGACAACGTCGTGTCGGACGCCGCCAAGGCCGAGGGCCGCACCCTGGAGGGCATCGGCCTCCAGCCCACCGCCATGGAGGCGGTGGTGCCGGGCTACCTCTGGCGCTTCCGCAAGGCCGGCCAGTTCGCCAAGGTGCAGGAGTTCGAGAGCGCCATCCCCGAGACCCTGACGCCCAAGCCCTTCGTGCCGCGCAGCGGCAGCGGCCCGGCTCTGGGACCGGATTCGAACGCGCCGAGCCGGATGGGCGTGAGATGGGGCACCCGGGGCTGAGGCTTTCGCCCGCCGCCGGAGTCCTCAGGGCCGGCGAAATGGTCTAGAGGGCGCCTCATGACTCACGCCACCTCGCCCCAGGCCGACACGCTCCCAGCCGGCGCACCCCTCGTGCGCTTCGCGCCATCCCCCACCGGCTACCTGCATATCGGCAACGCCCGGCCGGCCCTGCTCAACGCCCTGTTCGCGCGGGCGCGGCACGGCCGCTTCCTGCTGCGGCTCGACGACACCGACCGGGAGCGCTCGACGCAAGACTTCGCCGACGCCGTGGCCGAGGATCTCGCCTGGCTCGGGATCGTGCCCGACCTGTTCGCGAAGCAATCCGACCGGGTCGCGATCCACGACGCGGCCGCCGAACGCCTGAAGGCGTTGGGCCGGCTCTATCCCTGCTACGAGACGCAGGAAGAGCTGGAACGCCGGCGCCGGCGCCAGCTCGGGCGTGGCCAGCCGCCGATCTACGACCGGGCCGCCCTCTCTCTCTCGGAGGCCGAGCGCGCCGCCCTGGAGGCAGAGGGGCGCACGCCGCACTGGCGCTTCAAACTCGATGCCCGCACCGTGGCCTGGGACGATCTCGTGCGCGGCCCCGCCCATGTCGATTGCGCCTCGCTCTCCGATCCGGTGCTGATCCGCGCCGACGGCAGCTACCTCTACACCCTGCCCTCCGTGGTCGACGATGCCGAGATGGGCGTCACCCACGTGATCCGGGGTGAGGACCACGTCACCAACACGGGCGTGCAGGTGCAGATCTTCGAGGCTTTGGGCAGCGCGATCCCGATTTTCGGGCACCACAACCTGCTGACCACGGCGGACGGGGAGGGGCTCTCCAAGCGCCTCGGCCATCTCTCGCTGCGCGGCCTGCGCGCGGCCGGCTACGAGCCCGGCGCCGTGCGCTCGCTGGCAGTGCTCACCGGATCGGCCGAATCGGTCCGTGCCGTGGCGAGCCTCGACGAGCTTGCCGGGTTGGTGGACCTCGCCCAGATCTCGCGGGCGCCGGCGAAGTTCGATCCGCATGAACTCGACGGGCTCAACGCCCGCCTCGTCCATGCCATGCCCTACACGGAGGTGGCCGACCGGCTCGCGGATCTCGGTATCCCGGCGGAGCGCGCCGAAGCATTCTGGGAGGCGGTGCAGCCGAACCTGGCCAAGGTCTCGGAGGCGGGCGACTGGTGGCGCGTGGTCGCCGGCCCGGTCGCTCCCGTCATCGCCGACCCGGCCTTCATCGGGGCCGCCGCCGCGCTGCTGCCGGACGAGCCCTGGAACGGGGAGACCTGGAAAGCCTGGACGGGGGCGGTGAAGGCAACCACGGGGGCCAAGGGCAAGGCGCTGTTCATGCCGCTGCGCCTCGCGATCACCGGGCTGGAGCACGGGCCGGATCTCGCCGGCCTGTTGCCGCTGATCGGACGGGACGCGGTGGCACGGCGCCTCTCGGGCGAGGGGTGATCGGGCGCGCCTCTGCGGCGCACGCACACCCGCTCCGCTCGGCCAGCTGCCCGCTCCGCTCGACCGGGTGCATGCTCCCGCTCGACCAGGTGACTGTCACCGGCGGCCCGGGGCGCCTATATGCGGGCTCGACGCCATCTTCATCCCGAGCCCCTGATCCGTATGAGCACCGACCCCGCCCCGGCGGCCCCGGTTCGGCCTGAGCCGTCCGCGCGGCCCGGCCTCGTGGCCACCTATCGTCGCCTTTGGCCCTATCTGTGGCCCTATGGTCGGCCCGATCTGCAGCGGCGCGTCTTCCTCGCCTTCGGCCTGCTGATCGTCGCCAAGTTCGTCACCATGGTGACGCCCTTCACCTTCAAATGGGCCACCGACGCCCTGGTGGCGCTGACCGACCCCAAGCCGGGTGCGGCCATCCCCGTCGGGCTGTTCGCCGCTCCGATGCTGCTGATCGGCCTCTACGGCCTGTCCCGCATCCTCATGGCCGGGCTGACGCAGGTGCGCGACGGGCTCTTCGCCAAGGTGGCGATGCACGCCGTGCGCCGCCTCGCCCTGCAGACCTTCGAGCACATGCACCGGCTCTCCCTGCGCTTTCACCTGGAGCGCAAGACCGGCGGCCTCACCCGCGTGCTGGAGCGTGGGCGCGGCGGCATCGAGGAGCTGTCGCGCCTGATGGTGCTGACGCTGGTGCCCACCATCGTCGAGTTCCTGCTGGTCATCGGCGTGCTCGCCTACGAGTTCGACTGGATCTACTCGGTGGTGGTGTTCGTGATGGTGGCAGCCTACCTCGCCTTCACCTGGAAGGCGACGCAGTGGCGCATCGAGATCCGGCGCCGGATGAACAATTCCGACACCGACGCCAACACCAAGGCCGTCGATTCGCTGCTGAACTTCGAAACCGTGAAGTATTTCGGGGCCGAGCAGCGCGAGGCGGAGCGCTACGACGCCTCGATGGCGAAGTACGAAAAGGCCTCGACGCAGACCTACGTCTCGCTGGCGGTGCTCAACGCCGGACAGGCGGTGATTTTCACCATCGGCATGACCATCGTGATGTGGCTGGCCGCGCGCGACATCATGGCCGGGCGCACCACGCTCGGCGGCTTCGTGCTCGTCAACACCATGCTGGTGCAGCTCTCGATGCCGCTCAATTTCATGGGCATGATCTACCGCGAGATCAAACAGGCCCTGATCGACATCGACGACATGTTCCAGATCCTGCACCGCAACCCGGAGATCGCCGATCGGGCGGGCGCGTTGCCGCTCGCGATCTCGGACGGCGTGGTGCGGTTCGAGGACGTGCGCTTCGCCTACGATCCCGCCCGGCCGATCCTCAAGGGCGTCAGCTTCGAGGTGCCCGCCGGCCGTACGGTGGCGATCGTCGGCCCCTCCGGTGCGGGCAAGTCGACCCTGTCGCGCCTCCTGTTCCGGTTCTACGAGCCGCAGATGGGCCGCATCCTCGTCGACGGTCAGGACATCGCCCAGGTGCGCCAGGCGAGCCTGCGGGCGGCGATCGGCATGGTCCCGCAGGACACGGTGCTGTTCAACGACACCATCGGCTACAACATCCGCTACGGCCGGTGGGACGCCACCGACGCGGAGGTCCGGGCCGCCGCCTCGCTGGCGCAGATCGACCGCTTCATCTCCGCCCTGCCGGAGGGCTACGACACGCCCGTGGGCGAGCGCGGGCTCAAGCTCTCGGGCGGCGAGAAGCAGCGCGTCGCCATCGCGCGCACCATCCTCAAAGGGCCGCCGATCCTCGTCCTCGACGAGGCGACCTCGGCCCTCGACTCCTTCACCGAGCGGGAGATCCAGGATGCGCTGGACACCGTGAGCCAGGGCCGCACCACCCTGGTCATCGCCCACCGTCTCTCCACCGTGGTCAATGCCGACGAGATCATCGTCCTCGACAAGGGCGTCATCGTCGAGCGCGGCGACCACGGCACGCTTCTGGAGCGGGACGGCGTCTACGCCTCGATGTGGAGCCGTCAGCGCGAAGCGGACGCCGCCCTGGAGGTGCTCCAGCGCAGCGAGGACGTGCTGCCGGTCCCGAAGGCCCGCCCGGTGCTGGCGTCGGAACCGGCGGAATAGGGGCTCGAACCGGGGCTTGGCGCTTCAGCCCCGCGGGTCGGTCTGCGGCACCGCCGCGGTCCCGTCGCCGGGCAGGACGAAGATCTGCCCGGGATAGATCAGGTCCGGGTTGCGGATCTGCGGCTGGTTGGCGTCGTAGATCACCGTGTAGCGGGTGCCCGTGCCGTAGATGCGCCGGCTGATCTGCCACAGGCTGTCGCCCCGGATGATCCGTGCCGTCCCGACCTCCGGCACGAAGACCGAGGGGCTTCGTTCCGTGGCGGCCCGGGCCGGCGTATCCGGCGCCTCCGCGCGGCCGGCAGGGGCCTGCGAGGCGGGCGTTGCCGATTCGGGAGGAGCGGGCGGTTTGGCCACGGCCATTCGGGGCATCGCTGCCGGAAGGGCTGCTGGCGTCCCCGGCGTTCCCGGGGCCGGAACCGCCGGCCCCTGCGCCAGCTTCGCACCGGGGGACCGTGCGGGCGAGGCCGAAGCGGTCGGTGTTCCGGGCTTCGCGGCGACCGGGACGGTGAAGGGCACCTCGGAACGGGTCTTCACCTTGCCGGAGACAGGGTCGACCTGATCCACCCGGATCGTGTACGCGCCGGGCTGGACGCCGCGCCCGATCGTGAACGCTACGCGACCGTCGGCGCCGACGCTGCCCGGCGCCACCAGGGCGTCGTTCAGGTAGAGCCGCACGGTCGCGCCCGGCGGGGCCTGACTGGTCACGTAGAGGCGGCCGCCATCCTCCGCCTCGACGCTGACGATCTTGAGCGGGGCCGTGGGGTCCGGCGCGGCCGCGCCCGGCTGGCCCGACCTGGCTTCGGTGCCCGTGTCCGCCCTTTGCTGCAGGCCCGGGACATTCTGGCCCCCGGGACCGGGCATGGTCATTGCGAGCCGGTTGTCCGCAGCGGCGCTTCGGGCTTCGGCCTGGCGGGACTCCGCCGCGCCGGAGCCTGGCGCTGCGGCCGTCGCGACCGGATCCGGCTGGGAGAGCACGATGGTGGGTTTATCGGGGGAGGTGAGGGCGATGAGGGGCTTGGTCCGACGATCGGGGGCCACCACCACTGCCACGCTGTCTCGCGAGACGCGCTCCTGCCCATCGGCGCTGGAGGCCCGCAGGGTGATCTCACTGTTGCCCACGGGAAGCGCCGGGGGAACGATGGCGAACTGGCCGGAGGGATCGACGAGCGCACGGGCAATCGGCGCGTTGTCGCGCAGCAACTCCACGGTGGTGTTGGGCGCGGCGCGCCCCGCGATCACTGTCTCGCCGTTGGGCTCGACCCGGATGATGTCGAAGGTCGGCGCCTCTGTCCCGGCGGACGCGCCCAGTCCCGGCGCCGGGGGCTGCCGGACCGCCCGCGCCGCCGGGGGCTTTCCCGCCGGCGACGCCCCCTCCCCGGGGCGCGGGTCCGGCTCGGCCTGGGCGCTCGAGCCCGGGACCGCTCCCGGCCGGGCTTCCTCCGTCGGGGCGGTGGGCGCCGCCGCCAGGGCTGCACGGTCCCGGTCGGTGCCCTCGACACTGCGCTTGAACAAGGTGCTCGCGCCATAGAGGGTGACCACGAGGGCGAAGCCCGCCAGAAGCCCCACGCAGGCCAGGAAGATGCTCCGTCGCAACTCCGCCCTCATGACACCCCACTCCCTTGTCGACCGGCGCGGCGGCCGAAACACCGTCGTCGCCGGATCGAGCCCGTCGACAAACCGGCGATTGATGGCGACATATTAGCGAACATGATCGGAACACCAAATCACATCCGCCGTCGCATGGCCGGATCTTCCGTAAAATCAGCAGTTTGGCTCGTGGACAGGGACGGGTCCGTCCTGGTTGCGACGCATCAGAGAGGCCCGGCATGGCTCGGTTGAGGACGGTCTGCGTCTATTGCGGCTCGGGGTTCGGGGGCGATCCGGCCTTCACCACGGCGGCCGTGACCCTGGGCAAGGCCTTGGCGGAGGCGGGGATCGGCCTCGTCTATGGCGGGGGCAATGTCGGCCTGATGGGCACCGTCGCCCGCGCGGTCCTCGACCATGGCGGCCACGTCACCGGCATCATTCCGGATTTCCTGAAATCGCGCGAGCGCATGCTCGAAGAGATTCAGGAGACCATCGTGGTGGAAGACATGCACACCCGCAAGCGGCTGATGTTCGAGCGTTCCGACGCCTTCGTGGCCCTGCCGGGCGGCATCGGCACCCTGGAAGAGCTGGTGGAGCAGCTCACCTGGGCCCAGCTCGGCCAGCACAACAAGCCGATCCTGCTGCTCTCGGTGGCGGATTTCTGGACCCCGTTGCTGACCCTCCTCGATCACATGCGAACGCAGGGCTTCATCCGGGAAGGGCTCGACCTGAGCTACCTCGTGGCGACCGAGGCGGCCGACGTGGTCGGCCTCCTGCGCGACGCGGCCGGGTCCGTCGAACCCGCCCCGGCCGCCGAGGCCCTGGTGGCCGAGCGGTTCTGACCGAAGGGCGTCGCGGCGACCGATCAGGTCACGGTGACCTGATCAGGTCACGACGCTCCAGGTCGTGCCGTCCTTGCCGTCCTTGACGGCGATGCCCAGCGCGAGGAGTTCGTCGCGAACACGATCCGACGCAGCCCAGTCCTTGGCGGCCCGGGCCGCGCGTCTGGCCTCGATCAGGGCCTCGACGCGGGCGACGTCGATCCCAGCCGCCTGGATCGTTCCCTGGTCGCGGGCGGATTTGGTCTGCGTGAGTAGCCCGAGAAGGTTCGCACCGGCCTTGAGTGCCGCCGGATCGTCGAGGCGGTGCAACTCGGCGAGCGCGGCGGCCGTATTGAGGTCGTCGAGTAGCGGCTCCAGCACCGTCTCGGGGAGCGCCGGCGCCGGCGCGCCATCGCCCACGAGTCCGTACCAGCGCTCAAGCATCCGCGCGGCCTCTTCGAGGCCACGCAGGGTCCAGTCGATCGGCTGGCGGTAATGGGTCTTCAGCATGGCGAGCCGGGCGACCTCGCCAGGCCAGTCCTTCAGCACGTCGCGGATGGTGATGAAGTTGCCGAGCGACTTCGACATCTTCTCCCCCTCGACCTGGAGGAAGCCGTTGTGAAGCCAGACATGGGCCATCACGTCGGTGCCGAAGCAGCAGCGGGACTGTGCCACCTCGTTCTCGTGGTGGGGAAAGATCAGGTCGATGCCGCCCGCATGGATGTCGAAGCGCTCGCCGAGGTGCCGCCATGACATCGCCGAGCACTCGATGTGCCAGCCCGGCCGGCCCGGCGCCGCGATCCCGCATGGTGAGGGCCAGGACGGCTCGCCGGGCTTCGAGGGTTTCCACAGCACGAAGTCGAGGGGGGAGCGCTTGTAGGGCGCGACCTCGACGCGGGCGCCGGCCTCCATCTCGTCCAGCGGGCGCTTCGAGAGCGCGCCGTAATCCGGCATCGAGGGCACGTCGAACAGCACGTGCTCCGCCGCCACATAGGCATGTCCGGCCTGCACCAGCCCGGTGATGATGGTGTGCATCTCGGCGATGTGGTCGGTGGCGCGCGGCTCGATGAAGCGCGGGCGCTGACCCGCCACGTTCACATCCTCCGACATCAGCACGCCGAGTTCGCGGATGTCGGCGTGGAAGGTCTTCAGCGTCCCGTCGGTGAGTTCGCGGATGGTGATGCCGCGCTCGGCCGCCCGCGCGTTGATCTTGTCGTCCACATCCGTGACGTTGCGCGCGTAGGTGACGTGCGCCTCACCGTAGAGGTGGCGCAGCAGGCGGAACAGCAGGTCGAAGACGATGATCGGCCGGGCATTGCCGATATGAGCGGCATCGTAGACCGTCGGGCCGCAGGCATACATCCGCACGTTCGTCGGATCGATCGGCGTGAAGACGGCCTTCTCGCGGGTCAGCGTGTTGTAGAGCCGCAACATCGAGGCCATGAATCTTCCCTTGAATCGTCCCTTGCGTCCCGGACCCCCACCCGGCCCGTCCGAGCGTGAGACCCGCACCGCGTTGGTATCTCGCAGCTTTTGCCGCGACAGGCCAAGCCGGCGCCACATCGTCGCCGCCTTCCGCCCGGCGACCTGTTGCGCTGAGGCGACGGCCTGACGGCACGTCCTGCGCTACCTCAAATCCATGAGCAATTCGAGAACGACGCCGAACCGGCATTCGTCGAAAACCCTGTCGCGGAGAAAGGGTTTGTTAACCCCGTGCCGTGAAGTTTTCGCCTCAGACGCTTCCGACATCAGCAAGGTTCTGCCCATGCGCCGCGTGACCGCCCATCTCGGCGCTCTCCTCGCCTTCGCCCTGACCGCACACGTCGCTCTGGCTGCCGGCGACGGCGAGAGCCCCGCCAAGGTGCCGGCCACCGTCGAGAAGACGTTCCTGATCCCGTCGAGCGAGGGATACGGTGTCGGCGACTGCCTCACCAACGGCGACAGCGCCTGCGGGCAGGTGGTGGCCAATGCCTGGTGCGAGGCCCAGGGCTTCGCTTCGGCCGGTTCCTTCGGCGTCGCTGCCCAGGACGAGTATACCGGCGCGATCCCGGCCGCCCCGGTGGTGAAGCCCGCCGAGCGCCCGATCCGGATCACGTGCCAGGATTGATCGCCTCCACCGACGCTCTTGCGCCTGGTCGCCGACCCCGCCACGGGGCCGGCTTCCACAGGCGGTCTACTTCTCCATGAAGGCGTCGCAGCGCGGCGGCGGTTCGGTGCCCCAGGGCATCAGCGGCACGGCCGAGGTCGAGTTCTTGGGTGACCCCTGGATGACCTTGTCCGAATAGACCATGTAGATCAGCGTATTGCGCTTGGCGTCGCAGCCCCGCACGATCTGCATCGACTTGAAGATCAGCGAACGCCGCTCGCTGAACACCACTGCACCCTGCTTGAACTTCTCCTTGAACTGCACCGGGCCGACCTGTCGACAGGCCAGCGAAATGTCGGAGACATCCTCGGCGAGGCCGAGCGTGCCCTTGATGCCGCCCTTCTCCGGCTGCGTATACCAGCAGGCGACGCCGGCTACGGACGGATCGTCGATCCCGTAGACCACCAGCTTGTCGTTGGGCGTGAGCGGGCGCCACACGGTCGACTTGTCGAAGATGCGATCCGCATCGTCCGCCCGCACCGGATGTGCGACGAGGCCGAGCCCCAACGCCAGCGCGCAGCCTGTGAGACCCCGAAGCCACATCATCGTATCATTCCCCTCGGTTTGTTCGGGGCGCATGTGGGAAGGGTGTCGCCGCCGTGCGAGGGTCGCTAAGTAACGTGTGTTGTCCTCGTTCGCCATCGCTTCGCCGAGATCCGCCGTCGGATTCCGTGCGGCGGCGTCCCGCCATCCTTCGCAATCAGGCCATGCCGCTGATCCCTCTCCAGATCCGCACGCTCGTCCGGGTGCTCGCCGGCGTCCTTGCCGCCCTTCCTGTCGCCCTGGCGATGACGGGGGCCGCCGAGGCGCAGAATGCGGCCTGCCTGCGCTACCGCTCCGAACTCGCGAGCCTCAGCGACGGAGCCAGCACCGCGCGGGCGCTGCAGAATGAGATCGGGCGACTGAACGCCTATTACCGCACGCTCAGCTGCGAGGGTGGCAAGTTCCTGTTCTTCGATTCCCGCCCCCCGCAATGCGGCGCGGTCGAGCAGCGCATCCGCGCCCTCAATGCCGGTTACGGCGCCGAGAACGGCGAGGTCACGGCCGCGCGCCGCCGGCAGCTGACCGAGGCCATCGCCGCCACCTGCACCGATGCGGCGAGCCGCACCCTCCTCAAGGCCGACGGGCCGGCCGGGGAGGCGCGTGCGCGGGGTGGCTCGCAGGTGGTCTGCGTCCGCACCTGTGACGGCGCCTACTTTCCGATGAACAATCTTCCGGACGGGCGCGAGGGCGCGGACGAGCTGTGCCAGGCGCTCTGCCCCGGGGCCGAGGCCGCCGCCTACTCGATGCCCCACGGGGACGAGGCCCTCAAGCAGGCCGCAACCCTGAAGGGGAGCCGTGCCTACACGGCCCTGCCGAACGCCTTCAAGTTCCGCACGTCCTTCACGCCGAACTGCTCGTGCAAGCGCGAGGGACAGACCTGGGCGCAGTCGCTGGTCAAGGCCGAGAGCATGCTGGTGCGGCACAAGGGCGACATCTTCGTCACGCCGATGCAGGCCGAGGCCCTGTCGCGTCCGCCCAAGGTGCGCCTCACCCTGGTGGGCCGGGCCGACAAGACCGCCGCGGAACTCGCGGCCGACGTCGCCAGCCGCCGTGCCGCCGGGGCGACGGACAGTGCGGCTGCGCCGGTACCAGCCGCCACGAGCCCGGCCGCCGGCGAGGAGCGCCAGCCGGTGCGGATCATCGCCCCGAACCTCTTCTCGACGGCGACGCGCCAGGGCGTGCAATAACGCCAGGATATCGGAGGTCAGAAGATCCGGTTCGAGGAGTTCCGGTTCCAAGAGTTCCGGTTCCAAGAGCTCCGGGGCTGGGAGATCCGGGGCCGAGTGCCCTGACGCCAAGCCGTCCGGAGAGGCGGACGGCCATGCTCGGTATCGGGAACCATCCGGCTCGCATTCTGTTCCGAAGGCCACATCAACGACGTGAGTGACCTTCGATGCGGCGCATCCGCCACCTCCTGCTGACCGGCACGGTTCTCCCTGCGCTCCTGCTGTCCGGACCCAGCTCTGCTCGGCCGGATACCGTCCCGGGCGGGGCGATCCTGCTGGCCCAAGGCGGGCCGGGTGAAGGACCTCGGGGGGGTGAAGGACCTCGCGGGGGTGAAGGGCCGCGCGGAGGCCAACCGCCGGGCGGTCGAGAACGACCCGAGCCGCGCCAGGAGCGTCCCGAACCCCGCCCCGAGCGTTCGGCACCCCGTCCCGAGCCGCGCCAGGAGCGCCCTGAACCGCGCCAGGAACGCCCGGAGCCGCGCCAAGAGCGTCCCGAACCTCGCCAAGAGCGTCCCGAACCTCGCCCCGAGCGTTCGGCACCCCGTCCTGAGCCTCGCCAGGAACGCCCGGAACCCCGCCAAGAGCGCCCGGAGCCGCGCCAGGAGCGCCCGGAACGGCCGACGCGTGAAGATCGCCCGGCGCGGGAGGAGCGCGGCGGGGCACCCGATCGCGATCCGACGCAGAATCGTCGCGCGCCCGGTTCCGAAGCGCCGGGCGAGCGCTCCGGTGCGCCGCCGGCCGCACGCGAGCGGTCTCCCGAGCGGCCGAATGCACCCGAGCGTCCCACCGCATCCGAACCTGCCCGCCCCGCGCAACCCCAGCTTCGCCAAGCCCCGGCTCCGACACCGACCGCGCCCGAGATCCGCAATCCGGCGAACCCCGCCAGCCCGACCGTCCCGGGAGCCACGCAGCCCGCGCGCCCGAACCCGCCCGCAGAGCCGCGTGCACCCGCCCCGGACGCCAATCCGCCGGCACCGGTCGCCCCGAATGCCCGGCCGGGCGTACCCGGCCGTCCGTTCACGCCGCCGGGTGCTCCGAACCCGGACCCGCAGCGTCCGGACGGGCGTCCCGGTGCGGGTGCGAATCCCGTCGAATCCCGCCCTGACCGGGACGGTCCCGCCCAGGGATCCCGCGAGCTGAATCGCGACGATGCGGTTCGGTCCGATTCCCGGCCGGCCGAGACCCGGCGCGACGGTGTCGATCGCCGTGATTCCGGTGATCCACGCGCCGGAGGCATCGACGATCGTCGAGAGGACCGCGAGCGGCGGGACGCCTTCGAACGGCGCGAGCCTCGCACCGGCTTCAACGCGCCGGGGCGCCCGGGCTACGTGCCGGGCGGGTTCCGGGATGACGACGATGTCCGCGACTACGATCAGGTCCGCCGCGACCGGCGCGAGTTCTCGGAAGGCGGGCGGACCTACATCCGCGAGCCCGGCCGCATCATCGTGCGTGATCGCGACACCTACTTCATCCGTCACGACGAGAACGAGCGTTTCCGCGATCTGGACCGGCGGGCCTATCGCAGCGAACGGCGCGGCGGCGACACCATCACGTATCTCGGCCGCCCCGGCGGCGAGCAGATCGTCACCATCGTGGATGATGACGGCCGTCTCGTACGCCGCTCCCGCCGCTTCCGGGACGGGCGCGAGGTCGTGATCATCGACAACAGCTTCGGCGGGGGCGTGCGCCGGCCGATCTACGACGACGTGGTCGAACTGCCGCCGCCGGACATCCGCATCCCCCGCAATCGCTACGTTGTCGATTACGACGGAGCGGATGAGGGTGCCGTCTACGAGGCCCTGTCGGCCCCACCGGTGGTGGCGGTCGACCGGCGCTACACCCTCGATCAGGTGCGCTACAGCCCGCAGCTGCGCGCCCGTATGCGCAGCGTGGACATCGATACCATCAACTTCGACACCGGCTCGTTCACGGTGACGCCGGATCAGGCCGCGCGCCTCGCCACCATCGCGGCGGCGATGAACCGGGCGATCAAGGCCAATTCGCAGGAGGTGTTCCTCATCGAGGGATACACCGACGCGGTGGGGGCCGACGTCGACAACCTCTCGCTCTCCGACCGCCGCGCGCAGTCGGTGGCCACCGTGCTGACGCAGACCTTCCAGGTGCCGCCCGAGAACCTGACCACGCAGGGTTATGGCGAGCAGAACCTGAAGGTGAACACGCAGAACGCCGCGCGCGAGAACCGGCGGGTGACCGTCCGCCGTATCACGCCGCTGATCCAGCAGCAGGGCGAGGCGGCGCCTCCACGCTGAAACCAGGATGCGGCGACCGGGGTCCGAAAGCCTCCGGTCGCCCGCTCCGCGCCCGCATCGGCCAGTCTTCGATGGATTGGAGAAAGGGGAGGGCTATCGGCACGACCCGGCGGGAAGAATTGGAAAAGCCGGCTCTATTCATCAAATGTTTAGTTCGGCGCCATAGGGAATAGTGGTCTTCGCCGACCTGTCCCTCCTGTGCGCCGCAGGCCGGATAGCATTTCCAACGCGCCCCTCCGTCGATGCGACTGTCTCTCAAGTCAACACTGATCACGATCCTGTCAGTCATGATGCTGGGTCTTGGTGCGCAGGGGTGGTTTGCTGTTGCAAACATTCGTACTGTTAATTCTGGAGTAGTGGATATTGCGGCTAACTGGCTTCCGAGCGTGCGCGCCTTAGGTGAATTCAAGTACAGTTTGACGCGGCTGCGCCTGCTCGACGCCCGGTATATGCATGGGAAGGAAGCGCCGGCCGAGCTGTTGCAGGTCGAGGCCACGCGCAGGCAGGCCGTCGCCACCGCGATGCGCACCTACGAGACTCTCATCAGCAGCCCCGAGGAAAAGGCGCTGTGGACCGACATCGTCGGTACCTTCGCACGGTATGAGGACCTTCGTCGCGGCTTTCCCGCTCTCCTGCGGAGCGGTGACATCCCGAGTGCCGAGAGCCTGTTCGCGCGCTCGCGGACCGTCTTCGACCAACTCATCACGACGGTCGATCGCGATGCGGATTTGAACAATCAGGGCGCCCTGACTGCGCAGGCAACCGCAGAGCGGACCTATGCGACCGCGATCTGGATGACGCTGGTGGTCTGCGGCGGCTCCGTCCTGCTCGGCCTCGGCGGCATCCTCTTCGTACTCCTGGGCGTCACCCGTCCGATCACCCGCATCACCGGCGCCATGCGGACCATCGCCGTGGGCCGGCTCACCATCGAAATCCCCCATGCGACGAACCGCAACGAGATCGGTGAGATGGCGGCGTGCCTCGCGATCTTCCGCGACGGTCTCGTCGAGGCGGAGCACATGCGGGGTGAGCAGGCGAACCTCGAGGCCGCCAACGCGGCACGACGCAAGGCGACGATGCACGAGCTGGCGGACGGTTTCGAGCAGGCGGTCAGCGGCATCGTCGGCATGGTGACGTCGGCGGCCACCGAGCTGCAGGCGACGGCGGGCATGATGTCGGGGACCGCCGGTGAGACCGCGCAGCAATCGGGCGGCGTCGCGGCGGCGGCGGAAGCGGCGGCCTCGAACGTCAACACCGTAGCGGCGGCGGCCGAGCAACTCGGCTCATCCGTGCAGGAGATCGGACGCCAGGTCGACGGCTCCGCCACCTTGGCGCAGATCGCGGTCGGCGAGGCGGACCAGACGGCTGCGCTGATCGGCGATCTCAGCATGGCCGCGACCAAGATCGGCGACGTGGTGGCGATGATCTCGACCATTGCCGGGCAGACCAACCTGCTGGCGCTCAACGCCACGATCGAGGCGGCCCGGGCCGGCGAGGCGGGCCGCGGTTTCGCCGTGGTGGCGGCCGAGGTGAAGGAGCTCGCCAACCAGACCGCCCGGGCCACCGAAGAGATCGGCGATCAGATCACGCGCATCCAGGCCTCGACCGGCCAGGCCGTATCGGCCATCGGCGACATCCGGACCCGGATTCAGGAGATCAGCGGCGTGGCCAATTCCATCGCGGCGGCCGTCGAGGAGCAGGGGGCGGCCACCCAGGAGATCGTCCGCAACGTGGCCCAGGCAGCCGTGGGCACCGGTCAGGTGACGGACAAGATCTCGACCGTGGCCCGCGCCGCGGAGGAGACCGGCGCTGCCTCGTCCCAGGTCCTGGCCTCGGCTTCGGAGCTGTCGCGACAGTCCGAGCGGCTCAGCGGTGAGGTCGCTCGCTTCCTCGCCACCACCCGGGCGGCCTGAGCGCTGCACGCCGGCTCGTCTCTCCGACCCCGTTTCGCCGGTTGATCGGCCGGACGCGACGAATCCGAACGAACCTGTGAAGGTGCGTCTCGGACGGGGCACGCAGGCCATCTCGACGGAACTTCCAGGCCGGCTCCCTTCGCGAGCCGGCCTGTTCCGTTCTGGGGCCTGCCCGCGAGAGGTCCATTGTGCCTGGGTGTTGATCCGTTCGAATCGCTCCCGCGCTGCCCTCATCCTGCCGACCGTCCCGCAGGATCGCTCCCCCCGGAAACCGCAGGCCGCGAACCGACGGACTGGGGACGCGGATCACCACGACCCAGGGGGCGTAATAAAACCGCGATCTTTGTCGTGGCTCTCGTCCGGATTATCGATTTTTTAATTGATAAAGTTTCACTTTAGATGGTCTTTAAGGACCTGCTATGTTCTGGAAAACGCAGACATGACAGAATATTAGAAGGTGATAAAAGATCATGGCTATCAAGCTGAAGTGGATGTTGATCTCGATCATCGGTTCCGTCATCGCCGCCTTGGTCATTCAGGGAGGGATTGCCATCACAAGCCTGGAGAGAATCCGGGCAAGTTCGATGAAACTTTCTGGGGAATTGATGCCGAGCGTTCGAAGCTTGGGCGAAATCAAATTCGCCGTCACGAATCTACGGATTGTCGATGCTCGGTATGTCATGGGGCGCGAATCGGCGCCGTCGCTCGAAAAGCTCAATGCGGAACGCGAGAAGGCCGTCGAAACGGCTCTGAAGACGTATCAGCCCTTCATCGCCAGCCCTGAGGAGCGGGCGATCGCCGACGACATCGCCAAGCGCTACGCCGAGTATGACGAGCGGCGCGCCGCGTTTCTCGCCTCGTTCCGGGCCGGTGACCAGAACGCCATGGTCGACGCGTTCGAGATGACGCGGCCGGCTTACCAGGAGCTGATGAAGGTCATCGACGACGATGTCACCCACAACGACCGCGGGGCCGTCGAGGCGGACGCCGCCTCGAAGATCAACTACCACAACGCCTATTGGCTCACGGTCGCGGTGGGCGGTATCTCGCTCCTGATGGGCGTCTGCGGTGCGGTGTTCGTCCTTTACGGCGTGACACGTCCGATCGCCCGGATCACCGGCGCGATGGCGGCGGTCGCGGGCGGCGATCTGGCGAGGGAGATACCCTACTCGTCCAGCCGCAACGAGATCGGCGCGATGGCCGCGGCCCTGGCGGTCTTCCGCGACAACCTGCTGGAGACGGAGACCCTGCGGCAGCAACAGGAGGCGCGCGAGTTGGCCGTGAAGGAGGAGCGCCGGCTCGGGATGCAGCGGATGGCCGATCATTTCGAGAGCGCCGTGAGCGGCATCATCACCCAGGTGACGTCGGCGGCGACCGAACTGGAGGCAACGGCCCAGAGCATGTCCGGCACCGCGACCGAGACCGCCAGCCAATCCACCACGGTGGCCGCCGCCGCCGAGGAGGCTGCCTCGAACGTCAGCACCGTGGCGGCGGCGGCCGAGGAACTCGGTTCGTCCGTGCAGGAGATCGGGCGTCAGGTCGTCGGCTCCGCCAACCTCGCGCAGGCGGCGGTCGGCGAGGCGGAGCGGACGGCCACCTTGGTGCAGGATCTCAGCACGGCCGCAACCAGGATCGGCGACGTGGTGGCGATGATTTCGACGATCGCCGGCCAGACCAACCTGCTGGCGCTCAACGCCACCATCGAGGCAGCCCGCGCCGGCGAGGCGGGCCGGGGCTTTGCCGTGGTGGCGGCGGAGGTGAAGGAACTCGCCAACCAGACCGCCCGGGCCACCGAGGAAATCGGAACCCAGATCGGGCAGATCCAGGACTCGACCGGACAGGCGGTCACGGCCATCGGCGGCATCACCGACCGGATCCGCGAGATCAGCGGAGTGTCGACCACCATCGCGGCGGCGGTGGAGGAGCAGGGGGCGGCCACCCAGGAGATCGTCCGCAACGTCTCGCAGGCGGCGGTCGGCACCGAACTGGTGACGTCCAATATCGCGAGCGTGGCGGGGGCCGCCGAGGAGACCGGCGCCGCGGCCGCCCAGGTGCTGTCCTCCGCCAGCGAACTCTCGCGCCAGTCCGAGCATCTCGGCGCCGAGGTCGCCCGCTTCCTCGCCACGGTCCGGGCGGCCTAGGACGCCGCATCCGGGCGGCGGTTTCCCGATCGCCGCACCGGCCTATATAGCCGGGGCGGCTGCGGAGGATTGAGGAGCCTGCCTTCTGCCGGCGGGACCCTCTGCGCCGAGAACGTGGTGTCCGGGTCTCCGGGCCGACCCCGCAGGAGCGTGCATGGACGAGGCGAGCGAGCGGTTGATCGAGGCAGGAACGCCCGCCTTCCGTCGCACCGCCGTCGCCCTGGGCGCCGCCGGGTTTTCCACCTTCGCAGTGCTCTACGGGGTGCAGCCGCTGCTCCCGGTCTTCGCCGATGATTTTTCCGTCTCGCCGGCCGAGAGCAGCCTCGCCCTGTCGCTGCCCTGCGCCATGCTGGCGATCGCGCTCCTGGTGGTCAGTCCGCTCTCGGAGGTGTGGGGGCGCAAGCCCATCATGGTGGCGTCGCTGTTCGCCTCGGCCCTTCTCACGATCGTGGCCGTCCTGGTGCCGAGCTGGCACGGCTTCCTGGCTCTGCGCGCCCTTACGGGGCTCGCGGCGTCCGGCCTGCCCGCGGTGGCGATGGCCTATCTCGGCGAGGAAATGCACGGGCGCGCCATCGGCCTGTCGATGGGCCTGCTCATCGGCGGCAATGCGGCGGGCGGCATGGTCGGGCGGCTGCTGGCCGGCATCATCGCCGACCATGCCTCCTGGCGCTGGGGCCTTGGCACCATCGGGCTGCTGGCGCTCCTGGCCGCCATCGCCTTCGTCTACCTGCTGCCGGATTCGCGCCGCTTCCGGGCCAACCGGATGCGCTGGCGCGACGTGCCCGGCACCTTCACCCACCACTTCCGCGATCCCGGCCTGCCCTGGCTCTTCGCCGAAGCCTTCCTGCTGATGGGCGGCTTTGTGTGCATCTACAACTACATCGGCTTCCGGCTGCTGGAGCCGCCGTTCTCCCTGAGCCAGAGCGCCATCGGGGCGATCTTCGTGGTCTACCTGTTCGGAACCGTCTCCTCGGCCCTCACCGGCGAAATCGCCAGCCGGCTCGGGCGGCGCAAGGTGCTGTGGCTCGCCATCCTGCTCGGGCTCGTCGGCGTCGGGCTGACCCTGTCGAGCCATCTCGCCCTGATCATCGTCGGCATCGTCCTGGTCACGGTGGCGTTCTTCGGGGCGCATTCGGTGGCGAGCAGTTGGGTCGGCCGGCGAGCCCTGCGCGACCGGGCCCAGGCCTCGTCGATCTATCTGTGCCTGTACTATCTCGGCTCCTCGGTGCTTGGCACGGCCGGCGGCTGGTTCTTCGACCATTCCGGCTGGGTCGGCGTGGTGGCGTTCTTCGCGACCCTCTACGGGCTCGCCCTCGTCATCGCCCTGCGGCTGACGCGCCTGGCGCCCCTGGTGCAGGCCGAGGGCTGACGGGTTCGCCATTTCGGTCCGCAGGCGCCTCGCGCGTCCCGGATCGAAGACCGCGTCGGGACGCCTCGCGCGTCCCTGATCGGAAAGCGTATGACGGATCAGCCCGCGTGCCTTATGAGAAGGCCCCGGCCGGGGCGGCTTCGGCCCGCCCATCAGACGAGAGCGCTCCGAAAACACCCATGACCGACCTCCTCGAGACGATTCGCCGGACGCTCGTGCCAATTCACAAAGAGGGCTATCCCTTCATCGTCATCGGCATCGTGCTGACGGTGATCGGAGCCTACTTCGCGCAGTTCCTCGGCTGGATCTTCCTGATCCTGACCCTGTGGGTATGCTACTTCTTTCGCGATCCCGAGCGGATCACCCCGGTGGGCGACGGCCTCGTGGTCTCCCCCGCCGACGGCCGGGTGAATCTGATCTCGACGGTGCTGCCTCCGCCGGAACTCGACCTGCCGCAGGAGCCGATGCTGCGCATCTCGGTGTTCATGAACGTGTTCGACTGTCACGTGAACCGGGTGCCGGTCACCGGCCGCATCGGCCAGATCCACTACACCCCGGGCCTGTTTCTCAACGCCGAGCTCGACAAGGCCAGCGACGACAACGAGCGCAACGGCCTCGTGATGGAAACGACGCACAAGGGCGAGCCGCTCCGCATCGGCGTGGTGCAGATCGCCGGTCTGGTTGCCCGCCGCATCGTCGGCTGGGTCCACGCCAATGACAGCCTGAACGTCGGCGAGCGCTTCGGCCTCATCCGCTTCGGCTCGCGCGTCGACGTTTATCTGCCGGTCGGCACCCGTGTGCTCGTCGGGCTCGGCCAGAAGGCGGTGGCCGGCGAGACCGTGCTGGCCGATCTCGCCGGCGGCCCCGAGCGCGTCTTCCGCCGCATCTGAGGCATCCCATGGACGATCTGTTTCCGCCCTTCGCGCCCGACGCCAACGAGCCCCGCCCGCGCCGCTTCAAGCCGGTGCCGTTTCGGATGATCGCGCCCAACATGATCACCCTGATGGCGCTCTGCCTCGGGTTGACCGCGATCCGGCTCGCCTTCGAGGGCAAGTTCGAGCCGGCCGTGATCTCGATCGTGGCCGCCGCTTTCCTGGACGGCATCGACGGGCGCGTGGCGCGGATGCTGAAGGGCACCTCGCGCTTCGGGGCGGAACTCGATTCCCTGGCGGACTTCGTCAATTTCGGCTGTGCACCGGCGCTGATCCTCTACGGCTTCGCTCTCAAGGACCTGCGTTCGGTCGGCTGGATCGTGGCCCTGATCTTCGCCATCGCGATGGCGCTGCGGCTGGCCCGCTTCAACGCGATGCTGGACGATCCGAACCGCCCGGCCTGGAAGAAGGACTTCTTCGTCGGCATGCCGGCGCCCGCCGGGGCGCTCACCGCGATGCTGCCGCTCTACCTGAACTTCCTGGGGCTGCCGATGGAGCATTGGGCGGCGCCCGTGGTGCTGGGCTACATGCTGTGCATCGCCCTGCTGGTGGTCTCCACCGTGCCGACCTTTTCCGGCAAGACCATGGGCAAGCGCGTCCCCCGCGACTGGGTGCTGCCGATCTTCCTCGTGGTGGTGGCCGGGTTCGGCCTGTTCATCAGCTTCCCGTTCGAGGCGATGGTGGCGCTGGCGCTGGGCTACCTCGTCACCCTGCCGATCGGCGCGGCGCAGTATCGCCGCCGGGCCAGGGCGGAAGCACATGGCTCAGCCTCAGGGGAGACTGCCGACGATGCCGTCGAAATGCTGAAACCCGCGCGCGATCCGGCCGTGGACATCTGACCGGCGGCGCTGTCGCGCAGCGGTTGTCTTCGACTAAGCTGCACGCGGCCTGACGTCGTCCTGCAGGTCAAATCCAGCGGAGACCGGTTGATGCTCGAGGAATTCAAGAAGTTCGCACTGCGCGGCAACGTCGTCGACCTCGCCGTCGGCGTGATCATCGGCGCTGCCTTCGGGGCGATCGTCACGTCGGCGGTGCAGGACGTGTTCATGCCGATGATCGGCGCGATTACCGGCGGCCTCGACTTCTCGAACTACTATCTCCCGCTGTCGTCGAGCGTGCAGAAAGGCGCGGCCTATGCCGATGCCAAGAAGCAGGGCGCGGTGATCGGCTACGGGCAGTTCATCACCGTGGCACTCAATTTCATGATCGTGGCCTTCGTGCTGTTCCTGGTCATCCGGGCGATGAACCGCCTGGTCAGCAAGGAAGAGGCCAAGCCCGAGACGGTGGCCGAAGTGCCGGCGGACGTGAAGCTGCTCGCCGAAATTCGCGATATCCTGGCGACGAAACCCGCAGTCTGAACCGCGTCGGCTTCTACCGGGCCTCGCCGAAGCCGGGCTTGCGACCGGAGCGATCCTGTCCCGGAAGGGAATCTTCGCCGGCCACGAGGTCGCCTCCTGGCAAGAGGTTTCCTGCTGGAAAGAGGTTTCCTCCTGGCAAAACGTCTCCCGCCGGCAAGAGGTCTGCCCCAAGGAGATCTTCGAGAGCCTGCTCGACGGCACCCGTACCCTCCTCATGGGTCTTCAGGCGGACCTCGAGGCGTTTGATCTGCGGCTCGAAGGCTTCCGGAACCATCGGATCGCCGAGATACTGGGGCACGACTTCGTCGGTGGTGAAGACTGACCGCAGCTGCTGGCCGAGGTGATCCCGCACCGGCTCCGGCAGGGCAGGATCAGGGGGGAGGTCACCGGCCATGGGAAAACTCCTTCGCATCGATCGGGAATCGGACGGTCGCGCAGGGATGCGTGCACACGGGTACGTGAAGGTCGGACTGTCCAAGCAACGGCTGAAGCCCGCGGGCGTTGCATCGCTGCACCCGTTCCCGTTGCTTTATGTTAGGTTCGGCGCGGGGGGATTCCGGAATGAGGCGTACCTCTCGCCATCGCCCGGTCACAAATTTCGATGCGACGACGAACCACGACGCGACCATGAAAAAAGGCTCCCGGCGAAACCCTCGCCGAAAGCCTTCTGACTTAGGCCACCGTGACGGTCGTCGCGGGGCCGAGCGTGTCCTGGTCGGCGAGGATTAGTCGATGACCTCGACGATGCGGTGGCTGCGATCCACCAGAACCGGACGCTCGTTGACGATGGTGTAGCGGGCGCCGCGGGCGTTGTACTCGGCGGGCACGTCGTAATAGCTCACGCCGGAGCTCGGCAGCACGGCGCCGACGCGGACATCGCCATTGTAGTCATAGGACGAGCGACGCTCGCGGGTGACGTACTGGCGGAAGCGGGGGCGATCATCGACGCCGAGGATGCCGCCGACCGTGCCGGTCGCCGCGCCGACGGCGCCACCCACGATGGCACCGATCGGACCGGCCGCATCGGCGCCGTCCTGTGCGCCGCGCTCGGCGCCGCGGACGAGGCCCTGAGCCTGGGCGGCCATCGGCAGGGTGAGTGCGATGGCGGAGGCGGCGAGAAGGGTCTTGAAGTTCATGATGGCGCTCCTGAACGAGTGTCCCGCGACGCTGTGAAGCGCTGCCGGGTTCAGGGCAGTAACGTCCAACTCCCGGAAGGGATGCGTCAAAAGTTGCAGCGGGTCCGTCGATCCTTAAGGCCGGGTTTCGTCTTCAGGACCGCCTCGGGCCGACCTTATGCATCCTTCGGCATCGCCGACTGGATCAGCCGGTCGGAGCTGAGGTCTTCCTCGTCATAGCCGAGAAGTTCGGCCAGTCGCCCGCGGGCACGGCTGACCCGGCTCTTCACGGTGCCGACCTTACAACCCATGATCGCGGCCGCCTCCTCGTAGGAGACGCCTTCGGCGCCGACGAGAACCAGGGCTTCGCGCTGGTCCGGCGGCAGCTTGCCGAGGGCGGTCTGGAGGTCCTCGACGTCAAGACGATCGCCCTGGTGGGGGGCGGTGGCGAGGCGGGCGGCGTAGGAGCCGTCCTGGTCCTCGACCTCGCGCACGCGCTTGCGGTGGTCCGAATAGAAGATGTTGCGCAGGATCGTGAACAGCCAGGCGTTCAGGTTGGTGCCCGGCTGGAACCGGGCCCGGTGTTGCCAGCCCTTCAGCAGGGTGTCCTGCACGAGGTCGTCGGAGCGGGCCGGGTTGCTGGTCAGCGACAGGGCGAAGGCACGCAGGGACGGCACGGCCGCCAGCAGGCCGTTGCGAAACTCGGGTTCGATCGCCTCGCCGCGCGCCTTGAGGGCAGCTTCGAGCTGCTCGATGAGTTCGGCAAAGCGGCTCGGCTGCTCGTCCGCGGGCAAGCGGTCGTAGACCGTGCGCAGGTGCTCGCCGAGGTGAGTCCGAATATTCGAGGACAGGTTCGGCCTGTCGTCTGCGGAGGCCGACAGAACGTCGGAGGCAGTGTCGGTCACGTCGCGTGTCATGGCTCGTCGTAATCTGGCGCGGTCAGGTGTGGTGTCGGCCCGAGGTGTCCGAGAAGCACCCGCGCGGTCCACTGATTTCGCGCGTTGTAGCGCATCCGGGCGGTTGACGCATCCCGCCGGACAACCGTGGCCGTCGCAGGGGGGGCCGCATCAACAGCCACAGGGGGAGGGGACGCGCTCGGGGCGGGACATGCGCCGGGCCACGGCCGGCTTCAGAATGCGTACGGCGCCGTCGCGCAGGGAGAGAACGTGACCGCGCTCGACGTCGGTCCAGCACTCGTCGCGGGTCAGCGCCTTGGTGGCGATCACCGTGACGACGTCCTGGGCCCCGGTTTCCTGCGCGAAATCTACCCGCCAGTCCTCGTCCACCAGGGTCGCGGTGCCGAAGGGGGCGCAGCGCGTGAGATAGCACAGGCGCTTGCCGCAATGGGCGTAGAGGGTGCGGCTGTCCGACAGCAGCATGTTGAACACGCCGAGGCCGTGCAGCTCCGCGCACAGGTCCGCCACCGCCCGGTCGATGCGGGCGGGGCTCGGCAGGTCGGGCCAGCGGGCCTGCAACTGGTCAAGCATCCAGCAGAAGGCGTGCTCGCTGTCGGTGGAGCCGACCGGCTTGAACCAGGTCAGCGGCCACTTCTTCACGCCCTTGAGCTGGCCGTTATGCGCGAAGGTCCAGCGCCGGCCCCACAATTCCCGGCTGAACGGATGGGTGTTCTCCAGGTTGACCCGGCCGCGATTGGCCTTGCGCACATGCGCGATGACGATGCGGCTCTTGATCGGCGTCCGTCGCAGGAGCCGGGCGAGTTCCGATTGCGCGCTCGGCTCCGGCTCGTGGAAGGCCCGCGCGCCGCGGCCTTCGTAGAAGCTGATGCCCCAGCCGTCCGCGTGAGGACCCGTCTCGCCGCCGCGCCGGGCCAGGGCGGCGAAGGAAAAGCGGATGTCCGTGGGCACGTTCGCGCTCATGCCGAGCAGTTCGCACATGGAGGTTCGGGGACTTCGCGTGAGAAGGACAGGAGGCGTTGCGCGGCGGCATTCTTGTCGGGGAGCCCGCCAAGTACACCACTCTGAAGCACACCACTCTAGAGGATTTTCCCGCTCGCGGGAGCCGGCACCCCGGTGGAAACGCCGTGTCCTTCGAACGCGCCCTGCTCGCGGCGCGTTCCGGCCGGTTGTGCGGCCGCCCCCGGGCTCGCCGGCGAAGGGCGAGCTCGGAATCCGAACGCCGGCGAACCCATCGGGTCCGGCGGCGCGCGTCCTGTTTCTCAGACCCGGTGGGTCGCCTGTCAGAACCGGTAGGTGAAGTTGCCCTTGACGGCGTGGTCCTGGGTGCGTTCGCCGACCTGGCCGGTATAGGCCACGCCCAGGGTGGTGGCGCGGCCCACCCGCACGTCGAGGCCGGCCTGCGCCACCAGGGCGTCGCGGCTGATCGGCGTGCCCGCCGTCAGGAAGCCCGGACCGGCGCCGAAGCTGAGGAGCGCCTTCGGCACCACCTCGCCGTAGGCCCGGCGGTAGCCCACCAGCCCGTGCAGGGACACCGGCGCCCCGGCGCCCAGATCCAGGCTGGTCTGGCCGCGCACGCCCACCGTCGAGGTCGCCACCTCGGTGGTCTGGGCNCACCAGCCCGTGCAGGGACACCGGCGCCCCGGCGCCCAGATCCAGGCTGGTCTGGCCGCGCACGCCCACCGTCGAGGTCGCCACCTCGGTGGTCTGGGCCGCGCCGCTCAGGGCCGCGAGCCCGCCCGTCTCGGCGAAGCGGTCGCGCCCGATCGACACGTAGGCCCCGCCCACGAAGGGCTCGAGGTAGGTCGGCTGGAGCGCGGGCGCCGGGGCCGGGGCCATCACGAACCGGTAGCCGATCTCGCCGAAGCCCTGCACGGTGGAGCCGCCGTAGCGGGCCGTGTCGCTGTCGGAGAAGCCCGCGAAGGTGACGCTCCGGCGCAGGTGGCTCGCCTGATCGGCATAGACCGCGCCGAGACGCAGGGCGAAGGGCCCGCGCTCGAAGCCGCCATAGATGCCGCCGAAGCCGCTCTGGATCGTGCCGGAGGACAGGCGCCCGGCGCTGTCGAGGCTGGTGACGGTGTAGCCGCCGGTGAACCCGAGGCGGAAGCCGGTCTCGAGGCGGACATCGGCGCCGAGCACGAAGCCGGATAGACGCCGCCGAAGCCGCTCTGGATCGTGCCGGAGGACAGGCGCCCGGCGCTGTCGAGGCTGGTGACGGTGTAGCCGCCGGTGAACCCGAGGCGGAAGCCGGTCTCGAGGCGGACATCGGCGCCGAGCACGAAGCCGGAGGTCTGGCGGGCGAGGGCGGCGGCGTTGCCGTCGCCGCGGGCCTGGCCGAAGCTGCCGAAGCCCTGGCCCCAGAGCCCGAACACSCGCGGGTCGAGCACCCGCATGGGCACCGGCACCACGGGCGCGGCCCGGCCCGGCAGGTCGGCGCTATAGGTCGCCGGCAGGGCGCCGTAATCCTCRGCCTCGTCCGCGCCCGGGGCCGGCCCCCGGCGCAGGCGGTCGAGGATGGCCTCGCGCACGAAGAAGGCGGTCTCGAACTGGGCGGCGGTGGCGCTGGCGTGGATGTCGCCGGTGAGCGCCYCGAAGGCGGCCCGGGCCTCGGGCGTGCTCAGGCCGACGGTGCGGCCGTAGAGGGCGCTGCCGGCCCCCGCCGCCTGGATGGCGTCGGCGACGCCGCCCTGGTTGCGGGTCTGGGCGATGGTGGAGAAGGCCACGTCGTTGCGGGTCAGGGTCAGGTCGACCGCGTTCGCGCCGTAGCCGAGGGTCGGCGTCAGGAAGGCGAAGTTGGCGCTGACCCCGGCGAACCGGCCCTGCACGCCGYYGGCGGCGGTCAGGACGGTGTAGCGGGTGCGCGGAGCGTAGGCGCCATCGGCCGCCAGCACCTGCACGGTGCCGCCCGCCAGCGTCGCGGTGCCGGCCACGGYGAGGCGGTCGGCCCGRCCGTCGGCGTCGGCCTCGACCCGGAGGGTCGTGCCGGCCGCGAAGGCGGCGTTGCCGGCGACGGTCAGGGTGCCGATGGAATTGCCCGGCGCCACCACGGCGCCGGCCTGAACCGCGAGGCCGCCGATCGTGCCGGTGCCGCCGA
>NZ_LMNL01000035.1 GCF_001422985.1 Methylobacterium sp. Leaf117
ATTTCTTCAATGCGAGATCCGGCATGCACGGTATCTAGCCATCATTGCTGGAGGTCTGCAAAGGATACGGTATCTAGCCATCATTGCTGGAGGTCTGCAAAGGATCGTGAGTGGCCCCGCGGCTATGTCCGCTTCGATGCATCTCCCGTCCAGAACCGGACGGGCAGGAAACCACCCTGAACGGTCATTCTAAGCCGCTACTCACCGGCATGCCTTGCAAAGGCTACGCCTGCGCAAAGTGCATAGCTCGGCGGTGTCGGGTATCCGATCGTTTTTTGTACAATGGTGGCGGCAGTTTCTTTGGACAAACTGTAGGACGTGCTGGAGGACGATGCAGTCATCTCCAACGAGCGTTCAAGCCTAAGTGTGGGAGTGTCGTGCAGCTAAACGAACCGTTCTTGGCAGCCGGGCGTTTGGCTCCTTTCCTCAATAGCCCAAGGAATATGGAGCTTCTAATGCGTAAAATCCTGCTCGTGACGGCGGCCCTTGGTGGGTTGCTGCTCCAAGATACCTCCAGCTTTGCGCAGGGTTTCCGGTTCGGCCCTGGCGGTGTGGAAGTCGATGATGGGCGCGGTTTCCGTGAAGAGCGTGAAGAGCGCCGCTATCGTCGGATGTGCCGCGAGCTTCGCGACGCTTGCGAGAACAAGGATCGCTATGGCGAGGAAGGCCAGGGCAACTGCCGCCGTTATCGTCGCACTTGCGGCTGACAAGGTGTGAGGCTGAGACACTGAGCGCAGCGCGCCCATTTGACGGCCAAGCTGGTCCATTGAAGATTATGCTTGGTCGTTGAACTGGAATGGGCACCCCAAACGTTTGACGCCGCCTGAGCAGGACGCCGACATGAAAACGCTCTCGGTCACAGCACTCGTGGGTCTCAGTCTGCTGGGTGCGGTGGACGCAGCCTTGGCTCAGCGAGATGGCCGTGACGACGGCTACGAGGAACGTGAGTATGGCAATCGCAGCTATGGGAGGCGCGACCATGATAGGCGCGATCGCAGCTACGATGAGGATGATCGGCCAAGGGAACGTAGTCGCGGGTACGACGAAGATCGGGACCGACAGCGCAGTGGCAGGTACGACGATGATGAGCGCGGACGCCAACGGGGTCGCGGGTCGCAAGAGGAGCCTAACGCTGAGTTCGACGAGGACGAGTACCTGCGATGTAATCCTGATGTTCGTCGGGCCGTAGAACGACGCGAAATGGCGTCAGGGGAGTTCCATTATAGAACCTTTGGACGCGGTGAAAAGCGACAACTTACCTGCGCCTTAAAAGTCTAGGAACGGCTACATACAAATAAAAACGGTTTCACCATATTTAGTTATTATAAATAGAATATCTGGGTAACCCTCTTATCTACTTTGAAGTGTCCGCGGGAGTTCCACCTGCGGACAGTTACATCTCTGGTCACATCTCAGCAACCGAGGCGGCGGCCTTCCTTACGACCAAACGTCCGGTAGTGGACCGCACCCGAGGGCATTTTGCCCTGCTCTACGGCTTGGCGAACATCAGGATTACATCGCAGGTACTCGCGCTCGTCGAAGCCTTGGTCCTCACTGCGATCCCTGCGGCCACGTCCACGGTCGTCGTCGTCTCGGTTACGGGAGCTACGATCACGATAGCCGTCATTATCTTCGCGGTCCCGACTGCCACGTCCTCGATCGTAGTCGCGATCTCCATAATCCCCGCCGCGGTCGCGGGAACTACGATCACGATCTCCGTTATCTCGGCCCCCATAGGGCTGAGCCGAGACTGAGCCCACTGAACCCAGAAGTGTCAAACCTACGACCGCCACCGCGTAAAAAGTTCTCATGTCGGGTGCTCTCCTGGTTGGAACCTAGGAACGCTATGAAAGGGGATCAGTTCGTTCTTACTTCTGGCCTCATCGATCTCCTGCGGCGGCTAGAGCGGTTTCCACCTACTCCGGATCGTAACCGGCGGCAGCGAAGTAGTTTGCGCACTCGGTTGGGGTGAAGGCGTCGAGCAGATTGCCGACGACAGTCCAGAGCCGATCGACCGTGCGCTCGGCCGCTTT
>NZ_LMNL01000036.1:7500-295006 GCF_001422985.1 Methylobacterium sp. Leaf117
TCCGGCGGTCCGTATTCCCGAGTTCCGAGCAGCAGGCCGGTCTCCTCGTAGGTCTCGCGGATGGCCGCCAGGGCGAGGGCGCGCCCCAACCCGTTGCCCCCGCGCGGGACGCGGACCGCCAGCGCGTCGGACGCCCGCGCCGAGAGGGCACCGGCCACCGTCATGTGGCGATCGCACGGCTCGATCCGGCCGCCCGGGAACACGAACTTGCCCGGCATGAAGGCAAGCCCGGGATGGCGCCGGCCCATCAGAATTCTGGGAATGCGCCGGGTACGGTCGAGGATGATCAGAGTCGCGGCATTGCGGGGCCGGAGCGCTGGCTTGCGGGCGGGCGCCTCAGGCGGGGCCGAAGCCGGCAGCTCGGTCGGCACTGCGCCCGTCACCTGATCCATGCCGTGTCTCCTCGCCCTGCGGTTCGGTGCCCGCGCGCGGCACCGGTAGCTTGGCGAAGCCGTGCATGCCAAGCGCATATTGCAGGCCGACCACGGCGCCCTTCACAGGCTGCAGCAGCGCCAACGACCCAAACAGCGTCACCAGGGGCCAGAAGCTGAGCTGAAACCACAGGGGAACGTCGTAATTCATCTCGGTTTCGAGCAGGAAATACCCGACGATGTGACCGACGATGAAGATGACGATGTAGGGCGGCAGGTCGTCGGCCCGGTGATGCGCAAGTTCGAGATCGCAGACGTCGCAATGCGGCCGGACCTTGAGGAAGCGGCCGAAAATCCGGCCCTCGCCGCAATGGGGGCAGCGGCCGATGAAGCCGCGCGCCATCGCCCGCACCAGCGGGGTGCGTTCGTGGTGGCCCGGTTCGATTCCGTCCGTCATCTCGGCTCCTCGCATGACCCCGCAGACTAGCCCCTTCCGCTCAGCGGCGCGAGCCGCGGTGACGCGACCCGGTGCTGCGGATGCCGGGCGGGCGCCCGGGCGCGCCGGGCTTGCGGATGGCGCGGTTCGGCCCGGGGCGTGCGGCACGCTCCGGCCGGGCCTGCCCCTCGGACAGCAATTCGAAGCGCAGGGCCCCGGCCACGGCAGCGGCTTCCACCAATCGGACCTCGACCCGGTCGCCGAGGCGGTGGGTCTCGCCCGAGCGCTCGCCCACCAGGGCGTGCTTGGCCTCGTCGTGCCGGTAATAGTCAGCCCCGATGGTTGAGATCGGCACGAAGCCGTCGGCCCCGGTCTCGTCGAGCTTGATGAACAGGCCGGAGCGGGTCACGCCGGAGATCTGGCCGGTGAAGGTGGCGCCGACCCGGTCGGCGAGATGGTGGGCGATGAGGCGGTCGATGGTCTCGCGCTCGGCCGCCATGGCCCGGCGCTCGGCGGCCGAGATCTGCTCCCCGATCTGGTCGAGGGCCGCCACCGTGACCTCCGACGACAGGCCGTCCGGGCCGAGACGGCAGGCCGCGATCAGGGCCCGGTGGACGATCAGGTCGGCGTAGCGCCGGATCGGCGAGGTGAAGTGGGCGTAGCGACGGAGGTTCAGGCCGAAATGGCCGAGGTTCTGCGCCGCGTAGACGGCCTGGGCCTGCGAGCGCAGGACCACCTCGTTGATGAAGATCGCGTGCTCGGTCTCGGCCACCGTCCCGAGGATGCGGTTGAACAGGGCCGGACGCAGGATGCCTTCCTTGGGCAGCTTGATCCCGATGGAGGCCAGCACCTCGCCGAGCGCCCGCATCTTCTCCAGGGCCGGCTCGTCGTGGACGCGGTAGATCAGTGGCTGCTTGGCCTGCTCCAGGGTTTCGGCCGCGGCGACGTTGGCCTGGATCATGAACTCCTCGATGAGCCGATGGGCATCGAGACGGGCCGGCACCACGACGCGGTCGACCGCGCCGTCGGCCGTCAGCAGCACCTTGCGCTCCGGCAGGTCGAGGGCGAGCGGACCGCGGGCCTCGCGAGCCTCGCGCAGAGCCGCGTAGGCGGCCCAGAGCGGGCGCAGCACGGGCTCGAGCAGGGGAGCGGTGATGTCGTCGGCGAAACCGTCGATGGCGGCCTGGGCCTGGGCGTAGCTGAGCTTGGCCCGCGAGCGCATCATCACCCGGTGGACGCTGTGCCGGCGCTTCGCCCCATCGGCCGCGATGACCATGCGGACAGCCAGGGCCGGCCGGTCCTCGCCCTCACGCAGGGAGCAGAGATCGTTGGAGATGCGCTCGGGCAGCATCGGCACGACGCGATCCGGGAAATAGACCGAGTTGCCGCGCACCAGGGCTTCGCGGTCGAGGGCCGAGCCCGGGCGCACATAGGCGGCGACATCGGCGATCGCGACGGTGACGATGAAGCCGCCGGCATTGGCCGGGTCGGGATCGGGCGTCGCCATCACGGCGTCGTCGTGGTCCTTGGCGTCCGGCGGATCGATGGTCAGCAGCGGTTCGGCGCGCCAATCCTCGCGGCCCGCCAGGCCCACCGGCACCACTGCATCGGCCTCCGCCAGGGTGGCCGCCGCAAACACGTGCGGGATGTGGTGAAGGTGAAGCGCGATCAGGCTGACGGCCTTCTCCGACCCCAGCGACCCGAGGCGCTCGCGGACCCGACCCTGGGGCAGCCCGAAGCGGCTCTCGCGCTGGAGGCTGACGCTGACGAGGTCGCCATCGCGGGCCTCCCCCTCCTCGCCGGCCGGAATCGCGATCTCGCGCCCCTGTGCCCGCTTTTCGACGGGGATGATGCGTCCGCCGTCGGGACCGGCCCGGAAGATGCCGATGATCTCAGCCTTGTTCTTTCCCAGAACCTTGATGACGCGGCCGGTGTAGCGGCCCGGCTCACCGGCGCTCGCTTCGACGCGCAAGAGCACCCGGTCGCCGATACCGGGCGCCGGCTGGCCCGGACGCTTGCCGCCGCGCGGCGAGGCGACCGTGATCTTCGGGGCGGGGCCGTTGCCGACGTCCCACTCGGCCGGGCTCGCCAGGAACTCGCCGTCGCGATCCCGTGCGGTGATGTCGGCCAGAACCACCGGCGGCAGACGGCCGGACGGCGCCAGCCCGCCGCGCCCGCGCGCGATGGCGCCGTCCTCCTCGATCTCTTTCAGGATGCGCTTGAGACCGATGCGGTCGGCGCCCTTGATGTTGAAGGCCGCCGCGATCTCGCGCTTGCCGACCGTCTCGGTCGAGGCGGCGATGAAGGCGAGGATCTGCTCGCGGGAGGGGAGGCCGGCAGCGCCGGGATTCGGATTGATGCGTTTTGCCAAGGGATCCGGCTCGCTGCGCGGGCGCGAGGCCATACGCGGTAGAACGTGTCTCGCCGGGAGCGGAAGCGCCGCCCGGCTGCTCTTGCTAACATGGGCGCTGGACGCCGCCCCGGCAACGGCATCCGCGAGGGCATCGGATCCGCCGTCGACAGGATTCAGCCGGTGGCTGCCGACTTGCGCAGGTGCTCGACGGCCGCATCGACGTCGAAGCCGGGCGCCGTAATCTCGTCGAGGGTGAACGGAGACAGAGCCGGGAAGCCGAACTGCACCTGGTTCTCGGCCTCGCGATACTCCGGCGCCTCGGCATCGCGGACCGCCAGGGTCCAGAATCCCTCGATGTTGAGGCTCGCCACCCGCGTCGGTTCGGCGGCGAGCGTCGCCTGCACGTCCCGGGCGGCCGCCCGCCAAGCCGTGCTCGCGTGATCGTCCGACATTAGGGCGGCCCGCACCAGGGCGGCGAGCAGGGTGCGGATCTCCGCGCCGGGAGATTTGTGTGTCGTGGACGGATCGGGCGTGGCGGCGATGGTGGACATGGTGGACATGGTGGACATGGGGGCCTCGGCTCGGGTGGTTCGGGTCGGGCGTCACACGGGCAAGCCCTGCGCCAGGGCCTCGTGATTCCGGTCCCTGCGACAGCGGGTCATTCCCACGCTTGGGCCAAACCGGGTCCGTCTCAATAGGGCGTGCCCTTGGCGCGCTGCGCCCGAAGCGCCTCGGCGTACCAGACCAGCTCGTCGAGGAAGCGTTGGGCCCCCCTGGGCAGCCACTCATCCTGTGCGACGCCGGCCTCGTCGAGGGCCTTGCCGACGCGGGGGATGGGCAGCAGCGAGGGAATGCTCGATGCGCCGAGCTCGGCCAGCATGGCGCGCAACGGCATCGCCGCCCGCACGCCGCCATATTGCCCGGCCGAGTAGCAGACGATGCCGGAGGGTCGCCACGCATACTCCTCGAGGAAGTGGTCGAGGGTGTTCGCGAGGGCCGGCGGGATCGCATGGTTGTATTCGGCCGAGACGACCAGGAACGCATCGGCGCGGCGATACAGGGTCGCGAGGTCTTCGAGCACGGCCGGCGCGGTCCCCGCCGGGTATTCCTTGTACATCCGGTCGAGGAGCGGGAGGTTCAGCACGGCCGGGTCGACCAGCGGCGCCTCGATGCCGCGGCTTTCCAGGGCGGCGATCACGAAGCGGGCGGCGCGCAGGCCCTGACGGTCGGCGCGCACGGAACCGAGAATGACGGGGACGACGAGGGGCATCGGGATCTCCCTGACGGTTGCGGCCCATCGGTCCGCCGGATCGACGGCCGCGAGCGCTCTCGCTGATGGACCAAGATCGACCCGGTTGTGCAAGCCGAGCCGCGGGGCCGGCGATGCGCCGCCGCCGCCTTCAGGCTGACGCCTGTCGATGCCGCAGGGCTTCGACCACCACGGCGAAGGCGGGGGCGTGCTGGCGCTGGCTCGGATAGTAGAGGTGGTAGCCGGGAAACGGCTCGCACCACGGGTCGAGAACCCGCACGAGCCGTCCGTCCGCCACATCCGCCAGGACCTGGTCCTCCGGCAGGTAGGCCAGCCCGAAGCCGGACAGGGCCGCCCGCCGGATCAGGCGCAGGCTGGTGAACACCAGCTGGCCCTCGACCCGGACGTTGATTTCGCGGCCCGCCTTCTCGAACTCCCAGGGGTAGAACCCGCCCCGGGTCGGACGGCGCAGGTTGATGCAGCGATGGGCCGTCAGATCTTCCGGATGGGTCGGCCTGGATCGTCCGGTGAAGTAGGCGGGGGTGCCGACCACGGCCATGCGAAGATCGGGACCGATCCGCACCGCCACCATATCCCGCTCGATGTGCTCGCCGAAGCGCACGCCCGCGTCGAAGCGCTCGGTGACGATGTTGGTCAGGCTGCCTTCCGTGACCACCTCCACGGCGATGTCGGGGTAGTCCGGCAGCAATTTCGCAAGAGCCGGCCACAGCACGGTCTCGGCTGCGTGATCGGGTGCGGTGATCCGCACGAGTCCGGCCGGTTTGTCCCGCAGGGCGGTCAGTGCGGAGAGGCCGGCCTCGATCCCGTCGAGATGCGGCCCGATGCTGTGGATCAGGCGCTCGCCGGCCTCGGTCGGGGCGACGCTGCGGGTGGTGCGGCTGAGCAGGCGGATGCCCAGCCGCGCCTCCAGGTCGCGGATGGTCTGGCTGAGAGCCGGCTGCGACACGCCGAGCTGCGCCGCCGCGCGGGTGAAGCTGCGCTCGCGGGCGACTGCCAGGAAGGCGACCAGATCGTTCACGCTGCCGCGCGCCATTGATAACCCAGACTTATGAACCCATGCGGGTTTCAGCAGCTAATCGCTGATCCGCCGAGGCGCTAGGTCTCTTGCAGCATCCTCGGTCCCCGATCGAGGCGGAATCAGGAGACCCGCAGTATGACGATGAATCGAACCGGCGCTGACAACCGGAAGGTCGCGTTCGTGACCGGGGCGACGAGCGGCATCGGCCGCGCCACGGCGCTGGCCTTTGCCCAGGCCGGCATCAGCGTGGCGGTCGCCGACGTCGCCGAGGAGGCCTGCCGCGAGACGGCGCGGCTGATCGAGGCGACGGGTGCCCGGGCGATCGCCGTCCGGTGCGACGTGACGCGGGCGGACGACGTGCGGGCGGCCCTCGATCGGACCGTCGACACCTTCGGGCGGCTCGACTTCGCCTTCAACAATGCCGGGATCGAGCAGCCGGTGACTGCCATGGTCGATCTCAGCGAGGAGACCTTCGACCGGATCGCCGGGGTCAACCTGCGTGGCGTGTTCCTGTGCATGAAGTACCAGATCCCCCTGATGCTCGCGAGCGGGGGCGGCTCGATCGTCAACACCGCCTCGGGCGCCGGGGTGAAGGGCATCGCCGGTCAGGCGGCGTATTGCGCCGCCAAGTTCGGCGTCATCGGCCTGACCAAGGCGACGGCTCTGGATTATGCCGCGCAGAACATCCGGGTGAACGCCATCTGCCCGGGCATGATCGACACGCCGATGATGCAGCGCTTCACCGGAGGCACGCCCGAGGGCATCGCCCGGGTGATCGCGCAGGAGCCGATCGGCCGTATGGGCCGGCCCGAGGAGATCGCCTCCGCCGTACTCTGGCTGTGCTCGGACCCGGCCGCCTTCGTCATCGGGCATGCCCTCGTGATGGATGGGGGCCAGACGGTCTAGGGACCGCGCTGGAGCCGCCCGAACCAATCGATTCCCGAGCGGCGCACCGGGGCGCGGCGTCAGTACCGCGTCGTCAGCCGCGTCAGCCATTCGGGCGAGGCTTCGACGAGGCGGGTTTCCAGCGCCTTGTCGTAGCCGAGCACGATGGCGAGGCCAGTCACCACCAGGACAAGGCCGAGGGCGGCCTTGAGGCCCTTGCCGAGGCCCATCATCCGGTTGCGCCAGCGCACCAGCGTCGCACGCGACAGGGTGCCTAGCAGGACCAGCGGCAGGGCGGCGCCGAGGCCGAACAGCACCATGGTGAGGGCGACGGACCCGAGATCGCGGCCCTGCGCGGCGAGGAGCGAGGCCGCCCCGAGGGTCGGCCCGACGCAGGGGCTCCAGACCGCGCCGAGGAGGAGCCCGACGCCGAACTGCCCGGACAGGCCCGCGGTGGAGAGGCCCCCGAAGCGGGCCTCGGTCCAGTCGCTCACCGGCCCGGCCGCGACCGCGAGCCGCGTCTGCGCCGCCGGCAGCATCAGCACGCATCCGAGCAGGATCATCAGAATCGCTGCGCCGGTGCGGAACAGGCCGGTGTCGAGGCCGAGGCCGAAGCCGATGGTGGCCACGAACAGCCCGATCGCCACGAAAGAGAGAGCGAGTCCGGTGGCCAGGGCCAGGGGGCCGTAGCGGTGCTCGGACGCGGCCGCGCCGAGGACCAGCGGCAGGAGCGGCAGCACGCAGGGCGACAGCACCGAAAGCAGGCCGGCGAGGAAGGCGAGTCCGAGGCCGTTGCCCATGGGGGTGCCCTAGAGGGTCTTCTCGACGAGGCCCTCGATCCATTCTGGCTGGGTCTCGCCGACCGAGCGGCCGGTCTCGGTCTCGCCCTTGAAGGCGATCAGCGTGCTCTGCATGCGGGCGTCGAACCGGCGCAGCACATCCTTGCGGGTGTCGAAATCGACCTCGAAGATCACCAGGTCCTTGAAGCGGGCCTGCTCGCCGAGCTTGGCCAGGATCGGCTTCTGAGTCTTGCAGATCGGGCACCAGGGGGCGCTCACCTCGATGAGGATCGGCTTGCCCGCTTTCTGCGCCGCCTCGAAAGCCTCCGGCGTGTAGGGCAACGCGTCGGCCGCGTGAGCCGGGACGGCGAGGCCCAGCGGAGAGAGGGACACGGGGGCGAGAGCCAGGAGCGCGAGGATCGAGCGGCGGTTCGGCATGGGTGGCGTAACCTTCGGCAGGGAGAGGGTGTGATTCTAGGGCCCGCCGCCCGTCTTCAGGGCGCGCGTCCAGGCGGCGTCGGGCCGGATCGCCCCCGTGTCATGCTTCTCCTGCCAGCCCTCGATCCCCGCCGGGAACCAGTGGACCGACCGGTAGCCCAGGGTGACGAGGCGCTTCCCCAGGTTCCAGCTGCCCCAGCAATCCGGGTGGCAGTAGGTGACCACGGGGCGGGTCCGGTCCCCTTGCGTCAGGGTCTCGATCCGCTCGGCCAGGGCGGCGGCGTCTTGGGCCGAGAGAGTTCCGGACCCGGCGCCCGGCAGCCAGATGCTGTCCGGGATCGCCCGGTGGATCGGCCGCCACAGGCGCCCCGGCGCGAGATCGCGCGGCGTCGGATCGGATTCCGAGACGTCGATCAGGAGGGTGTTGCCAGCGCCGATCAGGGCCTCGAGGGCCTCGGCGTCGATCACCGTGGCACCCGCCAGCGTCTTCGGCGTGTAGCCCTGCAGCGCGCCGTCCCAGTAGCCGGCGGGCTCGGGCACAGCGACGGGCGAATCCGCCGGCGCGGCGGCGCCCAGGAGGGTGGCGACCAGGACGAGGCCCGCGCGGCGTCGCAGGGCGTCAGTGACTGGCGGCCGGCACATCGAAGCTGCGCTCCCAGCGCCCACCCTGGTTGTCCTGCGTCACCACCGTGACCGGTCCCTTGCCGGCGGGTCGCAGGGCGAAATTGATCACCGGATTGGCCGAGATCGAGATGTCGCCCTCCATCACGAAGACGTTCTGCGTGCCGTAGGTGACGCTGATCCGGTTGATGTAGCGGGCTGGCGTGTACTCGCGGCTGACCTGGTTCATCTGGAGCCCGGTGAAGTTGGGATGGCGGATCATCAGCGTCGCGGCGATCGGCTTGCCGGAATCGGTTGCGCCGGAAGCCGGGGCGGCGAATTTCAGACGCATGTCGCCCATGCCCTTCATCGCCTCGTCGTCGGTCATTCCCATCGGGGCCGAGCACCCGCCCGATGCCTTCACGAACTGGGTGGTCTGGATCAGGGCGCCGTCCTGGGTCTCGGCCACCGCGTGGATGTTGCTGTAGGTGTTCACCCGGATGCGCAGCTTCAGTTCCTCCGGGTCGGCGGCGGGACCGAAGGTGAAATGCGCGGCCAGGGGCGCCGGGTTGTCGTCGATGACCAGGTAGAGGCCCTTGATCCGGTCCTTGTCGGTCATGGTCATCGTCAGCGGCACGAGCGCGGCGTCGTTGGCGCGGTCCGGCAGGTCCATGCGGACCAGGGGCTTTGCGGTTTCGACCGCGCGATCCCCGAAGAGCGATTGCCGCAGATCCTTCCAGCGCGCCTCGCGCTCGGCGACGTCGTCGCCGGCCGCGGCCCGGGCGGCGCCCGATGCCGCCAGCCCGGTGAGCAGCAGGCCGGCCAGGGCGGCGAAGGCGCGGTGGGACATCCGCATGGCGTGTTCTTCCTCGCACGATGGTGCAGGCTTTTTCGCCGGATGCGGCGGCCCTTCGGCGAATCTTACGCCAGGGGCGCGCGAATGTCCGCAGATCGGGGGATCGGTGTGGCGATATCCTGCGCAAGTTTGCGTGACGACGGGTGACGCGCCTGCCTTACCCTCTCAGGGCTCGCGGTAGGCCCCGCCATTCTCCGCCGTCGCCGGAGCGTCGACGTAGCGGCCCTGGCTCGGAACCGCGATGCGGTCGAAATCCTGCGCCAGCGCGTCGAGGGCCCGACGCATGTCGGGACCCACCAGCGGGCGTCCGTGCCCGGTGATCACCCGCTCGGGCTTGAGCGCCGCCAGGGTCTCGACGGAGCGCCGGGCGGCCGGCCAATCGGTGGTGAGGTACATCGGCGGGCCGTGCAGCTCGGGTTCCTGCATCATGACCGCGTAGGCGGATTCCTGGGCCGTGGTCACGAAGGCGTCGCCGACGATAAGCGACCGATCGGCTTCCCGCCACAAGGAGATGTGGCCGGGCGAATGCCCCGGGGTGTGGAGCCAGCGCCAGCCCGGCATCGACGGCACGCTGCCATCCTGCGGCAGGGCGTGCAGGCGTTTGCGGACGTCGACGGGGCGCGTCGGGTAGAGCGGCGCGATCCGTGCCATCACGCCGCCGCCCACGCTCGGGTCGGGCGCCGGATAGGCGGCGGACCCGTCGAGATAGGGGTGCTCCGCCGCATGGGCGTAGACCGGTGCGTCCCAGGCCTCGGCGAGATCTTCCAGCACCCCGACATGGTCGAAATGCCCGTGGGTGAGAACGATTGCCGCTGGCCGCGCGCCATTGCCAAAGCGCGCAGCGGCGGCCTTTTCGATCCGTCCCCGGGAGCCCGGGAGGCCGGCATCGATCAGCACCCAGCCACGGTCGCCGGCGTTGGGTGAGCCGAACAGCACCACGTTGACGATGGCGAGGCGCCGATAGGCGAGATCGTCCGTCACCGCATGGGCCTCGCCGGCCTCGTCCCCGTCGAGCCCCAGATCCTGAATGACGGCCTCCCGCGAGACCGGAACCTGCTGTGCCATGTTTGCTCTCCCGGGTTGATGCGAAGGGGACTCAGCGGAGTAGGGATCCGGCGAAGAGGCGATCCGGCCGATCAGCTCCGCAGCAGGTGAAGGCTGAAGCCGCCGCCCGTGCCGAGCCAGTGCGTCTCCGGATTCCAGCCACTTCCGGCCGCCAGGAGCGCGAAGGCCTCGGGCGTGTACTTGTGCGAGGTGTCGGTGCGGATGCTGTCGCCGGCGGCGAAGTCGATCCGGGTCGGGCCGAGTCGGACGCTGGTCGGTGCGGTCGCGGTCAGATGGGCCTCGACCCGGAACGGATGTTCACACAGGCGCACCTCGTGCCGAAAGGCGTCCAGGTCGAAGTCAGCGCCAAGTTCCCGGTTCATCCGAGCCAGGATATTGCGGTGGAAGGCGGCCATGAGCCCGTCGGCCCCGCCATAGGCCGCCTGCAGCGCACCCCGCTCAATGGTCGGGTCGGCCCCGATCAGGAACAGGCAGGAGCCGAGGGCCTCCCGGGCGCGGGCCAGGAAGGCTCCGGCCTCGTCGGGCGTGAAATTGCCGATGCTGGTTCCGGGGAAGAAAGCCAGCACGGGCCCGCCCGACCTCGGCAGGGGGAGGCGGAACGGCTTGCTGTAATCGGCGCAGACCGCCTGCATGGCGATCTGCGGGTAATCCGAAGCGAGTCTCCGGATCGCCTCGGCGAGGTAATCGCCCGAAATGTCGACCGCGATATAGGCGGCCGGACGGTCGAGAGCGTCGAGCAGGGTGCGGATCTTGCGGCTGGCGCCGCTGCCGAACTCCACAACAGTGGCGCCCGGTCCGATCCGGGCCGCCACCTCCGCCGCCACGCCCGGCAGCAGCGCGATCTCGCGCCCGGTCGGGTAGTAATCGGCGGTGTGGCAGATGCGGTCGAACAGCTCGGACCCGGCTTCGTCCCACAGATACTTGCCCGGTAGGGTCCGGGGCCGTGTCTGCAGGCCCGCCAGGGCATCGCGCAGGAACTCGGCGCGGTCGGTGTCGGCGATCTGCGGGGCCGCCGCCATGCTCAGCTCCGCGTCGCCGTCAGGACGACGAGCGCGATGCGCTCGACATCGCCATAGGCCGGGTCCGCGAGTTCCTCGCCGTACTCGTCGGGATCGAACTCGCGATAGGTCCAGCTCAGGCCGGCCTCGGCGCAGAGGGCGGTTGCCGCTTCGCGGAAGGGGTCGCGCCCTTCGACGATGGCGGACCCGGTGAACAGCACGAGACTGCCGCCGGGAGCCAGACGTGCGCGGGCCGCCTCCACCACCGCCAGGGACAGGCCGGCCCCGAGAGGGCCGCCACCGTGGCGGTAGGCGCGGGCGCCGCGATCGATCATGAAGGGCGGGTTCGACACGATGAGGTCGAACCCGCCTTCGACGGCGGTGAGTATGTCGCTCCGGTGCAGGCGCACGTTGCCGACGCCCGCCGAGCGCGCATTGACCGCCGCCGCCCGCAGGGCCGCCGGGTTGATGTCGACGAGGGCGACCTCCGCGTCCGGCGCCCGTTTGGCGATGCAGATCCCGGCGGCTCCGGAGCCGCAGCCGATATCGACCGCCCGCCGGATGGGAGCTTCGCGTTGCGCGAGATGGGCGATGACAGCCGCCGCAAAGCGCAGGGTGTCGGGGCCGAAGAACACCGCGTCGGCTGCGCTCGGCGGATAGGCCGAATGCAGGAAGAGTTCGCCGTCGAGGCTGGAGAGGCGGACGTTCGGGGTCCAAACGTCGCCCTGCGCCGAGACCGCTCCGGCACGCTCCAGGGCGGTCAGCACGGCCTCCGGCAGAATCTCGGGCGAGAAGGGGCGGCTCCAGCCGAGCACGTCCCGCAGGTTTCGGGCGCGGGCGTTCTGGGGCCGCGCATTGACATGCGCGTGGGTGGCGGGCGTGACCGTCGTGAAGCTGTAGCCGGTCTCGCGCACGGCCTGCACCAGGGCGGCGAGGCTGTCGGGATCGGTGTCCGGGAACGGGATGGCCTGGGCGGTGACGGCGTCCATGCCTTAACCCTCCACGCCGTCGGCGACGAAGGCGCCCTTGCGCAGGGCGGCCAGAACCTCCGCGCCGTCCCAGCTGGCGGGCTTGGAACGGCGACGGAACGGGCAGGTCCAATCCTCGGGGACGGCCCGGCCGCTGAACTGGCGCGCGGCCGAGCGCTCGCCATGCCCGGCCAGCATCGGGTTGGGCGATCCCGCGAACGCGACATCGCGCTCGACGATGCTGTCGCGCAGACGCTCGTAGCGGCCCTCGGCCCGCAGACGCTGGAACTGGTCGTGCAGATTGAACACCAAGGCGGGGGCCGCGAAGCGCCGGGCCGGGCGGCTCGCGGCCGGATGCAGCCCGACGATGAAGAAGCCCTCGCCGCCGAGGCTCACCGAGAAGTGCGGATCTTCGGGATCGGCGGCGACGCGGTCGTCATGCGGCTGGCCGAGATGCCCGTCCCGGTCGGACAGGGCCTGGACCCGCGCCCATAGGTCGGTCTCGAACCCCTCCTCGGAGGTGGGTGCGGCGCCCTCGAACAGGACGACGAAGCTGCGGAACATCTCCGGCGACTGGCGATAGCGCGAGATGAAGGCCAGGAGCGCGGCGTAGATCCAGGCATCGTCGGATGCCTGGCCGATGCCGCGCGCCACCACCACCGTCATGCCCCCGCGCGACAGGGCCGATTTGGCGCCGACACAGGGGAAGGGCCGATGCCGGATGAAGTCGCGGAACCGTTCCGCCAGGGGGTGATCCGTATCGACGGGAGGAAACAGCATGGCCACTCAAGATCAGGAACAACAACGCGATGCTGCTGGACGCGCCTCACCGGTTCCAACGGCAAGCAACGCATGTGTTTTTCAAGACCAGGCTGGTACGGATGGAGCGGGGATACGCCTGCAGCCTCAAGTGAAGGTGCCACGATAGCCTCGTGTTCCCTGAAAAACCGTCGCAGGCATGCACCATGAGAGGACATGTCGCGGCTCGACGACGGCTCGCGCCACCTGGCGGGGTCGGATCACCAGAGCGAGAATTCGGTGGCGAAGTCGGTTGTCTTCAGGCGCGCGCAGATTTCGGGTTCGGTCCGGCAATCGGCGCGCGGGCGCAGCGCCAGGGTGCCGTTCGGCTCCGTGACGAAGCGAAGCTGCACGGCCGGATCGTCGCCCCGCGTGTAGGCAAGGCCGACCTCGAAGCGCACGAAGTCGAAGCGGTCGCGATCGGCATAGACGATCAGGTCGCGCGAGACGGATTCGCCGGGATTGAGGTCGGAGGGTTCGCCGCCTGCCTCGGTGGCGCCGGCGAACAGGCGGCTCTCGCGCAGGATCGCCTCGCCGGGGCCGTCGAAGGTGTAGGCGCGCGCCGTGGTGGTGCGGTCGGGCGCCGTGGCGCCGTCCAGCGTCTGCGCCTCGAAGCGCACGCGCACGCCGGTCACATTGTAGACGAGACCGAGCACGCGGACGCCGGTCTGGCCGACATTTCTGCGCGTCACGGTGGAGCGGATGGCCACGTGCTGGCCGCGCTCGCCCGCCCGCACGAGGTTCGTGGTGACCGAGACGGCGGGCGGCTCAAGCGCCGGCTTGATCCGGGCCTCGTAGATGAAGGTGTAGACGGCCCAGGCCCCGGCCGCGAGGATCGCCAGGGTTTGCACCAGGGCATTGGCGCGCTCGAGGCAGTCGCCGCGCCGGAATCCGGTGTCTCCGGCGTCGTCCTTCGGCATTTCCTGTCCTGGTTCCCTCTCCGGCCGCTTCCCAGGCCTCCTGTCGGGGCGGCAAGCCGAGTGGATCGGTCATGGTTCCCCAGGACGCATCCATCTCCGGCCAGTGGCAACCTGAGACAGCACGGAGCCGAATCAGAACCGGGCGCCCGAAACGCGAGACGCCGGAGCCCCTCGCGGAGCCCCGGCGTCTCGGATCGTTCCGGGCGAGACGGGCACGAAGCCCGGCCCGCGCGCTCTCAAAGCGAGTAGTACATCGTGAATTCGACCGGGTGCGGGGTCATCTCGTAGCGCATGACCTCGGTCATCTTCAGCTCGATGAACGAGTCGATCTGGTCGTCGGTGAACACGTTGCCGGCCTTGAGGAAGGCGCGGTCGCGGTCGAGGTTCTGCAGCGCCTCACGGAGCGAGCCGCAGACGGTCGGGATCTTCTTCAGCTCGCGCGGGGGCAGGTCGTAGAGATCCTTGTCCATGGCGGCGCCCGGATCGATCTTGTTGATGATGCCGTCGAGGCCGGCCATCAGCAGGGCCGAGAAGGCGAGGTAGGGATTGGCCATCGGGTCGGGGAAGCGAACCTCGACGCGCTTGGCCTTCGGGTTCGTGGTCCACGGGATACGGCAGGAGGCCGAGCGGTTGCGCGCCGAGTAGGCGAGCAGCACGGGAGCCTCGTAGCCCGGCACCAGGCGCTTGTAGGAGTTGGTCGACGGGTTGGTGAAGGCGTTGAGCGCCTTGGCGTGCTTGATGATGCCGCCGATGTACCAGAGGCATTCCTGGCTGAGATCGGCGTACTTGTCGCCGGCGAAGAGCGGCTTGCCGTCCTTCCAGATCGACTGGTGCACGTGCATGCCCGAGCCGTTGTCGCCGAAGACGGGCTTCGGCATGAACGTCGCGGTCTTGCCGTAGCTCTGGGCGACCTGATGGATGCAGTACTTGTAGATCTGCATGTGGTCGGCGAGCAGGGTCAGGGTGTCGAACTTCATGCCGAGCTCGTGCTGGGCGGACGCCACCTCGTGGTGGTGCTTCTCGACCTTCACGCCCATCGACTGCATGGCGGCCAGCATCTCGCCGCGCATGTCCTGCGCCGAATCCTGCGGCGGCACCGGGAAATAGCCGCCCTTGGTGGCGACGCGATGGCCGAGGTTGCCGCCCTCGTAATCGGTGAAGCCATTGGTCGGCAGCTCGGTCGAATCGAGCTGGAAGCCGGTGTGATACGGGTCGGAGCCGAACTTCACGTCGTCGAACACGAAGAACTCGGCCTCGGGACCGACATAGATGGTGTCGCCGATACCGGTGGACTTGAGGAAGGCTTCGGCCAGCTTGGCGGTGCCGCGCGGGTCGCGGCTGTAGGGCGCGCCGGTGGAGGGCTCGAGCACGTCGCAGACGATCGACATGGTCGAGGCCGAGAAGAACGGGTCCATGCAGGCCGTGGCCGGGTCCGGCATCAGCAGCATGTCGGATTCGTTGATGGCCTTCCAGCCGGCGATCGACGACCCGTCGAACATCGTGCCTTCGGAGAACATCTCGTCGTCGATGAGGGAGACGTCGAACGTGACGTGCTGCCACTTACCGCGCGGGTCGGTGAACCGAAGGTCGACGTACTTGACGTCGTTGTCCCTGATTTCCTTCAGGACGTCGGCTGCTGTCTTGGCCATCCTCGGAGGTCTCCTTCATGTCTCGGCCCGTTGCGGCCGTGGTTTTGCCGCAGCGGGTATCGGCACGCCGCAGAGCGGAAGGGTATTGGGCGCCGAGCGTTTAGCGCAGCTACGGCGCCTCGGCCAGCGCAATTTCTGCGCGCCCGTGACTTGGCGGCTGTCAGAAGAGACGCAAAAACAGAAACTTAGATCTGTCTCTGGTGTTTCCGGGGTCGCCCACGGGCCCTGTCTCCGGTCCTGGCTGCCGTCAGCGCGGCAGGAGCTTGCGCATCTGGACGCAATCGGCGGCATCGCCAACCAGCTCGGCGGCGTCCCACCCGAAGCGTTCCCAGTCCATCGCCTCGTAGAAGCCCACCGCGCCCTGTGCCGCGTTCACGAACAGCGTGTGGATGCCGAGTCCCCGCGCCTTGGCTTCGACCTCCGCGCCCAAGCTGCGGCCGAGGCCTCGACCCCGGCGGTCCGGCGCGATGGCCACCAGCCGGACGATGCCGGTTCCATCGCGGCGATCGTCGAGGCGTACGACCCCCACTGATTCGTTCCCGGAAGTCAGGAGGAGCGGATGGTGGTTGGCACGGAGGTCGTCGGGGTGGTTCTCGTCGTAGCCCGTCCGCCCGCGCGCCGTCCAAAGGTTGTCGCGCCGGAGGGTATGGTATCGGCGCCAGTCCGAGGGGCTGGTCACCGGATCGAGCCGGCAGGACGTCTCGGTCACGGGACCTGGCGCTCGCCGCTCAGATCGCGTCGGTGCCGGTCTCGCCGGTGCGGATGCGGATCGCTTCCTCGATGGTCGAGACGAAGATCTTGCCGTCGCCGATGCGGCCGGTCTGGGCCGATTTGCGGATCGCCTCGACGGCGCTCTCCACCAGCGCGTCCGACAGCACGATCTCGAGCTTCACCTTGGGCAGGAAGTCGACGACGTATTCGGCCCCGCGATAGAGTTCGGTGTGGCCCTTCTGGCGTCCGAAGCCCTTTGCCTCGATCACGGTGATGCCCTGGAGGCCAACCTCCTGCAGGGCTTCCTTCACCTCGTCGAGTTTGAAAGGCTTGATGATCGCTTCGATCTTCTTCATGCCGGGTGGGCCTGACCTCGATGCTGCTTGATCCATCGTTGGTATCATCGCCGTTCGGCCTTCGCCACGCCGATTTCTTCGGTGACGCCGGAAAACTGCACAAGGAATATGCACGCACCGCAAATCGTTTAGGCGATGAGCGAACCTGAGGCTGTCGCGTGAAGCCCAGAGGTGCATTCGAGAAGGGATTCCCCATGACCACCCTGCGACTGCTCAAGGTCGAGGCGATGCGCCGGGTCGATGCGGCCGCGATCGCGGGCGGAACATCCGGATTCGCCCTGATGGAGCGGGCCGGAGCCGCCGTGGCGGAGCGCGCTCGCGCCCTGGCCGGGGAGGGACTGCGCATCCTCGTCCTGTGCGGACCGGGCAACAACGGCGGCGACGGCTACGTGGCGGCGCGCCTGCTCGCCGAGGCCGGCCACCTGGTCGACCTCGCCGGGCTGGTGCCCCCCGGGGGCCTGTCCGGCGATGCGGCGCAGGCGGCCCAGGGCTGGAGCGGCCCGGTCCTGGACCTCTCGGCGATCGTCGATCTGGCGCATTACGGCCTCGTCGTCGATGCGCTTTTCGGCGCCGGTCTGACCCGCGACCTCGAGGGCGAGGTGGCCGCCTTGGTGGGCCGCCTCGGGCAGGCGTTCTGCCCGATCCTCTCCATCGACGTTCCGAGCGGAATCGATGGCGATTCCGGGGCCGTGCGCGGCGTCGCGGTGCGGGCGACCGAAACCGTCACCTTCGTGGCCCTGAAGCCGGGACACCTGCTGCAGCCCGGCCGCGCGCATGGCGGCCACCTGCATGTCGCGGATATCGGCACCGGCCCGGCAGCGCTGGAGGCGGGCTTCGCAGGGGGAGCGCCGCTCTGGCGCAATGGACCCGGCCTGTGGGAGGCGGCGTTTCCGCGCCTGACCGCGGCGAGCCACAAGTACACGCGCGGGCACGCGGTCGTCCTGTCCGGGCCGGCCACCCGCACGGGGGCCGCCCGGATGGCGGCGCGCGCAGCGTTGCGGGTCGGGGCCGGCCTCGTCACCCTGGTCTCGCCGACCGGGGCGCTGGCCGAGAACGCCGCGCATTGCACCGCCATCATGCTGCGGGCCTGCGACAGCGCCGACGACCTCGACGATCTCCTGGTCGATGAACGCCTCAACGTGGTGCTGGCCGGTCCCGGGCTCGGGATCGGCGCGGCCACCCGCGATCTGGTGGCGGTCGCCGCCGCCGCCGGGCGCGTCATCGTCCTCGACGCCGATGCGCTGACGAGCTTCAAGGGCCAGCCCCACCTGCTCGGCGCCCATCTCGCCGATGGCGACGCCACCGCTGTCCTGACACCGCACGAGGGCGAGTTCGCGCGCCTCTTCGAGGGCACGGAAGCAGTCGACCCGGAGGCCGACAAGGTCGAGCGCGCGAGCCGGGCCGCCGCCCTGGTCGGGGCCGTCATCGTCCTGAAGGGTGCCGATACGGTGATCGCCGCCCCCGACGGACGCGTGGCGATCAACGATCACGGCACGCCCTATCTCGGCACCGCCGGAGCGGGCGACGTGCTCGCGGGGCTCATCGCCGGGCTGCTGGCCCAGGGGATGGCGCCGTTCGAGGCGGCGGCGGCCGGGGTCTGGGTCCACGGCGATGCCGGCCTGCGCCACGGCCCCGGCCTGATCGCCGAGGACCTGCCGGACATGATGCCGGCGGTGCTGCGCGCCCTCGTTCCGGTTTAAGTCACCTCGAACAGCGTCCACAGGCCGGTATCGAAGCGCTCCAGCACCGTCGCGCTGATCAGCCAGCGCCCGGGATTGTCGGCCTTGAAGGCGATGCGCGCGGTACGGCCTTCGAGAAGCTGGAAGGTGTCGAGCCAGTAGGGCTCCCAGCCGTCGTCGAGGGGGTGGAGCAGCCGGAACGCGTGGCCGTGCAGGTGCAGGGATTGCGGGAACGCGGTCTCGTTGCGGATGGCCAGCACCACCACCTGCCCGCGCTTCACCGAGAACAGCGGCGCCATTCCGGCCGTGCCGGGGGCGCCGTTGACCGCCCAGATCCGGGTGGGATCGCCGGTGTAGCTCGGCTCGGCGGCCGGCTTGTCCTTGTCGATCCGGGCGCCGCCCGTCAGGGTGATGTCGCGCCGGACGGCATTCTGCAGCTTGACCTCGGCCGGCAGCAACGGGTTGTCGCCGATCTTCGTGATCGGCGGCCGCGGCGGCGCGGCGGCCTCCGCGGTGAGGCCCAGGGTGGCGAGCGCGATGCCGTTGCCGATCAGCGCCGTGATCGCACCCGTGGTCCCGGCCTCGGTCGGCATGTCCAGCATCAGGTCGTAGCGGGTGCCGGGCGGGAACGGCAGGGTGGCGCGAAGGGGCTCGAAGGTGTCGGTCGGCTGGCCGTCGACCGCCAGCACGTAGACCTTCACGCCGTCGAAGCGGATGCGGGTCGCCCGCGCATTGCAGACGTTGCCGAGGCGCAGGCGCAGACGGCTGCCGGGCCGGGCCGTGATCGGGGCCGGGACCGGCACGCCGTTGAGGGTGACGAGGCTGCCGAGGCGGCCGGAACTCGCCGCGAAGGCCGGTTGGCCGAAGGGCAGCAGAGCGTCGGCGTCGTCGAGGCGCCAGTCCTGCATCAGCAGGGTCAGGTCCTGGTCGACGGCGGGCGGGGTCGTCTCCTCGACGACGAGGGCGCCGGCGAGGCCGCGCCCCGAGGGCTCGCTGGAGCCGCCCACCACCAGGGGTCGAATCAGGAACGTGCCGGCATCGGGCGGTACGAATGCGTAGGTGAATTCGGTGCCCGGGGCGATCGGCGCCTGGGTCACGCCGCCGACCCCATCCATGGGGTTCTGGTTGCGCACCCCGTGCCAGTGCAGGCTGAGGGGTTTGTCGGTCCGGTTCTCGACCTTGAGCCGAGCCGTCTCGCCGCGCCGGACCCGCACAACCGGCGGCGGCGCCTTGCCGTCGAACGACCAGACCGGCGTCGGGACGGCGGGTTCCGGCTTCAGCCGCAGCGTGTTCGGCGCGGCCGACAGGGTGCGAGCCGGGCCGTCGGTGGCCGGTGCGGGCGCGGACGGAGGTGCGGAAGGGGGAGGCGTCTTCGTCCCTTGCGCCCGTGCGCCGCTCGGCAGCAGCGCCAGGGCCGCCACACCACCGAGCCAAGTTCGCCGCGAGGCCGAGACCGGATCGTTCGGGCCGAGCGATCGAGGGGTCGGCAGGGGATCTCGCAGCATAGAACCTCGCAGCATGGCATGGTGCAGCATGGAATGACGCAGCATGGGACTTCGGCGGAAGACCGGGGGCGGAAGACCGGGACGTCTGGGCAGCGCTTGTAGAATGCGGATTCGGCGGATGCCAATTCGGGGTCGCCCGGCCCGTCGCGGCGATCCGAACGGCCGCCTGATTTTTTTGCTGCGGCCCGTGGCGCGCGTGCTATAGGACCCCGCTCTGGCGGCGGAATGCGCGCTGGGCGTTGGCGCTTGCGGGCGTGGCGGAACTGGTAGACGCGCTGGATTTAGGTTCCAGTGTCGCAAGACGTGGGGGTTCGAGCCCCTCCGCCCGCACCAGTCCATCGCCGTCGGGAACGGATTGGCTCACAGCGATGGCCGGTCGGCCCGCCGCAGGGAGCTGGCCTTCAGCGGCGCGCAGTCCTGGCGCCGACCTCGTCGTGTCCGCCCGGGCGGGCCACGAGGGACCGACCGAATTTGCGCGATCACACGGACGACAGCGGAAAGACGACCATGCAGGTGACCGAGACACTCTCCCAGGGACTGAAGCGCGAGTTTCAGGTCCTGCTCGCCGCGAACGAGCTCGAGGAGCGCCTGACCAGCGAGCTGTCGACCCTCAAGGACAAGGCCCAGATCAAGGGCTTCCGTCCGGGCAAGGTGCCGGTCGCGCACCTGCGCAAGCTGTATGGCCGCTCCGTGATGGCCGACGTGCTGCAGAACGCCGTCAACGAGGCGAACCAGAAGATCGTCACGGACAACAACCTCAAGCTCGCTCTCGAGCCGAAGATCGAGTTCCCCGGCGAGCAGTCGATCGTCGAGCGCGCCCTCGATTCGAAAGCCGACGTTTCGTTCAACGTCGCCCTCGAGGTTCTGCCGACCTTCGAGCTGGTCGACCTGTCCGACGTCAATCTGACCAAGCAGGTGGCCAAGCCCTCCGATGAGGAGGTCGACGAGGCCATCACCCGCATGGCGTCGTCCAACCGTGCATTCGCGCCCCGCGAGGAGGGTGCCGCCGCCGAGACCGGCGACCGCGTCACCATCGACTTTGTCGGCCGCATCGACGGCACCGAGTTCGACGGCGGCAAGGGCGAGGGCATCGACCTGGAGCTCGGCTCCGGCTCGTTCATCCCGGGCTTCGAAGAGCAGCTCGTCGGCGCCAAGGTAGGTGACCAGCGGGTCGTCAAGTCGACCTTCCCGGAGGCCTACGGTGCCGCGCATCTCGCCGGCAAGGATGCCGAGTTCGACGTCACCGTGACGGCGATCCAGGCTCCGGGCGAGACCAAGATCGACGACGAGCTCGCGAAGAACTTCGGCATGGAGTCCCTCGACAAGCTGAAGGAGGCGGTCTCCACCGCCATCGGCAGCGACTTCGAGGCGCAGTCCCGGCGCAAGCTCAAGAAGGACCTCCTCGACGCTCTCGACACCAAATACGCCTTCGAGCTGCCTCCGAGCCTGGTCCATCAGGAGTTCGCCGCCGTGTGGGCCCAGGTCGAGCAGGACCTGAAGACCCGCGAGAAGACCTTCGAGGACGAGGGCACCACCGAGGAGAAGGCGACCGCCGAGTATCGCAAAATCGCCGAGCGCCGCGTCCGCCTCGGCTTGGTGCTTGCGCAGGTCGGTGAGACCGCCGATATCAAGGTGACGGACGACGAGGTGAACCAGGCGCTGATCGCCCGGGTGCGGCAATATCCCGGCCAGGAGCAGCAGGTCTGGGATTTCTACCGCAAGAACGCCCAGGCGCTCGCCGAGCTTCGTGCGCCGATCTTCGAGGAGAAGGTCGTCGATCACGTGCTCGCGCAGGTGACGCTCACCGAGGAGCCGGTCTCGAAGGAGGCGCTGTTCGCCGACGAGGACGACGCTTCGGCTGAGGGCGAGGCCAAGGCCGAGACGACCGAGTCGGCTTCGACCGGAACCGACGAGGGCCTGCCCGCCGTCGCCAAGGCCGACTGAGCCCGGCTGCTCCCACGAGGGCGGCGGGCTTGAGAGTAAGGCGATGTTCACCATCGCCGTAGTTCGCTGAAACGTCCGGTGCGCGCCCGATTCGCGGCGCGGCCGGACCCCTTGTAGCTGGGGCACGTGATGATGAGAGATCCGGTCGACTATTATAACAGCGCGCTCGTGCCCATGGTGGTCGAGCAGTCGAGCCGCGGTGAGCGTGCCTTCGACATCTACTCGCGCCTGCTGCGCGAGCGCATCATCTTCCTCACCGGTCCGGTGGAGGATTACGGCGCGTCGCTGATCGTGGCGCAGCTGCTCTTCCTCGAAGCCGAAAACCCGAAGAAGGAAATTTCCTTCTACATCAACTCGCCCGGCGGCGTGGTCACCTCGGGCCTGTCGATCTACGACACGATGCAGTTCATCCGCTGCCCCGTGACGACGCTCTGCGTCGGCCAGGCGGCGTCGATGGGGTCGCTGCTGCTGACCGCCGGCGAGCCCGGCCACCGCTTCGCCCTGCCGAACGCCCGGATCATGGTCCACCAGCCCTCCGGCGGCTTCCAGGGCCAGGCCACCGACATCCTGATCCATGCCCGCGAGATCGAGGCGCTCAAGAAGCGTCTCAACGAGATCTACGTGAAGCACACCGGTCGCGACTACGACACCATCGTGCAGGCGCTGGAGCGCGACAACTTCATGACGGCCGACGCCGCCAAGGAGTTCGGGCTCATCGACGAGGTGATCCAGAAGCGGCCCGAGCCCGCCGCCGCCTGATCACGGGCGCCACATCTCGCAACGACCGCCGGACTCGTCCGGTCCGGCGCGTCGTTACGAGGCGGCTGCATTTCGCCGCCCCGCCTTGATCCCGTCGCGGTCGCGTGCTTGCATCGCCAGTCTGATCGAAGCCGGCAGATGCGCGCAGGTGACTGTTTCTTTAGGCGGACGCCATTAAATTCGAAGGATGCGTGTGCGCCCCGGACCGGCGCCATGCCCGCGAACGGAGACCGATATGAGCAAGACTGGCGGCAACGACTCGAAGAGCACGCTGTACTGCTCGTTTTGCGGCAAGAGCCAGCACGAGGTCCGCAAGCTGATCGCGGGCCCGACGGTGTTCATCTGCGACGAGTGTGTCGAACTGTGCATGGACATCATCCGCGAGGAATCGAAGTCCTCCCTGGTGAAGTCGCGCGATGGGGTGCCGACCCCGAAGGAAATCCGCCGCGTGCTCGATGACTACGTCATCGGCCAGGATTTCGCGAAGAAGGTCCTCTCGGTCGCGGTCCACAACCACTACAAGCGCCTCGCCCACGCCTCGAAGCACAACGACGTCGAGCTGGCGAAGTCGAACATCATGCTGATCGGGCCGACCGGCTCGGGCAAGACGCTGCTGGCCCAGACCCTGGCCCGCATCCTCGACGTGCCGTTCACCATGGCGGACGCCACCACCCTGACCGAGGCCGGCTACGTCGGCGAAGACGTCGAGAACATCATCCTGAAGCTGCTCCAGGCCTCCGACTACAACGTCGAGCGGGCGCAGCGCGGCATCGTCTACATCGACGAGATCGACAAGATCTCGCGCAAGTCCGACAACCCGTCGATCACACGCGACGTCTCGGGCGAGGGCGTGCAGCAGGCCCTCCTGAAGATCATGGAAGGCACCGTCGCCAGCGTTCCGCCGCAGGGGGGGCGGAAGCACCCGCAGCAGGAGTTCCTGCAGGTCGACACCACCAACATCCTCTTCATCTGCGGCGGCGCCTTCGCGGGCCTGGAGCGGATCATCTCGGCGCGCGGCAAGGGCACCTCGATCGGCTTCGGCGCGACCGTGCAGGCTCCGGACGACCGCCGCACCGGCGAGATCTTCCGCAACGTCGAGCCCGAGGACCTGCTGAAGTTCGGCCTCATCCCCGAGTTCGTCGGCCGCCTGCCCGTGCTGGCGACCCTCGAGGACCTCGACGAGACCGCGCTGAAGCGCATCCTGCAGGAGCCGAAGAACGCCCTGGTCAAGCAGTACCAGCGCCTGTTCGAGATGGAGAACGTCGACCTCACCTTCCAGGAGGAGGCGCTGTCCATGGTCGCCCGCAAGGCGATCGAGCGGAAGACCGGTGCCCGCGGCCTGCGCTCCATCCTGGAGACCATCCTGCTGGAGACGATGTACGACCTGCCGGGCCTCGAATCCGTCGAGCAGGTGGTGATCGGCCCCGAGGTGGTCGAGGGCAAGGCCCGGCCGCTCTACATCCACGGTGACCGCAACAAGGAAGCCCCGGCCAGCGTCAGCGCCTGAGGCGCCGCGCGGGTCTCGTCAGGTCTGGGTCGAGCCTCGGGGCGGATGCTTGAAAACATCCGCCCCGATTTCCATCTCAGGCTCAGCGCGATGGCCGCACGCTCACCCGCCGAGGTGCGGTGTCCCGCCACCAGCCGCATCCCTGAACACGGTCCTCCGAGGGACCGTTTCTTCCCAACACGCTTCCGACCCCCTCGCGGCCCGGTCGGCCCCTGGCAGGATGCTTGCTCCCTGGGAGGAGCGACTGCCCGGCGTCCATCATGAGGAAGTCCGATATGACTCAATCGAAATCGCGCCAGCCGGTCGTTCCGGGCTCGACGGGCTCTTATGCCGTCCTTCCCCTGCGCGACATCGTCGTTTTCCCGCACATCATCGTGCCGCTGTTCGTCGGTCGCGAGAAGTCGATCCGCGCCCTCGAGGAGGCGGTCCGCACTGACCGTCACATCCTCCTGGCGACGCAGATCAATGCCAGCGAGGACGACCCCTCGCCGGACGCGATCTACAAGATCGGCACCCTGGCCAGCGTGCTGCAGCTGCTGAAGCTGCCCGACGGCACCGTGAAGGTGCTGGTCGAGGGCGCCGGCCGCGCCAAGATCTCGCGCTTCACCAAGTCCGACACCTATTACGAGGCCGAGGCCGAGACCCTCACCGACGAACTCGGTGACAGTGTCGAGGCGGAAGCCCTCGCACGCTCGGTCATCGCCGAGTTCGAGAACTACGTGAAGCTCAACAAGAAGATCTCGCCCGAGGTCGTCTCCGCCGTCACCCAGATCGACGAGCCCTCGAAGCTCGCCGATACCGTCGGCTCGCACCTCGCGGTCAAGATCGCGGACAAGCAGGCGATCCTGGAGATCCCCACGGTGGCGCAGCGCCTCGAGCGCGTGCTGTCGCTGATGGAGAGCGAGATCTCCGTGCTCCAGGTGGAAAAGCGCATCCGGACCCGCGTCAAGCGGCAGATGGAGAAGACCCAGCGCGAATACTATCTCAACGAGCAGATGAAGGCGATCCAGAAGGAACTGGGCGACTCCGAGGACGGCAAGGACGAGCTGGCCGAGCTCGAGGAGAAGATCGAGAAGACCAAGTTCACCAAGGAGGCCCGCGACAAGGCGGTGGCGGAGCTGAAGAAGCTGCGCCAAATGTCGCCGATGTCGGCGGAAGCGACCGTGGTGCGCAACTACCTCGACTGGATGCTCGGCATCCCGTGGGGCAAGCGCTCGAAGATCAAGAAAGATCTGCTCGGCGCCCAGGTCATGCTCGACGAGGACCATTTCGGCCTCGACAAGGTGAAGGAGCGGATCGTCGAGTACCTTGCCGTGCAGCAGCGGGCGAACAAGCTCACCGGCCCGATCCTGTGCCTCGTCGGACCTCCGGGCGTCGGCAAGACGTCGCTCGGCAAATCCATCGCCAAGGCGACGGGTCGCGAGTTCGTGCGCATGTCGCTCGGCGGCGTGCGTGACGAAGCCGAGATCCGCGGCCACCGCCGGACCTATATCGGCTCGATGCCGGGCAAGATCGTCCAGTCGATGCGCAAGGCGAAGACCTCGAACCCGCTCATTCTGCTCGATGAAATCGACAAGATGGGCATGGACTTCCGGGGTGATCCGTCGGCCGCCCTGCTGGAGGTTCTCGACCCGGAGCAGAACGCCACGTTCAACGACCATTACCTGGAGGTGGATTACGACCTGTCGAACGTGATGTTCGTCACCACCGCCAACACCCTGAACATCCCTGCGCCCCTGATGGACCGTATGGAGGTGATCCGCATCGCCGGCTACACCGAGGAAGAGAAGCTCGAGATCGCGCGCAAGCATCTGATCCCGGGCGCCGTGAAGAAGCACGGTCTCGACGCCAAGGAGTGGCAGATCGACGATGCCGGCCTGCTGATGCTCATCCGCCGCTACACGCGGGAGGCGGGCGTCCGCAACCTGGAGCGTGAAATCTCCAATCTGATCCGCAAGGCGGTGAAGGAGATCCTTATCACCAAGGTGAAGGCCGTCGCCGTCACCGAGGAGACCCTGCCGGTCTTCCTCGGCCCGCCGAAGTTCCGCTACGGCGAGATCGACGAGGAGGATCAGGTCGGCGTGGTGACGGGCTTGGCCTGGACCGAAGTCGGCGGCGAGTTGCTGACGATCGAAGGCGTCATGATGCCCGGTAAGGGCAAGATGACGGTCACGGGCAACCTGCGCGACGTGATGAAGGAATCGATCTCCGCTGCGGCGAGCTACGTCCGCTCGCGGGCCGTCGATTTCGGCATCGAGCCGCCCCTCTTCGAGCGTCGGGATATCCACGTCCACGTTCCGGAGGGGGCGACCCCGAAGGACGGTCCGTCCGCCGGCATCGGCATGGCGACCGCGATCATCTCGACGCTGACGGGCATTCCGGTGCGCCGCGACGTGGCGATGACGGGTGAGGTGACCCTGCGCGGTCGGGTGCTCCCGATCGGTGGCCTGAAGGAAAAGCTGCTCGCGGCTCTGCGCGGCGGCATCAAGACCGTCCTCATCCCCGAGGAGAACGCCAAGGACATCGCCGAGGTGCCCGACAGCGTGAAGAACGGGATGGAGATCATCCCCGTCTCGCGGATGGACCAGGTGCTGCAGCACGCCCTGGTCCGCGTCCCCGAGGCGATCGAATGGGAGGAGCCTGCCCCGAAGGTCCGTCCCGTGATCGCCGACGAGGAATCCGCGACGGTGATCGCCCACTAGGGCGCTCATGCTCACCCCTCCGGGGCTGAGCGGACCCTGATGCGACACGAGGCCTCGGCGGATACGCCGGGGCCTTTTCTCTGCGGTGAGGGCTGCGATGCAGGCAAGAGGGTTGCGCCCGATCCTCCGCTTCCGCTACGAAGCGGCGCATCGGGCGGTTAGCTCAGTTGGTAGAGCGTCTCCTTTACACGGAGAGGGTCGGCGGTTCGAGCCCGTCACCGCCCACCAGACACCTGTCGTCAGGTCTGCTGTCCCATGAGGCGTGCAGGCGCGCGCCATCGCGTAGGACTCCCGGGCGAGCGACGATTTCTGCAGGGGGGCATCCGTGAGCGATGAAGCCGGAACGGATCTGCAGCCCGCGCGGGGATTCCCGCCGCCCTGGATCGTGGTCGAGCGGGCCGAGAGCTTCTGCGTCGAGGACGGCGAAGGGCTTGCGGTTGCCTGGACGTACTTCTCCGACGATGCCGATCGGCGGGCCGCGACCGGGGTGATGACCCGGGACGAGGCGCAGCGCATCGCCAAGGCCATCGCGATGGTGCCCGAGATGCGGACGATCATACGGTCCCTGCAGGATGGGCTGGCCGAGGCGGATACCGACGGCGCCTAGTCAGCCGCCGGTCATGACCAGGGCCCAGAAGCGCTTGTAGCGGGTGCCGGGTGCGTCCACCCGGGCGATGCCGACGCGCTTGAGCTGCGGCATCAGCATGTTCCGGTTGTGCTCGGGTGAATTCTTCCAGCGGGCCAGCACCTCGTCGAAGGTGGCCGAGCCGGCGCTGAGATTCTCGGAGGCGTAGGCGCGGCCGAACCCGGCTTCCGCCATCCGGGCATTAAAGGTGCCGCCGATTTCGTGGCTCAGGCGCCCGGCCTTCGCGTTGGAGGCAGCCTGATAGGATGCAGCCCGGATCAGGCTCGAATCGATCACCACCGGGCCGAGGCCGTGCTGGGCCCGGTAGCGTGAGATCGCGGCGGCAGCCGCTTGTTCGTCGAGGATCACCACGCTGGTCGGCTGATCGGGTGCGAGCAGGCTCGCCGGCGAACCGCAACCGGCCAGCACCAGGAGAAGGGATAGGGCGGCGATCCGCGCGCCGGCCTCGGACCCGGAGAATCTCGACCGAGGACAGGGGCGGGGGGTGGCGTGAACGGATGTCGCGATTTCGGGGGCTAGAGTTTCGGACGGCATGGTTTGGGACGGGACTCGCGGGAGGCTTCGGGTGTGAAGGCCTTCCCGGTCCGATGCGGCGAAAACGCGGCGTGCTCCGAGTTGGGACGCGCCGTCTCACGCCTGTGGTGCGTCGGCCACGGTCGGTGGGGCGGTCAGATCCGCGTGCCGTGATCGCGGGGCGGCGCGCCGCAGCGCCAGGCCATGATGCGAAACTCGGGATGCGTGCCGATCCACTGGGCCAATTGCGGCTGGGCCACGTGCAGGCAGGCCGGGGCGTCCTCGACATCGAGGGCAAGCTTGCGCGACTCGCAGGTGTCCGGTGCGCGCGCGAGGCAGACAGTGAAATAGAGGAAGAAGACGCCCGACATCCGTCGCTCTCCGGTCCGATGACAAGAGAAGGGTAGGGCGGAGGGAAGCAAAAGCGAGATGAAACGTGTCGCGAGCACGATGGCGCGGGCGACGGGACTCGAACCCGCGACCTCCGGCGTGACAGGCCGGCACTCTAACCGACTGAGCTACGCCCGCATCCTAGATTCGGAACAGAAGTGACGTGGCGCGGGCGACGGGACTCGAACCCGCGACCTCCGGCGTGACAGGCCGGCACTCTAACCAACTGAGCTACGCCCGCTTGACGTCCCGCCCCGTTTCCGGCGGTGTCGGGGGTTTAGGTTCCGGGCCGGGGGCTGTCAAGCAACCGCGCGCCGCAATTCCGAGGGAATTTCCAGCTGCCGACTTTGCGCGGGATCCCGCCCCGGGTCTGGCGCAGGACATTGCCGAAACTTGGCCCCGGGTATGGCCCAGGGCAGGGCCCGGAAGCTCGGCGCCAAACCCGGCATTGAACCCGCGTCGCTTTTCTGTCATAGCCCCCTCGCGTTGAACCGCCCGGCCGATAGGGCTGCCGTGGCGGTTCGTGCTGCTCCATCAGAAGCATCAACCGAGCGCATCTCTTCGATCCGAACCGGATCGGAGCCGCTGCGCGTTCAGGAGAGCCAAATGCCCAAGCTGAAAACCAAGTCGGGCGCGAAGAAGCGCTTCAAGATCACCGGCACCGGCAAGGTCATGTATGCCCAGGCCGGCAAGCGCCACGGGATGATCAAGCGGACGACGAAGCAGATCCGCAACCTGCGCGGCACCACCACCCTGTTCGAGGGCGATGCTGCCAACGTGAAGAAGTACTTCCTGCCGAACAGCCGGTAAGCCTTCACGACGCCGACACTGCTTTTTTCGTAATCCAGGAGAACACCCATGGCCCGCGTCAAGCGCGGCGTGACCAGTCACGCGAAGCACAAGAAAGTCCTCAAGGCCGCCCGTGGTTATTACGGCCGCCGCAAGAATACGATCCGGATCGCCAAGCAGGCGGTCGAGAAGGGCATGCAGTATGCCTACCGCGATCGGAAGAACAAGAAGCGCACGTTCCGCGCGCTCTGGATCCAGCGCCTCAACGCCGCGGTCCGTGAGCATGGCCTGACCTACTCGCGCTTCATCAACGGCCTGTCGATCTCCGGCATCGAGGTGGACCGCAAGGCCCTGTCCGAGCTCGCCATCCACGAGCCCGCCTCCTTCGCGGCAGTGGTCGAGTTGGCCAAGGCCGCCCTTCCGGCCGCCAAGGCCGCCTGAGGCGAGCCCGGCTCGCCCGCGAGCCGAGCGCTGTTCTTCACGAAAGGCGCGGCGCCCGCGGGGAGCCGCGCCTTTCGTCTTTTCGTACCGCACGGGTGTTTTCCGGCTCCCCGCCGCTTGCATTGCGGGCGCCGCCCGGGAAAACCCTCGCCCTAGGCCGATCGAGCCCGCCCGGCCCTCTCGGGGTCGGCGCCGCAGCCGGTGAGTTGAATCGATGACCGATCTCGATACCCTCGAAGGCGACCTGCTCCGTCAGGTCGCGGACGCGTCCGACGAGGCCGCCCTCGATACCGTGCGCGTCGCGGCCCTCGGCAAGAAGGGGTCGGTCTCCGAACTCCTGAAGACCCTGGGGTCGATGACGCCCGACGAGCGTAAGACCCGCGGTCCCCTGATCAACGGTTTGCGCGACCGGGTGCAGGGCGCCCTCGCCGCGCGCCGCGATGCGCTGGCCGAGGCGGCGCTGTCCGCCCGTCTCGCGGCCGAGCGCATCGACGTGACTCTGCCGGTGCGCGAGGCGCCGGAGGTGCGCGGCCGCGTCCACCCGATCAGCCAGGTCATGGACGAGATCACGGCGATCTTCGCCGATATGGGCTTCTCGGTGGCCGAAGGTCCCGACATCGAGACCGACGACTACAACTTCACCGCCCTCAACTTCCCGCCCGGCCACCCGGCCCGCGAGATGCACGATACCTTCTTCCTGGCTCCAGACCGCAACGGCCAGCGCAAGGTGCTGCGGACCCACACCTCGCCGGTGCAGATCCGGACCATGCGGGCCCAGCAGCCGCCGATCCGGGTGATCTGCCCGGGCCGGACCTACCGGCACGATTCGGACCAGACGCATACGCCGATGTTCCATCAGGTCGAGGGACTGGTGATCGACAAGGCGGCCAACATCGCCAATCTGAAATGGGTGCTGGAGGAGTTCTGCCGCACCTTCTTCGAGGTCGAGTCGGTGAAAATGCGGTTTCGGCCGTCCTTCTTCCCCTTCACCGAACCGTCGGCCGAGGTCGACATCCAGTGCTCGCGCAAGGGCGGCGAGATCCGCTTCGGCGAGGGCACCGACTGGCTCGAAATCCTCGGCTGCGGCATGGTTCACCCCAACGTGCTGCGCAATTGCGGCCTCGATCCCGACAGCGTCCAGGGCTTCGCCTTCGGCGTCGGCATCGACCGGATCGCGATGCTGAAATACGGCATGCCCGACCTGCGCCCGTTCTTCGAGGCGGATGTGCGCTGGCTCGACCATTACGGGTTCCGGCCGCTCGACATTCCGAGCCTGGTGGCCGGTCTGACGGGCTAGGTCATCAGAGAGGTCCAGGCCATGACCGCGACGGATATCGAAACGATCGTTCATCGGACCTTGAGCGAAACGCTTGGCCCGTTCGGCTTCGATCGCGCGGAGGTGCGCCCTTACGTCGATCACGCCGGAGACGAGGCGCTGGCGATCGTTGCTCACTTCAAGCCCTCGGCCGTACCGGCCGCCCAGCGCCCCTCGGTCAGGGCCATAGGGCTGTTGCGGAGCGAGCTTCTGGCGAATGGGGAGGAGCGCTTTCCCTATCTCGATTTCTCCGTGTCCAACGAGGACCTGCCACCCGACGATACGGCCGAGACCGAATGATGCCGAAGCTGGGTAACCCGCTGGTCTATAATCTCCTCGAAGTTGCGGACGGCTTGGCGCTGTCGCCCGGTACGCCGAACGTCAGGAAAGCGGCCATGCGCCGAGCTGTCAGTACGGCCTATTACGCGGTGTTCCACGCGCTCTGTTACCTGTGCGCGGATGAACTGGTCGGCTGGAGCAGAACGGGGACACACGATCCAATCTATCGATCTGTGGATCATGGGTCTGCAAAAACGCGCCTCGCAGGCAAGGCCGCGGAACGGATCGGCTCGACGGTTCTCGCCATCGGTGCCGCATTCACCAAGCTTCAGGACGATCGACATGCGGCCGATTACGCGTCGCCGGTCCTTCCTGTCAGTCTGGAGCGGACCCAGACGATCATCGCTTCGGCTCGGCAGACCATTGCGCTGATCGAAGAAGTGCAGAAGCCGCAACGTCTCGAACTCGCGATCCTCCTGGTCGCCAAACCCCGACCAATCTGAGTCGAAGAGCCGAACCCATGAAATTCACCCTCTCCTGGCTCAAGGACCACCTCGATGCCGAGGCCTCCCTGGAAACCATCGCCGAGACGCTGACGCGGATCGGCCTGGAGGTCGAAGGCATCGAGGACAAGGCCGCCAGCCTGAAGCCCTTCGTGGTGGCGCATGTCCTCACGGCCGAGCAGCACCCCAATGCCGATCGCCTGCGCGTGTGCACGGTCGACGCCGGCAATGGCCAGCCGCTCCAGGTGGTGTGCGGTGCCCCCAATGCCCGCGCCGGCATGAAAACGGTGTTCGCGCCCCCCGGCACCTACGTTCCGGGCCTCGACAAGACCTTGGCGATCGGCACCATCCGCGGCGTCGAGAGCCACGGCATGCTGTGCTCGGGCGCGGAACTCGGCCTCGGCGAGGAATCGAGCGGCATCCTCGACCTGTCCGAGGACGCACCCACGGGCCGGCCCTACGCCCTCTATGCCAAGCTCGACGACCCGGTGGTCGAGATCAACCTGACCCCGAACCGGCCGGATTGCACCTCGATCCACGGCATCGCCCGCGATCTCGCGGCGACCGGCCTCGGCGATCTCAAGCGGCCGCCCCAGCCGCCGGTCCGCGGGGAGGGCGCCTGTCCGGTGCCCGTCACCCTCGATTTCGCGGCACCCGATGCGGGCCTCTGCCCTTACTTCACCCTGCGCCTCGTGCGCGGCGTCACGAACGGCCCGTCGCCCGACTGGATGCAGGCGCGCCTGCGGGCGCTCGGCCTGCGCCCGATCAACGCGCTCGTGGACATCACCAATTACCTGACCTTCGATCGCGGCCGGCCGCTCCACGTCTTCGATGCCGCCAAGGTGGCGGGCGGCCTCGTGGTGCGTCGTGGCCGGGACGGAGAGACGCTGAAAGCTCTCGACGGCAAGACCTACGCGCTGAGCGAGGATACCGTCGTCATCGCCGACGACAACGGCGTCGAGTCGATCGCCGGCATCATCGGCGGCGAGGCCTCGGGCTGCGACGCGTCGACGACCGATGTCCTCATCGAATCGGCCCTGTGGGACCCGGTGAACATCGCCCAGTCCGGCCGCCGGCTCGGAATCATCACCGATGCCCGCTACCGCTTCGAGCGTGGCGTCGATCCGGCCTTCACCCTGCCGGGCCTCGACCTCGCCACCCGCCTCGTGCTGGAGATCTGCGGCGGCAGCCCGAGCCAGCCCGTGATCGTCGGCGAGCCGCCGCAGACGGAGCGCGTCATCGACTTCCCCTGGACCGAGACCCGGCGGCTGGCCGGCATCGAGCTGTCCCGGGCCGAGATGAAGGTGTCCCTGGAGGCCCTGGGCTTCCACGTCGCCGGCTCGGGCGACCGGGTGAAGGTGCTCACTCCGTCCTGGCGCCCGGACGTGGAGGGCAAGGCCGACCTCGTCGAGGAGATCATCCGCATCGCCGGGCTCGACCGCATCGAGCCGAAGCCCCTGCCGCGTATCGAAGCGGCAGTGGGCAAGCCGGCGCTGACCGTGCTGCAGAAGCGCACGCGCCTCGCCAAACGGGCGCTGGCGAGCCGAGGCCTCGTCGAGGCCGTGACCTGGTCGTTCATCCCGCACGACGACGCGCTCCTGTTCGGCGGCGGCGGGGCGGACTTGGCCCTGGCCAATCCGATCGCCGCCGATCTCTCGGACATGCGCCCGAGTCTGGTGCCCGGCCTGCTCCGCGCCGCCCAGCGCAACGCCGACCGCGGCAGCGCCGACGTCGCCCTGTTCGAGGTCGGCCAGTGCTTCGCCGACGACCAGCCGGAGGGCCAGACCATCCGGGCCGCCGCCATCCGGCGCGGGACCGCGACCCATGCGGGTGCGGGACGCCACTGGGATGCGCGGACTGACGCCGTCGACGCCTTCGACGCCAAGGCCGACGCCCTGGCGCTGCTGGCCGCCTTCGGCATTCCCACCGGCGGCCTGCAGGTCGTGGCGGGCGGGCCCGGCTGGTTGCATCCGGGCCGGTCCGGCACGCTCCAGTTCGGCCCCAAGAACCCGGTCGGCTTCTTCGGCGAGGTGCATCCGCGCGTGATGAAGGCCCTCGACCTCAAAGGACAGCTCGTCGCCTTCGAGATCACCCTCGACGCCGTACCGCTTCCGAAATACCGTCCCACCAAGGTGAAGCCCGCCCTCGGGCTGTCGGACTTCCAGCCGATCTCGCGGGACTTCGCCTTCGTGGTCGGACGCGATGTCGCTGCCGGCGAGGTGGTGAAGGCGGCGCAAGGAGCGGAGCGCAAGCTCATCACCGGCATCGACGTCTTCGACATCTACGAGGGTGTCGGCATCCCCGAAGGCTCGAAGTCGGTGGCGATCGCGGTCCGGCTCCAGCCGGTCGATCGGACCCTCACCGATGCGGAGATCGAGGCGGTGACCGCCCGCATCGTCGCCGAGGTCGGACGCAAGACCGGGGCGACTCTCCGCTCCTGACAGGACACCGCACGCATGCTCGATCCGGCTCTCGTCTCCGCGCTCTCGGCGGCCAAGCACCTCCCGGTCCGCGAGATGCGCGAGGCCCTGGCGGAGCCGGACCGGATCGCCGAAGCGGTGCTCGACGTCCTCGATCGGGCGGCCGGGCCGCCGGACCTCGCGGAGGCCGAGGCCGACCTGCTGTTCTGGGGCCTGCATGTCCTGGCAGCCGCGCGCGACACGCGGGTGTTCAAGCCGCTGGTGCGGCTACTGCACGCCGACGGGGAGGCCCTCGACATCCTGATCGGCGACGCCGTGACGACGACGCTGGCCAAGATCCTGGTCAGCGTCTTCGACGGCGGGGTCGATCCGCTCTCCGCCCTGCTGGTCGACAGCACCACGGACGGCATGGTCCGGCACGAGGGCTTCGCCGCCCTGGCCTATCTGACGCAGACAGGCCGGATTCCGCTGCCGGTGGCGCGCGACCTGCTGGTCCGCTTCGACGACAAGCGGACCGCTGTGGAGGGGGATGTCAGCTGGGCCGGCTGGGAAGAGGCCATCGCCCTGCTGGGCCTGCGCGAACTGGAGCCCCGCGTCCGTGCCGCGCGCCGCGACGGGCGGCTGACCGACGAGTTCAGCGATCCACCCTGGTTCGCCAAGACCCTGCGCCACGCGGAGGCGCGCCCCGACGACCTCTCGCGCTTCGACCCGGAGCGGTTCGGACTGATCGAAGACCCGGTCGCGGCTCTGGCCTGGACGGCCGAGGATGTCGGCCAGCCCGTCCGCAACCCGTTGAAGAGCGTCGGCCGCAACGACCCGTGCCCCTGCGGCAGCGGCAAGAAGTTCAAGAAGTGCTGCCTCGACAAGGCGGCGGCCTGATCCGCCGCACAGGCGCGCTTGGTTCCGAAGACCAGACCGGGGCACTGTGCCTTGGTTAACCGGACCTCGTTCAATCCTCACCTGTCGACCGACGGATTTAATCCCCGACGAAAGTAGGAAAATAGCAGCACAGGCGGGTGCGATTCAGCCCTTTCAGCCTTGGCTGGCCCCTTGTGCAGGGCAGCGTGACCGAACATATTTCGTCCTGAGGCGCCGCAGGGTGCCAGAGGTCCTGTGCGTGAGCCTCCTTCCGAAATCACACGCTGAGAGAGCTTCCAAGGGAAACTCCCATGGCATTCGATAATAGCCCCTTCCGGTACGGCGCTCAGCCGACCGGGTACGCCGGCAGCCAGGTCGAGATCGACCAGGGCCTGCGCAGCTTCATGCTTGGCGTCTACAACAACATGGTCGTTGGCCTCGGGATCTCGGGACTCGTGGCGCTGGGCCTCAACATGGCCGCCGTCGCGCAGACGGCGACCGGCCGCGTTGCCCTGACGCCGTTCGGCCAGTTGCTCTACACCAGCCCGCTGAAGTGGGTCGTGATGCTGGCGCCGCTCGCCTTCATCTTCATCTTCTCGATGCGGATGGACCGGATGTCCGCCTCCTCGGCGCGCCTGACCTTCTTCGCCTTCGCGGCGGTGATGGGCGCCTCGATGTCCTCGCTTCTGCTCGTGTTCACGGGCGCCAGCGTGGTGCGGGTGTTCTTCATCACGGCGGCGACGTTTGGCGGTCTCAGCCTCTACGGCTACACCACCAAGCGCAGCCTGTCGGGCATGGGCTCGTTCCTGGTGATGGGCCTGATCGGCCTCATCATCGCCTCGCTGGTGAACATCTTCCTCGCCTCTTCGGCGCTTCAGTTCGCGATCTCGGTGATCGGCGTCCTGATCTTCGCAGGCCTCACCGCCTACGACACGCAGAAGCTCAAGGAGATGTTCCTCTATAGCGGCGCCGATGCCGAGGGTGCGGCCAAGCTTTCGGTCAACGGTGCCCTGACGCTGTACCTGGACTTCATCAACATGTTCCAGATGCTGCTCTCGCTCCTCGGCGACCGCCGCTAAGCGAACCGAATCTCCAACGAAGAAAAGGCCCCGGCGGGACACCGCCGGGGCCTTTTTCATGTCGAACGGGTTGGTCCGGCTGACAACGTCTGGGGAGCGGCGCCCCTTGCCCTCGGTGTATCGTCCCCCGCGTCACACCGCGCGCAGGGGCGGCTCCAGCACGGCCAACACCCGGGCGAGATCGGTGCCACGCTTCATCACCAGCCCGGAGGCTGCCACCACCGCGTAGGCGCCCTGACGCCGGGCTAGCTTCGGGTCCTTCTCGACCCGGTACAGTGGCATCTCCGAGCTGCGCCGATAGATCGAGAACACCGCCTTGTCGCGGCGGAAATCGAGGGCGTAGTCGCGCCATTCCCCCTGCGACACCATCCGGCCGTAGAGATTGAAGATCACGCGCAGCTCGGCACGGTCGAAGGCGATCTGAGGGGTGACCGGCACGTTCGGGAAGGGGATGACCCGGGCGGCAGGCTCGGGCAATCGCGGATCGGCACCGGTTGTTTCGCTCATCGTCGCTCCTGTCCGGGGATTGATCCCTCATCATGGTGCCGTGCCTTCCCACCCGCAAGGGCGGCGATTCGGCCGGGCGCCGGCAAGACTCATCATCACGATTTTGCCGCCGTCAGGCCCAGGGTCGGCCTTGATGAGCGCCGATACCTGTGGCCGAAACTTCGTCGATCCCGTGCCGGTGCGGCGTCCGATCTTCACGGCTCCCCAGCTCCTCGGCCGGCGCCCGGGTCCACGGGGCCGACATTCCAGAGGTTTCGAGACCCAAGGACTTCAGGCCGCCTCTTCGGAGCGCGGCCCTTTTTTTGAAGTTTGCCTGCGAAGCCCGCGCCGCGACGAAAATCTTCTACCGCGGCGGCAAAGTCCGGCTAAGAAGACTGAAATGTACCGCGGGGACGGATCGTGGCCAGCTTCGATGCCGATTTTCGTGAGACGCTCACGACCTTGTTCGCCTGGCGCCGCGACGTGCGCCGCTTTCGGACCGACCCGGTGGACGAGACGCTGCTGCAGCGCTGCCTCGACCTGGCGGCCTTCAGCCCCTCGGTCGGCAACAGCCAGCCCTGGCGCTTCGTCCGCGTCAGCGATGCGGACCGCCGCGCCGCGGTGATCGCAAGTTTCGAGCGGTGCAACGCGGCCGCGGCCGAAGCCTATCAGGCGGAGCAGCGCGAGGCCTATGTGCGGCTGAAGCTCGCGGGCCTGCGAGAAGCGCCGGTGCACCTCGCGGTGTTCTGCGACGAGGCCACGGTGACCGGCCACGGCCTCGGGCGGGCGACCATGCCGGAGATGCTGCGCTACTCCGTCGTCACCGCCGTCCAGACCTTCTGGCTCGCAGCACGCGCCCATGGACTGGGAGTCGGCTGGGTCTCGATCCTCGAGCCTGGAGCCGTCTGCAAAACGCTGGACGTTCCCTGTGCCTGGAGCCTCGTGGCCTATCTCTGCGTCGGGTTTCCGGTCGAGGAGCACGAAGACCCGGAGCTTGTCCGTCACGGCTGGCAGCAGCGGCTCGCATCCGGCATGACCCTGATCGAGCGCTAAGGACCGTTCGGATCAACAGAGTCAACGAAGTCTAAAGATGAACACTCGGATTTAGCTTGATTGTGGTCGCGGGACTTTACCGCGCTTGCTGATTTCCGGGTCATACGGCACGCTCAGCACTTCGCTTTACCGGAACGAGACCTTGGATGCGCGATTGATGATCGGGCAAACGGTCACGCTTTCGGAAGGCACGGGTCATGGTTCGGCAGGGCAGATGGGTTTTGGCGCTCGCAGGGGCGGTCCTCGGGGTGAACGGCGGGGAAGCAAACTTCCTGGTGGCTTCGGCCCAGGCGCGCGAGGTCGTCGCCTTTCATGAAGGCGTGATGCCCGGCTCGATCATCGTCCGCACCTCGGAGCGCCGCCTCTATCTCGTCAACGGCGACGGCACCGCGATTCGCTATCCAGTGGCCGTCGGCAAGCCCGGCAAACAGTGGAGCGGCGCCACCCAGATCGACGGCAAGTATGTCGAGCCGGCCTGGTCGCCGCCGCGCGAGGTCAAGCGCGACAACCCGCGTCTGCCCTCGGTGATCGCCGGTGGATCGCCGTCCAATCCCATGGGCGTCGCCGCCATGACCCTCGCGGGCGGCGAGTACGCCATCCACGGCACCAACCGGCCGAATTCCATCGGCACTTACGCCTCCTACGGCTGTATCCGCATGTACAACCAGGACATCACCGACTTGTATGAGCGCGTCTCGGTGGGCACGCAGGTCTACGTGACGCGCTGACTCCGTCGCGCGCCGAGCGCGCGGCGCGTCGAAACAGGCGCGCGGCGCGTCGAAACAGGCGCGCGGCTCTGGCTGGACAAGCGTGCCGGCGCCGCCAGGGTACGCCGTTCCAGCCTTGCGAACGCCGCCCCTCTCTCAGATCCGACGAAGAGCGCCGTCCCGCCCTGCCGGATCGGCTCCGACGCGACCATCCGATCGACGGGGCGGTTCTCGATCGGCATCCGCGAATCCGACAGTCCCGAGACGCGCAGCGCGGCCGTTGGCCGGGCGAAGGTCCCCTGTGCGAAGCCATCGCTCCGCCATCTCGCGTAGGCGGTTCGAGGCCGCCCCTGGCGCGACGCCACCGGACGCGCGCTGGCGTCCGCCGCATCGCTGGACCCGTCACTCGCGCCCGCCGTGCCTGTCCCGACCCCGCCATTTGTGCGCGACTTGCGCAATTTCATTGACGAACTGCGCAAAATGCGCAGATGATTGTCGTCGTTCCGGGAGGAAACGTGTTCGTTGCCGATTGTTCGGCAGATCCGGGATGAAATCAGAATCAAAATTGCGCAAAATGCGCAGGGAGATCGTCCGACATGCAGATCCCGATCAAACGGACCATCGAATCCGTGCCTGGCGGCATGATGGTCGTGCCGTTGCTGGCCGGCGCCCTGATCGCCACGTTCTTCCCCGGCACGCCAAAGCTGTTCGGATCGTTCACCGGAGCGCTGTTTTCCGGCGCTCTGACGATCCTGGCGGTCTTCTACGTCTGCATGGGCGCCAGCATCGATTTCCGCGCGACGCCCTATATCATGAAGAAGGGCGGCACCCTGCTGATCGTCAAGGTCGGCATCGCCATGATCCTCGGCCTGATCTTCGGGCAGGTGCTCGGCGAAGCGCCGGTGGCGGCCGGCTTGTTCGCGGGGCTGTCGACCCTCGCCATCGTCGCCGCAATGAACGACACCAATGGCGGACTCTATATGGCGTTGATGGGCCAGTACGGGCGCCCGCGGGACGTCGGCGCCTACACCGTGATGTCGCTGGAGAGCGGGCCGTTCCTGACCATGGTGACTCTCGGGGTGGCGGGGCTCTCGGCCTTCCCCTGGCAGACACTCGTCGGCGCGATCCTGCCGCTGCTCGTCGGCATGATCATCGGCAACCTCGACCGTGAGATGCGAGCCTTCCTCAGCCGGGCGATTCCCGTGATGATCCCGTTCTTCGCCTTCGCGCTCGGGGCGGGCCTCGACCTGTCGAAGGTCTGGCAGGCCGGCCTGCTCGGCCTCGCCATGGGGGTCGCCGTGGTGGTCTTCACCGGCATCCCGCTGTTCTTCGCCGATCGCCTGACCGGGGGGACCGGCGTCGCGGGCGTCGCCGCGGCCTCGACGGCGGGCAACGCGGCGGCGGTGCCGGCGATCGTCGCCTCCGCCAACCCGGCCTATGCCGATGCGGCCGGGCCGGCGACCATCCTGGTGGCCGCCTGCGTCGTCGTCACGGCGATCCTGGTTCCGATCCTCACCGCCTGGGTGTCGCGGCGCTTCGGCGATCCCGAAGTGGTTGGCGCCGAAGTGGCTGGCGCCGAGGAGGCTACAGATTTCGCCGCCGCGCCGACCGTTGCCGGCCGCTGACGATGTCCGGCCGCTGGCTCATTCTCGCCGATGACCTGACCGGCGCCGCGGATTGCGCCATCGCGTTCGGGCGCCGCGGCCTCGCGGCCGCGGTGACCTGGGACGTCACCACCTCGGGCGATGTCTCCCCGGATGACTCCAGGCCCCTGCCGGTGCTCGCCTACGACGCGGACAGCCGCGGCCTGTCCGCGTCCGACGCCGCCGAGCGCCATCGCGGCCTCCTCGAACGCTGGCTCGAACCGGACAGGGTTCTGTTCAAGAAGATCGATTCGACGCTTCGGGGACAACCCGCCGCCGAGACCGCCGCCACGATGGCCCACCTGATGGAACGGACCGGCGCGGCCTTCGGGATCTGCGCCCCCGCCTTCCCGGCGACCGGCCGAACCACGCTGGCGGGCCACGTCCATGTCTCCGGACGTCCCTTGGAGGATGCCGAGGTCTGGCGCCGGGACCACACCTACGCCAGTGCCAATTTAGGCTTCGTGCTGGGCACGGCCGAGATCGAGACGACGCTGGTTCCGCTCTCCGTCATCCGCAGCCCCGATCTCGCGTCCCGTCTCGCCCGCATCGCCGAGGGCGGACCGGGCGTGGCGATCTGCGATGCCGAGACGGACGGGGATCTGGCGCGGATCGCGGCGGCGAGCCTTGCCGTGGCGCCGGTTCCCTTCTTCATCGGCAGCGCCGGGCTGGCCCACGCCCTCGCGGACACCCTTGCGCCCGCCCCGACGGGGGCGGTCCACATCCCCCCGAGCCGATCCGGCAGCCTGATCGTCGTCGGGTCGCTCGCGGCGGCCTCGCGCGCGGCCATGCGAAGGCTTGCGGCGCAAGACCACGTCGTCCATCTGCCGGTCTCGCCCGATACGCTGCTGGGCGATCCGGCCGGCCGGGCCGATCTGGCCGCCCGCGTCGCCGCCGTGATCGCGGCGGGGGACGACGCCCTGGTGGAGATCGCCATCGGCGACGCCCTCGACATGAGCCTCGGACCGCGCCTTGCGCGGGCGCTCGCCGAGGCCCTCGATCCGATCGCGGCGCGGATCGGCGCCGTCGCGGCGACCGGCGGCGAGACCGCCGCCGCCCTCCTCGCCCGCTTCGGCATCGACGGGATTCGCCTCGTCGACGAGATCGAACCCGGCGTTTCCCTCGGCCTGACCCTGGGCCGTCTCTCGATTCCCGTCGCCACGAAGGCCGGCGCCTTCGGCGACGCCGAGAGCCTCATCCGTATCAGCGAGCGCCTGCGCGCCGTCCGAACCCAAGGAAGCTTCTCATGACCCGTCCGACCATCGCGATCACCATGGGCGATCCCGCCGGCATCGGCCCGGAGATCATCATGAAGGCGCTGGCGCACGCGGATGTCCGGGCCCTGTGCCAGCCCCTGGTGATCGGCGATGCCGAACGTCTCCGGCAGGCCGGCCGGCTCGTCGGCACCGACATGTCCGTCGAGTCCCTGTCCGATGCCGGCGCGGCGGACTTCCAGAAGACGGCGGTTCAGTGCCTGGACCTCCAGGTCGTCCCCGCCGACCTGCCGTTCGGCCAGGTCTCCCCGGTCGCGGGCGAGGCGGCCTACCGCTACATCGAGAAGGCCGTCGAGGTGGTCCAGGCCGGGCAGGCCCAGGGCATCTGCACCGCGCCGCTCTCCAAGGAGGCCCTCCACGCCGCCGGTCACAAGTTTCCGGGCCATACCGAGCTGCTCGCGCATCTCACGGGTACGCCCGAAGTCTCGATGATGCTGGTCTCGCCCAAGCTCCGGGTCATCCACGTCACGACCCATATCGGGCTCATCGACGCCATCGCGAAGATCGAGCCCGGCCTGGTCGAGCGCGTGATCGCACGCGGCCACGGCGTCCTGGTCAAGGCCGGGATCGCCAACCCCAAGATCGGCGTCTGCGCGATCAATCCGCACGCCGGCGAGAACGGCCTGTTCGGCCGGGGCGAGGAAGCGGCCAAGATCACGCCTGCGATCGAGGCCTGCCGCGCCAAGGGCTGGGACGTGCGCGGCCCGCTGCCGGCCGACACCCTGTTCTTCCTGGCCGGACGTGGCGATTACGACATGGTGGTGGCGATGTATCACGATCAGGGTCACGGCCCGATCAAGGTGCTGGGCCTCGAGGCCGGCGTGAACATCACCGTGGGGCTGCCGGTGATCCGTACCTCCGTCGACCACGGCACCGCCTTCGACATCGCCGGGACCGGCATCGCCGACGAGCGCAGCCTGATCGAGGCCCTGCGTCAGGCCGTCGACCTCGCTCCGAAGGCGCAAGCCGCCTGAGACACGAGGCTTTCCGGCGGGGATGGCTGAAACCTCCTGGCCAGCGCCGCCGGGCTCAGCCATGACGCGGGACCGAAGGCCGGAGGACCGCCCCATGTCGATGCGCAGCCAGGAGCGCCGGAACCTGCTGCTGGAGGCCCTGAGCGTCGGCGAGATCGACGTCGACGAGGTCGCCCTGCGCCTGAACGTCTCCGCCTCGACGGTGCGGCGCGACCTTCAGCACCTCTCGGCGATCCGCGCCGTGCGCCGGACCTATGGCGGCGCGATCCTGGCGAGCCGCCCGCCGGAAACCACGCTGGCCGAGCGGCTCGCGGTGAACGGCGCCGAGAAGCGGGCGATCGCGCGGGCCGCCCTCGACCTGGTGGCGGATGGCGACACGCTGATCCTCGATGCCGGCTCGACCGTGGCCGCCTTCGGCCAGCTTCTCGCCAAGCGGCGGCTTCGGATCATCACCAACAACCTGGCGCTCCTGCCCTTCCTCACCGAGGCACCGGGGCTCGACCTCGTGGTGCTGGGGGGGGCGCTGCGGGCCACCAGCATGAGCACCATCGGACCGCTCGCGGTCGAAGCGCTGCGCTTGATGACGGCCGATCGCGCGATCCTGAGCGCGGACGGCGTCGTGGCGGGACGCGGCCTGTGCGAGGCCAGCCTGGATCAGGTCACGCTCAAATCGCTCATGATGCGGCAGGCCCGCGAGGTGATCGTGCTGGCCGATGCGAGCAAGCTCGGTCGGGCGGAGCAGACCGCCTGGGCGCCGCTCCCCCGGAACTGGACCCTGGTGACGGATTCGCACGAGCCGGCGGAGGAATTGCAGAGCCTCTCCGAAGCCGGCGCCGTATTGCGCATCGCCACCGCCTCCGAGACGTGAATTGGAAGCCTCCCGGGCGCTGGCGCCTGCGGCCCGAAGAACCTCGTCTCCGCAACCCTCATCCCTGAAAGCCTTTCGCCTATGACGCACGACACCCTTGCTCTCGGAATCATCGGCGCCGGCATCATGGGCGAGCGCATGCTCGGTGTTTTGTCCGGTCCGGATGCCGGGCGGGATGCCGGGTCCGTGCGGGTCGCCGGGATCTGGGACCCGTCCGAAGCGGCGCTCGCGCGCATCGCCGCCCGATATCCGGCGGTTCCGAGGCTGGCGGATGCGGATGCGCTCATCGCGGCCAGCGCCTGCGTCTACGTGGCCTCGCCGCCCGCCTCGCATCTTGGCTATGCGCGCCGGGCCGCGGCGGCCGGCCGGAGCCTCTTCCTGGAGAAGCCGCTGGCCGTCGATGTGGCGGAGGCGCGCCGCTTCGTGGATGAGGTCGACATCCGGGGCGCGGTCAATTTCCCGTTCGCCGCCGCGCCGGCCGTCGCCACGCTCGTGCGCTGGATCGCCGAGGGGGTCGTCGGGACGCCGCGCCGCCTCACCATCGCGGTCGCCTTCGCGCACTGGCCCCGGCCCTGGCAGGCGGATGCGGTGAACTGGCTCGATGCACGCGCCGAGGGCGGTTTCACGCGCGAGGTCGTCTCGCACTTCCTGTTCCTGGCCCGGCGTCTCCTCGGCCCTTTGGCATCGCTGGAGGGTCATGCCGACTTCCCGCAGGCCGGTCGGGCGGAGCGGGCGATCGAGGCGACGCTGTCGGCGGGCGGCGTCCCGGTCCACCTTCGAGGCCGAGTCGGCGGAACGGACCTCGCCGACCACAACACCTGGACCCTGGAAGGCGACGCCGGCACCATTCGCCTGCGCGACTGGTCCATCGCCGAGCGGATGGGACCGGACGGGCATTTCGTAGCTGCGGAGGACGCGTTACCCAACGATCGCGCCCGGCTGATCGCCCTTCGGGGTCAACTGGACGGCGTCGTCCGGATGGCGCACGGCGAGCCGCATCCCCTCGCCACCTTCGCCGAAGCGCTGAACGTTCAGGAGATCGTCGAGAGCCTGATCGCCGCGTGAGCCCGTCCCCGGGAGACATCGACGGCCGGGATCGACGGGTCCGAACCGCCAGCGTTCGCGCGCGGTCTTCAGGCCGGGACCGGGATGCGCAGGGGTTGGTAGGTGGCCCGGTAGCTGCGCGGCCCGATGACCGGGAGCATCAGGTTCCGGGCCCATCCGGGCAGCCGGGCGGTGCGTGACAGCCGGTCGGTCATGGCCTGGACATGGGCCACGCGGGGCCGGCGCAGGGCCTCGTAGGCCGCGCCCACCGTGCTCCAATCCGTCCGCTCGGCCAGCAGCGCGGCGAGCACCAGCGCATCTTCGAGGCCGAGGGCGGCGCCCTGGGCCCAGACCGGGGCGGTCGCGTGCGCGGCGTCGCCCACCAGCACCACGCGGTCCCGGGTCCAATTCGGTATCCGAACCTCCTCCAAAGGCGAGTGATAGAGCGCGCCCGGCCGGGCCAGGACCGCCTCGAGGGTGTCGCGCACGAGGCGTGGGAACGACGCGAAGCGAGCACGGGAGGCGGCTAGGTTCGGCCCCGCATTCGTGCTCGGCGCTTGGCCGGACGCGGAAGTCCCCGAAATCGAGACCCAGCCGTAGACCTCATCCCGATCGACCGGGATCAGCAGGAACAACCCGCCCGATCCGGCCCACAGCGTCCAGGCGTCGAGGCCCGGATTGGGGGCCATGAAGCGCCAGCTCGCCGGAGCCAGCATCGCCGCGCCGAGCGCCGCATCGCCGAACACGTCGCGGCGAACCCGGGAATGCACGCCGTCGGCGCCCACCAGGAGCCCTCCGGTCTCGACCTTGCCGTCCCGACCGTCGACCGTGACGCCCTGCGGCTCCGGCCGCACCGCGCCGATGTCGAATCCCAGCCGGAGATCGGCCGGGGGAAGGTCGCGCGCCAGCAGGCGCAGAAGGTCGGCGCGGCGCAGGCAATGCGGACGCATCTCGTCTCCCCAGAACGCCGCCTCGTCGACGGCGAAGAGGAGGCGTCCGCTCTCGGTGCGGTACTCGCGTCGCCGCACCGGCGAACCCACCGTGCGCAGGGCATCGCCCAGGCCGAGCTGCGCGAGGGCCTGGACCGCATTCCCCGGCAGGTTGATGGCGAGGCCCGCATCGGCCGGCTCGTCGCGCCGTTCCAGGGTCAGCGTCGGAATGCCGTGCCTGTGCAGCGCCCGCCGGGTGGCCAGACCCGCGATGCCGCCCCCGGCGATGAGCACCCGACCCGTTGCGGTGTGGTCCATCGGGTCTCGCCTCGTATCCTGTGTCGTGTTCATCGCGGTCGTGCTGGTCGGGGGTCGTGCTGATCGGGGGTCGTGCTTATCGCGACCGGGATGGCGTCAGGCGCAGGGCCATGCTGGCGAAGACACCGTCCCGGCGGATCAGCCCGTGCATCAAAGCCGCCCCGAGATGGGCCAGGATGAGGCCGAAAAGGGCGTAGGCCAGGACCGTATGCAGCGGGCGGAGCCAGGCATAGAGACCGGGATCGCGCGGCAGAATCGGCGGAAGCACCAGCGCGCCGGCGAGTCCGATCGGATACCCGGCCGCCGACAGCATCGCCCAGCCGATCAGCGGCAGTCCGAGCATCAGCCCATAGAGCAGGATGTGGGAGGCACGCGCCGCCTGCCGCTGCCAGCCCGGAAGGTCGGCCGGCAGGTCCGGCGGCGGATGGCGCCAGCGGTTGGCGAGGCGCAGCACCGCCAGGACCAGGATGCCGATCCCGAGGGGGCGGTGCAAAGCCACGAGGGCCTGATAATGCGCCAGCGAGGTCACCATCGCCACGCCGATGAACAGCATGGCGAGGATCAGGCCCGCCATGGTCCAGTGCAGCAGCCGGGCCGGCCGATTGAAATGTGCGGTGGGGCTCACAATCCGGCTCCTGACGCGGGGGTGTCGTGGACGGCGCTGGGCGTCTTCGGCTCGCCGGCGCGGCGGGCGAAGGATTGGGAATAAGCCGCCGAGCGGGCACTGAGCAGCGGATCGTCCGAGCCCACGATGCCGGCGGGCAGGACCAGGGGGTCGAAATTGACGTCGCGGCAATTGCCGTCGGCCTCCGCCTCCGTCGCGGTGACGACGACGCTCCCGAGATCGACGGTCGCGCGGTCGGTCGGCCAGGCCAGTGTCGCGTCCGCCGTGGGATCGCCCCTTTCGCCGAGCGTGGCGACGAGGTGCCAGCGCACCGGCGCTCGACGGACCGCGGACGCAAAGGCGTCGAACAGGAAATTCTTGTCCGCCCGTGCGCTCTGGGCTGCGCTCTCGGCCGTGGCGGCCTGATCCGGCACGAACGCCCAGCGCACGGGCGTCTCCGTGCCGTCCCGGGCGACGAACCGGAAGGCGTTGAGGCTGCGGAAGGTGTCGTCGGCGAACCCGGCGGTGATCGTCCGCGCCTTGATCAGGGCGGCCGCCTTCGCGCTCTCGGGATGCCCCGCGAAGAACGCCTTCAGCGCGTCTGGGTTCGGCTTCCCCGTGCCCGGGTCCGGTTTGGCGGCGAGGAGCTGTTCGTAGAACGCCTCCGGGGTGCGGACCGGGAAGACCGGGATGTCGTTGTTGCCGGTGCGCCATTCCTCGCCGTCGGGCAGGTGGAATCGCAGCGCGAGGCTGCGCACCGTGGTGGCCGCATCCGCCGCATAAGGCTGGCCGCCCGCCAGCGCGATGCGCCCGGTGACCGGCGTGACCTGCCCGGCGCCGAACAGCGACGCCTTCGACAGGCGCGCCCCCCGGCCGCTGCTCTCGAAGCGGCCGGCGAGGCAGAGCCCCTTGGCATGGTTGCGCCGGAATCCCGGATGCGGGCCGTTGACCCGCTCGAAGCGGTCGACGATCTGCGCCTGGTCCAGCGCGCCCGGCGAGAGCCAGCCGCCGACGGCGGCGAAGGCCCCGGCGGTGCCGGCGACGAGGCCCCCGATGGCGCCGAGCCGGAGGAGGACGGCGCGTGGGGTCAAGCCCGGATCGGCGCCCGTGAGGTCGTTCAGGATGGACATGGCGGACCTTCAGATGGCCTTCGCGGTGGCGCGCCGGATCGTATCGGCGAGGGGGTGCAGGATTGCGGGATCGGCGGCTCCGACGAGGCTGTAGCCGAGCCCGTCCTGGGCCCAGGCGTAGCCGTTCGCGGACGCCGTCGCGTAGGGCCGCATCGGCGCGTCGCCGGGCACCGACATGGGCCGCATCAGCATCACGAAGCGCGCGCCGTGGCCGTCATCGTACATCAGGAGCCCGGCCGGCCCCTGCGGCGTGGCAACGAGGCGCCCGCCCATGAGGCGGTAGCCGGCGCCGCTCAGGTCCGGCACGCCGACCGGCCGCTTGAGCCGGGCCGAGAACCAGCCCGCGATCTCGTCCCGGTTGGTGGCTACCAGCTCGACCGGACGGGTGTGGTCGGGGGCATAGACCGCGTAGTTCATGCTCGCCGACTGAGCCAGGGCCTCGATGCCGGTCGGCACCGGCGAGACCGCCTCGCGCAGGCCCCAGCCTCCGGCCCCTCCGACCAGGAGCAGAAGCCCGGCCGCCATCGCGTGCCACGCCGGACGAGGTGGCTGGCGGCGCGCCTCGACGATCCGCGCCAGGTTCAGCCGGGCCGGCACCGGCTCGGCCGCGACAGGCGCGAAGGCGGCGCGCATCTCGGCGCGCAGGGCGACCAGACGCTCGACCCGTGCCCGCGCCTCGGGATGGTCGTCGAGAAAGGCCTCGACCTCGCGCTGCCGGGCAGCCTCGAGCCGCTCGTCCACGAGGCCCTGGAGATCGTCTTCGCCGATCGGACGCATGGTCATTTCACCCTCCGCAGGAGCGGGCGCTTGGCCGGAACGGTCCCGTCGGCGCCGTCCATCAGTTGGATCATCCGGTCCCGCGCCCGGGACAGGCGGGACATCACGGTCCCGGTCGGGATGGCGAGGATGTCGGCGGTCTCGGCGTAGGACAGGCCCTCGACCGTCACCAGCAGGAGGACGCTGCGCTGCTCTTCCGGCAGGGCGTCGAGCGCGCTCATCAGGTCCCGGTGGCGCAGGCCGCTCTCCTGCGTCGGCGCCACCGCGAGGTTGGCCTCCGCGGTGTCCTCGATCGGCAGGTGGGCGCCGCGGCGGGCGCGTCGGCGCATCTGCGTCACCGCGAGATTGTGGACGATCGCGAAGAGCCAGGTCCGGGCGTCGCCATCGGCCCGGCGCTGGTGCCAGCGGCCGACGGCGTGCTCCAGGCAATCCTGCACGAGATCGTCGGCATCGGCCGGGTTGCGCAGCAGAGCCCTTGCGTAGCGGCGCAGGGCCGGAATCAGCGGCTCGATGAGGCGCATCATGTCCGTCATGTCCGGTCTCCTGGCATGGGCGGGGCTCCTCTTCGTTTCGGGCCGGACGCGCTTCGGAACCGGCTACGGGGGCATGGACGCGGCCGAGTCCCGATTATTCCACGCGCGCATCGAAATCTTTCTCGCATGCCTCGCGTCTTGCCCCTCGATGGTCTGATCTCGGATACGAAGTCCGAATTCTTTATCGGCCGGTGGAATAAGCAACCGAACACATCGTCTGTCCGGCATCCCTGCTTGACGCTGTTGGATCAGGCAGGATCCACAGGAGGCCCGACATGACGATGTTCAAGACTGTTTCCGCCGTCGTTCTCGCATCTGCCGCCAGCATCGCGGCCCTGACCGGCGCCTCCCAGGCCCGGACTTTCCCGCACCCGACCGAGAGCCCGGCGATCACCGGCTCGATCCTGACGCCGCCGCGTTCGGCGGACTGGCTCGGCGGCCCGGACAGCGACAGCGGCAATGCCCGCAACCCCGCTTTGCCGGGCTACGCTCAGGCCCGCGGCCAGGAAACCGGCGGCCCCGCCCGTGAGCTGATCCCGAACTAGAACGCCCCGGTCCGGGGGCGATTGGGTCGCATCGGCCACGGACCGGGCGGCTCTAGCTCAGGGCCATGTCCCACATTCGCCCCCTCACCCGCGCCGCCGGCCTTGCCCGCCTCTCCGAATTTCTCGGGGGCGCGGGCGTGGCCTATGCGGCCGACCGCAACACCGATCGGGGGCCGAGGGCTGCGCCGACCACGTCGGCGCTGTCGCCCTACCTGCGCCGGCGTCTCATCACCGAGGCGGAGGTTGTGGCGGCGGCCGACGCTGCGTTCGGCGACGGGGGCGCAGAGAAGTTCGTGTCCGAGGTGTTGTGGCGGACCTATTTCAAAGGCCACCTCGAAACCCATCCCTCCGCCTGGACCGACTATCGCGCACTGGTCGCGGACGGGCATGCGCGGCTGGCCGCCGACCCTGGTCTGCGGCGAACCTACGAGGCGGCGATCGAAGGACGGACCGGCATCGACGGCTTCGACGACTGGGCTGGCGAACTCGTGGCGACGAACTGGCTGCACAACCATGCCCGGATGTGGTTCGCCTCGATCTGGATCTTCACCCTGCGGCTGCCATGGGCGCTCGGGGCGGATTTCTTCCTGCGTCACCTGCTCGACGGCGATCCGGCCAGCAACACGCTGTCCTGGCGCTGGGTGGCGGGCCTGCACACCCGAGGGAAGCCTTATGTCGCCCGCGCGGAGAACATCCGCCGCTACACGGACGGGCGCTTCGATCCGGTCGGGCTCGACGAATACCCGGATGCGCTCGACGAGCCGATGCCGCCGCGCGAGGTTCCGCTGCCGCCGGCCGACACGGCGCCGGAGGGCGAGGTCGCCCTGTTGCTGCATCTCGACGATCTCCACCCGGAGAGCCTGCCGCTGGGGCCCGCGCGAGTCGTGCGCATCGGCGGCCTGATCGTTCATGCCGATGCCGCCGCCGATCGGGTGAAGGCGGCGGACGACGCCGCGATGGCGGACGCCCTGTCCCGGGCGGAGGCCCATTTCGGGTGCGCGGCCGGTCCGGCCGGGGCCGATTGGGCCGGCGACCTCCCGGTGGTCACGGCCTGGGCGCCGGTCGGACCCTCGGCGGCGGCCCTGCCGGATGCCTGCCGCCGCGTCCGGCGCCCGTGGGACGAAGCCGCGTGGGCGCGGTCGACGCGGGGCTATTCCCGCCTGCGGTCCGTCATTCCCGCCCTGCTGGGGCGCTGAGTTCTCGCGCGCAGGCCGCGGAGGGGACGTGTCGGCAGTAGGGCACGTCCGACGCCGCCCTCAGGCTTCCGGATTGGTCCGGACCGAGAACCGGTCCCGCGCCGTGATCCGATCCGCCACGAGGTCGTGGACCTCGCGCTGGTAGATCTCCCGGCACAGGAAGGCGCGCTCGACGTCGAGGCGGTCCTCCGCGATGTCGATGTACCAGCAACGGCGTCGGCCGCTCCAGCGATAGCTGCGGCCTTTCAGAACGTCCTTCTGGGCGATCGGCGAGCCGGCGGCCCAAACCCGCACCGTCGGCTTGCGGGCGGTCTCCAGCAGGCACGACAGGGCCAGGCGTTTAGAGGTCTTCAGCGGGGCGGCCAACAGGGCAAGCAGCGCCCGGCAATCGTCGATGGCGCGATGCCCTTTGTGGAAGACGCCGTAATCCATCAGCAGGTAGCCGAGCTTCAGGCCCTCGTGTCCCTCGTCGCGCCAGGGCACCTGATGGCAGGAACAGGCCCAGTTCTTCTCCGCGAAGACCGGCCAGCGGGTCTCGCACATCTGCCGGTCGAAGCTGGCGTTGTGGGCGATCACCACGGCGGCGTCGGCCACCATGGCGTGCACCGCCGCATCGTCGATGGCCTGCCCGGCCACGTCGGCGTCGCTGATGCCGGTGAGGCGCGTGATCTCGGGCGGGATCGGGCGCCCCGGGTCCTGGAGCTGGTTCAGGGTCTCGAGCACCCGGTAGACCCGCCCGCTGGCACCATACGCGAACTTGATCATGCCGAGTTCGATCACGGCATCGCGGCTGTGATCCACTCCCGTCGTCTCGGTGTCGACGATCAGGCCGATGAAAATCGGCTCGTCCGGCGGCTCGGCGCTGTCCACGAACGGCCTGATCTGGCGCAGCACCCGGTATGCCCCCGTGGTCTCGAGGGCATCCGCGATCGCATCGAAGGCGTGTGTCGGTTCCACGGCGTCCAGGCTCGGATGGTCTCCGGCCGCTCAGGCCGATGGGGCCGAGCGGGTTCGGCGGAAACCTAGGTGCAGAGCCGATCCGTTCGATAGCGGTTACGCCGCGAAATCCCCAGCAAAGTGCGAGGGCGGATGACGATGATCGGTGGTCCGTCCAGCAGGGTCGATGTCTTCGCAGGGTGGATCAGCGCTCAGGCTTGTCGAGGCCCAGGTATCCGTGCGCCTCCGCCGGCGTCATCGTCCGGATCGCCGCATCCGAAAACCCCAAGCTGCGAAGCGCGGTCCTCTGGCGATTGGTGATCATCAGCGAAATGGCGGGCGATGCGACGGCAGGTTCGGCGCGGAACTCCGGATCGTTGTCCTGTGCCCGGCGGCGGCGTTCCCCGAACACCGCGTCCGCTGTCTCGCGGTCCAGGAATCGGAACAGATCGTCATCCGATTCACCCGCCATCCGGTCCGCCCTCCCAGTCAATCGTCCTGTACCCATACCGGAGGTCGCAGCAAACCGGACGTCGATTCAAGCACGCGGGAGGACCGAGAGGACATGACGCGACGCCCACTCGACCGTCCGGCGGCCGGCGCAGGTCCGGGCTCCGTTTTAGAGAACCCGACCCCGCGCGGCCACGGCGACCGCGCGGGACCTTCAGGCCCTCAGCGGGCCGGCGGCGACGTGGCCTCGACGGCCGTGAAGGCTTCGAGGATGCGGTAGGTGTGCTCGGCACCTTCCGGCACCAGCCAGGAATCGCCGGGCTCCAGCAGGACCTTCTCGCCGTCCACGATCAGCTCGGCGCGGCCGGCGATGACGTAGCCGACGGTCTCGTAGGGGCGCTTCGCCATCGGCTTGTCGGCGCTCGGCGCCTCGTCGCGCCACATGCGCATCGCCACGGTCTGTCCCCGGGCCAGGGCGACCTCGCCGTGCGGGCCTTCGCCTGCGTTGTTGCTCGAAACCTTGGTGGCCATCGGGTTGTCCTTCGGTGCTGACGCGGTGGCCGGAACAACGGAGGGGGATGCCGGACGTTCCGGCGGCAACGCGTCCTCAGAAATCGACCGCGATGCCCTTGATCTCCCAATCGTCGTAGCGCACCGGCTCCAGCCCGCCGCGGCCCTGGCGCTCGCGCTGGGCCGCGATCTCGGCGGCGTGGGCATCGATGGCGTCCCGGCGTTCAGCCGCCTCGGCCAGCGCCCGAGCCGCCTCCGGCGTCAGGCGCCTGTTCGCCTCCGGCTGGGGCTCATCCGCGCGGTTTTCCGTCGGTTCCGGGCTCGTCATGGCTTGCATCTCGGTGTGGTGGGTGGAAGGGCATCGCAGACAGGTCCGCCGCGAGCGGGCTCAAGAATTCAGGAAGTGGCATTCATGGCGACAGGTCGCAATACGGATGCGCCGACGGCGCCGATCGACCGCACCGTCGCGGGCCTCGCCGCCCGTCAGGTCGCTCACAGCGCGGTGGCCGACCTCATCGGCAAGACCCGTGGCTTCGCCCTCGAGGACGCCCTCGCGCAGGCCGGCCGGAACGCCGGTCTCGACGCCGCCGATGCCGGGCTGGCTCGCGCCATCGCCACCGCCACCTTCCGGCGCCTCGGCTTCCTGCGCCGGGTCCTGGCCGAGCGCATGGCCCAGGGGCTGCCCGAGGATCAGCCGCGCCTCGTGGCGCTCCTGGCCACCGGGGCCGTGCAGATCCTCGATCTCAACGTGCCGGATCACGCCGCCGTCGATCTCGGCGTACGCCTCGCCAAGGCCGATCCGCAGCTCCAGCACCTTACCGGACTCGTCAACGCGATCCTGCGCCGGATCGTGCGCGAGCGCGAGGCGATCGTCGCCAATCCGGGCGACCCGCTCTCCGACAACACGCCGGACTGGCTCGCCCGGCGCTGGCGCGCGGCCTATGGCGACGAGACCGCGCGGGCCATCGCGGCCGCCCATCTCCAGGGCGCCGCCCTCGACATCACCGTACGGGGATCGGCCGCCGAATGGGCCGAACGCCTCGGCGGCGTCGCCCTGCCGACCGGCAGCGTGCGCCTGCACGAGGTCCGCTCCGCCGTCGCCGACCTGCCGGGCTATGCCGAGGGGCAATGGTGGGTGCAGGACGCCGCTGCCGCCCTGCCGGCGCGGCTCCTCGCGGTCACGCCCGGAGAGCGGGTCGCCGATCTCTGCGCGGCGCCCGGGGGCAAGACTGCGCAGCTCGCCGCCGCCGGTGCCTCGGTGCTGGCGGTCGACCGGTCGAGCCCGCGCCTGGAGCGTCTGTCGCAGAACTTCGCCCGGCTCGGCCTGGAAGCGGAGATCCGGGTCGGCGATGCCCTCTCGATGCCCGAAGAGGGCGCTTTCGACGCCGTCCTCCTCGATGCGCCATGCTCGGCCACCGGCACTCTCCGGCGCCATCCCGATGTGGCCTGGACCAAGACCGAGAGTGACATCAGCCGCCTCATCGGCCTGCAGAAGCGCCTGTTCGACAAGGCCGCCGCCCTCGTGCGGCCCGGCGGCCGCCTCGTCTACTGCACCTGCTCTCTGGAGCGGGAGGAGGGGGAGTACCAGGTCGCGACCTTCCTCACCCGCAACCCGGACTTCGAGCGCGTGCCGGTGCAGGCCTCGGAACTCGGCGGTTTGTCGGAGCCGATCGACGCCGCCGGCGACCTGCGCACGCTGCCGGCGCATCTGACCGGTGAGGCCCCGGAACTGCGCGGCGGCCTCGACGGGTTCTTCGCCAGTCGTCTGCGCCGGAAGGGTTGAGGATGCGTCCCGGCCGGATCGGAGGCGCCATCCGGGCGGCTGTCCGGTCGGGCGTCCTGTCGTGCGCCCTGGCGGGCGTTCTGCTGTCCTCCGTCACGGCGGCCCGGGCGCAGGTCGATCCGCGCATCCTGCCGCTCCACCCGGCCTATGCGCGCAATCCCACCTGCGCGCCGGTCGCGGCCACGATCCCGTTCGACGTCCATGAGGGCACCCGCGACGTCGCGCTGTCGCCCTCGCCGCGCGAGATGCCGCTGAACCAGGGCGAGAGCGCGATCTGCTTCGCCTACGCCACGGCCGACATGATCTCGCACCGGCTCGGGCGTCAGATCTCGCCCCTCGACGTGGCGACCAAGACCTACTTCGCCGATCCGGAACGCCTGACCGCGATCCCGGCCCTGCGCGCCCATCTGAAGGCCCATCCGAACTGGCGGGCCGACATCGCCTGGAGCCGCAACGCCGCCGAGATGTCCAACATCGGCAACCCCAAGCTGCTGCCGTACTTCGACAAGATCGAGGGTGGCGAGGAGGACACCGCCGCCCTGCTCTACAACATCGGCGGCCTGTGCGAGGATCGGGACCTGCCGTCCAACGACGGCTATCGCTACGCCGACCGGACCCTGCGGGCGCTGCGCTACCGCAGCCGCCTCGCGCCCCGGCCCCTGTGCTTCCGCAGCCTTGCCGGAACCGTGCCCCATCTGCGCGATCCCCGCACCGACACCTTCAACGCCGGCTGGATCGCCCACGTGGAGGCGCGCTGCCGCCGGGTCCCCTTGCCGGTGCCGCTGCTGCCGGTCTCCTATCGGGTCGCCGCCAATCAGGCGGAGTTCGCCGCCCTGCGCGAGGCCGGCCGGCCGCCGGGCCGCCGGGCGGTCGCCCGCATCCTGGCGATGATCGATTACGCCCTCGACCACGGCCGGGTGCCGACCATCGGCTACAGCTGGTACCTCCTGGAGGACCGCGACCCGAAGGACCCGGACCTGCACGCCGATCACGCCAGCCCCGTCATCGGCCGCCGCAAGGTCGGCGGCAGCTGCCAGTATCGGGTCCAGGACAACACCGGCGAATACTGCGCCCGGATGCGCGAGGGCATGCGCGAGGCCTGTGACAACGGTCGGGTCTGGGTCGATGAGGAGGCCCTGCGGCGCACGCTCTACAGCGTGACCTATCTTCGCTGACGGCGTCGCGTTTCGGCGCGGGAACCCAGATGCGGGTCCGGAGTGGACGAGGCCTGCGTCGGAGGGATGCGAGTCCCGGCTGGAGTTTGGCTGAGATCGGGGGAAACCGGTTATTCCGACAAGCCAAAGGAACCTGACGGACTCCAGTGCCTTGGAGCCGGGCGGTCAGAGCAGGCGCCGGTCCAGGCGCAGGATGCGGCAGGGCGCACCGGCCTTCGCCGCGGGGGCGTGCGGCGCGCGGATCAGCAGCGCTTCGGCCGATCCGAGGATGCGCAGCATCGACGAATCCTGGCGGTTCTCCGGATACACCACCGGCAACCGGTCGGGCGCCGTCTCGATGCGGGCGCGCAGGTAATCCTGGCGCAGGTCGTTCTCCGCGAGGTCGCAGCCGAGGATGGCCGGCTCCGAGGCATCAGCGGCCGCGTGCGGGTTGCCCAGGAGTGCCCGGATCGCCGGAACCACGAACAGCAGGCCGCACACCACCGACGCGACCGGGTTGCCGGGCAGACCGAGCACGGCCATGCGGCCGAGCCGGCCATGCATCAACGGTTTGCCGGGGCGCAGGGCCACGCGCCAGAAGCCAAGGTCGAGGCCCCGGGCGTGAAGGGCCGATTGCACGAGGTCGTGGTCGCCGACCGATGCGCCCCCGAGGGTGATGAGCAGGTCCGCCTCCGCCGCGACGGCACGGCCGATGGCATCGTCGAGGGCCGCCAGTGTATCCCCGGCGATCCCGAGGTCGATCGCCTCGGCGCCGGATTCCCGGACCAGGGCCGCGACGGCGAGGCCGTTGGAGGCGACGATCTGGTCCCAGCGCGCCGGTTCGCCCGGCGCCACGAGTTCGTCCCCCGTGGCCAGGATCGCCACGCGCGGGCGTCGCCGCACGGGCAGGACGGCGTGCCCCCCGGCGGCCGCGAGGGCGATGCGGCGGGGATCGAGGACGTCGCCGGCCTTGAGCAGGGGGTCGCCGGCCCGGAAATCGAGTCCGCTCGGGCGGATGAAGCGTCCGGCCGGCACGGATTCCCGTGCCGTCACGGTTTCGGGGGCTGCTTCGGCGTTCTCCTGGATCAGGATCGCGTCGGCGCCCTCCGGGACGGGCGCGCCGGTGAAGATGCGTACGGCCTCGCCGGCCCCCACGGCGCCGGCGAAACCGTGGCCCGCCGAGCTGGTGCCGACGAGCCGAAGGGCGACGGGCGCCGCGTCGAGGTCGGCGCTGCGCACCGCGTAGCCGTCCATCGCCGAGGCCGGGAAGGGCGGCTGCGTGCGTAAGGCGGCCAGATCGGCGCCGAGGGTCCGGCCGGCGGCCTGCCCGATGGCGATCGTCTCCGCCACGACGGGGCCGGGGATGCCGGCGAGAACCCGCGACAGGGCCTCGGCGACCGAGATCATGCCGGACCCCTTCCGACCTGAACCTTTGCCGCTCGGATCCTTGTCGCTCGGATCCTTGCCGCTCAGATCCTTGCCGCTCGATTTCCGGCCAGGCGCGTCCTGGCCGCTCAAGCGTGATCCTCGGCTCGGTAGGCGCCGGAGCGGCCGCCATCCTTGGCCAGCAAGCGGATGCCCTCGATCCGCATGCCGCGATCGGCTGCCTTCACCATGTCGTAGATGGTCAGGCAGGCGACGGAGACGGCGGTCAGCGCCTCCATCTCGACGCCGGTCGGCCCGAGCACCTTCACCTCCGCCGTCACGCGCAGGCCGGGCAGGCTGTCGTCGACCTCGCAATCGACCCGGACCTTCGAGAGCAGCAGCGGATGGCACAGGGGGATCAGCTCGTGCGTCCGCTTCGAGGCCATGATGCCGGCGAGCCGCGCCGTGCCGATGACGTCGCCCTTCTTGGCGTCGCCCTCGCGGATCAGCCGCAGGGTTTCGGGCAGCATGACGACGCTTCCCGTCGCGCGGGCGGTGCGGGTGGTCGCGTCCTTGTCGGACACGTCGACCATGTTGGCCGCGCCGGTGGCGTCGAGATGGGTGAGTTCGGCCATCGTCGCGTCCTCAGGCCTTCGCGTCGCCGAACAGCAGGCGCCGGGTGGCTGCCGTCACGTCGGCCTCGCGCATCAGGCTCTCGCCGACCAGGATGGTGTCGAGGCCGGCCTCCGCCAGGCGGACCACGTCGGCATGGCCGGCGATGCCGCTCTCGGCCACGGCGATCCGGTCGGCCGGCACGCCCTCGGCGAGGCGGATCGCGGTCTCGAACGAGACCTCGAAGGTCTTCAGGTTGCGGTTGTTGATGCCGACCAGCCGGGTGCCGAGCGGCAGGGCGCGGGTCAGCTCCTCGGTGTCGTGGACCTCGACCAGCACGTCCATGCCGAGATCGTGCGCGGTCTCCACCAGGGCGGCGGCCTCGTCGTCGTCGAGGCAGGCCATGATGACCAGGATGCAGTCGGCGCCCCAGGCCCGCGCCTCGAACACCTGATAGGGCTCGAACAGGAAATCCTTGCGCAGGACCGGCAGGGCGCAGGCGGCCCGCGCCTCGGTGAGGTATTCGGGCTTGCCCTGGAACGAGGGCGTGTCGGTCAGCACCGAGAGGCAGGTGGCGCCGCCGGCCGCGTAGGCGGCGGCGAGCACGGCCGGGTCGAAATCGGCGCGGATCAGGCCCTTCGACGGCGAGGCCTTCTTCACCTCGGCGATCAGCGCCGGGCGCTTCTCGGCGATATGCGCCGCGATCGCATCGGCGAAGCCGCGCGGGGGCGAGACGTCGGCGATGCGCTTCTCGAGCTTGGTCTGCGGCACCCGCAGCTTCGCCTCGGCGATTTCACGCCGCTTGTAGGTCTCGATGCGGGCGAGCACGTCCTTGCGCTCGGCGGGAGCGACGTGCGCGACGGACCCGGATTTGGGCTCGGACATGACGGGCTTTCAGGCGTGCGAGCGAAGGTTCGAGAGGCGGACCAGCCTGTGGAGTGTGGCACGCGCGGCGCCGCTGTCGAGGGCCTGTCCGGCCCGGACCACGCCTTCCGCGAGGGAGCCGGCGGCCTCGGCCACCACCAAGGCGGCGCCGGCATTGAGCACGGCGATGTCGCGATAGGCGTTGCGCGCCCCGTCCAGCACCTCGGCCAGGGCGGCGGCGTTGTGCGCGGGGTCGCCGCCCCGGAGGGCTTCGAACCCGTGCAGCGGCAGGCCGACCTCGCGCGGATCGATGGTGAATCGCGAGATCCGGCCGCCCTCCAGCGCCACCACGGCGGTGGGGCCGGTCACGGTGATTTCGTCGAGGCCGTCGCTGCCATGCACGGTCCAGACCCGGTCACTGCCGAGTTCGGCGAGCACGCCGGTCAGCGGCTCGGCCCAGGCCGGCGACGAGACGCCGAAGAGCTGGCGCCCCACCCCGGCCGGGTTCGCCAGGGGACCCAGCATATTGAAGATCGTCCGCGTCGGCAGCTCGGCCCGCACCGGGGCCACGTGGCGCATGGCGGCGTGGTGCGTCTGGGCGAACATGAAGCACAGGCCGGCCTCGGCGAGGCAGAGGCTCAGCTCCTCCGGTGCGAGGCCGATGCGGACGCCGAGCGCCGCGAGCACGTCGGCGGCGCCCGAGCGCGAGGTGGCGGCCCGGTTGCCGTGCTTGGCCACCGGCACGCCGCAGGCGGCGGTGACGATCGCCGCCAGGGTTGAGACGTTGTAGCTGCCCGAATGGTCGCCGCCGGTGCCGACCACGTCGATCGCGCCCGGAACGCTGCGCACCGGCACCATCCGCGCCCGCATGGCCTCGACGGCGCCGATGATCTCGTCCGGGGCCTCGCCGCGGACCTTGAGCGCCATCAAGAAGGCGCTGGCCTGGACCGGCGTGACCTCGCCCGAGAGCAGATCGTCGAAGGCCTGCCGCGCCTCGGCACGGTCCAGGCCCGCGCCGGTGGCGACCTTGGCGAGGAGGGGCTTGAAGGATTCCATGTGGCTCGGGCGTGACGGTCCGGCGCGGAGAGCCGGAGTGATTCCAGACAGGCGACGTAACCCGTCAATGCACGCCGTCGCGGTCCTTGTCACGCGCCGCATTCCACGTGGCCGCGATGTCCAGGAAATTCCGCAGGATCTGCGATCCGTGATGCGACAGGATGCTTTCCGGGTGGAACTGCACGCCGTGGACGGGGAGATGCGCGTGGGCGAGCCCCATGATCAGGCCGTCGGCCTCCGCCGTCACCGTCAGGTCCGTCGGGCAGCCGTCGCGCTCCACCACCAGGGAATGGTAGCGCGTGGCGTCGAAGGGGCCGTTCAGCCCCCGGAAGATCCCGGACGCCCGGTGCCGGATGCTGGAGACCTTGCCGTGCATCGGCGTCGGTGCCCGCACCACGTCGCCGCCGAAGGCCTGGCCGATGGCCTGGAGCCCGAGGCAGACCCCGAAGATCGGGATCTCGGCCGACAGGTCCTTGACCACATCGAGGCAGATCCCGGCCTCGTTCGGCGAGCAGGGGCCTGGCGAGAGCACGATCGCGTCGGGCCGGCGCGCGCGGATCTCCGCGATGGTGATCGCGTCGTTGCGCACCACGTCGATCGAGCCGCAGAGCGGGCCGATCAGGTGGACGAGATTCCAGGTGAAGGAATCGTAGTTGTCGATGACGAGGACGTCGGACATCGGAGCTTCGCGCGCGGGCATGGAGGCGGTGTGGCGCGAGTCCGGCGACCCGTCAACCGGTGCGCTATTGCCCCCGTCGCGCCCGGCTCGCGAACACCACCGCGTCCTCGGCCGCCCGGAACAGCGCCTTGGCCTTGTTGACGCATTCCTGCTGCTCGGAGGCCGGGTCGGAATCGTAGACGATGCCGGCACCGGCCTGGACGTGCATGCGGCCGTCCTTCACCAGGGCGGTGCGCAGCACGATGCAGGTGTCCATCTCGCCGCGCGCGCCGAAATAACCGATGCAGCCGCCATAGGGGCCGCGCTTCTCGCGCTCCAGTTCGTCGATGATCTCCATCGCCCGCACCTTTGGCGCGCCCGAGACCGTGCCGGCCGGGAAGCCCGCCGACAGCGCGGCCAGCACGTCGTGCTTCGGGTCGAGCTCGCCCTCGACGTTCGAGACGATGTGCATGACCTGGCTGTAGAACTCGAGGAAGAACGAGCCCGTCACCGTGACGCTGCCGATGCGCGAGACGCGGCCGACATCGTTGCGGCCGAGGTCGAGCAGCATCAGGTGCTCGGAACGCTCCTTCGGGTCGGCCAGCAGCTCGTCGGCCAGCGCCTGGTCCTCGGCCGGATCGGCCCCGCGCCGGCGCGTGCCCGCGATCGGCCGGATGGTGACGCGCCCGTCGCGCACCCGCACCAGGATCTCGGGTGACGAGCACACGAGCTGGAAGTCCTCGAAGTCGAGGTAGCACAGGAACGGGGCCGGGTTGGTCCGGCGCAGCGAGCGGTAGAGCGCCAGGGCCGGCAGGGTGAAGGGCGCCTCGAAGCGCTGCGACAGCACCACCTGGAAGACGTCGCCGGCGACGATGTACTCCTTCGCCCGCGCCACCATGGCGAGGTACTCCTCCGGCGTGGTGTTCGAGACCGGCTCGGGATGCGCGATGGCGCGCGGGTCGATCCGGGCCTCGACGGGCAGGGGGCCTTCGAGGATTTCGGCGACCCGCTCCAGGCGGTCGAGGACGGCTTCGTAGGCGGCACGCGCGGAGATCCCTTCCGTCGGGCGTACCGGGCCGACGACCGTGATGAGGTCGCGCACCGAGTCGAACACCACCATGATGCGGGGGCGCACCAGGATCGCGTCCGGGACCCCGAGGGGGTCGGGGTTCGGCGAGCCGAGGGTCTCCATCGTCCGCACCATGTCGTAGCCGAGATAGCCGAACAGGCCGGCGGCCATGGGCGGCAGCGCATCGGTGGCGCCGTCCACCCCGATGGCGCTCTCGGCGATCAGGGCGCGCAGGCTGGCGAGGGGGTTCGCCTCTTCGGGCGTGAACGCCGACAGGTCCGGGCCGCGCGCCAGTTCCGCCCGGCCGTCCCGGCAGCGCCAGGCGAGGTCGGGGTCGAGGCCGATCATCGAGTAGCGCCCGCGCACGACCCCGCCCTCGACGGATTCGAGCAGGAAGGCCGTGCCGGAATGTTGCGCCCGCAGCTTCAGGAAGGCAGCGACCGGCGTCTCCAGGTCCGCCACCAGGGTCAGGTTGAGGAGGGTCGGGCGACCCGCCGCGTAGGTCTCCGCGAAGGCCGTGAAGGCAGCGTCTTCGGTCATTGCCGGCTCAGTACTCGCCGCCGCCGATCGCCCGGCGGACGGCCGCCTGGTTGACCGTGACGCCCACGGAGGTCTGCACGTCGCCGATATACTGGCCGAGCACGTCGTCGGCGATGGTCGGCTGGAAGCGCTTGGTGATGGCCTCGTCCTCCGGTGAGCCCGGCACGAAGGCCGGCATCGTCGCGGCCGTGACCTTGAACAGGGCGCGGCTCTCGCCGGCCTCGGCCGAGGCCGCCTTGTTCACCGGCGTGGCGAAGGCGCGGTTGACCACGTCGGCGGTCATGTCGCCCTGCGGCTGGTTGCGGGCGAGATCGGTCACGGTCTGGACGTTGAGTCCGGCTTCCGCCGCCACGGTCTCGACGGCCTCCCCCTTGTCGAGGCGGGCGGTGAGGTCCTTGGCCTTGGCGATGAGGCGGCTCTGCGTCTCGGCCGCGCGCCAGCGGGCGACGACCTCGTCGCGGACCTGGTCGAGGGGCTTGTCGTGGGCGCGGTCGATGTTGGTGATGTCGTACCAGACATAGCCGCCGGACTTGGTCCGCAACGGCTCGTTGTCGCTGCCCATCTCGGCCCGGAACAGGGCGGACAGGGTTGTGTCGCGGTCGGGGATGCCGTCCACGGTCTTGCCCTCCGGGTCGAGGCCCTGGGCGGTCACGGCCGGGATGGTGCGCAGCGGCAGGTCGCGCTCCTTGGCGATGTCGGCCAGCGGCTTGGTGTTGGCGCGCTGATCCTCGATGGCGTCGTGGGCCGCGTCGATCCCGCTGGTGGCCCGCTCGAGGGCGATGGTCTTGGCGATCTCGGCGGAGACGTCGGCCAGGGGCTTCACGGTCTCGGGCTCGATGGCGGTGACGCGCAGGAGCACCGTGCCGAAGCGGCCCTTCACGGGGGCGCTGACGCTGTTCACCGGCAGCGCGAAGGCGGCATCGGCCACGGCCGGATCGAACAGCTCGGCCTTCGTCAGGGTGCCGAGCGACAGGTCCTTGGCATCGGCTCCGGTGCCGGCGGCCACGGCCTCGAACGGCTTCTCGCCGGCCTCGATCACCTTGCGGGCGGCCTCGGCGGCCGCGGCGTCCGGGAACACGATCTGCTGAATCGTGCGGCGCTCGGCCGTGCCGTAGCGGCCCTTCTCGGCGGCGTAGCGCTTGGCGATGTCCTCGGCGCTGACGGCCTCCGGCTTGGCCATCGCCTGCGGGTCGAGGACCAGCAGGGTGACGGACCGGGCTTCGGGGGCGCGGAAAGCGTACTTGTTCTCCTCGTAATAGGCCTTCACGGCCTCCTCGCTCGGCGCCGGGATCTCGCCGGCCACGGAGGGCGGCAGCATCATCAGGGCCACGGAGCGCCGCTCGGTGGTGTAGCGATGCACCGCCTCGCGCAGGGCTTCGGGCACGTGGAGGTCGGCCGCCACCGCCTCGGCGAGCTGGAGGCGGGCCGCCACGGCGCGCTGCTCACGCACGAAGGTGGCCTCGTTGATGCCGGCGCGCTGGAGCGTCTGGTAGAACAGGGCCGGTTCGAACTTGCCGTCCGCGCCCTGGAAGCTCTTCTCCTCCTGAATCGCCCGCAGAACCGCCGCATCGGGGATGCTCAGGCCGAGTGCCGCGGTCTGCTGGTCGAGGGAGGCCTCGCTGACGAGCTGCGCCAGCACCTGCCGGTCGACGCCGAGCCCCCGGGCCTGGTCCGGCGTCAGGGTGCGGCGGGTCTGGCTCTGATAGCGCTGAAGCTGGTTCTGGTAGGCGGTGCGCAGGGTCTCGGCCGAGATCTGCGCCTTGCCCACGGTAGCCACGCTGCTGGACGAGCCGGCGCGGAAGAACTCCTCGACGCCGAAGATCGCGACGCCCGCGATGAGGAAGGTGAAGACCACCGTGAGGATGATCTTGCCGAGCCAATGCTGGCTGGCCTTGCGCATGTTCTGCAGCATCGAACGTCCGGGTACCCGTCGGGTGGGCGTCGGGGGACGCCCGTCATTCCAGGGAAAGCCGCCCGCGATAGACCATCCGGGCTGTCACCGCAAAGGGCGTCCGGCGTTTGCGCCGCCTCCGAGCCTCTGTTACGGGCGGCGCAATCGCCAAGCGAAGCCATTTCTCGCCACGCAAGGTTTTATTGCCAGGCGAAGCGATGCAGGGCCGAGCGAAGCCGCAGAAGCCGAAACCACATCAGTGAGGAACGGGATGACGAAGTCGGGGCGACGGCCTCTTATTGCCGGCAACTGGAAGATGAACGGCCTGCGCAGCTCGGTCGCCGTGGTCGAGGCGGTCCGTCACGGCCTGACGCCCGACCTTCTCGATACGGTCGACGTCCTGATCTGCCCGCCCTCGACGCTGATCGCATCCTGCGTCGCCGCGGCCTACGGCTCGCCCATCGCCATCGGCGGCCAGAACCTTCATGCCAAGCCGAATGGCGCCTTCACGGGCAGCATCTCGGCCGAGATGCTGGCCGATCTCGGGGCCTCCTACGTCATCGTGGGTCATTCCGAGCGCCGGGCCTACCATCACGAGACCGATGACGGCGTCCACGCCAAGGCGCTCGCGGCGCGTCGCGCCGGCCTGTGCGGCATCATCTGCGTCGGTGAGACCCAGGAAGAGCGCGAGGAGGGCCGGACCCTCGACATCGTGCGCGCGCAGCTCGCCATCGGCGTGCCGAAGGGCGCCACCGCCAAGGATACGGTCATCGCCTACGAGCCCGTCTGGGCCATCGGCACCGGCCTGACCCCGACCCCGGCCGACATCGCCGAGGTCCATGCCTCCTTACGCGAGATGCTGGGCCAGCTCATCGGCGCCGAGGCGCAGGCCGTCCGCATCCTCTATGGCGGCTCGGTCAAGCCGAGCAACGCGCGTGAGCTGATGGCGGTGGAGAACGTCGATGGCGCCCTGGTGGGCGGCGCCAGCCTCGTCGCCGACGACTTCCTCGGCATCGCCCGCGCCTACATGCGCTGAGGTCCCGATACGCCGGGCCGGAGCGCCGGACGTCCGCTCCGGCTCGGGATCGCCTTCACGGCACCGAAAATATGGACGTGTGAACCCGATAGGCCCGGCTTGGGAGGGGAGGGCAGACATGTCCTGGACGTCGGATGCGGATTTGCACTGGTCCGTCGAGGAGGCCTGTGCCAACGCCCGGCCTTCGCCAAACCAGATCGTGTTCGGGGGCTGGCTTCTGCGAGCCTCCGGCGGGCCGACCCGGCGCACCAACGCGCTGAACCCCCTGCGCGGGCGGCGCGACGATCCTGCGGCGGTAATCGCTGCGGCCGACGCGGTCTATCGCGCCCTCGGCCAGCCGCTGATCGTCCGCGTTCCCGATCTCGCCCCCGAGATGGATGCGGCTCTGGACCGCCTGGGCTTCCGGGCCGAAGGCGAGACCGATACGCTGTTCGCCGCCGGCGCGGCGTGCCACGCGCCCGCGCCGGCCGATCTCGTCCTCAAGCCCGAACCCGATGCGGCCTGGTTCGCGGCGCAATCCGCCTGCGAAGGTCCCGTCTCCGCCCTCGCCGCGCAGACCTACCGGGCTTCGCTCGCCAGCCTCCTCCTGCCGCGCGTCTTCGCACGGCGCATGCGGGACGGGCGGCCGGCGGCGGTCGGCTACGGTGCCCTCAATCGTGGCCTGCTGGTGCTCGAATCGGTGGTCACCCATCCGGAGCATCGCCGGGCGGGACACGCGACGGCGCTCGTCGCCGGCCTGATGGCTTGGGCTCGGGCGCGGCAGGCGGAGGGGGCCTGCCTGCAGGTCGTCGCCGACAACGGTCCGGCCCGGGCGCTCTACGAAACTCTCGGATTCTCGCGTCGGTTGTACGGCTACCGCTACCGGCGCCGCGACTGAGCCGGCCGGCCGGGCGCCGGTTGGCGCAGGCAGCCATCTGGTGTATGGCCCCACGACATTGTCGGCGGCGCCAGGACTCTCCGGCCCGTGGCGCGCCCGCGTCCGACCCGATGCCCGACCGGGCTCGGGGCCGGCGCGCATATGGTGAAGATTCCGGATTTTCGATGCAGACCGTTCTGATCTCGATCCACCTCATCGTCGTCCTCGGCCTGATCGCCGTGGTCCTGCTCCAGCGCTCCGAGGGCGGTCTGGGCCTCGGTGGCGGCGGCAGCGGTGGGGTCGCCGGCTTCATGACCGGCCGCGGTCAGGCCAATGCGCTCACCCGCGCCACCGCGATCCTCGCCGCCCTGTTCTTCACCACCAGCATGGCCCTGGCGATCCTGTCGCACCGCAGCGCGGCGCCGCGCTCGATCCTCGACGGGACCGGCACCAGTCAGCCCGCGACCCAGCCGAATGCCGGCAACCTGCTCGACACCCTGCGGAACCAGGGCGGCGCGCAGCCGGGCACTCCGGCGCAGGTGCCCGAGACCGCGCCGGCCCAGCCGGCCGTGCCGCAGGCGCCGCAATCGCGCTGAACGTGTTGAGCCGGGGCGTTCGCCGCACCGGATGATTGTGAAGAGCGCGGCGTCCGAGGCATCGGGCGCCGCACAGCGTTCCACCGCCACGCCGAAACGAGTGTCTCACCGCCCCTGCGACCGCATGGCGGGGGACAAGCGTTTTTGTCGTTTGGCGAATCGTTCTCCCTTGTTTATGGACCGAGGCCCATGACGCGGTACGTATTCATCACCGGCGGCGTGGTTTCCTCGCTCGGCAAGGGCCTCGCATCGGCGGCCCTCGCGGCCCTGCTCCAGGCACGGGGCTACAAGGTCCGCCTGCGCAAGCTCGACCCCTACCTCAACGTCGATCCGGGCACGATGAGCCCGACGCAGCACGGCGAGGTGTTCGTCACCGACGACGGCGCGGAAACCGATCTCGATCTCGGCCATTACGAGCGCTTCACCGGCGTCGCCGCGACCCGGGCCGACAACATCACCACCGGCCGGATCTATCTCGACATCATCACCAAGGAGCGGCGCGGGGATTACCTCGGCGCGACGATCCAGGTGATCCCGCACGTCACGAATGCGATCAAGGACTTCGTCCTCGAGGGCAACGAGGCCTTCGACTTCGTCCTGGTGGAAATCGGCGGCACGGTCGGCGACATCGAGGGCCTGCCGTTCTTCGAGGCGATCCGCCAGCTCGGCCAGGAGCTGCCGCGCGGCGCCACCGCCTTCGTGCATCTCACCCTGCTGCCCTACATCCCGTCCGCCGGCGAGCTGAAGACCAAGCCGACCCAGCACTCGGTCAAGGAGCTGCGCTCCATCGGCATCCAGCCCGACATGCTGCTGTGCCGCTGCGACCGGCCGATCCCGTCGGACGAGCGGCGCAAGCTCGGCCTGTTCTGCAACGTGCGCGAGACGGCCGTGATCGAGGCCCGCGACGTCGATTCGATCTACGACGTGCCGCTGTCCTATCGCGAAGCCGGCCTCGACCGCGAGGTGCTGTCCCATTTCGGCCTGCCGTCGCAGGACGAGCCGGACCTGTCGCGCTGGCGCACCATCTCCGAGCGGGTGAAGAACCCCGAGGGCGAGGTCTCCATCGCCATCGTGGGCAAGTACACCGGCCTCAAGGACGCCTACAAGTCGCTGACGGAGGCGCTGACCCATGGCGGCATCGCCAACCGGGTCAAGGTCAACCTCGAGTGGATCGAGGCCGAGGTCTTCGAGCGCGAGGACCCGGCACCGTTCCTCGAAGGCATCCACGGCATCCTGGTGCCCGGCGGCTTCGGCCAGCGCGGGGCCGAGGGCAAGATCCGCGCGGCCCGCTACGCCCGCGAGCGCAAGATTCCGTATTTCGGCATCTGCTTCGGCATGCAGATGGCGGTGATTGAGGCGGCCCGCTCGCTGGCCGGCGTCACGGGAGCGAACTCCACGGAATTCGGTGAGACCGCCGAGCCGGTGGTCGGCCTCCTGACCGAGTGGCTGAAGGGCAACGAGCTGGAGCGGCGCGCGGCGGCCGGGGATCTCGGCGGCACCATGCGGCTCGGCGCCTATCAGGCGAGCCTGCGGCCGGACACCAAGATCGCCGAGATCTACGGCACCACCGACATCTCCGAGCGCCATCGCCATCGCTACGAGGTCAACATGGCCTATCGCGAGTGCCTGGAGGCCAAGGGCCTGCGCTTCTCCGGCCTCTCGCCGGATGGCCTCCTGCCGGAGACCGTCGAGCATGTCGGCCACCCGTGGTTCATCGGCGTGCAGTTCCATCCGGAACTGAAGTCCCGCCCCTTCGAGCCGCACCCCCTGTTCGAGAGCTTCGTCGGCGCCGCCATGGTGCAGAGCCGGCTGGTCTGAGGCAGCGCGTGCCCCGGCCGACGGGCTCGGCGGCGACCCCGAGACCCGGCGGCGCGGAACATCCGCTCCGGCTCTGCCATTGACAGCGGTCCGAGGCGTTTATCCGCCTCCTCGGGAAGTCCCCGCACCGGAGCCGCCTTATGCCGCCGACCTTCACCGCTGAATTCGAGACCCGTCGCGACGCCGAGATGAGCGTGGAGCATCTCGTCCAGGAGCACGGGCTCGACCGGAAGGCGATCATCGTCGTCTCTGCGGGCGACCAGAACAGCGCCGGGGTCGAGCAGGCCGGCGCAGACCTGGAGGACGGCCGCAACAAGACCGAGACCGAGGGCGAGCCCGCCCTGACCGGTGCGATCCAGGTTCGCGTCGAGGCCGACGACGCCCAGCGCGGCGTCATCGACGAATCGTTCTCGACCTTCGGCGGCAAGATCCGCCAGGTTTGATCGGACGTTTGCGTCTGACCGGAGCCCCCGGTCGGGGGGCGCCCTCAGGCGGCGAGCTTGACCTCGACCGGGGCCACGGACGCCCGCGGTCCGAACAGGTGCTGATGCATGGCGTTCGGGCAATGCGCCCGACCGGCCGCATCCGTGATGACGACCTCGGTCATCCCCGCCACCATCAGCGACCAGCCCTGCTCGACGGCGCCCAGGATCGAGCTGTGACGAAAGCTGAAGCGGCGCTCGGAGACGCGCGCGCTGACGGTGAAGTTCACGGGGGATATCCTCATGTGATCGCGGCGCGGACCGATCTGGGGCACGCGCGCCGATGAACGGATGAAAGGGCAGGGGAGGCGTCGGCGATCCGCAGGCCGGGTGCGGCTGCGAACAGATCGTGTGTGCCCTGCAATAATGGCTCTTGATTGACGAAGCCTGAGGAGAATCCGGCGGCCGGCGATTTCTTTTCAGGCCTTTTCGTGGCCCTGTCCGACGATGGCCCGCGTGGCCGCCAGCACGGCCTCCGGGTGCTGGTGGTGCAGCATGTGCCCGGTGCGCGCGAGCCCGCTGAAATGGGCGCCCGGAATGCGGTGGGACGCCCAGAGCCCGTGGCGCGGCGTGCTGACCACGATATCCGAATCACCCCCGAGGATTCGCACCGGCACCCGGCAGGTGTGATAGGCGAGGGCGCTCCGGATCAGGCCCGCCAGGAGGCCGGCCGCGTCCTCGCCCTCCGCCACCAGCTGCTCCGCGTTTCCCGCGAGCCCGAACGGATAGGCTTCGGCATAGGCCTGCGGCATCGTCCCGGGCAGGAACATGGCGTTCCACAGCAGCGGCAGCAGGGCCGGATCGGACGAGCGTTCGAGTAACCCCGACAGCCAGTTGCCGCCCGGCACCGCCCGGGGGCCGAACAGCAGGTGTTCGAGGCGGGGTTCGGGGAAGCAGATCGGCGCCAGCGCCACAACGCCCGCGATCGTATCGGGGAATTGCAGCCCGTACGCGAGGGCGACGGCGGCGCCGAACGAGTGCCCGACGATCACCGGCCGCTCCAGGCCGAGGGCCGCGATCCCGTCCCGGATCAGGGCGGCCTGTCGCCAGGAATGGGCATCGGCCGGTCCGCTGCGCCGGCTGAAGCCGTGTCCCGGCCGATCGACGGCGATCACCCGGAACTGCCCGGCCAGCATCGGCACCGGGCCGAGCCACATGTCCTCCAGCGACATCAGCGTCCCGTGGATGACGACCACCGGCGGTCCCGCGCCGGTCTCCGCATAGGCGAGCGTCCGGCCACCCCCGAGCTCGAGGGTGGAGCGCGGCACCAGGCGCGCGGCAACGGTGGGCGACAGCACCCCGATGGGGCTGGCGATCGGCTCGGGCTCGCTCACAACGGGCGCCGGCGCCGACGGCTCTGGCTGGCGACGAGGGCGGTCGCGGCGAGGCCGAGACCGATGCGGATGGCCGTCGCGGCGGGATGCAGCGAGGCTCGGGTGTAGGTGCTGGTGCGCCGGACATAGCCCGGCTGGTCGCCATGGGCCTCGCCGTCCTGGCCTGGATTGTGGAGCGCCCCTTTCGGGTCGCGCGGCGTCTCGCTGCGCTTCTGAAAGGCGATGATCGCCGGGGCCAGCAGGTCGTAGGCGCCGGGCGAGAATTCCTTGAGGCTGGTTAGGGCCTTGCCGCCGCCGCCGACCACGATGTCCCGCTCGGGGTGCACGGCGGCATGCAGGATCGCGTGCGCCACCTCCTCCGGCCGGTAGACCGGCGGCGGCAGCATCGGCTCGTGGTCCATGTAGTTGCGAGCGCGGTGCGGCAGCGGCGTATCGATCGAAGTCGGCTTGATCAGCGTCACCGAGATCGGCGCGCGCTCGTGGACCAACTCCATGCGCAAGGCGTCGGTGAAGCCTTTGATGGCATGCTTGCTGGCGCAGTACATGCCCTGGAACGGGAAGGCGAGATCGCTGGCGACGCTGCCGATGTTGATGAGACTTCCGCCGCGCTCGCGCAGGTGCTCCACCGCGATCAGCGAACCGTAGACAGTGCCCCACAGGTTGGTCTGGAGCAGGCGCTCGTGGTCGGCATCGGTGACCTTGCCGAGCGGTCCGTAGATGGTCAGGCCGGCGACGTTGACCCAGGTGTCGAAGCCGCCGAACGCTGCGATCGCCCGGTCGGCGATGGCCTGCACGTCGGCGCGCTTGCCGACATCGGCCGCGACCGCGATGGCGTGGCCGCCCTGGCTCTCGATCTCCTGCGCGATGCGTTCCAGGGTGTCCCCGCTCCGGGCCGCCAGCACCACCCGCGCGCCGGCCTGTGCCGCCATCCGGGCCGTCGCGAGACCGATTCCGCTCGATGCGCCCGTGATGACGATGACTTGGTCGCGCAGCTTCTTGCGATGGTGCATGGTGGTGGCTCCCCGGGTGGTCGGTTCGGATCGCCCGAACGCCTGTTGGTACGGTTACTCACCGAACGCCCGAGGGTTCTGTCGTGGAAGGGCCTGCGCGGTTTTCACGCGCGCGTTTTCCGGGGCTCGCCCGGGTGGGGCGGGACGGACCGGCTGGCAAAGGCGCGCGATAGGACTACCTTGCAGCCTGTGACCGAGATCCTGTTCTACCATCTGCAGCACCAGCCCCTCGAGGCCGTCCTGCCGAACCTGCTGGAGCGCTCCCTGGAGCGCCAGTGGCGCGCGACGATCCAGGCCGCCAGCGAGGAGCGCCTTCAGGCCCTCGACGACCAGCTCTGGACCTACAGCGACGACAGTTTCCTGCCGCACGGGACCGATCGCGATGCCGATGCGGCGAGCCAGCCGGTGGTGCTGACCCTGAAGGACACCAACCCCAACGCGGCCTCGATCCGCTTCCTGGTGGAGGGGGCCGACCTGCCGCCGGATGCCGCCGGTTACGCCCGCATCTGCGTCCTGTTCGACGGGACCGACCAGGACGCCCTCCTGCGCGCGCGCGCGCAGTGGAAGCAGGCCAAGGCAGCCGGTCACACCATTGCCTACTGGCAGCAGGACGAGGACGGCCGCTGGCAGAAGAAAGCGTGATCCGCTGTTCGGCCGCTTGGCCCGGAGGATCTGACCCGGCGGCGCCTCCGCTTTCGGACGGCTTTCATCCTCACGCAATACAGCGCAACACCGCCCCTCTTCCCAGCGAACCTCGGGTTCGTGGAGAGGTCTTGGTAGTGCCACCACCCGTTGTCATCCCGGGGCCGCGCAGCGGAACCCGGGAACCAGAAACTGCAATATTGCGGAGTCTTGCACGGTCAGCGGCGCTGGACTGCACGCCTCCGGCGCGCGCCTTCGGGTCCGGGTCCGGGTCCGGGTGCGCCTGCGCCGTCTCTTCCCCTGCGCCGTCTCCGAGTCGCTGGGTCGGGGCCGGTCTGATCCCGCCGCCGCATCACGACCCGTCGCCGAGAGGATCCCCCATGAGACGACACGCCATGAGACGACACGCCCTGAGAGGTTGCGCCATCGGCCTCGCGTCCCTGATGCTTGCCGCGCCGTCGCTCCAAGCCCAGCCTGCCCCGCAAGCCCAGCCTGCCCCGCAAGCCCAGCCCGCCCCGCAAGCCCAAGCGGCGGAAAAGGCGCAGGCGAGCGACAAGCCCGCAGAGGCGCGCAAAAGCCCGGACAAAAGCGCCGAGACGCGCGGCATCCCCGGCGGCAAGCTGCCGGCCGATGCCGTGACCGAGCACAGCGTCACCTTGCCGGGTGGCCGCGTCCTCGCCTTCACGGCCCGGGCCGGCAGCCTGCCGCTGGTGGACGAGGCGGGGAAGCTTCAGGCCGAGATCGCCTACATCGCCTACACGCTGAAGGGTCAGGACGGGGCGGCCAACCCGGGCGAGGGGGGGCGCCCCGTCACCTTCGCGCTGAACGGCGGGCCGGGTGCCGCCTCGGCCTACCTCAATATCGGGGCGATCGGCCCCTGGCGCCTGCCGGTGGAGGGCGCCAGCATCAGCCCCTCGGCACCCATCGGCCTCGTACCGAACGACGGCACCTGGCTCGATTTCACCGACCTCGTCTTCATCGATCCCATCGGCACCGGCTACAGCCGCGCCGCCGACGGCGATGCCAAGCGCTACTGGAGCATCGACGCCGATGCCTCGGTGCTGTCCTCCGCCATCGCCCGGTGGCTGCGCACCAACGACCGCATGGCCGCGCCGAAGTTCTTCGTCGGCGAGAGCTACGGCGGATTTCGCGGCCCCCTGATCGCGGCGAAGCTCCAGGAGGAGATCGGGGTGGGCCTGTCCGGCATGGTGCTGCTCTCGCCCGTACTAGATTTCGCCTGGCTGCAGGCGCCGCGCACCACGCCGTGGGGCCACGTCATCAAGCTGCCGTCCTTCGCCGCCGCCGCCATCGAGCGGGCGGGCGGCACGCCGACGCGCCAGACCATGGCCGACGCGGAAGCCTACGCCACCGGCCCCTTTCTCGCTGACCTGCTCAAGGGTCCGTCCGACAGCGCCGCGGTCGCGCGGCTCGGCGACCGGGTCGGTGCCCTGGCGGGTCTCGACCCGGCCTTCGTCCGCCGGCAGGCCGGGCGCCTGTCGGGACAGAGCGTCCAGCGCGAGATCGGCCGCGACACCGGTCGGGTCGCCAGCGCCTACGACACCGGCGTGACCGGCTGGGACCCGGACCCGAGCGCGGCTTATTCAGGCTTCGAAGACCCACTGCTCACCGGGCTCCAGGCGCCGCTGACCAGCGCCATGCTGGCGCTCTACACCGAGAAGCTGAACTACCGGGTGCCGGACCTGCGCTACGAGCTGCTCAACAGCGCGGTGAACCGGGGCTGGACCTGGGGCGGCGGCCGCTCGGCACCCGAGGCGCTCGGTGCCCTGCGCGGCGTGCTCGCCCTCGACGGCAACCTGCGGGTGCTGGTCGCCCATGGCTACACCGATCTGGTCACGCCGTACTTCGCCTCGAAGCTGCTGATCGACCAGATGCCGGCCTTCGGCGGCGGACGCCTCGATCTCGCCGTGTACCCCGGCGGGCACATGTTCTATTCCCGTCCCGATTCGCGCGCCGCCTTCCACATGGATGCGGCGGCTCTCTTCGCGGCCGCGCTCAAGGCGCGCAACGCCGCGCAGCGCTGAGGACCTGTCCGTGCCTGCTTCCTTCCGCCTGCGTCTGCTCGCTTCGATCGGTGTGATCGCGCTCGTCCTCTCGGCCTGCACCAGCACCGAGGAAGCCCGCGCGCCGGCGCCCGCTCCTGCGCCTGTCCCGGTGGCCAAGCCTGCCCCGGTGGCGAAGCCTGCCCCGGTGCCGACCTTCTCGGGGCCGGTCCTGACCCAGGAGGGGACCTGCACCGCCCCGGCCCCCGTGGGCGCGAGCGCCATCGAGATCGGCATCGGCGAATGCGATTTGGTACGCCTGAAGGGCAAGCCGCCCACCGACGTCCTGGTGGGCGAGGGGCGTTCGGGACGCGAGGTGCAGGTGCTCTACAACGAGCCGGGCGCGAAGGAGCTGTACTTCTTCGTCAACAACCGTCTCGACCGGATCGTGAAGTGAGGCGCCGCCTCACCGTTCGGTGAGCTTCATCTCGATCCGGCGGTTGCGCGCATAGGCCTCCTCGGTCGTTCCGGCCTCGATCGGCTGGAACTCGCCGAAGGCGGCGGCGAGCAGGTGCTGGGGCGGGATGCCCTTGGCCACCATGGCCTGCACCACCGCGATGGCGCGGGCCGCCGAGAGCGCCCAGTTCGAGGGGAACTGCGACGACGCGATCGGCCGCGCATCGGTGTGGCCGTCGATGCGCAGCACCCAGGGAATGTCGGCCGGGATCTGCTTCGACAGATCGAGGATGGCTCCGGCGATCCGGTCGAGTTCCGGGCTCGCCTCGGGCTTCAGGCTGGCGGAGCCGGCGGGGAACAGCACCTCGGATTGCAGCACGAAGCGGTCGCCGACGATGCGGATGTCCGGGCGGTTGCCGAGAATCTGGCGCAGGCGCCCGAAGAAGTCGGACCGGTAGCGCGCCAGTTCCTGGACCTTCTGCGCCAGCGCGACGTTCAGGCGGCTGCCGAGATCGGCGATGCGGGCCTGGCTCTCGCGGTCGCGATTCTCGGAGGCCGCCAGCGCATCCTCCAGCGCCGCGAGCTGCCGGCGCATCGCCGCGATCTGCTCGTTCAGAAGATCGATCTGCGACGCGGCCCGGGCCGTGTTGGCGCGCTCGGCCGCCAGCTGCCTGTCGACCTCGCCCTGGCGCCCGGCGGAGCCCTGCACCGCCTCGGCCTCGGCCTTCAGGCGATCCCGGTCGGCCTGCGCCCCCAGAAGGGTGCTGCGCAGCGACGACGCCTGCTCCTCCTGGGTCTTGCGGGTCGAGCGCTCCAGCGCCAGCAGGTCGGTGAGATCGGCGATCTGGCGATTGAGCCGGGTCAGTACCGAATCACGGCCGCTGATCTCCTGCGACAGGAAGAACTGCCCGACGACGAAGATCGTCAGCAGGAAGACCACCGCCAGCAGCAGCGTCGCCAGGGCATCGACGTAGCCCGGCCAGACGTTGAGGCTCCGGTCGCGACGGACGCGGGTCGAGGCCATCTCAGTTCCGCTCGCGGGCCAGGCGCTCCAGCACCTGCTTCAACTCGCGCTCGCGATTCGCCTGGGCCTCGACCCAGTCGCGAATCATCTGCTGCTCGGCGCGCATGTGCTGGACCAGCCCCTGGATGCCCTCGGCCAGATTGGTCATCGCCTGCGTCGCCACCCGACCGTTCGCACCCTCCGCGACCACCGCGGTCAGCCGGTCGACGGCATCCTTGAGCTCCCGGGCACTGGCGGGGTCCTGGACCGGAAGCGGCGCGGCCTGCGGCTTCGCGAAGGCCGCGACCTCGACGCGACCCTGCGGTATATCGCCGGACAGCAGCCAGTCCTCCAGCTCGTTGTGGAAGCGGGCATGGGCCTGCCCGGCCTGCAGGTCGAGGAAGCCGATGATCAGCGAGCTCGCCAGGCCGAACAGCGAGGCCGAGAAGGCGAGACCGATGCCGGAGAGCGGCACCGCGAGCCCGTTCTTCAACTCGTCGAACATCGCCGCGGCCTCGCCGCCGCCCCGCATGGTCCGGATCACGGCGCCGACCGCGCTCAAGGTGTCGATCAGGCCCCAGAACGTGCCCAGCAGGCCGAGCAGGATCAGGAGGCCCGAGACGTAGCGCAGGATCTCGCGTCCCTCGTCGAGGCGCGCTGCCGCCGTATCGAGGAAGGCGCGGGATGTCGGCAGCGTGACGCCGTCGTGCCGGGCCGCGATTGCGGGGGCCAGCGGCGCCATCAGCGGCGGCGCCCGGCTCGGGCTCTCGCCGGCCGCGACCGCGTTGACGTAGGCCGTCTCGCGGTAGAGCCGGATCACCTGTCCGAAGGCCAGCAGCACCGCGATCAGCAGGACACCGAGGATCAGCCCGTTCAGGCCCGGATTGGCCAGGAAAGCCGGCGTGATCTGCCGGAACAACACGAAGGCGAGGAAGCCGACGAGGATCAGGAAGACCAGCATCCGAACGAGGTAGATGCCGGGCTTGGCGATCGTCGCGGGTGCGGTGGGGGTCGCCATCGTTTCGGGCACACTCTTCGACGCGGAACTGGCAGCCCGCGCGCGGCGGACCTCGGGACGAACCCGGCGGTACATTGCAGGGTGGTTCGGCCCCGATCAAGTCGCGGGAGGCGCCATCCCGTGGAAGCGCACGGCGTTGCGGCCCCTAATCCCAGTCGCGCGGCCAGGTCTCTTCCAGGTGCGGACCGAGCCGGACGGCCGCGACGCTCCTGGCTAGGCCGGTGGCATCGTCGGTCTCCACCGCGATCCCGCACAGGGTTCCCTTGCCCTGAGCGGCCTCGAGGCGGGCGCCGGGCGTCTTTTGAAGGAAGCGGCGCAGCGGCTCGTCCTTCTGCATGCCGAGGATCGAATCGTAATCGCCGCACATGCCCGCATCCGAGAGGTAGGCCGTGCCGCCGGGCAGGATGCGGTGGTCGGAGGTCGGCGTGTGGGTGTGGGTACCGACCACGAGGCTGGCCCGCCCATCGAGGAAGTACCCGAAGGCCTGCTTCTCGCTGGTGGCCTCCGCATGCACGTCGACGATGATCGCGTCCGCGACGGCACCGAGCGGACAGGCGGACAATTCCCGTTCCGCCGAGGCGAAGGGATCGTCGAGGGCATCCATGTAGATGCGTCCCATCACGTTGAGGACCAGGACGCGTGCTCCCTTCCGGGTCTCGACGACGGTGGCGCCACGCCCCGGCGTCCCCGCCGGATAGTTCGCGGGCCGGACCAGCCGCGTCTGGCGCTGGATGAACACCAGGGCTTCGCGCTGATCGAAGGAGTGATTGCCGAGCGTCACCGCATCGGCACCCGCCTGGAGGAGTTCATCGCAGATGGCTTCGGTGAGCCCGAATCCGCCAGCCGCGTTCTCGCCGTTGATCACCACGCAATCGAGGCGCCAGCGCTCGCGCAATCCGGGCAGGCGGTCCGTGATGACGGTCCGGCCGGGGCGGCCGACCACGTCCCCGAGGAAAAGAATGCGCATCGCGAAGGGTCAGGTCCGTATCAGCGGGACGGCGCCCGCTTCGGTCACGAGATGATCCAGGGGCTGGTCATGCGGCTCGGCGGGGACCTCGTCCACCGCCTGAGCCGAGAAGGCGATCCCGATCGTCAGCACAGGGCCGTTGCGCGACAGGCGCTCGATGGCCTGATCGTAGTAGCCGCGACCGTAGCCGACGCGATGGCCGCGCCGGTCATAAGCCGCCAACGGAACGATCAGGGCAGTGGGATCGAGCGGGGGCAGATCGTCGTGCGGTTCGCTGAGGCCGAACCGTCCGGCCACCAGGGCTTCGCCCTCGCGCCACTCCCGGAACACCAGTCCGGCGGGCGTGACCTTGGGCAGAGCGATCCGTTGACCGCGGGCGAACAGCAGGCGGGCGAGGGGACGCGGGTCGACCTCGCTGCGGATCGGCCAGAACGCTCCGACGATGGCGGCCTCAGCGAGGGACGGAATGCCCATGACGATGCCGGCGATCCGCTCGGAACCGATCCTTCGGTCCTCGGACGGCATGGCGTCGCGTCGGGCCAGGGCCGCGTTACGCAGAGCCGCTTTGCGGGCGGAGATCGCGATGTCGGGGGGGGAAGAGTCTGAGTGCGGAGCCACGTGAGCCGTTGGAGTGTCGATCCCGGGAAACCTACAGTGTAGGTGGGCGCCGTGTTGGCCAAGTCCAGGGACAGGGCCAGGGACAGCTCCCTTGGGAGTCGATAAGGCCCCGGGGAAAAGTTCTCCTGACGGACCCGGCAGCCCCGCATCCCCCATGTAGCGTCGGCAGGGGAATGGCGCCAGGGGGGTGCGGTCGCGGTCCGTCGAAATACCGGCGGATCGGGGTCTCAGCCGGCGGAAACCAGGTGTGCCAGGCGTTCGATCCGGTCCGCGCATCGTTCGAGGCCCGCAGCCACCTGCGCCTCCTCATCGGCTCGAACCGCATCGGCGGATTCCACTCGGGCTCGCAGAGCGGCCGTCTCCTGTTCCAGGGCGGCGAGGCGCCCTTGGGCCTCCTGCAGTTCGTCGGCCTGCATCAGCGCGGCCATGACGTGCAGCCGCATGTCGCCGATCTCGCCGAAGGCCCGTCGCATCTCGATGATGCGGGCGTCGAGGCCTTGCGCCAGCGCGGTCAGGTGCGCCTCCTCACCATCGGCGCAGGCCATCCGGTAGTTTTTGTCGTCGATGGTGACGTTGATCTGGGGCATCGGGCTTCGGAGTGATCGACCGTGACGCGTCAGGAGTTAGCGGCTGGCGCGCGAGGGCGCCAGCACGCCCTCGACCGCATCGATCGCCTGGCCGAGCCGATGCTCGACATTCGCCGAGGTCGCCTCGACTTCGGCCAACCGGGCGCTCGCGGCGTCGAGTTCGGCTGCGAGCCGCGCTCTGTCCTCCCCCATGATCGCCAATTCGGTTTCCAGGTCGCTGGGATCGCGCTCAGCCTCGAAGCGCTGGGTCACCGCACCTTCCAGCCGTGTCAGCACGGATTCGAGGCGTTGCAGCGCGTGGTCGATAGCCTGGCTCACGGACGGTCGCTCTTCATGGTCCACATCTTTCTCGCGGGTGCCGATCCGCTGTTTCCGCGGGGTGTGAAGCCGGAGATCCACTGACGGAGGGCTGTCGGAGGACCGGGTTCTGCATTCGCACAGCCACAGCGTACCCGCATGCAGTCGTCGATCCAGCCCTCCGAGTACGCCATGTGACCTTTGCCAGGATTTGTCACCATGTTAGAGACCGGCCGCTCGCAGACCGGTTATACGGCATCCCGAGACACTTACAGGCAGCTTGTCAGGAGATCCGGCGATAGCCCGGGTGATCCGAGGAGCCGCCTGATCAGGGTCCCGCCGCACGCTTCCTCCGGTCTTCGGCCGCACATGACGGCCTGCATCGGCGCGACAATTCATCTGTCGTTCAACCGGGGCGGGCTGAGAGCGGACGACAGATCGAGGCCTGCCCGTTGGGCGCGCCGCGACGATCAACATGCTGAAGGGTGCCGCGAAGCCGGCGCCCGAATTTGGGAAGGACTCACGCTGTGTCGGTGAAGGTTGCCATCAACGGGTTCGGACGCATCGGCCGCAACGTCCTGCGCGCCATCCATGAGGCCGGCCGCCAGGACATCGAGGTGGTGGCGATCAACGATCTCGGTCCGGTCGAGACCAACGCTCACCTGCTGCGCTTCGATTCGATCCATGGCCGGTTCAACGCCAAGGTCGAGGTCGATGGCGACTGCATCGTCGTCGATGGCAAGCGCATCCGGGTCACGGCCGTGCGCAACCCGGCCGAACTGCCGCACCGCGAACTCGGCGTCGATATCGCCCTCGAGTGCACCGGCATCTTCACCTCGAAGGACAAGGCCAAGGCCCACCTCGACGCCGGTGCGAAGCGCGTCATCGTCTCGGCCCCCGCCGATGGCGCCGACCTGACGGTGGTGTACGGCGTTAATCACGACCAGCTGACCGCCGACCACCACGTCATCTCCAACGCGTCCTGCACCACCAACTGCCTCGTACCGGTGGCCAAGGTGCTGAACGATCTCGTCGGGATCGAGCGCGGTTTCATGACGACGATCCACTCCTACACCAACGACCAGCCCTCGCTGGATCAGATGCACAAGGACCTCTACCGGGCCCGTGCCGCCGCGCTCTCGATGATCCCGACCTCCACGGGGGCTGCCAAGGCCGTCGGCCTGGTGCTGCCGGAGTTGAAGGGCAAGCTCGACGGGACCTCGATCCGCGTGCCGACCCCGAACGTCTCGGCCGTCGACCTCGTGTTCACGGCCAAGCGCCAGACCACGGTCGAAGAGATCAACAACGCGATCCGGGCCGCTGCCGATGGTCCGCTGAAGGGCGTGCTCGCCTATACCGATCAGCCCAACGTCTCGATCGACTTCAACCACGATCCCCACTCGTCGACCTTCCACCTCGACCAGACCAAGGTCATGGACGGCACCTTCGTGCGCATCCTGTCCTGGTACGACAACGAGTGGGGCTTCTCGAACCGCATGGCCGACACGGCTGTGGCCATGGGCAAGCTGCTCTGAGCCACGCCATCGTGTGCCGGATCGCCCGTTACGGACGATCCGGCGCAGTTCCAGGCAAGCGCGCTACAGGCTGGTGTTCCTGACATGACAGAGACTTCCCCTACCGGACGCGACTTCATCCCAGGTAACCCAGCGTCGCCGCCCTCGACGGCGGCGACCGGCCCGGGCGCGACCCCGCCCGTGGTGGTCGGCAAGGCGGAACCCCTGCCGGCCCAGAACGGCGCGCCCGGCGGCGACCAACTTGCCCGGATCGAGGACAAATGCGCCCGGATCGAGGACAAGTACGCCCGCTCCGAGGCCCTGCTCTCGCGGGTCGAGGAGAAGGTCGAGGGCGCAGCCGGCCGCATGAACGAGGCAGCCCGGCAGAGCGATCTCTCGGCCCTGCGTAGCGAAGTGCGCGCCATCGCCGACCGCACGCGCGGCCTGCCCGGCTCCGGCGCCTTGGTGTTGACTGCCGTGATCACCGCTGTGCTCACGGTGGCGCTCACCATCGCGGCGCAGCGCTTCCACCTCGACGCTCTGCTGCCCCCGCGCTGACCGCATTCCGCTCCGATCCTTCCAACGCTCAGGCCCCGATGACCGCTTTCCGCACCCTCGACGATGCAGGCCCGCTTCAGGGCAAGCGCGTGCTCCTGCGCGTGGACCTGAACGTGCCGATGGAGGCCGGGCGGGTGACCGATGCCACCCGCATCGAGCGGATCGTACCCACCATCGAGGACATCGCCGGCAATGGCGGGCGCGTGGTGCTGCTGGCGCATTTCGGGCGCCCGAAGGGCAAGCCGGTGGCCTCCGAATCCTTGAAGCCGGTGGTGGAGACCCTGAGTCGAAAGCTTGGTCGCCCCGTCGCCTTCGCCGAGGATTGCGTCGGTCCGGTCGCCGCTGAGGCAGTCTCTCGCCTGAAGGACGGTGAGGTCGTGCTGCTCGAGAACACCCGGTTTCATGCCGGTGAAGAGAAGAACGACCGGGCCTTCACCGAGCAGCTTGCCGCCAACGGCGATCTTTATGTGAACGAGGCGTTCTCGGCCGCGCATCGTGCCCATGCCTCCACCGAAGGTCTGGCCCATCTGCTGCCCGCTTATGCCGGTCGCCTCATGCAGGCGGAGCTCGAAGCGCTGACCAAGGGCCTGGAAGCGCCGACCCGCCCGGTGATCGCGCTGGTCGGCGGAGCCAAGGTCTCCTCCAAGATCGATCTGCTGCAGAATCTCGTCGCCAAGGTCGACATGCTGGTCATCGGCGGCGGCATGGCCAACACCTTCCTGCACGCGCAGGGCAAATCCGTCGGCAAGTCCCTGTGCGAGAAGGACCTCGCCGAGACCGCCCTGCGCATCATAGAAGCGGCGAAGGCGGCCCAGTGCCGGATCATCCTGCCCGTCGATGCCGTCTCGGCCTCCGAATTCAAGGCGAATGCCGCTCATGAGACCGTGCCGGTGGATGCCGTGCCGGAGAGCGGCATGATCCTGGATGCCGGTCCGGCCTCCGTCGCCGAGATCAACGCGGCCATCGACGAGGCCGCGACTTTGGTCTGGAATGGGCCGCTCGGTGCCTTCGAGTTGACGCCCTTCGACACTGCGACGGTCGCAGCCGCCCGGCACGCGGCCGAGCGCACGAAGGCCGGGAAGCTCGTTTCCGTGGCGGGTGGCGGCGATACGGTCGCGGCCCTCAACCACGCGGGTGTGGGCGAGACCTTCTCCTACGTTTCCACCGCCGGCGGCGCCTTCCTCGAATGGCTGGAGGGCAAGGCCCTGCCGGGCGTCGAGGCCCTTCGCGCGAAGGCCTGAGCGAACGGGGCGCGGCAGACCGGGCTCGGGTGGACGAGGCTCCCAGATGCAGGGCTGCCTCCCCGGATTGCTGTCCCGCGAGAGTTGCAACGGATCGCCAAAGGTCCGAAAAGACGAACCAAATTCGAATGACCGTGCGCTTCGGCGCAATAATTGACGGATCGCCTCGGCGGCGATCGTATCTGAGGAGAAATCCATGGCCCGCATCACCCTGAGGCAGCTCTTGGACCATGCCGCCGAGCACGAATACGGTGTGCCGGCGTTCAACCTGAACAACATGGAGCAGGGGCTCGCCATCATGGCGGCGGCGGATGCCACGGATTCGCCCGTCATCCTCCAGGCGAGCAAGGGCGCGCGCGCCTATGCGAACGACATCGTGCTGGCCAAGCTGATCGACGGCCTGGTGGAGATCTACCCTCACATTCCCGTCTGCATGCATCTTGACCATGGCAGCGACGAAGCGACTTGCGCCACGGCGATCCAGTACGGCTTCACCTCGGTGATGATGGACGGGTCGCTGAAGGCCGACGGCAAGACTCCGGCGGATTACAACTACAACGTCGAGATCACCCGCAACGTCACCAAGATGGCCCACTGGGCCGGCGTCTCGGTGGAAGGTGAGCTCGGCGTGCTCGGCTCGCTCGAGAGCGGGCAGGGTGAGGCCGAGGACGGCCACGGCGCAGAAGGCGTGCTCAGCCACGACCAGCTCCTGACCGATCCGGACGAGGCGGTGAAGTTCGTCGAAGCCACCAAGGTCGATGCCCTTGCGGTGGCGATGGGCACCTCGCACGGGGCCTACAAGTTCACCCGGAAGCCCGATGGCGACGTGCTGGCCATGAACGTGATCGAGGAGATCCATCGTCGGCTGCCGACGACCCACCTCGTGATGCACGGCTCCTCGTCGGTGCCGCAGGACCTGCAGGACATCATCAACCAGTACGGCGGCGAGATGAAGCCGACCTGGGGCGTGCCGGTCGAGGAGATCCAGCGCGGGATCAAGCACGGCGTGCGCAAGATCAACATCGACACCGACAACCGCATGGCGATGACGGGCCAGATCCGGAAGATCCTGGCCGAGAACAAGGCCGAGTTCGACCCGCGCAAGTACCTGAAGCCCGCCATGGAGGCGATGACGAAGCTGTGCCGCCAGCGCTTCGAGGAATTCGGCACCGCCGGACAGGGCTCGAAGATCCGTCCGGTCTCCGTGGCGACCATGGCCAAGCGCTACGCCAACGGCTCCCTCGATCCGAAGATCGGGGCGGCGGGCTGAGGCCTGCGAAAGGAACCTCGATGTCGGAACCCCGCACCCGCCTCGCCCTGCTCAGCCCGCACCGGGTCGAGGCCGGTGACGCCGACGCGCTCGCCGCCGCGATCACGGCGGCCTGCGCGGCTGGCGATGTCGCGGCCGTCCTGCTGCGACTCGCCCCCGCTGACGAGCGCAGCCTCGTCAATCTGGTGAAGCGTCTGGCACCCGTGGCGCAGGAAGCTGGGGCCGCCGTTGTGGTGGCCTGCACGGGCTTTGCCGGCGATCTCGTCAGCGTCTCGGCACGCGGCGGGGCCGACGGCGTGCATCTCGACAAGGCGCGAGACGGCGATTTGCGCGACCTGCGCGAGCGCCTCGCCGATGGGCGCATCCTCGGCGCAGGCGGCCACGAACAGAAGCACGCCGCGATGGAGGCCGGTGAAGCCGGCGTCGACTACGTGATGTTCGGCGGTCTCTACGCCGATGGAATCGCGCCCGAAGCCGCGACGGTCATCGAGCGTGCGAGCTGGTGGACCGAGATCTTCGAGACGCCCTGCATCGCAGTCGCGCATACGCACGACGAGGTCGGCCCCATTCTCGAGACCGGAGCCGAATTTCTCGGCCTCGAGAGCGCGCTCTGGATCGGCGATCAAGCTGATGTGGGCGCGATCCAGGCCGCGGTCGGTCAGGCTCGGATCGCAGCGGCAGCTCGGGACGCCGCCTCGTGAGGCTGGCGCTCGGCTTCCTGGCCCTGGCGCTCTGCGGCTCCGAGGTCCGCGCCGCGTCCTCACTCTCGCCCGAAGCGGCCAAGCCCGCGACGCGCGAGATTTTCACGGCGCCCCTCAAGGAATTGCCGACGCCCTACTCGGCGAACGCCGCCCGGGTGGTGCCGTTCACATCCAAGCCGAGCGACAAGCCGGTGGATACCGCCTTCGGCGCCTACCAGCGCGGACAGTATACCACGGCCTTCCGCGAGGCGACGAAGCGGATCGCCGCCGACCCCAAGGACGCGGCAGCGATGACGCTCTTGGGCGAGCTCTACAACCAGGGGCTTGGCCTAAAGCAGGACCCCGTAAAGGCGGCCGAGTGGTATCGCCTCGCAGCGGCGCAGGGCGATGTCCACGCCATGGCCTCCCTCGGCCTGATGTCGATCGATGGGCGCGGCGGTGCCAAGGATCTGAAGGCCGGGCGGCAATGGCTGGAGAAGGCCGCCGACAAGGGTGACACCACGGCGGCCTATAACCTCGCCCTGATCCTTCTGGGGACCGGGACGGAACCCGATCAGGCCCGGGCTGCCACTCTGTTCCTCAAGGCCGCCGAGGGCGAGATCGGCGCGGCCCAGCATGATCTCGGCGTTCTCTACCTCCAGGGCCGCGGTGTCCCGAAGGATCCGACCCAGGCGGCCGAATGGTTCCGCCGGGCCGCCGATAACGGCGATCTCGCCGGCGAGGTCGAGTTCGCCATCCTGCTCTTCAATGGCATCGGTCTGCCCAAGGACGAGGGTCGGGCCGCACGCTACTTCCAGCACGCGGCGGCGCGGGGCAACGCCATCGCGCAGAACCGGATTTCTCGGCTGTTCGTGGTCGGGCGCGGCGTCCAGAAGAATCTGGTCGAAGCGGCGGCCTGGAACCTCGCGGCCTCCGCGCAGGGACTCTCGGACCCCTGGCTCGACGACAACCTGAAGACGCTGGATACGGCCGAGCGCAGCCGGGCGGAAGCCCTCGCCGCCGAGCGCGCCAGGGTGAACTAGCTTCACCCGGAGGACGCCCCCGCCATGACCGGGGGGTGAGTCCGCGCGCAAACGTGGTATGGCCGCGCGAAATCTCCCGGATTGCAGGGTCTCCGTACCCACGGTCCGGGCATCGACGTTCTTTGAACCGACTTGGACCTGCAGATCGATGATCAGCTCACCCCTCATGACCGTGATGGTCGACGCCGTCCGCAAGGCAGCCCGTGGCCTCAAGCGCGACTATGGCGAGATCGAGAACCTTCAGGTCTCGCGCAAGGGCCCGGGAAACTTCGTGTCGGCGGCCGACCGCAAGGCCGAGGAAGTCCTGAAGGACGCGCTGATGAAGGCGCGCCCCGGCTACGGACTGATCCTGGAGGAGACCGGCAACATCGAGGGGGCCGACAAGAGCCACACCTGGCACGTCGATCCGCTCGACGGCACCACCAACTTCCTGCACGGCATTCCGCATTTCGCAATTTCGGTGGGCCTGGAGCGCGAGGGCCAGATCGTGGCCGGCGTGATCTATGATCCGGCCAAGGACGAGCTGTTCGTCGCGGAGCGCGGCAAGGGGGCCTACCTGAACAATCGGCGCCTGCGCGTCTCCGGGCGGATCGACATGGCCGACGCCCTGGTGGCCTACGGCTCGCCCTATCTGGGCCGGGGGGATCACCCGAAGCTCCTGCGCGAGGTCGCGGCCGTGATGGCGGTGACCGGCGGCGCCCGTCGCTTCGGTTCGGCGGCCCTCGACATGGCCTACGTCGCCTGTGGCCGGTCCGATCTGTACTGGGAACGCGATCTGCAGACCTGGGACTTCGCAGCCGGGATCATCCTGGTGCGCGAGGCCGGCGGGTTCGTCACCAGCGCGGATGGCGGCGCCGAGCCGCTGACCGCCCGCTCCGTCGCCTGCGGCAACGAAACCCTGCATGGCGAACTCGTGAAGCTCCTGCGACGTGCCAACGCCTGAGGGCACCGTCCCGTCGCGCTTCCCACTTCCTCGACAAAGGCCGCCCGCATGGAACCCCGCCGCCATATCGCGTTGAAGGATTCGATCCGCTCGATCCCGGACTATCCGAAGCCCGGGATCGTGTTCCGGGACATTACCACGCTGCTGAGCGATCCGCGGGCCTTCCGGCGCGCGGTTGATGCGCTCGTCCATCCCTTCGCCGGCGGCCGGATCGATCAGGTGGCCGGGATCGAGGCCCGGGGCTTCATCCTTGGCGGGGCCGTGGCGCACCAGCTGTCATCCGGCTTCGTGCCGATCCGCAAGAAGGGCAAGCTCCCGCACACCACCGTGTCGATCGCCTACGCGCTCGAATACGGGACCGACGAGATGGAAATCCACGTCGACGCCATCAAGCCGGGCGATCGGGTGTTGCTGGTGGACGATCTCATCGCCACGGGCGGCACGGCCTGCGCTGCGGTGAATCTGCTGCGCCAGATCGGGGCCGAGGTCGTGGCGGCCTGCTTCGTCATCGACCTGCCGGATATCGGCGGGGCGCAGAAGCTGCGCGATCTCGACGTTCCGGTGCGAACCCTGATGGAATTCGACGGGCACTGAAACGCCCGTGTTTCCCCCTCGAGTCGAGGGCGTGATTTCTCTGAAGCGAGCGGGAGCGCCGTCGCTCTTGAATCCAGTCCGAGAAACCGCCCGATATCTTGGACGGTCGCTCTCGGCAGGGGTGCAGAATGGCGCGGGCTAAGCCGCCAAGCTGGCGAAGAGCCCTCGCCCGTCGGTTCCGCCCACGAGACCTTCCACGAAGTTCTCCGGATGCGGCATCAGCCCGAGCACGTTGAGCTGCTCGGAATAGATGCCCGCGATCGAATTCAGCGAACCGTTGCGGTTGGCATCCACCGTCAGGTTTCCAGCGGCGTCGCTGTAGCGGAAGGCGACCCGGCCCTCACCCTCGAGGCGGGCGATCGTGTCCGGATCGGCAAAGTAGTTGCCCTCGCCGTGGGCGACGCAGACGTCGATGACCTGGTCTTTGGTATAAGCCGAGGTGAAGCGGGTATCGGCGCGCTCGACCCGCAGAAGCTGGCGGTGGCAGATGAAGCGCCGGTCGACGTTGCGCATCAGGACGCCCGGCAGAAGCCCCGATTCGCACAGGATCTGGAAGCCGTTGCAGATGCCGAGCACGAGGCCGCCGCGGGCCGCATGGGCGCGGACCGCATCCATCGCGGCCGCGCGGCCCGCAATGGCGCCGCAGCGCAGATAATCGCCATAGGAGAAGCCGCCCGGCAGCACCGCCAGATCGGTTCCGGCCGGCAACTCCGTGTCGGCGTGCCAGACCTTGACGACGTCGGCGCCGGCCTGGGTGAGGGCCCGGGACACGTCCGCATCGCGGTTGGAACCCGGAAAGACGATGATGGCGGCGCGCATCAGGCGATCTCGATGGCGTAGTTCTCGACGACGGTGTTGGCGAGCAGCTTTTCGCAAGCGCTCTTCAGCGTCGCCTCGGCTGCCGCACGATCGTCACCCGCGATCTCGACGTCGAAGACCTTGCCCTGGCGTACGCTATCGATACCGGCGAGACCGAACGAGGTCAGCGCCGCCTCGATCGCCTTGCCCTGCGGGTCCAGCACGCCGGTCTTCAGGGTGACGATGATGCGTGCTTTCATGGGGTCGAACTCATCTCGTGTCGGGGCCATCCTGCCGATAATCGGGAAATGCCGGACAGGCAACGCGAAACGGCCCCGGAGGGGCCGTTCAGGGTCATCGAAGCGAACGGGTCGGTTCAGCGCGTCGCCGATTTGCGATCCCGAAGGGGCTCGATGGTGGTGGCGCGGCGCCAGAGCTGCAGCATCACCCAGGCGGCGAACAGGCTGAACACCGCCATCAGGACATGCCCCACGGTCTCGCCGAGATCGAACATACCGGCCAGGGCCCAGCCCGCCGCGATGGCGACCGCGAACACTTCCGTGCCGACGAGCACCATCATGCTGAGAATGGTGATGAGGTTGCGCGTGTTCAAAGCTGTCTGTCCCGTTGCGGGCGTCACGCCGAGAGACTCGGCGCTCCCATCAGAAAGGGCGACGTAGCGCGAACCGGGCTGGTCGCGCAACGTCGCCCCTGTTGACCCGTCGGGTCTTACGAGCAGCAATGTTCAGCGCGGCGCGCGCTTGGCCAGGATGCGCTGAAGCGTACGACGATGCATGTTGAGCCGGCGTGCCGTTTCGGAAACGTTCCGTCCGCAGAGTTCGTAGACTCGCTGGATGTGCTCCCACCGCACCCGGTCGGCCGACATCGGGTTCTCGGGCGGATCGGCCCGTTCCCCCGGCTGTGCCATCAGCGTTCCATGGATTTCGTCGGCATCGGCGGGCTTCGCGAGGTAGTCGAACGCACCGAGCTTCACCGCGGTCACCGCGGTTGCGATATTGCCGTAGCCGGTGAGAATGACGCCGCGCGCTTCCGGGCGACGCTCCTTCAGGCGCGCGATCACGTCGAGCCCGTTGCCGTCGCCCAGGCGCATGTCGATCACCGCGAAGGCTGGCGGGCGAACGTCGACGAAAGACACGCCTTCGGCGACGCTCTCGGCTACCTGGACTTCGTAGCCGCGCATCTCCATGGCGCGGGCGAGGCGCGTGGAAAAGGGCTTGTCGTCATCGACGATCAACAGCGTGCGGTCCGTAAAGGCCGCCAAGGGATCGTTGTCGGCAAGCTGCGCGATATCGGCACTCGGCGCCGCTGTTCCGGTATGCGTCAGCATCCGACGCTCCTCCGTCTGTCCTGAACCAATTGCGATCGGGTTGTCATCTGACGTTTATATAGGTGTCGCACCGGTTTCGGTTAGGGGTTGCCCACGATTCAATTGCGCATGATGCAGCGCGATGGCGTCCCGCTCGAAGATGTGGCGGGCCCAGCTGATGCGGACGACTGCGCCGGTCGCCTCGTGTTGCGAGACGTTCGACAACGTCAACTGCGCGCCCGAGCGTTCGATCAGTGTCTTGGCGATGAAAAGTCCGAGGCCGAGCCCCGCACCCGTACTGTCCGGGCTGCGCGACCGATCCGGGCTGCGGGTGGTCACGTAAGGCTCGCCCGCCCGCAGCAGAACCTCGCTGGAGAAGCCCGGTCCGTCATCGCGGATCTCGAGCCAGACCCGTTCGAGGGTCCAGCGCGCCTCGATGATCACCCGCGATGTGGCGAAGTCGACCGCGTTGTCGACGATGTTGGCGAGTCCGAACATCACGCCGGGGTTGCGTCGGCAGGCCGGCTCCGGGCCTTCGCCCTGATTCGAGACGTCGAGAATGATCCCCATGGCGCGCTGAGGCTCCACGAGCTCTTCGACGAGGTGGCTCAGGCTCACCGTCTGCAGAATACCGGTCTCGTCGCTGTCGAGGGACGTCAGCTTGGAGAGGATGCCGCGGCAGCGATCGACCTGATCGCGCAGCAACGCCAGATCCTCGCGGACCGCCGGGCTGGCGGTCGTGGCCAATTGGCGCGTCAGCTCCTTGGTCACCACCATGATGGTCCCCAGGGGCGTTCCCAGTTCGTGGGCCGCCGCCGCCGCCAGGCCGTCGAGCTGCGACAGGTGCTGCTCGCGCGCCAGGACCAACTCGGTGGCGGCGAGTGCCTGGGCGAGCTGGCGCGTCTCCTCCGCCACCTTCCAGGCATAGACTCCCGTGAAGGCGGTTCCGAGCAGGATCGCGGTCCAGATGCCCGAGATGTAGAGGAACGGCAGTTCGAGCCGGCCGTCGGCGAACCAGGGCAGGGGGCGGTGGACCAGCGCCAGCAGGGTGGCGAGGCCGATGGCCAGCAGGCCGAGCGCCAGCGTCCGCTCCGGTGGCAGCGCCGTCGCTGAGATCAGGACGGGAGCGAGGAACAGGAGCGAGAAGGGGTTCTGCAGCCCGCCGGTGAGGAACAGCAGGGCGGCGAGTTGCACGATGTCGAAGGCCAGGAGCAGGGCCGCCGAATCGTCGCTGAGGCGATAGCTCGCCGGAAACCGGATGCGGAGCGCGAGATTGAGCCAGGACGAGGTGGCGATGACCAGGAAGCACCAGCCGAACGGAAGCGGCAGGCCGAGGCCGAACTGCGCTCCGACCACCGCCGCACTCTGCCCGGTAATGGCGAGCCATCGCAGCCGGACGAAAGTATCGAGACGCAGATGCCTGGCGTCACGGACGAAGCCGTTGGTGCTCATGTCGATCATGTCAGAAGAACGATAGGGCCGGGTTGTCTCGCGTCTATCCCTCTGGGGTCAGCAGATCGCTCTTGTCGACCGGGCATTTGCGCTAGTTCGGACCGGGTGGATCGGCGCCGAGCGAATCGCGGACGAGCCGGGCGGCGCACTTCGGCCCATGGAAGGCTCGTAAGGCGCGCGGTCCGAAGGCGGGGGAGCAGATCATGAACCTGTCCTATTTCTGGTACGAAGCGGCCCGACTCATGATGGCGCCGGCGCGTCTGGCCGCCGACATGGCGCGGCACAGCCTGCAGAATCCGGCCAACCCGCTGGCCTATTCGCCCTATGCGCGCTCTATGGCGGCCGCTTGCGAGATGTTCGAACGCGTCACACGGCGCTACGGCAAACCGAGCTTCGGTTTCACCGGCACCATCATCGACGGCGTGTCGGTGCCGGTGAGCGAGCGCGTGGCGTGGGAGCGCCCGTTCTGCCGCGTCGTCACCTTCGATCGCGGCTTCGTCCGCGGACCCGCCGAGCCGCAGCCCAAGCTGCTGATCGTGGCGCCAATGTCGGGCCACTATGCCACGCTCCTGCGCGGCACCGTCGAGGCGATGCTGCCGCATCATCAGGTCTTCATCACCGATTGGACCGATGCCCGGATGGTGCCGCTCGCCGCCGGGCGCTTCGATCTCGACACCTACATCGACTATCTCATCGACCTGTTCCGCGACCTCGGGCCGAACCTGCACGTGATGGCCGTATGCCAGCCGGCCGTGCCGGTGCTCGCCGCCATCGCGGTGATGGAGGCGCAGGGCCACGCTCCGGTGCCGGATTCGATGACCCTGATGGGCGGCCCCATCGACACCCGGCGCTCGCCCACCGCCGTGAACTGCCTGGCCCAGGAGCGCGGCACCGCGTGGTTCGAGCGGAACTGCATCACCACGGTTCCAGCCGCCTATCCGGGCGTGTGGCGCAGCGTCTATCCGGGATTCTTCCAGCTCTCGGGCTTCATGGCGATGAACTTCGACCGCCACGTCAACGCCCATGCGGAGATGTTCGACCATCTCGTCACCGGGGATGGCGATTCGGCCGAAAGGCATCGCGAGTTCTACGACGAATACCTCGCTGTGATGGACCTCACGGCCGAGTTCTACCTCCAGACCGTCAAGACCGTGTTCGTCGACCATGCCCTGCCGAAGGGGACGATGATCCATCGCGGCACGCGGGTCGATCTCGGCGCCGTGCGCAGCTGCGCCATCCTCTGCATCGAGGGCGAGAACGACGATATCTCGGGCGTCGGCCAGACACAGGCCGCCCTCGACCTGACGCCGAACCTGCCGCCGGAACGCAAGGCCTATCACCTGCAGACGGGCGTCGGGCATTACGGCGTCTTCAACGGCTCGCGCTACCGCACCATCATCGCCCCGCGGATCGCAGCCTTCATCCGGGATATGGGGCGATCCGCGGGCGCCGCGGACGGGAACGGCGCGGCAATCGACGGAGCGGGCCCCGAAGCTCAGAGCTGAGGATTGCGGTGCGCGGATCGATGGCGGAGGCCCGCGACAGCGGTTAAGCTGGCGTCATGCGATTGGCGTTGCTGCGCGGGGCGGACCCGGATCACCTCGACATCGTACACGAGGGCGAGAGCCTGCGTGTCCTGCTGCGGCGTCGGCCGACGGCCCGCCGCCTGACCCTGCGCGTCTCCAGCGCCACCGGCGAGGTGGTGATGACCCTGCCGACCCGGACGTCGGTCGGCGTCGCCCGGACCTTCGCGGTCAGCCACGGCGGCTGGATCGCCGCACGCCTCGCCCGGATGCCCGAGAAGGTGGCCTTCACGCCCGACGCGGTGCTTCCAGTCCGCGGCGTCCCGCATCGGATCGTCCATCGCGACCAACGCAGCGGCATTACCCGCCTGGAGCATGCCGGCGGTGAGCCTGTGCTGTCCGTGGCCTGCGACGCGCCGCATATCGGGCGACGGGTCGGGGATTTCCTGCAACGGGAAGCCCGGCGCGACCTCACCGAGGCCGTCGCACGGTATACCGAGGCCCTCGGGCAGGGGCCGACGCGCATCACCCTGCGGGATACCAGGAGCCGCTGGGGCTCCTGCACGGCCCGGGGCGAACTCAACTTCTCCTGGCGGCTCATCCTGGCGCCGCCGCTGGTGCTCGATTACCTCGTGGCGCACGAGATGGGTCACCTGCGCGAGATGAATCACTCGGCACGGTTCTGGACCCTCGTCGGATCACTCTGCCCGCACGTGGACGAAGCCGAGCGCTGGCTGAAGCGCAACGGAGCCACCCTCCACCGTTACGGCTGAGGCAGCCGCAAGCCTCAGCCTCTTGCGCGCAGGACGCGGCCGCGAACGACCTGCTCGGCCGGCCAGGTGGGGCGGGGATCGACGTCGCCGGGGTTGAGGGTGCGCGGCGCGACGTTATCGCAAACCTCGCGCTGGCGCAGGATCACCGGCTGGCCGAATTCGTCCCGTCTGCGGATGATGCCGCCGTCCCGGCAGAAGCCCGCCAGCTCGGCGGCGTTTCCGGCCCGGCGTCCGCCCGGCGTCCGGGCGATCGGCCGGTGCTCGATCACCAGCGGACCGTCCCGGTTCAGCGAGCGTTCGATGTAGGTCGTCTCGCCCACGGGCAACGGCTCGGCGACGGCCGGTCCGGCGAAGACAAGAGTGGCGAACAGGAGTGGGGCGCGCAGTCGCATGGATTCGTCCGTTGGCGAGCAAGCTTGGCGGTCAAGCGTGGCGGTCAGCACTAGAGGCTGTACGCGCGGCGCGATAGTCGGTTCCCGTGGGCCGGCCTTCGCTTGACAGGCAATGGCCCAGCATGGTCGGAACACCCGTGTTTTCGGTTAACGGCTCGCGGGGCATCGGGCCAGACGAAAGGGTCGACGCGTGGGGTTTCGTGGAATGGTGCAGCGCGCACGCGGCCTGGTCGCCCGGGGTGTCGCGGCAGGCGCGCTTGGCGCGGCGATGCTGATCGTCGTCTTCGCCCCGCAGGGTGCCTCCGCCCAGGGTATGGTCCGAAACACCTTCGGCGATTGGCAGTTGCGCTGCGAGACGCCGGCCGGCGCGAAGGCCGAGCAATGTGCCCTGGTGCAGTATCTCGCGGCCGAGGATCGGCCGAACCTGACCCTCGTGGTCATCGTGCTGAAGACGGCCGACAATCGCGGCTACCTTCTGCGCGTCGTCGCCCCGCTCGGGGTCCTGCTGCCGTCCGGTCTCGGGCTGAAGATCGACAAGACGGATGTGGGCCGGGCCGGCTTCGTGCGGTGCCTGACCACCGGCTGCGTCGCCGAAGTCGTGATGGATGACGGCTTGATCAAGCAGTTCAGCGCTGGCGCGCAGGCGACCTTCATCGTCTTCCAGACGCCCGAGGAGGGTGTCGGCATCCCGCTCTCGATGAAGGGCTTCGGCCAGGGCTTCGACAGTCTGAAGTGATGCGCTTCACAGGGGTCGGGCGTGCGATGCCGGTTGGATTCGGAAAGCGTGCCGGGCAATCAAGTTGGATCTGGGCAATGGATCTGAGCAAACGCATGGATAAAAGCCGACGCGCGGGCGGGCAGCGTCTCGGGTTCCTCCTGGCGGCCGCTCTGGCGGCGAGCCTCGTCGGCGCCGACACGGCTCGGGCGGAAGAGGGCAACATCTTCACCAACATGTTCAAGTACGGCGGGACCACCGTGCCGCCGTCTCAGCCGGACGACAGCGACCCACCCTACTGCCCCACGGTGGCGGTGCCGGAGGGCGGCGCGGCGACCCAGGCCTATGGCGGCCGCAGCGGCGACAGTGCGAGCCTTCGCCATCAGGTCACGCTCGGGCGCCTCGCCCGCGAATGTGCGAGGCTCCAGGACGGATCAATCTCGGTCAAGGTCGGGGTCGAGGGGCACGTACTGCTCGGCCCGCTGGGCAAGCCCGGTCGCTTCGATGCGCCTGTCACCATCGCCATCAAGGCGGGGGACAAGACGGTGACGTCGCGCGTTCACCGGGTGTCGGTGACGGTATCGCCCGGGGAGGCGCAGGGGCTGTTCTCCTTCGTCGAGGACAACCTCACGGTTCCGGGCGCCCTGGCGCGCGACTACGACATCGAGGTCAGGCTCGGCGCCGCACCGCAGCGTGCGGCACCCCGCAAGAGAAAGCCTCCCGTCGCCGCCGCGACGTCCGAAGACCGCGTCGCCACGCCCAACAAGGACGCGGCAGAGTGAAGAATGAACGCGTGCGGGGGATGTCCTGACCGAATTGGGTCGCTCCGTCGCCTTCACGCTCGATCCCACGCAGGATCCCGTCTTCGACCGGCGTCTCGGCCTCTCGGCGCCGGCGCGCGGACGCTGGATCGTGCTGACCTACCGCGGCAACCCGGTGCCCCGGCCGCTGCGCCCGCTTCTGCGCCTCACCCGTGACGACGGCCGCCGTGAAACCTTCGTGCTGCCGGCACCGGTCCAGGGCGCAGCCGTCTGGCTTGGCTACCTGCCGGCCGATTGCGCGGCGGTGGACCTCGCCATCGATGGGCGCGGCTTCGAGCTGGAACGGGTCGGCCTGCGCTCCGAGGCGAGCCTGTTCGGCGAGTGCCTGCGCAAGCGGCCCCTGCGCGCCATCGCGGCGGGCTATAACCGCCTGAGGCGCCACGAGCGGCGCTATCGCGACATCCTGCGCGGCAGCTGTGCCGTCACGCCGCGCGGAGCCTTCGATGCCTGGGCGAGGGACCGAACGCGCGCCGATCTCGGCCCCGTTCCGGCAGGCCCCACGCTGCAACTGATCCTTCCGGCCCGGCGCGAGGAAGGGGAACGGGTCGCCGAGACGATACGCAGCCTCCAGGCCCAGCGGTTTTCCGCCTGGCGCCTTCACGTGGCCTGGGATCACGCGGGCGCCGATCCGATCCCCGCCGATGCCCGCATCGTAGAGGGCCGGTGGCCGACCGCCGGGTGTTTCGGCGATCTCGTCGGGCGGGCCGAGGTGGCGGCCCTGCTGACTCCCGGTGACAGGCTCGATCCCGACGCTCTCGCGATCCTGGTCCGCACCCTGTCGGACGCGCCGGCGTCGGAGATGATCTATGCCGACGCCTGCATCGGAGCCGGGACGCCCGAGAGCGCGCGACTGAAGCCGGACTGGAGTCCCGATCTCGCCCTCACCACCGCCTATATGGGCACACCCACGCTCTATGCCGGCGCGTTGCTGGAAAGCCTGCAGGCTTTGCCCCTGGACGCTCAGGATACGTTCCCCCTCCGCCTGGCTCTGAACGCCACCGGCGCGGTCTCCTGTGCGCGGGTCTCGCATGTGCCGCGAATCCTCTCGCAGGGAGAGGTGCCCGACTCGGATGCCGGGCAACGCCACGCCGCCGTTCTTCAGAGGTATCTCGACACGCACCGCCTCCCGGCGCGGGTCGAGGCCCATCCACGCGGCTTCGACCTCCTCTGGGCCCTGCCGGAGCCGCCACCCCTGGCCAGCGTGATCATCCCGTCGCGCGATCGTCTCGATCTCATCCGGGTCGCGGCCGATGGAGTCCTCAATGGGACGGCCTACCCGGCGATCGAACTGGTCATTGTCGACAACGGCTCCGTCGATCCCACCGTCCTCGCCTATTACGACGGCCTGAAGCAGGATTCGCGCGTCCGCATCCTGTCCCATCCCGGCCCCTTCAACTTCTCGGCGATGATCAATGCCGGCGTGGCCGCTGCGCGCGGATCGGTGGTCGTCCTCCTCAACAACGACGTGGCGGTGCTGCGTGACGATTGGCTGGAGGTTCTGGTGCGGCAGGCCTGCCGGCCCGAGATCGGCGCGGTCGGTGCCAAGCTGCTCTACGCGGACGGAACCCTGCAACATGCCGGCGTCGTGGTCGGTCTCGGAGGCAGGGCCGGCCACATCCTGCGTCGCCGTCCGGCGGCCAGTCCGGGCGTCCTCGGCCGAAAGCGGGTGGCTCATGAGGTCTCCGCCGTGACCGCCGCCTGCCTCGCCGTCGAGCGGCACAAGTTCGACGCCGTCGGTGGCCTCGATGCGGAGACCTTCGCCATCGACTTCAACGATGTCGATGTGTGCCTGCGCCTCGCCGCCGCCGGCTACCGCACGATCTGGACGCCCCGTGCCGTCATGGCCCACCTCGAATCGACCAGTCGTGGCCCGGCGATCGGCGCGGCCCGGCTCCGCTTCGAGCAGGAGGCCGAGCGCTTCGTCGCGCGCTGGGGCGGGACCATCCGACACGACCCCTATTACCATCCGGCCTTGTCGCTCACGACTTTCGGGGAAGACCTTGAATAGGCCGGTGGCGGGCGAGGCGTCGCCCGCCCTGGCCTTCGCGACGGCCGCGCGGGAAGCGGCGCCTGTGCGCTGGCTGAGGGCCGCCGCGATCCTCGCGCGATCTCCCCGCGAGGCTGTCGCGATTCTGCGCGCACGGTTGGCGGGCAAGCGGGTCCGGGCGCAGCAGGCGAGAGCGGCCCTGTTCGGCCTCGATCATGGATCGCTCCAGGCTTCGCCGGCCGTCCAGGCGCGACTCCTTGCCGGAATCGCGACCGAATTTGCTCGAACCGACGTCGAGGATGTGGCCATTCTCCTCCCGGGAGATTTGGCAAGTTCGGGCCTTGCAGCGGCTTCTTCGGGCCTTGCAGCGGCTTCTTCGGGCCTTGCAGCGGCTTCTTCGGGCCTTGCAGCGGCTTCTTCGGGCCTTGCAGCGGCTTGTCTGGGCCGTGCGGCGGCTTCGGCCCCGATCCTTGTCCTGACGGCACCGGGACATGCCCTCGTGCCGGGAGCGACCGATCGCCTGACTGAACTTTTCGCCCAGGCTCCGACGATCCAGCTCGTCTATGGCGACGCGCTGCTCGGGCCGGTGACCGGTGCCGCGACGCCGCTGCTGCGCCCTGCCTTCGATCCCGAATACCTGACGGCCGTGGACTATATCGGACCGGTGCTGGCGATCCGGCGAAGCGCCCTCGCGGCCATCGTCGGCCCGGACGACGCCGCCAGCGGGGCCTTCGAACTCGTGCTGCGCACGGCCCGGCATTTCGGGCGCCAAGCCATCGCGCATCTGCCCGGCATCCTCTCCCGAAGCGATCCTGCGGAGAGCCCTCCGGCCGGCGACCCGGATCAGGCCGCAATCCTGCGTCGAAGCCTGGACCGGAGCGGTGGACACGCGATCGCGATCACCATCGAGCCGGACGGCATCCGGCGGCTGTCGCATCCGCTGCCGGAACCACATCCCCTGGTCAGCCTGATCGTGCCGACTCGCGACCGCGTCGACCTCCTCCGAACCTGCCTGACCAGCCTGATCGACCGCACAGACTGGCCGCGGCTCGAAATCCTCATCTGCGACAACGACAGTCGCGAGCCCGAGACCCTGGCGTATTTTCGGGATCTGACGGCGCGGGGCGTGGCCCGGATCATCCCGTGTCCGGGCCCCTTCGACTTTGCCGGGATGAACAACGCGGCCGCCTGCGCCGCACGGGGCCGGGTTCTCGCCTTCATCAACAACGACGTGGAAGCGCTGCATCCGGACTGGCTCGAACGCCTCGTGCGCGAGGCCCTGCGGCCCGATGTGGGGGCGGTGGGCGCCAAGCTGCTCGATGGGCAGGGCCGGATTCAGCATGGCGGCGTGCTGCTCGGCCCCGGAGGCCTCGTCACGCATGCGCATCGCTTCTTTGCTGGGAATGCCCCCGGCTACCTCGCGGGCCTGCGGGCGACGCGCGAGGTCTCGGCCGTCACGGCAGCCTGCCTCGTCGTGGAGGCCGCCAAGTTCTCGACGGTCGGGGGCTTCGATTCAGAGGCTTTCGCGGTCGATTTCAATGATGTCGACCTGTGCCTGCGCCTCAACGAAGCCGGGTATCGCACCTTGTTCGTCCCGGGGGCGGTGCTGCGGCACGACGAGGCTGCGAGCCGGCGCTGGACGCTCGCTGCGCGTGCCCGCCACGGGCGCGAGGTCGTGGCCTTTCAAAAGCGATGGGGGCCGCTGCTGGCGCAGGACCCCCATTATCATCCCGGGTTCGACCCCGATCTCGGCACCTATGCCCGCCTGCGGCCGGGCTGGCCCGGGGCCGGCCCGATACGCGCGCGCTGAACGGGCCTACTGAACCAGGCGCGGGCCGCCGGTCTGGACCTTCTCGTTCTCGGACATGATGCCGAGACGCTTGGCGACCTCGGTATAGGCCTCGATCAGGCCACCGAGATCCTTGCGGAAACGGTCCTTGTCGAGCTTGTCCGACGACTTGATGTCCCACAGGCGGCAGGAATCCGGGGAAATCTCGTCGGCGACGACGATGCGCATCATATCGCCTTCCCACAGGCGGCCGGTCTCGATCTTGAAGTCGACCAGACGGATGCCGACGCCGAGGAAGAGCCCGGACAGGAAGTCGTTGACCCGGATGGCCAGGGCCATGATGTCGTCGATCTCCTGGGGCGTCGCCCAGCCGAAGGCGGTGATGTGCTCTTCCGACACCATCGGATCGTTGAGCGCGTCGTTCTTGTAATAGAACTCAATGATCGAGCGCGGCAGCTGCGTGCCTTCCTCGAGGCCGAGGCGCGTGGCGAGCGAGCCGGCGGCGACGTTGCGCACCACCACTTCGAGCGGAATGATCTCGACTTCGCGGATCAGCTGCTCGCGCATGTTGAGGCGGCGGATGAAGTGCGTGGGTACGCCGATGTCGTTGAGATGCTGGAAGACGAACTCGGAAATCCGGTTGTTCAGCACGCCCTTGCCGTCGATGACATCATGCTTCTGCGCGTTGAAGGCGGTGGCATCATCCTTGAAGTGCTGGATGAGCGTTCCCGGCTCGGGACCCTCGTAGAGGACCTTCGCCTTGCCCTCGTAGATGCGACGGCGGCGGTTCATAGGCGTGTACCGTGGTTTGAGGAAGTCCATGGGCCGTGACTCCTTGCGAGCGAACGATGCGGAATCCGCGGCGTGGCGGCCAGAGAGAGAGGCCGGGCCGAGAGACACGTCGTACGTCGAAAGCCTCCGCGACCGTGGCGCAAACTACCCGAAGCAAGCTGGCAGCACAACGCGTTGGCCGGATGGGTCCCATGCCGCCTGGGGAGAGCCGGGCGAGCGATCGGAGGCTTTTCGCGCGCGGCCGATCGGAGCGTCAGGCTGATGGCGTCGGGGGAGCCGGTGTCGGGGGAGCCGGTGTCTTGGCCGGGAATCGGCACAGGTCGGTGATCGGACAGCGATAGCACTCAGGCTTGCGCGCCTTGCAGATGTAACGTCCGAACAGAATCAACCAATGATGGGCGTTCAGCCGGTAGGGCGCTGGCACGATCGCCTCCAGCCCGGCCTGGACCTTGTCGGTGGTGGGCGCGACCACCAGCGGGATGCGGTTCGAGACCCGGAAGATGTGGGTATCCACCGCGATCGTCTCCTCGCCGAAGGCGACGTTGCGCACGACGCTCGCGGTCTTGGTGCCGACTCCCGGCAGCACCTCCAGCGCCGCGCGGTCGCGGGGCACCTGTCCGCCATGGCGCTCCACCAGGAGGCGCGACAGCGCAATCACGTTCTTCGCCTTGGTGTTGAACAGCCCGATGGTGCGGATGAAATCCCGCACCCGCTCCTCGCCCAGGGCCAGCATCGCCTCCGGGGTGTCCGCGATGGCGAAGAGCGGCGCGGTGGCGAGGTTGACGCTGCGATCCGTCGCCTGCGCCGAGAGCACCACGGCTACCAGCAGGGTGAAGGGGTTCTGGAACTCCAATTCCGCCCGCGGTTCTGGGTTGGCGGCGCGCAACCGCGAAAAGATCTCCGTGACCGTCTCGGGTCCCACCGGTTCGGGCGTTGCGGGTACCGCTGCGACGATCGGCGCGGCGAGGCGCGCGGAGATCGATGATTTCCGGGGTCTGATCGGCTGTCGGCTCGGCATCTGCGCGTTATATTCCCTGAATGGCGAGCGGCAATCATCACGTTCCACGGATCGGCCGGCATCCGGACGGCCTCGATCCCGACAGCATGGATCGGCCCGTGTTCCAGGCCACCATCCGGCCGCACCAGTCGCTCGGCCCCGACGGCTTCCGCATCGTGATGGGCCTGTGTTGCGCCGTTTCCCTCGTGACCTCGATCGCCTGCGTGCGGGCGGGCTTCTGGCCTGTGGCCGGGTTCTTCGGACTCGACATGATCGCCCTGTATGTCGCCCTCAAGGCCAGCTTCCGGCGCGGACGCTCCTTCGAGGAGGTGGTGATCACCCCGATCGAAGTGATGCTCGCCCGCGTCACCCATCGCGGCGAGCGGCGGGAATGGCGCTTCAATCCCCTCTGGACCAAGCTGACCCGGGTCGAGGACGAGGAGTACGGCATGCAGAGCCTCACCCTCGAATCGCGTCGGGAATTCGTCGTGGTGGCGCGCGACGCCTCGCCCCCGGAGCGCGAGGTGATCGCCGAGGGTCTGACGCGCGCCCTCGCGCAGGTGAAGAAGGGATACTGAGATGGCTGCCGGCGGACGGGCCAGACTGGCGATGCTGGTTGCCGTCGGCGGTCTCGGTTTCATGGGGCTCGCCCTTCCGAGCCTCAGCCTCGCGGGTCCCGCTTCGGCTACCCCCGCGCAAGCCCGAGTCACGGTCCGTTTCGTGGCACCGGAGCGCTACACCGATGCCGACGACCGGTACGGTTCGGGACCGGCCTTGCGCGGAACGTTGGCCGAGATCCGCCGGATCATCGAGGCGTCCGCCCTCCGGGTGATGGGACCGGACGACACGCTCGTCGTCGACGTCCTCGACATCGACCGGGCCGGATTCGTACGGCCGGACCTCAACATCCCCTCCGGCCTGCGCGTGGTCAGCGATGTGACGCCGCCCGCCATCCGCCTGCGCTACGATCTGCGCCGCGGGAAAAGACGGATCGCTTCCGGCGAGGATCGCCTGACCGACATCAACTTCCTGTTCGGCGCGCGCGGCGCAGCGGCCACCGGCAGCTTCGGCTACGAGGAGGAGTTGCTGCGCCGCTGGGCCCGCGAGCGGCTGTCCGCCCGCGACGGCGCCGCCGCCCCGGGCCTACACCTGGATTAGGACGCGGCGTCCTCCGGCCGTCGGTCCCATCCGCGTTCCGGTCCGCACATGACCAAAGCGTCATGTTGCCGCCAGCCTCGCGCAACGGTTGCGCTCCTACCGTCCCGGTCTTGGATCGCGGACGGAGGGCGCAGCATGAACGTGACCGGACAAGGCGGTTTCGTAATCCCGGGCGAGCCCCTATCACTCCGTCCCATGCGTCTGCTCATCATCGAGGACGACCGCGAGGCGGTCGCGTACCTGGTCAAGGCCTTCCGGGAAGCCGGCCACATCGCGGACCATGCCTCCGATGGCCTCGATGGCTACGCCATGGCGCAGGAGGGCGATTACGACGTGCTCATCGTCGATCGCATGCTGCCCAAGCTCGACGGCCTGTCCCTCATCCGCTCCCTGCGCGAGCAGGGGGTGACCACCTCCGTCCTCATCCTCTCTGCCCTCGGCCAGGTGGACGACCGCGTGAAGGGCCTTCGCGCCGGTGGCGACGATTACCTGCCCAAACCCTACGCCTTCTCCGAACTGCTCGCCCGAACCGAGGTGCTGGCCCGGCGCCGGGCCGGTTCGGGCGCGGCGGCGGAGGCGACGGCCTACCGGGTCGGCGATCTTGAACTCGACCGCCTGTCCCATCGCGTCACCCGGGCCGGACAGGAGATCGTGCTGCAACCGCGCGAATTCCGCCTGCTGGAATACCTCATGCGCCATGCCGGCCAGGTGGTGACCCGGACGATGCTGCTAGAGCATGTCTGGGACTATCATTTCGATCCGCAGACCAACGTCATCGACGTGCACGTCTCGCGCCTTCGCGCCAAGGTCGACAAGGATTTCGAGCACCCGATCATCCACACCGTGCGCGGGACCGGCTACGTGCTGCGGGTCGACGAGGGGCGCGGGAACGGCACGGCGCCGTGACGACGTTCGACGACGCCCCCGGCGGGCGCCTGCGCAACCTGTTCCGCACCACGGCCTTCAAGCTCTCCGTCGCCTACCTGCTGGTGTTCGCCACCTGCGCGCTGGCGGCTCTGGGCTACGTGGCCTGGAATGCGAGCCGGGTCCTCGACGACCAGATGGTCTCCACCATCGAGGCCGAGATCAACGGCCTGTCCGAGCAGTACAAGGTCGGGGGCCTGCGCCGACTGATCGCCGCGGTGGAGCGCCGGGCCGGCGAACCCGGGGCCTCCCTCTACCTCGTCACCAACGCGGCCGGCGAGCGCCTCGTCGGCAACATCGCGGCGCTTCCGACCGGTCTCATCGTCGATCCGGGGCAGACGGAAGCCGACTACGCCCGCAACGGGGGATCGCAGAGCCTCGATCACCGCGCCATCATGCAGATCTTCGTACTGCCGGGCGGTTTCCGGCTCCTGGTCGGGCGCGACGTCGAGGAGCGCGACCGCCTGCGCTCCGTCATCGGGCGGACCTTCGGCTCCTCGGTGGGTCTCGTCGTGGTGCTCGGCGTGGTGGGCGCCTGGTTCATCGCCAGCCGCGTGCTGAAGCGGGTCGATGCCATGACGGAGACCACCCGCCGGATCATGGCCGGCGACCTCGACGGACGCCTCGCGGTGGCGGGCAACGGCGACGAACTCGATCGCCTCGCGCGCAATCTCAACGCGATGCTGGAGCGAATCGGCGAACTGATGCGGGGCCTGCGCGACGTCTCCGACAACATCGCCCACGACCTGAAGACCCCGCTGACCCGCCTGCGCAACCGGGCCGAGGAGGCTTTGCGCAGCGCCGAGTCGCCCGAGGCGCTGCGTACCGCGCTGGAGGGCGTGATCGAGGAGAGTGACGGCCTGATCCGGGTCTTCAACGCCCTCCTGATGATCGCCCGCCTCGAAGGCCCGAGCGCCCGCGAGGAGTTCCAGGTCTTCGACGTCGGTGCGGTGGTGCAGGCGGTGGCGGAGCTGTACGAGCCCCTGGCCTCGGAACACGGGCTCGCCCTCGCGGTAGTGACCGAAGGCGACCCGCTGACCCTGCGCGGCAGCCGCGAACTGGTCGGTCAGGCCGTGGCGAACCTGGTCGACAATGCGGTCAAGTACGCGGGGCCGGACGGCGAGATCCGCGTGTCGGCCGTTCGAACCGGCGATACCCTGCGCCTCAGCGTTTCGGATTCGGGACCCGGCATTCCGTCCGACGCACGGGGGCGGGTGCTCGACCGCTTCGTCCGCCTGGAAGAGGCCCGCTCGCAGCCCGGATTCGGTCTCGGCCTCAGCCTCGTCAACGCGGTGGTGCGCCTGCATCAGGGGATATTGTCCCTCGAAGACCATGCCCCCGGCCTTTCGGTCGTGATAACCCTGCCGGCGGGAGACGCGGGAGGATAGGGCATGTCGCAGGGGGCCAGCACGCCGAAGGGCACCCTTCGGGCGCGTCTCACGGCCGCGCCGGTGCTGTCCGATCCCGAAGGTGCGGCCGCTCGGCTGGCCGAACTGGAGCCCGCGCTTCCAGCCGGGTGCCTCGATGCCCCCTTAAGGGCGCTGCTGGCGGGACTGGCCGACCACGCGCCGTTCCTCTGGCAACTCGTGCTGCGGGAGCCGGACCGCTTCGCCGCCCTGGTCGAGGCGGAGCCCGATGCGTCCCTCGCGGCGATCGTCGCCCGCCAGCGGGTGGCGGGGCGGAGCGGCGATCTCGACGCCGTCGCGAAGGCCTTGCGGCGGAACCGGGCGGAGCATGCCCTGCTGGTGGCGCTCTGCGATATCGGCGGTCTGTGGCCCCTGGCGAACGTGACCCAGGCCCTGTCCGACTTCGCCGATGCCTCGGTCCTGGCCGCCGCCGACGCGATGCTGCTGCAGGCCGCGGCGGCGGGGCGTTTCCTGCCGCGCGATCCGGACGATCCGCAAGTGGGCTCGGGCCTCATCGTCCTGGCGCTCGGCAAGCACGGCGCGGGCGAGCTTAATTATTCCAGCGACATCGACCTCGTGGTGTTCTTCGATCCTGAGGTGGCGCCCCTCAAGGCAGACCTGCCGCCGACGCCGTTCTTCACCAAGCTGGCGCAGGGCATGGCCAAGCTGCTGCAGGAGCGGACCGCCGACGGCTACGTCCACCGCGTCGATTACCGCCTGCGTCCGGACCCCGGTTCGACGCCGGCGGCGCTCTCGCTGAACGCAGCCTACGTCTATTACGAGAATCTCGGGCAGAATTGGGAGCGGGCCGCCTACATCAAGGCGCGCGCCATCGCGGGCGATATCCCGGCGGGCGAGACCTTCCTGACCAACCTGCGCCCCTTCGTCTGGCGCAAGTATTTCGACTTCGCCTCCATCGCCGACGTGCACGCGATGAAGCGCCAGATCCATGCCGTGCGCGGCCACGACACGATCGCGGTGGCGGGCCACGACATCAAGCTCGGGCGCGGCGGCATCCGGGAGATCGAATTCTTCGTCCAGACCCAGCAACTGGTCTTCGGGGGGCGCAGGCCCGAGCTGCGCGGCCGTCGCACCGTCGCGATGCTCGACAGCCTGACCCGGGACGGCTGGATCGACGCGACCGCCCGCGACGATCTTACGGCGGCCTACGACTTCTTGCGCACGATCGAGCACCGGCTCCAGATGCTGCGGGACGAGCAGACCCAGCGCCTGCCCGCCGACACCGACGAACTCGACCGGTTCGCCCGCTTCGCCGGTTTCGCGACGCGCGAGGCTTTCGAGGCGGCGCTGCTTCACCATGCCCGCCGGGTCCAGGGCCATTACGCGCTGCTGTTCGAGGCTGAGCCCGACCTTTCCTCCGACGTGGGCGATCTCGTCTTCAGCGGGACGGGGGACGACCCGGCCACCCTCGCAACCCTGCGCAAACTCGGGTTTCGCGAGCCCGAGCGCGCGGTGGAGACCGTGCGCGGCTGGCATTTCGGGCGGCGCCCCGCCGTGCGCACGCCGCGCGCGCGCGAAGTGCTGACGGAGCTGGTCCCGGCCCTGATGCAGGCGCTCGGTGGCACGGCGCATCCCGATACGGCCCTCGACACCCTCGACCGGGCCTTCGCCCGGATGCCGGCGGCCCTCGAACTCCTGACGATCCTGCGCTCGAACGAGCGACTTCGGCTGCTCTTCGCCGATCTCCTCGGTACGGCCCCGCGCCTCGCCGAGACCGTGGCGTTCAGCCCCCATGTTCTCGATGCGGTGATCGATCGCGATTTCGCCGAGGCCGAAACGGATGCCGGTGCCCTGGCGACGCAGTTCCGGGCGCGCCTGGGCAATCCGACCGATCATGAGGATTTCCTGGACCGGAGCCGCGACGCGGCGCGCCAATTACGCTTCCTCACCGGCGCGCGCCTGCTCTCGGGCGTCCTTTCTCCGGAAGAAGCCGGTCGCGCCTTCGCGGGCATTGCCGACGCGGTGATCGCCGCCACGGTGGAGCGCGTCTCCGCGGGCTTCTTCGCCGAGCACGGTGCGGTGCCGCAGGGGCGCTTCGCGGTCCTCGGTCTCGGCCGGCTCGGCTCGCGCCAGCTCACGGCCGATTCCGATCTCGATCTCGTGCTGGTCTATGATTTCGATTCCACCGACCGGATGAGTGCCGGGCCGAGGCCTCTGGACGCGGCGGTGGCCTACAACCGCCTGGCCCAGCGCATCGTCGCCGCCCTCACGGTGCCGACCCGCCGCGGGCATCTTTATGAGGTCGACCTGCGCCTGCGGCCCGGCGGTGGCCAGGGACCGGTGGCCGTGCAGTGGCGCGGCTTCCGAACCTATCAGGCCGAAGACGCCGAACTCTGGGAGCACATGGCTCTGACCCGGGCGCGTGTCATCGTCGGCGATGCGAGCCTCACGGGCGATCTCGACGGGGAGATCCGCGCCCTCGTGAGCCGTCCGAGGCCGGCGGCAGAAGTCCATCGCGCGGTTCGGGACATGCGCCGCCTCGTGGAAGCGGAAAAGGGTCATCGGGGGGCCCTCGACCTCAAGCTCGCCCCCGGCGGTCTGCTCGACCTCGACTTCCTGGCCCAGGCCCTCGTGCTCGGGCAGGCGCATGCGACGCTGGATCTCATCGGACTCGGGGCCTGCGCGGTGTTCAGCCGCGCGGCCGATCACGGCCTGCTTCGACGATCGGACGCCGACCGGCTCGCGGAGGCCTACCGCCAGTTCGACGATGTCCTGCACTGGCAGAGACTGATGGTCGAAGGCGATCCGGCCGAGGCCGCGCCGGTGGCCCTGTCGCGATTGGCGGTGGCGATGGGGGCGCCCGATGCGGCGCGACTGGTCGCGGCCCTGGACGAGACTCGCGCCGAGGTGCGCGCCCTCTTCGACCGTCTGCTCGGTGCCGGCGCGGCGGACTGATCCGCCCACTCGACCGCAGCGGTCAGATCTGCTCGGCCTGGGGCTCCATGCGCCGGGCGGTGGCACCGGCCGCGTCGCGCAGGGAGGCGACGGTCTCCTGTGCGGCTTCGATCGACAGGCTCCGCAGGTGCTCCGGCGTCGGGATGGGCATCCGGACCAGCACGATGGTGCCGAGACCTTCCTGGGAGCGGATGCGCAGGCCGCCGCCGTGCAGCTCAGCCATGGAGCGTGCGATGGCAAGGCCGAGCCCGGAGCCCTTGTGGCTGCGGGTGAGATTGGTCTCGACCTGCTGGAACGGCGCGCCGAGGCGGCTCAGGTGGGTCTTGGGGATGCCGATGCCGGTATCCTCCACGAAGATGTGGACGTGGTCGCCGGCGGGACGCGCCTTGATGATGATCCGGCCGTCGCCGGCCGGCGTGAATTTCACCGCGTTCTGCACGAGGTTCGTGAGGATCTGGTGCAGGGCACGCTCGTCGGCCAGCACCGTCAGGGCCTCGACCACGTCGACGCAGACGGTCAGAGACTTGGCCCGGGCGGCCTCACCGACCAGCTTCAGGGTGCCCTCGATGGCGCCCGCGACCGCGATCTCGCGTGGGGCGAGCTTCACCGTCTGCGCCTCGATGCGCGACATGTTGAGGATGTCGTCGATGACCGAGAGCAGGTAGTCGCCGCTCGACCGGATGTCGCGACAGTAATCGGTGTAGCGCGGCGAGCCGAGGGTGCCGTAGACCTCGCTCTCCATCAGCTCGGCGAAGCCCATGATGGCGTTGAGCGGCGTGCGCAGCTCGTGGCTCATATTGGCCAGGAACTCGGACTTCGCCTGGTTGGCGCCCTCCGCTTGGGCCTTCTGGTCGAGGTAGCGCTCCGCGAGATCGGCGAGCTGCTGGGTCTGGAGTTCGAGGGTGCGGCGCGAGCGCTTGAGGTCGCGCACCGTCTCGATCAGCTCGCGCTCCGACTGGACGAGCTGTTCCTGGTGGCGCTTCAGGTTGGTGATGTCGGTGCCGACCGAGACGTAGCCGCCGTCCTTGGTGCGACGTTCGCTGATCTGGAGCCAGCGCCCGTCGGTCAGTTCGGCCTCGAAGGTGCGGGCGGTGGCGCCGCTCGGCTCGAGGTCGCGCAATTCCCGCCGCACGGGGGGCAGCACGCCCCGGCCCATGATCTCGGCGTAGCGCTTGCCCGGCGTGGCGTCCTCGGAGCTGAGCGCGTGCAGGTGGCGGAATTTCGAGTTGCAGAGGACGAGGCGGTTGCCGGTATCCCACAGCACGAAGGCCTCGGAGATCGCCTCGACGGCGTCACGCAGGCGCATGTCGGCGGTGGCGTTCAGCTCGGCGAGGTTGCGCTGCTCGGTGACGTCGAGGGCGATGCCGACGAGGTGGCGTCCGCCGTCGATGGTATCGGGCACGATCTCGGCCCGCATCCGCATCCAGACCCAGTTTCCGTTGGCGCCGCGGACCCGGAACTCGTGGTCGACGGTCGACTGGCTGGCGGCGAGGTGCCGGGCGAGGCTGTAGAGGTCGCCGTCGTCGGGATGCACGAGGGCGTTGACGTCGCCGAAGGAGAGAAATTCCCGCTCGCGGTGGTAGCCCAGCAGGGCGTACATCGAATCCGACCAGTAGATGCGCCCACGTGGGATATCCCAGTCCCACAGGCCGCATCGGCCGCGCCCGAGGGCCGTATCGAGGCGCTGCTTGATCTCCTCGCAAACCCGGTCGACGGCGTGGGCCCGGCGCGTCTGCAAGGCGTAGGCGATGCCGGTCCCGATGATCACCAGGGCGGCGGCCCCGAGCAGGATCGCCTGGTTGCGCATGCGCAGGGTCCAGGCGGCGGTGATGCCGGTGAGAGGTTGCAGCACCGCCACCTGGCCGCGCCCGCCAGGCAGGCTGCGCAGGGCCGCGATCACCACCGAACCGTCAGACAGGGTCACGGTCATCACGCCGGCGCTCTCGCCGAGGGTGCTGAGGGCCTGCATCTCGCCCAGATGCTCGGTGAGCGTCCGCCTCGGGCCGGGGAGGGGCGGATTCGCCGCCACGATGACGTCGTCGGGGGAAATCAGCAGGATCTGGCGCCCGGCATGGAGCAGGCCCGGCGGCAGCAGGGCGCCGAGATTGCGATGGGCCTCGTTCGCCTTGGCCTCGCCGTCGATGTCGATGTTCGCGAAGGCTGCCGCGGCGAGCCGGGTCACCGCCTCCACGTCGGTGGTCGCCGCGCGGATCACCTCCGCCCGCTGCGCCTGGAGCAGCATGGCCGCCACGGCGCCGAAGCAGATCAGAAATGTGGCGAACAGCGCCGGCAGGGCGAAGCGCAGCCAGGTCTCCGCACGGACGAACCGGACATGCGCGGCGTGTTGGGGCCGGTGGATGCCGAGAATCGTATCCGCACGCGCGGAGAGGGAAGCGGAATCCGCCTCCAGCATGAACGAACTCCGCAATTGGGATTGTCTGGCCTGGAGCGCGGATCAACCCGCGTTCCGAATCGTATACGATTCAACATTTCCGCCGGGGGTTTGTCCACGCGTTTTTTCCGGCCACGCTTGACTCCCCGCGCGAATCGAAGCGCGGAAATCCGTCTCCGATCCGTCTGAAAAACTGATTCCCGCCAAACACTTGCTAGCCGGCAAGCGTCCGCTGGAGGATGTCCGAAACGTCCCGTGACAGACCCGCAACACCCTGAATTTTCGTAAGCGCGGCCTTTGCCCGGTCGCGGCGTTCCGGCTCCATCATCCGCCACGATCCAAAAGCCGTCAGCAGGCGTGCGGCCACCTGCGGGTTGGTCGAATCGAGTGCCAGAACCGCGTCTGCCACAAGAGCATAGCCGGTGCCGTCCGGCCGGTTGAACTGAGTCGGATTTGCCATCCCGAAACTACCGATCAGGGACCGGACGCGGTTGGGATTGGTCATGGTGAAGGCCGGATGCCCCTGGAGCCGGCGGATGCGCTCCGGCGTGCCCTCGTCGGGAATCGTCGCCTGGATCGCCAGCCACTTGTCGAGGACCAGGGGCTCCGACCGGTAATCCGTGGCGAAACGCGCGAGCGCATCCTCGCGGGCCGGGCCGGAGACCTGGGCCAGGACCGCCAGGGCCGCGAGACGATCGGTCATCGTGGTGGCGGCCTCCATCTGGGCGAGGGCGAGACCGGTCGCGGCCTCGGGATCGGCCGCCGACATCAGGTCGAGGGCGGCGTTGCGCAACGCCCGCCGCCCGGCTGCCGCCGAATCGGGGCTGAAGGGCATGCCCGCCGGTTCAGCCAGTGCTTCACGCAGGCCGGCGAGCCGGTCGCGAAGGCACGCTCCGAGGTGCCGCCGCAGGGCATGGCGTGCCCGATGGATCGCGTCCGGATCGATGTCCGCCGCGATCTCGTTGGCCACGTCGGCCTCGCTCGGCAGGGCGAGGATCAGGGCGGCGAAGGCCGGATCGGACAGGGCCTCGGCGTCGAGGAAGGCGGCGAGCGCGGTGCCGAGGCCCTCGGCGCCAGCGTCGGAGACCGTGCCCGAGCGCGATCCCTGGACCAGCAGGCGCATGGCCACGCCCTGGGCCGCCTGCCAGCGGTTGAACGCATCCGGGTCGTGGCGCAACAGGGTCAGCGAATCGGCATCGGTCATCTCGATCTCGACCCGGACCGGGGCGGAGAAGCCGCGGAACAGCGACGGCACCGGGCGTTCGCCGACGTTCGTGACGACGAGGGTGTCGGTGTGCCGTTCGAGCACGAACACGCCGTCCTCCATCCGGTCGCTCCGCGCCGCGACGAGGGGACCGTCCGGCCCGACGAGGCCGAGCCGGATCGGAATCACCAGGGGCGGGCTGTCGGACGCGCCCGGCAGGCTCTGCCGAAAGTCCAGGCGGTAGGTCCGGGCCTGCGGATCGTAATGCGCCTGCACCGCGACGCGCGGCGTGCCGGGGCGTTCGTACCAGCGCGCAAAGGCGCTGAGATCGCGCCCGGAGGTCGCCGCGAAAGCGGCGAGGAAATCCTCCACCGTGGCGGCCGTGCCGTCGTTGTCGGTGAAGTAGCGGTCCATCCCGGCCCGGAAGGCTTGCGCGCCCAGGAGCGTGCGCAGCATCCGTACGATCTCGGCGCCCTTCTCGTAGACCGTGGCCGTGTAGAAGTTGTTGATCTCGGTGTACTGCCTCGGCCGAACCGGATGGGCGAGGGGACCGGCATCCTCGGGGAACTGCCGGGCGCGCAGGGTACGGACCTCGCCAATGCGATGGACGGCGCGCGAGCGCATGTCGGAGGAGAATTCCTGGTCGCGGAAGACCGTCAGGCCCTCCTTGAGGCAGAGCTGGAACCAGTCCCGGCAGGTGATGCGATTGCCGGTCCAGTTGTGGAAATACTCGTGCGCGATGATCGCCTCGATGGCCGCGTAATCCGCATCCGTCGCGGTCTCGGGCGAGGCGAGCACGTAGCGGTCGTTGAAGATGTTGAGGCCCTTGTTCTCCATCGCTCCCATGTTGAAGTCGGAGACGGCGACGACGTTGAATACGTCGAGGTCGTAGGCGCGGCCGAAGGCGGTCTCGTCCCAGGCCATCGAGCGCGCGACCGCGTCGAGGGCGTAATCGGCACGGTCGGCCTTGCCGGGTTCGACGTAGACGGCGAGTTCGACAATGCGGCCCTCGCTGGTGGTGAAGGGGCGCCGCACCAGATCGAGGCGCCCGCCCACGAGAGCGAAGAGATAGGCCGGCTTCGGGTGCGGATCGTGCCAGATCGCGAAGTGGCGCCCGGGACCGGCCTCGCCGCGCTCCACCGGGTTGCCGTTGCCGAGGAGCACCGGCGCCTCGTCGCGGTCGGCCTCGATCCGGGTGGTGTAGACCGCCATCACGTCCGGCCGGTCGAGGAAATAGGTGATCCGGCGGAAGCCGTCGGCCTCGCACTGGGTGCAGTAGACGCCGTTGGAGCGATACAGCCCCATCAGCTTGGTGTTGGCCGTGGGATCGACCCGTGTGGCGATGCTGAGGGTGAACGGGCCGGCCGGGGGATGCGGCAGCGTGAGGCTCGACGGGGTGAGGCTGTAGGCCTCGGGCGGAAGGGGCTGACCGTCCAGGACGAGGCCGACGAGGGTCAGGTCCTCGCCATCGAGCACCAGGGGCGCCCCGGGGCGCCCGGCCGGATTGGGGTGGAGGGTCAGTTCAGCCCGCACCGTCGTCGCGCTCGGGTGGAGCGCCACGTCGAGAGCCACCGTCCCGATCAGGTAGTCGCTCGGGCGGTAATCCTCCAGGCGGATCGGGATGGGCGTTTCGGTGCGCATGCGGGGTCCTTCGGCTGCGGCGCCACTGTGCGGGCGAGGCGGCGCCGGCGCAACGCGCCGTCTGACAGGCGCGTTGACGCGCACCCACCTGGGGCCACATAGGCGCTATTCCTCGGAGAGCACCAACCCATGCGATTCCTTCACACCATGGTCCGCGTCGCCGACCTCGACCGCGCCCTCGACTTCTACGTCAACACCTTCGGGCTTCAGGAGGTGCGCCGCGTCGACAACGAGAAAGGCCGCTTCACCCTGGTTTTCCTGGCGGCCCCCGACGATGCCGGCACCGCCAAGGAGACCCAGGCCCCGGTCATCGAGCTGACCCATAACTGGGACCCCGAGACCTATTCGGGTGGCCGCAACTTCGGGCATCTCGCCTACGAGGTCGATGACATCTACGCCTTCTGCGCCAAGCTGCAGGCTGCCGGAATCACGATCAACCGCCCGCCGCGCGACGGCAACATGGCCTTCGTGAAGTCCCCCGACGGCATCTCCATCGAGCTGCTGCAGAAGGGGCCGGCCAAGCCGCCGCAGGAGCCCTGGTCCTCGATGGAAAACACCGGCACCTGGTAAGCTCCCAGCCTCCGACCGTGAGGGTTTGCAATTGCAAGAGCCGCCTGCACCGAAAGGTGCGGGCGGCTCTCGACCTTCGAATCAAGGCTCGGGCACGGGTGTGATGCCGAGTTGGCTGAGCTTGGCCGTCACGGTCTCGATCGGCCGACGCAGCTTCAGGCTCATCACCGAGACGGGGATGCCCTCGCGCGCCATCGCGGTGAGTTGCTGGACGGATTCGAGCGTCCAGGCCGTGTCGTTCGTCGCCATCGCTTCCTCCTGTTCCGAACGCTGTCTGCGGTGCGGGTCTGCCCGCCTCGCCCTTCGAGACGTGGCACTGACGAGGATGTGGACAAGGGGACGCGCGAAGGGGCGGGCGAGCGGGCAGGCAAGTCCTCCTCCAAGATGGCAGCAAGCCGGGCGCCGGAAATCTCGCGCCCCCGTGCGGAACGTCGCGCCGGATGTCCCCCGGGCCTTCTCACTCGAGCCTTCTCACTCGGGCCTTGACCCCCGGCCCGCGCCCGGCGCACACCCGCGCCGGATCAGTCGGCCGGGCGGCCGCTCCGGGCCTCAGGCCCGGGGAGGAAAGTCCGGGCTCCATGGAGAGACGGTGCCGGATAACGTCCGGCGGGGGCGACCCCAGGGACAGTGCCACAGAGAGCAGACCGCCACGGATCGGCGCGAGTCGATCCGCGGTAAGGGTGAAAGGGTGCGGTAAGAGCGCACCGCGGACGCGGCAACGCGGACGGCACGGCAAACCCCACCGGGAGCAAAACCGAATAGGGGCGACACGGCGGGCCTCGCGGCCCGTTCAGGCCCTCTCTCCAGGCTCGTCGCCCGGGTTGGTTGCTCGAGGCGGTCGGTAACGATCGTCCCAGAGGAATGGCCGCCACGTTCGGATGCCGTCAGGCGTCCGGGCCCTACAGAACCCGGCTTAAAGGCCGACTGATCCACCTCGCGTTTCGGGAGCTGCCCAAGCGGATACCGGCATGTCCGGGCTGCCGCGTCAAAATGCGCCGGACCGATTTCAAGCGCGACGGCCGGTGTTCCGCCTCCGGGATCGCTCGTGGTTCAAGCCGGCGCAAGCATTTGGACGCCGTGCCGTAAGTTATCGGACCGAATCCTTGGCGGAAATTTCGGTTTCAGATCAAGATCGAACCCTTCGAACCGGATGACCAAGGATTTCGATCGGATACGATCGCACCAGAACGCCGGGCATCGGAAATTGTCTTCCTGACCTAACGAAGGACTTGTTTCGGAGGTGCCAGAGACAGCTGGAAAACATGGAATGAAGATCCGTCGTTCTTCAATTACATGGCGGAATCTATTGGGTTTATAAAATATTCAAGCAAAGAAATATTTAATTCAATTCCCGTATTCGGGCTTCCTCAAGTCGAGATTCGTTTCTTTCGACTATTGGCGGAACCGGTCCGAGGTTAGGCAATGGCTTTTCTGCGCGGGGTGATGATGCTGGCCGTCGGCATGGTGTTGTATGCGGGCGACGGGGCGACTTCGGCAGAATTGGACGATCTCAAAGCGCGTTACAAACGTCCGACCGCGATCCCGTTTCCGGAGGCCGCGCCCTATTCGCCGCAATTGGCGACGCTGGGCAAGATGCTGTTCTTCGATCCTCGTTTGAGCGGCAAGCAGAACCTGAGCTGCGCCAGCTGCCACAATCCCTCCTTCGGCTTCGAGGTCCCGGTCGCCGGTGCCATCGGGGCGACCAACACGCCGCTGGGCCGCAAGGCCCCGACCGTGCTGAACGCCGCCTGGATTCCGACCCTGTTCTGGGACGGGCGCGCGCCGGACCTCGAGACGCAGGCGATGGGGCCGATCACCGCGGATGCGGAGATGGACGGCAAGTTTCCCGAAATCATCACCCGCCTGAAGGGCACGCCGGAATACGCGGCCTGGTTCGCCAAACTGTTTCCCGGCAAGGGCGTGACGCAGGAGGCGATCCTCACCGCGATCGCGACCTATGAGCGGACGGTTGTGTCCGGGTGGGCCCCGTTCGACCGCTGGGTGGACGGCGATGAGGCGGCGATGGCGCCAGCCGCGCAACGGGGCTTCGCTCTGTTCAACGGGAAGGCCGGTTGCGCCGGCTGCCACACCGGATGGAACTTTACCGACAACCAGTTCCACGACCTCGGCCTCCCGACCAAGGATATCGGGCGCGCGGCCTTCGAACCGGATGCGCCCCTGGCACGCCATGCCTTCAAGACGCCGGGCCTGCGCAATCTGACCTACCGCGCGCCCTTCGGCCATGCCGGCCAGTTCGCCAACCTGGAGTCGATCGTCGACTTTTACGAGACCGGAGGCATCGTCCGCCCGTCGAAGTCGCCGCTGATGAAGCCCCTCCGGCTGGCGCCGGAGGAGCGCGCCGACCTGATCGCGTTCCTGCGTTCCCTCACTGCGGAGCAGACCCGGACGGCGCTGCCGAATCTTCCGAACTGAAACCTGCCGAACGGCGCTTGAACCAAGTCCGATACGAGAGCCACCGCGATGTCGATCCGCTACACGATCCTGCTTCCGCTCCTCGGCTTCATGCTCCTGGCCGGTCTTCTCTCCGGCGTGACCGGCTGGGTCGGCCTCGGAGCGGTCGGCGACCTGTCCCTGCTCGGCTCGCGCACCACCGAGACCAACGAAGCGAGTCGCATCGCGCGTGACCGCTTCAACCGCGCCGAGGATCTGATCGCCCGCGTCAGCGCCATGACCGATCTGGTCGACATGGGCCCGATCAACCGCGAGTTCACGGCGGCGAGCGATCAGATCATGGCTCTCCTGGGCCGGCTCGAGGCTCTGGCCCAGTCCGATCGGATGCTGATACTCGCCCGCAGCGCCCAGGCCGAGGCCCGGCAATGGCGCGCCGATGCGGAAGTCCTGCTCGGCCTCCGGCCCTCCGCCCAAGTCCCGACTCTGGAGCGGATGGCACAGGAGAACCAGCGCCTGCGGCAGCGTTTCGACGAGGCCGTCGCGCTCGCTGCCGAGGATGCGCGCGCCCAGATCCAGGCCACGCATGCCGGCACGGTCTGGAAGATCTGGGCCATGCTCGGCCTCGTCGGCGGCGTCGTCCTCGTCGGCTCCGGCACCGCGTGGTGGCTGGCCGGAACGCTGGCCCGTCCGCTGGAGCGCCTCACCGAGGACACCACCCGCCTCGCCAACGGCGACACCGACGTGGCCCTGGCGGCGACCCGGCGCCGGGACGAGATCGGCGACATCGCCCGGGCGGTGATGGCCATCCGCGACATGTCCCTGGCGGACGCCGCCCAGCAGCTTCAGACCACCGAAGCGGCGCGGCTGCGCGAGGATCAGGCCCGGCGCACCCTGCTGCGCGACCTCGCCGACCGCTTCGAGCGCTCGGTGGGCGGCATCGTCACCCACGTGGCCGAGGCGGTCACCGGGCTGCAGTCGTCGTCGGACACCATGCGGAGCGCGGTCGAGGGCACCGCCCTGCGCTCCACCAGTGCGGCTGAGGCCGCGCGGCAGACGTCCGGCAATGTCACCGCCGTGGCGGCCGCCGCCGACCAGCTCGGCTCGACGGTGGGGGAGATCGGGCGGCAGGTCGATCAGGCCAGTGAGATCTCCGCCGCCGCCGTGCAGGCCGCGTCCCGCACCGGCGCGACCATGGCGGCGCTCTCCGCCGCCGCGACCCGGATCGGCGACGTCGTCGGGCTGGTCTCGACCATCGCCGGCCAGACCAACCTCCTCGCCCTCAACGCCACCATCGAGGCGGCCCGCGCGGGCGAGACCGGCCGCGGCTTCGCCGTGGTGGCGGCGGAGGTGAAGGAGCTTGCCTCCCAGACCAGCCGCGCCACCGAGGAGATCCGTCAGCAGATCGGGGCAATCCAGGCCGCCACCGGCGGCGCCGCGCTGGCGATCGAGGAGATCACGTCCCAGATCCACGCGATGAGCGGCGTCACGACGAGCATCGCCGGCGCGGTCGAGGAGCAGGGGGCCACCACGCAGGAGATCATGCGCAGCATGATGCAGGCCTCCTCCGGCACCGACCGGGTGACCACCGACATCTCCGAGGTCGCCCGTTCGGCCGACGCTGCCGGCCAGGTCGCCCAGTCTGTGGCGACCGCCGCCGATGCTCTCGCAGGTCAGTCACGGACCCTGCGGGCCGAGATCGAGAACTTCCTCGGCAACGTCCGGGCGGCCTGATCGCGATTGCTTGGCGACGACGGCCGAAGCCGCGTCCTCCGCGCGAGAAGTTCTGCCGCCTCGACGCCGACATCGAGGCGCCGGCGCGCATCCCGGATGTGCCTTTGACGTCCGATCCTTACGCTCGGTTAACCTTGCTGAGGTCTGATCGACGCTGGCCGCTTCCCCTCGGCTAGGTTCGTTGACGGCGCTCAGAGGCCCATGGTACCCCGATTCATCCCGTCAACGGCGAATTTCGGATCGACGGACGCAGCCTGTCCCAGGCAGGCCGGTGTCCGCATGCGCGGTCGCGTCTCGCGTCGACCCGGAGACGCCCCGTCTCTCCGAGCCGCGCCTGCGTGCTCCAGCCCCGTGGAAGGGACGCATGCGCCGCTTCACTCCCGTCGATTTCCGGCTCCGCTTCGGAGCGCAACGGCGGCACGCCGAGGCCATCCGATGATGCGTGCTCCTCGCGAAGCGCGGGTCCCGCGCGCCCTCGACGGCGCGCCGCACGTCCCCGTCCTCCTCGGTGAGGTGCTGGCCGCCCTCGATCTGCCCGGCCGCAGCCTCGCCGTCGACGGCACCTTCGGGGCCGGCGGCTACACCCGCGCGATGCTGCAGGCCGACCCAGGCGTTCACGTTCTGGCGATCGACCGCGATCCGGGCGCGATCGCGGGCGGCGCCCCCCTGGTCGCCGAGGCGGCCGGACGCCTGACCCTGGTGCCGGGCCGTTTCGGCACCCTTGACGCCTGCGTGGAGGGCGCCGGCCATGCGCTGGCCGATGCCGTGGTCCTCGATATCGGCGTGTCGTCGATGCAGATCGACCAGCCGGAGCGTGGCTTCTCCTTCCGCAACGACGGCCCCCTCGACATGCGCATGGAGCGCGCCGGCCCGAGCGCGGCCGACCTCGTCAACGAGTCCGAGGAAGCCGACCTCGCCGACATCATCTTCCATTACGGCGAGGAGCGCCGCTCGCGCGCCGTCGCCCGGGCGATCATCGAGGCCCGCCGCAAGGGGCGCATCGAGACGACCGCGGCGCTGGCCGACATCGTCGCCAGCGTGGTCTGGGCCGATCCGGCGAGCGGCATCCATCCGGCGACCCGGACCTTCCAGGGTCTGCGCATCGCGGTGAACGACGAACTCGGCGAGCTGGTCCAGGCGCTGCACGCCGCCGAGCGCATCCTGCGGCCCGGCGGTCGCCTCGCGGTGGTGACCTTCCACTCGCTCGAAGACCGGATCGTCAAGCAGTTCTTCTCGGCCCGCAGCGGCCGGGCGGCTCAGGCCTCCCGCCACCTGCCGAGCCTGGAGGCCCCGGCGCCCCGGAGCTTCGGCGCCGTCACCAAGGGACCGGTCCTGCCGAGCTCGGCCGAGACCGCCGCCAATCCCCGGTCCCGCTCGGCCAAGCTGCGCGCGGTGGAGCGCACAAACGCGCCCGCGCCCGAACCCCTGGCGGCCATCGAGACCCTGGCGGCGCTGCCGGCGCGGACGGGTCGGAGCGGAGGGGCACGCCGGTGATCCGTTTGCTCAACCTCATCGCGGTGCTCGGGCTGATCGGCTCGGCGATATACGCCTACTCGATCAAGTACGACACCCTCTACCAGGCGGGACAGGTCTCGAAGGCCCAGACCCAGCTCAAGAAGGAGCGTCAGGCCATCGCGGTCCTGCGCGCCGAGTGGCAATTGCTGACGCGGCCGGACCGGCTTCAGGCGGCGGTCGATCGCTATCTCGCCCTCGAGCCCATCGGCACCGCCCATCTGGGGCGCCTGGCCGACCTGCCGGCGCGTCCCGATCGCGGCGACGAGATCGGGCGGCTCCTCGCTGCCACGGCGACGCCCAAGGAGAAGCCGGTGGCCGCTCGCGGGTCCGATGAGCCGCGCATCACCGGCAGCATCACGCCCCGCACCACCACGACCAGAACTCCGACCACGCCTTCGAGGTAGTGCCCGTGTCCGAAGTCCCGACTCACGACGCAGCCGAGTCGACCGGCGCGCCCGCCCGCGGGGAATCCGTCGCGTGCGTGGAAACCGTCACCCCGCAGGGTCCGGCCTCCGCGGCGGGCGCCGCCCAGGTCGAACGGACGGTACTCGAGCCCGCGCCCGAGGCACCGGCCGCACCGCCGGTGTCGCGGGCCGAGTGGGTGCTCCGGCACGCGAAGGCGATGTTCCACCTCGCCATCGAGCGGTCCTATACCCGCGTCGGGCTCGTCGGTCTCGCCTTCGCGCTGGTGTTCGCCACCATCGCCGGGCGCCTGATTTTCGGGGCGGCCTTCCCGGAGCCCGATAACGGCGATCGCCGGATCGCGGCGGCCGCCACGACGGCGATCCGCCCCGACATCGTCGACCGCAACGGCGAGATCCTCGCCACGGACATCCGCACGGTCTCGATCTTCGCGGAACCGCGCAACATCTACGACAAGGACGAGGCGGTCGAACTGCTCACCGCCGTGCTGCCGCAGATCAACGCCACCGAGTTGCGCGCCAAGCTCTCCACCAAGAAGGGCTTCGTCTGGGTCAAGCGCGAGATCACCCCGAAGCAGCAGGCCGAGGTCCACCGTCTCGGCATCCCGGGCATCGGCTTCCTGCCCGACCACAAGCGCGTCTACCCGAACGGCGTCGCCGCCGCCCACATCCTCGGTGTGACCAACCTCGACAACATCGGCATCGCCGGCATCGAGAAATACATCGACAACCAGGGCAACAAGGCGCTCAACGATTTCGGCCTCGTGGCGAAGCAGACCGACCTCGCGCCGGTCCAGCTTTCCATCGACCTGCGGGCGCAGTTCGCTGTGCGCGATGAACTCGCCTGGGGTCTGGAGCATTTCAAGGCCAAGGCCGCCGCCGGCATGATCCTCGACGTGCAGACCGGCGAGGTGATCGCGCTCGCCTCCCTGCCGGATTTCGACCCGAACGATCCGGCCGACGCGCTCAACCCCGACCGCATCAACCGCATGAACGTCGGCGTCTACGAGATGGGGTCGACCTTCAAGGCGATGACCCTCGCGATGGCGCTCGATTCCGGCAAGTACAACGTCAACTCCACCTTCGACACCCGTGGCGGCGTGCTGAACTGGGGCCGCCAGAAGATCCACGAGTATCACGGCACCAACCGCGTCATCACTATGCCGGAGGTGTTCACGCACTCGTCGAACATCGGCTCGGCCAAGATGGCGCTCGGCATCGGCGTGCCCGGCCACAAGGCCTTCCTGAAGAAGATGGGCCTGACCGACCGCATGCGGACGGAACTTCCCGAGAGCGCCGAACCGCTGGTGCCGCCGCGCTGGACCGAGATCAACACCATCACGATCGCGTTCGGCCACGGCCTCGCGGTGGCGCCGATCCAGGCGACGGCGGCGGTTGCGGCTATCGCCAATGGCGGCTTCCTGATGACGCCGACTTTCCTGAAGACCACGCAGGCGGACGCCATGGCGAAGGCCACCCGTGTGCTCAAGCCCGAGACCAGCGAGGCGATGCGCTTCATCATGCGCCTCAACGCCGTCGAGGGCTCGGCCAAGAAGGCGTCGATCCCGTACTACTTCGTGGGCGGCAAGACCGGCACCGCCGAGAAGGTCATTCACGGCCGCTACGTGAAGAACCGCCTGTTCACGACCTTCATGGCCGCTGCCCCGATGAACAACCCGAAATACCTCTTCGTCACCATCATGGACGAGCCGCAGGGCCTTCCGGAATCCGGCGGTTACGCTACGGCCGCCTGGAATTCCGGTGTCGTTACCGGCCGTGTGATCGAGCGGGTCGCGCCCATCCTCGGCCTGCCGCCGCAATTCGATCCGCCGGTCAAGCCCTTCCCCCTCATGGTGAAACTCGGCGCCTATCACGCGACGCAGGTGGACGGGCGATGAGCGGGCCGACCCTCGGCTCACTGTTTCCCGAGGCCGAGGCGGCCTTCGCTGGCCTGCCCGTCTCCGGGTTGACGGCTGATTCACGCAAGGTCGCGCCCGGCATGGTGTTCGTGGCCGTACCCGGCACCGTGGCGGATGGAAGGCGCTTCGTGGCGCAGGCCGCGCAAGCCGGTGCCGTGGCGGTGGTGAGCGAGGGCGCGCGGCCGGCCGATCTCGACGGAGCCGTGCCCTACATCGCCGTCGCCGATGTGCGGCACAGCCTCGCACGCGCCGCCCGCACCTTTTCGGGCCGGCAGCCGGCCCAGGTCGTCGCGGTGACCGGCACAAGTGGGAAGAGTTCGGTCACGGATTTCGTGCGCCAGATCCTGGCGCGCCTCGGCGTCGAGGCGGCGAGCCTCGGCACGGTCGGCATCGTCACCAGCCGCGGCGCGACCTATGGCTCGCTGACCACGCCCGATCCCGTCACGCTCCACGCCACCCTGGCGCAATTGGCCGATGACGGCATCGGATACCTCGCCATGGAGGCGTCCTCCCACGGCATCGAGCAGCGACGCCTCGACGGCGTCGATCTCGCGGCGGTGGGCTACACCAATCTCGGGCGCGATCATCTCGACTACCACGCCACCATCGAGGACTACCTCGCCGCCAAGCTCCGCCTGTTCACGACCCTGGCGCAGCCCGGCATCCCGGCGGTGATCAACCTCGACGGCGCCTATGCCGACGTGGTCGTGGCGTCCGCCGCCGCGCGTGGGCTCGACATTCACACCACCGGCACCAAGGGTGACACGGTGCGGCTCATCGCGGCCCGCACCGAAGGCTTCCACCAGCACCTCACCCTCCTGGCGCCGGGCACAAGCGGCGTTCTCGAGGAATACGGCGTCCGCCTGCCCCTCGTTGGCGGCTTTCAGGTGGAGAACGCGCTGCTCGCCGCCGGTCTCGTCCTGGCGACTCCGGCCGGTCACGCGGACTGCCCCGGCGTTATCGCCGCCCTCGAACATCTCACCGGGGTTCCGGGCCGGATGGAGCGGATCGGCGAAGCCAATGGCGGGCTCTGCCTCGTCGATTACGCCCACAAACCCGAAGCGCTGGAGGGCGTGCTGACGGCGCTGCGCCCGTTCGCAACCGGGCGCCTGCGGGTGGTCTTCGGCTGCGGCGGCGATCGCGATACGGGCAAGCGCCCCATCATGGGCGCCATCGCGGCACGGATGGCGGACGCCGTCATCGTCACCGACGACAATCCCCGCAGCGAGGACCCGGCCACGATCCGCGCCGCGATCCTGGCCGCTGCCCCGGGAGCGATCGAGATCGGCGACCGGGCCGAGGCGATCCGGACCGCCGTGCGGGCGCTCGCGCCCGGTGATGTGCTGGTGGTGGCCGGCAAGGGCCATGAAACCGGCCAGATCGTGGGGTCACAGGTTCTGCCCTTCTCGGACCACGACGTCCTCCGGGCTGCGATCGCGGAACGCTCACGATGACCCAACCGAACCCGCTCTGGACGCAGGACGCCTTGGAGGCCGCCACCGGCGGGACCGTGCACGGCGCGCCGAGGGCCATCACCGGCGCCTCCATCGACACCCGCACGCTGCAGCCGGGCGACCTGTTCTTCGCCATCAAGGGCGAGGCACGGGACGGGCACGACTTCGTCCGCGCCGCCCTGGAGCGTGGCGCCGGAGCGGCGGTGGTCGCCACCGAACGCGCGCCGGACTTCGCCGGGGCCGGTCCCGTCCTGGCGGTTTCCGGCAACGCGTCCGGCTCGGGTGACGATCCTGTTCTCGACGCCATGCGGGCCTTGGGGGCCGCCGCCCGGGCCCGCAGCCGGGCCGGCATCGTCGCGGTGACGGGCTCGGTCGGCAAGACCGGCACCAAGGAAGCGCTGCGTCACGTCCTGTCGGCGCAGGGAATGACCCACGCCTCCATCGCCTCCTACAACAACCACTGGGGCGTCCCTCTGACCCTGGCGCGGATGCCCGCCGATGCGCAGTTCGGCGTGTTCGAAATCGGCATGAACCATCCGGGCGAGATCGTGCCGCTGACCGCCATGGTGCAGCCGGACATCGCCCTGGTGACCACCGTCGAGCCCGTGCACATCGAACACTTCGCCTCGCTCTCGGCCATCGCCGACGCCAAGGGCGAGATCTTCTCCGGCCTGAAGGCCGGCGGCACTGCGATCATCAACCGCGACAATCCGAGCTATCCGCGCCTGCTCGCCCATGCCCAGGCCTCGCGCGCGGGTCGCGTCATCACCTTCGGCGAGCATCCGGAGGCGGATGTTCGCGCTCAGCGCATCGTCCTGCGCCCCGACCTCTCGGTGGTGGACGCGGTGGTGATGGGCATCCCCGTCACCTATCAGCTCGGCACGCCCGGCCGGCACACGGCGATGAACTCGCTCGGCGTGATGGCGGTGGTGCATGCGCTGGGGGCCGATCTCGCCCTCGCCGCCCTGTCGCTCGCCGCCCTGCGGCCGCCGGTCGGTCGCGGCGAGCGCACCGCGCTGGCGATCGGGGCGGGCGAGGCCTTCCTGGTCGACGAGAGCTACAATGCCAATCCGGCCTCGATCCGCGCCGCGCTCGCGACCCTGTCGGCCATCGAGACCGGCCCGCGTGGACGCCGCATCGCCGTGCTGGGCGACATGCTCGAACTCGGACCCGAGGGCGAAGCCCATCACCGCGACCTGGCCGGACCTGTGGAAGCGGCCAAGGTCGACCTCGTCTTCACGGCTGGTCCGCTGATGCGCAACCTCTTCGAGGCGCTGCCGGTGAGCCGGCGCGGCGCCTGCGCGGCCACCTCCGCCGACCTGCTCGAATCCGTGCTCTCGACCCTGCGCCCCGGCGACGCCGTGATGGTGAAGGGCTCGAACAGCATCCGCATGGGCCGGATTGTGGAAGCGCTCAAAGCCCGTTACGCGAACGCCCAAGCCGAACCGCCACACGCCGTCGCGCGCTGAGGCGACCTTCATCACGGCCGGGGAGGGGACGCGTGCCCCGTGCCTTCGGCCGAGTTTCGAACCGAACCACGGCCGGGTGCTGGATGCTGTATCTCCTGTCGGACTTGAGCGGCACCGTCTCCGCCCTCAACGTCTTCCGCTACATCACCTTCCGCACCGGCGGCGCGCTGTTCACGGCGGGCCTGTTCGTGTTCTGGTTCGGGCCGCTGATCATTTCGCTGCTGCGTCTGCGCCAGGGCAAGGGCCAGCCGATCCGCGAGGACGGCCCCCAGTCGCACCTGCTGACGAAGCGCGGCACGCCCACCATGGGCGGCCTGATGATCCTGGCCGGCTGCGTCGTGGCGATCCTGCTCTGGGCCAATCCGCGCAACCATTATGTCTGGGTCACCCTGGCGGTGACCCTCGGCTTCGGCGCCATCGGATTCTACGACGACTATCTCAAGGTGACGAAGCAGTCGCACAAGGGCTTCTCGGGCAAGTTCCGCCTCCTGCTGGAAGCGGGTATCGCCCTCGCGGCCTGTGTGCTGATCTCGGTCTACTCGGCCCCGACCCTGCAGAACCAGCTCGCCTTCCCGGTGTTCAAGGACGCGCTCCTGAACCTCGGCTGGTTCTACGTGCTGTTCGCCGCCTTCGTCATCGTGGGAACCGGCAATGCCGTGAACATGACCGACGGACTCGACGGCCTCGCCATCGTGCCGGTGATGATCGCCTGCGGCACCTTCGGCGTCATCGCCTACCTCGTCGGCAACGTGTTCACGGCCGGCTACCTGCAGGTGAACTACGTGCGCGACACCGGCGAACTCGCGGTGGTCTGCGGCGCGGTGATCGGGGCGGGGCTCGGCTTTCTTTGGTTCAACGCGCCGCCGGCGCAGGTCTTCATGGGTGATACCGGCTCGCTGGCGCTCGGCGGTCTCCTCGGCACCATCGCGGTGGCCACCAAGCACGAGATCGTGCTGGCCATCGTGGGCGGCCTGTTCGTGCTCGAGATGATGTCGGTGATCATCCAGGTCGCGTCGTTCAAGCTCACGGGCAAGCGGGTCTTCCGCATGGCCCCGATCCACCACCATTTCGAGCAGAAGGGCTGGAAGGAGCCGCAGGTCGTGATCCGGTTCTGGATCATCGCCGTGATCCTGGCGCTGGCCGGCCTCGCCACTCTGAAGCTGCGCTGATCCGCATGACGCCCGTCACCACCTTCGCCGGCCGGAAGGTCGCCTTGTTCGGCCTCGGTGGCTCCGGCCTCGCCACCGTGCGCGCCCTGATCGCCGGGGGCGCCGACGTGCTCGCCTGGGACGATTCCCCGGAGAGTACGGCGCGGGCGCGCGACCAGGGCATCACCGTCTTCGACCTGAACGAGGCCGACTGGACCGGCTTCTCCGCCCTGATCCTCGCCCCCGGCGTGCCGCTGACCCACCCCGTTCCCCACTGGACCGTCACGAAGGCGCGCGAGGCCGGCATCCCGATCATCGGCGATATCGAGCTGTTCGTCCGGGAGCGCCGCGCCCTTGCGCCGGGCGCACCCTTCGTCGCCATCACGGGCACCAACGGCAAATCGACCACTACGGCGCTGATCGCCCACATCCTGACGGCGGCCGGCCGCGACGTGCAGATGGGCGGCAATATCGGCACCGCGATCCTGTCCCTGGCGCCGCCGGCGCCCGACCGCATCCACGTGATCGAGCTGTCCTCGTTCCAGATCGACCTGACGCCGAGCCTCGACCCGAGCCTCGGCATCCTCCTCAACATCACGCCGGACCACCTCGACCGCCACGGCACCCTGGCCGACTATGCGGCGATCAAGGCGCGGCTGGTGGCGGGGGCGGACCGCGCCATCGTCGGGGTCGACGACGATCTCAGCCGGACCATCGCGGACGCCCGGACGGGGCCTTGCGTCCGCATCCATGTCGGAATGCCGGATGCCGATTTCGACGGCCTGTCGGCCCGCGACGGAACGGTGTTCGATGCGGACGGCACCCCGATCGCGGACCTCAACGGCATCGGGTCCCTGCGCGGGGCGCACAATTGGCAGAATGCCGCTGTGGCGGCCGCCTGCGTCCGGGCTCTCGGAATCAGCGATGCCGAACTGGTGGCGGGTCTCCGGAGCTTCCCCGGTCTGCCCCACCGCATGGAAGAGGTCGGCCGGCGCGGGCGCGCTCTGTTCGTCAACGATTCGAAGGCCACCAACGCCGATTCCACCGAGAAGGCCCTGACCGCCTTCCACGACATCCACTGGATCCTCGGCGGCAAGGCCAAGGAGGGGGGCATCGCATCCCTGGCGCCGCTGTTCGGCCGCGTCGCCCACGCCTATCTGATCGGCGCGGCAAGCGACGCCTTCGCCGCCACCCTGGAGGGCCGGGTGCCCTACACCGCCTGCGGCACCCTCGCGGTCGCCACCGCGAAGGCGGCCGAGGCCGCTGCGGCGTCGGAGGCGGCCGAGCCCGTCGTCCTGCTCTCGCCGGCCTGCGCGTCCTACGACCAGTTCCGAAGCTTCGAGGATCGCGGGGATCGGTTCCGGGATCTGGTGCGCGCGCGGACCTGAGGACAACCGCTTCTCGAAATCTCAATCATTCTCGCGCCTGATGGAGAGCAGGTAGCGCGCGCTCGCCCCCTCGGCGGCGCGGGGATGGGTTGAGTGCATGGCGTCCACGATGGCACCCGGCGCGGCGCGCTGGCAGGCGGGAGCCTGGGCCCGTATCCCTGTTCTCAGCGTCCTGAAGCGCCTCGCGACGCTTCTCCTCGTCGCCTTCATCTTCTTCGCCTGCTTCGCCTTTTCCGACACCTCGCCCTACGATGTCGTGGCGATCCCCACCATCGTGCTGTGGCTCTGCCTCGGCCTGCGCCTGCATCGGGGCATGGTGCCTCTGCTCTGGCTGCTGATCCTCTACGTCAGCGCCATCACGGTGGCGCTGATGCCCTTCGTCGACCAGCCCCTGCCGGTGACCTGGACGATCCAGCTCGCCTATCTCGCCATCACCGGCGTGTTCTTCGCCATGCTGTTCTCCGACGACACCGAGGCGCGGATGGAACTGGCGCTCAAGACCTTCGTGGCGAGCTGCCTGCTGTCGAGCGCCTTCGGCATCGTGGGCTATTTCGGATTCATCCCGACCGAGGACCTGTTCTACAAGTACGGCCGTGCCTCGGGCACCTTCCAGGACCCGAACGTGTTCGGCTCGTTCCTGACGCTGGGCGCGCTCTACCTGATGCATGGCCTGCTGCTCGGCACCAGCCGGCGGCCGATCCTCTCCTCCGCGATCCTGATGGTGATTGTGGCGGGCATCTTCCTGTCGTTCTCGCGCGGCTCCTGGGGCGGCACGCTGATCGCCGTCGCCGTGATGGTGGGCAGCGTCTACACCACCACGCCCTCGGCGCGCTTGCGCCGCCGCATCGTCATCCTGACGGTGCTGGCCGTGGCCGCCACGGCGGTCGCCATCGTGGGATTGCTGTCGATCGGCGACACGGCCGAGATGTTCTCGAAGCGCGCGGCGGTCACGCAGGATTACGACACCGGCGAGACCGGTCGCTTCGGCAACCAGATGCGCGGCCTCGCCATGCTCCTGGATGAACCGCTCGGGATGGGGCCCCTGCGCTGGCGCCTGATCTTCGCGCTGGAGCCGCACAACACCTATATCGGCAGCTTCGCCAATGGCGGCTGGCTCGCCGGCGTGACCTTCATCGGCCTCGTGCTGACCACCAGCGTGGTCGGCTTCCGGCTGATGCGCCGCGACACGCCCTACCGCCGCCACGCCCAGATCGTCTGGCCGGCCCTGCTGATGTTCTTCCTGCAGGCGGTCCAGATCGACATCGAGAAGTGGCGCCACGTCTACATGATGCTCGGCATGATCTGGGGCCTGGAGGCTGCCCGCCTGCGCTGGCTCGCGCGCGAAGAGCGCGGCTGAGGCGGCATTTCAGCCGCCCTCGGGCTTCGACGCGTCCGTTTCCGGCTCCCCAGTCTCCGAATCCTGACCTTCCGGCTCCGGGTCGGCCGTCCAGGCCGTGGCGAAGGCCGCGAGGTGGCGGGCATCCGCGAAGGCCAGGACGGTGACCGCCCGGTCGACCGGCATCGCGCCGGGATAGGGCGACAGAAGCACCTTCTCCTCGGAGAATCGGGCGCCCGGGGCGTGCTCGGCGAGCCAGGCTTCGGCCTCCGGGGAGAGGCGGCTCGGATCGGCCGCGTCACGCGCCCGTGAATCGCCACGCAGGACGAGGACATAGGAGCCGAGCGCCGGATTGCGCTGCTGCACCGCTTTGACGATGTCGAGAAACATGCCGATCGGGTCCCGGTTGTGCTCAGTGCAGTTTCACGCGCGACTCGGTTCGCCGGGTCAGCGCGCGAGCCACCGCGTCGAGGGTCGTCTTCACGGTGCCGTGCAGGGCCTGCTCGTGCATCTTGTACAGGGAACGGTACATCATGCGGGCGAAGAGGCCGGCGATGAACATGTTCTTGCCCTTGATGAACCCCATCAGGCTGCCGACCGTCGAGTATTCGCCTAAGGACACCAGCGAGCCGAAGTCGCGGTACTTGAAGGCTTTCAGCGGCTTGCCGGCCATCTTGTCGGGGATGATCTTGATGAGGTGCGTCGCCTGCTGGTGAGCCGCCTGCGCGCGGGGCGGGATCGGCGTATCCGACCCCTTCTCCACGAGGTAGGCGCAGTCGCCCATCGCGAAGATGTCCGGGTCGCGGGTGGTCTGCAGGGTCGGCGTGACCACGAGCTGGTTGTTGCGCGTGGTCTCGAGGCCGCCGATCTCGTGCAGGAACGGCGGCGCCTTCACGCCGGCGGCCCAGACCACGAGTTCGGAGGGGATGAAGCCGCCATCGGCGAGTTGCACGCCCTCGGGTCGGACCTCGGTCACGCGGGCGCCGGTGCGAACCTCGACGCCGATCTTGTCGAGCAGCACCATGACGTCGCGGGACATCCGCTCCGGAACGGCGGGCAGGATGCGGCTCGCCGCCTCGACGAGGGTGATCTTCAGGTCCTTGGCCGGATCGATGCGGTCGAGACCGGTCGCCGCCACGTGGCGGGTGGTGCGATGGAGTTCGGCGGCGAGTTCGGTGCCGGTGGCCCCGGCGCCGATAACGGTGACGTGGAGCTGGCCGGGCCGCACCGGTCCCGGCTGGGTGTGGGCGCGCAGCATCCCGTTCACGAGGCGCTGGTGGAAGCGCACCGCCTGGCTCTGGGTGTCGAGCGCGATGGCATTCTCTTTCACGCCGGGCGTACCGAAATCATTGGTGGTCGAACCCACCGCCATCACCAGGGTATCGTAGGCGATCTCGCGGACCGGCGTGACCTCGCGGCCCTCGGTGTCGTGGCTGGCGGCCAGGTGAATCACCCGCTTGGTCCGGTCGAGCCCCGTCATCTCGCCGATGCGGTAGCGGAAATGGTGCCGGTGGGCGTGGTGCAGGTAATCGACCGCATGGTGCCCCACATCGAGGCTGCCGGCGGCGACCTCGTGCAGCAGCGGCTTCCAGATGTGGGTCCGCGCCCGGTCGACCAGGGTGACGTGCGCCTTCTGCGTCCGACCGAGCTTTTCGCCGAGCTTGGTCGCGAGCTGCAGCCCCGCCGCTCCGCCGCCGACGACCACGATGCGGTGCAGATTGTCCTCGGATTCGGCCGGTACCATGACGCTCACACCCTCGATCTTGTCGTCTTGTGTCGAAGTCTTGTCTGATGCTGAAATCTTGTCGAAACCTTGCGGCGGCGTGCCCCCGATGCGGGGCGACGCGACGAGATCCGAAAGCTTAGTTTAGAAGGATTAGAAACCGACCGCCATTCCTATCAGGCAGGGCTGCCCAGGAGACAGGGCTGTCCAGGAGACAGGGCGACTTATCAGACCGGGATGCCTCGCGAACCCGGTCCATGCGTCACGCCGGTGCGCCCGGCTGGCGCAGGGGATGGGCGCGGGCGAAGGCGTCCTGGGCCAGGCAATCCTCGGCGATCCGCTGCACCGTCGGGAACGGTGCCGTGTCGACGCCGAAGATGCCGGTGCCGACCCAGAGGCTGACGAGGCAGAGATCGGCATGGCTGACCGCATCGCCCTGGGCATAGCGGCCGGTGCCGGGCTCGCGGGTCAGGCGCGTCTCCAGGGTCTTCAGCCCGGTCGCCATCCAGTGGCGGACGAAGCCGAGCATGCGCTCGCGCGGCAGGTCGTAGGTCTCCATCAGGAAGTTGCGCACCCGCGGCACGTAGAGCGGATGGGTGTCGCAGGCGACCACCTGGGCCAGAGACCGGGCCCGCGCCCGCGCCCGCGGATCGCTCGGCAGGAGCGGCGTCGCCGGGTGTATGTCCTCCAGGTAGTCGAGGATCGCCAGCGACTGGATCAGCGGCGGCCCGTCGCCGTCGAAGACCGCCGGGACCGCTCCCTGCGGATTGATCGCGAGGAATTCCGGCTTGAACTGCTCGCCGGCATCGAGGTCGAGGAAGGTCTCCTCGTAGGCGATCCCCTTGAGGTTGAGGGCGACGCGGATCCGGAACGCGGCAGCCGAGCGCCAATTGCCGTACATCTTCATGCGCGCACCGTTTCCTTGCTCCGCGGATTCTTGTCCGTCTCTCGTGCGAGACGACCACACCCGACATCGCGCCGCCCCGCAAGTGCGTTCTACCGGCCAGCATGGCGGCGCGTACGATTTGGCAGCGCCGTGTTCATCGCGCATAGACAGGCCCCGAGGCCCCCATCCTCGGACGGTGAGTGACGCGATGCAGATCGAAACGCCCTACCTGATGTTCCTCGGCGACGTGCCCGATCGGCTCGCCGCCAAGACCGCCTACGGCATCAAGGATTGGCGCCCCGAATGGTGCGTCGGTCAGCTCCGCCTGCCGGGCTGCGCCGCCGATCTCGGGATTCCCGATCTCACTCTGGCGGAAGCGGTGGCGCAGGGCTGCCGCACGATGGTCATCGGGGTCGCCAATGCGGGCGGCGTCCTGCCGGAGCATTGGATCGCCGAGGTGGTGGCGGCGCTGAACGCCGGTCTCGACATCGCCAGCGGGCTGCATGCGCGCCTCGGCGCGGTGCCGGCCATCGCCGAGGCCGCCGAGCGCAACGGCCGCCAGTTGCACGACGTCCGCCACACCGCGGAGACCTTCGCCACCGGCAAGGGCACGAAGCGGCCCGGCCGCCGCCTGCTCAGCGTCGGCACCGACTGCTCGGTGGGCAAGAAGTACACCGTGCTTGCCCTGGAGCGCGGTATGCGCGAGCGCGGGCTCGATGCGGATTTCCGTGCCACCGGCCAGACTGGCGTCTTCATCTCCGGGCGCGGCGTCGCCATCGACGCGGTGGTGGCCGACTTCATCTCCGGTGCCGTCGAGTGGATCGCCCCCGCCGCCGCGCCGGACCATTGGGACCTGCTCGAAGGACAGGGCTCGCTGTTCCACCCGTCCTTCGCCGGCGTCAGCCTCGGGCTGCTGCATGGAGCCCAGGCCGATGCCTTCGTGGTCTGCCACGAGCCGACCCGCACGACCATGCGCGGCGTCCAGCATCCGCTTCCCACCATCCGTCAGGTCATCGACCTGACGGTGCAACTCGGCAGCCTGACCAATCCGGACATCCGCCCGGTCGGCATCGCGGTGAACACCCAGGACCTGGAGGAGGGGGCGGCCCGCGCGCTGCTGGTCGACCTCGCCCGCGAGCACGATCTGCCCGCCACCGATCCGGTGCGCTTCGGCGTCGAGGCCATCGTCGACCGGATCGTCGCCGAATTTCCCCCCGCCATCACGGGGGCGAGCGCGTGACCCGGCGCCTCGACGTCGCGGTCGAGCGCTTCCCGATCGCGGGAGCCTTCACCATCGCGCGGGGCAGCCGCACCGAGGCGGTGGTGGTGCTGGCCACGATCACCGACCCGGAGGGCCGCATCGGGCGCGGCGAGTGCGTGCCCTATGCCCGTTACGGCGAGACCGTCGAGAGCGTCACCGCGCTGATCCGGGATCAGGCCGAGGCGATCGCCGCCGGAGCGACCCGGGCCGACCTTCTGCTTCGCATGACGGCGGGAGCAGCGCGGAACGCCCTCGATTGCGCCCTGTTCGACCTGGAGGCGAAGCAGCTCGGGCGGCCCGCCTTCGAGATCGCCGGCCTGTCGGCGCCGGCGGTCGCCACCACGGCCTATACCCTGAGCCTCAGAGATCCCGAGAGCATGGAGGAGGCCGCCCGCAAGGCTGCGCACCGGCCGTTGCTCAAGGTGAAGCTCGGCGGCGTCGGCGACCCGGAGCGCATCGCCGCCGTACGGCGCGGAGCGCCGGATTCCCGTCTCATCGTCGATGCCAACGAGGCCTGGCGTGCGGAGACGATCGAAGCCAACCTGGCGGCCTGTGTCGCGGCGGGCGTCGGCCTCATCGAGCAACCGCTGCCGGCGGGCGAGGATGCGCTTCTCGCCGATCTCGCGCGGCCGATCCCCATCTGCGCCGACGAGAGCCTGCACGACCGGGCCGGCCTCGACGCTCTGAGCCGGCGCTACGACGCCATCAACATCAAGCTCGACAAGGCCGGCGGTCTCACCGAGGCGGTGATGCTGGCGCACGAGGCGCGGGCGCGCGGCTTCTCGCTGATGATCGGATGCATGGTCGGCACCTCGCTGGCGATGGCGCCCGCCATGCTGCTCGCCCACCATGCCGACTATGTCGACCTCGACGGCCCGCTGCTCCTGGCACGGGACCGGGAGCCGGGTCTGCGCTTCGACGGCAGCCTGATCCACCCGCCCGAACCCGCGCTGTGGGGCTGAGATCTCAGCCCCTCACGATGAAGCGCAGGGCGTAGACCAAAGCCGTGAAACTCACGAGGCTGAAGGCATAGAAGGCGACGAACCAGAGCAGCCGCTTGCCCGTCATCCGGGTCTTGGGCAGGGGCGCCGGATCGCTCAATGCCCGTAGCCTCCGATATCCTCGGCCACCTTTCCTCGGAAGACCCAGTAGGCGTAGCCCGTATAGGCGAGGGTCAGCGGCATCACCACGGAATACCCCACGAGGGCGAATTGCAGGGCGCTGACCGCGTTGGCGGCTTGCCAGATCGTGAAGTGCGGCGGCACGATGTAGGGGAACAGGCTGATCGCGAGGCCGAGGAAGCCGAGCAGGAACAGCACGATCGTCAGGAGGAACGGCGCCACGTCGCGCCCGCTGCGGATGCCCCGGAAGATGCCCCAGGCGACCAGGGCGGTCACCACCGGCACCGGCGCCACGTAGAGGATGTTCGGCCACGAGATCCAGCGCCACTGAATGTCGAGGCCGAGGAACGGTACCCAGGCGCTCACCACCGCCATCGACACGATGGTGGCGGCCAGGAACTGCAGGCTCTTGCGCCGGGCCCAGATCTCCAGTTCCCCGGAAGTCTTCATCACGCACCAGGTCGCCCCGAGCAGGCCGTAGCCGCAGACAAGGCCGATGCCGGTGAGCACGCTGAAGGGGGTCAGCCAGTCCATGGTGCCGCCGGTGAAGCCGCGACCCTCGACCTTGAAGCCCTGGACGAAGGCTCCGAGCACCATGCCCTGCGCGAAGGTGGCCACCAGGGAGCCGTAATGGAAGGCGTTGTCCCAGACGAACTGCGAGCGATCGGCCTTGAACCGGAACTCGAAGGCGACGCCGCGGAAGATCAGCGCGATCAGCATCAGGATGATCGGGATGTATAGCGCCGGCAACAGGATCGCGTAGGCGACGCTGAAGACCGCGAACAGGCCGCCGCCGCCCAGCACCAGCCAGGTCTCGTTGCCATCCCAGATCGGGGCGACGGAGAGCATCATCCGGTCGCGCCAATTGCCCTTCCGCGCCGCCGTGAACAGGATGCCGACCCCGAGGTCGAACCCGTCGATCACCACGTACATCGCCACCGCGACCGCCAGGAGGCCGGCCCAGACGAGAGGCAGCCAGAACGCGGCGCCCTCGTAGTCCATTCCGAAGCCGAACATCGTCTAGCCCCCTGTCGCCTCTCGCAACATGTACCGCATCAGCGGCCCAGCCGTTCCCCGCTTTCGCCGAGCCTAGCGCGATCGGCGTGGGATTGCGCGCCGCGCCACGGGACTTTTCGATCGAACTCCGCCAGCGTGTCCCGGGATGCCGGCAGCGGCGAGGCCGCCATCCGGGCGATCTCGGCCGCGCCCTCCCGAAGCGCCGTCTCGCGAAGCGCGTCCGGCAGGGCGCCCCAGACCGCAGCCGCGGCGAGAGCCGGGGCCGGTGCGATCGGGCGACCCATCTCGGCGGAGCGCTGCAGCGCCAGCCACGACAGCACGCCGATGACCAGGCCGGCGCGGATGAGGAACGACATGGGTCCGGTCCGGGCGCGCACCGGCAGGGGGCCGGGCAGGCGCGCCCGAACACTCCGCGCTCACCGGTAAACACCCCCTGACGCCGGCGGGGTCGTTCGTCGAAATGGTAAACGCAAGCTTATCCAGGCATCGTTACGGCTATCCCAGCCTAGTGACCCGAAAACGACTATCGCACCGACCGATGATGGTTACGACCCGGAAAGCATGACGAGACAATAGGGCCGTCCTGCGCAAGACTCGCTTAAGTCGCGTCTGCGAGGTTCGGGTCAGTCGAGTTTTCGTCGAGCCAAGGGGCGTCGGAGTGGCCGGTCAGGTCCGTCTCCGCGCTGTGCGTGTCGGTATTGCGTATCTACAGTGCCCTGGCGTCCCTCATTGATATCCGCCTCGCCGGACTCGTCCACGAGTCGGTGAGCGAGGAGAGCGGCGTCCGCTTCCGGCACGAGCGCTTTCTCGTGTCTCGTCTGGCCACCGGCCTGATGATGATGCTCTGCCTGCCGCCCTATCTCGTCCTGCGTGGCGTCCCGACCGGCATCGAGGCGCTGGCGATCGCGGGCCTGCTGCTGCCGATCTTCGCCGCGGTGCTGCTGTCGCGCACCGGAAGCCTGTGGCTCGCCCACGGGATCTCGTCGGCCGGTCTCACCGGGGTCGTGGTCTGCCTCGCCATGATGACGGGCGGCGCGGAATCGGCCGCCGCGATCTGGCTGGTGGCGATCCCCCTCGAAGCGGTGGTGTCGGGATCGCGCCGGGCTACCCTGGCGGCCGCCATCGTGGCCGCCCTCGGTGCCCTCGCGGTGGCGCTGCTGCCGCCGCTCGCCGAGGGAACGCCGCTGCCGGAATGGTCGCGCGCCCTGGCCATGCCGGTCTTTGCCATCACGGCCATCGGCCACATCGCCGCCCAGGCCCTCGAACATTTCCGCCATGAGGGCCGCTGGCTCGCCCGGCTGCGCGACAACGAGCGGCGCGACCGGATGCTGCTCTCGGCGATCGACGACCTGGTGACCTGGCACGACGAGAACGGCCGCGTGCTCGAAGCCAGCGCCTCGGCCACCCGGTTCGTCGGTGCCGAGCCGACGCTGCTGCACGGCCACGGCCTGCTGGAGCGGGTCCATGTCGGCGACCGTCCCCTGCTGCTCCAGGCGCTCAGCGATGTCGCCGCCCACGGCCGCCCCGCCACCGTCCAGTTTCGCCTGCACCTCGACGCCGCCGCGATCCGCCCGGACGGTTATCGGCCGGACAGCCAGCGCGACGGCGCCCCGCGGGTGATCTTCGCCGAGATGCGCATCCACCGCATCGAGGGCCCGGCGACCGGCGTCAGCATTCCGGGACGGCTGCAGTCCAGCGTCGTCGCGGTAACCCGCGACGTGACCGAGCATCGCCGCCACTCCGAGGAACTGGAGCAGGCGCGGGCCGAGGCCGAGCGCGCCGACGAGGTGAAGAGCCGCTTCCTCGCCAATGTCAGCCACGAACTGCGCACCCCGCTGAATGCGATCATCGGGTTCTCCGAGGTCCTGGCGGGGGAGGGCGGCCTCGCGACCGATCCCGAGCGGACGCGCGAATATGCCGGCATCATCCGCAATTCGGGCCAGCACCTCCTCGAAGTGGTCAACACCCTCCTGGACATGTCCCGGATCCAGAGCGGCCACTTCGACTACGCGCCGGATACGCTCGATATGCGCGCCCTGGTCGAGGCCTGCTGCGATCTCATGCAGCTCAAGTTCGATCAGGCCGGGGTGATTCTGGTGCGCGATGTCGGTCCCGCGCCGGTGGAGATCACCGCCGACCTGCGCGCCTGCCGGCAGATGTTCATCAACCTTCTGTCGAACGCCCTGAAGTTCACCCCGCGCGGCGGGCGCGTGGAAGTCGGCCTGCGCTGGTCCGGCCAGAACCTCGACCTGATCGTGGCCGATACCGGGATCGGGATCAGCGCGGCCGATCTGCCGCGTGTGGGCAGCCCGTTCTATCAATGCGCCGGTGGCTATGAGCGCACCCACGAGGGCACCGGGCTCGGCCTCTCGGTGGTTCAGGGTCTCGTCGGCCTGCACGGCGGCGCCATCACTCTGGAGAGCACCCGCGGGGAGGGGACCACCTTCACCGTCACCCTGCCGCGCGCCTGCCGGGTCGCCGGCGGCAGCATCCCGACCGCGGCGATCCGGGCTCGTCCGCGCCCGCCGATGGTCGGCGGCAGCCTCGTGGCGGCCGCAGGGGCCGGGCCGGTACCGAAGCGCCGGACCATGGGACTGTTCGAATCGAGCCCGGAGCCGGTGCGCGAGAGCTACGTCCCCCTGCGGCGGGCCGGATGAGCCGCCGCCCGGATCCCCGTCACGCCGAATGTGTCGGGCATCGCGCCATGCGGTGCCCGTATCCCGTTGCGATCCAGACCGAGGAGCCATGATGCGCGAGCCGCAAGCACGCCGCGACCAGCGAGAGATCGTCGTCCCGTCCCGGAGCCGCGAACCCCGCCCCGCCGGTCATCGGCGCCCGGCGGCCCGGGCTTCGGGCCGCTTCACGGCCTTCGGCGCCCTGGCCGCCGGTGCCGGCCGCGCCTTCCTGCGCCATCCGGGAGAAGTCGTCGGGGTCGTCGTCGTGCTCGGCGCCGTGTCGATGATCTGCCTGAATGCCCTCGGCTACCAGATGGGCCGGCACCCGGCGCCGATCTTCCCGAAGGTCGCCGCAAAGCCGGCCTTGTCCCGCGTGGCCGAGGCACCGAAGCCGGCGGTCCCGGCCGTGAAGCCGCCGGTAACGGCCTCCGAGGTCGCGCGCCCGGAGACGGTTCGGGCCGAGCCCGTGAAGGCGGAGGCGGCGCCCCGGACCCCGCGCGACGGCATCGGCGATCTCATCAAGGCCGGCGAGCCCGCGGGCGCCGAGACCACCGCCTCGGTGGCGAGCCTCGGCGGCCTGTCGATCGCCCAGGCCCAGCGCGCCCTGGTCAAGCTGGGATACGGTCCCCTGAAGGCGGACGGGCTGATGGGGGCGAGCACCCGCGCGGCCCTCGAGCGGTTCGAACGGGACCGCAAGCTGCCGGTCAAGGGCGAGCCGTCCCAGCGGACGTTCCGCGAACTCGCGACCCGCGCCGGCGTGACCCGGGGCTGATCCGCCGGAAGGGCGTGCTATAGCCTCCGGCATGGCACGCCTGCGATCGGATTTCTGGGTCTCCGCCCATCTGCGCCGTCTCGGCATCGAGGGCATCGCCGCCGTCCAGCGACGGCGCGGCTCGGCCGAGGCCGGAGCCATCTTCGTGAAGGTCGATCGCCTCGACGGCCGCGCCGATCTCTACGGCCCGGCCCCGCAATCCCTGGTTGACACGGAGGCGGATGGCGACCGGCGCTTCGTGTCGCTCCTGCAGGAGGCCATGCCGGCGGACGTGGAAGTCCGCCTCGGCAAGGAGCTGCGCTTCGACGACGATCTCTGGATCATCGAGATCGACGACCGCGCGGGCCGCCACTGCCTCGATCTCGCGGAATAGCCGGCGCTGCCTTCGTGCGGACCGGGCGGCCTCCCGATCAGCTCGACTGGCGCAGCCGGGTCGGCAGAAGGGTGCGCAGGGGCGGTCGCTCGGACGCGACCTGCTGCTGGCGCAGGCGCGGCGCGTCGGGGGCTGCGTAGGGCTGATGCGCCGTCGCGGCGGCGCGTTCCTGCGGCGTCCAGTCGAGGATCGCCGCCAGGACGTCGCGCGCGGCGGCGCGGGGCAGGGTCCGGAACAGCTTGACCAGATTGAACACGCGGTCGACCGAGCTGGCGACGGTCTCGTTCAGGGTCAGGTAGATGTACACCGCCTCCTCCTCGTGGAGGCCGGCCGCGCGCAGGGCCACCGTCAGCAATTCATAGCGCAGTGACGGGTCGGGGGTGGCGGTAAGAAAGCCCTTGGGCAGTCCGAGCAGCTGGGTGATCGCCCCGATGAAGCCTGAAATGTCGCCGCGGGCCGAGAACTCGGTGAGCACCGTACCCGCCTCGCGGGGTGCGGGCGGGAGTGGCCTCAGGGCTGCCGTGGCCATCATGGCGTGCCCGATCGCCTCGCGACGGGACTCGTCGGCGTAGAGGAACAGCGGGGCGACATCGGCATGCGCCAGGTCGCGCCGGGCCAGGAATACCCGGGCGAGATCGGGCCTGCGCCGGGCGCGCCCGACGAGGCGGGCCAGCATCTCGCTCGGCAGGTTCGCGGCCGGGTTCTGGGCCAGCGACTTGTCGATGGCGGGATCGTCGCGGGCGATCAGTTCGGCGAGGGTGGCGCGGCTGAGATCGTGCCGGCTTGCGATGGCGGCGCCGATTTCGGCGCCGTCGCTCAGGGCCGCGTCGATCATGGGCTGGATCAGGATGGGGGCGCCGGCGATGACGGCGTCCCGGGCGCCGCCGCCCCGGGCGATCAAGGCCGCCAGCAGGGCGGGCGGGGTGTCGGGAAACGGCGCGAGCTTGCGGGCGACCGCCTCGGCGGTCTCATCGTCCACGATCGGGATCAGGCCGCCTGCCAGGGAGGCGAACGACGACATCGTCTTCCGGTCGCGAACCGACGCGGACAGAAAGAGGTCCGTCTGGACACGAAGGATGACGGGTTTCAGATCGAGGTTGTCGAGACGCGACAATTCGATCAGGCCGGAGAGGTCCGGCGCATCGTCGAAAGATGGGGACATGGCACTTCGGTTACGCAGAACTCGCTGATCCCGAGGATTAGCGGAATTGCGTGAACCGACCTTTAAGCACGGCGCCCCGGGAGCGTCCCTGCTTGCGCCATCCTGCTCAGGTCATCCTTGCTTGTGCTTTCGTCGATCGAGCCATGCGATTGGGCCATGGGATCGGGCCATGTAATTGGGCCATGCGATCGGGCCCTGATCGCCAAGAAGCCCGACCGCGGGGCCGGGCTTCTGAAACTAAATTCGGACTTTTGAGCCGCCGAGGTTAATCCGGCCCGCCGGGGCTTGGCTATCCGGCCCGCCGGGGCTTGGTGGCGTCGCCCTGCGATTTCGGTGCCGGGAAGACGACCGGGGTCGCCGTGTTTCCGACGAGCGGACCGGAATCCGGCCTTGCCGCGGCTGCCGCCATGCCGGCGGCCACGGGTGCCGTGCCGTTGGGGGCACTCGACGGGAACAGTACCGTCGCGGTTCGGATCTCGGTCGACGTTTCCGCCTTCGGCACCGGCGTTGTGGCCGGGGACGGCGTCGACGGGGCCGGGATGGTCCCGGGCGCGGAAAGCCTGCCCTCCGTCATGGCTGGGTCCGCCTTGGACGCGGATTCGCCGTTCGCATCGCCCTGTGCCTCTTCGGGACCGGCGAGGAGTTCGGTCGGCGTCTTCCACACGAATGCGTCCAGGCGGCCGCTCACCGGCGAGACGGGAGCCCAGGTCTCGGAGGCGATGCCGTCGGCGATCCACAGCGGGTCGCGCGGCGCGTGGGCGGCGCGCGACAGCCACTCGCGGGCGCGGCCCGAGCCGCTGCCGTGCTCGGCTTCCTCGATGCGCGCCATGGTCAGGCAGGTGCGTACGGTCGGACGGTCGGCCAGGAGCGGCGCCAGGGCATCGCGGGCCTGTCCGAACTCGCGAGCCTCGTAAGCCGCCTGCGCCATGGCGAGACGGGCTTCCGGGTGCCAGGAGGAGATCTTCGCCAGGGTTTCGGCCCGGGCCATGCGGTCGCGCACGGAATCGCCGGTGCGCAGGTTGAGGTAGGTCTTGGCGAGGTCCGGGTGCGGGCCGGTGCGCCAGGTCGCCTCGAGGATCTTGGCCGCTTTGCGCAGGTCGCCCCGTCGCACCATCAGGCGCGCCGCGAGAACCGAGGCCGGAACGAGATCCGGTGCGAGCTTGACGGCCTTCAGGACCCGCTCGGTGGCCGCTTCCGGCTCGCCCGCCTCGCGCTCCTGCGCGGCGGCGGTGAGCAGCACCGCGCGCTGGCGCCGGGCGGTGGTCTTGTCGATGAGGCCGAGGGAAGCGCGACGCTCAACCGTCTCGTTGGCGCCGCTCCAGTCGCCGTCGGCGCATTGCGCTTCGAGAACGGCCTCGTTGGCCCAGGTGACGCTGGGGGCGAGGCGGGCGGCCTCGGCCGCATAGGCGCGGGCGGAGGCATCGTCCTCGCGACGGCGTGCCTCGACGAAGAGGCCGCGCAGGCCGAGCACCCGTGTCTCAGGATCGTTGACCATGCGCTGGAAGGCCTGCTCGGCCGCCTCGCGATCGCCCGAGATCTGAGCGGCCTGCGCCTTCAGCAACAGGGTCAGCGGCTCGGCGCCCAGCAGGCGCTCGGCATCGCTGGCGTGCCGGCGGGCGGCCAGCGGATCGCCCGACCCGACCGCCACCATGCCACGCGACAGGGCCGAGAAGCCCTTGGCCCGGCGCCGGTCGCGCGAGCCGCGCACCAGGGTCTCCGGCAGGGTGATGAACCCGCGCACGATGGCCCAGATGAAGCCGATCACGATGGCGGCGATCAGGACGCCGATCAGCCCGATGGCGAGGCTGGTGGCCACCTCGTAGCCGTTCCACACGATGGTGACGGTGCCGGGATGGTCGGCGACCCAGGTCGCGCCGTAGGCGGCAACCGCGAGAAGGGCCAGGAAGGCGAGGGCGCGCCACATGAGATCAGAAGCTCCTGGGAGGGGCGTCGGCCGATTCGGCGACACCGAGAGTCGGGGGCGGGAGCGCGTGGCGCTCCCGCGCGAAATGGGTGAGGCCGCCGGTACGATGGGTCGGCGGCCGCCGGATCAACGGGACGCGCCGGTGGCCGGCAGGCCCTTGAAGGCGTCGGCAAGCAACCCCTGAGCCGCATCCGCAGCGGCCGCCCGCGACGCCAGCTTGGTGCCGAAGTCGCCCGCTGCCGCCCGGTCGGCCTCGGGCAGGGCCGCGAAGGCGGCGGCCGCCTCCTTGATCGCGCCGCGATCGAGGGCGTCCTGGACCTTCGGAGTCTCGTCCGCGGCGGCCGCGTTGGCTCCGCCGCCGGTGGCCGGTGCATCGACCCGGCGCACCTGCACGATCGATTCGGCCATGCTCATCAGCTTGGTGCCGATGTCGCCGCTCTCGGCCACGGCCTTGCTCTGGGCCGCCCGGCGCTGTGCCGCGATCTTCTCGGCGATCGGCCGGAATTCGGCCGCCAGGGTCCGGGCCGTCGGCGCGCCCTTGTCGGCGAAGACCGCCACGGCGGTCAGGCGGGCCGGGTCGCCCGGCTCGAGTCCACGCAGCGCCGCCAGCGCGTCCGCGTAGGGCGCGCCGGTGTTGAGGGCGGTGGCGATCCGGTCGGCCGAGACGACCCGGAGGGCCGCCTGCAGGGTCGCGGTCTCAGCCCGCTCCGAGACCGCCTTGTCGAGCCCGGCGATCTTTTCGGATTGGGCCTGAAGTTGGCGCTCCACGGCCTTCGCCGCCTCGGTCGCCTGGGTCTTGGCGGCATCGGCCACTTTCTCGCTGGCCTGGGTCGCGGTCTGGACCGCTTCCGTCGCGGCCTGGACCCGCGCTTCGAGGGATTGCTGGAGCGCCGCCACCTTCTGGCTCAGGGCCTGCGCGGCCTCGGCATTGGCCTTGGTCTTGGCCTCGACGTCGCCCTGGAGCGCGGCGAGCTTGGGGGCGAGATCGGGGGTCGCGACCGGCTTCGGCGCGGCGTCGACCTTGCCTTCGATCGCCTTCATGCGCTGCTCGAGGGCGCCGATCTGCGGTGCCACGGCGGGCATCGCCGCCATCCGCGTCTCGCCGCCCTGGTCCCGCCCGGGCTCCTCCTGGAGAGCCGAGACGCGCTGGTCGAGGGCGTCGAGACGGGCCGTCAGCTCGGCGGGTACGGCGGCCGGAGCCGCCGAACCCTCGGCGGGTGCGGTTGTCCCGCCCTGGGCCGCGTTGGCCTTCTCCAGGGCCTGACGCGCCGTCGACAACGCCTCGGGCACCGCCTTCAAGGCGGTCTCGTTGGCGGCCACGCGCTTGTCGAGGCCGGTGATGGCGTCCTTGGGCGCCAGGGCGGCCACGCGCTGGTCGAGGGCGTTCAGCCGCGCGTCATCGCCAGCGGGCAGCAGGCCGCTGCGGGCGACACCGAACAGGAGACCGGCGCCGACGACACCGCCGAGCAGGCCGGCCGTGGCCAGCGATCCGAAGCCCGGACCGCGCGCGGCAGCTGGCGCCGCCGCTGCGGCGGGAGGCGCGGGCGTGATGCGCGGCGTGGTGGAACCGGCCGGCTTCGGCGCCTCGCCCTTCGAGGGCTCAGTTTTCCAGGCGTTCGGCTTTCCGGCGTCCGGCTTTCCGGCGTCCGGCTTCCCGGCGTCCGATTTGCCCGCCTCCGGCGCGGATTTCGGATCGCCCGGCTTCGCCCCGACGGCCTGGGCACCCGACGCGGCACCGACCATCCCGGCCGCGACCGTGGCGGCTGCGGCGGGCTTCGCCGGCGGCGCCGGGTCGGGGAGGCGCTTGGCCTTCAGGTCGATGATCGGCCCGTCGGTGACGGACGAACCGGGACGCCCGCCGGGCGGCGTCGAGCCGAATGCACCGGACTTCGGCGCCTCGGGCTTGGCCGTGTCCGGCTTACCGGTGTCCGATTTACCGGCCTCCGGCTTCAGGATCTCGGCCTTGGCCGCTTCGGTCTTCACGGCGTCGGTCTTGGTGCCTTCCCCAACGCTCTCCCGGGCGGCCTCCGTCTTCGGAGCCTCACCCTTGGGGGCATCCATCTTCGGCGGCTCGGACTTCAGCGGCTCGGATTTGACGGGGCCGCCGGCGGACATGTCGGGCTTGGCCGACGCCTCGCCCTTCGGCGGCACGGGCTGGCCCGGCATCGACGGCTTGGCGGGCTCGGGCGGCCGGTTGCCGGTGGGAGATCCCGGACGGTTGGCGTCGCTGTTGGGTGGTTTCACGGTTCAAGGCTCCCTTCCCGTCTCCCGCCGCCCGGCCACGCCCCGTTCGGCGCATCCGGCGCCCGGTGGGTCGTGGCTGGCGGCGCAGCTTGTTGCGCTCGTCCTAGCATCAGGGCCGCCGCCGGAGCGAGGCCCTTATCGGAATCCTGTTGGCCCGGAGGCCGGCAGACCCGCGAGGAGCGCGTCCTCGTCGGGTCGATCGGCTACGAAATGAACCGTGATCCCGGCCGACGCCAGGGGCACGGCCACGTCTGCCGACAAGCAGTAATGCATCAGAGCTGCGAAGGCTCCGCCGAGGCCGGCCGCCGTAGCGAGATCGTGCGCCGCCTGCGCACTGCGCCGCGAATAGTGAAGCACGGCGTCGAGCGCGTCCGCGCCGAGCGCCTCCGCCACGGCCCCCGGCAGCGCCGCCGCGATCCGTGCGGCATAAAGTTCGCGCACCGTGAGCCGGTAGCCCGCGGCGATCAGGGAGGCTGCCGGCTCGGCCTTGCGCTCGGCGCCCGCCGCGTGAAGCAGGGTGACACCCGGCTCCAGCACGGACCGGACCAATTCGGCGAGGGTGCGCGCATCGCCCGCCGCCACCCGGACATCGCGGAATCCCGCCTGCCTCGCCAGCGCCCCGGTCCGCGCGCCCACCGCGAAGATCGGGACCGCGCGCAGCCTGTCCCGGTCTTGCGCGGCGAGGGCCTGCACCGCGTTGGCGCTGGTGAGAATCAACCCGGCGAACGCGCCCTCGGGCAGCTTCGCCCCGGTCGGCACCACGGCCAGGACCGGCGCCACCAGGGGGCGATGCCCGAGCCCGGCGAGACGGTCGCCCGTCCGCGTCGCTCCCGGTTCCGGCCGCGCCACCCAGATCCGCATCCCGCCTCGCGTGTCTCGAAAACCCGGATGCATCCAATGCCGGTCCGGCGCCGGGAGGCAACCCATCGTTGCCGCGACGGGAGGCGGGCGTTAGGGTACGGGCGACCGGACGGGCCGGCGCGACCACCTTCGGCGCGCGGTCCCGTGCCTCGCTGTCCCCTCTTGCCCGCATCCCCACCCGATTCCCGCCCGCGAAACGGAAACGACCCGCCGTCCATGATCGTCCTCGGCATCGAAACCACCTGCGACGAGACCGCGACCGCCGTGGTCATGCCCGGAGAGGGCGGCCGCGGGCGCATCCTGTCCAACGAGGTCCTGAGCCAGATCGCCGAACACGCGGCCTATGGCGGCGTGGTGCCCGAGATCGCGGCCCGCGCCCATGTGGAGGTGCTCGACCGGCTCATCGAACGGGCGCTCGGCAGCGCCGGGATGAGGCTGTCCCAGGTCGACGGCATCGCGGTGGCGGCCGGCCCCGGCCTGATCGGCGGCGTCCTGATCGGCCTCGTCACGGCCAAGACCTTGTCGCTTGTCGCGCGCAAGCCTCTGATCGCGGTCAACCACCTCGAAGCGCACGCGCTCACGGCCCGGCTCACCGACGGCATCGGCTTCCCCTATCTCCTGCTCCTCGCGTCGGGCGGCCACACCCAGCTCGTGGCGGTGAAGGGGGTCGGCGATTACGTCCGCCTCGGCACCACCATCGACGACGCCATCGGTGAGGCGTTCGACAAGGTCGCCAAGCTGCTGGGCCTCGGCTATCCGGGCGGCCCCGAGGTGGAACGGCTGGCCGAGACCGGCGATCCGGAGCGCTTCGCCCTGCCGCGCCCGATGATGGGGCGGCGCGAGGCCAATTTCTCCCTGTCCGGCCTGAAGACCGCCCTGCGGATCGAGGCCGAGAAGCTGGCCCCGCTCTCCTCCGTCGACGTGGCCGATCTCTGCGCCAGCTTCCAGGCGGCGGTGGTCGATGTGGTGGTCGACCGCCTTCGGGTGGCGATGCGCGACTTCGCCTCGGTGGCCGGCCATCCGACCGCCCTGGTGGCGGCGGGCGGTGTCGCCGCCAACGGGGCGATCCGCCGGGCGCTCACCACCCAGGCCGGCGAGGCCGGCCTCGCCTTCGTGGCGCCGCCCCTGGCCCTGTGCGGCGACAACGGCGCCATGATCGCCTGGGCGGGCATCGAGCGCCTGCGCCTCGGCATGGTCGACGACCTGACCGCGCCCGCTCGCGCCCGCTGGCCCTTCGCGGAGCCCAAGGCGGTTGCCTGAGGCCGAACGGGCGCGCTGGCGCGACCTCGTCGAGCGGCGCCTGCCCGAGGCCGTGCGGCCCGGCTGGCCGGTGCGGGCCGATCACTGCTTCGCCCGCATCCTGCTCGACAACACCTGCGGCGCACCCTGGCGCGAGAGCGTGAAGGCTCCCGCCTGGGCCAACCTGTCGGGCGACCAGCTCGCTGCCGCCATCGGTCTCGGCGAGGCGGTGCTGGCGGGCCGGGCGGATCTCGGCTGGCTGAACCGACGCTCGCTGGCCCTGCGGGACAAGCTGCGGGCGCCTGGGCCGGACACGCCGACGATCGCACCGCCGCCGGAACAGCTTCGCGACGGAAGCCTCGTTCTGCGCCGCTGGCAGGCGGGCGACGAATCCCGCCTCGCGGCCCTCAACGCCGATCCCGAGGTGATGCGCCATTTCCCGGCGCTCAAGGATGCAGCCGCCAGCGCGGCCGAACTGCGCTCGTTCGAGCGTCGGTTCCGCATCGACGGGTTCGGTCCCTGGGCCGTCACGATCACGGGGGGCGCCTGCATCGGACTTGTCGGCGGCGCCCGGCTGATGCGGCCGATGCCGTTTCCCGGCGGCGATCGGCCCGGCGAGACCGTCGAGATCGGTTGGCGCCTCGCGCGCTCGGCCTGGGGCCAGGGCATCGCAACCCGGGCGGCCCGGCTCGCCCTCGGCGATCTGTTCGGCCGCTGCGGCCTGTCCGACATCGTGGCTTTCACGGCCGAAGGGAACGTCGCCTCGCGGCGGGTCATGGAACGCCTCGGCATGCGGCCGGCGGGCGGCTTCGCGCACCCGGCCCTGCCCGAGGGGCATCCGCTCCGGGTGCATCGCCTGTATCGTCTGTCGGCGGTGGTCGGCGAAACGCCGGACTCGGGTGTTTGAGGAGGTTTTGCGCATGAGCGGGCTCGACACGGCGACCCACCGCGACTCCGGCCCGGGCCCTGACGTCGGCGTCGTGGGCGGCGGCGCCTGGGGCACCGCCCTGGCCAACGCGGCGGCGGCGGCGGGCCATTCCGTCACCCTATGGCTGCGCGACGCCGCCATGGCGGCGCGGCTGGAGCAGGCTCGGGAGAACGCGCGCTACCTGCCCGGCGTGCCCCTGCACCGGCGCATCGTCGCCACATCCGATGCCAGCGCCCTGGGGGCAGCCCGAACCGTCCTGATGGTCACGCCGGCCCAGACCCTGCGCGGCGTGCTCACCGAACTCGGCGCGGCCTTCGCGCCGGGGGCCGCGATCGTGCTCTGCGCCAAGGGCATCGAGCGCGGCAGCGACGCCTTCATGAGCGAGGTGGCGGTGGAGGTGCTCGGCGTCTCGGCGCCGGTGGCGGTGCTGTCCGGCCCGAGCTTCGCCGCCGATGTCGCCCGCAACCTGCCCACGGCCGTGACCCTGGCGGCCTCGGATTCGCGCTTGGCGGCCCGCCTGGCCGGCACGCTCTCGGGGCCGACGCTGCGGGTCTATCACACCGACGACGTGCGCGGCGTCGAGATCGGCGGGGCGGGCAAGAACGTGCTCGCCATCGCCTCCGGCATCGTCGCCGGGCGCGGTCTCGGCGACAGTGCCCGCGCCGCCCTCATCGCCCGGGCCTTCGCCGAACTCATGCGCTTCGCCCGCGCCTATGGCGGCCGGCCCGAGACCCTGATGGGCCTGTCCGGCCTCGGCGATCTGGTCCTGACCGCCTCGTCGCCGCAATCGCGCAACTTCGCCTTCGGCGAGCGCCTCGGCGCCGGCGCTTCGCCCGAGTCGGCCTCCGGCGGCAAGCTCGCCGAGGGCGCCTTCACCGCCGCCGCCCTGGTCGATCTCGCCCGTAAGCGCAGCATCGAGATGCCCGTGGCCGAAGCCGTGGCGGCCATCGTTTCCGGCGGGGCCAGCGTGGACGGCGTCATCGCCGCCCTGCTGGCGCGGCCTTTGCGGGGAGAAGCCGAATGAGCCAGTACCCGATCCTGGCCTTCCTGGCCGGCGCCGGCCGGGATGACCCCGGCAGAGACGGTGCCGGACGCACCCTGCGCGACATCCTGGCCTTCGACGACGCCCATATCGAGGGCGTGCATGATTACATCCAGTGGTGCTTCCCCCTGCACGAGGCGAGCCTGGCGGTGCCCGGCGCGCCGGTGCTGAGCCGGGCCGAGGCGGAGGCGATCCGAAACGATCCGGCGGCCCTGTCGGGTCTGCGCGCCGCCCTCGGGCGGATGACGCGGTTCTATGCCGAGACGGAGGGCTGGCTTCGAAGCCACGACCATAACCACCTGCGCATCACCCGCATCCTCTCGGCGGTGTCCGACCTTCTCGGCCCCGAGGCGGCGGCCGAGTTCCACGCCTTCGTCACCGCCCGCAACGCCGGGGCCGGCGCGCCGGTCAACGGGCCGAGCCTGCGCTACTGGGACAACGCCCTGCGCCGGGCCTGACCGCCACGCAGGTAAAGCTGGCGGGCCTGACGGCCACGCTTGTCTCGTGTATGGAGCCTGCGTCTCCGGAGAAGCGCATGGCCTATTGGCTCTACAAGTCCGAGCCCTCGACCTGGTCCTGGGATCAGCAGGTCGCGGCAGGGGCCGCCGGAACCCACTGGAACGGCGTGCGCAACCACGTCGCCAAGAAACACCTGATGGCCATGGAGGTCGGCGAGCGCGGCTTCTTCTACCACTCGAACGAGGGCAAGGCGGTGGTCGGCATCGTGGAGGTGATCCGGCCCTATTACCCAGATGATTCCGACGAGACCGGCCGGTTCGGCATGGTCGACCTGCGCGCCGTCGAGGCCCTGCCGCTGGCCGTGACCCTGGAGGCGATCAAGGCCGAGCCGCGGCTCGCCGCCATGGTGCTCGCCAACAATTCGCGCCTTTCGGTCCAGCCCGTCACCGAGGCGGAATGGGCGATCGTCCGGGAGATGGGCGGCCTCGGCTGAGCGTCCGGGGGACGCGGCCTTCAGCCCTGGCGCTGCGCCTGCGTCACCGCCACGTGGATCAGCTCCGCCAGCGTGCGCAGACCGAGCTTCTGGCGCATCAGCGAGCAGGCGTTGGTGATGGTCTTGTAGCTCACCGACAGGTCGCTCGCGATGGCGCCGTACGACTTGCCCTGGGCGAGGCGTTGCAGGATCTGCAATTCGCGCGGCGTCAGCTGGGTCTCGGGCGTGCGCTTCGGGTCGGTGCGCAGCATCGCCACTTCGGTGGCGAGGCGCGGGTCGAGGTAGGGCCGTCCGGATCGGACCCGCTGGAACGCCTCGAACAGCTCGCCCGAGGCGTGGTCCTTCAGCACGTAGCCGAGGGCGCCGGCTTCGAGCGCGCGCGAGACGATCACCGGATCGTTGTGCATGCTGAAGACGAGGATGCGGACCGCCCGGTTGGCGTTGCGCATCCGCCGGATTAGTTCGAGCCCGGCAAGGCCGCTGCCCTGGAACGTCAGGTCACAGATCACCGTGGTGGGACGCAGGCGCAGGAAGCTGCGATAGGCCGCGACCACGCTGGTGGCCTCGATGATCCGTTCGATCCCCGCATCCTCGAGCACCCGGCGGCAGCCCTGGAGCACGATCGGGTGATCGTCGATGACGAGGGTCGGCGCCTCGGCGGTGGTGGCGATCGCGTTCATGCGCTGGGAATCGGACTCGGGTCGACGTCCCGCTCATCATCGAGCGGAATCATGATCCGCACAACTGCGCCGGGCTGGTCATTGTCAAGCCTGAACGTGCCCCCGAGGGCTTCCACCCGCTCCCGCATCCCCGAAAGGCCGAGGCCGAGGCTGTGGTCGGCCGGGATGCCGGTGCCGTCGTCATGCACCGTCAGGCGCAGGACCCGGCCGGCCGGCGCCGCCTCGTCGCGAACCTGCACGGTGACGTTCCGGGCCCCGCCGTGCCGCACGGCGTTGGTCATGCTCTCCTGCATGCAGCGGAATACGGTCAGGTCGGTCACGTCGCCGTAGCCGCGCGCCAGGCCCTCGAAGCTCCCGGCAAACCGGGTTCCGGTGTGGCGGCGCCGGAAATCGCGCAGCAGCAGATCGAGGCACTCGGTCAGCGGCACCTGCCCGAGGGCGTGCGGCCGCAGCCGGTTGAGGAGTTCGCGGTTCCGGGTCTGGACCTGACCGACGATGCTGGCGATGTCCTGGGCGCGCTGCTTCAGCCGCCCCCGGTCCGGTGGGGCCTCGGCCTCGGCCGTGCGGACCACCGAGGCGGCGGTCGCCTCCAGGGCGAAGAGACAGGGGCCGAACTCGTCATGCAGTTCCAGCGCGGTGCGGCGGCGCTCGTCGTCCTGCGCCGACAGCAGCTGGCGGTTGAGCCGCCCGTTGGCGGCCCGCGTCTCCGCCAGCGCCTGGGCCACCCGGTTGAACCGGGTGGCGATGGCGGCGAGTTCGCGCGAGGCCGGCGGCTCCATCCGCACGGTGTAATCTTGCTGTTCGAGCTGGATCAGCCCCTCGGCGAGGTCGGTCAGCGGCGCCAGGACGCGGCCGAAGGCGACCGTGAGGGCGGCGAGCAACCCCAGGCTGAGGCACAGGCTGGCGAGCGAGAGGGACAGGGCATAGACCCAGACCTCGTCGATCTCGTCGTGCGGCTGGGTGGTGATGCGCGCGGTGCCGATGCGCTGGCCCTGGGCCACGATCGGCAGGTCGTGCTCGCGAATCGCCGGGGCGATCAAGGCAGCGAACCAGGCCGGCGCCGCGTGCTGTTCGTGCCGGACCCGGCCGAGGCCGCCGGTGACGACCTTGCCGGCGGCGTCGAGCACCGTGACCCGGACGTGGCGCAGGTCGTGGATGCGCAGGTTCAGGGTCTGGAGGATGCCGGCCGGCGGCCCCGCCTGGGCGAGATCGATGGTATCCGACACCAGAAGCTCGACATTCGTCATCGCGGCCTGCATCTCGACCTCGACGGCGGAGCGGGCGTTGACGACGATCACCGCGCAGGACACCAGGGCGGCCAGGACATCGATCGCCAGCACCAGCACGATCATCCGGGTCCGTGTCGGCCAGGAGGCCCAGAACGGACGGCGGCCCTCGTCCGCCGACGCTGCGGGCGATGCGGCGTTGCGGTGGGTCAGGCCCCATCGGGACCGGGGCGCGGAGGCGGCGTCGTGAGGCATGGAAACCGGGGTTCGACCGTCGGACGGGTGGCGCGGAGCCGCCCCGCCCTGTGTAGCCGACCCGGAGCGCGATGGCATGGGGCCGATGTCGATGTCTGAACGGCCCGATCTTGACGGGGTCGCCGAACTCGTCGCGGGCGCGCTGGCCAATCCCGAAGCGACCTGGACCCTGGGCGGGTTCGGGGCGCTGGCCCGCTTCAGCCGCACCGGTGACGAAGCCGCGACCCCGCTCGCATCCGGACGCCTCGGCCTCGTCACCTCGCGGGGCGGCATCGCCCTCGACCCGGCCGGGGCGATCCCGGTCGCCTACGAGACGGCCTTCGCCGGGGGCTGGAGCCATGCCGTCGCCTTGTGCCGGCCGGCGACGCTCCATCCCCGGCCGGGGTCCCGCCCGATCGCCGAGGCGGGTCGCGATCCGGATGCACTCCGGCCCGAAAATCTTGGGGACAACTGGTTCGACCTCGGCCTCGACCTCCCCCAGGGGCGACTCCGCCTGCGCTCGGCCAATGCGGATGCGCTCAAAATCCTCCGCGCGGCGGTCGGCCGCGACCTTCGTGACGATCCCGGATTCTGGCGTGACCTCGACGCGATCCCGATGGTCGACCACGTGGTAATTACGCCCCTCGGCCGCATCGAAATCTTCGGCGGGTCGGCCAGTGCATCCGACGGACCGCGCGTCTTTCTCGTGCCGAAGATGCTCGCCCTCGGGCGAACGCACCCCGCCACGGCCACGATCCCGGCCGGCCTGCTGCCGGTCGCTCTCCTGGTGCCGCCCCATCCCTGCGGCTCGCCGGAGCGGGCCTTCGATCCCGCTCGCCACGCGGCCTTCCAGGCGATCCTGGCCCGCTGGGGCGCGCCCGATCTCGTCGCCCTGAAAGCGCGGCTCGCCGCCGGCGAGGCTCCGGCGACCGGAACCACCAATCGCATCACCCGGAACATCGCCCGGGTGGTACGGCTCCAGGCCGAGGCGATGACGATTCGGTACGGGACCAAATTCTGATCTGAGAAGTTCTGGGTCGATACGCGTCGTTAAACCTCTTCGGGTTATTCAGATTCGCGGCGTGTCCCGTCCTATCCTCTGCAAGGCGGAGGCTCAGGACATCTTCATGCCCCATTGCGCGGTCTTCTTCGTTGCACGCCGGTGCCGTTCGTCTGCGGTCGCCGCGCGGATCGCGTCACGTGATCGACCGGCCACGGTCAACACCTATGTTCCCCAGCGTGCGAGATGTCTGAGACCATGATGTCCGTGACGATCGACCCTTCCGAGACCCGGCGCCCCGCGAGTCCGGCGCCACGCCCATCCCACGTGAACCTCCGCATCGTGCTTCTGTCGAGCCTCGGTGTCCTCGGTCTGGCGGGTTTCGGGGTGCTGGCCTTCACCACCCTCGGCGATCTCGCCGGCCCTCAATTCACCCGCCCGTCGCTGGCGAAGATCTCCGCCGCTTCGCCGGTGACCAAGCACTCCGCGTCCGAATGGCCGGACCTGCGCGACGGCGTTCCGGCACTGGCCCCGTCTGAGCCAAAAGCCGCAGCACCGGCCCCGACCCTCGCCGTCGCGGCGCCCGCGAAGGTCGAGCGTCTTCCGGCCGCAGCGACGCCTCCCATGGTTCAGGCCGCCGTCAAGCCGCCGGAGCCGCCGTCCTTGCCGGCCTCGGCGCCCGTGGTTCAGGCCGTCGAGGTCAAGATCCCCGAGAAGCGGCTGGAAGTCGCCGCCACACAGAAGCCGGTCCGTCTACCGCCGATCGAGAACGCTGCGGTGCTGCCGCCGGCTCGTCCGGCCTCGCTGATTCCAGCGACGCGCACGGCCGCGGTCATCGCGCCGCTTTCCACCGAGACGACCCGGTCACGGGCGACGAACGGCATCTTCACCGCGCTTCCGCCCGAGCGTGAGACGACGCGGCGCAAGCCCGTCGCCGCCGCGGCCGCACCGCATGCCAAGCCCGCCGCTGCCAAGCCCGCCGTTGCCAAGCCCGCCGATGCTAAGATGGCGTCGGCCGCCGCGCCCGAGGCGATGCCTGCCAGTGCAGCCGCCGAGGAGTCGGAGCAGACGGAACTCTTCGGCCTGAAGGTGCCGTCCCTGGCCCCGGCCGGACGAAAAATCGCCGAAGGCGTCGAAGCGCTCGGGAACGCCGTGAAGAGCCTGCCCGATCACTTCTGAGGGCGATCGCCCGGATCTTGCTCCCATCGGTCGCTTCACCCGGTCCGGGTCAGGACCAACGATCCGATCGAGTCTACCGCCAAGCACCCACAGGGCGCCCATTTCGTATCGTATGAAGCTTTCCGGCAGGGACGCCTGATCGTCGCCGAACGAGGCGCCTAATGGGCGCCTCCTGCCGGTTCAGCGAGGCGCGCGGCTGGTCCGCGGCTTCTTGGCGATCTCGCGCTCGTGGCGGGCGCCGCGCGGGCTCTTGAAGGCCTTCGTCGCCTTCTCCTCGCGATCGGGCTCGCCGCCTTCGAGCAGCGGCTCCACCTGAATCTCGGGCGAACCGTTCTTGGCGAAGGTCTGTGCGAAGCGCGAGGCGGCACCGCCCCGGACCTCGAACTTGGTCTCACGGTCGAAAATCCGGATCGCTCCGATTTCCTGGCGGCCGATATTGCCGCGCCGTGTCAGCATCGGCAGGAGCCGGCGCGGATCGGCATTGTCGCGGCGGCCGAGATTGAGCCGGAACCAGACCGATGGTCCCTCGGCATCGATTCGCGCCGTATCAGCGGGATCGTACACGGGCCGAGTCTTGCGCTCGGGGCCGGCGCCCGGATCGGTGACATCCTCGGGGGCGGGCAGGCGCGAGCGATAGATCCGCGCCAGGGCGGCGGCGAGTTCCTGAGGCGTGCGCTGGCCCATCAGGGTCTCGGCCATCGCCAGATCTTCCTCGGCCGGAGCCTCGGTGAAGATCGGATCCTGCCACATGCGTTCGCCGTCGAGGCGGCGGATCTCGTCGGCGGTGGGCGGACCGGCCCACTCGAACGAGACCTTGGCGATCATCAGCATCTGCTCGGCCCGGCGCCGCTTCGAGGCCGGGATCAGCAGCAGGCTGGTGCCCTTGCGGCCGGCACGCCCGGTGCGACCCGAGCGGTGCTGCAGCACCTCCGCATCATGCGGCAGGTCGGCATGGATCACCAAGCTGACGGTGGGGAGATCGATGCCGCGCGCGGCGACGTCTGTCGCTACACACACCTTGGCCCGGCCGTCGCGCAGGGCCTGAAGGGCGGCGTTGCGCTCGCCCTGGCCGAGTTCGCCCGAGAGCGCCACGGCCGAAAAGCCGCGTTCGGTGAGCACCGCCTGGAGATGGCGCACCGCGTTGCGCGTGTTGCAGAAGATGATCGCGGTCGGCGCATCCATGAAGCGCAGGGTGTTGACCACCACATGCTCCAGCTCGCGTGGCACGACGCGGATGGCCCTGTAAGTGATGTCCGAGTGACCGCGCTCCTGACCCTTTACGGCGATGCGCAGGGCGTCGTTCTGGTAGCGCTCGGCGAGCGTCGCGATGGCCTTCGGCAGGGTCGCGGAGAACAGCAGCGTGCGCCGCTCCTTCGGGGTCACCGACAGGATAAATTCGAGGTCGTCGCGAAAGCCGAGGTCGAGCATCTCGTCGGCCTCGTCGAGGACCACGGCGCGCAGATCCTGGGTCGCGAGGTTGCGCCGCTCCAGGTGGTCGCGCAGGCGCCCCGGGGTGCCGACGACGATGTGGGCGCCGTCGTTGAGCTGGCGGCTCTCGCGACGCGGGTCCATGCCGCCGACGCAGGAGATGACGCGGGCGCCGGTCTCCGCATAGAGCCAGCTGAGTTCGCGCTCGACCTGAATGGCGAGCTCGCGGGTCGGCGCGATGACCAGGGCAAGGGGAGCACCGGCCGGGCCGAAGCGCTCGGCTCCGTCAAGCAGGGTCTCGGCGAAAGCGAGGCCGTATGCCACGGTCTTGCCGGAGCCGGTCTGGGCCGAGACGAGAAGGTCTCGTCCCTGGGCTGCCGCCTCGATGACGGCGCTCTGCACGGGCGTCGGGTCTTCGTAGTCGCGCGCGGTCAGCGCTCGGGCGAGCGGGGCCGGCAGGGTGGGGAAGGGCACTGTGACGGAAGCCTTAGGGGGCAAGCAGGCGAAACACGCGCCGGGGAGGGCTCGCGACAGGGCGCGATCATCTCCAAGCCGACGGGATTCCGACCTCGAACGGTTACGGATGGTTCGCCTTGTAGCGGGAACTGGGTCGCAGCGCCATGACCGTGCGTGCATGCCCGATGCTGGCTCCGCGCGCGTCGGCGCCCAAGCAGTCGCGCGCCTCGGTGCTCAAGGATTTGCCCGGCGGTCATCGATCGCGATCACCCGAGGGTAAATGGCCCGAGGGTATCTTGTGCGGAGCGGATCGATCGGGCACGTGAGAGCCGGTACGGACGATGGGTCGAGGGCCAGCGTTCCGCGCCCTGTCCTTGGCGTCGACATCGTTCTGGTGGACGTCTTTCCCGTCGATCTTCGCTTCATCGGCTGGCCGTGATGGAAATCCTTGTCGTCGGTGCCGGTATCGTAGGACTGGCCGTGGCCCGGGCTCTGGCGATCCGCGGCCATGCCGTGGTCGTGGCCGAGTCCGAGGCGTCGATCGGCACTGGCATCTCGGCCCGGAATTCCGAGGTGATCCACGGTGGGATGTACTATCCTCCCGGCTCGCTGCGGGCGCGGCATTGCGTGGCCGGGGCGGCGATGCTCATGGCCTTCTGCGAGAGCCACGGCGTGCCCTATCGGCGTTCCGGCAAGCTCATCGTCGCCACCGACGAGTCGGAGCGAGCGGCCATCGCCACGATCCGCGACCGCGGTGATGCCAACGGCGTTCCCGGTCTGGCACTGATCGACGGCGCCGAAGCCCGCGTCCTCGAACCGAATCTCGCCTGCGTCGCCGCCCTGCACGCGCCGGGCACCGGCATCGTCGACAGCCATGCCATGATGCTGGCCCTGCAGGGTGACCTGGAGGATGCCGGCGGGGCCGTCGCCTTCAACAGCCCTGTGACTCGAATTCTGCGGATTCCCGAAGGCTGGCGTGTGACCGTCGCCGGTGAGGATCTGGTGTTCGACGCGGTGATCAACGCGGCCGGACTTGGCGCCCAGGCACTTGCCCATCGGGTCGAGGGCTATCCCAAGGTACAGATCCCCCGTCAGGTTCTGGCGAAGGGCAGCTATTTCGGCTGCACCGGGCGACCGGCCTTCTCGCGCCTGATCTACCCGGCGCCCGTCGAGGGCGGCCTCGGCATCCACCTGACGCTCGATCTGGCCGGGCGCATGCGCTTCGGCCCCGACGTGGAATGGGTCGACCGCCTCGATTATGGGGTCGATCCCGCCCGCGCCCAGGCGTTCGCGCAGGCGATCCGACGCTACTGGCCGGGCCTTCCCGATGGGGTACTGACGCCGGATTACGCGGGCATCCGCCCGAAACTGACCGGACCCGGTGAGCCGGCCGCCGATTTCCGTATCGACGGCCCGGCCGAGCACGGATTTTCCGGCTTAGTCCATCTCTTCGGCATCGAGAGTCCGGGCCTGACCTCAAGCCTCTCCCTCGCGGAGGACGTGGCCGACCGTCTCGTCGGGGCCGAAAGCCGCCATCCCGTCTAAGGACTGGTGGCTAAGCCTCCGGGACGAAACGGAGCGTTCCGGCGCGGCGAGTCGTTCCGCCGGTGTCGCTCGGATGGTTCACGCCGTCGAAGACTGGCATTTCGGGAAAGTCGAATGGGCTGACTCCGTCGAGGCAGGCCACGTTGACGCCGTACTGGTGCGGGTTCGATCGGCGTTGATGATGCGTATAGATCCCGCAGCGTGAGCAGAAGAAGTGCTGCGCCGCGCCGGTGTTGAACCGATAGCGCGTCAGCAGGTCCGCCCCTTGCAGGATCTCGACGCCGCCGCCCTCAGCCGAGACCACAGCGGCCCCGCGCATCCGACAATACGAGCAGGTGCAGCGCCGGATTGTGCCAAAGCCGTCGCTCAGCGTCGCCGCGAAGCGAACGCCTCCGCAATGACATTGCCCGAAAAATCGATCCGACCCATCCGTCATGTTGATTCGATCCTCGACCGCCGGACGCGACCTACAACCGGTCTCGGCTGCCGGACAAGACCATCACGACTTCAGCTACCGAAGCGCTCGGTCCGGATCAGGCGCGGGTCCACTCCCGCATCGACGAGCAGGTCCGCCGTTCTCCCCACGAAGGCATTGCCGCCGCAGATGTAGATGTGACCGGGCTGTCCCAGCCGATGGAGCGCTTCGCCGATCATGTCAGCATCGACGCGCCGGCCGCCGGCGCGAGTCAGAGTCAGCATCAGCGCGAAATGCGGTTCGTCCCGGGCGCGTACGGCCAACTCCTCGGCGGCGATCGCCTCCCCCGCGTCGCGCACCGAGTAAAGCAAAAGGGACGGGACCTCGGGAGCCGCCGCCGCACGGTGGCGCAGCATTGCCAGCAGCGGCACCACGCCGGAACCGCCGCCGACCAGAAGGAGCGGTCCGCCATCCTCCGGCCGCCAGACGAAGGCGCCGCCGATCGGCCCGCGCAGCTCAATCGTGTCGCCGACCTCCGCCACCGTCTCGAAGAAACCCGAGACCTCGCCCTCGGGCAGCCCCTCGATCATCAACTCGATGGTGCCGTCCTGGCTCGGCGCCGAGGCGATCGAGTAGCTGCGCTGGGCTTGATAGCCATCCGGAGCGGTCAGGCGTACGTCCACATGCTGCCCGGCCAGCACCGGCCGATCAAAGGCGACCTGGAAGCGATAGCTCTTCACGCGCCCGGTGACGGGCCGGATGGCCGTGAGGGTCGCGGACTGCCAGGGGAGGGGGCGCGCGGTCGGCTCAATCACCGGTAAAGCGCTGCTCGCGCCAAGGATCGCCATACATGTGATAGCCGCGCAACTCCCAGAAGCCGCCCTCGTCGCGCTGGGTGAAGCGCAGGCCCTTCACCCACTTGGCGCTCTTCCAGAAATACAGGTGCGGAACCAGCAGACGCGCCGGGCCGCCGTGGTCAGCTGGGATTGGCGCCCCGTCGTAATGGGTCGCGACCATACCTTTGCCTCCGACGAGGTCCCCCACCGGAACGTTGGTGGTGTAGTCGTCGTAGCCCTCGGCCAGCAGGAAGGCTGTCGGCGCGGCGATGCCCGCATCGGCCAGAATGTCGTCGAAGCTGACGCCTTCCCAGGCCGTGTCGAACTTCGACCACTTCGTTACGCAGTGGATGTCGCCGCTCCAGCGTGTGCGCGGAAGGGCGGTGAACGCCTCCCAGGTCCAGGATTTCAGAGGGCGCGAACCCTCGCGCAAGGTGAAGGACCACGTGTCGAGATCGAGACGGGGATTCGGTCCGATCTGCAGGACCGGAAAATCCTCCGTGAGGTACTGCCCCGGGGGCAGGCGCTCCCGAGTTGCCTCCGGGGGCTTTCGCCCGGTGAAGCCGCGTGTGCTCATCCTGCCCTCGCCTCCATCGTTCCGCCGGCTTGGGTACCAACCCGGCGCTCAACCCTGGCGGACGGATACCATCGGCTCAGCGATCACGCAGCACCAGCCACAGGGCATGGATGGTGCCGGGCAGGACGCCCATCAGCGTGAGCAGAATGTTGAGCAGAAACTGCAGGCCGATGCCGGTGGTCATGAGGACCGCGATGGGCGGCAGGAAGATTGCGAGAATGATGCGGACGAGGTTCGACACGGTCGCTCCGAGAACAATGCGGTCGCAGGATCGCGGCCGCGACGGCCCAACCGGAACACGATCGCGGCGGACAGGTTCCCGCTGCGTTGGGACAAGGGCTGGTTTTCCGCCGCGCCGAATACGGATTGCTGCGGTGAATCATCTCCGTTGCTGATGTTCGGCCGGCTCTTCGCTATGCCGTGTGGAAACGCGGGCGATCCGCGTGCCGATCGCTTGGCTCGAGATCCCCGTGCTGGTCGAACTGTTTCATCTGCTCGTGACACCCGTTCCCCTGCGCCTTCGGCGGCTGGGATACCTGCGGGAGAGCGTGCTGCTGCTGTCGCGCGGCCGGCGCTGCCACGCTGCCTGGGCGTCCCATCTTGCGGCGTCCCGGGCCGCGATCCTGGACGCCTGCGCGGGCCTAGATCAGACCCGCATCGCTGTCGTTCTCGGGTCGGGGCTGCTCCAGGACGTGCCGATCGCGGATCTGGCCCGCCGCTTTCGTGAGGTCCACCTTGTCGATGCGGTGCATCTGTGGCCGGCGCGCCGCTTGGTCCGACCTTATCCCAACGTCCGGTTGATCACTGCCGACCTGAACGCCGAGCCGGGCCGGGTCGATCCGCTGCCGGCGCTCTGCGGTGGCGCCGAGGTCGACTTCGTGGTGTCCGCCAACCTCCTGTCGCAACTGCCGATCCTGCCGCTCGACCGGCCCGGCCTGTTGCCGCCCGATCTCGGCGGTCGCATTGTCCGGGCGCATCTCGAAGGCCTCGGGCGGTTGCGGGCACGCGTCTGCCTCCTCACTGACATCGAGCAGTTCGAGGAGGACCGGACCGGACGGATTACCGACCGGATCGATCTTCTGCACGGGGTGCGCCTCGATCCTCCCGACCGGGACTGGATCTGGGAGATCGCGCCCTTTGGCGAGGCCGCGCGCCATCACCGCCTGCGCCATCGGGTTCAGGCCTTCCTGAATTGGCGCACCGCCTGACACGGCGTGCCAGCCCAAACGCAAGAAGCCGCCCGATCGGGGCGGCTTCCTGTGAAGTTTGTCGAAGGTCGCGCGAACGCGCGGGTTTATTCGGTGACGGACGACGGATCGTCACCGCCGACGCCGCCCTCGGGGGCTTCAGAGCCCTCGAAGCGGGCGCGGCGGCGGCGGCGCGGCTTCGGGGTCGCGGGCGTCCCCTCGTCGGAACCGCCGGGGCCGGTACCAGTGTTCTGGGATTCTGCCGAGGCTGCCGGTTCGGCCGTCCGCTCGACGGCCAGAACGGGACGCGGCGGCGTCATCAGGAAGGCCGGCAGGGCGGCGACGTCCTCGGGATTACCGACCGGTTCACGCTCCTCGCGACGCCGGCTGCGACGCGGTGCGGCATCGTTCGTCCGGCTCGCCCGAGGCGTCTCCTCGCGGCTCGAACTCGGCCGAGCCGCGTCCTGGCCACCGAACTCCGATCGGTTGGCGTCCTGACGCGGGGCCTCGTTCACCGGCTGATCGGTTCGCCCGTTTTCGTAGCGAGGCGTTTCGGACCGGACCGGGGCAGGGCGGTTGAGATCCTGGCGCGGCTGATCCTGCCGGCCCGCATCCTGGCGCCCGTAATCCTGACGCGGATTGTCTTGGCGCACACCGTCCTGGCGGTTCTGATCCGGCCGGAAATCCTGTCGGTTGGAATCCTGTCGGTTGCCGTCCTGACGACCGAAATCGTCCCGTCGGTTGTCCTGCCGGTTGGAGTCCTGCCGATTGTTGTAGTCCGGCCGGTTGCCGTCGCGCGGGTTGTCGAAGCGCTGGGGGCGGTCGCCTCGATTGCTGAAGCGGTCGCGTCGGTTCTGCCGGTTGTTGTCCGAGCCGGAATCCGGCCGGTTGGAATCCTGTCGATTCGAGTCCTGGCGGTTCGCGTCTTGCCGGTTGGAATCCTGTCGATTGTAATCCTGGCGGTAATTCTCAGCCCGCGTCTCCTGTCGCGCCTCCGGCCGGCCCTCGTAGGCCTGCGGCTGAGGCTGCTGACCCGGATCGCCGTATTCCTCGTTGTAGGAATTGGCACCGTAGCTGGACGCAGCGTAGCCCTGCGGGGCGGCCTGACCCTCGTCGTCTCCCTCGTCGCCGTCGTCGTCGAAGCCGCGAGCGTAACCGCCCACCTGTTGACGGGTCTGTTCCTGAGCGCCCGAGATGATCCGGAAATAGTGTTCGCCGTGCTGGAAGTAGTTCTCCGCCGCCACCGGGTCGCCACTGGCCTGCGCGTCGCGGGCCAACTGGGCGTACTTGTCTGCGATGTGCTGGGCAGTACCGCGAATCTTGACGTCGGGGCCGTTCGATTCGTAGGAACGCGTAAGCGGATTGGGACCTTTGGGGCGGTTGCGACCGCGCATCCGTCTATTCTGGTTTGGTCTCATCGGTCTCGATTGACCCTCGTTCGTCTCGGAGCGTCTGATGATGCGGCGGGTTCTGGGCGGTCACGACACCGCCTGAGGCAGGCTCGTCGCTGGCGCCGCGTGATCCGGGTCCGATGTGTCCGTGATCGCTTTCGCCGTGCTTTGCCGTCTCTGTCCGTTGACCAAGGCCCGCTCTGAGCGTCCAGGCGTCCTTCGGTTTTCAGGCACGAAGTTGACCAAGCTCCAGCGCGTCGTCCCGCGCGCACCAGCCTGATCGTGGGGAGATCTTCTAAGGGTGTCGCAGACCGAAGCCACAACCCGCCTTACCTCAGTCCATCTTGATGGACCGTTCGCGATCTGCCGGCGAGACTAGCCGTTCGCCGAGAGGTCAACAAGCGTTTTTTGTCCTCCCGCCGGGTGAGACCTCAGTTTTTCCGATTTTCACACCCTCCCGGCCGGTTCTGACCGTCTCGTCAGGGGCGAAGGTCACCACCCGGGCATGTCCAGCGAGGTCGTAAGTGATCCGCCCAATCCCGAGCCCGGCCTCGCGACCGAGAGTGGCCACCGCGTCCGCCTGGTCGTAGCCGACCTCGAAAACAAGTGCGCCGCCGGCAGCGAGCCCGGCCGGGCCGTCCGTGAGCGCCGCGATGATCGACCGGTAGGCATCGAGCCCGTCCGCCCCCCCGTCAAGCGCCACAGCCGGATCATGCTCACGCACCTCGACGTCCAGGTCCTGGATCGTCGCGCTCGGGATGTAGGGCGGGTTGGAGACGACGAGGTCGAAGGAGCCCGCGAGGGCTGCTGTCCAATCCGCCACCACGAAGGCGGCGCGGGCACCGACGCCGTGCGCCTGCGCATTCGCGCGGGCCTGAAGCAGAGTCGCCTTCGAACGATCGACGCCGATGGCGGTGCTGTTGGGAAGCTCGTTGAGCAACGCCACGAGAATGCAGCCGGAGCCGGTGCCGAGATCGAGGAGACGCAGCGGCGTGCGGCGGTCGGGATGCAGCGCCAGGGCCGTTTCCACCAGGGTCTCGGTGTCGGCGCGGGGAACCAGTGTCTCGGGGGCGAGCCCGAAGGACAGGCCCCAGAACTCCCAGGCGCCGACGATCCGGGCCACCGGCTCGCCCCCGAGCCGGCGGGCCAGAGCAGCCGAGAGTTTGGCCGCATCGTCCGTTCCCAGGGGAGTCCGGCCCCTGAGGACGAGATCGGTCGAGGTCAGGCGCAGCACGTCGAGCAGGAGAAACCGGGCGTCGCTCGCCGCGATGCGTTGAGCGGTGAGCCGGTCGGTCATCACCCGCAGGGCCTCGGTCCGGCTCATGGCCGGATCGAATGGAGGCGCCTCGGCGTCGCCGACCCATTCCGGCGCGGCCCCGCCCGTCATCGGTCCGAAGCAACGGTCATCAGGCCATACCCTCGGCCGCCAGCAACTCGGCCTGATGCTCGGTGACGAGGGCGTCCACCAGTTCATCCAGGGCCTCGCCGGCCAGGACTTCCTCCAGCTTGTAGAGGGTCAGGTTGATGCGGTGATCGGTAACCCGGGCCTGGGGGAAATTGTAGGTGCGGATGCGCTCCGAGCGGTCGCCCGAGCCGACCTGCGACTTGCGGTCGGCGGCGCGAGCGCTGTCCTTGGCGGTCCGCTCGGCGTCGTAGAGCTTCGCGCGTAGCAGCGACATCGCGCGGGCCCGGTTCTTGTGCTGGGAGCGCTCCTCCTGGACGAAAATCACGATCCCGCTCGGAAGATGCGTGATGCGGATGGCCGATTCCGTTTTGTTGACGTGCTGGCCGCCGGCACCCTGCGACCGCATCGTATCGATCTTCAGATCCGCATCGTTGACGACGATGTCGACCTCCTCCGCCTCGGGCAGAACGGCCACGGTCGCTGCGGAGGTGTGGATGCGCCCCTGCGCTTCGGTGTCCGGCACCCGTTGGACCCGGTGGGCGCCGCTTTCGAACTTCAGGCGGGCGAACACGCCCTTGCCCTTCACCTCGGCGATGACCTCGCGATAGCCGCCGACGGTGCCCTCACTCTCCGAGATGACCTCGACCTTCCAGCCCTTCGCATCGGCATACTTGCCGTACATCCGGAACAGGTCACCGGCGAACAGGGCCGCCTCGTCCCCGCCGGTGCCGGCCCGGATTTCCAGGATGGCGCTCTTCTCGTCGGCGGAATCCTTCGGCAGCAGGATCAGCTGCAATGCCCTGTAGGCGGATTCCAATCCGGCCTCGGCCTCCGGCTTCTCGTCGGCGGCGAGCGCCCGCATCTCGGAATCGCCGCCGGGCTCGTCGATCAGCGCCTGGATGTCGGCCAGATTCCGCGCGGCGGCGCGATAGGCGTGGATCGCCGCGACGACGCCCTCCAGTTCGGACAACTCGCGTGACAATTGCACGAAGGTGTCGGAATCCGCCGAGCCGGCGCTCAGCGTGGCCGTCACGATGTCGTGGCGCGTCAGGATCGCGTCGAGGCGTTCTGCAGGAATAGGGGTCATCGCCCGTCGAAAACTCTCACCAGGAACAAGGGCTCGTCGGACCGGAAGCCAGATCGACGACGGGGTCGCGGCACGACCCAGTTAGATAGGAACCCCGTGCGCCTTCGCGAAGGCCGCCAGGGCTGGCCGCAGGGTGGCACCGTCGCCGGCCCGGGCCAGTTCGGTGTCGATCAGGTCGGAGACCGCGTTCACGTCGAGCCCCAGCACCATGGCCTTGACCGGGCCGATGGCGGCCGGAGACATCGAGAGGTGTCGGAAGCCGAGGCCGATCAGCGCCATGGCTTCCAGCGGGCGACCGCCGATCTCTCCGCACACGGTGGCCGGGCAGCCGGCCGCGGCCGCCCGCTCGGCGATGATCCGGAAGGCCCGCATGGCCGGGACGCTCAGGGTGTCGAAGCGGTCCGCGACGCGCCGGTTCTCGCGGTCGACCGCGAACAGGAACTGCATCAGGTCGTTGGACCCCACAGACAGGAAGTCCGCTGCCTTGGCGATCTCGTCGATCTGGAACAGCAGAGAGGGCACCTCCACCATCACGCCGAGCTTGCAGTCGCTCGGCAGGGCGTGGCCGTGGCGGCGCAGATGCGCCTTCTCGCGCTCGACGATGGCCTTGGCGCGGGTGAACTCGTCCACCGTTGCCACCATGGGAAACATGATCTTCAGCGGTCGGCCGCCCGAAGCCTTGAGCAGGGCGCGCAACTGAACCCGCAGCAGAGCCGGGCGGTCGAGGCCGATGCGAATCGCACGCCAGCCCAGGGCCGGATTCTCTTCCTCCAGAGCCGGCATGTAGGGCAGGATCTTGTCGCCGCCGATATCGAGGGTGCGAATGGTCACCGGAAGGTCACCGGTCGCGGCGAACACAGCTTCGTACAGCGTCTGCTGCTCGGCCGCCGACGGCATGCGTTGGGCCACCATGAACTGCAGCTCGGTGCGGAACAGGCCGATGCCGTCCGCGCCGGTCTCGTGCAGATGGGTCAGGTCGATCAGAAGGCCGGCATTGAGCTGCAGGCCGATCTTGGTGCCGTCGAGGGTGACGGCGGGCACGTCGCGCAGCGCCCGGTACTGCTCCTGCCGGCGGGCGCGGAGGCGCACCATCTCGGCATAGGCCGCCTCGATCTCGGGCCCCGGCCGGACCTGGATCTCGCCGGTGGCGCCGTCGACGATGATCGCGTCGCCGGCATCGCACAGGGCCGTGGCGTTGGCGATCTCACCGACCGCCGGAATGCCGAGCGCCCGGGCCACGATGGCGATGTGGCTGGTCGGGCCGCCTTCCTCCAGCACGACGCCCCGCAGGGCCGTGCGGTCGTAGTCGAGCAGGGCTGCCGGCCCCATCGAGCGGGCGACCAGGATCGCGTTCTCGGGCAGCACGCGCTGGACCCCGTTGCCCTCGGCACCGATCAGGGTGCGCAACAGGCGGTTGGCGAGGTCGTCGAGGTCGTGCAGCCGGTCGCGCAGGTACGGGTCGCTCTGGCGCATCATCCGGGCGCGGTTGTCCGACTGGACGCGCTCGACAGCGGCCTCGGCCGTGAGTCCGGAATGCACGGCCTCGCGCATCCGGCGCAGCCAGCCCTTGTCATGCGCGAACATGCGCACCGTCTCCAGCACCTCGCGCGATTCCCCCGTGCCGATGCTGTCGCCGCGTTCGACCAGGTCGTCGATGGCCGAGCGGACCTCGCCAATGGCAAGCTCCAGCCGCTCGACCTCGCGCTCGACATTCTCGGCGATGAGCTTCTTGATGACGATGCGTGGCTCATGCAGCACCACGTGCCCGAGGCCGATGCCATCGGCGAGCGCCACGCCGCGCTGGCTCACCGGCCGGCGCGCCGCCGAGCCCGCGCCCGGCGCCAGGGCCTGAAGCTCGCCCGAGGCGATCATCTCCGACAGCACCATGGCGGTGGTCTGGAGCGCTTCGATCTCCTCCTCGGAATAGACCCGGTAGGTCTTGTTCTGAACGACGAGGACGCCGAGCGTGTTGCCGGCGCGCAGGAGTGGCACGCCGAGGAAGGCGTGATAGGCCTCTTCACCCGTTTCCGGTCGATACGAGAAGGCCGGGTGCGACTGCGCGTCGGAGAGCGACAGCGGCTCGGCCGTCTTGGCGATGAGGCCGACGAGGCCCTCGTCCGCCCGCATCCGGGTCAGGTGGACCGCTTCGCGGTTCAGGCCCTCGGTGGCAAATAGTTCGAGAATATTGTCATCGCTGAGCACATAGACCGAGCACACCTCGGCGATCACGTTGGCGGCGATCAGCGTGACGATGCGGTCGAGGCGAGCCTGTGGGCTGACCGGCTCCGCCATCGCTTCGCGGAGGCGGCGCAGAAGCAGGCGCGGGCCTCCGGGCGCAGCGGGCATGGTCTCCTCGATCCGGCTTCGGCCGCGGGCTCCGGTCCGCGCGCAGGCGTGCGCGCGCTCCGGCTCGTCAGGCCTGGTCGAGGCCGTATAGCGAGTGGAGCGTGCGAACGGCAAGCTCCGTATAGGCGGCATCGATGAGGACGGAGAACTTGATCTCCGATGTGGTGATGGCCCGGATGTTGATGCCTTTTTCAGCCAGCGCCCTGAAAGCCTTGGCGGCGACGCCCGCGTGGCTGCGCATTCCGACGCCGATGGCCGAGACCTTCACCACGTCGGTGGCCCCCTCGATCTGGGCGAAGGCGATCACACCGCTCTGCGCGTCGAGGATCTTGCGGGCGCGATCGTAGTCGGCCGAGGGGACCGTGAAGGTCATGTCGGTGGTCGACTGATCGCCCGACACGGTCTGGATGATCATGTCGACGTTGATGTTGGCGTCCGCCAGGGGCCCGAAGATGGCGGCGGCGATGCCGGGGCTGTCCTTCACGCGACGAAGCGTGATCTGCGCCTCGTCCCGGGAGAAGGCGATCCCGGTGATGATCTGCTGTTCCACGATGTCGTCCTCGTCGCAGATGAGGGTGCCGGGCCGGGCATTGTCCGGCGGATCGAAGGAGGAGCGCACCGTGGTCGGCACGCGATGGACCATGGCGAGTTCGACGGAGCGGACCTGCAGGACCTTGGCGCCGAGCGACGCCATCTCGAGCATTTCCTCGAAGGTCACGCGCTCCATGCGCTTTGCCTTCTGCACCACGCGCGGATCGGTGGTATAGACGCCGTCGACGTCGGTATAGATGTCGCAGCGCTCGGCCCCGATGGCGGCCGCGATGGCGACAGCGCTGGTATCGGAGCCGCCGCGCCCCAGGGTGGTGACCCGGCCGGTGGCCTCGTTCATGCCCTGGAAGCCGGCGATGACCGCGACTTCGCCGCGCTGGAAACCCGCATTGAGGCGCGCGCCGTCGATGCCCTCGATGCGGGCCGAGCCGTGCGCGTCCGAAGTCAGGATCGGGATCTGCCAGCCCTGCCACGAGCGGGCCTGGATACCGATCTTCTGGAGAGCGATGGCCAGGAGCCCGGCGGTGACGAGTTCGCCCGAGGCCACCACGGCGTCGTACTCGGCCTCGTCGTAGATCGGATTGGCGTCCTTGACCCAGGCGACGAGCTCGTTGGTCTTGCCCGACATCGCAGAGACCACCACGGCGACCTCGTAGCCGGCTGCGACCTCGCGCGCCACGTGGGCGGCCACGTTGCGGATGCGCTCGACATTGGCGACGGACGTGCCGCCGAACTTCATCACCAGACGGGGCATGTTCTCACCAGATGGAGCCTGTCGCGTCCGCGACGCGTCGCAAGAGCCAGGGGTAGTGGCAAGAGCCAAGGATAGCGGCAGGAGCCAGGGAAAGCGCAACAGCCAGGGATTCGGCCGGTCTCGGGTCGAAATTTCCACGCCCCGTACGGCCTGCCGCGTCGCTTGGCTGCTGTACCGGACAGGGCTTCGGCGGGTACAAGGGCCGCCCGGGCGTGTCAATAAGGGGGTACGCCCACCCCGCACGAGACATGCCGAGACGATGACCGGACCCACAGGCGCCTCCATCGACCGCGACGAGGTCGCCCGCTTCGAGGCCATTGCGGCCACTTGGTGGGACGAGGCCGGCCCGATGCGGGTCCTGCACCGCTTCAACCCGGTCCGCCTCGCTTACGTGCGGGATGCCGCCGCCCGCCATTTCGGGCGCGACCCGAAGGCGCCTTTTCCCCTCGATGGCCTCGCCCTTGTGGATATCGGCTGCGGCGGCGGCGTCCTGTCCGAGCCGCTGGCGCGCCTCGGTGCAACGGTCACGGGCCTCGATCCGGCTCCCACCAACGTCAAGGTGGCCCAGGCCCACGCCGATGCCGAGGGCGTGCCGGTCGATTATCGGGCGCGCACCATCGAGGACGTGGTGGCCGGCGGCGAGCGCTTCGACATCGTGCTCGCCATGGAGGTGGTGGAGCACGTGGTCGATATGCCGGCCTTCGTGGCACAGGCGGCCTGCGCGGTGAAGCCGGGCGGCCTGCTGTTCGCCGCCACCATCAACAGGACGCTGCGGTCCTACGCCATGGCCATCGTGGGGGCGGAATACGTCCTCGGCTGGCTGCCGAAGGGCACCCACGACTGGGACAAATTCGTTCGGCCCGACGAACTCACCCGCGCCGTCGAGGCCGGCGGACTGCGCGTGACCGACACCACGGGCGTGGTCTTCAACCCGCTCGACGGCTCGTGGCGCCCGAGCCGGGACACCGCAGTCAACTACATGATCGCGGCGCAGCGCCCGGCCTGAACCTTCGGTCTGGCAAGGGGTTGGTCGGCGTATCCGCCGGGAGATCGCCGTTGCTCGAGAAAATTCCGCATGCCGTGGGCGCCGCTCTGTCTGGCCTTAAGGCCGGGCTGGACAGGACCGCCTACCGGACCCATTTCGCCGCGGCGCCGGAGGGCCTGACGCTCACCAGTCCCGCCTTCGACGACGGCGCTGCGATGCCGGCGCGCTTCACCGCGGACGGGGAAGGCACTTCGCCGCCGCTGGCCTTGACCGGCCTGCCAGCCGGCACTGCCCGCGTCGTGCTGCTCGTCGAGGATGCCGGAAGCCCGACGCCGAATCCCCTCGTCCACCTGATCGCCTGGGACCTCGATCCCGATGCGCCGCTGTCGGAAGGCGCGGCGAGCCAAGCCGGTTCGCGTCTCGCTCTCGGCAAGAATCTCGAACTTGGCAAGAACAGCTTTCTGAAATCCGGCTGGCTGCCGCCCGATCCGCCCACTGGCCACGGGGCGCACGTCTACCTGTTCCAGACCTATGCCCTCGACCGGGCGCTGGATCTGCCCGAGCATCCCGGCCGGGGTGCCTTGCTGGAGGCGATGGCGGGACGCGTGCTTGCCAAGGGCTGTCTGGTGGGAACCTACGAACGCCCCTGACGGCCGCAGTGCCTGCACTCTGCACTGCGGTGCCTGCACTTTGGACCGCAGTGCTTGCGCAGGCCGCCGTGTCGGTGCAAGCGCCGATGCGAACATCAGGGAGGTGTGGGCATGAAGGCGCTGCTGTGTACCCGACTCGGGGGACCTGAGGATCTGGAACTCGCCGATCTGCCGGACCCGGTGGCCGGTCCGGGCGAAGCCGTGATCCGCATCACGCTGGCGGCGCTCAACTTCTTCGACACTCTGATCATCGCCGGGCGCTATCAGGTGAAGCCTGAACTCCCGTTCTCTCCCGGCGGCGAGGCCTGCGGCGTGATCGAGGCTTTGGGCGAGGGGGCCGAGGACTTTTCGGTGGGCGACCGCGTCATCGTCCACCAGAAGTTCGGCACCTGCCGCGCGCGGATCGCCGTCGCCACCCGGCACCTCACCCCCGTGCCGGACGGCGTCTCGGACGAGCAGGCCGCTGGGCTGACCATCACCTACGGGACCTCGCTCCACGCCCTGCGCGACCGCGCCCGGCTTCAGCCCGGCGAGACCCTGGCGGTGCTCGGTGCCTCGGGCGGCGTCGGCCTCGCGGCAGTGGAACTCGGGGCGATCCTGGGCGCCCGCGTCATCGCCTGCGCGTCCTCGCCGGAGAAGCTCGCCGTGGCCGAGGCGCACGGCGCCACGATGGGCCTCGATTACGTCGCCGACAACCTGCGCGAGGGCCTGCGCCGCCTCACCGAGGGGGAGGGGGTCGACGTGATCTATGATCCCATCGGCGGCGACTACGCCGAACCTGCCCTGCGCTCGCTCGGCTGGAAGGGGCGCTACCTGGTGATCGGGTTCGCTGCCGGTGACATCCCCCGCATTCCCCTCAACCTTGCCCTCCTGAAGGGCATCGACATCCAGGGCGTGCACTGGGGCGTCTTCGTCGAGCGCGAGCCCGAGGCGCATCGGGCCAACCAGGAGCAGTTGCTGGCCTGGGTGGCGGAGGGACGCCTGACCGCCAAGGTCCACGGCGTCTATCCGCTCGCCGAATACGCCAAGGCCCTGGGCATCCTCAAGCGGCGCGAGGCCGTGGGCAAGGTGTTGCTGCGGATGTGAACGGCACGCCTCTTATTCGTCAGTTCTGGCGCCCGTAACTGTGCGACCCTACCCAGGGGGCCGCAGCGCGACGCGCGTCCCTCGATCTTTGACAGGGGGATCGCACAGGCTTGTTCCACGAGTCGGAAAGGCTCGAGGAGCACCCCGTCATTCCGGGGCCGCGCAGCGCAGCCCGGGACCCAGAAGCACTGGTGTTGCAAGGCTTTCCACGGTCGGCGGCTCTGGATAGCCCACCGTCGGCGTCTCTGAATTCCGGGTTCGCCTGCTGCGCCCCGGAATCACGCGCAGTTCAGACGCGGTCTTCTCCGTACCCAGTTGGAGCGAAGAGCCCGCACCTCGGCTTTCAGCCCCTCAGAGCAGGCCCTGGGCCTTGGCCAGCGCCACCAGGTCGTGCTGGGGCCGGGCGCCGATGTGCTGGATGACCTCGGCGGCAGCCAGCGCACCGAGGCGGGCGCTGGCGACGTGATCGAGGCCGCGGGCATGACCGGCAAGGAAGCCGGCGGCGAACAGGTCTCCGGCGCCGGTGGTGTCGACGAGTTCATGCACCGGGGAAGCGGGGACCGATTGCACGTCGCCGCCCTGGATTACCAGGGCGCCCTCGGCCGAGCGGGTGACGAGGCCAAGCAGGTCGTTGCCGCGCGCGGCGCTCTCGTCGCGCAATGCCCGGATCGCCGCATCGGCGTCCTCGGTCTCGTACAGGCTTTGCAATTCGGCCATGTTGGCGAACAGAATGTCGACGCTGCCGTCGCGGATCAGGCCCAGGAATTCCTTCCGGTAGCGTCCGACGCAGAAGGCATCCGACAGGGTGAGGGCTGCGGCGTTCCCGGCCTTGTGCGCGATGGTCACGGCCTTGCGGAACGCGTCCTTGGCGGCCGGCGGGTCCCACAGGTAGCCTTCGAGATAGACCACGCGGGCGGATGCCACCGTCGCCTCGTCAACATCGGCCGGGGACAGGCCCTGGCAGGCGCCCAGATAGGTGTTCATGGTGCGCTCGCCTTCCGGCGTCACCAGGATGAAGCAGCGGGCGGTGGCCGGCCCGTCGGTGGCGGCGGCGATCGGAAAGCGGACGCCCGTGGCCTTGAGGTCGTGGGCGAACAGGCCGCCGAGTTCATCGTCGCGGACCTTGCCGACGAAGCTCGTCCTAGCGCCCAGCATGGCGGCGCCCACCGCCGTGTTGGCGCCGGACCCACCCGACACGATGGTGGCCGGACCCATGGCGGCGAACAGGGACTCGGCCCGCGCCTCGTCGATCAGTTGCATCGCACCCTTGGGCACGCCCTGGGCCGCGAGGAAATCCTCATCGGTCTGGGCGATCAGGTCGACGATGGCATTGCCGAGGACGAGGAGGTCGAGGGATTCGGACATCGGGCCGTCCAGTCTGGCGTGCGGGATAAAAACTGCGTTGCGCTGTGGCATCGCCCCTCGCGGGGGTCAACCCGCGGTCCGACGCCAAGGGTTCACTGGAAAATCTTGACCTCGCACTGGGCGTACTCGTTGCTCGCCTTCACGTAGTTGGTCAGAGCCTGGATATAGGCCTCCAGCTTGGGTCGGAACGCGGCGATCTCGACGTTGTAGGCCTTGATCGCGTCATTGTAGCTGTAGGCTTCCCAGCCCGGGCATCCACCCTTTGCGTCCAGGCAAGGCGGCTTGGCGGGCAGCGTTGGCTTGACCGGACGCGTCGCGGTCGACGGGGCCTCCGGCAGCGTGCAGGCCGCCGAAGCCGCATCGCTCATCAGCAGGCACCCGAGCGCGAAAGCCCCGAGCGGGCCGCGGCCAATCCACTTGCGCATGCTAGGCGTTCCTTGCGTGTTGCTGGTTCGGTTCATGCCCGCGGGATGACGGGTCGACAAGCGCCACACTGGTAAACGCCTGAGCGCCGAGCCGACGCAACGCGTATCGGACCGGCTCGGCTTGTCATCGAGGGCATCCCGCTGGAACAGACCTGTCGCTGACGGGAATTTTCGATTGAAACGATCATCACGCAAAATTCCGGGTGCTCGGGGCTCAGCCGGCATGCACCGGCCGGCGCGCGGGCATCGCCGCGGCCGGCTCCGCGACCGGACCCGTAGCGGCCTTTCCGGATGCCCCCCGCCCCTTGCCGCCCAGGCCTACCCGCACCGCGTTGACCACCGGTACGCACAGCCCGAGGGCCAGTACCCACCAAGCCGGCCTGATGGTGTCCGGAACGTCGAGGTTGGCCGCAAGCACCAGGCTCGCTGGAATGCCGCTGGCCGCGCCGTACCAGGCTGCCTCGAGCAGGGCGGTGAGGAGAGCGACCGCCACGGCTAAGCCGAGCAACGTCAGCGGGTTGGTGGGCCACCGGAGCCGCTGCATGGCGCGATGGCCCATCAGCAACAGGAAGGCGCCGGTCCAGAACACCGGGTCGGAGACGTCGATCTTGGCCTGGAGATAATAGTGGATCAGGCCGAGGACAGCGATCGCGTAGACCATCCTGTGAAGGCGCGGCCAAGCCTTGCCGAGCCGGCGAATCATTCCGTCCGTCGAGGTGACGCCGAGCACCACGAGGCCGAGGAGCGCCACGAAGCCGATGGTCAGGTAGATCCGGGTCAGGATCTCCGTGACGACCTTGGTGAGCACGAAGTTCTGATCGACGACGTAGAGCATCAGGTGGATCAGCCCGTAGGCCAGCACGGTCAGCCCGAGCATGCGCCGCACCAGGATCAGCTTCGGCAGGTTCGCCACGCGCCGCAGGGGCGTCACCGCCAGCGACAGCATGAGGAATCGGACCGCCCATTCCCCGGTGCCGTGCAGCAGGGCGGTGATCGGCTTGGCCCCGAGCGCATCGGCCGCGTAGGCGCCCGCGAGCCAAAGGCCCGGCACCAGGGCGAACAGGAAGGTGGCGAGCTTCAGGCCGGAGACGCGACCGGCGCGGTCGCGCCAGGGCGCGGAGAAGGCGGGCGGGGCTGGCATGGCGATCCGGAATCGTTGATCGGTTGCGTGAAGAGATAGGGTCTGGGTGGACCCGGTGAGGCGGCGCGGCGTCGCAGGCAGGCAGGCGGGTCACGGCGATGCGACGGCACCAGGGACTCATTCGCCAGCGGCGCGCGCGGGTTACAGGCTGTGGAGGGCGGCGCGTCAGCCGGAACCTCTTCCCGTGCGGCGGCGGTTTCCGATTGCTATAAGCGCACCCCGCACCCGACCACGAAGCCGCTTCATGTCCGCAGACAACGCCGTCGACAGCCTCGAGACGATGACGCCGGAGGCGGCGCGGGCCGAGCACGCCGATCTCTCCGAGCGGATCGCTGAAGCTGACCGGCTCTATCACCAGGAGGACGCGCCCGAGATTACGGATGCGGAATACGACGCCCTGCGCCGGCGCCTGGAAACGATCGAGGCGCGGTTCCCGGATCTCGCCGGGACGGGTACTGCCAGCACATCGGTGGGTGCCAAGCCATCCGAGAAATTCGCCAAGGTCCGGCATGCCGTGCCGATGCTCTCGCTCGGCAACGCCTTCGCGGACGAGGAGGTGACCGACTTCGTCGCCCGCGTCCGGCGCTTCCTGAACTGGCCGGAGGCGGAGCCGCTGGCCTTTACGGCCGAGCCGAAGATCGACGGGCTCTCGCTCGCACTCCGCTATGAGGACGGGCGCCTCATCACCGCCGCGACCCGCGGCGACGGCGAGGTCGGCGAGGACGTCACCGCCAATGCCCGCACGGTGTCGGACATCCCGCAGCGGCTTGCAGGTCACGACGTGCCGCCGGTCTGCGAGGTGCGGGGCGAGGTCTACCTTTCGCACGCGGATTTCGCCGCCATCAACGCCCGCCAGGAAGCCGCCGGCAAGGCGCTGTTCGCCAACCCGCGCAACGCCGCGGCCGGATCGCTGCGGCAGCTCGACCCGGAGATCACCCGGTCGCGTCCGCTCAAGTTCTTCGCCTATGCGTGGGGCGAGGTGGTGCCGGCGCTTAACCGGACGCAGCACGGCGTGCTGGAGCGGTTCCGCACCTGGGGCCTGCCGGTCAACGACCGGACGAAGCTGTGCCCCGACGCAGAGGCGATGATCGCGCATTACCGCAGCATCGAGGCGGAGCGCGCCAGCCTCGGCTACGACATCGATGGCGTGGTCTACAAGGTCGACGACCTCGCGTTGCAGCGCCGCCTCGGCTTCGTCTCGCGCTCGCCGCGCTGGGCGCTCGCCCACAAGTTCGCGGCCCAGAAGGCGCTGACGGTGGTCGAGGACATCGAGATCAATGTCGGGCGTACCGGCTCCCTCAATCCGCTGGCGAAGCTCAGGCCGGTGACGGTGGGCGGTGTCGTGGTGTCGAACGCCACCCTGCACAACGAGGGCTACGTCCAGGGCGTCGGGGCCGACGGCGAGCCGATCCGCGACGGGCGCGACATCCGGGTCGGCGACACCGTCGTGGTGCAGCGCGCCGGCGACGTGATCCCGAAGGTCATGGACGTGGTGCTGGAGAAGCGCCCGCCCGATGCGAAGCCCTACGTCTTTCCAACCCGCTGCCCCGCCTGCGGCAGCCGGGCGGTGCGCGAGATCAACCCGCGCACGGGCAAGCCCGACGCCGTGCGACGCTGCACCGGCGGTCTGATCTGTCCCGCGCAGGGAGTGGAGCGCCTGAAGCACTTCGTCTCGCGCAACGGCTTCGACCTCGAGGGCTTCGGCCAGACCTATATCGAGGTTCTGTTCGAGGCCGGGCTGGTTCGCCAGCCGGCCGACCTGTTCCGCCTCGACTTCGAGCCTCTGAAGGCCGCCATCGTGGCCCGCCGCGAAGCCCTTTCGGCCGAGCGCCGGACGGAGGGCGCGCCGGCCCCGAAGAAGCCGACCAAGAAGAAGGGCGAGGAGGAGGACAAGGCGATCAAGAACCTCCTCGCCTCGGTGGAGGATCGCCGCAGCCTGCCGCTCAACCGATTTCTCTTCGCCCTAGGCATCCCGGACATCGGCGAATCCACCGCCAAGGCGCTGGCCAAACGGTTTTCCGACATGCCGGCGCTGATGGAGGGCGTCGCGGCTGCGAGCCACGATCAGGCCGGACCCGACTGGATCGAGCTGTCCGCGCTCTCGCGCATCGGGCCGACCACCCGCGACCGGCTCCTGGAATTCGGTTTTCCCCGCGACGGGACGGTGGTTGACGCGGTCGAGGGGGACGAGGCGCAGCCGCAAGGCCATGTCCGCCTCTCCGCCCCCCAGCGCGCCAGCCTTGTGACCCATTACGGCGACGCGGATGCCATCGCGGCGGGCTTGGCGCGGGCGGCCGGGCAGCGCCCCGGCGATGCGTATCGCCACTTCGCCGACGATGGCGAGATCGGCCCGGTGGCGACGGATTCGCTGATCGCTTTCTTCGCCGAGCCCCACAACGATGCGGCGGTCCGGGCCCTGCTCGCCGAAGTGAAGACCGAGCCGATGGCGGCCCCGGCCTCCGCCACGGCCTTCGCTGGCAAGACGGTGGTGTTCACCGGAAGCCTCGAACAGATGACCCGCTCCGAGGCGAAGGCCACCGCCGAGCGCCTGGGTGCCAAGGTCTCGGGTTCTGTCTCGGCCAAGACCGACCTCGTGGTGGCGGGTCCGGGCGCGGGTTCCAAGCTGAAGGACGCCCAGAAGCACGGCGTCGAGGTCATCAGCGAGGAGGCATGGCTGGCGCTCGTCGCCAGCGCTTGAGCCGGGAATTGCGGGCGCCTAGACTCCGGTGATCATCTTTCCGAGAGCCTGGCTGCGTTCGGCCGGGACAGGCCCCCGCGACCCCCGCATGACCGTCATCGCCATCGATTTCGAGACCGCCAACGAGCGGCGCGACAGCGCCTGTGCCGTTGGGCTCGCCTGGATCGCCGGCGGCCGGGTGGTGCGGCGGGAATCCCGCCTGATCCGTCCGCCGGAGCTGCGCTTCTCGCCCGGCAACATCCGGGTCCACGGAATCGTGCCGGCCGACGTGCGCCACCGGCCGGACTTCCCCACCGTGATGGCGGAGTTTTTGCCCGACCTCGCCTCCGGCCTGATCCTCGCGCACAATGCCGGATTCGACATGGGCGTGCTGCGCGCCTCGCTCGCGGCTTATGGCGTGCAGCCGCCGGCCTTCGCCTACCTCTGCACCCTGCAGATCGCCCGGCGGGTATTTCCGGCGGAGGAGGGCTGCGGCCTCGGCAAGGTGGCGGCGCGCCTCGGCATCCGCTTCGAGCACCACGATGCCGGCGAGGATGCCTATGCCTGTGCCGAGATCGCGCTTGCCGCCGCGCGGCAGACCGGCGCGCCGGACGTGCCCGCCCTGGCGCGGGCGATCCACCTGCCGATCACTCGGTTGCCGGAAGGGCCCGATGCGGCCGCGCGCGCCCCGAGCCGCCCGGGCTCGCTCACGGACCGCGCCCGGATGGCGGCGGGTGCGCGCTCCGCTTCGTCGCCCGGCCTGCACTTCGCGGTGCGCGGCAGCAGCGGCAACCGCTACGCCGTCACCCTCGAGGATCGCAGCACCGGGCCGCACCTGCGCTGTACCTGCATGGCCGGGCGCTACGGCACTCGCTGCCGCCACGTGAAGGCTCTGCTTGATGGCGACATCACCGACCTTCTGTCGAGCAACCACGACGACGTCGCAGTGCTGCGGGTTCGGATGACGGCAACTTCATCGGGGTGAGGCGCGGCGTCCGCCTCACCCGTCGTGGGGTCCGCCCGGAGACATGCCGGGCGGTAGTCTGCGGCCTACGCCGCCTTCTTCGCCGCCGCGTCGCCATAGAACGTGCCGCCCCGGGCGGCCATGTCCAGGAGGTTTTGCGGCACGGCGAAGCGCGGGCCGTGCTTGGCTTCCAGCCCCTGCGCCAGCGTCACGAAGGCCTGCGCGCCCATGAAGTCGATGTAGGACAGGGCGCCGCCGGTGAAGGGGGCGAAGCCGAAGCCCAAAATCGAGCCGACATCCGCTTCGCGCGGATCGGTGACTACGCCCTCGCCGACGGTGCGGGCGGCTTCCAGCGCTTGCACCACCAGCAGGCGCTGCTTCAGCTCCGTGAAATCCACCGCGTCGGGATCGACCTTGGTCGCCTGCAGGGCGGCGAGCCCGGGCCACAGGCGCTTCGGCGCGCCCTCGGGGTAATCGTAGAACCCCTTCTTGTTCTTGCGCCCCAATCGTCCCTCGCCCTCCACAAGGGTGGTGAGCAGCGCCTTCTGGGCCGGGTCGATGCTGCCGGCGCCGAGCTGCGCCTCCGTCGCCTTGACGATCTTCAGGGCGAGGTCGACCGCGACCTCGTCGGTCAGCGAGAGCGGTCCGACCGGCATACCCGCCTGGCGGCCGGCATTCTCGATCATTGCCGCCGGGATGCCCTCGTTGAGCATGGTGTGGCCCTCGAGCAGGTAGGCGCCGACGCACCGGTTGGCGAAGAAGCCGCGCGCGTCGTTGACGACGATCGGGGTCTTCTTGATCGCCCGGACGTAATCGAGGGCGGTGGCCAGCGCGGCGTCGCCGGTCTGGTCACCCTTGATGATCTCGACCAGCATCATCTTCTCCACCGGCGAGAAGAAATGGATGCCGACGAACTGCTCCGGCCGGGACGACGTCTTGGCAAGCCCGGTGATCGGCAGGGTCGAAGTGTTCGAGGCGAAGATCGTCTCCGGCCGGATCGCGGCCTCGACCTTGGCGATGACCTCGGCCTTGACCTTCGGGTCCTCGAACACTGCCTCGATAACGAGGTCGCAGGCGCCGAGATCCGCATAGTCGGCGCTGGTGCGGATGCGACCCAACAGGGCTTCGCGGTCGGCGGTCTTGGCCCGGCCCTTGTTGATCTGGTCGGTGACCAGCTTGTGGGCATAGGCCTTGCCCTTCTCGGCTGCCTCGATCGACTGGTCGACGAGCACCACCTCCATCCCGGCATTGGCGGAGACATAGGCGACGCCCGCGCCCATGAAGCCGGCGCCGACGACGCCGACGGTCTTCACCACCGTGGCGGGCACGTCCTTCGGGCGGCGCGCGCCCTTGTTCAATTCACCCATCGAGAGGAACAGCGTGCGGATCATCGCCGCCGCTTCCTTGGTGCGCAGAATATGGGCGAAGTAGCGGCTCTCGACGCGCAGGGCCTGATCCATCGGCAGCTGCAAGCCCTCGTAGACCGAGGCCAGGATCGCCTTCGCGGCTGGGTAGTTGTCGTGCGTCTCGCGCCGATAGATGGCGTTGGCCGGGGGCCAGATCATCATGCCGGCCGGCGAGTAGACCTTGCCGGAGGGCGCCTTGAACTTCGGCTGGTCCCAGGGGGCCACGGCCGAGCCACCGGCGGCGATCCAGGCCTTGGCCCTGGCGACGATCTCGTCCCTGGGCGCGACCTCCTGCGCGAGGCCCATGTTCTTGGCCATCGCGGGGCGGATCTGCTCGCCCTTGAACAGCATCTGCAGGGCGTCCCCGGTCTGCATCAGGCGGGCCACCCGCTGGGTGCCGCCGCCGCCCGGGAACAACCCGACCTTGATTTCCGGCAGGCCGACGCGGGTCTTCGGGTCGTCCGAGAGCACGCGGTGATGGCAGGCCAATGCCAGTTCGAAAGCGCCGCCGAGACAGATGCCGTTCACCGCCGCTGCGAAGGGCTTGCCGCAGGTTTCCAGCTTTCGGAATACCAAAGTGAGCTTGCGCGACTCGTCGAAGAAGTGGCGCATCGCCGCCTCCTCGCCACGTTCGGCCTTCAGCGCCTCGTAGGCGCGGCCGAGGCCCTGCAGCATCGTCAGGTCGGCGCCGCCCGAGAAGTTGTCCTTGCCCGAGACGATGACGCAGCCCTTGATGGCGGCATCCGCCACCACGGCGTCGATGATCTGACCCAATTCATCCATTACCGCGTCGGTGAAGACGTTCATGGAGCGGCCCGGCATGTCCCAGGTCGCCAGCGCGATCCCATCGGCATCGGTTTCGAGACGGAAATTGGTGAGATTCATCGCTGATCCTCGGATTCGTGACCGGTGGGCGGCTTTGGCTTGCGCGCTTAAGCCAATGTCAAAACTTGCGGATGCATGCCGAATTGCCGGGGGGCATGCTGCTGGGACAGGACAAGACCATGACCGCTCGGATCGGCTGCAAGGGCTGCAGCGAAGGAGCCGAACTCGACTTCACCTTTACCATGGCGTTCCAGCCGATCCTCGACCTCGCCGAACAGCGCGTCTGGGGCTACGAGGCCCTGGTGCGTGGCGCGGGCGGAGAATCCGCCGCCTCGATTCTCGGGCGGGTGACGCCCGAGACCGTCTACCGCTTCGATCAGGCGGCGCGGGTGAAGGCGATCGAGCTGGCCGGGCGTCTGTTCCCGGCCGACGACGCGACCCGGCTGTCGATCAACTTCATGCCGAACGCGGTCTACGAGCCGGCGGCCTGCATTCGTTCGTCCCTGGAGGCGGCGCGCAAGGCCGGCTTCGCCCATGACCGGATCATGTTCGAGTTCACCGAGAACGAGAAGTTCCGCGACACCGCCCATGTCACCCGCATCGTGGCGGAGTACCGCCGCCAGGGCTTCCTGACCGCCCTGGATGATTTCGGCGCCGGCTTCGCCGGGCTGAACCTGCTGGCGAATTTTCAGCCCGACCTGATCAAGATCGACATGGACCTCCTGCGCGGGATCGACAGCGATCACCGCCGCCAGATCATCGTGGCGGGCATCATCGGCATCGCCCGCTCGCTGGGCATTGCGGTGATCGCCGAGGGTGTCGAGACGGCGGCCGAACTCGACACCCTGCGGAGCCTCGGTGCGAATCTGTTCCAGGGCTACCATTTCGCCAAGCCCCATCTCGAAGCGCTGCCGCAGGTGTCCGGCTTCCCGGTGGCAAGCACCCCGAGACCCGCTTTGCAATGCCCGGTTTGGCAATGACCGGTTTGGCAATGACCGGCTCTTCCGGGGGCGGGCTCCCCCGCGCGCAAGTGGCTTGAGCCGGCCATCGGGACGCCCGCCTTTCCGCCTCAGCGCGCCGGCATCGGCATCGGCGCGCCCGGCGCACCGGTGCCTTGCGAATCTCCGGCCGACGCGATCGCCAGCATGTTGAGGAGCTTCGTGACCGAAGCCTGCGAGACCGCCGTCACGGTGGAGGCCGGATCGGCGTTCACCGCCTGAAACTTCTGGTAGGTCTTGTCGCCGTAGATCTCGGAGAGATGCTTCAACTCGTCGAGGCTGAACTTCTCCGCATAGGCCTTCGACAGGCCATCGAGCATGGTCTCGCGCTGCTTATCGAACTCGGCGCGGATCTCCTTGCGGACCGCCTCGGCCTTGTCTTCCTTCATCGGCGCCACGGTCTTTTCGAGGGCCGCCGAGAAGCCGACCTCCAGGTTCTTGAGCGTGGTCTTCTGAACCAGGTCCTTGGCAGCGGCGACCCGATCGGCCGCATCATCGGCGCGGGCGGCGATCGGCAGGCACAGGGCCGTGGTCAGGCAGAGGGTGGCGAGCAGGCGCGTCATCGTGGCGTGTCCTCGGAATTTCTCGGAAGCTTCTTGCTTGTGAGCCCATCGTCGAGCGACGGCGGGCGCCGCCGTCTAACCCACTTGGCCCCCCTTGGGGAGGCGACTCCCGCATCCGCGTGGTCACGGCCCGGTGTTCGCCAAACCCGCCGCATCCCGGATCGCCGCCCCGCTCACACCCGTTCGATGATGGTCGCGGTGCCCATGCCGGCGCCGATGCAAAGCGTGACCAGGGCGCGCTCCTTGCCGGTGCGCTCCAGTTCGTCGAGGACGGTGCCGAGGATCATGGCGCCGGTGGCGCCCAGCGGATGGCCCATCGCGATGGCGCCGCCGCAGACATTGATCCGTGCCGGATCGACATCGAAGGCCTGCTGGAAGCGCAGCACCACTGCGGCGAAGGCCTCATTGACCTCGAACAGGTCGATGTCGGACAGGCTCATGCCGGCGCGGGCCAGGACCTTCCTGGTCACGTCCACCGGCCCCGTGAGCATCAGGGCGGGGTCCGAGCCGATATTGGCGAAGGCGCGGATGCGGGCGCGGGGCTTCAGGCCAGCCGCGCTGCCGGCCTCGGCCGAGCCGATCAGCACCGCGGCCGCGCCATCGACGATGCCGGACGAATTACCGGCGTGGTGGACGTGGTTGACGGTCTCGACATCGGGATGCGCATCGACCGCGACCGCGTCGAAGCCGCCCATCTGTCCCATCTGGACGAAGGACGCCTTGAGCTGGCCGAGAGACTGCATGTCGGTCGAGGGCCGCATGTGCTCGTCGGTGGCGAGCAAGGTGATGCCGTTGATGTCGCGCACCGGCACCACGGCATCGGCGAAGCGGCCCTCGGCCCAGGAGGCGGCGGAGCGCTTCTGCGACTCGACCGCGTAGGCGTCGCAATCGTCCCGGCTGAAACCGTATTTCGAGGCGATGAGATCGGCCGACACGCCCTGGGGCATGAACCACGACTTGATCGCGATGGCGGGATCCACCGGCCAGGCGCCGCCAGAGGCACCGAGGCCGACGCGGCTCATGGATTCGACACCGCCGCCGATGGTCATGTCGTGCTGCCCGGCCATGACCTGCGCGGCGGCGAAGTTCACCGCGTCGAGGCCCGAGGCGCAGAACCGGTTGATCTGCACTCCCGGAACGTGATCGCCGTAATCGGCCACCAGGGCGGCCGCGCGGGCGATGTCGCCGCCGGCCTCACCCACGGGATCGACGCAGCCCAGGATTACGTCGTCGACGCGCCGGGTGTCGAGATCGTTGCGCTCCTTGAGCGCCCGCAGGGCCACTTCGGCGAGGCGCAGGGCGGTCACCTCGTGCAGCGAGCCATCGGGCTTGCCGCGTCCCCGGGGGGTGCGGACGTGATCGTAGATGAAGGCCTCGGGCATGCGCGCTTCCCTCTGGGTCGCTCCGATCGGGCGACGGCATTCAAAATCGTTCTCGTATCTCCGTCATTCCGGGGCCGCGAAGCGGAACCCGGAATCCAGAGCCGCAAACAGATCCAAGGTTTGCCGCGTCGGCGGTTCTGGATTCCGGGTTCGCTCTGCGAGCGCCCCGGAATGACGCGGTAGCCTGAAGGACTGTCGGTCCGGTCTAAAACGCCTCGGCGCCAAGCGCCATCGTCGTCTCGGCCCCGGCCTTGATCCGGACCAGCCGGGTCGCGGTCTCCGGCAGCATCCGTTCCATGTAGAAGCGCCCGACCACAAGCTTGGCGGCCATCGCCTCGGACGGCGCCTCGGCTTGGCGCGCCAGGGCGGCCTTGGCGATGCGGGCCCACATGTAGCCCAAGGCGACGAGGCCGAGCAGGTGCATGTAGTCGGTGGCACCCGCGCCAGCATTGTCAGGCTTGGAGAAGGCGTTCTGCATGAACCACATGGTGGCGCCCTGCAGGTCGTTGAGCCCGGCCTGGAGCGGCGCGACGTAGGGCTTCATCGCCTCGTCCTCGCCGTGGTCCTTGAGGAAGGTCTGGACCTCGCCGAGGAAGCTCATCATCGCCCGGCCGCCGTCCTTGGGCAGCTTGCGGCCGATCAGGTCCATGGCCTGGATGCCGTTGGCGCCCTCGTAGATCATGGCGATCCGGGCATCGCGCACGAATTGCGACATGCCCCATTCTTCGATGTAGCCGTGCCCGCCGAACATCTGCTGGGCCTCGACCGCGTTGGCGAAGCCGCGATCGGTCAGCACGCCCTTCACCACCGGAGTCATCAGCCCCATGTGGTCTTCCGCCGCCTGGCGCTGCTTCTCGTCATCCGAGCGATGGCCGATATCGGCCTGCAGCGCGGTCCAGAGCACGAGGGCGCGGGCGGCCTCGTTGAAGGCGCGGATGCCCATCAGGGTCCGGCGCACGTCGGGGTGGACGATGATCGGGTCGGCCGCCTTCTCGGGGGCCTTGGCGCCGGTGAGCGCGCGGCCCTGGAGGCGATCCTTCGCGTAGGCGACGGCGTTCTGATAGGCGACCTCGGACTGGCCCAGTCCCTGGATGCCGACCGCGAGGCGGGCCTCGTTCATCATGACGAACATCGCGTTCAGGCCGCGATTCTCCTGGCCGACCAGCCAGCCCTTGGCGCCGTCGTAGTTCATGACGCAGGTCGAGTTGCCGTGGATGCCCATCTTGTGCTCGAGGGAGCCGCATGAGACCGGGTTGCGCTCGCCCACCGAGCCGTCCGCGTTGACCAGAAACTTCGGCACCACGAAGAGCGAGATGCCCTTGGTGCCGGCCGGGGCGCCCTCGATGCGGGCGATGACGAGGTGGATGATGTTCTCGGACAGGTCGTGCTCGCCGGCCGAGATGAAGATCTTCGTGCCGGTCAGGCTGTAGGAGCCGTCGCCGTTGGGCACCGCCTTGGTCTTGAGGAGGCCGAGATCCGTGCCGCAATGGGGCTCGGTGAGGTTCATGGTGCCGGTCCAGGCGCCCTCCACCATCTTCGGCAGGTAGAGCGATTTCTGCGCCTCGGAGCCGTGCACCTCCAGGGCGGCCATCGCGCCCTGGGTCAGGCCCGGATACATGCCGAGCGCCAGGTTGGCTCCCGAGGCGAATTCCTGGATCGCGCTGTTGAGGGTGTGTGGCAGGGCCTGTCCGCCATAGGCCTCGGGCATCGACAGCCCCATCCAGCCGCCCTGCGCGTAGGCGTCGTAGGCGGCCTTGAACCCCTTCGGCGTCGTGACGCTGCCGTCCGGATGCCGGGTGCAGCCCTCCCGGTCGCCGATGGCGTTCAGGGGGGCCAGCACGGTCTCGGCGAGCTTGGCGCCCTCGTTCAGCACGGCCTCAATCACGTCGGGAGAGGCGTCCGAGAAGCCGCGCAGGTTGTCGTAGCGGTGAAACCCGAGCACGTCGTTCAGCAGGAACAGGACGTCCTCGACCGGTGCCTTGTAGCTGGGCATCGCGCATCATCTCCCGGAAACCGCTGCGGTCCTGACCACCCTTCCGGCCGCCGGCGCACCTGATGGTTCATATCTAAACTATTCTTTGACGAGTGCAATGGGCGTGAGCCCTGGCCGCGCACAGATTCGGAGTGCGAGCCGGTAGCGTTCCCCGGCTGTAAACCCGCAATCGACGGCATCTTAACCGGCTGTTTACCAAGACTACCAAATGTCACGGATGATGGATCTGACGTTAACCCGCCGTCTCGGTTCCAGCGGCGGGAGCATTCGCGGATCGAGCCATGGACTTCGCCAGTCAGGTTTGACGATGACACGCAACGCCACGCTCAACCTCGAAGGCTTCGATCCCGACGTTCTCGAGGCGGCGCGCGACGTCGCACGCCGCGCGGGCGTTCCGGTCGAGACTTGGATCGCCTCCATCGTCGAACCCAGCGCCCTCGTCGCGTCGCCGTCAGCCATCCCTTCCTCTGTCCACGTGCCGGCGCCCGAAAAGCCCCGTCAGGCCGAACCGGTCGACAGCCCGCACCCGATTCCGCCGGCGGTGGAATCACCGGCGTCGCCCCCCGGCATGAACGCGGCCCTCGCGGAGATGATGCGGCGTCTCGACGGCATCGACCAGCGCATCGCCTCGGAGACCAAGCCGTCCCCAAATATCGAGGCCCAGCCCGTCGCAGGCCTCGAGGAGTCCCGCATCGCTTCGGCCGGGACCGGTAGTCCCCCGGGCGACGCGATGGCCGAACGCCTCGCCGCCATTGAGCGCCGGATGAACGAACTCGGCGAGCAGATCGCCACGCCGCGTCCCCTCGGCCGTCGCGGCCGGCCGGCCGTCACCGAGGTCCGCGAAGCGGTCAGCGAAATCCGCCAGCGCCAGCGCGAACTCGCCGGTGGCGTCGTCGCATCCGCGCCGGTCGTCGCCCCCGAGCCGCGCTCCGACGCCGCAGTCGAGTCCGTCGCCATCGCCGAGTTGCAGACAGAGACCCTGCGGCTGCGCGAATCGATCGGAAGCCTCGCCAGCGGCCGTGATGTCGGCGCGCTCGAGAAGGCGATGCACGCCCTCGCGGCCGACGTCCAGAAGGTCCAGGCCCCGTCCGACCTCGCCGCCATCGCGGCCCCCATCGAGGCCATCCGGGTCCAGGTCGAGCGCCTGGCCGAGGATGTCGCCGAGAACGTCCACGCCCGCGTCGCTGCCGATGTCGAGCGCCTGGCCGCCAAGATGGACGGCGTCGCTCCCGGCTTCGCCGAACAGGATGTGCTGGCCGGCCTGTTCCGCGAACTCGACGAGATCCGCCGCCTGATCGGGTCGCTGCCCGGGCTCGAGCGGATTCAGAGCCTCGCCGTCGGCCTCCAGTCGATCAGCAACCAGATCTCCCAGCTCCACGAGGGGATGCCGGGCGAGACCACGGGGCTTGCCGAGCTTCGTCCGCTCCTGGAGGAGATCCGCCTCGGGCTCCGGTCGCGGTCGGATGCCGGCATCGGCGAGCAGATCAAGAAGATGAGCGTCAAGCTCGATGCCCTCCGGGGCAGCGGCGAGACGGTGTCGTACACTGATTCCGACGCGATCCTTCATCGCATTGATGCCCTGGCCGAGACGGTCGAGCGGGTCAGCATCAACCCGGTCGGCGACCTGATCGGCCGCCTCGAAGATCTCGGGGCGACCCTGCGCCGACCCGCGATGCCGGACGAGAATCTCGCCTCCATCCACGGCATGCTGCACGAGCTGACCGTCAAGCTCGATCGCATCGGCACGAGCGAGGGTCCGCGTGACGAGGGCCTCGACGCCCTGGAGCAGCAGGTCCTGGCCCTGGCCGGACGCATCGACACCCGCGACGCAGACCCGGCGCTCGCCGGTCTCCAGCGGACCATGACCGACCTGCTCGATCAGGTCTCGGCCCTGCGGGCCGAGGCGCCGATCGAGGCCGCGGTGGAGCGCGCAGCGCGCAATGCCGTCGCTGAAACCATGGGGTCGGCGGCCGAAACCGGCGAAGTCGCCCTACTGCGGGCCAGCCTCGCCGACCTGCGCGCCCATCAGGTCGCGTCCGAGCAGCGGATGCAGTCGACGCTTACCGGCGTCTACGCGGCTTTGGAGCGTCTCGTCGGCCGCGTCGGTCCGACGGATGCGGAGATCGCGGCCCCCGCCACCCCCCGTCCGGGCAAGGACGCGCCTGACACGGAAACAACCGAGACCCTTGCCGCTGCGGCGAGACCGGTTCGGCGCCCGGCCGAGATGCGCGCCGGCCGCCCGGCCTCTGCCGGTCCCGACCTGCCGCTGGAGCCGGGCGCGGGGCGTCCGGGCCGCGAGCGCTCCGCCGATCGGCTCGGCGCCGACGAGACCCAGAGCGCCGGCGACAGCGACATCAAGACCAGCTTCATCGCCGCGGCCCGGCGGGCCGCCCAGGCCGCCCAGGCCGAGGCTTCGGGACAGTCCGCAATCTCGGCGGCTCAGGCGCAGCGGGACAACACCCAGGCCTCCGATCCGCGCGGCCGTCTCGCGCGCTTCCGCAGCGGCATCGACCGCCGCCGCAAGCCGCTCCTGCTCGGACTGGCCGCCGTGGTGTTGCTGCTCGGCGCCCTCCAGGCCCTGACCACCAAGAAGACCGCCGACACCGATCAGCTCGCGGGCGAGCCCGTCGCGGCCGTATCCACACCCCAGGGTGGCCCCGCCGGCGTTGCTGCGAAGACCACGCAGGGTGCTGTCAATGCCGATGGGGTGGCGGCCGCATCGAAGCCGCAGGACGGCCAGGGCACGGCGACGGCGATCCCCGATCCCCAGACCACGCAATCCCTTGGCGACAATCGCGCGTCCCCCGAGAGTTCCGCCCCCAAGCCCGCGAGCGCGATCGGACCGGGCGCGGCCCGCCCCCCGCTGCCGCGCGTCGCCTCCATGGCGACCCTGTCCTCCGAGCTCGGCGTCGTTCCGGCAACCTTGAGCAAGCTGCGCCAGGCCGCCCTCGAGGGCGATACGGCTGCGGCCTACGATCTCGCCAGCCGGGCCAGCGAGGGCCGCGGCATGGTGCGCAACCCGGTTCTGGCCGGGAAGATCTACGAGCAGGTGGCTGCGAGCGGCTTCGCGCCGGCCCAGTACAAGCTTGGAAACCTCTACGAGAAGGGGATCGGCGTCACCCGCGACCTCGCACAGGCGAAACTCTGGTACGGGCGAGCGGCGGACCTCGGCAACGCCCGCGCCATGCACAACCTCGCGGTCATTCACGCCGAGAACCCCGCTGCGGCGGGCAAGCCGGACTTCGCCACCGCATCCGGCTGGTTCAAGCGCGCCGCCGAATTCGGCCTGCGGGACAGCCAGTACAATCTGGCGGTGCTCTATGCCCGCGGCATGGGCGTGCAGCAGGATCTGGTCCAATCCTACCTCTGGTTCTCCGCCGCTGCGGCGCAGGGCGACGAGGACGCCGGGAAGAAGCGTGACGACGTGGCGGCCAAGCTGGAGCCGAAGGATCTGGCCGCCGCCCGCGCCCAGGCCGAGGCTTTCAAGGCGAAGGTGCCGGAGCCGAGCGCCAACGCCGTTCCAGCGCCGGCCGTGACCGAGAACACCATGAGCCTTCTCGGAGCACCGCCACCGACCACGGCGATCCCGCCCGGCCGCCGGACCTGACGCTGCATCTCGCTTCGAAGCCCATGCTTCAGGCCGGCTGCCGCTGGGCGCACGCCACGGTGCCGGGTTCGGCAGGCCTGCGAGCTTCTGCCGCCGTCTCGCAATGCAGCGAACCGGGCTTTTCGGGCGTTGGAAAATCGGTGATCCTTTAAAAGGAGACCGGTGACGGAGCTGCACGCCAGACCCGGCCCGGCTTTCCCATCCTGGTAAATCCACTCCGGAATCATCCATCCCGGAGATATCCATGCCGGAATACATGCCGCCGGTCGCGGCGTTCGGAAGAGCGGAGAACTGATGGCGCGCCTGACGTCGGTCCCACCGGCCGCCCTCATCCTGGGGATCGCCGGGCTGATTCCTTTCCTGGGGTTCGCGCTGCTCTCGGTCAGCGGCTCCGATGGCGGTCTCAGCACCATCGGCCTCAGCCCACGCCTCGTGCTCTCGACCTACGGCGCCGTGATCGCGTCCTTTCTCGGCGGCATCCGCTGGGGAGCGGCCGCCGCACGGAATTCCGGCAGCGCCGACTACGCCATCGCCATCCTGCCCTCGCTGATCGCCTGGGCGGCCTTGGCCGCACCGGCCCCCTGGGATCTGCGCATCCTCGGTATCCTGGTCCTGGCCTGGGGCTTCGTCGACCAGGACTTGCCCCGCCGCGGCCTGGTCCCGGTCTGGCTCGGGCGCCTGCGCCTCGTCCTGTCGGGCGTCGCCGGCGCGTCGCTGCTGATCGCGGCCTGATCGACCGGACCCCGCCTCAATCCTTGCTGAGCATCGCCTTGCCGATGGCGAAGACGCGGCCGTCGCCGAGGAGATGAGCGGTGAAGCCGGCGGGAAACAGCGGCTCGAAGACTGGGTTGCGGACGTTGAGACCGCCCGCGTAGGCGCCGAAGGCCGGCATGATCATCCGACGGCCATCGGTGACGAAGCAGCGGCGGCGCACCGCCCGGCCGCGCATCGCGACCTTGCCGCAGGGGTGGAGATGCCCGGCGATCTCGCCCTCGGGCGCGTCGGGGGTCGGCTCGTGACGCAGGGTCAGCCCGCCGAGAAGCAGCGTCTCGGCGTAGCGTCCGCCGACGCCCTCGCTCACCGCATGATCGTGGTTGCCGGCGATCCAGACCCAGTCGCGCCCGTCCTGGAGCGCGGCCACCATGGCGCGGTCGCCGGGCTCCATCCGCTCGGGGCCACGCGCATCGTGGAAGGAATCGCCGAGCGCCACGACGCAGGCTGGATCGAGGCGGACCACCGCCTCGTGCAGGCACGCCAGGGTTTCGCGGGTGTCGTAGGGCGGCAGGAACTGGCCCGAGCGCGCCGCGAAGGCCGAGCCCTTCTCCAGGTGCAGATCGGACACGATCAGGGTCCGGTGAGCGGCGAGCCAGAGACCGCCGCAGAGGTCGAGGGCCAGGGTTTCGCCGGCGAGGGTCAGGCCGGGGGCCTTCGTGGTCTTCTCAAGTCTCTGGCCGAGCGCCAAAACCGCATCCTCTGTCTTCGGGAAGGGGGGCCTCACCCGCTCAAGCCAGCGCTTCTTCAAGCAACTGCGCCTCGGCTTCGGCCAGGATCTCGTCCGCGCCCTCGCCGTAGACCCGTTCACGCCCGATTTCGAGCATCACGGAGACGGAGAGCGGCGAAACGCGATCGAGTGCCTTGTGGATGATTCGCCCCTGGATGCGCCTCAACATCATACCGAGGCGCTTCACGTCGAGGAGTCCGGTTGCCGCATCCTGGCGCGCGGCCCTGAGCAGAAGGTGGTCCGGCTGGTGCTTGCGCAGCACGTCGTAGACCAGATCGGTCGACATCGTGACCTGGCGTCCGGTCTTGGCCTGGCCGGGATAGCGACGCTCGATCAGGCCGGCGATGACCGCGCATTGGCGGAAGGTGCGCTTCATCATGGCGGATTCGTCGAGCCAGGCTTCGAGGTCGTCGCCCAGCATGTCCTCGGCGAACAAACCCTCGAGAAAGTCGGTTTCGCGCCCGATGCGCTCGCCGACATCCCGGTTCAGCCAGATCGCGATGCCGTAATCGTTGGCGGCAAAGCCGAGGGGCCGCATCCGCGCCCGCTCCAGGCGCCGGGTCAGCAGCATGCCCAGCGTCTGATGCGCCAGCCGCCCCTCGAACGGAAAGGCCGTGAGGTAGAAGCGCCCGGCCCGCGGAAACGTCTCGACCAGCAGGTCGCGCGCGCCCGGCAGGATCGAGCGGCTGCGCTGCTGCACCAGATAATCGGCCACCTGCTTCGGCAAACGGTCCCATTCGAAGGGATCGGCAATCAGCGCCCGGACCCGGTCGGCGAGGAAGGTCGAGATCGGGAATTTGGCGCCGGCATAGGACGGGATAGCGGGGTCGGTGCCGGGACCGGCGCGGGTCGCCAGCGCCTCGTCCTCGGCGAGGCCCTCGAAGCGCAGGACTTCGCCGGCGAACAGGAAGGTATCGCCCGGGGTCAGGGTGTCAGCGAAGTCCTCTTCGATCTCGCCCAGCACCCGGCCGCCCTTCGGCAGGATTGCCCCGGGCTTGCCGCGCACCCCGCGCGCCAGCCGGACCTTGACCTTGGCCGATTCGACGATGGTGCCGACGTTCATCCGGTACTGCTGGGCGATGCGGGCATCGCGCACCCGCCACAGGCCGTCCGGCCCCCGCAGGATCTTGGCGAAGCGCTCATAGGCGCGCAGCGCGTAGCCGCCGGTGGCGACGTAATCGACCACCGCCTCGAAATCCTCCCACGACAACGTCGCGTAGGGCGCGGCCGAGGTGATCTCCTCGTAGAGCATGACCGGATCGAAGGCATCGGCGCAGGCCATGCCGAGGACGTGCTGGGCCAGGACGTCCGGGGCGCCGAGGCGGGCATCCGGCGTGTCCTGGGCGGCCGCTTCCACGGCGTCGAGGGCCGCCTGGCACTCCAGCATCTCGAACCGGTTCGCCGGCACGAGGTAGGCCTTGGAGGGCTCGTCCATGCGGTGATTGGCGCGGCCGATGCGCTGCATGATCCGGCTGGCGCCCTTCGGGGCGCCGATATTCACCACGAGGTCGACATCGCCCCAGTCGATGCCGAGGTCCAGGGTGGCGGTGCAGACGATGGCCCGCAACTGCCCGGCCGCCATGGCGGCCTCGACTCGCCGGCGTTGCGTCGCGTCGAGCGAGCCGTGGTGCAGGGCGATCGGATAGTTCTCCTCGTTGATCCGCCACAACTCCTGAAAGGTGTACTCCGCCTGGAGCCGGGTGTTGACGAAGACCAGTACGGTCCTGTGCTGTCCGATCAGGTCGTAGATCGCGGGCATCGCCTGCCAGGCCGTGTGGCCGGCGAGTGGCAGGGTCAGGCCCGTGTCGAGCATGCGCAGGTCGGGCGCCGCGCCGCCCTTGACGACCACCAGTTCGGCCATGGCCGGCCGAGACTCTCCCTCCCTTCCGGGGGAGGGCGGTCGCGGAGCGACCGGGAGAGGGGCCACGCTAATCCCTTCGGATGGGGCGGTGCTTCCCTCTCGCGACTCCATCCGTGGGTCACCCTCTCCCCCAGAGGGGGGAGGGTTGGGCGCCTGCGGGACCAGATAGCGACGCAGCTCGTCCGGCTCGCGCACGGTCGCGGACAATCCGATAGCGGTCAGGCCCGGACTGAGCCGATGCAGCCGCGCCAGGGCGAGGGCCAGCAGATCCCCGCGCTTCGAGGTCACCAGGGCGTGCAGTTCGTCGAGGACGACGCAGGACAGATTGGCAAACAGGTCGGCTGCCTCGCGATGGGCGATCAGCAGGGCGAGCTGTTCCGGTGTGGTGAGCAGGATATCGGGCGGACGCGCGATCTGCCGGGTGCGCTTGTGCGAAGGGGTGTCACCGGTTCGCGTCTCGACCTGGATGCCGAGCCCCATTTCGGCAACCGGCGCGTCGAGATTGCGCGCGATATCGACGGCCAGCGCCTTGAGGGGCGAGATGTAGAGCGTGTGCAATCCGGACCGCTCGGCCGAAGGCGGTCGCTCCGCCAGGGCGGTCAGGCTCGGAAGGAAGCCCGCCAGGGTCTTGCCCGCGCCGGTCGGCGCGACCAGGAGCGCCGAGCGCCCACCCCGCACGATGTCGAGCAGGTCGAGCTGGTGTGGACGCGGCGTCCAGCCGCGCGATGCGAACCAAGTCGCGAAGCGCTGCGGAAGCAGGGACCTAGCCGGGGGCTTGCTCAGGCCAGGGCCATCAGGAAGCGGTCGATCAGTTCGAGGGCGCGCTCCGTCATGGCCCCCGGATACCGGACGAAGACGTGGCATCCGCCGGCATAGATCGCCGTGTGCCCGCCATTGCCGGCCGCGGCCCAGCGGGCCGACATGTAGAGCGTGTCGTCGAGGAGCGGATCGTGGGTGCCCACCGTGAACAGCGCCGGCGGCAGGCCCTTCAGGTCCGCATAGACCGGCGACACGTCGGGTCGACGCCGATCGATGCCGTCGCGGACGTAGACGTCGGCGAAGCGGGTCAGGTCTTCGGTGTTCACCACCAGGCGCTGGTCGCCCCAGTTGCGCACGCTCGGGGTCAGCCCGAGATCGAAGAAGCCCGCGTTGAGGTTGGCACCCCGAAAGGCGCGCGGCAGCCCGTGCCGGTCCCGCAGGCGCAGCAGCACCATCACGGCGAGTTGCGCGCCGGCGGACTCGCCGCCGACGGTCAGCGCATTGACGCCGAACTCGGCGCGGCCCGGGCCGGCCAGCCACAGGGCGGCCGCCTCGCAATCCTCCAGGGCCGCCGGGTACGGGTGTTCCGGCGCCAGGCGATATTCCACCGACAGGCAGACGAAGCCGCACACATCGGCGATGCGCTCGAGCCACGGGTCCTGCTCGTCGGCGGAGCCCCACACCCACCCGCCGCGATGGATGTGCAGGTAGGCGCCGCGCAGCTTCGTCCACTTCTTCGGATCGGGGCGGATGACGCGCAGCGCCAGCGGTCCCGCCGGTCCGTCGATGGTCAGGATCTCGGCCCGTGCGCTGCGGGGCATGGCCGGAGAGGCCTGGGTGCCCTGGCGGCGGCGGGCGCGGACCTCGGTGATCGGGATCGTCCAGGGATCGGCCTGCGCCGCATGCGCCGCCACGATCTCCTCGTTGAGACGCTTGGTCTCGGGATCGATCATCGCCGGATCGAACAGGGCGTGGTCGATCATGAATCGGTTCGTTTCATTGACGCGTCAGTCGGCAGGGCGAAAATCTGATCGTAAGATGGGACCGTGCATGAAGCGGTGCCATCCATCCCATGTGCGAAACCGCCTAACGCGCGCATACGCGATGGGTTTCGTCGGACCTGTGTCGCTTCCGTCACGGTTCCGCCGGCTTCCCCGCGTTGGACAGGCGGCACAGCCCCGTCTCAGGACAGACCGCATGACCCTCGACCACGATCCACGGCGCCCGCCGCCCTATCCGGGGCAACCCTATGCCGGCGCGCCTTTCCCGGCGCACGACCGACGCTCGGCTGTGCGGCGCTTCCTCGGCGGCTCACCGGCGGCCGTATTCCTGAAGCTGCTGTTCCTGTCCGTCCTGGTCGGTGCCGTGATGGCGATGCTCGGCGTCACGCCCGGCCTGCTGTTCTGGCACGCCTACGACGCGATGCGCCGCCTGATCGACCTCGGGCTCGACACCTTCCACGATTTCGGACGCTGGATCCTGGCCGGAGCGGTGGTGGTGGTGCCGCTCTGGCTCCTGTCGCGCTTCTTCGCGGTCTCGAAATAGGCTGGGCCGGCGCGTGAACGAAACAGGGGCCGGCGTTTCCGCCGACCCCTCGTTCCACCGAGCCCGTGAAAGGTCGCTGACGACCGGAGTCGATCAGCGCTGGACGATGACCTTCGCGCCGACCTTGGCGCGGGTGTAGAGGTCGGCCACGTCGTCGTTGGTCATGCGGATGCAGCCCGACGACACGGCGGTGCCGATGGTCTCCGGCTCGTTCGAGCCGTGGATGCGGTAGATCGAGTTGCCGAGATACATGGCGCGGGCGCCGAGCGGGTTCTCGATGCCGCCCTTCATGAAGCGCGGCAGATCGGGGCGGCGACGCAGCATCTCCGACGGCGGGCGCCAATCCGGCCACTCGCGCTTCATCGTGATGGTCTGAACGCCACCCCAGGTGAAGCCCGGACGGCCGACGCCAACGCCGTAGCGCAGGGCCTTGCCGTCACCCAGCACGTAGTACAGGCGGCGCTCGGCGGTGGAGACCACGATGGTGCCGGGCGCGTAGCTGCCGGCGAAGGCGACTTCCTCGCGCTGGATGGCCGACATCTGCGGCACCGCCGAAGCCGGGCTCATCGGGTCGGCCGGCAGGGAGGCGTTGGCGGTCGGCAGGGCGACGGGCTCGTTCTGCGGACGCACCCGGATCACCAGGGCGTTGTCGAGCGGCTGCCGGGTCAGGGGGTCGATCTCGTAGGCGGCAGCGGGCGACGCCCACGCGCCCAGCGCGCAGACGAGCCCGGTCAGGGCGGGGGCGAAACGGCGCATCGGAGCCTCTCGAAGGCGAACGAAATCTATGGAAACGATCTGGAAAACTTGACGCACGCTACGGCGCGAAGTGTGCCCAAGACGTAAACGCTCACGCTTCAAAGCCAAGCTCTATTCGCACCGCAACGACGCTTGCGCGCGCGTCGTGATTTCATGGCAACACCGTGGCGTCGTTGCTGCTGCGCGAGGCGGCTCAGGCGGCGTCCAGGCCCAGATCGATGATCGGTGCGCTGTGGGTGATCCAGCCGCAGGAGATCAGGTCGACGCCCGACGCCGCGACAGCCCCGACGGTGTCGCGGTTGATCCGGCCGGACGCCTCGGCGATGGCCCGCCCGTCGATCATCGCCACGGCCTCGGCCAGTTGCTGCGGCGTCATGTTGTCGAGGAGCACCGCGTCGGCGCCGACCGAGAGCGCCTGGGCCAACTGTTCCAGGGTGTCGACCTCGACCTCGATCTTGACCAGATGGCCCGCATAGGCCCGCGCCCGCTCGATGGCCGGGACGATCCCACCGGCCACCGCCACGTGATTGTCCTTGATCAGCACCGCATCGTCGAGGCCGTAGCGGTGGTTGGAGCCGCCCCCGGCGCGGACTGCGTGCTTCTCCAGCGCCCGCAGCCCCGGCGTGGTCTTACGGGTGCAGACGATGCGCGCCTTGCCATGGGGGCGGGCCGCTTCGACGAGCGACGCGGTGGCGGTGGCGACACCCGACATCCGGCACAGGAGGTTCAGGGCGACCCGTTCCGCCGTCAGGATGGCTCGGGCCGGCCCGGCGAGGCGGATCACCACATCGCCCGGCTTCACCCGCGCGCCGTCGCCGCGCTCGACGCTGACCGATACGCTCGGATCGATCAGCCCGAAGGCGATCGTCGCCGCATCGACGCCGGAGATGACGCCATCCTGGCGCGCCGCGATGACGCCTTCCAGCCGCGCGCTGGACGGGACGATCGCGTCCGTGGTGATGTCGCCCGCCCGGCCGAGGTCTTCCAGCAGGGCCGCCCGGACGATGGGCTCCACCATGATGTGGGGCAGGGGCACGAGGTTGGTGCGGTCGGCGTTGGTGCGGTCGGGCATGATCCAGCTTCCGAAGAGGGGAACGAGGCGCGCGACCGCCGCGTCGTGGCAGGGCGGAGCGCGCCGGTGTCAGGCGGCGACGACGTCCCGGCCCGGTTCGAGGGCGTCCGCCGTCGCCCAGATTTCCGATAACGACATCTCCGTGTGCGCCGGCGCCACCTGCTGGGGATGATCGCTGCGCCAATGCGCGCCGCGGCTTTCCCGCCGCGACAAGGCGGAAGCCGCGATCGCGAGGCCCGTCAGGGCCGCGTCGCAACCGGCCCTGGCCGCGGGCGCGAGATGGCGGACCGCCTCGGTGAGCCCGTCCGCGTCGCGCACGACGCCGGCCTGACGCTCCAGGATGCGGCGCAGAGCCTCACGATCCGAGTCGAGACGCCGCTCCATCGGTTCGGCGCGGGCATAACCCGGCGCCGCCACACCGGAGACCGCCTCGGCGATCCACGGCGCGAACGCCATCGCTTCGAGGAGGGAGTTGCTGGCCAGCCGATTGGCGCCGTGCAGCCCCGTCGAGGCGACCTCGCCGCAGGCGAACAGTCCCGGTACGGTGCTGGCGCCGCTTCCGTTCACCTTCACGCCACCCATATGGTAGTGGGCGGCCGGTCGGACCGGGATCGCTTGTGTCCGCGGGTCGATGCCGGCCTCGGCACAGAGGCCGGCCACGGTGGGGAACCGCAGCGGCATCCGGGCACCGAGATCGCCCCGGCAATCGAGGAACACCCGGGCGCCGCGGGCCAGGGCCTGGAAGATCCCGCGCGCCACGACGTCCCGGGGCGCGAGATCGCCGCCGGCGATACCCGCCATCACGGGCGCGCCGGTCTCGTCGATCAGGCTCGCGCCTTCGCCGCGCAGGGCTTCCGTCGCCAACGGCATGGGATCGGCGCCGGTGGCGATGGCGGTGGGGTGGAACTGCACGAACTCCATGTCGCGCAGGATCGCCCCGGCCCGGGCCGCCAGGGCGAGGCCGCGCCCGGTGGCTCCCCGTGGATTGGTGGTCGAGGCATAGAGCGCGCCGACGCCGCCGGTCGCCAGAACCACGGCGCGTCCCGGCAGGGCGAAACGCGCGCCGTCGCGTTCGCAGATCACACCGGCCACGGCCCCTGACGAATCCCGCATCAGATCGCGGGCCGAGGCCACCAGGACGGAGATGGACGCTGTCCGGCCGACCGCGCGCACCAGTGTCTCGAGCACGATCCGACCGGTGGAATCGCCACCCGCCCGCACGATGCGGCGCCGGGAATGGGCCGCTTCGAGCCCGAGGGCGAGGGCACCGGCGGCATCCCGATCGAACGGCGCCGCCAGTGCGACCAGCCAGTCGATCAGGCCGGGGCCGGCGGCGGCCACGCGCAGAGCCACGTCGGCTTCCGTCAGTCCGGCGCCCGCCGCGACCGTATCCGCCGCATGGAGCGCCGGCGCGTCGTCATCGCCCATGGCGGCGGCGATGCCCCCCTGGGCCCAGCCCGTCGCGGTGCCGATCCCCAGGGGAGCGGCGGTGACGAGCGTGACGGGGCGCGGCGCGAGGCGCAGCGCCGTGGCGAGACCGGCGATCCCGGCGCCGACCACGATGATCCGGTCCGAGGCCGGCAGCGTGAAGGAGAACGGGGCGTGCGCGTTCATCGCGTCCGCACCGCGAGCATGCGTTCCACCGCCATCCGGGCGCGCTCGGCGAGTTCGGGCTCCACCGTGACCTCGTGCGTCATGGTCTCCAGGGCGTGGCGGATGTTCTTGAGGCTCATGCGCTTCATGTGCGGACACAGGTTGCAGGGCTTGATGAACTCGATGTCGGGATTGGCCGCCGCGATGTTGTCGCCCATCGAGCACTCGGTCACGAGCACCACCTGCTTGGGGCGCTTTTCCAGCACGAAGTTCATCATCATCGCGGTGGAGCCGGAGAAATCAGCCTCGGCGACGACCTCGGGCGGGCATTCCGGGTGGGTGATGACGGTGACGCCCGGATAGCTTTCGCGCACCTCGCGGATGTCGGCGGGCGTGAACTGCTCGTGCACCTCGCAATGGCCGGCCCAGGTCAGGATCTCGATCTCGGGCACCATCGCCTGGACGTTCTGGGCCAGGAACTCGTCCGGGATCATCAGCACGCGCGGTGCGTTCAGCGAGCGCACCACCTCGACCGCGTTGCCGGAGGTGCAGCACAGGTCGGATTCCGCCTTCACGGCCGCCGAGGTGTTGACGTAGGTCACGATCGGAACGCCGGGGTACTGGGCGCGGAGGCCGCGCACATCGGCTGCCGTGATCGAATCGGCCAGCGAGCAGCCGGCGCGCGTATCGGGAATGAGGACGGTCTTGCCGGGGTTCAGAAGCTTGGCCGTCTCCGCCATGAAGTGCACACCGGCGAGCACGATCACGTCGGCGTCGACCGTCACCGCCTCGCGAGCGAGCGCCAGGCTGTCGCCGACGATGTCGGACACCGTGTGGAAGATCTCCGGCGCCTGATAGTTGTGGGCCAGGATGACGGCGTTGCGGGTCTTCTTCAGTTCGAGGATTGCGGCGACATCCTCGGCCAAGGCCGGCCACTCGATCGCCGGGATATGACGGCTCACGCGGGCGTAGATGTCCGGCAGTGGGAAGCCGGCGGGGAGAGGTTGATTCGCGGGAACGCCCTGGCTCCCAGGAAGCCCCTGGAAAGTCGGCGTGATCGGGAGACTGGTCGCTGCCATTGCGCGTCCTCACTTATGCTCAATCTGAGCATTGTGCCGACTAACGTAGGCGGCGCCGGACCCGTTGTCCAGATATGCAGGGTTTGAGCATAACGTTTTTGCGGCGCGAAAATGACGCTGCACTGCAAATGTCATTGCGGCCTGTCGGGGGTCAGGCGGGGCGACGAACCGCGCGTAGACGGAACCCGGGGGCGGGGCGTTCGAGCAGGACTTCCCTCCGGAAGCGCACCAATCGGGCGGGTCGACCGGTCGCCCCGCTGGTGATCGCGTCCGTCTCTTCGACGAGTCCCTGCTGGGCTACGAGCCGTCGGAAATTCTGCTTGTGCAGGTTCGTACCGGACAGGGCCTCGACGGTCCGTTGAAGCTGGAACAGGGTGAAGGTGGGCGGCATCAGCTCGAACACCACGGGTCGATACTTGATCTTGCCGCGCAAGCGCCCGATGGCCGTGGCCAGCACCCGGCGATGATCGAGGGCCATGGGCTGGCCCGTCGTTCTCCGGTCCCCGTCCTGCGCCTCGCCGGACTGGCCCTGGGCTTCCGGGATCAGCCCGGCCTCGAACAGGAGTTCGTAGCGCTCCAGCACGCGCTCTTCGTTCCAGGTGCCGCCGCACAGCCCGAAGGTCAGGGCGAGCCGGTCCTCGCGCCGGCGGCGCAACTTCGGATCGGTGGCCGTTTCCATCCAGGACAGGAGCTTGGCCTCGATTTCGCCGAGCGATTCGGGTCGGCCCTCCCGCCAATCCTCCCACGGCAGGTAGCGGTACCAGTTCCGCCAGGACGCCTCGGCCAGGCCCCCGGGCCGGACCTCGCGCACCAGGGCGAGATAGGCGACCGAGAGCGAGTGCAGTCCCCCGGCATCGTCCCCCTGCCGGTCGCGGTCTCCGAAGGTGTAGAGTTGCTCGACGTAGCCGAGCCGCTGATGCGTCTGCCGCTCGACCCAGGCCCGCAGGCCGCGCTCCAAAGTCGGGTGTTCCGGCACGAGCGGCCCCGCCGGCAGCCCATCGGAGCGGCCCTTCGCCTGCCCGCCGACCTGGACGGTGAGGGCGCGCGGTTCGCCATCGGTGGCCGCGATGATGACGGCCACCAGTCCCACGGCCGACGGATTGGAAAGAGCCCCCTCCTGGTGCCGCTGGGTCTCCTCCGCCGTGGTCACGCCGTCCGATCCTCGCCCGATCCGATTGGTCCGCAGTGCTCATCGCATATCGGGGACGCGTGATGAACGTGGAAAATCGACTGCGGACGGGCGGTCCCTGCGTGATCGGCCTTCGAGGACAGGATTCAGCCCTGAGGGCCGGGGAGCGCGCGGGCCGGGTTCCCGACGACGGTCGCACCCGGCGCGACGTCGCGGGTCACCACGCTGCCGGCCCCGACGATGGCGTGATCGCCCACCGTGATCCCCGGCAGGATGATCGCGCCGCCGCCGATCCAGACGTTGCGACCGATCCGGATCGGCCGGGCGAACTCCAGGCCGGCTTCACGCGGACCCGGCTCCCGCGGGTGATCGGGCGTGAGGATCTGGACACCGGGACCGATCTGCGTGCGGTCGCCGATGCTGACGGGCGCGCAATCCAGGATGACGCAGCCGAAATTGAGAAACACATGCGCGCCGAGGTTGATGTGCAGCCCGTAATCGCAGTGGAACGGCGGACGGATCACCGCGCCCTCACCGACGGCGGCGAGGCGTTCGCGCAGGAGATCGCGTCGTATGGCGGGCGTTTCGGCGAGCGCCGCGTTGTAGCGCTGCATCCACGCCTTGCAGGCATGAGCGTCGGCGTGAAGCTCCGCGTCGTCCGGGTCGTAGATCTCTCCGGCCAGCATCTTCTGCTTCTGGGTTCGGCTCATGCGCGGATGCATCTCCAGGTCATGCAGGATTGAACGCCAGGTGCGACGGAAAGGCTCCGCATCGCGGTGGGACCCCAGAGCTTCCGATGATCCGGTCCCGGTCCTACAATGCGGCATCGAGCGATGAAACGAGGACTCTCAGCGTGATCGGACGGGACGAAGCCATCGGCCGGGGGCGGCCGGTCGACCTGCGCCTCTACGGCCTTCTCGATACGGGGGTGTCCGGGCTGGACGGTTCGCGGCTGGCGGCGATGGCGGCCGAGGCGGTGCAGGGTGGCTGCACCCTGCTCCAGTACCGGGAGAAGGCGATCGGGGACGCGCGCGCGGCGCTGGGCCGCATCCGGGCGATCCATGCGGCCCTCACCGGATCGGGCGTGCCGCTCCTCGTCAACGACCGCATCGATCTGGCGCTCGCCGCCGGGGTCGAAGGCGTGCATCTCGGCCAGAGCGACCTCCATCCGGCCGACGCACGCCGCCTGCTCGGGGGCGACGCGCTGATCGGCCTGACGCTGAAGACCGGCAATCAGGCCGACGAACTCTACCGCCTGCCCGTCGACTATGCCTGCATCGGCGGGGTCTTCGCCACGACGAGCAAGGACAATCCCGATGCCCCGGTGGGCCTCGACGGCCTCACCCGCATCGTGTTTCGCGCTCGGCTCGCCCGCGGCGCCGCCTTCCCGCTCGGCGCGATCGCGGGGATCGACGCCAGCAACGCGGCATCGGTGATCGCGGCCGGTGCCGATGGCATCGCGGTCATTTCCGCCCTGTTCGCGCGCGAGTCCATCGCCGACGAGGCCCGCCATCTTCGCAGCCGGGTCGATTCCGCTCTCGCCGCCCGCGGCGTGGCAGCCTAAGCTCCGCCGGCGCCGAGGACAGACCATGACACCCATTGCCGTCACCATCGCGGGATCGGATTCGAGCGGCGGCGCCGGCATCCAGGCCGACCTCAAGACCTTTGCGGCCCTGCGCGTCTACGGCGCCAGCGTGATCACCGCCCTGACGGCGCAGAACACGCGCGGGGTCCAGGCGATCCACGACGTGCCGGCGGACTTCGTCGCGGCGCAGATCGACAGCGTCTTCTCGGACCTCGCCGTGGGTGCGGTGAAGATCGGCATGCTGTCGCAGGTCGCGACCATCGAGGCGGTGGCGGCCGGTCTCGCCCGCCATGCGGGATCGATCCCGATCGTCCTCGACCCCGTGATGGTCGCCACCTCCGGCGACCGGCTGATCTCCGAGGCGGCGGTGGAGGCCCTGCGCCGGCACCTTCTTCCCCTGGCCGACCTCGTCACGCCGAATCTGCCCGAGACCGCGACCCTGATCGCCGAGCCCGATGCGACGAGCGAGAACGCGGCCGTCGCCCAGGGCCGTCGCCTTCTGGCGCTGGGCGCCCGCGCCGTCCTGGTGAAGGGTGGACACGGCGACGGCGACGAGAGCGTCGATCACCTCATGGGCACCGACGGGACGCTCCGTCGCTTCGCGGCCCCGCGCATCCGGACCCGAAATACCCACGGCACCGGCTGCACCCTGTCCTCCGCCGTGGCGGCGGGGCTCGCCCGCAGGCTGTCGATCGTGGAGGCGGTCGCCGAGGCCAAGCGCTACGTCTCCGCCGCGATCGCGGCCGCGGACGGGGTCGCGATCGGACACGGGCACGGCCCGGTTCATCATTTCCACGCGGTATGGCGATAGCCGAAGCCTCGCGCGACCCTTGCGCCGACCCGCCGTTTGCGTTTGAAGTACCGTACAAGCGTCCGGTTAACGGAACGGGTGCGCGGAAGTCAGGGACAATGGACGACCAGTTGACGACGCCCGAGCGCGGGCGGCAGCGTGATATCCTCACCGGTGCGCAAGTGCTCTCGGGCCAGCTCGGCAAGACGATCCAGCGCCTGCGCAAGGCCTACAACCTGTCGCTGTCCGAATTGGCCGAGCAATCCGGCGTCGCGAAATCGATCATCAGCCAGATCGAGCGCAACGAGACCAACCCGACGCTGGCGACAATCTGGCGCCTGAGCCAGGCCCTCGACGTGTCGATCGAGCGGGTTCTGGCGACCAGCGACGAGGAACCCTTCATCGAGAAGACCTCGCGGGCCGATACGCCAATCCTGGTCTCCGACGACGGCAAGGTCCGCCTCGCCATCATCGGGTGGATCAAGACCGTCGAGTGGCTGCAATGGTACGACGTCGCGGCCGATTTCGGCGGCGTGCTCGATTCCGATCCGCACCAGCGCGGCTCGGTGGAATCCCTGACCGTGACGGCGGGACAGTTCGAGGTGGAGGTCGCCGGAACCGTCCAGCGGGCGCGCGCCGGCGAGACCCTGCGCTATCGCTGCGACCGTCCCCACACGGTCCGCTGCATCGGACCCGAGCCCGGCAAGGCGATCATGGTGGTGATCATGAAGGCCGCCGTGATGGAGTGATCGGGCGTAAGACGAGGCGCCGAGATCGCCTCAGCGTCCCGAATTCACCCAGGCGACCATATCGGCGAGCACCCGGGCCAGGGCCGCATCGAGGCCGACAGCCGCATTGGCCGCGTCGACCTTCGACACCGGCAGGCGTGCAGTGAAGATGCGGGCGGCCACCACCTTGCCAGTGCCCTCGGCGATGATCTTGGCGGAGATGTCGACCACGGCCTCGCCCGAACCGGCGGCGATGTCGAAGGCCCGGATCTCGCTGATCAGCTGATACTCGGCCGTGATCTTGTCGCCGGGCCGGCTCACCGATTTCAGACGCCCCGAATTCTCCAGGCTCTGGATCAGGCGAGCCTGGATCAGGCGTGGCAGGCGATCGGCCCATTGGCCGCCGCCCAGGAACGACAGGGCGCCGCCCGGCTCGCGCACGATGATGCGATCCGCCTCGAAGGGCTGGAGGCCGGTCGGCTCCGTCACGACGAACGAGCGCGCGGTCCCGCCAACGCGTCCATTCGGGGGCAGAGCGGCGAGATCGAAGGTGAGCGGCACGGCGCCGCCTCCACACCCACCGAGACCGGCCGCCAGAAGCATCACGGCGAGCAGGCCGCGGGCCTGCGCGGGCGCCGCCCTGAAGCCCCTTGCCGTGTTGGTGATCGACATACGCATTCTGGAAAACCCATCGCTGCGCTGGAGCGCGGCGTGGCGGTAAACTAACCTAGCGCAGGATTGGTGGCGTGTGGCGCAGCACCGTCGGCTGCGGAAAACGCCGATCACCGGTTGCCGTTGTATTCCGGCAACGATGGCTTTCCGCCGAAGATCACCTGCGAAGGGTCGCGCTCGAGGCTCTTCACCGTTCGGTTCAGGGTGTTGAGCGTCCGCTGGCCATCGGTCGACAGGGCCTCGACCTCGCGCCGTCCCGTCCCGCTCAGGCGATTGAAGCTCGTGGCGATGTTGGAGGTGCGCTTGTCGAGGTTCTCGGACAGCGTGCGGAACGCGCGTCCCGCATCGCGAACCGAGATCGCGGCCTCGCGCACTTCGGTGAAGGTGCTGGTCCCGGCGGAGCCCGAGGCCGAACCGAGGAAGCCTTCCGCGCCCTTGAGCACCGCGTCGACGCGATCCGCGGAAGCGTTGAGCTTGGCGGCCAGGGAACGGGCGTCCTTCAGGGCCGCTTCGATGTCGCCGCTGCCGGCGGCGAGCGCGCCGGTGAACCGGTCGGTGTTGTCGATGACGCGATTGAGCTTCTGGCCGTCGATCGCCTTGACGAGACCGCTGACGGCGGGGCCGGCATCCGCCAGCGTCTTCGAAAAGGCCTCGACATTGGCCAGGGTGCGGTTGATCGCGCCCTCGTTGCCGGCAACCACCTTGTCGAGGCGCTGGAGCACGTCGTCGGCGCGTTGCGCGATCTGCTTGGCCGCCGCCATCATGTCCTGGATGTCGGAGCTGTCGGCGAAGATCGTCGGGATTTGATCGCCCGAGCCCGGCGTAAGGGCCGGCGCATCGGCGTTGCCGCCGGAAAGTGAGATCGTCGAGACGCCGGTCAGCATCGCCGAGTCGAGGCGAGCGCGGGTGTCGGCACGCAGGGGCGTGGTCCGCTCGACCTCCACGATGGCGACGACGCGGCGCGGGTCCTGCGGCAGAAGCCGCACATCGGTGACCTCGCCGACCTTGATGCCGTTGAAGGCCACGGTCGAACCCTTGGCGAGGCCTCCGACGCTGCCGGAGAAGACGATACGCACGGCCTGACGGACCTGGCTGCGGGAACCGCCCTGGAGCCAGAACACGAATCCGAAGGCCGCCACCAGCACCGCGAGGGTGAAGGCGCCGATGAGGGCGTAGTTCGCGCGAGTCTCCATCGGATCAACGATACCTTGGCGGGATGGGTCTGATGCGGTGCGAGGCCACACGCCGCGCGTCGCTGGTCTCAGGCGGGCGCATGATGCGGACCCTTGGTGACGACGGCACGTCCGCGTTTGCCATGAAAGTAGGAGCGCAACCAGGGATGGTCGCTCTCCAGCATCTCCTCGATGGTCCCCTGCGCGATGATCTGCCCATCGCCGAGGGCCGCGATGCGATCGCAGGCGGTGTAGAGGCTGTCGAGATCGTGGGTGACCATGAACACCGTCAGCCCGAGGGTCTGCTTCAGCGTCGCGACGAGTTCGTCGAACTCGCCGGCACCGATCGGGTCGAGCCCGGAGGTCGGCTCGTCGAGGAACAGGATCTCGGGGTCGAGGGCCAGGGAGCGCGCGAGGGCGGCCCGCTTGATCATGCCGCCGGAGAGTTCGGACGGCAGCTTGTCGGCCGCATCCGGCTTCAAGCCCACCATCTCGATCTTGAGGCGGGCGAATTCGTCCAGCAGGCGCTCGGACAGGTCCAGGTGCTCGCGCATCGGCATCTGGATGTTCTGCTTCACGGTCAGGGCCGAGAACAGGGCGCCTTGCTGGAACAGCACGCCCCAGCGCTGCTCGATCTGCCGCCTGCGGGCCACGGTCAGGCCATCCATGTCCTCGCCGAACACCTCGATGGTGCCGGCCCGCTTCGGAACCAGCCCCAGAATCGTCCGTGTCAGGACCGACTTGCCCTGGCCCGACGGCCCGACGAAGCCCAGGATCTCGCCGCGCCGGATGTCGAGGTCGAGGCCCTTCATCACGATCTTGCTGCCGAAGCCCACGACGAGGTCGCGGACCCGGATGATCGGCTCGGGCGCGGCGGCGCTCGCCGTGGCGAGACTGGCCGTCCTGACGTTTGCCGGCGTGTGGGGGGCGGAAGCGGTCTGCATGGCCTCAGAAATCGATCGCGGCGAAGAAGACGGCAAACAGTCCATCGAGGACGATGACCATGAAGATAGACTTGACGACTGAGGCCGTGACGTGGCGCCCCAGAGACTCGGCCGAACCCTCCACGGCGAAACCCTCGATCGTCGCAATGATCCCGATGATGAGAGCCATGAACGGGGCCTTGATCAGCCCGACGGCGACGTGATGGAGCGACACGGCCGCCTGCAGGCGGGCCAGGAAGGCGTCCACGGTCATGCCGCCATAGAGGGAGGCCGTCAGGCCGCCGCCGGCCAGCGCCGCGAGTGACGCCAGGAAGGTGAGGATCGGCAGGCCGATGACCAGGGCGAGGATGCGTGGCACGATCAGGATCTCGATCGGGTCGAGCCCCATGACCCGCAGGGCATCGACCTCCTCGCGCATCCGCATCGAGCCGATCTCGGCCGTGAAGGCCGAGCCCGACCGGCCCGCCACCATGATCGAGGTGAGGAGCACGCCGAGTTCGCGCAGGATGAGCAGCCCGATCAGGTTCACCACGAAGCTCTGGGCTCCGAAGCGCTGCAACTGAAAGATGCCTTGCTGCGCGACGATGCCGCCCACGAGGAACGAGATCAGCACGATGATCGGCACGCCCCGGAAGGCGACCTGTTCGATCTGATTGATCAGCGCGGTGCCACGGAAGGTGCCGGGACGCGCGGCGACGCGGATGCAGGCGAGCACGACCTCGCCGAAGAAGGCGAGACCGGTGACGAGGTCCGACTTGGCGCCGACGACCCGCCGGCCGAGATCGTCCAGGAATCCGGCGATGCGCCCGCGCGACGCCGGGGCGGGCTCGGCGACCGGGAGCTTCACTTCGCTGAGGAGGATACGATGTTCCGGTGCGGCCCCGGCATAGGCGACGTGTCCGCCCGCGGCCTCGACTTCGGCCCGGGTCCGTTCGAGCACCCACGCGCCCAGCGTGTCGAGACGTGCCACGCGGCTCAGGTCTATGAGCAAGGTGATGCCCGGGGCGCTGGCGGCGATGCGGGCCGCTGCCCGTTCCACGGCCGCACCCTGGTCGGCGGTCCAACGTCCGGACAGGCCGATATGCCCGTTCTCGAGGAACGCGGCGTCGGCCACTTCCGGATTGGTCCTGATCTCGGCTCTACCCAATGACGCCGCACTCCCATGCCGCGATCATCTATCACCGCGTACGGTTACCGGACGGTCAAGGTTGATCCCGCGATCCGGTGTGCTGGCCCACAAACGTGGTGGTGTGAAGGCCGAAAGCGCGGGCGGATCGCGCGGCGCGTGCCACGAGGCACAAGCCGAGTCCGGCCAGCGGGGCCATCAGCGCGAAGGTGAGCGGGCCGCCTCCGGCCTGATAGGCGACCCCCGTCATCAGCGTGGCGGAGGCCGAGGCGAGGGCGCCGGCCGAGCTCACCGTGCCCTGCGCCCGGCCGCGCGCTCCGTCCGGTGCGAACCGGGACACCGCCGCCATGGCGCCGAGCTGGGTCGCCCCGAAGGTGAGGCCGTGCAGCATCTGCAGGACGATCACCGGCCCGAGCCGGTCGCCGAACCAGGCGAGGCCGAGCGCGCGCACCAGCGCGGCCCCGCCCCCAAGGGCGAGAAGGACGAACGGGTTGCGCCAGCGCGCCGGAAGGCGGCCGATCAGCGCGAACAGCACGATCTCCGATGCCACGCCGATCGCCCAGAGCGTGCCGATCCAGGCCGTCGAGATGCCGTGGGTCGTCCAGTGGATGCTCCCGAACGCATAGATCGCCGCATGGCTCGATTGGATCAGCGCGGCGGCCCCGATGGACAGCCACAGCACGCCGGGTAGGCGCGGGCGGCCACCGTCCGGGTGAGGCGGCGGCGTCGGTGGAGCATCGACACGCGCCAGCACCACGACCGCGGCGGCGATCAGCGCCAGGACGGTGAGCAGGAGCGGGACCGCCAAGCGCTCGCCCAGCGCCCCGAGGGCGGCACCGCCCGCGAAGTTCGCCAGCAGGAAGCCGATCGAGCCGGCCATGCGGATGCGGGCATATTCGAGGTGCCGGCTCCGCCGCACCGCGCTCAAGGTCAGGTAATCGATACTCGGCACCAGCGGCGCCGCCGCCACGGCATTGAGCGCGATCAGGAGCGCGAGCAAAGGCCATCCGATCGCTGCCCCCGCCGGCATCAGCACGTAGGTCGCCGCCAGGACAAGGCTCCCGACCAGGAGGATGCGAGGGGCCGCGATGCCCCGGTCGATGAGACCCACCAGCGGCGCGGTCGAGACGATGCGGATCGCGATCGGCAGAGCGAGCAGGGCGCCGATGACGGTGGGGTCGAGTCCGAGGGCGTTCAGCCAGACCGGCATGAACGGCATGGCGATGCCGATCTCCACGAAGACGACGGCGTACAGGACCGAGAGCCGGGCGGCGTTCGGCTCCGGATGGGCCTGGCGGGTGTCGGCAGAGGCGGTGTCGGACAAGTCGACCGGATCGGGGCGAGGGGGCCTGTGGATACGTCGCGTCAGGCGGAAGCTGCGTAAAGCCGGCGTTAAAACGATCCTGTCAACCTGCGGTGGCTTTGACCCAGGCACCACGTGCCGGTCACAGCACCGGCAAGGACGAGTGCTTGATGTCGAGTTCCCAATCGCTGACGTCGATCGACGTCTCCGAATACGACCGTATCGAAGCGGCGATGACCGAGAGCGAGCGTGGGCGCTGGTTTCTCGACGCCTACCTGCGCCGCAACCGCACCAGCGACACCGGAATTCTCCTCGACGCCATCGCCCGGCTCGAGGCTGCCGTGACCAGCGACCGGGACACCAGCCAGATCGGCCGGGTCCGCGGCGACCTGATGGACATGGCCCATGCCATCGCCCGCACGAAAGCCGAGATCGCGGCGATCAAGTCGCCCGATCAGGACCAGAGCAGCCTGGGCGGGGCTTCGGCGGCCCTCGACGCCATCGTGCGCTCCACCGAGCGGGCGACTTCGGACATCCTGAGTGCCGCCGAGAACGTCCAGGAAACCGCCTGGAACCTGCGCGAATCCGGCTCCGACGCAGCGGCCTGCGACGAACTCGACCGGCGGGCCACCGCGATCTACACCGCCTGCTCGTTCCAGGATCTCACGGCTCAGCGCATCGCCCGCGTCATCCACACATTGCGGTATCTGGAGGAACGCCTCGCCGCCATGATGGCGATCTGGGGCGATGCGCTCGATCCGGTGCCGACGGCGCCCGGCGGCTCCGCGACACCGGAGGTTCCGGCCGATCTCTGTCAGAGCGATGTCGACCGCTATATCGCGATGGACACCTCCGCCGCAGAACCGAGGGCGTCGACCCCCGTACCTCTGCCGGATGGACCGATGGCGGACGACATCGTCTTCCTGGAGGTGACCGATGCCGTGATGGAGCCCGACCGGGAGCCGGATGCGGTGGAGGTGCCCGATCTGGAAGCCTCCGATCTGGAAGCCTCCGATTTGAATGCCTTCGAAGCGGACGCTCCCGAGATGGATGCTTCCGAAGGAGACGCTCCCGACGTGGATGCCTCGGGTCTCAGCACCGGGCTTCCCGAAGCCGCCGCCTCGTTCGACACATCCCTCGATGCCGATGAGGGGCGCGGCGACGCGCAGATCCGGCCGGACGCGGAAGACCAGCCGCAAGTCGCATCGGTCGACGATGTGGCCGACCGGATGAGCCCCCCCACGGTTCAGGTCTCGGAGAAGGCCCAAACCGATATCGCCACGGCCTTCGCCGAGATCGATGCGCTCACCGATGACGAGAAGCGGGCGCTGTTCTCCTAATCCCGAGAGGCCCGAGCGACGCGGCGTCGCGCGCCCCAACCAGCGCGCGCCTCGAAACCGGATGGCTGGTACAACGCCGCCATGGCCGCCCCTCAAACCCTCCACCTGCTGAAACTCTGCGTCGGCCCCGCCAGCATCGCGGAGCTGGAAGCGCGGATCGCACATCATCGCGAAGACGCGCTGCGCCAGGGGCGTGATCCATCGCCGGTGCACACCACCCGGATGGTGCCGACCCGGGCCACCGACATCGCCGGACGCGGCTCGATCTACTGGGTGATCAAGGGGACGTTGCTGTGCCGGCAATCGGTCACCGCCATCACGCCGTTCACCGATGCGGACGGCATCGGCCGGTGTCGGCTGGTCCTCGAGCCCGCCGTAACCGCCGTCTCGCCACGGCCGTGCCGGCCGTTTCAGGGCTGGCGCTATCTGAAGGCCGAAGACGCGCCTGCGGACCTCGATGCCGGCACCGCCGGGGGCCTCGCCGAGATGCCCGAACCCCTGCGCCGTGAGCTTGCGAGCCTCGGCCTGATCTGAAGGCCGCATCCCGGTTCTCGGCTCGAAAAACAGAAACCCCCACCGTCCCGGAGGAGGGTGGGGGCTGCCGCTCCCGGCCGTGCCTGATCGGGGCTCAGGCCCCGTCGAAGCGCCCGCTGGCATGGGCCAGCATGGTGTAGACCTTGCCGGTCTCCGAGGTGAGGTAGGCATCGGCCCGCGACGAGTCGCGGTCGTTCTTCGAGACATCCCCGAGCAGGCGCTCGAACTCGCCCACGTAGCGATCCACCGTGCGCCGGAAATCCGCGTCGCCGGCGTAGCGGCGACGGACCTCCTCGAAGGTCTGCCGACCCTGCGCCGTGTAGATGCGGCGGTCGAACAGGTTCGGCTCACCCCGGCGATAGCGCTCCCACAGGTCCACCGCGGTCTGGTGGTCGATCATCTTGGCGATGTCGCTGGAGATCGTCTCCAGGGCGGTCCGGCCGCGCTCGGCCGCATTCTTCTGCGCCTCGCCCTGCAGGGTCGGCGTCGCCTTCACGGTGGGGCTTTGCGAGCCCAGCCCTTGCGTGCCGAGCCCTTGGGTGCCGAGCCCTTGCGCGTCCGTCTCCGGGTCCGCGTCGTCGTCGAGGGAGGCGCGCGTCAGCAGGTCGGAGAGCCAGCCGCGGTTCTCGGACCCCCGCGCATCCGGGCGTGGGGCGGTGCCGGGACGAAGCACTTCGCCGGTCCGGGACGCCGGGGCGGAGACGACGTTGATCGACTGGCCGGGACGGGAGGCGGGCGCCGGCTTCGCCGGGGCCGGGGCAGACGCCTTGGCAGGCGCGACCTTGGTGGGCGCGGACTTGGCCGGCGCGATCTTGACCGGTGCGGACTCGGCCGGGACGGGCGCCGGGGCCTCGGGGCGTCGCGGCTCCGAGACTTTCGGTGCGACCGCATCCACCGCCCGCCCCGAGCTCTGCACCAGGGTGGACAGCTCGGTCAGGGCCTTGAGCTGCTCGGAGACCACGCGGCGCATCGCGCCGGTCGCCTCCTGCGTGTCGCGCGGGATCTCGAGGACGCCGCGCTGGAGATCGGCGCGGGTCGCGTCGAGCTCGCGCCGGATCTCGGCCGCCATCTCGCGCAAGCCCGAGACCGACTCGCCGAAGCGGCTGGAGGCCGTCTCCAGGACGGTCATCATCTGCTGCGAGGCCGCCTCGATCGCGGTCCGCACGGCCTGGGCCGTCCGCTCGCTCTCGGTGTCGGCTCCGGCGCGCAGGCCTTCGAAGGCCTGGGTGACGGTGGCGCCGGCGCCGGTCGCTGTCTCGGACAGGCTGGCCCCGAGGGCCTTCGTGCGCGCCTCGGCCGACCGCAGGGTCTGGCCGATCAGGGCGTCGAAGCGCGCGGTCTGCTCTTCCAAGGTCCCGGAGCGCTCCTCGATGCGCGACAGCACATCGGTGATGGCGCGCTCGCGCTCGGCGAGACGATCGCCCAGGCGCCCCTCGACGCTCTCGAGTTCGCCGGTGGCGCCCTTCAGCTGGCCCGCAGCGCCTTCGAGCTGGCCGACGGCCTGACGCAGGATCCCGGCCTGGTTGCGGCCGATCTCGTTGAGCGCGCGACCGCGATCGTCGAGGGATGCGGTCAGCTCCGCCGCATCCTGCAGCGCCCCTTCGGCGACCGCCTTGAGCTGCGCGACCTGCTCGGCCACGCCGGTGCTGGCGCGCTCGGTCTCGCTGGCGATCGCCGAAAGCCCTTCGCGGATGTCGGCGATGCGACCCGACAGGCCCGCCTCGATCCGCCCGAGGTTTTCACCCGTTCCGGCCAGCAATTCCCTGAGGCCGTCATTCGACCCGTCGATCCGCTCCAGGACCTTGTAGAGGTCGCCGCGCATCTGATCGTTGGCGTTGGTGAGCGCCGCGATCGCCCGCGCCGCACCGCCGTCGATGACCGACAGCAGGGCCTCGGCGGAGGCCCGGGACTGGGCCGCCAGGGCGTCCGTCCGCTCGCGGATGGCTGCGACCAGCGGGGCGCCGCTCTCGTTCAGGGCCCGCTCGATGGCGTCGCCGCGCAGGGTCAGAGCCTCGGCCAGCTGCGCCGCCGGCCCGTCCACGATCTCGCGCAGGCGCTCCGACTGGTCGGTGAGCGCGGTGACGACGGCCTTGCCGCGTCCGTCCAGGGTGTCGAGGAGAGCGCCGCCGCCCTCCTCGATGGCGCGCGTGATCGTCTCGGCGCTCTCGGCCAGACGCCGGGCGAGAGACTGCCCGCGGGCTTCGACCAGACCCGCCAGCGCCGTCGAGCGCCGGTCGAACGCCTCCGTCATGGCGCCGGTGCGGCTGTCGAGCAGGGACGCCACGGCCTCGTTGCGCTGATCGAGCGTCGCGGCCAGGGCCTGACTGTGGGCTTCGGCCAGGGTGGCGTGACGCGCGACACGCTCGTCGAGCGCCGTGAGCATCGCCGCGGTGCGCTCGTCGACCAGGGTCGCATAGGCATCCTGGCGATCGTCGAAGGCCGAGGCCAGGGCGTCGCCGCGCGAGGCGACGAGGGTCGCAAACACCTTCATCCGGCTGTCGATGCGGCTGGTGAAGGCGTCGGCGCGGCTGTCGACCGCTTCCACCAGGGCATTGCCCTGCGTGTCGATGGTGCGGGAGAGTTCGGTGGCCCGGGCTTCCACGAGGGCATCGAGGGCCGACAGGCGCTCGTCGAACAGCGTGGCGAGGGCGCGGCCGCGGATCTCGGCCTGCTCCGCGAGACCGTCCGCCCGATGCTCCACGGTCTCGTCGAGGGTCCGCAACTGCGTATCGAACACCGAGGCCAGGTGCCGGACCCGCTCGTCGACCCGGTCGGTGAGCGTGCCGGTACGACCGTCAACAACCTGCGTGAGCGTGGTGAGGCGCTCGTCGAGGATCGCCACGAGAGTCCGGGTCCGGTCGTCCGTCTGGGCCACCAGGGAGGTCGCCCGATCCTCGACCAGATGGTCGAGATTGCGCAGCCGCTCCTCGAACAGCGAGACGAGGGTGTGGGTGAGGGCTTCGGCCTGCTGGCGCAGAGCGCGCGCCCGCTCGTCGACGAGCTGATCGAGGTGCTCGACCCGCGTGTCCATGAGCGAGACCAGCGCCTTGGCGCGGGCATCGACCTCGTCCGACAACGTGCCGGTGCGATGGTCGACCAGTCGGTCGAGGGCGCCGATCCGCTCGTCGAACAGCGTCGTCAGGCCGCGCGTCCGGGCCTCGACCCGATCGGTCAAAGCGTCCGTGCGGGTGTCGACCACCGAATCGAGGGTGCTCAGAACCTCGTCGAACAGGCTGCGCAGGCCGTGGGTCCGCGCGTCCAGGGCCTGATTCAGATGGGCGCCGCGACCGCCGATGATCTCATCCAGGGCGCCGATGCGCTCAGCGAGGAGATTGGCGAGGATCTCGGTCCGGTTCTCCAGGGTCTCGGTGAGGGTCGCGCCGCGGTGGTCGACGAGCTGGCCGAGGATGTTGATGCGATGGTCGAACAGGTTGGCCAGGGCCCGCGTCCGCTCGTCCACGGCCTGTGCCATCTCCCCGCTGCGGCGATCGGTGAGTTCGTCCAGGGCACCGATGCGCTGGTCGAAGGTCTCCGCCAGCGCCCGTGTGCGCGCCTCGACGGCGTCGGACAGAGTGCCGCCACGGCGATCCACCACTTCGTCGAGGTGTTCGATGCGCTCCTCGAAGAGCGTGGCCAGGGCCTGGGTGCGGGCCTCCACGGCCTCGGCCGCGCTGCCGAGGCTCGCCGTGATGGTGTCGACCAGGGCGCGGCCACGCTGATCGAGCGTGTCGTGCAGCGGAGTGAGGCGGTCGCTGAAGCTGGAGCCCAGGCTGTTGGCGTGGGTGTCGAGCAGAGCGCGGATCTCGCCGGTCCGGTCGTCGAGGAGCTGGTGAACGGTGCGAACGCCCTCGTCGAGCAGCGAACTGATGTCGAGGGTGCGGCGATCCAGGGTCGAGCCGAGGCGGCCTTCGCCGTCGGTGAGCTGGCGATCCGCCTCCGCCACCATCTCGCGCAGGCGGGCCAGGATCGACTCGCCGCGCTGCTCCAGCACCTCGCCGAGCGAGTTGCTGCCGAGATCGAACAGGCGCGCCAGTTCGGTGATCCGGCCGCCCAGGGCGCCGAACACGGCCCGGCCCTTCTCGTCGAGCTCCGAGCCCATCGCCGCCGTACGGGCGTCGATGAGGCGGACGAGTTCGTCGGCGCGCTCGGCGAAGGCCTGGCGGATGGCGCCGGCCTGGGTGTCGAGGGCCGTGTTGGCGCCGTCGGTCCGGGCGACGATCATGTCCACGAGTTCGCGGGTGCGGTTGGCGAGATCCTCGTCCACGGCCCGGGTGCGGCTCTCGATCAGGCGGATCGCTTCGAAGGCCTGCGCCCCGAAGGATTCCTCGATCAGGCGGCTGCGCTCTTCGAGCGCGGTACCGATCGCCTCCAGGCGCCCGAGCACGCCGGCATCGAAGCGCCCGGCCCCCTCGTCGAGGCGGCGGGACAATTCGAGGGTCTGCTCGTCGAGGCGGCGGGCGATCTCGGCGGAGCGCTCGCCGAGCACGTCGCCGAGATCGGCGCTGCGCTGCGCGAGATCGAGCGCCATGGTGTCGGCGCGGGCATCGAGGGTCTGGACAAGGTCGCGGCCGCTCTCGACCATGACGCGCGCCATCTCGGCGGTGCGCACGATCAGCGCTTCGTTGAGGGCCGTGGCGCGGCCGCCGAGATGGCCGTCGATCTGGGCCACCAGATTGGCAAAGGTCTCGCCGATCTCGGTGGAGCGACGGTTCGAACGCTCCTCGAGGGCGCCGAGCTGGCTTTCCACGGCCGCCTGCGCTTCGCGCGTCCGCTCGGCGATGCGGTCGGCGACGGCGTTGCCCTGCACGGTGATGACGCGGTCCATCTCCTCCAGCCGCCCGGAGACGGATTCGGTGAGGGCGGCGGTGTCGCGCGAGATGCGGTCGGCGAGGATGTCGCCGCGGGCGATGGTTTCCTGAAGGGTGGCGAGCCGATCGTTGAGAACGCGGTCGATGGCCTGCACACGCGTCTCGGTGGTGTCGGCAAAGCTCGCACCGGTCTGGCTCAGCGCATCGTTGACGCGGGCCCCCTGAGCGGTGACGGCCAGCACGATGTCGCGGCCGGTATTCGCGAGCTGGGCCTGAGCCTCCTGGGCCTGGGCGGCAATCAGCTCGCCGAGGGTCTGGCCATGGCTTCCGAAGGCGGATTCGACGTCGCGAACCCGGGCGGTGAGATCGCCGCCCAGACCATCGGCCGCACGGGCGATCAGGCCGGCCGCTTCCTCGGCGCGCCGGACCAGTTCGTCGTTGACCGCGTCGAGCGTGGTCCGAAGGGCCTCAATCGAAGCCGTCGCGCGGGCGCCCACGGCGCCGCCGACGCTATCGGCGGCATGGCGCAGGAGTTCGGCGGCCTCGGCCGTCCGAGCCGCCAGATCCGCCGAGGTGGCGGAAAGCCGGTTCTCGAAGATCTGAACGGCTTCGACGGTACGGGCTTCGAGTTCGCCCGTGGCGCTCGCCGAGGCGCGACGCAGGGCCTGCGAGGCTTCGGTCGTGCTGGCGCCGAGGGAAACGGTGGTCTCTTCGGCGCTGCGCCGGAAGGTTTCGGCGGCCTCCGAGGTCCGGCTGCCGATCTGCTCGTCGAGCGTCGCGGCGGTCGAACGCAGGCTTTCGAGGGCGCCGAGGGTCCGCGTCTCGAAGGCCTGACCGAGCCCGCTCAGGGCGCCGTCGAGAACCTCCGTCGCCTCCTGGGTCCGATGGCGGATGAGATCGCTGACCCGATCACCCGTGGCGCCGAGGGTGGCTTCCAAAGACTGCCCCTCGACGGAGACCGTTTGATGCAGGCGGTTCGCGACCGACTCGATGCGGTCGGCCAGGGCGCCGCCGTGCTGGTCGAGGCCGGTGGCAATGCCTTCGACGGACCGGAGCAGGGTTTCGCGCAGGGCGTCCGCCCGCGTGCCGAAGGTCTCGACGATGGCGCTCGCCGCGAGGGCCAGCCCCGCCTGCGTATCGCGGCCGCGCGTCTCGAACAGGTTCGAGATTTCGGAGCCATGGACCGTGATGGTCTCGTGCAGACGTTCCGCCGCCGTCTCGATGCGTCCGGCCAGGGTCCCGCCGTGATTGTCGATGCCGGACGCGATGTTCTCCACCGACCGCATCAGGTCGTCGCGCACGCCTTCGGCGCGGTTCGCGAAGGTCTCGACCACGGCGCTCGCCGCCAGGGCGAGGCTGGCCTGGGCCTCGCGGCCCCGGGTCTCGATCAGGTCCGACACCTCGGTGCCCGCCGTCTCGATCTCGCTGCGCAGAGCGGCGCCACGGGCGGTGATCTCCTGAGTCAGGGCCGCGCCGGTCTCGGCGAAGCGGGCGGTGATCTCGCCGCCGGTGGTGGAGAACTGCGCCGTCAATTCGGAGCCGCGCGTGAGGAACGCGTTTTCCAGGCCGCGGGTGGATTGCTCGAAGGTCTCGCGAACCTCGCCGCCCTGGCGGTTGAGGGCTTCGATGACCTCGGAGCCGGTCTGGGCCAGGGTACGGGCGACCTGCCCGGCGTTTTCCGCCAGCGTGGTGGTGAGGATGCCGCCGGTGCGCTCGAAGGCGCGGGTGACTTCCTCGGCCCGGGTCTCCAGGGACTGGGTCAGGGCCGTGCCGACCTCCGCGAGGTTGCCGCGCACGCCCTCGCTGGTCGATGCCAGGCGCTGAACGAGATCGTCGCCACGGCCGGAGACCAGTTCGACGACGCGGTCGCCCGCCTCGCCGAGGGCCGCCGTGATCGCGTCGCCGCGCTCGCCGAGCGCCGAGGTGATCGCTTCGCCGCGCGCGTCCAGGGCGGTGGTGACCCGGTCGCCCGCGCCGTTCACCGCCGACACGATGCGCTCGGCTGCGCCGTCGAGCTCCGCCGTCAGGCTCTGATGCGTACCCGTGATGGCCCCGCGGACGCGCTCGGCATTGGCGATGATCGATTCCCGCTGGGCGATCAGCTCGTCGACCAGGGAGCGGATGCGGATCTCGTTGTCGGAATAGGCACGCTCCAGGGTGGCGATCTCGCCGCGCACCAGGGTTTCGAGCTCGCCGGCGCGCGCCAGGGCCCGCTCGACGCCGTCACCGACCGCCGCCACCTCGCGACGGACCGTCTGCGACATGGTGAGCACCGCGTCGGTGGAGAAATTCTCGGGCTCCGCGAGCCGGATCGCGACCTCGCCCACGGCGCGGGCGACGAGGCGCATTTCCTGGGCGCGGACCGCCAGCATGGCCATGATGGCGAACAGGACGACGGGGCCGACCAGCGTCGTCGCCGCAACGGCGCTCTGGATCGCGGTCAGGCCCTGGAAGAAGCCGCGCAGATCACCGCCGGACTGGCTCCAGGCGAGACCCAGCAGGCCGGCGATCCAGAGCGCTCCGGCGCCCGCCGCCACGAGGTAGGGGGCGCCCGACGGACGGACACGCAGGGTCTGTTGCAGGATGCCGATGTTCTGCCGGTCGTCGTTGGCGACCATGGAGCGGTCGGGCGGCAGCAGGCCGCCCTCCCGGCGCGGCCGGTTCCGGTCCGGCGGCGGCAGGTCGGAAGCCAGGGGCTGGTCGAGATCGAGGCGGGGCGGAGCCAGGCGTCCGGTGGGATCGCGCAAAGGATCGCCGTCGCCGACGTCGGGGAGCCGCGGCTCGACCCGCGATGCGTCGTCGCCCTGGGCGAACGCGTCGAGGTTGAGAGCCTGCTCGATCGCCGACAAAGCCGCCTCGGCCGGGTCCTTGAGCTTCTTTTCCGTGGCCATACAACGCCTCGTTACGCGTATCCCGACCGCCGGCCGCACCCGACGATCAAGGTTACTTTTACCAATTTACCAAGGAACTTTAGACTTTGGCACAGGGCTCGGATACCCGAGCCCGCCGCGGCGCCCAAAAAACCTTAACGGAATGGTTACCAAGCCAGGGGCCGGCGCCGCTCCGTCGTCTTTCCGCATGATGCCTCAACGCTTAAACGGAAGCGAACGGCCCCGAGCCTGAGCTGTGGATAGCCGGGAGGGCGCACAGGCGCGGTCTCGTTCGATCCCCGGAAGCCGAAGGACCCGACGTGCCGGATACCGACGCAGCGATGCTGATCGACCGCGAGTTCCTGGCGCGCCAGACCTTCGGGGATATCGAACTCGCATCCGAACTGCTGGGCCTGTTCGCGGACCAGTGCCGTCGTCTCCTGCCGTTGATCGGGGAGGCGGCGCGTCCCCTGGGCGAGCGGGCCGATTTCGCCCACACCCTCAAGGGGTCGGCCCTCGGGGTCGGCGCCGGACGGGTCGCCGCGCGGGCCAGTGCCGTCGAGGACGCCCTGCGGGCCGGAGACGCCGCCGTCTCCACCGAGGCGCTCTCGGAAGCGGTGGCGGACACCCTCGCGGCGCTGCCGGCAACGTCCTGAAATCGGCACGCGGACGTCGCGTCGCGGAGGTCCGATGGAACGGGGCGGCCTCTGCGGCGTAAGCGCAAGAATCCTCAGCCGGCCGGCGAGCGCGCTTGCATTCGGAGGCCTGCCCCTTCAAGGCAGGCGATGCGCCGCACAACCGGCTGTTCTACGCGTTGTCCGAGCCCGGAGCCCCCGATGCCCAAGATCACCTACGTCGACCATGCCGGAACGGCCAGGACCGTGGAGGGCGACGTGGGATCGACCGTGATGGAAGCGGCGATCCGCAACAACGTCCCGGGCATCGATGCGGAGTGCGGCGGCGCCTGCGCCTGCGCCACCTGCCACGTCTACGTCGATGCGGCCTGGGCGGAGGTCGTCGGCCCCGCCGAGGCGATGGAGCAGGACATGCTCGACTTCGCCTCCGATGTGCGCGCGACCTCGCGCCTGTGCTGCCAGATCCGGATCACGCCGGACCTCGACGGGCTCAGTGTGACGACCCCGGCACGACAGGGCTGACCGGCCGGACCCCAAGGCTTTCCTGAAATCGCAGCAGATAGCCGTCCGGGTCCTGGATCAGGAACTGCCGGCAACCGACCTCCCGGGCTCCGACCCGATACCAGGCCTCGTGCGCCGGTCGGAAGAGCGGCCAACCGAGCGTTGCGAGGCGTTCGAGCATCGGGTCGATGCCGCGCACGGTGATCTGAAGGTTGATGCCGCGTCCGAACGGTCGGGCGAGCGGACCTGTTTCCCAGGCGCCGTTGATCCGGTTCAGCATCACTTGGCTTCCCGCGTGCTCGAGATAGGCGAAGCCGTTCTCGGGGCGCTGGTAGGCGATGTCGAAACCGAGGCCTTCGCACCAGAAGGCGAGGCTTCGTTCGAGATCCGTCACATCGAGTTCCGGGACGAGGGGGGCGAACCCGCCCTCCGGCATCCGGTCGAGCATCCGTCAGCCTCCCGCTCCCGAACCGATTCGGCGTTCCGGCGTCACCCTATCGGATCAGCGCCCGCATGGCTGCGTCGATGCCCTCGAGGTTGAGGGGGAACATGCGGTCGCCCACCAGCCGCCGCACCATGCCGATCGACTGGGTGTAGGCCCAGTGCTCCGGCGGCACCGGGTTGAGCCAGACCGCCTTGGGGAACCGCTCGAGGATGCGGCCGAGCCAGACCGCGCCGGGCTCCTCGTTCCAGTGCTCGACCGAGCCTCCCGCCATGGCGATCTCGTAGGGGCTCATCGAGGCATCGCCGACGAAGACCACGCGATAATCCGCCGGGTAGGTCCGCAGCACGTCGAGCAGCGGCAGCGTCTCGTCGTGCCGCCGGCGGTTCTCGCGCCAGACCCGCTCGTAGGGACAATTGTGGAAATAGAAGTGCTCGACATGCTTGAACTCCGAGCGGGCGGCGGAGAACAGCTCCTCGGCGAGCGCCACGTGCCCGTCCATCGAGCCGCCGACGTCGAGGAACAGCAGAACCTTCACGGCATTGCGTCGCTCGGGCCGAAGCTTCACGTCGAGATAGCCCTTCGCCGCCGTCTCCCGGATGGTGCCGTCGAGATCGAGTTCCTCGGCCGCGCCGGTGCGGGCGAAGCGGCGCAGGCGGCGCAGGGCCACCCGCATGTTGCGGGTACCGAGTTCGACGGTGTCGTCGAGATCCTTGAAGGTGCGCTTGTCCCAGACCTTCACCGCGCGGAAGTTGCGGTTGCCGTCCTGGCCGATGCGGATGCCCTCGGGATTGTAGCCGTAGGCCCCGAAGGGTGAGGTGCCGCCGGTCCCGATCCACTTGTTGCCGCCCTGGTGCCGCTCGCGTTGCTCGGCCAGGCGCTGCTTGAGGGTCTCGAACAGCTTGTCCCAGCCGAGCGCCTGAAGCTCCGCCTTCTCGGCCTCCGTCAGGTATTTCTCCGCGAGCTTGCGCAACCACGCTTCCGGGATCGCTGCGGGGGCCGTCGCCTCGCCGAGGGTTTCGAGACCCTTGAATACGGTCCCGAACACGCGATCGAACCGGTCGAGGTTGCGCTCATCCTTCACCAGGGCGGTCCGGGCGAGAAGGTAGAATTCCTCGACGCGCTTCTCGGCCAGATCCCGGTCCAGGGCACCGAGCAGGGTCAGGAACTCCCGGAGGGTGACCGGAACCTTGGCCTCGCGCAGGGCGGTGAAGAACTGGAGCAGCATGGGACGACAACGGAGGAAGCGATGCCCGGGGTCAAGGGGCCGCCCGGCCAGCGCGACGGGCCGACTGACATAGGTTAAACTGGGTATAACCCGGAATTTCTGTTGATAGCTCCTGTGGGAGGTTATTCCGGCGGAGAGGACTTGTCATCTGAATCGAACATCTTGGTCCCACGGTCTCGTGCAAGTCAGGGCAAGTCGTCAGGGCGCATGGTCTTTGGGTAGAGTAAAGGAGTGACCGACATGGCGCTCGCGCTGCGCTCGTTGAGCGATTTCAAACGGTTCCTGTCCGAGCCGGGCGCGACGATTCAGGTGGTGCGCAACACCTTCATCGATCGCCAGCCCGCCTCCTTCGCCGACGCCTATCGGGCCAAGGGGATGTACGAGCCGCGCACCATCCGGGCCGTCTCGAAGAAGGCGGCGATCTTCTCGGTCCAGGGCCACCCGACCACGATCTGGCTGTACTGGGACAAGGGCACGCGCAAATGGCGGTTCAACGACGATACGGTGACCATCCCGCTCGACACCGGTCTCGGGCCGCCCGACGAGATCGTGTATCGCTGTAGCTACGCGCCCGGCATGGACCCGAGCCTGAATCCGCCCGTGCGCCGGGCCAAACAGCGGAGCCCGAAGCCGCCCGACGCCCTGAAGCCTGCCACTCCGAGACCTCCGCCCGCGCTCAAGACCGCTCCGGGCGGCACGTCGCCGTCGGCGGGCGCCACCGTGCTGCCGGCGCCCATGATGCCCCTGCGCGGGCAGGGCCGCCTGCTCTGAGTGATTCGTCCGCCCGCATGCGTCTCAGGCGCTCTTGATCGCGGGCTTGATGGCGGACTCGTCCGCGACGGCCGGCGTCTCCCGTCCCTCCTGGCCCTTGCCGACGGTGCGGCGCGCCCGGAACGCAGGACGGACCTCGGTCTCCTTCTTCCGCAACATCGCCCGGTACTCGTCGCGCCGCTCGTGGATCGAGGCGATCACGAGGCCCATCGGCACGCCGACATCGACGAGGACCGCCTCGGAGAGTTGCAGCGACGCCTCGATGGTCTCCGGGACCGCATCGTCCACACCCATTTCGTAGAGGGCGGTCGCGTGGCGGGCGTCGCGCGCCCGGGCCACGATGGTGATGTCGCGCCGCTCGGCCCGGGCCGCCTCGACCACCGCTTCGACGGCACGCGGCGTATCCAGCGTGACCACCAGCGCCCGCGCATTGGCGATGTCGCAGCGCCGCAGCAATTCGGGATTGGCCGAATCGCCGAAATAGACCGGGTTGCCGAGGCGGCGGTGTTCCGAAACCCGGGCGGCATCCGCGTCGAGCGCCAGGTACGGGATCTTGTGGCGGGTCAGCATCTCGCCGACGAGGCGGCCGACCCGGCCATAGCCGGCGATGATGACGCGGTTCTGCTGGCGATCGGGCACTGGTTCGGCCCGGGCGCGACCCAGCTGCGCGGTGATGAAGCGCTTACCGAGGCGCCGGCCGACGACCGCGAGCGCGGGAATCGCGATCATGGTCACGGTGGTGACGATGAGGGCGGCCTGTCCGACCTCCTCGGGCACGAGCCCACCGGCGAGCGCCCCGCCGATCAGCACGAAGGCGAACTCGCCGCCCGGTCCGAGCAGCAGGGCGGCCTCGATGGCCACCGATCGGGAGAGTTTGAGAAAGCGGGCGGCCGCGACGATCACCGCGCCCTTGATCAGGATCAGCGCCATCGCCAGCCCCAGCACGGCACCGGGCGCCGACATCAGATGGGCCGGATCGAGGTTCATGCCCACGGAGACGAAGAACACGCCGAGGAGCAGGCCCTTGAACGGATCGATCGTGGCCTCGATGGCGCGGCGATACTCGGTCTCGGCCAGCAGCAGGCCGGCGACGAAGGCGCCGAGCGTCATCGACAGGCCGGCCGCCGCCGCGGTCACGGCCGTGCCGATGATGACCAGGAGACAGGCCGCCATGAACAGTTCGGGTGACCGCGTCCGGGCGACGAGCTGAAACAGCGGCCGGAGGGCGAGACGCCCCACCACCACGATCACCACGATGGCGATGGCCGCTTGGCCCAGAGCGAGGGCCAGGGCGCCGCCCACGTCGGAGCCGTCGTTGCGGCCCAGCACCGCGATGGCGAACAACACCGGGGCTACCGCGAGATCCTGGAACAGCAACACGGCGAAGCTGGCGCGGCCCGCCGGCGTGTTCAGTCGCTTCTGGTCGGCCAGGACCGGCAGGACCACGGCGGTCGACGACAGGGCCAGGGCGAGGCCGACGATGATCGCGGCGGCCAGGGGAACCGAGAGCGACAACAGGATGGCGCCGATGACGGCCGATGAGGCCAGGACCTGGATCGAGCCGAGGCCGAAGACCAGGCGGCGCAGCGTCCGCAGGCGTTCCCAGGACAGCTCGACCCCGATCATGAACATCAGGAAGATGACGCCGAATTCCGCCAGATGGGCGATCTCCGACCGGTTCGCGATCGTGAAGGTCGAAACCCAGGGATACGTCTCGGCGAAGCGCCCGAGACCGAAGGGGCCGAGCAGGGCGCCGGCTCCGATGAAGCCGAGGACCGGGCTGATCCGCAGGCGATGGAACAGCGGCACCACCACGCCAGCGGTGACGAGGAACAGAATCGCTTCCTTGTAGGAGCCGGCGTGCACGTCCGTCATCGGTTCGAGATGTCTCCTGAAGCGCGGAACCGCCGGGCGGCGTCGCGGAGAGCGGCCGGGTTCCTCGCCGCACGGTTCTTCGCAGCACGGTTCCTCGCAGGACCATGGCCGCTGGCGACCGGTCGACGCAACCGTGCACGGGGCGCGAAATCACGAATTGGCTGGCTGCGGCAATTGGAATGGGGGCGACCGTGCCGTCGGCGTCTCTGATGCGGCGCAAAAACGGCACAATGCGCGCATAAGGCGAAGCGTTAATGAACGGTGAAGCGCGCGATGGCGCGTTTCGAGACACGAGTGCCCCATGCGAAAGACGCCGCCCAACCGGGACGTGCAGCGGGAAGCCCGCGAATGGCGCCGGGAATCCGAGCGCTGGACCCACGAGCGACACATCGAGAAGGGCTACCGCATCAAGTGGGGCTACGTCTCGATCGCCTACCTCGTCGAGTTCATGGTGATCGGAGCGTCGCTCTGGGGCGCCTGGCTGTTCGCGGGCGTCTACAGCGACGGTGATTCCAAGGCGTTCTACTTCATGCTCCTGGCACCGCTGGTCTATGCGGCGGTGGAGCTGTGTCGCGTCCCCCTCGGCATCCTGGCGCGGACGCAGCGCTCGTACGTGATCCGAATGCTGGCGATCGTCGGCATCATCTTCGCGGCAGGCGTGACCACCAAATCGGTGTCGCAGCTCGGCGAAATGATGTTCCACCCCCGCCTGATGGATGCCGCGAAAGCCAAGACGGCGCTCAAGGATGCCCAGGCCGATCGCGGGACGATCGACAACCGGATCGCCGCGGCCGATGCTCGGGTGGCCCAATATACGACGGAACTGGATCAGATCGAGAAACGCAGCGCCGAGAATGCCAGCCAGCTCGCCGGCCTGCCGCCGCAGCGCTGCGAACGCGTCTACGGCACCAACAGTCGGGGCCAGCGCTACTCGAACATGAAGTGCGTCACCGATCCGCGGACCGCGACCCTGAATGCCAGCGTCGCCAAGGCCGGCACGGACCGCGGCGCGGTGATGAAGCTGCTGGAGGACGCCCGCAAGGCGCGCGGCGAACTCGACCGCGGCGCCGCCGAGCGCAAGGTCGCCGATGCCGAGCAGGCCTACCGCAATTCGGTCAACCGATCGCAGCTGCACTCCTTCACCGCGATGGTCTACGGCGTCGATCCGATCGACGTGAGCGAGGCGCAGGTCCACGCCTTCCTGCGGATCTTCGTGTTCGTGCCGGCCCTCTGCGCCGCCTTCGCGTCGACGATCCTCGCCCTCTGCGCCGTGTCGGTGCGCAAGACCTTCATGGACGAGGACGATCTCGGCGCCACCGTCGATCCGGCGGCGACGCCCTACATGCTGGATTCGATCACGGACGCCCTACGCCAGGAAATGGCGCTGACCCAGCCGCGCCCCGTTCCGGAGGAAGCGGCGGTGCAGCCTGCGGCGGCTAGCGTCGCCCCGGTGGTGGCCCCGGCCCCGGCCCCGGCCGCAGCGCCGGGCGGCGCGGTGATCCCGATGGATCGGCGCCCGCCCGCCCAGGCCGTCAGCGCGGGAGCCGGCGCATGAGCATTCACACGCCCGGCACGCCGGAGAATGTCGTTCTCGCCCAGAGCGTGAACGGCCGCCTGCGGGCGGAAGCGCGGATCATCGCGGCGCGGGCCTTCCTGTTCCGCGCCCTCGGGGCAGGGGCCTTCACGCTCCTCGCCGGAATGGGGATCGGCGCGGCATCCTACGGCTACGCCTATATGAACCAGTTCGACTCGGCGGCCGAGAAGATCGCTGCCGCGATGCAGGCGGCCCTCTCGGATGTGACGCTGAAGACCAAGGGCGAGGTCACGCTGACCGACAACGTTCTGAAGCTCGAGGGCGGCCTGCCCAAGGCCGGCGGGGCTCCGACTCCGACCAAGGCCCAGCTCGGCGCCGATGCGGCGCCCGCCTCGAAGGCTCCCGTGAACACCACCTTCACGGTGTTCAAGCAGGTGCCCTACATGGATGGCCAGATCGTCACCGGCTGGAACTTCCGCGCCAACGAGGAGCAGCCGTTCCAGCAATATTGCTATTTCTCTCGCCGCCAGAACGAGCAGAAGGGCCAGGTCGAGATCAAGATCGACCTTGCGATGGATGGCAAGACCCTGCCGCAGCCGCAGAAATCGGACGTCAACCTCGGCATCCTCGCGTCGAACTGCGTCTGGCACGACGGCAAGACGCTCTGAACGGCAAGACGCCCTGAACGGCAAGACGCTCTGAACGGCGAGACGCTCTCGGCAGCAAGCCGCTTGAGGCACCAAGATGCTTGAGATCGTCAGCGCTTCGAAACGGCTGATCTCTCAAGGCGCATCGTCCCATCTCGGCTGCGCCGGGTGCCTTGCGGGGATGGCGGCCGCGCACTAACCCGGCCGTGTCCGCGTCCTGTTTCCGGCCCCCCTCCCGCGAGTTCCGCCATGCGCTTCACCGGCACCGCCGACTACGTCGCGACCTCCGACCTGACCACGGCGGTCAATGCCGCGATCGTGCTGGAACGGCCGCTCCTGGTGAAGGGCGAGCCGGGGACCGGCAAGACCGTCCTGGCCGAGGAGATCGCCAAGGGCCTCGGCGCTCCGCTGCTGACCTGGAACGTCAAATCGACGACCAAGGCGCAGCAGGGTCTCTACGAGTACGACGCGGTCTCGCGCCTGCGGGACAGCCAGCTCGGCGACCCGCGCGTGTCCGACATCGGCAACTACATCCGGCGGGGCAAGCTGTGGGAGGCCTTCACGGCCCCCGAGCGGCCCGTGCTGCTGATCGACGAGATCGACAAGGCCGACATCGAGTTTCCGAACGATCTCCTGACTGAACTCGACCGGATGGAGTTCCACGTCTACGAGACCGGCGAGACGATCCGGGCCGAGCGGCGCCCCATCGTGATCATCACCTCGAACAACGAGAAGGAGTTGCCGGACGCGTTCCTGCGCCGTTGCTTCTTCCACTACATCACCTTCCCCGATGCGGAGACGCTGAAGGCCATCGTCGAGGTGCATTACCCCGGCATCAAGCACCGCCTCGTGGAGGAGGCTTTGCGCGTCTTCCTCGAGACCCGCGGGGTCCCCGGCCTGAAGAAGAAGCCCTCGACCTCCGAACTGCTCGACTGGCTCAAGCTCCTCGTCTCCGAGGACGTGACGCCCGAGACCTTGCGCGAGCGCGATGGCCGGAAGCTGATCCCGCCGCTGCACGGCGCGCTCCTGAAGAACGAGCAGGATGTCAGCCTCTTCGAGAAGCTCGCTTTCATGATGCGCCGGGATCAGCGCGGCGGCTGACGTCAAACGCCGTAGGGCATGGGCACGGCGCCGGACCAGGACGGGATTCTGGTTCTCGGCAGCCCTCGATCCCGGATCCCGTCCTCTCCTCGCGCCGAAAGCTGCTCCCCGCATGCGTCGCTTGATCCTCCTGCGTCACGCCAAGTCCGACCGCGCCCCCGGGGTGACCGATCTGGACCGTCCGCTCAATCCGCGCGGCCAGCGGGCCGCACCGCGCATGGGCGCCTACCTCGTCGCGGAAGGCCTGACCCCGGATGCCGTCGTCGTCTCGCCGGCGCTGCGCACCCGCCAGACCTGGGACGCCGTCCAGACCGTCCTGAAGGGTCCGGAGCCGAAGATCGTCGCGTCGATCTACGAGGCCCCGGACTCCGCACTTCTCGCGGTGGTGCAGGCGACTCCCGACGAGGCCGGAAGCCTCCTGATGATCGGACACAACCCGGGGCTTCAGGAACTCGCACTGCGCTTGGCCGGCACCGGCGACAAAGCGGGTCGAAAGCGCCTGATGCTGGAGTTTCCGACCGCGGCCGTCGCGGTGATCGACTTCGACGCGGCACGCTGGAGCGCGATCGGCTCCGGCACCGGTCGCCTGGATCGGTTCGCCACGCCGAAGGATCTCGACATCGACGATTGATTCCGGGCGGCCTCCAGTGGGAGCGGCTTTGCCAAGCGCGCGCGGTTGAACGGGTGCGGGCGGATCGAACCCTAGCCGTTGGATCGAACCCTTGCCGTCGGATTGAACCCTTGCCGTCCACCGCTCGTTTCACCCGTCCCCGGCAAGCTTCGCAGATCCCGTGCTCCTTACCACGCTTCTCGTTCTCACAACGTTGCTGCCGGGCCTCGAAGGGCCGGTGCGAAGCGTGTCGAAGAATGTCGCGGACTTGAGCGCCCGTTTGGCGCCACCTCCACGCGTCCTTCCGGTATACGAGGCTGAGACGCGCGTCGTTTCCAACTGGCAGTTCGAGGCCGGGGCCAGCCTCCAGCCGACGTCCCTCGCGCTCGTCGCGCGCTACGCCACCGCAGCCCCCGCCTTTGTGGCGCGCTGCGTCAAGCTGAACAACTACTGGTGCATCAAGCGCGCGCGCTGGTCCGGCGAAATCGGCGGTGACACCGAGGGGCATACGGGCTTCGCGACCGCCAGTGACGGGGCAGACGCCGCTGCGCAGTTGCTGCGTCGATACTATCGCGAATACGAACGCCGCACGGCCCTATCGATCGTAAGACGCTGGGCGCCGGCGGAATGTCGGATCGGCGGCGCCCCTCTTGCTGGACGTGTACCATCGACCAAGGTCGCCACCGACCTCGCACCGCGCGGCATCAATCGAACGCTGCGGGCCCGGTTCCTGGCCCGGCATCCGCGCGGTGGCGCGTCGCGGCCCGCGAATACCAGTCGAGGCGGCCCGCTCCGCGTCCAGCCCTGGTCCCCCCTGGCTCGGATGGCCCGTCCGAAAGCGCCACAAAGCGGCTTATTAGTCAGGCACTCCGAGCTTCTCGTTAAGCCCTCCACCCTGATTGCAAAGCCATCGGTCCTGCTCGTGGAACCCGCTGCCGTTCTCGGTCAGTCTGTGCTTGGCAACAGGACGCTGGAGAAGGAGGCGATGAAGAAGAAGGCACGCCTGACACCGGTTTCTTCATCCCGTGTCGCGTCGGATATTGGGCTGCAAGAGCGTTTCGTGATCGAATCTGCTCAGCTGCCGCCGATCGTGGCAGGCTCTAACCTCCTGGATCTCAGCCCGCCCACACCGCTTTGCGGGAACGATGAGACGCGGATACGGAATTATGCCGCTCGGATCGCCGCAAGCGTCGGCCTGAAGGTCGAAGACGACCTCAAGCTCTTCGGTCCCGAGGGGCAGCCGCTGATCAATCTGCAGCCTGTCATGCTCGCCATGTCGAGCGTCGAACTTGGAACTCTGCGTGCCAGCCCAACCCTGGTGGGGGCTGCCATGGCTCGCATGAACGTGAATACACGCTCGGCAATTGCGGTCTCGCCGCCCTGACCATACGAGCAACCGGGACCGTCTTCTCGCGGAGTCTTGCGCTGATCGGGTCCGGCCGCCACCTCAACGCCACGCTCGGCGCTTTCTCCGCATCGCCGTCTCAGGAAGCACCGTTACGCCATGAACAGGTTGCCATGAACAGCTTTGCCGCGCGCGCGGGTTCCGCGGTCAAGGCCTTCGCCGAAGCGTCGAGTGATCTTCTGATCCAGCCGACCCTTCGGCTCGGCGTCACCGGACTGGCGCGTTCGGGCAAGACCGTGTTCACGACCGCGCTGATCCATCATCTCGTGGAAGCGCATGCGTTGCCCGCCTTCGCGCCCGCGCATGAAGGGCGGCTGCGCCGGGCGCGCCTGGTGCCTCAACCGGACGACGATATCCCGCGCTTCCCCTACGAGGAGCATTACGCAGCGCTGACCGAGCAGCGCCTGTGGCCCCGCTCCACCGACCGGATCAGCCAGTTCCGTCTGGCCATCGAGTACGAGCGCGCAGGCTCCTGGCGTTCCGGGCCGGGGACGTTGATGCTCGACGTGGTGGATTATCCGGGAGAATGGCTCCTCGACCTTGCGCTGATCGACCAGACCTACACCGCCTGGTCACGGGCGACGATTGCCGGCACACGGCGCAGTGGACGTGCCGCGATGGCTGGACCCTGGCTCGAAATCCTCAAGGGACTCGATCCACTGGCGCCCCTCGACGAGGTCGTCGCCGAGCATGCCAGCACAGCTTTCAAGACCTATCTGTCAGCCTTACGGGCTGGCCCCGAAGCGGTCGCGACCACGCCGCCAGGACGGTTCCTCATGCCGGGCGACTTGGCAGGTTCGCCGGCGCTGACCTTTGCGCCGCTCGACCGTCTCCCGGAGACATTGCCTTCCGACAGCCTCGCCGGGCTGATGGAACGTCGCTTCGAAGCCTACAAGGCGAAGGTGGTGGAGCCGTTTTTCCGGAATCACTTCCAGCGTGTCGATCGCCAGATCGTCCTGGTCGACATGCTTGCCGCGGTAGACGCCGGGCCGGCCGCCCTTGCCGAACTGGAGGAAGCGCTGGACTCAGTGCTGCTCAGCTTCCGCATCGGTCGCAACACCATCCTGTCGCGCCTGTTCGCGCCCCGCGCCGAGCGTATCCTGTTCGCCGCGACCAAGGCGGATCATCTGCATCAGACCAGCCATGACCGGCTCGACGCGTTGTTGCGGCTCCTGGTGTCGCGTGCGATGCGGCGAACCGAGGCGGCCGGCGCCCGGGTCGGGACGGTGGCACTGGCTTCCGTCCGGGCCACGCGGGAGACGACAATCCACGATGGCGACGAGAAACTCCGCACGGTATCCGGGACACCAGAAGCTGGCGAAACGGTCGGCGACGACGTTTTCGACGGCCTGAGTGAAGCGGCGATCTTCCCGGGGGAACTGCCGCAGCGGCCGGAAGCGGTCCTGGAAGGCGCAGTGCCACCGGGTTCTCTGCGCTTCCCCCGGTTTCGACCGCCCTTGGTGAAGGCCGATGCTCTCGGCCGGCCCGGTGATCTTCCGCAGATCCGCCTGGATCGTGCCATGCAGTTCCTCATCGGCGACAAGCTCGCTTAACGCTCGCCAGGACGCCCCGCCATGAGTTCGACCCAACGTCCCCGCGCTTTCCGAATTCCGTCCTCGACGACGGTCGACGCGGACGAGGGCGCGGTGCCGCCGCCGCACGTACGGATCGTCGACGAGCCGTTCGAGATCGTGGAGGCGGCCGATGGTGTCGCGGTTCCGGTGGCACCGCGGAGCCGGGCTCCGTGGCTCAGCCTGCTCTTCGTCGCTCTGGGTGGCCTCGTCTCCTTAGGGGTCGGCCTCTCGGTCGAGCGCATGATCGCCGATCTGTTCAGTGCTGCGCCCTGGCTTGGCGCAGTGGCTCTGGTTCTGCTGGCGATCGCCGCGATCGCGTTCCTGGCCATCCTCGCCCGCGAACTCTCCGGCATCTGGCGGGAGCGGCAGATCGAGCGGGTTCGGGCCAAGGCCGTCGCTGCCATCGCGACGCGCGATCATTCCTCGGCTCAGGCCGTGGTGCGCGACCTATCTGCGCTCTATGCCGATCGCAGCGCTCTGAACGCCGGCAGGATGCGGCTCGATACGTTGGGCGACGCCATTCTCGACGTGGACGATCGGATCGGCCTTGCCGAGCACGAGCTGCTCGCCCCCCTCGACCGACAGGCGCGCAACGCCATCGCATCAGCCGCGAAGCAGGTCTCGGCGGTGACGGCTTTGAGCCCGCGCGCCATCGTCGACGTCGCCTTCGTGGTTTTCGCCGCTGTCCGTCTCCTGCGCCGTATCGCAACGATCTATGGTGGACGGCCTGGATTCCTGGGATTCCTCCGGCTCGCCCGCTCGGCCTTCGCGCATCTCACCGTCACGGGCGGCATGGCGGTGGGCGAAAGCATGGTCCAGCAAGTGCTTGGCCTCGGCATCGCGGCCCGTGTATCGGCGAAACTGGGCGAGGGTGTTCTCAACGGATTGATGACCGCTCGCTTCGGCCTCGCCGCTATGGCGGTGTGTCGGCCTCTGCCCTTCGTTCGGGAAGCGCCGCCGCGCCTGACCGACGTCGCTGGCGAATTGCTCAAACCTCTCGCTGAATCCGAGAAGCCCTGAACATCAAAGGGATTTCAGGAAACCGGCGAGCCGCATCAAGCCCTCCGGCCATGGGCCATGCCCGCTGGCGACATTGATGTGGCCCGACTCGCCGGCATCGACGACCACCGCGCCCCAGGCATAGGCGAAATCCTCGGCCCGCTCGTAGCTACAGTACGGGTCGTTTCGACTGGCAACCACCAGCGATGGGAAGGGAAGGGGCTCACGCGGAACGGGCGCGAAAGCCGTGACACTGGCGGGAAGGTTCGGCGTCGTCTCGACGTCCGGAAACGCGACCAGAAGGGCTCCGCGAACGACACCGGGTCGGAAATGCGGTGACGCCTGAACGGCTGCAACGACACCCAGACTGTGAGCGATCAGGATCACGGGACGAACTGCCGCATTCACGGCCTCCACGATCCGCGTACGCCATGCGTCGGGATCCGGGTGATTCCAGTCGTCCTGTACGATGATCCGCCCCGTCGAGAGCCGGTCCGCCCACCGCGCCTGCCAATGGTCGTCTTCGGACCCCGCATAGCCGGGCAGGATCAAAATTTCGCAATCGGCAATCTTCATGCAGTCAGTCGATAGTGGCTCTGCGAAGCGGCGTCGAGCCGAGATGCAGGCCCCCCCGACCGATTGCGTCACATCATGTCTCAAACGAAGACGAGGACAGCGCCAAGCGGCACTGTCCTCGTCTGAGGTTTAGAAGCGCACCCGACGATCAGTTCGGCGCTGAAGTCCGATCGTGAGGGGTCGCCGAAGGGGTCTGATCACCCGAGCTGGCACGCTGGACGGCGGCATTCAGATTTTCAGGATCGAGTGCGCTCGCGACGAATTCGCGGCCGCGGTGGGTTACGTCACGGGCGTAACGCAGCCCCTGGTCGCGGACCTCATCCGCCCAGGGGCCGACATTCTGGTCCTCGGTTCGGGTTCGCGGCAGCAAGGCTCCGATCAGAAGACCGGCTGCAAGGCCGACGACGCCTACGAGAAGAGGATTCTCCGCCACGAAGTCCTCGACTGCAGACTTGCCGTCCTGGAGGCGAGCACTGCTGCGATCGCTCAAATCGTTGACCCGGCGAAGTCCTTCCCGGTGCGTTTCCGAAGCCCATCCCCGTGCATCATCGTACACGTCCGAGGCGCGCTCCCGAAGATCCTTTGCGGTGTCCGACAGACGATCGCGGGTGTCGCTCGCCGCGGTGGCAGCCCGATCCCGAAGGTCGCTTGCCCGCGCTGCGGCTTCGTCCGCCATGGACCCTTCATTGAAGCCACCCGTATGGATACTGTGAGTCTGCGTTCCCGTGTGATGGCTCGGGCTCGGGATGTCGTGCAAAGATCCTTCCGTTTGATGGCCGCGCGGCATCCCTGCGGCGAGAGCGATATCATCCGGAAGCGAACGATGCTGGTCGCCGGGTTTCTGGGTCGAACTCATGGGAAACTCCTGATGGTCGGCGATGGTCTCTGAGGATCGGGTCACGGTGCCCACGAGGAGCAGATCAGCGTGATCGTTGGCTCAGGACCTCAGATCTGCGTTTCGCTCGACAGGGAATGGGCCGGGCGCTGTGTCGGAAGGTCGGGATCGTAGACGCGGTCGGCTCCGGTCTTCGTGACCGGAAGACCTTCGACGGCGAGACGTCCCCGCCGACGCACCGCCGGGGCGGTCTGGTTCGTCGACATCCGGTGGAGCAACCAACCGATTCCGGCTGCAATCAGTAGAACCGGGACCGGATTGCGCCGCACGGCTTCGAGTGCGCCATCATAGGCACCGCTCAGAGGAGTCTGCCGGGCATTGCCCAGCATCTCGTCGACAATGCTGGAGACCGACAGTCTGTCCTGGATCTGATCGATCGTTTGATCGAGGCGAGCCCGGCTCGCTTCGATATCCTTTTCGAGGTCGTTCAACGACTCGGTCATCCTGATACCCTTTCGGACAAGGTGCGGGCATCCTGGCGGACCTGACGGGAGGTACGAACGGGCGCGAGGGTCGACAGGGACATCGCGTTCTTACCGAACAGAGCGAGAGCGACGGCCACGATCAGCAGGACGCCGCCAACGATCAGTGCCGCGAGGGCTTCCGATTGCACGACGGTGGCCAGCCATTTCACGAGCGCGTCCACCAGGACGAACAAGGCGACGACGCCGAAAACGGCGGCGCCGACCAGGAGTCCGAGCCCGATGAAGAGCGCGCGGACATTGCTCGTCATCTCGTTTCGGAAGAGAGCGATCTCCTTCCGAGCCAGTTCATTCGTTTCGCGCAGGGCATCGCCAATGAGGCCCTGAATACTGGATTGCGGACCGGTGGTCATATCCCGAACCTCACAGTCGATGGTGCGTCGGGTAGGTTTCGTTCAGGGGCGCCGCGCTCGTCGATTTGATGAAGCGCGCGACCACGAAACCGGTCAGGAAGGTGGCGACCGCCACCGCGACGGGAGAGCGGCGAGCGAACGCCTCAGCGTCCTCGTAGAACTCCGAGAAGCTGCGCTCCTCGATCGACGTTCCGAGGTGTTCCAGTCCGTCTGCGGCGCTGTCGAAGAAGGCGCGGATGTTGGGCTGAGCCTCGAAGGTCTTGCTCGACTCCCGCACGGACTTGGCGAGGTCCGTGACCGAACGGGCGGCGTCGCCTTTGCGCTGATCGACGTAGTCAGTGGCATGGGAACGGGCGGCATCGACGAAGCTGCGTCCGCGCTCGGCGGCGACGTCTGCGATCCCCTCGACATCGCCGCGCAGCGCTTTCCAGTCGGCCGTCGGGTTCACCGGCTCCGCACCCGTTGAGGGCCCTGGGGATTGATTTGCGGTCACGGAGACACTCCTCGGCACGGGTTGGGCAGATTACCAATTTGCCACGGTTCAACAGCCTCGGGAGAGGCAGGGTTCCGCTCTTCGTAACACCCTCGACAGCAAGAGCCTCAGCCGCCGTTCAGGTCGAACTCGCTAAACCGTCTAAGCTTGACCGTCGTAAACCGGCGGTCATGCATCTTATGCGCCGAAAGGCATCGCTGATCAGGGCGAGGTGAGGTTCAAGCTGCCGTTGTTCGCCGTGAACCCGAGGCATTCAGGCCTTGACCCAGATGCATCGAACGCGCTTGGCTGCATCGACGGATCGCGCTTGGCTTCCGCGCGTTCACCCAATGTATCATTTCGGTCGAACGCGCTTGTGCGTAAGACCCGTGAGGACCGGAGCCGGCTTCGTGGCACGTCTCGTCATCGTATCGAACCGCGTTGCAATCCCCGAGGAAGGGGGCAAGGCTGTGGCGGCCGGTGGTCTCGCCGTCGCCGTCAAGGAAGCGTTCACCGCTTACGAGGGGTTGTGGTTCGGCTGGAGCGGAAACGTCGTCGAGAACCCTTCGAGTGAGCCGACCCTGATCGACCGGGGGCATATCAGTTACGCCGTGGTCGATCTGTCACCCCAAGACCATCGCGAGTATTACAGCGGTTTCGCCAACCGCGCCCTTTGGCCGATCATGCACTACAGGCTCGGCCTCGGTGCATTCTCGCGCTCGGATTACGCCGGCTATCAGCGGGTCAATCGCATCTTCGCGCGCGCCCTGGCCAATCTCGTGGAGCCCGATGACATCATCTGGGTGCACGATTATCATCTTCTCCCCCTGGCTTCGGAACTACGTGGCCTCGGGATCGCAAATCCCATCGGCTACTTCCACCACATTCCCTGGCCGGCGGCCGACGTGTTCAACACGCTGCCGGCGAGCGGCGATCTGTTGCGCGGGATCGCCGATTACGATCTCATTGGCTTGCAGACCGATCCCGACGTCCACAACCTGACGCGTAATCTCATCGACGAACTCCGGGCGATTCCCCTCGGCGGCGGCTCGCTGATGGTGGATGGACGCCGTACCCGAATCCGCAGCTTCCCGATCGGCATCGATGTCGCTGGGTTCAAGGAAGCTGCCGAGAACGCCGGGTCGAACCGCACGGTTCGCGAAACGATGGCTGGATTGCGGACGCGGAAGCTCCTGATCGGCGTCGATCGGCTCGACTATTCGAAGGGCGTGCCTGAGCGAATGGAGGCCGTCGATCGGTTCTTCGCTTCCAACCCCGATCAGCGCGGTAACGTGGTCTATCTGCAGATCACGCCGAAATCTCGGACCGAAGTCCCCGAGTACGAAGATCTCAGCAGAGAGGTGAACGAGACCGTCGGGCACATCAACGGAACCCTCGGTGAACCGAACTGGACGCCGATCCAGTACGTCACCAAGGCCTATCCACGCCCAGTCCTGGCGGGCCTCTATCGTGCGGCGCGGGTCGGGCTGGTGACGCCGATGCGCGATGGCATGAACCTTGTCGCCAAGGAATACGTCGTCGCTCAAACCGAGGAGGATCCTGGCGTCCTCGTGCTGTCGAAATTTGCCGGTGCCGCGCGACAGTTGCCCGAGGCTCTTCTGGTCAATCCCTACGACCGGTTCGAGGTGGCGGAAGCGATCCGGACGGCGCTCTACATGCCGCGTGGCGAGCGCCTGGAGCGGTGGAAGCCGATGTTGGAGCGCATGACGCGCGAGGATGTCGATTGGTGGGCCCGCAACTTCATGGCGGAGCTCGAGAATTTTCGGACGATCGAGCGTGAGCCACCTCGCACGGCGGCCGCTGCGGAATGATCATCCGGCGTCGTCCTTCGGCGCCTTGAACCCGGGACGGCACCAACTTCTTGATGGCTACGGATAACATGATCGGCGTCGAAGACGGCGTGCCGGCGCCCTTCGGCGCCCATTTCGATGGGCGCGGCGTCAATTTCGCGCTCTTCTCGCAGCACGCAACGGCCGTCGATCTCTGCTTGTTCGACCACGGCGAACGCCATGAGACGCGCCGCATCCGCTTGCCCTGTCGAACGGACGACGTCTGGCACGGCTACCTGCGCGGCGTCTTCCCCGGGCAACTTTATGGCTACCGCGTCCACGGACCCTGGGACCCTGCGAACGGTCATCGGTTCAATCCCGCCAAATTGCTGCTCGATCCCTATGCGCGGGATATCCAGGGACGAATCCGCTGGCACGATTCGCTCTACGGCCACCGGCGGGGGCTTCAGCGGCCCGACCAGATCGATCGACGTGACAGCGCGGCGTTCATGCCCCGGGGCATCGTGACACCGCCGGAAGTTCCCGACCTCGCCGTCAGCCCAGTCCGGCGACCCTTGTCGCAGACCGTCATCTACGAAGCGCACGTCAAGGCCCTCACTCAGACCCACCCGGACGTTCCGGAAGCGGCGCGGGGTACCTACGCGGCCCTGGCCCACCCGGCGATCATCGAGCATCTGCTGAAGCTCGGTGTCACGGCTATCGAGTTGCTGCCGATCCAGGCCTTCGCCGACGACCGCTTCCTGGTGGAAAAGGGGTTGGTCAACTTCTGGGGCTACTCGCCGCTGAACTACTTCGCTGCAGACCCGCGCTATCGCGGGCCAGCCGGCATCGGGGGCCTGCGCGCTGCCATCCGGGAACTCGCAGCCGCCGAGATCGAGGTGATCCTTGATGTCGTCTACAATCACACGGCGGAGGCCGACCACAGCGGCCCGTCCCTGTCGTTCCGCGGCGTCGACAACGCCAGCTACTACAAACTCGATCCGAGCAATCCTCGCGACACACTCGATTGCACCGGGTGCGGCAATACCCTGGACCTCGACCATCCGCGCGTCATGCAGTTGGTCCTCGATTCCCTGCGCCATTGGGTGACCGCTTACGGGGTTGCGGGCTTCCGTTTCGATCTCGCGAGCAGCTTGGCGCGCAACCCGCATGATTTCAGCGCAAAGGCCGCCTTCTTCCAGGCCGTCGCCCAGGACCCGATCCTGGCGCACGTCAAGATGATTGCAGAACCCTGGGACATCGGTGCCGGCGGCTATCAGCTCGGTGGTTATCCCCGAGGCTGGAGCGAGTGGAATGACCAATTCCGCGATAGCATCCGGGGTTTCTGGCGTGGGGATCGCGGAACGCTCGCAAAAGTCACACAGGGACTCTCCGGTTCACGCGAGATCTTCGCCGCCTCCGGTCGCTGGCCCCTCGCCAGCATCAACTTCGCGGCGTCCCACGACGGCTTCACCCTGGCGGATGTCGTTGCCTACGAGGAGAAGCACAACCTTGCGAATGGCGAGGACAACCGTGACGGACACGGGCATAACCTCTCTCGCAACTACGGAGTCGAGGGTGGAACCGACGACCTTGCCATTCTCAACCTGAGGAACCGCCAGAAGCGCAATCTCCTGGCGATGGTGTTCCTGGCTCAGGGTGTTCCAATGCTGCTGATGGGCGACGAGCGATCCCGCAGCCAAGGCGGCAACAACAATGCCTATGCGCAGGACAACACCACCAGCTGGATGGATTGGGAGACCGATCCCGACCCGAGCCTCGCCACGTTCATCGGCAACCTCACACGGCTTCGCCGGGAGCAACCGGCGCTTCGCCGTCGGGCCTATCTCACCGGTGCGTTCACCGAGAGCGAATCCCTGCGCGACGTTCACTGGCTCGCGCCCCAAGGGGCAGAAATGGGGGATCAGGATTGGGTCGACCCTGAGCGCCAAACATTCGGGATGCAGATCGGCAATGATCTACCGCAGGCCGATCGGCTCCTGATCCTGGTGAACGCGGCCGATACGCCGTGCGACTTCACCTTGGCGCCGGTCATCGGCGGGCCGTGGACTTTGATCTTCGATACCACCCGTCAGGCTGGGTCCGTGCCCGCCGGACAGCCCCTGTTCCCAGTCGGCGCCGGCGTCCACCTCGAGGCTCAGGCGGTCTACGTTCTGCGGGCCCGCCCGGCATCGGCTTACCGGACTTAGGTCGGAAAGCCGTCTTCTCGGCACAACTTTTCACCGGCGGAGCCAGTGAGGCAGCGATTCCGACCGCCTCTGCTCTGGGCTCCGGCCTACCTGCAGAGAGGTCTCAGACGCTCATGCGCCGGAAAGTCGTGAAGTCCTGCGCTTCTGCGGTGACGCACGCCACCGCTGCTGCGGCGCCGAAATTTCGATCTCTGAGCACCGAGAGAGGAAGCGCAGGCGCGGTCATCCGCAGACCCTGATGGTCTACCAACCGGTAAGGCGCACAAGAGATCGATGCCAGATGGTTGTCGCTTCCGGGCCACGCTTCGTCGCGCGGTCGAAGCCGAAGGGAACAAGAGGCGGCGGCCCGGCTTCTGCAAGGTGCGACGGACGCTCACTGACCCCTGGCGAACGCGAGACACGGAAGATGACAGTCTGATGCGGCGCGCCCACAGCATGGCCTTCGGCAGCGAATTGATGAAGGATGGCGTCCGGTTTGCCCTGTGGGCGCCGACGGCGAAGGACGTGGCCCTCGTCCTGGACGGAACAGATCACGCGATCCCGGATGCTGGCGAGGGATGGCGTGAAGTGACGGTGCCGGGGACCCGAAGCGGCGCGCGATACGGCTACCGCATCGATGGCGACCTCGTGGTGCCGGATCCTGCATCGCGTTTTCAACCGGACGACGTTTCGGGGCTGAGCGAGGTCATCGACCCGCGAGCCTATGAATGGACCGATTCCGACTGGACCGGACGTCCGTGGGAAGAGGTGGTCCTGTACGAGGTGCATGTGGGCACCGCGACCCCCGAGGGCACTTATGGGGCCCTTGAAGCCAAGCTCGACGATCTGCGCGACCTCGGCGTCACGGCGATCGAGCTTCTGCCGCTCGCCGACTTTCAGGGCACGCGAAACTGGGGCTACGACGGTGTGCTCCCCTATGCACCGGACGGTGTTTACGGTCGTCCGGAAAATCTTAAGCGTCTGATCGACAAGGCCCACAGTCTTGGCCTGATGGTGTTTCTAGATGCGGTGTACAACCACTTCGGCCCGACCGGAAACTATTTGAACGCCTACGCGAAGACGTTCTTCACCGAGCGCCATCAAACCCCGTGGGGCGCGGGGATCAACTTCGACGGTGAGACGAGCGGTCGTGTGGTACGCGACTTCTTCATTGAGAATTCAATCTATTGGCTGGAGGAGTTTCACTTCGACGGCCTGCGCTTCGATGCCGTTCACGCCATTCTCGATGATTCCGATAAGCATTTCATCGGGGAGCTCGCCGAGACCATTCGCGCTCGACTTCCAGGGCGTCACATTCACCTGGTGCTGGAGAACGAGGCCAACCAGGCCCGGTGGCTGGAGCGGAACGCCGATGGGCAGCCGATCCAGCACACTGCCCAATGGGCGGACGACCTTCATCATTGCTGGCACGTGCTGCTGACCGGTGAGGATGCCGGCTACTACGCCAGCTTTGCCGACAAGCCGGTGGCGCATTTGGCTCGCTGCCTGTCAGAGGGCTTCGCCTATCAGGGGGAGCCGTTCCCGACGCTCGACAATCACCCGCGCGGCGAGCCGTCTGCTCACCTGCCGCCCTCGGCCTTCGTCACCTTCCTACAGAACCACGATCAGGTCGGTAATCGGGCGCTGGGCGAACGTCTCAACACTCTCTGCGACCCTGAAAAGCTTGCGCTTGCCCGGGCTGGGCTGTTGCTCAGCCCCCAGATTCCTATGCTGTGGATGGGCGAGGAGTGGTCGGCGACGGCTCCGTTCCTGTTCTTCGTCGATTTCGCGCCGGACGAAGACCTGAACAAAGCCGTCCGCGAGGGGCGGCGTCGGGAGTTCAAGAGCTTTGCAGCCTTTGCCGACGATACGTCGGTGATTCCCGATCCGACGGAGGAAAAGACCTTCACGGATTCCCGTATCGATTGGGCCGAGCGCTCCCAGCCTCAGCATCGCGCTGTGCTCGCGGACACGCGAAACCTCCTCCAGATCCGCCATCAATCCGTCGTGCCTCTCACCAAAACCCGCTACCTTGGTGCCGAAGTGACGCTCCCTCGGCCTGACGTCGTCGACTGCACGTGGAGATACGAGGGTGGCTTCCTGCGGTTCGTCGCCAATGTGGGGACGGACGACTTCGCGGTGGAGCGCGACGGCAGCCAGGTTATCTGGTCGAGCGGGACCGGAAACGGATCGATCGAACTCCCGTCCTGGACGGGTGTCTTCCTGACGGGTGTGAAGTGATGAGCCGCGACCTTGAACGCCTCGCCGACCTCCTCGGCGTCGCTGCCGGCTACACCGATGCCTTCGGGCAGCCCGTCGACACCTCGATCGAAGTTCGGCGCGGCATGATTGCGGCCCTGGGTTTCCCGGTCGGGTCGGACGCGGAGATTGCCGCGAGCCTTGCCGACGTCGAGGCCGTGCGCCGTGGCTTGATCCCGCCATTGATACCCGCAGAGGCACGCCGCGCTGCCAATGTGCCGATCCAAGTGCAAGGTGCCGCCGGAACATTGTCCTGGCGCCTCGAAGATGAGCGGGGACATCACCGCGAGGGTCGCGTCGCCGTCACGGGTGCGAGCTTCGAGCTGCCTCCCCTGACGCCCGGCTATCACCGTCTGAGCGTTCATCTCGGCGACCATCGGTCCGAGTCCTGGGTGATCTCTGCGCCGCAGCGATGCTGGCGTCCCCGGGCTTACGCAGACGAGGGCGCGCGGGACTGGGGACTGGCGGCGCAACTCTACGGATTGCGATCCCCCCACAATCTTGGGATTGGGTCCTATGTCGATGCCGGGCGCGCAGCGCGCGACGCCGGCTTGCGGGGCGCTTCGTTCCTGGGGCTCAGCCCCGTGCATGCGTTGTTCGCGACGGATCGGACCAAGATATCGCCCTATTCACCGTCGTCGCGGCTGTTTCTTGAGACCCTCTTCATCGAGCCCGGCGCGCTTCCGGGCTTCGTCGGGTCGAAGGCCGCGGAACTGCTTGCGTCGATGGCGGATCGGGTCGAGGCCCTGCGCGAGGCCAAGCTCGTCGAACATGCGGGCATCTGGGGCGTCCTTTCCCCGGTCCTGCGCGCTCTTTGGCAGGAATCGGCGGCGCGCGACGGTACGGACGCCCGGTTCGCAGCCTTCCGTGCGGCGGGAGGCAAGGACCTCGAAGCGCATGGGACCTTCGAAGCTCTCGCCGAGCATTACCAGGCGGACGGTGCTCAATGGCTTGGAGACTGGCCTGAGGAGATGCGCCGGAACGGCACCGAAGCGGTGCGCGCTTTCGCGTCCGAGCGGGCGGACGCGGTCACCTATCATATCTGGCTGCAATATCTGGCGGATTCACAGCTCGAAGACGCCGCCAACGCGGCACTCGCCACCGGCATGCGCCTGGGTCTCTACCGGGACCTCGCTGTCGGCGCCGATCGCGGCGGCTCCGAGATTTGGTCGCATCCTGAGCGTTTCGCCAACGGCGTGTCGATCGGTGCGCCGCCGGATCTCCTTGCTCCGAAGGGCCAGGATTGGGGTTTGCCTGCCTTCCATCCGTTGGAGATGGAGCGTGACGGTCTCGCCGCCTTCCGTGCGCTGGTGGTGGCGAACATGCGCCATGCCGGCGCGATCCGCATCGATCACGCTTTCCAGCTCGCGCGCCTGTTCCTGATCCCGGTGGGACGTTCGGCCAAGGAGGGTGCGTATGTCAGCATGCCGTTCGAGCCGATGCTCGCGGTCCTGCGCCTGGAAAGCCACCGGGCCAAGTGCCTCGTCATCGCCGAGGATCTCGGTACGGCCCCGGAGGGGTTCTCCGACGCACTGATGCTGGCCGGCATCCTGAGCTATCGTATCCTCGCCTTCGAGCGGGAGGAGGGTGGTCGCTTCAAGCCGCCGGCGGCCTACCCGCGCGACGCCCTGACGGCGATCACCACCCATGACCTGCCGACCTTTGTCGGTTGGTGGCGGGGTGTCGATACCGATACACGGCAGTCCCTGGGCCTGTACGATTCCGAGCGCGCCGACGCTGAACGTCGCGAGCGCGTGGAGGAGCGCGCCCGTCTGACGGAAGCTCTTGCCGGCGAGCAGTTGCTCCCGAGCTACGATCCGCCCGAGGCGGCACCCTTCGAGGCGGCTGCGCGCTATCTCGGCCGCGCGCCATCGATGCTGACGGCCGTGCAGTACGAGGACGTCGTCTCAGAACTGTCCCAGGCCAATGTCCCAGGCTCCACCGAGGGCTACCCCAATTGGCGGCGCAAGCTTGATCGCACGTTGGAGAGCATCGCGGCTCCGGGCGGCCCGCTGGCGAAGCTCGCGGCTTCGCTCTCGGCCGAGGAACGCGGCCCTCGGTCCGGTGCCGCACGGCTTGCCTCCGCACCACCGCGCGCGACCTACCGCCTCCAGTTTCACAAGGACTTCACGTTCGCGGACGCGGAGAAGATCGTCCCCTACCTCGCCAAACTCGGTATCAGCCACGTCTACGCGTCGCCGATCCAGAAGGCGCGTCCCGGCTCGACGCATGGATACGACATCGTCGATCATTCGACGATCAACCCGGAACTCGGTGGAGAAGAGGGGTTCGCACGGTTCAGCGACGCCCTGCACGGTGCCGGCCTGAAGCTCCTTCTCGATATCGTGCCGAACCACATGGGCGTTGGCGGTGCGGACAATCCCGGGTGGCTGTCGGTGTTGGAATGGGGTGGCCTCTCACCCTCGGCCGAAGCGTTCGACATCGATTGGTCGCGCCTCGGTGCCAAGAACAAGCTCGTGGTGCCCTTCCTGGGCGACCGCTACGGCGAGGCCCTGGAGAAGGGAACGCTGGAGCTGAAGTTCGACGCCGACAAGGGCGCGTTCAGCATCTGGCATTACGAGCACGAATTCCCGATCTGCCCGCTGCAATACCCGACGATCCTGAATCGGTCGCTGGCGGCGCTGGGTGATATCGAGGATGCGGCGGCCCTGGAGGTTCTCGGGATCTCCGAACGTCTGCGCCTGATGGGCGAGGAGACCAACGACGAACGCCGTCGCGCCTTCCCGGCGGAAGCCGAAGAACTGAAGGAACGCCTTGTCGAAGCCGTCGAGGCCTCTCCGGCCATCTCGGCGGCCATCGGGCGAACCCTGAAGCTGCTGAACGGCGCCAAGGGCCACCCGGACAGCTTCGGTCCGCTGCACCGGCTGCTGGAGCAGCAATCCTTCCGGCTCGCGCATTGGCGTATCGCGGCCAGCGACATCAATTACCGCCGTTTCTTCGACGTGAACGGTCTCGCTGGCCTGCGCGTCGAGAAGTCCGAGGTGTTCCAGCGCTCGCACGAAACCATTTTCCGCCACATCGCGGCCGGACGCATCGACGGATTGCGCATCGATCACATCGACGGCCTCGCGGACCCTCTCGGATACGCCCGTGCCCTCCAGGCCGCCATCGGACCTGGCTTCTACGTGGTGGTCGAGAAGATTCTCGAGCCCGGAGAGCGCCTGCGCCCGTGGCCCGTGGCCGGCACCACCGGATACGACGTGCTCAACCATCTCGACGGCATCCTCGTCGACCAGGGCAAGCGCGCCGAAATTCGTAAGCTCTACGAGAGCCGGACGCAGTTCGACGAGCCGTACAAGTTCATGCTTCGGGCGGCGAAAGCGGAAATCCTGGAGATCAGCTTCGCCTCCGAGCTCGAGGTGATGACGTCCGATCTCAAGGGCGTGGCGGATGCCGACCGCCGCACCCGTGATTTCTCGGTCAACGCGATCCGCCGGGCGCTGATCGAGATCATCGCCCGCTTCCCGACCTATCGCAGCTACCTGCCCGGCGACCTCGACGAGAGCGATGTCGAGGACGAGGACGTCCGCCTGATCGAGACGGCCGTGAAGAAGGCTAAGCGCTGGAGCGCCCTGCCGGACCGCTCGGTCCACGACTTCGCCGCAGACGCCATGCTCGGACGCATCGACGTGACGGGGCCAGGTCGGCCCGATCCCGAGGTGATCCTGCGCTTCCGCCGTCGCTTCCAGCAGCTCACCGGTCCGGTCATGGCGAAGAGCCTGGAGGACACGCTGTTCTATCGGTTCGCCGAACTGCTCGCTCTCAACGAGGTCGGCGGCGACCCGGGCGAGTACGGTATCGATGCCGAGCACTTCCATGCGCTTCAGGCCGCGCGGGCTCGCGACTGGCCGAACGCGATGATCACCACCGCAACCCACGACACCAAGCGTGGCGAGGACGCCCGGTCGCGTCTGCTCGCCCTGTCGGAACTACCCGAGGACTGGGCTGCGGCCTGGGACATCTGGACGACGCTTGCCCAACCGCATCTCACCGTGATCGACGAGGAAGCGGTGCCCGATGCCAACGATCAGTGGATGTTCTTCCAAGCCATTCTCGGAGCATGGCCGCTCGAACTGCTGGAACACGACGATGCCGGCGCCATCGAGGACTTCCGAAGCCGCCTGGACGCCTACGCCGATAAGGCGCTTCGGGAATCGAAGCGTCGATCGAGCTGGGTCAACGTCGATGAAGGGTACGAAGGGGCCGTCCACGCTCTCTTCGCCAAGCTGATCGCGCCCGGCTCTGCCTTCCTGACACAGATGCGCCCCTTCGCCGGTCGTCTGGCCCACCTCGGCATGATCGCCGGTCTGGGGCGAACCGTTCTGAAGGTGACGCTGCCCGGCCTCCCGGATACCTACCAGGGCACGGAGTTCTGGGACTTCTCCTTCGTCGATCCCGATAATCGCCGCCCGGTGGACTATCCGGCCCTGTCCCGTGCGCTCGATCAGGAGACATCGGCGGTCGACCTGTTGGCGCATTGGCCGGACGGGCGCGTCAAGCAGGCGACGCTCGCCAAACTGCTGATGGACCGTGCCGCGCGTCCGAGCTTCTACGCGGATGCCGATTATCAGGCGATCCAAGGTTCGGGACCCCGCGCGGATCATGTCATTGCATTCATACGTTCCGATGCGACAACGGGGGAGGGTGACCTCGTGGTCGCCATCCCGCGCCTGATCGCGCGGTTTGTCGGCGATGCGGTTTGGTCGAGCGAGCCTTTTGCCGGCACGAGCCTTTCGGTGACGCCGGGATCGGACTGGGTCGATCTCGTGACCGGTGACGAGATCGTCTCGGACGACGGCCGGATCGAACTCGGACGGGCCTTTGCGCGTCTGCCCTACGCGGTCCTGAAGCGGACCCGCTGAGGATCGATTCAGTGCGTCCCGCAAGCGTGGGGCGCACTGCACGGATGGATACGGGGAAGCGATCGGTCTTCGCCGTCACGGTTGCGCATCCTTCGGACTCGCCTCGTGCGCGTCCCCAAGTCCCTTCACGGTGGGGCCTGGATGGTGATCGCAGGAACGAAATGGAGCACGCATGAACGCACCGAGCCCCGCCACGACCGCCGCCGCGCGGACCGCAGCCGGTCAGGTGCCGCTACCCGCCAGCCTTGCGCCGCGTGCAGAGGGGCCGCGGATCTATAACCTGTTCCCCCTCCTCGTCGGGCGCGTCTCGGCGTGGACCGCAGAGCTTCCGCGCATCGCCGCCCTGGGATTTGACTGGGTCTATCTGAATCCCTTCCACCAGACGGGTGGCTCGCGGAGTCTCTACGCGGTGGCCGACCCGGACCGCCTCGACGAGCGTTTCCGCGATCAGGACGGCACCTCGGACGATGAGCAGATCCGTCGCTTCTGCGCCGCAGCAAGCGCGCAGGGCCTAAGTGTGATGACCGATCTGGTCATCAATCACACCGCCATGGATGGTCCCCTGGCTGCCCAGCGGCCGGATCTGTTCGTCAAGGATGCGGAAGGCAACATCGAAAGTCCCTACGCCGTCGATCCGGATGATCCGTCGAAGCGCACGGTCTGGGGCGACCTTGCCGAACTCGATTACCACGCGGAGGCATCGCGCCGGGAACTCACCGGCCTGTGGTCGGCCTACGTCAACCGCCTGCAGGATCTGGGCGTGCGGGGCTTCCGCTGCGACGCCGCCTACAAGGTTCCGGCGACCGTCTGGTGCGACGTCATTGCGGCCGCGAAGGCGCTGGAATCCGATTGCCTGTTCGCTGCCGAAACGCTTGGTTGCACGTTCGAGGAGGCCCAATCGACGGCCGGAGCGGGCTTCGACTATCTCTTCAACAGCTTCGCCTGGTGGGATCTGAAAGCCTCGTGGGCCCTCGAGCAATACGAACGTCTTCGCGTCATCGCGCCGTCGATCGCTTTTCCCGAGAACCACGACATGGCGCGTCTCGCGGCCGAGCTTGGCGATGATCCGACCGCCATCGCGATGCGGCTGAAGGCGCGCTACGCCTTGTCGGCGTTCTTCTCGGCCGGCGTGCTCATGCCGATTGGGTACGAGTGGGGCTATCGTCGATCCCTCCACGTGGTTGAGACGACCCCGGACACCCGTGAAACCGATACCGGGATCGACATTTCCGGATATGTCGCGGCGATCAACGCTTTGCGCGCGGAACTTCCCGCCGCCAATGTCGAGGGCGCCCAGGCCCGCATCTCATCGCCGGACGCGCCCTATGCGGCGCTGCTCCGCTTCGATACCGGCCACGGCGCGTCGGCCCGCAGCGCCACGCTGATGCTCTACAATCCGACCGACATCTCCGTGGCGGTCGAGCCCGGTGTGTTGCTTGCCCGCGTGGGCGGCGGGCTCGGTGATTTCATCGACCGCACACCGGAGGTGGCACCGATCACGTTCCAGGCCGGCGTCGCCATGGCCCTTGTGCCCGGTGAGGTCAGGATCCTGGCCGCTGATCTCGCTGGGGCGATTCAGGCCCCGGAGCTTTCCACACCCTCGGGGGAAGGGCGGGTGGTGATCGAGGCCGTGATGCCCGAGATCGACGGCGGTCGCTCCCCCGTCAAGCGCGTCGTCGGCGAGAGTGTCCAGGTCACAGCCGACATCTTCAGTGACGGACACGAGATCATCGATGCCGAAATCCTGTCCCGGGTGGTCGGTCAAAGCGATTGGCGCGCCGATCGGATGGTGTTCGTGGACAATGACCGGTGGGGCGGGCACTTTCCGCTCCTCCGTAACGCCCGCTACGAGTTCACCATCCAGGCATGGCGTGACGGGTACTCGTCGTGGGTTCGCGATACGCTGAAGAAGCGCAATGCCGGCGTCGACGTCCGCCTCGAGACGATCGAAGGCGTGACCTTCGTGATGGGCGCGGCGGAAAATGCGCGGGGCTCCGACGGCGACCGGTTGAAGGCCCTCGTTGCGGATCTCGATGCGCAGGAAAGTGGCTCAGCCGCGCAGCTCGACCTGATGCTGGAGCCTGAGAACGCCAGTCTGATCCGCCGCCATGCACCGCGGATCAATCTCTCGCGCTACCCGGTGAACGTGCCGGTGATCGCGGATCGTCTCGCTGCGCGGTTCTCGGCTTGGTACGAAATCTTCCCCCGCTCGCAATCGATGGACGTCACCCGCCACGGCACCTTCGACGATGTCATCCGACGGTTGCCGGAGATCCGCGAACTCGGCTTCGATGTGCTCTACTTCACCCCGATCCATCCGATCGGAAAGACCAATCGGAAGGGCAAAAACAACACCCTGACGGCTCTGCCGGGCGATGTCGGTTCGGTCTACGCGGTCGGTTCGGAGGAGGGCGGGCATGAAGCTGTTCACCCGGACCTCGGCACGCTCGACGATTTCCGTCGTCTCGTGGCCGCCAGTCACGCCTACGGCATGGAGATCGCACTCGATTTCGCGATTCAGTGTTCGCCCGATCATCCCTGGATCAAGAACCACCCGGAATGGTTCGAGTGGCGCCCGGACGGGACGCTCAAGTTCGCCGAGAATCCGCCCAAGAAGTACGAGGACATCTCGAACGTTCACTTCTACGGCGGTGCACTGCCATCGCTCTGGATCGAGCTGCGCGACATCGTGCTGGGGTGGGCCAAGCTCGGAGCCCGTATCTTCCGGGTCGACAATCCGCATACTAAGCCGATCCCGTTCTGGGAGTGGATGATCGCGGAGGTCAATGCCCGCTATCCGGATGTCATCTTCCTGGCCGAGGCCTTCACACGGCCGAAGATGATGAAGAAACTCGCCAAGGCCGGCTACCAGCAGAGCTATACCTACTTCACTTGGCGTGACACCAAGCCGGAACTCATCGCTTATTCGACCGAGCTCGCAGGCGAAATGGGTGAGTATTATCGCCCGAACTTCTTCGCCAACACGCCGGACATCAATCCGATCTATCTCCAGACGAGCGGACGTTCGGGGTTCGTCATACGAGCCACCCTGGCCGCGACTCTCTCCAGTGTCTGGGGCATCTACAACGGCTTCGAAATGTGCGAGGCCGAGCCCTATCCGGGGAAGGAAGAGTACCTCAATTCCGAGAAGTACGAGCTGAAGGCCTGGGACTATCACCGGCCCGGCAACATCCGCGATCACATCATCAAGCTGAACCACATCCGGCGCGACAATCCGGCCCTGTGGGATTTCCGGAACGTTACTTTCACGGGCGCCTACAACGATCAGATCATCGGCTACGCCAAGATCACGCCCGACGGTGACAACTGCATCTTCGTTCTCGTCAACCTCGATCCGCGGAACCGGCAGGAATGCACCTATGAGGTGCCCCTGTGGCTGCTGGGCCAGCCCGACGACGGCGCCGTCGAAGTCGAGGATCTGCTGCTCGGATACAAGTTCGAGCTACGTGGAAAATCGCATCGGATCGCCCTCGATCCTGCCGAGCGTTCGACGGTGATCTGGCGCCTCCGGGCACCAATCCGGGTCGCGTGACCCGCGTGGCGCCAACAGCAAAAAACCCGGCGATCGGATTCGATCGTCGTGGTATCGCCTCAGTGTCGGCGCCTACACACGCCGTGGACGGTACGCATGGTCGCCTCTTGCAAGTGGCCGATGCGGAGACTCCGAAGACGCCCTTGAACTCGACGTATGAGGCAACGACGCGATGATCGATCGCAGCGATCCGCAATGGTACCGTGACGCCATCATCTACCAGATCCACGTCAAGTCGTTCTTCGACTCCAATAATGACGGGATCGGCGATTTCGAGGGCCTGACGCAGAAGCTTGACTATGTCCGTGACCTTGGCGTCACGGCCATATGGCTGATGCCGTTCTACCCGTCGCCGCTGCGTGACGATGGGTACGACATCGGCGACTATCGCGAGGTAAATCCCTCCTACGGGACGATGGAGGAGTTCCGGAAGTTCGTGGACGCTGCGCACGAGCGTGGCCTGCGCGTCATCACGGAGCTCGTCATCAACCACACCTCGGATCAGCATCCTTGGTTCCAGCGCGCGCGTGAGGCGCCGGCCGGCAGCCCCGAGCGCGACTTTTACGTCTGGTCCGATACCGATACGCCGTACTCCGACACGCGCATCATCTTCCTCGATACCGAGGTTTCGAACTGGACTTGGGACCCGGTCGCCAAGCAATATTTCTGGCATCGCTTCTACAGCCACCAGCCCGATCTGAACTTCGACAACCCGGCCGTTCTGGAGGCCGTGATCGAGGTCATGCGCTACTGGCTCGACATGGGTGTCGACGGCCTGCGTCTTGATGCGATTCCCTATCTCATCGAGCGCGACGGCACGAATTGCGAGAACCTGCCGGAGACCCACACGGTCATCAAGGCGATCCGCGCCGCCCTCGATGCGAGCTATCCGGATCGGATGCTGCTGGCGGAAGCCAATCAGTGGCCGGAGGAAACCGCCCAGTATTTCGGCGACGGCGACGAGTGCCACATGGCATTCCACTTCCCGCTGATGCCGCGCATGTACATGGCGATCGCCCGCGAGGACCGGCACCCGATCACCGATATCATGCGGCAAACCCCGGAAATCCCGGAGGGCTGCCAATGGGCGATCTTCCTGCGCAACCACGACGAGCTCACCCTCGAGATGGTGACCGCCGAGGAGCGCGATTACCTGTGGTCGTTCTATGCCGCGGAGCGTCGCGCCCGGATCAATCTCGGCATCCGGCGTCGTCTTGCACCCTTGCTGGAGAACGATCGGCGCAAGATCGAGCTGATGAAGTCCCTCGTCCTGTCGATGCCGGGCACGCCCGTGCTCTATTACGGCGACGAGATTGGCATGGGCGACAACATCTATCTCGGTGACCGCGACGGTGTGCGCACGCCGATGCAATGGTCGCCGGACCGCAATGGCGGCTTCTCCCGCGCCAACCCGCAAAAACTGTTCCTGCCTTCGGTGCAGGACCCGATCTACGGCTTCGACGCCATCAACGTCGAGGCGCAGACCCAGTCGCAGACCAGCCTGCTGAACTGGACGCGCCGCATGATCGCGATCCGCAACAATTCGGTCGCCCTCGGGCGCGGCGGGATGCAGTTCCTGTATCCGTCGAACCGGAAGGTGCTGGCTTGGATTCGCGAGTTCGAGGGTGAGCGCGTGCTCTGCGTCGCCAACCTGTCGCGCGCGCCGCAGGCGGTGCAGCTCGACCTGTCGGAACTGCGCAATGCCGTGCCGATCGAGTTGACCGGAGGTTCCGAGTTCCCGGCGATCGGCGAGCTGCCCTATCTGCTGACGCTGCCGTCTTATGGCTTCTACTGGTTCTCGTTGAGTGCCGCGAACACCGGCACCATCGGTCCGCAGCCGGAACTGCCGGAGTTGTTCACGCTGGTGCTGACGGGCGGTATCGAGACCCTGATGGCGGGACGCGAGCGGACCGCCTTCGAGCGCACGGTCGCGCCGCGCTTCATCGCCACCCGGCGCTGGTTCGCCGCCAAGGGCTCACGCATCAAGTCGGTTCAGGTCACGGACAGCGCGGCCCTGAAGGACAACGCCGGCGAGGCTCGGTTCCTTCTGCCGCGTGTTGCCGTCCATCTCTCGACGGGCGAGCGGCAGGATTATTTCGTGCCGGTCGCGGTCGACGAGGGCCGCGAGGAGGAGGCGATGCTGCAGCATGCCGTCGCGCGGGTTCGCCGCGGGCCGCGCACAGGCTTGCTGCTCGGCGCGGCCGCCTCGCCGTCCTTCGCCATCTCGATGATCGAAGGTATGCGCGAGGGACGCGAGATCGCCACCGAAACCGGGCGTCTGGTGTTCTCGACCACCTCGGCCTTCGATCCCGACATCACCTTCGAGGCCAGCGAGGTTCGCTCGCTGAATGCCGAGCAGAGCAACACGTCGATCGCCATCGGCTCGAAGATGATGCTCAAGCTCCTGCGACGCCTGCAGACGGGTATCCATCCCGAGATCGAGGTCGGACGCTTCCTCACCGAGACCGCGCATTTCACCAATACGCCCGCTTTGCTCGGCGTGCTCGAGCACGTCGATGCCAAGGGCACTCGGACGGCGCTCGCGGTGCTGCAAAAGTTCGTCCCGAATCAGGGCGATGCCTGGACGCTGATGCTGGAGGGCCTCCGGCGCGACTTCGACACGGTGGTGCTCGCGCCTGAGAGCGAGGCTCCGTCACCCGCCGAAGCCTTCGAGACGCATCTGCGCTGGGCGATCCTGCTCGGACGTCGGACGGCTGAGATGCACAACGCCTTCGCGGTCGAAACCGACGATCCGGCCTTCGCGGCCGAACCGTTCGACCATTCCGACCTGTACGCCCTCGGCGACGACACCCGCCGTCAGGCCGAGCGGGCGTTCCGCGGTCTGGATGCGCTCGCGGGACGCGCCTCGAACGCGGCCAGCACCGAATTGGCCGGACGTCGGCACGAGGTCGAGGCTGCGATCGAGACCCTGACCGCGCGGCCACCGCTCGGAGCAATGAAGACCCGCATCCACGGCGACTACCACCTCGGTCAGGTGCTGGCGGCCGAAGACGACCTCATCATCGTCGATTTCGAGGGCGAGCCCTCGCGGCCGTCCGAGGAACGCCGCATCAAGTCGACGCCCCTGCGCGATGTCGCCGGTATGCTGCGCTCCTTCGCCTATGGGGCCGAGACAGTCACCCGTGGCATCGCCGCCCGCTTCTCGGATTCCGAGGAGAGGGCGCGACGCGCCTCGATCGCGTGGCGCGACATGATCGATGCGGCCTACCTGGACGGGTATCGCGAGGCCGTTTCGGTGAGCCGGGCTGCGGTCACCGATCCGGAGACCGAGAGCCGGCTGCTGAAGCTCTCGATCCTCACGAAGGCGCTCTACGAAGTCGATTACGAAGCCAACAATCGTCCGGACTGGATCGAAATCCCCGCCCGTGGGGTTCTCAACATTCTGGATGAAATCAAGAGAGGCGTTTGAATGATGGGCATCGACGAGACGTTCGCGAGCAGGACCGGCCAGATGTCCGGCACCTCCGGATCGACGGACGTTACGCCCGTTGCCACCCGGTCGCCGCACGCAGCGGCGTCCGATACTGGGTCTCTGCACCCGGACGCCATCGCCGCCATCATGGCGGCGAACCACGGCGATCCCTTCTCGATCCTCGGCCCACATCAGGCCGGAACCGGACAATGGGAAGTGCGCGCGGTTCTGCCGGAAGCCAAATCCGCGACCCTTCTCGTCGGGGTTCAGCGGATTCCCTTCGAGCGCAAGCACCCGGATGGCTTCTTCGTCGCGCGCGTGCCGAGCGAGGGCCGTCCGCTCTACGAACTGATCGTGGAGACCTGGGATGGTGTCGAGCGATCGCGCCATGATCCCTACGGGTTCGGATCATCGTTGCGCCAGGAGGATATCGACAATCTCCGGGAGGTTGGCAGCAATGTCACCTACCGCATCCTCGGCGCGCAGCATCGCTCGGTCGATGGGATCGATGGCTTCCGTTTCGCCGTCTGGGCGCCGAATGCACGGCGCGTCAGCGTCGTCGGCGATTTCAACAACTGGGACGGCCGGCGCCATCCCATGCGCCTGTGGCAGAATGGCGGAATCTGGGAACTGTTCATTCCCGGTCTGACCGCAGGCGTTCACTACAAGTACGAGATTCGCGGCGCCGACGGGTCGGTCCTGCCACTCAAGGCGGATCCCGTCGCCTTCGCGGCGCAGAAGCCGCCGGAGACCGCGTCCGTCCTTCAGGGGACGAATGACCCGGATTGGCAGGACGCGCATTGGATGGCGACCCGGGGCGAGAAAGACCCGCGCCATATCCCGATCTCGATCTATGAGGTGCACCTCGGCTCCTGGGCGCGGGTCGCCGAGGAGGGCAATCGCTACCTCACTTATCGGGAATTGGGCGAGCGCCTGATCCCCTACGTGAAGGAGATGGGCTTCACCCATATCGAGATGCTCCCGATCACGGAGTTCCCGTTCGACGGATCGTGGGGATACCAGCCGGTCTCGCTGTTCGCGCCGACCAGCCGTTTCGGCACGCCGGACGATTTCGCGGCCTTCGTGGACGTCGCTCACGCGGCCGGCATCGGCGTGATGCTCGATTGGGTACCGGGGCACTTCCCGCTCGACGCCCACGGGCTTGGCCAGTTCGACGGAACGCACCTTTACGAGCACGCCGATCCGCGCCAGGGATTCCATCAGGACTGGGGAACCTACATCTATAATTTCGGTCGGACGGAGGTTTCGAGCTTCCTGGCCGCCAATGCGCGGTTCTGGCTCGAGCACTATCACCTCGACGGACTGCGCGTGGATGCGGTCGCGTCGATGCTGTACCTCGACTATTCGCGCCGGCAGGGCGAGTGGATCCCGAACCGCTACGGCGGCAACGAAAACCTCGATGCCATCGAGTTCCTGCGCAAGACCAATGAGGCGACCTACGCCCATGCCCCCGGGACCCTCACGGTGGCAGAAGAGTCGACCTCATGGCCGGGGGTGTCACACCCGACCTATACCGGCGGTCTCGGCTTCGGCTTCAAGTGGAACATGGGGTGGATGCACGACACCCTGAACTTCGTGTCCAAGGAAACCATTCACCGGCGCTACCACCATCACGACCTGACTTTCGGTCTGCTCTACGCGTTCTCAGAAAACTTCATCCTGCCGCTGTCCCATGACGAAGTCGTCCACGGGAAGGGCTCGCTCCTCGGCAAGATGCCGGGGGATCGCTGGCAGAAGTTCGCGAACCTGCGTGCCTATTACGGCTTCATGTGGGGTCACCCCGGGAAGAAGCTCCTCTTCATGGGCTGCGAGTTCGGCCAGGAGAAGGAGTGGAACCACAACCAGAGCCTCGACTGGCATCTCCTGAACGATGGGATGCACCAGGGCGTCAAGGATCTGATCCGCGATCTCAACCACCTCTACGCCGCGACACCTGCCCTGCACGAGCGCGACACCGAGGCGGGCGGATTCCAATGGTTGGTGGCCGATGACCAGGACAACAGCGTGATCGCCTGGGCCCGCAAGGGTCGGGAGTCCGATGCACTCGCGATCGTGGTGTCGAATTTCACGCCGGTGCCCCGTGAGGGCTATCGCATCGGCGTTCCCGCCTCGGGGTTCTATCGGGAAGCAATCAACTCCGATGCGGAGCGCTATGGCGGCTCGAACGTCGGCAATATGGGCGGTGTTCATGCGGAAGCGGTCGAGAGCCACGGTCAGCCTTTCTCCGTGACGCTGACGATTCCGCCCCTGGCGACCACGATTTTCGTGCGCGAGTCGGCTTAGACCGAAATCGGGCGCCGGCCTCGGGTCCTGGCGCCCGGCCGGCGTGTGACGTGTCGCTTCACGCGCCGGCGGACGAAACTCGAAGGGGAAGACCGCCTGCCGCCGGTCGGTTGCAACCAAATGAACAATCGCGTCCGGGCTGCTGAGGCGCCACCCGACGCGACCAACTGGGTGTGCCGCTCTGCGAGGGGCCACTTACCCTCGCCAACCGAGGGCGTGTGGCCGTGAGGAGGACGAGCGCGGAGACGATGATGATCGGGTCGAAGTCCTCGCCCAGGATCGCCGTCGAGGGTCCGTTGCCGAGAACTGGCGTCGTGGGGAGGCCAAGAGAAACCTCTGCCGCGGGCAACCGGCGTTTCCCGATTGTCATCGCACATAAGCTTAGCGCCGCTTAGGTTATTCTTCCCTGCGTTCGCGGATAGGTTGCCGATGCAGGTTGGACATCACGATGCGGTCTGTAGACTGAGCACGTCTGTCCGACGGGTTCAGTGAATGACCTGCCTCACGCGTGGGTTCATCCGACGATGTGACGAGGACGGATCGTTGCAATTCAGGAGGAACGAGGCGCGCCATGACCGATGACACCCCCGAAATCGCCCTGGTGCGGCTGTTCTTTCAACGCGTCAATGACGATCGCTTCGATGATGCAATCAACCTCCTGGCCGAGGATGTATTTTACCACAATATCCCGTTGCCGGAGATCCGTGGCCGGGAGAACGCGCGCAGCTTCCATAAGGCCTTCGGTGTCGGAAGCCGCATTCGCGTCGACTGGCAGATCCTGCGCATGGGGCAGGATGGCGATACTATTCTGACCGAGAGACTGGATTTGTTCATGGATCGGAACGGCGGCCGCATCACGCTCCCCACCATGGGCAGCATGCGCGTCAATGATGGAGCAATCAGGGAATGGCGTGACTATTTCGATCTGGCCAGCTTCGAGCAACAGGCCGCGGCCCTAGACGCATAATCCCTGACGTACCGCTCAGACGCCGGCGTGCGGCGCCTCGCGTTCCGACACAGAGAGCGCCGCAATCAGGCCGTTGAGCCTGGCGAGCGTCCGCCGGCACAGCAAGCTCTCGCAAGGTGATCGGTCCGCGCGCTGCCCCACTCGGACGTTCGATGCGGGTATCACGCGTCAATTTCCGTGACGCTACGTCTCAGAAGTCGATCCATTCAGATTGATAGACTGTTTAACGCGTCAAAATGTCGGTTGCGTGAAGGATTTTCCCTCGATTGGCCCCGATCCGCGTGCGGTTTGCGGTCCACTCATTGGACGCTCCCCGCGCAAGCGAGAACCGGCGAAGGATATTCGCCGGTTCTCGCATCGATCCGATTCTGAAAGGGTCAGGCTGCGCGAAGTCGCAGGCCGACCGCGTTGCCGAATGCGCGCGCGTAGAGCGACGAGTAGTTCTGAGCGGCTTGATCCCAGGTGAAGTCACGCGACATGGCGTGGCGCCGCATCGCGTTCAGGCGCTTCTTCTGTGCGAAGGTGTCGAAGGCGCGTCGGATCGCACTGGAAAACCCACGCGGCGACGCCTCTCCGAAGATGAATCCCGTCACGCCGTCCTCGACCGTATCGGCGAGGCCGCCTGTTCGATGAACGATCGGAAGCGAGCCGAAGCGCTGCGCGTACATCTGAGCCAGTCCGCAGGGCTCGAAGCGAGACGGCATGAGTAGAAAGTCGCTGCCGGCAAACATGCGGCGCGCATCCTTCTCCGCGAAACCGACATGAACGCCGACGGATGACGGATGGCGGCGTGCCAGATCCCGTAAGGCGCCCTCGAACCGACCTTCGCCTTGACCGATGACGACCAGCTGGCCCCCTTCGGCGATGATCGACTCCGCAGCCCCCAGGCTGAGGTCGATCCCTTTCTGATGAACGAGCCGGGATACGATCGCGAAGAGCGGTCCTCGTGAGACGGCGAGCCCGAACTGACGGCGGACCGTCTCCGCATTGGCTCGCTTGCCCTTCCAGTCATCGACCTCGAAACGGGCTGCGAGATGCGGATCGGTGCGCGGATCCCAGCTCTCGTCGATGCCGTTCAGGATGCCGGCGAGGCGCCCCTGCGCCGCGCGGGTCCGCAGCAGGCCGTCGAGACCACATCCCGCTTCCGGTGTGATGATCTCCCGGGCGTAGGTCTGACTGACCGTCGTGACGTGGGAGGCGTAGTACAGGCCGGCTTTGAGGAAGGAGATCTGGCCGTAGAATTCCACCCCGTCCATCTGGAATGCGTCTTCCGGTACACCGAGGCGTGCCAAGCTTTCCCGCGGAAACACGCCCTGGTACGCCAGATTGTGGACCGTCAGGATGCTGGGCACCTGCACGCCGCCCCAAGCGAGATAGGCTGGCGCTAAAGCGGCCTGCCAATCGTTCAGATGAAGCAGGTCGGCTGCCCAGACCGGATCAATCCCACGGGCGATCTCCGCGGCGGCGAGGCTCAAGCGCGCAAAGCGAATATCGTTGTCGTCGAAGTCACCCTGCGCAGTACCGTAAGGGGTCCCGTCGCGCTGATAGAGATCGGCGTTCAAGATCACGTATACTTGAAGTCCGTCCCCGGTTTCGACGAGGCCGAGTTCGCAGGGGGGAACCCCGGCGTGACCTGGCAGGTGGGCGACGACAGGAATGTGTTCGAACTGATCCACAACCTGACGATAGCCGGGGATCAGTACGCGGACGTCGTAATGCTTGCGGAGAGCTCTCGGAAGTGAGCCGGCAACTTCGCCAAGACCACCCGTCTTGACGAAATCGGCCATCTCTGGCGTGGCAAAAAGAATACGAGGCTGAAGATGATGGCGGGATCGGAGATAAGCGTGGGCGTCGAAGTGATCGGAGCGATCCGATAGGTTCATAAAATCGTTCCCGCGTCGAGCGTTGGGCGGGAACGGACAAGAAGAGCCCAGCATCGACGTTACCCTCGCGAACGCCCGAGAACAGCCTTTGTTCCGTTGCGTCGCACAATTCAGGCCAAGTTCAGAAGTTATTTTGAACCTGCCGATGGATTCGGAGGAATACGGGGTCTTTCCCCATCGTGTCCCCTTCGGATGGAAGCGATGCAGGCACCGGTCTTAAGAAGCGGTTCACGGTCATAGCGTGCCGCTCCGAGGTGGATCTCACGATCGTTCCCACCGCTTTTCGGCGATGCAAACGGGTTTGCGCACGCCGGCGTGATGCACTGCATCGACGATCGCCAGCGTCCTGGTTCTTGCAGCCACGGTCGGGAATCCTGCCGGAAAAACGGCCCCTGTCGGACGATCGATCCGCGTCGCTTCCTTTGGTCTGCCGTGCTGCCCGGCGCAGGCCCGCGTCCGGCACCGCTGACCTCGTTCAGACAATATTCCAACGTTGTGTCGTCTCATTCCCATGCGGACTAAGTCTTGCCGACGCAGCCGGGGTCTCGCAGTCTCGCGCGTGCGGTCTGGCCGGAAGGCTGGAGATCGGCATGGGACTGGATCGGACGTCATAGGGGGGCTGGATGAGGGCATGCTCGGACAAGCCACCGTCTGCATCCTGAGAGCTCAATGTCGGCGCTGTGTCTTAACAGGTCCGAGGAACCCCAGATGGCCGGGTGCGCGCGGTTCTTCTCGCGTGGTCGACGAAATCGGGATGGATCATAGGACACGACGAATGAACGAGGCCGCGCACAGAACGGGACGGGGAGGCGGCATGATGGCCACGGGCGTCGCGCCGAAGCCTCTGTCCCCTGTGAACGGCTAAGATGGGGGGCTAGACACGTGTTGAATGACAAATTGATCCGACGGGATACTGGTGAGATCGGCGTACCGGTCGACGCCAGAGAAATGACCGGCCGAACGGAGAGGACGGGCGTACCGGACCGCCGTTCGCCGACGGCGCGGCTTTCGGGCGATCCCGTCGCCGACCTGCGCGAGGCGATTCTCGCCAAGCTGACCTATGTCATTGGCAAGTCACCCCGGACCGCCCGCGACCGGGATTGGTTTGCGGCGACGGCCCTGGCGTTGCGTGATCGCGTCGTCGACGCGTGCATCGACGGTGAATCCAGCACGCCGAACAAGCGCGTCTATTATCTGTCGCTCGAGTTTCTCATCGGACGTCTTCTCTCCGACGCCATGAACAATCTCGGTCTCGTCGAGACGACGCGCGCGGCTTTGCGCGACCTCGGCATCGACCTCGGAGACGTGGAGGCGGCGGAGCCGGATGCCGCACTTGGCAACGGCGGTCTTGGACGCCTGGCGGCCTGCTTCATGGAAAGCATGGCGAGCCTGTCGATTCCGGCTATCGGCTACGGCATCCGCTACGATCACGGCCTCTTCCGGCAGACGTTGGAGGACGGCTGGCAGAAGGAGGCGCCCGAAACCTGGCTGGCCGAGGGAAATCCCTGGGAGTTCGCGAGGCCCGAGGCGACCTACACGATCGGATTCGGCGGCCATGTCACCATGTCGTCGATCTCCGAAGGGATGATCCGCCGCCAGTGGCATCCGGCCGAGACGGTGAGGGCCGTGGCACACGACGTGCCGGTGGTCGGATGGCGCGGCCGTCACGTCAACACCCTGCGCCTGTGGAAGGCCGAGGCCGAAACCGCCCTCGAGCTCGAGCGCTTCAACGGTGGCGACCATGTCGGTGCCGTGGCGGGTCGTGCGCGGGCCGAGGCCATCTCCCGCGTCCTGTATCCGAGCGATTCGTCCGCCGAGGGACAGGAACTGCGTCTTCGCCAGGAATACTTCTTCACCTCGGCCTCGTTGCAGGATCTCGTCCGCCGCCATGTCGTCGAGCGGGGCGACGTGCGGTCTCTCCCGGATCACGCGGCGATCCAGCTGAACGACACGCATCCGGCCATCGCCGTACCGGAGCTGATGCGCCTCCTCCTGGAGGACCATGGTTTCAACTGGGAGGACGCCTGGTACGTCACCACCCATACGCTCGGCTACACCAACCATACCCTCCTGCCCGAGGCGCTGGAGACGTGGCCGGTGGAGCTGCTGGAGCGTGTCCTGCCGCGTCACATGCAGATCATCTATCTGATCAACTGGATGCATCTCGAAGAGCAGGGCAAGCAGGGCCGCGGCAGCGCCGAGCAACTGGCCGCCGTCTCCCTCATCGACGAGTCTCATGGAAAGCGTGTGCGCATGGGGCATCTCGCCTTCCTCGGCGCTCGCCGCGTGAACGGCGTTTCGGCCCTTCACACCGATCTCATGCGCACCACGGTCTTCAAGGAACTGCACGCCCTCGACACCGACAAGATCGTCAACAAGACCAACGGCATCACCTTCCGACGCTGGCTTCACAACGCCAACCCGGAGCTGACCGCGCTCGCCGTCGAAGCGCTGGGACCCGAGGTTCTCGACACGCCCGCACTCCTGTCGACGCTGGCCGATGTCGCTTCGGACGCGAATTTTCAATCGCGCTACAGCGCCATGCGCAGGGCCCGGAAGATCGCGCTCGCCCAGGTGGTCGCCGATCGCACCGGTATCGCGATCGATCCTTCGGCTCTGTTCGACGTTCAGATCAAGCGCATCCACGAATACAAGCGCCAACTCCTCAACGTGATCGAGACGGTGGCGCTCTACCAGGCCATCAAGGCCGATCCGAAGAAGGATTGGACGCCGCGCGTGAAGATCTTCGGCGGCAAGGCGGCGCCGAGCTATGTCCAGGCCAAGCTCATCATCAAGCTCGCCTGCGATGTCGCCAAGGTCGTCAACGCGGACCCGGACGTGGCCGGTCGCCTGAAGGTGGTCTTCCTGCCGAATTATTCCGTCAGCCTGGCCGAGACGATCATCCCGGCGGCGGACCTCTCGGAGCAGATCTCGACGGCGGGGATGGAAGCCTCCGGCACCGGAAACATGAAGCTGGCGCTCAACGGCGCGCTCACCATCGGCACGCTGGATGGGGCGAACATCGAGATCCGCGACCATGTCGGGCCCGAGAACATCTTCATCTTCGGGCTGGACGCGGCCGGCGTGCAAGCGCGCCTCGCCGAGCCCGGCTATGCCGCTGCGGCCATCGACGCGTCACCGCGGCTCAAGGCAGCGCTCGACCTCATCGCGGGCGGGGCCTTCTCTCCCGAAGAACCCGCACGCTTCCACCCGATCGTCGAGGATCTGCGCCACAACGACCGTTACCTGGTGACCGCGGATTTCGACGATTACTGGCGGGCGCAGCGGGCCGTCGACGGAGCCTGGAGCAATCCATCGCTCTGGTGGCGGACGGCGATCCTCAACACGGCCCGGATGGCGTGGTTCTCATCCGACCGTTCGATGCGGGAATATGCCGACGAAATCTGGGGCATCCGCGTCCCTTGAGCCGCGTCCCCTGAGCCGTGTGCGTCCAGCCCTGCCGCGCGGCGCTGGACGCGCAACCGCCGGATCGGCTCGTCAAACGCCACAGGGCGCATCCTTTCACGGGATGCGCCCTGTGGCGTTGAGGCTTCCGGATCGCGGCGCCGGTCAGATGCCGGCGTCGATCAGGATCGGATGACACCGGGCGCCCATCTTGGCGGCCAGAACCTCGACCGCCCCGACCGTCGAGGCATCGCCGGCGACATGGACGACGTCCGTGCTGCGCAGCGAGGGCAGGTGCGCCGTCAGCGGACCGGGCCGCACTTCCGGGGGGCGTTGGCGGGTCCGGTCGGACACCGAAACGATCTGCGTGACGCCGGTGGCACGAAGCCAATCGAGCGCGGGGCGCATGTAGAGGTCGAGGGGATTGCGGGCACCGACGAGGAGAACGATGTCGCGGGCCGGCTCGATGTAACGGGCCGCATGCGCGATCGACCAGATCGGGCCGAAGCCGGTCTCGGCGGCCACAAGCACCAGACGTCCGCCGCCGGACCGGTAGAAGCCGCGCCCGACGGGGCCTTTGATTTTCACCGGCTGATCAAGCGCGAGGGCTTCGATCAGTTCATGCCCGAGGCCGAACCCATCCCGTTCCTGGCGGATGTGAAAAACGAGCTCGTTCAACTCGGCCGAGCCGTCGACGCGAAGGGTCGGGCTCAAGGTCACCGGGGCGAAGCCCGCGAAGGTGATCTCGACCCCGTGCCCCGGCTCCAGAGCCAGTCGGCGGGTGATCGTGACGACGACCTGGAAGGTCTGAGGACCGACGGCGGAGATCTCCGTCACGGTTCCGACACGCTTCTGCACGGCGGCCGGTCGCGTCGGCAAGGCGAACCGTTGCGGCGGATCGATCGCGGCGGCGCGGGGCAGAGAGAGCTTGAGCGCCTCACCCCGATGCGCACGGCTCTGGGCGCGACGCGGGGCGGGGCCTGCACCCTGACCGCCGAGCCCCAGGGCAGGGGCGATCATTCCATCGGCAAGGGCTGCTTCCAGCGGCGTATCACCCGTGGATACGCGGACGGACTTGCCGTTGACGACGAGCGAACAACGGGCGCTCATGGTCGTCCTTCGTTGAGAGAAACAGAGAGGGAGAGGCTTGGCGGGGTCCGCGAACCGACGCGTCAGCGCAGTTCGGTCAGGAGATGATCGACGAGGGCCGCCCAGCGATCGCGCACGGCTTGCGCCTCCGGTGTGAGAGGCTCCGCGGCATCGATCCGGCTGATACAGGCGCGAAGCCGCTCGGCCTCGCGGCGCTCCGCGCCAAGAACCGCTTTCATCACCATGACTTCCGCCTTGAGCTGGGACGTTTCGGCGGAGGCCGAAACACTCCTGCCCGCGGCCACGGCCGGGATGGACGTCGCAAGGGCCGGAGCGACGTCCTCGACGACCCGGATCGGACGCGCCATCAAGCGCCGAACGATGCCCGTGTCGATCTCATCGTCCACGATCCGCAACGCAGCCTGCGCCATCACGCCATCTCCTTCGGCTGGCTCATCGAGCTTCGCCGCCACTCTCTCGAACGTAAAGGTGCCCGATCATGGTTAAAGGAGATTTAATTCGATCGGACGCATTTCGCGGAATTGAAATGCGGTTGTGATCAGGCTGCTTCTGGTGCGGCACCCAACAATTGTCGCGCCTGCAGCATCGACATCGGTTCACCGAAGGCGAAGCCTTGGGCGTATTCGCATCCGAGTTCGAACAGGACCTGTGTGTCCACTTCCGACTCGGCACCTTCTGCGACGATCGACAGGCCCAGCTCCTGTGCCATCTTGACGATCGAGCGCAGGATCGCCGTTTGCCCGGACGCGATCTGCCGCACGAACGACTGATCGATCTTGATGGTGTCGAAGGGAAAGCGCTGCAGGTAGGACAGGGCCGAGTAACCGGTGCCGAAATCATCGAGCGACAGACCGGCGCCGAGATCGTGGATCCGGTGCAGCATCTGGGCCGCGTATTCCGGGTTCTCCATCACCAGGCTTTCGGTCATCTCAAGCTTGAGCGAACCCGGGATGACACCGGACCGGGCCAGGATCGTCTTGACGTCGTGCAGCAGGTCGTGCCGCAGCAACTGACGCGAGGACACGTTCACCGAGGCGAAGATCGGTGGCTCGACGTCGAGCGAGCGTTGCCAGGCGGCAAGTTCGAGCGCGGTCCGCTCCAGGGCGAAGATGCCGAGATTGACGATGAAGCCGCTCTCTTCGGCGATCGGCAGAAAGGTCGCTGGCGTGATGCGACCGAGTTTGGGATGGTCCCACCGCAGAAGCGTCTCGAAGCCCGCGACGGTCCGATCTTCCAAGCGCACGATCGGCTGGAACAGCACCTTCATTTCGTTGCGTTCCAGCGACCGGCGCAGATCCGCTTCCAGCATCAAACGGTCGCTGCGCTCATTTCGCATCGTGGCGCGGAAGACCTCCGTGCGATCTCCGCCGCCGCGCTTGGCCTGGATCATGGCCATCTCGGCGTTCTTGAACACCTCCTCCCGCTTCAGGTTCGCCCCCCCCTCGTAGAGCGCGAGTCCCACCGACACCGTGAGGAAGATCTCCCGGTCGGCGTAGGTGATCGGTGTGGCGATCGCTTTGCGCAGCATTTCGGCGAACGCCAGAATGCGATCGGGTTCGCGCTCGGACAGCAGGATCAGGGCGAACTCATCGCCCGCGACCCGCGCCAGGGTGTCTTGCGGCCGCAGCAGGCGCCCGAGCCGGCGGGAGAGCGTCAGCAGGATGGAATCGCCCGCCGAGAGACCGATCGCGTCGTTGATCGCCTTGAAGCGATCGATGTCGAGCACGATCGTGGTGGGGCGCAGGCGCGCATCCTGGCCCGCGAAGGCGAGGGCGGCATCGAGCCGGTCGTAGAACAATTCGCGGTTTGGCAGGCCCGTCAGACTGTCATGGACGGCATCATGGAGCAGGCGCTCCTCCGCGGTTTTCACCTCGGTGACGTCGCTGATGGTTCCGACGACACGGATGACCTCGCCGTCCGAGCCGATCACCGGGCGGGCTTTCAGGCGGTACCAGAAATACGGCCCGCCGGCGGAGCGGAGGCGAAAATCGTGAACGATCCGGCCGCGGCGCTCCTCAATGATCGTATCGAGGGCTGCGGAGTAGCGCTCGACATCGAACGGATGGACGAGGCCGAGCCAATTCGCGGCCGGACCTTCGAGCGTTCCGCGCTTGAGGCCGAGCTGCCCCTCCATTTCCTGCCCGGCGAAAACCCGGTCGCTCGACACATCCCAGTCGAAGACCACGTCCCCTGCGCCCGTGAGTGCGAGGGCGCGACGCTCCGTATCCGAGACGAGCGCATGCGTCAGACCACCGCCTGCGAAGGCGTGCTGCATCACCGTGAAGCCGATCAGCATGACGATGAGGACGAGGCCGCCGATCAGCGCGGGCTGGACGAGGTCACTGCCGATCTGCCCCGTGATGGCAAAGCCCGCCGCCACCACCCAGACCATGAGCAGGCACCAGGTCGGGATCAGCAGGATGGCTCGGTCATAGCCGTTATGCGCCGCGAGATAGACGATCAGCAGCAGCCCGACGCCCGCCACGGCCGCGATCGAGATGCGCGCGACGCCGGCCGCCACGGGCGGATCGAACACCGCAAGGCCGACCAGACAGGCGAGAAACAGGAGCCAGATGATTGCCACGTGGCTGTAGCGGACATGCCAGCGGCTCAGGTTGAGGTAGGCGAACAGAAACACCAGCAGGGTCGCGCCCAGGACGGCTTCCGTCGAGGCGCGATAGACGCGCTCTGCGACCTCGGTGATGGGGAAGACGCGTTGCAGAAATCCGAAATCGATGGACGCATAGGCCAGCACGGCCCAGGCCAGGGACGCTGCAGCCGGGAAGATGATCGCGCCTTTGACGACAAAGATGATCGTGAGAAACAGAGCCAGGAGACCGGCAATCCCGATAATGATGCCCTTGTAGAGCGTCAGTCCATTGGTCTTCTTGCGATAGGCTTCCTGGTCCCAAAGGTAGACCTGCGGGATGTTGGGTCCCTGGAGTTCGGCCACGTAGGTGACCGTCGCGCCGGGATCGAGCGTGATGACGAACTGGTCGGCTTCCGGGTTTTCGTCGCGTTCCGGCCGGATGCCCTGACTGGCGGTGATCGCGGCGATGCGGGAGCCCCCGAGATCCGGCCAGATCACGCCCGAGCCGACGAGCCGGAAATGGGGCGCCACGAGGACCCGATCGACCTGCTCGTCGGTATCGTTGGTGAGCGCGAAGACCATCCAGTCCGGACGGGCGCCCGTGTCGCGAGCCTTCACGACGATGCGCCGAACGATGCCGTCCTTTCCGGGAGCGGTCGAGATCTGAATCAGATCGCCATCGGAGCGGTACCGCTCGATCATCGGTGTCAGATCGATCGCGGGTGCGTCGAGGGTCACCCGCACCGCCTCCACGGCGCACGCGGGCCCGCCCAGGATCAGAGCACCGAGGAGCGTCGCGACGAGAGCCGGAACGAAGGCGGCGAGGACAGAAGCGATTCTACGCAACGGGCGAGTGTTCCGGCCGGGCGAGGCATGATCGATGGAAGCAGGCGAAGGATTACGGCTCAGCTGTGCGTCCAGTCGTATCGGTGAGAACCTCGGCGAGCAAGGCGAGGAGCCGACCTGCGCGGAGGCGTTCACCGTTTCCTAACCGTGACGCCATGCGGTTTCGATCGCCCGTCTTTGCGGCCAAAACAAGCCGCACGGGGCGGGCTCACCCCGCCTTCAAGGCCGCGCTGATCTGCTCGAGCCTCGGCAGCTTCTTGATCGGTCCGATCGCCGCCAGGGTCGGCGCCCCTTCGAGCAGGCGCTTGCCGGCCCTGCGCACGTCCTCGACGGTGACGGCATCGACCTTCGCGATCACTTCGCTGGCGGGGATGACGCGCCCCCAAGCCAGGATCTGGCGCGCATTGCGCTCGATGCGCCCGCCCGGCGTCTCGAGCGCGGAGAGGAGCGCGACCTTGAGCTGCGCCTTGGCGCGCGCGACCTCGACGGTGTCGGCCTCGGCAGCGGTCTTGATCGTAGTCTCGACGGTGACGTTCATCAGGTCGGCAAGATCGCCACTGGAAGTCCCGGCGCCGATGCCGAACAGGCCGCAATCGTAGAACGACCAGTGGAAGGACTGGATTTCATAGGCCAGGCCCCGCGTTTCACGCACCTCGTGCCAGAGGCGCGAGGTCAGACCGCCGCCGAGCACCTGGGCGAACATGTGGAGCGCGTAGTAATCGTCGTCGCGAAAGGAGATGCCCGGCAGTCCGAGGACGACGTTGGCCTGCTCCAGCTTCTTCTGCAGCCGCTTCTCGCCGCCGCCGTAGATTCCCGGCACGGTTTCGGGCGGTTGGCTCGCTTTCAAACCCCCGAAGTAGCGCTGGGCGGATTCGACGACCCGCTCGTGTCCGATCGCGCCGGCGGCGGCCAGCACGATCCGGTCCGGGGTGTACTCGCGCGCGAGATACGCCTCGATCGCGTTGCGGTCGAAGCTGTTGATGGTCTCGGGCGTGCCGATGATGGGACGACCCATCGGCTGATTCGGAAAGGCAGCCTCGGTGAAGGCCTCGTAGACGACGTCGTCCGGCGTGTCCTCGATCGCCGCGTATTCCTGCAGGATGACGCTCTTCTCGCGCTCCAGCTCGCCGGCATCGAACACCGAATCCGTCAGGATGTCGCCGATCACATCGAGGGCGACGCCGGCATCCTCGCCCAGCACACGCGCGGTGTAGCTCGTACCTTCGGCGCTGGTGGCGGCGTTGATGTCGCCGCCCACATTCTCGATGTCTTCGGCGATGCGTCGGGCCGACCGTGTCTTGGTGCCCTTGAAGGCCATATGCTCGATGAGGTGGCTGAGGCCGCCTTCGTCGGCGCGCTCGTGGCGCGAGCCGGCGCCGACCCAGACCCCGAGGGTGGCGGTCGCCACGCCCGGCATCGCTTCGGTCACGACGGTGACCCCGTTCTCCAGCTTGGTGATCTTCAGGTCGGGAGAGGCGCCGTGCGTGGCGAAGTGCTGGTTCATGAGCGCTCAGGCTCCCCTGGTGATGCGGGCACGCTCGCGGATGAATGTCTCGACCGCAGCCTGATCGTTGGCCACGCGGGAGAAGCTTTCCGGGCGGTCCATGAGATCGGCCAGATGCGGCGGCAGTTCCGGGCGCCGGCCACCGATCGCTTCAGCGACCGCGTCCGGAAACTTGGCCGCATGCGCCGTGGCGAGCGCCACCACCGGTGTCCGGGGATCGCTGCGGAGCAATCCGCGGGCCGCATGGACGCCGATGGCACTGTGCGGGTCGAGGACGTGGCCGGTCTCCGCATGGGTGCGGGCGATCTCGGCCTTCACGTCGGGCTCCGATACCGCCGTCGCGTCGAATTCCGCGCGTACCGTCTGGAGCACACCCGGATCGAGCTGGAACCCGCCCGACTGCTTGAGACCGGCCATCAGCCGGCCCAGGCTGGACGAATCGCGCCCGAGGGCTTCGAACAGCAGGCGCTCGAAATTCGAAGAGATCTGGATGTCCATCGACGGCGAGGTGGTCGGATGAACGCCTCGGACCTCGTAAGAGCCGTGCTCCAGGGTACGGGCCAGGATATCGTTGGCGTTGGTTCCGATCATCAGGCGTTCGATGGGCAGGCCCATGCGCTTGGCGACCCATCCGGCCAGGATGTCGCCGAAATTCCCGGTCGGGACCGCGAAGGAGACCGGCCGGCGCGGCGCGCCGAGGGCGACGGCTGCGGTGAAGTAATAGACCGCCTGTGCGGCGACGCGGGCCCAATTGATCGAATTGACGCCGGACAGCCGGACCTCGTCGGCGAAATCGGCGTGCTGGAACAGCGCTTTGACGATGTTCTGGCAATCGTCGAAGTTGCCGTCGATGGCGATGGCGTGGACATTGTGCGCCCCAACCGAGGTCATCTGCCGACGCTGCACCTCGGACACCCGGCCCTCGGGGAACAGGATGAAGACGTCGACCTGATCGAGGCCGCGGAAAGCCTCCACGGCAGCGCTGCCGGTATCGCCCGAGGTCGCCCCGACGATGGTCGCCCGCGCGCCGCGTGCCCGGAGCACGTGGTCCATCAGGCGCCCGAGCAGCTGCATCGCCACGTCCTTGAACGCGAGCGTCGGGCCATGGAAGAGTTCGAGCAGGAACAGGTTGTCGTCGAGCTGCACCAGCGGGCACACGGCCGGATGCCGGAAGGTGGCGTAGGAATCCTCAATCATCCGATCGAGATCCGCGTCGGCGATCTCCCCATCGATGAGCGGACGCAGCACGGTCTTTGCGGCGTCGGCATAGCGGACGCCCGCGAGACCCGCGATGGTCGGTCGGGCGATCTGCGGCCAGGTTTCCGGCACGTACAATCCGCCGTCGCGGGCGAGGCCGGCGAGCAGGGCATCGGAAAAGTTGAGGGGCGCCGCGGCGCCGCGGGTCGAAACGTGAAGCAAGGGGGCCTCCGGGAAGGCGCCCCGTCTACACGATGTCGACGGGCGTGTCGAAAGGGGCCACGGCGGTCAGGCCCGGCTGCCGGGCACTTTCAGGAGGCGGCATCCGGTGATGCGCCACGCGCCGTCCGGCTGCATCTCGAGACTGTACAGAGCAGCCCAATCGACGCCGTCCTGATCCTGCAGGCTGACCCCGACGGAGAGACCAGCGTCACCCGCGTCCTCGATGCGGTCCACGCTGTAGCGCCGGGCGCGGTAGATCGCAGCGTAACCGTCCCGGACCATCGCCACGAAGGTGTCGGACGACGGGAACAGGCCTTGGATGGCGGGCGCGGCCTGGGCGTAGGCCGTTGCCGCATCGTCGCGCCGGAAGGCGTCGATCTGGCGCTCTACCGTCGCTTTCGCGGCCTCGCGCGCCGCGTCGTCGGCGGCCTGCGCGAAGCGCGGCATCAGCAGGAGGACGGCTAGCAACAGGACGCAGCGCATGACCCACCCTCCGGATCGTGATCGACCCACCGGATGCTAGACCGGATCGTCGGGGCCGACGAAGCGGGTTCTGGCCCGCGCCGATCACGATCGTGCGGGCTGCGGATCTTCGTGGAGGCGCCGCCAGGCGAAGACGCCGAAGACGCCGACGAGGCATGCGGCGATGCCGAACCACGTGAAGGCGTATTGAAGATGGTTGTTCGGCAGGTCGACGCGCAGCTGCCCGCCCTTCGGCCACCCGCCCGGATTGGGCGTCGCATCGGCCTCGACCAGGTAGGGACGGGGATCGGCGATCCCGCGCGAGGCGCTGATGCCGGCGATGTCGCGATTGAACCATTCGTTGCGGACAGGGTCCGGCGCGGGAACGAACATCGTCCGCGGCTCCGAGCCGCGCAGGATGCCGGTGACGGTCGTCTCCCCCTCGATCTGTCCGGCGGCGCGGCTGGCGGGCGCCTTCAGGGCGGTCGGTACGAACCCGCGGTTGATCAGGACGGTGCCGCCCTCCGTCAAACCGAACGGCGTCAGAACGTAGTAGCCCTGCAGGGCCCGGCCCGGAACTTCGCCGGCCGCAAGGCCGTGGACCAGCGTCTCGGCCTCATGCCGGAAGGTGCCGGTGATCCGGACACGCCGGAACTCGTCCCGCGCCGGGTCCCAGATCTGAGGTCCCGGGAGGGGCGCCGGTGGCTCGACCTTCGAGCGCTCCAGGATTCGGGCGATCAGCGCCTCTTTCTCGCTCTTCCGTTCGAGCTGCCAGACGCCGAGGCCGAGGAGGATCGCGAGGCAGATCAGGGAGACGAGACCGGGCGCCAGGATGCTGCGCCAGGCACCGGGGCGGAGGGTCGAAGCCATGGCTAGCGGAAACGTCCCTGTTCGGCTTTGTTGGTATATTGCAGCGCTGCCAGGACACCTTTCAGAGGGCGCACCAGCGCGAGACTCAACCCGATCGACAGGGACCCGGCCACCAAGGCGTGAACCCAGATCGGCGGCTCGTAGGTGATCTCGAGCCAGAGGGCGAGGCCAACCACGATGATGCCGACGATCGACATGACGAAGAAGGCAGGTCCGTCCCCGGAGTTGAAGCTGCCGTAATCCAGTCCGCAGACCTCGCAGGACGGCCGGAAGGTCAGGAACCCGTCGAACATGTGCCCCTCGCCACAGCGCGGGCAGCGGCCCCGCAAGCCGACGGAAACAGGGGATGGCGTCGCCCGCGATGCGTCCAAAACTGCAACTCCTCGACCGACTGGATGCCGGTCATCACGATATGGGCAGCGGGGAGACAGCCGAAACGCCGGAGCCATGAAAAAGGGCGGCTCGCGCCGCCCCTTCAACCCAGGCATGCAGCCGGTGACCGGCTCAGGGACCGTCTTAGTGAGCCGCGTGTCCGACGCCGGCGCCCCAGACGTAGATGGACGCGAACAGGAACAGCCAAACGACATCGACGAAGTGCCAGTACCAGGCCGCAAACTCGAAGCCGAGGTGCTGACGGGTGGTGAACTGGCCGAGATAGACGCGATAGAGGCAGATCGCGAGGAAGATCGTCCCGATGATGACGTGGAAGCCGTGGAAGCCCGTCGCCATGAAGAAGGTCGACGAGTAGATGCTGCCCGAGAAGCCGAAATGCGCGTGGGCGTACTCATAGGCCTGGCAGGCGGAGAACAGGACGCCGAGGGCGATCGTCAGCCAAAGGCCGTACTTCAGGCCCTTCCGGTCATCGTGCAACAGGGCATGGTGAGCCCAGGTGATGGTGGTGCCCGAGGTGAGCAGAATGAGCGTGTTCAGCAGCGGCAGGTGCCACGGATCGAAGGCTTCGATCCCCTTCGGCGGCCATGTGCCCCCGGTGAAGTCGACGCGCGAGGCCTGGATCGGATCGGCGGTGTAGAGGGCGGCCTCGAAATAGGCCCAGAACCAGGCGACGAAGAACATCACCTCGGAGGCGATGAACATGATCATGCCGTAGCGATGGTGCAGCTGAACCACGCGGGTGTGATCGCCGGAATTGGCCTCGTGCACGACGTCTTTCCACCAGGCGAACATGGTGTAGAGCACGCCGAGTGTGCCTGCGCCGAAAATGTAGGGACCGGGGGTGAGCGTGCCGATCTGGAGGCTCTTCATCCAGAACACGGCGCCGAAGGCCATCAGGAAGCCCGAAAACGCGCCGATCAGCGGCCACGGACTCGGGGCCAGAATGTGGAAGTCGTGATTTTTGGCGTGCGCCTCGGCCATTGAACTGTTCTCCTACCCCCGACCGGAGGGCCGCTGCCGGCCCTCGATCCACTGAATGGCGATCTCGACCGGGTAGCCCCGGATTGTTGTGCCCCACCCTTAGCCAGGGTCGCGCGCTGTTGTCACGCTTGCGCGGTCAAAAATTCGACTTCGTCCCCGTGCCACCCGTTGTCGCAAGCGCGGCCGTAGGCTGGCCGTTCTTCGACGCGAAGTAGGTGTAGGACAGCGTCATCTCGGAAAGATGCGCCGTGTTCGAATCCTTGCGGACCTCGGGGTCGATGTAGAAGACCACCGGAAAGTCCATCGTCTCGCCGGGCTGAAGCGTCTGCTCGTTGAAGCAGAAGCACTGCACCTTGACGAAGAAACCGCCCATGAGGCCCGGCTGGACGTTGAAGGTCGCGATTCCCGTCGACGGGGTGGATCCGGTATTCTTCACCCGGAAGAACACGGTCTTGGTTTCACCGAGGCGCGCCTCGACCTTCGGCGACTCGGCCTGGAAGCGCCACGGCAGGGTCGACGACACGTTGGTGTCGAAGCGAACCACCATGCTGTCGTTGATCGCGGCCGCGGTCGGCGCGAGGCCGGTACGGGGCGTGCCGTCGTAGCCGGTCGCCTTGCAGAACATGTCGTAGAGAGGCACCGACGCGAAGGCGAGACCGATCATGCCGAACGCGAAGCCGGCGCAGGCCACAGCCGTGATGCCGGCTCGGCGGCCGGGTCCGCGCGGCGGATGTCGGGGGTCGACCATCAGAGGCGTCTCCGTGTGTGACGCGATCAGATCGGACGGTTCAGGACCTGGGGCCCGAGCTTCGCGATCGTCAGCACGTAAAAGATGGTCACCAGCGCGAACAGGACGGCCGCGATCGCGATGGAGCGCTTGCGGCGGCGCTGTGCCTCCTCCGGCGTCAGGGGGCGGGGCGTACCGGGAAGGCCGGGTCGTTCGCTCACAGGCTCACCGCGCGGAACAATCCAAGGCTCTGCTCGGCGAGGAGGGCTGCGAACATGAGGAACAGGTGGAGGATCGAGAAGCCGAACATGCCCATGGCGGCCTTACGCTCGGGCTCGCCGTCACGGTTGCGGAACACGTGAAGGCTGAAGGCGAGCATGCCCAGGCCCCCGAGGAAGGCGGTGACCGCGTAGAGCCATCCGCCGAAGCCGAGGGCGACCGGGGCGAGGCCGAGGGGGAACAGGACGGCCGAGTAGGCGATGATCTGGCGCCGGGTCGAGTCCGGGCCGGCCACGTTCGGCATCATCGGGATGCCGGCCTTGGCGTAGTCGGCGGACTTGATCAGCGCGAGCGCCCAGAAATGCGGCGGAGTCCAGATGAAGATGATCAGGAACAGCACCAGCGATTCGATGCCGATCGTGCCGGTGACGGCGGCCTGGCCGACCATCGGGGGGAGGGCGCCGGCGGCGCCGCCGATGACGATGTTCTGCGGCGTGGCCCGCTTCAGCCACATCGAATAGACGACCGCATAGAACACGATGGTGAAGGCGAGGAGCCCAGCCGCGAGCCAGTTCGACGCAAGTCCCAGCACCAGCACCGAACCCACCGACAGGACGATGCCGAACGTCAACGCCTCGTCGGGACGAATCCGGCCGTCCGGGATCGGGCGCTTGGCCGTGCGGGTCATGACCGCATCGATGTCGGCGTCCCACCACATATTGAGGCAGCCGGAAGCGCCAGCGCCGACCGCGATCATCAGGAGCGAGATCGATCCGACGACGGGCTGGATGTGGACGTTCGAGACCACCATGCCGACCAGCGCCGTGAAGATGACGAGCACCATCACGCGGGGCTTGAGCAGGGCGAAGAAGTCCGAAACTTCGCCGCCCACCGGCGACAGAACTTGCGGCTCGGCGCCAGCGGATAGGCTGTTCGACAGGCTCGTCATGGGTACCTGAAAGGGTTTCGTGCTCGGGGGGGCTTCGGATCGCGCCGTCTGGCGCCGCCCTTTGCGGGAGGTCACGGTCTCGTTCGATGGAGCGAGATCGGGGTCTCCGGGAAAGAGCGAGGACCGCTCGCGCGGCCCTCGCAATCCTTGAAGCGACTTCGTGTCTTAGTGGTGGCCCGGCTCGTCGATGATCCGGGGAAGGGTCTCGAACTGGTGGAAGGGCGGGGGAGAAGACAGCGTCCACTCCAGGGTCGTCGCACCCTCGCCCCACGGATTGTCGGCGGCGCGCTTGCTCGAACGGAGCGCCAGAACGACGCCGATGAAGAACACCACCATGCCGAGCGCGAAGATGTGCCCGCCCCAGGTGGAGACCTTGTGCCAGCCGGCGAACGCCTCCGGGTAGTCGGCGTAGCGGCGCGGCATCCCGGCGAGGCCGAGGAAGTGCATCGGGAAGAACAGGACGTTCGCGCCGATGAAGGCGAGCCAGAAGTGCAGCTTGCCGGCCCACTCGGGGATGATGTGCCCGGTCATCTTCGGGAACCAGTAGTAGACACCGGCGAAGATGATGAACACGGCACCGAGCGAGAGCACGTAGTGGAAGTGCGCCACGACGTAATAGGTGTCGTGCAGGTACTTATCGACTGCGGAGTTCGCCAGCACCACGCCGGTGACACCACCGACCGTGAAGAGGAAGATGAAGCCGACCGCCCAGTGCATCGCGGCCGTGAAGCGGATCGAGCCGCCCCACATCGTGGCGATCCACGAGAAGATCTTCACACCCGTCGGCACCGCGATCACCATGGTGGCGAAGACGAAGTACGACTGCGTCTGGAGGCTCAGACCGACCGTGTACATGTGGTGCGCCCACACGACGAAGCCGACGACGCCGATGGCGACCATGGCGTACGCCATGGCCAGGTAACCGAACACAGGCTTACGCGAGAAGGTCGAGATGATGTGGGAGACGATGCCGAAGGCCGGCAGGATCATGATGTACACTTCGGGGTGACCGAAGAACCAGAACAGGTGCTGGTAGAGGATCGGGTCGCCACCGCCGGCCGGATCGAAGAACGTCGTGCCGAAGTTGCGGTCGGTGAGCAGCATCGTGATCGCGCCGGCAAGGACCGGGAGCGAGAGGAGCAGCAGGAAGGCGGTGACCAGCATCGACCAAGCGAAGAGCGGCATCTTGTGCAGCGTCATGCCCGGCGCGCGCATGTTCAGGATGGTGGTGATGAAGTTGATCGCGCCGAGGATCGAGCCGGCACCCGAGAGGTGCAGCGCGAAGATCGCGAAGTCGACCGACGGTCCCGGGTGGCCCGAGGTCGACAGGGGCGGGTAGACGGTCCAGCCGGTGCCGGCGCCGTTCGCGCCGGGCGCACCCTCGACGAAGAGCGAGCAGACGAGGCTCAGAAAGCCCGCCACCGTCAGCCAGAACGACACGTTGTTCATGCGCGGGAACGCCATGTCGGGCGCGCCGATCATGAGGGGCACGAACCAGTTGCCGAAGCCGCCGATCAGCGCGGGCATCACCATGAAGAACACCATGATGAGGCCGTGGCCGGTCACGAACACGTTGTAGGTGCCTGGATTGGCGAAGTACTGCAGGCCCGGCTCTTCCATCTCCATCCGGATACCGAACGAGAGGAACGCGCCCATGATGCCCGCGCAGAAGGCGAACAGCAGGTAGAGGGTGCCGATGTCCTTGTGGTTCGTCGACAGGAACCAGCGAGAGAAGAAGGACGGCATGTGGTGGTCGTGGGCATCGTGGTGCCCCGTATGTGCAGCGGCATTCGCCATGGATTGCAGACCTTAGTCCAGGTTTCTCGTGATCATCTCGAAGGAAGCGCCGGGCGCCGCTCAGGGCCCGGCCGCGCGGTCCGCGCCCTTACCGGGCGTCGGCGAACTTGGAAGGGTCGTCGATACGGGCGAACTTCGTCTTACCCTCGGCAAGCCACTTGGCGTAGGCCTCCTCGCTGACGACCTGGACGGTGATCGGCATGTAGGCATGACGCGCGCCACACAGCTCCGAGCACTGACCGTGATAGGTACCCTCGCGCTCGGCCTTGAACCAGAACTGGTTCAGGCGGCCCGGGATGGCGTCGATCTTGAAGCCGAAGGACGGCATCGCCCAGGAATGCATCACGTCGGCGGCGGTGACCTGGATCTTCACGATCTTGTTCACCGGGACGACCATGTCGTTGTCGGTGCCGAGAAGCTTCGGCTGCTTGTCCTCGTCGAGGTTGGCGTCGAAGGTGAAGCCGCCACCGTTCTCCACGGCGGGGTACTCGTAGGACCAGTACCAGGCATGGCCGATGACCTTCACCAGGACGTCGGCCTTCGGATCGGAAAGCTGGGTGCGGAGCAGGCGGAACGACGGGATCGCCACGGCCACGAGGATGAGCACCGGAACGATGGTCCAGGCCACTTCGATCATGGTGTTGTGGGTGGTTTTCGAGGGCGTCGGGTTGGCCTTCTCGCTGAACCGGAAGACGCAGTAGAGAAGCAGCCCGAGCACGAAGAGCGAGATGCCGAACGACAGCCAGTGCATGCCGTGCTCGAACGAATGGATGTCCCGTGCGTTCTCGGTGACGGCGACCTGACGGTCCATCTGCCACGGAACCGGCTGGCCGATGCCGGCAGCGAGCGAAGACGACGTAGAAACGAGGAACGCGCCGAGCGCGGCAAGCCCCCATGATGTCCGGTGTTGCGCCTGCGACGTCCGCATGTGCCTCTCTTGGCTCCCCGTGATAATGATCGCCGATGCCGCGCGTCTTGCTGGGTTTGGTCTAAATCGCAAGTGCATTTCGCGGATCGCGGGCCGTTCGCGGGTTTGAGCCCACGTCTGGCCGATTGGCGTGTCAGACCACAAGGCCGGGAGGTGTGCAACCGCAACAGCGTCGCATCACACGGCTTCTTGGACGCGACCTGCCGGTTTTCCCATCGCTCTGCGGTCGCATTGCCGATGATTCAGAGTGATGCCGTGGATGGCCGCGGAGATGCTACAGGCTCCCGGCTCGCGTGGTGAGGTGAGGTTTTCGCGTGATCGACCGGTTGGAGTTCATCCTCGCCCTGGCGCGCGAACGTCACTTCGGACGAGCGGCCCAGGTCTGCAACGTGTCGCAGCAGACCCTGTCGGCCGGCGTCAAGCAGCTCGAGGAACGACTGGGCGTGCTCCTCGTGCAGCGCGGCTCCCGCTTCCAGGGGTTCACGCCGGAGGGCGAGCGGGTTCTCGAATGGGCACGCCGCATCGTCGGCGATGCCCGCGCCATGCGGGAGGAGGTCACGAGCCTGCGCCGTGGCCTGTCGGGAAATCTCCGGCTCGCCGCGATCCCGACCGCGACCCCCATCGTGGCCGCGTTGACGACGCCGTTCCGGGCCCGCCATCCGAACGTACGCTTCTCCGTGCAATCGACGACGTCCGGCGAGATCGGGCGCCTCATCGCCGACCTCGAGATCGATGCGGGCATCACCTACCTGGAGAACGAGCCGCTCGGCCGGTTGACTGCGGTCCCGCTCTACCGGGAGCGCTATCGTCTACTGACGGCCGTCGACGGCACCTTCGGGTCGCGGGACACCGTCACCTGGGACGAAGTCGCGAGCCTGCCGCTCTGCCTGCTGACGCCGGACATGCAGAACCGCCGCATCATCGACCGGCAATTGCTGAAGGCCGGGACGGAATCTGCGCCTTTGCTCGAATCCAATTCGATGATCGTCCTCCTGACCCACGTTCGTACGGCCAAATGGGCGAGCATCATGCCGGCGGTTCTCGCGGATACCTTCCGGCTGAGCGACCGCGTCCGGGCGGTGCCGATCGTCGACCCGGATGTGAGCCACCTCGTCGGCCTTGTCGTCCCTGAGCGCGAGCCGATGACGCCGCTCTGCGCCGGCCTCATCGTGGAAGCCAGGAACGCGGCGACCGGCATCGAGCAGATGATCGACGACCTCTAGAAAAATTTGAGACGACTCGCAAAACTTTTCAGTCGCTATGAATTTTTGCGTTGCAGCATCGGCTTTTGACAAAAAATCGTTGTCGGCCGACCGAACAGGGCGATTGATCCTCGGGTGGCGATATACCACCTTGGAACCAGAACAAGATAAGTCTGGGTAGGAACAATGGTGCCGAACGAGCCCTGGAGCGAGCCCCGCGCCGCCGGGATCATCGCCGAACATGTCCACCTCGAGGGTGCGACGCTCCCCATCCTGCACGCTCTGCAGGAAACTTTCGGCTACGTCGACGAAGGGGCGGTTCCGCTGATCGCGGACGCCTTGAATCTGTCGCGCGCCGAAGTCCACGGCTGCATCACCTTCTATCATGATTTCCGCAGAGCGCCGGCCGGGCGGCACCAGGTGAAGCTGTGTCGGGCCGAAGCCTGCCAGGCGATGGGATCGGACGCGCTGCACGCGGAGATTCTCGGACGGCTCGGGATCGACTGGCACGGGACCACCCCGGACGGACAGATCACCGTCGAGCCGGTCTACTGCCTCGGCCTCTGCGCCAACGGTCCGGGCGCTTTGGTCGACGATGAGCCGGTCGCCCGGCTGACGGCCGATTCCCTCGAAGCTGCTCTCACGGAGGTGAAGTCGTGAGCATCACGATCTACGTTCCGCGGGATGCGGTCGCGCTCGGTCTGGGCGCCAATCGGGTCGCGCGCGCGATCTTCGCCGGCGCCGAACGCCGCGGCCTCGACGTCACCATCGTGCGGACCGGCTCGCGCGGGCTGCTCTGGCTCGAGCCGATGGTCGAAGTCGCGACCGACGAGGGCCGGATCGCCTACGGGCCGGTCACGGTCTCCGATGTCGACGCTCTGCTGGATGCCGGAATGGCGACCGGCGGCGACCATGCGCTTCGCCTGGGCGACCCGGAGAAGATCCCTTATCTGGCCCGCCAGCATCGTCTCACCTTCCAGCGCTGCGGCGTGGTCGATCCGGTTTCGGTCGACGACTATCGGGCGCATGGCGGTTACAAGGGCCTGGAAGCCGCGCTGAAGCTCGATGCGGCCGGCATCGTCGCCGAGGTGCGGGAATCCGGTTTGCGCGGACGCGGCGGCGCGGGCTTCCCCGCCGGCATCAAGTGGAACACGGTGATGCTGGCGCAATCGCACCAGAAATACGTGGTCTGCAACGCCGACGAGGGCGATTCCGGCACATTCGCGGACCGCATGATGATGGAGGGCGATCCCTTCAATCTCATCGAGGGCATGACCATCGCGGGGATCGCGACCGGGGCCACCCGCGGCTATATCTATCTGCGCTCCGAGTATCCCCAGGCCTTCGCGACCCTCAAGGAGGCGATCGCCAACGGGATCAAGGCCGGATTCCTGGGCGACAACGTCATGAACTCGGGAAAGGCCTTCCACCTGGAAGTCCGTCTCGGGGCGGGGGCCTATATCTGCGGGGAGGAGACGTCGCTGCTGGAGAGCCTGGAAGGCCGTCGCGGCATCGTCCGCGCCAAGCCGCCCATTCCGGCTCTGAAGGGCTTTCTTGGCCAGCCGACCCTCGTAAACAACGTGATGACCTTCACGGCGGTGCCCTACATCCTGGAGCACGGCGCCAAGGCCTATGCGGAGTACGGCATGGGCCGCTCCCTCGGCACGCTTGCGATCCAGCTCGCCGGCAACATCAAGCATGGCGGCCTGATCGAGTACGCGTTCGGCATCACGCTGCGTGAGATCATCGAGGATTTCGGCGGCGGTACGCAGAGCGGCCGTCCGGTCCGCGCCGTGCAGGTCGGTGGCCCGCTCGGGGCCTACTTCCCCGACCACCTGCTCGACACGCCGCTCGATTACGAGGCGATGGCGGCGAACAAGGGCCTCGTCGGACACGGCGGCATCGTGGTGTTCGACGACACCGTGGACATGGCCAAGCAGGCCCGCTTCGCCTTCGAGTTCTGCGCGGTCGAATCGTGCGGCAAGTGCACGCCCTGCCGCATCGGCGCGACCCGCGGCGTCGAGACCATGGACAAGGTCATCGCCGGAATCCGGCCGACCGAGAACCTCGCCGTGGTCGCCGACCTCTGCGACGTGATGACCGACGGTTCGCTGTGCGCCATGGGCGGCCTGACGCCGATGCCCGTCATGAGCGCGATCACCCACTTCCCCGAGGATTTCCAGCAGCGCGGACCGATGTCCGTCGCCGCCGAATAAGGAGGCGCGATCCATGGCCCTCATCAAAGAGATCGACTACGGCACCCCGATCCGGGTGAACGAGCAGACCGTGACGCTCACCATCGACGGGATGAGCGTGACGGTACCGGCGGGCACGTCCGTGATGGCGGCCGCCATGCATGCCGGCACCCAGATCCCCAAGCTCTGTGCTACCGATTCGCTTGAGGCCTTCGGCTCCTGCCGTCTCTGCCTCGTGGAGATCGAGGGACGGCGTGGCACGCCGGCCTCGTGCACGACGCCGGCCGAGAACGGCATGGTGGTCTCGACCCAGACGGACAAGCTGGCCAAGCTCCGCAAGGGCGTGATGGAGCTCTACATCTCCGATCACCCCCTGGACTGCCTGACCTGCGCCGCCAACGGCGACTGCGAGTTGCAGGACATGGCCGGCGCGGTCGGCCTGCGGGACGTGCGCTACGGCTATGACGGGGCCAACCACGTCAAGCCGACCTCCGAGCAGTACCTGCCGAAGGACGCGTCCAACCCGTATTTCACCTACGACCCGTCGAAGTGCATCGTCTGCAATCGCTGCGTCCGTGCCTGCGAAGAGACGCAGGGCACTTTCGCGCTGACGATCTCGGGGCGCGGCTTCGACAGCCGCGTCGCCGCCGGCCCGACCGATTTCTTCAACTCGGAATGCGTCTCCTGCGGCGCCTGCGTCCAGGCCTGCCCGACCGCGACCCTCCAGGAGAAGTCGATCATCGAGCACGGTCAGCCGGACCACTCGGAGATCACCACCTGCGCCTATTGCGGCGTCGGCTGCTCGTTCAAGGCCGAGATGCAGGGCACCCGCATCGTCCGCATGGTGCCCTACAAGGGCGGCAAGGCGAACGAGGGCCATTCCTGTGTGAAGGGCCGGTTCGCCTACGGCTACGCCACCCACAAGGACCGCATCACCAAGCCGATGATCCGCGACAAGATCACGGACCCCTGGCAGGAAGTCTCCTGGGAGGTCGCGATCGATCGCGCGGCGTCCGAGTTCAAGCGCATCCAGGCCAAGTACGGCAAGGATTCGGTTGGCGGCATCACCTCGTCCCGCTGCACCAACGAGGAAGCCTACCTCGTTCAGAAGCTGGTCCGCGCGGCCTTCGGCAACAACAACGTCGACACCTGCGCCCGCGTCTGCCACTCGCCGACCGGCTACGGCCTGATGTCGACGCTCGGGACTTCGGCCGGCACCCAGGACTTCGCCTCCGTGGCGCATTCCGATGTCATCCTGGTCATCGGCGCGAACCCGACGGACGGCCACCCGGTCTTCGCGTCCCGCATGAAGAAGCGCCTTCGCGAGGGTGCGAAGCTCATCGTCGCCGATCCGCGTAAGATCGACCTGGTGAAGTCGCCTCACATCAAGGCCGATTATCATCTGCCGCTGAAGCCGGGTTCGAACGTCGCCTTCATCAACTCGATGGCGCATGTCATCGTCACCGAAGGCCTCGTCGACGAAGCCTATGTCCGTGAACGGTGCGATCTCGGCGACTTCGAAGCCTGGGCGCGCTTCGTGGCCGACGAGCGTCATTCCCCCGAGGCGCAGGCCACCTATACCGGCATCGATCCGGCCGAGTTGCGCTCCGCCGCCCGGCTCTATGCCAAGGGCGGTGCCGCCGGCATCTATTACGGCCTCGGCGTCACCGAGCACAGCCAGGGTTCGACCATGGTCATGGGCATGGCCAACATCGCCATGGCCACCGGCAACATCGGCATGCTGGGCGCCGGCGTGAACCCGCTCCGCGGCCAGAACAATGTCCAGGGCTCCTGCGACATGGGTTCGTTCCCGCACGAGCTGCCGGGATACCGCCACGTCTCGGACGATGCCACCCGCGAGACCTTCGAGGCGCTCTGGGGCGTGTCCCTCGACCAGCATCCGGGCCTGCGCATCACCAACATGCTCGATGAGGCCGTCGATGGCGCCTTCAAGGGCATGTACATCCAGGGCGAGGATATCGCCCAGTCCGACCCCGACACGCACCATGTGACGGCGGGCCTGATGGCGATGGAGTGCATCGTCATCCAGGACATCTTCCTGAACGAGACCGCGAAATACGCGCACGTCTTCCTCCCGGGCGCTTCGTTCCTGGAGAAGGATGGCACCTTCACCAATGCCGAGCGCCGCATCTCCCGCGTGCGCAAGGTGATGCCGCCGCTGTCCGGCGTCGGCGACTGGGAGGGCACGATGCTGCTCTCCAACGCTCTCGGCTACCCGATGAACTATAGCCACCCGAGCGAGATCATGGACGAGATCGCGTCTCTGACGCCGAGCTTCTCCGGCGTCAGCTTCGCCAAAATCGATGAACTCGGCTCGATCCAGTGGCCGTGCAACGAGGCCGCGCCGCGCGGGACCCCGATGATGCATGTGGACCGCTTCGTGCGCGGTCTCGGCAAGTTCATGATCACCGAGTACGTGCCCACCGAGGAGCGGACCGGACCGCGCTTCCCGCTGATTCTGACGACGGGCCGCATCCTGTCGCAGTACAATGTCGGCGCGCAGACCCGCCGGACGGAGAACTCGCGCTGGCACGAGGAGGATGTGCTGGAGATTCACCCCTTCGACGCCGAGGTTCGGGGCATCGTCGATGGCGACCTCGTCGCCCTCGAAAGCCGGTCGGGCGATATCGCCTTGAAGGCCATCGTCTCCGAGCGCATGCAGCCTGGCGTCGTCTACACGACCTTCCACCATGCCAAGACCGGCGCCAACGTGATCACCACCGATTACTCGGATTGGGCCACCAACTGTCCCGAGTACAAGGTCACGGCGGTCCAGATCCGGCGGACGAATCGCCCGTCCGATTGGCAGGCGCGATTCTTCGAGGAGGACTTCTCGTTGACCCGGATTGCGACCCAGCTGAATGCGGCCGAGTGATCCGCACGGCCTGACGGCGAACGAAGAGGACGTGCCGGTCGAGACTGCCCGGCGCGTCCCCACCCTGGTCGTCGCCTACGACGATCCGGAACCCCGAACCGGAACCCGTCCCCTCGCGGTCGAGATGCCGGTCAATCTCGTCTACGGCACGGTGCCCTATGCCGTGATGATGACGACGCCGGCCGACCTCGTGGATTTCGCCTACGGGTTCAGCCTGACCGAAGGCATCGTCGCCTCGGCCGACGAGATCCGCTCGGTACGGGTCGAAGCGGACACGGCGGAAGGCGGCATGCGCCTTCTCGTCGACCTGGTGCCCGGGCGCTTGCGCGAACATCTCTCGCGCAAGCGCGCCATGTCGGGACGCACCGGCTGCGGCGTCTGCGGGATCGACGATCTGGCCTCGCTGCCGAAGGCCGATGCGCCTCTGCACGGGGCCGGACAGGTCACGATCGCGGCGATCCAGCGGGCGCTGCTGGCCATGGGCGACGCGCAGGTGCTGAACGCCGAAACCCGGGCGGTTCACGCGGCCGCCTGGGCCGACCTCGACGGCACCCTCGTGGCCCTCCGCGAGGATGTCGGGCGCCACAACGGCCTCGACAAGCTGATCGGCGCCCTGATGCAGCGGGGGACTGATCCGGCGGACGGCTTCGTCGTGATCACAAGCCGCTGCTCCTTCGAGATGGTGGAGAAGGCGGCGAGCCTCGGTGCCACGGTGCTGGTGGCGATCTCGGCGCCGACCTCTCTCGCCATCGACCGCGCCCGCCTGCACGGCATGACGCTCTGCGCCATCGCCCGCTCCGACACGCTGACGGTGTTCACCGGCCACGAACGCCTCGTCCTATCCGCGCTGCCCTGAAGGCGCGCGAATCTCGTTCCTTCGCGCATTCTTTCCTTCGCGAATCCCAGCCCTCACCGAATTCCGTGCCCCCGAGAGAGTTGCCGACCCCATGAGCGCCCTGACATCCGACCAGAAGCTGGTTCGCATGGCGAACCAGATCGCCACCTTCTTTCGGTCCTACCCGGACGAGGAGGCGGTCGCCGGCATTCACAAGCACATCGTGGCGTTCTGGACGCCGAAGATGCGCGCCGCTCTCGAGGCCTTCGGCCCGAAGCCGGAGAGCGGACTCGACCCGCTCGCGCTGCGCGCCCTTCAGGATACGCCACAGGCCGAGAGCCCGGTCCGTGCGGGCACCCGCGACCCTCATCTGCAGGGAGCGGGCGCCAGCGACGCCGGCTGAGCCGCCCTTCGCGTCCGTGCTCCCGAAGGCCGGCGGATTCGAGTCCCGTTGGCCCGGAGCCTATTCGGGCTCCTTGGCGGTGGTGCCGGGAACGATCGTCGCGCCACCGATGACCCGGACCGGGCGCTTGGCGTCCGACGGAACATCCTTCCAGTTCTGCGCCACCGGCTTCTCGGGCGGCGGTGGCTGAACGGAGGCCGGCGTCAGGCTGCCGGGTGCTTCGACCTTGGGCGGTGTGGCTGCAGCTGATGCGGGAGCCCCGTCCGGCTTCGGCTCGTTTTTCGCCGCCGCCGGCGGCACCTCCGAAAGCTTGGGCGAAAGCTTGGGTGCGTCCGGCATCGCGACGGGAGCGGCGGCCTTGGGCGGAGGGCTCAGGCGCACCACCCGTCGCGGACCCTCGGACTTCGGCTTCGCTTCGGACCCACCGGCATCGGGATTCAAGCCCATGATGTTGGAGTCCACCGATTCGGGTCGCGCCCGTCGGATAAACTGCTGTCGTTCGGCCGGATCGGGGCGCAGCCGACGCGCCGACTCCTGCGGGAAGGGGATATCCCCGGGTGGAATGATCCGCTCGGCCTCCCGGATCGGGCGGCGGGGGGACTCGTCCTCCTCGGTCCAGCCATAGCCCGGCGTCCGGCGCACGATTCGGGCAGGCGCTTCGGGGGCGATGTCGAGACGCTGCCGACCGAGAATCCGGCCGTCCCGCGCATCGACGAACAGACGCAAACGGTCGCCATAGGGATTCGAGGCTTCGACGATATACGCCTGCCCGTCGAATCGCGGCCGCGTCACCGCCGTGAAGCCGCGGTCGTTGAGGCGCCAGACGACGGCCCGTGGCGGCAGGAGAATGTCGGGCTCGTAGGCGTATTGCGCCCGCGCCGTGTCGGCGCCCGTTATCGTGATGAGAATCGCCAGGCCCGCGAATCGAGCACGCAGAGATGGGGATGCACGCATGGAAGTCCTGCGAGACGAAACCATCGATCTGAGATCCCGAGTGAGGTCGGTTCGGAGGCCTGCTGTTGGCGCAGGTCCTCCGCTCCACGATCCGCCAGGGTCCAGGGAACCCCGCATGCCGCTTGTGCTCGGCCCACTTGGTAGACAGCCGGATTGGGGCAAGATTGCGGGCTCATCGCCGATCAGGGATCGCAACGATGCAATGGTCGTGTCATCATCGTGGTATACAGCGGCATGGCGGCACCGACGCGCGCAGGGAACCATGCGCTGGAAAACCGCAGCGCGGGCACGGACGCGCTCTTGCTGGAGCCTTTAAAATCTGTCACTTTCTGCGGGTAGGACAGTAGAGCTGTCCCATTCCCGGCGGGATACCTGTCCGGAAGGCTGTGAGGATCTCGCTCAGGTGACGTTGCCGGCGACCAAACGAGATTCGAAGCCGGTCGCCATCGCGGCGATCCGGGCCCGCACGGCTTGAGATCAAGCCGGCGTCGAGCCCGCGAGTTGCGGGCGCTTCCTGACCGAAGAACCCGCCAAGAGCCGACGCTGTCGAGAGATGAAACCCGGATCCTTTCAGGATTTGGGCATGAAACATGCTCGCATGCGAGCAGGTCGGAGGCGAGAGATGGTGGACGTGGTCGCATCTTCTGAGTTCGGGGCACTCCAGGCGTCGGTTCCTGCGACCCGCGACGGTTCCAACCCGCTGATCGTGCGTGATACTGCGCTGCCGAAAGCTCAGGGCCTCTACGATCCGGCTCGCGAAAGCGATGCGTGCGGCGTTGGTTTTGTTGCCGACATGCACGACCGCCGCACGCATGCCATCGTCCAGCAGGGTCTGCAGATCCTGAAGAACCTCGACCATCGTGGCGCCGTTGGCGCCGATCCCAAGATGGGCGACGGCTGCGGCATCCTTGTCCAGATCCCCCACGCCTTCTTCAAGGCAGAGTGCGAGGCCCTTGGCATCGCACTCCCGGAGCCAGGTCACTACGGCGTCGGTCAGTTCTTCATGCCCAAGGACGCGGAGGCGCGTTCGCTGGTCGAAGATATCGTGGAGAAGGCCCTGGCAGACGAGGGCTTACCTTTCCTCGGATGGCGCGATGTACCGGTCGATCCAAGCGATCTCGGCGTTATGGTCAGAGAGACCGAGCCTTGCCACCGGCAAATTTTTATCGGCCGACCCGCATCGGTGTCTGAGGAAGACGCCTTTGAGCGCCGCTTGTTCACCGCTCGCAAGGTCATCTCGAACAAGGTCTACGGACTTAAAGACGAGCGCGCGAATACCTACTATCCGGTTTCGCTCTCGACCCGGACCATCGTCTACAAAGGCATGGTACTGGTCGACCAGCTTGGCGAGTATTACCGCGACCTTCAGGATGAGCGCTTCGTCTCGGGGCTCGCCCTCGTGCACCAGCGCTTTGCGACCAACACCTTCCCGACTTGGCGCCTTTCGCATCCCTACCGGATGGTCGCGCATAACGGCGAGATCAACACCCTGCGGGGCAACGTCAACTGGATGGCGGCTCGTCAGGCCAGCGTCGATTCGGAGCTGTTCGGCAACGACATCTCGAAGCTTTGGCCGATCTCCTACGAGGGTCAGTCTGATACCGCGTGTTTTGACAACGCTCTCGAGTTCCTCGTGCAGGGCGGGTACTCGCTCGCGCACGCGATGATGATGCTCATTCCCGAGGCCTGGGCCGGCAACCCGCTGATGAGCGAGGAGCGGCGTGCCTTCTACGAGTACCACGCCGCTTTGATGGAGCCATGGGACGGCCCGGCCGCCGTATGCTTCACCGACGGCCGGCAAATCGGCGCTACGCTCGACCGCAATGGTCTGCGCCCAGCCCGCTACCTCGTTACTGACGATGGTCTCGTGGTGCTTGCCTCCGAGATGGGCGTGCTGCCGATCCCGGACGATAAGATCGTCGAGGCCTGGCGCCTGCAGCCAGGCCGGATGCTGCTCATCGACCTCGAGAAGGGCCGGATCGTCTCGGACGAGGAAATCAAGAGCGAGCTCGCAGCGGCACACCCCTATGCCGAGTGGGTGAAGAACACACAAATCGTCCTGGAGGATTTGAAGCCGGTCATCCCGCGTGCGTCGCGCTCGGACGTGTCGCTCCTCGATCGCCAGCAAGCCTTCGGATATAGCCAAGAAGACTTGAAGCTGCTCATGGCGCCCATGGCGGTGACCGGGCAAGAAGCAGTAGGCTCCATGGGCACCGATACGCCGCTTTCGGCGCTGTCGGACAAGCCGAAATCGCTATATTCGTACTTCAAGCAGAACTTCGCGCAGGTCACCAACCCGCCCATCGACCCGATCCGCGAGGAGGCCGTAATGAGCCTCGTTTCGTTCATCGGCCCGCGTCCGAACCTGCTCGACATGGAGGGGGCCTCCCGCAAAAAGCGCCTCGAGGTCCGCCAGCCGATTCTCACCAATGGCGACCTCGAGAAGATCCGCTCGATCTCCCATTTTGAGGATCGGTTCGACACCAAGACCCTCGACATGACTTTCCCGGCAGAGACTGGCGCGGCAGCCATGGAGGGTGCCGTCGACCGCCTATGCGATCGGGCTGAGGTTGCCGTGCGTGGTGGCTATAACATCATCATTCTGTCGGACCGCGGCATAGGACCCGACCGCATTGCGATTCCGGCTCTCCTGGCAACGGCCGCCGTGCATAACTACCTGATCCGCAAGGGACTTCGCACCTCCGTTGGACTCGTAATCGAATCGGGCGAGCCACGGGAGGTGCATCATTTCGCGTGCCTTGCCGGCTACGGCGCAGAGGCGATCAACCCCTATCTCGCCTTCGAGACGCTGATCGCAATGAAGGATGAGTTCCCGCCGGACCTCACGCCCGACGAGATTGTCTATCGATACATCAAATCGATCGATAAGGGGTTGCTGAAAGTGATGTCCAAGATGGGCATCTCGACCTATCAGTCCTACTGCGGTGCGCAGATCTTTGACGCCATCGGTCTGAACTCATCGTTTGTCGCGCGGGATTTCTTCGGAACGGCAACGACCATCGAGGGCATCGGCATGGCCGAGGTCGCGCAAGAGACTGCGCGGCGGCACACCGATGCTTTTGGTGACTCGCCGATCTATCGCACAGCCCTCGATGTCGGTGGCGAGTATGCCTACCGCTTGCGCGGCGAGAGCCACACCTGGACTCCGGATTCGGTCGCGACCCTTCAGCATGCCGTACGCCTCGGCCTGCCCGATCGCTATCGCGAATATGCCCGGCTGGTGAACGAGCAAGAAAATCACCTCAAGACGATCCGTGGCCTGTTCCGCATCAAGCAGGCGGCTGAACTCGGTCGGCCGCCGGTGGACATCGATCAGGTTGAGCCAGCAGCCGACATCGTACGGCGCTTCGCAACCGGTGCCATGTCCTACGGGTCCATTTCGAAGGAGGCGCACGAGACCCTCGCTATCGCGGTGAATTCGTTCGGCGGCCGGTCGAACTCGGGAGAAGGCGGCGAGGAGGTCGAGCGCTTCAAGCCGATGGCGGACGGCCGCTCGCGTCGCTCGGCCATCAAGCAGGTGGCTTCAGGCCGCTTCGGCGTCACAACGGAATACCTCGTCAATTCCGATATGATGCAGATCAAGGTCGCTCAGGGTGCCAAGCCCGGTGAGGGCGGTCAGTTGCCCGGTCACAAGGTCGACGCCAAGATCGCCAAGGTCCGCTATGCCACTCCTGGTGTCGGCCTGATTTCACCGCCGCCTCACCACGACATCTATTCGATCGAGGATTTGGCGCAGCTAATCTTCGATCTGAAGAACGTGAACCCCGAAGCGGACGTTTCGGTGAAGCTCGTCTCCGAAGTCGGCGTCGGCACGGTGGCTACCGGCGTCGCCAAGGCGAGAGCGGACCACATCACAATCTCGGGCTTCGATGGCGGTACCGGTGCCGCCCCCTTGACTTCGATCAAGCACGCGGGCGGTCCCTGGGAGACGGGTCTTGCCGAGACCCAGCAGACCTTGGTGTTAAGCCATCTGCGTGGGCGCGTCGTGCTCCAGGCCGATGGCGGCATCCGGACAGGCCGGGACGTCCTCATCGCAGCGTTGCTCGGCGCCGATCAGTTTGGCTTCTCGACAGCTCCGCTGATTGCCGCCGGCTGCATCATGATGCGCAAGTGTCATTTGAACACCTGCCCGGTTGGCGTGGCGACTCAGGATCCCGTTCTGCGCAAGCGCTTCAAGGGAACGCCCGAGCATGTGATCAACTACTTCTTCTTCGTAGCCGAGGAACTGCGCGAACTGATGGCCTCCATGGGCTTCACCAAGCTCGAGGATCTCATCGGCCGGGCCGATTTCCTCGACACGCTGGAGGTGATCAATCATTGGAAGGCGCGCGGCCTCGATTTCTCGAAGCTGTTCCACCGTCCGGAGGTGCCCGACCACGTCGCCATCCGGCACACCGAGAAGCAGAAGCACCCGATTGACACGGTTCTCGACCGTCGTCTGATCGCTGGCGCTCAGTCGGCTCTCGACGGGGGTGAGGCGGTCGTAGTGCAGGACGTGATCAGGAACTCGGACCGTACGGCCGGTGCCATGCTTTCCGGCATGGTTGCTAAGCGCTATGGCCACGAAGGCTTGCCAGACGATACGATCCGGGTCGAACTCGCCGGCACTGCTGGCCAGAGCTTCGGTGCCTGGCTGGCTGCCGGCGTGACCATCGTGCTCACGGGCCATGCCAACGACTATGTCGGCAAGGGGCTGTCCGGCGGCAAGCTGATCATCCGGCCATCCGACGCCTTAAAGGCACCGGGCTCACACCTGATCATGGCGGGTAACACGGTGTTGTACGGAGCGATTGCAGGAGAGGCCTACATCCGTGGTTCAGCCGGCGAGCGTTTCGCGGTTCGCAACTCGGGCGCCATCGCGGTGGTCGAGGGCATGGGCGACCACGGCTGCGAGTACATGACGGGCGGTGTCGTCGTGTCGATCGGCGAAACTGGACGCAACTTTGCGGCCGGCATGTCGGGGGGCATTGCTTATGTGCTCGACGAGGACGGCTCGTTCTCCGCCCGCTGCAACCTCTCCATGGTCGATCTGGAGCCTGTTGAGGAGGAGGACGATCTCATGCGCCGCTTCCATCAGGACGGTGACTTGGAGACGAAGGGACGCGTCGACATCCTCGCTGACATGTCCGGCCATGACGAGGAGCGGCTGTCTCAGCTCATTACCAACCACCTGAAATACACCGGCTCTCCGCGTGCCAAGGCGATCCTCGATGACTGGGCCGGTTACCGTACCAAGTTCGTCAAGGTGATGCCGGTCGAGTACCGCCGGGCACTGAGGGAGATGGAAATGGCGCGGATGCCAGTGGCAGCCGAATAGGGTTGAATCTTAGGCCGGTACACGAGGCGACGAACCGGTGATCAGAACGGGCTTCCAGGCTCGCGGTCGGCACTAAGACGCAGTCTCGCACGGGTAACTAGAGGGTGGATCGGACGATACGGCCGATCAATCCTGTTCAATAGCGGAATAGGCCGATCCGGCTGCCTTCCGCGCGACGGATCAGACAGACTCGCGAAAGACAGTCAGACGATGGGCAAGGTCACGGGTTTTCTCGAATTTGACCGGCAAGAGCAGAAGTATCAGCTCGCAGCCGATCGCGTGCGGCACTTTCGCGAGTTCACGCTGCCGCTCGACGAACATGATCTGAAGAAGCAGGCGGCTCGCTGCATGGATTGTGGCATTCCGTTTTGTCACGGCCCAACCGGTTGCCCGGTCCACAATCAGATCCCGGACTGGAACGAACTCGTTTACCAGTCGGATTGGGAGGAGGCGGCGCGCAACCTCCACTCCACTAACAACTTTCCTGAATTCACTGGCCGCATCTGTCCGGCACCGTGCGAGGAAGCGTGCACCCTGAATCTTGAGAACCAGCCGGTGGCGATCAAGACCATCGAGCAGGCGATTGCCGATCGTGCTTGGAACAATGGCTGGGTGAAGCCCGAGCCAGCTGAGCACAAGACCGGCAAGAGGATCGCGGTCATTGGGTCCGGTCCCGCTGGCATGGCAGCTGCGCAGCAACTTGCCCGCGTCGGACACGAGGTTCACGTCTTCGAGCGAGAGCCGAAGGCTGGTGGTCTGCTTCGCTACGGCATCCCTGACTTCAAGATGGAGAAGCGCCACATTGACCGGCGTGTGAAGCAGATGGAAGGAGAGGGCGTTCGGTTCCACTACGGAGTGAATGTTGGAGTAAACAAGCCGCTCCACGAACTCTCCTCCGAGTTCGACGCTGTGCTGTTCGCTGGCGGCGCTGAGGATCCGCGCAATCCGCAATTGCCTGGTCAAGAGCTTCAGGGCGTGCATTACGCCATGCCGTTCCTCGTACAATCGAACCGCCGTGTTGGCGCCGAGCCAATGCCGGGGAATGGCGAACCACCGATCCTTGCGACAGCCAAGAATGTAGTCGTCATCGGCGGCGGCGACACAGCCTCGGATTGCGTGGGAACCTCGTTCCGGCAGGGCGCCCTCTCGGTGACCCAACTTGACATTCGTCCGCGTCCACCGGAGCGCGAGGATAAGCTTTCGGTCTGGCCCTACTGGCCCACCAAGATGAGAACCTCATCGAGTCAGGCAGAGGGTGCGGAGCGCGAGTTCCAGGCCGCGACGCTTCGCCTTGAGGGCAAGAAAGGTAAGCTGACCGGCGTGGTCTGTACCCGCGTCGATGAAAAGCGTCAGCCAATCCCGGGAGGCGAATTTATCTTGCCTGCGGATCTCGTCTTCTTAGCGATTGGCTTCGCCGGCTCGATCCGCCAAGGGTTGTTGCAAGAATCTGGCGTTGTCATGGACAGGCGTGGCAACGTAACCGCCAACGAACTGGACTATCGGACTTCAAACGAGAAGATCTATGCGGCTGGTGATATGCGCCGTGGCCAGTCTCTCGTGGTGTGGGCGATCCGCGAAGGTCGTCAGGCTGCCCGCTCGATCGACGAGGTGCTGATGGGCGCAAGCATCCTGCCGCGTTGACACAGGAGCGCCTTGTCTCACCAACGATGGTGTTTCGGACAATGACGGTTCTGCCGACGCAGCCGGGAACACCTTTGACAATCTCGTCACTACCCCCGGAAAAAGATTTAGAGCGCCTAGGGTGTGAACCGAACCAAGACGTTGCGAGAGTTCTGGTTTTGTGATTCAGAGCCGCCGTTTGCAGCATGGAGGCGGCGATGGTGGACCTGTTCTGGCTNTAGGGTGTGAACCGAACCAAGACGTTGCGAGAGTTCTGGTTTTGTGATTCAGAGCCGCCGTTTGCAGCATGGAGGCGGCGATGGTGGACCTGTTCTGGCTCTCGGATGAGCAGTGGGCGGTGATGGAACCGTTCATGCCCAAGAACCAGCCCGGGCCGGAACGGAACGATGATCGGCAAATCATCTCCGGCATCCTGCACGTGCTGACCTCAGGCTGCCGCTGGCGCGACTGCCCAGCCGCGTATGGTCCGCGCACGACCGTCTACAACCGCTTCAATCGCTGGTCCCGCCGCGGCTTCTGGCGGGCGATGTTGAGGGCGCTGGCCAAGAGCGGATGGGCGGGCGAGGCGGCCGCCATCGACAGCACCTACGTCAAGGCGCACCGCTCGGCGCATGGCGGTAAAGGGGGGCTCGTACGCAAGGCATCGGCCCGTCGCGTGGTGGTCAGACGACCAAGATCCACGCCCTCACCGATGTCCTCGGCCGCCCCGGCGTCCTTCTGCTGACGCCTGGCAACGCCAGCGACGTCACCACCGCCCCAGCCGTACTCGCCGAGGCTCCCGGTCGGGTCCGTCGCCTGGCCGCCGACAAAGGCTACGACGCCGACTGGCTCCGGGCCAACCTGCGGGAAAAAGGCATCACGCYGATCATCCCAGGCAAGCACGGCCGCAAGCGGAAGATCCGCCACGACAAACGCCGCTACTGCGAGCGCTGGCGGATTGAAGCAACCTTCAATCGCCTGAAGGACTTCCGTCGCATCGCCACCCGCTACGACAAGCTGGCCCGAAACTACGCCTCGGCCGTCGCACTCGCTGCCGTCATCGCCTTCTGGTGCTGATCGAGTCCAGACC
>NZ_LMNL01000037.1:0-163319 GCF_001422985.1 Methylobacterium sp. Leaf117
GGTGGCATCGAGTACGCGCTCCCCACCGACTCGTTCCTGAACTTCTTCCGTTCCTCGGCCGTCACGCTCAAGGTCGAAGGCCTGTACGTGAACCTCGACAACAACAACCGCAACGCCGGCGTCTACGCCTACGACACCAACAACGTCCTCTACCGCCAGCCCGGCTTCTCCAACCGCAACAGCGGCACCGAGTTCGCCGTCGTCCGCGCCGGCCTGAACTACAAGTTCGGCTCGTACTAGGACCCTAGGACCCGATCCGGCGGCATCTCGCGCGACCCGAACGGGTCGCGCGAGACTTCCTCCAACAAGAAAGCCCGGCCTCGCGGCCGGGCTTTCTTGCGTCTGGCCTCTTCTTCCGTCTGAACCCCAGCGAACGAAGGCGCCGACCGATCACCGGCCGCGCCCCTCCGGAGGTCCGGACGGGCGGGCACAATCCAGCCTCAGATGTCGAGTTCCGCCCCGTCGGCGAAGGCGGCGCGTTCGGAAATGAAGGTGAAGCGGGCCTCGGGCTTGTTGCCCATCAGGCGCTCGACCGCATCGCCGGTGGAATCGCGCGCCTCGTCCAGGACCTCGACCCGCAGCAGCGTACGCTTCTTCGGGTCCATGGTGGTCTCCTTCAGCTGCGCCGGCATCATCTCGCCGAGGCCCTTGAAGCGGCCGATCTCGACCTTGCCGTTCTTGAACACCGTCTTGATCAGCTGGACCTTGTGATCGTCGTCGCGGGCATAGGCGGTCTTGGCGCCCTGGCTGATCCGGTAGAGCGGCGGGATCGCCAGGTAGAGGTGACCGCGATCGATGAGCTTGGGCATCTGCCGGTAGAAGAACGTGATCAGCAGCGAGGCGATGTGGGCGCCGTCGACGTCGGCGTCCGTCATGATGATCACCTTCTCGTAGCGAAGGTCTTCCGAGCGGTAGCTGGTGCCGGTGCCGCAGCCGAGCGCCTGGGTCAGGTCGGAAATCAGCTGGTTAGCGCCGAGTTTGTCGCGGCTGGCCGAGGCCACGTTCAGGATCTTGCCGCGTAGGGGCAGGATCGCCTGGGTGGCGCGGTCGCGCGCCTGCTTGGCCGAACCGCCGGCCGAGTCACCCTCGACGATGAAGATCTCCGAGCCGGCCATGCCGGCCTTGGAGCAATCGGCGAGCTTGCCCGGCAGCCGCAGCTTGCGGGTGGCGGACTTGCGCGCAACCTCCTTCTCCTGCCGCCGGCGCAGGCGCTCCTCCGCCCGGTCGATCACCCAGTCGAGAAGCTTGTTGGCCTGGGCCGGGGAGGCGGCGAGCCAATGGTCGAAGGCGTCGCGGATCGCGGTCTCGACGATGCGCGAGGCCTCGACGGTGGCGAGCTTGTCCTTGGTCTGGCCCTGGAACTCGGGTTCGCGGATGAACACCGAGAGCATCGAGGCGCAGGTCGCCATCACGTCGTCGGTTGTCACCGCAGTCATGCGCTTGGCCTGGCCGACGCGCTCGGCATGCTCGCGCAGGGCCCGCAGCAGGGCGACGCGCAGGCCGCTCTCGTGGGTGCCGCCCTCGGCGGTCGGAATGGTGTTGCAGTAGGAGGCCGAGACACCGTCGTCGGTGACCATCCAGGCGACGGCCCATTCGAGGGAGCCGTGCCCGCCCGGCTTGGTGATCTTGCCCGAGAAGATCGCGTCGGTGACGAGTTCCTTGCCCTCCAGATCGCGGGCGAGATAGTCGCGCAAGCCCCCGGGGAAACGGTGCACGGTCTCGGCCGGCACGTCGTCCAGGCCCTCCAGCAGGGCAGGGGCGCAGCGCCAGCGGATCTCGACTCCGCCGAACAGGTAGGCCTTGGAGCGCGCCATCTTGAAGAGGCGGCGCGGGTCGAACTTGAGGGCGCCGAAGATCTCGGCGTCGGGATGGAAGCGGACCCGCGTCCCGCGCCGATTCTGCACCCGGCCGACGGTTTCCAGCGGCCCCTGCACATGTCCGCGCGAAAAGGTCTGGCGATAGAGGGTCTGGCTGCGGGCGACCTCGACCTCGAGTTCGTCCGAGAGGGCGTTGACCACCGAGATGCCGACGCCGTGCAGACCTCCGGACGTCTCGTAGACCTTCGAGTCGAACTTACCGCCCGCGTGCAGGATGGTCATGATGACCTCCAGGGCGGACTTGGTGGGGTATTTCGGATGCGGATCGACCGGGATGCCGCGGCCGTTATCGGTGACCACGAGGTGGCCGCTCTCCTCCAGCTCCACCTCGATGAAGCTGGCATGGCCCGCCACCGCCTCGTCCATCGAATTGTCGATCACCTCGGCGAAGAGGTGGTGCAGGGCGCGCTCGTCGGTGCCGCCGATATACATGCCGGGGCGGCGGCGCACCGGCTCCAGCCCCTCCAGCACCTCGATGTCGGAGGCGTCGTAGCCGGCTTCGGCCGAGACGGGCGGAAGCGGCGCCACGGCGTCGAGCTTGCGTCGCTCGGCGGGTTTCGAGGCAGGGGGCTTCGGCGCGGGAGGCTTCGGCACAGGAGGCTTGCCGCCGGCGAAGAGATCGCGTGCGGGGTCGCTCACCGGAGCGCCTCGCGCCGGGGATGGTGAGGCCGCGGGCTTCGCGGACCGGATCGCAGAGGGAGACCGTGCAGCATTCGCCTTCATCCTCTCACCATACCGGAACAAACCGGAAACAGAAAGGGGTTCCCGTCTCGCAGGGGCTGGGGCTCGGAGCCTCCGCCGCACGAAACGTACCACCCCATGACATGGTATGGGGGTGGTTAAGAAGGCCTCACCGTGGCGGAGCCGCCTTACGGGCGGGACAGCCCGATCTTTCAGGTCCCGACGCGGCCACCGCCCCGCTTCGTGATCGCCACCACGGCGGGGCGCGGCGGCATCGCCGGGTCGAAGTCGGGCCAGCGGGTGGCGGGCGCCTCGAAGGTGGCGGGCACCGCCTTCGGGTCCTCCTCGTCGGCCTCGCCGGGATGCTGCACGGCCACGAAGAAGGTGGTGTCGTCGGGGGTGAAATAGGGGCCGCACATCTCGGCGCCGTCGGGCACGCGGAAGAAGTGCTTGCCCGTGCCGCGGCCCGCCCCTTCGGTCTCCATCGCCCAGATGCCGTCGTTGCGGCCGGTGCGCGAGGGGGCATTGCCGTCGGTGGCGACCCAGAGCCGGCCGAGCCCGTCGACGGCGCAATTGTCCGGCATGCCGAACCAGCCGTTCGTCGTGGTGGCGGACGAGAAGGTGGCGCCCACCGCAGCGATACCGGGGTCGCCGCAGCGGACCAGGATTTCCCAGGTGAAGCCCGTGGCGGCGTGGTCGCCGTCGTCGGGGGTGAGTTCGACGATGTGGCCGAAACGGTTATCAGCGCGGGGATTGGCGGCGTCCGTCTGGTCGGCCTTGCGCTTCCCGTTGTTGGTCAGCATCACGTAGACCTTGCCGGTCTTGGCGCTGGCCTCGACATCCTCGGGCCGGTCCATCTTGGTGGCCCCGAGCCGGTCGGCGGCGAGCCGGGCGCCGATCACCACGTCGGCTTGGGATGCAAAGCCGTTCTCGGGCGTCAGCGGCCCTTCGCCGAGCACCAGCGGCATCCAGGTGCCGCGCCCGTCGGCCTCGAAGCGGGCAACGTGGAGCGTGCCCGCATCGAGGAGATCGCGGTCGCCGCTGTCGGCCCGCCCGGCGGTGACGAACTTGTAGACGTAGTCGAAGCGCTCGTCGTCGCCCTGATAGATGACGTAGCGGCCGTCCCGGGCGACGATGCCGGCGGCGCCCTCGTGCTTGAAGCGGCCGAGCGCCGTACGCTTCTTTGGGGTCGATTGGGGATCGAACGGGTCGATCTCCACCACCCAACCGAAGCGGTTGGGCTCGTTGGGCGCGCGCGAGACGTCGAAGCGCTCGTGGAATCGGCCCCACGCATAGGCGCCGGCCGGCAGGTTGAAACGCTTGTGGTTGGGGGCCTCGGGCGAGGCCTCCGGCAGCGTGCCGGAGAAGTAGTAGTTGATGTTCTCCTCGCAGGTCAGCCAGGTGCCCCAGGGCGTCGTGCCGCCGGCGCAGTTGTTGATCATGCCGAGAACCGCCCGCCCGCCGGGGTCGGCCGCCGTCTTCATCCGCTCCGTGCCGGCGGCGGGGCCGGTCAGCATCATCGGAGTCTGCGCCGTGATGCGGCGGGCATAGGGCGAATCCGGCACCACCGCCCACCGGCCATCGGTGCGGCGGATCTCGATGACCGAGCCGCCATGGGCCGCCATCTCGATGTCGACGAGGTTCCGGGTCATGCCCTTGAACGCGGCCGCCCGAGTGTCCTGGCGCCCCAGGCCGGGGAACATCAGTTCCTCGTTGGTGTATTCGTGGTTGACCACGAGGAGGCCGTGCGCCGCCGGGTCGGCCGCCCCCGGCATCGGAAAGTAGCCGACGAAGTCGTTGTTGTAGCCGAACTGCTGGGCCTGGGCCGCCGCCGATTGCTGGTGCGGGTCGAAGGTCGGCGCACCGGGCAGCACCGGGTCACCCCAGCGGATCAGGATGTCGGCATCGTGCCCGGCGGCGACGTGATGGTGCGCGTCCGACCCGGCCTCGATTTCTTCGAACGGAAAGCGCGCGCTGGCCGCCTGGGCCGCACCGGCGGCCAGTGCACCCGGCGTCACCACCGCCGCGATGGCGCCGACGCCGAGCAGCCCGCGCAGGAGGTCGCGCCGGTCGAAGCGCGCCGCCACCACGTCGCCGAAGGTCGGGTTGGCGCTGGCGTTCGAGCCGCGATCCTCGGCGGCCTCGGCGGCCTGCGAGCGGGTTCGCGTCGGTTCGGTCATGGGGCGGTCCGTAGAGGCTGGCGGCAGCCTCGCCCGTTAACCCGATCGCATGGCACAGGTGTGACGGCCCGGATCGTGACGGGCGTCCGGGTTCATGGATCGACCACATAGGCGTCGTCGACGGCATGGAGCCGGCAGATCGTGCCGGTGGCACGCGCACAATTCGCGAGGGCGCCGTCGCGCGCCTCAAGGGCCGAAACGCGTCCGGTGCGCCAGCCATATCCGCCCGTGGCGGACACGGCAAAGGCCTTGCTGCCGGGGCTGTCGAGATAAGTCCCGAAAGCGGCCTGCCCGGCAGCGCCGAGGGATTGCGGAGGCTTCAGCGACGAGGGTGTCGAAGGACGGACCGCCGGAAGATGAAGACCCTGCCGGACCAGGAACGCCTCGACGATGGGCATCCAGATGTCCCGACCGTTCGGAGCCGAGAACAGGGCGTGACCATCCGACCCGAAGGCCGGAGCGGCGACGAAGCTGACCTGCCCGCCAGAGTCCTGAAAGGCCGCACGGAACCGCCGCGCCAGAGCCGGCCCGAAATAGCGGTCGTTCTCGGTATAGATCCACAGCATCGGTACGTGAGACCGTCGTCCGAAGGTCCCGAAGGCGCGAACCAGCGCGTCCTCGTCACAGACCGAGTCGGGCGCGCGCGAGCCGCGGCCGCCGGCGAAGCTGATCGCTGCCACGAGACCGGAGGGTGGATCGGCCGTGAGCGCCACGGTGGCGAAGCCTCCGGCCGATTGCCCCACCGCGACGATCCTGGTGATATCGACATCATCGCGGCGGGTCATGAACGCGATCGCCGTCCGGATATCGGCCGCGCCCGCCCGAGCCGATCGGGCGTAATCGGCCTTCTCGCAGGGCCCGGAGCCTTCTGCCCAGGGTCCGACCGAGGTGCCGTAGCCCCGACGCAGCACACTCACGGCGACGAAGCCGCGCCGGGCGAACGCCACCAGTTGCGGCATCATCCCGCGCGCGCTCATGCCGGGGCGGTCGCGCGCCTCACGGGGTGATCCGTGGCTGAGGATGACGAGAGGATGCCGGCCGCCGCCGAGCGGGAGCACCATGACGGCCTCGAGGCTGCCGCCCTCCTGCGCCGCAATCGGTATCCGTAGATCGACGCCGGCATAGTCCGCGGCCCGAAGCGGCGCGCCTGCAACCCAAAGCGCGGCGAGTCCCCCAAGACCCACCAACCGGAACATCACCCAAACGTGCATGGGGCATTCCGCCGTCGATCGGAGGACAGGATGGCTGGACGAAGGGCCTTGGCCCAAGCTCGGGCAGCCTGGCCTCACCCCGTCCGGAACGCAACCGTTCCGGGTCTTCCGTCCTCCACCGAACGTGTCCCTTCAACGGGGACGGTCCGTGAAGGCGCCCGGCGACCGTCGCCGACCATCAAACTCACCCGGCAGAGCGATGACGCGCGTGGATCGCCCCGGAAGCGGCAGGGCGCGCGGGCGGCACGCCAGGACGGCTCTGCGTGCGGATCGGCGCCGCCATCGCCCTCCACGACCGCCAGCCCCCCGGGCGGGTACGGCCCGGAATCAGCCAGGAACCGAAGCGGACCGTTGCCGTTCGGGAGAGCGCCCCGGCCCGCGAACGAGAGGTTTGTCAGGAAACCTCAGCGGTCGCGGGGTGGGACGCAGCCGATGCCGGAGCGGGCGCTCACGCCTTCTTGCGGGCCGCCGCCGTGGGCGTGTCGGCGGCGCTTTTCGCGGGCTTTTTGGCCGCAACCGCCTTCGCCGTCGACTTCGCGGCCGGTTCGTCGCCGTCCGCCGCCTTCTTCGCCGGCGCCTTCTCGGCGGCCGCTTTCTTGGCCGGCGCCTTCTTGGCCGCAGCCTTCTTTGCCGGCGCCTTCTTGGCCGGCGCCTTCGCACCCGCAGCCTTGCGCGCCGGAGCCTTCTTCTTGCCCCCGCCCGCGGCTTCCCGCGCGGCGATCAGCTCCAGCGCCTGGGCGAGCCCGATCTCCTCGGCCGCCAGGGTCTTGGGCAGCGTCGCGTTGGTGCTGCCGTCGGTGACGTAGGGGCCGTACTTGCCCGACTTGACCACGATCGGCTTGCCGGTCTCCGGGTGCTCGCCGAGCGCGCGACCGGGATCGGAGGCCGGACCGCGCCGGCCGCCGCCCTGCTCCTTGGCCACGATGAGGTCGATGGCCCGGTTGGCGCCGATCTCCAGCACGTCGTCGTCGCGCCCGAGATTGGCGTACATCTTGCCGTGCTGCACGTAAGGTCCGAAGCGGCCGAGATTGGCCAGGATCGGTTCGCCGGTCTCCGGGTGCCGCGCCACCTCACGGGGAAGCGACAGCAGCTTCAGGGCCATGTCCAGGTCGACCGAGGACGGGCTGGTGCCCTTCGGGATCGAGGAGCGCTTGGGCTTCGGAGCCTCCTTCTCCGTCGAGGCCTCGCCGAGCTGGACGAAGGGACCGAAGCGGCCGTCCCGCACCGTCACGGGCAGGCCGGACGCGGGATCGTTGCCGAGCACGCGGGTGCCCGGCTGGCCGCCGTTCTCCGAGGAGCCCTCGCCGTCGCCCTCGACGCCGGAGGCGGCGAGCTGACGGGTGTACTTGCACTCCGGGTAGTTCGAGCAGCCCACGAAGGCGCCGAACTTGCCGAGCTTGAGAGAGAGCTGGCCCGAGCCGCAGGTCGGGCAGGTCCGTGGGTTCGAGCCGTCGGCCTTCTCGGGGAAGATATGGGCGCCGAGCAGGTCGTTGAGGGCATCGAGCACCTCGGTGACGCGCAGTTCCTTGGTGCCCAGGATCGCGGCGGAAAAATCACGCCAGAAATCGCGCAGCACCTCGCGCCAGTCGATCTCGGCGTTGGAGACCCGGTCGAGCTGGGTTTCGAGCTCGGCGGTGAAGTCGTACTCCACGTAGCGCTTGAAGAAGCTCTCGAGGAAGCCGGTGACGAGGCGGCCCTTGTCCTCCGCCACCAGGCGCTTCTTCTCGATCCGCACGTATTCGCGGTCGCGCAGGGTCTGCAGCACGGCCGCGTAGGTCGAGGGCCGGCCGATGCCGAGCTCTTCCATGCGCTTGACGAGGCTGGCCTCGGAGTAGCGCGGCGGCGGCTCGGTGAAGTGCTGGGTCGAGGCGATGCGCTCGCGCTTGAGCGGATCGCCCGCGCTCATCGGCGGCAGGCGCCGGCCGTCCTCGTCCTCCTCGTCGTCCTTGCCCTCCTGGTAGAGGGTGAGGAAGCCGTCGAACTTCACCACCTGGCCGGTGGCGCGCAGCTCCAGCTTGCGCGGGCCGACCTGGGCGACGATGTCGACCGTGGTGCGCTCCAGCTCGGCCGATTCCATCTGGCTCGCCACCGTGCGGGTCCAGATCAGCTCGTAGAGCCGGGCCTGCTCGGCATCGACGGTGCGGGCCACCGTCTTCGGCAGGCGGCTCATGTCGGTGGGGCGCACGGCCTCGTGCGCCTCCTGGGCGTTCTTGGCCTTGACGCTGTATTTCCGCGGCGCACCCGGCAGATAGCGCTCGCCGTATTCCTTGCCGATCACCCGGCGCACGTCGGCGATGGCTTCGGGCGCCATGTCGACGCCGTCGGTCCGCATATAGGTGATCAGGCCGACCGTCTCGCCGTCGATCTCGACGCCCTCGTAGAGCTTCTGGGCGGCCCGCATGGTCTGGGCCGGCGCCATTCCGAGCTTGCGCGAGGCCTCCTGCTGCAGGGTCGACGTCGTGAAGGGAGGTGCGGGGTGGCGCTTGGCGGGCTTGGCCTCGACGCTGGCAACCTGGAAGGTCGCCAGTTCGAGGTCACGCTTGAACGCCGCCGCCTCGTCGCCGGTGCCGACGTCGAGGCGCTGGATGCGCTTGCCGTCGGCGCCGGTGAGCCGGGCCTCGAAGCTGGCGCCGGTCTCCGTCGTCAGGGTCGCCACCAGCGACCAGTACTCGCGGGGGCGGAAGACCTCGATCTCGCGCTCGCGCTCGCAGACGAGGCGGAGCGCCACCGATTGCACGCGGCCGGCCGAGCGGGCGCCAGGGAGCTTGCGCCACAGCACCGGCGAGAGGTTGAAGCCCACGAGGTAATCGAGCGCCCGGCGGGCCAGGTAGGCGTCGACCAGGGCCTGGTCGATCTGCCGGGGCTGGCGCATGGCGGTCTCGACCGCCGCCTTGGTGATGGCGTTGAAGGTCACCCGCTCCACGGGTATGCCCTTGAGGGCGCGCCGGGCGGTGAGCGCCTCGACCACGTGCCAGGAGATCGCTTCGCCCTCGCGATCCGGATCGGTGGCGAGAATCAGGCCGTCGGCGCCCTTGAGCGCCCTGACGATATCGGAGACGCGCTTCGATCCCCGGTCGTCGAGCTCCCACAGCATGTGGAAGTCGGCCTCGGGATCGACGGAACCGTCCTTGGCCGGAAGGTCACGGATGTGGCCGAACGAGGCGAGAACCTCGTAATCGCGACCGAGATACTTGTTGATCGTCTTGGCCTTGGCCGGCGACTCGACGACGACGACTTTCATGTGCTGGTACTAGCCTCTCGTCAGGGCCTGACCCACAGCAACGACCGTTCGCAGATTGTGCGGGGGGCGTCGCCACCCGTCCGGAGAGGGGGTCGGCGCCGGGGAGAAGTGGGTCAACCCCGGGGGGAAGTCAAATGATCGGTCCCGCCGCACCGGTCTCACCCTCGTTTGGCGAAGGTCAGGGCTGCATCGAGGGCACCGTTCAGGGTCGTCACCAGCACGTCGGCCGAGAGGGTCCGCCGCAGGCGATCGAGGGAGGCGGGATCGCGCTCGCGCCAGAAGCCGACCAGTACCCGCACGCCGGGAATCGCCCGCCGCGCCTGGCGGACGTTGAGCCGGATCTGCGACAGGCTGACGGGCTCCAGGTAGGAGAAGCACACCAGGGCGATGCCCCCGAGGTCGTCCGGCACCGCCCCGCGGCGCAGGTCCGCCATCGACATCACCTGCGCGGCGAGGCCGTGGCGGTCGAGGATCTGGCCGAGCATGGACGTCGCCGCCTCGTCGAAGGGGCCGCGGCTCGAGACGCAGAGCACGGGCCGGGCCGCCCGCCAACGCGGCGGGAGTTCGTCCGGGCGCAGCACCATGGCGGCGACCTGCCGGTCCGGCCCGATGGCCGCGAAGGCCGCCGACGTCTCCGAATTGCCCGCCGCCTTGGTGGCGGAGCCGCCCTTCCGGCCCGCCGGCACGGTCCCGAGCCGGGTGACCACCGCCCGCAGAGCGGTGCCGACCTCGTCCTGCCGGGTCCGGTCGAGGGTCCCGCGCGAAAGATCCTCCTGCGCCATCAGCAGGCCGGCCAGCACCACCTCGTCGTAGTAGGTGACGAGGGCGCGCGCCTTCAGGAACATCCGGCCCTGGTCGATCGCCTCCTCGGGATCGCCCGCCAGCATGCGCTGGTAGAAGATCTCGGGCGGCGCCAGGGCCGGCCGGTCGCCCAGGATCACGTCCAGGAACCACAGGCGCTCGATGTGCCGGCCCAGAACCACGAGGCAGACGGTGATCGGCGTGGCCAGCACCAGGCCGATCGGCCCCCACAGGAACGCCCACAGGGTGGCGGCCAGGATCACGGCGATCGGCGAGAGGCCGGTGGAATGGCCGTAGAGCAGGGGCTCGATCACGTGGCCGGCGATGGGCTCGACCACGACGAAGAGGGCTGCCGTGGCGATGACCATGCTCCAGCCGGGATCGACGGCGGCGGCCACGATCAGCGGTAGCAGGGCGCTGATCGCGGCGCCGATATAGGGCACGAAGCGCATGATCGCGGCGAGCACCCCGAACAGGATCGGGTTCGGCACCCCGATCCACCACAGCCCGACGCCGATGACGATGCCGAAGGCGATGTTGAGGATGAGCTGGGCCAGAAAGAACCGGCTGAGACGAGCCGCCGCGTCGTCGATGGCCGCCGTGGTCCGCCGCAGATCGCCCGAGCCGGCCAGGCGGATCGCGCGGTTCCGCAGATCCTCCCGCTGCAGCAGGATGAAGATCGTGAAGATCAGGATCAGGCCGGTGGTGGCGAGCGGATGCAGGATCGGCCCCACCACGGCGCCGAGGGTTCCCAGGAGCCCCGCCTTGGCGGAGGCGATCTGCACGTGGAGGGGATGGGCGAGGCTGCCGGCGCTGCCCTCGGGGGTCGTGTTCTTCAGGTCCGGCTGTAGCTCGGCGCTGAGGTCCTGCACCATGTCGACCATGCGCGAGAGCGTGCCGCTCCCGGCCGTCGCCTCCTTCAGGGAGGCGATCTTCTCCCGCATGGTGACCTGATAGCGGGGCAGGTCCGAGGCGAGCTGCGCCGTCTCGTTGGCGATCAGGAGGGCGACACCGAGGAGCGCCCCGAAGGCGGTGAGCACCACGACCAGCACGGCGAGCGCCCGCGGGACCCGGATGCGGCGCAGGAGCCTCACCCCCGGCACCAGGACGAAGCTGAGCAGGATCGCCAGCGTCACCGGCACGAAGATGTCGCGCCCCAGATAGAGCGCCGCCGCGATGGTGATCACGAGGAGGCAGGAGGCCAGGGTCGTGAAGACCGGCATCGCCTGCCGCAGCAGGCGGGCGGTGATGGGATCGTCGCTCATGGATTGGCCGGGTCTCGTGGGGGTGAGCGACGCTGGCGCCGACGATCGGATGTCGGGCGGGACGGGCGACGAAGGGGCGGATGAGGGTCGGGCGAAGCCTGGGACGGGACGGGAGCGGCCGCCTTCAGGGCACCGCGGGCGCCTGCGGTCCGACGGCGGCGTTGATCTGCGTCAGCAGCTTGGAGAAATCCACGGGCTTCGGGTGGTAGTCGTTGCAGCCGGCCTGAATCGCCTTGTCGCGGTCGCCCGACATGGCATGGGCGGTCAGCGCGATGATCGGGATACCCTTGGTGTCGCTGCCGGATTTCAGCACCCGGGCCGCCGACCAGCCGTCGAGAATCGGCAGGTTCATGTCGAGGAGGATGACGTCGGGCTGTCCGGTGCGCGCCTGCTGCACACCGGACTCGCCGTCATGGGCGAGGATCACGTCGTAGCCGCGCCGCTTCAGCCGGCGGGACAGGAAGTCCCAGATCTCCTCGTGATCTTCCACCAGCAGGATTTTCGCCATTGCCCCTGAACCCCTCGAACGTCGCCGGCATCATCACCGCGCAGCCCATCGCACGCCGGACACGCGCCCGGATACCGGTGCCCGAGCAAGACATCAGCCCGGGCCGTCGTGTGAACGCACGATGCGCCGGAACGGTCCATGGCATGCCACGCGATCGAGCGACACAGGGTCCGCGCCGTACCGGCCTGCCTCGGTGCGACGCGATCAGGGGAGGGTGGGCGCCGGCGCCGGGCGATCGAGGCTCGTCTGGGGGCGACGATCGCTCAACGGCCCCCGGGTGCCCGGCAAGAGGCCGCTGTCCTGCAGCCAGATCATCAGGATGATCGAGGCCAACAGGGTCGCGAACGAGGTCAGCCGGCCGATGTAGCGGCGGCGGACGACCATCAGCACCAGGGTCGCGAGCAGCACGAGGGACAGGACGAGGATCAGCATGAGGCCTTCCCGGGCACGCATTCCGGCGCGAATCCGGAGGCCAACGGGACGCAGGCGCCACCCGTTCCCCCCGGCCGGTCCCGCGGAGAAGACCGGGATATCGCAAAAAGCCGCCGGAGAACCGAAAAAATCCCCGGGGAACAAGGCCGCCGGGCCGGACCTTCTCGCGAAGGGCAGCCCCTTTCAAGGCTCCCCCTCTCCCCACAACCAGCCCTGCCCACGCGCAGGAACCCGGTATCGGCCGGATGGAGATCCGCGATGAAGGCATTGTGCTGGCACGGCAAGGGCGACATCCGCTGCGATACGGTCCCGGACCCGCAGATCGAGGATGCGCGCGACGTCATCATCAAGGTGACGAGCTGCGCGATCTGCGGTTCGGACCTCCACCTGATGGACGGCCAGATGCCCACCATGGAGTCCGGCGACGTGCTCGGCCATGAGTTCATGGGCGAGGTGGTCGAGGTCGGGGCCGGCTTCACCAAGTTCCGCAAGGGCGACCGCATCGTGGTGCCCTTCAACATCAATTGCGGCGCGTGCCGGCAGTGCCGGCTCGGCAACTGGTCGGTCTGCGAGCGCTCCAACCGCAATGCCCAGATGGCGGCGGCCCAGTTCGGCTACACCACCGCGGGCCTGTTCGGATACTCGCACCTCACCGGCGGCTACGCGGGCGGACAGGCGGAATACGTCCGCGTGCCGATGGCCGACGTCGCCCCCATGAAGGTGCCGGACGGCATGGACGACGAGTCGGTCCTGTTCCTCACCGACATCCTGCCGACCGGCTGGCAGGCCGCCGAGCATTGCGAGATCAAGGGCGGCGAGATCATCGCGGTCTGGGGCGCCGGCCCCGTCGGCCTGTTCGCGATCCAGTCGGCCAAGATCATGGGCGCCGAGCGCATCATCGCCATCGAGACCGTGCCCGAGCGCATCGCGCTGGCCCGCCGCTACGGCGCCACCGACGTGATCGACTTCATGCAGGAGGACGTCTTCGAGCGCATCCAGGAGATCAGCAAGGGGCAGGGCGCCGACGGCGTCATCGATTGCGTCGGCATGGAGGCCACCGCCGGCCACGGCATCGCCGGGATGCTCAGCACCCTGCAGGAGAAGCTGACCTCGACCGAGCGTCCCTACGTGCTGGCGGAGGCGATCAAGGCGGTGCGGCCCTGCGGCATCGTCTCGGTGCCAGGCGTCTATGGCGGGCCGGTGCCGATCAACATGGGCTCGATCGTCCAGAAGGGCCTGACCCTGAAGAGCGGCCAGACCCACGTGAAGCGCTACCTCGAGACGCTGACGAAGCTGATCCAGGAGGGCCGGTTCGACATGACCGCGATGATCACGCACCGCTCCGCCGACCTCGCCGACGGCCCCGACCTCTACAAGACGTTCCGCGATAAGAAGGACGGCTGCGTGAAGGTGGTCTTCCACCCCAACTGAGTCGCATCGGACCGGAACCGCGGCTCGATCGTATCGATCCCGCTCTAACCCGGTGCCGGCAAAGATCGGAACCGGGTCGCACGCGAATCTCGGCGCGCGATCCGAGGACACGACAGGATATCTCCGTCGTTCTGCTCCCCTGTGCATTGCCGGTCGGCCCCGGCATCCGCTAAAGCCCAGTCATGTCAGACTTGGATTCTCTCCTCGAACGCCTCAAGGACGCTCAGAGGACGCTCATCCTCGAAGCCGCGAAGATCGCCATGCTGCCGCCCGACAGCATGCTGCGGCGCATCGCCGACCTCGAGAACACCATCGCGGCGGTCGAGGCCCTCATCGAGGAACAGGCGCATCGCCGTGGCCGCGCGGCCGAATAGGGCCGGCCCACCGCTGGAAACCCCGGACGGGCGCTACATCGTGGTGCGCGGCCGCCTCTGGCGCCGGACGCGGCCCGACCTCGACCCTGCGCGCCGAGAGGCGCTGGTGGCGGCCCTGATGGACGGGCGCCGGGCCGTGAAGACCGCCAAGGCCGCAGGGGATGGCGGTGCCCTCGCGCAGGCGCGGGCCGCCGTCGATGCCGCCAAGCACGGCCTCGGCGAGCGCGGCCCGGTCTGGTGGACCGACGGGACGCCCGACCTCAACCGGCACATGGCCCGCAACACCCCCTATGCCGACTGGTACGCCGAGGCCGTGGGTGCGGCGGGATAACGCAGCATCTGGACCCGCCGGGTGATCGCGCGTATATCGGACCCGCGGTTGATGACCGGTTCGTAATAACGTTTCAGGACCCGGAGGGCAGTACTCCGGCGCCTCCACCATAAGCCCACGAGCGCCAGCGCCGGTGGGTTTCTGATGGGGGCGAAATAGGATCGACTGGGCGGTAAAGGGATCGCGAGTTCGCTTGCACTTCGGTGCAGGACGATGCGGCTGTCGGTAAGGACTCGACCGGTTCGACGCAGGCAACCCCTGTTTCGGGCATTTGGCCAAAACTCTAAATGCCAACGATAACGTTGTCATGGATGCCCGCCTCGCGGCGTAAGCATCTTGCGGTAGGGTAACCGTCGAAACAGAACCCGGGGCTTCGGCTCCGGGACCCACCTTTTCCCGGACGTCGCGCATCGCGCGACGGGGCGTATGCCACCGGACCTGAAAAAGCCCCGACGCCGATCCGGCGCGGGGCTTTTTCTTGGGCTCGATGGTCTTGCGACCCGAGGCCGGGTCGAACGACCACCCCAGAGAGAGGGTGGCCGTCCGGATCAGCCGATCAGACCGGCGTGGTCGGGTAGGCACGCACGCGATTGCGACCCTCGACGGTGCCGCCGAGCGCATTGCCCGGAATCGCGTCCGGCGAGGTCGCAGCGGCGGCCTGCGGCGCGGTCCAGCCATCGGCGCGCCAGTTCTGCGCGCGCTCGTCCACGTCGATCGAGCCGTGCTCCTCCAGGATGTCCATCACGCGGGTGGCGTGCGCCTGATCGGCCCGGACCGTCACCAGGGTGCCGCCGCGGCGCACGCCCTCGCTGTAGGTGTGGGCATCCGTCTCGCTCAAGCCGGCCCCGGTCAAGCCGCCCGCGAGACCGCCGGCGGCCGCACCGATGCCGGCGCCGGTCAGCGTCGCCACCAGCCATCCGGCGGCCACCACCGGGCCGACGCCCGGGATCGCCAGGAGGCCGAGGCCGGTCAGGAGGCCGGCGGCCCCGCCCAGGACCGTGCCCACGGTCGCGCCCGCGCCCGCGCCGGTGCTGGCCTTCTCGGGGGTGTCCCCATGCGTATGCGGATCGAGGTCGGTGGTAGTGGTGGTAGTGCCGAGACGGCCGGCGTGGCGGTCGCCCTCGTTGTTGCTCACGATGCTGATGTCGGAATGCGAGACGCCGGCGGCCTCCAGCTTGGAGACGGCGGTGCTGGCGTCATCGTAATTGTCGTACAGGGCGGTGATGGTCTGCTGGGCCATGGGATGAATTCCTCTGGGAAAGCCGATCGGGGAGAGCCGCGCGGAGCGGGAGACGTGCTCCGGTCGCGCGGCGCGATGCGCTACTGCGCGGCGACGTTGCCCTTGAAGTCGACACCGACCTTGACGGGCTTGCCGTCCAGCATCGCCTGGCCGCGCCAGATGCCCTTGTCGTCCTTGGTCAGGCCCTTGACGTCCTTGTAGCCCGCCTCGGTGAGACGGTGATGGGTCTGGGCCTCGGTGAAGCTGTTGGCGCCTTCCTCGAGCTTGGCGTTGGCGGCGGCCTTGGTGGTGGCGGGCTTGGTCGCGTCGGGCTTGTCGGTGTTGGGCCGGGTCACGGCCTCCTGGCCGCCCGACGTGGCGCTCGACTTGGCGTCCGGAGCGGGGGTGCCGGTGACGGTGGTCTGCGCGAATGCCGGCCCCGCGCCGAGGACCGACAGAAGGGCGAGGGTGGTCAGGGAGCGTTTCACGGCATTCTCCTTGGAAGGCATCTGAGAACCGCCGATCCGGTACGGAAGTCCGAAGCGGCGAAAGTCCCTCTCAATCCCGCGAGACCGCAAAGCGTTCCCGGGCGCGCATCAAGAATAGCAGCCCGAATGGCCGACACGTTTCGATCGGAAAAAGGTTCCGTCATGATCTGACACGATACATCGGATGAAACGGCAAGCTGATCCTGCGCCGGCGAAAGTCCTTCCTGCAACAAAGATCGCTCGTGAACCCTCAAGCTCTCTGTTCGCCCGCCGGGAACACGCCTATCCGCTGCGAAGATCTGGACCCGGACGCTGCCGGAGCCCAAGCGCGAAGCGCCGCTGCCCACGCCCCGGGTCCCGAAATCCGGCCGGCGCGAAAAACTTGTCCGGCCAGGGTTGCCAGCGCAAAACGGAGCCTCTAAACACCCGCTCACACCGGGGCGGCGCCTACCAGCCACCCGGTCGCAGGCGCCCGTAGCTCAGCTGGATAGAGCACCAGACTACGAATCTGGGGGTCAGAGGTTCGAATCCTTTCGGGCGCGCCATTTACCTTATCCAATACATCTCACAGTCGTAACGATCTGGCTGGGTCGCTGGTGCGCGTAGGCGCTCCACCGCCGCGTCGGGCGTTGACGTCAATCCGGTGCGGATCGTGGGAGCCGAGATCGCGAAGTTTCGGTTGCTGGCGACAGATCGGCAGGACCGTCCGGTACAGACCCGGGTGATGCGGTCGGGCAGGGGCGCAGGCCTGCGGCGGCGCGGAACCAGGCCTGATATTCGGTATGACCCGATATCGAACATGCTCCACCGTCCTGCCGGCGGGCTCGGACGGATGACGCCCGGGATCGCGTCGGGACGGCGTATCGCCGGTCCATCTCTCACATAGTCAGGCGCGTCCTCGCGAGGGCGGGTGGCCGGCGCGGATGACCGCGCCGGCGAAGGCTTTTGCCTGCCAGATCCGACCTGAGTCCTTCGGCCCGGTTCTGCGGGCAGGGCGGGGGCTGGTTTCAGTGGCTGTGCTTGCTCGCCGGCGCGGTGTCCTTGGGATGGTGGTGATGCCCCTCCTTGGCCGCGGGCGCCTCGGCCGGCTTCGTCATGGCGTCCGGGGCGGTGGGCCTATGCCCCGGTCCGCCCGCGGTGCCGCCGCGGTTCGGCGTCGGCTGGGTCTGCTGCTCGGCATTCGCGTTGCCCTGGTCGTCGGCCAGAGCCGGGGAGGCGGCGGCGAGAGCGACCAGCAGCGGGAGCACGGTGGTGAACTTCATGAGGTGACTGCCTTGGTTGTTCGCGTTGGCGTGATCAGGGCCGTCTCGGCCGCCTGACCGGTGGTTCGCAAACGGGAGACGCGCCTGCGCGCGGGTCCCTCTGCATCCCTGTGCGGGATCGTCCGGCGCCGTCCGACCGCGCGTGCGGCGGAGGCGCGAGGCCTCAATGCAATTTGCCGCTGGCGGTCGCGCCGTCGGGTCCGGTGAGCTGGACCGCGCCCTTCGGACGCTCCCCGAGCGCCATCGGCGCCGTGCCGGAGAGACGATTGCCCTCGGCCGGCGCGAGGGGGATGCGGGTGGCCTTGCCGCCGAGGACGAGGATCGCCGTGCCCTTGAAGCCGCCCGCCGGCACCGGTTCCTGCTTGGCGTTCGTGACGAAGATGTCGACGGTCTCACCCTTGGCGATCAGTTCGACGTGATACGCGCCGACATCCGTCGTCCGGCCGCCATGCTGGCCGGCCGCCTCGTGCGCGTGGGCCGCCACGGCCGTCAGCAGGCCGGCGAGCAGGGTCATCATCCATCGCATCATCGGTTCTTTCCTCGTCGGGTGGCCGTGTCAGATGGCCGTCTCGGGTAGCTTGGTCGGGCGGCTTGGTCGGGCGGTTGGATCAGAACGCCTCGACCTGTCGGGGCTTGGCGCCCTCCGGAAGAGGGGCCTCGGCGGCTTCGGCCTGGGCCGCCCGCAGGCGCTCCAACGGCGCCCGCCCGAAGCGCAAGAACAGGACCGGCGTCAGCACCGTGTCGAGGAGGGTCGCGCTGATCAGGCCGCCGAAGATGGTCACCGCGACCGGGTGCAGGATCTCCTTGCCCGGGGTCGCGGCGTCGTAGAGCAGCGGCACCAGGGCCACGCCGGCCGACAGGGCGGTCATCAGCACCGGCGTCAGGCGCTCCAGGCTGCCCCGCACCACGAGGTCGCGCCCGAACGGCATGCCCTCGTGCAGCGACAGGTTCAGGTAGTGGCTGATCTTCAGGATGCCGTTGCGGGCGCTGATGCCCGTCAGGGTGATGAACCCGATCATCGACGCCACGGAGAGCGGCTGCCCCACCAGCCACAGCGCGAGCACGCTGCCGATGAGGGCGAGCGGCACGTTGCCCATGATGATCAGCGCCAGCACGGCCGAGCGGTAGCGGCTGTAGAGGATGGCGAAGACCAGGGCGAGGGACAGGGTGGACAGGGCCGCGATGGTCCGGCTCGCCTCCTCCTGCGCCTGGAAGGTCCCCTCGAGCTTGGCGAAGAACCCCGGGGGAAGCTTGGCCTCGGCCACCTGCTCGCGAATGGCCGCCACGATGGTGCCCATGTCGCTGTCCCCGTTGGTGTTGGCCTGCACCACGACACGGCGCCGGCTGTTCTCCCGCAGGATCTGGTTGGGGCCGTCCGTCTCCCGGATGTCGGCGATCTGGCGCGCCGGCACCCAGCCGGACGGCGTCTCGATCAGGAGGTCCTTGAGCCCTTGCGTCGTGCGCTGCCCTTCGGGCAGACGCAGGAGCACGTCGAAGCGCTTGTAGCCGTCGGCTACGGTCGAGACGACGCGCCCGTTGGAGAGGCGGCTGAGCTGGTCCACCACGGCCGAGGGCTGGACCCCGTAGAGGGCGGCCCGGGTGTAGTCGACCCGGATCTCCAGCTGCGGAATGCGAACCTGCTTCTCCACCTGAAGGTCGACGAGCCCGGGAATCCTGGCCATGCGTTCGCGCAGATCGTTGGCCACGCTGCGCAGGGCATCGAGATCCTCGCCGAAGATCTTCAGGGCCAGCTCGGCCCGCACGCCGGAGAGCATGTGGTCGAGGCGGTGCGAGATCGGCTGCCCGACATTGATCGACACGGGAAGCTGGGCCAGGCGCTGGCGGATGTCGGCGATCACCGCATCCTTGGAGCGACCGCCCCCCTTCAGCTCCACCTCGATCTCGGAGGAATGGACGCCCTCGGCATGCTCGTCGAGTTCGGCCCGGCCGGTGCGGCGGCCGACCGCACGGACCTCGGGGATATCCAGGAGCAGGCGTTCGGCGATCAGGCCGACGCGGTTGCTCTCGGACAGCGAGATCCCCGGGTTGAACGTCGTGTTGACGGTGAACGAGCCCTCGTTGAAGGGCGGCAGGAAGGCGCGCGGCAGGTTCCAGGCGACGATGCCGGCCACCGTGACGGAGACCGCCACCGTGGCGACCAGCACGCCCTGGTGCCGGAAGGCGACGTCGAGCAGGCGGGCATTGCCGCGCTTGAGCCACCGCAGCAGGGCGCTGTCGTGCTCCGTCAGGCTCTTGAGGCCCGGCAGCAGGTAATAGGCCAGCACCGGCGTCAGGGTCAGCGACACCACGAGGCTCGCCAGGATCGAGATGATGTAGGCCTGGCCCAGGGGCGCGAACAGCCGGCCCTCGATGCCCGACAGGGCGAACAGCGGCACGAACACGAGCACGATGATCATCGTCGCGTAGACGATGCCGGAGCGCACCTCCGAGGACGCCGCCACCACCACGTCGAAGGTCGAGCGCGGCGAGCCGGCCGCCCGGTTCTCGCCGAGCCTGCGGAAGATGTTCTCGACGTCGACCACCGCGTCGTCGACGAGTTCGCCGATGGCGATGGCGAGCCCGCCGAGGGTCATCGTGTTGATCGACAGGCCGGCGAGGTGGAAGGCCACCGCGGTCGCCAGGATCGAGACCGGGATGGCGGTGAGCGAGATGGCCGTGGTGCGCACGTTGAGCAGGAACGCGAACAGCACGATGGCCACCACCACGATGGCCTCGACGAGCACGCGCTCGACATTGGCGATCGAGGCCTCGATGAAGTTCGCCTGACGGAACAGGATCTGGTCGGCCTTGATGCCGTTCGGCAGGGTTGCGGTGATCTCCTTCAGGGCGGACTCGATCTCGCGCGTCAGCTTGACCGTGTCGACGTCGGGCTGCTTCTCGACGGAGACGATGACGCCGGGCTTGCCCATGTAGCCGGCATCGCCGCGCTTCACCTTCGCCGCGAAGGAGACGTCGGCCACCTGGCGCAGGTAGACCGGGGCATCGCCGACATTGGCGACCACGACGCTGCGCAGGTCGTCGAGGCTCATGGTCCGGCCGATGTTCCGGATCAGGAATTCGCGGGCGTACTGATCGGTGAAGCCGCCGCCCGCATTGGTGCCGAACTGCGCCAGGGACGACTCGAGCTGGGCATTGGTCACGCCGAGCGCCCGCATCACCGCCACGTTCGGACTGACCCGGAATTGGCGCACCTCCCCGCCGATGGGAATGACTTGGGCCACGCCCGGGATGGTGAGGAGCCGGGGACGCAGGATGAAGTCGGCGACTTCGCGCATCTCCATGGGGGTGGCCGTCTCGCTGGTGACGCCCACCAGCAGGATCTGCCCCATGATGGAGGAGATCGGCCCCATTTGCGGGGTCACGTTCGGCGGCAGCTGATCACGCACCAGGGTGAGGCGTTCGGCGAGCTGCTGCCGGTTGCGGTAGATGTCGGTGCCCCAGTCGAATTCGACGTAGACGATCGAGAGACCGACGCCGGAAACCGAGCGCACCCGGCTGACGCCGGGCAGGCCGTTCATCCGGGTCTCGATCGGATAGGTGACGAGCTGCTCGACCTCCGGCGGGGCGAACCCCTCAGCCTCGGTCATGATCGTGACCGTCGGTTTGTTCAGGTCGGGAAACACGTCCACCGGCAGCCGCGTCGCCGTGAAGGCCCCGTACAGGATCAGGACGGCGGCGACCGCGAGGACGAGGAGGCGATTGCGCAGGGACTGCGTGACGAGAAAGTTGAACATGGCCTTGCCTCCTCAGCGGACTTGCTCAGCGGACCTGATCGAGGAGTTCGGCACCTTCGGTGACGATGCGCCTGCCCGCGCCGACCCCTTCGGCGACGAGCACGTTGGTCCCGTCGAGGGGCTCGACCCGGACCGGACGGGCCTCGAAACGCTCGGCGGCGACGTGCTCGTAGACGATCGCCTGCCCGTTCCCGGAGCGGATGACGGCGGCGCGCGGAAGGGCGAGGCCGGACTGTTCGGTATCGGTGCCCGCCAGCACGGTGAGGAACTGCCCGACCCGCAGCCCGCTGGTGCTGCCCTGCACGGCGAACTGGACCGGAAGGGCCTGGTTTCGGTCGGCGAGACCCGCGCCCTTGTAGACCAGGGACAGGGTGCGCCCGTCGGCGAAGCGGGCCGTGGCGTTCTGGGCCGTGGTCAGGGCGTCGAAGCTGAGCGCCTCGACCCACAGGCGGTCGGGGTCCACGATCTGGAACACCATGGCGCCGGCCGCCGCCATCTGGCCCGCCACCGCGGAGGCCTGCGCGATCACCCCGTCGACGGGCGCGACCAGGGCCTCCGGTTGATGGCGCACCTTGTCGAGGGCCAGGCGGCGGTCCCGCGCTCCCTGCAGTTCGGAGAGGGCGTCGTCGAGCTGGGTCTGGGCGACGGCCCCGGTGGTCGCGAGCTTGCGGTAGCGATCCACCCGCCGCGCGAGGACGTCGATCTGCTGGTCGAGCTCGCCCTGGCGCTGGCGCATGTCCGAGACGTCGATGGCCTGGACCGGGGGCGTCACGTAGGCGAGCACGTCCCCCTTCTTCACGATCGTGCCGAGCCGCGGGAAGAGCCCGGAGGGCGGCGGCGACAGGCGGCCGCCCACAGAGGATTGCACGACGCCGCTGGCGTTCGGGTCCGGAATGACGCGGGCCGGCAATTCGACGGTGCGGTGGAAGGTGCCCTGCTTCGTCAGAGTGGTGCGCAGGTCGAGGAGGCGCTGGGTCGGCTTGGGTACGAACACGGAGCCGTCGGGCAGGCGCTGGGCGAGGTCCGTCGCGGCTTTTCCGGGACCCGGCAGGGCGGCCCCCGTCACCGGCGCGCCGTGATCCTCGTCGCCATGGGCGAAGGCGAGCGTGCCCAGGGCCAGGATGACGGCCAGGGCCGCGGCCAGCACGGCCCCCAGCCTCAGGCTGCGCCGCGCCCGCGTCAGTCCGGTGACCAGCACCCCGAGGAGGAAGGCGCCCGCTGCGATCAGCATCGGGTTCTGTGCGCCGAGGCGCGCCTTCAGTTCGGCGACCGGAGAGGCCATCCCCTCGGACATCGGCCCGCCGGTGGCCGCCGCAGTCGCTGAAGACGCGCCCGCCTTCGGCATGGACAGCGGCACGGTGAGGATGTCGACCACGTCCCCCGCGGTGACGGTCACCAGCAGGTCGTGCAGGCCCGACTTGGCGAGCCACGGCACGGGCAGAACGTAGGCCCCGTCCGCCGTCTTCTCGGCCGTCTGCTGGCCGTCCGGCGTCTCCACCGTCAGGACGGCGTCCCGGACGGGCTGGTTCGTCCGGAAGTGGTCGAGGTAGAACGTCACCGAGGCATCCCGCAGGATGGCGGTCAGCTCGAAGGCGTCCGAGACGGCCTCGCCGCGCGGGGCGACGGACGTCAGCACCAGCGCGGGCGTGGCCCCGTCGTCGTGCCCCTCATGAGCCTGCGCGGGACCCGCCAGCGTACCGACCAGCAGCCACACCGCGCCCAGGGCGGCGGCAATTCGAAAAACCATGGGAGAAGCTTCCTCGCGTTCAAATCCCGGGCGTGCCCCCGCCTTTGGCGGGCACGATCCGACCGTCGAGCGCCTCGGGGGCGCCGTTCGCTTACGCGCGGAGTCTGGGGGGCCTGGAGAGCGTCTCGGGTCCGAGACCGCGGCGGCGATCGACCTGCCGGGAGACGCGGACCACCCGTCCGTAGGCGAGCGTCGGCAACGTGGCCGTGGCCGACAGGATGCCCGACGCGCAGCAGATCGGGGTTCCGCAGCGGGTGCCCGTGCACGGACCGGAGCAGCAGCCCCGCCCCGTGTCGTCGGAGATCAGCCCCGCCACACGGACCACGGCCGCAGCGCCGAGCAAGACCTCTTCACTAAGGAGGGCTTTCTCACCAAACAGGGCTTGTTTGCTGAGAAAGGCTTGGTCGCCGAGCAGGGTGGGCATTCCCGAACCGACGGTCACCGCCGTGGCGATGTCGGGCGTTGCGGACGCGCCCGCCGGCGCGCTGGGCGCCTCCGCCGTCGTCAGGGCGGCCGTATCCGCAGGGTGATGGCCCTCGTGAGCCCGAGCAGCGGACGGCGCAACGTAGGCGATGATCATCACGATCACCGCCGCCATCAGGCGCACGAATTGCTGCTCGAATCTCATAGGGGCTGACTACACCATTTTGTCGGGGCACGGAATAGTCTGTTCAACGGATGGTTTATCGAAAAATGACGCTGCCAGCCCCCTCCATGATTGAATTCAAAGAATATAACCTGCGACAGCATAAAACTATCGAATCGGATTTCTGAAGAAACATTGTGCGACGATCGAGCTGAAGGTTTTCGTGACGGAGACGAAGCCCTGACGGAGCGGCAAGTCCGACAACAACACCGAGATCAGGCGAGATGCTCTTGTCTGTAACCTGGCCCGCAATGCGATCTCATCGCGACCCTGATCCTGGTGGAATCGGAATTGGAAACCAGCCGACCTCGGCCGATCGACCCTGGCCTGGGACCAACGGAGATCGATGCCGGCCTGAGACGCGTCGAACATCTGAGATTTTCAAGTCCGGATCGACTCCGATGATCAGACCGACCTTGCCTCATCAAGACGCGATACAGGGAGAGACGGATCAAACGTCGATTCGCGACAGATGCGCTCAGGAAACCACGCAGGTCCTTGATGATCCCGGCACCCCGAGACGGACCGATCTTTGGTCTCTGACCTGTTCTAGCTCAGAATAGTTGAGAGATATTTATGTCCCGAAGACAAATCCGTCTTGTACCATGGGGAAGAACTCGCTACCCGCCCGTTGATTCAAGAGGGACTGGACATGCATCGGCGCACATTCCTGGCAGGTCTTGCGGGGGTCCTCGGAACCGGACCGGCATCGGCTCAGATGAAGCACGACATGGGAGCCATGGGGAACATGGGACCCATGGGAGCCGGGGCCGGGCCGGGCGGGCCGATGGCACCGATGGCCGGCACCGCGCCGGTCCTGCCGCCGGGGCAGCCGTTGAAGGAGCTGCCCCGGCTCCGCAACCGCTCGACCCGACCCGGTCGATTCGAGGCCACGATCGCGGCGCGCCCCGGCGTGGTCCGCTATGCGGAGGGCCTCGACACGCCGGTGCTGCTCTATAACGGCGGCCATCCGGTGATCGAGGCGCAGGAGGGCGACCGGGTCGCGATCACGTTCCAGAACGGCATTCCAGGGCAACCCTCCACGATCCACTGGCATGGGATGCCGGTGCCGTCCGACCAGGACGGCAACCCGATGAACCCCGTCGCGTCCGGGGCCGAACACGGCTACGCCTTCGACCTGCCCGAGGGCAGTGCGGCGACCTACTGGTTTCATCCGCATCCGCACGGCCTCACCGCCGAACAGGTCTATCGCGGCCTCGCCGGGCTCTTCCTGGTCAAGCCGAAATCCGATCCGATTCCGGCCGCCTATGGCGACACGGTCCTGATGCTCACCGATCTCCGGATCGCGGCGGACGGGACGATGCCGCCCAGCACGATGGTCGACCTGATGAACGGTCGCGTCGGCGACCACGTGCTCGTCAACGGCCAGAGCAATCCGGTGATGACGGTGGCGCCGGGCGAGAAGCGCCGCCTCCGGCTCGTCAACGCGACCAACGCGCGCTACCTGCGCCTGCGCTTCGCGGGCGCCCGCATGACCCTGATCGGCACCGATGGCGGCCTTGTCGAGGCGCCGGTCGCCGTCGACGAGGTGCTGCTCACCCCGGCCGAGCGGGTGGAACTCATCGTCTCCTTCGATCAGCCCGGCCCGGCCAAACTGACCACGCTCGCCTACGAGCGCGGCTGGATGGGACCGGGGGAGCCAAAGGAGGCGGGTAAGGTCCTGCTGACCGCGAACGTGGCGGGACGACCGGCGACGCCGCCACCGCCGCTGCCGAAGATGCTGCGGGCGATCGCCCCGCTCCAGGCCCCGGTCGTCACCCGCCGCTTCGTGCTGACGGAGGACATGGGCTCCATGGATCACGGTGCCATGCCGGGCATGGATCACAGCGCCATGCCGGGCATGGATCACGGTGCCATGCCCGGCATGGATCACGGCGCCATGCCGGGCATGGATCACGGCGGAACCGCGAAAGGCGGTGCCGCCGCCGCCAAGCCGCCCGGCAGCCACGACATGAAGTTCCTGATCAACAACAAGAGCTTCGACATGACCCGCATCGACGAGGTCTCGAAGGTCGGTCAGGTCGAACAATGGGACATCGTCAACCAATCGGACATGGATCACCCGTTCCATGTCCACGGAACCCAGTTCCAGATCGTCGCCTACGAGAAGGACGGACAGGTCAGGACCCCGGGTTATCGCGCCTGGAAGGACACCGTGAACGTCGTGTCCGGCGAGACGGTCCGGCTCCTGCTGCGCCAGGACCAGCCGGGGCCGCGCATGTACCATTGCCACATTCTCGAGCACGAGGAACTCGGCATGATGGGCGTGCTCGACGTCCGATCCTGACGGTTTTCCGTCCCGGCAGGCGGCACGCGCCTCACCGCGGGCCTCGTCGGCCTAACCTCGCCCGAAGGCGAGCCATGCCGGCCTCACCGGGTGGTCGTGTCGGCCCCCGGCGGCGTCTCCGAGGCGGTCCGGTCGGCGGCCGGCTTGCGGCGGGCCTGCTCGGCGCGGAGTTCCCGCTCGGCCATCAGCCAGAACTCGACCTCGAAGCCTTCGGGACGGTGGTTGCGCTCCCAGATCTCGTGGGCGCGCTCGCGGACCCGTTCGAACGTGATCCCATCCTCGGACATCGTGCTTCTGCTCCTTCGTGACCGGCGATCGCAGGTGCGACCCCCGCCGCGGGGCCAACGCTCCCGGGGGCGAATCGTCCCCGTCGATTGACGCCGGCGCCGGAAACCGCCTAGCTTCGGCGCGACGGTTCCTCGGATCGAGGATCAAAAGGGAACGCGGTGCGGGGCTCTGCCCCAACGCCGCGGCTGCCCCCGCAACTGTAAGCGGCGAGCCCATCATCAACACGTCACTGGGGGTTGCAAGCCTCTGGGAAGACGATGAGAGGGCGGTGACCCGCGAGCCAGGAGACCTGCCGTCAGTCGTGGTCACACGCGAAACGCATCGGGCGGGGTGTCCTGGTGGGTGTCGGGGCGTTCGCATGCGGCGAACGGACCGACCTCGTCGCGGTGACGTGCCACTCCGCGCGACCCGTCGCGTCAGCCGTCCCGTCGATGCCCGTCTGCGCCCGCGCGTCCCGCTCCCGTCCGCCTCGTCCGATCGCCCCGCGCGGTCCGAAGACGGCTGGCTTGCGGACAACGTCGCGTCCGGCACCACTCAGCGATTGTAACATTATAACATTCGCTTTAGCAGAGGTGGCTCGTCGGCCCTGGCCGATGCCCGCGCCCCTTTCCCGGTTGTCCCATGGCCCTCGCCCAAATCCCGTCCCGATCCCCACGCGCCCGACGCGCACGGCAGGGCCACGTCTTGCCCCCGATATCCCGGCCTCCGATATCCCGGCCCCTCACATCCTGGCCGCTCGCGGCCCTGCTCGGCGGCCTGCTGCCGATGCCGGCCGACGCCGCGCCCGGCGAATCCCACTCGGCCGTCACCCTGGAGACCCTGGAGGTCGCGGGCTCCGGGCGCGGCGGCCCGCCGCCCGCCGAGGGGCTGAACCTGCGCAGCTCGAGCCGCAGCGCCAGCCGCCTCGGCCTGACGCCCCTGGAAACCCCCGCCAGCGTCGACGTGATCGCGGGGGAGACCACGCGCCTGCGCGGCCAGAACACGGTGGCGGAGGCCGTCACCCAGAACGCCACCGGCATCACCACGGTGGCGGCCCCCGGCAACGGCAACGGCGCCTTCACGGCCCGGGGCTTCGCCGGCCCGAACTCGATCCAGCAGCTCTACGACGGCACCCGCCTGTTCGTCGGGGCGGGCACCGTCACCTTCCCGTTCGACACCTGGAACGTCGAGCGCATCGAGGTGCTGCGTGGGCCGGCCTCCGTGCTCTACGGCGACGGCGCCATCGGCGGCGTGATCAACGTCGTGACCAAGAAGCCGGTCTTCACGCCCCTCAACGTGGCGCGCGCGGCCGTCGGCTCGGATGGTCTGGCGCGCTTGGCCCTCGATTCCGGCGGTCCCATCGGGGAGGCGCTCGCCTACCGCCTCAACATCAGCGGCAACCGCGCCGCGGGCTGGATCGCGCCGGACGGCGACTTCCGCAATCTCGCGGTCTCGGGCGCCCTGACCCTGCAGGCGAATCCTGACCTCGCCATCACCCTGAGCCATGATTTCGGCTACCAGGAGCCGGCCCGCTACTGGGGCACGCCGCTCATCGACGGGCGCATCCGCGACGCCATCCGGTTCAACAACTACAACGTCCGCGACGCCCAGATCCTCTGGACCGACAACTGGACGCAGCTGCGAGCGGAGTGGACGCCGAGCGCCGACATCACGATCCGCAACACCGCCTACCGGCTCCAGAGCCGGCGCCAGTGGCGGGACGTCGAGCAATACGCCTTCAACCGCGACACCGGGCGGATCGACCGCTCGGACTATCTCGAAATCTACCACAGCCAGGAGCAGATCGGGAATCGCCTCGACGCGACGGTCCGGGGCACGGTGTTCGGATTCCGCAACGAATTCCTGGCCGGGTTCGACGTCAACGCCATCGCGTTCCGGCACACCAACAACTTCAGCTCCGAGGGCGGCGGCCTCACCACCAGCGTCGATCCCTTCGCCTATGACCCGGGTCTGTTCCCGGCCAATGGCCGCGCCACTCCGGCCTACGCCACCAACACGCGCCAGGCCTCGGTCTTCGCCGAGAACCGCCTGATCCTGTCCGACCAGGTCTCGCTGCTGGCCGGCATGCGCTACGACGCGCCGGTGCTGCACCGGACCAACCTCGTCACGGGCGCCGCCTTCGAGCAGGATTTCCAGGCGCTCAGCTACCGCTTCGGCGCCGTCTACAACCCGACCCCCCTGCTGGCGCTCTACGCCCAATACGCCACCGCCACCGATCCGGTCGGCAGCCTGATCTCGCTGTCGCAGAGTCTGTCCGGTTTGAAGCTCTCCACCGGCGAGCAGGTGGAGGTCGGCGCCAAGGGCGTGGCCTGGAACGGCCGGGCCGAGTGGACCCTGGCCGGCTACCGCATCGTCAAGGACAATCCGATCACGCGGGTGCCGGGCGAGGCGGCGCTCGCGACCCAGGTCGGGCAGCAATCCTCCCTCGGCGTCGAGGCGGCCCTGAGCCTGCACCTGTTCGAGGCCTGGCGCATCGACGCCAACGTGGCCCTTCTCCACGCCCAGTACGACGCCTTCAACCAAAGGGTCGGGGGCGCAGTGGTCTCCTATGCCGGACGCCAGCCCATCGACGTGCCGGAGCGCGTCGGCAACCTCTGGGTCAATTGGGCCTTCGCCCCCGCCTGGGAGGCCCGGATCGGCCTGCAGCACGTGGGCGAGACCTTCAGCGACTTCGGCAACCAGGCGCAGCGCCCGGCCTACACCCTGGTCAATGCCGGTCTCGACCATCAGGTCACGCCGTCCTCGCGGCTGTCCCTGCGAGCCTACAACCTCTTCGACGAGATCTACGCGATCAGCGGCAACGCGGTGAACGGGATCGGCACCAACTGGCTGCTCGGCCGCCCGCGCTCCTTCGAGGTGGCCTACAGCGTGCGGTTCTGATGCGGGCCTCTTCGACGCGGGTGCTCCTGAAGCCCGTCAAGCGCTGGCTGATCCTCGGCCATCGCTGGCTCGGCATCGTCACCGGGCTGTTCCTCGCCGCCTGGGTGCTGTCGGGGCTGGTGATGCTCTACGTGGCGTTCCCGGCCCTTACCGAGGCCGAGCGCCTGTCCCATCTCGCGCCCATCGCCTGGGACCGGGTGCATCTCGGCCCCGACGCGGCCCTGGCCCGGGCCGGGCTCGACCCGCCCCCCGGCGGCCTCAGCCTGTCGATGCGGGGCAGGGCACCGGTCTATCAGGTCACCACCCGCGACGGCGCGCGCCACGCGGTCTCGGCCGAGACCGGGCAGACCCTCGGCCCCATCGACGCGGCGGCGGCCGTGGCGTCGTTCGGGCCGGGCGCCACCGTGCGGGCGGTGCGGCGCGACCAATGGACGGTGCGGGACCGCTACGACCCTCTGCGCCCCTTCCACGTGGTGGCGCCGGGCGACGCGTCCGGCACCGAGCTCTACGTCTCGGCCCGCACCGGCGCGGTGGTGCTCGACACCACCCGCCGGGAGCGCCTGTGGAACTGGCTCGGGGCGATCCCGCACTGGTTCTACCCGACGCCCCTGCGGGCCCGGGCCGAGCTGTGGCGCGGCACAGTGCTGTGGGTGTCGGGGATCGCGATCGCGGGGGTGCTCAGCGGCCTCGTCCTGGGGATCTGGCGCCTCCGGCTGCGCCGGCTCTACGCCTCGGGGGTGACGCCCTATCGCGGCCTCGCGCGCTGGCACCACCTCCTCGGCACCCTCGGGGGCTTGAGCCTTCTCACCTTCGTGGCGAGCGGCTGGCTCTCGATGAACCCCAACCACTGGTTCTCGCCCCGCTCCCCGCCGGAACCGATGCGCGAGGCCTATGCCGGGCCTGTCCATCCGGTCGGCCGCGCCGCCCTCGACGGCCTTGCTCTCGACGACCTTGACCTCGACGATAGGGCCCGACTCGGCACCGTCGAGGTCCGGTTCACCCAGGTCGATGGCCGGCCCGTGCTGATCGCCGCCGACGCGCGGGGTGGGCGGCGCGTGGTTCCGCCGCCGAGCCCCGAGGCCCTGCGGGCGGCCGCCGCCCGCGTCCTGCCGGAGGCCCGCATCGCCGCGATCGAGACGCTGACCGCCTACGACGCCTACTGGTATCCCCACCACGACACCCGGCCCCTGCCGGTGCTGCGGGTGCGCTTCGACGATGCCGCCGCGACCTGGCTCCACCTCGACCCGGAGACCGGCGCGCTCCTCGACCGCCTCGACGCCAGCGGCCGCCTCCAGCGCTGGCTGTTCGAGGCGCCGCACCGCCTCGATTTCGCGATCCTGTTCCAGGCGCGCCCGGCCTGGGACCTCGTGATGTGGCTCCTCAACGGCCTCGGCGCCGGCATCGCCGTCTCGGGCGTGATCCTGGGCTGGCGCCGCCTGCGCCGCACCGCGCGGGTGGGGTAGGGCCGGGCGGAACACGGCATCACCCGGCCGCCGCGCTCCGTCGGCAGCGACAAGCCCGGCACCCCGCCGCCCGAAGGGAGTCCGTGGCGCCAGCGGACGGCGGACCACGCGGCGCCCGGCCGCTCGGTATCCGGAGACGACCGCTTCTCGACCCGGTGGCGGCGGTGTCTCCCTGCGCCGGGGCGGGGCGCGGGCGCTCCGGTTCTGGACGACAGCTGCGCAGAATCCCAGTGCAGCAGAATCTCGGTGCCGCAGGGCGACACGGCGACAGTGGAAGCGAGGCGGGTGTTCGTGGCACAATCGGTTCGGGGTTGCGCGGTTTCCGGCGAAGGCCGGCGGGCCGTGATGGGTTCGGTGACGCCGATCGCGGCGTGACGCCGCCGGCCCGTCCGGCACGCCCGCATCCCCCCGTTCGCACGCAGGAGCCCGACGCCATGATCCGCCCACGGACGACCGTGCTGTCCCATGCGGCTCCCCCGGGACCGGCCGCGCCCTCCGCACCGCCCTGGCAGGAAGCGATCGTGCCGATCGCCGAGGCCCTGCTGAGCCTGGTGGCGGCCGTCGAGAGCGGGCCGACCGCCGGCCCCGCCGTCAAGGCTTTCCAGGCCGCGATCCGGCGCAAGGGCGAGGAGGCGTCCGCCGCCGGCGGGCGCGAGGCGATGGAGGCCGCCCTGCGGCGGGTGGCCGATGCCGCCGGCGACCGCGCCGCGCGCCGGGACCGCATCATCGACACGGCCTGGGCCGGCCTGCCGGGCTGGCGCCCGGACGAGTCCCGCCCCTGACCGCCTGCGGCCGTTCCCAATCCACGCGGGTTCTCTGTCCTGGAAGGAAACGGCGTTCCGGGGCGGGTCACGCCCACTCGCGGTTGCTCTGCATCCCAAGGTTTGAAATCGCGATCAGCTCTGGCGGCACCGTGCCAACCCGGGCGCCCGGCGCGCCGGACGGTCGACCCCTCAGTGCGGCGCGGCCGGCGTCGTGTCGCGCTGCAGGGCGGCGGCTTCGGCGAAAGCCGCCCGGCCCTGGACCCAGGCGGCCTCGGCATCGGGCAGCGCGTAGGGCGCCGTCCGCACGGGGTGCAAGCCCGCCCGCAGGGTCCAGCGATAGCGGCCGGCATCCTCGGGGCAGGGCTCGACCTGGAGGGTGAGCTGGAGGGTGAGGGGCCCGCCCGTCTCCTCGGCCGGAGGGGTGTTCTGTGCCGGGGTGGGGTCACGCGTCATGGTGATCGCCTCCGCTGCCGTACCGGTGGATCTCGGATTCGGGCGGACGCGCCGGTCCGGGCGGACGGTCGGGAAACTCCATCCAGTCCGTGAAGGCGTCGGCCGGGTAGCTGTGCTGGCAGGAAGCGACGTGCCAGGGCCGGGGATCGACCGCGTTCTCCGGGTCCCAGCGGATCACCGCCCGCCGGTCCGGGTCGTCCCGGTGGATCGCGATGATCCAGCGCCCGTCCTGCGGCGCCCGGTCCATGGCCCTCCAGGTCCGCATCGTGCCGTCCCCCCTGTTCGAGGCGACAGGAACGCACGAAGCGCCGGAACCGTTCGGTCCCGGCGCTTCGGTTTCTGGGATAGGCGCTTCGGTTTCTGGGATGGGGTCAGAGGACCGGCATGGCTCCGGCGACGGTGACGAGGGCACCGGAGGTGTAGCTGCTCTCCGGCGAGGCCAGCATCACGTAGGCGGAGGCGAGTTCGGCCGGCTGGCCCGGACGCCCGAACGGGACCTGGCTGCCGAAGGACTTGACCGAATCCTCGCTCATCCCCGAGGGAATGAACGGCGTCCAGATCGGTCCCGGCAGCACGCCGTTTACCCGGATGCCCTTCTCGGCCAGGAGCTGCGACAGGCTCAGCACCATGTTGCTCAGGGCGCCCTTGGTGGCGCTGTAGGCCATCAGCGAGGGCATCGGGTGCTTGGAGTTCACCGAGGAGGTGAAGATCACCGAGGCGCCGGGCTTCAGGTGGGGCAGGGCGGCCTTGGTCAGGTAGAACGGTCCGAACACGTTGGTGCGGAAATGGTCCTCGAAGACCGTGTCCTCGATGGCATCGAGCCCCTGGTTCGGCTGCTGGAAAGCGCCGTTGTTCACCAGCACGTCGAGGCGGCCGAAGGCGGCGACGGTCCGCTCCACCAGGTCGCGGCCGTGGGCCGGGTCCTTGAGGTCGCCCGGCAGCAGGAGGGCGCGGCGCCCGGCCCGCTCGATCCAGCCGGCCACCGCCTCGGCATCCGCCTGCTCCTCCGGCAGGTAGGCGATCGCCACGTCGGCCCCTTCGCGGGCGAAGGCGATGGCCACGGCCCGGCCGATGCCGCTGTCGCCGCCGGTGATCAGGGCGGCCTGGCCCGTCAGCTTGCCCGAGCCCCGGTAGCTCGCCTCGCCGTGATCCGGCTCGGGGGACATCTTCCCGGTCTTGCCGGGAAAGCTCTGCGGCTGGCCCTCGAACGGGGGCCGGGGGTACTGCGTCAAGGGATTGGTGGTCACGCGGAGTCTCCGTTGGAATACCGCGTCAACCGGAGGCTGCGTCGCCCCGTTCCTGCTGCCCGATGCCGCGTGACCGTGACGCGACCTTTCGGAATACCACGCCGGCGATGACATCCCGCCCGAGGGCGATCCGGTGCTCGGCGGCCTCGGCCGAGAGACCGATCAGCGCCCCCGCCGCCACGTCGGACGGGAAGTGCGCGCCGCGCAGAACCTGGACCCCGACGACGCCCAGGGCCGCCGCCGTGGCCACCCCGCGGATCTCCGGATAGGCCCGCCCGGCGGCACTCGCCACCGCCACGCTCAGAGCCGAATGCCCCGACGGAAACGACTGCCACGGCCCGACATTCGGCCCGAACCAGCCGGTCTCGTAGAGGCCTTCGTCCATCAGCACGTTGGGCCGGGTGCGGTGGACGATCCGCTTCACGGTCGTCTTCGTCATCGCCGCCATGACCCCGGAGACGAGCATGTGCCGCCCGGCCTCCGCCAGACGCCGGTCCCGCCGCAGCACCCCCACGGCGAGGGTCCCGGCCGAGAGAGCGAGCAGCCATTTCCAGCCCCCCGCCTCGCTGGCCGCTGCCAGGCCTCGCACCCCGCGGGTGTCCTTCGCACGGGCGAGCGACACACCGAGGCGGATGTCCGCCGCCTCCAGGCGCTGCCGCAGCCCCGCCGATTCATCACGCATCAACGGGTCCGCCATTCGGGGTGAAGCACGGCCATAAACGCGGAGCGCCCCGGATCGTTCGATGCCGCGTTCGGCCGGTGCACCCCGGCCCGAAACGACCGCGTCGCAGGTCGGATCGTCCTCCCGAGAGCGGCCTGCGAGACCTGCCGCGTCTTCGACGACCACGTGCCGGACGGCCCGGGGCCGTGGCCGGTCGCAGTCGGCGAGAACCGATGCGATCACCTCACCGCCGCGAAGACCCTCGCCGAATTGGGTACCGCCCGGCGTTTCCGCGATCGACCCCACATCTTCGGGATAAGGCTTCGCAACAGGTCTTCGCGAAGTCAGGACAGGCCGGCCCGGCCGATCGTCCGTCCGCATACGACATGGGAGATCTGCCCGAAGCTTGTTCGTCGAGCCTGTGAGTGCGCCAAATCTTCGGGACTCACCCAACCCGGCCATGATCCCGTCACCTTCGCAGCGGATGGCGAGGCATCAGGTGACGGGCGCTGACCGTCCTTCGGATAGGGGCGGGTCGCCGCGGGGCGAGCGCATGAGGGTTGTTGGAAGCATGATGAATCGTTCGACCATCGCGGGCGCCGCACGCCGGCTGGTGCCCCTGGCCGGCCTCGCGGCCGCTCTTCTGCCGGGCCTTGCTCTGGCCGCCGCCCCGAACGATGCCAGTGGAACCTGGCTCACAGAGGATGGACGCGCCCGGATTCGCACCGAGAAGTGCGGCCCGCAGAACACCAACCTGTGCGGCTATGTGGTCTGGCTGAAGGTGCCCCTGAACGATCAGGGCCAACCCCGCATCGACTTCAAGAATCCCGACCCGAAGAAGCAGGCCCGGCCCTCCCTCGGCCTGCAGCTCATCATGGGGCTGAAGCCGCAGCCCGACGGCCATTACGGCGGCAAGATCTACAATGCCGACGAGGGCAAGTTCTACGACGTGACGATGTGGTCGGACCAGCCGACCGAACTGTCGGTGCGCGGCTGCCTCCTCGGCTTCCTCTGCGGGTCCCAGACCTGGAACCGGGTCAACGATGTGCTGCCGGGACAGCTTACCGGCCCGACCAACGGCCCCGGCGGGCCGCGCTCCGATGCCGAGTGGGCTCCCAAGGCCCCGGCCGCCGCGTCCGGCGCTCCTGCCGGCGGCGCCGGAACCGCCAAGCCGGCGCCGAAGGCTGCCCCGAAGGCGGGTGCGGCGCCGGCGGCCGCCCCGGCCGCGGAATAGACGGCCCATCCTGTCGACGACCGACTGAACCCAGAAAACGCCGCTCCCGACCCGGGGCGGCGTTTCGCGTTCGCCCCCGAGGACTCAATCCACCAGGGCCGCGTAGGTCAGCACCCGCAATTCGCGCCGGAGCGGCAGCGCCGACGAGGGAATGAGCTGGGTCAGCAATACCACGGCGAGATCCTCGGCTGGATCGACCCAGAAGGCGGTGCTGGCGAGCCCGCCCCAGGCCACCTCGCCCGGTGTACCGACGATCTGAGCGCGAGCCGGATCGAGCATGACCGAGAAGCCGAGGCCGAAGCCGATGCCCGTGTAGGCCGTCTCGGAGAAGCGCGGCTGGCCCATGGCGGCCAGGTCCCCGTCGAGATGGTTCATGAGCATGAGGTCGACGGTCTTGCGCCCGAGGAGGCGGGCGCCATCGAGTTCGCCACGCCCGAGAAGGAAGCGGCAGAAGCGCATGTAGTCGGACGCCGTCGAAACGAGGCCGCCGCCCCCGGAGGGGCAGGCCGGGGGTGTCGAGAAGCGGCTCCTCACCGCGTCGTCGTAGAGCTTCAGGGTGCGATCCCGGAACAGGCTGTAATTGGCCGCGAGGCGCGGCAGCTTGTCGGCGGGCACGAAGAAGTCGGTATCGACCATGCCCAGCGGCCGGATCACACGTTCGCGCAGGAAGTCCGCGAAATCCTGGCCCGAGACCACCGCCACGAGATGCCCGAGGACGTCGGTGGCCACCGAGTAGTTCCATTCGGCGCCGGGCTGGGCGAGCAGCGGCTGCCGCGCGAGCCGTCCGACCACGTCGGCCAGGCTCGCCTCCTGGGCCTCTCCGAAATCGACACCGTTCTGACGGTATAGCGCATCGACGAGGGTCGCCTCCATGAAACCGTAGGTCAGGCCGGAGGTGTGGGTGAGCAGGTCGCGGATGGTGATCGGGCGTTGGGCCGGCTCGCTGTCGAACTTCGCTCGGTTGCCGCCGGTGAGAACCCGCATGTCCGTGAATTCGGGCAGGAAGCGGGTGACGGGATCGTCGAGTTGGAAGCGCCCCTCCTCGTAGAGCATCATCACCGCCACCGACGTCAGCGGCTTGGTCATCGAGTAGATGCGCGCGATGGTGTCAGGCTTGAAGGCTGCGTTGCGGGCGATGTCGGCGCGGCCATGGGCGCGAAAGAACGCGGTCTGTCCGCCACGCGCCAGCATCACGGACAGACCCGCGACCTTGCTATCGCCGACCAGGCGCTGCATCCAGCCGTCGATGCGCTCCAGGCGATCCGGACAGAAGCCCAGAGCCCGTGGCTCGCATCCGATCTCACCCTGCATCCGCACGCTCCGTTCCGTGATCACCCTATCCCGGCATAGCGCGGGAGCGGTCCTGCGCAAGGCCTCGGCCCATCACCAGCCCATGCTTCCGGGACCGCCCTTGAAGGGGCCGATGATGCCCGGGCTGATCCAGCCGCCGTAGAAACCGCCCGGCTGCGCTGTCACCCGCGCATCGCCGACGAAGCATCCATCCATCGGCCCGGCATAGAAGGCGATGTAGCCGGCGATCGCGGAAAACCCAGGCGTCGGAGCGGGGTAGGCCCAGGCAGCGCCCTCGGCACGGGCCACGCCCGCCGCCACGTCGTACAAAACCGCGCGGCCCTTCCACTCGCAGATCCCCGCGCGGCGGGCGGGTCCGAGCACGCCGGCCACCACATCACCAGGCGGAAAGTAATAGGTTGGCGGATGACTCGTCTCCAGCACCCGATACCCGGCTCGGGACTCGGCGATGGTCTGACCGGCCAAGGCAACCCGCAGGCGCGCGTCGACGGCCTCCAGCCGTGGTGGCCGCGGATAGTCCCACACGCTCTCCTCGTTCGGGCCGGGCGGGATCGGGGTGGGCCACATGGGTCGGAACCTTGCCTCGGTGGATCGGAAGCCCTGACAGATAGGGCAGGGCGGTGCGGCCGCCCGTTTTCCCCCGGCGCAGGGCATGGTAGCGCAGGCCCGGATCAGACGAAGGGACATCCCGCGTGACCGAGCCGACCGCGTTCGCCCTGTACCTCGACTTCGACGGCACTCTGGTGGAGATCGCCCCCAAGCCCGATCAGGTGCGGGTCGATCCGGCCCTCGCCCCGGCCTTGGAGCGCCTGCGCACCCGGCTCGGCGGCGCGCTCGCCATCGTCACCGGGCGGCCGATTGCGGTGATCGACGGCTTCCTCGCACCGGCGCGGTTCGACGTCGCCGGCCTGCACGGCGTCGAGAGCCGGGTCGACGGCGTGGTCTCGGGCGGGCGAGCAGAGGACCATCCCGAGTTGCGCGCCCAGGTTCCGGCCCTGCATGCGGCCGTGGCGGCGCTGGAGCATGTGCTGATCGAGGACAAGGGCGCTTCCGTAGCAGTCCATTGGCGCCTCGCCACGCCAACCGATGCCGCCGCGGCCGAAGACGCGGTCAAGGCCGCTGCGGCCCATCTCGGGAGCGCCTACCGCCTCCAGCTTGGCAAGGCGGTCGGCGAGATCGTGCCCGCCTCCGCCACCAAGGGGCACGCCATCCGGGCGCTCGCCGGAAACCCGCCCTATGCGGGCCGCCGGGCGATCTTCCTTGGAGACGATCTCACCGACGAGAAGGCCTTCGCGGTGGTCAATGAGCTCGGTGGCATTAGCATCCGCATCGGGGGCGCCGAGACCATCGCATCGCGTCGCCTGATCGATCCTGAAGATGTCCGGCGCCTGATCTATGGATGGGCCGATGGCGCCCCCATCGATCCCGACGCCTTGCCGCCAGCCTAGAACCGCATTTCCGGCCCCCAATTTCCCGCCCAGCCCGGTCCCGGGCACCCGATGGAAGAGGCGCGCATGTTCGAGTTCCCCGTTCTCGTCGGTGATATCGGCGGCACCAACGCGCGCTTCGCTGTGGTGCCGGAGGCGGGCGCGAAGCCCATCCTGCTCTCCCACGAGGCGACGGCCGGCCATCCCGATCCCAGCGCCGCCATCCGGGCTTCGCTGGCCCAGGGTGACGGTCCCGCCCCGCGCTCGGCAATCCTCGCGGTGGCGGCCCGGGTCGATGGACCGGCGGTGCAGCTCACCAACGCCCATTGGGTGATCGAGGGTGCCCGGATCGGTCGGGATTTCGGCCTCTCGCGCTCCGTCGTCGTCAACGACTACGTGCCGGTCGCGGCAGGCGCGGCGGGGATCAGCCCCTCCGAGCTCACGCCGATCGGTCCTCATCGCGAGGAAGGCCGGGAGGGCGATCAGGGTGCCCGGCTGGTGCTCGGTCCTGGCACCGGCTTCGGCGCGGCGGCGCTGCTGCCGGTCGGCAAGCGGCTCGTCATCGTCTCCACCGAAGCGGGACACACGGATTTCGGACCGAGCAATGCCGCCGAGCACGCGCTGTGGCCGCACCTGGAGCGCGTCGAGGGTCGCGTGACCGTGGAGACTCTGCTCTCCGGCCCCGGCCTGACGCGGCTCCATGGGGGACTGCACCGTCTGCGCACCGGCACAGACGGCCCTCGGCGCGATCCGGCATCCGTGACCGAAGCCGGACTCTCGGGCACCGATCCGGATGCGGCAGCGTCCCTGAACCTTTTCGCGAAGCTTCTCGGCAGGGTCTGCGGCGATCTCGCCCTGACCTTCCTGGCGACCGGTGGCGTCTATATCGGCGGCGGGATCGCGCCCCGGATCATCGACGTGCTGCAGCGCGGAGCGTTTCGCGAAGCCTTCGAGCGCAAGCCGCCCTTCATCGCACAAATGCAGGTAATCCCCACCAGCGTCATCGCCGTGCACGATCCGGCCCTGACCGGCCTCGCCGCCCTGGCGAGCCAACCTGATCTGTTCGATTATCACGGTCAGGTCTGGCAGCCCGACTGATCGTCCGAAATCCGATGTGCACGCGCCGTACCGCCCTGTACCGGACCGGTCGCCTCTTCGCAGCCATGGTGGCCGTCGTGGCGATCACCATCGGCGTGCTGGTCCTGGCGGCGCTGATGACGGCGCACCCGGGCGATCCCGACCTTTATCCCGCTCGTGCAGAGGACGGCGAGACCATCAGCCTCGTCTCGCATGGCTGGCACTCCGGCCTGATCCTGCCCCGCGCGGCCTTGATCGGGCCCGGCGGGGGGCCGGCGCTTGCCAGCATCGCCACCCGGTTTCGCGCCTATCCGCAGATCGAATTCGGCTGGGGCGAAGCCCGTTTCTACCGGGCGACGCCGACCCTGGCGCAATTCGATGCTCGCCTCGCCCTTGAGGCCCTCTTCACGCCGGGGGGTCGCGCAGGCGTCATCCAGGTGGTCGGTCTGGAGCGTCCGGTGCGCGAGAGCTTTCCTGGTTCCGATATCGTGCCCGTGCGGGTCTCGCGCGCCGGCCTCGCGCGCCTTCTCACCCGGTTAGAGGCAGGATTCGGCCTCGTGGAGGGACAGCCGATCGCCGGCGGACCAGGCCTCTACGGCCCGAGCCTGTTCTACGAGGGGACGGGACGCTTCTCCTACGCGAATGTCTGCAATCATTGGGCCGCACGGCTGCTGAATGCGGCCGGCCTCCCGATCACGCCAATCCTCGACACGTATCCGGCGGGCTTGCTCCTCGACCTGCGCTGGCGCGCCGGCCTCACGGCCCTTCCTGCCGCGACCGCGAACCTGTCCAAACCGTAATCCTGGCGCCACGCGGGGGTCAGGCGGCACGCCTTACAAACCGGATCACGGCGTGCCGCTGCGCGCCACCCGATCCGGAGTCCATGATGATCGCTCAGCCCAACCGCCTGCGCCGCAATGCTCTCGCCTCGGTCGCCGTTGCATCCCTCGTCGCGACGGGCGCCGCCGGCTTCGGCCTGACCCAACCGTCGACGCCGGCCTATGCCCAGTCCCTATCCAAGAACCCGATCGAGACGCCCGACCATCCGCCGGGCTCCTTTGCCAGCGTCGTCGACAAGGTGAAGCCGGGCGTCGTCGCCGTGAAGGTGAAACTCGACGATAGCGCCACGTCGGACGATGACGACGGCCCCGGTCAGGGCCAGGGTCAGCAGGTTCCGCCTCAGCTCCGGGAGTTCTTCAAGCGCTTCGGCCAGGGTGGTCCGGGCCAGGGCCAGGGTTTCGGCGCGCCCAAGCGCCAGGGCCAACGCGGCGCCATGGGCTCCGGCTTCATCATCTCGGCCGATGGCTACGTGGTGACCAACAACCACGTCGTCGACAAGGCCAAGTCCGTGCAGGTGACGCTCGACGACAACCGCACCCTCGACGCGAAGGTCATCGGCAAGGACCCCAAGACCGACCTCGCTCTCCTGAAGATCACCGAGGGCGGGACCTTCCCATACGTCTCGCTCAGCAAGTCGGCCCCCCGGGTCGGTGACTGGGTGGTGGCCATCGGCAACCCGTTCGGCCTGGGTGGCACCGTCACTGCCGGCATCGTCTCGGCCCGCGGCCGCGACATCGGTGCCGGCCCTTACGACGACTTCCTGCAGATCGATGCGCCGATCAACAAGGGCAATTCCGGCGGCCCGACCTTCAACGTCGGCGGCGAAGTGGTGGGCGTGAACACCGCCATCGCGTCGCCTTCAGGCGGCAGCGTCGGTCTCGCCTTCGCGATTCCTGCGGAGACCGTTCAGGCGGTGGTCGACCAGCTCCGGGCCGACGGCAAGGTGGCGCGCGGCTATCTCGGAGTTCAGGTCCAGCCGGTGACGAAGGACATCGCCGACGGCCTCGGCCTCGACAAGGCCAAGGGCGCCCTCGTGGACCACGCCGAGGCCGGGACCCCCGCGGCCAAGGCCGGTCTGAAATCCGGTGACGTCATCGAAACCGTCAACGGCACGCCGATCAACGATGCCAGGGAGCTGTCCCGCAAGATCGCCGGCATCAAGCCGGGTGCCAAGGTCGAGCTGACCTACCTACGCGGCGGCAAGTCCGATACCGCGACCGTGGAACTCGGTGTCCTGCCGAACGACACCCGGGTGGCGAACAACGATCGCGGTTCGTCGGCAAACGGGCAGCCGCGTCTGGGCCTCAGCCTCGCTCCGGCCTCCGAAGTCGGTGCCGGCTCCGAAGGTGTGGCGGTGATGGAGGTCGATCCGGATGGTCCGGCAGCGGCCAAGGGTATCGAGCAGGGCGACATCATCCTCGATGTCGCAGGCTCCAGCGTCTCGCAGCCCTCCGAGGTCGCCGAGCGGATTCGCTCCGCCGAGACGAGCGGCCGGAAGGCGGTCTTGATGCGCGTCAAGAGCCAGAAGGGCGTCACCCGCTTTGTGGCGGTGGCCCTGAACAAGGCAGGCTGATCCCGAGCGGGCTGATCCCAACCCGCCTCGCATCGCGAAAAACGAACCCGGCGCCGGCTCATTGCATGGGCCGGCGCCGCCCGTCGTCCGGGCGCCGATGACGTCAGGTCTTTGGCGGGTTCAGGTCTTCGAATGCGTCCGGGGACGCACTGTCAGGTTATGTCAGGCGGCATACGTGACTGTCTCGCAGGTTTCCTTCGCAGAATCTGCGACTCAAGCCCTCGTGCAGCCTCATACGGAGTCCCGTATGGCTCGGTCCTGACCGAGCTTGCCCGGGAACACGGGGTCAAGGATGGCGCGGTGGTGCTGGCTTGGCTTCTCAGGCGCTCGCCCGTGCTGCTTCCGATTGCCGGCACCGGCGATCGGCAGCATCTGGCCGACAACATGGCGGGCGCAGGCCTCGATTGGATTGAGGCCAAGTACAACGCCCTCGACGCCCAGGGGTGCGCGGCCTGGCAGACCACGCAACCCTGATCCGTCGCGGGCTGCATTTCAAACGGGGTGACGCAGGCGGCGCGAGGCGTCATGGTGCGCCGCGCTTGCCGCTCGCGCGGCCTCACTCGGACTCGAGACATCATGACGACGATCGCCGACCGCAGCCCGGCCGAACTCGCGGATCTGCGCGCCCAGGCTCAAGCGGCCTATGACGCCTTCAAGGCGCGGGGCCTCAAGCTCGACATGACGCGTGGCAAACCGGCGCCCGAGCAGCTCGACCTGTCGTCCGGTATGCTCGCGCTGCCCGGCAACGGCGACTACACCACTGCAGCCGGGGAGGATGCCCGCAATTATGGTGGCCAGCAGGGCCTGCCCGAGTTGCGCGCGCTGTTCTCGCACCTCATCGACGCGCCGGCGGACCAGATCGTGGTCGGAGGCAATTCGAGCCTCGCCCTGATGCACGACACCATCGCGTGGGCGCTGCTGAAGGGCGTACCGGGGTCCGAGCGGCCCTGGTCGAAGGAGGACGCTCCGGTCTTCCTCTGCCCGGTCCCGGGTTACGACCGCCACTTCGCCCTGTGCGAGGAATACGGCATCCGCATGATCCCCGTGCCGATGACGGGACAGGGACCGGACATGGACGTGGTCGAGGGTCTCGTCGCCGACCCGGCCGTCAAGGGCATGTGGTGCGTCCCGAAATACGCCAATCCGTCCGGAGAGATCTTCTCGGACGAAACTGTGCGGCGCCTCGCCGCGATGAAGACCGGCGCTCCCGACTTTCGCCTGTTCTGGGACAACGCCTACGCGGTGCATCACCTGACGTCGGATCGCCATCCGGTGCAGGATATTCTCACCGCCTGCACCGAGGCCGGCAACCCGAACCGTCCCTTCCTCTACGCCTCGACCTCGAAAATCACGCTTGCGGGCGCCGGTCTTGCGGTCTTCGCCGGCTCGCCCGAGAACACGCGCTGGTTCCTGGCTCGATCCGCGAAGCAGACCATCGGTCCGGATAAGCTCAACCAACTGCGCCACGTGCGCTTCTTGCGGGATGGCGCTGGCCTTCAGGCCCACATGGACGCCCACCGCGCCCTGATCGCGCCCAAATTCGCTGCCGTGCAGGCGGCGCTTGACCGGCACCTCAGCGGCACGGGTGCCGCACGCTGGACGCGGCCGGAGGGAGGCTACTTCATTACCGTGGAAGCCCGTGAGGGCACGGCCACCGAGGTGGTGCGGTTGGCCAAGGATGCCGGCATCGCCCTCACGCCGGCCGGAGCGACCTCGCCCTACGGCCGTGATCCGAAGGACAGCGTCCTGCGTCTCGCGCCCACCTATCCCAGCCTCGACGACGTCACGAAGGCAGCCGAGGGCATCGCGCTGTGCATCCTTCTTGCATCCCTCGACGCCGAACACAGGACCCGTGAACGAGCGGCGGCCTGAGACCTGCCTCGGCATCCGGGTCACAGATCGGATGCCGAGGCGTGGGGCCGGGAGGCGCCAGGATGACGACGGTGAGGACGTGACGAGGGTGAGGACGTGACGAGGGTGAGGACGTGACGAGGGTGAGGACGTGACGACGATCAGAACATGGCGCTGGGACGGTCCGCCGTGCCGGGCGGTCGTGACGGTCGTCATGCTCCTCAGCGCCGCAACGCAGGCGCAGGCACGCTCCGCCTGGATCACCGGCACCTTCGTCTATGCCGATCTCTGCACCGTTCGGGACAATGGCGCACGCAACGGACACCGGGTCATGCTGCGGCGCTCGCCAAACGGCAATGCCGTGACCTTCGAGGGCGCGGACCACATCGGCCCCGTTGCGGTTGAAGCCATGAGCCTCGACGATTCCACCAGGGCGCTTACCTTCGCGGTCTCGACCGAGGCGGGCGCGATTCGTTTCCAGGGCGTCGTCGAACCCGGCGCTCTGACGGGCACCATTGAGGACGAGGCGGGGCTGCATGCAGTTCATCTGCCCCGTGTGTTGCGCTCTCACACCCATGAAACTTGCTCCGATGAGATCACCGGGGCGATCGGCCAACACCAATAAGTGTGGGACTTGGAGTGTGGGCCTTGAGCCGGGCGTGCGTTAAATCAACACGATGACGATTTCTGTTCGCCTTTCCTTGATTCTTGCCGCGAGCACTTTGGTCTGCCTGGCTCCGGCCCAGGCAGCGGATACCTGTGATACCCTTACCGTCCGCATGATCCGTGCAACGGGAGCATCGCTGGCCGGACGCGTCGGCTCCCGGGCCGTCTTCCGGGCGGCCGATGCGGAACGCATGAGCCTGGATTGCCGGGCGCCGCGCCGGATGGTCCTCATCGCCCGTGAACGCGAACCAAGCCGCCGGTTCTACGAACTGATCGGTGACGCCGCGCAGGCCTTGACCGGCGCGAGCGCCGAAGCGGCAGAGACGCTGGCGCTGGTCCTGCAGCAGGAGGCCCTGGCGACAGGACGTCCACAGCAGGGGACGACCAGGCGGGTCGCCATTCGATGCGAAACCGCTTCGGATGCAGACCCCTTCGACGGTTTGCGTACCCGTTGCATCCTGGCCCCCCTCCCGGTTCCTCATGCGAAGCCCGTGCTTCGACGCCGGGCCGGCCTTTTCGTTGGGACCGCAGCGGGCTAGACCGACGTCATGCCTGAGATCACCCCCTCCACCGCTCCCGTGGTCACCGCTGGTTCGGTCGCCTTCGCCAACCATCTGCCCTTCGCGCTGATCGCCGGCCCCTGTCAACTCGAGAGCCGTGACCACGCCATCGAGATCGCCGACGCCTTGAAGGCGATGACCGACCGCCTCGGGATCGGCCTGGTGTTCAAGGCCTCGTTCGACAAGGCCAACAGGACCTCCGGCAGCACCGCTCGCGGGCTCGGCCTGGAAGGGGCGCTGCCGATCTTTTCCGAGATCAAGGACCGTTTCGGCCTGCCCGTGCTCACGGACGTACACGAGGCGGCGCAGTGTGGCCCCGCCGCCGAGGTCATCGACATCCTCCAGATTCCGGCCTTCCTATGCCGGCAAACCGACCTGTTGCTCGCGGCCGCCGCCACCGGACGCGTGGTGAATGTGAAGAAGGGCCAGTTCCTCGCACCCTGGGACATGGCCCACGTGGCCGCGAAGGTAACGGGGGCCGGCAATCCCAACGTGCTGGTGACCGAGCGCGGCGCCTCGTTCGGATACAACACCCTCGTCTCCGACATGCGCAGCCTGCCGATCATGGCGCAGGTCACGCATGGTGCCCCTGTAGTGTTCGACGCCACCCACTCGGTGCAGCAGCCCGGCGGGCAGGGCGCGACCTCGGGCGGTCAGCGCGAATTCGTCGCCGTGCTCGCCCGCGCGGCCGTCGCCGTCGGCGTGGCCGGGCTTTTCATCGAGACGCATCCCGACCCGGACCATGCCCCCTCGGATGGCCCGAACATGGTGCCGCTGAAAGCGATGCCGGCCTTATTGGCCGAACTCCAGGCGTTCGACCGGCTGGCAAAGGCGCGAACGGTCCATCAAGACCACTGAAACCGGCAACCCAGATGGAGCAAGTCCAGGCGCAGGCATCACGGGTGCGGCCGATTGGAGCGATTCACCATGATCAATGAACCAGGTCGTACAGTGTCCGTCTGCGGAAGGTGACGGGAACGATCAGGGCATCCTGACGTTAGAATTTCCAATTCGTTCTCGAACGCTAAAGGATACCATGCGCAAGCTTGCTTTGATTTCCGCTCTCACCCTTTCGCTCGGCGGCCTTGCCACTGTGACCTCCGCCGAGGCTGGCCCGCGTGGCCATGGGTACGGTCATGGTGGCTATGGTCATGGCCATGCTTACGGCCATCGTGGTTATGGTCGCGGATACGCGTATGGCGGTCGTCGTCGCGGAATCGGAACCGGCGCGGCGGTCGGCCTCGGCATTGCCGGTCTTGCGGCAGGTGCCATCGCTGCTGGCGCTGCTCGCGACTCCTATTATCGCGATGGTTATGCCCGTCCTGCCTATGGGTACGGCGCGCCAGCCTACGGTTATGGCTACTGAGTCCCACCTCGTCTGATACAAACGACCTGTAGCGAAAGCGATCGAGGACAGCCCACGAAGGTTGGCCGTCCTCGATCCCATTTGGGCTCCAAGCGTCACTCTTGGACCGGCATAGTCCGCCCCCTCCGGGCGTGGCCGTATCGATTTTCGCGCCTCGTCCCACAAGCTTCGCACAGGGGCTCGCGTCCGATCCCCACAGCTGCGGGGAATGCGGAATGGCCAACCTGACGGACCTGAACGCGGAACAGCGCGACGAGGTTACTTACCTGTCGGGCCTCGATGAGGATGGCCGGATCGCTAAGGATACGTGGTGGACTTGGAAAACGTTGGACACTGGCACCGACAAAGTCTGGTTCAACAAGTGGTACAACGATAGTGATGGCGCGGCCCTCGCGCCAGCCAGCCGAGCTGGAACGCCGGGTGGAGTGGTCACCTATTCTTTTGATGCTGATCTACCGCCGCAGGCACAGGCGGCCTACACCTCTGCGTTAAACATGTGGTCGGATATCGCCGACGTTCAGTTTAAGTACACCTCCAATACCGAGAAATCTAATATCATTTTTAGAACACAACAGACCCCGGCCGGATGGACAAACAACGGATCGCAACCCATTGGTAGCTCGAATATTCCTTCGTGGGTCTCGCCTAATCCCCGGACAAAGGTGCAAAACGACACTGGGATCGCAGCACCGGACAACGCGTGGGGCAACTTCGACCTTCAGTACTCCAACGTTATGGGGACTGTATTCCATGAGACTGGCCACCTCTTAGGCCTTGGACATACCGGACCGGTCAACGGCGACACCGTGGAGGGTGTTCGAGGCCCGTACGACCAGAATCTCTGGAGTTTGATGTCCTACTACGGAAACAGTGATCCGGCTTCGCCCTTCACCTCCGAGGGCCCCGTCGTGGCGGATTGGCAGGGAGGGTGGGCCCAGACACCCATGCCCATCGATATTATGGCCATCCAGCGCTTCTACGGCGAATCGAAAACCAGCACCTTCGCTGGCGGTCAGACCTACGGCTTCAATACGAACATCGCCGGGTCGTCCCGAGATTACTTCGATTTCACCAAGAACAGCACGCCCTTCGTGACCCTCTACAATCGCGGAATCGACAACACCCTCGACGTCTCTGGTTTCAGCACGAGCAGCCGGATCAATCTGAATCCCGGCACCTTCAGCACGGCCAGCGCCAACAGCGCCGTCACGAACAACATCGGCATCTCTTTCGGCACACGAATCGACAAGGTCGTCACTGGTGCCGGCGACGACGTGATCATCGGCAATGGCAACAGCAACGTGGTCAACGGCGGAGGTGGTTCTGATACTTTCATTGTCACAGGCTTGCGCACGAACTTCGCAATCGACAGGACCAGCACGGTCACCACCGTCACCGATAAGACCACCGGCGCCGTCGATACATTGACGGGCATCGAACAGATCCGGTTCGCCGCGCCCGTCTGCTTCACCACCGGAACACGCCTCGGCGTCGTGCGGGACGGTGCTGCCTGCACGGTACCGATCGAGGATCTGCGCCTGACCGACGTGGCGGTAACCGCCACGGGCGGTCACCGTTCGATCCGCTGGATTGGCCAGCGGGACGTCCGGCCTGAGACGTATGGCGATCCATCCACGCAATGGCCCGTGCGCATCCTGGCGGGGGCCTTCGGCAGGGACGGCTCCGGTCAAGCCCTCCCGGCTCGGGACCTGCGCCTGTCGCCCGGCCACCCTGTCCTGATCGGTGCCGACGCGGGGAATGCGGGCGGTGTGCTGACTCCTATCATGAACCTCATTGATGGGATCGCGATCTGCCGAGAGCCCGTGGACCGGGTCACCTACTGGCACGTGGAGCTCGACCAGCACGACATCCTGCTGGCGGAAGGCCTGCCGGCCGAATCGTATTTCGAGAGCGGCTCGCGCGCCTGGTTCGGCAGTGACACCGTGCAGGGCTGGTGGAGGGACGTTGATGAAAGCGCCAGTCCACTGCCCGGCCGCTGCCGCCCGGTGGCGTTCGACGGACCGATCGTCGAGGCCGAGCGCGACCGGATCGTCACCGGCTTGCGCCTGCGTCTGGCTGCACAGGCAGCCTGGCCCGACATCGAGACGCGACTCCTGGCGGCAGCCTGAGCCGAAGCCGCTTTCAATGGGAACGGATCTCAGCGGGCCCGGTAGGGGGGCACGCCGGGATCCGGGAGCCAGACGGATTTCAGCGGCTCGCCGGTCTGCCAGAACACGTCGATGGGAATGCCGCCGCGTGGGTACCAGAAGCCCCCGATGCGCAGGTAGCGGGGCGCCAGCAACTCCGTGAGCCGCAAACCGATCCCCACTGTGCAATCCTCGTGGAAGGCCCCGTGATTGCGGAAGGCTGTCAGGTAGAGCTTGAGCGACTTCGATTCGACGAGCCATTGATCCGGCACGTAGTCGATTACCAGGATGGCGAAGTCCGGCTGGCCGGTGACGGGGCAGAGCGAAGTGAACTCAGGCACGGTGAAGCGGGCAAGATAGTCAGTGCCCGGATGCGGGTTCGGCACCCGGTCGAGACGGGCCTCGTCGGGACTGGTCGGCAGGGGCGTCGTCTGTCCGAGTTGCAAGCTCTCGGCGCCTGAAGGTGGCTGCGTCATGGGCAAAATCTTCCGGTGACGGGGGCGACACGCTTGTCGCACAGGTCACGCCTTATGCTGAAATCCAACCAATTTGCCGCCCAAGTGGCGACGGTGAGTGGCAGGCGCGATGTCCGCGTGCCATATGGGAACCATGAGCGACGAAAACACGGCCACCTATCCCTACACTCTGGAGATCCAGCCGCCCAAGGCGCCCGGCAGTCCATACCAATGGGCCATCCGCCGGAAGGGCAAGCTGATCCAGCGATCCGACCGCAATCACCCGACCGAAGCCAAGGCGCGTGAGAACGGAATGGCGCAGATCGAGCTGCTTCTGTCCGGAGCCGGTGACCGCTAGGCCACTTCCCTTCGATTCAGGCGCAACGATCAATCCCCTGCGGCCGACGGGCTGGAATACCAGTTCCAGCGCGCCGGCAGTCTTGCAGGAGGCGACAGGACGCTTGCCGGACGCGAAGCGTTGACGGATAAGCCTCGGCGAAATCGTCCGGTCCCGGGGCATGTCATCCGGACATCCTTGGGCATCGGACCCGGCCTCGCGTGACGAGGCCTCGATAAGCCGCACCGTCCGCAAAGGCGCTTCCATGACCGCGATCACGAACATCGCCGCCCGTGAGATCCTCGACAGTCGAGGCAACCCGACCATCGAGGTCGACGTGTTGCTCGAAGACGGCTCCTTCGGGCGTGCCGCTGTTCCCTCGGGCGCCTCCACCGGCGCGCACGAGGCCATGGAACTGCGTGACGGGGACAAGGGTCGGTACGGCGGCAAGGGTGTCCGCAAGGCGGTCAATGCGGTGCAGTCGGACATCCTCGACGCCATCGGCGGCATGGATGCCGAGGATCAGATCGCCATCGACGAGGCGATGATCGAGCTCGACGGCACGCCCAACAAGAGCCGCCTCGGCGCCAACGCAATCCTGGGCGTGTCACTCGCTGTCGCCAAAGCCGCCGCCGAGACGGCAGGCCTGCCGCTCTACCGCTACATCGGTGGAACCCAGGGCCGGGTACTGCCTGTGCCGATGATGAACATCATCAACGGCGGTGCCCATGCCGACAACCCGATCGACTTCCAGGAATTCATGATCATGCCGGTGGGCGCGTCCTCGCTTGCCGAAGCCGTGCGCATGGGTGCTGAGGTGTTCCACACCCTCAAGGGTGCATTGAAGAAGGCCGGCCACAACACCAACGTGGGCGACGAGGGCGGTTTTGCCCCGAACCTGCCCTCGGCCGAGGCCGCTCTCGATTTCGTGATGCAATCGATCCAGGCCGCTGGTTTCAAGCCCGGCACCGACATGGTGCTGGCTCTCGACTGCGCAGCGACCGAGTTCTTCAAGGATGGCGCCTACCACTACGAGGGTGAAGGCCAGACCCGCGATATCGAGGCGCAGGTCGCCTATCTGGCGGGGCTCGTCGACGCCTACCCGATCCTGTCGATCGAGGATGGTATGTCGGAGGACGATTGGGAGGGCTGGAAGCTTCTCACCGAGCGTGTCGGCGACCGTTGCCAGCTGGTCGGCGACGACCTGTTCGTCACCAACGTGACACGCCTGTCGCGCGGCATCGCCGAGCAGACGGCCAACTCGATCTTGGTGAAGGTGAACCAGATCGGTTCGCTCACAGAAACGCTGGCCGCCGTCGATATGGCCCAGCGGGCCGGCTACACGGCCGTGATGTCCCATCGCTCCGGTGAGACCGAGGATTCGACCATCGCTGACCTCGCGGTTGCGACGAACTGCGGACAGATCAAGACCGGCTCGCTGGCGCGCTCCGACAGATTGGCCAAGTACAATCAGCTCATCCGCATCGAGGAAGGCCTTGGTTCACAGGCCCTCTATGCCGGTCGTAATGCCCTGAAGGCGCTGGCCCGTCGCTGAACCCGGTCTGAGAGACCCATGCGGGACAATGACACGGTCGCGAAGCGATTCACGACCGTGTCACGGGGGCTCGTCACCCTATCTTCCAAGGCATGACTCCGACCGCGCCATCGTCGCCGACCCTGACCGTCTATTATGACGGGGCCTGTCCTCTTTGCGCTGCTGAGATCCGGCTCTACCGGCGCTCGCCGGGCGGAGAGCGGGTCGCTTGGATCGACGTCGCCGCCGAAGACCCCGCGGATCTCGGTCCCGACCTGACCCGAAGCGCAGCCCGTGCCCGCTTCCATGTCCGCCGCCCGGATGGTGCGCTGGCATCGGGAGCGAGAGGTTTCGCTGCGCTCTGGGCCGTGCTGCCGCGCTGGCGTATCCTTGCCCATCTCGCTCGCCTGCCTGGGCTGATCAGCCTCGGCGAGGTCGCCTATCGCTTGTTCCTACCGCTGCGACCGTGGATCGCCCGCTTCCTCCCAGGCCGCAGAGCAAGCTGTGACAAGGCTTGCGGAGACAAGGCTTGCGGAGACAAGGCTTGCGGATAAGGCATCTCCGCGCGAGAGCAGGATCGAATCGCGAATGGTCGAGACGATCCTCACATGCTGAATCCCTTTCAGGCCTTCTGGCTCCGTCCGCGCCTTCTCGCCTCCGTAGGGCTCACCCTCGTCCTCGCGTTGATTCTTCCCTTCGCAGACCTGTCGGTTCGGCTGCTGCTCGGCTGGTGCCTCGGCGTTCTCGCCTATTGCGGGTTGATCGTCGGGAAAGCAGCGCGTCAGTCGCAGGACTCGCTGCGTAGGGAGTCGTCGCGCCTGGACGACAGTGCTCTCACCGTAACGCTCTTCGCGATTCTGGCGGCCGCCGCGAGCTTCGGCGCCGTGGCGATGCTGGTACTCGGCGGCAATGGAAGCGAGGCGTATCGTTTGAGCCACCTCGCGCTCGCCGCAGCGACCATGATCTGCGCTTGGCTCTTCGTGCAGGTGGTCTTCACGGTGCACTACGCGCACCTGTACTACGGGACCGAAGCGGACACATCGCGCCGCGGACTCGACTTCAATGGCGACGAGAACCCGGATTTCTGGGACTTCTTCTATTTCTCCGTGACCATCGGGGCGACGTCGCAGACATCGGATACCGATATCACCAGCAAGGCGATGCGCCGTGTTGCGACAGTGCAGACCATCTACGCCTATATCTTCAATACCAGCGTGCTGGCCCTCGCCATCAACATGGCGGCCGGTGTTGCCCAGCGTTGAGCCCCATCATCGGGCCGCCTCTACCGCCTCCTGTGCATCCTCGTGATCCTGCGCCGTGGCTTGCGGGGCATCCTGCAGGCGTGGCGCCCGATCCGTGCGGCAGAGGCTGATCAGGATTGGAAAGTGGTCGGACTGGATATGAGGCAATCGCTCGATCCGGCCGAGGAGAAAATCGTCGCTGAAGAACACATGGTCGAGGGGCCAGCGCAGCAGCGGCCATTTGGCGTTGAAGGTCGGATAGAGACCACGGCCGATCCGCGGATCGAGGAGACCGCTGATACGCTGAAACAGGTCGTTCGTCTTCGACCAGGCGACGTCGTTCAGGTCGCCTGCCACCACTGCCGGGCCCCCCTCCGCCGCAACCTCGCGCGCCACCATCACGAGTTCGGCGTCACGCGGCGCGCTGCTCTGACCCGGATGAGGCGGCCTGGGATGCACGCCGAAGAAGGTAAAGCGCTCTCCCGAGCGGAGCGTCACACCGGTGCGCACGGAGGGGACGTCGTCCTGCAGCAGGAAACGCACCTCCGGGTTATCTAAAGCGAGCTTGGAATAGAACATCAGCCCGTAGGTGTTGTGCTGCGGCTGGGCCACTCCGTATGGATACCGCGTCCGCAGGGGTTCCAGAGCCTCCGCCCAGAGTTCGTCGGTCTCGACGAGCAGCAACAGGTCGGGATCCTGCTTGGTGACGAGGTCGAGCAGGGACGCGTAGGCGCGGTTCGATTCCAGCACGTTCGCGATCATGATCGAGAAGCCCGCCTCCGAGCGGCAGGATTCCGGCTCTGCCGCGGCCGCCTGCGGCGAGACCAATCGGGTGAACGGGTAGATGCAGACCAGTTGGTAGGCTAGGGCTGCGGCGAGCGCGGCAACGAGTGTGAGACCCGAAGTGTCGCGGGCAGCGATCAGCAATCCCAGGATCACGGCCACGATCAGGGCCGCAATCTGCAATCGCGGGAAGTCGAAGGTGCGGATGAAGCCGGAATTGCTGGGAATGAAGGGCAGCAGGGTCGCGACCACGAGGATCCCCCCGGCGGCCTTCAGGCCGATCTCCACCCACATCACACCCACACCGCGCTCCCCGTGCCGTCGCCGGCACGCCGTGGCCAAGCACTTCGAAACGTCCGAGGCCCGGAATGGTGCCCACGCGACAGGTCTGGAGCCCCGCCATGAACCCTGAGGCGGATCCGATCACCGCCGCGCAGGCTCGTGCCGACCGGGTCCTGGAACGCATCGCAGCTCTCGCCGGCACGGCCTTCGCGGCGGGCGACGACACCCGTGCCCTTGCGGGACTCCCCCTCGGACGCGAGGCGTTGGCAGCCCGTCTCGGTGTGGATACGGAACCGCCTGCCTGGTGGGACGCCAAGCAGGCCGGCTTGGCCCTGGCTGGAGCGGATCTCACCGACGCACACCTCGAGGACGTGGATCTCTCCGGAGCGAACCTCTCAGGTGCGACGCTGGCCGGCGTGCTCGGCCGGTCCGCCGATTTTACCGGTGCCACCGTGGAGGAGGCGAACTTCGCCAATGCCGACCTCAGCGGCGCGCGCTTCACTGGCATTGCCGGGGGCGAGGCGAACTTCGACGATGCGATGCTGGAGGATGCGCGTTTCGACGGTGCGGCGATGCGCTTCGCCAAGCTGCGTCGTGCGCTCCTCGATGGAGCCAACTTCGAGGGCGCCGACCTCTGGGGCGCCGATTTCACCGGGGCCGACGCCGACTACACCCATTTTCGCAGCGCTCGCCTGGACGAGGTCAAGCTCGTGGGCGTCAACCTGACCTACGCCGATTTCGAGGGCGCCAGCCTCAAGAAGACGCAGCTGACCGGCTCGCGCCTGCGGGGCGCCAACCTCACCGGCGTGAAGTTGGACGGGGCCAACCTGTCGGAGGCGGACCTCTCCGAGACCAGCCTCGTACGCCTCAACCTCTCCACCTGCGACCTGCGCCACGCGCGCTTCGCCGGCGCCTGGCTCAACGGCACCCGGATGCGGGTGGACCAGCTTGGCGGCGCGGTGGGCGAGGAGGTCGCTCGAGATTACCCCGCGGCTCAGGCGAGCTATCTGGCGCTCGAGCAGAATTTCAAGAGTATCGGCAGCCAGGACGCGGCAAGCTGGGCCTATAAGCGCGGTCGCCGGATGGGTCGTCTCCATGCGGGCGCTCAGGCGCGGGCAGCCTGGGACGCGCGTTCTGGCCCGGACCTGCTCCGCCATGGTTATCAATGGGTCGCGGATCGCTTCGTGGAGTGGCTTTGCGACTATGGCGAAAGCCTGTCGCGGATTGCCCGTGCCTTCGTAATCCTCATCGGCGTCTTCGCAGCGCTCTACGGTCTGACCGGTGGATTGATTCCCGAGGGCAGCGACGGCCGGCCGACCTACAACCCTCTGGACCTGGTGAGCTATAGCGCTCTCAACATGATGACCGCCAATCCTCCCGAGATCGGCGTCAAACCCGTGGGACGCGTCACCAATCTTCTCGTCGGCATCGAGGGCGCGGCTGGCATCATCCTGATGGGTCTGTTCGGCTTCGTGCTCGGCAATCGCCTGCGGCGCTGAGCGCACTCCTTCCCCCGACAGGCAACTTCGCATTGATGGCTCAGCAGAACGCGCTTCTCGCGGAACTCTACGAGGGCGATACGGGCCGCGCCCATCGCTTCCGCTATGGCCTCCTCCTCTTCGATGCGGCGACCGTGGTCTACGTCGTGGGGACCTCGTTCCTGCCGCGTCAGGCCTGGATCGAGCGGATCGATATCGCCTTCGGCCTCGTGGTCCTCCTGGACTTCCTGGCCCGGCTCGCCATCAGCCGGAATCGATCGCGGGAGTTCCTGCATCTCTCGACCTGGGCCGACATCGCCGCTTTGGTCTCGTTTCTGGCACCGGTGATTGGCGAGGGCGTGGGCTTCCTGCGCATCCTCCGCACCCTCCGCCTTCTGCGCACCTACCAGCTCCTCGACCGGTTGCGTGCCGACAGTGCGGTCTTCCGCGCCAACGAGGACGCGATCCTGGCGGCCACCAACCTCGCGGTGTTCGTGTTCGTGATGACCGGGATCGTCTACGCGACCCAGCACGGCACCAATCCGGCGATCGGCAATGCCATCGACGCGCTCTATTTCACCGTGACCTCGCTGACGACTACCGGATACGGGGACATCACCCTGCCGGGCCCAACGGGGCGCCTGATCTCGGTCGCGGTCATAATCTTTGGTGTGACCCTGTTCCTGCGCCTTGCCCAGGTGCTGTTCCGGCCGCCCAAAATCCGATTTCCTTGCCCGACCTGTGGTCTGCAGCGCCATGACACGGATGCCGTCCACTGCAAGGCCTGTGGCACCCGCCTCGCCATTCCCGACGAGGGCAGCGACTGACGATCCGGTGGGACACGCCGCCTGCGCAACCAGGCGCGTTGACCAAAGACAGGTTGGCGATGAACGGACGGACCGGCGGCGCGTTTGCGAGCGTCGATGCAATCTCCTTGCTCATGTCCTCCCTGCTCGTGTCCCCCCTTGCTCATGTCCACGGCTCATTGACGTGAGTCCGCCTCCATCGCTTCCGGCCTCTGCGAGGGCACCCTGTCCGGGCACGCAGACCGGCAGCAAAGCGCCATCGCGATTGTCCGTTCGTTCCTTCGCCCACCGGGTCACCCGCCGCATGAAGTCCACCACATGAGCAATGCCTCGCCTCCGCGTCCCGATCGAGCCTGGCGCAAGCCCCGCCTTCTCGCGGGTCTACCCAGCTCGCCGCTCGCCCTGGTGCTGATCGGCCTGGCGGTCGCAGCTGGAATCGGGAACTACCTGGCCGGCGAGGCGAGCCGCGCACAGGGCGCTCGCCAGCATGCCATCCTCAGCCAGAGCGAGCGCCTGCTCTCGAACATGGTTGAGCTTGAGACCGGCATGCGGGGCTACGTGCTGTTCGGGGACGAGGCCTATCTCGAGCCTTATCAGGCGGCGCAGGACACCATCGACGGTCAGTTGAACGCCATCGAGACGCTGTCCACGCAAACGGATGATCAAGGGCCGCAGCACATCCGCGACCTGCGCCGCTTCGTCGAGACGAAGCGCGCCTACGCAGCCCGGGTGATCGCGCTGCGTCGGGAGCAGGGCTACGACGCCGCCGTGGGGCTCGCCCGGATGGGCGAGGGCAAGCGCTCGATGGACGAAGTGCGGGCCGCGGTGAAGGCGGTTCAGAACCACGCCAATGCGGTCCTGGCGACGAGCGAGGCACGGGACCGGGTACTCTCCCTCGTCCTGTCCCTGGTTTCGATTGCGGCCGCCCTCGGTGCCGTCGCGTTGCTCGGACGACTCGCACTGGTGCGCCGGCGCGACGAGCAGCGCACGGCGGCTCTCCTCGACGGCGTATTTGCCAACGCGCCCGTCGGGCTCGGCTTCCTCGATCGCGACCTGACGATCCAGCACATGAACCGGGCGCTCGCCACCATGAACGAGCGCGGCTTCGGGGCCGATCTCGGGGCGCCGATCTGGGCCCATGTGCCGACCCTGCAGGAGCAGCTGATTCCGAAGCTCAAGGCCGCCCGCGACGAGGGCCTCGTCACCACCAATGTCGACGTGGCGGTCTCGACGCCGAGCGCCCCCCGCGGGGTGCGCCATTTCCAGATGAGCTTCTATCCCCTGCGGGGGCGGGGCGGTTCGTCCGGCGCTGGCAAATCCCAGGCCGACGGCGTCGGATTGGTGGTTTCGGACGAGACCCTGCGCAAGCTCTCCGAGGAGCGCATGCGCCACAGCGAAGAGCGCTTCCGGTCTCTTACCGAGGCCACGAGCGCCATCGTCTGGACCACGACGCCCGAGGGCGGCTTCGAGGTGACGCCCTCCGAATGGACCCGCTTTACCGGTCAGACACCCCAGGAGGCCGCGGGAGCCGGATGGCTGAAGGCCATCCACCCGGATGATCAGAGCCGCACCAACGAGACCTGGGTGCAGGCCGTAGAGAGCCTTTCACCCTACGAGATCGAACATCGGATCCGCCGTCACGACGGCGTCTGGCGGATCATGTCCGCCCGGGCGGTCCCCATCCTGGAGGAAAATGGCAGCATTCGCGAATGGGTCGGCACCCATTCAGATGTGACGGCACGGAAAGAGGCCGAGCTGGCGCTGGAAGCCGCCAAGGAGGCGGCCGAGGAGGCCAATCGTGCCAAGAGCCAGTTCCTCGCCAACATGAGTCACGAACTGCGCACCCCGCTCTCCGCGGTAATCGGCTACTCGGAGATGCTGCAGGAGGAAATCGAGGATCTAGGCGAGGAAGGACTCCTCGCCGACATGCGCAAAATCGAGTCGAATGCCCGCCACCTTCTGGGCCTGATCAACGATGTGCTCGATCTGTCAAAAATCGAGGCCGAGCGCATGGAGGTCTACGCCGAAACCTTCTCCGTCTCGGAGACTGTGCGTGACGTCGCCTCCACGGTGGAATCGCTCATCGAGAAGAAGGGCAACACCCTCGCCCTCGAAATCGCGGACGACCTCGGCGAGGCGCAGACCGACCAGACCAAGCTGCGCCAATGCCTGATCAACCTCCTGAGCAACGCCGCAAAGTTCACCGAGGGGGGACGGATCGTGCTGGCGGTTTCGCGCATGACGCGCGACGAGGCCGCTTGGCTCAACTTCCGCGTCACCGACACGGGCATTGGCATGAACGCCGAGCAGCAGGCCAAGCTGTTCCAGCGCTTCACCCAGGCTGACGCTTCGACCACCCGGCGTTTCGGCGGAACGGGCCTCGGCCTCGCCATCACCCGCGCCTTCGCAGAGATGCTGGGCGGCCGGATCGAGGTCGAGAGCGAGGAAGGGTCCGGCACCACCTTCACCCTGGTGGTGCCCGCAGTCTATGTCCCCGCAAGCCCCCAGGCAGCCGTCGCGCACGACCATGGCGCCCTGCACCTGACGCACGAGGCACGGCCGATCCCCGGCGGACACGTCCTCATCATCGATGACGACGCCTCGACCCGCGACCTTCTCGCGCGTTTCTTGCAGAAAGACGGCTTCACCGTTGCCACAGCCCGCGACGGGCGCGAAGGCATCGAGCGGGCCCGCGAACTGAAGCCTCGCGTCATCCTCCTCGACGTGACGATGCCGCGCATGGATGGCTGGTCGGTGCTGCGCACCCTGAGAGCGGATCCAGAACTCGGCACGACACCGATCATCATGGTGACGGTGCTCGACGAGCAGAACCTCGCCTTCTCCCTCGGGGCCACTGACTATCTGCAGAAACCGATCGAGTGGACGCAGCTCAAATCCGCGATGGATCGGTTCAAACCCTCCGAGCACAAGGGACCGGTCCTCATCATCGACGACGATCCCGATGCCCGGGAACGGCTGTCGGCGATGCTGACGCGCGAAGGCTGGCGGGTCGCCTCGGCGGAGAACGGCGTCGCGGGACTCGAGGCAACGGCGGCCAAGAAGCCCTGCCTCATCCTCCTCGACCTGATGATGCCGGAGATGGACGGCTTCGGATTCCTGCGGGCACTGCGCGAACGCGCGGAGTGGCGCGACATTCCGGTGGTGGTGCTGACCGCCAAGGACATCACCGCGGAAGATCGGCGCCGCCTCGCAGGACGCGCCGACCGCGTCTTGCAGAAGGGTGGTCTGAGCCTCACCGACCTCGCAGCATCCCTCCGCCCGCTGGTGGCTCCGGGGGTGTAGGCGCGGGGGCGGCCGGGCGCCTCACGTGCCTTGCCGCCCTTGCCGGCCCGGCCTATAGCCCTGGACCCAGCATGACAGCCGCGCCTCAAAGTTTCCCCCACCGGCACCTGCTCGGTATCGAAGGGCTCTCGCGGCCCGATATCGAGATCCTCCTCGATCGGGCGGAGGAGGCGGTGGCACTCTCCCGCCAAGTCGAGAAGAAGCGCGCCACATTGCGGGGCCGCACCCAAATCAACCTGTTCTTCGAGCCCTCGACGCGGACGCAGAGTTCGTTCGAGCTGGCCGGCAAGCGCCTCGGCGCGGACGTCATGAACATGTCCGTGGCCTCGTCCTCGGTGAAGAAGGGCGAGACCCTCATCGACACCGCCGCTACCCTGAATGCCATGCGGCCCGACATCATCGTGGTGCGCCACCATGCGGCGGGCGCCGTCCATCTCCTCGCCCGCAAGGTCGATTGTGCCGTGGTCAATGCCGGGGATGGCGCGCACGAGCATCCGACCCAGGCCCTTCTCGATGCCCTGACCATTCGGCGCAACAAGGGTCGGATCGAGGGCCTTCGGGTCGCCATCTGCGGCGACGTCCTGCACAGCCGCGTCGCGCGATCCAACCTGATCCTGCTCCAGGCGATGGGTGCCCGGGTGCGCATCATCGGGCCCTCGACCCTGCTACCCGCCGGCATCGAGCGCTTCGGCGTCGAGGTCTTCACGGACATGCGCAGGGGCCTGGAGGGCTGTGACATCGTCATGATGCTGCGCCTGCAGCGCGAGCGCATGAACGGCTCGTTCGTACCCTCCGTGAAGGAGTATTTCCGCTATTTCGGGCTCGATGCCGACAAGCTGCGGCTGGCCGCCCCCGACGCCCTGGTGATGCATCCGGGTCCGATGAACCGGGGCGTCGAAATCTCGTCTGAGATCGCCGATGGGGCGCAGTCGCTGATCCGAGAGCAGGTCGAGATGGGCGTCGCCGTCCGCATGGCGGTTCTGGAAGCCCTGGCGACGCACCTCCCGAACGCATAAGCGGCCCACGGCTCTGTGCTACAGGCTGAGTAGCGCCCCGTCCGTCCCCGGCACGCCTCCCGAAAACGTCACCCGGTCACCGTCCAGGCTCACTTGGCCGGCCGCGACCAGCGCCAGGGCCTGCGGGTAGAGCCGATGCTCCTGTACCAGAATGCGTGCCGCGAGGGTCTCGGCATCGTCTCCGGGCCGGACCGGCACGGCGGCCTGGGCGATGATCGGACCGGCATCGAGTTCGGGCACGACGTAATGCACGGTGCAGCCGTGAAGGCGGACACCGGCGACCAGCGCCTGATCGTGGGTGTGCACGCCCTTGAACAGCGGCAGCAGGGAGGGGTGGATGTTGATCATCCGACCCGCCCAGGACTCGACGAAGCCGGCGGAGAAGATCCGCATGAAGCCAGCGAGGCAGACGAGATCGATGCCGGCGTCCTTCAATTCGGTATGGAGCGCGGCGTCGAAGGCCTCCCGGCTCAGGTAGGCCCGGTGATCGAGGGCACGGGTCGGGATGCCGCGCTCTGCCGCGAAGGCAAGGCCCGGTGCCTCGGGGCGGTTGGCCGCCACCAGCACGATCTCGGCGGGATAATCCGACGCCTCGGCCGCTGCGATCAGCGAGGCCATGTTCGAGCCGCGCCCTGAGATCAGGATCGCGACGCGGGTTTTCGCAAGGGCCACCATCAGAAGGCGAGCCGGCCTTCGAAGGTCACGGGCTCGGGGCCGCGCGGGGTGATCCGGCCAAGGCGGACCGGGGAGGCGCCGCCGAGGTCGAGGGCTTTCGACACGCTGCTGACGCTCTCGGGCGCCACCACCACAACCATGCCGATGCCGCAGTTGAAGGTGCGCAGCATCTCGGATTCGGCGACTCCGCCAACCTCCGAAAGCCACCCGAAGACCGGCGGCGGGATGATCGCGTCGAGGTCGATGCTGATGCCGACGCCGTCGGGCAGCACGCGAGGCAGGTTGTCGGGGAAGCCGCCACCCGTGATGTGGGCCAGCGCCTTGATGCCATCCGTGGTCCGCAGGGCCGCCAGCAGCGGCTTCACGTAGATCTGGGTCGGCTCCAGCAGCGCCTCGCCCAGCGTCCGGGTGGGCTCGAAGGGGGCGGGATCGTCGTAGGACAGGCCGCTCTTCTCGACGATGCGGCGCACCAGCGAGAAACCGTTGGAATGCACGCCCGAGGAGGGCAGGCCCAGTACCACGTCGCCCGGAACGATGTTGCCGCGCGGCAGCAGGGTTCCGCGTTCGGCCGCGCCTACGCTGAAGCCTGCGAGATCGTAGTCGGCGCCGTCGTAGAGACCCGGCATTTCCGCGGTCTCGCCGCCGATCAGGGCGCAGCCGGCAATCCGGCAGCCGGCCGCGATGCCACGCACGATGTCGGCGCCCACTCCCGGTACCAGCTTGGCGGTTGCGAAATAGTCGAGGAAGAACAGCGGTTCGGCACCCTGCACGATGATGTCGTTGACGCACATCGCCACAAGGTCGATGCCGATGGTGTCGTGCCGATTGGTCTCGATGGCAATCTTCACCTTGGTGCCGACGCCGTCATTGGCCGCCACAAGAATCGGGTCCTTGAAGCCGGCGGCCTTGAGGTCGAACAGGCCACCGAAGCCGCCGATCTCGGCATCCGCCCCCGGCCGGCGGGTAGCACGTACCAGCGGCTTGATCGTCTCGACCATGGCGTTGCCGGCGTCGATATCGACGCCGGCTGCCGCGTAGGTCATTCCGTTACTGGGCTCGCCGGTCATCCGCACCGCTCTCTGCAAATCCGTGTTGGGCGACCTCTAACCGCTCGCGCGCGGGTTCGCGAGTCCATCGTATCCCAGGACAGCCGTGCCGCTGGTATACCAATCTTGTGTTCTGTCTTGCGTCGCTCAGGGGCGTACAAGGTTTCCATCCCTTTCGCACCACAGCCTTGACCGTGTTGCCCCGGGTTCCCACTGTTGGGCATGGAACGACGTGAACGGGGAACGGCCGATGCGCGGCAGGGCGATGATCGGGCTGACGGCCCTCGTGGGCCTCGCCCTGCTGCTGTACCTGCTGGCCGACGTGATGCTGCCGTTCGTGGCCGGTCTGGCGCTGGCCTATCTTCTCGATCCGATCGCTGATCGACTGGAGCGCCTGGGACTTGGGCGGCTCTCCGCCTCCCTCCTCATCCTGGCGATGTTCGTGGTCGGCCTCGTCGTCGTACTGCTCCTCGTCGTGCCGCTTGCCGCCAACCAGGTCTCCGCCCTCGTAGCGACCCTGCCCGGCATGGTCTCGCGCCTTCAGGGCATTCTGGCCGAGCGGGCCGGCCCACTCCTGCAGCGGGTCGGTGGCGCCGACGTGCTGAGCGACCTACAATCGCAGGTCGGCACCCTGGTGGGGCAGGGGGGGACTTGGTTCCTGACCTTCCTGAAATCGTTGTGGTCGGGCAGCCAGGCGCTGATTTCAATCGCGTCGCTCCTGGTGGTGACCCCGGTGGTGGCCTTCTACCTTCTCGTTGACTGGGACCGCATGGTCGCGTCCGTCGACGGCTGGGTACCCCCGCGCCACCGTCCAGTCGTGCGACGCCTCGGACGCGAGATCGACGGGGCGGTGACGGGCTTCGTGCGCGGCCAGACCCTGGTCTGTCTCATCCTCGGCACTTTCTACGCCGTCGGCCTGTTCGCCGTTGGATTGAATTTCGGTGTCCTGATCGGGCTGATCGCGGGCTTCCTGACCTTCATCCCGTATGTGGGGACGCTGACCGGCTTCCTTCTCTCCGTCGGCGTCGCCCTGGCTCAGTTCTGGCCGGGTTCCGACTGGCTTCATATCGGCCTCACCATCGGGGTGTTCGTGGTGGGTCAGTTCCTCGAGGGCAACATCATCTCGCCGAAGCTGGTGGGGGAATCGGTTGGCCTGCATCCGGTCTGGCTGATGTTCGCGCTGCTTGCCTTCGGCTCGCTGTTCGGCTTCCTCGGACTCCTGCTGGCGGTCCCTGTCGCGGCTTCCATCGGAGTTCTGGTCCGGTTCGTCCTGGAGCGTTACCTCCAGAGCCCGCTCTACTATGCCGACGCTCCTGCGCTCCTGTCCAAACCCGATCACTAGATGGCAATCCGCGAAAACGTCCCCCCGAAGCAACTCGCCTTCGACCTGCCGGCAGACCCGCGCTACGGCCGTGAAGACTTCCTCGTCGGTCCGGCCAACGAGGCCGCCTATGCGCTGGTCGAGGCCTGGCCGAACTGGCCCCACCCCGTATGCTTGCTCACCGGACCGCCGGGCAGCGGCAAGAGCCATCTCGCCTCGATTTGGGCGACCCGCTCGCATGCCTGGACGGCACAGGCCTCCGAGATCACTGCGGAGACGGTCCCACGCTTCCTGTCCAACGGCGCCCTGGTGGTCGAAGACATAGACCGGGCCGGCCCGCGCGACGAAGCGGCCCTGTTCCACCTGCTCAATCTCGCCCGCGAAAGAGCCTGTCCGGTCCTGATCACCTCCGCGACCTCGGTGGAGGCACTGGGGCTGACCACGGCGGATCTGCGCTCACGGCTGCGCCTTGCGCCCAGCGCCATGATCCTGCCTCCCGACGACGCCCTCCTGCGAGCGGTTCTGGTCAAGCTGTTCGTAGACCGCCAACTCGTCGTTGACCTTGCGATCGTCGAGGCTCTCGCGCTCCGCATCGACCGCTCCCTCGGCCGCGCCCGGGAAGTCGTCACCGCCCTGGATCGCGACGCCCTGAGCCGGGGCCGGCGCATCACCAAGCCCCTGGCCCTGGCCGTGCTGGAGCGCCTCGGCTACGGCGCGGGTGAAGCCGACGACGACGAGGCATACGACAATCCAGCCGCCGACAGCGAAGCCCCCATCTGAATGCGAGAACACGGCTCTCATCGACAGGAGCGACGGTCCTGATGCCCTCCTGGCAGCACCAGTGATTGTCATTGAACTGTCAAAAACGGCGGCCTTGCCCATGCTAGGAAGCCGATCCCGCGACGAAGGAGAAAGACTCTTGGGCGACATGGACTCGGACGCAACCGCACGGGACACCGGCATCCCGGACGCCGAAATCCCGCGGGGCACCGAGAGCCGCGCGCGACCGGCCCGCCCTGCTGCTCGGCGAAGCGCCCCCGCTTCGGCAGCCAGACCACCTCAGGAGAAGATGGCCCCCAAAGAGACGCGGGTCGTGCCGGCGCCCGCCCCGGAGGCATTGCCGGATGCGGACCTCGATCTGCCGGCTGCTGAGGCAGGGACGGCCTCCGCCGAGGCAATCCCGGGCTCCGACGCTCGCGATTCCGTGCGTGAAGCCGGCCTCGCTCTGCGCCACTCGCCCGAGCGTTTCGTCAACCGCGAACTCTCGTGGCTGCAGTTCAATCGCCGTGTGCTCGAGGAGGCTTCGAACACCAACCACCCGTTGCTGGAGCAGGTGCGCTTCCTGTCGATCTCGGCCAACAATCTGGACGAGTTCTTCATGGTGCGCGTCGCCGGCCTGCATGATCAGGTCCGCGCGGGACTGGTGCTGCCCTCGCAGGATGGGCTGACGCCGTCGGAGCAACTGGCCCGTGTCGGTTCCGAAGTCTCGCGCCTCGCCCTCGATCAGCAGACCCGATGGCGCGAACTGCGCCGCGACCTGCTCGGCGTCGGCATCGAATTGGTGGAGCCCGCCTGTCTGACGCAGGAACATAAAGCGTGGCTGGAAGACTACTTCCTCAACCACGTCTTTCCGGTGCTGACGCCCCTCGCCATCGATCCGGCCCATCCGTTCCCGTTCATTCCAAATCTCGGCTCCACCATCGCGTTGATGCTGGTGCGTCCCCGCGATGGCCGGACCCTGCGGGCTCTCATTCGTCTTCCGGCGGTGCTCGACCGCTTCGTGCGCCTCCCTGACGCGGAGAACGATGCCACCGCGCGCTTCATCGCCATCGAGCAGGTCATCGTCCTGTTCACCGGACGGCTATTCCCGGGCTATTCGCTGCGGGGACAGGGCGCTTTCCGGGTGATCCGCGATTCGGACCTCGAGATCGAGGAGGAGGCAGAGGACCTCGTCCTGCATTTCGAGACAGCGCTGAAGCAGCGCCGCCGCGGCGTGGTCATCCGTCTCGAGGTCGAGGCCGGCATGCCCGAGGACCTGCGAGCTTTCGTCGCCGACGAGTTGGAGATCAGCACCGATGCGGTAATTTTCGTGGAGGGTATGCTGGCGCTCAACGAGCTGTCCCAGATCGTCGGGATCGACCGGCCGGACCTGAAGTTCAAGTCCTACAATCCGCGCTTTCCCGAGCGCATTCGCGAGAGCGGAGGCGACGTCTTCGCGGCGATCCGACAGAAGGACTTCATCGTCCATCACCCCTACGAATCCTTCGACGCGGTAGTGCAGTTCCTGGCTCAGGCGGCTCGTGACCCGAACGTGGTGGCGATCAAGCAGACGCTCTATCGCACCTCCTCGAATTCACCGATCGTCGCCGCTCTGGCAGAGGCCGCCGAACTCGGCAAATCGGTGACTGCCCTCGTCGAGCTGAAGGCCCGCTTCGACGAAGAGGCCAACATCCGTTGGGCGCGCAACCTAGAAAAGGCCGGTGCTCAGGTGGTGTTCGGCTTCATCGAGCTGAAGACCCACGCCAAGCTGTCGATGGTGGTGCGCCGCGAGGGGGATCGCCTCGTGACCTACTGCCATGTCGGCACCGGCAACTATCACCCGATCACGGCGCGCATTTACACCGACCTGTCCTTCTTCACCGCCGACCCAGCAGTGGCTCGTGATGTCAGCCGCATCTTCAATTTCATCACCGGCTACGCCGAGCCCGCGGAGCTCGAGCGGATGTCGGTTTCACCGCTGACCCTGAAACCGCGCCTTCTCGAGAACATCGAGGCGGAGGTGGCCCACGCCAAGGCGGGGCGCCCGGCGGCGATCTGGATCAAGTGCAACTCGCTGGTCGACCAACAGATCATCGACGCGCTCTACGATGCCTCCCAGGCCGGCGTGCAGATCGACTGCGTGGTGCGCGGCATCTGCTGCTTGCGGCCCGGCATCCCGGGCCTGTCGGACACGATCCGGGTGAAGTCGATCGTCGGACGCTTCCTGGAGCACGGGCGCATCTACTGCTTCGGCAACGGCGTCGGGCTGCCCCATCCGAAGGCGACCGTCTACATCTCGTCCGCCGATCTGATGAGCCGGAATCTGGACCGTCGCGTCGAGGCCCTGTTACCGATCACCAATCCGACCGTGCATCAGCAGGTCCTCGATCAGATCATGCTGGCCAACCTCCTCGACAACCGCCAGAGCTGGCGTGTACTGGCGTCGGGTGCCAGTGAGCGGATCCTACCTGCCGAAGGGGAGGAGCCGTTCAATGCGCACAAGTACTTCATGACGAATCCGAGCCTGTCCGGGCGCGGCAAGTCGTCGAAAAAGTCGAGCCCGCGCGCTTTGAGCCGACGCGCGCAGCGTGGCTGACGGCAGCGTGGCCGACGGATTGTCCAGAGGAGCCCGCATGGGCCTCGACCCTGCCCGCCCTACACCTGTCCGAGGGCCCCCCTTCCAGGGGACGGGAGGTCACAACGCGCCGGTGGCGATCATCGACATCGGCTCGAACTCGGTACGGCTCGTCGCCTATGACGGGCTGACACGGGCACCGACACCGCTCTACAACGAGAAAGTTCTGTGCGGCCTCGGCCGCAACGTACTGACTACGGGCCGTCTCAATGAGGATGCGGTGCGCCGGGCCCTCATCGCCCTCGCGCGCTTCCGCGTGCTTTGCGAAACCATGCAGATCGGCCGGGTCTTCGTGCTGGCCACGGCCGCGGCGCGCGATGCCGAGAACGGACCCGACTTCCTGGCCGCCGCGGAAGCCGCCTGCGGCCAGCGCATCGAGCTTCTCTCCGGGCGTCGCGAGGCCGAACTCTCGGCGTTCGGTGTCATCTCGGGCTTCCACGCCCCCGATGGCGTCGTTGGCGATCTCGGCGGCGGCTCCCTCGAACTCGTCGATGTGCGCGGCGCCACGGTCGGTACGGGTGTGACGATGCCGCTCGGGGGCCTCGCGCTGCAGGATCTCTCCGGCGGGTCAGTGAAGAAGGCGCTCAAGATCGTCCGCGAGAACCTGAAGAAGGCAGCGCCGCAACTGGAGACTCTGCGCGGACGTAGCTTCTACGCCGTGGGAGGGACGTGGCGCGCGCTGGCGCGGCTGCACCAATCGGCCCGCGGATACCCGCTCCACGTCATGCACGGCTACAGTGTCGAGCCGTCCGACGAATTGAACTTCCTCGAAGTGGTGGAGCGCACCGACGCGGCCCTGCTCCAGGATGTCGAAAGCGTCTCAGAAGCGCGCCGCCCCTTGCTTGCCTATGGAGCCGTGGTGCTGGAGGAAATCATCCGCATCGGACGTCCGCGCGAGCTTGCCGTCTCCGCCAGCGGTGTGCGCGAGGGTCTGCTCTACGAGCAGCTCGACCGCGATTCACGCCTGGCCGACCCGTTGCTCGCGGCAGCTGCCGAGTTGAACGCACTCCGGGCCCGCTCGCCGGGGCATGCTGCCGATCTGATCGGCTGGAGCGACCGCTTCATCGCAAGTCTCGATGCTCCCGAAACCGCCGACGAGCGCCGCCTGCGGCACGCGGGCTGCCTTCTGTCCGACATCGGGTGGCGGGCCCATCCAGACTACCGCGGAGAGCAGAGCGTCAACGTCATCACGCATGCGGCCTTCGTAGGCATCGACCATCCGGGCCGGGCCTACCTCGCGCTCGCCATCTACTTCCGCCATGAGGGGATCGCGCCCGAGAAGGCGAGCCCGATGCTGCGCAATCTGGCAGGTCCTCGCCTGTTTGAGCGCGCGCGCCTTCTCGGCGCTCTTCTGCGCCTCGCCTTTCCGCTCTCGGCCGGCATGGAGGGCGCCCTCGGGCGGCTCCCGGTCCTTGTCCAGGACGGCCGAGTGACCCTGACACTCGCGCCCGGTCAAGGTTCATTGCCGGGCGACCGTATCCTGAACCGGGTGCGCGGCCTCAGCCGTCTGTTCGGCCTCGAAGGCCGGATCGTCGGGTCCGATTGAACCAAATCCCAAGCGGAACTGTTTCTAGCGTCCGGCAAGGAGAATCTCGGACATGAAGTCACTCTGTGCAGCAGCGGTTCTGGGACTGACCGTCCTCGGCTCGATCAGCCCTGTCCTCGCCCAGCCCTATCGTGGATACGAAGACGGCTATCGCAGCCGCGACGACGGATATCGAGGCCGGGACGACGGATACCGTGATCGCGACGGGGATTACCGGGAGCGTGGACGGGGTTACGGCCGGCGAGACAGCGGCTTCGACGAGGCGGAGTATCTTCGCTGCAATCCCGATGTCCGCCGAGCGGTCAACCGGGGCCAGATGGAATCCGGCGCCGCTCACTTCCGTGTCTTCGGTCGTCGTGAGGGCCGTCGCCTGAGTTGCTGATCTCCGGGTCCGAACCAGCGGCGATTAGGGGCGAGACGAATGCGATCCTTGAGGGAATCGCATTGGCTGGGCCCAGGATGCTTTAGCCCCAACGCAACCCGTTGGGGCAGTGCTTCGATGTGGCTTTCTCCGTCACCGTCGAGCCGGGAACGCGCGGCGCCACGACGGTGATTTCGGACAGGGCCGCATCAATTGACATGGCCATCGCCTGACGGTTGGACTGATCGATATCCCATCGATCCGAACGACGAGATCACCACCTTCTCAAAGGAATAGTCTTCCTCACACCACGCTGATCCCAGCTCTTGCGGGTGTTGTAGCAGCCTGTACAATCCCTGATGTGCAGCGCTCCGGAAGCAGATCGATGCGGTCGCGATCTGCGCATGTTTCCGATACCCGGGGCCGATGGCCATGACGCGTTTCAAGGACCATTTTTCGACCCATGCGTCCGAGTACGCGGCACATCGGCCGACCTACCCGCGGGCGCTGATCGATGTCCTTGCGGAGGCCGCGCCAGGGCAATCCGTCGCCCTCGATTGCGCCTGCGGCACCGGGCAGCTCTCGGTCCTACTCGCCGACCGATTCCAGCATGTCGTGGCCACCGACGCGAGTGCGCAGCAGATCGCCCATGCGACGCCGCATGACCGCGTCGCATACAGTATCGCGCCTGCCGAGCGCAGCGGCCTTCCGGACGCCAGTACCGATCTCGTCACCGTCGCCCAGGCGGCGCATTGGCTGGACCTCCCGACATTCTACGTCGAAGTGCGGCGGGTCGCACGGCCGGGCGCGATCCTGGCGCTGATCACCTACGGCGTTCTGCACGTGGACGATGCGACGGTCGACGCCGTGATACAGCGCTTCTACGGCGGAACTCTCCAGCCCCATTGGCCGCCGGAGCGCCGCCATGTCGAGGACGGATATCAAATGCTTCCGTTCCCATTTCCGGAGATCGCAGTGCCGGAACTCGCCATCACACTGTCCTGGGGCTTGTCGGACCTGATTGGCTATACGGAAACTTGGTCGGCAGTCCGAGCGGCGGAGAAGGCCATCGGCCGCGCGCCGATCGTGGCGTTTCAGGAAGCCCTGGCGGAAGCCTGGGGCTCGCCCATGGAGCAGCGGGATATCCGTTGGCCCCTGTCGGTGCGCGCCGGTCGGCTCTAGCCAACACGAAGGCGGCGGCTCAGGTCGTCCGCACCGGGAAGATCGACTTCTTGACAATGGCGTGGACGCCCCAGTTGCCGTCCACCACCTGGGTGATTCCGAAATCCACCGCAACGGACATGAGCGAAATCGTCTCGTCCTCGGTCAGCCCGTGCCCGTGCATGAGGAACTGGCGCATTTTGCGGAAGGCGTCGCGCATGGCGAGGTCGATGGAGGATTTGGCGAAGATCGCGTTCTGTGCGTCTGGCCCGAGATCGGCGAGGTAGTTCGGGTAACTGAAGCCGGAGAGCACCCAGTCATCGGCCGTCTCGATCATCGGGAAGTCGAGGGTCTCCAGGGCGGTGCCGGGAAGATCACGCTTCTTGTGCAAAATGAACTGGAAGGTGCCGGTCAGCGAGCACTCGATGGCCGTGCCGCAGAGTTCGGAATCGCCCTGGCTCGCATGTGGGTCACCCACCGAGAACAGCGCGCCCGGCACCGCGACAGGATAGTACAGGGTCGCACCCTTGCCGATGCGCCAATTGTCGATGTTGCCGCCGGTGTAGCTCGGTGGGATCGAGTTCACCATTTCGGCCTCCTTGGGCGCCAAGCCCATGGTGCCGAAATGCGGGCGGATCGGGATCCGGAAGCCCTTGAGCACATCGACGTTGCGAATGGTCCTGGTGTGATCGACGGGCAGACCCGGATAATCGATGGTCGGATGGGCGACGCCGTTGGGATCAATGACACCCGGCCAGCGAAAACTATAGACCGCCTGCGCCCAGTCGCGGGCGCCGGAGGCATCGACCTCGTAGATCGTCACCACCTCCCGGGGTCGGTCCCCGGTGATCATGTCCTTGTAGTGGTAGCCCCAGTTCGCGGCGGCATTGCTGCCGAAAGTGCGGCCCTTGAAGGCTGGGTTGGCGCAGGGGCGGGGCGCCACGTCGAGGATGCGGACCTCGAGCACGTCGCCGGGCTCGGCGCCGCGAATTGCCACCGGGCCGGTGCAGATATGCACGCCGAGGCCTCCGCCCGGTCCGAATTTGGTCTCCTCCGGACCAGCCCCGCGCCGGACGACGCCCTTTCTGTCCTTGGTCCAGAGGAAGACGCTCTCTGCGCCGGGATCCCCCGTCACCATGCGCTCGGCGTCGTCGTTGGCGTGGTGGGTCAACGTCTCGATGGTGACGTAGTCGCCGGATTCGATCTCGACCTGGGGCTTGAGACTGCGGCTGAAATAGCCCCAATGCACCGTTTCGGCCGTGGCCGGCAGATGGTAATGCGCCGTCTGCTTCAAGCCGCCGCGGGCGCTTGCCTGCGCCAGCGTGGGCCCGGGCAGGCTGAGACCACCGGCCATCAGGGTCGCGGCCGCGCCAGACGCCACGAATCCGCTCTTCAGAAAGGATCTCCGCTCCGGCGCCAGATCGTCGAGCATACGGGCCCGATGCTCGACGAAATGAACGCAATTCGGATCGTCACCCTGGCACATCGCAAATCCTCGGTTTTAGAATCAGCAAGAATTTTGCATGCAAAGCTGCGGCCACGCTTTCCGCCTAGGCACGTGTCGGCAACGAGTCCCGCTGCGCCGCGTTTGTTCCCAGGCGAACAGGTCCGTTTGCGAGGCGTGACGACCTACTCAGGTGCCTTCGCTCACGCGAGCGTCGCTTTGCACGCAGGATGCCAAAACCTTTGACGACGGGCGTCGACCGTTCCCAGCTTCACCAGATCATCGCCGGCCTCACCGAGGGCGTCATCTTGATCGAGCCCGACCAGCGGATCGCCTGGGCCAATACGGCCGCCCTCGCCATGCACGGGGCTTCCGAACTCGCCGAACTCGGGGGGACCGTCGAAGCCTATCGCGAGAGGTTCGTACTGCGCTATCGCAATCACCACGTCCTGACGCGCACGCCGATCGAACGGGTGTTGGCGGGCGAGACCTTTGACGAGGTGATCGTCAACGTTCGGCGGACGGACCGCCCCGATTTCGACGTGATGCAGCGCATCCGCAGCCTCGTCATCACGGACGCGGCCGGGGAACCCGACTGCCTCGTATTGATCCTGACCGACGTGACATCGCAGTTCGAAGCCGAGGATCGCTTCGAGAAGACCTTCCACGCCAATCCGGCTCCCGCCGTCATCTGCCGCCTATCGGACCTTCGCCACGTCAAGGTCAATCTCGGTTTCCTGGAGATGACCGGCTATCGCAGCGCCGACATCGTTGGGAGCAGCGTCTACGAGATCGATGTGCTCAACGAGGCCCGCAACCGGTCGCTGGCCATCGCGCGCCTCAATGCGGGCGAGACCATCCCGCAGATGGAGGCCTGCCTGCGCCTGCCGGATGGCGGCACGCGCTTCGTCATCGTGGCCGGGCAACCGATCGCCATGGGCGACGAGCCCTGCATGCTCTTCACCTTCGCCGACCTCGAACTGCGAAAGAAGGCGGAAACGGCGCTCCGGCACAGCGAGGAGCGATTCGCGACGGCCTTCCGCCTCACGCCGGTGCCGACTCTGCTGTGCCGGGCGGATGACCTTTCCGTCATCGGGATCAATCAGGCCTTCACCCGAATTTTCGGCCACCCCGACGACACGGTGGTGGGGCAGGGGCTCGATGCCATGGCCTTGTGGGCCGACAGCGTCCAGCGCGAGCGCTTCGGAACCGATCTCGCTGCGCAGGGAAGCATTCTCGGCTTCGAAGCCTGCCTGCGGACCTGCGACGGTGTCGAACTCGACTGCCTCGTCTCCGCCGAACGCGTCACCATCGGCGACGAGGCCTGCCTACTCGCGGTGCTGCAGGATATCAGCGATCGCAAGCGTTCCGAGCGCGAATTGTTCGATGCGATCGAGGCCGTAATGGCCGACACGTCCTGGTTCAGCCGCGGATTGATCGAGAAGCTCGGGAGCCTGCGCCATCCGGGCGCGACCGAAGTTGCCCCCATCCGGCCCGATCTGACCAGGCGCGAAGGTGAAGTGCTCCGCCTGATCTGTCAGGGCCTGGGAGACGGCGCCATCGCCAAGCGATTGGGTCTGACCCCCAACACGGTCCGCAACCACGCCGCCGCGCTCTATCGTAAGCTCGGCATCCATCGCCGTGGCGAGGCGATCATCTGGGGACGGGACAACGGGTTCGCGTCGTAGGCCCGGGCCGGCTCTCCCCGCTTCAGCCGCCCAAAAACGTCCAAACGGCTCAGTGAGCCCAAAACGAGAACCGCCCATCCCCGGTCAGGAACAGGCGGTTCTCGCTCGATCGCCGTCCGCCCCGCCAGGCGCTACAGCGCGGCCCTGATCGCGGCCGCGATGCGCTTCAAGCCGGCCTCGACCTGACCGCCCTTGATGTGGACGCGGAGGGCCCGGCGCTTTCGCTCGGCCAGGACCGCGAAATCCCCTCGTGCCTGGGCTGCCACCACCGTGCCGAAGCCGAGGCTGCGGCCGGGAATCGCGAGGTCGGCCGAAGGGTCGGCGGTGATCTGCAGGAACACCCCGGTATCGGGACCGCCCTTATAAGCTTGGCCGGTGGAGTGCAGGAAGCGCGGCCCGAATTCGAGGCAGGTCGCGAGGCGTCGCTTGTCGCGGAGGGCCACCCGGGCCTCCTGGAGGATCGCGTGATGGCCCGGATTGCGCGCCACGTAGGCCAGCAACGCCACGTAGTCGCCGTCCTTCGCCCGGGCGAGATGGGCGGCGACGGCAGCCTCCAACCCTTCGACGGCCTGGGGAAGGGCGCCGACATTGCCCGCATCCGCGTAGAGCGCGATCGTCTCATCGGCGAAGATCGCCGTTTCCCCCGGCAGGGCACCGCTCTTCTCGGCCGCGTCGAACAGCTTCTTCGTCTCGATCTTGCTCGCCTCAACGTCGGGCTGGTCGAAGGGATTGATCCCGAGCATCGCCCCCGCCACCGCCGTGGCGATCTCGAAACGGAAAAATTCCTGGGGCAACTGCTCGGCGTTGGCGAGGGTGATGTGCACCACGGGGTGCCCCTCACGCTCAAGGTTGCGCACGGCTTCGTCCTGATGGGGATCGGCACGGCTGTCGAGGCGCAGATAGACGAAGAAGCGGTCCCGGCCGTAGACGGCAGGCACGTCGACGGGCTCGCCGTCGATCGGGATCAGGCCCTTGCCCTCCTTGCCGGTGGATTCCGCGATGAGCTGCTCGGCCCACGCCCCGAAGGTGTCGATACCGGGTGAAGCAATGATCGTGATCTTGTCGCGCCCCTCGGTAAGAGCGGCAGCCCCCATGGCGGTGCCGAGGAGCACGCCCGGGTTCTGGGCCGGCGGCACGGCCGGGCCGCAGGAGCGGACCATGATCCGGGCGGTGTCGAGGAAGGCCTTCACGTCGATGCCCGAGGCCGCCGCCGGCACGAAGCCGAACGCCGAGAGGACGGAGTAGCGTCCGCCGATCTGCGGTACCCCGTAGAAGATCTTTCGGAAGCCGTCGGACTGGGCAGCCTTCTCCATGGCTGAGCCCGGATCGGTGACAGCGACGAAGTGCGATCCCGCCTTGTCGGCGCCGACCGTGTCCTTCATCCGGCCGAGGAAGTAGTCACGGAACACGTTGGGCTCGAGGGTCGAGCCGGACTTGCTCGCCACGATGAAGAGCGTGGTGGGCAGGCTGATGGCGGCTTCCGTCTCGCGGACCTGATCCGGGTCGGTGGAATCGAGGATGCGCAGGGTCGGGAAGCCATCGTGCACACCGTAGGTCTCGGCCAAGACCTCCGGACCGAGGCTCGACCCGCCCATGCCCAGAACGACGACATCGGAGAAGCCGCCCGCCCGGACCTCCTCGGCGAAAGCCTCGTAGTCGGCGACGTGCTCCAGTTCATCCTCAACGATGCGCAGCCAGCCGAGCCAGCGATCCTCGTCGGCATTGCTCCACACGGTCTTGTCGTGAGCCCAGAGCCGGCGGATCTTGCCCGACGCACGCCATTCCTCGACCGCCTTCTTGGCAGCCGTGGTCAGGGCTTCCCCAAGCACGAGGGTCTGTGAGTCGAGCTTCGTCCCGAGGAAATCAATGCGCTTGCCGGCCACCGCACCCAGCAGCTTGTCGGCGGCATCGATGAAAAGTTGCACACCCTCGTCGACCAGGGTGTCGGCGACACGCTCAATGTCGATCCCGGCCTCGGCGAGGCGCGTCATCACGCTCTGCGCACCCGCCACGTCGTTCTCGATGGCGGCCTTGACGGTACCGTGGTCGCGAAAGGCATCCATGGTGGCCGGCGGCATGGTGTTGACCGTGTCGGGTCCGATGAGTTCCTCGACGTAGAGCACGTCGGAATAGGCCTTGTTCTTGACGCCCGTGGACGCCCAGAGCAGGCGCTGCGCCTTGGCCCCCTTGGCAGCAAGCGCCTGCCATTGCGGCTCGGCGTGAACAGCCTTGTAGCGCTGATAGGCGAGCTTGGCGTTGGCGATGGCGCCCTTGCCCTTCAGGTCGTCGAAGCCGCCCTTCTCATCGAGCGCCTTATCGATGGCGACGTCGATGCGGCTGATGAAGAAGCTCGCCACGCTTGCGACCTTCGAGACGTCGCCGCCCTTAGCGGCGAATGCCTCCAGACCGGCAATGAAGGCGCGGGCCACCGCCTCGTAGGTGTCAACCGAGAACAGCAGAGTGACGTTGATGCTGATGCCGTCCGCCGTCAGGGCCTGGATCGCCGGAATGCCTTCGCGAGTGGCGGGCACCTTCACCATCAGGTTGTCGCGGGCCACCATCCTGTGCAGGCGACGCGCTTCCGCCAGGGTCTCCTCCGTGTCGAGGGCGAGGTAGGGCGACACCTCCAGGCTGACATAACCGTCGGCGCCGTCGCTCTCATCGTAAACCGGGCGCAGTACGTCGGCGGCAGCCTGGATGTCGGCCACCGCGCAGCCCTCGTAGAGGTCGATGACACGGGCATCGCCCTGGTTCATCACGGATTTGAGTGCGTCGTCGTACTCGGACGAACCGCCAATGGCCTTCTCGAAGATCGAGGGATTCGAGGTGACGCCGCGCAGGCCGTCCTCGTCCACCAGCGCCTTGAGCTTGCCCTGCGCAACGAAGCCGCGGGCGACGAAATCGAGCCACACGGCCTGACCCTGTTCGGGGAAGAGAGCCTTGAGCGGGTTCATGGAAAACTCCTCGTCGTCCGTCATCGTGGCGTCGCGCACAAAAATCAGCGTCGCCTCATTCGTCATTGATCATGCGTCTCTCCTCGCCCTTGCGGAGAGAAGCTGGAGGTGGGGGCGGCTCCGCCAGCCACAGGTGCCGGAGGGTCACTCAGCCAACCCCACTCCTAGCCTCTCTTCACACGGACGGGGTACGCGTTCCGGATAGGGTTAGAACCCGCGTCGCCTACCTCTTGTGCCGGGCGATCTGGTCGCGGGCGGCCTGAAGCACCTTTTCGGGGGTGAAACCGAACTTCGTCTGCAGATCCTTGATCGGCGCTGAGGAGCCGAAGGTGTGCATGCCGATGATGGTGCCGGCCGAGCCCGCATAGCGGTCCCAGCCGATGACCGAGCCCTGCTCCACGGCGACGCGGGCCAGCACTTCCGGGATGAGCACGCTGTTGCGGTAGGCTTCATCCTGACGTTCGAACAGGTCCCAGGACGGCATCGAGACGACGCGGGCCTTGATGCCCTCGGCCTTCAGGGTCTCGTAGGCCGAGATGCAGAGCTGCACTTCGGAGCCTGTGCCGATCAGGATCACCTCAGGCGCCCCGTCGCAATCGGCGAGGACATAGGCGCCCTTGGCTGTGCCGGATGCGGCGGCGTAGGCTGAGCGGTCCAGGGTCGGCAGTGGCTGGCGGCTCAGCGCCAGCACCGCCGGCTGGTCCTTGAGGCTCATGATCACCCGATAAGATTCCGCGACCTCGTTGGCATCCGCCGGGCGCAGGGTCACCAAGCCGGGGATCGCCCGCAGCGTCAGCAATTGCTCCACCGGCTGGTGGGTCGGGCCATCCTCGCCGACGCCGATCGAATCGTGCGTGAAGACATGGAATACCGGCACCTCCATCAGCGCTGCGAGGCGGATCGGTGGGCGCATGTAATCGGCGAAGACCAGGAAGGTGGCACCGTAGGCGCGTAGGCCCACAAGGCCGAAGCCGTTCACGATGGAGCCCATCGCGTGCTCGCGCACGCCGAAGTGGATGTTGCGCCCACCCGGCTCGAAGGGGGTCAGCGAGCCGGCACCCTCGAAGGTAAGGTTAGTCTTGTTGGAGGGCGCGAGATCGGCCGATCCGCCGAGCATGAACGGCACGTGCTGCGCGATGGCATTCAGGACCTTGCCGGAGGATTCGCGCGTGGCAAGGCCCTTGGCGTCGGCCTCGAAGACCGGGATATCCTTGTCCCAGCCCTCGGGGAGACGGCCTTCCAAGTAAGCGTCGAGTTCCTCGGCATGGGTGGCATCGGCGGCCCTTGCTTCCTGAAAGAAACCCTCCCAGGTCGCATAGAGTTCGGCACCACGCTTGCCGATGCCGTTGCGGAAGTTGTCGTAGACACCGTCCGGTACCAGGAACTGCGCGTCCTCGGGCCAGCCATAGGCGCGCTTGGCACCCTTAACTTCGTCCTCGCCAAGGGCGTCCGAGTGGGCCTTGGCGGTGTTCTGCTTCTTCGGGGCGCCGAAGCCGATGATCGAGTTCACGACGATCAGGGTCGGGCGGTCGCTCGACTGAAGGAAGGTTTCGAGAGCGGACGCGATTGCGTGCACGTCGTTGGCGTCGGCCACGCGCAGAACCTGCCAGCCATAGGCGAGGAAACGGGCCGCGACCTCTTCCGAGAAGGCCAATTCCGTATGGCCCTCGATCGTGATGGTATTGTTGTCGTAGATCCAGCACAGGTTCGACAGGCGCAGGTGCCCGGCGATGGAGGCGGCCTCCGAGGCGACGCCCTCCATCAGGTCGCCGTCCGAACAGATGGCGTAGACGTTGTAGTCGAACAGCGGCAGTTCGGGCCGATTCAGGCGCTCGCCGAGGAAGCGACCGCCCATCGCCATGCCAACGGAGTTGGCGACGCCCTGGCCGAGCGGCCCGGTGGTGGTCTCTACGCCGGTGGTGAAGTGGTATTCCGGGTGGCCCGGCGTGCGGCTGTCGAGTTGGCGGAAGTTCTTGAGGTCGTCGAGGGTGAGGGCGGGGGCGTTGCCGCCATCCTTCTCAGCGACGCCGGCTAGATGGATCAGGCCATAGAGGAGCATCGAGGCGTGGCCGGCCGACAGCACGAAGCGGTCGCGGTTCGGCCAGTGCGGATGCGCCGGGTCGTAGCGCAGGTAGCGGTTCCACAGGGTGTAGGCCACCGGCGCCAGCGCCATCGGGGCGCCGGCATGGCCGGAATTGGCCTTCTGCACCGCGTCGATGGCGAGGGTCCGGAGCGTGTCGATGCTGAGCTTGTCGATCTCGCTCAGGACCGCATTCGGCTTGGTCTCTGCTCCGCTCATCTCTCGTCGTCCTTCAAATCTCTGAGCTTGTTCGCCTTCAGCGTCCGGAACGCTCAGGCGTCGCGCCGTTGGGCCGCGGAGACAACCGCAACCGGTGATCGGGCCGGGGATCTGACGTCCACGGAGCCACTGCTCCGCTCCCGCGCGGGCCCCTTGGCTCGGCTGTAATTGAGAATGGTGTTCACCAGTGTGACGTGGCTGAACGCCTGCGGGAAGTTACCCACCAAGCGCCGAGCCTTCACATCATACTCCTCCGCCACCAATCCGACATCGTTGCAGACGCCGATCAGCCTCTCGATCAGCGCACGCGCCTCGTCGCAGCGACCGAGGCCGATGAGATTGTCGGCGTACCAGAACGAACAGGGCAGGAAGGCACCCTCGTCGCCGGGCAGCCCGTCTGTGGTCTGGTTCTCGGTGTCGTAGCGCAGAACGAAGCCATCGCGCATGAGCGTGCGCCCGATCGCCTCCACCGTACCGACCACCCGGGGGTCGTGCTGGGGCAGGAAACCCATATGGGCGATCAGCAGCAGACTCGCGTCGAGGCGCTTCGAGCCGTAGGATTGCACGAAGCTGTTCAGCTCAGGGTCGAAGCCCTTGGCGCAAACCTCGGCGTGGATCTGATCGCGGATCTCGCGCCAGCGTGCCACCGGCACGTCACGGGCCTCCTTGGGTCGATGGCTCAAGCCCGTGGTGCGGATCTCATCCTGCTCGCGAGTCTCGGCCTCCTCGAAGGAGCGGATGGCCCGGTCGAAGGCAACCCACGCCATGACCTTCGAGTGCACGAAGTGCCGGCGGCCGCCGCGCACCTCCCAGATGCCCTCGTCGGGCGTGCACCAGACCTTCTCGAGGTGGCGCAGCAGCGCCTCGCCGACGCGCCAGCCGTCGGCGTCGCCCTGGAGGCCACGCTGGCGCGCCTGGTAGAGCGCGTCGAAGATCTCGCCGTAGACGTCGAGTTGGAACTGCTCCACCGCCGCGTTTCCGATGCGCACGGGCTTCGAATTCTCGTAGCCCGGAAGCCAGTCGAGCTCGATCTCGGGCAGCATGCGCTCGCCGGCGATGCCATAGAGAATGTGCGCCTGCTCCGGGTTGCCGGCCACCGCCCGGACGAGCCAGTCGCGCCAGGCACGCGCCTCGTCGAGGTAGCCGCCGTCCATCAGAGCGATCAGCGTGAAGGTGGAATCACGCAGCCAGCAGAACCGGTAATCCCAGTTGCGGACGCCGCCGAGATCCTCCGGCAGCGAGGTCGTGGGGGCGGCCACGATGCCGCCCGTCGGCTGGTAAATCAGCGCCTTCAGGGTGAGCAGGGAGCGCTTCAGGATCGCGTCCCAGGGCGTGCCCGAGGCAGCTCGGCCCGACCAGTCGCGCCAGTAGCGATCGGTCTCGAACAGAACCTTGCGTGGCTGGATCGGCGCTGGATCGTCCTCGTGAGAGGCACCGTAGCTCAGGGTGAAGGCCACGCTGCGGCCGGCCTCGACCGTGAAGTCCGCGACGGTGGTCTGGTCCTGGCCGTGCGTCGGCACGAGGGTGCGCAGCACCACCTTGTGAGGCCCCGAGATCGCGCGCAGGTCTCCGAGTTCGTTGTGCGAGACCCACGGCACCGCCAACCCGTAGTCGAAGCGCACGCGCATCTGCATCCGCATGGGCACAGCGCCCTCGAGCCCCTCGACGATCCGCACAAGGTGCGACCCGTCATTGGCGGGCATGTAGTCCGTCACCCGCACCGAACCGGACGCGGTCTCATGCCGGGTCTCCAGCACGAGGCTCCCCTCGCGGTACTGGCGCGTGGTGGTGGCGGGCTCGGCGGGACCGAGCTTCCAGTAGCCGTGATCTTCCGTGCCGAGTAGGGCGGCGAAGCAGGCGGCGGAGTCGAAGCGGGGCCAGCACAGCCAGTCGACGCTGCCGTCACGGGCGATCAGCGCAGCGGTACGTCCATCACCGACAAGCGCGTAATCCTCGATCCGTCCGGCCATCCAAGTCCTCGTGTCCGCGAAGCCGACCGTCACCACGGCCTGCGGCAGCGCCTCACTGCTCGCGTCCACCTAGTCTCCGAAGCCGGCAGGGTCCAGGGTCGGCGCGGCGATTGCGCGTTGCTTTCCGTCCGGATTTTCCGGTCGCCCGGAAAACCGGGCCGGCTTCAGCGCAGGCGCCCGACCAAGCCGGAGACAGCAGCACCGAGAGCCGCGGTCTCGGCGCTGAGCACCGCTCCCTTGGCCCCCATGAACGCACCGGCGGCCGCGCCGGCTTCGCTCACGGCGCGGATCGTCGGCGCGAAGGGCAGGGCGATCTCGGGTAGGATGCCTTCGTCCGAGGTCGAAACCGCTCTCTCGACGATCGGGGATTCTTCGGCCTCCGGCGCGAAGGGCATCGGCTTGCTCGGCGCCGGGAGGGCCTTGGTCGCAAGACGCGGCGGATCGGCCCGGCGTGGGGCGGCGAGACGTGTGGGGCGAGGCATGGCCTTGTGAGCCTGAACGGCGGCGGGTTCGGCCTGAGCCACCACGACCATCGGGAACTGGGTCCGGAAGGCGAGGGGAGCCGGGATGTAGGGTGTCTCCACCACCGTCTCGGGTGCGGCGGCGACCGCCGTCGCCGGGACCGAGGGCGGAGGCGGTGCAGCAGCGGGCTCGTGGCAGAGATAAGAAGCCGCTCCGAGGATCACCGCCATCATCAGGGTTGGCAGGAGGGGCGGGGTCACGCCGCGCCCGGTGCCCGCTTCGAACGCCGATTGAGCGGGGGACGTGCACGCTGACATCCGGGTCACCTCGTTGCGCGGTTCGGCAATCGGTTCGAAGGCCAACGACATTAGTCGGTTCGTTTGCGGCGGAACCTGGGCTGTTTCCTGTCCGAGCGGTAACGACCGTGCGGGCATGCCGCTTGCCTGGAGACCATCCGTTCAGGTTTTGCTGTCGCCCGCCGATGGAACATGGCAATCCCTAGGCAGAAGCGATCCGCCGGATTCCCCCTTTCGATCCATTCTCAATCCCCGATGACCGAGCCGACCCTCACCGTCGCCGTGATCGATCCGAGCCGGGCACGCGCCGCGATCCTGGAGGAAGGCCTTACGGCGGCCGGCTTCACCCACGTCGTGGTCCTGCCTGACACCGCCGATCTGTCGGCCCGTGTGGCCGCACTGAATCCAGACGTCGTCGTGATCCACCTGGAGAGCCCGAGCCGGGACATTCTGGAGCAGATGTCAGGCCTCTCCCGTCACGTGGAGCGGCCGGTGGCGATGTTCGTCGACCGCTCGGACGTGCCGATGATGCAGGCGGCAATGGATGCGGGAATCTCGGCTTATGTGGTGGACGGATTGCAGCCGCAGCGCATCCGCTCGATCTTGGACGTGGCGATTCTACGCTTCAACGCCTTCGCGCGGCTGCAACGCGAATTGTCTGAGGCACGAGGCGAACTGGCCGACCGCAAGCTCATCGAGCGCGCCAAGGGCATCCTGATGACAGCCAGGGGTCTGTCCGAGGAGGAGGCCTACCGGATGATGCGGCGCAAGGCCATGAACGAGAAGCGAAAGATCGCCGACATCGCACGCGCCATCGTGACTGCGGCGGATCTCCTCGGATGAGAAGTCTGCTCGGATGAGACTCGCCCTCGGATATGTCCCGCTCATCGACGCGGCCCCGCTGATCGCCGCCGTCGAGGGAGGCTTTGCCGCTGCCGAAGGACTGGCGATCGACCTCATCAGCGAACCCTCGTGGGCGACCCTGCGTGACAAGCTGGCCCTGGGCCACCTCGACGGAGCCCACATGTTGGCGCCCCTTGCCCTGGCCAGTGCGCTGGGCATCAGCGGGCCGCAGACCGACCTGGCGGTTCCTCTCGGGCTGAATCTCAACGGCAATGCGATCACGGTCTCGCGGCCGCTCTGGGCCGAGATGGCGCCGGAGGCCGACGATCTCGACACGATTGCACGCGCGTTCTCACGGGTCGCACGCGTGCGGGTCACGCAGAATCGGCCGCTGACCCTGGGCACAGTGCATCCGTATTCCAATCACACATACCAGCTCCGGATGTTCGCAGCCCGCGGCGGCCTCGACCTCGACGGGGCCGCCCGCATGGTGGTGATCCCGCCGCCCTGGATCGCCGAAGCCCTCAGGACCGGACAGATCGACGGCTTCTGCGTCGGCAGCCCCTGGAACAGCGTGGCAGTGGCGGAGGGCTACGGCCGCATCGCCGCTCTCGGCTGCGAGCTCGCGCCCGATTGTCCGGAAAAGGTGCTGGCCCTGCCGGCCTATGCGGCGGCGGCGAGCGCTCCGCTGGTGCGGGCGGTACGCCGGGCCGGACGCTGGTGCGCGGCGCCCGAGAACCAGCGCGAGCTGGCGGGCCTGCTCGCCCGCCCGGGTCATCTCGGAACAGACGCGAGCCTCGTCCGACGGGCCCTCGCGGGCACCGTGGTGGTCGATCCGGACGGGACCGAGCGGCACGCGCCGCGCTTCGTCGTGTTCGGCGCCGAGGCCGAGCGGCCGCTTCCCGCCCATGCCGACTGGATTCTCGCCGAGATGGAGCGAGCCGGCCAGATCACGCCCACGCCCGCCCTGGTTGCCCGCGCCCGGGCGATGTACCGGACCGACGTGTACGACGCTGCCGGCTGAGGAGCCGCTGCCGCTCGCGCCGGCAGAGTGCCTGCAGATTGTGCAGCGCACCAGGCGGCGCGGAAGCAGGCACCGGCTGCGTCCGCCCGCGTGACGAGGCCCGGACGCGCTCGGTCGGATTCGCACCGAATCCGCCGGCGACCGGTGAGACGTTTTTGATAAATCGCTTCTGCCGGAACAGGTTGGAACGATTCTGGAATTCTTGACATCGCCTGGATCGAGCCTCGATGCCGAACTTGGCACGCCTCGTGCAGATGCCCAGGGGCTCGTCAACGATGACGAGCCCTATCCGTCGGCAAAGCCGCTGACCCGAGTCCCCCACGGAACGCAGATCCTGCGTTCGATGGATGTGCTTGGTCGGCGGTTTTTTCTTTGGCGGGTGTCCATGATTTCGAGGGTTTCGGGTTCGATGACTGACGGTGTCCGCAACAACCGCCGTGACCTCCTGAAGGGTGCCGCCGCGACGCTGTCCCTCGCGGCACTGGCCCGCACCGCCCTGCCGGGAGGCGCCTTCGCGCAGGGCGCCGGCCCCGAAGTGAAGGGGGCGAAGCTCGGGTTCATCGCACTCACCGACGCGAGTCCGCTCTTCGTCGCCAAGGAGAAGGGCTTCTTTGCCAAGCACGGCATGCCCGATGTCGAGGTGCTCAAGCAGGCGAGCTGGGGCACCACCCGCGATAACCTGGTGCTCGGATCGGAAGGCAACGGCATCGACGGCGCCCACATCCTCTCGCCAATGCCCTACCTAATCTCGGCCGGCCGCGTGACGCAGAACAACGTCCCCGTGCCGATGCAGATCCTGGCCCGGCTCAACACCAACGGCCAGTGCATCTCGGTGGCCAAGGAATATCTCGACCAGAAGGTCGCCCTCGATGCGAAGGTCTTCAAGGCCGCCATTGAGAAGAAGAAGGCCGCCGGCAAGTCGGTGAAAGCCGCCATGACCTTCCCGGGCGGCACCCACGACCTGTGGATTCGCTACTGGATGGCGGCCGGCGGCATCGACCCGGACAAGGACATCGAGACCATCGTGGTGCCGCCGCCCCAGATGGTGGCGAACATGAAGGTCGGCACGATGGACTGCTTCTGCGTCGGTGAGCCGTGGAACGCGCAGCTCGTGCAGCAGGGCCTTGGCTACACCGCGCTGACCACCGGCGAATTGTGGAAGGACCACCCCGAGAAGGCCTTCGCCATGCGGTCCTCCTTCACGGAGAAGTACCCGAACGCCACCAAGGCGCTTCTGATGGCGGTGCTGGAGGCGCAGCAATGGTGCGACACCCCCGCGAACAAGGATGAGGTCGCCGCCATCGCGGCCAAGCGCCAGTGGATGAACGTCCCGGTCTCGGACGTCGCCGGCCGCATGAAGGGCACGATCGATTACGGCGACGGCCGCGTGGTCGAGAACAGCCCCTTCGTGATGAAGTTCTGGGCCGACAACGCCTCGTATCCTTACCAGTCCCACGACCTCTGGTTCCTGACCGAGGACATCCGCTGGGGCAAGTTCGACGCGCAGACCGACACCAAGGCCCTCATCGCCAAGGTGAACCGGGAGGATCTCTGGCGCGAGGCCGCGAAAGCCCTCGGCGTCAGCGCGATCCCGAGCTCCACGTCGCGTGGAAAAGAGACCTTCTTCGACGGCAAGGTCTTCGATCCCGCAGATCCCGCCGCCTACCTGTCCAGCCTCGGCATCAAGAGGATCGCGTGATGGCCAATACCTCCACCATCGCCGCCGCCCCCATCGCCGCGAAAGCGGCGGCCAAGGCGGACGCCAAGCCCAAGCGGGCGCCCCGGATCACGATGGCGACCCTGAACACCATCGCAAAAAATCTGATCCCGCCCGTGGTGGTGGTGATCGCCTTCCTGGTGATCTGGGAATTGCTGTGCTCGCGCCCGGGTGCCGGCCTGCCACCGCCCTCGCGTGTGGTCACCGAGGCCTGGGACATCATCGCCCACCCGTTCTACGACAACGGCGGCACCGACAAGGGATTGTTCTGGCACATCTCCGCCAGCATCCAGCGGGTCGCCCTCGGCTTCGCCCTGGCGACCATCGTGGGCATCCTCACCGGCACCCTGATCGGCCAGTCCGAATGGGCCATGCGCGGCCTCGACCCGATCTTCCAGGTCCTGCGCACCATTCCGCCGCTGGCCTGGCTGCCGCTGTCGCTCGCCGCCTTCCGCGACGGCCAGCCCTCCGCGATCTTCGTGATCTTCATCACGTCGATCTGGCCGATCATCATCAACACGGCGGTGGGCATCCGCAACATCCCGCAGGATTACCGCAACGTGGCGGCAGTGCTGCGCCTCAACCCGCTGGAATTCTTCGCCAAGATCATGCTGCCCTCGGCAGCTCCCTACATCTTCACGGGCCTGCGCATCGGCATCGGCCTGTCGTGGCTCGCGATCGTGGCAGCCGAGATGCTCATCGGCGGCGTCGGCATCGGCTTCTTCATCTGGGACGCGTGGAACTCCTCCCACATCTCCGAGATCATCGTCGCCCTCGTCTATGTCGGCATCATCGGCTTCATCCTCGACCGCTTCGTCGCCTTCGTCGGCACCCTCGTCACCCGCGGCACCGCGACGGCCTGAGGATCATTCCATGACGTATCTCAGCATCGAGAATATCGGCATCTCCTTCACCCGTTCGGGCCGCACCAACGAGGTGCTGCGCGACGTCAGCGTGAAGATCGACAAGGGCGAGTTCGTCTCGCTGATCGGGCATTCGGGCTGCGGCAAGTCGACGGTGCTCAACATCGTCGCCGGCCTGCTCAAGGCCTCCACCGGCGGCGTCCTCCTCGAGGACAAGGAGGTCAACAGCCCCGGCCCCGACCGGGCCGTGGTGTTCCAGAACCACTCGCTGCTGCCCTGGCTGACGGTGCGCGAGAACGTGGCGCTCGCCGTCGACAAGGTCTTCAAGGGCAAGAAGTCGAAGGCCGAGCGCAACGCATGGATCGACCACAACCTGTCGCTGGTGAACATGACCCACGCGGCCGACCGGCGCCCGAGCGAGATTTCGGGCGGCATGAAGCAGCGCGTCGGCATCGCCCGGGCGCTGGCCATGGAACCGAAGGTCCTGCTCCTCGACGAGCCCTTCGGGGCGCTCGATGCGCTCACCCGCGCCCATCTCCAGGACTCGCTCATGGATATCCATGCGCGGCTGAAGAACGCCGTGATCATGATCACCCACGACGTCGACGAGGCAGTGCTGCTCTCGGACCGCATCGTGATGATGACCAACGGCCCCTCGGCCACGGTGGGCGAGATCCTGACTGTCGACCTCGAGCGGCCGCGCCGCCGCCTCGATCTCGTGGAGGACGCGACCTACACCCACGCCCGCGCCGAGGTGCTGGAGTTCCTCTACGCGCGCCACGCCAAGCCCGCTATCGCGGCCTGACGGGCGGATCGCGAGCCATGCGGGAACGGTTGGTGGTCATCGGCAACGGCATGGCGTCGCTGCGCTTCCTGGAACGCCTCACAGAGCGGGCGCCGGGCCGGTACGACGTCACCGTCGTCGGGGCCGAGCCACAGGCGGCCTACAACCGCGTCCTGCTCTCCTCGCTGCTCGGCGGCGAGGTGGACGAGGCCGGCTGCGCCTTCCGAGGCCTCGACTGGTACGAGGGCCACGGCATTCGTCTCATCACCGGCGCGCCGGTCACCGAGATCGACCGCGAGAACGCCCTCGTGATGGTGGGGCAGACCCATGTCCTGCCTTTTGACAAGCTCGTGCTCGCGGTCGGCTCCCTGCCGATCCGGCTGGCCAAGCCCGGCATGGACCTGCCCGGCGTGCTGACCTTCCGCGATCTCGCGGACGTTGCCGCCATCCGCAGGGCGGCCGTCGCGCAGGCCCGCGCCATCGTGATCGGTGGCGGGCTTCTCGGCCTCGAAGCCGCCGTCGGACTCGCGCGCCTCGGCGTCGACACCACGCTCCTGCACGTCATGGACCGGCTGATGGAACGCCAGCTCGACCACGCCGCCGCCGGCCTCGTGAAGCGCGCCATGGAGGCGCGCGGCGTGAAGGTGCTGCTCAAGGCCGACACCGCGTCGGTCGAGGGGGAGGGCCGGGTCGAGCGCCTGGTCCTGTCCGACGGCACCGTGCTGCCGGCCGATCTCGTGGTGATGTCGGTGGGGGTGCGCCCCAACGTGGCCCTGGCTCAGAACGCCGGGATCGAGACCGCCCGCGGCATCATGGTCGACGACCGGATGCAATCCTCGGATGCCCGCATCTTCGCGCTCGGCGAATGCGCCGAGCACCGGGGTCAGGTCTACGGCCTCGTGGAGCCGGCCTACGAGCAGGCCGAGGCCCTGAGCCGCCACCTCGTCGGCGAGGAGGCGGCCTATCTGGGCACGTCGCTGGCCACCAGCCTCAAGGTCTCGGGGTTGCCGGTGTTCTCCGCCGGGCAGATCGAGGCGCCGGAGGGCGCCGAGACCGTGCTGATGTCGGATCCCGGCCTCGGCCTCTACCGCAAGCTCATCGTGGCCGAGGACCGGCTCCTCGGCGCGGTCTTCGTCGGCGACATCGCTGAGCAGGGCTGGTGCAAGGAGCTGATCCGCACCGGCGCCTCGATCGCCGACCATCGCGACGATCTCATGTTCGGGCGCACCGCGCCCGCATCCCAACCCCTCGCAGCGTGAGGAGGCCCTGATGGCTGACGCATTCAACGCCGAGCAGACGCGCTACCTCGAAGGCTTCGCCTCCGGCATCGCCGCGGCCCGGATGACCGGCGGCCTCGCAGCCGGGCAGGGGGCTTCGGCCCCGCCCGCCGAGCCGACCGGTCCCGACGCGATCCACATCAAGGCACAGGACGCCACCATCAAGGCAGGCGGCAAGCTGTGCGAGCAGGAGAAGTGGAAGCGGGCGGAGAACCCCTTCGACGGCCACAATCGCCTCATTGCCGAAGCGTCGACGGGCAAGGCCCCGAAGCCGGAGGATAATTTCCGCTGGCGCTACCATGGCCTGTTCTGGGTCGCTCCGGCCCAGAACTCCTACATGTGCCGCCTCCGCATCCCCAACGGCATCGTGCAGCACTGGCAGTTCGCCGGCATCGCCGATCTGGCCGACGCGCATGGCGGCGGCTATGCCCATGTCACCACCCGCGCCAACCTGCAGGTCCGCGAGATCACGCCCGAGCACGGCCAGCCCTTCCTCGATGGGCTGATCGACCTCGGCCTCACCGCGCGGGGGGCCGGTGCCGACAACATCCGCAACGTCACCGGCTCGCCGGTGGCCGGCATCGACGCGCAGGAATTGCTCGACACCCGCCCCCTCGCCAAGTCCTGGCACAATCACATCCTCAACGACCGCTCGCTGTTCGGTCTGCCGCGCAAGTTCAACGTCGCCTTCGACGGCGGCGGCGTGATGCCGGTGCTGGAAGAGACCAACGACATCGGCTTCCAGGCCGTGCGGGTGCTGGAGGGTGCGAGCGTCGCGCCGGGCATCTGGATGCGCCTCGTGCTGGGCGGCATCTCGGGGCACCGGGACCTGGCCCGTGACACCGGCGTGGTTCTCAGGCCTGAGGATTGCAACAAGGTCGCCGACGCCATCCTGCGCGTCTTCATCCAGAACGGCGACCGGACCAACCGCAACAAGAGCCGGATGAAGTACGTCCTCGACGCCTGGGGCTTCGACAAGTACCTCGCGGCCGTCGAGGCGGTGCTGGGCACCAAGCTCGACCGGGTCGACCCGGCCCACATCGCCCCGCGCGGGCCGATGGACCGCTTCGCCCATGTGGGCGTCCACCCGCAGGTGCAGCCCGGCCTGAACTGGATCGGCGTGATCCTGCCCGTCGGCAAACTCACCACCGACCAGATGCGGGATCTGGCCAGGATCGCCGTGGAATGCGGCGACGGCGCCATCCGCATGACCGTCTGGCAGAATTTTTTGTTTTCCGGGGTTCCGGATGCGAAGATCGCGGAAGTGCAGGAGCGCGTCGCCGCGCTTGGGCTCACCACCGAGGCCTCGAGCATCCGCGCCGGACTGGTCGCCTGCACCGGTAGTCGCGGCTGCAAGTTCGCCGCCTCCGACACGAAGGGCCACGCCCTCGTCATCGCCGACTATATCGAGGCGAACCTGAAGGAGCTCGACGTTCCGGTGAACGTCCATCTCACCGGGTGCCATCACTCTTGCGCCCAGCACTACATCGGCGACATCGGTCTTATCGGCGCCAAGGTCGTGGTCTCGGAGGAGGGCGACACCGTCGAAGGCTACGACATCGTGGTCGGCGGTGGCTTCGGCGACAGCCCGAAGATCGGCACCGAGATCTGGAAGGCCGTGAAGGCCGAGGATTGCCCGACCCGGATCGAGGCGCTGCTGCGCAGCTATCTCGCCCGGCGCACCGGCCCGGAGGAGAGCTTCCAGGCCTTCACCGCCCGCACCGGCCCCGAGTCGCTGCGCCACATCGCCGAAGAGCAACCCGTCCTGAAGGCCGCCGCATGAGCGAGCACGTCACCCCCCCGCTGGTCCTCATTCCCGAGACCGCCCCGTTCGACCCGGACCAGCGTGCCTGGCTCTCGGGCTACTTCGCAGCGCTCCTCGGCCCTGCCGTGGAGGGAGCCACCGCACTTGCCTCCGGCGAGATGCCCGGCGGTGGCCAGACGCTGGCCGACAACGACGACGCGCCCTGGCACGACCCGTCGATGCCACTGCCCGACCGGATGGCGCTCGCCCAGGAACGGCCCGAGCCGCAGAAGCTGATGGCCGCCATGGCGCAGCAGGATTGCGGCCAGTGCGGCTACAATTGCGCCGACTACGCCAACGCCATCTTCCTCAAGAACGAGGAGCGCCTGAACCTGTGCCAGCCCGGCGGCAAGGACACGCTCCGGATGCTGAAGAAGCTCGAGGAGGAATTCGGGGCCGCCGGCGGGGCCGCCCCGAAGAAGGCCGAGGGCACCGCCCCCAAAACGGCGCCCGAACTCGGGCCGCTGGGCTTCTGCCGCGAGAACCCCGTGGAGGCGACCTTCGTGTCGCGCACCCGGCTCAATGCGCCGGGCGGCGAGAAGGAGACCTGGCACGTCGAGATCGATCTCACCGGTACGCCCATCGACTACGTGGTCGGCGATTCGCTTGGCCTGTTCCCCGCCAACGCCCCGGCCCTGGTCGACGCGGTCATCGCCGAACTCGGGGCCCGCCCCGAGCGCAAGATCGGCCGCAAGACCCTGCGGGATTGCCTGCTCACCGACTATGCCCTCGGTGGCGCGCCGGACGGGCTCTATCAGCTTCTCTCGCTCCTGACTTCGGGCGAAGCCCGCAAGAAGGCCCAGGCGCTCGCCGCCGGCGAGGACCCGGACGGCGACGCCGCCCATCTCGACGTGCTCGGTGCGCTCCACAAGTTCCCCGGTGCGCGGCCCGACGCCGAGGTGTTCCTGGAGGCGCTGGACGAGCTGCAGCCGCGGCTCTACTCGATCTCGTCGTCGCCGAAAGCCGATCCGGGCCGGGTCTCGCTCACCGTCGACGCGGTGCGCTACAGTCACCGCTCGCGCCTGCGCCTCGGTGTCGCCTCGACCCATCTCGGCGAGCGCATCCCCGAGGGGATGAAGGTCAGGGTCTACCTCCAGAAGGCCCACGGGTTCGCCCTGCCGGAGGACCTGTCGCAGGACGTCATCATGGTCGGTCCCGGCACCGGCATCGCGCCGTTCCGCGCGTTCCTGCGCGAACGCGACGCCACCGCGGCGCCGGGGCGCAATTGGTTGTTCTACGGTCACCAGCGCCAAGCCAGCGACTTCTTCTACAAGGACGAGCTCAACGCCCTGAAGGACCGGAAGGTGCTGACCCGTTTGTCGCTGGCCTGGTCCCGCGACGGCACCGAGAAGACCTACGTCCAGGACCGCATGCGCGAGACCGGCGCGGAGCTGTGGACTTGGCTCGAGGGCGGCGCGCATTTCTACGTCTGCGGGGATGCCAAGCGCATGGCCAAGGACGTCGAGCGGGCGATCATCGACGTCGCTGGCCAATACGGGGGGAAGAACCCCGACGAGGCCGTGGCGTACCTCGCCCACCTCAAGAAGACCGGGCGGTATCAGGCCGACGTGTACTAGCACGCCATCTCAGCCTTCCCCCCGGTGCGGGGGAGGGCGGCCCGCGCATGCGGGTCGGGAGAGGGGGGGGTGGGCTTTCGCCTCGGCCCGACTCTTGCTGCAAACGGCACCATCAAAAATACGCCGAGGATCCTGCCATGAACGCGCACGTCCAGGCGCCGCCCGCTCCCGTGAAGACCACCTGCCCCTATTGCGGTGTCGGCTGCGGCGTGCTTGCCACGCCGGACGGGCAGGGCGGCGCGGACATTGCCGGCGACACCGGACACCCGGCGAATTTCGGCCGCCTCTGCTCCAAGGGCTCGGCGCTCGGCGAGACGCTCTCCCTCGACAATCGCCTGCTGTACCCGCAGGTGGACGGCATCCGCGCGAGCTGGGAATCCGCCCTCGGCACGGTCGCGGGATCTTTGCGCAGGATCGCCGAGCAGCACGGGCCGGATTCGATCGCGTTCTATCTCTCGGGCCAGCTGCTCACGGAAGATTACTACGTCGCCAACAAGCTCGCGAAGGGTTTCCTCGGCACCCCGCACGTCGACACCAACTCGCGCCTTTGCATGTCGAGCGCGGTGGCGGCCCACCGGCGCGCCTTCGGCTCGGACACCGTGCCGGGCTGCTACGAGGACCTCGACGAGGCCGACCTCATCGTCCTGGTCGGCTCGAACACCGCCTGGTGCCACCCGATCCTGTTCCGCCGCATGGTGGATGCCCGCGCCAAGCGCGGCACCAAGCTGGTGGTGATCGACCCCCGCCGCACCCAGACGGGCGAGGAGGCCGACCTCTTCCTCGGGCTGAAGCCCGGCACCGACACGGCGCTGTTTTCCGGCCTGCTGGTCCATCTCGCCAGCACCGGCTCCCTCGATTACCGCTTCGTCCTCGACCATACGACGGGCCTCGACGGCACCCTGGAGCGGGCGCGCGCCATCGCGCCGACGGTGGCCGCCACTGCGGCCGCCACCGGCCTGTCCGAGACCGACGTAGCGCGCTTCTTCGAGCTGTTCGCCCGCACGAAGCGGGTCGTCACCGCCTTCTCGCAGGGGGTGAACCAGTCGGCGCAGGGCACCGACAAGGGCAACGCGATCATCAACTGCCATCTCGCCACCGGCCGCATCGGCCTGCCCGGCGCCGGCCCGTTCTCCCTCACCGGCCAGCCCAATGCCATGGGCGGGCGCGAGGTCGGGGGCCTCGCCAACATGCTGGCCGCCCACATGCACTTCACCCCCGAGGAGGTGGACCGGGTCCGCCGCTTCTGGTCGGCCCCCAACATCATCACGGGCGAGGGCATGAAGGCGGTCGCCCTGTTCGAGGCGATCGAGCGCGGCAAGATCAAGGCCCTGTGGGTGATGGGCACCAACCCCATCGTGTCGATGCCGCGCGCCGACCTCATCCGCGAAAGCCTGAAGTCCCTCGACCTCTACGTCGTCTCGGAAGCGGTGGCCGACAGCGACAGCGCACGGGCGACGGGGAAGAAGACCGTGCTGCTGCCCGCCCTCGCCTGGGGCGAGAAGGACGGTACGGTGACGAATTCGGAGCGTCGGATTTCGCGCCAGCGCAGCTTCCTGAAAGCCCCCGGCGAGGCTCGGGCCGATTGGCAGATCGTCTGCGACGTCGCCAAGCGCCTCGGCCACGCGCAGGCCTTCGCCTATTCGGGGGCCGCGGCGATCTTCCGCGAGCATGCCAGCCTTTCGGCCTTCGAGAACAACGGCAGCCGGGATTTCGACATCGGAGCCCTGAGCGACCTGGCCGATACCGCCTATGCGGCCGCGTCGCCGCTGCAATGGCCGCTGCCGAAGCGCGGCAAGGCCCGCGCCCGACTCTTCGCCGACGGCCAGTTCTACACCTTCGACAAGCGCGCCCGGTTCGTCGCCGTTCAGCCCCCGGCCCTCGCACAGGCGGTGAGCGAAGATTACCCCCTCGTCCTCAACACCGGCCGCGTGCGCGATCACTGGCATACCATGACCCGCACGGGGAAGAGCCAGCGCCTCTCGGCCCATCGCTCGCTGCCCTTCGTGGAGATCCACCCCGACGATGCCGTGCCACTCGGGCTGAGGGAGGGCGACCTCGCCCGGATCGCCACGCCGCACGGCACCGTGACCCTGGAGACGATGATCACCGACGCCGTGCGGTCGGGCAACCTGTTCGCGACCTTCCACTGGAGCGCCGCCACCGCCTCGGATGCCCGCGTCGGCGCCCTGGTACGGGGCATTCCCGATCCGGTCTCCGGCCAGCCGGAACTGAAGGCGACACCGGCCGGCATCGCGCTGGTGCCCTACCGCAACCGCGGCTTCCTGCTGACCCGCGGGGAGCAGGCGCTGCCCGAGGGCTGGTGGTGGGCCCGAGCCACGATTGCGGGCGGCTCGGGGTTGCAATTCGCCACGCAGGAAAGTTCGCGCGCCGTGGCGCTGATGATGCGGGGCCTGTTCCAGGGCCACGAGCTCGCCGAATATGCCGACCATGCGCGCGGGCGCTACCGCTGCGCCGTCTACGAGGCCGGGCGCCTCGTCGCCTGCCTCGCCCTCGCGCCCGCCGAGGCCCGTCCGAGTTGGGAGGAGGCCAAGGCCCTTTTCGCGGAGACCGAACCGGACCCTGCCGCCCGACGCTCCCTCCTGTCGGGACGCGCCGAGACCGCCTCGGCCGGCCCGACCGTCTGTGCCTGTCACGGCGTCGGGCTCGACGTCATCGCCGGGGTCATCGCGGCGGGGGCGGGCACCGTGGAGGCCGTGGGCGCAGCCTGCAAGGCCGGCACGAATTGCGGCTCGTGCATCCCCGAGATCCGCAAGCTGCTGCCCGAGGCGCTTGCGCGCAACGCCGCATAGGCTCACTTTCGGCCGAATCGACACCCATCTCCGAGCCTCATGAGCACGCCCCGTATTCCCCGTGAAACCCGGCCCGCCGGTAATGAATCGACTCGCGGCGGCAGCCCTGCCGGCCTGGAGCCGCTTGCGGTGCTGCCGGTCTTCGTGCCGCTTCAGGGCAAGCGGGCCGTGCTGGCCGGCTCGAACGGGGGTGCGCCCTGGAAGGTGAAGCTGCTCGCCGCCGCCGGGGCCCACGTGGACGTCTATGCGCCGGAGCCGAGCGACGAGCTGCGCGCCGTGCCAGGCGAGATCGTCGCGGGCTCCGTGACCCTGCATGAGCGCCCATGGCATCCGGACGACCTCGCTGGGTCCGCTTTCTGCATCGGCGCCATGGAGGACGAGGCGGACTGTGTCGCCTTCGTCACCGCCGCCCGGAAGACCGGCGCCATCGTCAACGCAGTCGACCGGCCACATCTCTGCGACGTGAAGTTCGGCGCCATCGTCAACCGCTCGCCCATGGTGGTGGGCATCTCCACGGAGGGTGCCGCCCCGGTCTTCGGCCAGACTGTGCGCGCTCGGATCGAGGGCATGCTGCCGCGCGGGTTCAAGGCCTGGATCGGCGCCGCCCGCGACTGGCGCGAGGAGGTGACGAGCCGCTTCCATGGCTTCTCGGACCGCCGCGCTTTCTGGGAGCGCTTTACCGATCGCGCCTTCGCGGAGCCCGATCGCACGCCGACCGCAACCGATCTCGCCGAGTTGCTGGGCGAGACCGAGGCCGCGCCGAAGGGTGGCGCGGTAACCCTGGTGGGCGCCGGACCCGGCGATGCTGAACTCCTCACCCTCAAGGCGCTGCGCGCGCTGCGCAACGCCGACGTGATCCTCTACGACGATCTCGTGGCGCCTGAGATCCTCGACTATGCCCGCCGCGAGGCCCGCACCATGCTGGTGGGCAAGACCGGGCATGGCCCCTCCTGCCGCCAGGACGACATCAACGCGCTGATGGTGCAGTTGGCCAAATCCGGCAAACAGGTGGTACGCCTGAAATCCGGCGACCCTCTGGTGTTCGGGCGGGCCGGCGAAGAGATCGATGCCTGCCGCGCCGCCGGCATTCCCGTCAGCGTGGTGCCGGGCATCTCGGCCGCGCAGGGGGCCGCGGCTTCCCTCTGCGTCTCGCTGACGAACCGCGACGCGGCGCGGCGCCTGCAATACGTCACCGGACACGACCGGCGCGGGGCGCTGCCCGAGGATCTGAACTGGGGTGCACTCGCCGATCCGAGCGTCACCACCGTAGTCTACATGCCGAAGAAGACGCTGGGTGTCCTGCTGGAGCGGGCGATCGCCGAGGGGCTCGCACCGACGACCCCGGCCCTCCTCGTCTTCAACGCCACCCGTCCGAACCAGCAGGTGGTGGAAGCCAGCGCGGCCGACCTCGCCGACCGGGTCGAGGCCTCGGGCCATGAAGGGCCAGCCCTGCTCATGGTTGGCGAGGCCCTGCGGCGGATGGGTGCGGCGGCAGCGATCGCCGCGATCGAACCGGGCAAGCTCGCGATCTGAGGACAGGCAGTCCGCAAGCCAGCGGTCCGAATGTCCGGCGACGGTTTGGTAGATTGCCCGGGGGCGGCGCCTGTGGTCTGAAGCCGCCATCTCCCTCGACTGCAAGGCCGTCCCATGCGTCGCACGCTCCTGCCCCTCCTCGCCTTCGTGGTCGGCCTCGTAGGGCTCTGCGTCGCTGCCTTCGTGGTCTTGGCGCCGCGGACCCAGGAGGCCGGGACGAGCAGCGTCGGCGGCCCCTTCACCCTGACCAACCAGGACGGGCAGCGCGTCACCGAGCGTGACTATGCGGGCCGGACGCACCTCGTGTTCTTCGGCTTCACCCACTGTCCGGACGTGTGCCCGACGACGCTGCAGCAGATCGGCGACGTGCTCCAGGCCCTCGGGCCGAAGGGGAAGGACACTCGCGCCCTGTTCATCGCCGTCGACCCCGAGCGCGATACCCCGGAGGCCTTGAAGACCTACCTGGCGAGCTTCGATCCGCGCATCGTCGGCCTGACCGGCTTGCCCGAGGAGGTGAACGCGGCGGTGAAGGCCTACCGGGCCTATGTCCGCAAGGTGCCGACCAAGGATGGCGACTACACCATGGAGCACACCGCCCTCGTCTACGTGATGAATGGCCAGAACCGCTTCCTTAACGCCCTCAATCTCGCCCGCCCACCCCAGGAGGCAGCGGCCGAACTCGCCAAGATGCTGTGAGCGCCTTGGCCTCACGCTGACGCGGAACGGCGCACGCGCCGGCCTTCTCTCTCTGCCCCGGAGCGACCATGACCGTCCTGTCGGCCTTCCCGATCACCCCCTCGAACGCCGATGGCCAAGTCGACCTCGGTGCCCTGCGGACCATCCTGCAGCCCCTGGTGGAGGCGGGCGTCGGCTCGATCGGCCTTCTCGGCAGCACCGGCACCTATCCCTTCCTGGCGCGCCACCAGCGCCGCCGGGCCGTGGAGGCTGCCGTCGAGGCGGTGGCGGGCCGGGTGCCGCTCCTCGTCGGGGTCGGCGCCCTGCGCACCGACGAGGCGGTGCGGATGGCCCAGGACGCGAAGGGTGCCGGAGCCCAGGCCGGCCTCCTCGCGGCCATGTCCTATACGCCCCTGACCGAGGACGAGGTCTTCGAGCATTGTGCGACCGTGGCGCGGGATTCCGGCCTGCCGCTCTGCCTCTACGACAATCCGGGTACCACCCATTTCCGGTTCACCCCGGAACTCGTCGGCCGCCTCGCCCGTGTTCCGGGCATCGTCGCGGTGAAGAGCCCGTCCCCCGAGCCGGAAGCCGCGGCGGAACACGTTCGGGTGCTGCGCGCCGCGGTGCCGGCCGAATTCACCCTCGGTTACAGCGGCGACTGGAACGCGGTCGAGGCGCTGCTGGCGGGCGGCGAGGCCTGGTACAGCGTCTTTGCCGGACTGTTCCCGAGGTCCGCTCTGGCGATCACCCGCGCGGTCGAGGTCGGGGATGCGGCCGAGGCGCGACGCCTCAACGCCCGGCTGGCACCGCTCTGGGAGCTGTTCCGGACGTTTTCGAGCCTGCGGGTCGCTTATGCCTGTGCCAATCCTCTCGGACTCTGCCGAGCGGAGCCGCCGCGCCCGATCCTCCCCGTGACCGAGGAGGTCCGGCGGCGGATCGCGGACACGCTGGCGACCCTCGAGCTGAGCTGACCGCGCTCCTCTTCAACGCGGATGCAGGGCACCGGAGCGGGAGGTGCGGGCGAGGCCGTGCTCGGTCTTGTTCCAGCGATTCGGCGCGCGGATGAGTTCGATCAGGCCCGCCCAGGCGGCGAGGCTGACGAGCAGGAAGTACACCGGCATCCAGGGCACGACCGCCAGGAGGTCGAACCACTCGCGTCGGACGCAGCCGAGGGCGGCGGGCAGCAGCATGGCCAGCAATCCGGCGATGAACAGCGTCACCGACGCCCCGGCGGGAAGGTTCGCCCAGAAGCCGCCGGGCGCCGGGAATCCGCTCCATACGAAGAGCGCGAAGTCGTAGGCCGCCCGGCCCATGAGGAACGGATAGACCAGACCGGAGATCACGGTTCCGGGAACCAGCGCGATGGCGCCGAGCGTACCGAGGATGCCGAGCTGGCGGGCCGTGTCGCGCGGCGCCCGCGCATGGGTGAGGCTGGTCTGCAGGAAGCCCTTCATCCAGCGGGTGCGCTGGTGCAGCCAGGGCCGGAATGCCCGAGGCGCCTCCTCCAGCGTATCGCTGGGCAGGTCCGCCACGTGGTAGCCCGCCCGGGCGAGGCGGATTCCGAGATCGGCATCCTCGGTGACGTTCCACGCATCCCAGCCGTGCAGGCTTCGGAGAATGTCGGTCCGGAAATGGGTCGAGGTGCCTCCGAGCGGAATCGGAATGCACCAGGAGGCGAGGGCGGGAATCAGGACGTCGAACAGCGCCGCATACTCGATGGCGAAGCACTGGGTGAGGCGGCCGTCATCCATGTTGTCGATGACGAGGCGGCCCTGCAGGCAGGCGACCTTGTGGGACGCCTGGGCGAAGCGGGCCGCCGCGGCGCGGAGCTGATTCGGATCGGGAACATCCTCGGCGTCGTAGACCACCAGGCAGGCTCCGCGCGCCAGCGGTAGGGCGGCGTTGAGGGCACGCGGCTTGGTGCGGGGCAGTCCCCCCGGCACCCGAATGATCTCGAACCGGGCCGGCAGCGCGGCCGCCGCCAGGGCGTCGCCGGTCTCCGTGTCGTCGGCCTCGATCACGAGCTTGATGTCGAGCTTCGCCACCGGATAGTCGAACCGCGCCAGGGCTGCGATGAGGCGCGGCACAACCCGCGCTTCGCGATGGAGCGCCACCAGCACGGTGTAGACCGGCAATGCCGTATCCGGCAGCCGCGCCTCGGGGACCGGATCGGGCTCGACGGCAGCGGCGGCGATGCGGAACGTCACCATGACGAGAAAGCCGAGCTGCACCACGGTCCAGGTGCCGATCAGGATCGCGCCGGGGATGAACTCGGCTCCGAGATACGCCGCCCCGAACATCAGCCCCACGAGGGCGAGGCGCGGCCCCTGCGTCCCGGACTCGAAGGCCCAGTCGGGGCGATGCCGCTGGAGGCTGTCGGCGGCGTAGGTCGCGATCCCGGTGGGGTTGGCGGCAAAGACCGCATCGCGCAGGGCACGCGGCGTCGTGATGGCATAGCCTTCGCCGTCGGCGGTGCCATCGCATAGGAGCGCCGCGATGGCGGGTCCGCGCGGCGCGCGCACGAAGGCTGCCGGCCCTGGCCACGCCAGGGGGGCGAGGCCAGCCACGAGGCTGTCGGGATAGCAGGTCCCATCCCCGAGCCGCAGGAGGTCGCCGACGAGGAACGGAACGCCGAGGGCCAGGGCGAGCCGGCGGTAATAGGTCTCTTCGCCGATCAGGTCCGCGTGGATCAGCGCGGTGGCGGCGTCGGTGCCGCAGGCCCGAGCCAGGGCGGCGGCCTCGGCCAGGCGTTCCGGGTCAAATCCCTGCCGGGCCAGGAACGCGATCTCCGGCGGAAGCGCAGCATTCCCGCCGCCGGGAGCGCTGAAGCCGAGCAGCGACACCACGCGCGACCTCCCGAGAGCCCGAGGATGTGCTAGGGAGACGCGGTGAGCCAGACCGCATCCACGCACAACTCGTGCGCCACATTTACAACTTCCGCGCGCGATGACCGGAAGGCAAGGCGTCGGCGGAGCCGAGTCACTGCTTTCATCCTGGGTGCAGCGCTGATCTGCGGCGGGAACGCCCCGACCGCACGAGCCGACGGCGTCTCGATCCCGAACTTCTGGAACCCGCGCTCACGCCAGGAACGGATGGAATCACAGCCGGGTACGCGCACGGTCCGCTTCCTCACCGACGACGACTTCCCGCCGCTGCATTTCGCCGGACCGGACGGCTCTCCCACCGGCTTCGTCGTGGAACTCGCCCGGGCCGTCTGCGAGCGGCTCGCGATGTCCTGCACGGTCCAGGCCCGCCGCTTCGACACCCTCCTCGACGCCCTGGCCGACCGGCAGGGGGACGTCGTCGCCGCCGCGATCCCACTGACTCCGACCCTGCGCGCGCGCTTCCTTGCCACCCGTCCGTACTTCCGCTGGCCGGCCCGCTTCGTCGCGCGCACCGACAAGGGCCTGCCGGTTCCCTCCGCCGCGGCCCTGGCCGAGAAGAGCGTCGGCGTGGTCGGCGGCAGCGCACACGCGGCCTACCTGACGGCCTTTTTCCCCAAGGCGGCCGCGAAGCCCTTCACCGACCTCGCCACCGCCGAGGCGGCTCTGCGTCGGGGCGAGGTCGACTACGTTTTCGCCGACGGGCTCAACCTCGCCCTCTGGATCGGCGGCGTCGAAGCCGCGGGCTGCTGCGCCTTCCTAGGCGGCGACTACCTCGAGAACCGCTATTTCGGTGAGGGCATCGGCCTCGTCACCCGCTCCGACGACCCCGTCCTGTCCCGGGCGCTGGACGACGCGCTGCAGCGACTGTGGGACGAAGGCAAGTATGCGGAGCTGTATCTGCGGTTCTTCCCGGTGAGCCCGTTTTAGAGAGGGGTGGACCTCCCACCCCCAACGTCTTTCTCGGACGCTGCGCGAATTCGGGTCGGATCATTCCTCGATAGCCAACCCGCGTCCTTGAGATGAATCACGGCGGAGCGGGCGACGGGGGCAACAACACCGTTTGAGAGATGCAGTCGCATCGCCCGTGAGGTGCCCTCGATGGACACGACGGCGTCACGTGCCACCCACCACGAACGGTGAATCCGCAACCCGGGGATGTCGACACTCTCCATGGCGCGGGTCAGCGGCATCAGGACCAGATCCGAACCCTGAGGCGTGTGGACGCGGACATAATGATCCTCCATCTGCAAGGCCAGAACGTTGCCCGCCAGGAGGCGGCGGGGCGGAGCAACGATGGACGGATCCCCTGGAGAAGTGGTCTCGGATGGCCCGATACGGCGCCGATATGCGCGTTCGGCTATCCCCATCGCGATCAGCCCGAATGTGCTGACCTGTGCGAACCATAGGGACCAGGGCAGTTCCAGCATCTTCAGGTCGGGCCATAACCAGAATGCCAACGCGCGGGTGATCGCTGTTTCTGCAATGCCGGCGAGCAACGTCACGATGAGGAGAACGGGCCATCTGTAGCGACGCTCCGGCGGCGCAAGGAGCCCGACAGCCGCAAAGGCCGCGCCGTAGAGAACAAAGCCGATCAGCATCGCTGCGATCCAATAGGCAGCCCGCGCGATCAATCCAGGGTTGAGATAAGTACCAAAGGGACCGAACACGGCGAGCAGGGCACCCGCACCGGCAGCGACGCCAACACCCTTCAGCAGCCGTGCGTGCGGCAGGCTCATCGCGCCGAGAAAGACGGGACCAGTCATGAGAACCTCCAGCCCGATGCAGTCGCGGACCAAAGCCTGGACGCCCATCGGCGAACCCGCTGGCCTACTCGCGAAAACCGGCTTTGAGGACCGATCCTGACATCGTCACGGTGCGGTGCCCATACCGGAGTCCAACGATGCCACTGCACTTCATCCTGACTGCCCTCCTCGCCACCACCTCACTGCACTTTGCCCTGGCGGCCCTGATCGCCGGCGCCACCTTGATATCCTCCGCCCGCGCCCAGGGGACTGGAGCCGGCTTTGAACGTCAGGTCTCTAGCGACGGCGTCGAGATTGGCATCTGGTATCCTGCGGCCGGCCGGGACTCGCCCCATCGGCTCGGCCTCTTCACCCACGAGGTGGTCCAGGGAAGCTCCCCACTCCCGGGTCCTTATCCGATGATCGTCATGTCGCACGGAACGGGAGGTGACTTCACGGGTCACGCCGACACCGCGGTGGCGCTGGCACGTGCCGGCTTCATCGTTGCAGCCCTCACGCATCCCGGCGACAACTGGCGGGATAACAGTCGCGCCACGCACATCGAAGAACGCCCAAGGGCACTCAGCCGCCTGATTACCTATATGCTCGCGGACTGGCCGGGCCATGCCGGCATCGATCCCGAAAGGATCGGTGCATTCGGCTTTTCCTCAGGCGGGTTCACGGTTCTGGCCGCTGTCGGCGGTCGCCCCGATCTCACGCGCTTGACGGAGCATTGCGCAGCCCATCCCACCTTCTTCGACTGCAACCTGGTTAAGGCTCAACCGCACGTCTCAATCGGGGCATGGCCCGACATGCGGGATCCGAGGATCAAGGCAATTGTGATTGCGGCACCGGCATTGGGTTTTACCTTCGATCGCGCAGGTGCCGCCGCAATCCGGATTCCCGTGCAGCTGTGGCGAGCGGACGACGATACAGTTCTGCCGCCACGCATTTACGCGGATGCGGTGCGCGCCGCACTGCCCATTCCGCCTGAGTTTCACGCTGTCCCGGGCGCTGGCCACTTCGATTTTCTGGCGCCTTGCACCGTCCCCTCCGTGATGCCGATGATCTGCAGCAGCCAGCCCGGCTTCGATCGAGCCGCATTCCACCGCGCATTCAACACGAACGTGGTTCGATTCTTTCGGCGGAGCATCGGCATCGATGCAAGGAGCGCCCCTTAGCGCCAGATTCTGATCGAGCGGGATCGTTTCCTGTTCCAGGCAGCATAGGCCTCCAGGACATCGAAGAACGCTGACGAGACCCGTCACTCCCATTGTGCATTCCTGCGGGCAGGACCGGCGGTCAGATCACCACGATTGTCTTCGACACCCCCTATCGAGGCTGCAAGCCGGGATTCAGTGTGGTCAGGATGCCGATCGCCGCGAAGGCCGATTGCAATACTCTTCGCGCCTCGTCCGTGAGCCTCAGTCGCGCAGCCTCCCCGCCCCGGCCGCGACGCCGAGGAGGAGGACGGCTACCGCGAGGAAAGCCCAGGTCAGGCTGGTGGCGTGGGCCAGGATTCCGATGGCGGCCGGGCCGGCGAGCACGCCGGCATAGCCCAGGGTGGTCACAGCGGGAATCGCCAGGGCGGCGGGCATCGAGGCTTGCCGTCCGGCGGCGGTGAACAGCACCGGCACGATGTTGGCGCACCCCGCCCCCACCAGGGCATAGCCCAGGAGCGTCACCGGCCAGAGCGGCACGGTCGTCACCAGGACGAGCCCGGCGGCTGCCAGCAGGGCGCCCAGGACCACGATGCGGCGGCGGCCGAGCCGGTGCACGAGACCGTCGCCGGTGAGCCGGCAGAGGGTCATGGTCAACGAGAAGGCCGCGTAGCCGAGGCCGGCCTGGGCTGGCGCAAGGCCCCGCTCCTGGATCAGGAAGATGCCGCTCCAGTCCAAGGCCGACCCCTCCGTGAGGAAGACCACAGAGCACAGGAGGCCGATCACCAGCACCGGGCCGCGCGGCACCGCGAAGGCCGGGCCGCGTGATCCGCCTTCGCTGGGCAGAAGTCCCGGCAGGGCGGCAAGGAAGGCGACCGCGATGCCGGCGACCACCGCCAGTGTCGCGGCCGGCGGTGTCAGGCCGAGGCTCAGGAGGGCGCTGAAGCCGGCGGCGCCCACGATGCAGCCGAGGCTGTAGAGCCCGTGGAAGCCCGACATCATCGGCCGCCCGGCGCGGCGCTCCACCACCACCGCTTGAAGATTCATCAGGCAATCGAGCAGGCCGAGCCCGATCCCGAGCCCAATCAAGGCGACGGCGAGGACCGCGAGATCGGTGGCGCGGGACAACGCCAACAGCGCCGAACCGGTGGTGACGACGGCGAGCGTCAGAACCGGGCGGACACCGAAGCTTTGTGCGAGAGCGCCCGCCATCGGCATCGTGGCGAGGGAGCCGATGCCGAGACAGAGGAGAAGCAGCCCAAGGGTCGCGTCGTCCAGGCCGGCCCCGGCCTTCACGAGGGGGACCAGAGGCGCCCAGGCCGCAACCCCGAACCCCACGATGAGGAACAGCAGGCGCGTGGCACGAATTTCGGGGGCGCCGTTCATCCGCATATGCGGACGGGCGATCGCGGATCGGGGGTTCGACGTCATGAAGCCTTGGGGGCTGGGCAGCCTGAGCGCATCGTGATGCGAGACGACGTTTCGCAGGTCGACGCGGCAAAGGTGTGAAGCCGACCCGCCGTCGAGACGGAGCCAGGATCGCCAAGATCGTTAGGCTCGTTAGGCTCGGCTACCGACGCAGATCCGCGACCAAGACCTGAATCGCCCTGTGTCCGCCCGCGACGCGCGACATAGATGCGGCGAGGCTGAGTCGGAGCGAAAGCGCCGGCCTCGGCGCGACCAGAACCCTGCGCGTCGCGAGACCACTCCGCGTTGACCCTCCGGGTCACCCTCCCTACGGTGCCGACCTTCCTGATCATCCTTGCAGAACTGACGCTGTCTCATGTCGTCCCCGTTCCACCTCGACCCGGATCTCATCGCGGCGGCGGCCACCGCCGCCGCCTGGCCCTTCGAGGAGGCGCGCAAGCTCGTGGCGCGGCTGGAGCGTCGTCCGAAATCCGAAATCCTGTTCGAGACCGGCTACGGGCCGTCGGGCCTGCCGCATATCGGCACCTTCGGCGAGGTGGCACGGACCTCCATGGTCCGGCACGCCTTTCGGGTGCTCACCCAGGACAGCGTACCGACGCGGCTGATCGCGTTTTCGGACGACATGGACGGCCTTCGCAAAGTGCCGGACAACGTGCCGAACAAGGAGATGCTGATCGGCGCCCTGAATCAGCCGCTGACCCGCGTGCCCGATCCGTTCGGCACCCATGACAGCTTCGGCGCACACAACAACGCCGAGTTGCGCCGCTTCCTCGACGCCTTCGGCTTCGACTATGAATTCCGCTCGGCGACCGAATGCTACAAGGCCGGTCTGTTCGATGCGGCGTTGATGACGGTGCTGGAGCGCTACGAGGCCGTGATGGCGATCATGTTGCCGTCGCTGCGGGCCGAACGCTCAGCGAGCTACTCCCCGTTCCTGCCCATCCACCCGGTGACGGGCGAGGTGATGCAGGTGGCCATCGACGAAGTGCGGGTGAACGCAGGCACCCTGGTGTGGCGTGACCCGAAGACGGGCGAGGCCTACGAGACCCCGGTGACCGGCGGGCATGCCAAGCTGCAGTGGAAGCCCGACTGGGCCATGCGCTGGGTGGCGCTCGGCATCGACTACGAGATGGCCGGCAAGGACCTCATCGATTCGGTGAAGCTTTCAGGCGAGATCGCCCGAGCGCTGGGCGGCGAACCGCCGGAGGGCTTCAACTACGAGCTTTTCCTCGACAAAGACGGCAAGAAAATCTCGAAGTCGAAGGGCAACGGCCTCTCGATCGACGACTGGCTGGTCTACGGCACCGCCGACAGCCTTGCACTGTTCATGTACAACAAGCCCCGCGAGGCCAAGCGTCTGTTCGTGGAGATGATCCCACGTCAGGTCGACGACTACCTCGGCTTCCTCGAAAAGTATCCGGCCCAGGAGGCGGCCCAGAAGCTCGGCAACCCGGTTTGGCACCTGCATGGCGGCCATCCGCCAGCGGCCGAGGCCGTGGGCAAGGGCGGCGCCCTGAACTTCGCCATGCTGCTGAACCTCGCGGCGGTGGCCAACACCGAGGATCCGGCCGTGCTCTGGGGCTTCATCCGCCGCTACGACCCGGAGGTGGGCCCCGAGACCCACCCGGTGCTGAACCGACTCGTCGGCCATGCGCTCGCGTATTTCCGGGATCTGGTGCGACCGGCCAAGACCTACCGGGCCGCGACGGACGCGGAACGGGCCGCCCTGGAGGACCTCTCCGAGACGCTGGCCGCACATGCGGGTTCGGGTGATCCGGAGGGGCTGCAGGGGGTGGTCTACGAGGTCGGCCGCCGACATTTCCCCGACCTGTCGGGCAAGGCCAAGAGCCCGGATGGGCGCCCCGGCGTATCGCAGGCTTGGTTCAGCACGATCTATAACGTGCTGTTCGGAGAGGCACGCGGCCCACGCTTTGGCTCGTTCATCGCCCTCTACGGCGTCGCCGAGACCCGGGCGTTGATCGCCACGGCGCTGACAGGAGCCTTCCTGCCCGAAGCACCGGCGGCTTGATGAACCGCCTTGCGCCGGCGCCCCCGGGCGCCTGCGCAGGATAATGTGTGGGGCATGACGTGCGCTTTCGCACAATTGTGCTTGTCTCCGCGGCATCCGGAGGATAAACCGCCATCGCCTGGACAGAAAAAAGGCCGCCCCGGTGAGGGAGCGGCCCGAAGTCTAGGGAGGAAACGCCCAAGAAGGGCACACCGCGGCGACGCCATCGCCGCGGTGCATGGCCACCAAATGCCATCCCGCACCGCACCATGCAATTGTCTCCTTGAGGGAGCGGCTATGCGTGCAGTGCATGAAATCCGCATCCCTTCCGCTAGCGGGTCGCTACAGGGCCAATGTCCGACCGGCCGAGCTGGCTCAAGCTCATGGCCCAGACCCGTTCCTGCAACGCCACGTCCCGGCCCCGGGCGGAGGTCGCCACCGATTGGCTGCGAACGAAGTAGAGCCCCGTCGTGTCCGCCGTCTCCGGTGCCGTCGCGACATGGATGGACGTCGCAGCTCCTGAAACCGGATCGGCCATGAAAGGCCGGATCAGGCGCCAGCCGAGGCCGAACCAGCCGCCGGTCCCCGCGGCGAACCCGCTGGCGATGACGCCGGGATGCAGGGCGTTGCTGGTGACACCGGTCCCGGCCAGACGGCGCGCGAGGGCGGCACTGAACAGCACATTGCCGAGCTTGGCTTGGGAATAGACCGTGATAGGGCTGTAGCCTTGGGTATGGCCGATGTCATCGAAGGCGATGCGACCGCGCCGATGCGCCGCCGAGGCGACATTGACGATGCGGGCCGGCGCACTGACCTTCAGAAGATCCAGAAGTTCGAGGCTGAGCTGCATGTAGGCGAGATGATCGAGCGCCCAGGTGCGCTCGATGCCATCTTCTGTCACGGCGTAGCGGTCGAAGATCGCACCGGCATTGTTCACGAGCACGTCGAGGCGCGGGTATCTTACCCGGACCTCCGCTGCGAGGCGACGGATTTCGGATTGGGACGAGAGGTCGGCCGTGAAGCCGTCGACCTCTCCACGCGATACCTCTTCGCGAAACCGCTTGATGGTCTCACGGACGCGCCCGGCGTCCCGGCCGACGATGCCGACCCGGTACCCAGCCCGGGCGAGGCCGAGCGCCGTTTCGGTGCCGATGCCGGAGGTGGCACCGGTGACGAGAGCGATCCGGTCCGGCATCGGCGCGTACGGACTAGAACACCGCCTGCCCGATGGCGAAGGCGACGATCACGATGATGATGGCCACCACCAGGAACAGACCGAACAGGATGCGGGCCAGGGAGCCGGCGCCCGAGGCAATGCCAGTGAAGCCGAGACCACCCGCGAGCAGGGAGATCACGAAACAGATGAGGGCCCATTTCAAAAGGGTCATGCGCAATACTCCAGCTCGCGAAACCGAGCGATAACCGCCCTGAGCCGCAAGCGTTCCGCCCAAGCTCGGCTGTTTTACGACGGCATCGGAGATGCGGGCGCGCTCGGGCGCCCCTCCGTGCCGTGCCGCTCGAGAAGGATGTGCGCCAGGGCGTGGTAGAGCCCCTCGCGGCAGACTGCCTTCGAGACCGCGTCGGCGATCAGAGCCGCCACCATGAGGGGGATCATCAGGGTATGGTCCTGGGTCATCTCGGTGACGATGACGAAGGCGGTGATCGGCGCCTGCAGAGCCCCGGTGAGGTAGGCGACCATGCCGATCAGGACGAGGGCAGCCACCGGCACCCCCGGGAACCACCCCTGGAAGGCGGCGCCGAGGCCGGCCCCGATGCTGAGGGAGGGGGCGAACAGCCCGCCGGGTATACCGCTGATCGCCGAGAACAGGGTCGCCAGGAACTTCAGCGGGGCGAAATCGACGTGGCTCGCCGCGGTGCCGTGCAGGAGGGCGCGGGCCTCCTCGTAGCCGGTGCCGTAGACCGCGCCGCCCGAGATGAGGCCGCACAGGGCGACTCCGAGGCCGCAGGCCGCCGCGAAGGCGATCGGGTGTCTGGCGATGGCCGCCCCGAGGCGTCCCGGCAGGCCGCGCGCGAACAGGATGACGATGCGGGCGAACCCACCGCCGGCAAGGCCGCCGAGAGCGCCGATCACCGGGATGGCGATCCAGCCCGGACCGAAGGGCAGGGCGGCGTCGGAGGTGCCGAAGTAGGTGTAGTTGCCGGTGAGCGCCATGGCGGTCAGCCCCGCCGCTACGATGGCGGCGACGATGAGTCCGCCGGTGCGCGCCTCGTAAGCCCGGCCGAGTTCCTCGATGCCGAAGACGATGCCAGCGAGCGGCGTGTTGAAGGCAGCCGCGACGCCGGCCGCGCCACCCGCCAGGATCAGGCCCGGAACCCGCTCAGGCGTCAGGTGACCGGCCGCCGCCATGATCGCGGCCCCGACCTGCACCGTCGGGCCCTCGCGCCCGGTAGAGGCACCGAACAGCAGCCCGAGGCTCATCACCACGATCTTGCCGATCGCGACCTTGAGCGAGACGAGGGAGCGGCGCAGGGCGACCTGCCGGGTCTGGCGCGCAGCGATCACCTGCGGGATGCCCGACCCCTGCGCGTTCGGAAACACGTCGCGGGCGAGCCAGGCACAGAGCGCGAAGCCGAGCGGGGTGAGGCCGAGGGCCACCAGCGGCGAGAGCGCCAGCACCTGCCGAAAGTCTCCCTGGGCCGCATCGGCCAGCCAGGCCATGAGCACCGCCGCCAGCCCGACGCCGACGCCGCCGGCAAGGAACAGCAGTCGATGGCGCCACACCCCGAAGGCGTCCTGCGTCGCGCCACGCAACCGCTGCATCCCGGGCAGGAGTTTGGCAGGCAGGAGTTTGGCAGGCAGGACCTTGGCAGGCAGGACCTTTCCGCGAATGAGTTTGGCGCGCAGGAGCTTTGCGCGCCGGGGGGTCGGAATTCGGAGCATTCGGTCCCGGAAGTGAAACGAGGACGGACGGCGAGGCTCAGGACGAGCCCTTGGCGCGGCGAGCGGAGCGCTCAGGCAAGGGCCGTACCTTCGCGTGCCCGTCCTTTCCCTCCGCCTCCGCCCGACAGAGGGCCTCGACGGTCTTGAGATACGCCTTGGCGTCGAACTTCCGAAGAGAATTCTCGCTCTGGTATCGCACGGTCCCGAAGATCTTGCGGCGGGCCCAGGGCCGATCGTGCAGGCCGTAGACCCAGGCGACGTTGGTGAAGGAATTCGCGTCGCGGCCGTCGAGGAAGTAGCGGTTGTTGAGTCGCAATGTGCGGGCGAAGCCCTCCTCGGGTGAGGGCGACCATTCGAGGATCTTCTTGCCCCAATACATGCGCAGATGGTTGTGCATGTAGCCGGTCTCGCGCATCTCGGCCTGAGCCGCATTCCAGTAGACGTCGTGCGTTTTGCCCTCGGCGAGTTCCGTCTCGGTATAGGTCCTGGGACGCGGGTCGGCCGCGTGCTCGGCCAGCACTTTCCGGGCCCATTCGGGGACGGCGCGGGCATAGTCGTCGTAGCCCTCCGTATGATGGACGTGATTCATCGCCAGTTCGCGACGGACCACGACCTCCTCGACATAGGCCGTCTTGTCCTCTCGGCCGCCGGTCTTCGCCGCGCGCACCGCCAGCACGATCTCGACGGGTGAGATCTGCCCAAAATGCAGGTAGGGGCTCATGTGCGAGGCCGCCCCGGCTTCCGGGCGGTTGCGGTCGCTTCCGTACTGCGCGAACGGGCCGTCGAGATAGGCCACGAGCCGCCGGCGGGCCTCGGTCTCGCCACCGGTGAAGCGGCGCACCGGACCCACCACGCGGTCGAGGCTCATGCTCGCCAGCACCGCGTCGGGATCGGCGATGTCGACCTCGGAACGGGGCAGACCCGCCCCGGCCCGGTGCTTCACCGTGCGGGCAGCGAGGGGCGCCACGTAGTCGTCGAGATGCTTGTGCAGCTTCGGGCGCAAGGTGCGGGCCGCGTATTCGTGCTTGCTCGAGACGACGTCCACGGGGACGACCACGTCACCCTCCACCTGTACGACTCGGGTCTCGACGACGGCGGCGATCTCGTCGTACCAGCGCTTCTGGATGGCGAGATAACCCCGGTCCAAAACCAGAACGGCCGCTTGCTTTGCGAGGTCGATGGCGATCGCGGCGGGCGAGGCCTTGCGCAGGCAGAAGCCGATGCCGCGCGCCTCGAGGCCCAAGGCCGCATCGGCGAGACCCTGGAGCAGGAAGGCGTAGTGCCGGGCATTGGCCTCGGGAAACCCATTGGCGCCGTCGAGCAGCCCGAAGCAGGCGAGCACGGGAAGACCGAGGCGGTTCCCCTCCTCGACGGCCCATTCCAGAGCCGGGTTGTGGTGGGCGCGGTTTGCCTGTTGCAGCAGATAGAGCACGTAGCGCCCGTCGCCGCGGGGCTCGACATCGTTGAGAATTCGAACCCGTCCCGCCTGTATCGCCATCGGCCGACACCCATTTCCGAATCACGCTGAAAGATCGAGCGCCAGGTCCATCCGGCGCCGAAGGCATAAAGGCCCACCCGCGCGAAGGGCCGCACTACGGAGAAGAACAGACGGAACGACGAAAGCTGAATTCGAACAGCCCGCTACCGCGTATTCACTTCAGATCGCACCCGATCCAGGAAGCGAGCATTTGCGGCTGCTCAGATGCGACATTTTGGATACAGAAATGGAGCAACCGATCGCACCCCGCGAAAAGAGACACGAGTGCTGCCCTATTCACCTTGCAATTCTCCACAGGAGGATCAGATTGTGCATCGCGGGAACGCGATGGCGTCGCGGTCCCGCTGCCCTCCTTGGGCGTTTCCTCCCTAGACTTCGGGCCGCTCTTCGGAGCGGCCTTTTTTCTGTCGCGCGCCCGTCACCCACGGGCGCGCGCCCGGATCATGAAGTTGTCGTAGGTGTATTCCGCCACCTGGAACCAGAGATATTCCTCGTTCCGGAACACCTTCATCGCCTCGTAGATCCGCTTGAAGTCGGCATTCTTGGCGCCGATGTCGCCATAGACGTCGTTGGCGGCCTTCAGGGCTGCCTCCATCACGTCCTGGGGGAAGGGACGCAACTGTGCGCCGCCGGCCACGAGGCGACGCAGGGCCCGCGGATTGCGCGCGTCGTACTTCGCCTGCACGTCGGCATAGACCTGGGCGGAGGCAGCCTGCAGGATGGCGCGGTACGCTTTCGGCAGTCCCTTCCACGCCTCGGCGTTGAACCAGAGGTGAAGCATCGACGCCCCTTCCCAGAAACCGGGATAATGGTAGGTCGGGGCCACCTTCTGCAGTCCGAGCTTCTCGTCATCGTAGGGCCCGATCCACTCGGCTGCATCGATCGTTTTGGCTTCCAGGGCGGCGTAGAGGTCCGACCCCGGCGTGGTCTGGGGCACGACACCGAGCTTGGCCAATACTTGGCCGCCAAGCCCGCCGATCCGCAGCTTCAGCCCCTGGAGGTCCGCCAGCGTCTTCACCTCGCGGCGGAACCATCCGCCCATCTGCGCACCGGTGTTGCCCGCCGGCAGGGCCACCAGACCGTGCTTGGCGAAGATCTCGCCGAACAGGTCGGCGGCTCCGCCCTGGAGCCACCAGGCGCCCTGGCCGCGCGCGTTGAGGCCGAAGGGCAGGGCGGTGGCGAGGGCGAAGGTCGGGTCCTTGGACGCCCCCAGGGCCGCCGACGCGTAGCCCATCTCGACCGTACCCGCGCTCACCGCGTCGAGGACCCCTTCGGCAGGTACGGGCTCGCCGGGCCCCGAGGGTTGGATCTGGAAGCGCCCGTCGGTGGCCTCGCCGACGAGCCGGGCCAGCATTTCCGTCGCACCGAACAGGATATCGAGATTCTTCGGAAACGCGCAGGCGAGACGCCAGCGCAGTTCCGGCACAGCCTCGGCGCGCGCAGGCGCCCCCAGGAGGGATGCCGCGCCGCCAAGCCCTGCGGAGAGAAGAGCACGGCGCCCGGTGGAGGGACCTGCGGAGGATGGAGGCATGACGTCTCGCTGAAAGTTCTCGAATCGTCCCGTCGCGGCGCGTCCAGGCCGATCGATGGCCTGAAGATTCGCCGTTCACGAACCGATGAAAGGCCGGAAACGATCCCGAAACGTCAGAATGTCAGTTCCCGCCGACCCGAATGGCATCCTCACAGGGACGTTTCGACGCCATCAATCACGCCAGCGGACACGAGTTGATGTCCGTGAACACTATTTGGCGTACGTGAAGGTGCCGTCGTTCCAGACGTAGAGGACGTATCCCTGGGCGGTGACGTCGCCCTTGCTGTCGAAACCGACCGAACCGAGGACGAGGTCGAAGCGCTCCACGTGCAGGGTGGCGGCGATCCGCTTCGAGTCGGTCGTGTGGGCAAAATTGCCGGCCGCCACGAGGGCCTGCAGCGCGGCGTAGCCATAGATCGTCGATCCCTCGGGCTCGACACCTTCGGCCTTGAAGGCCGCGACCACGGCAGCGGCCTCGGGCTTCCGGCGCGGGTCGAGATAGAAGGTCATCAGCACGCCGTTGCTCGCTGGCCCCGCGATGGTGGCGAATTCCTGAGTGGCGATGGCGGAAGTCCCGAACCATTGCGGCTTGAAGCCACGCTCGGCCGAAATCCGCACGAGACGCCCCATCTCGCGGGCATCCCCGCCGTAATACGCGACAGCGATCCCGGCCTCTTTCAGGCGATCGGCGAGGGCGGCATCATCGGCATCGCCCGCCGCGAAGGCAGTGGCGATAGCCTCGTTGATGCCGATGCGATTGAGGTTTTCCTTGGTGGCGGCGGCGAGGTTGCGCGAGCCGGGCGTCAGGTCGTTGAGAATGGCGATCTTCTTGTCGCGGAACCGCTCGGCGAGGACGGTGGCCGAGAGCTTGGCCTGATCGTCATCGCGCCCGCACACGCGGAAGATCGTCGGCAGACCCCGGTCGGTGAGCTTGGCGGCGACGGAGGCCGCGGTGATCATCAGCGTGCCGTTGGCGGCATAGACCTCGGAGGCGGCAAGCGACGCGTTCGAACAGACGTGGCCGACCACGAGGCGCACCCCCTGGGTGGCGTAGTGGTTGGCCACCGCCACGGCCTTGTTGGAGTCGCAGGCATCGTCCTGCACGTCGAGAACGATGGTCTGGCCATCAAGGCCGCCCTTGGCGTTGGCATCGCGGGCCGCGGCCTGGACACCGCGCAGGACCTGTTCGCCGACCGCAACGTAGGCGCCGGAGCGCGGAACGGCGACGCCAATGACCACGTCGGCCCGGGCCGGGGTGGCTCCGACCATCGAGCCGGCGCCGAGGAACAGGCTGCCAGCCAAGCCGCCCGCAAGCCCGAAGCGCCGGGCCGCGCGTCTGAACCTCATCCCGCCCCGTCTCACGCCTCGGTCGACCTCGCTGAAAGATAGAGGCGGATCGGCCTGCCGCCAAGGTTCGGCGTGCACCGGGTCCACGACCCGTTGCCTTCCGGCATCGAACCGGGCCTGTGCGACCCGTGCGCGATGCTGCACGAGAACGCAAGAGGGAGCTTCGGCGCGGGCGTCAGGCGGCGATGCCAGATGCCCGCAGCGCCACCTTACCGGGCCGTCGCGTAGAGGGAAGCGCCGGCCGAGACCGGAGCGGTGACGGTAGAGAAGACGGAGAGGACCTTCTGAACCTCGGTGAAGGGGGCGTTGGAGACGTAGACGAGATCGCGATTGCGCATGCGGAAGGCCTGGGTCAGGAACAGGCTGTTGGGGTCGCGCATGTTGATGNAGAAGGGCACACCGCGGCGACGCCATCCTTCTGGACCTCGGTGAAGGGGGCGTTGGAGACGTAGACGAGATCGCGATTGCGCATGCGGAAGGCCTGGGTCAGGAACAGGCTGTTGGGGTCGCGCATGTTGATGCGGTAGACCACCGGCACCAGGGGCGTGCCCAGCAGCGGGCTGCCCGGCTTGAGGCGGCGCACCACCGCGGCCGGCTCGAAGCGGAAGATGAAGGTGCCCGACGGGTCGGCCTGGAAGTCGGACAGGCCGCGCGCCTTGGCCAGGGCCTGGGCCAGGGTGATGCCCTCGGCCTGGAACGGGATCTCGGAGGCGTTGCCCAGCGCGCCCACCGCCAGGAAGGTCTGGGGGTCGCGCACCAGGGTCAGGGTGTCGCCCGGGCGCAGGAAGATGTTCTCGGCCGGGTTCGACACCACCGTGGTCAGCGGCACCGTGGCGGTCTGCGGTCCGCGCGAGAGGCGCACGAAGGTCTCGTTGACCGGCGCGCGCACCCCGCCGGCGGTGGCGACCACGTCGAGCAGGCGGTCGCCCTTGCCCGAGAGCGGCACGCGRGCGCCGGCCACGACCTCGCCCGTCACCGTCACGGTCTGCGACACCGCCTTGGTCACCGAGACCAGCACCTGGGGCTGGATCGCCTTRCCGGCCAGTTCGGTCTCGATCAGCGCCTGCACRTCCTGGGGCCGGCGCCCGGCCACCTGGATGCGCCCGGCATAGGGCACGCTGATGGCTCCGTCGCGCGGCACCACCTGCTCGGGGATGAGGGCCGACTTGGAGCCRGCCGAGAAGCGGTCGGCCACCAGSGGMCCKGAGAACAGGCCGCCCGAACCCGCTTCCCACACCGACACGGCCACGTAGTCGCCGACCCCGATCACGGGTTCGAGGGAGGGGCGYCGGTCGCCGAACGAGGCCAGCAGGCTGTCGAGGGCGCGTCCGCGCAGGGCCTCGATGGTGGCCGCCGACAGGTCGACGATCTCGTAGCGCGCGAAGGTCCCCTCGCTCGTGGCGATGTCGGCCCCGTCCACCACCGCACCCGTCGTCGGACCGGCNCTCGATGGTGGCCGCCGACAGGTCGACGATCTCGTAGCGCGCGAAGGTCCCCTCGCTCGTGGCGATGTCGGCCCCGTCCACCACCGCACCCGTCGTCGGACCGGCGGCCGGTAGCATCGACGAGCAGCCCGACACCGCCAGGGCAGTGCCCAGGGCGGTGCAGAGGGCCAGAGGCAGTGCGCGCATGCAGGATCGCCTGTCGGTTTCTCTCACAGGCTGCCTAGACCATCGCCGAGGTTCTGTCCGTGGCGGAGGGGTCACAGTCCAACGGCGAGCGCCCGGACCCAGCCTCTCATCCCCGCTACCCACGCCTATCCCAAACAAATCGTGCAACGAGTAACATTTGAAAGGACAAGGCAATATACGTTCTCACCTCAAGGCGCAGGATCGATTTGCGAAACCTGAATTCCTGGCCCATCGGACGCTATGGCATCGCCGTTTGACTATACGCCTTCAGGCCTAGCGGATGCGGTCGCAGGGCCGGTCAAGCGACGACATATCTTCTATGTCCCGGGATACGACCCGGAGGGCAGCAGCCGCTACAGGATGCTGTTCGTCCGGGAACTGGCACGTTACACCAAGCGCTTCGCCGAGCCCAAGCGCGCGATCTCGCGCGCAACCCTCAGTGCGGACGGGACGGTGCAGAGCTGGCGGGTGGCGGCGCAGCCCGAGACACAGGGGGCTGAGACCACCTACGACGTGCTGCTCTGGGACGATCTCGTCCGGACGGACTTCGGGCGGCGGCGCCCCCTCAGCGTCGCCCTCCTGCTGATGGGCACGCTCCAGACCCTTGCATCCGGTCTGATGATCCGATTCTACCGCCTGAACTGGAAATACGGGAACGTCATTCTCTATCCCCTGGTGATGGTTCTCATCCTTGCTTTGTGCACGCTTGCCATCGCGACCTTCGTGCATGCCCATCTGGGGACGGCCTTCGGACACAGCCTCGGATGGCCGCTCTGGATCACCATGCCGGCGGGGCTTCTCATCGCCCTCGCGTGGATCAAGGCAATGGAAGCGTTCCTCAACAGGATCTACTTCTGGCAGCTCCTGAACGACTGGGTCTTCAACTGGCAGCATGGCCAGGGCTGGAGACCGGATTACGAGCAGCGCCTGGACGCGTTCACCGACCATGTCCTGGCGCGCTGCGCCGGGTTGGTAGCAGGGGACGAGCCCGACGAAATCTTGATCCTCGGCCATTCCTCGGGAGCCATGACCGCCGTCGAGGTTGCGGCCAGGGTCCTCGCCCGCAACGGCCGACTTGGCACGGGGTCCACGACACTGGCCCTCGTGACCCTCGGCTCCGGGCTCCCTCTCGTGGCGATGCAGCGCCGGGCGCAGCGCCTGCGCGACGAGATCACGAGTCTCGTCACCTCGCAGCGCCTGGTCTGGGCCGACTTCCAGGCCCCCCAGGACTGGATGAACTTTCCTGGCTTCAATCCGGTGACTCATCTCGATCTCGACCTACGTGGTCGCCTCGCAACCAATCCCCTGGTGCGGTCTGCGCGATTCCGCGAGATCATCAGCGCCGAAACCTACCGGAAGGTGCGATGGCGCCCGTTCCGAATGCACTTCCAGTTCCTGCTCGCCAACGACCAGCGCGGCTATTACGACTTCTTCGCCATGACGCTCGGCCCGCAGCGCCTGCGCGAGCGCGTGCTGAGCCCGGTCCAGCCCGGGCTCTGCCCCGTTGCGATTGCATCCTGACGCACCGCGAAAGCAGCCCGCCCCCGGCCCGCGCAATCGCGCCAGAGCCTGCTAAGAGGCGGTTTCGTCAGGACAGTAAGGATACGCGATGGCGTCTCATCAGGCTCCGCCACAGACCCGACATCCCAAAATCCTGATGGTGATGGGCGTCTCCGGCTCGGGCAAGAGCACGGTGGCAGCCTGCCTCGCCGAGCGCCTCGGCTGGGCCTTCGTCGATGGCGACGGTTTCCACAGCCCCGAGCACGTGGCTAAGATGCGGGCCGGCCACCCCCTCGACGACGATGACCGCGCCCCCTGGCTCGCCGCGATCGGAGCCTGGATCGATACCCAGATACAACAGCGTACACCCGGAATCGTAGTCTGCTCGGCCCTGCGCCGCGCCTATCGAGACATCCTGGTTCGCGGTCGCGACGAGGTGCAGATCATCTATCTGGAGGGCGATCGAGCCCTGATCGAACGGCGTCTCGCGCAACGGCAGGGGCACTTCATGCCGCCGGCCCTGCTCGATACCCAGTTCGCGATCCTGGAGCCGCCGGGACCGGAGGAGAACGCGACGGCAGTGGGCATCGACGCGGCCCCCGAGGCCGTCGTGGCAACGATCCTGGCCCGTCTGGACTTGGGGGAGGGCGGTCAGTCCTCCTGAAATCTCAGCCCGAGCCTTGCCATGCCTGCTTCCTCCGATGCGCCCTCCTCTGTCGACGCGCCTCCCACCGCGATCGCCCTGGTCATCTCGGATGTGGACGGCACGCTCGTCACCTCCGAGAAGCGCCTGACACCGGCGACCCGCGCGGCCGTGCGCCGGCTGAAAGCCGCGGGCATCGGCTTGACGATCGCGTCGAGCCGGCCACCGGTGGGGTTGCGATCCCTGGTGGCGGAGCTCGGCCTGACCCTGCCGATGGGGGCCTTCAACGGCAGCACCCTGGTCGCTCCCGACCTGACGATCCTGTCGGAAACGCTGATCCCCGCTGAGGCAGCCCAGGACGCGGCAGGACGTTTCGCGGCGGCCGGCCTCGACACCTGGGTGTTCGCGCACGGGGCCTGGAACCTCACCAACCCGTACGGCCCGTACACGGACCTCGAGCGCCGAACACTCCGGACCGAGCCGAACGTGGTCGCGGATCTCGTGCCCCTCCTCGACCACGCCGCCAAGATCGTCGGCGTCAGCGCGGACGCGGCCCACCTGGAGGCTTGCGAGACCGAGATCGCCAAGGCGCTGGCCGGACGCGCCGACGTCCACCGCTCGCAGGCCTACTACCTCGACGTAACCCCGCCGGGTTCCGGCAAGGCAGCCTTCGTCGAGGCCATGAGCCGCCATCTCGGCCTCGATCCAGCCCGGATCGCGACCCTGGGGGATGCCGGCAATGATGTGCCGATGTTCAGGCGCAGCGGATTTTCGGTGGCAATGGGCAACGCATCGCCTTCGGTCCAAGCTGCGGCCAGTGCCGTGACGGCCACCAACGACGCCGACGGCTTCGCAAAGGCGATCGCCGATTTTATTTTGCCGTGCTGATCTCAAACGCAAGCCAACGACCGAACAGATCCGCGAGATCGTTGGCAACATTGGAGAATCACTTCGGACACACTCAGCCAACCGAGCGTGAGCCTGTGTCGTGTGCGCCACAGCACATGGGGAAACGGCTACGCTCACCCCTTGGAGGCCGCTTTCCGGCCTCAATTGGCCCGGACCCTGACCGTCCAAGAACAAGGACATCCGGGTCTCCGTATGAACCAGCGCTTCCTGATCCTCGCCGTCGCCGCGGTCGCCATGCCGTGCCGGCTCTTCGCGCCCGGCGAGGCGGCTGCGCAGGGGTCGGTCGCCCGCGACAACATCGATGCGCTGATCGAGGAGCAGGCCAAGGCCCAGGGGCTCCCATCCAGCTTCGTCCATCAGGTCGTGAAGCGCGAGAGCAACTACAACCCGAACGCCAAGGGCGGCAGCGCTCTTGGCCTCATGCAGATCAAGCATGCCACCGCGCGCGGGCTCGGATACCAGGGCGACGCGGCCGGCCTGTTCGACCCCCGGGTGAACCTGCGCTATGGCATCGCCTACCTGGCCGGCGCCTACCGCGCCGCCAAGGGCGATATCGCCCGCGCCTACGGCTTCTACAATCGCGGGTACTATTACGCCGCTAAGCGCCTCGGGATCGAGACCAACGTTCCCGACGAGGTCGAGGCGCCGAAATCCGGCGAGGCCTTCGGAAACGCCTTCGCGCGCGCCGACAAACCGGCCATCATCGCTGCCAACACCGCATTGGCCTATGCGCCGAGCCCGATCGCGAACGGGATTCCGACCGACCTCGTCGAGGTGCCGCTGCCGCCGCGCCGTCCGGCCTCGCTCGCCGGGCTCGATGTCGCCGCCCTCGCACCAGCCGAAGCCGCCCCGTCCATCTCCTCCGCAAGCCCCGCCGCTGCCATCAGCCCTCATCCCGGCATCACGCCGGGGATGACCCAGGCCGGAGCACAGGTGGAGGCCGCCTTCAGCGAGGCCATCGAGGTGCCGCTGCCGCCTCGTCGCCCCTCGGCGCTCGCCCTGGCCTCGGTCGGCCGGACAGTCGTGGTGGCCAAGAAGGTACCCGTGGCCGGAACGGTGCTCGAGGCCTCGGCGCTGCCAGTCGCCGCACAGTAAGTCGTCCCGCCGGGCCTCCCTGTCGGGCCTTTTTTGGTTCGGTCCGCGTCTCGGTCTCTGCGAGACTGGCCGATCCCTTCCCGTCCCGGCCTTGCGCCCATCTGGACAGGGTGCGCTTCCGCTGAGTGGTTCCCGGGCGGATTATCGACGTTTCCAACGGCTCCTTGACCGCTGACCGCTTGCGCCGGAGCACGGCTCGCCTCACATGGTGCAATGCAAAGTGGCGCGGGTCGGTTAGCTTGGTCGGATCCGATCGGCATCCCAGGATCGCTCCACGGGAGACAGATCGCTCCACGGGAGACACGCATCCGGTTGTTGGGGTTGATGTCTTCAAAGCGCCCGTTTGGCGCGTGATCGTTCCTGATCCGCGGATAAGCGTTTCGAAATCAACATCGTGTTGTGGCAATCTGCGCTCGGATGAAGGTCCGAAGCGTGAATCGAGGAAGCGGACGACGGCATGGCCGGGGCGGTAGAACAAGAATCGACCTTCCTGGCCGACCTGGGCCGGCGGGTTCGTCATGCCCGGACGGTGCGTGGCCTGTCGCGCAAGCTTCTCTCTCAGACCTCCGGGCTGTCGGAGCGCTACATCGCTCAGTTGGAGAGCGGCCAGGGCAACGTCTCGATCATTCTGCTGCGCCGGGTCGCCAACGCGATGGGCGTGCGCCTCGACGACCTGATCGCCGGGCAGGAGACGCTGCCGGACTGGCACGTGATCCGCGACCTTCTGGGCAATGCTTCGCCCGAGCAGATCGCTCTCGCCAAGGGCATCCTGTCGGGCCAATCTTCGTCCAGCGGCGACGCGCCGCAGCCACGCGTCGCCGTGATCGGTCTCCGGGGGGCGGGCAAGTCGACCCTTGGCCGCCGGGTCGCCGATCGACTGGGATGGACCTTCGTCGAACTCAATGCCGAGATCGAGCGCGAGAACGCGCTCTCGGTGAAGGAGATCTTCGCGATCTACGGGCAGGAGGGCTATCGCCGCCTCGAGCAGGCCGCCTTGCGCAGGCTCACCGAGCACCCCGGCCCCCTCGTCCTCGCGACCAGCGGCGGCATCGTCGCCGAACCTCTGACCTACGATCTGCTGCTCCAGGCCTTCTTCACCATCTGGCTGAGGGCGCGCCCGGAGGAGCACATGCAGCGGGTGCGCGACCAGGGCGAACTCACCACCACCGGCGATCACCCTTCGGCGATGCAGGAACTGCGCGCCGTGCTGGCCAGTCGCGAGCCCCTCTATGCCCGCGCTTCATCCGTGGTGGACACCTCCGATGTGCCCGTCGACGTGATGGTGGATCGCCTAGCCGAAGCGATCGAGGCCCGGTTCGGTAATCTGGATCACCGGCGCAGCGCCTGACGAGTCGCCTCCTGCTATGAGAAAGCGGGTGGACTTGATCGGCTGTGCCGGGCACCCCAAGCTAGGATGAGCTTGTCAGAGGCCGGTTTCGTCTGCCGGCCCCACGGATGACTGCAAAAACGTTCCCGGAGCGCCTGGAACGGGAGCACGGTCTGCCGGCCATGCAGCGCCAACTCCTGAAAGCCTGCGCGCGGTGCGCTCCGATCCGCCTCGACGAGACCGGTCCAGAGGAGGACCCGATGTCCGCCAGCCCATCACCCACCTCCCAGAGGGGCACCGAGCCGCTCGCTGTCTGCGATCCGATCTGGGCGCGCCTGCGCGGCGAGGCCGAGGCGATCGTTCGCGAGGCGCCGCAACTCGCTTCGTTCATCGTGGCGACCGTCCTCAACCACACCTCGCTGGAGGGCGCGGTGGCGCACCGCGTCGCGGCGCGGCTCGGGCACGCCTCCCTGCCGGCCGAGCTCATCGCCCACGGCTTCTTCGAGGCGATCACCGCCGAGCCCAGCCTCGGCCAGGATTTTCGCGCCGACATCGCAGCCGTGCTGGATCGGGACCCGGCCACCAGCCGCGCGATCGAGCCGGTTCTGTACTTCAAGGGTTTCCACGCCATCCAGGCCCATCGCCTGGCTCACTGGTACTGGACGGCCGGCCGGCGCGACCTTGCGCTCTATCTCCAGAGCCGGTCCTCGGAGGTGTTCCAGACCGACATCCACCCGCAGGCCCGGATCGGCCGTGGCATCTTCCTCGACCACGCCACAGGCCTCGTGGTGGGCTCCACGGCAGTGATCGAGGACGACGTCTCGATCCTGCACGCCGTCACCCTCGGCGGGACCGGCAAGCAGGGCAGCGATCGTCACCCCAAGATCCGTCATGGCGTGATGATCGGCGCGGGCGCCAAGATTCTGGGCAACATCGAGGTGGGTGCCTGCGCCCGGATCGCCGCCGGCTCGGTGGTGCTTCGCGCAGTGCCCGCCAACACCACCGTGGTCGGTGTCCCCGCTCGCGTGGTCGGCACCGCCGGTTGCGCCGAACCCTCCCGGGCCATGGACCAGCTCGTCGCCATGGACCAGTTCATCCACATGGCGGACGGCATCTGACGGCAAAGCCGGCCCGCGATTGCGGCGGCTTGCCCATCCCCCGGCGGCATGGCAAGCGGGGGCCAGCCCGGCCGAAGGCCGCGACCGGCTGGTCTTGCAGGCCGCCGCGCGCCGTCACACCGCCCGGATTCTCGAAATCTCACTGCGAGAGGCGACCAGCGTGAACAAGACCGACATTGTGAAGGTGCAGGATTACCTCCGCCGGACCTTCGCCAACACCAACATCCGCCTCGTTCCCCGTCCGAAGAAAGACGATTCGGCCGAGGTCTATATCGGCGAGGAGTTCCTGGGCGTGGTCTCGGTGGACGACGAGGACGGGGACCGCTCGTTCAATTTCGCCATGGCGATCCTCGACATCGACCTCGAGGATTGAGGCCTGCATTCCTGCCGGCGGGCGCTTCGGCGCGCACCAGCCTGTGAGCGGATTTAACCCTGACGGCAGGAAACCCTTAACGTTTCGTAAACGACGCGGCACAATGCGCGCTACATCGCCTCTCGATGGTGGAGCGTTCGCGTCATGACCCTGAGTCCCTCAGCCCTCGAATCTCTTCAGACCCTCTGCGTCGGACTCGCCCTGTCGGGCCTGCTCGCCAGCGCGTTCGAACTCTTCACCGAGCGCCGCGCGAGCTTCAGTCTGCTCGAGCGCGGCGGCGTCACGGCCGTGGCAGCCCTGCCGATGCTGGCCTTTGGTGCCCCCTTCATCATTCTGCGCAACACCGTGCGGGGCCGTCGTCTGGAACGCCGGCCGATCCCCTTCGTGATGATCGCCACGATGATCGCCTGCGGCTGGAGCCTGATGTCAGGCCGCATCGCCCTCGATCTCGCCCACCTGATCGCCGGCGTCTGATCGCCAGACATCCCGGAAGCGGTCCTTCATCCGAGCTCTCAGGATTTTCGAGTAAACACAGGTCTTCTCAACAAAAAGGCCGCTCGCGCGAGCGGCCTTTTTTGCGTCGAGCGCTGAGGCCGCGCCGTCAGCGGTTGGCGGTAGCCACGGGCGACGCGCCGCCGTTCAGGGTGACCCAGGCAAGGCCATCCTGGCCCTCGCGCTTGATGAAGGTGTAACCGGTGCGCGGGCCGGACAGGACCGCATTGGTCTTGTTGTCGAGGATCAAGTCGCCCCGATCCGTCCGGACCATGAGGACCGCGTGCCCCTCGCCGATCTCATCGATCACCACGGTCATCCGCAGGGCCCGACGCGGCAACCCGCGCTCCACCAGCATCCGCCGCTTGAGAAGCTGATAATCCTCGCAATCGCCGAAACCGTCATCGGGATAGTCCCAGCGGTCGACCACACCCCAATGGGCGAGGTCGGTGATCGGCTTGATCCGGGCGTTCACCCGCCGATTGACCCGGTTGAGCAGATCGCGGATGCGCGGCGTCATGGTGATGGTGGTCGGTTGTGTCGTGTCGACGGCGCACTCGCTGGGCATCCGACCGCAGAGAGCGGTCCAGGCCGCGACGGGTCGGGCGGGAGCGCCTTCTTCGAGGGCAGAGGCATCGGGCAGGGCCGCGACGGTCTGGGCTTCGGTGCTGGCACCACCGAGCAGCAGGATGGTGCCGACGAGACCGAACTGCACCGTGCGGGCAAGGCGTCGCCACACGACGCCACAGCGCTCTTGCGGCTGTCCCTCGACGCTTCGCAGTATCGCGTGCCGCATGCCGGTCGCCCCGCCATCCCCTGGTGGAGCGACAAGGTTTGCACGGGAACGAGCCGGCCTCAATCGAAAAGTTAAACCCGAGTTAACACGGATGCTTCTGGGTTGGTTCCGTACAATCCGGCAAGGACTCGGCATGACATCGGCAGGCTCGGGTGGCCTCCACTGGGCCTTCGCCGATGCAGCCATCTTTCCACGATCTTGGATCGCAGGTCCGATCTTGGATCATGGGCTTCACATCGGAAAGCCCAGATCTCAGCGGTTCGCCGTCGTGACGGGCGAGGTCACCCCGCCAAGCGAAACCCATGCCACCGCATCGGCTGACTCGCGCTTGATGAAGACGTAGCCGGTCCGATGCCAGGCCAGGATCTCGCTGGTCTTGTTGTCGAGGATGAAATCGCCGCGATCGGTGACCAGAGCCAGCACGGCATGCCCTTCGCCCTTCTCGTCGATGACCACGGTCATCCGCATGGCCCGGCGCGGCAGGCCTGCCTCGGCCAGGAGCTTGCGCTTGAGGAGCTGATAGTCCTCACAGTCGCCCGCGCCATCCTCGGCGAGATCCCAGCGGTCCTGCACACCCCAGTGCTCCATGTCGGTCACGGCCTGCAGAGACTTGTTCACCCGGCGGTTCACCGCGGCGATGGTGGCCCAGGTGGCTGGAGTGAGACTGATGCGGTTCGGCTCGTTCGCGTCGATCGCGCATTCGGAGGCGTAGCGCTGGCAGAAGGCGGCCCAGGCCGCGAGGGGCTTGGCCGCGCTCAGGGTCTGGGCAGAGGGGGAGGGGGCGGGGAGCGCAGCCAGGGTCTGGGCACCGGCGGCACTCACCGTCGTCGCGGCGAAAGCCGCGAGAAGTGCCAGCGCGATCGTCTTCGTCCTGCCCATGGCGCCGCCCTCAAGTCCAACACCGCCATGGTGCCGCCCCGGGACCTGTCCGGCGCTGAAGTGGATGCGTGCAATTTTATCGATTCGCGGCCGCAAACGCGGCGCTCGCGTGACAGGCCGAACGCACCGTATCGGCGATACCGTGAAACACTGCGTTCGCCCCAAGGAATCCGTAACCGTAACCGGACCCAGCACTGTCGCGCAGCCTGCGGGGCAGCCGCGCCGTGACACCCGGTGATGCCCTTGCTATGCCCCGACCCTCAAGCAAGCGGGCCTTATGCCCCGGCGGGGCATGCATGCGCCTCGCGGGGCCGGAACCAGGCTCCGAGCCCCTGAAGCGGATCCGAACGTCGCCATGAATATCTTCGCCACCTTCGAGGTCCGCGTCCGCGCGGCCGTGCAGGGCCTCATCCAGTCGGGGCACCTGCCCGAGGGCCTGGACCTGTCGCGCGTGGTGGTGGAACCGCCGCGCGACGCGAGTCACGGAGACCTCGCCACCAACGCCGCCCTGGTGCTGGCCAAGGAGGCGAAGACCAATCCGAAGGCGCTCGGCGAAACTCTGGCGCTCGCCCTGCGGTCCGATCCTGATGTCACGGAGGCGACCGTCGCCGGCCCCGGCTTCATCAACCTACGGCTGGCCCCGGACACCTTCCACGATGTCGTCCGGGCGGCCCTCACGGAGAACGAGGCCTACGGGCGCGGCACCATGCCGGGCGGCAAGGTCAACATCGAGTACGTCTCAGCCAACCCCACCGGCCCGATGCATGTCGGCCATGGACGTGGCGCGGTGTTCGGCGACGCGCTGGCCAACCTCCTGGTGGCGGCCGGCCGTGACGTGACGCGCGAATATTACATCAACGATGCCGGGGCGCAGGTGGACGTGCTCGCCCGCTCCGCCTTCCTGCGCTACCGCGAGGCGCTGGGCGAACCGGTCGGCCCGGTCCCGGAGGGACTCTATCCGGGCGACTACCTCTTGCCGGTGGGGGCCAAGCTCGCCGAAACGCACGGACGCGCCCTCCTCGACCAGTCCGAAGTCGAATGGCTGCCCACAGTGCGGGCTTTCGCCATCGCGGCGATGATGGAGCTGATCCGTGCCGACCTCGCCCGGCTCGGCATCCACCATGACGTGTTCTTCTCCGAGGCCACCCTCAAAGAGGAGGTGCCCGTCCTTCTGGCGGAGCTGCGGGCCAAGGGTCTCGTCTACGAGGGCCGCCTGCCGCCGCCCAAGGGTCAGCTGCCTGAGGATTGGGAGGATCGCGAGCAGACCCTGTTCCGCACGGTGGATTTCGGCGACGACGTCGACCGGCCCCTGCTGAAGTCGGACGGCTCCTTCACCTACTTCGCCTCCGACATCGCCTATCACCGCACCAAGATCGCCCGCGGCGCCACCGACCTCATCGACGTGCTCGGCGCCGACCACGGCGGCTACGTCAAGCGCATGCAGGCGGCCGTGAAGGCGGTGAGCGACGGCCGTGCCACCCTCGACGTGAAGCTGTGCCAGCTGGTGCGCCTGCTGCGCGCGGGCGAGCCCGTGAAGATGTCGAAGCGGGCCGGCGAGTTCGTCACCCTGCGGGAGGTGGTCGACGAGGTCGGCCGCGATCCGGTGCGCTTCATGATGCTGTATCGGAAGAACGACGCCACCCTCGACTTCGACCTCGCCAAAGTCGTCGAGCAGTCGAAGGAGAACCCGGTCTTCTACGTGCAGTACGCCCATGCGCGCTGCGTCTCGGTGTTCCGCCAGGCCGCGCAGGCGATGCCGGGCGAAGATTTTTCACGAGCCGGGCTGCTGGGGGAGGCCGACCTCTCCCGCCTCACCGATCCGGGCGAACTCGAGATCATGCGTCTGATCGCACAATACCCGCGTGTCATCGAGGCGGCGGCCGGGGCCCATGAACCGCATCGCGTGGCGTTCTACCTCTACGAACTCGCCTCGTCGCTGCACGGTTTATGGAACAAAGGCAAAGACTTGCCGCAATTACGGTTTATTAATCCTGACGACCGAAACTCCACACGGGCTCGATTGGCCCTCGTTGAGGCGTTGCGGGGCGTTGTCGCCTCCGGCCTCGCGGTGTTGGGCGTCACCGCGCCGGACGAAATGCGGTGAGGTGATCTCGGCGTGAAGAGGGATGCTGCCATGACGACGAACGCTTCGCGGGCGACGGTCGATTTCGACGCCTTTGCGCGGGATCTGCAGCAGCCTCAGGTATCGGCTCAGCCGCAGGCGGCTGCGCAAGGCCAGCCGCCGGCCCAGAATCAGGCGGCCAAGCCCGATCCACTGGCGGAACTTGCGCGCATCGTCGGCCAGGACGACCCGTTCCGGGCTCTGCTCCAGGCCCGGGACTCCCGGGCCGATGCTGCGGCCGCCCGTGGCCGCATCGAGCCGAGCTTCGTCGAGCGCCCGGTGCGGCCCCAGACTGCGCCTGTCCAAATCTCTCAAGGGCACATCTCTCAGGGGCACGCCTCTGAGGTCCGGGCATCACAGGCCTCCTCATCACAGCTCCACTCTTCGCAACCGGCCTACTCGGTCGCGGCGCAGGCCTCACCGACAGACGCCTTCGACCAGTATCTCGCCTCCGTCGATCACGGCGGCTATGCGAACCCACAGGGGTCGTATCCGGACGCAAACGCGGCCGAATTCGCTCCCAACGACGCCGACGAACGGGTCCGCCCCCTGGAGCGGCCGCGCAAGCGCAGCCGCCTCGTCTCCGTCGGTGCCGGTCTCAGCGTTCTTGCCCTCTGCGTCACCGGGGCCCTGGCCTGGCGCGGCCTGCACGGCAGCTCCGGCAATGGAGGAAGCGTTCCGACCATCCTGGCCGATACTGCGCCCTTGAAGATCGCGCCGCAGAAGGCCGATGGCGTCGAGATCCCGGATCAGAACAAGCAGATCTACGAGCGCACTGCCAAGGACGGCCAGATCCGGATCGTCAACCGGGAAGAGCAGCCCCTGGACGTGGCCCAGGCCGCCCGCTCGGCCCTGGGGTCCGGCGAGGGTGGGGCGACGCCGGGCAGCGCAGCGCCGACGGTGCAACCGCCCGTGCAGCAGGGCGGCCTCTCCGACTCTCTCGGCGAACCTCGCCGGGTACGCACCGTCTCGGTCAAGCCAGACACGCCTCCACCGCCGCCGCAGCGTGAAGCGGCCGCAGAAACGCCGGCGCCGCAATCGGTGATCCCGACCATGACCCTGCCGGGTGCAACCAGCGACGGCGGTGCTGCAAGCCCGTCCCTGCGCCAGCGCGCGACGCGACTTCCGCCGCCGGTGGCCGAGGCGCCCGCCGCTACACCGTCCGAGCCTGCATCGGCGCAAGCCGCAGCCCCGGCGCCTGCCCCTCGCGCCAAGGCACCGCAGCGTGTGGCCGCCGTGACGCCGGAAGCCACCTCCGCCATCGCGGCCCCGCCGCCCGTCGCGGCGACGGCACCGGTCTCGGGCGGCGGCTATACCGTCCAGCTCGGCGTCCGCACCAGCGAAAGCGAGGCTCAGGCCGCCTTCCGCCAGATGCAGGGCAAGTACAGCCAGCTCTCCGGTCAGCCCGCGCTGATCCGCCAAGCCGAGGTCAACGGCAAGACGATCTACCGCGTCCGCGTCGGGCCTCTCGGCAAGACCGAGGCGACAACCCTTTGCACGCAGCTTCAGGGCGCCGGCGGCCAGTGCTTCGTGGCCAAGAACTGAGGTCTGGCACCGGATCGGTCGAGAGCCGGGCGCAGAATCTGACGCCCGGCCCGGTCGGCTCGCAACTGCAACCGCCCTGTAGCCCTCGCGACACGCGCCCATCCTGCCGGGGCCACACCCCGTTCCGTTCGATGCTGTCCGGCGCCATCGTGAACCGATCGCCCCGGTGCTGATTCGTCGCCAACTTCGCTTGCCGCCGTGCCGGCTTCACCCACCGAGGATGCGTCCACGATCATGACCTCTCGTGCCCTGATCCTCGGTTGCGCCGGCAAGATTCTCTCGGTCCAGGAGGCCGCCTTCTTCCGGGACGTGGCGCCCTGGGGTTTCATCCTGTTCAAGCGCAACATCGGCTCGCCTGCGGAGGTCCGGGCGCTCACCGACGCCCTGCGAGCCACGGTCGGACGCGCCGACGCACCGATCCTGATCGACCAGGAAGGTGGCCGGGTCCAGCGCATGGGGCCGCCGCACTGGCCGGCCTATCCGGCCGGACGGCGCTTTGGCGGGCTCAACGGCTCCGCCGCAACCATCGCGCATCTCGGCGCCCGACTCATGGCGCACGATCTGGCCAGCGTCGGCATCAATGTCGATTGCGCCCCCGTGCTCGACGTGCCGGTGGCCGGCGCCCACGATGTGATCGGCGATCGCGCCTACGACACCGCCCCCGAGCGCGTGGCCGAGATCGGCCGGGCCGTGGCCGAGGGCCTGATGCAGGGCGGCGTCCTGCCGGTGATGAAGCACATTCCCGGTCACGGCCGCGCGGGCTGCGACAGCCACAAGGGCCTTCCCGTGGTGGAAGCGGATCTCGCCACCTTGAGCGCGCAGGATTTCGTGCCGTTCCGGGCGCTCGCCGATCTGCCCATGGCGATGAGCGCCCACGTGGTCCTGACGGCCCTCGACGCCGCCCATCCGGCGACGCAATCCGCCATCGTGATCCGCGACATCATCCGCGGAGCCATCGGCTTCGACGGCCTGCTGATGACGGACGACCTGTCGATGCAGGCGCTCCAAGGCAGTTTCCGGGCCCGCACGGAAGCGTGCTTTGCCGCCGGGATCGACGTCGGGCTGCACTGCAACGGCGACCCGGACGAGATGCGCGGCGTTGCCGAGGGCGCCCCGCTCCTGGCCGGCGAAGCCCTGCGCCGGGCAGATGCGGCCCTGGCCCGCCTCCCAGCCAGCACCGACGCGTTCGACGTGCATGAGGCCCGCGCCCGCTTCGAGGCGGCCCTGGCGCTGGCGGCCTGATCACGAGACTTCCCCCGATGTCTGGTCTATGCACCGGATGCGGGCCGAGATCTTGCATGCCCGCGATGCGGCGATCGGAACGGACCGAGAGTCACCCGCACTTCTTGTGCTCCGGGTGCCCGATCCTTAGGTTCGCCCTCAATCGACACACGAGACGGCGACGCGCAGCGTTCAGGCTGCGGCGCGGGAGGTTGCCATGGGCAGCATGAGTATCTGGCACTGGATCATCGTCGCCGGCATCGTGATGCTGCTGTTCGGCCGCGGCAAGATCTCGGACCTGATGGGCGACGTCGCCAAGGGTATCAAGGCCTTCAAGAAGGGCATGGCCGAGGACGAGACGCCGACCACCACAGCGGTTCCGCCGCCGAGCGCGGGCGAGCCGGTGCGTACGCTGCCGCATCAGGGCGAGCCGGCGACCGCCAATACGGTGGCGGCCGATCGCAAGGTCGTCTGACGCCCGACACGAAGAGGGCGCTGCGGCCGATCAAAGGTCTGGCGGAACGCGCCACGACCTGCGATGGGCAGCGCGCCGTTGATGGGCAGCGCACGGCCGCGGGACAGTCGACACCATGTTGGACATGAGTTGGGGCGAGGTGATGCTGATCGGCGGCGTCGCCCTCATCGTCATCGGCCCGAAGGATCTGCCCAAGGCCCTGCGCACGGTCGGTCAGATCACGGGCAAGATGCGGCGCATGGCCGGAGAGTTTCAGTCGCAGTTCAACGAGGCGATTCGCGAGGCGGAGTTCGACGAGATCCGTCGCGAGGTGGACGGCGTCAAGAAGTCCGCCAGCACGATGGGGCCGACCTTCAACCCCGTCCAGACCATCCGCGACGAACTGAAGGGTGCGGTCGACGGCCGGACCGAGACGAAGGTGACGTCCTCGCCTACGCAGGGGCTCGCCAACGTGGCGGATCAACTGGCCGAGCGCGAGAACAGCATCCAGGCCCCTGTCCCGCACGAGGTCGGTCCGGTGGAATCGCTCCCGGACCTGCCACCGCGGCCTGCCTCGATGGCCAAGGAGGCCCCAGCCTCGACCCATGCCTGGACCGCCGACCCGCTGAGTTCCACCACGCCCTCCATCACACCCGCCGATCCGCCTCCCACCGAGCCTTCTCGACCAGAGACGCCGGCCAAACCGCAGCTTGATTCCGGCAGATGATCAACGAGACCGACGACGCCGAGATCGAAGCCTCGCGGGCCCCGCTCCTCGACCACCTCATCGAACTGCGGTCGCGGCTGATCAAGTCGCTGGCCGCCTTCGTGGTGATGTTCTTCGGGTGCTTCTTCTTTTCGCGGCACATCTACAACATTCTCGTCTACCCCTACGTCTCGGTGGTCGGTGTCGAGAACGCCAAGCTCATCGCGACGCACTTCCTCGAGCAGGTCTTCACCAACATCAAGCTCAGCGTCTTCGGGGCCGGCTTCCTGGCCTTCCCGGTGATCGCCACCCAGGTCTACGCCTTCGTGGCCCCGGGCCTCTACCGCAACGAGCGTCAGGCCTTCCTGCCCTACCTTGTGGCGACGCCGGTATTCTTTATCCTCGGCGCACTGGTGGTGTTCTTCCTGGCGATGCCGCTGCTGATCCAGTTCTCGGTTTCGCTGCAGCAGATCGGGCAGCCGGGCGAGGCGACGATCGCCCTCCTGCCGAAGGTGGACGAGTACCTCTCGCTCATCATGACGCTGATCTTCGCCTTCGGCATCGCGTTCCAGCTGCCGGTGATCCTGACCCTGCTCGGGCAGATCGGCGTGATCGACACGGCGTTCCTGCGCGAAAAGCGCCGTTACGCCATCGTCCTCGTCTTCGTGGCCGCCGCCATCCTGACGCCGCCGGACGTGATCTCGCAGCTCTCCCTGGCGATCCCCATGCTGCTGCTCTACGAGGCGTCGATCTTCTCGGTGGCCCGCGTCGAGCGCCGTCGCACCGCCCGGCGCAAGGCCGAGGGCCTGGAGCCCTAGGGCATTCGCCCGTGCCTTAGGAAGCCTCGGCGCTCGCCATCGTCATCGCCGAGGCTCCCGATGTCCGCCAGCGGTTCAGCTCGGCATCGATCGCCCCTTGCGTGCCACGCATGAACTCGGCGCCTGTCAGGCCGGGGGGCAGGGGAGCCAGATAGCTCACCGTCACGGTCCCAGGGCTGTGGCGGGCGCCGCCGTGAGGCCAGAACAGACCGGAATTCACCGCCACCGGCAGCACACTGAGCCCCAGCTTGGCGTAGAGCAGTTCGACGCCGCGCTTGAACTGGACGGGCTCGTCGATACCGCCGCGGGTGCCCTCGGGAAACATCAGCACCGAACGTCCTTGCGCGATCGCTGCGCGACTCTCGTCGATCATCACCCGGAGGGCCTGGGTGCCGTTGGCCCGGTCGATGATGATCATCGGCGAGCGACGCAGGAACCAGCCGACGATGGGGATGGCCACCAGTTCGCGCTTGGCCACGATGGCAACGTTCGGCACCAGAACGAGGAAGGCGAGGGTCTCCCAGGCGGACTGATGGTTGGCCACGATGAGGCAGGGCTCGGCCGGGATGCGGCTGCGGCCTTCCTCGACGTAGGTCAGCCCGATGATGCGGGCGAGGCCGAATAGGATCCCGCGCGACCACAGGCGGGTGAAGGCGCGGATGGGCCGTGCCGGTGCGCCCAGAAGGGCAAGCACCGCCAGCGGCAGGATGAACAGGGCGGTCCAGCCGGCCCAGTAGGCATTGAAAAGCGCGGAACGGATGCGCGACACGTGACAATCCCTCGATCTCGCCCGACGCGCGATCCCTCGCGGATCATGAGCCTCTGGCGCGGCATTTCCCCGGCGACGGCGGCGGCGATCCGGTCTATGCCGGCCCGCCGCCGTCGCGCGGACGATCCTTTAAACACTTTCCAGTTTCACGCGAGCCGAACGCCGTGCGCCTGACCGTCACCTCCTGGAACATCAACTCGGTGCGGCTGCGCATCGATTCGGTTCTGCGTTTCCTGGCGGAGGCGCAGCCGGACGTGCTCTGCCTGCAGGAGACAAAGTGCCCGGACGACGCGTTCCCGCTGAAGGCCCTGCGCGGGTCGGGCTACGAACACGTCGTGTTCGCTGGTCAGAAGGGCTATAACGGCGTCGCGATCCTGTCGCGCTTCCCGCTCGTCGCCCGTGACGTCATGGCCTTCTGCGAGCGCCAGGATGCGCGCCACATCTCGGCCATGCTGGGGCCGGAGGCCGGGAAGGCGGCGGGGATTGTGCTGCACGATTTCTACGTGCCGGCCGGGGGCGACGTGCCGGACCGCGTCCTCAACCCGAAATTCGCGCACAAGCTCGATTTTCTGGACGCCTTGCGCGCCTGGGGGGGCCGGCGGGGCAGCGGCCCGGCGATCCTGGTGGGGGATCTGAACGTGGCTCCGCTGGAGCACGATGTCTGGTCCCACAGACAGCTCCTCGACGTGGTGAGCCACACGCCCATCGAGACCGAGCGGCTGGAGACCCTGCGGGGAGAAGCGGGCTGGATCGACACCGCCCGCCTGCTCGTTCCGGAGCCGACGAAGATCTATACGTGGTGGAGCTATCGCTCCCCCGACTGGGCGGCGGCCGACAAGGGCCGGCGCCTCGACCATGCCTGGGTCTCCCCGGACCTGGCCGGGACGGTCCGCGACCTGACGGTGGCGCGCCATGTCCGGGGCTGGCAGCGTCCCTCCGATCATGCGCCGGTGACACTGACCCTGCACCTGTAAGCGGGCAGCCCCATCGACTTGCGCATCCACCGGCCGGCGTCCAGTCCTCGGATCGGGCGTTTCTGCGAGATAACATTCTCCTGAATGGTTCGCCGTGGATCGCGATCATCCGTTTGCGTGTCACCGCCCGGTCATGCGCGCAGCGTAGGGGCGGCGTCCATCATCCCTGATGGACAGCCCGAGAGCCCGCATGAACTCCGCAGCACGGGCGGTCCGCCGCGAAACCAGCCTCGGCCTGACCCAGGCCGTTCACCGCAGCCGAGCGCTGTCCCGCGCCGGCTTCGCCGAGCGGCTGTTCACTCTGGCCTTCAGCGGATTGGTCTATCCGCAGATCTGGGAGGACCCTGCAGTCGACATGGAGGCCCTGGCCCTGACGCCACAGGACCACGTGGTCGCCATCGCGTCGGGCAGTTGCAACGTGCTGTCCTACCTCACTGCCGATCCGGCGCACATCAGTGCGGTCGACCTCAACGGGGCGCATATCGCCCTGGGGCGCCTCAAGGTCGCGGCTTTGACCCGATTTCCCGATTCGGAGACCTACCTGCGCTTCTTCGGGCGCGCCGACACTGCGGACAACGTGGCCGCCTACGACGCGCACATCGCCCCGCACCTCGACGCGGCCTCTCGCGCCTACTGGGAGACGCGGCGCCTCGACGGGCGTCGACGCATCGCGGCCTTCTCCGAGAACATCTTCCGGCACGGGCTGCTCGGGCGCTTCATCGGCACCGGGCATCGGCTGGCTCGCCTCTATGGCTGCGACCTCTCCGCCGTCCTGAAGGCCCGCAACCGGGAGGAACAGCGCGCCCTGTTCGCCGCACACGTGGCCCCTCTGTTCGACAAGCGCCTCGTGCGCTGGCTGATCCGGCGCCCGGCCTCCCTCTACGGCCTCGGGATTCCGCCGGCCCAGTATACGGCGCTGGCCAAGGACCGCCCAGGCGGCATGGTCGACGTGCTGCGGCACCGGCTGGAGCGCCTCGCCTGCGACTTCGATCTCGACCGGAATTACTTCGCCTGGCAGGCCTTCGGCCGGGGCTACGCGCCGGGCTCCGACGCAGCACTGCCGCCCTATCTTCAGCCACGCCACTTCGAGACCTTGCGGGCACGGGCCGGTCGGGTGAGCTATCGCCAGCAATCGATGACGGCGTTCCTGGCCGGGAGCCCGGACAAGAGCGCCGATGCCTACGTGCTGCTCGACGCGCAGGACTGGATGAGCGATGCCGACCTGACCGCCTTGTGGACCGAGATCACCCGGACCGCGCGGCCCGGGGCGCGGGTGATCTTCCGGACGGCGGCCGACGAGCGCTGCCTGCCCGGCCGCGTGCCGGAGGCAATCCTGAACGCCTGGGACTACGCCGAGGCCGAGAGCCGCGCCGCCGTGACGCGCGACCGCTCGGCGATCTACGGCGGCTTCCATCTCTACCGCCTGCGTGCCGTATGAACGATGCCGCGCATGCGATGGACCGGATGTACCGGCGCCAGCGCCACCTCTACGACGCCAGCCGGAAGTTCTATCTTCTGGGCCGTGACCAGACGATCGCCGAACTTGCCGTGCCGGCAGGCGGCTCCGTGCTGGAGATCGGCTGCGGTACCGGACGCAACCTCGTGCGCATCGCCCAGACCTATCCGGGCGCTGCCTGCCACGGCCTCGACGTCTCGGCGGCGATGCTCGACACCGCCGCCCGCAGCGTCGCGCGAGCCGGGCTCGACGGGCGCATCAGCCTCGCGCGCGGAGACGCCACGGCTTTCGACCCCACGGCCCTGTTCGGGCAGGACGCTTACGATCGGATCCTCATCTCCTACGCACTGTCGATGATCCCGCCCTGGGAGCGGGTCCTGGCGGAAGCCGTCGGCCATCTCGCACCCGAAGGGCAGCTCCACGTGGTGGATTTTGGTGGGCAGGCCGGCCTACCGCGGCCGGCCCGGGCGCTCCTCAACCGCTGGCTCGCGGCCTTCTCGGTGACGCCGCGCGCGACCCTGCCGCAGGTGGTCGCGGACGCAGCGGCGAGAACAGGTGCCGAAGCGTGCGTGCGCCAGCGCTTCGGGGGCTATTGCGTGCAGGCGGTGATCGTTCGCCGGACCGGCAGCGGCGTCCCGGCTGGTGGTGGCGGGCCGCCCATCCCGGATCATCGGCCGATTGCGTGAGCCAACTTCGGAACGCGTGAGCCGGCCGCCGCATTGGTTCTGCAACGTGGTGGCCTACGGGCCGCCCCACCCCGGAACCGGAGATCGCTCCTCATGCGCAAGCTGCTTGTCGCCTTCCTGCTCCCGAAGCTCGTTTCTTACCTGCGTCGCCGGTACTCCGGCCGCCCGAGCCCACGCCACTACTCCTGAGTTCAGGCCGCCGAGGCCTCCCGAGGCTTCGGCCCAGCGGCGCGGTGCAACCGTGCCGCCTTTCGGCCGTAGCCGAAGTAGATCGCCAGCCCGATGGCGAGCCAGACGGCCAGACGCAGCCAGGTGTCTCCCGGCAGACCGAGCATCAGGCCGAGACAGGACAGGATGCCGAGCACCGGCACAACCGGCATACCCGGCGCCCGGAAGGGACGCTGTCGATCCGGCTCCGTCCGACGCAGAACCAACGCAGCCGTACAGATCACGATGAAGGCGAAGAGCGTTCCGATGCTCACCAGTTCGCCGAGAAGATCGATGGGCACCAGCCCCGCCACGAGGGCGGTGACGATGCCGATTGTGATCTGGCTCGTGGCCGGCGTCCGGAAGCGCGGGTGCACACGTGCGAATGCCGGAGGCAGCAGACCGTCGCGCGCCATCGCGTAGAAAATTCGGGCCTGTCCGTAGAGCGCGGCCAGTGCCGATGTCGTCAGGCCCAGGATCGCCCCGACCTTGATCGCCGCCGAGAAGGGGCCGAGCCCGATCACCTCGACGGCCTTGGCGATTGGATCGGGCACGTCGAGGGCTCTGTAGGGCACGAGGCCGGTCAGCACGGCCGCCACCGCCACGTAGAGTACCGTGCTGATCGCCAGCGACCCCAGGAGACCGATCGGCGCGTCGCGCTGCGGCTGCCGCGTTTCGCCCGCCGCCGTCGAGATCGTCTCGAAGCCGATGAAGGCGAAGAACACCACGCCGGCTCCCCTCAGGACCCCGCTCCACCCGAACTCCCCGAAGGTGCCGGTGTTCTCCGGTACCAGCGGCGACCACAGGCCCGTATCGACGTGAGCCGCGCCGATGCCCACGAAGGCCAGGATGATGATTATCTTGATCACCACCATCACGGCGTTCACCCGGGTCGATCCGCGATTTCCGCGCACCAGGAGCAGCGTCAGCAGACCAATAAGGAGGGCCGCCGGCAGGTCGAACCACGCCGTCGCAATGCCGGGGAGGGGACTGAAGGGGGCCGCCGTGAGGGCAGGGGGCAGGTGGAGGCCCGCCGTACTCAGCAGCGAGCGGACATACCCCGACCAGCCCACCGCCACGGTGGCGGCGCTCATGGCGTATTCGAGGACCAAGTCCCAGCCGATGATCCAGGCGCAGGCCTCGCCCAGGGTTGCAGAAGTGTAGGTGTAGGTACTGCCCGAGGCCGGCACCATCGCGGCGAGTTCGGCGTAGCAGAGGGCGACGAACCCGCAGGCGACACCGCCCAGCACGAAGGACAGGGTCAGGCCGGGGCCGGCATAGTTTGCTGCCGCGGTGCCGGTGAGGACGAAGATGCCCGCCCCGATGGTCGCCCCGACGCCAAGGGCCACGAGGTCGCAGGCGGACAGGGAACGCGGCAGGGACGACGGCTCGCCGCCCTCGTCGGACGAGGCCAGGATGTCGAAGACGGATTTGCGTGCGGTGAGACTATTGCCTGTCATCGGTCAGATTGTCACATGGCGGTGGAACGCGCGCCATCGCGGCAAATTTCGCGCCATCGCGGTCGGCGGCAACCTAGCCGTGTTGTCAGAGCCGGGCGCCTCTGGTAGCCTTCAACACAGCATCAAGAGTCAGGGCGATCCCTGACGCCAACCTACCCTCCCGGGCAAGGTGGCACCCTCCGGCGAACGGCGGGGATGTGGCCGGACCGGCAACCAAACGGGCTTCGCCATATCGCTGTCTCGGCCGGTCGACGCGCTCCTGATGCGCACCGGGCCAGACGAGAGCGAACCATGTTGACGGAAACCCGTCCCCCCGAGCCGCAGCAATTTGCGAGCGACAACTACGCCGGCATCTGCCCGGAGGCCTGGGCGGCGATGGCAGCAGCCAACCAAGGCTCAGTCCCGGCCTATGGCGAGGATCCGTGGACGAAGCGGGCGGCCGACGCGTTCCGGACCCTGTTCGAGACGGAGTCCACGGAGGTGTTCTTCGCCTTCAACGGCACGGCCGCCAACGCGCTGGCGCTCGCTTCGCTCTGTCAATCCTATCACAGCGTGATCTGCTCGGCCTCGGCCCATGTCGAGACCGACGAGTGCGGGGCCCCCGAATTCTTCTCCAACGGCTCGAAGCTCCTCGTGGTGGCGAGCCCCGACGGCAAGCTCGACCCGGCCCTGATCCGGGGCGTCGCCACGGGACGCTCGGATATCCATTTCCCCAAGCCTCGGGTGGTGACGATCACCCAGCCCACCGAGACGGGGCAGCTCTACAGCCTCGCCGAGATCCGTGAGATCGCCGCCACCTGCCGGGATCTGGGCCTGCGCCTCCACATGGACGGGGCGCGCTTCGCCAATGCCTGTGCCAGCCTCGGCTGCAGCCCCGCCGACATGACCTGGAAGGCCGGCGTCGACCTTCTCTGCTTCGGTGGCACCAAGAACGGCATGGCGGCGGGCGAAGCGATCCTGTTCTTCGACCCGGCACTGGCGGAGGATTTCGGCTATCGCTGCAAGCAGGCGGGACAGCTCGCCTCGAAGATGCGCTTCCTCTCCGCCCCCTGGGTCGGGGTCCTGGAGGACGGCGCCTGGCTGCGCCACGCGAGCCACGCCAATGCCTGCGCACAGCGTCTCGCCTCGGCCGTGGCGGATGTGGCCGCCTTCGACCTGATGTTCCCGGTGGAGGCCAACGCGGTGTTCCTGCGCGCCGCGCCCGAGCACCTCAAGGCTCTGCGCGCCCGGGGCTGGCGCTTCTACACCTTCATCGGCGGCGGCGCCCGCTTCATGTTCGCCTGGGATTCGGACCTCGCCCGGATCGCGACCCTGGCGGCGGACATCCGCGCCGTGGGCACCTCGGTCGCCGTGGCGGCCTGAGAGGTCGATCTCTCATCCCAACAGACCGAGGGCTGGCGTCACAGCCGGTTTCGTGTATGGTCCGCGCCGCTCCGACCCGTGTGAACGGGGCCGGGGCACAAGCTGCTTGTGGGCCTGACCGTGCTGGACGACATCCCGGCACCGGCCTTCCACGAGCGTGGCGCGGCTCTCCTGACGGGGCCGCCCGTTTCCGAAAACCCGTACCGAAAGGCACTGCGATGTCGATCACGGCAGAGCGCAAGACCGCGCTGATCAAGGAATACGCGACCGGCGGCAAGGACACCGGTTCTCCGGAGGTCCAGGTGGCGATCCTCACCGAGCGGATCACCAACCTCACCGGCCACTTCAAGACCCACGGCAAGGACAACCATTCCCGCCGCGGCCTCCTGAAGATGGTTTCGCAGCGCCGCTCGCTGCTCGACTACGTCAAGCGCAAGGACGAGGCCCGCTACCGCAGCCTCATCGAGCGTCTCGGCATCCGCCGCTAAACACGGCGCTCACGCGGTTCCGGGCCCGGCCCGGGACCGCGTTTTGACAGTTCGGGTTGCCGGAATGGGTTCGGCCACTCGAAAACCCGGGCGACTTGAAGGCGGATGCGTCGGGGACAGGATCGCGGGGGGCACGGTGCGCGGCGCCCCCCGCCATCTTGCCCCTGACGGCGCCGGGTTCGCCCGACCGCAGGAAGGCTAGACATATGTTTGATATCCAACGCGAAGAGCTGATGTGGGGCGACCGCAAGCTCGTCCTCGAGACGGGCAAGGTGGCCCGCCAGGCCGACGGTTCCGTCATGGCGACCTACGGCGAGACCTCGGTGCTCGCCACCGTGGTGTCCGGCAAGGAGCCTAAGGCCGGCATCGACTTCCTCCCCCTCACGGTGAACTATCAGGAGCGCGCCTACGCCGCCGGCCGCATCCCCGGCGGCTACTTCAAGCGCGAGGGTCGGCCCAGCGAGAAGGAGACCCTGGTCTCCCGCCTCATTGATCGCCCGATCCGCCCCCTCTTCGTCGAGGGCTGGCGCAACGACACCCAGGTCGTCGTCACCGTCCTGACCCACGACCTTGAGAACGATCCCGACATCCTCGCGATGGTCGCCGCTTCCGCCGCCCTGACCCTGTCGGGCGTGCCCTTCATGGGCCCGATCGGCGCCGCCCGTGTCGGCTATGCCAACGGCCAGTACAGCCTCAACCCGCTGGTGGCCGACCTCGAGGCCTCGACCCTCGATCTCGTCGTCGCCGGCACCCAGGATGCCGTCCTGATGGTCGAGTCCGAGGCGAAGGAACTCGACGAGGAGATCATGCTCGGCGCCGTGATGTTCGGCCACAAGCATTTCCAGCCGGTCATCGAGGCGATCATCCGTCTGGCCGAGAAGGCCGCCAAGGAGCCCCGCAATTTCCAGGCTCCCGAGAACGGCGACGTGGAGCAGGCCGTCCTCGACGTGTGCGAGTCCGATCTGCGCGCTGCCTACAAGAACACCGTCAAGCAGGAGCGCTACGCCGCCGTCGACGCCGTCAAGGCGAAGGTGATGGCCGCCCTCTGCCCTGCCGAGGGCGAGGCGAAGTTCCCGGCCGAGAAGGTCAAGGCCGCGTTCAAGGAAGCGCAGTCCAAGGTCGTGCGCTGGAACATCCTCGACACCGGCTCGCGCATCGACGGCCGCGACGTGCGCACCGTGCGCCCGATCGAATCCCAGGTCGGCGTGCTGCCCCGCGCTCACGGCTCGTCGCTGTTCACCCGCGGCGAGACCCAGGCCCTCGTGGTCGCCACCCTCGGCACCGGCGAGGACGAGCAGTTCATTGACGCGTTGGAAGGCACCTACAAGGAGACCTTCCTGCTGCACTACAACTTCCCCCCCTACTCGGTGGGCGAGACCGGCCGCATGGGCTCCCCGGGCCGCCGCGAGATCGGCCATGGCAAGCTCGCTTGGCGCGCCGTGCATCCCGTGCTGCCGCCGGCCCACGAGTTCCCGTACACGATCCGCGTCGTGTCCGAGATCACCGAGTCCAACGGCTCCTCCTCGATGGCCTCCGTCTGCGGCGCCTCGCTGTCGCTGATGGATGCCGGCGTGCCCCTGCGCCGTCCGGTGGCGGGCATCGCTATGGGCCTCATCCTCGAGGGTGAGCGCTACGCCGTGCTGTCCGACATCCTCGGCGACGAGGACCACCTCGGCGACATGGACTTCAAGGTGGCGGGCACGGAAGCCGGCATCACCTCGCTGCAGATGGACATCAAGATCGCGGGCATCACCGAAGAGATCATGAAGGTCGCCCTGCACCAGGCGCAGGAAGGCCGCGTCCACATCCTCGGCGAGATGGCCAAGGCCCTGACCGACGCCCGTCCCGAGCTCGGCGAGTACGCACCGCGCATCGAGACCATGCAGATCCCCACCGACAAGATCCGGGAAGTGATCGGCACCGGCGGCAAGGTGATCCGCGAGATCGTCGAAAAGACCGGCGCCAAGATCAACATCGACGACACCGGCACGGTGAAGATCGCTTCCAGCGACGGCAAGGCCATCAAGGCCGCCTACAACTGGATCCGCTCCATCGTGGCGGAAGCCGAAGTTGGCATGATCTATGACGGCACCGTCGTGAAGACGATGGAGTTCGGTGCCTTCGTGAACTTCTTCGGCGCCAAGGACGGCCTCGTCCACATCTCGGAGCTCGCCGCCCAGCGGGTCGCCAAGGTGACGGACGTCGTCAAGGAAGGCCAGAAGGTCAAGGTCAAGTTCCTCGGCCAGGACGATCGCGGCAAGATCCGCCTGTCCATGAAGGTGGTCGACCAGGAGACCGGCGAAGACCTCACCGAGAAGCTCAAGGCCGAGCGCAACGCCGAGCAGGACCGCGCCCGCGGACCCCGCCAGGAGGCGTAAGCTTCAGCCTGAGCCGGGTGCGCGAGCGCCCGGCGATGGTCCGAAACGAGAAAGAGCGCGGTCCCGCCAGGGCCGCGCTCTCTATCGTTCGGAGGAACGGCCTCGGCCCCGGACCGACTGAAGTTCAGGCCGCCCGCTCGCGCAGGTGGGCGATCAGTGCCGCGGCGGCGCTGCCAGGGTCGCGATCGTTCCAGATCGTGCACGCGGCTTCGATCGGGACGACGCGCTCGAGGCGGCTGCGCAGATCACCGTCCTCGGGCCGGGCGCGGGCCGCCAGGCGCTGGGCGAGCACGTCGGACGCGGCCGTAATGGCGACGACGCCGACATGCGGCAGGGTCCGCCGAGCCTCGTCAACGATCCGGCGGGAGACGTTGCAGACCACCACCCGTCCGGCCCAGGCCTGCTCCACGGTCTCGGAGGGGATCGCGTAGCCCAGGCCATGGGCCCGCCAGTGCAGAGCGAAGGCACCGGAGGCGGCGCCCGCGGAAAAGGCCTCCTCCGTGAGGGCGACGTTGTCCTCGTGGGCCGAGGGCGCCCGGGTGATGAGGCGGCGCGGGAAGACGAAGCGGGGATCGCCGGCGAGCGCGTCCCGCGCCAGCCGCAACAGGGTGTCCTTGCCGGCCCCGCTCGGGCCGACCACGAGGGCGAAGCCGCCGGGCATCACACCACCCGCTCGCCGGCGCGCCAGACCTGGCGCACGACCGGCACGCCCCGGGCGAGGCGGACCCGGACGAGATCGGCGCGCAGGCCCGATTCCAGTCGGCCGCGATCGGTCAGGCCGGTGGCGCGGGCCGGATTGGCCGTCACGGTGGCGATGGCGTCAGGCAGGCTGATGCCGGGCACGCGCTCGGACAGGCCGAAAGCGGCCATCAGCAGACTTGCCGGCACGTAGTCCGAGGACAGGATGCTGAGGATACCGGCCTCCGCCAGGGTATGAGCCGCGACGTTGCCCGAATGCGAGCCGCCCCGGATCAGATTGGGTGCCCCCATCATCACGGTGATGCCGGCCGCGTGCGACGCCTCGGCCGCCTCCAGGGTGGTGGGGAATTCGGCGAGCGCCACCGACTCGTCGCGCGACAGCGCCACGTCGGCCAGCGTGGTGTCGTCGTGGCTGGCAAGCGGGATGCCGCGTTCGCGAGCCAGCGCCACCAGGGCGGGCCGGTTCACGGCGTTGAGGGCATGGCCGTCGCGCATCTTGCGCTCGGTGCTGAGCTTGATCTCCTCCAGGGAGCGACCGCCGCGCCCGGCATAGACGTAGTACTTGGCCACATCGCGGAACTGACGCTGGCCCGGCGTATGGTCCATCAGCGACAGCAGGCCGATGGCATAGCGCTCGGCGAAGGCGCGCACGGTCCCGACCACGTCGGTGGAGGGAATCTCGCAGCGCAGATGGGTGCGGTGCTCGGACCGGAACAGGTCCGCACCTTGGGCTTCCGCCAGGGCGGCAGCCAGAAGCTCCAGTTCGGTGCCGAGGCCGCTGCCGTCCGGATCGGTGCCGGCCCGCAGCGAATCGAACACCGTGGTGATGCCGGACGCCGCGATCTGGGCATCGTAGGCCAGCACCGCCCCGAGGGGATGCCAGCGCACGCCGGGGCGCGGGGCGTAGTGGCTCTCCAGATGGTCGGTGTGGAGTTCGACGAGGCCCGGGATGATGGTGTCGCCCGCGCAGTCGAGGCCGCGCTCGGGCGCGCGCCCGGTGCCGATCTCGGCGATGCGCCCGTCGACCGCCGCGAGCCAGCCGGTCTCGACCCGGTCGGGCAGAACCAGGCGCGCGTTCTCGAGAATTTCGACCCGGTCCGTCATGCTTGCCTGTTCCCGCTTCATGCCGCCGTCGCTCCGCGGAAGGCGGCGACGTCGACGATCCGGGTCGCCACCGCCTCGCGCACGTCCGCATCGTGGAAGATGCCGAGGATGGCGGTGCCGGCGGCGCGCTTCTCGGCGATGAGGTCCACCACGACGGCACGGTTCTGCGCGTCGAGGGAGGCCGTCGGCTCGTCCATGAGGAGGATCGGCCGCTCGGCGATGAGGCCGCGGGCGATGTTCACCCGCTGCTGCTCGCCCCCCGAGAAGGTGGCGGGAGGCAGGGCCCACAGGCGCTCAGGCAGGTTGAGACGGGCCAGGAGGTCGCCCGCCCGGATGCGGGCCGCCTCGGGGCCGAGGCCGCCCTCGCGGCCGGCGGCCTCCACCACGGCGCGGGCGCTGACACGGGGAATCACCCGAAGGAACTGCGAGACGTAGGACAGGGTGGTGCGGCGAAGGCCCAGGATCTCACGCGGTGCGGCCGTGGCGAGGTCGACGATGCGGTCGCGATCGCGGACCCGGATGGCGCCGGCAGCGCAGCGGTAATTGCCGTAAGCCATCTTGAGGAGCGAGGACTTGCCCGCCCCCGAGGCGCCGCCGAGCACGACGCACTCGCCCGGATGGACCGCCAGGGTGGCGTCGGCGATCACCGGCAGCACGGAGCCGCCGCGCAGATGCAGGGTGAAGCTCTTGGCCACGTTGTCGAAAACCAGGAGGGGCATCGTTGCGTGAAGCGTCATGCGGCGAGCACCGAGGAGACGAGGAGCTGGGTGTAGGCGGCCTGGGGGTCGTCCAGGACCTGGTCGGTCAGACCGGTCTCGATCACCCGGCCCGCGCGCATGACGAGGACGCGGTGCGAGAGCAGGCGCGCCACGGCGAGGTCGTGGGTGACGATGATCACCGCGAGGCCGAGCTCGGCCACCAGACCCCGGATCATATCGAGGAGGCGGGCCTGGACCGAGACGTCGAGGCCCGAGGTCGGCTCGTCCATGAGCACGAGACGGGGCGCGGTGACGAGGTTGCGGGCGATCTGCAAGCGCTGGCGCATACCGCCGGAGAAGCGCGTCGGCGGATCGTCGACCCGGTCGGGGGCGATCTCGACGCGGGCGAGCCAGTCGAGGGCGGTGGCGCGGATGCGGCCGTAATGGCGGTCGCCCACCCCCATCAGGCGCTCGCCGACATTGCCGCCGGCGGAGACCGCCATGCGCAGGCCCTGGGTGGCGTCCTGGCGCACGAAGCCCCAATCCGTGCGCATCAGCGCGCGTCGGTCGACCACGCTCAACGCGTCGAGGTCACGCGTTTCGCCGTCGCGCATGCGGTAGGACACCGAGCCCGCATCGGCCGCGACCTCGCCGGCGATGAGCGACAGCAGGGTCGACTTGCCGGAGCCCGATTCGCCGACCACCGCCAGGACCTCGCCGGGGTCGAGGCTGAAGCCGATGCCGTCGCAGGCGAGGCGCCGGCCGTAGCGCTTGGTCAGGCCTTCGACGGTCAGGAGCGGTTCCATCACGCGGCCTCTCCGGTATGGCCGTCGGCGCGGCGGGTCTCGTCACGGCGGGTCTCAACACGGCGGGTCTCGCAATGATCGGTGTCCGAGCAGACGAACATCCGGCCGCCGGCATCGTCGAGGACGACCTCGTCGAGATAGACGCCTTCGGCGCCGCACAAGGCGCAGGGGCGGTCGAAGCTCTGGACCCGGAACGGATGGTCCTCGAAGTCGAGGCTGCGCACCCGGGTGTAGGGCGGGATCGCGTAGATGCGCTTCTCGCGGCCCGCCCCGAAGAGCTGGAGGGCGGGGCAGTCGTCCATCTTGGGGTTGTCGAATTTCGGCGTCGGGGAGGGGTCCATCACGTAGCGCCCGGCCACCTCCACCGGGTAGGCGTAGGTGGTGGCGATGTGGCCGTGGCGGGCGATGTCCTCGTAGAGCTTGACGTGCATCAGGCCGTATTCGGCCAACGCGTGGAGCTGGCGCGTCTCGGTCTCGCGCGGCTCGAGGAAGCGCAAGGGCTCGGGGATCGGCACTTGGTAGACGAGGACCTGACCCTCGGCGAGCGGCGCCTCCGGGATGCGGTGGCGGGTCTGGATCACCGTGGCGTCGGCCGTGCGGGTCGTGGTGGCGATGCCCGCGGTGGCGGTGAAGAAGCGCCGGATCGAGACCGCGTTGGTGGTGTCGTCGGCGCCCTGGTCGATCACCTTGAGGACGTCCGCGGCGCCCAGGATCGCGGCGGTGACCTGCACGCCGCCGGTGCCCCAGCCGTAGGGCATCGGCATCTCGCGGGCGGCGAAGGGCACTTGGTAGCCGGGGATCGCGATGGCCTTGAGGATGGCCCGGCGGATCATCCGCTTCGTCCCTTCGTCGAGATAGGCGAAGTTGTAGCCGGTGCCGGCCGAGACCGTGACGGAGAGGGGACCTTGCGGGTTCATTCGGCGGCCTCCGGCCAGGCGGATTCGTCCGGGACCGAATCGGCCGCCCGGGCGGCATGCTCGGCGCGCAGGCGCCGGACGAGATCGAGTTCGGCCTGGAAATCGACGTAGTGCGGCAGCTTCATGTGCTCGACGAAGCCCGTCGCCTGCAGGCTGTCGCAATGGGCCAGCACGAATTCCTGATCCTGGGCCGGCACCACCACGGGCTCGCCGAGCTCGGCGGCCCGGAGCGAGCGGTCCACCAGGGCCATCGCCATGGCCTTGCGCTCGCCCTGGCCGAAGACGAGGCCGTAGCCCCGGGTGAATTGCGGCGGCACCGCATCGCTGCCGTGGAACTGGTTGATCATCTGGCACTCGGTCAGATCGACCGCGCCGAGGCAGACCGGGAAGCCCAGCTCTTCCGGCGTGAATTCGAGCGCCACCGCCCCGACCCGGATCTCGCCGACGAAGGGGTGGGTGCGGCCGTAGCCGCGCTGCGTCGAGTAGCCGAGCGCCAGGATGAAGCCCTCGTCGCCCCGCGCCAGCCCCTGAAGGCGGACGGCCCGATCGGCGGGGTAGTCCACCGGCTCGCGGGTGAGGTCGCCGACGGGGGCGCCCGCGTCCGGGGGCGAGGGCTCGAGCAGCCCGGCCTGACCGAGGAGGTCGGTGACCCGTGGGCAGACGGCGGCGTCGGCCTCCGGCTCGGCCTCGGCGGCCGGCACCGGATCGGCGCCGTCGCCCAGGGCGAAATCCACGAGGCGGTGGGTGTAGTCGAAGGTCGGACCCAGCACCTGCCCGCCGGGCAGATCCTTGAAGGTGGCGGAGATGCGCCGCGTCAGCGTCATCGCGCCGGTGTCGACGGGCGCGGTGGCGCCGAAGCGCGGCAGCGTGGTGCGGTAGGCCCGCACCAGGAACACCGCCTCGACCACGTCGCCCCGGGCCTGCTTGAGGGCGAGGGCGGCGAGATCCGGATCGTAGAGCGAGCCCTCGGTCATCACCCGGTCGACCAGGAGGCGCATCTGCTCGCGGATCTGCGCCACGCCGAGATCGGGCACCGCCGGGTCGCCGCGCCGGGCCTCGGCCAGGAGCCGGTGAGCGTTGTCGATGGCGGCTTCGCCGCCCTTCACGGCTACGTACATGGGGACATCTCCGGGGCGACGGGACGGGTCGAGCGCGGGAGGCCGGCAAGGGACCCGGGGGCGACGAACAGGAGATCGAGGCCCAGGGGGAAGGCCGCGTGGTTCGCGGCCCAACGCGACGCCCAGTCGGCGGGCAGGGGCGACGCGTCGAACGATACGGTGCCGCGGATGCCCGGCCCCGCGAAGGCGGGGCCGCCTTCGTCGGACAGGGTCTCGACGGCGAGAATCAGCGTGGCGGAGGCATCCGGGTAGGCGGGGGTGCCGGGCGTGAAGTCCGTGAAGGCCGGGCAACGGGCCGGATCGGCGATCAGCGCGAAGGCGGCCCGATCCGGCGCGTCGACGAGCGGCGCCCCGGTGTGGAAGCGCAGGAAGGCGGCGACCGCCGGCTCGGCCCGGAGCGGTGCATCGAGCCAGACCGGCGTGTCGGCGTCGATGAGCGCCAGGGCCAGCGCCGCGAGTTCCGGCGTGAGCGGCGCCGGGGGCACCAGGGCGGTGGCCAGGGGGCGGAGGCGGCCGGGCCGGCTCAAGGCCTCCATCGCGGCGCGGAACACCGCCTGCCCCTCATGGACGGGATCGGCGAAGCCGCGGGCAAGAGTCCGAGTTTGGGAAAGAGTCTCGGCCTGGGTCTTGGCAAGGGCCTGGGTGTGAGTCTGAGCCATCAATCCTCTCCCCGCGCCAGGGTGAAGAAGTTCACCCGCGTCGCCGCGACCTTGCGGGCGGCCTGCGCCGCAGCCTCCGCCCGGCGTTCGGCGATGGCGGCCAGGGCCGCATCGAGGGCGGGCCGTGCCTCCGGGCGCTGCCAATGGGCATCCACGATGGCGGCGAGGCGGGCGCGGTCCCGGTCGCGGCCGAGATGGTAGGCGAAGCCGGTCTCGCCGCCGGGCAGGCGCACCGCCGCCCGGGTCACCGTGGCCTCGCCGGCGTTGAAGGGCCGGCCGTCGCCGCCGATTCGGCCGCGCACCATGACCAGTCCGGTCTCCGGCCGGCGCAGATCCTCGGCCACCGGGTTCGCGCCGGCCTGCGCCAGGGCCGCGTGCAGTTCGTCCAGGGTGGCCTGTCCGGCCCGAGCCATCGCGCGTTGCCGGGCGGCGGGGTCTGGCATCGGGGGCTCAGGTGGTGTTTGGCTGGCGCTCGGCATCGATCGGTCTCCAAACCTGTCTATACGTCTAGACAAGCGGATGAGCGGACGCAAGGGCTTTCGAGGACGTCATGCGGGCAATTCGTGCGAGCCATCCATGAATGAGGTGCGCGACACCGGCGTGACGGCCCTCCAGCGGGGCGCCGGCCTGGCGGCCTGGCGGCAGATCGCCGACGCTCTGGCGGAGGAGATCCGAAGCGGGGTCTTCGCCGCCGGGGGGCAACTGCCCTCGGAATCGGCGCTCGCCGCGCGCTTCGGCGTGAACCGGCACACGGTGCGCCGGGCGCTGGGCGTGCTTGCCGAGGGCGGGCTGGTCCGCACCACGCAGGGCAGGGGCAGCTTCGTGGAGCAGGGGCCGATCCCCTATCCGATCGGCCCGCGCACCCGATTCTCGGAGATCGTCTCGCGCACCGGCCGCGAGGCCTGGGGCGACCTGATCGCCGCCGCGACCGTGCCGGCCGATGCGGGCTGGGCCGAGGCCCTGGCGCTCGCCCCCGGCGTCCCGATCCTCGAATTGCTGACCGTGCACCGGGCCGACGGCGCGCCGATCTCGACGGCCCGCACCTGTCTGCCGCTGCCGCGCTTTGCCGGATTCGACGCGGCCTACGCCGGCAGCGGTTCGATCACCCGGGCGTATGCGGATTTCGGGGTCGCCGACTACACCCGGCTCTCGACCCGGATCGGCGCCCGCCCCGCCGAGGCGGAGGAGGCGTCGCGCCTCGACATCGCCCCCGGCCGCACCCTCATCGCCCTGTCGAGCGTGAACGTGGACGGGGCGGGCCTTCGCATCCAGGCCACCCGCAGCCTGTTCGCCGCCGACCGGGTGGAACTGGTGGTGGAGTGATCGGCGCCTGCGTGGCGCCTACGATCGTCACGCCTCTCGACGCGACGCGGCCCTCCTCCGAGCGGATCTCGGGCCTTCCCGCGATCCGCCGGGTCACCCAACCACCCCACTCCTGACCTCTCTCCACAAGGGGGAGAGCGACGCGTCGCGCTTCTTAAAACGTGGTCGAGCTTCCCAAAACGTGGATGTGTGAGTCCGCCCGGCGAGGAAGCGCGGTCTGGCTGGCACCCTCCGAGGCGATCAGCCGAATGTCGGATCGGACGGATTCGGGAGCTGGCGGTGGCCTGCGTCCCCGTATCCGCCGGCCTGATGCATCCCTGCCGGGGGGCTCGGCGTTCCGCTTGTCGCGCGCGACCGGCGCGCCGTCGTCGAGAGGAACCTTGCGGACCCATGGAGAGCGGACCCATGGAGCGCGACTGCGTCGTCATCGGCATCCACGGCCTGGCGAACAAGCCGCCCGCAGACGAGAAGACGCGCTGGTGGAAGGCGGCGGTCAGCGAGGGCCTCGCGCGCAACCAGGGCCTCGCGGAGCCTGCCTTCCGGTTCGAGTTCGTCTACTGGGCCGACCTCCGCTACGACGCGCCCCTGTCCGAGGACGGCAACCGCGAGCCGTACCGGCCCTATGATGGGACGGGCCCGCTGCCCGGCGGGGACGCGGCGCCGGTGCTCACCGCCAACGCCGTGCTGGCGCCGATCTATGCCGGGATCGATGCGGTCGAGGAGGCGACCGGCCTCACCCTCGTGGACGACGTGATCCTGGAGCATCGCTTCGACGACCTCTGGCACTACCACGCCGAGCGGGACTTCGCCCGCCGGGTCCGGGCGCGGCTGAGCGAGCGCCTGAGGGCGTTCCGCAGCCATCGCATCCTGCTGGTGGCGCACTCGATGGGATCGGTCATCGCCTACGACGTCTTGCGGATGCTGGAGCGGGAAGACCCCGCCCTGCGCATCGACCACCTCGTCACGGCGGCCTCGCCCCTGGGTCTGGCGAAGGTGAAGCTCAAGTTCGAGGGCGAGCACGGCCCGCTCCGCGTGCCGAACAACGTCGCGGCCTGGACGAACCTGGCCGATGGCGATGACGTGGTCGCCATCATGGGGTCCCTGGGTCCGGACTACGCTGCCAGCGAACGCGGCGTCGGCGTCGCGGACCAGCGGGTCGTCAACGGCTATCGGCGCCCCGACGGGACGCCGAACCCGCACAAGTCCTACGGCTATCTCCGGACGCCCGAATTCTCCGGAATCGCCGCGCGTTTCGTCGCCGACCGACCGGAGGCCGTATTGCCTGCCGGGGAAGGGGAGGGCCCCGCGGCACAGAAGAGGCCGCCCGCGAGGCAGGAGGACGCGGAGAGGAACGCGGGCATGACGGCCCTCGCTCAGACGGACGGCCCGGCCGCGACCTTGCCCCAGTTCGGCAGGGGGAAGGCCCGATCGTAGGCGAGATTGAAGACGAAGGCGTAGGCCACGTAGAAGGCCGCGATCGCCAGATCCATGAAGAAGGCCTCCATCAGGCCGATGCCGAGGTACCAGGCGATCGGCGGCAGCAGGATCATCAGCAGGCCCGCCTCGAACAGCACGGCATGCCCCACCCGCAGCAGGAGACTCTTGCGGGTGTGCCCGGTCAGCCGCTGCATCGACCGGTCGAAGCCGAGATTGTAGACGTAGTTCCAGGCCGTCGCGATCAGGGCGCTGCCGATGCCGATCACCCCCATGTCGGAGGCGTGCAGGCCGAACAGCACGGTGCCGAGCGGGATCATCAGGGACAACCCGAACAGCTCGAACAGGAGGGCGTGGCGGATACGGTCACGGGTGCTGCGCATGAAGGGGTCTCGAAAAGCCGCGTTGGTTGCGGGTCTTCTATCTGCGATAACCGGTTCGACAAGTTAGTAGGTATCTGAGGATCAGATAGATGGCCGTCTCGCTCGATCAGCTCCAGGCTTTCGTGGCGGCGGCCGAGGCCGGGTCCTTCTCCGGCGCCGCCCGAATGCTGCGGAAGGCGCAGTCGGCCGTCAGCACCCAGGTGGCGAATCTCGAGGCCGATCTCGGGGTTACGCTGTTCAACCGGGCGGGCCGCAACCCGGTGCTCACCCCGGCGGGGGAGCGGCTCCTGCTGGAGGCGCGGGTGGTGCTCGACCGGCGCGAGCACCTGATCGGCGTGGCCCGCAGCCTGGAGCAGCGGGTGGAAAACCGCCTCGTGGTGGCCATCGACGAGCTGTATCCGGAGCATGCCCTGGGCGCGCTCTTCGCCGACTTCGCCCGGCACTTTCCCTTCGTCGAACTCGAGCTGCTGTTCCCCCTGATGGAGGATGTCAGCCGCATGGTGCAGTCCGGCGCCGCCGATCTCGGGGTGATGTGGCGCCAGGAGGTGCTGCCCACGGAGCTTGGCTTCCAGACCATCGGCTGGGTGCCCCTCAAGCTCGTGTGCGGACGCGACCACCCGCTCGCCAAGGCGCGGGTGGAATGGGAGGAATTGAAGCGCCACCGCCAGATCCTGGTCGCCGCGCGCAGCGACGGGCCGGAGAAGCGCCGCCTGCGGGTGGCCGCCGAGGTGTGGTGGGTGGAGAGCCACTGGGTGATCCTGGAGCTGGTGAAGCACGGGATCGGCTGGGCCTTCGTCACCGACCACGTCATCGCCTCGTCGCTGACGGCGCCGTACCTCGTCACGCCGGACCTGCAGTTCGACGCGGGCGACTGGCCGATCGCCCTGGAACTGGTCTGGCACAAGCAGCGGCCCTGCGGCCCCGCCGCCGCCTGGCTGCGCGCGCGCTTCGCGGCCGAGCGGATCGGCCCCGTCTCGGGGGACAGCCTGCCGGGCTGACGGGGGAGGCCGGGATTCGGCGTTCGGGGTTCGGGGTTCGGCCTCAGCGCGCCGCGCCGCCGATCAGGGCCCGGCGCAGGCGTCCGGAGACGGCGTCGATGATCGCCACGGTGACGAGGATCATCAGGATCAGGAAGGCGACCTGGCGCAGTTCGAGGACGCGGATCAGCTCGGTGAGGTACTGGCCGATGCCGCCCGCGCCGACGATGCCGATGATGGTGGCCGAGCGGGTGTTCGATTCGAAGAAGTACAGCACCTGGCTGCCGAGTACCGGCAGCACCGCGGGAATCAGGCCGAAGCGGATGCGGTGCAATTCGGCCCCGCCGGAGGCGGAGACGCCCTCGCCGGCCTTGCCGTCGACGGTCTCGACGGCTTCCGAGAACAGCTTGCCGAGCGCCCCCACATCCGCGCACGCGATGGCGAGCGCCCCCGCGAAGGGGCCGAGCCCGACCACGTTGATCCAGATCAGCGCCCAGATCAGCACGTCGACGGAGCGCACCACGTCGAGGCCGCGCCGGACGGTGACATGCACGAACGGGTTCGGCACGACGTTGCGGGCGGCCAGGAATGCGATCGGAAAGGCCACGAGGGCCGCCGTCAGCGTGCCGATGAAGGCGATGCCGAGGGTCTCGGCCAAAGCCTGCAGGAAGGTCCAGGCCCGTCCGCCGGCCTCCGGCGGCAGCATCAGCAGGCTGAATTCGCCGAGGCGGCCGAGGCCGGCGAGCAGGCGGGCGGCGGAGAAATCGAGGCGCACCAGCGCGTAGCCCGACAGCGCCGCGAGGGCGGCGAGCGCCAGGCCCGCGACGAGGCGGCCGCGCCAGGCCGGGCGGAAGCTCTCCGGAAAGCGCTGCCGCAGGGCGGCGATCTCGGCCGGGCTCAGGTCGGGACCGGTCATCGCAGGCTTCCAAGGAGATGGTGGCGCAGGCGCTCGGTGCCGAGGTCGATCGCCATCACGGTGAGGATGATCAGGACCAGGATCGCGCTGACGTCGGCGTAGTAGAAGTTGCGGATCGCCACGAGCAGTTCCTGCCCGATGCCGCCGGCCCCGACGAAGCCCATGACGCCGGCGCCCCGCACGTTGATCTCGAAGCGCAGCAGCCCGTACGAGACGAAGTTCGACAGCACCTGCGGCAGCACGGCGAAGCGCAGGGTCTCGATCCGCCCGGCCCCGGCCGCGGTCAGGCTCTCCACCGGCTTCAGGTCGATGTTCTCGACGACCTCCGAGAACAGCTTGCCCAGCGCCCCCGTGCTGTGGATCGCCAGCGCCAGCACGCCCACCATCGGCCCGAGGCCGAAGGCGATGACGAACAGGAGCGCGAACACGATCTCCGGCACCGTGCGGCAGAATTCGAGCCCGCGCCGCACCAGGAAGCAGGTCGTCCGGCTTCCCGTGACGTTGGCGGCGGCGGAGAAGCACAGGCAGAACCCGGCGATCGCCCCCAACAGGGTTCCGAGATAGGCCATCAGCAGGGTCTCGCCCAGAAGCGCCAGCCATTTCGGCCAGCCCCAGTACCATTCGGCGAGATCGCCCCGCAGGTTCCCCAGGGTCAGGTGGGGCAGGATCTGGACGATGTAGTCGGTGAACCGGCCGATATGGGCCGCGAGCACGAGCGGGCGCACCTCGGCCGCCTGGGCGGCGAGGGCGGTGAGGACCGCGAGCACGGCGAGGCCGGCCCAGATCCGGCGCCGGGTCGCCGCGACGGCGCCGTCATAGGCCCCCGCCAGAAGGGCGGCTCGGTCCGGGGGCAAGGGCGTGATCCGCTCAGGCATCGGCCGTCACCGGCGGCTCACACGGGGTGCGCTCACGATTTGCGGCGCTGGTCGTCGTTGAACTTCAGCATCTCGATGACCGGCTGGTAGTCCTTCAGGGTCACGGGCGTGAGGCCCTGGTCCTTGCCGTCCGAGAGCCGGTCGAAGGCCGCCTTGTCGGCCGTGGGCAGGGCCACCAGGGCATCGCGGATCGTCGTCTTCAAGGCGTCCGGCAGGCTCGACAGCATGGCGAAGGGGCCCTCGGGCAGGAAGTCGGACTTGAACACCACGCGGAAATCGGCCTGGCTCATCGGCGTGCCGGCTGGCTTCTTCAGCATGCCCTTGGCGGCCATGCGGGTGACCATGGTGTCGGTGTCGGTGTTGTAGAGGTTGGCGGCGGCGTCCACCGTGCCCTGCACCAGGGCGAGAACCGCGTTCTCGTGGCTGCCGGCATAGACGGTCTTGCCGAAGAAGGTGTCGACCGGGTAGCCGGCCTTGCTCAGGAAGAAGCGCGGCGCCTGGTTGCCGGAGGTGGAATTGGGGTCGACCAGCGCAAGGTTCTTGCCCTTCAGGTCCTCGATCGTCCTGTAGGGGCTGTCGGCGCGCACGTAGATCACCGAGTAGTAGCCCGAGGCGCCGGTGTTGTGGCGCTGGTTGACGATGGGCTCGACCTTGACGCCGGTCATCACCGCGCGGGCGAAGGAGGCGGGGCCGTAGAAGGCGAGCTGGGCGTTGCCGGCGCGCTGGCTCTCGATCACGGCGGCGTAGTCGTTGGCGATGCGCAGCTTGACCGGCACGCCGAGGGCCTTCGACAGATAGGCGGTCATCGGCGCGTAGCGATCGGTGGTGCCCGACGCGTTCTCGGCGGGGATCACCGCCAGGGTCAGTTCCGGATAGGCCACCTTCCAGTCCTGCGCGGCGGCGGGAGCGGCGAGGAGGGCGAGCGCGAGGGCTCCGGCGAGGGATCGACGGGTCAGCATGGCAATCTTCCGGATGGTTGACTTCAGGATCAGGCGACGAGGGCGGCAGGGTAGGGCGCGCGGCGGGCGGGCGCGGGCGCGTCCATGACCTCGCCGGCCTCCAGCCCGTAGAGCTGGCGGGCGACGTCCTCGGTCAGGTCGGCGGGGGCGCCGTCGAACACGAGACGGCCATCGGCGAGGCCGACGAGGCGGTCGCAATAGGTGCGGGCGAGATCGAGGGAATGCAGGTTGCACAGCACGGTGATGCCGTGGCGCTGGTTGGCCTCGGCGAGGGCGTCCATGACGATGCGGGTGTTGCGCGGGTCGAGGGAGGCCACGGGCTCGTCGGCCAGGATCAGGTCGGGGGCCTGCATCATCGCCCGCGCGATGGCGACGCGCTGCTGCTGGCCGCCGGAGAGCTGGTCGGCCCGGTGGCCGGCGAAGTCGCCCATGCCGAAGGCGTCGAGGGCGGCCAGCGCCAGGGCGCGCTCACGCTCGGACCAGAGCTTGAGCAGCGAGCGGTGCCGGGGCACCTCGGAAAGCCGGCCCATCAGGACGTTGCTGAGCACGTCGAGGCGGCCGACGAGGTGAAACTGCTGGAAGATCATGGCGCAGCGGGTGCGCCAGCGCCGCAGGTCGCGGCCCTTGAGGCCGGTGACGTCGAGGCCGTCGAACAGGATGCGGCCGCCGGTCGGCTCCGCCAGGCGGTTGATCATCCGCAGCAGGGTCGACTTGCCGGCCCCGGAGCGCCCGATCACACCGACGAAGCGGCCCCGGGGAATGGCGAGCGAGACGCCGTCCACGGCGCGGCGGTCGCCGTAGCGGCGCGTCAGATCTTCGAGGATCAGCATGCGGGTATCCGGCTATTCACGATGAACGTCGGTAAACCCGTCCCGCGCGACAGGTTCATGACAGTTGTTCGGCTAAACGAAAGACGGAGTCAGGTGTCTTCGCCTTCGTAGCGCTCGAGGAAAGCTTCGATACCAAGGGACCGGAAGTCTGGCATGGCACGGCCCAGGCGCGCGTGGTCCCAGTCCCACCAGGCCAAAGCTTGCAGACGCTCGGCGATCGCTTCCGGAAAGCGGCGGCGCACGACGCGGCCCGGATTGCCGACCACGATGGTGTAGGGTGCGACATCCCGGGTCAGGATCGTGCCGGCGCCCACCACCGCCCCGGTGCCGACGGTGCGCCCGGCCAGGATCACGGCCCCGTGGCCGATCCAGACATCGTGGCCGATGGTGACCGGCAGGGCGCGGCGCCGGGCGAAGAAGGCCGGTTCGTCCTGCGCTTCCCCCGGCCAGTAGGCGCTGGCCCGATAGGTGAAGTGGGATTGCGAGGCCCGCTCCATCGGGTGGTTGCCGGGGTTGATCCGCACGTGCGAGGCGATCGAGCAGAACCTGCCGACAGTGGCATAGTTCGCCTGCCCGTCCTCGGCGATGTAGGAATAATCGTCGAGATGCGTCTCGCTGAGGCGGGTGCGCGCGCCGACCTCGGTGTAGCGGCCGAGGCGGCAATCCCAGAGCTGAGCCGTGGGGTGGACGGCCGGTTCGAGGCCGAGGCGGTCGGAGACCATCGGGTGTTCCTTCAGGGGCGGAAGGGGAGGCGGCGCAACAGGTGGAACGGCGCGGCGCCGGCCTGTCCGACCACGCTGACCCCATCGATCACGAGGTCCGGAAGACCGGCGGCGGCCTCGGCCAGAACGGGCAGGGCGGCCGCCCGCGCCTCCGGATTCAGCCGCTCCGTCAGCGTCATGTGGAAGCGGAAGGCCTCGAACACGTGCGGGTAGCCCCAGCGCTCCAGCAGCGCCCGGCCGCGCGGGTCGAGGCGTTCGGGACGGCGGCGGGCCCGCTCGGCGTCGGTCAGGGGCGCGCGCAGGGGATCAAGGGCGGCGACGCACTCGGCGGCGAGAAGGCTGAGGGCGGGGGGCGCTGCTGCCGGCACCAGAGCGAGGAAATCGCCGAGGGCGGCCACCCGCAGGGGACCGGCGGGCAGGGGCGCCCGGTGCGCCGCCAGGGCCTCGGCGGCCGCGAAGACATCGGCTTCGGTCATGCCCGGACGGAGCCGCATCGGCGCCTTCAAGGTGGCGTGGAAGCCGTAGACGCGCGGCGCGGCGGTGTGGGCGGCGACGAGATCCGCGAGCGCCCCGGGCACGGGCACGGGCACGGAACCTAGCCCTAGACCGGGACCGAGGATCGCGTCCCCGAAAGCGGCCAGAGCCGAGCCCGGAGCGGGCGTGAAGTAGAGAGCGTATCGGTCCAACGAGGGGTGTCCCGGACGGCGCGAGAGGTGCCGAAGCGCGCATACTACCTGGGCCGGACGTTGATATGACAATCGTTGCGCCGCCCTTGGCGCGCTGGGGCATGACGCCGGTGTCCGGTCGCAGGCACAGATACGCCCCGGTCCTGGCGGGGCTGGCGCTCGGCGCCGGCGCGACCTGCGCGCAGGCCGCGGGCGATGCGCCCACGCGCCGCTTCAGCGTCGTCTATGGGTTGAGCGTCCTCAACCTGCAGGCCGGCGAAGCCACCCTGGTCGTCGAGCGGGCCGGAGACCGCTACGCCCTCGAACTCGACGCGGCTCTGCACGGGCTCGCGGGCGTCTTCTTCGACGGTGCCGGCAGGGCCGTGGTCGCCGGATCGACGACCCGCACCGGCGCGGTGACCGCCACCTTCCGGGTCGACAGCCGCTACGGCGGCAAGCCGGTCGCGGTCGCGCTGGATCTCGCCGGCGGCCGCGTGCGCAGCGCCAGCGTCGAGCCGCCTCCGGCCCCGCGCACGGACCGCGTCCCGGTGGCGCCGGAGGACCGGGTCGGCGTGGTCGATCCCCTGACCATGCTGACGATTCCGCTCGGCCCTGCTCCCCTGGAGCCAGGCCTGTGCGACCGGCGCATCGCCGTCTTCGACGGGGCGACGCGTGCCGACCTGGTGCTGTCCCGCGGCACTCTCGTGGCGGTGACCGAGGGCGCCTACCAGGGCCCCGCTCTCGCGTGCCGGGTGCGCTGGGTGCCGATCTCCGGGCACCGCTCGGGCGGCAGCAATGTCCGGCGCATGGCCGACAACGACGAGATCCGGGTGCGTTTCGCGCCGATCCTCGACGGGACGCTGCTGCTGCCGGTGTCGATCACGGTCGCCACCGGCTGGGGCACGGTGCACATCGAGGCGACGCGCTGGGGCGGCCCGCCGTCGGCCTCGGCCGATGCGCCCGCCGAAGCGCAGGCGCAGGGTGGGGCGCAGGCCGGCCGGCCCGGCGTCACGGTGCGGCTGCCGAACGCCCGCTAGGAACGTGGCCGGAACCCGGGCCTGCGCGACGTCGTCGTGCCGCGCCGCACGCCCCGTGGTGGAACGGCGCTCCCTCCGCCGCGTTCGCCCCGCGACGCAGCACAGGAGACGCCTGACATGGCCAATGCGATGGTCCACGACATCTTCAGCGGCACCCCGAACCTGACCACCACGGAACGCGCCGTCTCGGTGGTCCTCGGCCTCGGCATCGCGGCCGCCGCCGCGCAGCCGCGCCCGAACAAGTGGCTCAGCCTTGCGGCCCTCGTGGTCGGCGCCGGCCTCGCCATCCGGGGCGCTACCGGCCACTGCGCCGTCAAGGCCGTGACCGAGGCCTGAGAACGACCGGGCGCAGAGGCCGGCCTCTGCGCCCTCTCGACCGGACAGAAATCCCGTCGGACACGAAAAAGGGGCGCCTCGGTGAGGCGCCCCGTCTCGTTCGACCTTTCGGATCCGGGTGGGATCAGAGCGTGGTGGTCGAGCGACGGCCCTGAATGAAGCCGTAGATCGCCAGGACCACGATGGCACCGACGACGGCGCCGATGAGGCCCGCGCCCTGGTTGGGCCCGTACCAGCCGAGCGCCTGGCCCAGGAAGGTGGCGACGAAGGCGCCGACGATGCCGAGGATCGTGGTCAGGATGAAGCCGCCCGGCTCATTGCTGCCCGGCATGATGAACTTGGCGATAACACCGGCCAGGAAACCGATGATGATGGTCCAGATGATACCCATGAGCTGATCCTCGAACTTTTTGGCCGAACCCTCTGGGTCGGACTTCCCTGGCCGTGACGGCTGGCTGTGTCGCCTTGGCCTCTGCCTGGGGTGAGAACGCCGCACCCGTGGGATGAGTTGCGCTGCGGCACGCGACTTTGTCGTGTTGCGTCCAAGGGATCGCGCGCCGGGCCTCTTTACGCTCGGGCACCCGGCGCGGCACAACGCTGGGCCGGACGTCCCGGCGCCACGGGGCGCCGGTCCGGCATGTGAAAGGCACGTATTCCCGCCATGACGATCCAGGCCACGCCGATCCAGCGCTTCGAATCCGGTCCCCGCATGAGCCAGGCCGTCACCTACGGCGACATGGTGTTCCTCGCCGGCCAGGTCGCCGGGACCGTGGTGGGCGCCGGCGTCACCGCGCAGACCCAGGAGATCCTGGGCGAGATTGACCGCCTGCTGGCGGCCGCCGGCACCGACAAGAGCCGCATCCTCACCACCACGATCTATCTGGCCGACATCGCCACCTTCGCGGAGATGAACGCCGCCTGGGATGCCTGGGTGCCCCAGGACAACCCGCCCGCCCGCGCCACCGTGGAGGCCAAGCTCGCCGCCCCCGAATACCTGGTCGAGATCGTGGTGGTCGCCGCGAAAGGACAGGCATGATCCGAGCCGGCACCCGCCGCGCGCTCCTCTCCGGGGGGATCTCCGCCGCAGGGCTGATCGCCGGGGCGCTCGCCGCCCTGGCGCTCGGCCTGCCCGGGGCCCGCGCCGAGACGGCCGCGCCGAAGGGCGAGCGCGTCGTCAACATCTACAACTGGTCGGACTACATCGACCCGAAGGTGCTGGAGGCCTTCACCCGGGAGACCGGCATCAAGGTCGTCTACGACACCTACGACAACAACGAGATCCTCGAGACCAAGCTGCTGGCCGGGCGCTCGGGCTACGACGTGGTGGCGCCCTCCGGGCCGTTCCTGCAGCGGCTGATCCGGGCGGGCGTGTTCCAGCCCCTCGACAAGGCGAAGATCCCCAACCTCGTCCATGCCTGGCCCGAGATCGCCGCGCGGCTCGCCACCTACGACCCCGGCAACACCTACGCGGTCGACTACATGTGGGGCACCACCGGCCTCGGCGTGAACCTCGCCCTGGTGCGTGAGCGCCTGGGGGCGAACCAGCCCCTCAACACCTGGAGCCTCGTCCTCAACCCGGGCCTGATGGCCAAGCTCAAGGATTGCGGCGTGATGCTGCTCGATTCGCCCGAGGACCTGATCCCGAGCCTGCTGCCGTTCTACGGCCTCAAGCCGGATTCCAAGCGCTGGGACGACATCTCCCAGGTCACCGACGCGCTGTTCAAGGTGCGGGGCTCGGTGCGCAAGTTCCACTCGTCGGAATACATCAACGGGCTGGCCAACGGCGACCTCTGCCTCGCGGTCGGCTATTCCGGCGACATGATGCAGGCCCGCAAGCGCGCCGAGGAGGCCAAGAACGGCGTCGAGATCGGCTACTTTATTCCGCGCGAGGGCGCGCTGATGTGGTTCGACGCCTTCGCGATCCCGAAGGACGCGCCCCATCCGGCCGAGGCCCACAGCTTCCTCGACTACATGATGCGACCCGAGGTGGCGGCGGCCAACACCAACTTCGTCTCCTATGCCAGCGGCAACGGCGCGGCCAAGGCATTCGTCAAGCCCGAGATCCTGGCCAATACCGGAATCTACCCGGACGAGGCGACGATGCAGCGCCTGTCCACCAACACCGCCTGGGACGACCGCACCCAGCGCTTCGTCACCCGGAGCTGGACCCGGGTGCGCACCGGGCGCTGAGGCCCGGCTGAAACGCGCAACGGCGGCCCCGCGGGGCCGCCGTTCTCCTGTCCGAACCGGGATGGCGACGTTCAGTTGCTGGCGAGGTGCGGCATCGGGTCGACCGGGGTCGCGCCCTTGCGGATCTCGAAGTGGAGCTGGGGCGAGGTCACGTTGCCGGAGGCACCGGACTTGGCGATGGTCTGGCCGCGCTTCACCTTCTCGCCCGGACGCACGTCGAGCTCGCCGTTGTGGGCGTAGGCCGAGACGTAGCCGTTGGAGTGCCGCACCAGGACGAGCTTGCCGTAGCCCTTCACGTCGGAGCCCGCATACGCCACGGTGCCGTCCTCGGCCGCCTTCACCGCCGTGCCCTCGGGCACCGAGATGTTGATGCCCTCGTTGCCGGAGGTGCCGTAGCCGGAGATCACCCGGCCCTTGGCGGGCCAGCGGAACGACTGCTCGGGAGCGGCGACCGACCCGGTGCTGGCCGGCTCGGCCTTGGGCTGCTCCACTGCGGCGACCTTCACGGGCGCCTTCGTGGCTTCCTTGTCCTTGGCAGCGGTCTCGGCGGCCTTCGCCTCGGCGACCTTGCGGGCCGCGTCCTTGGCGGCTTCCGCCTTGGCGAGCTTGGCTTCGGCGAGCTTGGCCTCGGCCTCGGCGGCCTTCGCCTTCTTGGACGCCTCCTTCGCGGCCTCCTTGGCGGCATCGGCCTTGGCCGTATCGGCCTTCACTTCGGCCTTGGCGTCCTTGATCTCGATCTTGCGGACCGGCTTGTCGTCGGCCTTGGCGACCTGTCCGGGTCGGACATGGCCCTTGCGGGCCTCGGCCAGCTTGGCAGCCTCGGCGGCCTTGTCCGCGGTCCGGCGCGCCTCGGCGAGCTTGGCGGCGCCCGCGGCCTTCTCGGCGGTCTTCTCCGCACTCTTGCGGGCCTCGGCGGCCTTGGCGGCTTCCACGAGCCTGCGGGCCTCGGTGAGCTTGGCGGCCTCGGCCTCGCGCTTGGCCTCGGCGGCTTCGGCTTCGCGGCGGGCTTCGGCGGCGCGCTTCTCGGCGGCGCGGTCGATCATCTTCGGGGCCGGTGCGGCGGGGGCGGCGCGGGTGCTCATCCGGGCCGCATCGGGGTTCATGCCCGACACCGCCGACGCCGTCATGCCGCCGCCGGAACTCATGCCCCCCGAAACCGGCTCGGTGGAGGCGAGGCGGGTGGTCTGGGGGCGGGCCGCGACCGGAGCCGCCGCCATCGGGCGGGGCGACATGCCCGCGCCCGGAGCCCCGAGGGCCTGGGACTGGATGCGGCTGGTCCGCACCACCGGTGCCGGGGCGATCTCGCCCTCCGGCAGGCTGCCCGTCGCGGCGGGCTCGCTCGACAGGTTCGAGGCGAAGGGGTTGCCGAAAGGATCGCCCAAACGGGACGCATCCGAAGAACAGGCGGCCGCACCGCCTCCAATCACACCGATGAGAGCGAAACGCGACAGCGTCCTCAATCCCCGACCAGTCCCGCGAACCCGCATCGACGCACCTGTTTGCCTGACGCAACTTGATGACGTCATTCAAACCGGATTCAGGTTAAGCAACCGTTCCGATTCACCACGTTTGCGCGATGATCGGACCGGCGCGGAAACCTTTCGGCCTACAGGACGCAAGCGCGGCCGGGGGTGAGCGGAGCGAGCCGCAGGGCCGCGCCGGGGCGATTTTCGAGGCTGCCGTCCGCCATCCGGGTCCAGGTGACGAGGCCGGCCGCCTCCGGCCGCCCGACCGGGGCGACGAGGCGTCCGCCGGGTGCGAGCAGGCCGGCGAAGTGGTCGGGAATCGCCGGGACGGTTCCGTTGAGCAGGATGCGGTCGAAAGGCTCCGCCCCCCGCAGGGTCGCCGGATGCAGGCCGTCCCCGAGGATGATGTCGGCGAGCACCCGGTCCTCTGGCACCAGGTTGTCGCGGGCGTCGTCCGCCAGGGTGGCGTAGCGCTCGAGGCTGTGGACATGGGCGGCGCCCAGCCGCAGCAGCAGGGCGGTGACGTAGCCCGAGCCGGTGCCGATCTCGAGGATCCGGGCGCCCGGGCGCAGGGCCAGCGCCTTCAGCATCGCCGCCACCGTGGTCGGCGCCGTCATGGTCTGGCCGCAGGGCAGCGGAAGGGCGAGGTCGCGCCGGGCGAGGTCGCGGTAATGGGCGGGGGCGAAGCGCTCGCGCGGCACCCGCTCCATCGCCCGCAGGGTGTCGGTGTCGCGCACGCCACGGCCGCGCAGGGCCATGACGAAGGCCGCGTCCTCGATCGAGCCCTCGTGCATCATGGCTGGCTCTCGACCGGTTCCGCGCCCGTCGCCCTACGCGGCGAAGCCCTGCGCCGAGAACCCTTGCGCGAAGCGCGTCAGGCTCGGCTCATCGGTGAGGTCGAGGCGCAGCGGCGTGACCGAGATGCGCTTCTCCGCGATGGCCTTGAGGTCGGTGCCGTGGCCGGGCTGGAAGGTGGCCTTGGCGAAGGCGAGCCAGAAATAGGGATTGCCGCGCCCGTCCTGGCGGGCATCGATCTGGAGCAGGGCCTGGTTGCGGAACCCCTGCGCGGTCACGGCCGTGCCCACGACCTCCTCCGGCTCGCAATCCGGGAAGTTCACGTTGACGACGATGCCGGGCTCGATCCCGATGTCGAGGATCTTGCGGACGACCCCGGGGCCGTGCTCGGCCGCGCAGTGCCACTTGATGGCGCCGCGCCCGCCGGCCCCGTAGGCCTGGCTCAGCGCGATGGAGCGCACGTTGAGGATCGTCCCCTCCATCGCCGCCGCGATGGTGCCCGAATAGGTCACGTCCTCGGCGACGTTCTGGCCGCGGTTGACGCCCGAGAGCACGAGGTCCGGCCCGTGGTCCTTGAGGATGTGGCGCACGCCCATGATCACGCAGTCGGACGGCGTACCCTTCACGGCGAAGCGCTTCTCGGCGACCTGGCGCAGGCGCAGGGGGTCGTTCAGCGACAGCGAGTGCGACACGCCGGACTGGTCGGTCTCGGGTGCGACCACCCAGACGTCGTCCGAGATGGCGCGGGCGATCCCCTCCAGGGTCTCGAGCCCCGGCGCGTGAATGCCGTCGTCGTTGGTGACGAGAATGCGCATCAGCTCTTGAACCCCTCGATCCGGTCGATCCCGCCCATATAGGCCTTCAGCACCGACGGCACCGTGACGCTGCCATCCGGGTTCTGGTAGTTTTCCATCACGGCGATGAGCGCCCGGCCGACCGCGACGCCGGACCCGTTGAGGGTATGGACGAACTGGACCGCCTTGCCGTCCCGGGCACGGACGCGCGCGTTCATCCGTCGCGCCTGGAAGTCGCCGCAGACCGAGCAGGACGAGATCTCCCGGAAGGTCTCCTGGCCCGGCATCCAGACCTCGATGTCGTAGGTCTTCTGGGAGGCGAAGCCCATGTCGCCGGTGCAGAGGGTCATGATCCGGTAGGGCAGGTCGAGCTTCTTCAGCACCGCCTCGGCCGAGCCGAGCATGCGTTCGTGCTCCGCGGCCGACTGCTCCGGATTGGTGATCGAAACCAGCTCGACCTTGTTGAACTGGTGCTGGCGCAGCATGCCGCGGGTGTCGCGCCCCGCCGACCCGGCCTCGGCCCGGAAGCACGGGGTCAGGGCGGTGAAGCGCAGGGGAAGCTCCTCCTCGTGCAGAATGCTTTCGCGGACGAGGTTGGTGAGGGGGACTTCCGCCGTGGGGATGAGCCAGTGCTCGCCCGCCTGGAACTGGTCGTCCCGGAACTTCGGCAACTGCGCCGTGCCGAACATCGCCTCGTCGCGCACCAGGATCGGCGGCGCCACCTCGGTGTAGCCGTGCTCGCCCGTGTGCAGGTCGAGCATGAACTGCCCCAGCGCCCGCTCCAGGCGGGCGAGCTGGCCTTTCAGCACCACGAAGCGGGCGCCGGACATCCGCGCGGCGGCCTCGAAATCCATCAGGCCGGAGGCTTCGCCGAGTTCGAAATGCTGCTTTCCGGTGGCAAGCTGCGGCCGGTGGGCCGTGAAGCGGCGGTACTCGACGTTGCCGTGCTCGTCGGCGCCCTCGGGCACCTCCGGGTTCGGGCGATTCGGGATCGCGGCGAGGCGGTCGTCGAGCGTCCTGGCGGCCTCCGCTTGGGCCGTCTCCAGGGCCGGTGCCGCGTCCTTCAGGCGGGCGACCTCGGCCATGAGGTCCTGCGCCCGGGCCTCGTCCCGGGCCTTCTTGGCGCCGCCGATCTCCTTGGCCAGGGCGTTGCGGCGCTCCTGGTTGGCCTGCGCGGCCGAGATCGCGGATTTGCGCTGGTCGTCCAGGTCGATGAGTTCGACGGCGAGCGGCGCCAGCCCGCGCCGGCGCAGGGCGTCATCGAAGGCGTCCGGGTTCTCGCGGATGGCGCGGATGTCGTGCATGGGCTCGGCTCGTACGATGCGAGCCCGACGCTTAGCCGCATCGGCCCCGGCCCGACAAGGTCGGGTGGGCCATGCCGGCCCCGCTCATGGGACCGAATCTCAGACGAACGGCGTCGTCTTTCCGGGACTGCGAAGCAGGGCCCGGAAAGACGACGCGGGCGGCAAAACCGGCGTCTTGGAATTCGGGCCGGGACACCACGGGAGGTTTGGATCCCGACGCGCTACTGCGCCCGGATCTGGCGCTCGGCCGCCTTGTCCTCGGCGCGGCCGTAATTGATGAAGAACAGATTGCCCTCCACGGCGCGCCCCTTCTGCAGGTTCGAGAGCTGCACCGTGGTCTGGTAGCCCTGCGGATCGGTGATCCGCCACTGGCTCAGGGTCTTCACCTCGGCATCGAAGAACAGCTGGATCTTCGAGGTGCCGCCCAGCGTGGAGCGGTCCTCCAGGGAAAGGCGCAGGCCGCCCGGATCGTTGGCCACGTCGATCACGGAGAGGTCGCGGGCGAGGTCGATCTTTTCGCGCAGCAGGAATTTCAGGGGCGTCTGCGAGATGAAGTAGAGGTCCTGGGTCCCGAGCTTGCGGTCCTTGACCGCCACCGAGGTCCCGTCGGCCACGATCTCCAGGGGGGAGGGCTGGTCGTAGTCGAAGCGCAGGCGGCCGGGTTTGGCCAGGGTCAGCTTGCCGCCGATGCGGCGCCCGTCCGGGCCGATCTGAATGAAGTTGCCGGTGAGCGTGGTCATGCCGTTGAAGTAGGCGTTGGCCTGCGCGATCACGGTGGCGTCGTCCGCCTCCGGCGCGATGGCGGCGGCGGGCGCGCCCACGGCCGCGACCTTGGCACCAGCCTTCGGATCGCCGGCCTTCGGATCGGTGGACTTCGAATCAGCGGACTTGGACTCCGCCTTGGCCTTGGCCGCAGCGGCCTTGTCGGCGGCCACCTTGTCCGACGGCTTGGCGGCCTTCGGCGCCTGGGCCACGGGCTTCTTCGGCGGGGCGGCGGGAGCCGCCGGGGCGGGCTCGGGCTCCGGTTCCGGCGCGGGGGCCGGCTGCTCCTTGCGGCCGAACAGGCCGTCGAGGAACGAGGAGACCTGGGCGGAGGCCGGCTGCGGCAGGGCGAGACCCGCCGCCAGGACGAGCAGCGGACCGGCGGCGAGGCGGTGACGGCGGCCGATCATCGGGACGCTCCCTTGAGGCGATTCACGGATTGTGCGGGCGACGCCCGCTTAGAAGCCGGCCCTGTGGCGAATATGCGACGGGTGGGATCGGGCATCGACCGAAGGCAGGACACCGGACGATCCCGAAGCCAGCGACGCCCCCCACGCAGTCCAGGAAGCGCGATGCCGATGGCGCCCCACCGTCATTCCGGGGCGCCGCAGGCGAGCCCGGCCCCGAAGGGGCGCGCCAGCGGCGCGCGATCCGGAACCGCCGACAGCGTCAAATTTTGCGCACCCCATGTGTCCGGATCCCGGGCTCCGCGACGCGGCCCCGGGATGACGGATCGTGCCGGACAGGGTCCGGTACGCGAGGTCTGTGGCTCAATCGTCGTAATCCATCATGCCGGAAGCGGCGTGGCCGCCCTCCATCAGGATCTCGCGCTTGCCGGCATGGTTGGCCGGGCCGACGATGCCCTCGATCTCCATCCGCTCCATGATCGAGGCGGCGCGGTTGTAGCCGATCTGGAGGCGGCGCTGGATGTAGCTGGTCGAGGCCTTGCGGTCGCGCATCACCACCTGCACCGCCTGGTCGTAGAGTTCGGCGCCGGGATCGATGCCGCCGCTGCTCGCATAGGCGCCGGCGTCGAAGATCGGGGCGTCGGTGTCCTCGATCTCGTTCGACGGGGCCTTCTCGGCCCGGTCGGCCTTGTCCGCCTTCGCGCCCTTGGTCGGCTTCTCGTCGCCGCTGCCGTCGTCGGCGGTGACGGCCTCGAGGTAGGACGGCCGGCCCTGGCGCTTGAGGTGGGCGACCACGCTCTCGACTTCGGAATCCGAGCAGAACGGACCGTGCACGCGCGTCGTGCGCCCGCCGCCGGCCATGAACAGCATGTCGCCCTGGCCCAGCAGCTGCTCGGCGCCCATCTC
>NZ_LMNL01000037.1:163331-406479 GCF_001422985.1 Methylobacterium sp. Leaf117
CCCTCGATGTCCTTGCCCGCCACCATCATCAGGTCGGCCATCTCGTCGACCACGATGACGATGTAGGGCAGCGCCGACAGGTCCATCTCCTCCGTCTCGTAGACAGCCTGCCCGGTCTCGCGGTTGAAGCCGGTATGGACCTCGCGTGTGATCACCTCGCCCTTGGCGCGGGCCTCGGCCATGCGGGCGTTGTAGCCGTCGATGTTGCGCACGGCGATCTTGGACATCTTCTTGTAGCGCTCCTCCATCTCGCGCACGGCCCATTTGAGGGCGATGACCGCCTTCTTGGGATCGATGACCACGGGCGAGAGCAGGTGCGGGATGCCGTCATAGACCGACAATTCGAGCATCTTCGGATCGACCATGATCAGGCGGCACTCCTCCGGCTTCATCCGGTAGAGCAGCGACAGGATCATGGTGTTGATGGCGACCGACTTGCCCGAGCCCGTGGTGCCCGCCACCAGCAGGTGGGGCATCTTGGCGAGATCGGCGATGATCGGCTCGCCGCCGATGTTCTTGCCCAGGCACAGGGCGAGCTTGTGCTTGCTCATCCCGAAATCGGCCGAGGCGAGAAGTTCGCGCAGGTACACCGTCTCGCGGGTCTCGTTGGGCAATTCGATGCCGATGACGTTGCGACCGGGGACCACGGCGACGCGGGCCGAGACCGCCGACATCGAGCGGGCGATGTCGTCCGAGAGCGAGATCACGCGGCTCGACTTGGTGCCGGGGGCCGGCTCCAGCTCGTAGAGGGTGACGACAGGACCGGGACGCACCGCGAGAATGTCGCCGCGCACGCCGAATCTGCTGGAGGTTGAGCGCGTTCTGCTCCAGCACGTCGGCATCGACCTCCTCGGTTTCGTTCAGGGGCGGCTCGGCCAGGAGTTCGAGGGCGGGGTGCTCGTAATCCGCGTTCTCCACGAAGGACATCGGCACGTGCCGCCCGGCCGGGATGAGCAGCGGGCGCTCGGGCAGGATGGCGCGCGACAGGGTGACGACGGGCACGGACGCCGCGACGGGCGCCTCGGGCTCCACGGCCGGGACCGCGGACTCGACGACGGACATTTCGGCGACGGGAATCTCTGAGACGAGAGTCTCGGAAGCGGAAATCTCGGGAGGAGAGATTTCGGGTGCGGAGATCTCGGGCGCGGAGATCTCGGGCGCAGGGGTGCCCTTGGGGTTGCGCAGCAGCACCGGCCGGGCCGGGATCGGGGTCGGCACGAAGGCCGGCTCGGCGGCACGCGGAACCGGGACGAAAGGCGCCACCGGCACGAAGCCGAGCGCGTCCGAGACGGCAGGGGAGGGGGCCTGAGCAGGCGCCGCGACAGCGGCCACGGGCAGGATTGCCGCCGCCGGAGCGGCCGGACGGCCGGCGCGGATCGCCGCCCGCGCCGCCATGGCGTGAAGCGGCGCCGGGCGGGCCGGCATCGCGGTCCCGACCGGGAGCGCGTTGTCCTGGCCGTCGACGGGGCAGGGCGGGCCGAAGGTCTCGAACCGCACCAGATGCTCGAGGCGATAGGCCGGCGCACCGGTCCGGGCCGGCTCGGTCACCGAAGCGTCCTGCTCCGCCATGACCGCTTCCGAGGCGATCTCTTCCAAGACAATCTCTTCCGAGACGATCTCTTCAGCGACGATCTCTTGCGAGACGATCTCTTCCGAGCTTGCGATCTCGACGACCGGCAGCGATGCGGACTCCGCCTGGATCGCCGACCAGGCATCGAGGGCGGCGCCGTCGCGTCCGTCGAACCAGGCGTGGACCTCGGACCAGTCCGGCACGTCCGACCAGTCGCGATCGTCGAGGACCACCGGGCTTTCGGCCGTGCCGGTCTCGACCTTGATCTCGACCTCCGCCGAGACCGGCACGGCGGCGAGTTCGTTCGCGGGCGCTTCGGGGACAGGCATGTCCGCCGTGGGAACAACCTCCGCCGCAGGAGGGGTCTGGCGGCGATCGGGGCTGCGGAAGAAGCGCACGCCGGGCGGCGCGACGAAGGGCTGGCGCCACAGGGGCTCGGGCACCTGCGCGGCCAGCGCTTCGGCCTGGGCCTGGGCGTCCAGGACGGCGCGCTCCCGGGCCTCGGCGGCGAGGCGCAGGGAATCCTGCTCGGCCTGCAGGCGCAGCGCTTCGGTTTCCGCCTCGGCATGGGCCTGGGCGCGGGCGTTGCGCTCGGCATCGAGGGCGCGCTGGCGCCGCTCGTGCAGCACCGGATCGGGGGTGCGGGTGTAGCGCACGGCCGGACCCGGCTCGGGCATCGGCGCGGAAGCCGGAGCCTCGGAGGCCTCGGGCATGATCGCGGCCGGGCGGCGCGGCGTCCGGATCAGCACGCGGGGGGCGAGGGCGTCGGGGTCCATCAGGCCGTCGTCGAGACGGCTCGTGGGCGCCACCCGGGCCGGGATCATGTCGAGGGTGGCGCGGTCGTCGAAGACCTGGGCCGGCCATGCCTGGATCGCGGGGGCGGGGCGGAAGGCGAGGCCGACCTCGTTGCGGCCGACCAGGGCCTGCGGGCTCGTCATCCAGCTCGGCGTCGGCCGGGTGGCCGCCACCGTGTAGTCCGGCCGCTGCGGCGGACCGGCAAGGCGACGCGAGAGGGTCGCGCGCAGGTTCATCAACCGGTGTGCCAGGGCGCCGATCGACAGGCCGAGGCGATCGCCACCGCGAACGGGGCGCGAAGGATCACGATGGGAGTAGGGAAGCCGTCCCGATGCGCGCATGATTGGCCGGATGTACTCAAAACGGGTCCGCCGCCGGGAGCGGCGCGGTTCACGGATGAGTTAGCGGCATCGTCGTTAACAGACGCTTGACCCGATCCCGCGCGGAGCACGCCATTTCCGTCGGGTGCCCCCCCTTCCCCGCCCTTGCGCCTTGATCCTTGAGCCTTAACCCTTGCGCTGGAGACGGATGGCGCCACGGGGTAAGGTGCCGGCATTCAGCCCGGAGCCCGCCCTTGCCCACCCCCTCGGCGACCCCGCCCGCCCCGGCCGATCCCGGCTTCCGCTCCCTCTACCGGCACGGCTTCGCCCGGGTCGCCGCCTGCACCACCCGCAGCCATCCGGCCGACCCCGCCCGCAACGTCGAGGCGATCCTCGCCCTCGCCCGGTCCTGCGATGCGGCCGGCGCCGCCGTGGCGGTGTTCCCGGAACTCTGCGTCTCGGCCTACGCCATCGAGGACCTGTTCCTCCAGGTGACGGTGCTCGATGCGGTGGAGGCGGCGGTGGCGCGCCTCGTGGCGGAGTCGGGCGCGCTCCGGCCGGTCCTGGTAGTCGGCGCACCCCTGCGCTGGGGCCACCGGCTCTACAATTGCGCCCTGGCCCTCCACCGCGGCCGCCTCCTCGGCGTGATCCCGAAGAGCTTCCTGCCGACCTACCGGGAATTCTACGAGAAGCGCCACTTCGCCGCCGGCGCCGGGATCGTGGGCGAGACCATCCGGGTCGCCGGCCTCGAGGCGCCGTTCGGCACCGACCTGATCTTCCCCGCCGAGGACGTGCCGAATCTGGTGCTCGGCATCGAGGTCTGCGAGGACCTGTGGGTCCCCGCCTCCCCCGGCATCGATGCGGCGCTCGCCGGCGCCACCGTCCTCGCCAACCTGTCGGGCAGCCCGATCACCGTGGGGCGGGCGGATTCCCGCGCGATGCTGACGCGGGCGGCCTCGATGCGCTGCCTGTGCGCCTATGTCTACGCCGCCGCCGGCACCGGCGAATCCACCACCGACCTCTCCTGGGACGGGCAGACCAGCATCGACGAGAACGGCGTGCGTCTCGCCGAGGGGCCGCGCTTCTCGCCCGAGCCCGTGATGACCCTGGCCGATATCGATCTCGGGCTGCTGGCCCAGGAACGGCTCCAGATGGGCAGCTTCGACGATTCGGGCCGGGCCGGGCCGCGCGGGTCAGGCTATCGCCGGGTGCCCTTCCGCCTCGATCCGCCGGCGGGCGATCTCGGGCTGCGACGCACGATCGAGCGCTTTCCCTTCGTGCCCGCCGATCCGGCCCGCCTCGCCCAGGATTGCTACGAGGCCTACAACATCCAGGTGGCGGGCCTGGCCCAGCGCCTGGAGGCGACGGGAACCAGGAAGGTCGTCATCGGCGTCTCGGGCGGGCTCGATTCCACCCATGCGCTGATCGTGGCGGCCCGGGCGCTCGACCGTCTCGGCCTGCCGCGCACGAACATCCTGGCCTACACCCTGCCGGGCTTCGCCACCTCGGAGGGCACCAAGGCCAACGCCCACGCGCTCATGGCGGCGCTCGGCACCAGCGCCCGCGAAATCGACATCCGCGAGGCCGCCACGGTGATGCTCAACGGGATGGACCACCCGTTCGGGCGCGGCGAGCCGGTCTACGACGTCACCTTCGAGAACGTGCAGGCGGGCCTGCGCACCGATTACCTGTTCCGCCTCGCCAATCAGAACGGCGCCATCGTGATCGGCACCGGCGATCTGTCGGAGCTGGCGCTCGGCTGGTGCACCTACGGCGTCGGCGACCAGATGAGCCATTACGGCGTCAATGCCGGGGTGCCCAAGACCCTGATCCAGCACCTGATCCGCTGGGTCATCGCCTCAGGACAGTTCGCGCCGGAGGTCGGCGTCACCCTGCGGGCGATCCTCGACACCGAAATCTCGCCCGAACTGGTGCCGGTGGCGGCGGGGGAAACGCCCCAGAGCACGCAAGGGGTGATCGGCCCCTATGCGCTGCAGGATTTCACCCTGTTCTATACCCTGCGCTACGGCTTCCCGCCCGCGAAGATCGCCTTCCTGGCCCTGCATGCCTGGAGCGACGCGCAGGCAGGGGCCTGGCCACCGGACTTTCCGGAGGCCGAGCGCCGCGCCTACGACCTGCCCGAGATCCGGCGCTGGCTCGGTGTCTTCCTCAAGCGCTTCTTCGGCTTCAGCCAGTTCAAGCGCTCGGCCCTGCCCAACGGACCGAAGGTTTCGGCCGGCGGCTCCCTGTCTCCGCGCGGCGACTGGCGCGCGCCCTCCGATGGAAGCGCCGCACCCTGGCTCGAAGACCTCGCTCGCAACGTTCCGGAGACATGAACGACACAAAGCTGTCCGATTGGCTCCTTAGGGCGTAGCTTGGGTGGGCGAATCGGAGATTGACCGATGCAGAATTACAACGTTTTCTGCTTCCGGAGCATCGAGGGCCTGTGCTGCGCCGTTCCGGAGAGCCGCGCGGTGCCGCCCTTCCTCGGCAGCGGCCGATGGGCCTTCGGCGGGAAGCTCGGCGCCACCGGCGATGCGCCGCGGGATTTCGACGACCGCGCGGCCGAGACCGCCGTGCGCTTCAACGGCTTCTACCTGTTCCAGACCATGGACAGCCGTTTCCACTGAGGCCGGGCCCCGAGCCCCTGCATCAGGCCGCTGTCGGCACGATCCGAACGCCGCCCCGCATGGGACGAACCGGCCTTCGCGGGAAGCGGGCCGGGGAGACGGGCTGCCGAGATCCCGGCGACGAAATCCTGATCGGAAAAGTCTGACCGGGCAGGCTGGTCCGCGGACGGTTGCGAATTCTGACACCAAAATCCCGGTCGCGAAGTCCTCGCCATAGAAGTCCTCGCCACCGAAGTCCCCAGTTCGATGTCTCGCCCGATCCCAACAACGCGGCGATTATTCCTTAACAGGCCGCGTGTCAGGGTTCCGCTTCGTCTGAAACGGAGCCGGAGGCCGACCCCATGTCGGAGCAGCAGGGTACGGACAACCGCAAGGAGGCCCGACAGAGGACCTTCCTCAAGGGCCGGATCATCTTCAACAAGGGGGCCTCGACGATGGATTGCCTGGTGCGGGATCTGTCCGCTTCGGGCGCGCGCCTGGCCCTGACCGAAACCCCGACCCTGCCCGAGAGCTTCGACCTCTACATCCCGCAGAAGGCAAAGACCTATCGGGCCAGCCTGTGCTGGCGCCGCGCCGACGGCATCGGCGTCACCTTCGCGGACGAGGCCGCGCAGGCGTCCGCGCCGCCGAGTTCCCAGACGCCCCCGTCATCGCCGGACGGGGCGGCCCCCGGGGCGGACGACGCCGCCTCGGTGCTGGCCCTGGTGCGCCGGATCGGCGAACTCGAGGCCGAGAACGCCGCCCTGCGCCGCCTCCTCGCGACCCTGCCGGCCTGAGGCTGCGATCCCGCCCGGCGGAATCGTTTTCCCGGGGCCCGATCAGGCGGACAGCGCCGCCCGGATACGCGCGGCATGCTCTGCCAGGACGGCCTTGTCCGCCATGCCGCCGCTGTGGCGATGGAGCGGCACCCCCTCGAAACGGGGCACGACGTGGACGTGGAGGTGGAACACCGTCTGTCCGCCCGCCGGCTCGTTGTACTGGAACACCGTGAGGCCATCGGCCGCGAAGGCCGCCTTCACCGCGCGGGCGACCCGCTGCACCGTCCGGGCCAGGGCCGCGAGGACGTCCGGGTCGGCGTCGAGGAGACCGCGCGACGGGGCCTTCGGGATCACCAGGGTGTGGCCGTCGCCCTGCGGCATGACATCCATGAAGGCGAGGGTATCGGCATCCTCGTAGACCCGCTCGGCCGGGATCTCCCCCCTGAGGATCTTGGCGAAGACGTTGTCGGGATCGTAGGCTGACGCTGCGGGCGTGACGGTCATGCGGCCGGCTCCGGTTGTGGTCCGAGGTGATCGGCGCGCACGATGCACAGCCCGACGCACCCCGTCCACCTCGTCCCCACCCTCCTCATCCTCGGCTTGGGCTGTCGCGTCGGGACCCTGCCGTTTGGACGATCCCGGTGCTTCGCCGCTCAGTCTTGGGAAGCGAAAGCCGCGTCCGACGCATGCCGGAGAGCCGGCCCCTGCAACCCAGGGTCTGTCACCCGACGATCCCACAACGAATCGTCTCCGACCCCTTGACCTTCCCACCGTGGGAAGCACCATCTGCGGGACGTCGCGCACCGGCAGCCGGTGCATCACGACGCAGGGCGAACCGGCGGGGTTTCGAACCGCCCCCCCGGGGCCGGCCCGCGTCACCCGTCGAGGAGCCCCCATGTCGAGTCCTGCCCGGACGGCCACCCTGTACCGCATGGTGATGCCGAAGCACACCTGTCCCTATGGCCTGAAGGCCAAGGACCTGCTCGAGCGCGAGGGCTTCGCGGTCGAGGACCATTGGCTGACGACGCGGGACGAGACCGACCGCTTCAAGGCCGAACATGACGTGAAGACCACGCCGCAGACCTTCATCGCCGGCCAGCGCGTCGGCGGCTACGACGACCTGCGCCGACATCTCGGCCGGTCCGTCCCGGACCCCCAGGCCACGACCTACACGCCGGTGATCGCGGTCTTCGCCATGACGGCCCTGATGGCGCTCGCCGCCAGCCACGCCGCCTTCGGCTCCCCCTTCACCCTGCGGGCGGCCGAGTGGTTCATCGCCCTCAGCATGTGCGTGCTCGCGATCCTGAAGCTGCAGGACATCGAGCGTTTCTCGTCGATGTTCCTCGGCTACGACCTGCTGGCCCAGCGCTGGGTACGCTACGCCTACGCCTATCCGTTCTGCGAGGCGCTGGCCGGGCTCCTGATGCTGTCCGGCGCCCTGTCCTGGATCTCGATCCCGGTGGCGCTGTTCATCGGCACGGTGGGGGCGGTCTCGGTGTTCAAGGCGGTCTATATCGACAAGCGCGAGCTGAAATGCGCTTGCGTCGGCGGATCGAGCAACGTGCCGCTCGGCTTCGTCTCGCTGACCGAAAACCTGATGATGGTCGGCATGGCCCTCTGGATGCTGGTCATGGTGGCCTGATCCGCCGGCCGCCCGATCGATCGGCGGCCGAACCCCGCGGGAGCCCGGCGCACGAAGCCGGGCCGACCTTCATCCGGGGCGGCGACCTTCGGACGCGCAGAACTGTCATGGACGGAGAACCTTTGGGGGCTGCCGTGCGTTGCCTGCGCTTCGCCCCCAGCGGCAACGCTTGTCCGGACGCCGCGCCCCGCGGGCGGGCCGGTCGGGCGTCGCCGCAGCCCCGATCGCGTCCCGCAAAGAGCACCGCCCCCGCATGGCCCATGAGAGCACCAGCGCCATCTACACCGCGGCGGGCGCCAACCTGGCCATCGCCGTGGCGAAATTCGTGGGCGCCTTCCTCACCGGCAGTTCGGCCATGCTGGCCGAGGGCGTCCACTCGGTGGTCGACACCACCAACCAGATCCTGCTGCTGATCGGCATGAAGCGGTCGCAGCGCCCGGCGACGGAGAAGCATCCGTTCGGCTACGGACGCGAGCTGTACTTCTACGCCTTCATCGTGGCGCTGTTCATCTTTCTCGGCGGCGGCGCCTTCGCGGTCTACGAGGGCATCCACAAGCTCCAGCATCCGGAACCCTCGGCGGACGCGGTGATCTACGGCTACCACATCTCCGGATTCTGGGTGAACGTGGCGATCCTGGGCTTCTCGGTGATGGCCGAGGGCTATTCCTGCTTCGTGGCCATGAAGGCGTTCTGGGCCGAGAAGGGCCAGCGCCCACCCCTCGCCGCCATCCGGCGCAGCAAGGACCCGGCCCTGTTCACGGTGCTGGCGGAGGACGTCGCCGCCCTGATGGGCCTCGTGGTGGCGCTCGCCGGCGTGATCTTGGCGCATGTCCTGGACATGCCGTCCCTGGACGGCTGGTCCTCGATCGGCATCGGCCTGATCCTGATCGGGATGGCGGCCTTCCTGATGGTGGAGACGCACGGCCTCCTCATCGGCGAGGCCGCAGACCCGGAACTCGTCGCGGCGATCCGCGCCGTGGTGCGCGACGAGCCCGGCGTGCACCACGTCAACACCGTGCTGACCCAGCACCTCGGTCCCTCCGACGTCCTGGTCAACATCAGCCTCGACATGGACGACACCCTCAGCGCCGGGCAGATCGAGGCCATGGTGGCCCGTGTCGAGGCCAAGCTGAAGGCCCGCAGTCCTGACGTGACCCGCGTCTTCATCGAGGTTCAGGCCCGGGCGAGCCTCGAAGCCATGCCTGAGACCCCGGCCCCTATGCCCGCCTGAAGCTCAGGGGGCAGGCTCGGCCAGGGCCGCCACGATGGCGGCGTCCAGGGCCTCGGGCTTGGTGGCGGGGGCGTAACGGGCGATCACCCGCCCGTCGCGCCCGACCAGGAACTTGGTGAAGTTCCATTTGATCGCCCGACTGCCGAGGAGACCGGGCTTGGCCCGGGTGAGGTGGGCGTAGACCGGATCGGCGCCGGGCCCGTTGACCACGACCTTGGCCAGGAGCGGGAAGCTCACGTCGTAGGTCAGGCTGCAGAAGCGGGCGATCTCGGCGGCGTCCCCCGGCTCCTGGGCGCCGAACTGGTTGCAGGGGAAGCCCAGCACCACGAGGCCCTGGGCGCGGTGCTTCCGCGCCAGGGACTCGAGGCCGGCATATTGCGGCGTGAACCCGCATTTCGAGGCGGTGTTGACGATGAGCAGCACCTGGCCCCGATGCCGGGCCAGGGGGTAGGGCGCTCCATCGGCCGCGCGCGGGGTCAGATCGTGAAGGCTGTCCATGGGCGGGCGACCGTGGGTTCGACGCGCGGGCGGGCGTTCAGGCGGCGGTGCGGCGCTCGACGAGGCGGGCCAGGAAGGCCGAGCCGAGCGGGATGATGCTGTCGTCGAAATCGAAGCTCGCATTGTGCAGGCCGGGACCGGGCGTCGAGCCGATCCACGCATAAGCGCCGGGCACGCGCGCGACCATGTCGGCGAAATCCTCGCTGCCCATCCGGGGCTTCGACTGGTCGTCGATGCCCTCGGGCCCGAACAGCTCGCGGGCGACATCGGCGGCCGCCGCCGCATGCTCGGGGCTGTTCATCAGGACCGAGAACACGTCGCGGATGTCGACCTCGATGGTCGCGCCGTAGGCCGCCGCGATGCCCTGGGCGATTTCGCGGATGCGGGTGGTGACGAGGCTGCGCAGGTCTGCGTCGAAGGTGCGCACCGTGCCGGTGATGTGGGCGCCCTCCGGGATGACGTTGTAGGCGGCCCCGGCGTGGAACTGCGTCACCGAGAGGACGGCGCTCTTCAGCGGGTCGGCGTTGCGCGAGACGATCGACTGCAGAGCCTGGACCAGGGTGGAGCCCACCACGATCGGATCGATGCCCTGCTGCGGCTGGGCCGCATGGGCGCCGCGCCCGGTGATGCGGATGTCGAAGAAATCCGCCGCCGCCATGGCGGGGCCGGGGCGCAGCTTGATCTTGCCGTGCGGGCCGTTGGGCTGGTTGTGGATCGCGTAGATCTCGTCGCAGGGGAATTTCTCGAACAATCCGTCGGCGATCATCGCGCGGGCGCCACCCTGGCCCTCTTCCGCCGGCTGGAACACGAACACCGCGGTGCCGTCGAAGTCGCGGGTCTCGGCAAGGTAGCGCGCCGCACCCAGCAGCATCGTGGTGTGCCCGTCATGGCCGCAGGCGTGCATCTTGCCCGGCACGGTCGAGCGGTAGGGCAGGTTGGTCTCCTCCTCGATCGGCAGGGCGTCCATGTCGGCGCGCAGGCCGACCCGCCGGCCGGACCCGGTGCGGCCCTCGAGCACGCCCACCACCCCGGTGCCGCCGATGCCGCGATGGACGGTGACGCCGTAGCGGGCCAGCTCCGCGGCGACGATGCCGGAGGTGCGAACCTCCTCGAAGCCGAGCTCGGGATGGGCGTGGAAGTCGCGGCGGATGGCCACGAGGTCGTCGGCGAAGGTCTTGATGCGATCGATGGGACTCACGGGTCTTCCTTGGGCTCTCGCGTCTCGTCGGCGGAGGGTGTCGCCTCCGGCGCGGCCCCAGGCAAGTCGGATGCCGAAGCCGCATCGGTTTCGCGCCGGAACGGCGTCAGCGTGTCCAGGACTTCGGCCGCCTCCAGCACGTGTTCGCGCTCGCGCACCAAGTAATCGGCCACGGCCCGGCGCAGGGCCGGGTCGGCGATGTCGTGGGCCGAGTGCATGAGGACGGGGCGGTAGCCGCGCGCGAGCTTGTGCTCACCTTGCGCCCCTGCCTCGACGCGCTTCAGCCCCTGCGCGATGGCGAAGTCGATGGCCTGATAGTAACACACCTCGAAATGCAGGAACGGATGATCCTCGACGCAGCCCCAGTTGCGGCCGTAGAGGGCGACGTCGCCGATGAGATTGATGGCCCCGGCGACGTAGCGTCCCTCACGCTTGGCCATCACCAGCAGCACCCGCTCCGGCATGCGCTCGCCGAGCAGCCCGAAGAACGTGCGGTTCAGGTAGGGCCGGCCCCACTTGCGGGCGCCGGTATCGGCGTAGAACGCGTAGAAGGCGTCCCAGTGGGCCGGGGTCAGATCGGCGCCGGTGACGTGCTCGATGGTGATGCCGTTGGCCAGGGCGTCGCGGCGCTCGCGCCGGATCGCCTTGCGCTTGCGGGAGGCGAGTGCGGCGAGGAAATCCTCGAAGGTCCGGTAACCGGCATTGTCCCAGTGGAACTGCTGGTCGACGCGCTGCAGGAAGCCCAGCGCCCCGGCCTGGTCCCACTCGCGCTCCTGCATGAAGGTGACGTGGATCGAGGAGGCTTTGGTCTCGGCCCGCAGGGCGCGCAGGCCCGCCACGATGGCGGACGCCGCCTCGTTCACGTCCTGACCCGGTGCGATCAAGAAGCGCGGGCCGGTGACGGGGGTGAAGGGCACGCTGACCTGCAGCTTGGGATAGTAGCTGCCGCCGGCCCGCTCGTAGGCGTCGGCCCAGCCATGGTCGAAGACGTACTCGCCCTGGCTGTGGGATTTCAGGTAGCAGGGCGCCACCCCGACGAGGCGACCCTCGCGCTCCACCGCCACGTGGAGGGGAAACCAGCCGGTCTTGCGCGAGACGCAGCCGGAATCCTCCAGGGACGACAGGAAGGCGTGCGACAGGAAGGGATTGTGGGTCTCGTCGCCCCCCGACAGGGTCTCGGCCGAGGTGGCGCAGGCATCCCATTCGGCCGCCGCGATCCCGGCCAGGCCCGGCACCGCGCGCACCTGCAGCTCCGTCACGGTCTCGGCCGGGGCGTCGGGGCCTTCGCCGGAACGCTGTGTTTCGCCGGGAATGTCCATCGCGAGGCAATCTAGTCCTCGGCGACCGGCGGGCCAAGGGCGGCGCGGGGCCGCGCGCCGTCGCACGGGAGGCTTGGCATCTGAGATCTTCCTGGCCGAGATCTTGCCGGCCGAGATCTTGCCGCCGGCCGGGTGTTTTCCAGAATCAGGCTTGTCTGGGCGAGACGGCACGCCCACCGTGATCCGACGCGTGCTTCCCAGATGAGCCAAGAGGGGACTGATGACCCCGCATGTCGGGCAGACGCATCCGGTGCGGACGCCGCCCGACGATTTCGCTGACGATGTCCTGATCGCGAGGGCCAATCTCGACGAGCCAGGCACCAACGTTCCCGGCACGATCTTCGTCTCGACCATGCTGGGTGCCCATGGCCCCCGGGTGAAACGGTACGCCGACCGACCCGGACGGTCGCTGCCCTGCCTGATCGTCCCGATCGGCCCCGATCCGCAGCCGCGCGACGATTGCCTGCCGCCCATCGTCTCGCGGGCGGCGCTTCCGCGGATCACCGAATAGGTTCGCCTCAATCACGGGGCGCGACTCGGTTTCTGGACCGACGGCGCGACCCGGAACCGCCGCGAGGTCGCTGCCTTCCCGGACACTTTCGAGCCGGTTACCCGATCAGCGCCACGTTCAGGGGCAAAACCCCTCGAACACCATCTGGTCGGCGTGGATCTCGGCCTGGCGGCGCTGGTCCGGGTTGCGCACGGTCCAGGTCATCACCGGGCGCTGGCCGAGGAGCCGGCACAGCACGGTGGGGGCGCAGGGCAGGTCGTCGACTCGCCAGGACAGGAAGTCCGGCCGGGTCTCGTCGAAGTGCAGCAGGTCGGAGAGCGCGCGCCGCAGGCTTGGGGCCAGCGCCGCGTAGGCCGGATCGTCCTGGCGCGTCTGGGCGACGATGCCGCGCGGCAGGCCCGGCGCCAGCGTCCGCAGGGCGGCAACGAGGCGCGGGTCGAACGACTTCAGCGCCACGGGGCCGTCATACGCGGCCGCGAGGGCGGCGACGCGCTCCGTCAGCCGCAGATCGCCGGTGTAGCGCGACTTGACCTCGATCACGAGGGGCGTGCGCCCGCCGATCCGCTCGAGGAAGGCCGGCAGGGTCGGGATGCGCTCGGCGCTGCCCGCCACCGCCAGGGCGCCGAGAGCCGCGGCGGAGCGCGCCCCGACCGCCTCCTCGGCCGTGGTCAGGCGGCCCAGGGTCTCGTCGTGGAACACCATCGCCTCGCCATCGGCGCTGAGCTGAACGTCGCACTCAATGGCGTAGCCACCCCGAATCGCCGCCTCGGCGGCCGCGAGGGTGTTCTCCGGCACGCCGCCCGCCCGGTCGTGCAGGCCGCGATGGGCGATCGGCTGCGCGGTGAGCCAGGCGGGCGCGTTGGGACTTGCCTGCGGGCTCATTTGACCTCGAACATCGCCTCGACCTCGACGGCCGCGTCGAGGGGCAGTTCGGCGACGCCGACGGTGGAACGGGCGTGGCGGCCGCGATCACCCAGAATCTCGACCATGAGGTCGGAGGCGCCGTTCATGATGCCGGCCAGCCCCGCGAAGGTCGGAACCGCGTTGATGAAGCCGCCCAGACGGATGCACTGCACGACGCCGCGGTCGAGATCGCCCACCGCCGCCTGCACCTGGGCCAGCACGTTGAGGGCGCAGAGCTTCGCGGCGGCGATGCCGTCCTCCGCCGAAACCTCGGCCCCGAGCTTGCCCGTGTGGGCCTCGGCGATCTTGCCGTCGAGGCCGAAGCAGATCTGGCCGGAGATCACCACGAGGTTGCCGCTGCGCACGAAGGGCACGTAGTTCGCGACCGGGGCCGCCGCCTTGGGCAGGGTGAGGCCGAGGGCCTCCAGGCGTTCCGTGACGGTGCTCATGCTGTGTCGTTCCTGTGCTGGGCGGCCCCGGGTGGTCCGGCCGGGATGACGCGGCTCTGAGCACTTCCATGCGATGCACGCAAGGCGGCCCGCGCGATGCGCGCAGGGCGGGCCGCACGATCCGCGCGCAACAGCCTAATTGGCAGGCATGTCAGGCCGATGAACCCCGTCCGTCGTTGACAGAATTGGACATTTCTCTAGTAATCGCGCGCGTGCCGCCCCATCCGAGGCGGCACTTTCATTTGGTGCGGTCGCGTCTCTCGCGTGCCCGCGAGACACACGGGAAGACGGGATCGTGACATCCGCCCTTCTGCCGACCTATGCCCGGGCCCCCATCGCCTTCGAGCGCGGCGAGGGCGCATGGCTGGAGGCACGCGGGGGCGCGCGATACCTCGATTTCGGCGCCGGCATCGCGGTGAACGCCCTCGGCCACGCCCATCCGCACCTCGTCGCGGCCCTGACCGAGCAGGCGCAGAAGCTCTGGCACACCTCGAACCTGTTCGAGATCCCGGAAGGCGAGCGGCTGGGCCGGCGCCTCGTGGACGCGACCTTCGCGGACGTGGCGTTCTTCGCCAATTCGGGTGCGGAGGCCAACGAGGCCGCCATCAAGATGGCGCGCAAGTACCATGCGGCGGCCGGGCATCCCGAGCGCTTCCGCATCATCACCTTCGAGGGCGCCTTCCACGGCCGGACGCTGGCGACCATCGCGGCCGGTGGGCAAGCCAAATACATCGAGGGCTTCGGCCCGAAGGTCGACGGCTTCGATCAGGTGCCCACCGGTGATTTCGCGGCCCTCGAGGCGGCCATCACCCCGGAGACGGCGGCCCTGATGATCGAGCCGATCCAGGGGGAGGGCGGCGTGCGGGTGATCCCGCACGAGGATCTGCGGCGCCTGCGCGCGCTCTGCGACGCGCACGGTCTCCTGCTGATCATGGACGAGGTCCAGACCGGGGTCGGGCGCACGGGTCGGCTGTTCGCCCACGAATGGTCGGGCATCACGCCCGACATCATGAGCGCCGCCAAGGGCATCGGCGGCGGATTCCCCCTGGGCGTCTGCCTCGCCACGGCGGAGGCCGCGCGCGGCATGGTTGCGGGCAGCCACGGCACCACCTTCGGCGGCAACCCGCTCGCCATGGCGGTGGGCAACGCTGTCCTCGACGTGGTGCTGGCCGATGGCTTCCTCGACCATGTCCAGCGCATGGGCCTCATCCTGAAGCAGCGGCTCGCCGCCCTGCAGGACCGGCATCCGGGCGTGATCGCGGACATCCGCGGCGAGGGGCTGATGCTCGGCCTCAAGCTCAACGTCCTCAACACCGAGTTCGCGGCCGCCGCGCGGGACGCGCACCTGCTGGTGGTTCCGGCCGGCGACAACGTGGTGCGCCTGCTGCCGCCGCTGATCATCACGGATTCCGACGTGGCGGAGGCGGTCACCCGCCTCGATGCCGCCGCCGGGCGGCTCGGGACGCACCTGCGCGGAGCGGCCGAGTGACCGGCCGCTCCGCCTCCGCGAAACCCGAGACCGCAGGCGCCAACACTGCCGACACCAAGACCCCCGACACCAAGACCCCCGACACCAAGACCCCCGACACCAACACCGTTGATTCCAGGACCGCCGCGAACGTCCGGAGCCGGACCCCGCACACGAAGAACGGACCGATGACCACGACACTGAACGGGACCGGAGACGGGACCCGCCACTTCCTCGACCTGAAGGACTTCTCGGCCGCGCAGCTGCGGGCGGTGCTGGACACTTCCGCCGCCATCAAGGCGCGCCGCCGCAAGGGTGAATTGGCCGAGGACCGCCCGCTGATCGGCAAGACCCTCGCGATGGTGTTCGACCGGCCCTCGACGCGCACCCGCGTGTCGTTCGACGTCGGCATGCGCGAACTCGGCGGCGAGACCCTGATGCTGACGGGGAGCGAGATGCAGCTCGGCCGGGGCGAGACCGTGGGCGACACCGCCCGGGTGCTCTCGCGCTACGTCGACGCGATCATGATCCGCATCCTCGACCACGACCTGATGCTGGAACTGGCCGAGTACGCCACCGTGCCGGTGATCAACGCCCTGACCAAGGTCTCGCACCCCTGCCAGATCATGGCCGACCTGCTGACCTTCGAGGAGCATCGTGGGTCGATCCAGGGCCGCACGATCGCCTGGTCGGGGGACGCCAACAACGTGCTCGCCTCCTGGGTCCACGCCGCCGCGCGTTTCGACTTCACCCTCAACATCGCGGCCCCCCCGGAACTGTCGACGCCCCAGCCGCTGCTCGACTGGGCGCGAGCCGAGGGCGCCACCGTCAACGTCACCACCGACGCCTACGAGGCGGTGAACGGGGCGGACGCGGTGGTCACCGATTGCTGGGTCTCCATGGGCGACGAGGACGACCAGCACCGGCACAACCTGCTCGTGCCCTACCGGGTCGATGCCCGCCTGATGGCGGCCGCCGCCAAGGACGCGATCTTCATGCATTGCCTGCCCGCCCATCGCGGCGAGGAGGTCACGGCCGAGGTCATCGACGGCCCGCAATCGGTGATCTTCGACGAGGCCGAGAACCGTCTGCACGCCCAGAAGGGCATCCTGGCCTGGTGCCTGCGGGCGCACGGCCTCTGAGGAGGCACAGCGCGACCCGGTCGCCGTGTCGGTCGCGCCGCCGCGTCGGGATGCCTATATAGGATCCGATCCTGAACCGAGGGTCGGGGGCGGCCGTTGCGACGAGCGCGGGCGTTCCGACCGGTGCGCCGCCGCCATCCGTGCACTCCCCATACCCCGCCCTGCGGCGGCGGGAGGCCCGTGGCCCAGCCCTCGCGTTCGTCGAGCCCGATCGGAGACGCCATGACTCTTGGAACGATTTCTGGAACCACCCCCGGGGACGATCGACCCCTCGTCCCGGTCGCCATCGAGGGCGACGACGACGTGGTGCTGCCGTTTGCCGTCGAGGCCCTGGACGTGCGCGGCCGCGTGGTCCGGCTCGGGCCGTCCGTCGACACCATCCTGCGCCGCCACGGCTATCCCGATGCGGTGGCCCGCCTCCTCGGCGAGGCGGCCGCGCTCACCGTGCTCCTCGGCTCGTCCCTGAAGTTCGAGGGCCGGTTCCAGCTCCAGACCAAGACTGACGGTCCGGTCGAGATGGTGGTGGTCGATTTCGAAGCGCCCGACCGCCTGCGCGCCACCGCCCGCTTCGACACCGCGCGGGTGGAGGCCCTCGGCACCGGTCCGTTGCAGGACCAGGACCTGATCGGGCAGGGGCACCTGGCCATGACCATCGACCAGGGCCCGACCAGCAGCCGCTACCAGGGCGTCGTCGCCCTCGAAGGACAGAGCCTGGAGGAGGCGGCGCACCAGTATTTCCGCCAGTCCGAGCAGATCCCGACCCAGGTCCGCCTGGCGGTGGCCGAGCAATATGCCGGCGGCTCCCGGAGCTACCGGGCCGGCGGCCTGCTGGTGCAGTTCCTGCCCCAGTCGATTGATCGGGCGCGGCTCGCCGACCTGCCGCCGGGCGACATCCCGGAGGGGCATGTTCACCTCGACGCGCACGGCGTGCCCGAGGACGACGCCTGGGTCGAGGCCCGCAGCCTGGTGTCGACCATCGAGGACCACGAACTCGTCGATCCCGAGGTCTCGGCCGAGCGCCTGCTCTACCGCCTGTTCCACGAGCGCGGCGTGCGGGTGTTCGAGGCGCAGGGCGTGCGCGAGCAGTGCCGCTGCTCGCCCGAGCGCGTGATGGGCATGATCACCTCGTTCTCGCCCCAGGAGCGGCGGGACATGATCGCCGACGACGGCCGCATCGGCATCACCTGCGAGTTCTGCTCGCGTCGCTACGACCTCGATCCGGCGGCGGTGGAAGCCGAAGTCGCGGCCCAATCGGGAAGTTGATGACGCGCTGCCACGACAGGTGTCGCGGCAGCGCCAACAAGCTTGACCAAACCGGAATACAAGACGTCGCAAGTGCTCGCCACTGCACGCGGGGTTTGTATTTGAACCGTTTCTAAGGTGTCGACGTTTGGGGTTTCTCAAGATTGCTCAACAAGAGCTCAGGAGGAACGTCGATGAAGACATTCGTGGTTGGTCTGACGGCACTGCTGATGACGACGTCGGCCTACGCCCAGAGCGCAGGCCAGGCCGGCGCCGCCGGCGCTGGCGAGGCCGGTGGTCGCGGCGGTTCGGCCGCGCGCAGCCAGGGCGCCCCCGAGGGAAGCTCGGGCGGTCGTGGTTCCGGCACCGACGGCGCCCGCAGCGAGACGGGCGGACGCGCCGAGGCCGGCGGACGCCGAGAGGGTGGTCGCCCGGAAACCGGCGGACGCGGCGACACGGCGATACGGGATCTTCAGGGCGGAGACGCTCAGACGAAAGCTTCGCAGAACCGGGATTCGCAGTCTCGCGGCGCCGACCGGAGCGATCGCGACGGCGACCGGGCGACCCGCACCTCCTCCCGGGAGGACCGGGCCGGTGGCCGCGCGCAGCGCGACCGCGTCTCGGTTGATACTCGCAGCGAATCCCGCAGCGAGCGCGTCGAGGGCGGGCGCCGGTCTGGCCGCTTCGTCTTTATCGGCGGCCAGCGCGTGGTCTATGGCTCGCCCGAATACCGCCGCCTCGTCACGGTGGAGCGCCGCGGCGGCGACCGCGTGGTCGAGCGCGCGCGCCGGCGCTACGTCACCATCCGGGGCCAGCGCGTCCTGTACGGCTCGCCCCAGTATCGCCGCCTCGTTCGGGTCGAGGAGACGACGACCCGCCGTCCGGGCACCCGCTACGTCGTGGTGCGCGGCCAGCGCGTGGTCTACGGCTCGCCCGAGTATCGTCGCCTGACGGTGACCGAGCGCCGCGGCGGCACTGTCGGGGCCCGCTTCGAGGAGCGCGGGTTTCGCGGCAAGGCCGTCTCGTCCCGCACCGAGGAACGGCGCGACAGCCGGAACGTGCGGTCCACGCAGGGCGAGTCCCGCGAGGGCATCCGGAACGCCGACCCGCGCCAAGGCAACGACCGCAACCGCGCCGCCGCCGACCGTGACATGAACCGGAACCGGGGCGGTGAGGACGCCGGTATCCGCAACGCGGCCGAACGGTCGGGCGGCGCCGAGCGCGGCGCCGAGCGTGGCACTATGAACACCGGCAGCCGGAGCGGGGGCGCCGAGCAGGGCGGGTCCGAGCGAGGGATCAGCGGTGGCTCGAACGGCGGCGGCCTCGGTGCCGGCTCCGGCGGCCGGAGCGGCGCGGGCCGCAACTGATCCGACGCAATGGGGTGCCGGGCCTTCCGCGAGGCCCGGCAATTCCGCGCTCTGACATCCGGCTGACCGGTTCGGACCCGTGAATCGGATGGAGCGCGCGTCGCCTCTTCTCGAGGCCAGGGCGAGGGCAGAGTCCGGTCTGCGTTTCAGAAACCCACGCGTCCACCTGGAAGGAGAGGAGGCGCTTCGCGGGCCGGACCTGAAGCGATCAGCCCGGATCGGTTCAGGCCTTCAGCACGGATTCGGCGATGTCGCCGCCGCCCCGACGGGCGAGGTAGGCCGGCTGGAACAGACACATCCGCACGGCATCGCGGTACTTGCCATTGACGAAGAACTCGTCCTTCAGGATGCCCTCCGGCTGGAACCCGCAGCGCTCGTAGATCCGCACCGCGCGGGCGTTGTCCTTGTCCACGTGCAGGTAGAGCTTGTGGATGTTGAGGACGCTGAAGGCGTAGTCCATGGCGATGCGCGTGGCCCGCGGGGCATAGCCCTGGCCCTGGAAGGCCGGGTGGATGGCGATCTGGAACTCGCAGCGGCGGTGCAGGTGGTTGATCTCGACGAGCTCGACGAGGCCGGCCGGTGCGCCCTCCGAATTGGCGATGATGAAGCGCCGTTCGGTCTGGTTGTGGATGTTGCGCTCGTAGAGCTGCGCCAGTTCGGCGAAGGACTCGTAGGCCTCCTCGAACCAGTAGCGCATGATGCTGTCGTTGTTGTTGAGCTGATGCACGAACATCAGGTCCTCGCGCTCCAGGGGGCGGAGCTTCACGGGGCCGTCCGCCGCGATGGTCCGGGCGCTGATGGCAGTCATGGGGTCGATCCGTTCAGGGCGTCGCGCATTCCGCGGCGAGCCGGTCCATGAAGGCCTCGCCGGCCCGGAGGGCCGCCAGGGTGATGTATTCGTCCGGCTGATGCGCCTGGTCGATGGAGCCGGGGCCGCAGACCACGGTGGGGATGCCGGCGGCCTGGAAGCGCCCGGCTTCCGTGGCATAGGGCACCGAGATCGTGTGGTTGCGCCCCGCCACCCGGAGCGCCAGCCGCTCGGCCACCGAGCCGGGTTCCGGCGCGAGGCCCGGCACCGCGACCTCCTCCAAGGTCTCGATGCGCCCGTAATCGCCGTAGCGATTGAGCCGGTCGCGCAGCACGGTGCGGACCTTGGCTTCGAACAGGGCCGGAATCTCGCCCATTTCGAGGTCGGGCAGGCCGCGGAACTCCCAGTGGAAGGTGCAGACCTTGGGCAGGATGTTGCGGGCGGTGCCGCCCGCGATGGTGCCCACATGCACGGTGGTGGCGGGCGGGTCGAAGCGGCCCGAAGCGTCGCCCCGGGCGATCATCGCGTCGGCGATCCGGTTCAGTTCGGAGACGAGATCGGCCGCCGCCATCACCGCATTGGCACCGAGCATCGGCTTGGCCGAGTGAGCCTCGTGCCCGTGCACGGTGGTGAGATAGGTGACGATGCTCTTGTGCGCATCCGCCACCTCGAGGTCGGTCGGTTCGCCGACGATGACCGCGCCGGGACGCGGCAGGTCGGCACCGAAGCGCGCGATGGTGTCGGTCACACCCAGGCAGGTGGTCTCCTCGTCGTAGGACAGGAGGATGTGGATCGGGCGCTTGAGGTCGGCGGCCTGGAAGCGCGGGATCGCCGCGAGCGCCAGGGCGCAGAAGCCCTTCATGTCGACGGCGCCGCGTCCGTAGGCGCGCCCGTCCGCCACCCGCAGGGTGAAGGGGTCGGCGCTCCAGGCCTGGCCCGTCACCGGCACCACGTCGGTATGGCCGGACAGCACGATGCCGCCATCGACCATCGGCCCGATGGTGGCGAACAGGGCCGCCTTGTCGCCGTCGGCGTTCGGGACGCGGACGAAGGGCACGCCGAGAGCGTCGAGGGCGGCCACCACGCTGTCGATCAGCGCGAGGTTCGATTTCGAACTCTCGGTGTCGAAGGCCACGAGCCGCGCCAGCCAGTCGAGGGTCTCCGGGCGCGGGCCGTCGCGCGACATGACCTTAATGGACGCTGCGGCGGACGTGGGGGGAATCCAGGGAGAAGGCCGGAATCTCCGCCTCGAAGCTCTCGCCCGCATCGGTCGCCATGGTGTAGCTGCCGGCCATGAGGCCGTCCGGCGTGGTGAGCGGGCAGCCGCTGGTGTAGCTGAACGACTCGCCCGGCTCGAGCACCGGCTGCTTGCCGACGACGCCGGCGCCGCGCACCTCCTGGGTCTCGCCGCGCCCGTCGATGATACGCCAGTGGCGCGAGCGCAGCTGCACCTGCTCCGAGCCGTTGTTCACGATCTCGACCGTGTAGGCGAAGAAGTAGCGGCTCTCGGCCGGCGACGATTCCTCCTCGACGAAGCGAGGCATCACGGTCACGCTAATTCCGCGCGTCTGAGCCTTGTACATCCCCGTCATTGCCTCCCTGCCCGGACCTGAACCCCGATCGCCCTGCGGTCGCGACAAGCACTGGGGGTCGTGGTACGGCCCTCGCAAATGCCCGTCAATCGTGGTGAATGCGTGCGTGGCGCATGCGTGCCCACGCACCGTCCATGCGCGCCTGTTCCAGGCGTGCCGACGCAACGTCGAGGTCCGTCCCCCGTGATCGAGCAGACCGTTCCGCGTCGCGCCGCCGCCGCGCCACCCGGCCGGGCGCTCCTCGCCAGCCTCGCCCTCGCGGGGCTGGCCGGTGCCTTCGCCTGGGCCGCGCCCGATCGCAACGGCTGGGCCGCCCTCGCCCTGGCGCTCGCCCTGGTTCTCGACGGATCGGCGCAGGCCACGGGGGCCTGGCTCGCCCGTCGCGGGGACGGGTTGCCCCGGATCGTCGGCCTGCCCTCCCTGGTGCTCGCCTTCGGCCCTGGGTCCGGCCTCGGCGCCGTGCTGTTCGCAGCAGCCCTCCTGGTCTGGCCGGCGGGCTTCCCGGTGCTGGCCAGCGCGCTCGCCGGGCTCATCGCCATGGGGGCCATCGCGCGCCTCGTCCTGGCCTGGATCGTGCTGCGCATCCCGTCCGAGCCGGAGGCTTAACCGGGTCTTAGGCGATCCCGCGGCATGCGTGCAGAATGCGGCGTTCCCGCCCCGGCCGACGGGGTGGTGCCCGAACGAGAGCGGGTGGTGCGAGCGGATGCCGGACGCAGATCAGGACAAGACAGGCCCCGGCCCTCACGGGATCTTGGCGGCGCAGGGCATCCTGGCCCTGACGCGGTCCGGCGCGATCCGGCCCGACACGCCCTACGCGCCCGACCAGATCCAGCCCGCAAGCCTCGACCTGCGCCTCGGCGCCCGGGTGTTCCGCGTACGCACCAGCTTCCTGCCCGGCGCCCGCACGGTGGCGGCCTGCATCGAGGCCTTCGTGCTGCACGAGATGGATCTGACGCACGGCGCCGTGCTGGAGACGGGCTGCGTCTACATCGCCGAATTGCAGGAGCACCTCGCCCTGCCGGCCGATCTCGCGGCCAGCGCCAACCCGAAGAGTTCCACCGGCCGCATCGACGTGTTCACCCGCGTCATCACCGACCGGGGCGCCGCCTTCGACCAGGTCGAGGCCGGCTATCGCGGGCCGCTCTACGCCGAGATCTCGCCCCGGACCTTTCCGGTGAAGGTCCGCACCGGCTCGCGCCTGTCGCAGATCCGCTTCCGGCGCGGCGAGCCCCGCCTCTCCGATTCCGAACTCGCGGGCCTGCACGCGACATCACCGCTGGTCGACGCCCCGAACCCGACCTTCCAGGGCGGCATCGGCGTCTCCATCGATCTCGCGGGCTTCTCTGGCCTCGTCGGCTATCGCGCCCGGCGCCATACGGGCCTTGTCGACGTCGATGCGCCGGGAGCCCACCGGGCCGCGGATTTCTGGGAGCCGCTGCAGGCCGACGCCTCGCGGGCCCTGATCCTCGATCCGGGCCAGTTCTACATCCTGGCCTCGAAGGAGGCGGTGCAGGTGCCCCCCGACTTCGCCGCCGAGATGGTGCCGTTCGATCCCCTGGTGGGCGAGTTCCGCGTGCATTATGCGGGTTTCTTCGATCCGGGCTTCGGCTTCGCCGCCGCCGGGGGCGCCGGCGCCCGGGCCGTGCTCGAAGTGCGCTCGCGCGACGTGCCGTTCCTGCTGGAGGACGGGCAGATCGTCGGTCGCCTCGTCTACGAGCGCATGGCCGAACGCCCCGCCACCCTCTATGGCGCAGGCGCCGGCTCGAACTATCAGGCCCAGGGGCTGAAGCTCTCCAAACATTTCGCCTGAAGCGAGACCTTCGCCTCCGGCCGACTCCGGACCTGCGGAGATGCCATGACCGTGTCCAACGACGACGAATTGACGGCGCTGAAGCGGATCGGGCGCATCGTCGCCGATGCGCTCGACGCGATGGGCCGGGCCATCGAGCCCGGCATGACCACGCGCGACCTCGATGGGATCGGCCGGGCGTTCCTGGAGACGGCCGGCGCCCGGCCGGCGCCCGAGATGGTCTACGGCTTTCCCGGCGCGACCTGCATCAGCGTCAACGAGGAGATCGCGCACGGCATCCCGGGAGAGCGCCGGATCGGTCCGGGGGACCTCGTCAACATCGACGTCTCCGCCGAGCGGGACGGCTACTTCGCGGATACGGGCGCCTCGTTCGCCGTACCGCCGGTGACGCGGGCGGTGGAACGGCTGTGCCGCGACGGGCGCCGGGCGATGTGGGCCGGCCTGCGCCAGGTCGGTCCGGGCAAGCCGCTGGCCGAGATCGGGAACGCCGTGGGGGCCTTCGCGCGCAAGAACGGCTATACGCTGGTGCGCAACCTCGCCAGCCACGGGGTCGGCCTGTCGCTGCACGAGGCGCCGACCGAAATCGCGACTTGGCCCGACCCGTCCGAGCGCCGGATCATCCAGGAGGGCCTGGTGTTCACCGTCGAGCCCTTCCTGTCCCTCGGCGCCGACTACGCGGAGGATGGCGACGACCCCTGGACCCTCTACAGCCGACCGCAGGCCCTGACGGTTCAGTACGAGCACACCGTCGTCGCTTCCCGCAGCGGACCGCTGATCCTGACGATGCCGGGCCAATAGGCGCCGTCGCGAACGCAGGAAGACCGGACCTCAGGACACCATACCGGGCCGTCCCGGCCACGTCTTCCAGTCCCTTGTTCAGGCGAATTCTTCTGTTCAGGCGAAGTCTTCTGTTCAGGCGAAGTCTTCCGGCCGGTGCTTCGACCGCTCTTCCGCGACCCGGATCGATCCCGGCGGCGCCGTCAACGCCGTGCGCGGACGCACGCAAACGCGCGGGCCCTGCACCGGCATGACGCCTCGGGGCTGAGCCGGAATGGAGGAAACCGCCTCAGGCGGCGACCAGGGGCATAAACGCGCTTGGCCTATCCTTTAATCCCGAAAATTCAGCACCGAATGTAGAATTATTCTGCTTGCGCGGACTTCTGGTATACCAAATAATGCCAATATGCGAACCGCCAAGTGAAACGCGTGGCTGATCTCAGGCGGGCGGGGCGCAAACGAGCATTCCAATTCGGATCCTCAGCAAAACGCTCAACGTCCCAAGCAGAACGAGGAACTCAGCTCATGGCGATGTCCGCTGCCGCGCCCCCTATAGCGAAACCGTCCGCCAATCGATGGTTGCAACTCATCTTCGGCGTCGCCTGCATGGTGGCCGCCGCCAATATCCAGTACGCGTGGACTCTGTTCGTCCCCGAGATCCAGAAGACCTTCGGTTGGGATCGCGCCGCGATCCAGGTCGCCTTCACCATCTTCGTCGTGGTGCAGACCTGGCTGACTCCCATCGAGGGCTACTTCATCGACAAGTACGGCCCGAGCCGCGTGGTGATGTTCGGCGGTCTGATGACCGGCCTCGCCTGGGTGATCAACTCCTACGCCACCACGCTCACCGGCTTCTACATGGGCTCCGTGGCGGGCGGCATCGGCGTCGGCTGCGTCTACGCCACCTGCATCAACAACGCCCTCAAGTGGTTCCCGGACAAGCGCGGCCTCGCGGTCGGCCTCACGGCGGGCGGCTACGGCGCCGGCTCGGCCCTGACGATCATCCCGATCGCCAACATGATCTCGCAGGGCAGCTACGCCCAGGCCTTCTTCGTGTTCGGGCTGATCCAGGGCGGCATCATCATGCTGGCGGCCATCGGTCTGCGGGCGCCGTCCAAGGGCGAGGTCACCTTCTCGACCAAGGTGCTGCAGACCCGGCGCGACTACACCCTGCGCGAGGCCCTGCGCACGCCGGTCTTCTGGGTGATGCTGCTGATGTTCACCTGCACGGTGACGGGCGGCCTGATGGCCGTGGCCCAGCTCGGCGTCATCGCGCAGGATCTCGGCGTGAAGGAATTCCAGGTCAACCTGTACTTCTTCGCCATGGCCGCGCTGCCCTTCGCGCTGATGCTCGACCGGATCATGAACGGCATCTCGCGGCCGCTCTTCGGCTACGTCTCCGACCGGATCGGCCGTGAGAAGACGATGTTCATCGCCTTCACCATGGAGGGCATCGGCATCGTGGCGCTGGGCTATTTCGGCACCAACCCGTGGGCTTTCGTGATCCTCTCCGGCATCGTGTTCCTGGCCTGGGGCGAAGTCTACTCGCTGTTCAGCGCCACGGCCGCCGACACCTTCGGCTCCAAGCACATCGGCAAGATCTACGGCGTGCTCTACTGCGCCAAGGGCTTCGCCGCCCTGTTCGTACCGGTGGGCAACCTGCTGATGCAGGCCACCGGCACCTGGGCGACGGTGCTCTACACCGTGGCGATCATGGACCTCGTGGCAGCCTTCCTGGCCATCGCGGTGCTGCGGCCGATGCTCAAGCGCCACCATGCGGCGCAAGGGCAGGTCCAGCCGGCCGGCGCCCTGGCGCATGCCTGACCCATCCCGCGCCCCGGTACCGGGCGCGGGACTTGCCTATCCCCTGCGAGCCGGATCCCCTCCGGCTCGCAGTCGTTCGAGGCCGAGGTCGACCGGGGCGCCCCGGTCGACCTCGCACCGGCAAAGGTTTCCGCGATGGTCGTCTCCATCCTCCTCGCCCTGGTGAGCATTCCCTTCGCGGCCATCGTCCTGCGAACGGCGGACTTCAACCGTGACGTCTTCGCCATCCTGTATGTCTCGTCGCTCGGTCTGGTCCTGTCGGCCATCCTGCTCGTCGGCGGGTACTACCTGCTGCCGCTACCCCCGATCGTCGCCGATCCCGTTCACCGGTAGATCACCCGGCCGGATGGCTTGGCGGCCGCGCCGCGCCAACAACGTCGCAGCCGAACGCGCCAGCCACGCTCCGGCTGCATGACCGCGTAGCGGTATACGATATACCAGACGCCGTTGTGCAGTGCGATAAACCCGGATCGCCATCGGGATCCGCACCATGATCGCTCTGTTCGTTCTCGGCCTGTGTGCCGTCGCCATCGGGCCGATGCTGGCCCTCCTCACCGACGATGCCGCTTCGGGCTCGGTCCTCCCGGACAAAGCCTCGGCCGGCATGTTCGTCGCGCTCAACGACAACACGCTCACGGCGGCCCGACGGGCCGCCTGATCGCCCGGTCAGGGAGCCTTCGCGGTCCGGGCCGACGGGGCAGGGCGACCGGACCGGGCCGGCCTTGCAGCGGAGACCGGCGCGTCCTCGGTCGTCAGCGCGCCGTTCGCATCGTCGAGGACCGGAATCTGGTCCAGGGTGAGGAGAGGTCGGGTGGAGCGGGCCCCGCCGCGCAGTGGCTCGGCACGGCCCGGGGCCGCTTCGGACACGGCAGCCATCACGGACGCAGAACCCCTGCGCGATGGCGTCGGGGCCACCGCGACGGATGCCGTCGGCATCGCGGCCTTGACCGGCGGGAGCGTGGGAGCGGCCGGCGTCGCTTCCGCCCGCTCCGTTTGAACCCGGTCTCCTGGCACAGGCGGCGCCCGCAGGGGCATCGCCGAGGCCGGGCGCGCGCCCGCGATCTCTGCCTCGTGCGACGCGGCCCAGACACGGGCCGGCGCCAGCGCCGCATCGTCGGCCGGGTGCGGTGCCTTCACGGTCAGAACCAGCAGGACCGGCAGGCTGAGGACGGCCACCAGGGTCAGGCCCGCCACGGCGCCGGAGCGGATTCCGCGGAGGACCGGATGGGGTCCCGATTCGTCGAGCGGGCGCAACGGTCCGATGCGTTGATGCGAGGACCGGCGCCACCGCTTCGCCGGAACGGGGCGTCGGGGCAGACCGATCCAGGGACCGCCGACTACAGGACCACCGACAAAAGGATCTTGGCCCATAACAGTTCTTGGCCCGTGGCGCGGCGTCGTGAAACCGGACGATTCCGGCTATCGCCAAGTGTTCGCTCGCGGATTTCCAGAACGCAACACTTTTCATCACGGGTGTCGGCCCGCGCCGATCGGACCGACACCCGATGAGCCAAGCCGTGCAACGCGCCGGGGATGCCGAAATCCTCCGGGCCGACGGATTCGACCGGCCCTCAGGGCTTCGGTGAACCGGAGCCGTTCCGGTCCCGTTGCCGGTCAGGCGCCTGCCGCCTCCCGGTCGACGAGCCAGGCGAGCCGCCCGACGCTGCGGACGTGCCGGACGGGCAGGTCTTCGCCGCGCGCGAGGCGGCGCAGGGGCTCCTGCTTTCCGGCACCGGTCACGAGAAACAGGGTCTCGCGGGCGGAGGCGAGGGCCGGGACGGTGAGGGTGATGCGGGGCACGAAGGGGGCGAGCCCCGCCTCCGGCACCGGTGCCGTCCACGCGTGGCGCTCGCTCAGGGCAGGCTTGCCCGGAAACAGCGAGGCGGTGTGGCCGTCCTCGCCGAGGCCGAGGAGGACGAGGTCGAACAGCGGTCTGGCCGGGTCGAGCACGTCCGCGCCGTAGAACGCCCGCAGGGTCTCGGCATAGGCGCGGGCGCCGGCCTCCGGCGTGCCGTGCGTGTCCATGGCGTGGAGATGGCCCTCCGGGATCGGAGCCTCCCCGAAGGCGTCGCGCGCCATGCGGACATTGCTTGCCGCATCGGTCCACGGCACCATCCGGTCGTCGCCGAAGAACCAGTGCAGGCGCTCCCAAGGCAGGTGCGCCCGGTAGGCCGGCCCGCTCAGCAACCCGTAGAGTCGCTTCGGCGTCGAGCCGCCGGAGAGGCAGACCGCGATGGCCGGGCGCGGCGCCGACTGGCACAGGGCCACGAGACGATCGGCGGCGGCCGCCGCCACCGCATCGGCGTCGGGCAGGATCTCGGCGCGCTCGGGCAGGGGGATCATCGGCGCAGGCCCTCGAGGCTGGCAGGGAATGAGGTCCGGGGTGCCCCTCGGACCAGCGGACAACCGACGCGGGCCTATTTCGGCTCCAGAACTACTTCGGTTCCTGGTGCCCGCCAAAGCCCTTGCGCATCGCCGAGAGCAGCTTGTCGGCGTAGCTTGCCTCCTCGCGGGAGCGGAAGCGCGCGTAGAGGGCGGCCGAGAGCACGTTGGCCGGCACGGATTCCTCGATGGCGGCATTCAGGGTCCAGCGGCCCTCGCCGGAATCGGCGACGAAGCCGGAGAAATGTTCGAGCGTCTCGTCCTGCGCCAAGGCACCGGCGGTCAGATCGAGGAGCCAGGACGAGACCACGCTGCCGCGGCGCCAGACTTCGGCGATGTCGCCGATGTCGAGGTCGAAGCGCTGGGCCTCGGGCAGATCCTGGGAATTGGCGTGCCGGAGGATGTCGAAGCCCTCGGCATAGGCCTGCATCAGGCCGTACTCGATGCCGTTATGGACCATCTTGACGAAGTGGCCCGCACCGCTCGGCCCGGCATGGATGTAGCCCGCCTCCGCGCGCGGATCGCGCCCCTCGCGGCCGGGGGTCTTCGGGATGGTGCCGACGCCCGGCGCCAGCGTCTTGAAGATCGGATCGAGGCGCTCAAGGGCGGCGTTGTCGCCGCCGATCATCATGCAGTAGCCGCGCTCGAGACCCCAGACGCCGCCGGAGGTGCCGACATCGACGTAGTGGATGCCGGCGCTCTTCAGCTTGGCGGCGCGGCGGATGTCGTCCTTGTAGAAGGAATTGCCGCCGTCGATGACGACGTCGTCCGCCGCCATCAGCCCCCCGATGGTCTTCACCGTGGCCTCGGTGATGGTCCCCGCCGGCAGCATCACCCAGGCGGCGCGGGGCGCGGAGAGCTTGGCGACGAAGTCCTCCAGACTGTCCGCGCCGACCGCGCCCTCCGCCACCAGGGCGGCGACCGCCTCGGGGTTCTGGTCGAAGACGACCGCGTCGTGCCCGTCGCGCAGCAGCCGGCGGACGATGTTGCCGCCCATCCGGCCGAGGCCGATCATGCCGAGTTGCATCCCGTGTCTCCCGTGTCCGCGATGACGCGCCGGACTCGAGCCCGGCCGTCGCACGCTCCCTCGCGAGCAGGGCTATCGCACTTGGCCCGCCAGGGCGAGGCGGCGGTTCGGCCGCCGCGCCCTGCGTCGCACGCAGGGGTTCCGCTTCAGGCCGAGGTCGGCCCGACGCCCGGCTCGGCCAGCGCCGCCCCGACGCCGATCTCGGCCGCCTGGGCCTCGACCACGGCGGCGGCCGTGACGTTGACGATGCCGCGCGCGGTGACCGAGGGCGACAGGATGTGGGCTGGCTTGGCCGGCCCGATCAGCAGCGGACCCACCGGGAGGGCGTCGGCCAGCACCTTGGCGAACTGGAACGCGATGTTGGCCGCATCGAGGTTCGGCAGGATCAGCACGTTGGCCGCGCCCTTCAGGCGCGAGGCCGGCATCACCCGGTCGCGGATGACCTCCGACAGGGCGGAATCGCCCTGCATCTCGCCGTCGACCTCCAGGTCGGACCGGCGCTCCCGAATCAGCCCGAGGGCGGTCCGCATCTTCACCGCCGAGCGCGAATCCGACTGGCCGAAATCCGAGTGGCTCAAGAGCGCGATCTTAGGGGTCAGGCCGAAGCGGCTGACGTGCTCGGCACAGGCCACGGCGACGTCGGCGATCTCCTCGGCGCTGGGGTCCGGCCGCACGTGGGTGTCGGCCAGGAAGTAGGCGCCCTCCTTGGTGACGATCAGGCTCATGGCGGCGAAGTCGAGCACGCCGGGGGCGAGGCCGATCACGTCGCGGATCACCCGCAGGCGGGTCTCGAAGCGGCCCTCGAGGCCGCAGATCAGCGCATCCGCCTCGCCGCGACGCACCGCGATGGCGCCGATCACGGTGTTGTTGGTGCGCACCAGGGTGCGGGCGGCGTCCGGCGTGATGCCGCGCCGTCCGGCCGCCTCCAGGTAGGTGGCGACGTAGTCGCGGTAGCGCGGATCGTCCTCGGGATCGATCAAGTCGAAATCGACGCCCTGCTTGAGCGAGAGGCCGAAGCGTTTGATCCGGGTCTCGATCACCCGGGGGCGCCCGACCAGGATCGGCCGCGCGACCTTGTCCTCACAGATGGCCTGGGCGGCGCGCAGCACGCGCTCGTCCTCGCCCTCGGTGTAGATGACGCGCTTGGGGTTCTCCTTCGCCTTGGAGAAGATCGGCTTCATGATGAAGCCCGAGCGGTGGACGAAGCGGTCGAGGCTGTCGGTATAGGCCTGGACGTTCTCCAGGGGCCGGCCGGCGACGCCGGAATCCATCGCCGCCTGGGCGACGGCGGGCGCGATGCGCAGGATCAGGCGCGGGTCGAACGGGCTCGGGATCAGCGAGCGCGGGCCGAAGGGCCGGGCCTCGCCGCCATAGGCGCGGGCGACCACGTCGGAGGGCGTCTCACGGGCCAGCGCCGCGATTGCCTTCACGGCGGCCTGCTTCATCTCCTCGTTGATCGAGGTGGCGCCGACGTCGAGCGCACCCCGGAAGATATAGGGGAAGCACAGGACGTTGTTGACCTGGTTGGGGAAGTCCGAGCGCCCGGTGCAGATCATCGCGTCGGGGCGCTTCTCCTGTGCCAGGTCGGGCATGATCTCGGGGTAGGGGTTGGCCAGCGCCATGATCAGCGGCTTCTCGGCCATCTTCTCCAGATATTCGGGCTTCAGCACGCCGCCGGCCGAGAGGCCGATGAACACGTCCGCGCCCGGAATCACCTCGGCCAGCGTGCGGGCCTCGGTCTCCTGGGCGTAGATGTCCTTCCAGCGGTCCATCAACTCGGGCCGACCCTTGTAGACCACGCCCTTGATATCGGTGACGGTGATGTTCTCGACCCGGGCGCCGAGCGACACCAGCAGGTTGAGGCAGGCCAGCGCCGCCGCGCCCGCACCCGAGGTGACGATGCGGACGTCGGGGAGGTTCTTGCCGGCGAGTTCGAGGGCGTTGAGGACGGCGGCCGCCACGATGATGGCGGTGCCGTGCTGGTCGTCGTGGAAGACCGGGATGTTCATCCGGGCCCGGCACTGCTCCTCGACCTCGAAGCACTCGGGCGCCTTGATGTCCTCGAGGTTGATGCCGCCGAAGGTCGGCTCCAGGGCACAGACCACGTCGACGAGCTTGGCGACGTCGTTCTGGGCGACCTCGATGTCGAACACGTCGATGCCGGCGAATTTCTTGAACAGGACGGCCTTGCCCTCCATCACCGGCTTCGAGGCCAGCGGCCCGATATTGCCGAGGCCGAGCACGGCGGTGCCGTTGGTGAGCACCGCGACGAGGTTCTGCCGGATGGTGAGGGTGGCGGCCTCCTGCGGGTCCTCGTGGATCGCCATGCAGGCGGCGGCGACGCCGGGCGAGTAGGCCAGCGCCAGATCACGCTGGTTGCCGAGCGGCTTGGTCGCCTGGATCTCGAGTTTTCCGGGACGCGGCAGGCGGTGGTAGACCAGTGCTCCCGACTTGAGATCGTCGGACATGTTGTCGCCCATGGTCGTCCTCCTTCGGATGTCGCGCTGCCCCCGGCGTCGGAGCGCGTCTCCCATCATCGGCGGGGTTTTTGACTGGGGCTCCTGTTGCACCGGCTGCCCAGTGGGCGCAACCCGAGCCGGAAACCCCGAATCGACCGCGCCCACCTGCCGTTCGGGCCGGTTTCCCCATCGGAGCAAATGCCCGTGGCCGGCCGGCATTGTCGCGTCGGGCCCGAGGTCCGACGCTGACGATCGGGGCGTTTTGTTCCATCGCGGACCGGTTTGCGGGCCTGCCTGCGCCCCGAAAGCGGCTCGGCGTTGCGAGAGCGCCCCGAATCCCGTACCCGCTTGCGTTCGAAATCCTCACCCTGCGACGTGAAACGACCCAAGGTCCGCGACGATGTCCGATACGCCTCCCGACCGCCTCGCTGTGAATCCCAACAGCCCGTTCTACGACGAGAAGATCCTGGAGCGCGGCATCGGCATCCGCTTCAAGGGCGTCGAGAAGACCAATGTCGAGGAATACTGCGTCAGCGAGGGCTGGGTCCGCCTCTCGGCCGGCAAGACCCTGGACCGCGCCGGCAATCCGATGACGGTGAAGCTCAAGGGCCCCGTGGAGCCGTATTTTCGCGATGAGACTCCGGCCGAGGGCTGAGCCTCAGGCCGACGCGTCCTCCAGCGGGAACGGCGTCGGCTGCCAGTAGGGCTCGAGCTTGGTGCCGCGGATGTTGTCCGCCTCCCAGCCGTGCAGGATTTTCGCGAGGGCGGCCCGGTCGCCGGCCAGGAGCGGTTCGGCGACGCTCAGGACCATCCGGCGGCGTTTCTGGACCCAGGCGATATTGGGATACCGATCTTCGCGAAGCTCCGGCTCCAGGGTTTCGTAGAGCGCCCGCGCCGAATCCAGGTCGCCGAGAGCGATGTGGAAGATCAGGCGAGTTTCCGGCCATTGCGGCACCTTGCGATCGGTGCCGTCGGTGTAGACCGCCCAGAATGCCGGCAGCGAATCGATCGCGCGAAGCCGGGGTAGTGCTTCCGTCGCGATGACCGAGAGTAGATCGTCGATCATCGTCGGATCCGACCAGTCCCATTCCACCATGCGGGACGATGCAGGACGATGCAGGTAGCCGGAATAGCCGATGCTCGTCAGCAGATCGGGACCCGGCATGAAGGTCTGCAACATCGTCCATTGCGGCGTGCACAGATCCTTGTGCGAACTTCGGTCGATCAGGACACGCAGCGCCACGTGCCGAACCGGCAGAAGCCAGAGATAGTGGGACCCGATCTGTCTCAGATCGTCATACTGCGCTGCCAGGGGCCCGAAAATCTGTTTGATCTGCTTGGCGTTCGTCATCGGGAAGGCCTTATTTCATTCACGATAATGCGCCGCGTGCCAGGGAAATTGATGGCAACCATCCGTGCGATATGGGTGGCACGTAGAGCTGCGAGGCCGCTCTTGCCGGTCTTGAAATCGTGGACGCAGACCGTCAATGGGTCACTTTTTTCAAGGGCGTCGAGACGAATTGAGAACTGAGTTCCGTAGGGCACCGGGTCTGTTTTATCGGGAATAACCGGTTCCGTTGTACCAGGAACATATGAAACTTCTTGAACAAGATTCGGATCGTTAAGTGCACGAATTTTTGCAGCAGCGACGGCGTGAACTTTATTGCCGAAATCCTGCGCGTCCATGAAATTACCGGTCGTGCGCACCTGAGAGACGGAGTCATCGAGGATCCCCTGAACCTCGCCACGACGCGGACAGGCGGCGTCCAGTTCCGCTTGGTCGACCCGACCGACCCACATGGCCGGATTGTTCGCATCCGACCCGGGCTCATACGCGCTGGCCGGCGCCTCAAAGATCGCAGTGCCATCCCGGCTCTTCCGGAGAGAAAGGATTGAGAGCAAGGCCATCCCGGCCTCGACAGCTGCTGCAGTCCGTGACCGGGATAGTTGTGGGGCTCTCGCGCTTTGAACGAATGCTTCCGGCTCCACCCGGCCGTCGATCCGAGTGCCGCGCGACAGGATCTCTCCCGTCTCGCCATCGCTGATGGTCTGGGTCCGCCCCTCCATCTCGAAGAGCGTCTTGGTTCCATCCGGCGCGATGACGACGTGCCGCTCGTCCCAGGTCTCGGACGGCTGGCTGCGAACCCGCAGCGAGAGCACCCGCGAGCCGTCATCGGCGATGACGTCCTGCCCGTCGTCTCCAGAGGTCCATCGCCCGGCCCCGGTCTGGCCAGCCGGGGTGCGAGGCTGATCAGGATCGTACGCCCGGGAGAGGAGATGCTCGACGCGGAGCAGTCCGACTTCGACTCTCAGGGCTGCGAGGTCATAGGGGAGTTTCGCGCGTTCTCCGCTTTGGCGACCTGACGACGACATGGGCGGTGCTCCCGAGAGATCGAGCGACCGGCCCATCTGTCTCATAGACACGCCAAAATATCAATAAAAACCTATCATAGCTCTATATTCATGGATAGGTTCGGTCAATCGCCCTCACCCCGAGCACCCGCTCCCGCTTCGCCCGCTCGCCGGCGAAATTCCGCACCGCCACGGCGACCGCCTCCGCCAGCGCCGCCTCGGAGGTCGGGTCGCGCAGGACGAGGCTGGTGATGGCGTCGGGGTGATTCTTGCGCTGCTTCGGGGTGCGGGCGTGGTTCGAGACCCGCAGGGCGAAGGCGCAGGCTTCGGGCTTGAGGTAGACGCTGTCGCCCCGGGTGTTGCGGGCGACCACCGCGAAGCCCTGCGCCGCGAGGATCTCGACAGCGCGGACCAGGGCCTCCGCGGGCCTGAGGACGGATGTCACGGGTAACGATCCCGCCGGGCGGAGGAGGGGGCTTGGCCCCTCAGGCGCCTTTTTCGGGCAGGTTGAGGCGGATGTGGAGCTCGCGCAGCTGCTTCGGGGTGGCCTCGGCGGGGGCGCCCATCATCAGGTCCTCGGCGCGCTGGTTCATCGGGAACAGCACGACCTCGCGCAGGTTCTGCTCGCCGCAGAGCAGCATGACGATGCGGTCGATGCCCGGCGCGATGCCACCGTGCGGGGGGGCGCCGAGCTTCAGCGCGTTGAGCATGCCGCCGAACTTCTCCTCCAGCACCTCGACGCCGTAGCCGGCGATACCGAAGGCCTTCTCCATCACGTCGGGGCGATGGTTGCGGATCGCGCCGGAGGACAATTCGGTGCCGTTGCAGACGATGTCGTACTGGAACGCCTTGATGTTCAGGATCGTCTCGGCATCCGACGGATCGAGGGCCAGGAATGCCTCGCGGTCGAAGTTCGGCATCGAGAACGGGTTGTGCGAGAAGTCGATCCGCTTCTCGTCCTCGTTCCACTCGTACATCGGGAAGTCGGTGATCCAGCAGAAGGCGTACTGGTCCTTGTCGGACAGGTTCAGCTCGTCGCCGATGCGGATGCGGGCCTTGCCGGCGAGCGCCGCCGCCTTGCCCTCGGTGCCGGCGGAGAAGAACACCGCGTCGCCGGCCTTGGTCCCGGTCTTCTGCGCGATCAGGGCCTGGACCTCGGCCGGGATGAACTTGGCGATCGGGCCCTTGCCGGTGAGCGTGCCGTTGTCGTCCTCGAAGATGATGTAGCCGAGGCCAGGCGCGCCCTCGGCGCGGGCGAAGTCATTGAGCTTGTCGAAGAACGAGCGCGGCTGGGTCGCCGCCCCCGTGGCGGGGATGGCCCGGACCACGCCGCCGGACGCGATCACGCCCTTGAAGGCCTTGAAGGCGACGTCCTCGCGGGCGAATTCGTCCGTCACGTCGGCGATGATCAGCGGGTTGCGCAGATCGGGCTTGTCGACGCCGTATTTCAGCATCGCCTCGGCATAGGGGATACGCGGGAAGGTGCCGGTGACGCGCTTGCCCTCGGCGAATTCCTCGAAGACCGAGCGCAGCACGGGCTCCACCGCCTGGAACACGTCCTCTTGCGTGACGAAGCTCATCTCGATGTCGAGCTGGTAGAACTCGCCCGGGCTCCGGTCGGCGCGGGCATCCTCATCGCGAAAACACGGCGCGATCTGGAAGTAGCGGTCGAAGCCCGCGATCATCGTCAGCTGCTTGAACTGCTGCGGGGCCTGCGGCAGCGCATAGAACTTGCCCGGGTGCACGCGGGACGGCACGAGATAGTCGCGCGCGCCCTCCGGCGAGGAGGCGGTGAGGATCGGGGTCTGGAACTCGAAGAAGCCGCCGTCGCGCATCCGGCGGCGCAGGCTGTCGATGATCGCCCCGCGCTTCATGATGTTGGCGTGCAGCTTCTCGCGGCGCAGATCCAGGAAGCGGTACTTCAGCCGGGTCTCTTCCGGGTAGTCGAGGTCGCCGAAGACCGGCATCGGCAATTCGCCGGCCGGGCCGAGCACTTCGAGGTCGTCGATATAGACCTCCAGCGCGCCGGTGGGCAGGTCCGGGTTCTCAGTGCCGGCGGGGCGGGTGCGGACCCGGCCGTCGATGCGGATGACCCACTCCGAGCGCGCCGCGTTGGCGGCCTGGAAGGCCTTCGAGTCCGAATCCACCACGCATTGCGTCAGGCCGTAATGGTCGCGCAGATCGATGAACAGCACGCCGCCATGGTCGCGGATGCGGTGGCACCAGCCGGAGAGGCGGACGCTCTCGCCGACGTCGGACGGGCGCAGCGCCCCGCAGGTATGGGTCCGATAACGGTGCATGGCAGGCTGTTGCATCAGGGGCTGACAGATCACGGGCGCTTGGGATGGAGCGGCGCACCATTCACGTGGGGGGTGCGAAGTCAAGGCGACGGGCAGGCACCGAGGACTCGGGAGCCGAAGCCGGAGGCGTCGAGAGCAGGGGCCGAAGGCGGGTTGCCCCTTACCGAAAAGCGCCGGATCCCTTCCGGAATCGCAGGCCCATCCCCATATCAGGCCTATGAATTCCAACGCTTTTTTCGACATTCTGAGACAGGCGGCGTCGGGGGCGCCCGGACCTGTGCAGGAGCCGGCCGGCGCCTCCGAACCGCGCGAGCGGCAGGAGGGCCAATGGCGTGTCCTGCCCCTCGAGGGCACCTTCGAGATCGTCTACGAGGATTCGCGCGGAGCCTGGAGCACTCGGCGCGTCGAGGCGCGCGAGCTGAGGCTCGGGCCGGGCCGGACGCTCCTCGGCGGCATCGACCGCGGCCGCGGCGGGTACCGGGGTTTCCGCGCCGACCGCATCCGCCGGCTCACCGATCCATCCAGCGCCACGCGCATCGAGACCGGCATCCTCGATTGGCTGCTGGCCCGCGCCGAGGCGCAGCGCCGCGAACGGACGGCGCAGCGCCGGGCCTGGGCGCAAGCGGCCCGCCGGGGCGGGCGAGCGGGATCGGTCGCGGCCTGAGCCCTGGCCGCCGATCCGTGCCACAGCGCCGGGACGGGCGGGGACAGGCGGACCGGTGCGCGTGCGAATTAGGGGGACGTGGCCAAGGACGTGAGCCGGCATCCCTCGCCTGAGGCGAGAACCTTCGGTATAGCCGGATTCATGGATCTGATCGCCACCACCGCGGCCCTGACCGAGGCCTGCACCCGCCTGTCCGCGCATCCCTTCGTGACCGTCGACACGGAGTTCATGCGCGAGACCACCTACTACCCGAAGCTCTGCCTCATCCAGATGGCGGCGCCGGACGGCTCGGGGGTGCTCGTCGACCCGCTCTCGCCCGACCTCGACCTCGCGCCCTTCTTCGCCCTGATGGCCGACGAGGGCGTGGTGAAGGTGTTCCATTCCGCCCGCCAGGACCTGGAGATCATCTGGCTCCTAGGGGGCCTGCTGCCGCAGCCGTTCTTCGACACGCAGGTCGCCGCGATGGTCTGCGGCTACGGCGACTCGGTCTCCTACGAGCAGCTCGTCAACGACGTGGCCAAGGCCAAGGTCGACAAGTCCTCGCGCTTCACCGACTGGTCGCGCCGGCCGCTCTCGGACGCCCAGCTCAGCTATGCCCTTTCCGACGTGACCCACCTCGTGAAGGTCTACGAGGTGCTGGCGGGCCAGCTCCTGTCCACCGATCGCGGCGAGTGGCTCGACGAGGAGATGAGCGTGCTCACCTCGCCGGAGACCTACAAGGCCGATCCGGCCTCCGCCTGGCGCCGGCTGGCGGGGCGGATGCGCAAGCCCCGCGAGATCGCCGTGCTGATGGAGGTCGCCGCCTGGCGCGAACGCGAGGCGCAGAGCCGCAACGTGCCGCGCGGACGCATCCTCAAGGACGAGGCGGTGATCGACGTCGCAACCTCGGCCCCCCGCAGCGTCGAGGCGCTCGGGCGCCTGCGCTCGATTCCCGCCGGCTTCGAGCGCTCGCGCACCGGGACCGACATCCTGGCGGCGGTGGAGCGGGGCTTCGCCCGCGACCTCACGGAGATCGCACTGCCCGAGCGCGCCCGCAGCCGGGGCGGCAACGGGGCTCTGGTCGAACTGCTCAAGGTGCTGCTGAAGGCGGTGTGCGAGACCGAAGGCGTCGCCCCGAAGATCATCGCCACCGTGGACGACCTGGAGGCTATCGCCGACGACGACGACGCCGACGTGGCCGTGCTCCACGGCTGGCGCCGCACGCTGTTCGGCGAGAAGGCCCTGGCCCTCAAGAGCGGCCGCCTCGCCCTTTCGGCCGAGCGCGGCCGGGTGGTGGTGCGCGACCTGGCATGAGGCCGGAGCGGCCGAGCACCGCTCCGATCCGCGCAACCGTCGCCCTCTGTCAGTTCGCCTTGGCGTTGACCTCGAGCCGGTCGAACAGGGCCGCCGGGGTCGGGGCGGCGCTGAATTCCAGCATGCCGATGCCGGTGCCGTTCTTGGGCCGCAGGCTGAGCGAGAGGGTGCCGGGCTTCGTCACGAACTGACCCATCGCGGTGCCGATGGCCTTGGCGCCCGCCGAATTGCCGAGAATCGCGGGGACGCCGAACGTGCTGGCGGTGACGTATTCCTGCTTCAGCTCCTCGGGCTTCAGGCTCAGCACCTTCGACTGGGCGGCGATGAAGCGGTCGAACAGCCCGGTATTCTCGATGGTGAGGTCGAGGGCCTTGGCCGTGGCCGACAGCATGGCGAAGCTCGACACCGCCACGTCCGGATTGAAGACCTCCGGGCCGATGCCGCCGATCATGCCGTTGATGCGGACGCTGCCCATGTCCTTGCCGGAGACCGAGACCTCGCCGAGCTTCAGCTCACGGGCGGATTCGTCCCAGGCAGTGTCGGCCACGAGGGCGAGATCGAGGTCGCGGTAGCCGTAGAGGCCCAGCGAGCCGAGGCCCGGCACCCCCGCGACCGCCGAGGCCGGCAGGGTCAGGCCCGACAGGCTGAGGCGCCCGGCGGTCGGCACCCCGTCGCGCGGGGCGGCGAAGTTCAGCGAGCCGTCGCGCAGGCCCACATGCATCGGCGCGGCGGCGGCCTTGTCGCCAGGGTCGCGCGCTGGGTCACGGACCGGGTCGCGTCCGTTCTGCGGCTCGGCCGGCAGATCGAGGCTGAGATCCTTCAGCGCCAGGGTGCCGAGGGCGGGCGTCAGCAGGCGCAGGTCCGCCTCCGCGGGCGGCGTGGTCAGGGCGGCGAGCTTGCGCAGGGCCGCGACGGTCGGAGCGAGCGAGAAGCCGTCGAGGGAGAGCCGGGCGAGGCGGGCCTTGGCGCCGTCGATCCCCGCGAAGGTGATGTCCTCCAGGTGGAGGCCCGCGCTTGTCATCTCCAGGCGGGCGACGCCGAGGCTGAAGGCATCGCGGGGCTTGGCTTCCTGAACGCTGAGGCCGGTGGCCTCCAGGGCGCCGACCGAGACCGCCTCGGCGAGATCGGCGCCGAGGACCATCAGCCGCGCGCGTTCGGCAGGGGCGATCCGCTCGTAATCGAGCCCCGTGAAGGCCTGGAGCGCCCCGGTCCAGGTCGCCGGAATCTGTCGCCCGCTGAGGTCTCGGCCCTCGATCCGGGCGATCTTCACGGCCGTGCCCCGGGCGTCCACGTAGGCCACGTCGTCGACCGCGAAGGTGGCGTAGATCCGCTGCAGGGCACTCTTGCCGTCGCCCGGCTCGCCGTACAGGCGGGCGAGCACGGTCAGGTCGAGGTCGGTCGCCCGCATGCGCCCGTAGGTGCCGGTCCCCTTCTGAGGACCGCCCGCCACCAGGATCGAGGCGCCCGCCGCGGTGAGTTCGGCAATGCGCCCGGCCCGGACGTCGCGGGCGACCACATCGCGATAGGTCACCACCGGCGTCGCGTCGGCCGCGGCCGTGCGCTCGACCCGCAATTCGGGAATGGCCAGGCTGGCGGCATCGAGCCGGACGAGGCGGGCGGGCCAGGATTCGCCGGCTCCCCCCTTCAGCAGCGCGGAGAGTTCGTCCTTGGAGAGTCGGGTCCCGCTGGCGGTGATGCGGGGCGCCTTCAGCACCGTCTCGCCGAAGGCGAGGGTCACGTCCTGCAGGGTCACGTCCTGCACCGCCGAGGCCGCCTCCTGGGCCTGAGCCGCACCGGACCCGGCGCCGATTCCCGCGCCGAGGAGGACGAGGACGCAGGCCGAGACACCGGTCGCCCACGCACGGAGGGGGCGGCCTTTCGAGCAGGTCATGGGCGTATCCGGATCGCTGGCGAAGAGGCGCTTCGAAGGATCGCGTTCCGGGAGAGGAGCCCGGAGGCGTCGGAGAGAGGGCCTCTTCCGTGCCGCAGTTTCACGCGGGAGGCAATCGCGGGGCGGCCCCACGCGGGGACCGCACCTCATTCACAGGGAGAACGAGGTTCCGCAGCCACAGGAGGCGGTGGCCTGGGGATTCTCGATCTTGAAGGATTGCCCGATCAGGTCGTTCACGAAATCGATGGTCGCGCCGCTCATGTATTCCAGCGACATCGGGTCGACGAGGACGGTGGCACCGTCGCGCTCGATGGCGATATCGTCGGCAGCCCGCGCCTTCTCGATGTCGAAGGCGTAGGAGAAGCCCGAGCAGCCGCCGCCGTTCACGCTGATCCGCAGGGAGGCGCCGGGCGGCTCGGCGCCCATGATCTCGTTGATGCGCTTGGCGGCGCGGGGCGTCAGGGTGATGTCGGCCATCGGGGTGTTCTCGCGGGGTGGTCTCGAGATCCGCCGGCCGCCCCGGCCGATCGTGGCCCGGACGACGTTGGAACAACTGCTATGCGATACAAGATATGCCGGGGACCCTGATGCTGCAACGCGGCGGGACGTCAGGACACCGGATGCGGAGCGACGGAGCGTGATGCAGGCGGATTCGACAGGGCAGGGCGAGGCGCCGCAGCGGCGTGACGAGGCACCCCAACGGCGTGATGAGGCGCCCCAGCGGCGTGGCGAGCGCTGGCGCGCGCCCTATGCCACCGACCCGGCGGCCACGCGCGGGCGCCTGATCCCGGAGGCGATCTCCCCGACGCGCAGCGATTTCCAGCGCGACCGCGACCGGATCATCCATTCCTCGGCCTTCCGGCGCCTCAAGCACAAGACCCAGGTCTTCGTCCATCACGAGGGCGACCATTACCGGACGCGCCTGACCCACACCCTGGAGGTGAGCCAGATCGCTCGGGCCCTGGCCCGGGCGCTCGGCCTCGACGAGGATCTCGCCGAGGCGCTGGCCCTGAGTCACGACCTCGGCCACACCTGCTTCGGCCATACCGGGGAGGACAGCCTGGACGCCTGCATGGCGGACCATGGCGGCTTCGACCACAACGCCCAGGCCCTGCGCATCGTCACGCGGCTGGAGCGGCGCTACGCCGGCTTCGACGGGCTCAACCTCGCCTGGGAGACCCTGGAGGGCCTGGTCAAGCACAACGGCCCCCTGCTGGAGCCGGATGGCCGGCCGACCCGACGCTGGATCGGCCGCGGCATCCCGGCGGCGATCCTCGAGTACAACGCCCTCAACGACCTCGAACTGGCGCGCTTCGCCGGCCCCGAGGCGCAGGCGGCGGCGCTCGCCGACGACATCGCCTACGACAGCCACGACCTCGACGACGGCCTGCGCGCCGGCCTGTTCGATCTCGCGGACCTCGCCGAGGTGCCGTTCCTGCGCGACCTGCTGACCGAGATCGACCGCCTCCATCCAAACCTCGAGTCCTCGCGAAAGATTCACGAGCTGGCGCGGCGGGTCATCACCCGCTTCGTCGAGGACGTGATCGCCGAGAGCACCCGGCGCATCGACGCCCTCAATCCGTCCTCGGTGGGCGACATCCGGGCGGCGCAGGCGCCGGTCATCGCCTTCTCGGAGGCGATCGCGGAGGCGGACGCGGCGATCAAGACCTTCCTGTTCGCGCGGATGTACCGCCACCCCGGCGTGCTCGCGGTGCGGGCCAAGGCCAACATCATCGTGGCCGACCTGTTCGCGCGCTTCACGGCCGAGCCCGGCGCGATGCCGGAGGAATGGTCGGCCGGGTTGGCGGAAGCGGAGCCGGGTCGCATCGCCCGCCGGGTCGCCGACTACATCGCCGGCATGACCGATACCTATGCGGCCCTCGCCCACAAGCGCCTCTTCGCGACGACGCCGGACCTGTCCTGGAGCCCGAACAGCCGCAGCCTGCCCCTCACCGAGGCGTAGGCAGCAGGACGGGACAGCACGGGGCGGCGCGCGGATCTTAGAGCGTCAGGCCCTCGTGGAACAGGTCGGGCGAGATCGGCAGCATGAACTGCACGCCGATACCGCCCTCGAAATGGCGCACCACCCGCCCGGGCGTACGCCCGACCATCAGGCTCACGCCGATCGCCGGGGTGCTGGCGGTGGTGAGCGCGACGCCCGACATCGAGATGTCGATGATCCGGGCCGCGACCTCGCGCCCGCTCTCCAGGCGCAGGACGACGCCCGTGACCAGGGGCGTGAGGCGCTCGTGGGTGCGGCCCTCGGGCAGACCGAGGTTCTCGCGGTTGGCGAGCCAGGTGAGTTGCGAGGCGATCTTGTCGCGCTTGCGCGGGGTGGCGTTGAGCCGGACGGCGAAGCCCCCGGGAATCAGGCGTGCGATCGTCCCCTCGATCCGGCCGACATGCTCGAGGTAGAGCACCACGCGCTCACCGAGCGCGCCCATGACCGCACAGGTCAGGCTGACCCCGCCCGGCGACATGTCGACGGTCTGGCAGGGATATTCCCGACGGTCGGCCAGCATGTAGCGCCCGAGTATCGAGACCTTGACGCGATGGTGCCGACGCAGGTCCGGACTGCGTCGATCCCGGGCCAACAGCCCGGCGGAACGTTCGACGTCCTCGATCATGATGGCGGGGCGACTCGCTTCGAGGATTCAAGCGGCTTCACGCTACCTGCCGATGGTTACCAAAGTTTTGTCGGATTATCCTTCCGCCGCTGGCCGGCCGCCTCGATCAGGCGCGTCCGCCCGGATGGACCAGGAGATGGCCGCGCCGCAACGGGGCGGAATCGTTGGCCGGCTCGGGCAGGTCGTCGAGGGTGGCCCTGGCATCCTGATAGGCCGGCACGGTCTCGTGGCCGAGGATGCGCAGGGAGGTCGTGCGCATCCGGGTCAGGGGCCGTATCCCGAGCCAATGCGGCACGCAGGTCGGGCTGAGCGCCCCGAGGATGCGGGTCTGGGTCTCGCCATGGTGCCGCAGGGGCAGCAGCAGCAGTTCGAGATCGATGGTCTCGTCACGCTCCGTCAGACCCTGCAGGCCGGCCACCACCCCGACCGTGTCGAGGGCCACGGCCTCCACCAGCAGCCAGGGATCAGCGTCGGGCACGCCCCAGAGTCCGGCGAAATCCCGGCCCTTGAGTTCCCGTCCGAACAGGGCGCAGACATGGGTCCCGGCCAGCCGGACCGAGGCCGCGCCGCGGGCCATGTCGACCTCGAGGATCAGGCTGTCCGCCAGCAGGTTCCGGATCTCGCCGGGCTCGATCTCGCTGCGCTCCGGCGCGGCGCGCGCGTGACGCAGACGATCCCAGTAGGCGTGGAGCATGCGGCTGGTCGGATGCTTCATGAGATCCCACAATGGCACGGTCCGGCAAAGGACCTTCTCGAATTGGGCGGCTTCGGGAGCAATCTGGGATTGCCCGCGGAGTCTGTGCCGGGTCGGCGCAGAGTGTATGCCGATCAAGATCGACGCGCCGCCTTAACCTCTGATCAAGGTTAATGCGCAGGCCCGGTTGTCCACCGGCAAATTCAGGCCCGGTGTCCGGGTCGCGGCCCGGCGGACCTTCGTGTTCCTCACAATGGCCTTCGAGCACAGGGGGGCTGGTTTCGGGCAGGGCAGGGCGGTTTCGGGCATTGCAGGGTGGTTTCGGGCATTGCAGGACTTGCCGCGCCGCACCCGACCCCGACATGGTGGCCGCATGGATGCCACCCCCGACCTGCCGCCGCAGAACCGCGTTCCGATCTTCAACATGCCGGGCGTGGTCAGCGCGTCGATCGGCGTGCTCGTGGGCATCCATGCCCTGCGGGAGTTCGTATTGCCGGACACCTGGGACATCGCGGCGCTGATCGACCTCGCGCTGATCCCGGGCCGCTGGAGCGTGGCCCTCGATCCGGCCCGGGCCGAGGATCTCCTCCGGGCGGCCTCGACCCTGGCGGGAGACCCCGACGTGGTCGAGGCGCGGCAGGCCTTCGCCCGTTACGTGGTGGCGGATCCCGCCGCCATGCCGTGGACCTTCGCCACCTACGCGCTGCTGCACGGCTCGTGGATGCACGTCATCTTCAACACCGTCTGGCTTGCCGCTTTCGGGGCGCCGGTGGCCCGCCGCTACGGGGCCTGGCGCTACGGCCTGGTCGGCCTGGTCGGCGCGGTGGCGGGCGGCATCCTCCACGTCCTCCTCGATCCCCTGAGCACCGCCCCCCTGATCGGGGCTTCGGCAGGCGTCTCCGCCCTGATGGCGGCAGCCGCGCGCTTCGTGTTCCAGCCGCCTCCCGTCTATGCCGGTGGCCCACCCTGGCAGCGGCCGGCCTTCGCCCCGCTCCAGACCATTCCGGAACTGATGCGCAACCGCACCGCGGTGGTGTTCCTGGTGATCTGGCTCGTCACCAACTTCCTGTTCGGAATCATCGCCCTGCCGCTTGGGGCCGAGGCGACGTCGGTCGCCTGGGACGCGCATCTCGGCGGCTTCCTCGCGGGCTTCTTCCTGCTGCCGCTGATCGACCGCGCCCGGCGCTGAGGGCAGCCCCTCCCGACCGTCCCGGCGCCTTGAACTATCGTGCTCTTTCCCTCCTTGATCCTGCGGGATCTTGCCAAGTGCGCACGCGGGCCACACTATCGCCATAGACCGAGCCGGGCAGCCTGCCGCACAGGCCAAGCCCGGCATCCCTGCCCATCCGGCCCCCCGATCATGGGGATATTCCGGGAAAGGACATGTCTATGACCGTTGCACGCATCCTCGCCGAGAAAGGCCTCTCCGTCGTGACGGTGGAGCCGCAGCGCAGTCTCGATGAGGCCATCCATCTCCTGGCCGAGAAGCGCATCGGCGCCGTCGTCGTCAGCGATGCGGATGGGGCCGTACGCGGCATCCTCTCCGAGCGCGACATCATGCGGGCGCTCGCCGCCAAGGGCGCCAACGCCCTGGACGCCCTGGTCTCCGAGCACATGACCGCCGACGTCACCACCTGCACCCGCGCCTGCAGCATCGAGGAGGTCATGCATCTCATGACCGAGGGCCGCTTCCGCCACGTGCCCGTGGTCGAGGAGGGGCGCCTGGCCGGGCTCATCTCCATCGGCGACGTGGTCAAGCGCCGGATCGAGGCCGTCGAGGCCGAACACCAGGCGATGCGCGACTACATCACCATGGCCTGATTTCCGGGCCTGATTTCCGGGCCTGATTTCCGGGCCTGATTTCCGGGCCTGATTTCCGGGCCTGATTTCCGGGCCTGATTTCCGGGCCGGGCCTGCCCCGGAGCCCCGAGGCCGGTCAGATCCGGGCGGCCGCCGCCGCCACGAGGCTGCGGATCTGCGGCAGGGCGGCGCGCGCCGCCTCGCGGCCGAGGGCGATTCCCTCGGCCGCGCGATGAAACTCGAACAGGCCCATCTCCGCCAGACGCGGCACGATGGCGATGTCGGGCGGATCGCCGGCGAGGCGCGCCCGCGAGATCCGGTCCTGCGTGATGTTGAAGGCATCGAGCATCACCCGCGCCATGCCGGGCGTGGCGAGGCCGTGCGCCGACCCGGGGGCCTCGGCTCCGGCAGTCTGGACTCCGGCGATCTGGGCTCCGGCGGTCTGGGCGCGCGGTCCCGGACGGCGCAGGCCCCAGCGCCGCGACCGGCGCGGGGCGGGCGCGACGACAGGCTCGGCCGCGATCCGGGCTGGGACCGCATCCCGCGGGTCGCCGGAGCGCGGGTCGCCGTTGAGGTTGACACAGATCACCAGATCGGCCCCGAGCGCCCGCGCGATGCTCACCGGAACCGGATTGACCAGCGTCCCGTCGAGGAGGAGCCGGCCGCCGCAGCGCACCGGCGGGAAGATGCCCGGCAGGGCATAGGAGGCCCGCAGGGCCTCCACCAGACAGCCCCGGGTGAGCCAGACCTCCTCGCCGCTGTCGAGGTCGGTGGCCACGCTGGCGAAACGGATCGGAAGCCCCTCGATGCGACGGTCGGCGAGGTCGTGCTGGAGGCGCCGTCTCAGGCGGTCGCCCGCGATGAGGCCGGAGCGGAGCCGGAGATCGAGCAGCCCCATGACGCTGCGCCGGGTCAGCGACAGGGCGAAGCTCTTGAGAAGGCCGAGCTGGCCCGCCGCGTAGCAGCCGCCCACCACGGCGCCGATGGAGCAGCCCGCCACCACGACCGGGTGGATGCCGGCCTCCTCCAGCACCTCGATCACCCCGATCTGCGACCAGCCCCGGGCCGATCCGCCGCCGAGCGCGAGGCCGATGCGCGGCCCCGGAGCCTGCGGCGGGGTCACGGGCTCGACGGCACCGGGGGGAAAGCGCGGGCGCGCCGGCGCGATCCGCTGGACCTCGACCTGGGCCGAGCGCCCCGGGGAGAGGCCATCCCACATCATCGACACAGGATTCGGCAGGATGTGCGAAGGCGAGCCAGGACGTTTCGAGGCGGGATCATGCCGGGCAGGAACCTCGTCGAAGAAACCGCGTCCAAGAAACCGCGTCGGGCTCAGGTGTCGGCGGGGCTCAGGACACCCTGTCCGGTCACCGGATCGTGATCGACGCGGCGATAGAAACAGGCGCGCCGGCCCGTGTGGCAGCAGCCGCCATCCCCCCCGACATCGACGCGAATCAGCACGGCATCCTGGTCGCAATCGACCCGCATCTCGACGATGCGCTGGACCTGCCCGCTGGTGGCGCCCTTGTGCCAGAGTTCGCCGCGCGAACGCGACCAGTACCAGGCCTCGCCGGTCTCCAGGGTCCTGGCCAGCGATTCGGCGTTCATGTGGGCGAGCATCAGCACCTGCCCGTCGGTGGCATCGACGGCGATGCAGGAGACGAGGCCGTGGGCGTCGAACCGGGGGGTGAAGACGGCCCCTTCCTCGACCTCGGCCCGGGCGCCCGGGTTCGGGAAGGCGCTCGTTTCGGGGACGGAAGAGGTCATAAGGATCGGCTCAGGACTTGTTGCGCACGAGGGTGAGGAAGCGCACCTGCTCGTTGGCATCGTTGCGGAAGGCGCCCCGGAATTGGGTGGTGATGGTGGAGACGCCGGCCTTCTGGACGCCGCGCATCGCCATGCAGAGATGCTCGGCCTCGACCATCACGGCGATGCCGCGGGGTTTGAGGATGCTCTCGATCACGTCGGCGATCTGCGCCGTCATGGTCTCCTGGGTCTGCAGGCGACGGGCGAAGGTGTCGACCACGCGGGCGAGCTTCGACAGGCCGACCACGCCCTTGGTCGGGTAATAGGCGATGTGCGCCAGCCCCATGAAGGGCACCATGTGGTGCTCGCAATGGGAATAGAACGGGATGTCGCGCACCAGCACGATGTCCGAATAACCCTCGACCTCCTCGAAGACCCGCTCGAGGAGCGCGTCGGCATCCTGGCCGTAGCCGCCGAAGATCTGGCCGTAGGCCTTCACCACCCGGGCCGGAGTGTCGCGCAGGCCCTCGCGGTTCGGGTCGTCGCCGGCCCAGCGCAGCAGCGTGCGCACGGCGGCCTCGGCCTCTTCGCGGCTGGGGCGGCCGGTGGCGATGGCATCGGGCACCCGCTGGGCGGAGGCGGGCAAGGGCGCGATCTCGGGAGCGGGTTCGGGCGCAGGGGCCTGGCCGCGCGCGTTGTCGTTGCGCATGGCGTTCAGGGCGCCGTTCTGGCGGGTCGGTTCCATCCCGGATTCCTCCGTCTCGGTCAGGCGGTAGGAAAGGGACTTGAGCGCGGCATCCATGGCATCTTCCGCCCGGGCGATCCGGGTCGTCATCGGGTGGCTGTCAGGCTTTGCGTACATCGTCGAACCATGGGCCGTCGGGTAAGATGGACCGATGCCCGGACGGTGCCGCCTGTCGTGGCGCGACCCTGGCCGTGGGCGCGCCCCGGGTCGACGAGCCGCCTCCTCGCGAAACGGTGCGTGGGGGCCTATATCGTCGTTATCGCGCCGTCGCGCAATGCAGGCCGCGCGGATCAGATCTCCGGGATCGGAAGCCGGCTTCGCGCCCGGTCGTCCCGGCGGAACGGCCATAGGATCGAAATTCCATGCTCGACGACATCTACAACCGTCGCATTCTCGAACTGGCCGCCGACATCCCGCGTCTCGGCCGCCTGGACGCTCCCGATGCCAGCGCCACCGCGCATTCGAAGCTCTGCGGCTCCACCGTCACGGTGGACCTCGCGGTGCGGGACGGCACGGTCACCGACTTCGCTCACGAGGTGAAGGCCTGCGCTCTCGGCCAGGCCTCGTCCTCGCTGATGGCCCGCCACGTGGTCGGGGCGCGGGCGGAGGAACTGCGCGAGGTCCGCGCCGCGATGCGGCGGATGCTCAAGGAGGGCGGCCCCGCTCCCGGCGGCCCCTGGGCAGACTTCGCCGTGCTGGAGCCGGTGCGCGACTTCAAGGCTCGCCACGCCTCGACGCTGCTGACCTTCGACGCGGTGGTCGAGGCCCTCGACCGGATCGAGGCCGGCGCGGTGGCGGCGGAATAGCATGCGGCTCCGCCGCGTCGCCCACGGGGCGATCCGCGCCTATCAGCTCACCCTGTCGAGCCTGATCGGCCGCCAGTGCCGGCACTGGCCCTCGTGCTCGACCTACACCGACGAGGCGATCCAGCGGCACGGGCTCTGGGCAGGCGGCTGGATCGGGTTCGCCCGTATCTGCCGCTGCGGTCCCCTCGGCACCCACGGCATCGACCTGGTGCCGGAGGCCCTGCCGGCGCGCGCCACCGGATTGACCCCGTGGCGCTACGGCCGCTGGCGCGGCGTGAACGCGCCGCCCTCGCCCTTCGCCTGCGAGGCGATCGGGGAGGAGGCCGTGCCTACCCGACCTTCGTGATCCACTTCAGCAATACCAGCGTCCCCGTCACCGTGAGGGCGCCGCCGATGCGAGTGGCGATCTGGGCGAAGGGCATCAGCGCCATGCGGTTGGCGGCGGTGAGGATCGCCACGTCGCCGGTGCCGCCCTGGCCGCTGTGGCAGGCGTTCACGATCGCAGTCTCGATCGGATACATGCCGAGGCGGCGCCCGACGAGGTAGCCGGTTCCCATCAGGGTGACGACGGTGGCCACGATGGTGATGAGGTTCGGAATCGTGAAGGCCGCCACCAGCTTGTCCCAGGGCGTCAGCGAGACGCCGATGGCGAAGAGCAGGGGGTAGGTCATGCCGACCTGCACGAACTTGTAGACGATGAAGCCGCCGGCCTGGAGCCGGGGCGAGACCGCGCTGGCGAGCTTGGCCAGCACGGCCAGGAACAGCATCGCCACGGGGGCGGGCAGGCCGGTGAGGTGGTGGCACATCACGCCGAGCAGGTAGAGCGTCACCGCCGTGAGGCCGGCCGCCGCCACCGTGGCGGCGTCGATGGGACCGGTCTCGACGGGCGCCCGCGCCTGCATGTCGTTCTCGGTGTCGGGTTGCAGGCGGCCCTCGCCGGTGAGATGCGGCTTGCGCTTGCCCACCCAGTTGAGGGTGCCGGCCAGGATGATCGCCGTGAGGCTGCCCAGCATCACGACCGGCAGCACCTGCGCGAAGACGTCGCCCTCGGGCAGGCCGAGGATGTTGCCGTAGCCGATGGAGAGCGGGATCGCGCCCTCGCCGACGCCGCCGGCCATGATCGGCACCACGATGAAGAAGAAGGTGTGGTGCGCCCCGAGCCCCAGCAGGGTGCCCACGAGCGTGCCGACGCAGCCCGCCGCCAGGGACCCGAGCCCGAGGGGGACGAAGATCTTGAGGAAGCCCTTGATCAGCACCGTCCGGTCCATGCCCAGGATGCTGCCGACGATGATCGCCGCGATATAGAGGTAGAGAAAGTTGGTGAACTTGGTGAAGTCGGTGATCGCCTTGACGATCGATTCCGGGATCAGTTGGTAATAGACCAGCGCCGACGGGATGAAGGTGGCGAAGATCGCCCCCGCCCCGATCTGGCGCAGGACCGGCAGGCGCTTGCCGATCTCCGCGCAGGTGAAGCCGCCGAGGACCAGGACGGCGATCATCGTCGGCGCGTCGGCCTTGATCTCGCCCTCCGAGGCAAGCACCCAGAGCAGCGCCACCAGGATGAGGTAGACCGGCAGCGGGATGATGCCGATCTGCAGGTCGACGAGACGCCACCAGCCCTGCGGCCAGAATCGTGTCCCGGTCTGGACCCCCGGCAGGTGGGCCGTCGTGGTGATCGCGACGCCCTCGGGGTGCGCCGTCGGTACGGGGCTCGGCATGAACGTATCTCCCGGCGAAAGCCCTTTTTGCCCCGAGGGGCCGGCTCTTGTCTGATTTTCTGGATTTCGTTGCTGGTCTCGACCGCGCTTAACGGAAGGCCATCCGTCAGCAGAAGTCGGCGCAAGCGGGCTTTGTCAATTGATCGGCCGGCACGACACCGCACGGGTGATTGAGGATCGCCGGCGATTGTCAGCGACCGGGACGGGCGGCCGTGCGGGCCGGCCCGGCTTGGCGGTCCTGTCGGGGTCTCGTGCTCCCGGACGCGCGAATTCGCGTTCCTTCACGCCCGGAATAGGTCTAAACGGCCCGACGCGGCGCACCTTACGGGGCCCGCCCAGAACCTGCTTCCCCGATCCCGCTTGCCCGATCCCGCTGCCATCTCCCCACCAGCCATCTCTCCACCAGCCATGCCCCGCTTACCTGCCGCGTACGCAGGAGTGAGCCTTCCAAGGAGCCTTCGGCCATGCCGACCCTGACCTTCCCCGACGGCAACACCCGCAGCTACGAGGCCGCGATCACCGGCCGCGCCGTCGTCGAGGGCATCGCCAAGTCCCTGGCCAAGCGCACCGTCGCCATGGCGCTCGACGGCACCGTGCGCGACCTCGACGACCTCATCGCGCAGGACGCCCGCATCGAGTTCCTCGACCGCACCGACGCGCGCAGCCTCGAGCTGATCCGGCACGATTGCGCCCACGTGCTGGCGGAGGCGGTGCAGGCCCTGTGGCCGGGCACGCAGGTCACCATCGGGCCGGTGATCGAGAACGGGTTCTACTACGACTTCGCCCGGGACGAGCCGTTCACGCCCGAGGATTTTCCGAAGATCGAAGCGAAGATGCGCGAGCTCATCGCGCGCGACGCCCCCTTCACCAAGGAGGTCTGGAAGCGCGACGACATCCGCGCGCTCTTCGCCGAGAAGGGCGAGGCCTACAAGGTCGAACTCGTGGACGCGATCCCGCCCGGCGAGGACCTCAAGGTCTACCGCCAGGGCGATTGGTTCGACCTCTGCCGCGGCCCGCACATGACCTCGACCGGCAAGGTCGGCACCGCCTTCAAGCTGATGAAGGTGGCGGGCGCCTACTGGCGGGGCGATTCCAACAACCCGATGCTGACCCGCATCTACGGCACCGCCTGGGCCTCGAAGGAAGACCTCGACGCCTACCTGCACCGCCTGGAGGAGGCCGAGCGCCGCGACCACCGGCGCCTGGGGCGGGAGATGGACCTGTTCCACTTCCAGGAGGAGGGGCCGGGCGTCGTGTTCTGGCACGCCAAGGGCTGGACCGTGTTCCAGGAGCTGATCGCCTACATGCGCCGGCGCCTGCGCGGCGACTACCAGGAGGTCAACGCTCCCCAGATCCTCGACAAGGCCCTGTGGGAGACCTCCGGCCACTGGGGCTGGTATCGTGAAAACATGTTCGCGGCCCAGAGCGCCGGCGACGAGGCCGAGGACAAGCGCTGGTTCGCGCTCAAGCCCATGAACTGCCCCGGCCACGTGATGATCTTCAAGCACGGCCTGAAATCCTACCGCGACCTTCCCTTACGCATGGCCGAGTTCGGCGTGGTCCACCGCTACGAGCCCTCGGGCGCCATGCACGGCCTGATGCGGGTGCGCGGCTTCACCCAGGACGACGCCCACATCTTCTGCACCGAGGACCAGCTCGCCGACGAGTGCCTGAAGATCAACGACCTGATCCTGTCCACCTATGCCGATTTCGGCTTCGGCGAGATCGTGGTGAAGCTCTCGACCCGGCCGGAGAAGCGGGTCGGCTCGGACGCGCTCTGGGACCATGCCGAGGAGGTGATGACGCGCGTCCTCTCTCAGATCGAGGAGCAGTCCGGCGGCCGGATCAGGACCGCGATCAACCCGGGGGAGGGCGCCTTCTACGGGCCGAAATTCGAATACGTGCTGCGCGACGCCATCGGGCGCGACTGGCAATGCGGCACGACGCAGGTCGACTTCAACCTGCCGGAGCGCTTCGGCGCCTTCTACGTCGATGCCGAGAGCGGCAAGAAGCCCCCGGTCATGGTCCACCGCGCCATCTGCGGCTCGCTGGAGCGCTTCACCGGAATTCTGATCGAGCATTTCGCCGGGCATTTCCCGCTCTGGCTGGCGCCCGTGCAGGTGGTGGTCGCCACCATCACGGGGGACGCCGACCCCTACGCCCGCGAGGTGGTCGCCGCCGCGACCCGTCTGGGCCTGCGGGTGGAGGCGGACCTGCGCAACGAGAAGATCAACTACAAGGTCCGCGAGCATTCGCTGGCCAAGGTGCCGGTGATGCTCGTCGTCGGCCGCAAGGAGGGCGAGGAGCGCACGGTCTCGGTGCGGCGCCTGGGCAGCCAGCACACCCGCACCGGCGGCCTCGACGAGACCCTGGCGGCCCTGGTGGCGGAGGCGACCGCGCCGGACCGCATCCGGGCGGATGCGGTGGCCGAGACCGTGCCGAGCGCGAACGTCGCCCTCGACGCCCAGCACGGCGAGGCGCCGACGCCGTAGCGTTTGTCAGGGATCAGGGGCAACCGGTTATCCCGACACGACAAACGAAAGCCTCGGAAGTCTGTCCGGCTCCCTCCGGCCCATGTTGTCCGGAGAGGCCCGGATCAGGTGGCGCAATTGGCCGCGTAGAGGGCCAGGATGCGCTGCATGGCCGCGTAATCCTGCGGCGTCGCCGGCTTGCGCAGTTCCGGCCCGTCCGGAACGATACCGGCGATGCCCGCCGCGAGGTCGGCGACGAAGCGGCGGGGTCCGACCGGGTTACCCATGCGGTTGGGGGTGTCGACCGCGCCGCAGACAGCCCCCGCGCGACCGGCGCGAAGCCCGCTGTAGCGGGCGGCGGCGGGATGCTTCAGCCCCTGGCCGAGCAGCGCGATCACCCGGCCGGTGATGTCCGGACCGATCTCCCGGTCGGAGCCGTCCGTGACCTCGGCGCGGGCCGGACTCATTGCCAGGAGCAGGGTGAGGGCGCCGATCGCCAGTCGCGTCATCCGTGCGATGTCCCTCCGGACGTTTCGCCTCAGCCGGCTTTGGCGAGGACCTCGACGTCGCGGTTCAGGCCGCTCTCGACCTTGAACTCGCGGGTGTAGACCTGCCCGTCGTGGCGGGCGATCAGAACGTAGTCGCCCTCCGCCAGGGTCACCTGCGGGAAGGCGCCGATGGCCTCGCGGATGGTGTCGCCGCCCGGCGTCAGCACGCTGAAGGCGGTGCCGGCGAAGGCCTCGGCGCCCTCGGCCGCCACCAGCTTCAGGGTCAGGGTGGCGGCCCGGTGGTTGAGGGTGGCGTCCGTGACCTTGCCGTTCTCCACCTTGAGGTCGGCGCGCTGGATCGCGTTCGAGCCGCCATAGGTCGAGACCACGTGGTAGGTGCCCTCGGGCAGGCGCAGGAGTTCCCCGGCCTTGACGCCGCTGCGCACGAGGCGCCCCTCGGAATTCGTCCCGATCGGCACGAAGACCGAGAAGGCGAGCTGGTCGGCGCTGAGCTTCACGTCACCGATGGCGCCGGACAGCCTCAGTGCCCCGGCGCTGACCTTGAGCTGTTCGGCGACGGGCTGGCCCGCCATCGCGATGCGGCGCGAGGCGCTGGCATAGCCGTAGGTGACGGTGGCGACGTAACTGCCGGGCGGCAGGGTGAAACTCGGCTCGGCCGCCTCGGAGCGGGCGACGATGCCGGGCTTGGCCCCGTCCGGCCGGTCCTCGTAGATGCGCCAGGCCAGCCCCGAGCGCAGCGGCTTGTCGCCACCGGCGAACACCGCCGTCAGGTTCAGGGCCGCGCTCGCCATCTCGGGCAGCGGTGGCACGGACGGGTCCGACATCGAGGGGGAGGGGAGGTTGGGCCCGATGCGGTTGTGAAAGGCGTTGCCGTCCTGGGCGCCGGCGGGCAGCGCGGCGACGATCAGGAGGGTGCCGCTCAGAAGACCCCACCGGTTTCCAGCCCGTACCATCCGTCACTCCTCCGCGCCCGGCGCGGCGTTGCCAATCCGGCGCCGAGGCGCCATGTCTCGAATCTCGCGCCGAGCGGCGCCATCTCTCGATCCGTCATGAGGCGTCGCGCCCGGCGCCGGACCATGGCGGGGCCAAGATGGCGGCGGCAAGGCCAGAATCGCGTGTGCGCGGCGGCCCCGCCCCGTGGCCCCCGTTCCGTCCAGCGGATTTCACCACAAGGGTCCCATGAACGCCACCCTCGATCTCCTGCGCACCCGTCGCTCGGTTCCGCCGCTCCGCCTGGAGGAGCCCGGCCCGAATCCGGCCGAACTGGACACGATCCTCACCCTCGCGTCGCGGGTGCCGGACCATGGCAAGCTGGCGCCCTGGCGCTTCCTGGTGATCGCGGGTGAGGCCCGCACCCGCATCGGCGCCACCATCGCCGAGGCCTACGCCGCCGACCATCCGGAGGCCGACGCCGTCCGCCTCGACCTCGAGCGCAACCGCCTCGCGCTCGCCCCCCTGGTGGTGGCGGTGGTGTCGCGGGCCGGTCCGCACATCAAGATTCCCGAATGGGAGCAGGTGCTGTCGGCGGGTGCGGTCTCGATGAACCTCGTGGTCGCCGCCAACGCCGCGGGCTTCGCCACGGCCTGGCTGACCGAGTGGTTCGCCTACGACCGCCGCATCCTCGACGTTCTCGGCCTGGAGCCCCGCGAGCGGCTCGCCGGCTTCATCCATATCGGGCGCCCGCAGGAGGTGCCGCCCGACCGGCCCCGGCCGGCGCTCGCCGACATCGTCACCCGGCTCTGAGGGCGCAGCCATGCATTACGACGCCGAGACCAAGGGCCTGCCCCACAACCCGCTGAAGGCCCTGGTGGCCCCGCGCCCCATCGGCTGGATCAGCGCGATGAACCGCGACGGCGCGGTGAACCTCGCGCCCTACTCGTACTTCAACGCGGTGGCGGCCGGCCCCGACATGGTCATGTTCTCCTCGTCCGGGCGCAAGGACGCCATGACCTTCGCGGAGGAGGGCGGCGAGTTTGTCTGCAACCTTGCGACCTACGACCTGCGCGAAGCGGTGAACGCCACCTCGGCGCCCCTGCCCCGCGGGGAGAGCGAATTCGCCTTCGCGGGCCTGACCCCGGCGCCATCGCGAAAGGTGCGTCCGCCCCGGGTCGCCGAATCGCCGGCCGCCCTGGAGTGCAAGTGGCTGCAGACCGTGCCGCTCACGCCGCTCGACGGTAGCGACGCCTCCCACTTCCTGGTGATCGGGCAGGTGGTCTCGATCTACATCGACGACCGCTTCATCCGCGATGGCCTCGTCGACACCGGCGCCATGCGGCCGCTCCTGCGCGGCGGCTATTTCGACTACTTCACGGCGGAATCGGAGACTCGGTTCGAGCTGCGCCGGCCGGCGGGCGGGGGTGGGTAGGGGAGAAACCCCGGCGTCGACAGCGTCGTGGAGGTTGCCCCTACTGAAGCTCGAGACGCAACTTGCCGAATTCATTGCAGACGAGAACCACATGGGGATTTGTCATGGCGACGAAAGCGAGGTTCAGGAACGCGGCCTCCGAGGCGATCCACACGTCCGCGGCCATGCTTTACAAGGTCGGTGCCCTCGACAAGGCGACGATGCGCGACTTCGATGCGCGCCATTTGGCTGTGCCGAGTGACATCGAGCCCGCCCAGATCAAGCAGATCCGTGAGGCCAACAACGTCAGCCAGCCTGTCTTCGCGCGCTATTTGAATACGAGCGAGAGCACGTTCGAAAAGTGGGAAACCGGCGCCAAGCGGCCCAGCGGGATGGCGCTCAAGCTGCTGAGCGTCGTCCAGAAGCACGGATTGAAGGCTCTCGCCTGAATCTCGCGTCCTTCGATCTCGCCGCGCGACCTGCGACATCCGATGCGGCTCGGTCGGCGCCTCACCGCAAGCGCCGCCGCCCCACCCGCTCCGCGATCGCGATGCCGCCGATGACGAGGGCGAGCGCCAGGCCCTCGTGCCAGCGGAACGGCTCCCCCACGAGCAGGATGGCGAGCCCGGCCCCGAAGATCGGCACGAGGTTGACGAACAGGCCGGCCCGGTTCGGGCCGATCAGCTCGACGCCGCGCATGAAGGCGAGCTGCGCGAGGAGCGAGGGGCCGAGCGCCACGAACAGCACGATGGCCCAGCCCTTCGGCGTCGGCCAGATGGTGTGGCCGAGGGCCCATTCGGCGGCGAGCGGCGGCAGGGAGGTCACGAGGGCGGAGAGCGCCACCGCCGTGAAGAAGCTCAGGCCCGAGACCTTGGGCCTCCCGGCGAGCGCCACGGTGTAGCCGGCATAGAGCAGGCAGGCGAAAAGCATCAGCACGTCGCCCCGGTTGAACGCGAAGGTCGCCAGCACCCGCCAGTCGCCGTGGGTGGCCGCCACCACGGCGCCCGCCAGGGTGACGGCGACGCCGAGGACCTGTGCACCCGTCACCGTCACCCGGTGGACGCCGTAATTGATGAGGATGACCAGGACGGGGATCGCCCCCTGGAACAGGGCGATGTTGATACCGGTGGTGAACAGGCCGGCGGCGTAGAACAGGCTGGCATAGAGGGTGTAGCCGCAGGCCCCCATCAGCAGCACGGAACGCCAGTGGGGTTTGAGCTGGCCCCACTCCGCCTTGAGCCCGGCCCGGGCCGGCAACGCCAGGGCGAGGCAGGCGAAGGCCCAGCGCAGGCAGGTGAGCACCTGGGGCGAGACCTCGCCGGCCGCCCACTTGCTCGCCACCACGTTGCCACCCCAGAGCAGCATCGTGAACACGAGGAGCGGGTAGGCCGTGGCCGCGGGCTCGGCCGCGCGTCCGGCGGGCGTCTCCGGGACGCACATGGGGCGGATCTCCCTGGGCTCGACCGGGCTCACGGCCGGCGACCGGGGGATAGCCCGCCCCGCCGCGCGGGGACAGGCCGTCCGGCGCAACGCCGCCATCGAAATCCGTCCGCGGCCGCCGCCCATTGATCAACAGGGGCCACAGCCGGAGCCAAGCGAGAAACCGGGGCCAAGCGAGAAACCGGAGCCAAGCGAGAAACCGGGGCCAGGCGAGAAACCGGGGCCAGGCGAGAAACCGGGGCCAGGCGAGAAACCGCAGCCAAGCGAGAAACCGCGCCCGAACCCATCCCCCGGTATCGATCGGCAGGCCGATTCCCTCTGCGGGTGAACACCGTTATGCCGGGCGGAACACAGCGGCGATACGACCGCGGATCAAGGGGGGAGGGCGAGACATCCGGTGACGTGGCGATCCCTCCTCCTCGTCGGCGTCCTGGCGGTCGGTCTCGGCGGCCTCGCCGTGTCGCCGCAGGGCGCCCTCCTCCTCGGCGAGCTGCGCGAGCGTCTCGAAGCCCTCCAGGCCCGCCCCGGGCCGGAGAAGCCCACGCACCTGCCGGCCCAGCGCACCGCCGTGGAGGAGGGCCGCACCGTGGTGCGCCTCTCGGCCGCCGAGCGCGCCCGCATCGGCCTCGTCACCGAGGCCCGTCCCCTGGCCGCCCACCGGGAGGAGTTGCAGGCCTATGGCAGCGTCCTCGACCTCGCCCGGGTCACCGACCTGACCAATGCCTATGCCAGCGCCCGGGCCGCGCTCCAGACCGCCCAGGCCCGTGCGGACGTCTCGCGCAGCGCCCTGCAGCGCGCCAGGACCCTTGGCCCCTATGCCACCACCGTGCAGGTCGAGGCGGCCGGGGGCACCGCCCAGACCGACCAGGCGGCGCTGGCGGCCGCGGAATCGCAGGTGCGCACCCTCTCGGCCACCGCCCAGCAGGAATGGGGACCGGTGATCGGCCGGGCCATCGTCGAGCGCTCGGCCATCGTCACCCGGCTGATCGAGCGGACCGACTTCCTGGTCCAGGTCACCCTGCCGCCGGGGGAGTCGCTGAAGGGGCCGCCGGCCGCGGCCTTCGCCGAGGTGCCGCCCCAGAGCGCCCGGGTGGCCCTGGCCTACGTCTCGCCCGCCACCCGCACGGACCCGCGCATCCAGGGCCTGAGTTTCTTCTACACCGTGCCGGGCGACAGCGGCTTCCTGCCCGGCATGAGCATGCTGGCCTTCCTGGCGGCCGACCGCAGCGTCACGGGCCTGAGCGTGCCCGAGGACGCGGTGGTGCATTGGCAGGGGGCGGCCTGGATCTACCGGGCGGTCGGCCCCGACGCCTTCGCCCGCCACCGGCTGAAGGCCGACACGCCGATGTCGGCCGACGCCTACGTGGTGGAGGATCTGCCCGGCGGCACCGAGATCGTGCTCTCGGGGGCGCAGGCGCTCCTGTCCGAGGAGATGAAGAGCCAGCTCCAGGTCTCGGGCGGTGTCGATGACGATTGAGGCGCCGGGTTCCGGCCCCGAAGGACCCCGCGGCCCCCAGGCGGCGCTGGTCGCCTTCGCGGTGCGCTTTCGCGGCATCGTCCTGGCGCTCAGCCTGGCGCTGGCCGCCTACGGCTTCGTGGTGCTGGCGGATGCCCAGTACGACGTCTTCCCGGAATTCGCGCCCCCCTCCGTGGTGATCCAGACCGAGGCCCCCGGCCTCAACCCCGAGCAGGTCGAGGTGCTGGTGACCCAGCCGGTGGAAGTGGCGGTCAACGGCCTGCCGGGGGTGGTCTCCCTGCGCTCGAGTTCGATCCAGGGGCTGTCGGTGATCACCGTGACCTTCGGGGCCGGCAGCGACGTCTATCGGGTGCGCCAGCTCGTCACCGAGCGGCTGACCGCCCTGGCCGGCCGCCTGCCGCAAGGGGTGCTGCCGCCGGCGATGACGGCGCTCACCTCCGCCACCAGCACGGTGCTGCTGGTCGGCCTGACCACGCAGACGCGCTCCGACATGGACCTCCGGACGCTCGCCGACTGGACGGTCCGCCTGCGCCTGCTCGCCGTGCCGGGCGTCAGCCAAGTCTCGGTCTACGGCGGTGCGGTGCGCTCGCTGCAGGTGCAGATCCGCCCGAACGACCTCGTGCGCTTCAACATCGGGGTCAATGACGTGCTCGCCGCCGCGCGCAAGGCCACGGGCGTGCGCGGCGCCGGCTTCGTCGATACCCCGAACCAGCGCATCGCCCTCCAGACCGACGGCCAGTCGCTGAGCCCCGAGGCGGTCTCCCGCACCGTGCTGATCAACGAGGGCGGGGCCAGCGTGACCCTGGCCGACGTCGCCACCGTGGTCGCCACCGGCGAGCCGGCGATCTCCGCCGCCCTGGTCGACGGCCGGCCCGGCGTGCTCCTCATGGTGGGCGCTCAGTACGGCGCCAACACCCGGGCGGTCACCGCCCGGGTCGAGGCGGCCCTGGAGGACCTGCGCCCTTCCCTGGCGCGCGACGGCGTGACCCTGCACGCCGACCTGTTCCGCCCGGCCAACTTCATCGCCATCGCCAACGGCAACGTGCTCCAGGCCCTCGGGCTCGGCGGCATCCTGGTGGTCGTGGTGCTGTTCGTCTTCCTGTACGACTGGCGCACCGCCGTGATCTCGGCGCTGGCGATCCCGCTCTCGCTCATCGCCGCCGTGGTGGCGCTCCAGGCGCTCGGCGAGAGCCTCAACACCATGACGCTGGGCGGTCTCGCCATCGCCATCGGCGAGGTGGTGGACGACGCGGTGATCGGCGTCGAGAACGTGGTCCGGCGCCTGCGCGAGAACCGCCGCCTCGGCGGCCCGCGGCCCGAGGGGAGGGTGGTCCTCGACGCCATCCTGGAGGTGCGTACGGCGGTCGCTTACGCCACCATCGCGGTGCTGCTGGTGTTCCTGCCGGTGCTCGCGCTCTCCGGCATCGCCGGCCGGCTGTTCGGCCCCCTGAGCCTCGCCTACATCCTCGCGGTGGTGGCCTCGCTCGCCGTTGCCCTCACGGTGACCCCGGCGCTGGCGATGGGCTTGCTCACCGGGCGCCGCGAGGCCGATACGCGCGATCCGCCGGTGATGCGCGTCGCGCGGCGCAGCTATGCCCGCGTGCTGACCCGGATCGACCGCTTCCCGCGCCTCGTCATCGCCTGCGGCCTCCTCGTCACCCTGTCGGGCGCCGCGGTCGTGCCGTTCTTCGGCTCGACCTTCCTGCCCGATCTCAAGGAGGGCCACCTGATCCTGCACCTGGCGGCCGCACCCGGCACCGCGCTGCAGGAATCCATGCGGCTCGGCAGCCGCATCACCGCCGAACTGAAGGCGATCCCGGGCATCCGGGCGGTGGCGTCGCAGATCGGTCGGGCCGAAGCCGGCCAGGACACCGCCGGCACCCATTACAGCGAGATCCACATCGACCTCGAACCCGGCCTCGACGGGGCGGGGCAGGGGGCGGCCGAGGCCCGCATCCGGGCCGTGATGGCGGGCTTTCCCGGCGCCGCCTTCTCGCTCAAGACCTTCCTCACCGAGCGCATCGAGGAAACGGTCTCGGGCTTCACCGCCCCGGTGGTGATCAACGTCTTCGGAAACGATCTCGGGGCGATCGAGACGGCCGCCCGCGACATCGCCCGCGAACTCACCGAGGTGCGGGGCGCGGCGGATATCCAGCAGAGTTCTCCCGCCGGCCTCCCCCAGGTCAATGTCGGCCTGCGGCCCAACGACCTGCGCCACTGGGGGCTCTCGGCCGTCGAGGTGATGGAGGTGGTGCGCACCGCCTACCAGGGCGACATCGTCGGCCAGACCTATGCGGGCAACGCGGTGTTCAACGTCCTGGTCATCCTCGATTCGGCCACGCGCGGACGGCTCTCGTCCTTGAGCGACCTGCCCTTGCGCGGCTCCGGCGGCCGGGTGGTGCGCCTCGCCCAGGTGGCGGACATCTACGAGACCTCCGGTCGCTACCAGGTGCAGCATGAGGGCGCGCAGCGGGTCCAGGCGGTCACCGCCAACGTCACGGGCCGCGACGTCGCCGGCTTCGTCGCGGATGCCAAGCGCAAGATCGCCCGCGAGGTGGCCCTGCCCCCCGGCACCTACGTGAGCTTCGCCGGCTCGGCCGAGGCGCAGGCGCGGGCCAGGCGCGACCTCCTGGTCTATTCGGGGCTGGCCGGCCTCGGCATCGTGCTGCTGCTGGCCATCGTCACGGGAAGCCTGCGCAACCTGATGCTGGTGCTGGTCAACCTGCCCTTTGCCTTCGTGGGCGGGGTGCTGGCCGTCTTCGCCACCGGCGCCGTCCTGTCGCTCGGCTCGATCGTCGGCTTCGTCACCCTGTTCGGGATCTCCCTGCGCAACACCATCATGATGATCGCCCATTACGAGCACCTCGTGGTGGAGGAGGGGCAGGCCTGGAATCGGGACACCGCGGTGCTCGGGGCCGCCGACCGGATGGTGCCGATCCTGATGACGTCCCTGGTCACCGGCCTCGGCCTCCTGCCCCTGGCGCTGGGGGCCGGCGAGCCCGGCCGCGAGATCGAGGGTCCGATGGCCATCGTCATCCTCGGCGGCCTCGCCACCTCGACGGTGCTCAACCTCCTGATCCTGCCGACCTTGAGCTTACGCTTCGCGCGCTTCGGCACGGCGCGGGGCAGGGCGCTCGAACCGGTTGCCTGAAACGCCCTCGCCCGGGGCGACCCGGACGGTACGGCGGCGTAGACCAGGGTGCCGGGACCAGGGCGCCGGATCTCGGACCGGACAGCGGCCGGATAACCGTCCCGGACCCGGGTTCAGAGCCTCGTTCCCGGCCCCATGAACGCTGTTCGCATAAGATATATTATGGAACCTGCCCAGCGAGAATTAGGGCAGGGGGCTCGTGCTGACGAATGGTTCACCGCTTTCCGACACCCGGTCTTCACGCAATCTCGACACCGGCGATTCACGTCATCTGCAGATCACAGTCCGGCCGGTAGGATCTCGGGACTAAATCGCTGGCGGATGTCACAATTCCCCCTCATAATACATGATACCGGACGCTATCCCGGCGGGTGCCCGTCCGAATCCATTCTCTTCCGAAGCGAACGCGATGCCGATTCCCGCACGCCCCTCCGCAGCCCTGACCCTGGCCCTGATGGCCCTCGGGTCCGTTGCGGTCGCCCTCGGACATCCGGCCCGGGCCGAGCCGGCTCCCGTCCCGAACGAACAGACCGATCCCGAGCGGGTGGCCCTGGTCCAGACGCCTGCAGCCGTCGCGCCGCCCATGACCGTGACGCGCGCGGCGATCCCGCGCCGGACCCTGGCCCGCCTCCCCCGTCTCGCCAGCCTCATCGCCCAGGGCCAGCCCATCCGGATCGTGGCCTTCGGCTCCTCCTCGACCGAGGGCTCCGGCGCCTCCTCGCCGAGCACCACCTACCCGGCGCAGCTCCAGCGCGATCTCGAGGCCCGGCTGAGCGGGATGGGAGCCGCCCATTCCGCCGTCACGGTGCTCAACCGGGGCGTGGGCGGCGACGATTCGGAGGCCATGGCGCGCCGCCTGGAGCGCGACGTGCTCGCCGACAAGCCGGACCTCGTGATCTGGCAGACCGGCAGCAACGACCCGATGAGCGGCGTCAGTGTCGCGCGCTTCTCCGAACTGACCCGCGCCGGCATCCTGGCCATGCGCGCCACCGGCGCCGACGTGGTGCTGATGGACCAGCAATGGTGCAAGAAGCTCTCGACCACCGACGGGGCCGAGGCCTACGGCGTCGCCCTCCACGCCATCGCCACCGAGCTCAACGTGCCGGTGATCCGCCGCAATGCCCTGATGCGCGCCTGGGCCGCCCAGGGCCTGCTGACGCCGACTCAGATGATCGGCCCCGATGGTCTGCACATGACCGATGCGGGCTACGATCGCCTGGCCCAGGCCGCCACCGCGCAGATCCTCGTCAATGCGGGCCTGCCGCAGGACGCGAGCACCCGGAACTGAGGGCGAGACCCCACCGCTACGGCCGAAGAGGCTTCGACAGGAAGTCAGGGCCGTCGTTGGGGGCAGGGAGGTGAGGCGTTCCCCCCTCCTCCCGGGCCCTCACAGGTCCAGCGTGACGCTCAACCCGTCATAGGCCGGCACCACGTCCGGCGGCAGCCTGGCGCTCAGCGTGGCGTAGTCGAGATCGGTGTGCAGGTTGGTCAGGATGGCGCGGCGCGGACGCACCCGCGCGATCAGCGCCAGGGCGTCCGAGACCGAGTAATGCGTCGGATGCGGGGTCTCCCGCAGGGCGTCGATGATCAGCAGGTCGAGGCCGTGCAGCCGATCCTGCGCCGCCTCCGGCATCAGGCTGACATCGGGGGCGTAGGCCACCGGGCCGAAGCGGAATCCGAGCGCCGCCTCGTTGCCGTGCTCCAGGCCGAAGGGCAGGGCCGTCACCGCTCCGCCGGGGCCGTCCACCTGCATCGCCTCCCCGTCCGCCAGGTCGTTTATGTCGAGGATCGGCGGGTACTCGCTGCCGGGCGGGGTCTCGAAGCAATAGCCGAAGCGCGCCTCCAGCAGGCTCCGGGTCCGGGCATCGGCGAAGACCGGAATGCGCCGGCGCATATGGATCACGAGGGCGCGCACGTCGTCGATGCCGTGGGTGTGGTCGGCATGCGCATGGGTGAAGAGGATCGCGTCGAGGCGCTGGACCGCCCGCCCCAGCAGCTGCTCGCGCAGGTCGGGGGAGGTGTCGACCAGGAGGGTGGTGGCCGCGTCGCTCCTGGTCGCATCGCGCCCGTCTCTATGCCGCTCGACCAGGATCGAGCAGCGACGGCGCCGGTTCCTCGGCTCGCCCGGATCGCAGGCCCCCCAGCCGTAGCCGACGCGAGGCACGCCGCCCGACGAACCGCAGCCGAGGATCGTCACCGTCAATGAACCCATCCGCCCCTCCGTGCCCGTTGGTATCGGAGGCGGGCAGGGCCTGTCACGCCCCGATCCGAGCCCCCTGCCCGGCTCAGGCCGCGGCCTTGTGGAACAGCCGATGGAAATTGGCCGTGGTCAGGGCGGCGAAGTCCGGGAGTTCCAGGGCGAGGGTCTGGGCCAGGGAGCGGGCAGTGTCCGCCGTGTAGGCCGGCTCGTTGGTGCGGCCGCGATGCGGCTCGGGCGCCAGGAACGGGGCATCGGTCTCCACCAGGATGCGGTCGCGCGGCACCGTGAGGGCGATCGCCCGCAGGTCGTGCGAGCGCCGGAAGGTGACGATGCCGGAGAACGACACGAACAGGCCGAGCTCGACTCCTACCGCGGCGAGGCGCGCGCCGGACGAGAAGCAGTGGAGGACGGCCGTGAAGGCGCCGCGCCCCATCTCGTCGACGAGGATCGCCTCCATCTCGGCATCGGCATCGCGGGAATGGATGACGAGCGGCAGCCCGGTCTCGCGTGCGGCGGCGATGTGGCGCCGGAAAACCCGCTCCTGCACCGCCTCCGGAGCCGCATTGTCGTAGTGGAAGTCGAGCCCCGCCTCGCCGATGCCGATGCAGCGGGGATGGTGCGTGTGGGACACGATGGCCTCGGTCGGCACGTCCGGTTCGTCGCCGGCCCCGTTCGGATGGGTGCCGATGGTGTGCCAGATCTCCGGATGCGCCTCGGACAGGGCCTCGTAGGTCCCCGCCCTGGCGACCCGCGTCGAAATCGTGACCATCCGGGTCACACCGGCGGACCGGGCACGGGCGATGACGCCCGGCAGATCCTCCGAAAAGTTCGGAAAATCGAGATGGCAGTGGCTGTCGACCAGCATGGGGGGCTCGGGATTCCTTGAACCATCTGAAGCAGGCCGGCAGGAACGCTGGCAGCGGGAGGCTAAAGCCTCAGCCCGCGCCGCCCTTCGCCCTGACGTAGCTCCTCAACACCGCGTTGATCCGAGACTGATAGCCTTTGCCGAGGCTTCGAAAGTGGCGCAGCACTTCCGGATCGAGGCGCAGCGTGATTTGCTCCTTTGCTTCCGGCTTGGCAACGGGCAGCCGATCCCAGAAGCCGTCCGGCACCGTGCCTGCATCCGGATCCTGCAGGGCACGATGAGCCACGTCCTCATCGCTGAGGGCCTTGAAGGCCGGGCTCAACGGCTCGGCGGGCGGCATCGCATCGAGGCTGTCAAACCGCACCGTCGTCCCGGGCTCGGAGATACGCTTCCCGGTCATGTCGTCCCGCCTTCCATGCTGAGATAATCCGGATGTCGTCGCCGCGCGGTGTGTGAACCACGCAGAGCACCGTTCCCTCATACGTGCCCAGGGTTATGAACCGCGGCTCGCCGTAGACACCTCGGGTATCCTCACGCGTGAGTCGAAATCCGCGGAAGACCTCGGCGGCTTGCCGGAAGCCGACAAGGTGCTTGGATTGGTTTGCCGCGTCCTTCTGCGGGTCCCATTGAAAACCCATCAGGCCATGTCGTTACAGAATGTAGTGCGAGACGATCGAGCCTTCCAGTCCTATTCCTCAACCCGACCTCCGCCTCAGGCGGACGGCGCCTCCGGCTCGACGAAGCGCGGGAACAGGCCCGCGGGGGCGGGGAGTGCCGTTCCGGGAACGAGGCGGCCGCCCTCCCCCACGTCGACGAGCTGCCGCCGGTCCGTCGGCACGGCCAGGAGATCGAGGAGCCGGGCACCGGAACCCGGCATGAAGGGCTGAACCAGGATGCCGATGGCCCGCAGGGTCTCGGCCACCACGTAGAGCGAGGCCGCCATCCGGGCCGGATCGGATTTGCGCAGCACCCAGGGCTTCTGGGCGTCGAAGTAGCGGTCGGCGGCGGTGATCACGGACCAGATCTCGGCGAGCGCGGTGTGGAGGGCGAGCTTGTCCATCGCCGTCCGCACGGTGGCGGGCAAGGCATCGGCCAGCGCCAGCAGGGCGCGGTCGTCCTCGGTGAGATCGCCATGTTCGGGAACCGCGCCGGAACAGTTCTTGGCGATCATCGAGAGCGAGCGCTGGGCGAGGTTGCCGAGGCCGTTCGAGAGGTCCGCCGTGTAGCGGGTGATGATCGCCTCGTGGCTGTAATTGCCGTCGCCGCCGAAGGGCACCTCGCGCAGCACGAAGTGGCGCACCGCGTCGACGCCGTAGGTCGCGATCAGGTCCATCGGGTCGACGACGTTGCCCAGCGACTTCGACATCTTCTCGCCCTTGGAGAGCAGGAAGCCATGGCCGAAGACGCGCTTGGGCAGGGCCAGGCCGGCCGACATCAGGAAGGCCGGCCAGTACACCGCGTGGAAGCGCACGATGTCCTTGCCGATGACGTGCAGGTCCATCGGCCAGAATTTCGTCCGCGCGTCGGCCTCGTCGGGAAAACCCGTGACGGTGAGATAGTTGGTCAGGGCATCGACCCAGACGTACATGACGTGGTCCGGGTGGCCCGGCACCGGCACGCCCCAGTCGAAATTGGTGCGGCTGACGGAGAAGTCCTTCAGGCCCGAGCGCACGAAGCTCGCCACCTCGTTGCGCCGGGTCTCCGGTCCGATGAAGTCGGGCTCGGCCTCGTACAGGGCGAGCAGCCGGTCCTGATAGGCGGACAGACGGAACAGGAAATTCTCCTCCTCCATCCAGGTCAGGGGCGTGCCGGTCTCGCGCGAGCGCCGCTCGCCGTCGGGACCGATCTCGGTCTCGTCCTCGGCGTAGTAGGCCTCGTCGCGCACCGAGTACCAGCCGGCATATTTCGACAGGTAGAGGTCGCCGTTGGCCTCCATCCGGCGCCACAGTTCCTGGGCGGCGGCGTAATGATCGGGCTCGGTGGTGCGGATGAAGCGGTCGTGGCTGCATCCGAGCGCCTCGGCCATGGCGCGGAAGCGCGCCGACATGTCGTCGACGAGGGCGCGCGGCGTGATCCCGGCCTTGGCGGCGGTCTGCTGGATCTTGATGCCGTGCTCGTCGGTGCCGGTGGAGAACAGCACGTCGTAGCCGTCGAGGCGCTTGAAGCGCGCGATCGCGTCCGTGGCGATCACCTCGTAGGCGTGGCCGATATGCGGCGCGCCGTTCGGATAGGAGATCGCGGTGGAGAGGCTGAAGGTCTTGGCGGCGGCCGGGTCGGTGGCGGTCACGTCGAAAGGTTCCCCGGATACAGGGTTCATGGGATCACGGGCCGGCGCGACGGTATCGGATCCCAGGATACCAGCCCGCGTCAGACGGCGCGGAGCGCACCGGCCAGGTCTCCGAACAGGGACAGGACCAGGGGCCGGCGGTCGAGATTGTAGGTTGCGGCCTCCCGCGCGGCGCGGGCGATCTTGTCACACACCTCGACCAGGGCCGCAAGGCGGGCGGGCGGCTCGTGCCGGCGCCGGTCGAGTTCGGCCGAGACGAAGCGGAACACCGTGTCGAGGCTGTCGGCGAACAGATCGTCGGATTCGCGCCCGCTGAGCTTCTCGGCCAGGGCCAGGATGCGGCGCCAGTCCGGGTGGTCCAGGCGGGCGAGCAGGGTCTCGACCTCCGCGACGAGGTTGGCGCGGGCGGGATCGAGCATCGCCACCGCCTGCGCCACCGACCCCTCCGCGAGCTGCGCCGCCCGGGCGAGCGCCTGCGGATCGGGCTGCCCGAAGGGCGGGGCGAAGCGGGTGACCACCCGCGCCACGTCCGCCTCGGCCAGGGGGCGCAGGGTGAGGGCGCGGCAGCGCGAGCGGATGGTCGGCAGCAGCCGTCCCGGCGCGTGGCTGACGATGAGGAACAGGCAGCGCGGCGGGGGCTCCTCCACCATCTTGAGCAGCGCGTTGGCGCTGTTGGCGTTCAGGTCCTCGGCGCTGTCGACGATGCAGATGCGGTAGCCGCCCGCGCTGCCCGCCGTGGAGCCGAAGAGCGCGAGGGCGCCCCGGGCCGCGTCGACCGAGATCTTGGTCGCCAACGTCTTGGCATTGGCCGCGCGGGTCCGGCGCAGGGCCACGAGGTTCGGATGCGACAGGGCCGCCACCTGCCGGGCCGCCGGATGGGACGGATCGACCGCGAGGGTGTCGGGCACGTCCCGCGCCGTCGGATGGGCGATGAGCCAGCGGGCGACCCGGTAGGCCAGCGTCGCCTTGCCGATGCCGCGCGGGCCGCCGATGAGCCAGGCATGGTGCAGGCGCCCGGAGCCGATCGCCTCGACGAAGGCGGCCTCCGCCTCCGCGTGGCCGACGAGGTCGGCCTGCTCGCGCGGGCGCGGGACCTCGGGGAGGTCGCCCGGCTCGACATCCTCGGGGGCGCGCTCAGGCCGCATCGTCATGCTTCGGACCGTCCTGCTTGGGACCATCCTGCCCCGAATCGTCCTGCCCCGGGCCGTCTTGCTCGGGCCCGGCCGAGCCGCGCAGGAGGCGGGGCAGGCGCTCGGCGACGACGGCGCGGATCGCCGCCTCCACCGCATCGGCCGGCAGGGCGGCGTTGACGACGGCGCAGCGCTTCGGCTCCTCCGCCGCGATGGCCAGGAAGGCCGAGCGCAGACGGGCATGGAAGGCGAGGGCCTCCGCCTCGAAACGGTCGACCGCCCCGTCGGAACCGGCCTCGCGGCGCGCCCGCGCCCGCGCGAGGCCAAGCTCCGGGTCGCAATCGAGGATCAGGGTCAGGTCGGGCCGGGTCGGGCCGACGACGACGCGCTCGAGGGCGCCGAGGACGGCCGGGTCGAGGCCGCCGGCCGCGCCCTGATAGGCCCGGGTCGAGTCGGCGAAGCGATCGCAGAGCACGATCTCGCCCCGGGCCAAGGCGGGACGGATCCGGGTGTCGAGATGGTCGATCCGGGCGGCGGAGAACAGCAGCGCCTCGGCGAAGGGACCGTGGGGCTTGGCCAGCCCCGACAGCAGCGCCTCGCGGATGCGCTCGGCCTTGACCGAGCCGCCGGGCTCCCGCGTCGTCAGCACGGGGCGGCCGGATTCCGTGCGCAGATGCGCGGCGAGGCGGCGGATCTGGGTGGACTTGCCGGCCCCCTCCCCGCCCTCGAAGGTGATGAAGGTCCCTTCCCCCGATCCGGCCGCCGTCACGATTTCGCGCCGGCCTTCTCGAAGGCTTTGCGGAACAGGCCGGTGCCGACCTCCCAGGTTGCGTCGAGCGCCCGCTGCGGGATGGTGCCCGCCTCCACGGTGTCGCCCGCATAGAGCGGCTGGTCGAGGGCCTGGGTGTCGCCGCGGGTGATGCGCAGGCGGCCGATCTCGCGGCCCTGTTCGACGGGGGCGACCAGGGGTCCCTGGTAGACCACCTTGGCGGTGATCCGGTCACCGGAGCCCCGCGGCAGCAGCACCCGCACGGCCTTCTTGGCGACGAGCGGCACGCTGCCGGCCGCGCCGCCGTAGACGGAGGCCTCCGCCACGGTCTCGCCGCTGGTGAAGATCTGGCGCGGCTCGAAGGCGCGGAAGCCCCATTCCATCAGCTTGCGCGATTCCGCGGCCCGGTCGCGGGCGGTCTTCAGCCCGCTCACCACCATGATCAGGCGCTGACCGTTCTGCACCGCCGAGCCGGTGAGGCCGTAGCCCGATTCCTCCAGGTAGCCGGTCTTGAGCCCGTCGGCGCCGATGTCGAGGGTGAGCAGCGGGTTGCGGTTCTGCTGCTTGATCTTGTTCCAGGTGAACTCGCGCTCGGCGAAGATCTTGTACAGGTCCGGGTAGGTCTCGATCAGGTGCAGGGCGAGCTTGGCGAGGTCGCGGGCGGTCACCTTCTGGTCCGGCGCCGAGTAGCCGGTGGCGTTGCGGAAGGTCGAGCGCGTCAGGCCGATCTCCTTCGCCCGCGCCGTCATCATCCGCCCGAAATTCTCCTCCGTGCCGGCGATGCCCTCGGCGATGGCGATGGCGGCATCGTTGCCCGACTGCACGATGAGGCCGCGCAGGAGATCGGACAGCTTGATGCGGCTGTTGAGCTGCGCGAACATCGAGGAGCCGCCGCCGCCCGCCCCGCCCCGGCGCCAGGCGTCCTCGGTGATCTGGAACTCCGAATCCATGGTGAGCCGGCCCCGCCGGATCTCGTTGAACACGATCTCGGTGGTCATCAGCTTGGCCATGCTGGCCGGCGAGAAGGGCTCGTCGGCCCCCTTCTCGAACAGCACCGAGCCGGAATCGGCATCGACCAGGATGGCGTGCGGCGCCGCTGTCTGAAAGCTCTGGGCCCGGGCGCCGCCCGTCTCGAAGAGGCTCAGCGCCGCCAGCACCGACGCCACGATCAAGCCTGGCACGACTGCGCGGCCCGATCTGCTGCGCCCTGCGAGGCCGGATCCGGTACGCTCCGCAAGGACCAATCTCAAACCCATTCCCCGCCTCACGCCGACCCGTCCATCGCCCCCACGATCAAGCGTGACGTTACAGGCATTCGCCGCCGAGATCGAACCCCAATCGCACCCGATTGTCGATGACGCGACGATGCGTCCGGAACACCACGGACAGGCCGAGGCGACGCTCAGCGCGCCTCGGCGAAGCGGGCGCGGGCCGCCGCCTTGGCGACGAGCGCGGGCTTGCCGACCGAAACAGCCTTGGTCCCCGAGATAACCTTGGTCCCCGAGACAACCTTGGTCCCGGAAACAATTTTGGCCCCCGAAGCCAGCTTCGGTCCAGAAGCCACCTTCGTCCCGGACGCGTTCGGGCCGGACGCCAGCGCCTTGCCCCCCCCGGGGGCGCTCCGCGCCGCCTCGGCCGAGATCTTGGCCGAGACTTGGGCCGAGACTTGGGCCGAGACCTTGGCGAAAACGATCGCCTTCGGTGTCGGCCCGGATCGATGGCCGGCGTCGGCTTGAGCGCCGAGGCCCGGCCTCGATGAAGCCCCCGCCTTCAGGCTCGCCACCTGAACGGCAGGGGCCCGGGAGCCGCCCGCTTTCGGCGCGAGGCCCGCCATGCCCTGCCCGGCCAGCCGGGCCGGGGCGACCGCGTGGCCGGCCGGGCTTGACCCGGCGGCGGCCATCCGGGCGGTCGCCGCGACCCGGCCGGACTGAACCGTCGCGACGCGGCTCCCGCCGGCCGTCTCGGAGCGGACCGGCTCCGGCCGCGCACCGGCGAGCCGCAGGGGCGGCGGCGTGAGGCTGAGGGGGCTCGGGCGGGAGGCGGCCTGCGTCGTGCCCGCCTGCGGCTCGGGCAGGTTGTGCCGGACCGGCCGGAAGGCCTCGGCCCGCGCCGCCGTGGGCTGCAGGGCGGCCGGCACCGCCACGGTGGCGGCGCTCGCCATCAGCACCGGTGCGGACCGGACCGGGCGCGGGGCCGGCACGGCCTCCGCGGAAGCGTCCGGTGCCGCATCGCGGTCGCTGTCCGACTTGAAGGCCAAAGCCGGCTGGGACGCGCGGGCGAGGCGCTCGGAAGGCACCTGCGGCGCGTCGGGGCCGAGATCGGCCATCATGACCGGCCCCTGGCCGTGAACCCTTGCGGGCTGGCCGTCGGTGCGCAGGGTGGCGAGAAGCTTGCGGTCGTCGCTGCCGGCGGTCGAGGCTTTGCCGGCATACTCGACGCGGACCCGCGCGGTGCCGCTGCGGCGGAATTCCAGGGCCTCGGCCACCTCCTCGGAGACGTCCATCAGGCGGTTGGCATGATAGGGGCCGCGATCGTTGACCCGCACGATCATCGAGTGGCCGTTGGCGAGGTTGGTCACGCGGGCATAGCTCGGCAGCGGCAGGGTGGGGTGCGCGGCCGCGATCGAATGGCGGTCGAAGACCTCGCCGTTGGCGGTCATGCGGCCGTGGAAGGCCGAGCCGTACCAGGAGGCCAGGCCCTCGCGGACATACCCCTTGGCGTCGTCGCGGGGCACGTAGGTGCGCCCGGCCACCACGTAGGGCTTGCCGGAGAAGCGGCGTCCGCCGCCCTTCGGGATCACGTCGCCCTCGTTATAGAGGCGCGGGCTGGCCTTGACGCCGTATTTCGGGTCGAGCGCGGAGCCGATTCCCGAGGCTCCGGCGAGCTTCTGCGGGTTCTGGGCACAATTCGCGGTGGCGAGCGCCACGGCCGAAACGGCCAGCAGCCGCCAGAGCGGCAGCGGCGCCGGATCCTGGTGTTCCGGCTTCGTCCTACGCGCCATCGCGATGATCCGCCTCAAGCCCTCGCCCCGATACGCACAACACGCTGGATCGGCCCGCCGGCGGGCAAGAGCAGGACCGGCCGGACCCTCGACGGACGCACGCTGTGCCTCCCGTTCGATGGGCCAAGATTGTCCGGACGGCGTAAAGGAAGGCTGAACGGAACCGCGAAGCGGGTGTCCGACAGCGTCGCCGGGCTCCGCCGAACCCCGCGGAAGCGTCGCCTCCGGAACCGGCGGCAAACCCTTGTCCCCACTGGCGAAGACGCCTCGGCCGTCCGGTTCGTCGAAGACTGCGGTGTGGCGGCGGGATCGGATACCGCCCCCTCGCCCGTTCCATGAAAAAACCCTGGCAACCTCTTGCCAGGGCTTCGTCATCGTCTCGCATCGGGGGCTCGGATACGGCCTCAGCGGCCGCCCGGATCGTTGAGCTGATCGATCGACCGGGCGCCGCGCTGCTTGAACAGCAGGTCGAGGGCCTCCAGCATCAGGCCGTGCATCTTGGCGCGCTCCGCATGAGCGATGTCGCGGAGCTGATCGTAGACCGGCGGCTCCAGATAGACCGACATCTGTCGGGCGCGCTGCTTCAGGGTGGCGTTGGGGCGTCGGCCGGGTGGGGCGCCGGTGTCGAGCTGGACGATCTCGGCGGTCTGGTGGGAAGGGTGGTGGGATGACCTGGGCGGGGAACTCGAGGCGGCGACGATGGAGGCGAGACTCAGCTTAGGCGGCTTTGGCATTCTTGATCACCTGCTTGATCCCCTGCTTGCTCTCCGATCTGCTCACCTGCATGCGCTTCTCGATCCAGCCCCAGAGCTTGCGCACTTCCAGCGCGGCCTGCCCCTTCGGGTTGAACTCGGTGACGCCCTGACCGACGCCGATGGCGTCCTGGTGGTCGGTGCGGGCGACGATGTTGACGTCGGGCAGGATGCCCAGCACGGCGAGGCCGTCGGCGGCATCGCGGATGCGATAGGAGCGCGGCGGCGTCTGGTTCAGCACGAAGGCGAACTTCTTCTCCAGCCGGTAGATCGCCGCGAGCGTCGGCTTGAAGGCGCGCAGATCCGCGGGCGTCGGGCGGCACGGGATGATGCAGAGGTCGGCCGCACGGATCGCCGAGAGGGTGCCGGCGGAATCGACGCCCGGGGTATCGATGAAGACGTAGTCGTAGGCGGAATCGCGCAGCTGGTTCATCACGCCCTCGATCTGGGTCGCGTCGATCTGCGCGACCTCCGGACCCTCGGCGGTGCGATGATCGAGCCAGTCGCTGATCGTGGCCTGGCGATCCATCTCGAGGATGCAGACGGAGAGCCCGCGTTCCTGGGCGGCGACGGCCAGCGAGATGCAGAGCGTGCTCTTGCCGCTGCCCCCCTTCTGGGTGACGAACGTGATGGCTTTCATCCTGGCATCCCTTCGCGAGCGTCGATCAATTCGGGTGGCGTGGAATTCCGGTGGCGCGGAATCCCGGTGGCATGTGCGGCGGACGCATCCCGCAATCTGGATCGCCGGCGGTGGGCGGGGCGGTGGCCCCTGTCCCGTGCCCCTCGTCCTGTGACCCAAGGATGCTGCGATCCCGGTGTCGCGCATCATGGTTAACCAACGGTTAAGCCGTCGGCGCCGCCGAAGCCCACATCGGCAATCTCAGGTTGCTTAAATTGGCATCGAATGTTGCACGCGCCCTTTGCGTCAGCGGGTTTCCCCTCTAGGTTGTTCGCGTACCGGCGGGATGCGCGAGACCCCGATGCCAACCTCAGGTCGTCCTGACGTTTCCCGCCATGACCTTTCGAGCGCCCCGTCCAGGAGGCTCATGACGCGATCCCCCCTGCCGGATTCGGATGCGGATCTCCCCGGCGGCCTGCAGGCGGCGCTGTCCGCTTCGGGCGTCGTCGGCGTCTGGCTGCACGACATCTGGGCGGACCGCCTCGTGGTGTCGGACGCCGTGGCCGTGGCCCTCGGCGTGCCGCCGGAAGCGGGCCTGCGGGGCATTCCCCTGGCCACCCTCCTGGCGCGGACCCACGAGGACGACCGGGCGCGGGTCGACAATGCACTCCACGCCGCCATCGCGCGAGGCGGTGCCTTCGCGATCGCCTTCCGCACCGCCCACGCCCCGCGGCGGCTGGACCTGCGCGGGCGCATCGAGGCGGACGCCGCCGGACGGCCGGCACGGGCGCGCGGCATCGTCCTCGACCTGACCGAGGAGCCGGCCGACGATCCCCAGGACCAGCATGCGGTGAACCGGATGGCCGAGCACGCCATCGCCCTGCGCGGCCTGGCCGACGCTCTCGCGCGGCCGGGCCTGTCCCGGCTCCTCGACCACCTGATGATCGAGATCGGCCACGAACTCGCCCGGCACCTCCGGGACGCGCCGGACGGACAGCGGCACTGACCGATTCCCGCAGGCGAGGGCGCCTGACGGAGTGGCGCAGGCCTCCTGCCGGTTCAGCGGGGCAGGGCCGCGGCCTCCCGCGCCGGGCGGACACCCTGGCTGGCCAGCGCCCGTACGGCGCCCCCTGCCCCGGGTCGCGCCAGGGCCTCGGCGTAGGCGGCGATCAGACCGGCGCAGTCGCGCGGCAGGCGTGCCGCCGGGGCGGGACCGGCTTCGCGACCGCCCGGCCCGGCCTGCCGCGCGGCCCGGGCCAGGAGGGTCCGCACGGCATCGGCCGGCGGACGATCCGGGCTCAGGCTCGGAGCCGACAGGACGTCCTGCAAAGCCAGAAGATCGCCCGTCCCACCGATGGCGAGGCAGGCGTCTGGATCGGCATCGCGACCGGCTTCCGGACCGGCATCAGGACCCACTTGGCGCATGGCCCGCAGGACGAGTCCGCCCAGTTCGGTCCAGGTCGCCGCATCGGCGCCCTGCAGGACCTGCCGGATCGCGCGCGCCGCCCGGGCGCGCAGGCGATCCAGGGCCTCGCCCTCGGAGATCCCGGCCCGGTAGCCGTCGAGGTAGCCGGAGGCCAGGGCGGACAGGATCTCGTCCCGCCCGGCCAGCGCCTCCAGCAGGGGCAGCGCCCGCAGAACCGCCGCCCGGGCGCCGGCGAGGCTCGGGTCGTCGTCGAGGGTGGAATCGGGGAAGCGGTCGGTGTCGACGAGTTCGGTGGCGACCCGGGCCCGGACCAGGCGCGCGGGATCGGGAATCCACAGGCTGTCGGAGGCGACGCTGAGGGCCTCGGCGGCGAAGGACGGGTCGACGCCCGCCGCCACGTAGGCCGCCCGCTCGACCGCGGCATCGGCCTGCACGACCTGGCCGAACAGGCCGGGATCGTAGGGCGCATGAAAGCCGAGGCGCCCGTCGGTCACCAGGGCGCGGGTGGTGCCGCGCACGAAGGCGAGGGTGCAGGCCGAGACGCAGTAATCCGGCACGTAGGTGGAAAGCCCCCGCGCCGCGATCAGGTCGCCGATCGCCGAAGCCTCCGCGACGAGGCCGCCCTCGCTGGTGAGATGGATGCGCGTCACCGCGGGATGAGCCGCCAGGAGCGCGGCGAGGCGGTCGGCCGCGCCCTCCCCGATCTCGCCGGCGAACCGGATGTCGCGTCCGTGCGGGCCGAGCGCGATCCGGGCCGGCGGAGCCGGCGCCTGGGTGTGAAGCTGGTGCTCCAGGCGAAGGGACAGGGCCGCATAGGCACCGCCGAGGGCCGGGAGCGCGCCCGCGGCTGAAAGGGCGCCGCAGGCGGCGGCCGCCAGGACCATCGTGCCGCAGATCGTGCCCCATGGCCGGGCGCGACGCCCGAGTCCCGATCCGGCCGCCCGAACCCCGTCCGCTGCCATGCGCAAGCCCTCCCGAACCCGCCCCACGACAGTCATCGTGGTGGCGCGATCGGCCTATTATTGACTCCGCGAAGTCTCTCGCAAACACCCTGCCAGTCCTCGGGCCGACACGGTGAGCATCGAAGCCAGGACGAAGGGATTTTTATTGATGTGTCCCGGCGGTCACGGGGGACGATCCCCCATCGATCGGGGAAGGAGCCGGACTTTCCTTCCGGATGCCGGTCACTTATGCCGCAGGCCGCTCCCTCAGGTTCGGTCGCGTGCGACCGGCGCGCGCAGCAGGTAGGTGTCCATGATCCAGCCGTGGCGGGCCCGGGCGGCCTCGCGGACGGCGCCGATCTCGGCCGCCACGTCGCCGAGGCGGCCCGAGACCAGGATCTCGTCGGCGCTGCCGAGGAAGGCGCCCCAGTAGATGGTCAGGTCCGGGTCGAGATGGTCGAAGCGGGGGCGCCCGTCGAGCATCACCACGGTGGTGTCGGCACCCTCTCCCAGGCCGCCGGCGATCTGCCGGCCGGTGGTGATGGTGATCGGGGCGCCGATGCGGTTGAGCGGGATACGGTGGCTCGCCGCCAGCGCCTGCACGCTGGTGATGCCCGGAATCACCCGGACCTCCAGGGCCAGGTGGCCGCGCGCCAGGATGCGGTCGATGATGCGCAGCGTGCTGTCGTACAGGGAGGGATCGCCCCAGACCAGGATGGCGCCGCAGCCCTCTGCATCGAGTTCCGTGGCGATCATCCCCTCGTAGAGCGCGGCCCGCGCCGCGTGCCAGGCCTCGACGGTCGCGCCGTAATCGGACGGGTTGCGGTCCCGCTCCGGGTCCTGCGCCTCGACGAAGCGGTAGGGCCTGTCCGTGAGATAGCGGGCGCAGATCTCCCGCCGCAGGTCCACGAGGTCGGCCTTCTGGCGGCCCTTGTCGAGAGCGAAGACCACGTCGGCGGTGTTGAGGGCGCGGATGGCCTGGATCGTCATGTGCTCGGGATTGCCGGTGCCGATCCCGATCACCAGGAGAGTTCTCATCGCGCCGTCCTCCGCTGCCGAGGCGTCCTCCGCACCCGCCCGCGCCGAGGCCCGGGCCGCCCGCTTAGAGCATGCGGCCGCGAAGGGAAACCGATCGCGCGAGAAACGTCGTGTGTTCCCAGTCCCTTAGGGTACGCCCGGGATGCCCCCGCAGGTGGGCGAGCACGCCCCGCGCCAAAACCGCCCTGTCGCCGTCGCCGCCCGCATGCTAACAATGGGGTCGAGATGACCTGCATCCGGCACATGGCACTCTGGCTCGCGGCCACGATCGTTCTGATCGCGGTCGGCCTCATGCCGTCCGGCGCCCAGGCCCATGCTGGCATGGGCCACGCCGGCCAAGCCCATGCTGGCATGGGCCACGCCGACCAAGCTCATGCTGGTCACGCGCGCGGCGGCGCGGCCCCCCTCCCCCCGGCCGCTTCGGCGCAGGCCCGGATCGGCGACGCCGAGGCCCGGATACTTCTGCCCGTGGCCGCGATCCGGACGGCCGTGATGCCGACGGCCACGCCGGTCCGGGCGCTCAGTGCCGGCGCCTGCGACGGCGCCTGCTCCAATGCCGGCTGTCGCCTGCCCAGTTCCTGCTGCACCAGCGCCGGGCTCACGCCGGACAGCATCGACGCGGCCGGACCACGCGGCCCCAGCGAGCGCACTTTGGCGCGCGCCCTCCCCGCCCGGACGGACGTCATCCCGGAAGCCGTTCCCGAACCGCCCAGATTCCACGCCTGACGCTGCCCCGCGTCCGATCGGCGCTCGAGGTCCCCGGCGGACCTTGAGGCCGGGACGCGGTTCCGTCTTCCCCGGCGAAAGAATCCTGGTCGAAAGAACCCTGGTCCATGTCCCGTTCCATCGCGGCCGCCCTGCGCGTGCCCGCCCTTCTGTGCGCCCTCCTCCTGCTGATCCTGCCCGGCCCCGCCATCGCCCATGAGGGCCATGATCACGGCGCTGAGGCCGCCCCGGTCCCGGCCGCGGCCCTTCCGCGGGCGGAGAGCGTCTCCGAGCGCTTCGAACTCGTCGTCGTGGTGCAGGGCACCGACCTCGTGCTCTATGTCGATGCCCTGGCGACCAACGCCCCGGTCGCGGAAGCGACCGTCGCCGTCATGACGCCGGAGGGGAGGCGCAAAGCCGTCGCAGCCGCGCCGGGGACCTACCGGCTCGCGGCCCCCTGGCTGGCCTCCGAGCCGCACCACGACCTCGTGGTCGGGGTCTCGTCCGAGGGCCGCACCGACGTCCTCAACCTCGATCTCGACCTGCCCGCGCCGGCCGGTCCCCCCGCGGCGGGCATACCCGCGGCGTTCGGCCCCAAAGCGTCCGACTTAAAGATGTCCGACCCAAAGGCGTCCGGCCCCACGGCTGCCGCGATGGCCCTGGCGGGCCGCCTCGCCGGGCAGCACCCGGCCGCCCTCGCGGCCGGCGGCTTCCTGGCGTGGCTCGGAATATCCCTCGGTCTCGGCGTCTTCGCCCTGGCGCGCCGCCGCCGCTCCGGACAGATCCTCGCGGTTCTCGTCGCCGTTCTCTTCGCCGTTCTCTTCGCAGCGCTCCTCGCGGGCGCGGCGGCCCTGGTTCTGGTCCCGGTCGGCACGGCCCTCGCGCATGAGGGTCATGCCGAGGGGCCTGAGACGGACACGCCCGTCACGCCGGCCATGCTGAGCGGCGGCGTCCTGATGGAGCGCGCGCGGCGCCTGCCCGACGGCTCGGTCTTCGTGCCGAAATCGCTCCAGCGCCTGCTGGCGCTGCGCACCGGCCTCACGGCCGAGCGATCCGTCACGCGCAGCGCCGAACTGCCGGGGCGGATCATCCCCGACCCCAATGCCAGCGGCGTGGCGCAATCCTCGGTCGGCGGCCGCCTGGCACCGCCCGAGAGCGGCTTTCCCCGCCTCGGCACGCGGGTGAAGCGCGGGGACGTGCTCGCCACCGTGACCCCGCCGGTCCAGGCGGTGGACGTCTCCGACATGCGCCAGCGCCAGGGCGAACTCGACCAGCAGATCGCCATCCTGGAGCGGCGCGTGACCCGCTTCGAGCGGCTCTCCACCACCGGCGCGGTGGCGCAGACCCAGCTCGACGATGCCCGCTCGGAACTCGGCGGCCTGCGCGACCGCCGTGCCGCCCTCGACGCCGTCCGGCGCGAGCCGGAAGCTCTGGTGGCGCCGGTCGACGGCATCATCGCCGAGACCAATGCGGTGGCGGGCGCCATGGCGGCGCCCGGCACGGTGGTCTACCGCATCGTCGATCCGGCCAGGCTCTGGGTCGAGGCCCTGAGCTTCGAAGCTTTGGCCGAGGGCAGCCGGGCCACGGCGCGGCTGGGGGACGGCGGCACCCTGCAGCTCGCCTATCGGGGCACGGGCCTGGCCGACCGCAACCAGGCGGTGCCCGTGCAATTCGCTGTCGAGGGAGACGGGAAGGGCGACATCAAGAGCTTGCGCCTCGGCCAGTTCGTCACCGTGCTGGCGCCCGTCGGCAGCGCCCGCCCCGGCCTGCCGGTGGCGCGCTCCGGCATCGTGCGGGCCGAGGGCGGCAGCCTCGTCTACGAGCACGTCAGCGCCGAACGCTTCCTGGGCCGCCCGGTGCGGGTGGCGCCGCTGGATGCCGACCGGATGCTGGTGGAGGACGGGATCACGGCCGGGCGCCGGGTCGTCGTCCAGGGCGCCGAACTTCTCGACCAGATCCGCTGAGGCCCCGATGTTCGAGACCATCGTCGCGCAGTCCCTGCGCAACCGCCTGCTCGTGGTGGCGCTCGCCGCCGCCCTGGTGCTGACCGGGCTCCTGGCCCTGACCCGCCTGCCCGTCGACGTGCTGCCCGACCTCAACCGCCCCACCGTGACGGTGATGACGGAGGCCGAGGGGCTCGCCCCCCCGGAGGTGGAGCAGCGCGTCACCTACCCGATCGAGACCCGGATGAACGGGCTTCCCGGCGTCACCCGGGTGCGCTCGGTCTCGGGCATCGGCCTGTCCATCGTCACGGTGGAGTTCGCCTGGGACGCCGACCTCTACCGCGCCCGCCAGTTCGTGGCCGAGCGCCTCGCGCTGGCCCGCACCGAACTGCCCGCCAACGTGATGCCCCAGATGGGGCCGGTCTCGTCGATCATGGGCGGCATCCTGCTGGTGGCGGTGACCTCCGAGACCGCGACGCCGATGCAGCTGCGCGAGACCGCCGACTTCACCCTCCGGCCCCGGCTCCTGTCGATCCCGGGCGTGGCCCAGGTCATTCCCATCGGCGGCGAGGTACGCCAGTTCCGGGTGGCGCCGAACCCCGCCGCCATGCGGGCGCTGGGCGTCACCCACGCGGCGATGACCCAGGCGCTGGAGGGCTTCGGCACCAATGCGGGCGGCGGCTTCACCGATGCGGGTGCCCGCGAGGTGCTGATCCGCGCCATCGGCCGGACCATCGACCTCGACGACCTTCGCAACCTCGTGGTGGCCACGCCCGCAGGGCCGGTCTACCTGCGCCAGGTAGCGGAGGTGGATTTCGCTCCCCGGCCCCGGCGCGGCGATGGCGGCTACATGGGCAAACCCGCCGTCATCGTCTCGGTGGAGAAGCAACCGGGGGTCGATACCGTGCGGCTGACCCGGACCGTGGAGGCGGCGCTCGCCGACCTCGCCCCCAGCCTGCCGCCCGGCATCGCGGCGCAGAAGATCCTGTTCCGGCAAGCGGATTTCATCGAGACCTCCCTGCACAACGTGGTGCAGGTGCTGCTCGAAGCGGTCGCGGTGGTCGCCGTGGTGCTGTTCGCCTTCCTGATGAACGCCCGCACCACCCTGATCTCGCTCACCGCGATCCCGGTCTCGATCCTCGCCACGGCGGCGATCTTCTCCGCCCTCGGGCTCTCCATCAACACGATGACCCTCGGTGGGCTGGCCATCGCCATCGGCGAACTCGTCGACGACGCGGTGGTGGATGTGGAGAACATCCTGCGGCGCCTGCGCGAGAACCGACAGGACGGCGCGCCGCGCTCGTCCTTCGCGGTGATCGTGGCGGCCTCCAACGAGGTCCGCTCCGGCATCGTCTACGCCACCGCGATCATCTGCCTCGTCTTCGTGCCGCTCTTCGCCCTGTCGGGCATCGAGGGCCGGCTCTTCGCGCCGCTGGGGCAGGCCTACATCATCGCGATCCTGTCGAGCCTTCTCGTCTCGCTCACCCTGACACCCGCCCTCGCCTCCTGGCTGCTCCCTGGCCTGAAGACCCTGGAGGCGCCGGAGGGCCGGCTGATCCGCTGGCTGAAAGCCGGCAACGGGCGGCTGGTGGCCTTCGCCTTCGGCCACCAGCGCACCGTGATGGCGGCGGCCGTGATCGGCGTCGGCGCGGCGGCCTATGCCGCCACCACCCTGCCGCGGGCCTTCCTGCCCCCGTTCAACGAGGGCTCGTTCACCGTCAACCTCGCCTTCACGCCGGGCATCTCGCTCGCCGAATCGAGCCGGATCGGCGCCATCGCCGAAGGTCTCGTCCTCGACATCCCGGAGGTGGACCGGGTCGGGCGCCGCACCGGCCGGGCCGAACTCGACGAGCATGCCGAGGGCGTCCACTCCACCGACCTGGAGATCGGGATCAGGACCGGGAATCAGGCGGGGAATCAGGCGAGGAATCAGGCCCGCGGGCGATCGCGCGAGGCCGTCGTGGCGGAGCTGCGGGCCCGCCTCGGAGTGCTGCCGGTCTCGGTCAATGTCGGCCAGCCGATCTCGCACCGCCTCGACCACATGCTGTCCGGCGTCCGGGCCGAGATCGCCCTCAAGCTGTTCGGCGAGGACCTCGACGGCCTGCGCCGCACGGCCGAAGCCCTCAAGAGCGCGTTCGAGACGATCCCCGGCATCACCGATCTCGCCATCGAGAAGCAGGTCCGCATCCCGCAGCTCGAGGTCCGGGTCGATTCCGGACGGGCCGCCCTCTATGGCGTCGCCCCCGGCGCCGTGGTCGAGGCGGTGAGCCGCCTCGCCAACGGCCGGGTGGTCTCCACCCTGGTGGACGGCCTGCGCCGCTACGACGTCACCCTGCGCCTGCCGGAATCCGGCCGCTCGGTGGCGGCCCTGCGCGAACTCCTGATCGAGACGCCCACCGGCTGGGTCCCGGCCCACGCGCTGGCCGACATCGCCGAGCGCGACGGCCCCAACCAGATCCTTCGCGAGAACGGGCGGCGCAGGCTGGTGATCCAGGCCAACACCCGGGCCGGCGCCGACGGCGCGGCCGTGGCCGCCGCCATGGCGGAGATCCTGGCGCGGACCACCCTGCCCCAGGGCATCACCCCGAGCCTGGAGGGCGCGTTCCAGGCGCAGGGGGAGGCGACCCGCACCATCGGGCTCCTCAGCCTCGTCTCGCTGGCCCTGGTCTTCGCCCTGCTGGCGAGCCGCTACCGCTCCGGCGTGCTGGCCCTCATCGTCATGGGCAACGTGCCCCTGGCGCTGATCGGCAGCGTCGCGGCCCTGTTCGTCGCGGGGCTGCCCCTGTCGGTCGCCTCGATGATCGGCTTCGTGACGCTCACCGGCATCGTCGCCCGCAACGGCATCCTGAAGATCAGCCACATCCTCAATCTCGGGCTGAGCGAGGGCCTGCCCTTCGGCCCGGCCCTGGTGCTGCGGGCCAGCAACGAGCGGCTGGTGCCGGTGCTGATGACGGCGCTGGCGGCCGGCATCGCCCTGGTGCCGCTGCTGGTCGACGGCACGGCCCCCGGCAAGGAGATCCTCCATCCCGTCGCCGTGACGATCTTCGGCGGCCTGTTCAGCGCCACCCTGCTCGACGCGGCGCTCACCCCCGTCCTCGTCCTGCGCTTCGGCCGGGGCGCCTTCGCGCGGCTGCAGGCGGCGCAGGCCCCGGCTCCCCACCCCGCCCCGGGCGCCCCCGCCCCGTCCCTCTTCTGAATCCCCGGAGACGAACCCCATGAAGACCGCGACTGCCGTCCTCGCCGCCCTCGCCCTCCTCGCCCTGGCGGGCACCGCCCCGGCCCACGAGGATCATCATCACGACGACGGGCACGACCACGCCCACGGCACGCCGGGCCACGCCCACCCGGCAAAGCCGGCCGGCGCGGTTAAGGCCGGGGCCAAGGCCGGGACTGGGGTCTCGCCCTCCACCAAGGCGTTCCAGGACGCCGCCATGCGGATGCACGGCGACATGGAGATCCGCTATTCCGGCGACGTCGACCGCGACTTCGCCGCCGGCATGATTCCGCATCATGCCGGCGCCATCGCCATGGCCCGGGTCGCCCTGCAATACTCCAAGGATCCGGAAGTGCGCGCGCTGGCCGAGAGCATCGTCAAGGCCCAGGACACCGAGATCGCGCAGATGCAGGCGATCCTGAAGCGCAAGGAGACCGAGAGCAAAGAGGCTCAGGGGAAGCCGGCCCCGCGCTGACAGCGCCTCCCTTGACCACGCTCGCCTGACCACGCCCCCTGGTCGGGAACCCCGGCGGTTCTATCTGGATCGGTTCCAGACAGGCCACGGCGGAGACAGCCCGGCATGAGCTTTCCCATCACGCTGACCGTGAACGGCACGGCCCGCAGCATCGTCCTGGAGGATGCGCGGGTCACCCTCCTCGATCTGCTGCGCGAGCGCCTCGACCTCACCGGGGCCAAGAAGGGCTGCGACCGGGGCCAGTGCGGGGCCTGCACCATCCTGATCGACGGGGTGCGGGTGAATTCCTGCCTGGCGCTGGCCGTCAGCCACGACGGTGCGGCGATCACCACCATCGAGGGATTGGCGCAGAACGAGGCCCTGCATCCCGTCCAGGCCGCCTTCCTGGAGCATGACGGCTTCCAGTGCGGCTTCTGCACGCCGGGCCAGATCCTCAGTGCGGTCGGCCTGATCCAGGAGGGCCAGACCGGGGGCGACCCCGAGCGGGTGCGCGAGGGCATGAGCGGGAATCTCTGCCGCTGCGGCGCCTATGCGGGCATCACGCAAGCCGTGCTGATGGCCCACGCGCAGATGACAGGGCCGGACGTCCTGCCCGGCCGCCAGATCGCGGAGGATGCGGCGTGAAGGCCTTCGACTATCTCCGCCCGTCCAGCATCGCCGAGGCGGTCGCGGCCGCCGGCCGGCCCGGTGCCGCCTACCTCGCCGCCGGCACCAACCTCGTCGACCTGATGAAGGGCGGCGTCACCCGCCCCGACACCCTCGTGGACATCACCCGGCTGCCCGGCCTCGACCGGATCGAGCGCCGCGCCAACGGCACGACACGGATCGGCGCCCTGGTGCGCAACGCCACCCTGGCGCACGATCCGGTCATCGCCCGGCGCTACCCGGCGCTCGCCGAAGCCCTGCTCTCGGGGGCCTCGGGCCAGCTCCGCAACGCCGCCACCACCGCCGGCAACGTGCTGCAGCGGACCCGCTGCGCGTATTTCACCGACACCGCCAGCGCCTGCAACAAGCGCGACCCCGGCACCGGCTGCGACGCGCAGGGCGGCGTCACCCGTGCCCACGCGGTGCTCGGCTGGAGCCAGCACTGCATCGCCACCCACCCGTCGGATTTCTGCGTGCCGCTGGCCGCCCTCGACGCCGTCGTGGAGATCGAGGGGCCGGCCGGTCCCCGCAGCGTGCCCCTGGACGCGTTCCACCGCCTGCCGGGCGACCACCCGGAGCGCGAGACGGTGCTGGAGCCCGGCGACCTCGTCGTCGCCGTCACCCTGCCGGCAGAGGCCGAAACCTTCGCCGGCCACAGCCGCTACCTCAAGGTCCGCGAGCGCACCTCCTATGCCTTCGCGGTGGTGTCGGCGGCCGTCGGCCTGCGCCTCGACGGGGACCGGATCGCGGAAGGCCGCATCGCCCTCGGCAGCGTCGCCCTGAAGCCCTGGCGCGCCCGCGAGGCGGAACACCTGCTCGCCGGCGCGGCCCCCACGCCCGAGATTTTCGCCAGGGCGGCCGAGGCCGCTCTGGCCGACGCCAAACCCTCGGGCGACAACGCCTACAAGATCGAGCTTGCCCGCCGCATCGTCGTGCGCGCCCTCACCCTGGCCGTTGCCGGCACCCCGGACCGCGTGCCCGCGCTCCCGGCCAGTCCCTTCGCCACCCCTTCGGCCGGAGTCTCCGCCCATGCCTGAGCGTCAGCGCCACGGCGCCTCCATCGGCCAGCCGCTCACCCGGCGCGACGGCCCCGACAAGGTCACGGGTGCGGCCCGCTACAGCGCGGATTTCAAGCCCGAGGGCTTGGCCCACGCGGTGATGGCGGTGAGTTCGATCGCGCGCGGGCGGGTCACGCATCGCGACATCGCGGCGGCGCAGGCCCATCCCGGCGTGATCGCCGTGATGACGCCGGAGAACGCGCCGGCGCTCGCCAAGTCGCCGGACCAGAAGGACAATCCGTTCACCTTCCGCCTCGACCTGCTGCAGAACGACGGCGTGCGCTACGCCAACCAGCCCATCGCGGTGGTGATCGCCGAGACGCTGGAAGCGGCCACCGAGGGTGCCGCCCTGCTGGCGCCCCGCTACGAGGCGGAGCCGGTCAGCGTCACCCTCGGAGCCGGCGAGATCTTCAGCCCCGACACCATCGGGGCCGGCTCGGCCACCGACGAGGGGTCCGGCGATCTGGCCGCCGGCCTGGCGGCGGCGGAGACGCGGATCGCGGCCACCTACGACACGGCGGCGCAGTATCACAACGCCCTCGAACCCCATTCCTGCGTGGCGGAATGGGACGGCGACCGCCTGACCCTCCACACCCCGACCCAGGCCCTCTGGATCGCCAAGGGCCGGATCGCCGACCTGTTCGGCATCCCGCCGGAGAACATCCAAGTGGTCTGCCACTATCTCGGCGGCGGCTTCGGCTCGAAGGGCTTCATCGCCGCGCCGCAGATCCTCGGGATCATGGCGGCCAAGATGGTGGGACGCCCGGTCAAGCTGGTGACGCGGCGCGAGCAGATGTTCGGCCCGGTCGGCCACCGCGCCGCCACCCGCCAGACCCTGAGGCTCGGCGCATCGCGGAACGGGACGCTCACGGCCCTCGACCACCACACCCTGACCCTGACGAGCCGGCACGACGACTTCGTCGAGCCCTCCGGCATCCTCTCGCGCCACCTCTACGCGGCGGGCGCGATCGCGACCACGCACGCGGTCTCCCGGGCCGATATCGGCACCCCGATCTTCATGCGGGCTCCCGGCGAAGCCTCGGGCAGCGTCGCGGTGGAGAGCGCGCTGGACGAGCTGGCGCTCGAACTCGACCTCGATCCGCTCGAGATTCGCCTGCGTAACTACGCCGAGGTCGAGCCGATCACCCATCGGCCGTTCTCCTCGAAGGCGCTGCGCGAATGCTACGCCCAAGGCGCGGCGCGCTTCGGCTGGGCCGCGCGCCCGCGCCAGCCGCGCCAGATGCGCGACGCCGACGGGCTGCTGGTGGGCTGGGGGCTCGGCACCGCCACCTACCCGGCCGGGATGATGCAGGGCGAGGCCCGGGCCACGATCCGGGCCGATGGCACGGCCCTGATCGAGACCGCCGCCCAGGACATGGGCCAGGGTGCCTGGACGGTGCTGGCGCAGATCGGCGCCGACGGTCTCGGACTGCCCATCGCCCAGGTCGAGCTGCGCATCGGCGACTCGAACCTGCCGAACGGCGGGCTGGCGGGCGGCTCCACCGGCACCGCCACGGGCGGCACGGCGGTCCACAACGCCGCGCAGGCGGCGATCGCCGAACTCGCGGACCTGGCCGTCAACGACCCGGCCTCGCCCCTCTACGGCGCCGGCAATGCCGGCGTCACCGCCCGCGACGGACGCCTCGCCCGCAACGACGACCCCGCCCGCTCGGAAGCCTTTTCCGAAATCCTGGGCCGAGCCGGCAAGGCCTCGGTCGAGGCCAAGGGCCAGGGCGCGGGCGACCCCGCCTCGCGAAAAGCCTACGCAATGCACGCGCACGGGGCGGTCTACGCGGAGGTGAAGGTCGATCCGGACTTGGGCCAGATCCGGGTGACGCGCCTCGTCGGCGCCTTCGCGGCCGGGCGCATCGTCAACCCGCACCTCGTGCGCAGCCAGTATTACGGCGGCATGATCTGGGGCGTGTCCCTGGCCCTGCACGAGCACGCGGTGCTCGATCCGCGCTCGGGCCGGGTGATGAACGGGAACCTGGCCGAGTACCACATCCCGGTGAATGCCGACGTGCCCGCGATGGAGGCGATCCTGGTGGAGGAACACGATCCGCACGTGAACCCGCTGGGCATCAAGGGGGTCGGCGAGATCGGCATCACCGGCACCGCCGGCGCCATCGCCAACGCGGTCTGGCACGCCACCGGCGTGCGGGTGCGCGACATCCCGATCACCCTGGACAAGCTGCTGGGGTGAGGCCGGGCGACCGGTCCCTCCGGGTCGCCGGCGCCGCCTCGCGGATCAGGCCTATTCGCGAATCAGCTTGCCCGAATACACCACCGGCCCGGTCGGGAGACCGGTGGGAGAGCCCCCCTCCGGCTCGACCGAGACCGCGAAGGTGCCGCCCGCCAGGGCGTCGGCCTTGGCCGGCAGAATCAGGCCCTTCGCGTCCGATCCGACGAGCCCGAGGGTCTTCGGGGGTTCTCCCGCGCCGACATACCAGAGTTCGAGGCTGTGCCCCGCGGGCGCCTGCGCGCCGACCGGGCGTACGCGAGCGGTCCCGGCCCGGGTGTCGATGCTGACAAGGAGCGCGGGGGCCTCGCCGCCGCTGTTGACCACGGCGATGTAGCGCCCGTCCCCATCGCCCGGGCGCGGCTCGCCCACGGCGATGAACAGGGCCAGCCCGGCCGCCAGGGCGGCCGCCGTGCCGGCGGCGAGGCGCCAGCGCCACACCGCGCCCTGCAGGGCGCCGATGCGGTCGTCGTTTGCGGCGGCGGCGCGGTGTCCCGCCCCATCGCCGGCCACGGCCCGGGCGATCGCCGGCCACACCTCCGGCCCCGGCGGAACCTCGGGCGCCGCGAGGGCGAGGGGCGCCAGGCGACGCTCCCAAGCCTCCCGCGCCGCCCGGGCGGTCGGGTCGACCGCGAGTTCGAGGTCCACCGCGGCCCGTTCGGCCGGCGGCAGGGTGCCGAGCACGTACTCGGCGAGGCGCAGGTCGCGCTCGTCCGGATCGGGGGTCATGCGACACCGTCCAGGCAGCCGCGCAGGGTCGCGAGACCGCGATGCAGCCAAGTCTTGATGGTGCTCACGGGCCGGTCGTAGCGCAGGGCGAGGTCCTCGCGGGACTGGCCCTCGCAATAGGCCAGCACGATGCAGTCGCGGTGCATCGCCTCGAGCCGGCCGAGACAGGCCCGCAGGGCATCGCGTCCCAGGATCGTGCCCTCGCTGTCGTGGGGATCGACCAGACGCTCCACCCAATCCTCCCCGTCCTCGGTGACCGGCCCCTGGACCTCCTGGCGCCGCCGCACCCCGTCGATGGCGCGGTTGCGCGCGATGGAGCACAGCCAGGCCAGGGGTCGCCCGGCCGCCGGGCTGTAGGAGGCGGCCTTCTGCCAGACCCGCAGATACACCTCCTGCAGCACGTCCTCGGCCATGCCGCGATCGGTCTGGATACGCAGGATCACCCCCAAAAGTTTCGGCGCCGTCCGATCATAGAGGGTCCGCAGGGCGGTTGCGTCGCGCCGGGCGATATCGGCGATCAGGTCCGCGAGGGCGACGTCGGTGCGCGAGGGATCGTCCGCGACGGCACCATCACGCAGGGGGCTGGCACGCAACGGCTGGGCATCCTCTTCCCGGGCGCGGGTTGTCCCCTGCACGACGGCGCGGCCTCGGATCGATTCGGTGCGATCCGCACAATCGCGCCCGCATCAGTTAATCGAGGTCGGCGCCGCGCGCCACCGGACGCCGTCGCCGACCGCGCGATCGATGGGGATATTCGGTCCGGCCGGGCGAAACGGCCTCGCCGTCAGCGGCGCTCGTAGAGCAGACGCGCCCGGATCGTGCCGTCGAGCGCCCGGATCTCCTCCAGCAGGCTCTCGGCGTCGGCATCGGTCACGTCGGTCTCCACCACCACGTAACCGACCTCGCCGTCGGTCTGGTAGAACTGCGCCGCGATGTTGACCCCGCGCCGGGCGAAGGTGTCGTTGAGGCGCCCCAGCATGCCCGGGATGTTGCGCTGGACGTGGATCAGGCGCGTGCCGGTGGGGCGGGCGGGCAGCTGCACCTGCGGGAAGTTCACGGTGCCCACCGTCGAGCCGATATCGGAATAATCGACGAGCTTGCGCGCCACCTCCGAGCCGATGCGCTCCTGCGCCTCCTCCGTCGAGCCGCCGATATGCGGCGTCAGGATCACGTTGGGCAGGCCCTGGAGCGGGCTGACGAAGCGCTCCTGGTTGGAGCCCGGCTCCACCGGGAACACGTCGACGGCGGCCCCCCGCAGGTGGCCGTCGCGCAGGGCACCGGCCAGGGCGTCGAGATCCACCACGGTGCCGCGGGCGTTGTTGATCAGGAAGGCGCCGGGCTTCATCGCCCGGATCTCGGCCTCGCCGATCATGTTGTGGGTCTCGGGCGTCTCCGGCACGTGGAGGGAGACCACGTCGCTCTGGGCCAGCAGGGTCTCCAGGCTGTCGGTGGGCTCGGTGTTGCCGTGGCGCAGCTTGTCGGTCTGGTCGTAGAACACCACCCGCATGCCCATCGCCTCGGCCAGGGTCGAGAGCTGCGAGCCGATATTGCCGTAGCCGACGATGCCCAGCGTCTTGCCGCGCACCTCCTGCGAGCCCGTGGCCGACTTGTCCCACGCGCCCGCATGGGCGCCCACCGAGCGCGGCACGATCCGGCGCAGCAGCATCACGATCTCGCCGATGACGAGCTCGGCCACCGAGCGGGTGTTGGAGTAGGGCGCGTTGAAGACCGGGATGCCGCGGTGGCGCGCGGCCTCGAGATCGACCTGGTTGGTGCCCACCGAGAAGCAGCCCACCGCCAGCAGGCGCTCGCCATGGGCCAGGGCCGCCGCGTCGAGCTGCGTGCGCGAGCGGATGCCGAGGATGTGGGTGCCCTTCAGGGCCTCGTGCAGGGCCTCGCGGTCCAGGGCCTTGGCCACCCGCACGACGTTGGTGTAGCCGGCGGCGGCGAAGAGCTCGGCGGCGCTGTCGTTGATGCCTTCGAGCAGCAGGACGCGGATCTTGTCCTTCGGGAAGGAGAGTCGTTCGGCCATGGTCGTGTTCTTCTCGGATCTCGCGCCCGTGTCGGGCGGATGGGACGCCGGACCCGTCGGGCCGCGCGACGCGGTCGGGCCCGTGGCGCCAGCGCCCGAATGGGCCGTGTGAGAGGCCAGTTCGCCGGGACGGTCAAGGCCCGGCCTTGAGCATCGGCGGCGATTGTCAGGCCGCCCCCTTGACCCGGGCCGCCGCCGTCGGGATGCCGGGGCGACCCGTTTTCGGACAGGCGGCCCGGCCCGGGCCCCCGCACGAGGAGGCCGCCCATGAGCCTGCTGATGAGCCCGACCACCCTGCCCGCCGATCTCCTCGGCCGGCTGGATTCCTGCCTCGGCCGGGGCGGTCTGCTCACCGCCGCGGACGATCTCGCGCCCTACGCGGTCGATTGGCGGGGCCTGTTCCCGGGCCGGCCGGCGGCGGTGGCGCGCCCCGCCACCACCGCCGAGGTCTCGGCCGTGATGGCGGCCTGCCACGCGGCCGGCGTCGCGGTGGTGCCCCAGGGGGGACATACCGGCCTTGCGGGCGGCGCAACCCCGGACGCCTCCGGCGGCCAGGTGGTGCTCTCGCTCGCCCGCATGAGCGCGATCCGCCAGGTCGATCCCCTCGGCCTCACCCTGGAGGCGGAGGCCGGCTGCATCCTCAAGGTGGCGCAGGACGCGGCGGAGGCGCAGGGCCGGCTCCTGCCCGTCAGCCTCGCGGCGGAGGGCTCGGCCATGCTGGGCGGCATCATCGCCACCAACGCGGGCGGCATCAACGTCGTGCGCTACGGCATGACCCGCAACCTCGTCCTCGGGCTCGAGGTGGTGCTGGCCGACGGGACCGTGGTCGACGGACTGCGCGCCCTGCGCAAGGACAATGCGGGCTACGACTGGAAGCAGCTCTTCATCGGCAGCGAGGGCACGCTGGGCATCGTCACGGCCGCGATCCTGCGCCTCGTGCCGCGCCCGCGCCACACCGCCACGGCGCTCCTGGCGGTGCCGGACCCGGCCGCCGCCCTGCGCCTCCTGCGCGCGGCCCAGGACGCGCTGGGCGACACCATCCAGGCCTTCGAGCTGATCGCGGGCGAGTCCCTGGCGCTGGTGGCCGAGCATGCCGGCCTGGCGAGCCCCATCGCCGCCGCGGACTGGACCGTGCTGATGGAGGCGGGTTCGAGCCTGCCCGGCCTGCGCGAGGCGGTGGAGACGCTGCTGGGCGAGGCCCTGGAGCGGGGCGACGCCACCGACGGGGTGCTGGCCGAATCCGGCCCGCAGGCGGCCGGCCTCTGGGCCCTGCGCGAGTACATCACCGAGGCCGAGGCCCGGGCCGGCAAGAGCGTCAAGCACGACGTCTCGGTGCCGATCCCGGCGATCCCGGACTTCCTGGCGGCGGCGGGCGCGGCGCTGCGTGCGGGCGCGCCCGGCACCCGGCCGAACATCTTCGGCCACATGGGCGACGGCAACATCCACTACAACGTGCTCATCGGCCCCGAGCACGGCCCGGAGGCCATCAACCGCATTGTCCACGACGCGGTGGCGCGATTCGGGGGCAGCATCTCCGCCGAGCACGGCATCGGGCAGTACCGGGTCGACGAACTCGTCCGCCACCGGCGCCCGGAGGAGATGGCGCTGGCCCGCCGGATCAAGCAGGCCCTCGACCCGCAGGGGCTGCTGAATCCCGGAAAGGTGCTGCGCGCCGCGCATTGAGCGGTTGCAACGTCGCTCCAGACTGTCGAAATTCGAGCCGGCGACCTATCTCCGGTCTCATCGACACGACACGACGGCAGGAAAGACGCTCCCATGGCCTCGCCCGGAGACTGGAAGATTCCCGCATCCGCCCAGCCCAAGGCCGCCGATTACGGCTACGACCTCGAGCAGGCGCTCACCGCCATCGTGGCGCTCTCGACGCGGGTGCCGCCGGAGGCCTTCACCGCCGAGACCCTCGGCACCGAGCGAGCCGGCAACGGCGTCGTCATCGGCGAGGACGGCCTCGTCCTCACCATCGGGTACCTGGTGACGGAGGCCGAGTCCGTCTGGCTCACCACCCATGACGGGCGCTCCGTGCCCGGCCACGTGGTCGGCTTCGACGCGGTGACCGGCTTCGGCCTCGTCCAGGCGCTGGGGGACCTCAGGATCAAGCCGCTGAAGCTCGGGCGCTCTGCACCCGTCAAGATCGGCGACCGGGCGGTGATGGCCGGGGTCGGCGGACGCGCGCGCAGCCTCGCGGTCGAGATCGTCGCCCGCCAGGAATTCGCCGGCTACTGGGAATACGTCCTCGACGAGGCCCTGTTCACCGCGCCCTCGCACCCGCACTGGGGCGGCGCCGCGCTGATCGGGCCGGACGGGTCCCTCCTCGGCATCGGCTCGCTGCAATTGCAGCAGGGCAGCACGGCCGGGCCGAAGACCATCAACATGATCGTGCCGATCGACCTGCTGCCGCCGATCCTCGACGACCTCACCACCCGCGGGCGGGTCGACCGGCCGGTGCGCCCCTGGCTCGGCCTCTACGCCAGCGACGGCGAGGAGGCCGTGGTGGTGATGGGGCTCGCCGACGATGGCCCGGCCGAGGCGGCGGACCTGCGCCCGGGCGACGTCATCGTGGCGGTGGCGGGCGAGCCGGTGGCCGACCTCGCGGGCTTCTTCCGTCAGGTCTGGGCGCTCGGCGAGGCCGGGGTGCGGGTGCCCCTGACGATCCAGCGCGACGGCAAGCCGCTCAAGCTCTCGGTGACCTCCTCCGACCGCGAGCGCTTTTTGGCCTCCCCCCAGCTCCATTGATCCGAGGGTCGGGCGGGTCTATCCCGTGGCGATGACGGACAGCGCGGACTCCTTGCCCATCCATATCGTCGGCGGCGGCCTCGCCGGGTCGGAGGCCGCCTGGCAGATCGCCGAGAGCGGCCACGACGTGGTGCTCCACGAGATGCGCCCGGTGCGGGGCACCGAGGCCCATCACGGCTCCGACTTCGCCGAACTGGTGTGCTCGAACTCGTTCCGCTCGGACGACGCCAACGGCAACGCGGTCGGGCTCCTGCACCAGGAGATGCGGACCCTCGGTTCGCTGATCCTGCGCGCGGCCGACGCGCATCAGGTCCCGGCCGGCGGGGCGCTCGCCGTCGACCGCGAGGGGTTCGCCAGGGCCGTCACCGCCGCGATCGAGGCGCATCCGCGCATCACCATCGTGCGCGAGGAGGTCGAAGGCCTGCCGCCCGAGTCCTGGGGCCGCACCATCATCGCCACCGGTCCCCTCACCGCCCCGTCGCTGGCGCAGGGCATCCGCGAACTGACCGGCGCCGAGTCTCTGGCCTTCTTCGACGCGATCGCCCCCATCGTGCACCGCGACTCGATCGACATGGGCAAGGCCTGGTTCCAGTCGCGCTACGACAAGGTCGGGCCCGGCGGCACCGGCGCCGACTACATCAACTGCCCGATGAACCGCGAGCAGTACGACCGGTTCATCCAGGCGCTCGTCGAGGGTGAAAAAATCGGGTTCAAGGAGTGGGAGGCCTCGACCCCCTACTTCGACGGCTGCCTGCCGATCGAGGTCATGGCCGAGCGCGGCCCCGAGACCCTGCGCCACGGCCCGATGAAGCCGGTCGGCCTCACCAACCCGCACGACCCCACCGTGAAGGCCTGCGCCATCGTCCAGCTGCGCCAGGACAACGCGCTCGGCACGCTCTACAACATGGTCGGCTTCCAGACGAAGCTGACCTATTCCGAGCAGGTCCGGGTGTTCCGCACGATTCCCGGCCTCGAGAACGCCGAGTTCGCGCGGCTCGGCGGCCTCCACCGCAACACCTATCTCGACAGCCCCCGCCTCCTCGACGCGACCCTGCGGCTGAGGGCGCGGCCGAGCTTGCGCTTCGCCGGCCAGATCACCGGCTGCGAGGGCTATGTCGAGAGCGCCGCCATCGGGCTGATGGCCGGCCGCTTCGCGGTCGCCGAGGCGCAGGGCCACACCCTCGAACCGCTGCCCGCCACCACGGCACTCGGCGCCCTGATCGGCCACATCACCGGCGGCCACATCGCGGCCGAGGACGTCGGCACCCCGCGCTCGTTCCAGCCGATGAACGTGAATTTCGGCCTGTTCCCGCCCCTCGATCACGCCCCGAAGGGCGAAGGCGGCAAGCGCCTGAAGGGGCCGGAGAAGGCGGTGGCCAAGAAGAAGGCGCTGACCGACCGGGCCCGCGCCGACCTGGCGGCCTGGATGGGACAGGGCGCAGCGCGGATCGCGGCCGAGTAGGACGGGGGGCGGGTGGGTCGACGCCCCGGCAACTCTCAGACTGCCGCGTGCTCCCTGTGGGATGACGAACTTCGCACGTTGCGCGGGAAGGGAGGGTCGCCTCTCCTTTCAGGCAGGGCGATCGCATATGGTGGCGCGTCGTCATTCCGGGGCGCCGCAGGCGAGCCCGGAATCCAGAGCCGCCGATGGTGTAAAGTCTTGCACCCCTTACGTTTCTGGATCCCGGGCTCCGCTGCGCGGCCCCGGGATGACGAAGTTCTGCGCGTGGGCCTCCGACGAGCGAATCGGCATTTGTAGTCGCCCCGCCACTAGGCGGGAGGGCGACGTCGCGGATCCCCCCCGCCCTCTCCCTGCCCGCAACACCCAAACAGCCTTGAATCCGCTATATCCCCCGCCGGCCCTAGCGCTCGCGAAAAAACATGCCCACCCTGGGATGAACGGCCCAGGGCCGGGCGTATCAGGCAAGGACCTCCGATGGCGAGCCATCCGGATCACGACCAGGGCGGCTCCCGGGCCTCTACCGTCCTGCGGGTGACGAGCGGCAACTTCCTGGAGATGTTCGACTTCTTCGCCTTCGGGTTCTACGCCACCGACATCGCCAAGGCGTTCTTCCCGAGCGAGAGCGACGTCGCCGCGCTGATGCTGACCTTCATGACCTTCGGGGCCGGCTTCCTCATGCGGCCCCTCGGAGCCGTGCTGCTCGGGGCCTATGTCGACCGGGTCGGCCGCCGCAAGGGCCTGATCGTCACCCTGTCGATCATGGCCGCGGGCACCATCCTGATCGCCCTGGTGCCCGATTACGCCAGCATCGGCCTCGCGGCGCCGGTCCTGGTGCTGATCGGCCGCCTGCTCCAGGGCTTCTCCGCCGGTGTCGAACTCGGCGGCGTCTCGGTCTACCTCGCCGAACTGGCGCCGCCCGGCCGCCAGGGCTTCTACGTCGCCTGGCAATCGGGCAGCCAGCAGGTGGCGATCATGGCGGCGGCCGCCATCGGCTACGCCCTCAACCGCCTGTTGATGCCGGCCGAGATGGGCGCTTGGGGCTGGCGCATCCCTTTCCTGATCGGCTGCCTCCTGGTGCCGTTCCTGTTCTACATCCGGCGCTCGCTGCAGGAGACCTCCGCCTTCCGCGCCCGCAAGGTCCACCCGCCGGTGGGCGCGGTGCTGCGGACCCTGGCCCGCAACTGGCGGATCGTCGGGCTCGGGATGCTGATGGTGGCCATGACCACGATCGCGTTCTACGCGATCACGGTCTACACGCCGACTTTCGGCAAGAACGTCCTCCGGCTCTCCGACACCGACAGCCTGATCGTCACCTTCTGCGTCGCGGTCTCGAACCTGTTCTGGCTCCCCGTGATGGGGGCGCTCTCCGACCGGATCGGGCGGCGTCCGATCCTGCTGCTGTTCTCGGGGCTGACCCTCGTCACCGCCTACCCGGCGCTGGCCTGGCTCGTGGCGCATCCGAGCTTCGAGACCATGCTGGCGGTGCTGCTGTGGCTGTCCTTCCTCTATGGCGGCTACAACGGCGCCATGGTGGTGGCGCTCACCGAAATCGTGCCGCCGGAGGTGCGCACGGCCGGGTTCTCCCTGGCCTATTCCCTGGCGACCGCGCTGTTCGGCGGGATGACGCCGCTGATCGCCACCTGGCTCATCGCGGAGACGGGCAACAAGGCGGCGCCCGGCCTGTGGCTCGCCCTCGGCGGCGCCTGCGGACTCCTCGCCACGCTCATCATCTATCGCCGGAGGGCGTCGGATCTGCCGGCCCCGGTCACGTCCGCTCCGCTCGCTTCCGCCCCCGTCACGCCGGCGCGAACGTGAAGATCCGGCGTCCGGGCAATTCGCCCGCATCGCCGGTGTCGCGGAATCCGACCTTGCGCAGGAGACCGGCCGAGGCCGCGTTTTCGGGACGGCACTGGGCGATGATGAAGCGATGGGGGAAGCGCTCCCGCAGCAGGCCCACGGCGGCGGTGACCGCCTCGGTGCCGAGCCCCTGCCCCCGGGCCGCGCCACCCACCCAGTAGCCGACCTCGGCGGCATGGTCGCCGCGCAGGTGCAGGCCGATCACCGCCGCGAGGGCGCCGTCCGACCGCAGCCGTGCCCCGAGGAAGCAATCCTTGGTCACCTTGGCCGGGCCGATCAGCCGGCGCGCGTCCTGGAGGGTGAAGGGCGTCGGCAGGAAATCGACCACGCCGGTGATGGCCGGGTCGTCGGTCAGCGCCCGCACGGCCTCGGCATCGGACGGCACCAGCGGCGCGAGCCGCAGCCGGGCCGTCTCGACGGGCTTGAGGTTCGCGAGGCTGTAGCGCGAGGCGAGCTTGCGGAAGAACATGCCCCGGATTTGCGCCCGCGCGGCCCGGGACACAAGCGGCATCGCGCGCCGCCGGGTACCCTCACCGAAAAACCTGCCCCGGATCGTCTCCGGGGCAGGTACCGGCATGGAAAAAACCCGCCCGGACATTTCCGGGGCGGGCACCGGCATGAAAAAAACCCGCCCCGGACATTTCCGGGGCGGGCTCTGTCGTCAGGGTGTCGGGCGGGTGACGCCTAGGGGTGGATCACCATCGCGCTGAAGGGATGCACGTAGGCCTGCAGCATCACCAGGCAGCCGACGAGGCAGGCCAGCACGATCGAGTGCCAGAACACGAAGCGCAGGATCTTGCCCTCCTGGCCGAAATAGCCGGTGGCGGTGGAGGCGACGACGATCGACTGGGCGTCGATCATCTTGCCCATCACGCCGCCCGACGAGTTCGCCGAGGCCATGAGGATGCCCGACAGGCCGAGCTGCTCCGAGGTGATCTTCTGCAGGCCGCCGAAGAGCACGTTCGAGGCCGTGTCCGAACCGGTCAGGGCGACGCCGAGCCAGCCGAGCAGCGTGCCGAAGAACGGGTAGAGGATGCCGGTGCCCGCGAAGGCGAGACCCAGGGTGGCGTCGACGCCGGCGTAGCGGGTGAGCACGCCGAGGGCCAGCATCGCCGCGATGGTGATGAGCGAGTAGCGCAGGACCCAGATCGTCTCGAGGTAGGCCGTCACCAGGCGCCAGGGCGAGAAGCGCATGATCAGGCCGGAGATGATCGCGGCGAAGAGCACGCCGGTGCCGGTGTAGGACATGTAGGTGAAGGAGAAGACGGCCGCTTCCGGGTGCGCCTTGGCCACCACCGGCGGCACCTTCATGATGACGTTGTGCAGGCCCGGGACCTCGTACTTCCAGGTGAAGAGCGGGTTGACGATGCCCTTGAACCAGCCGGTGCCCCAGATCGCCACGATCACCGAGAGGATGATCCACGGAACCCAGGCCATCATGATCTCGCGGGAGGTCGCGGTGCGGCCGCCCAGATCGACCTTCGGCAGGTCGCCGGGCACGGCGGCGCCGAGGGAGACCGGACGGCCCCCGTTGACGTAGCCGATCGACGGGTCGTTGCCGCGCAGCGCCGGGGAGGTCCAGATCTCCTTCGGCTGCCAGACCTTGAGGAAGGCCACCAGGGCGGCCATCGAGATGAGGGAGGCGCCGATGTCGACGATCCAGGGGTTCACGTAGTTCGAGATCAGGAACTGGGCCGCCGCGAACGAACCGCCGCAGACCAGGATCGGCGGCCAGATCTTGATCATGCCGCGGAAGCCCGCGAACACCCAGATCAGCCAGAACGGCACGATGATCGAGAAGAACGGCAGCTGCCGGCCGATCATGGCGCCGAGGATGTAGGGATCGTAGCCCGTCACCGAGGCGAGGCCCTGGATGGGCGCGCCGAGGGCGCCGTAGGCCACCGGCGCCGTGTTGGCGATGAGCGAGAGGCCCGACGCCGCCAGCGGCGAGAAGCCGAGGCCGATCAGGATCGCGCCCGTCACCGCCACCGGGGTGCCGAAGCCGCCCGCGCCCTCGAAGAAGGCGCCGAAGGCGAAGGCCACCAGCAGGAGCTGGATGCGCCGGTCCGTGGTGATGCCCGCCACCGATTGCTGCAGGGTCGCGAACCAGCCCTTCTCCACCGTCAGGCGATAGAGGAAGATGACGTTCAGGATGATCCAGCCGATGGGGAACAGGCCGAGCGCCACGCCGTAGGCGGAGGCGCGGGTGGCCAGATCCGCCGGCATGCCGAACAGGAAGACGGCGACACAGAAGGCCAGCACGAGGGAGAGCACGGCGGCGATATGTGCCTGCACCTTGCCGCTCGCGATCATGCCGAGGAGGGCGATGACCGGCAGCGAGGCCGCCAGGGTCGAGAGCCAGGGACTTCCGAACGGATCGTAGACCTGATTCCAGGTGGTCACTGTGTTCACGGGCGCCGTACTCCTCCAGGGCAGCCCGATCTCCCGCCGGGCCTTGCTTCGTTGCTAGCAGAGCAGTTCGGCGGGCTCAACGCGGTTAATCATGTATTCAGAGGGTGTTGCATGCGGATATCAGCGCGCGGCGCGACGGGGCTGACAAATGTTGCCCCGATTTAGGACACCGAGCCGCACATCATCGTGGTGCCCGAGGGGAACATGCCCCTCCGACGACCCGTTCCCGGTCGAGACCCCGAGCGACCGGAACCGGAGATTTAATCTATGTTTATGCGCGTCGACAAGCTACAGGCCGAGCTTCCCGCCCCGAAGCGGAAAGATCCCAACGCGGCTGCGGCCCTACAGGAACTCCTCGGCGGCAAGTATGGTGAGATGTCGACTCTGGGAAATTACATGTTCCAGAGTTTCAATTTCCGCAGCAAATCCAAGCTACGCCCGTTTTATAGCTTGGTTGCCGCCATCACGGCCGAAGAACTCGGCCACGTGGAGCTCGTCAGCAACGGCGTGGCGATGCTCAACAACGGCCCCGACAACGACGGCGACGCCAAGGACGGCGGCGACATCTCGAAGGCGCCCTTCGAAGACATGAAGGATATCCGGCTCGCGGCCGCCTTCCTGTCGAACGGCGGCGGCGTGACCCCGGTCAACAGCAACGGCGCCTCCTGGAACAACGACTTCATCACCACCACGGGCAACGTCGTGGTCGACCTGCTGCACAACTTCCATCTCGAATGCGGCGCCCGCCTGCACAAGCTGCGGGTCTACGAGACCCTGAAGGACCCGACGGGCCGCGAAGTGTGCGGATACCTTCTGGTGCGCGGCTCGGTCCACGCCCATGCCTACGCCCTGGCGCTGAAGAAGATCACCGGCGTCGAGATCGAGAAGTTCCTGCCGACCCCGAACATCAACCTCGACAAGATCCCCGAGTGCCAGAAGTACCTGCAGGAGGGGTCGCATCGCCGGCTCTACACCTTCAGCCCCGGCGACTACACCGAGATGGCCGGCATCTGGGGCAATGGCGAGATGGCGCTCCCGGGTGATCCGCCGGGCGAGCTCAGCGTCGTCGAGGGCATGCCCGAAGGCGGCAAGATCCACCAGCTCACCGGCGTCCCCTCGGCCTTCACCCCGGACTACGCGCCCGAGGAGATGTTCGAGATCGCCGAGAAGCTGACGAAAAAGGCCCGCTGACGCGGACCTTTCTTCGAAGCCATCCTGGGGCGGTCCCTTCGGGGGCCGCCCTTTCTCCATCATGGGGCGGTCCCTTCGGGGGGCGCCCTTTGTCATGCGCCGGCCGGACAGGAGCCGGCCGGGCTTCAGCCGCGCCGGGAGGCGCGCCAGAGCGCCCACAGGCGGCGCCAGCGCGGAATCTCGATCACGGTGTTGAGGGGATCGTAGCCCGGCCGCTCCATGGCGGCGAGGTAGGGCTCGACCAGGGCCACCGGCAGGAAGGCGGGACGCGCCGCCGGCGCGATGGTGGCGCGGGCCGCCTCGTAGGCCTTGAGATGGCTGCGCGCCAGGGCCCGCAGGTCGGCGGCGGCGCGCAGGAGCCCGGGGCCGCCGCGTCCGGTGACGATGTCCTCGCGGGTGACGCCATAGGTCTTGAGGATGTCGGCCGGCAGGTAGACCTGGCCGGAGCGGGCGTGCCACGGCAGGGCCCGCAGCAGGCCGGTGACCCCGTAGGCCACGCCGGCATGACCGGCGGCGGCGGCCCCGCCGGGCTCGACCCCGTCGCACAGGACGAGGGCGCCGAGCCGGATCAGGGACGAGACGGTCTCGCCGCAATAGCCCTCAAGATCGTTCACCCGGGGCATCGGGTCCTCGTAGAGGTCGAAGACCCGGGCATCGATCAGATCGACGAAGGGCTGGCGCCCGAGCTTGCGCCGCACGATGGCATCGTCGAGGGCCGCGGCGACCGGGTTGGCCTTCACGTCGCCGCGCGCCTCGCCCTGGAGGGCGTCGCGCCACCATTGCAGGCGGATCTCGCCGGCCATCGGGTTGGAGGCGGCCTCGCGGACCCGCGCGACGGTGAGGCTGAAGGCGATGAGGGCGAAGAGGTGGGGCCGGGCGCTCGCCGGCGCGAAGAGGGTGGCGAAGTAGCGGTCGGGGTCGCCCTCCCGCACCAGGGCCTCGCAATGCTGGAACGCGAAGGCGAGGTTGCCCTCCGCCGTGGCGGCGCGGGTGTCGGACTCGGTCATGTCCCGGCCCCCCTCACGCGACCGCGATCAGGGCGGCGGCGACCTTGCGGTTCTCCGCCATGAGGATGTTGTAGGTGCGCGCCGCCGCGCCGGTCTGCATCACGTCGAGTCCGATGCCACCCTCCTTGAGCCAGCGCCGGAGCGCATCAGGGAAAGGCGCGATGTCGAGCCCGGTTCCGACGAGGAGCAGGTCCACCGCTCCCGCCTCGGCGAGAATCGGCCGCAGGGCATTGCGGTCGATGCCGCGGGGCTCGGTCACGTCCCAGGCCCGGATGCCCGAGGGCGTGACCAGGATCGAGCCGCGATGCGACATCTCGGCGAAGCGGAAGCCGCCATTGCCGTAGGCGTCGATCAGGTGGCGCCCGGGAACGAAGCCGTCGTGCAGGCTGCCGGAGGACGCCATGGCCGCTCCCTACTCCGCCGCCTGGGGCAGGCGCCCGCCGGTGGGGCCGTTCCCGCCGGTCGGACGGGCCTGCGCCTTCACGCCCGAGAGCATCAGGCCGAGATAGATCAGCACCGGCGTCGAGACGAAGATCGCCGAGTAGGTGCAGATCACCACGCCCGCCAGCATCACGATGGCGAAGCCCTTGATCGCCTCGCCGCCGAACAGCACCAGGGCCAGCAGCGACAGGAAGGCCGAGGTCGCGGTCATCACCGTGCGGGACATGGTGGAGTTGATCGAGAGGTTGAGGAGTTCCACCGTCGGAATGGTCTTGTAGCGCCGCATCAGCTCGCGGGTCCGGTCGAACACCACCACGGTCTCGTTGAGCGAGTAGCCCACGATGGTGAGGATCGCGGCGATCGAGGTCATGTTGAACTCGATGCGGGTGATGACGAAGACGCCGAGCGTCAGCACGATGTCGTGCAGCGTGCCCACGATGGCGCCCAGAGCCAGCTCCCGCTCGAAACGGAACCAGAGGTAGAACAGCACGGCCAGCACCGAGAGCACGACGCCGATGGTGCCGGACTGCACGAGCTCGCCCGAGACGCGCGGCCCCACGGTCTCGGTGCGGCGGAACTCGTAATCGGCGTCGAAGGCGGCATGCGCCTTCTGCATCACGGCGGTCTGGCCCTGCTCGCCCGGCTGGAGCGGGAAGCGCACCAGCACCGTGCCCTCGCCGCCGAGTTCCTGCACCTCGGTCTCGCCGAAGCCGAAGCCGTTCGCCGTATGGCGGACGGTGCCGACATCGGCCGTCTTCGACTTCGCCTGCAGCTCCACCAGGGTGCCGCCCTTGAAGTCGATGCCGAAATTCAGCCCCACCGTCAGGAACAGCACCACCGTCGCCACCGACATGAAGGCCGAGAGCGGGAAGGTGAAGCGCCGGAAGCGCATGAAGTCGACGTGCGACTCGTCGGGCCAGAGGCGGAGCAGGCGCATGATCGGTCTTTCGGCGATGAGGTCGAACGGAGGCCCGATGATCGCACACGCTGCCCCGGGCTCGGCGTCATTCCGGGGCGCCGAAGGCGAACCCGGAATCCAGAACCACGGATGGCGCCGGTCCTGCCGCGTCGGTGCGTCTGGATCCCGGACTCCGCTTCGCGGCCCCGGGATGACGCGGTGACGTGACGACCGTGCGGATCACGCGAAAACCGGATCGACCTCCCTTTGCAAGCAGTGAACGGACGGACAGCGAAGTTCAGAACGGCCAGACTTTTAGAACGGCAGAGCCTTTGGAACGGCAGGGCGTCTAGAACGGAAGGGCTTTGGGCCGGGCCATGTTGTACCACAGGGCGATCATCATGCGGGTCAGGGTCACGGCGGTGATGACCGTGGTGAGGATGCCGAGGATGAACACCACGGCGAAGCCCTTCACCGGGCCGGAGCCGAGGAAGAACAGGATCAGGGCGGCGATCGCCATGGTCGAGTTCGAATCGATGATGGTGGCGAAGGCCTTGTCGAAGCCGGCCTGGAGCGCCGACACGATGGAGCGCCCGGCCCGCACCTCCTCGCGCACGCGCTCGTAGATCAGCACGTTGGAATCCACCGCCGTGCCGATGGTGAGCACGATGCCGGCGATGCCCGGCAGGGTCATGGTCGCCTCCAGCACCGACATCAGGCCGAGGATGAGGCCCACATGGACGATGAGGGCGATGTTGGCGAAGAAGCCGAACACCCCGTAGGTGGCGAACATGAAGACGACCACGAGGGCGCCCGCCACCAGGGTCGCCAGCTTGCCGGCCTGGATCGAGTCGCGGCCGAGGCCGGGGCCGACCACGCGGCGCTCGACCACGGTGAACTTGGCCGGCAGGGCGCCGGCCCGCAGCAGCACCGACAGGTCGTTGGCCTGCTGCACCGTGAAGTTTCCGGTGATCTGGCCGGAGCCGCCGGTGATCGGCGTGTTGATGCGGGGGGCCGAGACCACCTCGTTGTCGAGCACGATCGCCATGCGGCGGCCGACATTCTCGGAGGTCGCCTGGCCGAAGCGCTGGGCGCCTTTCAGGTTGAACTTGAAGCTGACCATCGGCTCCTGGGTCTGATGGTCGAAGGCCGGCTGCGCGTCGATGAGGTCGCCGCCATCGGCCATGATCCGGCGCTCGACCGGGACCCGGGCCCCCTTCTCGTCGCGGGATGGCAGCAGATCGACGTCACCCGAGGGCGAATCGGCCAGCATGCGGAATTCGAGCTTGGCGGTGGAGCCGAGGAGCTTCTCCAGGCGCTCCGGGTTCTGCTCGCCCGGCACCTGGATCAGGATGCGGTCGGCCCCCTGCTGCTGGATCGACGGCTCGGTGGTGCCGGTGGAATCGAGGCGGCGGCGGATGACCTCGATGCCCTGGCTCACGGCGCGGCGGGTGCGCTCGGTGATGCCGGCCTCGGTGAGGGTCATGCGGATCAGGCCATCGGGCTGCTCGGCGATGTCGAGGGTGCGCCCGGCGCCCTGGCCCACGAGGGGGTTGGCGATCGGCTGGGCGAGTTCGCGCAGCTTGGGCAGCAGCTTGGCGCGGGCGGCCGCGTCGGTGACGCGGACCTGGACGCCGCGCGGCAGGAGCTGGATGCCGCCCTCGGCCCGCACGCTCTCCTGCTGGAGGATGCGGCGGACGTCGTCGCGCAGGGCCTTGGCCTGCGAGGCGACGAGTTCGTTCTGGTCGACCTCCAGCAGCAGCTGCGAGCCGCCCTGGAGATCGAGGCCCAGCACGATGGCGCGCTGGGGCACGATCCAGCTCGGGAACCAGCCCGGCAGCGAGGCCATGAAGCCCTTGCGCTGCTCGGGCGAGAAGAAGCTCGGCACGGCGAGGCTGAGGCCGATCAGGATGACGGCCAGCGTCGTGACGATCTTAGTTCTCGAGAAGCGCAGCATCCGCCGGTACCGTCCTGTGTCCGTGGGTTCAGTGGCGATGCGGGCCGAGGGCGGCGCGCATCGCGGGTCTTGAGCCGTCAGGCGGCCTTGACCGGCGCGCCCTTGACGCGGACTTCGGAGATCATCGCGCGCACGACCTTGACGCGGACGTTGGGGGCGATCTCGACCTCGATCTCCGAGGCCTCGTCGGCGACCTTGGTGACGCGGCCGACAATGCCGCCGGTGGTCACGACGGTGTCGTCGCGGCGCACGTTCTTGACCATGTTCTGATGCTCCTTCACGCGGCGCTGCTGCGGGCGGAGGATCAGGAAGTACATGATGACGAAGATGAGGACGAACGGCACCACCTGCAAGGCGATGTCCGCTCCGCCAGCGGCCGAAACGGCCCCTTGCGCGAAGGCGGGGGTGATCAAGCGGGTGACTCCTCAAGGATAGGGCCGGGTCCGCCAGACCCTCGTCGAGGGGGCGTCCGGGCTTGTCAAAAAGCGCGCGGACTATAGCCAGGGACTAAGTGAAAGCAACGCCGCCCGGGTGAGGCGAATGGGTCGAGCCCCCGAAAGGGGCCGTCCGCCGCGCGATTTATCGGGTTCATGCCGATGGCCCGGCGCCGTAAAGGACCGGATCTTCCGCGATCTCCGCCCGCTTCCAGCCCGTTCGAGGAGCCCCCATGACCGCCACGCCTCCCGCCGCCACGCTTCCCGCCGACACGCTTCCCGCCGGTGCCGCGACCCTCGCCGCGGTCCTGCCCGTCCTCGAGCGGATCGCCGCCGCTCTGGAGCGCGCCGCCCCCGTTCCCCCTGCCCCCGTCGACCTGACGGCGGCGGATGCCTTCCTGTGGGGGCCGGAGCGCCGGCTGATCCCGGTGCCGCGGGTCAACCGGGTGGCGATCGGGCTCCTCACCGGCATCGACCGGGCCCGCGACACCCTGGTGGAGAACACGAGGCTGTTCGCCGCCGGCCTGCCGGCCAACAACGCGCTGCTGTGGGGCGCGCGCGGCATGGGCAAGTCGTCGCTGGTCAAGGCGGCGCATGCGGCCATCAACGCGGCCCGCGCCGACGGCGCCCTGCCCCTGAAGCTCGTCGAGATCCACCGCGAGGACATCGAGGCGCTGCCCGACCTGATGGCGACCCTCCGGGCCGACGCCCATCGCTGGATCGTCTTCTGCGACGACCTCTCCTTCGACGGCGACGACACCTCGTACAAGTCCCTGAAGACGGCGCTGGACGGCGGCATCGAGGGGCGCCCCGAGAACGTGCTGTTCTACGCCACTTCGAACCGGCGCCACCTGCTGGCCCGGGACATGGTAGAGAACGAGCGCTCCACGGCGATCAACCCCGGCGAGGCGGTGGAGGAGAAGGTCTCGCTGTCCGACCGCTTCGGCCTCTGGCTCGGCTTCCACAAGTGCAGCCAGGACGAGTATCTGGCGATGATCCGCGCCTACGTGGCGCGCCACGGCCTCAAGGCCGAGCCCGACCGGGTACGGGCCGAGGCCCTCGAATGGGCCACCACCCGCGGCTCTCGCTCGGGCCGCACCGCGTTCCAGTTCATCCAGGATCTCGCCGGGCGCCTGGGGCAGCGGCTGGAGGGGTGAGGACCCAGTCTCATCGTCACGCTTGCGCTGCGCCCGCTCAGAGACCGGATCATCGCGCCGCGCGGCCGCAAGTCAGGGCGATTGCACAGGCTGATCGGCTCATCGGAAACCCACGCGCAACACCGCGTCATCCCGGGGCCGCGCAGCGGAGTCCGGGATCCAGAAACACTGGTTTTGCAAGGTCTTGCACTCTCGGCGGCTCTGGATTGCACGCCGTTGGCGCGCGCCTTCGGATCCAGACTCACCTGCGGCGCTCCAGAATGCCAGCGCGCCACTGGGCGCAGGCTCCGTCCGGTCTGCCGCGGATCGCAGATCGAACCTCCGACCGAGCCACACCGTCTTTATCAAGCCGCGTCCATCACGCAGCCATCCGTCCCGTCACGGCACGCGGTGACCCAAAAAAAGGGCAGGGAACGCTGTCCCCTGCCCCCTGGGGCGCGGCCCCCAATTCAGGCCGCGCCGAACGTCGGATGACCAATTAATCCTTGAGGTCGGCCGGCACCTTGCCGCCATTCTCTTCCAGCTTCTTGATGACCTGCTTGTGCAGCCAGACGTTCATCGTGGCCGAGTCTTCCTTGTCGCCGGTGTAGTGCAGCTCGTCGGCGAGCTGCTTGCGGGCGGTGAGGCTCGAATCGAGGTCGAGGAGCTTCATCAGGTCGACGATCGAGGTGCGCCAGTTCAGGCTCTGCGAATTCTTCGCCGCCATGCCGTTGAGCACCTGCTCGACGTCGACGGGGCCGCCGGCCGGGGCGCCGGTGCTGGTCGGGGTCGAGGCGGGGGCATCCGAGCCGCCGGCGGAGGGCTGCGCGTTCGCTTCCGACGGCTTGGCCTGGGCATCTCCGCCGCCGAAGGGATGGAGGATCTTGCTGACGATGCTGCCGAGGAGGCTCATAACAGGTGTTCCCTCAATCTCACGTCGGCGGCCGGTGCCGCGACGGGGTGACAACGGGGTGAGTCCGGACGCGTTCCCGTAACGGCACAGATCACCGGGCGACGCGGGGGAATCCGAGGGGCTGCCGACCTTGCCGGGCAGCCCGCTTCCCTTCGATGGTGGGAGATTCATCTTCTCTCCCGAGCATTCCGCGGAGATGAAAACGCCAAACATCCGGGCTGGAACGTCGAGACCGGAGCGGATTCTTGCGCTGCGGCCCCGTGCATGCCACTGCGCGGCATCCTCCTTGCCGGCCCCACGCCGCCGCACGCCGTCCCGCCGCGTGCGCGCCCGGGTTCGGCCCGTCCCTGACCGGAACCCCCCGATGCGCCCCACCCGCCGTACCGTGACCCTCGCCGCGACTTTTGCCGCGTCCCTCGCCGCCGGAGCGGGCCTGCTCGCCGCCGCCCCGGCGGCGGCGCAGACCGCCACGCCCGTGCCGGTCCGCATCGGCGTCATCCCGGTGATCGGCGCGGCGCCGGTCTTCGTGGCCAACGGCGAGGGCTGGCTCAAGGAGGCGGGCCTCGCCCCCACCTTCACCACCTTCGAATCCGGCCCGAACATGATCCAGGCCCTGGCCTCCGGCACCATCGACGTCTACGTCGCCGGCGTGGCGCCGCTGGCCGTCGCCCGCACCAAGGGCATCGACGTGCGGGTGGTGGCCGCCACCGCCATCGAGGAGATGGTGTTCGTGGCCGGCCCGAAGCTCGCCCCCTACTTCGCGAACGGCGCCGACAAGGCCGAGGCCTTCGCGCAGTTCCGGGCCAAGGAGGGCAAACCCGCCCGCCTCGCCACGCAGCCGCCGGGCTCGGTGCCCAACACCACCCTGCAGCACTGGCTCTGGCAGGTGGCGAAGGCCGACAAGGCCAATGCCGAGGTGGTGCCGATGGGCATCGACGCGACCCAGCAGGCCATGCTGGCCGGGGCCGTCGACGGCGCCTCGATCCGCGAGCCGGCGCTGACCATCGTGCAGATGCGCAACCCCGCCATCAAGCTGATCGCCACCGGCGGCGAGATGTTCCCGGACCAGCCGGGCACGGTGGTGGGCGTGTTCGGCGCCTTCGCCGACAAGAACCCGGCCGCGGTGGAGGGCCTGGTGAAGGCCGTGATGCGCGCCACCGAACTCCTGACGCGCGATCCGGCCCGCGCGGCCAAGCCGGTGGAAGCGGCGCTCGGCAAGGGCATCACCGACATCGCCACCATCACCAAGGCGCTGACCTCGCCGGCCGCGAAGTTCACCGCCGACCCGCGCCAGATCATCGCCGCGACCAAGGCGATGCAGGCCTACCAGGTCTCCATCGGCACCCTCGACAAGGACGTGCCCCTCGAGGGCCTGTTCGAGCCGAAATACTACGAGGCCGCCACGAAGCGCTGACGCATCCCGTCAGCCCCGGTCCCGGGCGCGCTGCGCCTGGGTGAGCCCGCCATAGCCCCAGGCTTCCGCCGGCACCGCGTCGACCACCACGTAGGTGGCGAGGGGCAGGCCCGCCCCGAGAGTCCCGGCGAGCAGCCGATGCGCCGCCGCGATGAAATCCGCGATCGGCGCCGGGCCGTTGCTGCCGGCCGTGATCGTGGCCACGAGATGGGCCGCGACGGCCACGGGCACGGCCCCGACGCTCCAGGCGCCCGACGCCGTGCCCTCCACCACGACCGCCGTGAGGTCGGCGCGCTTGCCCAGAACCTCGGCCATCAGGGTCGTGACGCCGGCTTGGAGCGCGGCCACGGCCTCGTCGCGTGGAGGTGGGCCGGCCAGGGTGATGCGGACGAACGGCATGGAGGTCTCCCGGGGCTGTCGCTGCACGGCGGGTCCGTGTTGACGCCCACAGGCTTAGGCGCGCAGAACACGCGCGAAAATCGCGAAGATCCGAACGGATCGTTTGGGAAACCCGAATGGTCGCGCCGACCGCCCTCGACCTCGATGCCCTGCGCAGCTTCGTCACCGGGATCGATCTCGGCAGCTTCGCCAAGGCCGCCGACCGCCTCGCCCGCTCGCCCTCGGCGGTCAGCCTGCAGCTCCGCAAGCTGGAGACCCAGGTCGGCCGGCCGCTGACCCGGAAATCCGGCCGGGGCCTCGCCCTGACCGAGGCCGGCGAAGCCCTCCTGGGTCCGGCCCGGCATCTCCTCGCCCTCAACGACGAGACCCTGGCCCGGCTGCGCGAACCGGCGCTGGCCGGCAGCGTCCGCCTCGGCCTGCCGCAGGATTTCGCCGAGACCTGGCTGCCGGACCTCCTCGGTCCGTTCGCGCGCCAGCATCCCGCGGTGCGGGTCGACGTGCTGGTGGAGGGCAACACCGCCCTGCTGGCGGGATTCCAGGCCGGGCGTCTCGACCTCGTGCTGGCCTGGGACGCCGTCGCCGCGGATTCCGGGGCTTCGACGGCGGCGCTCTGGCCGGGTCCGGCCCCCCTCGCCCGGCGCGATCTGCCGATGGCCTGGATCGGCCCGCGCGACGGCTTCGTGCGCGATCCCGGCACGCCCCTGCCCCTGGTCGCCTTCGCGGCGCCGTGCCTGTTTCGCCAGGCGGGTCTGCGGGCCCTCGACGGGGCCGCGATCCCGTGGCGGGTCGCCTTCACCTCGCCGAGCCTGAGCGGCCTCTGGGCCGCGGTGGGGGCCGGTCTCGGCATCGCCCTGCGGGTGCCGCACGGCCTGCCGCCGGGATTGCGGGCTCTGGAACCCGACGCGGCGAACCTGCCGGCGCTGCCCCGGATCGGTCTCGCCCTGCGGGTCTCGACCGCGCGCCGCTCCCCGGCGCTGGACCGCTTGGCAGAGCTGCTGCGCGCCGCGATGGCTCCAAACCTGTTCGGCTAAGCGTCTGTTCGGCCGAGAGGCTGGTCGCCCGAGGGCCTATTCGGCGGCGAACAGGCCCGGCAGGCCGGATTCCTCGGCCGGCGGCGATGCGGCCGGGGCGCCGGATTTGGTCTCGACCGGGGCCTTCGGGTCGCCCGGCGCGGTCTCGCAGGCCAGGGCCGGCAGGGCGACGATGCGGTTGCCGCGGTAATCCATGCGGCACACGATGGTGCCACGGGTCTCCACATAGGCGAGCAGGCGCCGGGCCCGGCCGGGCGAACGGCTGCCGATCGCCCGGGCCAGGGCCTCGTCGCCGGGGCAGGGCTCGCCGGCCAGCGCCGCGCGGGCCAGCAACAGGAACAGGCCCTGGACCTCGTCCGGCAGGGCGGCCGCGGCGGCCTGCGCCTCCTCCCAGCGCGCGTCCACCGCGCCCGGGGCGTCGTCGTCCGCATCGAACCCAGCGCGGGCGACGCCGAGGCGGCGGCGGAAGGCGGCCAGGCTCATGGCCTCGCCGTCGAGGCCGCGCATGCGGCAGCGCACGAGGAAATCCTGGTAGATGACCGCCACCGGCTGGCCGCCGGCATCCGGGTCGGCGGCGATGCCGCGCAGGACCGCGTCGAGCCCGGCGCGGATCTCCTCCTCGCTCATCGGCGCGGGCGCCTCCACCGGCTCCGGGCGGTAGGCGCTGAGTTCGCGCATCAGGTCGGCCGGCGTGGCGCGGGGGGTCGGCGGCGTGCGCGGGGCCGGCGCCCAGCCCTGCGCCGGCTCGTCGGGCGAACGGGTGAGGATCAGGGCGCGCAGGTCCGCATCGGCCGGGGCGGGCAGCGGCACCAACTTGGGCGAGCCGGAGCGCGCCGAGGTCGTCACCGGACCGATGCGGAGCGCCAGGGGCCGCCGGCTCAGGGCCGGCCCCAGAGCCACGAACTCGCCGCGGGACAGATCGCGAAACCGCTCGGCGCCGCGCCGGTCGAGGCCGAGGAGGTCGGCGGCGCGGGCCATGTCGATGTCGAGGAAGGTGCGGCCCATCAGGAAGTTGGTGGCCTCGGCCGCCACGTTCTTGGCGAGCTTGGCGAGGCGCTGGGTCGCGATGATGCCGGCCAAGCCCCGCTTGCGGCCCCGGCACATCAGGTTGGTCATGGCGCCGAGCGACGCCTTGCGGGCCTCGTCCGAGACGTCGCCGGCCGCGGCGGGCGCGAAGATCTGGGCCTCGTCGACCACGATCAGGGCGGGGTGCCAGTGGGTGCGCTCGGCCTCGAACAACCCGCCCAGGAAGGCGGCCGCCGCGCGCATCTGCGCCTCCATGTCGAGGCTCTCGAGGGTGAGCACCACCGAGACCCGGTGCGCCCGCACCCGCGCGGCGATGGCCTGGAGGTCGGCCTCCCCGTGGGCGCCGTCCACCACCACGTGGCCGTAGGCCTCCGCCAGGGTGACGAAGTCGCCCTCGGGATCGATCACCACCTGCTGCACCGCGCCGGCGCTCTGCTCCAGCAGACGCCGCAGCAGGTGCGACTTGCCCGAGCCGGAATTGCCCTGGACCAGGAGACGCGTCGCCAGGAGTTCCTCGAGGTCGAGGCGCGCGGGCTCCGCCCCCGGCCCCATGCTCAGACCCATCTCGATGCCGACCGTCATGCCTGCTCCGGCTCCCGCGCGGGGGCTGTTCCGCCGCGCCTCCTGGCTCTTGCACGAAGGTCTTAACACGCGGGCCGGCCGGCCGGTCCGTCACGCGAGGCCGGCATCCACAGGCCAGGGGCCGCACCCCGGGTGGGGGCTGAGCCGGCGAATCTTTTCTTGTTCCGCTTTCGTTCCAAAGGCACCAAAAGGGTATTATCTTTAATCCTAGGATACCGAACCTATGCTCTTTGTCCTAGGTATTTTGACCTGTCTCACCCGCGCGATGGCGTCGATGGCGGTCCGTATGGAACAAAAACCGAACGATCGCTGTCGCGGAGACCTGCCGGGAGGGAGACCTGCCGGCACGACGATCGACAATCGTCACAAGTTCGGCAGGCTTGAGGGAGAGTCGCAGGCCTTCAAAGCCACCCGCGGCAAAGGCAGCCCTTGCCGCTCCGCCGGCCTGTTCCAGTTAATCCCGTCATGAACCCAGTCCTCGTCGTCGCCCTCGTCTGCGCCTCCACCGTCCAGGCCCCGGATTGCTCGCGGGAAACGGCGCTCGACATCATCACGGGCCCCGCCCACACGCTGCAGGAATGCCTGATGCAGGGACCCGTGCTCGCCGCCAATGCGGGGCACGGCAACGACCAGGGCACCTACGTGAAGACGCGGTGCGAACCGCGGCGCTGACGCCGCGCGGAAGGGCGGGACACGCCAGGAATACCGGACACGCCAGGAATACCGGACACAGCATGGATGACATCGATCCCGAACGCGCGGTGATGATCCGCCTGCGCGCCCGCCTCGCGGTGGTGGAGCGCGCGGCCTGGTTCGGCCTGGTCCAGGCGATGCGGACGCAGCCCGCGGAGACCGAAGCCTATCTCACGGCCGAGCGGGCCAAGTGCGCCGAAGGCTTCGGTCAGCGCGGCTGGGCCGCCGACCTGACGGAGGCCGAGCGCCGCATGCTCGGCGCCGAGGTCGATGCCGGCCTCGCCGGCCTCATCGCGGATGCCAAGGCCGAACTCGGCCAAACCTGATGCCCAAGGCCGAACCCGGCCCCACCTGATGCCCAAGGCCGAACCCGGCCCCACCTGATGCCCAAGGCCGAACCCGGCCCCACCTGATGCCCAAGGCCGAACCCGGCCCGATCTAATGCCCAAGGCCGGATTCGGCCCGATCCAATGCCAAGACCGGGCCTGAACCGGTCACCCCCCGAACCGGTCGCGCCAGGCCGGCGGTCCGGCGAATCCCGGCGGAGTCGTGGCGCGATGGACGCCGATCGCCACGGCGCGCGCCAAGGTCCGGGCGGCCGCGTCGCCGATGCGGGCGAGGTCGATGACGGGGTCGGCGAGCGCCACCCGCCCGGTGGAGACCGCGAAGACGACGTCGCCGTCGAGCGGCGTGTGGATGGGGCGGATCGCCCGGGCGAGACCGTCCTGGGCCATCACGGCGAGGCGGCGGGCCTGGGCCTTGGTGAGGGTCGCGTCGGTGGCCACCACCGCGAGCGTCGTGCTGGCCCCGGCCGACCCCTTGCGCGGGGGCCAGGTGAACGCATCGGCCGGCATCGCGGCGGGACACCCGAGGCCCCCGAACTCGGCGCCGATCTCGTCGGCGCCGGCCCAGAAATGCGGCCCCTCCCCCAGCGTCACCCGGCCGAAGGCGTTCACCGCCACCAGCGCCCCGACCCGGACGGGCCAATCAGCAGGATCGAGGCCCGTGGGATCGAGGCCGGCGACCTCGGCCGAGGCGGAGCCGATCCCGCCCTTCAGGTTGGCGGTGGCCGCCCCGGTCCCGGCCCCGACCGAACCGAGGGCGAAATCCCGCGTCGCCGCCACCGCCGCCGCATGGCCGAGCTCGCGATAGGGCGCGTACCGGCCCCAGGCCTTGTCGCCGCCATTGAGGAGATCGAACAGGATCGCGGCCGGCACGATCGGCACCCGGGCCGGGCCGATCGCGAAGCCTCGCCCGGTCTCGGCGAGGTGGGCGACGACGCCGGCCGCCGCGTCGAGGCCGAAGGCCGAGCCGCCGGACAGCACCAGGGCGTCGATGCGCGCCACGGTGCGCTCGGGATCGAGAAGGTCGGTCTCGCGGGTGCCGGGACCGCCGCCGCGCACGTCGATTCCGGCCACCACGGGCGCGTCGAACAGGAGCGCGGTGACGCCGCTGGCGAGCCGCAGATCGGTGGCGTGGCCGACCCGGAGGCCGGCGATGTCGGTGATGCGGTTGGTCAGCATGGCGCCTCCCCGCGGGTCGCTCGGCGCGGGCTCCGATCGGAGAGCCCGCAGGATTCAGGATCGCGCGTCGCCGGGCTCTACCTGGGCCGACGCCGCCGGTGCGGACCTGAGATAGGCGAACATGTGCGGCACGTAATCGGCCTTGCCGATTGCGATCCCGTGGTTCCGCAGGATGGCGTAAGCCGTGATGACGTGGAAGTAGAATTGCGGCAGCGCCCAGTCGCGCGCGTAGGTTTCGCCCGTCATGTCGAAGGTCGGGCCGCCCGGAAGCTCGATCGCGATCGGCGCCGTTGCCCCCGCGTCGAGCGCGTCGTCGGCCAGATCGTCCAAATGGGACAAGGCCTCGCCGATCCGGCCCCGCGCCTGGGCGAAGGATCCGGGAACGTCGCCGGCCTGACGCCCCTCGGCCGCCACCGCATCGAGCGACGAAGGAATGGGCTGCCCACGCAGGCGGAAGGTCGCTTCCTGCGCCAGGAAGGCGGCGAATCGCAGCTGGGCCGCCAGCGGCAGCATATCGGTGGCGAGGCGCGCCGACAGCAGGCTTTCGGCCCGGGTCGGCGCCTGCCGTTCGACCGTGTCCAGCAGCCCGGCGAGGGTCGCCAGCATGTTTCGATAGGTCGGCACGAGAAGCGCGGTCAGCGACATGGCGGTCTCCGGAATCGGCCGTGCGTCAATCCTATGCGAAACCACAGGGCGGATCGAGCGGTGACACGACGGCGTCCGGGGTCCGCTCACCCGGACGGTCCTCAGGCGCTCCGCGCCTGCCGGGCGGCACGGGTGGCATCGGCCGCGTAGATCGCCAGCGCCAGCCAGATCAGCCCGAACAGCACCATGCGGTGCGGCTCCAGCCGCTCGCCGTACACGAGGGTGCTGAGGACGAGGAGGCAGGAGGGGGCGAGGTACTGCATCAGCCCGAGGGTCGCCAGGGTGAGCCGCTCGGCGGCGGCCGCGAACCAGATCAGCGGCAGGGCCGTGGTGGCTCCCGTGAGCAGGATGAGCCCGGCCCGCACGGGGTCGCCCTGGATCACCGGCGGCGCGAAGACCGCGAGATAGACCAGCGCCACCGGCAGGAGCAGCAGCGTCTCGGCGGCGAAGCCCACCATGGGGTCGACGCCGACGACCTTGCGGGCGAGCCCGTAGAGCGAGAAGCTGCCGGCCAGCGCCAGGGAGACCCAGGGCAGGCTGCCCGCCAGGACGACGGCCAGCAGCACGGCGCCGGCGGCCAGCGCCACGGCCGCGGCCTGGACCGGGCGCAGGCGCTCGCCGAGCACCACGGCGCCCAGAGCCACGCTCACCAGCGGGTTGATGAAGTAGCCGAGGCTGGCATCGAGCATGTGCCCGGATTGCACGGCCCGGAGATAGAGGAGCCAGTTCACGCCGATCAGCCCGGCCGACAGGACCAGGAGCCCGTGCCGGCGCACCAGGGGGAAGGGAGAGCGGATGCGGCGGCGGAGCGCCACCAGCAGGCCGGCGACGAGGAGGCTCGACCAGACGATGCGGTGGGCCAGGATGCTCGGGGCCGGCACGGCGTCGAGCAGGCGGAAATGCACCGGGACCACCAGGCCCCAGCTCAGATAGGCGCCGAGCGCGTAGATCAGACCCAAAGGCCGCCTCCCCTCGCGGGCCCGTCGGCCCGCCACGGCCCGGAAGGGGACCGGGTGGGGCTTATAGCAAGCCCGTCAGCCCGCTTCGCACGGCCGCGCCGGTGCGGGACGGCGCAGGGTGCGCGAGCGCACTCAGCGGCTACGCGCCAGCGTGACGGTGGGGTCGCCGCGCATGAGGGCGTTCAGGCGCTCGGTGTCGAAGCCCTCGGCGGCCTTCCTGGCCGGCTTCGCGGGCGCCACGGCGGCGACCTTGGCCACGGGCTTGGCCGGGGGCCGGCCCGCCGCCTCGCGTGTGGTGGTCTCGCGGGCGGTGGTCTCGCGGGCGGTGGTCTCGCGGGCGGTGGAGGCCCGGGGCACCGGCGGACGGGTCACCGTCGCGCGGGCGACCGGGTCGCGCCCGAGGATGTCGCGGATCGAGGGGCCGGTCTCCACCGGCAGCGACCCCGTCATGCTTGGCTCGGGCAGGCTGAGCCGGGTGAGCGCCGCCACCGGGGCGGTGGCGCGGACGGGCGCCGGATGGTCGAGCCGGTCGACGCAGGCGAAGGCGATGACCAGGGCGCTGCCGCCGAAGATGCTGCCGACGACGATGTTCCGCAGGATACGCAAGCGACGAGCTTCCCGAATACGCGAGTGCGAGACAGGATTTAGCGGGTCTGCGTTAACGAACCGGAGCACACGTCTTCGCGAAAACTTCCTGCGCCGGCACAACTCCCGTGCCGCGCTTGCGCGGCCTTCCAACCAAAACGGTTTCGCGCGGGCGCGGCCTTCCAACCAAAACGGTTTCGCGCGGGCGCGGCCTTCCAGCCAAAAAGGTCGCGCGCAGGCGCGCCCCTGACCGCCCCTCAGAGAAGACGCGCGAGAAAATCCCGGGTGCGGGGATGCTCGGGCCGGTCGAAGAACGCGTCCGGCGGCGCGACCTCGACGATCTGGCCCTCGTCCATGAACACCACCCGGTCGGCGACGCGGCGGGCGAAACCCATCTCGTGGGTGACGCAGAGCAGGGTCATGCCGCGGGCCGCCAGGTCCGTCATGGTGTCGAGCACCTCCTGCACCATCTCGGGATCGAGGGCCGAGGTCGGCTCGTCGAACAGCATCACCGCCGGGTCGAGGCAGAGGGCGCGGGCGATGGCGACCCGCTGCTGCTGCCCGCCGGAGAGCTGGCCGGGATGGCGCGGCGCCAGATCCGCGATGGCGAGGCGCTCGAGTTCCGCGCGCGCCCGGGCCTCGGCCGCCCGGCGCCCGATCCCGCGCCCGTGGATCGGCGCCAGGGTGCAGTTCTCCAACACGGTGAGGTGCGCGAACAGGTTGAAGTGCTGGAACACCATGCCGACGGCGCGCCGCACCGCCGGAATGCGGGCCGGGGTGAGATCCTGGCCGGCGACCCGGAGGGTGCCGCCCTGATAGGATTCGAGGCCGTTGACGCAGCGGATCAGGGTCGACTTGCCCGAACCCGAGGGGCCGCAGATGACGATCTTTTCCGATTCGGCGACCGTGAGGGAGACGTCGCGCAGCACGTGGGTGGCGCCGAACCACTTGTTCACGCCGCGGAACTCGAGTGCGGGCGGGGCTGGATCGGCGGGCGTCATGCCCGGCCCCGCTCGCCGGCGGCCAGCCGCCGCTCGATGAAGGCGGCATAGCGCGCCATCGAAAAGCAGACCGCGAGGTAGAACAGGGCCGCGAAGGCGTAGGCCGTGGCGGGAATGGTCGGGGCCGACCAGCGCGGATCGGCGCGCGCCGCCTCCAGCACCCGGATGAAGTCGGCGATGCCCACGATCGAGACCAGGGTGGTGTCCTTGAACAGGCCGATCAGCGTGTTGACGATACCGGGCACCACCACCTTGAGGGCCTGGGGCAGGATGACGAGGCGCAGGGTCTGCGCCCGCGTCAGTCCCAGCGCCAGGGCCGCCCGCCCCTGTCCCTCGGGTATCGCCTGCAGGCCGCCGCGCACCACCTCGGCCATGTAGGCGGAGGCGAACAGCGCGATGCCGACGAGCGGGCGGACCAGCCGGTCCACGGTGAGGTCGCCGGGCAGGAACAGCGGCAGCATCACGTTGGCCATGAACAGCACGGTGATCAGCGGCACCCCGCGCCAGAACTCGATGAAGCCGATGCAGGCATAGCGCAGCACCGGCAGCGCGGAGCGCCGCCCCAGCGCCAACAGGATGCCGAGCGGCAGCGCGGCGACGATGCCGACCAGCGAGACCACCAGGGTCACCAGCATGCCGCCCCACAGGCTGGTGGCGATCGGGGCGAGGCTGAGGAATTCGGCGCCCGAGAGCAGCCAGAACGACAGGATCGGGCCGACCAGGAAGACGAAGACGGCGCCGAGGCCGCGCTTGGGCGCATCGAGCCACAGCATCCAGACCGCACTGAGCGCCACGAGCCCGAAGAACAGGTTCGGGCGCCAGCGCTCCGCCGCCGGGTAGGAGCCGTAGACGAGGTAGTTGATCTTGTTGCCGATGAAGGCCCAGCAGGCGCCGACCGGGTGCCCGGCGATTTCCGGCCGGCAGGCCTCGCCCAACGTCCCGCTCCAGACCGCGTCGGTGACGAGGAAGCGGATCACGGGCGGCAACAGGAGCGCCAGCCCGGCCAGGATCACCAGCGTGGTCAGCGTGTTGCCCCACCCTTCGAACAGGTTCTGCCGCAGCCAGCCGAGGGGGCCGCCGGTCCGGCGCGGCGGCGGAGCCGGGGGCAGCAGGGTCTCGCGGATCACCGTCATCGCGTCACCGGTTTCATCGGCTCACCGGTTTCCATCGGCTCACCGGTTTCATCGCGTCACCGGGGCCGCACGGCGGTTATAGGCGTTCATCAGGGCGGCGAGGCCGAGGCTCAGGGTCAGGTAGACCGCCATGGTGATGGTCACGACCTCCACCGCCTGGTTGGTCTGATTGAGCACCGTGCCCATGAAGACGTGGACGAGGTCGGGATAGCCGATCAGCACCGCCAGCGACGAGTTCTTCGTGATGTTGAGATACTGGCTGGTGAGCGGCGGCACGATCACCCGCATGGCCTGCGGGATGGTGACGAGCGCCAGGGCCTTGGCCCGGCTCAGGCCGAGGGCCGCCGCCGCCTCCCCCTGTCCGCGATCCACGCTGTTGAGGCCGGCGCGCACGATCTCGGCGATGAAGGCCGCCGTGTAGGTGGAGAGCCCGAGGAGCAGGGCGGCGAATTCCGGCAGCACCCCGAGCCCGCCGTCCGGCCCGTAGGGACCGGGCGCCGGCCACGCGACCGGCACGGGATGACCGGAGAGGCCGAGACCGATCCAGGCCAGGGCCGGCAGGCCGAGCACCAGGGCGAGGCCCGGCCCCGCGACCGGACCGGCTTCGGCCCCGGCCGCGACGCGCCGGTTGGCGCGCCGGGTCCAGGCGACCGCCGCGCCGATCCCCGCCACGAAGGTCAGGGGCACCAGCCAGGCAACCCCGGAAAACTCAGGTCGTGGCAGGACCAGCCCGCGCTGGCTCAGATACGCCCCGCCCCAGGCCGCCGGGTCGCGCGCTTCGGGCAGGGCCACCCGCACGGCCACGTACCAGACGAGGAGCTGCAGCAGCAGCGGCAGGTTGCGCAGGGTCTCGACGTAGATCGCCGCGAGCGTCCGCGCGAGCCAGTTCGGCGAGAGCCGGGCGATGCCGACGGCAAAGCCGATGAGCGTGGCGAGCCCGATGGCGAGGCCCGAGACCAGCAGGGTGTTGAGGAGCCCGACCACGAACGCGTCGCGATAGGTCGAGGTCGCGGCGGCGTAGGAGATCAGCCGCTGGCTGATGTCGAACCCCGCCGGGCGCCCGAGGAAGCCGAACCCGGCGGCGATGCCCTGGCGCGCGAGCTTTTCGGATGCGTTGGTGGCCGCCGCATAGGCCAGCGCCGCCAGTGCGAGCACGACGAGAGCCTGGAGCGCGAGGGCGCGGGGGGCCTTACGCATGTGCCGACCTGCGGAGCGCAAAACCCTCCCTCTGCGGGCAGTGCGATTGCATAGGACAGCGCACCGTCATTCCGGGGCGCCGCAGGCGAACCCGGACCCGAAGGGGCGCGCCGGAGGCGCGCGATCCAGAGCCGCCGACAGTGTCGAGTCTTGCGCCACCTGCGTTTCTGGATCCCGGGCTCCGCTGCGCGGCCCTGGGATGACGCGGTGCCACGCATGGGCTTCCGGCCAGCAAATCGGTATCTGCGATCGCTCTCTCCACACGGAGGAGGGGGAACGCGTGCGCTTTTGCAGAGCGGTCTGGCAAAGGACCGCCCTCACCGGATCGGCGGCCCGTACTGCAGGCCCCCGTTGGTCCACAGCGCGTTCAGCCCGCGCGGGATCTTCAGGGGCGTCGCGTCGCCGAGGTTGCGGGCGAAGACGTCGCCGTAATTGCCCACGTGACGGACGATCCGGTAGGCCCAGTCGGTGGTCAGCCCGAGGCCCTGCCCGTAGGTGCCCTCGACACCGAGGATGCGCTTCACGTCCGGACTCAGGGTCTCCGTCCGGAGCGCCTCGACGTTGGCCTGGCCGATACCCGCCTCCTCCGCGTCGATCATGGCGTAGTGGGTCCAGGCCACGAGGTCGCGCCAGGCATCGTCGCCCTGGCGCACGCCCGGCGCGAAGGGCTCCTTCGAGATCGCCTCCGCGAGGATGACATGCTCCTCCGGATGCGCGGTCTTCAGGCGCTCGCCGTAGAGGGAGGACTTGTCGGTGGAATAGGCGTCGCAGCGGCCGGATTCGTAGGCGCCGAGCGTCTGCTCGCTGTTGGCGAAGGTGACCACCTGGTAGGTCAGCCCGCGGGTGCGGAACCAGTCGGCGGTGTTCAGCTCCGTGGTGGTGCCCTGCTGCAGGCAGATCGTGGCCCGGTCGAGCTGCTTGACGGCCGTGATGTTGAGGGATTTTCGGACCAGGAATCCCTGGCCGTCGAAGAAGGTGATCACCGGAAAGTTCATCGCGGCGGTGTCGCGCGACAGGGTCCAGGTGGTGTTGCGGGCGAGCACGTCGATCTCGCCCGATTGCAGGGCGGTGAAGCGCGCGGCCGAGGATTGCGGGATGAAGCGCACCTGGTCCGGATCGTCGAAGATCGCGGCGGCGAGCGCCCGGCAGAAATCCACGTCGAGCCCGTGCCAGCGCCCCTGCCCGTCCGGCATGCTGAACCCCGCCACCCCGCCGCTGACCCCGCAGACGAGGTGCCCGCGCGCCTTGACCTGGGCCAGGGTATCGCCTTGCGCGAGCGCCGCAGTCCGGGTCAGCACCGGAGACGCGGCGAGCAGGGCGGCGAGGAGCGGGATCGACAGGGATCGCATGCGCGCATTGCAGGGCATCGCGCGCCGGGGTCAAGCCGGGGACGATCCCGTGTGCCCCGAGTCATCCGACCCAACCCCGTCATTCCGGGGCGCCGCAGGCGAGCCCGGAATTAAGATGCGCGCGGCTGGGCCATCAGCCGCAACCTCCGTGAGGTGGTCTCACAGGGCGAGGCTCGCCGTCAGATCGGACCAATCCGGGTTGGCCTCCTCGATCAATCGGATCTTCCAGTCGCGGCGCCAAGTCTTGAGCGCCTTCTCGCGCTGAATCGCCTCGATGGCCCGTTCATAGAGTTCGTACCAGACCAGGCGATCGACCTCGTACCGCGCCGTGAATCCGGCCGGTCGCTTCGCCTTGTGCTCATGGACACGACGCGCCAGGTCGTTCGTCACACCGATATACAGCGTGCCGTGCCGCCGGCTCGCGAGCATGTAGACGGCGAAAGGCATGGCGGTCATCGCAGGGTAGAGCGGGTCAATGATGCGCCGATCGTACGGCTGCGCCAGCGCTTCTTCGAGCCCAGTCGCGGTTCTAGATTCCGGGCTCGCCTCCGGCGCCCCGGAATGACGGGATTGACAGTGGAATCACGTCAACGCCCCATCCAAACGTCTCCAGCCAGCGCAAGCTCACATCCGCCATCCGACCCAACCCCGTCATTCCGGGGCGCCGAAGGCGAGCCCGGAATCCAGACGCGCGCGGCTGGGCCATCAGCCGCAACCTCCGTGACACCGTCCGATCGCTTCGCCTTGTGCTGGTGAATGCGGCGGGCGGTCGTTCGTCACGCCCATCGACAGCGTGCCGTGTCGTCCGCTCGCGAGCATGGAGACGGGATAGGGCGTCGACCGTCGATCGTGCAGCTGCGCCAGCGATGTTTCGGAATCCTGTGCGATTCAAAATCCCCTGCGGTTCTGGATTCCGGGCTCGCTTGCGGCGCCCCGGAATGACGGGTTTGGTTCGACGGCGGACGCGGTTCCACCTCTGACCCAGCGCCCGCCCGGCTTGACGCCGGCGCGTGCGGCGGGCTTCGGTCGCCGCACGCTCACCCCTCGCCCGCCGGTACCGATGTCGAACACCCCTCCCCGCGATCCCGCCCGCTTCGGGGCGAGCACCCGCCTCGTCCATGCGGGGCGCGATCCCTCCGCCCAGCACGGCTTCGTCAACACGCCGATCTACCGCGGCTCGACAGTGCTGTTCCCGACCTACGACGACCTCCAGCACCGGCGCGGGCGCTACGATTACGGCACCTCGGGCACGCCGACGACGGATTCGCTGACCCAGGCCTGGAGCGAGCTGGCCGGGGCCGCCGGCACGGTGCTGACCCCCTCGGGCCTCGCCGCCCTCACGGTGGCGCTGATGGCGGTGGTCTCGGCCGGCGACCATCTCCTCATCAGCGATTCCGCCTACCGCCCGACCCGCATCTTTTGCGACGGCGTCCTGAAACGCTTCGGGGTGGCGGTGGAATACTACGATCCCCTGATCGGCGCCGGCATCGCCGACCTGATGCGCGACACCACCAAGGCGGTGCTGGTCGAGGCCCCGGGCTCGCAGAGCTTCGAGATGCAGGACGTGCCGGCCATCGCCGAGATCGTGCACGCGCGCGGGGCGGCCGTGATCATGGACAACACCTGGGCGACGCCGCTGCTGTTCCCGCCCCATGCGCGCGGCGTCGACATCGCGGTCGAGGCCGGGACCAAGTACCTCTCCGGCGGCTCGGACCTGCTCCTCGGCCTGACCTCGGCCAACGCGCAATACTGGCCGGCCCTGCACCGGACCTTCGAGCATTTCGCCATGTGCCCCGGCCCGGAGGACGTGTTCCTGGCCCTGCGCGGCCTGCGCACCATGGCGCTGCGCCTGCGCGAGCACGGCGCCCAGGGGCTCGCCATGGCGCAGTGGCTCCAGGCCCGGCCGGAGGTGGCCCGCGTGCTCCATCCCGCACTCCCCGACGATCCCGGCCACGCCCTCTGGAAGCGCGACTTCGCCGGCGCCTCGGGCCTGTTCGGCGTCATCCTGAAGCCCGCCCCGGAGCGGGCCGTGGCGGCCATGCTCGACGGCCTCGAACTGTTCGGGATGGGCTTCTCCTGGGGCGGCTTCGAGAGCCTCGTCATCCCGTTCGACTGCAAGACCTATCGGACCGCCACCCGGTGGAACCCCGGCGGCCCGGGCCTGCGCTTCCACATCGGCCTGGAGGACCTTGCGGACCTGCAGGCGGATCTCGACGCGGGGTTTGCGCGGTTGCGCGCCGCGTTGTGATGAACTCCGCTACTCGTCGAACAACACAGAGAAGAAAGCTTGATTTCTCTTCTTTGCATTTTCGACCAAGGTATCATACCCAAACGCCTGGATAAATATTTGCTCATGATCTCTAAATCTTACAAATATTCTGGGATTCCAGTCATTTTTAAAATCATGCATTTTAAGTACTTCTACAAGTGAAGGCGTGAGATCAGCAATGATGTATGCGAATTTCTTCACAACTCCAGCGAACGAGAAATGTGTTCCATCGGATTTTGAAATCCCACCAACTTTGGTCACTTGATTCAAAGTTTTTATAACTTGGAAAACAGGATCGTCCTTCTCACGACCGAAAATAAAATTATTCCTGCTAGGTTTTTTAAATTCAACTATAGTCAAAGTCGTTCCGTCGCTGTCTCCTAAGACTAAACTTTCGTCAAAAAACAGTAAGTCTGTGATTTTATCGCCGGTCTTGCGTCGGCCTCCATGGATAGTCCTATCGCTTGAAACGTAAGGCAGAAATGCAAGTGCATCGTCTATGAGCCACAGATTATGTTCAAAATAGTCAACCGAGACGTTGTCTGAAAATCTCTTAAAAACTAGATCATGAATGGTGTCTTCAGGAGAATGCTTACCATCCTTTTGGAACTTTCTAGCGGATTCAACTAAAGAAATAATGTTTTTACGATGTATTACGTATTCAGCTAGAGCTTCTTTCTTACTTCTATCTATTTTATCTACAATTACTTTAATTGTAGATTCGTAATTTTCAGAATTTGCAGAAGCAGCCACAATTTGCTTGATCAAATCATTGGTAGCCCTAAATCTTTCGACAGCCAAATCAGATACAAATTCTTCCTCTGACCAGTTGTTTGGTTTAGATGCAACATATTCCGCTATAGATTTCCCTTTGAGTCCTAAGCGCAGGATAGGATTTTCTTTCAATGCCGAGTCTAAGCTATGCGACTGATTAAATTTAATCTTTGCGATTTGTTGATGTTCTTTACTCTGAATGATATCGCTTATTTTTTTTACGATGTCTTCTACGGTTCTTGAACTGAGATTAATACCCGTCCTTGCATCATTGAGCCGACTTTCAAAAACCTCACCTCGAACAACAGCAATAACAACGTATTTATTTTCATTTTCGTCAGTAAAAAAGGGTTCGCCGATTTTCTGCGATAAATCGCGGGGGGTTCCAACGATTCGGTCCGCAGCAGAAAGCAACAGGCAATGGTTCCTGAAGTTTTTGCTTCGATTAATACGCGCAAGAGAATAGTAGAGCCTTTCTTCAACTCCATCTATCTCACATGTGAATTCTCCATCTGCATACTGGACGAAAACTGCTTTAAATCGCTTGGATATATCCTCAGGTTCACCATCATCAAACTGGACATTTATGAGTGGTAGCCATTTATAAAGAAAATATGGAAGAAAATGGCTGCCAATTTCGGTTAATATTTCTTCTTCATTCAAACTCCGAATCAGATCATGCCAATTTGTAAGTGGCTGCTCGTACGAAACGTGCACTCCCGAATCTACAAGCTCTGAGTCGCTCTGGATAAATGAGATTTCGTCATCCTGTCGAATATCAAACCGAAAATCCCGACGTCCTATTGTATTGAAAAACTCATATCTTGTTGAGTACGTTACTCTTGAAAATACTTTAAACGCTATGAATCGACCGAATCCGCGCCCCTTTTGCTTCAGCTTATACCCGCTGAAGGGAGTTTTGAATGATTTGTAATTTGGATCATTTAGACCAATACCATTATCAATGACTGAAACTTGTATTAATCCAGGATTCTGGGTATTTACAAATCTGACATTTATAATACCATTTACGTGTGCGCTCGAGCCGAATCGAGCTTCAACTCCGTGCATTGCATTCGATATGGCCTCAAATACCGGAAGTAAAAACCCATGTGTGTTATTACTCACATGAGTTCTAGAGAGAACCGCACTCATATCCGGTTTTATAAGACTATCACTCTGCTTTTCAGACATCTAAGGCCTCAAATTAATGAAATAACCCAATGGCTTCTGAGCCCGATCACAACCAATTATAAGCGAATCCGACCCTAAGCAATCGAATACATGTCACGTAATCCATACTGTGAACAGCCGTTTACACCTGCCTTGCTTTGCAGCAGGCGCAAACTCACTGACGGGAAACGGAGGAGGGTTGTACCCAGACCCACCGCCCCTTTCGAAAAAACTTGACAATATTCCTATTCCGTGGTTCAGTGCGGGCACTCACCTCCCACACGGGAGGCCCTCCGGCGGACCGGGTCGGGGGGCTCGGGGGGAGGAGACGGCGCCCCGCGTCGATGGCCCGGTTTCGCCATCGCCCCGGGCTGCATCGGCGACGCAAGGCGTCTCGGACGGGTAGGCCGCAAGGCTGGACCCGGTCCCCTGGGACGCAACGAGAGATCGGACGGTCCGCCCACTACGAGGCGGGCTCGGAGCCTCGGGCTCTGATCAGACGGCCGCCGGACGCCGCCGCCCGCCAGGGCGTCGGAGCCCGGAGGGGGGCTGCCATGAGCCGGGTCGCCGATGCCGAGAAGACGCCGTGACGAAAAGGGTCGGCCCCGCGAGGGGCCGGGCCGAGGGACGCCGGGGGACCGGCCTATGATTCCAACAACGTGGTTTCGCGGCGTCCCGCGTCTCCCGTTTCGTGTCCTGGCCATCCCCCCGCGCCGGAACCGGCGGCGGGGCCGTTCCCGCACGGCCGTTCAGGCGTGGCGGATTTTCACGGCGCCAGCCAGCATCCGCGCCAGTTCCCGGCCCGCTCCCAGGCCGCCCGGCGGTGGCCGCGCCGGTCGAGGTAGAGGAATTCGAGGCGGGCCACCCGCACCACCACGGCGCAGAAGTTCGGTCGGCCGAGGGTCAGCGCCGTCTCGGCGTCCGGCAGGGTGTAGGCGTCGCCGCGGGGCAGCACCGCCCCGGGGGCGGGATCGGCGCCGTAGCAGATCCGGCTCATGGCCATCGCGCCGGCCCAGGCCGCTTCGGCCAGGGCATCGTCGCTGTGGAGCGTCGCCGGGCCGGAGGCGCGGATCTGGATCTTGGCGGCGGAATCGTAGCCGTGCAGGGCCGCATGCCCGGAGGCCGCGATCTCGGACGCCTTGTCGGAGCGGCGGTCGCAGTGGAAGCGCAGGGCTCCGGCCGCCGGATCGGCCTGCCGCAGCACCACGGTGCGGACCTGCGGGTGCCCCGCCGCATCGACGGTGGCCAGCGCCGGCATGTGGAAGGCGTTGCGGCGCAAGGCAGGCCCCTCCTCCAAGAGGCGCCAGACCTCCGCCCGTGCCGCGTCCAGGTCGTCGTGGAAGGGCGGCAGCGGGTCCATGGTCACAGCGCCGCCCGGGCGGCGCGGCGCTCGCGCAGGATCAGGAAGACGTTGCGGAGATAGATGAAGGTCGAGAGGGCCTGGCCGAAGATGATCACCGGCTCGCGCCGCACCAGGCCGTAGACCAGGGTCATCAGGCCGCCCGCGATGGAGAGGAACCAGAAGGCCAGCGGCATCACGCTTCGGCCGGCCCGCTCGGAGGCGAGCCACTGCACCACGAAGCGGGCGCCGAACACCGCCTGGGCCAGGATGCCGAAGACCAGCCAGGCATCGAAGCGGGTGACGAAGACGTCGTAGACGTAGCCGCGCAGGTCCTCGGCGAGCTGGATCAGCATGGCTCAGGCTCCCGTCACGTCCGTGACCCGGGGCGTCACGCGCTTGCGCCGGATCAGCCACCACACCCCGGCGAGATCGAGGAGGCCGACCCAGAGCCGGTCGAACAGGCCGTATTTCGAGGTGCCGGTGAAGCGCGGCCGGTCGACCACGTCGCGATGGACCACGCCGAAGCCCTCGCGGGCGACGAGGGCCGGCATGAAGCGGTGCTGCCCGTCGAAGAAGGGCAGCGTGCGGTAGACGTCGCGGCGCACGAGCTTGTAGCCGCAGCCGGTGTCGCGGGTGGAATCCCGGAGGATGCGGACCCGGACCCCGTTGGCGATGCGCGACTGGATCGTCTTCAGGCGTCCGTCCTTGCGCCCGATGCGCTGGCCCTGGGCGAGGCCGACCCCCGCACCGCCCGCCTCAATGGCGTCGAGCAGGGGCGCGAGGAAGGCCGGGTCGTTCTGGCCGTCGCCGTCCATCAGGGCGCAGACCGGGGCGCGGGCCACGGCGATTCCGCTGCGGATGCCGGCGGCCTTGCCGGCGGTGCGGTCGTGGGCGAGCACCCGCAGCCAGGGCCGTCCGGCCCGGGCCGCCTTCAGGGCCTCGGCGGTGCCGTCGGTGGAGCCGTCGTCGACGTAGATCACCTCGAAGGGCGCCAGCGGGGCGCAGGCGGTCTCGAGTTCGGCGACGAGGCTCGCGATGTTGCCGGCCTCGTTCTTCACCGGGATGATCACGGAGAGGCGCATGGGTGTTCGATCCAAGGATGTCTCGGGCGTCGTGTCTAGGGCGTCACGGCATAGGCCGAAAGATCGACCCGGCGCCCGCCATTGATGTTGAAGCCCGAGACCGCGCCGACCCGGTTCGGCACCAGCCCGGCGGCCCGGGCGGCGTCATCGAACGCGGCCGCGAACCGGCCCTCGACGTAGACGAGGCGGCAGGCTCCGGTATCCGGTGCTCCCTCGCCCTTCAGGAAGGCCGCGGCCTCGGTACCGGTCCCCAGCATGGCGAGGTCGGTGCCGATCAGGAAGACGAAGCTCGGTTCGCGGTAGCCGAGGCTGGCGACGCGGGGATGCGGACAGGGCAGGCGATCGCGGATCGCGGCGAGGCGCGGCGAGACCTTGAGGGCGGCCATCACCGGCTGGGTCAGGCCGAACACGGCGGGCGAGAGCAGCATCGAGGCCAGGATGCCGAGCACCAGCGCGCGCTCGGGCAGCCCCCGGGAGAAGGCGTGCCAGGCCAGGGCCGCCACCGCGCTGGCGCCGAGCAGCAGCGGCAGCCCGGCCAAGGGCAGAGTCCGGTCGTAGGCGAAGGCGAAGGCCGAGAGCCCGAGGGTGAGTCCGACGGGAATCAGCACCACGAGCCCGGCGGTGAGGCGCGCGCCCCGGCGCTCGGGGTGCAGCGCGCCGGCGGCGAGCGCCCGCACGGTGAGGATGGCGATGGCCGGCATCAGCGGCAGCACGTAATGGGGCAGCTTGGTCGGCACGATCTCGAACAGGATCCAGGTCGGCACGATCCAGGCGAGCAGGAAGGCGATGGCGGGCTCGCGCCGGTAGCCCCAGGCAAAGGGCGCACTGAGCGCCGCGAAGGCCGCCCCCGGCCAGAACGTGCCGAAGAACGCCACGAGGTAGGCGCCGGGCGGGGCGAAGTGCTTCTCCGAGCCGCCCTGGACCTTGCTCAGCATGTCGTGGCCGACCGCCTCCCCGTAGAAGGCGCCGCCGCTCTTCCAGGTGATGGCGGCGAACCAGGGCGCCACGATCAGCAGGGTGAGGGGCAGGCCGAGGCCGGGCCGCAGGGCGCCGAGCCAGCGGCCGGAGCCCGACCGGACGGAGAGGATCAGGGCCGGCAGTCCGCAGAACAGCGGCACCATCGGCCCCTTGATCAGGATGCCGAGGGCGAGGCCGAGCCAGAAGGTCAGCACCGTGGCGGTGTCGAGGGGGCCGGACGCGCGGTCGCGCCGGAGCCAGGCGCGAGCGAGACCGCCGAAGCTCGCCACCGCGCAGGCACAGAGGAGCGCATCGGTCTTGGCGAGGCGCGCCTCGGCCGAGAGCACGACGCAGGCCCCGAACAGGGCTGCGGCGAGAAAGGCCCCCCGCCGGGGCAGGAAGACCAGGGCCGACCAGTAGGTGAGGAGCAGCGCCCCGATGGCGCCGAGCAGCGACGGGATGCGGTAGAGGCCGATGGTGGTGCGGGCGTCCGGCACGCCGAGCGCTTCGGCGGCGCCGACGACGGCCGCCTGCGCCCAGTAGATGCCCACCGGCTTCTTGTGCCGGGCCTCCGCCTGGAAGCGGATGTCGACGAGGTCGCCGGTCTCGAGCATCTGCTTCGACGCCTGGGCGAAGCGCGGCTCGTCGCGGTCCATGGGCTGGAGCGAGGCGAGGCCCGGCAGGAAGCAGACGAGGCAGAGGGCGATCAGGAGGGCGCAGGCCCAGGCATGGCTCCGGGTCGCAGCGGCCAGGAGGGTGTCCGGGAACGCGACGGCGTGGCCGCGGGCCGGGGGAGGCACGGTGGCGCGCTCGGTCATGCGGAAGGATGGGCCGTCAGGGGGGACATACGCGGCTCCGGACCGGCGCTCGGCCCGTGGTTCCGGTCGATGCCGCGACGGCCGGCGGTGTCGATGATGCGGCCGGGAATGTCAAATCTCAGGCGCCTCGGGCCGGCCGTCCGGCATCCCCTCCCCATCGTCGCGGAACCGCTGCCGGTAGGAGGCGGGCGCCACCGCCACGTGGCGCAGGAAGCTGCGCCGCAAGGTCTCCTCCGAGCCGAAGCCGCAGCGCTCCGCGACCCGCTTCAGCGGGAGCGCGGTCTCGGCCAGGAGCCGCCGGGCCGCCTCGACGCGCTGGCGCTCAAGGGCGCGGGCGGGGGTCAGCCCCGTGGCCGCGCGATAATGGCGGGCAAAGCCGCGCGGGCTCATGCCGGCCGCCTCGGCCAGTCGCGGGACGGTCAGGTCCTCGGACAGGTGGTCGGCGATCCAGGCGTGGAGCCCCTCGAAGCGCGTGCCACCGGATTGCAGCGCCAGGACGGTGCTGAACTGGGACTGGCCGCCCGGGCGCTTGAGGAAGACCACGAGGTGCCGGGCGACCGCCAACGCCGCATCCCGGCCGAGATCCGCCTCCACCAGGGCGAGCGCCAGGTCGATGCCCGCCGTCACCCCGGCGGAGGTCCAGACCGCGCCGTCCCGAATGAAGATGGGGTCGGGCTCGACCCGGGCCTCCGGATGGCGCCGCGCCAGTTCGGAGCAACGGGTCCAGTGGGTCACGGCCCGACGCCCGTCGAGGAGGCCGGCCGCCCCGAGCAGGAAGGCGCCGGTGCAGACCGAGGCCACCCGCCGGGCCCGAGGCACCCGGGCGGCGACCCAGGCGGGCAGGCCCCCCGCGACCGCCCCGGCGACGCCGCGCCCGCCCGCCACCACGAGGGTGTCGACGGGCTGGTCCGCGGACGGAAGCGGCTCCATCGCGAGGCCGAGACCGGCGGAGCTGCGGAGCTGGCCGCCGCCCGCCGCGACCACGTGCAGAGCGTAGGGCGCAGGGCCTGCGCCTGCGAGGTCGTTCGCCGTGGCGAAGACCTGGAGCGGCCCCGCCACGTCGAGGAGCTGGACATCCCGGAAAGCCAGGATCTCGACGCGGCGGGGACCATCCGCGCTGCGCCCTGGCAGAAAACGAGGAGTTTTGGTCATTTCGGCCGGAGCCTGGCCGAGTAGGGTCGTCCTGTCCAGACACCCGGAGTTCTGCCGCGATGCCCCTCGAAATCGGCCTCCTCACCTTCCCGAACGTCCAGCAGCTCGACCTCACCGCGCCCTACGAGGTGTTCGTCGGGATTCCGGACGCCCGGGTTCGCCTCGTGGCCACCGGCCCGGGGCCTGTCACCAGCTCCACCGGTCTCGTGCTCACCCCGACGCACACGGTCGACGATTGCCCCCAGCTCGACGTGCTCTGCATCCCGGGCGGGATCGGGGTGAATGCGCTGATGCAGGATGCGGCACTCCTCGCCTTCGTGCGGGCGCAGGCGGCGCGCGCCCGCTACGTCACGTCCGTCTGCACCGGCGCCCTGGTGCTCGGGGCGGCCGGGCTGCTGCGGGGCCGGCGCGCCACCACCCACTGGGCCAGCCTCGACCTCCTGGCGGCCTTCGGGGCGATCCCGGTGGCCGAGCGGGTGGTGCGCGACGGCAACCTCCTCACCGGGGGCGGAGTGACCGCCGGCATCGACTTCGCCCTGACGCTGGCGGCCGAGATCGCCGGCCGACCGGAGGCGGAAACGATCCAGCTCGGCCTCGAATACGCGCCGGCGCCGCCCTTCGCGGCGGGCACGCCCGCCACCGCCAGTCCCGCCGTCCTCGCGGCGACGCGCGCCCGCCTCGCCGCCGGCCGGGCCGAGCGCGAGCGCATCGTGGGGGCGATCAGCGGAGCGCCCGCCATCGTCGCATGGCCGAAACCCAAGCCTTGACGGCAGACGGAGACGGCCTTCGTGGTTCTTAAACGTATTCTGCGCGCCTATCAGGCGGCACCGGCGGCCCTAGAGTGCGGGTCTTTGCCGGCCCTCGAGCGCGGGAGTGGACCATGACGACGGGCATCGCCACCGACGCGGGCGCGCCGGCGCGGGCAGATCTCCCCGATGCCCTGCGCATCGGGGCGATGGGCGTGATCCTGCTGATCGTGCTGATCGGGGCCGATCCGTTCCTTGACGGGACGGCAGCCGAGAACGCGGCCTCGCGGGCCGGCGGCAACATCGTCAACCAGGTGCTGTATCTGGCGATGGGCGGACTCGCCGTGGCCGTGCTGGCCTGGCGCGGGCGGGAGGCCCTGCGGCCACTGGCCACCCTGCCGATCCTGGCGACGCTGGGCTGGATCGGCGTCTCCACCGCCCTCTCCATCGAGCCCGCCGTCTCGGCACGGCGCCTGATCTCCCTCGTCATCATGTTCGGCGGGGTGGTGAGCGTGCTGGTGCTCGCCCGCGACGCGCGCCAGTTCGCGCAGGCCCTCGGCGGCAGCGTGCTCCTGGTGCTGGCGCTCTGCTACCTCGGCCTCGTGCTGGTGCCCGAGCGCGCGATGCACACCGCCCTCGACCTGATCGAGCCCGAACACGCGGGCAGCTGGCGCGGCGTCTTCGCGCACAAGAACGGTGCCGGCGCGGCCATGAGCCTGTTCATCATTGTCGGGTTGTTCTGGGCCGCGATGGGCCAGCGCATCCTCGGCACCACCGTGGTGGTCGTGGCGGGCGTGTTTCTCGTCTTCACCAACGCCAAGACATCGATGGTCATGACCCCTGCGGTGCTCGGTCTGACCTGGGCCTGCACCCGCTCCGCCTCGGGCGCCTGGCGCCGGCTGGTGCTCCTCGGGCCCCTGGCGCTGCTGCTGGTGCTCACGGTGGGCTCGGTGATGGTGCCGGGCGTCGGAGCGCTGGTCGCGAGCCTCGCCGCCGACCCGACCTATACCGGCCGTACCGAGATCTGGAGCTTCGCCCTCGACAACATCGCCAAGAAGCCGCTGACCGGCTTCGGCTACGGGGCCTTCTGGGAAAGCGTGTTCTACGGCGGCGGCGGCGATGCGACCACCTGGGTCAATCGCGCCACCGACGCCCATGACGGCTACCTCAACACCGCCCTGGAGAGCGGCCTGCCCGGCCTCGCCCTCACGGTGTGGTGGATGATTCTGGCGCCGGTCTCGGATCTTCAGGCCCAGCGCCAGGACGGCGCAGGGGCCGCCCTCGACCCGCTGCGGCTGCTGTTCCTGCGGATCTGGCTGTTCGGCCTGATGGTAGGGGTGTTCGAATCGGTGTTCTACCAGGCCACCAACGCGCTGTTCTTCCTGCTCGCCCTCTCGGTCCTCGGCCTGCGCTTCGGGGCCGCCGGACGGGTGGTCGGGAGCCGGCCGCGGTGAGCGGTCCGCGCCCGCCTCAGGCCCATCCGCCGGTGACGCCGCTGCCGGCGCTCACCGCCCTGCGCTTCGTGGCCGCCGCCCTCGTGCTGGCCTTCCACTATGCGGGCGCGTTCTTCGCCGACGCCGCGGTGCCGGCCCCGATCCGCCTCGGATATTCCGGCGTGACCTTCTTCTTCCTGCTCTCGGGCTTCATCCTGGCCTACACCTACCGCGCCGTAGACCTCCGCGACCGGGCCGCCCGCGTTCGCTTCCGTTGGGCGCGGGTGGCCCGGGTCATGCCGGTCTACCTGCTGGCCCTCGTACTGGCCCTGCCCTGGTTCGTCAGCTGGGTCGCCAAGTCGGCCCCGCCGCTGCAGGGGCTGATGGCCGCGAGCGCGGTCCTGGCACCGCTCGGTCTCCACGCCTGGGTGCCGGGCGCGGCCTGCGCCCTCGACTGCCCGAGCTGGTCGGTCTCGGTGGAGCTGTTCTTCTACGCGCTGTTTCCCGCCCTGCTGCCCCTGGTGCTCGGCGCGCCGGGCCGCATCGCGCGCCTGACCCTCGGCGCCTGGATCGTCCTGACCGGCGGGGCCGGCCTCGCCTTCGCGCATTACGCCCCCGGCGTGTCGCTGATCGGGCCCGAGGCGGGGGGACCGGGACCGGTGCTGCTGGCCCAGGCGATCAAGTACAATCCCCTGCTGCGCCTGCCAGAATTCGTCGCCGGGCTCCTCCTCTACGTAGCCTGGACCCGCCGGCGCATCCCGACGGCCGCCCTCCTCGGGAGCGCGGCGGTGGCCGCCTTTGGCCTCATTGCAGCGGCACCCATCCTGCCCGAGGTGCTGCTGCACAACGGGCTGACCGCCCTGGCCTGGGCGCCCCTGATCCTGGCCGGCGCGCAGATCCGCTCCGGGCCCCTGGTGGCGCCCGCCTTCGTGTTCCTGGGCCGGATCTCCTTCGCCCTCTACCTCATCCACGTCCCGGCCTATGCTCTGGTGAACAGCCTCGACCGGATCGCCCTCGGGGGCCGGCTTGCCGCCGCGCCCTGGCTCGGGGCGGGGCTCGCCACCGCGCTCAGCTTCGCGCTCAGCCTCGCCCTGCATCTCGGCCTCGAGGAGCCCGCCCGCCGGCGCATCCTGCGCTGGGCCGCGCGGCGCGGTGAACCGCATCCCGTCAGCGAGCGTTCAGCAACCATCCGGCAGGATGAAACTCTTCCGGCGTCAGGAAGGTCTGCAGCTTCGGGATAGTCCCGCGGCCTTCGAGAAGCCGGAAGATCAAGAACAGCAAAGGTCACACCAGCAGAAGGTCATGGCGTCATGTCCGTGAAATCGCTGACTCACCCGATTTCCGCTCGTACAATGCTTGCCCGCACGATGCTCGCTGCGGCGCTCGGGCTCGGCGGGACCGTTGGCCTCGCCGCGGTCGCCCAGGCCGCGCCCATCGCCCCTGCCCCTGCCTCTGCCGGGACGCTGGCGGGCGCCGCCGTCGAGACCGTCGCCTATGGCTGCGGCCCCGGTTTCATCCCGAATCGGTTCGGCGACTGCCGGCCGATGTACCGCCCCTACGGCTATTATCGTCCGCGTCCGTTCTACGGCCCCCGGCCGTTCTACGGACCGCGCTACGGATATCATCGCCCGCGCCCGCCGTTCGGGCCTTACTTCTAGGATCGGTTCGAGGGGGCCGGGCCGCGTGCCGCATCCCGGCCCACGCGCTTGCCGGTCCCTTCGCTTCGGCCCCCGGCTGTGGCACGGGGAGGGGACGTCTCCGCCCCTTCGCAACCGGGAGTCCCATGCGCGCCCTCCTCCTGCTCGTCCTGCTGGCGGGCGCCTTTCCGGGTCCCGCCGCGGCCCAGACGGTGCTGCCGACGATCGACGCGGCCAACACCCGCTACGCGGACCTCGACCGGATCAAAGCCGCCAATGTCGGCCGGCTTCAGGTCGCCTGGACCTACTCCACCGGCATCCTGCGCGGCCACGAGGGTGCGCCCCTGGTGGTCGACGGGGTGATGTACGTCCACACCCCCTTTCCCAACACCGTCACGGCCCTGGACCTCGACCACGAGGGCCGCATTCTCTGGCGCTACGAACCGAAGCAGGACCCGGCGGTCTCGGCCCTGCTGTGCTGCGACACGGTCCACCGGGGCCTCGCCTACGCGGACGGCGCCCTCGTCCTGCAGCAGGCCGACACCACCCTGGTCTCCCTCGATGCGAAGACCGGCCGGGTGAACTGGTCGGTGAAGAACGGCGACCCGGCCCGGGGCGAGACCAACACCGCCGCCGTGCTGCCGGTGAAGGGCAAGATCCTGGTCGGCCTCTCGGGCGGCGAGTTCGGGGTCCAGTGCCACGTCACCGCTTACGATGCGAAGTCCGGGGACCGGCTCTGGCGCGCCACCGCCACGGGCACCGACGAACAGATGCGGGTCGACCCCGAACGGACCACGTCGCTCGGCAAGCCCATCGGCCGCGATTCCTCCCTGAAGACCTGGGAAGGCGACCAGTGGAAGACCGGCGGCGGCTGCGCCTGGGGCTGGTTCGCCTACGATGCCGCCCTCGACCTCGTCTATTACGGCACCGGCAATCCCTCGACCTGGAACCCGGCGCAGCGCCCCGGCGACAACCGCTGGGCGACGTCGATCGTGGCGCGGAATCCCGATACGGGCATCGCCCGCTGGCTCTACCAGATGACGCCCCACGACCAGTGGGACTATGACGGCGTCAACGAGATGATCCTGACCGACCAGGCATTCGGCGGCGCCACCCGCCCGCTCCTCACCCATTTCGACCGCAACGGCTTCGGCTACACCCTGGACCGCGCCACCGGCGAACTCCTGGTGGCGCAGAAATTCGACCCCGCGGTGAACTGGGCGACGCAGATCGACCTCGACGCGGCCTCGCCGAGCTACGGGCGCCCGGTGCTCGATCCGCGCCATGCCCCCGAGGCCACCGGAGAGGACGAGACCACCACGGGCATCTGCCCCGGTGCCATCGGGGCCAAGAACCAGCAGCCGGCGGCCTACTCGCCCCGGACGCGGCTGTTCTACGTGCCGACCAACCACATCTGCATGGATTACGAGCCGTTCCGGGTCTCCTACACCCCCGGCCTGCCCTATGTAGGCGCCACCGTGAGTCTGCACCCGGCCCCCGACGATCCCCGCACCGGCACCCTCACCGCCTGGGACGGGGTCGCTGGGGCGATCCGCTGGACCATTCCCGAGCCGTTCTCGGTCTGGTCGGGCGTGCTCGCCACCGCCGGGGATGTCGTGTTCTACGGAACCCTCGAGGGCTATCTCAAGGCCGTCGACGCGCGGGACGGCCGCGAACTCTACCGCTTCAAGACGCCGTCCGGCATCGTCGGCAACGTCACCACCTACCTGCATAAGGGCCGGCAATACGTCGCCGTGCTCTCCGGAATCGGCGGCTGGGCCGGCATCGGACTGGCGGCCGGCCTCACCGATCCGAACGACGGCGCCGGCGCGGTCGGCGGCTACGCCGCGCTGTCGCGCTACACGGCGCTCGGCGGGCAGCTCACCGTGTTCGCCCTGCCGGAGTGATTTTTTTCAGGGGTGTGATGGGATCGCAGAGGCGGTGCGCCGAACCGGAACCCCGCTTCCAGTCCTCGTCATGCCGGATCCGCGCAGCCAAGCCCAGGATCCGAATGACGCAAGGTGCCGGATGTTCACGCCTCCGCCGGCCCAGGATCGAACGCGTCCGGCGCAGCCGGCCGACGGCGTTCCCGCTGATCCAAGGAGCCGGCCGATCGGCACGGAGCCTCGTTCGAAGGCCGCGAAGGCGGCCCCCCCCTCGCCCCGTCACCCTGCCCCGTGCCGGGGCGCGGCTCAGCCCAGATCCTCGTCCTCTTCGGCCGGGGCATAGACCGCCTCGCCGAGGCGCTTCAGCGGGCCGCCCGGGCCTGCGCGCTTCCACAGACGGGTGTTGAGGGCCGCCACCGGGTCGTGGCCCGGAATCTCGAAGCCGAGGCCGGTGAGGCCCTGCCAGATCTCGCCGGCATGGAGAGGCCGGCCGGCCTCGTGCAGCAGGTTGACGGCCGCCGCGACGAGCGCGCGTCCGTGCCGGCGCGCCGCCACGAGATCGTCGCCGGCGCGTGCGGGCTCGACCGGCCCGGGACCCGAGATCGAGCCCGGCGCCACGTCGTCTCCTGCAACGAAGTCGTCTTCTGCAACGAAGGCCTGCCCTGGCATGGAGGCCGGTTCCGCCGCGGCGGACGAGTGGCCCGGAGCAGCCCAGGCGCCGAGCGGAGGCGCCTGCGGTGCAGCGGCGGGCGCCGGACCGATCGGCCGCAGGCGCCGGCCGAGTTCGAGGTAGAGCTGGTGGTCGGCGATGGCGCGGTCGAGTTCGTCGCGGCGGCGGCGCAGATCCCCTAGGGCGGCTTCCGCTTCGGCTTCGGACAGAAACATCGGATCCCCTTGGAATATTCCGTGTGTTGCCGCGGCAACTCCGTATTCCAGATCCTATTCCCTATGGCAGGCCGCGTCGCAAGTCCTCTTCTGCCGTATATTCCTTCTGTAAAGAGGGAATACGGACTTAGCCCGTCGCTGCGGCTCTGCTTGCCGGCTTGGCACCGCGCGGCAGCTTCGTCCCGCGCGGCGGGATCAGAAGGGCGCTCGGGTCGGCGGGCTGGAGCAGCATGCCGGTGTCGTCGAGGCGGATCGGCAGCTTCGGAAACACCTCCTGCAGATGGGCGAGATCCGCCTTGAAGGCCTGCCGGAAGCTGCGGATGCTGGCGTTGTCGGCGCCGAACTGCCTGTGCAGGTTGTCCCAGGTGAGGCGTAAGGGGCGCTGCAGGGCGCGCAGGCGGTAGCCGACCCAGAACAGCAGGTCGAGTTTGCGCGCCGAGCCCGAGAAGGCCCGGGCCGCGCGGATGTCCACCGGCAGGGCGTGCTGGATCAGGTTGTCGTAGAAATCCTGGTGGAACTGCACGCTCTTCTGCCAGACAACTCCGTCGGCCCCCTGGGGCAGCCAGAGGTCGAGCTGGCGGAAGGGCGGCACGTTGAGGGTGCTGGCGCTGCCCGCCCCGTCCCAGAGGCCGATCTGCAGGGTGCAGGCGGCCAGCCGCGCGAGCTGCTCCTTGAACTGCCGGATGGTGCCACGTTCGCCGCCGGTGACGGCGAATCCCATCTCCTTCATGAAGCCCGACAGGCTGTCGGCCACCGCGATGGTCGGGCTGCGTTGGCGCACCGCCTCGGTGCAGAGGTGCAGCAGCACGAGGCGGGCCTTGGGGCCGTAGGGCAGGCCCTGGAACTCCATCTCGCCGGTGGCCGGGTTCTTGAGGCGCCCCGCCAGCAGGCTCAGGGAATTCCGTCCGTACTCACGGAAGAACTCGCGGGCGTCACCGGGGTCGCGATAGGGCAGGCCGCACAGGGCCAGCACCGAGTGGATGTGCTGCAGGTTCTCCGGGCCGGTTGGCTCAGTCTCGATCACCTCCCGAATGGCATCGCGGCGGCGCTGGTCGCGGCCCATGGCCTGGCGTCGCCCGGCCACGGCTCCGCGCGCGGCAACCTCCGCATCCCGGGCCCGCTGCCGGTGCAGGATGGTCTCCGCGATCGTGGCGAACAGGAAGCTGCCGCGCGCCGCCTCGACCTCGGCGAGGAGGTCGGCGTCGCGGATGCCCGCCAATGTGTCCTCGATCCCCAACAGACCCCGCCCCGATCGATCCTGGCCCATGATCCCGACAGTGAGTCCCGGACCGCGATGCGCCGACCATGCCCGATTCCCCGCGGCGGAGTCTCGGCGGCAAGCGCCGCAAGTGGGAATCATCCCGGCTATCCACCGTCCGGAACGGGAAAAATTGCCGTCGATCCGCAGGCCGCATCCGGCGCGCAGACGCTGACGCAGAGTTCGATACGGGACCGGATTCGGCACAATCCCCAGAGTTCACCGGCGGGAGGCCTTATCCACGCCGAACCCGATACGGGTTCACGCAGACTCGGATACGCACGACCCGGATTCTACCGCCGAATCCGATACGCCGGCACGCAGAGTTCGATACGAACCTGCGCAGAGTTCGATACGCGAACCACCCATAAGTCCTGAGTCGGGCAGGGTTTTTCGGCCCTCCATATAACTCTCAGAAATGACTCTCTGAGAATCTCTTACTGATACCTTTCCTAAGGGTCGAGATGCCCGTTCGGAAGAACGAACACGCGCCCGGCCAAGGCTTTTTCAAGGGAATTTGGGGAAGACAACACCGCTTCTCCCGCCACCATCCCCAGCCTCACCGGTTGGCCCGCAATCCGCTACAGGGGTTGGACCGACACCGATGGGCGGAGAAGACGTGGTGAAGATCGAGGATCTGCTGGCCCTGATGGCGACCTTGCGCAACCCGGAGGTCGGCTGTGCCTGGGACGTGGCCCAGGATTTTGCCAGCATCGCCCCCTACACCGTGGAGGAGGCCTACGAGGTCGTCGACGCCATCGCGCGGGGCGACACGGACGACCTGCGCGACGAGCTCGGCGACCTGCTGCTCCAGGTGGTCTTCCACGCCCGCATTGCCGAGGAGACCGGGCTGTTCGCCTTCCCGGACGTGGTTCGGGCGGTGGTGGAGAAGATGGTCCGGCGCCACCCGCACGTATTCGCGCCGGACGGAACTCTGCTGCCGAAGGGCTCGCCCCGGCGCGATCCAGGGGCGGTGGCGCGGCAATGGGAGGCGATCAAGGCCGAAGAGCGCCGGGCCAAGCCTCCGCAGGAGACGGGCCCGCTCGCCGGCATTCCGCTGCCCCTCCCCGCCCTGACCCGCGCCCACAAGCTCTCCGCCAAGGCGGCGACCTACGGCTTCGACTGGAGCGATCCGGCCCAGGTGGTGCTGAAAGTGCGCGAGGAGATCGACGAGGTCGCCGACGCCATGGTCCACGGCACCCGGGCGGCGGTGGCGGAGGAACTCGGCGACTTGCTGTTCTCGGTCGCCAACCTCGCCCGCCACCTCGGAATCGACCCGGAATATTCCTTACGAGAAGGGAATATGAAATTCGCGCGCCGCTTCACCGCCATGGCGGCGATCCTGGAGGCTCAAGGCTCGGGCCTCTCCGACTGCGATCTCGACGCGATGGAGGCGGCCTGGCGGGCGGTCAAGATGTTGGAGGTCAAGATGTCGGAGACGGGCTGACCGAGGATTGGCGGAACGGCCAGTCGATGACTCTGCCGGCATAGAGCGCCCACCAGACGAAGACCGGCTGAAACGCCAGCCGGGGGCCGTGATACCACCAGCTGTCGGGCAGGCCCGGCACGACGATGCCCTCCAGCGCATGCTTGAGGTTGGCCGGGAAGACGCAGACGGCGTAGAGGGCCAGCCCGATCGCGGCCCAGCGCCGGGTCGGCGGATAGGCGAGGCCGAGCACCCCGGCGAGTTCGCACAGGCCGGTGACGATCACGGTGAGCCGAGGCTCCGGCACCCAAGCCGGCATGATCGGCAGGAACGCGTCGGGGGCGGCGAGGTGGACCACGCCGATGAAGCCATAGGCCGCCATCAGCGGCAGGCGCCACCACAGCCGGGACGCCGTCACGGGGTGAAGTCCCCGCGCAGGTCGTCGACCAGGGCCGTCACCAGCGGGTGACCCGCGCTGGCGAAGGCGGTGGCGTCGATGGCCGTCACGGGGGCGAGACCGCGCAGGGAATTGGTGAGGAACACCGCCTCGGCGGCGTGCAGGGCGTCGAGGTCGAAACTCCGTTCGGCGGTGGGCAGGCCGAGGCGTTGTGCCCGCGACAGAATCTCGGCCCTCAGGATGCCGGGCAGGACGCCGTCCGAGAGAGGCGGGGTGACGAGAGTGGCGTCGAGCACCGCGAACAGGTTGGCGGTGCCCGCGCAGGCGACGCGCCCTTGCGTGTTGCGGAACAGGGCCTCGTCGAAGCCCGCCGCCCGCGCCGCGCCCGCCGCCAGCACCGCGTCGAGATAGCCGAGCGTCTTCAGGCTCGCGGCCGGCGAGGTCTCGTTGCGGCGAATGCCCGTCGCGTGGAGGGTCAGCGGCGCGAAGGCGAGGGCGTCTCCCACCGGGGCGGCGCTCGCCCACAGCACCGGCCGGGGTTCGACCGGGGGGCTGAGCCCACGCGGGCCGGAGCCGCGGGTCACGGTGGTGCGGATCGCCGCCAGGGGGTGGACCCGCCCCATTTCCGCCGCGAGCGAAATCATCGCTGCCGCGATGTGTGCGGGCGCCACGGGAAAGCCCAGCGTCGCCGTCGCGGCGGCGAGGCGGGCCACGTGCGCGGCCTCGAACAGGATGCGGCCGCTCCGGGCCAGCGCCGTGTCGAACACCCCGTCTCCGAGGGTCAGGCCCCGGTCGGCGAGGTCGAAGGACACCGGCCCCTCGGTGAGTCGTCCGTCAAACCACAGCATCGGTCGCAGCCGGCAGATCCCGGGTCGCGCGCCAATCCCGGGCGAGGCGCAGGAAATTGGCGAAGACGGCATGGCCGTTCTCGGTCAGCACCGATTCCGGATGGAACTGCACGCCCCAGGTCGGGTGGGTCCGGTGCGACAGGGCCATCACCTCCCCTTCGGTCGAGACCGCATCGATGCTGAGCCGGTCGGCCATGCCGGGCTCCGGCGCCACGATCAGCGAGTGATAGCGCCCGACCTGCATCGGGTCGGGCAGCCCGGTGAACAGACCGGCCCCGTCGTGGCGGATCGGCGTGGCCTGCCCGTGCAGGGGGCGCCCGGCGCGCGCCACCCGGCCGCCGAAAGCCGCCCCGATGGCCTGGTGGCCGAGGCAGACGCCGAGCAGCGGCACCGCCCCGGAGAGTTCACGGATGGCGGGCAGCGAGATGCCCGCCTCCGCCGGCGTGCAGGGACCGGGCGAAATCACGATCGCGGCGGGGTCGAGGGCACGGATGCCGGCGACGTCGAGGGCGTCGTTGCGCGCCACCCGCACGGTTTCACCCAGTTCCTCGAAGTAGCGCACCACGTTGAAGACGAAGCTGTCGTAATTGTCGATGACGAGGATCACGGCGCCCTCCCCGCCCCGGACTGGGCATCCGGTTCGCAAGCGTGCGGTACGAAGGCGTCCGGTTCGAAGGCGTCCGGTTCAAAGGCTTGGAACACCCGCGCGGCCTTGGTCAGGGTCTCCTCGTATTCGGGCCCCGGCTCGGACAACAGGGTGACGCCGCCGCCGGCCTGCAGCACAGCCGTGCGGTCGTTCATGAACACGGTCCGGATGGCGATGGCGGTGTCGAGGTCGCCGGTGAAGCCCAACGCGCCGATGGCGCCGCAATAGAGTTCGCGCGCGTCGCCCTCGATGTCCGTGATGATGTCCATGGCGCGCAGCTTCGGCGCGCCGGTGATCGAGCCGCCCGGGAAGGTGGCGGCGATCAGGTCGAGGGCGTCCATGTCGGCTTTCAGGGTTCCGGTGACCACCGATACGAGATGGTGGACGGACGCGTAGGATTCGAGCCCGCACAGCACCGGCACCTGCACGCTGTGGGGTTCGCAGATGCGCGACAGGTCGTTGCGCAGCAGGTCGACGATCATGATGTTTTCGGCCCGCTCCTTGGCATTGGCCTGGAGGGCTTCCCCGAGGCGTGCATCCTCTTGCGGATCGGGGACGCGGCGGACCGTCCCCTTGATTGGCCGGGTCTCGATCGCCCGCCCCTTGAGCTGGATGAAGCGCTCGGGGCTGCTGGAGGCGACCCGCAGCCCCTCGAAGTCGAGATAGGCACCGAAGGTCGCCGGGTTGGTGGCGCGCAGGCGTCGGTAGAGGGCGAAGGAGTCGAAGCCCTCCGGCAGGTCGGTCTCGAAGCGCTGGGCGATGTTGGCCTGGTAGATGTCGCCGGCCCGGATGTAGTCGCGCACCCGCTCCACCGCCGCCTCGTAGGCCGGGCGGGTGAAGTTCGAGCGCCAGGCCAGCGGCCCCTGCGCCGGAGGTTCCGGGCTCGGGCGCGCGCGCTCCAGCAGGCTAGTGAATTGGGCCAGCCGGGACTGAGCGCGGGCCTCGCGCGCGGCCGGCTCGGTTTCGGGAAAGCCCGTGGCGAGGAGCCGGCAGCGCCCGGTCGCGTGGTCGAGGCTCAGCACCGTGTCGTAGAGATTGAAGGCGATGTCATCGCAGAGGCCCGCCCGGCGGGCCGGAGGCGCCACCCGCTCCAGGGCCGCCCCGAAATCATAGGCGACATAGCCGATCGCGCCGCCGGCGAAGGCCGGGAGATCGGGGTCGGGTGCCGTGCGGTAGGGCGCGAGGCAAGCCCGCAGCGCCGCGAGACCGCTGCCCGGCACCGTCCGTCCGTCGAGCGTGGCGACGCCATCGCGAAACCGGAAGCGCCCGAACGGGTCCGCCGCCAGGGTCGAGGTCCGGCCGAGCGTGTCGTGGTGCATGGCGCTGTCGAGGAAGGCGAGGCCCGGGAGGGCGCCCAGGGCCTCGGCCGCCGCGACCGGCTCGACGAACGGGAGGTCAGCAATCCACATGATGACTCGAAGGTTCGGGGACGCCGCGGACGGACGATCCCGGTGGGCCGAAGAACTCGAAGTGAAGAACTCGAAGTGAAGAACCCGGACTGAGGAACTGGGGCCGAAGCATCCGTCGCGGCTTGCGGTATCATGCACAGGTGGCATGCGCGATGCCGTGGCAAAAGCGCGATCCGCGCATGGCTCGGCGCGGCCTGGCTCGCTTGGGCGCGCGAATCCCGTTATAGGGCTGTCAACCTCTTTGTCCCGCCCTCCCCCGATTCCACGGCCGATCCGGTTTCAGAAGCCGATCCGGCCCGACGAGCATCCATGACCGCATCCCTCCTGCCGCCGGCCCCCGCCAAGGCGGCGCCGAAAATCTCCTTCGTCTCCCTCGGCTGCCCCAAGGCGCTGGTGGATTCCGAGCGCATCCTCACGCACCTGCGGGCGGAGGGCTACGAGCTTGCCCGGCGGCATGACGGCGCGGACGTCGTCATCGTCAACACCTGCGGCTTTCTCGATTCGGCCAAGGCCGAGTCGCTCTCGGCCATCGGCGAGGCCATGGCGGAGAACGGCCGCGTCATCGTGACCGGCTGCATGGGCGCCCAGCCCGAGGAAATCCGCGAAAAGTATCCGAACCTGCTCGCAGTCACCGGGCCGCAGGCCTACGAATCGGTGGTGGCGGCGGTGCACGAGGCGGTGCCCCCGGCGCACGACCCGTTCCTGGATCTCGTGCCGCCGCAGGGCGTGAAGCTGACGCCGCGCCACTACGCCTACCTGAAGATTTCCGAGGGCTGCAACAATCGCTGCACCTTCTGCATCATCCCGTCCCTGCGCGGCGATCTCGTCAGCCGGCCGGCCGGCGACGTGCTGCGCGAGGCCGAGAAGCTGGTGAAGGCCGGCGTCAAGGAACTGCTGGTGGTCTCGCAGGACACCTCCGCCTACGGCGTCGACATCCGCTACGCCTCGAGCCCCTGGCGCGACCGGGAGGTGCGGGCGAAGTTCTATGATCTGGCCGCCGAACTCGGCACGCTCGGGGCCTGGGTGCGGATGCACTATGTCTATCCCTATCCGCACGTGGACGAGGTCATCCCGCTGATGGCCGAGGGCAAGATCCTGCCCTACCTCGATATGCCGCTCCAGCACGCGAGCCCGTCCGTGCTCCGCCGCATGCGCCGGCCCGGCAACCAGGAACGCCAGCTCGAGCGCATCCGGCGCTGGCGCGAGATCTGCCCCGATCTCGCCATCCGCTCGACCTTCATCGTCGGCTTCCCCGGCGAAACCGAGGCCGAGTTCGAGGAATTGCTGACCTGGATTCGCGAAGCCAAGCTCGAGCGCGTCGGCTGCTTCGAGTTCGAGCCGGTGGGCGGGGCGGTGGCCAACGGCCTCGGCGACCCGGTTCCGCCGGAGGTGAAGGCCGAGCGCAAGCGCCGCTTCATGGAGGCGCAGCAGACCGTCTCCGTCCGCCTGCAGAAGGCCCGCATCGGCAAGCGCCTGCCGGTTCTCATCGACGCGGCTGACGGCACCGTCGCCAAAGGCCGTTCGAAGTACGACGCCCCCGAGATCGACGGCACCGTCCACATCACGTCACGCCGCCCCCTGCGGGTGGGCGACATCGTCACCGTGAAGATCGAGCGCGCGGATGCGTACGATCTGTATGGGAGCGCGGTTTAGCGTTTCCAGTGGGCACTTGCCGGATCGGATAATTCGAATGAAAGGGGCCATAAGCCCCTTTCTACTTCTTACCCTACGGGTACGGTTTTCCGAGATACTTCGCGACATCTTTGGCCATCACACCGACAGCCTTGACGGCGGCGCGCAGTTGATCTGGCGTGACGCCGAATTTTTTGGACCAATCTCTAACCTCCCAATCCTCGTTTACGTTGATGCGGCGTTGGTCGGGTAAGCCACGCTGCGTCAGATCATCAGCCATTTTCACACCTCAGGTTAACAATTTGGAATCTTGTTAACCTGAGGTGTGATTTCAAGGGCGGGCTGTCGCTCTGTGCCGGTCTATCGATCAAGGATTGTCCCACTCATGGCCCGTCCGACCCCGGCCGCTGCCATCTCGGCCCAGGCCTGCGCCACCGAGCCGTCGCGGTCGATCCCCCGCACGGCGTCCGCCACCACCACGGCCTCGAACCCCGCCGTCCGCGCGTCGAGGGCGCTCCAGGCGACGCAGTAATCGGTGGCGAGGCCGCACAGGACCACGCGGGTGAAACCGCGCTCCCGCAGGTAGCCGGCGAGCCCTGTCGGCGTGCGCCGGTCGGCCTCCAGGAAGGCCGAGTAGCTGTCGACGTGGCGGTGATGGCCCTTGCGGATCACCAGTTCGGCGCGCGCCGCATTCAGGGTGGGCGCGAGTTCCGCGCCGGCGCTGCCCTGCACGCAATGCTCCGGCCACAGTACCTGCGGGCCATAGGCCAGCGGCACGGTCTCGAAGGGTGCCCGGCCGGGATGGCTCGTCACGAACGAGACGTGCCCCGGCGGATGCCAGTCCTGGGTCAGGACCGCGTGCGGAAACTGCCCGAGAAGGCGGTTGATCGGCGCGATCACCGCGTCGCCGTCCGGCACGGCCAGCGCCCCGCCGGGCAGGAAGTCCGCCTGCAGGTCGATGACGAGGAGGACGTCCCCCTCGGTCGGTCTCACGGGATCATCACCGTGGCGCCGGTGGTCTTGCGGCCGGCAAGATCGCGATGGACCTGCTGCACGTCCGCGAGCTTGGCCGTGTGGTGGACCGGGATCTTCACCGCGCCGCTCGCCACCACCGAGAACAGGTTCCGGGCCATGCTGTCGAGGGTCTCGCGCTTGCTCGCATGGGCGAAGAGCGACGGGCGGGTGGCGTAGAGCGAGCCCTTCTGGCCGAGCAGGGCCAGACTGAAATCGTCCACCGGGCCGGAAGCCGAGCCGAAGCTGACGAACATCCCCAAGGGGCTGATACAGTCGAGGGAGGCCGGGAAGGTGTCCTTGCCGACGCCGTCATAGACCACCGGCACGCCCTTGCCCCCCGTGATCTCCTTGACGCGCGCGGCGAAGTCCTCGTCGCGGTAGAGGATGACGTGGTCGCAGCCGTTGGCGCGGGCGAGCTCGGCCTTCTCGGCGGAGCCGACGGTGCCGATGACCGTGGCGCCGATGTGCTTGGCCCATTGGCAGGCGATGAGGCCGACGCCGCCCGCGGCGGCGTGGAACAGGATGGTGTCGCCCGGCTTCACCGCGTAGGTCCGGTGCAGCAGGTACTCTGCGGTGAGGCCCTTCAGCATCATGGCGGCGGCGGTCTGGTCGTCGACGCCGTCAGCGAGATGCACGGCGGCGCTCGCCTCGATCACCACCTCCTCCGCGTAGGTGCTGGCGGCCGAACCGTAGGCCACCCGCTCGCCGACCCGGAACTCGGTGACGCCCTCGCCCAGGGCCACGACCACGCCGGCCCCCTCCTTGCCGGGGGTGAAGGGCAGCTGCGGCGCCTTGTAGGCGCCTGAGCGGAAGTAGATGTCGATGAAGTTGACCCCGATGGCGGTCTGGCGGACGTGGATCTGGCCGGGGCCTGGTGTCGGCAGGGTCACGTCCTCGTAGCGCATCACCTCGGGGCCGCCGTACTCGTGAACCTGGATCGCCTTCGGCATCGTGTCGTTCCCTAATGCAAGTCTTCGAATGGTCTTCGAATGATCTTCGACGGGGCTCCGGTCGGTCGTCGACACCGCCCGGGTCCAAGACCCCGATGAGCAGCGACATAGACGGTCCCGGTGCGCCGGCAATGCCGCAGGGTCTCATCCCTCTCGGGCCGCGCCATGTGCGGCGGCGCACCGGACAGGGGCCTCCGGCCGTTCACCCCGTCTCGCCCTGCGGCTCGTCGCGTCGGAGGCGGGCGCCGGCACACCGGCTCAGACGAGGCCGGTGAGATAGTAGACGCCGATCACCAGAAACACCGCCGCGGTCTTCAGGAGCGTAATGGCGAAGACGTCGGCATAGGCCTGCCGATGGGTCAGGCCCGTCACCGACAGCAGGGTGATGACCGCGCCGTTATGGGGGAGCGTGTCCATGCCGCCGCTCGCCATGGCGGCGACCCGGTGCAGCACCTCCATGGGGATGTTGGCGGCCTGCGCGGCCGCGATGAAGGTGGAGGACATGGCCGCCAGCGCGATGCTCATGCCGCCCGACGCCGAGCCGGTGATGCCGGCGAGCGCCGTCACCGTCACGGCCTCGTTGACCAGGGGGTTGGGGATCGCCGCGAGCGCGTCGCGGATGACGAGGAAGCCCGGGAGCGCGGCGATCACCGCGCCGAAGCCGTATTCCGAGGCGGTGTTCATGGCCGCCAGCAGCGAGCCCGCCACCGCCGCGCGGCTGCCCTCGGCGAAGCCCTGCGAGACCGGGCGCCACGCGAAGACCAGCACGGTGAGGATGCCGGCGAGCAGCGCCAACTCCACCGCCCAGATCGCGGTCACGGAGGAGACCGCGGTGACGATGGGCTTGTCGAGGCCGGCCAGAACCGTCTCGGCCTTGGGGCCGTAGAGACGCGGGATCACGGCCGTGAAGGCGAGGTTCGACACCCCCACCACGATCAGCGGCAGGAGCGCGATGGCCGGGTGGGCGCGGGCGGCCTCGTCCATCACCTGCGGCTCGTTGCTGTGGCCTGTGCCGTAGCCATCGCCTTGACGCTTGGCCGAGGCGATGCGCCGGTCGAGATAGGCGACGCCCACCACCAGGATGAAGGCCGCGCCGATCAGCCCGAGCCAGGGGGCGGCCCAGGTGTTGGTGCCGAAGAAGGTGGTGGGGATGATGTTCTGGATCTGCGGCGTGCCGGGCAGCGCGTCCATCGTGTAGGAGAAGGCCCCGAGCGCGATGGTGCCGGGGATCAGGCGCTTGGGGATGTCGCTGAGGCGGAAGGCCTCCGCCGCGAACGGATAGACCGCGAAGACCACCACGAAGAGCGAGACGCCGCCATAGGTGAGCAGGTTGCACACCAGCACGATGGAGAGCACCGCCCGCCGTGCGCCGACGAGGTCGATCACCGCAGTCACGATCGAGCGGGAGAAGCCCGACATCTCGATGACCTTGCCGAACACCGCGCCGAGCAGGAACACCGGGAAGTACAGCTTCACGAAGCCGACCATCTTCTCCATGAACAGGCCGGAGAAGACCGGCAGCACCGCCGATGGATCGGTGAGCAGCACCGCCAGCAGGGCCGCCACCGGCGCGAACAGGATGACGGAAAAGCCCCGGTAGGCGACGAGCATCAGGAAGCCGAGCGCCAGCAGCGCGATGAACAGGCTCATGATCGGGGTGGCCTCCGGGCAGCCGATGGTCACGGCCTTGCGCCGGATGGTACAAGCCCCGCCCCTGCGGCACCATCGCGGCCTTGACCGGCGCGGTGACACGCCTCTGTAAGCGTCAGGGTCTTTCGCTAAGCCCCGGGCCGATGCTCGGCCCGATGCCGTTCAGGAGTCCGCGAAGCCGTGGCGACACTTCCTCCGAAATCCGAACCTTTCGCGAAACCCGAGCCTTTCGCGGTCGCCGTGGTGGGAGCCGGCGCGGCGGGCCTGAGCCTCGCTCTGGCGCTCGCCCGCGACGGCGTCGCCACGGCCCTGGTCGGCCGGCACGCCCCCGTGGCCGACGGGCGCACGGTGGCGCTCCTCGACGGATCGGTGCGCTTCCTCGACGCCCTCGGGGTCTGGGCGGCGATCGCGCCGCATGCGAGCCCGCTGGCCGAACTCCACATCGTCGACGACACCGGTAGCCTGTTCCGCCCGCCGCCGGCCCGCTTCGTCGCCACCGAGATCGGGCTCGACGCCTTCGGCTGGAACGTCGAGAGCGCCCGCCTCGTGGAGGGCCTGCGGGCCGAGGCGCGGGCGGCGGCCAACCTCACCCTGTTCGAGGAAGACGCCGCGGGCTTCGCCGCAGGCGCCGACGCGGCCACGATCACCCTGGCGGGGGGCGCCACCCTGTCGGCCCGCCTCGTGGCCGGGGCGGACGGCGCGCGCTCGAAGGTCCGTGAGGCCGCCGGCATCGTGCCGCGCACCTGGACCTACCCGCAGAGCGCCCTCACGACGATCCTGGCCCATACGCGGCCGCACCGTGACGTCTCCACCGAGTTCCACACCCGGCAGGGGCCGTTCACCCTCGTGCCGCTGCCCGGCGGGCACCGCTCGAGCTTGGTCTGGGTGATGGGCGAGAGTCCGGCCAAGCGCCTGGCGGCCCTCGACGACGGGGCCCTCGCCGGGGCGGTGGGGCATCAGGCCCAGGCGATGCTGGGCGCCATGCGCATCGACGGCCCGCGCGGCCTGGTGCCGATGCGAGGCCTGTCCGTGCCAAGTCCGGTCGCGGCCCGCCTCGCCCTGATCGGCGAGGCCGCCCACGTCTTCCCACCCATCGGGGCGCAGGGTCTGAACCTCGGCTTGCGCGACGCGGCGTCCTTGCGCGACGTGGTGATGCGGGCGGTGGAGGATGGGCGGGACCCGGGCTCGCGCGCCGCGCTGTCGGCCTTCGCCCGGGGACGTGACCTCGACGCGCGCTTGCGGAATACCGCCGTCGACGCCCTCAACCGCAGCCTTCTCACCAGCCTCCTGCCGGTGGACGCCCTGCGCGGCCTCGGGCTCCTCGCCATGACGACGATCGGTCCCTTGCGCCGCGTCGTCATGCGCGAGGGCGTGCTGCCCCGCCTCGGCGCGCCGAGCCTGATGCGCTGATCAGCGTCCGGCCACGCTTCGGACCGGAGCGTCCTGCGTAGCCCGGCGCTCCACCGAACCGGTGGCGATCTCCGCCGGGTCCGTTCGGCTGTCCTGAAAGGCCGTGCCGGCCTTGCCCAGGGCCACGCCGTGGGCGAACAGCGCCTTCATGTAGCTCTGATCGAAAGGCGCGGACGAGGTCTTGCCGAAGCGTCCGTCGATCTGGGCCACCTGCAGGTCGAGGCCGGTGCGCCGGGCAAACCCCTCGCTCAGCGCGAGCGCCGCGCGGGTCTGCGCCTTGATCGCCGCCGACATCGAGCGGCCGAGCACGCTCAAGGTGGTACGCGACGCCATCTGGAAGTCGGGCGTCAGGGTGTTGTTGACCACGAGATAGACCTGACGAGTCGGCAGCGGTGTCGGGTCCTTGGCCTGAAGCACCGATTCCGGGGCGAGATAGTACGGCGCTGTGGTTCCGCCGTCGGCGTGCATCTCCTGGAAGCGCTTGCCGGAGCCCGCCACCGCGTCGATCATGACCGGTGGGAACACGCCCGGTACCGCGGACGAGGCCAGGATCACCGACCGGAACAGCGCCAGGGCCTTCGGGCCGCCGGCCTTCGCGATGGCGCCCATGTCCCACAGGACCGGGCGCTCGCCGTCCACCGCCGTGGTCGCCACCAGAAGGCGGCGACCCTTGGCGTGCTCGGCCGCCACCGCCTCAAGCAGCGCCGGCGTCACCGCCCGGTCGATGCGGCGCTTGAGCGGCCAGGTGTCGGTGAGCGCCTCGTTGGTGCCGCCGAACTCGAACACGTCGGCTGCCGAGATCTCGGTGTAGTTCTCCCGCAGCGCGGCGTCTCCACGCGCGCCGATGAAGGCGAAGGGAGCGATCATGGCGCCGGTGCTGACACCGGTGATGACCCCGAAATCCGGTCGGGTGCCGACCTCGCTCCAGCCGTTGAGCAGGCCCGCCGCGAAGGCGCCGTTCTCGCCCCCGCCCGAGAGCACGAGCCAGGGCCGATCGGCGGCGGAGGCCTGATCGATCAGGGCGCGGAAGGCGCCGGCGTCGTCGCCGGGGAGGCGGATGTCCGCGGAAAGCCCGTCCGGCCGGGCGGTCGCGGCCTCGGCCGCCGTGAAGATCACGCGCCCGCTCTGTTTCTCGGATCGAACCTGATTCTCGGCCGACGCCGTGTCCACGTGGGGCTTGGCGCGCTCGCCTGCGAAGGCCGTCTGCGGAAGGCTGAGACCGATGACGGTGGCCCAGAGCAGAGCCGGATGGCGCAAGCCGGTTCGGCTGATCGATGATCCGGACATGGGTCCGTCCTTCGTATCTGGTGAGGAGCCCCCTCGATCGTGAGAACGTGAGGCGGGGCCGCCCGTTCCGCGACTTCACTCCAGGCAGCGGCGTGGCAAATGGCTTGCGTGTGCCCGCACACCTTTACGGGGGGCCTGAGGTTGCCCTAACGGCTGGTCCGGCACGCCCATCTCATCAAGAAGAACCGGGAGCCCGAAACGCCCATGAAACTGCCACGTCGCTTCTTTCAGCCCCTCGCCACCGGCGCGCCGGCCCCGTTCCGCGAGCTTCCGATCAAGCTGGAGCGGATGATCCACTTCGTTCCGCCCCACAACGAGAAGGTCCGGTCCCGCGTGCCGGAACTCGCCGCCACTGTGGACGTGGTGCTCGGGAATCTCGAGGACGCAGTGCCGATCGATCAGAAGGAGGCCGCCCGCAAGGGCTTCGTGGCGATGGCGCAGGCGACCGACTTCGCCAGCACCGGCACCGGCCTCTGGACCCGCATCAATGCCCTGAACTCGCCCTGGATCCTCGACGACCTGTTCGAGATCGTGTCCCAGGTGGGGGACAAGCTCGACGTCGTGATGGTGCCCAAGGTCGAGGGGCCGTGGGATATCCATTACATCGACCAGTTGCTGGCCCAGCTCGAGGCACGGCACGGCGTCTCGAAGCCGATCCTCGTCCACGCCATCCTGGAGACCGCCGAGGGCGTCGCCAACGTCGATGCCATCGCCTCCGCCTCGCCCCGCATGCACGGCATGAGCCTCGGCCCTGCCGATCTCGCAGCCTCCCGCGGCATGAAGACCACTCGCGTCGGCGGCGGCCACCCGGATTACCGCGTCATCGCCGACCCGACGAGCGATGGCGCCGCCCGCGCCTCCGCCCAGCAGGACCTCTGGCATTACACCATCGCGAAAATGGTCGATGCCTGCATGGCCAACGGCCTCAAAGCCTTCTACGGCCCCTTCGGCGACTTCTCCGATGGCGAGGCCTGCGAGGCCCAGTTCCGCAACGCCTTCCTGATGGGCTGCGCCGGGGCCTGGACCCTGCACCCGAATCAGGTCGCCATCGCCAAGCGGGTCTTCGCGCCCGATCCGGCCGAGGTGGCCTTCGCGGTGCGGATCGTCGAGGCGATGCCCGACGGCACGGGCGCGGTGATGCTCGACGGCAAGATGCAGGACGACGCCACCTGGAAGCAGGCCAAGGTCATCGTCGATCTCGCCAGGCTCGTTGCCGAGAAGGACCCGGATCTGGCCAAGACCTACGGTCTCGCCTGAGCTTTTCCCTCCGCCTCCCTGTCATCGGCGCTGGGCCGCCGATGACAACGGCACCGAGGCATCTTATTTTGTGATCATGACTGATACGACCACTGCCGATTCCATGATGAGAACCGCCAAGTTCGGCCTCGGTGCCGTGGTGCGTCACCGCATCTACCCGTTTCGCGGGATCGTCTTCGACATCGATCCGGTGTTCGACAACACCGAGGAGTGGTGGCTGGCGATTCCCGAGGAAGTCCGCCCGCGCAAGGACCAGCCCTTCTATCACCTGCTCGCCGAGAACGCGGAAAGTGAGTACGTCGCCTACGTCTCCGAGCAGAACCTCGTGCCCGACACCTCCGGCGAGGCCCTGCGCCATACCGGCATCGCCGAGGTGTTCGAGCGCGGCGACGATGGCAGCTACCGCATGCGCGGGGCCGCCCACGCCAACTGACGGCGACGGCGACGGCGCGGCCCGAGGATCCGGCCGGCCATACCCCGAAACGAAACGAGGCCGGGCATCGCGCCCGGCCTCGTTTCGTTGGGGCCGGCCGCTTGCGCGGCCGGCAGGATCGAAGGTCTCAGCCTCGCGATCTCAAGGCTTCGGCGCGGTGGCCGGTGCGCCCGCCGCCGGGGCGGCGCCGGAGGCGTTCTGCTGCTCAAGCTTCTTGCGCATGTCCTCGCTGCGCTTCTCGAGTTCCGCCTGCAGCTTCTTCTGCTGCTCCTCCAGCACCTTCGGGTCGATGGCCGGGCCGTCGAAGGCCTTGCCGAAGCCCGCGATCGGCACCGCGAAGGTGACTTCGCGCTGGGTCTGATTTTGGACGCTGACGTTGAGGGTGGTGCCCTTCTTCATTGCAGCGATGATCTCGGGTCCGACATTGCCGGCCTCGGCGAAACAGCCGTTGGGGAAGCACACGGCGAACTTGCCCGCGGTGCCCTGCTGACCGTCGATGGTGAAGCGAATGCCCGGCTGCAGCAGCAGACCGAGGGGTAGCAGGTAGCGGATGACCCGCACTTCCTGCTTCTGGGCGGCATTCTTCATCTCGTAGACGGCGACTGCCAGCACGGGCTGGCCCTGGTCGGAGACGAAGTCGCGGGTGGTGTAGCAGACGTCGGTGCCGCTGCCCTGGTCCTTGCCGCAGACCTTGGTCCATTCCGTCTGGGCCGGATCGGACTTCACGTTGACGATCTGCGGCCCCGTCTGGGCTGCGCCGGTCGGCGCGGCAGCCGCAGGAGCCGTCGGGGCGGGAGCGGTCGGGGCCGGCGCAGCCTTACCCTTCGGCGCCTGCGCGAGGGCCGGTCCGGCGAGACCCGCGACTCCGGTAACACCCGCCAGGGCGAGGAACGCGGCGACGCGCAGCGGGCGCGCAGGATGGTTGGCGAAGAACATCAGCTCTGACCCCTTAAGATACGGCGTAACGGATTCGGCTCGCGGGATGCGCCTCGAAGCTGGGGCGCGGATTCGCATCGAACGGTTCGGACTGCAAGGGCGCTTCGGGCGTCGGAGCGGACTTCCGGCACCCGGTCGGCGGAATCACCGAACCCAAGCCTGCCGAAACGGCGCCTTCTGACCGAATTCCCCCGGGACGGAGAGACTTGATGGAACCGGGACCGCACCGGCGCCGTGGAAGATCCTTCCCGCGCCGCGGCACCCCTCGGACCAGACCGTTCATGGCCAGTCCCGCCTCGACGACAAGGCGGCCTGCTTTCCTCCCGAATGCGGCGAAGACATGACATCGAAGCCGTTGCCCGGCGGCCGATCGGTTAAGGGGCGCTTAACCCTAAAGCCCCATGAACGAAGGGTCTCGGGAGTCAGCGCACGTGCCGGCGCAGCATGCAGCCCATCTTCAAGCCGCCCACCTTCTGGACTCCGTCCGGGCAGGGATTCCCCTGTCCCAGGCCAGTGGCCGGATGACTGGCTTTCCCCCCGCCGGCCGCGACCGCCCGGCCCTGATCGGTCCGGGGGCGGGTTCCGGCCCGGCCGGCGAGGGTCCGGATACCGTACGGGTTCCGCCCCGGGCGCAGCGTCTCTGTACCCTGCTCGCCGCCACGGCGCAGGCGCATCCGCACCGCGTCGCCTTCATCGATCCGCCGCACAAGCCCCTGTGGAGCGGACGGGCCGCCATTACCTGGACCTACGCGGCGGCGGCGGAGATCGTGGCCCGCCTCGCCAACGGCCTGCGCGGCTGGCGCCTCGCACCGGCGAGCCGCATCGGCATCGCACTCGCAGGCAGCTCCGAGAGTTTTCTCGCCTATCTGGCCGTGGAGGCCGCCGGTCACATCCCGTGCCTGCTGCCGCTCGCCCTCGACGAGGACGGCCTGCTTGCGGCGGTGCAGACCGCAGGCCTCCCGGCGGTCATCACCCAGACGCGGTTCGGCCCCCTCGCCCCGGCGCAGCGCCTGTGTCGCGTCGCGGTGCGCTATTTCGGCCTGCGCTACCTCGCCGCCTTCGGACCCGACGTTCCCGACGGGGTGATCAACCTCGACGCGATGGTCCTGGATGCGGCGGGCGGCCCCTTCGCGCCCGGACCCGGCGGGTTCATCAGCTTCGCGGAGGGAGACCCCGCACGGCCCGTCCATCGCAGCGGCGACGCGCTGCTCGCGGCGATCGCCGTCTACCTCGTCACGGCCCGGGTCCAGCCCGGAGACCGCATTCTCAGCCTGCTGCCGCAGACCGACCTGCGCGGCCTCGTCACCGGGCTTGGTGCGGCCCTGGTGGCGGGAGCCGGCCTGGAGACGCTCCCGGTGTTCGAGGCCCGCAGCTTCGCCGCCACCCTCGACGGGCCGCTGCCGACCCGGCTCGTGGTGCCCGCCGCCCTGGAACGCAACCTCGCCGCCAGCCGGCTGCCGACCTCCCTCGACGGAATCGTCCTTGCCCATCGCGCGCCGGGACGCCTCGGCCCCCGATGGCTGACCCCGCAGGCGAACCGGCCGGTCATCGATGCGGTCGCCTTCGAGGAGACCGCCCTGCTCGCCGGGGCCCGCGAGGCCAACGATGTCGCCCTGTCCCTGACCTATCCCGAGCGCGGGCACCTGTTCTCGACCCTGATGGCCCTGCGGCGGGACCCCGACGGACGCCTCGCCTTCCGGGGCCGGGCCTGCCATGCCGGCGCGCTGCAGCGCGACATCACCATCCCCGAAACGGTGGATGCCTGGGCGGCTTCGGCCTTCTCGGTCGATGTCGAGGACGACCAGACCCTCGCGATCCGTCGCGCCTGACGCGTCATGCTCCCGTCACGCGGGAGCCGATGATCCGGGCGCTGCCCGTCATGCGCGCGGTCAAAGGGCGAGGGATGCGGGCGCGCAGCGCCGCGAACCGGATTGTCGGGTCGTTGGAGGATCTTGCGCCGAAACCTTCGCGCCGTTCCGGCACGGAATGATGCGGCGCACCGAATCGGTTCAGGTTCCGGTCAGGCGGCCGACGTCACGGTCATGTTCGAAACGTGGCCGGCGAACCAACCGCCCCCATGTGTGTTGTCACACGGGTCTCTTTCCAAGGGACGATGGATGGGCTAGCACTGATGCTCATGGGTGCGCTGCAACAAGTTCTCGTTGTCGATGATGGTCACCGCGCCATCGATCATTCGCTTGCCGCCGAACTCGCCGAGCTCGGTTATGCCAGCGTCACCGCCTCGCTCGAGGCGGCGCACGACGTGCTCGCGGTGATCGCGCGCCCGGCCGCAATCCTGCTCCAGGCCTCGTCCCGCCGGGATCCGGCCTATGCCCAGCTCTCGGAGCGTCTGCGGGAGCAGATGCGGCAGGCGGGCATTCCCGTCATCGTGGTGGACGAGGGCATGGCGCGCCGGTCCGGAACGGCCATCGACCTGCAGAGCCAGATCGGTCCCTACGTGCTCAACGAGCCCGACCTCTGACCGGAATCGGTTGAGCGACCGGGCCGAAACGGCTCTTGGAGAACGGCTTTTCGAAACGGGCGTGCCGCGCGGCGCGCCCGTTTCGCGTTTGGGAGACCCGTCGCTTCGCGGCTTAGGCGGCCTTCTTGCGGCGGGCGATGGTCGACAGGCTGCGCAGGATCGTGGTCGTCACCTTGAGGCGCTCCGGGATGGTGTCGAGTTCGCGGATGAACACGATGCTCATGTCCGGCCGCACCTTGGCGAAGGAGGCCTGCTCGGCGACGTAGGTCACCAGCCCCTGCGGGTTGGCGAAGGCCTTGTCACGGAAGTGGACGACGACGCCCTTCGGGCCGGCCTCGACCTTCTCCACGTTGGTGTCGCGGCACAGGATCTTGATGGTGACGATCTTGAGGAGCTGCTCCACCTCCGGCGGCAGGGGGCCGAAGCGGTCGATCAGCTCGGCGCCGAAGCTCTCCATCTCGGCGTCGTTCTCCAGCGTCGAGAGCCGGCGATAGAGCCCGAGGCGGACCGTGAGATCCTCCACGTAGTCTTCCGGAATCGTGACCGGCGCGCCGAGGGCGATGGTGGGCGACCACGCCTCCTCCACCGGCTCGTCGATGCCGGCCTTGAGCGCGGTGACGGCATCCTCCAGCATCTGCTGGTAGAGCTCGTAGCCGACCTCCTTGATATGGCCGGACTGCGCGTCGCCGAGGAGGTTGCCGGCCCCGCGGATGTCGAGGTCGTGGCTCGCGAGCTGGAAGCCGGCCCCGAGGGTATCGAGGGTCTGGAGCACCTGCAGGCGCTTCTCCGCCTGGACCGTGAGGGTGCGGTTGGCCGGGGTGGTGAACAGCGCGTAGGCCCGGGCCTTGGCGCGCCCGACGCGGCCGCGCAGCTGGTAGAGCTGGGCGAGGCCGAACATGTCGGCCCGGTGCACGATCAGGGTGTTGGCGGTGGGGATGTCGAGGCCGGATTCGACGATGGTGGTCGAGAGCAGCACGTCGTATTTGCCCTCGTAGAAGGCCGTCATCACGTCCTCGAGCTGGCCCGCCGCCATCTGGCCGTGGGCGACCGCGACGGTGGTCTCGGGCATCTCCTGGTCGAGGAAGCGCTTGACCTCGGCGAGGTCCTCGATGCGGGGCACCACGTAGAACGACTGGCCGCCGCGATAGCGCTCGCGCAGCAGCGCCTCGCGGATCAGCAGGGGATCGAACGGCGTCACCGAAGTGCGGACCGCCAGGCGATCCACCGGCGGCGTCGCGATGATCGAGAGTTCGCGGACCCCCGTCATGGCGAGCTGCAGGGTGCGGGGGATCGGCGTCGCCGACAGGGTGAGCACGTGGACGTCGGCCTGGAGCGCCTTGAGGCGCTCCTTGTGGGCGACGCCGAAATGCTGCTCCTCGTCGACGATGATGAGGCCGAGATCCTTGAAGGCGACGGTCTTGGCCAGCAGCGCGTGGGTGCCGACGACAATGTCGACGGTGCCGGCGGTGAGCCCGTCGCGCACCCGCTTCATCTCGGTGTTCGAGACGAAGCGCGACATCTGGGCGACCTCGACGGGCAGGCCCTTGAAGCGCTCGGCGAAGGTCCGGTAGTGCTGGCGCGCCAGCAGCGTGGTGGGGACCACCACCGCCACCTGCTTGCCGCCGAGCGCGCCCGCGAAGGCGGCGCGCAACGCCACCTCGGTCTTGCCGAAGCCGACATCGCCGCAGACGAGGCGGTCCATCGGCCGGCCGGCGTTGAGGTCGGTGAGCACCGCGTCGATGGCGTTGGCCTGATCCTCGGTCTCGTTGAAGGCGAAGCGCGCCGCGAACTCGTCGTACAGGCCTTCCGGTGCGTGGAGCCGGGGCGCCTGACGGACGAAGCGCTCGGCCGCGATCCGGATGAGCTGGCCCGCCATCTCCAGGATGCGCTTCTTCATCTTGGCCTTGCGGGCCTGCCAGGCGCCGCCGCCGAGACGGTCGAGGGCGACCTCGGCATCCTCCGAGCCATAGCGCGTCAGAAGCTCGATGTTCTCCACCGGCAGCAGCAGCAGGCCGCCGGCATACTGGATCTCGAGGCAATCGTGCGGCGCCCCCGCGGCCGTCACCGTCTTGAGGCCGACGAAGCGGCCGATGCCGTGGTCGGCATGGACCACGAGGTCGCCGGGCTGGAGGGCCTGCACCTCCAGGATGATGTCCTGCGGGCGCTTGGCCTTGCGCTTCTGGCGCACCAGCCGGTCGCCGAGGATGTCGCCCTCCGAGATCACCGCGAGCCGGTCGACGACGAAGCCGGATTCGAGGCCCCACACCGCCACCGCCACGTCGGTGCCGCGCTTCAGCGCGTTCACCGCCGTCAGGGTGTTGATGGCGACGGGCTTCTTCAGCCCGTGATCGGCCAGCACCGAGCAGAGCCGGTCGCGCGAGCCGTCGGACCAGGAGCCCAGGATCACGTGATGACCGGACCCCTGCAGGTCCTTCACGTGGGCGACGGCGGCGTCGAACACGCTGGCGGATTCGTCGGCGCGCTCGGCCGCGAAGGTGCGGCCCTGACGGCCCTCGCAGTCGATGGTCGCCCGGTCGGGGCTCTCCGGCATCGAGAAGGGCGAGAGCCGGGCGACCGAGGCCGCGGCCACCCGGTCGCGCCACTCGTTCGGCGTGAGATAGAGGGCGGAGGGTTTCAGCGGCTTGTAGGGTGCGACGCCCGGGGACGGTGCCTTCATCGCCTCGGCGCGGGCGTCGTAATAGTCGCGGATCAGGGTCAGGCGCTCGCCCGCCGCCTCGTCCACCTGGGCGTCGAACACCAGCGGCACCCCGCCGACATAGTCGAACAGCGTGTCGAGATGGTCGTAGAACAGCGGCATCCAGTGCTCGAGGCCGGCATAGCGCCGGCCCTCGCTGATGGTCTCGTAGAGCCGGTCGTCGCGGGTGGCCGCCCCGAAGGTGGAGAGATAGCCCTGGCGGAAGCGCCGGATCGTCTCGGTGGTGAGCTGCACCTCGCTCATCGGCACGAGGTCGAGGGAGCGCAGCTGCCCGACGGTGCGCTGGGTCTCGGGATCGAAGGCGCGGATCGACTCCAGGGTGTCGCCGAAGAAGTCGAGGCGGATCGGATTGGGCAGGCCGGGGGGCGACAGATCGAGGATGCCGCCGCGCACCGCGTACTCGCCGGTGTCGCGCACCGTCCCGGTGCGCAGGAAGCCGTTGGCCTCGACCCAGGCCGTCACCGTGTCCATCGGGACCACGTTGCCGATGGCGGCCGAGAACGTCTCGACCGCGATCTTCTCGCGGGGGGGGACGCGTTGGATCAGGGCGTTGACGGTGGTGCAGAGGATGCGGGGCTGCTCCTCCGAGGAGCGCGAGCGGGCGAGCCGCGACAGGGCCGTCATGCGCTGGGCCGCGATGGCGCCGTTGGGCGAGACCCGGTCGTAGGGCTGGCAGTCCCAGGCCGGCACGCTCATCGTCTCGATCTCGGGCGCGACGAACTTCAGGGCACTGACGAAGGCGGCCGAGCGCCCGGAATCGCGGGCCACGTGGACCAGCACCGCCGGCCCCTCGAAATCGCGGCTGAGCGCCCGGGCCAGATCCGCCACCACGAGGGCGTCGAAGCCCTCCGGCACATTGGCCAGGGTCGGGCTGTCGCCGCGCTTCAGCGCGTCGAGGGCGCGGGCCAGCGCCCCGGATTTCGGCAGGGCGAAGCGCGCCGTCTGGGGCTTCGGCGCGGGGGCGGCCGCTTTGATCTGAGGCGGGTTCGTCTGGGGCTTGGCCATCGGGTCGGGGTTCTGAACTCGTGCTGGGCCGGGCGGAAGCGACTGTCTCCGTCCGCCCTCCTGTCTCGGAAGGACCGCCGCGGCGGCCTCGAAAGGACGTTGCGTTCCCCCGGGCGCGGACCCGGAAGCGACGAACGCGTATGTATCCCTGAGCCCGGTCCTTACCAGACCTGCCCCGCGCCGTACCGGCGTTAACGCACCCCGCCGCGTTGATCCAGCGCAGCGGCGTGCGGCCGGCCCCCCCCCAAGCGGCCCCCCCCCCAAGCGGCTTTACCCCCGCGCGCGGTTTTGCGCCGGGGGCATGGCCCAAGGAACACGCCGAACGGGGACGCGGGACGCCGCGGAACCCTTCTGTGCGCTTTTGATGGTTGCCGGTCCCCCGGCGTCCCGGGCTCCGGCGTCGCCGCCGGGGCCGTTCACGTCGCGATGTCTCCAACGGATCTCGTGCTGGCGCTAAGTTCGGCGGGTTTCGGAGAGACCCCGCACGCTTCGGAGCGAGCCTTCGTCGCACGCCGCCTCGTCATGGGCGGCGCCGCAGCTTTTCCCCGCTGCCCCAGGGACGGGTCGAACGGCGAGGGCATTTCCTCCCCCGGCGCGCCGCCCAGACCCGAGCCAACGGTTGTAACGAGCCGTCGCCCGAGGCGGCAGCGACCGAAGCCACCGACGCGGGCACCGCCCCGCCGCCCTCCAGCCCACCCGGTCGGTCTCCGGTCAGGCTCCCGCTTCGTTCGGGCGGCAGGTGTGAGGATAGAGGCACAATATAGGAATATTGTCAAGTCTTTTCGACGACAGCCTGCCGTTTGCCGACGCTCGGAACTCGAAACTCGGACGACGACGGGGTTCGGCACCTGATCCGCGGAGCGCGAGGCTTGAGACGCTTTCGTTTTCGTTTGTCCTGTCGGGATCACCGGTTTCCACGGATCCCTGACAAACCCGATGATCCCTGACAAATCCCATGCGTCAGCGGAGAGCCGGCATCCTTGCTCCGCCCTTCAGGGTCAACAAGCTGAGACACCCAAACCCGAAGGCTGCTGTCGCCCCATAGAGCATCACCGCATCGAACCCCTCTCCGAGCGCGTGACGGGCCATCTCAACGGGGATACCGGCGGCCTCGGCCGCGGCGAGGTTGCCGGCGGCGACGGATTCGGAGAGCGCGGTCAGGCCTGAAGCCGCGTGGGGCGCGACGGGTTCCAGGCTTGCGCGGATGCCCCGGACGAGGATGAGGCCCATCAGGGCGATGCTGATCGAGAGCGCCATCATCCGCACGCTCATGTCCATGGCTGAGGCCATGCCGGCGCGCTCGATCGCGACGGAGCCTGTCGCCGTGTTGGCGACGGGCGTGTTGGTGAGGCCCACGCCGAGACCGGTCACGACACAGCCGGGCAGCAGGGTGACCCAGGCCGCTTCGCCGAGGCCTGCCCCCAGCCGCATCAGGACGAAGCCCAGGCCGATGGTGAGGAGGCCGAGCGGGATCACGAAGCGGGGTCCGCGCGCCAGGAGCAATCGCTCGGCCAGCGGGGGGACGAGGAGCGTCGGCAACGTCTAGGCGAGAAGCGCCAGACCCATCCGGACGCTGTCGAGGTTTTGAACCGCCTGGACGTAGATCGGCAGGTAGATCACGAAGGGCCAGAAGCTGAAGTTCATGCCGGCCGCGCCGAGAAGGGCGCCGGAGAAGGCCCGGTTGCGGAAGGCGCCGAAGTCGAACATCGGGCGAGGCGTGCGCGTCTCCACCAGAAGGAAGGCGAGGACGCTCGCAAGGCCCGCGAGGGCGAGCGCGAGGGCTGCGGGGTTGGCAGGGACGGGCGCTTCGCCCTGCGTGATGAGATAGACCAGCGCGAAGACGGAGAAGGAGAGCGTGGCCACGCCCGGCCAGTCGAACCGCACCGCCTGGGTGTCGAAGGATTCCGTGATGCCGGCCTTCGCGGCGGCCCACGTCACGGCGGCGAGCTCGACATGAACCAGGAACACCCATTCCCAACTTGCAACCGCCACGGTGAGCCCGCCGATCAGCGGGCCGAATCCGAGACCGAAGCCGAAGACGACGCCCCACCAGCCGAAGGCCGAGCCACGCTCCGCCCCATCGCGGAACTGGTTGGACAGGATGGCGATCTGGCAGGCCAGCATGGCGGCGGCGCTCGCACCCTGCACGAAGCGGGCGGCGATCAGGACCGGCGCCTGCGTTGCCAGCCCGCAGGCCAAGGAGGCGAGGCCGAACGCGAGAACGCCGGCCATGAAGACGCGCTTTCGCCCGAGGCGGTCGGCGAGGGCCCCCATCGCCATGAGACAGGTCGTCATGGCGATCGTGTAAGCGTTCACGATCCATTGCAGCTGCCGGAAGTCGGCGGGCAGGACCCGCTCGAGGGTCGGCAGGATGGCCGGGATGCTGGAGATCTCGAGTCCCAGCATGAGGGCCGACAGGGAAACGGCGGCGAGGGCCGCCCCGTTCTTCGCGGTCGCGATGGATGCGCTCACAGGGCTCGTCTCGGCTGACGCCGCTGCACCCCGAAAGATGCAGCTGCAGGTTGCGGTCGGCGCAAGACTTGGCGCGAACGCGATCCCTCTGCAATCGGACGCCGTCGATCAGCGTGACACCGAAACGGAATCGACGGTCTCCGTGGGTGCCGGACCGGACGTTCAGAGCGCTCTTGCCAGCGGAAGGGCTTTTGCCAGGGGAAGGGCTCTTGCCAGCGGAAGGACATGGTCGCGCGTGAGCGGGGCCAGCGGGAGGCCCCCTGCTGCGTCGTGCGCGACCCAGATCGCCTCCTCGATTTCCGAGCCGATCGTCGGCGTCCCGGCCAGTCTCAGATGGAAGAGTTCGGCCTGAACCATCATCCCGGTCTCGTTGGCGGCGACAGCCCGGTAACAGCCGAGATGGCGGGCCTCGCCCTCCTCCAGCGTCACGCCGATTTCCTCGTGGAGTTCACGGCACAGGGCCGACCGCGCGCTTTCGCCCGTTTCGATCTTGCCGCCGGCCTGCATGAACCAGCGGGTGCCCCGTTTCCGCACCAGCAGGAGCCGACCGTGACCGTCGTCGATCAACCCGGCGGTGATGCGGATGTCTGGAAACGCGACGGACGTCATGGCGTGATGCTCCGGGCCGACGCCGACGCTTGCGGCTCAAGCCAGACAGGATGTCTGCACGGGGCAGGATCGACAGGCGATACCGAGGGGCGCGAACGGGTCGCCATCGCCCCCTGTCGCCATCGCCCCCTAATGAATCGGCGCGTCGTGCTTATGGAAGGCCTTGAGGCGGCGGTAGACCGGGGTGTCGTAGTTCTCGGGCGTCGGGTCCTCGCCGGTGAGCCAGCGGAACAGGTCGCGGTCCGGCACCTCGATCAGGGCCTCGAAGAGGGTCAGCTCCTCCTCCGAGAGGGTGCCGATCTCGGCATCGGCGAAGCGACCCATGATCAGGTCCATCTCGCGGATGCCGCGGTGCCAGGCGCGGAAGAGGGTGCGGCGGCGGCGCGGATCGAGGTCGGCGCTGGTGCGGGTGGTGCCGGACATGCGGTCAGCCTGTGATGCGGGGATCCCGGGATGCTGTGATCCGGGGATCCCCGGATCATGCCATCCCCTGCCCGGCCCCGATGCGGCATCCGTCGCAGGACCAAGCCTTCGTGGGTGTATATAGAGACAGCCGCCCGCGCCACCATCCCGCCGTCACGCACGGTGGCGCCCGTTCCGCATCCCATCCGTGCCTTCCCTCCAACGAGCCGCATGACCGACGCCGCGCCGCGCCAGCCCCTGCTCCGTCCGAGCATCCTCGATGCCCTGTTCGCGCCCGCGCGCGGGCTGCCGGGCATCGGCCCCAAGATGGCGCCGATGATCGAGCGGCTGCTCGGCACGCCCGAGCAGCCGGCCCGCATCGTCGACCTCCTGTTCCACCTGCCGCAGGGCGGCGTCGCCCGTCGCCTGATGGGCTCCATCGCGGAGGCGCCCCCTGGCGAGCCGGTGACCCTCGGCGTCACCGTGACGGGCTACCGGGCGCCCCAGCCCGGGGCCGGCCGGCGGCCGTTCCGGGTGCTGGTCGAGGACGCCACCGGCGACATCACCCTGGTGTTCTTCGGCATGCCCCAGGCCCGGGTCGAGAAGATGCTGCCGCTCGGGAGCCACCGCTACATCACCGGGCGCATCGATCTCTGGGACGGGCACCGCCAGATGGTCCATCCCGCCCGCATCGTCGACGAGGCAGGGCTGGCCGCTCTCCCCGTGGTCGAGCCGATCTACGGCGCCACCGAGGGGCTGACCTCGCGGGCGATCTCGAAGCTCGCCCATGCCGCCCTGGAGCGCCTGCCGGTGCTGCCCGAGTGGCAGGACCCGGCCTGGATCGCCCGCGAGGGGCTGCCGGCCTTCGCCGACGCCCTGCGGGCCGAGCACCGGCCCGAGAGCGCGCCGCCGCCCGTGCCGGAGGGCATGACCGCGCCGCCGCGCACGCCGGCCCGGCGGCGCCTCGCCTATGACGAGCTTCTCGCCTCGCAGCTGGCGCTGGCCCTGATGCGCGCCCGCAACCGCCGCGCCCCGGGCCGGGCCAATGCGGGGGACGGCAGGTTGAGCGGCCGGATCGAGGCCGCCCTGCCCTTCGCGCTCACGGGGGCGCAGAGCCGCGCCGTCGCCGAGATCCGCGCCGATCTCGCCTCCGACCGGCGCATGCTGCGCCTGCTCCAGGGCGATGTCGGCTCCGGCAAGACCGCCGTGGCCTTGCTCGCCATGGCGTCGGCCGTGGAGGTCGGGCGCCAGGCCGCCCTGATGGCCCCCACCGAGATCCTGGCGCGCCAGCATTTCGAGCGCCTGGCGCCTCTCACCGACGGCCTGCGCCTGCGCCTCCTCACCGGGCGCGACAAGGCCTCCGAGCGTCGCGCCACCCTGGCGGCGCTGGCATCCGGCGCGGTCGACATCGTGGTCGGCACCCACGCGCTGTTCCAGGACAGCGTGGTGTTCGCCGATCTCGGCGTGGCGGTGGTGGACGAGCAGCACCGCTTCGGCGTGCACCAGCGCCTGGCGCTGGGGGCCAAGGGCGCCGCCGTCGACATCCTGGTGATGACCGCGACCCCGATTCCCCGCACCCTGGCGCTGACCTGCTTCGGCGACATGGACGTCTCGGTGCTCGACGAGAAGCCCGCCGGACGCCAGCCGATCGCCACCCGCCTCGTCTCCACCGACCGCCTCGACGAGGTGGTGGCGGGGTTGGGCCGGGCCGTGGCCGCCGGCGACCGGGTCTACTGGATCTGCCCCCTGGTGGCAGAATCCGAGTTCGTCGATCTGGCCGCCGCCGAGGAGCGCTTCGCGGATCTGCGCCACAGCTTCGGCGACGCGGTCGGCCTCATCCACGGCAAGATGCCGGGGCCCGACAAGGACGCCGCCATGGAGCGCTTCCAGCGGGGCGAGACCAGGATCCTGGTCTCCACCACGGTGGTGGAGGTCGGCGTCGACGTGCCGGAAGCGACCATCATGGTCATCGAGCATGCGGAGCGCTTCGGGCTGGCCCAGCTCCACCAGCTGCGCGGCCGGGTCGGGCGGGGTACCCGCGCCTCCACCTGCCTGCTGCTCTATCGCGGTCCCCTCGGGCAGGTCTCGCGGGCGCGCCTGGAGATGATGCGCGAGACCGAGGACGGCTTCCGCATCGCGGAAGAAGACCTGCGCCTGCGCGGCGAGGGCGAGGTGCTGGGCACCCGGCAATCGGGCCTCGCGGCCTTCCGCCTCGCCAGCCTGGAGACCGACGCCGAATTGCTGCAGGTGGCCCGCGACGATGCGCAACTCGTGGTCCAGCGCGATCCCGGCCTGAAGAGCACGCGCGGCCAGGCCCTGCGGGTGCTGCTCTACCTGTTCGAGCGCGACGCCGCGATCCGGCTGCTGGGCGCCGGATAGGGCACGGACCGGTTTTCGACGATCGGTTTTCAAGGATCAGTGTCCTGCGCCGGCTGATGAACCTGGCGTCAACCTTCCCGTGCGCAGCCTCCCGCCTGCAACCAGGGGAGCGGGGTCGATGCCGAGCCAGGGCCAGGGCGAACCCCGGGGATCGCGACGCGACGCCGCGCGGCCGACGCCCCTGATCGATCGCTGGCACGCCGCCCGCCGCGCCGGCGAGGCGATCCCCACCTACGAGTCCGTGGTGCTCGGCACGCTCGGGCGCCATGCCGACCACGCCGCCCTGATCGCCACGCAGGACGGCCGGCCGACCCGGATCCTCTGGAGCGGCAGCCATTTCGCCATCTGGCTCGGGCGCAGCGAGCGGGTTCCCGGCGAGGTCCGCTGCGCCGTGTCGGATCTCGGCGAGGACGTGCGCCAGCCTCTCGACGAGGTCGTCGCCCGGGCCCTCGACCAGAACGGTCCCGCCCGGACACGCTGCGACCGCGTGCAGGACGGCATCGTCACCGGCATCACGTTCCTGGCCCTGCCCCTGTCCTGGGGCGCGGAGCAGCCCCTGGTCCTGGTCAGCCTGTCGGGTCCGCCCTCGCGCTACGACCTCGTGAAGGCGATCTTCGGCGCCACCGACCAGGGCATGCTGGCCCTGAGCACGGTCCGCGGCCCCGACGGGCGGCTGAACGATTTCAAGATCGTTGCGGCCAACGAGGGAGCCGCCCGCATGCTCGGCCGGACCATCCCGGAGCTGCAGTGGCGGCGCCTCACCGATATCGTCCCGGGCCTCGTCGAGACCCGGGCCCTGCGGCGCCTGTTCCGCATCATCGAGGCGGAACGCCGTGCGGTGTTCGAGCTCAGCGTTCCGGTGCCGGACGGGGCCGTCCTCCACCTGAAGATCGAGGCCGGCTGCATCGGCGATCTCCTCGCCCTGACCTTCGTCGATGTGGGCGACCTGAAGGCCCGCGAGGCGTCCGCGCGCCTCCTGTTCGAGAACAACCCGCTGCCGATGTGGCTGGTCGACCGCGACAATCATCGCTTTCTCGCGGTCAACGATGCGGCCCTGGTCCATTACGGCTACGCCCGGGATCGCTTCCTCGCCCTGACCCAGGGCGACCTCGAGCCCGCAACCCGGGCGATGACGGATCCGGGCCTGCCCCGGGTCCATCGGCGGGCCGACGGCACCCGGATCGAGGTCAACCTGTTCGAGCGCCGCCTCGAGTTCCATGGGCGCGCGGCGGTGCTGGCCGCCGTGGTGGACGTGACCGAGCGGCGCCGGGCCGAGGCCCGCATCGCCCACATGGCGCATCACGACGCCCTGACCGATCTGCCCAACCGCGTGCGGCTGCGCGACCGCCTCGCGGAGGTGATCGCGCAGCCGCGCTGGAGCGGCGTCGGGGCCTGGCTGCTCTGCCTCGACCTCGACCATTTCAAATCCGTCAACGATACCCTCGGGCATTCCGCCGGCGACACGCTGCTGTGCGGCGTCGCCGAACGGTTGCTGGAGGGGGTCGGGCAAGAATCCGGGCAAGAATCCGGGCAAGAATCCGGGCAAGAAGGCAGCCGAGAAGAGGGCCGAGAAGCCGGGCCGGCGGTCGGACGGGAGGTGGTCGTCGCGCGCATGGGCGGCGACGAGTTCGCGATCCTGATGGTGGACGACCCGGCCTCCGCGCCGATCCCGGTCGAGCGCGTGCGGACCCTCGCCGCCCGGCTGATCCGAAGCCTCGGCCGGCCCTTCCCGATCCAGGGGCAGGCGGTCCGGATCGGCGTCAGCATCGGGCTCGCCCGCCTGCCCCGGGACGGGACCGATCCCGACCGTCTCCTGCGCAATGCCGATCTCGCCCTGTACCAGGCCAAGGCCGCGGGCCGGAACACCCACCGGGTCTTCGAACCCGCGATGGAGGCGGGGCTTCAACGGCGGCGCGCCCTGGAGCAGGACCTGCGCACCGCCTTCGCGGCGGGCGCCCTGGAGGTCCATTACCAGCCGATCCTGGGGGTCGGGTCCGGGCAACTCACCGGCTTCGAAGCCCTGCTGCGCTGGCGCCATCCCGAACGCGGCTTCGTCCCGCCCGCCGAGTTCGTGCCGCTGGCCGAGGAGACGGGCCTGATCGGGCCGATCGGCGACTGGGTCCTGGGCCGGGCCTGTGCCGAGGCGGCGGGCTGGCCCGGGCACCTCCGGGTCGCCGTCAACCTCTCGCCGCTCCAGTTCCGGGACCGCCGCCTCGTCCAGGGCGTGGGCCGGATCCTGGCCGAGGCCGGGCTGGCGCCCGAACGGCTCGAACTCGAGATCACCGAGACCGTCCTGCTCGCGGAGAACGCGGCCAACCTCGCCACCCTGCACCGCCTGCGCGCCCTCGGCGTCCGGATCGCCCTCGATGATTTCGGCACCGGCTATGCCTCCCTGAGCTACCTGCGCGCCTTTCCGTTCGACCGGATCAAGATCGACCGCACCTTCGTGAGCGAGATGGAATCCAACCCGCACGCGGCGGCCATCGTCCGGGCGGTCATCGGCCTCGGGGCGAGCCTCGGCATCGCCACCACCGCCGAGGGCATCGAGACGGACGCGCAGTTCGCCCGCCTGCGCGCGGCCGCCTGCGACGAGGTCCAGGGCTACCTGTTCGGGCACCCCGCGCCGGCGGCGGAGGCCCTGCGGCGATGTCTGGCAGCTCCGCTCCCGCCGGCCTGACCGGAATCGATCCGCGTCCCGGCGAGGCGCCGGATCAGACCTCTTCGCGGCGGGCCGCCGGGCCGGCGGGTTCCCCCTGGGCCGCCCGCAGGGTGGAGGCCAGGGCCTGGAACCTGGTGTGGGACTCCTTTGCGTGGGCGTCCCGGGCATGGCCTTCCCGAGCATGGCCTTCCCGGGCATGGCCTTCCCGAGCATGGCCTTCCCGAGCATGGGTGTCTCGGGCGTGCGGATCCTCGGGCTGGATCACGCCGGCCGACATCACCAGCTTGGCCGCGTCGTCGACGCTCATGGCCACTTCGACGATCTCGCTGCGCGGCAGGTAGAAGAAGAACCCGGTGGTCGGGTTGGGCGCGCAGGGCAGGAACACCCCGACATGGTCGCCCCCCGGCGCCAGGGCGTTCTGCACGTCCGGGGCGGCGGGCGCCGAGAGGAACACCACCGACCAGGTGCCCTTCACGGGGAATTCCACCAGGCCGACGGTGCGGAACGAGGTGCCGTTGGCTGAGAACAGGGTCTCGAAGATCTGGCGCAGGCCCTTGTAGAGCCCCGAGATGACGGGGGTGCGGGCGAGCAGCACCTCGCCGAACTCGACCACGCTGCGCCCGACGAGGTTGGCGGTGAGGAAGCCCAGCAGCGTCACCGCCACGAAGGCGATGAGGAGGCCGAGTCCCGGAATCGAGAACGGCAGGTAATGGTCGGGCAGGTAGCTCGCCGGCACCAGGGGCTTCACCCAGCCGTCGATGAGGCTGATGAACCACCAGGTCAGGTAGATCGTGATGGCGAGCGGCCCCGACACGATGATGCCGGTGAGGAAGTAGGTCCGCAGGCGGCCGCGCGCGCTCACCCGCGGGCGGCCGCCGGATTCGGGCTCTGGGGGGGGAAGCGGGGGGGACAGGGTGGGCGCCACGGATGCACTTTCGGCCGGCGGGACGGCGTCTCGGAATGCCCCGGCGGCGCCGCGCGCGGCGCGGCCGGGTTTCCGGGCAAGCTTGGCCCCCGCACCAAGAGGTAGCCGGTGCGGTGCCTCGGCTCAAGGCCGCGTTGCGGCGGCGCCCCCCTTGCGCCCATCCCCCTTGCGCCGATCCCCCTTGCGCCTATGGAGGACCGCATGACCGAGAAGCTGACGATCCGCGCCCTGTGCGACCTGGGCCTCATCCCCGAGACCGAGGTCAAGGCGGCCATCGAGGCCTTCATGGCCGACCCGATGGCGCCGCCCTTCGTGTTCGCGGCCGGCTACCGGCTGAACCTGGCCAAGGCCATCCGCCGCCACCCCGGCGCCAACGACTTCATCCACCGCAGCGGCGCCGGGCCGCAGCTTCGGCGTCCCTTCGTCGAGGCCGCGATCTGGGAGGCGCGGCCCGACCGGGGCTGAAGCCGACGCACCGGGTCCGGTTGCCCACCCGGCCGAGGTCACCGCCCGGCCGGCGGGGCGAGCCGCCCAGAACGGCGGATTCATCCGCCCAGAACGGCGGATTCATCCACCCGGAATGGTGGATTCATCCACCCAAGATGGTGGCGAGCACCTGCCGGGCGCGCTCCAGGTCGGCGCGGGCCTCGGCCTCCGCGGCCTCCGCCTGGGCCAGGCGATGGACGGCGTGCATCAGGGGCGAGCCGCGGGTCAGGCCCTTGAGCGCCTCCACCGCCGCGGGATCGACCGAGGCGAGGTGGGCGACATCGCCCAGGAGCAGGGCGAGGCGGTGCTCGCAATGCTGGTCCGCGACCCCCTCCGGGCAGGTGCAGGTGAAGCGCACGCCGCGTGGCGTCTTCGTCGCCTCCATCCGGTAGACGCCCTCGCCATCGGAGCGCGACACGGAGAAGATCAGCGCGGTCATCGAGGCTCCTATGGTCATGCTTGCTTGGGATGATGCCGGTTCGACGGGGTCTCTGCTGCGGCGCGAGGGCAACGTCTCCGGCGGGCAACTCTAGCCGACCATCGAATGCGACGCACCCACTGGCAAAGACCCACTCGCAAAGACCCACTTGCAAAGACCCACTTGCAGACGCGACCCGCCGGAACCAAATCGGAATGGTCAGAACAAATCATGAACGCGATGGGGGCTCCGCATCGCGACGGGCGGACCGGATGAGAACGGCGGACAAGCAGATCGCGGACATTCTGGTCCGCTACGGGGAACCCTTCGGCGGCAATGTCTGGCGCGTGCAGGGCACGGCGGTGATCTATCACCGGACCCTGGAGCGGATCGCGGCCCAGGCCGGCATCACCTTCGACCCGCCGACCCTGGTGCGGGCCGAGCGCGACGAGGCCGTCATCCTGGTGACGGGCAGGATGGCGGGGACCAAAACCGGGACGAAGGCCGGGACCGAGCGGGTCGAGTGGTCGATCGGCGAGGCCCTGGTCAACGTGAACTACCGGGTGTCCGGCCGCCAGGCCGGCTACGTCTACGCCATGGCGGAGAAGCGCGCCAAGGACCGGGTGATCCTCAAGCTCCTGGAACTGCACGGGCTGGTCTATTCCGAGGAGGAGGCCGACGAGTTCCGGCAGGGCCACCCGGCCGCGATCGAGGCCGTCGACGACGCCTTCGCGAATCCCGATCCGTTCGACGCGGTGACGGAGGCCGAGGCCGACCTGAAGCGCCGCATCGACGCGCAGGACAGCATCGACGCGGTGACCGACCTGATGCTCGATGCCGAAACCCAGCAGGTGCTCGCCGGAATGCCGCCGGGCACCCGCGACGAAGTCCGCGACTACGCCCGCGCCCGCCTCGTCGCCTTGGGCTGGCCGCCGAAGAAACCCAGCCGCCGCGCGGCCTGATTCAACAGAAACAGCCGCCGCGCGGCCTGATTCAACAGAAACAGCCGCCGCGCGGCCTGAGCCTGACGCAGGACTTGTTGCGTGAACAGGATGATCCGCCCGGGCGAGATCGAACCGCATCCGGGCCACGACACCCTCGCGGGCACGATCGAGCGCGTCACCTTCCACAACGCCGAGACCGGCTTCTGCGTGCTCAAGGTGCACGTGGCGGGCCGGCGCGACCTCGTGCCCCTGGTCGGCCACGCCCCGGCGATCGCGGCGGGCGAGTGGATCGCCGCCGCGGGCCAATGGACCAGCGACCGCCAGCACGGGCTGCAGTTCCGGGCCGAGACCCTGCGGGTGACGCCGCCGACGGGCCGCGACGGCATCGCCCGCTACCTCGCCTCGGGCCAGATGCGCGGCATCGGACCGGCCATGGCCGAGCGCATCGTGGCGCTGTTCGGCGCGGACACCTTCGCGGTCATCGAGGCGGAGCCCGGCCGCCTGACCGAGGTGGCGGGGATCGGCCCCAAGCGCGCCGCCCGCATCCTGCGCGGCTGGGCCGAGCAGAAGCAGGTGCGGGAGATCATGGTGTTCCTGCACGCGCACGGGGTCGGCACCGCCCGGGCGGTGCGTATCTTCCGCACTTACGGGCGCGACGCGATTCCCGTCATGACGCAGGACCCCTATCGCCTCGCCCGCGACATCCGCGGCATCGGCTTCCGCACCGCCGATGCCATCGCGATGCGGCTCGGGATGGCGCCGGAGGCGCCGCAGCGCCTGCGTGCCGGGATCACCTTCGCGCTCCAGACCGCCACCGACGCGGGCCACTGCGCCCTGCCGACCGAGCGCCTCGTGGCGCTCGCCCAGCGCCTGCTCGCGGTCGAGCCCGATCTGATCCGCCTCGCCATCGCGCTGGAACTGCGCGGCGCCGACGTGGTGGCGGACACCATCGAGACCGGGCCTTCCGGCTCCGAAACCTGCCTGTTCCTCAAGGGCCTGCACGGGGCCGAGCGGGCCATCGCCGAGCGCCTGATCGCGCGCCGCGACGGCCCCCCGCCCTGGCCCGCCATCGACGCTGCCCGGGCGATCCCCTGGGTCGAGGCGCGCACGGGCCGGACCCTGTCGCCGTCGCAGGGGGCCGCCATCGGGACGATGCTCGCCGCCCGGCTCTGCGTCCTCACCGGCGGGCCCGGCGTCGGCAAGACCAGCACGCTCGACGCGCTCCTGCGCATCCTCGGCGCCAAGGGCGTGCGCGTGCTGCTGGCCGCCCCCACCGGCCGGGCGGCCAAGCGCATGACCGAGCAGACCGGGCTGGCGGCCAGGACCCTGCACCGCCTCCTGGAGATCGACCCGGCGGGCGGCGGCTTCACCCGCGACGCCGACCGCCCGCTCGACTGCGACCTCCTCGTCGTCGACGAGGCCTCGATGATCGACGTGCCGCTGATGAACGCGCTCCTCAAGGCGATGCCGGAGCGGGCGGCCCTGCTCCTCGTCGGCGACGTCGACCAATTGCCCTCGGTCGGGCCGGGCCAGGTGCTGGCCGACCTCATCGCCTCGGCGCGCGTTCCCGTGGCCCGCCTCACCGAGGTGTTCCGCCAGGCCGCGGCGAGCCGGATCGTCGTCAACGCCCATCGCATCAACCGCGGGCTGATGCCGGAGGCGCTGCCTCCGGTGCCGGAGGCGTTACCCCCGGTCCCGGAGGCCGGGCCTCCGGGGTCGGAGACCACAGCTCCGGCATCTCCGGATGCGGCGGATTTCTACTGGATCGCGGTCGACGATCCCGAGATCGGGCTTGCCCGGCTGGTCGACGTGGTCACGACGCGCATCCCCGCCCGCTTCGGCCTCGACCCGATCCGCGACGTGCAGGTGCTGACGCCGATGCTGCGCGGGGTGCTCGGCAGCCGCAACCTTAACCACGAACTCCAGCGGGTGCTGAACCCGCCGGGGGCCGAGGCGGTGGAGCGCTTCGGCTGGCGCTTTGCCCCCGGCGACCGGGTGATGGAGACGCGGAACGACTACGACCGCGACGTATTCAACGGCGATCTCGGCTGCGTCACCCGCATCGATACCGAGGATCAGGCGGTGATCGTGTCGTTCGACGGGCGCGCGGTCGCCTATCCGTACGGCGAACTCGACACCCTGGTGCCGGCCTTCGCCACCACCATCCACAAGAGCCAGGGCTCCGAATATCCGGCGGTGGTGATCCCGATCGTGACCCAGCACGCCGCCATGCTGGCGCGCAACCTCCTGTACACGGCGGTGACGCGGGGGCGGCAACTGGTGGTGCTGATCGGCCAGCCCCGGGCGATCCGGATGGCTCTGTCCGGCGTGCGGCAGGCGCGGCGCTGGACCAAGCTCGGCCAATGGCTGCGCGAGCGCGGCTAGGAGGGGGCTTTCTCAGGGCGGCGGCCAGCAACGGGTTCGCACCCGTGGCCACCGGCCAAGGTTGAGCACCGGGCCGCGTCAGAACGCGCAGGGCCGGAATCTTGATGAGAACAAAAGAAGAACTTATATCGACGGAACGCCGCTGCAGACCCGTCTTGTCGACAGGACCCGTCCTTCGCGAGGCCCCGCCTCCGAAGATTGTCGGTCCTCTTGGGAGACGCGTCGCGACTCAAGCCGAGGAGAGGCCCGGACATGGCTGTCCCGCGTCAGTCCCATTCCCCGTACCGCTTTCACTGCACCGACGGCCACATGGCCATCATCGACCCGACGGGGCTCGCCATCGCCGACCGGACCCAGGTCCGCTTCCACGCCGTGGAGGTGGCGCTGCACGCCATGGAGCGGGTCGGGGCGGCGCTCGACTGGTCGGACTGGATCGTCGACGTCCACGACGGGCAGGGACGCCGCGTCCTCGTTCTCCCGTTTCGCGAGATTCTCCCTGTCCGCGAGATTCTTCCCGTCCGCGAGATTCTCCCGGCCGGTGAGGTTCGCCCCGTCGGCAAAGCCGCGCGGGTGTCGCGGGCGGCCTGACCCCGGCGCGGGGCACGGGCCGGCGCTGCGACGGCCAGCGTGATGCAAGGCAAAATCCATGAAATGCAAAAGGGCATGAAAGGCAAAAGGGTATGAAAACCACGCCGAAGCGGGCCGCCTACACGATCGAGACCCTGTCCTACAGCAGCACCCGCCTGGTCCGGCTCGGCGGCCGGAAGGTGGCGATCCTGTTCCCGCCTCTGGCGGCGGGCGGCCCCTACCAGCTCTATCCCCATCCGGACACCTTCCGGAGCCTGACCTTCGCGGGCCTGCCCCAGCCCCTGCGCCCGGAATTCATGGCCTTCGACTCCCTCGAGGCGGTGGAGGCGTTCCTGGGCATCCGCTCCGCCGCACCGGCCCGGGACGCCCTCCCGCTGGCAGCCTGAGGCCGGTCGGATCAGGCGCCGGGTCCGGCGCCTTCGATCAGCCGGGCATACTCGGCCTCGGCGGTGCCGTAGCTTCCGCCCGCCAGATCCAGCAGGGCCGGGCGGTCCAGGATGGTGATCCGTCCGCGCCGCGCCCGGATGATATGCTGGCTTTCCAGGACCTGCACGGCGAGCGTCGCCCCGGTGCGCTGCACCCCGAGCATCAGGGCCAGGAACTCGTGCGTGATGGCGATCTCGTCGCCATCGACCCTGTCGTGGCACATCAGCAGCCAGCCCGCGAGGCGCACCTCCATGGTGTAGGTGGCGTTGGCATGCGCGGCCTTGCCCAGGTGGATGATCTGGACCTGGACGTAGCGCAGCAGCAGGGTCCGGAGAGAGACGCTTTGCGCCACGGCCCGGTTGAGCAAGGCGGCGTCGATGGCGAGCAGCTGCCCGGCCTTCTGCACGAAGGCGTGGTTCGGCGTCCGGTCGCTCTCGAGCAGGATGGGGGTCGCCCCGACCAGCCCCTCGCGCCCGATGATCCCGATCTCGACCCGGCCCACCGCCGATCCGGTCACCACCGAGACGAACCCGTCCTCGGGAAAGTACAGCTGCCGGACGGGCTGGTGCGGCAGGATCAGGGACTGGCGCAGGGTGGCGGCCATCGGCTCCAGGTGCGGCTGCAGACGCGCGAAGTCGTCCGGCGCCATGGCGCGGAGCAGGCGGTTGCGCAGATCGCCCTGCCGGGGCACCGGGCCGGCCTGCTCGGTCCTGGTGAGGGGAGCCTTGGCCGGAGGAGCGTTGGCCAGAGGAGCATTGGAAGGAGGGGGTTTGGGCTGGACAGTGTCGGGCATGGCGCTCCCTCACGACGGCAAGAGCGCGCTCTGTCTCCCAATCGCTTGCGGCCGAACCGGAGCAAGCAACCATTTGATAGTAGTCGTCCTTACGTAAAAATCAAGTATTTCCAAAAATTACGATGCGCATCTGCTGAAAAAACCGACTTTTCGCGCATCGAAATACGAGCGCGGTTGCGGAATTGCCTCCTGGGCACGGTGCCGGTCGCGAAACCCGTTCGACGCTGCGGGCTGTGCGGTTTCGGTGACACCGCGACGCTTTCACGAGGCGCCGGGATGAGAGGCGGCGATGGTCCGTGGCGTCGACCATAGTTCCAACCTGGAATAAGTAAAAAACATAGTCCTTGCATCGTAATTATGAATCCTGCCAAGACGATTTTGGGTCACGGACAGTAAGTCAATTCACGTCTGCGACACCGCTCTCGTGCTCACCCGGAATGGTCTTTGGCTGTGAACCGCTTTGTGCTGAATGATAACGCCCGTCCGATCGCCAAGGTAGCCCAGCGTTGCCTTCTGGCGACGCTGATGTCAGGCGTTTCCGCGATCGGGTTCGGTATTCGCGAGTCTCATGCGCAGAACGCCACCGATGCGGTCACCCTCGACACGCTCTCGGTGGAGGGCGTCGGCCTCGGGCGGAACGCGTCGGGCAGCCAGCCGGGCGGGGCGGTCGGGCCGGTGCGGGGCTACGTCGCCACCCAGAGCCGCGTCGGCACCAAGACCGACACGCCGATCCTGGAGACCGCGCAGTCGATCTCGGTGGTCGGTCGCCAGCAGATCGAGGATCAGAACGCCATCACGATCAACCAGGCGCTGCGCTACTCGCCGAGCGTCACCACCGAGCAGCGCGGCGGCTCCGGGGCCAGCCGCCTGGAACAGTTCTTCATCCGGGGCTTTACGGCGCCGCTGTTCCTCGACGGCCTCGCCCTGCCGGGCAGCCGCGACGCCTCGGCCAGCATCGACCCCTACCGGCTCGAGCGCATCGACATCATCAAGGGGCCGGCCTCGGTGCTCTACGGGCAATCGGGACCGGGCGGCATCGTCAACCTCGTGTCGAAGGTTCCGCAATTCGTCCGCCACGGCGAGATCTTCGTCCAGGGCGGCGGTTTCAACGAGGTCCGGGGCGGTTTCGACATCGGCGGCCCCCTCCCCGCCGAGGCCGGCCCGCTCGCCGACCAGTTCGCCTACCGGGTCATCGGCCTCGGCTGGACGGGCGACGGCCCGGCGGTGACCACCCGGGTCGAGCGCGTGCTCATCAACCCGAGCGTCACCTGGCGGCCCTCCACCGACACCTCGCTGACCATCATCGGCAATTACGAGCGCGATCCGTTCTCGGGCTTCTACGGCGGCTTCCCGGCCGTGGGCACGGTGTTCCCGCGCAACTTCGGCAACGGCTTCACCGGCCGCCTGCCGGTGGACTTCTACGACGGCGACCGCAACTTCGAGCGTTCGGACCGGACCCAGGCCTCGATCAGCTACATCTTCGACCACAATGTCAACGAGGCCCTGCACTTCCACTCGGCGGGGCGCTACCTGCGCACCGAGGGCGATTACCGCAGCGTCTACGGCGCCTTCAACGACACCACGGGACCCTTCGCCAGCGGCCCGCTCATCGACCGCTCGCGCATCGCCACCCGGGTCGGCATCGACGCCTACACCCTCGACAACAACCTCGTGGGCAAGTTCGATACCGGCATCTTCGCCCATACCGCCCTGGTCGGCGTCGATTACCGGAGCTTCGAGACCCGGACGCTGTCGTCGGCCTTCCCGGCCGCCCCCAGCCTGAACGTCCTGTTTCCGAACTACGCCATGAACATCCCGACGCCGCCCTTCACCACGGATTCGCGGATCACCTCGGAGCAGACCGGCGTCTATTTCCAGGACCAGGTGAAATTCGACCGCCTCGTCCTCACCCTCGGCGGCCGCTACGACTGGGCCCGCAATTCCGGCCCGACCCGGAGCCTCGCCACCAACGTCGTGACCAACCAGGACGTGCCGTCCGAGGCCTTCACCGGCCGGGCGAGCCTGCTCTACCTCTTCGACAACGGCTTCGCGCCCTACGTCTCCTACAGCGAGGCCTTCGAGCCGATCACGGCCGGACGGATCTTCGACGCGAATTTCGGTTCGATCGGCCGCATCCCGGACCCGATCACCAGCGACCAGTTCGAGGCCGGCATCAAGTACCAGCCGCCCGGCACCGACATCCTGCTCACCGCCGCCGCCTTCGACATCCGCCGCTCGAACGCGACCAACCCCGATCCGGTCAACCGGAACTTCGTGGTGCAGACCGGCGCGGTCGGCGTGCAGGGCATGGAGTTCGAGGCGCGGGTCAATCTCGCCGAGGGCCTGAACGTCATCGGCGGCTTCTCGTTCATCGACGCCCGCGTCGTGACCGACCTCACCACCACGCTGAACCAGGTCACCAACCAGCAGGTGGCGCTCCAGGGCCGCGTCCCGGTCCAGATCCCGGACACCACCGTGTCGCTGTTCGCCGATTACCGCTTCACCAGCGGCCCTCTGCTGGGCCTCGGCATCGGCGGCGGCGTGCGCTATCTCGGGTCGTCCTGGGGTGACCCCGCCAACACCTTCAAGGTCCCGGAGAGCGTCCTGGTCGATGCCGTGCTGTCCTACGACCTGAAGAACCTCGACACGACGCTCAACGGCTTCACCCTGCAGGTCAACGCGCAGAATCTCCTCGACGAGCGCTACGTCACGGGCTGCTTCAGTTATTCGAACTGCTATTACGGCCTGCCCCGCACGGTCTACGCCACCCTGCGCTACCGCTGGTAACGCGCAGGCTCAGGGCGGCGCGACAATCCGCAACCGGAGGACCGCATGGGGACGACCTTCCGTCAGGCGATGGCCTGGCTCCACACCTGGTCCGGCCTGATCGTCGGCTGGGTCCTGCTGGCGGTCTTCGTCACCGGCACGGCGAGCTACTACCGGGCCGACATCTCGCGCTGGATGCGCCCCGAATTGGTGCAGGCCGCGCCGCTCTCGCCCGACGCCATGGCGCGGGCGGCCGAACTCGGCGTCGCCCACCTGACGGCCCATGCGGGCGGGGCCCGGACCTGGTTCGTCGGCCTGCCGCAGCCCGACAGCCCGGTCATCGACCTGTTCTGGCGGACGAAGCCCGGCACCCCGCCGGGGCAGGCCCGGCTCGACCCCGCGACGGGCGCGCCGGCCGCGATCCGCGACACGAAGGGCGGCGATTTCCTCTACCGCTTCCACTTCGAGCTGCACATGCCGCCCCTGTGGGGCCGCTGGATCGTCGGCATCTGCGCCATGGTCATGCTCGTCGCGCTGATCTCCGGCATCGTCACCCACCGGCGCATCTTCGCCGATTTCTTCACCCTGCGGCGGGACAAGTCGCCCCAGCGCGGCTGGCTCGACGCCCACAACGTCACCGGCGTGCTGGCGCTGCCGTTCCACCTGATGATCACCTACACGGGCATCGTCACCCTCGCGGTGATGTACATGCCCTGGGGCATCACCACGGCCTACAAGGGCGAGGCCCAGACCTTCTTCGCCGAGAGCGGTCAGATCCCGGCGCCGCGCGCCCCCGCCGGGCAGCCCGGCACGCTCGCGCCCATCGGCCCGATGGTGCGGGACGCGATGGCGCAGGTGTCGGAACCCCTGGAGCGGCTGTCGATCGCCAACCCGCGGGACGCGAATTCCGTGGTGACGGCGGTGTTCGAGGAGCCGCACGGGCTCTCGCACGCGCATCCGCAGATCGCCTTCGACGGGGTGACCGGCGCGGTGCGCGAGGTCCGGCAGGGCGGCCTCAAGCCGGCGACCCGGACCTTCACCACCATGGTCGGCCTGCACGAGGCGCATTTCGCCGGGCCGGCCCTGCGCATCCTGTTCTTCGTCTGCGGCCTGATGGGCTCCGCCATGGTGGCGACCGGCCTCGTGCTGTGGTCGGTGGCGCGCCTGCCCAAGGCCGGCGAGCGGGGCTTCCTCGGCTTGCGCCTGGTCCAGGCCCTCAATATCGGCGCCGTCGCAGGGCTGCCGGCGGGAATCGCGGCCTACTTCCTGGCCAACCGCCTGCTGCCCCTCGGCCTGTCGGGGCGGGGCGACTGGGAGATCGGGGCCTTCTTCACCATCTGGGGCCTCGTCACGCTCGCGGCCCTCGCGGGGCCGGGGCGCAGGGCCTGGGGCGCGGCGCTGGCCGCGACCGCCGGTCTCTATCTCGCGGTGGTGGCCGCCGACCTCGCCCTGGTCGATCACCGCTGGGCCGGGCTCTTTGCCGGGCAGGCGCGGTTCGTGTGGTTCGACGCGACGCTCCTCGCTTTGGCGGGCCTGTTCGCCTTCGCGGCCCGCAAGCTCGCCCGCTATGCCGGGCCGCGGCGGGCGGCCCGGGCCGCCGCGGCCGCGCCAACCCGTGCGGGCCTCGGCGACTTCGCCCCCATCGGCCCGTCCGCCCGCTGAGGCGGGCGCGCAAACGGCTCGGTGCGGGGCAACCAAACCGGCCCGTGCCCGTTTCCAGGGTCCTTCAACGAACCCGAAACGGGACGACCCGCCATGATGTACCGCCTTGCCGCCGCCGCCGGCCTTTTCGCGATGAGCGCCGGCCTCGCGCTGGCCCAGACCCCCGCCACCACCCCGGCCACCGGGACCGCCGCCGGCGGCACCGTCGCCAAAACCGACAAGGACCTGAAGGAATATCAGCTCGCCGCCGTCAGCAAGGTTACCCTCGCCCAGGCGCTGACCACCGCCGAGAAGCAGGGCGAGAAGGGCCGCGCCATCGACGCCGACTTCGAGAAGGCCGATGGCAAGAACCCGAACCACTACAGCATCAAGGTCGTGTACCCCGACGGCAAGCTTGTGGAGTACGGCATCAACGCCGATGACGGCGCTCTCTACAAGACCGAGAACCAGCCGATCGAGCGCTACTTCACCCGCCTGAAGCCGGCCGATTTCCAGAAGGCCACCGTCTCGCTCAAGGACGCCCTCGTCATCGCCGAGAAGAAGGCCGGCGGCGGCAAGGCCTACGAGGCCGAGGTCGAGCGCGAGGGCGCCTCGGTCGAGTACGAGATCAAGGTGGCGCAGGCCGACCGCGAGCAGACCGTCAAGGTCGGCCCGGACGGCAAGGTCGTCGACTGATCCCACCCCGGACGGCCGGCCCCCGGGCCGGCCTCCCTCCATCCCGGCCTCCATTGCGGCCTCCATGCCGGCGAGACGGCCCTGGTCCCGCCGGGGCTCAGCGGTAGTCGGTCGGCGTGAGCCCGTGCCGGGCGATCTTGTCGTAGAGGGTCTTGCGCGGCGTGCCGAGGGATTCGGCCGCCATCCGGACATCCCCGCCGGCCATGATCAGCTCCTCGCGGATCAGGCTGCGCTCGAAGCGGTCGACCTGATCCGCCAGGGTGCCGGCGGTGACGGCCTCCGGGGCGGAGCGCTCCAGGTCGGCGAGGCCCAGGGCGAAGCGTTCGGCGAAATGCCCGAGTTCGCGCACGTTGCCGGGCCAGTCGTGCCGACGCAGGTGGTCGAGCACCGGGCCGGTGATCGCCGGGACCTCGCGGCCGAACCGGGTGGCGGCCCGCCGCAGGAATTCCTGGAACAGCAGGATCACGTCCTCGCGCCGGTTCCGTAAGGGCGGGATCGCGATCGTGATCACGTTGAGCCGGTGGTAGAGGTCGTCGCGGAACGTCCCCTGCGCCGCCGCCTGTCCGAGATCGACCTTGGTGGCGGCGACCACGCGCATGTCGACGGCCATGGTGTCGTTGCCGCCCAGCGGTTCGACCTTGCGTTCCTGCAGCACGCGCAGCATCTTCACCTGCAGGTTGAGCGGCATGCTCTCGATCTCGTCGAGGAAGAGCGTGCCGCCCTGGGCGTGCTCGATCCGGCCGACCCGGCGCTTCAGGGCGCCCGTGAAGGCCCCGGCTTCGTGGCCGAACAATTCGCTCTCGGCGACGCTGTCGGGCAGGGCGCCGCAATTCATCGCCACGAAGTTGCGCTTGGCCCGCCGGCCCCAGCGGTGCAGGGCGCTGGCCACCACCTCCTTGCCGGCCCCGGTCTCGCCGAACACCAGCACGTCGACATCGGCATGGGCCACCTCGCGCACCAGCTGACGCAGGCGCACCATCTCGGGCGAGACTCCGAGGAAGGCCGGGTCCTCCTCCAGGGCGGCATCGAGGCGCGCCCGCAACTGGCGGTTCTCCAGCACGAGGCGGCGGCGCTCCAGGGCGCGCCGGGCCGAGGCCAGCAGCGCCTCGGCCGGGTAGGGCTTGGCCAGGAAATCGTAGGCGCCGTCGCGCATGGCCGCGACCGCCATGCGGATGTCGCCGTGCCCGGTAATCAGGATCACGGGCAGTTCCGGGTCGATCGTCCGCAGGCGCGCGAACAGGGCATTGCCGTCGAGGTCGGGCAGGCGCACGTCGGTGATGACGAGGCCGGGCGGATCGGCCAGGATCGCCGTCAGGGCCGGCCCGGCCGCCCCGAAGGTCTCGACCCGGAAGCCGTCGAGCTCCAGGCTCTGCCGGTTGGCGCGGCAGACCTCCGCCTCGTCGTCGATGAAGACGACCCGCTCGGCCGAACCCGGCCCATCCGCTGTCTCGCTCACGTGGTCGCCTCCGCCGGTCCCGCCGCCCGGCCGGCCTTTTGTCCCAGGCTCTCTTGCTGTTCCAGAATCGTCTGCCGATCCAGGCCCTCTTCGGGGTCCCGGACCTTGGCCAGGACCTTGGCCAGCACCATGCGGAAGATCGTTCCGCCGCACAACCGTCCGTGACTGTCCGCCGTCGTCTGAAAGGTCATTGAAAACATTTGGATTTCCAGCGGTGGACGGTTGCCATCGTCCGCCCCTGTGCGCCACAATCCGCGTTAAGAATGTGGGTAGAAGTGGGGGCAGAATGGCGGCACCGGGGAAGCTTAGTGCCTTGTCCGCTAGCCGAGCAAGGGTGGCTGGCATGTACGGCGACGGCGGCGGATTATGGCTTCAGGTTTCAGGAGCTGGAGCCAAGAGCTGGATCTTCCGCTTCACCCTGAATGGCCGGTCTCGGGAGATGGGGCTGGGGTCGTTCTCCACCTTCACACTGGCCGAGGCGCGTGAGAAGGCGCTTGCCTGCCGGAAGCTTTGTGCTGAGGGGATCGATCCGATTCAGGCACGACAGGTCCGGCGCGGCGAGGCTCAGCTAGAAGCAGCGAAGGCCATGACCTTCCGCGAGTGTGCCCTCGCCTATATCGAGTCGCACAAAGCCGGGTGGCGGAATGCCAGACATGCCAGTCAGTGGCCGACAACCCTTGAAGGTTACGTCTACCCAGTCTTCGGCGATTTGCCTGTGCAGGCTGTCGATACTGGCCTCGTGATGAAGGCGATCGAGCCGATCTGGGCGACGAAGTCGGAGACGGCCAGCCGTCTGCGCGGGCGGATCGAGTCGGTCCTGGATTGGGCGACCACGCGCGGCTACCGGCGCGGCGAGAACCCAGCTCGGTGGAAGGGGCACCTTCAGAACCTGCTGCCGAAGCGGTCGAAGGTCCGGCGGGTCGCGCACCACGCCGCCCTGCCCTACTCTGAGATGGCCAGCTTCATGGCCGAGCTACGAACACGCGAGGTCGTCGTTGCCCGCGCGCTGGAGTTCACCATCCTGACGGCAGCCCGCACCGGAGAGGCTATGGGTGCTCGGTGGGTCGAGATCGATCTCTCGGCGGCCATGTGGACGATCCCGGCAGAGCGAATGAAGGGTGGGCGCGAGCACCGCGTGCCGCTCTCGGCTGCCGCTGTGGATCTCCTCAAGGTCCTGCCGGGTCCCTCTGCTGGCGAGTTCGTCTTCCCTGGGGGGCATGGCAAGCCGCTGCCAAAAACTTCCATGCTGGAGTTGCTGAAGCAGGTGCAGCGCCTGGACGTCACCGTTCACGGTTTCCGGTCCACGTTCCGTGACTGGGCTGCCGAGACGACAAATTTCCCATCCGACGTAGTGGAGATGGCCCTGGCACACGCGGTGTCCGACAAGGTCGAGGCGGCTTACCGGCGCGGCGACTTGTTCGCGAAGCGGCGTGAATTGATGGATGCATGGGCGCAGCATATTAGAGGCAGGCCATGAGCAATCATAATTCGATCACTCCGCGGACATCCCAAGAGGATCTGTTGCTCTTAGCGAGTGCCGCTAAGCACCTGTCAGCGGCAGATCGAAGAGTTGTGGTGAGTGGTCTTTTTGAAGAAGCGCTTAATCACCCGACTGCAACCGAGGCAGAGATTTTTACGGCTGCCTATGGCGAGCCAACAGGGGCTCGTTACTGGTCGGGATGGCTTGAAGACGATTTCTCGCCCTTGTATGAATTTGTGCAATTTCTTGAAGCTCATCGAGGAAAGAAGTCCGACATCTTCCAGATCACTCGCAGTCCTGTTCTTGAAGCAATTGCGGTGGCCGCAAGGTCCGCGCCTAATTGGTTGAAGGGCGACATGGATGCGATTGTTCGAGGTGAAAATCACCCTCAGTTCCTGGCGGGCTGCGAAGTGCGTCGAGGAAACGCAATAAAGTGGCTGTGTAGTCACTCGGATTATTCAGAGTTATTGCCAGATCAGATTGTTGATTATCTAAATAAAACGAAGAATACGCCCTTCGTTACTAACCAACCAGATGACGATCGTGGGCCAGGAAGGCCAACAACCATGCACCTCATCGAAGCGGAATTGCGGAGAAGGGCAAGCTCGGATCATGGGGCGCATACAATTGCTGACTGGGCAAAAATTCTGGCTGAATGGCACCGCCAAAATCACCCTAACAATCTCTGTCCGTCGGAGAAGAGAATCGGGAATAAACTTGGTCGCGTCATCAGGGAGTTGAAGCTTTATCGGTCAGCAAAAGGCGAGCGCCCATAATTATAAATTTGGGCGTGCTTTTATGGGCGCCCATTCCACGACAAGTTCTTCCTGCATCCGCTGAAACACCGGCGGACACGTAAGGATCACCGCCATGGACTTTCACAAGGTTCAGGCGCCGCAGGATGTCCTGCGCGTCGCATCGATGAAGCTCGCCTACACGGTGACAGAGGCCCAGGGGGCGACCGGTCTCGGCCGCTCTACGATCTACCTGCTGATTTCTGAGAGGAAGCTGCGGACGATCAAGGTCGGCACCCGCACTCTCATTCCGGCGGACAGCTTGCGCGGGTTCCTGGCCTCTCTTGAGATGGAGGCCGCATAGGATGTTGAAAACAATTGAGGGACGCAGCGCCGGCAAGCGCTCACGTCCCTCGGATGTTGTCTCTCGGCAGATCGACAGCTCCGAAGCTACCGTATCCCTCCCCTCCCTTCAAGCGGCTTACCTCGCGCAACGTTATAATCTGTCGCCGTCGATCGCTGCGGTTTTAATAAGCCACTGCTTCGGCTTCTCCGATGATTGGAGGGCTCGGCGATGAGCAACTCTATCTCTCGCCAGAGGCGCCGGATCATGGCGCGCTACGCCGAAGCGGCAGACCACGCCGTCGAGGGCGACCGCCGGTTTTTTCAGCGTCATCCTGAGCGGAACTACCTCATCCGCGTCTTGTCGCGGGCTGAACGAGCGCAGATCGAGGCTCTTAAAGGCAGCACGCTCAACCTTACGTCCGATGCGCCAGTTGCCTTCTCGGCGATCAAGCAGCTCGCGCCCGGCGTGCGGCTCCGGTTCGTCGCCTTCGGTCCGGTTGAGGCTGTCGGCGAGAACCTAAGCGAGGTGGAAGCCCGCGCGGTCTGGGAAGGCCTTGCCGACGTGCATCCGACGGTGCGCGAACGTGAAGTCATGTTGAAACAGGCCATGTGCCAGCCAGGCGGGCCGCTCCACCAGGGAGGCGCAGCATGACCGAGCAACCCTATCACGGCACGCCAGGCGCTCTCCGAGACTTCGTGGCTGAGTGCCTGAACATGACCGCCTTCTACTCCGGAATGGCCGTCGACTATGCGGCAGCAGGCGACGACGTCCTTCTGGACGTCTCAGTTCGTCGCGCGATTGCCGCGCTCCGTCAGGGCGCCTCGACGCTTCAGATGCTGAAGGAGGAGAACGCAAAGCTCCTCCATGCCCGTCAGGTCGCACGCGCCGAACGTGAGGGCGCCGATGCGGCGCTCGAATTGTAGGGGGCCGACATGGAAGATCGTGATCCCTTCGACGAGATGTACGAGGCACTGGGTCCGGAGCTTGCCCGTCCCTGGCCCCCCATCAGCGATGACGAGGAGGTTCTTGCGAAGCCAAAGAAGGCCAAGCGGAGCAAAGGCGACCGCCCGACAGGCGGCGCGCCCTGTCACCTGCCGGTCGTTCGCGCTGCGGCAGGTGAGGTTCCGCGCGCCATTCGCGAGACTGAAACGCTGCTGCTTGATGCCGGCACGCAGATCTACACGCGCGCCGGCTCGCTGGTCCGGCCGGTGACTGACACCGTGCCGGCATCCAAGGGCCGCACAACCACGATTGCTCGGTTTCGGTCGTTCTGCCAGCCGAGCCTTGCTGACCACCTTGCTCGGGTGATCCGATACCGCCGGTTCGATAAGCGATGCGAGGATTGGGTGGACACCAATCCGCCGTCCGACATGATCGGCGCCATGTTGGCGCGCGAGGGCGAGTGGCGGCTGCCACCAGTTGCCGGGATCATCACGACGCCGACACTGAGGCCGAACGGTACGTTGCTCGCCACGGCTGGATACGATGCCGAAACCCGGTTGTACCTTGCTCTTGACCGAGACTTCGTCCTGCCTTCGATGGCGGACCGCCCTACACGGCCCCAGGCTGAACAGGCGCTCCTTGTCCTTGAGGATCTGCTCGCCGGCTTTCCGTTCGTGGAGCCAGTCGACAAGGCTGTCGCCTTGTCAGGCATCCTGACTGCCGTCGTTCGCGGCACGATCTCGGTTGCACCACTTCATGCGATCCGAGCTCACAGCCCCGGCACCGGCAAGAGTCTGCTGGTCGACATCGCTTCAGTGATCGCGACCGGACGGCAATGCCCTGTCATCGCAGCAGGCAAGACCGAGGAGGAAACCGAAAAGCGTCTCGGTGCTCTGCTGCGTGACGCAGTCGCTGTCGTCTCGATCGACAACGTGAACGGTGAACTTGGTGGCGACATGCTCTGCCAGATGACGGAGCGCCCGCTCGTGCGCGTGCGCATCCTTGGCAAGAGCGAAGCACCTGAGCTTGAGGTGCGGTCGACCGTCTTCGCAACCGGCAACAACCTCACACTTGTGGGAGACATGACTCGTCGCACCGTGCTGTGCACCCTTGATGCGCAGGTGGAGCGGCCCGAGTTGCGGGAGTTCGACTTCGATCCTGTTGAGCGCGTCATGGCCAACCGGGGCGCCTATGTCGCCGCCGTCATGACGATCATCCGCGCCTATCAAGCCGCTGGCGCGCCGAGGGTCTGTGGTCCCATTGGCAGCTATGGGGAATGGTCCGCCATGGTGCGTGCACCGCTGATCTGGCTGGGTCATGCTGATCCGGTTGCCAGCATGGAGAAGGCTCGCGAGGAAGATCCCGAGTTGTCGGCGATCCGTGAGCTGTTCGGGCACTGGCGCAAGCACCTGTCGATAGCCTCAGGCTACACGACGAACGCCGTCATCAAGACGGCCTGCGCGAAGGCCGCCGGCAGCAGCTTCGACTATGGCAACGTCGACTTCATTGCTCCCGAATTCCGAGATCTGCTGCTGCGACAAGCCGGTGACGGCGGCGCTGTGAACAGCCGGCGCCTGGGCAAGTGGCTAGGTCGGATAGGCGGCCGTGTTGTTGATGGAAGTTGGCTCCATGTTCGCGTCGATGGCAGCAACGGAAACCGCTTTACCCTCTGCGAAACAGACGCGCATGCATGGGAGCCGCCGTTCTGATGGTGATCAGGGCGCGCGCTGATAGGGGTTTAAGGGGTTTCAAGGGTTTGTTTCAACCTACGCGTGGAAACTGTCAGATCCCTGTTCTGACACTCCTGCCAGCGCGGCTGGGAGCAACCCCTAAAACCCCTCAAACCCCTATCTAGCTCTGCATTGGCCCATCTGATCGCCCACGCTTCGTAGCGCGCTCGCCCGCAATCTGCGCCGCTCCTGTCGCGGCTTAGATCAGTAGGGCTTTGGCGATAGGCTGGGGCGCGTCCGTAGAGCGGAGGCTGTTTGAAGGGGGGCGTAGGGACTACCGCACGTCCCCACCGCAGCGCCTGAAAAATCCTGGCCGGAACAGCGCCATCCAAATGAGGTTCATCGAGTGCGCGCTACTCTTGGCGGGTCGCGTGCGCTTCCCAGACTTCCAAACTTCAGCCGCTCCTTAGGGGGCGGTTTTTTCGTCGGACGGGACCCCAAACTGGCAAGGGCGGATACACCATCCGCCTCGCAGAAGGAGTTATCAGTCAGTAATCAATGGCTTGGGCTAAGTAGCCACGAGCCTACCCACGGCGGCACCCACGAGGTAGGCTGAGATCCTGAGAGAATGGCCATACACTCCGCCCGAAACCTGCGTGCAGCTGGGGCAATCACAGCTCTCGCCGAAAGAATGAACTTTGAATTTTCTCTGGAACGGTTGGTGCACGCTGCCGTTCCTAAGCCGCCCAAGGCACAGGTGAGATATCCATGGCTGATAGCCCGACCGTTCTAAGCGCTACCCAATTTGCGAGCGCTCCTAAGCGGAAAAGCTATGGCACGGCCCTTGTTCTCGGGTCGGCAGGCATTGTGACGCTTAGCTGGATAAGCCTGCTCGGCTGGGCAGCGTTGTTGCTCGTCGGCCTTTAATCTGCGGCCTCGGGCCAGACGGGCGCCATGGCGACGAATTCTAGGACGAGGGCGAGGCAACCTAGATAGACGTTTGCATAAGCAAGCATGGCTCCCTCCCCGTTGTAAGCGTTCCTACCCCACACCTCTACGGCGGCGTGATCTACGTATGTGCCGGTTCTGGCCGAGGGCGGCAAGCACGATAGTTCACCGCCATGCAAGATGCTGCCATCATGGTTTGCCGTGTGGTAATGGGGACACGGCTTCCAATGCGCCGGCTTTCCCAGGTTTCCACGCGATGCCGACTTGGGGTGCCCGCGCTCTAGAAGGACCGTAGGCCAGCCGAGGGATTATACGTCCTCTCGATGGCCGCCTGGATCAGATCTCGCAGCAGGTCGGGCGCTAGTTCCGGATCGTCTTGCGGGATCTCCGCTTCCTTCGAGGCCGCGCTGAGGCGCTTCATAACCGAGCCAACTCGCTCCTCTGTGCGTCCGTTAAAGAACGGATCGCTGTGGACATGCTCGCTGATCCAATCACGCACAAAATTCGATGGGTTCTCGGCCATGGGTTTCCCTGTGTCGAAATCATAAGCCTTCCCCTCGAATTAAGTTCGAGGGTGCGACGAAGGCCGCACGGTGCGTGTCAAGCAATCTGTCCGCTGGCATCCAGTGTTGTTCGCTGGTGTTCGACAGTGTTTGCTCGTGTAATATCTTGAAAATCGAGTAATAACTGAATATATATTTCTGTAGCGCCTAGTTCGTTGGGGGTTCGCTTGCTGATGAGGCGACAAGTGACCTTCAGTGAAAGCGGGGCCAAGTATCCCGAGGGGGCGCGATCCCTCCAACAACGGAAACTCTAGCTGCGTGGCCCCGCCCGTTCAGGCGGCTTCATAACGTTCAAGCTGGGGAAGATCGCACATCAATTCTCAAGGCGGAGATGTTCGTGGCCGGCACTTACGATCTGATCTTCAGCCCAACTTCGGCGCAAGGCGCGCTGTCATTGCAGTCTGCACTAATTGCCCGAAGGGAAGCTTGAGACATGCCGCGCACACTCGGCCAGCCCAGCACCAATCCGCAGACCGGCATCACGCCAACGCACACCCTCATGGCGCGCAACCCGTCCGGGACCGGAGCCGCAGCGGCCTGGGGTGAAGTCGCCTTGAACGACCCCACTTTCATCGCTGCGCTGAAGGGCGTGCTCGGCCTCACGGGCACGACCAACCCAGATCCTGGCACCTTCGGCCCGTACATGGCCTCAGAGACGGTAGCCAAGGCCGCAACCGTCGTTGGCGCGAAGCGTGTCGTGTCTGGCTATTCGGGGCCGCTCTTTCGCCTCGTGCGAGCGTCCGATGGAGCGACGCTCGACGTGCTGCCGGCCTCTAACTCCGATTGGCCGGACTACAGCGCTATCGACACATGGGCGGGCGCGTCGACCCCGACCGTCGACCGCGTTTATGATCAGATCAGCGGCGCGGCTGTGTTTACGCAGACGACAGCGGCCTTGCGCCCTTCGTTCACGGGCTTAGCCTCGGTTTCGGGCAAGCGCCCCATCAGCTTGGACGCAATGTTTGAGGGAACGATCAAGTCCCTGAAATTCGGCGCCGGGATTACTCTATCGCGGCTCGATATGGGCTCGCACATGGTCATCAATCCCCGCGCCGGCTATGCCTCGCGGATGTATTGGGAGTTCAACGACGGGGCCAGCACGTCCTACCTGTCGTTGTTCCAAAACGTGAGCTATTTCGGGTCCGGCGGCAATGCAGCCAACTCGGCAGGAAAGCGCCTCAAGTCACGCGTCCAGACCATCGGCTACGCCACCTCGGCTTCTGCGCAGACGTTTTTCATTGAGGGCGTCAAAACAACTTCGGTTGTTAGGACCGCACAGTCGATGAATGGGGGCGGACACCTTGGCTCATCGCTCGCAGATACGTCCATCTGGAGCACGCACGATATTTTTAGCCATGTCTTCTTTGCGAGCGCCCCCGCCGAAGCCGACTTGATGGCCATGGACGCTTGGGCGGCGCAGGCGTTTCCGCTGCCGGCTGTGGCTTCCAATCGTCTCTGCTACTCGGGTTCGTCCCTCAACGAAGGATGGGGCTCTACGCTCAACCAAACGCCTCTGTGGCAGGCTGCCTTCGACAGCACTTGGGAGGCGTACAACTTCGGCTTGGGCGGCCGGAAGCTCTCGACGGAATATGCGAACCGGGTCTCGGGCGACTTCTCCGTTTACGATGCCACGAAGGCGAAGAACGTCCTCATCATCGACGCGCCGTCGAATGACATCGGATCGGTGACGTTCACGTCACAGGCCGACGCCGAGCAATGGGCTGACGACTTCCTTGGCATTACCAACAACGGCCGAGCGACCGCCGTCACCCTGCCTTTCGTCACTGAAGCAAAGACCAAGGGCTTCCGGGTTGTGGTGCCGACGACGATTGCACGCGGGGCCTTCACGGCGGCGAACTTCCGAGAGTTTGCCCGCCTTCGCTACAATGCACAGCTCAAGTCCGCCGCTACTGCGAATGGATACATCGTTGCAGATCGTGCTGGCGATGCGCGGCTGCAAACTCCGTCAAACACAACTTACTTCCATACAGACGCCACGCACCTCAATACGGCAGGTTATGGCGTCATGGCGAGCATCGATAAGGCTGCAATTCTTACGGCCTGAGAGTGGCCAGCAATCATTTTCTTCCTTTCCATCTTTGACCCGGCCGCGCTCGACGTTCCGACGATGGCTTGAGGAGGCCTTCCATGCCCTACACCTACGATCCCGTTTTCGGTCCGAACAAAGAGGCGCCGATTGCCGTCATCCCTGTGAGCACGAGCGGCGTGCCGCTGGGTGGCCCCTACACCAAGGCAGTCGTTCTAACGCCAGGCACGCCCGTTGCGGCAGGACGCGGTGTCATCGTCAAAGGCTCCGGCACCTTTGGGCTCAAGCTCCAGGGCGGCGGCACCGTGGCTGTGAGCGATGCGACCGGCGGCGCAGGGACGGTGTATGACGGCTTTGCCGTCATTGACGCGGACATGACGGGCGCTGGCACGGGTGCCGCCGTCCAGATCCTCTACTGAGTGGCTGAAATGGCCGCCCCACACCCCCGCCATCAATCTCGGCTCACGAACGGCTCGACGCTGTTTTTGGGCAACGTGGATGCTCGCTCATCGGTGGCCAGGCGCTACGCCGACATCCTGCGTGAGCTTGAGGCAGAGCGCGGTGGTGCAGCTGGGCTCAGTGTGACCGCCCGCGAAGCAATGCGCGCCTATGCCGGTCTGGCCGTTCGCTTGGAGCAGCTTCACACCGACATCGCCGCCGGTAAGGAAGTCGACCCGGAGGCCCTTGGGCAGCTCGGCGATCGGCTCGACAGGCAGGCCCGCCGCATGGGGCCTGTGAAGGCGCCCGAGCGCCGAAGCCTCCGCGATCACTTCGCAGCGGGTGGCGCTCGCCCATGAGCCGCATCATCACCATGCGGGCGGCTCTGACCGATCCCGACATCTTCGGCGCCATCCTGCCCGGTGAGACCTGGGCCGCTTGGCGCGCCATCCTCATCGCCTCTCAGGGCGAGCCCCTGACGGACGACGAGCGCGTGATCTTCACTGGGCTGACCGGCCGCGAGCGCGAGCCTGACGAGCCCTGTGACGAGGTCTGGGGCGTGGTCGGGCGCCGAGGCGGCAAGACCCGCGCTTTTGCCGTGGCCGCCGCCTACATGGCGGCCTGCGTCGACTACGAGGGCCGCTTCGCTCCTGGCCAGCGCGGGCGCCTGCCAGTAATGGCGTCGGCCAAGGACCAGGCGACGGAAGCCTTCCGCTACCTGCTCGGCATCTTCACGGAGGTGCCGATGTTTGCCGACATGGTCGAGGGCGAGCCGACCCAGGACACGATCCGGCTCAGCAACCGCGTCGACATCGTCGTTCAGCCAGCCAACTTTAAAACCGTGCGCGGCCCGACGCTGGTAGCGGCTGTCTGCGACGAGATCGCGTTCTGGCACTTGGAAGGTGCTGCCAACCCGGATCGCGAGATCCTGCGCGCGATCCGACCGGGTCTGATGACCTTGGGCGGGCCGCTGTTCGTGCTGTCGAGCCCCTATGCCAAGAAGGGCGAGCTGTACGCGACCTATCGGCGGGACTTCGGGGCAAAGGGCGATCCGCGCGTGCTGGTGATCCAGGCGCCAACGCTGGCCATGCACGACAGCCCCAAGATCCAGCGCGAGGTGACGCGGGCCTATGAGCGCGATGCCGAGTCGGCCAAGGCCGAGTTTGGCGCCGAGTTCCGCGACGGCATCTCGGACTTCGTCGGCACGGAGGTGGTCGACAGCTGCACCGATCCCGGCGTGGTCTCGCGCGATCCCGTGCCAGGCATCGCCTACTCGGCTTTCATCGACCCGGCCGGCGGTTCGGGCCAGGACAGCTTCACGCTGGCCATTGGACACCGGGCCGAGGATGGGTGTGGCGTCCTCGACCATGTCGCCGGCATTGCCCCGCCCTTCTCCCCTGAGGCCGCCTGCATCGAGTTCGCCGCCACCCTAAACCTCTACGGGATCAGCAAGGTTACGGGCGACAACTACGCGGCCGAGTGGCCGAAAGAGATGATGCGCACCCACGGCATCACCTATGAGCGCTCCGACAAGGCGAAGGGCACGATCTACGCCGAGTTCCTACCGCTGCTGAACAGCCGACGGGTGCGCCTTCTCGATCATGATCCAATGCGCAAGCAACTGCTCAACTTGGAGCGCCGCACCGCCTGGGGCGGCAAGGACTCGATCGACCATCCGGCCAACAGCCACGACGACTTGATCAACGCCGCTGCCGGAGTGCTCGTCGGCGCCGGCACGCGCAAGCTCTCGATCATGGATCTGCTCTGATGCGTTCCGCCCCTCAGGTGCTCATCCCGTGGAACCCGGCCGAGGCGATCACCGTCTCGCAGGGGGCCGCCATCGCACGTAAATCGCCCCGTACCGTCCGGGAATGGGCGGCCCGGTACGATATCGGCCGGCGCGTGGTCGGCGGCGACTGGATGCTGTCCCGCGTCGCTCTGCTGATGCTCCTGGAAAGCAACGGCGCGGCGCTGGCGGCCTATCTCGCTGGCGATCGGGAGAGCCAAGCCGTTACAGATTATTTTCGAAGAGCTGAGGTCTGAGCTCAGACCTGATGCGACCCATGCCACGCGCCTGAAACAGTGACCTTCGCGCTGTAGACCATTTCCCCGGAGGAATTGCGGATCGAGGCGGTGAATGCCTGCTGATCGCTTTTTGGCAGTGCGTCCTTGGCGATCTCGGCGAGTGTCCGCAGAACCTCAGCTCGGCCTGCCTTTACGTCAGGAAGGTCGATTCCCTCTTCATCCACAAAACGCGAGCGGCCGTCATTAAAGTCAAAATAAAGCCTGGGCATAAGCGAGCACCTGATCCATATTTTCCTTCGTCAATGATCGTATTTATTTTATTTATCTATAGTTTGCTTTATCTCAGGTTAAGATCGGTCACAGTGTCGGGTGGCCGACAATTTGATGGATCATGCCGGCACTCGCGACGAACTTCCGCATCCCGCCGTAAGCAATCCTTTGCACACCTCAGCGGATTTATTTCAGTTGCAGGCGAAGTGATTTCGGCATTGTCGGCAATATCGGCGGAAGCGGCGAACCCGACCTTCCAGCTAATGCCAAGCGCGGGCAAGGTCACGTCATGTCCTTACTCGAACTTCCTGCCCCCAGCTTCACCGATGGACGCGGCCTCTACCCTGAGCGTCTAAGCGCCAGCGTACCGCGCGGGCTGACCGACCTTGTGAAGGCTGCTGCCAGCGCCGAAGGCGTCGCAACGAGCGAGTTCATCCGGCGCGCCATCGCAGCTCGGGTCAGCATGTTCCAGTACGCTGCCACCCTCAACGAGAGCGAATAGCATGGCATCCGAGAAGAAGATCGGTGGCGTTGTCTACCGTTGTGACAAGATCCCGGCCGAGCAGTCGCTCAAGCTCTACATGCGGCTGAACCAGGTCTTCAAGGGCGACCAGGTGGTGCTCGGTACCATCGCGGCCAATGTCGACCGGGAAGGCGCCCTACAGGCGTTCCTTCACGCCTCGATGAACCAGGTCCTCGACAGCGATGACGTGGTGGCCCTGATCACCGAGGCGGTCGGCCTGTGCCGCGTGGGCAACGACCCCGCCATCCTCGGCGTGAAGCCGAACACGATGGACGACGCGGTCGAGGTGGCGTGGTTCGCCTTCGGAGTGCAGTTCCGGGATTTTATCATCGCCGGCCTCGGCAAGATGGCGGAAGCCTAGGTCGGGAAAAGGCGTCCGCCACCATGCTTACGCAAGGCGAAATCGGCCGCATCGCGCCGAACCTGGGAAGGGACATGCTGCCCTACCTGCTGCGGCCAACGCCCTGCATGAGCGAGCCGCCGCTGTGCACGCTCCACGAGCTGCGCACGATCTACACCCTCGATGACCTCGCTGACTTCCACGAGGCGCTGGATCTGCGCGAGGCCGCCGGGGAGAAAGCCACCCGCGTGACGGAACGTGAGGCGCAGGCCCGCAGCCGGGGGCGCCGCTGATGGCTGTCATCGAAGAGCTTATTGCCAAACTCGGTCTGAGGTTCACCGGCGGCAACGACACCGCCAAGTTCCTGCGCGAACTCGACAAAATCAAGCGCGCGAGCAGGGAGGCCGGCAAGAGCTTCGACTTCAAGTTCGGTGGCAAGTCCGGCCTGAGCCGGGCGGCTGCCGACGCCGAGCGTGCCGCCAAAGCTTTCCGAAAGATGCGCGAGGAAGCCGCCCGCGCCAGTCGCGTCCGCTTTCCCAGCGTCATGCCGGTTGGTCCTGGTGCCCGTCCCGGCATCCGCCCCGGCGGCGGTACGGGCAAGGCTGCGATGGCTGGTGCCGTTGCTGGCGGCGCGGGGGCTGGTGGCGTCGGTGCCCTTGCGTCAGTCGGCGCCATCGTCGCGGCCCTCAACCGCTTCGGCACGCTCGAAACCGCTCAGGTTGAGTTGGCCAAGACGACCGAGAAATCCAAGGAGGAGGTGCAGCCGGCCGTCGATCGGTTCCTGCTCTCGGGTCCGAAGTACGGAACCACGGCCACGTCCCTGGTCGGTGCAGCGAGCGCCTACGCGGCAGCCGGCGTCGACTATGACACCTCGATTGAGTCCGCAGAACTGACGGCGAAGGCGGCCAAGGCGGGATCGGTGGAGATCGACAAGGCCGCTGCGGCGGCCATCGTCTTCATGCAGAACCTTGAGGTGAAGGTCTCCGACCTCGAAAAGGCCTTCGACTACTCGATCAAGGGCGGCAAACTCGGCAAGGCCGAGTTCAAGGAGTCGGCCGCCGTCATGCCGGAGCTGGCCGCCTCTGGCTCCAAGATCGGCCTCAAGGGTCTGAGCGGCGTTCGCGACCTGATCGCTGCGCTCACGGTGGTGCGGGAAAGCGCGGCCACCACGAGCCAGGCCGCCGACTTCCTGCGCGACTTCATGGAGAAGATGTCGGCGCCGACCACGGTCAAGGCGTTCAAGAAGGCCGGCATCGACGTCCAGAAGGAGATGAAGGACGCCGACAAGAAAGGCGTCTCTCGCCTGGATCGAATGCTCGATCTCGCCGGCAAGTACACGCAGGGCGATGCCTTCAAGGAGGCCGAGCTGTTCGGCGACCTTCAGGCCCGCAACGCCATGAGCGGGCTGCTGAAGAAGCGCGACAAGTACGAGGAGTTCAAGGGCACCATCGAGCGCGAAGCGCCTGGCACGATGCAGGCGGATCTCGCCAAGTCGATGGACACGTTCAACAGCAGCGTCGAGCGGTTCGGCGCGACCGTCGACCGTCTCATGGTGGGCGTTGGCGAGGTGATTGCGCCCGCTGCCCGCGCCGGGCTCGACGCAGCCTCAGCGGCGGATCAGGCCCGCAAGGATGGCAAAGGCCAGACCCCAGGCGAAGCCAACGCGATGGTCGAGAAGCTGAACAAGCTGCTCGGCGCCCCACCGACCTACCACAATCGGCTCGGCGGCTATGGCGGCATCACCGCCAGCAACTTCGAGGATCGGTTCAACACGGCCGCTCCTGACAAGCGCCCGGCCTTCATGCGCGGCTTCGGCAAAGGCATGACCGCGCCGAGCTTCGGGTCTCTCGGCGATCGAGCCAACTGGATGGGCGCGGGTGCCGCGAAGGCGGCCGGCGTCACCAACAACTACGAGAACACCGGCAACGACCAGCGCACGCAAACCGTGACGGTCCAACAGACCGTCAACGGCGTGGCCGGTGTCGCGGCCTCGGCTGCCGCAGGCGCCAAGGAAGGGCTCGCCGCAATGGGGCCGAGCCTCGTGAAGGCCAATTCACTGCCGACCGGCGGCGGCACGGCTGCCAGCCCAGCACCCTGAGGAGACAATTGTGATCAGCAAGTATTGGCGACACAGCGACGGGATGCCTGTGACGGAGGAGGAGGCTACGGCCAGGGGGGCATTGAAGGACGGCTATCGTATCCGCGTCGGATTGATGTTTGCGGACAACTCGGTCTCGGGCCGCAGCTTCATGATGCACGACGCAGCGTCGACCCGGTTCATGGATGCGCTGCCAAGCCCGCAGGCGACCAAGATCCGCGAGATTATCGAGGACGCAGCCTCGAACGAGCTGTTCCGCGTTCAGCGCGCCCGGCAGGGGGCACGCGACATGGCCACCATGCTCAGCGGCGCGGCGTCCTACCATAACGCCCATCTCACGACGGACACCGAGCGGGCCGCCAACACGCAGGGCAGCGCCTTTCTGATGGCCCTGTCGGATCAGGCCAAGGATCGCGAACAGGCCCTCTACGGGACCGGCGGCGACCTCAACAAGGCCGCTGCCTACGCCGTGATGCAGGACCGTGACGCGAACGCCTGGCGGCAGCCTGCACGACCGGCCGACGACACGCGTCAGACCAACGACGCCTCAACCGCCCTCGGCGACGCCGCTTCCGAATATGACCGGATGCTGGAGCGCGACGCCAATGCCTGGAGACGCTGACATGATCGCGACCGCTCTGAACCTCTCCGACACCGCGTCGGCCCCCGTCATCACCCTTCGGCAGCGCATCGTGGATGCGCTCACGAACCCGACCAGCTCGGCCGAGGTGCGATCCTGCATCGCTCACACGCAGGCCGATCTGGCGTCCGTGGAGCGGGATCGCGCCCGCGCCGAGGCGAAGGCCGTCGACCCGCTAGCCACTGAGGACGAGGCCAACGAAGGCAAGCGCGTCCACGACAGCCTTCGCTTCGATCTTGAGCGGCTGAATAGCTCCCTGTCGCATCTGAACCAGCGCCTGGCTGCCGTGACCCGCGACGAGGATCAGGTAGCACGCCGGGTTCAGTATGACGGGGCGGTGAAGGTACGGGACGCGGCGGCGGAAGCGCTCCGCAAGGTCTATCCAGAGGCTGTGGCTGCGATCCGCAACGTCCTGGTGCAGATTGCCGAGGCCGAGACTGCCGTGAGCGCCGCCAACCAGAACAAGCCCGACGACGCCGAGCACCTTATCGGCGCCGAGACCAAGGCGACTGGGAAGCCCGTCAACGTGGCCGGTGAATATAGCCTCGCGACCGGCGTTCGGCTGCCGACGCGCTTCGGCTCTGTCGAGTGGCCGGTGTGGTGACGGCTACCGCCGCGCACAGACCCGAAGTTGATAACCTAGATCCTCGAGGGACTGCGCATATTCCTTAAGGGGGCCGATAAGCGCCTCTCGGGCTCGGATGTTGCGCTCAAATGCTGTCCGGAGGTCGCTGCTGGTTTGCGCAACGAGCGGCCTCAAGTCGGCAGCAATTAGTCCTCGCAAATACCCAGTAGAGGCGTCGGCCGCTTTGTTGGCCGATCCCTGCAAGGCCTCGCACCCCGCTGGTGCCAACTGCGCCGAAGCTGGGCTTGCTGTTGCAGCAAAGAGCGTGAGGGCGATTAGGGCGATGCGCATCCCGGCAAGGTAGCCGCCGGGGTGAAGTTGTCGAGCCAGCTAGAATGCTGCCGTTAGCTGGGCCGCCGAGATCTTATGCAGATCAAAGGTATCTCAGCCCTTCGCCCTCTGGAACGGCCGGAACAACCAAGCGAGTCGGCCGGCATCCTTATCCTCGGCATCGCCGATCTGATCGATGATCTGGCCGAGTGGCGCCGGCAGGTCGACCTCGTACTTATCTAGGATGATGGCTGCGTCGAGCAGGGCGTTGATGTGAGCCTTCGGCACCGGCTCGTCCGCCGCCTGAGCGGCCAGCACACGATCGGCGAGAAGCGTCGACAGACGCGAGACCTCTGACAGCCGTTCCGATGCGGCGTCGTTAGTTTCAGATGAAAGAGCGTCGGTCTGCTGCGCCATGCTACAACCGGGCCTCCCTTAGCAGTTTTTTCGAGACCTCCATGCAAGCTCCTCGCCTTCGTACCCGCCGGCGCATCCCGCTGATGGCATGGTGCATTCTGGCAGTTGTGCTGATCAGCGTCATAGCGTGGATCGGCTTTTTGGGATGGGCTGCCGAGAAGGTTGTTTGATGACTCTAAACAGCCTGACTCCGGGGGCTCGCCACGCTGCGGACTGAAAGTAACGCCTGCCGGCCGCACTACGCCTCATCGAGGAGCGAAGATCGTGATGTTGCTGTTGAGCTGGTAGGCGGCCGTTGGTGGGGTGTTGGCAAATCTGAGCCTGATGGGGCTCTCACCGAGAATGGCTCCGAAGGCGGGTGTCACTTTCATCGGCAGGCACTGGGTTAGAGCAGCCGCAGCCGCATCTTCAAACCGTTTCCGAGCATCCTTGTCGCCTTGAAGCTGTCGGGCTGTGATGAGAAGGGGGCCCCGCAGGCTCCCTGTCTTGTTCAAGCCGAAGCGGAACGCGATCATCGATCCATCGGTGTTCTCAGGCACCGTCCAGCAGGACACGATTGCGGCTCGGAATTCGGCCCAGTTGTTGACGGGGGTCGAGGGCGATGCGGACTGAGCCCAAGATCCAGTCGAAAGTGCCGGTGTCACGCCTATCAGCACCGCCACAATGATTTGACAGCACTGCATGACGGTCTCAGCCCTTTCGTTTGCGGAAGGATTTGATAAAGCGCTTAACTTTATGGCCTCGGCTCATAGAATTAGGGCTAGCATGATCGTCGCGCGCCAACGTTTCTTCAGATTCCGGTTCGTTAGCGGCTTGCAGCGCTGGCTTCATAGCTTCAGTAAGCCTGCGCAAAGCCTCGGTAACTCCTGGCGGCCAGTCCACGCCGTTTTCATGTAGCAGCCTTGCGGCTTCTACGAGTGCATTTGCCTGATAAGGCGGAACTGGGCTTCCTATAAGCTGCGTGTTGAGTACGCGGTAGGCAAGCGATGTAGCAAGCCGCATGACCTCAGCCAGTCTTTCAGACTGAGGTTGGCCATCGCTCATTTCAGGTAGCCCTTCGCCTTGAGGTGCTCAGCCAAAATTCGGCGGATTGCTTCAGCACGCGGCGGTTTGGGCTCGGGCTGATCATCACGCCATGCCTCCACAGCGACCAAGAGGTCTGAAGGCATGCGAACGCCTTGCATTGGCGTCACGCCTGTAGCCGGACGCCCTCTGGTTTTTTGATTATCAGGAATTGACATCCACATATTTCCTGATTATCAGAAATTCAGACCAAGCGGAAGCGCGAACTTCCACTTGGCCCTAACCATCCACGCTTCTGAGGAACGAAAATGGCTATCCAAGCCCCTATCACACCGGCTCGTGCCGGTGAACGCGGTCGCCTGCGCAAACCGCAGCCCGGCCCCGTGACGCTCGCGATCCGCGCCATGCGGTCGAACGAAGCTCCCTCGTGGGAAATGCGACAGCGCCAGATCGATGATGAGCGCCAGGCGCTCGCCGCTCTCCGCACTCGCATCGCTGCGCAGTTCGCTGCCGATGCTGCCTTGCTGGAAGGAGTGAGCGCATGACCGGCTCCGCATCCCGCCGGAATTTCCTATCTGGCCTCACCACGCTTCCGCTCATCGGTGGCAGCGTGGCCCTCATCGGCAGCCCCAGCGCAGTGGCCGAGCCCGTCAACGACAGGCTGCTCGAAACCTACGACACGTGGCTCTTCTACGAACGCCGCTGGCTGCAATGGGAGCGCTACGGTTCACGCAGTGAGATCAACCCGGACGATCGGTTTGCCATCCTGGACCGTGCCACCGGTCGGGCCTTCGACTATGTGTCGATGATCAACGAAGCCGGGCGCTATCACGGTCGAGAGGGCGAGAACCCTGCCTCGTCTCGTGCAGCCCTTATCCTGTCGGCCGCTGGCTGCGATTGGCGGAAGGGACGCCTATGAGTGCCCTCACATCCCGTCGCGCCTTGATCGGTGGTCTTGCCACCCTGCCGGCGCTCACCGCCCCCGGCATCGCCTTAGCCGCCGTACCGTCCGACATTGTCAGGCAATGCAACTTCGCGATCCAACAAGGCGCATGGATCAATGCGACCGCAGGCGTCGAGCATTGGCCCGAAGAGAAGATGAGCCTCGAAAACGGGCGCTACTGGGAAGCCTTTGAGGCGGCCTATGAGCAACCGTCCGCCACGCTAGCCGATGTGCAGGCCAAAGCTCGTCTCGCCCTGCGCGAGTTAGGCGACATGGGCAAACTGGAGAACGGCGGCCCTGCCGTTCTGCTTGCAGCTGACGTCCTCCGGGAGGTCATCGCCCTATGCGCCTGATCCACGATCTCTATCACTCCTGGCTCATCAGGGCCGCCCGCCGCGATATGCGGAGCGCCGCCTTCTACGTCGGCCGGGCCGAGGATCGGTTAAAGGCTGCGGGTCTGGAACTGCCGGCAAGGGAGGTGGCTGTGCCGCCTGTCGGCTCGCGCCACGCAGTCGGATCTTAGTGCGAGGATTGTCGTCCACGCCCGCTCGAAAACGGGGGGAAGCCGAGCATAGGGGCGTGGACGGTCGATCCTCAGACCGACCTCTAGGAAAGTGCCAGACAGGCTGTTCGTTCGGTGCGGCGCGCAGATGTCGCGCCTGCCGGCATCAATCCGATTTGATCTGCACCGACCAAAGGATGGCACCGGAGATGAGCATCAGAGAAACGATGCTTCCGGCCATAACAAAGATTTCTAACAATTGACGGGCTTTCGGGGCACCGAGCAAGACAGCCTGGATGCCTCAGTCCAACCGCGGAATAGAGATCACCACGGTGAATGGATCTGACGCAGATCCTGTTCCAGGTGCGGCAACACTGCCGTCCGCCGCAGTTCGCCACCAGCCGCCCCTGTCCTAAGACACTATGTGGGTTAAAATGTGGGTAGAGCACATCAACTAGGAGCTAAGTGCATGACTATCAATGAGATTTCTGAAGATGCATGCGGAAGATCGTGCCCCCCGCGGGATCGTCGAGGACCGTCAGGCTGCCGCCGCAATCCTCGACGATTCCGCGGGCGATGGCGAGCCCCAGCCCGAGCCCGTCCGACTTGGTGGTGAAGAAGGCGTCGAAGACCTGCGCCCGGACGGCCTCGGGCATGCCCGGGCCGTTGTCCCGGACCTCGACGCGGACGCGGTCCGGGGCCTCGGCCGAGGCGTGCAGATCGACGCGCGGGCCCGCCGGGCTGCCGTGTCCGGGGGGCTGGCCCGCCACCGCGTCGAGGGCGTTCTGCAGCAGGTTCACGACCACCTGTTCGAGGCGCGGCCCGTCGCCCAGGACCCGCAGGCCGGCCGGCCCCGTCTGCACCGTGAGCGGGATGCCGGCCGCCGCCGCCCGGGCCGCCACCAGCTCCAGGCCGTTGTGCAGGATCTCGGCCAGCACCACCGGCTCGCGCCTGCCGGAGGAGCGCCGGGCGAAGCCCTTGAGCTGGCGGGTGAGGCCGCCGATGCGGTCGGTGAGCCGCCCGATGGCGAAGGCGTTCTCCTCCGCCTCGTCGGTCCGGCCGCGCCGGACCAGGATGGCGGCGTTGTCGGCGTAGGAGCGGATGGCCGCGAGCGGCTGGTTGATCTCGTGGGCCATGCTGGCGGCGAACTGGCCCAGGGCCGCCAGGCGTCCGGCCTGAGCGAGTTCGCGGCCCAGGCGCTCGCGCTCGGCCTCCGCCCGCCGGCGCTCCTCCATCTCGAGCCGCAGCATCCGGTTGGCGTCGGTCAATTCCCGGGTCCGCTCGCCGACGCGGGCCTCGAGGATGTCCCGCTGCGCCGAGGCCTGGGCGAGGCGCTCCCGGTTGCGCCGGCCGCGGCCCGCCAGGGCGCTGAGGCCGAGGCAGGCGAAGCCGGTGACCAGGGCGGCGATGATCCAGGCCTGGGCCCGCTCGCGCTCCACCGCGTGGCCGAGGGGCGTCAGGGTGAAGAGGCGCCAGCCCGTGCCGGGGATCGGCGCGTCGAGGAGGAGCGCGGCCCGCGCCGGCTGCCCGCCCTGCCCCACCCGCACCAGGTCGGTGGTGCCCGCGATGGGGTAGAGCGGCATGGCCGGAAGGGGGCTGTCGCCGAACTCCCGGGCCTCGCGGATGCGGCTGCGCTCGGTCTCGTCGATCTGCCGCAGGGTGGCCAGGTGCCAGGCCGGGTCGCTCGCCACCAGGACGATGCCGCGCCCATCGGCGACGAACACCCCGTCGCCGGCCCGGCGCCAGGCGGCCTCGACCGCCGCGAACTCGATCTTGACCACCACGACGCCGCCGGCCGTCCCGATCCGGCGCGAGAGGTAGAGGCCGGCGCGGCCGCTCACGGTACCGAGGGCGAATTGCGAGCCGACCCCGTCCTGCATGGCCTGCCGGAAATAGGGCCGGAACGCGTAGTCCCGGCCGAGGAAGCTGCCGGAGGTGCCCGCATTGCTGGCCGCCACCGTGATGCCGTCGGGCCGGATCACGTAGATCACCGCCGAGCCGGTGGCCTCGGCCACCTGGGCCAGCCGCCGGTTCACGCGGTCGAGGAGTGGGCGGGACGACGGGTCTCCCGAGGTCGCGGCGGCCGCGGCGGCGATCTCCGGGTCGGCCGCGAGGGCGAGAGGCAGCGAGGCCTGCTTCTGCATCTCGGCCCGCAACGCCCCGACCTGCAGCCCGAGGGCGGCCTGGGCGGTGCGGCGCAGATCCGCCAGGGCCCAGCGCTCGGCGACCCGTCCGGCCGACCAGGCGGCGAGCAGGATGGCCGCCAGGCTCGCCAGCAGGACGAGGCTCCGGCGGCTCGGCACGTGCAGCCGCCCATGCGGTCCGGCCTCGCGCCTCATCGGGTCCGAACCGCTGCGAATTTCCGGACAGGATTCCCGGACCGCGTCCGAGTTTCCGCAGACCCGCGCCACGGCATCACGGGCATCGCAGGCAAAAAGCATCTTCGTTTCGAGGACTTAACAAAAAGTTCCGGCCTGCCGGCATCTGGCATGCCGGTTGCCATTCCGAGGCGGTAACGCAGCCCTGCGCTTCCCGCGGGGCTGCCGACCGGGACGCGGACGCCGCCGGATCTCCGGCGGCCGAGGCCCATCGGTTCGAGACCAAGACCAAGACCAAGACCAAGATCAAGAACGGACGGAACCGGGGCGAGCCCCTGGACCCGAACCGACATCCTTCGCGAGACCCACCGGGAGAACGCCCTCATGGCCACCGTACCACTGCCCCTCACCGCGCCCCACGATCCGCCGAAGCCCCGGCCGCTCTACCGGACCCTGTATTTCCAGGTCCTGGTCGCGGTGGCGATCGGCATCGCGCTGGGACACTTCTACCCGCAGGTCGGCGCCGACATGAAGCCGCTCGGCGACGCCTTCATCAAGCTCGTCAAGATGATCATCGCGCCGGTGATCTTCCTCACCGTGGTCTCCGGCATCGCCGGCATGACCAACCTGGAGAAGGTCGGCCGCGTCGGCGGCAAGGCGCTGATCTACTTCATCACCTTCTCCACCCTGGCGCTCATCGTCGGCCTGATCGTGGCGAACCTCGTCCAGCCGGGCGCGGGCATGCACATCGATCCGAAGTCGCTCGATCCGAAGTCGATCGCGATGTACGCCGACAAGGCGAAGACGCAGTCCATCACCGACTTCCTGATGAACATCATCCCGACCACGGCGGTGGGGGCGTTCTCGGGCGGCGAGATCCTCCAGGTGCTGTTCTTCTCGGTGCTGTTCGGCTTCGGCCTCGCCTTCCTGGGCGACCGGGGCAAGCCGGTCCTCGACATCATCAAGGTGCTGTCGGAAGCCATCTTCGGCGTCGTCAACATCATCATGAAGGTCGCTCCCATCGGCGCCTTCGGCGCCATGGCCTTCACCATCGGCAAGTACGGCATCGCCTCGCTCGCCAACCTCGCCTACCTGGTCGGCGCCTTCTACCTGACCTCGGCGATCTTCGTGCTCGGCGTGCTCGGCCTCGTCGCCCGCTACAACGGCTTCTCGATCCTCAAGCTCATCCGCTACATCAAGGAAGAGCTGATGCTGGTGCTCGGCACCTCGTCCTCCGAGTCCGCCCTGCCCTCGCTGCTCGAGAAGATGGAGCGCGCCGGCTGCTCGAAGCCCGTCGTCGGCCTCGTGGTCCCGACCGGCTACTCGTTCAATCTCGACGGCACCAACATCTACATGACCATGGCGGCTTTGTTCATCGCGCAGGCCACAGACACGCCCCTCACCTACGGCGAACAGGGCCTCCTGCTCCTCGTGGCGATGCTGTCCTCCAAGGGCGCGGCCGGCGTCACCGGCTCCGGGTTCATCACCCTGGCGGCGACCCTCGCGGTGGTGCCCTCGGTGCCGGTGGTCGGCATGGCGCTGATCCTCGGCGTCGACCGCTTCATGTCCGAGTGCCGCGCGCTCACCAACTTCATCGGCAACGCGGTGGCCTGCATCGTGGTCGCCCGCTGGGAGGGCGAGGTCGACGACGTCAAGCTCGCGGCGGCGCTCGGCGGCAACCCGATGCCGCTCGACTCGGAGCTGCCGGCTCTCCAGCCAGCCGAGTAGTCCTCCGCATGATCACGGCCGGGCGCCAAGCGCTCGAAGGAGCGAGCGCCCGGCCTACGGAAAAGGGACGCGCGGACCGGTTGGTCGTCGCGTCCCTTTTGATATCGGAACCCCCGAATCGACCGTGATGGGCCTATTCCACCGTGACGGATTTCGCGAGGTTGCGCGGCTGGTCGACGTCTTTGCCCATGAAGACGGCGGTGTGGTAGGCGATGAGCTGGATCGGCACCGCGTAGACGATGGGGGCCACCACCGGATCGAGGTCCGGCATCGTCACGGTGGCCATGGTGTCGAGGCCGGCGGCCGCCGCGCCCTTGGCGTCGCCGATCAGGATGATGCGGCCGCCGCGGGCGGCCACCTCCTGCATGTTCGACACCGTCTTCTCGAAGATCGCATCGTGGGGCGCGATGACGATCACCGGCACGCTCTCGTCGATGAGGGCGATGGGGCCGTGCTTGAGTTCACCCGCCGCATAACCTTCCGCGTGGATGTAGCTGATTTCCTTGAGCTTCAGGGCACCCTCCAGCGCCATCGGATAGCTGGTGCCGCGCCCCAGGTAGAGCACGTCGCGGGCCTTCGAGACCTCGCGGGCCAGGACCTCGATCGGGCCTTCCAGCTTGGTCGCGTCGGCCATCAGGCCCGGCACCGTGATCAGCGCGTCGACGAGGCGGCGCTCCTCCTCCGGGCTCACGGTGCCGCGCGCCCGGCCAGCATGGATGGCGAGACACAGCAGCACCGTGAGCTGGCACGAGAACGCCTTGGTGGAGGCGACCCCGATCTCGGGGCCGGCCAGGGTCGGCACGGTCGCGGAGGCCTCGCGCGCGATGGTGGAGGTCGGCACGTTGACCACGGCGAGCGTGTGCTGGCCCTGCCCCTTGGCGTAGCGCAGGGAGGCCAGGGTGTCGGCGGTCTCGCCCGATTGCGAGATCACCAGGGTGAGGCCGTCCCGGTCCAGCGGCGGCTCGCGGTAGCGCGCCTCCGAGGCGACGTCGATCTCCACGGGGAGGCGGGCCAGGCTCTCGAACCAGTATTTGGCGACGAGCCCGGCATAATAGGCGGTGCCGCAGGCCGTGATCGAGATCCGCGAGAGTTTGGCGAAGTCGAAGGGCAGGGCCTCGGGCAGGGCCACGCGGCCGTTGGCGAGATCGACGTAATGGGCCAGCGTGCGGCCGACCACCTCGGGCTGCTCGTGGATCTCCTTGGCCATGAAGTGGCGATGGTTGCCCTTCTCCACCCGGTAGGCCTGGGCGACGATGCGCTGACGCTCGCGGGTGACGGGCTGGCCGTCCTGGTCGCGGATCTCGGCCCCGTCCCGGGTCAGGATGGCCCAGTCGCCCTCGTCCAGGTAGGTGATCTCCTGGGTGAAGGGGGCCAGCGCCAGGGCGTCCGAGCCGAGATAGGTCTCGCCCTCGCCGAACCCGATCGCCAGGGGGGCGCCGTGGCGGGCGCCGATGAGAAGGTCGTCGTGGCCGGTGAAGATGAAGCCGAGCGCGAAGGCCCCGTGCAGGCGCGGCAGGCAGGCCGCCACCGCCTCGACCGGACCCAGGCCCCCCTCCAGGGCGTGGCTGACGAGCTGGGCCACCACCTCGGTGTCGGTCTCGCTCTCGAAGCGCACGCCCTGGCCCTGCAACTCGGCCTTCAGCGCGCGAAAGTTCTCGATGATGCCGTTATGCACGACGGCGACGCGTGTCGTGGCGTGCGGATGCGCGTTGGTCTCGTTGGGACGGCCATGCGTGGCCCAGCGGGTGTGGCCGATGCCGATGCTGCCGCCGAGCGGCGCGTCGCGCAGGCGCATCTCCAGGTTGGCGAGCTTGCCCTCGGCGCGCCGGCGCTCCAGGTGCCCCTGCGTCAGGGTGGCGATGCCGGCCGAATCGTAGCCGCGATATTCGAGCCGGCGCAGGGCTTCCACCAGCTGCCCGGCCACGGCGTCCCGCCCGACGATGCCAACGATTCCGCACATGGGTTGGTGTCTCTCAGGTGTCTCTCGGATGTCCGGCGCGGAGCCCGGACGCGATGGCAGGCGGATGTCCGGCGCGGAGCCCGGACGCGAACGCATGGTCCCGGCTTGTACCGGATCGGGACAGCCGCGCGCCAGCCGCGTGCCCCACGGCTCGCCAAGCCCCGTCCGGAGCCTGCCAAGCCTCGTCTGGAGCCTGCCCCGACAATGCTGAACGAGGGCTTGCAGCCTTGGTCGGCCGGGACGAATCCCACGCCGGCGTCACGGCTGCGATTTCGTGGCCCGCGCCACCTTCTCCGCCTGGAGCGCCGCCCGCTTGCCCGGCGCCCAGCCGGGCAGGGTGCGCTGGCGCCCGCGCGAGACCGCCAGGGCCTCCTCCGGCACGTCTGAGGCGATCACCGAGCCGGCCCCCACGATGGCGCCGGCGCCGACGCTGACCGGCGCCACCAGCGCGGTGTTCGAGCCGATGAAGGCCCCCGCCCCGATCGTGGTGCGATGCTTGTTCACCCCGTCATAGTTGCACGTGATGGTGCCGGCTCCGAGATTGGCCCCCGCCCCCACCTCGGCGTCCCCCACATAGGTCAGGTGGTTGGCCTTGGCGCCGGCGCCCATCCGGGCGTTCTTGATCTCGACGAAGTTGCCGATGCGGGCGCCCGCTTCCAGCACCGCTCCCGGGCGCAGGCGGGCATAGGGGCCGATCTGCACGCCGGCCGCCAGGGTGGCGCCCTCCAGATGCGAGAAGCTGTGCACCACGCACGCATCGCCGACCGTCACGTTGGGCCCGAACACCACGTGAGGTTCCACCAGAACATCACGCCCCAACACCGTGTCGATGCTGAAGAAAACCGTTTCGGGCGCGATCAGCGTCGCCCCCGCGATCTGGGCGGCGCGGCGCAGGCGCCCCTGGATCTCGGCCTCGGCCACCGCGAGCTGGACCCGGTCGTTGACCCCCTGCGCCTCGGCCTCCGCCACCGGCACCACCGCGACCGGCAGGCCGTCCGCCACCGCGAGGGCGACCGCATCGGGCAGGTAGTATTCGCCCGCCGCATTGGCGTTGCCGATGCGGGTCAGGAGAGAGAGCGCATGGGGGCCGGACAGGGCCATCAGGCCGGCATTGCACAGGGTGACGGCGCGCTCGGCCGGGCTCGCATCCTTCTCCTCGCGGATCGCCAGCACGCGGTCCCCGTCGGTCAGCACCCGGCCGTAGCCGGTGGGATTCGGGCTCTCGAAGGCCAGCACCGCCACGGCCGCGCCCTGGGCCAGCGGCGCGCGCAGGCGCGCCAGGGTGTCGGCGGTGATCAGCGGCGTGTCGCCGAAGGCGATCACCACGTCGTCGTCGCCCGCCTCCAGGGCGGCCCGGGCGGCCAGCACCGCGTGAGCGGTGCCGAGGCGTTCGGCCTGCGGATAGACGGCGGCACCGGGCGCCAGGGTGGCGATCTCGCGGGCGACCGCCGCCTGCCCCGGCTCCGCCACCACGGCGATCCGGGTCGCGCCGGCCCCCTGCGCGGCCGTCAGCACGTGCCCGAGCAGGGTCCGGCCGGCCACCCGGTGCAGCACCTTCGGCAGGTCCGAGCGCATCCGCGTGCCCTTGCCGGCGGCCAGCACGATGGCGGTGAGGCTGCGGTCTGCGTTCGGGGTCGTCTGATCGGTCATCGAGGGGTCCGCCGCGGGCCAAGCTGTTGCTCCCCGTCGGCTAAAGCGCGGATGGGGCTGTTTCAAGTCCGGGCGCGATCGGGCCGGGCTTCATCGATGCGGACCTGCATCGATGCGGACCTGCCGCCGTCTTTCGGCAGTATCCGTCGCGTGATCGGATCTCGCGACTAAGCTTTGACCCGGCCCGGGCCGAACGGTCCGGACGCTTTCGGCGTTGACCGGCGCGGTTCGGGACGGCTTAACCCCCGGTTCAGGGCTCGGCATGGTAGACACATACGAACCTCAACCTCCGCAAGCCCCGATCCCCAACGCCCTCGCCTTAACGCCCTTGCAACGCCCTTGCCTTTTCCGCGCGCCCGCGCCGACCACACGGACCTGATGACGCCGCCGAACCCGGATCTCCTCGACGACCCGTCCGCCCGCAGCCCCGGCGGCTGCACCGGCCCCAGCCGCCGCACCGTTCTGCGGCAGGTCGGTTTCGCGGCCCTGGCCGGCGGGCTCGCGGCCCTGCCGGGGGCCGCCGCCGCCGACGAGGCCCCCGCCCTTCCGGCGGACGGCACGCCGTTCCAGCCCGGACTCGTCACCGACCTCGCCCGGGCCCTGGCCAAGCGTGCCTACGCGGCGCCGCGCACCGACGACCTGCCCGAAGCCCTGGCGGGCCTCAACCGCGAGCAATACGCCGCCATCCGCACCCGACCCGGCAGCGCGGTCTGGGCCGAGGCGGCCCTGGGCTTCACCCTGGAGCCCCTGCATCGCGGCTCGGTGTTCCGCTCCCGCGTGGCGCTCGCGTTGATCGAGGACGGCACCGTGCGCGCTCTGCCCTACGATCCGGCGCGGTTCGAGACCGAGGGCGTGGCGCTCCCGGCCTTCAAGGACGACCCCGGCTATTCGGGCTTTCGCATCCGCGCCCGTTTCCGGGGCGGCGACCTCAGCGACTTCGCCATGTTCCAGGGGGCGTCGTTCTTTCGCCTGCTCGCCACCGGCCAGGGGTTCGGGGTCACGGCGCGGGCGCTGACCCTGCGCCCGGCCGACGCCCGGGGCGAGGAATTCCCCGAATTCCGCGCGATCTGGATCGAGCGGCCCGGTCCCGGCGGCCCCCTCGTCCTGCACGCGCTGGTGGATTCCCCCTCCGCCACGGCCGCCCTGCGCATGAGCCTGCGCGCCGGGGACGCTTCGCTCTGCGACGTCGAGGGCACGGTCTTCGCCCGCGCCGCCATCGACCATCTGGGCCTGGGCGGCATGACCACCAGCTACCTGTTCGGCCCGCACGACCGGCGCGGGTCCGACGATGCCCGGGCCGGCGCCTATAGCAGCGGCGGCCTGCAGATCCGCACCGGCGCCGGCGAGGCGATCTGGCGCCCGGTGCACAACCCCGAGACCCTGCAGATCTCCTCCTTCGTGGACGAGAACCCGAAAGGCTTCGGCCTGATGCAGCGGGCGCGCGACTACAGGGACTTCCAGGACGACGTGCAGCACTGGGAGTGGCGCCCCTCGCTCTGGCTCGAGCCCCTCGGCGCCTGGGGGCCCGGCGCCGTGATGCTTCTCGAGATCCCGAGCGATTCCGAGTTCAACGAGAACGTGCTGGCCTATTGGCGCCCGAAGGCGACCCTCGCGGCCGGGGCCGAGATGCCGTTCAGCTACCGCCAGCACTGGTGCTGGCAGCCCCCCGAGCCGCCGCCCGTCGCCTTGGTCTCGGGCACCCGCAGCGGGCGCGGGCCCGAGAACCGGCGCCTGTTCCTGGTGGACTTCACGGGCCAGGGGCTCGCCGCCCCCGACGACCTCCAGACCCAGCTGAGCGCGGCCTCCGGGGCGATCACGTCGAGCACCCTGTACCGCTACCCCGAGCGCGACACCCTGCGGGTGGCCTTCGAGCTCGACCCGAAGGGCGAGAAGTCCTGCGAATTGCGGCTCGCCCTGCAGCGCGCCGGCACGCCTCTGACCGAAACCTGGCTCTACCGTTGGACCCCGTGACCGCATCCCCGCTCTCCCCCGACGTGGCCGCGCCGGTCGCAGCCCCGACCGCTGCCTCCTTCGCCCCCGCGATGCCGCCCGAGGCGCCGCTGCCGATGCCGGTGCAGGACCTCGTGCGCTGGGACCCGGCCACCGGCCACCGGCCGGTGCGCCACGGCAGGCCCTGGCTCGCCCGCGCCTTCGTCTTCGGCGGGGCGGCGCTGCTGACCGCCTACGGGGCGATGCAGATGTACGAGGTGGTGGCGGTCTCGGGCGGCACCACGGCGCTGCAATACGTGCTGCTCGCGCTCTTCACCCTGAACTTCTCCTGGATCGCGCTGGCCTTCATGGGCGCGATCCTGGGCTTCCTCGTGTTGCTGCGGGGCTTGAAGACCCCGGCCCTGCCGGCGCGTCTCGCCACCCGGACCGCGGTGGTGATGCCGGTCTACAACGAGGCCACCGCCCGCACCTTCGCGGGCCTCGAGGCGATGCGGGCCGAGATCGACGCCACCGGCCACGGCGACGCGTTCGACTATTTCGTGCTGTCGGATTCGACCCAAGGGGATGCCTGGATCGCCGAGGAGCGCGCCTTCCTGGATCTGCGCGCCCGCTGGGGCGCGGAGCCCCGGCTCTACTATCGCCACCGCCCGAAGAACCACCATCGCAAGGCCGGCAACATCGGCGACTTCGTCGCCCGCTGGGGGGGCGCCTACGACCACATGCTGGTGCTCGACGCCGACAGCCTGATGACCGGCGCCTGCGTGGTCCATCTGGCCGCCGCCATGGAGGCGGACCCGGATGCCGGCATCATCCAGTCGCTGCCGCTGATCATCAACCGCAACACGCTGTTTGCCCGCGTCCAGCAATTCGCCGCGCGCATCTACGGGCCGGTGATCGCCACGGGCCTGTCGGTCTGGTCCGGCCGCGACGGCAATTACTGGGGCCACAACGCCATCATCCGCACCTGCGCCTTCGCGGCAGCCTGCGGCCTGCCGGACCTGAAGGGCAAGCCGCCCTTCGGCGGCCACGTGCTCAGCCACGACTTCGTGGAGGCGGCGCTGATCCGGCGGGCCGGCTGGAGCGTGACCATGCTGCCGGCGCTGCCCGGCTCCTACGAGGAGAGCCCGCCCTCGCTCATCGACGTCGCGGTGCGCGACCGGCGCTGGGCGCAGGGCAACCTCCAGCACAGCCGCATCATCGGCACCGCGGGCCTGGCGCTCGCCTCGCGCCAGCACTTCGCCACCGGCATCGCCGGCTACGTCGCCTCGCCCCTGTGGCTGGCCCAGCTGGTGGTGGGTATCGCCCTGGTGTTCCAGACCGCCTATGTGCGGCCGGAATACTTCACGAGCGAGTTCGGTCTCTATCCGGTCTGGCCGCGCTTCGACCCGGTTCGCGCGCTCCAGCTCTTCGGGCTGACCATGGGCATCCTGCTGGCGCCGAAGTTTCTGGGACTGGCCCTCGCGCTGATCGACGGGCCGGTGCGCCGGGCCTGCGGCGGAGCCATCCGCCTCGTGCTCTCGAGCCTGATCGAGATCCTGCTCTCGGCCCTGATCGCCCCGATCGCGATGCTGATCCAGTCGGGCTCGGTGTTCCAGATCCTGCTCGGCCGCGACACCGGCTGGAACCCGCAGCGACGCGACGACGGCTCGATCCCCTGGGCCGACATCGTCCGGCGCCACCGCTGGCACATGGCCCTCGGGCTGATCACCGGCGTAGCCGCCTTCGCCATCGCCACCTCGCTGTTCCTCTGGATGTCGCCCACCATCCTGGGCCTCGTGCTGGCGATCCCGATCTCCTGGGCCAGCGGCCAGCTCGGCCTCGGGCTGGCCCTGAAGCGCCTCGGCCTGCTGATGACCCCGGAGGAGCGCACGCCCCCGACCATCGCCGTGCAGGCGGGCGCCCTCAGCCGGCGCAACGCCGAGGCCGGCCTCGACGACGCGGATGCGCTCCGGGCGCTCCACGCCGATGCCGGCCTGGCGCAGGCCCACGCCATGATGCTGCCCGAGACCGCCCCGCGCCCGCGCGGCGCCATCGACCCGGACCGCGCGCTGGCCCAGGCCAAGGTGGTGGAGGCCGACGCCCTCGCCGAGGCCCAGGCCTGGCTCACCCCGAAGGAGCGCATGGCCCTCCTCCACGACCGCGCCCTCCTCGACCGCCTCACCCGCCTGGCGCCCTGACACGCCCGGTCCTGGAATGTGGTCTGTTCCAGGGCTGGCCAATCCCTGGGACTTGCCGGATCCTCGGACTCGGCCGAGCCCCGATCGGCGCGTTTTTCGATTTCCGCGGCGCCCGATCTCCGATAGAACCGCCCGGACGGAAGGGTGGCCGAGTGGTTTAAGGCAGCGGTCTTGAAAACCGCCGTGGGTGAAAGCCCACCGTGGGTTCGAATCCCACCCCTTCCGCCAGTTTCGTTTCCGCCAAGTTCTTCCCCGAAATGCGCCCGCCACGGCGCCCCAGGCGCCGCTGAGAGCTGGATCGACTTGGGCTTGACAGTCCGGCGCTCGACCCTCCGGCCGTTCGGCTATCAGCCTCCGTCCTGTCCCGAGCCGGATCGCCCGGCGCCCGCGGGTTGTCCGCTGACGGTGGTGCCGTCCGGAGTGCGTTCTGCGGCGGGGGTCGCGGGGATCAGGTCGATGGCGTCGTAGGACAGGCCGGGGCTGAGAAAGCCGATGCCCCGGATGCCGCTCGCGATCGCGAGACGGAGTTCGTTCCGGCCGACGCGCAGCGCGGAGGCCGGGAGCGCGATGGCGTAGATCCGGTTGTTGCCGCGATAGGTGCCGACCGTCAGCGTGCGGCTCCGGGGCTGCGGGGTGGAGACCTGCGGCGGCGCTTGCCAGCCGTTGAGGGCGACCGCCGGCCTGGCGCCCGCGAAGGCCGCGGTGATGCCGATGCGCAGCGTCATGGCGGCGACCTGCGGCCGGGTCAGGGTGAAGCGGATCCGCACGGGCGTGTTGACGTCCGCCCACTGATAGGCGGGAAATCCGGTCGCCGCCTGGGATTGACCGACCACGAACGGCGGCGTCGACCACGGCGCCATCCGGATGTCGGAGGGATGCATGGTCGTCACCCGGTCGCCGTTGAGAAACCCGGACGGCGTCCCGTCCCAGGTGCCGATGCGCCAGATCGCCTTGTCGCGGGCGGGATCGGCGTCGATCCGGAGGGTGGGAAGGGACGTGGTCGTTCCCGCGCGCACGTCGACGTCGCGCGCCGCCACCGCGCGTTCCGACTTGTAGACCGTGAGCCGATAGGTCCCGGGCAGCAGGCCCTCCCGCGCGAAGGTCCCCGCGCCCGGTCGGGCCTCGGTCCAGTATTGGGCCTGCGCGTTGGCGAAGCCGATGGTGTAGCCGAAGGCCGCATCCATGCCGTCGAGGCCGGCGCCGGTGACCGTCCCGCGCGCCTCCGGAGCGACGTATCCCGTCAGGCCCATGCGGCCGAACCAGGACGTGTCGAGCGGATCGGGCGTCCCGCCCGTCGTGAACGCCAGGGCGTAGCCGTCGAGGATGCCGGTCCGGAACGGCTCGGTCTGCGCCTCGCCGTAATTCACGATGTAGGTCAGTTCCTGATCCGTATCGGTGCCCTGATCGAGCAGGCTGCGGTAGAACGGCCCGCCCGATCCGCCCTCGTTGTCGTCGCGCACCATCCAGGCGGCCACGCCCGGCCCGCGCGCGCCGAAGAAGCGCCAGTCCTTGAGGCGCAGGTTCGAATAATGCTTGGAGCGGGTCTGGCCGTCGGGCCGCCCGAACACGTCATGCGCCTCGACCAGACGGTCGGTCCCCGTCAGGTTCGACGGCTCCGGCCCCTCGGGCAGCACCGCGCGCCGGAGTCGCGCGATGTAGCGCACCAGGCCCAGGCGCGGTTCGCGCGTGAAGGTGGTCGCCATGAAGATCGTCGCCACGCCGCGCCTGGCCATGTAGGCGTGGATCAGGTCGCCGGCCCGGACCGTCACCTTGATATGATCGGCATCGACGCGCGTCGCCGCGACGCTGGCGGTCGTCTGCCCCTCGTACAGGCCCGGGAAGCCGATATTGACCTGACTGCCCTTCGCGGGATCCTGATATTCGACGTCGTGCCAGCGCATCGACACGATGTCGCCGACCCCCTTGCCGGAGCCGTCCGCGGCCCCGCTCCGGACCGTGAACACGAGGCCCGCCCCGGTGTTCACCGTGATCGATGTGGCGTCCTCGCTGAGCCCGAAGGATGACGCGGCGGACAGCGCAGGAAGCGGACGGGCGGTGAGGAGCAGGCCGGCGGCCACCGCCAGCCCCCGCGCGCCGGACGATCGGAATCGGGCCTTCGACATGCGTTTCGATCCTGTCACGCCGACGCTCCCTCCGGGGCGGCCCGAAAGCAACCCGTCCGGCTGACACAACGCCGGCGATCTCAGGCTTCGCCGCCCCGGAGCGTCGTCCCGGTGACGCCCCCGCCGGCTTCCCGGTTGACCCCGGACCCAACCCCAACCCCAGTCCCAGCGTCGATGACGGTCGTCACCGGGTCGCGAACGTGATGCTGATCGCCGCCTTGGCGACGAGGCCGGGGTTCGGCAAGGCGTTGAGGTACTGGGTGTAGCGCTTGTCGAAGGCGTTCTGCAGGATGAAATCCGCCTTGATCCGGTCGTTGATCCGGTAGGAGGCGAAGAAATCCACCAGCGCGTAGGCCTTGGTCGCCAGGATGGTGGCGCCGGGCGGGACGTCGGTGCGGGCGTCGACGAGGTTCAGGCGGGAGCCGACGGTCAGGCGGTCGTCGAGGAAGCGCAGGCCCAGGGTGGTGCTGATCCGGTCGGGCGGCACGGTGAGGAGGGTCTGGCGGGTGGCCCTGTCGCGGCCCTCGGTGTGGGTGGCCGCGAGGGAGACGAAGCCGCCACCCCAATCGTAGGCGCCCTCGAGCTCGACCCCCGAGAGCTCGCCCTGCGCGATGTTGCGGTACTGGAACGACTGGACCGGGATGACGCAGGGGAAGCGCCCCGGAATCCGGGCGCAGATCGAGGCCGGGATGCCCGCGAGGGCGGGCACGAAGTAGGTCGGTCCCACCGCCTCCATGTTGATGAAGTCGTCGATCTCATTCTGGAAGACGTTGAGCTTGGCGCGGAACACGTCGCCGGGGACCAGCACCTCGTTGTATCTCAGGTTGACGCCGCCCTCGACCGTGCGGGCCACCTCCGGGCGCAGGGCCGGGTTCGGCAGGATGCTGAAGGCCGGGAAGGGGTGGATGCCCTGGACCAGCGTCTCGGTGATCGAGGGCGCGCGGTAGCCCTCGGCGTAGGTGCCGTAGACCTCGATGCCGGCGAAGGGCGAGACCCCCACGGTGATCTTGGGCGAGACCCGGTCGCCGCTGGAGCGATAGGCGCCCCCCGACAGCGCGTAGGTGTCGTAGCGCAGGGCGCCGATCACCCGGAGCCAGTCGGCGTAGCGGATCTCGTCCTGCACAAAGGCGCCGGCGAGGGTGCGCGACCCCGAGGGCGTGAAGGCGCCGCCGAAGCCGCCGGCCCGGTCGCTGGTGCGCACACGATTCTGAACCAGATCGCCGCCGACCGTGAGGGCGTGGCGCAAGGGCCCTGTGTCGAAGCGGGCCGTGTTGTGGGCGTCGAAGCCCGTGGTCTCGAGGTCGTAGGTGATGCGGTCGCCCGCCCGGGTGCCGAGGCGGCCGTAGAGGCCGCTCGCGGTGTCCTGCAGGTAGGTCAGGTCGTTATGCGTGGTGGTGGCGTAGCCCTTGAGGCTGACATCGATCAGGGGCACGTCCGGCCGGGCGAATCGATAGCCCAGCGTATAGGTGTCGGCCTGCACCGCGTTGGCGAAGCGCGCACCGGCGTTGTTGGGGCCTGCATTGGTGAAGTCGAAGCGCTGCAACAGGGCCGTGCCGCTGATCTCGTGGCCGTCGGCGGGCCGGATATTGATCTTGGCGAGGCCCGCGGACAGTTCGTTGCCGGTGTCCGGCACCGTCGTGCCGAAGCCCTCGCGGTAGGGGCCGTTGTTGCGGAACACGAACTGCCCGAACACGTCGGCCGCCGTTCCGATGCGGGCGCCGAGCGCGGTCGCGTTCACGAAGCGCTGGCCGTTGGTGCCGAAGCCCTGCTTCTGCACGGCGCCGGCCGTCTCGTCGGGGGCCAGGATGTCGTCGATCGACCGGGTCCGGAAAGACGCGACGCCGCCGATCGCGCCCGAGCCGTAGATGGTGGCGGTCGGACCCCGGGTGATGTCGACGCCGCCGACCAGTTCGGGATCGAGGTAGAACACGCCGTTGGCGCTGTGGCCCGAGGTCTGGAAGTCCTGGCGCGCGCCGTCGATCAGGACGTTGACGCGCCCGAAATCCTGCAGGCCCCGGATGTTGATCGCCTGGGCCGGATCGCTCGGGTTCTCCTGCGTGGTGACGCCGGGGACGTCGCGCAGCACCTCCGAGAGGCGGCTCGGCTGGATGCGGTCGATCTGCTCCCGGGTGACCACGCTCGTGCCCGAGAGGGCGTCGACCGCGCGGCCCGGGGTCTTCGTCGCGGTGACCGAGATGGTGTCGAGGCTGATATCGGCCCCGGGCGGCCCCCTCCGGGCCGGCGCCAGGCTCTGCGCCGAGGTCGCGTCCTGTGCCTGCGCCGCGCCGAGCGCCGTCATCGAGACGCCGAGCGCCAGCCAGGCACGGTGAGACAGTCGAGACATGGGTGCATCCGCCCAGAGCGCAGGGGAACCGTTGGCTGGCTGGCGGAGGGCTGGCTGGCTGATGTCCGGGTGGTCTGCGGTCCGGTCCGGGATGGGTCAAGCGACCGTGTCGGCCCTGAGTCTGGAAGCATTCGGATCTGCCAGCGGGTCAGTCTGCAGGGATTCCAGATCCGCTTGATTCCAAGGGTGCTTGTGACATTCCCGCCATACGCCGCGGCGGCAGCACGAAGGGCTGGCCGGGCTCCGGCAGCTGGCCGACCCGCCACGGCACGCCGAACACCCGCGCCAGGAGATCGTCCCGGATCACCGCGGCCGGCGGGCCGCGGGCGACGATCCGTCCGGCCTCCATCACCAGAAGGAGGTCGGCATAGGCCGCCGCGAGGTTGAGGTCGTGCAGGATCGCCACCACGGCGGCCCCCTCGGCGGCGACCCGCGCGGCGGCCTCGAGCAGTCCCGTCTGGTGGCGCAGATCGAGGCTCGCCGTCGGCTCGTCCAGGAAGAGCACCTGCCGCGGCGCCACCGTTCGCCCGGCCGCGATCTGGCACAGGGCGCGGGCGAACTGCACCCGGGCCTGCTCGCCGCCGGACAGCGTCGCGTAGGTCCGGTCCGCCAGGTGGGTGACGTCCGCCCGCCGGAGCGCGTCGGCCAGGAGCGCGTCGCGGGTCCGGCGGTCGAGGCGGCGGCCGATGCCGTCGAGGCCGATCCGCGCCACCTCGGCGGCGGCGAACGGGAAGGCCAGCCGCGTCGCCTGCGGCATCACCGCCCGCAGGGTCGCGAGGCGCCAGGGCGGGATCTCTGCCGCCGGTTCGCCCGCATAGGCGAGGCTGCCGGCCAGGGGCCGCAATTCGCCGCTGAGGAGCCGCAGCAGGGTGGATTTGCCGGCGCCGTTGGGGCCGACGATGACCTGCACCGTTCCGGGTTCGGCCTCGAAATCGGCCGCCTCCACCAGGCGCCGCCCGCCCGCCGCATAGGACAGGCCGCGGCCGACGAGCAGGGCGGGCTCAGTCATGCGCCACGCTCGACCGGCCCAGCAGGAGCCACAGGAAGGCGGGCGCGCCGACGAGCGCCGTGACGATGCCGATCGGCAGTTCGGCCGGCGCCACCACGAGGCGGGCCGCCACGTCCGCCAGCACCAGCAGCGTCCCGCCGAGGACGGCGCAGGCGGGCAGCAGCCGGCGATGCTCCGGGCCGATGAGGAGGCGCAGGGCATGGGGCACCACGAGCCCGACGAAGCCGATGACGCCGGCTGCCGCGACCCCCGCGCCCACCGCCAGGGCGACCAGCAGGATGACGCGGCGCTTCAGCCGTTCCACCGCGATCCCGAGATGGAAGGCCTCGGCCTCGCCGAGCACGAGGGCGTTGAGCCCGCGCCCGAGCCAGGGCACGAGGACGAGGACGGGCAGGATCGCGAGGGCGCTCGCCAGGACCTTGGCCCAGGTGGCTCCGCCGAGGCTGCCCAGCAGCCAGAAGGTGAGATCGCGCAGCTGCCGGTCGTCGCTGGCATAGACCAGGAGGCCGGTGAGTGCGCTGGCCAGGGCCGCCAGGGCGATCCCGGCCAGGAGCAGGGTCGCCACCGAGGTCCGCCCGGCCCGGGAAGCCACGACGTAGAGCGCGAGGGTCGCGGCGAGCCCGCCCAGGAACGCGGCGGCGGGCAGGATCGCTTCAGGCAGGATCGCTTCAGGAAGGATCGCATCGGGCAGCGGGCCGGCGAGGCCGAGGGCGGCGCGCAGGCGATCGCCGAGGACGATCACCGTCGCGGCGCCGAGGCCGGACCCGGCCGAGACGCCGACGAGGGCGGGGTCGGCGAGCGGGTTCCGGAACAGGCCCTGCATCAGGGCGCCGGACACCGCGAGGCCCGCGCCCACCAGGAGGCCCAGGAGGGTGCGCGGCAGGCGGATGTTGAGGATCACCAGGGCATCGCGGGCGGCGCCGGTATCGCCACCGCCGGGCTCCCCTCCCCCATGCAGCAGAATTGCGGCGACGCGGCCCGGAGGAATGGAGACCGCGCCGAGGCCGAGGGACATCAGCACGGCGCCTGCGAGGACCAGGCCGAGGATCGCCCAGACGACGAGGCCGGGCCTGCGCGCGCCGGACGGCCTCGCGGCCCGCGCCTCAGCCATGCCGGAGGTCCGGATAGGCGCGCCGCATCAGGGTGTCCGCCGCCTCGGGCGTGCGCGGCCCGAATCCCAGGAGCGTGAGCCCGTCCAGGATCACCAGCGCGTGGGCGGCCGCCGCCGGGGTCCGGCCCAGGGCGGTTCCGGGCGCGAACACCGTCTCCGGAGTCGGCGGGGTGCCCTCCGGCGCCATCATCACGACGAGATCCGGAGCGGCCGCCACGATCGCCTCGTCGGTGATCGGCTTGAAGCCCTCGAGGTCGGCGGCCGCGTTGCGAAGCCCGGCGAGCTTCAGGATGCCGTCCGCTGCGGAGTTGCGCCCGCCGACCATCACCCGGCCATGGGCGAGGGACAGAATGACGAGGGCCGGGATCGGGTGCTCGACCCGGCGGCGCGCTTGCGCCAGGGCGGTGAAGCGGTCCGCCACCGCCTGCGCGAGGCCGCCGGCCTCCGCCGCGAGCCCCGCGAGGCGGCCCACCTGCCGGATCTTCTCCAGCACCCCCTCGGCGGAGGGCGGTTCCCGAACCCAGCGTACCGGCACGCCCGCCTCCGCCACCAGGGCCAGCACGGCCGGGGGGCCCGCCCCCTCGGCGGCGATGACGAGATCGGGCGCCACGGAGAGCAGACCCTCGGCGGAGAGCGCCCGCAGGTAGCCGGCATTCGGCTTCAGCCGCTGGACCTCGGCCGGATAGAGGCTGGTGGTGTCGACGATGGCGATGCGCGGAGCGGCCCCGAGAGCCCACAGGATCTCGGTCACGGCGCCCCCCAGGGAGGCGATGCGGACGGCCGGCGCCTCTACCCGTGATGCCTCTGCCCGTGATGCCTCCGCCCGGGATGATTCCTCCCGGGATGATTCCTCCCGTGATGATTCCTCCCGCGGCGCTTCCGCCCGCACGGGCCGGACCATCAGCGCGCAGCCGGCGGCGAGGAGCGCGGCGCGGCGGGTCGAGGCGGGCGCGCGGGTCATTTGGTGAGGATCAGCTTGTCGTTGGCGGTGATCCGCAGGCGGTAGCGGTCGCTTCCGTGCAGGATGGTGATTTCGCGCTGCCCACGCAGGAGGGCCTGCGTGCTGACCTCCGCAGGCGCGCCTGGCGGCCTCGGCATCGCGGGGGCCTGGCTTGGGTGGGGCGCAGGGTTTGCGCCATCCGGGAAAGGCATGGGATCGAACTTCCAGGCTATGTCTTTTAGTTAAAACAACTAAAAAGAACACTGACGAGCATGTATGCTGATAAATATTCTCGACAGCCATCGCAAGCGGGTCTATCGCACGGCTCTCATCAGATCATCCAAGAGGTTTTCCGTGTTTATCGCCATGAATCGCTTCAAGGTCGTCAAGGAGGCCCAGGCCGAATTCGAGCAGGTCTGGCTCACTCGCGACAGCCGCCTCGGCGAGATGGCGGGCTTCGTCGCCTTCGAACTGCTGCGCGGCCCGGAGGCCGACGACCACGTGCTCTACGCCTCGCACACCGTCTGGCAATCGAGGACCGATTTCGATGCGTGGACGCAGTCGGAGCAATTCCAGGCGGCGCATCGCCGCCTGCCCTCGGCGAATCCCCTCTACCACGGGCACCCGAGCTTCGAGGGCTTCGAAGCCATCCGGGCCTGATCCGGCAGGACAGGGCGAGGCGGCGCTTCGCGCACCGCAGGGTGGGGGAAGCAGCCCGACCGTTGGGACTTTGTTCGGTCGAAGCGTCAAGAGGACGGACCTTCGTGGTCGCGTCCGAAGTGCGCCCGCACCGGATATTCAGGGGCCGCCTGGCTTTCGAGGACGGCGCGATGTCGCGTTGAAAGGTCGGGTCAATGAATCTCGCCGCGTCGGACCGGTGATCGCGGCCGTCGTGACGGCACGGTCTGACGACCCGATCAGGAGTCTCGACGTGGCGTGCGGGTCCATTGCCGATCGTCCGGGGACGGCGCCTGGGAACGGCTTTCCGATCCTCGCCGGGTCCGCGGGGGTATCGATTCGGGCCGTTGGATCGGTCTCATCCCGCGGGATGGCCCGATGCTGCCGGGGCGCGGGCGCCGCGGCGGCTCGCCCGCGGCTGCGCGTCTGGTGATCAGGTGGCGGCTGGCCGGCCGCGCAGGAGGCCGCCGAAGCTGTGGAACGGCAGCCACAGCAGCTTCAGGAACGCCCGGATCGTCAGGACGGCGGCGACGGTGAAGAGCGCCAGCAGCGTTTTGATCATGGGGTAGACTCCTTGTCCGAGGCCGCAACGGCTGCGTGTTCCAGGATCCCGGCCGTTCCCAATGGGCTCGGAGAAACGGGCGGGATTAAGGACGGGCCGATGAATTTCCGACGCGCCGGCGCGATCGCGGCGCGAATGCCGTCCTCGGCCTCCGTCCCGTGCTCCCGCCCCGGCTCCCGCCCCGGCCCGTATCGCGGATCGACGGCGGTACGGGCGCGTGGCCAAGCTGGGGTCGCAGTGGTTAATAAAGCGTGGCGCGGGCCCGGGCGGGCGGTCCGCAAGGGACCCTGCTATGGACCTCGACCTCCCGTCATGACCCTCGACCTCCCGTCATGACCCTCGACCAGTTGCGGATCTTCGTGGCGGTGGCCGAGCGCGAGCACGTCACCCGCGCCGCCGAGGCGCTGAACCTCGTCCAGTCGGCGGTGAGCACCGCCATCGCCACCCTGGAGGGCCGCCACGCCACCAAGCTGTTCCATCGGGTGGGGCGCGGCATCCAGCTGACCGAGGCCGGCCGGGTTTTCCTGGCGGAGGCGCGGGCCGTGCTGGCCCGGGCCGAGGCGGCCGAGCTGGTGCTTGCCGATCTCAGCGGGCTGCGCCGGGGCACCCTGGCGATCCAGGCGAGCCAGACCATCGCCAGCCACTGGCTGCCGCGCCACCTGGTGGCCTTCCGCCGGGCCTATCCCGAGATCGCGATCCGGCTGGAGGTGGGCAACACGGCGGACGCGGCCGCTGCCGTGCGCGAGGGCCGGGCCGAACTGGGCTTCGTCGAGGGCGTGCTCGACGATCCCGCGCTCGCCAGCACCGATGTGGCCTGGGACGACCTGGTGCTGGTGGTGGCGCCCGGGCATCCCTTGGCGGAGGACCGGGCGATCGGCCTCGACGATCTCACGGCGACGCCGTGGGTGCTGCGCGAGCCCGGCTCCGGCACCCGCTCGGCCTTCGAGGCCGCGCTGGAGGCCAAGGGCCTGTCGCCCGGCCGCCTCACGGTGGCCCTGGAACTGCCCTCGAACGAGGCGGTGCAGGCCGCCGTCGCGGCCGGTGGCGGAGCGAGCGTGCTCTCGGCCTCGGTGGTCTCCGGGGGCCTGGGCGCCGGCACCCTGGTGCGGGCCCGGTTCGCCCTGCCGTCGCGGCCCTTCCGGGTCCTGCGCCACCGGGCGCGCTATCGCAGCCGCGCGGCGGATGCGCTGCTCGCCCTGATCGCGGCGGCGACCGAGGCCTGACGGCGGCCAAGGTCTTTCGTTTTCGTTTGTCGTGCCGGGATAACCGGTTTTCACGGATCCCTGCCAAACTCTACAGGATGCCGAGGCCGTGGATCAGCCCGAGGCTGACCGCGCCCAGCGCCAGCAGGGAGAGGATCACGGCACACGTCACCCGCAGGCCGGCCCGCGCCACGACCCGGACATCGACCCCGAGACCGAGGGCCGCCATCGACACCACGGTGAGGAGGTTGGCGCTGCCGGACAGGGCCGGAAGGGCCGCTTCGGGGATCAGCCCGGCCGAGCGCAGCCCCGCCAGGGCCAGGAAGGCGAGGATGAACCACGGCACCAGCTGGTGCAGCGCGACGCGGCCCTCCGCCCGATCCCGTCCCGAATTCGGCCCCGAGTCCGGCCCTGGCCGAGGCCGGCTTAAAGAGAGCGCCAGCACCACGGGGCCGAGCATCAGAACCCGCACGAGCTTGACCAGGGTACCGACCTGCACGCTGAGCAATCCGATGGGTGCGGTGGCGGCGAGGACCTGCGGCACGGCATAGACCGTGAGGCCGGCGAGCACGCCGTACTGCATCGGCGAGAGGCCGAGCAGCGGCACGAGCAGCGGCAGCAGCAGGACGACCAGCACGCCGAGCACCGCCGTGAAGGCGATGGCGGCAGCGACCTCCTCGCCATCGGCCCCGATGACCGGCGCGGTGGCGGCGATGGCCGAATTCCCGCAGATGGAATTGCCGCAGGCCACCAGCATCGCCATGCGGTGGTGCAGGCCGAGCGCCCGGCCGACGCCGTAGCTCGACGCGATCGCGACCGCCACGACCCCCGCGATGCCGAGGAGGAGCCCGGGTCCCGCCGCCCACAGCGTGCCCAGGCTGAGCGAGGCGCCCAGCAGCACCACGGCGACCTCCAGGACGGTCTTGGCCCCGAAGGCGATGCCGGGCTGCCAGCCCGGTGCCGGAACCCACAGGCTCCGGACCAGCGTGCCGATCAGGATGGCGAGGACCAGGGACTCGAGCCAAGCCCGGCCGAAGACGGCGACCTCCGCCGCCTCAAGCAGCATCGCCCCTGCGGTGACCGCGAGGCAGAGCCCGAGGCCGGGAACCACAGTGCCGGAAACCATCAGGCGCAGCGTCGCGGCGGCCGGGTGGCGATCTGCCTGTGGGGAACGGATGGACATGGTCGGCTCCGGGTTGAAGCCCGGACCGTCCCATAACCCCATCATTCGATCCAACAGAACGTCGAGATGGCTTTGTTCTCTAAATGAGATGAAAGAAAGAGTCGACGAGACCGTCCCGCAGGATCGTCATCGGAAAAGAGACGGGTTCGACGAAGATCGAGCGCGGATCGTGCCGGATCGCGGCACGTCCCTGGCAAGGGACGCTCCGGCAGGGTTGCAGGGTCGGCAGACCCGATTCTCGTTCGAGAGCGATCCGGGGCAAAAGGACTTTTCTCGGCAAGGGCGCGCGATCGGCCCTTCCGGCGACGCGAAGCGAGAGACCGCATGACGAACCGACGCTGCATCCTCCTCGGCGCCCGCGTCCAGGAGGGGGCCGGTCGCCTGGGCTGCGACATGGGGCCGAGCGCCTACCGGGCGGCCGGCCTGGCCGAGACCCTGTCGGGCCTCGGCCTCGACATCGTCGATGCGGGCGACCTCGCGCCGGCCGCCATCGTCGCGCGCGACCATCCGAACCGGGCGCTGCGCCATCTCGGGGCCTTCGCGGCCTGGACCGAGGTCCTGGCGGCGGCCGCCTATGCGCACAGCGCCGACGCGCTCCCGATCTTCCTCGGTGGCGACCACAGCCTGTCGGCCGGCACCCTGTCGGGACTCGGCCGCCGGGCGGCCCAGGAAGGGCGTCCGCTCTTCGTGCTCTGGCTCGACGCGCACGCGGATTTCCACACCCTCGACACCACGACGAGCGGCAACCTGCACGGAGTCCCCCTCGCCTACGCCACCGGGCGCCGGGGCTTCGCCGCCTTCCTGCCGGCGCCGCCCGCCCCCATCGACCCGCGCAACGTCTGCCTGATGGGCACCCGCAGCCTCGATCCGGCGGAGCGCGTGGCGGTGCTGGAGGCCGGCGTCTTGATCCACGACATGCGCAGCATCGACGAGGCCGGGGTCGTGGCACCCCTGCGGGCGTTCCTCGGCCGTGTCGCGGCGGCCGGCGGCCGCCTGCATGTCAGCCTCGACGTGGATTTCCTGGACCCCGGCATCGCCCCGGGGGTCGGCACGACGGTGCCGGGCGGCGCGACCTTCCGCGAGGCCCACCTGATCATGGAGATGCTGCACGATTCCCGCCTCGTCGGCAGCCTGGACCTCGTCGAACTCAATCCGTTCCTCGACGAGCGGGGGCGGACGGCGCATCTCATGGTCGATCTCGCCGCGAGCCTGATGGGCCGGACCGTGCTCGACCGGCCGACGCAGAGCTACTGATGCCGGATCGCGGCGGGCGGTTCGGCATGGCTTTCCGATCAAGTCGGAGCATCTCAGGATTGTAAAAAATTACCCAAGCTCGTGTGAGGTCTTTCGTAAGATATCTTAAGATAATTCCGGGCATCGACAAGATTCAACGGGACCGCATCATGCAGGCCGAAGCGCAGTTCGAGGAGCAGGAGCGACTGGCGGCCCTCGACCGCTACGACATCCTCGACACCCCGCAGGAGGAAGTGTTCGACCGCATCACCCGGCTGACCCGGCGGATCTTCGACATGCCGATGTCGACCATCACGCTGATCGATGGACATCGCCAGTGGTTCAAGGCGCGGTCGGGCGTGGACGCCTGCGAGACCCCGAGGGGACCCGCCCTCTGCGATGTCGCGCGGCACGCGCCGCGCGCCCTCGTGGTCCCGGATACCACCGCCGACGATCGCTTCGCCCGCAATCCCTTCGTGGTCGGCGCGCCGCATATCCGGTTCTATGCCGGTGCGCCGTTGCGCACGCCGCAGGGGCACAGCATCGGCACCCTGTGCGCCATGGATACGCGGCCGCGCCCCTTCCCCGACGATGCGGTCGCGTCGCTCACCGACCTCGCGAAGATCGTGATGAGCGAACTGGAGCTGCGTCGCATCGCCATGACCGACAGTCTCACGGGCGCCCTGTCGCGCGGCGCCTTCCGGGCGGAATGCGAACGCACCCTGGACCTGGCGCTGCGGCATCGCCACGCCCTGAGCTGCATCATGATGGACCTCGATCACTTCAAGGCCATCAACGATCTGCACGGCCACCCGGTCGGCGATCGGGTCCTGTCGGAGGTGGCCGAGAGCTGCCGCAGGGGGCTTCGGGTGTCCGACGCCTTTGGCCGGGTGGGGGGCGAGGAATTCGCGGTTCTCCTGCCGCACACCGATCTGGCCGCGGCGATGATCGTCGCCGACAAGCTGCGCGCGTCCGTCGTCCAGCTGCAGGTGCCGACCGCCCCGGGCCCCCTTCGGGTGAGTGCCAGCTTCGGCGTCGCGGCGCTGGACGCCTCGGTGAACGGCCTCGATGCCCTCCTGGGGCATGCCGATGCCGCCCTCTACACCGCCAAGACCGGGGGGCGGAACCGCTGCGCGGCCTGGACGCCGACTGCCGCCCCGCTCCCGTCGCAGCCCCTGCGCCGTCGGGTGCTGAAGGCGGGCCAGATCACCTTCAACGGCGGTCGCTCGGTCCTCGATTGTACCGTGCGCGGCCTGTCCGAGACGGGGGCGGGCTTGCGGATCGTCAGCACGGCTGGCGTGCCGGAGACCTTCAAGCTGGCGATCGGGGCCGACCAGGTCTCCCGCCTGTGCCGGATCGTGCTCAGGAGCGAGGGACAGCTCGAAGTCGAGTTCGTCTGAGGGCAAGATCCCAGGGGCAAGATCCCAGGAGCACGATCCGAGAACAGGGACGTGTGCGGCGGCGGAAAGCCCGGTTCAGGCGAGCGCCCGGGCGTGAGATGGCTCGAGGCCGAGCAGGTCGGCGATCTCGGCCCGCGGTTCGCCGATCAGATCCGCCAGGGTGACCTGGTCGAGAACCGTCATGAACGCGGTCAGCGCATCCGCCAGAACCTGCCGCAGGCGGCAGGCCGGAGTCAGGAGGCAGGCGCCTCCGGCGAAGCATTCCGCCATCGCGAAATCCTCCTCCGTGGCCCGGATGACGGTGCCGAGACGGATCTCCGCGGCCGGCTTTCCCAACCGCAGCCCGCCGCCGCGGCCGCGCATGGTCCGGATCATTCCCAATTGTCCCAGCTTGTGAACCACCTTGGTGAGATGGCTCTCCGAGATCCGATAGGCGCGGGCGATCTCCGCCGTCGAACTCTGACGTTCGCCGTTGACGCCAAGATACATCAGGATGCGGATGGCGTAATCGGTGTACAGCGTGAGCCGCATCGGGATTCCTTCGGACGTGCCAAGTTTAACTTCGCGAAGCGCTCGGCCCCCGCTTAGTGTTCAAGCTGGGTTTCACACCATCTCCGCCATCATCCTCTCTGGGATTGCCTTCAGGCTCCCCAGATCGGCCGCGATATTCCGTAGGTTGCATTGAAATTGAATATCACTCAGCGGAAATATTCGACGTTATACTCTTCCGGGTGATGTGTATCATAGATAAAGTCTGATCGAACAGGGAGTCCTGCTGCAAATTTTGATGTTTGTTATATTTTTTTGAGGGGACCGGACCGGATCGTCGACGGTCCTGGTTCCGGCTATCTCGGCCCAGACTGTCTCGGCCTACACGGCCCGCTTCAGGCCGGTGCGAGCCGAGCTGTTGCGATCACTCGGAGATGCGTGTCGAGGACCGAGGGGCGGTGCCGGACTGCCGACGTTCTGCCCAGTCCCGGTCCCGCGCGGCCTGGGCGTCGCGGACCTCGGCGGACCAATGCTCCCATGCGGGATCGACGGGGCGCGGTCGCTTCGCCGCGCGGGTTGCCGCCCGTTTCCGCCGGGCCTCGTCCGCCTCCTTCTGCCGTCGCACCTCGTCGGCCGTGATCGGCTCGGGAGGCGGCTTCGGCTCACCAGCCCGCTTCGGGGCCGGGTCCGGCCGGGTCCACGGGGAGGGGCCGGTGGGCTGGGGCCGGTGCGGCGCATCCGCCGAGCCGGGTCGCGGCGCATGGGCTCGATCGACCAGGGCCAGCGCTTCGGCCAGGCTCAGGCCGGCCGCCGCGGCCAGTCGGGTCGCGGCGGCGCGTGCCGCCGCCCGTTCTCCGGACGTGGCGCCGCGCTCCATCAGCGCCCGGCATTTCGCGAAGCGGACGCGATCCAGGATCGAAGGCCCTGTGGTCGATGGTCCCATGCCGTCTCGACGATCTCACCGAGGCGCAGCCCTACGCCCAAACTCGGCGCCCCGCCTCTGGTGATGGCGGTCATCCACAAGGCAGGCCCGATGCGGGGCGCGTGCGTCAGGGCACCGCCGACCGGCCCTCGGCCTTCCTACAACAAGGCGGGCCTCGGCCCCAGACATCGCAGGTGACGCTTCGTTCCACATCCGGCCCAGGAGATTCCCCATGCTTGTCGCAGGTTCGATCCGCTGGCTCCTGGCCGTTTTCGCGTTGATCTCGCCGTTCGCGGCCGCGACCTGCAGCGACGCCGCCCGTCAGCCGGAATCGGAGACGAACGTGGTGTACCGCCACTTCCTGTAGGGTCTTCCGCATCGGGTCTTCCGCGGCCCCGTTGCATTCGGTGGCCAAACCCGCGACCTTGCCGGCCCGGCTCAAGGCCTGCGACCCGTCGAGCATGTCCGCCTTCACCTTCATCCACGCCGCCGACCTGCATCTCGGCAGCCCGCTGAGCGGGCTCGCCCTCAAGGATCCGGACATCGCCCGGCGCTTCGCCTCGGCCGGCCGACGGGCTTTCGAGGACCTCGTCACGGCTGCGATCGAGCGGAGCGTCGCCTTCCTGATCGTGGCCGGCGACGTCTATGACGGCGACTGGTCCGACAACACCATCGGGCTGTTCTTCGCCCGGCAAGTCGCCCGCCTCGACCGGGCCGGCATCCCGGTGATCCTGGTACGCGGCAACCACGACGCCGAGAGCGTCATCACCCGCTCCATCACCCTGCCGGCCTCCGTGCGCAGCTTCTCCGCGACCCGGGCCGAGACCCACCGCCTCGACGAGCTCAAGGTGGCGCTGCACGGGCGCAGCTTCCCCAACCGGGCGGTGGAGGAGAACTACGCCCTCACCTACCCGGCCGCCCTTCCGGGCTGGTTCAACATCGGCATCCTGCATACCTCCTGCACCGGCCATGCGGCCCACGCCACCTACGCCCCCTGCTCGGTGGCGGACCTGACGGGGCGGGGCTACGCCTACTGGGCGCTCGGCCACGTGCACGACTACGCCGAACTCGCCCGCGACCCCTGGATCGTGTTTCCGGGCAATCTCCAGGGGCGCAGCATCCGCGAATGCGGCCCCAAGGGCGCCGTCGCGGTGTCCGTCGCCGACGGACGGGTCCAGGGCGTGGAGCGCCTGATCGTCGACCAGGCCCGCTTCCACCACCTGGAGGTCGATCTCTCCGGTCTGGCCGGCGAGCGCGAGGCCGTCGTCGCCATCGAGGAGGCCCTGCGTCCCCTCGGCGCGGCGGCCGCCGAGCGGCTCATGGCCGTGCGGGTGCGGCTGCACGGCGAGACCCCCGCCCATGACCGCCTCGCGGCCGACCGCGACGGGCTCACCGCCGAGATTCAGGCCGCTGCCCACCGCATCCACGAGGATCTCTGGCTGGAGCGCCTGAGGATCGAGACCGCCCGCCCGAGCCGCGCCGTCACCGAGGCGCGGCCCGACGCCTTCGCGGCCATCGATCCCGCTACCCTGCTGGAGGCGGTGGACCGCGACCCCGAGTTCCGCGCCCGCGCCCGGGCGGCGCTCGCCGAGATCACCGCCAAGATGCCGGGCGGGCTCGCCGAGGCGGAGGATTTCGGCGCCGATCTCGATGCGCTCTGCGCGGAGGCCGAGGCGGTGATCCTCGGTCGCCTCTCCGGCCGCACGTGCTAGAGGCTTTCGTTCTCGTTTGTCCTGTCGGGAGAACCGGTTTCCACTTAACTCCCCGACAAACGCCAGACGGCGGCTCGGCGGAGCGGGCGTGTCGCTGGTCCGCAACCGGCGCCCGTCCCTGGCTCATGTCTCCGGTGCACGTTCCGGAAAACGGCTCGGGAGATGGCGGGGTGACGGGTCTGCCATGTGCGGGGCCCGACCGGCCGCTTGCGGAGATCGCCGGCGGGGACCAAACGTCGGACTCCGACTCCCGGACACTCGCCGCCCAAGGTCCCGATGCGTCTCCTCTCGCTGGCCCTCGAACGCTACGGCCCCTTCACGGGCCGCACCGTCACGTTTCGTGAGGATGCGCGCCTGCACGTGGTTCTGGGGGCCAACGAGGCCGGCAAGAGCTCGGCCCTGAGCGCCGTCACGGATCTCCTGTTCGGCATCGAGACGCGCACCCGCTACGACTTCCTGCACGACATGCCCCAGATGCGGATCGGCGCCGAGATTCGGGCCGCCGACGGTCGCCGCCTCGGCTTCCGGCGGCGCAAGGGCACCCGGAACACCCTCGTGGATGCCGCCGACGCGGCCCTGCCCGAGGACGCCCTGGCGCCCTTCCTCGGCGGCCTGTCGCGCGACGTGTTCTGCCGCGCCTTCGGCCTCGACGCCCGCTCGCTGCGGGCGGGGGCGGCCGAGATGATGGATGCCGAGGGCGAGGTCGGCGCCAGCCTGTTCGCGGCGGCCTCCGGCCTGCGCGGCTATAGCGGCCTCCAGGCCGAACTGGACGGGGAGGCCGCCGGCATCTTCATGCCGCGCGCCGCCCAGAGCCGGACCTTCTACCAGGCGCTCGGCCGCTACGACGAGGCCCGCAAGGCGATTCGTGCCGGGGAACTCCGGGCCGGCGACTGGCGCGACCTCAACGGCGAGATCGAGGCTGCCGGCGCCGCACTCGACGAGATCAAGGCGGCGCGAGGGCGCCTCGCCGTGGAGCAGGCCCGCCTCGCCCGGCTGCGCCGGGTCGGGCCCCTGCTCCAGGCCATCGACGCGGTGGCCCTGCGGGCCGAGGCCGGGGCCGATCTGGTCACCGTCCCGGAGGCCTGGATCGATCGGCTCGGACAGGCGCTGGCGAGCCTGCGGGCGACGGGCGAGGCCGTCACCCGCACCGAGGCCACTGCCGCCGAGGCGGTCCTGGCCCTGGAGCAGGTGCCGGTGGACGAGGGTGTGCTCGCCCGCGCCGACGCGATCCTGGAGGCCTTCCGCGGCACCGACCGCTTCGACAAGGCTGGCCTCGACCTGCCCCGCATCCAGGGCGAGGCCGACGGCTTCGCCCGCGAACTGGCCCAGCTCGCGGCCCGGATCGGGCTGCCCGATGCCGAGGCCCTGCGCGCCCGCCAGCCGTCCGACGCGGCGCGCACCCGCGTCGAGGGCCTGATCCGCGCCGGCCGCGAGGACGCCGCCGCGCTCGCCCGCCTGCGCCAGGACCTCGCCGCCCGCCGCAGCGAGCGGGACCGGCTCGCCGCCGCCCTTCAGGGCGCCGGCGGCCTCGTCGATCCGACTCCGCTGCGGGCCGACCTCAAGCCCTTCGCCACCCTGCGGCGCGATCTCGACCGGTGCGACGACATCGACGGTGCCCTGACCCGCGAGGCCGCCTCGATCCGGACGCAGGCCGCGCGCCTCAGCCCCCCGATCCCGGATCTGGCGGCCTTCACCGCCGGGCGCCCACCCTCGGCCGAGGCGGTGACGCGATACCGGCGCACCCTCGACACGGCGATGCGCGAGCGCGACCGGGCCGCCGACCGGCTGTCGGTGGCGGAGACGGCGGTGGCCCAGCGCCAGGCCCGTCTGCGAGCCCGCGCCGCCGGGCGGCCGATCCCGACGCGGGACGACCTCCTGGCCCTGCGCAACCGCCGCGACGGGCTCCTGGCCGCCCTCCCCGGCGGGGCGCCGGAGGATTTCGCCCGCTTCGGCGCGGCCCTGGCCGCCACCGATCGCGCGGCCGACGATCTCGTCGCCGATGCCGCCCGTGTCGCCGAGCAGGATGCCGATCATCGCAGCCTGGAGGCCGAGCAAGCCGAGGCCGCCGCCGCCGCGGAGGCGCTCGCCGCCTGCGACGCCCGCCTCGCCGAGGGCGCGAGTGCCTGGCGCGCGGCCTGGGCGCCGTGCGGAATCGACCCCGCCGCCCCGGCCGAGATGGCCGCCTGGCTCACCGAGGTCGAGACCCTCCAGGATTCGGCCCAGGGTCTGGAAACCACCCGGCTGGAGCAGGCCCGCATGGCCGCCCGGGTCGAGGCCTGCCGGGCGCCCCTCGCCGATCTCAGCCGCCGGGCCGGCCTGTCCGACCTCGACGGCCTCGATGTCGGGCGGATGCTGGCCCGGCTCGAGGACCGGCTCGCCGAACTCGCCCAGCGCTGGGACACGGTGCGCGAGGCCAAGGGCCGCGCCGAGGCGGCCGCCGAGCAGATCGGCGCCACCGAGGCGGCCCTTGCCGACGGGGTGGCCCGGCAGGCGGCGTGGCGCACGGCCTGGGGGCCTGCCCTCGCCGAACTCGGCTTGGCGGCCGAGGCCGGGCCGGACGAGGCCGAAGCGGCCCTCGTGGCGTGGCGGGCGGTGCCGGCGGCCCTGTCCGAGCGCGACAACCGCCTCGCCCGGGTCAACGGCATCCTGCGCGACCTCGACGCCTATCGGGACGCGGTCGCGCGCCTGACCGAGGCGGTCGCGCCCGATCTCGCCGCCCTGCCCCCCACGGCCGCGATGAAGGCGCTCCACACCCGCCTGCAGAACGCCCTCCGGGGCGAGACCCGCCGGACCGAGCTGGCGCGCCAGCGCGACGCGGCCGAGGCCGCCCGGGCGCAGGCGGCCCGGGCGGCGGAGGGCGCGCGCGCCGAACTCGCCGGCCTGCTGGCGGAGGGGCCGGCGGGCGCCTTGCCGCCGGGCACCGATCCGGAGGTGCTGCATGCCCGCCTGACGGCCCGCCGGGCGTGCCAGGCCGAGCTTGCCGAGCGGCGGGCCGAACTGGCGCGCATGGCCGACGGCCATGCCGAGGCGGACCTGCGGGACGAACGCTCCGCCCTGACCGGCGACGACATCGAGGGCCTGCTCGCGAATCTCGCGGCGGAGGAGGACGACCTCGACCGGCGCGGAAAGATCGCCTTCGCCGATCGCGACCGGCACGAGCGCCGCCGTGCCGAACTGGAGAACGGCATCGGCGCCGAACTGGCGCTCGCCCAGCGCAAGGCGGCGGAGGCCGAGCTTCAGGCCAATGCGCGGCACTGGGCGGTGCTCAAGCTCGCCAGCCTGATGCTGGGGACCGCCATCGGCCGCCACCGCGCCGGCCAGCAGGACCCGCTCCTCACCCGCTCGGGCGACCTGTTCCGGGCCCTCACGGGTGGAGCCTTCTCGGGCCTCGCCCAGGATTACGACGCCTCCGACACGCCCCGCCTCGCCGGCCGGCGCGCCACCGGCCCCCTGGTTCCCGTGGAGGGCCTGAGCGAGGGCACCCGCGACCAGCTCTACCTCGCCCTGCGGCTGGCCTACCTGGAGGATTACGCCACCCGCGCCGAGCCCGCCCCCTTCATCGGCGACGATCTCTTCCTCACCTTCGACGATGCCCGCACGGCCCACGGACTCGAGGCCCTCGCGGCGGTGGGCGACACGATCCAGCCGATCCTGTTCACCCACCACCGGCACGTGGCGGACCTCGCCCGGGCGCGCCTCGGCGATGCGGTGGACGTGCTCGATCTGTAAGGGGCGCCGGCCGGACGGGACGGCTCAGAAGCGGTAGCCGAGGCCCGCACCCACGACGAACATGTTCAGGTCGACCGCGACCGCCACGCCGGCGATCGTGTAGGACTGGCGCGGCACGAAGACGTACTTCGCCGAGGCGTTCCCGAACCAGTTGCCGACGAGGTGATAATCGAAGCCGGCCTGGAGCACGGCGCTGGTCTGCGCCTTGAGCGAGAAGTCGGGAATCTCCTTCGCCGGGTTGATCGCGATGGGGGCGGTCACGGCGACGCCGACCCCGAGATAGGGATTGAAGCGCGCGCCGGGCAGGACGTGATACTGCACGATCGCCATGGCGGCGGCGTTCCAGATCGATCCGATCGCCAGGTCGCCGACCAGCGAATTCCGGATCTTCGGGCGGATCCGGACCGCGCCGACCTGGCCCTCGATGGCGATGTGATCCGTCAGGAAGTACGACACGTCGCCGTCCGGCAGGAGAGCGGTGGGCGTCTTGTTCTGCCCGCCCACGATGGCGATGCGGGAGGTCTGCTCGACGGGGATCGTCCCCATCAGGCGGCCGCGCACGAGCCAGTCCCCGGCCCGCAGGCCCGTCTCCGTTCTGTCGGGGGGCGGGGGTGACGGCTCCGCCGTATCGAGGGAACGCGGGGGCGGCTCCGCCGCCTGGGCAGCCCCGACTCCCGGCGCGAGCGCGAGGCAACCGGCCAAGCATCCGATCAAGCCGCCGGCCAAGCCGCCGGCCAAGCAACCGGAGAGGACCAGGCTTGCGGGAGCGGGGAGCGTCGACATGGGGTGTGCTTTCGGAGGTCCGGACCGCGCGACGATCTCGGGGGCTCTAAGGACCGGAGCGGCGAAGCGTTCCGAGGGGTCCAGGCATGACCTAGCCAGGAGAATTGATAAAACTCTTAAGTATGCTGATTTCCGTGTCTTTAAATGTCGTTCTCTAGGGTCTTGCAGGTGAATAACCACCGGTTGCATTTATATTATTCAGATAAAAGTCATAATATCGATGTGTGCCGATGATGTGCGTCCCCGGGGATCTCGGTTTCTCTTGAATGAGAAGAGCTATGATCGCCATCAGTGACCGGAAGGATTGTTTAGCGGCGAGTTCGTTCTTGCCGGGAGCGATATGCAATGATGCTTGATCTCTATACGCTGCACTTTGCCAGCGCTGCCAGTCGGTGCGCCTACGTCGTCGTTTTCCTCGTGATGGCCCTTAGCCAGCGCCAGCAGACGTATCTTTGGCAATGGATGGGCGCCATGGGAGCGTCGATGCTCGGGTCGCTCATCATGATGCGGGTTCCTTCGGAGACTTCGCCTCCGTTCTGGATCACGATGATCGTCTATTGGCTGTACGGCGGAAGTCTGGTCCTGTCTTGGACGGGCCTGCGCAGCTTCTTCGGCCGCCCCGTGAGGATCGATCTCGCCCTCGCGCTGGTTGCCCTTCCGGGCGTCCTCCACCCGCTCCTGCTCTGGGCCGGGGCCCCCACCCGGCTGGCCTTCGCCGCCGTCTTCGCCTGCTGCCTCGTCGTGGTCCTCCTGTCGGCCTACGAGACGGTGCGCCTGTCGCCCGGCACCGAACGTCTCTGGTCGCAGTCGATCGAGTCCTTCGCTTTCGGGTCCTATGCGCTGGTCTTCATCGCCTCGATCCTGGTCCTGGTCGGGACCGACTGGCCGATGGCCTCGGCCGAGAGCGAGCGCGCCTCCATGATCCTGGATCAGGTCATGGGCGTCTTCGTCTATTTCGGATACGTCGCGATGGCGGCCGAGCGGGCCAATCGCACGCTGCTGCGTCAGGCCGAGACCGATCCGCTCACGGGGCTGTCCAACCGCCGCGGCCTGCAGAAGATGCTGCGGCACCGCTTCCCGGCCCCGGGTCAGCATCCGGTGGGCGGCGTCCTGATCCTGGACATCGACCGCTTCAAGTCCATCAACGACCGGTATGGCCACGAGGGCGGGGATTTCATCCTGGCCGCGTTCGCGGCCCGGATGAAGGCCGCCCTCAGGGCGACGGACATGATCGCGCGCTGGGGCGGCGAGGAGTTCCTCGTCGTACTTCCGGGCGCCAATCCGCAGGAACTTCAGCTCGTCGCCGAACGATTGCGGGTGAGCGTCGCGGACCGGCCGTTTCTCCTTCCGGCCGGGGCGCTGCCCGTGACGGTCAGCATCGGGGCCGCCATGATGGGGCCGGACGAGCCGAGTTTCGAGGGCGTCACGCAACGGGCCGACACTGCGCTCTACCGGGCCAAGGCCGACGGCCGGAATCGCGTCTGCTGCGAGCCGACGCCCCCACCGGAATCCGGGCTGGCGGTCCAGGGCGTCGACCTGTCGCTCGTACCCTTGCCATCTGCGGCCCTGCCGCTCGCCGAACTGCGTCTGGTCTAGGTGCGGGATCTTGTGGCGTGATCCTGTGGCGTGATCCTGGGCCGACCAGCGCGCTTGAGCTGCTCGGCCTTCGGTGAGGCCTGCGCTCTCATCTCCGATCCAGGAGGACCCCTCGTGCCCGGGCGCTTTCGTTAAGCGCCCGGGCGATAGGCCTTCCCGGTCAGGAAACCCTCAACACGGCAGATGGAACCAGAGTTGCTCCGATGTTCGTCCTCATTCTGGATGATGCGCCGCTCAACAACCTGCTGATGGTCGAGGCCATTCGCGACCTGCCGGGCTGCATCCCGCGCGATTTCCTCGATCCCGCGGATGCCCTGGCCTTCGTCCGCGAGGATCCGGAGGAGATCGGCGTCGCGATCTGCGATTTCGAGATGCCGGGCATGAGCGGCATCGACTTCATCCGGACCGCCCGCATGGTTGCGGGCTTCGAGCACGTTCCGGTGATCATGGTGACGAGCCTGGACCAGCGCAGCCTGCGCCGGGAAGCCCTCGCCGCCGGGGCCACCGACTTTCTCAACAAGCCCTTCGATCCCATCGAGGTGCGGTCCCGCGTCACGAACCTTCTCGCCCTCAACCAGGCGCGCCGGGTGCAGATCGACCGCGTGGCCTGGCTCGATCGCGAGGTGAAGGCCGCCACGGCGCTGATCGCCGCGCGCGAGCGCGAGATCATCAACCTGCTGATGAAGGCCGCCGAACATCGCGATACGGAGACCGGCAACCATGTGGCGCGGGTCGCGGAATCCGTGACCCTGATCGCCGAAGAACTGGAGCTTGCCCCGGAGAGGGTGGAGCAACTCAGTCTCGCCTCCACCATGCACGACGTCGGCAAGATCAGCGTTCCGGATGCCATTCTGCGCAAGCCCGGACGCCTGTCGGAGGAGGAGCGCCGCGAAATGGAGACGCATGCCGAACGGGGCCGCCGCATCCTCGAAGGCAGTGCCTCGCACCTCGTCCAGCTCGCGGCAGAGATCGCCGCAACCCATCACGAGCGTTGGGATGGCGGCGGCTATCCGGCCGGTCTCAGCGGAGAGGACATTCCGCTCTCCGGGCGGATCGTTGCGGTGGCGGACGTCTACGATGCGCTCACCTCCGACAGGCCCTACAAGAAGGCCTGGTCGCATACGGATGCGGTGCTCCACCTCCAGGCGGAATCCGGTCGTCATTTCGATCCCGCTTGCGTCGATGCCTTTCTGAAGGGACTCGGCCGCCGGGCATGAGGCCGGCCGGACTCATTCCCATTCCCCGTTATTTCTCGCGTCAGGAAGAATTGCCTTAATCCTGATCCGCGCCACCGGGCGATGAATGGAAGTTTTCGGCATACAAATTCAGGATGTCGATAAACGGTCCTGAGGCAACGTGGCCTCATGAGAGCCGACAAAGCCGCCACGCCTGCTACCACGTCTGCTATCAAGTCTGCTGCCGGGTTTCGCGAGAGCCAGAGCGGCGGCGTCCTTGTTCTTGCAGCCCTCGTCTTCCCGGTCCTGACGGGTCTGAGCGCTGTGGCCATCGACTAGGCCTCGCGGGTCAAACGGCGGGTCGAGCTCCAGCGCGCCGCCGACAGCGGCGGCATCGCGGGCGTCAACCCGTTCAAGCTCGCGAATGCCGACGATGCGGCGGCGATCCGGACCGCGAAGGAGCGGCGCAGGGCGACGCACCTCCGCCTCGCCCTCCCTCCCGAGACCCATCAGCAGGCACCGTCGCGCTGACCGCCACCGCCACCGCCAGGGCGAAACCGTGATGGGCCAAGATCGCGTTCAGGCATCCCGGCGTGCGGGCCGCCGCCACAGCGCGCGCCCGAGGAGAAGCCCGAGGCGACGGCAGAACAGGGCGAGCCCGACGCACCAGGCGAGGCCCGCCAGGAGGGCGTTCGCCAGGGCCGCGAGCCCGGTGGCCAGTGCCAGCGCCCCACGCCCGAGGAGCGCCAGGGCGGCGCGGGTGCGGGGTCCCAGCCGCTCGCTGAGGCGGACCGCGCGGGCCACATCGGTCGGATCGCGGGCGAGACCGAGCACCTGCAGCACGCCGCGCTGGCCGGTCCGGCGCCCGAGCACGACGGCATCGCCGGCCAGGGTCGTCAGCCGCGCCACCGTACCGGGCCGGATGGCGAGACCGGCGGCGGCCCGCGCGCCGATGAGGTCCAGGCGGGACGAGGCGGCGACCGCGCGGGCCACGGCCTCGCGATCGAGGCCGGCGCGCAACGTGCGGCCGAGGCTCGCGGCGAGCGCCGGTGAGAGCCGGCCGCCGCGCCGTGCGACCTTCAGCACGGTCATGCCCGCACGCGGGCCCGCCCCGGCTCCGGCCGTCCAGGTGGCGACGGTGAGCGGCAGGCCCACCAGGGCCATGCCGAGGAGAAGCGGATCGTAGGGCTCGGCACGAGCGTAGCGCGTTCCCTCGCGCAGGAGGTCGCGGATGTCGCCGAGGCCGGTGACGTCGGCGGCGAGCGATCCCGCGAGACCCGCCGCTCCCTCCGCCTCGCCCGAGACCGCGCCGGTGGCGAAATCCCGCGCCGCGCGCGCCACCCGTCCCTGCGCCAGGGCCTCGACGCGCAGGCGCCGATCCGGATCGACGGGGAGGCCGCGGGCATCGGCCAGAGCCAGGAAGCTCAGCGCCAGATCCTCGTCCTCGGCCGCGAGGGCGGCATCGAGCCCCGCTGCCAGGCGCTGCGGCGTGGCCGCCCGTTCCAGGCGGATCTCCGCCAGGGTGCCGGGATCGTCGGTCGCCGCGAGAAGGCGGCCCGCGAGGACAGCGGGTGCGAGCACCGGCGCCGCCGCGACCGCCAGGGCCGCGCCGGTCGCCAGGAGGCCGATCCAGCCCGCCGCTGCCCGTCGTCCGCGCGCCGCAGCGTTCATCGAGACGACACCGTCGCGCAGGCGCATCCCCGCCTCCGCCATCACGCGGCCTCCAGGCCATAGCGCTGGTGCAGGCTGCTGGCGAAGCGGTCGGCGAACTTGGCCGTCGCCACCGGCAGGGTGCGACCGCGCAACTGTCCCAGGATCAGCGTCATCGGGGCGAGGTCGCGGGCGTCGATGGGGCGGAAGCGCAGGCGCGGATCGTCGGGGATGCCGCTCGGCACCTGCAGGCTGACCGCGTCCTCGCGCAGGACGAGGTTGCGCAGGAATTCCAGCGAGCTCGACTCGATGACGGGCGTCAGCGGCGTGCCGCGGCGGGCCAGCGCGTCGTCGAGGTGGTGGCGGATGGCGAGCGACCGGTCCGGCAGGGCCATCGGGTGGGCGAGGCAGTCCCGCAGGCGCACCGGCCCGGCCTCGGCGGCCAGGGGATGCCCGGCCCGGACCAGGGCGCACAGGGTCTGGCGGCAGGAGAACAGCACCTGCATGTCGGCGGAGGGCGGCGGCTGCAGCACCAGGGCGAGATCCGCCTCGAACTGCGCCAGCGCCGCCACCGCCTGGACGTGGTCGCGCACCTGCACGGTGAAGGTCACCTGCGGGAATTGCGCCCGGTAGGCCTCGACCTCGTCCGGGACCACGTGGTTGACGAAGGCCTGGCTGCAGGCCAGCGCCACGTGGCCGCGCCGGACTCCCGACAGGTCGGCGATCTGCGAGCGCACCCGGTCGAGGTCGGCGCGCTGGTCGCGGATGTGGCGCACCAGCAATTCGCCGGCGGCGTTCAGGCGCATGCCCTGCGCCACCCGCTCGAAGATCGGCGTGCCGAGCTCGTACTCGATGTCCTGGATCTGCCGGGTCAGGGCGGAGGGCGTGATGTTGAGCCGTTCCGCCGCCCGGCGGATCGCGCCGTGCCGGGCCACCTCGGCCACGTAGGTGAGAATGCGCAAGTGCTTCATCGCGGGAGCCCGACCGTCACGCCACCCTGTTGCCCGACCGGCAACGGGGCAGTCAAGAAACAGCACTCGCGTGCAACAGACGACAGCCCTAGCCTCGGCCCACGAGATTTGAGCCTCGGCACACGAGACGTGCCTTCCGGAGCCCTGCCATGATCAGCCGTCGCACCCTCCTGGCCGGCCTCGGCGCTGGCATCCTGGCCGCGCCCCTCGGCCTCCCCCGCCCGGCCCGCGCGCAAGGCCCGACGGTGATCCGGATGGGCTCCCTGAAGCTGATCCACTCGATCGCACCGCACTTCTACGAGCAGTTCACTCCGACCGGGTACAAGGTCGAGGTCGTGCCGTTCGAGAGCCCCACCGAGTGCAAGAACGCGGTGGTGACGAAGTCGGTGGATTTCGGGACCTTCGGCATCGCGGCCGGCACCCTCGGGGCGGCGGCGGGCGAGCCCCTCGTGATCATCGCCTCCACCTGCAACCGCGGCATGGCGATCATCGCCAAGAAGGATGCGGGTATCGCCACCCTCAAGGACCTGAAGGGCCGCCGCGTCGCCCTCTGGCCCGGCTCGACCCAGGAGGTCTTCGCCCTGGAGCGCCTGCGCCAGGAGGGGATGAGCGTGAAGGACATCACGCCGGTGCGGATCTCGTTCTCGGAGATGCACATCGCGCTGGCACGCGGCGACATCGACGCCTATGTGGGCGCCGAGCCGGCCCCCGGCGTGAGCCTCGCCAGCGGCATCGGCACCCTCGTCGAGTATCCCTACGGCACCGAGATGGGCGCCCTCAACATGGTGTTCGGCGCCCATGCCGACACCACGGCGCAGCGGCCCGAGATCGTCCGCACCATGCTGGAGATCCACCGCAAGGCCACGGAGTTCGCGCAGGGCAACCGCGAGGCGATGATCGCCATGGCGGTGGCCAAGCTCGGCCAGAAGCGCGAGGCGCTGGAACTCTCCGCCCCGAACGTCGAGCTGAAGTGGAAGCTGGGCGAGACCGAGATCGCCCAGGCCAAGGTCTATGCCGACCGCATGCTGGCCCTGAAGCAGATCAAGCGCCTGCCCGATTTTTCGACCTTCATCGACACCCGCTTCGTCGACGCGATGAGGGACGCGTGAGCCCGGCACAGGCCGCCGTCGCGGCGGCCCCCGTGCCGGAGGCGGCGCCCCGTCCGCGCCCCGCGCTGACTTGGAGCCGCTTACCCTGGGGGCGCCTGCGCGAGGCCGCCCTGGCGGTCGCCATTCCGGCCGTGCTGGTGGTGGTCTGGCATGTCCTGACCACCGGCCGGGCCTACAGCCTGATCCCGCCGCCCGCCGAGGTGTGGACGGCGCTGGTCGACCTCGCCGTGGGGGGCATCAACGACGACGCCTTCAGCGCCACCCTGCTCACGCATCTCGGCGCCTCGCTGTCGCGGGTCTATGGCGGCTTCGCCCTGGCGGTGCTGTTCGCGCTGCCGCTGGGTCTCCTCATCGGGCGGGTGCCGCTGATGCGCCAGCTGCTCGATCCGACGTTCCAGATCCTGCGGCCGGTGCCCGTCACCGCCTGGCTGCCGCTGGCCATGATCCTGTTCGGCCTCGGGCCGCGCTCGGCCTACTTCCTGGTCTTCCTCGGGGCGTTCTACCCCATCCTCGTCAACACCATCTTCGGGGTGCGCTCGGTGGAGCCACGGCTGTTCGAGGCGGCCGCGATGCTCGGCTGCCGGGGCTCGGCCCAGTTCGCCCGGGTGGTGCTGCCCGCCGCCCTGCCGTCGATCTTCACGGGGCTGCGCCTCGGCCTCGGCTTCGCCTGGGTGGTGATCGTGGTCGGCGAGATGACCGGTGTGCAGACCGGCCTCGGCGCCATCATCATGGAGGCGCGCCAGCTCTCCCGCACCGAGATCGTCATCTGCGGCATGATCGTCATCGGCGTCGCGGGCTTCCTGTCGGACCGGATCGTCATGGGGATCGGCCGCCGTCTCCTCGCCTGGAGTCCCTCTCATGGGTGATCCGACCCTCCCGATCCTCGAGATCCGCGACGTCGGAAAGACTTTCGCGGTCCAGGGCAAGACCGTCACGGCCCTGAAGGGCGCCAACCTCACGGTGAAGCGCGGCGAGTTCGTCTGCCTGCTCGGCGCCTCGGGTTGCGGCAAGTCCACCCTGCTCCGCATCACGGCGGGCTTCGAGTCCGCCACCTCCGGCGAGGCCCTGATGTGGGGCAAGCCCATCGCGGGCCCCGATTCCTCGCGCGGCATGGTGTTCCAGGATTACGGCCTGTTCCCCTGGCTCTCGGTCCGCGACAACATCGGCTTCGGTCCGAAATCGCGCGGGCGTCCGGCGGCTGAGATCCGCGACACGGTGGCCCGCTACATCGACCTCGTCGGCCTCGGTACCTTCGCGGACGCGCATCCCCACCAGCTCTCGGGAGGCATGAAGCAGCGCGTCGCCATCGCCCGCGTCCTCGCCAACGAGGCGGAGGTGGTGCTGATGGACGAGCCGTTCGGGGCCCTCGATGCCATGACCCGCGAGCGCCTGCAGGACGAACTCCTCGACCTGTGGCGTCGCACCGGGCTCACCGTGCTCTTCGTCACCCACGCCATCGAGGAAGCGATCTTCCTCGCCGACCGCGTGGTGGTGATGTCACCGAGCCCCGGCCGCATCGACGCCGTCCACGACATCACCCTGCCCCGCCGCCGCGACGTTTCGAGCCCGGCCTTCAACGACGTGCGCCGGATGCTCTCGGCCCAGCTTCACAGCCACCACGGCCGCGTGGCGGCGTGAGGGGCGGCCGTGACGGGTCGTCTCTCTCGAAGAAAGAGGGGGACGCGCCTCTTTTGAACGGGCCGCCGCCGCGACCCAGCGTTTCATCGCCATCGCCGCATCGCCGCCCATGACCGAACCCGATATCTCCGATCCCCGCCGCCCCGAGCATCGCCTCGCCTACCGGGCCGCCATCGACCGCCCCCGCCTCGCCCTGCCGGGAGGTAAGCACGTGGCGATCTGGCCGGTGGTGAATGTCGAGCACTGGCTCATCGACAACCCGATGCCGCGCCAGATCCTGGTGGCGCCGACGGGCGCGCCGCTGCTGCCCGATCTCGCCAACTGGGGCTGGCACGAGTACGGGATGCGGGTCGGGTTCTGGCGCGTCCTCGCGGCCTTCGCGGCGCGGGGCCTGCGCCCGACCCTGTCGATCAACGGCTCGGTCTGCGGGACCTATCCCCGCGTGGCGGAAGCCGCTCATGCCGCCGGCTGGGAGTTCATGGGTCACGGCTTCCACCAGGTGCCGACCCACCGGATCGCGGACGAGCCCGCGATGATCGCCCGCACCCTCGCGGCGATCCGGGCCGTGACGGGCGCCAACCCGCGCGGCTGGCTCGGCCCCGGCCTCACCGAGACCCTCGACACCCCGGACCACCTCGCCGCCGCAGGCCTCGACTATGTCGGCGACTGGGTGGTGGACGACCGGCCCAGCCGCATCACGACGGCCACGAAGCCCCTCATCGCCCTGCCCTATTCGGTGGAACTGAACGACATCCCCCTGCTGGCGATCCAGCACCATCGCGCCGACGAGTTCGTGGCCCGGGCGCTGGCCCAGGTCGATCGCCTCGCGGCGGAAGCGGCGGGCGACGGACCGTTGAGCGGCGCGAAGGTCATGAGCTTCGCCATCCACCCCTATATCACCGGGGTGCCTCACCGCATCGGCCTGCTGGAGCGGCTCCTCGAGGCGCTGTGCGCCCGCGACGACCTCTGGTTCGCGCAAGGGGGCGACCTCGTCGATTGGTATCGGGGAACCGGCGATGATGCCTGAGGCGGAGTGGCGCGACCTCGATCGCGCGGCGTTGAGCCGGGCCTACGACAATTCCGCCGCGGTGGCCGACAGCGCCGCCCGTCTCGCGGAATGGCGGGCGCGCAGCGCAGCCTTCCGGGCCCGACCGGGCCACAGCCTCGACCTGCCCTACGATCCGGGTCCGCCCTATGATGCCGGACCCCGCAACCGGATCGACCGCTTCGGCTGCGGCCGTCCGGGAGCGCCGCTCCTGGCCTTCATCCATGGCGGCTACTGGCAGCGCAATGCCAAGGAGGGCTTCGCCTGCCTGGCGCAGGGACCGCTGGCCCTCGGCCTCGACGTGGCGTTGATCGGCTACACCCTGGCACCCGATGCCTCCCTGACCCGGATCGCGGCCGAGATCCGGTCGGCCCTGCGCACCCTGCGCGCCGGAGACGCAGCGGCCGGTCTCGGGCGCCGGCGCCTCGTGGTCTCGGGCTGGTCGGCGGGCGGACACCTCGCCGCCCTGGCGCTCGACGGGCCCGAGGCCGATGCGGGCCTGGCGATCAGCGGGATCTTCGATCTCGCGCCGATCCGCGGCACCACCCTCGACGAGGCCCTTCGCCTCACGCCGGGGGAGGTCGAGATCCTGTCGCCGATCCGCCGGATGACCCGCCCTGGCGCTCCGCTCGTCCTCGCCTACGGGGCGGACGAGCTGCCCGAGCTCCGGCGCCAGTCACGGGACTATGCCGCCGCCCGTGCCGCGGCGGGTCTCGAGACACGCTGCCTCGCGCTGGAGGGAGCGGATCATTTCTCGATCCTCGAGACCCTGATCGACCCGGAGGGGGCCCTGGCCCGCCTTGCCGCCGAGCTCGCCCACGCGTGAGCCGCGGGCGGATTCGCGCCCCGAGTCTTGGAGGCGCCCGGTGTCAGCGTTCTTTCCACGCTTTGGCGATCTGGTCGGTCAGGGGCTTGGTGAGATAGCTGAGCACGGAACGGTTGCCGAGCTGCATGAAGGTCTCGACCGGCATCCCCGGCACCAGCCGCAGGGGGCCGAGGCGGTCCTTCTGATCCTCGGGCACCCGGATGCGGGCGGTGTAGAAGCTCATCCCGGTCTTCGGATCGGTGGTCACGTCCGCCGAGACGCGGCTCACCACCCCGTCGATCTCCGGGGTGGTGCGCTGGTTGAAGGCGGAGAAGCGCAGCAC
>NZ_LMNL01000038.1 GCF_001422985.1 Methylobacterium sp. Leaf117
AGCCAGAACAGGTCCACCATCGCCGCCTCCATGCTGCAAACGGCGGCTCTGAATCACAAAACCAGAACTCTCGCAACGTCTTGGTTCGGTTCACACCCTAGGAGGGGCCATGTCCCGAATGCGCTACACAACCCTGCCCAGCCCCATCGGCACCCTCGTCCTCGTGGGTGCGGACGGACGCCTCGCCTGCATCGGTTTCCCCGCCGGCAAAGGCGCTGTGACAGTGGGTTCCGACTGGCGACGGGACGATGCAGCCTTCCCGGATGTGCGCGCCCAGCTGGGTGCCTATTTCGGTGGGTGCCTCACACGGTTCGAGGTGGAACTCGCTCCGCGCGGTACGCCGTTTCAGCTCGATGTCTGGCGGGCCCTCACCGAAATTCCGCCGGGCGAGACGATCTCCTACGGCGAACTCGCCCAACGGATCGGCCGTCCGCGTGCCAGCCGGGCCGTCGGCGCGGCCAACGGCGCCAATCCCTTGCCCATCGTGGTGCCCTGCCATCGGGTCATCGGTGCAGGCGGCGCCCTGACTGGCTTTGCCGGCGGCCTCGATACCAAGCGCTTCCTGCTGGCACTCGAACGCGGCCACGGTCGCACGCAGCTGGAGCAGATAGGTCGACTCTGACACCCGCCTATTTCGGCAGGGCGTAGATGTTCACGTCCAGCTTCTCGTCCGCCTTGTCATTGAGATCGGTGACGTATTCCTCGATGAACCTATCCTGCACCACCACGTCCTTGGCATCGAGATAGGCCGTCAGAGTCTCGTAGGTGCCGTCGATCTCGTCGTAGGAGCCCTTGTGCGGGAAGCGCAGGGCCTTGCCGCTCGGCGTGGTGCCGAAGCGCAGGCCGTCGGTTTCGGCCGGCTTCGGGTCCGGCATTGCGGCGATCGGGATCATCGCGTCGTACTGGAAACCGTCATCGTCGGTCTTGGCGAAGACGGCGATCGGCCGGCCCACCGGCCGAATGCCGGCCTTGGCTAGATCGGCTTCGATCCGCTGGAAAGCGGCCTTCAGGCTCGGCACCGCCTCCTCCCACTTGGCCCGGCCCGCCAGGATGGCGGCCGGCTTGGCCGGTAGCGAGACCTCGTCGACGTCGTTGGCGTCGCCGGGCGTCGCGACCAGTGTCTCGCGTCCCGCAGCCGGCGGGGTGGCGGAGGGAGCAGCACCCGCCTGGGCGGGGACCGGGATATCGGCCGTTCCCGGCGTCTTCGGATCGGGATTGGTGGTCGTCGGCAGCGGGTTCGTTGCGGCCGGCGGCGGTGACTGAGCAAGAGCAGGTGCGGCAGCATCAGCAACCGAGAGCGCGAGGCACCCGGCGAGCGTGCGGGCCAGCAGCGTCGAACGCGACTTGGAACGTGTGCGGGTCAAGGCGAGGGCTCCGGAACGTCGCTGGGGCGCGGATGACGTCGGATCGGCGACGCGACTCCGAGGTCAGGAACCTAGTGGCGACAGGAGCAATCGGCGAGAGATCATGGGTGTCGCGACGCACGAAGCCTGCAGGGCGCGGCGCTTCTGCAACGCAGCTCTGGCGCCGGCCCCCGTGCGTGCGGGCGCGCTTTGCCCTATAGCCCTGGGGCGTTGAAGACACCGGAAGACAGACGAAAGAGACTAGGCGGCATGAGCGAGCTCGCCCATCGACGGTTCCTGAAGATGCATGGAGCCGGCAACCGGATCGTGGTGCTGGATCTGCGCGGAGCCTCCACGCAGGTCGCTCCCGGGGAGGCGCGCGCGATCGCGGAGCATCCGCGATCGGCCTTCGATCAGCTCATGGTCATTCATGATGCCCGCACCCCCGGCACAGACGCGTCCCTGCGCATCTACAACACGGACGGATCGGAATCCGGTGCCTGCGGCAATGGCACCCGCTGCGTCGCCTACGCCATGTTCGATGATCCGGCCATGGCGCGCCCGGCGGAGAGCGGTCGGCTGCTCTTGGAGACGCAAGGCGGGTTGGTGGGCGTCAAGCGCGTTGCCGAGCGCTCCTTCACCGTCGACATGGGTCGGCCGAAACTGGCTTGGAACGAGATCCCGCTCGCCGAACCGTTCCAGGATACGCGGCGGATCGAGCTGCAGATCGGGCCGATCGACGATCCGGTCCTGCACTCGCCGAGCGTCGTCAACATGGGCAACCCGCACGCGATCTTCTTCGTGGAGCACGACCCCGACAGCTACGATCTCGCCCGGATCGGCCCGATGCTGGAGAACCACCCCATCTTCCCGGAGCGCGCCAACATCTCGGTGGCGCAGGTCCGCGGGTCGGATCGGATCAAGCTGCGGGTCTGGGAGCGCGGGGCCGGGTTGACGCTCGCCTGCGGCACGGCCGCCTGCGCCACCGTGGTGGCGGCTTCGCGCCTGCGCATGATCGGCCGCGGCGCCACAGTAAGCCTGCCGGGCGGCGACCTGGTCATCGAGTGGCGCGCCGATGATCACGTCCTGATGACCGGACCCGTGGCTCTCGAATGGGACGGCACCTTCCCGCCCGAGCTGTTTTCGCACGTGGACGCCGCCTGAGATGGCGGTGGAAACCCTGACCTTCGGATGCCGCCTCAACACCGTCGAATCGCAGGTGATGCGCGAGCATGCGGAGGCGGCTGCGATGCACCGCGACCTCGTCATCGTCAACACCTGCGCGGTGACGGCCGAAGCCGGGCGCCAATCGCGAAAGGCCATTCGCCGCCTCGCTCGCGAGCGTCCCGGCGCGGAGATCATTGTCACCGGCTGCGGCGCGCAAGTCGAGACCGCCGCCTACGCGGCGATGCCCGAGGTCGCACGTCTCGTCGGCAACGATGCGAAGAGTCGCGCCGAGACCTGGGGCTTACTTGCGTGGCCGGCGGAACGGACTTCGACGGAACGGATCGAGGTCGACGACATCATGTCGGTGCGCCGGGCGAACTCCACCCGGATCGCCGGCATTGCCGGGCAGACCCGCGCCTTCGTGCCCGTCCAGAACGGCTGCGACCATCGCTGCACCTTCTGCATCATTCCTTTCGGGCGCGGAAACTCGCGCTCCGTCCCGATCTCCGACGTCATCGACCAAGTCGTCCGCATCGTCGCGGCCGGCGGCCGCGAAGTGGTGCTCACCGGCGTTGATCTCACGGCCTATGGCCGAGACCTCGACGCAACCCCGAGCCTGGGCCGACTGGTTCAGGCTATCCTCGCACAGGTCCCGGATCTCGGCCGGCTCCGTCTCTCCTCCATCGATTCCATCGAGGTCGATGATGCGCTGATGGAGGCGATTGCGGGCGAAGCGCGGCTGATGCCGCATTTCCACCTCTCCCTTCAGGCCGGCGACGACCTCATCCTGAAGCGGATGAAGCGTCGCCACGCCCGTGCCGACGCGATCCGGTTCTGCGACGCCGTGCGGCGATTACGGCCGGGAGCGGTGTTCGGCGCTGACCTGATCGCGGGCTTTCCGACCGAAACCGAAGCACAGTTCGCCCGCTCCCTCGACCTCGTGGACGCGTGCGGGCTGACCCATCTGCACGTCTTTCCGTACTCGGCCCGCCCCGGGACACCGGCGGCCCGAATGCCGCCGGTGCCGGATGACATCGTCCGGGAGCGCGCGGCCCGCCTGCGAGAGGCAGGCGCAGCCGCCCTGGCGGTCCATCTCGCCAGCGAGGTCGGGCGCACCCACCGGGTGCTCACCGAGCGCGGTGGGATCGCGCGGACCGAGGGGTTTACCCCCGTCCGCCTGTCGTCCGACACACCGGCGGGCCGGTTTCTCGATGTGACGATCACGGGGCACGACGGACGGGTGCTCATCGCGTCCTGAAGGGTGAGCGTCGATGCCCCAGTCGGGCGCCGCCGTTCACTGCGCGTAGCCGCACGTCTCCAGCCTCGAGCGCATAGGCCCGGGCACCGGCGCTTCCACCGTGATCGGCGGCTTCTTCGGGTATAGCGGAAGGCGCAGGGCCCGGGCATGCAGCTGCAGCCCGGGACCGCCGCTGCGGGGGCCGGCGCCATAGATTGGGTCGCCGAGGATCGGATAGCCCATCGCCGCGCAATGGACGCGAAGCTGATGCGTCCGGCCGGTGACCGGCGAGAGGGCGAGCCAGGTCAGGCCATCGCCGCGCCCCAGAACGGTGTAGCGCGTCAGGGAAGGATCACCCGCCGGATCGGCTTTCATCCACCAGGAGCGCGGATCGTCGGAGCGGCGTGCAAGTGGCAGATCGATCGTACCCGACTGGTCGGATGGCCCTCCCTCCACGAGGGCCCAGTAGGTCTTCTCGACGGTGCCGCTCGCGGCGAACAGCTTGTTCAGGCGCGCCAGCGCCTTGGCATGGCGTCCGAGCGCGAGGCAGCCGGAGGTGTCCCGGTCGAGCCGATGCGCGGCCTCAGGCCGTCGGGGCAGGCCGAAGCGCAGGGCATCGAGATGGTCGGTGAGGGTTTCGCCCCCCTTCGGCCCGGGATGAACGGGCAAACCCGCCGGCTTGTCGATGACGAGCACCAGGGCATCGCGGTAGAGGAGGCGCGCGCCTATGTCTGTTACGAGGGCATCGGCTGGGGACATAGCCCTGCGCTAACCATGCCGGGTCCGGGGAGCAAGCGGGAATGAGCGAAGACAAGAGGCCGGGCTGGCTGCTGCGCAAGATGTTCGGCACCAAGGAGGAGCCGCGTCCAGCACCGGTACCAGTTCAGCCGCCGGACCCGAAGCCGACTTCGGCAGGGACTCTGGCGCCCGCTCCACAACCGGCGCCTGAGCCTGTCGTCGCACCCGTAGCCCCCCCACCCGAATCCCCAGCCTCGTTCTCCGAAGGACAGCCGGACTTCGCCACCGCCGCGACGGATGTGTCCCACGTGCCACCGCCGCCGAACGAGCCCGGCACAGGGACGCCGGACAAGAACGCGGTGCCTGACGAACTCGAAGGAGCCGACCTGCAGCCGGTGGAGGGTGCCGAGGAGCGTCCCCCCGCCGGTACGGCCGGTGACGACCCGAACCGGGGTGCCGAGGCCGCCGATACGACGACCCAGGCGTTTGCACCCGAGCCCGCGCAGGCACCGGACCTTCCGTCCGAGCCAGTGCAGGTACCGGATCTGAAGCTTGAGCCGGAAGTCGCGACCCAGATCTTCATGCCCGAGCCGGACGCGGCTGCGGAGGAGCCCAAGCGCGGGTGGTGGAGCCGCTTGACCGGAGGCATGAAGCGCACGTCCTCCGCGCTGACCGAGCGCGTGACCGGCCTGTTCACCAAGCGCAAGCTCGATGCCGATACGCTGGAAGAACTGGAAGACGCCCTGATCCAGGCTGATTTCGGTATCGAGACCGCCATGCGGATCTCCGAGGCCGTGGGCAAGGGCCGTTACGAGAAAGGCATCTCACCGGATGCGGTGCGCGAGATCCTCGCAACCGAAGTCGAGCGGGCGCTCACCCCCGTGGCCATCCCGTTCAGCATCGACACCACGAAGAAGCCCTTCGTGATCCTGATGATCGGGGTGAATGGAGCCGGCAAGACCACCACCATCGGCAAGCTCGCGATGAAGCTGAAGGCGGAAGGTCATTCCCTCATGTTGGCCGCGGGCGACACGTTCCGGGCCGCGGCGATCGAGCAGCTCAAGGTCTGGGGGCAGCGCACGCAGACCCCCGTGATCGCCAGGGCCCAGGGCGCGGACGCGGCAGGCCTCGCCTTCGATGCCTATGAGGCTGCCAGGGCACAGGGCACCGACGTACTGCTGATCGACACCGCCGGACGGCTCCAGAACAAGGCCGGCCTGATGGCGGAACTGGAGAAAATCCTGCGGGTGATCCGCAAGATCGACCCGGAGGCCCCCCACGCCGTCCTCCTCGTCCTCGACGCCACCGTGGGTCAGAACGCGCTAAGCCAAGTCGAGCTGTTCTCGAAGGCCGCCAACGTCACAGGCCTCGTCATGACGAAGCTCGACGGCACCGCGCGCGGCGGCATCCTGGTCGCGCTCGCGGCCAAGTTCGGCCTCCCCGTCCACTTCATCGGGGTCGGCGAGGGCGTTGAAGATCTCGAGCCCTTCGAGGCCCGGGATTTCGCCCGCGCCATCGCCGGGCTCGACGCCATTTAGGCGACCGAGCGCCACGTCACAGCCCACAACGGCCGGGACTGCTATAGATATGGACACCATGCAGATCGAAGCCATTCCCCCGCGCCGCCATCTTCCGCCCCTGCTCAAGCTCGCGCTCGAGCTTGGGCCGCTGATGGTCTTCTTCTTCGGCAATGCCTATGCCGAGCGCCTCGGCGTTCACCCCGACCAGAAGCTGTTCGTGGCCACCGGAGTCTTCATCGCCGCGACCGTGGTGGCGCTGGCAATCCACTACGCGTTGATGCGGAGGCTTCCCATCATGCCGCTCGTCTCGGGCGTCGTGGTGGTGGTGTTCGGCGGCCTGACTCTGGCGCTGCAGGACAAGACCTTCATCATGATGAAGCCCACCATCGTGAACACGCTGTTCGGTCTCGTGCTGCTCGGCGGTCTCGCGTTCGGAAAATCCCTGCTGTCGGTCGTGCTCGATTCGATGTTCACCCTGACCGAGGATGGCTGGCGCAAGCTCACCTTCCGATGGGGCGTATTCTTCCTGGTACTGGCGGTCCTGAACGAGGTGGTGTGGCGAACCCAGACGGAGGATTTCTGGGTGAGCTTCAAGGTGTTCGGCATCATGCCGCTGACCATTGTCTTCGCATTGGCCCAGACGCCCCTCTTGATGCGCTACGAGCGCAAGGAGCCCGGCGCAGACCCGGTCTGACCGGACCCCATCAGGGGATTCCTAGGATTCGGGTATATTCGAGTTCGGGAACCCCATAGGAAGCCCCGGCAATCTCCAGCAGCGCCGTGCGGTCCCTGATGTCGACGCCGCCGCGCCGTGTCTTCAGGGCCCCGGTGAGTTCGAGCACGCGCAGACCGGTGGTCACCCCCGCCCGTCGCACGCCGAGCATCAGCGAGAGCATCTCGTGGGTCAGCGGCAGATCCTCACGATCGGCACGGTCGTGGCACATCAGAAGCCAGCGCGCGAGGCGTTGCTCAATGGTGAAATGGGCATTGCAGAGACCGGCCTGAGCCAGCTGCACCGCGAAGGCCTGGGCATACCGCAACAGGTAATCATGCAGGGGTCGGCTCTCAGCCAGCACGCCCCGGAGGACATCCGCTTCGATCCGCAGGGCTCGGCACGGCACCTGAACCAGAGCCGTATGGGGCGAGGCATCGACGCCGTTCAGCAGGGTGATGCCAGTCATGCCCTCCGGCCCGACGATGCCGGCTTCCGCCTGGGTTCCATCCGCGCCGTGCGCGACGACGGAGATCATGCCAGGTTCCGGGAAATGCGCAGCGCGGATCGTGACACCAGGTGCCTCGAGGACGGCACCCTGATCGAGCGAGCACCGGACGAAATGCGATTGAAGACGCTCGAACTCAAGCGGCGGCAATGCGCGAAGGAGGCGGTTACGGACCTCAGATTGAACGATGAACGACGTCACAACTCCGGCACTCGATAGGCGGGAGTGCAAACGCAAGGTCACCCGCAACCTGAATTCATTTCAGGGAACGCAGTGGACATGGCACACGAATTTAACACAGGGAAGAGAACGTGGACTTATATTTTTGTCCGATTTCAGACAAACTTCGATATTACAAGATGAATTACAACCGTAAGATCGAAATAGCCTAAGTATTGTCGATTTTCGTCGATTTTTCGCCGCGATCGCCGGCCACAGCTTCTCCGCAAGTTCACTCGCGGGGATTGTGTGCCGGCTTTCGGTGAGACTTGGTAGTCACGGCCACAACGGTGATGGCCTTCAGCAGTAGACGTGACCCGGGCTTATAAAGCGACGAACAAGGGGCTTGTGGGCTCGGACCATGAGCGGAACCAGATCGCGAAACGCGACGCCGACATCGGGGAGGCGCACGACCTGAAGCGCCGCGCTTCAGGAGAGGACGACTCCTTCGCGCTCGCTAAAAGAGCAGGTGAGATCCGACACGGATGTCTCTGTTTTCACGTACGATAGCGGACTGTGGGGCCCCAGCGCAGACAAGGTCCAGAGCCAGAGATTGTACGACATAGTACAGACCCCGGACTGTGCGGTTCCTTCACACCCCGATCCAGCTATGAGGGACATCCATCCCTCATCCCGAGCAGCAAAACGTTCGATGGCTGCTCTATCGAGCCGCTACGTTTCATGCCGGTGCCGTCTCAGCGATATGTCCGAAACCAGCTCCTCAGCATCCTGGGTGGTGATGATTATGGGGCCGTTCAGGCTGTCGCCGAGAGCGTGATGCTCGGCCGGCGGGATATCCTGATCGCCGGCAACAAGACGATCACCCACGTGTATTTCCTGGAAGCCGGGATCGCCTCGGAGATTGCCGCCACTCCGGAAGGGCGCCGAATCGAGGTATGCATCACCGGACGCGAGGGTATGGTCGGGGTCCCGTTACTGCTCGATGTCGACCGAACACCGCATGAGACCTTCGTGCAGATCGAGGGCGAGGCCTTGCGGATCGATGCCGCAAGTTTCCGGACCCTGATCGAGGAACGGCCGAACCTGCGACGCACCTTCGCGAACTACGCCTACGTGGCCCATCTGCAGACCGCCGGCACGGCCCTCTCCAACGGCAGCCATACCCTGGAGGAGCGCCTCGCGCGCTGGCTGCTGATGTGCCACGATCGGGTCGATGGGGACGAGTTTCCCGTCACCCATGAATTCCTCTCGACGATGCTCGGCGTGCGGCGGCCTGGCGTCACGACGGCGATCCACAGCCTCGAGGGGGGCGGCATGATCAAGGCCCGGCGCTCGCACATCCAGGTCTTGGATCGGGAGAAGCTGAAGACCGCGGCGGGAGACAGCTACGGCGTGCCGGAGATCGAATATGGGCGCCTGATCCGCACTGGACGCTGAGCGTTCCGGTGCCCGATTCGTCCGCGGCTCTATCGGGTCAGCGAGACGGCGCCGGCGCAGTTCCGGCGGCCCGGATCTTGTCGAGCACGCCGGCATAACTCTCCGGTGTGAGGATGCCCACGAGTTTGTCACGGATCGTGCCGTCAGGCCCGATGATGAACGTCTCGGGCACGCCATAGACGCCGAAATCGATCCCAGTGCGCCCTTCCATATCCAACCCCACGGCCTGGAACGGTATGCCGTTCCGGGTCAGGAAGCGGCGGCCGTTCTCGGGCGTATCCTTGTAGGCGATGCCCACCAGGTGCACGCCCGGCTCGCGTGCGAGCCGCATCAGTTGCGGGTGCTCGACCTGACAGGGGGCGCACCAGGATGCCCAGAAATTGACGACGGTAACGTTGCCCAGAAGGTCGGCGCGAGACACGCCAGGGATTGAAGCTCCGTTGGTGGCCAGACCTGGCAGACCGGGAAGAACGAATTCCGGGGCCGGCTTACCGATCAACGCGGACGGAATCGCTGCGGGGTCCGCGCCCGAGCGCAGACGCAGGAAAAAGATCGCGGCCAGGACCGCGAAGGTGACGAGGGGCAGGATCACCAAAAGCGAGCGGCGCGCGGGCTCCGCCCGATGCGTGGCAGGGTCGATCGGGCTCATGGGCGCACTCCCACCCCGTCCTGCGATCCCCCCTGCGACCCATCCTGAAAACGCGCAAGGGCCCGCTTCTGGGCAGTGTGATCCCGTCGAGCGCGCGCAATCAAGGTGCCGATCACCAGAGCCGTGAAGGCATAGGCGGCGAAAATGTAACCGGCATGCGGTCCAACGTTCATGATCGAAACTTCACCATCAGCGTTGCAGGAAATCCGACCTGTTCGTGAGGACCTGCACCGTCCTCACAGGCCTTGCGCCACGCGCCCGACTGGCGCCTGACTCAGGGGAATGCTGCGTCCAGGCGCGACCGAGGCGGCGGTTCCGGTGGACATCCCCGCATCAAGCTGCTCCGCCTCGCGCAGGGTCAGGGCACGAACCCGGCGGCGCAGGATCTCGGTGCGCATGGCAGAGAGGTGCAGGGTCACCCCGAGCACCGTGAAGGCCAAAATCATTTCGAGCAGGGGATAGAGCATGCTCGGATCGATCGATGAGCCACCCATGCGCATGATCGATGCGGGCTGGTGAAGCGTCGACCACCAATTCACCGAGAATTTGATGATCGGCAGATTCACGGCGCCGACCAGGGTGAGAATGGCGATCGCGCGTGCGGCCCGGTTCGGATCCTCGATCGTCCGCCAAAGCGCGATGATCCCGCAATAGATCAGGAACAGCACGAGCATTGAGGTCAGACGCGCATCCCAGACCCAATAGGTGCCCCACATGGGCTTGCCCCAGAGAGACCCCGTCACGAGACAGATGAGGGTGAACGCCGCCCCGATCGGCGCAGCGGCGCGCTGGGCCACATCCGCCAGAGGGTGGCGCCAGACCAGGGTTCCGATCGCGGACACCGCCATCGCGCCGTAGAAGAAGACGCCGAGCCAGGCTGCCGGCACGTGGATGTACATGATCCGCACAGTCTCGCCCTGCTGATAATCGGGCGGGACGACGAACCACGTGAGCGACAGACCGACGATCAGGAGCAATCCTGAGACCCCGGCGAGCCAGGGCATCACGGGTTGCGTCCAGCGCAGGAAGTGACCGGGATGAGCGAGGCGATTCCACATGGTTGCGCCCTCTACCCCAGGGTGCGGTGCGGCGGCAATGTGGGGGTTACGCGCAGGCGGCCCGTCTCGCCTCGGTCTGTCCGCGTGCTTACCCATTCGCCTGGAAGCCAGCCAGCGGTGCCACCACGCAGCAGATCAAGCCCGCAGGCGCATAGTCGAGGCTGATGGTGCCGCCGACGGCACCGACGAGGCCGCGCTCGATCAGGCGCGAGCCGAAACCCTTCTGCAGGGGTGGCGTCACCCGTGGCCCGTTCACTTCCGACCAGGCCAATCGAACGGTTGGGCCACCATCCGCCTCCTCGATCGTCCAGGCGAGGCTGACTCGACCGTCGGGGAGCGAAAGAGCACCGTACTTGGCTGCGTTGGTGGCCAGTTCGTGCAGCATCAGCGCCAGCGACAGGGCTGCCTTCGATCCGAGCAGAATCGAAGGGCCCACAAAGTCGAAACGCCCGGGCTGACGGTCATCGTGGATCGCGAGCGCACCGCGCATCACCGCCTCCATGTCGGCGCTCTCATGCACCCCGGCGAGCAGGATGTCGTGCGCCTTGCCCAGGGCGATGAGGCGGGCGGCCAGCGCCTCCTTGGCCGCATCCATGTCGGTGACGTTGCGCAGGGTCTGCGAGGCGATCGCCTGGACCATGGCCAGAGTGTTCTTCAGACGATGGCTGAGTTCCCGGTTGAGGGTGCGCTGCTGCTCGTCGGCCTCGATCCGGGTCAGGCCGCCCCAGGCGCGTTCGGCCACCTCGCGCGCGAAAGTGATCTCTCCCGCACTCCAGTCGCGGACCTGCCGGTCGAGGACGTAGAGGATACCCACCAGACGGCCGCGCCGGAGAACCGGTACCTTGATCACGGCACGCATGCCGAGCCGGGCATAGCCCTCCGGATCGTCGACGCGATCCGGCGTCGCCACGATGTCGCCGACACTGATGACGTCGCCCCGCGCCAGGCGCTCGATGCTCGCGGCCAGGGTCGACCGGGACGGCGTCGGTAGACCGAGGGCACGGGTCGGATCGTCCTGTGCCTCGGCGGTCCAGTCGGGGTTGAACGCGGCGATCTGACCGCCGGGATCGACCTGGGCGTAACCGGCGCGGGTGACGCCGAGCGTGCGGCCCAGGCTCTCGGCCGTGGTCGTCACCACGTCGGCGTGGGTCTGCATCTCACGCAGGCGGTCGCTGAGCGCGATCAAGGCCTCGCGGCGGGCATCGGCCCGCTTCTCCTCGGTGATGTCCTCGATCATCGCGGTGGCGTGGACATCGTCGCCGAGGCGCTGGGACACGAGGTTGACCCGTGCCCAGATGATGGTTCCGTCCATGCGACGGTAGCGCTTCTCCAGGCGGAGTTGCAGGGTTTGACCGGTGGAGAGGCGCTCGTGCAGGGCGACCCGGGCGTCGTCGTCCTCCGGTGGCGTCCAGCGCGCGAGGGACTGCCCGAGGATCTCGGATTCCGGCGCGCCCCAGATCTCGCAGAGCTTGGCATTGACCGCGAAGGCGCGGACGGTGCGGGGATCGAACTGGACGATTCCGATATTGGCGCCCTGGAACACAGCCCGGAACTGGGCGGCGGCGCGGTTGCGCGCGGTCAGGTCGAGCATCGCTCCGATCATCCGGATCGGCTGGCCGGCCGCGTCGCGGACGACGTAGCCGCGGTCGAGCACGTCGGCGTAGGTGCCGTCGGCGCGCAAGAAGCGGTAATCGTGGTTCCAGGCCTCGGCGCCGCCCGCGATGGCGGCCCGGATGTCGGCTTCGACAGCGGCGCGGTCGTCGGGATGAAGGCGGCCGAGCCACCAGGCGCCGGTGGGCTCGATCTGATCCGGCGCCCAGCCGTAGGCGGTGGTAAGCGCCTCGTTCCACTGGACGGTGTCGGTGGCGAGATCCCAGTCCCAGATCGCGTCGTTGGTGGCGCGGGCGGCGAGACGGTAGCGCTCCTCGGTGGTGCGCAGCGCGATTTCGGCGCGTTTGGCATCGGTGATGTCGCGCATCGTGCCGACGAGACGGACCGATCGGTCGGCCCCCGGGACGCGTCGGCCGCGCGCCGATATCCAAAGCGGTCGCGTCGAGGTCGCGACACGGAACTCGCAGTCGAACGTCCCGGCACCGTCCGGGTCGAGGGCACCCCGCATCGCCGACTCCACGGCCGCACGATCCTCGGGGGCCAGCGCGTTCAGGAAGGTCTCCCGATAGGTGACGGGGTCCTCCGCTGCCAAGCCGAACAGGTCCCGGATCCGGGCGTCCCAGCGGAGGCTCTGCGTGGCTAGGTCGTGATCGAAGATGCCGATGCCGGCCGACTCGACCGCCAGTCTGAGACACAGCGTCTCGTCGGCGCGGTCGAGCGCGCCGGGCAGGAGACCGCCCCCGTTGGTCGGGGACGGCGCCTCCGGGGGCTGGCCGGGCAGCGTGGGGGCAGCGCGCTTCTTCATCGGGAAAGGGGCGGGGATTCGGGATCTCGAGGCGGGGAGGGGGTCAGGCCGGTTCCGGGGTTGCGAATTCCCGGTGCGGATCGGTTTCGCGCTGGCCGGGCGGCGGTTCCACCGCGACCAGAATCCCCCCGGGGTCGTAGACCGCGCCCAGCACGGTCTCGTAGTGGCGACGGACGACGCCGTGGCATTCGCAGGCGGCGCTCTCCGCGAGCACCCGGCTCTGCACCGTGATGCGGCCGCGGCCGACCTCGATCAGACCCTGACGCTGCAGCGCGTGCAGGATGCGGGTGAGATAGGTTCGCTGCACGCCCAGCATGGTGGCGAGGAGTTCGTGCGTGACCGGCAGGACGTTGGTGCCGATGCGGTCCTGCAGGGTCAGGAGCCAGCGCAGGCAGCGCGCCTCGATCGGGTGAAGGGCGTTGCAGGCCACCGATTGCAGAACCTGGGCGAGCAGGCAGTCGCCGTAGCGGGTGAACAGGTTGCGCAGGGCCGGGGATTGTCGCTTGGCCTCCTGGAGGCGCAGGGCGTCGAGGTGCAAGATCGGGCCGCCGATCTGCACCACGGCGCTGGTCGAGGCCGGCAGGAAGCCGCTGCTGACGATGGCGCCGACGGCCCCCTCGCGGCCCACCGTGGCGACCTCTGCGCTCCGGCCGTCGCGCATGGCGACGATGAGGGTGACCACCGCCTGACGGCATGGGAATGCGATGGCGGTGACGTCGCTGCCGACCTCGAACAGGGACTGGCCCCGCTCGCGCCGCGACAGCGTCAGGTGAGGTTCGAGGAGCGCACGATCCTCGGGCCGCAGGCCGTCGAGGAGAAGATTGCCCGTGAGAGGATCGAGGGCCGGACTCATGCGACGCGCTGTGTTCACCGTATGTCTCTCCGGCCTCTAGCGCACAGCCGTCGCATCCGTCTGTCTGTAAGTAGACCCTAGCTGAGACAATTTTGTCGTTTTGATGGGAACCTGCGCGGAAAGACCTGTTTGAGGCCGTCCAAGCATCGGATGCCGGTGTCGTGCAGGTCTGGGAAGTCTCGGCTTCCGACGCCGACGCGCAATCTTGACACACGCAGTCTTGGCAGCCGCAACCGAGGTCGGATCGGTCGTCGCGCTTCGACGCGGGCTGAACCAAAAAGGTTCAGGCCAACCGACAGGCTTCGACCAAGCCTCGACCAAGTCCCGATCAGGCTTGGCCGGCCTCGTCGCCCTCGCCGATGCAGTCGAGGGCGCGCTCGACCGCCGTGACGGCGTCGAGGAGGTTCTGGACCGTGCGCTCGACCTCGCGGGCCGGGCGCCCCATGGCAGCGGCCCGGGCGCTCACGATCTCCAGCTGCTCGAGGAGCGCGAAGAGATCGTCGGCGACGGCCACCACGTCGGTGACCACGACCGCGGGAGCGGGGGTGCGTCGGAGGAAGGGGACCACGTTGCTCATCGACGCTATGTCTCGCGTGTTCGTGGCCAAAGCGCCAGCCTGACGGCCCATGGATTCCACACGTTCACCCCCCATTCGGCCGCTTCCTTGCCAAGGTGGTGAGCGTTTTCGTGTCGCCGCAACATCAGTGCGGCAGGAACCTGAGACGATTCGTTAGGCTTTGGCCCTGTCGAGCGGTGTCCGGCTTGACGGGGATGCGGGCCGGGCAGCACCACGGAGACCGCTTTCCCACCAGGATCTCCACCGATGCGCCTCGCCCCCCTCGCCCTCGCCGCCACCCTCCTGGGCGGCCTCTGCGCCTGCAACAGCGACAGCCCGAGCGGGCGCGGCGGCGTCTCCGACGCCTTCGACGCCAGCAACTATCGCCAGTCCAGCAACACCAACGGCACCCAGACCCGCCGCGACGTCAACCGCCAATACACCCAGCCGTCGATGCCCTCGATCGCCAATCGCGGAAACTGAGGCGAAGGCCGGTCTCACCCCTCCCGGGGGCTGGGTGAGACCGGCGCCTCGGCGATCGGGTTCGCTGAGGCCGCCTCCAGGCCAAGCCCACCTCAAGTCCAAGCCGGCCTCAAGTCCAAGCCGGCCTCCAGGCCCAAAGCGCCCTCCGGCTCGGTGCCGAGACGCTCGAGCCCGCGGAGCATGAACCGCCGCTTCATCGAAGCCGCGCGGGAGGCTGGCGCCCGCGAGGACAAGGCAGGGATCGCGCCGCCAGGAACGTCCCGAAAGACCTAGAAGTGATCCGTCTGACTGTGGCTGGAAATCGAGACGACCGGCGACTCGATCACGCTGAAGTCGAGCCAGAGCATGACCAAACCCTGCGCATTCGTCACTTCCAGCCGCCACTCCCGGCACGAGCTGACATGCGCGGCGTTCTCCAGGATGATCCGGCCGGCGACGCCGATCGCCTCTATCCGCGCCGCATCGAGGCTATCAAGCTCCGTTCCGATGCGATCAAACCACGTTTTTCCGTCGTGCATGTTGAAATGAAAGCGCGGCATGTCCTGCCTCGTTGACGGGGAGGCGGGAGCATCTGCGCTCTCACTCGCGAGCATGCCGGTGATAGGGCGCGCGATTGCCCGCACCGTGAGCAGGTATTCTTTATGCCGCTATTTCATGCGTTGATCCGATCGTCAGATCGACGCTGTGTCGCAGGAGGATAGGCGAGCGGCAGCATCGTTGAAGACACCCTGAACGTTCCTCATGATGTCTTCGATGAGGAACGGTGACGTGATCGACCGCTCAGTTCTTCGCCAGCGCGTCCGCAAAGGCGATCATGCGGTTTCGGGCGTAGGTCGGCAGGCCGGCGCTGATCGAGGTGCCGGTGTTGAAGGACGAGTTGCCCATCAGCACCTGCGCCGGCAGCAGGTTCTTGAGCACCGGCACGCGCGCGTATTCCTGCTTGCGGTCAAGGACGTCGCCCTTGATCGCCAGCGCCACGTAGGTGGTCACCACGGTCTTGCCCGGATCGCCCGGCATTGGCTGGAACACCGCCAGGAACTTGCCGAAGCGCAGGATCTGGTTGACCCAGAAGATCGTCTGCTCCAACCCGCCGGTCACCGGCGTGTCGATCTTCGTGAGGCTGGCAAGAGTCGCGGTCTCGGCCGGGGGCAGGGTGCGCAATTCGCTCTGGAACGAGACGAACTCGGCGATCTTCTTCGAGGCTCCGTCCTCCAGGCGGTTGGCGAGCTTCACGCCGAGCGGCAGCTTGCCTTCGAGATCGTAGCGCGACTCGATGCAGGTGGTGCCGGCCTCGCACCAGGGCCGGTCGGGCCGTTTGGCGAAGACGGCGGCCGGGTCCTTGTTCGGCGTCGCGTCGGCGGGGTTGAGGGCCTTGTGCTTGATCACCGGGTCCATCTTGGCGACGAAGCCGAGGGTGGCGTAGGCGGCGAGGTCGATGCTCTCCGGGGCCTTCGCCACCACGAAGCGCCCCTGCGCCACGTAGACCTTCAGGGTCTCGTGCCGGCGCTTGGCGACGCCGTTGAGGGTCTGCATGTAGTCGGGCTCGACGTAGCCCGGATGCGGCGCCAGCGCCGCCCGCTCGCCGGGACGGAGCTCGCCCCAGTTGAGGTAGGGCACGAGGCCGTTCTCGGGCTTGGTCGGATCGTCGCGATGGTCGGTGAACAGGATGGTACCGGGCTTCAGGCTGGTCACGCCGGCCGCCTCGATGGCGGGCACGTCCTTGATCCGCTCGCTACCCGCCGGGCTCGCGGGCGCCTGCAGCTTCATGCCGTCCTGGGCCAGGGCCGGGCGCAGGGTGCCGGCGCCCGTCAGGGCGAGGGCCAGGAGAAGGGTTGCGGGCATTCGCCCATGCGAAAGGTGCCTGTCCAAAACTTGCCTGTTCACGTCGGGGCCTCAGAAGTCGGGGGCTACTGGATTCACACGACTTTGACGAGACTAACTTCGCCGAGAGACCGTGTGATGGCGCTCACCTCCGGGTGAGCGTAAGGCGCACCAGACTCCCCCTCCTTCCAGGAGGCGGGACCGGCGCAGCCCGCGAGACGTGGGAATGCCGTCGAATCGGAGGAGGGGTGTGGAGTCCGGCGCCGGCACGCGATCCGTCGCGTCGGGCGGGGCGGCTTTCGCACCCGGCCGACCGGTCACAAGCGCACCTGCGGCGCGCCCGGAACGTTCCAGTGAAACAGGACGAGGTGCCAGAGGCCCGGCGCCTTGCGCGACGGATCGATCAGGCCCTGCGCGCCCTGGGCGGCGATCCAGTCGCGGGCGCGCCAGGACGACGGCGCGCGACCTTCGGCGAGGTCCTGCTGCCAGTCGCCGAACGGCTCGCCGGCCATCGTCCGGACGCGTTCGGCGGCATCCGGGTCGCGCAGATCGAAGACGGCATCGGCCTGAACCCACAGGGTGAGAACGGATTTTTCCGGGTCCGTCGCCGTGGTGTGGGCGCGCATCGCCGCATCGATCCCGGCCCGCGATGCGCTGAGATACAGCGTGCGCTGATCCGGCCGCGAATATCGTCCCGCCCTCTGTGACCCGGACAGCGCCGCCCCGACATGAGCCGGCGCCACCGCACGATAGAAAATGCCCGCGACCGAGCCGAGACCGCCAGGGGTCGGGCGGAACTCGGGCTGTGATGACTCGGGCCGGGACGACTCGCGGCAAGACTCGGAGGATGACAACGGATCCCTGACAAACGTTAGAAGCGCGGCTCGTCGCCGAACAGGTAATCGGGATCGCGGCGGCGCTGGCGCGGCCTGACCTCCTCGTCGTCGCCGAAGGGCGAGCGCTGGGTGCCCGGCCAGGGCTGGTAGGTCTCGGATTGCGCCCGGCGGTTGCGGCGCTGGCCGTAGGGATCGAGCAGATCCGCTTCGGACTGCGCCCGGCGCCGATCGTAATCGGCGGGTGCCTGCGGCCGATCGTAATCGGGCTGCGCCCGACGTCGCTCATCATCAGGCTGCGCCCGTCTGCCTCCATCGAGGCCCCCGAACAATCCGCCCGCAACATCGGGGGCGTCCTCTTCGGGACCGAGATCGCCGTCCTCCGGGTCGGGTCGCATGGCGGTGCGGGTCTCGCGCGGCAGCAGCTTGTACTGGGTGTCGGCCATGCGGCCGTCCTTGATCCGGAAATGCTCCTGGAAGCCGCCGCCCGCGACCCGCTCGCCGCTGCGCGGATCGATGCTGGCGTCGGCGAGCGATTGCTGCGCCTCCGGCGAGGGCGGGGCGAGGGGGGTGCGCGGCACGCCGTTGGCCCAGGCCGCCTGCAGGATGGTGCCGGCGATCGGCACCGCGAGGTGTCCGCCGGTCTGGCCGCGCCCCAGGGTCTTGCGGGTGCCGTCGGCGTTGTCGTAGCCGACCCAGACCACGATGGTGATCTCGTTGGTGAAGCCCGCGAACCAGGCGTCGTTCTCGTTCTCCGAGGTGCCGGTCTTGCCGGCGATCGACGCGGAGAACCGGGCCAGGGCCGCGGCGGTGCCGTGGTTGGTCACCCCCTGCAGCATGGTCTTGAGCTGGTAGAACGCCACCCGGTCCGCCGAGGCGATGCGCGTCGGCGCCCGGGTCTCTCGGGTGTAGAGCGCCTTGCCGTCGCGCTCGACCGATTCCAACGCGTAGGGCGCCGGCCGGGCACCCTCGTTGGCCACCGCCGCGTAGAACGCGGCCAGATCCACCATGCGCACCGGCTGCGCCCCAAGCACGAAGGGATAATAGCGCTCGCATTCGGCGTAGATCTGCGCCTCCAGGGCGAGGTCGCAGACCTTTTGCAGGCTGGCCGGGGCCTTGTCGGCGATGCCGCCCTGGAGCAGGCGGGCGGTGACGAGGTTCTTCGAGAATTCGAGGCCGCGCCGCAGCGTCGTGGCCCCGGCGCCCATGCCCTCGTAGTTCTTGGGTGACCAGGAATCGCCGATTCCGCCGATGGGCGGCAGGGTGATGGCGGAATCGAGCACCAGGGTGTTGGGCTGCAGGCCGGCGTTGAGCGCGGCCAGATAGGTCAGGGGCTTCAGGGTCGAGCCCGGCTGGCGCACGGTCTGGGTGACGCGGTTGAGCTGGCTCAGCGGGTAGGAGAAGCCGCCCGCCATGGCGAGGATGCGCCCGGTGCGGTTCTCCAGCACCAGGGCGGCGCCCTGAACGCTCGGGCGGACCCGCAGGTCGGCCCGGAGTGCCTTCGCGTTCGGATCGCGCAGCTTCACCCGCACCACGTCGTAGGGCTGAAGCTTGCCGCGGGCCGGGCCGGGCTCCAGGCTCGCGGTGCGTCCGTCGGCGAGGCCGACCTTGGCGCTGCCGCCGCGCCCGGTCTCGAGCACCACCGCCAGCGGCCAGTGCACATCGTAGAGCGCGGGCCTGGCCGTCTCCAGCGCCCGTTGCCAGGCCGGTTTCGGACGCTCGACCCTGGGGGCGGCCTTCTCGGCGGCGGCCGCGACCTTGCGCTCGGCCCGGGTTTTCGGAGCCGGCGCGGGCTTGGCCGCATCGCCGACGAGCAACGGTACGCCGAGGGGCGAGGCCTCGGCGGCCGGGGCCGCACCTTCGAGCTTGCGCACGGCCTCGGCGAGGTTGAGTTCCGGCCCCTCGTAGCGGGCGCGGCCGGTCGATCGCTCGTAGGTGGCGAGCCCCTCCTGCAGCGCCGTCTCGGTGGCGGTCTGGAGGCCGGCATTGATGGTGGAGCGCACCACGTGGCTGGCGGCGGTGAGCGACTCCACCCCCGCGAAGGTCCGCACCTCGCGGGCCAGGTGATCGACGAAGTAGAAGCCCGAATCGCGCCGGGCCGCCTCGATCGGCTTGAGGCCGAGAGGCGCATTGGCGGCCTCGCCGAGCTGCGCCTCGGTGATGACGCCCTCCTCCTTCATCCGCGCCAGCACGTAGGCCCGGCGCTCGCGCGCCCGGTCGGGGTACTTGTCGGGGCTGTAGAAGTTCGGGCCCTTGGGCATGCCAGCGAGGAGCGCGGCCTCCGGCACGGTGAGCTGGCCCACCGATTTGCCGAAGTAGCTGCGCGCCGCCATCTCGATGCCGTAGGCGCCGCGACCGAGATAGATGCCGTTGAGGTAGAGTTCGAGGATCTGCGGCTTGCCCAGGATGTGCTCCAGGCGGGAGGCCACGATCATCTCGCGGATCTTGCGCTCGTAGGTGACGTCGTCGCCGACCGAGAGGTTCTTGACCACCTGCTGGGTGATGGTGGAGCCGCCGGCCGGGCGCCCGGGGGAGGCGAGATTGCCGATGAAGGCGCGGATCACGCCGCGCTCGTCGATGCCCTTGTGGCTCTCGAAGCGCTTGTCCTCGGCCGCCACGAAGGCTTGTCGGACCATCGCGGGCACCTCGGCGATCGGCACGCTGAGACGCCGGCCATTGGCCTCGAAGGCCTCGGCGTAGCGCTTGCCCGATCCGTCGAGGATCAGGGACGCGCCGGGAAGCTTGCGCTCCTTCAGGGCCTCGGCCGAGGGCAGGTCCGCCACCGCCTTGTTGTAGAAGGCGATGACCTCGGCCGCATCGAAGGGCGAATCCTTGGGTGTCTCGCCCTTGCAGAACTGGCGGTAGCTGACGTTCAGTTCGCCGATGTCGAGGCCGTGCAGGATTTTGGGCGCGCTCTCACCGGCCACGGCGGACGGGTCCTCCATGGCGGTGGAGATCAGTTCGTCGAGGTTGATGTCCTCGATGTCGAAGGCCTTGCGCATGTGGGCGCAGCCGTCGCGCAGGATCTGCACCACCTGGGCCTTGTCGGCCACCGGATCGAACTGCGTCTTCACCGCATCCGGCCGCGTCGTGACCTGACTGAGCGTCAGCGCCGTCGCGAACAGCTTGATCAGAATGATGTTCATGCGGGCCGGGCTACCGGAGGTTGGGTCGTGTCGCACAACGGCCGCACGGTCCGAAGCGGGACCGCCGGCGCCAGCGCGGCAGATGCACCGCACAACGCGGCTGATTTAAGATGGCGGACGCGAGCGGATGCCGGCATCCGAGGCGATCGCCGTCCCGTCCCGGCAATCGGCCGGGACCGTCCCAGTCCGCCGGCAGGCGTGAGTGCCCAGCCCCTACTTGTTGCGCCCCAGCAGCACGAGCCAGCCGATGCCGATCACGCAGACCACCGCGCCGACGGTAATGAAGGCCGGGGTGCCGAGGTCCATGAAGCGCGGGGCGAGCTGCGTCGCGAAGGCGGCGACGATGAGCGCCACCGCGATGCGGGCGGCGGCGCGCTCGATGCCGCGGGTCAGCTTCTCGATGCCCTTCAGCTCGATCTCGACGGTGACGCGGCCCTGCTTCAGGCGCACCAGCATGAGGTGAATCAGGGTCGGCAGCTCGGAGGCGGCGCCGAACAGGCCGGCTCCCACCGCCTCGACCTTGCGGGTGATGCCCTTGATCGAGAACTGCGAGGCGAGCTTGCGCTTCACGGTCGGTCCGGCGGCCGAGAACAGGTCGAAGCCGGGGTCGAGCTGGCGCATCACGCCGTCGGCGGTGACCAGGCCCTTGAACAGGATGGCCAGATCGGTGGGCATGGCGAGGTCGTTCTCGCGCGCCATGGTCATGAAGTCGGTGAGCAGGGCGCCGAAATCGAGGGAGGCGCCGGTGTGGCGCGCCACGAAGGCCTGCGACGAGGCCTCGAGCTTGGTCAGGTCCGGGTTGCTCGAGCCGCTCCAGTCGAGGAGCACGGCCATCAGCCCGTCGGAATCCTCCTTGAGCATGGCGCCGATCAGCATCAGGAGCTGGGTCCGGCGGCGCTGGGACAGGCGCCCGATGATGCCGAAATCGATGAAGCCGATCCGGTTGTCCGGCATGATCAGCATGTTGCCGGGATGCGGATCGGCGTGGAACACGCCCTCGATCAGGGCCATCTGCAGGAAGGCGTCGGTGCCCTTCTGGGCCAGCAGCACCTTGTCGTAGCCCGCCGCGTCGAGCCGGGGATGGTCGTTGGGTGGGATGCCGTGCACGAATTCCTGCACCAGCACGCGCTCGGAGGTCCATTCCCAGTGGATCTTGGGCACCACGATATCGTCGCGGTCGGCGAAGATCGCCGCGATGGTCTCGCAGTTGCGCGCCTCGTTGATCAGATCGAGTTCGCCGTAGAGGCCGCTGGCCAGATGACGCATCTGTTCCTGGGGCTGGTAGCGCCCGAATTCCGGCCACTCGTCCACGACGATGCGGGTGGCGTGGCCCATCAGGCGCAGGTCCGCCTCGATGATCTTGCGCAGGCCGGGGCGCAGCACCTTCACCACCACTTCCTCGCCGGTCTGCAGGCGGGCGCGGTAGACCTGCGCGATGGAGGCGGCGGCGAGCGGCGTGGTGTCGAACTCGGCGAAGATCTCCGAGGCCGGGCCGCCGAGGTCCTCCTCGAGCTGGGGCCGGATGCGCTCCCACGGGATCGGCGAAACCTGGCTGTGAAGCTTCTCCAGTTCCTCGGTCCATTCCGGGGTCAGGAGGTCGGGCCGGCTCGCCAGGATCTGGCCGAGCTTGACGAAGGTCGGCCCCAGGGTCTCGATCGCCCGGCGCACCCGCTGGGGCTGCGACAGGCGGGCGATGTCGACCTGCGGCGTCCGGCGCTTGGCCAACCGCGCGACCTGGGCGAGGCCCAGGCGCTCGACCACCTTGGTGACACCGAATCCGATGAGGACGGACGCGATCTCCCCGAGGCGCTGCCGGTCCCGTGCGGCGACGAAGGCGGTTTTCAGCATGTGCGCAAGGGACCCGGGTCGGGGGAGGGGGAGCCGGCCGAGTGGGCGGCCGGATCGTGGTTAAGGCCCCGCTAGTCCCGTGGCGAGGCCGAAGTTTGGCGGAGGTGACGATGGCGGCGCGGCGGATTCGCGCCAACGGCGATCTCGGGCTAGACAGGCGGCCACCGGCGCCGCCGCGGCGCCACACCTCCCCGCGTCAACCCTGCGCCGACCCGGCACCGCCCCGGCGCCATCCCGCGAGACCCCTGATGCCAGGCACGCCCCGCGCCGGAATCATCCCGGTGACCCCCTTCCAGCAGAACTGCACCCTGATCTGGTCGGACGAGACCAAGGTCGGCGCCGTGGTCGATCCGGGCGGCGACCTCGACCGGATCACGGCGGCGATCGCCGACCAGGGCATCACCATCGAGAAGATCCTGCTCACCCACGGCCATATCGACCATGCGGGCGGGGCGGCCGAATTGCGCGACCGTCTCGGCGTCCCGATCGAGGGTCCGCACGAGGCCGACCGCTACCTCCTCGACAGCCTGCCGGAGACCGGCGCCAATTACGGGATCGACGGCGCCCGGGTGGTGACGCCGGACCGCTGGCTCGGCGACGGCGACGTGGTCGAGGTCGGCGGCCTGACCTTCGACATCCTGCACGCCCCCGGCCACTCCCCCGGCAGCGTGGTGTTCATGAGCCGCGACGCGCGCTTCGCCCTGGTGGGCGACGTGGTGTTCAAGGGCTCGGTCGGCCGCACCGACCTGCCGGGCGGCAGCCACGAGCAGCTGATCCGGGCGATCAAGGACAAGGTCCTGCCGCTCGGCGACGATGTCGCCTTCATCCCCGGCCACGGCCCCACCAGCACGCTGGGCGAGGAGCGGATGACGAACCCGTTCCTGCAGGATTGAGCCTTGTCGAGTGAGGCTTGGCGAAACTGAGGCTCGGCAGGATCGAAGCCCGGCAGGCCTGAGAGTCCGCGGGATTCGCGCGTCGGAGACCCGCTCGTAGCGCCCCGTCATCCCGGGGCCGCGTAGCGGAACCCGGGATCCAGAAACGCAGGTGGCGCAAGACGTTGCACCGTCAGCGGCTCTGGATTGCACGTCCCCGGCGCCCGCCTTCGGGGCCGGGCTCGCCTGCGGCGCCCCGGAAGGACGGAGTGGTGCCATCCGTGATCGCCCTGCCTGCTACGAGGGGGGGGGGGAGGAAACGTGCCCGTGTCCCCGTCCGTCCCCGGCGCACACCCCGTATCCGGACCGATCGACGAACGCCGCAACTGGGGTGGAGGGCGCCGCCGTCGCGCCTGCGAGGCGGCCTTGACCGATCGTTAAAGCCGACCGCCCATCATCCCGTCGTTTCCGGGCTCGCAAAGCGCCGGAAACGATGCATTCTCAACGCGAAACGCCTATATTGCGTGAGCAAGTACGAAACGCAGGCGCGCGGGGGTCCGGCCTGGGCCGACAGCTCAGCCCAAGTGCCCGCCTGCCCGAGGAAGTTCATGTCCGACAGCTCCCACAATCTCGCCGCCGATGCCTACGGCGCGGAATCCATCCGGGTCCTCAAGGGGCTCGACGCCGTGCGCAAGCGCCCCGGCATGTATATCGGCGACACCGACGACGGCTCGGGCCTGCACCACATGGTCTACGAGGTGGTCGACAACGCCATCGACGAGGCGCTCGCGGGCCACGCGGACCTCGTCACCGTCACGCTGAACGCCGACGGCTCCGTCACGGTCTCCGACAACGGCCGCGGCATCCCCACCGACATCCACAAGGAGGAGGGGGTCTCGGCGGCCGAGGTCATCATGACCCAGCTCCATGCCGGCGGTAAGTTCGACCAGAATTCCTACAAGGTCTCCGGCGGCCTGCACGGCGTCGGCGTCTCCGTGGTCAACGCCCTGTCGCAATGGCTCCGCCTGCGCATCTGGCGCAACGACAAGGAGCACGCCATGGAGTTCCGCCACGGCGACGCGGTCTCGCCGCTGATCATCGTCGGCGACGGCAACGGCCGGCGCGGCACCGAGGTGTCGTTCCTGCCGTCCACCGACACCTTCACGATGATCGAGTTCGACTACGCGACCCTGGAGAAGCGCCTGCGCGAGCTGGCCTTCCTGAATTCCGGCGTGCGCATCGTCCTCACCGATGCGCGCCACGCCGAGCACAAGCGCGAGGAGCTGTTCTACGAGGGCGGTATCGAGGCCTTCGTGCGCTACCTCGACCGCTCCCGCAAACCGATCGAGGGCATGCAGAAGCCCGTGATGGTGCGGGCCGAGCGCGACAACATCCGCGTCGAAGTCGCCTTGTGGTGGAACGACTCGTTCAACGAGACCGTGCTGCCCTTCACCAACAACATTCCGCAGCGCGACGGCGGTACCCACATGGCGGGCTTCCGCGCCGCCCTCACGCGCCAGATCACCGGCTATTCGGAATCGTCCGGCATCGCCAAGCGCGAAAAGATCTCGCTCACCGGCGAGGATTGCCGCGAGGGCCTGACCGCCGTGATCTCGGTGCAGGTGCCGGACCCGAAATTCTCGTCGCAGACCAAGGACAAGCTGGTCTCCTCCGAGGTGCGCCCGGCCGTCGAGAACGTCCTCAACGAGGGCCTGTCGAACTGGCTCGAGGAGAACCCGACGCTGGCCCGCTCGGTGATGGCCAAGGTCATCATGGCGGCCTCGGCCCGCGAGGCGGCCCGCAAGGCCCGCGAGACCGTGACCCGCAAGGGCGTCCTCGACATCGCCTCCCTGCCCGGCAAGCTCGCCGATTGCCAGGAGCGCGATCCCTCGAAATGCGAAATCCTTCTGGTGGAGGGCGATTCCGCCGGCGGTTCTGCCAAGCAGGGCCGCGACCGGACCTTCCAGGCCGTGCTCCCCCTCCGGGGCAAGATCCTTAACGTCGAGCGCGTGCGCGCCGACCGGATGCTGTCCTCGGCCGAGATCGGCACGCTGATCACGGCGCTGGGCGCCGGCATCGGACGGTCATCGACCGACCGCGAGGGCTTCAACCCCGAAAAGCTGCGCTACCACCGCATCATCATCATGACGGATGCCGACGTCGACGGCTCGCACATCCGTACCCTGCTGCTGACCTTCTTCTTCCGGCAGATGCCGGAGGTGATCGAGCGCGGGCACCTCTACATCGCCCAGCCGCCCCTCTACAAAGCCGCCAAGGGCAAGTCGGCGCTCTACCTCAAGGACGAGCGGGCGCTGGAAGATTACCTGATCGATGCCGGCGTCGAGGGCGCCGTGCTGCGGCTCGCCTCCGGCACCGAGTTCGGCGGCGCGCAGCTGAAGTCCCTGGTCGAGGAGGCCCGCCAGTTCCGCGGGCTGATGCAGGCGCTCCACACCCGCTACGACCGCGCCGTGGTCGAGCAGGCCCTGATCGCCGGCGCGTTCCGGACCAATGTCGACGAGAACGCGGCGGAGGCCGAGGGTCTGGCCGTGACGGTCGCCCGGCGCATGGACCGGATCGCCGACGACATCGAGCGCGGTTGGGAAGGTTCCGTCTCGGAAGGCGGTTACGTCCTCAGCCGCACCCTGCGCGGCGTGCGCCAGGTGGCGACCCTCGACGCCTCGCTCCTGGCTTCGCAGGAGGCCCGGCGCCTCGCCGACCGGGCGGAAGCCCTGCGGGAGATCTACGACGAGCCCGTCACCTACGCGCGCAAGGGTGACGAGACGACCCTGCACGGCCCCGTCGGCCTGTTCGAGGCGGTGATGGCCTTCGGCCGCAAGGGCCTGCAGCTCCAGCGCTACAAGGGCCTCGGCGAGATGACCGCCCAGCAGCTGTGGGAGACCACCCTCGACCGCGACGTGCGCTCGCTCCTCCAGGTCAAGGTCAAGGACACTCAGGACGCCGACGATCTGTTCGTGAAGCTGATGGGCGACGTGGTCGAACCCCGCCGCGAGTTCATCCAGGACAACGCGCTCAGCGTCGCCAACCTCGACGTGTAAAATCGGAGCTGGGTGGTCTGTCGGATTAAAAGTGACAAAGCGTTGGCAATAAATGAGAGGCTTTCTTCCATGTGATCGGTAGTCGGACGAGGCCTCCTCTGTGCGCGGCGCTAGGTTCGTCGCTCAAGGTGCGGTGCCTGCGGTAAGGTGATTGCAACGTAGCCAGCGTAGAAGCCCACCGAAGGGGGCGCAGCTCTGTTCCTAACCACCAGGGTTGGACGGTGTTGCGGGCCTAGACGGAGTACAGTGTATCAAGGCTTCGATGAGAGGTCGGTGGGTCGCTTTCGCCATCGACCCTCCGTGAATTCACATCACGGCATCGTTGCGTACTCTGTGAGGTCGGGAGGCCCTCGCTCGATCCGGGTGCAAACTTCCTTTCGGAACTTCTCACCGACGCTGGCTGGTCGCGGCGCCTTGGAGAGCACTAGGGCCTGTCGTCGCCTGAACAGATTGGCTGGGCTTGCGTTTTCGTCTCTCTGATGGAGGAGGGACGATGCTGAGCGACGCGCAATAGGCTGATCTGGAGCCTCTGGTTGAAGCCTGCCGGCCCAAGGCCAAAACGCCTCCTCAGGATCTGCAGCGCACGCTCTCGGCCATTCTCTGGCGGCATCAGAACGGAGCCAAATGGCGAGCCATTCCCGAGGAATTGGGACCCTGGTGGCGGGCTGCCCAGATCTTCATCCGCTGGTCGCGTGCTGGCGTCTGGGAGCGGCTTCTTCACCTCGTGCAGGAGCGCGGTGTCCAACTCGGTATGGTGTTCCTCGACGGCACGAACGTTCGGGCGCACCAAAAGGCGGCGGGAGCCGCCAAAAGGGGGGATCTGCAGCCGAGCGNGTGCAGGAGCGCGGTGTCCAACTCGGTATGGTGTTCCTCGACGGCACGAACGTTCGGGCGCACCAAAAGGCGGCGGGAGCCGCCAAAAGGGGGGATCTGCAGCCGAGCGCGACGCTCGTGAAGCTGTTGGCCGCTCGTGTGGCGGGTATGGCACCAAGGCTTGCGTGATCGCCGACGGGCAGGGCCGCGCCATCGCCTTCCGGCTTGCGCCCGGTCAGGCCCATGAACTCCCTCACGCTGTTCCCCTGCTCGACCAACTGCCGGGGGTGCCCAAATGGGTCGTGGGGGACCGCGGCTATACCAGCCACGTCTTTCGCGAACATATCTGGAATATGGGCGCTCGGCCTGCGATCCCGCCTCAGCGCCACGAAGCGCCCGTGGCCTGCCCGGATTGGATCTACAACAACCGTAACCAGGTCGAGCGCCTCTGGGCCAGGCTCAAAGAGTGGCGCGCCATCGCCACCCGCTACGAGAAGACTGCCGTCAGCTTCATGGGCGTCCTCTACCACGCAGCCGCCCTCGATTGGCTCAAGCGATGACACGCCCTAGCAGGGTGTTGAAGCGGTCGGCCAACGAAATGCAATTTTGGCGATCTTTTTGGGTTTTTCTTCACGAGCTTAGACACGCTCTGGCCTGCGCGGCGATCTAATGAGATTAGCCCCGATCCATAGCTACCGTCCGCAGTCCGTCACTGCCGATCAGATCTCGGATGTCCCGAACGAGTTCCGCCATGTCGTACGGCTTCATGTAGAGCTTGTAGCCAAGCTCCGTCGCTCGAGCCGCCGAGGCGCTGTAGCCCGAGACCAGGATGACAGGCAGGTCCGGCCAGCGCCTGCGCGCCTCGTTGGCAAAGGCAAGGCCGTCCATGCCGCCCGGCATGATGAGGTCACTCACCAGGATGTCGCCGCCGCTCCGCTCCAGTACGTTGAGCCCGGCATGCGCGCTGTCGGCCTGCGCGACCTGGAAGCCCGCCTCCTCCAGGTAGGCCGCGGTCACGGTCCGCACCTCATCGTTGTCGTCAACCAGGACGACCCGAGCCAGACCGGACATGCCTAGGGCTTCGCTGGTGTCTGCGGGCATTTTAGAAGTCTCCGGCAATTCCTCCTGTGCGAGGGGAAGGTACAGCGTCACGGTCGTGCCCTGGCCAGCTCGGCTCTCGACGTCGGCCATGCCGTTCGACGCCTTGGCGAAACCGTAGACCTGGCTCAGCCCGAGCCCTGTTCCCTTGCCGACCTCCTTGGTCGTGAAGAACGGCTCGAAGACATGGGGGATGGCTTCCGCCGGGATGCCGCTGCCGGTATCCTTGATTGACAGGGCGATGCCGTCTCGCCCGGACCGGTCCGGCAAAGGGCACCTGCGGGCCGTAATCCGAAACGAGCCTCCGTCCGGCATGGCATCCCGGGCGTTCGCGGCGATGTTCAAGAGTGCCAAGTCGAACTGCAGGGGATCGAGTCGGACGGCATGTCGACCCGGGATGAGGTCGGTCTCGACGTGGATGTGTCCGCTGACGGACTGGCGGATCATCGTCAGCGTGCCGAGCAGCCGTTCGGTCAGGTCGACGACCTCGGACTGCGTGCCTCCGCCACGCGAGAAGGACAGCAGTTCCCGGGTCAGGTGCGTGCCACGTTCGGCCGCTTTGCGGATGGCCGTCACGTAGCGTTCGATGCGGGGCTCGTGGTTGCGCCGGCCCAGCATCTCCAGGTTGCCCAGGATAACCATCAGCAGGTTGTTGAAGTCGTGCGCCACGCCGCCGGTCATGCGGCCGAGCGCTTCCATGCGCACCGTGCGCTCCTGGGCAAGCGTGTCCCGGCGCTGCGCCTGAAGCTCACGGCGGAGCAGAAGGATGAAGGCACCGGTCAATAGGGCAGCGACGGCGCCAGCAAAGGCCAGGATCCAGACGGAGTGGGTCGCCGGCTGGTTGTAGAGCGCCAGTGGGACGGCGACGTGGACGGACCAGCCGGTCTTCACGGACTTACGGAAGGCTGTCACCAGCGGCTTTCCCTCCGGCGAGATGCCGTCGTAAATACCGGACGAGCCGGCCGTGCGCGCCAGTACCGTCGGTGGCATCGCGGGCGAACCCACGTTGACAGGCGCCCGCAAGCTCGCGGCGATCCGGTCCGCCCCGTCGACCAAGTAGGGCCGCCAAGCTGGATCAAGGCCGGCATTCGCCAGGAGGTCGGTGAGGCGCTGGGTGGACACTACCCCCGTCAGGACGAAGCGGATCTTGCCGTCGCGCCGGACGGGCACGCGGAAACTCGCCCGCGGAGCGCCATTCGCTGTCCCCCAGGGCTTGGCAATATCGCCAATGGTTGGCTCGCCCGTATCGAGCACCCGCCGATAACTCTTTTCGTCCACGAGCGGCGGGAGCGGTGTTCCGTAGGAGTAGCCGGTCCGCACGAGCATGTGGCTCTCGGTGTCGGCCAGGATAATGCGGTGCCAGAGCGGCAGCTGACTCTGGAAGCGCTCGGCGAGGCCGTGGAAGGCTGCGAGGTCCGGCCGATCGCCGTCGAGCATCGGCGACTGCGCGAGCACCTTGAGGAGTTCGATTTGGGTGAAGAGCTCCCGGTCCACGCTGCCGAGCATCTCATCGACCTGGTGGACGGCCTCCGAGCGCATCAGGGTTTGCTGCTGGCGGAACAGCATGAAGGACAATCCGCCAGCGAGCAGCACCAGCGGCAGGAGGGCCGCAATGGTGAGCAGTACGAGACCTCGGCGCACCTGCGGCATTCTCTATGCTGGGCTCAGTCGGTGGTAGGGCAGAGCGCCTAGCCTTCCATACAGATCCCACTGTGCCGTTTAGGAAAGGGCCTGTCATGCGCGCGTTCGTCGCGCCACGGCCAAGCTCACATGCACTGGCTGCGTGTTGCAGTTCTGTGACGACGTAGGCTCGCGCGGCAAGCCGTTCAGTCTGGACGGACCACGACCGCGCACGGCCGTATCACCGTAGCGTCCTCGCTGCTCAACGGTAGTGCGAGAAGCGGCTCAAGGGTGCGGTGCGGAGACAAGCCATGGGCGGGACGGCACAGCCTTCTCGGAGAAGAGCCCAGGCGTGAGCCTTTCTGCGGATAAGCCAAGCACGGCCGTCATTGCTGCGGCAGGCTGCAAGAAGGCATCGCTCGTTCGAGACCCTACGGCTTCTGAAGGCACCCAGGACTTTCTTGGGGTTCGGCCCACGGCATCCTGGCTCTGCGAGCGTGTACCTCCAGGCCGATGCGAACCATGCGCATCGCTTCGTCGGCCGCAGAGATCAGCAGAGCCTCGGTCCGCCCAAGCGCATCCTCCAACGTGCAGGGCCGTTCCATGATGCTAATGAAGGCATCGATCCCGTGCACCAGGTTCTCCTCGCAGCCCTCGCCCAAGGTGCCGGCCAGGGCGATGACCGGCAGCCCGCGTTCCTTGGCGCGGCGGCCCACCTCGGCCGGCACCTTCCCGCGCACTGTTTGACAGTCGAGCGTGCCTTCGGCCGTGATGACGAGGTCGGCCTCGGTGAGCAGCGCGTCGAAGTCGAGGTAGCGCATCACGATGTCGAAGCGCGGATGCAAAGTCCCGCCGAGCAGCCCCAAAATGCCGGCACCGAGCCCGCCGGAGGCTCCGGCTCCCGGGGCCTCGGTGCAATCCACACCGGTGGCCCCCCGGATGAGCTGGGCATAAACACCGAGCCCTCGCTCCAGACCGATGACCTGTTCCGGTATCGCCCCCTTTTGCGGCCCGAAGACCCGGGACACGCCCTCGGAGCCAAGCAGCGTGTTGTGCCAGTTCACCGCTGCGTTGATGCAAATCCGGTCGAGCCGCGCATCCCGGCCGGACAGGTCGATGCGAGCAAGGCGGAGCAATTCCCCTCCGCCAAATCTGAGTCGTTGCCCCTCCTCATCGAGCAAGGCGATGCCGAGGGCCTGCACCATGCCGGCTCCGCCATCGTTGACGCCGCTGTCACCGCACCCCAGCAGGATGCGTTCGGCACCGGCATCGAGCGCGGCGCGTACGAGCTCACCCACACCATAGCTCGTGGTCAGCGTCGGGTCCCTGCGGTCGCGTGGGACCAACGAGAGCCCCGCTGCGGCAGCCATCTCGATGACGGCGGTGCGCGGCCCGACTCCTCCGAGGAAGCCAAAGAAGCTCGGAACCGGCAGGCCGACCGGACCAGTGACGGTGAGGCGGTGCAGGGTGCCCCTGGTCGCATCGACCAAAGCTTCGACGAAGCCCTCGCCGCCATCGACCATCGGCGCCATGAGCACGCGGGCCTCCGGCATAGCTCGGTGCACGCCTTGGGCAATGGCCTTAGCAACCGCCCTGGCGCTCAAGCTTTCCTTGAAGCCGGAGGGGGCAACAAGAACGGTCAGGCTCATCGCATTCTCCTGTTGCCGGGGTCCAACGGGTAACCGTTGCCGGAGGCACTTAGCCCGCGCCACTCGAAGCTTTACACGTCGCCCCCGCTACGAAGCCCCCAGGGGAACTCCGAGCGCCGGCCAGACCCAGAGCGCGAAGACGAGTAGGAGCAGAACCATCAGCGGCATCAGCACGGCGCTCAGGAGCAGCAGATCACGTGCGTCGTAGGTCGGATGACCGGGATTGCGGAACAGGGCCACCGCCTTGGCGCTCACCGGCAGCGTCTGGCAGAAGCCCGTGCCCAGGGCGCAGAGCAACACCAGTGCAGTCGGGTTGTAGCCAAGCGCCGCAACCGGCAGCACGAGGGTCGGCACCAGCACCGTGACCCGCGCCGTACGCGAGGTGATTACGAGGTGGGCCAGCACCGATACGACGGCGATGAACGCGGCCACCCTTAAGGGCCCACGCAGCAAGTCAACCCTGACGTGAGCCAGGAGGCCCGCTGCGAGCCACTGGGCCGCGCCCGAGACGATCAGCGCCCGCCCCATGACCAGGGTGGCGGCCAGGAACAGGATCAGTCCCCACTCGACCTCGCGGAGTGCCGCCTTCAGCGAAACGCCGGACAACTTGGGAAGAGTCAGTGCCAAGGCAGCGGCGAATGCCACGACGGGCGCCGAGACCCCGTGCAGGCTGCTCGTCGCCCACAATCCGACCGTCAGGACGAGGACGCCCCCGACGTACAACTGGCGGTGATCGGTCGCCTGCCTCTCAGATTCCGGTACATGCGATGTCGCGCGGCGCTCATCGGCTGACAGGAACAGGTGCAGGATGACCTCGGTCGCGGCGAAGCTAGGGTGTGAACCGAACCAAGGCGTTGCGAGCGCTATCGTTTTGTGATTCAGAGCTGCCGTTTGCAGCGTGGAGGCGGCGATGGCAGACCTGTTCTGGCTTTCCGACGAGCAGTGGGCGGTGATGGAACCGTTCATGCCCACGAACCAGCCCGGGCCAGAGCGGAACGATGATCGGCAAGTCATCTCCGGCATCCTGCACGTGCTCACCTCAGGCTGCCGCTGGCGCGACTGCCCCGCCGCGTATGGTCCGCGCACGACCGTCTACAACCGCTTCAATCGCTGGTCGCGCCGTGGCTTCTGGCGGGCGATGTTGAGGGCGCTGGCCAAGAGCGGATGGGCGGGCGAGGCGGCCGCCATCGACAGCACCTACGTCAAGGCTCACCGCTCGGCGCATGGCGGTAAAGGGGGGCTCGTGCGCAAGGCATCGGCCCGTCACGCGGGGGCCAGACGACAAAGATCCACGTCCTCACCGATGTCCTCGGCCGCCCCGGCGTCCTCCTGCTGACGCCGGGCAATGCCAGCGACGTCACCGCCGCCCCAGCCGTGCTCGCCGAGGCTCCCGGTCGGATCCGTCGTCTGGCCGCCGACAAGGGCTACGACGCCGACTGGCTCCGGGCCAACCTACGGGAAAAAGGCATCACGCCGATCATCCCCGGCAAGCGCGGCCGCAAGCGGAAGATCCGCCACGACAAACGCCGCTACCGCGAACGCTGGCGGATTGAAGCGACCTTCAATCGCCTCAAGGACTTCCGTCGCATCGCCACCCGCTACGACAAGCTGGCCCGAAACTACGTCTCGGCCGTCGCACTCGCTGCCGTCATCGCCTTCTGGTGCTGATCGAGTCCAGACCCTAGCCAGCTGCTGACCAGATCGAGAAGCCATTGACTGCGCAGACCAAGAAATCAAATACGCCCAATGCGCTCATCAGCTTCGGGGACGGCAAGTCCTACAAAACGCTGAAGCGACACCGAACGATCCGGGGAATCAACCGCCCAGGAATGCCGGGCGAAGTGCGGTCTGCCCCAGGACTACCCGATGACCTCCGCCAGCTACTCGGCGCAGCGTTCCGAGCTGGCTCGCACCATTGGGCTTAGCAACAATCGGGAGGGTCCGACCAACGCTTCAGCAAAAGCCACCGCGTCGGATGAGACCGCGTCGGATGCCCCGAGGCGCTGCGGTCGGAAGCCCAAAGCTGCTTAAGCGAGGTCGTCCGTTGACCTGCGTGTGACCCGCGCGCGGCAGCCGATGTTTCTTCTTCGTTCCACAAGCTGAGGACTCGCATCGGCAGGGCAGGTGGATCAGATAGAGGAAGAAAACCCGCTTATGGTCTCGCCCCATGCCGTTCGCCTCCCGCTCCGTCCTCGTGCAGCATCGTGAGATCGCCGCTGTCCTAGGCACGTACGGGATGTTCCTGGGCGGCATCCTGGTGCTTGCCTGGATGATCGCCTGACGCACGAAGCCCCGGACCGCGGGACGGCCGAGGCTTCGTTCATGGCACGAGGCTGAGCGCCTCGGCGTGATAGGCTCTGGGACGACCAGCAATCTCCAGCTCCTTCAGCCCCGGCCGATCCTCTCAATCGGCTCGGTCCAGAGCCTCCCGGTCAGGTCACCGACGACGACGGGCTCAGTGAATGCAGATCGGAGCGAATAGCATCGCGTCAGAAGCGCCCTTCGTCGCCGCCCTGAAGCAGCTTCTCTATCGTCTCCAATCCGTGCGCCCGCGCTCTCGCTTCGGAGGGAAGGTCACGATCTGACCGCTGGATCAGCTTGCCATGCTTTCGGATGGCCCACTGCCAAATCCCTTCACGCCTTGGGTTAGGCCCGACTTCAAGGGTGTACGGGTGGGTGTTAGTCGTCATTCGGCATTACCGATCCTAGAGGCTTTCTTTCGTATCAGGGTTGGCAGCAAGCTGCTCAGCCTCGGCAGCCGTGTAGCCCTCCAGCCAGTCGGCGATCTCCTGTGAGCCAGCTGGCTAAGGGTTGGCCGAGCTGGGTTGCCCGGCCGTCTGCGCAGCGATCCCCTCTATCCAGCTTTGGTTTTAGATGACGGCGGTCATGAGGGCTCCTCCTATAGGCAGCAATCCGTCTCTCGGCAGGATGGTTCTTGGTGACCGGTCCGACCTACGCTCAATCGTTGAAAACCGTTAGCACCTTGGACGCGGAGGATGCCGGTGTCTGCGGCGGGCCATTTTCGTTGAAGCTCGTGGCTCCATAGGACGCGCGAGAGCTCTGGACCGTCCGTGCGGGGATTCTCGCATACTGACGTGGCATGCGACCCGCCAGCACCTCGGTGAGGAGCAGGGCGAGCAGCATTGCGAAGATGCACAAAAGGCTCACTAGGACGGATTCTGACCATCGCTCTAATGCTTGGATTATCAGACAGCCAGCAACAAAGATGCTTGCGAGGGCCACGGGGATCATCTGTGCAGTCATGGAAAGCTCGGAGGCTCTGGGGGCTCACAGAGATCAACCGTCAAACGCGAGACGCTTTTCCGACGCGGGATACCACCAGCCAAATATCACAGTCGCTGAGGGTGCCCAGACTTTGTCGGCGGTCTAATCTCATCAAGGGTTTATTCTGCGGGTAGAGGCGCGTCATGCATATTCGCGGTCTTCGCCCTTGATGCCTTCGGTTTGCCCAGGAGACGTTCGAAGGCGACATAGAAGGTTGGCGTCACGAACAAGGTGATGAAGGTCGCCACCAGCAGCCCGCCGATCACCACCGTGCCCATGGAGACCCGGGCATTGGCGCCGGCGCCGCTGGCGATGGCCAGGGGCACGGATCCCATGATGAAGGCAAACGAGGTCATCAGGATCGGGCGCATGCGTAGGCGGGCGGCATCCTGCGCGGCCTTCAGGACGTCCTCACCTTGCTTGCGCAGGTCCTCGGCGAAGGCCACGAGGAGGATCGAGTTCTTGGCGGCGAGCCCAACTAAGAGTAGGAGCCCGACCTGCCCGAAGATGTCGAGGGCGAGCCCTCGGATCGCCAGGAAGCCCACCGCTCCGAAGATCGCGACCGGCGTGCCGAGCAGGATCACGAACGGCAGCCGCAGGGACTCGTACTGTCCGGCGAGCAGCAGGAAGATCATCAGCGTGCCGAGGCCGAAGATGAGCGGCGCGTAGCCGCCGGCGATCTTCTCCTGGTAGGCGACGTCGGTCCATTCCACCGCGTAGGTCTTGGGCAGCTTGGCCTCGGCCAGCGTCTCGATTGCCGCGATGGCGGTGCCCGAGCTGGCGCTCGCCACCGTGTCCACCGCGATCTCGATGGTCGGATAGGTGTTGTAGGACAAGACCGCCGTCGGCCCTGTAATGAAATGGGTCTGGATCAGCGAGCCCACCCGCACGGGCTCGCCGCGGTTGTTGAGCACCGTGAGCGCCTCGACGTCCTGGATCGTGCGCCGGCCTGAGGCCTCGCTCTGGACGTAGACTTGATAGACGTAGCCGAAGCGGTTGAAGAGGTTGACGAAGCTCGAGCCCACATAGGTGCCGAGAGCGACGAAGAGGTTCTGGAGCGGTACGCCGAGCTGCTCGGCCTTGGCGCGGTCGATCTCAAGACGCATCTGCGGCACGCCGTAGGTGGTCGTCGGGATGGCACGCCCAACCGAGGGCAGCTTCTCCATCTCGGCGATGAAGCGGTCGGCCGCCTCCGCGAGCTTGACGCCGCCGGCGCCGCTGCGGTCCTGCAGCTCCAGGGTCAGACCGCTGCGAGAGCCCAGGCCCGGCAGGGGCGACGGGTTCACCACCCGGATCTGGCCGTCGGGATCGTGCTTGAAGCGCTTCTGTACCGTGGCGATGACGTCGTTGACGCTCTGGCGGCGCTCACTCCACGGCTTCAGGGTCGGGATCTGGAAGCCGTAGAAGGGCGCGATGGCGTCGGCCAAGATGCTGCGGCCGGTCACCCCGATGGTATGCTCCACGCTGGGAATGTCGCGCAGGGCGTCGCCGACCCGATCGACCATCCGGTTGGTGCGCGCCACGGAGGCGCCCTTCGGCAGCACCACGTCGGCGAAGAAGTAGCCCTGATCCTCGTCCGGCACGAAGCCCGACGGGCGCTGCATCGTCATCCACACCGTCATGGCGGCGAAGAGCACGAAGGCGATGCCCACCAGGGCGATGTGGCCGGTCAGCCAGCCAATAGCCGCCACCAGGCGACGGCTCGCCCGCTCCAGCACGGCGTTGAACCAGCGGAGCGGGGCACGCCAGCGGCTCTCGTCCTTTGCGTCCCTGTCGCGATGCTTCAGGATCAGCCCGCATAGGGCCGGTGTCAGGGTGAGGGAGACGACCGCCGAGATCATCACCGAGATAGCGATCGTAAGCGCGAACTGATTGTAGAGCTTGCCCGTCAGCCCGGGGATGAAGGCGACGGGCACGAACAGGGCGGCCAACACGAGGGTGGTGGCGATGACGGGACCCGCGACCTCAGTGACGGCCTCGCGGGAGGCCTCGGGCGGCGCCATACCTTCGTCCATCAGACGCTCGGTATTCTCGACCACGATGATGGCGTCGTCGACCACGAGCCCTACGGCAAGCACCATGCCGAGGAGGCTCAAGGTGTTGAACGAGAACCCTAACAGGGCCATCGGCCCGAAGGTGCCTACGAGGGCCACCGGCACCGCGATGGCGGGGATCAGAGTCGCGCGCCAGTTCTGCAGGAATAGGTAGGTGACGATGACCACGAGGGCGAGCGCCTCGAACAGTGTGCGCACCACCTCGAAGATCGCCTCCTTGACGAACTCCGTACGGTCGAGGGCGATCCGGTACTTCAGCCCCGGCGGAAAGCGCTTGGCGAGGTCCCTCATCGTCGTGCGGGCTCCGTCCATGACCTGCACGGCGTTGGCGTCCGGGTTCTGGTAGAGGCCGAGGGTGGCCGAGGGGGCGCCGTCGAAGCTCGAGCGGACGCCGTACTGCTCCGAGCCGAGCTCGACCCGGGCTACGTCGCGGACGCGAACGACGGAGCCGTCCGGGTTCGCGCGCAGGAGGATGTTGCCGAATTCCTCAGGCTGGCGCAGGCGTCCCTGGGTGACGAGTTGCAGCTCGAAGGCGGTCGCCTGGTCCACCGGGGGCTTGCCGAGGGTGCCCGTGGTGATCTGCGCGTTCTGCGCGGTGATGGCGGCGGTGACCGCGCCGGGGCTGATGCCGAGTGCTTCCATCTTCAACGGATCGAGCCAGATCCGCATAGCGTAACGCTTGTTGGAGAAGTTGACGATGCGGCCCATCCCCTGCACGCGTCGCAGAGGCTTAATCACTTGGGTCTCGGCCCAGTTGGCTAGGAACAGCTCGTCGTAGGGCGCACCGTCCTCCGCATAGAGCACGATGTTACCCAGCCGCTGTCGCGAGCTCTTCGTGATCTCCAGCCCTTGGGCGTTCACCGAGGGTGGAAGCTTGGCCTCTGCCCGGTTTGCGCGGGTGAGCACCTCCGCAGCAGCGGCGTCAAGATTCGAGCCGACCTCGAAGGTCGCGTCCATGCTGACGCTGCCGTCGGTGTTGCTGGTCGAGTTGATGTAAAGGAGGTTCTGCGCGCCATTGATCTCCTGCTCAAGTGGGATCGCGATGGCCTCGTAGGCCTGCTGCGCGCTGGCGCCCGGATAGGTCGCCTGGATGTTGATGATCGGCGGGGCGATCTCGGGGAATTGCGCGATCGGCAGGGTTAGGCCTGCGACAGCGCCGATCAGGGTGATCAGCACGGAGATGACGCCGGCGAGCACCGGCCGATCGACGAAGCGAGCAAACATGCGGGATCGTGACTTCGGGTCCTGGACCGCGACCGGTCATGGATCGCAGGCGTTTCGGGCCGCTCTCGTCGACCCCGCGATGCAACGTCCGGCCTCCAGGCGTGTTCCTCTGCGGTTGGGTGGTCGCGGTGGACCGGCCCGTCGATTTCAGGAGCGTCATCGGTGCAGACAGCGGTCAAGGTGGGGGTCGGGGCGGGGCTCTTCGCCCTGGCAAGTTCGGCCGGATGGGTCGCGGCTGGGCGCCCGTCGCCTGAACAGGTTGTCGCCGCGCTGCCGGTCATCGGCGCCAAGCCGGCGGTCCAGTTGGAGGAGCCACCGTTGGAGGTCCGAGTCGTTTCCGCCCGTAAGGTGCCAGTGCCGATCAGCTTCACCTACACGGGCACCATCATCTCGCAGCAGGATGCCACCCTGCAGGCACGGGTGACCGGCAACGTGATGGAACGGCCCTTCGAGCCGGGCGGACACGTCAAGAAGGGACAGATGCTCTTCCGCATCGATCCGCGCCCCTTCGAGGTGGCGCTCCAGACCGCCAAGTCCCAGCAGGCCCAGGCCCAGGCCCAGCTCACCTTCGCCCAGGCTGAGGTGGACCGCACCGAACCCCTCGCCGACAAAGGCTACGCCACCGAGCAGCGGTTCCAGCAGTTGCAGTCGAACCGCACCTCAGCCGTCGCGCAGGTGCAGGGGGCCGAGGCCGCGATCGCCCGGCAGAACCTCAACCTCGATTACGCAATCGTGAACGCGCCGTTCGACGGACGGGCCAGCCTTTCGACGATCAACCCCGGCGATCTCGTCATTGAGAACCAGACGCAGCTGGTCTCCGTTGTTCAGCTCGACCCGATCGACATCCAGATGGCGCTCTCGGCAGAGGATTCGGAGGCGATCCGGGCTGCGATGAAGGCTGGCAGCGTCACGGTCGAGGTCCTCGACCCTACGGGAAAGCCCGTGCGCGAGGCCAAGATCTACCAGCTCGACAACCGATTCGATCCCCGCACCGCGCGCCGCCTCGTCCGGGCACTGATGCCCAACGCCGACGAGCGTTTCCTGCCCGGCCAGTTCGTGCGCGCGAGCATCCGGACAGGCACCAAGGATAGGCTACTGGTACCGACCATCGCCCTCGACGCGCAGCTTGCCCAGCAGATCGTCTACGTGGTCGATGCCACGGGGAAGGTTCAGCAGAAGCCCGTCACCGCAGGCGACAGCTTCGGCGAGAACACCGCGATCCTCGATGGCCTCTCCGAGGGCGACAAAGTCGTGGTCGACCATCTCCAAGAGATGCGCCAGGGCCTCGATGTGCTGGCCCGACCGATGGGCGACGTCACGCCGGACCTCGAGTCCGAAGATCGGGCCGCTCCGGCTTTAGGTGAGCCCGGTTGAGCAGTGCGTCCGACTCCGCCCCGAACCCACTTCCGGCCCTGACTCGCGGGCGCTGGTAGCGATAGAGATGACCACGTCCAATCGCTCGGCCGCCTTGAAATCCAAATCGTGCCCAAGCGTGCCTTCCTTTCAAACGTAGTACGGTAGCGGACAATGCGTTCAGACACCCTGCAGTGCATCGGGTACGTATCTCACGTCAGCCCGAGTACCCGCCCTTACGCTGTTCGGGTCGACGGCGGCCGGGTCTGACCTGAACGAGGGCTCGGCCGTCTTTCTTCTGAAGCCAACACCAGGTTGCCGAAAGCGAACTCACCGGCAACGTCATCTAGGACCTCGACGGAAATTCAAGCCAGCACAGATCAGCGGACAAAGCTTTCGGACGCATGTCTGTGTCCTCGGGACTGCACGTAGACAATGTAGGGCTGCACGACCATCATCTGTGTGCCATTGCTCCGGAAGGGGACGTGGGCTGTCTTCATGCCAGAGGCTTTCGCCGATGGTCCCTTACCGTTGACTAAACCATGCTCACTCCGCGACAGGAGATGTCTGTCTGCTATTGGTTCCAGGGGCGGGTCGTAAGCGAGCATCAGGAGAGATTACTGCCGCAAGATGGACCCTGGATCGGATGAGGATCCAAAGTCGCAGAGAGGGAGAGCGAAAAATCGATGCGACCGTGGGGCCGCTTTTTGGGCGGGAATAACGGTTTCCGAGGTCAGATCATGCGGACGCAGGTCACCTCAACGACGTTCTCCCCATATGTGCGACCTTGAACAGGCAGAGCGCAGCAGAGGAAGACCCATGCGCCGTTGGTGTCCGACAACCCTGATCGCGTGTGCGACCGCGCTTGCCACGACATGTGCTCAGGCCGAAACGCCCCTCGCGGCTGTCTTCGACTTCCAGTTTGCTAATCTCGGCGCTCAAGGACCAACCGAAGCTGACAAGGCTCGGCTTGGACCCCTGACCGATCTGCTGCGTAAGCTACTCAGCGAGAATGGCCGGTATCGCATCGTCTCGACCGATCCGGTCCGAGAGGATGTCTCCAAGAGCGCGGACCTACGCAGATGTGGTGGATGTGCCAACGACTTCGCCCGGAAGCTCGGCGCCGATGTTGTCATAACAGGTGAGATCCAGAAAGTCTCAAACCTGATTCTCAACATCAACGTATACGTAAAATACTTAAAGGCCGATGCACCTGAGAAAGCTTACACCGTCGATATTCGTGGCGACAACGATCTCTCATTCGAACACGGCTTGAAGTACCTCGTGAAGAACAGAATGCCTTCCACCGAGATCGTCAAGGAAGATATGAAATAATGATGTGAACCTACGGTAATACCCATTTCTTTCGACGGATCGAGACAATAGAGATGACAGACGACACAACCGATAAACGCAAGTCATCGACCAGGAAACGCGAGTTCCCTCCATCGGAGAAGGCGCTCGCCGAACGAGGGACCGACCGAGAGGAGTTGATACCGATGCCGAAGCCAACAACATCCTCTAAAGCCCGCACCGATAAGGAATAAAGGCCTATTTCATTGACTAGTTGGTTGGGAGACGAACGCTTGGGCGAGGATGTCGTCGGCAGGAACGGCGGCTCAGGTTCCTTCGCGGCAGCCGTGCGCGCGACCCGCATACCTTTGCTTGGCATACGGTCCGGATGGTCGACAAGCCCCTCGAATGCTCGCGATTTTGCGCTACCCCTCAATCATGCTCCATGTTTAATTTCAGTATGAATGGGATCGCCCAATAGAGGCGTCGCGTTAAATCCTACCGCACTCTTCGCGGCGGGGAGACGACCTGCACAACCCTTCCTCGGCTCAGATCCTCGCTGGATCATTCCATCATGCCCCCCGTTGTCGATACACGAGGGATGCGGGAGGAGAATGTGGCGATCACGCGAGAACTAGGCGCAGTTCAGCCTTCGCTTGCCAATGATCGCGCGGATGAGCGCCACGAGCGTGAAGCCCGTGAAGCTGTCGCCGCCGGGGAGGCAATTCCGCGCGGAGTTCGATCTGCAGGGATTCTCGTACTGAGCCTCCTTGCAGTCGTTTACACGCTATACGCTGGCCAGGAGATCATCCTGCCCCTCGTGCTGGCGCTCGTGCTGAAGCTTCTGCTCGCGCCAGCCATGCGACTCCTGCATAAACAGCTTCGCTTGCCCGATGCCCTCGCCGCAGGACTACTGATTCTGGTTGTGTTTGGGGCCATCGCGGGTGTTGGTTTTACGGCCTCCATACCTGCATCAGGATGGATCCGAAGGGCTCCCGAGAGTCTGCCGCTTCTTAGAGAGAAAGTCGCAGTGTTACGCCAGCCTCTGGATATGCTGCAGCAAGGCCTGCAAGCCGTCGAGGATATTACCGCGGGCCGAGGACAGGAAGCGAACGAGGAGGTAGTCGCTGCGAAACCTGCTTCGACGCTCACTGGCAACTTGGTAACAGGCACCGCCACCATCCTGTCGCGCTTCTTCACAACAATGATCGTGCTCTTCTTCCTTCTCGCCTCCGGGGACCGACTGCTGCGTGGATTTGTTGAGGTACTGCCGACCTTTTCTGGTAAGCGTCAGGCCGTAGAAATCGCACAGGAAATAGAGATCAACATCACCGGATACCTCGTCACCATCACGATCATGAATGCCATTGTCGGTGTGGTGACGGGGATCGCTATGTGGGCCTGCGGCCTCGACACGCCGCTTCTCTGGGGAGCCACGGCGTTCCTGTTGAACTTCATTCCGATTCTCGGTCCAATCGCGGGTGTGTTAATTTTTTTCGTTGTGGGTGTGCTCAGCCTCGATTGGCCTTGGTTCGCCCTCATGCCAGCAGGGGTCTATCTACTGATCCATATCGCCGAAGGTGAGACGATCACACCCATGCTCTTGGCCAAGCGCTTTACGCTCAACCCTGTCCTCGTGATCATCTCACTATTCTTCTGGCATATGCTCTGGGGCATTCCGGGTGCTCTGCTTGCAGTGCCGTTGTTGGCTATGTTGAAAATCATAGCCGATCGTGTCGAGCCGCTTAAACCGATCGGTCACATCATTGGATCATGACGGAACGCACTCTTGATCTTACGGAACCCCCCTCGGGTGGGACGGCAGGTTCTCGTGAAGCGTGAAGAGTGCCTCCTCGGCTTGATCCAAAATGTCGGGTCTGAGTGCCGGTAGGGAAGGCATGCATGCGGTCGCTGTCGGAACGAGCCGGTCTATAGAAGTCTACTACGCGACCGACGTGCTGGCGGGCTGATGCGTGGGATCGGCCTGGGCGGTGCTGTGCTGGGGCGTAGCCCTCCAGCTTCAGCGGCGTGGCCAGATCGAGGAACCCGGGCATGGCCCGGGGGAGGCCGGCATCGAGGCATAGGGTGCCTTGCGCTGTCACCCCGAGCGGATCGCCGGAGGGGCTATTTCTACGAAAGCCCGTCGATCCTTGGACATCTTCCCTGGCGGCACCTGTACCATGCCATGAGTGTCCCGTTTCCCTGCTGAACCCATCCAAGATTAAGCCTGTGGAGGCGCGGGAACTCACCGGCACCACATGTACCTGGGGTACTATGGCTTGTTCACGCCAACAATGCAGAACCCATGGCCGAAAGGATCGCTGCAGAACGCAACGGGAGGAAAGCCCGGCACGCGGTGCACCTGTTCTGACCTTGCGCCGTTCGCCAAGGCGCGTGCGAGGGTCCCTTCGAAGTCGTCGACACGGAAATCGATGTGCACCGGCGTCCAATGGCGCTCGTACCGGCGAAGGTCGTTGCTTCCCGGCGCAGGAGAGGATCCAGCCGGTTTCGCGAGAAGCCCGATCGTCGCATCACCCGTGGTCAACATCGCGTAGCCGGGATGAGGCCGGGACGTCTCGACAAAACCAAAGACGTCACCAAAGAACTTCAGGCCATCTTCGATCGACGGCACGTCGATGGAAACAGTCACCTCCATCTCAGCCTTTCCCTCTCGCTTGTATGTTGACCGGTCTGTACGGAGCTAAACGCGCATTAGGCAGCGTTCCTGCGACGACCGCCTTCCAGCAAGCGTCGGCTTCCCACCCCCATGCGTGCTTCCGGCGGCAGCGGGCGTTTCGAACTTCCGTATGGGGGTCGGCTCCGAACGTTGAGGTAATGCCCGGTTCACCTCCAGCGGCCAGCGCGTCAGCACGATGTGCGTCGCAAGCTCTATTGGGACCGTCTCCGTCACCCGATAGCCCAGGCTCGGCAGGTCGATGCCCGCGAACAGGTGCTCGCCCCGGCCCAGAACAACGGGCGACACCGCCAGGTGCATTTCGTCGATCCCCAGCGAGCAGATACTGACTTGGGAGGGGAGGGGGTTTACATTTCGCGATCCAGAACTTGGAAAGTGACATGTGGCGGCTGGCCAAGTCCTCTTCCATCGTGACACATCGCGATTGCTGACAGGCGCTTAACTCTGCGTATTCAAGGCGCTGGCCGCCGAGCTATCGAACCCGCGAATCGGACGCCTCGCTGATAGATCTATATGACAGGGCGAGTTTCCGCTCCTCGGTCACTGTGCCGGCAACGATGTACGCCTCAGCGCTTCGGCGCGACCTCCGTGGTCTGCCGGAGCAATCGCATCAGCTCGACGTTCGGCCCGTCCTGAGGATTAGCGACGAGGTACTCGTCTCCGCCTAGACTGTCGATACCACGTGGGGCCTTCGGCTTACGGCAAGGCACCGATCATGCCCTTTGCTTCGCTCATCGTGTTCTCGCAGGCGTGCTTGTCGCCGCGCCGGTCCTCGTCGGCCGACTGATTGATCCTCCGCATCCGACGGCCCGGTAGCGCACGCGAGGACGAAACCTTGACGAAGGAGGGGGAACCCGGGCGCTTCCCTGAACCTGGCCGGTCGCCTCGTGGCGGCGAGGTGCCCTGCAGAGCACCCGGGCCGCTCTCGCCAGGTTCGTGAGACGTCCTGCGCCCGTTTATGCGCCTCAAGCTGTTACGCTGCCATCATGGCCGGATGCCGAACTCGGTCTTGAAGGGCATCATCCATGATGTTTTCCGCAACGCCCGCAGCCTTGTGAGCCACCGATGTCCGAGTTCCCCTTGCCGACTGCCACGATTTTCTCCGGCGGCGATGCGAAGCCGGTTAGTGGGGATAAGCCTCCCGTCGATGGGGCGGTGGCATATCTTGCCCGCCAACTGGCGGAAGCCGGATTGGAGGGCCTGTCCGAGCGCGAACGCCGGGTGATCCTCCACGTCGCCAGGCGGTGCCACGTGTCACGGGACGTGAACCATGTCCTCGTCGAACGCCAGACCTTCGGCGAACGCCTTGCGGATCGTGTGGCCCAGCTCGGCGGCTCCTGGGGCTTCATCCTAGTCTTCTCGGGAATGCTCGTGGCGTGGGTGGTCGTGAACACCGTCATCCTTGGCCGCCTTGGTGGCTTCGATCCCTATCCGTACATCTTCCTGAACCTGATCCTGTCGATGGTCGCGGCGCTCCAGGCCCCGGTGATTCTGATGTCCCAGAACCGCCAGGCGGCCCGCGACAGGCTAGCGGCCGGACTCGACTACGAGATCAACCTGAAGGCGGAGGTCGAGATCATGGCCCTGCACGAGAAGCTCGACCACGTCCGGACGGAGCGCCTCGAAGGCATGCTGGCCGCGCAATCGGCACGGGTCGAGGCGATCGCCGTGGCGGTCGGCGCCGGTCCCGCGACCTGACTGACGCTGGGCGAGGGCTCGACTAGGCTTCCCTGCGGTGCGTTCGGCGCATCAGGCAGGGGATGAGGTTCCCACACAAGGCAGCTTCCAACCAAGTTTCCGTTGCTCGTTTCCAGATATTTGAACTCCAGCTTTAACGCTCCGAAATTCATTCCTGAAATTAGTCAAGGTAGCCACCGCATAGATTGATGTGGTTTACCGAAGCCAGTGCATGGACCCGGATCATTCGATCTGCTGCCTCGGCATCCCTGACTTCGAGCGCCTCCATGATCGCGGTGTACGCTGCGATCGCCTCCGAGAGCCATCGATTTTGAGCAAACGATCTATCTCGAATATTCTGCAGATGAATGAACATGCTATTCGTCAATGATTGTATTACCGGGCATTGAGCGAGCAAGACGATTTTGCGGTGAAATTCAATGTTAAAAACAAAATATTCATTTGATGACTCAGAAGAATATTCTGTATCGGGCTGCGTGAGAAATCCTCGCAGCGATCCAATCTGGGCGTCCGTCGCCCGTTCGCACGCAAGTCGGGCTGCCATACTCTCAAGAGCTGCGCAGGAGTAAACCATATCGATGATTTCGCGCTTGGACTTCCTGATTACGAACACGCCGCGCCGTGCTTCCGAGCGCACGAAGCCTTGTTGCTGTAGAATGTTAAGTGCCTCCCGGACAGGCGTCCGGCTTATCCCGAGATCGTGGGACAGTTTACGCTCGTCGAGGCGCACCTCCTCATTTCGGTGATAGATATCCATAGCACCAATGGCGTTCCTCAGGCTCTCGTAGGCACGATCCCTAAGGGTGACCTGACCGCCGATCGATGCAAGTTCTATTTGGTAATCGCCAGACATGAGGTGCCCCACAAAGATATAGATCCAGAGACATTTCCACTGCGCGATGGTTCAAGTTTACATTTTATCGGTGTAATATATAGGAATAAGTGATCGGCGGAAAATCTGCCGTCATCTAGAGAAAGCGGACGTGGTTACCATCATTCTACAGACCTCCGGAGCGGCGCAGAAGATATATGCTTTGCTCCTGCTTCCGTGATGATGAGGTCCATGGCCACGTCGTGAGCTTGTGGATGGATCGTCGGTAGGCACGCCAGCTCAAAGCCCACGCCGATGACCAACGGGCGCACTTGGCTGTGCGCGATCGTTCGGTCGTAGAAACCTCCGCCGTACCCGAGGCGAAACCCAGCCGAATCAAAGCCCACCAGGGGTGCTATCAGCACGTCAGGACCGACAGCGTCACCTTCGGTGGGGATAGGAATGTTCCAGACGCCTCGGGTCATTGAAATCCCAGGCCACCATTCCCGGAACTGTAGGGGTTGAGCCTTCTCCTCTACGACGGGCAAAGCGAGACGGACCCCACGCTCACGCAGACTGGTCAGAACAGGCCTGGCGTCGAACTCACCTCGGAAGGGCCAGTAGAACCCGACGAGCTTACCCGGCACCGACAGCAGTGCCGCTTCGAGGCTCTGCCCGATGCGCGCGCTCCAAGCCGCGCGGTCCGGTGCTGCGATGTGGACACGGGCGTCGATGAGAGCCGCGCGCGTGTCCTTCCGCCACTGCCTGACCGCTGCCCAATCCAGGCATTCGCCTTGAAGAGATGTCGCTCTGGACGCGGGCTTTTTCTCTGCGCCCAAACCAAGAAAGCTCTCGTCGAGCTCATGCATGAAACAGGGCGGCGAACTATACTCGTTGAACAGGCCTGATGAGGTGCCAACGGCTCCTGGCGCTTGATCCGGCGGCTTAGCTGAACGTCCGGCCATGCGACTCTCCTTCGCTAATGCGTTCCCGCTTACGCCGCAGAGGCCTTGGCCAGCTGCTCTCTCAAAGCCTTCAGCTCGGCAAAGCGCACCGAAACGTCTCGGAGGACGGAGACCATGCCGGTCATCGATCCGTCCTCATCCTTGAGCGGCACGATGGTGAACTCGAGTGAGATTTGCCGTCCATCCTTGCAGACCCCTGGAACGGACAGGAGCGCGCCTTCGCCGTAGCGGCTCTCGCCTGTCGCCATGGTTTTCCGGTAGCCGTCCCAGTGGCGCTTGCGCAGACGCTCCGGTGTGATGATGTCGAGCGACTGCCCAACAGCCTCCGTCTCTGCATAACCGAAGATCCGCTCAGCGCCCGGGTTCCAGACCCGGATGATCCCCTCGCTGTCGGAGGCGATCACGGCGTCAGCGGCAGCGGCTAGGATGGCATTGGCGACAGTCTGAGCGTAGTCCACGTGACCTTCTCCTCCGGCATGGACGTAGTCCCTACTCGCGCACGTCCGTTCAAGCTGCTTGCCGAGGCTCCTCGGTCAGCTCGTCCGCAGGCCCGAAGAACTCGAACCGAATGCGCTCTGCGGGCACGCCCCTGTGCTTGAGACCATTCACCATGGCGCTCAGGAAGGGCTTGGGGCCACAAAGATAATAGGTCGCCGCTTCGTGAGGCGTCTCGCTGACCAGCCATTCCGGCGTGATCACACCTGCCACATCGTAGTGCTCGCCCGATCGATCCTCATTCTCCGGTTGCATGTAGAACGTGCTGAGGCGGAGGTTTGCTTTTCCAGCGGTCAGAGCACGAGCGTGGTCACGCATCGCATGCACACGGCCGTTCAGTGCCCCGTGGACGTACCAGGTCGGCCGCTCAGGCGTGGTCGCCGCGATGGTCTCCAACATACTGATCATCGGCGTAAGCCCGACCCCGCCACTTACCAGCACCACGGGGTCTGTCGTTTGTCGGTCCAGGAAGAAGTCGCCGGCAGGCGGTGTCGAGCAGAGGACCGTTCCGACCCCGGCATTGTCATGCAGCCAATTCGAGACGACGCCTGCCGGCAGATTGGGTTGGGCCTCGCGCTTGACCGTAATGCGGTAGGCGCGGTCGTTCGGCGCACAGGAGATCGAGTAGTTGCGCTTGAGGATGCCGTGACCCGGCAGATCGAGCTTGAAACCAAGGTACTGCCCTGGCTCGTGACGCAGGACCGGACCGCCATCAGCCGGGACGAGCACGAAGGAACGGATCGTCTCGCTCTCGGGCGTGACACTTTCCACCACGAACTCGCGCCACCCGTTCCAACCACCGCTCTTGGCGGCAAGATCACGGTAGATCGCGGCCTCACGGCCAATCAAAAGCTCAGCCAGGAACCAGTAAGCCTCGCCCCAGGCCGCGCAGATCTCGGGGGTGGCCGCATCACCGAGAACATCGGCTATGGCGCCGAGCAACGCATCCGCCACGTAGGGGTAGTGTTCGGGTACGATCGTGAGAGCGACATGCTTCTGAGCAATGCGCTCCACAGCCCCCGACATCGCGCCCAGATTGTCGATGTTCCGTGCGTAGGCCAGGACACTTTGGGCCAGTGCCTTCGGCTGCGACCCGGTTTCACCGTGGTGCGACTGGTTGAAGAGGTCTCGAATCTCCACATTCTTGAACAGGCGCTCGTACATGCGCTCGGTGATCTTCAATCCGTGCGCCTCGAGCGCCGGAACGGTGGCCTTGATGAGGACGATGGTGGAAGGCGCGAGCGAGGAAGGCATCGGCGGTTCTCAAAGATGCAGAATGCATAGACCTTCTACCGGCCTGGCTTGAAAGATGCAAGCGCTTTATACCTTCTGAATCTCGTTGGAGCCCTTATGCGACTCACTCGGTACACGGACTACTCTCTGCGCACGTTGATCTATCTCGGGCTGCACGAACCGCAGCAGAGCTCGATCGCCGAGATCGCACGTGCCTACGGCATCTCGGAAAGTCACTTGACCAAGGTCGTTCACCAGATGGGCCGTTCGGGGTTTATCCAGACAAGCCGCGGCCGTGGCGGTGGCTTACGCCTTGGCAAGCCTGCCGCAGAGATCACTGTCGGCGCCGTGGTTCGCGAGACCGAGGAGGATCTTGCCCTGGTGGAATGCTTCGCGGGCGGATCTTGCGCGATCAGCGCACCGTGTCGCCTCAGACGCGTACTTGGTGAGGCGCTCGCAGCCTTCCTTGCCGTGCTGGACCACTACACGCTTGCCGACTTGATAGAAGAGAGTTCCGGGGCAGAGATCGCAGCGCTCCTTGGCTTACCACTTCATTTTGACCAAGTTGATAGCGCGGGAAATCGTGCTTGAAGGGAAAATTCGATTGAGCCGACATCGGACATCGGACGCTGATGCTGCGAACAAAGGCTTACGCGTAACGTCGCGGAAGCAGCGACGTTACGCGACGTAAATGCAGACATAAATCAACAAAACCAGCGCGCTCATCGGCGCGGCGGACCACTGCCATCTTGCAAGTTCTGGCGTTTTCCGCACAACATCGTTAGTAAGCCAACCCAACAGCGTGACAACCGAAGCGCCGATCAGCCCACTTTGCTGGCAGATTAATCCAATCGCAAAAAGATACGCTGTTACGCCAAGCGTGAGATGGATGTCTTCACTGACAACTTTTCCCCAAGACCCTTCAAACAAGTCCAGGAAGCTGAAAAATCCTAGAACCGCACATGCCACGAGGATCAACAGCATTGCGCTTACTTACGTATTAGTTGGCGGCATGGAGACATCCCGATAGGAAACGTGCCTCCTGCAGTTGGCCATGCGGTAAGGGACGCGTACCTCATCTGACCAAGCGAAGCGCCCGCGTTTTCCCGGTAATCGGGAGGTGAAACGGCCTGCCTCGGCATTAGGCATACTGCATACCAATGTTGCATTCTGAGGCCTGCGCCGATAGAAGATACATGACACGTCTATCTTAGAGGGCTCAGGGTGCCAAGATCGTCGTCCCGCTCCGGCTCGGCCGGTGGCTCTCCATCGCAGGCGTATCGATCACGTGCTCGCCAGAGCGCGCATTCGGGGGCTCACGGTTGAAGCACCGCCGGCTTTCGGTGGACCCCGCTCTTTTTCAGCACTGACATGAGCTCTCGTATGTCTGATCCCAGCAGCTCCCCCTCGCAGGGCGGACGCATTCGCGGCTTCCGCATCTTCCGACCGATTCTCGCAGGTGCCACTCTTCGAGAGCGTCTCATCGCTTGCGTGGGAGCTTTGATCGGCATCGCGCTCACAGGACTGATCTGCGGCTTGTTCTTCGGAGAGGGGCCACACATTCCCCTGATCGTGGCGCCCATGGGCGCGTCGGCGGTTCTGGTGTTTGCCGTACCGGCCAGTCCGCTTGCGCAGCCGTGGCCGGTCATCGGCGGCAACACCATCTCCGCGCTCATGGGCGTGGTCGCCGCCCACCTCGTCGCAGATCCGGTCATAGCCATCGGCGTGGGTGTCTCGCTTGCGATCGCCGCGATGTCCATCACGCGCTCGCTTCATCCTCCGGGCGGCGCAGCTGCCTTGACGGCCCTGATCGGTGGACCAGCGGTGACCTCGGCCGGTTACACGTTCCCCTTGTTCCCGGTCTGCATCAACTCGCTGATCCTGGTCACCCTCGGTATCGTGTTCCATAAGCTTTCGCGCCGGAATTATCCGCACGTTGCCGTCGCGGTTTCGGCTAACCCACATGGCACGACCGACCTGCCGGCATCGATCCGCGTCGGGTTCACGCCGGACGATGTGGATGCGGCCCTGGCCGAGCTCAACGAAGCACTGGACATCGATCGCTCCGATCTCGACAGGCTCTTACGCCAGGTCGAACAGCATGCGCTGGTACGTACACAAGGCGAGCTCACGTGCCGTGATGTGATGTCCCGTGACGTCGTGACGATCGGTCTGGATGGTACCGTCGATCGCGCGCGCGAGCTTCTGCTCACGCACAACATCAGAACGCTTCCGGTCGTCGATTCGGATGGTCGCCTGAAGGGGACGCTGGGGCTGCGCGAGTTGGCGCTCAAAGGCTCAGGCCGTATCGCCGAGGCTATGTCCGGAGCGAGAACGGCAGAGCCTACTGCCCCGGCTGTCAGCTTGGTTCCCTTGTTGAGCGATGGCCGCACCCATGCGATCATCGTGACATCCACGGACAAGAAAGTTCTCGGCGTGATTACCCAGACGGACCTATTGGCGACGCTCGCGCGCGCTGCGTCCACGAAGGGTCTCGTGCGCTGATCCTGACGGATCGTTCAAGCGGAGCTTCGATCGACCTTTCTGAGCGCGCGAACGAGTGCGGGCTCCATGGTCCGGAGCTCCTCGAGGTGCGCGGTCGTCAGTTCGGCGAGAACAGCCTCTGCTCGCGACGTCAGGGCGAGCTCCATTCGACGCCCGTCATGCGCGCTCCGCTTCTTGGTCAACAAGGACGCCTCGACCATCCGCGAGACCAGCTCGGCGGCGGTATGAGGCGCGATCAGGAGCCGGTCAGCCAGGACACCAACCGTTGGAGCTTCGGGTCCCACGTGTCCCGCAATAGCCAGCATGGCTTGGTGCTGCTGCTGAGGCAGGCCAGCCTGCTGCGCAGCGGCCTCGCTAAACGCGAGGAAGCGGCGGAGCTGGTAGCGAAAGGCTGCAATGGCTGCGTACTGCTCGCGTGATAACCCCTCTCGTGCCGGCTCCTCCGCGGTCATGTGGGTAACCTCTGCTGCCCGGCCCTGGACTATATCGTTCTACGATATATATCTGCGCCCACGTTGGGTAGGATATCCATGCAGCAGGACACATCGAACGCAATCCCCGCCAGCCGTGGAAGGGGGCTTGAAGGTGACCCGAAGCGCCCCTTGGGCGATTTCACCACCGACCGGCGCGTCCTCATCCTCGTGGCGATGGCGCTCGTCGTCGGCACCGGCGGGGCGCTCGCGGCCTGGCTGCTCGTCCAGCTGATCACCCTGGTGACGAACCTCGCCTGGTTCGGCCGCCTCGACACGACGCCGACTTCCATGGCCGCCGCGGCGCGGACACCCTGGATGGTGCTCGTGCCTGTCCTGGGCGGGCTCGTGATCGGGGCGATGGCGCGCTTCGGCTCGGAGAAGATCCGAGGCCACGGCATCCCGGAAGCCATCGAGGCGATCCTAATCGGCGGCAGCCGCATGTCGGCGAAGGTCGCCGTGCTCAAGCCGATCTCCTCGGCGATCTCGATCGGCAGCGGCGGGCCGTTCGGTGCGGAAGGGCCGATCATCATGACGGGCGGCGCCATCGGCTCCCTGTTCGCGCAGTTCTTCCACCTGAGTGCGGCGGAGCGCAAGACGCTCCTCGTGGCCGGCGCCGCGGCCGGGATGACCGCGATCTTCGGGACACCGATCGCGGCCGTGCTCCTGGCCGTCGAATTGCTGCTGTTCGAGTGGCGCCCGCGCAGCTTCATCCCGGTGGCCGCCGCCGCCATCACGGCGACCTGCTGGCGCCCGCTGCTCTTCGGAATCGGGCCGTTGTTCCCGTTCTCGGCCGGCCCGGCCCTGCCCTGGTGGGGCCTGATCGCCTGCGCGGGACTGGGCATTCTCGCCGGACTGCAGTCGGGCCTCCTGACGAAACTCCTCTACGTCCTGGAGGACGCCTTCGAGCGCCTGCCCATCCATTGGATGTGGTGGCCGGCCATCGGCGGGCTCTTCGTCGGCCTGGGCGGTCTGGTCGAACCCCGTGCGCTCGGAGTCGGCTACGACGTGATCGGCGATCTCCTGACCGGCGATCTCGCCGCCCGGGCCGTCCTGACGATCCTGGCCGTCAAGGCGGCGATCTGGCTGGTGGCGCTGTCGTCCGGCACGTCCGGAGGCGTGTTGGCGCCCCTGCTCATCCTCGGCGGTGCCCTCGGCTGGGTCGTCGGCCTCGCCCTGCCCGGAACGCCCGGCTTCTGGGCCTTGCTGGGCATGGCCGCCATGCTGGGCGGCACCATGCGCGCGCCGCTGACCGGGGCGCTCTTCGCGGTGGAACTCACCGGCGACGTTCACATCCTGGCCCCGTTGCTGGCCGCCACCGTCGCGGCCTACGCGGTGACGGTGCTGCTCCTGAAGCGCTCGATCCTGACGGAGAAGATCGCCCGGCGCGGGCAGCACGTGACGCGCGAGTACGGGCTCGATCCCTACGAGCTGACGCGCGTGGGCGCGGTCATGACCCGCACGGTCGATGTGCTCGATGGGGAGCAGTCGATCGCGGATGCCGTCAGGATGATCGAGACCGGACGGCATCACGCCTATCCGGTCGTCGATGGGCAGGGGCGCCCTGTGGGTTTGGTCACGCGCGGCGACGCCCTGCGCTGGAAGGCGGAGGGTGGACACGCCGGCGAGCGCCTCGAGGAACGGGTCTCCGATGCGTCCCTGGCCGTCGTTCATCCGGAGGACGTCGTCGCCCGCGCCCTCGACATCATGATGGCGACCGGCCAAGGGCGAGTTCCTGTGACGGAAGCCGAAAGCGGCGCCCTGGTCGGCCTGCTCACCCGTAAGGACCTTCTGCAAGTCCGAGCGACGGTCGTTCAGTCCGAGCGAGAGCGCCGAACCTTTCTCAGTCACCGGATGATCCGACACGCGAAGACACGATACGCGAGAAAGCGTGCGCAGGCTGTTGTGCGCTCTGATAGCTAGGTGCCCGACGCTTTTCGATTCGAAGTTGTTCAGGACTGCAAACTCGGTTCACTGTACGGTCTCGACGCGGGCAGTACACATGTAAAATGGCGTACCTTTGTTTGGAGATCCCGATGTTGTGGATCACGCGTATCTTCGATGACGCTGAATGGATCGACATCCGTGCCACGTTCGAGGACCAGTTCGAAGCATTCGGCCGTCCGCGGGACATGATGCTCGTAGCTGCTTCCTTGGGCGATGGACGACACCGCCTCTGCATCGGCGTACCGGAGCCCGAACTTCTGACGGCCTACTATGGATTCGACCCTGTACTCCGCGCCCGCCTACCGCCGGCGCCGACGTTTCTGGTTGGCCACCAGGATGTCTTCCAAGCCATGTTCCAGTGTGGCGGCTGAAGCTCTCGACGCTGCCCTGCATCCTGCTTTGACCATCCTGGAAGCCGTGGCTGTGAAGCTCACCCGCCTCACCCTGTTGGTACATGCTACCTCTGCCGGGCCTACGGACGACCACTCCCGTGCGCCAGGTCGCCCGTCATCATGCGAAGAGCGCTCCGGGAGTGACGGGGAACTGGCCCCGATCCCTACCCATTCGGCCTATGTATGAGGGCCCCTAACTGAACAAGATCAGCGACTTCGACAGTGTGGTCCAGATGCCCCACAGGATCGGGATTCCCACGGCGAGCCAAGCCAGTCCCGCCAGCGGACTGAAGCCCCCGCGCCCAATCCCGCCGGAACCGAAACGCAGAGGCGCCGAGCTCGCGCTTCCCTCGACTTCCACCGCGGAGAGTTCGGCATCGGTCATGAACCAGCGCGCCGCGAGCGGTCGCACCAGATGGTTGGCGAGGAAGCCGACCGCAAGGAATCCCGCGAGGATGTACATCGTCCGGGTGTAGAGCGCCGCCCCCTGGATGCCGGCATCGACCTGGGCTTGGCGGATCGCCGTCACCACGAAGGGGCCGACCATGCCGGCCGTGGACCAGGCGGTCAGGATCCGCCCGTGGATGGCGCCGACGAACTGGGTGCCGAAGACGTCGGCGAGGTAGGCCGGGATCGTCGAGAAGCCGCCACCATACATCGACAGGATCACGCAGAAGAACAGCACGAACAGCGCCTTGGAGCCGATGCCGGCGGCCCAGGGCGCGGCCGCGTAGAGCAGGCAACCAAGGACGAAGAAGGTGGCATAGGTGAGCTTGCGGCCGATCCTGTCCGACATCGACGCCCAGAAGAAGCGTCCGAGGATGTTGAAGAGCGAGAGCAGGCCGACGAACCCGGCCGCCACCGCCGCGATCTGGGTCTTCTGGCCGGCATCGAGCTGTCCGAAGCCGACACCCGGCTGACCGATCAGGGCGCCGCCGAAGATCTCCTGCAGCATCGGCGAGGCTAGGGCGAGCACGCCGATGCCGGCCGAGACGTTGAGAGCCAGGGCGGTCCAGAGCAGCCAGAACTGCGGAGTCTTGTGAGCCTTGTCGAGATGGACGTGGCCGGAGGTGATCATCGCGCTCTTCGCGCTCGGCGCGACCCAGTCCGGCGGCTGCCAGCCGGCGGGCGGGACCCGGTAGCCGAAGGCGCCGCAGAGCATCGCGACGATGTAGAGCCCGCCCATCACCGCCAGGGTCTGCCACACGCCGGCCGAGGTCGGCGTCTTGAACGTGTTGATCAGCAGGGTGGCCAGCGGCGAGCCGATCATGGCGCCGCCGCCGAAGCCCATGATGGCCATGCCGGTGGCCATGCCGCGCCGGTCGGGGAACCACTTCACCAGGGTCGAGACCGGGGAGATGTAGCCGAGCCCGAGGCCGATGCCGCCGATCAGGCCCATGCCGAGCCAGATCAGCCAGAGCTGGTGCAGGTAGACGCCGAGTGCGCCGATCAGGAACCCGCCGCCCCAGCAGAGGGCCGCCGCGAGGCCGGCCTTGCGGGGACCGGCTCGCTCCAGCCAGCCGCCGAACACCGCCGCCGACAAGCCGAGCATGACGATGCCGATGGAGAAGACGATCACGAGGTCGCTGACGCGCCAGTCGCAGGTGGTGGTGAACAGCGCCGTGGCGATGCTCATGTCCGGGCAGGCGGCCGGCGCGGGCTGGCCGACGCTGAGCGCCCGGGACAGGGGCAGCCAGAACACCGACAGCCCGTAGGACATCCCGATGCAGAGGTGGATGGCGAGGGCCGCGGGCGGCACCAGCCAACGGTTGAAGCCGGGCTCTGCAATGGTATTGTCGCGGGATAACCAGCCATGAGAACGCGCGTCCGCCAAGGACGCGCCAGCAACGCGAACACTCATCTCAGGCTTCTCTCCCTCAGCGGCCTCGTAGGGCCTTGTTATTCGATTGAATAAATCAACACGGTAATCGCTTATTTATTCCGGGAAAGAACATTCCCGGGGCCCCACGCGAACTGCTGAACATGAACGGAGCGGGACTCAGCTCACACGGTGCGTGAAAGGTGTATTACTTAAAGCGACCAGGCAGGTCGACGGTCGGCTCGACGTCGAGGCCGGTGACGATCATCGTGCAGGGTTGATCGCCTACTGTGCCGGAACGATGACCGGTCCGCCCGTCGCTCTCCTTCGTGTTCTGGTCCTCGCCGAACATGATCTCGCCGGGCCCCATCTCGACGCGGGTGCCGTCCATGGTCTCGACAAACCATCGGCCCGTGAGAACCGCGATCCACTGAGGCTTCGGATTCTCGTGCCAGTCACCGATCCAACCGGCGGGGAGCACAGTAAAGGTCACGCCAGCCTTCGATGGATCCATTTTGTCGTTCCATTGCGGGGCGACCTCCGCGTTTACGCCCTCGAACACGAAGGACGAAAGCTCGCAGCGCTTTTGGCGGCTGACGCCCTCGGCGTCAGTGTAGACATGCCAATAAGGCATGCGGGGCGACTGCTGATCGGTCATACGCTCAGTATTCCTCAGGGGTTGCCGGGACTGGGACTGGGTTTCTCTGTGGGGGGCATTCGGTTGCCCGAGAGGTGGACACTTATGAACCAGCAATGACCACCAGTAGCAATCCGCCTACGAGGCCCAGGTTTTTGAGGAAGTCCCACAAGTGCGCGCGGCCCTTGCCGTTCTCCGACCAGAAGTCCGGGTACTTCCACCAACGATGATAAAAAAGTGCAGTAACCACGCAGAAGCCTGCGAGCACGAAGGCAGCGGCCCGGTCGAACCAGCCCAATACAATCATCACCGGCGTCACTGCCTCTACAAAAACGCCGACGACAACAAGTACAGCTGGACTAGGCAGAGGACCGGATGAGGCCTGCTTTATCGCGTCATGCCAATGTACCATCTTATCCAGCGCGCTTATTGGAAACAGGCACACGAGGCAGATCTTCGCCACGAGTGGTATCCCTATAAGGTTGAGCCCTGTCATCGCCTCGGCATCCATCATTCAATGTAAATGGGGCGAGACGGGGCATGATCCATTGGGGACCGGCGTTCCTGAAGTGAGATTCTTGTCTGCCAACGTACTGTTCTCGACGCTCCATCCGGCGCTTCGAGCCACGAACCGGTTACCTTGGGAGCTGCAACGCTGGCAGGGTCTCCACGTTGGCAGCGCAAGTTCGAACACTTCAAAGCAGGACGTTGAATGCCGGCGGATCATTACGACGTCATCGTGATCGGCTCAGGTCCGGGAGGCGGCTCGCTGACCAGCCGGCTCGCTAGTACCGGCAAGCGCATCTTACTCTTGGAGCGCGGCGACTACCTTCCCCGCTCCCAAGAAAATTGGAGCGCGAAAGCCGTGTTCGTCGAGGGCAAGTACCAAGCAAAGGAGACGTGGTACGGAGGTGATGGTCACGCCTTTCATCCGGGACTGCACTACTATGTTGGCGGCAACTCCAAGGTGTACGGCGCAGCCTTGTTCCGCATGCGAGAGCGCGACTTCGGAGAGGTTCGCCACGTCGACGGCGTATCGCCTGCCTGGCCGGTCTCCTACGCAGAGTTCGAGCCCTACTACGCAGAGGCGGAGCGCCTTTTCGCAGTGCACGGCAACCGCGGCGAGGACCCGAACGAGCCCTGGTCGAGCGGTCCCTACGATTACCCGGCGGTGAGCCATGCGCCGCGGATCCAGAAGCTCTCCGACGATTGGCGCAAGGCCGGATTGCGCCCATTCCACCTGCCGCTTGGGATCAAGCTCGACGAGCGCAACGGCCGCCCCACCCCCACCTCGATCTGCATCCGCTGTGACGCCTTCGACGGCTTCCCTTGCCTGCTGAACGGCAAGGCCGACGCCCAAGTGATGACCGTCGATCCGACATTAGACCGGCACGACAACGTCACGCTCCTCGTGAACGCCTACGTCTCACGACTCGAGACCGACCCCGTTGGCAGGACAGTCACCGGCGTCTGCGTGACTCGGGAAGGACAGGAGGAGCGTTACTCAGCCGACGTCGTCGTGGTCGCCTGCGGTGCGCTGTGCTCGGCGCTGCTGCTCTTGCGCTCAGCCAACGCCGTGCACCCGAACGGTCTCGCCAATGGCTCAGATCAAGTCGGGCGCAACTACATCCGCCATAACATGTCGGTGCTCATGGGACTGTCGAAGGAGGTCAACGAGACCATCTTCCAAAAGACCCTCGCCGTCTCCGACTTCTACTTCGGATCGCAGGAGTGGGAGTTCCCGATGGGTCTGATCCAGATGTGCGCCAAGACGCACCCGGACCAAATTCGAGGCGAGGAGTTCCCCGCCTGGACGGAGTTCCTGCCGAATGCTCCGTTCGACATGATGGCCCGCCACTCCGTCGACTTTTGGCTCCAGAGCGAGGATCTACCTCACCCCGACAACCGCATCACCATCGGCCGCGACGGACGCGTGACTCTCAACGTTGCGCAAAACAATCGTGAGGCGCACGAGCGGCTGCGTCTGAAGCTGGAGGAGTTGCTCGAGCCAGGCGGGCTCTACAGCTACATATTTGAGCGTTCTCTCTATCTCGGCAAGGATATTCCGCTGTCAGGCACCGCGCACCAAGCTGGCACCCTTCGCTTTGGCACAGACCCGAAGGCAAGCGTTCTGGACCCCAATTGCAAAGCGCACGAACTCGATAACCTCTACGCCACCGACGCGAGCTTCTTCCCCTCGATCGGCGCCGTGAACCCGACGCTGACGATCATTGCCAACGCATTGCGGGTTGCCGACCACATCGAGCGCCGCCTCACCTGACGACATGCTACGCGCCCCCGCTCCGCGGCCCGCCTTCTGACCTGTTCCGGATCCTACAGGGCGCGCGCTGCATGCTGTGACAGTTGTCTGCCAGAGGACAGGCCCATGAGAAAACTCATCGAGAATTATGCCCTCATCGGCGACGGCGAGACTGCTGCACTGGTTGGCCGCGACGGGTCGGTCGACTGGCTCTGCTGGCCCCGCTTCGACTCGGACGCATGCCTGGCTGCCCTACTCGGTACGGACGAGCATGGCAGCTGGAGGCTCGCTCCCATTCAATCCGCGCGGGTTGAGCGCCGCTACCAACCCGACACGCTCATACTCGAGACCGACTTCCATACGAGCGACGGCGCGGTCCGCCTGACCGACTTCATGCCGGTGGGGGACGGCAACTCCGTCCTGGTGCGGATCGTCACCGGCCTGCGCGGAAGCGTACGCGTCCGGACCGTACTCAACCTGCGATTCGATTACGGTTCGCTCTCCCCCTGGCTAGAGCGGCACGGCAAGCGTGCGCTCGCCCGCACCGGTCCAGGCCTTGTCGTCCTGCACGCCCCTGTTGTCCTCAGTGGCGATCAGCAGATCATCGAGGCTGAGTTTGAGGTGAATGAAGGGGACGAGTTATCGTTCGAGTTGATGTACGGCGCTTCCACCGAGCCTGCCCCAGATCGCATCGATGCGAAGCGAGCGCTCACGGCAACACAGAAATACTGGCGTGAGTGGGTCGGCCAGCTCAAAAATCCGACGCCTTGGCCGGAGGCCGTGCGCCGCTCCCTCATCACGCTGAAGGCCCTGATCTATCGCCCATCCGGGGGCATTGTCGCAGCCCCAACGACATCACTACCGGAGGCTCCCGCCGGTGAGATGAACTGGGACTACCGCTACGCTTGGCTCCGTGACTCGACCTTCACTCTCTCAGCGCTGCTGAATGCCGGGTTTACGGAGGAGGCCGTCGCCTGGCGCGATTGGCTGTTGCGCGCTGTCGCGGGTGATCCTGACAAGATGCGGATCATGTACCGCATTGATGGAGGACGCCGGCTGGAGGAATGGACTGTCGCATGGTTGCCCGGTTATCGCTGGTCCAAACCCGTGCGCATCGGCAACGCGGCGGCGGGCCAGCGTCAGCTCGACATTTATGGCGAGGTGATGGACACGATTCATCTCGCAGCCCAAGCAGGGGTGGAGCGCTCGAACCAGGAGCGGATCCTCGAGGAGGCGGTCGTACGCCATGTCGAGACGGTTTGGCGGAAGCCCGATCAGGGACTGTGGGAGGCGCGCGGCGAGCCACGCCATTACGTGTACTCCAAGGTGATGTGTTGGGTCGCGATCGACCGCTTCCTCGACGGCCGAGCCAAGGTGGCGGATGCCGACCCGGCGATGCTGTCGCACATGACGGACCTGCGAGACTGCATGCACGCGGAGATCTGCCAGGAAGGTTACGATCCTGGGCTAGGCACCTTTGTGGACTACTATGGTGGACAAGAGCTCGATGCCAGCTTGCTGTTGCTGCCACTTGTCGGATTTCTTCGGATTGACGATGAGCGCATTGCACGCACCATCGCGGCAATCGAACGGGATCTCGTCGACGAGGGTCTGGTGAGGCGCTGGAAGGCGCGCAGCCCAAACCCGGAGGGCACCTTCCTCGCCTGCACCTGTTGGTTAGCCGACTGCCAAGCTCTTCAAGGGCGGCGTGAGGCAGCGCACGAGACTTTCGAGCGGCTGCTCGCTGTGCGGAACGATCTGGGGCTTTTGGCTGAGGAGTACAACGTTCCCGGCCGGCACCTCTCGGGCAACTTCCCGCAAGCCCTCAGCCACCTCGCGCTCATCCAGACGGCTCTTAGCCTCTCGGGTCCCACGCTGCGGCGTGGCCGGGCAGCGGACATGGGGAAAGCTGGCGACGGCGGGCCGTGCGACTGAAAGCCAGGATCTTGCTCTCCAGCAGAGTAATCTCCAGGCGCACAATCCTGGCCGAATCAACGTCACCTAAAGCATTACCCCGTCATGCCGCCTTCGTCGTCCCGCGAACACTAAACTGAGCTCGCATGGAGAGGAGAGAATTATGTGCAGTCTCGACGAGATTTTTGCCAACAACCGTGGTTGGGCAGCGCGGCGGGTCTCTGACGACCCCGCATTCTTTACCCGTTTATCTAAGGAGCAATCCCCACGCTACATGTGGATCGGCTGTTCGGACAGCCGCGTGCCAGCCAATGAGATTATCGGCGTGGAACCGGGAGAGGTGTTCGTACACAGAAACATCGCAAATTTAGTCGTGCATTCGGATCTGAATTGTTTATCGGCATTGGAGTATGCTGTCGAGGTTCTTGAGATCGCGCATATCCTGCTGGTTGGTCATTATGGTTGTGGCGGCGTCCAGGCCGTAGCCGAGAAGCGCTCAGCTGGGTTGGTGGACAATTGGTTGCGCCATATCGAGGATATCGCATTCAAGCACGCGGCCTGGATCGACACCGCAATCGATGACGAGGACCGGTGCGCTCGGCTCGCGGAACTGAACGTCATCGAGCAGGTAGCCAACGTGTGCCGCACCACGATCCTGCAGCGCGCTTGGTATCGAGGCTGCCGCATCTCGGTACACGGCCTAATCTACAGCTTACGGGACGGACTCCTTCGTGAACTCGTTCCCGGCGTCAGCAATGGGCAATTGTGGCAGCAACGCTACGACGTCTCACTTAGAGCGCTGAAGGAGCCCGCACCGGCCGAGTCGGTGCTTATACCTGAACGATAGATAGAAGATCCTCGAAACCACCATAACGTGAGCACCGGCCGCGGTTCGCATTGCATGTTCGCAGATCGCCCGCCCCATCGTGCTGGCGGACGAGGCGCCAACATCCCCGTTCGCCTTCTGACACAGGGCACCGCCACCTATCGCCTTCGCCGCTGCCACCGCCTCAAAACTCAGAAGAGCTTCATGAGAATAAAGCACCTGAACGGACAGGCAAGGTCCCTAGCGTGCCCTTCAGTTTATTAGATGAGCGGCGTCGAATGGCTGTACGGCAGGGTACACACAGGCTTGTTCGCCATCCTGAGCTCGGGCACTCTCGAAAAGTACCCATCAGGCCGTCAGACGCCAGCTACGATCGTCGAAACGGTCGGATCGAGAACTCGGCGCCCTCAGAGAAATCGCACGGAGACGCAGCGATGCTAGCGACTCATGATTGGAACATTTTTGGACGAAGAGAGCAGGCCGGGATCCGTTGTGCCATCCGGCAGGACCGCCCCGTGCCGACTTTTATCCAAGGTGCGGCATGGGAGTTCGTTGCTGCCATCAGAGCCGGCGAACCGGTCCCGTCCTGGTTCCGTCTTCGGATGGCTCGGCATTCGATGAAGGGTCTTGGATACTATTTGTTTCTCACCCTATAAACCCCTTCAACAACGACTTTTATACAGACCTAGCTACAAATGGTTCTCGTTTACTCCTGAGCAGCCCCGATGTCAGACATGATGCACACGCGCGTTGACGAATGGCGGCCGGACTGTGCAAAATCCATCTAGAGAGAAAATCTGTTTGGTCTTGTTTCAGCGGCATTCAACATGCAAATGCCGGCCTATTTCGTCAATTCAGCTTGGTGTTCCGGCTAATTCAAGCGCCGCGGGACCTTGATTGCTGTCGAGACTTCACGAGGGCTAAGATGGTGCCTGGTCTGTTACGCGTTGCAGGACCTCCCCATGCCGTCCCGCACGTGGATCCGCCTGAAGCGCTGGACTCCTGTTTTTCCGTGGTCGTACCTCACTCGGCGCGGCTCCTTTCGCTCTACGACCAAGCAACCTTCAGTGAGGGTCCGGCCTGGTGGCCTGCTCGCCAATCGCTCGTATGGTCCGATATCGAGGGACGACGCGTGCTCGGCTGGCACGAGGATGGGCGCGTCGAGGTCGTCGTCGACGCGACGCCGTTTATCAATGGCCATACGATCGACTGCGAGGGCAACCTCGTTCACTGCGAGCACGGGAACCGGCGCCTTTCACGTACGACGCCGGATGGACGCTACGAACCCCTGGTGGAGAGATACCGGGGACGACGCTTCAACTCCCCCAACGACGTTGTTTGCGCTGCAGACGGCGCGCTCTGGTTCAGTGATCCGAGCTTTGGCCTGAAAATGCCCAAGCAGGGCCTACTCGCAGAGTCCGAGATCGACCATTGCAGCGTCTACCGCGTCGATCCGGTGACATTCGAGGCGACCCGGATGGCAGATTTAGAACAGCCTAACGGTCTCGCCTTTACCCCTGATGGCCAGACCCTCTACGTCACCGACACCTCCCGCTCCCTTGGTGGCGACCGGCACACGATCTTCGCTTTCGACGTGACCGGGACCTGGGAGCTTAAGAACCGACGTGTCTTCGCTCAGATCGACCCAGGTATACCGGACGGCCTGCGTGTCGACAGCCGGGGCTGGGTTTGGACAAGCTCGGAAGCTGGCGTGCAGGTTCTTTCAAGTACCGGACTACCGCTTGGCTTGATTCCGACACCACAGGCCTGCTCAAATCTCTGCTTTTCTCCAGATGAAGCGCGCTTGTTTATTACATCACAAGCCAATCTCTACGCTATCGATCTCAACGCCGATCATTCTACCATGAGGCCACCCTGAAGATCACCCGCCCTGGTATTACTTATAATTTCAGACTTAATGCTTACAGTTAGAAACCTATGATACCTAACAAAATAGCCGAACAAAATTCGATGTAGACGTACTATATTTCATTCTCCACCGCACTAGACGCTTTGTACGGCGCCGGCCGTCTTGAGCGCTCGCAGGAGCAACCATCCATGGCCGAGACTGTAGGCGATTTTTTCTGGAAACGGCTCGCCGAATGGGGTGTGAGAACAATCTTCGGCTACCCCGGCGATGGTATCAACGGTCTGCTGGGGTCGATGCAGCGCCTCGGCTCGCCGTTCGAGTTCATCCAAGTCCGCCATGAAGAAATGGCGGCCTTCATGGCGAGCGCCTACGCCAAGTTCACTGGAGAGGTTGGGGTCTGCCTGGCCACCTCCGGTCCGGGGGCGACGCATCTTCTCACGGGCATGTACGACGCCCGCCTCGACCACGTGCCGCTGCTTGCGATCGTGGGCCAGCAGGCACGCAACGTCAACGGTGCCCACTATCAGCAGGAATTCGATCTCACGAGCGTGTACAAGGACGTGGCCGCCTACGTGCAACAAGCCTCCTCGCCCGCGCAGGTCCGCCACATCGTCGACCGCGCCATGCGCATCGCCAAGGCAGAGCGAAAAGTCTCGGCTATCATCCTACCCAACGACCTGCAGGACATCCCCTACGAAGGGCCTGTGCGCAAGCATGGCAACACTTTCTCCGGCGTCGGCTACGCCGCGCCCAAGGTCGTGCCGTTCGATGAGGATCTCGAGCGTGCCGCCGACGTGCTCAACGCCGGCGAGAAGGTGGCAATCCTCGTCGGTGCGGGCGCGCTGCGCGCCACCGACGAGGTCATCGCGGTGGCCGACAAGCTTCAGGCGGGGGTGGCCAAGGCGCTGCTCGGCAAGGCGGCGCTGCCCGATGATCTACCGTTCGTGACCGGCACCATTGGGCTGCTCGGTTCGAAGCCGTCCTCCGACATGATGGAGGAATGCGATACCTTGCTGATGATCGGCTCCGGGTTCCCGTGGGCCGAGTTCTTGCCCAAGGAGGGTCAAGCGCGGGGCGTACAGATCGACATCGCACCAGAGATGCTGTCGCTGCGCTACCCCATGGAGGTGCCGCTCTGCGGCGAGGCCGGCGAGACGCTGCGTGCGCTGCTGCCGCTCCTGAAGCAGAAGGCGGAGGGCGGCCCCTGGCGCACCGGCATCGAGGAGGGGATGGTCTCCTGGTGGAAGGAGGCCGAGGACCGGGCGATGGCGAAAGCCGACCCCGTCAACCCCCAGCGGGTGACCTGGGAGCTCTCACCGCGTATGCCCGAGCGGGCGATCATCACCTCGGACTCCGGCTCCTGCGCGAACTGGTACGCCCGAGACCTCAAGATGCGACGTGGCCAGATGTGCTCCCTTTCGGGCGGCCTTGCCTCGATGGGTGCGGCGGTACCCTACGCTATCGCGGCCAAGGTCGCGCATCCGGACCGGCCCGTAATCGCGCTCGTCGGTGACGGTGCCATGCAGATGAACAACATGGCCGAGTTGATCACGGTCGCGAAGTACATGCATCGCTGGTCCAACAAAACCTGGATCTGTTGCGTATTCAACAACGAGGACTTGAATCAAGTCACTTGGGAACAGCGGGTCATGGAGGGTAACCCGAAGTTCGAGGCAAGCCAGAACATCCCGAACGTGCCCTACCACAGGTTCGCTGAGCTGATTGGTTTAAGGGGTATCTATGTCGATAATCCCGAACGCATGGGCGCCGCCTGGGACGAGGCTCTGGCGAGTCCACTGCCGGTGGTGCTGGAGGTGAAAACCGACCCCGAGGTGCCACCGCTACCGCCGTTCCTCACCTTGCAGCAGGTGCAGAACTTCATGTCGATGCTCGGCAAGGGCGATCCGAAGGAGGGCCACCTTCTCGTGGACACGGCGAGGCAGGTCCTGAGTTCCGTCCTGCCTGGCAGCAAGTAGAACCAGGCATCAACCCCATGCGCGACGATCCGATGATCGCGTCGGTGCAGGCCAGGGCCTACACCGTTCCCACCGACGCACCTGAAGCCGACGGCACACTGGCCTGGGACCGGACGACGATCGTCGTCGTCCACGTCGAGGCCGGCGGCGAGAGCGGGCTCGGCTACAGCTATACGGACGCGAGCGCCGCCGCGCTGGTCGGTAAGGCGCTGGGCCCCAGGATCTTAGGGCTGTCCGCCCTCGACATCCCGCGGGCGAACGCGGTGCTCCGCGGCGCGGTGCGCAACCTCGGCCGCACTGGGCTCGCCGCGAACGCCATCTCGGCCTTCGACACCGCTCTATGGGACCTCAAAGCCAAGCTGCTTGGCCTGCCGCTCGCTCGCCTGCTTGGACAAGCGCGCGACAGCGCACCGATCTACGGCAGCGGCGGCTTCACCAGCTATGACGATCGGCAGCTGCGTACACAGCTTAGTCGCTGGGTCGAGGTCGACGGCTGCAGCGGTGTCAAGATGAAGGTCGGCAGTGAGCCGTGCCGTGACCCCGCACGCATGCAAGCAGCCAAGCAGTCCATTGGCAAGGCAACCCTTTTCATCGACGCGAACGGTGCCTTCACTCCAAAGGCCGCGATCGCTTTCGCCGAGGCGGCGAAGGAGTTTGGCGTCGCGTGGTTCGAGGAGCCGGTGACCAGTGATGATCTGGCCGGTCTTGCCGACGTTCGCGCTGCCGCACCGCCAGGCATGGAGATCGCGGCGGGCGAGTACGTCTACACTCTCGACGACCTGCGGGGGCTCCTCGAAGCTGGGGCCGTTGACGTGGCGCAGGCGGACGTCACCCGCTGCGGTGGCTACACGGGCTTCCTGGAAGCCGCTGTCTTGTGCGAGGCGGCCCATCTCGACCTTTCGGGTCACTGTGCGCCCGCCCTGCATCTGCCCGCTGCGGTGGCCGTGCCCCGCTTCCGGCACCTGGAGTGGTTTCACGATCACGTACGGATCGAGGCGATGTTCTTCGACGGCGCACCGGTCCCATGCGGCGGGACGATCAGCCCGGACCTTTCGCGGCCCGGCCATGGCCTCAATCTCAAATCGCAGGACGCTGATGCCTATGCCGTCTGACCGCTCGCCACGCCCTCGAAAGGATCGCCGGGCTGCGTTGCGCGCTGTAGATCGACTCGGCCCGCTCACTCGCCCGCGTGTGGCGCCACTGCGCTTAGAGGCCGCCGTGCACCCGGTCACGGTGCTCGCGGCTGTGGCGGCGGGCGCGGGCCTGCTCACCTGGATTGCCGCGGGACGTTCGAAACGTCTCGGCCCGGCTCCGCATGGCGGACGGCAGGCGCCGCCTGACCGCGGACGGGCTTACGGACGGCGCGGCGCGGAAGTCACTGCCAGCGCCGCGCAGCGCCTCAATCATGCCTCCTCGCTGCTGGCTGGCTCGGTGCTATTCGATTCCTCGTTGGAACATTACCGGGGCCAGTTCTTCAACCGGGCGATGTACACGCCTATCATCGTCTCGAGCATCACCCTTGCCTCCTCGCTGCACGGCGCGGGCGACACCGATCCCGGCCGCTCGGGTATGCGCCACGCGGTGCAGGCGGTCGCCGGCGCAACTGGGCTCGTCGGCTTCGGCTTCCATGCCTGGAACGTGGGCAAGCGGGAGGGTGGCTACTCCTTCCAGAACCTGTTCTATGCCGCTCCTATCGGCGCGCCGATGGCGCTGACGCTCGCCGGGTTGCTTGGCGTCGCAGCCGAACGAGTGCGCGACGCCGATCCCGACGCGCCCCGACTGGCTGCCCTGCCCGCCGGCAAGGTACTGGCGTTGGCCACCGCCGCAATGCTGCTGGGTACCACCGCGGAGGCCGGGCTGCTGCACTTCCGCGGCGCTTTCCAAAACCCGGCGATGCTGATCCCCGTGACCCTGCCGCCGCTCGGCGCGGCGGCGCTAGCGCTCGCGGCTACCCGGGAGCCCGGAACCTCCCAGGCCGATGCCAAGGCAGCCATGTGGGCGGTCTCGGCCATGGGAGTCGCGGGCGTTGCCTTCCACGCCTATGGCGTCGCCCGGATGATGGGCGGCTGGAGCAACTGGCGTCAGAACCTCATCGACGGCCCCCCGCTGCCTGCGCCCCCCTCGTTCTCGGGGGTCGCGCTGGGTGGTCTGGCCGCCCTCGAACTCGTCGAACGCCACCGTTCCCTGTCTAGCCCCCGGAGGCTCCATGCACCCCCGTAAAGACCACTTCCCCGGCTACGACGTGCTGGCCAAACGCGACACGCCGTCGTGGAACGCCAAGACCCGAGCGGTCATCGACGAGCGGCTGGCCATCACGCCGGAGACGCATCGCTTCCTCGATAAGGCGGCGTTCGCGACCCTGCAGGCCGTTGCGGAGCGCATCGTGCCCCAGCCCTCGGACCGGACCCCGCTGGTACCCGTGGCGGCGATGGTCGACCACAAGCTCGCGAGTGGCGAACACGATGGCTACCGCTACGCTGGCTTGCCGGAGCAGGGCGAGGCATGGCGGTGCGGCCTCAAAGCTCTGGACGCCGAAGCGCAAAAGGCTTTCGGCGCTCCCTTTTCTGATCTTGGCGCGTGGGCTCAGGACGGGCTGCTGAAGGCTTGTGAGAAGGGCGGGCTCACAGGGCCGGCCTGGGACGGCATGCCGAGCGATCTGTTCTTCAAGAAGCGGATCATCCCCGATCTCGTGAGGGCCTACTACGCTCACCCCACCGCTTGGAGCGAGATCGGCTGGGGTGGTCCGGCGAGCCCGCGTGGCTACGTCCGTATGGGCTTCGATCGCCGCGACCCATGGGAAGCGGCCGAGAGCTACCCTGGTCATGAGGACGAGGCTTACGCCGAGAACCTGCGCGTCGGCCGCTGAGGACTGTTGAGCGACATGCGTATCTCAGGAACTGGCAACGCCGCGGACGACCCACGAGCCGGCACGCCTGCCGACGACCCGATGCACAGGCCCCGTGCCGCCCGGGGCCGAGCGCCGAACGTGATGCGTATGGGCGAGTGGGTGCCGATGCGCCAGTTCCGTGATGGAGAGGAGATCGACTTCGTTGTCGTCGGCACCGGCGCGGGCGGCGGTACGCTGGCCTGCAGCTTGGCCGAGCAGGGCTTCACCGTGGCAGCGTTCGATGCCGGTCCGTACTGGCGTCCGCTCGAGGACTTCGCCTCCGACGAGATGCATCAGTCGAAGCTCTACTGGACGGACGAGCGCATCGTCGACGGCGAGAACCCGCTGCAGATGGGCTCGAACAACTCCGGCAAGTCCGTCGGTGGCTCCACCGTACACTACGCGATGGTCGCTCTGCGCTTCCGCCCCGAGTGGTTCAAGGCGCGCACGCTTCTGGGCTACGGCGCGGACTGGCCGCTCGATTGGCGCGAGATGTGGTCGTACTACGACCAGGTCGAGGACGACCTGAAGATCTCCGGCCCGGTCACGTATCCTTGGGGACCTAAGCGCCCGCGCTACCGCTACCGCGCCCACGAGCTGAACGCCGCCGCCAAGGTGCTGGCCCGCGGGGCCGAAGCGATGGGCATCGCCTGGACCCCCACGCCGCTCGCCACGGTCTCGGCCCCACGCGGTGATAGCCCTCCTTGTGTCTACCGTGGCTTCTGCACGCTCGGCTGCTCGACGAACGCCAAGCAGAGCGTCCTCGTGACCTACCTGCCGCGCGCGCTTAGGGCCGGCGCCGAAATCCGTGACCTCGCCATGGTTGGGCGGATCGAGACCAAGGGCGGGCGCGCCACCGGCGTGCACTACTATCGTGAGGGCCGCTGGCGCTTCCAGCGGGCCAAGAACGTGGTGGTGGCCGGCTACGCCATCGAGACGCCGCGGCTGCTCTTGATGTCGGCCAATCGCGAGTTCCCGGACGGCCTCGCCAATTCCTCGGGGCTGGTGGGCAAGAACCTCATGGTCCAGGGCAATCAGGCGGTCTGGGGCGACTTCGACGAGGAGATCCGAAGCTACAAGGGGCCGCCCTCGCTCGCGGTCACCGAGCACTGGAACTACGAGGATCGCGGCAAGGACTTCTTCGGCGGCTACTGCTACATGAGCCAGGGCCCGCTCCCGACGCTTTGGGGTAGCACGCAATCTGGCGCGCACGGCCTCTGGGGGGAGGCGCTGGTCTCCGAGATGCAGCGCTACAACCACGTCGCCGGGCTCAAGGTCGTCTCCGAGTACCTGCCGCAGGAGCGCAACCAAGTCACCCTGACAGGGGAAAAGGATCAATACGGGCTTCCGATTCCACGTATCACCTATTCCTGGTGCGACAACGACAAGGCGCTGAACCGTCACGGCCTCGGCTTCATGGGACAGGCACTGGCCGCAGCTGGGGGGCGCAACATCTGGGAGCAGCGCGACGACACCTGCCATCTCTACGGCACCGCCCGCATGGGTGACGACCCGAAGACCTCCGTGGTGAACGGCGACTGCCGCTCCTGGGACATTCCCAACCTTTGGGTCTGCGACGGCTCCGTCTTCCCGACGGCCGGTGGGGTGAACCCCTCACTCACGATCCAAGCGATCGCCCTGCGCACTAGCGATCGCATAAAGGCGAGTGCCCGGGACGGAGTGGGCGGGCGTGCCTGACACGAACCAGATGCCGGGAGAGGGCGGACCCTCCCGCTTACCTCGCAGGGCCGCAGCCATACTGGCCCGGCTGGCGGTTATCTCCGGGATGGTTGAACTCGGCGGCTGCGGCGTACTCGACCACGGCTTCCTCGGTGCGGCCGGGCCAGTCGCCGAGCAGACCCGCAGCCTCTTCCTGCTCGCCTGCTCCATCCTGCTCTTCGTTGTCGGGCCTGTGCTGATGCTCACGCCGATCATCGCGTGGCACTACCGAATCTCGAACACGAAGAGCGCCTACCGGCCGAAATGGGCCTTCAATTGGCCGCTCGAAGGGCTGATCTGGATCCCGCCCCTCATCATCGTCGTCGTCCTCGCGGTGTTCCTGTGGCGCGACACGCACGCGCTCGATCCTTACAAGCCGCTCGCGTCCCCCAATCCGCCGGTCGAGGTCCAGGTGGTGGCACTCGATTGGAAGTGGCTGTTCATCTATCCCGCGGAAGGGGTCGCGAGTGTCAACGAGCTCGCCTTCCCCGCAGACCGGCCGATCCACCTCAGCCTGACCAGTGCCACGGTCATGCAGTCGTTCTTCGTGCCCAAGCTCGGCGGTCAGATCTACGCGATGGCGGGCATGACCACGCAGCACAACCTGGCCGCCAGCGAGCCGGGCCGCTTCCGCGGTGAGAACACGCAGTTCAACGGGAAGGGGTTCCAGAACCAGAAGTTCGCCGTCCTGGCTCAGTCCAGGGACGATTACGCAGCTTGGCTCTCGCGGGCGCGCGCAGGCGGAAAGACCCTCGACATGAACGCCTTCGAGTCGCTGTCCGTCCGCTCAATCCAGGCCGAGCCGCTTCTGTTCGGGTCGGTCACGCCTGGCCTGTTCCAATCCATCGTCGACCTAGACCACCCAGGCGTTCATGCCGCCGACATGAAGGACCATCGATGAGCGGCGACAGCCTTTGGTATCTGCTACTCGGTCGCCTCGACGCGAAGTCTCTCCCCTTCGTGCGAGCCTGGGAAAATCCGAACATCAGCGAGATCATCGGTGCCTTCGCGGGTGCGCTGGTGGTGATTGGCGCCATCGCCCTGGTGGCGGTGCTGACCTGGAAGCGCTGGTGGCGCCCGCTCTTCCTGGAGTGGCTGACCAGCCTCGATCACAAGAAGATCGGCATCATGTACATCGCGCTCGCTGGCGTGATGTTCACGCGTGCGCTGATTGAGGCGGTATTGATGCGCACGCAGCAATCACTCGCGGTCAATGCCCCTGGCATTGTCGGGCCAGAGCATTTTGCGCAACTGTTCAGCACGCACGGCAGCATCATGATCTTCTTCATGGCGATGCCGTTTCTGACCGGCCTGATCAACTACGTCGTTCCGCTCCAGATCGGCGCCCGTGACGTGGCCTTTCCGCTGCTAAACTCGATCAGCTTGATGCTGACAGCAGGGGGCGCCGGTCTCGTGATGGTCTCACTCGCAATTGGGGAGTTCTCCACGGGCGGCTGGTCAGGCTACCCGCCCTACACAGAGACCGCGTATCAGCCGGGTGTCGGGCCGGATTACTGGATCTGGGCGATCACCCTCTCGTCGATCGGTACAACCCTCTCGGGCCTCAACTTCGCGTCCACGATCTACAAGAAGCGCTGCCCCGGCATGCATCTCATGCGCATGCCGCTGTTTTGCTGGACCACCCTGTGCACGGCGATTCTGATGATTTTCGCGATGCCGCCGCTCACCGTAGCGACCGCCCTGCTCGCCCTTGACCGCTACCTCGGCTTCCACTTCTTCACGAACGATCTCGGCGGCAACATGATGAACTACGTGAACCTCTTCTGGCTGTTCGGCCACCCGGAGGTTTACATCGTCATCTTGCCGTCATTCGGGATCTACTCGGAAGTCGTTTCGGCCTTCTCGTCAAAAGAACTCTACGGCTACACATCGCTCGTCATCGCCACCATGGTCATCGCCCTGCTCTCATTCACGGTCTGGGTGCACCACTTTTTCACGATGGGTCAAAGCCCCGACATTAACTCCTACTTCGGCATCGCCACGATGCTGATCGGCGTGCCCACCGGGGTCAAAGTCTACGATTGGATCTGGACGATGTTCCGGGGCAAGTTGCGCTTTACCCCACCGATGCTGTTCTCAGTCGCCTTCATCATCACCTTCGTGCTCGGCGGTTTTTCCGGCATCCTGCTCGCGATCCCGCCGATCGACTTTGTGGTCCACAACACCGTCTTCCTGGTCGCCCACTTCCACAACGTGCTCATTCCCGGCACTCTCTACGGCCTGATCGCCGGCTATCAGTACTGGTTCCCGAAGGCGTTCGGGTTCCGGCTGTCGGAAGGCTGGGGGAAGATCTCCTTCGTCTGCTGGGTTGTCGGCTTCTACCTCGCCTTCATGCCGCTCTACGTGCTCGGTCTCGGGGGCATGCCGCGGCGTTCCCAGGCCTTGTTCGAGCCCGACTACTGGCCCTGGCTCCTGGTTGCGGAGATCGGAGCCTTCATCCTGCTCGCTGGGCTCGTAACGCTGTTCGTGCAGCTCTGGGTCAGCGTGCGGGATCGTGAGAGCAACCGCGTGCCCGTTGGCGATCCCTGGGATGCGCGCAGCCTCGAGTGGTCGGTCTCCGCGCCACCGCCGGAATACAACTTCGCGACCATCCCCCACGTCAGCGGGCGTGATACGTTTTTCCTGCGCAAAGTTCATGACGGCGCCTACAAGCCCGCCCATCATTACCGCGGTATCGAGATGCCGAAGAACAGCTGGGTTGGGCCGCTCGTCGGACTGGGCAGCGCAATCTGCGCCTTCGGCCTCGTCTGGCACATCTGGTGGATGGCGGGCCTCGGCTTCGCGGGGATCTGGGTACCTGTGATCGCGCGCAGCTTCGTGCGCGACACCCACCGCTGGATTCCCGCAGCCGAGGTGGAAGTCGCGGATCGTCACTGGCTCGATTTAGCGCACGCCACGCACCCCGTGCCGCGTGAGCTCGAAGAGAGCCATGTCAATCGCGGGCTCGCGGAGATCATTCCGGCTGAGGTGGCGGCATGACGGGACCGCAACTCCAGCACGTCGACCTCGACCTCAAGGGCTCAGGCCATCTCGAGCTCAATGAGGCCGAGACCGGGGTCCACGGGTTCTGGATCTTCCTGATGAGCGACGCGATGGTGTTCGCGCTGCTCTTTGCGGTCTACGGCACGCAGGTCGCGGCCACGGCAGGTGCGCCGGGACCGCAGGCCGAGTTCAAGCTCGGCAGCGCCTTCATCGAGACGTTGATCCTGCTCACGAGCAGTCTCACGTTTGGGCTCGCCTCGATCACGATGAAGTACGACCGCTCTTGCACGAAGCTTGTCGCACTGCTCTGCCTGACCCTCGTTCTCGGCATCGCCTTCCTGGGCTTCGAGTTGAACGATTTCGCGACGATGTTCTCCGACAACGCCACACCGGATCGTAGCGGCTTCCTCTCTGTCTTCTTCGCCCTCGTGCCGACGCACGGCCTCCACGTCACGGCCGGCTGCCTCTGGATCCTGGTGATGCTCGTGCAGATCGCGATCTTTGGGACAGATGCCCGCGTCAAGCTGAACTTGCTGAAACTCGGCCTGTTCTGGCACTTCCTCGACATCATCTGGATCGCGATCTTCTCCGTGGTTTACCTGCAGGGAAAGCTTGGATGAGTGCGCAGGGCCAATCAAGGGCGAAAGTGTTGCTCAAGACCATGGGTGCCGCCGCCGCGCTCGGCACCACCAGGCTGCTGTCAGGTGGCGCTGGGAAGCCGAAGGAGCCACCTCGGCTCGACGAGCACCGCAACGAGGAGTCTAACGAGGACGCCTCGCAGTCCAGGCGCAGCGACCTGATCACCTACGGGGTCGGCTACGTCCTGGCTCTGGGTTTGACCTGCGTCGCTTTCGCGCTCGTGCATTGGCACTGGGCGAGCGGCGCTACGGCCCTGGGCGTTGTCTTCGCCCTCGCGCTGATCCAAGCCATCGTGCACTTCCGCTGCTTCCTACACGTCAGCCTGAGGCGCACAGCCCGCGACGACCTGGAGCTCATCCTGTTCTCAACGCTTATCATCGCCCTGATGGCGGGCGGCACGCTCGTCGTGCTGTTCAACCTCCGCACGCGCATGATGTAGCCGGCCGCGGGCTGATAGCCGAGGCCGATCGATGGGTGCCTCAGCGGCGGCGCGGCCGCCGCGAAGCGTCGATCGATCGGGCAGCCGCCATAGCGCCGATCAGAGCCGCGCCGAGCGCCGCAGCAATGCCGAGTTTCAGCCAGCGCGGATCTGCCGCCGGAACGGTGGAGATTGCTTGATCGTCAAAGCGCCCGTGGGCACCAGGATCCTTGTCGACGGGGTCGTAGAGGTTGTCCGGGCGGTTCACTATCGCGGCTTGGCTCGTCATCTCACCGCTGTAGCCATTCCGCGCGAGGTAGCCGTCGATCCAGCCTGGCATGATCATGTTGCCCAGGATCGCCTTCCAAGTTGGAACGCCGATCCAGAGCTCCCGTGGAGCATTGTGTGCGGCGCGGTAGACGTGACGGGCGATCGCCTCGGGCTGGTAGATCGGCGGCACCGGCTCGAGCTTGCGCGGCATGCGTGAGCGCGCCCAATCGAACTGCGGTGTGTTGACGGCGGGGAGCTGCACCATCGTCAGCCGCACACGGCTGCCGTCGTGCAGAAGTTCACTGCGCAGACTGTCGAGGAAACCGCGCACGGCGGCCTTCCCGGCGCAATAGGCGGATTGCAGAGGAATCGAGCGGTACGCGAGCGCCGAGCCAATGCAGATGATGTTGCCCGCATCGCGTGGGGTCATGTGCTTGAGCGCAGCAAGGGTTCCGTAGACCTGGCCGAGGTACGTGACGTCCGTCACCCGCTTGTACTCATCGGGTCCCGTCCGCTGGACAGGCGCGTAGATCGTGACCATCGCGACATTGATCCACACGTCGATGGCTCCGAATTGTGCCACCGTCTCGTCGGCCGCTCGCATCACGGCATCGGCATCCGCCACGTCGACCTGATGAGCCATAGCGCGCCCGCCGGCTCGCTCGATGTCTCGCACGGTTCCCGCCAATCCAGCCTCGCCCCTGGCTAACACCGCAACGTTCCAACGATGTCGGGCGAACTCATGCGCAATGGCTCGCCCGACACCTGCGCTTGCACCCGTTACTACAACGGTCTGGCGCCTGCCCGTCGATGATGCTCGGCTCATGGATCTTCCTCCTCTCGAAACGTAGCGCGGCCTGGTCAAGGAAGCGGCGATTGGGACAGCGGCTCAACGCTGGACCAACCGTCGCCAACAACCCCGTCCCGAACCGGCACCCAGGGCACTGCTTGCCTTTGCGAGTACCGATGAGGCGCCCGACCTCGAGCATGGTTGCCTGCTGCGCGTGGTGCCACCAGTCTTCGTTGGTGCGTGCGCTGCCTGCGAGCAGAACCAGATGCTCGCAGCCTGCTTCGGACTACAGAAGGGTAACCAAGCCTGGCATGAAGCCGACCCAGCCTAACCAGGGGCCTCCGGTCCAGCTTGCGACAAGGCGACATCAACCCGGATTTGCCGCGTGCTCCTGAGGCGCGCCCTAATCCGTCACGCAGCTTGTCTTGCTTGCCGCCCTGATGCGAACGGGAACAGATTTCGCCGCCGGGGTCTTCGACTGCTCATCGAAGTGTGACAGTGGCATTAGCGGATTCATCTCGGGATAATAGGCACCGAGACAGCCATCCGGCAACGAGAACGGTACGACCGTAAGACCCGCGACCTCACGCTCGATGCCATCCTCTGCATCGCTGACCAGCGAGACCACCTGTCCTTCTCGTAGGTTCGCGCGCTTCATCTCCGCAGGGTTGATCAGCACAACGTCACGCGTCCCCTCTATGCCTCGCAATCGGTCGCTGAAGCCATAGATCGTGGTGTTGAACTGGTCATTCGAGCGCATCGTGATCAGCCGGTAGCGACCGGGCGCCTCCCCAAATCCGACGGCGGTCATCGTCTTGGGTGTCGTGAATTCCGCCTTTCCACTTTTCGTCTTCCAGATCCGTTCACGTGCGGAGTTGCCTCGGTAGAAGCCACCAGGCGTCCACATACGCTCGTTGAAGCCATGAAACTCCTCAGAGTACGTCTCGGCAATCTGGTCTCGAATGAGCGCATAGTTACCGACCCACTCATCCCATTTCACCATGGGATTGGGAGATAGCGTCGCTTTGGCGAGCCCGGCCACGATGGCGACTTCGGACAGGAGGTGCTCGCTTGCCGGCTTGCGTTTGGCGAGTGACCCGTAGATGTGGCTGAAGGTATCCTCCATGCTCACAGACTGAGGTCCGCTCAGCTGCATGTCCTCTTCCGTCCGACCGAGGCAGGGCAACAGGTAGGCGATCTCGCCGTTCACCAAGTGGCTCCGGTTGAGCTTTGTCGCGACCTGCACTGTGAGACGCATCGTCGTCCAAGCATCCTCCATGCGGCCCCGCTCGGGAATGGCACGCACGAAATTGCCTCCAAGACCAAAGAAGCTCTTCACCTTTCCGGAAAGGATGCCTTCGCAAGCCTCGACTGTGTTCATACCCTTCTCACGTGGCGGATCGAAGCCGAACTGCGCGGCATATTTGTCGAGCGGCACGAGGTCAGGCTTCTCCGAGATGCCGACCGTACGCTGTCCCTGCACGTTCGAGTGACCGCGTACGGGTGAAATTCCAGTGCCGTCCCGGCCTATGTTGCCCTTCAGGAGAAGCATGTTGACGAAGAGGGCGACGTTCTCGAACCCGTGCATGTGCTGGGTCAGTCCCATGCCGTATACCCCGATCACGCGATCCGCCTCGACGTAGACCTGGGCCGCGCCCTCGATAATCTGCTGGCTCAGGCCGGATTCGTGCTCGATCTCCTCCCATGAAATCGCACGGACTTTTGCCTCGAATTCCTCAAGTCCACTCGTGTGCTGCTCGATGAAGCCGGTATCAAGGACACGCTTACCCTGCGTTTTCGCCTCATCGTCCGCTGCGAAGACGTGCTTGCAGATGCCCATGAGTACTGCGATGTCGCCGCCCGGCCTAACCTGATGGTATTGCGTGCTGATCCGCGTCTCCTTGCCGGTCAGCATCTCCACCGGGCTCTGCGGGTTCGTGAAAAACTCCAGTCCCTTCTCGCGTACCGGGTTGAAGGTGACGATCTGGACGCCTCGCTTGGCGGCTTCCTGCAGGGGGTGCAGGAAGCGCGGCGAGTTCGAGCCTGTGTTTTGGCCGAAGAAGAACATCGCATCGCACTTGGAGAGGTCGTCGAAGACGATCGTGCCGACGCCGGCACCGATCACCTTCTTCAGAGCCACCGAGGTGGTTTCGTGGCACATGTTCGAGCTGTCGGGCAGATTGTTGCACCCGTACATCCGTGCAAAGAGCGCGTAGAGGTATGACGTCTCTAAGCTGGCGCGCCCTGAGGAGTAAAAAATGACGGACTTCGGGTCTAGCAGCTTCAGCTCGGACCCGATCTCGCGGAAGGCTTCGTCCCAGTCGCAGGCGACGTACTTGTCGGTCGCAGGATCGTAGCGCATGGGATGGGTCAGGCGGCCCTGCTGCTCCAGGTCGTAGTCCTTCCACTCGCGCAGTTCCGTGACTGTGTGCTTGGCGAAAAACTCTGGCGAGCATCGCTGGGTCGTCAGTTCCCAGAGGGTTGCTTTGGCACCATTTTCGCAAAACTCGAACGGGTGATAGTTTGCGGGCTTTGCCCAAGAGCAGGATACGCACATGAAGCCGCCCGGCTTGTTCTGCCGAAACAAAGTTTCGGTCGCGAGCGGAGTTGGCCATTCCTTGCCGAAGATGCGGGCAATGCCCCGCACAGACCCCCAGCCTCCGGACGGACCGTCGTAATGGGCCGTCTTCTCCTCACTGGACATGATGACTCTCCGCTGATTTGCAAAACGGCAACAGCCCGCGCGAACGACGGGCTGTCTGCCCTGCTGTAAATTCGCGCTCTCTCGCGCCTGCAGCGGCCTGAGCAGCTGTCGAGCAAAGCGCCGATCGGGGTAGTCGCGTTCAAAATATTCGGATGTACTGCGGACGTGCCCCTCGCTCATGCGCGAGCGGTCAATGGCATGCACCACCTCGACAGGTTAGCGGACGAGGCAACCGAGGTTCCCATCCTGCTGAAACTGCCCACGCTCGTACCGTGGTGGATCTCGACTTTGAATCTTGGTTTCTCGCCAAGTCCTCAGTTGCATTAGCATTGTTCAACGACCCTGCTGTAACGTACGAAGCTGGCTATCGGCCACTCGCGAAATTCTCCTCAATTGACCGACATCCGCGCTCTTCGGGGTTATGCTCGCAGATCTGACATCCATTTTAAGGATCGCCCCCTCCCTGCAGCATACTGTTAAAGTTTCTCGATTCAGAACGAGCAATGACGAGGCAACAGAATTTGTAAAGTACTTGTTATAAACTCCAATTTATTTCCGTTACGGGAGGGCTCCATCACGTATTGGTTTGGCATATCGACCTCGGCGGGCAGTGGGAGGTGTGACTGGTCCGCCATGCGCACAATCACAGCTTTTTCCAGCTCATTCGGATGTTGGGGTCGCTGACGCACCGAAGCACCTCAGCGACCTCAGGGCTTCTTCATCGCGTCCGAGCAGCCGTTGCCTCGTCGGCAAAGTGCAGCGTGCCATCCTTATCGATAATCAGCTTACCGTCAGGACCCGGCTGCCGTCCGTAGCCTGAGCCGACAACACGGAAACCGCAACGTTCCGGGCAATCAATGTTCAGCGTGTCGCCAGCCGAGACCTTCTGGGCGCTCTCCTTCGCTCCACGATCCACCGTGATGGTGTGCTCCTTGGTGTCGTGGTTCGTCACCGAAACGGCAAAGGCGGGCACCGCGAGAGACACCAGCAGAGCTCCCGAAGCGAAAACCGTCTTGAAGGCGGCGCCGCACGTACTTCTTGCCTGATAGGTCATGTTATCCTCCACGGAGTTGCGGTTGATGGCGAGAATTTCCCATTACGGCCGTAGGCTCTCAGGCCGATCGGGTGCTAGGTCTTAACTTCCGACGCGCCCCGTCCCTCGAAGACGGGATCCGGCTCGAACGGCAGTCAGCTGACAGTATGAATCTGAACTGTCTTGTTGGAATCGAGGTCGGTTTGCTGGCCGGACTTCCATTCCGGCATTGCCTTGATCTGCTCGTCCGTAATCTGCCGAGTGATAAGACGGTCACCCCGCATCACGATCTTGTCGAGTGGTATCGCGACCTGCTTCTCGCCAAGGCCGAGGAAGCCACCCTTGCCGATGACAATGCTGTTGTGACCGTGGCCATCCGAGATAACGTGTTCGACGTCTCCGAGCATGTCTCCTGCCGCATTGTATAAATTCAGGTCTCTCAGCTTCGATACGGTCAAGGTCCGTTGATCACCCGACTCCGTCCTCGCCGTAGCATCTGTCGCATCAACCGCCTCGAATGCGGTAAATCCGTGCGGCCCCAGAGTCATGACGACAGGGTTGCCGTCTTTTGACTTCGCCTGAACAACGAAGGCTCGCGCAACGACCTTGACATCAGTGAAGCCGGCGCTCTGAAGGTCTTGCGTTAGCTTCTTGGCAGTCAATGCATTTTGCGCTGACGTCTGCTGATCACCCGCATTGGCGTTGCCCGCCGCCGCATTGGAAGGCGCATTGGCGGGACTGTTCGTCGTTTGCGCCAAAGCGACGCTTGGAAGAGCGAGCGTAGCGGCACAAGCTGCAATCAGATGAAGCTTCATAACTGTCTCCTATTGTTTGTCTGTCTTCGGCCAAACGAGATCTTTTTAGGACCTCGGTGTTTGCCGCTCGGCCGGTGCGTCGATCGGTGTTGCAGCACCTCCGTCGCCCCTTCACGAAAGGTGGGGTTCGGGTGGAGGCGCCACAGTCGGGAGTCTCCGGGTATCGTTGTCGGGACGAGCCTGACACGGGCGGTCACGGCTTCCACCAGATGCGTATGCCAACAGCCTTGGCCGTGCTTCGGGGGTCGAGATGAAGTTCAGGCGGACAAGCTGGACGTCGCTGCCTCGGCGGGCAGCGATGTCTACCGGAACAGTGCGTGCACCCTGAAGAACCCTGTGTGTCCAGAGTCGCTACCTCAGGGTCAGCGCGTCGAGCCAACCTTGCGCGGCGGCGTGCCGGATGATCTCGGCCCGCGTCCGAAGCCCGAGCTTCTCGGCGGCCCTCGCCTTGTAGGTCTCGACCGACTTCACGCTGAGGTCGATCCGACGCGCGATGTCCTTGTTGCTGAAGCCCTGTGCGATGAGGCGCAACACTTCTGCCTCACGGGGACTCAGCGCCTCCTTGGATTGCCCCGACGCCGCGCTCCCAGCCGAGGCGTGCGTGTCGGACAGTGCATGGCCCGCGACCGAAGGGTCGAGGTAGACGCCACCCGCCGCGACGGCCCTGACCGCGCGGAGGAGGTCCTCGGCGGCTGAGCGCTTCAGAAGGTAGCCACGCGCGCCGGCTTGAAGCAACGGCTGAACATAGGCCGCGTCCTCGTGCACCGTCATTACCAGGAGCTTGATGCCCGGACATTCGCTTCTGACGCGCTCGGTGAGTTCGAGGCCGTTGAGACCGGGCATCGAGATGTCGATGACGGCGACGTCGGGTTTCAGCGAACAGATCATCGTCAGAGCATCGCTGCCGCTGGTGGCCTCGCCGACGAGGTCGATATCTGGGGTAGCGTTCAGGAGTGCTCGGATGCCGGCAAGGACGATGGGATGGTCGTCGGCCAACGCCACGCGGATGCGATTCACGATCGAGGCCTCCTCAAGCCGCAGACCGGCTTTGGACAGGGACGCTCACGAACAAGGTCGTGCCGTATTCGGGAGATGCTTCCAACGTCAGAGTGCCCTCCAGGAGGGATAAACGCTCGCGGATGCCAGATAGGCCCAATCGCGGCTTGGCCGGCGAACCGTCCGGAGGCTGTTTAGGAACCCCCTCGGGATCGAAACCGACGCCGTCGTCCTCGATGATCACCCGGATCTCGTCTGGACGATGTTCGACCGAGACGCTGACTGTCGCGGCTCGCGCGTGCTTCAGGACGTTGGTGAGCGCTTCCTGCACGATCCGGTAGAGCGCGGTCTCGATCGCGGGCGGTATCCGCAGCGCATCCCCCAGGAACTCTAGGTCTGCGCGGATATCGTGGCGCTTGCTCCACTCGCGCAGCAGGGTGGCGAGAGCCTCGCGCAATCCAAGATCGTCGAGCGCGGTCGGGCGCAGGTCGACGGCGGCGCGATGGATGTCGCGTCCGATCTCGCCGGCGAGCGCCTGCAACCACTGGACCTGGCGTTCGGCGGCCTCCGGTGTGCCTTCCGCAAGGATCCGTTCCAGGCTCTTCAAACCGAGCGAGAGCCCGGTGACCGTCTGCCCGACCTGATCGTGCAGTTCGCGGGCGATCCGGCGCTGCTCGTTCTCCTGGGCTTCCCCCAGGCGCCGGAGCAACTCGAGGCGTTCGGCTTCGGCACGCTTGCGCGGTTCGATGTCCGACACCACCCCGTAGATCAGGCCGACCGGGAAGTCTTGGTGCATGCGTGGGACGCGTCCGGTCAGGCGAACCCAGCGCGGATCCGGCTCGCTCCCTACGACGCGGAACTCCACGTCGAGCGGGCCGCTGTCCGCGAGGCTGCAGCGAAGGGCCCCCGTCAAGCGAGCCCGGTCCTCGGGCCGGACCACTTCAAGCACTTCGTCGGCACCTGTTTGGATCTCTCCCCTGTCCTGTTCTTCAGCCTTCCACCCGAGGAGCTGGGCGGCGCGTGCGGAGCCGGTGACCTTTCCGTGCCCGACATCCCAACGCAGGGTGCCGAGCTCCGCGGCTTCCACGGCCACGGCGCCCTGCTCTTCGCTCGACTGCAGAGCCAGGGCGAAGCGTGCCTGCTCGCCCGCCCGACGCTGTGCCATATCTCGGCCGACCAGCCCGACGAGGCCGAGGGCGAGGGCGATACTGACGACGCTGCCACCGGCCAGCACGTAGTACGACCGAGCGACAGGCGCGTTCAGCGCAGCGACCGGCATCCCGAAATGCACCGACCACCCTCCTGTGTCCTGAAGCGTTCGGTACACCACTTCGACGTTCGATCCCTCGAGCGTCGAGCCGTTGTAAAAGCCTTGTGGCGCCCGCCGGATGGCCGCCTGCAGGGCGGCGCTCGCCGGGTGGCCGAATTCCTCTGCTTCGGCGCGGGTTCGGGCGATGGTGTTGCCGTCGGAATCCACGATGGTTCCGACCCAGCCTTCCGGCGCTCCAGCGTCGCGCAGGATCGAGCTGACGGCGTTCGTGGCGAGCCTGACCGACAGGACGTAACGAAGGAGGCCGTCGCGGATCACAGGTACGCGAAGGGCGACGAGTCGCTTGCCGGAGATAGACCCGATCGGTCCGATGCCACCGACCACAGCCTGCTGCGTCCGCACGACCGCATCGAAGCTCTTGCGGTCGGCCGTCGGACCCAGCGTCTCGTCGAGGGCGCGCAGCAAATTGACGACTTGGACCCCATCAGGGCCCGCGAGCTCGACGGTCTCCCAGAGTGGATGGGCCTGCCGGAGCCGCTGGGCCTCGGTGTAGAACGCAGCGAGATCGGGCCGATCGAGGGCCGACGAGGCGGCCTCGGCCTCGAGAACCGCCACCTGCGCGGCGATGTCGGACGCTACGCGCTCGGCCACTCTTGTCGTACTCGCCACCGCCGCGCTTCGACCTAGGTCGCGCTGCTGCTGGGCCATGAGCGTAGCGACCCAGCCGCTGAGGAGCATGACTGGGATGGCCGCGGCGAAGACCAGGGCGATGAACGTGCGGCCGTTTCCGCGGCTTAGCTGATGACCGCCAACCGGGTCGGCGTTGCCTGTTCTCCGGATCATCATGCCTGTGCGCTCGAATGAAGCTGTCTCCGGTAAACCGCGACGTACTTGCTGGCCCCACGATCCTACCGCACTCCGGACTTCAGGCCGAGATCACACGGCCTGACGACTGCGGCTCACGACGGCTCAGCGCCAAAGTCGATGCCCGAGGAGATCCCGGATTTAGGAATCTCCTCGGCATCACCCAGGAGGCGCCGTGCCGACGCGATGACCTGGAGGGCTTGGCGGTCGCCTGCCGCTTCGCTAACCTCGAACTCGAGGCGGCGTAGGCGCTCGATCAGGCGCGGAGGTGCTGCCGTACGGTCATGTAGCTCCGCCTCCACCAGGACAGTGACCACCCTCTCGAGCCGACCCAGGCAGCGGCGTTCTAGTCTTCGTGTTAGCTTTCCTGTCATGGAGGCCTCCCCGCCTTTGCTCGAGATCGTCGCTGGACCGCCGGCCACGCCAAACGAAGCCGCTCCGTTGGGCCGCGACTGAGAAGCCGGAGTGGAAGGCGGATAGTGGTCCATGACCGCAGCCTCACCGCCAGACCAAATCTGGGATCGCATTTGCGGTGCGATCGGGAAGCGGCGGAGAGGAAGAAACGGTCTCTGTCGGGTGAGGCGCCCGCGCTCCGAACTCCCAGTTGGTCCCGTCGTACCCTTCCAACCAGGCGCGGCGCTCACGGGACTCTCCGGGATGCGGACAGGCATCGCGCGGGCGCCCGCCGACCCGGGCGCAAGCGCCTTGTTTGATGACTTCCATGAGCATGAGCCAATTCCTTTCAGCTGCGTCGACGCTCGCGCCACGGCTGAAAGGTGCGCTCATGATGTAGGGGCCGACAAGGCGCTTCGCGCCTTCCTCCGTTCTCACCGACACCTGTCGGGATATTCCCGACAGGTGGAGTGGCGGAAGGGCCGTAGCCGATACCGTTGCGCGCTCTGTTTCACGTACACGCGGCCGCAGCACGGCGGGGCTTCAAGCCTCATCAGGCCGCCACCCGTGGTGCTTCGCTTAGGAGTTCTTCTTATCGTACTTGAACTCGGGTGCGTTTTTCAATGCATCCTTGTCGGTATCGACCATCGCCTTGAGCTTACCGTCCATGCGGTGAAGAAAAATCGAAGACGGGTCGACCACGACGTAGCGTTCGCCTATGCCGAGGAAGCCACCGACACTGACGACGACGCCACTGATCGTCTTTCCGTTTTCGATGACGAGATCTTCGATTTCGCCTACGCTCTCATCTTGCTTGTTGTACAGGTTCTTACCCACGAGCTTTGAGGACGTGACATCGGCTGGCTTGGCCGTCACGAACTTGATCTTGGCGGTCGCCGTATTGGCCATGACCATGCCGCCGGACATGGCTGTGCCGGGTGGCTGTGCCGTCATGGGGATGGCCGGACTGTCTGTTTTGGCCACGCCCTTGTCCTGGGCGAAGGCCGGCGAAGCGAGTAATGGGGCGGCAACGAGCGCGCTGATGACGATGTTCTTCATGATACTCACCTGAGGTTGATAGATGGGGAACCAGCCTTACGGAGCGCGGTGGCTGGATAGATCGATCGTTCCGGAGGGAGCGCTTCACGGCGCGTTTGCAACGGACTCCCCTCCCAGTGCGCGTCAGTAGCCGCATCCATAGTAGGGACGGCGGGGCCCGTACCCGTATCCATAGCTGTAGCCGACCGGGGCGTATCCAGGTGCATAGCCGTAGCTTGGTCCGTAATAGGCGGGCCGGATGGCCGCAGCTGCGAGGCCGAGACCGAGGCCGGCTGCGAGGCTGAAGCCGCGATGGCCGCGGCGGTAACCGTATCGGCCATGATGGCCGCCAAAGCCGTACCGCGCGGGGCGGAAGCCAACGCTCCGATATCCACCGAAGTGTCCGTGATGATGGCGGAAGCCGCTGCTTCTGTAACCGTGGAGGCCAGCATGATGGCCGTGGAAGCCATGATTACCCCCGAAGGGACGCGCCTCGCTTGAAGACGAGAACAGAACAACACTCGATACCGCTGCGATGGCAACTGTAAGATGTCTCATCAGATCGAACTCCCTGAGTACCGATAGGCGCCATAGGGCGCAGTGGGCGGCCGCGATGCGGCCTCGGCAGTTCAACACGTCGGCCATAGTCGCACCCCTAGGCCCGACTTGACCGCCGTGCTGTACGGTATGCGCGGCTACCGGAACGACGTTGCCGCGGCGCGGACCAGACGTAACGTCTGGGCTTGGTGGGCGACCTCCACCCCGCTTGCTCGATGATCTGTGGCGCAACGCGCCGCCCAGCAGTCAGAGAAGACCGCAATCTTGTCAGGACAACCCTGACGCCACTCAAGAGCGCCCTCGCTTGCTTGCTTTCGCGGCCATTGCCGTTTCGCGAAACCTTGATCAGGATAACAGGAGCTCGCGGCCAACCGATAAGGAGCGGGAGGAGAACGACGATGTCACCGGCCGCAAAACTCGTTTTTCACTGGAACGAAGGACGCGGAACACCTTTGGGAGCCCAAACATCTCTAGCGGCAGAATGCACGGGCCCGCGATAAATTGGGCGTCGATGGTTTAACGATCACGCGCGGTACACCGACGTAGGTGCCATCCAACTGGCTAGGCACCACGGCACAGACGCCCTGACCTCAGACTGCTCTGCGGGGCCCTCAACCATGTCATGCCGGTATCAGCTTGTCCCAACGTCAACGCGATTTCTCAAAGACGCGCCCTCAGGCTGCCGGAAGTGGCGACGATGGCCAAGGGATCTTCCTGGCCCTGCAAACGACAATGTCAGCCGTACAATTGGGCGGCAGTCCGGAACTGCTGGTAGAATAGTGGTCAGGCTGGCTAGCGCACTTACGCTCGTCTTAGTCTTTGCATTCCTATCCCAAGCTGCTGACGGATCGAGTGGGGACGCGAAAGCCGAATCGCACTGCCAGGATGCGCCCGTTCACGAGCATCGGCCGCTTTGATCAGGAAGGTGTCGATCGCAGGTGAGGTAGGGATACCATTGTGATTCAACGCGCACGGAGCGCCACCACGCAGCAACCAGGTAGTCCGGCGGCCGGAGGTTGCGTTGCTCGATGTTCGATGATGGCCGCAACATCGATTGAATATCAGCCAAAAGGTGCCTTTCCAATATGGTTTTCAAACTTCTGCTAGTCCTCATTCCTGCATCGGCGGTGCTCAAATACCTCATCGGCGCCTCTCCGCTCCTTGTGTTCGGCTCCAGTGCACTTGCCGTTGCAGTCCTGGCCGAATGGGTCCGGCGCGCTACCGACCAGCTCGCAGACCGGGTAGGACCCGCTCTCGGTGGATTGCTGACGGTGAGCTTCGGCAGCATCGCCGAGCTTGTACTCGCGCTATTTGTACTTCTGCGCGGAGAGGCCGAGGTCGTTCAGGCTCAGATCGCGGGCTCAATTATGGGAACTAGCCTATTTGGGCTGGGCCTGGCCATCATCGTGGGCGGAGCGACCAGGGAGCGACAGCGGTTCAGCGCGGAGCGGGCCGGCCTGCTTTCGACTCTATTGATCCTTGTCGTCATTGCCCTGTTGTTGCCGGCCGTGTTCGATTTGAGCGGGCGGATGTCCGACCGAGCAGTGACGTTGAGCATCACCGACGAGGAGCTCAGCCTCGGCGTCTCCGTCGTACTAATTCTGCTCTACCTCGCCAACCTCGGCTTTACGCTTGTCACCCACCGGGATGTCTTTGCGAAGGACAAAGACGGCGAAAAGGCCGACTGGAGTCTACCGTTTGCCTTGATGGTTCTCGTCGGCGCAACCGTGGCCATAGCGTTCGAATCCGAGATGCTCGCGGGCACGGTCTCGCAGGCAGCGGGCTCCCTTCACCTTTCGCCGATGTTCCTGGGTGTCATAGTACTGGCGCTGGTCGGCACTGCCGGTGACTTATTTGCAGCATCTTGGTTCGCGCATGAAGACAAGATGGGCCTCGTCTTCAACATTTGCATTGGATCAGCAGTACAGGTAGCACTGGTTCTCGCGCCTCTGCTGGTCATCATCTCCTGGGCGCTCGGCCATCCAATGACGCTCGTTTTCTCCAATCCTCTGCATCTCTTCGCGATTGCGAGCACCGCCTTCATCGTCAACGGAGTCGCCCGGGATGGTGAGACAACTTGGTTTGAGGGCCTCCTTCTCGTCGGAGTGTATATCTTATTCGGACTGGCTTTTTTCTTCGGAAGTTAGACAGGAATACGACATAGGGGAGGGGGCAGGGAACGGCTTTGCGCTAACGATGCGACACGAGGCTGGAGCAATCCGTACGAACAATTAGCGCTCTCGGCTAAGGGCGCGAAAGCGGAAGTTGTCTATTTGCATGCCGTCGGGGAAGCAAGGAATTTTACTTAAGACGCCGTGCGGATTAGTGGCTTCTTGAGGAACTGACATCCCTCCATGCGATATGCAATAAATCATAGGTGATTAAAAACAATCACTATAATACCATTGCAGGCGCATTCCCCACATTTCGTATTCGCCTTACGCCCGGAACCATAACGGCTGTCTGGAAGATCGATCGCGACGACCCAACGAGGCGATTCGAACAGGCCGAATCGTTATCCTTGAGTGTTCGCTCAAGGATCTTGCGCGCCGCAGCAGGCGAAACAGACTAGATATCCGCGAAAGCAGGAAAACTCGAAGCCTCCTTTTAGCGTCTCTCGTTCATCTGATCCAAATAAGCGCAATATTATGAGAGTGGTACCCTAGCGTACCACATTCCGGGCGAAACGGATTTTGCGCTCGGAACGCTAATTTCCGCCATTGGTTTAGTTAACGTTTCCAACATCAACGACGGGAGTTTTCACCATGAGAAGCGTTTTGACTTTTGCACTGACAGTATGTGTAGCCTCCATCTATGCTGGTTCAGCACAGGCGGCGGAGAAAAACTGCGCAAGCGAGATGAAGAGAGTAGAAACCTTGATGCCTTCTAACCAGAACGCTGGCAAAGGCGCGATGGCGAGGGCCGAATTGAAATTGGCTGCCGAAAAAGCAGCGAATCAAGACGAGAAAGGGTGCATGACACACGTTGATAACGCCGAAAAATCGATCCGCTAGTCTGATTATTCGGCGAGGTCATTAGGAGGAATGCTACAATGCTCCGCGTCAGCACCACAATCTTCAGCTGCGCTGCCATTTTATTCCTGTCAGCAGGGGGTGGGGCTACGCTTGCGGGTTCTAATGGCCTCGCCGCGATGGGTCCGTTCACGAAGCAACAGGCTGAGGACGGACATGTTAAGTTCAATAATCATTGTGCACAGTGTCATCGCCCCGATCTAACAGGCGCACTCGGACCGTCTCTCGTGAACGACGCTTTCAAACAGAAGTGGGCAGGAAGACCCGTTGCGGACCTGCGAGGTTGGATCCATGCAAATATGCCCCAAAATGCCCCGGGATCGCTGCCAGACGACCAGCTGGATCCGATCGTTGCGTGGATATTGCTGAAGAACGGCGTACCACCGGGTGATACGCCACTTAGCAAAGATGTAGCAGGTGAACCGTTTCCTGCGACTACGAAGGCAAACTGAGTCCCTTTATGGTCCTTGTGGTGTGGCTCCGCAGTACGAGATCGTCGAGGAAGCGCTCGGTGCCGGCCTCGGCGCCCCGGGCGATCCAATAGCACGCGAGGGAGGCGGCCGCCTTTTCAGGGGCGCCGAGTTGCGAGAACACGGGAGCGCCCTTCTCCAGGGTCTCGAAGCCCGTGGCCTCGCAGGCGTCCAAGGCGGCGTACAGGGACATGCGGTCGAGCCAGTTGTCGGGGTCGCGGTCCACATCCAAACGGCGTAGGGCCCACTCCTCGAACGCGTTCGGCACCGCTGGTGCGGCCTCGTCGCACAGCCGTTCGAGCCGTGGCAGTTCGTTCCTGGCGATCTGGTCCGAGAAGTCGACGATGGCGGGAAAGCCCGTCACGCGTTCGGTCTCGACGAGACGGACGCCACGGACATGACATGAGTGGATCTGGTCGACCATCCATTCGATCCGCAGCCATGATCGCGCCGCTATGGGTACGACGCGGGGGCTCTCGACAGGGTCATGAGTGCGCCGGAGATCAGCCTCCGATCGGGTCTGCCTGCATCAAGGGCGAGGCATCCAAAAAGAAGTTCAGCGAGAGGCTTAGCGTTCTCGTTCCTCTCTTACTTGGAGAGTTGAACTCAGCCGTTCTGCAGTCTGCGGTACTCAGCCCAAACCAACCGGTGGCACTCGCAAACGCCTAGCTCAAGCTCAGTGCGATTGTGCACTGTTATGCAGGCAACCCCCTGGCTCACGAGCCCTGCCTTTTCCAATCGTTTCACATGCTCACTCACGCTGGGACGCCTCATTCCAAGATGGCCGGCAATAGTCGCATGGCTTACGCAAATCTCGTCTTCTCCCAGCAACTCTAGAGCCAGAAGCAACCAGCGTCGCACTCGGTGCTCCACAGGATGACGTGCATTGCATAGGGCCAGATGGGCGGCGTGCACCATACGGACTTGGATGTAGCGTAATGCTAAGCGCCGCAGCGCTGTGTCATGCTTGAAAAACGCTTCCGCATCTGAAGCCTTCAGTCGGTAAGCCTCGCCTCCTGTTTGAACAACAACCCGCAAAGGTGAGCGTTCGGTACCGAGCACTAGCGGCAAGCCGGTCATGCTAAAACGCCCGAGTAGCCCTACGCCGTGTGGACCTTCGGCCTGCGTGCGTGCCTGAACTGCGGCAAGTCCATGCTCGATGAAATAGACGTACTGGATGCCCGTACGGGGCTCTTCAAGCACCTGCCGCTTCCGTAATTGAACGTGCTCCAGCAAAGGCTGAAGCTCGATCCACTCCGTGGTAGGCAGTGAGGCGAGAAGCAGATTTCGAGGTATGATCATGTACCTTAATCTACTCAAGAGGATTATATTTCTAGGCCTAATATCGGCCGATTAGCAAGCGAAATGATCCGTACCGCACGATCAAAACTCTATTGCTACTTTACGTAAATGTCTTAACTGACCGCAGCACGATGCTAGCCGCGTCCTTCGGACGGTCTCGCCGAGGGCTGTTCCGGTTGGCAAATCTTCACTGACAAAAGAGCCAGTCGTAGCCCTCCCTTCTGAGCCCGTCTTATTCATCGGGCATCGGCGTACGCTCCGTTTTGGGCTGATGGCGCGTGGAATCGTTCGTCTGTTCTGACGCGTGTGGATCGGGATTGTTCGGTCGGCGCTGGAGGGACGGGAGCGGGTTCGTTGGGGCGTCGCAGCTCCGTGGTTCAGGCCAGTGTCGGGGCGAGGGCGGTCGGAAGGTGGCGGATCAGGTCGGTTTCTGGACAGGCGGCGGCGAAGGCGATGCGGACGCGGGCAGCGGTCTCGCGGATACGGGCTCGGAGCTTGAGCAGCCGGAGGCAGATCGTTGCGAACTCGGCCCTGGCGAGGCGGTCCGCGGACGGGACGGCCTCGCGCACAGTGAGCATCAACCAATAGGCAGCGGTGTGCAGGACGAGCCGCGTCTGGTTGGCGACGGGGTCCCGGCACGAGGTACGGTCGGAGGCGAGCTGGCCCGTGTGGAGCTTGATCAAGTTCTCGGCCTGTCCGCGGGCGCAGGACAGCTCGGCGTAGAGCCATTCGGGCGTGCCGGTGGCGGTGTTCGTGACCACGCAGCGGATATCGAGGCCAAGTCGGGTCGCCTCGATGCGGCGGCGACGCGACGTTGCTGCCGCCAGGACTTGGCTGCGTGCGTGGTCTCGGCAAAGCCGCGCACCGCATCCTTGTCGCCGATGGTCCGCACCACCCGGATGGTATCGGCGATATCCTCGACCTTGGCGGCCAGCGCCTTCGTGCCGGTCAGGCCGAAGACGTAAGCGACGCCGTTGTCTTCGCACCCGTTCATGGCCTCGGGCCGCCTGTAACCGCCGTCGCCCCGGATGGTGATCGAGGTCTTGGGCCAGTGATGGCGGATTGCTCGGACGAGGCGGCGCAGATGGCCTCGGACCTCGCGGACAGAGGGTGTCGTCAGGTCCGGCTCACAAACCAAGCGGTTGGTTCGTAAGGGACGAAGCCTAACGGCACCTGATGTTTTATCGCGCGAAGACGACGCCGCACATCCAGGACCTCCTCGCGCCGCACGATCACCCCCTGCAGGCCGCTTGGTCGCCAAACGACCGTACAGGGACAGCCGACCCTCCAACGCCTCCCGGCACAGGACGGCGAGCGGAACCGCGTAGGCGTGGACGGCCGCCGTCAGGGTCGCCTCGTCCTCCTCGGTACACACTGGGACCGTATGGCTGCGGGATTCCGCTTGCGCCCAGCATGCAGGGCTGCTTATATCAACCGAATGGTTGAATATCACACCCAATCTCTGGATCAGGTGTTCCACGCCCTCGCGGACCCGACCCGCCGGGCCATGGTTCGTCAGCTTTCGTCCGGCAAACGGACGGTGACGGAACTCGCGCAACCCTACGCGATGTCCCTGGCGGCCGCCTCCAAGCACCTGAAGGTGCTTGAGGGCGCGGGACTGGTTCAACGAGAGGTGCAGGGCCGTGTACACCACTGCTCGTTGGATCAACGTCCCCTGGTACGGGCGCTGACATGGATTCGCTCCTACACGGACTTTTGGGATGAGCGCCTGGACGTCCTCGATGACCTTCTGAATGAGCGAACCGGGAACGAGGCTGCCGATGAGCGAGACTGAACCCGCTGTCGTCATCGTTCGCGTCTTCCGTGCGCCCTGTGCCGAGGTCTACCGGGCGTGGACCGATCCGACGCTGCTACAGCGATGGCTCGCCCCAGGCGCCAACATCGTCGAGCATGCGGAAACGGACCTGCGGGTCGGTGGCAGCTTCCTGCTGCGTACCCGTAGCCCGGACGGTGCCCAGCACCGGATTACGGGCTGCTACAGGGCATTGGAGCCGGGGCGGCACATCCTCCAGACTTGGAGCTACGACGGGCCTCTCACCCTACTCTGCGGCGAGGAAACCCTCCTCCAGATCGACCTCACCCCGCTCGACAGCGGCTCGACCGAGATGCGCCTGACCCACAGGCGGATCGCCCTGGCCGAACTCCGCGATGCCTATGCGCAGGATTGGCCGAGTTGCTTCGACAAGCTCGAACCCCTGCTCCACTAAAAATCAAAATCGAGGAAACGCCATGCCGACCCAAGGATCACCTGCGCCATTCCGGCGCGGGATCGTCAAACTGTGGTTTCTGATCGACGTGGTGATCGCCCTGGCGCCGCCGCTCTACTGGATCGCTGACGGCCGCACGAATCCGATCGCTGGCGTTCCGGCGGCGCTCTTCTACTTCCTGGCCGTCAGCCTCTGCATCACGGCCAGCCTCGTCGCCGCCTACCTGCTGGACGATGCCGATGCGGGGAGCGCGGCATGATCATCACCTTCGGCCTGCTCGCCCTCTTCTTCGCCGCCGTCGTCTGGGTGCTCCAGCGAAACCGCACCGTGGACCAGTCCTTCACCGACTACGCCGTGGGCGGACGCTCGTTCAGCGCGCGCTACCAAGCGATGTCGTTCCTCAACACCTGGTATCCGGGCTCGATGTTCACGGCCTTCGGGGCGCTCTCCGTCACCGCCGGGGTCATGTCGTTCTACGTCCTGTCCTACTCGCTCCTGACCGTCGTGCTGCTCTTCGTCCTCGCCCGGCCGGTCTGGACATGGGGCAAAGTCTACGACCTGCGCACGCAGGGCGACCTCTTCGCGTTGCGCTACGACTCGCGCCACATCCGCACCATCGCCGCCCTCATCGGCATCGTCTCGGGCCTTCCCTGGCTGGTGCTCGGCATGCAGGCGCTCGGCAACCTGTTCCAGGCCATGTCGCTGGGTACGCTTTCATTCTCGACATCGGTCGTGCTCGGCGTCCTCGTCATCGCGCTGCGCCAAGTCTGGACAGTGCGCATGGGCATGCGCGGGGTAGTGATCTCGGATTATCTCCAGGGCATTGTCGCCTACATCGGTGGCGGCCTAATGCTGGTGGGGCTGATCGTCTGGCTCGTCGTGGTCAAGGGCAGCACGCTCGCCACGCTCGATCCCAGGATGTTCGCGATCCCGAGCTTCGGCTCGAAGGAAGGTCCACTCTACCTGTTCGCCCTCATGTTCACGGGCGCACTCGGCGGCTGGTGCTGGCCCTATATATTCGTGCGCCTGTTCACGGCTGACGGGGTCCACAGCCTCAAGAAGTCGGCGGCCCTCGCCGTTCCGCTGACGTTCCTGTTCGGCGTCGCGTTGCTGATCTTCGGCATGCTCGCCTCCAAGGTGCCCGAGGCGGTCGCCAAGCCCGACGACGTTTGGTTCATCATCTCCGAGCAGGCCGGAGGGCTTGTCCTTCTGGGACTCGCGGGCGTGGTCCTGCTGGCTGCCTCGATGGGCCACACGGACGGAAACATCCAGGCTTACGGGGCGCAACTCGCCAACGATCTCGTCGGCAACTACGTCGAAATCGATCAAAAGCGGATGATCGTCATCGCCAAGGTCGGGATGCTGCTCCTGACGCTCCTTGCCTCCTGGCTCGCCACTCTGACGCTACCGGCCCTCTTCTCATTGGCGGTTCTGGCCTACCAAGGCATCATCCAACTCTCGATCCCACAGTTCCTGGGCATCTTCTGGAAGCGTGGGAACAAGCAAGGCGCGCTCGCCGGGATGATCCTCGGATTCATCACGGCGGTCGGCCTCGAACTCGCGTTCGGAGGGCAGCTACCCTTCGGATATGGGCTGACCTCTGGATGCTTCGGCTTGGCGGTCAACCTCACGGTCTACGTGGCATGCGCCTATCTCTTCCCGCACGCCGCCGAAGAGCGCCGCCGCGTCGAAGACCTATTCGCGATTGTCGAGGCCAGGAACGAAGGACGGTCGAACGTTGCGGTGCAGACCCAGCCACGCGTGGCATAGCAATCCGCCGAAAAGGTGCATGTGCACCTTCGGCTAATGCCAGGAGCTTGAGTTTTCTCCCTGGGTTAACGGCCTGCGATGGCGGCTTGCGGACATGTGAACTGGTGATGGTAAGAACGGTGCTTGTCCGCAAATTGACCGTCTCGCCAATTGGATGAACGTCGGCTCAAGGCGGACTTGGCTCAAAGGAGCCTATGCAAGCGCTTTGCTCCTTGCTCACCTTTGGTCGACAACCTTGGCTCAGAGTGGGAAGCCGACTTTGATCTTGACCTTAACATCCCGCAGCTACAGGTTGGTCGCGCATATTCGAGAGCCAGCCCTTCTGTGACCGACGCCGTCACCGCGAGCTCCACGGTGGCGTTGTCGCGCGTGCAGAGTTCTGGGCAGCAAGCGGGTGAATCCTGAAGCTGCATCTCCTGCAAGCATGAAGCGCCCCGCGACACCCGTCGCGGGTTTTTTGTCATTGAGGCGCCTGTGAAACCATGCTTGAGCTACGGCCCAACTGTGAATTCTGTGACAGTGACCTTCCGGCAGACAGTGAAAATGCCCGCATATGCACCTTTGAATGCACGTTCTGTGCAACATGTGCAGAAGACGTACTTAAGGGACACTGCCCCAACTGCGGAGGCAATTTAGTCGCCAGAGCTATCCGCCCGGCCCTCCTGCTCGCTCGTGCTCCAGCGTCCACCAAGCGCGTGCTAAAAGCGGAGGGATGCCCACAAGCCGCCTAACGCGGTGACACCAGGTCGGCCTTCGGTCGGGTCCAGTGGTAGCTTTCCAGAGCTACCGCTCGATAGGACGGGGAGGGCAGTCTCAACCACAGTCACGGCAATGTTCGACCCAACGTTGCCTTAGATGCCTGCATCTAGACATCTCAAAAGCAGTCGTTCGTCGATGGATATCGTTACGGTCGGGGTGTCCGTGGGTTCCGTGTCCTGGCTTGATCGAATGTTTCGTAGCGACGCTCGACCATCGGGTCAGGCAGCCGGTGTTCGGTGATATGAACTGTGCGAAGCCGAGGTTCTGAAAGGTACCTGCGGAAACTCCCATCCGATGTCACATTGGGCGGCTGTGCATCGTCACTCACGTGAACCAAACACGTGGGGAGAGCTCGATGATCAAAGCCATTCCGGTACTCGCCGGCATCCTTGGCGCAGGACTGGCCGGGAACGGCGTTTTCATGCTCACCGCACCCGAGGCATGGTATTTCGTGGTACCGGGCGTGACGACGACAGGGCCGTTCAATCAGCACTTCCTGCGCGATATCGGCCTGATCTTCGTGCTGATCGGGTCGGGGTTCGCGTACGGCGCGTTCCGCCCCGGACCGCGCTCGCTGCTCTGGACTCTCGGTGCCGTCTGGCTCTCGGGCCACGCGCTGTTCCACTTCTGGGAGGTTGCGGTGGGTATCTGCGGGCCGGAGGTTCTACCCCGCGACTTTCCCGCGGTGACACTCCCTGCGCTTATCGCGGTCGCCCTCAGCGTCTGGTCGTTCCGTCATGCCGACCATCGATGATCCGACCCGCGTCTTCGAGCAGGAGCGTACGCGGCTCATCCGGCTCGCCTACCGCATGCTTGGGTCCCTCGGCGAGGCCGAGGATGTCGTACAGGACGCTTGGCTGCGCTGGCGGCACGTCGACCATGCTGAGGTCGCCTCGGCCAGCGCCTTCCTTTCGCGGACGGTCACGAGGCTCTGCCTGGACGTCATGAAGTCCGCCCGGGTCCGGCGTGAGACCTATTTCGGAACCTGGTTGCCCGAGCCCGTTGCCCTGGTCCCGGACGAAGCCCCTGGCGACGACCTGACGCTCACGCTGATGCTCGCTTTGGAGAGGCTCTCGCCGCTTGAGCGGGCCGCGTTCCTCTTGCACGACGTCTTCGCGGTCCCGCTTGCGGAAATCGCGGTCACCCTCCGGCGTGAGCCACAGGCAGTTCGTCAACTCGCCGCGAGGGCCAGGAAGCACGTGCAATCCGCACGCCCACGCTTCCCCGTGGAGCGAGAAGAGGGGGCGCGTATCGCCAAGGCCTTCTTCGAAGCATCGACGACGGGCGACGTCGCAGCGCTTCGCAGCATGCTCGCCGATGCCGTCGTTGTGCACTCCGACGGAGGCGGAAAGGTACTCGCCTTCCCACGGGCCATCATCGGAATCGACAAGGTCACGCGCATGTTCGAGGGGGTCGTGCGCAAGTCGTGGATCCAGCATGCCCGTAAGCTGCAGGACCTCTGGATCGATGGCCTGCCGGGCTACCTCAGCCTGGAGCCGGGCGGGATGCTCCAGACCGTCGCCCTGGATATCCAGGGCGGGCTGATCGTCGGCATCTACTTCACCCGCAACCCGGACAAGCTCCAGAAAATGGCGGTTTCGTTCGGTGAATTACCGGAAGCGCCGATGCCTCAATGAGCCTCACCGGCGGGCGATCGCCAGCTCCCTGCGGCAAACCGTCGAGAACGCACAGAGCGGGTCGAGGTCGCTGGCGTGGCGGATGTCGGCGAAGGCGGCGAGATCCTTGTTCGGGGCGAAGTAGGTCTCGCCGATGCGCTGCATGACGCGCTCGGCTTCCTGGAGGGTTTCCGGCTCTCCGAAGAGCCGGATCTTGTTCACGATGGCATAGAGGTTCACCAGCTTGGCGGGGTCGTCGAGGTCGTGTCGGAAGGCGTCGCCGAACAAGGTCGACGCCTCCCGGATGAACTCGCCGTAGAGCGCTTCCCGTCGCGCACGGTCCTGCACCAGCAGCGTCGCGCGCTCCTGGCTGTGTTGCGTCAGCCAAGTGGTCGCGAAGGACGCCATCGCACCGATGGCCGACCCGGCCAGCGCAGACAGCGCCGGAAAATAGGCTGCATCCATCGGCGGGAGGCCTCAGGCCCCGCGCTTCGGCTGTGCCGCCAGCCAGTCGTCATAACGCCGTTCCGAAAGCCACGCGTCACCGCCGGGCGTCAGCCAGGGGCCGCCGAGGACCACCCCGAAGTACGGTGCGGTGTCGTCCGTGCGGACCTCGTGCGTCTCACCGAGGCCCTGAAAATGACGCGTCACCAGCTCGACCATCGGCAGTCGCTCGGGGCCGGCGATCTCGACAATGCCGTTCCGGGGGGGCGCCAACGCGGCCTCGGCGACCTTCGTCGCGACATCGGCCGACGCGATCGGCTGGATCAGTGCGGAGGCCACGCGCGCGACGCCGTCGACGATTGCGGCTCCCGCGATGGCGGCGACGAACTCGAAGAACTGGGTGGCACGGACAAGCGTCCAGGGTACGCCCGCCGAGGCGATCAACTCCTCTTGGGCGAGCTTGGCGCGGAAGTAGCCGCTGTCGAGCAGGAGCTCGGTGCCGACCACCGAGAGCGCGACGTGGTGGGACACGCCGGCATCGTTCTCGGCCGCGGCGAGGTTCTGTCCGGCGCGGACGAAGAAGTCCATGGCCGCGTCGTCGGCGAACGATGGCGAGTTGGCGACATCGACCACCACGGCGGCCCCCTTCAACGCTACTGCGAGGCCCTCGCCGGTAATGGCGTTGACGCCGGTGTTCGGCGAGGCCGCGAGGGCGTCATGGCCGGCGGCCTTCAGAGTGGCGACGACCTGCGAGCCGATCAGCCCCGTGCCGCCGATGACGACGATCTTCATGTGACGCTCCGTCCTGTGTCCGGTCCCGGTGGGGACGTTCGAAAACAAGACGAGAGCGGTCCTGCCCAGTGTGACATCGGCTCCGATGAAATTGGTCTGAGCGGAGGCCAGACGCCCCTACGGCCAGGAAAATCCGTTCCGCCATGTCACGTCCGCTCTTCGACCCTCGTCATGCAGGGAGCATCGCGAGGAACGACGATCATGACGCCCTCCATCGAGAGGCCGAGGCGGGACCGAACCCGCCAGCTCGCTAGGCGAGGGACGAAGGGTTGAAGCCTCCACGTCCGCTCCGATGGCAGTTCCTGACCCTCTTCGTCGGCCTGCTGGTCCCAACCTTGCTGTTCGTCGGTGTCCTGCTCTGGCGCTTCGCCGCGTCCGAACGCACGCGGGTCGAACAGGACGTGCAGATCCGAGCCCACGGCTTATCCGTGGCGTTCGACCGCGAGATCCATGGTGTGCTCTCGACACTTCAGGCGCTCGCGACCTCACCGAGCCTCGCAGCTCACGACCTGCCGCCCTTCTACGCCCAGATGCAGGAGATCACCCGCCTGCAGGGGATCAACATCAACCTCCGGCGTATCGACGGGACTGCCGCGATGACGACCCGAGCGCCGCTCGGAACCGCCGCACCTGCGCCCCCGGCCCTTGCGGAGATCGACGGAGAGGTTTTGCGAACGGGCGTCGCGGTGGTCAGCAACGTCTTCCTGACCTCGGTCTCGAAGCAGCCCGTCTTCCAGATCGTCGGCGCTCCTATCCGCATCGGCGAAACGCCGACCTATCTCCTCGCGGCGAGCCTCGACCTCGACCACCTCGTGGCAACGACGCGCCGAGAGGATCTCCCGTCCGGTTGGATCGGGTCGTTGGTGGATCGCAACGGAATCGTCGCAGTCCGCACCGAGCGGCAGGAGGACTTCGTCGGCAAGCTGACCTCATCCGATTTTCGCACTCACACGGTCGACGACGCTGGACGTTATTACGGCCGCAACCGGGTCGGACAGGATGTCCTGGTTGGCTACGGCAAGTCGAAGCTGACGGGTTGGACCGCGGCGGTCGTGGTCGATAGGGAGCTTGCCGAGGCGCCGCTGCAACGTTCGATGATGATCCTCGTCGGGGTGGGGCTCGTGCTCGGCCTGCCTGTCGTGGGCATCGCGTTCGGGGTCGGTCAACGGGTGGACCGTGCGATGCGTCGCCTCGGGGACGGCGCAGAGGCGATAGGCCAGGGGAGCCAGGTCGAGGCCATCGCGACCCCCATCCTGGAGGTGAACCGGATCGGGGCGGCGCTTGCGACGGCGGCGCTTCAATTGCAGGCACGGACACGCGAGCGCGAGGTCGCCGAACTCGCTTTGCGCGACCTCAACCTGGCGCTGGAAGACCGAGTCGCTGCGCGCACGCAGGAACTCGACGACGCGAACCGCGCGCTCATTGTCGAGATGCAGAGCCGTGAGACGGCCGAGGCCCAACTACGGCAGTTGCAGAAGATGGAGGCCGTCGGCCAGCTCACCGGCGGCATCGCGCACGACTTCAACAACATGCTCGCCATCGTGATCGGCAGCCTCAACCTGATCCGCAAGCGCATGGCACGTGGCGAGAGCGACATCGAGCGCTTCATTGATGTTGCGACGGATGGTGCGAACCGCGCAGCCTCGCTCACCCAACGCCTGCTGGCTTTCTCGCGCCAACAGCCGCTCGCGCCGGAGCCCATCGATGCCAACAAGCTCGTGTCCGGGATGTCAGAGATCCTGCGCCGCACGCTCGGCGGGGGCATCGCGTTGGAGACCGTGCTTGCCGGCGGCCTATGGCGCACCCATGCCGATGTGAGCCAATTAGAGAATGCCATCCTCAACCTGGCGGTCAACGCGCGGGACGCCATGCCGGATACCGACACCGGAAGCGGCCGCCTGACCATCGAGACGGCCAACGCCCACCTCGACGAGGCCTATGCCAGGACCGTGGAGATATCACCCGGTCAGTACGTCCTGGTGGCCGTGACCGACTCGGGAACCGGCATGACGCCGGAGGTCCTGGCCAAGGTGTTCGATCCGTTTTTCACCACCAAGCCGGTCGGCAAGGGAACAGGATTAGGCCTGTCGCAGGTCTACGGTTTCGTGCGGCAATCGAAGGGACACGCACGGATCTATTCGGAGCCCGGGCAGGGCACGAGCGTGAAGCTCTACCTACCGCGCTTCTATGGCGAGGGCGAAGCTGCCGGATCCCCTAAGGATGTTCGGCTCACGGCTGTCCTGCCCCTCGGATGCCGACGCGAGATCGTCCTCGTGGTCGAGGACGAGGAGGCCCTGCGCCTGCTCAGTGTCGAGGCCTTGCGCGAACTCGGCTACAGCGTGCGCCACGCCGAGAGCGGTGTCGCCGCATTGCGTATCCTAGACTCCCAGCCCGACATCGCGTTGTTGTTCACCGACATCGTCATGGCCGAGATGAACGGGCGTCGACTGGCCGAGGAGGCGATCCGGCGGCGTCCGGAACTCAAGGTGCTCTACACGACGGGGTTCACGCGCAATGCCGTGGTGCATAATGGCGTGCTCGATCCCGGCACGCATTTTCTGCCGAAGCCCTTCACCCTGCAGCAGCTGGCGAGCAAGGTGCGCGGCGTACTCGATCATGTACCGAGACAGGTCGACGCGTGATCGATGCCGGCACGTACCGATCGGCATCGTTGTGGTCCCGCCACTGCAGGCACGGCGGTCATTATCGAGGGGTTCGCAGCGGCGCCTCCCGCATCACGTTTGGGAAGTCCTTGCGGCGCGGTTCGTGGAACCGCCGCTTTCCGAGCCAAGCTCAGGGATAACGGCGGTTCGGTCGGCAACGCCGTAGGTTCTGCCCCGACGCTGCCGCTGACTTGGTCCGTGCTGGAGGCGTGGTCAGTAATCCCAGAACACCGGCACCCAACGGAAGGCGTCGCCATCGGCGGCGACCCGGCCGACGGACGGGAACGGCAGGTGCGTGGCGACTAACTGTTCCCTGGTCCCGGCTAATTCCCGGAGAAGACGGATCCGAACGCGGGCTGCCTCCTCGGGGTCGTGCTCGAAACCGTTGTGCCAGTTGGGCTGGTCGAAGCCTACCGGAAAGATGGCGTCGCCGGCGAACGTGAGCCGCTCTCCGCCGGATGTCATGCGGACCACGCTGTGCCCGGGGGTGTGGCCCCCGGTGCGATGGACGACCACCCCCGGCGCGACCTCATGCGCCTCCTCGAAGGTTCGCAAATGGCTGCGATATGCCTCCGAGAACCGTCTGGCCGTGGATCGAAGGGCGTCCGGGAAGCCCGTCGGCATTGAGGTGCGGGAGAAATCGGGTGCTTCCCAGAACGCGACCTCGGCGGCCGCCACGTGGATCCGCAGGTCGGGCCGCAACTGTTCCTTCACCCCGTCGATGAGGAGCCCGCCGATATGGTCCATGTGCATGTGCGTCAGCACCAGGTCGGTCACGGACGCAAGATTGATTCCGCCCGCTTCCAGACGTTTGACCAGCTGGCCGGCTCGCGGCAGATCCAGGTTCGGATCCAACCCGAGCCCGGCATCGATGAGGATGGTCTGCTCGCCGCTCCGTACCAGAACGGCATTCAGCGGCCAGTCGAATGCGTCCGGCGCTAGGAACATGTCGTCCAGCCATTCCGCCCGAAGCGCCGGGTCCGCATTGTGAGCGAGCATTGCCGTCGGAAGGGGCAAGACCCCGTCGCTGACGACCAGCACGTCGATCTCGCCGATGCGCACCGCGTATCGTGACGGCACCAACTCCTCCGAACTTGGACGCGCTCGGTGAGGATCTCTCGTATCGGTTTGGCCGGTCATTGAAGTGTCCATGGTCGCCCCTCGATGGGACGCGCGGACATCCGGCTCACCAGGATCCGGAAACGCGCGCCTCCACACAGGGACGAGACCGGGTCCGCGAATGTGACATGTGCTGTCGGGGATTGAGGCCGGTGGATGACCGCTTCGGTCGAAACGCCCTCAAGGATACGGTCTCCCTTCCACTCCTCTTGGCCGTGGCGCAGACGGGCGGATCCCGACCCAATTACACCTGAGCAGTTGACCCAATCGCACGACAGAAGCAGGCGTGTGGGTGCTTTAGAGATGCTTCAGGCCAAAACTCTCAAGTAGAGGAAGAAGCTCGTCGCGGGCGCGCAGTCGGTGATGATGCGTAGAGTTCTGCGCCTGCATCGCATTGCCAATCCGGATCGCATCGATGATCTCACGGTGCTCGGCAACAGATGCTCCAAGCTCCCGTCGAAGCTTGAGTGTTAGCATGCGGGCGCGATGTGACTGATCGTTGATCGTCTGGATGATGCGGTTCATTCGCCCGTTCCCCGCCCGCTCGACAAGTAATCGGTGGAAACCGGCATCTGCCTGCCCCCAGGTCAGAAAGTCTCCGGTCTTCCACGCCTCGGCCATGGCCTCGGTCTGGTCGGCGAGTTCCCCACAGATGGCCGCACGCTCGGCGTCAGACCGTTCGGCGAGCAGTTCGGCCGCACGTCCTTCAACCGCGATGATGACGTCGTAGATCTCCCGCATGTCCTCCGGAGCGAGGGCACAGATCAGGACGCCGCGGCGCGGCAGCACGCGGACGAGACCGTCCTCCTGAAGGCGAATCACCGCCTCGTGGACGGGGGTGCGGCTCATCCCGAGACGCAAGGCGATCTCCTGCTCCGACGCCTGGTAGCCCGGCGCAAAGCTCGAATCCTGGATGGCCTGCTTCATCGCCAGGTAGGCGTCGTCGACCAGTGATGGTCGACGCTCAACCTCCTGATCGTCCTTTGTTTTCGCCGCTGTCCGCACCCGGTCCATCGCACTCTCCACTGCCAACTGTCGTACCATCTTCCATGCAAGCTGCAATGTGAGAGTTGACAGCCTTGCACGATAATGCGCATCTCATCCCATCTTGCATGCAAGTTGGCGCTCAAAGACCAACGCAGGCTGGCCATCCCAGGAGGAAACGATGGACGCTTCGCTTGAGCGGGCGACCATGCGCAGGGTCGCATGGCGCCTGGTCCCCTTTATCTGCCTGCTCTACTTCATCGCCTTCATCGACCGGGTGAACATTGGGTTCGCCGCACTGACGATGAACAAAGACCTCGGCTTCTCCTCATCCGTGTTCGGGTTCGGGGCCGGCATCTTCTTCTTCGGGTATTTCCTCTTCGAGGTGCCTTCCAATATCGTCCTCGACAAAGTCGGCGCGAGACTCTGGATCGCCCGCGTGATGATCACCTGGGGGATGCTATCGGGCGCCTTTGCCTTCATCGAAGGCGAGAAAAGCTTCTATGCCCTGCGCTTCCTGCTCGGCGCGGCGGAGGCCGGGTTTTTCCCCGGCATCATCCTGTACCTGACCTATTGGTTTCCGGCCCGGTACCGCGCGGGTGTCGTCTCGCTGTTCATGGCGGCGGCTCCCGTCTCGGTGCTGATCGGCTCACCTTTGTCAGGTGCCTTGCTCGCGATGGAAGGCGTCCTCGGCCTTCACGGCTGGCAGTGGATGTTCATCATCGAGGCCATCCCCGCCGTCATCCTCGGCGTGGTCGTGCTGTTCTACATGACGGACCGTCCTGAGAAGGCGAAGTGGCTGACCGAGGACCAGCGGACTTGGCTCGTCGCGGAGATGAACGAGGAGCACGCCCGCAAGAAGGTGGTCGCCAACCACGGCATCCTGGCCGGCATGACCGACATCCGTGTCCTGGCACTCGCGCTCGTCTACTTCGGCACCTCGGCCGGCCTCTACACGCTCGGCATCTGGGCGCCGCAGATCATCAAGAGCTTCGGGCTGTCGACGATGGCCGTCGGATTCCTCAACGGTGTGCCGCCCACCATTGCGATCGTTGCCATGATCCTCTGGGCGCGCCACTCGGACAGAACCGGTGAGCGGACATGGCACGTCGTAATCGCTTGCCTGGTCGCCTCGGCCGGTCTGCTGCTGGCAGGTGGTGCGGCCTCGGCCGTTGCGGTCATCGCCGCGCTCAGCCTTGTCAACGTCGGCATCAGCGCGGCCAAGCCGCCGCTCTGGGCCATGCCGACGATGTTCCTGTCCGGCTCCGGAGCGGCCGTCGGCATCGCCACGATCAACTCGGTCGGCAACCTCGGCGGCTTCGTTGGTCCGTGGGCGATCGGGTGGATCAAGGACCTGACCGGTAGCTTCACCGGCGGCCTCGTCTTCGTTGCGGCGCTCCTCGTCCTCTCCGCCGTCGTCACCCTCGCCGTCGCCCGCTCGGGTCGGCGCGCCGAGCCTACCAGCGCTATCGCGCGCTGAACCCCTGCCTCGTTCCCACACCCCAACGTCCCAACGGAGACCTGTCATGACCAAGACCTACAACATCGCCGCGATCCCCGCCGACGGCATCGGCGTCGAGGTCATCGCCGCCGGCATCGAGGTGCTCGACGTCCTGGCCGAGAAGGCCGGCAGCTTCCGCTTCAAGTTCGACCACTTCGACTGGGGGTCGGACTACTACAAGAAGCACGGCGTGATGATGCCCGCCGACGGCCGTGACCAGATCCGCAACCACGACGCGATCTTCTTCGGCGCGGTTGGTGCGCCCGACGTGCCCGACCACATCACCCTCTGGGGCCTGCGGCTCGCGATCTGCCAGCCGTTCGACCAGTACGCCAACGTCCGCCCGACACGCATCCTGCCCGGCATCACCTCGCCTTTGCGCAACGTCTCGGGTCCCGAGCTCGACTGGGTAATCGTGCGCGAGAACTCGGAGGGCGAGTATGCCGGCGTCGGCGGCCGGGTCCACCAGGGTCACCCGAACGAGGTCGCCACCGACGTCTCGATGATGACCCGCTCCGGCGTCGACCGGATCATCCGCTTCGCCTTCAAGCTGGCCCAGTCGCGTCCGCGCAAGTTGCTGACCGTGGTGACCAAGTCGAACGCTCAGCGCCACGCGATGGTGATGTGGGACGAGATCGCGGCCGAGGTCGCCGCCGACTTCCCCGACGTAACCTGGGACAAGATGCTGGTCGACGCGATGACCATGCGGATGACGATGAAGCCGCAGACGCTCGACACCATCGTCGCCACCAACCTGCACGCCGACATCCTCTCGGACCTCGCGGCGGCGCTCGCCGGTTCGCTCGGCATCGCGCCGACCGCCAACCTCAACCCGGAGCGCACCTACCCGTCGATGTTCGAGCCGATCCACGGGTCGGCCTTCGACATCACCGGTAAGGGCATCGCCAACCCGATCGCCACCTTCTGGACCGCCTGCCAGATGCTGGAGCACCTCGGCGAGAAGCCGGCCGCCGACCGGCTCATGCGCGCCGTCGAGCGGGTAACGGCCGATCCGCGCCTGCACACGCCGGATCTCGGCGGCAACGCCACGACCCGCATGGTGACCGACGCGGTGATCGCGGCCGTTCAAGGCGACAACGAGTAGGGCCATGGTCGAGCCCGGGGATCTCCTGCGGCAGCTATTTGCGGCTGCCGTGGCCGCGGCCGATCCGGCCGTGAGCCTTGCCCGGCATTTGCCGGAACCGCCACGAGGACGCACCGTCGTCGTCGGAGCCGGCAAGGCCGCCGCCTCGATGGCCCAGGCCGTCGAAGCGGCCTGGCAGGGCGACATCTCCGGGCTCGTCGTCACGCGCTACGGGCACGGCGCACCCACCAAGCGGATCGAGGTGGTCGAGGCGGCCCATCCCGTTCCGGACGCCGCCGGCGAGGCCGCCGCCGGACGCATCCTCGACCTGGTCGCCGGGCTCACGCCCGATGACCTCGTCCTCTGCCTGATCTCGGGCGGCGGCTCGTCCTTGCTCTCGCTGTCCGGCCCAGGCCTGACTTTAAGCGACAAGCAGGCAGTAAACCGCGCGCTCCTGAGATCCGGTGCCACCATCGGCGAGATGAACTGTGTTCGGCGGCACCTCTCGGCGATCAAGGGAGGACGTCTGGCGGCGGCCTGCCATCCGGCCAAGGTCGTGACGCTCCTGATCTCGGACACGCCCGGAGATGATCCCCTCGACATCGCTTCCGGGCCTACCGTTCCCGATCCGACCACCTGCGCGGACGCGCTGGCGATCCTCGCCCGGTACCGGATCCAAGTCCCGGCGGCCGTGCAGGCGAGATTGGAAAGCGGTGCGGGAGAGTCGGTGAAGCCCGGGGATCCGGCCCTCGCGGCACCGGACCTGCGCATGATCGCGACGCCGCTCATGGCCCTCCGGGCCGCTGCGGCATGCGCGCAGGACGTCGGCGTCGCAGCGTGCATCCTGGGCGATGCCATCGAGGGCGAGGCGCGTGAGGTCGGCTGGGTCATGGCCGGCATCGCGCGAAGCGTTGCCGAGCATGGCCTGCCGATCTCGGCGCCTTGTGTCCTACTCTCTGGCGGGGAGACCACCGTCACCATGCGTGGGCATGGGCGCGGAGGCCGCAATGTCGAGTTCCTGCTGGCACTCGGTGTCGAACTCCGTGGCCATCCCCGGGTCCACGCCCTCGCTGGTGACACGGATGGCGTGGACGGCCTGGAGGAAGTCGCCGGAGCGGTGCTCGCACCGGATACAATTGTCCGGGCGGCCCGCCTCGGCCTCAGCTTGGATGCCAGCCTCGCCCGGAACGATGGTCACGGCTTCTTCGAGGCGCTTGGGGACGAGATCATCACCGGTCCGACCCTGACCAACGTGAACGACTTCCGCGCGATCCTGATCGTCTGACCCAACTCTTGCAGAGGCGGCCTTCGGGCCGAGCCCATCATGCGCCGTCACCGCTACGCCAAGATCGTCGCCACCGTCGGACCGGCCTCGTCCTCGCCCGAGATGCTGAAGGCCCTCTTCCTGGCCGGCGTCGATACCTTCCGCCTCAACTTCAGCCACGGCCTCCAGGCCGACCACGCCCGGGTCCATGCCGCCATCCGCGCCCTGGAGAGCGAGGTCGGTCGACCGATCGGCATCCTGCAGGATCTACAGGGCCCCAAGATCCGTGTCGGAACCGTCCTGGGTGGCCGCCTCGACCTTATCGCCGGCGAGCGGGTGCGCTTCGTCCTGGAAGGCGCCGAGGGGGCCAAAGATGCGATCCCACTGTATCACCCGGAGATCTTCGCCGCCGTCGTGCCCGGCCAGGACCTGCTCATCGACGACGGGCGCGTGCGGGTGCGCGTTACTGGCATCGAGGCCGCGGCAATCGAGGCCGAGGTAATCACCGCCGGCGCGATCTCGAACCGCAAGGGCGTAAACCTGCCGGGCACGCTCCTCGACGTCTCGCCGCTCACACCCAAGGACCGCGCCGATCTCGCCTTCGGCCTCGACCTCGGCGTCGATTGGGTGGCGCTCTCCTTCGTGCAGAAGCCCTCCGACGTCATCGAGGCGCGCGGGTTGATCGGGGACCGGGCCGGCATCATGACCAAGGTCGAGAAGCCCCAGGCCCTGGAGCGCATCGACGACATCATCCGCCTGTCCGACGCCGTGATGGTGGCGCGCGGCGACCTCGGGGTCGAGATCCCGCACGAGGACGTACCCGGGCGGCAGAAGGAGCTGATCCGCGCCTGCCGGCTCGCGGTGAAGCCCGTGGTGGTGGCGACCCAAATGCTCGATTCGATGGTCTCGGCCCCGACACCGACCCGCGCCGAGGCCTCGGATGTGGCCACCGCCATCTACGACGGGGCGGACGCGGTGATGCTGTCGGCCGAATCCGCCACGGGGCAGTACCCGGTCGAGACGGTGGCGATGATGGATCGCATCATCCGTAGCGTGGAAGGCCACAAGCTCTACCGCTCGATCATCGCGGCCACCAGCCCCGGCGAGGAGGAGACGCCGCCCCACGCGGTCGCGACGGCCACAGCCACGCTCGCCGAGGCCGTCCACGCCACCGCGATCGTCACCTACACCGCGAGCGGCACGACGGCTGCCCGCGTTGCGCGCAAGCGTCCCGCGGTGCCGATCCTGGCTCTGACGCCGAACCTCGATACCTCGCGCCGCCTCTGCCTGCTCTGGGGAGCCCACAGCGTGCACACCGACGACGTCGACTCATACGAGGAGATGACGGCCAAGGCCTGCCGTCACGCTCGGGAGGAGGGCTTTGCCAAGCCCAACGACGCGATTGTCACGGCGGCCGGCATTCCGTTCCATACAACCGGCAACACCAACAACATCCGGCTGATCCAGATCTAAACCGAGTTCCGGTGCATGACGCCTATCGATCTTGCAGATCACGCGTTTTTCGAGATCGCGCTTGTTGATCAGGCCCCGACACCGCGGCGCGAGCGCTACGTAAGGTTTAAACCTCCATCCGAGAGAAGAATCTCCCCGGTGAGGTAGTCCGACGCCACCAGCAATGCGACGGCCTGGGCGATGTCTTCCGGCTTAGCAGCCCGGCGCATGGGCGACCGCTCCCGCCAAAGCGCCTGGGCTGCAGTCCAATTGGCTGTCAAGGGTGTATCGACCAACCCGGGAGCGACGGCATTCACCCGAATGTCCGGAGCCAACGATACGGCGAGCAGCCGGGTCATGTGGTTCAACGCTGCCTTCGATGCAGCATAGGGGATCGATGCACCCTTGGGTCTAACCCCGGCGTGCGAACTGACGTTGACGACACAGGCTGGACGACCTCGCCGCGCGGCGTCCCGCAATGCGGTCTCGGCTTCCGCCACGAGGCGGAACGGCGCCACCACGTTGACCTCGTGCAACGCGTGCCAGACGGCCGGCGAGGCGGCCTTGAGATCGGCGTGAGGGATGACCTGGCTGATCCCGGCATTGTTGACCAAGACATCAAGGCGGCCCCACCGGGCGATGGCGTGCTGCACTAGCCGGACCCTGTTGGCGTCATCGGCGAGATCGGCCTGGATGTATGCGGCCTTCCCGAGTTCGGCGGCTAGAGCGTGTCCCGCCTCCGCGGAACTGCGCGAGTGCAACACGACCGCGTAGCCATCGCTGGACAACCGACGAGCTATTGCCGCCCCAATGCCGGACGTGGACCCGGTCACGAGGGCGACGGGCGGCTCATCATCGGGGACTTTGCTCAAGGACTATCCTCCATTCTGCGGCCATACGGACTCAGACCCGATGGCGAACGCGCGATGGCCGAAATAGCTCGACGCGCGGCGCCGTGGTTGGCATCAGATGCCGGAAGTATCGCGCCCGGAGTCGAACGTTGAGGGTCGCGACTTCGGGTCGTAAGCAGTCCTGGCAACTAGGTCCGCTTCGCTGCATATGCCGTCCGGAAGCGGACGGGCAGAAAACCTGAAGAGTTTCGGGCGCCGTCAGGCGTACGAAAGTCGTGGAAGAACGAACCCGCGGGATGGCGGGCGCAGAGCTATGGGGATTTTGGGAGACCGTGGTCCCCAGCGAGGGACGGAAGGCGCGTGAACACCGCCGCCTGGGTTCCTGAGCGCTCCTGGATTGCTCGGTCTCCGGTGTTTGGCGGAGCGCGACAGGGTCGGGCGACAGCGTTTGTGAAGACCATTCGGGCGTTCGGCACGCGGAGAGGCGTGCCCCGAGATGCGCCTCCTCGGATGTGTGGTGGTGCCAGGCCATGCCGGGTCATGGCGTACACGCCCGGTTCGGCGCGGGGCTGAACGGCGGCCCACGCGGCTGGTACCAGCCTGCGAAGGAGCCGACAGTTCTCATGGGACCGCCGCAGCGGGGGCAAGGCGGTCGAGCGTCGGTCGCAGCGTCTCGGGTGTCCGGTTCAGGGTCGGTGGATCGCGGCGGGGCCGGTGTGCCGAGGATCGTGCGGATGTGGGCCAGACCAGCCTTCCGGTTCGAGCCGGCGAGGAAGCCGTAGTGCCGGATGCGGTGGAAGCCGCGCGGCAGGACATGGAGGAGGAAGCGCCGGATGAACTCCGTGGCGGACAGGGTCATGACCCGCGCCTGCCCGCCCTCGGTGCGGCGGTAGTCCTTGACGCGGAAGCTGACGTTTTCCCCGTCGAAGGCAAGGATGCGCCGGCTGGAGATGGCCACGCGGTGGGTGTAGCGCGACAGATAGGCGAGCACGGCCTTCGGTCCGGCGAAGGGCGGCTTGGCGTAGACGACCCAGCGCTTACCGCGCACCGGGGCGAGCGCGCGGACGAAGGCCTTGGCGTCGGAGAGCGGGGCCAGGGTGCCGAAGAAACCGAGCATCCCGGCCTCGTGGAGGGCGGCGAGCCCTTCGAGGAACAGGCGGCGGAACAGCATGCCCAGCACCCGCACCGGCAGGAGGAAGGCAGGGCGTGACGCGACCCAGCGGGTCCCGTCCGGCGAGAGGCCGCCGCCGGGCACGATCATGTGGAGATGGGGATGGTGGGTCATGGCCGAGCCCCAGGTGTGGAGCACGGCGGTGAAGCCGATGCGGGCACCGAGGTGCTTCGGGTCGGCGGCGATCCTTAGTCAGGGTCGCGCTCGCGGCCCGGAACAGCAGATCGTAGACGGCGGCCTTGTTCTGGAAGGCGATGGCAGCGATCTCGGCGGGCAGGGTAAAGACGACATGGAAGTAGCCGACCGGGAGAAGGTCGGCCTCGCGCGCGGCGAGCCAGTCGCGCGCCGCCGCGCCCTGGCAGCGTGGGCAGTGCCGGTTGCGGCAGGAGTTGTAGACGACGCGCAGGTGGCCGCACGCGTCGCAGCCCTCGACATGCCCGCCGAGGCTGGCCGTGCGGCACTGCTCGATCGCCGCCATCACCTTCAGCGCGGCCAGGTCCAGGTGCCCGGCGCCAGCGGCGCGATAGGCGGGACCGGCGGCACGAAAGACGTCGGCCAGCTCGATCGCGGCGGGCATCGCCTCAACCCGGTGCGGGTCCCTCCCCATGACAGGGCGAGCCTGTCGAGGGGGCTCGTCACGGCCCGCACCGTCCGCGTGGCGACCTTGGCGTAGAGCGCCGTCGTGTCGAGCCGGGCGTGTCCCAGCAGCACCTGGATGACGCGGATATCGACGCCGTCCTCCAGGAGATGGGTGGCGAAGGAGTGGCGCAGGGTATGGGGACCGACGCGCTTGGGAATCCCGGCCGACCGGGCCGCCTCCACCACGATGCGGTGAAGCTGGCGCGTGCTGATCGACCGGGCCCAGTCCTGTCCGGGAAACAGCCAACCCTCGCGATGCAGGACGCCCTGCCGGTGTCCCTCGATCCACCAGCGCCGCAGGAGGACCAGGAGATCGGTGGACAGCATCGCGTTGCGGTTGCGGCCGCCTTTGCCGCGCTCGACCCGCAGGAGCATGCGCGTCGAATCGACGTCCGCGATCTTGAGCGCCGCGACTTCGGCCACCCGCCGTCCCGCGCCGTAGGCGACCGACAGGGCCGCCAGATGCTTGAGGCAGACCGTGGCGCCGAGCAGCCGCCCCACCTCCTCGGCGCTCAGGACGTCGGGCAGCGGGCGCGGATGGTTGAGGCGGACCAGCCTGCGAGCGAGGTCGGGCCGCTCGATCGTATGGACGAAGAAGAACCGCAGGGCCGAGACGATGGCATTCATCGTCGGCACCCCGAGGCCGACCTCCTGCTGCGCGATCTGGNGGCCGCTCGATCGTATGGACGAAGAAGAACCGCAGGGCCGAGACGATGGCATTCATCGTCGGCACCCCGAGGCCGACCTCCTGCTGCGCGATCTGGAAACGGCGCAGGTCGTCGACGGTCGCCGTGTCGGGCGAGCGCCGCAGGAACGTCGCCAGTCGCCCGACGTCGCGGACGTAGTTGCGCTGTGTCTCACGCGAGAACCGACGCAGGGTCATGTCGTCGACGAGGCGCTGGCGCAGCGAGCCCACGGCAGCGGCGGGAACGGAAAGGATGGTCATGGGACGGCTCCACTCGATGGAAGAGAGCCACGATCGTCCGCCCAGGCCAGGCAACGCTCAATCAGCGCAGGGCGCTCGTCTCAATCTGCAAACCTCGAAGCTGCCACCCATCCCGCGTGAGCGGGTTCGTTCATCCACCCGGTCCAGACGTAGGTCATCCGCCGCCAACTTGCCGCGAGGCGGACCTTCCGCGGGTCTGCGAAGGGTCGAAAACGGACGGTGCCGAGCGTCAGATTTCGATCACTGATGTGACTACGGAATAGGATATGGCGCCCGCTGACCCCGACCCACCGAACTGGTCCGCGCTGAGCGCGAGTTTTTCGGGCAACCTGAACCCTTAAGGTGATGCCCAGGCGACGATACAGGGTGAGACCTTACGTGTCAGGAGGCGCAGCGGGGCCGCGCCGGAAGCCGATCGCGATGCGATTGTAGATATTGATCAATCCAATCGCGATGGTCAGGTCGGCCAACTCCTTTTCGTCGAACTCTGTCCTGGTCGGGGATATGGCTCGTCGCGACCTCTGTGACGGCCTCGGTCCATGCTAGGGCGGCCTGCTCCCGAGCCGTGAACCAAAGGGCCGCTTCTCGCCAAGACGGCAGCAGCAGCAGCTTCTGGGCCGAAATACCCGCCCCGAGCAGGTCCGTGGCATGTGTGTCGACGCAGTAGGTGCAGCCGTTGATCTGCGACGCGCGGAGATAGACAAGATCCACCAGAGTCTTGTCTAGTCCGCACCTGGTAACATAAGCGTAGACTGTGCCGAGTGCTTTCAAGCCCTCCGGCGACCGGGACTGGTAAACAAGGCGTTCGCTCATCGGATCTCCAGTTCGTTCAATGCTCGTTGGGCACGTCATCGGTCTTCAGGGCAGCTCCCTCTGGGGCAATGAAGACGACGAGCAGCCTAGCGGCTTCCTTGGCACTGGCATTCTCGGTGAGGACGTGGTGATCGCCCGGCTTCTCGGTCCAGCTCTCCCCGATCCGGAATGTACGCACCGGTTGCCCTTCGATCTGGCTGCGCACGGAACCGGCAAGTACGTGGACGAATAGGAAGGCCTTGCCATGGCGGTGCGGAACGGCTTTCGCGCCTGGTGGAAAGCCGACCTCCACTGCGGTGAGGCCGTATCCCGGAACGTCTGGAAGTGCCTCTTGGACCAAGGGCCGCAGAGTCTCGGTCGGTGCGGGCGACGCGAGCACGCCCCCTCCCGCAGTCATGGCCGCAACGATCGCTGCCGCCATGACTGCCCGCCTACTGCCGTTCACCGAACGACACCGGGTAGGCGGCGTTGCGAACCGCGAGCATCGGGTCGGCGATGCCGATCCCGGGGGGCACATCGCCTGGCATGAAGAGTAGCGCTCGGTCGCGCTCGGGCGTGTTCTCGACCGCTTTGTCGATGGTGATAACGCCCAGCGTGATGAGCCGCCGGGTCTCCGGCCACGCCATCGAGGGATCGTCCGCCCGATCTGCAGGCTCCGCGATCTGTGCTTGCCACATGAAGGTGATGGGATGCGCCGCTACCCGCGGGCCGATCTCGTCGACGAGGTAGCTGGCCGAGCGGGTCTTGAGCGCATCCGATTCGAGGTGGTGCTCTCCGGCGCCCGGCACGAAGCGGTAGCGGACGGTAAGGGGCCGCCCGGTCGCGTCCGTGAAGGTAAAGGCATTCACCCCGAAATAAGCTGTTGTGGCGAAGCTCTCCGGCGGCGGCTTCTGGGTGGTGAAGAAGGCCTGCGCTCGTGGGTGATCGGCGAAGAACCTGTCGAGCGCTGTTGGCTTGGCAGCATCGGGGCCACTCAACGGAAGCGCCTGCAAGAGCGTGCTGAACTCTGCGGCCGTGGCCACGGGGAAGCCGTTGAAGCTGTGAGCAACGATATCGTAGGTCGCCCCGTCGGGCAGGTCGAACTTGATGGCCAGACCGCGAGGATTGGCATCGCCGCTCGTGTCCGGGATATCGGGAAGTCCGGTGAAATCCGAGAAACGCACGCTGACGCGCCGATTCCCGGTGAACACCTCAGCCTTAGACGCGACCTGAGCGTCGGGGCTGGGCTCGAACCGGCCTTCGAGGATAACGCCTTTGGCATGCACGGCGCGTGCGTGGTGATTTCCGAACGCGCCGTGGAAATCTTTGACTAGTTGCGCTGGAAGATCCGGTTTGTCCGTCTCGGCCATGGCCGTTCCTCCTAGAAGAATGCCGGCGGCCTGCGCGCTCGTCAGGATGGCTGCGGCCATCCACCCCTGGGGTGCGGGCATTGCTGGTTCCTCGCCGGAAGTGAAGTCGAAGCGAGGCTCCCACGCGAGTCCGCTGGCCGTCCGTTCCCGGATTGCTGTTTTCGCGGCGATGCTATCCGATACTCGTAGGCCGCCATGCGCCTTGCCCCCCGGGAGGCTACCCGATGGATCTGGAAGCTGACGGTCCCCGCAAATACGGTGGGTTGAACGTCGTCACCACGTCCCGACGACTGGCCTGGACCGGGCTGGTGGCGGACCTGCGCCGGCACGAGGCGGCCGAGTTGCCGCCCTTCGAACCCAAAGCCCTTGAGATCTGCATAGCCGTGGCCTGCCATTGCGACTGTGTCGTGACACGGCGCGGCCAGGGCGTCTGGCAGCGCACCCGGGTCGAGCCCGGGGTCGCCTGGCTTTGCCCAAGCGGGGTGCAGGAGGAGGATATCCGGATCTCGCAGTGGCACGACATCCTCCACCTCTATCTGCCCGCGGATTGCTTCGCGCGCCATGGCGACGAGAATGGCGGGTCGCCGATCGCACAGGGCTCCGTTCGCTATCTCGCTGGTCTCCGAGACGATCAAATCCGGCAGGTCGGCTGGGCGCTTCTGGCGGAGATGCGGGAGCCGACCTCGACTGCGCAGGTTCTGGTCCAGAGCCTGGCTCACCGGCTGACGGCACGAATCGCGGAGCGCTATGCTGCGGGATGTGGATCCACAGGCCAGAAGCGTCAGCATCAGCTCGACGAACGGCGGTTGCGCCGTGTGCTGGAATACATGGCCCAGCATGTCGAGGACGACATCAGCCTGGATGACCTGGCCGCCGTGGCATGCCTGAGCCCATTCCATTTCCTCCGCATGTTCGCACGACGCATGGGAGCGCCGCCACATCGATATCTTGCCGGGATGAGGCTCGAACGGGCGAAGTCACTCCTGGCACTGGGGCACCTCGGCGTCGCAGAAGTCGCGCTTGCGTGTTGCTTTTCGTCCCAGTCCAACTTTTCGCGGGCCTTCCGTCGAGCAACTGGGACGAGTCCGCTCGTATATCGCCGACAGTCCGCATAGGAGACGGCCGGGGCCGCTACCTCATTCGTGCGTGACCACCGCGAGCCGATCAGACAGATCGAGGGTCGGCGGAGCGAGAAAATGGGTCACCCATCTGGATGAAGCGGCTGAGCTCGTCTGCGATGGTGAGACCGATGCAGTCCGTCGGGAGGCAGACGGATCAAGGTACAACCCGCAGAACGATCTTTCCGCGCGGCCGCGGGCGAGATCCTTCCAGCATTTCATGCGCCGTGCGCGCGCTGGCCAGCGGAAGGAGCGCCCCAATCTGCGTCACGACGCGACCGGAAAAGACTTCGGCTGCGATCTGATCAAGGATGTCTGTAGTCACGTCCACGAAAAAGAACACGGCCGTCACGTCGTGTGTGGCGGCCAAGGCAAGGTCAGGCCTGGATACAGCGGAGACCAGTGTTCCGCCTCGCTTTATTGTCGAGAGGGAGCGTGCCTGGACCTCTCCCCCGACAAGGTCGATGACAACATCAACGGGAATCGTTTTGTCCTCGAAGCTCTCCAGGCGGATGTCGATAACGTCATTTGCGCCGATGCTGCGAAGGTAGGCGTGCGCGGCCGTGCTCGCTCCAGCGATTACGTACGCGCCCGCCGCACGGGCGAACTGCACGGCGTAGGTGCCGACATTGCCGGCAGCTCCGAGGATCAGCACCGTCTGACCGTTGCCGACGTGGGCGTGGTCGAAGAGCGCCTGCCACGCCGTCACGGCGACCACCGGCAGGGATGCGGCATCCACATGCGCCAGACCCTCCGGCTTGATCGCCAGCATGTCGGCTGAGGCAAGGGCATACTCGGCATACCCATCCGTGAAGCGCTTGTTCGTCACACCGAAGACGGCGTCCGACAAACTGAACCTGGAAACGCCCTGGCCTAGCGCCGCAACGGTACCTGACACATCGGAGCCGAGCGTCAGCGGCAGGGGCTGAGGCAGCAAGCTTCGCCCCGCCCGGATCCAGGCATCCCAGGGCCCGACCCCAGCCGCATGGACCTTCACGAGGACTTCACCCTCGCCAGGCTCAGGACGCGGGATATCCTCCAGGGTGATGACGTTCGGGCGTCCGAACTGATGGACGCGGCAAGCCTTCATGGTCTGCGACGTGTGGGTGGTGTTCCGAGACTGATCGGGAAGCGATGTCGTCATGACGTGTCTCCTTCGTGTGCATGCGTGTGAGGCGTGCCTGCGGCGCGGCGGCGTAGGACAGGTTCAATGCGCGCCTCCCGCATCGAGGTGATCTGGCCTCTTGAGAAGGAGGCTTGCCAGCAGCGCCACCACGAGAGCGGCGCCGAGCAGGAAGAAGGTGTCACCGAAGGCCATGACGTTGGCTTGCTGCCGAACCCTGAGGGCGACGGCGACGACCGCCTTGTGGCCGGCCACGGCGGGGTCTGAGACGCCGTGGTCGAGGAAGTAGCGGGTCAGGCCCGCCAGGCGGGCGCGGGTGGCCTCCTCGAACAAGGAGACGTGGTGCGTCAGGATGTTCGAGTGGAACTGCTCGCGCTTGGACAGGAACGTCTGGAGCGTGGCGATGCCGATGGCGCCCCCGAGGTTGCGCATCATGTTGAAGAGGGCTGAGGCAGAGCCCGCGTTCTCCTTCTCGACGCCGGCGGTCGCCACGGCCGAGAGCGGCGCGAATACCAGCGCCTGACCGAGGGCACGCACCACGTTGGGCCAGAACAACTGGTCGGCCGCTGTATCGGCCGTCATGTAGATGTTCATGAAGTTGGATGCCGCGAACAGGGCAAATCCGGTCCCGATCACCAGGCGTGCATCGAAGCGCCGCATCAGACGGGGCACGAGCGGGATCAGGAGAAGTTGCGGGAAGCCGGTCCAGGCCAGCACGAAGCCGATCTGCTCGGCGTTGTAGCCTTGGATGCGCGAGAGATAGACCGGCAGGATGAAGACCGAGCCGTAAAGCGCGATCCCCAGCAGGAAGTTCGCCAGGATTCCGAAGCCGAAGTTTCGGCGGCCGAGCAGGCGGAGGTTCAACAGCGGCCGCGTCGTGGTCAGCTCGATCCAGACGAACAGGGTCAGTGAGACCGCCGCGACGACGGACAGGCGCACGATGAAGGGCGAGCCGAACCAATCGTCCTTGTTGCCTTCCTCCAGTGCGGTCTGCAGGGCGGCGAGACCGACCGCCATGGTCACGATGCCGGCCCAGTCACCCTGGCGCAGGAGGGACAGCTTCATCGGCGTGCGGTCGAGGGAGAACCACAGCAGCGCGACCATCAGGGCGCCGGGTACGAGATTGACGTAGAAGATGTACTTCCAGCTGTAGGTCTCGGTGAGATAGCCGCCGATGGTCGGACCGATGGCCGGGGCGAAGGTGGCCGAGAGCGCGAACAGCGCCAGTCCGACGGGCTGCTTGGCCTTGGGCAGGAGCGTGATGATGATGGTGAAGGCCATCGGGATCAGGACCCCGCCGGAGAAGCCCTGGACCGCGCGCAGCACGATCATCTGCGAGAGGTTGGTCGCGAAGGCGCAGGCCACGGAGAAGACCAGGAACAGGACCGCNTCGCCCTTCAGCTCCTGGGCCTTACCCTCGGCCTTCAGCTTGGCCATCGGGATCAGGACCCCGCCGGAGAAGCCCTGGACCGCGCGCAGCACGATCATCTGCGAGAGGTTGGTCGCGAAGGCGCAGGCCACGGAGAAGACCAGGAACAGGACCGCGTTTACCAGCAGGTACCGGCGCAGGGAGAACACCTGCGCGAGCCAGCCGGAGAGGGGGATCACGACGATCTCGGCGATGAGGTAGGAGGTCGAGATCCACCCGCCGTCGTCGGTGCCGGCTCCGATGGCTCCTTGGATGTCGGCGAGCGAGGCGTTGACGATCTGGATGTTCAGGACCGCCACGAAGGCACCGAGCGTGGCGCCGATGACCGCGGACCACATCTTCACGCCGGAAGGCGCATGGGATTGCTCAGCGTCGGATTCGCCGCGTTCCGCGAAAGTGGGGACGGCGGACTCGGTCGGGGTGGCATCGGCGACGAGGGAGGCCATAGGAAGCTCCTTCCTGCTCTGGTGAGGCAGGATGCGCTGCCGGCGCGCCAGCGAGAATGCAGTGATTGGGGGAAGGACTATCCGGCGAGAGTTGAAGATGGCGCCGGCTCAGGGACGGGTCCCCGTGTCGGTCGGGGCACCCTTCGTATCGATGATCGACTCGACCGACATGCCGGCGCGCAGCGCTCCGGATGCGGCCCGGTCCTCCAGCACGATCTTGACCGGGATGCGCTGGACGATCTTCGTGAAGTTGCCGGTGGCGTTGTCCGGCGGCAGCAGGGCGAACTCCAGGCCACTCGCCGGGGACAGGCTGTCGACGTGGCCCTTGAGCTTACGTCCGGCGAAGGTGTCGACCTCGACCTCGACGGNTCCGGCGGCAGCAGGGCGAACTCCAGGCCACTCGCCGGGGACAGGCTGTCGACGTGGCCCTTGAGCTTACGTCCGGCGAAGGTGTCGACCTCGACCTCGACGGGTTGGCCCGGGCGGACGTCGGTGAGTTGGGTCTCCTTGTAGTTCGCCACGATGTATGTTGCGTCGAGTGGAACCACCGCCATGAGCTGGGTGCCGGCCTGCACGTATTGCCCCACGCGTAGGGTGCGCGAGCCCACCGTTCCGTCCACGGGCGCGGTCACGATCGTGTAGGACAGGTTGAGCTCAGCCTGCCGGGCCAGCGCTCGGGCATGGTCGCGCTGGGCTTCGGCCCGGCCGACCTCGGTGCTCAAAACCTCGATCTGTTGTACCGCGGCGAGCTTGGCAGCACGATCGCGGCGTAGCTGCGCCGTCTTCTCGCTCAGGCCGGCCTCCGTCGCCTGTGCACGCTGGAGCGTGCCGGATCCGTTCCTGACGAGCGTCTGATAGCGCTCGGCCTCCGCATTCGCGAACTTGAGGGAGGCCTGCGTCAGGGTGATCTGCGCATCCTGCTGATCGACGACCGCTCGCTGGAGAACGATCTGGGCTCCGAGGTTGCGAACGGCGGCCTCGGCCGCGGCGACATCGGCCTCCGCTTGTGCGAGCGACGTACGCAAGTCGCGGTCGTCGATGCGGGCAAGGATCTGCCCGGTCTTGACGAGTTGGTTGTCCGCGACCTGCACATCGGCGATGTAGCCGGAGACCTTCGGGGCAATCGTCGTGTAGTCCGCCTTCACGTAGGCGTCATCGGTCGAGACGAGATACTGCCCGGTGCTCCAATACTCGTATCCGTAGTGCGTGCCGGCACCTGTAGCAGCGAGGAGGGCGATAGCGAGAAGCGCACGCTTGAGAGCGCGACGCCCAGACTTGGTCGTGTGAGGTCGAGCGTCAGCCGATGCTGTCTGGTCGGCTACGGCAATCGCCTTCTGAAACGTCGTAGAGCGTGGCATCTCGGACATGGCATCCTCCGGTCTAGCGAGGCGCCATTCCTGTTGAAGGATGCCTCAATGCATGACCTGAGAGTGCGCCTCAGCCCGTAAAGTGATAATCCTTGAAAACCGATAAGGACTGTCAACCGGGAGCGGATAATATCCGGTCGATCATGGATCGTCTGACGAGCCTCACCGTATTCGGCCGGGTGGTGGAAGCTGGCGGCTTCTCGGCCGCGGCCCGGCGCCTCAACATGTCCGTCACCATGGTGAGCAAGCACGTCCAGTCCCTGGAGGACCGGCTGGGCGCGCGCCTCCTGAATCGCACCACGCGTAAGGTCAGCCTGACCGAGATTGGACAGGCTTACTACGAGCGGTCCAGTCAGATCCTGGCCGAGCTCGATGAGGCGGATCGGATTGCCGGCGCCTTGCATGCCACGCCCCGGGGGCGGCTGCGGCTCCACATAGCCGGACACATCTCGAACTTCGTGGCGCCGGTCCTGCGCGAGTACCTCGCCCTCTGCCCAGCCGTGACGGCCGATCTGACTGTCGGGGACCGGATGGTCGACCTGATCGAGGATGGCTACGACCTTGCGATCCGCACCACGCCCCCGCCGGATTCGGGAATGATCGTTCGGCAGTTGACGCCTTGGCGGCATATCCTGACCTGCGCGCCGGGCTACATCGATGCGCACCCGAAACCCACGCAGATCGCCGATCTCGCCCACCATAACTGCCTGCGCTACGCTTTCTATCCTTACGGAGACGAGTGGCGCTTCGAGGGACCCGATGGCAAACATGCATCGGTCAAGGTTGCAGGTAATATGAGCAGCAACAGCGCCGACCTCCTTCGCACGCTCACGCTGGAAGGTGCCGGCATCTTCCTCGCGCCGACGTTCCTCGTTGGCGACGATGTCGAGACCGGCCGCCTGGTACGGCTCCTGCCCAAGCATCGACCGGTCGAATTCGCGATCAACGCGATCTACCCACACCGTCGCCATCTCTCGACCAAGGTGCGCAGCTTCCTCGATCTGCTAGCAGAGCGCTTCGCCGAGCACCGCCGCTGGACCGATCCCGCTACAGCTCACGCGTGAAAGAGTGTCGGCGCGAGTGACCAAGAGCAGACCGTGTTTTCCATCGGCGGGTATAGCGAGCGGATGATCGCTCGCGCCGAGAACGAACATGGCCGACAGCCAGCGGCGCAGGGTTTTTCAAGACCCTGGCTCTGGATCATACGTGCAAGTCATTTACGAGCTTGTAGAGCGCCATAAGGGAGCCTCATGCAGCTACAGTAGTAGACCCGTGAGAAAATGCAGTTCAATTTGGCAACGGGACACTGAGACCAACACAATTACTGGGTCAATTCGCACCAGCAGGACCTCCACGTTACTGCTTGACCCGCCTCGGAGCGAACAAACGGCTTCCGACCCAACCATGCGGCTCTCTAAACGCCCACTTCTCGAAACTCTCACCCGATGGCAGATAACCGGAGATCCAGCCGATCCGTTCGTAGGGCAGAGCGGCAGAAGGCGGCCCTTTGCAGGCTTGAGGAAGGTCCGCTTCCCTGCAGCTTGGTGGAAGAAGGGCTAAGCGCGCTTTAGCTTGGCACTAAAAAGGCTGTCAAAAACTACTTGGCAGCAATGCGGTTCGATCAAATTCAATTTGAAGCTGCGCTCGAAAATCTGTTAGCATTTCTGCGCCAGTGCCGTTGATCTTAAGGCTGCGGGTGCTGGCACCAAAAAGTGTGGCACTTGGCACCGTAGACGAGGGATATTTGCCGACCCAACCTCGCCGTAGCAGTCGGGGTGCGTCGCCCATAGGAGCCGACGTTGGTAGCATCGTTGTTGCGGCAGCAATGCGCCATGAACGGACATCAGCGGGCCGCACGGTAGCGGACATTCAGTGTCGGATAACCGTCGCCGTGCCGGCCCCTGGAGCGGGCCGCTCCTATGCGATCAGTTCTACCGAGCTATCAGCCGAACGGAGACACGAAGTGTCCTCTCCTCCTCTGGCGCTTCTGACAGCGCAAACCACTTACGGCTGCGGGTGGGCCTGTGGCGTGGGAGCCATTTTCGGCTTGGCGGGCGTCGGCGGAGCCGGATCGGGTGGCGGGCTTGGCTCAGGCGGCGACGCGTTCGTCGGTGTGTTGGCTGGCGAGACAGGCGACGGAGGCGTCGGAGCCGGTGCGACAGGCGTCACAGCCGGCAGGATCGGTGTTGGTGCCGACGCCGAGACCGCACCCGACCAACAGCTCATGTACGGGACGTTGGTCACTCGATACGCGACGAACGTCGCCACCGCTGCCCCGACGACTGCGAGCACGCCAACAAACCCCAGAAACCTTAGCTGCCATTTGATCCGACCGGCGAGGGTGACGAAAATCGTATCGAACTGATTGCTGAGCGCCGCAAAGTCCCGCTGAAACTTGGTTTTTTGGCGCGCGATATCGTCGGATATGGACGCCAGCGTCGCCCATTGGTTTCCGATGGCGATCGCCAAGAGCGCGACGAAGATCCACGCTCCCACGACGACGGCGAAGTTGGTCCAAAACTCGACGCCGCAGGCGGATGTGACTTTCAGCTGCGAGGCGACGATGACCGTCGCGACAGGGATACCGAGCAACTGCGTCTGGATATCAATAATCGTTTTATGGATCTTGTTGAGATAATCGATGCGTGCGGCTTCGATCTCGTTGCGGATCTTTGAGTAAGAGAAGCTGGACGCGAACAGCTGATAGCCGTTGCGAACTTCCTCGTTCACCGAACCGAGGTTTGCGATGAGGTGGCGAAACCGGACTGCGACCGGCTGAGACGCGCAGATCCCGATGACGGCTTCGGCGAGGATCGCGAGCTTCTGGTCTCGGTGAATCTCGTCGGCGCACGCGCTGAGAATGGCGTCGGCGTCGGAGACGCTCACACGGTCCAAGTCGGCGGCCTTATACGCCAGCGGAACGCTGAACTTGCCATCCTTGATGAAGATCAATTCCCTTTTGGATTGATCGACATAGGCCGCTGCTTCGCCGACGAGCTTCGTGAACTCGAGGACCTTGCGATAGGTCGCTAAGCGCTTGGGACAGGGATCGATGTCCGGTGTGATACTGCCGTCGATGACGAAGTAGGCACGCGGTTCTTTGACCCGCGCTTCCGGGGTATCGAGCAACCCGTCGAAGTCACGAACGAGGGAGCCGAGCGCAGTCCGGGGTGGGCCGACGCGGACTGATACGATCTGACCGACTTGAAGCGCGTCGTCGTCGAGCACCACGATGTCTGCGTCAACAGCGACATCCTGGTCATCGTCGATGAGTTGGATGACCTCCAAGACTTCTGGGGTCGCAATCGACAGCCTTCCCTGATCGCCGTTCTGATCGAAGGCGATATGACGATACAGCAGGGTCAGCTGGTCGAATGTGATCCTAGCCATCTTGGCTGTACTCAGCGCGCAGCTGCGCTGTGAGATCCTCGGGCAGGCCGGTCAACGTGAGGGTGTTGTCCTCAGCGTTGAACCGCACATTTCCGCGGGTGATCGCGTCGCGGTTGAACTCGATGCTCCAGGTCGGAGTCTTTCCCTTGAATTTAATCAGCGGTCCGAGGGCGCGGCGATCAGGCACGAAGCCGTCGTTGAGGCGCAGATCGGGATCGGCCAGAACGGTCATCAGCCTCTCGGGATCCTGCGGGCTCAGTTCGTTAGCCAGCGCCTCGAAGCTGAGTTCCTCCTGAGCCTTGGCAGAACGCTCGCAGATGGTTTTCGCGCGGGCAAGGAAATCGTCCTTGCTCGGGGTGTCCATGCCTTCATCGGTGGCGAATGCCATCAGCGCCTGGACGAGCTCGGCCGTGTCGCGGCGGTTCTGGACCGTGGTGTCACAGCCGAGGAATTCCATGAAGTACTCGGAGACCTCCCGCTTGCCCTTCAAGAAGCCGATGTAGCGCTCCTCGCCGTTGGCCCAGCCGGTCATGTTGATGCGGCCCGCGAACCGAAAACCGTCCATGTCGAGATGGCGGACATCCTGGACATCGAGGTCGCTCGTCATCGACGCGCCGAGCTTCTCGTTGACGATCGCGATGAGTAGGTACTGCCGTTCTTCGCGCTCGAAGTGAGCGAAGAAGACGTGGCCGCCCGTGGCAGCGCCCTTGTAGCTCGCCTGGGCTTTCAGCGTTTCCATCATCTTGTGCGTCAGCGTCGTGAAGTCACTAGGCTGGACGTTGAGGTAGGCACGGAGGTGCTTCTCGGTCGGAAATCGATCTTCATCGACCGCGAATTTCCCGTAAGATTTCGAGGTCCGCTTGGCGTAGAGAGCGGTGAGGTCGTCGATCACGCGTTGCATCGTCTGAGTAACTTTCAGGTCACTTTTTCCGTGCTTAACGACGAAGGACCCCTGGGTTTTGGTCAGGTCGTGGATCGCGACGCGGATAATGGTGTTTGTCACCTGCCCTCCCAGCGGCGAATGCAACGACCTCAGGTGTCGTTCACTGCGGCCGAGACTGGCTTGGCGCAAGGACGCTGACAACCCAGACGATACGATCGCCGCCCCCTGTCCCGAGCTCCTTTCGGAGTGAGTTGGACCGTGCAGAGCGCTGACCCCGCATCCCACGTGACCCCGCTGTTTTACATTGTGAACGAAACAAGAACAAGCGTGGGTAAGCAGCGGAGTGCTCGCTACGTCAAAGCGCAGAAAACCTGCGCCGCTGTATGCAAACTAGGGTTTTGGATACAGCACGTTTCGAAGTGTCGGACCGCGTGGGACTGACGGTCACTGTCGAGGATGCGACTGGCGAGAAGGCCCGCCATCTTGAAGAGCTTCGAATCTTGCCGCCATCGCATTGGGGTGGCGGCCGGAGCGCGCGGAGCGTCTCGCGGCGTTTGTCCGTCCCAATGGTCGCAACCTTTCCGAGCTGGCGGATCGATGATTGATAGGGTGTCGGTTTTGGGGAGGCTTGCCCATGCTGACACGGATGACGGACGCGGATTGGACGATTGCCCTGGAGGTGTTCCGCGCGGTTCGCTCGCGACGGGGCGACAAGGGGCGTGACGACCGCAGATTTCTGGAAGCGCTGCATTATTTCACAGTTCAGAGCGTCACGTGGCGGACACTGCCGGCCGAGTTCGGGAACTGGAATTCGATCTGGAAGCGGTTCTGGCGGCTGCGCGAGAACGGGACGATCGATGCCTTCTTCGAGGCGCTGGCCGAACTGAGCTCCACCGCGGACTTCGTGCAGATGTTCGACTCGACGGTGGTCCGCGCTCACGTCTCGGCGGCCGCCGCAGAAGGGGGCAGCAGCATCAGGCGCTCGGCCGCTCGCGAGGCGGCTTCTCGACAAAAATCCACCTCAAGACCGACTTTTCCGGCCTGCCCCTCGCGTTTGTCCTGACCGGTGGAGAAGCTGGTGACAGCCCACAGTTCGAAACGCTGCTGGATCTCGGGCCGGACGTGAGGCCCCGCGCCGCCATCACTGACAAGGGCTACGGCAGCAAACGCAATGGCGCCGCCGCCCGCATCCGCGGCATCGCGCCGATCATTCCCGACAAAGCCAACGCCAAGAACAGACCTGTCTTCTTCCCTAAAGATGGTGAACGCGGGATAGACGATCTCTCAGGATCTCGTCGAACGATCCCGACCTCTCCCGGAGGGTGATGCCGAAGGTCAACTCGGCGGAGACGCAGCTTTGATGGCAGGAATCATCGCGACGCGAACCGTCCTCGCGATCACCTCGATTCCTCGTGTGATGATCGGACTCGACCGGATCGGACTGCTTTGACATGGACCGGCGGTGCAGCCGAACGGCGACCGCTCACCCGCGGTGAGCGGCCTGCGAGCCGTCGCGGACCCGCACTGCGGAGTGCGTCATGTCTCGGCTGCGCGAGGCGCGACGAGCGCGGGTGCCCGGGTACCGGGACCGACCCAGGCGTCGAGGAACCGGCCGAGATGGGGGCGGCCCGCGCGTTCCGCCTCCAGGTACGCGGCTACGCGGTGGATCGCCTCTTGGTAGGCGTCGGCGTGGACGCGCCCGGAGAGATGGGCCCAGCGAAGATAGAGGATGGCGAGGTTGAGGCAGTCCGTCTCGCAGTAGTCGCGGACCCGCCCGATCTCGCCGGCCTCCATCAAGGCGGCGACGTTCGCGCCGTGCTCACCGAGCTTGCCCGGGGCTCCGACCAACGCGGCCGCTTCGTCGAGGGTCAAGCGCGGAGCCGCTCCGAAGTCGGCGAGAACCTCCATCAGGTCGATGTGCCATTCCGTGGCGTAGCGGTTGCCGTACCCCGCCCAGCGGGTACCGCGCCGGAACCAGGCGGGGGTGGCGATGCAGTGACGCATCGACCGAAGCAACAGCGTCGGCACGTCGAAGGACCGACCGTTCCAGGTCACCACACGGTAGTGCCCCGCCTCGAAGAAACGCCAGAAGGCTCGCAACAGGCGCGCCTCGTCCCAACCGGGTTCGCCTCCGCTGCGACAGGACCGCATGTGGTAGGCTTCCCCGCGACCGGCGCCGCCATGGGCGATGCCGATCTCGACGAAGCTGATCGCCACGACGCGGTGCCATGCCGGCTTGGGAAACCGTTCCGGGTCCCAGGCATGAGGCAGCAAGTCGGCATCGATCACCGTCTCGATATCCAGCGCGAGGAGCGCGTCGTGCGGTTCGCCTTCCCCGACGACCCGGGGCCGCGCGGCCTTGCCGGGTGACGGGCGAGTGCCTCCTCGGACACGGCGATCCGGGCTCCCGAGCGGGTCCGATCCGGAACCGGGACCCGCGGCCTGTCCGGGCGGAGGCGTCGCATCGGTGGGGGGCATCGACATGCGCTGGGTCCTCCGGGGCGGGGTGATGTCGGATCGTCCCGTCATCCGGCGCTCGGACGGGACGATCGCGCCGGGGCCCGGGCGTCACGCCGACGCGCCGCGCGCGGCCTTCCTTCGAACAGAGCCCGCACGTCGGCGTCGTCCAGGAAGCCGTGCGCGGCGAGGGCCCGCGTCATGCGGTCGAGGGCGGCGCGCTCCACCCTCATCAGATCCAGGGCCCGCTCGTAGGCGAAGCGCAGCCTGTCGCGAACGGGCCTGAGCAGCCAGGGCAGCCTGGTCAGGTCCACTCCGTCGCCCGAGCCGAGGCTTACGAGGGGATACTCGACCGAGAAGCCGTAGCGGCACTCCATCAGTGCCGCGGCTTGTGTGGCGGCGGAGAGATCGGCGGCGGCGCCGGCTGAAACGTCACCGAGGACCACTTCCTCGGCCGCGCGGCCGGCGAGGGTGACGACGAGCGAGAGGATGAAGGCCTCCTCGGTCGCACTTTCCGAGAAGTCGGAACAGCGGATCTCCGTCAGGCCGCCGCTGGCGCGTACGGAAAGCGCGATCGATTGCGCCGTGCCGAGTGCGAGGGCCGCCACCGCGTGGCCGGCCTCGTGGACCGAGGCGCGCAGGCGCATCGCCTCACCCAGGGGCGAGCTATCCCCGTCGATGCCCGCCTGCAGGTCCGAGAGCGTGAGGGTTCCCGGCGGCCTTCGGCGCGCGAGCCCGCGCGCGCGGCGGACGATCGCCGCGACGTCGGCTCCCGTCAGCCCCAGCGCCTGCCCGGCCAGCGGTCCGAGATCGATGCCGGGCAGGCTGTCCCCGAGATAGTGTCGGAAGATGCCCTTGAGCGCTGCGACGTCGGGCGGCGGGATGCGGATGTGCCGGTCGAGGCGGCCGGCGCGACGGATCGCGGGATCGACGCGCTCCGGATGGTTGGTCGTGCAGACGACGACGACGCCGTCGAGCGCCATGGCCCCCGAAAGGATCTCGAGCAGTGCGTTGACGACCTGGCTGCTGTAGTCCCGGTGACTCTGCGCGAAGGTCGAGCGGTCCCCGAAGGAATCGAGCTCGTCGATCAGTACGATGCAGGGCGCGCGCCGGGCCGCCTCGAAGAAGGCCCGCATCGCGGCCAGGGTGTGGCCGAGGTGGCCCTCGCGCGCCGCCTGCCACTGACCGAGGGATCCGGCGAGGACGGGCAACCCAGTGGTACGGCCCAGGGCGATGGCGAACTGGGTCTTGCCGCACCCGGGGGGCCCGCTGAGCAGCAGCGAGCTCTCGCAATCGGAAAAGGCGATCTCGCCGGCATTCCAGCGGACGAGGTCGGCCGCGAGGGCCAGACCCCATTCGCGCGCTTCGCCGTATCCGTGCAACTCGTAGAGGCCCGGTCCCGCATCGGGGCCGGAGCGCCGGGCGCCGAGGATGCATTCCAGGCGGTCGAGAGAACCGTCGGCCCCGCGGGACGGGTGGACGGACAGCCTGAGGTCGGCGATCTCGCAGACCTGCGCGAGCCGGACGTCGAGCTCGCGCCGCGGCCTGCAACCGACCACGGCCTCGATGGCGAGCGCGACAGCCGACGCGTCGAGATGTCTGGTCTCGATGTGGGCCTCGGCGGCGCGCACGAGATCGCGGGGCAAAAGACGCGACGGTTCGGGCGCGATGCCGACCACCGCATGCCCGGCCTGAACCGCCTCGCCGACCTCGTCGTTTCCCTTCTCGGGGCGCTGGGCTGTCGAGGTTCCGTCTCGCACGAACAGCAGGGCTTCACGCCGCTCCGCGGGTCCGTGGCCGGCCCTGTCGATGTCCCCGTCGCGGATACGGCAGGCCGAACCCAGGGCACAGACCTTCACGACCCGTTCGATCGGGTGGGTCCAGTCGGCGGAAGGTACCGCGATCGATACCACCGGGTTGTCCCGCCTCATGGCCCGGAGGACCCCCTCGCGGTCCTCCAACGCCCGCGCCAGCACGATCGCGGCGGCGGCGAGGTCGGGCCGCAAGGCCTGCAGGGGCCTTCCCGAAGGCGGTGCCGCCGGGTCGGAGGGCGCGCCGAGGATGGCATCCAACCCGTCGTCGAACATGTCGGGCGCGCGGCTGGCCTCCTGAGCGGCGTCCCGACGCAGGAGCTCGAGGAAGGCTCGGGCGAGGACGTCTGCCGGCGGGGCGTTGTCGGTCATGCGGAACTCCGTGCTGGGGGATCGCTCGAACTCGGTGGGACTAGCGGCGTCGAACGCGGGCCGGAGAGGCCGACGGCCGGAGGCGGCGTGGGTGGCGCGGGACACCACGGCTCCAGCAGTCGGCGAGGCGGGGCAGGGCGGGGTTGGTCGGATCGAACCTGCCGATCGTCCGCAAGGCGTGGGCGAGGATCACCGGCGCGGTCGCATCGCCCCGCATCGCCAGCACGACGAGGTTGCCGAGGACGAGGTCGGAGATGCGGTTCGCTTCCCGGAGGCCCCGAAGATGGTCGATGGCTATGGCGGTCGCCGCGGCGGCATCGCCCGCCCGCGCCCTGGGCCAGCGCCGCTCGTGGAGGATCTCAGTCACCGCGAGACGGCGCGCGAGACGGCCGACATCCGCCCGCGAGATGCGGGCGCGATCCGTGGTGCGCCAGAGCGTCAGGGGATCACGGAACCTCGGCGACGACCGGCGTCGGATCCGCAAGGGACGTTCGGGAGGGATCGGCCCGGGGTCGGGGACGAGGGGGGCGCGCATCTGGGTTCGCTCCGAAAGGAGGGCAGGGGGGAACGGCACACGGCGCGCCCGGACCGCGCCGTGGGGAGGACGTTCGGTCGCTCGCCACGACGAGCGGTCAGGCTTCGACGACGAGACCTGGATCAAACCCCGCGTTGCCGCGGGCGGGGTTCGTGAGCACCTGGGTGCCCTCGATCCGGTAGCGCACGCTGCCGGGCACGTTGCCGTGCACCCAGAGGGGAGGGGCGCCCCAGCCCTGCGCGATCTCCTCCAGGTTCGAGACCAGCGAGGCCGGCAGCCAATCGTCCAGCAGCCATCCCGGCCAGTCGTCGGGCAAGGAGTGCCTCGACGGTCCGTGGCAGCTCAGCACCACGCTTCGATCGCCTGGCCTCACCCCCGTTACGAGGGCCGCATCGGGCGCCGGGCAGCCGAGTGCCTGATGGGCGATCGACGACAGGACGTCCTCGACGTAGGCCCGCGAACGGGCGTGGACCCCGAGAGCGTCGAGGGGGGACCAAGGTCGACCTCGCCGCAGCGTGATCTGTCCAGCGTCCGGCCAGGACCGCCGGGCGGCGACCCGCGCCAAGCGGCCGCCGAAGCGCCCGTCGAGCGACCAATCGGTCCACAGCGTGGCTCCCACCACGTGGACGCCCGGCCCGTCGTCGGGCCCGATCCTCACCGTATCGTCGGAGAGGAGGTGGAAGCCGAGATCCGCCGCGAGGACGCGTCCCCGGGCGAGTGCCTCGACCAAGGGGACGTCGGACCAGAACTCGACGTTTCCCGGCACGAGGACGATGGGGCGCCGACCTTGCCGCCCCCCGAGTGCGTTCGAGAGCCAGCGTAGGGCTGTGTCGAGACCCGGGCGGATCCCGCCGGCGACGAGGAGGGCGTCGAAGGGAGGCAGCGGGTCGGGCAGCGCGAAGGCCGGATCGAGGTCGACGCGCAGGTCCGACAGGATCCACAGGCGCCGGGCGCGCACGATCCGCGGTGCCGCCAGGTGGTGCGGCGCCATCGGTCGCGAGGCGCCGCGCGAAAGCCTCACGGGCGGGAGTGGCGGGAGCGTGGCGGGTATGCGGCCGGAGGGATGCCGCGCCCCCGACCGGCCTGCTTGGCCCGCCACCGCGGAGGCGGCCGCCCCGATGCGACTCATTGCAACGCCGTCCGGTCGCCGCGCTCCCGCGCGCGCAGGACCCCTTCGACCGCGCGCTGAAGGCGACGAATGGATCCGCCCTTCCACCGTCTCGCCAGAGCTTCCCGCTCCACTGCGTCGGGCGGCGGCAGGAAACGTGGGTCCATCCCACGCTCCGCCGCCATGGCACGCATGAGGCCGGGCAGGAGGCCGTCGAGGTCGGACGCGGCGGGAGCGGGAAACCGGACGACCCGCATCCGGTCGAGCAACGCGCCCGGCATCCCCGCCGTATCGTTGGCGGTGCAGACGATGGAGACCCAGGATATGTCGAGGTCGGTCTGTAGGCAGGGATCCGGGAAGCGTGCCGCGTTCTCCGGCTCCAATGCCTGAAGCATCGAGTCCCATATTCGCCCATAGTCGGAGCGTGTCGGCGCCTTGTCGACCTCGTCGACGAGGAGGATGGGATTGGCTTGCGAGAACCGGGCGATGGCCATGAACGGCCTGCAGGGCTCCGAGGAGAACCAACGGCGCTCGGTTCCCCCGAAGGAGGCCCCGCCGTCGTTGGTGGCGTCGACGCGGAACACGCCCAGGCCCATGGCCTCGCCGAGACGGCGGACGAAGCGGGACTTGCCCGCGCCCGGCGGTCCCGCGACGACGAGGGGACCGCACTGCGCGTACGGCTTTCCGACGAAGGCCCCGAGCACGCTGTCGAGCGCGGCCTCGGCGTAGGGGAACTCTGGAAGGAGCTCGCGCCGCACTTCGGAGAGGTCACGCGTCGCGATCAGGGGAAGGGGCTTGCCGATGGCATGTCCGTAGCCGCGCGTGACCTCCTGGCCTTTGCCGGCGCCCGTGAGCGGGGTTCTCGTGCAGACGACGACATGGCCCGGGGGCACGGGTTCGTCCGCCGGTCCCGCCACTTCGCTACGAGGCTCCGGGACGGGTTCCGGTTCCCGCGGCGGCGACGCGCGGGAGGCCTGCGCGGCATGGGACACCGCGGAGCGCGCACGCTGGCGAGCCGTTGCCTGGCGCTCGATCTCCCCGGTTTCGGCCTGTCCGACGGAGCGGGCGAGCGCGGCCAGCGAGTCGTCGCCGTAGTACGGGAGCACCCGTCCGACGCTCAGCGCGGAGAGGCCGAGGGCGAGGACGTGGGCCTCCACCGAGAGCGTCGCGAACGCGAGGAGCATGGAGTTCTGGCGGGTTCCCGGGCGGGGCTCGCCCGAGGCGCGCGGAGCGAGGGTGAGCGCCGCGTTCAGGTTGTCGAGGTCCATGGCCCACGGATCGATGGGTTCGCCGAACTCGCGGTCGCCCGGGGGCAGCAGCGCGAGCCGCCGCAGCGTGGATTCGACCTCGGGAAGCCGGTCTATGGAGTTCCAAGCGCTGAGAGCGAGCCGCGAGGCCTCCAGTTGCACGGCGCCGGAAACGCCGAGCAGAAGGAGGGCGTCGGCGATCTCCCGGACGACCCCGTCGTCGAAGGCCGCGGCATGGGCGTCGAGCGCCTTGAGGCCGTCCGGTCCCGGATCGACTTCGCGGTCGGCTCGCGATTCGACCGCGATGCCGACCGCACGCAGCATCGCCACGATCCGGGATGACTTGCGGTTACCGTCGATCGGAGGCGCCGGCGGGGTCGCCCCGGATTGTGCCGCGAGCCACAGCTTCGCTGCCGAGCCGAGGTCTGAGCGGATCGCCGCGACGTCCCGCACCAATCCGGCGGCCACCGCGCCGTTGCGTCCGTCGGCGTCGAGGCCGGCGCGCAGAACCCGCGGGAAGTGGCGCAGCACCATGGAGCGAGCGAGATGGGTCGGAAGCTGTGCCATGATCGTCCTGGGATGAGGGGGCGGGAGCGCACGCGCTCGGGACGGTGGCCTGGGCTTAGGAGGGGATCTCGACGACGAGGCCGGGGTCGAATGCCCGGTTCTCCGTGCCGTAGCCCTTCGGGTTGCAGACGACGCGCGTGTCCCCGATCCGGTAATCGAACGACGTGTGGGTGTGCCCATGGACCCAGAGGTTCGGTCGGCAGGTCTCGATCAGGCCTTCGAGGCGCGAGACGTAACAGGGATTGAGGGACTTCCCCTCGAAGGCGGGGGCGATCGACCGCATGCTGGGGGCGTGGTGGGTCACCACGACCTTGGCTCGCGCAGCGTGCGTCGCGGCCGACGGGTCGGAGAGGGCGCGGGCCAGGAAGGCGGTGGAGGCCCGGTGGAGGCCATAGGCCTCCTCGGGCCGGAAGCGCTTCCACTCCGGCTTGCGCGTCCACGCGATGAGGCGGTGGTCGTTCATGCCGCGGCGAGCGTCCTCCATGGAGGACCGCATCAGTTCGTCGCCGTCCGCGCGATAGTCGGTCCAAAGGGTGCATCCGAAGAAGGCGACCCCGTCGATGTCGACGGTCCCGTCCTCCAGGAAGTCGACGCCCTGCAAGCGGGCCGCCTCCCGGCCCAGGGGGAGTTCCTCCAGGAAGGCGCGACGGTAGAACTCGTGGTTTCCGGCCACGAGGACGACGCGCATGTGCGGACGGATGGTGGCCGAAAGCCATCCAATGGTGTCCACGAGCCCCTGCCCGACATCACCGGCAACGACGGCGACGTCGGCGCGGGGAATCGCGACGGGGTTCCAGGGCGTGCCGACCTCGCGATGGAGGTCGGACAGGATCCAACAGCGCATGGAGTCTCCGTTGTTCGGGATTGTCGTCGGGGCCGACCGGGCGATGCGGGGCAAGGGCTCCCGCACGACATGATCGAGGCGAACGCGAGCCCCCGGCGGATCACCGTCGGGCCGTTCGGAGAAGGCCTCGCGGCCTGCTACTGAAGGAGATGCGCGGGCGGGCGCTCTCCAGCGGCCGAACCGAGTACGTAGTACCGGGAAAGGGTACGTGCCCACGTCGCGTTGTCGGTCGCCATGACCTGCGTGGTGACGACGAGCCGCCCGGTCGCGATGCTCGGATGTCCGCTCGCCACACCGCGCAGGACGGGCACGGGAACCGTTCCGACGGCCCAACCTTCGAGGACGGGAGCATCCGCGAGGATGTCCGCCGTCGGACGCTTGCCGCGATCCAGCGTTTCCAGGTCGTCGGCGAGTTCGCGAAGCCGCTCCGGGAACGAGCGGGAATCCCTGGCAGCGTCGTTCGAGAAGCCGTCACCCGAACCGATGGTCGCGAGCGAGGGATCGGCCGCGATGCGCCGCAACGTCGAAACGAGGGCCTGCGAGACCGCGAGGAGGCGCGCACCGATGACGCCGGTGCCGAGGTCCTCCCCTTCCAAGCGGCTGAGCACCGGCAGCGTGCCGGGGATCAGGCGGTTCGGCCGTCCGAGGTCCGACATCCGCGCCGCGAACCTGGATGCGGCCGGCTGCCCGCCGGAGCGCCGGCAACCGAGGTACCAAGCGGGCGGTGCACCGTCGTGGCAGGCGAAGGGATCGGGCCCAGCGGCTTCGCGCTCGTCGTCGGCATGAGGTCCGACCGTGACCACGAGCGCATCGACGAGCCGTCGCAGGGCCGGGTCGCTCCGGGCCGCGTGGGGTACGTTGAGCACGACGTCGTGGTCGTTCCGGCGCGCTTCGCGAACTACGTGGACGGCGTCGACGAGCATGTGCGTCCGAACGCTGGCGACGGCCGGCATCGCCGGTTCCGAGGCGGGTGTGAGGACCCGGATGTGCGAGACGGACGCGCCCGAGGCTCTGATGGCGCCCGAGACGAGGAGGGACGCATGGAGGGCGTCGGTTCGAGACCCGAGATCGGTGAAGGCGACGATCATGATGGACGGCCTCCGAGTGGCTTGGACACGCGCCCGCAGGCCGGCAAGGGGCCGGTGTGCGTGCGATCGCGATGCTATTTCGAGAGAAGTCGAATTATAGGATAGAGAGGGATGGCTGTCCATCTTTTCCGCACCGCTTTCCAACGCGCGGCAGGTCCTATGTCGATCGCTGTGGACAAGGGGCGATTCCGGAAGTGGCTGGCCGTCTCTCGACCCTCGTCGAGGGCACGACGAACGCCGCCCCCCTCGCACCCGTCTTCGGGTCGCGGCGTGTCCGTTGTGATCCTAGGAAATCGGCCCCGTGACACGCCATGCCGGGGTCGCCTGTGTCGCCGTTACGCCGAAGATGCGATCGCATCGCTCCGACGGGGGGACCTGCGCGGTACGTTCGGTCCGGCAGCCGGGGACGCCGACGCGCGATACGGGAGTCGTCTTCCCACGCATGATGATGCCTGGTGCGGACGGCCGCTCAGGCGCGCGATTCAGTCGAGGCCTCGGGCGGAAAGGCGTCCGCATGCTGCCCTGCCGCCTCGCTTCCTTCGAGGAGGAACGCGGTCAGACCACGGATGACCATGGCGTCGGCCCGGCAGATCAAGGTCGTGGAACGACGCTCCTGTGCCACGAGGCCGGCGGCGACCAGACGCTGCAGGTGATGCGACAGCGTGGAGGCTGACGCGACTCCAACCTGCTCCTGCAGCCGACGAACCGAGATCCCGGACCGACCTGCACGAACCACGTTGTGGAAAACAGTCAGCCGCGTGGCGCTACCGAGGGCGTCGAGTTGCTTCGCGGCCAATTCGATATCCATCGAATTATCTATCTTCCGTCCGGGATCGCCGTCAACTCGGATCGCGAAGGCCAAATTCGTCCGATCACCACTCGGAACGGCGTGCCGTCGAAGGAGAGCGGGTACGATTTGCCTGCGTCGAACCTTCCGAAAAAGCGAGCCGCATGGCCCGGCCCCGTAGCCACACGCATCCTGCCTCCGAAGGCTCAGACCGCGATTCTGGGCTGCCGACCATGGGACATCAGGTACGCATGGCCAAACAGAAGCGTCCGGGATGCGGCGGCCAGGGCTCAGGCATGGGGCGGCGCGCATCGACCCGGCCGTCGGACGCGATGCGCGGGGCGGCTCAGGAAATCGCCGGACGAAACAGACGGCGCCCGAAGGCGAACGCACCGGGAGGCCCCTCCGCCCGTCGCCTGATCGAGAACCGTCCCTTGTCGTCTGGACGTCGGCCGCGGGCAGCGTCAAACAGGCGCCCCCTTCCTCGCCTCGAGGGAGGATGCACCTCGCTGCATCAGCCCAGGGATAAGTCGCGACCGCGCGCTGCCGACACTGGCGCCTTTCGCGCAATCCGGGATCATGGTCGAACGCGGCCGATTCGGACACACGAGGAAGACACTCCTCGACGATCACCGCCGACCTCGCGTGCGTCCCGGCCTGCTTCCGCGTCGGGTTTGCACGCGTCACAAAAAATCACTCGACGTCACGATGCGGCAGGCCTCGCTGCAAGGTCACGCTCCACCAGATCCGCAGGATGTCAGGCGTCTCCGGGCCCCTCGTCGAGGAGGAAGGCGGCTCGCCTGCACGACCATCAGGTCACATGGCGCCCGAAACCACCGGCTATGCTTGAGCAAGGTCGTGGGGGCGATCCGTTGACGGTACCGCTGCTGCTCATCCGGGGCAGAGGCGACGGCGAACGTTGGGCCTGACGGCCCATCCGCCTTAAGCGCTCCTCATGGCGCGCATGCCTAATGCTCGGTCCCGCCGCGCGGACGGCCTTTCCGGGCCCGCGGGCGATCCGTCTCCGCGAACAGGGCCTCGCGCTCGAACTCAAGCGTCGCGAAGGCCCTGCGTAGGATGTCGCCGTTCTCGTCCGCCCCCAGCGTTGCGGGGGAAGGCATCGGAGGCTTGAGGGTGCCCTTATCCAGGTCGCGGTAGTAGGCAAGTATCAAACGGACGCCATGGAGGAGCATCTCCGTCCGGTCCTCCGGTTGTGGCCGCTGGTCAGTCCCATCCGACAGGAATGCGATCAGACGATCGTAATCCAGTGCGCCGGACTTCGCCACGAAGCTCGCCATGAGTCCGATGACGGCCACAACCGCCTCACGGGATTGCACCTCGCCGCCATCCACGATGGCACGGAGGTATGCGAGGTCGGCCTCCATCCGAGAGACACGTTGCGCCAGGGTCAGTCGCGTTTCCATGCCAACAATGTCCTCTTGCCTCTTATGCAGGCCATCCGCCGATCGTTTCCTCGGCGCCGAGCCGCGTCCCGACCGGTTGGCATGCCCCAGCCAAGTGTTCGCCGATTCGGGGCATCGAGCAAAATCCACCGTGGGGCAGCCAGCCGACCGAGCGCTCGCGCGTACCTTTGCGAGAGGATCCCCGGGGGCATCGCGCGTAGCCGGCTCGATCGGAGTTGCTGTCAAAGGGTTCGTTCTGCCCGGGGCGAGCGTGGAAATGGACGCCGCAGCAGTGACGCTCGGCGACGTCAACCGTCACACCATGTGCAGCCTGACCTGCCCAAGCCGGTGCTGAACACGGGTCGAGGTCCTCGGCCACTGGATGCCCGGGCCCAGGCGTTGCGGGTGCGGTCGAGCAAACATACGTCCGTACGAGTGGCGATGTCCGAGACCGTGAGCTTGAGCCTCGGCAAGCCGACCATCGATGTATCGGTTCAATCGACGGTCAAGCTCGCCGGAACCACGCGGCTCTGTCTGCTGGCCCTTGATCCGATTGCCATGGGAGCATTTCATCTGGAGAGCGCCGCACGGATCTCGGCACCCGAGTGCTCGTTCTATTCAAACTTCATCGGTCCGGTCGGTATCTAGTGGTCCAAGTCAGACACCTGGTACCCACCGCGAGGGGCGCTTCCAACGCCGTGCTATCCTTGACAGCAGCCGCGTAATTGAGCCGATGGCAGCTATGGAGCCACGCATCAGTCTCGTGACCCTGGGTGTCACCGATCTCGTTCGCGCCACGACCTTCTACGAAGGGTTGGGATGGCACAGGAAGGTTATCGCGGCCGAAGGCGTCGCCTTCTTCCAACTCAACGGCATCGGCCTTTCGCTGTATCCCCGTGCCGACTTGGCCGCCGATGCCGGGGTTGCCTTGCAAACCGCACCGTCACAGGGCCTGACCTTGGCCTACAATACGCGAAACCGAGACGAGGTGGACACCGTGCTCTCCCAGGCGGAGGCGCTGGGGGGACGCGTCACGTGCCCCGCACGGGAATCGGTCTGGGGCGGCTATCATGGCCACTTTGCCGATCCCGATGGCTTCCTGTGGGAGGTCGCATGGAACCCGGGCTTTGCCCTCGCGGCCGATGGCGGTCTCAGCCTACCGCAATAGCGGCTTGGGTGTGTCGCTGCCGATGCAGGTTCATCACCCCAAGCCGACCTCACGAGTGGGTACCAAGTGCCAGATTTTGTCCACTAGGCTGAGAACGCATCCGTCGCGACAGTGCTCTCCACCTGCTCCGCCGGGTCCTACTCCGGTACGGGCGCGAATTTCACGCCGCCGGCCACCGGCTGCCCCGCACCGCGCCCCCCTGGGCGACCGTAAGCGCCCCGCCGCCGGGCCCCGCGTCATCCCGTCGGCCGGACTCGACCCCCTTCTGTCCCGGCTCGCGCTCGACGACCCACGCTACGGCAAGAACGTGGTCAGCATGCGCGCGACACTGAAGCCGGGCACCTATTGCGAAGGCCTGCATGTCACGCGGGGCGCCCAGGTCACGCTGGATCCCAGCGTCTATGTCATGAAGGACGGCCTCCTTGCAGTGGACGTCGCCGAACCCGACTGTGCCCGAAAGGGGGCGATCAGCCTACACCCGGTCCGCTACGATGTCGTTCCCGGCACGCGGGTCGAGCGCGAGTTCAGATGGCCTAGGCTGGCGGCGAGGGCCGCCGTCGAGTCGGAGACCGCACCGGAAACGATGTTGAAATTCCGTCCCCTCAGTGCATCGGAGAGGTCGGCGAGCGCGGCTTCGAGCTGACGCGTGAGGACGTGCTCGCCGAGGCTCGACAGTGCACGTCGGGAAACTTCGGCCAGCCGTTCGGCGGTGGGCTGGCTGACGTGGCGCAGCAGGATGGCGAGGGTCGTGACAGCTTCGGATAGGGTCTGGGACTGCATCGATTCGGAGGCGGCCACGATAACGGCTTCCAGGGCATCGGTGGCTACGGTCGGCGTAGCGTCATGGTAGACGATGCAGGACATCGCATCCTCGCTCGTCCCGGTCTCGCCATCGCTCCACTGCGAGATGATGTCCCGCAGCGCCTGGATGACCGAGATGCCGGGACTCGGATTGGACTTCGACGTTGAAACCGACGTCCAGGCGATGGTCGCGAGTTGATAAAGGCCGTACGCGGCATCTCGCTCCAGGTTGCGCCCGTCGTCGTAGTCGAGCGCAGCAAGCGTCTCATCGACGATGAACCTGCGTGCGTCTGAGCCCAAGGTGACGCCGGGCAAGCACCGGACCCTGAACACGGGGTCCTGGACGGCGCGATACGATCCAATCGCGATGTCGATGTCGATCTCGACCTCACCCTTCGCATGACGCTCGACGGCCTTCGCGATGCGAGCCAGGTCGATCCCAACGACGTATCCGCTTTCCCGGGACCGCACGGACGCGACGACGGTCCAACCCGGCCGGCAGGCCCTACGTGTCGCCCCGAGCAGGCGGAGGTCCTCCGTGCGGGCTTCGAGCACCCTGCCGTGGATGAACTGGATGATCTGCTCAGGTCGCATCTGGTCGATGGTGTTGTAGATCATCACGATGATGAGGCAGAGGGCCGAGGTCGTGAGCAGCAGGGCCAAAGTCGTTCCGAACACGGGTCGATGAAAGCCGGTGTTGGTGACGAGCGTCATCAGCACGAATACGGATAGGCCGACGAAGTAGCCGAAGTACAGCTGGTTAGTGCGCCGCGCCATGAACTGGTCGGTCACCTGCGCCGTCAGGGCTGCGGATCCTTGCTGAACCGCGATCAGCAGGAGCGAGAAGGTGATCGACGTGACCGTGATGATGCTCGATGCCACGGTCGTCAGAAGGCTGCCGAGCCCGGCACTGTCTCCCAGAAGGTCCCCGAGCCAACGGAAGCCGGCCGGCGCCTCGCCTCCGGACCAGGATCGGTCTGCGAGATAGACCACGGCGTTCAGCCCGACGAACCCGAGCACGGTGGCGAGGGGCAAGGCGAGGAATTGCCGGAACGACCGCTTGACGGCATTCAGGAAGCGCCGTGGGACCGACTTGATGGTTTTCATGTTCGAATGAGCGCCACCGGTTCGTGTCGAAAACGTCGAGAAGGAACGCATGACCACCGAGAGGATGTTCACGCGTCTAAGCTTTTTGGGGACATGAACCGGTGGTGGCCCATCGTGCAACTACCCGCATCTGTCGACGTGTCCTTGCGCTACCGCGCCAAACCACATCGTCGGGGCAGTTCACCCCTTGGATTTCCTCGTTGCGCAGTGGGGAGGCCGGCGGCGCACTTGGCGCTTGGGGTCACCTACCGGTCAAGGCCGACGCGTGCCGAGACGAGAAACGCCAAGTCCCAGACGATCGTGCCACCAACCACGCGATGCTCTTCCCGGAGGCGCTCCGCCAGCGTGTCGAGGCCCACCTCCTGCGCGCTAGCCACGCCGCGCTCGACCATGCGGGGAAGCATCGCTTGGGCAAGCGTCGGTAGGAAGGATGGCTCGCCGGCCTGGAGGAGTATCCCCTCGCTTCGCGCCACCTCAATGCCATGCCCCGCACTGAGCATGAGGTCCGCTAGACGCAGCGCGAGCCCGGTATCGCCTTCCTCCGCCGCGACCGTATCCCACAACAGATCGTAGAGCCGGCGATGGAGCGGCAACCCGCCGAGCCCGGCGGGAAGTCCGGCACGCCCGTGTTCCTGGAACGCCATGATCGCCCCGGGTGCCGCGAGGGCGGCGAGACGCGCGAGGGTCGCGCTGGCGTCTGGCAGGTACATGAGAACGCGACGCCCGATGACCGCATCAAAGCGACCCAGTTTGGGCAGCGCACCCGCGAGGTCCGCTTGCTGGTAGCGAATGGGTGCCGCCTTCGGACCTGCTTCTGCCGAGCGGCCCATCGCCATTGCCTCCGGGCTTCGGTCGATGGCGACGACCTCGCCGTCCGGTCCCACCATTCGGGCCACGAGGCGGCTGAGGTCCCCGTTTCCGCACCCGACGTCGAGCACGCGCATGCCGGAGGCGATGCCGATCTCGGCGAAGAACCGGCCACTCGGCGCGTTGGCGGGGTTGGGTGCTGCCTGTTGGATTGCCAGCGGCGTTTCGAGGAGGGTATCGGGCGAGGCGGTATACGACATGGCGTTGTTAGTAGGATCGAAGGGCTTCTCCACCAAGTCGCCCACCCCACGCAGTCCTCGGTCGCGAAACCTTTCCATCGCAGCGATTCTCATCTCCCGGTTCCCGAAACCGAGCGGGCACGAAACAACCCTTCCCGAACGTTCGGGGGATCGCCGCGCGTGATAGCATCCGGCATGGACGCTTTCTCGGACCCCCAGGCCGTCGCCCGCTACGCGGAAAACCCGCCGCGCATGGTCCCCGGCTACGCTGACATGCAGCGCATGGCGAGGCTTCTCCTCGCTGAGCGCGCCCCGGATGATGCCAAGGTGCTGGTTCTGGGTGCGGGGGGCGGCCTCGAACTCAAGGTGTTCGCCGAGGGCCGACCAGGATGGTCGTTCGTCGGGGTCGACCCGTCCGCGGCCATGCTCGACTTGGCCCGTAGGACAATGGGCGACCTCGCGGACCGTGCGCACCTTCATGAGGGACTGATCGACGACGCGCCACAGGGGCCGTTCGACGGGGCAACCTGCATCCTGACCCTCCACTTCATCGAGCGTCGGGAGCGGTCCCGCACGCTTCGGGAGGTTCGTAGGCGCCTGAAGCCGGGCGCGCCCTTCGTGGTCGCTCACTTCAGCATCCCGGAGGGGGAACGGCACCTCTGGCTTGCGCGGTATGCGGCCTTCGCCACGGACTCCGGCATCGAACGCGCCCGGGCCGAGAGTGCCAGGACAGGCATCGAGGAACGCTTGCCGATTCTCTCGCCCGACGAGGACGAGCGGCTTTTGCGGGAGGCCGGGTTCACCGGGGTCAGCCTCTTCTACGCCGGGTTCGCGTTCCGCGGCTGGGTCGCCTCGGCCTGACATCCAAGTCCGCCCGTGCGAGGGGCCGACCTGGACGGCCGGCGAACTTGGATGGGCGTCCGCCGAGATCCCCGCGAAGTTGAAAAGGCAACTTGGAACGAGAAAGGCGCGGCCTTTAGGGCCACGCCAATCGACTTGGGTCTGGGCTATCAGGGTGCCATGGCAAGGCCCATGGGCCCGCGGCACCATCGTGCCACTACATAGCGAGCAAGCGCTTCATGAGGTGGCACCTGGGTCGGCACAAAGGGTCGAAGTGGATGACGAACAAGCGAACGGGACGGTCGAGGGGCACGTCCTCCCGAGGATGAGGAAGGCAGCCTGCCCTGCGTGACGAGTGGTGCTCACGACGACCTGCGCACGACGCTGACGCACATGGATCAGGGCCTAATCGTGTTCGGCCCCGACCAGCGTGTCCGCCTGCTCAATCCACGGGTTCGCGAGCTTCTTGCAATGCCTGAGGCGGTGCTGCGCGAGACGGCAACCTTCGAGGACATCCGCGCCTTTCAGCAGGCGCGCGGCGACTTCCTGCGGCCTTCCGGCGAGATCGACCCACACGTCCAGGTCAGCGGGCTCCACGACCTGCCCCGCGTCTTTGAATGGCCCAGCCTCGATGGAGGCATTCTCGAGGTTCTGCGGGCCGATCTGCCGGACGGCAGCGTCCTGTTCACCTGCTCGGACATCACCCAGCGCCGGGCCTCGGAGGCGGCCGTTCAGGACAGCGAGCGCCGCTACCGTCTGCTTGCGGAGAACGCGACCGATATCATCGTGTGGTGCGATCTCGACACCACGCGGCGCTACGTTTCGCCCGCCATGACGTCGGTTCTGGGCTACGACGCGGAGAAGCTCGTCGGCACGCGTCCGATGGACTACGTGCATCCGGAGGACGCGCCGGCCTACCAGGCTGTCCTCGACGACCTGACGCGAGGAAAGACGGATCGCGCGCTGACGCGCCTGCGCTACCGACACCGGAACGGCGCGTGGGTGTGGCTGGAGAACTCCTTCAACCTCATGCGCGATGCCGAGACCGGCGCGCCGACCGGCTACGTCGCGACACTGCGCGACATCACCGCCAGCAAGGGCATGGAGGACGCCCTTCACCAGAGCGAGGAGCGGCTGGCGCTTGCCCTCGACAGCGGCTCGGAGGGACTCTGGGATTGGGACATCGCCACCGGCCAGACGTGGTTCTCGGACCATTGGTACGCGATGCTGGGCTACGCCAGCGGCGAGTTGGATCGCGATCTTTCATCGTGGATGCGCTTGGCACATCCGGAGGACACCGAGCGGGCCACGACAGCCATGTCCCGGCATCTCGATGGACTGACGCCTGCCTATGAATGCGAGTTCCGGCTCCTGAGGAAGGACGGCGCGTACGCCTGGGTGCTCGTGCGCGGCAAGGTCGTCGGCCGGACCTCAGAGGGTCGGGCGGTACGCATCGTCGGCACGCAGATCGACATCAGCGCGCGCAAGCGCGCCGAGTTGGCCCTTGCGGAGAGTGAGGCTCGCTACCGTGCCCTGTCGGACGCGCTGCCGCAGATGGTGTGGGTCATGCGCCCGGAGGACGGTCGTGCCAGCTACACCAACCAGCCGTTCCAGACCTATTACGGCTCGGCCGGCGTGACCCGCCAGGAGCGCCTGGACCATAACCATCCGGACGACGCCGAGCGGATGGAGATGGCCTGGCGGGATGCGCTCGCCCGAGGCGGTACGTTCGAAGTCGAAGGCCGCCTGCGACGCCACGACGGGGCCTACCGCTGGCACAAGCTCATGATGCTCCCGATCCACCAGCGTGAAGGCATCTCGGGCTGGATCGGAACGGCGCTCGACATCCACGACAGCGTCGAGGCGCGGCACAAGCTCGAGGAAACCGCCGATTTCCTGCGCCTCGCGCAAGACGCTGCGGGCGCGGGCATCTGGGACTGGAATCTCCGGACGGGCCTCGTCCGTTACCCGCTCCCGAGTGCCCGTATGCTCGGCCTGACGGTGCCGAACGGCTTGGGCGAGGATGACGCCGTCGAGGTCAGCATCGAGGACTGGAAGGCGCTGGTCCATCCGCAGGGAGTCGACGCAGTCCGCGCGGGGGTCGAACAAGCGGTCGCGGCCCGATCAACCTACGCCTCCGAGTTCCGGCTTCTGTCCGATGGGGCCGATGGGTCGGAGCGTTGGCTCCTTGGCTTCGGCCGCGTGGTGTTCGACACGGCGACCGGCGAGGCCACGCGCATCGTCGGCCTCAACCTCGACATCAGCGATCGCAAGCGCGCGGAGCAGCAACTGGCGCACCTTGCCCGTCACGATACGCTGACGAACCTGCCCAACCGCGCCCTGTTCCGGGAGCGGTTCGAGCAGAAGCTGGCGGAGGTTCGCCGCGAGGGCAAGAAGCTCGCCCTGTTCTGCCTCGACCTGGATCGCTTCAAGCAGGTCAACGACACCCTCGGCCATCCCGCGGGCGACGCGCTGCTCATCGAGGTGGCCAAGCGCCTGAAGTCGGCCCTTCGCACGGAGGATACGCTGGCGCGCCTAGGCGGCGACGAGTTCGTCATCCTGCAGACCGGGGTTCATGGCGGGGACGATGCGGCCGTGCTGGCGAACCGGTTGATTACGGCGGTGGGGCGCCCCTTCCTGTTCGAGGGGCACGCGATCACGGTGGGCCTGAGCGTCGGCATCGCGTTGATCCCGGAACACGGCCTCGACCAGGACGCGGTGTTCAAGCGTGCGGATGCTGCGCTGTACAAGGCCAAGGCGTCGGGTCGGAACACGTCCCGCGTTCATCGCAAGATCGAACACGAGGCCGCGTGAGCGTCCAGCGTTGTCCGGGCGCCGCCCCCTGTCCAGGTCGGGCGGGTTTAAAGGACTACTATGTCCTTGATCCTGCCGGTTTGCCCCACAGTACGATTGCAAATCGGTAGAATTCAGAAATTTCCATCCCGGCGAAGACTATATTCGAGCCGGCAAATGTGACGGATCGCTAACGATCATGCCGAACGCCTTGCGCCGAACGGTCCATGGAGCTCGACAACAACGGCGACAACTCCTATAATTCGATTGTTCCCGAAGTTTGGAATGAAAGTCGCAAGGGGGGTTCGAATGCTGCGTGTCGGTGTGTTTTCGGATGATCTCGGTGGGCCGATGGCCGCCATCCTCATCGCGCTGGGGCTCGCCGAAGGCGGCGATCCGGTTACGCTGGCCGCGCCGGCGCTTCCTGCCGACCGGCGACGGAGCGACGCCGATGCGTCGTCGGTCCGTATGGTGACCCTCGAGGAGGGAAGGGAGGCAGAACGGCTCGGCGGGCGGGACCTCGCCGAGAGCGACCTGGTCGTTTCGCTCGGGCTCGCGTCCCTGGGCGATGTCACCCTCACCTCCGGCCTCGATGTCAGCGTCGTCGTGGGCAAGGGACATCCCGCCGCGTCGAGGGCCTTGCGCGCGGCTCGTTGCGAGCCGTCCCGTGGGACCGGCGTCCCCTGGTTCGTCCCCTTCGCCACTCAGTCCGTGCTCCGCACGGAAGCCACCCTGCTGCAGAGCAGCATCCCCCTCCCTTACTGCACGCGCGTGCTTCCGACGACGCTACCCCGCCTGGACGCCATGCGGGAGGATCGCTTGTTGGGGGGCGAAACCCTGGAGGAGGCACGGCGTACCGGGATTATTCTCGCGGCCCTGTCTACCACGGCAGCCGCGATGCCCGCGGCGACGCGCATCGGGGCGGGGGACCTCACCCGCCTCATGGAGGCGCGGGCGACCGCGGGCGAGAGGCACGTGGCAGCGCGCCTGCTTCGGTTGGCGAACGCATACGAGCGGATCGAACCGCTCGCGGCGACGCGGGTGGCAACTCCCCCGAGGCCGACCGAGAGGCGGCTGAATGCCCGGCGCTGGTACCCCGCACGTGCCGTGGTGAGCCCGAATGCGGATCGCCCCGCCGCGACCTGGCTGCGCAAGCCCTGCTGAGGTCCTCCTCGATCCAAAGGCGGCTGCGGCCGCGTCCTGCACCATGCGACACCTGGAGACTTTCCCGATGGCCTCGAACAGTCAGACCGCCCGCACCCGGGAGCGCGACCGCCACCTCCGCAGTCTGGACGTGAAATCCGATCGCCGGAGGCGGCTCCTCGGAGACGCCTCCCGCCGCCGCGTTCTCATCCCGGGGTGGGCCGAGCGCTCGGTCCAGGCGATCGACGCCGACATGCCCGATCTGGCGACGGACGAATACCTCGACGCCTGCCGGCTGTTGGACCCCGGCTTCGACGACATCGACGCCCCGGCGGGCATCGGGCTCGGCCGCTGGCTCGGATGTACTGCCGCATTCGCGGCGGTCGCCGAGGACGAGGAGGATGCGTAGCGAGCCGAATGACACCGGGCGGGGCGGGGACCCGCCCCCCGACACGGCGACCAGCCGGGAACGGGTGAAACCACCCTGATCTTCCCGATAGCCGAAACGTGCCGACCGCTCGATGTGTCGGTCGGCGCGAAAGTGGGAACGGGGATCGGTGTCCGACAGGGCCCCGCCTGTAGCCCTCGAGTGGACCTGATGGCTGCGTACCGGAGATCCGCATAGACCCGACGTCCCTTGCGCGTGTCCCGGCTCGCCCCATGTCTCCGACCCGATCGGCACATCGCCGATCGCTGAGCACGGGACATCCCATGACCGACGTGCCTTCGGAACGATCATCTGCCGCGCAGGTCGGCAGGAGGCCGGACGAGTACCATGTCTACGTCAGGCATGCCGGCGTCACGTACTTCCTCGCGGACGACGGCACCTTTGTTCCCGAGCAACGCAAGGGGAGGAAGTTCATGGACATCGAGGATGCTCACGCCGTGCTCAACCGGATAGCCGATGGACGGGAGTTGGGTAAGGACGAGCCCGGGATCGTGCGCAACGCTTGGCGCTGGGTCGGCGAGTAGCTGGCGCTGCGGGATTACCGCAGAGTCCTCCACCTGTCCGATCCGCTGCGGCGCGAGAGCCTCCTTCCCCTGCCGGGGGGACCAACTCTGCGCGTGCCCCGAGACGGGTGTCGGCCCTTCAGGGAGCATTTTCGGCGATCGAGCAGAGACCGGTCGGGCGTCCTCTCCGTCGAGTTTCGAGCACGCCGTACGAACCGCATGCCGATGATCGGACAGCGGACCGGCTCGGGGCAGAGATCGGCCCGAGGGGCAAGCGCCGCGACAACCACGACGCTGCCCGTGGCGCCGCCTCGGCATGTCCCTGGAATGCAGTCAGGGAGACGGAGGTGAGCCTCGGGACGTCCCTCCGCCTCCAGCCACCGTGGCGACTTCGGGGGTACCCGGCCGGCATGGACAAGGCAGGGATCAGGGGCATCGCGGGTTCGCAGGTGCGGCCGCTGCTACAAGGAACAGCCGGACGACGGCCGGAGGATCGGCGTCCCGGTGTCGACGATGCGCGGTCCGAAGATCGGACCGGCGGCCACCAGTAGGTGGTTGTTTCGCTCTAGGGGGCAGGTTCCGGCTCAACCCGACCGACCGAACATGCATCGTTCGGACCGAAAGCGGGATCGTCGCATCTATCAGCCCCTCCATCCATCCGACCGGTATGCATCTTCGACGATGGATCCCTACGACCCACCGGCAGGCGGACGCCGGCTCGTTCCGTTAACCATGAACGACTTTCGAGCTGGTGCACGCAATCTTCCGACTGCAAGACGTCACAGCGGGCCGCATCGGTCGCCTGCGGGTACGTATGGGCTGATGATGGAGAGGAACGCGAACGACAATCCGATGCCGGAACACGCCGATCGCGTTCGGGCTTTGGAGCTGGTGAGACGTATGGCGGCGGCGCAGGACATGTTTGTCGTCGGCGCGGAGGAGGGGCCCACCTTCTTCATGCGCCTCGGATCCATCCTGGGAGTACTCGAACGGGCGGGCTTGGCGATTGTCCGTCGTGAGGCCGACGAACGCCCCGCCGGTGCGACCCTTACGGATTCGGGGATGGATGCCGGATGCAGGCTCCTCGCGGGCCACGTCGCGCTCTTCCCAGCCGGAGGGGGCATCAAGCTCGTCGCGAACCCCATCTCACTCGAGGATGCGCAGGTTCCGCAAAGGGGATCGGGTGTGCCCGTCTGGGTGAGGGCCGTCGCCCCGTCCCACTACGGTCCCGACGTCGTCGAAGGGTCGGCAACGGTGGTCATCGCTGACCCGATCGAACGTTGGGAAAGCCATCCTGCACTCCGCTGGTGCAGGCGCGACGACTGCCCGGTCCAGTGCGCCTGGGAAATCTTCACGCGTAGCGGACGATCGCTCGGCCTGATCCTGGGGACCGCCGGAGGGTTCGACGGCGTCGATGCGTTCGGCGGGTACCACACGGAGCACGAGTTCGCGGCGGTGGCCTGGCAGATCGCGGTCAACTGTTGACGCCGAAGTCTCCGTCGAGGGTGCGGTGAGTTTACGAACAACCACGGAGGGTCGACGACTTGGCTGGATGGAAGTTGCAGGCGACCACCACTGCGGAGCTCTACCAATCGGCCATGCGCCGAACCGGGGAGCCACCCAGCGACAAGGACACCATAGACCTACGCGGACGCCAGGCGCAGCAGACCCACCTCGCCCTCCATAGGCACATGCGGTCCAGACCTGACGACCTCCTGGGATTCGTCGAGGGACTTGTCGAAGCCAACGACCTGGTCTGGACGCTGTGGGGAAGCTCCGATGCCGGATTCGGCTGGGATCTGATCAAGGGTCGGAAGATGCTGGACGCGGCGGCGATGTTGGAGGAGGCCGGGATCCCGGAAACCGGAGGATGGAAACGGTCCGTCGAGACGACGGTCATGGTGCCGGATGCGCTGGCCTCGCAGCTTCTGTTCGCCAGCTACGGCGAGGGCAGGTCGATGACGAATCCGTTCGGCGCACGCGGCGCCGCGCTCTGCATGAGCCTGCCGTCCGAACGGAGGAACCCCTTACGATTCGCGGTCGTCGCCGCATCCGAGCCGGCCTGATGCGGAAGGACCGGTATCGCGCCTCGGAGTACCGGACGTGTTCGGCGCCATCGACGAAGTGCGTTGCACCGTACCTTCGCTGAAGACGTGGAACCGTGAGGCGTCGTGCCATGGCGGACGCCGGCTCGGCGAAGGGTGCCGGTCTCGTTCGCGTCGGAGGTCCCACGCGATGGCGTGGACCAGATCCGACCGTCGGCCACCCGAGCGCGACGCTCACCCAACGCAGACGACCTCGCTCCAGTCACCGGCAGACAACATTCCTGTGAGGGGTTGCCGACAGGCCGCTCGTCAATGTCGTCACGGACATGGCTGGACGTAATGGCGTTGCCGGGATGCCGCATGATCGAATGCTTAGGCCCGCAATACACAGGCACTCGACACCGAGGAGGTCGACGCTGCCCACTGGAACCTCTAAAATATTTCCTTTCCCCAATAGTTTGCGGCACTGGCGATCGGCTCCCCGAGTCGCAGGTCGGTATGCTCGCCTGTAGCCCGGACCGGGACAGCGAAGCGCACTCCGACAGTACGACGGCGTCGGCTGCGTACCGCGACCCGAGCGGCGCGCCAGGCGTCCGCGCGGAATCCACGTGAGCTGGTCGGCATCCCCCGGTGCCGCTCCAAACCCGGAGGTCGTTTGTACCATTCATCGCCGACACGACAATCCTTCGGACGTCCCATCCACGGACGTCGCGCCGAAGGGTCCCCGATACGACCCGACCGGTGCGCCCTCGCGCACCGGATCCATCCATGGACGTCGAACGAAACGACGCGGGCCGTCCCGACCTCGCCGCCGCACTGGATGCGGTCCTGGCCTTGACCCCGTCGGACCAGCGCAAGACGGCCGCCGGGACATTCGGGCGCCTCACCGATGCCGTCACCGACCGCGGCGTGGCGGTGTCCAATGTCGTGGGGCTGCGTTACACGACGCGACGGCACATCCGAAACGCATGGCATGCCGGCTTCATTCTGGCCATGGCTCGATCTCGCGACCCGGAGGTTCGTGAGAAGCTTCGGCTGCTTCCGTCAACGCTCGACTTGAATCGAGCGGAGGCTGTCGCCGAGACGATCGAGCAGGGCATCCGGGGCATCTCTCGTTCATCAGCTCCCATCCGGCAGCACCTGGAGATGGGCTTGGCCCTCGTTCGGGCGACCCCGACCATCATTGAGGCGCTGGACGGCCTCGCCGCGATCGCGTTGCCGCCAGCCATCCGTGCCGACCCGCCTGCCTCGAACGGGCGAGGCTCGGCCAGCGCCGACTACCGGCGCGTCCGCCGCCGCATACGCCAACTCTGCTCGACGCTCCTGAGGAAGAGGGTGGGACCGGCAATACAGACCTTGGAGGCCGAGCCCTCGGCAATCCGCCGGCTGTTCGAGGAAGGGACGACCGGCGCCCGACGCTTCAAGTCCGTCGCCTCGACGCTGGGCGGCCTCGCAGCGAAGCGTGCAGCATCTACGCCAAGGGGCGCCACATGGCGGCATGCGGTGGCCGAAGCACTCTGCAAGGACCTCGTAGACGCCATGCTGCTCACCCTCGTCGACCGCCTGCTCACACGCCATGCCGGACTGACGCATCGAGGGGAGGCATGCTCGATGGACGGGATGCGCGGATGGGTGGCCGTCGACCTCGGGCGCGGTTCCTCGACCCTGAGGGTCGGCGTCGCGTTCGACCTGACAGTTCCCGCTGCCGCAACGGGACTGACTATTCTGGGCGACGCCGCCGAGACCCCGCTGACCTTCGGGGAGGCAGAGCGCAGGCTCGACATGACGATACCGGAGGACTTGGACAAGCCGGCCTACCGCGCATTGAGGCATCTCACACGATGCGACCCCCACCCGGTCCGAGGCGACGTCCTCGATGCGGATACCCTCATGATCGCTACGTCAGCCGATGCTGCCACGGATCCGGTCCTTGCGGACCGCTTGGCCAATGCCTCAGAACGCTTCCAGGTCACGATCATGATGGCGCCCGGAAGCGACGCCGGCCTGGCGTTTCGGTTGGCGGAAGCCGGCTTCGCCTGGGAGCCCGACGAGCGCGGTTCCCGCCCGCACATGTGTCAACGGGCCCGGGACACAGACGAACCTTGTCTTCCATGATCTCGGGCCGCAGTGCCGAGCAGTGTGCGCATGGACGAACACGTAGGGATTCCTTCGGCGGAGTGGGGCGGCGGGTCGTGCAATCGGGAGTGCGAGCGGGGGACGACGTCCTGGATCGTGCGGGACCGCAATCGCCCGGCAGTAGGCGCGCAGGCTGGATTACCGGCTACCAACCGGTACGTTAACCAAGCGCGTATCGGGAGCCACCTCAAATCACAATACGGTTTGCCTTACGTACTGGTCTACCGTATGTCCGGTCGGAAGGCCATCTGGCGACCCGACAGGCAGGCGATGAACCTCGACAAGAACTTCCGGGCGGAACTCGCCCGACTCGACGAGCAGGAGCGCGAACTCATAGCGATCCGATTGAAGGAGGACGAGGCGGACGAGGCCGAGGCCAGGAAGCGGAGAATTGCCCGGGATGAACGGTTCGTCGCGCAGATGCAGGAGATCGCAGGCACGCGCGTCCGCTTGCAGACCGTCATCGCCTCGCTGGGTGGCACAGAGGGGTTACCGGCGATCGGGGCCTCCTCGAACCGCTCCGCACGCGCCAGGAAGGCGAGCGGGGACGTGAGGGAGGGCACGGTGGCCGCGGCGATCCTCAAGGCCCTCGACGAGGCTGGTCCGGCGGGATTGTCGGGCCGCGCCGTCAACGACGCCGTCGAGGTCGCCGGCTTCGGCATCCACAGCTCGGAGAAAGTCAAAGCCCAGCTGAAGCGTGAGATGCGGGTACGCCACGACGCGGACAAACGGTGGTGGTACGCCCTCAACGTGGACGCCACCGCTTCGGACAGCGCCGAAGACTGAATTCAGCGAAACGGAGATGGCACGATGACCCGTCACACACCGAGGGCGCGCGGCCCGCCGATCAGGACCAAGGGTCCACTCGACGTAGGGGAACGCGCGGCCCGTCGCAGGCCACGCGCTCCATACCTGGCGTTTCCGCTCGAGGAGCCAGGAAGGACGCGACCACGCTCCTAAGGTCTGAACACCCGAGGATATGCGGAAGGCATCCACGTCGACCAAAGACCACGCCCGACAGGCAAGCTCTGAATCCGACCGATGGAGCATGCCACCTCGCGCACTCCTGCGCAAGGGGCTGCACCGCTCTCGGATCAACGCACTCCATCGACCGGCCCCCCACGACGGGCCCGCCCCCGATGCCTCGCGCCACGAGAGACCCATGACCGAAGATTTCACCGCGCGCCCCGACGGTGCCCCGATCCCCTGGCCGCTGTCGGACCCCGAGTGGGACGAAAGCTCCCAGACCCCCCGGGAAATGCTGGGCTTCCAAACCTCCGAGACGGGCGGCGTGACGGACGACGATCCCACGTAACCGCCCTCGGCGGCGGGGATCCCTCCGCCGCCGTCCCTTGCCGCCGATCGCCCGACCGACATGGAGACGCGCCATGCGCATGCCTACGCAAAACCTGTTCACGTCCTGCGGGATCGTCCTGCCCGAGCAGAGAAGGCCCCCTCTCGCGCCGAAGCCGCCGCGCCGCGTGAAGTCCGCGCCCGCGCGGGACGAGGGGGTGGCAGAGGCCGAGGGACCGGACCTCCCGAAGACCGCGTGAGGACATCCCGCGCCGGACCAAGACGGCCGGCGCGGGACGCCATCCGGAGACTGCGCGATCCATGCCTGCCCCTACTGAGGCGGCGATCGCTTGGCCTCGCGGAAGCGCCCACCGCGCGCAAACTCCCGGACGTCCTCCGTGACGAACGGCATCATCGCGCCAACACGGGAAGGATCGGGTCGTCATGTCGAACGATGGGGTAAAACTGAAGAGGGCCGGGCACCGGCCGACTTCGGACGCGGGCCGAGCCCCGGGGTCCGCCGGACCGAACGGCTTCGTCCCGCCGAGTTTTCCGGAGGACCCGCTGTCCGCGTTTTTCCGCTCCCTCGCCCGTTCCGGACCGCCGGCCCGGATTCCGGACGTCTCGCCCGAGCCGATCGAACGTCATTGGCCCGCCTTCCCGAGCTCCGGACCGCTCCCGAACGGGACCTCGGTCATGTCCCGGCATCCGGCCTTCGAGGGTATCGGGAACGAGCCGGAAGTCGTCCTCGGCCGAAGCTCCAGGAGCGCGGCCCGGGGACGGCAGACCCGTTTGCACAGCCTCAAGAACCGGAGAACGATGTTTCTGCGTTCGACCCTCGAATACCGACATGCGCTAGATCTGGAGCTCGACGCCGAGGTCCTCGCCTTCTGCGAAGAGCCGGTGGCGTTGCGCTATCTGCTCGGGCAGCAGCTGGCGCGGCACCGGGTCGATGCGTTCGTCCGCACGCAGGACACGTGCGAGTTTGTTGAGGTCAAGTACGAGAGGGACGCCTGTCTGCCGAAGAACGAAACCCGGTGGCCGGCGATAGCCGCCGCCTTTAACGCCCTGGGCTACGGCTACAAGGTCGTCACCGAGCGGCATCTCCGCAGGGCGGGACGCGACGAGACGGTCGGGGCGATCTTCGAGCGTCGGCAGGCGAAGCTTCCGGACGCGGGGCGGATCGAGGAGATCGTCGCCGCGCTCCGAAGCGGCGGCATCGCGGACGTCGGCGCGCTGACGTCGGCCTTTCCCGACTGCATCGACCTGGCGACGGCTTGCGCGATGGCGCGTCACGGTCTCCTGACGCTGGGCCTCGACCACGGCTTCGGGCCGCAGATGCCGGTAGGGATCGGGCCGGGTTGCTACCGCCGCATAGGCTTGGCGACCCGGGGGGTATGGAAGTGAGGGCAGAGCGTTGAGGAAAGTCGCATTCGGCCCGGGTACCGTCGTCAAATCCGACGACGGTACCTTCGAGCTCCTGAACCACTACACGATCGAGGGCATCCCCAATTGGCAGATGCGGGACCAATCCACCGGGATCCTGTGCCACCGTCCCGAGGCGGAGATCCGCGCGGCCTACGACGTCGGAGTGGCGACCTTCGACAGCAGGCTTGAGCCGGAGACGCCCGAGGAGCGCAAGCGACGCCGCAAGAGGCACGGCGTGCCGCTGTCCGACTTGTCAGAGAAGAAGCGTCGGCGCGTCGCGTATAGGAAGGAGGTCATTCGGGAAGTCGAGAAGCGCCTTGCGCCCGGCACCGTGCATGCCGTCGTCGGCTGGGTGGAGCGCGGCGGCAAGAGCCGGCCCGTCACGAACCTGGACCGCCTCTGTGCCGAGCTGGGACGCGAACTCGGGCAAAAGCATTACGGGAAGCCGGCACCGTGCAGCGCAGCGTCCTATGCGCGCTGGGCGGCTCTGTATGCCGAGCATGAGGATTCGCGCGACCTTCAAGGCAATTTCGACAAGCGAGGCAGGAAGGCGAAGGTCGATCCCCTGGTTTCCGACGCGATCAAACGAGTGATGGCGCGTCTCCTGGAGGCGGCCAAGTACCGCAAGCCGGTGGGACGGAGGCCCGTCCTCTCGATGGCTCAGATCATGACCGCGTCGCTGGACGAGGTGAAGATCGAACGCAAACGGCATCCGGATCGGCCGCTCGTCCTACCGGACCGCTCCACATTCTACGTGTACTACAACCGATTTCCGGCCGAGCTTCGTTCCATCGCCCGTCACGGGGCGACCAAGTCCCGGATGCTCCATCGCCGGCCCGGCGACCGGGATGCGCCGGAGGCTGCCCTTTCCCACCTGATGTTCGACGAGACGCGGCTACCCTTCTTCGTCGTCCACGAGACGCTGGGCATCCCCCTTGGCCGACCGTGGCTCGCGATCCTCGTCGACGTGTTCAGCAACGCGATCGTGGGATTCTACATCGGCTTCGAGCCGCCCGGTGACCTCGTCATCGCGGCCACCATTCGCCATGCCTGCCTGATGAAGTCGTATGTCGCCCAGGACTATCCCGACATCGTCAACCCTTACCTCTGCGGCGGGGTCGGACGCTTCTTCACGTTCGACAACAGCCTGCAGGCGCACGGCAATTCGATCTTGCAGATCACCGCCGACCTCGACGTCCAGTACGACTTCACGCCGCCCCGGAGTCCTTGGGTCAAGGGCGAGGTCGAAGGAGCGTTCGCCGTCGCGGCCCAGACGTTCCTACAGGAGATGCCGGGCTACGTACTGTCGCGCGACCTCCATATCGACAACCACGACTACGACCCGACCCAGCACGCGGTGATCGGGCTGAGGCACCTGATGTGGCTCTGGCACCATTGGCTCCTCGGCGTCTACCATCCGAACGCGCCGCGCAACGGGACGCGTCTCAGCCCTAATCAGCGGTGGCTCGACGGGACGCGCATCGTGAAGCCCTGCTTCCTCGAACGCGGCACGGATCTCGACTTCATGTTCGGAATCGTTCGGGAAGGGCGCCGCCTCGACAATCGCGGGGTCGTATACGAGCAGATCTACTACTACTCCGACGGCATCGACATTTTGAGGCGACGTCGCGGCGCCTCGATCAGGGTGAAAGTCAAGGTCAACCCGATCAATCTCGCCAGGATCCACGTCTGGGATCCTGACGAGGAGATTTGGATACCGGCATTCGCACGCGACAGGTCCTATGCCGACGGGTTGGACCTCCATACCCATACGCTCTACCGGAGGCACACGGACCGGCTCTCGGGTCGCGACGACCTCGAGGGCTGGATCGAGAGCCGTGCCCATCTCCATGGCCTGATAGACAGGGCGCTGCCCGACGCGCTCGGGATCCAGATCCAGGCCAAGATCGCCCGCTCCATGGGGATGGGGTCCGACCGCATGTACGCGGAACTCGACCCGCTCGGTCGGCGGCCCGGGTCCCCGACGCCGCTTCTCGGTCCGACGGGACGCCCCCTTGCGATCGAGGGACCGCCGGCCGATCGCGGCGCCGGGCTCGCGGTCGGCGTCGGACCGGCCATGACGGAAACCGCCGCGGCGCCGCGCCAGGTCGCCCGGCGGGCACGGGCGATCCCGGTGTTCAGCACGGACCACTCGCTCGGGTAGCGAGCGAGCGTCACGAATCGGGTCCGATGCGTCCCACCCCGCGCGGACCCCGTCGGGCCGCAGGCCGCGACATCCATTCCAGGGAGACTGAATTGGCCGGGAACCTCTACCAGGAGATGCACGCCGTCTTTGTCGGCCACACGCACTTCCAGTCCGTCATCCAGGCGCTGGATTCCGCCTTCGAGCTCAGGGTCGAGGACGGCGACCCGGGCACGCTGCCGTGCATTCCCGTCGTCGGCCCTTCTGGGGTCGGCAAGACGACCGTCTTCAAGCGTTTCAAGCGATCGCACCCCATCGAGAAGGACGGCAGACGACAGATCGACCGCTCGGGCCTCGTCTCCGTCTCGGACCGGGTGCGGCTGCTCTGCGTCACCATGCCGGTCACCGTGAGCCCCACGAAGCTCGCCCGGGAGATGCTCCACGAGCTCGGCGACCCCCTCTACGAGTCCGGAAAGGCCGAGGGCCTCGACGACCGGGTCGACAACCTGATGCGGCGGTGCGCGGTCGAAGGCGTCCTGATCGACGAAGGCCAGCGTGTGCTGGATCGGGCAGGCGTGCTGACGGCGGAAAAGATGATCGATTGGATCAAGGACCGGCATGCTCGGAACAACGCGGTCTTCGCCCTCTTCGGCCTTGCCCGGATGCGCAAGCTCTTCGAGCAGGACGTCCAGTACGACAATCGTTGGGACGCCGAGTTGAGGATGGAGCCCTACGCTTGGGGTGGGGACGACGCGGTGGACTTGTCCAGCCGTGACAACTTCATCGGACTCCTCGCAGGCCTTCGCAGTGGTTCGCCCGCTCCCTGGGCCGCCGAGCTGACCATCGTGGACGAGGAAGGCGCCGTCTTGGACGAAGACGTCGCAAAGCGTTTCTTCTATGCGTCGCGCGGGTTGATGGGGGGCGTCAAGAACCTCCTCAAGATGGCGGCGCGCATCCTGATCGAGGACAGGAAGAACCAGACCGAAGGCGGAACCCCGGGGGTGATCGACATGAAGCTGCTCGAACGCGCCTTCGACCGGGAGGTCAGGAAGGAGAAGGCGAACGAGCGGCTCATCAACCCCTTCGGCGTGGAATGGGACGGGCGCCTGCCTCCTCCCATCCCGGAGGAGAACGAGGCGACCGCATTGGCCAAGTACAAGCGCCGCTCGGGTCAGGCCAGGGCGAGGCGAGGCGCGTCGAGGTCCGACCGTCGGCGGGAGATCGACGCGGCCCTGACGAAGGGATGAGCGCGGCCACGCGGCTCGTCGTCCGGAGCAGACCGGGCGAAGGCGAAACGCTGCACGGTTTCCTGCTGCGCCTTTCGGAGCTCAACGGCTATGCCGGGACGCGGACGATCCGAGAGCTGACGGGGCTGCCGCCGACCTTCGCGTCGGTCCCGTGCGGGCTCGAACGCCTCGACGCGGTCCTCGGTGGCCCAGCCGGCGCCGACACGCTCGCCGGGTCGGCTTGCTGGCCGGGCCGCGACGGGCTGATCGGGGTCGGAAGGGCGCGCCTCTCACCCGCGCTCATCGACCTCGCTCGGGCGCGGGTGTGTCCGGCCTGCCTCGCCGAGGGGCTCCGGGAACGTCCGGCCTGGGACGTTCGCCTCGTGACCGCGTGTTCCAGGCACGGCGTGAGGCTCGTGGATGCCTGCACGACCTGCGACCGTCCACTGCGCTGGGGACGAGCGCGGCTGACCGACTGCGACTGCGGATCGTCCATCTCCTCGCATGCCACGATCCGGGCAGGCGACGGGGCCCGGCTGATGAGCGCGACGTTAGAAGGCGAGGTGGGAGGTGCGGACCTGCCGCCCGGGCTGCGTCTGCCGGCCCTCGGCGACGCATTGGGGCGTCTGGCCTGGTTCGTCGGGACCGCCGCCGACGCCGGTTCGGACTGGCGGACACGCTACATCGCGAAACCAGACGTGACGGAAACGGAGTCGATCATGGAGACGGCGGCCGCCGTGCTCGTCGATTGGCCGTCCGGTGTCGGCGTCTGGCTCGATCGAATCCGCCACGTCCACGGGCCCCTCGGCCTGACGCGTACCGTCGCACGCATTCGGCAAAGCCTCGAAGGGGTCCAGTACGCGGAGTTTCTGTCGGCCGTGAGCCGGCACGTCGAGGCCTTTCCCGAGGCTCCCAGGAAAGGATGGACCCGCAGCATCGGCGTCGGTGCCGGCCAGACCTGGATCGACGCAACCCGCGCGGCAGGGAGGCTCGGAACCACGGCCGGACGGGTCGCCGACATGATCGAGGCAGGCGAGCTGACGGGCAGCTCCTCCGCGGCCGGGGGCCGGCGCCGCCTGCTGATTTCGAGCAATTCCGTGACGCAGCTCGCCTACCGCTTCGCGTCCGCCATTCCGGCCCGGGAGGCCGCGGCGAGACTCGGCGTGAGCAGGCATGCCCTGGAGGATCTTCGCGGAACGGGCCTTCTGCCCTACGTGAGGCCGCCCCGGCTCGGAGGCATCGCGCGTGCCTATCTCCCCGACGACCTCGACGCGCTGGCGGATCGCGTCGCATGCATGGCGACCGCTGCTGGGCCGAGCGAACCGACTTCGCTGTTCCGGATGAGCCTGGCGCGGAGCCGACGTCTGTCCGAGGTGCTCAGGGGCATATTGACGGGTACGTTCCCGGTCCATGCCATCGCGGGGGTAGATGATCGGCCACCGTTCGAACGTCTCGGCGTCGATCCCGCGAAGGTTCGCGGGATCCGTCTAGGCGCCGACGACGTCCCGACCCTGGACGTCGCGCGGACGGCGAGGGCGCTTCGCGTATCGACGCGGATGGTGCCGGTGTTGGTCCGCGCCGGATGCCTGAGCGCCACCGGCGGGTCGCGCCTCGGGCGGAACTCCGTCGATTCACGGTCGGTGCGAGATTTCCCTGACAGGTTCGTCATGGCGAGGACGTTGGCTGCTAGTCATACGACGAGCACCAAGGTGGTCGTACGTCTGCTGGCTGCCGCCGGGGTGAGCCCCGTCGTTCCGTCGAACGCGTCGGACGGGATCTCGGCCGTATGGCTACGCACGGACATCGAGGCCGCTCGCGGCGTGCCGTGGCCCAGAAGACGGCTTCGTCGGACCTCGGTCCGGAAGATCCCGAGCTTAACGCGGCGACCGGGCGAGACGTTACCTTGAGACCGGCTCCGCGGACCACCCCGCGCAGGCGTCGCCCGGCACCTCACCGGCGGGAGCCGCGCCGGGAAACGGACGGGTCCAGTCTCGGGTCGTCGTGATCTCGGCGCGGCCTCGGTTTCGAAGACCATGCGGAAGGACGGCATGGCTTCCGGGAACCGGCGGGACCGGATTCGAACAGTGCCATGCGATCGCGGCCATGCGGTCGTGGACGCGTCGGCCGGCACCGCACGACGGTCCAGCCGGGAAAAATCTCCGGTTCGGCGCACCTGCCCGAGAGCCTGTCGCCCGCCCGACCACGCGTTCGAACCACGGGGTCGAGGCGTACGACCGAGGGTAGCGTCGGCATCGAGCTTCGAGGCGACGCGAGGCCGGCCTCGAAAACGGGCCCGTCGCCTGGTCAAACCAGAGCAGATGGGGTGCGGCGGGCCGTTACCCTGTCCGTCGGGCTCGGGAGAAGCAGGTTCGAAGTGGATGACGTGATCGAGGCGAAAAAGCCTTCGTGTTCGAGGCGACATCGGGACCTGTCCGAGCCAATCCGATGCGAACGCGCGGACCTCGCCCGGCTCAGTCGCTCGCATCGCAGCCGCGGCCGATCCCGAGAGCCTTCGCGAACATGGCTCCAATGATCGGATCGGCCCAGTCGTTCGGCAGGCCCATGTATCTGCCCGGGCGACGGGTCATATCGCACGTGTAGCGGCCATCGTCGCGGACCAAGGCGGGGCAGGGCCCGTCGGCGAGGTCCGGTATGTACCCGCGAGCGATCGCGCATGGTTCGAGGAAGCAACACACGCCGCATCCGTTGCAGGGTTCCATGTATCCGGGCTTCGCAGGCGCATCGCGCCGGATGCGTCGGCCCAGCAGAGTCGACGTACGACGAGCGGCACCCTCGGCGGAAAGTTCGATGCCCGCGACGTCGCGCTTCGAGGGCCGTTCATCGTCCCACACCGTGATCTCCTCCGATCCGCTACTGCCTCGCCCAAGATCAGGATACCGATTCGCGCCGGCTGAGCCCATGCAAAAGCGAGAATATGCCGAACGTGACGCTCGCCGGCGCTTCGGTGGTCATCTTCTCGGCATTCCGAGTTGGAACGTAGGGTTGGTCCGATCCGCTCGGAATGGCGCACGCCCTTTCCTGAGCCTCCCACCTCGGAGGGGCCGAGCACGGGCGCCTTGAGGATGGTCACTCCCTGGCGAGCGGACGCTCTCTATCCAACCGCTGGTCGGCGAACATCAGTCGGCAGAGGCCTCTGACGGTGCCCATGGCCACTATTCCCGATGAGGCCACCTGTTGCCCATGTCCGTTCGACAAGCCCGGCTGCAGAGGTGTCCGTGTCGACCGGAGGAAGGGCAGGCGCGGGGGAGGGCCGAGCAGGCTTCCGAAAGAGTGATGACCGGGTTTCCCGATCTGGATCCGGCCCATCACCTCCTGGGATTGTGCACCACGAGGCCGGCCATGGCCATGACGATGCTCCTGGTTTCGCAGATGCGCCGGGGGTAGGAGGTTCCCGCGAACCATCCTCACGAGCATCGACCGAATGGAGCATCCGCCGCCACCCCATGGCAGTTCCCGGTCGCGGGGGAAGCCACCCGAGGCAATGTTGCCCGGTGCCGTTCCTGCCCGGCTTGCGGTGAGATTCGGCCCGGAGGAAGACGAGGGCCTGATGGGATGGATCCTACGCCTGTCGGAAGCCAACCGGTATCCCACGCCTTTCTGGATCCTCAATGCGGTCGGTGTAGGTGCACCCGACGCCGCGGAACGCGCCGACGTCGTGGCGAGGCTCGTTGCGATGACGGAAGCTCGGAAAGCGCTCGTCGAGCACGTCGTCCCGACGAGGCGTGGTTCGCGTCAGCCTCGTACCGACGTACTGGGGATGGGACTTCCCTCGGTCACAATGGACTGCTTACGTCCGAAGGTATGCCCGCGCTGCCTTATCGCTCGTAAGGTCTTGTCGTACTCGTGGGACCTGCGCCTCTGGACCTGCTGTCCGATTCACTTCTGTCGACTCGTCTCGACGTGCCCGGCCTGCTCGAAGCCTCTGACCTGGCGAAGGAGGGGAGTGGACGCCTGCGTGGATCCCGCCTGTCAGGGCCGTCCCTCGTTATCCGAGGTTGTCGAAGCGTCGCAGGCGGAGGCCGATCTTGCCGCCCTTCTCGCCGAGACGGTCGACGTCGAGTCAAGACCGGCCCTTTCGGCCATCCCCGAGGTTTTTCGAACCCTCGATTGGCACGACAGACTGGTGGCCATCTCACGCCTCGGACTAAAGCGGGGTAGTCAGTCCCGGACGCGCGAGGGGAACGTGGGGATCGGCCCTGATGCAGAGCCGGCGCGGAAAGCCGCGTCTCTCCTTCTCGATTGGCCTCGCGGTTTTCATCGGTTCCTCGATGCACTGGTGCCTCTGAGCCCATCGGGGCCCCGCACTGTCTCGTCCTATCCGGAGGTACGCCTACTGATCGCCTCGACCGGCAACAGGGATTTCGTCATGCCGGAGAAGGCGCGGACGGTCTTTCTCAACGAGTACCTGGCGTATCTCGACAAGATCGGGGCTCCCGTGAGCGTACGGACTGCGGCCGCTTCGTCGGAACAGCGGTGGATCTCGAGGCGAGCGGCCGCGAAAGCGCTCGACGTCGATCAGAGAACCCTGCTGCGCATGATCGACACGGGCGAGTTCGACGGTAAAATCTCCAAGGCCGGAGGTCGGAACCGCGTCTACCTCGATCGATCAGACGTCGTCCGATTGGCCGCTCGTCAGGTTCCCCGATCCGCCCGCGAGATCCTTCGCGAGCATGGGAGTGCGATGACCCTGGTGGAGGCCGGCGGGATGCTCGGCATTACGCCACCGAAAGTCCGATCCCTGATTGAGGAGGGATTGTTGGACGTCATGAGGTCGGGGGTCCGGGTACACGTGCCACGCCTCTCGGTGAAGGGGCTGCTCGATCGACTGCGCGAATGCGTTCGGCCCGCCGAGGATACCGTCGACGCCGGCGCGACCTACGATGCCATCCAAGTGGTTCAGCACATGCGCGGCCTTCGGCTCGGCCCCTTCCTCCGCGCGGTGCTCAAGGGCGAGATCGAACCTGCACGTATCTCGGAATCTGCCAGGGGATTGGCGGCGATCGAGTTCCTACGCTCGGACGCCGCGGCCTACCTTGCACGGAATAGGGCAGCAACCGGAAACATGCCCTTCCCCGAGGTGCTCGCCTTGCTTAAGTGCGACAAGCCCGGACTGCGGGGGCTGTTGCGGGATGGGCTCGTTCGTCAGGGGCGCACCAAAACCGACGTCGACGAGACGACGGTTCACTCGTTCCTCAGAAAGTATGCCTCGGCTCGCATGCTCGCGTACGAAGCCGGAACCAGGCCCAGTGGCCTCGTCCGACGCTTCGATGCCGCCGGCATACGGCCGGTTTCGGTTTCGCCAGGGGAACCCGGGGGCACCACGTTCTGGAGTAGGCAGGCAGTCGCAGCCATTCTGTCAGCCCATTTTTCGGACGACGACGTTGCTGGGGAGGAAGGGCGTGCTCCGGACGCATGATGCAGGGGATTCGACATGGAATCTCCTGGGGGCGGGAATGGGATCGATCGGGCCGAGCGATCTACCGTCAGCTGAGGATTGATCGAATCCATCCGATCATGAGGCTCCCGCGCGACGCGGCCTCACATTGGCGAACCGCGATGCGACACTCCGGTGCGAGTCTGCGGTAATCGGATGACCCTCTACCAGGGTGCATGGCCATCTGACGCCCCACTGACGCAAGCCCGAGAGTTCAGCACGAGCCAAGCGAGCTGCGAGCGTCGGCCAAAACGATGTTCAACAGAATTGTGTGCTTCAGGGCAAAAACAGACCTGAGAGGCGGCTTACCACTTTTGTCCCGACAGCAACTGCATTTTCGCAATTTCTCTGAGACACCCTCTCAATCTTAATCCGACAGACACACCCTAAGTTATTGAATAATCAAGGCGCTATCTCTCATTTACTCTACGACAGACCACTGGGCCAGCGCGCAGGCGCACCGGCGCACCACGGCGTGGCCGCCGGGCGTCGGCGCCTGTTCAAAAGGCGAGACCGCCGCGAGGGCCGGGCCCGTCGGGTTCCGCCTCGACCCGCTGCCGTCTCGCATCCGGCCGTTGGGCCGGGTCCGGTGCCGGCCCTATCGCGCAGATGCTCGGGCCTCATCGCCGTCGCGCGACACGGCGAAAGCCTTGACCCTGCGCCGTGACGATCCGGTCCGGCTGGTGCGCACAATCCTCGCGCAGGAGGCGCTCCGTGCGCCGCAACGGCTTCTCGGCGGCGCCGCCTTCGCGTCCAACCCAGGCCGCGCCGTGAGAATTCCCTGTCGGCACCCGTGATCGGCCGCCATTCCGGCAATGGCTCTCCCGGGGAAAATCTCTGAGCAGAACGCCACAGAAACGCCACGCCGGACGGGCTCGCCCCACCTCCGCTCTGCGGGTTGCCTAGCGGGTGATCCGCTTCGGGGCGATCGGGTCGCTGGCCGGGAAGGTTTCCTCGATCGCCTCGTCCAGAAGCCGTTCCTGACGGGCGCGAAGGTCCGCGTCGGGCGTCCATGGTCCGGGCGCCCGTTCGGCGGCCAGATCCGCGCGGGACCGACCCTGCGACCGGTCCGGATGGTCCTGCGGCGTCCGTCCGGTCCCGGACATCCTCGCGCCGTCGTCTCGCGGGGCGGGGGCAATCTCGCGCAGCGGCGGTTGTTCGACGACGCGCGTCCACCGCTGCCTGCGACGCATTCCGGACCATCCGGCGAGGCTCGCCGCCGCGAGGCCTAATCCGGCGAGGCCCACGGCGACGATCACGACCGGCCGGACACCCAGGCGCCGGGCCGTCCGGTCCAGCGCGACTTCGAACGCGCCCGCGGCATTGACGGCCACCGGGACGATCTGCGTATCGAGAAACATCTTTGGCACCGATGGTCGAGCGGGCTTCTTCCGCAGATAGTCTTGGGTAATCATGACGACAACCTTCGTTAAGCCCAGAGCATAATCTCTCGAACAAACGCCAAGTTTCGAACAAACGCCAAGGCGGCGGGTTGGAGGTGCAACCTGGGCAGGCGGGCAATGTTTCCCGGCTCCGACGGGAAAGGTCGATCCGGCCGGTCGGCCTCGGCCCCAGCGCGTCGTTCAGGTCGCGGCGACAGGGAGATCATTCGTTGAAAAAGCCCGTTTTCAAGCCCTACCGCATGCCCTCCGGTGGATGGGGGTCGGCCCGTTCGGTCGGCAACATCCTGAGGCGCGAGGGTGTGCTGGCGAGCGTCCCGATCGCGCTGACCCGCCACAACAAGGTCGACGGCTACCAGTGCACCAGCTGCGCCTGGGTGAAGCCCGCGAACCCGCTGCCGTTCGAGTTCTGCGAGAACGGCGTCAAGGCGGTGGCCTGGGAACTGACCGCGCATCGCTGCACGCCGAAGTTCTTCGCCGAGCACACCGTCACCGAGCTTCGGGGCTGGGACGATTACCACCTCGAACAGCCGGGGCGCCTGACCCATCCGCTTCGCTACGACGCCAGCAGCGACAAGTACGTGCCGGTCTCCTGGGGGCATGCCCTCGATGAGATCGCCCGCGAACTGCGCGCCGTCGACGATCGCCAAAAGGGCACCGTGTTCTACAGCTCGGGCCGCCTGTCGAACGAGGGGAGCTATCTCTATCAGCTCTTCGCCCGGCTCTACGGCAACAACAACCTGCCGGACTCGTCCAACATGTGCCACGAGACCACCTCGGTGGCGCTGCCCGCCAGCATCGGCCAGCCGGTCGGGACGGTCAATCTGGAGGATTTCGGCAAGACGGACTGCATCCTGTTCTTCGGCCAGAATCCGGGCAGCAACGCGCCCCGCATGCTCCATCCGCTTCAGGAGGCGAGCGAGCGCGGCGTCCCGATCATCACCTACAACCCCTTGCGCGAGCGCGGGCTGGAACGGTTCCTGAACCCGCAATCACCGACCGAGATGCTGACCGGGAAGGACACCCGGATCAGTTCGCAATATCACCAGGTCAAGGCCGGTGGCGACCTCGCGGCCCTCGCCGGCATCTGCAAATCCGTGCTGGAAGCGCACGAGGCCTCGCGGACGGCGGGCGGCCCGGGGGTGCTGGACGAGGCCTTCATCGCCGAGCACACCCACGGCTTCGACACCTTCGCCGACTGGCTCCGCGCGCAGAATTGGGACGAACTGGAACGGCGCTCGGGCCTGCGCCGGGCCGACATGGAGGCGACCGCCACCGTCTACGGCCGCTCGCACGCGGTGATCGGCGTCTACGGCATGGGGCTGACGCAGCACCGGGCCGGGGTCGAGACCGTGCAGATGCTGGTCAATCTCCTGCTGATGCGCGGCAATCTCGGCCGCGTCGGCGCCGGCATCTGCCCGATCCGCGGCCATTCCAACGTGCAGGGCCAGCGCACGGTGGGGATCACCGAGAAGCCCGAGCTGTTTCCCCTGGACCGGCTCGGTGCGCAGTTCGGCTTCGAACCGCCACGGGAGGCCGGCTACAACACGGTCGAGGCCTGCGAGGCGATCCTCAAGGACGAGGTCCAGGCCTTCTTCATGCTGGGCGGCAACTTCGTCCGGGCGATCCCCGATCACGGCCAGATGGAGCCGGCCTGGCGCCGCCTGCGCCTCACCGTCAACGTGATCACCAAGCTCAATCGCTCGGCCCTGCTGCCGGGCGAGATCAGCTACATCCTGCCGGTGATCAGCCGCATCGAGATCGACGAGACGAAGATGGGGCAGCAGGTCCTCTCGATGGAGGACACCTCCGCCTGCATCCACGGCAATCGCGGCGTGCGCCGGCCGGCCTCGCCCCACCTCATCAGCGAGATCCGGCTCATCTGCGAGCTGGGCCGGCGGGTGCTCGACCCCAATCCACGGGTGCTCTGGGACGTCTGGCAGGAGGATTACGCCGAGATCCGCAAGGCGATCGGCGAGACGCTGCCCGAGTCGTTCTGGGACTACGAGCGGCGGATGTGGGAGCCGGGCGGTTTCCAGCGTGACCTGCCGGCGCGCAAGCGCCAGTGGCACACCGAGACGGGCCGGGCCAACATCGTGACGCCCGGCGGCCTCGACGAGGATGCGGACATGCCGACGGTGGGGCACGACGTGCTGCGCCTGATCACGCTGCGCTCGAACGACCAGTTCAACACCACGGTCTACGGCTACGACGACCGCTTCCGGGGCATCAAGAACACCCGCAAGGTGGTGCTGATGAACCGCTCGGACATCGACCGGCTCGGGCTGAAGATCGGCCAGGCCGTGACTCTGAAGACGGTGGCGGACGACGGCATCGACCGCCGGCTCTCCGACATGCTCGTCGTCGCCTACGACATCCCCATCGGCTGCATCGGCGGCTACTATCCGGAATGCAACGTGCTTCTGCCGATCTGGCATTACGCGATCGGCAGCAAGACCCCGGCGGCCAAGACCATCCCGGTCACCGTGCAGGCCGACGACGACCGCGTGCTCGCGCCGCAACTGGAATACGCGACCGGCTGAGAGCGGGATCGCGACGAATGCCGCGGGGGAGGCGGCAAGGCACGCGCGAAAGGCAGGCGCGAAAGGCAGGCGCGAACAGGTCACACGCGAACAGGTCACGCCAGCACATCACCAGCCGGCATGATCGATCCGAGGCGATCGGGGCAGTCATCGCAGCCGTGATGGCACGACCTTGACAGTGAAATCCATGAAGAAACTGCTCTTTCTCAGGCGAAAGAACCGATTATAACATGCGTTAAATCCGTATTTTATCGAACATTGGGGAAGTGTCGGACACAACACCATCAGACACTGAGGGATAACAAACGCATACACTTTGGATTACGGTCGCGGACATCGCCCGTTTGTCTGCCGGCCTGCTCTGATGCTGCCGGCGTTCTGGGAGCCGCATCCATGAACGCCCGTCTTAGCCTCGTTCCCGCTACTCCGGTCAGGACGGCCGAGCCTGACCCCGGTCGCAACCCGCTCGTCCGGAAGCTCCGAAGTCTGGTGAACCTGAATGCGGCGGATGTCGCGGCCCTGGAGGAGATCAGTCTCCCGCCGCGGCTGCTCGGGCCGCGCGTCGACCTCATCCGCAGCGAGGAGGGATCGGGGGATGCCGTCATGCTGCTCGAAGGCTTCGCCTGCCGCTACAAGCAGCGTCAGGCCGGCCAGCGTCAGATCATGGCGTACCTGTTGCCGGGCGATCTCTGCGATGTCGATGCGTCCTATCTCGGTCGCATGGATCATGCGGTGGGGACCCTGGCCTCCTCCGTCGTGGTCCGTATCCCCCGCCAGGCCCTGGCGGATCTGGTCTCCCGCCACCCCAACATCGCGCAGGCGCTGCGCATGGCCAGGCTCTTCGAGGAGGCGACCACGCGCGAGTGGGTGGTGAATCTCGGCTGCCGCTCGGCCATGGAGCGGATGGCGCACCTCTTCTGCGAGCTTCTGACCCGCTTCCAGATGGTGGGCATGGCCGAGGGCGATTCCTGTCCCCTGCCGCTGACGCAGGCGGATCTCGGCGACACGCTGGGCCTCTCGAACGTCCACGTGAACCGCACGCTTCAGGAGCTGCGGCGCCAGGGTCTGGTCGAGCTCAGGGGCAAGAGCCTGCGGCTTCTCAAGGTGAGGCGCCTCCAGGAGATCGGGGAGTTCAACCCGGCCTATCTGCAGCCTGTCGACGGCGCGAAAGGGCATGCTGCCGTCGGGCTGGTCAGCGGGTTGGCCTGAGGCGCGGACAACCCCGTGCCGATTCCCCGCTTCCCGTCCCCGGCCGGTCGTTCAGCCGCGCGCGCACCTCGCGTCGCGCCGTGACCGCCGCCGTGGACATCGAGGCGCTTCGGAGCCGACTCGCGGCTCTCGAAGCGGCCCTGCGGGAGAAAGAAGCGGCCCTGCGGGAGAAAGCCGGTATCGAAACCGCCCTTCGAGAGAGCGAAGCGCTTCGCCGCATCGCTCTCGAGGGCGGCCGCATGGGCACCTGGTGCTGGAACCTGCGCGAGCGGCTGATCTGGGGCGACGCGGCGTTCCTGGCGCTGTGGGGATTCTCAGCCGCCGAGGAGGCTCGCCCCCTCTCCGCCTTCACCGATCGCATGTCTCCGCAGGGGCAGATCGCGATGAGCGAGATGGTGACCCGCGCCATCGCCAACCGTGAGGAGTTCGACGGCCTGCTGGAGGTCGTCGCGGGACCCTCCCGGGGGCGCTGGGTGCGCTGGCGCGGCGTTGCCGAGGCGGAGCGCCCCTGGATCGTCAACGGCGTGAGCTTCGATGTCACGGAGGAGCACCGATTCGACGAGCGGCTTCGCGCGAGCGAAGCACGGCAGGCGTTCCTGCTGCGCCTCTCCGACACGCTGCGCCTCCACACCGATCCGAACGCGGTCATCGCGATGGTCACGGCGGCCCTCGGCCAGCATCTCGGCGCCGGCCAGGTCACCTATGCGGAAGCCGACCCCTCCGGCGATCACGTCACGGTCACGCAGGATTGGAACGACGGCACCATCCCGAGCAACGTCGGCCGCCACCGTCTCGAGAATTTCGGCGCAGCCTTCATCGCGGAACTGCGGCAGGGACAGACCGTCGCCATTCCGGATGTGGCGCTCGATCTCCGCACCGCACCGGCGCGCGCGGCCTTCGCTCGGATCTCGGTCGGCAGCCTCGTCGACGTGCCGCTCGTCAAGACCGGCCGCCTCGTCGCCGTGCTGGCGGTTCACAGCCGCGCGCCGCGGGACTGGTCGCCCCACGATCTCGCGCTCATCGAGGAAGTGGCCGAGCGCACCTGGACCTCGGTCGAACGGGTCCAGGCCGAGACGGCCCTGCGGGAGAGCGAGGGCCGTCTGGCCGCGGACCTCGCCGGCATGCGGCGGCTGCACGACCTGCAGTCCCGGATCTCCGACACGGCGGATTTCGAGGCGGCTCTGGACGAGATCCTGGCCGCCGCCGTCGCGTTCACGAAGACGGATCGTGGCGTCATCCAACTGGTCGCCAACACCGGAGAGACCCTGGAGATCGTGCGCGCGCTCGGCTACGAGCCCGACGCCCCGGTCATCGAACGCTTCCGCCAGGACAGCTTCACCAAGGGCTGCGAACTCGCCCGCGTCCGCCGGCAGCAGCTGGTGGTGGCCGATATGGCGGACATTCCCGGCTTCGCGGGGACGCCGGACGGTGACCTCATCGCCGCTTCGGAGGTGCACGCCTTCCAGTGCACCCCCATGATCAGCCGGAAGGGCGATCTCGTCGGCGTCCTGAGCACCCAGTTCCGCCAGCCCCACCGCCCGAGCGACGACGCCTTGCGGCTGGTGGACCTACTCGCCTGGACGGCGGCCAACTACATCGCTCGCCACCGCGGCGACGAAGCGCTGCGGGAGAGCGAGGCGCGGTTTCGACAATTCGCCGAGGCCTCCTCCGAGGTTCTCTGGATCCGGGACGCCACCACCCTCGAATGGGAGTATCTGAGCCCTGCCTTCGAGGCCATCTACGGCCTGTCCGTCACCGATGCGCTCACCGGCGACACCTTCCGCAACTGGACCGACCTGATCGTCGCGGACGATCGCGAAACGGCGGCGGCCTGCATCCAGCGCGTCCGCGAAGGCGGGCATGCCACCTTCGAGTACCGGGTACACCGCCCCGACGGCGGTCTGCGCTGGCTCAGGAACACCGATTTTCCGATGCGGGGGCCCAGCGGAGCCGTCGAACGCGTCGGTGGCGTCGGCCAGGACGTCACCGAGCTGAAGCGGGTCGAGGCCGCGCTGCGGGAGAGCGAAGGGCGGCTGCGCACGCTGATGGAGGGCATCCCCCAACTGGTCTGGCGCTCCCGCGACGAGGGTGACTGGACCTGGGCGGGGCCGCAATGGCTCGCGTTCACCGGCCAGAGCCAGGAGGCGTCCCACGGCCTCGGCTGGCTGGACGCGGTCCATCCCGACGACCGCGAGGCGAGCCTGCGGGCATGGGACGAAGCGCGCCCGCACGGCCGGCTCGACACGGAGTTCCGCGTCTGGCGGGCGAGCGACGGGGCCTACCTGTGGCATCGCACCCGCTCGGTCCCGGTGCGCGACCCGTCGGGGCACATCCTGGAATGGCTCGGCACGACAACCGACGTCGACGACCTGCGCCGGCTGCAGGAGGAGCAGACCGTCATGGTCGCCGAGCTGCAGCACAGGACGCGCAACCTGATCGCGGTGGTCCGCTCCATCGCGCAACAGACCATGGCCCAGACCGGCCCCGGCGTGGATTTTCGCGAGCAGTTCAACGCCCGGCTCGGGGCGCTGTCGCGCGTCCAGGGTCTGCTCTCCCGGGCGCAGAGCGAGCCGATCACGATCGGCCAGCTCGTCCGGCTGGAGCTCGATGCGCTCGGCGCCCGGACCGAGGGTCATATCGCGCTGGAGGGGCCGGAGGTGCTTCTGCGCCCTTCGGTGGTGCAGACGCTGGCGCTGGCGCTGCACGAGCTGGCCACCAACGCCCGCAAATACGGTGCGCTGAGCACCGAGCGTGGCCGGCTCGCAGTGCGCTGGTTCGTCAAGGAATCCGAGGACGAAGGCCGGCGCCTCGTGCTGGCATGGATGGAGCACGACATCGGCCATTCCACGGAGGAGCGTTCCAGCCGGCGCGGCTACGGGCGGGAGCTGATCGAGCGGGCGTTACCCTACGCGCTGCAGGCCCGGACGCGCTACGAACTCGGGGCGACGGAGCTGCACTGCTCGATCGACCTGCCCCTCACCGAACGAACCAGGAAGGTCAGCCCATGAGTCGCGTCAGTTCCATGAATCCAACCCATCCAACCCATCCAACCCATCCGGCCGGTGCCTCGCATTCCGCCGCTCCCTCGCTCGCCGGCCGCCGCGTGCTGGTCGTGGAAGACGAGTACTTCATCGCGGACGACCTGCGTCATCAGTTGGATGCCTGCGGGGCCGAGGTGCTGGGGCCGGTGCCGCGGGTGGGGGAGGCGCTGGCGCTGATCGCGGCGACGCCCGAGATCGACGCGGCGGTGCTCGACATCAACCTGCAGGACGAGACGGTCTACCCGGTGGCCGATGCCCTGCAGGCGCGCGGCGTGACGTTCCTGTTCGCCACCGGTTACGACAAGGCTGCCATCCCGAGCCGCTACGCCGGCGTGCGCCATTGCGAAAAGCCCCTCGAGCTGTCGATGGTCACCGACGCGCTCTTCGGCTGACGGGGCGCCCCGGAACGACTTCTTCCTTCAAAGCAGGGCAGCTTTCAGGGGAGGGCGGCTTTGAGGCGAAGGCCGCCGTCAAGGGAGGGCGGCTCCCGCGCAGATCCGGTCGGAGAGCGGCAGGATGATGGTGCAGGCGAGACCCGCCGGTTCGAAGCGCAGATCCGCGCGGGCCTTCAGCTCGTAGGGCAGTCCATCCTCGAGCAAGCCCAGGCCGAACCCCTTGCGCGGCGATGCGGCGACGGGCGGTCCCCCCTGCTCGCGCCATGTGACGACCAGGTTCGGCCACGGATCGGCGCTGACATGCCAGGACACGGTGATCCGCCCCTCCGCATGGCTGAGGGCCCCGAACTTGACCGCGTTCGTCGTCAGCTCATGGAAGACGAGACCGAGGGTCCCGGCGACCTGGGGCTGCAGCAGTACGGGCGGCCCCGACAGAGCGACCTGCAGGCCTTCCTGAGCCTGGGCCGACAGCAGCTCGTCCGAGATCAGCGCGTGGAGATCGAGCTTCGCCCGCGGATTGAGCGTCATCGCGCCCTGTACGCGGGCAAGCGCCGCGAGCCGCCCGTCGAGATGCATGGCGTAGTCCTCGACGCTCTCGCTGGTCTCGGCCGAGCGCTGCGCCACGGCACGCACCACGGCCAACATGTTGCGGACATGATGCTGGAGGTCGCGCGCGAGCTGATGCTGCTCGGTCTGCAGGGCGGTGTAGCGGGCCTCGGACTCGATCAACCGGCGCTCCGCGGCCGCCGCCTTCGCATTCGCCACGGCCAGAGCCTGCCGTAGGGTGGTGTCTTCGGCGTTCAACGTTGCCCCCGAAGGTTGCGCGCTAGCGGAAGATCCGAGCCGGTGCGGCTCGAGCAGAAGATCCGAGCCGGTGCGGCTCAGGCTTCCGAACCTGCCGGCAAAACACGGTGGGAGCGTGACGGCTCCATCAAGGTTCGGTGAAAAGGTCGGCCGCCGCGTTTCGCGCCGGGAACCCCGAACGTCAGGGCGAACACATCCCCCTCGATCCAACGACAGCCCGGTCTCGCCTCGGGCCCTTTGCCGAAAGTTTGTCAGGGATCAGTGGAAACCGGTTGTCCCGACGAGACAAACGAAAACAACAGACTCCAGGGAGTCCACCGGGCGAGCCGGGACCGCCGCGGGACTTGGGGTCATGAGGTTCAGGCGGTGACGGCGGCGCGGGCCGCTTCGATCAGTTCCTGGGCCAGCGTCTCGTCGTCGACGGCCCGGGCCAGCACGATGGCGCCGACCAGGGTCGACAAGGTCGCCAGGGAGCGCTGCCGCCGGCGCGCGCGGGCGGCTTTCGGCGACAGGTCGGCCAGGAGGGTGGCGAGCGTCTCGACCCCTCGGGTGAATCGCGCACGCACGGGGCATCCCTTCGGCTCCCGCGCGACGTCGTTGGCGAGGGCCGCGAGCGGGCATCCTTTTCCGGGGGTCTGGACGTGGGCCTCCGAGAGGTAGTTCGCCAGAAGGGTCTCGGGACCGCCCCGGTACTCCTCCGCGATCGCGGCGTCGAACGCCTCGGCCGCCAGGGCCTCCTTGTTGGCGAACTGACCGTAGAAGCCGCCATGGGTCAGGCCGGCGGCCGCCATGATGTCGGCCACTCCGACGCCGTGCAGACCGCGCTCGCGGAACAGGGCCGAGGCGACCTCGACGACGCGCTGGCGATTCAGCCGGGCCTGCTCCTGGGATACCCTCGGCATCTGCCGCTCCTCGTCCGTCGCCACCCTCGTCTGCGCCCCCTCATATGGATGCGCGGCATCATTTAAAACAGCTTCCGCTTCCTCCGCCGATCGACCGGCCCGCGCGAGGGGGCACAAGCGTGGGCCGGTCGATGGACCGCGCGCGCCGATCGGGCCGCGCGATTCCGGAACGCCCCGCCCCGGACCGGAGGGCCGGGAGGGGTTCGATCAGCTCCGTGCCGATCAAGCCTCGGCCGGGTTCGCCAGCGGGGCTTGTCCGGCCGGCACCGGCGCGGGGGTTCGGGCCACCCGGAACCACAGGGCATAGAGGGCCGGCAGGAACAGCAGGGTCAGCAGGGTGCCGACGCCGACGCCGCCGATCAGGACGTAGGCCAGAGCCCCCCAGAACACCGAGTGGGTCAACGGGATAAAGGCCAGCATGGCCGCGGCCGCCGTCAGGATCACGGGCCGTGCCCGTCGCACCGTGGATTCCACGATGGCCTCGTAGTTCGACAGCCCCGCCGCCTGATCGTGGTGAATCTGGTCGACCAGGATCAGGGTGTTGCGCATCAGGATGCCCGACAGGGCGATCAGCCCGAGGATCGCGTTGAAGCCGAAGGGCTGGTGGAAGAGGAGCAGGGTCGGCGCCGCGCCCACGAGGCCGAGCGGGGCGGTGGCGAAGACCATGAACATGGTGGCGAAGGAGCGCACCTGGATCATGATCACCGTCAGCGTCACGATCAGCATGATGGGGAACACCGCCACCAGCGACAGCATCGCCTTCTCGCTCTCCTCCACGGCGCCGGCCGTGTCGATGCGGTAGCCCGGCGGAAGCTTGGCCTTGATCGGCGCCAGCAGGGGGAAGACCTGGGCGTGGATGTCGGGCGGCTGCTTCCCGTCGAGCACGTCACCCTGGACGCGGATGTAGGTCTCGCGGTTGTAGCGCTTGAGAACCACGTCCTCGGTGCGGCTCTCCAGCCGGGCCACCTGGGAGACCGGCACCTGCCGTCCGTCCTTCGTCGCCAGGGTCAGGTCGCCGATCTCGCCGAGCGAGCGCCGCTCGGGGCCGGGGCTGCGCAGCAGCACGTCGACGGAGCGCAGGTTTTCCCGCACCTGGGTGGCGGGCGTGCCGTTGAGGTAGGTCTGCAATTGCTGGCCGGCCTCCTTCGGGGTCAGGCCGATCAGGCGCAGGCGCTCCTGGTCGAGGGCGAGATGCAGGCTCGGGGTCTTGTCGCCCCAGTCGAGGTGGACGAGGCGCATGTTGGCATTGGCCGCCATCACCTCCCGAACCTCGGCGGCGATGCCCCGGATCACGTCGAGATCGGGTCCGACCACCCGGAAGGCGACAGGAAAGCGGATCGGCGGGCCGAACACGATCTGCAGCACGCGCACCCGGGCCTCTGGGAAGCGGCCCTCGTCCACGAGTGCGCGGACCTTGCCCCGCAGGGCGTCGCGGGCCTGGGCGTCGGCCGTCTGCACCACGATCTGCGCGAAGGCCGGATCCGGCAGTTCGGGGTCGAAGGAGAGCACGAAGCGGGGCATGCCCTGACCGATGTAGCTCGTGATCTCGCCCGCTTCCGGCAGATCGCGCAACGCCGCCTCGACCCGCTGGACGCTGGCCTCGGTAGTCCTGAAGGCCGAACCCGCCGGCAGGGTGACCTCGACGATGAGTTCGGGCCGCTCCGAATTGGGGAAGAACTGCTGCTCGACCCGGCCCATCGCCACCACGGCGAGCGCGAACAGCCCGACCGTGATGCCGGCGGCGAGCCACTTGTGGTCGACCGACATCCGCACGAGGCGGCGCAGGCGCTCGTAGTTCTTCGTGGCGTAGATGGCGTCGTGGCCGCCCTCCACGCGCTCGATGTTCGGGAGCAGCTTGACGCCGAGATAGGGCGTAAAGGTCACGGCCACGATCCACGAGATGATCAGCGAGAAGGCCACCACCCAGAAGATGTTGCCGGCATATTCGCCCGCCGTGGAGGCGGCGAAGCCCACCGGCAGGAAGCCCGCGATGGTCACCAGCGTGCCGGTGAGCATCGGCGCGGCGGTGGCGCTCCAGGCATAGGTCGCAGCCTCGATGCGGTCGGCGCCTTCCTCCATGCGCACCACCATCATCTCGATGGCGATGATGGCGTCGTCGACGAGAAGCCCCAGCGAGATGATGAGGGCGCCCAGCGTGATCCGGTCGAAATCGCGGCCGGTGATCATCATCACCACGAACACCGCCGACAGGGTGAGCGGCACGGCCAGCGCCACCACGATTCCGACCCGGAAGCCGAGCGCCACCAGGGACACGAAGATCACCACGCCGAGGGCGGTGAAGAACTTGACCATGAACTCGTGGATGGCGTCGTCGATGACCTTGGCCTGGTCGGTGATCTTGGTGAACGTGATGCCGACCGGGGTCTCGTGGTGGATCGCCACCTCCTCGGCGTTGAGGGCCTCGCCGAGCTTCAGCCCGTTGAAGCCGGGCTTCATCACCAGGCCGAGCATCAGAGCCGGCGCGCCGTCGTTGCGGATTTCGAAGGTCTTGGGGTCCTCGTAGCCGCGCGTGACCTCAGCGATATCGCCGAGCTTGAGGCTGCGGTCGCCGGCGGCCACCGGCAGGCCGCGGATCGCATCGATCCCGTCGATCGCGCCGTCGAGGCGCAGGTACACGCGCGGGCCCCCGGCCTCGACGAAGCCGGCCGGCGTGACATCGTTCTGGTTGGCCAGCGCGGCAAGCAGCTGCTGGCCGGTGATGCCGAGGGTGGCGAGGCGCTGGTAGGAGATCTCGACGAAGATCTTCTGCGCCTGCTCGCCGAGGATGTTGATCTTCTCGACGCCGGGCACGCGCAGCAGGCGCTGGCGCATGTCCTCGGCCCGCAGCACCAGCTGGCGGTGCGGCAGGCCCCGGGCCTGCACGGCGTAGAGGGCGAAGTAGATGTCCGAGAACTCGTCGTTGAACAGCGGCCCGAGCACGCCGCGCGGCAGGCTTGAGGCTTGATCCGACAGCTTCTTCCGCGCTTGATAGAACTCCGAGGCGAGCTTGGCCGGGGGCATGTTGTCCTTGAAGATGACCTTCGTCATCATCAGGCCGGGACGGACCGTCGTCTCGGCCCTGTCGTAATAGACCAGTTCCTGCAGGCGCTTCTCCAGAGGATCGGCGACCTGGCGCTGCATCTCCTCCGCCGTGGCGCCGGGCCAGGCGGCCGAGACCGTCATCACCTTCACGGTGAAGGCCGGGTCCTCGGCCCGCCCGAGCTTCTCGAAGGCGAAAAAGCCCGCCCCCGTCAGCGCGATCAGCAGGAACAGCGTGACGGCCCGCTCGCGAACGGCGAGCGCCGAGAGGTTGAAGCCGCTCATCGCACCACACCCGTCATGCTCGGCGGCGCCTGGCGCACCCGCTGGTCGGCCTTGAGGAGATGGGCACCGAGCGCCACGATCCGGTCGCCCGGGGCCAGGCCGGCGGCGATCTCGGCGCGCTCCTCGCCCATGCGGGCGACCTGCACGGGCTGGGGCCTCACCGTCTCGGTGGCGGCGTCGTAGCGCCAGACGGCGCTGCCGTGCCCCTGATCGAACAGAGCGCCGAGCGGAACCTCCAATCGGGCGGCCCGGCCGGCGTCGAGGGCGCGGAGTTGCAGGGTCACGGTGGCGCCGAGCGGCGCGGCCTCGCCGCCGCCCGACAGGATGTAGCGCGCCCGGTAGGTGCGGGTGGCCGGATCAGCCGTGGCGGAGAGTTCGCGCAGGCGTGCCGGGTAGGTCGCCGCTCCGTCGGCGTAGAGGGTGGCGGAGGCCTCGCCTTCGGCAGCCCGCCGGCTGCCCTCGGGCAGGAAGACCTCCGCCTCGCGCGCGCCGTCGCGGGCGAGCTTCACCACCGTCTGGCCGGCAGCGACCACCTGGCCGGGCTCGGTGGGAACCTCCATCACCACGCCGTCGGCATCGGCCTGGAGTTCCGCGTAGCCGGCCTGGTTCTGGATCTGGCTGGCCTGGGCCTCCGCATTGGCGAATTGCGCGTTCGCCGCGTCCGCCGCACCCTTGTTCTGGTCGTAGGTCTGTTTCGAGGTCCAGCCGTCGGCCACCAGCTTGCGGCTGCGCTCCTCGTCGGCCCGAGCTTTGATCATCTGGGCGCGGGCCGCCTCGACCGAGGCGCGGGCGGCGTTGAGCGCCAAGGTGAAATCGGTGCGGTCGAGACGCATCAGCGGCTGGCCAAGGCGCACGCGGTCGCCCGGATCGACCAGGCGCTGGAAGATCTTGCCGCCGACCCGGAAGCCGAGGTTGCTCTCGGTGCGGGCACGGATCACTCCGGTATAGCGCGCAACGCCACCCGGGGCGGACGCGACCACCACGGTCTGAACCAGCGGCGGCTCCGGCGTCACCGCCGTCTCGGCCGGCGAGCAGGCCGACAGGGCCAGGCCCGCGAGCCCCAGCATCACCCTCGTATCCATTCTGCGCCCCACGGTCGAACCATCCGCCTATAAGAATGATGATCATCATCTATTTTGGCATGACGAACCTGTCAATGGGCGCCGGATCGAGAATTCCGGCCCAGCGCGCACCGACAGGCTGCTGACCAAGCAGCATCGTCAAACGGCATCGGCGCGCAGCTCATGGGCGAGCGGTCGTGCGAGGGCAGGGCGAGGACAGAACGAAGACAGGGAGCGCCGGCTTCCGCCCGGGTCGGTGGTCGGTGGTCGGCGATCCACCACAACCTGACGCCATGACCAGTCGGCACAGCGGCACCGGCGCGCCGAGCTCGCGGCTCCGCGTCCTTACCACACGATTTCCGGGAACACCGGTTCGCGCACAACCCGGTACGGCTGACCGGGCGGCTTCAAGGCCGCCTTTCGATCGTGCGAGCCGGTGAGGAGGCATTGGGGCGGCCGGGAGCCCCTGCCGCCGAGCAAAGTCAGCCGAGCCCCCACCTCATCGCTCCGAGCCCGAAGGACACATCCCCGGATGAGCGAATCCAGCGGCCTCACGCGGGGAGGGCGGCCGCACCGTGGCGGCGCTTCCGGTTCGGGTTCGGCGGGGGTGAGCCCGGCTGAGGAGGACGCGCCATCCCGGCTCGCCAACGGTCGGGCCCGACACCATTGGCTGGAGGTCCAGGCCCGACGCGGGGATGCGCGCTCTACCAGAGCGCGCGGGGCAGGCGCCGCTTCCAACGCTCCCCGGGGCGCAGGGCAACGTCCTTCTGGACCCGGCGCGTCGCCCGCAGCGAAGCCGGCGGGGCGTCGGTCGGGGACGGCATCGAGGCTGGTCGTGCGACAGGCGGGATGGCCGCAGCCGGCGGCACCGTCGCTTCTTGCTGCGCCTGCAAGGCCGCGCGCGGGTTGGCGTCGAAGTCCGACGTGTCTTTCAAACCGGATTTCGGCTTGGCCTGACGCGGCGCGGGAGGTTTGACGCGCCGGACGCGTGGCAACCGCTCGACCACGGGTGCGGCCTGAACCTCCGGTTCGGGCGAGGGTACGAACATCGGCAATAGGCTCGGCAGGATGCGCCGGGCCGGGACCTCGGGTGGGGACGACTCGAGCTTGGAGGACCCGGATTTCGACGTCCCTGATTTCGACATTCCGGACTTCAATGTCCCGGATTTGGACGCGCTCGCCTCGCCCCACGCCGCGGGGGCGGCCGGCGCTTCGACGCGGGTGTCCGCATCCTCAAGGGAGACGTCGTGCCAGAGGTTCTGGTCTTTGCGGGGACGGGCGGAGGCCTCGGACAGCGAGGCGCGGTTGTGCTTGATTTCGACCGTGAACGGTCGCGCGCTGCGGCGCTTCATCGGCTTCGAATTCCCAGTAAAATCCGCTCGGCGAAATCCATTTCACAACGAGCATTCCGGTATCATACGGGATGCATCCAGTACTTGTCGAGACGATCCCGGCGCAGTACGCACTTTCTCTTCGGCAGGAGGCTCGGGGCCGTGATAAAGCCCGCCGCGAAGGAGCCGACGGCTGTGCCTGAACAGACCTTCCGCCCGATCGCGAAGGTGTGGACAGATCATTCGGTCTCGCCCTTGGCATTCCCGCATCGGCACGGATCAAATCGACCTGCCGTTCGTCTCTAGTAAAGGCTGAGCTTGCCGAGCGCCGATCCCGTACGATGGTCCGCGACGGCCGGCGGTGTGCCCAGGAAGGATTTCTCGTGAGTATCGGACTGATCGCGCTCCTCGACGACATCGCGGGCCTGGCCAAGGTGGCGGCGGCCTCCCTCGACGATGTGGCGGCGCAGGCGGGCCGCGCCGGCGTGAAGGCGGCCGGTGTCGTCATCGACGATGCGGCGGTCACGCCCCGGTACGTCGTGGGCTTCGCTGCCGAGCGCGAACTGCCGATCGTCGGCCGCATCGCCCTCGGTTCCCTGCGCAACAAGCTGCTGTTCCTGCTGCCGGCCGCCCTGGCGCTCGGCGCCTTCGCGCCCTGGGCCATCACGCCGCTGCTGATGCTCGGCGGCGCCTATCTCTGCTACGAGGGCAGCGAGAAGGTCTACGAGGCCCTGTTCCCGCATCAGGCCCATGCCCACGAGGCCCAGCGCGACGGGGCGGCCGGCAATGCCCAGGCGCTTGAAGACCAGAAAGTATCCAGCGCGATCAAGACCGACTTCATCCTGTCGGCCGAGATCATGGCGATCACCCTGGCGGCCCTGCCCGAGGGCTCGTTCTGGATGAAGGCGGCGGTTCTGGCCGTGGTCGCGGTGGGAATTACGGTCGCGGTCTATGGCGGCGTCGCCCTGATCGTGAAAGCGGACGATGCCGGCGTCGCCATGGCGGGCAACACCAGCCGGTCGGCGTTCGGCAGCCTCGTCCGGGGCTTCGGTCGCGCCCTGGTCAAGGGCATGCCGGGCTTCCTCAAGATCCTGGCCATCGTCGGCACCGCCGCGATGATCTGGGTCGGCGGCGGCATCCTGGTGCATGGCCTCGAAACCTATGGCTTGCCCGAAATCGGTCATGCCATCCACGCGGTTGCCGTTCAGGCTGCGAGCGTCGCGGGTCCGCTTGCGGGAATCGTCGAATGGCTGGTGACGGCGGCGGGCTCCGGCCTCGTCGGCCTCGCCGTCGGCGCCGCCCTCATTCCGATCACGAGCTTCGTCCTGGCGCCGGCCTGGAACAGCCTCGCGCGGCTGCGAATGCGGGCTGCCTGATGCGGCCGCGGGCTGCCTAAGCCAGCCGGGCTTCGCGCAGGTGAGCGAGGTGCCGGATGGCGAGTTCGTAGCCATGGGTGCCGAAGCCCGCCATCACCGCGGTGGCGGCGGGCGACACGTAGGAATGATGGCGAAACGACTCACGCCGATACACGTTCGAGATATGGCACTCGACGATCGGAACCGTGCAGGCGCTCAAGGCATCCAGGATCGCGATCGAGGTATGGGTGTAGGCCCCGGCATTGATCACGATGCCGGCGCAATCGACCCGATAGGCCTGGATCCAGTCGATCAGCTGGTGCTCGGCATTGCTCTGATGAAACGCGATCGTGAGGCCGAATCCGGCGGCCAGGCTCCGACATCGGGCCTCCACGTCCGCGAGCGTTTCGTGCCCGTAGATGTGCGGTTCGCGCTGGCCGAGCAGGTTGAGGTTCGGGCCGTTCAGGATCAGGATCGTGTCGCTCATGCGGCGGAACCTTAAAGCGAGCACCGAGGGCCGGAAAGGGTTCTGTCACGCGAGGCGGTGCAAGGCCTCCGGGTGAGGGCGCGAGACCGTGCGTCGGGAGGCTTGCGGTCACCGCGGCTGCCGGCCATGCGGAGCGGTGAGGAACGCGACAACCGCATCCGCCAGGGAGACAATGCGTGACAGACTCCGCCAAGACCGACCCCGTCGTCATCGCCGTGGCGATCACCGGCTCGGTGCCGCGCAAATCCGACACTCCCGCCCTTCCGGTGACGGTGGCCGAGCAGATCGCCTCGACCCGGGAGGCGTACGAGGCGGGCGCCACCCTGGCGCATATCCATGTGCGCAACGACGATGAGACCCCGTCCTCCGACCCGGACCGCTTCGCCGTGGTGCAGGATGGCCTGCGCCGGCACTGCCCGGGCCTCATCGTGCAATTCTCCACGGGCGGACGCGGACGCGATCCGGCGAGCCGAGGGCTGTCCCTGCAGCACCGCCCGGACATGGCCTCGCTCTCGACCGGATCGGTGAATTTCCCCACCATCGTGTACGAGAACCACGCGGTGCTGGTGTCGGATCTGGCAGGTCAGATGAAGCGGTTCGGCGTCCGGCCCGAGATCGAGATCTTCGACCTGTCCCATCTCCACGGCGCCCTCCGGTTGGCCGAAGCCGGCCTGATCGATGCGCGCCCGCACGTGCAGTTTGTGATGGGCGTGAAGAATGCGTTGCCGGCCGATCTGCACCTCCTGGACCTGCTCCTCGGCGAAATGCGGCGCATCCTGCCGGGTGCGACCTGGACGGCCGCCGGGATCGGCCGGCATCAGGCGGAGGTGATGGACTGGGCTCTGGCGCGCGGTGCCGACGCGGTGCGGACGGGCCTGGAGGACAACATCCGGATCACCCGGGAGCGCCTCGCCGCGAGCAATGCCGAACTCGTCGCGCTGGCGGCCGAGACGGTGCGGCGCCACGGCCGCCGGGTCGCGACGCCCTCCGAGGCCCGAAAGATTCTGGGTTTGCGCTGAGAGCCGAGACACGAAAAAGCCCGCCCTGGTTCTCCCGGGGCGGGCTTTTGTGTTTGGTTGCGGGGACAGGATTTGAACCTGTGACCTTCAGGTTATGAGCCTG
>NZ_LMNL01000039.1 GCF_001422985.1 Methylobacterium sp. Leaf117
CTGGAGCGGCGCCTGCCTGATCCCGGCCTTCTACGCCTCGAAGGCATTCATCAGGCGGGGCATGGCGCCAATTTCATTGTCGAGAGGGGTGATGGGTCATGTCTCACAATCCCCACTACAGGGATCCGCAAGGACAATAATCGCCGCCCACGCTTCTCTTTCTCAGATTCACTTGTCAAAGAACACCAACAACAGACAGAAATACCGCCCAGATCACCAGGCGACAACCCATCAACAGTCAGGAGATGCAAAAGCAAGCCGCCAATCGCCTTGGCCGCTCGCCGATGAATGGGGTATACCCACAGACCCAGAGCCTGTCAACAGCTTTTCGGGAACCATCGGCGGCGCCCCGGGCCGGTTCCCCTCCCACGGCCGTGACGCCCACCCGCAAACGTGCCTCAATCTCGACATGCTGGACCACGACATCGGTCGCGCGCCCGCATCCCGTCCCGGATGATCCGGGCCGCCAGTTTCGAGGACCATGGCGTTGCAGCGAGGCCGTCTGAAGATCGGGCACCCGGACGGTTCGGCGGAGGCGCGCGACGGTGCCGGCCAGCAGACGGGTCCCGGGCGCAACCGCTCCCGCGCGCAGACCGGCAGCCTCCCGGCCCTCGACCTTCTGGGCCCCGACGCACCGCGGATCGATCGCCGCGACGTCAACCTGCGCTGGCTCTGCGCCAGTGCGCTCACCGGCCTGACGGGGGCCGCTTTGATCGGCGCCGCCATCCATGTCTCTCTCCAGAGCGACATCTCGTTCGCCGCCATCCCCGAGCGCGCCGCCCCTGCGGTCCGGCCGGCTCTGAGCGACGGCACCGCCAACGTGGCGCGCAAGAGCGATCGGCTGGTACGCAACCTGATGATCGCCTCGGCCAAGCAGAGCTTCCGTTCGCCGGTGACGGTCCGCCTCGGGGATCGCGAGATCATCAAGGTCCGGCCCTTCCTGCGCGTCTCGACCGCCTTGTCGATGACCACCGGCGTCTTCGCCACCGAGATGCCCCGCTTCGACCCGATGAAGCTCAGCACCGACGAGCCGCTGGAGCGCGCGCCGGAGCCGGGGCTCGGCGACGCACCCGGGGCCGAGGTCTCGGTGATCAAGCGCGATCTCGTGGGGATGGAGGTCGAGGCCGGGGCGCCGGCCCTGTCCGACGACGAGGTCGCGGCGCAGATCGAGGAGGAGCGCCGCCTCTCGGCCGAGGCCGGCCGCCGGACCGCGATCCCGATCGCGCCGCAGATCATGCTGTCGCGGACCCTTCAGCAGGGCCTGGCCGCCAACAGCTTCGACGCCGCCGCGCGCCTTTCCGACGAGAGTTCGCCGTTCAAGTCCATCGACGTCCTCGTGGTGCCCGAGAACGTCACCAGCCTGAGCAAGACCGGGGCCGGCAGCGAGGCGCCCCTGGTGGAGGAGCGCGACCTCGCCCTCAAGCGCGGCGAGACCCTGGAGGCCGTGCTGAAGAGCGCGGCGCGGGCCACCGACGAGCAGGTCCGCGGCATCGTGGGGGCCCTCGGGGGGCGCACCCGCACCGCCGACCTCGCCGAGGGCCAGCAGTTCCGCGTGCAGATCGCGCCCGGGCCGAAGCCCGGCGACCCGCGCCAGGTGACGCGGGTGGTGTTGTACGGAGAGACCGGAATCGAGGGCATCGCCGCCATCAACGACCGGGGCGGTTTCGTCTCGGTGGCGCCGCCGACCGAGGACGCCCCGTCACGGACGGCGCCGGTCGCGGCCGACGCCACCGAGGACGGCGAAGAGGAAGGCGGCACCGGCCCACGCCTGTTCCAGAGCCTGTACGAGACGGCCGCCCGGCACGACCTCCCAAGGGGCGCGGTCGACGACCTGGTGAAGATCTTCGGCTACGACGTCGATTTCCAGCGCCGGATCTCGTCCGGCGACAGCCTCGACGTGTTCTATACCTTCGACGACGAGGGTCCGCAGGGCTCCCTCGAGCGGCCCGAACTGCTCTATGCCGCCCTCAACCTCGCCGGCGAGGCACGCAAGGTCTATCGCTTCCAGTCCCCGGACGACGGCACCATCGACTACCTCGACGAACAGGGCCGCTCGCTCAAGAAGTTCCTCATCCGCAAGCCCATCGCCGACGGCATCATGCGTTCGGGCTTCGGCTATCGGCGCCACCCGGTCCTCGGCTACGCCAAGCTCCATACCGGCGTCGACTGGGCGAACCCGATCGGCACCCCGATCGTGGCGGCCGGCAACGGAACCGTGCTGAAGGCGGATTGGGATTCGGGCTACGGCCGCCGCATCGAATTGCAGCACATCAACGGCTACGTCACGACCTACAACCACATGTCCCGCTTTGCCCGCGGCGTCACCCCCGGCGCCAAGGTGCGGCAGGGCCAAGTCATCGGCTATGTCGGATCCACCGGTCTGTCGACGGGCGCGCACCTCCATTACGAGGTGATCATCAACGGCCACTTCGTCGATCCGATGAAGATCCGCGTGCCCCGGGGGCGTGAGCTCGACGGCCGTATGCTCGCCGAATTCACCCGCCAACGCGAGCAGATCGAGGGCACCATGCAGAAGTCGCGCACGGCCTCCGCGATGGCGCAGCGGGACGCGATGCGCTGAGGCCGGCGCCGCCGGGCCGGCTCGAACGCGAGATCGAAACGCAGGCGTTGCGTCAGGAAAAGCCGAGGCGGCGGCGGATTCCGGCCGCGCTCTCCCCAGCGGCGCGCAGGTCCGCCAGGGACGGCGAATGCCGGGACTTCGCCAGCTTCTCGCCGGAGGAATCCAGCACCAGAGCATGATGGTGATAGCGCGGCGACGGCACGCCGATCAGCGCCTGGAGCAGCACGTGCAGGTCGGTGCTGGCGCGCAGGTCGGCGCCGCGCACGACGTGGGTGATGCCCTGGTCGGCATCGTCCATCACCACGGCGAGGTGATAGCTCGTCGGCACGTCGCGGCGGGCGATCACGGGATCGCCCCAGCGGGCGGGATCGGCGGTCTCACGATGCTCCGGTCCGACACGGTATCCAGGCCCCCTCCCCTCCCCCGCCGGCGTGCCTTCGCCCGGAACGGTCTCGACCGCGACGTGGGTGATCGTGTGGGGACCGGGGGCCGCCGCCAGCGCACGCGCCATGTCGAGGCGCCAGGTATGCGGTTCGCCAGCCGCCCGCCGCGCCGCGGCCTCCCCGGGCGGCCGGCCGCGACAGAGTCCCGGATAGAGCGGCGCTCCATCGGGATCGCGGGGCGCCGGTTGTCCGCTCCGCGCGGTGTCCGCCGCGACTGCGGCCGCGATGGTGCCGCGCGAGCAGAAGCACGGATAGGCGAGGCCCCGGGCGGCGAACCCGTCGACCTGGCGCCGATAGGTTTCGAGATGGGCCGATTGCAGGCGCTCGGGCGGGGAGAAGCGAAGGCCGAGCCAGGCGAGATCGTCGCGAAGCGCCGCGATCAGCTCCGGCCGCGAGCGGACGGGATCAATGTCCTCGATCCGCAGGAGAAGTCGTCCCCCGGCGCTCTCGGCCAGCGCCGCGTTCAGGAGGGCCGAGCGGGCGTGGCCGAGATGCAGGCGCCCATTCGGGCTCGGAGCGAAGCGGAAGACCGGCGGGGCCTTCACGAGGCAGCCTCCCGCATCAGGCAAGATCCCTTCATGGCGGCCGATGCCAGGCCCGGTCGGTTATCGGACGTACCCGGCCGAGAACAGGACCGAAGAAAGATCCGTCAGCCGCCGACGCGGCGCAGGCAGCTCTGCTCCGCCTTCGGGGTGCAGGCGATCCCCGGCAGCGAGCAGGCGATCCCGTCCTCGGCGCGCTGGCACACGCGGCAGCCGTCGCCCCATTCGGCGCAGGTCGCGTCCTGGCTCGGGTTTGCCACGACGGGGTGAGAAACGGGGTGATGAACCGGCGCGGCCGCGAGGGCGCCGATCAGTACCGTCACGGCGGTGAGCGCGACGACGCTCCAGGCGACGCGGCGGTCGTGGCTGCGCGTCCCTGCATCCGGGGGCGCAGAATCATGAGAACGAAGATCCGGAGAACGAGAATCCGGGGAAAGGTGATCGGCCATGGCGCGGTGTTCGCGCGCCCCGCCCGGCGTGTCAACGCTCCGGGGATACCGGTGCCTCGGCGCTAAAGGATCGCTCCCGACCTTGACGTGATCGCGCGGCGCGGTCCTCGCTTAACGGTCGATCCGCCAACGATAAGCGAAAACCGTCGCGGTCAGGCGGCTGCCGCGCGGCGCTCCAGCAGGCCCGGCAGGGCGCGCAGGTCGAGGGGCTTGGCCAGGAACCCGTCGAAGCCCGCCGCGCGTGCGATGCGCTCGTCGTCCCGGCCTGCATTGGCGGTGAGGGCCACGAGGTGCAGGGCGGGCGCCCCCTCGGCGGCCTCGATCGCGCGGATCTGCCGGGCCGTCTCCAGGCCGTCGATCCCGGGCATCCGGATGTCCAAGAGGGCCAGATCGAAGGGGGTGTCGGGGGTCGCCTCGCGGATGCGGGCCAGCGCTTCCTCCCCGTCATGGGCCAGCACCACCTGCGCGCCCAGGCGCTGGAGGGCCTTGGTCGCCAGCAGGGCGTTGATCGGGTTGTCCTCGGCGAGGAGCACGCGCGGTCCGGCGGTCGGGGGAGAGGATGCGACCGGACCGGATGCGCCGGGATTTGCCGGCGCTTCGAGCGCGGTGGCGGGCAGACGCGCCGGAATCGCGGCGCCGGGTTCCTCCGATCCGCGCCGCGTCGCCGCGACGAACTCGGCCTGCGACGAGGCGGGCGCCAGCAGGCGATCGAACAGAGAGCGGGCGCGCACCGGCTTGACCAGATAGCTGTCGAAGCCGGCGGCGGCGGGGGTGCCGAACTCGCGGCGATCGAAGGGCGAGAGCAGGACGAGGCTGCAGCGCACGCCGCAGCGTCGGGCCTCGAGCGCCAGCGTGCGCACCGCCGCGTCGCCGAGGGTGCGATCGGCCAGGACCGCATCGAAGGCGGCGGCCGCGATCGCATCGAGACCGGCATCGAGGTTCGGCACCACGAGGGCGGACGCACCCGAGCGGCTGAGCCGCCGGGCCAGGAATGGCGCCTGGAAGGGCGAGGCCGCGACGATGAGGACCCGGCGCCCGCACAGGCTCGGAGGCCGTTCGCGATCCGCCGCCGCGACGGGGAGCGGCAACGTCACCGAGAAGGTGCTGCCCTGGCCGAGGCGCGAGGTCGCGTCGATGCGCCCGCCCATCCGGTTGACGAGGCGCCGGGTGATGGCGAGACCGAGCCCGGTGCCCTCGTGACGGCGGCTGGCGCTGCTGTCACCCTGCTCGAATTCCTCGAACAGGATCGGGATGCGCTCGGACGGGATGCCCGGACCGGTATCCGAGATCGCGATGACGAGGTCGCCGGCCTCGCGGCGCAGCTCGACGCCGACTCCGCCCGCATTGGTGAACTTGATCGCGTTCCCCGCGAGGTTGATCAGGATCTGGCGGACCCGGTCGGCGTCGCCGACCACCAGGCGCGGGATGTCGTCGGCGATGTCGACGGCGATCTCGATGCCCTTGTCCTGGGCGCGCGGCGCCAGCAGCTCCACCACGGCCTCGGCGATCTCGCCCGGATCGAACGGCTCGGCGGCGAGATCGAGGCGGCCCGCCTCGATCCGCGAGAAATCGAGAATGCCGTCGATGAGGCTGAGCAGGGCCTTTCCGGAGGTCCGGACGGCCTCGACATAGGTGCGCTGTTCCGGGTCGAGGCCGGTGTCGAGGACGAGATCGGCCATGCCCAGGATGCCGTTGAGCGGGGTGCGGAACTCGTGGCTGACGGTGGCGAGGAAGCGGGACTTCGCCACGTTGGCGGCCTCGGCCCGGTTCAACGCCTCGTCCAGGGAGCGGGCGGCCTCGACCCGCTCGGTGATATCGGTGCCGGCGCGCAGCCACTGGGGCTCGCCCGAACCCCCCGGCATCGGCATCTCGATGAAGGAATACCAGCGCGGCGCGCCGGAGAAGGGGACCAGCCGCATCTCGACGCGGCGGATTCCATCCGAGCTTCGCACGCCCTCGTTCGTCTCCAGGACCTCGGCGGTCCGTGTCGTACCGACCAGCGACAGCGGCTCGGCACCGACGAGGCGCCCGAAGCCGCCATTGGCGAAGGTGATCCGCCCCTGCGCGTCGCGCTGCACGATGATCTCGGTGCTGGCCTCGACCAGCGCCCGGTAGCGCTCCTCGCTCTCCGACAGGCGCCAGACCCGGTCCTCGAGCTGCTCGGTCCGGCTGCCGTCGCGGGCGAAGGCAGGGCGTTCGATGGAAACGGTTGGGCCGGGGGCACCCCGGCGCGCGCGGCCCCACCAGCCCGCCGCGAAGCCGAACCCGCCGGATACGAGACCAAGGCCCACGGTCTGCCAGACCCAGGGCGGCATCGCGAAAATCTGCAGCGGGACATCCTGCAGCGTCATGGGACCGGCCTCCGGCAGGACCGACCCCTGCCGCGAGGGACCATGCCAAAGGAACTTGAAGGCGGGCTTTCGAAAGGCCGTTAAGAAACCGTTGCGGATCGGGATCGAATGCGATGCGGTGCGGCGGTGCGCTTCACGGGCCGGTCCTGATGGTGTAGGCGCGGCGGCTTGATCCCGAGCCGCCCCCGCCGCGGCGCCGAGGACCGTTCGACGTGGGTGTCATGACGATGACGAGTTCGGTGAATCCCGGTCAGGCGCGCATCGCCGCGACCTTCGCGCGCTGCCGCGCCGAGAACCGCGCGGCTCTCGTCACCTACGTGATGGCGGGCGATCCCGATGCCGAGACCTCGCTGAAGGTGCTCGAAGCCCTGCCGGCCGCCGGAGCCGACATCGTCGAATTCGGCCTGCCCTTCACCGATCCGATGGCGGACGGCCCCGCGATCCAGGCGGCGGGCCTGCGTGCCCTGAAGGGCGGCCAGGGCGTGGCCCGGACCCTCGACCTCGTGCGGCGCTTCCGCCAGGGCAACACCGAGACGCCGGTGATCCTGATGGGGTATTTCAACCCGATCCACACCTACGGCGTCGAGCGCTTCCTCGACGATGCGCTCGACGCCGGGATCGACGGCCTGATCGTGGTCGACCTTCCGCCGGAGGAGGATGACGAACTCTGTCTGCCGGCGCTGGCCAAGGGGCTGGCCTTCATCCGCCTCGCGACGCCGACCACCGACGAGAAGCGGCTCCCCGCCGTCCTCGCGAACACCGCGGGCTTCGTCTACTACGTGTCGATCACCGGCATCACCGGAACCGCCACGCCGAACTTCGACCGGGTGGCCGCGGCGGTCGACCGAATCCGGCGCCACACCGACCTGCCGATCGTGGTGGGCTTCGGGGTTCGGACCGGAGCCGATGCCACGGCGATCGCTCGTGGGGCCGACGGGGTGGTGGTCGGCTCCGCCCTGGTCGACGCCATGCGGGCCACCCTCGACGCCGATGGCGCTTCGAACGGCGGCACGGTCGCGGCCGTCAGCGCCCTGGTGCGCGAGTTGGCCGAGGGCGTGCGCTCCGCGCCCCGCGCCTGACGCAATTTCACGAGACCTTCCGGCTCGCTCGCTTCGAACCCGCACAAGGACACCGTCGCATGATGGTTGAACCGATGAACTGGATCTCGGAGGTCGTTCGCCCCAAGATCAAGACACTGTTCAAGCGCGAGACCCCGGAGAACCTGTGGGTCAAGTGCCCCGATACGGGCCAGATGGTCTTCCACAAGGAGGTGGAGAGCAATCACTGGGTCATCCCCGGCTCGGAGCATCACCTGAAGATGAGCGCCCAGGCGCGCCTCAAGATGATGTTCGACGAGGGCACCTGGATCGACGTGCCTCTGCCGGAGGTCGCCGCCGATCCGCTCAAGTTCCGCGATGAGAAGCGCTACGTCGACCGGCTCAAGGATGCCCGGGCCAAGACCGGCATGACCGACGCCTTCAAGGTCGGCTTCGGCCGCGTCTCGGGCCTGCCGATGACCCTGGCGGTGCAGGACTTCGCCTTCATGGCCGGCTCTCTCGGCATGGCGGCCGGCGAAGCCTTCGTGCGCGGCGCGGAGACCGCCCTGGACAAGCGCACCCCCTACGTCCTGTTCTCCGCCTCGGGCGGCGCCCGCATGCAGGAAGGCATCCTCTCGCTGATGCAGATGCCCCGCACCACCGTGGCGGTGCGCCGGCTCAACGCGGCCAGACTGCCCTACATCGTGGTGCTCACCAACCCGACCACCGGCGGCGTCACCGCCTCCTACGCGATGCTGGGCGACATCCATCTGGCCGAGCCCGGCGCGCTGATCTGCTTTGCCGGCCCGCGCGTCATCGAGCAGACCATCCGCGAAAAGCTGCCCGACGGTTTCCAGCGGGCGGAATACCTGCGCGACCACGGCATGGTCGATCAGGTCGTCCACCGCCACGCCCTGAAGGACACGATCGCGACCCTGTGCGGCCTCCTGACCAACCAGGAGCCCGGGTCGCCGCCGGTCCGGGCGGCCGCCCCGGTTGCGGAACTCGCCTGAAGCGGCACACGCCGCGCGTCCGTCTCCACGATTCCTTCTCCGCGATCCCCTCCCCTCCGCCACACGACGTTCGATCATGGATTCCTCCGACGCGCTGATGGCGCGCTTCCTCGCCCTGCACCCGCGCACGATCGACCTGTCGCTCGGGCGGATCGCGCGGCTGCTCGCCCGTCTCGACCACCCGGAGCGCAAGCTGCCGCCGGTGATCCACGTGGCCGGCACCAACGGGAAGGGTTCGACCATCGCCTTCATGCGGGCGATCCTCGAGGCCGCCGGGTTGGCGGCCCATGTCTACACCTCGCCGCATCTGGTGCGCTTCCATGAGCGCATCCGCATCGGCGCCATCGGGGGCGGACACTTCGTCCCCGAGGATCAGCTGGCCGACGCCCTGGCCCGCTGCGAGGCCGCCAACGAGGGTGAGCCGATCACCGTGTTCGAGATCACCACCGCGGCCGCCCTGTTGCTGTTCTCCGAGCATCCGGCCGACGTGCTGTTGCTGGAAGTCGGGCTCGGCGGCCGGGTCGATGCCACCAACGTGATCGATCGGCCGGCGGCGGCCGTGGTGACGCCCATCGGGCGCGACCACGCCGAATATCTCGGCGACACCGTCGAGGCGGTCGCCACCGAGAAGGCCGGCATCTTCAAGAAGGGATGCCCGGCCATCATCGCCGCGCAGGATTACGCCGAGGCCGATTCGGTGCTGTGCCAGCTCGCCGAAGCGGTGGGGGCCACCCCGATCCGCGTCGGCAACCAGGATTTCTCGGTCCATGCCGAGCGCGGGCGCCTCGTCTACCAGGACGACACCGACCTGTTCGACCTGCCCAAGCCGCGCCTGAACGGCCGGCACCAGTTCACCAATGCCGGCACCGCCATCGCGGCTCTGCGGGCCGCCGGCTTCGGCGATATCGGCACCGCCGCGATCGAGGCCGGGCTCAACGCCGTCGAGTGGCCGGGGCGCCTGCAGCGGCTGAACCGCGGGCGCCTGTCCGATCTGGTGCCGCTCGGCGCCGAACTCTGGCTCGACGGCGGCCACAACATCGATGGCGGGCGCATCCTCGCCGCCGCAATGGCGGATCTCGGCGAGCGCTCCGACGTCCCGCTGGTGCTCATCGTCGGCCTGCTCGGGACCAAGGACGCGGAGGGGTTCCTGCGCAACTTCGTCGGTCTGGCCCGCGCCCTGGTGGCGGTCCCGATCGCCGGACAGATGGCGGCGCGGCCGGCAGAAGAGGTCGCCAGCATCGCCACGGATGTGGGCCTGAACGCGGCCGTGGCCTCAAGTGTCGAAGCGGCTCTCGAGAGTCTTTCCGACATCGCCTTCGAGCAACCGCCACGCATTCTGATCTGCGGTTCGCTCTACCTCGTCGGCGCAGTCCTGACTGCGAACGGAACGCCGCCGACCTGAATTCCCTAACCTTTTCCAGTCCCATCGGCGCTCACATCAACTCTGCGGTGTGACCGCGGCGCTACATCTTGGCTGTGGAAACTGAAGTAGGTTCTCCCTCGATCGGGCACTTCGCTGGGGATCAGAATAATGAACAAGCTTCTTACGTCTTTCGCGGCCTTCACGGCCCTCACCGCAGCCGCTTCGGCCGCTGACCTGCCGCGCCGCGCCGCTCCGCCGGTGTTCGTGCCGGTGCCGGTGTTCACCTGGACCGGCTTCTACGCCGGTTTCAACGCGGGTTACGGCTTCGACGCCTCCGACCGCGGCACCAACGTCTACAACAACGTGTTCCCGAACCTCGTCGCTCCGCTCAACGGCGGTCCGTCGCAGGTCGCCTACTCGAACAACTCCAACGAGGGTTTCACGGGCGGCGGTCAGATCGGCTACAACTACCAGTTCACCCCGGGTTCGGGCGTGGTGCCGTAGCCGGAACAACTTCGTCCTGACCCCCGGCTTCGCTCCGATCGCCGGCGTCACCTTCGTCGATCCGCGCGGCACCGCCAGCCTCGACTACTTCGGCACCGTCCGCGGTCGCCTCGGCTACGCCTTCGACCGCGTCCTGTTCTACGGCACCGGCGGCTTCGCCTACGGCGCCGGCAGCAACGAGCGCAACTTCGGCGGCTTCCGCGGCAACGACGATTTCCGCACCGGCTACGCTGCTGGCGGCGGCATCGAGTACGCGCTCCCGACCGACTCGTTCCTGAACTTCTTCCGTTCGTCGGCCGTCACGCTCAAGGTCGAAGGCCTGTACGTGAACCTCGAGAACAACAACCGCAACGCCGGCGTCTACGCCGTCGACACCAACAACGTTCTCTACCGTCAGCCCGGCTTCACCAACCGCAACAGCGGCGCTGAGTTCGCCGTCGTCCGCGCCGGCCTGAACTACAAGTTCGGCTCGTACTAAGCCGACATCTACGGTCTCGAAACGAGGGAGCCCGGCCGCAAGGCCGGGCTTCTTCGTTTGGGCCATCATCGGCGTTCGGTCATCCGACGCCCCACAAAAAAGCCCGGCCTCGCGGCCGGGCTTTGTCCGTTCAGGCCGTGGGGCGCGGCGCCGAACCGGCCCCGCGCGCCGCGCTCAGGCGCTCGCCTGGATCCAGCGGGACAGGTCGCCCTTCGGGGCGGCGCCGACCTTCTGGCTCGCGAGCTGGCCGTCCTTGAAGATCAGCAGCGTCGGGATCGAACGGATGCCGTACTGGGCGGCAATGCCCGGGTTCTCGTCGACATTGACCTTGGCGATCTTGACCCGGCCCTGGAGATCGGCCGAGATCTCCTCGAGCGCCGGACCGATCTGACGGCACGGGCCGCACCACTCGGCCCAGAAATCCACTACGACCGGCTCCGCGGACTGGAGAACGTCCTGCTCGAAGCTCGCGTCGGTCACTTTCACCGTCGCCATGGGAAACTTCCTTTCCGGTTCCGCTCTTCGCGAAACGTCTCATCCGCCGTCCTCGCGTCGCGACATCGAGCCGCGAGACGGATCGTCGAAGGCCAGAGTTGGCGATGCGGCGGGGAACGGTCAAGGCGTCCTGTGGCCGATGCAGGGCTGCGCTCCCCTGGACTCTTCGAATTGTCCACCTGGTCTCTTCGTCGGACCCCTTCAGATGTCGAGTCCGACGAGGCTGGTCGGACCTGTTCCGAACCCCGCGACGGTGGCCCGAGAGGCCGCCACCCTCGCCAAAGCGTGTCCGTCGCCCCATGTCCCAGGCATCCCGACGGCGGCGGCCCGGCCGCTGCCCGAGGGGGCTCGACCCGGAGCCGGCCAACGTGCCGGCATGGAGGACCATCCGACGTGAAGCGCATCCCGCACAGCCTGCTCGCCACCGCAGCCCTTCTCAGCCTCGGCGCGGCCGTCCACGCGCAGGAGCCGGCGGGCGCCGAACCCCGGCAGCCCACGATCGGCGGCGACGCCTTCGCGGCGCCCACCAGTTCCGCCACAGGCAACAGCCCCGCCGAAACCGAGGCGCCGAATGCGCCCTACAAGCCGCTGCTGCCCAACCAGACCCGCGCTCCCAAGCCCGAGGTCGCCACGAAGGTGAAGACGGAGGTCGTCGCCAAGGGCCTCGACAGCCCTTGGGCGATGGAGTTCCTGCCGGACGGACGCATGCTGGTGACCGAGAAGGCCGGCAAGCTGCGCATCGTCGCCAAGGACGGAACCGTTGGGCCGTCGATTCCCGGCGTGCCGAAGGTCGATGCCCGCGGCCAGGGCGGCCTGCTCGACGTGGCCTTGAGCCCGAGCTTCGTCGCCGACCGTCTGATCTATCTCAGCTACGCCGAGCCGCGCGACAAGGGCAATGGCACCAGCGTGCTGCGGGCCAAACTGGTCGAGGACAAGGGCGCCGCCCGCCTCGACGAGGTCAAGGTCATCTTCCGGCAGATGCCGAGCTATGACGGCGACAAGCATTTCGGCTCGCGGCTCGTCTTCGCCCCGGATGGCAAGCTCTTCGTCACCGTGGGGGAGCGCTCCGACAAGGTCACCCGCGTCCAGGCCCAGGACCTCACCAGCGGTCTCGGCAAGGTCTTCCGCATCGACACCGATGGCAATGCCGCGAAGGACAATCCCTTCACGGGCGGCGAGAAGGCCAAGCCCGAGATCTGGTCCTACGGCCACCGCAACGTGCAGGCCGCGGCCCTCGATCCGCAGGGGCGGCTCTGGACCGTGGAGCACGGGCCGCGCGGCGGCGACGAACTGAATCGCCCGCGTCCCGGCGTCAATTATGGTTGGCCCGAAGTCACCTACGGCCTCGAGTACAGCGGCGAGAAGATCGGCGAGGGCAAGACCCAGGCGGGCGGCACCGCCCAGCCGGTCTATTACTGGGACCCGGTGATCGGCCCCTCGGGCATGGCGCTCTACAACGGTGACGCCTTCCCGGCCTGGAAGGACGCCTTCCTGATCGGCGGCCTCGTCAGCCAGGGCCTCGTGGCGGTGAAACTCGACGGCGACAAGGTCGTCAGCGAGGAGCGCATTCCCCTGGAGGACCGCATCCGCGATGTTCGCGTCGGCACCGACGGCGCGGTCTACGCCGTCACCGACGGCCCGGACGGCAAGATCCTGAAGCTCACCCCGGGCAGCTGATCCCGGATGCCCTGTGGCGTTCGTCGGGGGCGCCGGCTCGTCCCTCCCCCTCTGCGGGGGAGGGAGATGCGCTCCGGCCTTCGGCCAAGACGCCTATCCGTCAGGCAGGACGCCTACCCGACCGCCCTGCCATCAGCCCCTGTCCTATCCCTGTCCCCTGGGATCAACCGCGGCCGCAGGCGCTCCAGCGTCCGACCGAATGCCCCCGGGTCGTCGAGGGCGCGGGCGAGGACCAGACCGCCCTGGATGGCCGCGACGGTCTCCTCGGCCAAGCCTTTCGCCGCCGCGTCGGTAAACCCGCTGCGCCGCAGGGCCGCCGCCAGCGAATCGCACCAGACGGCAAAGTAGCGCCGGATGCGGTCGCCGAAGCGGTCGCGGCCCTCGGTCAGCGCGAAGGCGCCGACGAGGCAGGCGCGGCCCCCGGAGCGGAAATACGCCTCGGTCTCGGACAGCATGCGCCGGATCGCCGCCTCGGGATCGGACTCGTCGCGCAGGGGAGCGTAGAGACGCGTCTCGAACCAGGCCTCGATGGCGTCCAGGACAGCCTCCGCCATCTCGGCCTTACCGCTCGGAAAGGCGTGATAGAGGCTGCCCTTGCCGAGTCCGGTGCGGGCGCCGAGCAGGGCCAGGCTGGCCCCTGCGTAGCCGTGCTCGCGAAACACCTCCGCCAGCACCGGGATCGCGGCCTCCCGTGCACGCGCCCGCGACGATGCCGCCGATACGACCCCCGACATCGACACCGGTACCGGCCCCTTACAGGCCGAGATCACTCAACCCGGGATGGTCATCGGGACGCGGGGCGGCGCGGTCCCAGTGGAATTGGCGCTCGGTGTCGCGAATCGCGAGGTCGTTGATGCTGGCATGGCGCTCGCGCATCAGGCCGTTGGCGTCGAAGGCCCAATTCTCGTTGCCGTAGGCGCGGAACCACTGTCCCGCCGCGTCGTGGAACTCGTAGGCGAAGCGGACGGCGATCCGGTCCTCGGTGAAGGCCCAGATCTCCTTGATCAGGCGGTACTCGTGCTCGCGCTCCCATTTGCGGCGCAGGAAATCCACGATCGCCGGCCGGCCGCTGAAGAACTCGGTGCGGTTCCGCCACCGGCTATCGGCGGTGTAGGCCAGGGCGACCTTTTCCGGGTTGCAGCCATTCCAGCCGTTCTCGGCGGCGCGGACTTTCACGATCGCCGTGTCCCGCGTGAAGGGCGGCAGTGGAGGACGCGATTCGGCAGCAAGGGTCTCGGACATCGGCAAGGCTCCGGCACGGCTGGACCGCGGCTTTCCCGGTCCTGTACCGATCGGTACAAACAGGCCGGACGGCGGTCAAGATCGGCGCGACCCGAACGGCTCCGCCGCGCCGTCAGGCGTGGCCGAGGAGCGTCAGCCAGGCGATCGTGGTGAAGGTCGCCAGCAGGGTCGACAGCATCACGGCGGCGGCCACCACGCCGGTCTCGGTCTTGTAGCGGGCGGCGAGCAGGTAGGCGTTGATACCCACCGGCATCGCGGCGAACAGGGTCGCCACCCCGGCATAGGCCGGTGGCATGGTGAAGACGTGGAAGGCCAGGACCCAGACCGCGAGGGGATGCAGCACCAGCTTCAGGCTGGTGATCACCAGGGCGCTCGGCATGTCGTGGAGCACCCGGTAGCGGACGAGACCGGCACCGAGGGCGATCAGCGCGCAGGTCGAGGCCGTGCCCGCCAGGGAATCCACCAGCGCCTTGGCCATGCCGGTGGGTGCCACCCCGATGGCCTTGAGGGCGAGGCCCAGGACGAGCGCCAGGAAGATCGGATTGCGCAGCAGGACCAGGGCGAGGCCCCGCAGGCGCCGCAGGATGGAGGTCTCGCCGTCCGCCTCGATCAAGAAGGTGGCGCAGCCCATCATCAGGGGCAGGTGCACGGCCAGCAGCATGAAGAGCGGGAAGGCCCCCTCCTCGCCATAGGCCTGGAGGATCATCGGCACGCCGATGAACACGGTGTTCGACTGGCTGGCGGCGAAGCCGTGGAGGATCGCCCCGCGGCGCTCGACGCCCTTGCGGCGCAGGCTCAGCGCCGACCCGATTCCCCAGGACAGGGCGGCCCCGCCGAAATAGCTGACCCAGTAGGAGGGCGTGATCTCGCCAGTGAGCCCGGGACGGGTCAGCGTCGCGATGATCAGGGCCGGAACCGCGATCGAGAAGACGTATTCCGACAGGCCGTCACTGACCTTGTCGGACAGGAAGCCGGCGAGAGCCGCGATCCATCCCACCAGGATGAGGCCGAAGATCGGGGCGACGAGCGACAGGACGGTCATCGACGGGAAACCGGTGCTCCAACGCGAACGGCCACCGTACGCGCTGTCGCGTGCGGCGGCCGTTCGATGATCTGGCGGAAGGCGGCGCGGTCGGGAGCGATCCCCGACCGATTCGACGCCCCGGAGGCCTCAGGCGGCGACGGGGGTCTCGACTTCGGCGAGCTTCTTGTGCAGCTCGCGCTTGAGAAGGCGGGCCGTCTGCGACAGCTCGATCTCGCGGGCCTTGATCAGGAAGGCGTCGAGGCCGCCGCGGTGCTCGACCGAGCGCAGCGCATGGGCCGTGACGCGCAGGCGCACGCGGCGCTTGAGGGCATCCGACTGCAGCGTGACCTGGCACAGGTTCGGCAGGAACCGGCACTTGGTCTTGCGGTTCGAGTGGCTCACGAGGTGGCCGGTCTGCACGGCTTTGCCCGTGAGTTCGCAACGGCGCGACATTGTTCTATTTCCCGTCTCGTTCCGCATGTCCGACAGGCTGGCGGGAAACCCGGCCGCGTCGCGGCAAGCGGCTTCTCGCACGCCAGGCCCGGTGGAGCGGCGTTCTCATTGAAGGCGCGAGCCTATAGGGGAGAGTGCCCCGTGACGTCAAGGCGTGGGCCGATTTTTCGATGCTCCGCCCGGGCCGGGCAAGCCGGCACCGACGCCTCCGCTGCACCCGCCCGAACGATGTGTTAACCATGAAGGCGGACGATGATGGCCAGATGTCCCGGGCGCGTTCGGCCCGGGACCGACAGCGAACCCGAGTTTCCAGCCATGTGCGGCACCCGACAGCGCCCTGCCCCGCTTCCTCGTCTCGGCGCCCGGCTGCTTGACGTCCGGCTGCTTGACGTCCGGCTGCTCGGCGCCCGACTGGTCGGCGCCAGCGCGCTGACCCTCGCGGTGGCTGTTCCCGTAGCGCTTGTCGGGCCGCCCGCGCAGGCCCGGCCGAAGGCTGCCGCCGCCTCGACGGTGACGGTGGATTACGACATCGCCCTGGCGGGCCTCACCATCGGCAATGCCCAGGTGGCGGGGGTCTTCGAGGGATCCGGCTACCGGATGGACGTTTCGGCCCGGCTCACCGGCCTCGTCGGCGTGGTGACGGGCGGCATGGGCTCGGCCCGCGCCAGCGGCGCCATCGCGTCGGCGCCCCAGCCCAGCAGTTTCGCGATCGCCACCAAGACCTCCAATTCCGGCATCGCCGTGCGCATGGCGCTCGCTCGCGGCACCGTCACCCAGGCGGAGATCACTCCGCCCCTCATCGACATGGGCGACCGGGTGCCGATCACCGCCGCCAACAAGCGCGGCGTGATCGACCCGGCCAGCGCCCTGATGATGCCGGTCCAGGGTCGGGCCGATCCGATGGACCCGGCCAATTGCAACCGGACGCTGCCGATCTTCGACGGGGCGACCCGATTCGACGTGGCGCTGAGCTACGGCGAGACCCGCGCGGTGGCCAAACCCGGCTACAGCGGCCCGGTCCTGGTCTGCAACGCCCGCTACACCCCGATCGCCGGCCACCGGCCGGACCGGCCGGGCGTGAAGTTCATGGAGGACAACCGCGAGATGTCGGTCTGGCTGGCCCCGGTCGAGGGCACCCGCGTGCTGCTGCCGGTGCGAATCGCCGTGCGCACCACGGTCGGCACCAACATCATCGAGGCCACCCGCTGGACCCGCACCGGCGGACCGCAGGGCAGCAGCACCGCCGCAGCCGCTTCGAATTCCGCCACTCAAGCCAGCCTGGCCCAGTGACCGGACGCCACAGCCTCGCCGCGCGATTCGTCGGCGCCGCTCTGGCGCTCGGGGCCTCCGGCGCGAGCGCGCAATCGATCCTGTCGACGGGACCCGATTGCGGCGGGGACGCCTATTCCTCGGCCCAGGTCATCGAGAACCGCCCGCCCCGGCGCGGGCCGCTGACGGCCGTGCCCGATACCCTCTGCGCCGATGTCGCACCGCAGCGGGTACAGCCGCCCGTGGAGATCGGGATCTATCCGAGCCTCGGCCTGCCCGGCTCGGACCGGAATGGCGGGTATGGCCGGGATGGCAGCCGACGCTATGGCGACCCATATGAGGGCCAGCCGCCACGACAGCGCCGCCCCTGACGGCGTCGCGGCGGTCTCCCCATCCTTGAGCCTGCCGGCCTCGCCGAAGGGACCGCCCCTTACTCATGATCCGCCCCTCCCTCTCCCCGCAGGCCCGCGCACGCGGCGTCACGGCGGTGCTCGGGCCGACCAATACCGGCAAGACCCATCTCGCCATCGAGCGCATGCTGGCCCATCCGACCGGCATGATCGGCCTGCCCCTGCGCCTGCTGGCGCGGGAGGTCTACCTGCGGGTGGTCGCCAAGGTCGGCGCCGACAAGGTCGCCCTCGTCACCGGCGAGGAGAAGATCAAGCCGGACCGGCCGCGCTACTGGATCTCCACCATCGAGGCGATGCCGCGCGACCTCGACGTCGCCTACGTGGCCATCGACGAGATCCAACTCGCCGCCGACATGGACCGGGGCCACGTCTTCACCGACCGCCTGCTGCACCAGCGCGGCCGCGAGGAGACGCTGCTGATCGGCTCCTCGACCATGCTGCCGCTGGTGCAGTCGCTGATTCCCGGCGTCCACACGACGACCCGGCCGCGCCTGTCGCAGCTCACCTTCGCGGGCGAGAAGAAGCTCGGGCGCCTGCCCCGCCGCTCCGCCATCGTGGCGTTCTCGGCCGAGGAGGTCTACGCCATCGCCGAGCTGATCCGGCGCCAGCGCGGCGGCGCGGCGGTGGTGCTCGGCGCCCTGTCGCCGCGGACCCGCAACGCCCAGGTCGAGCTCTACCAGTCGGGCGACGTCGATTACCTCATCGCCACCGACGCGGTCGGCATGGGCCTCAACCTCGACGTCGACCACGTCGCCTTCGCGGCGAACTGGAAGTACGACGGCACCCGCTTCCGCAAGCTGACGCCCCCCGAGATGGGGCAGATCGCCGGCCGCGCCGGGCGCCACCTTTCGGACGGCACCTTCGGCTCGACCGGGCGCTGCGCCCCGTTCGAGCCCGAGATGATCGAGGCCCTGGAGAATCACGATTTCGAGCCCCTGCGGGTCCTGCAATGGCGCAACCCGGACCTCGACTTCGGGTCCCTGAAGCGCCTTCAGGAGAGCCTGGACGAGCATCCCCGCGAAAAGGGGCTCACCCGCGCGCCGATGGGCGAGGACCAGTCGGCCCTCGAGATCCTGGCCCGCGAGGACGACATCCGCGACCTCGCCAACAGCCCCGCCAACGTGCGCCGCCTGTGGGACGTCTGTGGCGTTCCCGACTACCGCAAGGTCCATCCCCAGACCCATGCGGACCTCGTCGCCCAGCTCTACCGCTTCCTGATGCGCGGCATGGCAGGGCGCATTCCCAACGACTGGTTCGCCAAGCACGTCGCCATGATCGACCGCACCGACGGCGACATCGACGCCCTGTCCCAGCGCATCGCGCAGGGGCGAACCTGGACCTTCGTGGCGAACCGTCCGGATTGGCTCATTGATCCGGTGCATTGGCAGGGCGAGACGCGTCGGGTAGAGGACAGGCTGTCTGACGCCCTGCACGAGCGCCTTGCGAGCCGTTTCGTCGATCGGCGCACCAGCGTCCTGATGCGGCGCCTGAGAGAGAATACGATGTTGGAAGCTGAGATCACCGCCGGCGGGGACGTTACCGTCGAGGGCCAGCATGTCGGCCATCTGCATGGCTTCCAGTTCGTTCCGGATCCCGGTGCGGAAGGACATGAGGCCAAGACCCTGCGCAGCGCGGCCGAGAAGGCGCTGGGCGGCGAGATCGAGGCCCGCGCCGAGCGGTTCTCGTCGGCTGCCGATGCCTCCCTCGTGCTGAGCCACGACGGCGTCATCCGCTGGACCGGCGACCCGGTCGCCAAGCTGACGCCCGGCGACAAGCTGTTCGAGCCGCATGTGCGCCTGCTCGCCGACGAGCAGTTGACCGGCCCCGCGCGCGACAAGGTCGAGGCCCGGCTGGTCGCCTGGCTCAAGGCCACCGTGGTCCGGCTCCTCGGTCCCCTGATGGAGATCGAGACGGCGGCCGATCTCACGGGCCTCGCCAAGGGCATCGGCTTCCAGGTGGTGGAATCCCTCGGCGTGCTCGAGCGCGCCAAGGTGATGCACGAGATGCGCACCCTGGATCAGGACGGCCGTGGCGCTCTGCGCCGCCACGGCGTCCGCTTCGGCGCCTATCACATCTTCCTGCCGGCCCTGCTGAAGCCGGCGCCCCGCACCCTCGCGGCCCAGCTCTGGGCCCTGAAGAATGGCGGCCTCGATCAGCGCGGCCTCGACGAGATCGCCCACCTCGCCAGCTCCGGCCGCACCTCGATCAAGGTCGACCCCGAGATCGCCAAGGGCCTCTACCGCGCCGCCGGCTTCCGCGTCTGCGGCGAGCGCGCCGTGCGCGTCGACATTCTGGAGCGCCTCGCCGATCTCATCCGCCCGGCCATCGCCTACCGGCCCGGCACCACGCCGGGCGACGCCCCGGTGGGGACGGCCGACGGCGACGCCTTCGTGGCGACCGTCGGCATGACCTCCCTGGTCGGCTGCTCGGGCGAGGACTTCGCCTCGATCCTGAAATCCCTCGGCTACGCCCCCGAGACCCGTCCGGGCCCGGCCATCACCGTGCCGCTGCTTCCGGCAGCCTCGACCCAGCCGGTGAAGCCGACGGTCGCGGAGGCCGGCGACACGGCGAAAGACGAGACGGCCACGGACGAGACGGTGACGGACGAGAACGCCCCGGCCGAGGCCGCGGGCGAAGCGGCGCCCGAGGGCGAGGCCAGCGCCGAGACCTCACCGGATTCCGAGGCGTCTGCCGGCACCGAAGCATCTTCCATCACAGAAGCGTCTCCGAACGAAGACCACGACGCGCCGTCTGAAATGCTGCCCGGCTCGACCGAGGATTCCGGCGCAGCCACCGCGCCGGACGCCACCGAGGCACCGCATGAGGCAGCCTCGTCCGACGACACGGCCCAGGACGACGCGGCTTCGGTCGAGGACACCCGCGCCGCAGACGACGCGACGCAGGATCAGCCCGATCCGGCCCCGCAGCCGGTCGCCGATGCGGCCAGCGTGGCGGAGAGCGCCGAGCATCCGGCGGAGGACGCAACCTCCGAGACCGAGACCGAAGTCGCCCCGGCCGAGCCGGCAGCGGCCCTGACCGAGACCTCGCCCGACGCGGACGCCACGGCGGCGGATGCGGCCGGAGAGGTGGCGACCGTCGAGGTCTGGCGCCTCCAGCGCCACCAGCGCAACGCTAATCCGCGCCAGAACCGCCCGCGCGGCCCGGGCCGCGACGGCGGCGCTCCGAACCGCGCCGCCGGCGACGCCCGCCCGGACAACCGTCGCCCCGGTGGCGGCGGCGAGGGACGCGACCGTCCGCGCGCCGGCGCCCCCGGCGAGCGTCCGGAAGGCAATCGCCGTGGTCCCGGCGGCGAGGGTCGCCCGGACGGACGGCCGCAGCGGCGCGAACGCTTCGAGCCCGGCCGGGTCCGGCCCGAGCGCCGCGACGAGCCGCGGGCCGCTCCCCGCGACGAGCCGCGTCCGCAGCGGCGCGAGCGCGCCCCGGACCCGGATTCGCCCTTCGCCAAGCTCGCGGCCCTCAAAGCCCAGCTCGAGGCCGGGCCGGATCGCAAGCGCTGAGTGAAACACGCTCGGCAGGCTCGGGTCGGCGCGCCGGCGCGACCCTGCCGAGATCCCTCGTAACGCCACGGGTTTTGGAACGCAGGTTTTTGACAAGCAGGCCTTTGGAACGCCCGCCCTCGCCGCAAAACCGCAGCCTCCTGTCGCGAACCCTGCCCGGACTCGGATGAAGCCGGGACGTCAGCGGCTCGACAAATGGCTGTGGTTCGCGCGGTTCGCCCGGACCCGAACCCTGGCCGCCCGCCTCGTGACCGATGGCTACGTCCGGGTGAACGGGCAGCGGGCCGCCTCAGCGGCCACGGCGGTGGGCCTCGGCGACGTCGTCACGGTCGCGGCCGCACACGCCACGGTGATCGCCCGCATCCGTGACCTTGGTGAGCGTCGCGGACCGGCACCCGAGGCGCAGCAGCTGTACGAAGTGGTCGGCGACATTGTGGTCGGCGACACGCCGGATTGAGGGGCGGACCGACGGCGATCGGTCGAAAGGTTCCAGGGAGCGTGGCGGCGGAGCGACACCGCAGCGCGGTTGCGGCACCGAGGCGCCACTGCGCTTGTCAGCCCTCCGGACAGGGTCTAGAGCCAGCGCGACTCCTCGTGCCCGCGCGATCCGGCATCTCCGTCACCCTGCAGCCCCATCTCGCCCTGCAGCAAGACATCCGTGCATCGATCTGCGCGAGCGACCATGCGCCGGCATCGGGACATGCCCGCCGGATCAAGGACTGAAGGCCCCATGACCTACGTCGTCACCGACAACTGCATCAAGTGCAAGTACATGGACTGCGTCGAGGTGTGTCCGGTGGACTGCTTCTACGAGGGCGAGAACATGCTCGTCATCCACCCCGACGAGTGCATCGATTGCGGCGTGTGCGAGCCGGAATGCCCCGCCGAGGCGATCAAGCCGGACACCGAGCCGAGCCTGGAGACCTGGCTGAAGGTCAACGCCGACTACGCGCGCAGCTGGCCGAACATCACCCAGAAGAAGGACGCTCCGGCCGACGCCAAGACCTGGGACGGCGTCGCCGGAAAGTTCGAGGCGCATTTCTCGGCCAAGCCCGGCACCGGCGACTGATCGCCGCGATCGTCTCGCCAAGGCCCGCGGGACAGCGGGCCGGGCCGGCAACGTACCGATCGATGAGGCGGCGCACGGACGCCGCCAGGAGGCTGTGGAGCGTGTGCGTCTCGCCTCCAACGACGCCGCGTCTCGCCGGCAATCCTTTGATTCGGCGGTCGGTTTGTGTTATTGACAAGGCCTGCCGTCGTTCGTGCTCGACGTGCTGCCTCCGGCCATCACCTGATGGGTCTCACATTCCAATGTGGATTGGGGTCGCATGCGATCGGTCTCCGAAAGCCCTCCCGCTTTCGGTGGACGATTTCTCGTTGCGCGCGCATCGGCTTGCCCGGGAACCGGCTGGTTGTGCATCGTCGATGCCCATCCACCGGACAAGGGGCTTAAGCCGGGTGACCCACCCCGGATTACAGGGTTCGGCGCGGCGTTCAAGGCCGCGCAATGTTCTGGAGGCGCTTCTCGCATGACCACAGCCAAGAAGACGACGGCAGGCCGCCAAGGCTTCAAGACCGGCGAAGCGGTCGTGTACCCAGCCCACGGTGTCGGTCGCATCACCGCCATCGAGGAGCAGGAGATCGCCGGCTACAAGCTCGAGCTGTTCGTCGTGTCGTTCGAGAAGGACAAGATGGTCCTGCGCGTTCCGACCGCCAAGGCCAACAGCGTCGGCATGCGCAAGCTCGCCGAACCGGAACTCGTCAAGAAGGCCCTCGACCTCCTCACCGGCCGCGCCCGCGTCAAGCGGACGATGTGGTCGCGGCGTGCGCAGGAATACGAGGCCAAGATCAACTCGGGCGACCTCCTGTCGGTCACCGAAGTGGTCCGCGACCTCTATCGCTCCGAGGCCCAGCCCGAGCAGTCCTACAGCGAGCGCCAGCTCTACGAGTCGGCCCTCGACCGGGTCGTGCGTGAGATCTCGTCGGTGAACCGCATCACCGAGACCGAGGCGCTGAAGCTCATCGAGCAGAGCCTCGCCAAGTCCCCGCGCCGCGCCAAGGGCGAAGCCGAGGCGGAAGGCGAAGCCGAGAGCGACGACCTTCAGGAAGAGGCGGCCTGATCGTCCAAGTTTTCGCCTGACGATGGCCTCGCGCCATCGGGGTTCCTCAATGACGATTTCGAGCCCGGCGCGCCAGTGCCGGGCTTTTTTCGTGATCGCTTCCGTTACTCCCAGCCTCTGATCGTCGCTCGTGGTCCGGAAGCTTCCGCCGGGTCGCTCACGACCGCGTGTTCGAGGGGGACCGGCCGGGAACCAACCCACCCACCTCTTGTTGTCGCGTTACCACGCGAAGGCTCAGGTTCCGATTGGGATCGGTTCCGGTGCCTTGTGGTCAGAAACACACGTTTCATCGAGGCGGAGGCGGGGATGGCGGATATCGCAGGGATCCGGCGGCAGTTCATACGCACGGCGATGGAGGCGCCCTTCCTTGCACGCGATGAGGAACGTGGGCTTGCCGTTCGCTGGAAGGATGAACGCGACGAGCGCGCGCTGCATGGGCTCATCGCCGCGCATATGCGTCTGGTGATCGCGATCGCCGGCCGTTTTCGCCATTACGGTCTGCCGATGGCCGATCTGGTTCAGGAAGGCCATGTCGGCCTGATGGAAGCAGCGGCCCGGTTCGAGCCCGAGCGCGAGGTGCGGTTCTCCACCTATGCGACCTGGTGGATCCGCGCCTCGATCCAGGACTATATCCTGCGCAACTGGTCGATCGTCCGGGGCGGCACCAGCTCCGCTCAGAAGGCCCTGTTCTTCAATCTGCGCCGCCTCCGGGCGCGCCTGATGCAATCGACCGAGGAGCATGTCGGCGACGAGATCCACCGCCGCATCGCCACCGCCATCGGCGTCTCGCGCGAGGACGTCGCCCTCATGGACGCCCGCCTCTCCGGTCCGGACATGTCGCTCAACGCCCCCGTGGGCGAAGAGAGCGAGGCATCCTCGGAGCGCATGGACTTCCTGGTCGATGGCGCTGCTCTGCCCGACGAGACGGTGTCGGCGACCGTCGACGGAGAGCGCCGCCTGATCTGGCTCAACGAAGCGTTGACCGTCCTGTCGGAGCGTGAGCTGCGCATCCTCAAGGAGCGCCGCCTCGCCGAGGATCAGGCCACGCTCGAAGCCCTCGGGCATCGCCTCGGCATCTCGAAGGAGCGCGTCCGGCAAATCGAGAACCGTGCCCTGGAGAAGCTGCGCCGTGCGCTGGCCGAGCGCTTCCCGCAATCGGGCGGCAACGTCTACGCGTAGCGATCGCGGCGCCTGAAGCTTCTGTCCCGGCGCCTGGGCCTGTCGACTGAACCCATCGCAAAAACGATATCCCGCGTCACGGTCTCTCTCAGGCCCGGGGCCACACCGCGTGGACGCTCGTCAGAAGCGGCTGGGCAGCGGGCGTCGCTTGGTTCACGATGGGGACATGCCCCGAGGCCCCCAGCATCGACCTTCCCCCGCCGCGATCGGTGTGCCCCCTGCCCCGGCATCCGATTGGGTCGAGGCGATGCCCGGCCCCTGTTCCGGCCCCACGGTGTGGCGGGTGGATCTCCACCTCGACCCGGACGATGCCGAACCGGGCACCGGCCTGCTGTCCCCTGAGGAGCAGGCGCGGGCCGATCGCTTTCGCCGCGCCGAGGACCGCCAGCGCTACCGCCAGAGCCACGCGGCCCTGCGCCTGGTCCTGGGCCACACCCTCGATGCGCCGCCCCTGGACCTTCGCTTTGCCACCAGCGCCACCGGCAAACCTCACCTGATCCGGACCGGACGGCCCGTGCTGCATTTCAACCTGTCGCATTCGGGTCGGCATGCCCTCATCGGAATCGCATCCGAGTCGGAGATCGGCGTCGATGTCGAGGCGATCCGACCCATCGGCGATCCCCTGGCCATCGCCCGCCCCCACCTTCACCCCGATGAAATCACCGACCTGACCCGCCTGCCCGCGCCGGACCGGGACGCCGCCTTCTTCGGCTGCTGGACCCGCAAGGAGGCTGTGGTGAAGGCCCTCGGCACGGGTCTCTCGCTGCCCCTCGACCACTTCAGCGTCAGCGTTCCCCCGGCCGCCGGCGCGGTCCGGTGGATGCGATCCGGCCCTGCCGGCTGGTCGCTGTGCGACCTTCCCTTGGGACCGGACGCCGTCGGGACGGTCGCGATCCCCCTGCCGAACCAAGCCGTCCGCCGGCTCCGCCTGCCGACCGACTGGGCCGCGCGAACCGGACTCGCCACCATCGGATGATTTCCCGCAAGGAAGCGCTTGCGGGTCTGCAAGGGGCTCGCTATACGTCCGCTCGTCGCCGGCCCAAGCCGTCGGCACTGTCGGAGTGTAGCGCAGTCTGGTAGCGCACCACGTTCGGGACGTGGGGGTCGCAGGTTCAAATCCTGCCACTCCGACCAAGTTTCCCCTCTGCAGGATGCCTTCCCGAGGCGCAGAGGTTTTCCCCGACCAAACATTCGACCAAACAATGGTCGCGTTCGCGCGCCCCGGCCTATGCCTCGCGGGCGGCCGGAACGTCGACGAGACGGCGGGTGTTCGGGGCGATGATCGACGGCCAATAGCCCTGTCCGGGCTGGCCCGTCATGGCGTGCGTGATGAAGCCCCGCAGCCGATCCACCTTCTCCTCGGGCCGAAGGCGAAGCTGCCCGGGGCGGACGCGCTCGGCCTCCTCGGGCCGGACGACGCGGCCGTCGAGCCTCTCCAGGATGGCGGTGACCTCGGCGTCGGTGGCGCGAGGCAGGGCCTCGCGGACGAAGGGCTCGATGGCGGTGGCGTCGACGGTGCGCATGGCGTGGTTCCTTGCCCGGCGCCTGTGCGATGGGAGGAACCCGCTGGGGGTGCGTGAGGCTGACCGGCCGGAGCCGGTCCCCTATGCCCTCAATGTGCGCCCCGGCCCCGCAGGGGACAAGGCCCGGGTGTGTGCGGTTTTCGCACACACCTCCTCACGCCACCTTCTTCCGACCGCCGCGACCGCCCAGCGCCGCCCGCGCGCCCTCCATGTGGCTCGACGAATGGTGGCCGTACCGGCGCTCGATCATCTCGACTGTCATCCCGCAATAGCCCGCAAGCTCCCAGATATCGACGCCGGCCTGCATGCCCCAGGTGACCGCCGTGTGCCTGAGGCTGTGCCGGACGACGTCGTCCCCGAGGCCCTCCTCGTGCACCAGGTTGGCGAAGCTCTTCTTGGTGGAGCCGACTGGGCGCTTCTCGAACTCGACGACGTACCGGTGCCCGAGGACGTGGTGCCAGCGCCAGAGGTGGGCGACGAGGCTGTCCGGCATCCGCACCGTCGGGGCCTTCTTGTTCTCGGCCTCCTTGGTCCCGAGAGCCCTCCGGTGGAACACCGCGACGCGCTTGATCACCGCGACCGTCACCTTCCGCTCGTAGACCTGGCCGTCGACGGTCACGGACTCGGTGCGCTCCTCGGTCGTCGTCTCGGTCTTTAGCTCCATCCAAGGCTTGCCGATCTCGCGGACGAACGAGGCGCCACAAACCGGTCCCGACCGGGTGCCGGTCCGGAGCGCCACCAGGATGAACCTTGCCAGGTGTCTGGCCGGGCGCCGGGGCATGACGTAGGTCTCGCCCTTGCGGGGACCGGACCGGATCGTCTGAACTTCGCGCTTGCGCCACGCCCGTAGCAGGAGCCGGGCCGCCTCGTTCCGGGTCAGCCACCTGTCCCGCTCCTCGCCCTTGGGCGGCAGGGTCACCCGGACGGCGTCGCGCGTCAGGTTGTCGGCGATGGCTACGTTCACGGCCGCGCGCAGGTCCTCAAGCTCCCGACGGGCGCCGCCCGCGGTGACGACGCGTGCCTTGGTCGGCTTGCTGTAGCCGGTGCGGGCGGGCTTGCCGTCCTTCCCGGTCCCGAGGCGGGCGTGGGTCTTCCAGGGCGTCCCGACGCGGCTGGCCACGTAGGCGGCGCACGAGACGGTGTCCACGTCAGCTAGCGAGCGTTCGCCCCACCACTCCAGGAGGGCGTAGATCCGCTGCGCGAGCTCGTGATGGCGGGAGACGCCGCCCTTGAGCTCGCCCGTCACCGGGTCGGGGATGCCCTTCTTCGCGTCGAGGTACCGGCTGAGGACCTCCGCCAGCGTCACCTCGTGCGCCGGCCGGCCCTTCGTCATCGGGACGGCCTCGACGGCCTGGATCGCCAAGCTGTCCTTGTAGTCGGCTAACCGGCGGAGCGCTTCGCGTTCCGGACCTTCGCCAAGGCCGCAGTCAGTGCTAGCGACCTGGGCACTGCGATGCATGATGATCCAGACGCCGCCGCGCTCGATGCCGTCGGTGCCGATGCGGCCGGGGCGGTACCAGAGATAGGGCTCGCCTCGTCGTCCGACCCCGAGCTTGCGGGGACCCTTCTTTCGCTTCCGTTCTGCCACGCGTCCCTCCACTCGCGCAGCTGCCGGCGCGACACCTCGATGAGGCGACCGCGACGGCTCACCCGGAGCTCCCCCCGCCGGATCGCGCCGCGGAGATCCGCGACGGAATAGGCGGGGAAGCCGAACAAGCCCTGGAGCTCGGGCGCCCAGACCGCCCGGTGGAGCGCCCACGGCACGTCGTCGCCCGAGGCGGCGACGAGCGTCTTGGCGCCCTCCGAGTGATCCGAGGCGACGTCCAGGGATGTGATCAGGGTGTAAGTCGCGGTCATTGCGTGGAGAATCGCCTAATGTTTGGTCGCTCGCAATCGGCGATGAGCACCAGGGTTAAGATCGTGGCCCTGGCGGTCCCGGCGCCCGATCAGGCTGCCTGCAGGGCGGCGTGATCGGCGAGGCGCTGGGCGAGGCCCCGGAACCGGTGGGCCTCTTCCGAGGCGATGCCGTCCGCCTTCGCGGCGCACCAGGCGGCGAGCGCCGCCGGGTCGCAACGCATTGTGGAGCCGTAGCCCTCGTGCGGGCAGCCCTGGAAAATCCATGCCCGGATCGACCAGTAGGTCTCCGGCGCGCCGAGGATCTCGGCGATCCGCTGCAGAGAAACCGCCCCGGGCGTCACCGGGTCGATGGGGCCCATGCCGTCGGCGATGACCCGCGCCCTCTCGATGAGGCTCCCCCGCTCCTCGTCCGAGGCGACGTCCGGAAAGTCGGCGGCGACCTCGACGGCGAAACCATCCCCGCCGATACGGAGGGCGTGAACGAGGGTGGACACGAGATCCGGCCGGGCGTCCGTGGCAACCTGCTCGGCGATGATGTCGTTTAGCTCGTTGCGTGTCATCACAGGTCCATGTCCTCGAATGCGGCGCTGTCCTCGGTGAGCGCGGCTGCGAGGACGGCCTGGGCGGCGCGCTCCCCCGCCACCCGGCCCCGGGTTTCTGTAAGAGTGACCGCCACCGCGCTGCGCCATCCGTCCTGGCGGTCCCTCGTCCAGTCGAGATGCACGTCGAGGAGCAGGCCGAACGCGTCTTTGAGCAGCGGCCAGCGGCCCATGACATCCTTGGCGACGTAGAGGGTCGCCCATGACGCCGGGATCGGGATGCCGAAATCTGCATCTAGGATTGCTGACAGGTCGGCCGCGATGGCGGGGGCAATGCGGTCGGCATGGCGCCGGGCCATCGTGGCCGCGCGCTTGGCGGCGGTCCGCAGGCGCTTGTCCATGGCGGCCTGCGCTTCAGAGGGCAGGCCGCGGATCTGGACCGCCTTGCCGCCGATGATGCCGTAGCGCGCCTGCCGGTCGGGCATCGTCCAGACTCGTTCGCCGTCCGGGCCGTCGGCCTCCACCAGGAGCCCGAGGTGCAACCCCCACGCGACGTAGTTGCCGACTTTGTCGGTGGCGAATTCGATGCTCCATTCCCGGGGCACGCGCAGGACGTCGGCCGCTGCCATCAGGTCCGCTCGGTTCAGGCCAGCACGGCCCTCGAACAGGTCGATGAGGTACCAGTTTACCTCGACCGGGTAGGCGCGCAGGTCCCGACCGTAGCGGCGGTTCCGGATCGCCCCGTCGAGGATGATGTCGGGCGAGGCACCGATGAGGTGCCCGTACTCCGGCCGGGGTTTGAACCGGTTCCAGCGACGCGGCATCAGGCGTCTCCCCGAGCGAGGACGCGCATGCCGGCAACGATGAACTGGGCCTTCGCCAGGAGGGCATCCCTTTCGAAATCCGCGGTGATGTCCGGCATGTCGTTGAACTCCTCGATGGCGACATCCACGCCGTCGGCGAGAATGGCGCGGATGAGCGTCCCGAGGTTGTCCGGGCGCAGGTCGGGCGCCGCCTGCTCGGCGAGGTAGTCGACGACGCCCTGGGCGAGCTCGTCGACATCCATGTCGCGCGGCTCCTCGATGCCCATCATGGCGAACAGGCTGGCGTCGATCTCGCGCAGGGCGGCGGTTGCTTGGGCGGTCATGTGTCAGGTCCTCTCGTGAAGGGATGCGGCCGCGTCGGCTCGGACCCAGGTCAGCGCCTCCATCGGCGCCCGGGCGGCTGATCGGGCGAGGCGCACGGCCAGCACATGCCTGGAGTTGTCGAGGCGAGGGTGAACGGGCGCCGCGACCACCGACGGCGCCATGCGCTGAGCCTTGAGCCGGTTCCGGCGGGCTCGCCCGGACAGGCCCGCGTCGCTCCAAATCCGGCTCACGGTGCTGGGCTGGATGTCATGCTCGGCCGCCAGGGCGTCGACGGCGATGTCCCCATCGTAGGCCGCGATGACGGCTCGCTCGCGCTGGCTGGGCATGGGCGTAGCCGGAGAGAGGCCGGCACAGAGATCGGGGAACACCGTGCCGATGGCGGCCGGGGACAGCCCGGCGAGCGCTTCGCGCAGGGCGTCGTCGACGGGGGGTAGGACGTAGCGTCCTGTCGTCGGCTGCCCCCCACGAGGGCGAGGGCGCGGCGCAGGACCTCCCCGACGGCGAGCTCGTGCTTGCGCCGGCGTTCGATGTCCGCCTTGGCGTCCGTGTCGCCTTCCTTGGCCCGGATGCCCATCATCGTGGCCTGGGCACGCTCCTTCGTGGAGATACGGACGTAGTCGAGGCCCCGCGTCGGAAAGAGCCCCCGCGTCGAGTTGTGTGGCACGCCCGAGGCTCGCTCGCCGCGGGCCATGCTGCCGAGGGCGTATGAGGCCTCGACGCAGACGGCGGCGTCGAGATCCGAGAACGCCCGGCGCGTCGAAGGCCTTTTGAGTACGACACCTTGAGCGGCACGCCCGGCCTGGGCGAGGCTGCAGATCGTGCGCTTGTCGAGCCAGTGCCAGCGAGCAATGGCCGCTTCGAGCGAGTGGCTCTCCACCAGGGCAGCGACCTTCGCTGGAGTGGGCCTCATGAACACGAGCGCGTTGACCGAGCTCACGAGCGGCCTCCCACACGGACGATGCGGCGCTCCAGGCCCATCGCGGCCAGCAGGCGCGGCGAGGCGGGCCTGTTCCCGTTCCGGACATCGAGGATGTAGGCCGGGCTCAGGCCGAGGCGGCGGGCGACTGCGCTGGCGGACCCCTCCACGTCAATGGCCACCCGGAGCAGTTCGACAGGGTCCTCCTGATCGAGCTCATGCGGGCCAGGTCCCCTCGTAGTTATCATTTCGGCCTCCAGGCTATCGCGACGTATTAATCGGCGCTTGCCAAAAGACTCGGCCGTTTTTTTCGTATTACCATGCGGCGAGGAGCCGCATACGTTGTAAGGACTGTGATAAAGGCCCTCTCAGGAGGGAGAGTAAGTACGATTACCTAACGATCCTTCGACTTTCAAAGCATCATAGGCCAACCGGACTACTTGATATCGCGGGCGACTTCGGCATCATTCTGCGATTGCCAATCGACGAAGGACGCCCCCGCCATGATCACGCTCGCCTTCCTCCTCCTTGGTCTCGCCCTTGTCGCGGCGCAGGCCTACGCGACGGCCGCCCGACCGCTCCCCGTCGCCGAGGCGATCCCCCTCACGGCGCTGGGCCTCGCCTGGCGCCGGGACCGGGAGCTCAAGACCCGCTACGGCGACCGCGTCCTTTGGATTGGCCTCGGCGATCCGGCCACCTACAGGCGGGCGTACAACGTGGCCCGCACGGCGCTCCGCGACGCCGGCTACTCGTGGACCGACGACAGGACAGAGGCCCGCGAGGGCGTCCTGACGCCGTGCTGCTGGGAGCCCGTCCCCGCGGACGAAGCCGCGGCCGCGGCCGCCATCTCCGCCGCCGAGGCCGCCATTGTCGCCGACGACGAAGGCAAGGCGCGTGTCCAGGCCTACCTGCGTGAGCGTGAGATCAAGGAGGCGGAGGCGAACGGCCCCGGCCGGGAGGCCGACATCGAGGCGATGCGTGTCTCTCTCGACAAGCTGTTCTGGGCCTGGCCGACGAAGAAGCGCGCCCTCGCCGACGCGCTGCTGAAGGAGCCGCTGGGCGTCGGCGGGTATCCGACAATCGGTGTCGCCAAGGTCGCCCGGACCCTCGTCCGCCAGGTCGACGAGGCCATAGAAAAGGTGCGCGGCCGCCTGGCCCGAGACCCCAGTCACGACTGGCTGGCCCGGGCGCAGGTGCAGGGCGTGCCCGAAGCCGTCCACGAGGCCGTCAAGCTTATCACTTCGCATGACGAGGACAGGGCGAGCGTCGAAAACGGCGTCGGATGGGGCAAGGCGCATTCGCACGCCGGGCATATCCTGGCGTCCCTGCCTGTGCTCTCGGTCATCGAGGCGACCTCGGCCTTGGCGGCGGTCCATCGGCATCGACGCCAGCTTCCCCCCGCCCTGCGCGAGGCGTGCTTCGGCTCGGCGGAGGCGTGATGTCCGCCCCCTCGCGCCCCCTCCTGCGGTGGTTCGGCGGCAAGTGGCGCCTCGCCCCTTGGGTGATCTCCCACATGCCCCCCCACGCGCTCTACTGCGAGCCGTTCGGCGGTGCCGCGTCCGTGCTGATGCGCAAGCCCAAGGTGCGCGTCGAGGTCCTCGGCGATCTCGACGACGAACTGATCACGCTGTTCCGCGTGGTCCGCGACCCGGCCATGTGCGCCCGCCTCGCGTTCCTCCTAATGATGACGCCGTGGAGCGATGCCGAGTTCGAGCTCGCCTACCAGCCCGTGCCGGCGGATGAGCCGGTCGAGCGTGCCCGGCGCCTGCTCGTCCGGCACGCAATGGGCGTCACAAACGACGTCCGGCTCGGGCGCACCCGGACCGGGTTCCGGCGCTACACGGCCATCGCGTCGTCCACGCCGGCGCTGGACTGGCACACGTTCCCGGACGCCCTGCCGGCGGTGCGCGAACGACTGCGCAGCGTCGTCATCGAGCGGTCGGACGCGGTCGACACGATCCGCCGCCACGACCGGCCCGACGCCCTGTTCTATGTCGACCCGCCCTACGTTCCCCGCACTCGCCGGGATCCGGCACGGGGATACGCCCACGAGATGGACGAGGCGGCGCACTCGCGCCTGCTCGATTGCCTGGGCGCGATCAAGGGAATGGTCATCGTCTCGGGCTACGCGGATCCGCTGTACGAGGACGCCCTCCGCGGATGGAAGCGGGTCACGAAGGACTCGGCCGACATCAGGGGGAAGGTCCGCGAGGAGGTCCTCTGGATCTCGCCCAAGGCCGTTGAGGCCTTCCTCAGGACGGCGCGCCAGCCGGACCTGTTCACGATGGACGCCGCCTGATGACCCAGCTTTCCTTCATGGACGCCGTCGACGCGGCCCCCGCGCATCCCACCTCCCACGGCACCTGGTGGTGGCACACCTGGACGCAGGGCCACATCCTCCCGCCGGGCTGGCGCATGCCCGCCCCAGAGGCGCATGTCCCCAGGCCGCGGCGCGAGGCCGTGGTCCTGCCCGGCGTCGAATGCACCGACGCCGACCTGGATATCGCGAAGGCCATCGGTAAGTGGCTGCCGCCGGGGATGCCGAGCCCCATCGTCGGCATCCACGAGATGCGGCGCGCCGAGGACGGCACGATCCACGCGTGCCTGGAGGCCTTTGACGGCGGCCTCGGCCACGTGTCCGTGCGAGACGGCGTCCTCACGTGGGGGCACGTCCCCGGGGCGGGGGCGCTCGTCCCGCAGGAGGGCACGACGGAATGGATGCGCCTCCCGGCCCGGGAGTCCTGGGACGCTGAGACCCAGGACTGGGTGCTGAACTGGACGGCGACGTGGAAGCCGGGCGATGCAATCCCGCCGGGCCTGACGCCTCCCGTCGCTGGGGAAGCCCTGCCGACCTGGTATGCCGACTACGATGGCGTAGTCGACGAGCAGGTCGCTTCGGTTGTCTGGCTGGCGCTCTTAGACAGCCAGCCTCCGGGTGTCCCATTTCCGTTCGGGGCCGTCGCCGAGACGCACGTCCTCCCTGACGGGGCGTTGTGGGCCTGCGTGACGGTCGCGCACGACGGAGGCCTGTGCCACGTCGTGCTCCGGGGTGGACAGATCGAGTTGTCGGAGGCGCCGGGGGCCGGCCTGCTCGTCTGGAGGGAGGACGCTAGGACGTGGGGGCGCCTGCCGGCCAAGGATGCGTGGGACGCCGAGGCTCAGGCGTGGGTGCCGAGGGCCGCCTCGACCGAGGCGGTGTCCGCACCTCCGGACGTGGAGGTCATTGAGACGTCGGCGTCCGATCTCCCGGACGTTGCCCCGGTTGCCGCCCCGGTGGCCGCCCTCCAGCCGTCGGGCGGCATCGCGGCCTTCCTGCACGCCACCCATTTGGCGACCGACGCAAGTTGGAAGGACCTTGCGGTCAGCCTGTCCCGCACGACTCCCGGTGACGTCCGTAACGCGGTGGCCCGGCACGTCTCCGGGGGGAGCCTATCGGCGGCCAATGCCGCGGCGCTGCTGGCGCGCCTCGACGCCGCCGAGGCGCCGGCAGAGGATGTCGCCCCCGAGGCCGAGGTTCCGGACGTGGACTCGGACGTGGACCCGGTCTACGGCACGCGGCCCGTCCCGCGTGCCTCTCCCGATTTCCTTGAGAAACTGCTCCAAAAGCACGAGGCCAGCAGGCGCGCCCGGCATGAGCGATGGAAGCCGCTGGAGGCCCTGGAGGAGGCCGGGCTCGCCACGATCAAAAGGGAGGGAGAGCGGGGGACGAAATCCTTCCAATGCCACATCGCCCTCGCCCCGGCGGTCTCCGACGCGATGACGCTCTGGTTCAGTCAGACGGGGGGCTACCCGGAGAACGTCACGCTGCTACTGGCGCCCGACACAGATCCCGACAGCGAGATCGTCAGGAGCGTCACGGCGATCCTGGGCATGGGCGTCACCGTGCGGCCAGCGGAAAATCCGCGACCGGCGACCGGGGGCGCAGCGTGACGACGACGTCGTAGCCAAGGCTGTTGGCCACGGCGAAAAGGCGGTCCCATCCCCAGCGGGACAGGTTTCCGGCCCTGAGCTCGCCCCGGGTCTTCGGGTCGGCCTCAGTGGCTCCCGTGCGAGCACTTTCCGTGATCGGACAACGTCTCGATCACCCGGCATTCGCCGACGCGGCCCTGGCCGCATTCCGAGATCATCCGGTCGAGCTCGCCCCGCAGCGCCATGAGACGCTCGATCCGCCGGTCGACCTCGGAAAGGTGGCGGCGGGCGATCAGGTCGACGTCGGCGCATGACCGGTCGGGGTGCGCGTTCATCGTCAGCAACTCCCGGATGGCGTCGACCTCGAAGCCGAGCTCGCGGGAGTGGCGAATGAAGTTCAGCCGCGCGACATCGGCCTCGCCGTAGCGGCGCTGCGACCCGGCCGACCGGGGCGGTACCGGCATGAGCCCAACCTGCTCGTAGTACCGGATCGTGGGTACCTTCACGCCGGTCCGCCGGGACAGCTCCCCGATTGCGATGTCCATGATTTTCCGCTTGCACCTCTAGCCGCTAGAGGTTGTAGCGTCGCCTCCGACCGATGGGAAGGAGACGTGATGAGCGAGCATTGCTGCGGGACGACCAAGGCCGCCGCCTGCTGTTCCCCTCCCGAGCTCGCGTTCCCCGGGACCCCCACGCAAACGCCGGTGCACGACAAGGCCGGCGGCTCATGCTGCTCGGGAGGCGTGCCGGTCTTCGACGGCGTCGACCCACGCTACAAGGCCGTCCTCTGGACGGTGATCGGCATCAACGGCGCGATGTTCGTGACCGAGATGGCGGCAGGCCAGCTCGCCGGCTCGCAGGCGCTCAAGGCCGACGCCCTCGACTTCCTCGCCGACACCGTCACCTACGGGCTGAGCCTCGCCGTGATCGGCGCATCGCTGGCAGTCCGCTCGAAGGCGGCCCTGTTCAAGGGCGCTTCGCTGTTCCTGATGGCGCTCTGGGTCTTAGGCAGCACCGTCTACCAGACGATGGTCCTCGGCGTGCCCAGGGCGGAGGTCATGGGCGTCATTGGGGTCTTGGCGCTGGCTGCGAACCTCGGATCGGTACTCCTCCTGCGTCGCTACAAGGACGGCGATGCGAACGTGCGCTCGGTCTGGCTGTGCTCGCGCAACGACGCCATCGGCAACGTCGTGGTCATGGTCGCCGCGCTCGGGGTGTGGGGTTCCTCGTCCGCCTGGCCCGACCTCGCCGTAGCGGCGGTGATGGCGGGGATCTTCCTGACCTCGTCTGTCCAGATCCTGCGGCAGGCGTGGGCCGAGCACCGCGAAGGCACCGTCGCGACCCATCCCGCACCGGCCGAATAGCCCCCCGCAATCCATCGACCGACACCGCCACGAACAGGACGCCATGACGACGCACGACGCACACGCCGGCCACGATCATGGATCGCATGACCACGAGGCCCATTCGGCCGAGGGCCATGCCGGCCATTCACACGGGCCGGGCCATTCCCATGCCCCCGCGAGCTTCGGCAAGGCGTTCGCCACCGGCATCGCCCTGAACGTCGGCTTCGTCGCCGTCGAGGCCACCTACGGGGTGCTGGGGAACTCGATGGCCCTGCTGGCCGATGCCGGCCACAACCTCTCGGACGTGCTCGGCCTCGTGGTGGCCTGGGTCGCCATGGTGCTGGCCAAGCGCGCCCCGAGCGCCCGCTACACCTACGGGATGAAGGGGTCGTCGATCCTGGCGGCCCTGTTCAACGCGGTGTTCCTGCTGGTCGCGGTCGGCGCCATCGCCTGGGAGGCGATCCAGCGCTTCGGCGAGCCCGTCCCAGTCGCCGGCAAGACCGTGATGGTCGTCGCGGCGGTCGGCATCCTGGTGAACGGCATCACCGCCTGGTTGTTCGCCTCGGGCGCCAAGGGCGACATCAACATCAAGGGCGCCTTCCTGCACATGGCCGCAGACGCCGCCGTCTCGGCGGGCGTGGTCATCGCCGGCCTCGTGATCCTGTATACCGGGTGGACCTGGCTCGATCCCGTCGTCAGCCTCGCCATCGTCGCGGTCATCGTCTGGAGCACCTGGGGACTCCTGCGGGACAGCCTCACGCTGTCCCTCGCCGCCGTCCCGCCGGGCATCGATCCGGCCGCCGTCCGCAGCCATCTCGAAGGACTGCCCGGCGTCACCACCCTGCACGACCTCCACATCTGGGCGATGAGCACCACCGAGACCTGCCTGACCGCCCATCTCCTGATGCCCGGAGGACGTCCCGACGACGTCTTCCTCATGAACGCGGCCGCCGGCATCAAGGAACGGTTCGGCATCGGCCACACCACCCTGCAGGTCGAGACGAGCGCCGACACCGCCTGCGCCCTCGCTCCCGCCAACGTCGTCTGAGCCATCGGAAACATGCCCGACCCGAAGGGGATGCTCCAACCTGTGCGACCGGAGGAGCCCTGTATCCGCGTCGCAAGACATCGGTCCGGTGCTTCCGGCCACCGATGGATGAACGGCGGTTTCATGCCTCGTTCAACCGTCGGAGCCGATCCTGACGGCATCATCCCTTGAGGAACGAGCCATGCGTGTCCGCATCCCAGTCCTGGTCGCCGTCAGCCTGATCCTCGCTCCGGCCGCTGCGTCCGCCCAATACTACGGCGGCGACTTCGACAGGCGCGGAGACGTCCATGTCGACCGCTACCACCACGGCGACCACGACGATGTCGTCATCCACCGGCCGCATCGGGATTACGGCGACCGGGCGTACTACGGGGAGCGTGGGTTCTACGGCGAGCGCAGGCACCACCATCATCACGACGACTATTGAGGCGCGAGCCACGTCTCGGGTCGCCCGGCATGTACGGGTGGCCCTGAATCGTTCATAAGGCGACCATGACCACGGGACCCCGGATCAGGGCCTACGAGACGATGCGCGGCTGGTGGGCGACCACCGTCCGCGCGCTCTCGCTCGTCCTGGTCATGGCGCTCGTCGTCCCCGGCGCGATCCATTCCGCCGAGGCTCACCGGTCCGTCAGCCACGAACTCTCCATGTCGGCCCCGGCGGACGGCTCCAGGCCGGACCACGCCGATACCTGTCCGGCCTGCCATGCCAATTGCGGCTGCCACCAGGCCCTGAACGTCGACGGGACGCCCACGCTGCCGTCCCGCGGGACCGCGCGCGCCTCCTACGCGACCGTGACGACCCCCATCGGATCGGTCTCGCCCGACCGCCTTCCCAGGCCGCCTCGCGCCTGAGGCGACGTCGCCACGTCCGTGGCGCGTCCCGGCCGGCCCCCCGCGGGCCCCGGCCGCCTCACCATCGCGATTACCCAGTACGGGACCGTCCCTGACCGCACGAGCGGCGGCGACGTCCCTGGCGGACCTGGCCCATTCCCATGCGTGCATTCCTTTCCGTGGCCTTCCTGGCCATCGGCATCGCCATCGGCGGTGCCTTCCCCCGTGTGTCCGAGGTCGTGCAGGGCGCGCTCGCCGCCGCCGGCCTGACGAACGCCCGGGCGACGCTGCAGACCAACGCAGCCATGACCAAGCCGGCGACATCCGCAGCCGACGATGGCCACGAGCATGCCGACGACGAGCACAAGCACTCTGAGGGCGAGGCCAAGCCGGAAGCCGGAGGCCACAAGCACGCCGAAGGCGAGGCGCACGGCCACGACCAGGAGGGCGAGGGCAAGATCAAGATGTCCGCCGAGCAGGCCGCGGAGCAGGACATCAAGCTCGCCACGGTCGAGGGCGGCATCCTCTCGCGCCATCTCTTGGTCCCCGGCACCATCGCCCAGGACGCCGACCGGATCGCTCGCGTCCCCGTACGGGTCGTCGGCACCGTGGCCGAGATGCGCAAGCGCCTCGGCGAGGAAGTCGCCAAGGGCGAGGTCGTGGCCGTCCTCGACAGCCGCGAGGTCGCCGAGGCCAAGAGTGACTTCCTCACCGCGACGGTCAAGGCGGACCTGGAGAAGACCAACTTCGACCGCCAGCAGGCTCTCTGGGACAAGCGGATCTCGGCAGAGTCCGCATTCCTGAACGCCAAGGCCGCCTACTCCGAAGCGACCCTGCGCGTCGATCTCGCCCGGCAGAAACTATCTGCCCTGGGCCTCAACGCGGCCGAGGTCGCCACCTCCGCCAAGAAGGACGAGACCACCCCGAACCTGTCGAGCCTGCGCCGCTACGAACTGCGCTCCCCGCTCTCAGGCCGCGTGGTCGAGCGCAAGGTCGACGTCGGCACCGCCGTCGGCAAGGAGGGCGACCCGGCCGACGTCTACACCGTCGCTGACCTGTCCTCCGTCTGGATCGAACTCGCCATCCCGACCACGGAGCTGTCGAAGGTCCGCGAGGGCGCCAAGGTCACCATCGTCGGGGGTGACGACGCCTCCCGCGGCGTGGGCAAGGTCGTCTTCGTCAGCCCGATCCTCAACCCCGAGACGCGCTCGGCCCGGGTCATCGTCGCCCTGCCGAACAAGGAGATGACCTGGCGCCCCGGGACCTTCGTGACCACCGAGGTCGAGATCGCCCGCGACCCGGTGAAGGTGCGGCTGCCCAAGTCCGCGATACAGACCATCGGGGCTGAGAAGGTCGTGTTCGTCCGCACCCTGGAGGGCTTCGAGCGCCGGGACGTGACCATCGGCAAGGCCGACGACGACGCCTTCGAGATCCTGACCGGCCTCAAGCCCGGCGACGAGGTCGCGGTGGCCAACTCCTTCGTCCTGAAGGCCGAGCTCGGCAAGGCCGAAGCCGACCACGACCACTGAGGGCGGCCATCATGATCTCGAAGATCCTCGACTTCTCCGTCCACCAGCGTTGGCTCGTGGTGCTGCTGTCGCTGCTGGCGGCCGGCTTCGGCGTGTTCTCGCTGACGAAGCTGCCCATCGACGCGGTGCCGGACATCACCAACAACCAGGTGCAGATCAACACGACGGCGCCGTCGCTCTCCCCGGTCGATATCGAGAAGCAGGTGACCTACCCGGTCGAGACCGCGCTCGCCGGGATCAAGGGCCTCGAATACACCCGCTCGCTCTCGCGGAACGGCTTCTCGCAGGTCACGGCCGTCTTCTCCGAAAAGCTCGACATCTACTTCGCACGGCAGCAGGTCGCGGAGCGGATCGGCGAGGCGAAGTCGACCCTGCCGCCGGGGGCCGAGCCGCACATGGGCCCGATCTCCACGGGCCTGGGCGAGATCTACATGTGGTCGATCCACTACGCGAAGGCCGGGGAGCGCAAGGTCTCGCCCGACGGCAAGCCCGGCTGGCAGGGCGACGGGAGCTACCTGACCCCCGAGGGCCAGCGGCTCACGACAGAGCTCGAACGCACCGCCTACCTGCGCACGGTCCAGGACTGGATCATCCGGCCCCAGGTGAAGACCGTGCCGGGGGTGGCCGGGGTCGACAGCATCGGCGGCTTCGACAAGCAGTACCACGTCCAGCCCGACCCGATGAAGCTGACCGCCCTCGACCTCTCTTTCGCGGATATCGGCCGGGCCCTGGAGGCCAACAACGCCAACCAGGGCGCCCGCTACCTTGAGGACAACGGCGAGGGCTACGTCGTCCGCGCCGCCGGCCGCCTGGAGACCATGGAGGACATCGCCTCCGTCGTCGTCACCACGCGCGGCGGGGTGCCCGTGCGCATCTCCGACATCGCCGAGGTCCGGATCGGGCGCGACCTGCGCACGGGCTCGGGAAGCGAGGACGGGCAGGAGGTCGTCATCGGCACCGCCCTGATGCTGATCGGCGAGAACAGCCGCACCGTCTCGGCCGCCGTCGACGCGAAGATGACCGAGATCCGGCGCACGCTCCCCCCCGGCGTCGAGGCCCAGACCGTCCTCAACCGGACGCTGCTGGTCGAGGCGACCATCCGCACGGTCGCCAAGAACCTCGCCGAGGGCGCCGCCCTGGTCATCGTCGTCCTGTTCCTGCTGCTCGGCAACATCCGGGCGGCCATCGTCACGGCGCTGGTCATCCCGGTGGCGATGCTGATGACCATGACCGGCATGGTCCAGGGCCGCATCAGCGCCAACCTGATGAGCCTCGGCGCCCTCGACTTCGGCCTCATCGTCGACGGCGCCGTCATCATCACCGAGAACGCCTTGCGCCACCTCGCGGAGCGCCAGGGGGAACTCGGGCGCAAGCTCGACCTGGAGGAGCGCCTCGTCACCGTCCGCGCCTCCGCCGAGGAGATGATCAAGCCGTCCCTCTACGGGCAGGCCATCATCATCCTCGTCTACGTGCCGCTCCTCACCTTCACCGGGGTCGAGGGCAAGATGTTCGAGCCGATGGCGCTCACCGTCATCATCGCCCTCGTCTCGGCGTTCGTGCTGTCGCTCACCTTCGTGCCGGCGATGATCGCCATCGTCATCACCGGCAAGGTCACGGAGAAGGACAACTTCATCATCCGCGGGATCAAGGCCGCCTACCGACCGGTCCTCGGCGCCGCCCTGCGGGTCCCGATGACGTTCGTCGCGGTCGCCCTGGTGCTGCTCGTCGGCGCCGGCTTTCTGTTCAGGGGGCTTGGCCAGGAGTTCATCCCGCAGCTCGACGAGAAGAGCATCGCGCTGAACGCCCAGCGCATCCCCTCGACCTCCCTGACCCAATCGCAGGCGATGCAGCTGAAGGTCGAGCAGGCCATCAGCAGATTCCCCCAGGTCGCCTACGTCTTCTCCAAGACCGGCACCGCGGAGGTCGCCTCCGATCCGATGCCGCCGAGCTCGTCCGACACCTTCGTCATCCTGAAGCCGCAGGAGGAATGGCCCGACCCGGACCTGTCCAAGGCCGACCTGCAGGAGCAGGTCGAGAAGGCCCTCGGGGCGCTCGCGGGCAACGTCTACGAGTTCTCCCAGCCGATCCAGCTTCGCTTCAACGAGCTCCTGGCCGGCACCCGCGGCGACCTCGCCGTGAAGGTGTTCGGCGAAGAGTTCGAGCCAATGCTTAAGGCCGCCAACCAGGTCGCCACGATCCTGCGCGGGACCGAGGGCGCCGACGACGTCAAGGTCGAGCAGACGGCGGGTCTGCCGTTCCTGGAGATCAAGATCAACAAGACGGAGGCGGCCCGTCTCGGCCTGAGCACGTCCGCGATCCAGGACGTCATCGGGGCGGCCATCGGCGGACGGGAGGCCGGCATGGTGTTCGAGGGCGACCGTCGCTTCCCCATCGTCGTGCGCCTGAACGACAAGGTGCGAGAGGACCGCGAGGCGCTGGAGAACATCCCGGTGCCCCTGCCTACGGGACCGAACGGACGTGCCGCGTCGGTGCTGCTGAAGCAGGTCGCGAGCTTCTCCGTCACCGAGGGGCCGAACCAGATCTCGCGCGAGAACGGGCGCCGGCGGGTGGTGGTCACCGCCAACGTGCGCGGCCGCGACATCGGCTCGCTCGTCGCCGAGGCGCAGGCCAAGGTCGCATCGGGGGTCCAGCTTCCGGCCGGATACTACGTGACCTGGGGCGGCCAGTTCGAGAACCTCGCCTCGGCCCGGCAGCGGCTGATGGTGGTCGTGCCGGTGTGCTTCTTCCTCATCTTCCTGCTGCTGTTCTCGGCCCTGAACTCGGCGCGTGACGCCCTCCTGGTGTTCAGCGCGGTCCCCTTGGCGCTTACCGGCGGCATCGCCGCCCTGTGGCTGCGAGGCATGCCGTTCTCGGTGCCGGCGGCGGTCGGGTTCATCGCCCTGTCCGGGGTGGCGGTCCTCAACGGCCTCGTGATGCTGACCTACATCAAGCAGCTCATCGCGGACGGGCGACCCCGGCGCGACGCCATCCTGGAGGGCGCCATGACCCGGCTTCGCCCGGTGGCGATGACGGCCCTGGTGGCATCGCTGGGCTTCGTGCCGATGGCGCTGGCGACCGAGACGGGGGCCGAGATCCAGAGGCCGCTCGCGACTGTCGTCATCGGCGGCCTCATCAGCGCGACCCTTCTGACGCTCGTGATCCTCCCCGCCCTCTATGCCCTGTTCGCCCGGACCGCGACGGTCGGTTCGCAGGCCCGGGTGGCGGAGCCCTCGGCGCACCTCAGAGCCGCGGAGTAGCCCGATGCCGTGCCGTCCAGCGCTCGCCCTCGCGGCATGGGCTGCCATCGCGACGCCGGCGGCCGCTTCGGGCGACGAGGCACCGTTCGGTCTCTCGTGGGGACCGGTGGACCGGATCGCGCCGCCTTCGATGGTCGACCGCGAGGCGAACCTGACCGGGCTGTTCTACTTTCATGACCGGCCGCTCGCCTCGGGCACCGACACGGCCCAGGTCATCCTCGTCGTCTGCCGGGACCAGGGCCTGCAGCAAGTGGTCTGGGTCGGGCGTCCGCTCGGCGACGTCGCCGCCGCGTCGGCGTGGGAGGCAATGCGCCGGGAAGGCGTACGGCGCCACGGCGAGCCCCGCACGGGACCGGCTGGGAACGCCCTGGAATGGCCGGAGGCGCGGACCACCCTGGCGATGCGAATGCGGGACGACGGCACCCGCCTTTTGGTTATGACGGTTTCGGGTCCGGGGTTCGCGGCATGCTCGCAGGTTCACCGCGCCGCCACCGGCCATCCGGCCGAGGCCCACGTCACCGACCTGCTCGGCGAAAACGGACCGCAGGCCGGCCACGACACGCCGCCGTAGCGAGCGCCGCCGATTGATGCATCCCCTCCGGGGGGATAGGATCATGGGATGGAACATGCCTCGCATCCGGACATCGTCAAGCGCCTGAAGCGCGCGCACGGCCACCTCGCCGGGGTCATCGCGATGATCGAGGAGGGGCGGCCCTGCGTGGACCTCGCCCAGCAACTGCACGCGGTCGAGAGCGCCATCACGAACGCCAAGCGCGTCCTCATCGAGGACCACATGGAGCACTGCCTCGTGGACGGCGTCGGGCAGGGAGGCAAGTCCACCAAGGACGCCCTCGCCGAGTTCAAGCTGCTCGCGAAGTACCTGTGAGGCGCGCCCGATGCTGAGCGTCCTCGCCCACCGCACCTACCGTCACCTGTTCGCGGCCCAGGTCATCGCCCTGATCGGCACGGGCCTGCTCACGGTCGCCCTCGGGCTTCTGGCATTCCGGATCGCCGGTGACCGCGCCGGCACCGTCCTCGGGACGGCGCTGGGCATCAAGATGGTGGCCTACGTCCTCGTCGCCCCGGTGGCCCAGGCCTTCACGAGCCGGTTGCCACGACGCGCATTCCTGGTGGGCACGGACCTCGTCAGGGCCGGCATCGCGCTCTTGCTACCCTTCGTCGACCAGGTCTGGCAGATCTACGCCCTGATCTTCGTCCTGCAATCGGCCTCTGCGGCGTTCACCCCGACCTTCCAGGCCACCATCCCGGACATCCTGCCGGACGAACGGGACTACACCCGCGCCCTCTCGCTCTCGCGCCTCGCCTACGACCTGGAGAACCTGCTCAGCCCGACCCTGGCGGCCCTTCTCCTGACGGTGGTGCCCTACAACGCGCTGTTCGGCGGCACGGTCGTCGGCTTCCTGTGCTCGGCGGCCTTGGTGGTGTCCGTGACCTTGCCGACCGCCACTCGGTCCGACCCGCATGGCGGCGTCTACGACCGCACGACTCGGGGCCTTCGGATCTACCTCGCGACGCCGCGCCTGCGCGGGTTGCTCGCCCTGAACCTCGCGGTCGCCGCGGCGGGCGCGATGGTCATCGTCAACACCGTGGTGATCGTGCAGGGACTCCTGGACCGGCCCCAGGCCGACGTGGCCCTCGCCCTCGGCCTGTTCGGGGGCGGCTCCATGATCGCCGCACTGACGCTGCCGCGCCTGCTCGACCGGCTCCCGGACCGCGCCGTCATGATCCCCGCGGCGGCCCTGCTCGGGACGGTGCTCCTCGGCGTCGCCGCCATGACATGGGGCGGTACCATCGGATGGCCGCTCCTGCTTTCGACCTGGCTCGTCCTCGGCACCGCCTATTCCGCCGTCCAGACGCCGACCGGACGGCTCCTGCGCCGGTCCGCGACCCAGGAGGACCGGCCCGCCGTCTTCGCCGCGCAGTTCGCCCTGTCCCATGCCGCCTGGCTCGTCACCTATCCGCTCGCGGGTTGGCTCGGCGCATCGGTCGGAATGCCGGCGACGCTCGCGGTCCTCGGTGCCCTGACGCTCGCCGGGGTTGCGGCGGCGGCTTGGACGTGGCCGGCTGCCGATCCCGACGTGATCGAGCATGCCCATGCCGACCTCGCTCAAGGGCACCCGCACCTTCACCAGGGCAAGCGCCATGCGCACGCCTTCGTCATCGACGACCTCCATCGGCAGTGGCCCGCACGCGCCGGATGATGGAAGGGACGCAAGGGGATGTTCCCCGGAGGCCCGTAGGCTTCCTTCGACGTCCGGGATGCGCGGCGCTGGTGCCGTCACCGTTCGGACGATCCCGCAGGTGCATGCGGAAGAGGGGCGAGGACGGGTGATCCGGTCGAGCCGGCGCCCCGTCGAGGCGGGCGGCGCCCCAAGTCGGCGCGAGGGCCCGCGGGGCCGAAGCGACCGTGGGAAGAACGTTCCCTTATCCATGCTCGGCCCAGGAGTACGAACCTCGCGGAACGGTCCAGGAAGCATGGCCGTTCACAGGTGTCGCCGGATTGGTCTCTGACCCGATCCAGGCCACCAACAACCTGAGAGGAAGCCCGATGAGGAAGTCCCTGTTCGCCGTCGCCGCCCTGGCTGCGCTCGGCGCCATCGGCATCGCCGCACCTGCGTCCGCCGCTCCCGGCATGATCGGCGCCGTCGATGCCACGACCAACGTCGTCGACGTCCGCATGGACGGCATGCACGGTCACCGCGGCCACGGCCGCATGATGGGCCATCGTCACGGGCACCGCCACATGATGCGCCACCATCACCACCGCGGCCACATGATGCGCCACGGTCATGGTCATCGCCACCACCGCATGTGATCGTCCAGGGGTCCTTCGGGGCCCCTTATCTTTTCTCGATTGAAACGACGGACCTCAAGGCAAGCAGGTCGCACGGCCTTGCGGGAGCGAACTTACATTCGCTCCTTGATGCCGGAGCCGACGAGCCACCAGTTCACCGGGTAGCTGGTCAGGAATCCGGCGACCATGGCAACCTGCATGGCGAACCAGAACTCGACCGAGTTCACCGGCGCACGCTCCCCGGCAAGGTGCGGGAACAGGACGAACTGGGCGAACGCCATGAAGCCGTACATGCCGACCTGCCAGGCGATCAGCGACAGGGTGTCGGCCTTGAGCGCGGCAACGATGCCCTGGCCGGGGGAGAGCCCACGCATCGGGACGATGGCGTAATACTGGAACACGATCCCGAGCCCGAAGGCGAAGACGAAGTCCAGCACCCAGACCGCGTACATCTTCTCGTCGAAGAGCGACTGCCAGCCGAACCAGACAGCCACCGCCGGCACCAGAAAGGCGAGCCACTCGGCGGCGACGTCGCCCAGCATGCAGCCGCTCCCGCAGTGGAGCGCGCCCTTGCCCACCATCACCGGGAACGGCGTTTGCGTCATGTTCGGCGGCTTCTCGTCCCGCTCCATCGCGCGGTGATGCGTCTCCATGGTCGCGAGGCGGCCATAGCGAAAGTAGGCCCAGACCACGACCACCGTCCCGAACAGGGCGCTGACCGGCCAGACGACATTCATCACGGTCATGTGCTGTGGATGCCGGATGACCTGCACCGACAGAAGGATCGAGCAGGCGGCACCGAGCAGCAGTGCCAGGACCGAGAGCGCGTGGAGCCAGGAGGGGAACATCGTGGCCATGCCGTTCAATGCCCCATCGCCAGCATCCAGACGGCCATGGCGACCATCATCACGTTCTCGGTCAGCGAGACGAAGCCGAGCGGCACCTTGCTCGACCCGCCGACGCAGGCGCACTTGATCTCGCGCTTCTCGACGTAGACCGCCTTGAACACCGAGACCGCGCCGATGGTGCCGATGAACAGGGCCACGGGGATCGACAGCCAGTTCAGGGCGCCGGCCACCATCAGGACGCCGGCGATGCCCTCCAGGAACGGGTAGGCGTAGGCGTAGCGCACCCAGCGCTTGGCCAGCAGGTCGTAGCCGAGGAACATCGACGAGAAGGTCTCGACGTCCTGCAGCTTCAGGAGGGCAAGGACGCACATGCTGAACGCGATGAACCACTCGGCCGCCCGGACCGTCAGGGGCGTGCCGTACACGGCGTAGCTCGCCGCGAGCGCCATCAGCGCCGTCATCGAGAACACCGCCACGACCGGCGTATAGGTCGTCGCGTTCGGGTCGTTGGCGGCCTGGCCGAAATGCCGCCTGAGGTCGTCGAAACCCCCGACGCGCTCGCCGTTGATGAGGGTCTGGGGCGTCGACTTGACCGCATGCTCGGCCTTGAAGCGGTCGGTCTCCTCGCGGGTGGTCAGCCAATGGTCCTCCACCTGGAAGCCCTGGCGTTCGAGGAGGTCCTTCGCCTTGAGGCCGTAGGGGCACGTGTGCTGCGGCATCATCATCCGGTACAGGACGGCCTTGCGGGACGCGGTGGCTTGCATCGGAAACTCCGTGGGTTGTCGGCCGGGATGCCGTCCGTTCGTCACCCTGAAAGCGACGGACCAGCTGCGGCCGATTGGGCTTGCGGGCCTTCCTGCACCTTCCCATTATGGGAAGGTCAACGGAGGGGCTCTCACGATGAACATAGGCGAGGCGAGCCGGGCCTCCGGGGTCTCGGCCAAGATGATCCGGCACTACGAGAGCATCGGGCTCGTGCCCCGTGCCGACCGCCAGGACAGCGGCTACCGCGATTATGGTCCGGAGGACGTCCACCGGCTCGGCTTCGTCCGGCGGGCCCGGGATCTCGGCTTCTCCCTGGACCGCATCCGGGTGCTGCTCGGGCTGTGGGGCGACCCCAGCCGCACCAGCTCAGAGGTGAAGGCCCTGGCCTTGACCCACATCAAGGAACTCGAAGGAAAGGCCCGCCACCTGCAGGAGATGGCGGATGTCCTGCGTGGCCTCAGCCTCGCTTGCGACGGCGACGAACGCCCGGATTGCCCCATCATCGCGGGCCTGGAAGGCGGCCCCCGCCTGTCCTCCAGGCATTCCCGCGATTGGCCTACCTCGCATTCTTCCTGAGCCATGCCTCCCTCTCGCCGACCTTCTCCCGGTCGTCGATGATCGTCCCAGCCATCGCCCCGGTGGCCGGGTCCTTGGCATACTTCATCACGCCCATCTCCTCGTTGGGCATGGAGCCGCTCGGTAAAACTCGCAGCCGGTGGTCGGGTCGTAGGGCGCCCTCATCTGCACCGCGCCCTGTCAATCGGAACGCAGGTTTCCGCTGCCTGTCGATCAGGCCGCGAGGGGCAAGGTATCGGCCCCGTAGCCAGTGGCCCGGACGGCATCGACGAAGCGTCCAGCCGGGGTGCCAGCCGCGCTCGTTATCGCGACCGTGCCGGTGGCGAGATCGACCGCGACGGTTGCGCCGGCATCCACGGCGTGGATCGCGCGGGTGACCGACTTGGCGCAACCGCCGCAGTTCATCCCGATGACCTTGATCTCGAACATGACGACTCTCCGATGGGGTGACGTCATGCCGAGATGGTGCTTCCCATGGTGGGAAGGTCAACGGCCTCATGGATGGTTACGGACGCACCTCGTCCCTGACCTCGACCGTTAGGTGCGAGAGGGTGCCGACACCGCCCAGCAGGTGCCGGTAGTAGTCGGGTCCCCGGCCTTTGGCGGTCACCACGGAGACGATGGCGCCGAGATGACCGGGTCCGAGGCGCCAGAGATGCAGGTCCGCGATCCTGTCGCCCTGCGCCTGGATGATGTCCCTGACCCTGCCCGCGAGGCTCGGATCGGGCTGCATGTCGAGAAGCACCCCACCGGTGTCCCGCACCAGAGTGTAGGCCCAGCTCGCGATGACGATTGACCCGACGATGGCGGCCAAGGGGTCCATCCAGGTCCAACCGAGGAAGCGGGCGAGCAAAAGTCCGGCGATCACCAGCACCGAGACCGCCGCGTCGGCCACCACGTGGACCACGGCCGCGCGCATGTTGTTGTCCCGGTGCATGGCGCCGTGATGCCCGTGCGCGTGTTCCTCGAAGGTCACCGACCAGATGCTGTCCGATCCGGAAAGGCGGAGGATTGCCTCGAAGGCGTGCGGCTCAGGGATCGTCTCGACGCTCTCGATGACATCGCCCCTGCGGACCGTCGCGAACGTCTGGCGCGACCCGTCCGGGCGTACCGTCTCGATGGTCATGCCTTCGCCCGAGGCGAGGGACTCCACACCGGTGGCGGTCAGGCGGAAACGGGGAGGCACGCCGTCCTCGTGGATCTCCATGCCGAACCTCCCAGCCGACGTAACGATGGTCTGCGTCGCGTCGGCATGGTCGTGGTGATCATGTCCGTGATCGTGATGATGTCCGTGGTCGTGGTCGCTTCCCAGCAGCCAGACGCTGGCGAGGTTCACGCCCAGGCCGAGGACCGCGATGGCGATGGTCTCGTTGTAATCGATGGCCACCGGCTCGATGAGTCGGAGCACGGCCTCGTAGGCGATCAGCAGGGCGATCATCGCGAGCACGATGGCACTGGTGAAGCCGGCGAGGTCGCCGAGCTTGCCCGTGCCGAAGGTAAAGCGGTCATCGTCGGCATGCCGGCGGGCATAGCGATAGGCCAGGGCGGCGAGCAGTAGGGCGCCGGCATGCGTCGACATATGCAGGCCGTCCGCGACCAGGGCGATGGAGCCGAACACCAGGCCGCCGAAGATCTCGGCGGCCATCATGACCCCGCACAGCGCGATGACGGCCCAGGTCCGGCGCTCGTTGCGGTCGTGACCCTCGCCGAGGAAGACGTGGGAATGGCCGTGGGCCACGCCGGCACCGTCATCGACTGAGGGAGCACGACCCGGGCTCGCGTACGTCATGTCCATGCGACATCTCACTTCAGGTAGGTGCGGATGACCTCGATCAACTCGGACGCGCCCTTGGCGCGGTCCGGATCGGGTTCGTTAGCGGGATCGACGACGTGATGGCGGATGTGCTCCTCCATCAGTTCGGAGGTCAGGCCATTGATGGCCCCGCGCATCGAGGCGACCAGCATCAGGACGTCGGAGCAGCCGATCTCCGCCTCAAGCGCGCGCTCGACCGCCTCCGCCTGTCCCTTGATCCGGCGCACGCGCGCCAGGAGCTTGGACTTGTCCTTGACGGTGTGGGCCATGAGATCAGCATCCTCGCTCGCTTGGTAACATAGGGAGGTACCCTATATATGTCGAGTGAACGGTGGACGTTTGGCTTTGATGAGGGACGCTCGCGTGAAGAAGGACGATCCGTGCACGGGTGTCTGTCGCTTCGATGGCAGGACCGGGTGGTGCCTAGGATGCGGCCGCACCGTCCCCGAGATCCGTGCATGGCGGAAGTCGACCCCCTTCAGGCGAACGGCGCTCGCCCGCGAACTGCCCAGACGCGTTTTGCAGGTCCGCGAAGCCACACCGGAGAACACGAAATGAGATCATTGCTCGGATCCTGGCAGCTGTGGGCGCTGCTCTCGGCCGCCTTCGCGGCGCTGACCGCGATCTTCGCCAAGGTCGGGATCGAGAACGTCAATTCCGATTTCGCCACCTTCATCCGCACGGTCGTCATCCTCTGCGCGCTTGGCGCCATCCTGGTGGGGACCGGCCAGTGGCAGCCGGTCGGATCGGTGTCGGCAAGGACCTACGTGTTCCTCGTCCTGTCGGGCCTCGCCACCGGAGGCTCGTGGATCTGCTACTTCCGCGCCCTCAAGCTCGGCGAGGCCAGCCGCGTGGCCCCCATCGACAAGCTCAGCGTCGTACTGGTGGCCATCTTCGGCGTGACCTTCCTAGGCGAACGGCTATCCGCGCCGAACTGGGTCGGCGTCGCGCTCATCGCCGCCGGGGCGGTGCTCGTGGCCTATCGTTGATGAAGTCCGGTGGAGAAGACGCATCGTCGTGCCGTTCACGACGAAGGCGCGAAGCCGGACGGGCCGACCGATGCGCGTGCTGTTGATCGAAGATGACCGGATGATCGGCGAAGGGCTTTCGCACGGCCTTTCGGCCGAGGGCTATTCCGTCGATTGGGTTCGCGACGGCGTCGAAGCCGAGACCGCGCTGCGCAACGGCGGCCATGCGCTCGTCCTGCTCGACCTCGGCCTGCCGGGTGGTGACGGCCTCCACGTCCTCCGATCCGCCCGGGCGGCGGGCATCGACACGGCGGTTCTCATCGTAACGGCCCGGGACGGCCTCGACAGCCGCATCGCCGGCCTCGACCTCGGGGCGGACGACTACCTGGTGAAGCCATTCGAGACGCGCGAGTTGCTGGCGCGGATGCGGGCCATCCTCAGACGCCGGGCGGGACGGGCGAGCTCCCGGCTCGTGGCCGCCGACACCGAACTCGATACCGAGACCCACGCCCTCTCCCACGCCGGAACCGTCGCCGTGCTGTCCGCCCGTGAGTACGCCCTCATGCATGCCCTCATGGAGCGGCCGGGCCGCATCCTGTCGCGGGCCCAGATCGAGGAACGCATCTACGGATGGGGCGAGGAGGTCGAGAGCAACGCCGTCGACGCCATCATCCTCACGATCCGCCGCAAGGTCGGCAAGGGCACGATCCTCAACGTCCGCGGCGCCGGCTGGATGGTGCCGAAGCCATGAGGGTCGTTTCCCTGCGCCGGACCGCGCTCGGGTGGATGACCGCCCTCCTCGCCGGTATCGGCCTTGCCGCCATGCTCGCGGCCTACGTCCTGGCGCGCGGGGAAGCGTCCGATTTCCTCGACGGTCAGCTGCGGCAGGTCGCCCTCAACGCCGGCCCCGGTCTCCCGGACGCGGATGCCCCGCCGGCCGCCGACCAGGATCCGGAGGACCAGCTCGCCGTATCGATCTGGAAGGACGGACGGCTTCTGCGCAGCGACCGCGGCGTCGACGCACTGCGTCCTGAACGCACCGGTTACGCGGACGTCGTCATGGGCGGGGAAGCCTGGCGCACCTACGCGACGGCCAACGGCACCACGATGGTCCGGGTCGCGCAACGCGAGGTGGTGAGGACCGAGTTCGCGCGGAACGCGGCGCTGGGGGCCTTGGCCCCCTTGCTGCTCCTGATCCCGCTATCGTGGATCGTGGTCGGGTGGGCGATGGACCGGGTCCTTCGGCGGCTGGACGACCTGGTGCGAGACCTCGCGGGGCGGGGCGCGACGGCGAACGGCCCGCTTTCCCCGCGCGGCGTGCCGGCGGAGGTCGCGCCGCTGGTCGAGGCCATGAACGGCCTGATCCTGCGCCTGCAGGCCGCGCTCGACGCCCAGAAACGGTTCGTCGCCGACGCGGCGCATGAACTCCGGACGCCGCTGGCCGCGATGCAGATCCAGGTCGGCGCCCTCGACGGGGGGCGGGACGACCGACGCATGGCGCTCGCGGGGGGCATCGCTCGGGCGAGCCGATTGGTGGATCAGCTGCTCCGCCTCGCCCGCCTCGACGACGACAACGCGGGAAGTCGCGAGACCGTCGACCTCGGACAGGTTCTGCTCGACTGCGTCGCCGACCATGTCGTGCTCGCGCATGGCAAGGATATCGACATCGGCGTGGACATCGAGACGCCTGTGCGGATTCCCGCCGTTCGCGACGAGCTCACGACCCTTTTTTCCAGCCTGATCGACAACGCCCTGCGCTACACCCCGGCAGGCGGGCAGGTCGACGTCACGCTCCGGCTTCGGGACGGGAAGGCCGTCGTGGCGGTGCGCGATACCGGCTGCGGCCTGCCGCCGGGCAGCGCATCGCGTCTCTTCGACCGCTTCTTCAGGGCCGCGCCGCCGGGGATCGAGGGAACCGGCCTCGGCTTGGCCATCGCCCGCCGCGCCGCGGAGCGACACGGCTTGAGCCTAACGGTCGAGAACCGCCGCGACAGGCAAGGGGCTATAGCGGAGGTCCGTCCACAGTCCTGAAAACCTCCCTGCGCTTTCCCGGGCCTGCGCTCATTCTGTCCTCATTCTAGCCGGCTATCACCCGCCGCGGACGATGACGGACGGGAGACGGGAATGAGCGGGACAGAGGCCCGGGTCCTGAACAAGGTCCCGGAGGTCACCGCGGCCTTCTGGGTCATCAAGATCCTCTCGACGACGGTCGGCGAGACCGGAGCGGACTATCTCGCCGTCAACGTGGGCCTCGGCGCGGCGACCACGACCGCGATCACGGCCGCCCTCCTCGCCGGGGCCCTCGTCCTGCAGATGCGTCAGCGACGCTACGTGCCGTGGATCTATTGGTCGACCGTGGTGCTCGTCAGCGTGGTCGGCACGCAGGTCACCGACATCCTGACCGACAAGCTCGGCGTCAGCCTTTTCGTGAGCACGGGCGTGTTCGCGTGCGCCCTGGCCGCGGTGTTCGCCGTCTGGTTCGCGACCGAGGGGACCCTCTCGATCCATGCCATCGTGACCCGCAGGCGCGAGGCGTTCTACTGGCTCGCCATCCTCCTGACCTTCGCACTCGGCACGGCGGCGGGCGACCTCGCCACGGAGGCGCTTGGGCTCGGCTTCAATCTCGGCGTCGTCATCTTCGGCACGGGCCTGGCCGCCCTTGCGCTCGCCCGGAGCCTCGGCGCGAACCCGGTGCTGGCCTTCTGGCTCGCCTACATCGTCACGCGGCCTCTCGGCGCGTCCCTCGGCGATCTCCTCTCGCAGGCCCGGGAATACGGCGGGCTCGGGTTCGGCACGGCCCATACCAGCCTCGTCTTCCTCGCGGTCATCGTCGCCCTGGTGGGGGCTTTGAGCCTGGTCCCGCCATCGCGAGAGCCCGGGGGACTGCTTGGGGGCTGAGCTTTGCCCGCGAGATGTCCGAACGCCCTCCATTTTCCCACTGCCTAACGCCGCATGAGCCGGAGGGAAGACCATGAGAACCATCATCCTTGCCACGGTTGTCGCCGTGATCATCGGGGGCACCGCCGCACCCCTCGTGCTGCTGGCGGTGCAGGACGCCTCCGGCGCGACAGCGGCTACGGCTGCCACGTCGAAGCTCGGCGACCTCTCGAAATTCCGGGCCATCGTCGTCGAGGTGAAGGCCCTCGCCGACCGGGGCGACCTTTCGGCCGCGAAAGCGCGGATCAAGGACCTGGAGCTGTCCTGGGACGGGGCCGAGGCGGGTCTCAAGCCGCGTGCGGCCGCCGACTGGCACATCGTGGACAAGGCCATCGATGGCGCACTCGACGCGCTGCGGGCTTCGCCCCCCGACCCGGCCGCCTGCCGTCGCGCCATCGACGATCTGCTCGCGGTCATCGACCGGATGCAGGCCGCCTGAACCGACCCCGGCCTCACATAAGGCATCCTCATGCAACGACCCGAGCGAACCATTCCCACGGAACCCGGCAAGGTGCCGGAAGCCACCGCCGGGTTCTGGGCGATCAAGATCGTGGCCACCACGCTGGGCGAGGTCGGCGGCAACGCCGTCGCCCTGACGCTCGGCCTGGGCTATCTCACGGGTACGGCGATCTTCGGGACCGTATTGGCCGTGCTGCTCGCGGCACAGATCCGGGCAACCCGCTTCCATCCCATCCTGTACTGGGCCGTGATCACCGCGACGACGCTCGCCGGTACGACGCTGGCGGACTTCTGCGACCGATCCCTCGGCATCGGCTACCTCGGCGGATCGCTGATCCTCCTCGCCTCGGTCGTCGCGACCCTCCTCCTCTGGAAGCACACCCTGGGCACCGTCGCCGTGGAATCGGTGCGGACCCCACAGGCCGAAGGGTTCTACTGGGCCACGATCATGTTCTCGCAGACGCTCGGCACCGCGCTGGGTGACTGGATGGCAGACGGCACCGGCCTTGGGTACAACGGCAGCGCGCTCCTCATCGTCCTCGCGCTCGCCGTCGTAACGGCCCTGCATGTCCGGACGCGCGTATCCCGGCCGCTGCTTTTCTGGACCGCCTTCATCCTCACCCGGCCGCTCGGCGCCACCCTCGCCAACTCGCTCGATAAGCCCGCGGCGTCGGGCGGCCTGGGCATCGACGACATCACGATCTCCGCGGTGCTGGCGCTCCTCATGGTGCTGCTCGTGCTCCTCATCCCGCAGCGTGCCGGTCGTCACGCGGTCGGCGTCGATGCCGCCTGAGGTTCACCTCCAGCCGAAGGATCCATCAAATGAACGACACCCTCGAAAGCACCTTGAGCAAGGTCCCTGAGGTCACGCTCGGCTTCTGGATCATCAAGATCCTGGCCACCACGCTCGGCGAGACCGGCGGCGACACCGTCACCATGACACTGAATTGGGGTTACCTCGCCGGCACCGCCCTGTTCGGCGTGGTGCTGCTCGGCCTCGTGGTCGCCCAGGTCATGGCGAAGCGGTTCAACCCCGTCCTTTACTGGTCCACCATCGTCGCCTCGACCACCTTCGGCACCACCATGGCGGACTTCGCCGACCGCTCGCTCGGCATCGGATACACCGGCGGGTCGGCCCTGCTCCTCGCCTGCCTCGCGGCGGTGCTCTGGCTTTGGTACGCGTCCGAGGGCACCGTGTCGGTCGACACGGTCTCGACGCCTCGGATCGAGGCGTTCTACTGGGGTGCCATCACCTTCTCCCAGACGCTGGGCACGGCGCTGGGCGATTGGCTCGCCGACACGGGCGGGCTCGGCTACCAGGGCGGCGCCCTCGTGTTCGGGGCGGCCCTCGCGGTGGTCATCGTCTTGTACTACCGGACCTCGGTGTCGCGTGTCGCCTTGTTCTGGGCGGCCTTCATCCTGACGCGGCCGCTCGGTGCCATGGTGGGTGATTTCCTCGACAAGCCGGCGACCGATGGGGGACTGGACCTCAGCCGGCCATTCGCCTCCGCTGTCATCGCGGCCTTCATCGTCGCACTGATCGTCCTGCTGCCACAGAGGGCCGGACGCCATCCGGGGGCGGACGCGACCGCGTCCTGATGCCCGCCGCCGGGACCCTGCATCCGACTAGGAACCAGGATCGATGAACCAAGTCACCCCGCCTGCCCCGGCGGCCATCGTCGCGCGTCTCGGCCGGAGGGAGATAGGCCTGATCGCGTCGCTGTTCTGCGTGGCCTCCCTCATCCTCGGCTTCGGCCTCCTCGCCGAGGAGGTCATGGAGGGGGACACGACGGCCTTCGACACCCGCATCGCCCACTTCTTCCGACCGGTCGGCGCCGCGGATGCGATAGGGCCGGCCTGGCTCCACGAGATGGCCCGCGATGTGACCGCTTTGGGCAGCATGGTCGTGCTCTGCTTCCTCCTCGCGAGCGTGGTCGGCTACCTGCTCCTGATCCGGAAGCGCGGGGCCGCCGTCCTTCTGGTGGGCTCGATCCTCGGGGGAACGGTCGTCAGTTTCGGGCTGAAGCTTTTCTTCAGCCGGCCCCGTCCCGACATCCCCGACGGCATCCAGGTGTTCACCTCCAGCTTCCCCAGCAGCCATGCCATGCTCTCCGCGGTGACCTTCCTGACGCTTGGAGCGCTCATGGCGCGCGTCGCCGCGGACGCTCGCCTGAAGGCATACTTCACGGGATGCGCGGTCTTCCTCTCCATCGTGGTCGGACTGAGCCGGGTCTACCTCGGGGTGCATTACGCCACTGACGTGCTCGCGGGTTGGTGCGTGGGATCGGCTTGGGCAGCCCTGTGCTGGATCGTGGCCCTTCAACTCCAGCGTCGTGGGCAGGTCGAGAGGCCCGGCGGTACGGAAGGCGCGCGATAGGCAGCCTTGCCGGATGCATCCTTGCGGTCGCAATCGCGGTCGAGGGCAGGGGGACCGGGATAGCCGGAATGAAGCGTCGGGTTCCGTGCTTAGGGGACGGAAGTTTCCGAGAACCGCAGGCGGCGCTCAGCCTATCGACCGCATCGACGAACCGAGACGGTCAACCTGGAAGACGGGTTCGGGCGCCAATGGCCGCTTCCGCCCTCAGGCCGGCGTTCCGCCGCGGTAACGGGTAAAGACGCTTCTGGCTTCCGACCCGAACAGAACGACTTCATAGGTATCGGGCTCCATGCCCTCGACTTCCATGCCGGGGGAACCAGCGGGCATACCGGGGACGGCCAGCCCGGTTCCCTTGGGCTTCTCCACCAGGAGGCGCTTGATCGCCCCGGCCGGAACGTGCCCCTCGATCACGTAGCCGCCGACCTGGGCTGTGTGGCAGGAGGCGAGTTCCCTCGGGACCCCGAGACGGACCTTAAGCGGGTTCACGGGCCCCTCGGTCACCGTCACCGTGAACCCGTTATCGCGGAGGTGCGCGACCCACTTCTCGCAGCAACCGCAGGTCGGGTCCTTCGTCACCGCGACCGGTGGCAGGCCCTGCGCCAGGGCATACCGCCCGAATGCCACCGATGCCGCCATGCCCAGGACCACGGCGCGCCGGGTCGTCCTCGTCGTGTCGATCATGTTCGCTCTCCCGTCCTCACTCGGCTGCCAACGGTAATTTTTCACGTTCGACGGATTCCATCTCGGTATCGGATCTCGGTAGCCCCCAGCCCTTGACCAGGCCGTAGACGGCCGGGATCACTACGAGCGTCAGGACGGTGGAGGAGACCATGCCGCCGATCATCGGCACCGCGATGCGCTGCATGACCTCGGAGCCGGCGCCCGTGCTCCACAGGATCGGGATCAGGCCGGCCATGATGGCGGTCACGGTCATCATCTTGGGGCGCACCCGCTCGACCGCGCCGACCATGATCGCCCGCCGCAGGTCCTCGCGGTTCAGGGGCCGCCCCTCGCGGTCGCACGCGGCCCGGCCCTCGTCGAGGGCGTGGTCGAGGTAGACCAGCATGATCACGCCGGTCTCGGCCGCGACGCCGGCCAGCGCGATGAAGCCGACCGCCACCGCCACCGACATGTTGAACCCCATCCACCACATCAGCCAGATGCCGCCGACCAGGGCGAACGGTAGCGACAGCATGACGATGAGCGTCTCGGTCAGGCGCCGGAAGTTGATGAACAGCAGCAGGAACACGACGAGCAGCGTCAGCGGCACCACCACCTTCATGCGCGCCTCGGCCCGTTCCAGGTACTCGTACTGCCCGCTCCACTGCAGGGTCGTGCCCTGTGGGAGCTTGACCTCGTCCGTCACGGCCTTGCGCGCCTCGGCCACGTAGCCGCCGAGGTCGCGCCCATTGATGTCGACGAAGATGTAGACCGCGAGTTGGCCGTTCTCGGTTCGGATGGAGGTCGGGCCGCGGGTGAGCTCGACCTTGGCGACCTCGCGCAACGGCACCGTGCCCCCAGCTGGCAGCGGTATCTGCACCTCGTCGGCGATGGCACGCGGATCGGACCGGAAGGCCCGGGGGTAGCGGACGTTCACGGTATAGCGCTCGCGGCCCTCGACCGTGTTCGTCACGCTCTGACCGCCGAGGGCCATGGCGATGACGTCCTGTACGTCGCCGACCATGAGGCCGTAGCGACCGAGCGCCTCGCGGTCCGGGGTGATGTCGAGGAAGTAGCCGCCGATGACCCGCTCGGCGTAGGCGCTGGACGTGCCCGGCACGTTGCGCACCACCGCCTCGACCTGGCGGGCGACCCCTTCCATCTCCTTCAGGTCCGTGCCCAGCACCTTGATCCCGACCGGGGTGCGGATGCCGGTCGAGAGCATGTCGATCCGGGCGCGGATCGGCTGGGTCCAGGCATTCGACACGCCCGGGAACTGCAGAGCCTTGTCCATCTCGGCCTTGAGGCTCGCCAGCGTCACGCCCGGCCGCCACTCGGACGGCGGCTTCAGCGCGATGACCGTCTCGAACATCTCCATCGGCGCCGGGTCGGTCGCGGTGTTGGCGCGGCCCGCCTTGCCGTAGACCGAGGCCACCTCCGGGAAGGATTTTATGATGCGGTCCTGGGTTGCGAGGAGCTCGCCGGCCTTGGTCACCGACAGGCCCGGCAGGGTCGTCGGCATGTACATCAGCGTGCCCTCGTTGAGGTCGGGCATGAACTCCGAGCCGAGCTGACGGGCTGGCCACACGGTCGCCGCGACGACGCCTAGGGCGAGCAGGACGGTCAGGACCCGCGCCCGCAGCACGCCCGCGATCAGCGGCCGGTAGAGCCAGATCAGGAGCCGGTTCAGCGGGTTCCTGTGCTCCGGGATGATCCGGCCCCGCACGAACAGCACCATCAGCGCGGGGACCAAGGTCACCGACAGGATCGCGGCCGCCGCCATGGCGAAGGTCTTGGTGAAGGCCAGCGGACCGAACAGGCGGCCCTCCTGGCTCTCCAGGGTGAAGATCGGCAGGAAGCTGACCGTGATGATGAGGAGCGAGAAGAACAGGGACGGGCCGACCTCGGACGCCGCCTCGACCAGGATCTCGACCCGGGGCTTGTCCGGTGGCGCCCGTTCCAGGTGCTTGTGGGCGTTCTCGATCATGACGATGGCCGCGTCGATCATGGCGCCGACCGCGATGGCGATGCCGCCCAGACTCATGATGTTGGCGCCGAGACCCAGGGCTCGCATGCCGACGAACGCCATCAGGATCCCGACCGGCAGCATCAGGATGGCGACGAGCGCGCTCCTCACGTGGAGCAGGAACACGACGCACACGAGCGAGACGACGACGCTCTCCTCGACCAGCGTGTGCCGCAGGGTGTCGATGGCCGCGTCGATGAGCTGGGAGCGGTCGTAGACCGGCAGGATCTCGGTGCCCGCGGGAAGGCTTTTCGCCACCTCCGCGAGCTTCGCCTTAACGCCCTCGATGACGTTCAGCGCGTTCGCCCCGAAGCGCTGCAGGACGATGCCGCCGGCGACCTCGCCCTCGCCGTTCATCTCGGTGATGCCGCGACGCTCGTCCGGTCCGAGCTCGACCCGGGCGACGTCCCGCACCCGCAGCGGCGTGCCGCCCGCGGTCTTGAGGACGATGTTCTCGATGTCGGTGACGCCCCTCAGGTAGCCGCGCCCGCGGACCATGAACTCGAACTCGGAGAGCTCGACCGTGCGGCCGCCGACGTCGGCGTTGCTCGACCGGATCGCGTCCCGGAGCTTGTTGAGGGAGATGCCCTGGGCGCGTAGCCGGTTCGGGTCGACCACGACGTTGTACTGCTTCACGAAGCCGCCGACGCCGGCGACTTCGGCGACGCCCTCTGCCCGCGAGGCCCCGAACCGGACCACCCAGTCCTGCAGGGAGCGAAGCTCGGCGAGCGTCCGTTCCTTGGCCACCACCACGTACTGGTAGACCCAGCCCACGCCGGTGGCGTCGGGGCCGAGCGTCGGGGTCACGCCCGCCGGCAGGCGGCTCGCCGCCGCGTTGAGGTACTCCAGCACCCGCGAGCGGCCCCAGTACGGGTCGGTGCCGTCCTCGAAGATGACGTAGACGAACGACACCCCGAAGAACGAAAAGCCCCGCACCACCTTGGCCTTGGGCACCGTCAGCATGGCGGTGGACAGCGGGTAGGTGACCTGATCCTCGACCACCTGCGGAGCCTGGCCCGGGTACTCGGTGTAGACGATGGCCTGCACGTCCGAGAGGTCGGGGATGGCGTCGAGCGGCAGGGTCCGCAGCGCCAGGACGCCTGCGGCGACGGCGAACACGGTGCCCACCAGAACCAGGACGAGGTTGCGGGCGGACCAGCCGATGAGGCGCGCGATCACGGCGTCGCTCCCGCGTCGGCGGCTTGGCGGTCGTCCTTGGGAGGCGCCAGGCCTTGCAGCGCCGCCTTCAGGTTGCTCTCGGCGTCGATGAGGAAGTTGGCCGAGGTCACCACCCGGTCGCCGGTCGAGACGCCGTCGCGAATCTCGGTGTAGCCGCCGCCGCGCACGCCGACCTTCACGGCCTTCGGCTCGAAGCGGCCCTCGCCGCGGTCGATCAGCACGACCTGTCGCGCGCCGGTGTCGATGACCGCGTCGTCCGGCACGGCCACGACCGGCTTGGCGTCCCCCGTCGCGATCTCGACGTCGGCGTACATGTCGGGCAGCAAGGTGCCGTCCGGGTTCGGGAGCTCGATGCGCACCCGCGTCACCCGGGTCTCCGGGTTCACCTGCGGGTAGATCGTCCCGACCTTGCCGGAGAAGGTGCGGCCCGGTGCCGAGCGCAGGCGGATGGTGGCGGCCTGCCCGACGCGGACATTGGAAAGGTCGCGCTCCGGCACGTCGGCTAGCACCCACATGGTGGAGATGTCGCCGATCCGGAACAGAGTGTCCCCGGCCGCGGCCTTCATGCCCTCGATGGCGGTCCGTTGCAGGACGATGCCGTCCCGGGCCGAGGACCATGTGATGGCCATCGGCACGTTCCGGGTGCGCTCCATCTCGTCGATCACGGCCTCGGAGACGTTCAGGTTCCGCAGGCGGCGACGGGCCCCGTCGAAGCCGGGGTTGGCGATGAGCTGGGCCGCCGCCGCGTTGATCTCGGGCGAGTAGACGTGGACCAGCGCCTGGCCCTTGCGGACCCGGTCGCCGGTGGTGACGTTCTCGACGTGGTCGACGTAGGCGTCCGAGCGGGTCGCGATGACCGTCACCCGCCGCTCGTCGAGGGCGACGGTGCCGGGGACGCGGACGGGCTGGGCGACCACCCGGCGCTCGACGACCTCGGTCCGCACGCCGGTGCGCTGGACCTTGCCGGGCGAGACGGTCACGACGTTGCCGTCGCTGTCCTCGCCCTCGTAGACGGGGATGTAGTCCATCCCCATCGAATCCTTCTTGGGCGTGGCCGAGGTGTCCGCCAGGCCCATCGGGTTGCGGTAGTAGCGGATGCGGCGGGCGCCCGCGGCGGGCTTCGCATCCCCGGCCTTCCCCATGTCCCCGGCGGCCATGTCGTGCCCGGCCATCCCCAAGCCGGCCATGTCGGCAGGCATGGCCTCGCCGTTGTCCGGAGCGTCGAAGCGCACGTCCTCGCTGGCGTGGACCGCGCGGAACTCCCGGCCATCCGCGGTCGCCATCGGCGACAGCGAGTAGACCGGCTTTCCGTCCGGGTCCTGATAGTAGACCACCGGCCCGGTCGCCTTCGCGGGGGCTGTAGCTTGCGCGGCCGGCATGGGGGCCGGAGACCACCGGGCGAACTCCGTCCGGGCGCGCTCGGCGAGCGCCGGCACGGGGTTCTCCCCGTGCCCCGCGACATAACCGATGCCTCCCGTCGCCAGCGCGACGAGGGCTCCGACGAGCCAGGCCGCGCGGCTCACTTGACGGCCTTGAAGACCAGCTTGTCCTCGACCGTGCCGGTCTCGCCTTGGACCTTGGCCCCGAGCGACAGCCGCCAGCCGCCGGCCATCGTGAGCTTCGCCTTGAAGCGGTAGACGCCGGGCTCGGTCGTGGGGAGCTGCTCGATCTTCGAGGTCATCTCATCCATGCTGTCGGGAGCCATGTCGATGCGCTTGGCAAAGATCACGGCGTCGGGAACCGGCTTGCCGCTGCGCTTGTCGAGAAGGCGCACGGAGAGGACGGCCTCTCCGACCTTGGCCTCCTGCTGCACGAGTTCGAAGTGGTAGTCCTTGGTGTCGGCGAATGCCGGGAACGTGGTCGCCGACAGGGCGGCACCGAGCAGCGCCGCCGAGATGGCGCGCGAAAAAGGCTTCTGGGTCACGGGGGATGTCTCCTGAACACGACGGGAAGGGACGCATGGTCATGCGTCACCGTGCCGGCGCATGCGGCGCCGGCGTCATCGGTTCAGGCTCGGGGGGGCTCGGGTAGCGGCGTCCCATGCACGCTCGCGAAGGACGCCGAGGCTGGCCAGGACAGGGTCGCACGGGACGCGACGGGAGCCGGGACGGCGACCGTCCCCGGCAGCAGGGACGCGGCGCTTGCGAGGCACAGGGCCATCAGCGGGCAACCCTTGGTGCAATCGGGCTTTCCGGCCTTTTCCTTCGGGCAACAGGGCATGTTGTCCATGGCCATCCCGGCCATGTCCATCGCATCCGTGCCGGCATCGTCCATGACCATGCCGTGGTAGTGTCCGGCGGGCATCGAGGAAGTGGCCTGAGCCGCCATGGACGCATGCATGCCCGCAGTGGCCGCGGGAGCGGTCACCGGCGTCAGGGCGAGGCTGAGGACCGCAAGTAGCGGCAACAGTCGCCTAAGGGCAAGCCAAAAGGTCACGGATACAGGATGCCAAATTCCGCGGTCGGGCGAAAGCCCGTTCCGAATTCCTCGAACGACGCAGGACCAGGTTGGTTGCAAGCACCCGTCAGGCGAGCACCGCCGGGAAGCCGGCCGCAACGATGGCTCCGGCGATCCGGTCGGCCGGGCCGGCGGCATCGGACACGGTCACGAGCTTGGCACCGAGGTCCACATCCACCCGGGCTCCCGGCTCGATGCCAAGCACCGCGCGGGTCACGGACTTGGCGCATCCGCCGCATCCCATTTTGTCGACCTTGTAACGGAACATGACGCTCTCCCTTCGATGGCGCCACGCCGAGATGGGGCTTCCCATGGTGGTAAGGTCAAGGGTCGGTGGCCGATGTCCTCTCACGCTTGCCCGATTGCTTGAACGATGCCCCCAACGGCGCGAGCGCCGGCATTTCGCGGGCATCCAATTCCGTGAACCCAGGTGGATTGGGGAACGGGCCGGCGCTTAGCGTACGCGCCACAGCAACAGGGCGAGCACTACGTTGCCCAGGGCAAGAACGGTCAGGACGGTATAGGTCGCATCGGCTCCGCCATGTGTCAGCACGACGGCCCCGAGGGATGGCACGAGCGCCTGCGCCACCAGGCCCGGACGCGCTAACCGGCCGACGAGCGCGGCGTAGCGTTCCGGACCGAACAGGGCCAGGGGCACCGTACCCCGTGCAATCGAGTAGATCCCGTTGCCGGCCCCGTAGAGGACCAGCGCCAGCCCGACCAAGGGTAGGCCGGCCGCCAGCATCGTGACCCCGAGGACCACCAGGATCATGGCGGCGGTCAGGGTCCAGAGTGGATGATGCCGGCCCTTCCCGGCCATCTCGACGATGCGCGCCCCCACCTGCGACGGTCCGATCAGGGCGCCGTAGGCGACGGCCGAGGCCAGCGCGACGCCACGGGCCTGCAGCAGGGTGATCAGGTGCACCGACACCATGGCCATCACCGTGCCCCCGAGGGTCAGCACCCCCGTCATGAGGAGGAAGGCACGGTGTTCCCGACCATGGAGACGAATGACGGGGCTCGGGCCTGCGGGTCGCGTGAACGGGTGCGCGGGCGGGCAGGGGATCGCGAGCAGGACGAGCGGCAGCGTGACCGAAAGGTGCAATCCGGCATAGGCGAGACACGTCCCCCGCCAGCCCACCTGTTCGATCAGGAAGGCCGAGAGTGGCCAGCATACCGTGCTGGCGAAGCCGCCCCAGAGCGTTAGCGTCGTGATCGCGGGCCGTGCCTCGGCACCGTAGAGACGCCCGAGAGTGGCGACGGCGGGATCGTACAGTCCGGTGCCCATGCCGAGGCCCACAAGTAGCCAGCCTCCGAGGTATGTCGGCAGGTTCGGGGCTAGGCCGAGGACGGCAAGGCCAACGGCGAGGGCGACGGCCGCGAAGGTCAGGACTAGCCGACCGCCGTGCTCCCTGATGAAGGCTCCCACTCTCGGGGAGATCAGACCCGCGACGAGGAGACCGAGAGACAGGCCGCCGATGACCCAACCCAGCGGCCATCCCGTATCCTTCGACATCGGCGCGGCCAACACCGACAGCAGGTTGAACGACGAGCCCCAGGTCATGATCTGGACCACGCCCAGGGCCGAGATCACGGGCCATCGGCGCGCCGGGGCCATCGGATCGCTACCGGGCGCCGAGCACGGGCAGCCACAACGCCAGGGCCGCCAGGGTGAAGAGCAGCACCGGCGGGGTGATGACCAAGCCGACCCGCATGTACTGGCCCCAGGTGATGCGCTGGCCCTTGGTAGCGAGGACGTGGAGCCAGAGCAGGGTCGCCAGACTCCCGATGGGCGTGAACTTCGGGCCGAGGTCGCAACCGATGACGTTGGCGTAGACCATCAGCTCGCGCATCAGGGGCGACAGGTCCGGGGCCTGCTGGATCGAAAGCGCGCCCACCAGCACGCTGGGCATGTTGTTCGTGACCGACGACAGGATCGCGGCGGCGACCCCCGTGCCGATGGTGGCGACGAACGGTCCGTGACCCGAGAGCCAGGTCAGCCCCTGAGCCAGGTAATCGGTCAGGCCGGCGTTCTTCAGCCCGTAGACGACGAGGTACATGCCGAGGCTGAACAGCACGATCTGCCAGGGAGCTCCGGCGAGCACCTTGCGGATCGGGATGACCCGGCTGCGATTGGTCAACGCCAGCAGCACGAGCGCGCCGGCGCAGGTCACAACCGAGACCGGCACGCCGAACGGCGCGGTCACGAAGTAGGCCACGAGCAGCAGGGCCAGGAGGGGGAAGGCCGCCTTGAAGACAAGCGTATCCTTGATCGCGTGGCGCGGCGGTTCGAGCTCGGTCACCGGGTACGTGGCTGGCAGGTCGCGCCGGTAGAACAACCACAGCACCACCAGGGTCGCGGCAAGCGAGACGAGGTTCACCGGGACCATCACGGCGGCGTAGCGGCTGAACGAGATGTCGAAGAAGTTCGCCGAGACGATGTTGACCAGGTTCGAGATCACCAGGGGCAGGCTGGTCGAGTCCGCCACGAACCCGCAGGCGACGATGAAGGCCAGGGCGGCCGCCGGCTTTAAGTTCAGCCGGAGCAGGATCGCGAGGACGATGGGTGTGAGCAGGAGGGCCGCTCCGTCGTTGGCGAACACCGCCGCGATCGCGGCCCCGAGCAGGATGACCAACGGGAACAGCAGGTGCCCCCGACCGCCGCCCCACCGGGCAATATGGAGCGCCGCCCAGTGAAAGAAGCCGGCCTCGTCCAGAAGCAGCGAGATGATGATGAGGGCGACGAAGGTGAAGGTGGCGTCCCAGACGATGTGCCAAACCATCGGAATGTCACCCACATGGATGACCCCGGTGGCCAGCGCCACGCCGGCCCCGATCAGGGCGCTCCATCCGATCCCAAAACCCTTCGGCTGCCAGATGACGAAGACGAGGGTGACGACGAAGATGGCGAGCGCGAGCATCGGGACCGTTTCTTGTTCTTGGGGGCCTCGAACGGATCAGGCGGTGGCGACGCGCCGGCCGTGCTCGTCGACGACGCGCTCCCCGTCCTCCTTGACGAACTCGCCTTGCTGCGCCGGCAGGAGGTCGAGCACCGCCTCGGAAGGGCGGCAAAGGGCGACGCCCTGAGGGGTGACGACCAACGGGCGGTTCAGCAGGATCGGGTGCTCGGCGATGGCATCGAGAAGCTGGTCGTCCGTCAGGCTAGGGTTCGCAAGGCCGAGCTCGGCGTAGGGCGTGCCTTTCTCGCGCAGGAGATCGCGCACCGTAATGCCGGCACGCTCGGCGAGTTGGCGCACCAGGGGCCGGTTAGGGGGCGTCTTCAGGTACTCGATCACGTGCGGCTCGATGCCGGCGTTGCGGATCAGGGCCAGGGTGTTGCGGGACGTGCCGCAATCCGGGTTGTGATAGATCACGACGTCCATCAGGCGGTTTCCTCGCAGCAGGCGGATAGGGCGGCGACGGCCGGGGCGCAGACCTCGGGGCGGCCCTGACAGCAATCGCGCATCAGGAACTGGATGAGCTCCGAGAGGTCCGGGTAGGCGGCGCTGTAGATGATCGACCGGCCCTCGCGTCGGGAGGTGACCAGGCCGGAATGGCTGAGTTCCTTGAGGTGGAACGACAGGTTGGTGCCGGACACGCCGACCGCCTCGGCCAGCATGCCGGCCGCCATCCCGTCAGGCCCCGCGGTGACGAGCCGGCGCACGATGCGCAGCCGATGCTCCTGGCCGAGGGCCGCGAAGGCCGCGACGGCTTGCCGTTCGTCCATCATGATGTCAATATCTCAAACATCGTTGAAACGTAGAGGAACGAAACGTCTTGGACAAGCCCCTCCAGCCCTTCGCCGATGGGATGCCGAACCTGAGCGAGGGGCACTTCGTGGTCCCCACGACCGAAGCCCTGCAGGCGGCGACGCCGTTCACCCACGCCCCGCGCTTCCTGATCCTGTACGGTTCGCTCCGGGAACGCTCCTTCAGCCGCTTCCTCGCCTACGAGGCCGCGCGGCTGCTTGAGGCGATGGGCGGCGAGGTGCGGATCTACGATGCGCACGGCCTGCCGCTTCCCGACGATGCCACCGCCGATCATCCGAAGGTCCAGGAGCTCCGGAACCTCTCGATCTGGTCGGAGGGGCACGTCTGGGTCAGCCCCGAGCGGCACGGCGCCATGACCGGGGTCATCAAGAGCCAGATCGACTGGCTCCCCCTTTCGGAAGGGTCGGTGCGCCCGACGCAAGGGCGGACCCTGGCGGTGATGCAGGTCTCAGGCGGTTCGCAGTCGTTCAACGCGGTCAACGGCCTGCGCGTGCTCGGGCGCTGGATGCGGATGATCACCATCCCCAACCAGTCCTCGGTCCCGATGGCCTACAGGGAGTTCGACGACGCCGGCCGGATGAAGCCGGGGCCGCTCTACGACCGGGTCGTCGATGTCTGCGAGGAGCTGATGAAGTTCACGCTCTTGACCCGGGAGCGGGCCGACCATCTCGTCGACCGGTACTCCGAGCGCAAGGAGCGCGAGCCCGAGCGGCTCAAGTCCGTAGCCGCAGACATCGGGTTCGTGAAGCCACCATCGTGACCTGACCAGAGCGGGCACCCTCGTCCTCGTCTGTCGGCATTGCGGCTCAGAAAGCCCCGATGGGGCTAGCCGTTCGAGACCCGAAAGTCAGGTTCCTTCGAAGACGGTCCTGAGCACGGCTTCCAGGTCCCCGACGCCGAATGGCTTCCTGAGCATCACGGCGGACTGCCCGACCACGCTCTCGATGGCCGCGGTCTCCGAATACCCGCTCGCGAAGATGATCGGGAGGTCGGGCCGCCGTGAGCGTACGACTTCCGCCATCCGAGCGCCATTCATGCCGGGCATCGCGAAATCGACCAACAGGAGGTCCGGATCCGCCCTGTCCAGCACCGTGAGTCCGTGTTCGGCATCCTCGGCCACGACCACATCGAAGCCAAGCGTCTCCAGGGAAGCCGACAGAAATAGCCGTACGTCGGCATCGTCATCGACCACGAGCACCAGCTTGGTCCCATCGATGACCGCAAGGGCCTGATCGGAGGGCACCGGCTCGATCTCGACGGCTGTCTCGACGAAGGGCAGGCTCAGGACAATGGTCGTACCGGCCCGTTCGGACCGCTCGATCCGGGCGGTGCCGCCGGCTTGCCTCACCATCGCGTAGACCTGGCTCAGACCGAGCCCCGTTCCCTTGCCGACCCCCTTGGTCGTGAAGAACGGCTCGAATGCACGGGCGGCGACACTCGCCGGCATCCCGGTTCCCGTGTCCGAGATACGGATGTCCACGTACGTGCCGGATGAGATGTCAGCATCCTCACCGACGATCCGCTCCGTGAAGCCCAGGGTCAGGTCGCCACCTTCCGGCATGGCGTCGCGTCCGTTGATGGCGAGGTTCAGGAGGGCCATCTCCAACTGCGTCGGGTCGGCCATCACACCGAGTCCGGGACGGGCGGCGCCCACGGCCACCCGAACGAGTGGGCCAGCCGAGCTCAGCAGGATCTCCGTCATTCCAGCCACCAGGCCAGGCAGTTCCGTGGGGCGGAGCTCAAGCCGCTGGGCTCGCGAGAAGGCCAGCAGCTGTGCCGTGAGCATGGCACCGCGTTCCGTCGCCTGCAGGCCGTTGCGGGCAAGGCGCGCCACGCGTTCGGCATCGCCGGGCCTTCGCAGGATCAGGTCCAGGCTGCCGTGCGCCGCCTGGAGAAGTTTATTAAAATCGTGCGCCAGCCCGCCGGTGAGCTGGCCAACCGCCTCCATCTTGTGGGCTTGCCGGAGGGTCTCCTCGCGCCGCAGGTCCTCGGTGATGTCCCGCCCGACCGTGTAGAAGCTGTCGTTCGCCGCATCGGCCTCGGGCACGGCCGACCAGGCGAATGCGATGGGCGTGCCGTCGGCCTTGAGAAGGCGGACGTGGAACTGGTGGACGGCCGTGCCGCCCATGAGCGCAGCGACGACGTCCCCGGTGGCCGCGAGGTCGTCGGGATGGATGATCTCCGCAAACGGCCGGGCCAGGAGCTCCGCTTCCGACCGGCCAAGGTGGCGCGACGAGGCCGGTTTAATCGACGTCAGGTAGCCGTCGAAGGTGGCGACGCCGAACAGGTCGCGGCTCATCTCGAACAGTCGGTCGCGCTCGCGTTTGGCCTCGGCGACCTGCCGGCGCTCGATGGTCACCCGTCCGGTCGTCTAGGTGCAGGCACAGAACAGGCCCGCGATGCCGCCGTCTCCATCGGGGACCTGCGTGTAGGAAAACGCGAAGTGGGTTTCCTCGGGGTAGCCGTTCCGATGCAACGTCAAGGTGAGGTCGTCCATGTGGATCGGCGCCCCCTCGAAGACCCGGTCCATCAAGGACCCGACGGTCTCGCGCACCTCGGGCCAGGTCTCGAAGAACGGCATGGCGAAGGCCTCCGGGTGCTGGGACCCCAGCATCTCGGAGTAACCGTCGTTGTAGAGCAGAGTGCGCTGCGGTCCCCAGGCGATGAACATCGGCTGGCCGGCATTGAGCATCACCTGCAAGAGGGTCGTCAGAGCATGGGGCCAGGCATCGGGATGGCCGAGTGGGGTCCGGCTCCAATCCTGGGCCCTAAGGAGATCGCCGGTCTCGCCCCCTCCGGGAAACCTGTCGTGCATCGGACGTGGCGGCCTGGAACCCACGAAAGGCTCCTTCGAGATGTTGCCGACAACCATGTCGGTGGCGACGCGTTGCATTGCGAATTCCTAGCATCCAAGCTCGTTCCATCGCGCCATGCAGGCCCTGCGCGAGCTCGGTTACGACACCACCTGGGCGAGGGCTGCCGAGGAAGCCCTGACCTACCTAGCGATCTCCCACCGGTTCGACGTCCCCGACTGGCCTTACTTAACGGCCGCAATTGCGGACGTTGGCCCTGCCTACCGGCGACTGCCACAATTGTCTTGATTGGACGACCGTGATCGCGGACGTCGAGCGTGTTAACCGTCGACTGCCATGATTGGCTTGGTTGGACGACCGTGATTGCGGACGTCGACCGTTGCTACCGGCAACTCCCCGACTTGCCTGATTGGATGACCGTGATCGCGGACGTCGACCACGCCTACAGGCAACCGCCACGGCCGAGCCCGCAGGGCGACCGTTACCGCAGTGGCGGAAATTGTACTCAAGGCCAAGCGAACCCTCGCGCAATGCGGTCCGTGACATCTTCGACCGGATCCTCGGCAAAGTCGGCGCTCGGCATCCCTTCAAGATGCAGTAGAGTGATGACTTGATCGTGCCGTGTTGACGGGATCGAGCATTCCTCGACCTTCTCGTCGAACCAGACGTGAGCTGGGTGGAGCACCCCGGCTTTCGTTTCCGGAGTGAATTGGCCGGAGCCGGCACAGGAACCAAGCGGGATCTCGTAGGTCTCACGCGTTGTCCGAATAAAACGACCGCTTTTAAGTGCGGTAGTGCTGGAGCGAGCCCAGAGAGCGAAGCCATCGCGGCTGACCACAATAAGGGACCGGCGATGCGTGTAGGCAAGCCAACGGAGCGTGGCCGCAATCAAAGATACCCCGTAGCGGTCGGCGCAAGCGGCGAGATCTTCGAACGAAGCCTTGGCGTATGGGTCGATCTGCCTGCGGAAGTCGTCCAGGGGCATCAGGAGCATCGCGGCGAAGTTGTCTGCCTCCCGCTCGATCGCCTCTCCCTCGCCCCGCATGACGGAGTTTTTGCCACAGTAGATCCCTGCCGGGTTCACGTGACGGTGGAGGAGATAATGTCCGAATTCATGTGCAAGCGTGAACCGTCTACGGCCCTCGGAGACGTCGGCGTTGTTATGGATGATCCGCCAGCCTCGACGCGGTTTCCCGATGGGAACCAACGCTCCCTCGAAACCCGGGAGGGCGTCGCCGATCACGGAGAGGATGGGATCGTCCGGAGCGATCTGACGAGAGTAGGACAGTGCAAACTCTTCGAGTTCGACCGGGAACCTCTCAAATCCGCGCATGACATTCAGTAGCGTCGTGAGATCGTTGGCCCACCTATGAGGACTTTTGGCGGACCCCTGCATGCTATCGTTCCATGATGTCGGTCATTTTTCTGATACGTTCTTTGACGTCCGAGGATAGCGAGCTGTACTTTCTGAAGAAAGCCATATCCTCGGCGTTTTCAATATTATCGTCCGAACCAAGCAAATAATCGGTCGTCACATTAAAGACCCTAGCTATTTTTGCGATCTTATCCGCCGATGGCCTCGGAGGGTTCTTATTTTCAAGCTCCCATATATAAGACTTTGCTGAATCACTTGCCAATGCAAGTTGCTCCAAGGTCATCTTCGCCTTTTTTCTTTGATCTCGGATCCTATCGCCAAGCGTGGCCATGATCATCGTCCTATCGAAGCGAGTGGTGGAAAAGTTCTGAACAGAGGGTCTTCTAGGCCTTGAACTCCGAAACCGTGCCACCCAAGTTCGGAGAAGCGATACGTGGAGTGCCTCCCTGAAGGTAGGTGGTCGCCCACCATGCGGGTAGACCACGCCAAAGGGTTTCCCCAGGTCTTCTCAGTCGCGGGGCGAGCGCCATGCGCTGGTCATCGAGCTTGCGGCAGGCGCCCGTCCCAGGATGCTTCCGGTCGAGATTGTAGGCTGCGGACGAAAGGGATGGCGGGATGATGGCTGCCGCAGAGACCCAAGGCGTGAAAGGCGATGACAATGCCTCGCCGCTGGAGATCAAGCTGGCACTCTCGGGGGGCGGCGTCCGCGCCGCGGCCTTCCATCTGGGCGTCCTTCGTCGCCTCGCGGCCGAAGGGCTCCTGGAACGTGTGACCCACCTCTCGACGGTATCCGGTGGTAGCCTGATCACCGCCGCGATCATGTCATCCTGCGGCATGCGCTGGCCAGGCTCGGCGGAGTTCGAGACCGAGGTCTTCCCGAGGCTGCAGGCCTTGCTCACGAGCAGGGACCTCTTCTCCTTGAAGGCCATCGGCCCATGGGGGTTCCTCCGCTTTCACTTCCGACTACTCGGACACAGGGCCAGCGTCCTGGCCGATCTCCTGCAGAGCCGGTGGGGCGTCTCGGGGCTCGTGAGCGAACTTCCGGCCACGCCCGAGTGGCACATCAATACCGCGTCCCTGCACAGCGGCAAGAACTGGAGGTTCTCCGCTCGGGAGATGGGCGACTGGGTCTTCGGGCGCCACTATTCGCCGTCGATCAGGCTCGCATCCGCCGCCGCGGCCTCGGCTGCGGTGCCCTACGTCATCGGCGCCCTGAAGATCGAGTTGCCCGGGGAGGGTTGGTACGAGACCAATCCGGCCACCAAGGCGGCCATCAAGCCGCGCAAGCCGGCGGCTCGGCGGATCCGCCTGTGGGATGGGGGCGCCTACGAAAATCTGGGGCTTGAGGCGATCTACAAGCCCGGCAAGCCGCTGTCGGCCCCGGGCTTCCTGATCTGCAGCGACGCCTCAGGGCCGCTGCCGGAATACGGCCAGACCTCCCCCTTCGGCATCCTGAAGGGCAAGCTGGCCGGCCCGCGCCTCTTCGACATCGCGAGCGACCAGATCCGCTCCCTGCGGTCCCGCATGCTGATGCTCGACATCGAGAACAAGACCGTTCGGGGTGCCCTCCTCAAGATGGGGGCCTCCGTCCGGCAGGTCGACATCAAGGTGGGCCGGTCGCGCACCGCCCGCGAATACGATGCCTATCAGACCGACACCGAGGCCGGGCTCGCCCTGAAGCATCCGACCGACCTGCGGGCGATGACCCCGGCGATCTTCGAACGCATCGCCCGACACGGTTTCGAGGTCGCCGACAGCGTCCTGACGACCCACTCGCCGGCGGTCTTCACGGTCTCGCACGGATGGCCCGCGTCTCCGTCCGCGCCGACGACGGCCTCATCCGCAACCGAACCAACCGCCATCGCAACCCAGGAGTGACGACATGGCAGCATTCGCGACTTTCTACCCCCTCGGCAACGCCGACTGCACGCTTCTCGATCTCGCGAACAAGAGCAAGGTGCTTATCGACTTCGGGAACCAGCGCAACCCCGACGATCCCAAAGACACGCGATGCGACCTCGCGAAGGTGCTTCATGAGGACCTCCGCAAGGCCGGCCGGGATTACTTCAACGTCGTCTGCTTCACCCACCTCGACGATGACCACTGCCAGCGCATGGGGGAGTTCTTCTGGCTTCGCCACGCCCTGGCCTACCAGGGCGAGGGTCGCATCAAGATCGAGGAACTCTGGGTGCCGGCCTGCGCCGTGCTGGAGGACAACCTTGACGGCGACGCACGTCTCGTCCGGCAGGAGGCGCGTCACCGGCTGCGGGAGGGCAAGGGCATCCGCATCTTCTCCCGCGCCGACCGCCTGAAGGCCTGGATGGCCAAGGAGGGGATCGACTTCGAATCCCGCAAGCACTTGTTCGTCGATGCCGGCAAGTTGGTGCCGGGCTTCAGCAAGGACGGCGAGGAAGGCGTCGAGTTCTTCGTGCACTCGCCCTTCGCCTGGCGCCAGGACGAAGTCGTCATAATCGACCGGAACGGGGACTCGATCGTCTTCCAGGCCACGTTCAAGGACGGAACCGAGGAAAGCTACGCCCTCTTCGGTTCGGACGTCGATCACTTCGTGCTCGCCGACATCGTCAACATCACCAAGCGCTACGGGAACGAGGATCGACTTCGCTGGGATCTCCTGAAGCTGTTCCACCACTGCTCCTACCTCTCGCTCGGCCCCGAGCGCGGGCTGACCGAGACCGTGGCCGTGGACGAGGTAAAGTGGCTCTTCGAGACCCAGGGGCGGAAGCGCTGCACGATCGTCTCGCCGAGCAAACCGATCCCGACGCCCGGATCGGTCGAGGACGGCTCGACCCAGCCGCCGCATCGCCAAGCCGCGAACCATCACCGCCGCGTCGTCAAGGACAAGTTCGGCGACTTCATCGTGACAATGGAGCAGGCCACCCCGACCCCAGGCCCTATCCGCTACCAGATCGACCGCAACGGCGTCGGTATCGCGCTTGCCGTGACGACGGGCGCCGGTAGCGCGACCGCCAAGCCCGCTCGGCAGGGGTAAGCGGATGGCTTGGCTGGACGATTGGGGACCCGCCATCGATGCCGGGGAGATGCGTCTCCCCGTCGCGATGGCGGTCGCCCGGTACGTCACCCTCCACGCGGCTGGGATCGCGACGGTCGTCGGCGCACATCGGAACGAGGACGAGTCTGAGATCCTCGTCCTCGACTTCCGGACCGGGGTGCCCCAGCGGCCCGCCGTCGAGCTGGACCGCATCGAACCGGTCGGCATCGCCTTCGACGACCGCAGCTCGTCGCCGTTCGTGCTCATGTTGCGGGAAGACTTCCCGGACACCGAGCATCAGCAACTGGTGCCGGAGGGATGTCCCGCGGCCATCTGCATCGACGACCGGCCTTGGGAGGAGGCAAAGCTGACGTGGACGCCGGCGGAGTTGATCGAGCGGATACTCACCTGGTTCCATCGCGCCGCTCGCGGGGAGCTCCACGATCCCGCTCAGCCGTTGGATCCCTTCTTCGGGTATTCGCCATGGCGGTTCGTCTTCCCGGCATCGGTTCTGTCGGGCAAGGACGGCGTCGAACTGGTCGGGGCGATCAACGACGCGGTCGATCCGAACGTGGTCATCGTGCTGCCGCTGGCGGCGTTGGCGAAGGACGCCGGCACCGGCCGCATCCTCCCCATCGCATACGAGGTCCCTCCCGAGCGGATGCGGCGCCTGCGGAAGGCGCCCCGCGATCTGGCGACCCTCGGCGCGATGCTGAAGGACCGCGGCGTCGACCTTTACTCAGACCTCCGCGACCGGATCGTCGGATGGACTGGCGTCTCGGAGCAGGACCGCCCCAGGATGAACGCGTCCCTCGCCATCATCGTGGCGATGCCGGTCATCGGTCCTACGGGCACCCGGCCGGAAATGGTCGACGTTCGCGCGTTCATGACGACGAGGACGGTCGGCGAGATCGGCGTCGCCTTGGGGGTGTTGCTCGCCGCTCAGTCGACGCATTCGCCATCCGGCTTCGCTCGGCAGGTGATCACCACGGACCCGGACGACGCGGCGCTCGCTGCGTGCGGTGTCGAGATCGCCCAGGTCCATGTGGCCTTCGATCCCGACAGGGCCGCGGCCCTGTCGGGCCGGCCTGCCCGCGACGGACGCAAGGCCGTCATGGTCGGTGCCGGCGCCGTCGGATCACACCTCGCCGAATACATGACCCGGGAAGGCAGGTTCGATTGGACCATCGTCGACGACGACCGCCTCCTTCCCCACAATCTCGCCCGTCACACCCTTCGGTCGCCGCAGATCGGTCTTCGAAAGGCCCATGCCCTGAAGGATCGTCTCAACTCGATCTTCACCCTCACGGGACCGACCGTGGTCGGCGCCGCCATCGGCTGCGACATCCTCAAGCCGGGCGAGCATGCGGACGAGCTCGCGCTGGCCCTGTCGCAGGCCGAGATCATCATCGACGCGACGGCGTCCGTGGCCGCGAGCAGGCACCTGGCCGATCTGGACGTGGGTGGCCGGCGCGTCAGCGTCTTCTTCAATCCGTCGGCCGAGGCCGCCATCGTCCTCGTCGAGGCGGCCGACCGCGCCGTCGCCCTGCGGGATCTCGAAGCCCAGTATTACCGTGAGGTCCTCCAGCATGCCGAACTCGAACGGCACCTGACGGCCGTGGGCGAGCGCTTCGCGTACACCGGGGCCTGCAGGGCGGTCACCAACCGCGTTCCCGCCAGCCGGGTCGCCCTGCTATCGGCCCTGGCAGCCCGGGCCCTTGCTGAGGCCGTAGACCGACCCGATGCCTTCATCGGCATCTGGTCCATCGGCGCCGAGGGGCAGGTCACGCCCACGAGGCCGGCAGTCTCGCAGGTCGAACGGGTGACGATCCTCGATTGGGAGGTGGCGCTCGACGCCTCGGTCCGGGCGTCGATGGTCGCCATGAGGGAGGCGAGGTTGCCGAGCGAGACCGGGGGCGCGGTGATCGGCGTCGTCGATACCCGAGCGCGGCGGATACACCTCGTGGAGGCGTTGCCGCCGCCACCCGACAGCGTCGGCTCGCCCACCCAGTTCGAGCGCGGCGTCGCCGGACTGGGCGACGACATCGCCGCGAAGGAGGCCAGGGTCATGCACCAGGTCCGTTACGTGGGCGAGTGGCACTCCCATCCTCGTCGAAGCTCCATCCGACCCAGCGAGACGGACCTCGTCCAACTCGGGGCGATCACCATGGATCTGTCGATAGACGGGCTCCCGTCGCTGTCCGTCATCGTTGGTGACACCGGCATCACCGTCGCCCTCGCGGAATTGAAAATGAATACTGCCACGTGAGGCGGCTTGGTCCCGTCGGCGATTGAGCCCATTGGTAAGCTACGTTAACGGCTTACCGTTAAGCTTGGTGCTATAGGTCCAAGCGCTGTCGTCGTTGATCGTCAGCAGCACGGTCTGGTTCAGGCTGCCAACGCCTGGACCGGTGTACTTGATCGCGCGCTGCGTCCACGGCGTGTTCCACTTGAGGGTCTTGTGGAACTGCTTGCGGATGCCGACGACGGCCGCCTTGGCGGTCTCGTCCATGGCCCAGCCGGCCGCTCGCCGGTACTTGGCGATGCCGACGGTCGAGACGAAGCGGTCGCGCCAGTCCTCGATCAGCGGACCGACGTCTGAAGCGATGCGGACTTTGAACTCATGGGCCATGCCCGGGACGATGCCGGCTCGGGCGTGGCGCGATCTAGGCTACGCACTCAAGGTCGGGATGGCCATTCCAAACAGTTCTGGACGCAGGTGCCCAAGAATTAAACGCCGCATCGTTGTCTGCCTGAAATTTGCGCACGTTCTATTTATCGAACGAAACGTCCGTTTATGACCCTGAGGCGCGGCCGAGAACTGGATTTCGGACGTCAGGATCGGTTTCACCCTCGGCGATGACGAACGGCCGTTCCATGCCCCTGCCGGGAGCCGTGGAGTTTGCGGCAACCCCCGTCTCCCAGGCGGCATGCTCGGTTGCGGCTTCCCGTGCCCGGCCTCCGTCAAGGGGTGGCCCTGGCGGATTTCGAGGGCGGGTGGGACACTCATCATGTCGCGTCGGGTCGTGCTGCCCCGGTGCCGTCATGGACCGTCGTCGCCTTGTTCCACTTCCCCGCCATCGCCCCCGCTCGCCTCGACCCGTTCGCACCGATGCTGCGTCCGGAGGCCGAGCTCGTCGCCATTCGCGGCGAGTACCAGGCTCGCGTCAACGCCAGCCCACGCGCCGCCCATGCTCGCGCCCTCCACCCCGACCTGCCCGGCGTCAAGGGCAAGGTCTCGTTGATGCGTTCGACCCAGGGCTCCGACGGCGAGCACCGGTGGGAGACGCGTGTCGTCACCGTCTCCGAGCTCGCTACCTCGGACGCCCTGCTTTGGGCGACGCACGTGAGCATGCAGAGGTTCTACGGTGCCAGGGGCAGCACCAGCCTCGTCCAGTTGCAGTCCCTGATCGCGGACTGCGACTGCCACGACCAGGCCGAGTTCCGTGGGCTCGACCCGGAGGAGATGGCAGGCATCCTGATCGAGCGCCTGCGCGCCGCCGGGAAGCCGCTTCCCAGCTACATCTTGTTCAGCGGACGAGGCCTGCATCTCGTGTGGCTTCATCAGCCGCTCATGGCGGCAAAGGGGGTCACCGGACGGCATCGGGCGGTCCAGCGGTGGATGCTCGGTCCCGCCGGCGGCAAGGCGGCCGAGATCGTCCGGACATCCGGCGGCACCCGTCGGCAGGACCCCGAGGTCGTGGCCCACGAGGAGACGATGGCGGCGGTCTGGCGTGGCACCGGCCTCGACCGCGCCGCGACCGACACGGCCCGCGTCCTGCGCCTGGCCGGATCGTACAACGGCAAGTCCGGCAAGGTCGCCAGACTCGTTTGGCCTGCGAGTTGGGCGGACGTCGAGCGTCACGATTTCGAGGATCTCGCGTCGTCCTTTCTCCCCTTCACGCGCGACCAGATGGCCTGCATCAAGGCCGAACGTCAGGCCGAGTACGACATCCGCGAGGCCAATCGCCAGGCTCGCCGCGCCGTGGCCGAGGCCACCGGCATCCCGTTCGTCGAGGAGAAGCAGCACCGCCGGATTTCCGGCGGATACTGGCCCGGCATCGTAAAGGCCCTCGACGCCGTACGCGTCATGTGGGGCGGGACGCCTCCCGAGGGACGGCGAGACCTTTGGGCCTTCCTGTCGGCCTGTGCTCTTGCCCAGTCCGAGGGCGGGGACGCGGCGTCGTGGGCGGAGAGGCTGGCCGGTCCCGCTGGCCTGCCCGAGGCAGAGCTTCGGACGAGCCTCGGCGCGACGGAGCGGGTTCTGCGGCGCCATGAGAACGGCGAGACCCGAGACCACGACGGCGTCGAGAGGCCCGTCGTTTACCAATACTCCAAGGCGCGTATGCTGACCCTGCTCGGCCTGACTGACGTCCCCGAGGAAAACCTGCGGGCCGCCGGGGCCGGTGCGCTGTTGCCAGGTGGCGTGGTGCAGTCGGAGAGGGAGCGGTCGGCGGAGCGTCGGGCCGAAGCCGGTGCCACGCCCCTCGTCGTGACGGTGTCCGCCAGACTCGCCGACGGTCGCGAGGCCCTCGCCCTGCAGGCGGCCGGCAAGTCCATGCGCGAGATAGTGTCGGCGTTCGTCGGGCGCCGGGGCGAGACCAGCCTGCGCAGGGCCATGGCCGAGGCCGCCGAGGTTCCCGTCGAGACCGTGACCGAGGCCGCCGTCGAAACAGATTGCGAGACCTCGGAGGACGGGTCCGTCTCCTCTCCTCACGGTTCGACCACTTCTATAGTGGCTGTGCCGGGGGCCTTGCCCCCCTCGGGCGAACCGACCGCCTCGGACACCCCCGCCGACGCCATTCCGGCCCGTCCCGCCGCCGTCTCGATCCTGTTCCCGACCCTCGATCCCCAGGGAGGCCCGAGAACGGCATCCGATCCCGGGATGAGCGTGGGTAGCGGGTCGCGCATCGAAGGTGCCGTGGCGACCTTCCCTGGCCCCCGTTCCGTCCCGCTCGCCTCGTCTCTCCGGCCCCCGCTGCCGGCCTTCATCGTCCGTCTTCTGGCTGCCGAAACCTCAGCCCCGGCCCGCGTATCCGCTTGAACGGGAACGGCTCTCGGGGGTATAATCAGCCCGCCGACAGGTCCTAGATGCAGCACATCGATGGGGAGCCCCGTCTGACCGAAAGGTCGGGCGGGGCTTCGATGTTTCTGGTTCCCGACGGTTCCCTCGATCCGGGACCATCGGGCCAATGACCTGCGGTCCGTCGCCTATCCGAATACGCTCCGCTGCGTGACGCTCTCCCTGCCACCCAGGGACCCGTCACCGTGTCGTTGAACTACCGCCACCTGCTCATCCACGGCGACAGGTGGGAGGGCAAGATCGCCGACCGCATCGGCGAGAACCCGCGGACGCTGTCACGCTGGCGCGTCGGCGAGGGCAAGCCCAGCGCCCGGACGATGTCTTGGGCGAGGGAGTTGGCCCTGCGCACTGCGGCGGACGTCGTGGCCGCGGCCGGCGAGCAGGATCTCGCTGACGGCGTCCTCGACCGACACCGCGCCATCCGCCACCGGGCCGCCGAGCAAGGCAAGGCTGCATTCGCGGCCGCCATGGCCGCCCGGGGCGGGGCCTCAGTCCCCGGTCGATAGTTGCCCTGTCCCGGAGGCGCAGCGCGAGTCCGTGAATTGGGACGCCAGGTCGAGGCTCGCATCCCCGGGTTCCTGCCCGATCAGGAACGAGAGCCGAGCGCCGTCCGGGAATGCGGCCGCACCGCCGATTGCCGGCATCCGCCCCCGGCCGGCGATCCCCGCCGCCACGATACGCGACGTCTCCCGTCCCGTCGTCGCGACGTGCTCGCCACAGGCCACGGTCACCTTCCAGCCGTCCCGGCCGTCGGGGACGGCATCCACGTATGCGAACCTCGTCCGCCCCGGGGCGCCGGGGGCCTGAACCGCGTAGTGCCAGCGGTCCCGTACCGACGGCCACTGATCGTCCGCGATGTACGGGGGCGGCACTGCGTTCGGCCCGGTTTGCGCGCATGCGGGTGCGGCGGCCGCCAGCGCGATGGCGAGGATGAGTGCCCGCGTCATGCCGCCAGGACCTGTGCCTTGGCCGCGGCCGCCTCAGCCGCCCGGGCTCGCTCGGCGCCGGCCCGTGTCCGGTGCTGGACACCTCTCCAGTACCAGCGCGAGCTGATCCATCCGCGGACGTCGAGGGGGATCGCGAGGATCTCCGCCTCCGCCCGGGCCGCATGCGCCTCCCGCGTGAGGGCGAGCTCTGTCTCCGGGACGCCCTCGCGCCGGGCCCGGGCGGACTGTGCGTCATCGTAGGCCCGCCAGACTCCCGTCTCGGCCCCGCCGTTCCGGTAGTAGCGCCCTGTCGGCGTGAGCAGCGGATGCGTCGGGGAGACCTCGCGCAACGCTGCCACCAGGGCATCGACCTGGGCGACGCGGCCCCGCAGCGCCGCGTTGCCGATGGCGATCTGCCTGTTGGCCTCATGGATGACGCCGCCGGCCTGGGCCTGCAGCATGCGGACGTCCCGGGCGTAGCCGGCGGCTAGCCCCATCCCCTCGAAGTCCATCCCCCGTCCTTCAAGCATGGCCGCCTCCTCGCGCGCGCGTGACAATACAGGCGCATCCTACCTGGACCTGGCTGATCGCGAACCGGCCGCCGTGGCGGACCCACACCTTTTCCCGTGACATCGTCACTATTTTGGTGACGTCCTATTGCAAATAGAGCGCTCCGGCATGACACTAAATTAGTGCCGCACAACCGAGGCTCGCCGCATGTACCTCCGCTTCCCCCACGTCGTCATCAACCGCAAATTTCAGAACGTGCAGAACCGGGCGCTCATCGGCGCCTACAGCATCCTGCAGGAGACGAACGACGCGCTCCTCGACGCCCACGACGACCTGTCCAGCACCCTCCCCACCGATGACGCGTACCGCAACGTGCAGATCGCGCACGAGAGCGCCCTCAAGCTCGACCACGAGGCCAGGGTCCTGATGGCCGAGGCGATCCGGATCGAGTGGATCGAGACGTGCACCTTCACTCTGGATGAGTGCCTCCAGGCCTGCGACGGGTTCCGCATCGACGAGGCGACGCTGCTGCGTGTCGTGGCGAGGCAGGCCGCCGTGGAGGAGTTCACGGCGAAACTCACTGTCTAGCAGGCGCCGGGGCCCTGCGCCCCGGCCCTCCTCCGGACGCCCCTCGGGACGTCTCGACGAGGGCCGCACCACCAGCCCGATCCCTCCGGGCATGAAGGAGACCGACATGGAACTCAGGCACCTGACATCGCGCGGATACGACGGTCTCGCCGGATGCATCGCCTCGGGGGCGCACGTACCCCCATACGTCATCGACGCCATCCCCGAGGGCGAGGGAACACCAGCCGAGTGGGACCGTCTCAATGCCGTCCTGCGGACACAGGACGCCGAGGCCATCGCCGATCAGGTGATGGAGGGCATTGAGGAGAACGTGGTCCAGAACGGATCAGACTACGACTGGGACCCCAAGCAGGCCGTGAGCATCTACGGCGAGAACGCGGACTGGAGTGAAAGGCTTACTTGCGACGCGGCGCTCGAAGCGGAGGTGCTCGCCCTCGTAAAGGCCCGCCTTGTCACGGCCGCATCGGACCTCGCCTCCGAAGCCTGATCGGACCTCCGGGGCCCCGCGCCCCGGCCTCCCTCCAGCCGCCCGGTCCAGGACGGCTCGACGGGGGCCGGCATCCCACCCGCCATCATCAGGAACCCGACCGTGCCCTTCGTCTACCGCCGCCGCCCAGACCAGCCCCCGCCCCGGCAGCCCCTTCCGGAGGACGACCTCTGGTCGCGCCTCGCCGAGACCCGCGCCGACGAGCACGGCGCGGATCTGATCCGGGAGATCGCCCTCGTGCAGCTGCGCCGCGCCCGCCTTCAGGCCGGCCTCGCGAACCGGAAGGGAGAGGCCGATGACCGCCGCCACTAGGGATCACGAGTATCGCCGCGAGCTCGTCACTCGCATCGGCGAGCTCATACACGGGCCGCGCTGGATCGCCCCTCTGGCAGCGGACCTGTCGCGCGTCACCGGCCGCCGCGTCGGTGGCCCCCAGATAAGCCACTACCTGTCCGCCGCACGTCCGTTTCCGGAGTGGATCGAAAACGCCATGCTCAGGGTCGTGCAGGATCGCGTCGCGTCGATCCTCGATGAGGGGAAGCGCCTCAGCATCGAGGCCCATTCCCTCAAAGCGCGCCTTGCCTCGCGCCTAGTCGCCTCGCCCGAGCCCGATCCGGTCCCGGAGCCGGAGCCGGACGACGCCCCCTCGCCGAGCATGATGTGAATGAAACCCCCCAGGCCTCTCCCGCCGGTGCCCCGGGTCATCCCCTTGGAGCCGTACGTCGCCCCCGTGCAGACGACCATCCTGGAACACCTCGCTGCGCTGCCCCCGCAGGTCACCTCGCCGCCCGAGGTCCCGGCCGCTCTGGCCGCCCCGGCGTGGGCGGCGCCTACGGTCGTGGAGGTCGACGTCCGGCCGACTGGCCTGCAGGCGCTCCGCGCCTCGATCCCGGACCCTGACGGCATGCCTGAGTCCGAGATCCCGGCGAGTCCGGGAACGCGGACGCGAACATGGGTGCACCGCGTCGCGCCGCGGATGGCCTACCTCTCGGAGATCGCCCTCATCGCTAAATACGTTTTTGGGCTGAGTTGGTGGACGGGCGCCGCAGTCGTGTTGGGCGTCAGCGAACGTCAAGTGCGGCGCTGGAGGTCCGGGGAGTCCTCGCCCTCGATGGAGCACGTGAGACTGATGCGCGACGAGGGCGAGGATCACCTTGCCCTGTTGGACAGCGCCCTGAGCATCGGACTGGCCGTCCCGCTCGTCGGGCCGGAGCCGCATTACGGGTCCGAGCCCGAGTACGAGTTCGAGCCCGAGGACGAGGCGGAGGCTTCGTCCTCAGAGGCGGCCGACGCCCCACATGTCCGCGCGGGCGAGGCCGTTCCCGAGGCGGGCGCGCTCCCTGTCGAGCTCGGCCAGCCGGGCCGCGTCGAGCCCCTTCAGGCGGCGCGTGAGCGCCCTGGCGTCGATGACGGATAGGCCGCGGAGACGGCGGAGCGCAGGGCGCGGATCTCCTCGCCCTGCATCTCGACCGCCGCCGTCAGGGACTGCAGGGCCTCGATCAGGTCCGACAGCCCCGGCCCGGCCTCCTCCTCCGCCGGCGCCAGCGCCGTCAGGATCGCCTGCAGCAGTCGCTCCTGCGCCGACAACCTGTCCATGATCGCGTCCATTGTCGTCTCCAGCTTGGGTGAGGGGTAGTCCTTCGAGGCGCGCCCGGACGGCGGCCGCCGGGATGCGCTGGCCGTCGGCGGCCTTACTGGCCGCTCCGATCAGCCGGGTGAGCAAATGCGCCGCCCCGCTCTCGTCGTAGACGACGGGCCCGGACCGCCCGGCGTGTAGCAGGAGGCCCCTTTCCCGGAGGGCGTCCCGGAGGGCCTCGCCGTCGTCGGAGGCGTGCCATGCCTCCATGGCGGCCGCCCGGACGGAGGCGAGGGACACCCCCGTCCGTTCCTGGACGAGGCGTTCCTCGGGGCTGAGGGGTGCTACCGGCCTTTCGGCATCGAGGCATCCCGCCGCCTCCAGCCAGTCGGCGACGTCGGCGCGCCCCTCCTCGCGCAGGGCCCGGGCGATGGCGCGGGCATGCTTGGACGGCACCGGTGCGAGGCCGAATTCGTGCTCGACGATTCGGCTGACCTTCTCCCGCCTGGCGTAGTCCCAGGCGAGGTCGACGACGCCCCCGTCTCGGCGGACGAGGCCGTAGACGCGGTGCTCGTGGCGGCGTCCGTGCTTTTCGTGCTCGGCCCCGCAGTAGGGCTGCCCGGCGAGGCGGAACTCCCGCTCGAACAACAGCCACCAGCGAGCCCGGGCGCCGGCGTTGTCCTCGATGCTCGGGTCCGGATCACAATGGACGTGATAAACCGGCTGATCCGTCCCGCCGCCGAGGCTCAACGCCACGAGCTCGCGCACCTGTCGAATGAGATCGGGGGACCCCAGCCCCCGCGGGGCGAGCACGATGACCTCGTCGTTTTCGGGCTTGGTCAGGTGCCGGGCTAGGGCGTCTCCGAGACCCTTGCCGCGCATGGCGCCGGAGATCACGTGCGCCTCCTGCGGGCCTTTTTGGGCGGCGTGATCGTCGGCGACGGCGGAGCCACGATGGACGGCCCCTGGTCGCCGGGTCGCCCCGACATGAATGCCAGGGCGGCCGTGAAGAGGGCGGTCGTCGCAGCGTCGGAGCCGTGAGCCTCCATGACGAGGAGGCGGGTCGTGTCCGTCGATGCCGCCATGATGCGGACCCGCGCACTCATGACGGCCGCCTCTCGAAACCGAGGATGACGGGGATGATCGTCTGCCTCGCCCGTTCCATGGCGGCGACGGCTTCGGCGGTCCGCCCCGCCTGGGCGGAAAGCGTCGCCTCGCCGAGATCACGAACACACGTCGCCAGGGCGATCTGGTCCTCGGGGGCGACCCGTACTCGTCGGCCCGATGCGGCATCCACGGGGCTCTCGACGCCCAGCGCCTCCAGGGCGACTTGCCGGAGCCAGGCGCTGTCGGACGCCCCCGACGCCGTGGCCGCCTCGGCGACGCGGGCGCGCAGATCGGGCGTCAATCGGATGCCCAAAACCTGGCCGAGGGCCGTCCGTACGGTGGGGACCGGTCTCTTCGCCGGAGGCTTTTTCAGGGGGTCCACGGGGCGAAGCCCCTGGTCAGCAGAGACCGCCGGGGCGGGCTCTTGGGTGCGTTGTGCACCCATGGCTGGCTTAACGTCTGTTTCCGTTTGAGTGCACAACGCGGTGTGCGCAACGCCGTTGTTCGTCATGGCGCAACTCCTCACTTCGGGCCAGCGGGGACGGTCGGGACGTCGGTATTCGGGGCCTCGGCCGTAGGGAGGCGAACCACGGCCGCGCCACCCTTCCCGGTGGAGCCCCCGGCACTCTCGGCGCGGCGCTTGAGGGCGGCCGCGGCGGCCGCCGCCCGCTGAGCGATGATGACCTCGACGGCATCGGGGATGCGGAATGCCTCCGGCTGGGGGAGGCCGGCCGCCTGGGCGTCGGCGCGCTGGCGATCCCGCGCCCGCGCCGCCGCTTCCCAGAGCTCGACATCGTCCTCCATCGACCTCTTCAGGTGGAGTCTGTAGAGGGCGTCGCCCTCCTTCTCGGTGTCCGGGCTGATGCTGAGGAGCGTCTGCCCGGCGGAGAGGCAGAGATCGACGTAAGCGACGAGATCTCTCCCGAGCGACATCTCGGCCTCCCGGCGCGTCACCCGTCCCAGGCCGTCCTGTGAGGGGGCGCACCCGGCCTGCGCCTGGAAGTGCCGGACCGCCAAACCGGCCGGGATCATGCGGACGGTTTCCGTCGTCCTGAGGCCGAGGGCGTATGCGCGCTCCTGCGCCTCGCGCAGGGAAAGCTTGTTGCGCAGCGCCGCGGCCGGCTTGGGCTGCGCAACGGCATGCACAACGGGCTGCGCAACGCGGTGGATGGCATGCCGGCGCCCGCCGGGACCGGGGCCGGTCGACGGCGCGCTGGCAACGGCGGGAGCCGGGTGGATCGCATGACGGCGCCCGGTCGGGCCGGGGCCGACGCGGGCGGGCTGGGACGTCGCCGGCGCGAAGCCGAGGAACGCGAGGATGGCGAGGATCAGGTTCTCGAACACGGTGTCGGCCTCCATGGCGAGCGAGGTTCGTTGCGCCGCCATTGGGAATTGAAGCACTCGGCCCCCCGCCTCGCCTGGACCCGAGCCACGAAATCGACGCCCCGAGATGAGTCAGATTGACACAGCCAAGCTTGGGTCTCCCGGAGCGTGCGCACGACGTCGTGCGCACAGGTGCTGACATCCTCGCGGGGCGCGGCCAACGCCCTGTCGGGGATCGCGAAATCCTCGATTTTCCATGCACGCAACGGCACGGGGCCCTGGTGGCTCGCGTGGCCGAGCGGGACGATCTCCTCTTTCAAGAGGAGGACGGATTCGCATGGGCAAGCGGGAGTTCTACTGGGTTCGTACGGGCGACGAGGCGAAGGGTGAGGACGGGCTCCGCCTCGCCGAGGTCTACGTGCGGGACGGGCACCGTGACATCTATCTGACCGGCCGCGTCGAATGTTTCGACGAGCACCAAGTGAAGCTCGTGAGACGCATCGCTCTGCCGGGCGAGATCGACGCCGAGGCCGAGCGCACCGTTCCTCTCATCGTCAATGGGGACCGCTACCAAGTTCCGTGGAGGTCTGCCGATGACGTCGGCGCCATCACGGCCCGCGCAGTGAGGATGGCAATGTACCGGGACGGCCTGCCGTGGGAGGCGAAGGACCGGGATGGGGTCGTACTTGCCGCAACGGACGATCCGGGCCGCATTTGGTACATCGCCCTCAGGGCGGGGACGGCGTCATGAAGGCGGAGGCCTGGCAGGCCCGGCTGGACATGCTGGCCCGGCACCACGTCGCTGAGCACCAGCGTGTCCTCGACAAACTCCTCCTCGCGGTCGTCCTCGGGCGGACGACCATCGCCGAGTTCGAGGCGCGCCTGATCGCTCGCCTGGAACAGTTCGAGGCCAACGTCGCCTTGGGCGAGACGGATCAGCACGGCAACCGCTTCTATCAGGTCGGCGACCTAGTGACCCGAGACGGGACGGACATCCACCGTGTCGTGGATCACAACGGCTCGCCCGGCCACGCGCCGGACGGGTTCACCGTCGTTTGCGTCAAGGCGCCGGCGTCGGGCTGGGCCCAGGTCGGCGAGACGGAGTTCAATGTCTGCCGACGGTACGAGCCGGTCGCGCCAACCGGGGACGCCGATCTTCCGGCGGTGGGGTCGTTCCATGGATAAGCGCGAAGCCGCCATCGTCATCGAGGACGTCTCCCATCACCTTGGCTGGTGCGGTTGCGGCATTCCAGCGGCCGCTGCCGATTGGCTGCGCCGAGCGCTGGAGGCGCACCCGGCTTGGGAGAAGCAAGCCCTGCAGGGTGCGGTCTGGGGGGAGGACCAGGGCCGCGCCTACGTCCTCCGTTACATGCTCGACCACGCCGCCCTTACCGAGCACGGCGGGTCCGTCGGAGGGGCCTGGCTAACCGAACGCGGCAAGCGGGTTCTGGCCGCGCTGCAAGTCCCCGGCGCCATCGAGGAGTGGAGCGATAGCCACGATCTCTACGACGAGGCCGAGCCCATCATCGACCGCTGGCGCGGCTGGGGCCTCGGCGGCCCGGACTGCACACGGTTCTGAGGGAGCTCGCTCGATGACGGGAAGGAAGACCCTCGAAGCCATCCGGGCCGCGAACAAGCTGAGGATGCTGGCCCGCCTCGAAGCGATCCGCACCGGCGCGAAGGTGGACCAGACACCCCTGCTGCGGGTGCCCACGAAAAGCGTCCGGCACGCTTCGGGTCCGAAGCGGCGCCGGGTCGCGACGCCCTCAGGGGGCCACTGCTTTCACCTGCGCGACCGGCTGAACCCACCATGAGACGTCGCGGCGAGGATGCCTCGGCGCAGGCCGCGGCCTTGGGCAAGGCCGCGTCGCAGATCCGGGCTGCCCGTCGGAATCTGGCAGCCGCCCTCGATCTGGCGGAGGATGCCCGGGGCCGGGCGGCCATCATGTCGATGATGTCGGACATCGAGGGCGTCGCCCGGAGGGCCGACGCGATGAGGCTGCGCCTGAACGCAAAGTCCCCGATCAGGGACTTTTAGGCGCCGGGTTCCTGATCGCCCCGCCGTCCTCGTCGTAGACACACAGGACGTCGCCCCGCCAGAACGCGCAGTGCCTCGCCAGGTTGTCGAGCATGGCCACGCACCAGTCCGTCGTCGTGCAGTTCGTCCGCGTCCCCGCGGCGACGTCCCGGCACCGCTGTTCCACGATCATCGAGGCGCGCCGCCCGATGGCTCGCCGGCACGTGGGCTGCGGTGCCAGCGGCGAGTGCGCCCGGGCGTAGTCCCGGGCCATCCCGTAGGCCGCCAGATATTCGGCGGTCGTGTGCCGGACAGGGTGCTCGGGCGCGGCCGCGGCCGGGCTGGCTAGCAGGATGAGGATGAGGGCGATGCGCATGGCGGGCTCCTGTCTGATCGGTAGCAGGTCCTCGCGGGGCGCGAATCGGGCGCCCCGCGGATTTCGGGGGACGGCCCCTCAGGCCGCCTCCGCCATCTGGGCCTGGAGGCTGGTGAGGTAACCGGCTGCCCGGGAGGCCGCGCTCGCCGCGGTGAAGATGGCCTTGGGGTCGCTCCGGAGAAGCTTGATCCAGGAGGCGATGTAGCTCGCGTGCGTCGGGTGCGGCTCGGCCTCCAGCCCGAGCTCGGCGCAGAGGAAGGCGCTCCCGAGTTCGGCCACGAGCTCCTCGGCGGCGTAGGCCTGGCTCTTGAACCGTCCGGTCAGGTCCCGGTCGAGGCGGCCCTTGGCCCCGGACCAGTGCGTGAGCTCGTGGCACATCGTCGAGGCGTAGCCCTGGGCGGTCGGGAACCGGTCCCGGGGCGGCATGACGATCCGGTCCTTGCTGGGCTGGTAGAAGGCAGCGTCCCCGCCATGGATCACCCGTGCGCCGGTGTGCTCGACGAACCCGTCGAACACCTCGGGCAGGTTCCACTCGCTCGCCGGGAAGGGCTCTCCGGCCTCGGGCGCGCCCTCCACCTGCGCGGCGTTGAAGCCGTAGCTGGCCCGGGCCACGAACCGGCGCTTGCCGTCCTCGTCCTCGCCGAGCTCCTTGAAGAAGACGATGATGGTGCTGCGCTCGCCCTTGCGGACCTGGGCCCCGAGCTCGCCCCACTGCTTGTAGGTGGCCCAGCGGTCGTCAGAGTACCCGGCGGCCTGCGCGCCGACCCAGAGGCTGAGGGTGTTGATGCCTCTGTACGGACGGCCGGTCAGGGCGTTGCGGGGGAGGCCTCCGCCGGTGCGGTGCCAGGGGCAGGTCCACTGTCCGGCCTCGCCGGCTTCCATGGTCGCGACGATCTTGTCTGTGACGATCTGGTGGATGTCCTGGGCCATGGTGCTCTCCCGCTGGCCGCCCGATGCGGCCTCGATGGGAGGGCCTGGAGACGGCCGAGGGCGACCCGCACGCGCCAGCGCCGGAACGGAGTGGAGGACCCCGACAGGGGTTGAGGGGAATAGCCCCGGCTGGCGTATGACCCCCCAATTCGAGAGGCCGAACGGAGCGCGCCGGGGGAGGGCCTGGCCCGTCCCGTCGCATTCGAGCGGTCCCGCTAATCCGTCGGTGACCACGCCGGCAGGTCGAGCTTGGCCGTTCGCCTCTCGGTAATCCCCGCCCGGCATCCTGCTCCCATCACCAACAGGGAGGCACAACCATGCTCAGGATCGACGACAAGCTCACCGCCGCGGAGACCAAGGATTACGTCGACCGCGCCAACGCCAGCATGGACCAGGCCATGGCGGCCAAGGCCGATCCGACGAAGTGGCTGAAGTCTGCCTTCGCGGACGCGGACATGACGTACGCGGTCTGGCCGGATTCGCAGGCCAAGTTCCAGGTCGGCGTCGCCGTCGTGAACGGGGTGGCGTTGCTCGCTCAGGCCCGGGACACGGGCCGGACGATTGGCGTCCGGACGACGTACGTGCGGTGCACGTCCTTCGCCGAGGCGTCCGCCATGTCGATGGTGCACGGCGACGACAGGCAGGCCGCGGCCTGATCAGACTGAGGCGTCCGGGCTCCCGGACGTCTCGCTCGGCGCGCTGACGCTGCCGGTGCGGTACAGGCCACTGCCCGGGTAGGGCTCCATGAGCCGGGCAGGATCGACCTGCCCGATGCGGCGGTCCACGTCCGCGAACGCCTGGATCGCCCGGATCTCCGCCTCCAGGGCGGCCCGAGGCTTGTGCGCTCCGGGGAACGGCACCACGACGGTGCTGGTCCACTTCCGCATCTGCAGGAGCAGAACCCTCCGGGCCTCGGGGATGCCTTGCATCTCCAGCGCCTCGGCGAGGTGGTTGTTGAGCCCGCTGAGGAGGCTCTCGGGTTTGTCGCTTGGGCGCATCGGTCCGGTGTGGACCGCCCGCGTTTCCGGACGGTTAAGCGGATCGCACAGGCAGCGGGTGGTCCCGGGTGCACCCGATCCCACCCGCCCACGTGATTTCCGCCAACCCCGGCTTTCGACCGGGTGCGGACGTGTCTGGTCGGCCATAGCCCTTTTCAGGGGGTGGCACCGGGGCGAGCTCGTCTCCTCCCCGGCCGGGGGTATGCCCACGACCAATGCCGAATTCTCCCACCCAGACCCGCGTGGCGCAAGGGACCCGGCGTGGCCTGGAACGGGACACGCCGGGGATGCGAACAAAGCGCGTCCCGACCAAACATCGACCAAACATTGATCGTGAACGGGCGCGTTTCGGGGCGAACGGCGGTGAACGAAACGGGGGCTGGTCCCCTACGGAAGCGCTCTGTACAGAGGGAGCGCCTGCGGTCCGCGCCCACGTTCGGGACGTGGGGGTCGCAGGTTCAAATCCTGCCACTCCGACCAGCTTTCCAATGGGAAGCGGTCTTCCCGGCTCAGAGAGCATCGGCCGATCCATACATCGGCGCTAAAACTTCCCATCTGGGGTTTGCGACTCTGCCCGTTCCTGAACCGAACGTGCTCCTGAACCCTCCTGCGAACTGCACCAACCGCCTCGTGGCGGTGCTGACGGCCAGGATGCGGAAGCTTGAGGTCATTTCTGGCGTGAGCCTGGCTTGGGGGAGCCTCGACGTCCTCCTCCCCTTATCGAGATCGTCTCGAAGACAGATCGCCTTGCCCTTCCTATGACGGTCAGAATCGACGAGCGCCCGGGTCTTGGGTTTCGCCGCCGATCAGGGCAGATGCGAATGGGGCATCTCTGGAGAAATCGAAATATAAATAATCTATAGTTCTTCCAATCATTCGATGATTTGACACGATAGTCAGGATGAAATCTTCGAACCCACTCTTACGAACGTAAGCGGCTGGGACAACACACCGATTTTACAGACGTTTGATCTTAAAACGCCCCCGTCTCACCGGATGGGGAAACGGGGGCGCGACTTGCTGCGCTCGTCGTGATCAGGCCGCCATGGCCCCGTCACGCCGGTGGCCCTTCACGTCGTACCGGTCGAGCATCATCACCTTGTCCCAGACCCGTACGAAGTCCGTGACGAACCGTTGGTGGCCGTCGCTGCCGGCATAGGCGTCGGCGATGTTGCGCAGCTGCGCGTTCGAGCCGAAGATGAGGTCCGCACGGGTAGCTTCGAACTTGGCCTGCCCGCTCGCGCGGTCCTTCAGGGTGAAGGTGGTGCCGGCTGCGTCGGTCTTCTCCCAGATCAGGTTCGTGTCGGTCAGGGTGTGGAAGAAGTCCGTCGTCAGCACGCCGACACGGTCGGTGAAGATGCCCCGATTCGCGCCATCGTGGTTGGCGTTCAGAGCCCGCAAACCGCCGGTCAGCACCACCCATTCCGGCGCGGTCAGCGTCAGCAGGTTGGCCTTGTCGAGGAACATCTCCTCCGGCGACAGGCGCGGTGCCATCGCCCCGAACCCGTCATCGACGTAGTTGCGGAAGCCATCGACGACTGGCTTCAACCACTCGAACATCTCGATGTCGGTAAGCGCCTGCGTGGTGTCGACCCGGCCCGGCGTGAACGGCACGCGCGTCTCAATCCCCGCATCCACAGCGGCCTTCTCCACGGCGGCACAGCCGGCGAGCACGATCAGGTCGGAGAGCGAAATCCGCTTGCCGTCGCCACGCGCGTCGTTGAATGCGGCCATGACGCCGCGAAGCGCCTCGACGACGGGCGCGGCCCGGCGATTGACGGCCCAGTCCTTCTGCGGGGCAAGAGCGAGACGGCCGCCGTTGGCGCCGCCCCGCTTGTCGCTGTCGCGGTAGGTCGAGGCGGCCGAGAAGGCCGTGAAGGCGAGGTCCGAGACCGACAGGCCCGTGGCCAGGATCGTCTGCTTCAGCGTGGCGATCTCGGCCTCGCCCACGGAGGCATAGGTCGCATCGGGGATCGGGTCCTGCCAAAGCAGACCGTCCTCGATCGTTACCTCCGGGCCGAGATAGCGGTGCTTGGGCCCCATGTCGCGGTGGGTGAGCTTGTACCACGCCTTGGAGAAGGCCTGCGTGAAGGCGTCGAAGTCGTTGAGGAACTTCTCGCAGATCTTCCGGTACTCCGGGTCGACCTTGAGGGCGATGTCGGAGGTCATCATCATCAGGGGATGCGACTGCCCCGCGACATGTGCATCGGGCGTCCGCGGCGCGTTCGGGTCCTTGGGCGTCCATTGCAGGGCGCCGGCCGGGCTCTTGGTCTGCTCCCAGTCGAACTTGAAGAGGTTCTCCAGGTAGGCGTTGTCCCATTGCGTCGGATCGGGGGTCCAGCTGCCCTCGATGCCGTTGGTCATCGTGTCCTTGCCGGCCCCGGTGCCGTTCGGGTTGTGCCAGCCGAGCCCCATCGCCTCCATCGGCGCCATCTCGGGCGGCGGCCCGATCTCCTTGGCGGGGGTCATGCCGTGGCTCTTGCCGAAGGCGTGGCCACCGGCGATCAGCGCCACGGTCTCCTCGTCGTTCATGGCCATCCGGGTGAAGGTCACCCGGATGTCGTTGGCCGAGCCCTGCGGATCGCCGTTCGCGTAAGGCCCCTCGGGATTCACGTAGATCAGCGCCTGGTGGGAGGCGGCGAGCGGGTTCTCCAGGTCGTAGTCCGGATCGCCGTTCTTGCCGCGCCAGCGCTTGTCCCGGTTGACCATCTCGTCGAAGCTCGAGACGGAACCCATCTCGACGACCTCCGGCCCCCAATAGGTGGCGTCGTCCGCCTCCCAGGCGTCCAGGCGCCCACCGGCGAAACCGTAGGTCGGCAAGCCCATGATCTCCAGGGCGCAATTGCCGGTGAGCACCATCAGGTCGGCCCAGGACAGGGCGTTGCCGTACTTGTGCTTGATCGGCTGCAGCAGGCGGCGTGACTTGTCGGTGTTGCCGTTGTCCCACCAACTCGAGATCGGCGCGAAGCGCTGCATCCCGGTGCCGGCCCCGCCGCGCCCGTCGGCGATGCGGTAGGTGCCGGCCGAATGCCAGGCCATTCGAACCATCTGCGGGCCGTAATTGCCGTAATCGGAGGGCCACCATGCCACCGACGAGGTGAGGAACTGTTTGATGTCGCTCTTGAGCGCGTCGAGGTCGATCGTCCGGAAGGCGGCAGCGTAGTCGAAATCCGGCCCGAGAGGATCGGCCGCCAGCCCGTTCTGGTGCAAGAGCTCGACCCTGAGCCGATGCGGGTACCAGTTCTCCAAGGCCGGACGGCTGCCGAAGGCCCCGCCGACGCGGTCGCCTCCGAACGGGCACTGGCCCGCCATCGGGTAGGAGTCGGTGTCGGTCTTGTCGATCGTCGTCGTGTTCATCAACATCCCCCTTGGCGCAGGACCGGCGTCGCCGGACGGATCGGACCGCCGGACTGTCGCCGACGGCCGCTTGAGGCGTGGCTCTCGTCGCGAGACGGACGCGCTTCAATGATCCTGCATCGCGAGCGACATCATCCGCGAGCCCCGAAAATCAAGGTGTCGTGCCGCGCATGGCGGTCGAACGCCCCCGATGCGCCTAGGGAAAAACCATCTCACATTCGCGAGAGCCTATCGGGCGCGATTGAGATCTCCGCCGACGCTCAGCCGAGCACTGCGCGAAACGGATGACCCGACCCCATTGTCCGACCGGTCCGCGTTCGACCAGATGCCCGACATCGACGAGGACGAGTGCGCCGTTTGGCTCCGGCCGGTCCGCAGAGCCGGGCCGACGTCGATGCTCTCCCCGACGGCTGCTCCATCATCCGAAAATCCGCGGGGAAATCCCTGCGCGGATTGCCAGCGTCACCGGAACGGTCGGGATCGCTTGTTCCGGGCAGCTCGGGCCATCATGACTTTGTTACCGGGCCTGCAACAGCCGAACCATCAGCCGCTTCGCGAACAGCTTGCAGGCATCGACGGCGCTGCTCTGGGTCTTTGATCCGAGAGTAGGCTTCGAGCAGTTCGAGGCACTCATGGCTGAGGCCGATCTCGAAGGCTCCGGAAGGAGGACAACCATTTGGCGCACCGGAAGCCGGCACAGGTGCCGTGCTGAACGCTTCCGGCGAAAGCCCGAGTTGCTCTGCGATCCGCTGCTGAAGCAGTTGGCTGCGGCTGGGCCGTATCGCGCTTGGCTCCTCGCTCGCGTCAGGGAAGCCGGACGACGCGCCTTCGATACGGTTCGGCTTACGGACCACGTCCCGTCCCCAATGATAGGCTCCAGAATGTCAAACTGCGGGCCTCTCAGTTTAGACCGTATGTAAAAAGCGTGGCCATATCGTGGCCACAGGGCGCAGACGATTTATCGCATGTTAACCGGGCTGAAAAAGGTTTCACGTTGTGGTGAACGACGAAATCATGTGCATTGGAGGCAGTGGTGCGGCAAGCCGGGGCAGATATGGCCAAAGCTTCGCAGATACAATTGCAGGCTGCGATTGATGCGTCGGATGTAATCGGACGTTGGGATTGGGATATTCCCAACGATCGTCTGTACGCAGACGCAACGGTTGCTCTGCTCTTCAGCGTCGAACCTGCTGCGGCGCGCGTCGGGGTGCCACTGAACCTATTCCTGAAGGCGATTCATCCTGATGACCGGGCGGAAGCCGCGGGAGTCATCGCGAGAAGCGCAAAGGTGGGGCGCTCCTATGTGCAGGAGTATCGCGTTCGCTCGGCCGACGGCGCCATGAGGTGGGTTCTGGCTCGCGGTCTCATCGAGCTGGATGAGACAGGCCGGCCCCGGCGAGGAACCGGCATCCTGATCGACATCACGCAAAACCGGGCGGATGAAGCCGCGTGTTCGGCTGGGATGTCCGATGGCTCAGATCATCCTTTGGAGGAGGCCGCCGAGCTTTGCCTCGCAGCGCAAAGTGCCATCCAGAAACTCTCGGAGCCTCTTCTGCAGAACATGATCGACATGCTCCTGCTGGAGCTCGGACGTCGCCTCTCGAAGCCAGCCCATGACCGGCTCCGTACCCTCATGAATTGACGGCCCCGGCGATCGACGCCGTTGTCGCCGACACGGATCTCCGCACGGGTTTTCCGATGCCCTCGGGGGTGTTCGCCTCCGCTTCGCCCTCCATGCTGCCTTCTGGCCGAAGCAGGACGATTTCCGGTGTGCTTCGGTCGCCCTGCCCGATGCCGGAGGGAGATCAGGAAGCGTCTTGTTTTGAACGGCTTCGAAACACCATGCCAGGGGCAAGGACGCTTTCGGCATCACCGGCTTGAGACGCTGACAAGAGGGGCTGGGGACTCGTTCCAGCATTTCCGTGCCGATACGGGTTCGCCGTTACGCCTCTTCGCCGTCTTCTGGTGCTCACAGGCGACGATGCGCTCCCGGTAAGCCAAGCGCCTCTCACGGTCAGCGTCCTGACGCGATGACGAGACGCGTGTGGTGTGTGCAGCCATCGGCAGGTCGCATGTTGCTGCGCTGATGAGCCGAAAATCGCAGGCGTACACTTGCCAGGGAGACAGCTTCTTGGTGAGCGCTCCAACGGCAACGCTTAGGGAAGCCCCTCCGGCTGCCAGGACGATGACAGAGAGGATGATTTTTCCTGCCTTTGTCATTCGTTCTGATACATCAAAAGTGACCGCTGCCGTAAGTGGCCTCCGGCAAGGATCTGGGGCTCCTCGAAGAGTCGTCTTCGTGTTTCTCGAACGAAGGTGAACCGAGGTTTTCCCCTGCCGCTCCCACGCGGCCTTCGATTCGATCCATGAACCTCCGGCTTCTGGCGCTGCACGGATGCCGCCCGGGCCTCGCCGACGACGTTCCGGCGGACAGCGCCGGCATCCCTCCCTGTCTCGAGGGTCAAGGCGGCGATGTGAGCCGCGCTGATGGCGGCCTTGATGCCGAGGTGAGCGACCTCGGGCGCGTTAGGGGTTGGAAGCCATGCGCCGGTTGCGCTAAACGCGCCGCTCCGCTCAACGCGGAACGGGAGGCGGAATGAGCGATACCGGCCAGCGCAATGCCGACTTCCTGGCTCTCTGCATCGAGAATGCCGAGCTACGCCAGATGCTTGCCGAGGTTCAGGACCAGTGTGTCGAACTCGCGGTCGATGCCGGTGAGCTTCACGCGGAGATCGAAACCTTGCGATCCTGCCTTTCTCGGGTCACCGAACAGCGCGATGCTTGGAAGACCGAAGCCGAGCGCTTCCTTCCCCCCGCACGGAGAGCAGCCCAGTGACCAAGAAGCGACCCGGGCGTCCGGACTTCGATGCGTTGACCGAGGCCCAACTCATCGCCGGGCGTATGACTGGGCGGCGTGTTTATCTCAAGCCCGCCAACCAGCAGACCGTGAGCGACCTCCTGAATGAAATCGACCATGTGGCCGAGGCTGCGACGGGGGAGCGGAGTTTCCTGCACCTCAAGCCTCTTGCAGCCCCTGGTCCCTCCACCAAGCACTAAGCTCGCAACTGCCCCCTGATACGCGCCAGTCTCCTGCCGCACGTTCGGATCTGGACCGGCCGAGGAGGAACGTCCGTCTCACCCGATCAGGTGTGACGCTGCGCGAGCGCTCGCCCGATCCCGAGGAGCAGCGTTTCGGTGATACGGCGCAAATTCGTATATCCGCCTGCGGCAAGGGCCGAATGCGTTTCGAGGCAGCGATCTGCTGCATGCGCAAGGGGATCCTCGCCGACCTGAGCCAGGGACCCCGCTGAGACGAAGCGGGTATTGTGGCTGTCGGTTGTGTCGATATAGGCCCCCAAACCCTTCATCGCCCCTGAGGTGTCGGGTGCGAGCGTGCCGCGATTCAGAACCCAGCGCACATCGCCCGTCGCTGTCACGACCCGGAACTCGGCCGAGAAAACTCCGCCCATCTGGCGTACACGACGAATGCGCGCGAACAGCCATGCTTTATCGTCGGGGTGCGTCGCTCCGAGTGCGACTTCCAGTGGAATTGGTCGGCCGGCCAGTCCAATATTGCCAGCAAGGAGTGCAGCCGCACCCGCATCGAGAATCGATTTCCCGGCAACGACATCGGTATTCCAGACGCCAACGAGCCCGGCGGCCCTCAAAGCAGGAGCCGCCTCAGCGATCGACTGCATCCGATCCTCCCGCAATGGATTGTTGCTGGAAAGGGTGGACACATGTCAGAAAAAATCTACGCCTTAATAGGATTCTCTTATTCACGAATTTGTGAATACGACGAAGTACCGCACTAAATTATCCGACCGGCGCGGATTAAATCTCACCGCCTCGTTTGTATGCCATTTCGCAAGCCTTTGACTTGCCCGATATTTCGGACCGAGAGGCACAAACTACTGCATTGCGGTCGCCACGAGCAACCGGAAGACCAGATCCGGCAAGTCGCGGGTGCCATCGGCCGAAGGAGACACGCAGCCGGATGGGTTGCCGGTCGTTGGCCGGACCCCGTTCACGATCTGCGACGCATCGCGCGGAAAGACTTCCGTGACGATGGCACGCGGTCTTGAGCTTGCCCCTCGAGGTCGCCCAGGACCCGTTCTGCCATCCGGCCGCCCACAGCAGCACGGTGAACCGACTGATTCTCTCGATCGGCCCAATTCAAAGCATGCCGGTCAGGCCATCGATACTACCGGCGATCAAGGGCATTTTCGTCGAGCTTTGACCGGCCCCGTCGTCGAAGACCACAGTTTCGACAGCCGCAAGAACGGTATCAGGTGGCTCGCCGGTCGTGACGATTGAACATCACATCGCAATCGTCACAGTCATACCAGACATCGATCGACTCATCGGTTCGCGAGACTGACGCGCATAGGACCGCCTTATCGAAAGACAAGGAACAAAGAACGAAATTCATCGGAATCATTTCCGCGTTTATCAGGATCAATCTTGCGCCAAGATCGGTAGCATCCTGTATGACGCAGCCTTTGTAACTATGTTCATCGACGACAATAAATCCAAAGGCATCTTCACTATCGGGTTCGATGTGATCCCACGCTTTTGCAGTCATCCGGTTCCCTCGCATCGTTTGGGTGGGATCGGGTTCTCGATTGCCTATGTCGCTCCCAAACTGTTATTTGAAGGCGAACAGATCAACTAAAATGCGAACCGCACCGGACTTCAGGCGGTGTGGCGGGGACCGCCATCAATCTGCTGTTCCGGGGAGCATCCGCACTTGTCTCACGTCAAAATCCTCGGGCTTGGCGGCGGTCGCATCCCCCAGGGCAGCGCCGATTCCCAAATTAGAATAAATCGCCTGATGGTTGAATTTCAACAGCGAAGAGGCATGGATCGTTAACCGGTGTGGCTTGATCCTGGGAATGTCATCTCCTGCCAGAAACCGCACACGGGCGGTCAAGCTGTCCAATAAGGCACTGAATGTATCCGTTATTGGAGAATGAGTCCGAACGGCTTGCAGTCCTGCGCGATCTCAAGGTGCTCGATACGCCTGACGAAACACATTTCGATGCCGTGTGTCGCACGGCACAGGCTTTATTCTCGGCCCCGATCGCCTTCGTCTCGCTGGTGGATAAGAATCGTCAGTGGTTCAAGGCTCGGTGCGGGATCGACGTCAAGGAGACGCCGCGGAACATCGCATTCTGCAACTATGCGATCCTTTCGGATGATGCCCTCATTATCGAGGATGCACTGGCCGATCCTCGATTCGCGGAAAACCCTCTGGTCACGGGTCCGCTCGGCATCCGGTTCTATGCCGGAGCGCCCCTCATTCTGCATCAGGGAATTCGCGTCGGAACCCTGTGTCTCATGGATTCCCAGCGGCGGTCCTTTTCCCCCGAGCAGGTCAGGCAGTTTCAGGATCTTGCGAACATCGTGGTTGCCCATCTGCGCCTGCACGAGGCCCGGAACCAGATCGGACGGGATCTGGAGGCGCTGCAATCGGCACAAGCCAAGCTGCGGGAAGCAGCGGATTACCAGCTTCTCGTCGAGCAGGTCGGGGGCATCGGGTATTGGCAGTACAATCTGAAATCCGGCAAGGCGACGTGGTCGCCCAGCATGGGCAGGCTCGTGGGACAGGATGTGTCCGACGGCGAACTGACTCTCGATGACCTCCTTCATGTCCTGCATCCCGACGAACACCGCGACATGTTTGCGGCCTTCGATCCCAGGAATGCTGGGGGCAACGGGATGGTCCTTCGGCCCTTCGACCGGCAGCGCCGCCTCGTCAGGGCGGACGGCACGGTCCGGACCGTCATCTCGCGCGGATTGCCGCAACACGATGAAACCGGTGCGGTCGTCGCTCTCCTCGGCGTCTGTGTCGACATCACCGATCTCGTGCGATCCGAGGAGCAGTTGCGCGGAGTCAGCACGCTTCTTCGTGTGACGCTGGAGAACATGGACCAGGGCATCCTGATGGTCGGTGCGGACAATCGCGTCCTTGTGCACAACCAGAAGGCCCGGGATCTGCTCGGCGTTTCGGAGGGGCTGCTCCACGAGGGGGCCCGGTTCGATCTCCTGCAGCAGCATCAGATTGACCGCGGCGAGTTCCGCAAGGTCGATGGCGAACTCCGACACCTGCTGGAGAGCGCCGCCCTGGGAACCGCGGCCGTCACCTATGAGCGGGAACGCCCGAACGGCACCTCGATCGAGGTGCGATCGGTGCCCTTGCCGACAGGCGGACTGGTTCGGACCTTCACCGACATCACGGAGCGAAAGCGGCGCGAGGCGGCCCTTCGCCTCGCCGAGGCCGAGTACCAGACGCTCTTCCAGAACGCCGTGGTCGGCGTCTATCGTGCGAATCTCGATGGCACGCTCGTTCGGGCGAACCAGGCTCTCGCGAAACTTCACGGATACGGTGACTCGGCGTGCGCGACGGCGCCCGGCACCGGCTTCACCCATGACTGGTACGTCGACGGCGACCGGACGCACGCGTTCATGCGCCTTCTGCTGACGCATGGCAGGGTCGATGACTTTGTCTCCGAGGTCACGGGTCACGCGACCGGCCGACCGATTTGGGTCTCCGAAACCGCGTGGCTGGTCCGCGATGCCGAAGGATGCCCATCCTGCTTCGAGGGCACGGTCGTGGATGCGACGGAGCGAAAGCGCGCCGAGGCACAGATCGAGCACATGGCCCGGCATGATGCCCTGACGGGCCTGCCCAACCGCCGGCAGTTCCAGGAACGGCTGACCCAAGAACTCGTCCATGCGCAGCGGCAAGGGACCGCGGTCGCCGTTCTCTGCTGCGACCTCGATCGCTTCAAGACGGTCAACGACACCTTCGGGCATCCGGCCGGCGACGCCCTGTTGTGTACCCTGGCCGACCGCATGCGGCGCTCACTTCAGCCGGGCGACATCGTGGCGCGTCTCGGAGGCGATGAGTTTGCGATCATCCTGCTGGGTCGAAGCCATCCGCACGGCGTGGGAGCGGCCGCGCAGCGTCTCATCGAGATCGTGGGCGAGCCCGTGGATATCGACGGGCACCTGACGAATGTGGGTGTCAGCATCGGTGTCGCCATCGGATTGGACGACGGGGATCGTGCCGACCTCCTGTTCAAGAACGCGGACATTGCGCTGTACCGGGCCAAGGAGGCGGGTCGTCACACGTGCCGCTTCTACGAGGCAGGGATGGATATGGCGGTTGCGTCCCGTAATCTGCTTGAGATCGACTTGAAGGACACCGTCCGCAACGGCGGTTTCGCGCTGCACTACCAGCCGATCATTGACCTTGCGAGTGATACGCTCCGCGGTTTCGAGGCTTTGCTGCGCTGGCCGCACGCGGCAAAGGGGATGATCTCGCCGGCCGATTTCATTCCGCTCGCCGAGGAGACCGGCCTGATCGTCGAACTCGGAGCCTGGGCGCTGCGCGATGCCTGTCAGGAAGCAGCATCGTGGCCCTCCGATCTTCGCGTCGGCGTCAACGTCTCTGCGGTTCAGATCCAGCACATCGACTTCCACCAGCACGTCCTCGACGCCCTGGTCCGGTCCGGTCTCGCGCCGGAGCGCCTCGAGCTGGAGATCACCGAAAGCGTGCTTGTGAAAGACGCCGAGAGGGTCATCGCCTGCCTGCATCGGCTCCGCAGGATCGGTGTCCGACTGGCGATCGACGATTTCGGGACCGGCTACTCCTCGCTCAGCTACCTCTGTCAGTTCCCGTTCGACAAGATCAAGATTGATCGCTCGTTCATCCAGGATGCCTGCGCGTCGACGTCCGGAGCCATCGTCCGTGCCGTGGTGGGCCTGGGCAGGCACCTCGGCGCAACCATCACCGCCGAAGGTGTCGAGACGCAGGCGCAGCTGGACTGGGTCCGACGGGAAGGCTGCTCCGAAGTCCAGGGCTTCATCTTCGGCAAACCGATGCCGCCGAGTGTCATCAAGGGCATGATGCGGCCGGTCGGAGTCGGACACGACCAGCCGCCTGAGAGGATGCACTGCCCTGTATCCTGCGAGCGGCGATCTCTGCTCGATGCCTGATCGGGCGGATCGACCCGAAACCGCCGCTCGTCCCTGCTGGCCACGGCGCGACTTCCATCGTCACGGTGTTCACACATGACCGCACCAGTCTGCTCGTAACCCCAACGCGCATCGCGACCCCGTCGCAGCGCCGGCGATGTCTCGACGCTGTTCGTGTGGCGGTGCCGTCCTGAGCGGCCGCATGCAACGCCCCACCTCGGCCGGATATCCTGGTCAGCAAGCGGCGGGAGAGTCATGAATCGAGGATTCGCGCGATCCACGTCACGGCGTTGTGACATTGCCCCAAGCTTGTGTTCATGATTCATTGATAAGCAGACGATGGCACACAAGTGGCGCGCGATCCCCGCCACGTCCTTGGTGGAATCGGTCCGCCGGCGCCGCACCCTGGCCGTTCGAACGAGAACGGTCAGGTCGCGGCGCCGGTGGGCGCTCGTACTCATGTCCAGGACTTCGATATTGCGCGGGCTTGTCGCGCGCACGAGATGACGATCCGTGTCATGAGCGCAGTCAAACGGCACGACGTGACTTTGTCGTGCTGGCGCCCCTCTCCGTGATCAAGAATTCTTTCGAGTAACACGCAATGTCAGACGCAGATAAAGATGGCAGCGCAGACACGATCGGCAACCGCATCAAGTCGCTGCGCCGCTCGGTCGGGCTCAGCCAGGCCAATCTCGGTGAGAGCCTGGGTGTAACGTTCCAACAGATCCAGAAATACGAGAGTGGACGCAGCAGGATCGCAGCCGACAAGCTTCAGCGGATCGCGCAAGCCCTGAACGTAGACGTGAACTACTTCTACGATACGCGAAGCGGAGAGGCCTTGCCTGACAGGGAGGCCCGTCGAGGCCAAGCCTCCTCGACGCCTGAGGGGATTCTGTTCAACGAGCATTTCGACAAGATCAAGGACCCGCGCGCCCGGTACCTGCTCTCCGAGCTTGCCCGCGTGATATGCGAGATCGAGGCGGGAAAATAACCGGACCGACGATCGGCATGGCCGTCCAAGGCGGCTCGTGGGCGCGACCGGGAAGCCGGTGATGTCCCGTTCGCGCCTGGAGGACGAAGCCTTCGGGCCTGCATCGCGACGGGTTGTTCAGCGCTCCCGCCAGGCCTTCGCGATCTGGTCCGTCAGAGGTTTGACGAGGTAGGATAGGACGGAACGTTCTCCGGTCTGGATGAAGCTCTCAACCGGCATGCCGGGTACGAGCCGTGCCTTGCCCAGGCGATCCCGTTCCGTGTCGGGCACACGAATCCGGGCCGTGTAGTAGCTCATGCCGGTCTTCGTGTCCTGGCTGACATCCGCGGAGATGCGGCTGACCATTCCACCGATCTCCGGCGTCACGCGCTGGTTGAAGGCGGCGAAGCGCAGCACGGCTTTCTGGTCGAGGTGGATGCTGTCGATATCTTGGGGCTGGATGCGCATCTCGACGGCGAGCGTGTCCGCATCGGGCACGATCAGCATCGCGGGCTCACCCGGGACGACCAGGCCACCCACCGTGTGAACGGTCATCTGGTGCACAACGCCGTCCTGAGGCGCACGCAGATTCGTGCGCTTCAACTGGTCGAGGGCGGCGACGCGTTTCTCCGACAACTCGGACCAGCGGCCGCGGATATCGGCAAGTTCCTTGCCCGTCTCGCTCCGCATGTCCTGATCGATCTGAAGGATCTGCAGCTCGGTTTCCGTAATCTTGCCGTTCGCCTGCGCTTGGGCGGCGACCAGTTGCCCGCGCTCGCCGCCCAAGCGAGCCGCATCGCGCTCCAGAGCCGTCACCCGCGAAACGGCCACGAGATTCCGCGCCCACAGCTCGCGCACACCGACGAGTTCGTCTCCGATGAGGGCGATCTCGCGGGCCTTGGCGGCGGCTTGCTCGGCGAGACCGGTGATTTCCTGGCGGATCTGCAGAATACGTTGTTGTAGCTGGGCCTTCTGGCCTTCCCGGCCGGATCGGCGCGTTTCGAAGAGGCGGCGCTCTCCATCGATCAATTGCGCGACGGCCGGCTCCTCGCGCCTGCGCCGTGTCAGCGCGTCGGGAAAATCGATCGTCGTCAGGCCATCGCGCTCCGCCTCGTTGCGGGCACGACGGGCCGTCAATTCGTCCATGGCCTTCAGGATGATGTCGAGGTTGGCGCGGATCTGGGTCTCGTCCAGCGTGATCAGGACATCCCCGAGGGAGACGCGCATGCCGTCTCGGACATGAATCTCGCTCACAACACCGCCTGTCGGGTGCTGGACCTTCTTGACGTCGCTCTCGACGACGAGCTGCCCCGGGCTCACCACGGCCCCGTGGATCTCGGTCAGTGTCGCCCAACCGCCGATGCCGAAGACGAGGACGGCGATGATGCCGGAGACCACGGTCAAGTGCCGGCCGATCGACTGGTCGGCCTCGGAGGGCCGGGGACCGGCGCCGCGCGTCGGCAGCGACCCAGCCGTCACGCCGTTCAGAGTCATGCTGCTCGGGGTCATGCAGAAGCCTTCAGGTTCGTCTCGGCCGGATTCGCGGTTGCGGTGATGGTGCGCTTCGGAGCGCGCACGTTGGGAAAAGCTGTCGGGCGAAGATTCGTCTTCAGCACCTCGTTCTTGCGGCCGAAGGCGCGTGCCCGCCCCTCTTCCATGACCAGCACGAGATCGACGGCGGCCAGGACGCTGGGGTGATGAGCGACGACGACGACGATGCCGCCGCGCATGCGCACGCCGAGGAGCGCCTGCGTGAGTGCCGCTTCCCCGGCCTCGTCGAGGTTGGCGTTCGGTTCGTCGAGAACGACCAGGAAAGGATCGCCGTAGAGTGCGCGCGCGAGGCCGATCCGCTGGCGCTGCCCTGCCGAGAGCCCCGCCCCGCCGGGGCCGATGCGGGTCTCATATCCCTCGGGCAGCCGAAGGATCAGCTCGTGCACGCCGGCGCTCCGGCTGGCCGCAACGACGGCTTCGGCATTCGGGTCCGGCGCCAGCCGCGCGATGTTCGACGCGATGGTGCCGGCGAAGAGCTCGACGTCCTGAGGGAGGTAGCCGACGTGGCGGCCGAGACTGCCGCCGGACCGCTGATCGAGGGTGGCGCCGTCGAGACGGATCGCCCCACGCATCGGCGTCCAGACGCCGACGAGCGCCCGCGCCAGGGTGGATTTGCCGGATGCACTCGGCCCGATGATGCCGACGCCCTCGCCCGCCTTGAGGCCGAAGCTGACGTCGGAGACGATCGCACGCGTTCCGCCCGGCGGCAGGATCGATGCGTTCTCGACCGTCAGGGACCTGACGGGAGCCGGCAGAGCGAGGGCCGGTTTGTCCGGGGTGAAGCGCGCGAGCATGTCATGCAGGCGCACCCAGCCTTGCCGGGCCGCAACAAAGCCCTTCCAGTTGGCGATCGCGATCTCGGCCGGTGCCAGCGCCCGCGAGACGAGGATGGATGAGGCGATGATGATGCCGCCCGTGGCCTGCCCCTGAATGACCAGGTAGGCCCCGAGCGCCAGCACCGCGGATTGCAGCACCATGCGGAAGATCTTCGAGGTGGTCCCGAGACCCGCCGCGATGTCGGCGACGCGCCGCTGACGCCGCATGTACGCGTTATTCTCCGCGTTCCAGATCTGCGCGAACTCCTTCTGCATGCCCATGGCCCGAAGCACCTCCGCGTTCTGGCGCCCGGCCTCGGAGAGGGCGTTACGGCTCGCCCCATGCTGGGTGGCTTCACGCTGGGGCCGGCGGGTCAGGAGTTCGGTCAGCAGGGTCAGCGCCGCCAGGACGAGAGCGCCGGCCAAGCCCGCGATACCGATCAGCGGATGGAACAGGAAGCAGATGCCAAGGTAGATCGGCATCCAAGGCAGATCGAAGATCGCCGTCGGTCCGAGGCTCGAAAAGAAATTCCGGATCTGATCGAGGTCCCGCAACGGCAGGAGTCCGTCTCCGCCGGCCGGTGCCTCGAGAGGATGGCGCACCACCATGTCGAAGACCCGCCCGGACAAAGCCTCGTCCAGCGAGCTGCCGATCCGGGCCAGGACCCGCGCCCGGATGGTCTCGATGAGCCCCTGGAACAGAAACAATGTCAGCGTCAGCAGGCCGAGCCCGACGAGCGTCGGGATCGAGCGGGCCGGGATGACCCGGTCGTAGACCTCGAGCATGAAGAACGATCCCGTCAGGTACAGGATGTTGATGATGCCGCTCATGACGCCGACGCCGAAGAACGCGCGCCGGCAGCGGAGAAGGGCCGTTCTCAGCTCCGCATTCTGATGAAGTCGCATCGGAGTTCGCCTGTTTGCTCTAAGCTGATCAGCCGTAAGGCGAAGCTTTTCGCCTTTGACGCTAAGTTCGAACCACGCGCCGGGTGTCGTTCGGGCTGGTTGCGCGCCTCACATCACCTAAGACGATCTTCAGGCTCTTAAAAATATCCTAAATTTTCTTGTCCGAATCGCGGAAACTTCCGGAAATCCGATCAAATTTCTGCCGTTATCGGGCTCATTAGGCAGTCATTAAGCTTGCGAAGCGAGAACCGCTGCTGCCGGTCGTTTTCGCACCCGGGCTCTGCCGACACATACTTGCGTGAGAACTGTTCGTATGTAGGTTGATATTTGCGAATGGCCGACGGGAACGACACCGCGTCCTCGTCAGGCATGTCCAGTCTGAAGTGTAACCAGCCGTTGGATGTGGATCCGCGGGCGCACCTAGAGAGAACAGCTATGGCAAGCACCCAAACGTTTGAAGCATCCTCCGGCAGATCAGGCAGCTCGCTGACGATCGATGGATTTGTTTATGCTCAGCGGAATGCCTCTGGAGCCACCACGGGAACACTTGCCGTCAACCGCGAACTTCTTGAGCCGGATGCGAGCCTGAAAACCGGCTCGATCTCGGGTTATCTGTCGATCTCGCGCCAAACCGGGACGTTATTCGATTTAAATGCTTTGTCGATCAGAGCAGATTTGAGTGTTTTATCTGGTGTCGTCTTCGTCGGATACAGAAACGGCGTCGAGGTTGTTTCGGCTGCGTCCGGGGACCTGGTCAGTCTCGGCCTGCTCCTGGGGGAGACTCGGTATCAGTTCAGCTCCGCGTGGCAAAACCTGACTGAAGTCAGGGTGTTCAGAGGGAGCGTTCTAGATGTTTCACTTGGACAGCTCGGTTTTGGAATCGACGATGTTGCCTTGACGATCGATACGGTTGCGCCCGGTACGCCAACCATCACAACCGCAGCTGGGCTCACCAACGACGCCACCCCGACCATCGTAGGCACGGCCGAGGCGGGTTCGACCGTCACCATCTCGATCAACGGCACGGTGCTGGACTCGGTCGTCGCTGGACCGAACGGCGTGTTCAGCTTCACTCCGGCCGCCAACCTGGCTCAGGGTGCCAACAGCTTCACCGCGACCGCACGCGATCTCGCCGGCAACGTCTCGGCATCATCCACCGCCGTCATTCTCACCATCGACAGCGTTGCCCCCGGCGTACCGGTGATCACCACCGCCGCCGGCCTCACCACCGACGCCACCCCGACCATCACGGGCACGGCCGAGGCCGGTGCCACCGTCACCATCTCGGACAACGGCATCGTGCTCGGCACCGCCGTGGCCGGACCGAACGGCGCGTTCAGCTTCACCCCGGGCGCCGACCTGGGTCAGGGTAGCAACGTCCTGACCGTGACCGCCCGCGATCTCGCCGGCAACATCTCGGCGCCCTCTGCCGCTGTCGCTCTCACCATCGACAGCGTCGCCCCCGGCGCCCCGGTCATCACAACGGCAGCAGGGCTCACCACGGACGCCACCCCGACCATCACGGGCACGGCCGAGGCCGGCGCCACCGTCACCATCTCGGACAACGGCATCGTGCTCGGCACCGCCGTGGCCGGACCGAACGGCGTGTTCAGCTTCACCCCGGGCGCCGACCTTGTTCAGGGTGCCAACAGCTTCACCGTCACCGCGCGCGATCTCGCCGGCAACGTCTCGGCAGCCTCCGCCGCCGTCGCTCTCATCATCGACAGCGTCGCCCCCGGCGCACCGGTGATCACAACGGCAGCAGGGCTTACCAACGACGCCACCCCGACCATCACGGGTACGGCCGAAGCCGGCGCCACCGTCACCATCTCGGATAACGGCACCGTGCTGGGCACCGCCGTCGCTGACACGAACGGCGTGTTCAGCTTCACCCCGGCGGCCGATCTGGCCCAGGGTGCCAACAGCATCACCGTCACGGCACGCGATCTCGCCGGCAGCATCTCGGCGCCCTCGGCTGCCGTGGCTCTGACCATCGACAGCCTCGCCCCCGGTGCGCCGGTGATCACCACCGCGGCCGGCCTCACCAACGATGCCACCCCGCCCATCACCGGCACGGCCGAGGCCGGTTCGACGGTGACCATTTCGAACAACGGCACCGTGATCGGCACCGCCGTGGCCGGACCCAACGGCGTCTTCAGCTTCACCCCGGCGGCCGATCTGGTCCAGGGTCCCAACCTTCTGACCGTGACCGCACGCGATCTTGCCGGCAACGTTTCGGCGCCCTCCGCCGCCGTGGCTCTCACCATCGACAGCCTCGCCCCCGGTGCGCCGGTGATCACCACCGCAGCCGGCCTCACCAACGATGCCACTCCGACCATCACGGGCACGGCCGAGGCCGGTGCCACCGTCACCATCTCGGATAACGGCATCGTGCTGGGCACCGCCGTGGCCGGACCCAACGGCCTCTTCAGCTTCACCCCGGCGGCCGATCTGGTCCAGGGTCCCAACCTTCTGACCGTGACCGCGCGCGATCTTGCCGGCAACGTCTCGACACCCTCTGCCGCCGTGACTCTGACCGTCGACAGCCTCGCCCCCGGCGCGCCAACCATCACCACAGCGCCCGGTCTCACCCCCGACGCCACTCCGACCATCACAGGAACGGCCGAGGCGGGCGCCACCGTCACCATCTCGGATAACGGCATCGTGCTCGGCACGGCCGTGGCCGACACGAACGGCGTCTTCAGCTTCACCCCGGCGGCCGATCTGGTCCAGGGTAGCAACGTTCTGACCGTGACCGCGCGGGATCTCGCCGGCAACGTCTCGGTGCCTTCTGCCGCCGTGGCTCTCACCATCGACAGCCTCGCCCCCGGTGCGCCGGTGATCACCATCGCGCCCGGCCTCACCAACGACGCCACCCCGACCATCACCGGCACGGCCGAGGCCGGCGCCACCGTCACCATCTCGAACAACGGGACCGTGCTCGGCACGGCCGTGGCTGGACCGAACGGCATCTTCAGCTTCACCCCGGCCGCAGACCTGGCCCAGGGTGTCAACACCGTCACCGTGACCGCCCGCGATCTCGCCGGCAACGTCTCGGCAGCCTCCGCCGCCGTCGCTCTCACCATCGACAGCCTCACTCCCGGCGTACCGGTGATCACCACAGCGGCCGGTCTCACCCCCGACGCCACCCCGACCATCACGGGCACGGCCGAGGCAGGTTCCACCGTCACCCTCTCGGACAACGGCACCGTGCTGGGCACCGCCGTGGCTGACACGAACGGGCTCTTCAGCTTCACCCCGGCCGCAGACCTGGCCCAGGGTGTCAACACCGTCACCGTCACCGCGCGCGATCTCGCCGGCAACGTCTCGGCGCCCTCTGCTGCCGTGGCTCTGACCATCGACAGCGTTGCGCCCGGTGCGCCGACCATCACCGCCTTTGCAGGCACCATCGCCGACGCCACCCCGACCATCACGGGCACGGCCGAGGCAGGGGCGACGGTCACGGTCCGCAGCGACGCACTCGTGCTGGGTACCGTCATCGCCGCCGCCGATGGCAGCTTCAGCCTGACTCCGACGGTGCCTCTGCCGAACGGACCTGCCAACCTCACCGCCACGGCGCAGGATGGCGCCGGCAATCTGTCGGCTCCCTCGGTCGTGACGCCGGTCGTCATCGACACGAGGGTGCCCGGCGCCCCTCTCGTCGACTACGTGGCGCCGACCAACGACGACACGCCCGTCATCACCGGGACGGCCCTGGCTGGCGACCTGATCACGATCACCAGCAACGGGAGCGCGGTCGGCGTCGGCACCGCTGGTCCCGGCGGTCTCTTCAGCGTGACTCTCACGGTTCCGCTGGCGGACGGCACCAATGCGCTGGAGGTCACGGCAACGCCCCTCGGCGGCTCCGCCTCGCCGGCCGCACCCGTGACGGTGCTGGTCGACACGGTGGCTCCTCTCGCTCCGAGCATCACAGCGTTTGCAGGCCCCACGAACGACACGACCCCAACCATCACGGGCACGGCCGAGGCCGGTGCCACCGTCACCATCTTGGACAACGGCATCCTGATCGGCACGGCCGTCGCTGGCATGAACGGGGGCTTCAGCTTCACACCCACCATCCCACTCACGGCAGGCAGCAATGTCCTGACCGCCACCGCGCAGGATCTCGTCGGCAACGTGTCGCCAGCCTCTGTCGCCGTGGCGCTCACCATCGACAGCGTTGCGCCTGATGCGCCAACCCTCACCACAGCACCCGGCCTGACCAACGACGCCACCCCGACCATCACGGGCACGGCCGAGGTCGGTTCGACGGTGACCATCTCGGATAACGGCATCGTGCTGGGCACCGCCCTGGCCGACACGAACGGCGCGTTCAGCTTCACCCCGGCCACCGATCTGGCTCAGGGTGCCAACAGCTTCACCGTCACCGCACGGGATCTCGCCGGCAACGTCTCGGCAGCCTCTGCTGCCGTGGCGCTCACCATCGACAGCCTCGCCCCCGACGCACCGGTCATCACAACCGTCGCCGGCCTCACCAACGACGCCACCCCGACCATCACGGGCACGGCGGAGGCCGGTTCGACCGTGACCATCTCGGACAACGGCATCGTGTTGGGCACCACCGTCGCCGACACGAACGGCGTCTTCAGCTTCACGCCCGCCACCGATCTGGCTCAGGGTGCCAACAGCGTCACCGTCACGGCGCAGGATCTCGCCGGCAACGTCTCGGCACCGTCCTCCGCCGTGGCTCTCACCATCGACAGCGTCGCTCCCGGCGCACCGGTGATCACCACCCCGGCCGGCCTCATCAACGACGCCACTCCGACCATCACGGGCACGGCCGAGGCCGGCTCGACGGTGACCATCTCGGACAATGGTATTTTGCTGGGGACGGCGCTGGCCGGCGCGAACGGCGTGTTCAGCTTCACCCCCACCACCCCGCTCACGGAAGGCAGCAACCTCCTGACTGCCACCGCACGGGGTCCGGCCGGCAACGTCTCCACGCCCTCGGCTGCCGTGGCTCTCACCATCGACAGCCTCGCCCCCGACGCACCGGTCATCACAAGCGCAGCCGGTCTCACCAACGACGCCACCCCGACCATCACGGGCACGGCCGAAGCCGGTTCGACGGTGACCATTTCGGGCAACGGCCTTGTTCTGGGCACCGCCGTCGCCGACACCAGCGGCGCGTTCAACTTCACCCCGGCCGCCAACCTTGTTCAGGGCGCCAACAGCGTCACCGTCACCGCACAGGATCTCGCCGGCAACGTCTCGGCGCCTTCGGCCGCTGTCGCTCTCACCATCGACAGCCTCGCCCCCGCTGCGCCGACCCTCACTATCGCCCCCGGCCTCACCAACGACGCCACCCCGACCATCACGGGCACGGCCGAGGCCGGTTCGGCCGTCATCATCTCGGATAACGGCATCGTGCTGGGCACCACCGTCGCCGACACGAACGGCGTCTTCAGCTTCACCCCGGCCGCCGATCTGGCTCAGGGTGCCAGCAGCATCACCGTCACGGCGCAGGATCTCGCCGGCAACGTCTCGGCACCGTCGACCGCCGTGGCTCTCACCATCGACAGCGTCGCTCCCGGCGCACCGGTGATCACCACCGCGGCCGGCCTCACCACCGACGCCACCCCGACCATCACGGGCACGGCCGAGGCGGGTTCGACCGTCACTCTCTCGGACAACGGCACCGTTCTGGGCACCGCCACCGCCGGCGCGAACGGCGTGTTCAGCTACACCCCAGTCGCCGACCTGGCTCAGGGCACCAACAGCATCACCGTCACCGCACGCGATCTCGCCGGTAACGTCTCGGCGCCCTCTGCTGCGGTCGCTCTGACCATCGACAGCGTTGCGCCGAACGCTCCAAGCATCACCGCCTTCGTGGCGCCCACCAACGACACCACTCCGACCATCACCGGTACGGCCGAGCCGGGGGCGACCGTCATCGTCTCGAACGGCACGACCCAGATCGGCTCGACCGTGGCCGCTGCCGATGGCAGCTTCAGCCTGACRCCGGCCGCTCTGCCCGARGGCACGGCCAGCCTCACGGCGGTCGCCGTGGATGCGGCRGGCAACGCCTCGCCCGCCTCCGCAGCGACRCCCCTGGTCATCGACCTCACGCCGCCGGGCGCACCGGTGTTCGACGCCCTGGCGCCGACCACCGACACCACCCCGACCATCACGGGTACGGCCGAGGCCGGCACCACCGTCACCATCTCCGACAACGGCACCGTGCTCGGCACGNTGGTCATCGACCTCACGCCGCCGGGCGCACCGGTGTTCGACGCCCTGGCGCCGACCACCGACACCACCCCGACCATCACGGGTACGGCCGAGGCCGGCACCACCGTCACCATCTCCGACAACGGCACCGTGCTCGGCACGRCRCTCGYCGGGACCGACGGACGCTTCACCTTCACGCCSACCAYCCCGCTGGCGGACGGSAACAACGTCCTGACGGGYAMYGCCGCCGATGCGGCCGGCAAYGTGGGGGCGGGCTCCACCCCGGTCACCCTCGTGGTCACCGCCACGCCGGGCAACGGGGACACCACGCCTCCCNGTGGGGGCGGGCTCCACCCCGGTCACCCTCGTGGTCACCGCCACGCCGGGCAACGGGGACACCACGCCTCCCRCGGCCCCGGTGCTGGATGCCCTGGCRCCSACCAACGACACCACCCCGACCATCACCGGCACGGCCGAGCCGGGGGCGACCGTCATCGTCTCGAACGGCRCGACCCAGATCGGCTCGACCGTGGCCGCTGCCGATGGCAGCTTCAGCCTGACGCCGGCCGCTCTGCCCGARGGCACGGCCAGCCTCACGGCGGTCGCCGTGGATGCGGCGGGCAACGCCTCGCCCGCCTCCGCAGCGACGCCYCTGGTCATCGACCTCACGCCGCCGGGCGCACCGGTGTTCGACGCCCTGGCGCCGACCACCGACACCACCCCGACCATCACGGGTACGGCCGAGGCCGGACGGCCCCGGTGCTGGATGCCCTGGCGCCCACCAACGACACCACCCCGACCATCACCGGCACGGCCGAGCCGGGTTCGACCGTCATCGTCTCGAACGGCACGACCCAGATCGGCTCGACCGTCGCCGCTGCCGATGGCAGCTTCAGCCTGACGCCGGCCGCTCTGCCCGAGGGCACGGCCAGCCTCACGGCGGTCGCCGTGGATGCGGCGGGCAACGCCTCGCCCGCCTCCRCAGCGACGCCCCTGGTCATCGACCTCACGCCGCCGGGCGCACCGGTGTTCGACGCCCTGGCGCCGACCACCGACACCACCCCGACCATCACGGGTACGGCCGAGGCCGGCACCACCGTCACCATCTCCGACAACGGCACCGTGCTCGGCACGNTGGTCATCGACCTCACGCCGCCGGGCGCACCGGTGTTCGACGCCCTGGCGCCGACCACCGACACCACCCCGACCATCACGGGTACGGCCGAGGCCGGCGCCACCATCACCATCTCGTCTGACGGCACCGTGCTCGGCACGGCGCTGGTCGGGACAGACGGACGCTTCACCTTCACGCCCACCGCCCCGCTGGCGGATGGGAACACCGTGTTGACGGCCGACATCATCGATGCGGCTGGCAACGTGGGGCCGAGTACGAGCCGCATCGCTATGACGATCGATGCGACCAGCCCCGGAAATGTCGCCCCGCAGGCGGTGTCGGAGGCGATCTCGACGGTGACGCACGCACCAGCGGTGACCGGCAACGTCCTCGCCAACGACACTGACCCCAATGCTGGCGATGTCCTGCACGTGACGTCAGTGCGCTTTGCAAACGGCGTGACCGCTGAGGTTCCGACGACGGGTACTGCCACGGTCGTGTCCGACCATGGAACTCTCCAGATCTCCGCAGACGGTCACTACAGCTATCAAGCCATCGGAGCCAACAACGTCGGGAACGGCGCGCAAACCAGAACTGAGATCTTCACCTACACGGTCTCGGACGAACAAGGTCTGTCGAACTCGGCGTCCCTCAGCGTCTCTCTTCAAGGGGTCGCTCCAGCTGCCGCGGCAACGTTTGGCTTCGCCTTCGTCGATGCTCACGTCACCTTGGCTGGCGAGTCTCTCGTCCTGACGGACCCGGAGGGCGTGCATCACGACATCAGTGGTATCGGAACGCTCCACTTCACGGATGGTACGATCCAGGAGAACGACGGCCACTCACTCGTGGATGATGTCTGGTACCTGTCGAACAACCTGGATGTGTGGAGGGCCCACGTCGATGCCGACACCCATTACGAGACGTTTGGCTGGCGCGAGGGACGTGATCCGAACGCCTACTTCCATACGCGCGAGTATTTGGCCGAAAATCCCGACGTGGCGGCGGCCGGCGTCAATCCCCTGGAGCATTACTTCAACTACGGCGAACGGGAAGGCCGGAGTCCGGGTTCGGATTTCGCACCTGAGACGTATCTGTCTCTGAATCCGGACGTGAAGGCGGCGGGTGCCAATGCCCTGGAGCATTACCTTCAGCATGGCCAGCGGGAAGGTCGTAGCGTGTACGAAGGTGAAAGTTCTCCGACTCTTGTGGGAGACTTCGATGTCGAGTTCTACCTGGAACACAATCCCGACGTCGCTGCCGCCGCACGGTCAGCGACGGGCGTTCAGCCGGGGGATTACGCCTTCCAGCACTACCTCGACTTCGGTGCCAAGGAAGGGCGAGCCCCCAACGAGCTGTTCGATCCGGCCGCCTACCTGGCCGCGAACCCCGACGTCGCCGCGAATGGGGCCAATCCCCTGATCCACTACCAGGAGTATGGATGGCACGAGGGCCGCGATCCGGGACCCGGCTTTCACACGAACGCCTACCTCGAAGCCAACCCGGATGTCGCCGCCGCCGGCTGGGATCCCCTGCAACACTTCCTTGAGTTCGGCATGAAGGAAGGCCGCCTCCCGGTCTGAGTTCCCGCAAGACCGGAGCCCGCGAGAATCGTCGCGGGCTCCACCGGTCATGCTTTGGCCGGACGGGATGAACCCAGCGTTCCGTGACGTCCCAAGAACACCGCCCGGGGGCCAAGCCTCATCAGGGCAGCCGTACAGCCTGGCGAGCCCCGCTTCACCGGGTTTGAGAGCCGAACAGCAGCAGATCGAGGTCTTGCCCTCATGATTCCCGCCAACGATTTGATCTCCGTGCCGGATGTGGTGCAGTTCCGGCGAACCATCCAGAGAAGCGTAGAGCAGCTGATGGATGCGCAGGACTACATCACTGGACAGGTCGCGGCCTTGAAGGCCATCGAACGTCAGGTGCGAACTCTGGCGTTACGGGAGAGCAGCCGTCTCCTCGAAGCGGAGAGCCAGACGGACGATCTCGACCGTTTGAGTGATATGCAGACGGCCACCAACGCGAATTTCCGCCAGATGCAGGACTCCTATGCGGGCTTGCGCGCGCAGATCCTGACGCTGCTGGGGCAGCACGAGCAGCTCTACAGCTCCACGTTTGCCCCGACGCCGTCCGATCCGGCTCCGGCGCGATTCGCCCATTCCGAGTGAACATCGGCCCGCGGATCCCGGTCGGTCGCCGCGACGGGGCTTGTCGAGCTGGGAGAGCGCAGATGGATCGCCCATGCGACGCCCCGTCCCGTCGAACACGCTCCGGATCACATCGGTGGTGCCGGCTATGGGCTGACTTCATCCGCGACACGCGCGCGGCGACAGCCGTCGAGGTCGCGATGATCACGCCGTGCTTCCTGGCGATGGTTCTCGCCTGGATCGAGGTTGGTCTGTGCCTGCTGATGCTCAGTACCCTCGACAACGCGGCGCGTGATGCGAGCCGGCTGCTCCGGATCGGGTCGGTGAACGAGGCGACCTTCAAGGCCGCGATCTGCGCGAAGGCGTCACCCGTCATTCCTTGCGACAAGATCGTCTATTATGTTCAGTCGGGTACGAGCTTTGCCAGCCTCTCGCCCGCGACATCGACCAGCGCCGGGGGATTGAGCAAGACCGGCTTCAATTCCGGCAGCTCCGGATCCGACGTTATTCTCCAGATCGGCTATAGCAAGGCGCCGCTATCCGGGATGTTGAAGGGCGCAGGCTTCGACACGGATGTTCTGCTGTTGACGACCTTGTCGTTTCAGAACGAGCCCTACTGATGCGCGCCTTGGCGAGGCGGTACCGGTCTGACGAAGCCGGCGTCGGCGCCGTCGAGTTCGCCCTGATCGCTCCGTTCATCCTGGTCGCGATGCTCGGGAGTTTCCAGGTCTTCGCACTGGCGCGGGCACGGATGCTCGCCGTTGCTGCCACGCGCAACCTGGCGGATCTCGTTTCGCAGCAGGCGAGCGTCACGGCCTCGGACGTCGCGGATTACTGCAAGGGTGCCAAGCTCTCGCTGCTGCCCCTCGATACCGCGGGCTTTGCGGCATCGGTTGCGAGCGTGAGTTACCTCAACACGGTTCGGAAGGTCGACTGGACGAACACCAGCTGCGGCATCGTCTCAGCGATCGCCACTGCCGCGAGCGATGCCGCGCCCGTCACGACCAGTTCCGGAGACAGCGCGATCGTTGTCAAGGCGAGCTTTCGTTACGCATCACCCCTGACCTTTCCTCTTGCGTTGAACGTGACCTTCTCGGTTTCCGCCCTGGCGCGCCCGCGTTCCGGCACGGCGGTGACATACGGCAGTTGAGAGCATGCGGATGCCGGTCGCTTCCTCGCCACGCGACACGCCTTGCCGTTTCCTGACGGATTGCAGGGGCACGTTTGCGGTCTGGTTCGGGGTCATGCTCGTTCCCGTTCTGCTGATTGCGGGCGGCGGGCTCGACATGATGCGGGCGGTCCAGCTCCGATCCGAGCTTCAGGCGGCGGCCGACAGCGCCGCCTTGGCGGGCGCGTCCGTCTACGTATCGGCCACGACAAGTTCGACCGCTCAGGCGACCGCGACGCGTTTCATGGCCAACGCCATCGCGCGGATGCCCTCCGCAGCGAATGTGACCTTCACCGCAACGCCGAGCGCGGCGAGCGCGGCCGTCTACAGCGTGGCCGTGGCGGCTGAAGCGCGGGTCCCGAACTCCATCCTCTCGATGGTGTCGAGCGAGACTGCCGTCACGGTCCTGTCGGAGGCCCGCAGTGCCGGCTACAAGCTGGCGTTCTCACTGTCGAGCTTCGCCAGCAATTCCGCCGACGCGAACAGTATCTACTGGTACGTCGTGCCAGCCAACAACGGAATTCCAAGCAACAGCGATCTGAACTTACTATTTTCCAACACGGCAGGGAGCAGTTCCAAGGATATTTCCGCCGTCATTGGAACCGGCCAGAAGATCGGGTTCGCTCTGAAGAACGTGACCGGTGGGATCTCGAGCTATGGCCGCAATGGCTATGGCGCCGCTCCGGGGAGCAGCCACATCTTCTATTCGCACCTCGTTCCCCCGTCATCCGCCGCCTATGCGCTGCAGCTGTTCAACTGCAGTCTTCAGACGACGACGCAGGGCGGGTTACTGAGTAACGGCTTCTGCTCGTTGGGCGCTCCGAGCAATGCAACGGTCAACTGCAATCAGACGCCGGGCCGGAAAATCACCTACAAATGGAATGATATGGGCGGGTTGGTCGACGACAAGGACTACAACGATGCCGTGTTCAATGTAACCTGTCCCAGCACCCCATCGGGCGTGGGCGCCACGAACACCGTGGTCTTGACCCGGTGACGTTTGAGGGTCGGCGGAGGACGGCTTACCGTCCCGACATCCTTTTGAAAAAAGGCGACGCATATCAAACGCCGCGGAGGCGCGCGCTGGTCGGGAGATAGCGGCTCGATCCGACGATCAGTTCATGCGCGCGCGGCGCTGATCACGTTCCAGTTTCGAGAGGCGTCGCCCAAGCTCCAGCAGAAGCATGTTGGTCATGTTCTCCAGGAGAGGATCGGCGAGCTTCTGGACGGCCTGACGGGCGGCGAGGCAATGCTCCGCCGCCTCCTCCAACGGATGCTCTGAGAGATCCGGTAACCCGGCGGAACAAGCGGCTTCATCGGCGTGATGTTCAGTCACGTCGATCAGGAAGCCGGAGCCGCGGCGGGGCTGGCCCGTTTCATCCAACTCGATGCGACCGCGTGCCAAAACCCAGCGCAGGGCGCCGTCGGCTGAATGAATGCGATACTCATGCACGTAGGAGCGCCCCGACAGCGCGCTTCTGGCGATGATCTCGGCCGTTTTCACCCGATCTTCAGGATGAACGGCTTTCAGGAACAGACTCAGCGGAGCTCCACCGCGCGCCACCGAAGGGTCGACACTCGAAAGCAGAGCAACGGTCGCATCGGCAAACAACCGGTCATTGGGGATATCCCATTCCCAGCGCCCGATCATATCCGACGCATCCATGGCGTCTTGTAGCGCGATCTGTGGGGTTTCAGCCGCGCATGTATCCCGCCGCGCCATCAGATGATCCTGGCCTCGTGAATCTCCGACATAACTTGGCACCGAAACTGAAAAACAAAATATTAACATATGAAATCAGGTTCACACCTCGTACTGGTCTTTTTGCACCATCGCGTTCGAGCGTCCGGTCAGCTAAATCGACGATGCCAAATTTTGTATGCAACTGGGGATGAGCGATGGACCGCAAGCTCGATGCCAGCGAGGGAGCAAGGTCTTTCTCACCCGAGTCAGACGTCAACGGACCAGTCCAAGTCATGTCCGATCTGAGGCAGGACCTTCAGAATCGCATCGCGCAACAGCTCGGAATATCCGCCGCCGAGCTGCGGGACCCAGGCGAAACCCCGAACGCCGTGCACAGCGCGTCCAACCCGTTTCAGTCGACCGACACCGCCTTGAGCCGCGAGTGCCTGGAACTGCTCGACGCGTACATCCGCATCACAGATGTTGAGCAACGCCGTCGATGCCTTCAAGCCGTTCGCGAGGTGGCATCTGCCTCGGCAGACGAGGGCCCGGTGGAAGAAGCATGATGGCTCGACGGTAGCCGGTTAAAAGTACGTCGCCGCATTGATCTCACGCTGGCGATCACGCGTCCAGCCGTTCCGCCGATGCCTCATCATAACGGTCCATCATTTTGCGGCGCTCGTCTTTCTGAGCGAGTTCCTGTGCAACCTGCCACAGCAAGGCGCGTGTCATGGCGCGCATCGCCGGGGTACCTGTCTCGGCGACCGCTTCATGAGCTTTGAGGCATGCGTCCGCCATGGCCTCGAAACGTTCGTCGTATTCCATTGAGGATCAAGCCTGCTTCAGCGTGATAACAAAAGACAGAGAACGAAGTTGCACGCTGCCATTCTGTTGCAAGGAAGGGCGTTTCATTGATGTGTCTTAATATGAATGCGGTGTAAAATTTTATAATCGATCAACAATTTCAATCGCGTGTTTCAGAGTCTTACTTTCGATACCAAATGCTCGACGTCAGAGCTTGCCGTGCTTGTTCCTTTGAACTGCGTCCCGAACCATCTTCAGCAGGCGCTGGCGCTCTTCCGGGTCTTCCACACACGCGAAAACCGCGACGAGATCGGAACAGTCTCGGCTCAACGCCGTCTCGGCCGGTGGCCCGCCAGGACCGGCGTCTGGAACCTGATTGTCGGAAGCCCCTCGATCGAAAAGGTCTGATACGGACAGACCGAGCGCATCTGCAATGCGGGATTGAAGGGTCGAGCCATACGAGGGTGAAGCCTCCGCCTCCTGATCCGGCAAGCGCGTGATGTTTTTTGTAAACGCATCGGCTTCAGCCGGGCTCAGCTTACGGCCCATGGCGCTTCTCCACCACAACCCAGAACCGCATCTCGAACGCTTTCATGGAGGATACCATACAGCTTTTTATGTCGCATCGAGATTTTGATGAGGATAGCTTTCGCTAGTTTTTTTCTTATTATGCTGCAACATCACATTGTATCCGACCACGGAGATGCGAGTGGGGCGATTTCAAACGCGTGAGACCCTGGTGTCGCAAATCATGCTGCAACAGGCGCTTGACGCATCCGATATTATCGGACGCTGGGAATATGACGTTCCGAATGATCGCGTCTATGCCGACGCCCTCGTAGCACTTGTCTTCAACATCAACCCCGCTGAGACCGCAGCGGGCACCTCTCTCGGTACGTTCCTCGCCGGCGTTCATCCGAAGGACCGCGAGCGGTTTATTCGCGAGATCAAACTGAGCACTGAAACGGGCCTTTGCTGCGCGTTCGAGTACCGAGTTTGCTCGGCCGACGGTGTGGTACGCTGGGTTCTGGATCGTGGACGCATCGCATTGGACGAGGCAGGACGGCCTCAGCGTGGTAGCGGTGTGCTGATCGACATCACACAATCTCGCCTCGGTGATCATGCGAGAGGTACTGATGCGAGTTGTCAGGCTCAGCACCCCTTGGAACGCGCGGCAGAGCATTGCCTTGCGGCCCGTGAAGCGATTCATGAGTATCCCGAGCCCCTCCTACACCGGATGAGCGATATGCTGCTGCTGGAGGTTGGGCGTGCGCTCTCCAAACTCACGGACGAACGACGTCGCGGTGCAATGAATTAGCCCGGAGGTCCTTGAGCCGGTTGCAGCGGGGCGCGATCCTTCGAGCACCGAATCGAGGTCCCTCGCTGGCCGGTCGGTTGTCCCGTCTGCAAACAAGACTTCCGCCCGCCGGAGCAGTTCGCAAAGCGGATGTGGCAGGACCGACCTCGGACGCGCCGGCGCCCTGTTCTCGTGCGTCGCAACCCATTCCGCACAGGTTTTCGATCGCTTTCGGCGCTGGTAGCGCCAGCGGTCGATCAGTTCATGCGCGCACGGCGCTGATCGCCCTCGAGCTTCGCCAGTTGGCTGCCAACTTCCAGCAGGAGTGCGTCGCTCAGCAGGTGGAGAACCGACCGGGGCAATTCATTGATCGCCTTGTGGGCAGCCAAGCAGTGCTCGGCTGCGCGTTCCAGAGGGTGATCGGAATGCAGGACCGCAGCCGAGGCGTGATCTGCCTGGTCAAACCACTTCTGTGTCACGTCGATCAGGATCCCGCTGCCTCGCAGTGGAGCGCCGGTTTGGCTGAGCGCGAATCGACCGCGTGCAAGGACCCAGCGCAGATTGCCGTCGGCCGAACAAACCCGGTATTCCGCCAGATATGAGCGCCCGGCCTCGGCGCATCGTTCGATCAGGCGATGTGTCGGATCGCGATCTTCAGAATGCATTCCGCTCATGAACCGAGCGAGGGGAGTTCCGGCTTTTGCCAAAGCGGGGTCGACGCCGAACAGCAGGGCAACGGTCGGATCTGAAAAGGCCCGGTCATTGGGAATATCCCAATCCCAGCGGCCGATCACGTCCGTGGCGTCGATCGCATCCTGCAGTCCGATCTGCGAAACCTTCGCGCCACCCAACTGACCTCGTCCCACTCTCACCTCCAACCCGCGTCAATTCCTCCGTTCACTGAATCATGAGGCATTTTTACGGCTGGTTAACACAGGATAAAGTGTTTCCCGCTCTCCCGACACGATGCGGCCACGCGTTTGCATACACTTTGGCCTGTGGCATGTAGGCCTCAAACTCATGGGCAGACGATTGGGGACAGGACGTGGACCGTAAGCTGAACCTCGTCGACGCCACTTCGTCCGCCTCTTCTGATGCAAGTTCGGAAGGTCAACTTCTTCCATCGAACCGCAAACGGCTGCTTCAGGAGCAGATTGCAGAGAAGCTCGGCATCTCGCCAGACGCGTTCGGCACAGTACCACGTTCGGTTTCTGGCGGGCCGGGAGCGGGTATGCCGGTCGAAGGCTACGACGTCGCCCTCAGCCGTGAATGCCTCGAACTGCTCGATGCCTACTGCCGAATCGCCGATCCCGAGCAGCGCCGTCGATGCCTGCAGATCGTCCGTGCTGCGGGCGTCAGCTCGACCGGTCGCCTCGCACCCTAATGCAGTTGTTCGAGGCCGCAGCGCGACGCCGAAAGGGATGTCCTCGGCTCCGGATGCCGCTCGGGAACGAAGCGTGGATCAGGCGCTGCGCACGATGAGGTAACCGATGGTCATTCCGACATCGAGCCCGAGCCGGCAATCGCCCGCCCTGTTCAGACATCGAATCGGGTCTCGCCGACACGATGTGGTCGAAGCAGGCCCCCGCGATGAAACGTTCCGCGATGATCCCCGAACGCCGCAGGATTGTCGGGCATACGCTCCGGTGATGTCCCCGACAAAAAGACCCGATCGCCACTAGACGACCGGTCTAATTCAGACTATCTCACGGTCATGGGACGCGTCACCGCACAGACCGACACCCGTCGGGGGATCCTCGACACCGCCTATGGCCTCGTCGGCGCGAAGGGCTTCTCCGGAGTCGGGCTCAACGAGATCCTGACCTCGGCCGGCGTGCCGAAGGGGTCGTTCTACCACTACTTCGGCTCCAAGGAGGCTTTCGGCGAAGCCCTCTTGGCAGACTACTTCGAAACCTATCTCGCCGACCTCGACACCACACTGGCGGAGCCGGGGCTGAACCATGCCGAGCGTCTGATGAACTACTGGCGGAAATGGCAGGCCACGCAGGGGAGCATCGACGACCGGCGCAAGTGCCTCGCGGTGAAGCTTGCGGCGGAAGTCTCGGACCTGTCCGAGCCGATGCGCCTTGCCCTGAAGGGCGGCACGGCCTCGATCATCGAACGGCTGTCGCAATCCATCGCGGCAGGCGTGGCGGAGGGCTCGCTCACGGTCGAGAGCGAACCGCATACGACCGCCGAGGACCTGTACCACATCTGGCTCGGTGCGAGCCTGATGGCCAAGATCGTTCGGACCGACGCACCGTTCGGGGCTGCCATGGGGACGACCCGACGCATCCTCGGCCTCGCCTCGCCCTGAGCCATCGCGTTGCGAAGGGACCGAGGAGACCCCCATTCCCAGGCCCGGGAAAAAGACGACCGGTCTACTGAACTCCGCACGGCCTGGTTCGAGGAGGTGCGCGGCACGAACGGAGAATCCTGCCCTCGACAAAGGGCGCTGACGCGAGATCCAGACGCGGGACGCATCGCAAACGCACGATACGCCGCTCAGCCTTTCCGAACCCGGCGAAGTCCATAGACCCGGCGACCGACCCGGTATCGAAAACCTTCTTCTCACCCAAGCGAAAGACCCGGAGAACGACGATGAAGATCCTGATGGTCCTGACCTCGCACGACCGCCTCGGCGACACGGGTCGGAAGACCGGCTTCTGGCTGGAAGAACTCGCGGCCCCCTATTACGTGTTCAAGGATGCGGGGGCGGAGATCGTCCTGGTGTCGCCCGAGGGCGGCCGCCCACCGCTCGATCCGAAGAGCGCCGAGCCGGACTTCCAGACCGACACGACGCGGCGATTCGAAGCCGACGCGGCGGCCATGGCGGTGCTGGCCGAGACAGGCCGGCTCGATGCCGTCGGCCACGAGGGCTTCGACGCCGTCTTCTATCCTGGCGGTCACGGGCCCCTCTGGGACCTCGCCGAGGACACCGCCTCGATCGGGCTGATCGAGACGACGCTCGGGGCCGGCAAACCCGTGGCCCTGGTCTGTCACGCCCCCGGTGTCCTGCGCCACGCCAAGGGTCCCGACGGGAAGCCCCTCGTCGAAGGCCGGACCGTCACCGGCTTCACGAACACCGAGGAGGAGGCCGTCGGCCTCACCCAGGTGGTTCCGTTCCTGGTCGAAGACGAGCTCAAGCGGAACGGAGGCCTCTACGCCAAGGGGGCCGATTGGGGACCCTTCGTCGTGACGGACGGCCTGCTCATCACCGGCCAGAACCCGGCCTCCTCCGGCCCCGCCGCCGAGCGTCTCGTCGCCCACCTCGCACATCTCTGAGGACGCGGGCGCCCTCGTCGGCGCCCGCACCCGACCGTCCGCCCAACCCAGGATCGTCGCCCGGCCGAGCCCGGGCGAAGACCCTGCATCGGCGACCTCGCGGAACCCGGAGCCTTGGCACCGACCTCGGCACCGCGGTGCGGGGTCCGGACACCGTGTCCCGGGCAACGACGATCGGCATGGACATCGTGAGGGCGAAAGGGTGACCCGTTCGCGACGCAGAATTTCCACGCCGATATCTTGCCACTCAAACCTGTCGACAATCCGATTCGGCGACGCTGCGCCGACAGCCGAACCCACGGACCGATTCGGACCTGCCATTGCAGCCGTCCCGCTCGCCAGGTCCGTCAATTACTGTCGCGGGTCCGATGGGGGTTTTTGCGTCAGACTGCGGCACGCGGCCGGGTGGTATTGTGTATGGCGGGGTGCGTGTCACCGCCGACGCGGTCCTTTCTCCCGCGACCGCGACGCGACCCTGGTGTATACCGAGGCGTGCTCACGGAAGATTCAGGGTTCCCGCACATCCTCGGTTTGGCCCGCAAAGATGCCGTGGGACCGGATGGATGATCGACGCAGCGTGACCGGACGGCCTGACAACGCGGTCGCGAAGACCGACCTGGACGCCGCTGCCGCTCGCTTCGGGCCGGCCGCCCACGGGGTTGCGGACTGGCCGTTCCGGACGTCGCAGCCTGCCGATCGTGTTCCCCTGCCGGACGGCCGACCGTGGCCGCGCCTTCGCATCATCACCCTCGGGCAAGCTGCCGGCCCCGCTTGGCTGGCCACCCAAGCCTCTGTCAACGCTCAGGATTATCCGGACTGGTGCCACGACGTGGTCTCGCCGGACGAGGCGGCGGCGCGGCTGCCGGGCCTCGTATCCGAGGCCTCTGCCGAGGCCCTGCTGCTGCTCCGTCCCGGTGACCTGCTGGCGCCGGGCGCCCTGCTCGCCCTGGGCCTGCACTTCGCCCTGACCGGCGCCGACGTGGTCGCCGGCCTGCGGATCGTCTTCGACGAAGCCCCCCTCGGGCTCGATGCCCTCGCGGCGGCACCCGGCCCCCTCACCGACCCCAATCCTCCGGAAGGCCCCCTGGCGCCCTTCCGCGGCGGCGAGGTCCTGCTCTCCCGAACTCTGGTCCACCGCGCCGGCGGCCTCGATCCGGCCGCCCCCGACCCCGTCGTGGCGCTCTGGCCCCATCTGGTTCGCCGCGGCGCCCGCTTCGCCCGCATCGGCCGCCCGGTCCTGCTGCAATGCGAACCGGGCCATGATCCGCCACCGATGGCGCCTGACCTCTCCGTGGCGATCCTGACCGACCAGGGCTCTAGCGGCGGAGCCGGCATCGCCCACAGGCGCCTGGCCGACGCACTCGCCCTCGCAGGTCACCGTGTCAGCGACCACCAACTGACGGTGGAATCGCCTGCCGCTGCCGCGGAATGGGTCGAGGCGTTCCCCGACACGGAGCGCCAGCTACTCACGGGCGGCTACGATCTGATCCTGGTCGGCAACCTCCACGGCGCGACCCGGCGCACCACGATCCTGCGCCGCCTGGGACAGCGAATCCCGGTCGCTCTCGTGCTCCACGACCTGTTTCCGCTCTCAGGGCGATGCGCCTCGCCCTCCGGCTGCCCCATCCTTCCGGAGGGTTGCGATGCTCGCTGTCCCTCCCCCACCGCCTATCCGCAACTGGCGCGGAGCCGGATCGCCGGGGTCTATTCCGAAAAACACGCGATCCTCGCCGAAGCCTCAGCGCCCCTCCTCCTCGCCGCCTCGGACTGGACCGAGGCGGCCGCCCGTGACCTCGCCCCGGAGACCACACCGATCGCACGGATCGATCTCGCCTTCCCGACCGGCGTTTTCCGGCCGCAGGATCGCCAAAATCTCCGCCGCCAGCTCAGGCTGCCGCTCGAGAACGTGCTGGTGATGTTCGCAGCCGCCATCGCCGATGCGCCCGGCAAGGGAACCTCCGAACTCGCCGCGCTCCTGCGACGGATCGCACGGCCGGGGCTCAGCTTCGTCGCCGTCGGCCGCCTCGACGACCCGGCATCTCTCGACATTCCGAACCTCATCGTGGCCGGCCCGATCAGCGAAGAGACGGTGCTGGCGCGCTGGTACGGGGCGTGCGACCTCTACATCACCGCGAGCCGGCAGGAGACCTTCGGGCAGACGGCCGTCGAAGCCGGTCTCTGTGGCACTCCGACAGTCAGCTACGATGCGACCGGCCTCGCGACGGCCGTGATCGACCGCATATCCGGACGTCTGGCTCCGGTGGCACCCATCGCCTTGGAAGCCGCGCTCCGCGATCTGATCGCCGATGTACCGGCGCGCCGGCAACTCGGGTTCCTCGGACGCATCGCCCTGGAAAGCCGAAACAGCCACGCCGCGGCAGCTATGCGATTGAACGACATCCTTGTCGCGCGTCATATCCTGCCGCCTTCGGCTGGCGCAGCGCGTCTTCGGTTTACCCTTCAAACGCTATCGCAGTTCGCAATGGCCGAGACCCCTGCGATGGGGCGGGTGGGGACGATCCCGGCGCTCTCATCCCCACTCGTTCGGTTCGTGCGACGCATGAAACAGGCTGTGCTGGGACGCGAGATGCCGCTCTGGCTACGCTGGGTCCTCTATATCGCGGCGATTCTGCGCATGGCCCTCGACCATCGCGGATCCAGGCCGGCGTCACGATGACTCCGCCGTTGGACGCACCGCCAATGGACGATCCAGCATGCCGGATTTACGTGGATCACACGCATCTCCGTGGGCACGTGACCGGCATCGAGCGCGTCGCCATCGACCTGTTCCGTCCAGAGACGCTGCAGCCACATCCCGTCACATTGATCCGCTCCACCGGCCTGGCCGGGATGATCGCCGCCCAGCAACTCGGATTTCCGATCCGGATGCTTCGCGACCGCTCCGCGCTGTTCATCTTCCCAGGTTTCCCGCCAAGCCCCTTCGTCGCGCTGCACCGGCAGCGCTGCATCACCTATGTCCACGACACCTTCCTGCTCACCCGACCCGAGGATCTAAGCTGGAAAAGCCGGCTCTACATGGCACCGAGCTTCGCGTTCGCCCTGCGGTTCGGACGCACCTTCCTGGTCAATTCACGGACCACGGGCGAAGCGGTACGAGCGGTCTGCTCGCGCCGAGCCCTGGTCGCCCTCCTGAGACCTCCCGTTCACGACGTCTTCGGGTTGAGCGACCTGTTCGCGCGGCCACCCTATGAAGCCGGCTCCCCGATTAGGATTCTTGCGATCGGCACGATCGAACCGCGCAAGGATTACCCCGCGGCCATCGCCATCACGGCGGCGCTGAATGCATCCGGCATACCAGCCGAACTCCACGTGGTCGGCCGGGTCGGGTGGGGGGACCATGCCTTCCTGGGAGCGCGACCGCCATTCCTCACGTTACATGGATACTGCGACGACGCCGAGGTCCGGCGCGTGGCGGCTCAATGCCACCTGCTTCTCTCGACCTCAAAAGCAGAGGGGCTCGGACTGCCATTGCTCGAAGTACAGCACGGTGGCCTGCCGATCGCCGCACCCTCGGGACCCGTCTTCTCCGAGGTGTTGGGACGTTCCGGCCTTCTGATCGACACAACTCAACCCGAAAAAGCTGCCTCGGCGATTCTGAGCTGGATCAGCTCCAAAGACTTTGCTGCCGTCCCATCGATATCGCGTGCGAACGTCGCGAGCTGGAACGGCCTTGCCGCCCAGGACGCGGTTCACTTCTCAGCCTTCCTCAAACAGGGAGCCACCGCCTATCAGAATGCCAGAGACGCGCTCATTCAGCACGGCAGAAAGGGTCTGACATGCTAGAGCGGTTTCCACCTACTCCGGATCGTAACCGGCGGCAGCGAAGTAGTTTGCGCACTCGGTTGGGGTGAAGGCGTCGAGCAGATTGCCGACGACAGTCCAGAGCCGATCGACCGTGCGCTCGGCCGCTTTGCGCAGCAGCGCCTTGAGCTTGGCGAAGGCCATCTCGATCGGATTGAAGTCGGGCGAGTACGGCGGCAGGAAGCGAAGCCGTGCGCCGCTGGCCTCGACGGCGGCCTGGATTGCTGCGCCCTTGTGGGCGGGGAGGTTGTCGAGGATGACGGTGTCGCCGGGCCTGAGGGTTGGGGCGAGCACCTGCTCGACATAGGCCAGGAACCAGTCTCGCGTCATCGGCCCGTCGAGCACCATGGGCGCGCTCATCCCCGACATGCGCAAGCCCGCAACGAACGTCGTCGTCAGCCAGTGGCCATGCGGGATGCCCGAGCGTAGGCGCTGACCGCGAGCACAGCGACCGCGCAGGCGCGCCATACGGGTGGAAAGGCCGGTCTCATCGATGAAGATCAGGCGCTCGGGATCGAGGTCAGGCTGCGCGGCAAACCACGCCTCACGGGATGCGGCCACGTCGGGGCGATCCTGTTCGGTCGCATGCGCCGACTTTTTTTCCATGTCACCGCCCGGCGGGCGAAGAAACGCCACAGCGTACCCAATCCGACCGAGACGCTGCGCTCGGTACGCAGGCGCTCCTGCATCTCGGCAAGCGTGATGTCGTCTTTCTCATCGATGAGGGCGAAGAGGAAGGCTTCGTGCTCGTCGAGCTTGGAGCCAGGTGGACGGCCCTGACGCTGAGCCCGCGTCTCCCCTGTCCTCGTGGCGTGCGCAGCCCAGCGGATCACCGTGGCGATACCGACCCGATAGCGCAGGGCCGCGGCCCGGCGGGACAGACCTGCGCCCACTGCGTCCAGGACGCGACTGTAGGCACGGGCCATGGCGATCTCCCTGACGAACCTTCAGGGATCAACGCTCACCTCGCCGCAACGACTCAGGGATCGTGGAAAACGCTCTAGGCTTAAGTTATACCGCGGCCATAAGCGACAACACGCCGTAGGATTTTTCTTCATCAAGCTTGGTCCGCTAAAATCAACCATCTTTGGAAAACGATGATTCAGAATGGTTCGGGTGTTCCGTCGATAGTAGGGCTCCTTGTGGCATGCGATCTGCGGAACCTCGGGTGTTCGTCGTTTCTCGCGTCGCGATCGTCTCATTCCGGAACGGCACCGATCGGAAATGGGACGAATGCAGTTTGAACGGCAGGTCGGACTTTGCGCTTCAGGAGCGGCCAAGTCGGGAGACGGAACAGATGTTCGACTTCGGAAGCCAGGTTCGCGGGGAGCCGGTGATCGTCGAGACAACACCAAAGAGCAGCTTCGATGGCCGTCTGGCGCTGCGGCGCCTCTGGCGCGGGAAAATCTTGATCCTGCTGAGCGGACTCATGACGGTGATCATCGCCGTGGCACTGCTGAATACGATGACACCAACCTATACAGCCGTCACACAAATCCTGGTCGATCCGGCCGACCTGCCGGTTATTGCGAACGACCTCAGCAATCGCCAGCCGCAAGCCGACAGCGGCGTGTCGATTGCCGAGAGCCAGACTCGCGTCATTCAATCGGACAATGTGTTACGCCGGGTCATCGAGAACCTTGATCTGACGCACGACGAGGAATTCGTTTCGCCTGCCTCGACCAACCCTCTGATGATCCGGGTGAAAGCGATCCTCGGCATGGAAACGCCGCCGGCGAGCCGAGACCCCGTTAATCTCGCGCTGGACAACCTGCGCCTCAAGCTGGGCGTTCGCCGCGCCGAGCGGACTTTCGTGATCGATGTCTACGTGCAGACCCGGGATCCGGAGAAATCGGCGCGGATCGCCAACGGGATTGCGGATGCTTATTTCGCCGAGGAAGCTTCGGCTCGCACCGATGTTGCGCGTCGAGCTTCGGAAGCACTGACGAGCCGTTTGACGGCTTTGCGCCAAGCGGTTGAGGAGGCAGAGCGCAAGGTTCTGCAATATCGCGAGACGAACAAGCTCGTGACATCGAGCGGACGATTACTGAGCGATCAGCAGCTCAGCGATCTCAACCAGCAGCTTGTAGCCGCAACTCTCAGGTTGGCAGACGCCAAGTCTCGGCTGGATCAGGCCCGGCGAATGCGGACGGGGGAAGCTGGCACAGCCCTTCCGGAAATGCTGCAGTCGACAGAGATGCAGAACCTAAGGCAGCAATACGCCACCCTTTCGCGGAGTACGGCCGAACTCGCAGCGCGGCTGGGCGATCGCCATCCGGCCATGGCTGATCAGTACGCGCAACAGCGTGATCTTCAGCGACTGATCCAACGTGAGAAGGAGCGGATCATCGATACGTCACAGAAGGAGCATGATCGCGCCGCCGCCAACGAAGGCGCGGTTCGACGGAGTCTCGAGAGGGCCAAGGTGGAAACCGCCGGGAACGATCGGGCCAACGTGGGTTTGCGCGAGCTTGAGCGCGAACTGGATGCCCGCCGGTCGATTTACGAAGCCTTCCTGCGCCGCTCGCGCGAGACCAGTGAGCAAGAGCGCCTCAACAGTTCGAATGTACGGGTTATTTCGTCGGCGACGCCTCCACGCAGCCGCACTTGGCCTCCTTCGCCGAAGGTGGTCCTGCCGTTTGCCCTGCTGGTCGGACTTGCTGTTGGCTCAGGTCTGGCTCTGCTGTTCGGCGCACGGCGCGACCGGCGTTTGGCTTGGCCGGTTACCCAAAAATCGATGTCAGGTGCGCGCAGCTTCCGCGCCGTTGATGCGTGAGAACGTCCGTGAGTGTGCTCGTCCGCGCCACCAAGCCATGGGGAGGTTGGCGCGTTGGATCGCACTATGAGGTAGTGAACGGAGTTGTTCTACGTGGGGTAGATCAAACCGACCATTTGGATGGGCAGGGCATCTTTTGACCAACAACGACGGCAGGAGATATCAGGCGAGTTGCTCAGGTGACGACAGGCGTGTTCGCCTGTTCGACATCACGTTCACGCCCGGATCGGCCGTCGAAATCCTCTCTGTCGCCCGCGACCAATCTGTCACGGGGCCGCGCTTGATTGTGACGGCAAACCTCGATCACATCGTTACGCTCTCCGAAAACGCAGCATTCAGGAAAGCTTATGATCGGGCCGTTGCAAGAACGCTCGACGGAATGCCGCTGGTCTGGCTGGCACGGCTCTCTGGTGCGACAACGGCTCGAAGAGTCACCGGACATGACCTCGTGGAGGCAGCCTTCGCCGAGCAATGGCCGGCCGGCCAACGGATCTTCCTTATCTGTGCATCGGACATCGTCGGCACGCGCCTGACGGAGCGTCTTCTTGCGAAGGGCCTTCCGCGACACGCCATCGCCGTCACAGTCCCTCCTTACGGATTCGAGGCCGACGAAGGCTACGGGACACAACTCGCGGCGGCAGTGCGCGCACATGGTACGACGCTGCTGGTGTTTGGGGTTGGCGCTCCCCGATCCGAAATCTGGGTCGATCGCCAGGGTGAAGCCCTCGGCGGCCCAGTGGTGCTCGCCGTAGGAGAAGCTTTAAACGTCGCGGCTGGTTTGGTCCCTCGCGCACCCGTGATTCTTCAACGCGCCGGCCTCGAGTGGCTTTTCCGCTTCCTGAACGCGCCACACCGTCTGTTCCGTCGGTATTTCGTCCGATCCTGGCGCTTGGTTGGATTGGTGCTTCGGAGGTTTTTCGTCAGACACAGCCCTCAAAGAGCCACGACAGCATCCACACCAAGCGGTGCACGCGATTCACCCTGATCCAGGTTCAGCCACCGGGAATTTTCAGGAAACGACCTTGTCGGGGATAAAAAGATCCGGATGACGTAGTCGGAGGGAGAGGATCAACGTCAAGGTCTTAAGATCGGTGATATCACCTCGGTCGGTCATAGCGGCAAGCTCGTTCAGTGCCAATTCTCGGACAGTAATGTCCTCGTGCTCCCCGGCGAGTCCGCCTCCTGGGCCAACACGATCGACAGCGTCGTAAGCCCCCAGAAACAGATCGATCTGCTCTGTCGAGATTCCTGGCATGCTCCAGGCGCAGGTAACGAATTCCAGCTTTCCGAGACGTACGCCGGTCTCCTCAAAGGCTTCGCGTCGCGCGCCATCGTCCGCTTCGGCCTCATCGAGGAGGCCGGCAGGGACCTCAAGAACGGATGTCGCGCCGGCAGCGTAGAAGGCAGGGGCACGAAATTGCTCGACCAGCAGTGCGACGCGGCGAAGTGGGTCATAGGGGAGGACCGCGGCGGCGCGTCCGTGATCCTCGATCTCGCGCGCGAGACGGGTACCATCGCCCATCGTTACCTCTGCGACGAGGAACCGGCTCCAGCCGTCGTGCACAATCCGGGTGCCGCGGATATTTGGCGCCATTCTGCTCTCCCCGTTCAGATCACCGCGGTCAGGGCGATCGGATGTTTCGGGGCCTAGCAGGAGCTTGGCGCATCATTGAGGCGAGCCCGGCGTGATTTCCGTCGCGCTTCTGCGGATTGTGAATGACACATGGGTGGCCGTCGCATCCTGGCTCAAGAGGATGTCGCCCTCTTGGCGGACCAGATGCGGGATATCGATCGCCGACATCGGATCAGTACAGGTCACAACGAGAATTGTGCCTGGCGAGAGCCTCCGCAGCGCCTTTCGGGTGCGAAGCGTGGGCAAGGGGCATTTCAGGCCGCTGAGGTCAAGGCGCAGGGTTGAATCATCCGCCATCCGCATCCCCTAACCCGCTCATATGCCCAATTCCGAGCGGATCGCTTAACCACAGCAAAACCCCGGCAAATAGGAACGACTGCCCACCGGAACCTCGGGGTTAGGTTGAGGTTCTGACGTGTCCGGATCTTAAAATCAGTGACCGTAAGCCGGGTATCCATAGTCATAAGCGTATCACGGTCCGCTGTGGCCGTACGCCCCATATCCAGCGCCGACATAGCCCCGGTCATAATGCGTGCGGCCTCCAAAGGTGAAAAATCGCTCAAGTGAACGGAGGGTTCGGCGATTCATCCCCCTCAGGATCAGTGAAGCGAACCGGTGCGTGTTCCCTCCTACATTCCGGCGGAGATGGGGCCCACGATCCGGTCCCGAGACAGTCAGAAGATGCACTGGGTGAAAGCTGGCTCAACCGAGCGCTGCCAAGGCCCCTCGTAATCCGCAAGGCGGTCCTCAGCGAGCGACCGTCCAGCAGCGACGATTGCTTCGAGTGGCTGCAGAAAGTGGGATTCGTCCCGCCCGTGGCCATCCTTTCGAGCACGGGCGACAAGCCCCGCTCGAGCGATCGTCAGCGCTTCGGCAGCGACAGCCCCGAGAGGGCGACCGACGATGCGGGCGGCGAGCCCGAGACGCGGCACGGTCGCGCGCAGGCATTCTCGATCACTGGCGGACCAGTCCTTGGCGATATCCCAGGCAGCTGCCAGCGCCGCTTCATCGTAGAGCAACCCGACCCAGAAAGCGGCCTGTGCGGCAATCATCGCGGGTCCACCGACATCGGCACCCCGCATTTCGATGAAGCGCTTGAGGCGGACTTCCGGAAAGGCGGTCGAGGCATGGTTGGCCCAGTCCGACACCGTTGCGCGCTCACCCGGCAGGACAGCTAGACGGCCGGCCATCAGGTCGCGGAACGAGGCGCCGGACACGTCGTGGTAGGTCTCACCACGCTTGACGAAGTACATCGGCATGTCGAGGAGCCAATCGACGTAGGATTCGTATCCGAAACCTGCCTCGAAAGCGCGCGGCAGCATGCCGGTCCGATCGCCATCTGTATCGCGCCAGATCTCCGACCGCCGCGAAAGATACCCGTTCGGCCGTCCATCGGTGAACGGGGAATTGGCGAAGAGCGCCGTCGCCACGGGTTGAAGAGCCAACGCCACGCGCATCTTGGCCACCATGTCGGCCTCGGAGGCGAAATCGAGATTCACCTGTACGGTGGCGGTCCGCAGCATCATGTCGAGACCGAGGCTGCCGACCTTCGGCATATACGACGCCATGATCTTGTAGCGGCTCTTCGGCATCACGGGGGTTTCCTCCCGTGTCCACTTGGGACTCATACCAAGATCGAGGAATCCGATGCCGAGGCCGTCGGCCACCCGGGACGTGGCATCCAAATGCGCCTGCAGTTCGGCGGCAGTCGCATGGACATCCGGGAGCGGGGCACCAGACAATTCGAACTGTCCGCCCGGCTCCAGGGAGATCGCTCCCCCCTCCGCACCCGCGAGGCCGATCAGATGCCCAGCATCCTCGATCGCCTCCCAGCCGGTTTCCTGCGCGACCCCCTGCAACAGCGCATGAATGCCGTTTGGCCCTTCGTAGGGAACCGGACGATTACCGTCGCGATAGAAGGGGACCTTCTCGTGCTCCGTGCCGATGGCGAAGCGATCCCGCGGCTTCTCGCCCTCGGCAAACCAAGCGATGAGTTCGTCACGCGTGGTCAGGGGCGTCGTATCGGACGTATCGCGCGCCATGCGCAGCCTCTTCAGAAGGTCGTTCAAGGGAGAGGCGCGCCGGACCGCAGCAGCGTGGCCTCTATCTGGTCAACTCGCCTCATAGGCCAGGGGACCCCGGCGAACAACGCGCGACCAGACTGCCTCAGCGTGCGTCACCGAGGACCGACTGGACGAGCGAGAGCACCGCCACAGCTGCTGTGTCGGCCCTCAGAATGCGAGGACCGAGCGATAATGCCACCGTATTCGGACGCTCCAGGATAAGGGCGCGCTCCTCGGGTGCGAAGCCGCCCTCCGGGCCGACCAATACTGCGAGGGGCGGCGGCGCGGCAGGATTGGCCACCTGACGCAGCGCGAGAACCGGATCTGACACCGAGGCGTCCTCGTCGCAGAACACCAACAGACGCAAAGGGTTGAGGTCGGCAAGCGCAGCAGGAAGCTTGGCGACGTCCTGGATGACAGGGATTTCGAGGATGCCGCATTGTTCGGCAGCTTCGATCGTGTTGGAGCGCAAGCGATCGATATTGAGTCGTTCGTTCTGGGTGTAGCGAGTCAGAACCGGCCTGAGCGTTCCAGCCCCCATCTCGACCGCTTTCTGGGCCATGTAGTCGAGGCGTGCCGACTTCAGCGGGGCAAAAAGGTAGTGCAGGTCGGCGCGCTCCGGCTGTTGGCGTGTGCGCTCTCGCACGATCAGGTCAGCGCTCTTGCGGCCGGTCGGCGCGATCTCGGCACGCCACTCGCCGTCCCGCCCATTGAACAACAGCACCGGATCCGTCGGTCCTCGCCGCAGGACATTCAGGAGATAGTTGCCCTGCGCCCGGTCTAACGGGAGCGTGGCCCCGGGCACGAGTTCGGCTTCGACATAGAGACGCGGGGCGGTGAAGTCATAAGCGGCCATGACCGATGTGGTCGCGTGAGGTGTTTCAGCTGTCAACGGCTCAGGTTCAGCCGGGCCGCCCTGATGCTGATCCGCAACACGCCGAAACATTGCGCCGCGAATCCACATTCGATCCGGGTGTAGCGTTTGCAGCTTGAAAGACGCCACATTCCTATGCCGAAACAATGTGAAGACCGGAGTGCGCTCAGAAGCAGGCGCGTCCCAACGCGAAACAGGCCATTCCGCAGCCGGCGACTGGGCTGAGCCAGCCGGATCCACGCGTGGTGGGAGAAGGGATTTCGAATCATGTCGTTCAAAACCATCGCCGCCGCTGCTGTCGCTGGTGCGGTCCTGTTCAGCGGGCAGGCTTTCGCACAGGCTGCCGAATGCGGCGAAATCCAGCAGACGCTTCAGGCCCGAAAGGACCTCATCGGCAAGGCGAACGCCGCTTCGAACTCGAAGAAGAAGATGACGCCCGCCGAAGCTTGCACGCTCTTCGGGAAGCTCCAGGCCAACGGCGTCGCCGGGTTGAAGTGGATCACCGCCAACAAGGAGTGGTGCTCGATTCCGGACTCCTTCGCCGAGGGCTTCAAGGCTGATCATACCAAGGTGTCCGGCATCCGGACGCAGGTCTGCGGCGTCGCCGCCAAGGCCGCTAAGATGGAGGCTCAGGCTCGGGCACAAGCCCAGAACGGTGGCGGTGGCGGCGGCTTGCTCGGCGGTCCGGGGCTGACCGGGAGCTTGAAGATGCCGCAGGGCGCCCTCTGACCCGGTGCCATCGCATTCGTTGACAGGCCAGATCGCGTCGACTTGCAGGCACCGAGCGGGCCGATGACCGATGCGGGCTCCCACGGGGCGGACCACCGCGTCGCCGACGCCGTTGCCGGCCATTGGGTCGACCGGGTGGCGCCGCAGCGGGCACGCCCTTACCTCCGGCTTGCCCGGATCGATCGGCCGATTGGCTGGTGGCTGCTGTTGCTACCGTGCTGGTGGTCGTCCGCGCTCGCAGCCATCGCGAGCGGGGCAGCCGCTCCCAGCCCTCTCCATCTGGTGCTGTTCTTCATCGGGTCGGTAGCCATGCGCGGCGCCGGTTCGACCTACAATGACATCGCAGACCGCGATCTTGATGCGCAGGTGGAGCGGACTCGCTCCCGTCCGCTTCCTTCGGGCCAGATCCGGGCGCGCCACGCCGCGCTGTTCCTTGTGGTCCAGTCCTTGGTCGGCCTTGCCGTCCTGCTGCAATTCAATGCTGTGGCAATCGCCGTCGGAATCGCTTCCCTGATACCCGTCGCCATCTATCCGTTCATGAAACGGATCATGCCGGTGCCGCAGGCGGTTCTCGGTCTCGCCTTCGCCTGGGGCGCACTGATGGGGTGGGTGGCGGTGTTCGGGCAGCTCGATGCAGCCGCCCTGCTGCTCTACGCCGGCACCATCGCCTGGGTGATCGGCTACGATACGATCTACGCGGTCCAGGATATCGAGGACGACGAGATCGCCGGAATCCGCTCGTCGGCACGCTTCTTTGGCCGTCGGATGCGGGGGGCGATCGGGCTTTGCTATGGAGCCAGCGTCGGCTTCATCGCAGCAGCTGCACTCCTGGCTGGTGCCGGTGCCGTTGGTCTCCTCGGCGTCATCCTGTTCGCTGCTCATCTCGGTTCGCAGGTGCTGCGCCTCGACACGCGCGACGGACGCGGGGCGCTCATGCTGTTCCGATCAAATCGACAGGCGGGTCTGATCCTGTTTCTTGGTCTCGCGGCAGATGCTGCTTTGAAGCAGATTGTCGGCTGACGCCGATTCAATCTGAGAGGTTGATCAGCAGCGGGCGCCGGAGATAATTTCGCTCTCACCGCGATGGATCAGGGGGCGGACCGGAAGAGCACCGGTCTTGCGCCTGACGAGGAAGCGCGGGCGGCGACCGTTTAGCAGACCGTGACGGCGACGAGTGCGGGTCCGACCGAGAGCAACCGGACCGATCTGGTCCGACACACTCGCCAGTTCGCCATCCTCTTTGACGATCATACGCGGCAATCCGGACTTGGCTGCGAAGTCCCGCCAGTGCGCCACCACCTCATTCTCACAGAAGGGCCCGAGCCGGGTCAACACTCCGCCGGCAGCGTCGACGAGCAAGAGGTCAAAACGATCCTCGCCGCAGGCATCCGAATCATCCTCAGCGAAGGCTAGAGCGATACCGGCCGGGCGACGCGCTCCGCTGTGCGTGATCACCGGCAGATCGGATGCAGCGAATGCGGCAAAAAGCTCTTCAAAGGAGCCCGCCGGGGACATCCCATTCATGTTCGCGAAAGTCTTCATGGCTCGTACACCCTGTTGGTCCCGGTAACCTCTGTGGGCCACCCGTCTATGACAAGCAGAATTGCATCTAACCTCCTCAGACCGCCTTAAGAGTGAGCGTTAAGCGAGTATGGACAAGGGTGAAGCAGCCAGAATGCTCAACGTTTCCTTGCCGGGTTCGGCGACATTCGTGCGTATCGAGATCTGCGGAGCACCGCTTGTGACAATCCGCTCAGCACCTTAGAACAGGCGAGGCGCTTCCCGGCACACGCGAATGACGAGCGAACGGGCCTCGGCGCCAAGCCCAATTCCCATTACCTATCCGGAGACGCATGTCCCACCCGATCGCCTCAGACGCCGTGCATGCCCTCCTCCCCGCCTTGCGCGCTACGATCCGGGAGGCGGCAGCCCTCGCCCTGCCGTTCTACAAAGCCGGGGGACAGACGGGCGCACGTGTCTGGTCCAAATCCGGCGGCTCCCCGGTTACGGAGGCCGACGTGGCCGTTGACACGTTCCTGAAGGTACGGCTCAGCGCGATGCTACCCCGGGCGGCGTGGCTTTCAGAGGAAACCAGCGACAATCCCGTCCGGCTTGAAGCCGATCTTGTCTGGATCGTCGACCCGATCGACGGAACGCGAGCATTCATGTCGGGACACCCGGACTGGTCCATCGCCGTGGCCCTGCTGTCGGGCGGGCATCCGATCCTCGGTTTCGTGCATGCCCCCGTAACGGACACCTTCTACGAGGCGGCCGCGGGGTTGGGGGCGACGCGGAACGGCCAGACCATCGCAGCCTCAGACCATGCTGCTGTCGAGGGTGCCCGGGTGACCGGCCCGAAACCGATGATGGATCGGCTGGCACGCGGCGCCGGCTCGGCAGGGACCCGAGCCGACCTCGTCGCTGTGGAACGCGTTCCGTCCCTGGCTCTGAGGGTCGTTCGGGTCGCTGAAGGCTCCATCGATGTCGGCTTGGTTTCTCCCAATGCCCGAGATTGGGATCTCGCCGGTGCCGACCTGATCCTCCGCGAAGCAGGGGGAACCGTCTGCGATCTCAAGGGGCATCCCACGACCTACAATCGTCCGGACCCCGTCCATGGCGAGCTCGTCGCGGTGTCGCGCGGCCTTCGAGATGGCGTCGTGGCAGCCATGGGTCAGCTCTGATCCGATCCACGACACCCCACTCGGATACCAAACAGCAAAGCCCGACACCAAGGTGCCGGGCTCGACGTCACTTCGTTTGACTTTCCAGGACTGACGCGCCGATCACGCCTCCAAACGGAACTTGGTGGCTACTTTGATCAGTGATGCTCGCGCAACGCGATAGCTTCAGGCGCCATACCAAAGCGCTCAGCAAGATGCCAACGCAATTCGCGTGCCGAATGGTAGTTGTAAGATGTATCGATAAGGTGGCTGAGATCAATGGTCTTAGCTTCATGTGCCATCGACTGCTTCAGACGATCCACCTTGAAGGTCGCCGCATCAGTAACGGGCGAACGGGCGCCACGGCGCCGGGTGTATTCAAACAACATATTTTTCTTGTGTGCTTTCAAAAACGTGCAGGTTTTGCTTGCCGTATCTCGGACGTTTCAGCCCAAAACGAGCTTGGTACGTCGTTGGTGCTAAAGTTTCACCGAAGTCCGATCCGATTCACGCCACAAATCCTGTGGGGAACCGTCATGACCATCGGCAGCGGAAGCCTCGTCAGAGGCCCTGGAGGGTGACGCCAGCCCAAGGGCTGGCGCCGGGAGCGTCAGGCCGCCTGGAGGTTACCAGCCGAGTCCTTGCCGCTGCGCTTGTCGGTCTGAATCTCGTAGGAGATCTTCTGACCTTCGATCAGATTGCGCATGCCAGCGCGCTCGACTGCGGAGATGTGAACGAACACATCCTTGCCGCCGTCGTCAGGCTGAATGAAGCCGTAGCCCTTGGTCTCGTTGAACCACTTTACAGTACCGGTATTCACGAAATAGATCCTCGTATCGTTCGTCGATCAACAGCCTGCGTCTACTCGACGCAAGCAGCGGATCCTCTTCGGTAGGCCTGACGGAATCAGCAGGACGTGAGACGCTTGACGGTACAAGATCTCAGCTCACCGATACCCGCTACAACTCATGTAGTCCGATCATGCGGCCGCAACAAGGCATTCGATTCGACCTAAGAGCACTCTGGCGGGGCGGGCGGGGGCGCAGCCCCTGTGTTAATTGCCCCCCCGACCGCATATAAAAGTTCCCGAGCAGGCAGTTAGGCGATTCATGGCGGGCATCTCAGTTTCCCTCGAAGGGGCGAACATTCAGCTTTCATTCCAGAAGGACGATCAAGCGACAGCGGTCGTTATGGACGCGCGTGCCGCGCGCGCGCTCGTCCGCGCAGTGGGCCAACTTTTGACCGCCATCGACGAGCCTGATGACGGAGATCTTCCGGATGACCTGAGCGACGAAGACATCGCAATGCTCGATGTCACATCGTCAGCCATCGAAGTCGGGACTGACGAACAGGGCCAAGCTGTCGTAGCGTTGCAAGCGGGTGCCCTACCCCCCTTTCAGCTGCGCCTGACGGACGAAGAGGCCCGTCACGTTGCGACGAGCCTCTCCGAAATTCTCAGCGCACCGCGCGATGTGCGCGCTTCACACGGGGATCACTGACGAGGATCACATCCTGACGCCGGGGTCGGTCGGGCCGCCCGGCAGATAATCCGGCTCGGAGCCCGGGCCGGCCGGCTCGCCAATCCCGGGATCGTTAACCGGATACGGCGTTCGAGGACCGGTCGGTCCGATGTCGGGTTCTTCGTCAGGCGTAGGCGGGGTGGGCAGATCACCGGGAATCCCACCCGGCAAAGGCTCGGGAATCGGCAGGCCGGGATTGGCCATTTCATGGTTGGCCATGCGAAGCCTCCTGTTCTTGTCTGCGAGATGCCTGAACCAACACGGTCGAGCAGGGCGGGGTTCCGCCGGAAACCCGCATCCGATCGGACCCGTTCAGTTCCACATTCTCACCCAGGTCCGGAGAGTTCTGAATGGTTGATATCAGGCAGGCTAATGTCTTGATCATCGCAACCGCCGGCTTTGAAGAGACACAGCTGACGGTTCCGCAAAGCAAGCTGAATCAAGCCGGCGCGATTGTTCACATTGCTGCCCCAAAGTCTCGGAGTGGATCGGAATCTATTCGTGGACGGGACAAGGCGGACCGGAGAAAGAACGTCGGCTACGATCAGAACATCGAAACTATAAACCAGAACGGCTACGATGCGCTGATACTTCCTGGCGGACAGATCAACCGAGACAAGTTGCGCCTTAAGCCAAGCGCTTTGGATGTCGTTTGAAGCTTTGTGGAGTCCGGCAGGGACGTGGCCGCCATCTGTCACGCGCCCTGGCTTCTCATCGAGGTCGGGGCGGCGAAGGGTCGTCGGATGACCTCATTCGCGTCGATCAGCACGGACGTCGTCAACGCCGGCGCGGAGCGGCAAGATCCGCCGGTGGTTGCCGATCAAGGCATCGTCACGAGCCGTAACCCGGGCGAGCTCGATGCTTTCAGTGCCAAGATCATCGAGGAGATCGAACAATGGAATCACGGCGTTCGACGGCTTGCCGCCTAGGGGCCTCCCATATCAGCAGCCCGTGAGCGGTCAGAGATCGCGCGCGGTCTGTTGGCGGGATCAGTGCTTGATGACCGTTTTCTGAATCTTTGCCTGATCTGGGACGGCGCCGGCGAAGAGCTCAGACAGCCGACGCTGATCAAGAGTTCTGGCGAAGTCGGGAGCTGCCTCAACGCGGGCCGTCCCTTCCGAGGAGCGCGATGTGATCGACCCGGTGGTGAGGGGATCAGCGGCATCCGCCGGAACTCGGACAGAAGAGGCAGGCTCGCGCTGCAGGCGCAAGGTCCAGTGGGCGGCGGTGGAGAGCGCAGCGACCGCGAGGATCGCCTTGATGCCACCCGTCAGGAGGCGTCTCATGTGGTCAGGCCCGAAACTACGCGTTGGCACCCGGCCGGTTCCCCGACCGACTCCTACACTTGCCGATGAGCGTTAACGACCACCATCCTGGCGAACAAACTACGCGTTTCAATTCGGTGCGCTTTATCGATGTGGGCCTTGCGCCACAGCAGCGGTTCCTGTTCCCCGCGTCCGTGACACGCCTGTCGCTACCCGGCCCACAAGGCCTCACAGGAACGCCGCAGAGAACTGGTCCGCATCGCCCCGTCACGACAGACCCCGCCACCATGCCAAGCCCGAGAGGGTTCGCGAAACCGTCGGGCGCCTCAGCAGCAGGGATCGCCGATGTAGGTGGCGGAAGCGAGGGCGGCAACCGGGAACAGCCGCGTCATACCGGCTGCGACGATCCGCACGCCGTCGCGAAGGCCTGCAAGGTCGCGCGCTCATTGTCGGACGCGGGGTCCGATAACCGGGCGTAAAGGCCTGCGGCACCTGAGAAAACCTGACGGCCATCTGAATCGTCGCCGAGGAACGCGGCGATTTCGTGCATCTCGGCGACCCAGCGTCGGGCCTTCGGGATCATATCGGGGAGATTGCGGGCGAAGCGTGAGAACAGCTCCGGCTCGTTCTCGGCGAGTTCGGCCCGCAGGGCGTCGCCGGCCCCGGCACGATCGGCAGCGAGCACCATGATGGACGCGAGGGCGGTGAGCCCCTTGTTGATGCCCGCATAGGACATTTTCAAGGCCGAAGCGGCGCCGATGCCACCCTCAACGACGCGGAGGTCGACACCGAGGTCGCGTAGAGGTCGCGCAGTTTCCGGAGCCTCACCGGACACATGGACACGCGGACCGCGTGTGCCGGGCTTCGGTGGCAGGCCGATGATCGCAGCGTCCAGGAAGGTCGCACCGGTCGGCCGGATCAGGTCGGCGATCCGCCGGACCGTCACGACGTTGACCGCGTTGCAATCGACATAGACCGGCTTGCGCGTCGCGGTGGCCAGGATCGGGGCGAGTTGTTCGGCCAGCGTCTCGGCCTCGGCGGGGGGTACGATCGAGAGCAGGAGGTCGGCACCCATCAGGCCGACGAGGTCGGTTCCGATCATGCCGGCGGCGCGCGCCCGCGATTGGGTGGCGGAACTCCGTCCGTCGAGGACCGTCAGCACCGTGCCCCCGTTCTCGGTGAGACGGGCCGCGAGGGCGCTGCCCATAGCCCCTGCGGCTAGGATGGCGATGGTCGGCATGGGGCGGGCTTCCTCCGGAACGGGAACGACCACGCCGCGGCTTAGGGCTGCGGCGTGGTCATCATTCGGGATGCAAGGCGTACGCCGGTCCAGCCGATGCCGTCAGGTGAGCGAGCCGCAGAAGCGCTGGATGCGGGTGCAGGCTTCCTCGAGCGCCGCGTTCGAGGTGGCGTAGGAGATGCGCAGGTTGGGGCCGAGGCCGAAGGCGGAGCCATGGACGGCGGCGACGCCCTCGGCCTGAAGTAGCTCGACCACAAAATCCTCGTCGGTCGCGATGGTCTTGCCGGACGGAGTTTTGCGCCCGATGGTCTCGGCGCAGGACGGATAGACGTAGAACGCGCCCTCGGGCGTCGGGCACTTCAGGCCCTTGGTCTGGTTCAGCATCGACACCACGAGGTCGCGGCGGGTGTGGAAGGCCTTGCGGAACTCGCCGAGATGCGCCTGCGTGCCCTCCAGGGCCGCCACCGCCGCCCACTGGGAGATCGACGACGCGCCCGAGGTCTGCTGACCCTGCACGAAATCCATCGCCTTGATCAGGTGCTCCGGCCCGGCGGCGTAGCCGATGCGCCAGCCCGTCATGGCGTAGGCCTTGGAGACGCCGTTCATGGTCAGCGTGCGGTCGTAAAGGCCGGGCTCGATCTGCGCCGGGGTGACGAATTCGAAATCGCCGTAGGTCAGGTGCTCATACATGTCGTCGGTGAGCACCCACACCTGGGGGTGACGCATCAGCACGTCGGTGATCTTCTTCAGCTCGTCGCGGGCATAGGCTGCCCCGGAGGGGTTCGACGGCGAGTTGAGGATGATCCACTTGGTCTTCGGGGTGATCACCCGCTCCAGCTCCTCTGGCTGAAGCTTGAAATCATGCGCCATGTCGGTCTCGGCGAAGACCGGCGTCCCGCCGCAGAGCACCACCATCTCGGGGTAGGACACCCAGTAGGGACGCGGGATGACGACCTCGTCACCGGGGTTCAGGGTCGCGAGCAGCGCGTTGTAGATGACGTGCTTGCCGCCGGTGCCGACGATGGTCTGCGACGGCTTGTAGTCGAGCCCGTTCTCGCGCTTGAACTTCTTGGCGATGGCCTCGCGCAGCGGCACGATGCCGGAGACCGGGGGATACTTGGTCTCGCCCCGCCGGATCGCCTCGACGGCCGCATCCTTGATGTGCTGGGGCGTATCGAAATCAGGCTCTCCGACCGAGAGGCTGATCACGTCCATCCCCTGCGCTTTCAGCTCACGGGCCTTCTGCGTCATCGCGATGGTCGCGGACGGCTTCACGCGGGACAAGGCGTCGGCCAGAAAGCCCATGGGTGGTCACTCCCGTACATTTTACGAAGGTCGGATCGAGCGGCGCGGACCCTAGTCGCGCCGCCGCGCACGGGCAAGGGAGACCTGCCGTTGCTGCGGCGTTCCCTCCTGCAACCCAGCGAAGGCTTAAGACGAACCAAAAAACCGCCGCGACTCCGGGAGAGCCGCGGCGGTGAGGCCGTCGATGGGGGGCTGCTGCTCCGCGCCGGCGGGCCGGGTCCGGACTCGTCAGATCCCGCCGAAGACCCAGCGCAGCTTCGACAGGAAGCCACCGCCAGAGCGCTTCTCGCGGATTTCGGCCGGCTCGTCCTTCACCGGGGTCGCGGTCGCGTCGGCCTGGATCAGCCCGAGAGCGGCGGTATCGGTGGTCTCGCGATCGATCAGGATGAAGCCGCCGGTGTCGCGGTTTGCCGTGTAGGCATCCACCGCCACCGCCCGGTCGAGGGTCAGGGTCACGTCGGCGATGTCGTTGGCGGTCAGGCGCGCGGCCGGCTCCGCCTTGCCCGTCTCGGGGTCGATGCGGGTGCGGATCGTGGTGACGACGGCGTTCACCGTCACGGTGCCGATCTTCGCCAGCAGCGTGGCGCCGGGCAGCAACTCGGTCTCGGCGGCCCAGAACAGGCGGGCGTCGAGGCTGTCGGTGACGCGCATCGGCGCATCGGCCGTGACGATCACCGATCCGCGCGAGGCGTCGATCTCGTCGGCGAGCACCAGGGTGACGGACTGGCCCTCCACCGCATGCGGCAGGTCGCCATCGGCGGTGACGATGCGGGCGATGGTCGAGGTCCGGCCCGAGGGCTCCACGATCACGGCGTCGCCAGGCGCCACGCGCCCGCTGGCGATCAGGCCGGCGAACCCGCGGAAATCCGAGTTCGGGCGGTTCACCCACTGCACCGCCATGCGGAAGGGCGCGGCCTGCTCCTCGATGCGCACCGGCACCTCTTCGAGGTATTGCAGCAGCGGTGTGCCGGTGTACCAGGGCGCGGCGGCACCCGGCAGCACGACGTTGTCGCCGTTCTTGGCCGAGAGCGGGATCGCCCGGATCTCGGTGAAGCCGAGCGGCGCCGCAAAGTCCTGAAACGCCGCCAGAAGCTCCTCGAAGCGGGTCTCGGACCAGCCGACGAGGTCCATCTTGTTCACCGCGAGCGCGACCCGCCGGATGCCCAGCAGCGACACCAGCAGCGCATGGCGCCGGGTCTGCCGGGTCAGACCCTGGCGGGCATCCACCAGGATCACGGCCACATCCGCCGTCGAGGCGCCGGTCGCCATGTTGCGGGTGTACTGTTCGTGGCCGGGGGTGTCGGCCACGATGAAGGAGCGCTTGTCGGTGGAGAAGAAGCGGTAGGCGACATCGATGGTGATGCCCTGCTCGCGCTCGGCCTGGAGACCGTCGACCAGAAGGGCCAGATCGATCTCCGCGCCCTGCGTGCCGTGCTTGCGCGAATCGCGCTGGAGCGCCGTCACCTGGTCGTCGAAGATCTGCTTGGTGTCGTGCAGGAGGCGGCCGATCAGCGTCGACTTGCCGTCATCGACGGAGCCGCAGGTGATGAAGCGCAGGACTTCCTTGTTCTGGTGCGCGGTCAGGAAGTCGTCGTAGCCGAAAGCCTGGGGTGCCTGATGGATCGTCATCTTAGAAATAGCCCTCCTGCTTCTTGCGCTCCATGGCGCCGGCTCCGTCCTTGTCGATCACGCGGCCCTGGCGCTCCGAGGTGCGGGCGGCCAGGGTCTCGCCGATGATCTCCGGCAGCGTCGCGGCGTCGCTCTCGACGGCCCCGGTCAGCGGGTAGTCGCCGAGGGTGCGGAAACGGACCGACACCTCCTTCGGCGTCTCGCCGGGCTCGAGCGGCAGGCGCTCGTCGTCGACCATGATGAGCTGGCCGTCGCGCTCCACCACCGGTCGGGGCTTGGCGAAGTACAGCGGCACGATCGGGATCTGCTCCTGCTCGATGTAGAGCCAGACGTCGAGTTCGGTCCAATTGGAGAGCGGGAACACCCGCAGCGACTCGCCGCGCTTCTTCTTCATATTGTAGAGGTGCCAGGGTTCGGCGCGCTGGCGCTTGGGGTCCCAGCGATGCTGGGCCGTGCGCAGGCTGACGATGCGCTCCTTGGCGCGGGACGCCTCCTCGTCGCGGCGCGCCCCGCCGAAGGCCGCATCGAACTTGTGCTTGTCGAGGGCCTGACGCAGCGCCTGCGTCTTCATCACGTCGGTATGGACTTCCGAACCGTGGCTGACCGGGCCGATGCCGCGGGCCAGGCCATCCTGATTGGTGTGGACGAGGAGGTCCAGGCCGAGTTCCTGGGCGCGCCGATCACGGAACGCGATCATCTCCTTGAACTTCCACGTGGTGTCGATGTGCATCAGGGGGAACGGCAGGCGGCCGGGCGCGAAAGCCTTCAGCGCCAGATGCAGCAGCACCGACGAATCCTTGCCGATGGAATAAAGCATCACCGGATTCTCGGTCTCGGCGACCGTCTCCCGCATGATGTGGATGCTCTCGGCCTCCAGGCGCTGCAGGTGCGTCAGCCGCGCGGACCGGCTCGCCGCCTGGGTGGTGAGGGGTGCGGCGCTCATCGGGCCATCTCCAGAGGTTTGGTGTGAAGGGTGGTTTCGAAGGCGGCCGCCTCCTGGCCGGGTGCGACGTTTTCTTCGGGCGCGTGGACATGCAGGCCGCACTCCTTCTTGGAGGCCTGCTCCCACCACCAGCGGCCGGCGCGCTCGTCCTCTCCGACCCGGATCGCGCGGGTGCAAGGGGCGCAGCCGATCGACGGGAAGCCGCGATCATGCAGCACGTTGTAGGGCACGTAGTTTTCCGAGACGAAGCGCTCGACGTCGGCACGGGTCCAGTCGGCGAGCGGATTGATCTTGATCAGGCCCCGCCCTTCATCCGCCTCGGCTAGGGGCGTCTCGGCCCGGTTCGCCGACTGTCCGGCGCGAAGGCCGGTGAGCCAGCCGGCGGCTCCCGCCAGCGCTCGGCCCAGGGGCTCGACCTTGCGGAAGCCGCAGCAGGCCTGCCGCGCGGCGACCGAATGGCGGAACCCGTTGATACCGGACTCGGCCACGAAGCGCTCCTCGTCCTCGCGCTCGGGCGCATAGGCGCGGATGCGGATGCCGTAGGCCGATTCGGTCTCGGTCCAGGTGTCGTAGGTCTCAGGGTAGAGCCGTCCGGTGTCGAGGGTGACGATCTCGGTCCGGCCCTTGTGCATCGCCACCGCGTGGGTGAGCGCCTGATCCTCGATCCCGAGGCTCGTGGTGAAGACCAGACGGCCCGGTACCGTCGACTCGATGAGTGCGATCCGGCCCTTGAGGTCGAGTCCCGCCAGGGCGGAGGCGAGGTCGCGCGCCGTGTTTTCCAGTTGAGAGGTCATCAGAGACTTTGCGATGCTGGCTTGTCTGAAGTGTGAAATGTTCGCTATAACGAACGCTGTCAAGGCATGGCGGCTATCTCCAGGGGGCAAACCCCACCGGCGATGCTCCTTGCGGCAACGGGCTCGGACGTATTCTGTTGCCCAACGAAGAAACTTCCTTCTCCATCGGACAGCGTTGCGTGCCGTCCCGCACGCCAACGCCGCTCACGAACCCGCGAGGCCAGCTTGGATTCGATCGATCTGAAGATCCTGGCGCTGCTCCAGCACGACGCCACCCTGTCCATCGCCACCATCGGCGAAAAGGTCGGCCTGTCGCAGACGCCGTGCTGGAAGCGCATCCAGCGCCTCGAGGCGGATGGCGTCATCGACCGGCGCGTGGCCGTACTCGATCCGGTGAAGCTCGGCCTCGGGCTGACTGTGTTCGTCTCCATCGAGACGGCGGATCACTCGCGCGAATGGCTCGAACGCTTCGCCGAGACCGTCTCGGCGATGCCCGAGGTGTTGGAATTCTACCGCATGGCAGGGGACGTGGATTACATGCTCCGCGTCGTCGTCGCCGATATGCGCGCCTACGATACGTTCTATAAGCATCTCATCGCGACTCTGCCGCTCAAGAACGTGACCTCCCGTTTCGCGATGGAGAAGGTCAAATCCACCACCGCGCTGCCCCTCCCGGCCCCGCCTGCCAACGGTCGCTTCACCCCGACCCTGTCGGTGGTGGCCGGAGAATAGAATTCTCTTTTGCCCTGCTCGCGCAGGCAGCTCCTTCTACCGTGACGTCGTTCTGTAAAACGGACAACCCCGTTGACAGCCGGCCTCTCAGGACGACATGGCTTTCCTTATGGCACGACACGCGATCCTTCCCCGCACGGCTCCCTTCGGCGACACCGAACGCGCGAGCCTCGACGCCGTCCTCGGCGCCGCCACCCCGATACAGCGCGCCTGGCTGGCTGGCTTTCTGGCCGGCCTCGACGCCGGCGGAGCGCCGCAGGCCGCTGCCGTCCCGGCCGCGCCGCCAAAGGCGGCCGAGCCCCTGACCATCCTGTTCGCCAGTGAATCCGGAAATTCCGAGACGCTCGCCAACAACATGGCCAAGCTCGCCCGCAAGAACGGCTTCAAGCCGAAGGTGGTCGATTTCGCCGATCTCGAGATCGCCAGCCTCGCCAAGGAGAAGCGCATCGTCGCCATCGCGGCGACCTGGGGCGAGGGCGAGCCGCCGGCCCGCGCGACGCGCGCCTACAACGAGCTGATGGGCGACGGCGCCCCGCGGCTGGACGGCGTCTCGTTCGGCGTGCTCTCGCTGGGCGACACCTCCTATGCCGAGTTCTGCGCCATCGGAAAGGCGCTCGACGCCCGCTTCGAAGCCCTGGGCGGCATCCGCGCCCACGAGCGTGCCGACCTCGACCTCGATTTCGAGACGCCGGCAGCGGCCTGGATCAAGGACACCCTGAAGGCACTCACCCCCCCGCCGAGCGCCGACAACGTGGTAGCCGTCGATTTCGCCGCGCGGGTCGCGGGCGACGAGGACGACGACGTCGAGCCGAGCCGCGAGCCCAAGGTGGTCGAGGTCGTCGACCATGTGAACCTGAACTCCTCGCGCTCCGACAAGGAGACCATCCACCTCGCCCTCGAATTCGAAGACGGAGCCCCCGCCTACGAGCCGGGTGATTCGCTGGAGATCTATCCGGAGAACGACCCGGCCCTGGTCGACGAGATCCTCGCCGCCACCGGCCTGTCCGGCGACGCGGCGCTGCGCCAGGCCCTGCTGGCGGAGCGGGACATCACCACCCTGTCGGCGACGACCGTGGAGCGCTTCGTCAAGGCCACCGGCCATGCCGAGGCGCAGAAGCTCATCGATAGCGGCGAGGCCAAGGCGTGGATCGAGGGGCGCCACCTCATCGATCTCATCCAGAGCTTCCCGGCCACGCTCACGGCCGAGCACCTCGGCACCATCACCCGGCCGCTGCCGCCGCGGGCCTATTCCATCGCCTCATCACGGAAGGAGGTGGGCGACGAGGTCCACCTCGTGATCGCGGCGGTGCGCTACGAGACCCATGGCCGGGCGCGCTCGGGTGTGGCCTCGACCCATGTGGCCGACCGCATCCGCAACGGTGCCAAGCTGCGGGTGAAGCTGAAGCCGAACCGGCACTTCCGCCTGCCGCAGGACCCCGCCACCGACATCATCATGGTGGGCCCGGGCACTGGCGTCGCCCCGTTCCGCGCCTTCGTGCAGGAGCGCCGGGCCGTCGCGGCCCCGGGCCGTTCCTGGCTGTTCTTCGGCGACCGGCACTTCACCCACGACTTCCTGTACCAGCTCGAATGGCAGGAGGCCCTGGAGGACACGTCGCTGACGCAGATCGACGTGGCCTTCTCGCGCGACCAGCCGGAGAAGATCTACGTGCAGGACCGCATCGCCCAGCACGCGAAGGAGGTCGTCGCCTGGCTCGACGGCGGCGCCAGCTTCTACGTCTGCGGCGACGCCACCCGGATGGCCAAGGACGTCCGCAACGCCGTGGTGAAGGCCTTCCAGGACGTGAAGGCGCTCAGCCCCGCCGACGCGGAAGCGGCGGTGGCCGCCCTGGAGAAGGCGCACCGCTACCAGCAGGACGTTTACTAGGACACGAGCATGACCCTCCCCCTCCGCGGGGAGGGTGCCTGCGGAGCAGGCGGGAGAGGGGCAACCTCTCCGGATAGGGCGCTCCCCTCACCCGACCCGCTTCGCGGGCCACCCTCTCCCGCAGAGGAGAGAGGGAAGAGCCCGCACCGCTCAACATCGAAAAGACCGGAAAGCCCGCCATGGCCGACAAGACCACCACCCGCACCTACGAGACCCCGCCCACCGACCGCCCGATCTCGGACGCGGAAGCGGCGCGCGCGGCCGGTCTGGCCGCCAACGAACACATCAAGATCGCCAGCGGCTACCTGCGCGGGACCCTCGCGGACGGCCTGCTGAAGCACGCCACCGGCGCCATCTCGGAGGATGACGGGCAGCTCGTGAAGTTCCACGGGATGTACCTGCAGGACGACCGCGACATCCGGGCCGAGCGCACCAAGAAGAAGCTCGAGAAGGCCTACAGCTTCATGATCCGCCTGCGCATCGCCGGCGGCGTCGTCACCCCGAAGCAGTGGCTGGCCTTGGACGAGATCGCCACGACCTACGCGGGCGGGGCGCTGCGCGCGACCACGCGCCAGACCTTCCAGTATCACGGCGTCATCAAGTCGAACCTGAAGCGCACGATGGCGGCCATCGACGCGACGCTCCTCGACACCATCGCGGCCTGCGGCGACGTCAACCGCAACGTCATGGCGGCGACCAACCCGGCCCAGACCGGCGCCCACAAGGCCGCCTACCTGCTCGCCAAGGACATCTCCGACTCGCTCCTGCCCAAGACCAGCGCCTGGCGCGAGATCTGGCTCGATGGCGAGCGCGTGGTCGGCGGCGAGGAGGTGGCCGAGGTCGAACCGGTCTACGGCAAGACCTACCTGCCGCGGAAGTTCAAGACCGTGGTAGCGGTGCCCCCGTCCAACGAGGTGGACATCTTCGCCCACGATCTCGGCTTCATCGCCATCCTGGACGAGACGGGCAAAGTCACCGGCTGGAACGTCACGGTGGGCGGCGGTATGGGCATGACCCATGGCGAGACCGACACCTTCCCGCGCACCGCCGACGTGATGTGCTTCGTCGAACCGGCGGACGCCCTGAAGGTCGCCGAGGCCGTGATGACGGTGCAGCGCGACTGGGGCAACCGCAAGGTCCGCAAGAACGCCCGCCTGAAATACACCATCGAGCGTTACGGCCTCGCAGCCTTCCGGGCCGAGGTCGAGACGCGCATCGGCAAGCCGCTCGCCGATCCGAAGCCTTTCGCGTTCACCGGCAACGGCGACCGCTACGGCTGGACCGAGGGCGACGACGGGCGCCATCACCTGACGCTCTACGTCGCCTCGGGCCGGATCAAGGATTACGACAACGGTCCGCAGTTGCTCACCGGCCTGCGCCGGATCGCCGAGATCCATCAGGGCGATTTCCGCCTCACCGGCAACCAGAACGTCATCATCGCCAACGTGCCGGCCGAGAAGCGGGCCGAGATCGAGGCGCTGGTGGACCAGTACGGCATGCTGAAGGGCGCGAGCGCGCTGCGCCGCAACTCCATGGCCTGCGTCGCCCTGCCGACCTGCGGCCTGGCGCTCGCCGAGAGCGAGCGTTACCTGCCGAGCCTGATGGACGAGTTGGAGGCGAGCCTTGCCTCCCACGGGCTTCAGGACGACGAGATCACCATCCGGATGACCGGCTGCCCCAATGGCTGCGCCCGGCCGTTCATCGCCGAGATCGGCCTCGTCGGCCGCGGCCCCGAGCGCTACCACCTCTATCTCGGGGCGGCCTTCGACGGTTCGCGCCTGGGCAAGCTCTTCGCGGAGGACGTCACCGCCTCGGAGATCAAGACGATCCTGGACCCGCTCTTCGCGGCCTATGCTAGGCACAAGCAGGCTGGCGAGCGCTTCGGCGACTACCTCATCCGTGACGGCTACGTGACCCGGACGATCAACGGACCCGACTTCCACGACCACACCGGCGCCCTCAAGAGCGCGGCCTGAACCGGCCTCATCGGTCCGGAGGGTCGAGGCCCTCCGGACGGCTCTCTGCTCCCAGAGAGGGAGGGCCCGCAAGCAGGAAATCGTTGCGATGCAGCATCGGGCCAACGTGCTGCGGCATCCCGCAAGACTAAAGACTCGCCGCGAACTTCGTTAACCCACCGCGCAACCGTTCCGGCCCATCCCCGTTGTCCGTCGAGACAGCCGGGGAGGCCCCAATGGCCAAGCATGAAATTTTGAGCTTCTTCGAACATCGTCGCGATGGCGCCTGGATCTGCGTCAAGCCCTTCACGCTGACGACGAAGGAGAGCCGCGTCGACATTCAGCAGGGTATGCGGTTCGATTACGGCAAGCGCGTCGGCGGCGTCGATCTGGCCGAATACTTGGAGCAATTGGGTTCCCAGTTCGGCTCCTAAGCATCGAAACCTTCGCCACGGCCCGTCGCATCCTCGTACGCATGGGCCGGGCGTTGCCTGGGCCTGACTCGCCTCAGGGTTCCCGTCGCTGTACCCGGCGCCATCCATTCGGGACCGTCACGACGCGTCGGGAGATTTGTGATTTTTTGACGTTGCGGTCGCAACGGCCTAGTTTACCCGGATGATGCGTTCCGCGGTCATCGACCGCACGATCCCCGAAGAGGCTGCCCCCACCACCCGCTGCCGGATCCTGGCGACGGCCGAAGAGGCGTTCCGCGTCGTCGGCTATCAAAAGACCACCGTCGCCGACATCGCCAAGACGCTGCGGATGAGCCCAGCCAACGTGTACCGCTTCTTCGACTCGAAGAAGGCGATCCACGAAGCCGTCATCAAGCGGCTGATGGACGACACCGAGCTCAGAGTCACCGAGGTCGTGGAGACGCCCGGCCTGAGTGCCGGGGATCGCATCGCCCGCACGATTACGGTCATGCATACGGCTTGCGTCGAACGCTGCGAGGCCAACCCGCGCCTGCACGAGATGGTCGAAGCGGCGATCACCGAGAGTTGGAACGTGTGCCGGGCGCATGTCGATCAGATCGGCTCGCTGTTCGAGCGCCTGGTCCGCGAGGGCGCCGAAGCGGGTGAGTTCGTGGTGGCCGATCCCGCCCTCGCCGCGGCCTGCATCCACACGGCGATCATCCGTTACTGTCATCCCGCACTCGTCAGCCACTACCCGGATGCCGGAGCCCCGCCCTTGGCGGCCATGATCGAGTTCCTGATCGGAAGCCTGCGGCCTCGCACCTGAGGGTCGTTCGTCCGGACATCCCGGGGTCGAAACAGGCTGCGCCGGTCCACCTTACGGGACGATCGGCTGCGTCCCGAGCAGCGGCAGCCAGGCTGCGAGCGCCAGAAGCGTCACCGCCAGTACGGGCGGGGTGATGACGAGCCCGACCCGCATGTACTGCCCCCACGTGATGGTCTGGCCTTTCGACGCCAGGACATGCAGCCAGAGCAGGGTCGCCAGACTGCCGATGGGCGTAAGTTTCGGCCCGAGATCGCAGCCGATCAGGTTGGCGTAGATCATCAGCTCCCGGGTCAGCGGTGTCAGGGCCGGGGCCTGCTGGATCGACAGCGCGCCGACCAGCACGCTCGGCATGTTGTTCATCACCGAGGACAGGATCGCGGCGGCAAACCCGGTGCCAAGCGTCGCGACCCAGGGGCCATGCCCGGCCAGCCACACGAGGCCCTTGGCCAGCGCGTCGGTCAGGCCGGCATTCCGCAGGCCATAGACCACGAGGTACATGCCGAGGCTGAACAGCACGATCTGCCAGGGCGCACCGGTGAGCACCTTGCGAATGGGAATGACCCGGCTGCGCAGCGCCAGACCGAGCAGCACCGCAGCGCCCGCACAGGTGACGACGGAGACCGGGACGCCGAGCGGTGCGGTGATGAAATAGGCGAGCAGGAGCAGGCCAAGCAGCGGAAAGGCGGCCTTGAACACGACCGGATCATGGATCGCGTCCCGAGGCGGTTCCAGTTCATCGACCGGGTACGTCGCTGGCAGGTCGCGCCGGTAATAGGCCCACAGCACCACCAAGGTGGCGGCCAGCGACACCAGGTTCACCGGGACCATCACGGCAGCGTAGCGGCCGAAGGTCACGTCGAAGAAGTTCGCCGAGACGATGTTGACGAGGTTCGAGATCACCAGCGGCAGGCTGGTGCTGTCCGCCACGAACCCGCAGGCGACGATGAAGGCCAGCGCCGCCGCCGGCTTGAAGTTCAGCCGGAGCAGGATGGCCAGCACGATCGGCGTCAGGAGCAGGGCCGCGCCATCGTTGGCGAACACCGCCGCGATGGCGGCACCGAGCAGAATGACCAGCGGGAACAGCAGCCGGCCCCGGCCGCCGCCCCAGCGGGCGATGTGCAGCGCCGCCCAGTGGAAGAAGCCGGCCTCGTCCAGCAGCAGCGAGATGATGATGAGTGCCACGAAGGTGAACGTGGCATCCCAGACGATCTGCCAGACCACCGGAATATCACCCGGCTGGATCACCCCCGTGGCGAGGGCGACCGCGGCACCGATCAGGGCGCTCCATCCGATCCCGAAGCCCCTGGGCTGCCAGATGACGAACACGAGGGTGACGAGGAAAATCGCAAGCGCGAGCATCGGCGAGGTTTCTTGTTGTGGTTGCAGGTGAGGCTCAGGCCGTCGCGATGCGCCGGCCGTGCTCGTCCACTACCCGCTCGCCGTCTTCCTTGACGAATTCGCCCTGCTGGACCGGCAGGAGATGCAGCACGGCCTCGGACGGTCGGCACAGGGCGACGCCGCGCGGCGTGATCACCAGCGGGCGGTTGAGCAGGATCGGATGCGCCTCGACGGCATCCAGCAACTGCGCATCGGTCAGCGCCAAGTCGCCCAGGTTTAATTCCGCGTAGGGCGTGCCCGTCTCGCGCAGGACATCACGTACCGACAGGCCGGCACGGGAGAGCAGTTGCACCAGGAGCGCTCGGGCGGGCGGCGTCTTCAGGTACTCGATCACGTGCGGTTCGATGCTGGCGTTGCGGATCATCGCCAGGGTATTGCGGGACGTGCCGCAATCCGGGTTGTGGTAGATCACGACATCGAACGGGTTAGGCATCGTCGGCCTCTCCAGGTTGGCAGGGACAGGCGGCCAGCGCTCCGGTGATCTGGCCGCAGACTTCGGGGCGATCCTGGCAGCAATCGCGCATGAGGAATTCGATCAGCCCCGAGAGGCCCGGATAGGCAGCGCTGTAGAGGATCGATCGCCCGTCCCGCCTGGCCTGGATCAGGCCGGCATGGAGAAGCTCCTTCACGTGAAAGGACAGGTTGGTGCCCGAAACTCCGACCGCCCCGGCGAGCGCCCCCGCCGACAGACCGGCCGGACCCGCGATGACCAACGCCCGCACGATGCGCAGGCGATGTTCCTGACCCAGAGCCGCGAAGGCCGCGAGGGCTTGCCGTTCCTCGATCATTCACACAATATCTCAACGATCATTGAAATGTAGAGGAGAGTCGTACCGTGGACAAGCCCGAACAGCCGTTCGCCGATGGTTTGCCGAACGTGAGCCCTGCGCATTTCGCGGTGCCGGTCCCGGCCGATCTTGCGGTGGCTCGGCCGTTCGCGCACGCCCCTCGGTTCCTGATCCTCTACGGCTCGCTGCGTCCGCGCTCGTTCAGCCGGTTCCTGGCCTACGAGGCGGCCCGGCTTCTGGAAGCGATGGGCGGTGAGGTGCGCCTCTACCATGCGCACGGGCTCCCCCTTCCCGACGATGGCACCGCCGATCACCCGAAGGTGCAGGAACTGCGGCAGCTCTCGATCTGGTCCGAAGGCCACGTCTGGGTGACGCCCGAGCGGCACGGCAGCATGACCGGCGTCATGAAGAGCCAGATCGACTGGCTTCCCTTGAGCGAGGGCAGCGTGCGACCGACGCAGGGGCGCACCCTGGCGGTGATGCAGGTCTCAGGGGGGTCGCAATCGTTCAACGCGGTCAACAACCTGCGAATCCTCGGGCGCTGGATGCGGATGATCACCATCCCCAACCAATCGTCGGTGCCGATGGCCTACACGGCGTTCGACGACGACGGCCGCATGAAGCCGGGGCCGCTCTACGAGCGGGTGGTCGATGTGTGCGAAGAGTTGATGAAGTTCACGCTCCTGACCCGAGAGCGCGCCGATTACCTGGTGGACCGCTACAGCGAGCGGAAGGACCGGGAGCCGGAGCGCCTGAGGGCAGTGGCGGCGGATGTCGGCTTCGGGAAGCGCTAGGGCCACGCCCCGGTAAACCCGATCGGTTGCACGGGCAGGCCCGGGCTCGATCCGGATGGTCCCGGACCTCGACCTTGGATTAAGAGACCGGGGGCCGAGCCGCGCGGGACGCGGGCGCCTCGCGCCGAACAAGGGACTGACATGGCATCCGGTCGCAGGCTTTCCGAACGCTGGTTCACGCTGTTCCTTTGGCTGGTCGCGCTCCTTTTCGCCTGGTTCCTGATCGGCCTCGGCTCCCTGGTGGTCGGCAACATGCCCCAGGTCGAGCATCGCTACACCCTGCAGCAGTTCCTCGACACCGAGGACGCGCGGCCGGCAGACGAGGCCCTGAAGCAGATCCGCCGCGAGCAGGCCGACACCCTGCGGCAGGACGAGCAGGACCAGCTCGCGCTGGAAGCCGCCCGCTCCGCCTCTCTCTCCGCACAGGAGACCTTCACCAACTGGCTCAAGACCCGCGATGCGACCCAGCGCGTCGACCAGGATCCCGGCCTCGTCGCCCGCACGCAGCAGCTCGATGCCCTGAAGGCGGCGGAGCGCGCCATCGAGGAGCGCCTGGAAGCCCGGGCCAGCGCGCGACTGACCCTGTCCGACCGGGAGGAAGCCCAGGAGAAGGTCGTCGGCGACCTGCGCGATGCGGCCCAGGCCCGGCTCGATGCCGCCGAGCGCGAGCAGGAGCTGCGCGTGTTCGGCTACCGGCTCGCCGTGACGCTGCCCCTGCTGATCCTCGCCGGATGGCTGCTGCTGAAGCGCCGGCGCACCCGCAACTGGCCCTTCGTCTGGGGCTTCGCGCTCGCGGCGATCTTCGGGTTCTTCGTCGAACTGGTGCCCTACCTGCCGAGCTATGGCGGCTATGTGCAGTACGGGGTCGGGGTGGTGCTCACCCTCGTGGCGGGCCGCGCCGCGATCACAGCGCTCCACGCCTACAACGAGCGCCAGAAGGCCGCCGAGCTGCGGCCGAATGCCGAGCGCCGGACCGAGATCGCCACCGATCAGGCTCTGCTGCGCCTCGCCAAGAAGGCCTGCCCCGGATGCGAGCGGCCGATCGACCTCGCCAACCCAGAGGCGAATTTCTGTCCGCATTGCGGGATCGGCGTGTTCGAGCGCTGCCCCGCCTGCAGCCATCGCAAGAGCACCTTCGAGCGCTTCTGCTCGGCCTGCGGGACGCCGGCCGCCGAACCCGCCGGCGCGCCGGTCGGCGCCTGACGAGCGCACTTGCGGACGCGGCGCCCTCGGCGACAGTTGGGGACGGCCGGCGGAGGACGTCAAACAGGCTCTGAGCGCCACCTTTCCGAGCCTCGACCGAAAGGCGATTTCGACAACTCCCGGATACGGCGCTAAGCAGTCTTGAATGAGCCGCTGATTCTGGTCCAGGTCATTGATTTTGCAACATGCTGTGTTGCCCACTCCCGCCGTGACCCCCGCATGAGTTCGCTTGGCGACCTAAACAGCGTGACCGCGATACCGACCTTCAGGATCGATGGTTCCGCCCTTGGGGCGGATGTGGCGCTGAAGCAGTTCCAGGTCGCCGTCGAAGACGTGTTTTCGGTTGAGCTGACAGGCGACGACGACCCCGTCGTCGTGGATCTGCTGAGCTGGCACCTCGGAAAAATGATGCTCGGCGTGTTTCGTGGCCCGCCCCTGATCTTCAGGCGATCGGCGGCGCTCGTGGCGACCAGCGGGCTCGACCACATTCTCATTCAACTTTATCTCGAGGGCGGTTTCGTTGGCGCTACGGGCACGCGTTCGATCCGCGTCGCGGCGGGAGACATCTGCGTCTTCGATCTGAGCGACACGCTTGAGACCCGCAGTAGCTGTTTCGCCAACGTCAGCCTCCTGTTTCCACGCGACGAGTTTCGGCCCTTCCTGCAGGATTTCGGTCGATTGCATGGGGTCGTTCTCGCCGCCGGCGATCCGCTGACGGACCTCCTCGGGGAATACCTCCTGTCTCTGACCAGACGCGCCGCGCTGTTGAGCGTGCGCCAAGCCATGCTCGCGGCGGGGGCGACCGTCGCGCTGGCGGGTGCGGTTCTGGCGGGCCAGCCAGCGGACCATGATCGTCGAATCGCTTGTGGTCAGCCCTCGGATTTACGCCGGATAGGCCACTACGTGGATGCCCATATCGCGGATCCCGACTTGAACGCGGCCCAGATCGCCAGCCACCTGGGCATCTCCCGCTCAGCTTTGTACCGGGCCTGCGAGTCTGCGGGCGGCGTAGCCAATCTGATTCGGCGCCGGAGGCTGACGGGCGCGGCGTTACAATTGGCGGATCCGATCAAACGCGAGCGGATCAGCGAGGTCGCCTGTCAGTGGGGCTTCGCCAGCGCCGCGGCCTTCGCGCGTGCGTTCCGAGAGGCGTTCGGCATTTCCCCGCGAAATGCGCGTGAGCGCGGAAACGCGCTGGTCGCAGCCCATACGGACGGCTTGGTTGACGCTCAGGGTTTCGCCAACTGGATGCGGTTGTTGCGCACGACCTGACAGCTTTAGGGTCTAGCGCATCTCGGCGACGATGGCCTCCGCCACCGCGCGCGGGTCCGCCGCCTGGGTGATGGGGCGGCCGACCACTACGTGGTCGATGCCGATGCGGCGCGCCTCTCCGGGCGTCATCACGCGCTTCTGGTCGCCGGCCTCGGCCCCCGCCGGCCGGATGCCCGGGGTGACGATGGCGCGGTCCGGCCCGATCCGCGTCCGCACCGCCGGCGCCTCGGCGGCGCTGCAGACGATGCCGTCGATGCCGATCTCGGCCGCCTGCGCGGCGCGGCGGGCGACGAGGTCGGCCACCGACAGGGCATAGCCCGCCTCCGCCGCATCGGCATCGTCGTAGGATGTCAGGACCGTGACGGCGAGAATCCGGGGGCCGCTCGCGCCCCGGCCCCGGATCGCCGCCCGCATGGTCTGCGGATAGGCGTGAACGGTAAGGAAGGTGGCGCCGAGGTCGGTGAGGGCGCGCACCCCCTCCTCCACGGTGTTGCCGATGTCGTGGAGCTTCAGGTCGAGGAACACCTTGCGGCCGCTGGCGGCGAGGCGCGGCACCAGGGCGAGACCGCCCGCATAGGCGAGCCGGTAGCCGATCTTGTAGAAGGTCGCCGCATCGCCGATCCGGTCGACGAGGCGCTCGGCCTCGTCCACGCTTGCCACGTCGAGGGCGACGATCAGGCGGTCGCGCGGGTCCAGCAGGGCGGTCATGGGTCTCTCCGGTTTCGCAGCGAGCGATCCCGCGCGCCGGCCCTCGTGTCAACGGGGCGCCATCGCGCGCGCCACTTCCGCCTTCAGGACGGGCAGCAGCTCCGTTTCGAACCACGGATTGGCCTTGAGCCAGCCGCTGTTGCGCCAGGACGGATGGGGCAGCGGTAGCACCCGCGGCGTACCCGGGCTTCCCAGAACCTCGCGCCAGCGCCGGACGGTGTCGGTGAGGCCGGCCTTCGATCGGCCGAGATGCCAGGCTTGCGCGTATTGGCCGATCACCAGGATCAATTCGAGCTTCGGCAGCCCGGCGAATAGCTCGGTCCGCCAGCGGTGCGCGCATTCGCGTCGCGGCGGCTTGTCCCCGCCCTTGGCGTCGTAGCCCGGAAAGCATGCGCCCATGGGCACGATGGCGAGGCGCCGCGCATCGTAGAACGCCGCCTCGTCGAGGCCGAGCCAATCGCGCAGGCGGGTGCCCGACGGGTCCATGAACGGGATGCCGCTCTGGTCCGCGCGGTTGCCCGGCGCCTGACTCGCGACGCAGAGCCGGGCCGAGGCGAGCCCCTGCACGATGGGACGCGGCTCCTGCGGCAGGGGAGCGCCGTAGAGGGGAGCGTCACGGCAGATCCGGCAGGCCCGCAGGCGCGCCACCGTGACGTCGAAGGCGGTTTCGGCGGGGGCGATCTCGGGGGCGGCGATCTCGGCGCAATCGGTTTCGGGAAGCATGATGCCCACCGAGATAGGCGGCCCCTCCCCCGGCGGCGAGGGGCCGTGTCGTCGCTCCGGCTCGGATCAGGCGCCCTTGAGGCCGCTGAGGTCGAGAGGCAGCGAGCGTAGGCGCTGGCCGGTGGCGGCGAAGATCGCGTTCGAGATCGCCGGGGCGATCACCGGTACGCCGGGCTCGCCGATGCCGGTGGGCGCGGCTGTCGAGGGCACGATATGGACCTCGACCACCGGCATCTCGCTCATGCGGGTCGGCTCGTAGGCGTCGTAGTTCTTCTCCTGCACCACACCGTCCTTGAGCGTGATCCTGTTGCGCAGGACCGACGACAGGGCGAAGCCGACTGCGCCCTCGACCTGGGCGCGGATCACGTCCGGGTTGACCGCGACGCCCACATCGACCGCCGCCACGATCCGGTTGACCTTCACCTTGGCATCCTCCGCCGTGACATCGGCCACCATGGCGACGTAGGAGCCGAAGGATTCGTGCGCCGCGACGCCGAGGCCGCGGTTCTTGTCGGTCGTCTTCTTCGGGTCCCAGCCGGCCTTCTCGGCTGCCAGCTTCAGGGTGGCGGAGAGGCGCGGGGCGCCACCCAGCAACCCGAGGCGGTAAGCCACCGGATCGGCTCCGGCCGCGTGAGCGAGCTCGTCGATGAACACCTCCATCGCCTGGGCAGTGTGGGTGTGACCGACCGAGCGCCACCACAGAACCGGCACGCCCTCGCGGGCGTTGTGGACCTCGAAGCGGTAGGCCGGCAGCGCATAGGGCGTATCGGAGGCGCCCTCGACGGTGGTCGCGTCGATGCCGTCCTTGACGATCATGGTCTCGAAGGCGGTGCCGATCATGATCGACTTGCCGATGGTCCGGTGCTCCCAGCCGGTGATCCCGCCCTTGGCGTCGAGGCCGGCGCGCAGGCGATGAACCACCATCGGCCGGTAGAAGCCGCCGGCCATGTCGTCCTCGCGGGTCCAGACCAGATGGACCGGCGCCTTGCCGCCCGTCGCCCGGACGATCGAAGCCGTTTCGGCGAAGTAGTCGGCGCTCGGCGTCGCGCGCCGGCCGAACGAACCGCCGGCCCACTGGGTGTGCAGCCGAACCTTGTCGGTGGTCACTCCGAGATTGGCCGCCACCACGGCCTGCTCGATGGTCTGGAGCTGGCAACCGGCGAAAACGTCGTAGGTGCCGTCCGAGGCTTTCTCGATGGTGGCGTTGAGGGGCTCGAGCGCCGCATGGGCGAGATACGGGAAGGTGAACTCGGCCTCCAGCACCTTGGCCGAGCCCGCGATGGCGCCGGCGGCATCGCCCTTCTGCGAGGCGACGAGGCCCGGCGTGTCGAGGCGCTTGCGGTGATCGGCCAGGATCGCGTCGGAGGAGCGGGTCTCGGCGGCGCTGTCGTCCCAGGTGAGCTTGAGGGCGTCGCGGCCCTTCATCGCCGACCAGGTATCCTTGGCGAGCACGGCGACGCCGGTGGGAATCGTCACCACGTCGACCACGCCCGCCACCGCACGGGCAGCCGTGTCGTCGACGGTCTTCACGGTGCCGCCGAAGCGCGGCGAATGGGCGACCACCGCCGTGAGCTGGCCGGGGCGACGGATGTCGAGGGAATAGATTGCCGTGCCGTCGGTCTTGGCCGTCGAATCGAGGCGCGCCACCTTCTTGCCGATGAGGGTGAACTGGCTCGCCTCCTTGAGGCGGGGCTCCTTCGGCACCGGCTGGGCGGCGGCGGCTTCCGCCAGTTCGCCGAAGCGGGCCTGCCGGTTCGAAGCGGCGTGGCGCACGGTGCCGGACGCGACCGTGATCTCCGAGGCCGGGACCTTCCAGCGCTCGGCCGCCGCGGCCACCAGCATGGCCCGGGCGGCCGCACCCGCCTTGCGGAGCTGGACCCAGGAATTGGCGATGGCGGTGGAGCCGCCGGTGCCCTGGACCGGGCCGAAGGCGAAGTTGTTGTAGAGCGTGGCATCGGCCGGCGCGAAGGTGGTGCGGATGGTGGCCCAATCCGCGTCGAGCTCGTCCGCCAGGATGGTGGCGAGGCCGGTGGTGTTGCCCTGGCCCATGTCGAGGTGCTTGATCACCACCGTCACGGTGTCGTCGGCGGCGATGCGCACGAAGGCGTTGGGTTGGGCCGGCAGGCCCGACAGGTCGGGACCAGCGGCGGCCTTGGCGAACTTCGCCGGATCGAGGGTGAAGCCGATGACGAGGGCACCGGCGGCCACGGCGCCCCCGCCAAGGAATGCGCGGCGGGAGGGCACGGGCGGCGTGGCCTGACGGACCTTCAGCATGGGGGGCTCCAGTTCAGACGCGGGATCGAGAGAGAATCGGACGGATCGAAGGCTCGAACCCCCGCTCAGGCGAGGGTGCGGGCCGCTTCGTGAATGGCCGCGCGGATGCGCTGGTAGGTGCCGCAGCGGCAGACGTTGCCGTCCATGGCGCCGTCGATGTCGGCATCCGTCGGCTTCGCGTTCTCGGACAGGAGGCCGATCGCCGACATGATCTGGCCGGACTGGCAATAGCCGCACTGGACCACGTCGAGGCCGCGCCAGGCGGTGCGTACCGCCTCAGCGACCTTGCCGGAGACACCCTCGATCGTGGTGATCTTCGCCTCGCCGATATCGCCGATGCGGGTCTGACAGGCGCGAACCGGTTGTCCGTCGAGATGGACCGTACAGGCGCCGCATTGCGCGATGCCACAACCGTACTTCGTGCCGGTCTGATTCAGATGATCGCGCAAAGCCCAGAGGAGCGGCATGTCGGGATCGGCATCAACCTGATGGGCGACCCCGTTGACGGTGAGTTTCAGCATCCCGACCTCCCGATGCACAGTTTGGAATGAGGCTAATCCTTGCCGCGGCGTAACCATGTGCGCCAGCACACGATCGCGAAGTCGATCCTGTGCGGCTCGATCCTGGATCAAGGTCCTGAGGGGCCGCCGACGTCCCCCCGAACAACAGTGGACGGCCGGAAAATTCCGACAATTCGGCCGGTTCCGGCAGGCCCTTCTTAACACATGCCCAGCAGTCTCGGACGTCGCGTATCCCGGCCTCTCGGCGGTCCCGACATCGACCGCGATGCCTCCCCGAATCCTCAAGACGGTGATGACCGACCTGACTGCGGAAATGATTCAGCGTGGCCGCGGGCCCTCTGCACAGGAGGTGGCCCGTCGTCGCGAAGTCGCGCGCGATATGCGCTCGGCCCGGGAGAAGCTCACCTCGACGAGTGGGTTGGAACGCGCCTTCGATTACGAACTGATCCGGGTCTATGCGCAGTACCGTTCGGGAGCGGTGATCCCGTTGGCGCTGCTGGGCCTCCTGGTCGCCGGCGTCGCGTCGATCTGGGTGCAGCCGATCGTGGCGGGAGCCTGGGGCCTGTGCCTTCTGGCGACGGTGGCGCTCTCCAAGCTGCTGACGCGCCGCTTTCTGGCGCAGGACCCGGCCACGGTCTCCGTGCGGCGCTGGCGCCGGGCGTTCATGACGGCGGAATTCCTGCAGAGCACCGCCTGGGCGATGATGGTCCTGGTCGGCGCCCTTGGCGCGCGCACCTTCGTGCTGTTCGGCCTCGTCATCGTGGCCGCCAAAGCGACCATGCTGGCCGCGACCCTGCCGGCCGCCGCCTGTGCGGCGCTGGTGCCGCTCTGCATCGCCGCGCTGTCGCTCCTGGCGGTGTCGCAGGACATGAACACCATGCTGCTGGTGACCATGGTGGTCGTCGCGCAGCTGTTCTTCCTGGGGCTCGGACGCCGCGTCTACGCCTCGACGGTCGAGGCTCTGCAATCGCACGCCGAAAAAGACTCGATTTTCGGCGAGCTGGAACAGGCCAAGGCCAATTCCGACGAGGCCCGGCGCCGCGCAGAGGAGGCCAATCTGGCCAAATCACGCTTCCTCGCCACCATGAGCCACGAGTTGCGCACGCCGCTCAACGCCATCCTGGGCTTCTCGGAGGTGATGAAGAACGAGGTGTTCGGCGCTCATGTGGCGGCCTCGTACAAGGAATACGCCTCCGACATTCACGACAGCGGGCTGCACCTCCTCAACCTCATCAACGAGATCCTCGACCTCTCGCGCATCGAGGCCGGACGCTACGAACTCAACGAGGAAGCGGTCCAGCTCGGCCATGCGGTCGAGGAGTGCCGCCACATGATGGGCCTGCGCGCGCGCGGCAAGCACCAGATGATCCAGGAGTTCATCGATGATAGCCTGCCCCGGCTCTGGGCCGACGAGCGGGCGTTGCGCCAGATCGTGCTGAACCTCCTGTCGAACGCGGTAAAATTCACGCCCCCGGGCGGCGAGATCACCATCAAGGTCGGCTGGACCTCGTCGGGCGGCCAGTATGTCAGCGTCAAGGACAGCGGGCCGGGCATCCCCGAGGACGAGATCGGCACCGTGATGTCGTCGTTCGGACGCGGATCGCTGGCGATCAAGACGGCCGAACAGGGCTCGGGCCTCGGTCTGCCCATCGTGAAGGGCCTGATCGACCTGCACGGCGGCAACTTTCAGCTCAAGTCGAAGCCGCGCGAGGGCACCGAGGTCATCGTGATCTTCCCGGCGAGCCGGGTGATGGAGACCCTGCCGGCCCTGGAAGTGCCCGGCGAATCCCCGGCGGCTCCCGCCGAGAAGCGGGCCCGTGCCGCCTGAAGGCGGTGCCGTTCAGAGCCGGCGCCGCCCTGGAAGCGGCTCAGCCAGCGCTACGCTCCGACACCCCGGCCTGGGCGAACGTCTCCATGTCGCGGTGGCAGGCGAGCGCGCCCTTGAGGAGACCGAGGGCAAGGGCCGCGCCAGAGGCCTCGCCGAGGCGCATGCCGAGCGCCAGCAGCGGCACGAGGCCGAGGCGCTCGAGCACGTCCGCATGGGCGCCCTCGGCCGAGACGTGGCCGGCGAGGCAATGGTCGAGGAGCGACGGGTCGAGGGCGTGCAGGATGGCGGCGGCGGCGGTCGCCACGTAGCCGTCGAGGATGACCGGCACCCGCTGCAGGCGTGCGGCCAGGATCGCCCCCGCGATGGCAGCGATCTCGCGGCCTCCGAGGCGGGCCAGGATCTCCAGCGGATCGTCGAGATGGCCGGCATGATGGGCGAGGGCGGCCTCCACCGCCGCGACCTTGCGGGCGAGCCCGGCCGCGTCGACGCCGGTACCGCGCCCGACCCAATGCGCCGCCTCGCCGCCATAGAGGGCCGCGTAGATCGCCGCCGCCACGGTGGTGTTGCCGATGCCCATCTCGCCGAGCGCGAGGCAATCGGTGCCGGCGGCCACCGCCTCCATGCCGAACGCCATGGTGGCGACGCAGGCTTTCTCGTCGAAGGCGGCCTGCGTGGTGATGTCCCCGGTGGGCATGTCGATGGCGAGGTCGAACACCTTGAAGCCGAGGCCGTAGGCGGCGCAGATCTGGTTGATCGCCGCACCGCCGGCGGCGAAATTGTCGAGCATCTGGCGGTTCACCGCGTCCGGAAAGGCCGAGACGCCCCGGGCGGTGACGCCGTGGCTGCCGGCGAAGACGCAGACCAGCGGGCGATCGAGGGTCGGCTGGCCCTTGGCCTGCCAGGCAGCCAGCCAGGACACGAGGTGCTCCAGGCGTCCGAGGGCGCCGGCCGGCTTCGTCAGGGTGGCGTCGCGCTCGGCCACCATCGCCACCGCGTCCCGATCCGGCCCCGGCAGGGTCTCGACGAGGCGGCGGATATCGCTGAACGGGGTGGTGGCGTCGGTCATGAGGCAATTCCGGTGGCCGGCCCCGGCGCCAGGATGGCGGGCCGCCCGTTGCGGCAGCTATAACGGGCGCGACGCGGGTGGTGAAGGCAAGGCAGGATCGCGATGAACGAGGAGGCCGAACCCGCTTTTCCGGGGGCCCGCCTGGCCTACGACCTCGCCGGGTGCCTGCGCTTCTATTCCCGCCTGCCGGTGCCGCGGCTGCCCGGCGAGGGCGACCCGCACGCGGTGCCGGATTTCCGCTCCCTGCCCCGGATGCTGCCGCTCGCCGGCCTGATCCTCGGCCTGCCCGGTGCCGGGGTTCTGCTCGGGGCCTGGGGGCTCGGCCTCGGGCCGTTCCTGGCGGCAAGTCTGGCGGTGACGGCGGGCGTCCTCGTGACGGGCGCGCTGCACGAGGATGGGCTGGCGGATGTCGCCGACGGCTTCGGCGGCGGAGCGAACCCGGCCCGCCGCCTGGAGATCATGCGCGACAGCCGCATCGGCGCCTATGGGGGCGTCGCCCTGATGCTGTCGCTCGCCCTGCGCATCGGCGCATTGGCGACGCTCCTCGATCGGGTCGGGTCTCTGGCCGCTCTCGCCCTGGTGCTGGCCGCCGCCCTGTCGCGCAGCGCCGCCTTGGCGCCCCTGGCGCTCCTGGCGCCGGCCCGGCCGGGGGGCGCCGGCGCCTCCGTCGGCCGTCCGAGCCGGGAAACCCTGGCCACCGCGACGGCCCTCGCGCTCGCGCTCACGCTGGCGGCTCTCGCCCTCGGGCTGCCGCCCTGGGGCGGCGGCCTGATGATCGGCCTCGGCCTCGCCGCCGCCCTGGGCGTCACCGCCCTGGCGCAGCGCCAGATCGGCGGCCAGACCGGGGATGTGGTCGGGGCTGCCCAGCAGGCGGCGGAGATCGCGGCGCTGCTCGGGCTGCTGGCGGCGATCCCCGCCTGACGGCGGCCGGGCTTGATCGCGTCGCCCCGGCCCGTCATGGACAGGGGCGATGACCCAGACCCGTCCCAAACCCTCCAGTCCCTGCACCAAGCTCTGCCTTCTCGATGCCGCGACCGGCCTGTGCGAGGGCTGTGGCCGCACGCGCGACGAGATCGCCCTGTGGGGCTCCCTCTCCGAGACGCAGCGGCGGGCCGTGATGGCCACCCTGGAGGCGCGGCTGCGCGACTCCTTCCCGGCGCGTGTCCCCTCCCCGGCCGCCTCATGATGGCCCTCGGCCTGATTCTCCTGGGCGGTGCCCTCGCGGTCCTGCTGTTCTCGGACGACACCCAGCGCATCGTCGGCATGGAGCCCGACCAGTTCGCCCAATTGGCCATGAGCGCCGGGCTCCTTGCCGTGGTGGCGGCCGGCTTCTGGCACCAGTTCCGGGGCCGCATGGGCGCCAACCTCACGGCCCTCCTGATCTGGGGCGCCCTCGGCGCGGCACTGGTGGCCGGCTACGCCTATCGCGACGAGGCCCGGGTCATCGGCGACCGGATGCTCGGGGCGGTACGGCCCGGCAGCGCCGTCACGGGCCCGAACGGCACCGTGACGATCACCCGGCGCTCGGACGGCAATTTTCACGTCCGGGCCGAGGTGAACGGTCAGCCTCAGGGATTCCAGTTCGACACCGGGGCGAGTTCCGTCGTCCTCACCGCCGAGAGTGCGGCCGCCCTCGGCCTCCGGCCGGCGGAATCGGAGTTCAGCGTCCGGGTCTCGACGGCCAACGGCGTCACGGTCGCGGCGCCGGCCTTCCTCGACAGCCTCCGGGTCGGCGCCATCGTCGAGCGCCGCGTCCCGGCCCTGATCAGCCGCCCGGGCGCCGTGCGCGAAAATCTCCTGGGCATGAGTTTCCTCGACCGGCTGGCCTCGTTCGAGGTCCGGGGCGACCGGTTGGTGCTGCGCGGCCGCTGACGTTTTCGCGGAACGAGGACGCCGCCCGGCCGAGCGGGCGGCGTCCTGTTTCTCAGACCTGGTTCGGTCGCCTGTCAGAACCGGTAGGTGAAGTTGCCCTTGACGGCGTGGTCCTGGGCGCGTTCGCCGACCTGGCCGGTATAGGCCACGCCCAGGGTGGTGGCGCGGCCCAGCCGCACGTCGAGGCCGGCCTGCGCCACCAGGGCGTCGCGGCCGATCGGCGTGCCCGCCGTCAGGAAGCCCGGACCGGCGCCGAAGCTGAGGAGCGCCTTCGGCACCACCTCGCCGTAGGCCCGGCGGTAGCCCACCAGCCCGGGCACCCAGAAGGCGATGGGCGAGGCTCGCCGTAGGCCCGGCGGTAGCCCACCAGCCCGTGCAGGGACACCGGCGCCCCGGCGCCCAGATCCAGGCTGGTCTGGCCGCGCACGCCCACCGTCGAGGTCGCCACCTCGGTGGTCTGGGCTGCGCCGCTCAGGGCCGCGAGCCCGCCCGTCTCGGCGAAGCGGTCGCGCCCGATCGACACGTAGGCGCCGCCCACGAAGGGCTCGAGGGAGGTCGGCTGGAGCGCGGGCGCCGGGGCCGCCGCCATCACGATCCGGTAGCCGATCTCGCCGAAGCCCTGCACGGCGGAGCCGCCGTAGCGGGCCGTGTCGCTGTCGGAGAAGCCCGCGAAGGTGACGCTCCGGCGCAGGCGGCTCGCCTGGTCGGCATAGACCGCGCCGAGGCGCAGGGCGAAGGGCCCGCGCTCGAAGCCGCCATAGACGCCGCCGAAGCCGCTCTGGATCGTGCCGGAGGACAGACGCCCGGCGCTGTCGAGGCTGGTGACGGTGTAGCCGCCGGTGAACCCGAGGCGGAAGCCGGTCTCGAGGCGGACATCGGCGCCGAGCACGAAGCCGGA
>NZ_LMNL01000040.1 GCF_001422985.1 Methylobacterium sp. Leaf117
GTACATGCTCGCCAACTTGGCCGTCGGCGGATGGGGTGGAAACACCAACGCCGCGACGACCTTTCCGTCAACGTATGCGATCGATTACATCCACGTCTACGAGAACCAGTACACCGTCACCGAGAACGCCGCCCCGATCGGTGCGCCAATCGTGTCCGGCACGGCCGTACAGGGTCAGACGGTCCAGGCCCTCCGGGGTACGCTCACCGATGCCGACGGAGTTCCAACGACGCTGCGCTATCAGTGGCAGCGCGACGACGGAAACGGCAACTGGATGACCATCGATCAAGCTCACGGACGAGAGTACGTCCTGACCCAGGCCGATGTCGGGCATGACCTCAAGGTCATGGTCCGTTACGCCGACGGGAACGGCATCGTCGAGCATGTCGTCAGCAGCAACGCCATCTCGGGGGTGGCGAACGTCAATGACCTACCCACCGGATCGCCGGTTCTCTCGGGTACCGCCCGGCAAGGTCAGGTCCTGACGGCGACGTCCGGGACGCTGGCGGATGCGGACGGGCTCGGCGTGCTGAACTACCAGTGGCAGCGCGACGACGGGCAGGGCGGCTGGCAGAGCATCAGCGGCGCGACGCAGTCGACCTACACCCTTGGTGCGGCTGATGTCGGTCGCACCGTGCAAGCCGTGGTGAGCTACACCGACGGCATGGGCACGGCCGAGTCGGTTCGCACGGCTGCCTCAGGCCTTGTTGCCTCAGACGGCGGCATCGCTCCGCCACCGCCCCCTCCTGCGCCGACCCAGACACCGCCTCCTCCGCCGCCGACCCAGACCACGCAGTACACCGCGGGCGATGACGGCGCGAACGTCATCAACCTCTCAGCTCGATCAGCGCCCCAGCTGATTGCCGCCAAGGGCGGCAACGATATCGTCACCGGGGGTTCCGGCAACGATACGATCAATGGCGGCGAGGGCAATGATGTCATCACCGGCGGCCTTGGTGCCGACCGCCTGACGGGTGGCGCGGGCGACGATCGCTTCGTGTTCACCAAGGCAGATCTGGCCGGCACCACCGCAGCAGGCGCCATGCTCGACCGTGTGGACGATTTTGGCGGCGCCGGTATGCCCGGTGGCGATGTTCTCGTCTTCCAGGGCTTCGATCCTGGCGCCTCCCTTGTCCACATCAGTGCCAGCAACACGCTACACAGTTACGAGGTCCAGGAAGGCGGAACGGCTGTCGGCCGCCTCACCGTGGTTCACGCCGGCCCCGCGCTCCTCTCGGACGACGTCTTCTTCGAGGGCGCCGCGCCGCCCACCCCGCCGCAGACCGCTCAGTACACCGCCGGGACGGCTGGCAACGATCTCATAGACCTGTCATCCCGCGGGACGCGGTCACAGCTGGTTAATGGGCAGGATGGCAACGACACCATCATCGGCAGCTCCGGCAACGACACGCTGAACGGCGCTGCGGGTGACGATCGGATCGTCGGAGGCAGTGGTAAGGACACCCTGACCGGCGGCACGGGAGGCGACACGTTCGTGTTCAGCAGCGTCTCAGGAGCCGGAAACGGCACCCATACGACCACCGGGCGGGATGTCATTACGGACTTCGTCAGCGCACAGGGCGACCGGATCGACCTTGCGGGCATCGACGCGGTGGCGGGTGGGAGCGACGATGCTTTCAGCCTCATCGGGACCGCAGCTTTCACCGCGGCAGGACAAATCCGGTACGTCGTGCAGGGTAGTATCACCGTCATCGAAGGCAACGTTTCGGGAGCCGACGGTGCTGAGTTCCAGATCCAGATTTCGAAGGCGATCAACCTGACTGCAAGCGATTTTCTCCTGTGATCAGAGTTGATCTGTCCGCCCGTGCCAGACAACATCACCTTGCTGCACCTGCCCGCGCGCTCACCCGAACTCAACCCAGTCAAAAACCTTTGGCAGTTCATGCGGGACAACTCGCTCGGCAACCGTATCTTCCAATCCTATGCCGACATCCTTGATCACTGTTGCAACGCCTGGAACAAGATCATCGCTCAGCCCTGGCGCATCACGTCCATCGGATGGCGCCAATAGGCCCATGCATCCTGATCAATGAGAGTTGGTATGAGGTGCAAGATCCGCTTCAGCCATAAAGCGGCCAAACGCAAAACTACGTGACCGACGACGCACTAACTTCACCCTTGGGTCACCGAATGGGCGCAGGCCTGAGCCGCGTGTCTGGCCTCGTTCAGACGGGGTAGATAAAGGGCGATTGTGGTTCCTTGCCCCACCTCAGAGCTGATCGATACGTGCCCGCCTGATTGCTTGACGAAGCCATGGACCTGCGACAGGCCAAGCCCAGTGCCCTTGCCGATGGGCTTGGTCGTGAAGAAGGGCTCGAAGACCTTTTCCTTGATGTCCGGCGTCATGCCCGTCCCGGTGTCCGACACCGCGATCAACACAAAGTCCCCAGCGCCCACATCCGGGTGCAGTGCTGCGTAGGCCACGTCAAGATGCCTATTCGCAGTCTCGATGGTGATCTTCCCACCGTCTGGCATCGCATCGCGCGCGTTCACCGCAAGGTTGAGGATGATGCTTTCGAGCTGGTTGGCGTCGGCGAAGATGGGCCACAAGCCGTCTGCAAGGACCGTCTCGACAGCAATGTTCCCGCTCAATGTCCGTCGCACGAGGTCGGACATGTCCGACATGAGTTTGTTGACATCCACTGGTGCTGGATCGAGCGGTTGCTGGCGCGAGAAGGCAAGCAGGCGATGTGTCAGCGCGGTAGCGCGGCTCGCGCCGTCAATCGCGTTTGAAACGAGGCGCACAAGACGTTCGTCGCTATCAGCCATCCGTTGACGCAGCAGGTCGAGGCTGCCCAAAACGATGGTCAAGAGATTATTGAAGTCATGGGCGATGCCGCCGGTCAGACGGCCAACGGATTCCATCTTCTGTGCCTGGCGTAGTTGTTCGCCTATGCGCTCGCGCTCTCGGGCCTCCTCCTGGAGGGCATCGGCTGTGTTCTGCCACTGCTTTCGAGCCAGTTGCTCGCGCCGCGTCTGCCGGATCGCCAAGTTGGAGACCGCCAGGAGAGCCAGGGAGGCTAGGATTGCCACGATGCCGAAGTCGAGGAGGTTGCGCCGCCATGGCGCTAGGGCAGAAGGCACGCTGATGCCGAACCCAACGAACACAGGATACTCGCCTACCCTTCGATAACTGAAGATTCGCTCAACACCATCAATCTGTGACAGGAGCCGGAACGACCCACTCGGCGAGGACCGGATCTGCTGCATCATGGTTCCGGACGTTGTGAGCGCGGCCACTGAGGTCGGTGGCTCGCGCGCCAGGATTTGGCCGTCCTCGCGGACCAGGATGACGTTATGCTCGAACTCGGGATCAACGCTTCGGTAGAAATCCTCGAAGTAGCTCCGGTCGACCGAGACCGCTGTTACGCCTTCGAACGTGCCCTGACGATCCCGAATGCCACCCGCCACATTGAACACCTGCTTGCCGGATTGTGGCCCGGTGTGAGCGCGCGAGATGTATGGAAGCGGTGAGTTGGCCTCATTCAGCGCCTGAAACCAGTTGCGCTCGGCGAAGCTAACACTCGGATCGGCCGGGTACGTCCGCCCGCTTGCCCGCATGCGACCCTGACGGTCGACGATCGTGATGGTAGCAACTTGGTCGAGTTGGTTCTGCAGGCGAACCTGAAGTTGATGTAGCGCGGCGCGATCCTCCTCGCTCGTCCAATCGACAACGCGCAGGCGTTCCCCGACCTGATCGATTACGAGCCGGTTCGTCTCGAAGACCTTGACGGCATGTTCGTGCAGGATGCCGACGGTTCGTTCGACTCGTACCTCCGCATCGCGCAGGGCGTCTCCGTAGCTCTGCCAGGATGCGAGCGCGAAGATCACCGCCGGAAGGAGAATGGCTGCCGCGAGCAAGGCCGTGCCGGGCTGGAGAATACCTTGCAGGCGCGAGCGGCCTGACCGCAGATTGGACAAGCTGGACTCGCTATTCCGAGGCACGGTCTACAGCCAACGCATTATTGCAATTTCTGTCCTGCCCATGAGGTATGCCCGCGAGGTTTTGATCAGGCAAGGAAGGGGATAGGGACGGTTCTCATGACCCATCACCCCTCTCGACAATGAAATTGGCGCCATGCCCCGCCTGATGAATGCCTTCGGCGAGCGCGACGAACATGCTGAGCGGCACCGTTGCGATGGTCGACAAGGGGCGACGAAGGGGTTTGGGTGCGCTCATGGTTCAGGCGCCTGACCGTCGTGCTCTGCGCAGGCAACGGTGCTGCCCCCTCAGAGCTAAACCGGACCGCCTGGACCTAGCGTACCTTGCGGCTGCGCTCCAGCACTGGCTTGTGACCCTCCGCGTCGAGGGCGCCCGAGGGGGCGATCCCGCCATTCGGAAGCGATCTCATACCCTCCCCGGCCGTACGCGAGGACGGACGGTTCGCGGATGGGTCGCCGGCGGCGCGCTTCATCCGCAACGCACGCCGGGCGTTCCCGCTCAACTCGCTGCGCGCGGCGTCGTGGCGCCGACGCTCGTGCTCCCGGCTTGCCCGCTTGAGGGCGCCAGCCAGAACCGCACCCTTGCGCTTCGTACCGGTGTCATCGGTCGCTGGACGTACGCCGGATGGGGCGGACTTGCCGCGAACCTCGCGGCGCTGCTGCTGGGAGATGTCGCGGGCCCTGTCTCGACGCTCGCGCAGGCGCTTGACCAGGTCAGAGAGGGCGCCGTCGTCGAGGCTGCGAAGGGCTGGGTGGTGTGCCTGCGAGACTAGTTCGTGCTCATCGCCGCTCAACAGGCGTGCCTCATCCTTACGGGTCGCTGACATTCGGCAATGCTCCATCGGGGTAACCGCTCCCGGCCATTCGGGTCCACGGTCCGTCCACAACGTGTCAGACGTCCCAAGAGGGCCGAACCATCCGGTTATCGCGCGAGACGGGGACATCGGTCTGAAGCTAGAGACCCTGCATGAACCCTTTGAAGCAGCAACTGCGGGACCTCTACGAAGGCGAGACCGACAGGGCCCATCGGTTCCGCTACGGCCTTCTCGTCTTCGATGTCGCCACCATCCTGTTCATTGTGGTGTCGTCGTTCATGCCGCGGGCCCCCCTAATCGAGGGCCTCGACGTGCTGATCGGGCTGGCCGTGCTGACGGACTTCGTCGCGCGCCTCTCCATCTCCCCGCATCGCTGGCGGGAGTTCCTGCGACCGGCGACCTGGGCCGACGTTGTCGCGCTGGTCTCGTTCCTCGCCCCTATCATCGGCGAGGGTGCTGGGTTCCTGCGCATCATGCGGACCCTGCGGCTTTTGAGGGCCTACCAGCTCCTCGACCGGCTTCGGGCGGACAGCGCGTTCTTCCGCCGCAATGAGGAGGCGGTGCTCGCCGCGACCAATCTCGCGGTCTTCGTCTTCGTAATGACGGGGGTCGTCTACGCCACCCAGCACAGGTCCAATCCAGCCATCGGCAACTACGTCGACGCCCTGTACTTCACGGTGACCTCCCTCACGACCACGGGCTACGGCGACATCACCCTGTCGGGTACATCTGGACGCCTGATCTCGGTCGTGGTGATGCTCTGCGGGGTGACGCTGTTCCTGCGCCTTGCCCAGGTCCTGTTCCGTCCCAACAAGGTTCGCTTCCCCTGTCCGTCCTGTGGCCTACAGCGGCACGAGCCCGATGCCGTTCACTGCAAGGCGTGTGGGACAGTGCTTTGCATCCCCGATGAGGGAGCCTTTTGAGGAGCAGAAGGGCGATCAGTATTGTCTTTCTTGCAAGAGGTTCCGCCCGCGATTTGTCGCGGTACAATTTGTCAGATCGCCTTAGAAGGCATTTCTACCAATATTTTAATCCATAGTGGCGCGTGCGTGGAGACACGTCCGGGATGAAAATTGCTTCCTATATTGCAATTACGCAACAAAGAACGGGACGGAATACCGGACCGATCAAACAGGAAGCCCAAGAATAATGAATTCAATCCGCATATCTGCTCTTGCTACCGCTGCTCTTATCAGCGTTGCTTCGCTCACCTCGGCGATGGGCTATGAAAGCAATGGTCGCTACACTGCGTTCTCGCCCTACGATGTCGAGACCACGGGGTCCTTCAATGGAGACCGTCGTCCTCCTGCTTACTTCGGCTGCCCGATGAGCTCGGCTGCAGAGGGTAATGCCAATCAGCCCAGCTTCCCTGTCCAGCAATATGGTCAGACTTCCGGGGGCAACCGGTGCTGAAGATCCTAAGAAGCGGTCTCTCGAATGGGCTGGCTGGCTTGTACTACCTGACAATCGGTGCATTCATCTTCATGCTCGTCCTTAATGTAGTCGAAAAATCAAAGGATATTATTGGTATGTAAAATATAAAACATGAAATAAAGTATAATATGGATACTTATAAGTTGATAATTTAATATTATAATATAATACTGAGGCACTTCCTAATCCGAGGAGGTCAACTCAATCGCCCGGCTCTGGTCGGGCGTTTTTTTGTCCCAATCGTATTCTTCGAAAGCAATTACCCAGGCCCTTGCGCGGGTCGGATTTCGCTGATTCCTTTATGGGATGGGGCGCAGCGATCTTGAGCGGTTGAGCCGCGAGGAGCTGATCGAGCTGGTGCTGCGGCTGCAGCGTCCGGACAAGACCTCGCGCACCTCCTCGAAGCCGCCAGCGACCGACCGCAAAGAGCGACGCGAGCAATCCAAACCCGGCGGAGCGAAGCCGGGACACGAGGGGCATAGCCGGGCGATCAGCGAGGATCCCGGCGCGGTTATCGAGCATCGTCCCGACCGCTGTTCATGCTGCGGCGGCGCCCTGCACGGCGATCTTCCCGCCGAACTCGTGAGCGTGTCCGAGCGGATCGAGTTGCCGGAGGTGGCGCCGGTCGTGACGCAGCATCGACGGTTGGCCGTGCACTGCCCGACCTGCGAGGCGCGGGTGGTCGCGCCGGTGCCGGAGGCGGCGCGCGGCACGCCGTTCGGCCCGCGGCTGCATGCGGTGGCGACGTATCTGAAGACCTTCCAGGCGCTGTCCTACGAGCGGCTGCAGGCGGCCTTGTCGGACCTGTTCGGTCTCACCCTCAGCCAGGGCGGTCTGATGAACCTGCTTCAGCGCGCGCAAAGGCGCTTCCGCTCCGGTCGCGAGGCCGCCGTGTCCGCCCTGCGCCGGGCCGCGGTGGTCGCATCGGACGAGACCGGCGTGCGCATCGAGGGCAGCAACGCTTACCATTGGGTCTTCCATTCGGCCGAGGCGGTCGTCCACCAGGCTTCGCCGACGCGGGGCGCCGTCGTGGTGCGGGAGATGATGGACGGCCACCGGCCCGCGGTGTGGATCTCGGATCGCTACACCGCACAGCAGGGCCACGCGGCTGCACACCAGACCTGCCTCGCCCATCTCGCCCGGGACGTCGCCTATGTCGTCGAAGTGAGCGACGACCCCGTGCCCTGGCGGCTGCAGCTCTGGCTGCACGCCGTGTTCGCCCTGGCCGAGCGCGTCACCGACTTGGCCACCTCGACGCTGGCCGCCAAGCGTCGGAGCCTGGATCGACAGCTCAGCCCCATCCTCGCCACACCGAGCGACTGCGACCTGACCCGAGCCCTCCAGGCTAAGATCGGCCGGGCTCGCGATCAGCTCCTGGTGTTCCTCGCCCATCCCGGCGCGGTCGAGCCGACCAACAACGGCTCGGAACGGCTACTGCGCCCGTCCGTGATCCAGCGGAAGGTGACCAACGGCTATCGCGCAATGTGGGCCGCCGAGGGCGAGGCCGACATCCGCACCGTCGTCGATACCGCACGCCTGACCGGTGCCACGCCCTTCGGCACCATCCTCAAGACCGTCGGCGCTTAAACCCCGCCATTATGGGCCTGGGTAATTACCTTCGAAACGCAAAAGCGATTAATCTATTTGATATTTAAAATACTCATCTAAAACTTATTCGTATAATAATAAATTTTTGTCTGGGCTTCAGATATATCAAGATAATTCTCTTTATTTAACAACAATATAACCTTAGGATTTATATTGATTGCGCATTAGAACTTTTGCTTCGTGTCCTGAAGATCCTGTTTGGCGTTGATCCGGTAACCAGCAATGCACTGCTTAATAAATGGACGCCGTAATTTCTGGCGTATACCAATCTCCGTTGCTCGCGATGAGCATCTCTCCTTCCAAGTGGCATGAAAATCGGTCACCCCGGGTTTCGATGCAGGGCCGGCTTGCGCTGGGAGGCCGAGCGCAAACATGATTGCAGCCGCCAACGCTAAAGGTTGATATACATTCATATGATGGCTTAACCTCACTCGATTCAGATAAACACGCGCGCTGCTAATCTAGATTTGCACGCCAATGTTTCTGCCATACAGAAACATCAATCCGAAAACCAAGGCAGCAAACGCTATCAATCCAAAAAGTATATAGAGCAGATTTCTTGATTTGCGTTTTTGCTGAGGGCCATATTGTGGTTCAGTTGTCAAATTCTCATCTACCATAATAAGCTTTCCTTTTTTCAGATGGCATGTTGCAGGTAATCTAGCATAATTTCAGAAATTATGCTGCTTCGTAAAACAGCAGGTCTTGGTTCGGCTTCGAGATGAGCAAGTTCGTTCGGCCATGAATTCAGGATCGAGGGATTCCAACCCCATCCGGTGGATGTCGCTCCACCTCACCGCTCACATAACGGCTGCCGGGCTTCAGGATGGTCAGCACCAGGGCGATGAACGCTAGGAGTGCCGAGACCGCGGCGGGGAACAGGAACGCATCCTCGCCGTAGCGCATCTGCAGGAAGCCGCCGATCACCGCGCCGGTGCTCAGGGCCGCCCAGAGGGGCGCCTGGATCCAGAACGAGGGCGCCACCGTGCCGAGCATGAGGTTGGCGAGGCCGGTCCCGAACCGCACGACGGCACCGGTAACGTAGGTGAGCGCGAACGAACGACCGGCCTCGTCCTGCAGGGTTGCGTTCTGAAGGCCCAGCGCGATGACGATTGGGTAGGCGTGGAGCGGGAAGGCGAAGGTCCCGTGCGGGATGATCAGCCCGATCGTCAGGAACACCGATTGCAGCAGGAGCAGCACCGAGAGGCGCCAGCGCCCAACCCAGGCGGCGATCAAGGTGCCGGCGAAGGCACCGAAGCAGAACAGAACGATGACCGAGGCAACGCGCGACGTGCTTTCCCAGTCGAACCGGCTCACCGAGACACCGAAACGCGTCGTATTCCCGCTCATGAACGACATGAATAGCTGCGAGAATTCGAGGAAGCCGATGGAATCAGCGCAACCGGCCACCGCCGAGAGGGCCAGGGCGAAGGGGATGCGTGTCGCGGCACTCGCCGGAAACGACTTGTTCTGCGTCTCTGCCATACGATCTTCTCTCTCGCTTCAGCGCTGGGGTGTGCCTGTTCGACGGATGCCATCCGCCCTTTCGTCACCCCATGGCTGCGGAGGCTGTCACCGTGGTTCCATCGACATGTGCCGATCGGACGTTGTCTTAAGGATGCAATGCCCCTTGGGGGGGTACTGAGCTCACTCCCGACAGGAGCGATCTCTCGGTGGTCGATTTCTCATGCCGATAAGCGGAAGGCGGGTTCGAGTAGGCCGCGAACCCACACATCGAGCAGGACCGTGCGTCCATGGCCTGGATCGGCAACCTGCTCCTCAGGCGTCATGCCCTCGTAGGCACTGGTGACGAGAAGACGGTCGAGTCCTGCACCCGCGAAGGTCGGACAACTGGGCCGCGTCATAGGAAGGTGCACCGTCTTAAGGCGCACACCATCCGGGCCGTAGGCGTCGATACAGGAGGCACCCCAGCGAGCGCACCAGATCCGTCCCGCTGCATCGACGGCGGCTCCATCCAAGCCCCCTTCGCCGCCACGATGGTCGTACAGCGTCGTGGGCTCGCCTCTCGGCAGCCCTGTGCGAGGATCGAGGGGGACGCGCTGGAGGAGGCCCGCATCGGTGTCGGCGAAGTATCCGGTTCCGCCATCGGGCGAGAAGCAGATCGCGTTCGGGATGGTAAGGCCGCCGTAGAGGCGCGTCACTCGGGTGCCGGCCACGTGGTAGATTGTGCCGCGGCCCGGCTCCGCGTTCCGGCCCATGGTGCTGATCCAGAGGGCGCCGCAGGGGTGGACTCGGCCGTCGTTGGAGCGGGTCACGGTATCATCCGCCTCCAGCGGGCAGAACCGCGCCAGTGTGCCGTCGCCAAGGCTGCGGACATAGAGGCCGTCTTCGGCCGCCAGGAGGTGACACCCCTCATCAATGGCTGCCACTGCGCTCGCCATGACAGGCAGCGGGTAAGCTCGAGCCAGTCCCCCGGCGAGGGGCGCTGCGAACAGGCGCCGCTCCAGAATGTCGACCCACCAGGCGGTATCGGTTCGCGGATCGTAGCAAGGGCCCTCGCCGAGATGGCAGCGAGGCGCATCCAGCATCGTGACAGCGTCCATGCGTACCTGTCTATCCGTGAGGCCAGTGCTATCCGGCTTCAACGACTCATGCTCCGGAAGCGGCAATAACGACCTGTATCCCGGTACCCAGCCGGGCAACGTCGCACGCAGGCGCCGGCCGCGAACTTCAGCGGCGGTTGGCAGGAATATCGGTACGCCTTTGGGTGATCGATGCCGGAACGGTTCGCGGCCTGCGCGCTGTCTACTGGACCGCCGATCAGAGCGGCCGTGAGAACGGCCAGGAAGGTGAGAGTGCTGTAGGTCGACATCGTATCGGGTCATCCATTCCGTTCGCCGGCCGCCGGTTGGCGGCACGGAGCAATCCCTTGAGCAATGAGCCCTCTGAACCTCGTCATCGCGCCGGCTCGGTGTCGACGTCCGTGACGCGTTCAGCGGCAGTCGACGCAGATCCCATTCAGCACCCGATCAAGGTCGCGTTGGCGCGCAGTGCGCGCGTCCGGATCGACGGTAGGAGCGCTTGCGGCGCCTGGCGGCATGGTCTGGCCGGTGGGTGCGGTATGGGGCGCCGTTATCGTCGTCTCGGGGCCGCCGCCGGTTCCGGTCAGCGCCGGCTGTGCAGCCAAACTGCCGGTTCCGAGGGCGAGCCCGAGCGTCAGGGCAAGAAAGCTGGTCGATTGCCTCATCCGCATCATGTCAAAGCCTCCGGGTGTCGGTGACGACTCGCCGAAACGCCTCAGGGCGTGGCAGAGACCGTAAGCTCAGGGGCGGCGACCCGGGCGCCGGGTGCGACCGCCACCGGGATGTCCGCGCTGTCCTCCAGGGGGACGAAGCGGGTCTGTGCGCCGTCGTAGGCCAGGACCTCGCCGCTCTCGATCTCGAAGAACCAGCCGTGTAGGCGCAGGTCGCCCCTGGCGAGGCCCGCAGCGACGCTCGGGTGCGTGCGCAAATGGTTGAGCTGCACCACCACGTTCTCGAGGGCGAGCGCCCGGACATGGAGCTTCGGGTCGAGGTCGGCCGGGTAGGCCTCACAGACGATCTGCTGAGCGGCGTGGCTGTGGCGCAGCCAAGCGGCGACGCTCGGCATCGTCGCCAGCGCCTTGGTATCCAAGAGCCCCTTCATGGCGCCGCAATCCGAGTGCCCGCAGATGACGATATCGTTCACGCCTAGGGCCACCACAGCGTACTCGATGGCCGAGGACACGCCGCCGTTCACCTGCGAGAACGGGGGCACGATGTTGCCAGCGTTGCGGCAGACGAAGAGCTCGCCGGGGCCCGATTGGGTGATGTGCTCGGGCGAAACCCGGGAATCCGCGCAGGCGATGAATAGTGCCTTGGGACTCTGCCCCTCGCGGACCAGCCGGCGATACATCGCTGCCTGTCCTGGAAATACCGTGCCGCGAAACGCGGAGACGCCTTGAACGACCGTATCCATCTGTCCTCGTCTCATCCTCAATCGGTACAGGAGCCGGCCCACCGCGATAAATTTGGCCTACCGTCTGGGGGGGGCATCAATCTGTGCTGGGGTAGGCAGCCGCAGGAACGCGGCCGCCTGGGGAGGGCCTAGTAGCGCGGGCCGCCCGAGGTGTTGCCACGCTGCTGGGCGTAGCCGGGCAGCGAAGGGTTCCGCGCATTCGGATCACCGTTCATCAGGCGGTTACGGGTATGGTGGAGGCGGTTGGTGCGAGAATGATGGATCGCGTCGTGGCGATGGCTGCGGTGGCGAATGTGGTGCTTGCGAGCCTTGTAGTTGCCTGCATAGCCGATCGACGAGCTCGCTCGCATCCGCTCTGTCTGGGTCAGGCCAGGGGCGGCCGCGGTGGAGCCTATGGAAAAGCTGGTGAACATCAGGCCGGATGCTAGAACCATTGCGAGCGTTTTCATGTTTGACTTCCAGTCGTGTGCTCTCAGTCGGCACAGTGCGGCTGTAAGTGTGTTTACGCGATGATGTTCCAGAATAATTTATGACATTAATGTTATGGATTACAGCCCTTGTCGCGTTCGTGGATTTGATAAAATCGAGAATAATTCAATATACGAAAAATGCAGATCTGGCTGGCGTGGACTATATCTACTGGCGCGCGATCCGACCTGGGCTCGCGATGGGCAGCGTTGGCGCTGCGGCATTGGTGCTCTCCTTGTAGATCGGTACGATGACCCGCAGCCATCCACGCGTTTCGCGCCCGCCGTACTGGCGCTCGGCGACGTCCTGAGTGACGTAGGCCTGCAGGTTGACCGAGCCGAAATTGTACCCAATGAGGCCCCCCACCGCGATTTGGCCTTGGCGCCGATAACCCGGGAACCGGGTCGGCAGGTCGGTGGAGGCGAAGGCCACGGGCCCGACCTCCCACTTGCCGAACTTCTTCGTCGCGGTGAGATCCAGGTTCAGGTAGTCGGGATAGACCCCGCCCTGCGGTGAGATCGGGTCGAGGAAGATCCCGTAGAGCAGGTTGGCCGTGAGGTTCAGCCCGTCGCCGGTGTAGCTGGCGGCGAAGCGGTGGCTCAGCGATGCGTTCTGCGTCAGGAAGCGCGTCTCGATCGGCAGGTAGCCACCGAAGAGATAGCTCACGCCAAAATTGTTGCCGAGATCCCAGGCGAGTTGGCCGGCAAGCAGGGACTGACCAATGCCGCTCTGATAAGGGGTCCCGCGCGGGCTCGAGGCCACGACGGGCTGGATCGCGATGAGGTTCAAGCGTGCTCCGAACAGATTCCAAGGAGTCGACCAGACGAAAGCCGGCAGGTTGACGTTCGATTCCGAGTCGAAGGGCCGGGTGTTGCGGGCGCCGAAGCTCGACGTATTGACGAAATAGAGACCCACGGGGAGCTGTGCGCCCGCTGGCAAACCGATGGTCTGGCCCGGCTGGGCCGCGGATCCCGCAAGGGCCGAGCCCGGAGTAAGGATCAGCAAGGAAACCATCAGGAGAACTTTGCTGCTGCGCGGACGACCGATTGACGATCGAGTGGCTTTGGCGATGGTGCGGATCACGCATGTCTCTCCAGCTTGGCTCTAAGGGGAAAGGCACCGCCGGACGGCGATTGGCAGCCAAGCACTTCCTGTCAGACGAGCCCAGCCTGTATTTTAGTCCATTTGACTGGACTTTAATTCTGATTTAGCCGGGAATGATGGAAAGTCGAACGTATCCGGTGCAGTGCATGGCATGAGCTGCATTTAGACTCTCACCATACATGAGGGATGCGTTTTCTAAAGCTCGGTATGAGAAGGACCGCTCGGGCGAGCAGTCCTTCTCCAATATTGATACAGCGCTCAAAGGTTCATCAACACGTTTGTAGAGCCAATCACTGTTGCGATCAGTCCGCCTACAAAGGCGACGATCATGGCGTAAGAAAAGCCTTTTAAGAGCATACGGTTGTCCCCTCTGCCCCGATCAGCAGCGGTTTCCGCCTGAGGTTTGGCCGTATTGCTGGGTAGGGAAGTTCTGCTGATTGGCATTGCCCTCTGCGGCTGAACTCATTGGACAGCCGAAGTAGGCGGGCGGGCGACGCATATCGAAGACGGAGCCGGTGGTCTCGACCTCGTAGGGGGAGAACGAAGTGTAGCGGGACGGACGCTCTTGAGCCATCGCGGACGAGATCGAGGCAACGCCAAGGACAAGCGCGGTGGCAATGGCGGCGATACGGGTCTTCATAGCTAGCTTCGCTCCGATACAGTACGAACTTGTTTCTGGTTCGTTTCATTCTGTCTAAAGCTGATATAGGATCGAGATCTCGTTCCTGACGTGTCGCGAGGCACATGTTGGGCTGGATTAAAATTGAAATCGAGATTTGACTCGATTAGATTGATGCGAGTGATTACCGTAAGTTCTCGAATTGTATTGCATATAATAACGTATACCAGCAAAAATGCCGCAGAGGAGACATGGCGCCATGACGTTTGCTGCTCAAGGCGTCTGCGGTCAAATCATTAGAGCAAGGGGTCAGGCCGCGTGCGCGCGCCTCTCACGGGATCGGCATCGACCTCCGGCAACCAGCTGATACCGTGGCGCTGCTCTACGGATGCCTCGCAGGAATTGATTAACCCCTAACAAATGCGAAGCCGCTGGTCGGGGTGGTCCTTGTCGGCTCTGTGCTGCTGCAACGATTGCAAAATGCGCTGTGATGCTTCGAGAGCGGATCGCAACGAACCGTACGGAGGAGCGCCTACTCTACGCAGAGCGCTTCAGTTTAGATCAGGAAGGAGGCAAAGGTACCCAGAAAGATGTTGCTGCTTCCCCGCCATGGTCTTGGACGAGATGAGTTTGGCTCGCTTTTCGAATGAGGCGACGCGGCTTGATAATCATTCCCAGATGTACGATTGCCCTCCATGGGGGCACCAAAACCGAATAGCGGCATGTCACAAAACACAGAAAATCAGACCACCAACATCACCGCTCTCGCGGGCGATATTGTCTCTGCGTATGTGTCGAACAACTCCGTTCGGCCTGCCGATCTGCCGGATTTGATCCGACAGGTTCACACCGCGCTTCAGGCGCTTACGACAGAAGGCGCCACGGCATCATCGGAAGCCGAGATCGAAAAGCCGAGCGCTGCGCAGATCCGCAAGTCGGTGACGCCAGATGGCATCGTTAGCTTCCTCGACGGCAAAACCTACAAGACCATGAAGCGCCACCTGACCGGCCATCGCCTTGATCCGCACAGCTACCGTCACCGCTACGGCCTTCCTGTCGATTATCCGATGGTCGCTCCATCCTACGCTGCGATGCGCTCGCAACTGGCGAAGTCCATCGGGCTCGGCCGGATCGCCGATCGCAGCGAGGATACCCAGCCGAAGGCCAAAGGTCGTAAGAAGACTACGTGAACTCTTGAGCTGTGATCACCATCTAAAAAGGACTTACCCACTTCGTTCTAGATCAAGCACTTAGCCTGCCGACCAGCATCTAATTCGCTTTCTGGATCACAGTATCAAATCCATTTGTTATATGAACTGCACCTGCCGAGGTAGTTTTTCCAGCCTCGTCATGATGCACCTACTACGCGTAGCGTAAAATTAGAAGTAAGTTCATCCCAGGTATTAAACCCTCAGATCAGCATTCGTGATAATTAATACAATAATCGTTATATAGTATCATAAGCAATCGGAATTACCAATTGTAAGTTAATTGATTGTTAACGATTGTATATTTATAATTATAAGAAATAAGAGGAGCAATATTGGACTGGGAGATATCAAATGTCAGACCAAAGACGCGTCCAGAGGCAGCCTTGTTATCTAGATGCTCGGATCTTTGTGCCTAGAACCAGTGATCCTATCCGCTGTACAATCACGGATATCTCAACTCTAGGCGCGTTCGTGCGACCTCATACTGAGCAATGCATTCCCGCGAACTTCGATTTGTCTATTGGCGGAAGCAGGTTGCCCCGGGCTTGCCGCATCGCTCGTCATGAAGCTCATGGCTTTGGTGTCGAGTTTCTTGACCCTGTCCGGCATGAAGTCGAGGAAATTCTCATTGAAAATGCGTTCAAGGAGGAACTGCTCTTTGAGGCGCTTAGCCCAACTTTGAACGGCGTAGCAACGATGGCCACTGTGCGTCTCCAACAAACGGTGAACGCCGTCATGGGACTGATCGAACGGCGCAACGCCATGAGCTGGCAGCCCGATGCCTTCGAACCTGACCCACTCAGACATGCGTACGATCCGCGCGGTGGTCTCAATAAGGCTTTGGGCCAAAGATCGTCTACACGGCTCTTGGGTGTCGCCTAAAGCGAGTACCAAAACAGACCTTCAGCCGGCTATGTGACCGTCAAGCGACACTCGACGTTTTCCCTTTGTTCCACATGCCAGAGGTCTCGCGTTTCACTGAGCGCATGGGTCAAATGACCGGAGCACACCTGCTCCCGGTTCCGTCCCATGCTGATCGCTTCCCGTTCCGTCCTGCAGCAGCATCGCGAGGTCGCTGCGGTTCTACTCACTTACGGGGTTTTCTTGAGCGGCACCCTGGCTCTGGCCTGGGCCATTGCCTGACACCTGACTTTACAATCAGGCGCATGCTTGGGCCGAAGGCCGTGCCCCCCGCGCTAACTTTTAGATCAATGGGATGGCGGGGACCCCGCCGTAGAGCGCTGCGTGGCCGACATAGTAGAGGGCGAGGAAAGTCGCCAGGGCTACCGCGTAGTAGGCCGGGACTAGCATCGTGCTCCGGGCACGCACCGCGACACGGGCATCGTCAGCAGCAATGCCAAGCAGCACGACGATGATCCCAGAGTGACCGATCGCGTCGACCCTGCCGAACTCGAACACCGCCGAGACGAAGACCGCGGCCAGGATGATTGCGCTCATCCGGCGGACCAGCGGCGTCCAGATCAGTGCGAAGGCGAGGGTGAACTCGATCACGCCAGCTGCATTCATGAACAGCTCGTTCGAGAAGCCCATGGTCATCTCGGGCTTGGCCGCTAGCAGAGGATCGGTCCAGTGCGGGTAGGCCCATTTCTCAACCGAAGCCCACATCAGGGTGATGGCAGCGCTCAACCGGACCACGTCGAGGGGACGTAGGCCGAACAGGGTGCGATCGAAGCTGACGAGTGCCAGGTAGGCAGCGATCCCAAGAAAGACCGGGTAGTCGGCGAGGTGGAAGGCGCCGTAGTTCCAGGTGGCAAAGCCAAACAGGAACACGATGCCAAGGGCAGCGAGAGGCAACGTCTGTTTCCAGATCAGCATCGCGGCAATGCCGAGTTGCAGCCACGGGATCCAGGCGAGGTCGGTCTTCAGCTCAGGAGTGAGAACGATGCCGCCGAGGTTCCACAGCGACACGAAGAAGAAGCCCAGCGTTGCTCGGACCAGCAGGGTCGTGTCCGTGCGCAGTCGAGCTGTGACCCGATCGAGGGCGTTGAGTATGTACGTTCCAAGTGGCCTGCCTTCCATCAGGCAGCCTGCCATCAGGCACATGAGAGACAAAGCAACGAGCCACTCGAAGTCGGCACAAAGCACCTGTTCCAGCCCGCGCGGCTGACCGGCGACATCGTAGGCGCAGAACCACTTCACATGCGCGCTCGCGCCACCAACCCCCAACAGCATCAGGGGTACAGACAGGCATACCGCCACCTGTGAGGGGAGCCAGCGGGAGGCAAGCAGACGCATGAGGGGATGCTCGGGAGTACGTAAGCGGGCACCTGCCCGTCTCAGTAGTCTTATCGAAAATTCCCTTGGACGCTAATAAATTGTTAACCACACTTTTCAGATGGTTAATGCGCCCGGCACCCTTTGCTTAACCCCTGCCTGCGAAAATCAGGCAGGGAGATGCCGATGGTGGTTTTGAGTTTGATGTGTCTCGTGTCAGGGGCCGTTTCGGCTGGCGTCGCTGCGCAGCGGCCTCATCAGCAAGCTGTTCTCGAAAGCATTGGCGGCGGCCTGCTTATCGGTGGTCTATGCCTGCTGGGAGCAGGGCTACCGCTGTTTCGCTGATGGTCGTACGCAGCCTACGCCTGTCGCGGCTTGGAGCCGCGTTGGCCCTGATGGCGGCGCTTCGAAGCCTGGGGTAGACCCGCCACCCGGCATCAGCCGGGCAGGGGACGGCATGACCAACACGGACCAGCGCAGCGCCGACTTCCTCGCCATTGCGATTGAGAACGCGGAACTGCGCCAACAGCTCGCGGACGTGCAGGACCAGTGTGTGGAGCTGGCCGTCGACGCGGACGAACAGCACGCCGAGAACGAGGCGCTACGGCACCGCCTAGCCCAGGCCGAGAAGGATCGCGACGCCTGGCGCAGAGAGGCGGAACAGAGCCGGCGCGTGGGCTGAAATCGCTAGGGAGTTATCCACCGACGCCCTTGGCTGCCGCAGATCTGCGAGGTAGTTCTTCCTGGCGCGACGCAGTAGTGCCCCCCGCTCACGTCGCGCAATCCGGCCGTCCTGGCTTTGGCAAAACTCCGGGGACGCGGCGGGTGAAGGGCAGGGGCCGCTTAAGCGCCCCTGCCCGCCCGAGGCTTGGGCACGCTTCCAGATCAAAATCTGGCGCATCGCGGTAGCGGAGATTTCTCCTACACGTTGCGCCTGCTGCTTCCGACCCTTCACAGACCCTCAAAAGGTCCGCTTAGCGGCACCTTGGTGGAGGATGACCTACGTCCGGGTCGGGTGGACTTTTGCCGGTCCGCTTTCAGGATATCAGATGAGGGAAGCAGACCTTCGTTCGGGCGGGGAGATTCGACTGCTTGGCGCCGATTGCCGCCCTGCAGACAAATCCGGCAGCCGACGTTCCGTCAGTGAAGATTCCGGCTTTGCATCACGCCAGGAGCCCACCTTTGACTCACGATTGAGTGATTGCCATCTAACTGAGATGAGATGAACGCTCCTACTACAGCATCAACTACCCGGCCCCCCGGACAGCATTATTATCATTGGCCGGCTCTACGTATTGCCAGGCTCACGCGAGAACGCGAAATCAACACCTGCCGTCTCCTATGCAGATTGTCGACGATATGCGAGCGGACTTGTCCCGGTTGCTCGACGAAATGCCCGCGAAAAATTGGACTGAGACGAAAAGCAACAAGCAAGGGTGATTTCTGCGACGCCGAGGTGCCCCAGTGCCAGGAGTGACTTCGCCCGTTCAAGCCTCATGCCGGCGAGGTACCGATGTGGCGGCGTTCCCATGCGTCGTGCGAACATGCGGAGGAAATGGAACGGGCTCAGGCAGGCTACTGCGGCCAAGTCATCCAGGCTAATGTCGTCCTCGACATGCTGGGCCATGTATTCAAGCACGCGGCGCAACCGCCGTTCGTCGAGCTGGTGCTGCCGCTCCTGGCCTGAAGTGCCGCATCCCGCAGCATAGCGCTCGGCGATCCGTGCCGTCAGCCGGTGAGCCAGGCTCTGGACCAGAACCTGCGCAGTCGAGGTTGGCTCCTGCATCTCCGCCAGAAGCGCCCAGCCGACCTGACGGATTTGATCGTCTCGGAGACCGGCGAGATAGCGCACGGAGCCCTGTGCGACTAACAATCCGCCATTCTCGTTGCCATGGCGCGCGAAGCAGTCCGCGGGCAGATAGAGGTGGAGGATGTCGTGCCACTGCGAGATCCGGATATCCTCCTCCTGCACCCCGCTCGGGCAGAGCCAGGCGATCCCGGGCTCGACCCGGGTGCGCTGCCAGACGCCCTGGCCGCGCCGTGTCACGACACAGTCGCCGTGGCATGCCACAGCGATACAGATCTCAAGGGCTTTGGGTTCAAAGGGCGGCAACTCGGCCGCCTCGTGGCGGCGCAGGTCCGCTATAAGCCCAGTCCAAGCTAGCCGCCGCGATGTGTTGATGACGTCGAGTCCACCGTATTTGCGGGGACCGTCAGCTTCCAGATCCATGGGGTGGCCTCCCCGGGCAAGGCGCATCGCGACTCTATCAGCAGAAAGAAATAGCAACGCCGCGAAAACAGCAATCCGGGAACGGACAGCCGGCGGGCTCGCGTGGAACCCTCGCTTCGACTTCACTTCCGGCGAGGAACCAGCAATGCCCGCACCCCAGGGGTGGATGGCCGTAGCCATCCTGACGAGCATACAGGCCGCCGGCACTCTCCTGGGAGGATCAGCCATGGCCGAGACGGACGGACCGGACCTTCCGGCGCAACTGGTCCGGGATTTTCACCGCGCGTTCGGAGATCACCACGCACGCGCCGTCCATGCCAAAGGCGTTATCCTCGAAGGCCGGTTCGAGCCCAGCAACGAGGCCCAGGTCGTGTCGAAGGCCGAGGTGTTTACCGGCAAACGGCACCTCACCGTCCGTTTTTCCGATTTTACCGGACTTCCCGATATCTCGGACACGAGCGGCGATGCCAACCCGCGTGGTCTGGCCATCAAGTTCGACCTGCCTGGCGAGGCGACCTACGACATCGTTTCCCACAGCTTCAACGGCTTCCCGGTGGCGACGGCTGCCGAGTTCAGCACGCTCTTGCAGGCGCTTCCGCTGAGTGGCCCCGATGCCGCCAAGCCAACGGCGCTCGACCGGTTCTTCACTGACCATCCGCGGGCGCTGACCTTCTTCACAACCCAGAAGCGACCGCCGGAGAGCTTCGCCACAACCGCTTATTTCGGGGTGAATGCTTTTACTTTCACGGACACAACCGGGCGGACCCTGACTGTTCGCTACCGGTTCGTGCCAGGCGCCGGGGAGCACTACCTAGATCCGGATGCGCTAAAGAAGCGGTCGGCCAGCTACCTCGTCGACGAGATCGGCCCACGGGTAGCGGCGCATCCCATCACCTTCACGTGGCAAGCGCAGATCGCACAGCCTGCAGACAGCGCGGAAGATCCCTCGACGGCCTGGCCGGAGACAAGGCGACTCATCACGCTCGGGGTTATTACCATCGACAGGGCGGTCGAGAACACGCCTGAGCGCGACCGCGCACTGCTCTTTATGCCGGGCAACGTGCCGCCCGGAATCGGCATCGCCGATCCTATGCTCACGGTACGAAACGCGGCCTACCCAGTGTCTTTCGGTGAACGGCAATAGGCGAGCCGTATGGCCGCAGCGATTTCTGCGGCGGGAATCGGCGAAGTCGTTCTCGCGTCGCCGGCACTGGCCGAAACTCTGCGGCTCTTGAAGGATCGACAATGATGAAGCAGCGAGCAGTGTTACGGGTCAAAACGTCGATCGTATTGGCATTTTTCTCCGGCTCAGCACTTGGCGCCGAACACACACGACACGAAACGGTAGCACCTGCTTTCCAGAGCACAATTCCGAACATGCCAGGTAAAAGCCTCGTCAGCGCCGTAGTCGAGTACCCGCCTGGAGCCAAGTCGCCGAGCCATCATCACGCTTCGTCGGCCTTCGTGTATGCCTAAGTGCTTTCGGGTGCGGTGCGCAGCCAGGTAGACGGCGCGCAAGTCCGCGTTTACCGGGCCGGCGAGAGCTTCTCTGAGGCTCCTGGCGCTCATCACGCTATCAGTGAGAATGCAAGCAACACGGAGCCGGCGCGACTGTTGGCAGTGTTCGTTCTCGACACAGGAGATCATCCCCTGACGACGCCCGACAGATAGGGCCACACCTTGATCGTGTCGTATCAGCTCGCTTCAGGCTTGTTCTGCAGCCGCATCAATCCAACGGCGGTGATCGGCGAAGCGCTCCGCCAACAAGTCGAGGAAGCTTCGTACCTTCGTGGAGAGATAGCGCCGGTGCGGGTAGATGGCGTTGATGGCGAACTCGACCGGCCGATGCTGGGGCAACAGGCGAACCAAACTACCGATCTCTAGATCCTGGCCGACCAGGAACATGGGTGCCAGAAAGATGCCACCACCGTCGAGCGTGAGCTTACGAAGAAGGGGAGCGCTGTTGCTGACCAGGTTGCCAACAACCTTGATCGAAGCGGTTTTACCGTCCTCCGTCTCGAAGCGCCACTCGTCTCCATAGGGATAGAACGCGTAGCGAAGGCAATTGTGGTGGGCCAAATCGCTGAGCTGCACCGGCGCCGGATGGTTATCGAGATAGGCTGGGGCACAGGTCAGAACGTGACGCCACGGTGTCAGCTTTCTCACGATCAGACCGGAGTCCGGCGGGGGCGTCGCTCGGATTGCGAGGTCGTACCCATCCTCAATCAGGTCAACCATTCGATCGCCGACGGTCAGATCGACTGTCACGGCCGGGTAGAGCGCTAGGTACTCACGCAAAACCGGCGCCATGAAGTTCGAGATATGCCCCGCTACGTGGAGCCTCAACTGCCCGCGCGGCGTAGCGTGTAGAGCGCCTGCTATCCGATCTGCTTCATCAAGCTCCGCCAGAATCTGGCCGGACCGCTCGTAGTAAGCCTGTCCGATTTCCGTAAGACTGACCTTGCGCGTCGTGCGGTTTAGAAGACGCGCGCCAAGCCGGTCCTCTAAGGCCTGCACATGCTTGCTCACCATCGTGACGGACATGTTCAGGCGCCGGGCGGCCGCTGAGAAACCGCCTCCCTCAACGACCCGTCCGAAGACAACGAGGCTCGTCAATCGATCCATCGGCGGCCGGACATTATCCGCTCCCGGTTTACAGTCCTTCTCATACTCCCAGGATTATCACTTCGGTGCCGAAGTCGCACTCTCAGGCCATGCAGAGAAGCCGTTCCTCAACAGGGAAGGCGCCATGCAAGACAGGAGGATACCATGTCCGAGATGCCCCGCCCTGAGACCTTCCAAAAGGCAGTCGACATCGCTGAACAGACGAGGCCGGAAGCCGGTACGCCCAACCGAGTTCCGACCTGGCGGCGCACGTTCAAGCGCGCGGCCCTCGTTCTCGCGCTGCTCGCAGGCACGGGTGCCGGAGCGCACTACGGCTACGAGTATTGGACGACGGGGCAGTATCTGATCTCGACCGATGATGCCTACGTGAAGGCGGACTATACAACGATCGCCCCTAAGGTGTCCGGCTACATCGCCGATGTACAGGTCGCCGACAACCAGCCTGTCAAAACCGGGCAGGTCCTCGCCCGCATCGACGACCGCGACTTCCGCGCGTCGCTTGCCCAAGCGCAGGCTACTGTCGCTGCGGCCGAGGCCACGGTCCGCAACCTCGGAGCCCAGATTGTCCTTCAGCACGCGGTCGTCGATCAGCAGGATGCGCAGATCGCCCTGACGCAGGCCTCCCTCAAGTTTGCGAACGAAGAGGCCGAACGCTATCAGACGCTCGTCAAGACCGGATCCGGCACGCTCCAGAGGGCACAGGCGACGGAAGCCGGCCAGAGCGAGAAGACGGCGCAGCTACGCCGCGACCAATCTGCCAAGACCGCCGCCAAACAACAGATCGAGGTTCTAAGCACCGAGGTTGGCCGGGCTGAGGCGCAGCGTGACCACGCTCGCGCGCTGGCTCGGCAGGCCGAACTCAACCTGTCCTATACGGTCGTGACCGCGCCCGTGGACGGAACGGTGGGCTCGCGCACCCTACGCGTCGGGCAGTACGTGCAGGCCGGCACCCAGCTCATGGCGGTGGTTCCACTCGACGCAACATACATCGTGGCAAACTACAAAGAGACCCAACTCACCGACGTCCGCCCGGGCCAACCCGTCGAGGTCGAGGTCGACACCTTCGCCGGACGTAAGCTCAAGGGCCACGTCGACAGCCTGTCCCCGGCGAGTGGCCTGGAGTTCGCCCTGCTGCCGCCGGANCCGTCGAGGTCGAGGTCGACACCTTCGCCGGACGTAAGCTCAAGGGCCACGTCGACAGCCTGTCCCCGGCGAGTGGCCTGGAGTTCGCCCTGCTGCCGCCGGATAACGCCACCGGCAACTTCACGAAGATCGTCCAGCGCATCCCGGTCAAGATCGTGCTGGAGAACCGGGCCGCATCCGGAGCGCTGCGCGCTGGCATGTCGGTCGAGTCGATCATCGATACGAAGGGTGCCCCGTCCGACACGGGGACCCGTCCCTGAGCCGGCGCCATCTTCAACTCTCGCCGGATAGTCCTTCCCCCAATCACTGCATTCTCGCCGGCGCGCCGGCAGCGCATCCTGCCTTACTAGAGCAGGAAGGAGCTTCCTATGGCCTCCCTCGTAGCCGATGACACCCCGACCGAGTCCGCCGTCTCCACCTTTGTAGAACGCGCCGAATACGACGCTGAGCAGACCCAGGCGCCTTCAGGCGTGAAGATGTGGTCGGCGGTCATCGGCGCCACGCTCGGTGCCTTCATGGCGGTCCTGAACATCCAGATCGTCAACGCTTCGCTCGCCGACATCCAGGGAGCGATAGGCGCTGGCACGGACGACGGCGGGTGGATCTCGACCTCCTATCTCATCGCCGAAATCGTCGTGATTCCCCTCTCTGGCTGGCTCGCGCAGGTGTTCTCCTTGCGCCGCTACCTGCTCGTTAATGCGGTCCTGTTCCTGGTCTTCGTGGCCTGCGCCTTCGCGACCAACCTCTCGCAGATGATCGTGCTGCGCGCGGTCCAGGGCTTCTCCGGCGGGGTCCTGATCCCGATGGCCTTCACCATTATCATCACGCTTCTCCCCAAGGCCAAGCAGCCTGTCGGGCTGGCGCTGTTCGCACTCTCGGCCACCTTCGCCCCCGCCATCGGTCCGACCATCGGCGGCTACCTCACCGAGACCTACAGCTGGAAGTACATCTTCTACGTCAATCTCGTGCCCGGCGCCCTGATGGTCGCCTTGCTGTGGTTCTCCCTCGACCGCACGCCGATGAAGCTGTTCCTCCTGCGCCAGGGCGACTGGGTCGGCATCGTGACCATGGCGGTCGGTCTCGCCGCCCTGCAGACTGCGCTGGAGGAGGGCAACAAGGACGATTGGTTTGGCTCACCCTTCATCGTGCGCCTGTCCGTCGTCGCGGCGGTCTCACTGACGCTGTTCGTCTGGATCGAGCTGACCACGCTCCGGCCGCTTTTGAACCTCCGCCTGCTCGGCCGCCGAAACTTCGGCTTTGGCATCTTGGCGAACTTCCTGCTGGGGATCGCACTCTACGGCTCGGTCTTCATCCTGCCAGTCTATCTCTCGCGCATCCAAGGCTACAACGCCGAGCAGATCGGCATCGTGCTGGCCTGGACCGGCTTCCCGCAGCTTCTCCTGATCCCGCTCGTGCCGCGTCTGATGCAGCGCTTCGATGCGCGCCTGGTGATCGGGACCGGATTTGCCCTGTTCGCGGCATCCAACTTCATGAACGTCTACATGACGGCCAATACGGCGGCCGATCAATTGTTCTTGCCCAACGTGGTGCGTGCCCTCGGTCAGGCGCTGGTATTCGCGCCGCTCTCGGCCGTGGCGACCGCCGGCATCGAGAAGGAGAACGCGGGCTCGGCCTCAGCCCTCTTCAACATGATGCGCAACCTGGGCGGCGCCATCGGCATCGCCATGCTCCAGACGTTCCTGTCCAAGCGCGAGCAGTTCCACTCGAACATCCTGACGCATCACGTCTCCTTGTTCGAAGAGGCCACCCGCGCCCGCCTGGTGAGCCTGACCCGCTACTTCCTCGACCACGGCGTCTCAGACCCCGCCGTGGCCGGCCATAGGGCGGTCGTCGCCGTCGCCCTTAGGGTGCGGCAGCAAGCCAACGTCATGGCCTTCGGTGACACCTTCTTCCTACTCGGCGCCGCTCTCGTGGTGGCGCTGCTGGCAAGCCTCCTTCTCAAGAAGCCCGATCACCTCGACGCGAGTGGCGCCCATTGAGCCTGTTCCATCCCGCCTCGGCGGACACACGCTTCACCCGCAAGCACCCCAAGGAGACACGCCATGACGACATCGGTTCTCAATGAGGCCCGGAATATGACCCACACGTCGCAGACCATGAAGGCTTGCCGCGTCCATCAGTTCGGCCTGCCGAGCGTCATCACCTTGGAGGACATCCCGCGGCCTGAACCGGGCGAGGGTGAAGTCCTTGTGAAGGTCCATGCAGCCGGCGTCGGGCCCTGGGATGCATGGATCCGAGCAGGGCGAAGCTTGCTGCCTCAGCCCTTGCCGCTGACGCTTGGCTCCGATGTCTCGGGCACCGTTGCGGCGCTCGGCCAGGGCGTTTCCAGGTTCACTTTCTCGGACGCCGTCTTCGGTGTGACGAACAAGCGCTTCACGGATGGGTATGCCGAGTATGCCCTTGCCTCAGCCGACATGCTGGCGATCAAGCCAAAGGGTCTGGCGCATGTGGATGCCGCATCCCTGCCGGTGGTTGCCGTGACGGCCTGGCAGGCACTCTTCGATCATGCTCACGTCGGCAACGGTCAGACGGTGCTGATCCTCGGAGCTGCCGGCAATGTCGGCACCTTCGCCGTGCAGTTCGCCCGTGCGGCGGGCGCGTACGTAATCGCCGGGGCAAGCACAGCGGAGCACGCCTACCTTCGCAGCATCGGCGCAAATGACGTTATCGACATCCGCTCGGAGAGGTTCGAGGACAAAACAATTCTCGTTGATGTTGTCATGGACCTTGTTGGAGGTGAGATCCAGGCACGCTCCTTCTCAATCATCAAACCAGGTGGAACACTGGTTTCTGCCGTATCCAGGCCTGACGTTGCCTTAGCCGCTACGCACGGCGTCACGGCCGCGTTCTTTTTTGTGGACGTGACTACAGACATCCTTGATCAGATCGCTGCCGAAGTCTTTTCTGGTCGCGTCGTGACGCAGATTGGGGCGCTCCTGCCACTGGCCAGCGCGCGCACGGCGCATGAAATGCTGGAAGGATCTCGCCCGCGGCCGCGCGGAAAGATCGTTCTGCGGGTTGTACCTTGATCCGTACGCATCTCGAAAAGCTTGGCGAGTGTCGTGGAACTCCTGATTTTTGCGACACTCGTAGGGGCAGGCAACGACGGCCCTACGAACGACGGTTTCTGAGTTCGATGTAAACCGACGTCTATGGCAATGTCGGGTGGATTTCAGCTGGTCTACTTACGGGCAGTTCAAGCCTTACTGCGGACGTAGACGCCAGATAGATGGGCGATCCGTCGCAGAAGCACCTTCTTGGCAACGATAGAAGTCAAAAGCGTGCTGCGACACCGCCCATGATCGTGCGCGGCGTACCCGGTGTAGCGTAGCGGTTCTGGAAGGCGCGGTCGTAGTAGGTCGTGTCGAGTAGGTTGTCGACATTAAGATAGACTCGCACCTGCGGAGTGATCCAGTAGTACGAGATTAGGTTGACGACCGTGTATTCCGGCAGGCGGAAGGTCGAGAGGGCGGTGCCGGCCACGCGCTGACCGACATAAGTCACGCCACCACCAAGACCAAGCCCCCGTAATTCTGCCCCTTGGAACTCGTAGACGCTCTGCAGGGCGAGGGTGTCGGCAGGAATGTTGGCGATCCGCGTGCCCACGGGCAGCGTGTTGTCGCGGCTCACGGCGGCATCCGCATGGGTGTAGGTGCCGATCACCCGCCAGCCGGGTGCCAGATATCCAGCAACGGTCAGGTCGAAGCCCCGGCTGCGCACCTCGCCCGCCGCTACGCTGAAGTTTGGATCGACCGCATCGGCCGTGAGGACATTGGTGCGCCGAATGTCGAACAGAGCCGCCGTGGCGCTCAGTTGTCCGTCAAGCAGGCTGAGCTTGGTGCCGACCTCGTAGCCCTCGCCTTGCTGGAAAGCGAAAGGGCGTCCCGAGCGATCCGTACCGGTATTTGGCAGGAAGGAACGGCCGTAGCTGCCGTAGACCGAGACCTCATCGGTGAGATCGTAGGTGAGGCCGAAGCGCGGGGTCGCGACCGTGTCCTGCAGGCTCGTGGTGCGGCCGGTGCGGTAGTCGGTGGAAACGAGGCCTAGGTTCTCCACGCGCACGCCCAGAAGGGCATGGAGGCGTGGGGTGAGGTCTATCTGATCCTGAACGTAGCCGCCGAAGCTCTCGGTGTTCTGCAGGAAGTTGGTGATCGAGGCGAGAGGAGGCCGGGCGGATTGCCCGTAGCGGGGCGCGAGGAGGTCGAGGGTGAAGGGGAAGAGGTTCGCGTTCGAGCGGTTAAAGACCTCTCGATAGCGGTACGTGTCGTACTCGAAGCCCATCAGCAGAGTATGGCGGAATGGGCCGGTCTCAAACTTGCCCGCGAGGTTGAGCTGCAGGTCGAGATCCGACCAGCTCAAGTCGCGATGCTCGAAAGTTCGGCGCAGGGTGCGCCTGTCGCTGAGGACATTCATGGCGCCTACGCCGTCGCCGACGAGGCTCCCACCCAGCGCCTGAACCCCAGCAGTTACCACCCAGTCCTGATCGAGCTTGTGCTCGATGCGGAGCTGGCCGAGGGCGTTGTCGTTGCGCACCGGCGGGATGCCAGGCTCGCCGATGAAGCGGTTGCGTGGCAGGGCGCGGATGTTGCCGTTGATTGGTACGACGCCCCGGTCGAAGGTCGCGGCCGTGCTGACGAACTCGCCCTCCAAAGTGACCGTGGTGTCGGCGGCCGGCTTCCAGGCGATGACAGGAGCGAGGTAGAAACGATCGCTGTGCACGAAGTCGCGGAAGCTGCCGTTGTCCTCCACGGCTCCGGTAACGCGAGCGAGCACTCGGCCTTCCTCGTCGAGGGCGCCAGTGGCGTCGAAGGTGCTGCGCTTCTGGTTGAAGCTCCCGAACTGCGTGCCGATCGCGAGGGCGCGCTCGGCCAATGGCTGCTTGGTCACGATGTTGAAGGTGCCGCCGGGATCGCCGCGTCCGTATAGGAAGGCGGAAGGGCCCTTCAGCACCTCGATCCGCTCAATGGCGACCACGTCCGGAGAGGGCGGGTAGCCCCGGTTGATCGGAAATCCGTTGCGGTAGTACTCGCCCGTGTTGAAGCCGCGGATGGTGAACTCCGTCAAGCCAAGGCCTGCAAAGTTGTTGGCCCGGCCGACGCCGGCAAGATCGAGGGCGGTGTCGACCCGCGTTGCGGCGGCGTCCTGCAGAACCCGATCCGGTACGACGACAACCGTCTGGGGCACCTCGCGAAGGGGTGTGTCGGTGCGGGTCGCGCTCACGCTATCCCGTGCAAGGTAGCCATCGACTTTGCGTGTAGATCCACCGGTAGGCGCGCCAGTGCCGGCCACTGACAATTCGTCGAGCTGCACCTCTTGAGACACGTCTGCAGCGAGTTGGGCTACAGCCGGATCGGGCCCAAAGCCGATCAACGAACCCGATTGAGCCACAACCATGAATGTAGCTGATACGGCCAGCGCAGTGCTTCTCTTGGTCATTTTTCTCGGCATTGTCACGGGCGTAAACCAGCTTAGGTTAATTCCGCCCGTTACAATTTAGAAACATACGCGGTCAAGCTCACGAGGTTCGGATCACACAGGATTAGTTTAGAGTTATTCGAACATACCTCGGCCTGAGTCTAGAAGCTTTACAATCTGTAGTATCTTGGAGAAAGTGTGTTGCGTAAGTGTTACAGCGATAAGATCGTTCTATTGGTCGGCAGCTATATTTTTCGTTTACTTGGTTTGAAGTAACATCTCGTCGGCGTAGCTCAAACCAACAGCGCAACCGTTGGAAGTCCTGATGGGTGGATGGCTGCTTTCAGGAAGTGCTCATAGATGGCCGTATGACCGACTGGGGTGGAATGCGGTCCGGCTGCTTTCGATCGGAAGACGTCCTTAAGCGCCCTATCGTAGAGGCCATCGGGCATCGGCCAGTTGCACCACTGGGCGCAGGCTGCCTAACCTCCCACCGCAGATGGACCAAAGCCTCCGCTCCTGAACACCGCAGACAGTCCCAAATCATCTGAAGACGCACAACCATCCAGAACCATACCGATGCAATGTTACAATGTTGCGGAAAATGGCGTTCCCTCGATTGACTATGCGGCAGCGCCCGGCGAATGTCTGACCGTCAAGGTTCCTGCGGGTCGTCGGCTCGCGGGCTAAGAGGGAATTCGGGGTGCTCGCAGGAGTGCTTCCGAAGCTGCCCCCGCAACTGTCAGCGGCGAGCCCTTTCCGTTCATGGTCACTGGTGCGTCGCACCGGGAAGGCCGAGGCGAGGGCAATGACCCGCGAGCCAGGAGACCTGCCTTGCACCACGATACGTCTCTCGGGCGGGGTGTCCCGGCGGAGCGCATGAGCGGACTCGGCTGCTGACGCGGCCGATCCCGTGAGGGCACCCGCTCGGCCGTCGCTCGACAACCTTGAGCGCACTGGTGCCTTTTTGTCCCAACCTGCCGACCTCGAAGGCCCCGATCCTGAACCTGCCCGTTCCGGCGAAGCGTTGTCGGACGTCGGGGCATCGAGGATCGCACTACGCGCTTGCCGCAATCCTCTCGGCAGCTGCGCCTTCCTTGGAGGCCCGGGCGCAGGAGGCCGTCACGCTGGAGGAGCTCTCCGTGGAAGGGGCTGGCGGAGGTGCCCCGGCCGTCGCTGGTGCTGGTCCCAACTCAGGTATCGGCCTGATCGGTCCGACCCCGGGTTACCGGGACGACCGGGCTGTGAGCAGCACGAAGACCGACACGCCCCAGCGCGACGTGCCCCAGGTCGTCACCGTCGCACCGCGGGAGGTCATCACGGATCTGGCCGCCACCCGGGTCGACCGGGTCTTCAACTATACGCCCGGTGTCGCCCAGCAGAACAATTTCGGCGGCCTGACGGTGTTCAGCTACGCCATCCGCGGCACGACGACCTCGGAACTCTACCGTAACGGCTTCCCGATCAACCGGGGCTCGCCGCCGCCGCCTGACACCCAGAACGTCGAGCGGATCGAGGTCCTGAAGGGTCCCGGCGGCGGCCTGTTCGGGCGCAGCGACCCGGGCGGCCTCGTCAATTTCGTCACCAAGCAGCCGACCGCCGAGCGCTTCGTCGAGATGGGCGGCCTGTGGGGCTCGTTCGAGCAGTTCCGCGGCACGGTGGATGCCGGCGGCGCCCTGAACGAGGACGGCACGCTCCTCTACCGCTTCAACTTCGCGGGCGGACGCCAGAACAGCTTTCGCGATTTCGTCGATGGCGACCGGCTCCTCGTCGCGCCCGTCGTAAGTTGGCAGATCACGCCGGACACGAAAATCACCGTCGAAACCGAGTTCCTGCGCAACCGCGTCGTCTTCGACCGGGGCGTGATCGCGATCAACAAGCAACTGGGATTCCTGCCAATCTCCCGCTTCCTCGGTGAGCCGGGGCAGAGCACCGATCAGAGTTCGGACACGATGCAGGTGCGCGTCGAGCATCGCTTCAACGCCGATTGGCAGATGCGGCTGGCCACCCACTTCAACACCGGCTCGCTGGTCGGGGAATCGGCGGAGGTCCGTGGCCTCGCCGCTGACAACCGCACGGTTCTGCGCGACCGGAACTTTCGCGATTACCGCTGGGATACCGCCATCGGCCAGGCCGAGGTGGTGGGGCGCTTCACCACCGGTGATCTGGGCCATACCGTGCTTCTCGGCTTCGAGCGGGAGAGCACCGACAGCCGCGTGGTCTACGACCGCTCGAACTTCCGCCAGAGCCCCTACAGCCTCGACATCTACGATCCGCGCTACGGCCAGGCCCTGCCGCCGCTGACCATCCGGCGCAACAACCTGGAGCGGGTCACCAATACCGCCCTCTACGCCCAGGACCAGATCGCGCTCAGTCCGGAGTGGAAAGCCCTGCTCGGGGTCCGGTTCGACTTCTTCGAGCAATCCTTCCGCGAGCGCACAACGGCGACGCAGACGGAACAATCCCGGGTGGCGACGACACCGCGCGCCGGCCTCGTCTACCAGCCCCTGCCGGAGCTCTCGCTCTACACCAATGTCGGCACCAGCTTCCGGCCCAATATCGGCCCCGACGCCTTCGCGGTAGCTCGCTCCGTGCCGTTCGAGCCCGAGACCGGCATCGGCTACGAAGTCGGTGCCAAGCTCGATGTGTTCGGCGGCGCGCTCGGCCTGACGGCAGCGGCCTTCCGCATCGAGCGGCAGAACGTGCTCACGGCCGACCCCAACAACAGCGGCTTCTCGTTGGCAGCGGGCCGCGTGCGCAGCCAGGGCTTAGAACTGACCGCCGCCGGCCAGATCACCCCCGAGATCAAGGTTCTGGCGGGTTACGTCTATGCCGACGCGGTGGTGACCAAGGACAACGTGCTTCCCGTGGGCGCACCGCTCATCAACATCCCGCGCCACTCGGGCAGCCTGCTTGCCGTGCACGAGGTGCAGGCGGGCCCCTGGAAGGGGCTAGGCCTCGGCGGCGGCGTGCGCGGCGTCGGCGAACGCGCCGGGGACGCGGCAGGCTCCGGCTTCGTGCTCCCGGCCTACATCGCGGTCGATGCCCTGGCCTATTACCGCTACGAGAACATGCGCTTCGGCCTTAACGTCGAGAACATCTTCGACGCGACCTACTACGAGAGTTCGAACAACGTCTTCCGGGTCTATCCCGGCGCGCCCCGGCGCTTCACAGGCACAATTTCGGTGCGCTTCTGATGGCCGAGGTCACGACCCATGCGGGCGACGCCGTGCTCGCCATCCGGGGGGTGAGCAAGCGTTTCGGCGAACGCCAGGCCCTCGACGGCCTCGACCTGTCGCTCCGCCCCGGCGAGGTCTTCGCCTTGCTCGGGCCGAACGGTGCCGGCAAGACGACCACGGTCAACCTAATCCTCGGCTTCCTGAAGGCGGATGCCGGCACGGTCGAGGTCTGTAGTGTGGACGCCGGCGCCGACCCGATCGGCGCCCGACGGCACGTAGCTTACATCCCCGAACAGGTAGCGCTCTACCCAGGCCTCTCGGGGGTGGCGAACCTGCGCTACTTCACGACGCTGGCCGGCCTCAACTTGAGCAAGGGGACCGCCCGCACGCTCCTCGCGGAGGCAGGCCTCGCCGAGGATGTCCACCACCGTCCCGCCGGCTCCTATTCCAAGGGCATGCGCCAGAAGGTCGGCATCGCGGTGGCACTCGCGCGCCGTGCCCGGCTCCTGCTCCTCGACGAACCAACCTCGGGCCTCGATCCGAGCGCGGCCGCGGACTTCTCGACCACGGTCCGGGCGGCCGCTGAGCGCGGCACCGCCATCCTGATGGCGACCCACGACCTCTACCGCGTGCGCGAGATGGCCGGGCGCGTCGGCGTGCTGAGCCGTGGTCGGATCGTCGAGGAGATCGACCCCAGAACCCTCGACCATGTCGGCTTGGAGCGGCTCTACATCGAGCGGCTGGCGGGGAGCGCGGCGTGAGGCAGCTCGCGGCCGAACTCGCGCGCACCGCCCAAGATGCGCGCCTTCGCTGGATCAGTGCCGTCCTCGTCCTGCTCCTCACGGTCGCAGGCCTCGGGGCTTGGCGGGATTCCACGCGCTACGCCGGCGAGGTCGCTCAGGTGGCCGCTGCCGAGCGCGCGCGCTGGCTCGGCCAGGATGCCAAGAACCCGCATTCGGCCGACCATTTCGGGCTGTGGGTGTTCCGTCCCTCCGCACCGCTTGCCGTGCTCGATCCCGGTACCGAGCCCTATACGGGCCGGATGGTACGGGTCGAGGCGCATGTCTTCAACGACGCGGTCTACCGCGCCATCCAGGATGCCGGACCGCTCGCGAGGTCCGGCCTCGGCAGCGTCGCCGACATCGTCCAGCTCGTGGTGCCGCTCGCCGCCATCCTGCTGGGCTTCTCCGCCTTCGCGGCTGACCGCGAGCGAGGCACGCTGCGTCTCGCGCTCGGCAACGGCGGCCCGCCGGGACGTCTCTTCGCGGCCCGGTTCGCGGCCCTTTTTGCCGCCCTCGCCCTGGTGGCTGGCCTCCCGCTCCTTGGGATCGGCGCGCTCGCGGTGATGAGCCAGGACCATACGGGCTGGCAGCTCGTTCCACGCCTGTTGACCTGGATCGCCGCACAACTCGCCTACGGCGCGGTGTTCCTGCTGCTCGCAATGCTCGTCTCGTTGGTCGCACGCACGGCACGGGGTGCGCTCGCCGCTTCGCTCGCGGCCTGGGTCCTCCTCTGCGTCGCGGCCCCCCGCCTCGCGGTCGTCGGCGTCGACGCCGTCGTGCCCGCCCTGTCCTACCGGGAGGTCCGAGCCCGGATCGAGGCTGGATTCCGGGGCCATCGCACCGCCGAGGCGAACGATGTTCGTACGCGCGAGGTGCTGGCCCGCTACGGCGTCAGCGATCCCGACGAACTGCCCGTGGACCTTCGCGGCCTGATGATGTCCGAGAACGAGAGCCACAACTTCGCGGTCTACGACCGCGAGCTCGGTGCCTTCTTCGATAGCCTCGCGGCCCAGGACAGAGCCTTGGCCTGGGCCGGCCTCCTGTCGCCGCGGGTCGCCCTGCAGGCCCTCTCGCAGACGCTGGCGGGCACCGATTTCGCCCAGCACGCCCACTTCGTCTGGGCGGCAGAGGCCTACCGGCGCGGAATCTCCGAACGCATGAACGCCGAGATCCGCGACCATCCCCAGCGCGGCGGAACCACCCTCGTCGCCGGATCGGATCTCTGGGGGGAGATCCCGTCTTTCGTCCCCCGGCCATTGCCGTTCGCAACAACGCTGGCCAACGCACGCGTTCCGGCCCTCGTCCTTGCCCTCTGGCTCGGTCTAATGGCGGCCCTGTGCCGTCCCCTGGTCCGGAGGTTGAAGCCGTGAGAACCGTCCGGTTCCCTATCCTGCTCGGCGCCGAACTGCGCCTGATCCTGCGCGAGCGCCTGACCTGGGCGATCCTCGCCGCCCTCCTCGTGGCGCTCTGCCTGGCGGCGTGGACGGGCGCCGGGCGCGTCGCCACGGAGCGGGCCGCCCTCGCGCAGGCCGCCGCCGACACCGACCGGGTCGTGCGGGACGCTAGGGCCGCCCATGAGCGCTACGCCAAGCCCTCGCCGATCAAGGTGAACTACTGGCAGGACCCCACCGACGCCTTCGGCTACATGACCTACTTCATGGCCGCCTACGCGGTGAAGCCGCCGACGCCGCTCGCTGCGTTCGCGGCCGGTCAGTCCGACGTGCAACCGGCGATCATGCGGGCCAGCTTCGGCTTCAGCACGGTTTTCGACGATACCGCCTACGAGCCCGGCTCGACGGCCCGGCTCAGGCTCGGCCCGTTCGATCTCGCCTTCGTGCTGGTCTACCTTGTGCCGCTCGCGGTCATCGCGCTCGCCGGCACGCGGCTTTCCTCCGAGCACGACAGCGGCATCCTGCGCATGATCGCGTCGCAGCCCGTCGGGCCGCGTCGCGTGGCGAGCGCGAAGTTCGGGGCCGTGGCGCTGATCGCCATCACGGCTGTGCTCGGCGGAACGGCGCTGGCGCTCATCGTCTCAGGCGGTCTCGGAGAGCTCAACGGTTGGGCGGGCACGCTGGCCCTCCTCGCGGCGGCCTTGGCCGCCTACGTCGTCTTGTGGGTGTCGGCCTGCGCCCTGGTGGCCAGCCTGTGGCGTGGGGGCGTCGGCGCCCTCGCGATTCTCGTACTGGCATGGGCCTGCGTCACGGTGGCCCTCCCAAGCACGCTCGGCCTCGTGGTCGATGTCCTCGCACCGACGCCTTCTCGGATCGCGGCCATTGATGCGAGCCGGCAGGCTCAGGTCCGCTTCTACACCGGGGAGGAAGGCGCGCGGATCACCGCGGCCTGGCTGACCGGCAAGGTTCCGAAGGCCGTGAGCCGGCCGGGGCTGGCAGAAGCGCCCGAGATCAAGCGCCTCGCCCGCGATGCGTTCTACGACGAAGCGCTGGCGGGCTACCGTGATGCCGCACGGGACCATGCCCGGGCGGTGGCGGCCTGGAGCCGGCGCTTGGCGATCCTGTCACCCGCGACGGTCCTCGCACGCGCACTGGAGATGGCGGCGGGAACCGACGCAGAGCGCCATTCCGCCTTCCTGGCGTCGGGCGCCGCTTATCGCCGGGACCTGCGTGCGTTCTTCGAGCCTCGCATTCTCGCCCAAGCCCTCGATCCAGTCCCGGTGTGTGAGAGCTGCCCCGCGCGTCTCGACTTCACCGCCTACGACGCCGTGCCGGCTTTCGAGCCCTCCGTCCCGCGCGTAGCGGCCGAACATCAGGCGATGGTCGCTCTCGGCTGTCTCATGGCGGGTGCCTTGTTCCTGACCGCGCTGGCCTACCGTCGTCTTTCCAGATGGCCTGCATGATGCGCCCGAACCGGAACGAAGCCTCCGAGGATGCCAGCCCGGTGGCGACCCAGCCCCATGACGTTTCCGCCGCCCGCGTCCGGCGCGGGGATGCCGGACGCGGGGCCTCGTCCGCGCGCGCCCGCCGCTACGCTCTCGATCTCATGCCGATTATCGACGCGATGCGTGGGGTAGTCGGGCGGACGCCCCAGTGCCTCGCCCTGGAGCTCACGCGGCGAGGGATCTGCAAGCCGCGCGGCGGCGCAGTCTGGACACCAGTCGATGTCGGCCGGCTCTTGCATCGGATCGGAACGGAGCGCGCGCGATGAGACCTGCAACTTTCGAAGGAGCGCACGGTCCGCGGTCCCGCATCGTCTCCATCGACGCCCTACGCGGCCTCGTCATGCTGCTCATGCTCGTCGACCACGTGCGGGAGTTCATCTACCTGCACGCCCAGGTTCGCGACCCGATGGACCTCAGCCTCACGCCTCCCGACCTCGTCATGACCCGGCTGACCTCGCATCTCTGCGCGCCTGTCTTCATCCTGCTCACCGGCCTCTCCGCCAGCCTCTATGCGCAGAAGCATGGCGACCGGGGGGCGGCTAGTGCCTTCCTGCTCAAGCGCGGCCTCCTGCTGATCCTCATGGAGGTGACGCTGGTCAGCCTCGCCTGGACCCGCAGTCTCGCTCCACCGATCCTCTACCTGCAGGTGATCTGGGCCATCGGCCTCAGCATGGTGGCGCTGGCCGCCCTGCTCTGGATACCGCGCGCTGCCCTCATCGTCTTCGCCGCTGCGGTGATGCTCGGCCACAACCTGCTCGACGGATTCGTGCTCCAGCCCGGCGACACCGGCTACGTCCTCTGGTCGATCCTGCACCAGCGCGGCTTCATCGAACTGCCCTGGGGCGTGGCGCGGACCTCCTATCCCGTGCTGCCCTGGTTCGGCGTGATCGCGGCAGGCTACGCCCTAGGGCCGCTCTTCGCCGGAGCGGTCGCGCCGGCCCCTCGTCGCAAAGAGCTCCTGGCGATGAGCGGCGCGGCGCTCATCGCCTTCCTGATCCTCCGGGGCCTCAACGGCTACGGCGAGCCGGTGCCGTGGCAGACGGGAGCGACGACCCTAATGACTGCGCTCTCCTTCGTGAACCTGACCAAGTACCCGCCCTCGGCCGACTTCCTGCTGCTGACCCTGGGCCTCGGGCTCGGGCTCCTCGCCTTGTTCGAGGCGGTGCCGGCGCGAAGCCTCGGCTGGCTGCGCACCTTCGGCGGCGCGCCGCTATTCTTCTACCTTGCGCATCTCTGGCTGTTGCGGCTTCTCCATGACGGCGCCCAGGCGCTCGGCCTCGGCGGCCCCACCGGCCGGATTGAGGCGGGAGCACCGGTGCAGATCTGGCTGGTCGCGGCGGCCCTTGCCCCCCCGCTCTGGCTCGCCTGCCGTTGGATGGTAGGCCTGAAACGTCGGGCGGCGTTGCCGGGCTTGAGCTACTTGTAGGCCCGCCAGGAGATGCCCTCTTCCAGAGGCTCGATAGAAGCCTCGCAATGGGTCCCGTTAATGGACACCGACCGATGCGAATTCACGGCTGGGTTGGGTGGGGTGCAAACGTCCGCTTCTGGACTGCAATGCATCAAAGCGGACGTTGCCCTTGCGCCCGCTCACGACCCTTTGCGGATCCTGGGAGAGTCCGCTTCCAGGCATTGGATGAGGCAGAGCTCTACGACTGGGTTGGTGATGGCCTGCGCACAGGACGTAAATTCGTGACGTCGGACGTTCGCGAGGAGCAGCGACTATCAGCAACTCTGTTGTGTACCTCAATGAATGATCCGGGCCGTGCTGAAGCCTTCGACCTTCTCCGTGAGGCTATCCCGATCTTTGCATGAAGAAGGCGACCGCCGCGTTGAGTGCTTCGGGCAGGACGGTCATGTGGGTTCGACCTGGAATGAGGCTGAAGGTGCTTGTTACGCCCGAGATCCGGCTCAACCGCTCCGTCATTTCACGGGTCAGTTCAACGGTGCGGGTCGAGGCGAGGCGGGCACGGCGCGCCTCACGGTCTGGAGCGTCCTGTTGGAACGGGGCGAGTGCTTCCTCGTAGGCACCTGCCAGCAGAAGCACTTGCGGGCCGTTCGGGGGCCCCCTCTCCAAGCCCGCGATGCTTCCAAGCACCACAGCGTCGTCCCAGTAGATGGATGGGCTGGCGGCGATCCAGTGTGAGAAGGCGGCTGGCGCCTGAGTAAGCGCGTAGAGGACGAACAGGCCGCCGAAGGAATGTCCGAAGAGCGCCTGCCGGGATGGATCGACCAGGCACCGCTGCGCGACCGCGGACCGAAGCGTCGTCGTGACGAAGTGAAGGAAGGCGTCGGCGCCCCCCGTCCGCAATGTCAGCCCCCCGGGCTTGTGGGGCGGGTAGGAGCGACCGGGAGGCGGCGTGTAGTCCCATGAGCGGCGCGAGGCATCATGGGCCTCGTCGCCTGGGTAGCCGATGCCCACGACGGCGAAGCGAGACGCGATTCCCGTAGCGTCAGGGTACGGTGCCTGAACCCGCTCGATGTCGATGGCGGTGCCCGTCACCGCGTTGCCGTCGAGGAGGTAGAGGACGGGCCAACCGTCCACCGGCGCCGCCCCGGGCGGGACGTAGAGGGTGATCCGCCAGGGCGGACGGTCCGCGTCGCCTCCCAGGTCGAAGCTGACCGCGCCGGCGAGCCGTGCCGGCTCATCGGGACCAGCGGCGAGGACCGAATGCCCACCCAGCGTCATCCAGGTGGTCGCCAGGAGGCCAACCGCAGTGCGACGTGAAACGGGGGCGCTCACTGGGCTCTGTCCGCCCTGGCCGCGCCCATCATCCGCGGGTGTTGGTCTTCGACCATGACGTCCTTCACGATCACCACCGGTAGATCAGGCTGCCGATGACGGTGGCGGGGGCGCCCCGATAGCAGAAGCCCGCCTGACAGGTGAAGTAGTCGCGGTCGAAGATGTTGTTCGCGTTCACCTGAGCGCGGAAGCCCTTGTAGGCCGGGTCGATGGCGGCGAAATCGTAGGCGATCAGCGCGTCGAACAGCGTCACCGTCGGGTTCCGGACCGTGTTCTCGTCGTTGGCGAAGCTGTTGGCGTTGAAGCGGATGCCGCCACCGAGCGTCAGGCCGCGCAAGGCCGAACTCGACGGGAACAGGTAGCTCAGGAAGCCGGTGAACGTATCCCCCGGAATGCCCGAGAGGGCATTGCCGTCGAGGGACTGACCCGCGAACGAGGTCTGGCTGAGATAGCGCAAATTGAGGTGCGTGTAGGCGAGGGTGAGGTTGGTGCCCGGTGCGAAGTTGGCGATGGCCTCCATCTCGAAGCCGCGGGACTCGACCGCGCCGGTCGCCACCTGGAAGGCGACGTTGTTGGGATCCGTGCGCAGGACGCTACTCTGGACGATGTCGAAGCCGGCAAACCCCGCTTGGATGTTTGTGCCGGGGATCAGGTATTTGACGCCAGCCTCGATCTGGTCCCCCGTCGCCGGCCGGAAGGCACGCCCGGCGGCATCCACGCCAGGCTGCGGCGCGAAGGTGGTGGCGTAGCTGGCATAGGGGACCAGCCCGGGGGCCAGGAGATAGTTGAGACCGACTCTCCCCGTGAAGGCTTGGTCGTTCTGCTGGGTCGCGGCAGCGGGGGCGCTGGTCGTGGTCTGTGACACCCAGTCGTAGCGCCCGGTCAGGGTGAGCACGAAGCGGTCGAACTTGGCTTGCTCCTGCAGGTATAGGCCGACCTGATCCTGGCTCTGCGCGGTACGTGGGCCCAACAGCGGCGCGAGGATCGGCTGCTGGCCGTAATTGCGCGTAACGAGGTTGAGATCGGGGGCCGCGCCGAAGCCGAAGCGATAATTGAAATCCGAATGCGCGTAGTCGAGACCCGCCACCAGTGTATGTGCGACCGGCCCCGTGGTGATGTGCGCCTCGATCTGGTTGTCGAGGGTGATCTGACTGAGGAACTGCCGCGAATATCCGGTCGACCGGCTGGCGCTCGCGCCGTCGGGGCTGAGCGCGGCGATCGACGCGTAGCGATAGTCGTTGCTGATGTCGTAGAAACGGAAGTTCTGCCGGAAGACCAGATCCCCGTCGAAGCGGTGCTCGAACGCGTAGCCGACGCGCCCCTGCTGCTGCCGAAAGTCGTTAAAGGCCGGATTGCCCGAGTAGATCCGGGTCGGGCGCAGGTTCTGGTTGAAGAACGTCGTGCTGCCTGGAAGCTTTGTCTCCTGATACTCGCTCAGGAACGTGAAGCTGGTGTCGGCGGACGGCTTCCAGGTGAAGGACGGCGCGATGTAGCTCCGGTCGTCCGAGCCCCCGGGGATGAAGGTGTCTGACTGCCGCTTGATGCCGGTGACGCGGTACGCGAGCGTGCCGCCCGTGCCCTCAACTGGGCCGCCGATGTCGAAATTGCCCTGATAGCGGTCGAAGTTGCCGACCTGCAGCTGAACCTCGCCGAAGGGCGTGAAGACCGGGCGCTTCGTGGTGACGTCGAGGATACCGCCGGGCGAGCCGAGCCCGTAGAGGCCGGAGGCCGGTCCGCGCAGGATCGTGGCCGCCTCGATGCCGTAGGGTTCGATGCGCGGCACCGTCAGGCCTGACGCGATCTGGCGCAGGCCATCCCGGTAGATGCCGTCGTAGGTCAGGCTGAAGCCGCGGACGAAGAACGAGTCGAAACGCGGATCGAAGCCGAAAACGTTCGAGGACACGCCGGCCACATAGCCGATGGCCTCGTTGAGCGTCTGGACGTTGCGATCGTTGAGGGCCTCGCGGGTGAGCACCGTGACCGATTGCGGGGTTTCGAGCAGGGGCGTGTTGGTTTTGGTCGCCGTGGGGCTGATCCGAGCGGTATAGCCGGTGATCCCGGAAGGGCCGCCGCCGCCGCCGCTGGTCGCCGCCGTCCCCCCATCACCGCCGCTGAGATTTGCTCCGCTACCTGCCGCCGGCCCGGGTAAGGCCCCTTCGACAGAGAGCTGGTCGAGCCGAACGCTTTGTTCCTGCGCACTCGCGGCTCCGGGGAGAGCCGTTGTGGCGAGCAGCAGAGCAAGGAGGGACGAGCGATGGGACATGGCGCACGCTAGTAGGCGCCCTAAGCGGCGCAGTATCGTACTCATTGCGAGATACGACCCGCGTAGCAAGTAGGAATTGTGCTATTTATCACACACTTAGAGCACTTAAAATCTGAAGTAGTTCTAACCTAGCCCCGTATAGCGTCGATTATCAAGGTCTTACATCAACATATCATCACTGTCCTTTTTAAGCGGTTCAATCAATTTTGAGATGCTGTTTTATGATAGTGAACTGACTGATCGCAGCGCTGAAGTTGGGTCGATGGCGGAACGTCCGCTTCAGGGTGAAGGGGCAAGGTCCGCTCCCCACCCCGAACCGAAGTTGCTGGGCGGCTAACGGACGGCCGCTTTGGAGAAACGCCGACAACGGTCTGGATGACAGGTAGGGGTCGAGACCCGTCCGTCCGTTCTACGACCGGGTCGGGTGGAAGAACGAACCCGCTCGCGCGGGATTGGTGGCAGCTTCGAGGTTTTCGGATTGAGACGAGCGCCCTGCGCTGATTGAGCGTCGCCCGGCCTGGGCGGACGATCGAGGCTCCCTTCATCCGAGTGGAGCCATCCGATGACCATCCTTGCCGTTCCCGCCGCTGCCATGGGCTCGCTGCGCCAGCGCCTCGTCGACGACATGACCCTGCGTCGGTTCTCGCGTGAGACACAGCGCAACTACCTTCGTGATGTCGGGCGTCTGGCGACGTTCCTGCGGCGCTCGCCCGACACGGCGACCGTCGATGACCTGCGCCGTTTCCAGATCGCGCAGCAGGAGGTCGGCCTCGGGGTGCCGACGATGAATGCCATCGTCTCGGCCCTGCGGTTCTTCTTCGTCCATACGATCGAGCGGCCNTTTCCAGATCGCGCAGCAGGAGGTCGGCCTCGGGGTGCCGACGATGAATGCCATCGTCTCGGCCCTGCGGTTCTTCTTCGTCCATACGATCGAGCGGCCCGATCTCGCTCGCAGGCTGGTCCGCCTCAACCATCCGCGCCCGCTGCCCGACGTCCTGAGCCCCGAGGAGGTGGGGCGGTTGCTCGGCGCCACGGTCTGCCTCAAGCATCTGGCGGCCCTGTCGGTCGCCTATGGCGCGGGATTGCGCGTGGCCGAAGTCGCGGCGCTCAAGGTCGCCGACGTCGACTCGACGCGCATGCTCCTGCGGGTCGAGCGTGGCAAAGGCGGCCGCAACCGCAACGCGATGCTGTCCGCCGATCTTCTGGGTCTCCTGCGGCGCTGGTGGACCGAGGGACACCGGCAGGGCGTCCTGCATCGCGAGGGCTGGCTGTTTCCCGGACAGGACTGGGCCCGGTCGATCAGCACGCGCCAGCTTCACCGCATCGTGGTGGAGGCGGCCCGGTCGGCCGGGATCCCCAAGCGCGTCGGTCCTCACACCCTGCGCCACTCCTTCGCCACCCACCTCCTGGAGGACGGCGTCGATATCCGCGTCATCCAGGTGCTGCTCGGACACGCCCGGCTCGACACCACGGCGCTCTACGCCAAGGTCGCCACCCGGACGGTGCGGGCCGTGACGAGCCCGCTCGACAGGCTCGCCCTGTTCCATGGGGAGGGACCCGCGCCAGGTTGAGGCGATGCAAGCCGCGATCGAGCTGGCCGACGTCTTCCGTGCCGCAGGTCCCGCCTATCGCGCCGATGGGGCCGGGCACCTGAACCTGGCCGCGCGGAAGGTGATGGCGGCGATCGAGCAGTGCCGCACGGCCAGCCTCGGCGGCCATGTCGAGGGCTGCGACGCGTGCGGCCATCTGCGGGTGGCCTACAACTCCTGCCGCAACCGGCACTGCCCGAGATGCCAGGGCGCGGCGGCGCGCGACTGGCTCGCCGCGCGCGAGGCCGACCTGCTCCCGGTCGGCTACTTCCACGTCGTCTTCACCCTGCCCGCCGAGATCGCCGCCATCGCTTTCCAGAACAAGGCCGCCGTCTACGACCTGCTGTTCCGGGCAGCGAGCGCGACCATGACGCGAATCGCCGCCGACCCAAAGCATCTCGGTGCCCGCATCGGCCTCACCGCCGTGCTCCACACTTGGGGCTCGGCCATGACCCACCATCCCCATCTCCACATGATCGTGCCCGGCGGTGGCCTCTCGCCGGACGGGACCCGATGGGTCGCGTCGCGCCCGGCCTTCCTCCTGCCGGTGCGGGTGCTGGGCATGCTGTTCCGCCGCCTGTTCCTCGAAGGGCTCGCCGCCCTCCACGAGGCCGGGACGCTCGCCTTCTTCGGCACCCTGGCCCCGCTCTCCGACGCCAAGGCCTTCGTCCGCGCGCTCGCCCCGGTGCGCGGTAAGCGCTGGGTCGTCTACGCCAAGCCGCCCAATACTGTGTTCAAGAAGAGATCACATCGGGNCTTCTTCGGCACCCTGGCCCCGCTCTCCGACGCCAAGGCCTTCGTCCGCGCGCTCGCCCCGGTGCGCGGTAAGCGCTGGGTCGTCTACGCCAAGCCGCCCTTCGCCGGACCGAAGGCCGTGCTCGCCTATCTGTCGCGCTACACCCACCGCGTCGCCATCTCCAGCCGGCGCATCCTCGCCTTCGACGGGGAAAACGTCAGCTTTGGCGTCAAGGACTATCGGCGCGCCGAGGGCGGGCAGGCGCGGATCATGACCCTGTCCGCCACGGAGTTCATCCGGCGCTTCCTCCTCCATGTCCTGCCGCGCGGCTTCCACCGCATCCGGCACTACGGCTTCCTCTCCGGCTCGAACCGGAAGGCTGGTCTGGCCCACATCCGCGCAATCCTCGGCACACCGGCCCCGCCGCGATCCACCGACCCTGAACCGGACACCCGAGTCGCTGCGACCGACGTTCGACCGCCTTGCCCCCGCTGCGGCGGTCCCATGAGAACCGTCGGCTCCTTCGCGGGCTGGTACCAGCCGCGCGGCCCGCCATTCCGCCCCGCGCCGAACCGGGCGTGTACGCCATGACCCGGCATGGCCTGATGCCACCAACCACCCGGGGAACCGCACCTCGGGGCACGCCTCACTGCGTGCCGAACGCCAGAATGGTCTTCTCGAACACTGCCGCCCGACCCTGTCACGCTCCGCCAAACGCCGGAGACCGGGCAATCCAGGAGCGCTCAGGCACCCAGGCGACGGTGCTCACGCGCCTTCCGTCCCTCACTGGGGACCACGGTCTCCCAAAATCCCCATAGCTCTGCGCCTGCCATCCCGCGGGTTCGTTCTTCCACGACTTTCGTACGCCTCGCGGCGCCCGAAACTCTTCAGGAAAGCTGCATGTCGGCTTCGACGTGATTTGACCCAAGAAGCGGACGTTTGTGGGCGTGAGGGTCTGCGTCGATGCAACGGCTGACCATCTCATCAAGAAGGCAACAGCGCAGTCATGTTCGCCTTTCTAGAAGGCTGCCTTGGCGTTAGACAGGCGCTGCGTCAGTTGATGATAAGCATGCGGGGACAGGGTGGAGCGGCGAACCATCGCCGTACGGGTTGAGCTCGGGGTGGACACACTGCTCGGTCCGGGCAAGGCCGCCCTACTGGAAAGCATCCGCGAGACCGGTTCCATCGCCGCCGCTGGCCGCCGTATGGGCATGAGCTACAAGCGCGCTTGGTACCTGATCGACACCCTGAACAAGGCGTTCCGTGAACCGCTGGTAACCGCGAGCAAGGGAGGGAGGACCGGAGGCGGCGCCCAGCTCACGCCGATGGGAAACGTCGTCCTCGATGGTTACCTCCGCATGGAGAGGCTCGCGTCCGAGGCTGTCGCGGGCGAGCTCGACCGGCTCGCTACCCTGATGAGGCCGGCCGCCCCGTAGGGCGGCCGAGGTCTATTCGGCCGCCATGTGCGCGACATCGACCGCTGAAGCCCGGGCCGCGCAGAACTTGAACTCCGGGATCTTGCCCATCGGATCAAGCGCCGGGTTGGTCAGGAGGTTGGCGGCGGCCTCGGCGTAGCAGAACGGCATGAAGATCATGCCGGCCGGCACGTCACGGTCGGAGCGCACCTTCAGGTGCACGGCGCCACGGCGCGTCTCCAGCCTCATCGTGTCGCCCGGTTCGAGGCCGAGGCGGTAGAGTTCCTTCGGCGCCAGGAAGGCCACCGCCTCCGGTTCGAGCGCGTCGAGGACGCCGGCGCGCCGCGTCATCGAGCCGGTGTGCCAGTGCTCCAGCACCCTGCCGGTCGACAGTACCATCGGGAACTCTGCGTCCGGCACCTCGTCGGGTGGGACGATGGCCGCCGGCACGATCTTGGCCCGGCCGCTCTCGGTCGGGAAGCCGGCGTAGAAGATGATCTCGTTGCCGGGCTTGTCGGGCGCGTCGACCGGGTAGGTCACCGCCCCCTCACGTTCCAGGCGCTCCCAGGTGATGTTGTTGAACGAGGGCATCACCCGGGCCATCTCGGCGAAGATATCGGCCGGCCCGCGGTAGTTCCAGACTAGCCCCATCCGGTTGGCGAGTTCCTGGATAATCCACCAATCCTGGCGGGCATCGCCCGGCGGCGACACCACAGGCTGAGCGATCTGCACCCGGCGGTCGGTGTTGGTGAAGGTGCCGGCCTTCTCGGCGAAGGCCGAGGCCGGCAGCACCACGTCGGCGTGGAACGCGGTCTCGGTCAAGAACAGGTCCTGTACGACGAGGTGGTCGAGCATCGCCAGCGCGTGCCGAGCGTGGTTGAGGTCCGGGTCCGACATCGCCGGATTCTCGCCCTCGACGAACATGGCCTTGATCTCGCCCGCGTGGATCGCGCGCATGATCTCGACCACAGTCAACCCGTTCTTCGGATCGAGGGACTGGCCCCAGAACTCCTCGAAAAGCTTGCGCACCTCCACCTTCTCGACCGACTGATAGTCTGGATACACCATCGGGATCAGGCCGGCGTCGGACGCCCCCTGGACGTTGTTCTGGCCCCGGAGCGGGTGCAGCCCCGTACCCGGGCGTCCGATCTGGCCGGTGATGAGGGCGAGCGCGATGAGGCACCGTGCGTTGTCGGTGCCGTGGACGTGCTGGCTGACGCCCATGCCCCAGAAGATGATCGAGGACTTGGCCCGGGCGTAGAGCCGGGCGACCTCGCGCAGGGTCTCGGCGTCGATGCCGCAGACCGGGGCCATCCTCTCCGGCGTGAAGTCGACGATCTTCTCCTTCAGTGCCTCGAAGTTCTCGGTGTAGCCGGCGATGTACTGCTCGTCGTAGAGCCGCTCCGTGATGATGACGTTGAGCATCGCGTTCAGCATCGCGACGTCCGAACCCGGCCGGAACGAGAGGTGCCTGTAGGCGTGGCGCGAGAGCGTCTGCCGCCGCGGGTCCATGACGATCAGCTTGGCACCGTGCTGCTTCACGGCGTTCTTGAGGAAGGTCGCCGCGACCGGGTGGTTCACGGTCGGGTTGGCGCCGATCACGATGATGACCTCGGCGTCGAGCGCCGCCGAGAACGGGGCCGTCACGGCGCCGGAGTTCAGGCCTTCCATCAGGGCGGCAACCGAAGACGCGTGGCACAGGCGCGTACAGTGGTCGACATTGTTGGAGCCGAAGCCGAGCCGGACGAGCTTCTGGAAGAGGTAGGCTTCCTCGTTCGAGCCCTTGGCCGAGCCGAAGCCGGCGAGGGACCTGCGCCCGTGGGTGTCGCGAACGGTCGTCAGGCCGCCGGCTGCGCGGTCGAGTGCCTCCTCCCAGGTCGCCTCGCGGAAGTGCGTCCACGGGTTGGCGGGATCCACCTGATCGTTGGCGTCCTTCGGGACGTTGTCGAGCCGGATCAGCGGCGTCGTCAGGCGATGCGGGTGGTGGATGTAATCGAATCCGAAGCGACCCTTCACACAGAGCCGGTTGTGGTTCGCCGGCCCATCCACGCCCTCAGCGTAGACGATCCGCTCGTCCTTCACCTTGTAGGAAACCTGGCAGCCGACGCCGCAATAGGGGCACAGCGACGTCACCTCACGGTCCGGGTAGACCGTTCGGGTGTCGTGCTCGGCGTCGAGGTAGGCGGACGGCATCAGCGCGCCGGTCGGGCAGGCCTGGACGCACTCGCCGCAGGCGACGCAGGTCGAACCACCCATCGGGTCATCGAAGTCGAACACGATTTTGGCCTCGGCCGAGCGGTAGGCCATGCCGATGACATCGTTGACCTGGACCTCGCGGCAGGCCCGGACGCAGAGGTTGCACTGGATGCAGGCGTCGAGGTTGACGCTCATCGCCGGGTGGCTGAAGTCCCCGGTCCAGCGCTCGGCCGCCGGGAAGCGGCTTTCGGTAACGTCTAGAAAGTCGGCCTGCACCCAGAAGTGTGAGGTCGGATCGTGTGAGGTCTCGCGCTCGGGCTGGTCGGCCACCAGTAGTTCGAGCACCATCGCCCGGGCCTTGGTGGCCCGCTCGGATGCCGATTTGACCTTCATCCCGATGGCGGGGGTCCGCTTGCACGAGGCGGCGAGCACGCGCTCGCCCTCGATCTCGACCATGCAGGCACGGCAGTTGCCGTCCGGGCGGTAGCCCGGGTCGGGCTTGTGGCAAAGGTGCGGGATGTGGGTGCCGATCCGCTTTGCCACGGCCCAGATCGTCTCGCCGGGCCGGGCCTCGACCTGCTGGCCGTCGAACTCGAACGCGATCGACGGTGGGGTGACCGGGCCATCCCTTAAGCCGAACGTGCCGGACGGTTCGGGGGCGGCCTGCCCCCCGGACTTCATCCCTTGAGAGTAGGCGCCGCCGGCCTCGGGGGGCGAGCCCTGCGCCGGGCCGCCGGCATCTTGCGCGCCGTCGGCCCGGACCTCGTGCTTTGCGGACTTGTCGCCGTGCGTTTCGGGGGCGTTGCTCATGCGTCCGCTCCGGGCCTGGGCTTGGAAAGGGTGATCGCGACGGTCATTCGGCAGCAAGCGCCCGGGGGGCCGGGAAGAGGTCGGGGAAGAACCGGATAACGCTGCTGAGGGGGTTCGAGGCCGCCTGGCCCAACCCGCAGATCGAGGCATCGCGCATGCATTGGGCCAGCTCCCCCAGGAGCTCGGTGTCCCAGTCACCGTTCTCCATCATGATGCGCGCCTTCTGGGTGCCGGAGCGGCAGGGCGTGCATTGCCCGCAACTCTCGTCCTCGAAGAACCGCATCAGGTTCAGGGCGGCCCCGCGTACGTCGTCCCGGTCGGACAAAACCACGACGGCCGCCGAACCAATAAAGCACCCATATTTTTCGAGGGTGCCGAAATCGAGCGGAATGTCGTTCATCGACGCCGGCAGGATGCCGCCGGACGCGCCGCCCGGCAGGTAGGCCGCAAAGGCGTGGCCCTCCAGCATGCCGCCGCAATGCTCGTCGATGAGTTCCTGGATGGTCAGGCCGGCCGGTGCCAGCTTCACGCCCGGCTGCCTCACGCGCCCCGACACCGAATAGGAGCGCAGGCCGACGCGGTCGTTGCGGCCGTGGCCCTTCCACCAGCCGGCGCCGCGCTCGATCAGGTCGCGAACCCAAAAAAGCGTCTCGATGTTGTTGATGAGGGTCGGGCGATTGAACAGGCCGACCTGGAACGGGAACGGCGGTTTGTGCCGCGGGAGCCCGCGCTTGCCTTCGAGCGACTCGATCAGCGAGGATTCCTCGCCGCAGATGTAGGCCCCTGCCCCGCGGCGGAGATGGATGCTTGGTCCTCCGGCAGGAATCCGTGCGATTTCGCGGGTCAGGATCTCACGCGAGATCGGGTACTCGTCGCGCAGGTAGATGTAGACGTCCGGTGCCTCGACCACATGGGCGCCGATCAGCATGCCTTCGAGGAAGCGGTGAGGATCGGTGTTGAGGTAGAGCTGGTCCTTGAACGTGCCGGGCTCGCCCTCGTCTCCGTTGACCGCCATCAGCCGCGGGCCAGGCTCGCCGCGGACCGACCTCCACTTGCGTCCGGTCGGGAAGCCAGCGCCGCCGAGGCCGCGCAAGCCGCCGTCGTCGAGCACCTGGAAGACGTCGTCGACGGAGAGTTCGCCGCTGCGGAGACGGTCGAGCGTCGCGTATCCGCCGGTCGCCCGGTAAGCGTCGTAATCGATGTAGTCGGTCAGGTGGGCATGGGTGTCGCCGGCTTCTACCGCGGCTCGCACGGATGCCAAATCGGCCCTGCGCAGGAAATTATGCCCGACCTCGACGGCGGGCGCGTGGTCGCACAACCCGACGCACGGGGCGCGCACGACGCGGACCTGGTCCGACGCCAGCTCGCGCTGGAGCGTCGTCAGCAATTCGTCGGCTCCGAACATCGCGCAGGTGATGCTGTCGCAGACACGGACGGTCAGGCGCGGGATGTCGGCGTCGCCCTCCTTCACCACATCGAAGTGGGCGTAGAACGTGGCCGTCTCGAACACCTCGGCGAAGGCGAGGCCCATCTCGTCGGCCAGTGCCGCGAGGTGGTCTGCCCCGATCTGCCCGTAGGTGTCCTGGATCAGGTGGAGATGCTCGATCAGCAGATCGCGTTGGCGGGGGCGCGTTCCGAGGAGTTTTTCGATCTCGACCTTGGCGCGCGGCTCGACCTGGCGGCCCTTCGGCACCGGGCGGGCCTGGTTGCGGCCCTTGCCGGGGTGGGAGAAGTTCCTGACTGTCCCTGGGGCCTCACTCATGGGCGATCCGGTTCCGTGTGTTCGTGCGGGTGATGGGTGCGGGCAGGGTACAGTCTATTGGCCGCCGAATGCCCGGAGCGGCTGGCCGGCTTCAGAGCGGTGTTCCATCGTCACGGCACCAGTGGCCGTATCCAACGACGCGACCCGCGGCCCGACGATGGACCGGAGTTCCGACTCGAAGGCGTCCAGGGCGGCGTTGAGACGACCAAGCAGGTCTCCTTCCGACCCGGTCCCGTCCGGGGGATCAAGCGTCTCAGCCAACGCTTTCCGGACCCGCTCGACGAGCTCCTGCGTAAGCGGCGGCTTCGCTTGATCGACGTAGGCTTTCGTGACCGCATCCGCCCGGCCGGTCGCCGCGAAGGTGGGATGTCCGGTCATGGTCGGGCTCGCGAGGGAGCGGTGAGGCGGTGCATGGCGTGCCCGTTCTGTCGGTAGCCTGGGTTTTTGGCCTTAGGCTGACCGTAGATACGCGATATAGTTCAGGTGGTATATCTTATTTGCAATGGTTTTAAACCGTCGGTGTGACGCGGGGGTTGAGCCTCGGAAGCATTGCTCCGGCTTACCAACGAAGTTGGAGCGCCACGGTGGCGGCGTTCGGGAGCAGGGCTTCAGGCTATGTTCGGGATGCGGGTGATAGGGCTTGCCGGATGGAGCGGTGCCGGGAAGACGACCTTACTGGTACGGGTCATCCCTGTTCTCGTCGGACGTGGCCTGAAGGTGGCGACCCTTAAGAACGCCCATCACGACTTCGACACCGACCGTCCGGGGAAGGACTCCCGCGAGCACCGCAGGGCTGAAGCGAGCGAGGTGTTGGTCTCCTCGGGTCGTCGCTGGGCCCTGTTCCACGAGCTCGGCGACGAGCCGAAGGCGACCCTCGCCGAGTTGCTCCAACTGCTGAGCCCCTGCGACCTCGTCGTGATCGAGGGCTTCAAGCGCGGGGCCATCCCGAAAATCGAGGTTTTTCGCAATGCGAACGGGCGGCCGGCCCTCTATCCAGGCGATCCGCTGATCGTCGGCGCGGCCGGTGACGTCCCCTTCGAACGTGCCGGCGTTCCGGTGGTGGACCTGGACGACGCTGAGGCGGTAGCCGGGCTGATGCGCGACCTGGACGAGCCCATCGACTTTGTGTTCCATGACCTCGCCCGAGCCCATGACTGACGTCGGTCGCGGATCGGGACGGGACTTTTCGCCATCGTCGGAGGCGTTGGCTCTGGCGATATAGCCATGCATACATATCGAGCGCCGCCGACCGACGCCGGCTGAGCGAGCAGGTGTGGACGTATGATGTTCGAGGGGACGTGGCGCAGCGCGACCGGTGCCGAGATCCGACTCTGGCAATTCGGGGAGGCGGTGTCCGGCACATATGAAGCCGGCCCCACCGAGATGCCGATGCCGCATCGTGGCCGCATCCTGGTCGGCACGGCGGAGGGTGACCTCATCGGGTTCGTGACGGCCTCGGTGCCGCCGCATGGGATCAGGAGCTGGGCGGGCCGCCTCTACCCGTCGGAGGCGGGCAAGGGGCCCGAGATCCACCTCATGTGCCAAGCGGTCGGACGGCGTGTGTCGCGAAGCGCGTTTTCGAAGTCGGTGGCGCTTGAGACCGTGGTGTTCTCCCTGGTGGACGCCGAGCAGGCCAAAGATACGCCGCCGCACTGAAACCAGCCCGGCCCATCGTTGCGGCGTCAGGGTTCCGGACCTTGTTACGACCGCCGCCGGCTTGCGGGCATCACCGCACCGGGGTTGGCGAAGGGGCGTCCGCCATCCTCATCATGATCTCCCCCAACGTCACGGGACGCCACTTCCTGCCATCTACGTTGACGTAGAATCTTGTTTGAGGGGGCGGAATGCCGCCTTGAGAATATCCGTAGACGTGGAGGTCGGCGTGTCAGAAACGAGGCCATATCCGATGGGCCTAATAGCTACCCAAGATGGCCTGTGACCTTAGCATGCCTGGGTACTGTAGGAGCGCGCGAGACATCGACGATAGGTCCCGTCGAAGTAAATCGAACTGCGCGGCAAAGGTCTGCTTTAGGACGAAGGCAAGATCCCTCTCTAAGACGTGGTAGGGTCGAGATCTGCCAATCCGCTCAACGGTAGGATCGGGTGGATTTCCGCCTGACTGCTTACGTCGGCCATGCATGAGAGCGGACCTTGCCCTCGTGCGCACTTTTGATCAGTTCGGCAGGAGTCCCGTCTCCTGATAGCTCCTGACCAACGAGTCGAACAGATCTATGTCTGAACGGCTTCGAGCAATGATCTGAGCTCCGGCCACAGCAGCATAGATGGCACGTGCTCTCGTCTCCCCGTCCTTCGGCTCAACTTGCTTTGCCGCAATGAGCTGCTCGCGCAGCCATGCCGTATTAACGTCGGCAAAAGACTGGACCTCCTTCAAAACTTGCTCAGGCAACGCGTCATATTCGGTCGCCATGAAGCTGCTGAGGCACATGCGATTGTTGCGCTCCAGAGAGAGGCGAAAAATGCCGGGGTATCGCCGCAGCGCTTCCATCGGGCTTTGCGCATCCGTTGAAATAGTCTCAAGATCGCGGGCGATGTCTTCCCAATAGCGGCGCGCGACAGCCTCGCCGAGGATGGCCTTATTGGCGAAGTGGTAGTTGATGCTGGCGGCCTTGATGCCGACGGCCTCCGCAAGGTCGCGGAAATTGATGCCGCCGTAGCCATAGGCCATCGCTGCTTCCCTCGCGGCCACGAGGATCGCCTCACGCACATCTCTCTTCAATGTCGCTGCCATTCTCAACCTCCACCTGTCATATGGCAGACAGGGATTGACGACACAAGATCTCGGCCCTAGCTTGAAGCCTGTCATATGACAGACAGGCAAACGCCCCAGGAAAGCGAGACGACGATGTCCGACAAGCTCAAGCTTTTCACGTCACCTTCGGCCTTCCCGAACCCGCAGCGCCTGAGGATCTTCATGCACGAGAAGGGCATCGCTGGTCACTTCGAGGAGACGGTCTACGACATGTCACCGGTCGGCGAGCAGCGGAGTTGGAAGCACCTGAAGATGAACGCCTGGGGCGAGACACCGACCCTCGCGCTATCCGACGGCTCCTACCTCAGCGAGACCTCCGCCATCGCCCGCTACCTCGACGACACGTTCGAAGGCCGCAAGATCATGGGCGAGACGGCGCACGAGCGTGGACTCGATCAGATGTGGGACAACCGGGTGTGGATGCACATCCTCTATCCCATCGTCACCGCCTTTCATGTCTTGCATCAGGGTCTGGGCCCGAAGCTCGAACTAACCAGCAATCCGGCCTGGGGCGAGCACTCCCGCAAGGTGGCACTGGCGCATGCCGGCTTAGTCGACCGGCACCTTTCCGACGGCCGTGCGTGGCTGCTGGGCGGCGATCAGCCGACGTTCTCGGACATCACGTTGGCGACGGCCATCGCGTTCTCCAAGTTTCCGGTGAACGCCACTCCGCTCGATGAGCGCTTCGAGCATCTCGATGCCTTCTGGGTGCGCTGGCAGGCTCGACCCGCCTTCATCGCTGCCTATGCCGACCGGAACAGCGGTGTGTCGGAGATCGACAATCGCACATGAGCGTTCGGCGGTCGGGCTTGGCAACCGCCCGACCGCAATGCTGCTTTGACCGACTTTGAGTGGCGTTCTGCGATGGCTGCGTTGAACTTGCGGCAGCGAAGGTCTCTACGATCGGCTGGGGTCGGAGGCGGAATGTGCGCTTGATAGCGAAGGGTGAGGGTCGGCTCCCCACCCATCTCAGACGGTGCATGATCCAGAAAGGTGCATCGGCCAAACTACCCCAGAATATTATGGTTCTTCCGCTTCCAAGCGGTCTCAATCCGACGGGTGTCCGCTTGGCGATTGTCTAGTTATGCTCAGCGAACGTGTGTGTCGGAAATCGCCCTTTCGTCCCCGTTATCCGCCTGCTGATTGTCGAGCTTGCGCAACTCAGTTGCGATGTCTTGGAGACTGACGTCGCCCTTGCGCAGGACGCGGTCAGCCTTCGACAGTCGATTGCGCTCCTCAGCGGTGACGTCCCGGGCGCTCAAGACCACCACAGGCACATCGGCGCAACCCGGCAATCCTCTCAGGCGGTCGAGGAAGGAGAACCCATCCATGACCGGCATGGTAAGGTCTAGGAGGACGAGGCGCGGCACCCCGTGCCTGACCTGATCGAGCGCCTCGCAACCATCGCCGGCCTCGCGGACGGTCCATCCGTTGCGTTCCAGCGCTGTTCGAACGCGGTGGCGCATGTCCGCGTCGTCGTCGACAACCAGGACGTCGCCGTCCGCCGCCCGGAACTGCTCCAGGACCGTCCGAAGGCGCGCCCAGTCCACCGGCTTCGGCACGGCCTCGATGGCTCCGAGCGAGGCACTGAGCGTCGCATCGGCTACGAAGCTCACCATGACCACCGGGATGCCGACGGTCTCAGGGTCTGCCTTCAGAGCGGCGAGCACCGACCAGCCATCCATCTCGGGCATCATCACGTCGAGGAGGATGGCACGGGGCTTGAGGAACCGGGCCAAGTCAAGGCCGGTGCGGCCGTCTCCAGCCGTGCGCACGGAGAAACGCTGGCGCTCAAGAAACCGGGTCATCAGCTCACGCTGCGACGCCTCATCGTCGATGACAAGCACTAGGGCATCCAGGCGTTCGCCGTTCTCCGGTACGGCTTCGAGCCCAACATCGACCGGCCGGTCCGATGCCGCTGCCGGCACGCGCATGGTGAAGCTCGTTCCCTCACCCTCGACACTCGTCACGGAAATGTCGCCGCCGAGCAGCTGGGCGAAGGCGCGGCTCAATGCCAGCCCGAGGCCGGTCCCGCCGTAGTTGCGCGTGGTGCTCTCGTCGGCCTGCGTGAAGCGCTCGAACAGGCGCCCGACCTGCTCGGGGTTCATGCCGATACCGGTATCCCGCACCGTGAACAGGAGCCAGTCGCCGCGGGCGCCCGCGTCGCGTCGGGCCTGCAGGGTAATGGTACCACCCTCGGTGAACTTGGCGGCGTTCGAGAGGAGGTTGAACAGGCACTGGCGCAGCTTCACCGCATCCGTTCGGGCCTGACCTGCATTGTCGGAGACGTCGAGCACGAGGACGTTCCCCTTCTTACCCACGAGTGCTTCGACCGTGGCGGCTGCGTCCGCCACGAAGGCGGCGACATCGATGTCCTCGGGATAGAGCTCCATCTTCTCCGCCTCGACCTTCGACAGGTCGAGCACGTCGTTGATCAGCCCGAGGAGGTGCTGGGCATTCGACTTGATCTTGCCGAGATCTTTGAGGAGGCTTTCCTGACCCAGCTCCTCAGCCTCCTCCTCAAGCATCTCCGAGTAGCCGATCACGGCCGAAAGTGGCGTTCTGAGCTCATGGCTCATATTGGCGAGGAATCGGCTCTTGGCTCGGCTGTGCTCCTCAGCGGCGTCGCGAGCCTCCTTAAGCGCGCTCTCGAACGCGTGTCGCTCGGTAATGTCCTCGTGGACGCCGACCCACTCCCTCACAGTGCCGTCGGCGTCGCGCACCGGTACCGCCCTGGCGACGTAGCGGCGCCACCCCGCTTCGGCGGTGCGCACGCGATGCTCAACGGTATAGGGGGCCTCGTCCCTCAGCGCTTTGGTCCAGGTCGCGACCGTGGCAGCGACATCCTCGGGATGGATCGCCTCGGCCCAACCCGCGCCCATGTACCTCTCGGGCGTCTGCCCAGTTATGGTCGCCCATCCCGCCTGCTCCTCGACGAAGCGTCCGGTCGCGTCGGTGGTCCACATCACTCCGTTCACGGCTCGGACGGCCGAGCGGAAGCGCGCCTCGCTGACATGCAGGCGACGCTGCACCCCGCGCTGGTCGAGCGAGGACGCGATCATTGCCAGGAACAGGATGAGGAAGGTGACGCCCGCCACCGCCAGGGCGAGATCACGTTGCCCCGCCGCAAGGTTGGCTACATGAGCCGCATGGGCGCCTGGCTCCTGCGCGGTGAAGGTCGCCGCGGCCATCCCGGTGTAGTGCATCCCGGCGACAGCGAGCCCCATCACGCAGGCGGCGGCGAGCTTTTGCCAAGTCCGGTTGCGACGGAAGGTCAGCCACAGGGCGGCGGTCGCGGCGGTAACCGCGATAGCGACCGATACCGCCACCACGGCGGGGTCGTAGGCGAGATTGCCCGGTACACGCATCGCCGCCATGCCGGTGTAGTGCATCGCAGCCACGCCGATACCCATGAGTGGGCCTGCGACCAGCAACGAACCAGCGCCGGTTCCTCTGCTGGCGACCCAGGCGAAAGCCCCGGCGGTGACGCCCACCGCGAGCATCAGGGACAGGAGCGTCAGGCCCAGGTCGTAAGCGGCTGTCATGCCTATCTCGAAGGCCAGCATGCCGACGAAGTGCATCGACCAGATGCCGCCGCCCATCGCCACGGCCGCGCCGGCGCCCCAGGCCCACCGCGAACCTGCGCCAGGACGCCGGACGCGGGCCCCGAGGTCGAGGGCGGCATAGGATGCGAACACCGCGATGACGATGGAAAGCGCGACGAGGAGCGGGTTGTATCCGGTATGGGCCATGGGATGTCCGATGGGGGCACGGGTTCGGTAGCACCGAAAGGCAGCGGCCTTCGGGCAATCTTCCGGCAGGGGAGCTCAAGCTTCCGCGAGCCGTCGGCGGAATGGCCAGCCGACGATCAGGCCGCCGGCGAGACCGCCGAACGCAGCAGTGTGGTCAAGTCATCCAGACCGACCTGACCCTTCCTGAGGACTTTGTCGGCTCGTCCGCCCAAGCGCCGGCGGTCCTCGTCATCGACGTCCTTGGCGGTGAGCACGATGACCGGGATCGAACTCCATCCCGGTTTGGCCCGCAGGATGGTGAGGAAAGCGAAGCCATCCATCTCCGGCATCATCAGGTCGAGGAGGATGAGGCAGGGCCGCTCCGAAACGACCGCCGCCAGCCCGACTTTGCCATTCTCGGCCGTGACGATCCGCCAGCCGTCCCGGGAAAGCCGCGCCGACATCCGTTCGCGCGTGTCGGCATCGTCGTCGATGATGAGCAGCGGGCCTTCTTGGTCCCGGGGGCGGAAGCGATCCATCACCCCATGCAGCTCCTGCCAGTCCACCGGCTTCTGCAGGTAGTCGGTGGCACCGAGGGAAAAGGCCAGGTTCTGCTCGTCGAGCACCGTAACCATGACCACGGGGGTGTTGCCGAGTTCCGTATCCCGCCTGAGTGCGCGTAGAACCGACCAGCCGTCCATCTGCGGCATGGTCACGTCAAGCAGGATCACCCGGGGCCTCAGGGCCCGGGCCACCTCCAGACCTTCGCGCCCGTCGACCGCGGCGGCAACCTTGAACCCGTCGCGCTCCAGGAAGCGGGTCAGAAGATCGCGCGTCGCTGGATCATCGTCGACGACGAGGACGAGGCCGTGTTCCAAAGTGTCGACGGGAGCGGTCGGGTCGACGTTCCCGGTCCTGGACGGTTCCTCGTTCGACCCGACGATGCGCGTCGGGACCGAGATTGTGAAGGAGGTGCCTCGACCCTCCTCGCTATCGACGGCGATGTCGCCGCCCAACATGGACGCAAAGGCCCGGGTGATGGACAGCCCGAGCCCTGTGCCGCCGAACTTGCGCGTGGTCGAGGCATCCGCCTGGGTGAAGCGCTCGAACAGCCGCGCCTGCTGGTCCGAACTCATGCCGATGCCGGTGTCGCTGACCTGGAAGGTCAGCCAATCGACGCCGTCACGTTCGCCTCGTGCGGCCCTGAGGGTGATCTGTCCGCCTTCCGTGAACTTGGCGGCGTTGCTCAGGAGGTTGATGAGGCATTGACGCAGCTTGGTCACATCGGACCGCGCCTCGCCGAGGTCGTCGGAGAGGTCCAGGGTCAGGATATTGTCCTTTGCGGAAACAAGGGACTCCACTGTCGAGGTGACGTCGCGGATGACGGTGCCGACGGCGAAGTCCTCGACGTAGGTCTCCATCCGCTCTGCCTCGATCTTCGACAGATCGAGGACATCATTGATGAGGCCGAGGAGGTGGCGGGCGTTCGCCTCGATTTTGCGCATGTCGGGCAACAGGGCCTCGTGACCGCCGTCCTCCATCTCCTCCTGCAGCATCTCGGAATAGCCGATGACGGCCGAGAGCGGGGTACGCAGTTCGTGGCTCATGTTAGCGAGGAACTCGCTCTTGGCTCGGTTGGCCTCCTCGGCCGCTTCCTTTGCAGATGCGAGCTGGAGCTCGCCACGCTTACGCTCGTCGATGTCGGTCACGACGACGACGGCCCCGGCACGCCGTCCATCCGCATCGAGCATCTGCGCCGCCGAGAAACCAACCCAAGAGCGGGTTCCGTCGAAACCCTGGTACTCGACCTCCAGGTCCGCCCGTGGCTCGCCGCCGCGCGCCACGCGGTCGAGAGGCCATTCCTCGGGATCGACCTGGCGTCCGTCCGCATGGAAGCCGTTCCATGGCGCCGGCCCGTTAATGGATGGACCGGCGACGGCAGAGTCGCCGAGGATCGCCACGGCACGGGCGTTATGTCCGACGATGCGACCAGAGGGCGCCTCGGCGATGAGGACACCGACGGGCAGCGTCTCCATCACCGTACGCAGCGTCGCCTCGCCCGCGCGCATGCCTCGGCGCGCCTCGGCTTCGCCCGCTTCGGCCAAGCCGGCCGGGATGGTGCCGGCGAACAGGGTGGCGACGTGCAAATCAAGGCCGGTGAAGGCATCGAGCTGACTCGACTGCAGCTTCAGGACGCCGACGGCCTCGCCCGCGCGCAGGACAGGCACGCAGACGGCAGACCGCGCGCCGAGCGCTCCCACGAGATCCCGCCGGACGCGCGGGTCGACGAGGAGATCGGGGCACAGCACCGCCTTAGCGGTCGTCAGGCAATGGCCGGAAAGGCTTCCATCGATCGGGACGCGCAGGCCGACGTGGGGGTGGAGTGCGCCACGCGCCGAGCGGTAGACAAGGTCGTCGCCCTCGCGCAGCTCGATCACCGCGCCCTCGGCCTGGGGGATCGCGGCCATCACGCCCTCGACGAGGGCGTCAAGGATGACGTCGCGATCCCCGGCCGCCTGCGTCACGGCGGCCTGGGCGGCGATGAGGGCGTTCTGCTGGTCGATCAGGGCAGTCTGGCCCGAGAGGATGCGCTCGCGCTCGGCTACCGAGCGGCGGAGCTCCATCTGGGACATGACCTGCCCGGCTAGCGCCCGCAGAGCCGCCGCCTGGATGTCGGTAAGCCCATTGAGTCGGGGCTCCATGTCGATGACGCAGAGGCTGCCCAGGCGCTCCCCGCCGACCGCCTCTAAGGGCGCGCCGGCGTAGAAGCGCAGGTAAGGTTCACCCGTAACTAGAGGGTTCTCCCTGGTGCGAGGGTCCTTCGTCAGGTCGGGGATGACCAGGAGGTCGGGCTCCCCCAGGACGTGTGCGCAGACCGATTGGTTGAGAGGGGTCTCGCAGGATGTGAACCCGGACTTCGCCTTGAACCATTGCCGATCGCCTGCGACCAGACTGACGAGGGCAACCGGGGCGGCACAGGTCAGGCGCGCCAGATCGACGATATCGTCGAACCCCTTTTCAGGCGGTGTGTCGAGGATATTGTACTCCCGGAGCGCGTCCAGGCGATTGGGGTCGGCGACCTCGGAAGGTAGCTTCGTCAGTTCTGTCACGCGGGGCTCTCCGCCGAGGTACCTTGGGGCTCGCATGCGCGAGGCCGCGGACCGACGCGATGCGGATGGCCGGGGGCTTCCAACAATGCTTGGGCATCGTCCTGGTTGCTCAGACCTTTGACCGAGCGGTCCTGCGCCTCGGAGGGGTCCAACGGTGGTTGAGAAGAGCTCGGGATCCGAGGGGCAAAATCACCGACCGCTCAATGTGGTGCCAAATTCGGTTGGCAGTCGTGTGCGACAGCAAGGCTTTCGAGCAGCGTCATCAGGGGAGCAGGTCAACGCTGGACCCTTGGAACGGCGAGTTGTAGGCGTCCGACACCGATACAGGATTGCTACGCGAGGCGAGGTTGGCCATTTGGACGAGCTTGGAAGGATGGAACCGCTGACAATCTACCTCGACGTAGACGGGGTCGTAACAACGGTCGGCTATCAACGTCAGGCCGGCAAGGACAGGCTCAACCCGGACCAGATTGCTCGCGTTGCTGCGCTGGTGCGCGAGTTCGACGCCAAGGTGGTCGTCTCGTCGACATGGCGCGTCGACGATTGTCGCCCGACCCTGGTCGAGGCTGGCCTACCTGAGAACTGCTTTCACCCGGACTGGAGGACGGCCATCCTGCCAACAAGCCGAGATGCCGAGACGGGGGCCATGCTTCCCGCCGAGCAGTCCGGGCGCGGCGACGAGATCACCGAACACGCGAACCGGAATCACATCACCCACTACCTCATCCTCGACGACGTTGAGGTCGGCCCTTCTCATGCAGGTCGGCATGTTCGTCCGATGGCGGAGTTCGGCCTGGGCGAAGCAGAGGGCGTGTTGGCCCGAAGCCTGTTGGCAGGGATGTAGGACGCTCGGTGCCTGACAGGACGTGTTGGCTCGCTCCAGCCATCCGTCGATTTACGCTTCTTTAGGGATTGAATTTTCCAGAGCCGCAGGTCATCCCATGACAGTGGAGTGACACACGCGTCACGCTGCCCCCGACATCGACAGGGTCACCTCGACCGTCGCCGGACATCCCCGTCCGGTCCCGCCTCGGCGCCGCAAAACTGTTGCTGCCGGGTGTGCGTCGCGTCGGATCGTTGATCGGCAGGAAGGAGTGGCTGCGATGTTCGGGTTCAAGACTCGGGAGAAGACGACCGGTCGCTCGCTTGCCGCCTTGGGCATTGTCGAACTGTCAGCGGCCAACACCTATGCCGCTCTCATCGCCACCGGTTGGGCCGAGATCGGTTTCGGCTACCATGGTACCGTCCATGCCCATTCGGATTACCCGGACGTCGTCGTGCGCTTCGCGCGCAAGGCCGACGGGTTCGGCGACTATGCAGCCCTGCTTCGCAAGGGCTTCGCAGGGTCGGACGGACCGCACGCGCCGCGCATTCACGACATGCATGTCAGCCGCTGTGGCTCGCTGATCACCGTTGGATCGCGGCTGACCGACCCCGTGCGGGATGTCTGGTGGCTGGCCTATGCCCACGCCGTCATCGCGGATCATCCAGGTGTCGAGATGGACCAAGGTGTCCGCGACCGGTTCAAGGCGGAGTGGCCAGCCCACGAGCCCAGGATCGATCATCCGAGCTTCGATGGCATCCGCGAGGCGTTCAGTGCCGCGTGGCCCAACTACGAGACATATGTCGCCGCCTTGCGAGCCGTCGCGCCACAGGGCCTCGACCCCAACGTCGGCAATGTCCTCCTTGGTGTCGACGGTAGCCCCGTGGTCAACGATCCGCTCTGCGATGACGGCTTTGGCCTGTGGCGCTCGCCTCTATCGCGCATGCTGACACGTTGTGCAGACATCCTCCGTCGGCAGACGGGCGAGCCCCTCGGCAGGACGCCCGTTCACGCCTGAGTGGAGAGTGGCAAGGGCTCCCCTGAACGTCGCTGACGAGCACGCTGCCTCGTTGCCTGCCTGGAGAACCTACAGTGCCGCCTTACTATAGCCCAACGACTTAGACCGATGGCGTCCCACAGCTTCGCGCTTCTCCACGCCATTGCCCTCCTTTAGTCAATAACAGTGCTAACGCTCAAGCTACAGCGCGTGTTGAGCGCTTCCGTACCAGAGCACGATTAGTTCATCCAGGCCATCAGCATCGGCGCTCCCGCGTCGGCTCGGGAACAGGCTTGGCGCCATCGTTTGTGCGCGGGACGAGATTCTATCGTCACTCCAGAGCTTCTGCTCTGAATCATTTACAGGCAAGATGTACAACGGCTCAGGCGTCGACTTTTGGCAATGTTGCTGATCAGCTTGTATGGCAACGTTGGGTCGGGACCCGTGCGTCCGCTCTACGACCGGCTCGGGTGGATGTTGGACGGTCCGCTTTATCCACCTTGATTTGAAAAACGACAATATTTTTCGTAATTTAGCCGAATAAATTGTACGTAATTCATCAAAGTGTCAAAGAGTCAGATATAGGTAACAAATAGATAAATCTACAACTTTGCAGCGGTCTCAGAAGAGATCGGAATGGCTCGGCGACCAAACGCCCGATTCATTTTGTGACACAATCAAGAATTGGGAAACGTCATGGCCTCGACTGCTGGTCCGATCAAGAACGTCGTTGTCATGATCGCCGATGGCGCCGGCTTCAACACCTTGGAGGCCACGCGGCTCTACCTACAGGGCCTTGCAGAGGGTGACGCACGAGCCGGTGCCGCCGGCAAGGTTTTGATCGCCGATGGTCCGACCTTCACGGCCACAGCGCAATCCGTGTTCCCGCTCGACAACCGGACAGCACCTCTCCCCGGCGAGGCAGGTTTGGCCCAGAACCCCGCCGTAGTCTACGATCCGGCTAAGATCTATGACTTCACCCCCGTTTCCGGCCTTGATCCGAACGGCCAGCCCCGCGCCTTTGCGGGCTACGAGTTCAACCGCAACACTTATCCGGACTCGGGCAACACTGCGACCTCGATCGCCACCGGTGACAAGACCTACAACAACGCTATCGACGTGGATGGCGCCGGTGAGCGCTTGTTCTCCATCGCAGAGCAGGCAAAGGAACTCGGCAAGGCCACAGGCGTCGTCACCACGGTTCAGTTCAGTGACGCGACCCCGGCAGCGACGGGCGGCGCCCACAACATCGCGCGATCGAACGCCAATCAGATCGCCCAGGAGATGTTCAGCGCCGGGACCCTCGACGTCATCGGGGGAACCGGCAACCCAGATTTTGATGACAACGGGCGCGTGCGCACGTCGCCGGACAACACGTGGATCGGTGCCGACCTCTGGAACGCCTTGAAGGCAGACAGCTTCCAGTCTCAGGACGGGCAAAGTTGGAACCTGCTGCAAGATCGCGCCTCCATCCAGGCTGCGGCGACTGGTACGCCGACCACCGAACGTCTGGCGATGATCACGCAGGCGTTCACCTCCAGCAACTTCAACCGCTCAGGCGCTGCCGCCCCCAACACGGCTGAGGTGCCGTTCAGCGTTCCCCGGCTCGAAAGCTCGCCGACCCTGTCCGAGTTGTCGCTGGCGGCTTTGAACAGGCTGAACACCGATCCCGATGGCCTCTATCTCATGATTGAGGGTGGTGCGGTCGACCGGGCCATGCACGCGAACAACCTGGGCCGTATGGTCGAGGAGTACATCGACTTCAACAACGCGGTGAAGAGTGTCGTTGACTACATCAACTCGCCCACCAGCCGTGCAACCCTTGAAGACACGCTTCTCATCGTTACGGCCGACCACGATCACTTGCTGTTCGGACCCGAGGGCGCGACCATCCCCTATCAGCCGGTGCAGCCGGACCGGAATGGCGACGGACTGCCAGAAGGCTTGTTCTTCTCCACCAACCACTCGAACCAGATCATCCCGCTCTACGCAGCAGGTGCAGGCTCGACCCTTCTTCCTCAGCTTGCCGATCAGCGCGATGTCGCTACCAACGCGGCGGGCCAGCAGATTGGCAGTGGACGTGCCTTCACGGATGAGGCCGAACTCGGCGACTTCCTGCTGGCGCAGAGCCGCCTCAACGCCACCGGAACCACCACGGGCGCCGACAACCTCGTCGGCAGCGATGTCGGTGACACACTGGATGGGCTAGCTGGCAACGACATTATCGACGGTCGTGGCGGCGACGACATCCTGGCCGGCGGTGCGGGTAACGACGCCATCAATGGCGGCCTTGGCAACGACCGGATCACGGGGGGAGCAGGCAACGACACGGTCTTTCTCAACGCATCCACGGACGAAGCCGACACCGTCGATCTTGGCGCTGGTTCGGATGTCGCTAACATTTCTCTTAGCACGCCCGGTCAGATCCGTCTGAGTTTCACCTCCGCTCAAGTTGGCAATGGCAACGCCAACGACAGCAATGACATGCTCAATCAGGACGGCGGCTTGGCCGTTCGTTTGCAAGCGGAGGGTGCAAACGACACCCTGACAGGTCTGGTGAGCCGCTTCGACGATGAGGGTACGACCTTCGCCGGCAGCACCGGCGTCACCTTCGATGTGCGGGACCTCGTTGCAGGAACCCAGCGTGGCGACTTGTTCGAGGTCGTCTCGCTCGGAACATCAGGTAACGACACCCTGACCGCCACGCAGGCAGCCCGGCCTTACTACTTCAACGCCGGCATGGGCGACGACATCATCGTCGGTGGCACCGCCAACGACTTTCTAGTCGGCGGCGCTGGCAACGACATGCTGGCTGGCAGCGGCGGTAACGACACTTTCATCGGCGGCGCTGGCAACGACGTCATCAACGGTGGCTCTGGCCTCGATCGTGTGATCTTCAACTTCGCCTCAAGCACCGCGACGGTCGGACTGTCCGCGAGCGGAGTCACGACAATCACCGGCTCCGAAGGAACCGATGCTTTCCGAGGTGTCGAGCAGTTCACCTTCAGCGACCGCACCCTTGATAATGCGGATGCCAGCCCCCTCGTCGATGATGTGTTCTATCTGCTGAGCAACAAGGACGTGCTGGCCTCCGGAAAAGACGCGGACGATCACTACGCTGAATTTGGTGCCAAGGAGGGGCGCGATCCGAACGCCTACTTCTCGACTAAGGGCTACCTCGCGGCTAACCCAGACGTTGCCACCTCTGGCGCTAATCCGCTGACCCAGTACGCTCAGGCTGGCTGGAAGGAGGGACGCGATCCGGGCGCCAACTTCGACAACGAGTTCTACCTCGCGCGTAACCCGGATGTACAAGCGGCCTGCTTCAATCCGTTGGCCCACTATCTTGAATTCGGCCAGTCGGAAGGTCGTTCGACCTTTGCGGCTGTCGGACGCGCGGTCGACATCAAGGGCGGCTTCGACGCCGAGTACTACCTTGTCGCCAACACCGACGTGGCCGTTGCGGCCTCACAGGCGGGTGGTGACACCTTCGCTTTCGCCCGTCAGCACTTCGACAGCTTGGGCTGGAAGGAGGGGCGTGATCCGAACGCGATCTTCGACACCAAGGGCTACCTCGCCGCCTACACCGACGTAGCCCAGGCTGGTGCCAACCCCCTGGCGCATTATGACGGGTTCGGTTTCAAGGAAGGCCGTGATCCGTCGACCGACTTCGATACCTCGGCTTACATCCGGGCCAACCCGGATGTGGCGCAGGCTGGTGTCAACCCAATGCAGCACTTCTTACAGTTCGGCCTCGTTGAGAACCGTGCTGTCCTAAATGATGGGACCTTCGGCTCTGGCTTGATTGGCTGAGTTTAGAAAAACATTGAGAAAGATGGCCGGGGGATAACCCCGGCTGTTTTCGTTTGAACTATCGCCTTCATGAGCCCGCCTTTGAGTGATCTTTGAAGGCGTTTACGCGACGGATGCAGCCTTAGGCCCTGCCACGCTGGTTCCGCAAGCAGCGCTTCACGCCTGCAAGGTCCGGGGCGTGTCATTGACGAACCCCGGCATTCGGGAACGTATGACGCGTGGCAAGGGCGCTGGCATATTTGCCTCATGAGCGATAAGACTAGTACCTCCCCATACACCCTTAAGGTCACGCCGAATCCGCGAGCCGAGGGAACTTGGCAGTTAGCTATCCGCAAGCATGGCAAGCTCGTCATGCGATCCGATCGTCCACGGCCATCTGAGGTAAAGGCACAAGCGCAAGGCACGGAAACGATCGAGAAGCTGCTCCATGATCGAGATGAGGGGCGCTACTGAAGTGGTCTACCTCCTGAAAGGTGGGCCTCCCTGAAGTATGATGGTGTGGAACGACCCTGCTTACGGCAGCGCTGATCTGGGTCTTGATTCTGGATCAGTTTTCTAACGCAGAAGAACCGTACATGTATCAGATCCACGTCGTCTGCATCGATTTGTCCAATCAGATATTCCAGGTGCGCGCGATCACCTCGGAAGGCAATTTTTCTATAAAACAGCAGTCACGCCGCTCGCAGGTACTGACGCTCTTCTTTAAAGTGTCATCCAGCCTCGTCGGGATGAAAGCATGCGGCGGTGCTCACTTTCGGGCGGGTGCGCGCGTCACGTCGATGCGTCTCTCCACTCCGACGTGACGCGCGTACCCTCAGACCCTGGATCGGACATCTAGGCAGAAAGTCTCAGGATCACGGCCGACGACCCGAAAATGTGGGCCAGGGTGACAAGGACGGATCCGGTATGGAGGATGCCGAAACGCGTGCGATTGCCCGTGTCGGTCGCCACATTGATAGCCGGCATGAGGATCTGGCGCGCGAGCAGTGCCGTGACGGCGATGAGTCCTAAGATGACGGTAGAGGTCACGTCGATGGCGGCTGTCAGCGCGGCGCCACAGAGAGCGCACCCAATGACGAAGATGTAGAAATGGGGGAAGGCGCGGCGCAGGAGTGGACCCGCCGCGTCGGCAGGTAGAGCGCTGAACAGGAAGGAGGCAAACCCGAATGAGTACAGAATCATGCCGCCAAACAGGAGGGCCGTCAAAAGAATAGCCGCTTGCAAGAGCATCGTGACCGAACCTTAATAGTTTTGCATAAATTCAAAGAACGCTTCCAATTTTCCTTGCTTCCACCGTTTCGGTTTCTAGCGGAGCAGGAAAGCTCCGGTATTGCGAAAGCGAGCCGCAGGGATGACTGGAGTCTTAGATCGACTTCTCCGAAGATTGCTTCGCGCAGGCCATGAACACGTCCGCGACGCGCAGATCGGCATGGGGTGCCATTCCTGCCGCGTCATCCAGGCAGGACACCACATCCTTGCGAGAAGCACCTCCATCGGCTTTCTCCAACTGCTTCAAAAGGCGGTTTCGGTCCGCGCTTGAGGCTGCATTCCAGTCACGCAATGTGTCTTGCGGGTCCAAGGCGAGGGCTGGAGTCACAAACGTCGCCAGCATCAAAATCAAGAGCGAGCGGAGCGGGACCTTCCAGGCGCTGCGACCAACGCGATCCGCATTCATTTGAGTCTGCCTCATGCGATTGCCTCGGGGGTCTGGAGGACGACCGATCGTGCAAATTGACGCCATCGGTCTTCACGAACACCCACCGTTCGCAAGGCGTGACTCGTAGTGGTGCTTTTGGTTTAGCCAGCCAGAATTCAGGGTGCGTCTGATCTATCTGTGACGCCGAACTGCTTTGACGATGCGCCTTTCTACCGCACGCCTTGGTTCTGTGATCGCCGCTGCACTGGTCAGGATTTGCGGCGCGTGGACGTCAGGGGCTCTGGTCTTGAGCATGCCAACCACATCGCGACGGGACATGATGTGTTGGCCGGCATCCTGGAGCAGGTGCGCAAAGCTTCGGTCACTGCAGGATCGACTTCGTTCGGGGTGCGCCGTTGTTCCTGCCTAGTCTTTGCGGTCCTGCGATTACCATAATATGGCACTGCCGCCATCCGTAGCCTGACGCGGACTGGAATGCGGCTGGGTCGACAATTGCTTGCTCCTCGGCACGCGAACGCCAACCGGGTGCCGAAGCACCCGAAGACAAACTAGCCAGCCCTCTGCTGAGGAAACCAGTTTCCGTGAAAGCCAGGCGGGATCCGGTGCCCGAGGTGGACCGCGGCGATAGGCGCCGCCTCGAACGCATGAGCGTCGAGGATGATGAAGTCGGTCGAGTCGCTCACCGTGTCGATGACGAGCCCGACGAGCCAGCCCTCGTCTTCGCTAGCCTCCGGCCTCGCGGGGACAAACACGAACTCTCCCGGGACGCGGTCGGGACCGAACTCGTGCACGCGCCGCTCCCCCGTCGTCAGGTCGTGCTTGTAGAGTTGCGTCGCACCAATGAGTTGGGTGTTGCCGTCTGCCGGGACTGAGCCCGTGTAGACGTAGCGGTGTAATTGCCCGAAGCGTCGCTCGTCGATCCGGGGAAACTCCTGTGCCGCGGGATCGATCACCTGCCGCTCGACCCGTTCCGTCGCCGGGTCGGCGATCCAGCGCTCCAATTGGCCCGGCGTGTCGAGACCGCCAGCGGCCGAGGCGAACACACTCTCGTAGGCTACGACGTCGAGGACCACGCGCCCATCAGCGTCGTCGTAGGCGTTGGCAACGTGGAAGGCGAAGCACGGATCGACGGCGCACCAGACTATGTCGGCGGCCGTGCCGTACCGCGGCAGCAGGCCGACGCGGGCACGGTGGGCGGGATTCCAGCGGAACGGGAAGCGGTGACCAGCCAGCACTGCCCGCATCGAAAAGGTGACGGGCAGGTCCAGCACCACGACGAAGCGCATCGTGATCGCGCAATCGTGGATGCAGGGGCCGTGCTCGACCGGAATCGCTACATCACGCACGACCCGGCCCGTGGGCGAGATGACGACGTGGCGCACGCTGTCCCAGACGCGGCCGTCATAGGCGATGGCATGTGTCTCACTGGTCGCCGGGTCGCGATGCGGATGTCCAGTGAAGGAGCCAGCGAGGGTGTCATCGAACGTGTCGTAGCGCTGCGTCTCCAAATCCTCGGACAGCGCGACGGGGAAACTGCCGGCCTCGACCACGGCCAAGGTGCGGCCGCCGATCGCGACGACGTTGGTGTTAACAGTGTCGTCGCCGCGGCGCGGCCCAGGGGCAGCGGGCCGGCCGAGCGCTGAGGACGCCGCACGCGAACCGATCCAGCGGTTGCGGTACCACAAGGCTTTTCCGTCCTCGATGCAGAGACCGTGCACCATGCCGTCGCCCAGGAACCAGTCGTGGCCGCGCGTTGTCGGGCAGGCAGGGTTGGCGCCCATCTTGAGGTAGCGGCCGTCGAGCCCCACCGGGATCGTTCCAGTCACGCGCAGATCCCGCAGGGTCAGCTCCTCGCGCATTGGCGCATGGACGCCAACCACAAAGGGGTGCTGCGTTCCTGGCAGGCGCAGCCGATTACAGGCCGCCACCAGCGCGACAATGCCCTCGGCGGTGGCATGCAGGCTGGACGCGATCAAGTTCGGCATCGGGCGCTGGCTCGGGGCGATCGGAGGGAGAGCGAGGGCCCTCGTAATCGAGGCGCCCCGATTCGCCGGGCAAGGGAGACATTTCTGTTCGCCTGAGAAGACTGGGCGATCTTATCGATAATGTATCCAATCGCGTCTGGCCACGTGACGAAATCGAATCGTTACGTCGACGGCTCGGTCAGCCAAACGCTTGGACGCCTCCTACAACCGGCTCAATGGCCGCTTTTGAGTTTGCCATCGACGAGCTTCTACGGCTTGGTTGGGTCGGGATCCGCCATTCCGCTCTACGACTGGACTGGGTGGAAAGCGGCGCAGGCCGCCCACGGGAGAACGCCTCCCCTTCGACGAAGGCATACCTCGGCTTATTTCCCTTCGGTCGATACTGACATTCCCGGCGGTCCTCCTCCAGCGGCCCGTTCAATTCAATCGGCGAGGGCTTTCCATCGTCCTTTCCGCGAGTGCCACACCAACCTTGAAAAGGGCTCGCCGAAGATCCGGCAAGGCTTCCTTTCCCCCATCCTTCTCAATCAGCGCATGGGCCATCAGGAGGTGATCCGCGACGAGGTCGAGCGCACAGCTCGGCGTGGTGCTCGCATGCGGCGAAGGGGGGACGAAGCGTTCGACGTTTCCGTAGGCAGCGATGATGTCCGTCGCACCCTCGGCGAGTGCCGTGATCGAGCCGAGGTAGCCGATGAAGCGGCCCCCCTCCATTCCGAACGAGGGCACGCCGCCGGCCCCGAACCACCTTGCCGTCCCATCCGGCTTGAGCAGGCGGCAGCGGAAGCTGAATTCGGCGGCCGCGACACGTGCGGCGTCGATCGTATCCGTCACAGTTTTGATGTCGTCCGGGTGAACGCATGCGGCCCAGCCCCGGCCGAGCGCGGCGGTTGGTTCCTGTCCGGTCAGCACCATCCATTCCCGGCTGATATGGATGCATTGCCCCTGGGCATCCGTCACGAAAATCATGCGTCATTCCCCGAAGCGGCGATCACATGATCTATCATCATAGGCAATACGAACGAGGTATCAATCGTCGTCGGTAAGACGTATACAATGTTTTTGCCGACAGAACAGGTCGGCCCTCGAAAGTTCAGATGGCCCATTTTGATGAAGGACCTCGAAGACTCTTGAGCAGGATTGCCGATGTCTTGGGGATGCCGATCGAACAATTCTACGATGATACTTTTTTCAAGGATCATGCCGACACCCGTGAGTGCCTTGAGCTTTGGCAACGAATAAGATCCGACTGCGCACGCGCGGATGTGCTGATGTACATGCGGAGCAAGGCCGAGATGGATCTTACCGAAGTCCAAACAGGGCCTTAGGCGGGCAATTGCGGATTGCTGCCAACGCGAATTCCATGGCCTGAAGAGGCACGGCTGATTTGATCGAGTGCCGGCTCAATCTTTCAGCTTAGAAATTTGGCACGTATTCGATCGGGATTAGGGATCGATTATGTCGCCGCTTGTATCTCTTCACAAATGCGTACGTTCTGGGGAAGTGGATCGTCCGATCCTGGAGTTCACGCCGAGGGACATCGCCTTGTTGCGACCTGCCAATGAGGCCGAGCGGCTTGCCGCCCTGCACGAGCTCAACATCCTTGATACTGCACCGGAGACCCAGTTCGACGCGATCTGCCGTACGGCCCGGGTTCTGTTCGGAACGCCGATCGCGCTGATCTCACTTCTCGACGAAGATCGCCAGTGGTTCAAGGCGCGCTGCGGCCTGAGCGACGACGGGACGTCCCGGGACGTCGCGTTCTGCAACCACACCATCCAGGGCGACGGGATCCTTATCGTCGAGGACGCGCGGAACGATGCCCGCTTCACTTCGAACCCCTTGGTCACCGGGGCACCGGGCATCCGCTTCTATGCCGGCGCACCGTTGATCCTGAGGTCGGGCATCCGGGTCGGATCGCTCTGCATCATCGACACGGAACCGCGGCGCTTCACCACCGAGCAGGCCGACCAGCTTCGCGACCTCGCCGAGGTCGTGACTGCGAACCTGCGGGTCTACCAGGATCGGACCGAGCATCGCCGCGTGGCTGCGACGCTGGCGGATACCGACGGTGCCTTGCGCAACGCAGAGTCGCGGTACGCCTCGCTCGCCGACGCGCTGCCGCAGATGGTCTGGACGGTCTCGCCCGCAGACCGAATTACCGCCTACAGGAACGCGAGCTTCCGTGCCTACTATGGTGAGACAGGCGAACCCGTCGGGCGGCGCCTCAGTCGCAACCATCCGGACGACGTCGACCGCATGTCGTGCGCCTGGGAGGCGGGCGTTGCGATGAGGCAGGGTTTCGAGCTCGAAGGGCGCCTCAGGCGCCATGACGGGGACTACCGCTGGCACCGGATCGTCATGAGCCCGCTCCTGCGCGGCGGGGAGGTGGTCGAATGGCTCGGGACGGCGCTCGACATCGACCACATCATCGCGGCGCAAAACCAGCTGAGGGAGACCGGCGACCTTCTACGACTGGCCCAGGAGGCGGCCGAGGCGGGCATCTGGGAGTGGGACATGCGCACCGACGTCGTACGCCTATCGCCGATGAGCGCCCGGATGCACAACCTTCCGGTACCGGACGGACAGGATGCGTTGGAAATCCCGCTGGCGGATTGGAAGGCCCAGGTCCATCCCGAAGACCTGCCCGGGGTTTGGACCGAGGTGAAGCGAGCCATTGCGGACCGCTCGACCTACAGCTGCGAGTTTCGCATCGCCAACCCGGCGGTCCCGTCCGAACCGCGATGGATGCAGTCGTTTGGACGAATGCTCGACGATGAGGCCGGCGAGCCGGCCCGCTGCGTCGGCCTCCAGATCGACATCACGGATCGTAAAGCCTCCGAGGCCCGCATCGCCTATGTGGCGAGCCACGACGACCTCACCGGCCTGCCCAATCGGGTGGTCTTCCACGCGAGCCTGGAACGTTTGCTGGGCGATCTTGGGAACCGTCATGGACGGGCCGCGCTTCTTTGCCTTGACCTCGACCGCTTCAAGACCGTCAACGACACCCTCGGACACCATGCCGGCGACGGATTGCTAAGGGTCGTTGCCGACCGGCTGAGGGGCGCAGTGGGGGTCGAAGACGTCATCGCCCGCCTGGGCGGGGACGAGTTCGCGATCATCCTGCGGGGCCCCACCGGACTTGAGTCTGCGCGGACCCTTGCGCAGGCGGTCATCGACGCCATCGGTCAACCGATCCATCTCGGCAGCCAGGTGGTGACCATCGGCGCGAGTGTCGGGATTGCGCTTGCACCGGAGCATGGGCGGGAGGTGGACATCCTGCATCGCCATGCAGACCTCGCCCTGTACCGCGCCAAGGCTGCCGGCCGGAACAGCTTCCAAGTCTACACAGCAGGAATGGACGAGGCCTTGGAGACCCGGAACAAGCTCGAATTCGATATGCATCTAGCGCATCGCAAGGAGGAGTTCCGGCTTCATTACCAACCCGTCGTCGGCATGGCGGACGGACAGGTCCGCGGCTTCGAAGCTCTGATGCGCTGGCCGCATCCGACCCGCGGGATGGTCTCGCCGGCGGAGTTCATCCCGATTGCGGAGGAGACCGGTTTGGTGGTCCCTCTAGGGGCCTGGGCCCTGGAGGAGGCATGCTGCTTCGCCGCGTCCTGGCCGATCGAAGCTCGCATCGCCGTCAACGTCTCGGCGGTCCAGTTCCAGCAGCCTGGCCTCGAAGCGGCCGTGAGGCACGCGCTCGCCCTCTCCGGGCTTGCAGCCGACAGGCTTGAGCTGGAGATCACAGAGAGCTTGATGATCCAGGACAGCGAGGCGGTCGTCGCCTGCCTTCACCGGCTTCGGACCATCGGCGTACGCATCGCGCTGGACGATTTCGGGACGGGGTACTCCAGTCTGAGTTACCTCCGGCGGTTTCCCTTCGACAAGATCAAGATCGACCGGTCGTTCGTCCGCGAGATCGACGACCCCGATGCGCAGGTGATCGTTCGTGCCGTGGTCAGCATCGGCGAGCGGCTCGGAACCGCCATCACCGCCGAGGGGGTCGAGACGGAGGATCAGCTCGCCCTCGTACGCCAGACGGGATGCACGGAGGTCCAAGGATTCCTCTTCGGCAAGCCGATGCCGCCTGAGCAAGCCCTGCAATTCATGCAGGAGCAAACGCCGCGGAAGGCGGCCTGAGGCCGTAGCGACATGGCAATGTCCTGGGTCCCTGGACGCCGGGCAAACCCTGCATGGGGCACCGCGTACCCAAATGTCGTTCCACCCGGCTTTAATGCGTCCGAGTAGGGGGTGTTCCTCGCGCTTTGGTCAGCTTGTTCGGCCGCAAGCCTGTTCCAAGCTTGGCTGGATGCATCGAGGAGCGCGGCGTAGTGGGAGACGAGGGGATGGGGAAGACATCGCTTCAAAAGCTGGGATCATAACCGCTCATCCGGCTCCAACCCGTACGACCCGGGATATTCGAAGCCCCGGGAAAGTTCGACGGACGCCGGGAATGCCACCCACATTTCCGGCGTCACGGTTATTACGCGGCCTTGGCGGTGACCTTATCGTAGGTTCCCGTCGCGATCTGGTCGTCGAGCTGCGCCTTGAAGTCCGTGATCCTGAGAACCTGGACGGGATTGCCTGCCTCGTCGAGGAACTCGTACAGCGCGTCTTCAATGTTGCGGTTGCTGAAGAAGACGATGGCGTCCTCGTCCCCGCCACCCTCAAGATGCGGCTCGCCATTCGCGGAGCCGGATACATAGCTGCCAGTCAGACGGGTCTCCTTATGGGTGCCATCCGGGCGATAGAACCGGAGCTCGCCCTGCATTACGAGCGTCACGTAGGGACTCTTGTGACGATGCAGCATCACCTTTTGGTTTGCCGCGAACTTGAAGACGACGTCGACGATGCGGTTCTCCTCGTCGACCTTGTAGACGAAGAAGGCGATGTGCGGCAGCCAGTCGAGCGTCCGCCACGTGATATTGCTCTCGTCAAACATGGGTCTGGGCATTCGGTTTCCTTCCGTCCCACCTCCGGCCGCTCACGGACAGCGCACGGCTTTCCGCCGCATCGGATGGTTTGACCCAAGAGCAACGTCCCCCACGGGGAATCGATGCGACCGTCGTTTCGGGCCGGTCTCCATGGTCCCTGAACGGGCTCTCGTATTTATTCGCCGTGGTGTGCGAACGATACTGCATCCGGCCGGCATACTCATCGCTCTCGGCGTGAAGCAGCATCCGCGAACCGACGTTACGCGTCCCACACCATCAGGATCAACGCTGTGCAGGCTCTGCAGCCTTGAGGCTGAGAATGTAGTCGATGATAGCATCCATCTCGTCCCGGTCGAGCCTCACGCTCGGCATGGTTCGATGGTGGCTTTGCAGCAGGATGTTCAGGGACATGCCGGTCGTCGAAGGCATCGCGGCCAGGGCCGAGAACGCAGGACCGATATATCCACCTTCCTGTAAACCGCCGCCGACGACGTGGCATCCACCGCAGTTCTCTGCCACCAAGGTCCAGCCCCGGATGCGGTGGTTCTTGACTGGCTCCGCCATTGCGGGCTGGGCAATGGCAAGCGACAGAACGGCGACGATACCCAAACCCCATCCCTGAACCACGGTTCCGGTCATGGCTTCCTCGCTGGAGCGCTGGAGTCGGTGGGAGACGTCATCGCGCATTGACCTCGGCGATGATGCAGCCAGGGTCGACTAGGTCGCCTGCGGGCGCCATGATCGATACGTTGCCATCTGCGCACGAAACGATGTCGTGCAGCGCCTCACCGATGCGCACGGCCGCCACGGCCTCGCCGACGCGTACCCTGGCCCCGTCCTCAACGAGCCAACGCTCCAGGATGCCCTCGGGCAGCATGCCCGTGGACCACAGATCCTCGGATACGCGAACGTCGGTCATCGTTTCCTCCCATAGTCCATCGTTCCGGCTTCCCGGCGTCGAAGAGCGGTGAAGCCATTGAGGCCATCGCCTGAATGCGTGCCTTGATCTGGATCACAGTCGGGCCTGGATCGGGCCTTGATCACGTCGGGGTATCTCGGGCAGGCGGGCCTCTGCCGTGAAGACGACGCCGTCCGGCCGATAGTCGATCTCCGCGCGACCCTGGAGTTCGTCTGCCAGGGCCCGCTCGATCATGCGCGATCCGAAGCCACGGCGTGTCGGCGCGCTGACCGGAGGACCATCGGATTCCTGCCACGTCAGACGCAGCATCGGGGGATGCGAACCGCTGAGGATATCCCAGTCGAGGAGGATGCGGCCGATCTCATTCGTCAGCGCGCCGTACTTCACTGCGTTTGTCGCAAGCTCGTGGAAGGCCATGGAGAAGGCCAGCGTTAGCCGGGGCGTCAGCATGACCTCCGGTCCCCTGATCCTGATGCGGTGTTCGCCTTCGGCTCGGAACGGGGCCAAGGCGGTCGTTGCAACCTGTGTCAGGGTCGCTCCGTCCCAGCTCTCGCGGGTGAGCACGTCGCTCGCAGTGGCAAGGGAATGGATGCGGCCTTGGATGATGTCCCGGGTCTCGTCATGGCTCAGGTTCGCCCTGAGGGTCTGGACGACGATGGCTTGGACAGTGGCCAGGGTGTTCTTGACGCGGTGATTGAGCTCGTTGGAAAGCAGCGTACGATGCGCCTCGGAGATCTTGCGTTCCGTCACGTCGAGGGCGATGCCGGCCAACCGTAGCGGAACGCCGTCGTCGTCATAGAATGGCTTGCCGCGGATCTTGAACCACCGAACCGTTCCGGCCGGGGTGTTGATACGGTACTCGATGTCGTAGTCGCCATGTCCGGCGATGCAGGCGGCGACACTGTCGTCATGCCGGGTCCGGTCATCTTCGTGGATCCGGCCCACGTATTCGGCGTGACTTATTGGGTCGTTCGGGTCTCGCCCGAGCGCGATCTTGAAGGTCTCAGATGCGACGAAGCCCATGTCGGCGAGTTCCAGGGTCCACGAACCCAACCGTCCGGCCTGAAGCACGAACCGCAGGCGTTCCTCGCTCTCGGTCAGGTCGCGGGTCCGACGCTCGACCTCACGCTCCAGCGCCTTCCTGTCGGTCACCAGAAGGTCGAGGCGGGCCTTCTCCGACGTGGCGTCGGACTGGGAGCCGACCCAGAACGCCAGGGTCTCGCCCTGGAACACCGGGGACACGAAGAGCCTGTTCCAGAACATGCTTCCGTCCTTGCGGCGATTGGCGAGCCGAGCCTCGACCGGGACGCCACCCTCGATGGCTTCGCGCACGCGAATGATCTCGGTTTGGTCCGTATCCGCCTCCTGCAGGAAGCGGCAGTTCCGACCCAAGACCTCTTCGCGGGGGAAGCCTGTCAGGACGCAGAAGGCGTCGTTGGCGAAGACGATGGGGTTATCGGCCTGGAGGGGGTCGGTGATCACCATCGCCATTTGCGAGGCGCGGACCGCGGCAGCGAACGGGTCGACGCCGTCAACCTTACGTGCCAGTTCGGCAACGATGCGGTCATGCTCGCGAAGCACACCCATGCCTGACAGGCCAAGCACACCCTCGATGGCATAGGCAGATGGCGTGCCGTACTCGTCTGTAGCGGGTGGTCCCCTCGCCAAGGAAAAGCCAGAGGGTGGGTCGACGAGCGAGCCGGGGGTCATCCGATTTCCGGCGGGGCGCCGGACGGGATGCCGAGAGGTTCGTTGGAGGGAAGCATCTCGTCCGGGCCGTAGTCAGGTACGCCGCGCGGCTCGGGCAAAGGGTTGTGGTCGGGCTGCGGCGGGTGCGCCGGCGACGGATCGGGAAACGTCGGATTGGGCTGCTCGGGAGACATCGGGTTGGCCATGGATGGGTCCGCATGGGAGGTGGAAGGGAAACCGGCATTCGGCGGCATCAGCCCACAAAGTGCCAGGCCGCCTCTGTTTGGGTCCGGATCTCCGACGCCATGCCATCTGGGCGTACGGCAAGTTCCTCGATCCGGGCTCTGTCGGAATGGTCGATGGCGAGGTCCCGCTCCTTGACGGCGGCCGCGTGCTCGCCTTTCGCAAGATGCCTGGCGGAGTGCCGGTAATGGGCCGCGGCCCGGTCGTGCTGGTGCGCGGCTTCCTCGCAAGACCGGGCCATCATGGTCGTCGTCATCGGTGTTCTCCTTCAGGGATAGAGTCGGAAGCGGCGTCCGACCGATGTCACCCGCGAAGCTGGGTCTGCGCCATGTCGCGCTCCCATGTGGTCCGGGCCGCCTCGCGCGCGGCCTTTGCGGCGTTCGATGCGGCCGTCGCGGCCCTGACAATGGCGGCCCGCGCCCCCGACGCGGCCCGCCGGACGGATGCCACGTTCGAGCTGACCGAGGCCTCGGCGGCATCCTTGGACTTCCGCATCGCCGCCTGCGTCGCCTCAACGGACTTCCGCGCCGAATCCGTCGCTCTCAGCATTGAGGCGTTGGCCGCGACCCCTGCCGCCCGGTTGGCGGCAGCGATCTTGGTCTCTGCGCGTGTAGCGGCCTCCGCGGCGTCGGTGGCGAGCTTCCCGATCATGTCGGCGGACCGCTTCGGGCCTTCCTTCACCGCCGTCTTCGACGCCTGCAGAGCAAGACGGGTTGCCTCAAACGCCGCATCCGCTGCCTGGCTTGCCTCGCGTCCCGCCTCCCGCATCGTCGCGGTCGCATCCCCGGGAGGTGGCACCGGCGACTGCGCCTGGGCGGCATTGATCATCGACAGAGTGAGGAGCGTCGCCGTCATTGCCGTCAGCGTTCTCATGGTCAAATCCATTCATGGGTTCCAGGATGCCAAGCGTCCGAAGACTGTTCGCTTGGCTAGCCCGTGGGTTTGACGGGTCCGTCACCTCGATACTTTGTCCTGGATCAAGGCCGACGGTGGGATGTCCGTGCTTGACCGAGGACCCCATTCCGAAGCCTCAAGGTACGGAGCACCACCATGAACCTGGCCAGCATCATGGTCTCCGTCGATCTCGGCGCGGCCGCAGCGGATCGGGTCCAACTCGCGACCAGCCTCGCCAAGCGGTTCGAGTCCCGGCTTATCGGCGTGGCCTCACGGCAGGCGTACCCGCCATCCGGGAGCCGCGACATCCTCTCGGCCGTCCGGGTATCGGACGTCGAGAGGGCGCAGGCTAACCGGGACCTGGAGCAAGCCAGGCTGCTCTTCGAGCGTAGCACTGAGGGCTTTGGCCGGGCCTCCTGGCGGTCCGACCTGGCGCACCCGCCACGCTACCTGATGCAACAGGCAAGGGCCGCCGACGTGGTCGTGGTAGGGAGGTGGGGGGTCGAAGATCCTGATCCTAGCTCCCTCGTCGTCCTACCCGGTCCTTTCGTCGTGGAGGCCGGCCGCCCTGTCCTCGTCGCCCCGCCCGGCATCGAGGAGCTCCGGATCGGTCGGGTCGTCATCGCCTGGAAGGATGGCCTTGAGGCCCGACGGGCCGTACTGCACAGCCTGCCGTTCCTGGAACGGGCTGACACCGTCCACGTCGTCGCCGTGAGCTCCGAGCCGGATGACGGCGGATCGCAGGATGTCGCAGAATACCTCGCGCGCCACGGGGCGGCCGTCACCACCCACCTGCTGCGCGGGGACGACCTCATTGCCGCCGAAGCGATCCTTGGGTTCGTTGACCGCGAGGGTGCGGACCTACTGGTGATGGGCGCCTACGGCCACTCCCGGCTCCAGGAGTGGGTCTTCGGCGGCGTCACCCGGGACATCCTGCGGAATACGCCAGTCTGCTGCCTGATGAGCAACTGACCGCTTCTGAACCCATGCATTGATGCTTGCGGGAGGGCGCCGCCTGCGAAAGGCGCATGAGGGATCGAGACGATCAAACCGGGACGCGGACGTCCGAGGTACTCGTCTCAATTGGTTGAAGCACCCCTGCAAGTTCGTGGATGCTTTCCGTGATGTGCGTCAGCACCACCCGGATGCGCGGGGTATCGCGGTTGTCCTTATGGACCAGGAGCAGGACGTCCGCGCACGGAGGATCGGCCGGTACCCACAGACGCGTAAGCCTCGCCTCCCCATCGGCGCGAAAGCGCGCGAGGCACGCCAATCCCCCTCCGTTCGCGGCGGCCAGCACCGCGGCCTCGTGGCTGCTCGTCTGAAGGACGACCGTCGCGCGCGAGGCCAAGTCGGTGAGCCAAGCGGACTGGGTCATCTCCTGGGTGTCGTCGAGCTGAATGATGAGGCGATGTCCAGCGCATCCGTCGTCAAAATCCAACGGGCCCTGGTCCCGGAGGTAGTCCGGCGTCGCGTAGATGCCGAAGGCGATGCCGCCGATGCGCCGCACGACGAGGTCGTGCTGCTCGGGCTGCCGCATGCGCAGGGAGATGTCAGCCTCGCGCATCGCGAGGCTCAGTTCCCGCGGGTTCGGGATGAGCTCGATCATGATGTCAGGATGGGTCGCGTGAAGCTTGGCGAAGCTTGGCGCCAGGACATGTGCGGCAAGCGTCTCGGCGCAGGTGACCCGGACAAGGCCGCGCAGTCGGGCGTCGCGGCCGGTGACGTCTCGTTCCAGCGACAGTGCCTCCGCCTCCAGCCGTTCGGCCTTCCGGCGTACCTCCTCGCCGGCCAAGGTCGGAACGTAGCCCTCCGGTGTGCGGTTCAGGAGCCGCACCGCGAGCGTCGCCTCCAGCGAGTTCAGGCGCCGCCCAACCGTCGATTGCGAGACATGCAGCACCTTGGCGGCAGCCGAGAGCGTGCCATGCCGCGCCAGGGCGAGGAAAAACCTGAGGTCATCCCAGTCAAGCATCCGTCACCTGCCATCCAATTCTGCATCTCCCATCGTCGACTTTGGACGCCGACTTTTGTTTCTCTGCAACTTATACTCAGGCAAGCAAAATAAACATGGTCGAAATATTCTCATGATTTGGGATGCTTCGTGCCGGCTATACGTACGAAAGGAAAGTAGCATGGCACGGCTACCAGCGGGTTCCGACGGAGGGGTTCCGGCGCCCATCGGGAGGCGTCGACTGGAAGCAGTCATCGCAGAGGGCAAGGCCAACCCGGCGGCCGTTCGCACCCTGCGGTGCCGGACTGTGGCACAGGGGCGGCTCAGCCAGTTGAACTACATCCGGGACCTGCCGCCGCAGCCGGTGATGGAGGACGAGCCCGAGGGCCGGTTGGACGACAGCACCGCGCCGAACGCCTCGGAGGCCTTGCTCGCCGCCCTGGGGTCTTGCCTCTCCATCGGCATCCACGCCAACGCCCTGGCACAAGGCATCCAGATCCGGTCGCTGGAGCTCAGCGTCGAGGCCGACATCAACATGACTTCCGTCTGGGGCAGCGACGACCTCCAGCCGAAGACTATCGGGTTCGAGAGCATCCGGGTCTCGGTGGCGATGGATACGGACGCCTCGCGCAAGGCCCTGGCGGCGCTCATCAGGCACACGCTGCTGTGGTCGCCAGTGGCGAACACCTTGCACAACCCGGTCCACCTCGACGTGGCCCTCGCGAGATCCTCCGTCGCGGCCTGACCAGCCACGGCCCTGCATCTGCCGTTTCGATGAGACCGTTCCAACAGGAAGGACGAGCCCTATGTCGCTCCATTCGTTGCAGGTCCGCCCGACGACCTATCTGAGCCTCACCGCCGTGCCGGCGCATCGAGGCGATGGGCTCGGCAAGGTCCGCCTCGTCAGCCTGTCCACGGACCTGCCACTGGCGGAACGCGACACGCTGGAGCCATTGAGCCGGCGCGTGTCACTCGACCAGAAGCAGACCCTTTACGTGCAGGACGAGCCTGCCGACTCAGTGTTCAACGTCATTTCCGGTGCGCTCAGGCTGTATCGCATCCTACCGGACGGACGCCGGCAGGTCACAGGCTTCGCTTTCCCGGGCGACTTCCTCGGGTTGTCGATGCTCGACCGCTACATGGTGTCGGCGGACGCGCTTGCGCCGGTAATCGCATGCAGGTTCGAGCGGCTGGCTTTTCGGAACCTGGTCTGCCGGCAGCCGGGCCTGATGATGCACCTGCACGAGATCACCGGACAGGAACTGTCCCGGGCCAAGGACATGATGATGCTTCTTGGCCGGCGGACCGCAGAGGAGAAGATCGCGACCTTCCTGGTGGGGCTGCAGGCGCGCTACGCCCGAATCGGGCTGTCCTCGGTCACCCTCGAACTTCCAATGGGACGCCTCGACATCGCCGACCATCTCGGCCTGACTATCGAGACGGTGAGCCGAACCCTGTCGCGCCTGGACCGGGACGGCTGCATCCTTATCGTGCCAGGCGGCGTGCGCCTCATTGACCAGATACGCCTCGACCGGATGTCGGCCCACTGACGGTCCGGACCGCCGGGTATCGGTAGACTTCGCGGCCACGTTCCATGAGGGCGACCGCCGTGGGGATGGCACCCCCCGTCGCCAGGGCGATCGTCCTTGCTGCGTCGAACCAGGCCCGCGCCTCCTGCAGCGCCGGTCGCAGTTCAGAGGAGTCGAGGAAGTAGGCAGGCTCGCCGATGCGCCGCGTAGGGGCCTTGCCGCCGTACAGAAGCTCTGTCGAGAACGTCATCAAGCGCTCCTCTCACAACGACGGGGGGCGGACCGGCGGGCGCTTCATGTCCTGCCAGCGTAACCGGTTACCGGACGATGCGCGCATTGGCATGCTGCCTGTCGCGGCGGGCTCCTGAGGCCTGATCTCGCTCGGCACGACGTCCCGGGAGCGCGGCATGTTCGGTCCGTGGGAACGGGCCTGGCGGCCGTCATTAGAAGCAGCCTGGGCAGTGGCCGCGGCCGCGAGCACTCCGAGCACCGCAAGCGTCATCATCAATCGAGCCATGCGTACTTAGCCCTTCGCGGTGGACCCCGATACGTGTGGGGCAGGTTCGAACGGCATCATGCTCTCGGCCTTCGCGACCGGCTTTGCGCTGGATCAAGGATTACCGCGGGGCCGGGACTAGGGTTCGTCCAACCGAAACGAGGGACGTATCCATGCCGGCACTCAAGGACATCAAGAACGTGCTCGTGGGGCTGACCGAGGAGGGCCAGCAGGGCGAGACGAGCGATGCGATCGGCTACGGCCTGTCGCTATCGGTCACCGCTGGGGCGCACCTCACCGTCCAGGCGGCCTCGCGGCGGCTCGTCATGAACAGCGCCCTTGCAGGCAGTTTCGGACGAGCGCTCGTGACCGAGGAAAACGGGCGGACCGCCGGCCTCAGCCAGGCGGTGGCCGAAAAGGTTCGGGGCGACGCCGCCAGTGCCGGCGTCGGATGCACGGTGGAGAGCCCGCAACTGACGCATCCGGACATCCTTGCCACGTTCGCGGCCAAGGCCCGGCTGCACGACCTCATCATCCTGGATGCCGAGGAGCGCACCATCGACCTCGACCGCGAGCTGATCGAGGTGGCGCTGTTCGGAAGCGGTCGCCCCGTCATCGTCGTCCCTGCAGGCCACAACGCCTTCGCCGGCCGGCGCATCGTCATCGCCTGGGACGGGGGCACGCATGCGGCCCGGGCCGTGAACGACGCACTGCCGTTCCTGAGGGCAGCCGAGGCCGTCGAGATCATCTCGGTGGTCGGCGAGAAGGATCTGTCGAGCTCGGTCGCGGGGGCCGAGCTTGCTCCGCATCTGGCCCGCCATGGCATCGCCGTGACGGTGGACGACCTGCCGCTGCGTCCGGACGGCGACATTGCCGAGACCTTGCGCGATGCGGCCAGTCGCTACCGCGCGGAAATGCTGGTCATGGGTGCTTACCGCCACGGCCCCATCCGGCAGTGGATCTTCGGCGGGCTTACCCAGTCGTTGATGACGGCGTGCCCGATCCCCCTCTTGCTCGCGCACTGATTGCGGACGAACCCGGTCGACCAAAGGGTCGATCACCAGGACAGGAAAACCAATCATGACCAAGCCCGATCACGAGCACAGCCATTCCATAGCAAGTCCGGAAGCCGATGCCGAAAGCCATCGCATCGGGGGATCGACCGAGAAGGTATTTTCGCAGGCCCAGGAAGCTGTCCGCGCCGTCGCCGACCAAGCCACGCATTTGGCGCAGGACACCCTGGAACGCGGGCACGCGGCCATCCGGCAAGCGGACCAGACAATCCGGAGTGGGAATTCGGATGGAGATCGTCGACGCGGGACGTCAGCGTTGGCCACCGCTCTTGCCGTCGGTGCAATGGGCTATGCCATCGCCACCCTGATCCGAGGAGCCACGCGGAAGCGCGCTCCCGCTTCAAAGAACGCGTTGCAGGACAAGGTCCTGCCTGCGTCGTAGCCGCAGCGACGCATCCTCTTCGCCTTTGCACATCAAGGACACGATCCATGCGACCCGAGACGATGCCGACAGAAGCCGAGATCCGCGGCCGCGCCCTCGAACTCTGGGAGACTCGGGGTCGGCCGGAGGGCTACGAGGAAGAATTCTGGCTCCAGGCCGAACGGCAACTCCGCGGCGAGACGACTGGCCAGCCGGTCCTTCCGGACGGGGACTTCGTCACTAGCGGAACGGGGTCCGATTGCTGCCGCTGATCCGCGGACGTGACTGCAGTCATGAGCGCTTACGCGAGGACGTCCGCGGCGGCGTCAGCCGTGATATCCTGCGGTACTCCCCGATCTGCAGCTTTCTGAGCCGCTGATGGGCGAGCACGTTTTGTCGGGCCGCGCGACCCCCATCATCGACCGTACCGAGGCGGACGAAGCCGGAAGGCCGCTCGTCGACGCCGCGGTCACCCAGCTCGCCCACCAGTTGATGGAGGCGGGACTTGAGGGGCTTTCCGAACGCGAGCGGCGGGTGATCCTCCACATCGCCAAGCGGCGACACGTGTCCCAGGATGTGAACCGCGTCCTGGTGGAGCACCAAGCGTTCGGCGAGCGCCTCGCGGATCGCGTCGCCCAGTTGGGTGGCTCGTGGGGCTTCATCCTGGTCTTCACGGGAATGCTCGTCGCATGGGTCCTCGTGAACACCGTCGTCTTGGCGCGCTCCAGTGCTTTCGACCCCTACCCGTACATTTTCCTGAACCTCATCCTGTCGATGGTCGCCGCCCTGCAGGCGCCAGTGATCCTTATGTCTCAGAACCGCCAGGCGGCGCGGGATCGGACGGCGGCCGGCCTCGACTATGAGATCAACTTGAAGGCCGAGGTCGAGATCATGGCCCTGCACGACAAGCTCGACCACATCCGGATGGAGCGTCTCGAAGGCATGCTGGCCGCGCAGTCGACGCAGATCGAGGCCATCGCCAAGGCTGTCGGCATCGGCCCAGCATAGTCTTGACGGAGCAGTCTCGAACTTCCGCTGCGGTCAGCGCTCTAGGGACTTCAAGTAGGCCACCACGTCGGTGATCTGGTCGGGTTCGAGCTGGAACTCCGGCATGGTCGGATGCCCGGTGGTGATGCCTTCCGCCAAGGCCTCACCAAGGTTCTCGACCGGATAATTCATATGGAGGTCCCGAAATGCAGGCGCGATGGCCAGCGGGCTTGCCCCGATCCGTCCGACGGCGTGGCAAGTGGCGCAGTTCGCGCCAACGAAGATCTTGCCACGCTGGATTTGTCCGTCCGTGGCAGCCTCGGCGGTCTGCAGGAGGCTTGTCTGGATAAGCAGCCAGAAGGCGAGACGCTTGGACATAGGCCGGATCCGATCCAGGGGGTAAGCGGTGCCCGCGAAGGGCGAAGGGATGCGGCCGGCGGGGGCAACGGTTACCGAGCCAGCAAACGGGGCTGCGACGCTTAGAGCGTCTGGCCGTCAGGCCCGGTTTCGTCTTCCACGACGTCCCTCACCATTTGCAGGTCGAACCCAGCTTTGGCGGTCCGCGTACCACCAAGGGCGGACGCATCCGCCCAGGCCCAGTCACGGACATGTGGGAGGTCTTCCCCAGTGCGGCAGACGTGCTCGCGGTGGAAAGCAAGCAGGTCGCGTAGCTCCTCCTCAGCATGCTGCACGGCTGCCCCGAGCCCCGATGACCACCTCAGAGCCGCCAGCGCGAGATGGTAGCGGTCGAGGCCGTTCAGTACCGCCATGTCGAAGGGGGTGGTGGTTGTCCCCTCCTCGACGAAGCCGTGGACATGGATGTGGGTGTGGTTGGTGCGCTGGTAGGTCAGGCGATGGATCAGCCACGGATAGCCGTGGTAGGCGAACACCACCGGCCGGTCGCGCGTGAACAGGCTGTCGAAGGTGGCGTGGTCGAGCCCGTGCGGGTGCATGTCGGGCGAGGGCAGCGTCATCAGGTCGACGACGTTCACCACCCTGATCCGGATCTCCGGAATGCGGGTGCGGAGCCACTCGACGGCCGCCAGGGTCTCCATGGTCGGCACGTCCCCAGCGCAGGCCATGACCACGTCCGGCTCGGCTCCGCCGTCGTTCGAGGCCCATTCCCACACGCCGATGCCAGCCGAGCAGTGCCGCGCCGCCTCGTCGACGCCCAGCCACTGCAGGGCGGGCTGCTTGCCGGCGACGACGACGTTGATGCGGTCGTGTGTGCGCAGGCAATGGTCCATCACCCAGAGCAGGCAGTTCGCGTCCGGCGGTAGGTAAACCCGCGCCGTGTCGCCCTTCTTGTTGGCGACGAAGTCGATGAAGCCCGGGTCCTGGTGGCTGAACCCGTTCTGGTCCTGGCGCCAGACATGCGAGGTCAGCAAGATGTTGAGCGAGGGCACCGGCTTGCGCCACGCCAGCGCCCGGGAGGCCTTCAGCCACTTGGCGTGCTGGTTCACCATCGAATCGACGATGTGGATGAAGGCCTCGTAGCAGGCGAAGACGCCGTGCCGGCCGGTGAGAAGGTAGCCTTCGAGCCAGCCCTCGCAGAGGTGCTCCGACAGCACCTCCATCACCCGGCCCTGGCGCGCGAGGTGCTCGTCGGTGGGCAGGATGGCGTCGCGCCAGACCCGGTTGGTGACGTCGAACACGGCGTCGAGGCGATTGGACAGGGTCTCGTCCGGCCCCATCACCCGGAAGTTGCGGGCCTCCGTGTTGAGGGCGAGCACGTCGCGAAGGTAGCGGCCAAGGACGCGGGTGGCCTCGGCGACCGCCGTGCCGTGGGACGGCATCGCGACGGCGTAGGCGGCGAGGTCGGGCAGGCGCAGCGGCCTCGAATCGGGTCCGCCGTTGGCATGCGGGTTGGCGCTCAGCCGCCGGTCGCCGCGCGGGTGCAGCGCTGCCAGGGCCGGCGCGAGGCGGCCGGCATCATCGAAGAGCTCGTCGGGCCGGTAGGACCGCATCCAGGTCTCCAGGATCGCGAGGTGCTCCGGGTTTTCGCGGAGCGCCGCCACCGGGACCTGATGCGACCGCCAGGTCCCCTCCACCGGCTTGCCGTCGACGACCTTCGGGCCGGTCCAGCCTTTCGGGCTGCGCAGGACGATCATCGGCCAGCTCGGCCGGCCAACATCGCGGTTTGGTGCGAGTTCGCGGATCTCGGCGATCCGATCGAGGGCGTAGTCGAGCGCAGTTGCCATTGCCTGGTGCATCGGGCCAGGCTCGTCGCCCTCGACGAAGAGCGGCTCGTAGCCGTAGCCGACGAGGAGGCTGCGCAGTTCCGCCGCCGGCATCCGGGCGAGCAGGGTCGGGTTGGCGATCTTGTAGCCGTTGAGGTGGAGGATCGGCAGGACCGTGCCGTCGCCGACCGGGTCGAGGAACTTCGAGGCGTGCCATGAGGCTGCCAGCGGTCCGGTCTCGGCCTCGCCGTCGCCGATCACGCAGGCGACGATCAGACCTGGGTTGTCCAGCGCCGCCCCGAAGGCGTGGATTAGAGAGTAGCCGAGCTCGCCGCCCTCGTGGATCGAGCCGGGTAGTTCCGGCGAAGCATGGCTCGGGATGCCACCGGGGAACGAGAACTGCCGGAACAGGCGTCGCATCCCGTCCGTGTCGGACCCGACATCCGGGTAGACCTCGCCGTAGGTTCCTTCAAGCCAGGCGTTGGCCACGAGCCCGGGTGCGCCGTGGCCCGGTCCCCAGACGGCCATCATGTCGAGGTCGCGCAGGACGATGGTCCGGTTAAGGTGCGCGTAGATGAAGTTGAGGCCGGGCGTCGTGCCCCAGTGGCCGAGCAGGCGCGGCTTCACCTGTCCGAGGGACAGGGGCTCACGCAGCAGCGGGTTGTCGAGCAGGTAGATCTGGCCGACCGAGAGGTAGTTCGCCGCCCGCCAGTAGGCGTCGATGGCGTCAAGGCCCGTCGGTCCCAGGGGCCCGGGCACGAAGTCGAGGGATACAGGTTCCCCTGCGAACTTCCGGACGACGGCAGGCTTCGGATCGCTCGCGACAGGCATTCGGGATTCCCGGGCATTGCGGGACGACCCAGCGCCCCATGAAGCCCGTCGTGGCATTCCCCGGTTGGCGGTTCTTTGATCTGGATCACGTCGCGCCCGGCCGGGCCGTGCCACTCGGGGGCCTGCCCGGAGATGCGTGTGATCCTCGTCCTCAATGCCGGTTCGTCCAGCCTGCGCTGCGCCCTGTTCGAGGGTGGCGAGGACTCCGCCATCTGGCGCGTTCACGTCGCCGGGATCGGCGGGTCCCCGCACCTGATGGTCACGGGCGACCTCGACCTCAAAGAGGATGTGCCGCCGGCGGGCGATCTCGCCCTCTTGGTGAAGTGGCTCCTCACTTGCCTTCGTCGACTGCCGGATCTGCACCTACGGGCGGTCGGGCACCGCATCGTCCATGGAGGTGCCCGCCATGCCGGCCCGGCCCGCATCGACGGACCCCTGATCGCCGAGTTGAAGACCCTGGTGCCACTCGCCCCCGGTCACCAACTGCAGGGGCTCGCCTGCATCGCGGCCGTCGAGGAGGCGTGGCCCGGCCTGCCGCAGATCGCCTGCTTCGACACCGCCTTCCATCGGACCCAGGACCGGTTGGCCCAGATCGAGGCGATCCCGCGCGTGCTGACCGGGGACGGCCTTCTGCGCTTCGGCTTCCATGGCCTGTCCTACGCCCACATCGCAGGAGTGCTGCCCAAACTCATCGGCGAGAGGGCAAAGGGCCGTATCGTCGTCGCTCATCTTGGCCACGGCGCGAGCCTATGTGCCTTGGCGGGGGGACGCAGCGCGGCGACCACGATGGGGCTCACGACACTCGGGGGCCTGATGATGGGCACCCGTTCCGGCACCGTCGATCCCGGGCTCGTCCTACACCTGATCCAAGCGCGGGGCATGGCACCGTCCGAGGTAGCCGACCTGCTCAGCCTGCGCTCCGGCCTGCTCGGGGTGTCCGGCGTCAGCGACGACGTACGGGTCCTTGAGGCGAGCGCGGCGCCCGAGGCCCACGAGGCGCTCGACCTCTTCGCCTACCGCGTCGCTCGCGAGACAGGCTCCCTCGTCGCCGCCCTCGGAGGCCTCGATGCCTTCGTCTTCACCGGTGGCATCGGCGAGAACGCGGCAGCCATCCGGGCATCCGTCTGCGCAAGGCTCTCCTTCCTCGGCCTGCACCTCGATCCGCGACTCAACGCTGAAGGCGGCCCGCGCATCGACAGCGAGGGTTCGCCAATCCCGCTTCTGGTCATTCCGGCCGGCGAGGAACGGGAGATCGCGGAGGAGGTATCGCACTTGATCGATGAGGGACCTCGACCTCGATAGGGGAAAGGCTCTCGGGCTCATGCCAGGGCTTGGATCGCCGCCCGGCCGCCTGGGACAGCGCCTTGCCGACCTCCGCGGCGGAGTAGGGCTTCCGCACCAGGTCAAACCCGTGCGCCCCGTCCTGCGCCAGCACGTGGCTGTAGCCGGACATGAGGATGACCGGAAGGTCGGGATGTAGCTCTCGGAGCCGGCCGCCGAGCCCGATCCCGCCGATGCTCGGCATCACCACGTCCGAGAACGCGGCGTCGAAGCGTGAAGGGCACCGCCTCGATCTCCGCAAGCGCCGCCTCCGCCGAATGGGCCAGGACCGTGACGTAGCCAAGGTCGTGAAGGATCTGCGCGCAAAACTGTCCGACCTCGACGTTGTCCTCGACGATCAGCGCGCATCGGTCAGGCTGACCGCTGGGAACGCTCTCAAGCACCGGGGCGACAGCGGTCGCATCGGCCTCGTCGTTCGCCTGGGGCAAGTAGAGAGTGAAGGTGGTGCCATGGCCGACGACGCTGGCCATGTCGACGTCGCCTCCGGATTGCTTGGTGAAGCCGATAACCTGGCTTAGCCCCAACCCGGTGCCCTTGCCGACGTCCTTGGTGGTGAAAAACGGCTCGAAGATGGGCCCAAGGTTATCCGCCGGAATGCTTGAACCAGTATCCAAGACCTCCACGGAGACGAACGGGCCGGACGAACCGGCATGCCCGCGGATGGGCGGCATCGGCTTGTCGCAGGTCAGACGGATAGAGAGCGTGCCCTCGCCACCCATGGCGTCGCGGGCATTCACCGCCAGGTTCACCAACGCCGTCTCGAACTGGCTGACGTCGGCGCGGACGTGGCAGGCGATGACGGGCAGATGCGTCACGATGCGGATGCGGGCCCCAGTGAGGGAATCGAGCATGTCCGCGACGGATCGCATCCGGGCGCCGGCGTCGAACACCTCGGGCGTGAGGGGCTGGCGCCGGGCGAAAGCCAACAGTTGCGCGGTCAGCTTCGCGGCCCGATCTACGGTGTCGGAAACGGCATCCATGTAGCGGCGCCGGCGCTCCTCGTTGAGGTCGGGCCGTCGAAGGAACTCGCCGGATGAGCGGATGATGGTCAGCAGGTTGTTGAAGTCGTGCGCCACGCCGCCGGTCAACTGGCCGACGGCTTCCATCTTCTGGGATTGCAGCAGCGCGGCCTGGGTTTCGGACAGCTCGCCTGTGCGCTCGGCGATCCGTCGTCGAAGAGTGTCGTTCATGCCCTGCAGCGTCTCTCGCAGCCTCAGCTTGGACGCGACGCGGCTGTCGACGTTTCGGGCAAGGCGCATGATCAGTCCGGCCAGCCCCCCATGAGGACGATGACCAGGAGGACCGTTCCCGTCTCGGCCTCCATCACGCCGTTGTGCACCGCATGGAGTTGAAGCCGTCCGAGCACCAGCGGGACCACGACGACGGTCGGGAGCAGGTGTCGCGTGACCGCCCCGGCCTCGCCGCCGCCGAACGCCGTCCTGACCCAAGGTCCGTCCGGACGGCTCAACAGTACCGACGCGGAAAGGAAGCCGAGGGTCACGGTGGTTACCAGGGCCATGCGGGAGTACGGACCGCCTTGGTGGAAGGCGCCGAGGCCGTAGGCGTAGCCGATCCCGCAGGCCGCGGCGATGACGAACCCACACAGGGCGGACAGGCCGGCGCGGTGGCGCAGTTGTCGGTTTCCGGTCCCCTGCAGGACGAGGCCGGCAACGGTCGTTAGGATGCAGATGACCGTGATGAGCGCCATGTCGCTGCCGGGCTTCAAGGGAGCGAACAGGAGGCGCTGGACCTAGTCGTCCAGGCGGAAGCTTCCAGGGACCACGTACTGAAGCCCGCCCCCGAGCGCGAGGATGCCGGCGGCCCCGGCAAGAGACCGCTGGGCCGAACGGTTCAGCGAACCCGTATCCCTGCGCGAAGCTAGCAGCAGCGATGCCCCAACAGGATGCAGGCGAGCGCCGTCAGGGCGACCATTGGCGGCTCGCCCGGGAAGATGCTCCGCATCTCGGTACGTCGAGCTACCAGCCGGCCAGCACTATCGCGGACGCATCGGTTCCGATGACGGCGAACGCCGCGGAGACCCATTGCGGCTGGACGTTGGGCCCATTGGGTCCGGGCGATTATTTATGGGACGGAGCCATCCCATCCGTCTTCGGCATTCCGCCCCAATCTGCCAGAACCGGTTCCATCCATTCCGAGCGCCCACCGAACGACCGGATCAAGCCTGTTCGAGGGGTATGTCCAGGGTGCACACGACGCCGGCGGGCTCGTAACGGATGCGTACCTTGCCTCCGAGTTCGTTAGCGAGGCCCCGCTCGATCATGCGGCTGCCGAAGCCCCTCCGGGTCGGCGGCAGGACCGGCGGCCCGCCTCCTTCCTGCCAGCGCAGCCTGAGGCGCCGAGCGGCCTCGGGCGAGGCGGCCTCGTCCACGTCGACGGCCGCCCAGGACACCATCACGGTGCCTGCCTCGTTCGACAGGGCCCCGTACTTGGTCGCGTTTGTCGCGAGCTCGTGCACCATCATGGACAGGGCGAGCGCTGCGCGGGGCACGAGCCTGACAGGATCACCCTCCCAGACGCAGCGTTGCGCAAGCGTGTTGTGGAGGCTCAGGGCGTCCTTCACCAGCCGGCCGAGATCCGCACCGTCCCACTTCTCGACGGTGAGCACGTCGTGCGCCCGGGAAAGGGCAATGAGGCGAGCGGTTATGGCTTCCCGGGCCTCTTGCATGGAGGTCGCGGTGCGGAGCGATTGGTTCGTAAATGCCTGCACGGTGGCGAGGGTGTTCTTCACGCGGTGATTGAGCTCGTGGATGAGGGTCTGCTGGTGCTGGCTCGCGAGCTGCGCCTCAGTGAGATCCCTGAGGATCTTCAGGAAGCCCGTCAGGCCGCCTGCGTCGTCACGCATCGGCATCATCAGGCCGTTGGCCCAGAACCGCCCACCGTCCTTGCGCAGGTGCCAGCGGTTGTCGTCGGCCCGCCCATCGGTCACCGCGAGCCTCATCTCTTCCTCGGCGATGGCCTCGTCATTGTCCTCGGGCGTGAAGATGACGTTCACCGCACGGCCGAGCGCCTCCGCCTCGTCCCATCCGAGCAGGTTCTCGGCGCCGGTGTTCCATCCGGTGATGCGCCCGGAGAGATCCAGGGTGAAGATCGCATAGTCCCGGGCACTCTCCACGGCGAGCCGATACCGGGCTTCGCTGTGCCCAAGCGCGGCGAGGCGGGCTGTCAGATGGGCGATGGTCCGCTCTAATTCGGCGGCACGGGTATCGGCGAGGGCCAGGGCGGCCCGACCCTTCGCGATCTCCCGCTCGTGCTCGATGGCGACCGCGGGGGAACCCTCGGCCACGCGCCGCACCGCCTCGTCGAGTGAACGCCTCAGGAGCGCGATCTCGGCTTCCAGCGATACTTCCCGGTCGTGATGGAACGGGTCTGAAGGATCACGGTCGTTCAAGCCAGATTTCCGGTCGCCCACACATCGGCGCGCGAAATCCGGTTATTTCCTTCAAAATGAAATCGAGACATTTGACTTCCCGCTATCGAAAGGCGGGAGCACATCGAACTCTCAGGCGCCGACGCCCTTTGGTATTGGCCAGCGATGAATTTATTCTACAATGATATCCGCGATAGATCAAGCCATGGATGAGTTGCATGACGGCCATCGACAGACAACAATAACTTGAAAAAAGCGCAAATCCGACAAGATAACATGGCATTTACGTCGAATACATTTGGTCGATCCATCTGGATACCCCTGCGACAGGTTCGGGCTGGAACGGAAAGTTGGTCCTCGCTTGTCCGGCGTCGGAGGTGTCACCTCGGCCAGGATAGTTACCAGGAACGTCCGGGTTCCGCCCCCGATTTCGACCTTTCGGCTCAGACAAGCGGTTAGGGACCTTGCGCAGGGTCGCTTTCTCGCACTCGGCGCCATTAATCGAGCTGGTGCGTGGCAGATGCGAACCACTTGGAGATGGAGCACCTCTCGCCAGGGGCGTTATTAAGGCGGGCGCGCTGGACCCCGTCGACTTCGAGGATCCAAGCGGCGAGCCCGTCTCGTCGATATGGCGACGGCCGAGCCAACTCTCAGAAGACCAGCCACATCAGGTATACGACGGCCGCCGATCCGATGGCGGCGAGCCCAATCATGCGGAGGCTCTCCGCCAAATGGGTCGAGCGACGCCGATGCGGGCGTCACTTGTTCGTCGGAGGCATCGGTCCAAGATGCGACGTGCGTGTTCATGACCGGATGGATCCTTGATTGCCGGGCGTGCCTGGTTCGACCGATCCCGCCGCGAGGATGGCCGCATCGTCCCGCTCGATCCTTACGCTGGATCAAGGATCGGGGCCGCCGCACTGCCTACGTTGGCCGGATGCCGGGACACGCCTTGTCTTGGAAACCGGACAGCCTGGCCCGGAGCGAACCCGCCGAGCCTCATCCACGCATCCTGGACCTTCCCCGCATCATTGATGCGGGCATGCCCAAGGAGACCCTCATGTCCCATGACACCAGCCTGCAGCATCGCGTCACGGCCGAACTCATCTTGGACCCGGCGGTAACCTCGTCGGAGATCGGTGTCACGGCCAAGAACGGCGTGGTCGCCCTGTCCGGTAAGGTGGGGACCTACGACGAGAAGATCGCCGCAGAGGCCGCCGCCTGCCGTGTCTGGGGCGTGGGGGCCCTCGTCCAGGAGATCGAGGTCGTGGTCCCATATGCCCGCAAGCGGTCCGACGAGGACATCGCCGCGACCGCCGTCGCCCGTCTCGCCTGGAACGTCGCCGTCCCTCCGGATTGCGTCATGGTGAAGGTTTCGAAGGGTACGGTCACCCTGACCGGCCACGTGGACCATCGCTTCCAGTCCGAAGTCGCCGAGCGCGAACTCAGCCAGTTGTCCGGCGTCGTCGCGGTGGACAACCGGATCGTGGTCAAGCCCCAGGTCGACGTCGCGGCCGTCGGCGACAGGATCAGCGAGGCGCTGGAGCGCTCGTGGCTGTTCGACCTGAAGACCTTGACCGTCATCGCGGATGGCGGGATCATCTATCTCGGCGGCACCCTCCGCTCGATGCAGGAGCGTCCACGAGGCGGTAGGCGCGGCCTGGGCCTCCCCGGGGCACTACGGCGGTCGAGAACCGCATCAGCGTCGTCTGAGCGCAGCGACACGCCCCTGCCGGGCATCGTGTACACGGCGGAGGCGTGTCGTTCCCGGAAAGGTAATCCGACCATGACCAAGCCGCATCAATGTCATGGCCGCCGCTGCAGGTCCGCTTTCTACTGCTGAGCAGATACCTTAACGGGCAAGGCGGAAGGTCCGGACCAGGTCCTTCTCTGCCGTTTAGCAGAACCCGGGCTTATGTCCGCTTTCGGGCGGCGCCTGCGGTAACTTGTACGACTACGTTGGGTCGAGTCCGGCTGGACTGCTCTACGACCAAGTCGGGTGGTTTTCCGTCAATCTGCTTCCGGGCAGCAATCGATAGAAGCGGACATCGCCTCCGTGCCCGCTCACGACCCTACTCGGACCTTCAAGCCGCACGCTTTGAACGTCCGGAGTTGACGCTAAGCGGACAATCAATCGTGACCTTCAGGATGCCGCGATGGTCTCAGTTCGCGGAAGAGGATGAGGCGGTTCGAACCGGTCGATGAACCGCATGCCATCCCAGAGGTCGACGGCATGCTGATCAACAAGGGCTCGTGCCTTGTCCGTAGCTTCGCTGTCGTCCGAGGCTGAAATCGGCGTGTTCAGAACCCCGCCTCCGCCAGCGTTGAGCATCACGGCTCGGTAGCACGGTGCCCCATCCGGCTCAGCAGATGGAGGCCCAATCACCGGATCAGCCACGTGCCCGTATAGGTCACAGCGGCCGAGTAGATGGGATGGCCATCCTCGTCCGTCACCAGAACCGAGAAGGCTTGGTGTTCGCCGTCCTTGGGCACCTCGTGCGCTGCGATCTGAGGCAGGACCGACTTTGCTTGACGAGCAGCTTCTTCAGGACCGGCGAGGTCCATGCCCTCGTCGTCGCGAAGCGTTTGGCCGTCATGGATATCGAAGAAGTAGCGAGGCATAGGGCTCTCCGCGCGCAGCAGGCGGGAGCACACGAGGTCTCACAGGCGCGGAAAGCCGAGAGTATGGCCGCGATAACTTTTGATATAGGCGTTGTGTCGACCTAAAAACTAATAAATGGGTGTTTTCCCCTTGGTTCCAAAGAACGGTCGGGTACCTCACATAGCGGGGTATGGGGGAGCCTTAGGATGCAGGTGGAGGTAGTTCGGATTGAACCCCGCATAGGCCTTGATGGCAGCGACATCGGGTAAGGTGACACGCCTTTCCTTGAACACCACCAGCCCCAAACGTCGTAACTCCTGGAGCACCCGGTTGATGTGGACGTTCGACAGCCCGGTTGCATCACCGAGATCGAGTTGGATGAGGGGAAACTGGTAGCTGTTCTCTGTCGCAAGCCCCACCACCTGGAGGCGGATCAGGAACTCACAGAACAGGTGTGCGACCTGCTCGTCGGCCGAACGACGGCCCATGCACACCAGCCATTCCCGAAGGATCGCTTCATCGACGAGGCCAGCCCACTGCAAGGCACGGTTCAGGCCCGGATGTTTCCCGCTGAGGTCATTCATCACCGAACGCGGGATACGCACCACGTCGCAGGAGCTGATTGTTCCGATGCTGTGATCCATCTCGCCGAGGATCGACACGTTCAGGTCGCAGAAGTCTCCCGGGATAAGGAAGGCGACAATCGACCGTCCACCGCCTGGAAGCACCTTATAGCGGCAGGCAAACCCTTTCTGGATCAGGTGGACGTGATCGGGCACGTCTCCTTCCGAGATGAGTGCGGTTCGGGATGGGACATCGCGAACGCGCGCACTCGCATCCGTGAGAGCCTTCTCTTCGGACCCAGACAGGACGAAACGGCGTCCAAGCTTCTGGATGAACGGATTGAGCATCTGCCCTCCCGGGCCATGCCCTATGGCCACTATGCCGAGCTAAGCGGCAGTGCACCAGAAAGTTGCGCCGAAATCTGGAATATAATTCCAAGCTTGTACAGCCTGACGACTACGCAAATCCGCAGAGCGATTTTACGGATAGCGAGGCTCGTGCCGTCCGCCTGAAACTGTCACTTCTGCGCTGTAGACGATGTCTCCGGAGGCATTACGGGCTGAAATCTTGAACGCCTGTTGATCGCTTCTCGGCAGAACGTTTTTGGCGATATCTGCGAGCGCCCTAAGGACCTCTGTCCGGGCAGTCTCTACGTCGGGAAGGTCCATCCCTTCCTCATCCCTGAACGGGGCGCGACTATCATCGAAGTCGAAATAAATTTTCAACAGCGCTACCTTCGATAAAGTTCTATTTCCTAGCGAAGACGACAGCGTATTAAACCGTACTGCGCTTGTCATTGGCTCTTGTTAATCGGCGTTCTGTCGGTCGGGTATCTCACATTAACCTGAGCGCGCCAGGTCAGGTCACGTCCGCTTCAGACGTGATGCGGACGTTCGGTAGGCCATCGACGAACGTCTGCATTCCACCCGACCCGGACGTAGACCGGACCGTCAGGTACCGACCCAACGCGGCCGTTCATATTACCATCGGCGCTGCCCGAAAGCTGCAGTTCGTCGCTCTGATGGCGACTTCGGTTCGAAGGGAAAAGCAGGCACCCTAGCCCGGCGGAGGAGCAATCCCTCGGCGACCCCCGAAGGCGCGTGTGCCATAAGGGGGCATGGCCCCTGAAATGTCCTCCGATAAGCCGAAGCGCGCGATCACTTCGTTCGGCGACTGCAAAAATTACGACTGCACGGTCTTCGACACACTCGATGAGAGGTCTCACCGACCTAGCGAGAAGACGTCCGGGCGCAGCCATTGCCGCTTCGTACGACGTCCGCTGGGCATGACACGGTGAGCGACGCGACAGCGTTCCTGGCCGGGGGCGGTGAGGCCGCGCGCCTCATACGCGCGCGCGACTGGTCTGCCCATTCCCTTGGGCAGCCCGAGACGTGGCCGCAAGCATTCAAGACCGCGCTCTCGCTGGTCCTGAACTCGCCCGAGAGCATGATCCTGGCCTGGGGACCGGGCCTGCACTTCTTCTTCAACGACACCTATTCCCGCCTGCTCGGCCCCCGGGTGGCCTGGGCCATGGGCGAGCGTTTCGACAGAGTCTGGGCGGATGCCTGGGAACAGGCTAAGCCCATCATCGAAGACGCCTTCGCCGGGCGCAGCCGCCGCTTCGAGGACCTTCCGTGGACGCTCGATACCGACCGGGGGGCGGCGCAGACCTGGTTCTCCTTCTCGTATTCAAGGGTGCTCGACGCCGACGGCAGGATCGCGGGCCTGTTCATCTTCACCAACGAGACCACGCAGCGGGTGCTGGCCGACGCTGCTCTGAAGGACAGCCAGGAGAAGCTCGAGCGGGCACTCGGCGAGGTGCGCAGCCTGAACACGACCTTGGAGCGGCGCGTCGAGGAGCGCACGAACGAGCGGGACCTGATGTGGGACACCGCGCCCGACCTGATGCTCATCATCGACTTCGCGGGCGTCTTCCGGCGGGTCAACCCGGCATGGACCCGCCTTCTCGGCTACGAGCCGCACGAACTGGTCGGTCACCACGTCAACGAGTTCGTCCTGGCGGAGGACCACGTCGAGACGGTCGACGCCTATACCGAGGCGTCCGAGGGCGGGATGCCCCATATCGTCAACCGCTACCGGCACAAGGATGGCTCGACGCGCTGGATCTCATGGACCGCCGCCCCGGCCGGAACGCTGACCTACGCGACCGGACGCGACATCACCGAGGCCCGGGAAAGGCAGGCCGAGCTGGAGCAGGCCCAGGAGGCTCTGCGCCAATCCCAGAAGCTGGAAGCCGTCGGCCAGCTCACCGGCGGCGTCGCCCACGATTTTAACAACCTGCTGACGATCATCCGCTCTTCCGTGGATTTCCTTCGCCGACCGGACCTGCCGGAGGCGCGCAAGGATCGCTACCTCAACGCCGTGTCCGATACGGTTGAGCGCGCCGCCAAGCTAACCGGCCAGTTGCTCGCCTTCGCACGCCGCCAGGCCCTCAAGCCGGAGGTGTTCGACGTCGGCGAGAGGATGCGTGGGATCGCGGAGATGCTCGATACCGTGACGGGCGCACGCGTCCGCGTGGTCGCGGAGGTACCCGATGCGCCCTGCTTCGTCCGGGCGGACCTAAGCCAGTTCGAAACCGCGCTCATCAACATGTCCGTCAACGCACGAGATGCCATGGACGGGGGAGGAACCCTCACCCTGCGCCTCGGATGCCGGACGACCCTTCCCGTCATCCGCGGCCATGCCGGCTCGCGCAAGGCCTTCGCTGCAGTCTCCCTCGTCGACACGGGTTCAGGCATTCCGCCGGACCTGCTTAGCCGGATCTTCGAGCCGTTCTTCACCACCAAGGAGGTCGGTAAGGGCACGGGGCTTGGCCTGTCGCAGGTATTCGGCTTCGCGAAGCAATCCGGCGGCGACATCGACGTGGCCAGCACAATCGGCCAGGGCACCACCTTCACCCTCTACCTGCCGGAAGTCGAGCAAGCGGAGGTCGAGGCCCGGGTCCGCGGGCCCGAAGGGGGCCTGACGCCTCTCGGCACGGGGCAGCGCATCCTCGTCGTGGAGGACAACATCGGCGTCGGTCAGTTCGCGACCCAGATCCTTGAGGACCTGGGTTATCGACCGACCTGGGCGGCCAACGCCGAGGAAGCGTTGGACCTGTTGGGCGGCGACGGGGCAGGCTTCGACCTGGTGTTCACCGACGTGGTAATGCCAGGCATGGGTGGCGTAGAGCTCGCCAAGGGCCTGCAGCGTCGGTTGCCGGACCTGCCGGTGGTCCTGGCATCCGGCTACAGCCACGTGCTGGCGCAGGAGGGCACGCACGGGTTCGAGCTACTGCAGAAGCCGTACTCGGCAGTGCAACTGGGCGACATCCTGCACCGGCTTCTCGGCCTTCATGCGAGGGGTTCGATCTGATCAGGCCCGGCTTCGACCCCGCAGTCACTGCTGTGAGAGCGCGGGCGTCCAGAAAGCAGCCGTTCCCATGTGCATCAACACAGAACGGCTGCTGGTCCGCAACGAAGCCTTAGGCCCCCATAGTCATAACGGAGCCGCCGTCGACCCGGAGGAACTCGCCGGTGATGAAGCTGGCGTGTTCCGAGCAAAGGAACGCCACTGCCGCCGCAACCTCCTCAGCTCGGCCGCGGCGCTTTGCGACGATGCCAGGGCGCTCCTCATCCAACGTTTGTTGAACCGCCTCGTCGAAGGAAATGCCCTTCTCTTTTGACTTCTTCTCCATTTGAGCGTCGGTCATCGGCGTCGCGATGAAGGCCGGTCCGACCGCATTCACGAGTACGCCGTCCGAGCCGTAGGCCTTCGACAGTCCCTTCGCGAGGTTCAGAACACCGGCCTTGGCGGCGGCATACGGCAGTTCCTCGATATAGGGCTGCACCGCGTCCTCCGAGGAGAACAGCACGATGCGGCCCCAGCCCGCCTTGCGCATGTGCGGGATGAAGGCTCTGGTCGCGCGCACTCCGGCCATGAGATCGGTCTGCAACGCCTCAATCCAGTCCTCGTCCGTGAGTTCGAGGAAGTCGCCAGACGCTCCCGTGATGCCGGCGGCGCAGACGAGGATGGTGGGCTTGTCATCGAAGGCCATGTTGGCAAAGGCGGCGAGCACCTCTATCCCCTTGGCCCCGCTAAGGTCGGCTTCCACGGCGCGGATTTGACCCAGCGCCGACAGCTCCGCGGCGGTGGCTTGCAGCTCCGGGCCTTCCTTATCAGTCAGGACGACGTGGACGCCCTCGCGCAACAGTTGCTCGGCGGTCGAGCGACCCATGCCCGACTTCCCACCTGTCACGACGGCGATTCGTCCCTTGATGCCGAGATCCATGGCTGTCTCCTTGGGAAAGCGGTGGTTGGGTCGACCAGCGTTGAATACCCGAGGCTAGGCTGAGCCGCAGCGGGCGTGAGACGGCTTCAGGCGCTGCGGGCCTGCTCCGGATGGCGCCCTTCCGCGAACTCCTCGACGATCTTGGCGCAGAACGCCGGTAGGTCCTTCGGGTTACGGCTGGTGACGAGGCCCTTGTCGACCACCACCTCCGCGTCGACCCATTCACCGCCCGCGTTACGAATGTCGGTCTTCACCGTCGGGAAGGAGGTAAGCTTGCGCCCCTTCACGACGTCGGCCTCCACAAGCGTCCAGGGCCCGTGGCAGATGACACCGACCGGCTTGGCCTGCTGAAAGAAGTCCCGGACGAAGCCGACCACGGCCTCGCTGCCGCGGAGCTTGTCGGCCCCCACACTGCCGCCGGGGATGACGAGCCCGTCGAAGTCTGAGGCGGACACGCCGTCTATGACCTTGTCGACCAGATACTTCCCAGCCGGGTCGAGGTCGTTGTTGACCGTCTCGGCCTCGCCTGCCTCAAGCCCGACCACCGTGACGGTCGCGCCGGCTGCGAGCAGCGCCTCGCGGGGCTTGGTGAACTCCGGCTCCTCCGTCCCCCGAGGGGCGATCATAATGGCGATGGTCTTGCCCTGAAGGGTCATGGTTGGCTCCTCTGTGCGTGGTGGAAAGGGGTCGGCGTCAGGCCGGAATGCTCTCCGGCAAGGCGATGTTCTCGGCGGTCACACCGTTCTCCCGGTGGCGGAAGTCGCTCAGCGCTCGGTAGACCTGAAGCCGCGCCCGCATCACCGAACCGAGCGGCTGGTGCGCCGCGAGGCTGTGCGCGGGGCGGAAGGTCATCACCTCGTCGAAGTAGCGAACCCGCTCACGGGAATAGGCGTCCTGCCGGGGCAGGCGGAGCGTCGCCACCGTGCGGTACGGGCTGATCGCAACCGGCCAGTCGACAGAGGCATCCTCGATGGGCTGGCGCTCGGCATCGGCCCAGAGCTGCGCCTTCAGCTCGTAGACCACGTCGGACTCGCGGAAGAACGCCGCCGCCGCGTGACGAAAACCGTCCTCGTCTCCATGTGGGTCGAGGCGCCATTCGCCCAGATCCAACTGTGCCTTGGAAGCCGGGACTGCGCCAAGCTTGGCGACGTAATCGCCGAACCGCATCGGGGCCTGACTAAAGTAGCTGTCGGCGAGCGGGTGGCTGTAGGGATGGCCGAGGAAATCGGCCATGGCGCTCTCAGTCCCGAAGGCGTGCAATACGCGGTTGAGGTTGCGCGCCGTGGTGGCGACCGCGCTCTTCACGCCCTCTGGCAGGCCCGTCGATTTCCCGATAACCGTCCCGTCCCGCAGGAACCCCGCCGCCGTGCCCGACGGGAAGGTCGTGCCCGTGGCAAGCACAAAGTCCTGGGTGTCGACGTCGTGGCCGGGCAGCTTCTCGCCGGGTACCCCGAACACCTTGATCGACATGCCGCGATGGGTGGACACTCGGTCGCCCAGGGTCTCGCCCGGCCCCTGGGCGAAGCGCACGGCGACCTTATGCGCCCCTTGCTTGGCGAACAGACCCTGCGCGAGTTCGGGCGGTAGGTTCTCCGTGACGATCAACTCCCCGACGACACAGGCCGAACTCTTGGCGTGGCTCGCACGCACGGCGTGGTGCTCTCGCTTCTCGACGACCTGCGACTGCTGGATCATCCCTCGGATGATCCCATCGATGGACTTCTGCTCGTCCGGTGCGGGCGTCTCGATGCCTGGCGCGTAGCGAAGGTAGGCCATGCTTGTTCCTCCGGAGCTGGTCGGTAGGGGTAGACGGTACAAGTCGGAGGTCGGGCGTCGCCGCCAGGCTTGGAGAAACGCTCCACGCCTTCCTGGCGTCGGAGCGGACAGCCAGGGAGCATCGACAGCCGACTGACGCGGCGGCGTCTGCTTGCGTGACGCGACAATCCTGAGTTGGCGCGCAGCCGGGGCTACCGGGTGTACGCTGCCCAGGCCTTCACATCTCGGCTTCGGGTGGCCACCGTCCCTGTCGCGGGCTCACGGGCCGACATCATCATCAAGGCGCCGGCTGACACCAAGCCTGCCATGGCCCTTAGTTCGTCTAGCTGCCTAGGGTCGTGGGAGATGGCATCCGCCTCTGTCTGAAGGCGCAGGTTGCAGGCCTTCGTGGCCAACCCGCCATCGGGGGTGCATGCATCGTGTCGGGCGCATGCCGCATCAAGCGCGTCAACCGGGGCCGCGGGAGCGTTGTTGCCTGGGCCGCAGTAGTTGCCGTGTATCAACGCCGCCCCTGACGGGCGGCCCGCGGCCTGGGCCGAAACGGGCGCAGCCAGGACGGCGAGGAGTGGAAGACTGAAGGCGAGCTTATAGTTCATCGTGGGGTCTGACCCTCCGACCTCTAGCCACAGTATGCTTGCGCTCACGTGGCTTCCATTGCGGTTGTTGCGGGAGAAGCACTTCTACCGGGCTCTGGTTCCGCACCGGTCGCGATGTCGCAACCTGTCGCGTCACCCCGGTTCGGCGGATGCGGCCGGTATCGATCTAGGGTGAACACCTCTTGGTCTTCACTCGAATGCAGCGCCACCTCGTAGGGGTGCTTGCTCACGTCGAACAGGCCGGCCCCGACGATGAGGCGACAATCGATAAGTTGAACAAGACGTTCGACAGGATCCTCCAAATGGTCACCGATTATTCGGGGCATGCCGTCAAATAGGTACATGCCAGGTCACTCGGCATCCGTGAGGGGAAACGGTGTACGCTGGACTGCCCCCCGAACTGGTCCAGGGTCCGTTCGCCAAGCCGAGCGAGCACAAGGTCTACATGCGGCTCTCGACCAATGCCGGCAACATCCTGCCCGACGTGGTCTCGCCCTGAAGATTCTCGATGCCGAAGGCGAGCTCCTGCCCGGCACGAAGGGGACGACGCACCACTTCATCATGGTGATCTGCAAGGTGTTCCAGGCGCCGAATGCCGAGAAGTTTCTAGACAGCCTCAAGCTCCTCGCGGACCCCCACCGACCGTGTCGAGGGACTCAAGGTCGCCGCCTGTACCATTCTGCGAAGGGTCAACAAGGCGCTGCACGCGGTCGGTATCGACAGCCCGACCATCGGCTCCCTCGGCGGCGCGCCCAACGTCAATCTCCTCGGTGATACCTGCTATAGCCTCGCCCTTGCTGCGAATTCGAGGTACTTACCCGTGTAGGGGACGCTTCTATGCGAATTTCGGCAGCACGTACCGGCCGAATGCCTCGGAAAACCGACTTTGATCGCAGGCGACCTGGTGGATGATGATCTCCGCCGGTCCCAGCTCGGCCAGTTCGGCGAGCCAAGCGGCGTGTTGGCCAAGATCAGTAGAGATCCGCACATAACCGGGCACGTCTTCGGGCCGAACGAAGCGCGACGCAGTTTCGAACTCCTCGGGCGTGCGGAGCTCCCAGTTCACGTTGCCCTCCAGCATGTTGCTAGCCCATTGTGTATGAGCCTCGGCCAGCGCTTTGGCCGGATCGGGATCCCAGCACACCTTGGTCTGGAGGAAGATCGGCTTGCCCGCACCCCCGCTCTCCCGGAACGCCTCGAACACGGGGCGCAGCTTGGCCGGATCGATCCCCACGGTCACGAGACCATCGGCCCATTGGCCGACGCAGCGCGCCGTCTCCGGCGTCACCGCCCCTGCCAGCAGCCGCGGTGCTCGCTCGGGGCGGGAGTACAGCTTGGCGTCGACAACAGTGATCCGTCCGCGATGGGTCACAGTTTCGCCCGCCAGGAGCGCACGGATCACTGCCGCGCACTCGCAGAGCCGGGCAGTTCGCTCTGCCTTTTCGGGCCAGGGCAGCCCGGTCACGTCTTCGTTCAGGCGCTGTCCGGACCCCAGCGCCAGCCATAGCCGCTCCGGAAACATTTCGCTCAAGGTCGCAGCGGATTGTGCAAGCACCGCGGGGTGGTGCCGGTAGCCCGGCGCGGTGATGATCCCGAAGGGCAGTTGCGTGCCTGCCAACGCGGCGCCGAGCCAGGACCAGGCATGGCCCGAATGCCCTTGTGCGTTGCTCCAGGGCTTGAAGTGCTCGGAAGACATGGCGCAAGCGAAGCCTGCCGCCTCCGCCTCCCGGACGTAGCGCAGCAGAGCCGACGGGGCGTGCTGCTCATGGGAAGCGTGGTAACCGATACGGACCATGGTCGAACGTTTCCTGCTGGGTTTATGCGGTTTGCAGCCGGTCAGGCAGCATTTTTGATGTCGGGGGCACGACGGGTCTCTGTCTCGCGCAACGTCCGATCGGCGTAGGTGCCCTGTACGGCGTCTCGCCCGCCGTGCTCGTACAGGTCGAGCATCAGAGCCGAGTGGATGAGGCCGAGATGGCTAAAGGCCTGCGGGAAGTTGCCGAGGAATGCGCCGTCCTCGGCGGTCTGCTCGGCAATGAGCCCCACATCGTTCTGCAACACCCGCAGGGCGGCGAAGCGCGTCCGGGCGTCCGCCTCCCGCCCGAGCCACAGCAGTGCGTCCACCATCCAGAAGGCGCAAAGCAAGAAGGTACCCTCGTGGCCGGGCAGGCCGTCATCGTTTTTGTACCGGTAGACGAGGTGTCCGTACCCCAGCCGCTCGTCGATGACGTCGACGGTCCGTGCAAAAACCGCCTCGTCTACGGGAAAGCCGACCATCGGTGCGATCAGTAGAGCGGCGTCGACGTCGTCGCTGCCTAGATACTGCGGGTAGTAGCCGTCCGCGTGTACGCCCTCGCCGTTGACGAAGGCCACGATGCTGTCGCGCTCGGTACACCAGTCCTCCCGGGGGCCGAACAGTCGGATAGCGCGGTCGAGCGCGACCCAGTTCATGATGGCAGCGTGAAGGTAGCGCCGCTCGGGCTTCCGTGGCTCCCATAGGCCGGCGTCCGGCTCGGACCAATGTGCGGCTGAGATGTCAGCAAGCCGTGCTCCGTGTCGCTTGAGCTCCTCCGATAGGGTGCCGCCGAGGCGCTCGTAGAGGTAGAACAGGTCGAGCACTTGGCCGTAGGCATCTGCCTGGTGCTGATCGGCGGCCCCGTTGCCGCGATGCACCGGGCCCGAGCTGCGCCAACCCTCGAAATGGGCGATCTCGGTTTCCTCGAGATCGGCCTCGCCCGAGATGCTGTAGAGCGGCTTCAGTTGTCCCTTCTCACGCTCGCACAGGGCGCCGACAAACGCGAAAAAGCCTTCGGCCTCGCGGGACATGCCGAACTTCTTGAGCACATAGAACGACAGGCAGGCGTCGCGAATCCAGCAGAAGCGGTAGTCCCAGTTACGGATGCCGCCAACCTCCTCGGGCAGCGACGTCGTGGCCGCCGCGACGATCGCCCCAGTGGGCTCGTAGGTCAGCATCTTCAGTACGAGGGCCGAGCGCATCAACTCGTCGGCAAGTGGCCCGACATAGGCCGAGTCCTGTGTCCACAGCACCCAGGCCCGACGTACCTCCTCCATAAGCGCAAACGCATCCGGCGGCGCTTCTGGTGGTTCATCGAGATAAAGGGCGAAGGCGCGGCTTTCGCCACGCCCCAGCGTGAAGCGAGCCGCGGCGACCTCCTCCTCCAGCGCGAAGTCGGCATCGGAGACGAGCCCGGGGCAGCCCTCGGCGGTGATGCGCCCCGCATCGACCCGCAGCGGCGCAAAGCTCTCGGCGAACCCGGCCAGGGGGCGGTACACAGCGACCATCGGAACATGCCCGGACAAGCCAGACACGAGGCGCACGAGACGCGGCCGGTCCTCGTCGCCTTCGGGGCCGACCATGAAGTCGTAGAGGTGAACGAAGCCGTCGACGGTGGTGAACGTGGTCTGCAGGATGTTGGTACGGCTGAGATACTGCCGCGTCGTCTCGTAGGTGCCCTCCGGGCGGATGACAAAGTAGCCGCCACGCCGCCGGTCGAGGAGGCGCGAAAAGCTGGGATCGGCGTCGAAGCGCTCGAGGCAGGCCCAGTCCAACGAGCCGTCACGAGCCACGAGGGCGCAGCCCTCGCAATTGCCCAGCAGGGCATAAGCTTCGATCGGCTGGTAGTCGCGCTCATCGGTGGTCGACATAAGGACTCCTCGCGGGTGCCGCGCTGCGGCCACCCAACGGTGCTGGCGGAACGAGAACGAGAGGGAGGTCGGAGCGGTCAGCCGGCGAGACGGAAAGCCGGTTCGATCAGGCCGCGAACGCCGACATTGACGAGGAGCGTACGCCCGTGTTCCGGATCGCGGGCCTTCGCATCGTCGTCCATGCCCTCGTAGGCCGTCGTCACGAGCAGCCGGTCGAGGTCGCGCCCGACGAAGGTTGGACAGGTCGGCTGCTGGGCTGGGACCGGGACGGTGCGGACGCGCTCGCCCGCGGGGCTGTAGGCGTCGAGGCAGCCCGCGCCGAAGCGAGCGGTCCAGATCAGCCCTTCGGCGTCCACGGCGGCACCGTCGACGCCGCCTTTCCCGCCCCTGTGGTCATAGTGCGTCTCGGGCTCGGCCACGGGCAGGCCCGTGGCGGAGTTCAGGGCGACGCGCCTCAGCAAGCCCTCCTCAGTATCGACGAAGTAGCCGGTCGACCCGTCCGGAGAGAAGGCAATCCCGTTCGGCGTGGTCAACCCGCCGTAGAGCTGTGTGATGTGTGTCCCCGCCACATGATAGATCGCACCGCGCCCGGACTCAGCGTCCAACCCCATGGTTCCGATCCAGAGAGCGCCGCTCGGATGTACGCGTCCGTCATTGGACCGCGTGCCGGGATCGTCCGCCTCCAGGGGGGCGTATAGGGTCAGCCGTCCGTCCGCGACGGTTCGGACGTAGAGACCGTTCTCGGCTGAGAGCAGTTGACGGTCGGCATCGATCGCCGCGACGTCACTCGCCATGAGGGGAAGTGCGTGAACTTGGGCGGGCTGAGCCTCCGCGGCCAACGATCGCTCGAACAGCCGCCGTTCGAGGATGTCGACCCACCATATGGTATCGGTCTCCGGCTCGTAGCTCGGCCCCTCACCGAGATGGCACCGAGACAAGTCCAAGATAATTGATGATACAGGCAGCAAAACGTTGATCCCAACACGCCGACGCTGGGAGACGCACCGCTTCGGACGATGTTCCCAATCTGCGACCGTAAGTCCAAGGATGATTCTGCACGAACATCAGCATATTTTAATCCGCCCGGCGAATACGATGAGTGATATAGTTTCACGATCGGCTGTTTATTGATGTCAAAATCAGATTCACTTATAACTTTTGTTTATGGTGAAAAACACACCCAATAAATAAGTATACGTAAAAACTCAATAAACCTGATGCAGGTGTTGGTCTGTTCTGGTTAAATGCTTCTGCCTTGCCGACCAGCCTCCAAGCGGACGTTGCCGGCTTTTCAGAGGGTCGGAAGCGGTCTCCGCGGCTATGTCCGCTTCCTTGCATACGCCCTCCACAAGCGGAACGGCAGAAATCCACCCAGGGCGGAAGGGCTGGGTTCGTTCGAGAACGCCTATTTCCGGAACGGTATTATGTCGGGGTAACCGACTGCATCAAACGCGCTGCATTCCCGAAGCATGCATGGCCTCCTCAACTTTGCCGCCGAGGAGGCCGGGCTTCAGATTTCGGTCCCTTCGGCCAGAGCGAGCGCGTCTTCAACGTCCACGCCAAGGTAGCGTACCGTACTCTCGATTTTCGTATGCCCGAGCAGAATTTGCACAGCGCGCAAGTTGCCTGTTCGCTTATAGATCAACGCCGCCTTTGTTCGACGTAGGGAATGTGTTCCGTAGTCTTCGCGCCGGAGGCCTATACCTGTCACCCATTCATCTACCAGACGGGCGTACTGTCGGGTGCTTATGTGCGCTTTATGGTCGATCCGGCTGGGAAAAGCGTAATCATTAAGCCCGCCCCCTCGACACCCAAGCCAAGTCAGAATGCTGGTACGTGCTGGTTCAAGCAGTTCGAACTGTACAGGCCGTCCAGTCTTTCGCTGAACGACGATGACCCGCGCCCGCACCCGCTCGCCGCTGACAAGCTCACCGATCTTCAATTTGACGATGTCACAACCGCGCAGCTTGCTGTCGATGGCGAGGTCAAACATGGCACGGTCGCGTACACGCCGCTTTCCGTCGAGCCAGAAACGGATGGCCCAAACCTGCTGAGGCTTGAGAGCGCGCTTGGCGCCGAGCTTCCGTCCTGCGTTCCACGGACGGCGGTTCTTGAAGGCTGGGTCGTGCTGTGAATGTCCCATTTCTTATCTCCCAACCGGCAGATGCCGGCAGGGAGAGAAAGGGCGCTGCGAACGTAGTCTGCGCACCACCGGTTCGACGTTCGGGATCTGTGCCACTCAGCGGCCAAGCCTAGAATGCAGCCCAACTGTGTCTAATCCAACCCGGTCATATAAGCAGGTACGAGGGCCGCCCGAAAGCGGACAGGGGTTAGGGTAAAGTTTAACGACGCATTTGACCGGCTGCGAACTTCCGCCCCGCCTCGATCAAGCTCATCGCGACTACGCTCCCGGCTGTCAAACCTATTATCCTCGTCTGTCATACCCTGGGCGTACTGCGCCACACAAAGGTCCCGATGGCGCACCGCCGGTCGAGGGCAGTGCCGTCACTGGTCTCGGTCACCTGCCCCGCGGCGTCCGCCTCCCGACGCAAGCTACAAAGGCTGCGGGGATGGCAGGTCGGCGCCCGCGATTCTCGGCCCTAAGCCGGCAGGAGCCCCGAGGTGCGGTAGCTTTCGATCAGGGCGTCGAATTGCGAGACGTCCGAACGGCTCCGGGCGTAGAGCTGGGCGCCGGACACTGCGGCGAAGATGGCCCGCGCCCGCGCCTCACTCTCCTTCGGCTTCACCGCCCCGGCCATCACCAGCACCTTGGCGAGCCAGGCGATGTTGACGTCGGCGAAGCCCTGCGTCTCCCGCTGCATGGCCTCCGGCAGGTTGGCGTACTCGGCCGACATGAAGCTGCACAGGCATAGCCTGTTTCCGTCCTCAAGCGACCGGCGGAAGGTGCCTGGATAGAGCCGCAGGCATTCGAGCGGGTCGCCGGTCTTCTCCAGCATGGCGTCGAGCTCGACCGCGATGTCCTCCCAGTAGCGTCGCGCCACGGCGGCGCCGAGGTCAGCCTTGCTGGCGAAGTGGTGATAGATGCTCGCCGCCTTGATGCCGACATCTGCGGCTAGGTCGCGATAGCTCAACCCGCCGTAGCCGTGCGCCTGCGCGGTCTTCCGTGCGGCGGCCAGGATCGTCTCCCTCGCGTTCGTGCTCAACTCTGCCTCCATGTCGAAATCAAAATACCTACCAATCGTTAGTTAGGGATTGACGGCCAGAAAATCAACCCTAGGTCCAACCTACCGAACGTTAGGCAGGAAAACCAGCCATGACCCAGGACATCATATTCTCCGACGCCACCCGGCTCGCCGAGCTGGTCCGAACCAAGCAGCTCTCGCCCGTCGAGGTCGTGCAGGCGCATCTCGACCGCATCCAGGCCGTCGACTCGAAGGTCAACGCCATCGTCACCGTCGCCGAAGGGGCACTCGCCGCCGCGAAGGAGGCTGAGGGGGCGGTCATGGCGGGTGGCGATCTCGGCCCGCTCCACGGTATGCCCTTTACCGTGAAGGACTCCATCGACACCGCCGGGGTGATGACCCAGCGCGGCTCGCCGATCTTCAAGGGTCGCACCCCCGACGCCGATGCGACCAGCGTCGCCCGCCTGAAAAAGGCCGGCGGCATCCTGCTCGCCAAGACCAACCTGCCCGAGTTCTCCTACTGGATCGAGAGCGACAACCTGCTCTCCGGCCGGTCGAACAACCCGTGGGCCCTCGACCGCACGCCCGGCGGCTCCAGCGGCGGCGAGTCGGCGGCCATCGCAGCGGGCATGTCGCCGCTTGGGCTCGGCACCGACCTCGCCATCTCGGTCCGCGGCCCGGCCGCCCAGACCGGCATCGTCTCTCTGAAGGCGACCCACGGACGCGTGCCGATGACAGGCATCTGGCCGCGGGCGCCCCGCCGCTTCTGGCACGTCGGCCCGATGGCCCGCTCAATCCGTGACCTCGCGCTCGCCTTCTCGCAACTCGCCGGCCCCGACGGGCAGGACGCGTTCGCGAGCAGCACCGTCCCGTTCGACGCCGGCCTCGGTGCCGCGTCCGACCGGAAGCTGCGCGTCGGCTGGATGATCGGACCGGGCTTCGGGCCCATCGACACGCAGGTCGCGGCGACCGTCAAGGCGGCGGCCGAGGCTCTAAGGGGGGAGGGTCATCACGTCGAGGAGGTGCGCATCCCGGCGCTGGAGCGCGACTTCGCCCTCGACGTGTTCAACAAGCTCCACGTCATGGAGATGAAGCCGGCCTTCCGCGAGGCCACCACCGGCCACGAGGACCAGATGTACAGGATGGCCAAGACGATGCTGTCGCTGCCCGACACGTCGGTGGAAGACTACATCGCGGCCGAGCAGGCGGCAGAGCGGCTCCGAGACGGCTACGCGGCCTATTTCCGGGACTTCGACGTGCTCCTGACCCCGGTGCTGCCCGTCCCCGCGCACAAGCACGGCATCCAGGACCTCGTCGTCAACGGCGAGACGGTTGACCTGACCTACCTGCAGGGCGCGACCGTGCCCCTGAACGTGACGGGTTTGCCGGGGCTGTCGATGCGCTTCGGGACGAGCCGCGAGGGGCTTCCGATCAACGTGCAGCTGGTGGGAAGCTGGCAGGCGGAGACGACCCTCCTACGCGCCGCCTCGGTGCTGGAGGCGGTGAGCCCGGTCCGTGGGCTGCATCCGAGCCTCTGACGGGTGCGACCGGGGCCGAAGATCTGTCCGGCCCCGGACCACTGGGAGGGCGGGATCGTACGGCGGCGGTCGATGACGGGACAGGCGGGCTTCGACTGAAAGACGCTGGGGCCGCGGGACCGACCAGTCCCTCTCGAGGGCAGCTGTCGACCCGACCCGTCGTCCCAACCGCCTCCGGGACAACCGCTGGGTCGCTGAATCGCCGATCTCGACATTCGTTCGGGTCGACAATCCGCGACGGCCTCATGATCCCAGCAGCACGGGCGTGATGTGCGCGTCATGCCGCTGCGCCGAAGGAAGCAGCACGCTATGAGACGGCCTAGCACGGCGGCGCGGGGCCGCCCATCGCGACATCCCGGGAGACACCCATGCGTGCCGTTACCTACACCGAAGGCGCCCGGATCGATGCGCCGGACGCCCTCCTCGACACCACCTTTCCCGATCCTGTTCCGACCGGACGCGACCTTCTCGTGCAGGTGGAGGCGGTCTCGGTGAACCCGATCGACACCAAGGTGCGCCAGGGCGCCTACAAGCAGGGCTGCGAGCCGAAGGTCCTCGGCTGGGATGCGGCCGGAACCGTGGTCTCGGTCGGACCGGAGGCGCGCCTGTTCAAGCCCGGCGACGCGGTGTTCTACGCCGGTGCGCTCGACCGGCCGGGCAGCAACGCCGCGTTCCAGTGCGTGGACGAGCGCCTCGTCGGTACCAAGCCGGCCACCCTCGATTTCGCCGCCGCAGCAGCGCTACCGCTCACCGCGCTGACCGCCTGGGAGATGCTGTTCGACCGACTCGACGTCGCCAGGCCCGTGCCGGGTGCCGCCCCCGCGATCCTGATCGTCGGCGGCGCCGGCGGTGTCGGCTCGATCGCGATCCAGCTCGCCCGGCAGCTCACGGACCTCACCGTGATCGCCACGGCCTCGCGCCCCGAGACGGCGCAATGGTGCCGCGACCTCGGCGCCCACCACGTGATCGACCATGCCAAGCCCCTCGCCGCCGAGATGGCGGCGCTCGGTCTTCCCGGGGCGCCCGGGTTCGTGTTCGCGACGACGCAGACTGGTACGCATCTCCCGCAGATCATCGAGCTTCTCGCGCCGCAGGGACGCCTCGGCCCGATCGACGATCCCGAGACCCTGGACGTGATGCCGCTCAAGCCCAAGAGCCTGTCGCTGCACTGGGAGCTGATGTTCACCCGCTCGCTGTTCCAGACCGCCGACATGGAACGGCAGCACGCGATCCTGACCGAGATCGCCCGCCTGATCGATGCGGGACGGCTGCGCACGACGTTGAGCGAGACCTTCGGTCCGATCGACGCCGCCAACCTAGCACGCGCCCACGCGCTCATCGAGAGCGGGAAGGCGAAGGGCAAGGTCGTCCTCGCCGGGTTCAGCGACTAAGCCGACAGGTGAAGCGTCCCGGTTTTGGAGCTGGGACGCATCCTGCCCCACAGGCCTTCGCGTCGCGGCCGGGACCAAAGCTCTTTCGACATCTGCCCTGAGGCCGCAGCTACGCGAAAGCGGACCTGCGGGGATACACCCCAAGCCGACGTTCCGCTGGCGACCCAACCCGGTTGTAGATGCGGCCGCAATGGCCGTCGGATTGCAGACCACAACGACCGGTCTTCTCGGAACCCGGACGAGGCGAGATCTCCTCGTCCTATCGCCGTGGAAGACTGTGCAGCGCCTTCAGGAAGGCGTCCACGTCCGCCCGGGTATTGTAGAAGGCCAGCGAGGCCCGCACCGACTGGTCGACGCCGAAACGGCGCAGGGCGGGCAGGGCGCAATGGTGGCCCGATCGCACCGCGATGCCGCGTGCGTCGAGATGGTGGGCCACCGCCTCGTTCTCGTGCCCGTCGATGACGAAGGACATCACGCTCGCCTTCTGGCGGGCGGTGCCGATCAGGCGCAGACCCTTCACGTCGGCGAGGCCGGCCTGCGCGTAGTCCAGCAGATCGTGCTCGTAGGCGGCGATGCCGGGCAGGCCGACCCCTTCCAGGTAGTCGAGGGCGGCGCCGAGGCCGACCGCGCCGGCAATGTCGGGCGTGCCGGCCTCGAACTTCTCCGGCGCGCCCTTGTAGACGGTCTTCGCGAAGGTGACGTCCTCGATCATGTGGCCGCCGCCCTGCCAGGGCGGCATCGCCTCCAGGAGGTGCTTCTTGCCGTAGAGGGCGCCGATTCCCGTCGGCCCGAACACCTTGTGGCCGGAGAAGACAAGGAAGTCGGCATCGAGCGCCTGCACGTCGAGGGGGATGTGGGGCGAGGACTGCGCCGCATCCACCAGCACCGGCACGCCGTAGGCGTGGGACAGTGCGATGATCTCACGGACCGGGTTGATGGTGCCGAGGGCGTTCGCGACGTGGGTCACCGAGACGATCTTGGTGCGGCCCGAGAGCAGGGCGGCGAACTGCTCGAAGATGATCTCACCGCGGTCGTCCACCGGGATCACCCGCAGGGTCGCGCCCGTGGCCTGGGTCAGGAGCTGCCAGGGCACGATGTTGGCGTGGTGCTCGATCTGAGAGACGATGATCTCGTCGCCTGGACCGATGTTGGCGCGGCCATACGCGTTGGCCACGAGGTTGATCGCCTCCGTGGTGCCACGCAGGAAGACGATGTCGTCCTTGGAGGGGGCGTTGAGGAAGCGCCGGACCTTCTCGCGCCCGCCCTCGAACAGGTCGGTGGAGCGCGCCGCCAGTGTGTGGGCGGCCCGGTGGATGTTCGAGTTGTGGCGCGCGTAGAACTCGGACGTGGCGTCGATGACGCTCTGCGGCTTATGGGTGGTGGCCGCATTGTCGAGCCAGACCAGGGGGTGCCCGTTGACCCTCTGGTGAAGGGCCGGGAAATCCTTGCGGACGCGCTCGACATCGAAGGGCGCCGCCACTGGGCTCGATCCGTGGGCGGTAACGCGCGGGGCCGGCCCACCGTGCCGCGAGGGCTCGGCGCGCGGGGAGGCGTGGGGCCGCGAGACGCGCCGGGACTGCGTCGGGGAAGAATCGGACAGGAAATAATAGTCGCCCGACGCGGACGCCGCGTTACCGCCCGGCTGCGCCGAGTGGACGGGCTCGCCCGGGAGGCGCCCTGTGCGCTGGAAGTTTGCCTGGGCGACGTCCCCGCCTCGCTTCGAGGGATCGGCCGGCACGAGGCTCGGTGCGATCGCGTGCGCGAAGGCGTTTGCGCGCGGATGGTCTCTCGCGATCGTCCGGTGCAAGTCCTGGCCGCCGGGCAGGAAGGCAGCCACTTCCGGCACGGTGGGGACGAAGAACTCCGGCAGGCTGCGTCTCGCCGACAGGGAGTCGGCGAGGGGATGGACCGAGGGGATCGTCGCCGTGTCGAGGAAACCGGCGCCCGCCGGCGCTGGTGTGGCGCCGAACGGGTTGGCGGCCGACGGCCCGGTCAGGCCCGGTAGCCCGATGCTCGGGCCACCGACGTTGCGCGCCCCGAGGCCCGACGGCAGGGCGCCCGAGGGCACCAAGGGCGTACCAATGATGGTACCCGGAAGCAATGGCTGCCCGGGGGCCTGGGGAAGGCTCTCCAGACCCTGGGGACCCTGCGGCGCGGGCAGCTCGGGGGCCAGCGGCGCGGACGCCGCCTGGCCCTGGCGGTAGATCTCGCGGGCGAGGCGCCCGACGAGGTCGGCATGCGCCAAGGAACCGGCGGAGTCGCCGGCCGCGCCCGTGGGCAGGCCGAAGCCCGACGAGCCCAAGACACCGGCCTCAGGCGTAGTCATGGTAGTTGCCCAGCAGAACGTTATCGAGGCGTGCGATGGCGTCCTCCACCAGCACGGCGGCGGAGAAGTAGCGGGTCACCAGGTGCGAGGCGATGGAATGGTCGTTGGTGCCCATGTAGCGCACCGACAGGCCCGGCTCGATCTCACCGGTGACGCCGGACTTCTGCAGGCCGACCACGCCCTGCTCGCCCTCGCCGACGCGCAGCAGCAGGATCGAGGTGGTCTGGGCACCGCTGACCGGATCGATGTCGATCGGCAGCTTGTCGCTCGGCACCAGCGGCACGCCGCGCCAGGTGATGAACGGCGCACCGAACAGGTGGATCACCACCGGGGGCACGCCGCGGCGGGTGGCTTCCCGGCCGAAGGCCGCGATGGCGCGGGGATGCGCCACGAAGAACGCGGGCTTCTTCCATACCAGCGTCAGCAGCTCGTCGAGGTCGTCCGGGGTCGGCGGGCCGCCGCGGGTGGGGATGCGCTGGCGTCCGCCGACCTCGTTCAGCAGGCCGAACTCGGAATTGTTGAGCAGCTCCCACTCCTCCCGCTCCTTCACGGCATCGACCGTGAGGCGAATCTGCTCGCGCAGCTGATCGATCTCGTTGGAGTAGAGGTCGGTGACGCGGGTGTGGGTGTTGAGGATCGTCTGGATCGTGGAGAGGTGGTACTCGCGCGGGTCGATCTCGTAATCCACGAAGGTGGTGGGCAGGCGCGGCGCGCCGGTCTGCACGGCGAGGAGCTCGATGCCCTGCTCGCCGTGGCTGTTGGTGTGACCCTTCAGGCGATCACGCTCCTCGACATACTGCGCGATGCGATTCTTGACGGCGTCGTCGTCCAGGGCCGCCCGGTCGAGGGTCAGCAGCGTGACGGCCGAGAGCGCCTTGACGGCGGGCGCGGGCTGGCCGTCGCCCGTGAGGGTGTCGTCGCCGAAGAAGTCGCCGCGTGTGGCGAGCCCCGAGCGCAGGCGGTTCTGGTAGGGGCCGGACAGGGACAGCTCGACGGTGCCGTCGACGACGATGGTCAGGCGGCGATCGCCCGCGCCACCGTCCGAGATCGTCTCGCCGGCGCTGTGCTTGCTCTCGGTGAACCGATCGGCGAGGGCCGCGAGTTCGGCATCGCCCAGCCGGCTGAACGGCGGCACGGCGCGTAAGGAAGCGGGGCTGATCGCGCGCCCCTTGTCGGCGTCGGCGAACGCGATGCGGCCGGGCTTGGCCAGCACGACGGCGCGCCGGTTCACGCGGTAGACGCCGCCATCCACGTTGACGAAGGGCAGGAGCCGCAGGAGCCAGCGCGGGGTGTTGGCGAGGTTCTGGACCGACGTGACGGTCGCCGTCGATAGATTGCGTGCTGCGGATGCGCCCACGCTCTGCCCCTGTCCGCTCATGGTTGGTCGTCTCCGTCTGGATTGTCGGGTGATGGCGTGCGAATCCGGCCATGGATCGGCGCGGCCACAGTCGAGCGACTGCGCGCTCAAGAATAACGCTGCAGCGACCACATCTAATTATTGTCATATCCGGCGCGATTATTTGCACTGCGCTGGATGTAATGCGGTACTAATCGTGTTGGCGACCCAGCGTCAATGGAATAATATTCTAAAATATAGCCTGTATTAGACGAATATAACTATGATTCGCTCGTATGCAGAATAGGTTGCTTATGCGATGGATAAATAGAGAATACCATTCTCCAAAGAGGGTGATCTGGAGAAACGGTTGGAACAATCTGGTCCGTGAGCCATCCGCCTAGCAGGGGTGACCCGTGCACGCGGCAGGTCGCTGCGTTTGCCCTAGGATGGAAAGTCGGCTCCACCGAAGCCCTCGAGTCCGCCCGTCCGGCCCCCGAACCCTCAGATTCCGTCGCCGAAGAACTGGTCCATGGTCTGGGCGGGGTCCTCGGCGGCAGTGATTCGCGACACGACGCGGGCCGGCACGCCCGCCACGGTGGTGTGGGCTGGTACGTCGTGCAGGACGACGGCCGCGGCGGCCACCTTCGCGCCCTCGCCGACCCGGATGTTGCCGAGCACCTTGGCGCCGACGCTGAGGAGCACGCCGCGCTCGATCTTCGGGTGGCGGTCGCCGCTCTCCTTGCCGTTGCCCCCGAGCGTCACCGATTGCAGGATTGAGACGTCGTCGGCGATCACCGTGGTCTCGCCGATGACGACGCCGGTGGCGTGGTCGATGAAGACACCCGAGCCAATCCGCGCCGCCGGGTGGATGTCGGCGCCGAACACCTCGGAGATCCGGCTCTGGATGTGCAGCGCCAGGGTTGCGCGGCCCTGGTGCCAGAGCCAGTGCGCCACCCGGTAGCCCTCCAGGGCGGCGAGCCCCTTGTAGAACAGGAAGGGGTCGAGGTAGCGCCGGCAGGTCGGGTCGCGCTCGCGGATGGCCACGAGGTCGCGCACGGCGTGCTCGCCCGCATGCGGGTCGGCCTCGAAGGCCGAGAGGCAGAGGTCGCGGGTGGAGAGCCGCGCGAGGTCGCCGTCGCCGAGGCGATGGGCGAGGCGGTAGGCGAAGGCGTGGACCAGGCTCGGCTGGTCGAGCACCGTCGCCTGGATGATGCCGGCATAGAGCGGCTCTTCGATCAGGGCCGCCTCCGCCTCGGCGCGCATCGCCCGCCAGACGTCCGAGCCGGCCGTGGTCTGGCTCACGCTGCGCAGGGGCGGGCGCAGGAGGTTGCTGGGACCGCGCGAGGCTTGGCTGCCGGCGGTCATGCGGATAGGCTCATGCGGATCGCGAGGTCCGGGCGGTGCGCGGCGGCATCGGCCTCACCCGACGCGCTGGAACAGAGCGGCGATGTAGCCCACCAGGAGGCCGTGCCCCTCGAACTGCACGTCCACCACCTGCGCCCCGTCCCGGGCCGGCAGGACGTCGACGATGCGACCGGTGGCGTGGCGCCAGATGCCGAGGGCATCGGCCACGTCGAGCCGGGCGAACACAACCTGATCTCCGAGAACCATCGTTTTCTCCGGTCTGTACGTCGTCGCTCGAGGAGGGTGGCGAGGGGGTGCCGGTGGCGCGGTCCGGGGTCCGCGAGCGGGCCGTCGCGGGGCGCGGACGGGAGGGGCCGCGCCTCGGGGAAGTGTGCCGATCCGGGGCCTCCAGGGTCAATGAGAGCGGTTTCCAAAGATCGCCCGCCCGCGGGCACAGCCTTCCTCCCGAACGGGTCCCGGGAGCAGGCTTGTCCTGCGCGGGCGATTCCGGCCGGCTCAGCGGGCCGGCACCGGGATGTCGGGGCGCGCGTCCCTGGTGAAGCCGTTCCGGTTCGGCATCGCCACCGCCGGGAGCGTGCCGGCGTCCAGCGCGGCATCCTCCGGCAGGAGGCCATTGAGGTGGAGAACGTAGGCGCTCAGGGCGTAGGTCTCGTCCGCGCTGAGGGATTGCGGCGCATCGAAGGGCATGGCGCGGCGGATGTAGTCGAATAAGGTGGTGGCGTAGGGCCAGTAGCTGCCCACAGTCCGGACCGGCTTCGGTGTGGCGAGGGAGCCCTGGCCGCCCACGAGAACGTCGGCCGCGCCGCCTTCGCCCTTCGCCCCGTGGCAGGCCGCACAGCGAGCCCCGAACAGGGCAGCGCCGTCGCGGACGCTGCCGTGGCCCGGAGGCAGGCCCCGGCCGTCGGCCCGGACGTCGATATCCCAGGCGGCCAAGCGTTCGGGTGTGGCCGCTTGGCCGAGGCCGAGGCGATCCGACGGGCGGTGCAGGCTGGCGGCGGGCCCACTGGGATCGGCCAGGGCCGCACCGGTCAGGACAAGGCAGGCAAGGGTTCCGAGGAGGCTAACCCGCATGGCTGACGCCTCCATCGGCGGCGACCTGCCAGCCGAACGTCGCGTTGTTGTGGTAGAAGGACTGGGTGCCCCGAACCGCGATCAGGGCGGCGCGGTCGGGCTGGACGTAGCCGGTTTCGTCGGTGGCGCGGCTGAGGAGCTGGGCCGGGCCGCCCTCCCAGCGCCAGGGCAGCCGGAACCGGGTGAGGCAGCGCGGCAGGACCGGACCCTCGAGGGTCGCCGCCTGCCAGCGAGCGCCCCCGTCCGTCGAGACCTCGACCCGGGCGATCCGCCCTCGCCCGGTCCAGGCGAGGCCCCGGATCTCGCGGAAGCCCGGCGCGCCCAGGCGCTCGCCGCCCGAAGGCGTGGTGATGACGGATTTGGCCTCCATCACGAAGGTGAACTGCCGGGCCGTGCCGTCCGGCATCAGGTCGGTGTACTTCGCGGTCTCTTCGCGGGTCTGGAACGGCTGGTCGCCGACCTTGAGGCGGCGCAGCCACTTGACGCTGAGGTTGCCCTCCACGCCCGGCACGAACAGCCGCAGGGGATAGCCCTGCTCCGGCCGCAGGCGCTCGCCGTTCTGGGCATAGGCCAGGATCGCCCCGTCGCGGGCGAGGTCGAGGGGAAGGCTGCGGCTCATTCCCGAGGCGTCGGCGCCCTCGGCGAGGATCCAGGCGGCCCCCGGCTTCACGCCGACCTCGTCGAGCAAGGTGGAGAGCTCGACCCCGGTCCACTCGGAGCAGGAGAGCAGGCCGTGGCTCTCCTGCAGGGTCCAGGACGGCTTGGCCCCGAGCCAGGGCGTGTTGCCCGAGCATTCGAGGAAGTGGATGCGCGACACGGCGGGCATCCGCACCAGGTCGTCCATGGTCAGGACGAGGGGGCGCTCCACCAGACCGTGGATCGCCAGCCGGTGCCGGTCCGGGTCGATCGCCGGCACGCCGGCATGGTGACGCTCGAAATGGAGCCCGTTCGGGGTGATGATTCCATGTAGGTGCTGAAGCGGCGTGCCCGTCGACGCCGCCCCCGGGAAGGGCGGCGGCGTGCGGGGCCGTCGTCCCAGCCGCTCGAAGGAAGACGGCTGACCATAGGCCGGCGAGGCCACCGGCGCCCCGGGGGTGCGGCTCCACGGGGGAACCTCCAGGGGCTCCACGGCGCCCGCGGCGCGGGCCCTCGCGGCGAACCCGACCCCACCGGCGGCGCCGGCGGCGAGGCGGAGGAAACTGCGTCGATGTGCGAGCCGGCGCAGTGCGTCAGGGGGCATGGGCAAGGGACATGGGACGGAATCCGCACGAGAGTGGGTAGGATCGGGGCACGAAGGCCGCACGCGACGGTGCGCGAGTGTGCCGGATCGACGATGCCCCGAAGTCCAGCATTCAACTGTATTCAGGCGGGGCGATCAACGAAATGATATTTCCATTTTCAGCGGACTGCGAGATAAATAGCCTCCGGACGAGCCGGTTCCGGGGTGAAATTCTTGCCAAGACGTTCGACCGGGCTCCGGTTTCCGCGGAGGGCGCAACGCCAGCAGAGAGCGCTGGCGAAAGGAGCGGCACTTGCCCGCATCGGAGCGGGGCTTCCGGCGCTAATTTGCACGTCGGGAGAAATACTCTCCCGAAGACCGAACGTGAAATACGAACAATCTCCGGAGCGACCGGAATAAAGACAGCGTTTTTATTGACCCGCCTCGAACACAGGATACCATCTTCTTCATTGATCCAGGGCTTTTGAACGACCCAGTTCACTTGAATTGTCTTCAGATAAGACAGCTTCTCCAGACATGTCGGCGGCGAACACGATGACGACCAGGCAACACACCTTCCTCTCGCGGCGGCTGGCGGGTGCACTGATCGGCGTGCTTGCTCTGTGCGCGTCGCTCGCCGGCGGCGCGGCGGCGGCCGAGGGACAGTTGCGGATCGCCAAGCAATTCGGCGTCGTCTACCTGCTCCTCAACGTGGTCGAGGACCAGAAGCTCATCGAGAAGCACGGCAAGGCAGCCGGCCTCGACATCAAGGTCGACTACGTCCAGCTCTCGGGCGGCTCGGCCGTCAACGACGCGCTGCTGTCAGGCAACATCGAGGTCGCAGGGGCCGGCGTCGGGCCGCTCTTCACCCTCTGGGACCGCACCCGGGGCCGGCAGAACGTCAAGGGCATCGCCTCGCTCGGCAACTTTCCCTACTACCTCGTCACCAACAATCCCGACGTGAAGAGCATCGCCGACTTCGGTGAGAAGGACCGGATCGCGGTTCCGGCGGTGGGCGTCTCGGTGCAGTCGCGCATCCTGCAATGGGCCTCGGCCAAGCTCTGGGGCGACAAGGACTTCGCCAAGCTCGACCGGATCAGCGTCGCGGTCCCGCACCCGGAGGCGGCCGCCGCGATCATCAAGGGCGGCACCGAGATCACCGGCCATTTCGGCAACCCACCCTTCCAGGACCAGGAACTGGCCGAGAACCCCAAGGCGCGCATCGTCCTGAATTCGTACGACGTCCAGGGCGGCCCGTCCTCCTCGACGGTGCTCTACGGGACGGAGGCGTTCTACAAATCCAGCCCGAAGACCTACAAGGCCTTCCTGGACGCGCTCGACGAGGCGGCGAAGTTCATCACCGAGAACCCCGGCAAGGCGGCCGAGATCTACGTCCGGACGACCAGCAGCAAACTCGATCCGGCGCTGCTGAAGACGATCATCACCAACCCGGCCGTGACCTTCAAGGTGACGCCGGAGAACACCCTCGGGCTTGGCCAGTTCATGCATCGGGTCGGGGCGATCAAGTCCGCGCCCCAGACCATCGGCGACTACTTCTTCGCCGATCCGCGCATTAACACCGGCAGCTGAGCGGCCCGTGATGATCTGCGCCGCCACCCTGTCCGACCTCTCCGTCCTCGAACTGGCCGAGCCGCGCCCGCACGGCGGCGTCCGGCGCGACGCAGCCCCCGCCCGGCCGGCACCGGAGCCGGAACCTCCCCCCGCGCCCGACCCGTCGCCCCTGCTGCAGATCCGCGGCGTCACCCTGGAATACCGCACGCCGCAGCGGGTGGTGCGGGCCACGCACCGGATCGACCTCGACATCCATGCGGGCGACCGCTTCGTCCTGCTTGGACCCTCGGGCTGCGGTAAGTCCACCCTGCTGAAAGCAGCGGCCGGCTTTATCACGCCGGTGGAGGGCGCGATCACCCTAGCGGGCGCTCCGGTGCGGGCGCCCGGGCCCGACCGCATTGTGGTGTTCCAGGAATTCGATCAGCTGCCGCCCTGGAAGACGGTGGCGCAGAACGTCGCCTTCCCGCTGCGCGCCGCCAAGGCGCTCGGCCGGCGGGAGGCGCAGGAGCGCGCGCGCCACTACATCGACAAGGTCGGGCTCACCCCCTTCGCCGACAGCTACCCGCACCAGCTCTCGGGCGGCATGAAGCAACGCGTCGCCATCGCCCGCGCCCTGGCGATGCAGCCCCGGGTGCTGATGATGGACGAGCCCTTCGCGGCGCTCGACGCCCTGACCCGGCGGCGGATGCAGGAAGAGCTGCTCGCCCTCTGGGACGAGGCCCGCTTCACCCTGCTCTTCGTCACGCATTCGATCGAGGAGGCGCTCGTGGTCGGCAACCGGGTGGCCCTGCTCTCGCCCCATCCCGGCCGGGTGCGGGCGGAGTTCAACAGCCACGCCTTCGATCTCTCCAGCATCGGCAGCGAGGCCTTCCAGGGAGCGGTGCAGCGGCTGCACGCGCGTCTGTTCGAGACCGACGCCCCTGCGGAGGCGGCCCGATGAGCGCGTCCGCGACCCGCCCCGATCGCTTCACCCGGAACCGCGTCCCGCGCGATCTGGTGCCGCCGGTCCGCCCGGAATACGACCGGGTGCTCGCGCCCTTCGTGGAGGCACCGGTGGAACGCACGCTGCCGCTCGGCGCGCGGCTGTGGCAGCGAGACTGGCTGCGCAAGGGCCTGATCATCGCCGCCCTGGCGCTGGTCTGGGAGGGGCTGGCGCGCTGGCAGGACAACGACCTGCTGCTGCCCGGATTCCTGGCCACGATGTCGGCCCTCTTCGACGGCCTCGCCAACGGCGAGCTCATCGACCGGATGCGGATCTCGCTCACCGTGCTGGTGCAGGGCTACCTCGCCGGCATCGTGCTGGCCTTCGGGCTGACGACGCTCGCGGTCTCGACGCAGTTCGGCCGCGACCTGCTCTCGACCCTGACGGCGATGTTCAATCCGCTGCCGGCCATCGCCCTGCTGCCGCTCGCCCTGCTCTGGTTCGGCCTCGGCTCCGGCAGCCTGATCTTCGTGCTGATCCACTCGGTGCTGTGGCCGATGGCGCTCAACACCTATGCGGGCTTCCAGGGCGTACCCGAGACCCTGCGGATGGCGGGGCGCAACTACGGCCTGCGCGGGCCGTCCTACGTCCTGCAGATCCTGATCCCGGCCGCCCTGCCGGCGATCCTGTCCGGCCTGAAGATCGGCTGGGCCTTCGCCTGGCGCACCCTGATCGCGGCCGAGCTCGTGTTCGGGGCTTCCTCGGGGCGGGGTGGCCTCGGCTGGTACATCTTCCAGAACCGCAACGAGCTCTACACCGACCGGGTCTTCGCCGGGCTCGTCCTGGTCATCGTCATCGGCCTCGTGGTCGAGAACCTCGTGTTCGCGGCCTTCGAGCGGCTGACCGTGCGGCGCTGGGGCATGGCCCGCTAGGATAGGGCTCGGTAGAGTATGAGGCGACACGCGGTGGCGGAGCAGGACCCATCCCGATGAACACCTATGCGTCAGGGTTCGCCGGCGGCGCGCTGGTCGGCCTGTCGGTGGCGCTCCTGATGCTCCTGAACGGGCGCATCGCGGGGATCAGCGGCCTCGTGGCCGGCCTCGGCCGGGATCGGGGCCTGCGCCGGTGGGTCGATGCCGCCTTCGTCGCCGGCCTGATCGCCGGGCCGCCGGTCTTCGCCCTCGCCACCGGGGCCTGGCCGGCGATGCGGTTCGTCGCCCCGCTGCCGGTGCTCGCCGTCGCCGGCCTCCTCGTCGGATTCGGCACGCGCCTCGGCTCGGGCTGCACCAGCGGCCACGGTGTCGCCGGCCTCGCCCGGCTCTCGGCCCGCTCGCTGGCGGCGGTCCTGACCTTCCTGGGGGCCGGCATGCTCACCGCCGCCCTGTTGCGGGCGCTGGCGTGAGCGCGGCGCTCCGGCTGCTCGCGGCCCTCGCCGCCGGACTGATCTTCGGGCTCGGCCTGTCGCTCTCGGGCATGCTCGACCCGGCCCGGGTCCAGGGCTTCCTCGACGTGACCGGCGCCTTCGACGGGCGTCAGGCCTGGGACCCGACCCTGGCCTTCGTGCTCGGCGGCGCGGTGAGCGTCGCCGGCCTCGGCTACGCTCTGGCCCGGCGCCTGCCGCGCCCGGCCCTGGCAGCCGCCTTCGAGTTGCCGACGAACCGCCGGATCGACCAGCCGTTGATCGGGGGCGCGGCCCTGTTCGGGATCGGCTGGGGCTTGTCGGGCCTCTGTCCCGGCCCCGCCGTGGCGGCCCTGTCGACGGGGGCGTTGCCCGTGGCGATCTTCGTCGCCGCCATGCTGGTGGGCATGGCCGTCCACCAGCGGTTCGTCGCCCGGGCCTGAATCTCAGCGTACCCGGGATAAGACCTTCTCTGCGAAGCGCCGCATCTCGGCCTCGAATGGCTGGAATTGCAGCATGAAGAGCTCGATGCCGGCGGCATGGAAGGCGCGGATGCGGGACGCGACGGTGTCGTAGCTGCCGACGAGTCCGGCGGCGGTGCCGCCGTTGGTCCCGACATGGCGGGAGGCCGCGGCGTCGGTCTTGGCGAACATCACGCTCGCCGTGTCCGTACGCGCCCGGGTGTCCGCCCGCAGGCCCGCGTCGCGGTCGGCCAGGGCCAGGAGGCGCGCGTGTTCGGCCTGCGCCGCCGCATCGGTCTCGCGGGCGATGACGAAGGCCGAGAGCCCGTAGCGCAGGGGGCCGTTGGCAGCGGGCCGGCGGGCGACGTCGGCGATCAGCGCCGCGACATCCGCGAGGGGCTGGCCGTTGATGAACCAGACGTCGGCTTCGCTCGCCGCCAGCGCCCGGGCCGGTTCGGATTCGCCGCCGAGATAGATCGTCGGGCGCGGCCGGAAGCTGCCGGCCGGGCGCAGCTGGTAATCCGACACCCGAAAGTGCGGACCCGCATGGGTGACGCGCTCGCCCCGCATCAGCCGGTCGACGAGGCCGATCCATTCGGCGCCGTAGGCGTAGCGCGCGTCGTGGGCCGGGAAGGGCAGGCCCGCTCGCTCGAACTCGGCCCGGTTCCAGGCATTCACGAGGTTGAGGGCGAACCGCCCCTGCGCGATGTGCTCGATCTGCAGGGCCATCTTGGCCAGGACCACGGGGTGGTAGAGCCCGGGCTTGATCGCCGCGATAATCTCGATGCGCCGGGTCAGGGCGGCCAGGGCGGCCGAGGCGGTCCAGGCCTCGAGCTGGTCGCGCCCGTCGTCGTAGGGGTTGGCGGTGTGCTGGGCGACGAGCACGGCGTCGAAGCCCAGGGCCTCGGCCTCCAGCACCAGGGCGCGGTTGCGGTCCCAGCTGGCGTCGTCGGCCTCGTCCGGATCGTGGTGGGCGGCGCGGGAGCCGTGGACGGCCGCCCAGATCCCGAAGCGGAGGGGATGGGTCATGCGCTCAGCCCCGCTCCGCCGCTGGCTGCCAGATCTTCACCGCGGTCGCGTCGAGGTCGCGGGGAATCAGCCTGGCCTCGCGGAAAGTGTCGGCGATGGCCTGCTGCTCGCCGAGCTCTGACCGCACCACCGGCGTGACCTCGTAGGTCCGGCGCCGGTTCACGGTGGCGACCACCTCCGGGGAGAGGTCGCCCCAGATCGGCGCGAGGAGCGCCACCGCCGCATCGGGCTCGGCCTTGACCCAGCGTCCCGCTTGCCGGAGCGCGTCGTAGACGATCCTGACGACCCCCGGGTTCTCGGCTACGAAGCGGTCGTTGGCGAGATAGTAGCGGTGGTAGCTCGACAAGCCGGTGGCGTCGGCCAACACCCGCACCGGCCGCTTGGCCTGCGCGATAGCGAGGAACGGGTCCCAGATCACCCAGGCGTCGAGGCTGCCCTTGCCGAAGGCCGCCAGCCCCTCCGGCGCTTGGAGATAGGCCGGCTTGATGTCGGTGAAGGCGAGGCCCGCCCGCTTGAGGGCGGCTGCCAGGATGAAGTGGCAGCCCGACCCGCGCGAGACGCCGACCATGCGGCCCTTCAGGTCGGCGATGGAGCGGATCGGCGAGTCCTCGGGGACGATGATGGCTTCCGCCGAGGGCGAGCCGACCTCGCGGGCATAGAAGGTGAGCGGCGCATCGGCAGCCTGGGTGAAGATCGGCACCGCGTCGGCGACGTCCGCGTGGAGATCGACGGCCCCGGCGTTCATCGGCTCAATCACGCTGGTGAAGAGGTGCCAGGAGGGCGCGAAGCCCAGGGCCTTCAGGCGCTCGTCCAGGGTACCCTTCGCCTTCAGGACGGTGAGCAGGGTCGAGGAGCGCTGGTAGCTCAGGCGGACGGTCCGCTCGGCAGCGTGGAGCGCCGGCATCCCGAGGGGCGCCAGCGCTGCGGCCCCGAGGCCGGCGCGCAGGATCCTCCGGCGCGACAGGACGGTCCCGCGCGGCGTGTCGTCGGTCATGAATCGTCTCCGGGTGGCAAGTCTTGCACGGAGCAAGTCCCGCAGGGCGCAAGTCCCGCAGTGGAAAGTCTCGTGGGACAACGTCGCGCACCGCGCCGCCGACGGTCTTCGCGGGACCGTTCGCGGATCACTTGTGCCGTTGCTGTGAGATCACGATCCCGTGCCGAAGATTTACCGGCGCGCACCAAGATTTCGCAAGAAAATAGTTTTTCGAATTTGTGCGCTTTCTTGGGGGAATGCGCCTGCGGATCGACAATGCTCGAGAATGGTGGCGGTCCAGGACTGCATCGCGGGGTGACGCGGCCCACACCCCTCTTTCCACCGGGAGGCATTGATCATGGCCAGGAGCGGGATCACGCCTCCGGTGCGCGGATCGCGGGCCCGGGGAAGACCCTTCTCGCGCGACCGTCCGGCACCACGGCTTTCATCCTTGATGGCGTCGCAATTTGGCCTCTGCTTTCATTGACTGAGTGCGGAATGGTCGTGAATAAATGAAGCTCATTTCTTTGCTTCAAGAGACCTGACCTCGTCTTCCGGCTCCCGAGATCGGCAAGCGCGGGGCCGGGCCGCGGATCATCCCGTCCATGCCGTCGACCATCCATTCCGCCGAGGCCGTGATCCGCTTCGAATCCGTCTCGAAGACCTACGCGCCCCGGCGCAACGGGGCGGCGGTCGCCGCCCTGGACGGCATCGACCTCGCGGTTCCGGCCGGGTCGATCCTGGGCATCATCGGGCGCTCGGGTGCCGGCAAGTCGACCCTGATCCGCCTGATCAACGGCCTGGAGCGGCCGAGTGCGGGCCGTGTCTGGGTCGGGGATGCCGAGGTGTCGGCCCTGCGTGCGCGGGAGCTGCGCGCCCTGCGGGCCCGGGTCGGGATGATCTTCCAGCACTTCAACCTGCTCTCGTCCCGGGACGCCGCCGGCAACGTCGCGCTGCCCCTGGAGATCGCCAGCTGGGCACCGGTCGCGATCCGGGCGCGGGTCGCCGAGTTGCTCGATCTCGTGGGGCTCACGGATCAGGCGGGGCGCTATCCCGCCGAGCTGTCGGGCGGACAGAAGCAGCGCGTCGGCATTGCCCGGGCCCTGGCGACGCGGCCGGAGGTGCTGCTCTCCGACGAGGCGACCTCGGCCCTGGACCCCGAGACCACCCGGTCGATCCTGGCGCTCCTCGCGCGCATCAACCGGGAGCTCGGCCTCACCATCGTGCTCATCACCCACGAGATGTCGGTGATCCGCGCCGTGGCCGACCGCGTCGCGGTGATCGAGCACGGCGCCATCGTCGAGCAGGGCTCGGCCTTCGACGTCTTCACCCGGCCGCAGACCGAGATCACGCGCTCCCTCCTCGCGGGCGAAATGGGCCACGGGCTGCCCCCGGTCCTGGCGGCGCGGATCGGAGCCGGCCCACGCCCGGGCGCGACGGTCGTGCTGCGCATCGCCTTCGAGGACGCCCCGGACGGCACCGCGATCCTGGCGCGGCTCGCCCGCGACACCGGCATCGAGGCCGCGATCCTGGCCGGCACCGTGGACGAGATCGGCGGTCGTTCGTTCGGCTCCCTGGCGATCGGGCTGCCGCCGGCGCCCGACGTGGCGGCACGGGCGCGGGCCTACCTGGCGCAGCACGGCATCGACAGTCAGGTCCTGGGATACCTGCCGCCGGCCCAGGAGGCGTCCCGTGTCGCCTGAACTGATCCGCCTCCTCGTCCAGGCCACCGGCGACACCCTCACGATGGTGGCGCTCGCCGCCTCCCTCGGCACCCTGTTCGGCCTGCCGCTGGGGATCTTCCTGGCCACGAGCCGGCGGGGCGAGCTCCTCGCCGCGCCGATCGCAAACGCCGTGCTCGGCTTCGTCGTCAACGCGACCCGCTCGACGCCCTTCATCATCCTAGTGGTGGCGATCATCCCCTTCACCCGGCTCATCGCCGGCACCTCCATCGGGACCCTCGCCGCCACGGTCCCGCTCACGGTGGCGGCGACGCCCTTCCTGGCGCGCCTGATCGAGGCGGCGATCCGTGAGGTCGATCCGGGCCTCGTGGAGGCGGCCCGCGCCTTCGGGGCGAGCCCGGGGCAGATCATCGCCAAGGTGCTGATCCCCGAGGCGCTGCCCGGCATCGTGTCGGGCCTGACCCTGGCGGTGGTCTCCCTCCTCGGCTTCTCCGCCATGGTCGGCGCCGTCGGCGGCGGCGGCCTCGGCGATCTCGGCATCCGCTACGGCTACCAGCGCTTCCGGCCCGAGATGATGCTGGCCGTGGTCATCGTCCTCGTGGTCCTCGTCCAGGCGGTGCAGACCGTCGGCGAGGGCCTGGCGCGGCGCCTGAACCGGCGCATCCGGCAGGCCTGACGCGCCCCTTCGCACCCCTCCCGCCTCCAACCCGGACGATCCGCCATGCTGCGCGCCCTGACCCTCGCCGCCCTCCTCGCCGTGTCCGTCTCGGCTGTGCCCGCTCCAGTGCGGGCCGAACCCCTGACGCGGCTCCGCATCGGGGCGACGCCGGGGCCGCACGCGCAGATCCTCGAGGCGGTGAAGCCGATCGCGGCGAAGCGGGGGCTCGACCTCCAGATCATCGAATTCTCCGACTACGTCGTGCCGAACGAGGCCCTCTCGGCCGGCGAGATCGAGGCGAACTCGTTCCAGAACCAGCCCTTCCTCGACAACCAGAAGGCCGACCGGGGCTACCGGATCACCGGCGTCGGCCTCACGGTGAACTTCCCCCTCGGCATCTATTCGAAGCGCCACAAAAGCTTCGACGCGGTGCCGAACGGCGGCACCGTGGCGATCCAGAACGACCCGACCAATGGCGGGCGCTCGCTGCTGCTCCTGCAGGACAACGGCGTGATCAAGCTGGCCCCCGGCACCGGGTTCAAGCCGACGGTGGCAGACATCGTCGAGAATCCGCGCAGGCTCCGCTTCATCGAGGTGGACGCGGCCCAGACGCCTCGCGCCCTCGACGACGTGGACGCCGCGGCGGTCAACACCAACTACGCGACGCCCGCCGGCCTCAAGCCCTCCGACGCGCTCCTCAAGGAGGAGCCGAAGGGGCCCTACGTGAACATGCTGGCGGTGCGCGAGGCCGACAAGGACAAGCCCTGGGTCAAGGCCCTGGTGGAGAGCTACCGCACGCCGGAGACCAAGGCCTTCGTGGAGACGACCTTCGGCGGGGCGGTGCTCACGAGCTGGTAGGCCGCGCCGGTCAGGCGGTCTGCGCCACCGGACGCGGGGGCGCGGCGAGGGACTGGTCCAGCAGGGCCCGCAGGGTGCGCGCGGTCAGATCCTGGGCCGCCGCGTCCCCGGAGCGAGGCGCATCGAGCGCGACCGTCTCGTGGATGCGGCCGGGATGGGGGCGCATGACCACGACCCGGTCCGCGAGGGACGCGGCCTCGGCGACGTCGTGGGTGACGAGGAGGATGGTCGGGCGGGTCTCGGCCCAGAGCGCCAGCAGGTGGCGGTGCAGGTCCTCGCGCGTGACGGCGTCGAGGGCCGAGAAGGGCTCGTCGAGCAGGAGAACCCGGGGGTCGGCCACGAAGGCCCGGGCGATGGCGACGCGCTGCTGCTGGCCGCCGGAGAGCTCGCGCGGCCAGCGCCCCGCATGCTCGGCGAGACCGACGCGGTCGAGGGCGCGGGCCACCCGGGCCCGGCGCTCGGCCGCCGGCCGGTCGGCGAGGCCGAACCCCACATTCTCGGCGATGCTGAGCCAGGGCAGCAGGCGCGGCTCCTGGAAGACCAGGCCGAGGCCGGGATGCGGGCCGTCAATGGTGACGCCGTCGAGCCGGATGGAACCCGCCGTCGCCACGTCGAGGCCCGCCACAAGGCGCAGGAGGGTGGTCTTGCCGCAGCCCGAGCCACCCACCACGGCGACGATCTCGCCGGGCGCGAGGGAGAGGGTCAGGCCGGAGAGCGCCCGCGTCCCGTCCGCGTAGGTCTTCGAGAGGTCCTGGATCGTCAGCATCGCTCTGTGTCCGAAGCCATGATTTCGGCGGGGCCGGTCCTAGAGGACGCCGCGGCTGACATCCTGCCAGCGCAGCAGCGGCCGGGTCGCCAGGACGAGGAGGCCGTCGGCGAGCTTGCCCAACAGGGCGAAGGCCAGGATGGCCGCCAGGATCTGGTCCGGCTTCCCGAATTGCTGGCCGTCCACCAGGAGGTAGCCGAGCCCTTCCGAGGCGCCCATCAGCTCGGCCGCCACCACGAACAGGAAGCCGAGCCCGAGGCCGGTGCGGAGCGCCACCAGGGTGCCGGGTAGTACCGCCGGCAGGAGGATGCGGCGGGCGAGCGCGAGGCGCGACAGGCGGAAGATGCGCCCGACCTCCACGAGCTTGCGATCCACCGACGCGATCGCGCCGGAAACTCCAACATAGACCGGGAAGAACACCCCGACGGCGATGAGCACGACCTTCGGCGTCTCGAGGATGCCGAGCCAGAGGATGAAGAGCGGCACCCAGGCGAGCGAGGGCACCGCCCGCAGGGCCTGCAGGCTGGGGTCGAGGAGGTGACGGGCCAGCGGCAGCGTGCCGGTGAGGGCGCCCACGAGGATGCCCGCCCCGGCGCCGGCCACGAAGCCGAGGGCGACGCGCAGCAGCGTCGCCTGGACGTGCAGCCGGAGGTCCCCGGACTGGGCCAGCGCCAGCAGCGTGCCGAGGACCCGGCTCGGCGGCGGCAGCAGCCGCCCCTGGGCGAGGCCCGACCGGATAGCGAGCTCCCAGCCCAGGGCGAGGGCCAGGGGGATCAGGATGCCGAGGACGAGGCGCCCGCCCGTGCGACCGGCACCCCGTCGCCAGGATCGGTTCAGCCCGGGCATTGCCGGAGCGGTGCCGTCGCCTCCCGTGCCGGACGCGAGGAGCGGGGACGCGGTTCCCGCGCTCACCGCTCGGACCCGGCTGTGAAGCGGGGATCGATCAGCCCGTCGACGGCCGCGGCCACGTCGGTCTCCGCCGGGATCACGCCGGCCTGCTGAAGGGCGACACCCGCCGCTCGGATGCTCTCGGCCTGGACCCGGCCGATCTCGGGCCGGCTCAGATCGGTGCGGGCGAGCTGGCGGGCGATCACGGCTTCGGGCAGCTTGGTCGCGGCCACGAGGGCGCGCGTCACGGCCTCCGGGTTGGCGATCGCATAGGTGCGCGCCTGCTCGTAGGCGGCGATGACAACTTTCACGAGGTCCGGATAGGCCTTGGCGAAATCCTCGCGCACGTCGAGGACGCCCCAGGTGTTGGCGGCCGGGTCCCGGAAGAACAGGCGGGTGCCGCCCTCGATCTCGGAGGCCGCCATCATCGGGTCGAGGCCGGCCCAGGCGTCGACGTCGCCGCGCTCCAGGGCGGTGCGCCCGTCGGCATGCTGGAGCAGGACGAGCTTGGCGTCCTTCTCGGTGAGCCCTGCGCCTTGGAGGGCGCGGACGAGGAAGATGTGCGGATCGGTGCCCCGCGTCACCGCGATCCGCTTGCCCTTGAGGTCCGCGGGCGTCCGAATACCGCTGTCCTTCGTGGTCACCAGGGCGGTCCATTCCGGCTGCGAGTAGGCGTAGATCGCCTTGACCGGGTTGCCGTTGAGGCGCGCCAGCAGAGCGGCCGCCCCGGCCGAGGAGCCGAAGTCGATGGCCCCGCCGTTCAGGAATTCCAGCGCCTTGTTCGAGCCGAGCGACTGCGTCCAGCGCACGGCGATGCCCCGCTCCTTCAGGGCGGATTCGAGGAAGCCCCTCTCCTTCAGGACAAGGCTGACCGGGTTGTAGGTCGCCCAGTCGAGGCGAACCTCCGTCACCTCGGCGGCCTCGCTCCGCCGGGCCGCGCCCAGCGGCAGGAGGGCCACGCAGGCGGCGGCGAGGAGAAAGCGGCGGTTGAGGGAGACGTGGCGGCGCCGCGGGCGGATCGTCATGGGCTCGGGGTCCTGATGCGTAGAGGAGGGACGGGTCATGGGGCGGTCGGCACCCGGATCGCGGCGGCGGGGTGGCGATGGGACGGCCGCGGCAGGCCGAGGTTTTCGCGAAGAGTGCGGCCCTCGTAATCCGTGCGGAACAGGCCGCGGCGCTGGAGTTCGGGGATCACCAGGGCGGCGAAATCGTCGAGGCCGCCGGGCAGGGTCGGCGGCATGATGTTGAAGCCGTCCGCGCCGTGGGCCTCGAAGCGCTCCTGCAGCGCGTCTGCGATCCGGCTCGGCGTGCCGACCAGGGTCCAGTGCCCGCGGGCGCCGGCGATGCGCAGATAAAGCTCGCGGATGGTCAGCCCCTCGCGCCGCGCCAGCGTCAGCATCAGGGCCTGCCGGCTCTTGCCGCCCTCGGTCTCGGGCAGATCCGGCACCGGGGCCTCGTCCGGATAGGCCGACAGGTCGGCGCCGGCGAGCTGTTCGAGGAGCGAGCGGCCGACCACGGGGTGGATCAGGTCCTGCAATTCCCCGTAGCGGTCCTGGGCCTCGCCCTCCGTGCGTCCGACGACCGGGAAGGCGCCGGGCATGATCTTGAGATGATCGGGGTCGCGCCCGAAGCCGGCCATGCGGCCCTTCACGTCGGCATAGAAGGCGGTCGCGTCCGCCAGGGTCTCTTGCGCGGTGAAGACGATTTCGGCGGTGCGGGCGGCCAGCGCCTTGCCGGCCTCTGAGGAGCCCGCCTGCACCACGACCGGATGACCCTGCGGCGGGCGCGGCACGTTGAGAGGTCCGCGCACCGAGAAGTGCGCGCCCTCGTGAGCCAGGAGGTGCAACCGGTCCGGGTCGAAGAACCGGCCGGACTCCCGGTCGCGCACGAAGGCGTCGTCCGCGTAAGAATCCCACAGGCCCCGGACCACGTCGACGAACTCCTCCGCCCGGGCGTAGCGGTGGGCATGGGCGAGGTGGCTCTCGCGGCTGAAGTTCCAGGCCTCGCGCGGGTCAGCGGAGGTCACGAGGTTCCAGCCGGCCCTGCCCTCGCTGAGGTAGTCGAGGGAGGCGAACTTGCGGGCGACGTGGAACGGCTCGTTGTAGGTGGTGGAGGCCGTGGCCACGAGGCCGATCCGCTCGGTCACCGCCGCGAGGTGGGAGAGCAGGGTCAGGGGCTCGAACTGCCCGACGTAGCGGATCGCCGTCCGGCTCAGGGCGTCGATGTCCTCGCCCCGGACCGCGACACCGTCGGCAAGGAAGATCAGATCGAACTTCGCCGCCTCCGCCGTCCTGGCGATCCGCCGGTAATGCGCGGCGTTGACCCCGGCATCGGCCTGGGCGGACGGGTGCCGCCAGGCCGCGACGTGGTGCCCGCCAGGATACAGGAAGGCGCCGAGGCGCATGCGGTCGGAGCGGGCCGGCATCGCGGGCTGACCTCAGGCCGAACCGACTCGGTACTCGCGCGGCGGCGCGGTGCCGTTGACCGCGAAGGCCCCGACGATGCGGTCGCGGTAGATCCGCGGATTGTGCGAGGCGATGGTGCGGGCGTTGCGCCAGTAGCGGTCGAGGCCCAGGCCCTCCTTCACCGCGGAGGCGCCCAGCGCGTCGAACAGGCCGGTGGTGGCCTCCAGCACGAGGTTCGTCACCACCGTGACCGCCTGGTTGACCTCGACGTCGGCAAGCGCCGCCGATCCCGTCGGATCGGCCCCGTCGCGGCGGACCTCGAACACCCGCTGCAGCGCCTCGGCCGCCTTCAGCACGATGGCGCCGGCCGCGTAGGCGTTGCCCCGCACGCGGCCGACCACCGCCTGGATCTGCGGGTCGTCGCCGGTGCGGGCCGCGTTGCCGTGGCTGTAGACGCGCCGGCGCTCCCCCACGAGCCGGGCGACGTCCTCGGCCGCCGCCCGGCCGATGCCGGCCAGCGTGGCGAGGTGCACGAGCTGGAAGAACGCCATGGCGTAGGGGAAGCGCGCCGGGTCCGGCTTGATCCAATCGGCCTCGACTACCACCCCGGTGAAATGCGCGGTGCCGCTCGCCGTCAGCGCCTGCCCGAACCCGTCCCAGTCGTCGACGATCTCGACGCCCAGGGCCTGGGTCGAGACCACCGCGACCACGGGCGCGCCGTCCTCGTCCTGGGCCGAGAGGTGGATCCAGTCGGCGAAGAGCGAGCCGGTCGTATAGAACTTCCGACCGTCGACGACCCGCTCGGCCCCGCGCCGGCGGAGGATGGTGTCGAACTGGCCGACCTTGGCCTCCCCGGTCTCGGAGACGCCGCTGCCGATGGTCTCCCCGGCGGCGATCCGCTCGGTCCAGCGCGCCCGCCATTCGGGCGAGGTCGAGCACAGCACGTCCTCGGTGAAGCCGAAATGCGCGCGCAGCGCGTTGGTGACGTTGGAATCGGCCTGCGACAGCTCGATCAGCAGATTGAACAGTTCGGGCAGGCTCGCCCCGTGCCCGCCCGCCGCTTCCGGTAGCCGAAGGGTGGTGAAGCCCGCTTCCTTGAGCCAGCCGATCTCGGCATGCGGCAACCGGCGTTCGCCGTCCCGGGCCACGGCGGTCGCACGGATCTCGGCAAAGGCCGGTCGGAAGCGTGCGGCGAGGTCCTCGTAGCGAGCGCTCGGGCCGGCACCCCAGCCCGCATCCGTTTGCGACATGATCCTGCAATCCCGTCCTGAGCCGCGTCCGAACCAACGGACCAGACGCGGCGGCAGCCGTTGGAATCCGGGATTATCGCTCGAAACTCAAGTCTTCGTGCCGATAATACCGTGATATGGCACCAATTTGGGATGCGTATCTCTTCGATCATCCATGGATGAACGATCCTGCTACTACAAAGTCATTGAGGAAAAGAACGTTCTTGTTGACTGGATGGACGGGACCAATACCCTGACCTTCCCACCCTGCGGACGGATCCTCCGATGACGATGCGCCGAGAACTGCGGCTGAACGCCTTCCAGATGGCCTCGCCGGGCCATACCTGGGCCGGCCTGTGGCGGCATCCGCGCGACACCGGCAGCGCCTATTACAGCCTCGACTATTGGGTCGATCTGGCGCGAACCGCCGAGCGCGGCCTCTTCGACGGAATTTTCCTCGCCGACGTGCTCGGGCAATACGACGTCTACGGCGGCAGCGCCGACACGGCCCTGGCGCGGGCCGCGCAGGCGCCCAATCTCGATCCGTTCCTGCTGGTGCCCGCCATGGCGCAGGCGACGCGCCATCTTGGTTTCGGCGTCACTGCCAATCTGACCTACGAGCACCCCTATCCCTTCGCCCGCCGGATCACGACCCTCGACCACCTCACCGGCGGCCGGGTCGGCTGGAACATCGTCACCGGCTATCTCGAGAGCGGCGCCCGCGGCATGGGCCAGGACACGGCCCGGGCGCACGACGCCCGCTACGAGGCGGGGGACGACTTTCTGGAGGCCGCCTACAAGCTGTGGGAGGGCAGCTGGGAGGCGGGCGCCGTGCGGCGCGACCGGGCCGGCGGCGTCTTCACCGATCCGGAACGGGTCCACCGCATCCGGCACGACGGTCCTTACTACCGCGTCGACGGCCGCCACCTCGCCGAGCCCTCGCCCCAGCGCACGCCGGTGCTCTACCAGGCGGGCACCTCCCGGCGGGGCAAGCTCTTCGCGGGGCGCCACGCCGAGGCCGTGTTCCTCAACGGCCAGACGAAGCCGCTCGCCGGCAAGGCCGTGCGCGACCTGCGCGAGGCGGCCCGCGCCGCAGGGCGTGACCCTTACGACATCCGCATGTTCCTCGGCGCCACGGTGATCGTGGCGCCGACCCGCGCCGAGGCCCTGTCCTTACGCGACGAGTATGCGCGCTACATCGACGTCGAGGGCCAGCTCGCCCTGGTCTCGGGCTGGACCGGCATCGACCTCTCGACCCTGGGGCCCGAAGAGGGCTTGGCCTATGTCCAGACGAACGCCATGCAGTCCCTGGTGGAGACCCTGACGCAAGCCGGGGAGCGGCCCTTCACCCGGGCGGACTTCGCAGCGTTCGGCCCGCGCGGGGCCCGGGCGCCCTTCATCGTCGGCGCGCCCTCGGAAGTCGCCGACGAACTCGTCGCCTGGGCCGAGGCCACTGACGCCGACGGCTTCAACCTGACCCGCGCGGTAGCGCCGGAAACCCTGGAAGCTTTCGTCGACCTCGTCGTGCCGGAACTCCAGACGCGTGGCGCCTTCAAGACTCAGTATGCGGAGGGCACACTGCGCGAGAAGCTTTTCCCTGGCAGCGGCCCACTCCTGAAGGCAAGCCATCCCGGAGCGGTCTTCCGCCGCGGGACGCCGGAGGCCTTGCTGGCCGCGTCATGAAAGAGCGGAGGCTTGCGGCTCGCTACGAGCCAACTCGCGGCGACTTCGAAGCAAGCGTCCGCTTTATCAACTCGCGCACCCCAAAGCTGACAGGCCGAAAACCTGAAGAGTTTCGGGCGCCGCGAGGCGTACGAAAGTCGTGGAAGAACGAACCCGCGGGATGGCAGGCGCAGAGCTATGGGGATTTTGGCAGACCGTCGTCCCCAACGAGGGACGGAAGGCGCGTGAACACCGTCGCCGGGGTGCCTGAGCGCTTCCGGATTGCCCGGTCTCCGGCCTTTGGCGGAGCGCGACAGGGTCGGGCGACAGCGTTCGTGAAGACCATTCCGGCGTTCGGCACGCGGAGAGGCGTACCCCGAGGTGCGCCTCCTCGGATGTGTGGTGGTGCTAGGCCATGCCGGGTCATGGCGTACACGCCCGGTTCGGTGCGGCGCTGAACGGCGGCCCGCGCGGCTGGTACCAGCCTGCGAAGGAGCCGACGGTTCTCATGGGACCGCCGCAGCAGGGGCAAGGCTCTCGCACGTCGGTGGCAGCGTCTCGCGCGTCCGGCTCAGAGTCGGTGGATCGCGGCGGGGGCGGTGTGCCGAGGATCGCGCGGATGTGGGCCAGACCGGCCTTCCGGTTCGAGCCGGCGAGGAAGCCGTAGTGCCGGATGCGGTGGAAGCCGCGCGGCAGGACATGGAGGAGGAAGCGCCTGATGAACTCCCCGGCGGACAGGGTCATGACCCGCGCCTGCCCGCCCTCTTCGCACCGGTAGTCCTTGACCCGGAAGCTGACGTTCGCTCCGTCGAAGGCGAGGATGCGTCGGCTGGAGATGGCCACGCGGTGGGTGTAGCGCGACAGGTAGGCGAGCACGGCCTTCGGTCCGGCGAAGGGCGGTTTGGCGTAGACTGTCCGACGTCAGCACCTGTGGGACAGATTGAGGGTCTTCACGAAGGGAGGATGGCTGGTTCATCGTAGCCCCTGAGGAGCGAAGATGAAGCAGACATCCGGACCGGCCAAGAAGCCGGCAGGAACACGCCCCAGACCTTCGCCTTGCGGCAGGCNTGTCCGACGTCAGCACCTGTGGGACAGATTGAGGGTCTTCACGAAGGGAGGATGGCTGGTTCATCGTAGCCCCTGAGGAGCGAAGATGAAGCAGACATCCGGACCGGCCAAGAAGCCGGCAAAAGCGGTGATCAAGGACATCCGTCGGGCCACACGTCGGCAGTTCTCGTCCGAGGAGAAGATCCGCGTGGTGCTGGAAGGCTTGCGGGGCGAGGACAGCATCGCCGAGTTGTGCCGACGCGAGGGGATCGCCGCCTCGATGTACTACGGCTGGTCCAAGGAGTTCCTGGAGGCGGGCAAGAAGCGCCTGTCGGGGGACACGGCTCGTGCGGCTACCACGGACGAGGTGCGGGATCTGCGGCGCGAGGCGGGGGCGCTGAAGGAGGTCGTAGCTGATCTCGTCTTGGAGAACCGTCTACTTAAAAAAAGTATGAGCGGGGCTGGGGGCGACGAGGCATGAGGTACCCGGCCTCCGAGAAGCTGGAGATCATCCGGCTGGTCGAGCAATCCCACCTGCCGGTGCGCGCCACCCTGGACAAGCTCGGCATCACGCGCTCGACGTTTTACCGCTGGTACGACGCCTACCGGCGCGGCGGCCCCGAGGCATTGAAGGACCAACCTTCGCAGCCGAGCCGGGTCTGGAACCGTCTACCTGCGGAGATCCGCGAGCAGATCGTTGCCTTGGCTCTGGAGCAGCCTGAACTCAGTCCGCGTGAGCTGGCGGTGCGCTTCACCGACGAACGGCGCTACTTCGTCTCGGAAGCGACCGTCTACCGGTTGCTCAAGTCTCAGGACCTGATCACCAGCCCAGCCTATATCGTCATCAAGGCTGCCGACGAGTTCCGCGATAAGACCACCGCGCCCAACCAGCTTTGGCAGACGGACTTCACCTACCTGAAGGTCGTTGGCTGGGGCTGGTACTACCTGTCGACGGTCCTGGACGACTTCTCACGCTACATCGTCGCCTGGAAGCTGTGCACGACGATGCAGGCCAGCGACGTCACCGCCACGCTCGACCTGGCGCTGGGTGCGGCGGGGCTCGATCAGGCGCGGGTGATGCCGCGGCCCCGCCTGCTCTCCGACAACGGACCGAGCTACGTCGCCAGCGACCTGGCTGACTGGCTCGGCATTCGGGGCATGACCCACATCCGCGGTGCGCCATGCCATCCTCAAACGCAGGGCAAGATCGAGCGTTGGCATCAGACGCTCAAGAACCGCATCCTGCTCGAACACGCCTACTTGCCCGGCGAGTTGGAGACGCAGGTTGCCGACTTCGTCGAACACTACAACCATGCCCGAGCCCATGAGAGCCTGAGCAACCTCACGCCCGCTGACGTCTACTTCGGACGCGGCGAAGGGATCCTGGCCGAGCGGGAACGCATCAAGCGCCAGACCCTCATGGAACGACGCTTGCGCCACCACGCGCAGGCCGCCTAACCTCTCACCCCAGATGGACCAGAGCCTCCGCTCCTGAACACCGCTGAATGTCCCAAATCATCTGACGACGGACA